>CAWGHE010000007.1:0-1192106 GCA_963822335.1 uncultured Actinomycetota bacterium | reverse complement strand
ACGAAGTCGCTCGCGGGAGCGCGCACCGTGTCCCTGCCGGACGTCCTTGTCGTGGCGTTGCGGGAGCGCCTCGCCGAGTTCGCTGAGGACGGTCCCGAGGGCCTTATCTTCGTCGGCGAGCGGGGTGGACCCCTCCGGCGCGGCACCTTCCACCGCAGCACCGCGTGGACGGCGACCGTCGTGAAGGCCGGGCTCCCCGGCGGGGTTCCACTTTCACGACCTACGACACACCGGCAACCACCTCGCCGCCACCGCGGGCGCCAGCACCCGGGAACTGATGCACCGGATGGGCCACGGCTCGATGCGCGCCGCGCTTATCTACCAGCACGCCACGACCGAGCGGGACCGCGCGGTCGCTGGCCCGACCGCCTCGACGCCCTCGCTTGCCGGGACCACGACCCCGATGACGGCTAATTGCACGCTAATTGCACGCGACGCCAACGGCGCCCACTCCAAGATCGGAGGCGGGCGCCGTTTTCGCTGGTCAGGACGTGTGAGCGGGCGACGGGAATCGAACCCGCGTAGCCAGTTTGGAAGACTGGGGCTCTACCATTGAGCTACGCCCGCGTGCCCGGCGTCGTCCGCCGTGCCGTTCCAGCGTATCCGACTCGCCGGTCGGCGAGCACGCCCGCTCCGGCCCGTGGGCGGCGGGACGCCACGGCCGGGTGCAACGTCGCCGGTCGCGACCTCCTCGGCAGCGGCGGGCGCGCCCGCCCGGGGCTACACTGGCCGCGACGGGGTGTGGCGCAGCTTGGTAGCGCACTCGCTTTGGGAGCGAGGGGCCGTGGGTTCAAATCCCGCCACCCCGACCACATCTGACCTGCGAGACAGGTCGGTCGGTCTCGCCCAAGATCGGTATGTAGCAGTCCTGTAGCAGCGTCCCCTCATGACGCCTCCCAGTCGATGGCATCGAGGGCCTGGCGCATGGCGTCCATGTTCGTGTGGGCGTAGATCGTCATCGTGACGTCGATGTCTGCGTGCCGGGCGATCGCCTGCACGACGTGCGGAGGCGTCCCGAGTGCGAGCAGCAGGCTGACCACGGTGTGCCGCAGGTCGTGCAGCCGAACGCCCGGCAGTCCGGCCCGGACACGGAGCTTGTCGAAGTCGCGGTTCAGGGCACGGGGCTCGACCGGCGTACCGATCTGCGGTGCAGAACACGAGGTCGTAGTCCTGCCAGCACTCCCCCGCGCTTTCGCTCGTCGGCCACGCGCTCGCGTCGGGCGAGGATCGCGGTGCGTGTGATCTTCGGCAGCGGGATCGACCGCCTCGGAGGCACGGGTCTTGGTGCCCTCGACGACCAGCTTGCCGCCGACTCGCTGGACGGTCTGCCGGACGTGGACCGTCGCCTCGTCCATGTCGATGTCCTGCCAGCGCAGGCCGAGCAGCTCACCGCGGCGCAGGCCGAGCGTGGCCGCGACGACGTACAGCGGGTGGAACCGGGTCCTCGGCAGCCGTCGAGCAGTTCGCCGCGCCTGTTCCACGGAGCCCCTTCCCGATCGAGTACTCCGGCGTCTTGACCCGCACGAGCTTGGCGACGTTGCGGGACACCAGCTCCAGCCGCTCGGCGTGCCCGAGCGCGTTGCGGAGCACGGCGTGCACGAACTGGAGCTGGCGGGCGGACGGGTGGCGCCCGCAGCAGCGGCCGGCCGAGCAGCACTGCTCCTCCTTCGGCCGGCGGCGTCGCAGCCGTTCGCGCAGCACAGGCACTTCTCGCGCATCCGGCCATGAACGAACGGACGTCGGCCGCACTCAGCTTGTCGAGCTTCTTGCGTCCCAGCACCGGCTCGATGTGCAGCCGCACCGCGGACTCGTAGCCCCGCACGTCGTGGCGCGCTTCTCGTCGCGGATGTCGGCCAGCCACTGGTCGAGGAACTCCGCCACCGTCGTCCGGCGGTCCGGCGCCGGCCCCGCCGTTGACAGCCCGCGCCTTGAGCGCGTCGAGCTTTTCGCGGACCTCCTCCTGGACTGCGGCCGTACACCGGCTGACGCTTGATCTTCCCGGAGCTGGTCGGGACGTACGCCGTGCCGACCCACTAGCCGTCGCCTTGCGCTGGTAGATCGAGCCCTCGCCGTTACCGCGCTTCGGCGGCGGCGGCTGTCCGGGGCGCCATCAGGCCACCTCCTTGTCGAGCAGCCGGGACACGTACTCCTCGACGGCCGACCGCGGGATGCGACGAGAACCGCCGATCTTGATCGACCGCAGCTCGTTGTTCCGGATCAGGTCGTACACCTTGCACCGTCCGATGTGGAGCAGCTTTGCCGTCTCCTCGGCGGTCAGTAGCAGCGCGTTCATGTCAGACGTTCCTCTCGGTCGGCACGGCGACGCGGCGGCAGTAGTCGGCGTAGTCGCACAGCGGGGCACGCAGCCGCGTCAGCGGTTGTCCGGGCGCGGTGAGCAGGGCGACCCCGGCGGGCGCCGTCGCGTGCTCGACCGCGAGGTCCGCGGGAACGCCGGGGTGCAACATCTCGATCGTGGACGCGGTGTCCACCCGGTAGGAGAGCCGATGCGACGCCTGGCCCCGCTCGTAGGAGCCGATCACCGCCGCCTCGGCGCGCTGCACGATCAGCAGGCAGCGCACGCCGGCCTTTCGGCCCTCGGCCAGTAGCCGGGCCAGGGCCAGCCGGGCGCGCTGGGCGAGCTTCTTGTCCCCGGCCTCCAGCAGCCGGAGCAGGCCCGGGTACTCCTCGACCACCACCAGCAGGATCGGCATGTCCCGGCCGAGCACCACGGCGTCCCGGCCGTCCGGAATCGACAGGATGCGCTTGTCCATCCCGGCCACCGCGTCCTCGAACAGCCGGACGTGCGCCTCCGGATCGGCGGTGCCCAGCACGACCGGGCCGTGGTCGTCGCGAGTCGCCCAGGGGCCGAGCAGCAGCCCGGAGACGTCCGAGCCGGTCACCTGGACGTCCGGGGCGATGCGCGAGCTGCGACAGGAACCCGTACGAGCCGACGCTCTTGCCGGAGCCGGTCGTGCCCTGCCAGACCAGGTGCGCGCTCCCGCCGAGATCGACGGTGACCGGGATGCCGTCCTCGCCGACGCCCAGGGCGACCGGGTCCAGAGCGGAACCGACCGGCGGCACCACGGTCGTCGTGAGCGTGAGCGGGTCCTCCAGCAGCAGCGTCACCGTCACGTAGCCGGTTCCGGCCGGGACCACCCGGACCGCAGCGACGCCCATGCCCTCGGCCAGTCGCCGGGACACCCCGGTCAGGTCCGCGGGCAACATCCCGGGCAGCAGGCGGACGGTGAGCCGGACGGCGCCGGCCATGTCGAACCCGACCACCGGCGGAGTGATCGTGACCGCGACTCCCGCGCCGTTGGTGACCTCTCGGCACGCTCCGGCGCCCTCGCACGTCTGGCGCCACCGGTCGGCGAGCGTGGTCGTCGCGAGCTCGTCAGCGGTCTTCCGTCGCCACATCACGCCACCGCCCGATCCTGCTCGTGCCGGAGCCGGTCCAGGTAGGCACTGACCTGGTCGTCCACTCCGCACCGGACACCGCCCGATGCCCCGGCCGCTGAGCCTGCGGATTGCGGATCACGACGTCGGCCCACAGCACGCCGGGCCGGTAGCGGGGGTAGACGAAGCTCGCCGCCAGTCCGCACACGGCGGCCGCGTACAGCACGGTCATCGGCACCGGCGCCAGGCACCACACCCACGCCAGCACCGCGACGACGATGCCGAGCACGCCGAGCTGCCAGGCCACGAACAGCACCAGTCCGACCAGGACCGCAGCCACGATCCTCATCGCCGATCACCGGCGCCTTCCGGTCCACCGCCGATGTGACCGATCTCCGAGTGGAACCGGTCCGCGTGGCGGCTCGCCCTGTCCAGCGCAGACCCGAGGTCCTGCAGCTCCAGGACGGCCAGGTCCAGCCGCTCCCGCGCGTCGATCGTGCCGGAGTCGTCGTAGAGGTCCCGGCCGACGTCGTACCGGTCCACCTGACGCGCCAGGACCGTCGACAGCGACCCGAGCGAGCGCAGCGTGTCCACCAGATCGGCGGCCAGCATGTAGAAGCCGCTGTGATGCGTCGTGGCGCTCTGCTGGGCGTGCACCGCCGCTCGCCACTCCGTCGAGGCCCGGTCGGCGTGCTCCGGCGCGGTTCCATCGAGGACGAACATCACGCACCCCCGATCACGCGCGACGCGAGGATGACCGGAGCCGGGCCGAGGGCCGCGGTGAACGCCCAGTCCCCGCACTCCGGGCACTCCCCCGCCGTCGGCAGGTAGTCCGCCCCGCAGCCGTCGCAGGTGAACACCAGCTCGTAGCCCGAGACGTTCGCGTCGGCGGACATCAGCCGGCCTCCGCCGACTTGCCGCGCGAGCCGGTGGCGGACAGCGCCCGGACCTCCTGGCACCGGTACCAGACCTGCGCCCCGACGATCTGACCCTCGCGGTTCTTCTTGTCCATCACGCCGATCTCGAAGCCGACGAGCTGCACCGGCTCCGCCGGTCCGAGTTCGGTGCCCGGCTGGCTCGGCGAGGTCATGCCGACCTTGATGATCTCGTTGGTCGAGCGACCGAACTGCCGGAAGCTCGCGACGAGCTGCACCTCCCACTTCGGTACTCCGTCCTTGGTCGTCTCCTGCACGTCCGACCCGAACCGGATCTTGGGCTCGCTGGACAGCCACATGACGCGCTCGAAGGTGGCCGTCTGGTCGATGGCATAGATCTGGGGCACTGGAATCGCTCCTGAGTCGAAGTCCTCTAGACAGGTTTGACCGTACCACGACATAGCTAGGCGTCTAGAGGTGTTGCTACAACCGAGCAAGTGCGCGCCATCGACGCAGGTCATCGAGCGGGAACGTCATACGCAAGACGTAGGCAGGAGCCGCTTTCAAGGTGTCGCACACTTCGACCGGCCGACCGGCCGTGTCGTAGGCCGTCCGCACGAGCACGATCACTGGCACACCGTCAGTGAGCGCCAGGCGACGTTGCTCGTCCGCCGTCGGCATCCGGGCCGAGACCTCCTCGGTGAAGTGGTCCAGCTCGTGGCCCATCTCCTCGAGCCGGGCGTAGATGCCTCCTGGGCCTGTGTCGTCATCAACGATCGGGGATCCGGCGGCGATCGAGGCCGGGAGGTAGGACACGGCCGTCTCGACGGGCTGACCGTCCGCGAGGTAGCGGCGCGAGCGCACGACGACCTGCTCGTCCTCGCTCAGCCGCAGGCGGTCGCGGATATCCGGGCTCGCCGCCGCGGTCGAGACCTCCAGCTGGTCCACGCGCGGGGTGAAGCCGGTCTTCTCCGCCTCGACCCCGAACGCAGCGAGGCCCGCCTCACGGTGGCGCCGAGCGAACCGCTCGGAGGCGAGACGGCGCACCTGGACGGGTTGCCGCACGAACACGCCGCGTCCCTGCTCGGCCACGACGCGGCCCTCGGATCGAAGCTCTTGGATCGCCTGGCGGGCCGTCATGCGCGCCACTTCGTAGTGCGCCATCAGCGCCGCCTCAGACGGCAGCTTTTCGCCGGCCACCAAGTCGCCGCGGTCGATCGCGGAGCGGAGCTGGTCCGCGATCTGGCGGTACGGCGCACGGTCATCGGCCCGGTCGAGCGACCCGAGTTGCACAGCTCCTCCAGACGACTGGACGTCTACGATCGTTCGCGAACGCTACCGAACGCTCCCCAGCGAGGAGACCAGCCATGACCGACACGCCGAAGCACTCGGTGAGCGTCGCAGGCATCGTCGTCGACGACGACGGACGCGTGCTGGTCATCCAGCGACGGGACAACTCGCACTGGGAGCCGCCTGGTGGCGTACTTGAGCTTGACGAGTCACCCGCCGGCCGGTACGTGTCGGGAGGTGCTCGAAGAGACCGGCGTCTCGGTTGCCGCCGAGGAGCTGAGTGGGGTCTACAAGAACATGACCCGCGGAATCATAGCTCTTGTGTTCAGGTGCCGCCCTATCACCGGCCGGCCAGTGGCGACCAGCGAGTCCCAGGCAGTCGAATGCGCTCGGTCTCGGAGATCGTGCAAGACATGGATCCCGCGTTCGCGGTCCGCATCACTAACGCGTTCGATCCCGAGGTTCGCGTTCGAGTACACGACGGTGTGCAGGTGCTCGACGACGAAGCGAGCCGCTCGCCGAGCGCCTTGCCCCGGCCGAGCTAAGAGTACAGGTGCTAACCCGCTTAATCCGCCCCACCGACCTCTGACAGCGCTTTAAGGGCCAGATTGCGGACCCGATGGAGCGATGACCAACTAACATAGATGCATATTTCTCGATAGTCGTCGGTAAGCCAATCTCCACATTACTTCTAAGCATGTTTGCTACCTGGAAAGGGATTATCGCTCCACTATCGACGATGGCGCTTGCATCAGGGCGTCTGCGAGCGGAGATGTCTCGCACATTGCCTTTACGGTTATTGCCATCGCCGCGACGTCCGCACGTCAACGTGCGAGTCCGATGCAAGCGCACCTAGGACCCCCCAGGATTCCGGTCGATCTACGTGACGTAGAGCTGCACATATATCACGACGTTCCCGCCAGCTTCCTGTGAGTGCAGATACGAGAACTCCGGTCATCCGGTCCTCATCAACCGCACCAAGCGCGAGCAGCAACTCAACCCCGGCCGCACCCAACGGTTCTTCAAGAAACGATAGCCAGTAAATATTGCTGCTTAGGCCATCTGCGATCTCAGACAGTGTCGGCCTGAACTCTTCGGGAATCTTATCTGCGAGCCGCGCCAAGGCCTGGCAAGCGCCACGCTTGTACTCACCTGGAACCGAACCATCGGCAAGAAAGTCGATGAGTGACGACCAGTCAGCCGCCTTCGGGTACAGACAGTTAAGAATTGCGACCGTCCGCGGCTCCTCAGGGGCGCCGCCACGAAAAGAGAATTGTTTTGCTTGACTAGAAATGGACTGCAGTTTCTTGACGCAGCGCTCGACGTTCTTCCTTGCTCTTCTTAGCGTCGCCTAGCTTACGCAGATCGCCAAATTGCCCTGAGAGCAAAGCCGCTATCGCCGGATCGCGCAATCCGCTGCAGCTTCTTGGCGGCATCTTCATTTATACTGCGGATGCTGCCCAAGATTGAAGCTTGCGTGTGGCTTGACCGGCCTCTGCAGGCTTCAAACAGTCGGGCGAGCTGCCTGTCTGCAGGAGGGAGGCGTCAAGGGCGTGTGGAAGGTTAACGAGCTGGTCTTGGCCGGCGTTGTGAGGTTTCCTCCTGGCGTTCACGAGCAGGGATGCAGCTGCAGCCTCGTGAACGTCGACATTCCGAGTCGCTCCAACGCAAGCAGTAACTGTGCGGAGAACGTGATACTCGACCGCAAACCGTGGGTGGCATCGCTCCACGAAGCTCTCATAGTCGGCACCTAAATACCCAGCTCCTTGACGACCTGCAAATTCACATCCTCCGACAGCAGGTCTGCGGCACAACGCACTAGAACCAGACTCGGCAAGGCCGCCGTCCGTGTCCAGGTCGACTTTGCAGCCACCTCGACAGCGTCGGCGAGTGGCTCTAGAGGCCCAACGCGCCAAATGCGTCTAACAGCGGCTTCGACACTCTTATCATCTCCACATCGACGAAGTCCGTTCAATCCTTCAAAGATGCGGGGAGGGTCCTCCGCTTCATGACCCACTAGCAATTCATGGCGAGAACGCAACCGCTCAGCAGATCGCCATTCACTCGAATCCGCCGAATACTGAGCAGTGAATAGCGCCGACTCAAACTTTGTCGCCGCCCTATCTTCCGCGCCCCATGTCACGCTTCGCACATCGGCCCATTGCTTGAAGTAGTCGTCAAGCGCTGCTTCCGATCCCGGAATGAAGGGTTTGAGATCTCCACCAAGAAGTCGCCGTATCGGTACTACGAAGAACGGCGCCGATACTTGAGGTCGTATACTCTCTCGCGGTACGGAAGAGCAGATCGGCCGCCGAAGCATTAATTGCCGTAGCAGTCACGTCGAATGCCTCGCCGATAAGAATTCGCTGCGCCAGTGCGGCGTCTTCGCGAGCCTCGAAGAGCTGGCCAAATTCGAGTCTGTGCCAGGCCCTTTGCATAAGAAGCCACGATCGGTCGACGCCGTCGAGGCTCTCGACGTTCTCTGTGATGAGCGCAACCGCCTGCTGATGCTTTTCGTGTTCTGCTAGCCAGCAAGCCCTCACCACAACTATTGCAGCCCGCATGTGAGGCTTCGCCGCAGTCGAGACAAGCTTATCTGGGATCTCGCTACCGAGTAGAACGTGCTCCCAGAACGCCGCCACGAACTTCCACGCCCACTTGCGCCGCTTCATTTTATCTAGCGGCGGGAGCACTTTCTCCTTCTCCAAGGCTCGCTGAAATTCAACCCATCGTCCACGAATGAGCATCGCCAACGCTTGTTCCGGACTGAGGAGGTCATCAATGGCCTCGATTGGGATGCGGTGCGACAAGTCGGGGGAGTAATGAACTTAGTTCTTAGCTCCCCGGCCGGAGACGGAAATGTCGTGCACCTTGGCGCCAGATAGATCCTTCGAGGTCGAATCCTTGGCGCTGCGTTGCAGCAACTTCGAGAAGTCGGTCACGGCTGGACTCGTCAAGTACCTGTGACTTGGGTACCAGAATTTTGCACGTCGATCCCGTGGACTGAACTGCTTCTGGCGTAACGTGTACCCAGTAGCCGACATTCTTCTCATTATTGTTAAGGACGAGAACGTGAGGAAGGCCATGCCTTACCCAATCGTCAAAATGACGGTAGTCTGAATCGAACCACCAGCCGATGAGCTCGCCCTTAGGCTCCTCGTGCGGACTACCAAATCGGGAGCTACCAGCCTTCACCTGGACGGCAAGGAGTAGTCCTCGATCGGAAAGCTTGTCGTCCCGCGTCTGGACATAGATGTCGGTCCCGAGGTCGTGCGTGTCGTTCTTGATCGGCCCCCAGCCGAGCGACGTAAACGCAGTGCTCACCTGCGACTCGCCGAGGTCGCCTTCTTGGTCACGCTCGGCCTTGCGGACCAATGGGACTCCTTTCACACGGATACAGGTTCGCGATCATCGTGCCACGAGATCAACGTTGCATGGACGTGGTCAACTACTGCGGGGCGCTCGCCGCGCCCCACACCCCGGGCGACCTCCGGGGAGGGGTGTCTCCCCGCCGGCCACCTGAAGGCGATAGCACCTCCGGCGTGCGGGTCCAGGTCGTTCAGCGCGTCGGGTGCTCCACCTGGACCCGCCCACCGGAGGCGCTTTCGGGGGACCTGGCCGACGGGGAGACAGTAGGCACCCGGCTTGCTGTTGAGCAGTGGTCGAGCTGGTCGAGGTACCGCGCCAGCGCGGAGGCGAACGCCGGGCCGTCGTTGACCGCGATCCAGCCGCGCCCGCCGTTGGTCATCAGCTTCACCCGGGAGCGGGAGCGCCGGTAGCGGACGCGGCCGGTGGACTGCTCGACCCGCATCTTCCAGGTCTGCTGCGCTCGTCCCTGCGCCCTGGCCCAGCGGCGGGCGATCCGGCCCGCCTGGACGCCGTCAGCGGGACTCACGGCCAGCGTGCGCGTCGCGCGGGCGAGGTTCCAGACGCCCCAGAACCGGCCCGGTCCGCAGCCGGGCGCCTGCCACGCCTCCGGGACGTCGTGCTGGTACTCCTTGGCCGCCAACATGCCGTGCTTGCAGAAGTACGCCGCGACGCGGCGCGGGTCGGTGGCGCGCAGGCCCTCCCGGTAGTCCAGCGCCGTCCCGGCCAGCTCGTGGCGACGCCGCTGCTCCGGGTCCGGGTGGTCGACGACGTCCGCCCAGGCGCGGGAGAGCCAGTGCGCGAACCGCTCCCCCGTCGTCCGGCTCAGGCCGTGCGGCGGGGTGCAGAGCAGGTGCACGTGCGGAGCGCCGCGCCGCTGGAACTCCAGCTTCCACACGCACGACCAGTCCTCACCCCATGCCCGCTGGTAGCGCTTGCGCAGCGCCTTCATGTGGTTCTTCAGGACCGGGCCGGTCGGGACGACGGTCTCCCAGTCGCCGGGGTAGGTCAGCGTGACCATCGCCGGGAGCCGGCCCGCGGCGTAGAGCGGCGTGTAGTCCAGCTCGCAGAGCCGTCGGACCATGCGCGAGCGGGAGCGCCGCGACCATCCGGTGATCGGCGACCGGGGCGGCAGGTTCAGCCCCCACTCGTCGGTGGCGATGTGCTGCGCGACGGCCAGGTCCACGTCCTTGCGGTGCACGTCGCGCTGCCGCTCCTCGGTGCGCTCCGCGCGGGCCCAGTCGTGCGTGCCGACGGCGAACATGCCCGGCCCTACCGTCAGCTCCCACCGCGGGCCCTCGGCGAGCGTGCCGACGTCCTCCCTGATCGCCGGGAGCAGCGCGGCCGCGGCGTCGACGAGCTCCGGTGAGGGGAACGCCGGGGACCACAGACCGTCCGGGAAGTCCGGCAGGTCCACGGTCGGTTCGGGGTCCCGGCCCGATATGGCACATAGAACAAGCCCAGGCGGGCCCGCGGCTGACGCCGGGGCCGCGGCCGACTCGCTCGTGACCGACCCACCGACGCTCCTGCCTCCGGCCCGCGCCGGCGGGCCGGCCACGGCTCCCACGGCCGCCACCGACGACAGGGGCGGGCCGCTGGTGTTGTTCGTGATGCCGGGATCGGGGACGGTCCGCGACGCGACGGGACCGGTGGACGAGGACGGGGTGTGGTGCACGGCGAGGCCTCTCGGAGAGGCCGTCTCGCGGGCGCGTGGAACCGTCGTCAGGGCGCGCGGCATCACCACCGGAGCCGTGTGGTTCCGGCGGTGAGCGCGTGCGGGATGGACCGCCGTCGAGGGCAGCCCGACGGATCAGGGCTGCGCGGGCGTGACGGCGGTCGGCATGTAGCAGTGGTGTAGCAACGGGGCCGGATCGAACGCGGTCCGCCGTTGTCCGGTGAGAACGTTCCGGCAGGTCAGCGCATCGTGGCGGACCCGCAGAGACCGACTCGGTGCGATTTGGGAGCGAGGGGCCGTGGGTTCAAATCCCGCCACCCCGACCACACATGACCTCGTGTTTCGGGTCATCGCGATCTTGCTGCAAGATCGTCCTAGAGGCGAACGAACATCCGGGTGGTCGTGCCCTGCGCGGTCCGGTGCTGCCGCACCAGGTCGCACAGGGTGTGGACCAGGAGCAGACCGCTACCCAGGCCGTCGTGGGGTTCCGGCGGTCGCCGGCCGGCCAGCGGATCGGTGATCACCCCGCTGTCCTGGATTTCGCACACCAGCTGCCCGTCCTCCACCCAGACGGTGAGGAGGCCCGCCTGGCCCGTGTGCATGATCGTGTTCAGCGCAACCTCGTGCGCCGCGCGACGGATGTCGGCGACCCGCTCGGGGTGCAGCCCGGCGGCCACCGCCCGGTCGTGCACGAACTGGCGCACCGCCCGGGCCCCGACCGCCCCGTCGAACACCATCAGCTCGATGTCGATGGCGTCCTCCGGATCGGGCAGCGGGTCGTTGTACCGCTCCACCAGTTCCAGGGGGTTCTCGTAGCTCGGGCTGGTCATCTCGACCGAGCCCTCGTACACGAGCGGGTGAGTCCGGGTGGCGTCCATGATGACGTCCGGGGTCAGCCGGCGGGTGTCGTAGGGGCACAGGATCGTGGCGTCCCGACCCTCGAACGCCAGGTTGATCAGCGCCTCGTGCTGCACGCACGCGGGATACTCGGTCGAGGTCCGGCCGGCCCAGATCGGTTCACCGATCACCCGTACGCGACGGCCCGCGTGCTCGTCCGCGAACGCCGTGAGCACCGAGCCGATGATCCGGCCGGGGTTGCGGCCGGCCACCGTCATGTCGGCCATCCGGATCTCGGAACTCGCGTCAC
Source organism: uncultured Actinomycetota bacterium (assembly GCA_963822335.1). Classification (GTDB taxonomy): domain Bacteria; phylum Actinomycetota; class Actinomycetes; order Mycobacteriales; family Pseudonocardiaceae; genus Pseudonocardia. The sequence continues at coordinate 1,180,357 of CAWGHE010000007.1, read as the reverse complement.
CGAGCGCGTCGGCGATCAGCGCCAGGTTGGGCCCGGGCACGGCGACCATCACCGGTTCCCCTGCATCCAGACCGGCATGGATGAACGGCACGGTCCCGGAGAGGTAGTCCGCCGGGCCGCAGTAGAACAGCGCCGGGTGCACGAATGCGGTCTCGGTGGTCACAGGTCCTCGTGCCTCCCCGCAGGGGTGAGAGCCACGACGGTACTCGCGGCGGGGGACGCTCGACCGGTCTCGCCCCCTCTCGCGACGAGTGGCGGATACGGCGAGCCGAACAGCAGCCGGGCCGAGGTTCAGACGTCCCGCGCATTCGCGCGGATCTCGTGCGGCGCAACATCCGGGTCCTCGATCGCCATCCCGATGATCCGTGTCGGGTGGAACCGGATGATCGACGGGTCGTTGCCGTTGGCCGACTCGGCGGCCGGGACGACCTCCGCCGTGCCGCGGATGTCCAGGCACCGCACCCGCCAGGGGTTGGTGGACGGGAGGTCGTCGACGACGAGGGCGGCGCGGCCGTTGTCGGCGACGTTGCGGTACTTGCGGCTGCGGGACATGTTGAAGCCGCCGATGTCGATCGTTCCGATCTCCGGGTTCCAGGCGAATCCGACGGGGTTGACCTGCAGTGTGCCGTCCGGCTGCTGGGTGGCCAGGCGGGCGAGCGGCTGACTGCCCAGGTAGGCCAGCTCGGCCTCGGTGAAGATCACGGGGATACCTCGCTCTCGACGTGCTGTCCGGGACAGCATCCGACCTGAATCGAGGTTGAGGTCAAGGAATGGCCCGCGCGGGTCCGGGCGGGCCCACCCGGCCCCGAGAGAGATCGCTACGGTCCTCCCCTGAGACGAGGAGGTCTGGATGCGGGTTCTTGTGGTCGGCGCCGGTTTCGGCGGGATCGCCGCGGCGATCGAGCTGCGCGCGCACGGCATCACCGATGTGACGATCGTCGACGCCGGCCCGGGGATCGGCGGGACCTGGCTGTACAACACGTATCCGGGCGCCGCCTGCGACGTGCCCAGCCACCTGTACTCGTTCTCGTTCGCCCAGCGCCGCAACTGGTCCCGCCTGTGCTCGCCGCAGCCGGAGATCCTCGAGTACCTGCGCGGGGTCGCGCGCGAGTACGGCGTCGCGGACCTCGTCGTGCCGGACACCCGGATCGCCTCCGCCCGCCGCGACGAGGCCGCCGGCCCGTGGACGGTCACCGCCGAGGACGGGCGCACGTTCACCGCCGACGTCCTGGTCGTCGCGACCGGTCAGCTGAACCGGCCGGTCGTGCCGGACATCCCCGGCCAGGAGACGTTCGCCGGTCACCAGTTCCACTCCGCGCGCTGGGACCACGAGCACGACCTGAGTGGACGGCGGGTCGCCGTCGTCGGTACCGGGGCCAGCGCCGTGCAGTTCGTCCCCGAGATCGCGCACGAGGTGGAGCACGTGTCGGTGTTCCAGCGCAGCGGGAACTGGTTCCTGCCGCGGCGCAACCGGCCGTTCCCCGGGTGGTGGAAGGCCGCCGTCGCGCACGTGCCGGGACTGCAACGGTGGCGGCGCAGGTTCATCACCGAGTACACCGAGTCGTTGACGCTGATGATCCGTCACCCGTCGACGATCGGCCGGGTCGGTCGCCTGTGGTCGACGCTGTTCATGCGGATGCAGCTGCGCGACCCCGAGATGCGCCGCAAGGTCTGGCCGGACTACACGTTCGGCTGCAAGCGGATCCTGTTCAGCTCGCACTACCTGCCGGCACTGCAACGGGAGAACGTCTCGGTCACCACGGAGAAGGTCACCGAGATCGTCCCGGAGGGCGTGCGCACCGCCGACGGCACGACCCACGAGGTCGACACGATCATCTGGGGCACCGGGTTCGCGGCCCGGGACTTCATGTTCCCGATGGAGATCGTCGGGCCCGGCGGGACGAAGCTCTCCGACGAGTGGGCCGACGGACCGCACGCGCACCTGGGGATGACCGTGCCCGGCTTCCCGTCGCTGTTCGTGCTCTACGGCCCGAACACGAACACGTCCGGCGGGTCGATCATCCTGTACCTGGAGGCACAGACCCGCTACATGCGCGAGGCGCTGCAGGGAATGCACCGGCGCGGAGCCTCCGCGATCGAGGTCCGCCGCGACGTCGAGGCCGCATCGGACGCGGAGCTGCAGGCCCGCTTCCCGGGCACCGCGTGGACGGCCTGCGACTCCTGGTACCGCGACGAGGGTGGCCGGATCGTCACGAACTGGCCCGGGTACATGCGCGAGTACCTGGACCAGACGAAGACCGTGGACACCGACGAGTACACGTTTCATCGGTAGACACCGTCACGGGTAGGCGCCGCGCCCCTTCCCCGCGGGCGCGGCGCCAGGATCCGTCCGTGTCTCAGTCGTTGTTGTTGTTGTTCGACAACGAGTCGCAGGCGATCGCGGACTTGTCCGAGCTGCCGAGCACGCCGAGGACGCCGCCGACGTTCGCACCGACGTCCGGGCAGACGTTCGTGCCGTTGAGGGCGTTCACGTCGCCGACGTTCACGAGCCCGTTCTGGCTGCTCGGGCTGTTCACGTCGCCGATCACCGCCCGGTTGCCCTTGTTGTCGTCGCCGTGCGGCTTGTCCGTCGCCATCGCGAGGGGGCTCACCGCGAGCAGGACCGCCGCGACTGCGCCGCCGACGATCGCGAGCTTCTTGACCATGTCATCTCCCGTGTGACGGATGTTTCTGGTGTGCACTGCCGGGACCTGTGTGTCGCGGCATGCGGACGGTAAGGACGTGATCACGCTCGGGTCGATGCCTGCCGCCCGATAGCGTGACGCGGAGACGATCATCGGAAACCCCGGGTGTGGACATGCCCCGGGCGTGTTCCCCCAGGAAGGCCGATACGCACCGTCGATGCGGGGGCCGCCGCTGTCGCGGTGGGTCACCGCCGTCACCGTTCCTGACCGGTCGGCGAATCACCCACCGGAGCGAACGCGTGAACGGGCAGCCGCGGCGTGCCGGGTCGTGCGGCGGACCCGGCCCGGGTTCCGCCCTCGACGCTGGTCGTCGGGCGGCCGCCCCACGAATCGGCTCACCGGGTGAGCGAATTTCCGCAGCGCAACTCCGCCGGGCGACGGGCGTGCCCCGAAAGGTCGGCATGCCACCCGGTCGTGAGCGATGCTGAGGACGTGCCGGACCTGACCCCGCTCTCCACCCGTCTCCGCGAGCTCGCCGCCGAGGCCCCGGACGCCCCGGCCGTCTCCGACGGCGACACCGCTCTGACCCGCGCGGAGCTGGACGCGACGACGAACCGGCTCGCCCGGGCGTTCGCCGAACACGGTGTCCGGCATGGCGACCTGGTCTCGATCGGGCTCCCCAGCGGCATCCGGCACGTCGAGAGCTCGGTGGCGGCGTGGAAGCTGGGCGCGGTTCCGCAGCCGGTGTCGCACCGCCTGCCGCCGGACGAGCTGGCGGCCGTCCTGGACGTCGCGGACCCGGCTCTGGTCGTGGGGCTGGAGGCGCCGGACCGGCCGTGGGTGCCCGGCGACCTCGACGTCAGCGGGCAGCCGGATGCGGCCCTGCCGGAGGTCGTCGGACCGTCCTGGAAGGCGCCCACGTCCGGGGGCAGCACCGGGCGCCCGAAGGTGATCGTCGCCGGCCAGGCCGCCTGCACGGAGGAGGTGCTGGCCCGGGCGGACGGACTGCGTTTCGACCGGGACGGCGTGATGCTGTGCACGGCACCGTTGCACCACAACGCGCCGTACATGTTCTCGCTGATGGCTCTGCTGCAGGGTCACCACGTCGTGATCGAGCAACGCTTCGACGCGCAGCGCACGCTCGACCTCGTCGAGCGCCACGGCGTCACCTGGCTCTACGTGGTGCCGACGATGATGAGCCGGATCCTGCGCCTGCCCGACCCGGGCGCCACCGACCTGTCGTCGCTGCGCACGGTCCTGCACGTCGGCGCCCCGTGCCCGCCGGACGTGAAGCGCGGGTGGCTGGAGCTCGCCGGGCCGGACGTCGTCGTCGAGCTGTACTCCGGCACCGAGTCGCAGGCCGGCACCGTGATCGACGGCCGCGAGTGGCTCGCGCACCCGGGCTCCGTCGGGCGGGTGACCCGCGGCGAGATGACGGTGCGCGGGCCGGACTTCGCGGTGCTGCCGACCGGCGAGACCGGCGAGATCTGGATGCGCACGACGGAGAGCAGGCCGACCTACCACTACCTGGGCGCCGCCGCGGAGGAGCGCGACGGTTGGGAGACGCTCGGCGACATGGGTCGCTTCGACACCGACGGTTACCTGTACCTGGCCGACCGCCGCACCGACATGATCCTCGTCGGCGGCGCGAACGTGTACCCGGCCGAGACCGAGGCCGTGCTCGACGCGCACCCGGACGTGCTGGGCAGCGCCGTGATCGGGTTGCCGGACCCCGACTACGGCCAGGTGGTGCACGCGATCGTGCACGTCGCCAACGGCACCGCCCGGGCGGTCCTGGAGGAGTCGCTGCGCGCGCACGTCGCGGCGCGGCTGACGCCGTACAAGACCCCGCGCACCTACGAGTTCGTCGACCGGCCGCTCCGCGACGACGCCGGCAAGGTCCGCCGCTCCGCGCTGCGCGACGAGCGCGTGCCCCGATGATGGAGGCATGACCGATCCGGAACTGCTCTCCCGTCTGCGCGCGGTGCAGGTGTCCTCGCTGTGCGACGCGGACAAGTCGCTGCCGGTCCTGGCCTCCGAGGTGCGCGCGATGCTGCCCGGCCTCGCGATGGTGGGCCCGGCCGTCACCGTGACCTGCCACGACGACCACCTGCCGATGTTCGCGGCGTTGCGCGCGGCACCGCCCGGGTCGGTGCTGGTGGTGGCCACCGACGGGCACCGGCGCGCGGTCTCCGGGGAGCTGTTCGCCACCGAGGCGCGCCGGCGCGGGCTCGCCGGGATCGTCGTCGACGGGTACGTCCGGGACATGCGGGGCCTGCGCACGATCGGGCTGCCGGTGTTCGCCCGCGGGACCTGCCCGGCGTCCGGGACCACACAGGACCCGGGCACGGTCGGCACCGAGGTCGTCGCGGGTGGGGTGCAGGTCCGCCCCGGTGATCTCGTGGCCGCCGACGACGACGGCGTGATCGCCGCTCCCGTCGAACGGTTGGCCGCCGCACTGGACGGCGCCGAGGAGATCGAGCGCGCCGAGCGCGCCCTGCTCGACGCGATGGCGTCCGGAAAGGACCTGCACGGTCTGACCACTGTGGACGACCACGTGGCGGCGCTGACCGCCGGGCGGGACAGCGCGCTCGGGTTCCTGGTGTAGCCGCTCCGGAACCCACCCGAGCACGCGCCCCAGGGCTCGGGTTGTGGACGTCCGTCCTGATCGAGCCCGGTTAGGTCACGCCGCAGCGTCCCAGGACCACATCTCGTTCATCGGCGCGGTGCAGTCCGGGCACGGCACGTCGACGCCGGTGGTCTCCGCGGCGGGCAGCTCCGCCTCGGCGCCACATCCGGCGCACCCACACCAGGCGGTCTCGCTCGATGCGTACATGTGTTCGAGGGTAATGACACTCGTGTGATTCGCAAGCCCGCGGCGCCCGTGTTGCCCGTGACCGGCGCACGTTGCGACGCTCGGCGGGTGAGCCGCACCCCGATCGACGACCTGGTCCACCACCATCTGGACGATCCCGGCGCCGGGTGGAGCGTCGGCGTGCCCGGCGCGATCGCCGAGTTCGTCCGGGACCCGGGAGAGCCCTACGAGCACGGCGCGACGCCGCGCGGCGCGATCCGGCTCGACCCTCCGGACGGGACCGTCGCCGTCGCCTACCGGACCCCGGCCGGACCGGACCTGGGCTGGAACCACGCCGTCGCGTTCTGCGTGCCGGCGTCGTGGACCGCGGCCGGGCGGACCGTGCTCACCGAGCTCGGGCCGGACGTCGACGCCGTGCGCCCGTCCGACCGGGTCGGGATCCTGTTCGACCTCGGGCTCGGCTCCCCCGCCGTCGAGGCCTGCGTGCGCGTCGCCGACGACGGCCTGCTCGCCTCGCTGCGGTCCGCGGCCGGGCAGCCGGTGTTCGCGTCCGGGGCCGCGGCGGAGCTGATCGCGCACTCCCCGCACCGGGTGTTCCGCGGGCCGGCCGGGCGGGTCGAGGTGTTCGCCGCGATCCCGCCGCCGGACGGCCGATCCCCGGACGGGCCGCACACCCACCTCCTGCCGCACCTGCTCGGCCGCACCCACCCGGCGACCGTCCCGGTACCGGACGGCACCGTGCCCGTCGCGCACCTGTACCCGGCCCACCCGCACAAGGACACCGACGGCCGCCCGCGCACGTTCGACGCCGGTCGCGATGCCGCGTTCACCGCACTGCTCGACGGGTTCGGCGACCCCGGGCTCGTGGCTCTGGACGCGTCGGTCACGGCGGCCGTGCGGGCGGGGCGCGGCCCGGACGCCGTCGCCGTCCCGCCCACGCCACCCGCCCGGGCGACGGTCGCCGTCGCGCTGCGGCGGCTCGTGGCGGCCGAACCCGACCTGCCCGGGCTGGCCCGGTGGCGCCCGCAGCGGGCCGCGCCGGACGGCGAGCGCGACCCGCACGGCGACCGCAACGGCGGCTGAGCACTCCCCCCGGCCCCGTGCGCGCTCCATAATCGCTCGGGTGACCGCCCGTCTGGTGGGCCGCGCGGACGAGCTCTCCGCGCTGCTCGCGCACTGCGCGTCCGACCCGCCGGGCGCGGTCCTGCTCACCGGCGAGGCCGGCGTCGGAAAGACACGCCTGCTCGACGAGCTCGCCACCCGCCTGCAAGGAGCCGGGGCGACCGCGCTCCGCGGCAGCGCCGTCGACGGCGGTGGGCCGTTCCGGCCGCTCGCCCGGGCCCTGGTCCGGGCGGCCCCGCCGGAGCTCGCGGACACGCCGGGCCTGCGCCCGTACGCGGCCGTGCTCGCCCGCCTGCTCCCCGGGTGGCCGCTTCCGCCGCCCGCAGCGGGCCACCTCGTCGACCCGGTGGTGGTGCTCGGCGAGGCCGTCCGCGCCCTGCTGCAGGTACTCGCCGGAGAGCGACGGGCCGTGCTCCTGCTCGACGACCTGCACTGGGCCGACCGGGACACGCTCGACCTGCTGGAGTACCTGTGCGCGGACCCGCCGCCGGTACCGCTCGTGCTCGCCGCCCGCGACGACGAGCGCACACCGGCCGACCTCGACGCCGTCGGCCGGCACGCCCGCCGTCTCACCCTGGGTCGGCTCGACGACGCGCAGGTCGCGATCCTGGCGTCGGACCGGGCCGGCGCACCGGTCGACGCCGACGTCACGGCGTTCCTGTCCGAGGCGTCCGGCGGTCTGCCGTTCCTGGTCGCCGAGCTGACTGCCGGTCTGGTCGAGTCCGGCCGGCTCCGCCGCGACGACGGCCGGTGGCGACCGGACGGACCCCTGCAGGTCCGGGTGCCCGGCGCGTTCACCCGGCTCGTCGCAGGCCGGGTCGCCGGGCTGCCGGACGGCGCGCGGACGCTGGTCCGCACGGCCGCGCTGCTGGGCGACGAGCTGGACTGGCGGTTCGTCGCGACGGCCACCGGGGACGACGACCCGGCAGCGGGCCTGCGCGCCGCCGTCGACGCGGGGCTGCTCGTGTCGCGGCCCGGACGCCCTCCACTGGCGGCACGCGCTCACCCGGGACGCGGTGCTCGACGAGCTGACCCCGCCGGAACGGGCGGAGCTGACGCGGCGGGCGGCGGCGCAGCTGCGAGGGCGCGCCGCTGACCGGGGCGCAGCTCGCGGTCGCCGCGGACCTGTGCGCGCGCGGCGGCAACCGGCCCCGTGCCGCCGAGCTGCTGCTCGGCCTCGGCCGCGAGCACCTCGCGGCGGGTGCGCTCACCGCGGCCGCCGACGTGCTCTCCTCCGCGGCCGATCTGGTCTCCGACGGCGCCGGCCCGGCCGGCGAGATCGCCGTCGAGCGCCTGCGCGTGCTCGGGCTCGGCGCCCGGACCGACGACGCGCTCGCGCTCGGCGAGCAGGTCCTTCCCGGCCTGCCGGACGCCGGCGCCGCCCGGGTCCGGCTCCAGCTCGCCCGCGCCTGCGTCGCCGCCGAACGCTGGGACGACGCCGCCGCGCACCTGGACACGGCCGGGCCGGCCGACGACGCGGAGCGGCTGGCGCTCGCCGCGCACGTCCAACTCGGGCGGCTCGACGTCGACGGCGCGCTCCGCCTGGCCGCGGACGCCGCCGCGGCCGGTCGCCGGGACGGCGCCCCGGAGGCGGTCTGCGAGGCCCTGGAGATCACCGGGCGGGCGCTGCGGCGATCCGATCCCCCGGCGTCGCGGGCCGCGTTCGCCGAGGGTGAGCGGCTGGCCGCCGAGCACGGGCTGGTCCCGTGGCGAGTGCGGGCGCTGGCCGAGCTCGGCACGCACGACCTGTTCGGCAGCGGCGAGCTCGGGCGGCTGAAGGAGGCGCGCCGGCTCGCCGCCGAGGCCGGCCTGCTCGGCACGGCGGCCACGTTGGACCTGCAGCTCACGGCCGCCACCAGCGGCGTCGACGGACATGTGGCCGCTCTGCCGATCGCGCGCCGGTGCGCCGACACGGCGACCCGGCTGCGGCTGCCCGGACCCGCCGGGCACGCGCTGATGTTCGTCTCCCGCGGCCAGTTCTGGGGTGGCGACACCGAGGGGGCCGCCGCGACCCTCGAGGAGTCGCTGCGGACCAGCCCGAACCCGGTCGCGTCGGAGTCCGCGCGGGCCGCGTCCGCCGGATACGACGCGTGGCTGAGCCACGACGGCCCGGCCGCGGTGAGCAGGCTGTCCCTGGCCGTGCAGCCGTTGCGGGCCAGCGCGGTGTCCAATCCGGCCCCGCTGTGGGGGCACTGGGCGCTGCTGTCGACGGTGGTGCACCCGGACGATCCCGGTCCGCTGGAGGAGCTGCGCGCCTCCGACGTGCTGGTCCAGGCGGCAAACCGCGCCGCCCTGCACTACGGCGACGCCGTCGTCGCCGCCCTCGCCGGTGCGGCCGAACGGTCACGGGACCTCGTCGAGGCCGCCGACGCGGTCATCGCCGGCCGCAACCACGAGCGGTTGTTCCTGCGCAGCCTGACGATCACACCCGGCGGCGCAGAGGCCGCGTTCGACGCCGAGGTGTTGCTCCGCGAGGCACTGACCCGCTGGGAGCCGGCCGGAGAGGTGCGCCTCGTGCGCTGGGCGCGGGAGCGGTTGAAGATGCTCGGCCTCACCGTGCCCCGCCCGAGCCGCGACCGCACGACGGTCCCGCCCGGACTGCGGGCGCTCGGCGTCACCGGCCGCGAGCTGGAGGTCCTGCGACTGGTCGCCGACGGCGCGACGAACGCGGACGTCGCGGCCCGGCTGCATCTCTCGCCGCGCACGGTCGAGACGCACGTGAGCAACCTGCTCGCCAAGACCGGAGCGACCGGGCGCGCGGAGCTCAGGCTCCCGGCTCCGTAGCGACGGCGGGCTGGCTCCGTACCCGGCACGGATCCGCACGTCGCCCGGCCGGGCGACGCTCGACCCACGAGGCGGAGAGCCCGCCGCCGAACCGGAGGAGCCGGCCATGACCACCACCACCGACGCCCGCACGACGATCGAGTCCCGCCTCGCCGACATGGCGAGCGGCGATCTCGCCGCGTTCGAGCGGACCACCGACCCGACCGCGATCAACCGGGAGGCCGACATCGAGCCGCCCGCCTGCCGCGTCCCCGGCCCCGAGGGCTACTACGCGACCGCGCTCTGGTTGCGCGGCATGTTCTCCGACCTCGGGTGGGACGTGCACGAGGCGATCGCGCAGGACGACCTCGTGGTCGCGCACGCGACGATGCACGGCCGGCACACCGGCCCGCTCACGCGGTACTCCGCGGACGGGGACCTGATCGTCGACATCCCCGCGACCGGGAAGCCGTTCGCCGTCGAGCAGACCCACTGGTATCGCTTCCGCGACGGCCTGATCGTCGAGCACTGGCTGAACCACGACACCACGGAGCTGCGTGCCCAGCTGGGGCTCCTGGGCTGACGTCTCACACGTCGTCGATCAGGTCGGCGACCGAGGGCACCACGCGGCTGGGCCGGAACGGGAACCGCTCGACGTCGTCGGCGCGGGTGATGCCGGTCAGCACCAGCACCGTGCGCATCCCGGCCTCCAGCCCGGCCAGGATGTCGGTGTCCATCCGGTCGCCGACCATGACCGTCGTCTCGGAGTGGGCCTGCAGCCGGTTCAGCGCCGCGCGCATCATCAGCGGGTTCGGCTTGCCGACGAAGTACGGGTCGGTGCCGGTGGCCTTGCTGACCATCGCCGCGACCGCGCCGGTGGCCGGCAGGATCCCCTCGGTGGACGGGCCGGTCGCGTCCGGGTTCGTGGCGACGAACCGCGCCCCGCCGTCGATCAGCCGGATCGCCGTCGTGACGGCCTCGAAGCTGTACGTGCGGGTCTCCCCGAGCACGACGTAGTCCGGGTGGGTGTCGGTGAGCACGTACCCGATCTCGTGCAGCGCCGTGGTCAGCCCGGCCTCGCCGATCACGTACGCGCTGCCGCCCGGGCGCTGGTCGTGCAGGAACGTCGCCGTCGCCATCGCCGAGGTCCAGATCGACTCCTCGGGCACCTCCAGACCCGACGACCGGAGCCGGAACCGCAGGTCACGCGGGGTGTGGATGGAGTTGTTGGTGAGCACGAGGAACGGCACCCCGCGCTCGGTCAGGCGCTGCAGGAGGGCGTCCGCACCGGGGATCATGCGTCCCTCGTGCACCAGGACGCCGTCCATATCGGTCATCCAGGCCTCGACCGGCTTCTGCTCCGCCACGCCGGGGACCCTAGCCCCGCCCAGCTACGGAACCCCTCAGGCGGCCGCCGGCTGACAGGTCGGGCACCAGAACAGGTTGCGGTTCGCGTGGTCGACGTGCGCGACCTCGGTCCCGCAGACCAGGCACGGCATCCCGGCGCGGCGGTAGACGTACACCTCGCCGCCGTGCCGGTCCTTGCGGCCCGGCTCACCGCGGCGGCGCGGGTCGTGCTCGCGGCGGACCGTGTCGATCCGCCCGCGCCGCACCCCGTCACGCATCAGGGCGACGAGGTCGGGCCACATCGCGTCCCACGTCTCGCGGGGCAGCCGGTTGCCGGGCAGCTGCGGGTCGAGACCGTGCCGGAACAGCAGCTCGGCCCGGTAGACGTTGCCGACGCCGGCGAGCACGGCCTGGTCCATCAGCAGCGTCGCCAGCGGGCTCCGGGACCGGGAGAGCCGCGCCCACACCCGCTCCGGGTCCGCGTCGCGGCGCAGCGGGTCCTCCCCGAGCCGCGCGCGCAGCGCCCGCACCTCCGCGCTCGGTGATCAGCTCGCACGCGGTCGGTCCGCGCAGGTCCGCGTAGTGCGTCTCGCCGACCAGGCGCATCCGCAGCTGGCCGACGGGCGCCGGCGCGGGCGCCTCTGCCTCGACGAACGTGCCGTAGAGCCCCAGGTGGACGTGCACGACCATGTCCGGCCCGTAGCGGTGGAACAGGTGCTTGCCGTGCGCCTCGGCCCGCGTCATCGGGCGCCCGTCGAGCAGCTTCGCGGACTCGGCGAAGCGGCCCTGCGGGCTGGACACGGTGACCGGACGCCGGGCGAACAGGCGCTGGTGCAGCCGGGCGAGCCGGTGCAGCGTGTGGCCCTCGGGCATCGCTACTCGGGCAGGTCGATCGAGCCCGTGCGCTCGAAGTCGGCCAGCTGCTCGATCCGCCGGACGTGCCGCTCCTCGCCGGAGAACTCCGTGGTCAGGAACGTCTCGACGATCACCAGCACCTCCTCGAACATGTGCTGGCGGGCCCCGATGCCGACGACGTTGGCGTCGTTGTGCTCCCGGGCCAGGCGCGCGGTCTCCTCGTTCCAGGCGAGCGCCGCCCGGATGCCGGGCACCTTGTTCGCGGCGATCTGCTCGCCGTTGCCGGAGCCGCCGATCACGATGCCCAGCGAGGCGCCGTCGTCGACGACCCGGCGGGCGGTCTCGATGCACCAGGCCGGATAGTCGTCCTCCGGGTCGAACGTCGGCGCACCGACGTCGATCGCCTCGATGCCCTGGTCGTTCAGGTGGTCGAGGATCTTCGCCTTGAGCTCGAAACCGGCGTGGTCGCTTCCCAGGTAGACGCGCACGGCAGGATCCTCCCGCATGAGGGTCGCGGGTGTGGACGGGGTCCCCGACGGGTGGGTCGTGGCCGCGTTCGACGGCCCCGCGGGTCACGTGGTCGGTGCAGCCGGACGCGGCGTCGGTGCTGGCCGCGACGCGCGGACTGCGCGGCGGTCGGGGTGGACATCCCGCTGGCGCTGCCGGACGGTCCGGAGCGGCGCGCGAGCGAGCTGGAGGCCGTGGTGCGGCTCGGGCCGGCCCGGGCGGCACTGTTCTTCACGCCCCCGGCTCCGGTGCTGGCCGAGACGGACTACGAGCGGGCGTGCGCCGTCGCCCGCCGGCTCACCGGCAAGGCGATCAGCGTGCAGACGTTCCACATCGGACCGAAGATCCGGGACTGGCAGGCGGTGACGCTCCCGAGGCACGTGGTCGAGGCGCATCCGGAGCTGTCGTTCCGCGCCATGGCCCCGGATGTCGCGTTCGCACCGAAGAAGCACGCCCGCGGTGTGGGACAACGGATCGCCGCGCTCGCGTCCTGGGTGGACCCCGCCGCGGCGCTGTCCGACCTGCCGTCGGGCGCCCGGATGGACGACGTCCTGGATGCCCTCGCCGCCGCCTGGAGCGCCGCGCGGTGGGCCCGCGGGGAGGCCGACGAGCTGGGCGCGGGCCTCGACGCCCGCGGCCGTCCACTCCGGATCGTCGTGTAGCTCCGAATCTGTCGCCCCCGCGCCACCTGCGCCGATCATGGTCGCCGGCTCCGCCGACCCCGTGCGCGGACGATCAGTGAACCGGCCAGGGAACCCCGGGGTGCGGGCTGCGGGCATCGGCCTCCCCGGGCGTCAGGTCGCCGGCCGCGACCTGCCGGTACAGCGCCGCGACCTCGTCGAGCTCTCCGTGCTGGGCAGTGACGGCTGCCGCGTTCATCGGGTCGCCGTGCCCGGGGATGACTACGGGCGCGTCGAGTCCCCGCAGCGTCGCGACGGCCGCGGCCCACCGGTCCGGATGCGAGTCCGGGCCGTACGACGGCGGCGCGCCGCTCTCGAGCAGGTCGCCGGCGAACAGCACGCCGGCGTCCGGCACGTGCGCCGCGAGGTCGTGCCCGGTGTGCCCGGGGCCGGGGTGGACCAGCACGACGGTCCGCTCGCCCAGGTCGAGTCCGTGCCGGGCGCCGGAGTGCGGGCAGACCGGCTGGTCCGGCAGGGGCGGGTCGGTGGCGGCGAGCGCCCGCGCGGTGGTCTCGTCGCCGCGCTCGCGGTAGAACGACGTCCACTCGGCGCACTGCGCCGAGGCGGTGGCGACGATCTCCGCGGCGCACCCGGCCTGCGCGAACACAGGCGCACCGGCGAACGCGGCCGTGCCGAAGCAGTGGTCGAAGTGGGCGTGCGTGACGACCACGACGAGCGGCAGAGGGGTGAGCTCGCGGACGGCCGCGGCCAGCTCGGCTCCCTGGCGCTCGTCGCCCCGGGTGTCCACGACGAGTGCGCGCTCGGTGCCGAGCACGAGCCCGGTCGTCAGGTCCAGCTCGTCGTGACGGCGGGCGAACACGCCGTCGCCCACCTGCTCCCAGCGGCCCTCCACGACGGTGATCCTGCCCGCCGCCCGATGTGATCAGGTCCTCGGCTGCGACGGCGGACGGGAACGTCCGCCGTCACGTCCAAAAGTCGATCACCGTCAACGGTCGTCGCTCGACCCCGACGCCGGCTCAGCCGTCCGGTCCCCCGCCTCCATCGCGCGGGCCGCCCGACCGGCGAACCCCCCGTCCGCGGACGGAGGCATGCCCCGGCGCAGGCGGTACAGCTCGACGGTGTCCCGCTCGTCCGCGGCCCGGACGGGCTCGGCGGTGACCGCGCCCTCCGAGTTCGCGGCTGCGCGGTCGGTACCCGACGTCACGATCTCCGGATTGGCGTGACCCGCCGCGTGCCGGGGTTCGGCACGGTTCGCGGCCGACACCCGCCCCAGCCGGAGAACCGCGACCGCACCCGCGATCGGCCCCACCGCCAGCACCATCATCGCGGCGGACCAGCCGGTCACGGCCGCCACGAACGGCAGGAGCTGGATGCTCGCCACCGTCAGCAGGAACCCCAGCGCGGTCTGCACGGTCAGCGCGGTGCCGGTGTAGCGCTTGTCGGCGACCTCGATCGCGGCCGTCGTGAGCACCGGCGAGTCCGCCACCGCCGCTGTCGCCCAGACCAGGCAGAACAGGCCGGTGACCACCGGTGGCGCCGCGGCGGCCAGCGGGGACAGCAGGCAGCAGGCTCCGCTGACGACGAGCGCGGCGACGATCGTCGGGACCCGACCCCACCGGTCGGCCGCCCGGCCACCTGCTACGCAGCCCAGCGCGCCGCCGAGCCCGGCCGTGAGGAACACCAGCAGCTCGGAACGCCCGGCGAGCGAGCCGGTTCCGAGGTACGACCCCATCCAGGTCCACAGTGCATAGAGCTCCCACATGTGCCCCAGGTACCCGAGCACGACCAGCCGCGGCCCGGGCTCGCGCAGTAGCCGCGCCGCGTACCGGCGGTCCGGCGGCGGGGCGGGGGCCGCCCCCGGGCCCGGCCGGACGACGAGCAGGGCCACCGCAGCGGCCAGGAGCCCCGACGCGGACGCCACGGCGAGCACGCTCCGCCACGGCAGGTCCGCCGACCCGGCCAGGACGAGGTGCGGGAGCGCCGAGCCGAGCGTCAGCGCGGCCACCAGCGTCCCCAGGTCGCGCGCGCGACGGTCCGGCGCCGACCACGACGTCATCAGCTTCATCCCGACCGGATAGACACCGGCCAGGAACATCCCGGTCAACGCGCGCAACGTGATCGCCGTCGCGGCGCCGTCCGCGACCGTGCACAGCAGCGTGCACACCGACGCCCCGGCCGCGGACAGCGCGAGCAGGCGGTGCGGGCGCAGACGGTCGGCCAGCGTCAGCACCGCCGCCCCGACCGCGCCGACCACGAAGCCGAGCTGGACCGCGCAGGTCAGCCATACCCCCGCCGTCGTGCCGAGTCCCCACTCGGCCCGCAGCGCGGGGCCCACGGCGGTGGCCGAGAACCACACCGCCAGTCCGAGCACCTGGACCAGGGCGATCGTGCCCCGGGCCAGGACACCCGTCGTCGTCCCCACTGCCGGTGGGCCGGGCTCGGGCATCGGACCTCCGGCGTCGTGAGGCGCCCGGATCACGAGGCCCCAGCGCCGAATGCCGACACGATAGGCCGTGCACCAGGTGGAAACTGGTCCGTACAGATCAGTGTCCGGCGGCGTTCGGAGCACTCCACTCGCGTGTCACACCGTCGTCACACAGGCCACCTACCGTCCCCGAGGGTGGGCGATCGACCGCTGGTGGGCGTGGAGGAGGAGTTCCACGTCGTCGACCTGACGAGCAGGCGTGCCGCTCCCGAGGTGGACCGTCTGCTGGAGCAGCTGGGCGGTGGCGAGGAGTTCTTCCCGGAGCTGCAGCGCTCGCTGGTCGAGACGAACAGCCCGGCGACGGCGTCGCTGGACGAGCTGCGCGAGCACGTGCGGCGGCTGCGCCGCACGCTGCGCGCGGCCGCCGAACCGCTCGGGCTCGGTGTCGTCGCGGCCGGCACGGTGCCGCTGGTCGACCTGTCCGGCGACGACATCTCGGCGGGCGCCCGCTACGAGAGGATGCAGCACGAGTACCAGATGCTGGTGCGCGAGCAGCACATCTGCGGCGTGCAGTTCCATGTGGACGTTCCGGACCGGGACACCGCGGTGCAGGTGACCCGCCGCGTCGCCCCGCACCTGCCGACGCTGCTCGCCACGACGGCGAGCTCGCCGTACTGGCGCGGCCACGACTCCGGCTACGCCAGCTACCGCAGCATGATCTGGCAGCGCTGGCCCACCGCGGGCCCGCCCGGCGCGGTGGAGACGGCCGCCGAGTACGACCAGATGATCGACGACCTGATCTCCTCCGGCACGATCTCCGACGCCGGGATGCTCTACTTCGACATCCGGCCCAGCGCCCACCTGCCGACCGTCGAGCTGCGGGTCTGCGACGCCTGCCCCGAGGTCGACGACGTCGTGCTCGTCGCGGGCCTGTTCCGCGCGCTGGTCGGGCGGGCGCGGGCGCAGACCGAGGCCGGCGACCCGCTGCCCGGCGTGCGCCACGAGCTGCTGCGCTCGGCGAGCTGGCGGGCCGCGCGCTCCGGGCTGGAGGGCGACCTCGTCGACGTCACCGGGCCGTCGCTGGTCGCGCCCGCGCTGCAGCTGGGCGGGCTGGTGTCCGAGCTGCGGCCGTGGCTGGAGGACAACGACGACTTCGTCCAGGTCTGCGCCCTTGCGGATGCAGTCCTCGCCCGCGGCAGCGGCGCCGCGCTGCAACGGCGGGCGTACGGCCTGCGCGGCGCGCTCACCGACGTCGTCGACGCGCTGGTGGCCCGCACCCAGGGCGAGACGCCGGCGCACGAGCCGCCGGCGGTCGTCCCGGCGGCGGCGGAGCTGCTCGCGGACTACGACCCCCCGGCCTACGACGAGGCGGTCAGCGAGCGCGGCACGGTCCAGCCCGCCTACGGCTGGATGTTCCGCGCCCTCGAGCGAATGGGCCCGCGCGGGATGGCCGCCGCGGAGAGCGCGCTGCACACCGAGCAGCGGGCGCGCGGCGTGACGTTCCGCGTCGGGCAGGAGAGCGAGGACCGGCTGTTCCCGCTCGACCTGATCCCGCGGATCGTGTCCAGTGAGGACTGGCAGCACCTCTCGGACGGTCTGGCGCAACGGATCCGTGCGCTCGAGCGGTTCGTGCACGACGTGTACACCCGGCGCGAGATCGTCCGCGACGGCGTCGTCCCGGCTTCCGTGGTCGACCACGCGCCGGGGCGGTCCCGGGCCGGGACGATGGTGCCGCCGAACGCGGTGCGGATCGCGGTCGGCGGGATCGACCTGGTCCGCGACCGCGCCGAGCACTGGGTGGTGCTGGAGGACAACCTGCGGGTGCCGTCCGGGATCGGCTACTCGATGATGAGCCGCCGCCTGCTGCGCAGCGTGATGCCCGATCTGGAGCCACCGGCCGGCGTGGTGGGCCTCGACGACGTCCCGACGCGCCTGCACGATGCGCTGCTCGGCGCCGCCGACCACGACGACTCCGCAGGCGAGACGGCGCTGCTCACGCTCGGCCACGCCGACTCCGCGTACTTCGAGCACACGCTGCTGGCCGAGGCGATGGACATCCCGGTCGTCACCCCGTCGCAGCTGCAGGTCGCCGGCGGTGCCGTCTACCTGGTCGGGTCCGGGCGCCGGCGGCGGCTGGCCGCGCTCTACCGGCGGATCGACGAGGCCGACCTGGCCCGCGCCCGCGGCGCGGACAGCCGGCCGATCGGCCGTGCGTTGCTCGCGGCCGCGGCGAGCGGGCAGGTCGCGCTGCTCAACGCGCTGGGCAACGGCGTCGCCGACGACAAGCTCGTCTACGCCTACGTGCCGGAGATGATCCGGTACTACCTCGACGAGCTCCCGGTGCTGGAGAACGTGCCCACCTACCCCTGCGTGGACGCGCGCCAGCGCGAGAAGGTCCTGGACCGGCTCGACGAGCTCGTGCTCAAGCCGGTCGACGGCTACGGCGGGTCCGGCATCGTGATCGGCCCGCACGCGAGCCGCGACGAGCTGGACCAGCTCGGTCGCGAGGTGCGGGCGAACCCCGGGCACTGGGTCGCCCAGGACACCGTGCAGCTGTCCACCCACCCCACCTTCACCGACGGCGAGCTGCAGCCGCAGGCCGTCGACCTGCGGGTCTTCGCGGTGCAGGGTCGCCACGGGGTGGACGTGCTGCCGTCGGCGCTGTCCCGGGTCGCCCCGCCCGGGAGCATGGTCGTGAACTCGTCCCGGGGCGGCGGGGCCAAGGACACCTGGGTGCTCCGCTGAACGGCGACCACTCAGCCCGCGGCGCGGGCCTCGGCGAACGGCAGCCGGTCGAACACGATCCGGACCTCGGTGATCCGCCCGTCGACGACGGTGTGGACCTCCGCGCCCGGCGCGTGCGACACGGGGACGGTCGTCGTGTCGTAGACCAGCGCGGCGGTCCGGTCGTCGCCGAACGCCGCGACCAGCGTCGTCCCGGTCACGATCTGCGTGAACGGCTCCATGAAGCCGCGGAACGCCTCGGCGCCCTCGAGGCGCCCGGCCGGGGCCAGGCAGACCACGTCGTCGGCGACCAGGGTCATCGCCCGGTCGAAGTCGTGCCCGGTCCAGGCCTCGTAGTACGCCATCGACGTCGTCAGCGCTCCGCTCGTGTCGCTGCTCATCTCGTTCCTCCTCGCTCGACGGGTGGTACCTCCGTCGAGACACCGACGCGGGCCGGATCGGAACGGCCGTGCCACGATGCGCTTCGTGAGCGACGCCGTCCTCGACCGGGCCCGCGCCGGGGACGGACCGGCCTTCCGCGAGCTCACCGGCCCGTACGTGCGGGAGCTGCACGTGCACTGCTACCGGATGCTCGGCTCACTGGCCGACGCCGACGACCTGCTGCAGGAGACGCTCGTCGCCGCCTGGCGCGGGCTGGACGGGTTCGCGGGCCGCTCCTCGTTGCGCGCCTGGCTGTACCGCATCGCGACCAACCGGTGCCTGAACGCGATCCGGGACTCCCGCCGCCGGCCACCCGTCGAACCGGTCCCGCCGACCGCCCCGCCGGAGCCGACCCGGAGCGGGGACGTGACCTGGCTGGAGCCGTACCCGGACACCGCGCCCGGCCCGGCCGAAGCGCACGAGTCGCGTGCGGGCGTCGAGCTGGCGTTCGTGGCCGCGCTGCAGCGGCTCCCGCCGCGGCAGACCGCCGTCGTCGTGCTGGTGGATGTGCTCGGTTTCTCCCCGGCCGAGACGGCCGGGATGCTCGGCGGCGGCTCGACGGCGGTGAAGGGCCTGCTGCAACGGGCCCGCTCGACGCTCGCCCGGAACACCGGGGCCGGGCACACCCCGGCCGGCGGACCGGGCTCGGCGTCCGAACGCGGGCTGGCGGAGCGCTTCGCGCGGGCGTTCACCGACGGCGACGTGGACGGCGTCGTCGCGCTGCTCACCGACGACGCCTGGCTGGCCATGCCGCCTGCACCGCACGAGTACGTCGGCCCCGTGGCGATCGGCCGCTTCCTGCGGGCCAGCACCCGATGGTGGGGCGACCGGACGATGGAGCTGGTGCCCGCCCGGGCGAACGGGCAGCCCGCGTTCGAGTGCCGGCTCGGCTCGTCGGACGCCGGGATCGTCGTGCTCACCGTCTCCGGCGACCGGATCGCCGGCGTCACCCGCTTCCTCGCCGAGGGCGTGCTGCGCCGCTTCGCGACCGCGCGGGACCCCCTGCGCACCCCGTGACGGGCGCCGGCTCAGGACGCCAGCGCCTCGATCAGCGGCACCGGGTCCGGCTCGCCGGCCGGCGGGACGAACACGACGGAGTCCGCCCCGGCCTGCGCGTAGGCCTGCGCCGTGGTGGGCATCCACCGGTCCGGGGACGCGGTGTACGCGGGTACCGCGACGTAGCAGACGACGTGGAACGGGTCCTCCCGTCCCGCGCGACCGGCACGGACGTCGACCAGCGCGTCCCGCACGTCGTCGGTGCTCAGGCCGGAGTCCAGCACCACCCCGTCGGCGACCCGGCCGGCCAGCGCCAGCGTGCGCGGCCCGCGCGCCCCGACGAGCACCGGCGGCACCTGCTCCGGCGGCCGGTCCAGCGCGACCCGGTCCAGCCGGACGTAGCGGCCCTGCGCGTCGGCCTGCTCGCCGCGCAGCAGCGTCCGGACGGCCACGGTGTACTCCTCCAGCAGCGTCATCGGCGACTCGACGCGGGCCCCGACCTGCTCCATCCACGCCAGGACGCCGTGCCCGAGCGCCGGCAGGAACCGGCCCGGGAACGTCCGCGCGAGCGTCGCCGCCTCCATCGCCGCGAGGGCCGGGTTGCGCAGCGGGACCGGCAGGAGCCCGACCCCGACCCGCAGCCGCTCGCTGCGCGCCAGCGCCACCGCGGCCGAGGTCAGCCCGCCGGCGAGGAAGCAGTCCTCCCACAGCCAGAGCTGCGCGACCCCGGCCCGCTCGGCAGTGTCCACGACCTCGGGCAACTGTTCGGGCGGGCACTGCGGCCGGAACACCACACCGATCTCGGGCACACCTGAGAGTGGAGCACGGGCAACTGACGTTTTCCCACCCCGCGACGTTTCCAGGAGGATCTGCAGCATGTGCGGCATCGCCGGGGAGTTCCGGTTCGACGGACGGCAGGCGGACGTCGCGGCCGTCGCGCGCGTCACGTCCGCGATGCACCGGCGCGGGCCGGACGGATCCGGCCTGCACGCGTCCGGGCCGGTCGCGCTCGGCCACCGGCGCCTGAAGATCATCGACCTGTCCGAGCGCGGCGCGCAGCCGATGGTCGACCCGGAGCTCGGGCTCGCGCTCGTGTTCAACGGCTGCGTCTACAACCACGACGAGCTGCGGACGGAGCTGCAGGGCGCCGGATACCGCTTCTTCTCGACGTCGGACTCCGAGGTCGTGCTCAAGGCGTTCCACCGCTGGGGACCGTCCTGTGTGGAGCACTTCCACGGGATGTTCGCGTTCGCGGTGCACGAGCGGGACACCGGGGTGCTGACGCTGGCCCGGGACCGCCTCGGGATCAAGCCGCTGTACCTGATCCAGGACGCGTCGCGGCTGCGGTTCGCCTCGTCGCTGCCGGCCCTGCTCGACGGCGGCGGCGTGGACACCGCGATCGACCCGGTCGCGCTGCACCACTACCTGACCTTCCACGCCGTCGTCCCGGCCCCGCACACGATCCTGACCGGCGTACGCAAGCTGCCCCCGGCGACCGTCCGCACCGTGCGCCCGGACGGGACGTCGAGCGACCACGTCTTCTGGCGGCCCGAGCACGTCCGGCGTGACGAGTACAGCGGCCTCGACGCCGGCGACTGGGCGGACCTGCTCGGCGAGCGGCTGCGGGTCGCGGTGCGTCGCCGGATGACCGGCGACGTGCCGGTGGGTGTGCTGCTCTCCGGCGGGCTCGACTCGTCGCTGGTCGTCGCGCTGCTGGCCGAGCAGGGCCAGAAGGGCCTGCGCACGTTCTCCGTCGGGTTCCCGGCCGCGGGCGGCGAGCGCGGCGACGAGTTCGAGTTCTCCGACCTGGTCGCCGCCGAGTTCGGCACCGACCACCGGCAGATCATGATCTCCCCGGAGCGGATGCTGCCGGCCGTCGACGCGTGCATCGCGGCGATGTCCGAGCCGATGGTCAGCCACGACTGCGTCGCGTTCCACCTGCTCGCCGAGGAGGTCTCGGCCTCGGTGAACGTCGTGCAGTCCGGGCAGGGCGCCGACGAGGTGCTGGCCGGTTACGGCTGGTACCCGCCGCTGGCGACGGTGCCGCGGTCCCGGGCCGCGACCGAGTACGCCCGGGTGTTCACCGACCGCTCGCACGCCGGCCTGCGGGAGATCCTCGAGCCGGGATGGACGTCCGGGACCGACCCGAGCCGCGAGCTGATCGCGGCGCATTTCGCCGAGCCCGGGGCCACGACGGCCCTGGACGCGGCGCTGCGGCTGGACTCGACGGTGATGCTCGTCGACGACCCGGTCAAGCGCGTGGACAACATGACGATGGCCTGGGGCGTCGAGGCCCGGGTGCCGTTCCTGGACCACGAGCTCGTCGAGGCGATGGCCGCCTGCCCGCCGGAGCACAAGCTCGCGCACGGCGGAAAGGGCGTGCTCAAGCGGGCCGCCCGCGGGGTGGTGCCGGACGCCGTGATCGACCGGCGGAAGGGATACTTCCCGGTTCCGGCCGTGCGGCACCTGGAGGGCCCGCTGCTCGACCGGGTCCGCGATGCCGTGACCGACCCGGCCGCCCGCGGGCGCGGCCTGGTCCGCCGGGAGTGGGTGGACCGGCTGCTCGCCGACCCGAACTCGGACCGGACGACACTGGGCTCGAATGCCCTGTGGCAGGTTGCGGTGCTGGAGATGTGGTTGCAGGAACGGGGGATCTGAGGGTGGACGGTGCGCGCGACTCCGCGACCGGCACCGTCGAGGACTCCGGCTACCTGTCCGCGGCCGGCCGCTCCTACCCGGTGCCGAACCCGGACGGCACGTTGCTCGCCTGGATCTCCGACCGCGACGGGCGCCCGCGCGCGTTCGTCGCACCGCTGCCGGACGACGGGTCCCCGGTCGAGGAGCCGGACAAGCCGCTGGACGTGCAGGTCTCCCGGGGCCCGGCCGCGGAGCTGTCGCCGGACGTGACCGCCGCTCGCGTGGTCACCGGACGGGCGGTGGCTGGCGTGCCAGATCGCCCCGGCCGGGGGCGAGCGCACCCGGGTGGTGCTGGCCGATCCACAGACCGGGGACCGGTACGAGATCGCCCCGTCCGCGACCGCCGTCGCGCTCGGGGCGTGGGCGCCGACCGGACGCACGCTCGGCGTCTCGATCCAGCAGCACGATCACCCGGAGAGCGCCGCCTGCCTGGTGGACGTCCGCGACGGATCGTCGACGGTGCTGTCCACCGGCGTCGCCGCCGTCGTCTGCGGGATCGGCGGGGACGGTCGCCGGGCCGTGGTGCGCACCGGCCCGCGCGGCGGCCGGCGGCTGGAGCTGATCGACCTGCGCAGCGGCCGACGCACCGAGCTGGTGTCCGGCGCGACCGTGGCCGCGGCGCGGTTCGGCATCACCGGCGGCACGCTGCTGCTGCACACCGACGCCGACCGCGAACACCCCGCCCTGCTCGCCATGTCGCTGAGCGAGCGCGGGGAGGTGTCGCGTGGCCCGGGTGGTCGCCGAGCGCGACGGCACGGACCTCGACCTGGTCGCGTTGGACCCGGCCGGCGGGCGCGCGGCGTTCGTGTGGAACGACGGCGGGCTCTCCCGGCTGGAGATCGGCGACCTGCGCGGTGGCCGTCCGGTCCGGCTGCCCGCACCGGCCGCCGCCGTCACCGGCGTGTCGTTCACCCGTGACGGCACGGCGTTGATCGTGGCGGCCAACGGCCCGGACGCGGCCCCGCACGCGTGCCGGGTCACGCTCCCGGCTCCCGGGCGCCCGGCACGCACGACCCCGCTGCTGCCGAGCGCGACCGGCGCCGCGGTGCTCCCGCGACCGGAACGGTTCGCCGCGGAGGACGGCCTGGACCTGTCCGGCTGGCTGCTGCGGCCCCCGGGCTCCGACGGGCCGGGACCAGCCCTGATCTGGCTGCACGGCGGGCCGGAGTCCGAGGAACGACCGGGGTTCGCACCGCTGCTGCAGTGGCTGGCCGCCTCGGGGATCACCGTGTTCACCCCGAACGTGCGCGGCTCCTCCGGGCGGGGGCGCACGTTCACCCGGGCCGATGACGGCGACCAGCGGGAGCACTCGTTCACCGACGTCCGCGCCGCGGCCACGCACCTGGTGCGCAGCGGGCTCGCCGACCCGGACCGCCTCGCCGTCGGCGGCCGCTCCTACGGCGGGTACCTCACGCTCGTCGCCCTGACCCGGTTCCCCGGGCTGTTCCGGGCCGGCATCGACGTCTGCGGCATGGCCGACCTGGAGACGTTCTACGCCGCGACCGAGCCGTGGGTGGCCGCCGCGGCCGTCCCGGAGTACGGCGAGCCGGGCACCGACGCGGCCCTGCTGCGCGCGCTGTCCCCGATCCACACGGCCGACCGGATCACCGTTCCGCTGCTGGTCGTGCACGGTGCGCACGACACGAACGTGCCGCGCGGCGAGGCGGACCGGATCGTCGCCGCACTGGCCGGACGGGACGTGCCGGTGGAGCTGATGCTGTTCGACGACGAGGGCCACGACATCCTCGACCGGCGCACCCGCGAACGGTTCGTGCGCGAGCACCGGCCGGTGGCTGACTGGCCGCGCTGGAGGTCAGGCCCTGGTGAACGACTGCATGATCTGCTGGCCGTTCGAGTCCGTGGCCACCACGAACCGGTAGTTCTCCTGGCTCTGCGAGCCGTCCGCGCGGACGAACACGATCGTGGCGGTCACGGCGTTCGGACCGGCCCGGCGGATGTTCTGCGCGTACACCGTGCGCAGCCCGCCGTAGAACTGCCGGAACTGGTTGATCCCGCCGGACGCGGCCTGCGCGTTCGGGCTGAGCATCGCGAACGCGCCGTTGATGTTGCCCGGGAGCTGGCCGTAGTAGTTCTGCACGAACGCGACCGCGTCCCCGGCCGGCGCCGTCGCGGAGGCCGACGGGCTCGGCGACCCGGTCGTCGAGGACGGCGAGGGGGAGGCCGATCTCGTCGTCGGCGGCGCGGAGGTCGACGTCGGTGCGGCCGTGGTCGTCGGGGCCGCGATCGGGCCCGGCTCCGGGGCCTGCGAGTTCGACCGCGCGATGCCGATCGCGATGCCGCCCCCGATCACCAGCAGCGCCACGATCGCGGCGATGAGCACCGGGAGCCGGTTGCGGAACCGGCCACCGCCGCTGCGCGAGCCCCCGTTGCCGCCACCGGGGATCACCACGGGCGTCGGCGCCGGGGCGTCGGTCAGCGTGCCGGGCGACGACGACGGCGTCGCGCCCGTGTCCGGCGCCGCCGTGCCGTCCGCGACGTCGTCGGCCGGGGCCACGAGCGTCTGCGTCGGCGTCGCGATCCCGGCCACGGTCTGACCGGCCGCGATCCGGGCCAGCGAGTCACGGGCCTGCGACGCGCTCGGGCGCTCGGTGGGTTCGTTGGACAGCAGGCGCATCAGCAGCGCCGTCAGCGGACCGGCCTGTTCCGGCGGGCGGATCGCCCCGGTCGCGACCTTGTGCAGGAGGGCGTAGGCGTTGTCGTCCAGGCCGAACGGCGGTTCACCCTCGACGGCCGCGTAGAGCGTCGCGCCCAGCGCGAACACGTCCGACGCCGCGGTGGGCTCCTGGCCGCGCGCCACCTCGGGCGCCAGGAACGCCGGGGTGCCCGCGATCACGCCGGTCCGCGTGAGCTGGACGTCGTCCACGGCACGGGACACGCCGAAGTCGGTGATCTTGGTGCGCCCGTCCTCGGCGATGAGCACGTTGCCGGGCTTGATGTCCCGGTGCACCACGCCCGCCGCGTGTGCCGCGGCCAGGCCGTCGGCGACCTGGCGCCCGACCGCGGCCGTCTCGCGCGCGGACATCGGGCCCTTCTCGTGCAGCACCGCGGCCAGCGAGCGCGACGGCAGGTACTCCATCACGAGCCACGGGCGCTCGTCGTGCACGACGACGTCGAACATGCTGATCACGTGCGCGTGCTGCAGACGGGCGCCGATCCGGCCCTCGCGGAGGATGCGCTGCCGGGACTCCTCGAGCTGATCCGACGACGGCACCGCGGCGGCCAGTAGCTCCTTCACGGCCACGGTGCGGTTCAGCAGCTCGTCGGTCCCACGCCAGACCGCACCCATCGCACCGGCACCGATCCGCTCATCGAGCCGGTAGCGGTTCCCGATCCGGGCGGTCTCGGGGGTGGGCGAGCTCATGAGGTCCTAGGGTAGGCAATCGCAGGTCGGCCCCTGCCACCAGGGCACCCGCGAAGTTCCACCATTCGAGTGACGGTCGCCATCAGCCTCCTGACCCCGTTCGTCCTACCCATCGGTAGGTCCAGTGGTGCGGTTCACTTCGGCAACCCCAGCTTGGACGAGCACGCGGGCCACGAGCTGTACCCCCCACGCGCATCGCGCACCTTCGAGGCGATCTCGATCTGCTGCTCCTTCGTGGCCTTGTCCGGACGCTCCGCGTACTTCGACCCTCCGAAGTCGCTCCACGTCGCGGTGTCGAACTGGAGGCCGCCGTAGTAACCGTTGCCCGTGTTGATTCCCCAGTCGCCCGACGACTCACACTTCGCGAGCTTGTCCCATGACGGATCGGCCGCGGCCTTCGACGGGCTCGCAGGTGCGGCCTTCTTCTGCTCCTTGACCGGGGCGGGGGCGGCGGGCTCCTTCTTGTCGGCGTCCTTCTGGGTGTCCTTCGACTCGCTCTTCTGGCCGTCCTTCTCGCCGCCCGAGCTCGCCTGCTCCTTCTTCTGGTCCTTGTCCCCCTGCTGACCGTCCTTCTCCCCCGTGCCGGAGCCGAACCTGCCCTCCTCCGGCGAGCTGCCGGACGCGGGATCCGCCCCGGGCTCGGCACCGTCGCCGCCCGACTTCGTCCCGTCCGGTGACTGATCCTTCCCCTGGTCCCCCGGTCCGGACCCGTTCGTGTCCTGACCGGAGCCGGATCCACTGCTCCCCGAGCCCGACCCGGTCGATCCTGAGCCGCCGCCCGGGCCCGAACCGCTCGACCCGGTGCCGCCGGAACCGCTCGAACTCGTGCCGCCTGACTTCTCGCCGCCCGAGCCGGTGCCACCTGACCCGGTACCGCCCGCGCCGCCCGAACCCGAGCCGCCCGACCCGAGCCACCCGAGCCGACCCGCTGGAGCCCGAGCCTCCCGAGCCGGATCCGCCCGAGCCGGAGCCACCCGAGGCCGAGCCACCCGAGTCCGACCTCCGAGCCGGATCCGCCGAGCCGAGCCACCGCCGCCCGATCCCCGAGCCACCCCGACCCCGAGCCATCCGCCAGCCATCCGAGCCCGCCGCCCGAAGCCGAGCCACTGGAGCCGGACCCGCCTGACCCCGAGCCGCCAGAGCCCGAACCGCCCGAGCCCGAGCCACCGGAACCGTCGCTCCCCGAAGCCGATCCACTCGTCCCGTCCGAGCCGGAACCCCCGAGCCCGATCCGGAGCCGGCCGAGCCCGATCCCGAGCCACCGGAGCCGTCCGTCCCCGAACCGGACCCCGTCCCGCCCGAGCCGGAACCCGAGCCGCCGGAACCTCCCGTTCCCGCGCCGGAGCCACCCGACCGGACCCGTCCCTCCGGAGCCGGTCCCCGATCCGCTCATCGACGCCGGGGTCCCGGTGGCGCCGCCGGACGTCGATCCCCCTTCGCCCGTGGCCTGCGCGACGACGTCCGGGTCCGGCGCCCCGTACCCGGCCGCGACGTCGTCGACCACCAGCACCCAGGCGGGGCCGCCACCCTGCTTCGGAGCCGGGAACCGCGCCACCCCGTCGCTGTCCAGCGTGCGCATCTTCAGCGTCCGCCCGGTCTCCGGGTCGTACCACCACGGCTGCACGCGTGTCGCCGGAGAGCAGGTCGAGGTCCAGGACGACGTCACCGCCCGCGGGCGTGTAGCCGAGGACGTAGGAGCCGTCGTCGGCGGAGGTGATCGACACCCGCCGGTCGACGGCGGCGACCCCGACCGTGAACCCGCCCTCCCCGTAGGGGCTCAGCGGGGCGCGCGGGTTGCCCGTCCCGGACAGGGCCAGCTGCGTGCCGACGACGGCCGCCGCGAGCAGCAACGTCGTCCCCACTGCGGCGGGCGCGTGCCGCCAGACCGGCCCTCGATTCTCCAGCACGCGGGCACACTGCTCCGCCCCCGCGCACGGCCGGGCCCGAACGGCCGGAACCGTTCACTATCGACACGCGTCCGGATCGAGCGGCACGTTCGCGCTGCCGGCACAGCCGCAGCGTGCCGCTCGATCGCAGCCCGCACGTCGGCCGGCACGTTCGCGCGGTCGGCACGACCGGAACGTGCCAACGGATCCGAGCGAGCCGGTCGGGCGTCACCTCAGCGTTGCCGGGACAGCAACCACGTGACGCCCGACGGCGTCACTGCTGGATCGACTTCGTCTCCAGGAACTCCTCGAGCCCCCAGCGGCCGAGCTCGCGGCCGTTGCCGGACTGCTTGTAGCCGCCGAACGGGGCGAGGATGTTGAACGCGCCGCCGTTCACGTCGACCTGCCCGGTCCGCAGCCGGCGGGCGACGGCCATCGCGTGCTCCTGCTCGCCGAACACCGCCCCGGCCAGCCCGTAGATCGCTGCGGTTCGCGATCTCGACGGCCTCGTCCTCGTCGCGGTACGGGATCACCGACAGCACCGGGCCGAAGATCTCCTCCTGGGCGATCACGGCGTCCGGGTCGACGTCGGCGAAGATCGTCGGACGGACGTACGCGCCGGCGCCCGCACCCTCGACCGGGCCGGACCCGCCGAACACGACCCGCCCGCCGTCGGCGATCCCGCGCTCGACGTAGCCGGCCACCCGCTCCTGCTGGGCGGCCGAGGACATCGGACCGATCCGCGTCGACTCGTCGGTCGGGTCGCCGACCGAGTACTTCTCCGCCGCCGCCGTGAGCTGCTCGACGATCTCGTCCTGACGCGAGGCCGGGACGATCATGCGGGTCCATGCGGTGCACGTCTGCCCGCCGTTGATCCACGCGTTGCCGAGACCGACCTTGACCGCCTTCGCCAGGTCGGCGTCGTCGAGGATCACGTTGGCGGACTTGCCGCCCAGCTCCAGCGCGACGCGCTTGACGGTGTCCGAGGCCACGGCGGAGACCCGCTTGCCGGCCCGGGTGGAGCCGGTGAACGAGACCATGTCCACGTCCGGGTGCGCCGCGATCGCCTCGCCGGCGACGGGGCCGGTGCCGTGCACGACGTTGAACGCGCCCGCCGGGAGCCCGGCCGCGACCGTGATCTCGGCCAGGATCGCCGACGTCATCGGCGCGATCTCGGTCGGCTTGAGCACGACCGTGTTCCCGGCCAGCAGCGCCGGCGCGACCTTCGCGACGATCTGGTGCAGCGGGTAGTTCCAGGGCGTGATCGCGCCGACCACGCCGATCGGCTCGCGCACGACCAGCGAGTTGCCGATCTCCTCGGTCCACGGGAAGTCCGCGGCGAGCTTCGAGATCGACTTCGACGAGCCGATCGGCATCGCGACCTGGACCTTGCGCGAGAACGTGATCGGCGAGCCCATCTCGGCGGTGATCGTCGAGGCGATCTCCTCGGCCCGCTCCTTGATCCCGTCCGAGATCCGCCGCACGACCTCGGCCCGCTCGTCGACGGGGGTCGCCGACCAGCCGGGGAACGCGGCCCGCGCCGCGGCGACCGCGCGGTCCACGTCGGCGGCGGTCCCGGCCGGGACGCTGGCGACGGCCGCGCCGGTCGCCGGGTTCACGACGTCGATCCGCTCGGAACCGCCGGGGACCTCGGCGCCGTCGATGAAGTGCTGCAGGGACTGTGTCTCGGCCATGCCGCCATCGTCACACGGATCGCGGCTGATCGTCGTGAACGGCCGGCACGGCCGTAACGGCCCACCGGCCCCCGGCGAGTGATCGTCGGTGGCGCTCCCGGCCGGCGCCCGTCACGCTCGTGGGCGCCGACCGGGACCGCGTCCCGCTGTGCCCCTGACCGGCCGGAGGGAACGCCGATGCCCGATCGAGACTCCGACGACGCGGCGTCGTCGCGGGCGCTGTGGGTGACGCTCGTGCTCGGCCTGGCGACGTTCGCGGTCGGGGCGTACGGCCTGTACCGCGCGCTGCCCGACCCGTCACCGCTCGACGTCGCCTACCGGACCCTGCAGCTGTTCGTGCTGGACGGCGGTGCGCTCGACCCGCCGGCGGACTCACCGGGTCCCCTACTGCTGAACCCGTGGCTGCAGATCGCCCGGTTCGCGGCCCCGGTGGTCACCGTGACCGCGATCGTCCTGGCACTGCCCAACCTCGTCCGCCGCAGCGTGCTCCGGCGCTGGGCCACACTGACCCCGGGTCACGTCATCGTGTGCGGCGACACCGCCGAGGCGATCGCCCTCGCCCGGAACGTCCACCGGAACCGCCGGATGTTCCGGATGCCGGTGGTGCTCGTCGTCTCCGAACCCGACAGGGCGCCGCACGATGTCCCCGTCGTGGTCGGCCGTTCCGGCTCCGAGGCGATGCTGCGCGCCGCCGGGATCAAGCGGGCGAGCGCCGTCTACGCGATGGCTGCCAGCAGCGCGTCCAGCACCGCGATCGCCCTCTCGTCGGTCAAGCATCGCGAGCGGAGGGGCGGTGCCCCCCTTCGCGCCTACGCCCGCGTGCGCGGCGAGGACCTGATCGCGGGCCTGCGGCTACGCCGGACCGCTGCCGTACGCCCCGGCGGACTCGACTTCTTCACGATCGCCGACGTCGCCGTCGACCGGCTGCTGAACGACGGCCCGCCGGATCCCGGCACCCCCGAGGTGGTCGGCTCCGGAGAGCTGTACCGGGCCCTGCGCCGGGCTCTCGAGCGCCGGGCAGCCGGCATCGCCGCGGACGCGGCCGGCGCCGGGACGGTCTACGTCTGCGGCGACCCGGACGGCGGTGACGAGGACGACATGGTGGCCACCGCACTGCACCTGGCCGCCACCCGCGCCCCGCAGAAGATCGTGCTCTGCGTGCAGCGCCGCTCGCCGTTCGCCGAGGTGGTCGCCGACGACGGGCCGATCACCGTCTTCGGGATCCTCGACGAGGTCTGCACGCCGGACGCGATCGCCGACGGTGCGATCGTGAACCGGATGGCGCGGGCGATCCACGACCAGTACGTGAACGCCGCCGCGCGACGTCAGGAGACACCGGAGACGAACCCGTCGACGGTCCGGTGGGACGAGCTGTCCCGCCACCTCAAGGACTCCAACATCGGCCAGGCCGAACACATCGGCGCGAAGCTGGTCGACATCGGGGTCACCCTCACCCCGGTGCGGCCGCAGCGCGAGTTCGCGTTCACCGACGCCGAGCTGCTTCAGCTCGCCCAGTCCGAGCACGTCCGGTGGGTCAAGGAACGCACGGACGCCGGCTTCCGGTACGGACCGCGACGGACCGGGATGGAGCATCCCGATCTCGTCGACTGGTCGAACCTCTCCGATGCGGCCCGGGACAAGGACGTCGACGCGATACGCAACCTGCCCGTGCTCCTCGCCGGGGAGGGTGTCTACCTGCGTCGGGACTGCGATCAGTAGTCGAAGTCCGGGCCCTCGGTGCGGGTCCGCTTCAGCTCGAAGAAGTGCGGGTTCTCGGCCATCAGCACGGCGCCGTCGAACAGCCGGCCGGCGTCCTCGCCGTGCGGCACCTTCGAGATCACCGGGCCGAAGAACGCCACGCCGTTGACGTGGATCGTCGGCGTCCCGACGTCGAGGCCGACCGGGTCCATGCCGCGGTGGTGGCTCGCCTTGAGCTTCTCGTCGTACTCCTCGGACTGCGCCGCGTCGGCCAGCGACGGCGGCAGGTCGAGCTCCTTCAGCGCGCCGGCGATGACGTCGTCGAAGTCCTTGTTCTGCTCGTTGTGGATCCGCTCGCCCATCGCGGTGTAGAGCGGCCGGAGGATCTCGTCGCCGTGCGCCTCGGCGGCCGCGATCGCGACGCGCACCGGGCCCCACGCCTTCTTCATCATCTCCCGGTACTCCTCGGGCAGGTCGCGGCCCGAGTTCAGCACGGCGAGGCTCATCACGTGGAACGCGACGTCCACGTCGCGGACCTTCTCCACCTCGAGGACCCAGCGCGAGGTCAACCAGGCCCACGGACACAGCGGGTCGAACCAGACGTCGACGCGGGCACGGTCAGCAGCAGTCGTCATGTCCGTGCCAACACACCGGGCGCCCGCGCGTGTTCCCGGCCGTGGAGAGGAATGGCCGAGTGAGCCTCGGCGGGACGTGATTGGATGCCGTCGCCGAACACCTGCTGGAGAGGACTTCATGACCCCGCCGAACCTCACCCGCTCCGACGCCGAGAAGCGCGCCGCGCTCCTCGACGTGTCGGAGTACCGGGTCGATCTCGACCTCACCGACGGCGCGGGAGCACCGGGCGAGCGGACGTTCCCGGTCTCCACGACGGTCCGCTTCGGCTGCTCCGAGCCCGGTGCGGACAGCTGGATCGACTGGATCGGCGACGGCGTCACCTCGGCCGAGCTGAACGGCGTCGCCCTCGACGTCTCCGGCTACCGGGAGGACGACGGCATCGCGCTGCCCACGCTCGCCGCGGACAACGAGCTGCGGATCGAGGCCACCGGGAAGTACACGAACACCGGCGAGGGCCTGCACCGCTTCGTCGACCCCGTCGACGGCGCCGTCTACCTGTACTCGCAGTTCGAGACGGCCGACTGCAAGCGCATGTTCCCGTGCTTCGACCAGCCCGACCTCAAGGCGCGCTACACGATCACCGTGGTCGCCCCGGCCGACTGGAAGGTCGTCTCGAACACGCTCGCCGACGACCGAGGCCGCGGGGGCCGCGGTCCTGCACCGGTTCGCGACCAGCGAGATCCTCTCCACCTACCTGGTCGCGCTGATCGCCGGTCCGTACGCGAGCTGGCACGACACCTACCGCGACGAGCACTCCGAGGTCCCGCTGGGGATCTACTGCCGGGCGTCGCTGGCCCCGCACATGGACCACGAGCGGATCTTCACCGAGACCCGTCAGGGCTTCGACTTCTACCACCGCAACTTCGGGGTGACCTACCCGTTCGGCAAGTACGACCAGCTGTTCGTGCCGGAGTTCAACGCCGGGGCGATGGAGAACGCCGGCGCGGTCACGTTCCTCGAGGACTACGTCTTCCGGAGCCGGGTCACCCGCACGAACTACGAGCGCCGTGCCGAGACGATCCTGCACGAGATGGCGCACATGTGGTTCGGCGACCTGGTCACCATGCGCTGGTGGGACGACCTGTGGCTCAACGAGTCGTTCGCCACCTGGGCGTCGGTGCTCTGCCAGGCCGAGGCCACCGAGTACGAGAACGCCTGGACGACGTTCGCGAACCTGGAGAAGTCCTGGGCCTACCGCCAGGACCAGCTGCCCTCGACCCACCCGATCGCCGCGGACATCCCGGACCTGCAGGCCGTCGAGGTCAACTTCGACGGGATCACCTACGCCAAGGGCGCGTCGGTGCTCAAGCAGCTCGTCGCCTACGTCGGGCTGGAGTCCTTCCTGGCCGGTCTGCGCGACTACTTCGCCGCCCACGCCTGGGGCAACGCGACGTTCGACGACCTGCTGGGCGCGCTGGAGAAGTCGTCCGGGCGCGACCTGTCCGGCTGGGGCTCCGAGTGGCTGCGCACCACCGGCCTGAACCTGCTCCGCCCGTCGTTCCAGGTGGACGCGGCCGGCAACTTCACGTCGTTCGACGTCGTCCAGGGCGGTGCCCGTCCCGGCGCCGGCGAGCTGCGCACGCACCGGCTCGCGGTCGGCGTCTACGACGACGACCCGGAGACCGGCAAGCTCGTCCGCACCCACCGGGCGGAGACCGACGTCTCCGGCGAGCGCACCGCGGTGCCGGAGCTGGTCGGCGTGCCGCGCGGCAAGCTCGTGCTGGTCAACGACGACGACCTCACCTACTGCGCACTGCGCCTCGACCCGGGCTCGCTCGCCACGCTGATCGACCGGATCGGCGACATCGACGATGCGCTGCCGCGGACGCTGTGCTGGTCGTCGGCCTGG
This sequence comes from uncultured Actinomycetota bacterium, assembly GCA_963822335.1. Taxonomy (GTDB): domain Bacteria; phylum Actinomycetota; class Actinomycetes; order Mycobacteriales; family Pseudonocardiaceae; genus Pseudonocardia. The sequence continues at coordinate 1,147,234 of CAWGHE010000007.1, read as the reverse complement.
GAGATGACCCGCGAGGCCGAGCTGAAGGCCCGCGACTTCGTCAACCTCGCGGCCGGCGGCTTCGGCGCGGAGTCCGAGATCGGCGTCGTCCAGCGGCTGCTGCTGCAGGCCCAGACCGCGGTGATGTCCTACGCCGAGCCCGGCTGGGCCGCCGAGCGCGGATGGCCGCTGCTGACCGACTCGCTGCGGTTCCGCCTGGACACCGCCCCGCACGGGTCGGACGTGCAGCTGGCCGTGGTCAACTCGCTGACCACGTCGGTGCTGCCGGACAACGTGCTGGAGCGGATGAAGGGCTGGCTGCTCGACGTCGACGTCCCGGCAGGGCTGACCGTCGACACCGACCTGCGGTGGCGGCTGCTGCACGCGCTCGTCGCGCACGGGAAGGCGGGCGAGAACGAGATCGTCGAGGAGCAGCGCCGCGACCCCACGTCGACCGGCGCCCGCCAGGCCGAGCGCGCCCGCGCCCTCGTCCCGACGGTGGAGGCGAAGGAACGCGCCTGGCAGCGGGCCGTGCACGACGACGATCTGCCGAACGCGATCAACGAGTCGATCATCGCGGGCTTCGGCCACCCGGGGCAGCGGCACCTGCTGGAGCCGTACGTCGAGCGCTACTTCGCCGAGATCGACGACGTGTGGGCGCGCCGCACGTCGGAGCTGGCGCAGAACGTCGTGCTCGGGCTGTTCCCGTCGTGGATCGTGCGGGAGTCGACCGTCGAGGCCGCGGACGCCTGGCTCGCCGACGAGTCCCGTCCGGCCGCGCTGCGCCGCCTCGTCTCCGAGGGGAGGGCCGGGATCGTCCGGGCGCTCGCCGCGCGCACGTTCGACGGCCAGGAGCAGATCCCGGCCGAGAACACGGTCTCCTCGACGACCGGGCCGTAGCGGAACGGGCGGCCCGCACCGCGGGCCGCCCGTTCCGTGTGGATCTCAGCCGCGCAGGCCGCGGAACGCCCGGCGCAGGGGGCCGTCGTCGCTGTCCCGGAACGACGGGCACGTACGCGGCCCACAGGCGCCGCAGTCGTCACCGGCGCGGTAGTGCTCGTGCATCTCCTCCGGGTGCCCGCAGGCACAGACACGCACCGCGGCGGCCGGTGGGGCCGGCGGGGCGTTCCGGACGGGCTCGGGCGTGATCGGTTCCGGCGACCGGCGCTGGTCCGGGACCGACGGCGTGGGCGTGCCCACGGCGGGCAGCCCGGTCGGCGGCGTCAGGACCACGGAACCGGGTGCCGACGGGGTCGCGGTGGGGCGGGCCGGACGGGATCCGGGCGTACCCGGCCCCTCCTGGTGCGTGTCCCCCATTGTGACCTCCTTCTCGCTGACGGACGACGACGTCCGTGCGTAGCGACAGTATGCAGGAGAGTCACCAAAACGGAATCACACGTTCGTGGATTCCGACCGGGGGTCACACAGGTACGGACGGTAGGGTCAGTACCGCCAAACAGCCCACCGGATCCTGCACTGTGCGGAGTTTCAGCGACCCGCCGTTCTCCTCGGCGATCTTCCGGCTGATGTGCAGCCCGAGCCCGCTCCCGCCGGCCGACTCGTCGTGCACCCCGCGTTCGAACACGGCGTCCTCGCCCCCGGCGGGCAGCCCCGGACCTTGGTCGCGGACCTCGATCACGACGGTCCCCTCCACGCCCGGACGGCCGCGCACCACCACCGGCGCGCCCGGGGCGTGCCGGTCGCAGTTGACCAGCAGGTTCGTGACGATCTGCTCGGTGACCGACGGCTCGGTCGCGGCGAACAGCTCACCCTCGGTCTCCAGGTCGATCTCCTGGTGGATGCGCATGCCGACGACGTTCTCCAGCACGGGCCGCACGAGGTGCCCGTTACCGTTGCTGTCCGGGCCGAGCTGGTCCCCGATCGGCGTCTCCAGCATGTAGCGCAGCCGGGCGAGCTCGTTGAGCAGCATCTGACGGAAGCGTTCGCCCTGCTCGTCGCCGTCGCTGCTGCTCAGCACGTGCACCACGCCGGCCAGCGCGACGAGTCCGTTCTTCAGCTCGTGGTCGCGCTCGGCGGACAGGTCGGTCGTCGACTCCAGCAGTTCCGCGGCCTGGGCGAGCCGCGTCTGCACCAGGTCGTAGTCGGACTGGAGGGTCGACACGGACCGCTGCACCACCTGGAGCAGCGCCACCAGCACGACCACCATGCCGACGACGCGCAGCGCCGGGAAGACGATCTCGGTCGGCATGCCCGTGCCCAGCGTCTCCCGGTAGAGCAGCGAGACCGCCACCACGAGCAGTCCGAGCCCGAGGCGGGCACGACGCGGGTTGGTGTGGCGGTAGCCGTCGAGCAGGAAGGCGACCGAGACCACCGTCCACCCGATGAGCGCGATCAGCGGCGCAGTCCGCCCCTGCGCGAACGCCAGCGTCGCCGGCGTGGTCGGCAGGGTCGCGAGCGTCACGCCGGCCGCCCCGCCGATGATCAGGAGCACCAGTGCGCCCCAGGCACCCAGCCGCACGGGCGGGCGCACGCTCAGCAGCATGATCACGAGAGCGACCACGAACATCGTCAGCGTCGCGAGGCGGCCGCTGGCGTTGCGCGGGTCGGTGAGCGTGACCGAGCTCAGCGGCAGCACGAACACGCCGTAGAGCGCCAGCGCGGCCGCGATCCAGGCCGGGCGCGGGTCGCCGGTGAGGCGGAAGGTGACGAGGGCGCACAGCGCCGCGCCTGCGCCCAGGCCGGCGGTGACGAGGATCAGCACGTACGTGGCATCGACCGGGCTCACCAGCCCGCCGACGAACGTGGTGCGGGAGACGGCGACGACGATCAGGCACACGGCTGCGACGACGACCACGTCGCGGAGCTGGGTGGCGAAGAACCGAGCGATCCGCAGACGACCCACCACACTGGTCACGCCGACCGCCACCGGAGGTCCCCTCCTTCACCAGGATTGATGAAGCGAGAGTCTAGGACCCGCGCCGGATCACACGGACGCAGGTCGCCCGGCAGGAGTAATCACCCACCGTGCGTTCGGCGATAGAGCGCGACGGCCTCCAGCTGCGACCCGACCTCGAGCTTGGTCAGAACGGCTCGGATCTGGGTCCGGACGGTCGCCAGCGAGACCACGAAATGGTCGGCCACGGACTGCGCGCGCTTGCCCGCGGCGAGCAGGGCGAGCACCTCGCGCTCGCGCTGGGTCAGCTTGTCCAACTTGGAGACGAGGTCGCGCTTCTCCCCCTCGCGCTGGCGGTGCATCTCGATCAGCTGCTCGCGCCGGCCCGGGGGCATCACCGACCGCCCGTGCCGGGCCTCGCGGATCGCGGCGAGCAGCGTCGGGAACGGTGCGTTCTTCGGTACCCAGACGAAACCGCCCGCGGCCAGAGCGGCACCGATCCGGCCCGCGTCCGAGCTGCCGGACAGCACGACGACCCGCCACCCGGCGTTGCACAGCGGGTCGACCAGCCGGACGCCGTCGATCCGGTTGCCCTCCGGATCACGACCGAGGTCGAGGTCGAGCACGACCAGCCCGGTGTCGGTGCGCCCGGCCATCTCCAGGACGGCGGCCGCCGACCGCACCGGCTGGAACCGGGCGTCCTCGCCCTCCGACCTCAGGCTCTGCGCGAGCGACGCGCCCACGAGCTCGTGGTCGTCCACGATCAGGATCGGTGGTGTGCCGCCCGTCGTGCCGCCAGGGGCTTCGCCCCCACCCGTGCGCGCCATGGGATCACCTTAGTCACGAGATCACGTGACGTGGTAAGAGCCACACCCAATTACCGACACCGGATCGGGTCACGCCCGGTCCGGTGCTGGACTCTCCGGCGTCAGGACCGGTTGCCGGCCTGGTCGGCGAGCATCCGCAGGCCGCTGAGCAGCCCGCCGAACAGATCGCCCTCCTTGAACGCGGCGACCATGCTCATCAGCGCGAGCTTGGCGCCGCGGTCCGGCAGCCGGACCTTCGCCTCGGCGCCGGTCACGATCTCCAGACGGCGCTGCTCCGGGCTCACGGCGACGAGGACGGCCTCGTCGTAGCCCTCGATCTGCGTGTGCAGGTCCTCCGCGGCGCGCCGGGAGTCCGCCCCGAGGTCACCGAGGTAGATCGCGAACCGCAGGCCGGTCTCGCGGCTGGTGATGGTCAGCGCCTCGTCCAGGCGCGACAGCTGCACCGGGCTGAACGGGTGCTCCGTCGCGTCCGGCTCGCGGTACTCCTCGGCGGACGAGACCCGGCCGGAGATCGTGACGACCGAGCCCTCGGGGCAGGTCCTTCGGGTCGACGGTGGCTAGCTCGCCACCGTGCTCACCATGTTCCACCGGTACCTCCACGTGCGTCGGTGCCGGCGGTACCGGCCGGGAGGTGCGCGCCCTCCGGGTTCGCGATCCAGAACAGCGGATCGTACGGCCACGGGTCCCCGACGCGGTAGCGCGCGCGACGCCCGGGACGGCGGGCCACGACCCACACCGCCATGCCGCCGTACAGGACGGCCGGCGCCACCACGAAGGTCAGCAGTGTCTCCACGACGGTCACGACGAGAAACCTATCCGATCCCGTCGTCGGGCACCGCCCCAGGTGGTGCAGCCGACAGCCGCCCGCACCGGACCGCGTGCACGAACCGTGCATGATCGGACTCCGTCTGGTCGGCGTAGGAGCGGGCGAAGCGGCACAACGCGTCCCGCACCCGTCCGCCCCCGCCGAGGTAGCCGGCGATCATCGACGCGCCGCTGGTCCGGGCGTGCCCCTTGGCCAGCAGCATGCCGCAGACGGCGGCGTAGTCGGCCAGCGCGGCGGCGTCCAGGTCGTCGAGCACGATCGCGCCCTTCATGTCCCGGAACTGGCGCACGTAGTACTGGCGCCCGCCGAACGTCGTCCAGCCGAGCAGCGGGTCGGAGACGGTCTGCAACGCCTGCTGGTACTCCACCACGCGCTGCCCCTGGTGCGAGTGCAGCGCGGAGTCACCGTGCACGAACGGCGCGACGACCGACCGCCTGGCCTGCTTGAGCTGCAGGAACAGCACGTCGTCGGGGCTGGAGCCCTCGCAGAGCACGAGGTAGGCGCGCAGCCCGACGGAGCCGACGCCGACGACCTTGTGGGCCACGTCGACGGCGTGATAGCCGCCGAGGATGCGCGACCAGTGCGGCGGCAACGTCTCCAGATAGCGGTCCAATGCGGACAGGACCTCGTCCCGGCGCTCGCCGTCCGGCCGGACGATCAGCGGTGGCTCGACGACGATCCGGCGCTCCCCGCCGTCGTCGGTGACGAAGCGGGGCAGGGCGCGGTCACTGGTCCGCTTCCGGGCGCGGTCGGCGGCCGCGGAGACCGCGGCGCGGGACTTCTTGCGCTCGGTCCGGTCCTCCAGGTCGTCGGCCTCGAGGTGCTCGTAGGAGCGGGCCAGCAGCGGCCGCTCGGAGAGCCGCGCGATGTGCTTGCGGTACGCCGTGACGCAGTGGGCGACGGCCTGCTCGCACTGGCTCTCGGTGGCGTCGTTGTCCCGGCCGGCGACCCAGGTGCTCGCGACGAGCCGGCGCAGGTCCCACTCCCACGCGCCGGGGTGGGCCTCGTCGAAGTCGTTGAGGTCGAACACCAGGTCGCGTTCCGGCGAGGCGTAGAAGCCGAAGTTGCCCAGGTGCGCGTCACCGCAGATCACCGGCTGGATCCCGGTCGACGGCAGCACGGCGAAGTCGGCGGCGTGCACGGCCGCGACGCCGCGCAGGTACGCGTGCGGTGACGCGCCCATCCGTCGCAGCCGCTCCGGGATCAGCCCCGGGATCCGGCCGGCGTTCGTCGCGGCCACGATCTGCAGCGGATCCACCCGGCGCAGCGCAGCCGACCACCGCCCCAGCGACCGCCGCGGGGACCGCTCGCGCAACGACAGGCCGATCCGGTAGCGCTCGGCGCGCGGCGTGGCGGCCCGGTTCAGCGAGTCGAACCCTTCGCGGTCCGAGCCGGCCAGTACCGGGTGGGAGGTCATGGACCCGTTGATACTCGCGACGGGGTGCCCGCGCACCCCCATGGTCACGCCCGGGTGGCGTACCAGGCGCGGCAGCTCTCCCAGTCGGGGAGCAGTCCGTCGGCCCGCGCCTGCGCGATCCCGGGCGCGGCGGCGTCCTTGTCCGAGAGCACCGGCTCGATGTCGGACGGCCAGGGCAGCCCGAGATCCGGGTCGAGCGGGTCGACGCCGTGCTCGGCCGCGGGCGTGTACGGCGTCGAGCAGAGGTAGGTGACGACGCTGTCGTCGGCCAGCGCCATGAACGCGTGCCCGAGGCCTTCGGCCAGGTAGACCGCGCGGAGCGTCTCGCCGTCCAGTTCCGCGGCCTCCCAGGTCCCGAACGTCGGCGACCCGACCCGCAGGTCGACGACGACGTCCAGCACCGCACCCCGCGCGCAGAACAGGTACTTCGCCTGGCCGGGCGGGGTGTCGGCGAAGTGGAGCCCCCGCACCACCCCGCGCGCCGACACGCTGTTGTTGACCTGCGCGACCGGGAGGTCGAAGCCGAGCGCCTCGCGGAACGGACCGGCCTGGAACGGGACGCAGAACGCCCCGCGGGCGTCCGGGAAGACCGGGGGCTCGAACAGCCACGCCCCCGCGATCGTCAGCTCGGTGTACTTCACGCGTCCCCTCTCCCCGGTGTGTCGTGACCCGGCCCAGCGTGTCAAAGTCCCTGCGACGGGGCGGACGAGGGAGTGTGCGGATGCGGGCGGTCGTGCTCGGCGGGAACGGCCAGCTCGGCCGCGCGCTGCGCGCCGCGCTGCCGGACGCCGTCGTTCCCGGGCGCGACGAGCTGGACCTCGCCGACCCGGCGTCGGTCGCCGCGTTCGACTGGTCCCGGTTCGACACCGTGTTCAACGCCGCCGCGTACACCGCCGTCGACCGTGCCGAGGGCGACCCCGCCGCCGCGTGGGCGGTGAACGCGTCCGGCCCGGCGTCGCTGGCGGCCGCGGCCGTGCGGCACGACCTGACGCTGGTGCAGGTCTCCACCGAGTACGTCTTCGACGGCACGGCCACGCGGGCCCGTCCCGGAGTCCGCACCGCTCTGCCCGGTGAACGTCTACGGCGCGTCCAAGGCGGCCGGCGAGCTGGCCGTGCGGGCGGTGCCCCGGCACGTCGTGGTCCGGACGAGCTGGCTGGTCGGCGACGGCGGGAACTTCGTCCGCACGATGCTCGACCTGGCCGCGCGCGGCGTGTCCCCCGAGGTCGTCGACGACCAGGTCGGACGGCCGACGGTCGCGTCCGACCTGGCCCGGGCCCTGGTCGCGCTGGCCGGCGCCGAGCCGGGGATCTACCACGCGACCGGTGACGGGGACCCGGTGAGCTGGGCCGGGGTGGCGCGCGCCGTGTTCGCCCACGCCGGGCGCTCGCCCGACGACGTCCGTCCCGTCACGACCGCCGCGTACACGGCGGGACGCTCCGGCATCGCGCCACGGCCGGCGAACGGCGTTCTGTCGCTGGACCGCCTGAGAACGGCCGGGATGTCGATGCCGGCGTGGCCGGACGCGCTCGCGGCCTACCTGAAGGAGCAGGCGTGACCCGGGGGATCATCCTCGCCGGTGGCACCGGCAGCCGGCTGCACCCGCTGACGCGTTCGGTGTCCAAGCAGCTGTTGCCGGTCTACGACAAGCCGATGATCTACCACCCGCTGACCACGCTGATGACGGCCGGCGTGCGGGAGATCCTGCTGATCTCGACGCCCGTCGCACCTGCCGGGCTTCCGGGCTCTGCTCGGCGACGGCTCGGAGCTCGGCCTGCAGATCACCTACGCCGAGCAGCCGCAGCCGAACGGCCTGGCCGAGGCGTTCCTGATCGGCGCCGACCACGTCGCGGGCGAGCCGTCGATCCTCGTGCTGGGCGACAACATCTTCCACGGCGTCGGGTTCGGTGCCCGGGTGCGTGCCGCCGTCGACGACGTCGACTCCGGACGGACCGGCTGTGTCCTGTTCGGATACCCGGTGCGCGACCCGCAGCGCTACGGCGTCGGCGAGGCGGACACCGACGGGCGGCTGATCTCGATCGAGGAGAAGCCGTCGCGTCCCCGGTCCGACCGCGCGATCACCGGTCTCTACGTCTACGACGCCGGCGTCGTCGACATCGCGCGCGGACTCAGCCCGTCGGCGCGCGGCGAGCTGGAGATCACCGACGTGAACCGCGCGTACATGGAGCAGGGCCGGGCCCGGCTCGTCGACCTCGGACGCGGGTTCGCCTGGCTCGACACCGGGACGCACGAGTCGCTGATGGAGGCCGGGCAGTACGTCCGCACGCTGGAGAACCGGCAGGGCGTGCGCATCGCCTGCGTCGAGGAGGTCGCCCTGCGCATGGGGTTCATCGACGCCGACGCGTGCCTGGCGCTCGGGCTGGCCCAGGCCGGGTCCGGGTACGGCGAGTACGTGGCCGAGGTGGCGCGGTCGTTCGGCGCCGGGTGAGCCGGCTAACGTCGCGGGCGTCCGCCGCGACGAGCACAGCATGCCGAACGCGGACCGCCTTCCCGCCTCGCGGCGATGGCCGCTGCGAGGGCTCTGGTTCGCCTGGATCTGGATGTCGTGGGCCGTCTGCGCCGCGCTCGTCGTCGGCGGGATCGCGCTGGTCGTTCTCGGGTCGTCGAGCACCGGAGCCGGACTTCTGGTCCCGCTGAGCGCGGCGGTGCTGCTGTTCGCGATCGCCGCTGTGATCGGCTGGCAGCTGGTCAGCACCGCTCTCGGGGTGACGCTCGACGCCGACGGCGCGATCACCGTGCGGCGCCAGCGCGGTGCCCTGCACACCCACGTCGCGCGCGTAGAGCGGTTGCGGCCCTCGGCCCTGCGTTCCACGTACACGCCCACCGTGCTCGAGACCGCCGACGGCTGGGCCTACCTCCTCCACCCACGGCCGGAGCGCGACGAGCTGATCGCCGCGTTCCGGGACCGGAACCCGGACATCGTGGTCGACATCTGACCCTCCCCGGCTAGTCTCCCGCCGTGGATCTGCTGCTCAGCGAGGAACTGCTGCTGCTCGGGCTGGACGACGAGTCCGGCAAGCCGAGCTGGACGTTCGACGCGTCGTTGCTCAACGCCGCGCTGCTGCTCGACCTGGTGCAGAGCGGCTGCGTGCGGCTCGAGGACGACCGGGTGCTCGTCACCGAGCACTTCCCGCAGCACCCGCTGCTGCGCGCCGCACAGGACGTGATCGGCAAGGACAAGAAGGTCCGCAAGGTCGCGCACTGGCACTCGATCCTGCCGTACTCGCTCAAGGACCTGCAGAAACGCGCCGCCGAGCGACTGGTCGCCGAGGGCGTGCTGAGCGAGCGCGAGGACAAGGTGCTCGGCCTGTTCCGCACCACCCGGCTCCCCGAGGCCGACCCGGGCCCGGAGCGGGCGCTGCGGACGCGGCTGCACGCGATCCTCGTCGACGGCACGGAGCCGGACGACCACGACACCCTGCTCGTCACGCTGCTCGGCTCCGGCTACGGCGTCGACCACGTGTTCGTCGCCGACGACAAGGAGACCCGCAAGGCCGCCAAGCGCCGCGCCAAGGAGATCGCCAAGGCCGCGAAGGAGGACCCCGTCTTCCAGGCCCGCCACGACGCGGCGATGATCGCCGCGGTGACGACGGTCGTGACGACCGCCGCGATCACCGCGGGCGACGGCGGGGGGCGGCGGAGGCGTCTGAGCCGCCGCGTCAGACCCCGATCACGTCGACCAGGCCGCCGAAGCCGGCGAAGTCCCGGGGATTCGCCGTGACCAGCGGCAGCCGGGCCGCCGCCGCGGTGGCGGCGATCTGCAGATCGAGCCGTCGTGGCCGGGGGTTGCGGCCCGCAGCGCGGACGAGCTGGGCGAGCACGCCGTAGAGCTTCGCCTCCTCGACGCCGAACGGGATGACCTCGAAGTTCCGGACGATCCGTCGGAGTCGTTCCTCACGAAGGTCCCGTTGGACCGGGTCCCCGATCTCGAGGCCGTAGGCGAGCTCAGCGATCGTGATCGCGCTGACGACCGAGGCGTCGTCGTCGACGGACGCCCACTCGGACTGGTCTCCCCCGATCAGGACCGACGTGTCCAGAAGTACGGTCACGAGTCGATGTCGTCCGGCCCGAAGATCTCGTCGGCATCCGCCCGCTCGCGGTTCCACTGCTCGACACTGATCGGGGGAAGGTCGGCGAACAGTGCCTTGGCCTCACGCACGGTGATACGCCGGCGAGCAGGCTCGTCGCTGACAGGCCGCAGCTCCGCCACCGGCTTGCCGTTGCGGGTCACGACGAAGCTCTCGCCCGCCTCGACCCGCCGCATGATCTCGGCGTTGTCGTTGCGCAGCTGGCGCTGGCCGATGGTCTCGGACATCGACCTACCGTAGCACAATTGCGCTACAGCAGTCTCCTGGCTCGCGCCCACCTACTGACCGGCGGGGCGGGCGGCGATCCAGGCGGACAGGTCCCAGCCGGTCCAGTGCTCCACACGCGGCATGTCGTCGACGAACCGGTGGACGGCGGCGGCGCGCTCCTGGGGCGCCGGCCACTCCGAGCGTCCGCTCACGTCGTGGCGGACGTTGCGCCGGCCGACGTCGGCGATGTGCCCGGTCTCGACGCCGAGGAAGCGGCACACCTTGTCCGCGGCGGCGACCGGGGTGTTGCGCAGCTCGGCGTAGCGCAGCAGCAGCACCTGCTCGCGCGGGAACAGCGTGAACAGGTGGTCGAGCTGCTCGCCGTAGCGGCCCTGGGCGGCGTAGTGCCAGAAATGCGCCCAGCCGTCGTCGATGCGCTGCTGCTCGAGCTCCAGCGCGCGCAGGAAGTCCGCCTCCGGCTCCAGGTCCGCGCCGCGCAGGTGCGACCAGTTCGAGTGCGCGCGCTCCACCGGGTCGCGCAGCACCGCGACCAGCCTCGCGTCCGGGACCATCGTCCCGGATCCGGCGCTGGGCGTCGCGGTCGTAGAGGTAGAACACCGTGGACTCGCCGCACAGCGCGGTCCGGCTCGGCCTCGGCGAACAGCGCCTCGTACTCGTCGCGGCGCCAGACGTGCTCGCCCCAGGTCGGGACGTCACCCGGCCCGCCACCGCTGTCCGGCGGCGGCCCGTCGGTGAGGAAGAACTTCGGTTCCTTCGGGTCGGACAGGAACAGGTCCGGGTGCGGTCGCGAGCGCCGCGTGCAGCGCCGACGTGCCGCACTTCGGCGCGCCGAGCAGCAGGAAGTCCGGCAGCCGCGACCCCACGCTCAGCCCGCCGCGAGCACGGGGACCCGGAGCAGCTCCGTGCGCAACTCGTGCGCGCCGTCCTCGCGCGAGGCCTCGTAGTACAGGCGGTACCCGCCGTCGGGCAGTTCGACGACCGACAGGTAGCGCAGCCCGTGCCCGCCGTACGGCGAGGCGGCGACCGGCTCGGCTCCTTGAGCGGTGAACCCGGACTCCGACGCGTAGGCCAGCCCGGTGCGCTCCTCCCAGTTCTCCTCGGCGGTGGCACGGCCGTCGTAGGTGGCGGCCCACCCGCCGTCGACCCGGAACACGGCGCTGATCCGGACACCGCGCGCGTCCCAGCGGCCTTCGCGCGGGGCGAGCGCCGTGTCCTGCTGCGTCCACACCAGACCGTCCGGGCTCGTGTAGTGGACGGTCGTCATCCGGTCCTCGTGCTGCGGCACGTCGAGCGGGTGCACGGACGCCCAGAGGTGCCAGACGCCGTCCTCGACGACGATCACCGGGTCCTTCACGGCGTGCCGGTCGTCGCCCGGGAGCACGGTCACGGCCGGGGCGTCGGCGAGCCCGGCGAGCGTGTCCGCCTCCAGCGCGTCCACCCACCAGTGCTTGCTGCCCGGCGTCGCGCAGCTGACGTAGAGCCGCCAGCGTCCCTCCGGCGTGCGCACCAGGGCCGGGCGCTCCAGCGACTCCGCGCCGAACCGGTCCTTGGTCACCTCGGCGACCTCGGTCGAACTCCACCCCGTCCGCGGAGCGCGCGAGCACGACGGCCAGCCCGCGACCGGCTCCGACGGGAGCTCGCACCCGGTAGGCCAGGTGGAACACGCCGTCGTCGAGGAGCGCGCTCGGCGCGCCGGCCCAGTGCCCGGCGCCGGACCCGGGCGGCTCGACCGCCACGTCGGCGTCGGTCCAACGCGGCAGCGGAAGCAACGGCTGAATGCTCATGTCCCCACCGATACTCGGCGAGGCGTCCCCCGTCGACAAGGCGGTGTTCACATGCCGGTGCGGTGGGGCTTGCTGTCCGGACAGGTCCGAGCGCACGGCGCGACTCCCGCAGCGCGTGCACGGTCGGCAAGTGCCCGTTTTCTGTCCACTTGCTTCGCACGGAGTATCAACTGATCGGCGACCTGGTCGAAACGTCGATCGATGCGGGCCGGGCGCGCTTCCGTCCGTAACGGTGCACTCGACCCCCACGAGTCCGTCGGCGCAGTCTCCCGTCGACGGAAGGGGATGCCCGTGGCTGCCTGGCCACCGGCCGCCGACCGCGGCGACCCTCGCGCAGGCAGTTCGTTCTGGGCCCGTCCAGCCCTTCCGAGACAGGTGCGGCCACTGCTCGGGACGCTGGTGCCGATCTCGGTCGTGGTCGTCGTCGTACTGGGTGCAGCCCATGCCGGTGAGACGACGGCCGGACCCGTCGATCAGTGGATCCGGCTGGCCGTCGTCATGCGGCTGCTCCCGTCCGCGGACGACGCGTACATGATCGACTACCTCGGCGAGCCCGTGGGCGCGCTGTTGCTCACTGTCGGCCTGGCAAGTTACTGCCTCATACTGCGACGCGGGCGGCTGTGCGTACTCGCCGTCGTCGGTCCCGCGGCGACGGTGGCCGTCACGGTGGCAGCGAAGCCGGTCGTCGATCGCGAGATCCACGCCGGGAACCTCTCCTACCCCAGCGGACACACAGCCATGGTCACCGCGACGGCGATCGTCGTCGGACTGCTCGTGGTCGATCACCTCCGGCGAGGCGCGGTCGTCTCCTGTCTCGTGATCGTCGGCGGATCGGTCGTCGCCGGATTGCGGATGGCGTTCGCCCAGATCACGTTGGACGCGCATTACCCCACGGACACACTCGGTGGTTTCTGCGTGGCCGTCGCCGTCGTCCCGGTCACGGCGCTGGTGGTGGATCGGCTGGCGGACGCCTACCTCCGGTCGACGATCTCGGCAGCGCCCGCCGAGCGGACCGGCTCGTGACAGGCATCCGGGACCGGCCGGTCCGACGGTGGATGCCGCGCGGGCGCGCGGCCGCTGTTCGGGGGACCGCGGGGCGCATCAGCTGGGGGCTGGCGGACCAGGGGGTCTCCAGCCTGACCAACTTCGCCGTCGGCGCCTTCGTCGCCCGGACGCTCGGAGCCACTGCGTTCGGCATCTTCAGCCTGGTCTGGGTCACCTACGGGGTGCTCGTCAACGTATCCCGGGGACTCGCCAGCGACCCGTTGGTCGTGCGGTTCAGTGGCGATCCCGACTCCGCCCAGCGCGCGGCCGTCGGACGGATGACGGGTACCGCGACGGCGATCGGCCTGGTCGTCGGCATCACCTGCGTGCTCGTCGGAGCGGTCGTCGGTGGCGCACTGGGTGCCGCCTTCGTGGCGCTCGGCGTCGTGGCGACCCCGCTGCTCCTGCAGGACGCGTGGCGCTTCTCATTCTTCGCCGCCGGGCAGGGACGGAAGGCCTTCGCCAACGACCTGGTGTGGGGCGTCATCCTGATTCCGTCGATGTTGTTCGCAGTCGCTCACGATGCAGGCGTGTACGGCTACGTTCTGGCCTGGGGCCTGCCGGCCGCTCTCGCTGCGGCCTTCGGGTGCGTTCAGGCCCGGCTCCTCCCCCGACCGGCGTCGGCCCGGCACTGGCTTCGCGAGCACCGGGACCTCGGGCCGCGGTACCTCGCCGAGAACGTCGCCACTGGCGGTGGCTCCCAGCTGCGGATGTACGGCGTCGGCGCCGTCGCGGGCCTGGCCGCCGTCGGCACGATTCGGGGCGGCGAGCTGCTGGTCGGCCCGTTCCTTGCGGTGCTGATGGGGCTGAGCCTGGTGGCCGTCCCGGAGGCGGCGCGTGTGCTGCGGCGGTCGCCCCGGCGGTTGCCGTTGTTCTGCGCCGTGCTCGGCGCCGGTCAGGCGGCCGCTGCGCTCCTCTGGGGTCTGACCCTGCTCTTCCTGGTCCCGGAGGCCGCAGGCCGGTTCGTCCTCGGCTCGTTGTGGGAGCCGTCGTTCGCCTTGATCGTGCCGATCACCGTGTCGGTGATGAACGCGAGCCTCGCGACGGGCGCTGCCGCTGGCCTGCGCGCTCTCGGAGCGGCCCGTCGCAGCCTGCGGGCACAGCTCGTGAACTCGGCCGGCTACGTGATTGGCGGGATCGCCGGAGCCGCGGTGGCCGGGGCCTACGGGTCGGCCTGGGGTGTCGCCGGCGCGACGCTGATCGGCGCCGGGACCACGTGGCTACAGCTCCGGAGAGGTCTGGCCGAAGCCGCACACCGACCCCCTGCGGACGCGACCGTGGGTGCGACTGGGCCCCCGTCAGAACACGACCAGAACAGAGGAGCGACATGACCTCCACCCCACGGCTGAGCATCGGGCTTCCCGTCTACAACGGTGAGCAGTACCTCCCCGAGGCGCTCGACGCCCTCCTCGGCCAGACCTACCGGGACTTCGAGCTGATCATCTCGGACAACGCGTCGACCGACTCCACCGAAGAGATCTGCCTGCGATATGCAGCCGAGGACCCCCGCATCCGCTACATCCGCCAACCGCACAACATCGGCTGCGCAGCGAACCACAACGTGGTGTTCGAGTACGCCAGGGGGGAACTGTTCAAGTGGGTCGCCGACGACGACCTGTACGCGCGGGACCTGCTGCAGCGATGCATCGAGCTCCTCGACGAGAATCCGGACGTCGTCCTGGTGCACAGCTGGTCGGCCGTCGTCGACGGTGACGACGTCGAGGTCGCGCGGCCGATCACCTACCCGCTCGACACGAGCTCGCGGCACGCTCCCGACCGGTTCCGCAGCATCCTCATGACAGACGGGGGTGACGACGACTACGGAATCATCCGTGCCGATGTCCTGCGTCAGGTGCGCCCGTACGACAGCTTCTACCACGCCGACCGCACGATTCCGGCCGAAATCGTCCTGCACGGGCGGTTCCTCCAGGTGCCGGACTGGCTCTACTTCCGGCGGGAGCACCCGGGGTCGAACGAACGGGAGTACCGAGGTGTCCGGGCGTTCTGCGTCAACTACGACGCCAAGCGGGCGAACCGGTGGCGGCACCCGGTCCCCCGGTTGCTCCTGAGTACGTGTGGGCTTACATCGCGCTGATCAACCGCGCCCCGCTGTCCACGAAGGACCGCCGCGCCTGCTACCGGCACGTCGCGCGCTGGCTGACCAGCCGGGCGGCCCTCGGCGGGCCCTCTCGGGCGGCGACCGTCGCGCCGCCCCGACGAGCCGTGACCGCCGGGGCCACGGCGACGGTGCCGGTACGTGCCGTCGTGCCCGGCCAGGGGGCGGGGACGCCGTGACCTCGCTGCTCACCCGACGCCCGGGCCGTCGCGCTAGCGGCCCGCGGGTGGGCCTGTTCGGCCTGCTGGGCACCGGGAACCTCGGCAACGACGGATCCCTGCAGGCGATGCTCGCGCTGGTTCGCGCCGAGTACCCGGACGCCGAGTTCGACTGCCTGTGTTCCGGCCCCGAGGAGATCGAGACCCGGTTCGGCCTGCCCGCGACACGGCTGAACTGGTATCGCGACGAGTACACGACCGCGACCGGCGCGGCGGTGGGGGCGAAGCTGCTGGGGAAGATCATCGACCCGATCCATGTCTGGGCCTGGGTCCGCCGGCACGACGTGGTCATCGTGCCGGGAATGGGCGTCCTCGAAGGGTGCTTCTCCCTCGCGTCCGTGGGGCTGGCTCTATTCGCTGCTACTCTGTCCGTGGCAGGGCGCTGCTCACGCGCGAAGATCGCGCTCGTCAGTGTCGGCGCAGACGAGCTCGCCCGCGCACTGAATCGGAGAATGATCGTCTGGGCTGCCCGCCTGGCGCACTACCGCTCGTTCCGGGACCTCCCTTCGAGGGAGGCGGTGTACGCGATGGGGCTTGACGCCGCCGCGGACGACGAGGTCTACCCGGACCTCGCGTTCGCACTTCCCGTGCCGCCGGAGGAGCGGCGTAGGATCGGCCGTCGGCGTCGGCGTCATGTCCCTTCCCGGCAGAGTTACAGGAGACCCCCGCGGGTCGGGCCTATGTCGGGCGAATCACCGAGCTCGTCGAGTGGCTCCTCGACGACCGCTACGACGTCCGGCTCCTCACCGGGGACAGGGAGGACGAGGCGGTGGCAGCGGGTATCCGGACGACCTGCAGACGCGCCGCGCCGACCTCGACTCCGGACCGGCTGACAGCCGGGACGCTCGTCGTCCCTGAACGACCTGATGGTGCTGATGCGCCCTCTGGAGGTGATCATCGCGACGCGGTACCACAACATCGTGTGCGCCCTCCTTCTCGGGAAGCCGACCGATCTCGATCGGGTACGCGGCCAAGAACGACGTGCTGATGGCGGAGGCCGGTATGGCCGACGCCTGCCAGCGTGTCGAGTCGCTCGATGTGCCGAGGCTCGTCGAGCAGTTCCGGGCGGTCACGGCCCGCCGGGACGTGCTGGGGCCGCTCGTGGCCGAGCACACCCGTGTGAGCAGGCGGCTGCTCCGTCAGCAGGTAGCAACGCTGGCCACCGCCGTCTTCCCGGGCCGGAACGGCGCGCCGCGCTGATCGACGGTGGCGAAGTCCGTGCGTCACACCGGCCGCAGCTGCCGTGGAACGGCGAACCGGCGATGCGCCGGCGCGACTGGGCGCCCCGCGAACAGCTCCTCGGGACGGCCGGTGTCCAGTGCCTTCGCGTAGGCGACCGTCGCCTCCCGCACGGCCTGCACGGTCTGCTCGACGTCCCGGGCGGTGTGCGCGGCCGAGATGACGAAGGACTGGCCGAGAACCCCTCGGCCGAGCATCTCCTGCAGGAACAGCGTGCGCATGGCCTGGGACGGCGCGCCGGTGGCGTCGGCCGTCCGGAACACCAGGCAGGACGGCCGGCCGGCGACGTCGAGGTACTCGCCGACTCCCGCCTCCGCCACCGCGGCGTTGACCCCGTCCGCGAGCTCGCGCCCGCGCCGCTCCATCGTCGCCATCGGGTCGGTCTCCCGGTAGGCGCGGACGACCGCCCGGAACGCGGCCAGGGACACGGTCTCGGCGCCGTGCGTGCTGGAGAGCAGGAAGACGCGCGGGCGGTCGGTGGTCGAGCCCTCCGAGCTCCATCAGCTCGCGCCGACCGGCGAGCGCGGCGATGGGAAACCCGTTGCCCATCGCCTTGCCCCAGGTCGACAGGTCCGGAACCGTCCCGTAGATCGACTGGGCTCCACCCGGCGCCCACCGGAAGCCGGTGATGGTCTCGTCGAAGACGAGCACCGCACCGTGCCGGTCGCACAGTGCCCGGACGCCGGCGAGAAACCCCGGCGCCGGCTCGGCCAGCGAGGTCGCGGCCTCGAGCACGACGCAGGCCACCGGCCCGGGTTCTCGTCGAATACCGCGCGCAGGGACTCCAGGTCGTTGTAGCCGAACGTCCTGACCAGTGAGCGAACGGCCTCCGGGACCCCGGCGGTGATCGGCAGCGTGCCCACGAACCAGTCCTGGGAGGAGAAGTACGGCTGGTCCCTGCACAGCGCGACCAGTTCCCGGCCGGTGGCCGCGCGGGCCAGCCGGACCGCGGTGCTCGTCGCGTCCGAGGCGTTCTTGCAGAACTTGACCATGTCGGCACCGGGGACGATCGACAGGAAGTCCTCGGCAGCGGCCAGTTCCATCTCGGTCGGCCGGGTGAACGAGAGACCGTCGGTCAGGACCTCTCGCACGGCCTCGAGCACCGGTTCGTAGGCGTGACCCGAGCGTGACCGACCGCATTCCCATCCCGTACTCGACGAACTCGTTCCCGTCGACGTCCCACACCCGGGCGCCACGGCCGCGTGCGAGTACCGGCGCCATTCCCTCGGGATACTGATCGGAACCCTTGGCGAATGTGTGCGCCCCGCCCGGCACCAGCTCGTGCAGGCGGCTCTGCAGGACTCGGGAGCGTTCGAGGACTATCTCAGTCATCGCGGCGACCCCTTGGCGTGTTCGGCTATCAATCCTGGTCGATGAGTTTGCTCGCTCGAACCGCGGCTGCCGTTACATCAATGCATTGATCATCTTTTTCGATAGCGGCGAGACCACGTTTCCGACCACCGTTTCATCGATTCTCTCCCCCGTGCGGAGCAAGGGCAGTGCGGCTATTTGGACGCCCCTTTGACGGGCTCTGCTCGCCTGAATGGGTCGGCCGGGCGCCGGCACGCCGCAGGGCACTTCGGTATCCGTCGAGAAGTGCCCTCAGTGCCTCGGCAGGAGTGAAATCCTGCTCGTATCGACGACGTGCTGCCGCCCCCATTTTCTGGTTGCGGTCCACGGGCAGTACCCGGCGCAGCGAATCGGCCAACGACTCGGCATCGGACGGACGATGGTGGAAGCCGGTGACGCCGTCCTCCACGAGATCGGCGAGGCCGCCGTGGGCCGCGACTACCGCAGGTACCCCGGCTGCCATCGCCTCCACTGCGACCAGCCCGAACGTTTCCATCCATGTCGAGGGCACCACCACGGCGACGGCATTCGCCATCAGCTCGGCCGATGCGGAACGGGACTGCAGACCCCGGTAGTCCACGTCGTCGCGCCCCGCCGCCCATGCCTCCACCTCGTGCTGGAGGGGACCCGCCCCGGCGACGACGAGCGGGCATCCGGCCCCGCCGCGCGCGGCCAGTCGGTCCCACGCCGACATCAGCAGGCGCACACCCTTCTCCTCGGCCAGCCTGCCGAGATAGAGGACGTGCGCGCCGGGTCCGGTCCGTCGCACACCGGGGTCCGGAACGTGGTTGGGTTTCACCAACGTCCGCTCGGCCGGCATCCCGGCCCGGACCAGGCGTGGACCGGTGCGCCTCGGACGGGCAGAAGAACACGGACACCCCGGTCCCCCCGTGTCCGGTTCACGAGTGGCTTGTCGCCAGCGGGACGGTCGGCGAGACGGGAGTTCCGGTAACAGCCGTGCCGGACCGCGGGCAGCGGGGCCCCTCCGACGCAGTCGTCGCAGAACCGGCCGTCGCGATAGAGCGTGCCGCGCGGGCACACCATGAGGTAGTTGTGCAGGGTCGCCACGACCGGACGTCCGCGTCCGCGCACGCCGCGATGACCGCAGGGCTGAGCAGCGGAAACGTGTTGTGGACGTGAACGACGTCCGGGCGCTCGCGCATGCAGCCGGGCGGTGAGTTCGGCACGCACCGCCGGGTTCCACGGCACGCGAAGCGGGACCATCGCACGTCTGGACGGGGACATGTCGTCGATGTCGTCGCTTCGCCGCTCGAACCTGCTCACGTGATGACCGGCGCCAGCGAGCAGAGCCCTCTCCTGGTCGACGACGCGGTCCTCGCCACTCGGCATGAACCGACCGGTACCGGTTGTGCACGACGAGCACGTGCCACGGCCGTCGATCATGGCGTCGCCCGGTTCTCGCCTGCCGGTACCGGGTCGGCCGCGGGCCGATGTGGCCGGACGAGCAGCGATGTGGCCACCGCCAGGTGGAGGAAGTACGGCGAGGCGTCCCCCAGGCCGACCTCGGTGTACGAGGCGAACAGGCAGTAGCCGATCAGGAAGATCGCACACGCCCGCTCCGGCGACGGCGGCCGCAGAGCACAGGTCACGACGAGCCAGCCGAGGTAGAGCACGACGAGGCCGACACCGATCCACCCCAGCTCGTTGTAGATCGACAGCCAGGTGCTGTCGATCGGGAGCCCCTGGAAGGACTTGTCGGTCAGCCCGACACCCATGATCGACTCACCGAGGGTCCGTTCCTTCGCCAGGACCTGGTCCCAGACGTCGGCCCGGCCGGTGAGCGACGTGAGCTCGCTCTGGTCCTGTCCCCGCAGCAGCCATTCCCCTATCAGTCCGCCGAACAGCAGCGCCACCGCAGCGGCGGCCCCGACGATCAACCCGATGGCGCGTCGCGCACGCCGGTCGGTGACCGCGAGGCTGAGCAGGGCCGACCAGGACTGCGACGACCATTCCGATCGTCGCGGTGCGGGTGTGGCTCAGCAGAAGCATGACCGTCGCCGGCACGATCACGATCACCATGCTCCAGCCGTCGAGTCGCTTCGAGATCCAGAGCAGGATGGCGAGCCCGATCGCCACGGCGCAGTACTGACCGACCTGGGTCGAGGTGATCGGCCAGATCGCACCGACGAGACGGCCGTCCGGGCCGGAGAACGCCCCACCCGGCGAGATGGCGAGCCCGACGAGGACGGACAGCAGGACGACGGCGAGCGTGCGGAGGTGGAAGCTCACGAACCGCAGATCCCCCCGCCACCACCCGGACAGCAGCCAGAGCGTGGCGACGAACAGGACGAGGCGAGCACAGCGGATCATCGATCCCAGACCGGACTCGAAGCGCAGGCTCGAGGCGAGGGCCAGCAACGCCAGCAGGGACAGGATCACGAGATACGCGTTGGGACGCAAGCACACCTTCGGGTTCGAGGACGAGGGCGAGGACGAACGCGGCGGCCAGCGATCCCATCGTGATGACCTGAATGGCCGAGCGCGGGATGGGGATGATCAGGTCGACCTTGGTGTAGCCGAGGGTGTTGACGATCAGCAGGCCCCACACGACACCCACGAGGGCCGGTGCCCGTACGGCGGCACCGAACGCCCGTCGCGGCAGCCCTCTCGTCGCCGGCATCACGAACGTCCGGCGTCCAGGCGCCGTCCGGCCGTGCTCGGCGGTCACGCCGGCGTCGGGCGCGCCCGCAGATAGACCCACAGATGCCAGCCGACCCACCGTTCGGCCCGGCCCCTGCGCAGCGGGATCGGCGGCGCATGCAGGTACCGACGGTACGAGTCGACGACCGCGAAGTCCGGGAAATCGGCGGCGACGTCACGCAGCCCGTACACCCTGGCGAACGGGTTCTGCGGCCCGTCCGTGCTCCGGTGGGTGAAGTTCTCCAGCGCCAGGTAGTGAGCCGGCCCCTTGGCCTCCGCATTGGCGAGGTGCTCCCGCAGCATGGCCGAGCGACGCGACGAGCCGGGTGCGCCGGACGGGATACGCGGCCGCGAGCGCCAGCCGGCGCAGGATCCGGATGCTGACCTGGTAGTTCAGCGAGTGCCGCGCGTAGAGCATCGCCACGAGGTGCCCGCCGGGGCGGAGCACCCGGGCGATCTCCGACTGGGCTCGCGCGATGTCCGGGATGTGGTGCAGGACGCCGTGGCTGAAGACGATGTCGAAGCTGTCGTCCGGCCAGGGGATGGCCAGTGCGCTGCCCTGGCGCAGGTCGTCGTACCGGAGCTGGCGGACCTTCATCCGCATCGCGACGCGGTCGACCGACTCCTGCGTGAGATCGAGCCCCGACCAGCGCGCGCCCCGCCGTACCAGCTGCTCCGACTCGGCGCCCTGCCCGAGTCCGATCTCGAGCACCTTCCGGCCGTTCCAGTCGGTGCGGTCGAGACATTCCGGGATGTGGCTCTCCTGCCGGTAGCGCCATCGATCGTAGGCGTTGAAGAACTGCTCGTAGTCGTCGTCGAAGGCGCCGTGCAGACCGCCGACGATGTGGTCACCGCACGGATGCGAGTTCCAGAACCTCTGAACGTCGTGTTCGTCCACCTGACGTCCCCTTCTCCTCGTCGACGTCAGCAGCCCGGGCCGCTGTTGAACGAACTGCCCGCGTCCTGCCGGGTGGGTTGGGCCGTCCAGGCGGCCTGATCGAGCACCTGGCCGACGTTGCCGACCATGAAGCTCCACGGCCCGACGTAGGTGTTGTCGTGCCAGACCACGCTGCTGGTCGTTGACGATCGCCTGCTGGACGACCGTCGCCCTTGTACGGGCGACCAGTCCGGATAGGTGCCGTAGTTCGACAGCACCGCCATCCGGCCGGACCGCCCGGCCACGCAGCCCATGGTCGGCGGGAAGGCGGTGAACGTGTTGTCGTGGATGTCGACCCGCTGGGTCTTCCACCGGCAGTCGTCGTACAGCGGCGTGTTCGCGATGCCCGGTGGGGAGCACTGGGCCGGCGAAGCAACCAGCCGCGTGCAGCTACCGGTCGAGGTGTTCGCCGGGCTGTTGCAGAAACGGTCCGCGTTCTCCCACGCGGTGATCCCCGACCAGTTGTCCTCGAACGAGTTCCGCGTGATCTCGATCTTGTCGGTCCGGGCCGGGACCCGCGGTTCGCCGCCCGCCTCGCTGAGGTAGACGGTCGCCGCTCGGGAAGTCGTCGCCCTGATCCGCGAACTCCCGGCCCGCCTTGACGCGAGTTGCCGCGGACGACGTTGTCGCGCATCACGAGGTTGTAGCTGGTCTCGTAGAAGACGGCCTCGCCGTCGTTGTTCTCGATGAGGTTGTCCTCGATCAGGAAGTCGTTGTTGTTGGTGTCCGCCCAGAGTCCCGGACCACGGTTGTCGTGGATCCAGTTGTCCCGGACGTCGGCGCCGTTGACCGACCAGAACTTGACTCCACCGGTGCACCCGCAGCCCTCGACCTTGCGTCTCCCAGTCGTCGGTGTTGTTGCCGACGATCTCGTTGCCCTCGACGACGAGACCCGTGATCTCGCTCGCCGGCTGGTACGCGTTCATCCCGTACTGGCCGTTGTTGCGCAGGCAGTTGCCCCGGACCTGCTGGCGGGCGCCCGCCATCAGACCGGCGCCCCTGTTGTCCTCGACCGTGTTGTCCTCGATGACCCAGCCGTCCCCGGAGTCGTGATTGACGACCCCCTGGTCCGCGGGGCATCGAAGCCGCGAATCGTCAGGTTCCTGATGGTGACGTCCTTCGCCGTGCCGGTGAACGCGAAGTTGTTCATCCCGCGTCCGTCGACGACCGCCCCGGGGGCGCCCACATAGATGTTGCCGTCCTTCGGGACGGCCTGTCCGTACTGGTCCGAGCCCAGCGTGTGCCTGCCCGGCGCCAGCCAGAAGACCGTTCCCGGCGGGCTGCTCTGGGACTTCCGGTACAGGTCCATGTCAGATGCCGGGTCGACGACGACAGCGCCGGCCGGCGCGGCGCTCGGACCGGGTGCCTGACGCCCGCACACGGCGCCCGCGGTCGCCGCGACCTGCCCGGGGGACGGCGGCGGGTTCGGTTCGGCCGCCGTCGAGCACCCGGCCAGGACGGCGGCGACGACGATCGCCCCGAGAACGGCGCACCGGCGCCTCGCTCGCGGCATCGACCCGTCAGCCGTTCGGCTCACCGTCACCCTTCCTCCCCCATCGGACCTCGATCGAACGTCAGTACTGTGTTCAGCGGGCCCGTGCCGGGACCGATCGGCCCGACTCCGACCAGCGTGGATGCGGGCTGTTTGAGCCCGAACCCGGCGGAGTACCAGCCTGCGGGCGGGTCGTGCTCGCCCCGGCGGAGCGACCACGACAACGCCGCCGGAAGGCTCAGCGCGGCCGAGCGCTCCCGGTCGCCGTCGCGCCACGACAGCCGGGCCTCGGTGCCCGCCAGGTCGACGGTCACGTCCGGTCCGAGGTGGTACGACAGCCGGCCGCCGCGCGACCGCGGCGTGTCGACCTCGTCGAGGACCCGCAGCCCGCCGGCGTCGAGCTCGACCGTCCGGCGGTGCCACGCGGGGCTCCGGCCGGTCGCGTAGCCGTCGTGCTCGGCCACCCAGCGCCTGGTGCGGCCCGACGTACCGACCTCGATCACCCGGCTGCGGGCGTGCCGGGTCCACATGAAGGGCCCGCCGGACGTCGACTGGTCGGTTCCGTCCAGCTCCAGCGTGTTGTGCCCCCGAGTGGAGCGGAAGTAGCTCCGCCACTCCGGTTCGCCGTGGTAGCAGTACGTCCCGGGATCGGCGAGGATCTCCACTCCGTTCGCGGCGCACCTCGATCGGCGAGCGCGTCGGCATGGGCGTGGGCGGCGATGGTCCCGAACCCGTGCGGGCCGCCGTCGCAGCGGCACCACACCGTCCTCCGCCGCCGGAGGAGGTGAGCCCGGCGTCGGCGAAGTTCGCGGGCCGGCTCGTCGGCCGGTTCCGCACGCGAGTGCCCCGGCCGCACAGTGCCGCCAGGGCACGGGTCCGGATGTCCTCGGGCGGCCGGTCGGGCCACCACGGTGCGGCGCCGAACAGTGCGGCCCCGGTGGACAGCAGTGACGCCCAGCGGGTCGCCGGAGCCGCCGAGGACCAGGCCGTGGCCGTCGTCGCCGTCCCCCTGCCGCGGCGGACACAGGTTGCCGTCCACGATGCCGGCGAGTGCGTCGGTCATCCGTGCCAGTACATCCAGGATTGCATCGGGTACCGGGACGCCCGCTGCGCTCGCCTCGGCGACGGCGACGAGGCCCAGCTCGAGGACGAGACCGTGGTACTCGCTGGCCTGCTCGCGGTTGAGCCCGGAAGGAAAGGTGTTGCGGCACAGGTGCTGCTCCAGGCCGGACAGCGCGGTCGACCGCCACCGCGCGGACTCCGGGAACCACGGGAACGCGCACGCCGCGGCCAGCTGGCCGGCACACTCGGCGACCGCGTGGTTGTTGGCCGACGAGCCGTAGCTGGGGAACGCGGCCAGCCATCGTTGGTGCGTCCGGATCTGGTGGGCCGCCTCGGGGTTCGCGTCGAACAGGTCGGCGACCTCGCTCCAACCGGCCAGGAGGCGACGGACCCACACCCACGAGATCAGGCGGATCCCGAGCTCGATCCCGCTGATCCAGTGCGGCCCCCGCATCGGCGGGTTGGCGGCCCACCACGACCGCAGGTGCCGGGACACGCGCTGCGCGTAGGCGTCGTCGCCGGTGAGGTGGTAGGCCGCGGCCAGGACCGTGAGGTACTGGTGTCGGGACGGCTCCCAGATCTGCTTGATGTCGCCCACCGCCTCCTCGTCCCGGTAGGCGACGTCGAACGCGTAGGTGTCGTCCGGGGCGCGGCGCCCGGTCTTCGGGTCCCGGAACCAGTCCGGGCGGGCCATGTCCGACCGGGTCACGCCGAAGAACTCCGCATGCCCGGCCATCAGCCGGTCGGCGGCCGCGAGCACGGCCGTGCGTTCGTCGCCGGGCATCTCCCGCAGCGCGTGCGCGGGCAGCGTGGCGGTGAAACGGGACGGGCCGGGCGCCGACGCCGGGGGCGCCGACGGTCGGCTCGTTCCTCCACCGGCGGGCGCGGGCCACGGTGACGATGCGCCCGCCGATCTCCCGCGGCTCCATCCGCGAGAGGCGCCGGGCATACCACCTGGCGTCCATCAGCCGGCACACCCGTCCATGCGGGGCACGCGGACGGGAACCGGTGCACCGGCCGCGAGGCTCGCGTCCACGGCGAACGTGGCGCGGGCCGTGGCCACCAGCGAGGTCAGCGGGATCGGCATCGGCTCGCCCGTGCGGACCGCTCCGAAGAAGGCCTCGAGCTGTGCGCGCTGGCCCTTGTCGCGCCCGCGCGGAATCCTCGGCGTCCGGGTGCGACGACGTCCGCGGACGACTGTCAGCTGCCGGAAGTCGTCCAGCCGTAGTGCCGTCCCGTCGGCCATCAGATCCAGCGTCTCCTTGGCGTATCCGGGTGCGCCGCAGGCCGTGTAGGTGATCACCGCGGACGAGCCGTCGCCGAAGTGGACGGTCACGTGCAGATCCGACCGCCCGGAGGTGGCAGCGGCGAACACCGACACCGGCTCGCTACCGAGCAGCCAGCTCACCGCGTCGACGAAATGACCTCCCTCCCCGACGAACCGTGAGCCCTGGCTGTCGTGTCGCGCATACCAGCTGCCGTGCTCCAGCGGACCGGCGTTGACGAGGTAGCGGACGGTCGCCGGTCCGACCCGCCTGCCGAGCTGCGCCTTCGCCTGCACCAGAAGCGGCGAGAACCGCCGGTTGAATCCGACCTGCAGCCGGTCGTTGCCGGACGACGCGATCGCGTCGAGGACCTGGGCCAGCTCCGCCTCGTCCAACGCCAATGGCTTCTCGACGAACACGGCCTTGCCGGCCAGCAGGGCACGCCGCGTCAACTCGGCGTGGGAGCTGTGCCGGGTCACCACGAACACCGCGTCGACGTCCGGGTCCTCCAGAACGGTGTCGACGTCGGTCGACGCGTCGGCGAATCCGAACTTGCGCCGGGCGTTGGACGCGGAGAGGGCCGACGTCGTCACGACACGGTCGAGGGCAACGTCGGAGCGCTCCGCCAGGTGCGGGAGCACCATCGACGACGCGTAGTTCCCGGCCCCGACGAACCCCAGGCGCACCGTGTCGGCGGGACGGGCGGCGGGTGCGAGTCTCCGAGGCGCAGGAACACGTGCCGGTTCCGCCTCGTCGCTCACCCTGGCCGCCTCCTGCGACGGCTCGCCCCCGGGGTAGCCGAACAGCACGGCCACGGCCTCGAGATCGCCGTCGTGCAGGCGCCGGTACGTCTCGGCGGCCGACTCGAACGGGGCGACGTGCGAGATCAGCGGTCCGATGTCGAGCCGGCCACGCGACACGAGATCGAGGAAGCACTCCAGGTTCCGGCGCTCGGTCCAGCGCACGTACCCGATCGGATAGTCGCGGCCGTCCAACTCGTACTCGGGGTCGTACCGACCGGGGCCGTAGGAGCGGGAGAACCGCAGCTCCAGCTCCTTCTCGTAGTAGTCGTTCCAGGGCAGGTCGAGCCGGCACTTGCCGATGTCGACGATCCGGCCGCGGTCGCGGCTGAGCTTGGCGGCCAGCTCGACCGGCTCGTTCGTGCTCCCGCCTGCGGCGAGGTAGACCTGGTCCACCCCGTGCCCGTCGGAGAGCTCCTTGACCGCCGTCTGCACGGTTCCGGCCGCCGCGGTCGTCACACACGAGCGCGCCGCACCGTTCGGCGAGCGCGCACCTCCCCGGGTCCGGGTCGAGTCCGAGGACACGGGCACCCGGCGCCGCGAGGAGCTGGACAGTCAGCTGCCCGACCAGGCCGAGGCCGACGACGAGGACGAGGTCGCCGAGCTGCGGCTCGCCGCGGCGAACCCCCTGCATCGCGATCGAACCGACTGTGCCGAACGCCGCGTGCTGCGGGTCCACCCCGTCGGGCACCGGGCTGAACAGGTTCGTCGGGACCCAGTTGACCTCGGCGTGCAGCGCCTGTTCGTTGCCGGCGCAGGCCACGACGTCGCCGACGGCGACGCCGGCCACGCCGGCCCCGACCTCGACCACCTCGCCACACAGCGAGTAACCCAGGGGCGTGTAGGAGTCCAGCCGGTTCATCACCTTGCGGTAGGTGGCCGTGGGACCGTTCGTCGCCGCGCTCTGCACGACCTTCGCGACCTGGTCCGGCCGGGCCCGAGCCTTGCCCACGAGGGACAGCCCGGCCTCGTTGACCTTCATCAGCTCGGTGCCGGTCGAGATCAGCGAGTAGCGCGTGCGCACCAGGACCCCGCCGCGGCGGCACGCCGGGACGGGCACGTCGACGACGGCGAGCTCGCCCGACTTGTAGTTCTGCACGACCTGCTTCACCGGGGAGCTCCTCTACGCCGCACGGACGTCGTTGCGGGACGCCATCGCGTCCCGGTACCAGTACTCGAGGGTCAGCACGTGCCAGAGGTGCTTGGACCTGTCCTGGCGACCGGACGAGTCCTCGTCCACCAGGCGCCGCAGCGCGTCGCGGCGGAGGATCCCGGCCGACACGAGCGCGCCCTCGTTCACCACCTCGTTCACCGACGGGGCGAGGTCACGGCTCATCCACGCCCGCAACGGGGCGCTGAACAGTCCCTTGGGCCGGTAGACGATCTCGCGCGGCAGGACCGACGAGGCGGCGTGCTTGAGCGCCGCCTTGCCCTGCCTGCCGACGATCTTCCGGTCCCGGGAAGCGGAACGCGGCGCGCACCACGTCGACGTCGACGAACGGCACCCGCACCTCGGTCGAGGCCGCCATGCTCGCGCGGTCGGTGTAGGCCAGATTCAGGCCGGGCAGGAACAGGCGGCTGTCGGCCAGGCACATCCGGTTGACGTGGTCGGTCAGCGCGTTGTCCTCGTAGACCGCGGCGTGCTCGGCGAGCACGTCGTCGACCGCGCCGGCCAGGTCCGGGTGCGACCAGGTCGAGCAGCTCCGCGCGGTCGTACATCGTGTAGCTGCGGCGGAACGCGGTCTCCTCGGGGAGATCGGCGAAGGAGAGGAAGCGCTTGGCGAACCGGACCGAGCGGTAGCCCCGCCGGGCCGACGCCACCGGGAGGCTCTCGACGACCCGCGCCGACCGGGCGCCGGATCGCCGCCGGGAGGCGTTGGTAGCGCAGTGCCAGCAGGTTCGCCGCGTGCTTGCGGTACCCGGCGAACAGCTCGTCGGCACCCATCCCGGAGAGCAGCACCTTGACACCGGCCTCCCGCGCCGCCGTGCAGATCAGGTAGGTGTTGATCGCGGCCGGGTCGCCGATCGGCTCGTCGAGGTGACGCGCCATCGCCGGCAGCATCTCGAGCACGTCCGGAGCGATCTCGATCTCGCGCAGGTCGACCCCGAACCGGTCGGCCACCCGGCGTGCGTAGCGGAGGTCGTCGGGCATCGCCTCGAACCGGGCGTCGGCGTCGCGGAAGCCGATCGTGTAGGCCGCGATGCCGGGCCGGTGCCGGGCCGCGAGGGCGGTGAGGTAGCTCGAGTCGAGCCCCCCGGAGAGGAACGTGGCGACCGGGACGTCGGAGATGAGGTGACGGCGCGTGGAGTCCTCGATCACCTCGGCCAGGTCGTCGCGGAGCCTCCGCGCCGGCCTCCTCGGCCACCTCGCGCAGCGACCAGTACCGGCCGCGCTCGACCCGCCCGTCCGGTCGGGCACGCGCAGCCAGCGCCCGGCGGCAGCTTCTCCGCCTCGCGGAACGCGCACCGGCTGTCCGGTACCCAGTAGTAGAGCAGCGAAGCGACGATCGCGGTCTCGTCGATCCGGAGACCGGAGCCGAGCGCGCCGGCCAGTGCCTTGAGCTCGGAGGAGAAGGCGATGCCGTCCCCGCGCCGGACGAGGAACAGCGGCTTGATGCCGAGCTGGTCACGGACGAGCACCAGCTCCCCGCTGCGCTCGTCGAACACGGCGAACGCGAACATCCCGCGCAGCCGCGGCAGGCAGCCGATGCCCTCCCGCCGCCACGCCTCCAGCACGACCTCGGTGTCCGAGGTACCGCGGAACCGGACCCCGTGTGCCACGAGCTCCGCGCGCAGCTCGGGCGCGTTGTACAGCTCGCCGTTGTAGGTCAGGGCGAGTCCGTCGGAGACCATCGGCTGGGCGCCGGTCTCGGAGAGGTCGACGATCGAGAGCCTGCGGTGTCCGAGGTGGACCTCGCCGTCGCCGAGCCGGTGCTGCGTAGCGGCCTGCTCCGTCCGGCCCACGGTGGGCGATGGCGTCCGTGAGCCGGTCGGTCGAACGGGCCGCCGCCGGGCCACAGATAGGTGCCTGCGATTCCACACATTCGCTCAGCCCTCCCCCTCCGGCCGACTCGGGTCGTCGCTCCTCACCTGCGTGGGCGCAATGCCGTCGCTGCCGTTGACCCGGCCGTCGGCCCCCGCACTTCGGTTGCCGCGAGTCCTGCGGCTGGCCCGGCCGTTGCCGTTTGTCTTGGCTCCGCCATCGCCGTTGTTCGTGACGCTGCTGTCGCCGTTCGGCGAGGCACCGCTGTCACCGTTCGGCGAGGCACCACTGCCGCCGTTCGGCGAAGCACCGCTGCCGCCGTTCGGCGCGGCACCGCTGTCGCGGTTGGTGCTGCGTTTGACGATGGCACTGCTGTCCGTTGGCGCTGCGGTTGGCACTGCCGTTGGCGCTGCGGTTGGCACTGCCGTTGGCGCTGCGGTTGGCACTGCCGTTGGCGCTGCGGTTGGCACTGCCGTTGGCGCTGCGTTTGCTCCGTTGGCGCTGCCGTCGCCGTGAGCACTGCCGTTGCGGTTGCCCCGGTGCTGTGGTCGCCGTTCCCGTTGCCCGTGCCCATGCCGTTCCGGTCGCCCACGACCTCAGATGGAGGAGGCGTCCCGAGCCGAAGGGGCGCACCCTCGGCGTCCGCCGGCTCTCCGCCACCGATCTCGGCCGGTCCGGGCGCGGTCGCGGTCGCGGCCAGACCGTCGTCGACCGGGTCCCCCGGAATGGCCGGGGCCCGCGGGACCGGCGACGGCTTGGCGGCGGAAGCCACGGCCTCGGCGGCGTCCTGGGTCGCCGCTCCGGCGGGGTGGCCGTCCGTCCGCGCGGCCACCCGACCGCGAACGGCCGTGTGCAGTGGATCCCACAACGTCCCGTCGGAGCGGTCCCGGGGATCGGGATGAACAACGACCACACCGACGACCGCGATCCCCTCGTCGGCCAGCTGCCGCGCGACCGTGTGCATCCAGCTCGCCTCGGCCGAACCCGCCCGCACGACGAGAATCGTCTCGCCGCCCAGGCGACGTAGATCCGTCCACGACGCACCGGGCCCGACGGTCCCGACACCCAGCCGCCGCACGTCGGACGCGTCCTCGGTGGGCGTCGCGGGCGGGAACGCCGTGCCGTCGACGACACGGACGGACCCGTCAGCGCCGGCGGCCGCCTCCTCCAACCCGCTGCCGGGCAGGTCGTCCACGATCTCCACCGGCCCGTCGGCCGCGAGCTCGACAGCCATCGCGCAGGTGAGCTCGACCGTCGCGCTCCGGCATCCCAGCTCCAGGATCGACACCGTGCCGGCCGTGTCGCACCAACCGGGCGAGGATCGCGGCGACACGCTCCTTCTCCGCGCGCGCACGTCCCTTCCGCGGGAGGCGGAACCGTCGGGGCGCGGGCGCCGGGATCTGGGCGACGACGCTGGCTCCCAGGTGGGCGCCGATGTCCCGTCGCAGGACCGGCCGGTCCCGCGCAACGGTCAGCACGGCGGCCAGCGCGAGACCGCCGCCGAGCCCGACCAGGAGGCCGATCAACCCGAACAGCACGGCGTTGAACAGGGGGAACGCGAGGTCACCCGCGCCACGTCGATGACCGTCGTTCCGGCGGCGATCTGCGGCGTACCGATCTCGGCCTGCACCGCGAGCTGTTCGATCGCCGACAGTTGCGCGTTCAGTCCCGCAACGCGCTCGGCGCGCCCCGCGGAGTCGGAACCGGCCGCACCGCTCCGATCCCTCGACCCGGTCTCGCCCGGTGAGCCGGCGAGTGTGGCGAGCTCCTTCTGCACCGCACGACGGCGGTCGGCCAGGGCCCGCGCCTCGGCCCGCGCCCGCTCGTCACTCTGCTTGACGTAGACGGCGACGTACGCGTCGGCGAGCGCCCGCGCGTTCGCGACGGCCTGCTCGTCGTCGGCGCCCGGGGCGGTGACCTTCAGGACGTTGGCAGCGACGACCTCGCCGGAGTACTCGTTGACATAGTCCTCGGCCGGCTCGCCGACCGGAGTGCGTGCGATGGCCTCCCCGGCCACCGTCGTGCTCTTGAGGAGGGCCAGGTCGGTCTTCGTCGTGGCCGTGGGGTCACCGGAGTCCTCGGTCTTGTGGACGACGTAGATCTGAGCCGATGCAGTCGACGCGCCGGGCAGGACGATCGCCGCCAGGACACCCCCGACGAGCCCGACCAGGGCGAGCGCACCCCACATCCGTCGTCTCCAACGGATGCCGGCCGCAAGACGTTGCAGGTCGAGCAGTGGCTCGATCATGCCGTCGTTCGCGCTGCTCATGATCCCCCCGCTCCGGCCGTAGCCGGGTCGGACTGTCCCGTCGCGCGGTGTCCGCCGGGACGTCGGCCGGGCCGTCGTCAGTGGTGTGCCGTCGGCACCTCGCGTCGGCTCCCCACGTGCCGGGGCAGCGCCACGACCGTCCCGATCAGGTCCCGGCCGGCGTCGGCGCAGGCCGTGGCGAGGGTGGCCAGCTCCAGGCCGGTCCGCGTCCCGAGCGTCACCACGACCACCGCGGCTGCCGCGACCCGAGTCGGGCACGAGCGGGTGCTCGAGGGAGCACCGTGACGACCTCGAACGTCGTCCCGGGCCGCCTCCTGGAGCGGCTCCGGACCGATCGACACCCGGTCCTCGACGCCCTCGTCGCCGGCCGCCCGCACGGACGGCGTCCGCGATGCGTCCTCGTCGGCGCAGGCCAGCCGGACCGGTCCGTCCTCGGCCGCGGCCAGGACGAGTTCGGTCACCGTCGCGACCGCGGTGCGTGTCACCCTCCACCGTCACGACCAGGAGGCCGAGCGGACCGGTCGGCGTCCGGCGCGCCGCCCGGAGGTGCCCGAGCACGCGGCGGTACCGCGTCCTCCGTATGCGGGCGCTCCTCGATCGGGACCGAGTCGATCCCCGTCCACCTGCGGTCGTCGTGCAGGAACCGGGACAGGCCCGCCGCTGCCGCGGGCCGCGGACCAGGGGACCTCGACGCACCCGAGGACCGTGGGTCCCGAGAGCGGCACCCACCTCGTCCGGGCTCCCACAGCCGCGGGTCGAACCGCAGGCGCACGAGATGGACCAGAAGATCCCGGCCAAGGCCAGGACCAGCGCTCCGCCCACGACGAGCTCGATCATGCTCGGGGACGACGGGCCGGTCGGCAGGGTGGCCGGCTGGATGACGCCCCGGTGGGGCGGTCCTGGGAGGTCGAACCGGTCGTCCGTCCCCTCCGGAGCCACCGGCCTGCTGCAGCTGTGCGGTCGCCCGGGCGGCGTCCTGCTGCGCCCGCTGGATCTCCGCGCGGATCCGCTCGCCCTCGGTGCCGGACGAGTCCGCATCCGGCGAGCCCTGCAGCCGGTCGATCGTGTTGTTCGAGTCGTCGACGACGCGCTGGAGGTCGGCCGGCGGCTGCGCGGCCGGAGCAGCCGCTCAGGCGCCCGAGATCTGCGCCGCGAACGCGACGTACTCGTCCGTGACCTGGTCCGTCAGCTGCTGCGCCTGCTCGGGTGAGTCGGCGGCACCGTGTATCTCGATCACGTTCATGTCGACGGCGGCCGAGACACGGCTGCGCAGATCGCGGCCGGTCACGCCCCATCCGAGCTTGTCGGCGGACCGGTCGAGGACGATCGAGCTCGTCGCGACCTCGCTCTCACCCGGCAGCTGGTCCTTGTCCCGTTCGCCCTGCAGGCACGACCTTGCTGTCGGATACGTATCCCGGCGACAGCACGAACGACAGGCCGAAGCCGAGCACGGCGCCGAGCAGGGCGAGGGCGGTCAGGACCTGCCACCGGCACCGGATCAGGCGGCCGACCATCGCGAGGTCGATCTCCGGGTACCTCACGGCCGACCGCTCGCTCGAGCTGCCGATCCGCCCGTGCATGCCGGCGAGCACCGACATGTCCATGAACTCCTCATCCCCCCGGGACTTCCCGGTCAGCTGGTCGAGACAAGATCGAACGTTCGTCTCGTTCCGTGCCGACGCGCTAACAGTCGCTCCGCTCGACGACCCTGTTCCGCGCGCTCCGCGAGGCCCTGCGGGCCGGCCATCGCCGACGTCGCCCGGTGCCGTGCACCCGGCGTCGCCGGTCGAACCGGCGGACCGCTCGTCCCCGACGGCATGTCGATATGCCGCCAGAAGAGCGTCACGGGAGTGTCTCCCAGGACAGCGGCCCGCGCACTCGGGCCGCGCCGATCTCGCCCATCCGGCGCCGCTCGTCCGGGTCGTCGAGCAGTCCGGAGATCAGCTTCGCGAACGCGGCCTCGTCGTTCGGCGGGGCGTAGACGGCGGCCTCCCCGGCCGACACCCGCGCCTCCCGCAGGTCGAAGGAGACGATCGGCCGGCCCATCGCCATGTACTCCATGATCTTGTTCATCGTGGAGACGTCGTTCAGCGGGTTCAGCGGGTCCGGCGCCAGGCAGACGTCCGCCGTCGACAGGTAGCCGCAGCAGGTCCGCGTCCGGGATCCGGCCGGTGAACGTGACCAGGTCGGTCAGGCCGAGCTCCCGGGAGAGCGCCACCATGTCGTCGAACGCGTCCCCGGCACCGACGAACACGGCGTGCCAGTCGGTGCGCCCGACGTCGTCGCGCAGCGACGCGAGCGCCCGCAGCGCGTAGTCCACGCCGTCCTGCGGACCCATCACGCCGAGGTAGCACAGCAGGTGCGGCTCGCCGTGCCGCAGCGCCGGATCCGGCTCGACGGCGTGGAAGCGCTCGACGGCCGGGGCGCTGCGCACCACGAACACGTCCCGGGGATCCTTGCGCCGCCTCTGCAGCGCCACCGTCCCGGTAGCTCTCGTTGGTCGCGATGACGACGTCGGCGGCGCGATAGGTCAGCCGCTCCATGCAGGCACACGGCGCCGGTAGAGCAGGTCCTCGCCCCGGCCGAACCGGGACAGGTACAGCTCCGGGACGAGGTCGTGCTGGTCGAACAGCGACCGCGCGGCCGCGCCGTGCGCGGCCTTCGCCACGAGGAACAGCAGGTCCGGCGGGTTGCACGATGTGGACGACGTCGACCGGTCCGATCCGCCGGGCCAGCCGGACGCTGTGCCACAGCGCCGCGCCGTACTCCTGGAGGAAACCGCGCGGGCCGCCGACCGCCGCGCGCGAGCGGATAGCGGTGGATCCGACGCCGTCGCAGTTCGACTCGTACGCCTCGGTGTCCTGCGTCTCGCCCTGCGGGCAGATCACGTCGACCCGCCAGCCGGCGTCGCGCAGCGCGATGGCCTCCTGCCAGACCCGGCGGTCGAACGGGACCGACAGGTTCTCGACGACGATGAGCGCTCTACCAGCCAAGGCCGACGTACCTCTCTCCGGCTGCGACGGCTTTCCGCGTCGGGAAGCCGGACCAGGTCGACGACGACCCGGTCTCCCGGCTCGTCGAGCAGCGCCAGCACGGCCTCGTCGCTGGCACCCGACGACGCACACCTCGGCGTGCGTCATGACCGCCGTCCGCCGAGTCGGTCAGCAGCTCGCCGAGGTGCGGCAGGCGCTCCTCGATGTACGTCGCGGTTCGCGCCGACGAGCCGGGAGACGCAGACGTGCGCGTCGTAGATCCGCAGGTCGATGCCCCGTGCCGACGAGCCGCTCGGCGAGCTCGACCAGCGGGCTCTCCCGCAGGTCGTCGGTGCCCGGCCTTGAACGACAGCCCGAACAGCCCGACCTTGCGCCTGCCGGTGGCCAGCGACCGCGTCGAACGCGCGCTCGAGGTGCTCCTCGTTCGACGGGAGGACGTGCGCGAGGATCGGGGTGGACACGTCCGCGCGTCGCGCGGCGTACACCAGCCCACGCAGGTCCTTCGGCAGGCACGAGCCGCCGAACGCGAAGCCGGGCCGCAGGTAGGCCGGCGCTGATGTTGAGCTTGTGGTCGGCGACGGAAGACGTCCATCACCTCGTGCGAGTCCAGTGCCGAGCGCCCGGCAGACGGCGCCGATCTCGTTCGCGAAACCGATCTTCAGGGCGTGGAACGCGTTGTCCGTGTACTTGGTCATCTCGGCGACTCGCGAGCGGCACCCGGAACACCGGGCCGGGCAGGCCTGCGTAGAGCGCGGCGACGGCGTCGCCGCTCGCCGGGTCGAGCTCGCCGATCACGGTCTTGGGCGGGTCGTGGAAGTCGCGCACGCTGCTGCCCTCGCGCAGGTACTCCGGGTTCACGGCCACGCCGAAGTCGATGCCGGCACGACGACCCGACGCCTTCTCCAGGATCGGCAGCAGCAGCTGCTCGCAGGTGCCGGGGATCATCGTGCTGCGGAACACGACCGTGTGCCGGTGCCCCTCCGCCGCGAGCGCCTCGCCGATCTGCTCGGTGACCCGCTCCAGGAAGGCGGTGGACAGGCTGCCGTTCGGCGCCGACGGGGTGCCGACGCAGACCAGGGACGATCTCGGTCGCGCCGACGGCGGCCGCGACGTCGTCGGTGGCCCGCAGCGCGCCCTGCGCGACGACCTCGCCGGATGATCTCGCCGATCCGCTCCTCGACGACCGGCGGCCGGCCCGCGTTGACCATGTCGACCTTGGAGCTGGCTGACGTCCACGCCGATCACCTCGTGGCCGCAGCGAGGCCAGGCACGCCGCCGAGACGCAGCCGACGTAGCCGAGCCCGAAGACGCTGACCTTCATCAGCGATCCAGTTCCGGCACGCTGAACTCTGCTGCACCCGTCGTCACCAACGGGTGCCGGCTCTCGTTGTCCTCCCAGAGCATCCACGGGCTGTTGCCGGACCGGTAGGCCGCCTCCAGCGCGGTGCGCTCCTTGACCGTGTCGGCCGGGTGCCAGAACCCGCTGTGCCGGTACGCCAGCATCCGCCCCTCGGCCGGCCAGCGGCGCGCAGGCGTCGGTGATCAGGTCGCCGTTCTCCGGCAGGTAGTCGAAGATCTCCGGGCGCAGGGCGAAGTAGCCGCCGTTCTCCCACAGCGGCATCTCCTGCAGCGCCCGGATCGCCGGACAGCGTGCCGTCGTCGTCGAGCTCGACGCAGTGGAACGCCGACTGCGGCGGCACCGCCACCAGCGAGGCCACCGCGTCGCTGGCCTTGAACGCGTCGATCATCTCGTTGAGCGGCAGGTCGGTCAGCACGTCGGCGTAGTTGGCCAGGAACATCTCCTCGTTCTCGACGTAGCGGCGCACCCGGCGCAGCCGCTCGCCGATCGGCGAGTCGAGGCCGGTGTGGACGAAAGTGATCGTCCAGTCCTGGATGTCGGAGCCGCAGCAGCTCGCACCTCGCCACCGCGCAGCACGAAGTCGTTGGACGCTGTCTCGGAGTAGTTGAGGAAGTAGTCCTTGATGTGGTGCGCCCCGTAGCCCAGGCACAGCACGAAGTCGGTGTGCCCGAAATGGGCGTAGTAGCGCATCACGTGCCAGATCAGCGGGCGCGGACCGACGGTGCGTCATCGGTTTAGGCACGTCGGACTGCCCGTCGCGCATGCGCATGCCGTATCCACCACAGAACAGCACGACCTTCATGATCTCGCTCCTCGTCGAAGAAGCAGTGACTTCGATGGCTCGGCGCCCCATTGGGCTGCGTTACATGGAGCCCTGCCGTACGAATGAAGTTCGTTCACTCGGCGTAACAGAACCGGCAAGAGGACTAACTTCTCGTGGGAGGATCCGACCAGTTCCACTCCGGACCCGGCGGCACGACAGGGCGTGTTGATCACACGTTTCGTGATCCTTTCGAGATGCCGGTAACGGCGGCGCCGAACACCACGAGTAAGGGTCCGTGCGTGCCGACCGGGTCGGCGGGGCCGGGGGACCGGTCGACGGCGAAGCCGGCCGGTGATCAATACCTGCGGCAGATCGGGAGGGTCGCGGATGACCATCGACCCCAAGGTGGCGGACGAAGAGAGCCCGCGACGGCCGCGTGCGGCCACCGTCTCCCTGGAGCGAGCGCGGCAACGCGCAGGACCCGATCACGCCAGGTGAACGCACCGGTTCGCTGGCAGCAGCGCTTCTCACGCCTGGTGACCACAGCGGACGTCACCGTGATCACGGTGTCGGTGACGTTTTTCGTCCTCATCGGACTGGACGGGTTTCCCGCGGCCGACCGGGCACGGATCGTCACCGGTGCGGTGTCGGGCGGCCTGCTCATCACTGCCCTCGTGCTGTGCCGGGCCTGGGAGTACCGGATCCTGGGGTACGGAGCCACCGAGTTCGTACGGCTCGGTCGCGCGGTGACGCTGACTCCGTCGCTCTGGGCCTGGCCGGTCTGCTGCTGATGGTGGAATCGGTCCGCATCTGGGTGTTCGTGCTGACCCCGCTGACCGGCTGTCTCTGTCTGGTGGCCCGGTTCGTCCTGCGCAAGTGGCTGCACCGCCAGCGGCGAGCCGGGCGGTGCGCGCTCCCGGTCCTCGCGGTGGGGAGCGAGGAGGCGGTCTGCGACCTCGTCCGGCGCACCCGCCGCGACCCCTTCTTCGGATGGAAGGTCACCGCGGCCTGCACTCCCACGGGAACCGGAACCGGGGGCGGTCTCGATGTCGACGGGGTCGACGTCCTCGGCGACCTCGACTCCGTACCGGGCGTCGCCGCTGCTCACGACCACCGTGTCGTCGCCGTCTGCCGAGCGCCCGGCTGGGGCCCGACTCGGCTGCGCCGGCTGGCCTGGGAACTCGAGGGCACGAACGCCGAACTGGCTGTCGACCCGGGGCTGATGGAGGTCGCGGGGCCGAGGATGCACATCGCCCCGATCGACGGTCTCCCGTTGCTACTTCTGTCCCATCCTCGTTTCACCGGGACGGCGCGGCTGCTCAAGGCGGCCGTCGATCGGTGCGTCGCCGCGCTGTTGCTGCTGCTGACGGCGCCGCTGTTCCTGGCCGTGTCGATCGCCGTCCGGCTCAGCGACGGCGGCCCGGTGTTCTTCCGCCAGGAGCGGGTCGGACAGCACGGCCGCAGATTCATGATGATCAAATTCCGCTCGATGAGCCGGGACGCGGAAGCCCGGCTCGCCGAGCTCACCGAATCGAACGACGGCGCGGGCCCGCTGTTCAAGATGCACACCGATCCCCGAGTCACCTCGGTGGGCCAGCTCCTGCGCCGCTACTCCCTCGACGAGCTGCCACAGCTGCTCAACGTGTTGAACGGGACCATGTCCCTGGTCGGCCCGCGACCTCCGCTACCGATCGAGGTCCAGACCTATGCCGACGACGCGCGCCGCCGGCTGCTCGTCCGGCCCGGCATGACCGGACTGTGGCAGGTCAGCGGACGGAGCTCCCTGACGTGGGAGGAGTCGGTGCGCCTGGACCTCCGGTACGTCGAGAACTGGTCGCTCGCGCTCGACTTCGTGATCATCTGGAAGACGTTCGGCGCCGTGTTCCTCGCCCGGGGTGCCTACTGACGACCGGCGCCGCCGGCGGACGGCACCGGGTCGCTACTCCTCGTCGGCCGACTGTGCCGAATGTGCTGCTCCGCGACCGCGGCGCCGTCCAGCGTGCGCAGGTAGTCCGACCAGGACGGTGCGAAGATGTCCCGCTCGCTGAGCGCGGTGGGCGTCAGCGGCCAGGTGATGGCCAGGTCCGGGTCGGCATGGTGCACCGCCACCGCCTGGACCGGATCGTGGACCCGGTCGATGGCATAGCAGACGTCGGCCACCTCGCTGAGCACCTGGTATCCGATCAGCATCCGGCGCGGCACCCGGATCGACACCAGGTCGTCGTCGTCCAGCTGCAACGTGATGTGGTGGCCCAGCGTCGGCGACTCCAGCCGACCGTCCAGGACGACGAAGTACAGGGCACCGCGTGCCACGCGCACGATCTTGCCTTCGCCACCCGAGTTGCGGCCGTGCAGCCCGCGCAGCACGCCGTGCACGGACCGGGACTGGCTGTGTTCGACGTAGTCGCCGCAGCCGACGCCGTACCACGACACGGCGGCGTCGTCGTAGGTGCGGCTGAAGAAACCGCGGTGGTCGCGGATCGGCGCCGGGCGGAACAGCAACACGCCCTCGAGCTCGGTCTGCTCGACGTCCATTGCGGGCCCTCCTCGGCCGGGGCCGCGCTCGGTCAGCCGCCGTCAACGCACCACTCGCCCGACCGGCATCGCGTGTTACGCGGTGCCTCGACATCGCTGTGACCCCGGCGTTCGGGGCTCGCCAAGTACCGTGCGCTGCGCGGATCGCTCAGGCGTTCAGGGCGCCCAGCACGTCGTCGGCCAGTTCCGGCCGACAGACGACGAGGTCCGGCAGGCTCGGATCGCGCCGGTTGTAGAGCAGTGGGGAGCCGTCCAGGCGGCAGGTGTGCAACCCCGCCGCCCGCGCGACGACGACCGGTGCCGCCGAGTCCCACTCGTGCTGCCCGCCCGCGTGCACGTAGGCGTCCGCCTCGCCGAGCATCACGGCGGCGACCTTGTAGCCGGCCGACCCGAGCGCGACCCGCTCGATCGTCATCCGCTCGGCCAGCTTGTCCACGATGGACGGCGGGCGGGTCCGGCTCACGGCGACCCGCACGCGGCCGGCGTCGGGCATCGGGGGCGGCGGGCCGACCGTCGCACTGTCCAAGGTGGTCCCGACGGCGGGCAGTGCGACGGCTCCCGCGGTCAGGTCCCCGTCCTCCCAGAGCGCGACGTGCACGGCCCAGTCGTGCCGCCCGGCCTCGGCGAACTCACGGGTCCCGTCCAGCGGGTCGATGATCCACACGCGACGGGCGTCCAGCCGCGCCGCGTCGTCGAGGGCCTCCTCGGACAAGACGGCGTCGTCGGGGCGGTGCTCGGCCAGCTCGGCCGCGATCACCTCCTGCGCGGCCCGGTCCCCACGGTCCCCGACCGGTTCCGGGTCGTCGGTGTCCCGCACCTGCAACAGCAGCGTCCCGACCTGCTCGGCGATCCGGCGGGCCAGCGCGGCGTCGTCTTCCACGGCGACCTTGTATCACGGGCCCACGCGGGAGGACATAGCGTGCAGCCGTGACGACCGCCCCGTCCTGGATCCCGAGCCCGGTCGAGCTGGACGATCTCGACCTGCTGCTGCACGGCGCCTACCGGCCACTCACCGGCTTCCTCGACGCGGACGCCGCCGCCGCGGTCGACGAGTCCGGGACGCTGCCGGACGGCACGGCGTGGCCGGTCCCGATCGTGTTGACCGTGCCGGACGCGATCGCCACACGGGCCCACGAGGCCGGTCTGCTGCGCCTTGACGACGAGCAGCGCACGCCGGTCGCCGAGCTCACGGTCGAACGGGCGGACCCGGCCGGGGGCGGGCGCTCCACGCTCGCCGGCCCGGTCCGGCGGCTGCACCCGCGCGAGCGCCCGGACGGCGTCGAGCTGCCGGGATCGCTCGGGGCCGGGCCGGTGTTCGGCGTCCCGATGACCGCCCCGCCGCACGCCCCGGACGTCGCCGCGATCGCCGCGGCGGCCGAGACGGCGGGCATGCGCGTCGTCCTTCTGCCGCTGGTCGGTCACGGTTCGCCGGCGTCCGTGGACGGCGCCGGGCTGCTCCGGGCCGCCGAGGGCGCGGCGGGCGAGCTCGGAGCGGACGTCGTCGCGCTGCCGATCCCCCGCCACGCGGTCGCGGACGGCCGGGACGTGCCCTGGCCGGACGCGTCGCGGCCGCGCTCGGCGTCACCCACCTGCCCGACGGGTGGGGCGCCGGCGCGGCGGGCACCGAGTCGGTCGCGCTGCCGGAGATGGCCCTGGACCGCGCGACCGGCGAGTGGGCCCCGGCCACGCGGGTACCGGCCGAACGACGTCGACGAGCCGGCCGCCGCCGACGTCGCCGGGCTGGTCGCCGACCTGATCACCCGCGGCGAGACCGTCCCGCGCACGCTGACCCCCGCCTCCACCGAGCGGGAGCTGCGCCGCCGCGCCGCCACCCCGGTCCGCGACGGCGTCACGGTGCTGTTCACCGGCCTGTCCGGCTCCGGGAAGTCGACGATCGCGAACGCCGTGCACGCCGCCCTGACCGAGCGCACGCAGCGGACGGTGACGCTGCTGGACGGCGACGTCGTGCGCACCATGCTGTCCTCCGAGCTCGGCTTCTCGCGCGAGCACCGCGAGCTCAACGTCCGCCGCATCGGCTTCGTCGCCGCCGAGGTCACCCGGCACGGCGGCGTCGCGCTCTGCGCCCCGATCGCGCCGTACGCGAGCGTGCGCGCCGAGGTGCGGGCGATGGTCGAGGCGCACGGGCGGTTCGTGCTCGTGCACGTCAGCACGCCGCTCGAGGTGTGCGAGGCGCGTGACCGCAAGGGTCTCTACGCGAAGGCCCGCCGCGGCGAGATCGCCGAGTTCACCGGCATCTCCGACCCGTACGAGACGCCGGACGACGCGGAGCTGACGATCGACGCGAGCCGGGTCCCGGCCGCGGAGGCCGTGGAGCGGGTGCTGGCCGCGATCGGTTGACCACGCGGTCACGGGTCCGGCGGGGGCGCCCGCCCGCCGGCGGCGCTCGGCCAGCGTTCCCATGTCCGGTCGGCGACCGCCTGCCGGACCGCCGCCGTGTACTCGCGTGCACCGGCGTCCATCCACGAGCCGGAGTAGTGCACCCCCACGCATCCCCAGAGGTCCCCGCGGCCGACCCCGTCGTAGATCAGGCCGTCGTAGCAGGCCCGGCGCATGCCGAGCGACCAGTCCACGTTGTACCCCGTACTGCGCTCGGACCAGGGGTGGGTGCCGGTCCACACGGTCGACTTGATCTGCAGCAGGCCGTAGCTGATCCCGCCGTCC
This sequence comes from uncultured Actinomycetota bacterium, assembly GCA_963822335.1. Lineage (GTDB taxonomy): Bacteria > Actinomycetota > Actinomycetes > Mycobacteriales > Pseudonocardiaceae > Pseudonocardia. The sequence goes on along the minus strand of CAWGHE010000007.1, from coordinate 1,105,443 downwards.
CCGCGGGCGGACTGGTGCCAGTCGCTCTCCCGCACCGCCTGCGCGCGCGTCACGTCCGCCCCGAACCCCCACTTGCACGACGCCCACCGGATGATCTCGTCGGTGGTCCCGGTGAACCGGCCGGTGACCCGATCTCGTAATCCGTCCGCCTCGGCGTTACCCCAACTACGCGACGGCACCGGTCCCGGCGGGACGGTGCGGTTGGCCCGGTCGTTGTCCGGGCGCGGCTCCCACACGCTGCGTGACACTGCGGCCGCGCATGCGCGCTCGTCCGGGAGGGCCGCCCCAGGAGGCAGGGAGGTGGACGAGTCGTACGTCCGCCCGGCCGTCGAACCGGCACGCGCCGATGGACCGTCCGGACCGAGGCCTCCGGTGGCCAGAAGCAGAAAGCACATGACACACGCTGACCCGAATGCGCGTGCCGTCTGCCCATGCGGAAAGCACATCACCTGGTCGTACCCGAAGAGGTGGACACACGGACACGTTCGGGTCGAACGGCAAACGCGCGTTCGGCCATGGACTGGTCGGTAAACGGCGTAACGGACGGAGTTCCGCTCGCCGAGAGTGGATCGACATCCTCGCAGCACCGGTCGTGAGCTGCGAGGGCGATCACGAGATCCAGCGAGGGGGCCGTATGAGCCGGTGCAGGGACCGGACCCGGGTGGCGGTCGTCGGGTACGGATACTGGGGATCCAAGCACGTGCGTGTTCTGAGCACGCTGCGCGACGTCGACGTCGCGGTCGTCGACAGCTCCGCGGAGCGGCTCGACGAAGCAGCCGGCCGCTACCCGGCGGCCCGTCTGTCGCACTCGCTCGACGCGGTGCTCGACGAGGTGGACGCGGTCGTGGTCGCCACACCGCCCGGGTCACACGCCACCGTGGCGCGGACCGCGCTGGCCGCGGGCAGGCACGTCCTGGTCGAGAAGCCGCTGGCGACGAACACGGCGGACGGCGCGGCGCTGGTCGAGCTGGCGCGCTCGTCCGAGGTCCAGCTGATGACCGGCCACACGTTCGAGTACAACGCGGCGGTCTGGAAGCTGCGGGACATCGTGCGTTCCGGCGAGCTGGGACGGGTGCTCTACATCGACACCCAGCGCCTCAGCCTCGGCCGGTACCAGGCCGACGTGGACGTCATCTGGGACCTCGCCCCCCACGACATCTCGATCGTGTCCTACCTGCTGGACGAGATGCCGTCGACGACGTCGGTCTGGGCGAAGCGCAACATCGGCGTCCGGCACTCCGACGTCGCGTATCTGCGCCTCGACTTCGAACGGTCCCGCACCCACGCCTTCGTCCACGTGAGCTGGTTGAACCCGTGCAAGGTGCGCACCGTGACGGTGATCGGCGAACGGAAGATGGCCGTGTACGACGACATGTCGGACAACGAGCGGATCCGCGTCTACGACATCGGCGTGGACCCCGCCGGGATCGACGACGCGACGTCCGCGCATTCGGTCCCGATGACCTACCGCACCGGCGACATCACGTCTCCCTTCGTTCCCTTCACCGAGCCGCTGCTGGTGCAGGACCAGCACTTCGTCGACTGCGTCCGGGACGGAACGCCGTGCCTGACACCGGGCGAGCGTGGGCTGGACGTCGTCCGGGTCCTCGAGGCGACGGACGCGGCGCGGGTGTGCGGCTCGCCGGTACCCGTTCACGACGCGAACACGGCGGGTCGCCGCCGGTCGGCGGTGGCGGCGTCGTGACGCTCACCGAGACGCCGTCGGTGGCGCAGGCCCCGATCCGCTTCCTCGACCTGGACGCCGTGAACGACGTCCACGGTGCCGGCCTCGACGCCGCCTGGCAGCGCGTGCGCCGCGACGGCCGCTACGTCGGCGGGCACGAGGTGGACCGGTTCGAGGCCGCGTTCGCCGAGTACTGCGGGGTCCGGCACGCGGTCGGCGTCGCCAACGGCACGGACGCGCTCGAGCTCGTCCTCGCCGCGTCGGGCATCGGCCCGGGAGACGAGGTGATCGTCCCGGCCAACACGTTCGTCGCCACGGTCGAGGCGGTGTGCGCGGTCGGGGCACGGCCGGTGTTCGTCGACGTGCTGGCGGACACGCTGCTGATCGACCCGGATGCGGTGGACGCCGCCGTCTCGGCACGGACCGCGGCGGTCGTGGCGGTGCACCTGTTCGGCCAGGTCGCCGACGTCGACCGGCTGTCACGGGTCGCCGCACGGCACGGCGTGGCCCTGCTCGAGGACGCGGCGCAGGCCCACGGCGCGACGTTCCGCGGCCGGCGCGCCGGCGGCTTCGGCACGGCCGCCACGTTCAGCTTCTACCCCGGCAAGAACCTCGGTGCGCTGGGCGACGGCGGCGCCGTCGTCTCCGACGACGCCGCTCTTCTCGGGCGCATCCGCGTCCTCGCCGACCACGGCCGGTCGCCCGTTGATCGGCACCTGCACCCGGAGCGGGGCCGCAACAGCAGGCTGGACGCGCTGCAGGCCGCCGTGCTCGGTGTCAAGCTTCCCAGCCTGGACGCCGCGAACGCCCGGCGGCGGGCCGTGATGGCCCGCTACCGCGCCGGCCTCCCACGCGACGTCGTCCCGGTCGGGGAGCACCCGTCGTCCGAGGCGGTGCACCACCTCGCCGTGGTCCGCGTCCCTGACCGGGCCGCGGTGACCGCGCTGCTCGACGCCGCCGCGATCGGGTGGGGTGTCCACTACCCGGTCCCCTGCCACCGCCAGCCCGCGTTCGCCGAGTACGCGAACGGCAGGCTCCCGGTCTGCGAGGACGCGGCCGCGTCGATCCTGTCCCTCCCGATGTCACCCGCACTGCTCGACGCCCAGGTCGATCGCGTGTGCGCCGTTCTCGCAGAAGGATCTCCATGAGCACCGACGAGATGTCCGGTCCGGCGACCAACGGCAACGGCTCGTCCGGCCCGACGCCCTCCGGGCCTGTGCGCACCGAACCCCCTGCGCCGGAGCCGGCCCAGACCCCGCCCCGGCCACGACCCGGCCCTCCGGGGCCGTTCAGGGAGGCCGGACAGCCGGCCCTCCGGGGCCGTTCAGGGTGCCGGATCTGCCGGCCCGCCCGGTCCGGCCACCGGGCCGATGTACGGCCCGCCGCGCCCCGGTCCCGCGGCCGGCCCGCCGCCGGCCGGCACCGCGTCGTGGCGACGCCTGACCGCGCGCGAGGGCAAGCGATTCGCGCTGGTCGCGCTCGTGCTCGTGCTGCTCGGCGCCGTCAGCGGGTTCCTCGGCAGCTTCCTGGTCGCGCCCCGGTACGCGGCGGAGACCGACCTGCTCTACGTCATCACCCGCGAGCAGCCGACCGGGTTCCTGCGCGAGGACCGCAACCTGACCACCCAGCTCGTCCTGCTCGGCAGCCGCACCGTCATCGACCCGATCGCGGCGCGGTGGTCGATGACCCCGCAGCAGCTCTCGTCGCAGGTCACCACGACGCTCGTGCCGGAGAGCGAAGTGATCCACATCGAGGTCCGTGACACGGACCCGCAGCGGGCGACCGACATCCTCGGCGCCCTGACGGCCCGGTATCTCGCAGGTCTCGAACAACGACCGCCGGTCCGCCGTGCAGGCCTACCTGGACGGTCAGCTGCGGGGCGTGCTGGGCCGGCTGGACTCGAATCCGGGGGCGTCGTCCTCCGAGCGGGCTCCGCTCGTGGACCGGGAGCAGCAGCTGCGCGGCCAGCTCGACGAGCTCAACGTGGCCGACCTGGCCGGGCCCGCGGCCGAGGTGCTCGTCGCCTGCCGCGCCGCTGCCCGATCCGGTCTCCCCGTCGCGGGGCTTCGCGGCCGGGGCGGGCGCGCTGACCGGCCTGCTGCTGGCGTTGATCGCGGTCGCCGTGCTGGCCCGTCGCGCGATCCGGCGCTGAGGAGGAAGCACGTGCTCGACGCCGGACGACGGCGGGACGGCGGCCGGCCACCCCGACGAGGACGGTGTCGCCCGTGACTCGGCCACCGTCTCGATGTGGACGCTGGTCAGCCGGGCGACCGGCCTGCTGCGGGTCGTCGCGATCGGTGCCGTGCTGGGACCGACGTTCTTCGCCAACGTCTTCCTGTCCACCAACGTCGTGCCGAACCTGATCTACTCGGCCGTCGCCGGTCCGGTGCTCGGGCTCGTCGTCGTGCCGGCCGTGGTCCGGGTGATACGCCAGCACGGCGTCGGGCACGGGCGTCTCCTGGTCGGTCAGCTGAGCTCGGTGCTCCTGCTCGGCGCCGGGGCGACGGCCCTGCTGACGGTCGTCGTCTCGCCGGTACTGGCCTGGTCGCTGACGCTCGGGGTCCCGGACGACCAGCGCGCCCGGCTGCAGGGCTACGCGTTCCTGCTGCTGCTGTTCGTCGCGCCGCAGGTCCCGCTGTACGTGCTCGCCGCCCTGGGGGCGGCGGCCCAGCAGGCCCGCGGACGGTTCGCGCTCGCCGCGGCCGCCCCTGCGGTGGAGAACATCGGCCTGATCGCCGTCATGGGCATCGTCGCGCTCACCGTGCAGCCGGGGCCCGCCGCTGGGGACGTGTCGCTCGGCCTGGTCGTCCTGCTCGGCGTCGGCGCGACCGCGTCGGTCGCGCTGCACACCGCGCTCCAGATCGTCGGCGCCGCCCGGGCCGGGCTGCTCCCCCTGCCGAAGCGGGGATGGCGCTCCGACCCGGAGGCCCGGCGGATCGCGCGGCGGCTCCGCCGGTCGGTGTCGGTCGCCGCGTTCCCGGCCGCCGGCTTCTATGTGGTGCTCGCCCTGGCCGCGACGGTGGCCGGTGGCGTCCTCGTGATCCAGATGGCCCACGCCGTGTACAGCGCCTGCGCTGCGCTCGGCGCCCGCGCGATCACCACGGCCGCACTGCCCGGCCTGTCCGCCGCGGCGTCCGAGGACGACCGGGCCCGGTACGCGGCGTCCTGGCGCCGGGCGTTGTCGTTCGTCGGGGTGGTCGGGCTGCCGGCGCTGCTCCTGCTGGCCGCGCTCGCCGGCCCGATCACGACCGGGCTCGCCACCGGGGAGCTCGCCGCCGCACCGACGCTCGGGGCGCTGGCCGGCTGCCTCGTGGTCATGGCGGTCGCCCAGCTGGCGGCCGGCGTGCACGAGATCGGCAGGCAGGCGCTGTTCGCCCGCCTCGACGTGAACGGGCCACGGCTCGCGAGCGTGCTGTCGTTCGCCGCGACGGCGCTCACCGGCGGGCTCGCCGTGGTCCTGCTGGACGGCAACGCCCGACTCGTCGGGGTCGCGGTGGCCGTCCTCGTCGGCGACCTCGCCGCCGCCGCGACCGTCTTCGCCGGGGTCCGGACGGCACTGCGCCCGGAGCCGCCGGTCGATCTGCGGGCCGCCGCACCGCCGCTGATCGGGGTGCTGGTCATGACGCCACCGCTGGTGGCCGCGTGGTCACTGACCACATCGGACACCACCGACCGGCTGTCGAACCTGCTGGTCGCCGTGCCCCTCGGGGCGCTCGCGATCGGTCTCTACGTGCTCACCGTGCTGGCGGCGAAACGCCGCTCCCGCGCCGGCGCGGAGCCGTCGGGCTCCCGGACGACGGAGGAGGTCCCGTCGTGACCACGACACCCGACGCGTCCCCGACGACCGGGACGTCCCGGCCGGACACGGGGTTCCTGCCCGACCGCACCATGATCGCCGTCTGCGCCGGGGTCGCCGTGGTGGCCGGCGTGGCGGGCGTGTTCATCGGCGTGCTGGCGACGCTGGCGGTGGCCGCGTTGGCTCTGGCGGCCCTCGCCGCAGTGCGGCCGGCGACGGCCCCGTACGTCTACATGGCGACGCTCCCGTTCCTTGCCGGCATCGAGCGCGGCACCCTGCTTCCTCTGGTGCGACCGAACGAGGCGTTGCTGACGATCCTCGTCGCCGGCGCCGCCACCGGCGGCTACCTGCGCTACCTGCGCGGTGATCCGGTCCGGCTGCGGATCCGGCCGCTCGACGGCCCGCTTGCCGCGTTCGTCGTCGCGATGACCCTGTGGCCGCTCGTGTCGCTGATGCTGCGGGGCCACGCGCCGGCTCCGGACGAGCTCGCAGCGCTCCTGCCGATCCTCAAGCTGACCGGCATCGTGCTGCTCGTCCGCATGACACTGACCACCCCGGAACGACAGCAGCGGATGCTGCGGATCGTGCTCTGGACCGCCGCGGTCGTCGCGGTCATCGCGATCCTGCAGACGGTGGGGTTCAGCCCGGTCCTGCGTCTGCTGTCGACGCTGTGGACGACGCTCGACAGCACGGAGGACGTCAACGAGCGCGGGACCACGATGTTCGCCTCCTCGATCGCGACGGGCGACTACATCGTGCTGGCGCTGGCGATCCTGGCCGGCATGGCGGTCCGGGGCGCGATGAGCCGCCGCGAGCTCGTCGTGCTCGGGCCGCTGCTGGCCGCCGGCGTGCTCGCCGCCGGCCAGTTCTCGACGTGGGCGGCGATCGCCGTCGTCCTGATCGTGCTGCTGCGGCAGTATCCCGTGCTGCGCCGCATGGCTCGCCGGTTCCTCCCGGTGGTGGCCGTCGCGGCCGTGATCGGCGCCCCCGCCGCGATCACCCGCCTCTCGGAGTTCGGCGGCGTGTTCGGGGTTCCGCGCAGCTGGTTGGGCCGCTGGGACAACCTGACGAACTTCTACCTGCCTGCGTTCGATCTCGAGCACGTGCTGCTCGGGATCTCGCCGAACTCCGTACTGCAGGCCCCGGAGACCTGGCGCGACCAGATCTACCTGGAGTTCGGCTACCTCCAGCTGCTCTGGATCGGCGGCATCCCCCTGCTCATCGCGTTCGGGTGGCTGTCCTGGGCGGTGCTGCAGCGGTGCCGGGCGCTGCTGTACGACCCCGCGCCGATCGGCGTCGCCGCCACCGCGCTGCGGGCGGGCTGGTGGATGGTCCTCGTCCTGTCGCTGATCGATATTCATCTCACCCTCCGCGGCACGGGTGACCTGCTGTTCGTCCTGCTCGGAATCGTCGGAGGGAGGGCCGATGCCCGCGAACCGTCGTAAGCGGCCACTCGACCCCGCATGGCAGAGGCTGGTGCGTCGGATGCTGGACGTCGCCGGGGCGGCGCTGCTGCTTCTGCTGGCCTGCCCGGTCCTGCTGGTCGTCGCGGTGGCGATCGTGCTGGAGTCCGGCGGACCGGTGCTGTTCCGGCAGCTGCGGGTGGGCCACGACCGGCGTCCGTTCACGCTGCTCAAGTTCCGCACGATGCGGACGGGCGGCGACGACAACGCGCACCGCGCCCAGATCGCCGCGGAGATCCGGGGCGAGGACACGTCGGTGGACGGCAGCTGGAAGCTCGACGACGACCCGCGCGTCACCGTCGTCGGCCGCTGGCTGCGCCGGACCAGCGTCGACGAGCTTCCCCAGCTGATCAACGTCCTGCGCGGCGACATGGCGCTGGTCGGGCCGCGGCCCTGCCTGGAGTGGGAGGCCGAGATGTTCCCCGCGGACTACGCCGCGCGCTTCTCGGTCCGCCCCGGCCTGACCGGCCTGTGGCAGACCACGGGCCGCAGCACGGTCGGGACGCTGGAGATGCTCCGGCTGGACGTGGAGTACGTGGCCGAGCGACGGCTGCGCACGGACGTGCGGATCCTGGCCGCCACCCTGCCGTCGATGATCCGCGGGGACGGTGCGCGATGACGACACTGATGCTGGCGACGACCGGCGGCCACCTCGACCAGCTCGACGACCTCGCCTCGCGGGTACCCGTCGACGACGAGCGGCTCTGGGTGACCCACGCCAACGAGCAGAGCCGCTCGTTGCTGGCCGGACGCGACGTCGAGTTCGTCCCGTACGTCCGGGTCCGCAGTGTCGCGGACGTGGTGCGCTGCGTCCCGACGGCACGCCGGCTGCTGCGCGAGCGGGCGATCACGAGGGTCGTCTCGACGGGGTCCGGCATCGCGCTGGGCTACCTGCCCTACCTCGCCGCCCGCGGGGTCGAGTGCCACTACATCGAGAGTGCCGCGCGGGTGACCGCGCCGTCGCTGACCGGCCGGGTCCTGGAGCGGACCCCGCGAATCAGCCGCTACACGCAGTACCCCGCACTGGCCGGACGTCGCTGGCACTACACCGGCAGCGTGTTCGACAGCTTCCTGCCCACCCCGTCGGTCCGCCCGGGCGGCGAGGTGATCCGGGTCGTCGTCACGGTCGGCACGGCGGCCGAGTTCCCGTTCTCCCGCCTGATCGACGCCCTGGTCCCGCTGCTGCGGCCCGGTGGTCAGCTCGAGCGCGAGACCGGGCAGCAGGTCGAGGTGCTGTGGCAGACCGGGTGCACGCCCGTCGACCACCACCCGATCACGGCGCACGCGTATCTCGGCGCCCGGGAGCTGACGGCCGCACTGGGGCAGGCCGACATCGTGGTCAGCCACGCCGGCACCGGCTCGGCGCTCGGCGCCCTGGACGCCGGCCGCCGTCCCCTGCTCGCGACCCGGACGGCCCGCCTCGGCGAGGCCGGGGACGACCACCAGGCCGAGCTCGCGGCCGAGCTGACGCGGCGCCGTCTCGCCGCTCAGGTGGAACCGGACCGTCTGACCGTGCACGACCTGGTCGAGTCGCTGGGCCACGGCGTCCGCCGGTGCGCCGTCCCGCCGACGTTCGAGCTGCGGTCATGACCGGCCAGGGCGTGCGGGTCGTGGACCCGCGCACGGAACCCGCCTGGCAGGCGCTCAGCCTCGGGCCCGGCGGCGGGTTGTTCACGTCGCCGCCGTGGATCTCCGCCGTGGCCGGCACGTACGACCTGGTCCCCGCCGCCCGGGTGGCGTTCGCCGAGGGCGGCACGCCGGTCTCCGGCCTGGTCTGGGCCGACGTGACCGATCTCCGGGGCCGCCGTCGCATCGCGTTCCCGTTCTCCGACCGCGCCGATCCGATCCTCACCGGGGACGCGGCCGACCGGGCCGCCGGATGGGCCGCGGTGAGCGCCGACGCGCTCGACGGCGACCGGCCGTTCACGCTGCGCTGCCTCGACGGCTCGCCCGCGGTGGACGACCCCCGGCTGGCAGCGGTCGGCGACGCGGCGTGGCACCGCACGGCGCTCGACATCCCGCTCGACGCGCTGCACCGCAGGCTCCGCTCGCAGACCCGGCGCAACATCGCCACGGCCGCCCGGTCGGGCGTCGAGGTCACGCTGAGCGCCGACCTCGACGCCGTCCTCGAGTTCCGCGCCCTGCACGTCGGTCTGCGGAAACACAAGTACCGCCTGCTCCCGCAGTCTCGCGAGTTCTTCGAGCACGTGTGGAAGGCGTTCGCGCCGCTGGACGCCATCCGGGTCGGGCTGGCCCGTCACCGCGGTGTGCCGGTTGCGGGCGCGCTGTACCTCGTGTGGGGCGACACCGTGTACTACAAGTTCGGCGCGTCCGCGCCCGAGCACCTCGCCCTGCGCCCGAACGACGCGCTGCACTGGGAGCTGATCCGCTGGGCGGGCGAGCGCGGCCTCGCCGGCCTGGACTGGGGCCTGTCCGACCGGGACCAGCCGGGGCTGGTGCGGTACAAGGCCGGCTGGGCGTCGACCGAGCGCTCGATCCGGACGCTGCGCAGCCACCATCCCGCCGCCACCGACCCGGAGATGGACGGGCTCCTGCGGGCGGTGACCGGCCTGTTGACCGACCCCGAGGTCCCGGACCGCGTCACCGACGCCGGCGGCGCCCTGCTCTACCGCTACTTCTGCTGAGGAGCTCCCCGATGCCGTACCCGCTACTCCGGACGGTCGGTTGCGAAACCGGCGCGCGCGCTGTCCTCCACCTGCAGGGGCGCCACGCCGGGCGGGACCGTGTTGCCGAAGAACCGGCCCCGCACGGACCCGTCGCCGAAGTACGCGCCGCGGTCCAGGGCAGGGCCGAGCAGGACGTTGTCCAGAATCGCCACGTCGGTGATCCATTGGACGAGCACCGCCTGCGAGCCGCCCACCTCACAGCGGTTGCGGGCGAACAGGATCCCGTTCGATCGGCCGACCACGCCGGCCTGACCGGACTCCTCGGCCGTGGCGATCAGGCACTGGTCGTCGACGTTGCGGCACGTGTTGTCCGTGATGGTCGCAGCGACCGTGGGCGGGCTGGAGTTGTCGAACGTCTGGAAGCAGTCGGTGTGCGGCGGCTCGCCCACGTAGCCGTCGTGGGTGATGTCGGAGATGTCGTTGCCGGCGATCGTCAGGCGGTCACCGAAGAAGCGGATGCCGTCGGCGTCGTCGGCCTGCCGGCGCACCGACCCGCGCACCGTGTTGTCCCGGACCTGTACGTCCGAACCCTCGGCGAGGATCCCGGTCCCGTCCGTGCCCTCGACGGTGTTGCCGACGATCTCCGAGGACTCGCACGTCACGCACGAGATGCCGTCCTCCACCGCTCCCCGCACTTCGTTGCCGCGGACGACGAGACCGCTCCCGTCGAGGTCGATGCCCGCGCCCCCGGGCTCGGTGGCGAGGCCCTGCACCGTGGCGTGGTCGCCGCTGACCCGCAACGACCGCACCGAGGTCCGGTCGCCCGCGACCGTCACCGGCGCCTGCGGCGTGCCCGACCGGGCCAGCGTCAGGTCCGCATCGGCCAGGCCGTCCCCGCGCAGGCAGACGACGTCGCCGGGACCGGCGCGGTCGAGCGCCGTCTGCGCCTCCGTGGCGGTCTGCGCGGCCGAGGTGCACCCGGCGGTCCGGGGCACCCCGCCGGGTGCCGGGGAACGCTCCGTCGTGCATGCGGCCAGGACACCGGCGGCCGCCACGAGGACGGTGAGACGCACGGCAGAGGGCTTCGACACCGGCTGGGACTCCGTTTCCTACGGGTCGGAACACCGATCTTAGGCGGCCGCCGGAGGGCGTGTCGCGTCATCCGCCAACTGGGGGGACTCTCATGAACGCATCATCGGCCGCCACGCGCGTCGCCGTCGTCGGGCTGGGCTACGTCGGCCTCCCGGTGGCGGTCCGCGCCGTCGAGGTCGGATACGACGTCGTCGGATTTGACGTGGACAAGTCCCGGATCGACCGCCTCGCCCGCGGCCTGAGCTACGTCGACGACCTCGGTGACGCCGACATCGCCGCGGCCCTCGCCGGCAGGTTCCGGCCGACCGACGACCCGGCCGAGCTGGCCGGGTTCGACGTCGCGGTCGTCTCGGTACCGACCCCGCTGATCGACGGCGTGCCCGACCTGAGCTGCGTGCACGACGCCGCGCGGGCGCTGGCGCCGCACCTGCAGCCGGGGTGCACGGTGGTGCTGGAGTCCACGACCTACCCGGGCACGACGGAGAACGAGTTCGCCCCCCTCCTGGAGGCGGGCGGTCCGCTGCGCGCCGGGCGCGACTTCCACGTCGGGTACAGCCCGGAGCGGATCGACCCGAGCAATCCACGATGGACGTTCACGAACACGCCGAAGATCGTCTCGGGGATCGACGCGCGGTCCGGTGCCGTGGTCGCCGACTTCTACCGGACGCTCGTGGACACCGTGGTCCCGGTGTCGCGGCCGCGGGAGGCCGAGCTCGCGAAGCTCCTGGAGAACACGTTCCGGCACGTCAACATCGCGCTCGTGAACGAGCTCGCGGTGTTCTGCGACGGTCTCGGGATCGACGTGTGGTCGGTGGTCGACGCCGCGGCGACCAAGCCGTTCGGCTTCATGCGTTTCTCCCCCGGCCCCGGCGTCGGCGGGCACTGCCTGCCGATCGACCCGTCCTACCTCTCCTGGCAGGTGCGGCGCTCGCTGGGGCAGAACTTCCGGTTCGTCGAGATCGCCAACGACGTCAACGAGCACATGCCCGACTACGTCGCCTCCCGGGTCGCCCGCGCGCTGAACCAGGACCGCAAGGCCGTGAACGGCAGCCGGATCCTGCTGGTCGGGCTCGCCTACAAGCCCAACTCCGGTGACGCCCGGAACTCGCCCGCGATCCGGGTCGCGCAGCGGCTGGCCGAGTCCGGAGCCGTGCTGAGGGCTGCCGACGACATGATCGAAGCCGACCACGTGCCCCCCGGGGTCCGGATGGTCGACTGCACCGAGGACGAGCTGGCGGCCTCGGACCTGATCGTCGTGCTCACCGACCACGACGCGTTCGACTGGGAGCTCGTCGCGCGGCACGCCGACCGCGTGCTGGACACCCGCAACCGGCTCGGGCAGGCCTCCCGGGAGCGGCTGTGACCGGTACGGACGACTTCGCCGCGCGGAGCGCGGGGCCTCTACATCTCCGACGTCGAGCGCGCGTCCTGCTCCGGGCGGCCGCGTCCGTGACTCGCCCCTCGTGCCCCTCGCCGCGCCTCGTGGCGGCCCGGCAGGGGTAGCGGGTCAGGCCGAGCCGGAACCGGTGGCCGTCCGGGCCGCCTCGGCCTCCAGCCGGGCGATCCGCTCCTCGACGCCGGGAACGGCCGGCAGCCCGGCGATCGCGCTCATCTCGCGCCAGCGGTGGGCGACGTCGCAGGTTCCCAGCGCCGCGGCCCGCGCGGCGCGGGACCGACGCGCGACCTCGGCGGGATCGGCCAGCAGGGCGAGCAACTCGCCCGGGACGGCGTCGGACTCCAGTGGGAACGGCACCGGCTCGGCCGGTGCCACCGCGGCCCAGTGCGGAGAGCCGGTCGGCAGCTCGCCGGCGAGCACGCAGCCGGCGGCCATCGCCTCGTAGAACCGCGTGCCGACGTGCGGACGCGGGAACCCGCGGCGCCGGTTGTTGAACGCGGCGTGGTTCGTGATGAACACCCGTGACCGCGACGCGAGGCCACGGTACTGCCTGCGGTGCTCGGACAGCGACGACACGCTGCCCAGATACCCGGTGTCGTGCAGGTAGAACGCGTCCTCGCGTTCCGCCCACGCCGCCAGGGCCGCGTGCTGGCGCGGGTGTCGCCGCCCGAGATTGAGGACGTCGATCGGACGGCGCTCCGGCCCTCGCGCGCCCGGGAACGCGAGCACGTCGAGCGGGTTGGGCACCACCTCGACGGTGCGCAGGCGCCGGCCGGGCACGCGGGCGAGCCACTCCCCGGGCACGCCGGTGAACAGGAAATCGACCGACTGCCGCAGGTGCGCCAGCACGTCCGGGTAGATCCGCACGTCGCGCTCGTTGATCTCGGCGGTGTGCACGACCACCCGCTCCGCCAGCGAGCTCCACCCGGGCGTCCCCAGCAGGAGGGCCGCGTCGTGCAGGTCGTTCAGGACGACGAGCAGGACGTCCGCCGGCGCGGATCCGCCCCGGGGATCGCGCTCGATCCGGTACGGCCGCAACGCGCGCGTCCAGGCGAGGACCCGGCGGGCGTGCCCGGAGGCCAGCGGGCCCGCTGTCGGGACGGCGGCGGCCGGACGGAGCCTGTGCACCGGAGCGCCGAACGCGGCGGCCAGCGCATCCTCGGCGTCGGCCAGCCCGCCGAACCACGGCACCTGCCGCTGGTCGCGCACACTCAGGAGGGCGATCCGCACCGCTGTCCTCCCCCGTTCCCCGTCGGCGATGCCACCGGTTGGCTCCTCTCGTGTGCTCCTGTCAGCTCAGTCTCGTCTGCTCACTCGTCGGAGTGGAGGGCGCCATTACGGAACCGACACGTCCGGCCGAAGCGAGGCTTCGACCCAGGGCTCCTGCCGGAGACGAGAAACGGCCGACGCCGAACCCGCAGGCTCGACGACGGCCGTCCGTCCTGGGCTTCCGCCTCAGCCCGCGGGCGGAACCGCCGGCAGACCGGGCGCGCTCGGCAACTCCGGCGCCGCCGGGAGAGCACCGGCCGGGTTGGCCGGCAGCTCCGGTGCCGCCGGCAGCTCGGGCGCCGGCGGGAGCCCCTCAGCCGGGTTCGCCGGCAGCTCCGGTGCGGCCGGCAGCTCGGGCGCCGGCGGGAGCCCCTCAGCCGGGTTCGCCGGCAGCTCCGGTGCCGCCGGTGCCGCCGGCAGGCCCTCGGCCGGGAGCTCCGGTGCCTTCGGGGCCTCCGGCAGCGCCGCCGTCGGGTCGGTCGGCAGCTCCGGCTTCGGCAGCTCCGGCGGCGCCGGGGCCGGAACGACGATCTCGTTGTTGCTGCCGTTCCCGTTCAGGTTTCCGTTCAGGAAGTCACTGCAGTTGGCCGCGTTGCCGGCGTTGTTGCCTCCGACCGGAGCCTGCGCGACCGCGTTGGCCGCGCTGTCGCCCGTGATGCTCGATGCCGCGTCGGCGGAACCGCCGACGAAGGAGCAGGCCTTGTCGGCCGGGGTCGGCTCATCGGTGGCGAATGCCAGTGGCGACGCGGCCAGTGCGGCGGCCACGACACCTGCCGTCACCAGCCCTGCCTTCTTCACGTTCATAGGGAGCGTTCCTCTCAGCGCGCCGTCGACGACGGCGGTCTCACATGCGGCCGAACGGGTAACGGCCACCCCCGTTCAAACGCGACCCACGAAGCTCGGCGACGGTAGATGACGAACCTTCACCCCATCGAGTGGCAACCTCGAGCCCCATCACACGTCTGAGTTAATCGCCCGCTTACGCCCAGCAGCGCGGAAATGGCCAGTCGGCGCGACGGCGGCGAGATCAGACGGACGCGCCCGATCCAAGGCTGCAGCCGGGCCGTTCCCCTTCGGCATCGAGGCCCGCAACCGGAACAGCGTGGCGGCCGGCGTCATCGGGTCCGCTCACGCCGGGCGCCGATGCGGAGCGACGACGTCGAGGACCTCCACCAGAGCGCGGAACGTCAGCTCCGTCGCCGTCCGGAAGGCGTCGGGCCCGCAGCCGATCGGATCCGGGACACGGTCATCACCGGTCACCGGCGCCAGCCCGCGACGGTCCCGGGCCGCGCGGACGAGCTCCCGCGCCCGCTTGACCAGGTCCGGCGGCAGCATCACCGTGTCCACCGTGCCGGCGAGGCGGGCGAACTCGCGCAGTGCGAACGTCGCGCCGAGCATCTCCGGAAACTCCTCGAGCACCAAGCTCCGGTGACGCGGCGTCGCTGTGAGCACGAGGTCGGTCCCCGCGATCACCTTGGCGGTGAGCTGGCGGGCCCGGAACCGGCCGGACCGGTCGTCGACGTGCAGCCCCCACGGCGCCAGCTCGGCTCGCGCGGCCGGGTGCATCGCACCACCGACCACCGCGCGGACCCCGGCGCTGGCCACCGCGATCCGGGCGGCCTCGCGCCCGCCGAGCCGACCGCGCAGCAGGTGCCGCATGAGGATCTCCGCCGCCGGTGAGCGGCACACGTTCCCGGTACACACGAACAACAGCCGGAACGGCTCGTCGGTCTCCACGACCGGTCCATCGGCCGAACGGGCCTGGACGCTTCATCGGGACGGCGGATTTCATCAGCATTGGGGGCCGGTTCGCGCACCTTGTAACGGGGTCACCCGAACGATCGACACTCAGGGTGTTCCCCTGCAGCGGTCGTTCCCACCACACGGTCGACTTCGCCCGTCGGTGCCGCCGCTGTCCTTCACCCCGAAGGAGCACCCGCTCGTGACCATGCATCACCACGTCACCGGGCCGCGATCGACCGCAGTTCCCGCCCCCCGCCGGTCCGGTCGCCCCGCGGCGAGCCGGGTGGCCGATCCGCGGACCGAGCAGGCCCGCTTCGCGCGATCGGTGCTCGCAGCCGACCTGCTGGTGATCACGCTCTGTGTAGGAATCGCCGTCCTGCTCCTCCGCTCCAGCGCCGCCGCCGCGGACCGCGCGGCACTCGCCTGCGGGCTCCTCGCCGCGGTCCTGCTCGCGCTGGCGCTTGCCACGACCCGGGCGTGGGATGCGCGCGTGCTCGGCCAGGGCTCCACCGAGTTCGTCCGGCTCGGGCGGGCGGTGGCCGGCGCCGACGTCGTGCTCGCGCTCGGCGGTCTGGCCCTGATGGTCGAGTCGGTGCGGATCTGGGTGTTCCTGCTCCTCCCGCTCACCGGCCTGCTCTGCTTCGCCGTGCGGTTCGGGCTGCGCAAGTGGCTTCACCACCGGCGCCGCGACGGCCGTTTCATGCTCCCGGTGCTCGCCGTGGGCGGCGAACAGGCCGTCGCCGACCTGGTCCGCCGCACCCGCCGCGACCCCTACTTCGGCTGGCAGGTGACCGGCGCCTGCACGCCCACCGGCGCCGGGACCGGCGGGAGCCCGGAGATCGACGGCGTGCCGGTGCTCGGCGACCTCGACTCCGTCTCCTCGCAAGGCCCACGAGCACGGCCACCGCGTCGTCGCGGTCTGCCGCGCCCCCGGCTGGGGCCCCGCACGCCTGCACCAGCTGGCCTGGCAGCTCGAGGACACCGACGCCGAGCTGGCTGTCGACCCCGGCCTGATGGAGATCGCCGGCCCGCGCATGCACATCACCCCGGTGGACGGCTTCCCGCTGCTGCGCCTGTCCCGGCCCCGGCTCACCGGCGCCTCCCGGCTGGCGAAGTCCGTGTCCGACCGGGCGATCGCCGCCCTGCTGCTCCTGCTCACCGCGCCGGTCCTGCTCGGCCTGGCGCTGGCCGTGTGGCTGGGCGACCGCGGACCGGTCTTCTTCCTGCAGGAGCGCGTCGGCGCGAACGACCGCCGGTTCCGCATGGTCAAGTTCCGCTCGATGTGCGTGGACGCCGAAGACGTCCTTGCCACGCTCTCCACCGCCCACGACGGCGCCGGCCCACTGTTCAAGCTCCGGCACGACCCGCGCGTCACCCGCGTCGGGCGGCTCCTGCGCAAGTACTCCCTCGACGAGCTCCCCCAGCTGTTCAACGTCCTGGGCGGCAGCATGAGCCTGGTCGGTCCCCGCCCGCCTCTCCCCCGCGAGGTCGCGACCTACGCCGTCGACGCCCGCCGGCGCCTGCTCGTCCGTCCCGGCATGACCGGCCTCTGGCAGGTCAGCGGACGCAGCGCGCTCACCTGGGAGGAGTCGGTGCGCCTCGACCTGCGCTACGTCGAGAACTGGTCGCTCGCCCTCGACCTGACGATCCTGTGGAAGACGATCGGGGCCGTCCTGCGCGGACGCGGCGCGTTCTGAGAGGCTCGTGCCGTGCTGGACCGCAACGCGCGCCTCTACATCGCCGGACATCGCGGGCTCGCCGGGTCCGCGATCAACCGGGCCGCACAGGCCGCCGGCTTCACCGACGTCGTCGGCGCCACCAGCGCCGAGCTCGACCTGCGCGACCGGGCTGCCACGTTCGACTACCTGCACGACACCCGTCCCGACGCCGTCGTGCTCGCCGCCGCGAAGGTCGGCGGCATCGTCGCCAACGACACCTACCCCGCCGAGTTCCTGTCCGAGAACCTGCGCATCCAGACCAACGTCCTCGATGCAGCCCACGCACTGGGCGTCGACCGGCTGCTGTTCCTCGGCTCCTCGTGCATCTACCCGAAGTACGCCGACCAGCCGATCCACGAGGACAGCCTGCTCACCGGCCCGCTCGAACCCACCAACGACGCCTACGCCATCGCCAAGATCGCCGGCGTCATGGGGGTCCAGGCCGCACGTAAGCAGTACGGCCACCGCTGGATCTCCGCCATGCCGACCAACCTCTACGGGCCCGGCGACAACTTCGACCCCGAGCTCAGCCACGTCCTGCCCGCCCTGATCCGCCGTTTCCACGAGGCCCGCGAGTCCGGCGCAGAGGAGGTCGCGCTCTGGGGCACCGGCACCCCGCGCCGCGAGTTCCTGCACGTCGACGATCTCGGCCCCGCCATCGTGCACCTGCTCGACGTCTACGACGACCCGCAGACGATCAACGTCGGCGTCGGCACCGACGTCACCATCCGGGAGCTCGCCGAGACCGTCGCCGACGTCGTCGGCTATCCCGGCGAGATCGTCCAGGACACCAGCCGCCCCGACGGAACTCCCCGCAAGCTTCTCGACACGAGCCGCATCACCGCGCTCGGCTGGACACCGAAGATCGGCCTGCGTGAGGGCATCGAGAGCACGTACCGCTGGTTCGTGGAGCACCACGCCGACGCACGGCTCTGAGGTAGCGGCTCCCGACGGCGGACGTTCCCGCACGTCACCCGAATCGGCCGGTCCTGCGGGCGCGCAGCACCCTGAACCCCCTGTCGTGTCGGCGGGTCGACCGCGCCCGTAACGTGACCTCCGGCACCTTGTGTCGTTGTTTCGACTATTCACGAGGGCGCGCGCTGCCGGCCCGATCGATCACTGCCGGGCAGCCGGGAGGAGGCAGCCGTGTTCGAAGGTCTGAAGGTGTGGGGCCGGGAGCGGCTGCTCCGTGCCGTGGACGACGCCGTCCGCCCGCGAGTGGACGCCCGGATGGAGCAGCACGAACAGTGGCTGCAGGGTCAGCTGGACAGGATCCACGATCTCGTCAACGACGCGGACGCACGCGGGCGTCGCGACATCGTCCAGGCCGCCGAACGTCGTGCCGTGGAGTCCAGTGCAGACTTCGCGTACGAGAACTTTCCGACCGCGTCGATCTACCACCACCCGCACGCGATCCTGGAGGACGCGGTGAAAGCCGCTCCGGACGAGGGGATGGCCCTGGAGTTCGGTGTCTACAGCGGGACGACGCTGGAGATCATCTCGCGGATCCGCGGCCAGCACCAGCCGGTCTATGGCTTCGACTCGTTCGAGGGGCTCCCCGAGGACTGGCGCACGAGGTTTCCGGCCGGCGCGTTCGCGGTCGATGAAGTGCCGGTGGTGCCCGGTGCAGAGCTGGTCGTCGGATGGTTCGACGACACGCTGCCGACGTTCCTCGCCGAGCATCCCGGGCAGATCGCGTTCGTCCATGTCGACTGCGATCTCTACTCGTCGACACGAACCGTGCTCGATCTTTTGGGTCCCCGGCTCGTCGAAGGCTCGATGATCCTCTTCGACGAGTACTTCAACTACCCGGGGTGGGAGAGGCACGAACACCGGGCGTGGCAGGAGTATGTCGATCGCACGGGTACCGGGTTCGTCTACGAGTCCTACACGGCCAACCACGAGCAAGTGGCCGTGCGCATCACCGATCCCGGTCGGCTGTGACGAGCCCGAAGCGCTGCTGCCACGACTCGCGGCTGGTCAGCTCCGGCATCGCGTCGCGGTACTGACGCTGGGCCCGCCGGCCGTGGCGCCGGAGCCGCCTCAGGACCCGGGCGGCCTCGCGGCCCAGGCGGATCAGAGCGTCGCGGTCGAACCGGCGGAGCCGCACCGACTGCTGGGAGGCGTCGGTGACCACTGCCCGCGCGAAGCGGGACACGTGCCACCAGTGGGCGTCCTCGGCGCTGATCGCGACGCTGCCCGCGACCCTGCCCAGCAGCTGGGTCACCAAGCGCTTGACGAGGACGAGCGTCGTCCTCGACGGGTGCGGTGCGGCGACGGCGATGCTGCGCTCGGTAGCGGGGACCTGCGGAACGCGGTTCGCGGGGAGGTGGGCGCTCTCCGGGTAGCCGGCGCGCAACGCGGCGACCTCGGCGATCGCCCGGGCGCCGCCGTCGCGCAGCACGTCCGGGCCGGCGAGGAAGTCGTCCACGGCCTTGATCAGCGTGGCGGCCTGGGCGTAGCGCATCGACACGAGGCACTCCGCGACCCAGCGGCCGATCACCCGTGCGTTGACGGCGGGGCGGAAGTCGCCGTGCAGCGCATCGATGATCAGGGCGTTGCGCAGGGTGAAGTACCGCGTCGCTTCGTCCTGGTCCTTCCAGTCGAAGTCCGCGTGCCAGATCCCGGCGCCGGGCAGGGTGACCGTGGCGTGGCCGCGCGACCGGGCCCGGTAGCCGAACTCGACGTCGTCCCACTGGACGAACATCGGTAGCGGGTAGCCGACGTCGGCGATGACCTCGGAAGGGATCAGGCAACACCACCAGGCGTTGTAGTCGGCGTCGACCCGGCCGTGGTGGTGATCGGTGGTCAGATCGATCCGGTCGAGGCCGTTGGGCACGGCCAGCCCGGGCTCGAGAGTGGCGAACCGGGCCGTCTCGGCGGACACGTGCAGCCGCTGCGGATGGAGCAGCTGGAGCATCTGGGCGCCGACGATGACCGGTTCGGTGCTGCGGTTGGCGAGCGCGGTGAGACGGACGACGACATCGGGCTCGAGCAGGATGTCGTCGTCCATGAACAGGACGTTGGCGTGCTCGGCCTGCTCGACCTCGGTGACCTCGTAGAGCCCACGGGTGAATCCCCCCGAACCGCCGAGGTTGGGCTGCTCGCGGTAGTGCAGTCCGGAGCCGAGGAGCTCGCTGACCGGGCCGAAGCCCGGGTGGTCGCGGGCCAGGTCGCTGCCCTGGTCGACGACGTAGACGGCATCGACCATCAGCCGCGCCTCCGCGTCGCCGGCCAACGCCTCGAGCGTGGCGACGCAGTCGTCCGGCCGGTTGAACGTACACATGACCACCGCGGTCGGGCGGGTCCTCGCCGGTGCGGCGACCGACCACCGCGGGGTCTGGACGGTCATCGTGGTGTCGTCGGTGCTGAGCTCGAGCCAGAGCGCGCCGCCGTCGACGAACCGGTCCAGCGGGAGATCGATGCCGATCACCGTCTCGGTTCCGCCGTCGACGCGGACGGCGCGCACCGTCCGGGGCGAACCGGCGGGATCCGAGGCCAGCGCGGTGATCGTGCCCGCACCGCTGGCGAGGACCTCGACCCGGACGGCGGCCGCGGTGCTCCACCGCTGCCAGTAACTGGCCGGGAACCGCCCGAAGTAGGTGTTCAGCGACACGCGGGCGTGCGGGTGCAGCGTGACGCTGTTGCGGGTCCGGACGGCGTGTCCGTACTCGACAGTGGAGTAGAGGTCGGCGGGGGCCTGGGGCGCCGGGCCGCTGAAGAACGAACGCTGAGCGACCAGACGGTCGAGATCCGGTCCCGTCGCCGGGAGGTGGGCCTCGGGAGGGAGCGCTTCTCGCCCCTGCGCCGGACCGGCCGACATGTCGACACCCGGCCGCTCACCGATCGTCACGTCGGCGACCTCCTCTACTTCGTATCGCGGTGGCCGCCACCCACAGCCTGCGCGGTGCTTAGCACCGTCCCAGGCGGTCCTGGCTGCGACCCGCCGACGCTCTCGGAGGATCCGACCAACCACCCGATCCAGGTAGGGGATCAACGAGTCAGCCAGTCGTCCGGTTACAGCCCGAACGGGCCGTCCTGCCAGACACCCCAACGGAATAGCGGAAGCCACCCTCCATCGTGATCACCCATTCTTGGGGTGCGGATCACGGTGTGCCGCCGGGCCCACAGCAGGGCTAGGTTCCTCCGGTCGGCGGCTGCGCCGTCGAATCCAGTGCTCGACGGGATGGCCGCAGAACTTCCTTCAGGGCGTCGCACCCCATGTCGATCCATAGGAAGACCAGGCCGACAGACCGCGCGGCCGACGGACGCCCTCGAGCCGCTCTGGGTCTGATGGAGACCCGCGCTATGGGATTCCGACCGGTTGTAGGTCGTCCCGGTGGGCAGCGTAGAACGCCTGCTCGTACTCGGCCGGCGGCTGGTCCCTGAGGTAGCCGTGCAGGCGCTGCTGGTTGTGCCAGTGCACCCAGCCGAGCGTCGCCAGTTCCACGTCCTCGACCGTCTTCCACGGACCAGTTCGGGCGGGTCCGCGAATGAGTTCGGCCTTGTAGTAGCCGTTCACGGTCTCGGCCAGCGCGTTGTCATAGGAGTCCCCGACCGACCCGATGGAGGGTTGTGCACCGATCTCGGCCAGCCGTTCGCCGTATCGCACTGACGTGAACTGCGACCCCGCATCGCTGTGACACCGCAGATCCGGCAGCCGGGCGCCGCGTGACCAGCGGGCCATCTCCAAGGCGTCGAGCACCATGGACGTGCGCATGTGTCCGGCGACCCGCCAGCCCACGATCATCCGCGAGTAGGCGTCGATGATGAAGCACACGTAGGCGACCCCGGCCCAGGTCGGCACGTAGGTCAGGTCCGTGACCCACAGCCGGTTCGGCCCGTCGGCCCGGAATCGGCGTTCGACCAGGTCCGGGTGCCGGGCCGCGACCGGATCCGCCTGCGTGGTGCGCACCCGTTTCGTCCGTCGAGCGCCTTCGATCCCGGCGACGCGCATGAGCCGGGCGACCTGGTCACGGCCCACGTCGAAGCCGGCGCGCCGAGCGGCCTTCCACAGCTTGCGCGCCCCGTAGACGCGGTAGTTGCTCTCCCACAACGCGACCAGTTCCGGGATCAGCTCGCCGTCACGGCGCGCCCGTGCTGAGGGCGGGCGGGTCTTGGCGGCGTAGTAGGTGCTCGGAGCCACCTGCAGCATGCGACAGATGAGCTCGACCCCGAGCCTGCGGCCCTCCACGACCTCGTCGCGGTGGGCGTCGATGAACTCGACTACCTGCGGTACTGGCGGTCGAGCTCCGCCCCGAAGAAACTCGCAGCCCGCTTGAGCACCTCGTTCGCCCGGCGCAGCTCGCGGACCTCCTGCTCGAGTTCTCGCACCCGGTCCGCCTCGTCGGTGGTCACTCCCGGCCGGTGGCCGTCGTCGATCTCGGCTTGGCGCACCCACAGCCGCACCGACTCGGTGCCGTAGCCGAGCTGCTCGGCGACCCGCTTCACGGTGCCGTGGTCATGGCCCAACTCGGTGCGCAGGGTGCGGACCATCCGCACCGCCGCGGCCTTCTCCTCCTGCGAGTACCGCCGTGTCGTCGGCTTCCCAGGAGATCGTTCTGACGGCATGACTCCATCCTCGTTTCCAAGGTCAGGAGTCTCCACAGGACCCAGAGCGACTCAGGGTGACGAACCGGTTGCGCTTGACCGGCGCCTTCCCGGCGACCGCGCGTTCGGCTTTGGCGACCTGCTCGTCGATCCCGCGCAGCGTGCGCCGGGCCCGATCGGCCTTGTACTGGTAGTAGATGACCTGGTCACGGCGCTTGTCCGCGCCGCCGGCCGGCCACGGCTGGGTCAGGATCAGTCCGTCCGGCACTCCTGATCGTCGGGATGGTCGCGGCGCCACTCGCTGATCACGTAAGGGACGTGCGCGGATCTTCGCGCCGAGGATGAACGACAACCCCGCGTCCTCGATCGCGCGCTGTTCGCCGCCGACACCATCCCGGCGTCGGCGACGACCGTGACATCGGCGAGGTGGTGCGCGGCCATGAACGCGCGCATCGTCGGCAGCATGGTCGTGGTCTCGGCCTTGTTGCCCTCGAACGCCTCCACCATCAGCGGGAACCCGGCCGCGTCGGTCAGCAGCCCGATGGTGATCTGCGGCTCCAGGCGGCGTTCCTTGGAGAACCCGGGCTCGCGGAACCCGTCGCCGGTGTCGGTCTCGAAGTAGAGCGTGGACACGTCGTAGAGCACCAGACTGACGCCGGCCCCAGCTGCGCGTGCGCCGCGCAGGCCGCGGCCAGCCTGCCGGCGCCAGGCGTCGTCGGCGTAGCCCTGCAGGCGGCGCTTGAGGGTCGCGTAGGACGACGGCGTCGACACCGACCTCGGCCAGCACCCGCAGGCTGTCGAGCTTGCTGGTCGGCTCGATGATCCGGGCCAGCACCAGCTGCCCGGAATACCTCGTCGCGGCCAGCGGCGCGGTCGAACCCGAGCTCGTCGTAGGCCGTGCTCAGCGCGTCCCACAGCGGCCCCATCCGCGACGAGGCGATCTGCAACGGCGCCGCGACCCGCCGGCCGCCGGCCACGGCGTGCCAGTCCAGGTCGAGCTCGCCCTGCCCGCCGCCAGCCGCTGGCGCGCAACGGCTTTCAACGCCTCCACTCGACCTGGTCGTGCGGCGGACCCGACGTGCTCGATATCGCGCGACCCACGCCGGGAGCCGTGCACGATCTGCACCGCCGTCGCCCCCGACGCCGGTCCGCACCGTGCGCACGTACGCCACAACCGCAGGCTACGAGACGACCTTAGTGCGCAGATTTCGAGCCCCACCGACGACGAACCCGCAGGTCACACCCTGATGATCTCCACGAAGATCCACTCGTGAGCCAAGTCAGGACACCGGCACACATGGTCGGCCCCCGGAGTGGCCCAGGTGGCTGTCATTAGAGGACGCGATAGGTCAGCCACGCGTCTTGGTTCTCGACGAGGAGGCGTCACAGGAACCACGAGGTGTCAGGGCACCGAAGAACGCCGCGGTCGACCCGATGACCGCGATGTCGACGTTGCCGGGCACGCGGACCAGCCGGGAACCGCACGACTGCGCCTCGAGACCGCCACGACGCCAGCGCACGGACAACCCTGGTCAGCCCGACCGCGCGGACGGTCTCGGCCACCGAGAGCCCCGTCAGCCCGGGCGGACACCGGCGCCGTTGTCATACCCACCAGGCACAATCAGCCTCACGCGACCGGGCAGCACCGGTCAAAGATCATCCGGGGACGGACGCCAAGATCTTGAGCTTGGGATCGGGTGACCGAGTGGACGCCCTTGAGCGCAGGTTGCTCAGTGGGGGTTTCATATCCGTGAGATTCCTTACCCGCGGTCTACTGGGGGTTGAGCGAATCCCTCCCTACTTGCGAGAGAGCTCTGAACTTGTACAGTACTGCAATGCACCAAGGGACATCGTCCGAACATTCGTCCACGCGCCAGTTGTCGACGACTCTCCGACGCGTCATGCGGCGACTGCAGATGATCAGAGGGCGAGATTCAGAATCCACCATTCGCCCCAACCGGACACTTCTACTCGCCGAGAACATCCGAAGATGACGTCAACAGAGCCATTGCTACGCGGCGCAGTCCCGCCCGGGGTCGACTTGCGCGAGAGAGAGCGAACAGCTACGGTTGGCATCATCACTCGATTTGCGGGCCCCCAAGCAGAACCGGTGGACCCCCGACAATGGAATGTATGAGACTGCCGACGCGGCAATCCTGCGCGGAATGCTGCTTCATTATCGCCCCACGCGCATCGTAGAAATTGGTTCAGGCTTCTCAACTGCAGAGATGCTGGATTTCGCGGACGAGTCCGGAAGTGACCTGCAGATAACATGCATCGAGCCATATCCGGACAGGCTTCGATCGAGGCTCCGCGCGGGTGACCATGAACGGGTCACCATAATTCAGGCTCCCGTACAAGAACTACCTCCAGAGACGCTAGTCCGCGATTTGGGCGAAAATGATGTATTTTTCATCGACTCGACACACGTCGTAAAAGCTGGCTCCGACGTTCTCTGGCTAATTCTTCACACGCTCCCGCTACTCCCACGCGGAGCACTTGTCCATGTCCATGACATTCTGTGGCCATTTGAATACCCTGATCGCTGGCTACGTGAGCACCGCGACTGGACGGAGGCATACTTGATACACTCGTTCCTCGTCGGGAATCGAGAATGGGAAATTGAACTATTTCATAATTGGCTCCGTCAAAATGCACCCGGAGGTAGCCCCTCGACTAGCGCCCTCGACCCTGGATCACTCTGGCTGCGCAAGGCCTAAATCGTAGGCAGACTTCGCGCTCGTCGCGAGGCGGGCCGCGCCGCGACGGCCGCGGATGCCGTCGCCCGAGGCGGGCACCCGTTGCAGCCTACCGGGAACAGATAACTCCGCTACTTGGTCAACGGCGAGATCTACACCGAGCAGATCGACGGCCTCGACCTGAATGCGCTCGTCCGCTGTTCGGGCCTGGTCACGCCAGCGCCGGGCGGCCGAGCCGACCCTTGTGGCCAAGGTTCGCGCCAGCAACCTGCTGATAATCGCACTCAACGTGAGAACCGCCGTCTTGATCGTGCTCTCCGACGCCGAGAGCCTATGGCGCGGTCGCCCTCCGCCGGCTAGTGCCGGCTACCAACCTTCTCTGCTTTGCGCACCGCTGTGGACCTCGAAGTTGCTTCACTGGGCGTCGTCGGCGTAGTTCTGCTGGTCGGCTCGATGATCCGAGCCAGCACCAGCTGCCGGAACACCTTCATGGACCCGATCGCCTCGCCGCATCCCAGACTGGCGGTAGACCGTGCACAGCGCCTCGCACAGCGGGGGCATCCGGGTCGACGCGATCTGCAACCGAGCCGACCCGCGCCGCCGACGCGGCGTCCACATCGAGGTCGAGCTCGTCCTGCCCGCCGACCAGCTGCTGTTTTTGACCGCCTTTCAAGGCCTTCAGCGCCCGGCCGTCGCGGGCGGGGCCGAGGTGCTCGTGTCGCGCGACTCGCGCCGCGAGCCATGCACGACTTAAACCGCAGTCGCTCCCGACCGGTCCGCACCGTGCGCACGTACGCCACAACCAGCCAGGCTACGAGGCGACCCTTAGTGCACACGTTCGACTGAACCAGCCGACCGAACCAGCAGGTCGACGCCCGACGACCATCACGAAGATCAACTCAAGAGCCAAGTCGGGTTTCCAAGTTCCTTCGAACTTTACCGGAACTGTCACCAGTCGTGCGCGGACTGCACATCTAGGCCGGACACTCCTCGGGTTGCAGGCCACCCTCGCGAGGTCGCCCTATGCGAGACGCTATCGTGACAAGGCACACTCAAATCGGCGCTCAACACTGATTCATCTGACACGGCGAGGATCGGACGACTGCATGACCGAGTTACACGCGATGACGCAATCAACTGACAAGCGGGCGCTGATCACCGGAATCACCGGGCAGACGGGTACTATTAGCCGAGCTGTTCTGTCCAAGGGCTACCAGGTACACGGACTGATCCGGCGCGCGTCCACGTTCAACACTAGTCGGATCGACCACCTCTATCAGGATCCGCACGACCCGCACGCGCGGCTCTTCCTCCACTACGGCGATCTCACCGACTCCTCCAGGCTTGTCACACTCATTGACCGGATCGAACCCCACGAGGTCTATCACCTCGCGGCGCAATCGCACGTGCGTGTGTCCTTCGACGAGCCAGAGTTCACGGGCAACACCACCGGCGTCGGCACCACACGCCTCCTAGAGGCGATCCGCATGGTCGGTATTGAAACTCGATTCTATCAAGCGTCGAGTTCCGAGATGTTTGGCGCCACACCACCGCCGCAGAACGAAGAGACACCATTCTATCCACGCTCTCCCTATGGCGCGGCTAAGGTGTACGGCTATTGGATCGCGCGCAACTATCGGGAGGGCCACAACTTATTCGCCGTTAACGGTATCCTGTTTAACCACGAGTCTCCCCGCCGTGGCGAAACCTTCGTCACACGCAAGATTGCCCGGGCGGCCGCGCGAATCTCCCTAGGCATCGAGAAGAGCGTTTACCTGGGCAACCTGAACGCGATCCGCGATTGGGGCTACGCCCGGAGTACGTGGAAGGCATGTGCGCGCATCTTCCAGCACGACGACCTGGCGATTACGTCCTGGCTACTGGAACAGCCTACTCTGTACGAGATTTCGCCCAACACTGCTTCGACCACGTCAACCTCGACTGGGAGAATCATGTCCGCTTCGACGAATCCTATCTCGCGGCCAACCGAAGAATGAACGCCCTTATTGGTGACGCAAGCAAAGCCGAGAAGACGCCTAGGCTGGAAGGCCAATACCCTTCCCCCCGAACTCGCCCGCGTCATGGTCGACGCTGAGATCGATCTCGAGCGCAACGGCGGACAATTCGTCCGGAGCGCAAACGCTTGATCGAACGTCACGGCTCGAATCGAGGCGGATCAACGTGGACTGACTGGTAGTGCGATCTGGCGATCGTCGACCAAGCCGGATTCACCTATTTCGTGATAGCCACCTTGGGCAAGCTCGACTTGCGCGATCGTCAGCGCTCGAGAACGTCGCATCAAGGCAGGCGACCAAGACTGGAAATTAGGCGGGACCTCGGGTTCAGCGCGAGATGAACATGATTTTCGAACTCTACGACCGCTCCGCGGCCAGTCAGATCCCCGATGGCGGTCGCGTGATCTGCATCGACGAGTTCGGACCGCAGGACCGCAACCCCGGGGACGAGGCTGGTTCTCCGGCGGCCCCGTCCGGCCCGCCGCCGGGCGACCAACAACCGCCACGGCAGGGTGCGGCACATGCTCGCTGCCCTCGCTCCTCCACCGGCTGCGCGACCGCCGGGTGCACCGACGACCGGCTGCACCGACCACGACGTCCAGCTGGTTGTTCACCCCCACCCACGCGTCGTGGCTGAACTGGATCGAGTCGGAGTTTGGTCGAAGCCCCGTGGCATGGTGTGTGACGGCTAATGCGTGATCTTCTGGGTTCTGTCAGGCGCTGAGCGCCGGGATCGTTTCGGTCGTGGTCACCTACTCCTCGCTGGTGGTGGCGGGTTCGGCGGCGGTAGTGATGCGGGCTCGGCCGAGGACCTCGAGCCCGAGGTGGCGGCGGGTGTTCGTGGGCTGCTCGGAGCGCTCCCCGTAGCCACCCGCAGACGGCGTCCGACTCGGCGGACATCAGGGTGTTGATGAACGTGGTCAACACTGTCGCAGCGCGTCGGGAATCGCCTGGGACAACAGCTCATGCAGGAAGTGGGTAGGGTCAAGACTGCAGGGCGCAGTAATCGCGTGTCGTCTTTCATGAAGCACTGTGAGAGGTCTCCAAGAAGATCACGCGATGGCCGCCCTAAACCTCGACGCCACGCCCGTCCCCGGGCCGGTCGACCGGGGTCAGTTTCGGAGCGTTGTCGATGCGGTCGGATCTGGTGGCCATGGTGCGCCTCGCCGGGTCACCACGATCGTCCCATTGATCAAAGCTTGGAGTCCGGCGAACCCTATCGGGACCTTCTCCGCCGTCCCACCTGACCCAATCACTGCCGCTGGGCCTCCATCGGCTACCCGTGCACCAACCAGCGACTCGACCCAGCTCACATATGAGGACCGTGCGACTGACTCTGAGAGTACTTCTCTGGCATACTTGACTCCGCGGTCGGCCATTGTGGACGCCCGAGCATCGTCTGCCACGATCGAGTTGACACCTTCCAGGAGTTCCACCGGGTCGCCTGGTGGCACGCACCGTCCAGCCCCGACCGCAAAATCTCGGCCGTCGCGGCGCTGCGTGGGCTGGTCGCAGCCAGAACCGGTCGACCTGCCGCAAAGTAGGATGTCAGCTTGCTAGGCACGCACATCTCTGCGATCTCCGGCGGCTCATTCAGTACGAGAATGTCCGCTGCGATCAGGGCGGCCTCGAAGTCGCGCCCTGGCAGTGGATCGATGAATTGCAAGCGCTCAACGCCGTTCCCCAGAGTCTCTAGCCGCGAGCGTTGATGACCGTCTCCGAGCAACACGAACCTGGTAGGAAGGCGCCGCCAGTCGGCTATGCGGGCCGCCTCAACGACATTCTCTAACCCCTCTTCGCTCCCAGGACTTACCTGCATGCAAGAACGACTGTCTCGTCGGGCGCCACCCATTCGAGCTCGAAACCGAGCCGTATCGCCGGGCGCGAAGCAGGTATGGGTCCAGTTCCGGCGACACACTGATGCGAGAAGGGTCGACGCTTAGACTCGCCATCGAATCTCGAAAGGTATCGTGAATCGCCACAATCCCATCCGCCTTTGACAAAAGGCTCCCCTCCAACGCCGCCACTGCCCTCGCCCCCGACCGCCGAGAACCCCGGTCTCGGCAATTGCTCGACCGTACAGATCCTGAACAATCACCCCAAGTGCGGTACGGCCTGACCACTTCCATCGCAAGGCACTCGCGATCGTCAATAGCGCAGGACTGACAGCCAGCACGACGTCTGGGCGACGGATCGGAACCACTCCCGCATGCGCAGCAAAAACAGCCTCCGCCGCAATCCGCTTCAGTCCAGTGGGATTCCTCGGCACGGGGTGGCGGACACGCGTCACCTGTACGCCATCCACTGTCTCATACGTTCGCAGGCCCAGTATCCGTCCGCTACGCGCCAAGATGGATAATGTGGGTAGGCGGTCACCATATGGACAGAATGCCCCGCTTCGGTTAGGAAGCGCGCAACGCCCGTTGTGTACGGTGCTATCCCCGTAACCTCCGGATCATAATTGACACCCAGGAACAGTACGCGAAGGCCTCGGGCCATCAGATCCCCCCAACGCTGTATGCCGAGTACCACTGAACCTCAATCATCAATGTGCCACTTCCCCCGCGATGCGAAATCCGCAACGACCGTAGATTTCAGAGACCTGATCACGTCGGTTCCAGCGATTTCAGCCTATCGAAAATTGCCACTTTGGGATCCGTACTACCCGAAAGTAGGTGCTCAGCAACTCCCGCTGCGCGAGCACTCTGATCGCCGGCTGGCGAAGCCATCATCGACTGGACAAGCATGCCGGCCGAACCCCAGTCATCGACCAACCAGTCACTAGGGAGAATCGCGGGGAGCGAACCTCGGCGCGAAGCAAGCACCGGAACTCCGCGCCCCAGCGCCTCGAGTACAACCAATGGCTCGGCCTCGTGAACGTACCGAGTCGGGAATAGGAAAAGGTCCGCCCGGTCAAGCTCCGAAGTAATCGTCTCCACACCCTGCGAACCGAGATACCTCACCTCGCGGAACTCGGCAACCACTCGATCGATCTCTTCCGATACTTCGCGCGTCGCGGGCCCGATCAGCGTAAGATCGACATCCACGCTCCTCGAACGTAGAGAACGAGAAGACCTGAAGAGCCTCCAGCGTTCCCTTTTCTGAGACAGGTTACTGATATGGATCAGACGATACCCGTTACGGCTTTGTTCATTCGCCCCAGACTTGAGCGAAACAAAAGCGACATTGCTACACACTACCGTCCGCGAAGAAGACGCATACAACCGACCGAACTGCCGACGCATCAGTTCTGAAAGAAAGATGTGGACATCCAGCGTGGACATGAGACGACAAATCATTCGCATACTAAGCATTGGACTCTTTGACAGATAGTTGGACGAATGGTGGTGAAAGACCACGCCGGCGCCAAGTACTTTAGCCAGCAGAATAGTTGCAACCTGGTACCATAGACCGATTCCGCCTGCCCCACCTATATATGCCACCACATTCCCGCGCAGTCGTGCGGATAGCAACGCGGCCAACCCGAGCAGATTTCTAAGAATTCGCTCCGCATGATACGCGGCAGCACGTTTGCCGGAATACCACCGCGCTCCGGTGTTGACTTCGTTGACATATAGGTTCGACGGACAGTCGGCCAAGACGGAGTCGATAACCGCTCTGCTCACGCGACTCGCTCCATGCACCGGAGGCGGAAACGGTGCGACCGCCAATATCGTCGACTTCTTACATCTTCTCATTCGCCATGAACCCGCTCAAAAATTAGGTCAGCTTGTATCGGCCGACCACTTCGACCGAGAGTTTGGCCTGAGAACCCGATGAGCCGAAATCCTTGCTCGCGTAGAAATTCTATTACCTCATCGGCTAGGGGTTGGCCGTCGTACAATTCGACAAACGAGCATTCACACAGGACCGACGTCGCGGACTTCAGCACGGAACGCCCACCCTTCAGAACCTCGAGTTCGTAGCCTTGAACGTCTATTTTTAGAAGGCATTCCGAGCCCAACGCGGCGTGCCCCAACGCGTCATCCAACGTCGTCACATCGACTTCCTCGACACCTACAGCCTTCGTCTCTGGATACTCATCAGCTTGCAGTGCGATAGGGAGAATCGACGACGAGTCTTCTCGACCTGACACGTTGAGAGACATCCGGCCAGGAACGCTACCCACACCAAACTGATGCACTTCGACTGCTCCTCTAAGAACAGACCGCAATCGATCAGCCGAACTCCCAAGAGGTTCGAAACAAACGATATTTGCGTTTGGCCACCGCCGAGCCGCGTGAAGTGCAAATTGTCCTCGCGAAGCACCGACATCGACGACCGTTGAATAGCTATCGCTGAGCGGAGCCTTCCGATGCTCCGACGAAGCAAGAACACCATGCCGGAGCAGCGCGTCACGCGATCGCCGATCGGTGAGAGCCCGTAGGACCTTCGATGCCCTCAAAGTCGTCAATGCGAGAACTCGCCTAGCGTTCACCGACCTCACTACGGACTCCTCTCTAACTCGGAACGCTTTCGATTGTTGAGCTGCCTTCAGCGTAATTGGCGATGTCATGCTCCTGCAATACGACATTGAAGGTTCGACTGGTTCAGGACGAGATCACGCCACACTGGGTCAGTACTTTCCCTCGAGCGACTTGACGAATCGCCCTGAACATCGCCGACGCCGGTGAACGGAATGCAACACTGGACAACCACAAGGTTAGCCAGACCGGCAGATATCTAATAACGTGAGGGTGCCTGACCAACACGGTCACATAGTCGGTGAAGGCCTCCCGCGAACGTCCCGACCGAAACAGCTTACGAGACCAGTGAGTCGCCTTGAAATTGGCTGCATGACGCGGGCTTAAGCGCCTGTCCGCCCAGTCAAGCAAAGATCGATCAGATTTGTCTCGCTTCATACTGAGCGAGCCCCGTCTGGCGGGCTGACGACCTTCGACAAGGGTCAACGACTCCGGCAGATACACGATCGACAAATCGAGGTGGCGCTGGGCACGTAGCATCCAATCGATATCTTCCATTGTGAGAAGAGTTTCGTCGAACGGCACGCTCAACAACACCCCGCGGGCGACCATCACAGACGGCGTCGCGACGTATGCGACAGATCGAATTAGCCGTATCGGATCCCCAAACAGATACTCTGCTAGATCCTCTTGTGATGCCGGGAGGTGATCCGGCATCATGAAGGTTCCGTGATCCGCACGAATCAGGCACCGGGTAAAACAGAGATTGCGGGTGGCACCCGCAGCCGTTAGGGCATCGTGTTGCGCCTCCAGCTTTCTCGACATCCAGAGATCATCGTCATCCAGGAACGCGATCAGGGATCCAACAGCTTCGTGCACTCCTCTGTTTCGAGCAGCCGCTGGGCCCAGCCGGGAATCCGTAGAAACCAGGCGAAGTACAGGAAAGGCGTCCTCAAGCAATGCCGCGAGGAGATCCCCGGCCGCGTACATCGCCTCTACGCCATCCGCAACGACTATTACCTCCACCGGCTTGTGGGTTTGACCGAGTGCCGACTCAACTGCTGCTACAAGAGTGCATCGTGACCCAGCGGTCGGAATGATCACACTGACGGTACTCATGACATATGACCACCTTTTAACTTCTTACCCAGCCGCCAGTCGAGAAGCCTCGTCCAGCAAAAGTTGGCGATACGGACCACTGGGCCTCCGCTGAGCCTACCGGCACGAATACGGCCGAGCGTACGGTGGACGTCTCGAATCCGCCGCTCACTCACCCCACCGGGTGCGAAGTAGGCCAGCACTTGGTCGATTTCCAGGGGATGTGGATCTTTTCTCGCCACACGTATCACCATATCCCAGTCGGCGGCAAAGTCAGCAAGTTGGTAGTCGAACCCGCCAAGACCTTGGAGAACACTAGTTTCCATGATTGTACTGGGATGGGCGTGCATTTGGCGGCCAAGCAAGTGCCGCCAACGACAAAATGGGATGTTCTCCGAGATTCCGACGATGTTTCGTTCACCATCCAGAAACTCGGTTCGGCCGATTAGCCACAACGGCCGCCGGTCACGCAGCTGATCGATAACGAGAGAGACGGTCTCCGGGCTTGCGATTTCGTCGCCGGCATTGACGAACCAGGTGTAGCGACCCTGCCCAATGGCTAACCCCTTGTTCATCGCATCATAAAGGCCGTCGTCCGGTTCAGAGAGAACAACAACGGATCCACCTGCTTCGGAGGCAGCGTACTCCAGCGCTAGCTCCGCAGTGCCGTCACAGGAAAGCCCGTCGACGATTACATGCTCCAGGCGGTCGGGTTCGGCAGATAGTACGTATTGTACACTCTGAATCGTTCTGCTTAATCCGTCCGCATCGTTCAGCACAACGGATACGATGGTCAGATCAGTCATCAGCTGGCTCCTGCGGGTCGGACGGCCGACTCGCGAAGACGATCGCGAGCATGATTCCCCACGTTTGCCCAGTAAAGTATGTCCACGGACTGAATAGGAAGTCCCACACAACGACCGTTATCCCGTACACATACACTGGGCCGAAAGCCCAGACCTCCGCCCGCTGAAGCCAGATTGCTCGCCGAGCGGCCAGAAAAAGGATAACAAGAAACGTCAAACCGCACAGCGTTCCGCCCTGCCATGCCGCTGTGGCCACGACGGAGTGAAGGTCGAGCCCATTCGACGTTATTCGGTCAATTACGGCGTTCTTCTCAGGCGGAGGCAGGGCCGTGAGGCTCGCCGCACCCGCAGAGTATGACGAACTGGTTACCTCTGACTCTGAACCGTGCGGCACAAGGCGGGCATCAGCCAATGCTCCGACCGAGAAACCAACTTCCGGTCTCCCGGCCACGAGGACGCTCAGTGGGGTACCGCCTTGCGCCTGCCATTTCTGTTGCACGTCATCACCCAGTACGCCCGCATTTGCCGACGCACTAAAGGCCAGAATCATCACACCCGACACTGCAACGACGCCGATTGACGTTGCCGAGGTACCTTTCCGGAGAACGACCAGACACAAGACTAAGGCCATTGCGATCTCAATCGCGGCCGATCGGGTGTCCGTGAAGAGCGCCAGCGCTGCAACCGGCACCATCGACAAGAGCCAGATCAACTTGTGTGTGGCCAACCACATCCGACTGATCCACGCGACGGCAATTAAGCTGATTGGAGCGAGTAGCTCCGTACTTCCAGAGGCTGTACTCTGGGCCAGGAACAAAGAACAGGGCCGTCCCGACGAGCCAGCCGATCCCATGCAACAATGCAACGTCATGCCGACGAAGTAGACCACGTTCGATCGCCCACAATGCGCCGAGCAACGAAAGAACGAGCCCGCTGTACCGGGCGGCTCCCTTCGCGATATCCTCGGCCGGCACATCTAATGAGACATCAACCGCAAACTGAAATATGGTACTTGCGACCAACGCGCCAACGATCATGCGAGCTGTTTTTGTCCGCAATGCAGCACCTGCGATGACTGGGAGGAGCGCAACCCAGGCGAAGACGTTGAGCGACATATACGGGATCGGAGCAGCTGCGACGCCAAGGATGAGAACAGCGGCGACCGTGCGATCGATTGAGCGAATTCCGGTTGTTATCGCCACGCTACGTACCTCCTCCGGAAGACAACGACCACGATGAGGCACGTAATCAGGAGTATGTTGCCGGCGAGATACCCGAATGCTGCACCGAGAGCTCCGTGTATGAGAGCCCCCGCGGCCGCAACACTGAGATGGACGATCTCAGCAAAGAACATGAGCCTGGCGACGGGTCGCTCGAGGCCGCGTCCTTGGGCGACCGCCACAAGAGGTTGGGTGAACAATACAAGCGATGTTGCTACCAGATAGATCACACACACCGGGACGCTTGGAGCGTACGCTGCACCGAGAAGTGGGACTAGAATGGAGCTCAAAAGTGCGATTCCGGCGATTGTAGCGACGAAGGTTCCGAGGACTAGCAGCACGAGGAAACGCTTGGGGACTTTTAGCGCGCCTTCAGTTGCCGCAATGCGTGGTAGGAGTACGGTCGAGACTACGGAGCCGACGAGAGATAGCGGAAGGACGAGCCGGCTGGCTACTCCGAAGAAGCCGGATTCCTGCTCGCCTGCCAGAACATAGACTAGGACGATGTCAAGTTGGGCGACGGTGTACAGCATTGCGGCGACGCCGAACGCCGAGTTTGATCTGAGGTAACGAATGTGGCGAACCGGGGGATCAGGACGCCACCGGCGTAATCCCACGACGCCCTTCGATTGAAGTACAGCTATAGTACCGAGTCCGACGCACTGAGCGACGATAAGCGCTAGAACCAAATAGTCCAAGTAGAGCATCAGGACAACAACGGCGAGTGCGATGAGCCGCTCAGTGACTGCTGCCCCACCCAGCCAACCGAACCGTTGGTCGACAGATAGCGGAGCCATTGTTCCGGTTCGCAATGTCACGAC
Organism: uncultured Actinomycetota bacterium; assembly: GCA_963822335.1. Classification (GTDB taxonomy): domain Bacteria; phylum Actinomycetota; class Actinomycetes; order Mycobacteriales; family Pseudonocardiaceae; genus Pseudonocardia. The sequence goes on along the minus strand of CAWGHE010000007.1, from coordinate 1,070,022 downwards.
GGCAGTCAGGAGTCCGGCCATCAGCGCAAGCGGGCCTGGGAGTCCCAGAATGATCAGAAGGCCAGCAGTCAGCGGGATACCAATCAGGGCGGACGTCGCGGAGCCTGACCAGGCCGACGACCTGTCCATTCGGCCGGCCGCGATCTCGCGTGTTAGGAGCTGGGGCAGGCCGAACAGCACAAGGGCCGAGACAGCAAGAGCCCAGGTCATGCTTGTTGCGACATTGCCCCAGTCGGCCGGCGCTAGCCGAGACGCGACGAGTACCGTAGTAACCGCCGCGACGGCTGTACCGATGACGGAGCCGATGCCAAGCCTCGCCGCCCCACCCAGCAGTGTCAACGCCCCAAGGCGCCTCCTAGGCATTCTGGAAGAACTCGATCATTAGTGGAACCGACCGGTCGTGGTTGGTCTGTGCGTCGTCGCCCTATTCCATCCTCGGAACCTGAGGCCGGGTCTGTGACTTGTCGACTCGGCGTCCCTTCGTGTGAGCCGAGCACACTGCGGTTGGGTTTGAGGAGTGGCGGCCAGACTCCTGGTCGGAACGTCGCACCATGAAGAAGGTCGGCTCAGCACGCCTTGCTCCTCCTCGACGCGGATCGGGCTCATCGTGCCTCCATGTGGGAGTCCGAAGCAGCAGCGGCTCACCCGATGGGGATGCAGCCAAGCAAAGGCGTAGCGAAGGTTTTCAGAATCGGAACTGCGCAGGTCGATCTGCGCGTCCAACGCTCTCAGCGGCCGCACCACTGGACCGGCTCAGGATCGCGGGGGCTGGCGGCCGTCCCGACGGGCGGGTACGGGGGTAGTGGCATCGGGCGAACCGGACGGTGTCGGCGACCGGCCTGAGGTCGGGTGACCCTGGCCGTTCGGCCTAGTTCGGTCTGTCACGCGGGGCACAGCCGATTCGGCCGTATGTGCTGTGGCGACCTCAGAGCTGTAGTAGGATTTGTATGCGGCGTAGGCCAGTGGGCCGGAGTCCGGTACCATTGTGAAGATTGTGCCGAGCGGCTCCACCGACACTGCGCGGAGCGCCCGGGCAGCCGCCTCGAGTTGCGATCGGGTGGTCTCCTGAAATCGACACACGAGAACCGCTCCATCCGTGGCGGGCGCGATTGCAGCAGCGTCGGTCACTGGTAGCAACGGAGGGGTGTCGACGAGGACGACGTCGTAGTTCCCGCGCGCCTCATCGAGCACCATGCGCATCTGGTTGCTGGCCAGCAATTCGCTCGGGTTCGGCGGTGTTGGCCCGGTGGAGAGCACGTCGAACGAACCCCCACCCCAAGTCTGAATCGCCTTCGAGAGGGATACGCGTCCAGCCAAGACCCGAGTCAGTCCGATCTGGCGGTCAAGTCCGAGAAGTTCGCTAAGCTTCGGCCGGCGCAGGTCAGCTTCAATCACGAGAACCCGACTGCTTGTCGACGCGAGCGCGATCGCCAGATTCGCCACCGTCGTCGTCTTGCCTTCCCCCGGTATCGAGCTCGTCACGAGGACGACTTTTCGCGCGTGATCGACGTCCAAGAACTGCAGGTTTGTCCTCAGCTGGCGGAACGCCTCGGCACGTGGGCTCTGTGGATCGTCCTGCACAGTCAGCGGGTATCGCCGCACCTTGGGGTCGAATGCGATTGCACCCAGGTTCGGTGCGCCGGACGCTGCAGCGAGGTCCTCCGTCGTCCTTATGGAGGTATCCAGGCTATTGCGCAAGAGGGCCACACCCACCCCGACCCCCAGGCCACCGAGCAATCCCAGAGCTAGGATCACTGCCAAACCGGTGGACGACGGCTCGTCGGGGGTTTGTGCAGGCTGGACGATTCGCACGGCGACAGCGGGAACTCCGTTTGGTGCTGCAGGCCGCTCAAGCTCAGCCACCACCTCAGTGGTTACCGTTCCCAGTGTGTTCGCGATGGCGGCGGCCTGCGACGGCGAGATGTCGGTTGCCGAAATATTGATGATCACCGAGTCCTGAGCGCTCGTGGCGGTCACCCGCGCCGCGAGCGTCTCCGGCTTCTCCCTGAGACCGAGGCGCCGGATGGCCTCACTGATGACCCGGTCTCCGGTCACGAGCTCGGTGTAGGAGGTTACGCGCTGCTCGGAAAGTTGCGCGCCCTGGTAAGCCTGCTGTGGATCGTCCCCGACCTGCGCGGATACATAAAGCGACGTCTGGGCGGTGTACTCCGGTGGCCGGACAAGGAAAACCGCCAACGCGGCCACGAGGCCGAGCAGTACGGCGAGGACGATAACCTTCCAACGCTCGCGTACAACCCGTAGGTACTCCAGAACCGTCATCGCTGCGCCCCGATCATCAGACCGAGCCCATGGCTCAGTCTCCAGCGTCAGCATCACGAATGCGACGCCAGTGTTGTTATCCGACCGACCCGTCATCCTCATCTGTTACCAACAGCACAAGTGACTGCTTGGCGCGAACACTAACGCATGACAGATGAGCCTTCAGCCGGCACCTCATAGCGCCGGCGCCTGCGAGGTCGTGAATCCGACAGCCTGCCCGACGCGACGCTGCGCTCCAGCAGGTCGTCGAACCCTGGCTCGTAGAACGCCACCCGGCCGTCCGCGAGCTGCTCCACCTTGGCCCGTCGACGTCCACGCCGATCACCTGATGGCCGAGTTCAAGCATCGCCGCCGCGTGCGACGCACCCGGGTAGCAACAAGCGATCACCGAGACCATCTCGATGTCCTACCTATCACCCGCATACGGCGTCGACCGCGAAGCGCACGATGGTGTACGCGGGCGAGGCCAGGTGCCTTCCCCTTCAGATGCGCGACCTGGCCGTCAGCGACCGGCGCGCTGCGCCGGATACCTGTGGCGGTCCCGCATGAGCGCGCGCGCGAGCGCAGGCGGCGCCGGTGCCCGCACGGCGCCGCGGGGTGCGATCACGTCGAGGATCGTGCGCAGGGCCTCGAAGATCAGCGCGGTGGACAGCTGGTGCGCTTCGGGCGGCCCACCCATCGGATCCGGGACACGGTCGTCGCCCGACGGGATCCGCCCGCGCAGCCCGCGGCCTCGCCGACGAGCGCGCGGGCCCGCTTCACCAGGTCCGGAGGCAGCGTCTCGGTGGAGACGCCCGCGACCAAGCGGGCGAACTCCCGCAGGCTGAACGTCCGGTCCAGAAGCTCCGGGAAGTCCTCGAGGATCGCGCTACGGTGCCGCGGCGACGCGCCGAGCACCAGGTCCGCGTCCTCGACGATCCCCTGCCGCAGCTGACGGGCGACGAACCGGCCGGAGTGCGGCCCGTCGAGCCCCCACGGCGCGAGTTGGGCCCGCGCCATCGGGTGCATCGGTCCGCCGGTCACGGCCTGCACGCCGGCGCTGGACACGTCGAAGCGGGCGGCCTCGCGCCCGCCGAGGCGGCCCTTCAGCAGGTGCCGGGTGAGGATCTCGGCCGTGGGCGACCGGCAGATGTTGCCGGTGCACACGAACACCACGCGGAACGTGTCGTCCCCGTGACCGCCGTCGTGTGACGTCCTACCCCGGTCCATGAACGTATTGTCACCCGCGAGGGCGGCCATAGCCCAGCGAACGGAACGAGTTCGCCCGTCAGGGCGGTGCCGCCCCTGCCCGGCGTAGCCCCTCGCCGACGAGGTCGGCGAGGCCCCGCTGACCGGTGTCGTTCAGGTGTTGCCTGTCCGGGGCGAGGCCGGGGTCGTCCGGGGTCGGCAAACCAACGGTCGGCGATCGGGTCCAGGAACGTCAGCTGCGCGCCCGTCGCGGACCGCCGTGGCCTCCGCGGGCGGGTCCTCCCCCGGCCAGCGTTCTGCTTCTGGATCGCGAGCACCAGCAGCACGACGACGAGGCCCAACAGGGCGAGCGCGATGTTGCTCGCGCCGACACGTTCTCCGCCGCACGCCGTCGCCCCTCACCCCGTGCTGCAGCTCAGTGCAGCGGGCCGTACACCGACGGTCAACGCGCAGGTCAGCGAGTTCCTGACGGGGAATCGATATCAGGTCATCAGGATCGAGGATCCCCGGCCGGATCCGCTAATGACCCCGGCCGGAGCCACGAGGTCCGCAGTGAACCGGCGGAGCACACCCTGCCCCGCCGACCGACCTCTCGGGAGGCCCGCACCGATGAACGCCGAAGCGATCGACTTCTCCGCGCCGCCGGCCCCCGCCGGTCCGACCCTGCAGTCGGTCCCGCCCGTTCCGGGAACCTATGTCCCGCTGGTGCTGTGTGTCTGTGGGCACGAGGCCGACGCCCACGAGCACCACCGGCGCGGCGACGACTGCGGCGTCTGCGGATCCGTCCGCTGCCGGGGCTTCCGCAGGCGCACCGGGCGCGGGGCCCGTTCGTTGTTCCGCCGGTGACCGGCATGCCGTGCCTCTGAACGAAGGCTGTCGTCGCAGCTCAAGGCGATGGGCACGGGATCACCGGCCCCGGGCGGTCATCACCTTTGCGTATACCGCGAGCCTGTCGTTAATAGGCCGTTCGGCTCTCCCGACAGACCTTGTGACACGCGGCCGCAAGGTCGCCACCAGCCACCACGAAGCTCCCCGGGAGTATCCACCGATGACTGCCGCCGCACCGGCTTTCAGCACCACCGCGATCGCGCTTCCGGCCCAGCGCACCGCGCTCGAGGCCACCACCGTCCCCTCCGCACCGGCCCGCCGCGCCGGCGCCGCTGTACGCGATCCTCAACGCCGTCGCCGCCTCGCTGATCCTGCTGCTCGCCGCGCCGGTCCTGATCGTCGTCGCCCTCGCCGTGAAGCTCGACGGCGGCCCGGTCTTCTTCCGCCAGACCCGCGTCGGCCACGACGGCCGCGAGTTCCGGATGATCAAGTTCCGCTCGATGGTCGTCGACGCCGAGGCCAAGCTCGCCGCGCTGATCGACCACAACGAGGGCGCAGGCCCGCTGTTCAAGATGACCCGCGACCCCCGCATCACCCGCACCGGCGCGTTCATCCGCAAGTTCAGCCTCGACGAGCTCCCGCAGCTGTTCAACGTCGTCGGCGGCACCATGGCCCTCGTCGGCCCCCGCCCGGCCCTGCCCCGCGAGGTCGCCCACTACTGCCCGCTGGCCGCCCGCCGCCTGCAGGCCAAGCCCGGCCTCACCGGCCTGTGGCAGGTCTCCGGCCGCAGCAACCTGAGCTGGGACGAGTCCATCCAGCTCGACGCTGACCTACGTCGACACCTGGTCCCCGGTCCTCGACCTCAAGATCCTCGTCCGCACCGTCGGCGCCGTCCTGCGCGGCGGCGGCGCCTACTGAGCACCTCCCGCCACAGACAAGCGGCGGCCGTCCCCGTGCGGGGGAACGGCCGCCGCTTCCCCGGTGACAGCTCGCATGCCTCAGAGCGTCAGGTCCCCGCTCCCGACGGTGTCACCTTCCGCCGCAGGTCCTGCACCGCGCCGCGGGTGATCCCCATCGCGTACCCGGCCGACGCCCAGGCCAGCCCGGCGACGATCGCGCCGGCACGGCCGAGTCCGGCGCGGTCTCCCCGAGCCGCGTCCGTGATCCCGGTCCGCACGCCGCGCCGCAGGGTCCGCGTCGTGTACGAGCGTTCGGTGGACAGGCCGTCGCCCGCGCCGACGAGGCGCGTGACCATCGCCTTGGACAGGCCTTCCGCATAGCAGCGGGACCGGAAGTAGTCGAAGCGGGCCCGCGTGGCCGGAACGCGGTGCCGGATCACCGCGCCGTCGTGGTAGAGAAGAACCGTCCCGGGCGAGCGCTGGTTGAGGCGGATGCAGAACTCGGTCTCCTCGCAGCCGAGCGGCCGCTTGATCGCGGCCGACCGTCCGATGCCGACCGGGAACCCGCCCGCGATCGCGAACGCCTCCCGCCGGAACGACGCGTTGCCGCCGAGCAGGTTCCGCACCGGCCCCGGGTCCCGGCCCGTGTAGGTGCAGCCGACCACCCAGTCGAACTCCTCCGGGAACCAGGACGGGCGCTCGGTGTCCCATGCGGGCAGTGTGAGCCCTCCGACGCCGATCACGTCCGGGTCGGCGTATGCCTGCCCGAGGTACCGGATCCAGCCGGGCTCGGCCACGGCGTCGTCGTCGAGGAACGCCACGACGTCGCCGGCGGCGAGGGACACGCCCGTGTTCTTGCCTCCGGACAGGCCCCGATCCTGCTGGTTCTCGACCACCGTGATGCCGTCCATCACCGCTCGCAGCCGCTCGAACAGATCCGGGTTGTGGTCGACGACCAGGATGATCTCGTGCGCCGCGACGTCCTGCCGCACGACCGACTTCACGGCAGCCACGACGTCGTCCCAGCGTTCCTCGGTGAACGCACAGATGATCACCGAGATGGTGGGCGCGACCTGCGCTGCCCCACCGGCGTCCCGAACGGTCATCCCTTCGGGTGGGGCCTCCTGGCGGAGATCCTCGGGCATCGTGACCAACTCCTCCTGCATCACCGTTGATACGTGTCGCTCCGCTCGGCAGCGGGATCAGCTCAGGCGTCCACGGGGGCCACCGTCCCCGTGGCGCCGTGGGGTCCGTCCGTATCCCGCGCCGTCGGTGTCCGCCGCCGTCTCCTCCACCCCGACAGCGTCACCACGGCCGCCCAGACGAGCTGGACGACCACGTAGCTGCCCGCGATCGTGAGCAGCGCACCGAACTCGTCGACGCCCGTGAGCCGCGCGGCGAGGTCCCCCGGCACGAGCAGCACCGCCCCGAGGACGGACGCCATGGTCGCCAGCGACAGGCGCGCGAACCGCACGCTCCGGCCCAGGGCCTGGTGCTCGCCCAGGCGGTGCACGACGAGCAGGCGGAACGCCATCCCGACGAGCATCACCTGCAGCACGAGGCTCTCCCTCGCGTACGCCGGGCCGAACACCGACAGCACGGGACCGGCGAGCAGCACGCCGACCACCAGGGCGGGCAGGAACAGTGCGAGCATCCGCCGGCGGGTGGCCGCGACGATCTCCGCGGACCGGTCCGGCTCGCTCGCGACCGTCGCGGCCATCGAGTACGCGTAGTACTGGGCCGCGACGTCGATCACCGTGACGGCCTGCCAGGCGAGGAAGAACGCCGCGCCCTCATCGGGCCCGAACCGGAAGATCACCAGGAGCGGGACCTGGTTCAGCATCACCGCCGTGCCCAGCTGACCCGCGTAGGCGGGCCCCAGGAAGCCGACGACCGCGCGGCGGCCGGGCAGCTCCCCGGCCGCTTGGCCGTGTCCGCTCCTCGAGCGGCTGAACCAGGCGGTCAGGACGGCGGCCAGCAGGACACAGACCAGCGCCGGGACGAGCCAGGACCACACGATGGCCCCGACGGTCAACGCGCTCCCGAACCCGACGATGATCGAGATCCGGCCGACCGCGAAGACCGTCATCCGGGCCGGCGCCCACCACGGTCGTCCGAGGCCGGCCAGCACGAAGTCCTGCTGGTAGAACACGGACCAGGCCACGCAGGCCACGACGAACACGACGACGGCACCGACGGGCCCACCGGCCGCCCGCGCCGCCGCCTCGAGGATGATCTCGGAACCGGGCAGCAGCAGGTACGCACCCGCGATCAGCGCGGACAGGATCGCGACGGCGCAGGCGCAGCGGAGGGCCACGAGGCCGGCACGGGATCCCGCCCGCGGGAGCCACCGCATGAGGCCGACCCCGAGGTTCAGCTCGCTGCATCCGGCCACCAGCAGGAACGCCGACACGAACGCCGCCGCGGTGCCGAACTCGGCCTGCGGCATGATCCGCGCGGCGATCAGCCAGGAGACCAGCCCGACACCGGCGGACAGCGCCGAGGTGAGCGCCATCGCCGGTCCCGGCCCCAGGGATCCGGCGAGCCGGCGCACCGGACCGATGCCCGACGACCCGGAGGTCGTCCTCAGCATCCGGCCGTCCGAGAGCTCGGCCGGTCCGGGACGAGCGATCGGCACGCCACCGCGCCGCGCTGATCCGGACGGCATGGCATCGCTGCTCCCTCGGCACCTCGGGCACGAGGCGCGGTATCGATGACTCGGTGTGACGTTCACCTCGTCAGCGACGGGGAGTGTAGACCCGTTGGTGTCACATTCGGGAGGGAATCACGCAGCTTGCACGTCGAGTTACCAAATACCGGCGGAGTAGCGTGACGCGACGTCACACGTCCGAGGACGCGTGGCTCGCCCGGCGACCCCGATCGACCAGCAGGCCGGCTCACCGCGGGAGCGCGTTCGCCTTGTGCAGCGCGTCGTCGACGAGCTCGGACAGGCGCTGGTGTCCGCGGTCGTTGAGGTTCTCGCCGTCCGGTGTGAGGCCGTCCACGTCGCGGCCGTTGAACCAGCGCTCCTCGATCGGGTCGACGAACGGGAGCTTCGCGGCGATCGCGGAATCCCGGATCGCGTCGCGCACGTCGCTCATGTCGCGCGGCGCGTCCCCGCCGATCCACATCGGGCCGATCACCACGAGGGTCGCCTGCGGTAGCCGCGTCCGCACGTCCTGGTACAGCCGCGCGGCGGCGTCGCGAACGACGGGCGGGTCCTGCCTCGAGTCCGCACGACCGCCGCTGACGACGACGAGCTGCGGCCGGGCATCGCCCGCCTTCGGCACCTGCTCCCGCAGCGGCGCGCCGGCGACGTAGCCGGCGCCGTAGACGGACGTGTTCGTCACGCGCCAGCCCTCGCGGGCGGCCAGGAGCGCCGTGTAGTTCGCCGGCCACTCGCCGCCGTCCGGCGAGCCGGACGTGTAGCCGTCGCCGACGAACGCCACCGACGGCGGCGCGGGCGGCAGGCCGGCCGCGAGCGCCTCGGACTCGGACGACAGCGCGTTCTGCTTCTGGATCGCGAGCACCAGCAACACGAGAGTGACGACGCTGAGCACGGCGAGTGCGACATTTCCCGGACCCAGGAACCTGCGCACCCCCGCCCCCTCTCGCGTCGCGTCGGAACGCGGAGAGTCCAGCCGAGACGCACGCCGCATGTCAACGACTCCGGCGCTGGTCAGAAAATCGTGACAGTCCCTCATGATCGACTCTGGAGGGGCTTCCCGCAGCCCGGCGACGGCATGTCCCAGGTCGCTCGCGATGCCCGTCATCAGCTTTGTGGATCCGACGGTCCTATCGCTAATAGGCCGTTCAGAGGCATCGACATGCGGGGTGACAGACCGGGCACCACCGAACAGAGGACACGAGATGACCGCCGCCGCACCGGCCCTCACCTTCGGGACCATCAGCATCCCGGCACAGCGCCGGCCCGTCGACACGATCGACACGGTCACCGCTCCGCGCCGCGCCGGCGCCGCGTACGCCGTCCTCAACGCCGTCGCCGCGGCCCTGATCCTGCTGATCGCCTCGCCGGTCCTGCTCCTCGTCGCGCTCGCGGTCAAGCTCGACGGCGGCCCGGTCTTGTTCCGCCAGACCCGCGTCGGCGAGGACGGCCGCGAGTTCCGGATGATCAAGTTCCGCTCGATGGTCGTCGACGCCGAAGCCAAGCTCACCGCGCTGATGCAGCAGAACGAGGGCGCCGGCCCGCTGTTCAAGATGACCCGCGACCCGCGGATCACCCGCGTCGGGCAGTTCATCCGCAAGTTCTCGCTCGACGAGCTCCCGCAGCTGTTCAACGTCGTCGGCGGCACCATGGCCCTCGTCGGCCCCCGCCCGGCGCTGCCCCGCGAGGTCGAGCTGTACGACTCGCTGGCGATGCGCCGCCTCGCCGCCAAGCCGGGCCTGACCGGCCTGTGGCAGGTGTCCGGCCGCAGCAACCTGAGCTGGGACGAGTCGATCAGCCTCGACGCCACCTACGTCGACAGCTGGTCCCCGGTCCTCGACATCACGATCCTCTTCCGCACGGTCGGCGCGGTCGTCCGCGGCGGCGGGGCCTACTGAGCCACCCTCCCGCAAGAACGAAGCGGCGGCCGTCCCCGTGCGGGGGAACGGCCGCCGCTTCGCTTCGTCGGTCGGGCCGGTCAGGCGGTTCGCCGTCCCAGGGCACGGTAGCTCCAGCCCGCGGCCTCCCAGACCTCCCGGTCCAGTGCGTTGCGACCGTCCAGCACGCTCTTGCGTACGACGACCTCACCGAACGCGACGGGGTCCAGATCCCGGTACTGCCTCCACTCGGTGAGCAGCAACACCAGGTCCGCGCGCTCCGCGGCCTCCTCGGCCGTGTCCACGTAGTCGAGCTGCGGCCACTGCCTCCGGCAGTTCTCCACGGCCGCTGGATCGGTCACCCGCACCGTCGCCCCCTGCAACTGCAGCTGGGCCGCCACGTTCAGCGCCGGGGAATCGCGGATGTCGTCACTGTCCGGCTTGAACGCCGCCCCCAGCACCGCGACCCGCTTACCGAGCAGGCTCCCGTCGCAGACGGCCCGGGCGAGCTCCACCATCCGGATCCGCCGCCGCATGTTGATGTTGTCGACCTCGCGCAGGAACGTCAGCGCCTGATCCGCCCCCAACTCACCGGCCCGTGCCATGAACGCCCGGATGTCCTTGGGCAGGCAGCCGCCGCCGAACCCCAGGCCGGCGTTGAGGTACTTCCGGCCGATCCGGGCGTCATGGCCGATCGCATCCGCGAGCTGCTTCACGTCCGCACCGGTCGCCTCGCACAGCTCGGCCATCGCGTTGATGAACGAGATCTTCGTGGCCAGGAACGAGTTCGCGGCGGTCTTCACCATCTCCGCGGTCTGATAGTCCGTCACCACCTGCGGTGTCCCCGACGAGACGATCGATCCGAACACCTCGTCCAGGAGCGCCCGCGCCACCGGTCCGGCGTCACCGTCCGGCAGGCCGTACACCAGACGGTCCGGCTCCAGCGTGTCCTGCACCGCGAAACCCTCGCGCAGGAACTCCGGGTTCCACGCCAGCATCGCGCCCGGCGCCTTCAGCTCGATCAGCTCGGCCAGCCGCGCCGCCGTGCCCACCGGCACCGTGGACTTGCCCGCCACCAGCTCGCCCGGTCCGAGCACACCCACCAGCGACTCGACGGCCGCCTCGACGAACGTCATGTCGGCGGCGTACTCGCTGCGTCGCTGCGGGGTGCCGACGCACAGGAAGTGGACCGCGGCGCCGGCAGCCTCGCCGATGTCGGTGGTGAAGGACAGCCGGCCGGACGCCAGGCTGCGCCTCAGCAGGTCCTCGAACCCCGGCTCGTAGAACGGCACCTCGCCCGACGACAGAAGGCGGACCTTCGCCTCGTCGACGTCGATTCCGACGACCTCGTGACCCAGCTCGGCCATCGACGCCGCGTGCACCGCGCCCAGGTAGCCACATCCGATCACCGAGAGCCTCACCCGGCATCCGTACCACGGGGACACAGCGCCGGACTGCCGCGCGAGTGCGGGGCCACCGAGTGTTCAACCAGCCGTTTCCCGCTGGTCGGCGGGCCACCCCGGCTCGTTGGCGATCACCCGGCGCGAGTCAGTCGGTCCGATCGCGTTGCCCGCTCAGAGGATGTCGAGCCGCTGCAGCGTCACGACGTTCTTGCCGTGACGCTTGGTGTCGACGCCGATCACGGGTCGCCCCGAGGGAAGGATCGCCAGGCCCTCCGGCCGCGCGTCCCGGCCGCCGGGAAGTCCCTTGCCCACCTCCCAGACGTCGGTGGCGCGGGCGCGCTCACCGGGCTCCAGGTCGCCTTCCAGGCGCGCGATCACCCCGGTACGGGCGCTGAGGGCGTAGACCCGGCCGTCGGGACCGAGTGTGAGGTCGTTGATCGTCGGCAGCACATCGACCGTGTCCCCGGCCAGCCACCACACGGCGAGGGGGACCAGCTCGGACGCGGTGGCGTCCGGCCACCGGAAGGGCTCGTCCGGCGCCAGGACCGTGGCGGGTGCGACGCCGGTCGGCGGGTCGCCCGGCGGGCCGAACTCGATCAGGCCCGGATCGTCACGCTGCTTGGCGACCAGGACGTGGCCTCGCCGGAGCAGGAGCAGACCCTCACCACGCGTGTTCGGGTGGCGATGCCACGCAGGGTCGAGGTCCGGGTCGCCGGACGGTACGGCGAGATCGAGCACGTGCAGCAGCCGGGAGAGATCGGGAGCCAGCACGAGCAGCCTGGCTCGCTCCTCCTGCAGCAGCACCACCGTGCCCGCCCCGTCGCACGCCACGCCTTCGAAACCCGAGCGGGCCCCGAGCTCGATCCGGCTGTCGCGCAGGGCGGGTCGGAGGTCCTCCCGCCGGGCGCCTCCGAGCTCGTCGCCGTCCCCGAGACGGGCCGAGACCACCGCGAAGTCCTCGTCACCCACCGCCAGCAGCTGGGGTCGGCCCTCCGGCCCGCTGCGGATGGTCAGTGCGGACAGCTCCGCCACGTCCAGGGCCGCCGCATGGTGAACCTCGAGCGTTCGCACCGACCCACCTCCCGGAGCGCGTTGCTCCTCGGTCAGTAGAGATACAGGTCGGACCCGTCGGTGTCCTGATACATCCTCGACCTGCCCGCCGGCGTGGTATCGGTCCCGTAGGTCGCGCTCAGGCCGGTCCGGACGCTGGTGAGCCTGAAGTATCCGGACCAGGTGAACTCGTCCGGCGTATCGACGGGGACGATCGAGAACTCGTCGGCGTGGTCGCTGTTGTTCGACGGGCAGGTGTAGAGCAACTTGTGTCCCTGCTCGGTGACGAGCGTGTCGCTGGCGTGCAGCGCGCGGCCGAACGCCTGACTGGTGATCGACTTCCCGGTTCCGAGATCGGCGAGAGTCCACAGGTCCGTCGGGTCGTCGGTATCGGGCCGGGGGCGCCGGTAGACCTCGAAGTTGACCGGCGGCGCGATATCCGCCGGAACCCCCTCGGTATTGCTCGCGTGCAGGCACTCGCCGGTGTCCCTCTTGAGCAGGTGGACCGGCCTGTCGCCGGGCAGCCCGGCGCTGAGCAGGGCCGCCGATTCGGCCAGCCGCAGCTGCTTGCGCACCGTCGCGATCTCCGGCGCGGCGCCCGGTACGCCCAGACCCGTGAGCAACGCTTCCATCCGATCGATCATCGGCTTCAGGGTCGTCTGCTGGATCTCGCGGGCGAAGACCGTCTCGCGGTAGGCCCTGACCTGGTCGATCAGCTGCGCGTGCCGTCCGGGGTCGTTGCGCACGAGCTTCGCGACCAGTCCTTCCCTGCCCATCTTGAACGGTCTCTGGGGCTTGAGGGTCTGGTCGATACCCCACGGGACCATCTTGAACCTGACGTCCTGGGGTCCAGGTGAGGCCACTGCTTTCAGGTCGTTGTAGACGTAGGTGTTGTTGGTGTTGTCGGCGTACCCGTCCCAGTGCTTGAGCAGGAACTCCATGGCATAGAGCTGGATGAACTGGTCCAGGTCCAGCATCGTGTCCGCGCCGGCCAGCCCGTCGGCCGCGATACGCTCGACGGCGAGCGTCAGGTCGGCCTTGTCCTCGAACCGGGAGAGGTCTTCCACGCCGATGAACGGCAGCCGGGCTTTGATGAAGTCGTCGGTGTGTTCGAGTTCGTACAGGTTGCCGTCGGTGTTCCCGTGGAAGTTCCGCTCGATGTAGCGCTTCATGATGGGTTCGGCATTGACGTAGACGCCCGGCGCGTTGACGCCGGCCGACTCCCTGCCCGACCGGATTTCCGTTCACGATCACGCGGGCGAAGTTGCACCGCGAATGGGGCAGTCCGGCCATGCCGAGCAACGTGTAGCCCAGTGGCTGGCGGACGTAGGACGGATCCTGGACGGAGTTGTTGAGGGTCAGGTAGCGCGATCCGATGAGAGCGTCGACGGCCGGGATGTTGTCCTTGCTGAACTTGCCGAAATCGACGTGCAGGCACGGCTTGTCGCTGTCGATCGAGCCGCAGAACGACTTCTTCTTGACGCCCACGTCGGCGAACGTCGTCCGCGCGGGGAAGTTCGTACCGGATATCTCGACGGTCGTCGCCTTGCGCCACGTGTAGCGGGCGCCGTCCTTCCAATCGAAGTTGCAGATACCCCCGGCCGGCTGCTCCGTCCGCACGGCGACCCAATCGCTTTCCGGCATCGTGATCGTAACGGTGAGGACGTTGTCGATCGCGTAAAGCGAATCAAGCGCTTGCTGCTGCTGGACGCTCATTGTCGTATATCCTTTTGTGGCTGGCGAACTCGTCTGGAAGATCTCACCGAGCACAAGCAGTGCGCGTCGACTCCCCACCAGTCCACACCTCACGGAGGATGGGGCGAATCACCGGTTTCGTCAAGTACCGGAAGACAGTGCTAACGGCTAAAGAATGTCATCGACGTGACGTCCGTCCGGCCTAGTTCGGCAACGGCAGCCGAGGATTCGCCCTCGTCCTGGCCGCGGCGCTCGTCGACCGGCACCGGCCGTCCGGGGCGGCGGTGCTCGGCGGTCTCGGCGTGCTGTGGCTGCTCGTCAACGGACGTGCCCTGACCGACGCCGGCCCGCCCCCTCGCGCGGACACCCGGCGATCCCCACTCATCACGCCGCCGTCGCACATCACCCGTCGGGCGACGCGAGACTTGTCCCTATTGCGATGGGTAATCGAATTCCTTCCGACTGAACGTGACGACGCCCGGATCGGGCGAATCCTGCCGTCACCCGACTCGTTACCCCAGTCACAGCGAGCAACGCTTGCAAACTCGTGATCACTAAGGGGCAGACGTATGGGTGCACGTGCGATCAGGACGAGGCCGCCGAGGGTGGTGCGCGCGGCAGCGATCGGAGCGACCGTCGCCGCGCTCGCCACCGGCGGATGGACGTTCGCGTCGGCCGAGCCGGCGCTACCTCCGCTGCCGGAGCTGCCCGTGCCCGGGCAGACCTACGTGACGCCGGACTCCCCGCATGGGTTCACCGAAACGGACACGCGGGCTCCCGGGACCGTCGAGACCAGCGACGCCCTCGGCGCGCCCCCGCAGGGCAACGCCGACGCGCTGGTGCTGAACACCCCGGACGGCAACGCCAAGGCGACGTTCTTCACCACCGAGCGCAACGGGCCGCTCTCGGCGTTCCTGTCGAGCAGCTATTACGCCAAGAAGGACCCGTCCTCGACGGGGGCCGCCAACCAGTTCCCGTCGTTCCAGATCGAGGTCGACGCGAACGGCCTCGCTGAGGGCGGCTTCTCGACACTCACGTTCGAGCCCGTCTACCAGCAGGGCGACAACGCGAACCAGACCGCAGGCACCTGGAACAAGTACGACACGGGCACCGGCCTGTTCTGCTCCACCCGCCAGATCGGTGGGTTCGAGGCGAACCAGACCCGCTGCGACAACGGCGGTACGAAGACGCTGCTGCAGATCATCGAGGCGAACCCCGACATCGTCGTGACGAAAACCGGGATCAACCAGGGCAGCGGCAACCCCGGGATCCTCGCCGCCGTCGACCTGTTCCAGGTCGGGTCGACCACCTACAACTTCGAGCGGAAGGCCCCGCTCCCGCCGGTGGTGCCGGAGCCGGAGGAGCCGGACTGCGACGTGCCGACGCCGCACGACCCCGGCCCGGGGACCGAGCCGCCCGGCGGCGAGCAGCCCGGCCATCCGAAGCCCGGCAACGGTCACCCCGGCGATGGCGGTCACCCCGACGGCGCGCAGGGCGGCGGCTGGGGTGAGGACCCCAAGAGCCACCCGAAGCCCGAGCACCCCAAGCCCGAGCACCCCAAGCCCGAGCACCCGGCGGGTGAGCACCCTGGCGGTGGCCAGCCGGGCGGCGAGCACCCGGAGGGGCCGCACGGCGGCGGGCACCCCGACGGGCCCAAGCCCCCGACCTGCGAGAGCTGATCCCCCGAGCTCGAAGCGGTGACCGAACGAACGTCGGCGGCGTCCCTTGCGGACGCCGCCGACGTTCGTGAGTGGACGGGCCTCAGCCGAGCTCGTCGGCGACGACCCAGCGGCCGCCGTGGGCCTCGATCTCCGGCATCGCCCGGCGCATCTCGTCGAGCATGTCGCCGAGGAACAGCAGCACCGTGTCCGGCTTCGCCGCGATCATGTCGGACGGTGCGACGATCGGGATGCCGCTGCCCGGCGTGCGCTTGCCCTGCTTCGCGTTGCCGCCGTCGGCGATCTGCCCGAGCAGCTCCGGGCCGATCTTCGCCCGGTTCAGCAGCGCGACGCACCGGGACGCGGCGCCGTAGCCCCACACGTTGCGGCCGGCGGCGCGCTCGGACTCGATGAACGAGCGCAGACCGTCGCTGCTGGCGTCGGCGGAGCGCTGCAGGTCGCGCACGACGTCGGCCTTGAGCACCCCGATCGACTCCTCGCGGGCGATCAGGTCGGTCACCGACTGGTCGGGGTGTCCGCCGCGCTGTGCGGCGAGCAGGACGCTGCCGCCGTAGAGCGGGAACCACCACGCCGTCGTCGCGCCGAACCCGAGCCCGGCCAGCTCGTCGACCATCACCGGCGTCGACTGGTAGGCGAAGTGGCCGTGCCGCAGCGCGTTCCAGGACCCCGTCTCCAGGATCCCCTGCAGCGAGGGCCACTGGAACATCAGCACGCCGTCGTCCTTGATCCGCGCGACGCGCTCGGCCAGGGCGGCCGCCTGGTCGGCGGCGTGGATCAGGCCGAGGTTGTCCACGCAGATGTCGGCGAGCTCGCCCGGCTCGGCGGGCCGCCCGCCCACGGCCTCCATCAGCGACGTCCAGTTGCCGCCGTGCGGGCTCGGGTACTCGTGGAACACGGTGCCCTCGCCGAGGATGCCGACCTCGACCATCCGCCCGACGGCGTCGCGCCCCTGCTCGACGAGCGCGGCCGGCTCGAGCCCGACCGGCTCCTCCGGCGTGCCCGGGTCCTCCACCAGCTGCGCCAGGTGGCACTGCCCGCACATCCACATCCGGAGCGGGTAGAGCTCCTCCGGCGTCGTCTCGTCGACGTCCGGGAACACCTTGGCGGCCGGCTGGCGGCCCGCGTCGAGGACGAGCTCGCCCTCGGACGAACGGCAGAACCGGCAGCGGATGTCGGTGACGTCCAGGGCCTCGGGCATGTTTCTCCTCGGCGGGTTCAGCGGTGGGCGGGGTCGATCCCCAGCGTGTGCAGGAACTCCGCCCAGGACGGGGCGCCGCGGTCGCGGTCGCTCAGGTTCTCGACGGGCAGCGGCCAGGCGATCTCGAGGTCCGGGTCGTCGTAGCGGACCGCGAGGGCCTCGCTGCCGTCGTGCGCGCGGTCGATCGAGTAGCACATGTCGGCGACGTCGCCGATCACCTGGAACCCGACGAGCATGCGTCGCGGCACGTAGACCGAGGCCATGTCGACGTCGTCGAGCTGCACGGTGACGTGCCGCCCGAGCGTCGGGGACTCCGGGCGGGCGTCGACGATCGCGACGAACGCGGCGCCGTGCGCGCAGCGGACGATCTTCCCCTCGCCGGCGCCCGCACGACCGTGCAGGCCGCGCAGCACGCCGTAGCTCGAGCGGGACTGGCTGTCCTGGACGAAGTCCGCGCGGACGATGCCCCACTTCGCTGCGACGGCGTCGTCGTAGGTGCGGCTGAAGAACCCCCGCTCGTCACGGTGCGGGGACGGACGGAACACGAGGACTCCGGCCAGTTCGGTCTCCAGCACGTCCACTGACGTCGCCGTCCTTTCCTGTCGGGGATGGAAACTCAGACGATCTTCGGTCGCGGCACGGGGACCACGAAGCGACCGCCTCCGTCGGCGTAGTCCTGCTGCTGGCGCACGATCTCCTCCGCGAAGTTCCATGCGAGCAGCAGGACGTAGTCCGGCCTCCGGTCGAGCAGCGCCTGCGGGTCCAGGATCGGGATGCGGGCGCCGGGCATCAGCTTGCCCTGTTTATAGGTATTGCGGTCCACCACGAAATCGAGCGTGTTCGCCCCGACGCCCGACGAGTTGATCAGCGTCGCACCCTTCGCGGCCGCTCCGTACGCGGCCACCGAGGCGCCCTCGGCGCGCAGCGAGCGCAGCAGCTCGACGAGCTCGGCCTGGTTCCGGCGCACGGTCTCGCCGAAGTCCTGGTAGGCGGCGAAGTCGTCCAGCCCGGCGTCGCGTTCCTTGGCCAGCTGGGCCTCGGCGCGCTCGGACGGCGTGCCCTGCTTGCCTGCGGTCCAGCGCAGCGTGCCGCCGTGCATCTTCGGGAAGTGCTCGACATCGAGCAGCGTCAGCCCGTGCCGGCCGAACAGCCGCTGCACCGCCAGCGTCGAGAAGTAGCAGAAGTGCTCGTGGTAGACGGTGTCGAACTCGTTGTGCTCGAGCAGGTCGCCGACGCACGGGTTCTCCACCTGCACCACGCCGTCGTCGGCGACGAGGGCGGCCATGCCGGCCACGAACCCGTTGAGGTCGGGGACGTGGGCCATCACGTTGTTGGCCAGGATCGCGTCCGCCGGGCCGCGCTCGGCGCGCAGCTTCTGCCCCAGCTCGGCGGTGAAGAACTCCTCCAGCGTCTCGACGCCGGCCTCCCGCGCCGCCGCGGCCGGGCCCGGCGTCGGCTCCACACCCAGCGTCGGGACGCCGTGGCGGGCGAACTGCTTGAGCAGGTAGCCGTCGTTGCTGGCCAGCTCGACCACCAGCGAGCCCTCGCCGAGACCCCGCTGGGCCACGAGGTCGTCCACGTGCTCGCCCGAGTGCTTGACCAGCGCGTCGGAGAACGAGGAGAAGTACGGGTAGTCCGCCCCGAAGATGATCTCCGCGGGCAGCTCGTGCGTCAGCTGCACCAGCGCGCAGCCCGCGCAGTACCCGACCGCCAGGGGGTACGACGGGTCCGGCTGCCCGGTGTCCGCCGGGTCCAGCAGCGCGTTCGCGATCGGGGTCGACCCGAGCGAGAGGAACTCACGCAGGTCGCCGGACCCGCACGAACGGCACTGCGTGACGCGGGCGGCGGGGGTGGACACGGCGACCTGGGCGGAACTCATGGATCTCCTGGTGAAGCAGGCGGGTGATCGGCGGACACGGTAATACGCTCGTCCGGGGGTACGGCGAGCGGCCTCGGGCACTACGACGGGGTGTCACCGAGCGACTGCGACGGGTTGAAGTCGACGTACTGCTGGACGCTGCCGTTGCGGATCGCTCCCCACAGTTCCCGGCTCTTCGCGTCGTCGAGGTAGACGACCGACTGATCGCCCTCACGCCCGAGGCCGGACACGGGGGCGGTCACGAAGTCCACGCCGGACGAGCGCAGGTCGCGGTAGTCCACGGCGAGGCCCACCAGACCGGTGTTGCTGAGCGTGTCGTCGACGCTGACCGTGCTGCCGATGCTCTGCGCGAACGAGTAGAGCGCGGCCGGGTTCGTCGTCGCCTGCTGCTGGACCTTGGTCAGCAGAACCCGCAGCGCGTTCTGCTGGCGCCGCGCGCGGTCGATGTCGCCGTTCGGCAGGTCGTAGCGCTGGCGGACGTAGGCGAGAGCCTGGGCGCCGTCGAGGTGGTTGGGCCCGGCGACGAAGTTCACGCCCATGTTGCTGGTGGGCTGGGCGATGGTGACGTCGATGCCGCCGACGGAGTCCACGAGCGTCTGGAAGCCGGCGAAGTCGATCACTCCGAAGTGGTCGACGCGCACGCCGGTCATCTTCTCGATCGTCTCGATCAGCAGGCTCGGGCCGCCGAACGCGTACGCGGCGTTGATCTTGTTCATGCCGCGGCCGGGAACGTCGACCCAGCTGTCGCGCGGGATGGACACGACCGAGCCGGTCGTGCCGTCCGGCTGGACGGTCGCCAGCATGATCACGTCGCTGCGCTGCGAGCCGGCGTTCGCGTTCGGGTCCGCCTCGGCACCGGTGGTCGGCTCGTCCGAGCGGGAGTCCGTGCCGACGAGCAGGAACGTCGTCGCGCCGGTGCCGGCCGGCCGGTCGCCGGCGTCGAGGTTGCGGAACGCGTCCGGGATCCGCGGGATGTCGTTGCCGATGCTGGCGGTCAGCGCGACGATCACGCCGACGAACGCCAGCAACAGGACGAGCACGGCGATCAGCAGGACGAGGACCGTGCGGCGACCGCCCCGGGCCGGACGCTCCCCGCCCATGCCGGGGACGAGGTCGTCGTCGCGCGTGTCCGTGCCGCCGCGGTGACGCGGTGGCTGCTGATCCGTCACGGTCGTCTCCTCGGGTACCCCGACCGCCCCCGCGAGCGCGGTTGCGTCACGCTGTCTTTCTCCTGCGCCGACGGATGCGTTACCGCCGATTCGGCGCCCGGGCGCCGCCAGGTGGGCGTCGCGGCAGCTCAGACGGTTTGCGATGTGGTGGCGGTCACCACTGGCATCGTATTTCGGTGGCGGACCGTACTCGACGGTAATGGCCCGTTCGGCCTATCCGATGGTGCGAACGGCGGTAGAGTCGAGGGTGAGGGCGACCTTCTCATCACAATTGAGTATCGCTATCCCCGCCCCGTCGCGGAACACGGCACGCGGCCGAGATCATGATCGTCCGGGTCGTGGTGTCGGAGGACGGCGCGACGCGGGCTCTCCCATTGTCGGGGTGGATCTTCACGAATGCGATGCCGCGGGCAGAACGGTTCGAAATCCCCCGCCCGCGCGCTATGTTCGCGGCTCACTACTTGCAGTTACCAAGAGTGACACGTTCCTGTCTATCCGATTCGCGGCGACAGCGGTGCGATACTGTCTGTGCTGGTCACAGTGGAAACAGTGATTATCGGCAACAGAGCGCAATCACTACGGAGCGCAGCGTTGTGCATGATCAGAAATCTGTTACCCGGGTCGCAAGACCGTTCTCAGGTTCACCGGAAAGTGTTACGGTTCGCCCTGCGTTGCTCACCGGAGACGGACTCGGCGGCGCACCCCCCGGATTAGGCGACCGTTCACACTGCCCCGTGAGCGGTTGCTCCCTCGCCTGTGCGAAACACGAAGGAGCAGCGGACGTGCACGCTGATGCGAGTCCGATCGAAGTGGGCGCGGCCACCGCCACCGCGCCGTCGTTGTCCCCGGTGCTCACGCCCGACGCCGGTCTCGCCTCGGCCACGCGCCTGGTGCGCCGGATCGACGAGCGAGTCAGCGGCGTCACCGTGCTGCTCGTCTCGGCCGACCTGGTCGCGATCGCCGTCGCGCTCGCCGTCACCCGCTCGGTGACCCTGCCCCAGGTGTGGGTCGCGCTCGCCGTGCTGGTCTGCTGCCGGGCGTCCGCCCGCGTGTACCGGTCCCGGCTGCGACTGTCCTGGTTCGACGACGTCCCGCGCGAGGTGATCGCGCTGGCCGTGACCGCGGGCGTGCTCCAGTTCGGATCCGCGCTGGTCGGCGTCACGCCGGACCTGCTGCACGTCACCGCCGCGCTGACGGTCGTGTCGCTGGCCGGCGCACTCGGGCGGGCCATCGTGTTCCAGGCCGCCCGGACCGCGCGGAGGCGGTACGGGCACGGTGACCGGACGCTCGTCGTCGGGGCCGGTTCGACCGCCGTCGAGCTGACCGAGGCAATGCTCGACCACCCCGAGTTCGGGCTGCGCCCGGTGGCCATGCTGCGCGCCGGGGACACCCCCGGTCCGCCGACGGTCCCGGTGCTGGAGATCGAGGGACCGCTCGTCCCGGCCGTCCGCCACATGCGGGCGTCCAGTGTGGTCTTCGCGTGCCCGGACGTCCCGGGCGTCGAGTCGCTCGACGCCGCGATCCTCGCCCGCCGGATGGGCTGCACCGTGCTGCTGCTGCCGCAGATGTCCGAGCTCTACCGCGACGGCGCCGGCGTGGAGCGGCTGCGCAGCCACCCGCTGGTCCGGCTCGCGCCCGACCCGACGCGGCGGCCCAGCTGGTGGGTCAAGCGCGGGCTCGACTCGGCGATGGCACTGGTCGGGCTCGTCATCGCCGCCCCGGTGCTGGCCGTGGCCGCGCTGGCGGTGCTCCTCGAGAGCGGCCGGCCGATCTTCTTCGCTCAGCAGCGGATCGGCCTCGACGGCCGGCCGTTCACGCTCTACAAGCTGCGCAGCCTGCGCCCGGTCGACGAGTCCGAGCAGCAGACGCTCTGGTCGGTCGCGCAGGACCCGCGGATCGGCCCGGTCGGGCGGATGCTGCGCCGCACGTCGCTCGACGAGCTGCCGCAGCTGTGGAACATCGCCCGCGGTGACATGAGCCTGGTCGGGCCGCGCCCGGAGCGGCCGTCGTTCGTCGAGAAGTTCTCCGCCGCGCACGACCGCTACGCCGCCCGGCACCGCGTCCCGACCGGCCTGACCGGACTGGCCCAGGTCAACGGGCTTCGTGGGGACACGTCGATCGCCGACCGGGTGCGACACGACAACTACTACATCGCAAACTGGTCCCTGTGGCTCGACCTTCGGATCCTCCTTCTGACCGTGCGCGAGATGCTGCGCACCGGCCGACACTGAGGGTGCACACCCGGACGGTCGCGGCCGTCGTACTGGCCGCGGCCGTCCTGTTCGGATGCGCCGCGGCCAACGGGGCGCCCGCGGAGCCACCGCCGTCGTCGCGGGAACCGGCCGGGAAGCCCGGCACCTGCGGGATGTGGCTCGCGATCGGCGCACAGCCGACCGACGAGCAGCTCGTCGACGCGGCGAAGCGCTACCCGGTCGTCATCCTCAACCCGTGGGAGATCGAGGCGCAGCGCAGGCTGCGCGAGCTCAACCCGGCCGTCACCGTGCTCGTCTACAAGGACCTGGCCTCGTCGCGCAGCGACGGTCCCGGTCCGGGCGGTCTGCTCGCGTCCGGAGTGGACTACAACACGAACCCGGAGTGGTTCGCCCTCGACACCGCCGGGCAGCGCGTCGAGTGGGCCCCGTACCCCCGCCACTGGCAGATGGCCGTGTGGAACGCCGGCTACCAGCAGAAATGGACCGAGGACGTGACCGCGGAGACGGTCCGCAACGGGTGGGACGGCGTGTTCGCCGACAACGACATCGCCGACCTGCGCTTCTACTCCGACGCCGTGCTGGCCGGCACATCCGGGCACGACGGGACGAACCAGCTCCTTCGCGACGGGTTCGACCGGATGGTCACGACGGCGGGTTCCGCGCTCGCGGCGCAGGGCAAGCTGTTCGTGCCGAACCTCTCCGCGGCGCGCCTGTTCCCCGGCCGGTGGACCGAGCACTCCCGGTTCGGCGGGGCGATGGAGGAGAACTTCGCGCAGTACGGCGACGACGGCAGCCTGATCACCTGGCAGGGACACCAGTGGGACGAGATGCTGCAGGCCGCCCGGGACGGGAAGCACCTGTCGCTGCTGGTCACGAAGACCGGCGACGTGCCGCAGTCCCGGGACGGGGCTCCCGAGCGGGTCGGGTTCGCCGGTGCGGCGCTGCTGGCCGGGGACCGGACGTGCTGGACGGTGTCGCCGACCGGTGACTACTCGCAGCCGGGATGGTCGGGCTACCAGTCGCTGTCGCTGGGTGACCCGGTCGGACCCGCGGTCCGCGACGACTCGGGCGTGTGGACACGCGAGTTCGACGGCGGGTGGGTGGCGCTCAACCCCACCGCCGACTCCGCGACCGTCATGCCACCGGCCGACCTGCGCACCCCCGGCGGTACCCCGGTCGCCGGTCAGCTCACCGTCGCGGACGCCGACGCGGTGATCCTCGTCCGCTGACGGGCGGGCTCAGCGCCCGCGCAGCTTGACCAGATACGGGTGGAGGCGCTCGCGCAGGCCCGGCTCGGGAACCTCGACGAGCTCGACGTCGCGTGCGTTCGCGTCCAACGCGGCCGTCACGACGTCCGTGGGCTCGCGCCAGAACCGGTCCTCGACGAGCGCTGCGTCAGTTCCGTGCCGGTCGTGGAAAGGGGTGCGGATCCAGCCGGGACGCACGCAGGTCACGCGCACGCCCCGCGGGCCGGCGTCGGCCCGCAGCGAGCGGCTCAGGCTCTCCACGGCCGCCTTCGTCGCGGCGTACAGGGGCGCGTCCGGAGCCGGCCACACGGCAGCGGAGCTGGAGACCAGCACGATGCCGCCATCGCCGCGGGCCGTCATCCCGGGCAGCGCCGCCCGGACCAGCCGGGCCACCGCGGTGAGGTTCACCGCCACCGTCGCGGCCATCGCGGCGAGGTCCTGGTCGGCCAGGCGTCCCGCGTCGCCCGTGCCGGCGTTGGCGACCAGCAGCGTGACCGGCCGGGAGGCGATCGCGTCCTCCAGGCAGGACAGGCCGTCATCGGTGGCGAGATCCGCGACCAGGACCTCGGTCCGGCCGCCGATCCGGGCGGCGGCCGCGTCCAGCCGCTCCCGGGAACGACCGGTGAGCAGCAGCCGATCGCCACGACGGCCGAGCGACAGCGCGAACTGCTCGCCGATGCCGCTCGAGGCGCCGGTCACCACCGTCCAACCGTCCATCACGATGGTCCTTCCGCTCCGTCGGGGACCACGTCCGGCGCGCGCAACGAGCGCAGGTCACCGATGAGGTCCCGATTGGTCAGCACGATCACGCCCAGGTAGCAGGCCAGCAGCACCACGGTGGTGACCACCAGACCGAGCACGGACGCGGGGGCCGCGATCGGCCCCAGGTGCTGCAGACCCCACTCCACGACCAGACCGACGACGCCCGCGGCGGCGATCCCGGCCACGGAACGCACCACCGGTCCGGGATGGGGCAGGCCACCCGCGCGGTGCAGCACCCATAACGTCGCCGGGACCACCAGCCACACCGCAGCCAGCTGGGCCCAGGCCGCGGCCACCACGCCGTAGCGGGTCAGCACGACCAGCCCGGCGAGCAGCAGCACCAGGTGCGCGAGCTGCAACGTCAGGTAGGCGCCGGGCCGGTCCACCGCCCGCACGATCTCCTGCAGCATGTACTGCACGCTGAACCCGAGGCCGTATCCGCACAGCACCACGAGCACGCCCGCGGCGGGCGCCCACCGGGGGTCGAGGATCACGACGCGGTCCGCGGCCAGAGCACCGAGCAGGTACGGGCCGCCGGCCAGTACGAGCACGGCGCGCAGGAAGCGGGTCGCGGCGTCGCGCAGGTCGCGGCCGTCGCGCCGCAGCCGCGCATAGACCGGGAACGACACGGCGCCCAGCACCATCGCGATCGTCAGGTACGGCGCCCAGGCGATCCGGAACGCCAGCGAGTACACACCGACCGCGTCCGGGCCGAGCACCCGGGACACGGCCGCGTAGTCGATGTTGATCAGCAGCACGGCCACGACGGCGCCCGGCCCGACGACCCGCGTCCACGTCAACGTCTCGATGGCGGCGTCGCGATCCCAGCGCGGCCGCACCCGCACACCGGCCACGACGCCGAGAAGCGGCATCAGGACCGCGCCACTGAGCAGCCCGATCGCCAACGACTCCGCCCCACCACCGAGCGCGGCCAGCACGATCGTCGTGACCGTGGCGATGACGGCGCTCCCCACGTCGGGAAGCATGCGGCGCCGGAAGTCCAGGTGGCGGTGCATCAGGCCCATCTGCACTCCGCCGGCGGCGGTGAACGGCAGGCTGATCGCGGCGATCACGACGAGCGGTGCGGCCGCAGGTGCGCCGAGCGCGGTGGCGACCGGATTGCGGGCCAGGATCGCGCCCAGCGCCAGCACGGCCCCGATGCCCACCGAGATCGTCATCAGCGTGCCGGCCACGACGTCGGGGTCGCGCCGGGTGCGGGACACGACGTCGTAGACGCCCATCGACTGGATGACCTGGCCGACCGCCACCAGCGACACGGCGATCGTGACCAGACCCAGCTCGCCCTCGGTGAGGAACCCCGCGAGCACGACCGTGACGACGACCTGGCTGCCCTTCGACAGCAGGTTGACCAGGCCGAGCCACAGCGAGCCGCGCGCCGCGCGGACTCCCAGGCCGCCGCCGGCGTCGGCCTTCTCAGACAACGACCACCGCGAGTACCGCGGCGTCCGCCGGCAGGGCGCCCAGAGCGTCGTCGACGTCCTCGCGGCGCCCGTCGGCACGGTCGACGACGACGAGCACCGACGGCGTCGCACCGTTGTCCGTGCGCGATCCGTCGGCCAGGTCGCTCTGCAGCGCGAGCACCGAGTCGGCCACCCCCGGCGACGCGCCGACCACCCGCACCGGGCGGTCCGCCGCGCGCACGAGCACGCGGGCGCGCTCGACCAGCGCCGGGTCGTCGGCGTCGAGCAGCGTCGCCGGTCCGCGTCCGGCCATCGTCACCGCCTCGAGCGCGGCCCGCCCGACCCCCGGACGCGACCGGAACGGGCGCATCACGAGCACGGTCGCACCGGCCGCGACCAGACCGGCGATCAGCGCGAGGCCGGTGGCGAAGCCCATGTCCGGGCTGGTCTGCAGCACCGTGGCCTGCCGGTCGAGCTCGCGCAGCTGCCCGGCCGGAGCCAGCAGGTCGGCCTTGATCACCTGCTGCCCGACGGCCTCGGCGAGCCGTCCGGCGAGCGCCGGGTCGTCCGCGGCGACCGACACCCGGGCCACCCCGGACCCGGACAGCAGCTCCACCGAGATCCGCGAGCCGAGCTCGTCGGCCGGCGGGGACCCGGGCACCTCGGCGACGACGGCGTCGAGCAACGACGGCGAGGTCACGATGTCGGCGATCGACGGCATCGCGAGGTTGACCACCTCGCCGTAGCTGGTGGACACACCGGACTGGTTGAGCAGCGCCGAGCCTGTCCTCTCGGTGGGCAGCGCGAGCAGGCCGACCCGGCCTTCCCAGGACGCGGGCAGCAGCGCGGCGACGCCGACGACGATCGCGGCGGCCAGCACCCCGACGGCGACCGCGACCGCCGTGATCTTCGGCCACCGCCGCCGGCGTCGCAGCTCACCGCGCAGCTCGGGGAGGCGCGGCGGCGCGGGCTCGCGGGACACGGACCCATCCTGCCGGGCCCGGCCGTCGGTGGTGGTCATCGGCTGCGTTCTCCTCGATCGGTACCTCGGTGAAGGGTCTCGACGACGTCGGCGACGGCGTCGGCTGACCGCTTCCGGTCGAACAGGTCGACGGCACGGGCCCGGCCCGCGGCCCCCTCGACCGCCCCGGGACCACCCGGGTGCAGGCGGGCGACGATCGCCTCGGCCAGCGCGTCGACGTCCCCCGGGGCGACGACGGCGCCCGCCTCGCCCACGGCCTCCCGGACGCCGGTCACGCCGAAGCCCGCGACCGGGCGTCCGGACGCGAGCGCCTCCAGCGCGACCAGCGGCATGCCCTCCCACCGCGACGGCAGCGCCACCACGTCCGCGGCGGCGTACCAGGGCGCCGGGTCGTCGGTGGCACCGCGCCAGAGCACCGACGGGTCGGTGCACCCGCCGCGCCACTCGTCGGCGCGCGGGCCGTCCCCGACGACCACGAGCACGGCGTCCGGCACCCGGGCACGCACGTGCGGCCAGGCCTCCAGAAGCAGGTCCTGGCCCTTCTGCTCGGTGACCCGGCCCAGGCACAGCACCATCGGCGCGTCCGGCAGGCCCAGCTCGGCGCGGGCGGATGCGGACGGGCGCGGCGCGAAGCGGTCGGTGTCCACCCCGTTCGGGACGACGAGCGCGGGCGTGCTGACGCCGGCGTCGCGGCCGAGGCGCAGCTCGTCGTCGCTGACGCAGAGCAGGCGGCCGGTCCAGCGTCCGGCGAGGCGCTCCCAGGCCCGCGCGGCCTGCGCGGTGGTGCCGCCGACGGCGTCGAAGGACCAGGCGTGCGGCTGGAACAGCGTCGGGCGGCGCCCGCGCACGGCGAGCCTGCCGGCCAGGCCCGCCTTCGAGCTGTGCAGGTGCAGCACGTCCGGCTTGTGCCGGGCGATCAACCGGGCCAGCGCGCGCGTCTCGGCCGGCACCGAACGGCCCGGCCCGCGCGTCGCCTCCCACTTCGCGAACGGCACGGACGACGCGGTGGCCCGCTCGGCCAGCTCTCCCGGCGGGCAGGCGATCCGCGCGTCCCAGCCCCGCGCGCGCTGGTCGACGGCGAGCATCAGGGCGACCGAGGCGACGCCGGCGTCGACCGGCTGACTCACGTGCAGTATCCGCATGCCGCCCCCTCCCCTGCCGCGCCCAACCGGTACGTCGTGGATCTTGGGGTCGGGCGTTACTCGTTGTGTCTCAGTGCACGGAGGCGAAGACGACCACGTTGTCCTCGTAGGACCGCGCGCCCCGGTCGAACACTCCACCGCAGGTGATGAGTCGTAACTGTGCGTTCGCAGTCGGGCCGTAGACCTCGGCCGACGGGAACGCGTCCTTCGGGTAGCGCTTCACCGCGTCGACGGTGAACGTGGTGCTGCGGCCGTCGGTGCGCGGCACGACGATCTTCTGCCCGGCCCGGATGTCGGCGAGGCGGAAGAACACGGCGGGCCCACCGAACGAGTCGACGTGCCCGACCATCACCGCCGGGCCGGCCTCGCCGGGCTTCGGGCCCTGCGCGAACCAGCCGATCCGGTTGAAGTCGACGGGCGCGCCCAGGCGGCCACCGTTGTCCAGGCCGAGCTGTTCCGGGGCACCGGCGGCGAGCCCGATCGAGGGCACGGACAGTCCCGTCGGCGCGGCGACCGGACGGGCCGGGCGGCTGGTCGGCGAGACGACCTTGGCGTTGGACGCGACCGGAACGCTGCCGGACGGCATGCCCGGCACGGACGCCTCCGAAGTGGACGCCGGGGGATCCTCGGTCCGGGTGCCGCCGATCCCGTGCCCCAGCGCGAGCGGCGCCAGTGGCACGGCCAGCACGGCGGCGATCAGGGCCGCGCGACCGGTCGGCCCGAGCGGCGTCCGCTCGGTCCGGCGGCGGTTCCGCCCCGGCGTCGGAGGCAGGTCGCGTGCGGGCTCGGCGCGCTGGGCGGGTTCGGACGGCTCGCGCTCCACGCCTCATCAGTTCGGCACCCAGGGCCGCACCGGAGACCCGGGCTTCACCGACACCCAGGGCCGGCTCGGCATCCGGGGCGGCTTCGGCCTCGACGTCCGCATCGGCCCGGGCCGACTCGGCATCCGGGACCGCATCGGCGCAGAGTTCCGGCTCGGCGTCCGGGACCGCACCGGCATCGACGTCCACATCGGTGTCGAGGGCCGACTCGGCGTCCAGTACCGCATCGGCATCGACGTCCACATCGGCATCCGGGCCGACTCGGCATCCGGAGCCGCATCGGCATCGACGTCCACATCGCCCGAACGGCTCGACATCCAGAGCCGCATCGGCGCCGACGTCCACATCGGCGTCCGGGACCGCATCGTCGCCGAGGACCACATCGGCACGGGCCTGCTCGGCATCCGGAGCTGCATCGGGACTCACGGTCGGCTCGACATCCGGGCCCGGCCGGGCATCCTCGGCCGCCGTGGAATCCAGGGTCGGCCCGGCGACCAGGGTCACCTTGGCCTGCACGGTTGCCTCGACCGACTCGGAGCCCACGGCCGGCCCGGCATCCAGGGCGGCCTCGGCTGCCGGTGTCGGGGCGGCAGGCTCGGAACGCGGGGCGAGCTCGATTCGCGGAGCGGGAGCGTCCCGCCCGGGGCGCGAGGTCGCCTCGTCGGGTGGCCGCGGTGAGCGATCGCGCGGGCCGATCGGCTCGGGCCGCGGTGCCGGCTGGGGATCGGCCGGTTCGGCACGCCGGGCGGGCGTCGGACGCCGAGCCGGAGCAGGGCGCGGGGCAAGGGCGGCCGGTCCCGTGTGCAGGGCAGAAGCGGCCGATTCGGCCCGCGGACCCGGCGTAGGACGCGGGGTCTGAGCAGGAGCGCGGGGCCAGGGCTGCCGGCCCCGTCTGCACAGCAGAAGCGGACGGCTCGGCCCGCGGACCCGGTGCAGGACGCCAACCCGGAACAGAGCCCGGGACCCGGGCGGCCGACCCCGTCTGCACAGCTGAAGCGGACGACTCGGCCCGCGGCGCCGCCGCAGGACGCGAAGCCGGTGCGGGATGAGGCCCCGGACCGGTTGACCCCGTGTACGGGGCGGGGACGACCGGCTCGGCGCGCGGAGCCCGCGCCGGGCGCGAGGCCGGGGCGGGCGGCCCCGCTTGCCAGGCCGGGCGGACCGACTCGCCGCGTCGGACCTGCGCCGGGCGCGGGGCCGGGGCGGGCGACTCCGTCCGGCCGGCAGGGCCGGCCGACACGGCGCGCGTGGTCGACACGGGGCGCGGGGCCGGAGCAGGACGCGTGGCCGGACCGGCCGTCCCCCTCCGCACGGCAGGACTGCCCGGCTCAGCGCGCGTCCCCGGCACGGGGCGCGGGGCCGGACCGGCCGACCCCGCCTGCACGGCAGGGGCGAGCGGCGCCGGGCGCGCCGCGGGGCGCGGGGTCGGGCCGGAAGGCCCCGCCTGCCGGGTAGGGCGGACGGACTCGGCGGCGGGCGGCGCCGGGGCGGGACGCGAAGCTGGAGCAGGACGGGGTGACGGACCGGCCGTCCTCGTCTGCCAGGCAGAGCCGACCGACTCAGCCCTCTGCTCCGACGCGGGACGCCGAGCCGGACCGGCCGACCCCGTCGGCAACGCAGGGCCGACCGGCCCAGCCGGCGGCGCGGGCGTTCGGGCGCGGGGCCGGGGCGGGCGGTTCGAGGCGCGAGGCCGGCCCGGCCCACGGAGCAGGAACACGGTGGGCCGGGCCCGCCGGAGCACCGCCGCGGGCCGCCTCGCCCTGCGTGGTGAGCCGGGCAGGCGTGACCGGGCCGTCGAGCCGGGCCGTCGCCTCCGGGGACGTACGCCGGACGGGCACGACCGGGCCGAGATGGCGGACCGGCGCGACCGTGGCGACCCGCGGGATGGGCCCGGTCGGCTCGATGCACCCCGTCTGCGCGGCGGGATCGGCGCGGAACACGCTGATCAGCCGCGCCGCCGCCGCGCCGCGGCTATCGAGGAGGCGGAGTAGGCCAGCAGCGGTGCGCCGGCCAGGGCGAGCACGACCGGGAGCACGCCCGGTCCCTCGTCGCCCGCGGTACCGCCGCCACCGGCCGGCACACCGCCGACCGGGATCTGGCGCGTCGGGCCGGTCGGCTTCGACGGCGTGGCCGCAGTCGGCGGCGCCGCCGGCTGCGCACCGGGCGCCCCGGACGGGCCCGGGGTCGCGGCGCTCTTCTTCGGCACCGAGACCGGCAGGCCGGCGACGTCGGTCAGCGGCTTCACCGTCAGCGTGCCCTTGGAGTCCTTCACGACGACGACCGTGTTCACCGAGCCGCCGCCGACGGGCAGCTGCGCCGCCTTCGTCGTGCCGCCCACGCTGAGCCGGACGTCCCACGTCCTCGCAGCGACCGTCGCGTAGTCGGTGACGGTGCCGTAGGCGAGGTCGGTCGCCAGCCGCGGACCGTCGACGGCCAGCGCCTGCACCGGAGGGATGCCCTCCGCGCCCTGCACCAGCCGCACCTTGCCGTCGGACGTGGCGGGGGCGCTGAGGTCGTCGTTGACGAGCTCGCCGCGCACCGAGCCGCCGGCGCCGTTGTCGAAGAACAGCAGCGTCTGGGCGGAGCCGGAGGCGATCTGCAGGCCCGCGGACAGCGGGGCCGGGGCGTTCGGGTCACTGCCGGCCGGGCGCATCGAGATCGAGTAGCGGCCGGGGACGAGCCTGAGGTAGTCGGTGACGGCGCCGTACGCGACGCCGCTGCCGACGTGCTGGTCCACAGAGGACGGCCCCTCCGGCCCGGACAGCGTGATGTCCACACCGGGCGTGGTGGGCGAGAGGTGGCCCAGCCGGACCTGACCGGTCGACTCCTGTGCACCGGCCATCGGCGTGACCGCGAACAGCGCCGCAGCGACCAGCAGCACAAGTCCGGCCACCCCGGTCACCCGCGCCCGGGCGAGTCTCCCCTGTCGGTGGCGTCGCATCGCCTCGTCCTCCCCGGCTGGTCGCAGCCATGGCCTGTGAGCTGCGCAATCACTTGATCACCGAGCGTGTCGATGATCCTCATCCAGACGGATCATCGTAAACCGGTTGCTCCGTGTTTCGTATCTCGCCGTAGTTTCGGTTGGGGCCATTCGGACGCAGGAGGACGACACACGCCAGAGTGAGCGCGGCGACCAACAGCGGACCGCCCAGCGCCCACGCTCCGAAGAGGGCGATCCCGGACAGCTCCGTGCCGAACGACGCGACCGACGTGACCGTCGCCCGGGCCCCGCCGTGGATCCGGTCCTGCAGCCGCGTCTCGGTGCAGACCCGCACGGCCTGATACGCACCCCAGAACACGGCCATCCCGATCAGGCCGACCGGACCGGCCACCGCCGTCACGGCCAGCCCGGCCGCGGCGATCACCAGCACCACCGACGGCAACCACCGGCGGTGGGCCAGGCGTCCGCCGCACCAGGAGCCGGCCGCACCCACCACCGGAACCGCCAGCAGTGCGAGCGGGACGATGGCGGTCGGGACGCCGGCGTCGGAGGCGATGAGCGGGAAGTACTCCTCGGCGGCGTCCACGCCACCGAGTACCGCGACCGCGAGGACGGCCACCCGCAGGCCGGGCGTCCGCACGGCCTTCACGACGCCGTCGGACATCTCCCGGAACCAGCCGGTGTGCTCGTCGTCGGCATCCGCGTCCTCCGGGCGGACGTCGCGCATCATCAACGCCGGAACCGACGACGCCAGGCACACCCCGACGCTGACCCACCCCGCCAGCGCGTAGCCGCCGATCTCGAACAGCGCGGTGGCGGCCAGGCCGGACGGGATCTGCGCCAGCTGCGCGACCGCGTTCAGCCTGCCGTTCACCTGCGGGTAGTCGTCGGCCGCACCGGCGACCAGCAGGCCGTCGTAGACGAGGGCCTCCAGCGACCCGGACGCGAGCGCACCACCGGCCGCCCACAGCAGGAACCCGGCGGCGAACCCGATGAACGTCGGCCAGACCGTCCACACCGCGAACCCGGCGCCGATGATCGGACCGCTGGCCACCAGCGAGCCACGACGGGACCACCGGTCGGCCAGCGCGCCCGAGGGCACCTCCAGCACGATCCCGGCCGCCGACCAGAGCGCGAACAGCACCGAGATCTCGCCGACGCTCAGGCCGGAGTCGTCGAACAACAACGCGTAGAGCCAGAACACCGGCACCGCGTAGTGCAGGGCCTGCCAGCAGACCGCGATCGTCGCGAGCCGGCGGGCCGGGGGCGGGAGAGTGCGTCAACCAGGCATGACGCAGACAGTACTGATCCCGGCCGCCGTGTCCAGCGCCTTTCGCGCCCGGCCGGGGCGGGTCAGGCGGCGACGTTGAGCCAGGGCTCCCAGGCGGGGAGGGGTTCCACGGCCAGGACGAGCACGCCCCCACCGTTGCGCGAGGGCGGGCCGGGCTTCGCGCGCAGGGTCCAGCCCAGCTCGTCGACGAGGCGGTCGGCCTTCTTGGAGTTGCAGGCGCGGCAGGCCGCGACGCAGTTCTCCCAGGTGTGCTTGCCCCCACGGCTGCGGGGGACGACGTGGTCGATCGTGTCCGCACGGCGCCCGCAGTAGGCGCAGCGGCGGCCGTCGCGGCGCAGGACCCCGGCACGGGTCATCGGGACGGCGCGGCGGTACGGGACGCGCACGTAGCGGGACAGGCGCATCACCGACGGCGCGGGAAGGGACAGGTTCTCCGAGCGGAAGGCCGCACCCTCCATCGCGACCTGCACGCACTCGGCCTTGCCGGCGAGCAGCAGCACGATCGCGCGCTTGGCGGTCACCACGGCCAGCGGCTCGAAACTGGCGTTCAGCAGTAGTACCCGGGACCCCGGAGGCATCGCACCCGGGTCAGGTGCGTGCCGCGGTACCGGCTCGTCGTCGAGGTAGGCACCGATGGGGACCGGTTGTCGGTACGGCACGCGACCACCTCCGGGGAGCGACTCGGAGCTCTGCCGGTCGGCGGAGCACGCGACCGGACGGCTGCTTGTAGTCGACCATACGGAAGGTGGGTTACGACAGTGTGATAGCGCGGCCGACGGGAGATGTCCCGTCACACCCGGGGCCGTGCGGGTGTCTCAGACGAGGACGACCGCGAGCAGTTCCGCGTCCGCCGGCAGGGCCGCGACGGCACCGGCCAGCTCGTCGGCGCCGGTCCGCCGCCGGTCCGCGACGGCGACGACCGGGCGTCCGGGACGGCCGTCACCCTGGCGGGCCGGGTCGAGGCCCGCGGCGAGCGCGCGCACCGGGTCCTCCAGCCCCGGACCGGCGGCGACGACGCGGGGTACGGCACCCCCGGCGAGCAGGCGCAGCCGCTCACCCAGGACGGGATCGGTGACGTCCAGGACGGCCACCGGCTCGCGTCCCGCACCCGCGACGGCGCGCAGGAGCGACGCGTGCGGGACCGGCCGCCGCCGGGGCAGCAGCAGGGCCGCGACCGCGGCGGCGGTGACCAGGCCGGCGAGCAGCGCGAGCGCACCACCCACGGCGGTGCCCGGCGACACCTCACTCACGACGGCGCGCGAGTCGACGGCGGCCAGGGTGCCGGCCGGCGCGAGGGCGTCCTGGGCCTCGATCCGGCGGGCCAGTGCCTCGGTCAGACCGGCGGCGACGTCCGGGTCGTCGGCCCGGACGCTGACCCGCGCCACCCCGGAGCCGGGGACGAGCTCCACGGCCACGTCCGACCGCAGGGCATCCGGAGTCGGCGCTCCGGGCACCTCGGACGCGACGCCGGCCAGCAGCGTCGGGCTGGTCGCCAGCTCCGGCAGCGCGGGCAGCGCCAGCGAGACGACCTCGCCGTACCCGGTGGACGCGACGTTCCCCCCGCTGATCACGGCGCTGTTCCCGGTGGCCGGGCGGGCGACCATGCTGATCGTGCCCTGGTAGCTGACCGGAGCGGTGAGGACGCCCGCGAGCACCGCCGCGAACACGAGCACCCCGGCGAGCGCCGCGCGCACCGCCACCCAGAGCCGACCGGGCCGGACGGGGGCGAGGCGGGCGTCGCGGAGCACGCCGTCGTAGCGGGACAGGACGAGGGCCGGGTCGTGCTCGGCGACGACCCGCCCGCGTGCGGTGCGGGCCACGGCGTCGCGCCGGGCCGGGTCGTCGTGCAGGCCGCGCAGGGCCCGCGCGACCGCGCCCGGGTCGCCGGGTGGCACGAGCACGCCGGCCCCGTCGCCGAGGGCCTCGCGGACGCCGTCGACGTCGGTGGCGACCATCGGGGTCCCGGCGGCCATCGACTCGAGGACGACCATCGGCAGGCCCTCCCAGTCGCTGGTGAGGACCGTGACGTCGGCCGCGGCCAGCAGCGCGTCCATGTCGTCGCGGGCGCCGAGGAAGCGGACCCGGTCGCCCAGGTGCGCCGCGGAGTCCTCCAGACCGGAGCGCAACGGGCCGTCGCCGGCGAGCAGCAGCAGCGCGTCGGAGGGCATCTGGTCCCAGGCCCGCAGCAGCACGTCGTGGCGCTTCTGCTCGACCATCCGGGCCGCGCAGAGCACGACGAACGCATCCGCCGGGACGTCGGCCGAGCGCCGGGCGGCACTCCGGTCGGGAGCGGTCGACACCGGCACGGCGTTGCGGATCACCGACAGCCGGGTGCCGCGCAGGCCGGCCGCGGTCAGGCGGCGGGCGATCGCCTCGGACACGGCGACGACGGCGTCCGAGGTCCACGAGAGCGTGCGCGCGGCACCGGGGTAGTCGTCGGCGGAGACGCCGTGGAACACGGTGACCAGCGGCGGGCGGCGGCGCGACAGGTGCAGCGCGACCCAGGCCACGATCCCGACCAGCACGTTGTGCGCGACGACGACGTCCGGGCCGAACCCGCGCACCGCCCGGCGCACGTCGCGGACGGCACCGAGGATCGCGAACGGGGAACGGCGGACCAGGCGCATGGGCCGGACCT
The DNA here is from genome assembly GCA_963822335.1 of uncultured Actinomycetota bacterium. Classification (GTDB taxonomy): domain Bacteria; phylum Actinomycetota; class Actinomycetes; order Mycobacteriales; family Pseudonocardiaceae; genus Pseudonocardia. Next base: position 1,034,754 of record CAWGHE010000007.1, on the reverse strand, counting down.
CGATCCCCTCGGCGGCCAGCTCGTCGGCACGGACGCCGCCGGAGCTGAGCACGCACGAGTGCCGGTCCCCGCCCCGGGCGAGCTCGGCGACGACGCGTTCGGCGCCGCCGGTGCCCATCTCGTTGATCACCTGCAGGACCCGCGGCCCGCTCATCGGTTCACTCCCCCACTGCGCAGGTGCAGCGCGCACGCCGCCGCGACCATCGCCCACAGCGGCATGTAGTACTGCTCGGACAGGAACGTCGAGGCGATGCAGACCGCGATCAGCGATCCCTGCACCCCGAGCGGGAGCAGCCGCTCCGGGCCGTCCCGGGCGGCGCGAACCGCACGCTCCGATGCCCACAGCCCGACGGCGATCATCGCCGCGAACCCGGCCAGCCCGAGCAGGCCCAGCTCGGCCGCGACCTCGACGTACATGTTGTGCGCGACCGGCGTCTGCTCGGCCAGCTCCGCGTTGTGCGAGACACCGAGATAGTTGCTGCGGAACCCGCCGGGGCCGACGCCGAGCAGCGGGTGCTCGGGAAGCATGGTGGCCGCGACCTGCCAGCGCAGCGCACGGTCGTCCACATTGGCCCCGCCCACCTGGTCCTTCTGGGTCACCGCGGTGCCGACCAGCACCGGGAACAGGGCGGCGACGACGACGGCCGCCAGCACGACCGCGGCACCGGCGGCGGCCAGCACCCGCCCGGGGATCGCGCGGCGCAGCGCGAGCCAGGCCAGCGTGACGCCGAGCGCGATGAACCCGCCGCGCGAGACGGTGACCGCGGCGCCGAGCACGAGGACGATCACCAGCGCGGCGACCAGCACGGCGGCCGGGCGGGGCAGCGTCGTCGTGCGTTCCGGGCGGGTGCGGCGCGGGACCAGCGCGATCAGCAGCGGCACCGCCGAGACGAGCACGTAGGCCAGATCGTTCGGGTCCTCCATCGGGCCGGTGGCGCGCGGATCGCCGTCCACCAGGAAGCTCCACAGTGCACCGCCGCCGGCCACGGCCGCGCCGGCCACGGCGCCCCACACGATCACCCGGACCGGCACCTCGCGGGACGCGACGTCGACCAGCACCACGGCGGTGAGCAGGAACGACACCCAGCGCTGGGCGTAGGTCATGGTGAACGTGTCGCCGTTGTGGATCGCGGTCGACGCCAGCACGGCCACCGCGAGCAGCGCCAGCGCCACGTGCACCGGGTGGAACTGCGGGAGCCGCAGCCGCCGGGCCCGCACGACGAACCAGGTCAGCACGAGCAGCCCGGCCGGGACCTTCGTCAGCGTGTCGCTGTAGTCGAGCAGGTAGCCCTCGCAGGAGGCGAGCCCGACGGTGAGGAACGCCAGCACCTGCAACAGCCGCGCCTCGACGCCGCCGGTCCGGACCCGCTCGACGAGCGGGCCCGTGCGGTCCAGCAGGACGGTCATGCGGCCACCAGGCGCGCGTACAGCTCGACGTGCGCCTCGGCGCACGCGCGTGCCGAGTACAGCTCGGCCGCGCGTGCGGCCAGCCGCTTGCCGGTGTCGGCCGGGTCCGGGTCGTCGAACAGGCCGCGCAGCGCACCGGCCAGCGAGTCCACGTCCCCGGGAACGGCGAGGTGACGCGCGGCGCCGGGCGCGTCCAGCATCGTCGCCGCGTCGCCCGTGTCGGTCGCCAGCACCGGCTTGCCCGCGGCCATCGCCTCGATCACGACGAGCGGCTGCTGCTCCATCCGCGACGGGACGACGACGGCGTCGGAGTCCCGCATCAGCTGCGGCACGTCGGACCGGAAGCCGAGCATCTCGACCTTCCCGGCCAGGTCCGGCCGCGCGATCCGGGCCTCGATCGCAGCGCGCTCCGGGCCGTCGCCCGCGATCGTCAGCCGTGCGTCGTGCGGGAACACCCCTGGCCGGGCGAGTGCCTCCAGCAGGTCGCCGATGCCCTTGCGCTCCAGCAGGATCCCGACCACCAGCAGCCGGCGGACGGGCCCGGACGGCGGTTCCGGCGCACCCAGCTCCAGCCCGTTGTTGATCTGGTGCAGCCGGGCCGCGGGGACCCGCAGCCGGCCGGCGAGGAACCGGCGCATCGGCTGGGCCGGGACGATGTTGATGTCCAGCACACGGGCGAACGCGGCGTCCGCCGCGAGCGTCGCCCGCGTGTAGCGCGATGGCGCGGCCGCTCCGGGCTCCCCGCGGAACCAGCGCTCACTGACGTCCTCCGGGACCCCGTGATACGTCTGGATCAGCAGGGGGTGCCGGCGCCGGAGGACCGCTCCGCCCACCACGAGCGCGGCGCGCCGGTCGTGCGCGTGCAGCACGTCCGCGCCCCACGCCCGCGCCCGGTCCAGCAGTGCACGGGCGCCGCCGACGTCGCCCTTCGTCCCGACGCCCGACTCCGTCCACACGTCCGTCAGATCCGGGGTGAGACCGCGGGCCGGCGGCGGGCCGAACACGCGCACGTCGGCGCCACCGCTGCGGTGCAGCTCCCCGGCCAGCGCGCGCACGACGTCCACCGGACCGCCCCGGTCCTGGGTGACCACGAACGCGATCCTCGGTGCGTTCACTGCGCCCCGCGGTACTGCACCGGCATCTCGGCCGCGGGGAGCGGCTGCTCGGCGCGACGGCCGAGGAAGTACACACCGCTGGCTCCGTCCACCTGGTACGTCGCCGGGATCACGTGGTCGAGGAAGCGCAGCCAGAACAGCGCGACCCGGGCCAGCCGCCCGGCCGTGCGCGAGCGCGTGAGCCCGGTGACGACCGCGCCCAGCGTCCAGATCAGCTGCACGCCCGGCCCGCCGACCACGCCCGAGTCGATCCGGGAGAAGTCGCGGAACAGCCACCGGTGCCCGGACTCGGTGAACCGGGTGAAGTCGTAGGCGGCCTCGTGCACCTGCTGCAGGAACGGGGTCTCCGCGTAGACCAGCCCGCCCGGGCGCAACACGCGGTGGATCTCCGCGACGACCCGCGCCGGCTCCAGCACGTGCTCGAGCACGGCCTGCACCACCACGGCGTCCACCGATCCGTCGGCGAACGGGATCCGGTGCGCGTCCGCGACGAACTGGACGTTCGGCCCGGCGTAGATGTCGAACGCCACGACCTCCACGCCATCGTCGGTGTACAGGCGGTCCGCGCCGTTGCCGATCTCGCCGCCGCCGACGACGAGCACCACCGGCACGACCGCCGTTCCGTGCTCCGAGCGCACCGTGTCCACCAGCACGTCGACGTTGCGGCGGGTCACCGTGTCCGGGTTCAGCACGCGGCGCACCGCGCGACGGATCGTCGCGACCACGCCACGGCCCCGGTCGATGTCGCTGGCCCCGCCGGAGGCGAACAGGCGCTCGCGGTCGAGGACGCTGTCGTCGAAGTCGACGTAGACCGGCCAGCGGCCGACGTGCTCGGGCTCTGAGGGCCAGTCCACCAGCCCGTCGACGCGGTGTGCGGGCGCGAGCATCAGACCGCCCGGGCGAGGACGTCGACGCGGAACCCGGCTCCGTGCGGCCCGACGTTCTCGCGCATCGTGCCTACCCGGCGTGCGGGTCTCGGGACGCTCTGCAGCACAACGTCGTCCTCTCTCGTCGATCTTCTCCGTCACCGAAACCGTCGTGAACGCTGAGTAGGGCGTTACCACCGATGGGGCATTCGTGCGCGTCCGTGCGGGTGATCACAGTAACGCCCGTACCGGCGAGCGCCGATGCTGTTCGTGTAATGGAGAAAGGGAGGAACGCCGGATGCACGTGCCGCGGATCAGCTTCCTGTCCACGGCCTATCGGACCGAGGACCGCATCTCCGGGATGATCGACTCGGTACGTGGGCAGACGGACCCGGACTGGGAGCTCGTCGTCGTCGACAACGGGATGTCCGACGAGATGGCCCGGATCGTCACCTCCTACGCCGACGTGGACCCGCGGGTGCGCCTGCTGCGCCAGCCGAACCGGGGCGCCTCGGGTGGCTTGAACACCGCGTCCTCCGCCGCGCGCGGCCGCTACGTCAGCATGCTGAACAGCGACGACCACGTCGAACCGGAGTTCGCCGCCCGGCTCGGTGACTTCATGGACGCCCACCCGGACATCGACGCGGCGTGCTGCGACGCGTGGTTCTTCTCCGCCCGGACCGGCGAGCGGCTCCCGCTGTCCTACATGGAGAACTGGGGTGCGCCCCGACCGGACGCCGGTCACGTCGTCACGCTGGCCGACCTGATCGAGGGCCTGTGCCCGTACTACACCGGCCTCGTGCGCGGCGAGCTGTGGCAGAAGTACGGCACGTTCGACGAGGACACGGTCAAGGTCGCCGACCTGCAGCTGTTCCTGCGCATCGTGGCCGACGGGCACCCGCTGGTCGTCCTGCCGGAGAAGCTCGCGAGCTACAGCCAGGCAGAGGAGTCGATGAGCCGCGGCGCGCGGGCGGTGCTGGCGGTGGAGGAGCAGCGCGAGGCCCTGGTCACGCAGTTCGCACATGAGTCCGGGCGCCCCGAGGACCTGGCGGCCCTGGCACGCGAGGTCCGTCGCAGCCGGCACCGGCGCGGCGTGTTCGGGGCGCAGCTCGCGCTGTCCGAAGGGGACACCGTGGCGGCCCGCCGGGCGTGCCGGGAGGCCCTGCGACAGCGGGTCGACCTGCGCACGCTGCTGATCGCCGCGGCCGTCGCGGTGGCGCCCAGCGCGACGATCCGGATGCACGACCGGCTCAGCGCAGCCGGCCCCGCCGCCGCCCGATGAGTCACGGGCGCCGCTTCGCCACCGCCCGCGGCTGATCAGTCGCCGGGGCCGGCTGTGGCGGACGCTGTGCACTGCGCACCCCTACGCCTCCGGCCGGTAGGTGCGTCCGTGTGCGCATGGCAAAGCATGGCCACGGCGTGGTTCTCGCGGCGGGGGCCGGCGGGCGGGTCAGGGGGTGCGCTGGGCCAGGACGACGAGCTTGTTGCCCCGGCCCACACTGCGGAACAGCTGCTCGGCCACCGGCCAGCCGCGCGCGAGCAGCGTGTCCACGGTGGACGCCCCGCCGCTCTGGGCGACGTGGTCGAACGTGGCCTGCATCTTCGCCGCGGGCGAGGTCAGCCGGTGCACCTCGACGAGCGTCACGCCGAACGGGGCGAGCAAGCGACGCAGCCCCTCCTCGGTGAAGTAGATCTTGTGCTCCCAGTAGTACATGTTCTTGGCGAGGTCCACGCGCCCGCCGCTGAGCCGGTTCAGGGCACGCACCGCCGGCCGGACCGGGAACGCCGCGTCCGGCGTCTCCAGCAGCAGGTGGCCGCCGGGGCGCAGCCGGTCCACGACGTCGGCGACGAACGCGTGCGGATCCGCGACGTGCTCGATCACGTCCCACATCGTCAGCACGTCCACCGGACCGTCCAGGGCGGCGTCGAGCCCGTCCGGCAGCACCGCGGTCAGGCCGCGCTCCCGTGCCCCGGCCACCGCCGTCGCGTCCACGTCGACACCGGTCGCCGCCGTCACCCGCGGCGCCGACCAGGCGAGGAAGTTGCCGATCCCGCACCCGACGTCGAGCACCGAGCCGGGAGCCGTGCCGGTCCGGGCGGCGAGCCGGTCGAACGCGAACGCGTAGCGCTCCTCGTAGCCGCGACGTACCTCGCCGGAGGCGTACACGGCGAACTTGTAGTCCTCCCAGTACTCGCTCTCGGCCCCGTCCGGGGCGGCCGGCTCCGGGTCGTGCAGGAACTCCGTCCCGCACGCGGTGCACCGCAACAGCCGGTAGTGGGCCTCCACGACGTGCGACAGCTCCCGGGCGCTCCGGTCGCAGGCGGGGCAGGTCGGATCAATGATCACGTCTGGCCGTTCGCCCCAGCCCGCCCCGCCGTTACGCCCGCAGGCGTCCGGCGCGCACGCCCGTGACGGTTCACACGCCCGTGGTCACGGCGTCCAGGCCGCTCAGGACGTCGATGACGAGATCGTCGGTGTCCTCACAGCCCGCGGACAAGCGGACCAGTCCGTCCGGCACGGCGTCGCCCCAACGCGCGCGGCGGTCGGCAGAGGTGCGGAGGCTGCCGAAGCTGGTCGCGGAGTCGACGAGGGTCGTGGCGGACAGGAACTGCCCCACCGCGTGCTCCGACGGCAGCGTGAACCGCAGCACGCCGTTCCAGCGCCGCATCTGCGCGGACGCCAGGCGGTGGGCGGGGTCGTCGGTCAGGCCCGGCCACCGGATGTCGCGGGCGGCGGGGTGCTCCCGGATCGCGACGGCGAGGGCGCGGGCGTTGTCCGCCTGCCGGGCCAGGCGCAGGTCCAGCGTGCCGAGCCCGCGCAGCGCGAGCCACGCCTCCATCGGGCCGGGCACGGCTCCGCCCCGGGTCCGGGCCGCCCGCAGGCGTTCGGCGAGCACCGGGTCGGCCGTGCTGACATGACCGAGCAGCACGTCGCCGTGACCGGCCAGCGCCTTCGTGTCGCTCGCCACCACGATGTCGGCGCCCAGGTCGAGGGGGCGCTGCCCGAGCGGCGTCGCGGTCGTGTTGTCCACGGCGAGCAGCGCGCCCGCGGTGTGTGCGGCCGACGCGATCGCCGTGATGTCGCAGACCTCGAGCCCGGGGTTCGACGGTGTCTCCAGCAGCACCAGCCCGGGCGCCGGGCCGTCGGCCAGGGCGGCAGGCCAGTCCCCGGCCGTCGCGCACATCCGGACGTGGATGCCGAGCGGCGCGAGCTCCTCGTCGGCGAGCACGCGGGCCACGTAGTACCCGTCGCCGGGCATCAGGACCCCCCGACCGGGCGACGTGCACGACCGCAGCACGGCGGCGATCGCGGCCATCCCGGAGGAGAAGACCGTGCACGGCCCCCCGTCCAGCGCCCCGATCGCGGCCTCCAGCTCGCGCCACGTCGGGTTGTCGGCGCGGGCGTAGAAGTCCGTGCCGGACGCCGAGTCGTGCGGGAGCCCGAGGTGGTAGGCGGTCGTCAGGGCCGGGCCGTCGTGCAGCGGCGAGCCGATCGGGCGCGTCCCCGGGGGTGCGGTCCCGCCGCGCACGCACCAGGTCCCGTCGCCGCTCACGCGCTGAGACTACCGAGGTGTCACTCGGGTTTCGGCGCCCGGCTGATCAGCTCCTTGGCCATCGCCGCGGCCGACATGTCCTCGTGACAGACCCGCCGCACGGCGTCGGCGATCGGCAGCTCGACGCCGTTGCGCTGGCCCAGCTCGCAGATCGATACGCAGGACTTCACGCCCTCGGCGACCTGGCCGTGGTTCGCCTCCTCGGCCTCGGCCAGCGTCGCGCCGCGCCCGAGGTGCTCGCCGAAGGTCCGGTTGCGCGACAACGGCGACGAGCACGTCGCGACCAGGTCGCCCATCCCGGCCAGGCCGGCGAACGTCAGCGGGCTCGCGCCGAGCGCCACCCCGAGCCGGGACATCTCGGCCAGCCCGCGCGTGATCAGCGACGCCCGGCTGTTGTCGCCCAGGCCCATCCCGGCGGCCACGCCGACCGCGAGCGCGATCACGTTCTTGCCGGCGCCGCCCAGCTCGGACCCGATGACGTCGGTGTTGGTGTAGGCCTTGAAGTAGTCGGTCATGCACGCGGTCTGCAGCGAGACGGCGCGGCCGTGGTCCGCGCAGGCGATCACGGTCGCCGTCGGCTCCTCGTGCGCGATCTCCCCGGCCAGGTTCGGCCCGGACACGACGGCGAGCCGGTCCGGCCCGACGCCGGCGACCTCGCCGATCACCTCGCTCATCCGCTTGAGCGTGCCGAGCTCGACGCCCTTCGCGAGGCTGACCAGCGTCGCGCCCTCGGGCAGCAGGTCCCGCCAGCGTTCGAGGTTGGCGCGCAGCGACTGCGACGGCACCGCGAACACGACCGCGTCCGCGCCCTCGAGCACCTCCGCCGGGTCCGCGCTCGCGATCAGCGACGCCGGCAGGTCGACGTCGGTGAGGTAGTCCGGGTTGCGGTGTCGCTCGGTGATGGCCGCGGCGACGTCCGGACGCCGCGCCCACAGGTTCACCTTGCGGCCCGCGTCCGCGAGCACCTTCGCGAACGTCGTGCCCCAGGACCCCGCGCCCAGCACGGCGACCCGCTGCACGTCGTGCAGCGGCTCGTTGATCGGCCGGCCCGCTCCCGGCTCCGTCACGACGCGGCCCCGGACTCGCGCTCGTCCCGGGTCGTGCCCGGGCCCCGTCGTGACCGGTAGAACGTCTCGGGCGCCGGCTCACCGCGCACCTCGGACAGCAGTTCCCGCACGTGCGACATGATCAGGTCTGTGACCTCCCGCAGCAAGGCGGAGTCGACCGGTCGCCCCCGGTAGGCGCTCAGGTCGACCGGTGGACCGGCGCGCACGGTCAGCGTCTTCCGCGGCAACGGGCGGAACCGCTTGTTGTAGTGGTCGTAGACCTCGCGGGTGCCCCAGTGCACGACCGGCAGGATCGGGACGTCGGTGGTCAGCGCGAGCCGCGCGACGCCGGTGCGGGACTGCATCGGCCAGCCGTCGGGGTCCCGGGTGATCGTGCCCTCCGGGTAGATGATCACGACCTTGCCGTCGTTCAGCGCCCGCGTACCGGCGGCGAGGCTCTGCTGGGCCTCGGCCGAGTCCCGGTAGACCGGGATCTGACCGCAGCCCTCGAGGATCCGTCCGAAGCCCGGCACGTCCCACAGGCTGGCCTTGGCGAGGAACCGGGGCACCCGCCGGGCCCTGTGGACCCACAGCGCGGTGAGCACCGGGTCCAGGTAGGAGATGTGGTTGCCGACGACCAGCGCTCCGGCCCCGGGTTCCGGGAGGTGCTCGCGGCCCTCGAAGCGTGTCCGGCCGGTGAGGAACCCCAGTGGATAGAACACCACCGCGCAGAGCCCGATCCAGAACCCGCCCTTCTCCCGTGCCACCCGGTCGTCCTCCTTCGCGCCGTACCGCTGTCGCTCCGACGGGGAGTCTTCCCGTGCCCGGGCGTCATGGTCCAGCCGGGCCCGGCCGGAAAGGTGGGACGATGTCCGTGTGAGGGGCTCCCCGGTCGGTCTCGTCGTGCCGGTCAAGCCGTTGCCGGTGGCCAAGACGCGACTGCGCGGGGCCGCCGACGGCGGTGTCGGCGCGCTGACCGCACACACCCGGCTGGCCCTCGCACTGGCCATGGACACGGTCACGGCGGCCCGGGCCGCCCGCCGGGTGGACGCCGTCGTCGTCATCTCGTCGGATCCGGCGGTGGCGATGGAGATGGGCGCGCTCGGCGCCGAGGTCGTGCCTGATCCCTCGCGCGGCCTGAACGGCGCTCTGCGGCTGGGCGCGCAGGTCGTGCGCGAACGCCTGCCCGGATCGATGGTCGGTGCCCTGCAGGCCGACCTGCCCGCACTGCGCCCGGACCAGGTCGACGCCGCCGTGCTCGCCGCCCGCGCCCTGTTCGACGACGGCGTGGCCCGCGCGTTCGTCGCCGACGAGCCTGGAGAGGGGACGACGCTGCTGCTCGCCGCACCGGGAGCCGAGCTCCAGCCGCGGTTCGGCCGGGGTTCGGCCGCCAAGCACGCCGGTCACGGCGCCGTCCCGCTGACCGGGCGGTGGCCGGGCCTGCGCCGCGACGTGGACACCTCCGACGACCTCGCCCAGGCCGCTGAGCTGGGCGTCGGCCCGCGGACCCGGGCCGTGCTGGTGGCCCGCGAGACCAGCCGCAACGGCGAGACGCACGGTTGCCCGAACGTGTGACCACGATCGTTACGCTCTGACCACTAGGCCGTCCGGCCGCCTTGGACGGCGCCACCGGAATGCGAAACAATCGCCCCGTGAACGACGACGCGACCGCCGGCCCGAGCCGATCCGGGGCGGCCCCGTCGGAGTCGTGGAAGTACCCGGCCGACGGAGGGTCGCCGGAGCGATCCACGCCCGGCCCCGCACGCCGCCCCGCACGCTCCGGGCGTCGGGCCCCGCGGCCTGCCACCCGTCGCGGCCAGCCGCCCCGCTCGGGCTCCGATGCCGCCGCAGCCGGCACCGACACCGCGGCGCCCGAGGCCACGGCCACGCGGATCCCCGCGCAGGCCGGCGCACCCGGCACGCAGGCTCCCCCGCCCGCGGCCGGGGCCGCCCCGATCGCGCCGCCGGCCGGCGCCACCCAGCCCGCGGCGACGGTGCCGGGCGTGCTGCCGGACAACCGGTATCTGAACCGGGAGCTGTCCTGGCTCGACTTCAACGCCCGGGTGCTCGCCCTGGCCGAGGACGCCAGCCAGCCGCTGCTGGAGCGCGCGAAGTTCCTGGCGATCTTCGCCTCGAACCTGGACGAGTTCTACATGGTCCGGGTGGCCGGACTGAAGCGCCGCGACGAGACCGGACTGTCCGTGCGCAGCGCCGACGGGCTCACACCGCGCCAGCAGCTGGCCCGGATCGCCGAACGCAGCCGCGACCTGTCCCGCGCGCACGCCCGGGTGTTCATGGAGGAGATCCGGCCCGAGCTGGACGCGGCCGGGGTGCACGTCCGGCGCTGGGACGACCTCACCGACGCCGAGCGACTGCGCCTGTCGGACTACTTCTCCGAGCACGTGTTCCCGGTCCTGACCCCGCTCGCGGTGGACCCGGCGCACCCGTTCCCGTACATCTCCGGCCTGTCGCTGAACCTGGCCGTGACCGTGCGGGACCCGGAGGGCCGGACCGAGCGCTTCGCCCGGGTCAAGGTGCCGAACAACGTCCCGCGCCTCGTGACGGTGCACGACGACGACGCGGACCACCGCGACGGCGCCCGGCACGTGACGTTCCTCCCGATCGAGGACCTGATCTCGGCTCACCTCGGGGACCTGTTCACCGGCATGGAGGTCGCCGAGGTCCACCCGTTCCGGGTGACCCGCAACGCCGACCTGGAGGTCGAGGAGGACCGCGACGAGGACCTCCTGCAGGCCCTCGAGCGCGAGCTGGCCCGGCGCCGGTTCGGGCCGCCGGTCCGCCTCGAGGTCGTCGATACGATGTCCGACCACGTGCTGGAGCTGCTGCTGCGCGAGCTCGACGTGGACCCGAACGACGTCGTCACGGTGCCCGGGCTGCTCGACCTGACCGGTCTGTGGCAGGTCCACGGCGTGAACCGGCCGGACCTCAAGGACGAGCCGTTCCGCCCGGCCACGCACCCGGCGTTCGCCGATCGGGAGACGCCGCGCAGCGTGTTCGCCACGCTGCGCGAGGGCGACGTGCTGGTGCACCACCCGTACGACTCGTTCTCCACGAGCGTGCAGCGCTTCATCGAGCAGGCCGCGGCCGACGACAACGTGCTGGCGATCAAGCAGACGCTGTACCGGACATCCGGTGACTCGCCGATCGTCAACGCGCTGATCGACGCCGCCGAGGCCGGCAAGCAGGTCGTCGCGCTGGTGGAGATCAAGGCGCGGTTCGACGAGCAGGCCAACATCCGCTGGGCGCGCGAGCTGGAGAAGGCGGGCGTGCACGTCGTCTACGGGCTGGTCGGCCTGAAGACGCACTGCAAGACGTCGCTGGTGGTGCGCCAGGAGGGCGCGGAGATCCGACGCTACTGCCACATCGGCACCGGCAACTACAACCCGAAGACGGCCCGGCTCTACGAGGACATGGGCGTGCTCACCGCCGACCCGACGATCGGCGCGGACCTGACCGACCTGTTCAACTCGCTGACCGGCTACTCACGACAGACGTCCTACCGCAGCCTGCTGGTCGCCCCGTACGGCGTGCGGCGCGGCATCGTGCGCCGCATCGACGACGAGGTCGAGGCCCACCGCGCGGGCGAGGCCGGAGCGCGGGTCCGGCTGAAGGCGAACTCGCTGGTCGACGAGGCGATCATCGACGCGTGCTACCGCGCGTCGCAGGCCGGCGTGCCGGTGGACATCGTGGTGCGTGGCATCTGCGCGCTGCGGCCCGGCGAGCCCGGCCTGTCCGAGAACATCACGGTCCGGTCGATCCTCGGCCAGTTCCTGGAGCACTCCCGGTTGCTCCACTTCGGAGCCGCCGACGAGTACTGGATCGGCAGCGCGGACATGATGCACCGCAACCTGGACCGCCGCGTCGAGGTGATGCTGCGGGTGGCCGACCCGGCGCTGGCCGAGCAGCTCGGCGCCGTGTTCGACTCCTGCCTGGACCCGACCACCCGGTGCTGGACGCTCGGGCCGTCCGGCTCGTGGGAGCCCTCGCCGCCCCCCGGCACCGACGCCGGGCGGGTGCGTGACCACCAGGTCGAGCTGATGGCCTCGCGCCGCGAGGCCGGGGAAGGCGAATGAGCGAACCGAGCCCGGACGAGGCCGCTGTCGTCGCAGCCGGGACGGTGCCGTGGCGCCGCTCCGGCGACGGCATCGAGGTCCTCGTGGTGCACCGCCCCCGCTACGACGACTGGTCGTTGCCCAAGGGGCACCAGAAGACCGACGAGCCGGTCACCGCGACCGCCGTGCGGGAGACGCTGGAGGAGGCCGGGGTCAGCACCCGGATCGGCGGGCGGCTCGGGCACACCGGGTACCGCGGACCCGACGGGAGGCCGAAGGTCGTGCACTACTGGGCGGCCGAGGTGGTCACCGACCACGGGTTCACGCCGAACTCGGAGACCGACGAACGGCGCTGGCTCACGCCACGGGACGCGGCGTCCCTGCTGAGTTATCCGCACGACGCGGAGCTGGTCGAGCGCCTCGGCGCGGTCGGCACGCCGGAGTCGACGGTGCTGTTCGTGCGGCACGCGAAGGCCGGGAACCGCATGAACTGGGAGGGCGACGACGACCTGCGCCCGCTGTCCGAGCCCGGCCAGGCGCAGGCCGACCTGCTGGCGGAGTTCCTGCCGCGCTTCGGTCCGGACCGCGTCGTGACCGCACCGCCGCTGCGTTGCGTGCAGACGATCGAGCCGCTGGTGGCGAAGACCGGCCTGGATCCGACCGTGGAGCCGCTGCTCGGCGAGCACGGGTACTGGGACGATCCGGAGACCGGGCGGGCGCGCTTCCGCGAGCTCGCGTCGACGCCGGGGGTGACCGCGATGTCGAGCCAGGGTGGGGTCATCCCGGACGTCGTCGAGGCGTTGCTGCACGCCGAGCAGCACGGCCGCGGCCGCGGCACGGTCGCCGTGCCGGAGGACGGGGTCCCGTCGCAGAAGGCGAGCACGTGGGTGCTCGGTTTCGCGGCGGACGGCGAGATGCTGTTCGCCGACTACTACCGCCGCCCGCCCGGCTGAGCGCCCGGCGCACTGCGCGCCCGGCGCTCCGACGCGGACAACGCCTCTACGCGGACGACGCCTTGGACCGGGTCCGCTTCGCCGGGGCCTTGGCGCCCGTCGCGGAGTCCTTCGCCGCACGCGTCGCCGTGGCCTTCTTCGCCGCGGCCGGCTTCGCCGCCGTCGTGTCGGCCGCCTTGGTCGCCGAGGACCGGGTGGCCTTGGTGGCCGACGCCTTCGGGGCCGCCTTGGCCCCGGTGGTCTTCGCAGCGGCCTTCGGGGCCGCCTTGGCTGACGACTTCGGCGCCGTCTTCGGGGCGGTCTTCTTGGCCGAGGCCTTCTCCGCAGCCTTCGGGGCGGTGGCCTTGGCCGCGGTCTTCGGCGCCGCCTTGGTCGCCGTCCCGCTGCCCGCCTTGCTCCCGGACGCCGCCGCCGACTTCGCGCGGGTCCGCGGGGCGGCGGGCGCCGCCGCAGCAGCAGCCGTCGCGCCGGAACCGCCGGTGCGGGGCGAGCGCCGCGGTGCGCTCGTCGCACCGGCCGCGGCGTCCTTGCTGCTGCTGATCTGCTCGCGGAACGCCGCGCCGGGCCGGAACGACGGCACGACGGTCTCCGGGACCGGCACCGTCTCCCCCGTGCGCGGGTTGCGCGCCACCCGGGCGGCCCTGCGGCGGGGTTCGAACACCCCGAAGCCGGTCAGGGTCACCGATCCGCCCGATCCCACCGTCTCGACGATCACATCGACCAGGCCGTCGACGGCCGCAGACGCCGTCCGACGGTCACCGATCCGTGTGGTGAGGGCCTCTACCAGCTGGGCCTTGTTCATGACCGCAAAAGGTAAGGGATCTCCCCTGTGTCACACCAGGTTCACGGGTGATTACCGATCAGGAACCCCCCGGAGGCACAGGGCCGTCCGGGTGGTCGTCAGCTTTCTCACTACGATCATGCCGCAGGAGCGAACCGATCACGCCCGGTGAACGAACGTTACCGGCATCCGCGCCGGACGTGTCCTCTCGAACGTATCGATGGCATCGGCGTGACGCAGGGTGAGACCGATGTCGTCCAATCCCTCCAAGAGACGCCACCGTGTGTAGTCGTCGATCGCGAACGCGACGGTGAGATCCTTGGCCTGCACCGTCTTCTCGCGCAGGTCCACCGTCACCTCGGTGCCGGGCTCGTTCTCGAGCAGCTTCCACAGCAGCTCGACGTCGTCCTGCGTGACCTCGGCGGCGACCAGGCCGCCCTTGGCGGAGTTGCCGCGGAAGATGTCGCCGAAGCGCGGCGAGATCACGACCCGGAAGCCGTAGTCCGTGAGCGCCCAGACGGCGTGCTCGCGCGACGAGCCGGTGCCGAAGTCGCGGCCGGCGACGAGCACCGAGCCCCGCGAGTACGGCTCGGCGTTCAGCACGAACGACGGGTCCTGGCGCCACGAGGCGAACAGGCCGTCGTCGAAGCCGGTGCGGCTCACGCGCTTCAGGTACACGGCCGGGATGATCTGGTCGGTGTCCACATCGGAACGGCGCAGCGGCACGCCGATCCCGGTGTGCGTGGTGATCGGTTCCATCAGCTCAGGTCCTCCGGCGAGCTCAGCGTCCCGCGGACGGCCGTGGCGGCGGCGACCAGCGGGGAGACCAGGTGGGTGCGGCCGCCCTTGCCCTGGCGGCCCTCGAAGTTCCGGTTCGACGTCGACGCGCAGCGCTCACCGGGGGCGAGCTGGTCCGGGTTCATGCCCAGGCACATCGAGCACCCGGCCGAGCGCCACTCGGCTCCGGCCGCGGTGAACACCTTGTCCAGGCCCTCCTCCTCGGCCTGCAGGCGCACGCGCATCGAGCCGGGCACGACGAGCATCCGCACACCCTTGGCGACCTCGCGGCCGTCCAGGATGCCGGCGACCGAGCGCAGGTCCTCGATCCGGCCGTTGGTGCACGAGCCGACGAACACCGCGTCCACCGCGACCTCGCGCAGTGGCGTCCCGCCGGTGAGTCCCATGTAGTCCAACGCGTTCGCGGTGGCCTCGCGCGCGGCCTCGTCGGCGATCTGCGCCGGATCCGGGACGTTCTCGCCCAGCGGCAGTCCCTGGCCGGGGTTCGTCCCCCAGGTCACGAACGGGGTCAGCGTGTCCGCGTCGATGTCCACGACCGCGTCGAACTCGGCGCCGTCGTCGGTGCGCAGCTCGCGCCAGGCGGCGACGGCCTCGTCCCAGTCGGCGCCCTGCGGCGCGTGGTCGCGGCCCTTCAGGTACGCGAACGTCGTCTCGTCCGGGGCGATCATCCCGGCCCGGGCGCCGGCCTCGATCGACATGTTGCAGATCGTCATCCGGGCCTCCATCGAGAGGTTCTCGATGACGTTGCCCCGGTACTCCAGCACGTAGCCCTGGCCACCGCCGGTGCCGATCTGGGCGATGATCGCGAGGATCACGTCCTTGGACGTGACGCCGGGGCGCAGCGTGCCGTCCTCACTGTTGACGTTGATCGCCATCGTCCGGAAGCGCTTGAGCGGCAACGTCTGGGTGGCGAGCACGTGCTCGACCTCGGACGTGCCGATGCCGAACGCCATCGCGCCGAACGCGCCGTGCGTCGAGGTGTGCGAGTCGCCGCAGACGACCGTCGTGCCCGGCTGGGTCAGACCGAGCTGCGGGCCGACGACGTGCACGATGCCCTGCTCGGCGTGGTTCATCGGGTAGAGCCGGACGCCGAACTCCTCGCAGTTGCGGCGCAGCGTCTCCACCTGTGTGCGGGAGACCTCGTCGGCGATCGGGGCGAGGACGTCGAGCGTCGGGACGTTGTGGTCCTCGGTGGCCAGCGTGAGGTCGGTCCGGCGCACCGGGCGCCCGGCGAGGCGCAGGCCGTCGAACGCCTGCGGGCTGGTCACCTCGTGCACCAGGTGCAGGTCGATGTAGAGCAGGTCGGGCTCCTGGCCCTCGCCCTGGTGCACCAGGTGCAGGTCCCAGACCTTCTCGGCCAGCGTGCGTCCGCGTTCGGCCTGTTCGGGCTGTCCGGTCACGGCGCCGCCTCCCTCCGTTTGGCTCGTGACCCCGATCGTGGTGGTGGCGTTCCATAATGTGGAAAGCTAGTATCGAGGCGTGGGACAGTCTAGCGGAATCGGCGTGCTCGACAAGGCGGTGGGTGTGCTCCGGGTGGTGGCCGAGGAGCCGTGCGGACTGACGGAGCTGTGTGAGCGCACCGGGCTCCCCCGCGCCACCGCGCACCGCTTGGCCGTCGGGCTCGAGGTGCACGGGATGCTCGTACGCGCCGCCGACGGCCGCTGGCGCCCCGGCCCCACGCTCGGCGAGCTCGCCGGCGGGCGTCCGGACCCGTTGCTGGACGCCGCGTCGGCCGTCCTGCCCCGGCTGCGCGACATCACCGGCGAGAGCGTGCAGCTCTACCGCCGCGACGGCGTGCAGCGCATCTGCATCGCCAGCGCGGAACCGCCGTCAGGGCTGCGGGACACGGTCCCGGTGGGGGCGCGGATGCCGATGACGGCGGGCTCCGGGGCGAAGGTGCTGGCCGCGTGGAGCGACCAGGCGACGATGCGGTCGATCCTCGCCGACGCCACGTTCTCCGAGCGCGTCCTGGTGGACGTGCGCCGCCGGGGCTGGGCGCAGAGCGTCGCCGAGCGCGAGGCGGGTGTGGCCAGCGTGTCCGCGCCGGTGCGCGACGCGAGCGGGCAGGTGGTCGCCGCGGTGTCGGTCTCCGGGCCGGTGGAGCGCATCGGCCGTCGGCCGGGCGTGCGCTGGGCCGCCGACCTGCTGGCCGCCGCCGAGGCGCTGCAGCACCGGCTCTGAGCCGGGCCCCGCGTACCCGGCACCGGGGCTGAACGGAGCTTTCGGGTCCCGCCGCGCCGGCGCAGCTCCATCCAGCCGGAGCAGCGCAGTACCGCCGGGCGCCGACCGATCGGGTCACCGACACGACTACCGTGGGCAGGTCAGGAGCACCTGCAGCACCGGGGAGACGATGAGCTACCTGCTCGGGATCGACGTCGGCACGACGAGGACCGCGGCCGCGATCCACCGGGTGGGCCACGTGGCGCCCGAGATGGTGTCCCTCGGCGACCATTCGCTGGACCAGCCGTCGGTCGTGTTCCTCCTGCCGGACGGATCCTTGCTGGTCGGGGACGCGGCCGAGCGGCGGGCCATGGTCGAGCCGGACCGGGTGGCCCGGGAGTTCAAGCGCCGCATCGGCGACCCGACCCCGGTGTCGATGGGCGGACGCGCGTTCGCGGCCCAGGAGCTGGCCGCGGTGATCGTGCGGCACGTGGTCGACGTCGTCGCGTCCCGCGAGGGCGGCATGCCGGACCGGATCACGGTCACCCATCCGGCGTCCTGGGGCGCCCACAAGCTCGACCTGCTGGCCGAGGCGGTGGATGCCGTGCTGCCGGCCGCGGTGGACTTCCTGGCCGAGCCGCAGGCCGCCGCCGTCTGCTACGCCGCGGCCGAACGCGTCGAACCCGGATCCACGATCGCCGTCTACGACCTCGGCGGCGGCACGTTCGACGCCGCCGTCGTCCGCAAGGAACCCGCCGGCCGCGTTCACCCTGCTCGGACGCCCCGAAGGAATCGAATACCTCGGCGGCGTCGACTTCGACGAGGTCGTGTTCGACCACGTCCGCGCCGGCGCCGCCGACGCGTTCGCCGGACTCGACGAAACCGACCCCGCCGTCTGGGCCGCGGTCGCCCGCCTGCGCCGCGAATGCCGCGAGGCCAAGGAAGGCCTCTCCGCCGACACCGAGGTGTCGGTGCCGGTGTGGCTCGGCGGCGCCCAGACCGTCGTGCGGCTGCACCGCGGCGAGTTCGAGGAGCTGATCGGCCCCCGGATCGAGGACTCGGTCGAGGCCCTGCGCCGCGCCGTGGACTCGGCCGGGCTCGACCCCTCCGAACTGTCCTCGGTACTGCTGGTCGGCGGCTCGTCACGGATCCCGCTGGTCGCCCAGACCGTCTCCGAGCGGCTCGGGCGCCCCGTGTCCGTGGACGCGGACCCCAAGAACGCGATCGCCAAGGGCGCCGCGCTGGGCGTGGAGCCGCACGCCGCCGCACCCGGCGCGGCCGGGCCGGTGGGCGCCGCGGGTGCGATGGGCGCCGCGGCAGGCGTGTCGGGTACCGGGGGCTCGGCGGGCGCCGCGCCGCTGGCCGACTCGCCGGGACCGCTGCCGTGGATGACGACCGGCGCGGGTGAGCCGTCCACCGCGGGGCAGCCCGGCGAGCCGCCCACGAACCTGATCGGGCCACCCGAACCGGCGACGGCGTACCTGACGGCGCCCGGCAACCCGGCGACGGCGGCATGGACGCGGGACCCGGAGACCGACGTCCTGCCGGTCCTCGAGGGCTACGGGCCCGACGGGTACGGCGGGGCCACCACGCTGGCGCCGCCGGCACCCGGCCGGGGACGCTCGCCTGCGGTGCTGATCGGGGCCGGTGGCGTCGTCGCCGCGGTCGCGGTCATCGGGGCGCTCGTGTTCTGGCCGAACGACCAGACGGTCAGCAACGCCACCCCCCGCCTGCCCGCCGCGCCGACCGCCGCCCCGGCACCGCCCCCGACCGAGTCGGCCCCGACGACCGGGTCGGAGCGGCGGACCCGCGAGCGCACGACCGAGCAGTCACCGGATGCCCCGGCACCGGTGGCCCCGCCGGCCGCGCCGACGCCGCCCCCCGCGCCGCCGACGAGCGTCCCGCCGACTACGACGCAGAGCCCGGGGCCGACCACGACGACGTCGGTGGTCCTGCCGCCGCCCGGACCCGCGCCACGCTGACGGGGCGGCCCCCGGAACGACGAAAACCCCCGACCCGGAACACCGGGAAGGGGGTTTTCGCTGTGTAGCCCCGACGGGATTTGAACCCGCGCTACCGCCTTGAGAGGGCGGCGTCCTAGGCCGCTAGACGACGGGGCCGAGGCCGGACTATGCCGAGACGCTGCTGGAAACCGGAGTTTCCGCTGGGGTACCAGGACTCGAACCTAGACTAACTGAACCAGAATCAGTCGTGCTGCCGATTACACCATACCCCAATGGATCTTGACCCTCGCTCGCGGGAGCCGTGATCCGTTGATGAGAGTACTCTAAACCACGCCCTCGGAGCGCCGGACACCGGCCCCCAGTCTGACCATGGACCGCTCGCGGCCCAGCAGCTCCATCGACTCGTACAGCGGCGGGGACACGGTCCGGCCGCTGATGGCGACGCGGACGGGCGCAAAAGCCTTGCGCGGCTTGAGCCCCAGACCGTCCACGAGGGACTCCTTGAGCGAGGCCTCGATCGCCGGGGCGGTCCAGTCGCCGAGCGCCTCGAGACCGTCGCGAGCGGCGGTCAGGACCGGCGTGGCGTCCGGTCCGAGGTTCTTCTCGGCGGCGTCGGGCTCCGGCGCGAAGGCCGCCTCGTCGACGAACAGGAACGCCAGCATGCGGGCCGCGTCCAGGAGCAGCTGGCTGCGCTCCTGCACGAGCGGGGCGGCGGCGTCGAGCAGCGCCTGCTGCGCCTTGTCCGGCTCACCGTCCAGCAGACCCTCGGCGCGCAGGTACGGCACGAGCCGGGCGGCGAAATCGGCCGGCTCGAGCAGCCGCAGGTGCGCTGCGTTGATCGCCTCGGCCTTCTTCGTGTCGAAGCGGGACGCGTTGGACGACACGCTCGCCACGTCGAACGCCTCGGCCATCTCCTGCAACGAGAACACGTCCCGGTCCTCGGCGATCGACCAGCCGAGCAGCGCCAGGTAGTTCAGCAGCCCCTCTGGGACGAAACCGCGCTCCCGGTAGTGGAACAGGTTCGACTCCGGGTCCCGCTTGGACAGCTTGCGGTTGCCCTCGCCGGTGACCAGCGGGAGGTGCGCGTAGGTCAGCGGACCGTTCCCGATCCCGACCCGCTGCAGTGCCTCCAGCAGCGCGATCTGGCGCGGCGTCGAGGACAGCAGGTCCTCCCCGCGCAGGACGTGCGTGATGCCCATCAACGCGTCGTCGAGCGGGTTGGTCAGCGGGTACAGCGGCGTGCCGTCCCCGCGCGCGAGCACGAAGTCGGGCACCTGCCCGGCGCGGAACGTCACCTCTCCGCGGACCAGGTCGGTGAACGTGACGTCCCGGTCCGGCATCCGCAGGCGGTACACCGGCGCGCGGCCGTCGGCCCGGAACGCGGCGCGCTGGTCCTCGGTCAGGTCACGGTCGGCGTTGTCGTAGCCCAGCTTCGGGTCCCGCCCGGCCGCCCGGTGCCGGGCCTCGATCTCCTCACCGCTGGAGAACGACTCGTAGACCTCGCCTGCCTCGACGAGCCGGCGCAGCGCGTCGGCGTACAGCTCGCCGCGCTCGCTCTGCCGGTACGGCCCGTACGGCCCGCCGACCTCGGGCCCCTCGTCCCAGTCGATGCCGAGCCAGGTGAGCGCGTCGAGGAGGGCGTCGTAGGACTCGGCCGAGTCACGGGACGCGTCGGTGTCCTCGATCCGGAACACGAGCGACCCGCCGTGATGGCGGGCGTGCGCCCAGTTGAACAACGCCGTGCGCACGAGACCGACGTGCGGGGTCCCGGTCGGCGACGGACAGAAGCGGACCCGGACGCCGGAGTCCGGCCGGGTACTGGTGGGCGGCGTAGTCATGGTCCGGCAACCCTAGCGCCGGCGGCGGGGCCGCCGACCCCCCGTCCGACGGCGGCCCAGCCGGGCTCCCCACATCCGTGCTGGGGAGCCAGGTGACGCACGACCCACTCGCGCGCCACCCCGCCGGAATCGGGTCCCCCCGGACCAACCAACCAACTCTTTATAGCAGTTTATGATGGGCCCCGCACTATCGTCGGGGCACGGCGCTCCCGCGCACGGGTGCAGCCGGACGACCTTCGACCGACCGGCCCGACAGGGGGTGTGACGTGGCCGACCAGCAGTACGACCTCTCGGCCAAGCTGAGCCGGCTCATGGACGCCGCCGGCAACCCGAGCACCGAGCGGCTCGCCGAACAGATCCGCGCGCACACCGGGACCGGCATCTCCGGGGCGTACCTGTGGCAGATCAAGCGGGGCAAGCGGGCGAATCTGACGTTGTCGCACCTCACGGCGCTGGCGTCGTACTTCTCGGACACGCTCGGCGTGCGGATCACACTGTCCTATTTCGACCCGACCACCCCGGTGGACGGTCCGTGGACGGACGGCGAGCGATCAGGCGACGAGCCGGACGACCGTGAGTTCACCGAGGCCATGCGTGACCGCGGCGTCCGGCGGATCGCGGCCCGCTACGGGTCGATGGACCCGGTCCAGCAACGGCAGTTGCTGGCCATCGCCGACGCCATCGCGAGCGTCCACGACGAACCGCGCGGCGACGAGTCCGCGCCCGCCGACGGGTCGCGACCCGCAGGCTGAGCCCCGTTCAGGCAGGGGCGTCGGCGAACCGGCGGGCCAGCCGCAGAAGGGACGCGGCGTCGTCCTCCCAGCCCTGCGGCGAGCCCGGCGTCTCGTCCAGGCGTGTCACCCGGGCCGGTTCGGGCCGTCCATCACGTCGCGCCTGGAGGGCACTCCGCACGAGCGCCGCCTGCACGACGGCCCGGCGCTCGTCGGCGTCCTCGCCCACCTCCCGGCTGTGGTGCCCAGCCCGCTCGGCGACGTCGGAGTCGAAGTGCGGGCTCAGCAGTACGAGACCGTCCCGGATCTCCACCACCCGCCGGTAGAGCGCCCGGCCCGGACCGGGTGAGCGCAGCTCCAGCGCCAGCTCCGGGAACTCCGCGTGCAGAGCCCGCCACAGCGGCTCCAGCGTGCGGTTCGCACGTCGCTGGGCACGGGCGCGGGGGATCTCCCGGACGGCGCCGTCGGCGAGCGGGACGATCGCGCCGAGGGCGAGCGTCAGGAACCCCAGCGAGACCAGCAGGCCGACCAGCAGCTCCGCGTTCACGACGACTCCGGGCGGCACCGGGTCGCCCGCGTACCGGACGGCGAGCGAGACCAGCTTGATCACCGCGCCGACGACCTGCAACACCGCCCCGGCCGCGACGACGACCAGGCTGAACCGCAGCACGCGCCGGACGACCCCGGGCCGGATGCGGACCACCCGGTAGACGATCGCGGCGGCGGCGTAGCCGAGGTAGGCCAGGATCGGGGCCGAGAACAGCAGCGCGGCCGTCCCCCCGGCCGTCGGGGACGGGTCGGTGAGCAGCGGCCGCTGCGCCGCCGGGACGGCGAGGTCGACGACCGCCGCCAGCACACACACCACCACCGCCGCCGCCAGCTCGCCGCGGATCCGGGCGGCGCCCTGACGCCCGCGGTCGACGCTGACGAAGAAGCAGATCTGGACGGCCGCCGTCATCACGGCGAGCACGTTGTTGGCCAGCACCGACAGGAACGCTCCGCCGTTGGCTCCGCGCAGCACCGCGGTCACGGCGAGCAGGGTGATGCAGACGGCCAGGATGCGGACCGGGACGTTCTCCGGGGCCCGGTAGGCCTGTGCCCACAGCAGCACCGCGCCGACCCACAGCAGCGCGGTGACCGCGACGAGCACGACCATCGCCGCAGGCGGAAGGCTCACCGCCACCAGCCCGGGCGGATCGCCAGCGAGCTGTCCGCGAGCGACGTCCGCGCCGCCGCCGTCATCGCGCCCGAGATCAGCCCCATCCCCTCGCCCAGGATGGACGCGATGACCTCGGCCTCGCGCTCGTTCGTCGCGTCGTAGCAGGTGCGGCGCAGACGCCGCAGCCTGCCGGAGCTCGGGATGTCCGGCAGGACCTCCTCGTCCTCGCCCGCGGTCGAGTCGCCGCCGTGACCGGCGAGGATGTGTCCGACCTCGTGCAGGACGATGTGGTCCTGGTGGGCCCGGGACGTATCGGACTGGCACGACGATCACGTCGACCTCGTCGGTCTCGAACCAGATCCCGAACGGCCCGGGGACGGCCAGCGGGTACGGCATCAGCCGCAGCTCCCGCCCGCGGTGCACGCCGAGCCGGCGGCACAGCTCGGTGACGTCGGTCGGCGGCTGGACGTCGAGGTCCCGGAGCAGGCGCCGGCACCGCCAGCGCAGTCGCCGCTCGCCCATCTCGCTCCCCACGACGGCCCGTTCGAATACCCCGATCACGATAGCGACGTCCGGACCGGCAAAGCCCGGAACGCATCGGCCCCGTCTCGGATCGCTGGGACGGCCTGGCACACGCGGGACCGGTGCGATAAGGAGGTTGCGCACCGGCGCACCGATGCGCCGGCCCGATGCGATTTGCCGGAGGCAGACCCCGTGTTCCAGCTGACCGCCCTGTACAACCACCCGCAGGACCCGGCCGCGTTCGACAAGCACTACGAGACCGTGCATGCGCCGCTGGCGAAGAAGCTCCCCGGCCTGCAGCGGTTCACGCTCCAACACCCCGGGCCGGACGCCGAGGGCAACAAGCCCACGTACCACCTGATCGCGGTCCTGGAGTTCGCCGACGCGGACGCGTTCGCAGCCGGTATGGGCGGCCCGGAAGGCGCCGCCGCCGTCGCCGACCTGGAGAACTTCGCCGGTGCCGGCGTGACGCTGGAGGCCGGCGAGTCGAAGGAGGCCTGAGCCGCGGCGGTCGAGCGGCGAAGCAGCCGCACTGAGCCGCGGCGGTCGGGCGGCGAAGCAGCCGCACCGACCCGCCGGTCGTTGGTCAGTGGCCGGGCACGGACGCCGTCGGCGGTACGACGTCCCGGCTGCTGACCAGCGCGGCCAGCCGGTCGCCGATCGACGACGTGTTGCCGGTCGCGCTGTGGTCACGCGTCGCGAGGTCGAACGCGACGGCCGCCTCGATCCGGCGCGCGGAGTCCCGCTGCCCGAGGTGGTCGAGCAGCAGCGCGACCGACAGCACCGCGGCCGTCGGGTCCGCGATGCCCTGCCCGGCGATGTCCGGGGCGCTGCCGTGCACCGGCTCGAACATGCTGGGGTTCGTCCGGCTGCCGTCCAGGTTGCCGCTGGCCGCCAGCCCGATGCCGCCGGTCACGGCGGCCGCGAGGTCGGTCAGGATGTCGCCGAACAGGTTGTCGGTGACGATCACGTCGTAGCGGCCGGGGTCGGTCACCATGTGGATCGTCGTCGAGTCGATGTGCTGGTAGGCGACCGAGACGTCCGGGTGCTCCAGCGACACCTCCTCCACGATCCGGGACCAGAGGGCGCCGGCGAACGTCAGCACGTTCGTCTTGTGCACCAGCGTCAGGTGCTTGCGCGGGCGCCGCTCGGCGCGGGCGAACGCGTCGCGGACCACGCGCTCGATCCCGAACGCCGTGTTCTGGCTGACCTCGGTGGCGATCTCGTGCGGCGTGTCCTTGCGCAGCAGGCCGCCGGTGCCCACGTAGGGGCCCTCGGTGCCCTCGCGCACGACCACCATGTCGATCTCCTGGTTGGCCGCCAGCGGGCCGCGCACCCCCGGGTAGAGCCGGGCGGGGCGGAGGTTGATGTGGTGGTCGAGCTCGAACCGCAGGCGCAACAGCAGGCCGCGCTCGAGGATGCCGCTGGGCACCGACGGGTCACCGACGGCACCGAGCAGGATCGCGTCGTGCTGCTTGAGCTCGGTGAGCACGGACTCGGGCAGCAACTCGCCGGTCGAGTGCCAGCGGGCGGCGCCGAGGTCGTAGGTCATCGTCTCGACATCACGGGCGACCTCGCCGAGCACCTTCAGCGCCTCGTCGACGACCTCGGGGCCGATGCCGTCACCGGGGATGACCGCAAGGCGCATGGCTCGCTTCCTCTCTGCACGGGGCGTCACCGCACGCTACAAGGCGTGGACGTTGCGTCATGACGCCGACCACCCGATCGACGGACCCCCCGTCGGACGGTCCGTGTTCCGGGCGAACCGGATCGGGCGCTCGGAGGCGCCACGACCCGGAGGGCTGTCATTGTGCCCGCCCTCCGGAGAGACCGTTCACGCAGGTCGCCTTCGCGCACGGGAGCGCGGACGCCCGGCACACGACGACGGAGGGACGGCCCCCGGGACCGCCCCTCCGTACCCCTCGCCGTCGGCCGGGTCCCCCACCCGGCCCGTGCCGTCAGCCGGACAGGCCGGGCAGCTTCGGAAGGTCCGGCACGCCGGGCACGTGCGGCAGCTCGGGCAGCGGCAGATGCGGCAGCGGGGGCAGCTCGACGCCGGGCACGGACGGCAGGGGCGGGAGCTCGGCCGCGCTCGCCGACCCGGCGGCACCGAGGGTCAGTGCCGCGGCCGCACCGACGGTCACCGCACCGGCTGCGATCCGCTTCCACAGGGACTTGTTCATGGCATTCTCCTCGCAGGTCACGGGCCCCTTGCGGGCCCGAACGTGATCAACGCTAGGCAGCGCGAGGGTCGGGGAGAACAGCGACGACCGGTTCCTGCCGTTCCTGGCCGAAACCGGACAGTGATCCCGGGCGGTGACGATCGCGGCCCGCCGGCACCGGATCAGGAGCGTGCCTGCGGGGTGTGCCCGAGGTGACCGGCGGCGGCGTGCGCCTGCCCGAGCGCGGTGATCGTGTCACCGAGCTGCGCCCTGGTGCGCCACAGGGCCTCGGACAGCTCGTCGACGGTCCGGCCTGCCGGGTGCTCCGGGCAGCGGCGGTCGTCGTAGAGGGTGGGGTCGGCCTGCAGCTCCAGCGTGCGGGTGCGGGTGTGCTCGAGCACCTGGTCGAGCCGCCCCAGGGCGGAGCGCAGCTGCCGGAGGAGCAGGTGGATGTCCGAGCCGCACGGCAGGGTCTGCCCGGCACGGCCGTCCGGTGGGGTGGCGTGGGCCAGGTAGCGGATGAGTTTGTCGATCGCCAGCGCGGCCGAGGCAACGGTGTCCGGAGCATGCGGGCCTGCCACCGGCCAGACGTCGTCGACCAGCTCGGCGTCGCCGGCGGGCCGGTCCGGGAACGGGGTCACGCCTGCGCTCCCCGCGCGACGGTCACTCGGTCGCCCCGGCCGCGAGCGCGTACGACCGCTGCCGAGCGCCGTGGTCGTGGACGGGCGTCGAGATGATGACCTCGTCGGCGCCGGTGCGGGCCTGGAACTCCGCGAGGTCACGACGCACGGTCTGCGGGTCCCCGATGATGAAGCCCGCCGTCGCCTGCTCGAACGCCCGTCGTTCCTCCGGATCGGTGGGCCGCCGCGCCGCTGCCGTCTCCGGGGGCGGGAGCGGCATCCGCTCGCCCCTGAGCTTGCGGCTCATCACCTTCAGGCGGTGCGACCCGGCGAGGTACTCCGCCTCCTCGGTGTCGTCGGCGGCGATCACCCCGACCGAGACGGCAAGGTAGGGATCCCAGTCCGCGGCCCCCTGCGAGGCCGTGCGGTAGGCGCGGACCGCCTCCTCGGTGGCGTCGAGGTGGAGGTGGCCGCCGAACGCGTAGGGAAGCCGCAGCTCGGCGGCGATCAGCGCGCTCTCCGGGTTCGTTCCGAGTAGCCAGAGCATCGGCTCGTTCCCGTGCCCGGTCACCGAACGGGCCTTCTCGTAGTACTCGTTCCGGAACCACCCCCGGAGCTGATCGATCTGTTCGGTGAAGGCGGACAGGGACGGGTCCCGGTGCGGATTGACGGCCGCGGTCGCCGCTTTCGGTCCTCCCGCGCCCCGTCCGAGAGCGAGGTCGATCCGGCCGGGATGAAACGCCTCGAGGGTGCCGAACTCCTCCGAAACGACCAATGGAGAATGGTTCGGAAGGAGTACGCCACCGGCGCCGACGCGAATGGAAGTCGTTCGGCCGGCGACCTCGCCGCACACCACCGATGGTGCGCAGCTCGCCACCGCACGCATCCCGTGCGTCTCGGCGGTCCAGTAGCGCCGGTAACCGAGTCGATCCCCGAGCTGGGCCAGCTCCACCGATTTCCGGAGCGTCTCCCGGGCCGTGGAGCCCTCGACGATCGGCGCCGTGTCGTGGATGACCAGACGCGACGGATCCACGGTCGTCGCACTCATTCCGAGCCCACGATCGCCGGCGCCGCCAGATCACCGCGCCGTTCCAGTCGGCGCGACAGGTCGGTCATCCACTGCGCCCTGGCGTCCCAGTCCTGCTGATCGAAATCCGGTTCCCACAGTGGTAGTTCGCGATCGCCCGGAGGCGCTGCGGACTCGGCCCACCGCGCACCGCCGGCCAGCCGTTTCGCCGCGAGGGCCGCCCCGATCTGCTCCGGCACCGAGCGTGGCGCCGCACCGGTCTCCCCCGAGTCCCCCGGCTCCTCGGCCCACTGCGCCAGGTACGCGAGGCCATCCGACACCTCGATCATCATGCGGTCGAGGTTCGGTGCCCGCTTGCCGGACTCCGCGACCGCCGGCAGGCTCACCTGCGGAAACTCGGTTGTCAGCGTGCGCCAGAGGGGATCCAGGTAGCGGGCGTAGCGGCGCTTGCGCTCGTGGGCCCGTCGTTCCCGGACCCGGACCACGAGCGCGAGGAGCGGCACCGACGCCAACGCAAGCGCCAACAACATCTGCCCCCCGAGCCGGAAGGCGTTGTACACGCCCCGCAGCTCGGGCCAGCGCGATCCCGGATAGACGACGTAGAGAATCTGACGGATCACACTGATCCCGCTCACCCCGAGCGCCATCATCCCCATTCCGACGACCACGCCGATCGCCGCGAGACGCGCCCACCGGTGGCGGAGCAGTCGCAGATACCCGATTGCGCGAACGGTGCCGAGAACCCAGAGTGCAATCGGGTAGACGCACGTACCGGTGTAGTAGATCAGGTTTCGGACCGACCGATACTCCTCCGGGTCCCGATACTTTCCCCAGAACTCCGGATCCCCGGTGAGCAAGGCCAGCAGCGCGGCGCTCAGGAACACCAGATAGACCGCGAACTCGACGAGGGCCTGCCGTGTGATGCGTCGCCGTTCCTTCCCCTCGTCGGACATCT
Source organism: uncultured Actinomycetota bacterium (assembly GCA_963822335.1). Classification (GTDB taxonomy): domain Bacteria; phylum Actinomycetota; class Actinomycetes; order Mycobacteriales; family Pseudonocardiaceae; genus Pseudonocardia. The sequence continues at coordinate 1,007,023 of CAWGHE010000007.1, read as the reverse complement.
TGGCCAGGAGGAAGAAGACGGAATAGCAGTAGAAGAGGAACAGCCAGGCGATATTGGAGAACGAAATGGTGCTGAGCAGGTCGTCGACGTACTCGAACGGCGGCAGCTCGATCGACATCGTCAGGACGAAGGCGATGGTGGTGACACCGACGGCCAGGACCCGCAGGGCCACATCCCCCGGATGGCGCCGCAGCTGCAGCCACTGCCACACCGCCAGCGCCGTCATCACCGCGGCCGTGACGATCTCGAACCAGAACTTCATCGGGACCTCCATCGGGGAGCGACGAGACCGAAGGCGGCGGCCACCCCTCGCTCCGCATGCCAACGCGACTGCGCGACGTACTCGTCGGGACGCTGCCGGAGCATGCCCAGGCGAGCGAGCTCGGTAGCGCCGGTCTCGGCCTCCCATTCGTGAGCGAGGGAGTGCTGTGGGACGCCGTCCCCGGTCTCGTCCTCGACGAGCAACGAACCGCAGGTCAGCGAGTCGTCCGTATCGTCGAGGTGCCCGAGCACCAGGTGCATCACCTCGTGGTAGATCACCAGTTCCTGCTGGACCCGCGGGGCGCGCGAGTCGTGCAGGATCCGGTCGTGCCCGGAGAGGGCGAGGAGGTGCCCGATGACCGTCACGCCGCCGAGGTCGGCAGCCTGCACCCGCACCCGCCGGCCCCGGTTCTCACCGAGCCGCTCGCAGAACTGCCACGCGTTGTACGGGGCAGGTAGCCCGAGGTCTTCCAGCAATTCTGCGCATACTGCCCGCAGTTGCTCCTCGGTCCGGGGGGATGCCATCAGCAGCAGCTCCTCGATCGCGGCGACCGTCCCGATCCACTGATTCCCGCGCCGACACGTTAACAGGGCGACGCCTGCCCCGGTGGCGGATCGTCGCGGATCCGTCACCGCTATGTCCGGGCCGTGTCGTCGTCCGGTTTTCCGTCGTCGGAGTCGTCGTCCATCAGCGCCTTGGCCAGTGCCCGCATCATGGTGGCGCGCTCGCGGGAGCTGCCCCCGACTCCGCGGTGCGCCATTTTCGTGACCCCGGACTCGCGAAGCGCACGCTGCAGTTCTCGTGCGGCATCCCGTTCGAGGCTCTCCGCTTCCTGCGCCTCGGCGAGGACGGCGGCCAGCCTCGCCGCCCGCTCCTCCAGTTCGTGCTCGACCTGCTCGGCGACCGCGTCGTCGATGAAGTAGCCGACCCGAACTCCGAAGAACCACGCCAGCGCCTCCAGTGTCTTCATCGTCGGGTTGGTCTTGACCCCGCGGCGGAGCTCGCTCAGGTGCGACTCCGACATGTCACGGCCGTTCGCGCGGCAGGCGGCGACCACCTCGCTGTTCCGCCAGGGCCGCTCCGGGGCCCTCGGCGGCCGGGTGACCTCGAAAAGGCGCTCGATCCGAGCGTCGAGGGTCGGCGGCAGCGATGCCACGGGATCCACCTCACCTTCATCAATGCGCTAGCCCCCGCTTCGCACGTCCGCAATCTCACGCAGCACTCTGCCACAGCGAAGGATGCAACGCCACTTTCGGACAACCTCTTCGCTAGAGCGGACGGGCTGTGGTAGGAACCATGTCGACGGCTACGTCGGGCGATCGGGCCCGGCCGCCGAGGGATCACCACTCCACCCGGCGTCACCGCCGGGCCACAGATGGAGAGACACCATGCCGGACCAGCACGGACCGACCGCGAACGCCGCGACCCGCGCTCCGGTTCTCCCCCGGCCGGGGCGGCCGGCCACACCGGCTCTCGCCCCGCCCGGCGGGCCGGCTCCGGGCGGCCTCGGGATCGCCGCCCCGCCGATGGCCGTCGCGGCTCGGCGGCTCCGCTCCTCCGGGGAGCTCACCGGTGTGCTGGCCCGGCTCGACCGGTCGACGAGCCGCGAGCTGCTGGAGATGATCCCGTCCGGGGCCGGCGTTGCCGCTGCCCTGCAGAGCTGCCGGGACGAGGATCTCGAGACGCTGCGCCGCGGAGTGACCTGTCGCCTGATCGTCGAGAGCGCCTGCGCAGACATTCCCGAGCTGCACGCCGAGATCGAGCACCGGCACGCCGCAGGCGCCCTCGTGCGCGTGGTCGACCGCTCCGCGTCCTGGTTCCGCCTGTTCGACCGGGCGGCGGCGGTGCTCCCGCGCTCGGCGTGCCTGCCCTCGCACGCCCTCGTGGTCCACGAGGACACCGTGATCGGCAACCTGCACGCGCTGTTCACGCGCACGTGGGGCCAGTCGACCGAACTCGCCGAGGCCGGGCCGGCGCCGGGACGGTGCCCCGAGCGGGACCGGCAGGTGCTCGAGCTGCTGAGCGGCGGGACCACCGACGAGGTGGCGGCCCGCCGGATGGACGTCTCGGTCCGAACCTACCGCCGCTACGTGGCCGGGTTGATGGACCGCCTCGGCGCGATCAGCCGGTTCCAGGCGGGTGTGCTGGCGGCCGATCGCGGCTGGATCTGATCCCCGACGTCCGCCGTCCCCGGGCCGATGCGGGTGTCAGGGCCGCCGCGGCGAACCGTCGACGGCGCCGTCCCGGCTGACTGCGCCGACGACGGCGGCGATAGCGGTGCGATCGACCCCCGTTCTCACATCACCAGGTTGCCGTACCGCTGCGGTTGCCCGTCGGTGTCGCACATTGCGTCGCACACGGCGTCGACGGGTGTCCCTCGTGGACGTAGGCCAGGCCGTCGTACTGCTCGCCCGGCGAGACCGGGGCGAACGCGAACCGGTGCCACCAGGACACGACGGCCCCGTGCGACCGGGTCAGCGTCGGGCCGGCCAGCCAGCGCGCGACGGCACCGGCGTGCCGAACGGCCGCCCGGCCCCGTTCGGAGTCGTCGGCCGTGGACCTGACCACGTCGCGCAGCCGGCTGATCCGTTGCAGGGTCGAGCCGGGCAGCGGCGGGGCGGTCGGCAGGGACGGCGTGCGCAGGTCGTCCAGGACGGACCCGGCCTCGGCCAGCTCGGCCGGCGCGAACCGCCGGACGTGGTCGCCGACGACGTCGACGGCGGCCTCCGGACGTTGCGGGTCGATGCCCACGAAGCGGACCTGCCGCTCGACCGGCGCGTGCGCGTTGTGTCGCCGCATCCAGGTCAGGAGGTCCAGCATCTCCCGGGTGTTCCAGGTCCAGAACCGCAGGCCGGCCAGGGCCACCGCCGGGTCGCCGACCCCGCGCCGCACGTAGCCGTCCACGGCCTCGGCCGCCGCCTCGCTCGCCTCCAGTGCGAACACCGTCGTATCCAGTTCCTCGACGAGGAGCCGCACGATCCGGTGCTTGAGCGTGAAGAACTCCCGGGTGCCGTGCGTCGATTCGCCGAGCCCGACGACGCGGGCCCCCCGCCACGCCTCCCGCAGAGGATCGAGGTCTGCTGTCCCGGATCCCGGCTCCAGCGTGACCAGCGGGTGGGCCCTGGAACGCAGCCAGGACAGGACGTCCGCATCGGTCGTCGTCCCGCGACGGCGACCCGTCCGGGAGACGGCCCGGCGCGCTGTCGAGTCGTCGCGGTCGCGGGGCTCGGTCGGATTGCTCGACTCTCGAGACACGGGTGCCTCCCTTGCGGCAAGGTCGTCGGCAGGGATGGATCAGCGCGGCGGCGTAGGGCGTCGCCGTCCGCGACCTCCGGCTCTCCGGCGCGGGTCGGCGCCGGGCGGGTCAGCCCCGCGCGGTCCACCGCCACCGCAGCCGGGCGACCAGCACCGCCAGCAGGGACCAGGCGGCGATCAGCACCAGGTCGGCGACGACGGCCGGGACCGGGTACACGGCGAGCCCCGGGGCGTCACCGATCCATCCCCGGGCCACCAGGTCCGCGACGGGGGTGCCGGGGATCAGCAGGACCATCGCCCGGACCCCGTCCGGGAGCAGCGGGCTGGCGACGAGATTCGCCCCGATCGCGGCGCCGAGCAGCAGCGGTAGCACGCTGTACTGGACGCCCTCGGCCGACCGGCTCACCGTGCAGGTGGCGGCGGCCGCCGCCACGCAGAACAGACCGCCCACGACCGCGGCGATGCCGACCAGGGCCGGGTTCACCGGCGCCGGGGCACCCATCAGCAGGTAGACGGCGTAGATCACGATCGTCTGTACCGCACCCACCGCGAACAGCGGCGCGGCCGCAGCGGTGACGATCTGCGCCCCGGTCAGCTCCGTCGTGCGCTGGCGGTTCAGCACGCCGGACTCCCGGCGCAGCGTCAGCACGCTCGTGGCGGTCGAGTACGTCGACACGAGCAGCCCGATCAGCCCGGCCACACCGGCGATCGCCGCCCAGGCCAGCGCGTCCGGGGGCTTCTGGACGAGCGGGAAGAAGATCATCAAGGCGGGACCGGAGAGAACGCTGAGCACGGTCGTCCGCCGGCGCATCAGCACCCGGGCCTCGAACCCGGCCATCCGTGCCCAGCGCGCGAGCCCCGCCGCGCGCGAGTCCGTCCCCGCGGCCGGCGGGCCGGATGGGGTGTCGATCGTGCTGTCGGTGGTGGTCATCGGGTCTCCTCCCCCTGCGGTCGGTCCTGCGCGTACCGGCCGTCCAGGACGGCATGGAAGACGTCCTCGAGCCCGGCCGAGGTGGCCCGCAACCGGTGCAGCGTCACCGCGTGCTCCTGCGCCCAGCCGGTCAGCTCGTGCACCCGCCCGGGCAGGTCGTGGCACTCCATCCGGAGCCGGGCCGGTCCGCCGCCGGCCGGGCGGGTGACCTCGAGACCGGGCAGCTGCGACGGCTCGGGCGCGGTCGCGTCGATCTCCGCGGTGATCCGCGCCGGGCGCGTGCGGAGCACGTCGTCCACCGAGCCGGACACGGCGACCCGGCCCTCGTCCATGATCACGACCTGGTCGGCGAGCTCCTCGACCTCCTCCAGGTAGTGGGTGGTCAGCAGGACCGACGTGCCGGCCTCGCGCAGCGACCGCACCAGTGCCCACAGCGTGCGCCGCGAGGCCGGGTCGAGCCCGGTCGTCGGCTCGTCCATGATCACCAGGTCCGGCCCGCCCCAGGTGGCGGTGGCCAGGTCCAGGCGGCGCCGCTCGCCACCGGACAGCGCGGAGACCGGCACCGACGCGCGGTGGTCGAGCTCCACCCGTTGCAGGCACGCCGCGACATCGTCCCGGCGGCTGGACACGGCCGCACACATCCGGAGCGTCTCGGTCACCGTCAGCTCCGGCACGAACCCCGCCTGTTGCAGGACGGCACCCGTCCGGCGTCGCACGGTCGCGGCGCCGGACACCGGGTCCACCCCGTGCACCCGGACCCGGCCGGCCGACGGGCGGCGGAAGCCCTGCAGGACGTCCAGCGCGGTCGTCTTGCCCGCGCCGTTCGTCCCGAGTAGAGCGACGAGCTCGCCCCGCCGGACCGTGATGTCGAAGTCGCGCACGGCGGTGAACTCCCCGTACCGGAACTCGACGCCCTCGGCGGAGACGACGGTGTCCACCGCCGTCTCCCACGGCCCGGGTACAGCGGCGAGCCGGGCCGGCGCGGCGGGCTGGGCGGTCACCGCCGATCCCCGGTGCGGGCCGGGCGGCGCGCCGCGACGACGAGCCGGATCCCGACGTAGAGCACGCCCGCGACACCCAGCACGACGGCGAGCGTGAGCGCGTTCTGCGCCGCCACCAGCAGCGCCACGACGACTCCCACGAAGATCAGGTTGAAGATCGCGACCGGGATCTCCCGCGCCAACGTCGGCGCCGGACCCATCCGCATCACGTCCCTGGCGAAGTGCGCCATCTCGGTTCCCCCTAGCGTCCGTGCGGGCCCGGACGGGTCCCGCTTCCGTGTGATCCACTGTCTCCGGACGGCCAGAGCGCCGGTAGTGTCGACTGCCACCGGTCCGCATGGCGTCGTCAGGGGGTGCGGATGACGGATGTCACGGGGGATCGGGTGACCGGCGAGCCGACCGGGACGGCGGCCCGGACACCCGGGACGGACACCAAGGCCGTGCGGTCCTGGACCCGCTGGGGTCTGCTGGTCACCGCCCTGCTCGGGCTGCTGTTCGCGCAGCAGTCGGTGACCGACGACCCGTGGCCGCCGGTGCTCCGCGGCGTCCTGCTCGTCGTCGCGCTGGGCGTCGCGGCGGCACACGTGCTGACCTCGGGCCGGGCGCTCTCCGGCTCCGCGCCGGTGCTGCCCGGTGTGGTGGCGCTGGTGGCGGCCGTCGTCGCGGTGGTGGCCGTGCTGGTCGTGTACCCGGATGCCGTGACGGCCTGGCTGGTGCCGCTCGGCGTGGCGATGTCCGCGCTCGGGATGGCCCGCGGATGGCGGCCGGGGGACGCGCTGGTGCTCGTGGCCGCCGTCGTCGTGGTCGCCGTGGTGCTCGGCGTGCTCGGCGCCCCGGCGCAGACCCCGGGGCCGCTCCGTCCGCTGCTCGCCGCGCTGATCGCCGCGCCGATCGCGCTCGACGTCTCGCAGTTCTGGGTCTGGCGGGTCGTCCAGCGGCTCGACGACGCGCGCGAGCTGGCCGCGGAGCTGGCCGCCACCCGGGAGCGGGCACGGATCGCGGCCGAGCTGCACGACGTGCAGGGACACTCGCTGCACGTGATCGCGATGCGCTCCGAGCTCGTCGACCGGTTGCTGCCCGACGACCCGGCCACCGCCCGCGAACACGCCCGCGCGGTCCGGGAGCTGGCCGCCGAGGCGCTGGCCGAGACGCGCTCGCTGGTGCACGGCTACCGCACCGGCGACGTCGCGGCGGAGGTGCGCAACGCCGCGCAGGTGCTGCGCGCGGCGGGCGCCGAGGTGACGGTGCGCGGCGACCCGGCGGAGATCCCGGCGCCGGCCGCGGACGCGTTCGCCCTGCTGGTGCGCGAGGCGACGACGAACGTGCTGCGGCACAGCACACCGGATGCCGTCGAGATCCGGGTGGAGCGCGACGCCGGATCGGTGCGCGTCGCGGTGCGCAACGACGGGGTGAACGAGCCGTCCGGAGGCCCGGACGGCGACGGAGGCACCGGCGTGTCCGGGCTGCGCGAGCGGTTCGCCCGCCGCGGCGGCACGGTGACGGCCGGGCCGGGAGACACCGTCGGCCCGGACACGGCAGGCTGGACGCTGAGCGGGACGATCCCGCTCGGGGCCGGCCGCCCGCAGGCGGACGCGGAAGGGACGCGAGGGTGACCCCGGAGCAGGTGATCCGTGTCCTGGTGGCCGACGACGAGGAGATGACCCGCTCCGCACTCGTCGCGCTGCTGGGGCTGGAGAAGGACCTGGTGATCGCCGCCGAGTGTGCGGACGGTCGGGACGCGGTGGACGCCGCACGGCGGGAGCGGGTGGACGTCGCGCTGGTGGACCTGGAGATGCCGCGCCTGGACGGCGTCGGTGTCTGCACCGAGCTGCAGGACACCGCCATCCGCACCGTCGTCGTCACCCGGCACGCCCGCCCGGGGGTGCTGCGCCGGGCGCTGGGCGCGGGCGCCTCGGGGTTCGTGACGAAGTCGACGCCGGCCCAGGAGGTCGCCGACGTCGTGCGCCGCGTGCACGCCGGCAGGCGGTTCGTCGACCCGGACATCGCGGCGATGGCGCTGACCGAGCAGGACTGCCCGCTGTCGGCCCGCGAGCTGGACGTCCTGCGTGCCGCCCGGGACGGTGGCACCGTCGCCGACATCGCGGCCGAGCTGCACCTCGCGCCGGGCACGGTGCGCAACTACCTGTCGTCCGCGATCGGCGCGGTGGGCGTCCGCACCCGGCACGAGGCCGCGCGGCGGGCGTGGGAGGAGGGCTGGATCTAGCCGCGGTCCAGGAACGGCTCCAGCAGCCCCGGCGTCGCCTCCCCGGCCAGGGCGGTCGCGGCACCCACGTCCACGTCCCGGGCCGGGAAGAACCCCTTGCCGGCCGCGGACGTGGCGATCAGCGTGCACAGCCCGGCCCGGCGCTGGGTCGGCGAGCGGCTGACGCGCCAGCCCACGATGCCGGCGCGCTCGAGCGCCACCGTCGAGCGGACGAGCGAGCCGCCGCGCACCACGAGGAAGCGCTCGGTGAGCGCGTTCCCGAGCGACGCCGCGGAGTCCAGCGCCAGGGCCACCGCCGCGACGGCGGCGATCGCCAGCACCGGCCAGATCCAGACCGGCACCGCCGCGCCGAGAGCCGCCGCGGCGGCCGCGGCGCCGGCCGGCACACCGACGACGAGCCCGGCGCGGACGAGGCGGCGCCGGGTCGCGGCACGCGGGTGGGCGCGCAGCGCGACGCCCGGCCCGACCGGGCCGAGGTCCCCGGTGCCGAGCACCGAGCCCGCGACACCGGCCGCCGTGCCGACCGGTACCGGTGGCAGCAGCACCGCGGACCCCACCATCGCGGCGCCCTGGCCCCGGGAGAGCCCGGTCGCGACGGCGCGCAGCCCACCCGCCCGCGCCGCGCGCAGGGTCAGCGGCTCGCGCAGCTCGACGCCGCGCAGCCGTTCGGCCTCCAGCGACACCGAACGCCGGGTCAGCAGCCCGCGCACGATCCGCAGCGAGCCGTCCGGCTCGCGCCGGAGCCGGAACCCCCACCAGGCCTCGGTGAACAGCAACAGCGAGCCGAGCGACCCGCCGGCCACGACCACGGCCGCGACGACGGCCGCCGCGCCCGCCGGACCGAGGCCGCCGAGTGCGCGGACCGCGGCGGCGGCGTGCGGCGAGTCCAGCACGTCGACGTCGACGAGCTCGAGGACCTTGTAGACACCGGCGATCAGCACCCACACCCCGGCGATCCCGGTCACCGACGCGGGCGCGTAGCGGACCCAGCGGCGGTCCAGGCCGACGATCTCCCCGGGCGCGTCCGCGGCCTCGTCGGCGGCGCCGGGCACGCCCTCGAGCAGGGTGCGCCGCAGCGCGTCCGCGGCCGCGTGCGGTACCGAGTCCAGGACCATCGGCTTGAGCTCGGTGCCGCCGTAGCTCTGCCCGGTGCCGATCCGCACGACGGTGAGCCCGGCGAGGCGGCGCAACGGCGGCGCGGTGAGGTCGACGCTGCGCACCCGGTCCCGGGGCACGCTGCGGTGCGCGCGGAACAGCAGCCCGGAGCGGATCTCCACCGTGCCCGCCCCGATCCGGTAACGGGTGGTGACGACCTTGAAGACGCGCAGGACGTACAGCAGCAGCGCACCACCGACGACCAGCCCCAGGGAGATCAGGGCGGCACGGTCCAGCGCGCGCCCGAGCACGACGACGGCGGTGAGCACCGGCGCGAGTGGCGCGACCACGAACGTGAGGTCGACGGCCAGCGTGCGGCGGTCCAGGTGCCGCCACGGCCCGGCGGTCGCCGTCGTGAGAGTCGGTGCGGCGGGAGCGGTGACGGGTGCGCTCACGTCGCGTCCCCGGGGACAGCCTGCGTACGCCCGGCGAGGTGCGCGGCGATCTCCTCGGCCGTGGACTCGGCCAGGCCCACGACGCGCACCGGGCCGATCGCCGACGCGGTGGTGACGGTGAGCCCGGCCAGCCCGAACGCGCGCTGCAGCGGCCCGCGCGCCACGTCCACGGTCTGCACCCGCGACAGCGGCGCCAGCCGCGCCTCCTGCCACAGCCACCCCGACGTGGTGTAGACGGCCTCGTCGTTGACCTCGTACCGGTGCACGCGGTAGCGCACCCGCGGCATCGCCGTCACGTAGGCACCGGCGAGCACCACCGCGACGGCCAGCAGCACGACGGCCGTCACCCGTGCTCCGGGCGGGACCAGCGCCGTGGCGACGCCGAGGGCCGCCACCGGCGGCGCGGCGGTGAGCACCGCACGGACCGTCCACCAGCGCACGGCCACGGGCTCGACCCGATGCAGCGGCGGGCGCAGGCCCGCACCGGTGCCGGAGGGCGCGGCCGCGCCGCCGCCGGTGCGGTCGGTGTCGTCGATGGTGGTCATCGCGTCGTCTCCCTCGGTCGGAGTCGCCGAAGCCCGGTCCGGCCGTCGGCTCAGGCGACCCCGCCGACCGTCGTCGTCACGACGTCGGCGTCGGCGCGCGAGGCGGCGTTGTGTGCGGCGGTCGCCGCCCAGGACGCGCGCAGCACGTCACGGGCCCGCAGCGGCTTCACCGTGCCGACGACGCGCGCGGTCAGGCCGGCCGCGACGACCAGCGCCGCCAGCTCACCGGCCCGGCCGGACGGAGCGCCGGTGCCGCCGAGCACGGCGTCCACCTCCGCGGCGAGCCGCTCCCGCACCGCGGTGTCGGTCGCCGGGTAGCGCCGGACCGGCACCAGGCCGGCCACCCGCACCCGTCGCGGCGTGAGCAGGCCGGCCGCCGACATCTCCCCCCGCACCCGGTCCCACAGCCGCGGCGAGCGCACGTAGGCCACCCAGTAGCCCGGCTTGCGCGGCGGCCCGGACGCGATCGCGGCGAGCGCCTCGTCGGCGATCGCGACGCCGGTCGGCTCCGGGTCCCGCACGGCGACGGTGCCGTCGGCGGCACGTTCGATCCGACCACGCACGCTCAACTCGGCGAGCGCGGCGCCGGCGAGACCGGCATCCAGCTGTGCGCGCCGCAGCTGCCGGACGCCGTGGCGGGGGTGCAGGGCCAGCAGCACGAACCCCGACACGAGGTCGATCCCGGCCGGACCGGTCGATTCAGCCATCTTCTCGTCCATTCCTCGACGGTAGCGCCGGAATCGCACCGGCGGTCCGCGCCGACGCGTTCCGATGACATTCCTGGGTGAAGTCGGGATATTCGTCCCGCAGATCGATGACATCTGTCATGAGGGCCGTGGCCAGCAGCTCCGCCCGCTCCACGGCCACCTCGGCGACCTGCGGACCGGTGAGCGCCAGCAGCGACGTCCCGAACTCGGCGATCGTGTCCGGCGTCGCCGCGGAATCAGCGGCGAGAATGCGGATCATTCCGTCGGCGAGCGCCGCCGGGGAATCGAACATGGTCGCCAGCTCGTCGGCGCAGTAGCGCGCGGCGTCGCGGACCTCGTCGCCGTGCGGCGGGTCGGCCGTCGTCGCCGCCAGTACGGACGACACGTGCTCGAGCGCGCCCGCGAGCCGGTCGCCCGGAGCGGCCAGCCGCAGGAAGCCGCGCCCGGCCGGGCCCAGTGTGTCGCGACCCGCGTGGCCCCCGAAGCCGGTCATGCCGGGCAGGTCCTCCAGCCCGCGCAGCCGCGACGTGCGGCCACCGCCGAGCAGGGCCGTGCACAGGTAACGGGCGGCCTCCGCGCCGGGATCGGGCTCCTCGGGGGCCGAGACGGTCACCAGGACCGCATCCCCGGCGGCGGGCGCCAGCACGGTGGCCGGGGCGGCGCGGCCCGCATCCGGCGCCCCGGATCCCGGCCCGATCCGGCGCTGCCACCGGGACGCCGCGCGGTCGACCCAGGAGTCCGGGTCGACGTCGCCGACGGCGAGCACGCACCCCCCGCCGGAACCGCCCAGTGCGGTCCGCAGATCGCAGGCGGCACCCGGCCGGTCGGCCAGCCAGCGCCTGCGCAGCACGTCGTCCGCCACGCGGTCCGGGGAGCGCAGGCTCTGCGCGGCAGGACCCGCCCGGTCGAGCAGCGCGGCGACCTCCGGGTCGCCCGGCTCGACGCCGGCGCCCGCCGTGAGGTCGGCCAGCACCGCCAGCCACTCGTCGCTCGCCCCGGACGGGGCGACGCCGGTGACCTCGAGCCACTGCCCGTCGGTGTGCGCGGTGAAGCGGGCGCCCACCGCGCCGGCCCGCGCGTGCGCCGCGCAGGCCGTCGTGACCAGCCACAGCAGCGCGGGAACCCGCTCCGGGCTGGTCCACCCGGCCGGTCCGAGCGGCAGCCGGGCGCGCAGCTCGACGAGCGGCGCACGGTCGTCGCGCACGGCCACCACCCGAGGGCCACCGGCCGTGCGCCGCTCGGCGGAGCGGGGCGGCACGGGGATGGTGCGCGGTCCGGGCGCCGGGACCCCACGGCGCCCGGACCGGCCGTTCGGGGCCGTCCCGCGGGCAACCGGGCCCAGGGCGGCAGGCGCGGGCCGGCTCGCCGCGGGCCGCGCTGCGGGCCGGGTGCGCTCCGGACCCGGCTCGACGACGAGCACCCCGCGCCCGCCGGCCGCGATCCGCTGCGCCGCGGCGGCCACACCGGCCGCGGTCACCGCGCCGGTGCGGCCCGGCAGCTCGTCGAGCAGCTCGGCCCGGCCGAACAGCAGCTCGAACCGTCCGCGGGCGCGGGCGCGGGCCGTGAGGTCGGCGTCCGCACGGTGCCGGTCGGTGACCGCTCCGGCGACGGCCCGGGCCAGCTCGTCGGGGGGCGGGCCGTCGGCGAGCGCGGCGCAGCGGGTGTCCACCGCCCGCAGCCACTCCTGGGCCGTCCCCGGTGGCGCGGTGCCGCTGACCACGAACACGTCCGGGGCGCGGGCGTCGAGCGGACCGAACCAGCCACAGCCGGCCTCGCGGTCCCGCCCGTCCAGCAGCCGGGCCAGGACCAGGTGGTCCACATAGGAGTCGAGGTCGGTGGCCGGGTCCGGGAGCACCCACCCGGCCGCGACGGCCGCCCGCTCGACGCCCGGCTCGGTACCGTCGGCGAGCCGCTGTCCGGAGAACGCCGGCTCGTGCAGCTCCGGGCGGGCCGGCACGGGACCGGCGGGCACGGCGTCGAAGTGCCGGCGGACCAGCGCCAGCACCTGCTCGGCGGGCACCGGGCCGACGATCGTCAGCACGGCGTTGCCCGGCGCGTAGTGCCGGGCGAAGAACGCGGCGCAGTCGGCCGGACTCGCCGTGGACAGCGTGTGCCGCGCGCCGTACCCGTCATGGGCGTTGGCGTGCCTGCGGTGCAGCACACCGGGCAGCGCCGGCCACGGCAGGTCGCCGAACGGGCGCGCGACCGTGTTCTGCCGGATCTCCTCGCACACGCCGGCCAGCTGCTCGGCGACCGTCTCCTCGGTGAACACCGGGGCCCGCATGCGGTCGGCCTCGCAGAACAGCGCCCGCTCCAGCGCGGCGACCGGCACGACCTGGTGGTAGTCGGTGTAGTCCGGGTGGGTGGTCCCGCCCGCCCGGCCCCCGGAGCCGACGACCAGGTCGAAGTACGCGCCGGGCGGCAGGCTCGCGCTCCCGCGGAACATCAGGTGCTCGAACAGGTGGGCGAACCCCTCGAAGCCGGGCTCCTCGTCGCGGAACCCGACGCCGTAGTGCACGGCGACGGCGACCCGGGGTGCCCCGTCGCGACGCTCCTGCACCACCCGCAGCCCGTTGCCCAACGTCGTCCTGGTGATCATCGGCTGCTCCTCACCCGTCGACCAGGGCGGCCAGGAACGGGGCGTAGCGCTCGAGCTCGTCGGGGTGCCAGCCGACGTAGGCGCTGAAATCGTGCAGATGCAGCGCGACGCGCAGGGCGACCCAGCGGTGCGACCCCGGTCCGGGGTCGGTGCCGTACCCCTCGACGACGGCCGCGGCGAGAGCCGCCCAGCGGTCGTGGTCGCCGCCCGCGCACCAGCGCATCTCGACCAGCTCTCCGAGCATCCACCCGACGTCGTGCCGCCACGGGCCGATGCCCGCGTCCTCGCCGCCGAGCAGCGTCGCCTCCCCGGTCTCCCGGTCGACCACCACCGACCCGAGGCCGGGCGCACCGTGCAGGGCCAGCGCCGGTCCCCCGCCCGCGGTCGGCTCCGCCGCGGCGGCCCAGGTGGCGAGCCGGGTCCAGCGCACGTTGCCGATCCGGGAGCGCAGCAGCTCGCCGGCCCGGACCGCGGCGACACGCGGGGCCCGGCCGGCGAACCACGCGCGCATCCGCAGCACCGGACGGGCAGGGCCGGGCGGGCAGGTCTCGCGCGGACGTCCGTGCAGCACCCGCAGCAGCGCGCCGGTCGCGCGCAGCGCCGGGACCAGGTCCGGGTCCGGGCCCTCCCGCAGCAACCGGCCCGCGACCGACTCGGCCTCCGCCACCCGGTACGAGCGGGCCCCCGGTTCGCCGTCGGCCGGCACGCCGTCGAGGAGCCGCGCCCGGGAGTCGAGGGCGCGGCGGGTGTCGTCGGTGTCCCCGGCGGGAGGCGTCACCAGCTCGGCGAACGGGCTCGGCGCGTTCGGCCCGGGACGGCGGACCCAGACCCAGCCCGTGCCGTCGGGTCCGCGGCGGACCCGGGTGTGCAGCAGCCCGGTACCGAACTCGTGGCCCGCCTCGGCGGCGGCCAGCGCTCCGCCGGAGCCCGGGGCGGCCGTCACGCTGTCCCCTCGGCCAGCGTGACGACCGGTGCCGGGTGCGCGCATCCCGTGCGCGTGCCGTGCGCCAGCAGGGCATGGTGCGCCGCGGCGGCGTCGAGGACCTCGGTCAGCGGCGGGCTGATCCAGCCGTCGGCGCGGCCGGTCGTGACGCTGGGACCGGCCACCGGCGGGACGACCACGACGTTCGGCCGAGCGGTGAGCTCCTCGTGGTGCCGCTGGTAGGCGGCGCTCTGCAGCCCGCCGGGCGGCAGCGCGGGAGCGAGGACCACCGGCGCGGACGTGCACTGGGCGGCGAGCAGCGCCGGGGTGTCGGCCAGCCCGAGGGCCAGCCGGGCCAGGAAGTTCAGCGTGGCCGGGTAGACCACGATCGCGTCCGCCCACTCGGTCCACCGCACGTGCCAAGCCGTCCCGTCACCGTCGGGCCACTCGTCGCGGTGCACCGGGACGTCCTCCCGGCCGCACATCGCCGCGATCGTGGTGAACCGCTCGGCGCTGCGCGTGAGCACGACCGTGAGCTCGAGCTCCGGCCGGTCGTCGCGCAGCCAGTCCACCCACGCCGGCAGCGTGTGCACCGAGCGGGAGCCGGTGCCGACGAGCAGCAGCTGCTGCGGGCCGGTCATCGGAGCGTCTCCTCGACGAGCGCCTCCATGTCCCCCAGCGCGGCCGTGTGCCCGTGCTGCAGGGCGACCCCGGTCAGGTTCAGCACGACCTCGTCCACCCCGGCCGCCCAGTACTCCTTGACCGCGACCGCCACCTCCGCGGCGGTGCCGTGCAGGAACGCCCCGCCCTCGACCAGAGCACGCGCTCCGGCCGGCAGGTCCGACGGATCCGTGTCGATCCCGGCCCGGCGCAGCATGGCCACGTAGTGCGGCAGCGACAGATGCCCGGAGTTGGCGAGCACGGCCAGCTCCGCCGGGTCCCGTCCGGACCCGGACAGCGCCACCGGGACGATCGCCGCCACCCGGGGGCACGGACGGCCGCCGCCCTCGCCCCGGGCACCGTCCCGCATCGCCGGGAGGACGACCTCGCGCAGGTAGGAGGGCGGGGTCAGCCAGGTGATCGCGACGTCGGCGTGGGCGCCGGCGACCCGGGCCGCGCCCTCACGCAGCACGCCGAGCCCGATCTCGATCTCGGCCGTGGGCAGGCCGACGAGGCCGATGCCGCACCGGTGGTACCGGGCCGTGGCGTCCGACTCCTCGTCCCGTCCCGCCGGGCCGGCCAATGCGGCACGCATCCCGGTGAGGTACTCGCGCACCGCGTCCAGCGGCCGGTCGTACGGGGCGCCGAGCACGGCGGACTGCAGCCCCCTCGCTCCGGCGCCCACGCCGGCGACCGTCGGGTGACCGGTCATCGCGGCCACCGACCGCGCCTCCATCGCCGCCTGCACCGGGTGCCGGAACGGCATCAGGGTGACCCCGGTCCCGGTGGGCACCCGGAACCCGGCCGCCGCGGCGTGCGCGAAGCCCAGGTGCGGGTCGAACACCATGGTCTGGCCCTGCCACAGCCGGTGCGCGGCGCTCCACTGCACCATCGCGGCGTAGGGCAGGATCTGCTCGGGCCGGTTGGGTGCGAACGGCACCAGCACGGACATCGACGGGCCGGGCGTGCTCATCAGGCCACCCCCACCAGCGGTCGGTCGCCCGCCTGCCCGGCCAGCAGGTCCCGGTAGCGCGGGCAGGTCTCCCAGAGCTGTTCGGCCGTGCCCTGGCCGACCACCCGGCCGTCGTGCATCACGACGATGTGGTCGGCGTGCAGGACGGTGGACAGCCGGTGCGCCACGACCAGCAGCGCACGGTCGTCGACGATCCCGTCGACGGCGGTGCGCAGCCGCTGCTCGTTCACACCGTCGAGCTGCGACGACGGCTCGTCGAGCAGCACGAGGCGGGCCTCGGAGAGCAGCGCGCGGGCCAGGGCGAGGCGCTGGCGCTGCCCGCCGGAGAGGTCGTTGGCCCCGCCGAGCGGCGTGTCCAGCCCGTCGGAGAGTGCGGCCACCGCGTCGTCCAGCCCGACCCGCCGCAGGGCCGCGTACAACTGCTCGTCCGCGACGGCGTCCGCGCCGTCCGGCATGCCGAGCGTCAGGTTCCGGCGCACGGTGTCCTCGACCAGCGTGAACGACTGGTCGACGTAGGCGACGTGTCCGCGCAGGTCGTGCAGCGGCCAGTCGCCGGTGGGGCGGCCGAACACCGAGACGGTCCCCGCCGCGGGTTCCAGGAACCGCTCCACCAGGCCGAGCGCGGTGGTCTTGCCCGAACCGGACACCCCGACGACGGCCGTCAGCCCGGTGGCGGGCACCCGCAGGTCGACGTCGTGCAGGACCGGTTCCCCGTCGTCGTAGGCGAAGTCGACGCCCCGGAACTCGACGGCGGGAGCGCCGTGGACCGGCTGCGCGGGTGGGCCCGCCGTGGGCCCGTTCGGCTCGACCGGACGGTTGAACACCTCGTCGAAGCGGCGGGTGGCGGTCGCTCCGGCCTGCAGCGTGGCGAACGCCGACGACGCCATCAGCAGCGGCGCGGTCAGCTGCAGCAGGTACAGCAGGAACGCGACGAAGTCGGGCAGCGTCAGCCCGCCGGTCAGGACCCGCGCGCCACCCCCGATGACGACGCCGACGAGCGCGATCTGCTGGCCGAGCGTGATCACCGGCAGCAGCAGCGACTCCATCCGGGCCGCCGACACACCGGTCTCGGCCAGCCGGTCCGAGCGGCGGGCGAGGTCGTCGCCGACCTGTTGCTCGGCCCGGCAGGCCTTGATCACGGTGAGCGAACCGAGGACGGTCACGAACCCGTGCGCCAGCTCGCCGATCTGGGTCTGCAGCTGCCCGTACTTGCCGCGCAGGCCGCGGATGACGAGCACCACGATGGCCGCCGCCGCACCGAACGCGGCGAGCGTGACCAGCAGCAGCGCCCAGTCCAGCACGGCCATGATCGTGACCGTGCCGACCAGCGTCACGGCGGCGAGCGGCAGCTGCAGCGGGCCGACCTCCAGCGCGCCCTTGATCTGGGCGGCGTCGGCGGTGAGTCGCGTGGTCAGGTCGCCGGAGCCGATCCGGCGGACGTCGGCCAGGCGCATCCCGAGCCCGTGCCGCACGGTGCGCACCCGGAGGTCGCGCAGCAGCCGCTGGCCCAGAACGGAGAGCAGGTAGGTGGCCAGCGCCCCGGTGACGGCGGCGCCCAGCCCCACCCCGATCATCGCCATGACCCACTGGGTCGTGCGCGTCCCGGACTGGATGGCGCCCACGAGGCCGGAGGCGATCATCGGGACGGACAGGTTGGCGGCCGCGGAGAGCAGGGCGAGAACCCCGACCAGCGCGAGCCGGCGGCCGTTGCCCGTGGCGAGTGTCCGGAAGATCTTCAGGCGCGTCTCGGCGCCGGTCGTGTCCATGCTGGTTGCCCCCTCGGCGGGCCGATGGTCAGGTACTCGGTCGTCGTGCGTGGCCGGTCGTCAGCCGGCGGCGGGCCGCAGCTCGAGCAACGACCGCACCGGTGTCGTCGGGCCGGTCCACGTAGGACGCAGACCCGCGCGGGCGGCGAGCGCGACCAGCTGGTCGAGCGTGCGCACCGGCGTGCGGACCAGGCCCGCGATGTAGAGGTCGGCACCGGTCAGCGCGGGATCGGACTCGTCCGCGAGCACCGGCAGGTTCACCTCGGCGAGCAACACCGCTCCGTGCGGGCCTGCGGCGTCGGCGCAGCGCTGCAGGATCGTCACGGCGCGGTCGTCGTCCCAGTCGGCGAGGATCGCCGAGAGCAGGTAGACGTCACTGCCGGCGGGAAGCGGCTCGAAGTAGCTCGACGGCACCGCGCGGGCCCGGTCGGCCAGCTCGGACGCGGCGAACCGCTCGGCCGCGACCGTCGCCGTGTTCGGCAGGTCGACCAGCGTCCCGCTCAGGTGCGGGTGCCGGCGCAGCAGCGCGCCGAGGATCGAGCCGGCGTTGCCGCCGACGTCCACGACGTGCCGCGCCCGCGACCAGTCGTACTCCTCGAGGATGATCTCGGCGTCCCAGCCGATGCCCTCGGTGGTGAACCGCCGCAGGGACTCCACGAACTCCGGCTCGTGGTTGAGGCTGTCCCAGTAGTGCCGGCCGAACAGGCCCTCGTGACAGGGCTCCCCGGTCCGCACGGTGTGCAGGATGTTCACCAGGCCGACGTCACCGTGGCCGGCGACGCCGTCCATCGCGAGCGCGCCCCGCACGCTGGTCGCGGAGTCCTCGCGCAACGGCTCGCCGAGCGGCGTCAGCTCCAGCCCACCGGAGTCGTCGCGGCGCAGCAGCCCGAGCGCCACCAGGTGGCGCACCAGCTTCGCGAGCACGTCCGGGTCGGCACCGGTGCGGGCCGCCAGCTCGGCCGTCTCCCGGGCGCCCGCGACCACGTGGTCGGCCAGGCGCAGCGTCGCCGCGGCCCGGATCGCGGCCGGGCGCAGCAGGTCGGCCATGTCGAGCAGACGCTCGAGGGCGGCCGGTTCGGTCACCGGGGGGCTCGTCGCAGCAGTCATCACGCCCTCCTCGAGCGGGGTCGTAGTACGGTCCGGGGTGACCGGCAGCGGTCGGCCCCGGGTCCGAGCCGGGGCCGACCGCCGTCGGTTCCTTCGTCGTCGGGCCGGTCCGGCCCACGGCGAGGGGTGTCAGCAGCCCTTCTGATAGGTCACCGACACGGTCTTGCTGGCCAGGTAGCTGGCCGCCGCACTCGCACACACCGGCGACGTGGCCGGCCCGTCACCCGTCGCGACGTCGCGCAGATCGGATGGCTCGACGAACCGCACGTAGGCCGCCACGAGCTCCATGATGGACTCGCTGCGCTCCACGATCCTCACCTCCTCTCACGGCTCGGGGACACGCTGCGCGTCCGGATCGCTCAGCAACCCTTCTGGTAGGTCGCCGAGATGGTGCGGCTGGCCAGGTAGCTGGCGGCCGCGCTCGCGCACACGGGCGACGTGGCCGGACCGTCGCCGGCCGCGTCGTGGTGGAGCTCCTGGGTCCCGACGAAGCGGGTGTACTCCGCCACCAGGTCCATGATCGATTCTGTGCGGTCCATGTCAGCAGCTCATGTCGTAGGTCAGGACGGCCGTTCCCGTGGAGCAGACGACGCTCACCACGGACGCCGCATCGGCCGCTGCCGGCGCGTTCAGCTCGCCGACCTCGGTGAACCGGTCGTAACCGGCCACCAGCTCCATCACCGGGGTGGTCCCCTCGCCCATCACGGTCATGCCGGGTCCTCAGCAGCTGATCTCGTAGGTCGCGGACACGGCGGAGGCCGACGCGGCCGTCGCCACGGAGGCGCACTTCGCCGAGGAGACGACGGTGGCGATGCAGGGGGTCGAGGTGGCCGGGGCGTCCGCCGCGGAGCCGACACCCAGGTCGGATGCCACCGCGTAGGCCTCGTAGCCGCTGACCAGCTCCATGATCGAGGCGGTCTTGTCCATGATGTACTCCTCTTCCGGTTATCTCTCAGTGGTCGTCCGGCGTGCGGACACGGGACGCAGCAGGTGCTGTGTCCCGAATGGGCGCGCCGGGCCCGTCGGGTGAGTCGTCGTTGCGGGACAGGTCGTCCGGGTCGACGTTCGCCTCCCGGCAGGCGGCCCGGACGGCCGCGCGGGGGTCCTCGCCGGAGAGTGCGGCGTCGATCAGGGCGCGCCCGATCGTGCTGGCGCGGTGCTGACCGAAGCTCAGACCGCGGGCGACGCCGCGGGGGTCGTTCGGCTCCCATGCCGTCGCCAGGCCGGCTCCCCACCGGCGGGCGAACGCGGAGGTCTCCGGTTCCACACCGGCCAGGTCGGCGACCGCGTCGGCCACCTCGGCGGCCAGCGGCCGGGACCGCTCGGGCAGGTAGACCACCAGCGCGTCGCGCCTCGGGTAGAGCGCCCGGCAGGACAGCACCTTGGCCCGGTAGCCGAGCCCGGTCGTCTCCAGCCGGCCGAGCACCCGGCGCCAGGCCTCGACGGCCGCGTCGTGGTCGGCGAGATGCAGGTAGACGCGCAGCGCCGGTCCGATCCGGTCCGGTGTGGCCGACGAGTCCGCGAGGAAGAAGCCCGGGGACACGGCGGGCCGGGCGGCGGCCACGTCGAGCAGGACGGTGCCGGGACGCTCGCCGCCCCCGTCGTGGACGGCGGAGGCGGGCATCCAGACGCGCACGCCGTCCCGCTCGACGAGCACCCGCCCGGCCGGCGGCACGATCCCGTCGGGGGCCTGGGCGGGCACCGCCCGCACCCGCGTCGCGTGCTGCGGGGTCGCCTCGGCGAGACGCTGCTCGAGCAACGGGTCGCGCAGCCGGAACGGCAGCGTGCCGGCCTCGACCCGGTGCCCGGCGTGCAGCACCTCGTAGAGCAGGTTCGACAGCTCCCGGCGGAAGCCGAGCACGTCGTCGGCACTCAGCGTCTCGCCGGCTACCTCACCGCGGAGGTTCTCGATGTCGACGTCGACCAGGTCGATCAGGTCGTCGACGCGCGGCGCCGCGCTCGGAGCAGTCCCGGACGTCCCGGTGGTCACGGAAGTCATGGCTGTCCCCCCAGGCCGATGGTCGTGGTGAAGCGGGCCGGCGTGAGCAGTGCGGCCCGGCCGATGCCGGCCGCGGCACGCTCGATCCCGGACAGGCGCGAGGCCCGGGCGGCGCCGGCCAGCAGCCGGTCGAGCAGGTGCCAGCCCGCGAACGCGGTGGACCGCTCGGCCAGCGCGGGGTCCGGGTCCGGACGGGCGTCGAGATAGCCGGCCCAGAACGCCTGCACACGGCCACGCAGCCGCTGGAGGTTGCGCACGCCCCGGTCGAGCACCTCCTCGTGGGTGATCTCGGTTTCGATGGCCGGCAGACCGCCTCGGGTGGTGACGATGTCGAGCACCGAGCGGTAGAGCCACTCCCCGGCGAACGCGCCGACGTCACGGGCCGGGTCGGCGAGCCGGAACTCCTCCCAGTCGGAGAGGTGGAGCGCGTCCGGCGCCAGCAGGAACTGGTCCACCCGCAGGTCGCAGTGCGCAGGGACGCGCGGCCGATCGGGCTCGCCGGCGACGAGGTCGGCCACCGCGGCGCGCAGCTCGCCGTCGGACTGCAGCAGCCGCCAGCCCTCCAGCTCGGCGAAACTCAGCTGATCGAACAATCGGTCCGAGATTCCGACGAGCATGTGCGCCGAAGGCCAGTGTGGCGGCGTCGTCCACAATTCCGAAGAATTGTGCGCGACGCTGCCGTGCAACGTCCCGACGAGCGATCCGGCGATCCGCGCGGTGGGCTCGTCGAAGATCTCGTCGACCATGAGCTCCGCGCCGGTGCGCACATCCGGCAGCATCCGGTGCGCGATCAGGCCGGACTCCGGGTCCGCGCCGAGGAAGGCCGGGACGGACAGGCGGTCCGCCGGGAGCCCCTCCACGAACCGCTCGAAGGCCAGCGAGCGCCCGAGTCGCGCGGCGATGTCGTCCGGCTCCCCGGAGAGCCGCTTGACCACGACCTTCTCCCCGGACGCGGTCGGCCCGGCCCAGACGTCGTTGCGGCCGGTGGGGGCCGCGAGACCGTCCCGGTCGAACGGACCGAGGCCCAGCCGACGCAGCAGCGCGTCCACGGCGGGCGCCTCGTCGAGATCGACCGGAGCGAAGGCGACGGTGTCGGTAGGGCGCTCGTCACCGCTCCGGGGCTCGACCGCGATCATGTGCGTCACGCGTTCTCCTCGATTTCACCGAAACCGTTCCGCCCGTTCTGGCGGTCGATCTCGCCGGTGTTCACGAGAAGAAGGCTGGCCCACCGATCGGGCGATGGAAAGGAATCTGCCCGGACCTGTCCGGAAGCTGACGCCGCCCCGCGGTGGCCATGAGCAACGGACCTCCGGCGCGAACCGGGCGGGACGTGACGTAACGGTGGACCCTCCGCACGCGACCTCGACGCCAACCGGGCGGCACCGCACGAGCGGACCGTCCGACCGGCACGAGGGAGCCCGAATGACCCCGACCTCATCGCGGGCGGTGTCGCGCCGCACGGTGCTCGCCGGGGCGGGCGCCGCGACCGCGGCCGCCGTCGCGCTCCCGGCCTGCGCCTCCTACACCTCCGGCGGAGCACCACCGCCCCCGCCTGCCGCAGACGGAGGAGCAGGCGCCGGACAGCTGACCGGCGCGTCAGCCATCCCCGTCGGCGGCGGCACGATCTTCGCCGACCGCAGGCTCGTGGTGACCCAGCCCCAGGCCGGGACGTTCGCCGCGTTCGACACCACCTGCCCCCACCAGGGCTGCGCCGTCAACGAGGTCGTCGGCGGGACGATCAACTGCCCCTGCCACGGCAGCAGGTTCCGGATCGCGGACGGCTCGGTGGAGACCGGCCCGGCAGCACGCGGGCTGACCGCCCGGCAGGTCCAGGTCACCGGCGACTCGATCACCGTCACGTAAGGCGGAACGACCCATGAACAAGATCCGCACCCCGATCGTCACCGTGCTCGTGGTCGCCGCCTTCGGCGTGATCCTGCTGGTGATCAACCAGTCGCAGAACCCGGGCGTCGACACGGCCGCGGGGCCGCCGGGTGCCGCACCGCCGGGCGCGGCTGCGCCACCTGCGCCCGCCTCGGCCGAGCCCGCGGCGGAACCGGCGGAGGCCGTCTACACCGGGCACACGCAGGGTCCGCGGGTCGCGGTCGCGGTGGCCGTGGAGGGCGACAAGGCCGCGGGCTACCTCTGTGACGGCGCGAAGGTCGAAGCCTGGTTGCAGGGCACCCGGTCCGGCGACGCGGTGCAGATGCAGTCGAAGAACGGTGCGTACCGCCTGACCGGCACGGTGAGCGACGGGAAGGTCGACGGCGAGGTCGTCCTCGCCTCCGGCCGGTCCTACCCGTTCAGCACCACCGTGGCGGGACCGCCGGCGGGACTGTACGAGCAGCGTGCGAGCGCCACCGACCGGACGGGGTGGATCGTGCTCGCGGACGGTTCCCAGGTCGGGGCACGGACCCAGGACGGCGTCACGACACCCGCACCGCCCCTGGACGCCGCGTCGGGCACGGCGACCGTCGACGGGCAGAACGTCAGCGTGGCCACCTTCGACGTGGGGAGCTCCGGATGAGCGCCGAACCCGAAGCCCGGCCGAGCACGCCGGGAACGACCGCGTTGCTGGTCGCCCTGGTGGTCGGGGCAGCCGTCTCCGTGGGCCTCGGGGTGTACGGGCGGCTGCACGAGCCGACCGGGTTCGCGATCAACCTGGCCGGGTTCTCCGGGCCGCTGTACGTGAAGGCCTGGCTGACGACCGTGGCCTTCGTGCTGGCCCTCGTCCAGCTGGCCACGGCGCTCGCCATGTACGGCCGCCTCGGCGAGGCGGCTGCCGCCCGCACCTGGACGGGACCCGTGCACCGCTGGTCCGGGCGGCTCGCGGTGCTCGTGACCGTGCCCGTCGTCGTGCACTGCCTGTACGCCCTCGGGTTCGAGTCCGGTTCACCGCGGGTGCTCGTGCACTCGCTGGTCGGGTGCCTGTTCTACGGGGCGTTCGTGGCGAAGATGCTCCTGCTCGCCCGACCCGGCTCGCCGCGCTGGGCGATGCCGGTGTTCGGGGGCGCGGTGTTCACCGGCCTGACCGTGCTGTTCCTGACATCGTCGCTGTGGGTGTTCACGACGAAGGGCGTGAAGTTCTGAGCAGGCGCCGCCTCACTGCGGATGCACAGCGCCGCAGGCTTCGTGCTCAGTCGTCGAAGGACACGAGACGGATGGTGCGGGCGCCCACCGACGCGCCGACACCCTCCAGCACGGCCGGGTCGACCTGACGGTCCACGCGCAGCAGCATGATCGCGTCCGCGCCGTCGGTGGTCTGCGAGATCTGCGCGGCCTCGATGTTCACCGCGGCCTCGCCGAGCAGCGAGCCGACACGGCCCATCACACCCGGGCGGTCGGCGTACTCGAGCAGGACGACCTCGCCCTCGGCGCGCAGGTCGAAGTGCCGTCCGTTGATCTCGACGAGCTTCTCCACCTCGGCCCGGCCGGTCAGCGTGCCGGAGACGGTGACCGATTCGCCGTCGGCCATCGCGGCGCGCAGCTGCACGACGCTGCGGTGGTTCTCGCTCTCCGGCGCCGTGGTCAGCTCGACCGTCACGCCGCGCTCCTCGGCCAGCTGCGGCACGTTGACGAACGTGACCTGGTCCTCCACGACGTGGGTGAACAGGCCACGCAGCGCGGCCAGGCTGAGCACCGACACGTCCTCATCGGCGAGCTCGCCGGACACGTCGACGGTGATCGAGCTCGGGGTGCGTCCGGCCACCGCGTGCAGCGTGGTGCCCAGCTTCTGCACCAGCGGCAGCCACGGCCGGACCTCGTCGCCGACCACGCCGGTGATCTGCACGTTCACGGCGTCCGGCACGAACTCGCCGGCCAGCGCCAGCTGGACCGACCGCGCGACGTCGGTGCCCGCCCGGTCCTGGGCCTCCTCGGTGGAGGCGCCCAGGTGCGGGGTGACGACGATGTTCTCCAGCTCGAACAGCGGGCTGGAGGTGGTCGGCTCGGTCACGTAGACGTCGATACCCGCGCCGCCGACCTGCCCGGAGCGGACGGCCTCGGCGAGCGCGTCCTCGTCGATCAGACCGCCGCGGGCGGCGTTCACGATCAGCACGCCCGGCTTGGTCAGCGCCAGCTGGTCCTTGCCGATCAGGCCGAGCGTCTCCGGCGTCTTCGGCAGGTGGATCGAGATCACGTCCGACCTTGCGCAGCAGGTCGTCCAGCCCGAGCAGCTCGATGCCGAGCTGGCCGGCGCGCGCCTTGGAGATGTACGGGTCGTAGGCGACCAGCTCGACGCCGAACGCGGCGAGCCGCTGCGCGACCAGCTGGCCGATCTTGCCCAGGCCGACGATGCCGACGGTCTTGCCGTTGAGCTCGGTGCCGGTGTAGCTGCTGCGCTTCCACTGGCCCTGGCGCAGGCTGGAGTCCGCGGCCGCGATGTGCCGGGCGGTGGCCAGCAGCAGCGCACAGGCGTGCTCGGCCGCGGACACGATGTTCGACGTCGGTGCGTTGACGACCATTACGCCGCGCGCCGTCGCGGCCGGGACGTCCACGTTGTCCAGCCCGACGCCGGCGCGGGCGACGACCTTGAGCCGGGTGGACGCGGCGAGCGCCTCGGCGTCCACCTTGGTGGACGAGCGGACCATGAGGGCGTCGGCGTCGGCGATGGCGTCCAGCAGCGCGGGACGGTCGGTCCCGTCGACGTGACGGATCTCGACATCGTCACCGAGCAGCGCGACGGCGGACGGCGCGAGCTTCTCGGCGAGAAGGACGACAGGGCGGGACTTGTCGGTGGCAACGGTGCTCACGGTGGTGTGGTGCTCCCCGGTGTCGGGTCGGTCTCTCGGCCTCGGTCTGGCTCGATTCTAGTGCGCACGGCATCCCCCGGGGGCGACCGGCGTGCGCCGGCCGACTGTTCGCCCAGGCCGGGGACGGACCGAGGCAAGCCCTCTGTTCGGTGATGAGTGTCACAAACTCCCCCCGTAACACGACGAACGGCACCTTCGGGCAGTGTCACTGCTCGAAAGTGCCGCTCGTTCGGTGCGGTGGTGCGGTGGAGCGGGGCCTACTTGGCCTTCTCGCCGACCCAGCTCATCAGGCCGCGCAGCTTCTCGCCGACCTGCTCGATCTGGTGGTCCTCGCCGGCCTTCTGCAGGCGGTTGAAGTTCGGCCGCCCGTTCTCGTCCTCGGCCACCCACTCCTGGGCGAACCGGCCGTCCTGGATCTCGGCCAGGATCTCACGCATGCGGTCCTTCACCTCGGGGGTGATGATGCGCGGGCCGCGGGTGAGGTCGCCGTACTCGGCGGTGTCCGAGATCGAGTAGCGCTCGTTGGTGATGCCGCCCTCGTACATCAGGTCGACGATCAGCTTCAGCTCGTGCAGGCACTCGAAGTAGGCGACCTCGGGCGCGTAGCCGGCCTCGACGAGCACCTCGAACGCGTTCTGCACCAGGGCCGCGGTGCCGCCGCAGAGCACGGCCTGCTCACCGAACAGGTCGGTCTCGGTCTCCTCGGTGAACGTCGTCTCGATGACGCCCGCGCGGGCGCCGCCGATCCCGGCCGCGTAGGACAGCGCGAGGTCCTTGGCGCCGCCGGTGGCGTCCTGCTCGACGGCGATCAGGCACGGCACGCCCCGGCCGTCGACGAACTGGCGGCGCACCAGGTGGCCGGGGCCCTTCGGCGCGACCATCGCGACGTCGACGTCGGCCGGCGGCTTGATCAGGTCGAAGCGGATGTTGAAGCCGTGGCCGAAGAAGATCGCGTTGCCGGGCTGGAGGTTCGGCGCGATGTCGTCGGCGTAGATGAAGCGCTGCTTCGTGTCCGGCGCCAGGACCATGATCAGGTCGGCCCAGGCGGAGGCCTCGGCCGGGGTGACGACCTCGAGGCCCTCGTCCGCGGCCTTCTGGCGGGACTTCGACCCCTCCGGCAGCCCGATCTTCACATCGACCCCGGAGTCGCGCAGGGACAGCGAGTGCGCGTGCCCCTGGGAGCCGTAGCCGATCACGGCGACCTTGCGGCCCTGGATGATCGACAGGTCGGCGTCGGAGTCGTAGTAGATGTTGACAGTCATGACGGGTGGGAAGTCCTCTCGGGCGTAACTGGTTCGAGTCTGTCTAGCGCACGGCCGCGGCGGTGATGGAGCGGGGCCCACGGCCGACCGCGACCATCCCGGACTGGACCATCTCGCGGACGCCGTACGGCTCCAGCATGCGCAGCAGCGCGTTCAGCTTGTCCGTGGTCCCGGTGGCCTCGATCGTGACCGCCTCCGGCGACACGTCGACGACCTTCGCGCGGAACAGCTGCACGGTCTCCAGGACCTGGCTGCGCACCGTCGAGTCCGCACGGACCTTGACGAGCAGCAGCTCGCGCTGCACCGACGTCTCCGGCTCCAGCTCCACGATCTTGATCACGTGCACGAGCTTGTTCAGCTGCTTGGTCACCTGCTCCATCGGGAGCTC
Source organism: uncultured Actinomycetota bacterium (assembly GCA_963822335.1). GTDB lineage: Bacteria > Actinomycetota > Actinomycetes > Mycobacteriales > Pseudonocardiaceae > Pseudonocardia. Next base: position 980,121 of record CAWGHE010000007.1, on the reverse strand, counting down.
GTCGACCTCGACGACGATCGTCATCCGGGACACGTCCGGGTGCTCGGTCGGGCCGACGGCCAGGGAGGTGATGTTGAACCCGCGCCGGGAGAACAGCCCGGAGACGCGTGCGAGCACACCGGGCTTGTCCTCCACCAGCACCGACAGCGTGTGTCGCTCGGTCACCGGTCCCCTCCCTCGGGCTTGAGCGCCTCGGTGACGGTGTCCGACACCTCGTCCACACTGGCCGCCAGCTCGTCGGACTCGAACAGCGGGCGGATGTGCCGGGCGGCCATGATCTCGTCGTTTCCGGTGCCGGCGGCGACCATCGGCCACACCTGCGCGTCCGCGCCGACCACGAAGTCGATCACGACCGGCCGGTCGTTGATCTCCATCGCCTCGTGGATGACCCGGTCCACGTCCTCACGGGACTCGACCCGCAGGCCCACGCACCCCATCGACTCGGCCAGCATCGGGAAGTCCGGGATCCGCATCTTGTGCGTGTTCAGGTCCGTGTTCGAGTAGCGCTCGCCGTAGAACAGGTTCTGCCACTGCCGGACCATGCCCAGGTTACCGTTGTTGATCACGGCCACCTTGATCGGGATGCCCTCGATCGCGCAGGTGGCGAGCTCCTGGTTCGTCATCTGGAAGCAGCCGTCGCCGTCGATGCACCAGACGACCTTGTCCGGCACCGCGACCTTCGCGCCCATCGCGGCCGGCACGGCGTAGCCCATCGTGCCGAGGCCGCCGGAGTTCAGCCAGGTCCGCGGGTGCTCGTAGCGGACGAACTGCGCCGCCCACATCTGGTGCTGGCCGACGCCCGCGGTGTAGACGGCGTCCGGGCCGGCGATCGCGCCGATCCGCTCGATCACGTACTCCGGGGACAGCGCACCGTCGTCCGGCCAGTCGTAGCCCAGCGGGAACCGCTCCTGCAGCTCCGTCATCTGGGACCACCAGGTGCCCAGGTCGGGCTCGCCGTGCTGCTCGTGCTCGGCGCGGACGGCGTCGATCAGCTCGGTGATGACCTCCTTGCAGTCCCCGACGATCGGCACGTCGGCGCGGCGGTTCTTGGAGATCTCCGCCGGGTCGATGTCGGCGTGCACGATCTTCGCCGCCGGGGCGAAGCTGTCCAGCTTGCCGGTGACCCGGTCGTCGAACCGGGAGCCGAGCGCGACGAGCAGGTCGGAGCGCTGCATCGAGGCCACCGCGGCGACGGTGCCGTGCATGCCCGGCATGCCCAGGTGCTGCGGGTGCGAGTCCGGGAACGCGCCCCGCGCCATCAGCGTGGTGACGACCGGGGCCCCGGTGAGCTCGGCGAGCTCCCGGAGCACCGCGGACGCCTCGGCCTTGAGCACGCCGCCGCCGACGTAGAGAACGGGGCGGACGGCCTGCTGGATCAGCCGGGCGGCCTCCCGGATCTGCTTCCCGTGCGGCCGGGTCGTCGGCCGGTAACCGGGGAGCTCGAGCTCGGGCGGCCAGTTGAAGGTCGTCTGCTCCTGCAGCACGTCCTTCGGGATGTCCACCAGGACCGGCCCTGGCCGGCCGGTGGACGCCAGGTGGAATGCTTCGGCGATCGCCCGTGGGATCTGTCCCGGGTCCGTCACCAGCATGTTGTGCTTCGTCACCGGCAGGGTGATGCCGGTGATGTCGGCTTCCTGGAATGCGTCGGTGCCGATCAGCGCCCGGGTCTGCTGACCCGTGATGGCGACCAGCGGCACCGAGTCCATGTGCGCGTCCGCGATCGGGGTGACCAGGTTCGTCGCCCCCGGTCCGGACGTCGCCATGCAGACCCCGACCTTGCCGGTGGCCTGCGCGTACCCCGTCGCGGCGTGTCCGGCGCCCTGCTCGTGCCGGACGAGGATGTGCCGGACCCGCGTCGAGTCCAGCAGCGGGTCGTAGGCGGGCAGGATCGTCCCGCCGGGCAGCCCGAACACGACCTCGCAGCCGACCTCCTCGAGCGAGCGCACGAGGGACTGGGCGCCGGTCGCCGGCTCGTTCTCGATCCGGTCGCCGGGAACGGCCTGCTGCTCACCCCGAGGGGCGACGGGGGTATCGCCGCGCTGCGCTGGGGTTCGTCCCGGCGGCGGCGCCGGCTTGGGCGCCGAGCCGGATCGGGAGGGGGCGGTGGTCATGACGTCTGCCTCGCTGGAGATCGGGTCGATCCTGTGGGAGAACATGAAAAAACCCCCGCCGCCCGGTGCCGGGCTGGTGCGAGGGTGAGCGCGTCGTCGTCCGAGTACGTAAAACTCAGGCGTCGACGCGCCCGGGAATTACGAGAAGTCGGTAGACGAACACGGCACGAACGGTAACACGCCGCTTGCGCGGGGGGTCAACGCCGTCCCACCGATCAGTGGGACGGGTGAGGTGACGTCCATCGCTCCGCGAGAGCCGGCCACGGAACCGTGGAGCGCATCTCACCCGCGGCGTCGGGCGCTCGTCGCCGGGCCGGTGGGAGAATGGCCGGGTGGGCAGCGAAGACGTCGACGGCGCCGCGCCGCGGCTGGTGTTCCGGCACTCGGCGCTGGGCATCCTGCCCGCTGTGCTGGTCGTCGTCTGCGCGCTGCCGCTGATGCTCTCGGTGCCCTACTTCTGGCTGTTCCTGCTCGTGCCGCTCGGGTACTGCGTCTGGCTGCTGTGGACGCGCACGACGGTCGACGGCGACGCGGTCGCCACGCGCACCGTCCGCGGTTCGCGGCGGCTCGCCTGGGACGAGATCACCTCGCTGCGCCTCGACGCGCGATCCCGGGTGAGCGTGGTCCTCGGCGACGAGTCGGAACTGCGCCTGCCTGCCGTGCGCCTGCGTGACCTGTCCGCGCTGGCCGTCGCCAGCGGTGGGCGGATCACCGACCCGGCCACCGGCTGAGGATCCCGCTCAGAACGCCACCGGGGTGGCCAGCAGCCCGGTCGCTCGGCCGCGCCCGGACGTGATCCGGCAGAACTCCACGGCGTCATAGTCCAGGTCCCGGCCGCCGGTCCCGAACTCCCACCGGCCGCCCGCCGGCCCGTCGAGCGTCAGCGTGCAGGGCTCGCCGTGCCGGCCGGCCCACTCCGCGACGATATCGGCGACCAGCACGCCGTCGTGGTCGGCCGTCAGCACGGGCTCGCGGCCGGTCGCGACGGCGGTGTCCATCCGGTGCATCCAGCAGTCCCTGGTGAGCACGGTGTCGATCATGAACCCGAACGCCCACCGCTCCCGGTCACCGCTCGGCAGCTCCACCACACCCATCGAGCTGCGCCGCAGCACGGCGGTCCTGCGGCGGCGGCCACGCGCGGCCCGGGGCGCGACGGTCGCGTAGCGGCGCACGAGCTCCCCGGGCTCCAGGTGGCGGTGCTCGTCGACCTGCAGCGCGTTCAGGTGGTCGGTCGGGTTGCCGCCGTCGCGCTCGAAGCGCCGCAGCGCGGCGAGGTACTGCCGCATGCCGTTCCGGATCGACGAGGCGAACTCCGCCATCCCGAGGCAGTGCCCGGCCATGTCGCGCACGTCCCAGTCCTGGCACACGGTCCGACGGGACCAGTCGCGCGTCGACAACGTGCGCAGCTGGTCGGTGTAGCGCCCGTACTCGGTCGCGGCGAGGCGCATCGCGGTGGCGCGGTCGAGCGCGGTGCGCCGGATGGCGGGTGCGGTAGGGGCCGTGGCCGCGGCGGTCATGATCGGTCCTCCTGGGAGAGCCCCGCCGGGACGGGTTCGAGCGACGTCGGCAGGCCGAACTCGTCGGCGAGCATGTCCACGAGGCGGTCGACCTGGCGGACGTAGCGGGTGCCGCCCGGGTCGTTGGACCACTGGGTGCCGATCAGGCCGGACAGCATCACGATGAACAGGTCGACGTCGTCGTCCGCGGATCTCGCCGGCGATCTGCGCGAACGCCGCGCGGAAGCGGTCCAGCACGCGGACGGCCGGCGCGTAGTTCTCCGGGCTCGGCTCGAAGTCCGCGATCACCCGCTGATCCATCAGCAGGTAGCGCGGCAGGTCGGCGAGCGCGAACGCGGCGAAGTTGCGGGCGAGCGCGCGGAGAGCCTCCCGCGGCTCGTCCGGCAGGTCGAGCGCAGCGACGCTGTCGTCGTAGGTCGCCCAGGCCTGACCGAACATCGCGTCGTAGACGGCGTGCTTGGAGTCGAAGTGCGAGTAGAGCGACGGGGCGCGCATACCGACGCGGTCGGCGACGGCGCGCAGCGTCAGTCCGGCGATCCCGTCGGCGCGCGCGACCTCCCACGCGGCATCCAGGATGGCCGTGCGGGTGACCTCACGACGCTTCTGTTTCCACGTCGTCGTCGGTTCACCTAACACGATTAGGAATTCTGACCGGATCTGCGGCGTAAGCCAATCGGCCGTACGGGTGCACGGCCGACGCGAAGCGTGCCCGCAGGGCGATGGGCGTACGGTGTGTCCCGGATCAGCCCGCTGCGCCCGGGAGAACCAGTTCCGGCGTCCGCGCGGCGCTGTCGGGGCGCACACGGGTCACCGCCCGGGCCGCCCACCCGCGAGCCATGCCCGCACCGGTCCGCCCGGCGCGGGCGCGACACCGACCCCGCTGGAGACCACCACGATGCCCGCCCTGCGTTCCCGCGTCACCACCCACGGCCGCAACGCCGCCGGAGCGCGTTCGCTCTGGCGCGCGACCGGGATGGGCGACGACGACTTCGGCAAGCCGATCGTCGCGATCGCGAACTCCTACACCCAGTTCGTGCCCGGCCACGTGCACCTCAAGGACATGGGTGACCTCGTCGCCGGAGCGATCAAGGAGGCCGGCGGGGTCGCCAAGGAGTTCAACACGATCGCCGTCGACGACGGGATCGCGATGGGCCACGGCGGGATGCTCTACTCGCTGCCCAGCCGCGAGGTGATCTCGGACGCCGTCGAGTACATGGTCAACGGGCACGCCGCGGACGCGCTGGTCTGCATCTCGAACTGCGACAAGATCACGCCCGGGATGCTGAACGCCGCGATGCGGCTCAACGTCCCGACCGTGTTCGTCTCCGGCGGGCCGATGGAGGCCGGCAAGGCGGTCGTCGTCGGCGGTGTCGCGCAGGCCCCGACGGACCTGATCACCGCGATCTCCGCGTCCGCGTCGTCCTCGGTGGACGACGAGGGGCTGACCGAGGTGGAGCGCTCCGCGTGCCCGACGTGCGGGTCGTGCTCCGGCATGTTCACCGCGAACTCGATGAACTGCCTGACCGAGGCGCTCGGGCTGGCGCTGCCCGGCAACGGGTCCACCCTGGCCACGCACGCCGCCCGCCGCGAGCTGTTCCTGAACGCCGGGCGCACCGTGATGGACCTGGCCACCCGCTGGTACCGCGACGACGACGCGTCGGCCCTGCCGCGCGCGATCGCGACCCGGGAGGCGTTCGAGAACGCGATGGCGCTCGACGTCGCGATGGGCGGCTCGACGAACACGGTGCTGCACATCCTCGCCGCCGCGCAGGAGGGCGAGATCGAGTTCACGCTCGCCGACATCGACGCGATCTCCCGGCGGGTCCCGAACCTGTCCAAGGTGGCGCCGAGCTCGGACTACCACATGGAGGACGTGCACCGGGCCGGCGGAATCCCGGCCATCCTCGGCGAGCTCTGGCGCGGCGGGATGCTGAACGAGGGCGTGCACACGGTCCACTCGCCGTCGATGTCGGAGTGGCTGTCCACGTGGGACATCCGCGCCGAGTCCCCGTCGGACGTCGCGGTCGAGCTGTACCACGCCGCGCCCGGCGGGGTCCGGACCACGCAGGCGTTCTCCACCGAGAACCGCTGGTCCTCACTGGACACCGACGCCGCCGGCGGCTGCATCCGGGACGTCGCGCACGCCTACTCCGCCGACGGCGGGCTGGCCGTGCTGCGCGGCAACATGTCCCCGGACGGCGCGGTGATCAAGACCGCGGGCATCCCGGAGGACGTCTGGGAGTTCGAGGGCCCGGCCGTGGTCCTGGAGAGCCAGGAGGACGCCGTCTCGGCGATCCTGAACAAGGAGATCAAGCCGGGCGACGTGCTGCTCATCCGCTACGAGGGGCCGTCCGGCGGTCCGGGGATGCAGGAGATGCTGCACCCCACGGCGTTCCTCAAGGGCGCCGGCCTGGGCAAGGCCTGCGCGCTGGTCACCGACGGCCGGTTCTCCGGCGGGTCGAGCGGCATCTCGGTCGGGCACGTCTCCCCCGAGGCCTCGCACGGCGGCGTGATCGGGCTGGTGGAGCCGGGCGACCGGATCCGCCTCGACGTCCGCGCCCGGAGCCTGGAACTGCTCGTCGACGACGACGTGCTGGCCGAGCGCCGCGCGAAGATGGAGGCGTCCGAGCGCCCGTGGCAGCCGAAGGACCGCGACCGCGTCGTGTCCAAGGCGCTGCGCGCCTACGCCGCGATGGCCACCTCCGCCGACACCGGAGCCGTCCGCCGCGTCCCGTAAGAGAGTTGCGTTCGAGTGCGCCGGGGGGCATAGCGTCTCGGGCATGACGATCGGAACGCGGACGCTGGGTTCACTCGAGGTCTCGGCCCAGGGGCTCGGCTGCATGGGCATGAGCCAGGCCTACGGCGACACCTCCGACGAGGCGGAGTCGGTCGCGACGATCCACCGCGCGCTCGACCTCGGCGTCACGCTGCTGGACACGGCGAACGTGTACGGCGCGGGCGCGAACGAGGAGCTGGTCGGGCGCGCGATCGCGGACCGCCGGGACAAGGTGGTGCTCGCGACGAAGTTCGGCATCGTCCGCGACGCCGAGGGCAACCAGGGCGCCCAGGGCGACCCGGCGTACGTGCAGCAGTGCTGCGACGAGTCGCTGCGCCGCCTCGGCGTCGACCACATCGACCTCTACTACCAGCACCGGGTCGACCCGGACGTGCCGATCGAGGAGACGGTCGGGGCGATCGCCGGGCTGGTCGCGCAGGGCAAGATCCGGTTCTACGGGCTGTCCGAGTGCGGTGCGCAGACGATCCGGCGCGCGCACGCCGTGCACCCGGTCACCGCCGTGCAGAGCGAGTACTCGCTGTGGTCCCGCGGGATCGAGGACGAGGTCGCACCGGCGTGCGCGGAGCTGGGCGTCGGCGTCGTCCCGTTCTCGCCGCTGGGACGCGGGTTCCTGACCGGCGCGATCACGTCGGCGTCGCAGCTCGGCGAGAACGACATGCGCCGCGGCCTGCCGCGCTTCGGCGAGGACAACCTGGCCACGAACCTGGCCATCGTGGACGCCCTGCGCGCCATCGCCGAGCGGCGTGGCGTGACGGCCGGGCAGCTCGCGCTGGCGTGGGTGCAGAGCCGCGGCGAGCACGTCGTGCCGATCCCCGGCACGAAGCGGCGCACCTACCTGGAGCAGAACGTCGCGGCCGCCGAGCTGGAGCTCTCGGCCGAGGAGATCACCGAGATCGAGGCGGCCGCGCCGACGGAGGCCGTGGCCGGCGACCGCTACCCGGCGCACCTGCAGCGCAACGTCGGGCGCTGACGCTCGGCGGGTAGCCTCCGCCGGATGCCGGACGACGACCGCGCGGAGGAGCCACGGTGGCTCTCCGAGGACGAGCAGCGCGCGTGGGAGGCCGTGGCCACGCTGCTGTTCAAGCTGCCCGGCCCGCTGGAGAGCCAGATGCAGCGCGACTCCGGCCTCACCCTGTTCGAGTACATGGTGCTGAGCTACCTGTCGATGTCGCCCGAGCACACGACGCGGATGAGCGAGCTGGCGCGGCTGTCCAACAGCTCGCTCTCCCGTCTGTCGAACGTCGTGACCCGCTGCGAGCGTCGCGGATGGATCGAGCGGAGCCCGGACCCGGACGACGCCCGGTACACGGTCGCGACGCTGACCGAGGCCGGGTACCAGCAGGTCGTCGACGCCGCACCCGGCCACGTCGAGGCGGTTCGGCACTTCGTCGTCGACCCGCTGACCCCGGCCCAGCTGCGCGCGATCACGACCGCCGTCGCACGGATCCGTCCCCTGCTGGAGGGCCCCGATCGACCGCGGCCCTCCGGTGCGTGCTGACCGCGCCGGTCACCGGACGGCGTACACGCTCCCGGTGAGCGCGGCCCCGGCCACCCGGGCCTCGTCCAGCGCGGTCGCGCGCATGTCGGCGGCGACGTCGGTGAACGCGTCCAGCGCCGGATTGACCCCGACCAGCGTGAACTCCCGCTCCACGACGGTCAGGTCCGCGCCCCAGACGTCGGAGAGGATGCGCGTCAGGTACGGCGTCGCGTGGTCCCAGCCCTCCCGGGGCGTACCGGGCGCGTAGGACCCGCCGCGTGCCGTCGCGAGGACGGTCGGCTTGCCCTCCAGCAGCGGTGGCCCGCCGGGATTGGCCCGGGGATCGGTGAGCACCAGGTCGATCCAGGTCTTGGCGTGCTGGGAGACGCCGAAGTTGTACAACGGGACCGCCAGCAGGACGGCGTCGGCGCCGAGCAGCTCGTCGACGAGCGCGGCGGCCAGCGCGGCCGCCTCCCGCTGGGCGGGCGTCCGCTCCTCGGCGGCGACGGCACCGCCGGAGACCGCGTCCGACCACGCCACGGCCGGGACCGGGTCGGTGCCGAGGTGGCGGCGGACGACCTCGCCGTCCGGGCGCCCGGACCGCCACTGCTGCTCGACGACGTCGGCGATCTCGCCCGTCGCGGACGCCTCGCCGCGGATGCTGGCGTCGAGTCGGAACAGGCTCATCGGGTCCTCCGGGGACGGTGGTAGTTCACTTCACGCATGAAGTTGAACGTACCACCACATGAGTTCACACGTGAAGTGACGGGCCCGGCGGGCGGGATACTGGCCGACGTGTCCGACGACGACCGGTCCCACCCCGCCCCGCCGACGAACGTCCCGCTGATCACGGTGCGGACGTCGCACGAGGTGCGGGATGCGGCGGCCGACGTCGCCGTCCTGCCGGTGGGCAGCTTCGAGCAGCACGGCGGCCATCTGCCGCTGGCCACGGACACGGTCGTGGCCGTCACCGTCGCCGAGGCGTTGGCCGCGCGGTACCCGCTGCTGGTGCTCCCGCCCCTGACGCTCTCCTGCTCGCAGGAGCACTCGGCCTGGCCGGGCACCGTCAGCATCTCCGCCGCCACGCTGCACGCGGTCGTCGCCGACGTCGCGGCGTCGTTGCGCCGCTCCGGAGTCGACCGGCTGGTGCTGGTCAACGGCCACGGCGGGAACTACGTGCTGCAGAACACCGTCCAGGAGCTGCGCCGCGACGGCGGCCGGGCCGCGCTGTTCCCGACCCCGGAGCAGTGGGACGCCGCCCGCGCGGGGGCGGGGATCCGGACCGGCGCCGACGACGACATGCACGCCGGCGAGCTGGAGACCTCGCTGATGCTCCACGCCCACCCCGACCTGGTCGGCCCCGGCTACGACCGGGCCGACGAGGTGACCGGCCCGCGGACCCACATGCTGACCCGTGGCCTGCACGCCTACTCCCGCACCGGCGTCGCGGGACGGCCCTCACTCGCCTCGGTGGACAGTGGCCGGCGTCTCCTGGAGCACCTGGTCGACGCGTTCGCCGGGTGCCTGGCCGCTCTCTCGGCCGAGTAGCCCGGGTCTACGCCGCGTCGTCGGCGTCCGGGTAGGTGATCAGCCGGCACAGGACGTCCGCGCCCGGACGCGTGATGTCGGCCATCACCTCGGGCAGGTCGTCGAACGCGGACTCTCCGGTGATCAGCCGGTCGAACCCCGGGTCGGCCAGGATGTCGAGCGCGACGGCGAGCCTGCTCCGCGTCGTGTGCCGCGGCCGGGCCCGTGGGGACAGCGTCCCGACCTGGCTGCTGCGCAGCGCCAGCCGTCGCGAGTGGAAGTGCTCGCCGAGCGGCAGCGACACCTCCCGGTCGCCGAACCAGCTCAGCACGAGGACCTCGCCGTCCGGACCGAGCAGCTCGAGCGCGCGGCGCAGGCCGTGGTCGTTCCCGCTCGCGTCGACGACCAGATCGCACCCGGGCTCGGCGTCGGCCGGCCCGACGACGTCGAGACCGAGCTCCCGCGCGGTCGCCGCGCGTCCGGCGTCGGGCTCCAGCATCTGCAGCCGGATCCCGGGGACGCCCGCGAGGATCCTCGCCGCGCAGCAGCCGATCATCCCGGCCCCGACGACGGCGACCCGGTCGCCGACCATCGGGCGCGCGTCCCACAGCGCGTTGACCACGGTCTCCACGGCGCCGGTGAGCACGCCCCGGCGCGCCGGCACCGACGCGGGCAGGGGCACCACGGCCTGGGCGGGCACGACGTAACGGGTCTGGTGCGGGTACAGCGCGAACACGGTCCGTCCCACGAGGTCGGCCGGCCCCTGCTCGACCACGCCCACCGAGAGGTAGCCGTACTTGACCGGTCCGGGGAACGACCCCTCCTGGAACGGAGCGCGCATCGTCTCGACCTGGCTGGCCGGCACACCGCCCCGGAACACCAGGGACTCGGTACCGCGGCTCACTCCCGAGTAGAGGGACCGCACCAGCACCTCGTCCGGGCCCGGCGCCGGCACCTCCTCGGTCCGGATCTCCCCCACCCCCGGGGACCGGACCCAGAACGCCCGGGACACCTGCTCCATGACCAGCCTCCGTCGTCCGCTGCGCGCGAGCGGACGGTCATGCAGGGTGCACGCCCGGCTCGCCGATGTCGACCGTGAGCCCGGCTCAGGCGCCGATCGCGTCCAGCGCGGGGCCCAGGCGGTCCAGCGCGCAGGCGGCGACCTCCGCCATGCCGGCCACCCGGGCGGCGGGCTGGTGGTCGGCCGCGAACCCGAGGTACTGCACGTGCGCCTGGACCAGCGCCCACTCCCGTTCGGCGGCCGTCCGTTCCGGAGGGTCGGCGCCCCCGAGCCGCTCCGCGAGCGTCTCCGTGTAGACCCGCGGCACCGGATCGGGCTGCGCGTCGGCCGGTCCGGAGGGGTCCGGCGCGGCGAGCACGACGACGTCCAGCCCGGCCGGGGCGACGCGCGCGTTCCCCCAGTCGATCAGCACCGGCCCGTCCGGCGGCAGCAGCACGTTCCCCTGCTGGGCGTCGCCGTGGCAGAGCGTGCGCGGCAGCGCGGCCAGTGCCCGGCCGATGCGCGGCTCCCCGGCCCAGGACTCGACGGCGGCGGCGACGTCGCGGTGCTCCGCCGACCCGGTGCGCGCCGCGGCGCTGCGCACCGCGACCAGGACGTGCTCGCACAACCCGCGCCACCACGCCGCGTCGACGACCGGGATCCCGCGCGGTCGGTTCCGGCGCCAGTGCGCGTGTACGAGCGCGAGCGTGCGCCAGATCTCGTCCGGAACCGGGCGGTCCGCGGGCGCGGCCGGGCCGTCATGGTGGGTGAGCACGATCGTCGAACCGGCGTGGGCGAGCATCCGGGGCCGGTCCACGCCGTCCACCACCGCGATCGCGCGCATCGCCGCGAGCTCCACCGCCGACGCCGCCTTGACCACGACCGACCGGCCGTCGTCGAGCTCGACGCGTTCGACCGAGCCCGAGACGTAGCCGCCGGACAGCGGCTCACGACCGGCGATCCGCGGCGTCCGGCGTTCCCGGCGGGCGAGCGCCGAGATCCACGCCTCGCTCACCCGCGCAGCACGTACAGCACCAGCAGCGCGACGCCGACCGCGAGGATCGCCGACAGCCAGGCGTAGGGAAGCGGGCGACGCTGCCAGGTCCGCCCGGCCTCGAGCGCGATCCGCCCGGCACCGGTGAACACCAGGGCCGCGGCACCGCCTCCGAGCAGCACGTTCAGCTCCAGCGAGTTCGGCCCGAGCGCGGCGAACAGCGGCACGGCCCCCCACGACACGGTCACCGCGACGATCTTCACCGAGAGCAGCGCGGCCGCGGCCAGCGGTGTGAACAGGCCGAGCACCACCAGCGCGCCGAACAGCAGCTCGCTGACGCCGAGCACCCAGGCCAGCGGCGAGGCGAGCGAGTCGAACCCGAGGGCGGTGAGCACCGCGTCGGTGCCCTGCGGCCCGAGCCCGCCGAGCACGCCGAACACCTTCTGCGCCCCGTGCGCCGCGAACACCCCGCCGACGGTCAGGCGCAGCAGGAGCAACCCGATGTCCAACGACAGGTGTGCCGGGACCGGGAGCCGTTCCGGACGGGTACTGGCCGGCGGGTCGGTGCCGCCGGCGGATCCCCAGTCGTACTGCTGGGTGGGGCCGCTCATGCGGCGAGGCTACCGTCGCGGCGTCGGTCGAGGTCAGTACGCGCCGTGCACGACGTTCGGCGGTTCCTCCCCGCGTGCGAAGTACGCCAGCTGCTCGGCCGCCACGGTGTAGGCGCGGTCCATCGCCAGCGGCACGCTGCCGCCGACGTGCGGGGTGAGCAGCAGGTTCGGCGCCGACCAGAGCGGGTGGCCCTCGGGCAGCGGCTCCGGGTCGGTGACGTCCACCGCCGCGCGCAGCCGGCCGGAGGTCAGTTCGGCGAGCAGGGCGTCGGTGTCGACACACCGGCCCGCGCGCGCCGTTGACCAGCAGCGCGCCGTCCTGCATCGCAGCCAGGAACTCGGCGTCGGCCATCCCGCGGGTCTCGTCGGTCAGCGGAACGATCAGCACGACGGCGTCGTGGTCGGGCAGCAACGACGGCAGCTCGTCCATGCCGTGCACCCCGTCCCGGGCCCGGCGGCCGACGAGCGTGGTGGTCACCTCGAACGGGTCGAGGCGGGCGACGGTCTTCTCCGCCACGTCCCCGGCGCCGACGATCAGCACCCGCTTGCCGGCGAGCTCCTCGGTGCGGTGGTAGTCCCACCGGCCCTCGTCCTGCGCGCGGACGAAGCCGGGCAGGTGGCGGTAGACGGCCAGCAGCACGGACACGACCCACTCGGCGGTCGCGCCCCCGTGCGCGCCGCGGCAGTCCGAGAGCGCGACGCCGTCGGGCAGCTGCCCGATCCACGCCTCGGCCCCCGCGGTGAGCAGCTGGACCAGCTCCAACGCCGGCATGTCCGCCGTCATCGCCGTGGTGTCCGACGTGGACAGGAACGGCGCGATCAGCGCCCGGGCGGTGGCGGCCTCGGCGGGCAGCGCGGCCTTGGGGTCGTAGCTCACGGCGCGCAGGCCGTCCACCGCGTCGACGATCTCCAGGCCCTCCTCGTTCGGGACGAGGACGACGATCGGGTCCGAGGTCGGGCTCATGGGCGCACGGTACTCACCGGCAGATCACCCCCGCCCGCCTAGCCTGGGCCGCATGCGAGGGGTCCGGCGAGCCGCGGTCGCTGCCGCCGCCGCGGCGCTCGTCGTGCTCGGCGGCTGCGCGACGTTCCCCGACGAGGGCTCCCGCGACTGGCGGCCGAAGGCCGAGGGGCAGGGAGAGCTGGGCGGCCCACCGGCGCTGTCCCCGTCCGGGGAGCAGGCCCCGCCGAGCTCGTCGGACGCGCCGCCGCAGTCCGGCGGCGGGTCCGCGCCGCCGTGCGTCGATCCGGACCCGCAGGTCGTCGCGACGTGCCTCGCGCCGGTCGGTGCGATCGCCGTGCTGCCGGCCGGCGACGAGGCGCTGGTCGGCGAGCGCACGACCGGCCGGGTGCTGCACGTGAAGAAGGGCAGCCCACCGCGGCCGGTGGCCCAGGTCCCGGTCGACCCGGCGACCGGCCTGACCAGCCTGGTGCTCTCCCCCGGCTACGCCGAGGACCGTCTCGTCTACGCGTTCGCCGGCACGCCGACCGACGGCCAGGTGCTGCGGCTCGCGCCGGGCGAGCCACCCAAGCCGGTGCTCACCGGCCTGCCGCGCGCCAGTGAACTGGGCGTCGACGTCGACGGGGCGCTCCTGGTCGCGACGGGTGCCGGCGCCGGACCGCTGGCCGGCGCCGTGCTGCGGATCGACACGCTCGGCCGCCCGGCGCCGGGGAACCCGGACCCCGCCTCGCCGGTGCTGTCCCGCGGCCTCGCCGCGCCCGCCGGGGTGTGCGTGGACCCGGCGACCCGGACGGTCTGGGTGACCGACCGGATCGGCCCGCGCGACGTGCTGCACCGCGTGACCCCCGGGACGCTCGGGCCTCCGGCCTGGACCTGGCCGGACGCACCCGGCGTCGCCGGCTGCGCCATGCTGCCCGGCACCCTCGCCATCGCCGAACGCCGGGCGGGGGCGCTGTTCGTCCTGCGCCCCGGCGAGAACGGCACGTTCACCGGCGACCCGCAGCCCGTCCTGAGGGGCACCTATGGCGCGCTGTCCACCGCCGCACGGGCCCCCGACGGCCTCCTCTGGCTGGGCACGGTGAACCGTGACGCCGGCGGCCGCCCCGGTCCCACCGACGACCGGGTGATCCGGATCGAGCCACCCGCCGGGGGTGGGGGGTCGGCGGCCTGATGAGCGACAACCGCGCGAAACTCGTTCGCTGCCCGAACGGCTTTCCCGACCAACGAGCGACCGCCTCGCTCACCAGGTGAGCGACTTCTCCGGACGACCACCGACACGCGCCGAGCATGCGTCGGCCGGATCAGGCGGTCCGCTGCCTCGGGATCCCGACGGTCGCCGTCCCCCGCGGGCCGGTCCAGGGGTCAGGCAGCGTCAGGAGGGCGGCCGTCGCGTTGTCCCGCCCGCCGGAGTCCAGCGCGTCGGCGACCAGGGCCCGGGCCGTCACTCCGGCGGGGAAGCCGCCGTCGTCGGCCGCGGACAGCACCTCGGCGAGACGCACAGGCGGCAGCACCCGGTGCACGCCGTCGGTGAGAAGCAGGAGCGTGCCGGGGCCGGGCGGGCCCCAGACGTGGCCCGCGGTCCAGGGGTCGGCCGTGCGCACGGTCGTCGTGACGACGTTCTCCCACGAGCTTCCGGCCGCGACGCCCAGCGCACGCAGCTCCTCGGCCATCGTGTGGTCGCGGGTGAGCGGGCGCAGGTCGCTGCCGTCCCACAGCAGGGCCCGGCAGTCCCCGACCCACGACACCGTCCAGCCGCCGCCGGGCAGGCCCGCGGCCGTCACGAGCACGGTGTCGCCGGCGTCCCGGTCGGCGAGCACGGCGTCGCGGGCGGCCGACAGCGCGGCGCGGGTGCCGCGGCCCGGCGCGGCGCGCACGGCGGCGTCGGCGGCGATCCGGGCGGCGCGTGCCGCGGCGCGGGTGTCGCCGATCCCGTCGGCCACCGCGACGGCCGTCCCGGCACCGGTCCCGGCGATCACGGCGGCGTCCGCCCCGACCCGCCGCAGCCCACGCACGGACGCGACGGCGGCGTGCGGGTTCCCGGGTGCGGCGGCCGGGCGCACGGCGGTCGCGGGACCGATCTCACGGGTGGCGCCCGGGAACACCGGGACGTCGTCGAGCACGGTCATGCGCACCTCCCGCCGGCCCCCGGAAGCCGGAAGCCCGGGACCGGGGCGGCGGGCGGGTCCTGCGCGGGGGCTTGCAGGACGCCCACCCGCCGCCATGACCACGGTGCCCGCGAAGTCTGTGCTCCGCCTGTGACGCGGCTGAGCGGACGAGGTGTTCTTCGCTACTCGGCCGCGCAGCGCTCCACGACCAGCTCGCGGACCCGCTTGGCGTCGGCCTGACCCTTCGTGGCCTTCATCACCGCGCCGACGATCGCGCCCGCCGCCGCGACCTTGCCGCCGCGGATCTTCTCCACGACGTCCGGCTGCTCGGCCAGCGCAGCGTCGACGGCCGCGACGAGCTCACCCTCGTCGGAGACGACCTTCAGCCCGCGCGACGCGACCACCTCGTCCGGTGATCCCTCGCCGGCCAGCACGCCGTCGACGACCTGGCGGGCCAGCTTGTTCGTCAGCTCGCCCGAGGACACGAGCTCGACCACGCGCGCCACCTGCTCCGGCGTGATCTCCAGGTCGGTCAGCTCGACCTCGCGGGTGTTCGCCTGCTGGCTCAGGTAGGCGACCCACCAGGACCGGGCCTCGCCGGACGGCGCCCCGGCCGCGACCGTGGCCTCCACCAGGTCCAGCGCGCCGGCGTTGACCAGGTCGCGGATCTCCTCGTCGGAGACGCCCCAGTCGGTCTGCAGGCGGCGACGGCGGACCCACGGCTGCTCGGGCAGCGTCCCGCGCAGCTCCTCGACCCATTCCTCGGACGGCGCGATCGGCACCAGGTCCGGCTCCGGGAAGTACCGGTAGTCCTCCGAGGTCTCCTTGCGCCGCCCGGCCCGCGTGCTGCCGGACTGCTCCTCGAAGTGCCGCGTCTCCTGGATGATCTCGTCCCCGGCGTCGAGCACGCCGGCCTGCCGGCTCATCTCGTGCCGGACCGCCCGCTCCACCGACCGCAGCGAGTTGACGTTCTTCGTCTCGGTGCGGGTGCCCAGCTCGCCGCCCTTGGGGGTCAGCGACAGGTTCACGTCGCAGCGCATCGAGCCCTGATCCATCCGGACGTCCGAGACGCCGAGAGACTTGATCAACTCCCGGAGCTGCGTGACGTAGGCGCGTGCCACCTCGGGCGCCCGGCCGCCGGTGTCCGGGATCATCTTCGTGACGATCTCGATCAGCGGCACGCCCGCGCGGTTGTAGTCGAGCAGCGAGTAGTCGGCGCCGTGGATCCGGCCGGTCGCGCCGCCGACGTGCAGCGACTTGCCGGTGTCCTCCTCCATGTGCGCGCGCTCGATGCCGACCCGGACCGTCTCGCCGTCGTCCAGCTCGACGTCGATCCAGCCGTCGACGGCGATCGGCTCGTCGTACTGGCTGGTCTGGAAGTTCTTCGGCATGTCCGGGTAGAAGTAGTTCTTCCGGGCGAACCGGCCCCACGGGGCGATCGAGCAGTTCAGCGCCAGCCCGATCCGCATCGCCGACTCGACGGCGGTCCGGTTGACGACCGGCAGCGAGCCGGGCAGGCCGAGACACGTCGGGCAGACCTGGGTGTTCGGCTCGGCGCCGAACTCGGTCGCGCAGCCGCAGAACATCTTCGTGTTCGTCGACAGCTCGACGTGCACCTCGAGCCCGAGCACCGGGTCGTAGCGGGCCACGACGTCGTCGAAGTCCACCAAGCGTGGGGGCACTCATGCCGACACCTCCAGCTCAGGCACACGGCCGATCAGCGGGCCGCCCTCGTCGGCGTCGCGGGCGGCCTCGAACGCCGCCCCGACGCGGTACATCACGGACTCGCCGAGCGCCGGCGCCATGATCTGCAGGCCGACCGGCAGCCCCTCGGACAGCCCGGCCGGGACCGACATCCCGGCCGTGCCGGCCAGGTTCGTCGGGATCGTGGCCAGGTCGTTCAGGTACATCGCCAGCGGGTCGTCCACCTTGTCCCCGATCGGGAAGGGCAGCGTCGGCGTGGCCGGCGAGACGAGCACGTCGGCCTGGGCGAACGCGGCGTCGAAGTCCCGGCTGATCAGCGTGCGGACCTTCTGCGCCTGCCCGTAGTAGGCGTCGTAGTACCCCGACGACAGCGCGTACGTGCCGAGGATGATCCGGCGCTTGACCTCGGGGCCGAACCCGGCCTCGCGGGTGGCGGCCATGACCTCCTCGGCACTGGACCCCTTGTCCGAACGCAGGCCGTAGCGCATCGCGTCGAACCGGGCCAGGTTCGACGAGACCTCGCTCGGCAGGATCAGGTAGTAGGCGGCCATGCCGTACTCGAAGTGGGGGCAGCTCACCTCGACCAGCTCCGCGCCGAGCTTCTCCAGACGGCGCAGCGCGGCGTCGTAGGTGCTCCGGACGCCCGGGGCGTAGCCCTCGCCGCCCAGCTCGCGCACGACGCCGACCCGCAGCCCGGACAGGTCCTCGGACGCGCCGCGACGGGCCGCCGCGACGACGTCCGGCACCGGCTCGGCGATCGAGGTGGAGTCCAGCGGATCGTGCCCGGCGATGATCTCGTGCAGCAGCGCCGCGTCCAGCACGGTGCGCGCGCACGGCCCGCCCTGGTCCAGCGACGACGCGCACGCCACCAGGCCGTAGCGGGACACCCCGCCGTAGGTCGGCTTGACGCCCACGGTGCCGGTGAACGCGGCCGGCTGGCGGATCGAGCCGCCGGTGTCGGTCCCGATCGCGAGCGGCGCCTCGAACGAGGCGAGCGACGCGGCCGACCCACCGCCGGAGCCGCCGGGGACCCGGTCGAGGTCCCACGGGTTGTGGGTGGGGCCGTAGGCCGAGTGCTCGGTCGAGCTGCCCATGGCGAACTCGTCCATGTTGGTCTTGCCCAGGATCGTGATCCCGGCCGCGCGCAGCCGCGCGGTGAGCGTCGCGTCGTACGGCGGCCGCCAGCCCTCGAGGATCTTCGACCCGCAGGTCGTGGGCATGTCCGACGTGGTGAACACGTCCTTGAGCGCCAGCGGCACGCCGGCCAGCGGGGATGCGGGCTGGTCGCCCGCCGCGATCTGGGCGTCCACCAGCTCGGCGTTCGCCAGCGCGGACTCCTCGGCGACGTGCAGGAACGCGTGCACGCGGTCGTCGACGGCGGCGATCCGGTCCAGATGGGCCCGCGCGACCTCGGCCGCGGAGACCTCCTTCGAGTGGATCTTCCCGGCCAGCTCCGCCGCGGTGAGGCGGGTCAGCGCCGTGGTGTGGTCGCTCACTGTTCCTCCCCCAGGATCCGCGGAACCCGGAAACGGCCGTCCTCGGCAGCGGGGGCGCCGGAGAGCGCCTGCTCCTGGCTCAGCCCGGGACGGCGCTCGTCCGGTCGGAACACGTTCTGCAGCGGCACGGCGTGCGAGGTCGGCGGGATCTCGTCCGCGGCCACCTCCCCGACCCGGGCGACCGAGCTCAGGATGACGTCGAGCTGGCCGGCGAACACGTCCAGCTCGTCGTCGGTGACGGCCAGGCGGGCGAGCCGGGCGAGGTGCGCGACCTCGTCCCGGGAGATGACCCCACCGGAACCGGCGGGGGAATCGGCACTCATGCCCCTCCTCGGGTGGTTCGACGCGGGCGCGATGCGCCCGGTGTGAGCGGACCGGCGGCGACGGTGCGGCGGCGGTCCGGATGAGAACCGGCGCACCACGCCGGTGTGATGCCCCAGTCTAGGACCGCCCGGCCACGGCACCGGCGGGCGGTGCGGGCCTGGTGGGCGGGCCCCGACCGGTGGGCGCCCGGCCGGTCGCCGATGATGTCCGGGGCGTCGTCGACTGGCAGGATCTCCCCCTGCGCGTTCGCCGGGCCGCGACCGCCGCAGGGCCGCGTGCCGGTACCGGCGACCACACCGACCGAGAGGACCCCGCACGTGTCGTTCCTGCTCCGGGTGATCCTCCCGGACAAGCCCGGCAACCTGGGAGCGGTGGCGTCGGCCCTCGGTGGCGCCGGCGCGGACATCCTCAGCGTCGACGTCGTCGAGCGTGGCGACGGCCAGGCGGTGGACGACCTCGCCGTCGAACTGCCGCCCGGCCGCCCGCCGGACGTCCTGATCACCGCGGCCGAGTCGGTTCCCGGCGTCGCGGTCGAGTCCGTCCGCCCGTACACCGGGCACCTGGACACGCACCGCGAGCTGGAGCTCGTCGACGAGATCGCGGGCAACCCGTCGAAGGGCCTGGCGCTGCTCGCCGACGAGGTGCCGCGGCTGTTCCGCGCAGGCTGGGCGCTGGTCGCGGTCAGCGACCAGGGGCGCTCCTACCGGATCGCGGAGAGCGCCGCCTCCCCGGAGACCCGGGCCGGTGACCTGCCGTGGCTGCCGCTGCAGTCGGCCGTTGCGCTGGACGAGCGGCACTGGGTCCCGGACCCGTGGCGGGCGCTGGACACGGAGCTGGCCGCGGCGCCGTTCGGCACCGGGACCCCGCCGAAGACGCTGGTCGTCGGCCGTCCCGGCGGGCCGATCTTCCGGCCGTCCGAGCTGGCCCGGCTGTCCCACCTGGCCGGGATCGTGGCGACCGTCCTGAACGCCTGACCGAACCGGGGTCAGGGCCGGTAGGACAGCGCGGTGCGCACCAGGTCGTCGTTGCCGGTGGCCAGCCAGCCGTCCGGGCGGACCAGGACGTCCTCGAAGCCGATCCGCGCGTCGATCTTGACCCGGGTCGCGTACTCGAGCAGCGGCCAGGCCCCCTCCTCCTCGCCGTGCAGCAGGATCGGGACCATCTGCTGGCCCAGCGCGCGCAGGATCCGGATGCCCTCGGCCACCGCGGTCTCCGGGTCGGTGACGGTCGACTCGGCCAGCACCCGTCGGGTGCCCGGCGGGACCCCGTTCTGACGGAGCGTGACGGCGTCGCCGCTGGTCCAGACGCCGAGCTCGACGTCGATGCCGACCGAGTGCGCGGCGGCGCAGACGTCGGTCCAGCCCTTCTCGTGCACGTTGACCGAGCAGACGTCGGGCTTACCCTCGCCGAGGCGGCCCCAGGTCAGCACCGTCTCCACGCGCTGCCTCGGGTCGGGCGCGATCCACCGGCCCGTGGTCACGCCGATCTCCATGGCCGGCGCCTCCTGGCGGATCAGCGCGACCGCGTCACCGACGTGCACCGGGTCGATCGTCTCCTGACCGTTCTCGTCACGCGGGTGCACGTGCACCGAGCTGACGCCGAGGCGGGCGACCGCCCGGGCGTCCCGGGCGAGATGCCGGGCCAGGACGGGCAGGGCGGGATGCGCGTCCGACGGCCGCGACCCGTTCAGCACCGCCTGCAGCACCGCACACTCCTCGTCCCCCGACGTCACCGTTCGTACCGGACACATCGAGACTAACCAACTTCGCCAGGCGTCAACCGCTCACCGGCCGCACCTGCCAGTCACACTCGGTGCCCGGACAGCAGAGCGCGCCAGGCGGCGACACGCCGCAGACGCGCCAGAGGACACACCGGTGGCCCCGTGACCCGCACCTGCGACAGGGGGTGAGTGAGTCGCTACGCGGTGGCCGCCTCCCGGGCGGCGTCCGGGCCGCGCTCGAGCAGCGTGCGGAAGCCGTCCTCGTCGAGGACCGGCACCCCGAGCTCGACGGCCTTGTCGAACTTCGAGCCAGGTGCCTCCCCCGCCACGACGAACGCGGTCTTCTTCGACACCGAGCCGGCGGCACGGCCGCCGCGGGCCAGGATCGCCTCCTTGGCCTCGTCGCGGGAGAAGTTGTCCATCGACCCGGTCACGACGATCGACAGCCCTTCCAGCGTGCGCGGGACCGACTCGTCGGCCTCGTCGACCATCGACACCCCGGCGGCCCGCCACTTCGCGACGACCTCGCGGTGCCAGTCGACGCTGAACCAGTCGCGCACGGCGGCGCCGATCGTCGGGCCGACACCCTCACCCTGGGCGAGCGGCGCGAGCGCGTCGGCGAGCGCCTTCGCCCGCGCCCGGGTGGCTGCCCGCTCCTGGCGCTCCGCCTCCTTCTCGGCCTCCGCGGCGAGCCGCTCCGCCTCGGCCGCGGCCTCCTCCGGATCCCGGTCGGCGTCCGAGCCGGCCCGGCCGGGCACCGCGTCGTCCTCGGCCACCTCGCCGGCGCTGCCGTCCGAGGTGATCTCCATGCCGGCCGCCTCGGTGGCCTCCCGGGCCTGCGCCGCGGCGTCCTCGATCGCCTGCATCGACCCGAACTCCCGGGCCAACGCCTGCGCCGCCGTCGGGCCGACGTGCCGGATGGACAGACCCACCAGTACCCGCCACAGCGGTCTGTCGCGCGCCGCGTCGAGGTTGGCGAGCAGCTTGCGCCCGTTCGCCGAGAGCGCACCCGCCTTCGTCCGGAACAGCTCCGTGTTGAGCAGGTCCTCCTCGTTGAGGGAGAAGACGTCCCCCTCGTCGGTGAGCACGCCGGAGGTGAGCAGGGCGACCGCGGCCTCGTAGCCCAGGCCCTCGATGTCGAACGCGCCCCGCCCGGCCACGTGGAACAGGCGCTCGCGCAGCTGCGCGGGGCAGGAGCGGGCGTTCGGGCACCGGCGGTCCACGTCGCCGGCCTTCTGCTGCACCAGCGCCGTGCCGCACTCCGGGCAGTGCGTCGGCATCACGAACTCGCGCTCGCTGCCGTCGCGCACGTCGGTGACCGGGCCGAGCACCTCCGGGATCACGTCGCCCGCCTTGCGGATGACCACCCGGTCGCCGATCAGCACGCCCTTGCGGCGGACCTCGTCGGCGTTGTGCAGCGTCGCCAGCGACACCGTCGACCCGGCCACCTTCACCGGCTCCATCTGCGCGAACGGGGTGACCCGACCGGTGCGCCCGACGTTGACCTGGATGTCGAGCAGCTTCGTGGTCGCCTGCTCGGGCGGGTACTTGAACGCGATCGCCCAGCGCGGGAACCGGGATGTCGCGCCGAGGCGGCGCTGCAGCGCGACCTCGTCCACCTTGACGACGACGCCGTCGATCTCGTGCTCGACGGTGTGCCGGTTCTCGCCCCAGTACTCGCAGAACTCGATCACCGCGTCGATCCCCTGCAGGATCCGCGTGCGCGGCGAGACCGGCAGGCCCCATGCGGTCAGCGCGTCGTAGGCGTGCGACTGGGTCTTCGGGGTGAAGCCGTCCCGCTTGCCGATGCCGTGGCAGATCAGCCGCAGGTTGCGCGACGCGGTGATCCGCGGGTCCTTCTGGCGCAGCGAGCCGGCCGCGGTGTTGCGCGGGTTCGCGAACGGCTCCTTGCCGGCCTCGACCAGCGACGCGTTCAGGCGGTCGAAGTCCTCCAGCCGGAAGTAGACCTCGCCGCGGACCTCGACGAGCTTCGGCACCGGGAACTCGTCGGTGCCGGAGAGCTGCTCGGGCACCTCGACCAGGGTGCGCATGTTCAGCGTGATGTCCTCGCCCGTGCGCCCGTCCCCCCGGGTGAGCGCGCGGGTGAGCTTCCCGTCCTCGTAGAGCAGGTTGACGGCCAGCCCGTCGATCTTCAGCTCGCAGAGGTAGTGCAGGTTCTCCCCGACCTCCTTGGTCACCCGCTCCTGCCAGGTGCGGAGGTCCTCGGCGGAGAACGCGTTGTCCAGGCTGAGCATGCGCTCGAGATGGTCGTACGCGGTGAACTCGGTGGAGAACGTGCCGCCGACCCGCTGGGACGGCGAACTCGGCGTGACCAGCTCCGGGTACTTCTCCTCCAGCGCCAGCAGCTCGTGCCACACCTCGTCGAACTGACCGTCCGACACGATCGGCGCGTCCAGCACGTAGTACCGGAACTGGTGGTCGGCCACCTCGGAGGCCAGCTGCGCGTGCCGCTCGCGGGCATCGGACGGGGTACTCACGAACGGCAGGTTAGTCCCGACCCCTGACAGTCATGCCTCATTTCGCCCGGAGCGGTCAGGCCCGCGTGCGCTCCAGCAGGTCGAGCACCTCGTCGGTGGTCCCCGTCTCGCCGAGACCCGGGAAGACGCCCTCCACGCTGCGCCGGTGCCCCTCGGCGTCGCGGTCGCTCATGGCGTCCACGGCGAGCGTCACGTGGTAGCCGTGCTCGTGCGCGGCGCGGGCGGTGGACTCCACCCCGAACCGGGTCGCGAGGCCGGTGAGCACGACCTGGGTGACCCCGCGCCGTCGCAGCTGCAGGTCCAGGTCGGTGCCGTGGAACGCGCCCCAGTTGCGCTTGGTGACCACGATGTCGCCGTCGTGCCCGGCCAGCTCGTCGACGATCCGGTCCCAGCCCTCCGGCCGGGACAGGCCCGATCCCCGGCCCTCGGTGCGGCCAGGGGGAGCGTCGGAGCCGTCCGGGGCGAACGTGACCCGGACGAGGACGACCGGGAGCCCGTGCGCGCGGAACGCGTCCGCCAGGCGGGCCGAGCGCTGCACGACCTCGTCGGTGGAGTACGGCGCGGTGGGCGCGCCGACGATCCCGTGCTGCAGGTCGACGACGACGAGTGCGGTGCGGGGGTCGAGGGTCGTGAGGCTCATGGGTCAGCTCCGGGGTAGGCGGGCGGGCAGGGACCGGTCGACGACGACGAGCGCGAGCAACAGCACCGCGCATCCGCCCGTGACCAGGGCGAGCAGGTGCAGGCCGGGCGTGTCCGCGACGACCGGGAACGCGGCCGCGGTGACCGCCGAGGCGGTGATCGCGCCGAGGTAGGTGCACGTGCGCAGCAGCCCGGCCGAGGACCCCATCCGGTCCGGGTCGGCCTGGGCGTAGAGCGCGTTCTGGTTGGCCAGGTTGTTCAGCCCCTGCGGGAGCCCGGCGAGCGCCGCGACGGCCACGATCAGCCAGAGTGGCGACCGTGCGTCGAGCACGAACAGGATCGTGCACACCCCGACCAGCGCCACGGCGCCGACCAGCAGCTTGCCGCGCAGCTCCGGCCGGCGTCCGGTCGCCGCGGAGACGACGATCGCCACCGCGGACATCGGGAGCAGCATCAGCCCGGCCACGACCGGGGACAGGCCACGGGTCTGCTGCAGCCACTGCGTGTAGCCGTAGAGCAGCGCATACGACGCGACGAACGACAGCACCTGACGCGCGTAGGTCGCCAGCAACGGTCGGTTCCCGGCGAGCACCCGCAGGTCGACGAACGGGTCGGCGGCCCGCCGCTCCCGCACCACCAGCCCGGCACCGGCCACGAGGGCGAGCACGAGCAGGTACCAGTGCGCCGGCTGCGGGCGCATCGCGAACAGCATCAGTCCGAGCAGCGTCGCCGCGAACAGCAGGATCCCGGGCGGGTCGGTCCGGCCGAGGCCGCGCGGGACGCTCTCCTCCCGCGGCAGGCGCAGCCACCCGAGCAGCAGGCAGGCCAGTGCCAGCGGCACGTTCACGGTGAAGATCGCGCGCCAGCCCTCCCACCCGACCAGCAGCCCGCCCAGCGTCGGGCCGATCACCACGATCGTCTGGGTGGACACGGCCAGCAGGGTGAGCACGCCCGCCGGTGTCGCCGATCCGGTCCGGTCGGCCTCGCGGCGGATCAGGTGCATCGCCGACGGGTAGGCCGCGCAGGTCCCGATCCCGAGCAGCACCCGGGACACGATCAGCCAGCCCAGCGTCGGCGCGAACGCGGCGAGCACGCCCGCCGCGCCGACGGTCGCGGTGCCGATCAGGTAGAGCCGCCGCGCGCCGTAGAGGTCGACCAGGCGTCCGAGGACCGGCTGCGCGATCGCCGTCGCCAGGTAGAGGGCCGACACGAGGTAGGCGGTCTCCGCGGGCGGCGCCCCGAACGCGATCCCGATCGGGACCAGCGCGACCGCGAGCATCGACGAGTTCACCGGGTTCAGCAGCGACCCGAGGACGAGCGGCGGGATCAGTCGCTGGTCGAAACCCGCACGGGACGGGGCGAGCGGTCTCACGGCTCGACCAACCGTTCCACCAGCTCCATCGCGTCGATCAGGACCCGGCGCTCGGCCTCGGTGAACCGCTCCTGCAACGCCCGGGCCAGCCACTCCTCACCGCTGCGCCGGGTGTCCTCGAGGAACGCGCGCCCGTCGGTGGACAGCGAGACGAGCTGGCGGCGACCGTCGTCCGGGTCCTGGCGGCGCTCGACGAGCCCCCGCTCCTCCAGCACGGTCAGCCACGCCGCCGCCGACTGCGGGCGGACCCGCTCGGCCGCCGCGATCGCGCTGGCCGAGGACGGGCCGTCCTTCCCCAGCCGGGACAGCACCGAGATCTGCGACGGCGTGAGCTCGCGCCGGTCGGTCACGTCGCGGAAGCGCCGGCGCAGCCGGCCGACACCGACCCGCAGGTCCTGCGCGGCCCGGGCCGCCGACGGGGAGATCTCCATGATTTATACAGTCTAGACTGTTCACTCTGTAACTGAACAGTTTCACCTGCGGATCGGCTCACCCGGAGCCCGCCTAGAATGGAGCGGTGACCGACCCCCAGTCCGCCCGTGTACTCGGGGAGACCGCACGCCGCCGCACGTTCGCCGTCATCTCGCACCCGGACGCCGGCAAGTCCACGCTCACCGAGGCCCTCGCGCTGCACGCCGAGGTGATCGACTCGGCGGGCGCGGTGCACGGCAAGTCCGGCCGCAAGGGCGTGACGAGCGACTGGATGGAGATGGAGCGCACCCGCGGCATCTCGGTCAGCTCCGCGGTGCTGCAGTTCGCCTACCGGGACCAGGTGATCAACCTCCTGGACACCCCCGGCCACGGCGACTTCTCCGAGGACACCTACCGGGTGCTCGCCGCCGTCGATGCCGCGGTGATGCTGCTGGACGCGGCGAAGGGTCTCGAGCCGCAGACGTTGAAGCTGTTCGACGTCTGCCGCTCCCGCGGCGTCCCGGTGATCACGTTCGTGAACAAGTGGGACCGGCCGGGCCGCGAGGCACTGGAGCTGCTCGACGAGGTGGAGCAGACGATCGGCCTGCGCCCGATGCCGCTGACCTGGCCGCTCGGGATCGCCGGCCAGTTCAAGGGCCTGATCGAGCGGGACACCGGCGCCTACACCGCGTTCACCCGCGCGGCCGGCGGCGCGACGAAGGCGACCGCCACCGCCGTCGACGCGGACCAGATCGCCGCGCAGGAGCCGGAGTACTGGCAGAGCGCGCAGGACGAGATGTCGCTGCTCGACGAGATCGGCGCGACCTGGGACGAGAAGGACTTCCTGTCCGGGAACGCGACACCGGTGCTGTTCGGCTCGGCGCTGTCCAACATCGGCGTGGCCCGCCTGCTGGACTCGCTGGTGGACCTCGCACCCGCCCCGGCCGCCCGCCCGGACGTCGACGGCCACGACCGCCCGCTGGACGCGCCGACCGCCGGACTGGTGTTCAAGGTGCAGGCCGGCATGGACAAGGCGCACCGGGACCGGATGGCGTTCCTGCGGCTGTGCTCCGGGCGGTTCGAGCGCGGCATGGTGCTCACCCACGCCGCCACCGGCAAGCCGTTCGCCACGAAGTACGCCCAGTCGGTGTTCGGCAACGAGCGCACCACCGTCGAGGAGGCGTTCCCCGGCGACATCGTCGGCCTGGTCAACGCGAACGCACTCAAGCCCGGGGACACGCTCTACGCCTCGAGCCGGTCGAGTTCCCGACGATCCCGGCGTTCGCGCCGGAGCACTTCGCGGTCGTGCGGTGCAAGGACGCCGGGAAGACCAAGCAGTTCCGCAAGGGCATCGAGCAGCTGGGCACCGAGGCCGTGATCCAGGTGCTGCGCTCGGACGTGCGAGGTGACCAGGCGCCGGTGCTGGCCGCCGTCGGGCCCCTGCAGTTCGACGTCGTGAGCGCCCGGCTGGAGACCGAGTTCGGCGCGCCGGTGACGCTGGACCGGCTGCCGTACAAGGTCGCCCGGCTCACCGACGCCGAGGCCGAGAAGCTGCTGTCGGCCCAGTCCGAGGCCGAGGTGCTGCGGCGCGACTCGGACGGCGAGTACCTGGCCTTGTTCAGCAACAAGTGGCGGATGGACATCGTCATGCGCAAGTTCCCGGACCTGCGCCTGGATCCGATGCCGGCCGGCAACGCGGTCAGCTGACGGATAGCTGTCAGGGCGCGTAGGCGCGATAGAAATCGACCTGCATGTGCACGTCGGCCATGCCTGACGTGCCGACGAAGTTGTCCAACTGCGCGGTCGCGTGATGCGGGCCGGGCGGCTGCGACAGCGGATTGGTCGAGTCGAACCACTGGACGCCGTCGATGAACCCGCGGATGTGGCCGGGCTGCCACTCCACCGCGTAGTTGTGCCACTGCGAGAACTTGATCGCCGGGCCGGTGTAGGCGTCCTGACCGCCGTCGGTGTGGTGGATGAACGCAGCGGCCCTCGTGGAGTTCGAGTTGATTTCGAGGTAGTCGAGCTCGCCGCCGGACGGCCACTGCTCGCTGTCCGGCCAGGTCAGCAGCACCGGGTGGAACGGCTTGCCCGAGGCGGTGGTGATGATCCGGATGCGGGCCTCCCAGCGGCCGTAGTGCTGCCCGAACCTGGAGGACAGGTAGCCGGTCTTGCCGTCCCGGGTGCCGTGCTCGTCGAAGTAGCCGTCGTGCACCGAGTTGTGAGAGGCGCACCGGCCGCCCTTCACGGTGGGGTTCGCGGGCCAGCACTCCGCGGGCTCAACCCACTTGGAGCCGTCGATGGCAGTGCCGGTGAACTCGTCGCTACCCGCGGCGATCGGCGCGCCCCAGCCGCGCGCCGCTGCGGCGGTCGCACCGTCGCCGGCCGGCGGCGGTGCGGCCGGCGCCGTGCCCGCGCCGACGAAGGCCAGTAGGACCACGACGATGGCGACGACGGCGCTGACGGCACGCACGACGCGGCGGGGATGGGCAGACGTCTCGGTCGCTTTCAGCACAGGCATGGTGCGTCTCCTGAGGTGGACTGGCGGATCCGGCCTGCATCGAGAGTGAACCGCCGTCGGCCTCGGGGAAATCAGCAATCTGAAGTAATGCGAGCACCGGTCGCACGCTTGGAGCCCGTCAGCCCTCCAGGCCGGCCAGCAGGCGTCGTAGCAGGTCGTCGAGGGCCTGCCGGTCGTCCGGCCCCAGCGACGACAGCAGCGTGCGCTCGTTGGCGACGTGCTCGGTCACGACGTCGTCCACCAGCGCACGGCCGGTGCCGGTCAGCGAGACGAGGATGCTGCGCCGGTTGTTCGGGTCCAGCCGGCGGTCCACGTGTCCCGCCATCTCCAACCGGTCCAGACGGTTGGTCATCGCCGCCGCGGACAGCATCAGCGTGCGCGCCAGCTCCGAGGGCGTGAGCACGAACGGCTCGCCCGAGCGGCGCAGCGCCGCGAGCACGTCGAACTCCCCGGTGCGCAGCCCGTGCCGGGCGAACACCCGGTCCACCAGCGGGCCGGCGACGGCGGCGAGCCGGCCGAGACGCCCGATCGTCGCCATCGCGTCCAGGCCGTCGTCGTCCAGGTCCGGCCGCTCCCGGCGCCACTGGTCGACGAGGCGGTCCACCGCATCCGCTCCGCTCACGCCGACCAGCATACGTCGAAATCCTTGACGGCGTATATTTCGACGTCTAACTTTCAAGCATGGAAACGACGACCCTGGACGTGGCCCGCCGCCTCTACGCGGCCGCCGCCGACCACACCGACCCGACCGACCTGCTCGCCGAGGACGTCGTGCTGCACGACCCCGGCTCGCACCCGAACGGCGGCGACCACCGCGGTCGCGACTCCGTGCTGCGCTTCCTCGCGACCTCGGCCGCGGTCGGGACGCACACCGAGGTGCTCGACGTGATGGGCGGCGACCACTACGCCACCGCCTACCTGCGCGTGCGCGCCGAGCGCGACGGCGCCCGCCTGGACAACCCGACCGTGCACCTGCTGCGGATCGAGGACGGGCGGGTCGCCGAGGTGTGGTTCCACAACCGCGACCAGGCGCACGTCGACGCGTTCTGGTCGGCGGTCCTGCCCGCCCGGGCGGGCGAGTCATGATCGAGATGGAGGCGGCGGTCGAGGTGGACGCCCCCGCCGCCCAGGCGTGGGCGGTGCTCGCCGACTACGCCCGCGACGTCGAGTGGCGCCGCGGCGTCCGGTCGATGGTCCCGGCGCCGTCCGGCCCGGTCCGTCCCGGCACGACGACCGTCGAGCACCTGCGCACGGCCGGCCGGACGATGCGCAACGACGGCGAGGTCACCGCCGTCGACGACGGCCGCCGGTTCTCCTGGCGCACGACGTCGGGTGTCGTCGCCGAGGGCTCCCGCGAGGTCACCCCGCTCGGCCCCGACGAGTGCCGCGTCCGGCTGGAGACGCGGGTACGACCGCCGGGAGTGTTCCGGCTGGTCCCGGGCCTGCTGCGACGCACGCTGCGCCGCGGCCTGCAGGCCGACGCGTCCCGGCTGCGCGCGCTCGTCGAGCTCGGGCCGGACGGGGTCGGCACGGACACGGCGGGCCCGGACCTCACCGAGAGCGGGTTCACCTCCGGCTCCGGGAGCGACGACCGGGACCGCGACGGCCGGTCCTGGCTGGACTGGTGACGGGCGGGCGGCGCCGCGGACGCGACCGGCCTACGGTGATGACCATGTCCTCCACCGCAGAGAAGGCCACACGCCTGCAGGAACTGCACGCCGCGCCGGAGCTGCTGCTCGTCGTCAACGTCTGGGACGCGGTCACCGCCAAGGTGGTCGCCGAGACCCCCGGCACGCAGGCCCTGGCCACCCCGAGCCACGGGATCGCGGCCTCGCGCGGCTACCCGGACGGGGAGAAGATCCCCCGCGACCTGATGATCTCCGAGGTCGGGCTGATCGTGCGCACCGCGGGTGACCTGCCGGTCACCGCCGACCTGGAGGGCGGCTACGGCGACCCGGGCGGGACGGTCGCCGCGGCGATCGAGGTCGGTGCCGTCGGGTGCAACCTCGAGGACCAGATGAAGCCGCTGGACGAGTCGGCGAAGGCCGTGGAAGCGGCCGTGGCCGCGGCCGAGAGTGCCGGCGTCGACTTCGTGCTCAACGCGCGCACCGACGCGTTCCTCAAGGCCGGCGACCGGGACCCGGAGGAGGTGCTGACCGACGCGATCACGCGCGGGAGGGCCTACCTCGACGCGGGCGCGTCGAACTACTTCGTGCCCGGCAAGCTGGACGAGACGCAGGTCGGGCGGCTGGTCGAGGCGCTCGGCGAGCGCAAGGTCAACCTGATCGGCATCCCCGGCTCGATCCCGCTGGCGACGGCGCAGAAGCTGGGCGTGTCCCGGGTGTCCTACGGCCCGTGGAGCCAGAACGTCGCGCTCACCGCGCTGGCGAAGCTGGCCGAGGACGTCTACGCCGGCGGCGGGCTGCCCGCCGACACGCGCAAGCTGAACTGATCGGGTCACCGCGCGTCCGGCGGGAGCCTGCGGCGCGCCACCACCGACGGGTCGAGCTCGCCGGTCACCAACCGGCGGGCGAGCTCGGTCAGCCCGATTCCGCGACCGCGCGCGTACCGGCGCATGACCGTGAACGCGTCGTCCACGTCGAGGCCGGCGTGCATCGCCAGCGCCCCCTTCGCCTGCTCGATCACCACCCGGCTCCGCAGCGCCTCGCGCAGCTGGGCGCCGACGGCCTCGGAGCGGTGCAGGGCGTGGGCGTGCCGCAGGCCGACGGCGGCGGCCTCGGCGAGCGCCTGCGCCGATCTCGAGGTCGGGGCGCCCGCGCCCGGACACGTCGAGCAGCAGCAACGCCCCCATCGACTCGTCGCCGCGGCGCATCGGCAGCGCCCAGACGCCGCGGACGCCCGCGCCGGCCGCCTTGGCCACGAAGCGCAGCCAACGAGGGCGCTCGGCCACGACGTCGTCGCAGATCACGGGCCGTCCGGTTCGGACGCAGTCGCGCCCGGGGCCGTCCTCGAACGCAGCTGCGAGCACGCCTGCCGGATCCTCGGCGGAGACGACGAGCGACCCGGCGTCCACGCCCTCCGGCCCACCCGTCGCCGCGCCTGCCGCCGCACCCTGCAGCCGGTCCGCGGCCCGCACCAGCGCCGTCAGGACGCCGGCCGGACCCTGGCCGTTCGTCGCGCCCTCGGTCAGCGCGAGCAGCGCCGACGCCAGGTCGGGCCCGTCTTCGGTAACCATCACCGGAGCGTTCGTTCGCCGAACCCGATCGGGTCGGACGAAAACGACACCGGCCGGTCGCGCTACATGGTGGGCGCGTCCGCGTTCGACGGCGTCGTCTTCTGCGCGACGATGTGGTCGTAGTTGCGCTTGATGTACTCACCCGTGCGCTGGGCGAGCGCACCGATCGTCGACGTCGGGTTGACCGCCGCACCGGTGGTCAGCGTGCTGCCGTCGACGACGAACAGGTTCGGCACGTCCCAGGTCTGGCACCACTGGTTGAGCACCGAGTCGTCGGGCGTGTTGCCCATCCGGCAGGTGCCCATCAGGTGCCAGCCCGGCGGCGGGTAGAGCACGCCGGTGTCGTTGGTCTCCACGGCTCCCGACCGCACGGGTGGCCTCGAAGATCTTCTCGATGCCGTACTCCGCGAGAGCGACGTCGTTCGGGTGCAGGGCGTAGTCCACGTGCGCCGCCGGGAGGCCGGAGGAGTCCGTGACATCCGGGTCGAGCGTCACGCGGTTCGACTCCACCGGCAGGTCCTCGCCGAACATGAACACCATCAGATGGTTGGCGAAGTGCCCGTCGAAGAACTCGCGGTGCTTCGCCCCCCACGGCGCGGTGTAGCCGGTGTGCGTGCCCATCGCGGCGTAGGCCGGCCCGAAGCTGCGCGCGACCTGCATACCGAAGCCGTTGACGAATCCCCGGCTCATGTCCGTGTGATAGAACTCGTGCGAGTACAGGGGCGCGCCGAACGCACCCTTGTAGCCCTCCACGGGCTCGTCGAACCACGAGTCGCAGAACGCGAACACGTGGTGCATCAGATACTTCCCGACGATCCCGTTCGAGTTCGCCAGGCCGTCCGGATGCCCCTTCTGCGCGCTCTGCAGGAGCAGCCGCGGGGATCCGATCCCGTTCGCCGCCAGCACGACGATCTTCGCCCGGATCTCGTGGCGCTCACCGGTGCTGCGGTCGATGTAGGTCGCGCCGGTGGCCTTCCCGCCCTCGGCGTTGATCGTCTCGACGCGCGCCATCGTGCGCAGGTCGGCGCCGTTGCGGATGGCGTAGGGCCAGTGCGCGTTGGCCGGTGTGGACAGCGATCCGGTCGGGCTGCCGGACAGCTCGTTGCCGCTGCCGACGTCGGCCTCGCGGTTCTCCCGGGGCAGCGTGATGATCGCGTTGTCGGACGGCCACCAGTGCCAGCCCAGGTCCCGCGACGCCTTGGCGTACTTCAGGCCCAGCTTGCCGGGCAGCACCATCGGGTCGCGCACGGCGTTCTTGCGGTCCGGATAGGACGGGTCGCCGATCATCCCGGAGATGCCGTAGATCTCGTCGTTCTCGTCGTAGAACGGCGCGAGGTCCTCGTAGGAGATCGGCCAGTCGATCGTCCCCTCGAGTCCGTGCTCGGTGCCCTTGCGGAAGTCGACCGGCTTGTAGCGCGGCCAGTGGCCCGCGTAGTGCACGGTGGAGCCGCCGACGTTGTTCATCATGTACGGCGTCGTCGTCCCGGTGACCGGGTAGTCCTCGGGCAGCTGGCGCACGTTGGGGTCGTAGGCCCACCCGCGCTGCTTCTCCAGCTCCCACTCGTCGTGGTAGTGCGGGTGCTCGCCGGACTTGACCCACGGTCCCTGCTCCAGGCACACCACCTTCATCCCGATGCCGGAGAGCTTCAGGGCGATCCCGGCCCCACCCGGACCCGCACCGATGACGAGGACGTCGGTCTCTTCGTAAGCAGCCATGGTGCGTTCCTCACTTGGTCCAGGTGAGCTGGGACAGGTCGACGCGGGTGACCTCGTCGGTCGCCAGGTAGGAGCCCTGGTCGTGGGCCTGCGCGAGCAGCTCCTCGTCCCATGGTTCGAGCGTCGCGAGGTAGCCGTAGGGCAGCGGCGGACCGTGGTAGTCGCGGCCGGCGGGCAGGTTCTTGTTGATCGCCAGTGTCACGACGGGACGCGAGTAGTAGCCGTAGTAGACGAGCGCCCGCAGCTGCTCGAACAGCGGCTCCTCCGCGTTCTCCAGGGCCGCGATCGCGGCCGTGCGGGCCGTCGCGCCCGCGTCGACGAACGCCTGACCGAGCCGGTCGAGGCCGGCCTTGAACTCGTCCTCGGTCGCGAACGGGAAGTGCTTGTTCCGGTAGCCGGACGGGGTGACGTAGCGGCCGACGAACCGGACGAGATCGACCTCGCTCGCCGTCGGCCAGTCCGGGTGCGGCGGGATGATCGTGTCCGCCGCGGCGTTGATGACGGCGGCCTGCAGGTCGCTGAACGAGATCGGGTCCTGCAAGCCGCCCAGGCGCGGGCGCCCGGTCTCGAAGTAGCCGCCCGCCTCCCCCGGTCGTGGCCGTCTCCTCGGGCGCACCGAACGGTGCCGGCTTCTCTCCCAGAGCGTCGCTCACGGTGCTCTCCTCCGTAGCCAATCAGCGCTGTCTGTTCGTTCCGCAGACTTGGATCACTGCTTCTTCGTGTGCTCGCGGTCGTCGATCACGCGGGCGGCCTTGTGCTCGCTGCGCTCGAACGTGTCCGGGGCGACCACCTCGACACCGACCCGCAGCCCGACGACGCGGTGCAGGCTCTGGCTCGCGGCCTTCGCGAACTCGCCGGTGTCGGTGTCGGTGCACTCGGCCCGGACCGTGATCTCGTCCATCGAGCCGGTCCGGCTGACCAGGACGCGGTGCTCGCCGCCGTAGCCGGAGATCTCGCGCAGCACGTTGTCGATCTCGGTGGGGTACACGTTCTCGCCCCGGATGTGGATCATGTCGTCGATCCGTCCGTACACGCCGACGGGCAGGCTCGGGTACGTGCGCCCGCAGCCGTTGTCCTTCATCTCCCAGCGGGTGAGGTCCTTCGACGCGAGCCGGATCATCGGCTGCGACGTGCGCTCCAGGTGCGTGTAGACCGGCGTGCCCTCGCCGCCGTACGGGACGGTGCGGTAGGTGTCCGGGTCGCAGACCTCGTGCCAGACGATGTCCTGCCAGAGCAGCATCCCGTCCGGGCTGCCGTCGGTCGCCGACGCCGACATGAACGGCGTCATCTCGGCCATCGTCCCGCAGTCGACGACGCGGGTGTCGAACGCCTTCTCGATCTTCTCCCGCACCGCGGGCACGGACGCGCCCGGCTCACCGGAGAAGAACATGATCCCGATGCCGAACTCGCGCGGGTCGACCTTCTCCTGCTCCGCGACCTCGGCCAGGCGCAGCGCGTAGGACGGCGTCGAGTAGAACGCCTTCGGCTGCGTGCGGGCGAGCCACTGGATCGCCCGGCTCGTCATGCCGGACGCGCCGGCGCCGTACGGGAACACCTTGCAGCGCAGCCGCTCCGCGCCGGACATCGCGCCCCAGGAACCGAGGTAGAGGCTGAACAGCGCGGAGACGAACAGCGTGTCGCCGGGCCGCACGCCCATCCCCCAGAGGATCCGGGCGTGGTTGTCCGCGATCACCTGCCAGTCCCGGCGGCCGATCGCGAACCCGGTCGGGGTGCCCGTGGTCCCGGACGTCCCGTGGATGTGGTGGATCTCCGACTCCGGCGCGCAGATGTAGTCCCCGAACGGCGGCGCGTCGATCTGGGACTGCCGGAGCTCCTCCTTCACGATCACCGGGACCTGCTCGAAGGCCTCCCAGGTCGTGACGTCCCGGACGTCGAGCCCCGCCTCGTCGTACTTGCGCTTGTAGAACGGCGAGCTGTCGTAGGCGTAGCGCAGCACCTCCTGCAGGCGCACCAGTACGGCGGCGTCGCGCTCGGCCGGGTCCATCGTCTCCCGGTACGGGAACCAGTAGGGGCTGTCCGGGTCCGGCAGGTAGTCCTGGTCGTAGGCGGCGGGGAACCGCCACTCCTCCATCCCGCTCACTGCTTCCTCCGCTCCACCTCGGCGTCGTTCCACGGCGTGAGCGCCTGGTAGTCGGGGACCCAGCCCAGGCCCTTCCCGGCGTCCGGGGACGGCGCGTCGCGGCTGGTCACGACGTCGATCACGGCGGGGGCGTTGGCCAGTGCCCGCTTGAGCGCGTCGGCCATCTGGCTCGGCTCGGTGACCCGCTCGCCGTGCGCTCCGAGGGACTCGGCGAGCGCGGCGTAGTCGTTGTGGTCCAGCTCGGTGCCGACGACCAGTCCGTAGTTCTCGGCCTGGTCGTAGCGCTCGATGTTCCAGGCGGAGTTGTTCGAGACGATCACGACGATCTTCGCGCCGTGCCGGACGGCCGTGTTGACCTCCATCGCGTTGATGCCGAACGCGCCGTCGCCGGTGACCGCGATCGCCGGGCGGTCCGGGTTGTTCAGCGCCGCCGCGATCGCGAACGGGACGCCGACGCCGAGGCAGCCGAACGCGCCCGCGTCGAGGTAGCGGGCGGTGGACGGGACCCCGAGCCGGGCGAAGGACAGCAGGTCCCCGCCGTCGGCGACGACGGTGGCGCCGGCCAGGTCGACGTCCTGCAGCGCCGCGAAGATGTGGTTCGGGTGCATCAACCCGTCCTCGCCGGCGGGCGCCGCAGCGAGCTTGTCCCGGTAGCCGTCGAAGCGCTCCAGGTGGGCTGCGCGGAGCTCGTCACGCCAGGACGGGTCGCCGCTGCTCTGCTCCGCCAGCGCGTCCAGCGTGGCTCCGACGTCGGCCAGGATCTCCACCTCGCCGCGGCGGTTGTCGTAGAGCTCGCCGGCCGAGTCGGAGATCCGCACGAACCGCGCGTTCGGGAACGCGGCCGGCGACCCGAACCCGAGCTGGTAGTCCAGCTGGCGCCCGACGGTGATCACCAGGTCGGCGTCGCGCATCACCCGGCTCCGCAGCGCGCCGACGACGGCGGGGTGGTCGGCCGGGACGAGGCCGCGGCCCTCCTGCGTGTCCAGGTAGGCGGCACCGGACGCGTCCAGGAAGCGGATCAACGCCTCCTGCGCCTTGCGTGCGCCCCGCCCGGTGATCACCGCCGGCTTCGACGCGCCGCGGACCAGGTCCGCGATCGCCGCGATGTCGTCCGGATGCGGGAGTGCGCGGCGCGTCCGGGGCGGGCGGAGGTGCTCGTCCAGCACGGTCGCGGGCGCCGGGGTCTCGCGCAGCACGTCGGTCGGGATCTCCAGGTAGACCGGCCCCGGCTCGGCCGCGTCGCCGAGCGCGCGCGACCACGCCTCGTCGAACTCGCGCAGCACCTCGTCGTGCCAGCGCAGCGTGCGCGACTGCCGGGTGACCGGCGCGAGGATCTCGGTGTGCGCGATGTCCTGCAGCGGGTGCTTGTTCGACTGCGGCCGCGGCGGGCAGCCGCCGATCAGGATCAGCGGGATCCGGGACACCGACGCGTTCGCGATCGCGGTGACCGTGTTCGTCACGCCGGGACCGGCGGTGGCCAGGGCGATCCCCATCTCGCCGGTCAGCTCGGAGTGCGCGTGCGCCATGTGCACGGCGGCGGCCTCGTCGCGGACGTCCACGATGGACACACCGAGGCGGGCCAGATGGTCCCAGATCGGCTGGATGTGCCCGCCCTGCAGGCCGAACACCCGCCGGACCCCTCGTTCGTGCAGAAACGTCGCGACCAGCTCGGCGACGGTGCGGGCTTGAGCCTGGGTCATGCACGGCTCCTCACTGAGCGACGGCAACGTTCCGGACGCACACTCGGAGTCGTCGCTCCGACGTGACGCGGACCACCACGCTGGCGCATACTGAATTCAGTCGTCAACTCGGAGCGCGATGCTCGCCCGGTCGGCCCAGCCGACCGACTATCCTCGATCCGCCGATCGTGGCGAGGGCGAGTCGGAGGGCCAGATGCCGGACGTGGAGGGCAGCGGATGACCGCGCTTCCGACCCCGCCGTCACGCGTGCAGCAGGTCTACGACGCGATCGTCGACGACATCTGCACCGGCCGGCTCGCGTCCGGGACGCCGCTGCGCCAGGAGCATCTCGCCGAGCGGTTCGCCGTCTCCCGCCAGCCCGTCCAGCAGGCGTTGCTGCTGCTGCGCAACCAGGGGATGGTCCGCGACTTCGGCCGCCGCGGCCTGGAGGTCGCCCCGGTCGACGCGGCGTTCGTGAGCCATCTCTACGGCCTGCGCGCGGTCCTCGACGGCTACGCGGCCCGTTCGGCCGCGAACCGCGAGCTCTCCGCGGAGGTCGAGGCGCACGGTGCCTCGCTGGTCGCGGCCGGTCAGCAGGCCGAACGGGACCGCTCGTACGCGCACATGGTCACCGCCGACGTGGACTTCCACCAGTGGGTCACCGACGAGTCCGGGAACCCGCTGCTGATCGAGAGCGCCGGCGGTGATCTGGCGGAACGTCCAGCGGGTGATGGGCGAGCTGCTGTACCGCGGAG
Source organism: uncultured Actinomycetota bacterium (assembly GCA_963822335.1). Lineage (GTDB taxonomy): Bacteria > Actinomycetota > Actinomycetes > Mycobacteriales > Pseudonocardiaceae > Pseudonocardia. The sequence continues at coordinate 942,889 of CAWGHE010000007.1, read as the reverse complement.
GCTCCCCGCGCTGGGTCTGGGAGGACCACGCCGCGATCTTCGACGCCGTCGCCGCGAGCGACGGGGACCGCGCGGAGCGACTGGCCCGCCAGCACGCCGAGCACGGCGAGCAGCTGATCCTGGAGGCCCTCGACGGCGTCCGGGCCGCGCGGGACTGAACTCTCAGGCCAGCACGTCGCGGATCGCGCCCAGCACGGTGGCGACGGACCGGTCGGTGGCGTTGTGCCCCATCAGGCCGATCCGCCAGGCGCGGCCGGCGAACTCCCCGAGCCCGCCGCCGACCTCGATGCCGTAGTCGTCGAGCAGGCGGCGGCGCAGCGGTGCCTCCTCATGCCCGTCCGGCAGGGTGGTCGCGGTGAGCTGCGGCAGGCGCGCCTTCTCGTCGGCGACCATGCCGAAGCCGAGCTCGGCGAGACCGGACTGCAGTGCCCGCCCGACCCGTTCGTGCCGCACCCAGGTCGCCTCCAGCCCCTCCTCGAGGAGCCGACCGAGGCCGGCGTTCAGTGACGCGGCCAGCACCGACGACGCCGTGTGGTGATAGGTCGGCGGCGCGGACTGGTAGTAGGCCTGCAGCAGGCCGAGGTCCAGGTAGAACGACGAGATCGGCGTCGCGCGCGCCCGCATCCGGGCCACCGCGCGCTCGCTGAGCGTCACCGGCGCCAGGCCGGGCGGGGCGCCGAGACATTTCTGCGAGGCCGAGTAGCACGCGTCGACGCCCCAGGCGTCGACCTCCAGCGGCGTCCCGCCGAGCGCGGTGACGGCGTCGACCAGAAGCAACGTGTCGGTGGAGGCGAGCGCGGACCCGAGGGACGCGACGTCGTTGCGGACCCCGACCGACGTCTCGGCGGCGACGACGGCGAGCACCGCCGCCTGCGGGTGCGCGCGCTGCGCCGCGAGCAGGTCGGCGGGGTCCAGCGGCGTACCCCACGGCGCCTCGACCCGGACCACCTCGGCGCCGAGCCGGGCCGAGACCTGGACGATCCGCTCGCCGAAGTACCCGTTCACACCGACGACGATCGTGTCGCCGGGCTCGAGCAGCGACGTCAGGCACGCCTCCATGCCCGACGAGCCGGTCCCGGACACCGGGAGCGTCAGGTCGTTGGCGGTGCGGAACACCGCGCGCAGCCGGTCGGATACCTCACCGACGAGCGCCAGGTAGGCGGGGTCGAGGTGGCCGAGGACGGGGCGGGTCAGCGCCTCGGTGGCCTCCGGGTACGGGTTGGACGGCCCGGGGCCGAGCAGCAGTCGATCGTCGAGCACGTCGATCACCGTAGCGCGGCCGGCTACCGGATGGCGGCTGGAATCCCGCCCGGTCCCATCGGCGGCTGGGCCGTGCCCACCCCGGCCGCGGCGTACATCGACAGCCAGGTGACGCACAGCGCGAGGCCGACGACGGACAGGACGATGCCGCAGACGGCGGCGACGGCGTTGCGGGCGGACCCCGCGCGGCTGCGCCGCAGGCCCACGACGCCCAGGACGATCCCGAGGATCGTCAGCGGCCAGACCGCGATCGCAATGATCGGGAACATCGCGAGACCGACGCCGGCGAGACCGGCGAGCAGGGCCAGCGTGCCGGGCAGGCCGCCCGGCGCGAGGCGGACCTCGGGCGACGCGTCCTCGCAGGGCAGGTACGGGTTCGGTCCGGCGAACTCGGGCTCGGGCTTGCGCGACCCGAAGGGCCACTCCCCGAAGCCGGGTCCGGCCTCGGACGGCTCGGCGCCGCGGGTCTGCGCCACGTAGTCCCCCACGCTCAGCGCCCGGCCGGCACCCTCCGCCGAGGGCCGCTGCGGCGGCACCGGCCGGGACGCGGGCACCGGCGGCGGCACGGGCAGCGGCGCCGGCGGTCGACCATCGGCAGGCTCGTCGGGCCGCGCGTGGCGGCCGTGGCGGGACTGCTGCGAGGTGGTCACACCTGTTAGTTCGAACAGACCACTGCCGTGTTAGACCGGATCCACAATTGTGACGATCCCGACCGTTCGTCCGGCGGGTCCGGTACTCAGTCCCCGGACTCGGGCGGCACCTCGTCCGGGTCGGCGAACGCCCTCCCCAGCTCGCGGACGAGTCCGAGCGCGCGGCGGGCCCACTCCGGCGTCGCGCCGGCCAGCCCGCAGGCCGGTGCCGGCAGGGCGAGGCGGGCGAGGCGCTCCCGGCCGAAGCCGAGGCGGTCGGCGAGCTCGAACCCGGCGCGGGCCAGGTCGTTGATCTCCGGCTCGCGTGCGGGCGCGACGGACGGCACCAGCCCGAGCATCATCGGGACGCCCGCGTCCCACGTCTCGCCGATCGCGTCCAGCGCGGCCGGCAGGGCGGTGCCCCCGGCGAACGCGGGCCGGGTCGCGTCGATCCCGACGGCGGCCGCCCCGGTCGAGGCGAGCATCCGGATCGGCGGGCGGTCGGCACAGCAGTGCACGACGACCGGCACGCCCAGCCCGGCGATCACCTCGCGCAGCCGGTCCGCGGCGTCGGGCTCACGGACCGACCGCACCGTTCCGTACCCGGACGCGGTGGGCAGCGACCCGGCCAGCACGGCGGGCAACGACGGTTCGTCGAGCTGCACGAGCACCCGCGCGCCGGTCCGCGCGGCGATCTCCTCGACGTGCGCCCGCAGCCCCTCGGTCAGGCTCGACGCGAACTCGGCGGCGGCCCCGTGATCGGTCAGCACCCGGTGCCCGGAGGCCAGCTCGACCGACGCGGCGAGCGTCCAGGGGCCCGCGGCCTGCACCTTCACCCACCCGGGGCGGGCGCGGTCGCAGGCCTCGTCGAACGCGTCGACGTCGAAGGCCAGCAGGTCGGTGGCCCGGCGGGAGTCGCGGCCGGCACGGGCGGTGACCCGCCACCCGGTCGGGACGACCTCGGCCGCGATGTCCACGAGCATCCCGGCGGTCCGGCCGATCATGTCCGCGCCGACGCCGCGGGCGGGCAGCTCGGGCAGCGCAGGCAGGTCGGGCGTCTCGCCGGTGACGACGGCGGCGGCCTCGGCCGGGTCGATGCCCGGCAGGGACCCGACGCCGGTCCCCGCCCCCTCCGGCCACAGCTCCGTCGGCGCGGCGGGTTTCTCCGGCTCCGGGTCGACGACCTCGATCGACGGCGCGGGCGGGAGTGTCTCGCCGGGGCGGACGTCACCCAGCCCGGCGGCGGCGAGCGCGGCGGCCAGCGGATCAGTGTCGTCAGCGGGACTCACGCTCCCGAGTCTGCTCCCGACCAGCGGGCCGCACGACAGCGGCCTCCCGCGCGGATCGTGGTGGCCCCGCGCGTGTCCGGACGCGCGCCGGAGCCTGTTCCGCGCGGTCAGAGGTCGGCGGCCCACTCGCGCAGCGTGGCGGCGCGGATCTTGGTGCCGTTCGTGCCGGACGTCGTGGGCATCTCGTCGAGCACGCGCACGGCGTGCGGGACCTTGAACCGGGCCAGGGCCTCGGCGCACCACGCGCGCAGTGCGTCCGGGTCCGGTGCCGCGCCGGGCTCGCCGACGACGAACGCCACCGCCCGGGTGGCGCCGTCGGGGCCCGGGACGCCGACCACCTTCGCCGTGTCCACCGACGGGTGCGCGGCCAGCCGGACCTCGATCTCGGCCGGGTCGACGAGGAACCCGCGCAGCCGCAGCGCGTCGCCCGCCCGGCAGGTGTAGGTGAACACGCCGGGCTCGGAGACGACGCCGAGATCGCCGCTGGCGAACCACCCGTCCGGATCGCGGGTCGGGCGGTCGGGCTCCCCGAGATAGGCGTCGACGACGGTCGGTCCGCGGAACTCCAGCTCGCCCTCCGTGCCCTCGTCGAGAGCATCACGGCTGTCCGGATCGACGGCCCGGACCTCGCCCGCCGGACCGACCAGTCGGCCGCCGCCGGTCCATCGGCGCGGCTCGGGCTCGTCGTCCGGCCACATGGCGAGCAGCGCGAACGCCTCCGAGCTGCCGTAGAGGCCGGTCGTGCGCACCCGGTGGGTGTCCCGCGCCCACTCGGCGATCTCCCGGGAGCGGCCCTGGAAGTCGGCGATGCCGAGCCAGCGCCAGTCCGGCAGCTCGCGCGGGTTCTCCGCGCAGGCCTGCACGATCCGCAGCAGCATGTCGTCGCCTGCCCCGACGTGCGTGACGCGGTGGCGCGCCATCGCCTCCAGCACGGCGCCGGCGTCGAAGACGGGCTCGAGCAGGACGGTCGCGCCTGCGGCGAGACCGGCCAGTGCGGCGTTGTAGCCGAACACACCGGACAGCGGGAGCGCGCCGAGCACCGTGTCGCCGGGGTGCAGGCCCATCGCCGCGGCGTCGGCCACCGCGTGCCCGACGACGGCGCCCGCCGAGTGAGCGGCGAGCTTCGGCATCCCGGTGGAGCCGGACGTCGTGAACGCCACGACGAGCGCCGCCGGGTCCTGCGCCGTCGACGCTGCGGGTACCGGGACCACGGACGCGGACCACGCGCCGGCGCCGGCGTCGTACCCCACCGGATCGGTCACCGGGTCGCGGCCCGGCCCGGGCACGACCGCCACCTCCGGAACCGGGCCGCTGTACCCGGCCACGGCGGCGCGCAGCCGGTCGGGCAGGTCCAGGGCGTGGAACGCGGCCGGCAGCACGACGAGCGACGGCCGCGCCCGCTCCAGCACGTGCGTCACGTCGTCCACGCCGTAGCGGGTGTTCACCCCGATCACGTGTGCCCCGCGCGCGGCGACCGCGAACTGCCAGACCAGCGCATCGGACCAGTTGGGCAGCCACACCGCGACGGCGTCACCCGCCCCGATACCGCGCTCGCCGAGCTCGGCGGTCAGCGCCGCCACGCGTGCGGCCAGCTCGGCGGCGGTCAGCGGGATCGCGGCGCCGTCCGGCCCGCGGTCGATCAGGGCGGCCGCGTCCGGATCCGCCCGCACGAGCCGGTCCAGCAGCTCGCCGAACGTGCGGGGCGGGTCGGCGTTCATCGGCGGGTGCGCAGAGACCACGTCACCACCATGCCCGACAGGGCGACCACCGCAAGGGTCTGGCGCTCGAGCGCCATCGGTCCCGCCGTGCGGCACACACGACGCTGTGCGTACCGAACGAGGCGCGCCCCGGCGGGTCAGCGCGTGCCGGTGATCGTCGCCGAGCCGAGCACGACGTCGCCGCCGTCGTCCGGGCGGTAGAACGCGACCGCCTGCCCCGGCGCCACCCCGCGCAGCGCCTCGCCCAGCTCGACCCGCACGCCGCCCTCGACCGGGACCACCTCGGCCGGCGCGATGCCGCCGTGCGCACGCACCTGCACCACGCAGCCGAACGGGCCGTCCGGCGCGACGCCGGAGGTCCACACAGGATTTCGGGCGTCGATCGCGTGCACGTCCAGCGCGCTGTCCGGCCCGACCCGCACCGTCCCGCTCACCGGCTCGATGCCCAGCACGTAGCGCGGGCGGCCGTCCGCGGCCGGGCGGTCGATGCCCAGCCCCTTGCGCTGCCCGACCGTGAACCCGTGCACCCCGGCATGCGTACCGAGCACGTCGCCGGAGCCGGCGTCGACGATCTCGCCGGGCTGCGAACCCAGGCGCTCGGAGAGGAACCCGCGGGTGTCGCCGGTCGGGATGAAGCAGATGTCGTGGCTGTCCGGCTTCCCGGCGACCCGCAGCCCGAGCTCCTCGGCCTCGGCCCGGATCGTCGGCTTGGGGGTGTCGCCGATCGGGAACAGCGCGTACCGCAGCTGGTCGGCCCGCAGCACGGCGAGCACATAGGACTGGTCCTTGTCCGGGTCCGCCGAGCGGCGCAGCTCCGGCGACCGACGGGTCGAGCCGCGCGTAGTGACCGGTGCACACGGCGTCGAATCCGAGCGCGCGGGCCCTGTCCAGCACCGCCGCGAACTTGATCTTCTCGTTGCAGCGCAGGCACGGGTTCGGCGTCTCGCCGCCGGCGTAGGCGGCCACGAAGTCGTCGACGACGTCGCGGGCGAACTCCTCGGACAGGTCCCAGACGTAGTACGGGATGCCCAGCACGTCGGCCGTGCGGGCGGCGTCCGCCGCGTCCTCGCGCGAACAGCAGCCGCGCGAGCCGGAGCGCAGCGCGTCGCGGGTGCGGGCCAGCGCCAGATGGACCCCGACGACGTCGTGCCCGGCCGCCACGGCGCGGGCGGCGGCGACCGAGGAGTCGACGCCGCCGCTCATCGCGGCGAGCACGCGCATCAGCGGCGCCCCGGTCATGAGCTCAGAGCCGGAGTGCGGCCTCCGGCACGTCGGGCCCGCTCGACCACCGAGCCGATCGCCTCGATGACCACGCGGACGTCCTCGGTGGTACTGGTGTGCCCGAGCGAGAACCGCAGCGATCCGCGTGCGGTCGGCTCGTCGGCGCCCATCGCCAGCAGGACGTGGCTCGGCTGCGCGACACCCGCCGTACACGCCGAGCCGGTGGAGCAGTCGATGCCGTTCGCGTCGAGCAGCATCAGCAGGCTGTCGCCCTCGCAGCCGGGGAACGACAGGTGCGCGTTGCCGGGCAGACGACCGGGACCGCCGTCCACAGTGGAGGTGAGCTCGTCGCCGTTGAGCTTGGCGTCCGGGACGACGGCGGTGATCTCACCGACCAGCTCGTCCCGCAGCCGCGCCAGGTGGCCGCGGCGCCGTGGCGCGTCGGAGACGGACAGCTCGACCGCCGTGGCGAGCCCGACCAGCGACGGGACGTCCAGCGTCCCGGAACGCACGTCGCGCTCCTGGCCCGCCGCCGTGCAGCAGCGGGGTGCACTCGATGTCGCGGCCGAGCAGCAGCGCGCCGGCGCCGTAGGGGCCGCCGAGCTTGTGCCCGGTCAGCGTCAGCGCGTCCACTCCGGACGCGGCGAAGTCGACGTCCAGGATGCCGACCGCCTGCACCGCGTCGGTGTGGAACGGAACGGTGTACTCGTGGCTGATCTCGGCCAGCTCGCGGATCGGGTTCACCGTCCCGACCTCGTTGTTCGCCCACATCACCGAGACGAGCGCGACCTGCTCCGGCGCCTCGTCCAGCGCGGCGCGCAGCGTCTCCGGCCGCACGCGGCCCGTGGCGTCCACGTCGAGCAGGCGCACGTCGGCGCCCTCGTGCGTCGGCCAGCCACTCGGCGGCGTCGATGACGGCGTGGTGCTCGACGGACGAGACCAGGACCCGCGTCGCGCCGCGGGTCGGCCCCCCGGCGCGCCCAGTACAGGCCCTTGACCGCGAGGTTGTCGCTCTCCGTGCCACCGGTGGTGATGACCACCTCGGACGGGCGTGCGCCGACGGCGCCGGCGATGCGTTCGCGGCCTTCCTCTACCTCCCGGCGCGCCCGGCGGCCCGCGGAGTGCAGCGAGGACGCGTTGCCGGTCCGCAGCAGCGCATCGCTCATGGCGGTAGCCGCGGCCGGCAGCATCGGGGTCGTCGCCGCGTGGTCGAGGTAAGTCATCGCCTCCAGGGTAATCGCCCCGTCGCGCGTCCGTGACGGAGCACGGAGTTCGGCAGCCGGCGCCGGCCGAGCGGTGAGGGGACTGCGCAGTCCTTCTCACGCTGCCGCGCGGACGACGGCCGACGCACGCCGGGCGAGCGTGCGCCGGTCACCGACCGGGTCGATCACGTCCGCGACGGTGACCGCGCAGACCACACCGGGCATCCGCAGGATCCGGGCCAGCGAGTCGCCGAGCGTCTGGTCCCCGACGAACGACGCCGCCGTCGTCGGGCGCCCGTCCGGGGTGCGCAGGGCGATCGACACCGGCCGCACCGGCACGCCCGCGTCGATCGCGGCCTGGAACGGGGCCCGGCGGAAGTCCCCGGACCCCGCGCCGCACCACGTCGTCGCCTCCGGGAACACGCCGACCAGGGCGCCGTCGCGCAGGACGCGGGCGGTCTCGTCGACGACGCCGGGCAGGCTGCGCAGCCGCTCCCGGTCGACGAACACCGTGCCCACCCGCGTGGCCAGCGGGCCGATCACCGGCCAGTCCGCGACCTCGCGCTTGGCGAGCATCCGCACCGGCGTCACGGCGCCGAGCGCCAGCACGTCGATCCACGACAGGTGGTTGGCGACGACGAGCGCACCGGACCCGCCGGGCGGGCGCAGCTGAGCGGCGCCGGAGACCTCCAGCCGGATACCCGTCGCCCGCAGCCCGGCGCCCAGCACCCGGCGCAGCACCCGCTCCCGCAGCCGCGCTCCGACGAGGGGCAGGACCATGCTGATCGGCAGCGCCACCGCCACCACGGCACCGAGCGCGACGGCCCGGCGGGCCATCCGTATCCGTCCGCCCCGCGGCCGGGGCGGCAGGCACGTCGACGGCGTGCACGCCGACCACGGCGCGAACGGGCCGTTCGGCCGGTCCGCCGCGCGCAGGACGCCCGGGTGGGTCGGGTGCAGCTCACCGGGGCGCGTCCCGGTCGCGGCCGGGACGGGAGTCGGCGCGCGGAACCGGGTGGGCCGCCGCTCGACGATCCCGGTCACTCGTCGCCACCGAGGAAGAAGCGGACGTAGCGGTCGTCCATGTGGTCGAGGCCGAGCAGGACGAAGAAGTCGGCGACGCCGAAGTCGGGGTCGTGCGCCGGCGGGCCGCAGACCCAGGCGCCGAGGCGCAGGTAGCCGCGCAGCAGCGGCGGCAGGCCGAGCGTGCGGTGCCGGGGCGCGGAGTCGACGTCCCACGGGTTGCGCGGCTGGACGCGGTACTGCTCGGCCGCGAGGTGCTTGTCCCGGACCTTCTCCCACACCCCGGCCGCCTGCTCGCCGTCGTCGGCGAGCGGGACGCTCGCGCAGCCGACGAGCCAGCGGTTGCCGGTGAGCAGCATGTAGCGGGCGATCCCGGCCCAGACCAGACCGACGACCGACCCCGCACGGTGGTCCGGGTGCACGCACGAGCGGCCGGTCTCGACGAGCGAGTCGCGCAGCGGGTCGAGACGGCCGAGGTCGAACTCGCCGTCGGAGTACAGCCCGCCGGCGTCGCGCGCCCGGTGCGGCGGCAGCATCCGGTAGGTGCCGACGATCTCGCCGGTGGCGTCCTCGCGGACGACCAGGTGGTCGCAGAAGGAGTCGAAGCGGTCGACGTCGAAGCCGGGCACGGGCGTGTCCAGACGTGCCCCGATCTCCCCGGCGAACACGCGGTAGCGCAGTGCCTGGGCGGCGGCGACGTCGTCGGCGTCGGTGGTCAGCAGCAGGGAGTACCGCGTCGCCGCGGCCTCCGGCGTTCGGACGATCACACGGGGGTCGGCAGCCGGCGGAGCCGGCGGGGAGGGGAAGACACCGTAATGCGTCACGCCGTATGGGTACCGCCCTCGGTGAACCGCCGGACGGGTGCGCGACGGCGTCCGGATGGCCCCGTGATGAACGCCGTAGGACGTCGGACCCGCAGGTGAACACGACGATCTCCCACACACGAACGAGGGGCACCCCGCGGATGCGGGTTGCCCCTCGTCGAGCACTGAAGAGGTCAGCTCTTGCGCTTGGCGACTTCCTCCTGCAGCTGCGGGGCGACCTTGAACAGGTCACCCACGATGCCGTAGTCGGCGATCTCGAAGATCGGCGCTTCCTCGTCCTTGTTCACCGCGATGATCGTCTTCGACGTCTGCATCCCGGCCCGGTGCTGGATCGCACCCGAGATCCCCAGCGCGATGTAGAGCTGCGGGGACACCGTCTTCCCGGTCTGCCCGACCTGGAACTGCGGCGGGTAGTAACCCGAGTCCACCGCCGCCCGCGACGCACCCACCGCCGCACCCAGCGAGTCCGCCAGCCCCTCGACGACCGAGAAGTCATCCGCCGAGCCGACACCACGCCCACCGGAGACGACCACGGTCGCCTCGGTCAGCTCCGGACGATCCCCACCCACCACCGGCTCCCGGCTGGTGACCCTCGCCTGCGGGCTGGACGCGGCCGGGACCTCGACACTCTCCTGCGCCCCCGCCCCCGAGTTCTCCTCGATATCGATCGCCCCGGGCCGCACCGTGATCACCGGGTGCTCGGTGTTGGCCTTCGCCTCGGCGGTGTAGGCGCCACCGAACACCGAGTGCGACACCCCCTCCGCGCCGACACCGACCACGTCGCCCAGCAGCCCCGAACTCGGTGCGCACCGCCACCCGGCCGGCGACCTCCTTACCGTCCGCCGACGCGCTGATCAGCACCGCCGCCGGGGACGCGGAGCCGACCAGCGACTCCAGAACCGACACCTCCGGCGTCAGGTGGTCGCTGGAGTCGGTCTCCGCGACATAGATCTTCTCCGCGCCGTGCGCCGACAGGCCGTCGGCCAGCTTCCCGGCCGTACCCGGCGCGCCGACCACGACCGCGGACGGCTCCCCCAGCGACCGGGCCGCGGTCAGCAGCTCGTAGGTGGTCTTCTTGATCTCGCCCTCGACGTGGTCGACGAGGACCAGGACCTCAGCCATGATTCGTTTCTCCTGCCTTCGTGGTTCGTCGGGGCTGGTTCAGATCAGCTTCTGGCCGACCAGGTACTCGGCGATCTTCGCGCCGCCGTCGCCCTCGTCGGTGACCTTCTCACCGGCCTGCTTCGGCGGCTTCGGCGCCGCGCTCGTGACCGTGGTCAGCGCGTTCGCCAGACCCACCTCGGACGCCTCGATCCCCGCACCCGCCAGATCCAGGGTCGCCACCGGCTTCTTCTTCGCCGCCATGATCCCCTTGAACGACGGGTAGCGCGGCTCGTTGGCCTTCTCCCCGATCGACACCACCGCCGGCAACTCCGCCGACAGGTGCGTCACCCCGTCGTCGGTCTCCCGCTTCGCCGTCGCCGTCGACCCCGTCCACGCTCAGCTCCACCACGTGGGTCAACGCCGGCACCCCCAGCACGTCGGCGACCATCGCCGGGACCGCGCCGATCTGACCGTCCGAGGCCTGCTCACCGGCCACCACCAGATCCCAGCCCTCCACCGTGCCGATCGCCTTGGTCAACGCCTTCGCCGTCTGCACCGCACACGAGCCGTGGATCGCCTCGTCCGACAGGTGCACCGCCGCGTCCGCGCCCATCGACAGCGCCTTACGGATCGCATCCGTCGCCCGGTCCGGGCCCATACACACCACCACGACCTCCGAGCCGTCGTGGGCCTCCTTGAGCTGCAGCGCCGCCTCCACCGCACGCTCGTTGATCTCATCGATCACAGCCTCGGTGCCCTCACGGTCCAGAGTCTGGTCGGAGTCCGACAGCTTGCGTTCGGAGTAGGTGTCGGGCACCTGCTTGATCAGTGCGACGATCTTCATCGGACCTCTTCGACCTCCTGCCACGACGCACCTGCTGGCGCAGGCGTCTCTATCCTCGGGCCGGCGCCGTGCACCGGCCCCCTTCCGGGTCGTTCCCCGGGGGTTCGGCGCCGAGTCTGCCCGGGTGGGCGGGTCGGCGCCGGACGATCCTCGCCACAGTCGGCGGACCCTGCGGTCCGTGACGCTGCGACGCGTCCGTTTCTCCGGCGACGACTCTGCCAGTCGACGGCCGGTTCCGGGACGCCGGGCCGTGTACGAGCGATTGTTACCGACGAGTAGCTTCGTCGCAACGTCGCAGGTCGTGAGCAGGATCACCGGCCGGCGGATGTCGTGGCGCCACGTCGGTCACACCTCGCCCGCCGCGCGGATCGGGCTTCGCTACGGTTCCTGACGGAACTCAGGGGCGACGGGGAGGGGCCAGGCGTGGAGGTCACCGGGTTCGACGACCGGCTGGGATCGGGTTACGTCCTGAGCACCGGGACGCACGCCGACGAGGTGGTGGTCGGCAGCCGCGTGGTGAGCCACGGAGGGATCAGCATCCGGGCCACCGACGGGCTCGCGCTGATGCTGGAGGACGCGCTGGCCCACCGCCCGGTCACACGGTTGTCCTGGTCCGGCCCGGAGGTCCCGCTCACCCTGGACGACCGGACGGTGCTCGCGTGGCTGCGGCACGTCGTCGGCGGCGTGGTCTCCGTGACCGGCGGGCCGGCGCTGAGGCCTACCGGCGGGTAGGGTCCGCGTCCTCCGACGAGACCGACCGAGGAGGACGGTGGAGCTGACCGAGTCGCTGCCGCTGACCGGCGAGCGCACCGTGCCCGGCATCGCGCACGAGAACTACTGGTTCCGCCGCCACGAGGTGGTCTACGCGGCGATCGCGCCGGACTGCTCCGGCGGCGTCGTGCTCGAGGCCGGATGCGGCGAGGGCTACGGGGCGGACCTGCTCGCCGGCACCGCGCGCCGCGTGCTGGCCCTGGACTACGACGTGCCGACGGTCGCGCACGTCGCCCGCCGCTACCCGCGCGTCGTGGCGGCGCGGGCGAACCTGGTCGCGCTCCCGGTCGCCACCGGGTCGGTCGACGCCGTCGTGTCGCTGCAGGTGATCGAGCACCTGTGGGAGCAGGAGCGGTTCCTGGCCGAGTGCCGGCGGGTCCTGCGTCCGGGCGGGCAGCTGATGGTGTCCACGCCGAACCGGCTCACGTTCTCCCCCGGCCGGGACACCCCGCTGAACCCGTTCCACACCCGCGAGCTCGACCCGGTCGAGCTGGAGGAGATGGTCGCCGGGTCCGGGTTCGACGACGTTCGCGTGCGCGGCCTCTCGCACGGCCCGCGGCTGCTCGATCTCGACGCGGAGCACGGCGGGTCCATCGTGGACGCCCAGACGGCCGTGGTGCTGTCCGGCGGGGACTGGCCGGACCGGCTGCGCGCCGACGTCGCCGCGGTGCGCGCGAGCGACTTCGTCCTGCACACGCGCGGGTTGGAGCAGAGCCTCGACCTGCTGGTCTGCGCCCGCCGACCGTGACCGGCCACGACCGCGTCGGCACGTTCTGCCTGGTCCTGCACTCGCACCTGCCGCTGCTCGCGCACCACGGCCGGTGGCCGGTCGGCGAGGAGTGGCTCTACCAGTCGTGGGCGCACGCGTACCTGCCGCTGACCGCGATGCTGCGCCGGCTCGCGGACGCCGGGCACCGGGACCTGCTCACGCTCGGGGTCACGCCGGTGCTCGCGGCGCAGCTCGACGACCCGCACTGCCTGCGTGGCGTGCACGACTGGCTGGGCGGCTGGACGCTGCGCGCCCACGCGGCCGGGAGCCGGCTCCCGGACCTCGCGGCGCACGAGCACCGGGTCGCCGCGGCCGCCATCGACGAGTTCGAGCGGCACTGGCGCCACGGGGCGTCGCCGGTGCTGCGCGCGCTGTCCGACGCGGGCACGGTCGAGCTGCTCGGCGGGCCGGCCGCGCACCCGTTCGCGCCGTTGCTGGTCCCGCGCGTGCGGCGGTTCTCGCTGCGCACCGGCCTGACCGACCATGCGGTCCGGCTCGGCTCGGCCCCGGCCGGGATCTGGGCGCCCGAGTGCGGCTACGCGCCCGGCATGGAGCGCGAGTACGCCGACGCGGGCGTGCGGCACTTCCTCGTCGACGGGCCCGCGCTGCGCGGGCGGACCGGGCTGGCGCGGCCGGTCGGTGACTCCGGCGTCGTCTGCGCGGGCCGCGACCTCGACGTCACCTACCGGGTGTGGTCGCCGCGCAAGGGCTACCCCGGTTCGCCCGAGTACCGCGACTTCCACACGTGGGACCACCCGACCGGGCTCAAGCCGGCCCGGGTGACCGGCCGGCGGGTTCCGTCCGAGCGCAAGCGGCCCTACTCCGCCGACCTCGCGGCCGCCGCGGTGCAGCGGGACGCGCGCGACTTCGTCGACACCGTCGTCGCCCGCCTGCACGCCGTGCGCGACGAGCTCGGGCGGCCCGGCCTGACCGTCGCCGCGTTCGACACGGAACTGTTCGGGCACTGGTGGCACGAGGGCCCGGCGTGGCTGGAGGCCGTGCTGCGGGCCCTGCCGGAGGCCGGGGTGGCGGTGCGGACGCTCCGCGGGGCCGTCGACGACGGGCTGGTCGGCGACCCGGTGACGCTGCCGGAGTGCTCGTGGGGGTCCGGCAAGGACTGGCGGGTGTGGGCCGGACCGCAGGTCGGCGACCTGCTGGCGGCGAACGCCGACGTGCAGCGCGACCTGCTCGCCGCCCTCGACGCCGTCCCCGTCGGCCGCAGCGGGACCGACGTCGTGCGCGACCCGCTGCGTGACCTGCTGGCCGACCAGGCACTGCACGCGCTGTCCAGCGACTGGGCGTTCATGGTCACCAAGGACTCGGCCGCCGACTACGCCCGCGGCCGGGCCGCCCTGCACGCCGGCAGGGTGCGCGAGCTCGCCGGCCTGCTCCGTGACGGCCGGGACCGGGCCGCCCGGAGACGGGCCGCGGGCTGGACCGACGGAACGGCGCCGGTGTTCGGCCACCTCGACGCCCGGGACCTGACCCGCCCCGGCATCTGATCGGCGCGGGCGCGGTCGCACACGAAACGGTGCCCGCGCACACGCTCGAGCGTGTGCGAGAGCACCCGAGTGTGTGCGAGAGGACGCTACCCGGCGGTAACCGGCGATCCCGGGTTTGCCAGGATCTCCCCGATGCGGGTGCTGATGGTCAGCTGGGAGTTCCCGCCGGTCGTCGTCGGCGGGCTCGGACGCCATGTGCACGCGCTCTCGCGCGAGCTCGCGGCGGCCGGGCACGACGTCGTCGTGCTCTCGCGGCAGCCGACCGGGACCGACGCCGGCACCCACCCGACCGTCACCGAGACCGTCTCCGGGGTCCGGGTGGTCCGGGTCGCCGAGGACCCGCCGCACCTCGAGTTCGCCCGGGACATGGTCGCCTGGACGCTCGCGATGGGGCACGCGCTCGTGCGGTACGCGCTGACCGGCCTGCTGCCCGGCTGGCGACCGGACGTCGTGCACGCGCACGACTGGCTCGTCGCGCACCCGGCGATCGCGCTGGCCGACGCGCTCGACGTCCCGCTGGTCGCCACGCTGCACGCGACCGAGGCGGGCCGGCACTCCGGATGGCTGCCCGGGCCGCTCAACCGCCAGGTGCACTCCACCGAGTGGTGGCTGGCCAACCGCGCCGACGAGGTGATCACGTGCTCGACCGGCCATGCGGCGCGAGGCGGCCACCCTGTTCGACCTCGTGCCGGAGCAGGTCCACGTGGTGCACAACGGCATCGACGCACACCGCTGGCGGGTCCCCCGCGCCGCGGCCGCCACCGCGCGGGCCGAGCGGCGCCGGGCGCCCCGGCCCGCAGCTGGTCTACTTCGGACGGCTGGAGTACGAGAAGGGCGTGCAGGACCTGGTCGCGGCCCTGCCCCGGATCCGGCGGCGGCATCCCGGCACCCGGCTCCTGCTCGCCGGGACCGGGACGCAGCGGGAGTTCCTGGAGGATCGGGTTGCGGTGCACCGGGTGCGGCGCAGCGTCGACTTCCTCGGCCACCTCCCGGACGCCCGGCTGGCCGCGCTGTTGCGCACGGCCGACGCGGTGGTGCTGCCGAGCCGCTACGAGCCGTTCGGGATCGTCGCCCTGGAGGCGGCCGCGGTCGGCGCGACGCTGGTCGCCTCGGACGCGGGCGGGCTCGGCGAGGTGGTGCGCGACGGCGTCACCGGCGTCTCGTTCCCGGCCGGGCGACGTGCCCGGGATCGCCGACGCCGTGTCCCGCGCGCTGTCCGACCCGGCGGCGGCCCGGCGCCGCTCGCGTGCCGCGAGAGCCCGGCTGCGGGAGGACTTCGACTGGGCGCGGATCGCCGCGAGCACGGCCGAGGTCTACGCCGCGGCGCGCACCCACGCCCCGCGCGAGCTCGCCCGGCCCAAGATCCCGACCGGCAACGTGCTCGGCCGCACGTGAGTGCTCAGGAGCGGTTCAGCCGCTCGTGCAGCGCACGGTCGGCCTTGCGGGCCATGTCCACGACGGCGGCCCGCTCCGCGGCGGCGGCCTCGTAGTCGGCCAGACGGTCGCGCACCACCCGGGCCGGGGAGCCGACGGCGATCGCGTACGCCGGCAGGTCGCCGCGGGCGACGGCGTGCGCGCCGAGCACCGTGCCGCGCCCGATCCGGCTACCGCGCAGCACCGACGTCTTCACGCCGAGCCAGCACTCCGGCCCGATCCGCACCGGCGTCTTGACGATGCCCTGGTCCTTGATCGGGCGGTGCACGTCGGAGGTGACGTGGTCGAAGTCGGTCACGTACACCCAGTCCGCGACGAGCGTCGCGCCGCCGATCTCGACGTCGAGGTAGCAGTTCACGGTGTTGTCCCGGCCGAACACGACCTTGTCGCCGATCCGCATCGACCCCTCGTGGCAGCGCAGCGACGTGCCGTCGCCGATGTGCACCCAGCGACCGATCTCCAGCCGGCCGAACCCGCGTCGGGCCTCGATCCGCACGCCGCGCCCGAGGAACACCATCCCGCGCACGACGACGTGCGGGTGGGTGATCCGCAGCCGCAGCAGCCGCCAGTACCGCACCAGGTACCAGGGGGTCCAGGCCCGGTGGCGCAGCACCCAGCGCAGCGAGGAGAGCCCGAACAGGCGAGCCTGATCGGGGTCCCGGAGCGAGCCCGTGCTCATGCCGCGACCCTATGCGCCCGGGTGTGCCGGTCCCGGAAGGCGGGTAACCGCTTCGACCGCTCCGGTGACCGCCGGATCCCGCCGTTCGGAGGACACCCCGATGACCCAGCCCGAGAAGACCCCCCGTGCGACGAGCACGAGCATCGACGACGGGTCGGACGATCGCGTCACCGGCTCCGACGCCGGGACCGTGCGCGACGAGCTCGATCACGACGGCGCGCGACGCCCGGCCGTCGACCACGACGACGCGGGCCAGACCGAAGCCGCCGCGCGCGAGGTCGCGCAGGACGACGAGGACGAGCCGACCCGCAGCGAGTAGGGCGCGGCGGGGCCGGTCGTAGGGTGGCCGCACCGACGCCGAGGAGCAGCCGTTGCCCGCGCAACCCGCCACCCCCGTCCGCCCCACCCGGCCGATCCCGTTGATCATCGACACCGACCCCGGCGTGGACGACGCGGTCGCGCTGGTGCTGGCGCTGCGCAGCCCGGAGGTCGACGTGCGCGCCGTCGTCGCGGCGTTCGGCAACGTCGGGCTCGAGCACACGCTGGACAACGCGCGGCGGCTGCTGGCGCTGGCCGGGCGCCCGGACGTGCCGGTCGCGGCGGGTGCGTCCCGGCCGCTGGTGCACGACCGTCCGCACCGGGCGACCGAGGTCCACGGCGACGACGGTCTCGGCGGTCGCGCCCACACGCTGCCCGGCCCGGTACCGCTCGACCCGCGCCCGGGCGTGGACGTGATGGCCGACGTGCTGCGCACCGCGGCCGATCCGGTCACGATCGCCTCGATCGGCCCGCTGACCGACACGGCGCTGCTGCTCGCCGCGCATCCCGAGCTGGCCCCGCGGATCGGCCGGATCGTCGTGATGGGCGGCTCGACCGGGGCGGGGAACATCACCGGCGCGGCCGAGTTCAACGTGTTCGCCGACCCGGAGGCCGCGCACCGGGTGCTCACGCAGGCCGAGGTCCCGGTCACGCTCGTCCCGCTGGATCTCACGCTGCGCTGCGCGGTGGACGCGCACCGCCTCGCCCGGCTCGGCGCGGGCGACGCCGTCTGCCTGCACCTCGACGCGCTGATCGAGCCCTACCGGGCGTGGTACCGCCGGACCCACGGCCTGGACGGGGTCCCGCTGCACGACGCCGTCGCTCTGCTCGAGGCGATCACCCCCGGCACGTTGCGGGCGACGCCGATGCCGCTGCAGGTCGCCTGCGACCTCGGACCGGCCCGCGGCGCGACCGTGCCGGACCGCGGCCGCGGCACCGCCCCGCCGTCGCCGCCGGTCGACGTCGCGCTCGACGCCGACGTCCCGGCCGTGCTGGACGCCATCCTGGCCCGGTTGGGGGCGCCTGCCGGGTGACTCAGGCCAGCCCGTGCTCGATCGCGTAGCGCACGAGCGCGCCGCGGCCCGGGACGTCGAACTTGCGCAGCAACCGCTGCACGTGGTTCTCCACCGTGCGCGGCGAGAGGACCAGCCGTCCGGCGATCTGGCGGGCCGTCAGCCCCTCGACGACCAGGCGCAGCACGTCGGACTCGCGGGGGCTGAGCGGCGGCGCCGCCGTCGTCGCCGGATCCGCGACGGCGTCCAGCACGACGCCGGCCAGGCCGGGGCTGAACGCGGGGCGACCCTCGACGACGGCCTCGACGAGCTCGGCGATCGTGTCCTCGTCGGCACCGGCCGCGTAGCCGGCCGCTCCCGCGCGGACCGCGTCGAGCACCGTTGCGTGCTCGATCTCCGACGACGACGCGAGGATCGGGACGTCCGGCGACCGCTGGGCCAGCATCGCGATCGCGACCACGCCCGCATCCCGCCCGTCGTCCAGATCGACCATGCCGATCCGGGGCCGCAGCCGTGCCACGGCGGCCGGCAGGTCGGCGGCGGAGACGGTGGCCAGCACCCGGACCGAACGCGGGAGCGGAGGGTGGCCCACGACGACGACGCCGATGGACTCGTCGTGCTCCACCGGGAAACCTCCGACTGCCGTCCCTCGCCGCTCCGAATGGATCACTGTGCCATCGACCGGCCGGTCTGTCGCGCGATCCCACCGATCCGGGCTCACCGGACGAGCAGGGCGATACCGTCGCGTGATCAGTGTCGATGCGCATCCGCGTCCGTGCTCAGTCGTCGGCCAGCCCCCGCTCGATCGCGTACCGAACGAGCTGGGATCGGTTGTGCAACTGCAGCTTCCGCAACGTGTTCTGGACGTGGCTCTCCACCGTGCGGTGCGAGACGACCAGGCGCTCGCCGATCTGCCGGGCGGTCAGGCCCTTGGCGACCAGCCGCAGGACCTCGGTCTCCCGCTCGGTCAGCTCGGGCACGGCCGGCTCACCGTTGCCGCGGGCCGGCGCCTCGGCCATCTTGCGGAACTCACCGAGCACCAGCCCGGCCAGGCCGGGCGTGAACACGGCGACACCGCGGGCGGTGCGGTGCACGGCGTCGAGCAGCTCCTCCGCGCCGGCCGACTTCACGAGGTACCCGGTCGCCCCCGCCTTCACCGCCTCCAGCACGTCGGTGTGCTCGCCGCTGGCGGACAGCACGAGGATCCGGGTCTCCGGCCGGGACGCCATGATCTCGGCGATCGCCGGCACGCCGGACGTCTCGCCGAGGTTGAGGTCCATCAGCACGACGTCCGGGCGCACCGCGGCCGCGATCCGGACCGCGGCCGGACCGTCCGGGGCGGTCGCGACCACGTCGCACCCGCGCTCGGTGAGGTCGCGCGCCACGCCCTCGCGCCAGATCGGGTGGTCGTCGACGACCATCACCCGCACGGCCGGTTCCCCGCTCACGACGCCACCACCCCCTGCGTGCGGACCGGGCGCGGGACGCGCAGCGCCCACTCGGTCCCCCGGCCCGGCCCGGTGTCGAGCGTCAGGGTCCCACCCAGCTCCGAGGCCCGGCCCCGGATCGAGCGGGCCACGCCGAGCCGCCCCTCCGACTCCGCCTCGGCGAGCCTGCCCTCGGGGATGCCCGGGCCGTCGTCGCGCACGCTGATCTCCAGCTCGGTGTCCAGCTCCTCCACCAGCACCCAGGCCCGCGCGTCCGGCCCGGCGTGCGCGTCCACATTGGCCAGCGCGGCACGGACGACGGCCTCGATCTCGTCGGTGACCGCGGCCGGCAGCTCCAGCGGGTCGGCCGGGGCGGAGACCGTCACCCGTGGCGAGGACAACGTCCGCAGGGCGGCTCCGAGGTCACGGTGACCGGTCGCGTCGGTGTTCCCGGCGCCGCCGGTGAGCAGCGTGCGCAGCGCGACCTCCTGCTCGCCGGCCAGCGAGCCGAGCTCGGCCGCGCCGCCGCCGATCTCGGTCCCGCGGCGCTGCACGTGCGCGAGCACCTGGAGCACGCCGTCGTGGATCTGGCGGGTCAGGCGTTCCCGCTCGGCGTCGGCGGCCTGCTCCGCCGCGATCCGGCGCAGCCGTGCCGCGGCGCGTTGCAGCACCCGGGACGCGAACCCGACGGTCAGCCCGGCCAGCACCAGCAGCTCGATGTCGCCGATCTCGAGCAGGCCGATCCGCTGCTTCGCCACGACGAGCGCCGCCGAGATGACCAGGGACGCGGCCAGCCCGCCGCGGATCCGGAACGCCACCGCGCACGCCAGGACGGACCCGGCCGTCCAGATCGAGCCCATGCCGGGCGTGCCGGCGTCGAGCTGCGCGTCGAACACGATCAACGGGGTGGTCGCCATGATCGCGCAGCAGACGGCGACGTCGACGATCGCCAGCAGCCCGCGCCGGTCCGGCAGCCCGGGCAGGCGGCCCAGGTATCCCCAGGTCAGCACGGCGGTCCACACGGTCATCGCGACCAGCACGGCGACCGCGCCGTACGGGCTCGCGTACGCGGGCAGGTGCCACGCCGTCACCCCGATCACCGTCACGAGCGTGAGCAGCCGGAACGCGATCACGCCGCGCCAGAACGGCTCCAGCGGGTGCTCCACGTCGTCGAGTGTGGCGCGGACCACCGACAACCGCGGGCGTTCCGGCGAACTCCCGGTACTCATGATCGGGACTTCGTACCGGTGACGAGTGCGTTGTAGAACCACGCGCGCGGCACCACCCGGGACAGCACGTGCTCGTCCAGCCAGGAGAGCCCCTGCCAGCCGTGGTAGGCGAACATCGCCCAGTTCCAGCCGAGCCGCCCGGGCGGGACGGCCGCCTCGAACGTGCGCACCGGCCAGCCGAGCATCGCCGCGCTGAACTCCTCGGTGTGCACCCGCACACCCTCCGCGCCGGCCCGGCGCGCCGTCCGTTCCAGGTCGTCCGGGTCGAACGTGTGCAGGTCGACGACCGACTCCAGCGCCGCCGCCCGGGACGACTCGTCCAGTTCGGACTGCGGGACGCCGCCACCCGGACAGGAGCGGCAGCTTCGTGACCGTCGTGGTCGCCTTCCACGTCCACTGCCCGAGCGTGCGGGCGTAGGCGTCGCCGATCCGGGTCGGCTCGCCGGCGAACACGAACCGCCCGCCCGGCTCCAGCACCCGCAGCACCTCGCGCAGCGCCGCCTCGACGTCCGGGATGTGGTGCAGCACCGCGTGCCCGACGACGAGGTCGAAGCTGTCGTCCGGGAACGGGATGCGCTCGGCGTCGGCGACCCGGCCCTCGACGTCGAGCCCGAGGTGACCGGCGTTGCGCAGCGCCGCCTGCACCATCCCCGGCGACAGGTCGGTCACCGCGCCCGCGGTCGGCGACCCCGGCCTGCATGAGGTTGAGCAGGAAGAACCCGGTCCCGCTGCCCAGCTCCAGCGCGCGCAGGTACGGACGTCCGTCCCACGGCGCGGCGAGGCGGAACCGTCCGGCGGCGTAGTCGATGCAGCGCTCGTCGTAGCTGATCGACCACTTCTCGTCGTAGGTCCCGGCCTCCCAGTCGTGGTAGAGGACGTTGGCGAGCTTCGGATCGCTCCACGCCGCTTCGACCTGGTCGGCGCTGGCGTGCGGAGTGGGTGCCGGGTCGGACGTCATGCAACGCAGGCTTATCCGCCCGGTTCCCGGACCGACCCCGGGGAACTACGCAGTCGTCAGCGCCCGGTGAACGTCGCCTTTCCGGGGCCGTTCTCGACGAACGAGGCCATGCCGTTCTTGGCGTCCTCGCTGGCGAAGGCGGCGGCAAACAGCTCGGACTCGATGTCCAGACCGGTGCGCAGGTCGGTGTCCAGCCCGTTGTCGACGGCCTTCTTCGCCGCGGCGAGCGCGAGCGCGGGTCCGGCGGCGAACTGGGACAGGTACTCCACCGAACGGGAGTACACCTCGTCGGCCGGCACGACCTCGTCCACCAGCCCGATCTCCAGCGCCTCCTGGGCGGAGACCATCCGGCCGGTGTAGAGCAGGTCCTTCGTCCGCGAGGGTCCGATCAGACGCGCCGCGCGCTGCGTCCCGCCGCCACCCGGGAAGATCCCGAGCAGGATCTCCGGGAAGCCCATCTTCGCGTTGTCGCCGACGATCCGGCGGTCCGCGCCGAGGGCCACCTCGAGCCCGCCGCCCAGTGCGTACCCGGTCACCGCCGCGACGGTCGGCTTCGGGATCGTCGAGATCGCGCCCAGGCCCGCCGAGAGCTTCCGCGCGACCGGGGCCATGTCCGCGTAGGACATCGAGGCCATCTCCTTGACGTCCGCACCCGCGGCGAACGTCTTCTCCCCGCCGTAGACGACGACGGCGCGGACGTCGGCGCGGGTCGACGCCTCCTCGCTCGACGGCGAGCAGCTCCCCCTGGATCTGGCGGTTCAACGCGTTCATCGGCGGCCGGTCGATCCGGATCGTCCCGATACCGCCGTCCACGGACAGGCTCACGAATTCACTCACGCGTCGGACCCTAACCCGCCGCCCGGCGCTCGTGATCACGACGATGCGCCGCGCGCCCGTACGTGACCCACGAGTGCTCCGCGGTCGGGGTCAGTCCCGGCGCCAGGCGGTGAACCGGCCGCGGCGCCGCGCGACCGTGAGCGGGAGCCCGAACGTCTCGGACAGCGTGTCGTCGGTGAGCACGTCGTCGAGCAGCCCGGCGGCCACGACCCGTCCCCCGCGCAGCAGCATGCCGTGCGTGTAGCCGGGCGGGATCTCCTCGACGTGGTGCGTGACCAGCACCGACGCCGGCGCTTCCGGGTCGTGGGCCAGCGTCGACAGCCGCGACACCAGGTCCTCGCGCCCGCCCAGGTCCAGGCCGGCCGCGGGCTCGTCGAGCAGCAGCAGCTCGGGATCGGTCATCAGCGCGCGGGCGATCAGCGCCCGCTTGCGCTCGCCTTCGGAGAGCGTGTAGTAGGCCCGTCCGGTGAGCCGGCCCATGCCGAGCGCGTCCAGCAGCTGGTGGGCGCGGTCGGTGTCCTCGCTCTCGTAGTCCTCCCGCCAGCGGCCGACCACGCCGTACCCGGCGCGAGACGACGACGTCGGAGACGATCTCGTCGCCGGGGATCCGGATCCCGAGGTTGGCCGAGGTGAGCCCGATCCGCGGGCGCAGCTCGAACACGTTCACCCGGCCCATCCGCTCGCCGAGGATCTGCACGGCGCCCGACGTCGGGTGCAGCTCCGCGCCGGCCAGGCGCAACAGCGTCGTCTTCCCGGCGCCGTTCGGGCCCAGGACCACCCAGCGCTCGTCCAGCTCGACCCGCCAGTCGACGGCGTCGAGCAGGGTGGTGGTCCCGCGGCGGACGGTCGCGGCGTCCATCCCGATCACGAGCGTCGTCCGAATCGATCGGTGTGACGCCGGGCGCGGAAGGGGTTCCGGGAGTGGTCACGACCCCTATCCTGGCCGATCGTGCCTGTCTTCCCGCTGGGTGCCCACCCCGACGAGGGCGGCACCCGGTTCGCCGTCGCCACGACCAGCGCCGAGATCGTCGAGGTGTGCCTGGTCGACGGTCCGGACGGCGCGCTCACCGAGCGGCGCGTCGAGCTCGGCGAGCACACGTTCGGCGTCTGGCACGGCCACGTCCCGGACGTGCGGCCGGGCCAGCGCTACGGCTTCCGGGTGCACGGCCCGTACCGGCCGTGGCACGGCGTCCGGGCGAACCCGCACAAGATCCTCGTCGACCCGTACGCGAAGCGGATCACCGGCCGGGTCTCCGACCTACGGGCCGCACGCGGCTGGACCGGCGACCCGATGACCGGCGAGCCGAGCACCATCGACTCGCTCGGGCACGTGCCGCTGTCGGTGGTCACGGCGCCCGACGGCGGGCCGCTGCCGCCGCGCCCGGACATCCCGTGGTCGGACACGGTGATCCAGGAGCTGCACGTGCGCGGCTACACGCTGCTCCACCCGGAGGTCCCGCCGGAGCACCGCGGTACGTACCGGGGGCTGGCGCACCCGGCCGTCGTCGAGCACCTGCGGCGGATCGGGGTGACGGCCGTCGAGCTGCTGCCGGTGAACGCGATCGCGGACGAGCCGCCGCTGCTCGAGCGCGGCGCCGTGAACTACTGGGGCTACTCGACGCTGGGCTTCCTGGCCCCGCACGCCGGCTACGCCGCCGTCGCGGGCGAGGAGTGCACCGAGTTCCGCGCGATGGTGGACACGCTGCACGCGGCCGGGATCGAGGTGATCCTCGACGTGGTCCCGAACCACACCTGCGAGGGCGGCGTCGGGGGCACGACCCTGAGCTACCGCGGGCTGGACGCGCCCGCCTACTACTCGCTGGGCGGCAACGGCCGCGACGCGGACATCACCGGCACCGGCAACACGCTCGACGCCGGGTCGCCGACGGTGATCCGGCTGGTCTGCGACGCGCTGCGGCACTGGGTGCTCGCCTACGGCGTGGACGGGTTCCGCGTCGACCTGGCCTCGGTGCTGGGACGCCCGCGCTCCGGGCCGTTCTCGCCGGACTCGGCCCTGCTCACGGCGATCGCGCAGGACCCGACGCTGTCGCGCTGCAAGCTGATCGCCGAGCCGTGGGACGCCACCGGCGAGGGCTACCGGGTGGGCGGGTTCCCGGTCGCCTGGTCGGAGTGGAACGGGCGCTACCGCGACGCCGTGCGCGACTTCTGGCGCGGTCACGGCGGCGTCGCCGAGCTGGCGTCGCGGCTGACCGGCAGCTCCGACCTCTACGCCGACTCCGGGCGACGGCCGTGGGCGTCGGTCAACTTCGTCACCGCGCACGACGGGTTCACGCTGCGCGACCTCGTCTCCTACGAGCGCAAGCACAACGAGCGCAACGGCGAGGACAACCGGGACGGCACCGACGACAACCGCTCGCAGAACTTCGGCGTCGAGGGGCCGACGGACGACCCGGCCGTGCTGGCCGACCGGCTCGCCACGGCCCGCGCGATGCTGGCCACCCTGCTGCTCTCGGTCGGCACACCGATGCTGCTCGGCGGCGACGAGCGCTGGCGGACCCAGGGCGGCAACAACAACGCCTACTGCCGCGACGACGACGTGTCCTGGGTGGACTGGACGACCTCGTCGGAGGCCGCGGCGCTGACGGCGTTCACCGCCCGGGTCGCGGAGCTGCGCCGCGAGTCGCCGGTGCTGCACCGCGACCAGTTCTACGTCGAGGGCGAGGTGCTCTGGTGGCACCCGTCCGGCCGCCCGATGGACGACGGCGACTGGCACGACCTCGGCAGCCGGACGCTCGTCGTACTGCTGGCGGACTACTGGCTGCTGACGATGCACGCGGGCCCGGACCCGGTGGACTGCGTGCTGCCGACCGAGCACGGCTTCGAGCCGGTGCTGGACACGACGACGCCGGACGGGATCCCGGCCGACCCGGCGCCGCACGAGCCGGGCGACACCGTGAAGCTCGCGCCGCGCTCGGTCGGCCTGCTGCGCAGCCGCTGAATCCCCTCAGGACGGCGCCGTCGCCGGCTGCAGGCGCGCCGAGATCGTCTCCAGCAGCGGGCGCCGCTTCGTGTTCTGGAACGCCGCGACCCGCCACCCGTCGTCGGTGCGCACGAGCGTGTAGGTCTGGGCCTTGCCGAGCGGCTTGCGTCGACGACCCTTCACGACGTCACCGCGCGAGGTGACGACGGCGACGTCCGGCCCGTGGAAGCGGACCTCGATCCGCTCGTCGGCCAGCGTGGTGCCCTTGAGGAACGACCGGAACAGCGCGCGGTGGCTCTCCACGATCGCCGCGCGGCCGCGGTACAGCGTGCCCACGAACGTCGTGTACGTGGCGTCCTCGGTGAACAGGGCGCCGTAGGCGTCCGCATCCTGGCGCTCCCACGCTGCGACGAGGTCACTCAACACGGCGCGGACGGCCTGCTCGTCGGACATCGGAACCTCCTGCGATAGTATCTGCACTTGAACAGTCTCTGCACTCATGCAGCTATTACTACCCGAGGAGGGGCCGTGGCGCCAGAGAATTCCAGCGCGGTGTTCCGGGCGTTCGTCGACGCCGTCGGGCTGCACGGCCAGGCCGCGGCGACGGCGGCCGGTCTACCGGCGACCGACTGGTACGCCCTGAGCGTGCTCGATCTCGACGGCGACATGACGGCCGGTGATCTGGCCGAACGCACCGGGCTCACCACCGGGGCGGCCACCCGCATGATCGACCGGTTGGAGCGCGGCGGACGGGTCCGGCGGGTGGCCGACCCGGCCGACCGCCGCCGGGTGCTCGTCGAGCGCGTGGAGAGCGGGACGGCCGAGGTCGACGAGCTGGTCGGACCGGCACGCCGGGAGGTCGGCGCGGTCTTCGAGGGCTATTCCGACGCCGAGCAGGCGGTGCTGTTCGACTTCTTCTCCCGTGCGGCGCCGGCGTTCCGGGAGGCGACCGTCGAGATCCGGCGGGCGTCGTCCGCGGGTCGCCGACGGCGCTCGTGACCTGTGCCGTCGGTCCTGTTGCTGCGCAGCCGCCGACCTGTCACGCGGACCGCCGGACCCGGCCGCCACCCGCGCCCGGTCCGGTTCGGGCTCCCGCCGCGCCTCGATCCGGCGGAGCACGGCGTCGGCGAGAAGACCCAGCAGCACACCGGTCACGACGCCGATCGCGGCCGCCAGCAACGGGTTGCCCGTCACGACGGCTCCGGCCCCCAGCCCGATCAACGTCGAGTACCCGGACCACGTCACCGCCGCGACCACGGCGACCGCGACGAACCGCCGCCACGGGTAGCCGGTGGCGCCCGAGGTCATCGAGACCGCGACGCGTCCGACCGGCACGTACCGGGCCGAGAGGATCAGCACCGCTCCGCGCCGCTGGAGCAGGGTCCGCAGCCGGGTCGTCGTCCGCCTGCCACGCGCGCCGCGCATCCACGGGATGCGGTCGAGTGGTACCCGGGTGCCGATCCGGTAGGCGATCAGGTCGCCGGCGAACGCCCCGAGGGCGGCCACCGCGACGACGGCCGCGATCGGCGGGCCGTGTCCGGTCGCGGCCGTCGCCGCGAGGGCGATCACCACGGACTCGCTGGGCACCGGCGGGAAGAACCCGTCCACCGTGCACAGGACGAACAGGGCGACCAGCACCCACGGCGATGCGGCGAACGCCAACACCATCTCCCCCACGAGACCTCCCCGACCGGATCTCCCCGGCCGGTCCGGCGAGCCACGATCGACCGTAGGAACGCCGGGTGGGTGCCCGGATCGGAGAGATCCCGGAGTCCGCCCCGGAGACGGGTCCGACCGCACCGGGGTCGGCGTATCGTTCCCGCCATGCCGCGCTACGAGTTCCGGTGCCGGGATTGCGCCTCCATGGGCGCGCCGGCGACGTTCGAGGTGGACCGGCCGATGCAGGCCTCCGGCGACCCGGCGCCCTGCCCGCTCGGGCACGACGACACGGTGAAGCTGCTCTCGACCGTCTCGCTCGGCGGGCGTTCCGGTGGTGGCGGCATGCCCCGGCCGGCGATGGCCCCGGCCGGTGGCGGGGGCGGCTGCTGCGGCGGAGGGTGCTGCGGCGGGGGCTGAGCCCTCCGACACTGCCGGTGGCCTCCGTCAACCTGCCACCATGAGAGCCATGACGGTTCGGCAGGAGGCGTCCCGCATCACCGCGGACGAGCTCGTCGCCGAGTAGCTACCCGGCCAGCACGATCCGGCCCAGCTCCGCCGACGACGCCAGGTGCTCGTGGCGCGGCAGCACGCGCACCGTGTAGCCGGTCAGCCCCGCGTGCGGCAGCGGAACCACGGCCTCCCACGCCTCTCCGCCCTGGTGGCTCATCGCCATCGTGGTCGGCTCGGCGAGCTCGTCGGTGTCGTCCACCCGCCCGACGACGGCCTCCACCGTCACGTCCGTCGGGTCCAGCCCGGCGAGGTCGACGCTCGCCCGCACCGTCATCGGGGACCCGACGACCGGCGTGTCCGGCAGCCCGGACGCGTCGACGCCGGTGACCTGCAGCTTCGTCCACGCGGAGTTCAGCCGTGCCCGGTACTCGGCGACGTCGCGGGCCGCCGCGAACCCGTCCGCGGAGGCCCGGCCGGCGGCGGCCGCCGCCGGCACGTACCAGTCCTGGACGTACTCCCGGACCATGCGGGTCGCCTGCACCTCCGGGCGCAGCGTGGACAGCGTGTGCCGCACCAGCTCCACCCAGCGGCTCGGGACGCCGCCCGTCCGGTCGTAGAACGCCGGTGCCACCTGGGTCGCGATCAGCTCGTAGAGCGCGTTCGCCTCCAGGTCGTCGCGGCGGGTCGGGTCCTCGACGCCGTCCGCGGTGGGGATCGCCCAGCCGTTGGCGCCGTCGTAGAGCTCGTCCCACCAGCCGTCGCGGATGGAGAGGTTGAGCCCGCCGTTGAGGGCGGACTTCATGCCGGACGTGCCGCACGCCTCCAGCGGGCGCAGCGGGTTGTTCAGCCAGACGTCGCAGCCCCAGTACAGGTACCGGGCCATCGACATGTCGTAGTCGGGGAGGAAGACGATCCGGTGCCGCACCCCCGCGTCGTCGGCGAAGCGCACGATCTGCTGGATCAGCGCCTTGCCGCCGTCGTCGGCCGGGTGGGACTTGCCGGCGACGACGAGCTGCACCGGCCGGTTCGGGTCCAGCAGCAGCCCGCGCAGGCGCTCGGTGTCGCGCAGCATCAGCGTGAGCCGCTTGTAGGTCGGCACGCGGCGGGCGAAGCCGACGGTGAGCACGTCGCGGTCGAAGACGTGGTCGGTCCAGCCCAGCTCCGGAGCCGACGCGCCGCGCTCCAGCCAGGCCGCGCGGACCCGGCGTCGGACCTCGTCGACCAGCCGCGAGCGCAGCGTGTTGCGCAGCCCCCACAGCGTGGCGTCGTCCACATCGGATGGCGAGACCTGCAGCTCGTGGCGGCCGCCGCCGGGCGTCGGGTCACCGAGCAGCTCGGTGATCTCGCGCGCCTCCCACGTGTGGCCGTGCACGCCGTTGGTGACCGAGCCGATCGGCACCTCGTCGGCGTCGAAGCCGCTCCACAGCCCGCCGAACATCCCCCGGGACACCGCGCCGTGCAGCCGCGAGACGCCGTTGGCGCGCTGGGCCAGCCGCAGGCCCATGTGCGCCATGTTGAACATCTCCGGGTCGTCCTCGGAGCCGAGCGCCAGCAGCCGGTCGGAGGGCAGGCCGGGCAGCAGGCGTTCGGTGAGGTACTGGCGGACCAGGCTGACGCCGAACCGGTCGATGCCGGCCGGCACCGGCGTGTGGGTGGTGAACACGGTGCCCGCCCGCACGGCGGCCAGCGCCTGGTCGAAGTCCAGCCCCGCGCTGCCGGTGGCCAGCTCCCGGATCCGCTCCAGCCCGAGGAACCCGGCGTGGCCCTCGTTGGTGTGGAAGACCTCCGGCGCCGGGTGCCCGGTGGCGGCGCAGTAGGCCCGCACGGCCCGCACGCCGCCGACGCCGATCAGGATCTCCTGCGAGATCCGGTGGTCCTGGTCGCCGCCGTAGAGACGGTCGGTGATCCCCCGCAGGTCCGGGTCGTTGGCCTCGATGTCGGTGTCGAGCAGCAGCAGCGGCACCCGGCCGACCTGGGCCCGCCAGACGCGCGCGGCGAGCGTGCGCTCGTCCGGCATCGCGACCTCGACCCGCACCGGCTCGCCGTCCTCCCCGGTGAGCAGCTGCAGCGGAAGGCCCTGCGGGTCGATCGCCGGGTAGTGCTCCAGCTGCCAGCCGTCGAGCGACAGCGACTGGCGGAAGTACCCGGACCGGTAGAGCAGCCCGACGCCGATCAGCGGCACGCCGAGGTCCGAGGCCGCCTTGAGGTGGTCCCCGGCGAGCACGCCGAGGCCGCCCGAGTAGTTCGGCAGGACCTCGGAGACACCGAACTCCATGGAGAAGTACGCGACCGCGCCGGGCATCGCGGGGTCCTCGGCGCGCTGGTCCTGGTACCAGCGGTCGCCGGTGAGGTAGCCGTCGAGATCCGCGGCCAGCTCCTGCACCGTGGACACGGTCGACGGGTCCGCGGCGAGCTCGTCGAGCCGGGTCGTCGGGATCTCGCCGAGCAGCCGGACCGGGTCCTCGCCGCTGCGGGCCCACTCCTGTGGGTCGAGCGAGGCGAACAGGTCGCGGGTCGCCGCGTGCCACGTCCAGCGCAGGTTCGTGGCCAGCGTCTGGAGCGGGGCGAGCGGGCCGGGCAGCTGGGCACGGACCGTGAATCGGCGCAGGGCTCTCACGGGCGGGCACTGTATCGTTGCCGAGCTGGGACGTCGCGACACGCGGTCGCCTGCCCGCAGCGCCGGACCGGCCGCGGATCGGTACGGTTGACGGGTCCTTGGCTGAGCAGCGAATTCCCCGGGAGAGTGTGGCCGATGACGGGACGGCTCGGGATCGACGACGTGACCCCGTTCGTGGAGACCGGTGATCCGAGCAAGGCCGTGGTCGGCGAGGTCGTACCGATCCGGGCCACGGTGTGGCGCGAGGGACACGACGCCGTCGCGGCGAACGTCGTCTGGACGCCGATCGGCGACGACGGGACCGAGGGCGAGTCCGAGTTCGTCCGGATGGAGCCGGAGGGGGTCGGGACCGACCGCTTCGTAGCCTCGGTCGTGCCGTCGCAGACCGGTCGCTGGCGGTTCCGCGTGGACGCCTGGAGCGACCCGTGGACGACGTGGCGCAACTCCGTCGAGAAGAAGCTCGCGGCCGGGCAGACCCCCGACGAGCTGGCCAACGACCTGGAGACCGGCGCCCGGCTGCTGCAGCGGGTCGGCCGCCGCCCGTCCGAGAAGGCCCAGCGCGATCTGCTGCTGGGCGCTGCGAATGCATTGCGCGACACCGCCCTGCCGCTGCGCGCCCGGGTCGCGCCGGCCCTGTTCCCGGCCGTCGTCGCGATCATGACCGAGCGCCCGGTCCGGGAGCTGATCACCCTGGGCCCGGAGCGCGAGATCTTCGCCGACCGGCAGCGCGCCCTGTTCGGCTCCTGGTACGAGATCTTCCCGCGGTCCACCGGCGGGCGGGACGAGACCGGCCGTGCGGTGCACGGCACGTTCGTCACCGCGACCAAGGAGCTCGACCGGATCGCGAAGATGGGCTTCGACATCGTCTACCTCCCGCCGATCCACCCGGTCGGCACCGTGCACCGCAAGGGCCGCAACAACTCCGTCCACGCCGAGGCGGGCGACGTCGGCTCCCCCTGGGCGATCGGTTCGGCTGCCGGCGGGCACGACGCGATCGACCCCGAGCTGGGCGACTTCGACGACTTCGACGCGTTCGTCGCGCGCACGAACGAGCTGGGCATGGAGGTCGCGCTCGACTTCGCCCTGCAGTGCGCGCCGGACCACCCGTGGGTCACCGAGCACCCGGAGTGGTTCACCGTCCGCCCCGACGGGACGATCGCCTACGCGGAGAACCCGCCGAAGCGCTACCAGGACATCTACCCGCTCAACTTCGACCGCGACCCGGCCGGCCTCTACGCCGAGTGCCTGCGCGTCGCGCTGAAGTGGGTGGAGCACGGCGTCCGGATCTTCCGGGTGGACAACCCGCACACGAAGCCGCCGAACTTCTGGCACTGGCTCATCTGGGAGATCAAGAAGCAGTACCCGGACGTGCTGTTCCTGGCCGAGGCGTTCACCCGCCCGGCGCGGCTGTTCGGCCTGGCCCGGCTCGGCTTCAGCCAGTCCTACACGTACTTCACGTGGCGGACGGAGAAGGAGGAGCTGGCCGAGTTCGCGCAGATGCACGCCGAGCACGCCGACGAGTGCCGCCCGAACCTGTTCACGAACACCCCGGACATCCTCCACGAGTCCCTGCAGACCGGTGGTCCCGGAATGTTCGCGATCCGGGCGACGCTGGCCGCGACGATGTCGCCGACCTGGGGCGTCTACTCCGGCTTCGAGCTCTTCGAGGGCCAGGCCGTCAAGGAGGGCTCGGAGGAGTACCTGGACTCGGAGAAGTACGAGCTGCGTCCGCGTGACTTCCACAGTGCGGTCAACCAGGGCCGCTCGCTCGAGCCGTACCTCACGCAGCTCAACGAGATCCGCCGCGCGCACCCTGCGCTGCAGCAGCTTCGCGAGATCACCGTGCACGAGGTCGACAACGACGAGCTGCTCGCCTACTCCAAGCTCGACCCGACCACCGGCGACCAGGTCCTGGTCGTGATCAACCTGAACTCCTACGGCGGCGAACCAGGGCACGATCACGCTGGACATGCCGGCGCTCGGGTTGCGGTGGGAGGACGTCGTCGACGTGCGCGACGAGATCACCGGCCAGACGTTCCGGTGGGGCGAGCGCAACTTCGTCCGGCTCCTGCCGTGGGACAACGTCGCGCACGTGATCTCGCTGCCGAAGCGGCTGCCGGTGGTCTGAGCCTCATAGGTGCGGGGCATGGCCCAGCTCATCCGGATCGGGGCCGTCCTCGCACTCACCGGCCGGTTCGCCCGCTTCGGCACGCAGGCCGCCGCCGGACTGCGGGCCTGGCGGGAGCTGCGTGGCGATGCCGAGATCGAGATCGTCGACGACGCGTCCTCCCCCGGCCGCGTCGGCTCCCGCGCTGGACGACCTGGCCGGGCGGTGTGACCTGCTGCTCGGGCCGTACGGCACCTCGACGGCCCGGGCCGCCGCGCAGTGGGCGCGTGACAACGACCGCCTGGTGTGGAACCACGGCGGCGCGGGCGGCGATCTGCAGGCCACTGCGCCGCGACGGTTCGTCTCGCTGATCACGCCGACCGACCGGTACGGCGAGCCGTTCGTCCGCCACCTCGCCGCCCGGCACCCCGGCATGGCGCTGCGCCTGGTCGCCGGGCCGGGCTCGTTCGGACGGCAGGTGATCGACGGGATGCGGCCCGTCGCCTCCTCGCTCGGCGTCCCGCTGTCCGACTCCCACGACGCGGACGCGCTGTTCACGGCCGGGACGTTCGAGCACGACACCGCTCTGATTAGTCGACCTCCTCGCCGACGGCCCCCGCCCCGCCGTGCTGGGTACGGTCGCCGCCGGGGTGCTCGCCTTCGCCGATGCCGTGCCGGACCCCGACGGCATCCTCGGCCTGGCGCAGTGGATGCCCGGCACGGGCCGCACGATCGAGATCGGCCCGGACGAGGACTCGTTCCTCGCGCGCTACCGCACCATCACGGGCTCCGAGCCGGACTACCCCGCCGTCCAGAGCGCAGCGGCGGCCGCGGTCGCCGCGCACTGCGCGACCCTGGCCGGCAGCACCGGCTCGGACGCACTCTGGGATGCAGCGACGGCCCTGCGCACGACGACGCTGTACGGCGACTTCGGCATCGACCCGACGACCGGGGCGCAGGAGGCTCACGCGGTCACGCTCGTCCAGTGGCGCGACGGTGCTCCGGTCCCGGTGCTCTGATCAGCGGGAGTGGCCGGAACGCGCCAGATCTGGCGCGCCGTCGCCAGTCCCCGCGATCATGGTGCGGGAGTGAACCGGTTCGTCGGAACTGACCCGCGCCCCACAGTCCGGGCACTACCCTCCCGCACGTGGCTCCCGGCGCAGACCCCGCCTTCCAGCAGTCGATGGACAAGCTGATGATGCAGGTCAACCAGGACAACGTGCTCGCCGTCCATCGGGCGTTCCAGCGACCATGCGGACGAACTCTCGCACTATCTCGAGCGAGACGAAGTCGACAGTACAACATTCGGCCTTTGCGGCGACGATCCAGTTTCACGCGAGGCGCTGAAGCACGACTCATTCGGAGGAAAGATCGACAAGCTCTTCGACGCGCATTGGAAGCACTGGGAGGAGCTTGAGCGTCGCGTAGCAGGAACTCTTCGAGACTGCTCGGAGTACGGACACACCGAGGACGAGATCGCAGCGCGAGATCGACCGAAAGCAGTCGATGATGAGATCGGCTCAAGGATCCTCGCCGCGATGCTCTCGTGGTGCTGACTCGCTGCAGCGTCGGATGCTCGTCCGGCGCCGACCCGCGAGCAGACCCAAGGACCGTCCCGCACCGTTCGCCCGGCGAGACCAGCGAACGTCGACGCGACTCGCGTCCATGCACCATGCTCATGCTGAGCAGCAGCAGCAAGACTTGAACTCGGCGTCGACGGAAACCGACGGGCGGCAAGTGACACGTCGATGGTCTGCCATCGCCGGGATGCACGCTGGCTGGGCCGACCGGCGATCGACTACAACGCTCAGATCATCCCAGCGGGGCTGCGAAGCCGCGGTCGCTCCCGGGCGACGTCACACAGATCAATGGCTTCGGCGCAGTCGCAGAACATGCCGACCGAAGACTCGCGGCGGTGCGCCGATCTGTCAGGTCGCCATCGACGTCGGCCCCGGGTCAGACCGATACGGGTCCAGGCGCTGACTCGCACCCAACGGCCGCCCAGTACCGGATCGACCAACTCTGTCAGCGCGCAACCGACGCTGCTCGATGGTCATGACCACCGTCGTCGCGACCGCCTCGCGTTGACCCATGATCGCCAACTGAGGAGCGAAACCGGCCACCAATGGCCGACTTCCTCCTCACCCACTGATCACTCGGTGTCCTCTTCGACAGGAGCCGGCGGCTCCACCACGAAGGCCGTGGCGCGGAACGGCCACAGATCCACCCGGAAGCTGTGCAGCTCGTCGACCGTCGTGACGTTCTCGTCGCAGAACAGGTCGGTCACCGTCGAGCCCGGGGGGAGGTGCTCGGAGCGGACCGTGCCGTCGACCTGCTCGTCGGCGAAGTTCAGCACCGTCACGAGGTACCGGTCGCCGGACTCGTGCACCATCACCAGCATCCCGCGGTGCGAGACGTCGGGGAGGTCCACCTGCCGGGCCGTCGCGACGCCGGAGTGCTTGCGCACCGCGAGGATCGCCTGCATCTGGCGGACGAAGCTGGTCTCGTCCTCGAGCTGCTCGGGCAGCGTGCCGTAGAGGCTGCGCCCGCGCGGCATGCCGGACGCGGAGTGCGTCGCGGACGGGTTGACGCCCATCAGGTCGTGGGCCGCGCGATGGACCCAGCGCGTGTCGCCGCTCGACAGCAGCTCCTCGACCTCCGCCGGCGGCAGCGTCAGCATGCCGCAGAGGTCCCAGCCGGAGAGCGCGAACACCCCGGGCTGGAACGCGTTGAACATGACCAGCAGCAGGTGCGCCCGGCGGATCCGCTCGACGTCCGCGGCGGTCAGCGCGGACAGGTCGGTGATCCCCAGCGTCGCGGCGATCACCGTCGCCGTCGTGCAGGCGATGCCGTTCGTCGTGAAGATCAGGTTGTACGGAACGTCCGCGACGTGGGTCACGAGGTCGCGGCGGATCGTGTCCGCCAGCTCCCCGCCGGTGATCTCCTCGCCGCGGAAGGCGAACACGTCGTCGGCGTGCCCGGCCGTCCAGTGCACGAGCTCGTAGGTCAGCTCGTCGTGGTTCTGCAGCGCGTGCACCAGCGACGCCGGGTCCACCCCCAGCTCCAGCGACGTGCGCAGCGTCAACCGCAGGAACTCGGTGTCCGCGGTGGCGAGTGCGTGGTGGTAGGCGGGGCGGTTGACGAAGTCGTAGGACAGGTCCGCGCCGGCCTCCGAGGTGACGCGGATGTCGTCGATCGTCAGGTTCAGCTCCTGGAACGTGAACCCGCCGACCTTGCGCACCATGCTGGCGATGATGTGATTGGCCGCCTCCGACGTCGGGTGCCCTTCGGACCAGCCGGGCATCCCCTCCGCGCTCTTCTCCACGCCGAGGAAGCCGTTGGCGTCCAGGCGCAGCGCGCCGGAGCCGAGGTCGGCGAGCGAGTGCAGCGCGTCGCCGATCACCATCCGTACGCCGGCGAACGTCGGGTCCAGCCAGTTGATCGACGGCTGACCGTCCTTGAAGTAGTGCAGGTAGACCCAGCGACGGGTCACGCCGTCGACGCCGGTGACCGGCCCGGTCACCGACCAGTTCGTCTCCTTCACGCCCTCCCGGAAGAAGATCACCCGCTGCAGCCGGCCGACGATGTAGCCGCGCTTGTCGAGGATCTCCTCGGTGCTGGGGTCGAGGTTGACCGAGTCCCGCCCGGGCGGGACGGCCGGCAGGTCGGCCCAGTCCCGCTCGTCGATCTCGATCATGTGATAGATGCCCGGGTAGTGCAGGTGGCCGAGCTCGGCGAGCCGGAAGTCCGCGCCCTTGCCCGTGTGGCCGGGGACGATGTCGTCGATGACGGTGCCGCCGTACCAGGTGGCCGTCGCGCACATCCGGCGGAACTCGTCCTCGGTGCCGAACACCGGGTCGATCTCGTTCGAGATCCGGTCGAAGTGGCCGTCCACGCTGGGGGTCGGCTGCCAGCCGGTGATCCCGCCGGCCCGCTTCACCGGTCCGGTGTGCACCGCCTCGATGCCGATGCTCTCGAACGCCTGCCACAGGTCCTCATCACCGAGCGCGCCGAGGAACGACGAGCCGGGCGCGGTGATCAGCGAGATCGGGTAGGCGGTGAACCAGACCGACGCCGTCTCCACGGCCGCACGCGGGCTGGGGTTCGCGAACGAGTTCTGCCACATCGAGCCCTGACCGGAGAACTGGCGGGCCAGCTCGTCGGCGTGCCCGAGCATCGACTGGTTGACCAGCCACGACACGTAGGCGGGGTTGGCGCCGTCGGCCGCCCCGTCCTGCGCGACCGAGTGCCGCTGGACGGTCGACCGGACCCGCGCCCGGTGACGCAGGCTCTTCGGGCGGGCCGGGTGGTAGTACTCGGCGAACGTGATGTCGCTCGCCGACGGCTCGTGCGCGGGCTCGTCCGCCATCCGCTCCCCCTGAACCGGGTCGTCGGGTGTGCCGGGCGTCCCGTGACCGTCGTCGGCGGGGTGCGCTGGGGCAGCGTCGGGTCGTCCGGACACGTCTTCACCGTTCGAGGCTCAGTATGGGTTCCCCGCCGCGAGCGTGCCGGGGAGCGGGCGGCCGGACCGCATGGCTTGTGACGCACCGGAGTCGCGGCCGTGGCGGACTGTAACAGCGAGGTGTCCCCGGTCACCCCTGGCGCGCAGGCGTGGCGCGGCACCGTCCGTGGACGTGTGGTCTGATCGGCGACCGGGCCAGTACGCAACCGAGGAGGTGCCCGTGACCCCGACCGATGCGCTCGTCGGACTACTCCCCGGGTGGCTCCCGACCCAGCGGTGGTTCGCGGCGAAGGGGCGGACGATCCGGTCGGTCGAGGTGGCCGCACGGACCCCGCTGCACGACGGCGAACCGTCGCTCGAGCACGTACTCGTCGACATCGCGTTCTCCGACGGCCCGGCGCACCGGTACCAGCTCCTGCTCGCTGCGACGCCGGCTCCGGGCGTGCCGGCGCACGCCGTGATCGGCGACTCCGGCGGCACGACGTTCTACGACGGCCTGTGGGACCCCCGCGTCACGGCCTGGCTCCTGGACGCCGTGCGCGAGGGGCTCACGGTCGGCGACCTGCACTTCGTCCCCGAGCCCGGCGCGGATCTGCCCCACGGACTCACCGGCCGGGTGCTCGGCGCCGAGCAGTCCAACACGTCGGTCGTCTGGGACGACCGGACGATCTTCAAGCTGTTCCGCCGCGTACTGCCCGGCCTGAACCCGGACCTGGAGCTGCACCGCGCCCTGCGGGCCGAGGGCAGCACCCGGGTCGCCGCGCTGCAGGGCGCCGTCGAGGGGACGGTGGACGGGGCCCCGGCCACGCTCGGCATGCTGCAGGACTTCGCCGCGGGATCGCAGGACGGCTGGACGCGGGCGCTGCGGACCGTCGGGGCGGCCGTCGGCGGCGGCGCCGACACCGACTTCACCGGCGAGGCGGGCCTGCTCGGCGAGACGGTCGCCGTCGTGCACGCGGAGCTGGCGCGCGGTCTGGGCACCGGGCACGTCGACCCGGGCGAGCTGGCGGCCGGCTGGCTCGAACGGCTCGACGCGTCGCTGCCGCAGGTGCCCGAGCTCGCTGCGCACGAGGCCGGGATCCGCGCCGTGTACGACGCCGTCGGCGCCGCGACGACGCCCGTGCCGGTCCAGCGGGTGCACGGCGACCTGCACCTCGGCCAGACGCTCCGGACCGCCGACCGCTGGCTGGTGATCGACTTCGAGGGCGAGCCGTCGGCGCCGCTGGCCGAGCGCACCCGGCCGGACTCCGCCCTCCGGGACGTCGCCGGGATGCTCCGCTCCTTCGACTACGCCGCGTTCCACGAGGTGCTCGCCGGCGCCGACCGCGACGGTGCCGGCGCGGTCGAGGCCGCCGCCGACTGGGCGGTGCGGACACGGGACGCGTTCTGCGACGGCTACGCCCGCGCCACCGGCCACGACCCGCGTGCCGACGTCGCGCTGCTGCAGGCGTTCGAGCTGGACAAGGCCGTCTACGAGGCCGTGTACGAGACCCGCAACCGCCCGTCCTGGGCGCCGATCCCGCTCGCCTCGATCCGGCGGCTGGTGTCCGGCGGCGCACGCGCCTGAACGCACGCCGACCGAGCGCGCGGTGAAGCGGCCCAGCCGTCCGTCCTGCGGGCGTTCCTCGCAACGCTCTGCGACGCTCGGGCGGAGACGGTGGTGCACCTCGGGTTTCGGGCGTGTCACGGGTCGGGCACCGCGTTCGGCGAGGTCCGGGGCACCGCAGTACGGTTTCGCAGGTGACACAAGAGGAGACCCGCGCGATCGACCCCTGCCCCCCGGACCAGGCGACGACCGACCGGCTCCTGGGCGGCGCCCACCACGACCCGCACTCCGTGCTGGGTGCCCACCCGCACGCCGACGGCACCGTGGTCCGCGTGCTCCGCCCGCACGCCGAGGCGGTGTACGTGCTGCCGAACGGCGAGCGGGACCTCGCCCACGAGCTGGTGAAGGTGCACGACGCCGGGCTGTTCTCCGGCGTGGTCCCCGGCTCCGGCGGCGACTACCGCCTGCTCGTGGACTACGGCTCCGAGCGCGGCGAGCAGATCGTCGACGACCCGTACCGCTGGCTGCCGACGCTCGGCGAGGTCGACCTGCACCTGATCGGCGAGGGCAGGCACGAACGGCTGTGGGACGTGCTCGGCACGCACCTGCAGCGCTACGACACCGCGTCCGGCCCGGTGACCGGCAGCAGCTTCGCGGTCTGGGCACCGGGCGCGCGGGGCGTGCGCGTCACCGGCGACTTCGACGGCTGGGCGGGCTGGGCACTGCCGATGCGCTCGCTGGGCGGCTCCGGCGTGTGGGAGATCTTCCTGCCGGACGTCGGCGTCGGGTCCCGGTACAAGTTCCGCATCCTCGGCGACGACGGGGTGTGGCGGGACAAGGCCGACCCGATGGCGTTCGCCACCGAGATCCCGCCGCAGCGGGCCTCCGTCGTCACCGCCGACGTCTACGAGTGGGGCGACGACGCGTGGATGACCGCCCGCGCCGCCCGCCAGCCGCACTCCGAGCCGATGAGCGTCTACGAGCTGCACCTCGGCTCGTGGGTGCCCGGACTGAGCTACCGCGAGGTGGCGGATCGGCTCGTTACGTACCTTGACGAGACCGGCTTCACGCACGTCGAGCTGCTGCCGGTGGCCGAGCACCCGTTCGGCGGCTCCTGGGGCTACCAGGTCACGTCCTACTACGCCCCGACCGCACGGTTCGGCACACCGGACGACTTCCGCTACTTCGTCGACACCCTGCACCGCGCCGGCTACGGCGTGATCGTGGACTGGGTGCCCGCGCACTTCCCGCGCGACGAGTGGGCGCTGGCCCGCTTCGACGGGAGCCCTTGCTACGAGCACGCCGACCCGCGCCGCGGCGAGCAGCCGGACTGGGGAACGCTGGTGTTCGACTTCGGGCGTCCCGAGGTCAAGAACTTCCTGGTCGCGAACGCGCTGTACTGGCTGGAGTCGTTCCACCTGGACGGTCTGCGGGTGGACGCCGTCGCGTCGATGCTCTACCTGGACTACTCGCGCGCCGACGGCCAGTGGCTGCCGAACATCCACGGTGGACGCGAGAACCTGGACGCGGTGGCGTTCCTGCAGGAG
This sequence comes from uncultured Actinomycetota bacterium, assembly GCA_963822335.1. Taxonomy (GTDB): domain Bacteria; phylum Actinomycetota; class Actinomycetes; order Mycobacteriales; family Pseudonocardiaceae; genus Pseudonocardia. The sequence continues at coordinate 903,509 of CAWGHE010000007.1, read as the reverse complement.
ATGAACGCGACCGTCTACCGGGAGCACCCGGGCGTCGTGACGATCGCCGAGGAGTCCACGGCGTGGCCCGGCGTGACCCGCCCGACCTACATGGGCGGTCTCGGCTTCGGGCTCAAGTGGAACATGGGCTGGATGCACGACACGCTCGACTATCTGGCGCACGACCCGATACACCGCAGCTACCACCACAACCAGCTGACGTTCTCGCTGATGTACGCGTTCAGCGAGAACTACGTGCTCCCGATCAGCCACGACGAGGTCGTGCACGGCAAGGGCTCGCTGTGGACCCGGATGCCGGGCGACGACTGGAACAAGGCCGCGGGCGTCCGTGCCCTGCTGGCCTACATGTGGGCGCACCCGGGCAAGCAGCTGCTGTTCATGGGTTGCGAGTTCGGGCAACCGCGCGAGTGGTCCGAGCAGCGCTCGCTGGACTGGCACCTGCTCGCCGACCCGCTGCACGGCGGTGTGAAGACGCTCGTCGGCGACCTGAACCGGGCCTACCGCGGGCACTCCGCGTTGTGGCGCAAGGACACCACGCCCGAAGGCTTCGCGTGGATCGACGCCAACGACGCGGCGGGCAACGTCCTGAGCTTCCTGCGCCACGGCACCGACGGCGAGGGCCGGCCGACCGTGCTCGCCTGCGTCGCGAACTTCTCCGGCGCACCGAACGAGAACTACCGGGTCGGGCTGCCGTTCCCGGGCCGCTGGACCGAGGTGCTCAACACCGACGCGGAGAGCTACGGCGGCTCGGGCGTCGGGAACCTCGGCTCGGTCGTCGCGGAGCCGGTGATGTGGCACGGCCAGCCGGCGTCGGCGGCGCTGCGCCTGCCGCCGTCCGGCGCGCTGTGGCTGGTTCCCGAGGACGGCGGCGGCCCGGTCCGGTCGCTCGAGGAACCGGCTGCGACGACGGCGGCTCCGCCGTCGGTGCCCGCCGTCGAGGTCCCGCCGACCCCGGAGGACACCGACGTCCCCGCACCATCCACTCCGGACGACCGTGAGCAGCGGTCCGCCACTCGCACGCCGCCGTCGGGCGTGGAGATCAGCGTGGCCGGCCCGGATGCGGCCGAGCCGACGGGCACCGGGACCACCGCCGGTGGCAGCGATGCGACCGCGACGAACGGCGCTGCAGTCAGCCGGCCCGCCACAGAGGACGCGCCGGGCGGCGGGTCCACCACCGGCACGTCCGCCGAGTCCCGGCCGCCCGCCGACGACCCGGCCCGGCCCGCCACCGGAGCAGGGCCGGCCATCGGCGGCGCCGCCGGAACCGGGCCGACCGTCGGCGGCGCCACCGCAGCCACACCCACGACCGGAACCGAGGCCGTGACCCCGTCCACCGTGGGCGACACCGCCGACGCGACGCCCACCACCGGAGCGGCCGGCGAAACCCGGCCGACCGCGGGCGGCGCCACCGAAGCGCCGTCGATCACCGCTGACGGCACTGCCACTGCCGAGCCGACCGCCGGCTCCGTCGATGCCGCCTCGGATGCGGCCGACTCCGGCGAGGCCGACTCGGCGACTCAGGACGAGCCGGCGACCGGTTCACCGACCGTGACCCCCTCCGCGACCGGGTCACCCGGCGTCCGGGCCGTGCGGACGACCTCGTTCGTCAACGGAACGTCCGGGACCGGGACCTCGGACACCGGGTCCACCTCGGGGGACTGACGCAGGACGGTCAGGCCGCGTCCGCGCCGGGTGGCGTGGCCGCGGCCGTCCGGTCGCCGGTGCCCGCACCGACGGCCAGCACGGAGAGCGCGCCCAGCGCGGCCACCCCCGCGAACGCGTGGAAGCCCCACGGGTAGGCGATGCCCGCGCCGAGCAGCGCGCCGCCGAGCGCCGGGCCGCTGATCGCGCCGAGCCGCCCGATCCCGCTCGCGGCGCCGAGCGCGGTCGCCCGCATGTGCGGCGGGTAGCGCTCGCCGACGTAGGCGTAGACCAGCACCTGCGAGCTGAACACGAACACGCCGGCCAGCAGCACGCTCGCGTACACCCCGACGCCCGGGAGCCGGACGGCGAGCAGCGCCAGGAACACGGCCGCGGCGACGAACCAGCCGATGGCGGCACGTCGCACGCCGATCCGGTCGGCCACCCGCCCGGCCACCAGCAGCCCGACGATCGCGCCGACGTTGAGCACGAGCAGCAGCGCCAGCGCCGCCCCCAGCTCGTACCCGGCCGCCCGCATGATCTCCGGTAGCCACGTGTTCAGCCCGTAGACCAGCAGCAGACCCATGAACGACGCGGCCCAGAACGCGAGCGACGCACGCAGGTAGTCGCCCGGACCAGCTCGGAGACGGGGTTCCGGCGCTCGGCCGGGCTCGCCGCGGCCGCGGGGTACGACTCGGGCAGGTACCGGACGAGCAGCGGCACGAGGACCAGAGCCGGCACCGCACCGAGGACGAACATCGCCCGCCAGCCGAGCTGCGGGATGACCAGGATCCCGAGCGCGGAGGTGAGCACCGCGCCGACGTGGTAGCCGGTCATCAGCGTCGTCGTCGCGCCGCCCGGCCCGCCCGGGCCCGCGCGCCTCGACGACGGTCGCGAGCGCCACCGGCAGCACGCCGCCGAGTCCCAGCCCGGCCAGGAAGCGCAGCACACCGAAGACGACGGGTCCGGTCGCGAACGCGCACGCCAGCGTCAACACCGAGAACGCGGTGACGGTGAGCAACATCGCCCGCCGGCGGCCGAGCAGATCGGCCAGCGGGCCCGCGGCCAGCGCGCCCACCATCACCCCGACCAGCCCGACGACCGAGATCAGCGACGCGCTCGCCGGCGTCAGGCCCCATTCCGGGTCGCGCAGCAGCGACGGCAACACGACGCCGAGCACGACCAGGTCGAATCCCTCGAGGGCCACCGCGGCCCAGCACAGTGGTGCGGCTGCCCCACGCCGGTCGTCCCGGTCGTCATGGCCGCCTCCTCGCTCGCCAACCGGCAGGAGTGTGCGCGAGTCAGGCGGGTGGTCGTGCCGGGACTTCCGCAGAACGGAAGAAGCTGCCCGTTCCGGACAACGGTCCGCTACCGGGCGCCCAGGGCCCGACGCTCGGACGCAGCAGGGTCACCCACACGACCACCAGGATCGCCGAGTACAGCGCCAGCGCGACGGCGGACACCGGGTTGCCCGCGGGCCACAGGTCGGCCCAGGACACCGGGATCGTCGCCAGCGCGAACAGCGCGGCGACGACGGCGCGGCGCGCGTCGCCCGGCCGTCCGGAGGCGACGACCAGGAGCAGTCCCGGCCAGAGCAGGATCAGGTAGTTGTGCCAGCTGATCGGCGCGACCAGCAGGCCGGCGGCCAGGACCGCCCACGGCGCCGTCCCGGCCGGGTCCGTCCCGCGTGCCGGGTCGATCCCGAAACGGCGGGTGCGCATCCCGAACCACGCCAGCGTGCCGACGACGATCGCGGCCCCGACGAGTGTCCCGGCCGCGGACGGCAGGCCCCAGCGGAGCGCGAGCCCCGGCAGCGACGCGTTGTCCGGCATGGTCGCGACCGGCTCGGCCAGGACCATCCGCAGCCAGTGCGGCCCGGAGCCGAGACCGGCCGCGGCGAGCCCGACGAGCGTCGCGGCCGCCGCGGCGAGCAGGCCGGTACGGAACTCCGGCCAGCGCCGCTGCACGGCCGGTAGCAGGAGCAACGGCGCCAGCGACGGCTTGACGGCGACGGTCACGCCGTACAGCACGGCGGCGAGCCGCGGGTGCCCCCGGCGCTCGGCGATCCAGCCCGCGGTCACCCCGAGCAGGAGCAGCCCGTAGATCTGGCCGAGCATCACGGTCCCGTGCAGCGACGACGACGCGAGCAGGGCGGCCAGGCCCGCCGCGCCCCACCGGCGCCCGATGCCGAGCTCGCGCGTGGCCGCGAGCACGCTGCCGGCCGCGGCCAGGACCGTGATCGCGACCAGGATCCGGTATCCGGTCACCGGTTCCAGCAGTCCGAACGGCACGAACAGTGTGGCGAGCACCGGCGGGTTCAGGTTGTGCAGGACCGCGCCGGCGTCGTAGATGTCCGCGCCGTGCAGCAGCGCGACGGCGGAGGCGCGGAACGTCTCGAAGTCGACGTGCATGCGCGGCATGTCGGTGGCCGGCACGAAGAGCACGATCGGGGTGTTGCCCAGTGCGAGCAACGCCACCGCCGTCCCCACCGCCGCGACCACGACGACCCGCGCGGCGACCCCGAGCACCCGGGTGCGGCGGACCGCCCCCCGGTGTGCCCGGGCCGTGCCGGTCAGAACAGTGCGCGGGCCAGCGCCCGCCGGGCCGTGCTCACCCGCGGGTCGTCCGCCGGGAAGAGCTCGAACAGCCCGACCAGGTGCTCGCGCACGCGGTCCCGGTCCTCGCCCCCGGTCCGACCGACCGTCGCGACGAGCCGCTCGAAGGCGGGCTCGACCCGGTCCGCGGCCATCTCCGCGTCCGCGGCGGCGATCTGGAGGTCGACGTCGTCCGGGGCAGCGTCCGCACGCTCGATCGCCGTCGGGTCGGCCTGCTCGGCACGGGCGAGGAAGCGCACCTGCGCGATGGCCGCCGCGGCCTGCTCGTTGGCCGGCTCGGTGTCCAGGATCGCCTGGTAGGCGGCCTCGGCCCCGGCGTAGTCGCCCTGCTCGAGAGCGTCCTCGGCCGCGGTGAAGCGCGGGTCCTCCGGCTCCTCGTCCGGCTCCGCGTCGGCGTCCCCGCCGGCGGCGGCCCGCTTCTCGCCCTCGGCGATCGCCGGCATCCGCTCCCGCAGGGCGTCGAGCAGCGACTTGACCCAGGCGCCGGCCTGAGCGTCGGGCATGGCGCCGTTCACGGCGTCCACCGGCTGCCCGCCGGCCACGATGACGATCATCGGGACCTGCTGCACACCGAACGCCTGCGCGATCCGCGGGCTGGAGTCGATGTCCACGCGGGCCAGCACCCAGGCACCTCCGCCGGAGGCGGCGAGCCGCTCCAGCTCGGAGGAGAGCTGCTCCTCGCGCGGGTACCGGCTGGCCCACAGCTCGATGACGACCGGGACGTCGTTCGAGCGCTCGACGACGTCCTGGAAGCCCTGCTCGGTGGCCTCGACGACCCACTCGCTCGCACCCGGACCGGCGGAACCGCCGCCGCCACCCGGGGACTGCGGCCGGTTCGCCGCTTCCGAACGGGCCTTCAGCCCGGAGAGGTCGACAGCGCCGGCCATGGCCGAGGACGCTGCAGCTCGCTGAGCCGCCTGACGAGGATCTGGGCGTGACACGCCTGACATCCTGGCACGCTGCTCGGAGGACGCGTGGAACGCCCCGGGGTCGATCACCACGGCCGCCCCCGCCGACCGTCGTGGGCTACGCCGCCCCGGCGATGCCGGCGAGCACGTCGGCCAGTTCGACGGGCCGGGTGAGCATCGGGAAGTGCCCGCCCGCGAGCTCGACGACGTCGGCGCCGATGTCGCCCGCCGCCCGCCGGCAGGCGTCCGGGTCCGCGACCCGGTCCCCGGCACAGACCACCGCGGCCGTGCGCACGGCGGGCCACGCCCGCAGCGGGGTGACCTCCTTGCCCACGGTCCAGGCCTGCGGGCGCAGCCCGGCGGCAGCGGCCGCGACGGCCGACTCCGACGACTCGGCGGCGACCCCGCGGTAGAGCCCGTCGGCCACCGCGTCGGGCGGCCAGTAGGTCGTGCCGTCCTCGCCGCGCCGCACACCGTTGTCGTACCCGGCGACCATCAGACCCGGGTCCTCGACGAGCCGGCCGATGAAGGAGGTCCCCGGCACCGGCGTCATGGCCGCGAGCAGCACGATCGCCGCCACCCGGCCGGGGCCGAGCCGCTCCGCCGCGACCGGCACGGTCAGACCGCCGAGAGAGTGCCCCACCAGGACCACCGGCTCCCGGCCCGGCCCCAGCGCGGCGAGCACGGTGTCGGCGTAGTCCTGCGCGCCCCGGCCGGACGTGTCCGAGGGCAGATCGGGGGCGTCGACCCGGAACCCGCGCCGGGTGAGCTCGGCCTCCACCGGCGCCCAGCACGACCCCTGGTGCCACGCCCCGTGCACCAGCACGAACCGCGTCGGCCCGACGGCGGAGGGCCCGCTCATCCGGCACCCGGACCGGAGCCGTCGCCCGCGTCGCCCCGCAGCGCCTGTTCCACGCGCTCGACCTTCGACGTGAGCTGGTCCCGGTGGCCGGGGCGGATGTCCGCCTTCAGGACGAGGCTCACCCGGGGCGCGCCGGCCTGCACGGCCTCGACCGCGCGCTTGACCACCTCCATCCCCTCGTCCCAGGTCTCGGACTCGATCGTGGTGAACATCGACGTCGTCTCGTTGGGCAGGCCGGACTCGCGGACGACCCGGACCGCGTCGGCGACGGCCGCGCTGACGCTGTCGGACGACTCGCCCCCGGCCGGGGCGATGCTGAACGCGAAGAGCATGGGCTCACCCTGCCACCCGGACCGTCCCCGGCGCGGTCGTGATCACGTCGATCGGCGATGTCACCGAGCGACCGGGGATTGCGCTGCTAGCGTCCGGGATCATGTCCAAGCGCGGGTCACTGCCGTTCGACCCGATCCATCGGGCTGCACAGCTGTGGGACGAGCGGATCGGGCCGTCCGGGAGCATGGCCGCCGTCACCAGCGTGATGCGGGTGCAGCAGATCCTGCTCTCGGCCGTGGACGGCGCACTCCGGCCGCACGGGCTGACGTTCGCCCGCTACGAGGCGATGGTCCTGCTCGCGTTCGCCACCCGGGGCAGCCTGCCGATGCGCGTCATGGGCGAACGGCTGCAGCTGCACCCGACGAGCGTCACCAACATCGTCGACCGGCTCCAGCACGACGGCCTGGTCCGCCGGGTGGCCCACCCGACCGACCGGCGGGCGACGCTCGTCGAGCTCACCGACGACGGGCACGAACGGCTCGGCCAGGCGACCGAGGCCGTCACCGCGATCGACTTCGGCCTCTCCGGCCTCACCGACGAGCAGCGCGAGCAGCTCACCGCCCTGCTGCGCGACGTCCGGCGGGCGGCCGGCGACTTCGACTGACCGCGGCCGGAGCTACGTCGCGGCGGGGTCAGGTTCCGGCGAGCAGCTCGTCCGCGGCGGCGTACGGGTCCAGATCACCGGCGAGGACGCGGTCGGCGAGGCCGTCCAGGGCCGCACCGCCGCGCAGCCCCTCCATCCGGGAACGCACCTGGTCCAGCCCGATCGCCTCGATCTCGCTGCGCACCCGCAGCCGGCGGCGCTGCGCGAGCGCACCGGTCCGCTCGCTCCACGCGAAGTGGTCGGCCACCGCGTCGGCGACCTTGTCGAGCCCCTCGCCCCGCGCCGCGACCGTGGACAGCACGGGCGGCGTCCACGGCCCGTCGTCGTCGTGGGCCCCCGCGCCGTCGCGCAGCGAGAGCATGTTCCGCAGCTCCCGCACGGTCTGACGGGCGCCGTCGCGGTCGGCCTTGTTCACGACGAACACGTCGCCGATCTCCAGGATGCCCGCCTTCGCGGCCTGCACCCCGTCGCCCATGCCGGGTGCGAGCAGCACGACCGACGTGTCGGCCAGCCCGACGACCTCGACCTCGGACTGCCCGACGCCGACCGTCTCCACCAGCACGACGTCGCACCCGGCCGCGTCGAGGACGCGGAGGGCCTGCGGGGTCGCCCAGGCCAGGCCGCCCAGATGCCCGCGGGTGGCCATCGAGCGGATGAACACGCCGTCGTCGGTGGCGTGGTCGCCCATCCGGACCCGGTCGCCGAGCAGGGCACCGCCGCTGAACGGCGAGGACGGGTCCACGGCCAGGACCCCGACCCGCTTCCCGCGCCCGCGCAGCTCGCTGACCAGCACCGACGTCGTCGTCGACTTCCCGACGCCGGGCGATCCGGTCAGCCCGACGATCTGCGCGTGCCCGGTGTGCGGGGCGAGAGCGGCGGTGACCTCCCGCAGCTGCGGGCTGGCGTTCTCCACCAGGGAGATCAGCCGCGCGACGGCCCTCTGCTCACCGTTGCGCGCCCGCTCGACCAGCTCCCGCGGATCGGCCGGCACCGCCGCTCCCCGCCGCCGTCAGGACTTCGGAACGCGGACGATCAGGGCGTCGCCCTGGCCGCCACCACCGCAGAGCGCCGCCGCACCGATGCCCCCACCCTGCTGCTTCAGCCGCAGCGCCAGGTGCAGCGCGATCCGCGCCCCGGACATCCCGATCGGGTGGCCGAGGGCGATCGCGCCGCCGTCGACGTTCACCTTGTCCTCGGAGACCCCGAGCTTGCGGGTCGAGACGACACCGACGGCGGCGAACGCCTCGTTGATCTCGAGGAGGTCCAGGTCGTCGACGGAGATGCCCTCCTTCTCGCAGGCCGTGAGGATCGCGTTGGCCGGCTGCTCCTGCAGGCTGGCGTCCGGACCGGCGACCACACCGTGCGCGCCGATCTCGGCCAGCCAGGACAGGCCCAGCTCCTCGGCCTTGGCCTTGCTCATCACGACGACCGCGGCGGCGCCGTCGGAGATCTGCGACGCGGAGCCCGCGGTGATCGTGCCGTCGGAGGAGAACGCCGGCTTGAGCTTGCCCAGGCCCTCGGCCGTGGTGTCGCCGCGCACGCCCTCGTCGGTGGCGAAGGTGATCGGGTCGCCCTTGCGCTGGGGGATCTCGACGGGCGGTGATCTCCTCGTCGAACACGCCGTTCTCGGCGGCCTTCGCGGCCAGCTGGTGCGACCGCGCGGCGAACTCGTCCTGGTCCTGGCGCGTGATCTCGTACTTGGCGTTGTGCTTCTCCGTCGAGGCACCCATCGCGACCTGGTCGAACGCGCAGAACAGTCCGTCGTACTGCATGTGGTCGACCAGCGTGGTGTCGCCGAACTTGGTGCCCTCACGGGAGTTGCTGAGCATGTGCGGGGCCTGGGTCATCGACTCCTGACCGCCGGCCACGACGATGTCGAACTCCCCGGCGCGGATCAGCTGGTCGGCGAGCGCGATCGCGTCGATTCCGGACAGGCAGACCTTGTTGATCGTCAGCGCCGGGACGTCCATCGGGATGCCGGCCTCCACCGCGGCCTGACGGGCGGGGATCTGGCCCGCGGCGGCCGTGAGTACCTGGCCCATGATCGTGTACTGGACCTGCTCCGGTGCGACGCCGGCGCGCTCGAGTGCGGACTTGATGGCGATCCCGCCGAGCTGGGCCCCCGAGAACCCCTTCAACGATCCGAGCAGACGGCCCATCGGGGTTCGGGCCCCGGCGACGATCACAGTTCCGGACACGGCAGCCTCCAGCGGCGTCGGTGGTGGGTGAGTGCGGACACCGTACCCAGAGCCCCGCCCTCGCTGCTGTCCCGAGAACGGGGGTGAGCAGCGGCACAGCCTCTCCGATTGGGCCTACCGGTGGATGGGCACGCTACCGTCTGCGCCCATGGCACCCACCGATGACGGACTCCAGTCGCTGGTCGTGGCCGTGGACCACGTCGGGATCGCGGTTCCGGACCTGGACGAGGCGATCCGCTGGTACGCCGACACCCTCGGCCTGGTCTCCACCCACGAGGAGACCAACACCGAGCAGGGGGTGCGCGAGGCGATGCTGGCCGCGCCCGGCGACTCCGGGACGATGGTCCAGCTGCTCGCGCCGCTCGACGAGAAGTCCACGATCGCGAAGTTCATCGACCGCAACGGGCCGGGCCTCCAGCAGGTCGCGTACCGGGTGAACGACGTCGCCGCGGCCGGGGACGCGCTGCGCGCCAAGGGTGTGCGGCTGCTCTACGACGAGCCGAAGCGCGGCACCGCGGACTCGAAGGTGAACTTCGTCCACCCGAAGGACGCCGGCGGCGTGCTCGTCGAGTTGGTGGAGCCGGCCACTCAGTCACACTGACGCGAACCTGTCCAGCCGGACAGGCACCCGAATCAGTGGTCTGTGTCACGTTGGCACCGTGCCGGGACACAGGTTCGGAACCAGCGGTTACCATACTGCGCGGTAACTTGCGGTATTTCAAGCAGAAGCCCGCCGACCACCCGCGATGACGCCAACTGGAGGCCAGCCGTGCAGGAGATCCGCGACGCCATCCTCACCGGGGAGTTCGATGCCCTCGGCTCGCTGGACGTGCCCGACCACTACAACGGGGTCACCGTCCGCGCCGAGGACGCCGAGATGTTCCAGGGGCTGGACACCCGGGACAAGGACCCGCGCAAGAGCCTGCGCCTGGACGAGGTCCCGACCCCCGAGCTCGGCCCGGGCGAGGCCGTGGTCGCGGTGATGGCCAGCGCCATCAACTACAACACCGTCTGGACCTCGATCTTCGAGCCGCTGTCGACGTTCAGCTTCCTGCGCCGCTACGGCAAGCTCTCGCCGCTGGCCAAGCGCCACGACCTGCCCTACCACGTGGTCGGCTCCGACCTGGCCGGCGTCGTGCTGCGCACCGGGCCGGGGGTCAACTCCTGGAAGCCCGGCGACCAGGTCGTCGCGCACTGCCTGTCCGTCGAGCTGGAGAGCCCGGACGGGCACGCGGACACGATGATGGACCCGGAGCAGCGCATCTGGGGCTTCGAGACGAACTTCGGCGGGCTCGCCGAGCTGGCCCTGGTCAAGTCCAACCAGCTGATGCCGAAGCCGGCGCACCTGAGCTGGGAGGAGGCGGCCGCCCCCGGGCTGGTCAACTCCACGGCGTACCGGCAGCTGGTGTCGAAGAACGGCGCCGACATGAAGCAGGGCGACACCGTCCTGATCTGGGGCGCGTCCGGTGGCCTCGGCTCGTATGCCACCCAGTTCGCCCTCAACGGCGGCGCGACGCCGGTCTGCATCGTCTCGTCCCCGGAGAAGGCCGAGATCTGCCGCGCCATGGGCGCCGAGCTGGTCATCGACCGCAACGCCGAGGGCTACAAGTTCTGGTCCGACCCGCAGACCCAGGACCCCAAGGAGTGGAAGCGCTTCGGCGCGAAGATCCGCGAGCTGACCGGCGGCGAGGACCCGGACATCGTGTTCGAGCACCCGGGCCGGGAGACGTTCGGCGCCAGCGTCTACGTCACCCGCAAGGGCGGCCAGATCGTCACCTGCGCGTCGACGTCGGGCTACATGCACGAGTTCGACAACCGCTACCTGTGGATGAACCTCAAGCGGATCGTCGGCTCGCACTTCGCGAACTACCGCGAAGCCTGGGAGGCCAACCGGCTGATCGCCAAGGGCATGGTCCACCCGACGCTGTCGCGGGTGTACCCGCTGGCCGAGACCGGCCAGGCGGCCAACGACGTGCACCAGAACCTGCACCAGGGCAAGGTCGGCGTGCTCGCGCTGGCGCCCGAGGAGGGACTGGGTGTCACCAACCCGGAGCTCCGTGAGCAGCACCTTTCCGAGATCAACCGCTTCCGTGGTGTCTGAGTCACGCTGAGCAGCACGCATCGCAACGACGGCCCGTCCGGAAGTCATCCGGACGGGCCGTCGTCATCCTCACGGTGCGGAACGCCACGCTCTCGCCGTGTACACACCGCGATCGGGGTACTCGGCGGTACGGTGGGCGGCATGGCCGGCGACCCCCACGCTCACGTCCCGCGCACCGGATTCGACGTCGCCCGCCGGGGCTATGACCAGCCCCAGGTGGACGCCCACCTGCGACGGCTGGATGCCGAGGTCAGGATGCTCGTCGCGGACCGGGACGCGGCCGTCGCTCAGAACGCCCGTCTCGGTCAGGAGCTCGACGAGTCGCGCTCCCGCAACGAGGCGATGCAGCAGCAGGTGAACCGCCTCGCCGGGCCGCCGCAGAGCGTCCAGGGGATGAGCGAGCGCCTGCGGTCGATGCTCCGTCTGGCCGAGGACGAGGTCGCGGAGATGCACGCCCGCGCCGACTCCGAGATCGTCGAGCAGCGGCGGTCGGCCGAGGCGCACGCGCAGCAGATCGTCGGCGAGGCACGCACCGAGGCCCAGCGTTTCGAGCAGTCGACCGAGGCGAAGCGCGCCGAGCTGGCCGAGGAGCGGTCGGCCGCCGAGCGCGACATCGCCGACCAGCGGGACCGCACGGCTCGCGAGCTGGCCGAGCAGCGGAGCCGGACCGAACACGAGCTCAGCCGAGCTGCGCCGCACGACCGAGGACGAGCTCGCCGAGCAGCGCCGCACGACCGAGCAGGAGCTCGCCGAGAAGAAGGACCGGATCGAGCGGGAGCTGGCCGAGAAGCAGGAGCCGGATCGAGCGGGAGCTGGCCGAGAAGCAGGCGACGAGCGACCGGACCATCCGGGAGGCCGACGAGCGGGCCGAGCGGGAGCGCAACCGCCTGCAGTCCGAGTCCGACACGGGACGGGCCCGGGTCGAGCGGGACTTCGCCGTCGCGATGGACCAGCGCCGCCAGGAGGCGCTCAGCGCTCTGGTGGCCGAACGGACCGCGCTCGTCGACGAGATCTCGCGCCGCCGCGGGGAGGCCGACCGGCAGGCGAAGCGGATCACGTCCGAGGCGGACGAGACCGCCCGCCGGACGGTCCGGGACGCCGAGAAGCGGGCCGAGGAGATCACCGCGAGCGCCCGCCGCGAGGTCGAACGACTGAACGGCCTGCGTGGCCAGGTGACCGAGCAGCTCCGCCGGGCCCGGGCGACGATCGACACCGAGCTGGAGGCGGCCACCGCCGACGGGAGCGACGCGACGACCGACGCACCGCCGGCCGCCGCCACGGCGACCCCCGCCCCCGCCGGGGCGGTCCCCGCGGTGGGATCGGCGGACGGCCCGGACGACGGCGACCGGCCCGCCGCGGACGGCGACAGCCGGGACGTCGCCGACGCGGAGGCCACGGACGCCGACGGCGCCGCACCCGAGCAGACCGAGAACGGCGACGGAACGGCCGAGCAGGAGCACACGGCGAAGCCCTCGCCCGGCTGGAAGGGTCAGCCCCGCCCCCGGCGCACCGCCCGGGTCTGACCTTCTCCGGTCAGAACCGCCCGCCGGGACGACGGCGGGAGCGCGCGTTCCAGCACGGCAGGTGCCAGTGCCGTCGGTCGTCGACGCCGCCGGTGTCGTCGGCCGGCCAGGTCACGACGTGCCCGACCCCGGACGGGATCCGCTGCTCGCAGCCCGGGCAGCGGTAGTCCTTGACCGACGAGTTGCCGGGCACGTGCCGGACGTTCCAGTCGCCGTCGCGCGCGGACTCGTGACGGGTGAGCATGCCCGCGCCCAGCGGCGGGGCGACGGGACGGCCCCGCCCGCGCTGAGCGGGGCGGGGCCTGCGAGGACGTCCCACCACGGTTACCGGGAGGCGTAGTCCCGGAACCCGTGCCCGGTCTTGCGCCCCAGCCGTCCGGCCGTGACCAGGTGCTCGAGCAGCGGTGCCGGGGCGAAGCCGGGCTGGCGGAACTCGCTGTGCAGCGAGCGCTCGATCGCCAGCGACACGTCCAGCCCGACGACGTCGAGCAGCTCGAACGGCCCCATCGGCAGCGCGCAGCCGGTCTTCATCGCGGCGTCGATGTCGTCGGCGGTGGCGTAGTGCGCCTCCAGCATCTTCACCGCGTCGTTCAGGTACGGGAACAGCAGCGCGTTGACGATGAACCCGGCGCGGTCGCCGCAGCTCACCGGCACCTTCTTCAGCTTCTGGCACACCGCCAGCACGGTCGACGCGACGTCGCGCGACGTGCCGATCGTGGACACCACCTCGACCAGCTTCATCGCCGGTGCCGGGTTGAAGAAGTGCATCCCGATCACGTCGCCGGGCCGCGACGTGGCCGCCGCGCACTCCACCACCGGCAGCGACGACGTCGTCGTGGCCAGGATCGCGCCCGGCTTGCAGATCTCGTCGAGCGCGCCGAACATCGCGCGCTTCACGTCGAGCTCCTCCGCGACGGCCTCGACGACGAGGTCGACGTCGGCGAAGTCCTCCAGGGCCGTCGTGCCGGTGACCCGCGCGAGGATCGCGTCCCGGTCGGACTCCTCCAGCCGGCCGCGGGCCACGGACTTGTCGAGCGACTTGCGGATCGTCGCGATCGCACCGTCGACCTTGGAGTCGCTGCGGCCGCGCACGACGACGTCGTACCCGGCCTTGGCGAACACCTCGACGATGCCGCTGGCCATCGTCCCCGTGCCGACGACGCCGACCCGGGTCACGTCACGCAGGGTGACGTCCTCCGGGATGGACCCAGCGGGGGTCTGGCCGTCGGCGACCACGGCCGAGCTGTGCGGCGCCTCGTAGGTGTAGAAGCCGCGGCCGGACTTCCGGCCGAGCAGCCCCGCGGTCATCATCTGCTTGAACACCGGGTTCGGCGCGTGCAGCAGGTTGCGGGACTCGGCGTACATCGTCTCGAGGATCTCGTAGGCGGTGTCCAGACCGATCAGGTCGAGCAGCGCCAGCGGGCCCATCGGGTAGCCGCAGCCGTAGCGCATGCCGGCGTCGATGTCCTCGCGCGTGGCGTAGTGCTCGGCGTACATCTTCGCGGCGTGGTTGAGGTAGCCGAACAGCAACGCGTTCGCGATGAACCCGGCCCGGTCGCCGATCACCACCGGGACCTTCTCCAGCTTCTCCGCGAACGCCTTCACGTCGTCGATCACGTCCGGCTCGGTGACGACGGTGCGCACGACCTCGACCAGCTTCTGCACCGGCGCCGGGTTGAAGAAGTGCATCCCGAGGACCTTGCCGGGGCGCTTCGTGCGCACGGCCAGCTCGGTGACCGACAGCGACGAGGTGTTGGAGCAGAGGATCGTCTCCTCCCCCACCACCTGGTCCACCTCGGTGAACAGGGCGGCCTTGGCCTCCAGGCTCTCCGGGATCGCCTCGACCACCAGCGAGGTGTCCGCCAGCGCGGACAGCGACGTGGTGATGGTGATCCGGCCCAGCAGCTCGTCGGCCTGCTCCTGGGTCATCTTGCCGCGGCTCACCGCCCGGGCCGGTGGACGCCTCCAGGTGCGTACGACCCGCGCTGCCCGGCCTCCTCGTCGATCTCGACGGCGATGACCTCGAGCCCGCCGCGCGCGAACACCTCGACGATGCCCGCACCCATCGTGCCCAGGCCGACCACGCCGACGGTCCGGAACTCGCGTGCCACGCTGTGACCTCCGATATAGACGCTGCTTGGACTATCGGCGCGATCCTCCCATCGACCGGCGGCGAATGGGTGACGGTGCGACCCGTGCCACCCCGGCTTACGGAGGGGTCAGCGCCCGTGCCGGGCCCGGACCAGCCCGACCAGCGTCGACATCCCGCGGGCCGTCCGCTTGAAACTGGTGACCGCGATCGGCAGCGCGAACCGCTGACGGGCGACGGCCTGGGACCGGGTGAACTCGCGCAGCCCGTCCTCGCCGTGGATGCGCCCGAACCCGGACTCCCCGACGCCGCCGAACGGGAGCGCCGGGATCCCGGCGAACGAGATCACGCCGTTCACCGAGACCATGCCGCACCGCAGCCGGGCCGCGATCTCGTCGCCGTGCGCGGCGGAGAACACGGTCGCACCCAGTCCGTAGCCGGTTGCGTTGGCGCGGCGCACGGCCTCGTCGACGTCCGGGACCCGGTTCACGACGAGCAGTGGCCCGAACGTCTCCTCGGTGACCGCCGTCGAGTCCTCCGGCACGTCGGCGATCACCACCGGGTCCACGGAGCGCTCGCCGACCGACCCGACGCCACCGACGATCGCGCGCCCGCCGCGTTCGATCGCGTCGGCCACGTGCCGGCGCACGACGTCGAGCTGCCCGGGCATGGTCATCGGGCCGAAGTCGCCGTCGGCCCCGTCGGTCGCGGTGACCCGCAGCCCGCGGGCCTTCTCGGCCACCGCGGTCAGGAACCTCTCGGCGACGGACTCCACCGCGTACACGCGCTCGACGCCGACGCAGGTCTGGCCGGCGTTGGACATGCCGCCCCACACGGCGGCGTCCGCCGCGGCCTCGACGTCGGCGTCCGCGGCGACGATCAGCGGGTCCTTCCCGCCGCACTCGATGAGCACCGGCGTGAGGTTCTCCGCGGCCGCGGCCATCACCCGACGTCCGGTCGCCGACGACCCGGTGAAGGCGATCTTGCCGACGCCCGGGGCGCGGCAGAGCTCGGCGCCCGTCTCCCCCTTGCCGGTGACGACGGTGAACACCGGGTGCCCGGCCGCCTCCGGCACGGCTTCGGCGAACGTGCGGGCCAGCGCGTGCCCGACGCCGGGGGTGAGCTCGCTCGGCTTGAACACGACGGCGTTGCCGGCCGCGAGGGCGTACGCGATCGAGCCCATCGGCGTGAACACCGGGTAGTTCCAGGGCCCGATCACGCCGATCACGCCGAAGGGGCGGTAGGCGAGCGTCGCGGCCTGGTTGGCCATCAGCAGGCCCGGTGAGATGCGGCGGCGGCGCAGCACCGACTCCGCGCTGCGTGCGGCCCAGTCCAGATGGTCGATCGCGAGCACGAGCTCCAGGCGGGCGTCGTCGAGCGGCTTCCCGGTCTCCGAGCGCATGATCGCCGCGAGCTCGTCGAGCTGCGCCACGATCGCCTTGCGCCACGCGCCGAGCCGACGGCGGCGTTCGGCGAAGCCGAGCTCCTCCCACCACGTCGCGGCGTCGCCCGCCGCGGCGACCGCGGCCCGGACGTGCGACCGGCCGTGGACCGGATAGCGGCCGACCTCGGCGCCGGTGCGCGGATCGAGCGACGCGAACGTGTCCTCCGCGTCGTCCGACGGGCGGGTCGTGGTGTCTGCGGTGGCGCTCACGCGGTCAGCCTAGGCGGACGGGAGTGGGTCCGCCGGGGCCTCGCCTGGCCCGCGCGCGCCCGACCGGAGGACGCAAGACCGCGGCGAGAAACCGGAACCATCCGACCGTTGTATGTCCAACCATCTACGTATATCGTTATCTGTATTACAGAATACAGGAGGTGAGGACGATGCTCGGAGTGGTCATCGGTGGCCTGGCGGTCCTGATCGGCCTGGCGATCCTCATCGGCGCGACGTCCGACCGGAACGCCCGCGACTCGGCCTGGCGACGGGTCGCCGACGCCCGCCGGCTCAACAGCGAACTCGCCCGCTCCAACCAGGACCGCCAAGCCGAGCTGTCGAGCTGGGCGGACGAGCTGCACTTCCGTGAGCAGCAGCTCGTCCGCTGCGAGAGGTGTCCACGACGGTTCGGGCCCCCGAGCGGTCGCAGCTGACTCCGAGCTGATCCCGCGCTCCTGCACCCCGGCCGACCACAACGGCCGGGGCAGACATTTGCGCTCCTGCCGTCCATACTGAGCTGTCAACGACGTAACGGAAGGCCCGGGGACGCATGGCGCCGAGATCTCCCCAGCCGCCGGACTGGTCGGATGAGCTACGCGACGTCGCGACGCTCGTGTTCCACGAACTCCACTCCGTCCTGAAACCAGCGCCCCCGACGGCACCGCTCGACCGCGTGGACCGCGATCACGTCGGACACGACGCCGCAGTGGAGCTGCTCGTGAGCCAGGGGATCCTGTCCTGTCGACAGATCCACCGAATCGGCTCCACGACCGGCTCACCGGACGAGGAACTCGCGTTCCTCAACCTCAGCATGCTCGACGTGGCACTCAACCGGATCCCCGACCTCACGGCCGACGAGGAGTTGAGCGCCCGACTCGAGGTGATTCTGAACAGGGTTCAGGACCTCATGCTGCGTCTCGGCAAGGACTACGGATCATTCGACGGAGACGACTGACCAGAAACAGGCGGCACTAACGTCGACGGGCCGCCGACTCGCCCCGCAGCGCCTTCTCCCGCGCCTCGCGCTGCTCTTCGGCAAGCTGCTCGTTGCGTTCGTCGAGCTCTTGGACGATCTTCTCGCCACCGGTCTCGTCGACGATCCGGCGAGCCGCGCTCATCACGATCTCGCGGACGAACGTGGAGATCGACTGCCCCTGGTACTCGGCCACCAGCTCGAGGAGCTGCCGGTCCTCCGAAGGGAGCCGGAAGCACACCGGAGACGTGTCCTTGGGCATGCGGCTGACCTCTTCCCACCATCACTTCCGCGCGGGCGCCGCACCCACCCCGTCCGGCGACACGCACCGCCAAGGGAGGACCCTCGGGCTGCGGACTGTTATACAGAATACGCGCAATAGCTCGGCACGCAAGCCCGCCACACCCGACTATCGATCACGCTGCCGACGCGTCAGGGTCAACTATCGTCGGAACGACGAGTTCGGTGCGACGCGCGAGAGCCGTCGTGGCGCCGTGCGGCAACCTGGTGCGGCGCCACCCAACCTCGTGCATCCGAAGAACGAGACGGGCCCGCCGGTACGAGGTCGCGTCGCCGGGCCGAGACCCCCCACAGGCCACCCGATCGAGAATGCGACGCATATCGACTCGCATCGGACGCAGTCGAGCCTGCTCCTCGACAACCGCCGTCACCACCGCATCGACGCAGACGTTGGTGATCGGACCAGTCGGAACCTCGTGCACACCCATGACGAGCCACCTCCCCGACCCGGAGGGAGACACGCCAGGCCCCGGACTCGGCCATAGCAGGTGTATCCCCTAGGCTGTGTACCGCATAGTAGCGTAACAACGTCGGACGTATACAAAGATCTTTTTTGTTGCATCGGCCTGCGTTTCATCTCTGGATCGCTGACGTCGAGGACCACGAACGCATGGCGCGAAGCTCCGGCTCCACCGTCGTCCGGCGGCGGCTCGGCACCGCCCTGCGCAAGCTCCGCGAG
The DNA here is from genome assembly GCA_963822335.1 of uncultured Actinomycetota bacterium. Classification (GTDB taxonomy): domain Bacteria; phylum Actinomycetota; class Actinomycetes; order Mycobacteriales; family Pseudonocardiaceae; genus Pseudonocardia. Next base: position 885,029 of record CAWGHE010000007.1, on the reverse strand, counting down.
GACGCGAACATCCGTATCGAGGCGGCCGCCCGCGAGCTGGAGTGCTCGACGGCGAAGGTCTCCCGACTGGAGAACGGGCTCGGGCCGGCGAAGAAGCTCGAAGTGCGGGCGCTGCTCGATCTCTACGGCGTCACCGACGCCGACCCGGCGGGTCGAGTTCGACCGCTGGGCCGACGGCACGAAGTCCGCGGGCTGGTGGGAGTCGGACGCAGACGTCGTCGAGGACGACATCGCGCGTTTCATGGCCGTCGAGACTGAGTCGACGCTCCTGCGGATGTACTGCACGCCGGTCCTACCGGCGCTACTGCAGAGCGCCGAGTACAACCTCGCACACGTCCGCGATCTGGTACCCCGACGCTCTCCGACGACGAGATCCGACGCTTCGCCGAACTGCGACAGGCCCGTCAGCGCGAGTTGCTCGAACCCGGCTCAGCCCGCTCCGGCTCGTCACTGTCATCGACGAATCGGCCGTCCTGCCGCCAGGTCGGCTCTCAGCACGATCCATGCCGACGCACTGCGTTGGCTTGCCGACCTGCTCGACGATCTCGCAGCCGCAGGTCGCGAGGACGTCGACCTGCGCGTTCTCCCGTTCAGCGGCCGGCACGCCCGGACCGGGCGATGAGCGCGTTCACTCTGTTCACCCCGCGCGAACCCGACCTCGATCCGCTCGACGGCCTACGTCGAGGACAGCGCCGGCGCGACCTGGTACGACGCGCCGTCGACGACGTCCAGGAGCTGTCCGAACATTTCGACCGCCTCCGATCCGCGCCTCGATCAGGCAGAGCAGTCGGTCGTGCTACGGTCTGCCCGTCATCTCCGAGGGCCAGTCGTTCGCCGGACCGGACCGGACCGATCACCGGAGGAAGGCTGCAAGCTCCCCATGTCCCCCGCTCCCCATGTGGGCCGACGCCCACCGTCCACTTTCGCCGGTCGTCGTTCTGCGCGACGGGCGAGTGCGTGGAGGTTGCTGCACTTCCCGGCGACGAGATCGCCCTGCGCGACTCCAAACACGACAGCTCCCCCGTTCTGCGCTTCACCCCGGACGAGTGGGACGCGTTCGTCGCGGGTGTCCTCGATGGACAGTTCACGCGCGACGCACTGCGCGCGTACGCGACCGACCGCTGAGCCACGGCGGCGATTCCGAACGCCGCCTAGCGGTCGAGGTCGCACAGGTTGCTGTGACCCGCCACGGTCGGCAGCCACGTGTGCGATCTCGGCCGCAGCGCCTCTGGCCGCAGCCGGCTCAGAACAGCTTGAGGTCGTCGCTCGTCATGCCGCGCAGGGCGTCGTAGTCGACGACCGCGCAGCGGATCCCGCGGTCGGTGGCCAGCGTCCGGGCCTGCGGCTTGATCTGCTGCGCCGCGAACACGCCGGCGACGGGGGCGAGGAGCGGGTCGCGGTTCATGAGCTCGAGGTAGCGGGTGAGCTGCTCGACGCCGTCGATCTCGCCGCGGCGCTTCACCTCGATCGCGACGTGCTTGCCGGACGCGTCGCGGCAGAGCAGGTCGACCGGGCCGATCGCGGTCATGTACTCGCGGCGCACCAGCGTGTAGCCCTCGCCGAGGGTGTCCGGGTGCGCGGCGAGCAGCTCCTGCAGGTGCGCCTCGACGCCGTCCTTGACCAGGCCGGGGTCGATCCCGAGGTCGTGCGACGAGTCGTGCAGCACCTCGTCGATCGTGATCACGAGCGACTCGTCGGCCTTGTTCTTCACCGTCCACTGGCCGGGCTCCTCGGAGAGCCAGCAGGGCGGGGTCATCCAGTTCAGCGGCTTGTAGGCCCGGTCGTCGGCATGGACGCTGACCGATCCGTCGGCCTTCACCAACAACAGGCGCGGGGCCATCGGCAGGTGGGCGGTCAGCCGCCCGACGTAGTCGACCTGGCACCGCGCGATGACGAGACGCACGCCGACGAGGGTAGGACCCCGCGCTCAGCGGCCCGACGCCGGACGGCACCGCGACGACGGGGCGTGATCCGGATGTGCCGCGCCAGAAGTAGCTCACCTGGTGAGCGAGTTCCCCAGGAAAGCATCCGGCTCGGACTCGACGAGCCAGCCGACGGGCCGCGACGACCGGCCCGCAGCCCGGACGTGGGGCACCGGATTCGCTCACCTGGTGAGCGATTTCTCCGGGAAGTAGCGACGGCGGCGAACCGGGTCGCCGGAGCAGCCCGGCCGCCGGCGGGGATGCCCGCGACGCGGCTCACAGCCCAGGAGGACCGTTCAGCTCGGCCATGCGCCGGGCCAGGTCGGCCAGCGCGGCCCGGACCGTGGCCGGCTCCAGCACCTCGACCTCGGGGCCGAGCGAGAGGAGCTGTCCCGTGATCACCCGCTCGCCCTCGTGCTCCAGCGTCACGACGGACCAGCCGTCGTCGCAGGGCGAGGCGTCGGCGATCGCGCGTTGCGCGGCCTCGGCGTCGGTGACCAGCGGGAGGCGGCGCAGGCCCTGCGGGGACAGGCGCAGCCGGGCGGATGCGCGCAGCAGCGAGCCCTCGAAGCGGCGGGCCGACGCCGACCAATGGGCGGCCAGGTCGAAGCCGTCGGGCCGGGTGAACGGCTCCCCGACGCGCTCGGCGGAAGCGACCCGGTCCAGCCGGTAGGTGCGGATCGTGGCCTGGTCCCCGACCACCGACGCGACGACGTACCAGACGCCGGCCTTGAGCACGAGGCCCAGCGGTTCGAGCGTGCGGTCGACGACGACCTCGTGCTCGCCCGACCCGCGCCGGTAGCGCACCGCGAGCGTCCGCTGCGACCACACCGCCTCCGCGACCGTGGCCAGCGCGGTGACCTCGCGTGGCGTGTGGAACCAGCCGGGCGCGTCGACGTGCACGCGCTCGGCCACCATCGCGGCGTGCGCCCGCAGCGTCTCCGGCATCGTGGCCAGCAGCTTCGCCTGCGCTCCGGCCAGCGCCGCGCCCATGCCGAGGTCGGAGAGGACCTGCGGCGCGGCGACCCCGAGCAGCGCGGCGGCCTCGGGTGCGGTCAGCCCGTCGAGCCGGGTCCGCCAGCCGTCGACCAGCCGGATCCCGCCGGTCGGGCCGGGCTCGGTCCACAGCGGCACCCCGGCGTCGGTGAGCGCCGCGACGTCGCGGTAGATGGTCCGCTCGGAGACCTCCAGCTCGGCCGCGAGCTCGGCGGCGGTCGCCGTGCGCCGGCGTTGCAGCACGAACAGCAGGGTGACCAGACGGGACGCGCGCACCCGCCGATGGTGCCGCAACCGGCGCGCGACATCGTGGGCACGTGCACCCGGAGACGATGACGACGCTGAGCAGTACCCAGGTCTACGTCAACCCGTGGATCTCGGTGCGGGAGGACGGCATCCGCCGCCCGGACGGCAGCGAGGGCATCTACGCCGTGATCGACCGGCCGTCGTTCGCACTGGTCATCCCGCGCGCCGAGGACGGCGCGCTGCACCTCGTCGAGCAGTACCGCTACCCGCTCGGCGCCCGGCGCTGGGAGTTCCCGATGGGGACGGCTCCGGACCGGGTCGAGGCGGACCCGGCCGAGCTCGCGGTGCAGGAGCTGGTCGAGGAGACCGGCCTGTCCGCCGCACGGATGGAGCGGCTCGGCACGCTGGACGTCGCGCCCGGGATGTCGAGCCAGCGCGGCCACGTCTTCCTGGCCACCGGCCTGACCGCGGGACCGACGCGCCGCGAGGCGAGCGAGCAGGACATGCGCGCGGCGTGGTTCACCCCCGGGCAGTTCGAGGACCTGATCCGGCGCGGCGAGATCGCCGACGCGCAGAGCCTCGCCGCCTACGCCCTGCTGGGCCTGCACGACGCGCGCGTCAGCCCAGGACCGGGGTGAGCAGGTCGCCGAGTGATTCCGCGGTCAGCGGCGACGGCGCGTCGAACGCCTCCCGGACCAGCGCCGCGCCGGTCAGGTCGTGGTCGCGGGTGTAGTCGTTCGTGACCACGACGGTCGTCAGTCCGGCCGCGCGGGCCGCCTGCAGGCCGGGCCCGGAGTCCTCGACGGCCACGACGAGCGCCGGCGGCAGCCCGAGCCGGCGCAGCGCGAGCCGGTAGGCCTGCGGGTCCGGCTTGAGACGGTCGACGTCGTCGCCGTACACCACCGTCTCGACCGACTGCGGGCCGAGCAGATGCGCGACCAGCGGCTCGGCCCACTCCCGGCGCCCGGTCGTGGCGACCGCGAGCCGCACCCCGCACCGGCGCAGGTCGGCCACCAGCTCCGCCACACCGGGCCGGGGCGCGATCGTGCCGCTGCGCGCGTGGGTGGCGAACAGGTGGGTCTTCGTCTTGTGCACCTGGCAGGCCACCTCGTCGGCGTGCTCGCCGTCGACACCCCGACGGCGCAGGTCCGCCGCGATCCGCTGGCGGCCGCCGGTGACGCCCAGCAGCCGGCCGTAGGTCTCGGAGTCCCAGTGCAGGTCCAGACCGTGCTCCGCGAACGCCCGGTTGAAGGCGACCCGGTGCCCGTCGCGTTCGGTGTCGGCGAGCGTGCCGTCGACGTCGAAGACCACCGCAACCGGAACGCTCACCGCACGGCCTCGCTGACGCTCGGCCGGCACTTCGCGCAGGCGGTGTGTCGATGATTCGCTCTCTGACGCTCGCTCACCGGTCCACCCCGATCAGGTGGTAGAGCAGGAGCAGCTGCGCGATCGCGAGCGGCTCGGAACGGCCCTCGCCGATCCGGCCCAGGCTCTCCGGGGTGTCGCGGTCCGGCTCGCCCAGCGCGGTCCAGATCGCCTTCTCGACGGCGATGCTCTCCTCGCGCGGCACGTAGCCGTGCACGTGCAGCGACTCCACCGGGCGCCCGTCCGGATCACGCTCCAGCTTCAGGTGCATCGCCCGGGACAGCCCCGGCTGCAGCACGCCGGACAGGTCCGGGTGCTCGATCGTCGGACGCAGCGACACCGTGGCGGAGAGCGGGGTGTCGGCGGGGTCGTCGCGCCCCTCGATCGGGGCGAACCGCACGACGATGTCGGCGTGCGGGCGCTGGACCCGGATGTGCGCCTCGGACTCCGGCTCGCGACGGTCCAGCTCGGACAGGACCTGTTCCCGCTCGTACCCACGCTTGCCGGTGTCGCGCGCGATCTTCCACTCCCGGCGGATCTCCTCCGGCGGGTCCAGGTAGACCGTCACGTCGAAGCACGCGCGGGACAGCTTGCTGTGCAGCGGCAGCAGCCCCTCCACGATCACCACGTCGGCCGGCTCGACCAGCTCCGGCCGGGCCAGCTTGCCGGTGGAGTGGTCGTAGACGGGCTTGAGCACCGGCGAGCCCGTGGCCAGCAGCTGCAGGTGCTGCTCCATGATCTCGACGTAGTTGCAGTCCGGGTGCAGCGCCGTGAACGGCAGTTCGCGCCGCTCCTCGCGGTCGTAGCGGTGGTAGTCGTCGGTGCACAACGACACGCAGCGCTCCGGGCCGAGCGCCTCCACCAATCCCTTGGTCAGCGTCGTCTTGCCTGCGGCGCTGTCCCCCGCGATCGCCAGCATGATCGGCCGCGGCGCGGCACTCTCACGACCGGCGCGTCGCATACGTAGATTCTTGTCGGGCACGGTGGCTCCTCTCGACCCGACCGACGGTAGGGCGGTCACGAAGGACTTCCCTCCCCCGCTGCAGGGGTCGGACGGGGGAGAACGGACCTATCGTGGGCCCTATGACGACCACCACATCGACTCCGCTGCGCGTGGTGGTCGTCGACGACCACGAGATGGTCGTAGCCGGGCTGAAGGCGATGCTGGCCCCGTTCGCCGCCCGGATCCGGGTGGTCGGGACCGCGAACGGCGCAGTCGAGGCGCTCGACGTCGTCACCTCGCTGCGCCCGGACATCGTGCTCTGCGACGTGCGCATGCAGGGCGACAGCGGGCTGGACCTGTGCCGCCGGCTGCGCGAGCGGGTCACCGAGCAGCGGGTCGTGCTGCTCTCGGTCTACGACGACGAGCAGTACCTGTTCCAGGCCCTGCGCGCGGGCGCGTCCGGGTACCTGCTCAAGCGGATCGGCGGCGAGGAGCTCGTCCGGCACCTGGAGATGGCCGCCCAGGGCACCACGGTGATCGACGCGACGATGGCGGGCCGGGCAGCCTCCACCGCCGCACGCCTGGACCGCGACGAGTTCTGGCCGGGCGCGCACCTCGGCCTCACCCAGCGGGAGAGCGAGGTTCTGGCGTTGCTGGTGGCCGGGCGGAGCAACCGGGCGATCGCCGCCGAGCTGGTGATCGGCGACGAGACGGTGAAGAGCCACGTCCGGTCCCTGCTCCGCAAGCTGGAGGTACCCGACCGCACGGCCGCCGTCGCGGTCGCGCTGCGCGAGGGGGTGGTCCGGTGACCGGCTCGCGGGGGCTCGGGCTGGACGACCCGCAGCGGGAGAACTCCGTCCTGATGGCGATCATCGAGGCGACCGCGCTCGGCCCCGGCGTCGAGCCGCTGGCCGCCGCCGTCGCCCAGGTGATCACGGACGCGACCGCGACCGACGTGTGCTTCGTGCACGTGCTCGACGACACCGACCGCTCGCTCACCCTGGCCGGGGCCACCCCGCCGTTCGACGCCCAGGTCGGGGCCGTGCACCTGCCGCTCGGCCACGGCGTCAGCGGCTGGGTGGCCAGCCGGTGGAAGCCCGTCGTGATCATCGACGACAAGCGCTCCGACCCGCGGTACCTGCCGATCCCGGAGCTGCGCGGCGAGGACTTCACGTCGATGGTGTCCATCCCGATGATCAGTGAGCCGGCCGGGCTGGCCGGCGTGCTCAACCTGCACACGCTCGCCCGCCGCGAGTTCTCCGACCGCGACGTCCGGTTCCTGATGGCCGTGGGGAGGCTGCTGGCCGGGGCCCTGCACCAGGCCCGGATGCACCGGCGGCTGCGCACCCGCGAGCAGGCACACGAGCGGTTCTCCGAGCAGCTCGTCGACGCGCAGGAGTCGGAGCGACGCCGTCTGGCCCGGGAGATCCACGACGGCATCTCCCAGCGGCTGGTCAGCCTGTCCTACCACCTGGACGCCGCGCTGACGTTCCTCGACCGCGACGAGCGTTCCCGGGCCCGCGCGGACCTGGAGGCGGCCGGCGACCTGGCCGGGACCGCACTGGGCGAGGCCCGCGCGGCGATCGGAGCGCTGCGCCCCCCGGTGCTCGACGACCTCGGGCTCGGCGGCGCGCTCACCGCACTGGCGCGGGAGCTGCCGGACACCGACGTCCGCCTCGACCTCGACGACCGGCGCGTGTCCGAGCACATCGAGGTGGCGCTGTACCGGATCGCCCAGGAGGCGCTGCAGAACGTGCAGAAGCACGCCCGCGCCAACCGGGTCACGCTCCGGCTGCGCGTCGGCGAGGACGAGGTCCGCCTGTCGGTCGCCGACGACGGCGTCGGCTTCGACACCTCACCGATCGGACCGGCCGGCAGCGGCTACGGGCTGGCCTCGGTGCGCGAGCGGGCCGACCTCATCGGCGGCTCGGCGCGCGTCGAGTCCCGTCCCGGCTCGGGGACGACGCTGACGGTGACCGCCCCGATCACTTCGGCAGAAGACGAAGAGTCAGCCGAAAACAATTGATTGTCCATCACAGTGTCGGGTCCCACTCTGGGTCCCATGGCAGACCGATGGAGCGCAGGCGTCATCCCCTACGCCGAGATGGGGTACTGGCAGCCTGACTACGAGCCCAAGGACACCGACATTCTGTGCGCCTTCCGTGTGACGCCGCAGGAGGGCGTCCCGCCGGAGGAGGCCGGAGCGGCCGTGGCCGGCGAGTCCAGCACCGCGACGTGGACCGTCGTGTGGACCGACCGCCTCACCACGTTCGAGCACTACCAGGCCAAGTGCTACAAGATCGAGCCGGTCCCGGGCGTCGAAGGCCAGTGGATCGCCTACATCGCCTACGACCTCGACCTGTTCGAGGAGGGGTCGATCGCGAACCTCACCAGCTCGATCATCGGCAACGTGTTCGGCTTCAAGCCGCTCACCGCGCTGCGGCTGGAGGACATGCGGATCCCGGCGCACTACATCAAGACGTTCCCCGGGCCGCCGCACGGGATCGTCACCGAGCGGGAGTACCTGAACAAGTTCGGGCGCCCGCTGCTCGGCGCCACCACGAAGCCGAAGCTGGGCCTGTCGTCGCGCAACTACGGGCGCGTCGTCTACGAGGCGCTGCGCGGTGGTCTGGACTTCACCAAGGACGACGAGAACATCAACTCGCAGCCGTTCATGCGCTGGCGCGACCGCTACCTGGCGTGCATGGAGGCCGTGAACAAGGCGCAGGCCGAGACCGGTGAGGTCAAGGGCCACTACCTGAACATCACCGCCGCGACGATGGAGGACATGTACGAGCGCGCGGAGTTCGCCCGCGAGCTCGGCAGCGTGATCGTGATGGTCGACCTGACGGTCGGCTACACGGCGATCCAGTCGCTGTCGAAGTGGGCGCGCCGCAACGGCGTCATCCTGCACCTGCACCGCGCGGGGCACGCGACCTACACGCGCCAGAAGAACCACGGCGTGAGCTTCCGCGTGATCTCCAAGTGGATGCGGCTGGCCGGGGTGGACCACATCCACGCCGGCACGGTCGTCGGGAAGCTGGAGGGAGACCCGAACTCCGTGCACGGCTTCTACGACGTGCTGCGCAAGGACTCCTACAAGGCGGACCCGGTGAAGGGCCTGTACTTCGACCAGGAGTGGGCCTCGATGCCGGCGTGCATGCCGGTCGCGTCCGGCGGGATCCACGCCGGGCAGATGCACCAGCTCCTGCACCACCTCGGCGAGGACACGATCCTGCAGTTCGGCGGCGGGACGATCGGCCACCCGATGGGCATCGCCGCCGGCGCCGAGGCCAACCGGGTCGCGGTGGAGGCGATGATCAAGGCGCGCAACGAGGGCGTGGACTACCTCCAGCAGGGCCCGGAGATCCTGCGTACCGCCGCGAAGAGCAACAAGCCGCTGGACATGGCGCTGTCCACCTGGGGCGACATCACGTTCGACTACGCCTCGACGGACAGCCCGGACGTCGCCGTCACGCCCACCACGGCCTGAGAAGGAGAACACCATGCGGATCACCCAGGGGACGTTCTCGTTCCTTCCCGACCTGACCGACGAAGAGATCACCGCGCAGATCGCCTATGCGCTCGACCACGGATGGCCGTGCTCGGTCGAGTTCACCGACGACCCGCACCCACGCAACACGTACTGGGAGATGTGGGGCCTGCCGCTGTTCGACGTGGCCGAGCCGACCGCCGTTCTCGAGGAGGTGAACGCCTGCCGGGACGCGCACCCCGAGCACTACGTGCGCGTCATCGCCTACGACGCCTCGCTCGGCCGGCAGACCGTGGCACTGTCGTTCCTGGTGCAGCGGCCGTCCAACGAGCCGGGGTTCCGGCTGGACCGGACCGAGGGCTCCGACCGGCGGGTCAGCTACAAGATCCACCCGTACGCGACCGAGCACCCCGCCGGGTCCCGGTACGGGTCGAACGGCAATGGCTCGCACTGAGGGCGGCCGGGTCCCGTTCGGATCCTCCGGCCGCGGGTCCGGTGCGGACATCTCGCGTACGGAGGAGCCGGCCGGCGAGGAGCCGGCCGGCCCCGAGCTGGGCCCGGGCGACACGGTCGACCTGGACAAGGTGCGCAAGGAGGCCGGCGTCGACGACGTGCTGGACGCGCTGGACCGCGAGCTGATCGGGCTGGCCCCGGTCAAGCAGCGGCTGCGTGAGCTGGCGGCACTGCTCGTCGTGGACAAGGTCCGCGAGCGGTTCGGTGTCGCCACCGAGCGCCCGACGCTGCACATGTGCTTCACCGGCAACCCCGGCACCGGCAAGACGACGGTCGCGGAGCGGATGGGCGCGTTGCTGCACGGCCTCGGCTATCTGAAGCGCGGGCACATGGTCACGGCCACCCGGGACGACCTCGTCGGCCAGTACGTCGGCCACACCGCTCCGAAGACCAAGGAGACGGTCGGGAAGGCGATCGGCGGCGTGCTGTTCGTCGACGAGGCGTACTACCTGCACAAGCCCGGCAACGAGCGCGACTACGGTGGCGAGGCCATCGAGATCCTGCTGCAGGCGATGGAGGCGCACCGCGACGAGCTCGTGGTGATCCTGGCCGGCTACGCCGACCGGATGGACGGGTTCTTCACCGCCAACCCGGGGATGCAGAGCCGGATCGCCCATCACGTGGACTTCCCGGACTTCTCGGTCGACGAGCTGGCCCAGATCGGCACCGGGATGGTCCGCGAGCACGGTCTGGAGCTGTCCGAGGGCGCGGAGACCGCGCTGCACGAGTACCTCGGGCACCGCGTCGAGCAGCCCTGGTTCGCCGGGGCGCGCAGCGTGCGCAACGCCCTGGACCGGGCCCGGATGCGCCAGGCGCTGCGGCTCGCCGAGGGCGGCGAGCGCGTGGTCGGGCTCGACGACGTCCGCACGCTCGCCGAGGAGGACCTGCGGGCCAGCCGGGTGTTCTCCGGCGGTCTGACCTCCGGTCGCGACGCCTCCGACTGAGTTCGTCCCTCCCCGCCGACTCCGCGGGCTTCCGGCCTCCTGGCCGGGAGCCCGCGGAGCTGCGCTCCGCTACACCGGCCTCCACCGCCCTAGTCTGGGCCGGTGACCACGACGGCCCGGATGCGCGCGTTCGTGGCGCTGGCCGAGCAGGGCTCGGTCCGCGGCGCCGCCGCCCGGCTCGTGGTCACCGAGTCGACGGTGTCGGCGGCCGTCCGCGCGCTGGCCGAGGAGGTCGGCGTTGCGCTGATCGAGCGCGACGGGCGCGGCGTCCGGCTCACCGCGGCCGGCCACCGTTACGCCGGGTACGCGCGACGCGTGCTCGGCCTGCTCGAGGAGGGTGCGGCGGCCGCCCGCGGCGAGGCCGACCCGGAGCACGGGCGGGTGCGCCTCGCGGCCGTGACGACGGCCGGTGAGCACCTGCTGCCGGACCTGCTCGCCACGTTCCGGCACCTCCACCCGGCCGTCGGCGTGGAGGTCGACGTCTCGCCGAGCGACCGGGTCTGGCCGATGCTCGCGCACCACGAGGTGGACGTCGTCGTCGCCGGGCGGCCGCCTGCCGGGTCACCGGCCCCGCGGGTGCGGGCCGTGCGGGACAACACCCTGACCGTCGTCGGGGCGCCGGGCGCCGGGGAGGACTTCACACCCGCGACGTCGACGTGGCTGCTGCGCGAGTCCGGCTCCGGCATCCGGACGACGCTCGCGGCCCTGCTGGACGACCTGCAGGTGGACCCGCCGCGGCTGGTGCTCGGCTCGCACGGGGCGACCGTCGCCGCGGCGCGCGCCGGGCTCGGCGTCACGCTCGTGTCCCGCGAGGCGGTGCGCCGGCTGCTCGCCGAGGGCGCGCTGGTGGAGCTGCCGGTGCCCGGCACGCCGCTGTCCCGCCCGTGGCACGCCGTCACGCACCCGGACGCGACGGCGAGCACGGAGCTCCTGATCGGACACCTTCTGTCCATCGCCGGCTGGGAAGCCCCTGGATGACCGGCCGGGCGGCAGGGGTCAGGCGGCGTCGGACGCAGGTGTGGTGTTGCGGCGGACCTCAGCGGACAGGGCCGCCTGGGCATCCCCGACGGCGGCGGGGTCACCGCGCCAGGCGTGCAGCGCGGGCGAGACGAGGGCCCGGCCGAAGGAGAACGTGAGCGGCCACGGCGCGGGCAGTGCCCGGATCGCGGCCAGGTTCGCAGCCGCCGTCGCCGACGACCAGCCGCCGGACAGGAACGCGACGCCGGCGAGGTCGTCGGGCATCGTCGCGCGCAGCACGTCGACGGTCGCCCGCGCGACGTCCTCCGGCGACCGGTGTGCGGCCCCGGTCCCCGCCGTGACCATGTTCGGCTTCAGCACCAGCCCGGCCGGGTCGGCTCCGGCGTCGTTCAGCGCGCGGGCGACCGCGGCGAGGACCCGGGCGGTGACCGCCGCCGTCCGGTCCAGCCCGTGCTCGCCCTCGGCCAGCACCTCGGGCTCCACGATCGGCACCAGGCCCGCCTCCTGGCAGATCACGGCGTAGCGGGCCAGCGCGTGCGCGTTCGCCTGCACCGCCCAGCAGGACGGGAGGGCGTCGTCGTCCACCCGGATCACCGCCCGCCACTTCGCGAACCGCGCGCCGAGCGCGACGTACTCCGCGGCCCGGTCGGCGAGCCCGTCCAGACCCTCGGTGACGGTCTCGCCGTCCGCTCCGGCCAGCGGTTTCGCGCCGGTGTCCACCTTGATCCCGGGCAGGATCCCGGCCTCGGCGAGTCCCTCGGCGAAGCTGCGGCCGTCGGCGAAGCGCTGGCGCAGCGTCTCGTCGCAGAAGATCACGCCGTTGACGCCGTCGGACAGGCGTTCGGTCGTCACGAGCAGCTCGCGGTAGGCCCGGCGCTGCTCGGCCGACGCCGTGACACCGGCCTCCTCCAGGCGTTTCGACATCGTCGAGACGCTCTCGTCGGCGGCGAGAATGCCGCGCCCGCCGCCGACGAGCCGCCGCGCGGTCGCGCGCAGGCCGCCGTCCATCGCCGCTCGCGTCGCAGTCGTGTCCGTTCCGGGTCCCATCGGCGCACCTCCGTGTCGCGTACTCCGACCGACGGTAGGTACGTGACCGCGGCCTGCCCTCCCCCGCCGGGTGGAGCCGTCGGGGGAGGGCGGCACCCGGGTCAGCCCACCCGGACCGGGAGCTCGGTGACCCGGCTCATCCCCGGCCGGGGTGCCCACGGGATGTCGGGGGCGGCGACCGACAGGTCCGGGAACCGCTCGAACAGGGCACGCAGGGCGACCTCGGCCTCCTGCCGGGCCAGTGCGGCCCCCAGGCAGTAGTGCGGTCCCTGCCCGAAGCCCAGGTGGCCCTCCCCGCGTCCGTTGTCCCGTCCGATGTCGAGTGTGGACGGGTCGTCGAACTCACGCGGGTCGGTGTTCGCGGACAGGATGAGCGGGGTCACCGGCGAGCCCGCCGGGATCGTCACGCCGCCCAGCTCGACGTCCTCGCTCGCGTACCGGGGCTGTCCGAACTGGACCGGCCCGCGCATCCGCATCAGCTCGTGCACCGCCGTCGGCCACAGGTCCGGGTCGGCCTTCAGCACGGCGAGCTGGTCCGGGTGCGCGAGCAGCGCCAGCACCGAGTTCCCGAGCAGGTGCGCCGTCGTCTCGTGGCCTGCGATGACCAGGGCGAAGATCATCGTGACCATCTCCCGGTCGGAGAGCCGGTCGCCGTCGTCCTCCTGGGCGTGGACCAGCCCGGTGATCAGGTCGTCGCGCGGCTCGGCGCGCCGCTGGGCGATCACGTCCATGACGTGGGCGACGAGCTCGCGCACGGCGTTCGGGATCCGCTCCTTGTCCATGGACGTGAGCTGCCGGCCCCACTCGTGCCACTGCGGGCGGTCCGCCTCGTCGATGCCGACCAGCTCGCAGATCACCGTGATCGGCAGCGGGTAGCAGAACGCCTCGACCAGGTCGACCGGCGCGCCGTCGGCACCGGCTTCGGCGAGCCCGTCCAGCAGTCGCGCGGTGATCTCCTCGACCCGCGGGCGCAACCCGGAGACCCGGCGCACGGTGAACGCGCGGGACACGAGCTTGCGCAGCCGGGTGTGGTCGGCACCGTCGGAGTTGAGGATGTTGTCGGCCAGGTAGCCGACCATGTCGTCGTCCATCCCGAGCTGCTTCATCATCGCCTCGCGGGTGTCGACGCCTCCGGGCACCGAGCCGGGGTTGTTGAAGAACCGCGGGTCGGTGAACACGGCGCGGACGTCGTCGTAGCGGGTGACCAGCCACATCGGCGGGCCGCCCATCATCGAGCCGGTGAGCACCGGCGCCTGCTCGCGCAGGCGCGCGAACCCGCCGTACGGGTCGGCCATCAGCTCCGGCGAGAGCAGATCGACCGGTTCCTCGGTCTTGACGGACATGACCACTTCCCCCTTCTTCGATGGACGCCCGGGGTCACCGGGCGCGACGTGTCCATTCGTCGTCGATGTGGGCGACGAGCGGGCGATACAGGTCGGCGACGCGGCCGGCCAGCGCCGCGGCGCCCGCCGGATCGGCCGGACCGGCGAGCACCGCGTGCAGTGCGTGTTCGAGCAGTGCTCCCCGCCGGGACGGGTCGTCCGGCACGAACGGGTCGGACTCGCCGGACATGCCGGCCGCGAGGAAGAAGCCCAACGTCGTCGCGCCCCAGCTGTGGATCTGCTCGTCCGGCGGGAGGTCGTCGGCGACCAGGCCCGCCCCGCGCAGCAGCCGGAAATGCTCGCGGACGACCTCGTTGCGGCGCCGGGCCAGCTCGCCGAGCGTGTCCGCGGCCTCGTGCGCGAGCCGGCCGAGCACCTCCGCGTCGCCGAGGTAGAGCACCCGGGCGACGTCATCGGCCTGCAGCCGGTCGAAGATCATCCGGGTCATCCGCCACGGCAGAACGACCGCGGGCTCGGCGACCATCCGGTCCGCCAGGTCGGCGAACAGCCGGCGCTGGGACCGCAGCAGGACGGTCAGGAACAGCGCGTCCTTCGTCCGGACGTGCAGGTAGACGGTGCCCTTCCCGACGCCGGCGTGCCGCGCGACGTCCTCGACCGTCACCCGCCGGTAGCCCCAGCGCACGAGCAAATCCGCGGCGGCGTCGAGGACGCGCTCCATCCGGCCGCCCTCGTCCTCCACCGGTGACCCGGTGACCGGATTCGCAGATCTGGTCATGTGGTCACGGTAGACCCACGGGACCCGGTTGGCGAGTTAGATTCGGTGGATGGCCGACTACGAGCACCTGCTGGTGAAGCAGGACGGCGACACCGTCCGGATCACGATGAACCGGCCCGAGCGTCGCAACTCGCTGACCGAGGCCCACCTGCGCGAGCTGCTGGACGCGTTCGAGACCGCGGGCCGTTCCGAGGCCACCGGGATCGTGCTGTCCGGCGAGGGCAAGGCGTTCTCCTCCGGGCACGACTTCGGCGACGTCGCCGACCGCGACCTGGGCCGTGTGCGCGACCTGCTGCGCCTGTGCACCCAGGTGATGCGCACGGTCGAGGCGGTGCCGCAGGTCGTGGTCGCGCGCGTGCACGCGACGGCCTGGGCCGCGGGCTGCCAGCTCGTCGCCTCCTGCGACCTGGCCGTCGCCGCCGAGTCCGCGACGTTCGCCCTGCCCGGCGGCAAGGGAGGGTGGTTCTGCCACACGCCGGCGGTCCCGGTCGCGCGCAACATCGGCCGCAAGCGGCTGATGGAGATGACGCTGACCGGGGACGCGATCGACGCCGCCACGGCGGCCGAGTGGGGCCTGGTCAACTACGCGGTTCCGGACGCCGAGCTGGACACCCGGGTCGACGAGCTACTGGCGCGGGCGACACGGGGCAGCCGGCTGTCCAAGGCCGTCGGCAAGCAGACGCTCTACGCACAGCTCGACCGGCCGGAGGCGGACGCCTACGCGATCGCGACCGAGGTGATGGCGTCGATGTCGCAGAGCGCCGGCGCCCGCGAGGGCATGGCCTCGTTCCTGGAGAAGCGCCACCCCCGGTGGTCCGACTGAGCGATCGCCTAGGCTCCCGCGTGTCATGGGCACGGAGCTGACTCGGCGACGACTGCTCGGCCTGGCCGGAGCGGGTGCGCTCGGCATGGGCGCGACCGCGCTGGCCGGGTGCGGCCGGGAGTCCGGCGACGCGCTGACCCGCATGCGGTCCGGTGGAGCGGTCTCGATCGGCCTCTCGCAGCTGGAGCCGTTCGCCTACACGGACGCGTCCGGACGCTCCACGGGCGAGAGCCCGGAGGTGGCCCGCGCCGTGGTGACCAGCCTCGGCGGGTCCGGGCTGGTCGCCGTCCAGGTGGACTACGACCGCCTGATCCCGGCGCTGCGCGACAGCGAGTTCGACATGATCGCGATCGGCCTGACGATCACGCCGTTGCGCTGCCAGCAGGTCGCGTTCTCCCGGCCCGACTACGTCGCGAGCACCGCCCTGCTCGTCCCGCGCGGCAACCCGCGCGGGCTGGGCACGCTGGCCGGCGTGGCCCGGAGCGGGGCCACGCTCGGCGTGCTCGAACAGGGTGCGGAACTGGAGTACGCGCGCGCCGCCGGCGTGGCGGACGCGCGGATCACGACGTTCCCCGGGCAGAGCGCGCTGTTCCGCGGCGTCGCCGACGGCCGTGTCGAGGCCGCCGCGCTGACCCGGATCTCGCTGCTCGACGAACAGCGCCGCAACGCCGGCGCGGACCTCGAGGTCACGGCCGGCTTCTACCCCGAGGTCGACGGGCGCCCGGTGCTCGGCGGGGGCGGGTTCGCGTTCCGGCCGGAGGACACCGCGTTCCGCGAGGAGTTCGACCGCGGACTGACCGAGCTGCAGCGGTCCGGGCGCTGGCTCGACGTGGTCCGCCCGTTCGGGCTGAGCGAGGAGAACCTCCCGCCGCCGAGCCTGACCACCTCCGAGCTCTGCGCCCGTACCCCGGAGTCGTGACCAACGGGGGCCCCGCCCCGTTCACCCCTCGAAAACCCCGGCGGCACGCGACGAGCAGGTGACGCACGGGTCCGGATGTGCGCGGCGGGTACGGGATGGGAGAGGATCCGCCGCATGGCGTTGCGCATCGCGGGGCTCCCGGTCCCTGGACCCGCGGATCTTCTGTCCGGAGCCGCGACGGTCGTGGGCTGGACCGGCGAGGCGGCCGGGATCGTGGCGTCGCTGCCGTCCCGGACGGGGGTCCTGCTCGACGACCTCGGTGGTCTGCTGCAGCGCGTGAACGGCATCGCCGACCGCGTCGAGTCCTTGTTGGACCGCGTCGACGGCGTCGCGGGACGGGCCGAGTCGCTCGTCGATCGGGTGGACACGGTGGTGGACGAGGCGACCGGAATCGTCGCCTACGTGCAGGAGGTGGCAGGCGACGCCGCCGGGCTGGTGGGCCGGGTCGGCCCGGTCGTCGACCACGCGGGCCGCCTGGTCGAGCGGGTCACCGGCGTGGCGGGCGACGCGGAGGGGCTCGTCGCCCGCGTCGGCACCGTCGCCGAGACCGCCGAGGGACTGGTCGGGCGCGTCGGGAACGTTGCCGAGACCGCCGAAGGGCTGGTCGAGCGGGTCTCGGTCGTCGCCGACGACGCGATCGGGCTCGTCAAGCGCGTCTCGGTGGTCGCGGACGAGGCGACCGGGCTGGTGGAGCGCGTGTCCGTGGTCGCGGGAGACGCGACCGGACTGGTCGCGCGGGTGGACGCCGTCGCCGACGACGCCAGCGGGCTGGTCAAGCGCGTGTCTCTGGTCGCCGAGGACGCGACCGGGCTGGTGGCCCGGGTGGACGGCGTGGCGACCGACGCGACCGGCGTGGTGACGTCCGCGAACGCGGTCGCGAGCAAGGCCTCCGAGGTCGTCGAGCAGGCCTCCGGCACCAGCAGCCAGGCGCTCGAGCTGCTCACGCTCTACACCCCGATGGCCAAGCAGGGCGCCCCGCTGGCGAAGAAGTTCGTCGAGGAGCTCTCCGAGTCCGAGGTGCACGCCGCGATCCGGCTGGTGGATCATCTGCCGGCGCTCACCGAGAGCATGGAGAGCGACATCATGCCGATCCTGGCCACCCTGGACCGAGTCGGTCCGGATGTGCACGAGCTGTTGAACGTGCTCAAGGAGGTCCGGCAGGCGATCAACGGTATCCCCGGTTTCAGCCTGCTGCGACGCCGGGGCGAGCGCGAGGAGAACTGAGTCCCGGACTGGGCTCGCGGGTGCACGAGCGCCTCGGCGCGGGCGGCATGGGCGTCGTGTTCCGCGCGACCGACACCCGGCTCGAACACCAGGCCCGCTGCGCGGGTCCCGCGTCAGGAACGAGCTCGGTGCCAGGCGCGGCGAGCGTGACCGAGCACGACCGCGAGGCCGGCGGGTGGGTGCGCCGGCGCGACCGCGGTCGACGCACGCGCGCCGCGCGCGAACCAGGCAGCGGCCAGGTCCGGCCGTCCGCAGCGGGCCGCGTCCTCGTTGCCGGTCAGTGCCGCGACGGTCGCCAGGTGCGCGCGCGGTGTGCGCACCGGCGCGGCGTCCAGGCGCAGGGCGACGTCCCCGTCGTCACCCTCGGGCGGGGCCGGATCCCCGTCGCCGTCCTCGTCGCTGTCGCCGAGCCGAGTGCACAGGTAGGACGCGCCGCGGTCCAGCGCCCGGGCCAGCGCCGCGGCGTGCCGCCCGTCGCGGGAGTCGCGGATCCGCAGCGCCAGCAGCACGACGGCGAGCAGGTCCGACGTGAAGACCTGGTGGCCGATCGCGTGATCGGCACCGGCCCCGTCGGCGAGGATCCGGCGGTCCGCCTCCCTGACCAGGTCGTCCAGCGCCCGGCGCTCCCACGCCCGCGCCTCCGCCAGCTCGGGCACGGCGATGGCGACGACGGCGAGCCCGGCCAGCTCGCCGACCAGGTGGTTGTTCGCGGGGCTGTGCGGCGAGCGCTCCTGCAGGCACCGGCGCGCGCTCGCGTCGAGCAGTCGCACCGCGTCCCGGTACCGGGCGGGGGTCAGCGCCGCGCTGCGCCGCAGCCCCTTCAACGTGGCCACCACCGAGATCGCCCGGATCCCGGCCTCGAACGCGCCGCGCCGGGCGACGCCGCCGTCCGACGGGTGGACCGCGATCCAGCCGTCGAGCCGGCTCAGCGCCTCCTCGGCATACCGGTCGTCCCCGGTCAGCATCCAAGCCTGCGCGAGCAGCGGGAGGTGCTGGAGCCGGTTCAGCTCCCGGATCCACGCCGGATCGCCGGACACCGTACGGTCGTCGATCTTGCGGGCCCGGTCCGCGGCGACGAGCACGTCGGAGGCGTCCCCCGGGTAGGAAGCGGCGGCCAGGGCGGCGGGACCGGCGTCGAGCAGGCCGGGGCGGGCGCGGAACGCCGCCAGCAGACGCTCCCAGTCCGGGTCGCCGGCGACGAGCGGGCCGGAGCCGCGGCGGGTCACGCCGCGCACGGCCGCGGCCCCGGTCCGGCCGGAACGTCCGAGCACCTCGGACGGACCATCGCGCGCACCTGTCGCGCGTACCAAGCGGCGCGGTTCATCGTGCCCCCTTCGGCGTGCACAACGACGTGAGCATGTCCTCGTACGCACGGGCCGTGCGGTCGATGCCGAACTCGCGGGCCGCACGGTCCCGCGCGGCCTCCCCCATCCGCTCCCGCAGTGCCCGGTCGCCGGCCAGCGAGCCCATTGCCCGCGCGAACGCCTCGTCGTCGTCGACCTGGACGACGTAGCCCTCCCGGCCGTCGGCGACGATCTCGGGGAGCTCCCCGCAGCCGGTGCACACGACCGGCAGCCCGGCCGTCATCGCCTCCAGGACCGCGACCGGGGCGGCCTCGGTGCGCGAGGACAGGCAGAACAGGTCGAACGCCCCGAGCAGCCGGCCGACGTCGGAGCGCGGTCCGGTGAACACGACCTGGTCGGCGATCCCGTACCCGGCGGCGAGCAGGCGCAGCTTCGACTCCTCGGGCCCGCCGCCGACCACGACGAGACGCAGGCGGGGATGGCTGCGTCGCAGCCGCGCCATCGCGGCCAGCAGCACCGGGTGGGCCTTCTCCGGCACCAGCCGGGCGACCACCCCGGCCACCACGTGCCCGTCGCGGAGTCCCAGCTCGCGGCGCACCGTCCGCCGGCCCCAAGGGCCGGCAAGCGGAGATTCCGGCACCCCGTTCGGGATGAACCGCAGCGGCACGGTGCTCCACGGCCTGCGCCCGAGGCCCTCGCGGCGGCGCAGGTAGTCGGCCTGGCCCGGGTTCAGCAGAACCAGCACGGAGAACAGGAACAACACGTTCACGACGTACCGGGGCAGGCACCGCCCGCCACCCGCCGCGAGGTCGGTCGCGTGCACGGCCAGCGCGACCACGCGCACGCCGGCAAGCGACGCGGCCACCCGGCCGAGCGTGAGAGCAGCGCGCTGGTGGTGCATCAGGAGGACGGCGTCGGCCCCGCGCAGCGCGGCGACCAGGCGGGGCAGCGTCCGCACGTCCCACCGTCGGGTCCGGTCCAGGGCCCGCACCGGGCACCCCGCGTCGCGGAAGGCGTCGCCGAGATCGCCCTCGGTGCGCAGGCACACGAGCCGTGACGTGACCACGGCCGGATTCAGCGCCCGCACCGTGTTCAGCAGCACGATCTCCACGCCACCCACGCCGGTCGTGTCCAGCACGAGGACGAGCTGCAACGGCGGCCCGTGCGCCGAGGGCATGCCCGTCGTGTTGGAGATGGGGCTGCCCTCCCTGAGTGACGCCTGGTTTCAGAGAGATCACTCGACGTACGCAGCGCAGGAGTTACAGCTCAGGAGCGTCCCGGGGCCGGCATATCGTGCCGCGGCGCAGGTCCAGCGGCGGCCGACGGGATCACGACAGGCCGTTCGCCGTCCGGATCAGCGTGACGAGCTCGTCCATCATGTCCGTGAGCTGGTAGTCCTTCGGCGTGAACACGGCCGCGACGCCGCCCTCGCGGAGCTTGCGCTCGTCCTCAGGCGGGATGATCCCGCCGACGACGACGGGCACGTCCGCCGCACCCGCGTCGCGCAGGCCCTGCACGACCGCCGGGACGACCTCCAGGTGCGAGCCGGACAGCACGGACAGCCCGACGGCGTGCACGCCCTCCTGCACCGCGGCGGAGACGATCTGCGTCGGCGTGAGCCGGATGCCCTGGTAGACGACCTCGAACCCGACGTCGCGGGCACGCACGGCGACCTGCTCGGCGCCGTTGGAGTGCCCGTCCAGGCCGGGCTTGCCGACCAGCAGCCGCAGCCGCTCGCCCAGCTCGTCGCCGGTGGCGCGGACCCGCTCCCGGACCGTCCCGATCTGCGTGGTCGCCTCCCCGGTCGACACGGCCGCGGACACGCCGGTGGGCGCGCGGAACTCGCCGAACACCTCGCGCAACGCTCCGGCCCACTCGCCGGTCGTCACGCCCGCCTTCGCGCAGTCGATCGAGACCTGCATCAGGTTGCCGTCGGTCTTCGCGGCGTCGCGCAGCGCGGTCAGCGTGTGCTCGACGGTCTCGGCGTTCCGGTCGTCGCGCCAGGCGCGGATCGACTCGACGGCCGCCCGCTCGGTCTCCGGGTCGACCGTGAAGATCGCCCCCGCACCCTCGGTCTGCAGCGGGCTGGGCTCGGTGGTCTCGAACTTGTTCACCCCGACCACGACCCGCTCGCCGGACTCCATCTGACGGCGCCCCTCGGCGAGCGAGCCGACCAGCTCGCCCTTCATGTAGCCGCTCTCGACGGCGGCCACCGCGCCGCCCATCTCCTGTACCCGGTCGATCTCGGCGCGGGCGCCCTCGACGAGCTCGGACACCTTGGCCTCGACGACGACGGAGCCCTCGAACAGGTCCTCGTACTCCAGCAGGTCGGTCTCGTAGGCGAGCACCTGCTGCATCCGCAGCGCCCACTGCTGGTCCCACGGCCGCGGCAGGCCGAGCGCCTCGTTCCACGCCGGCAGCTGCACGGCGCGGGCCCGGGCGTCCTTGGACAGCGTGACGGCGAGCATCTCCAGCACGATCCGCTGGACGTTGTTCTCCGGCTGCGCCTCGGTCAGCCCCAGCGAGTTGACCTGGACGCCGTACCGCAACCGTCGCTGCTTCGGGTCCTCGACGCCGTAGCGCTCGCGGGTGATCTCGTCCCAGAGCCGGCCGAGGGCGCGCATCTTGCACATCTCCTCGACGAAGCGCAGCCCGGCGTTGACGAAGAACGAGATGCGCCCGACGACCTCGCCGAACTTCTCCGCAGGCACCTGCCCGGAGTCGCGCACCGAGTCCAGCACCGCGATCGCCGTGGACAGCGCGTAGGCCAGCTCCTGCGTCGGCGTGGCCCCGGCCTCCTGCAGGTGGTAGCTGCAGATGTTGATCGGGTTCCACTTCGGGATCTCGGTCACCGACCACGCGACCATGTCGGTGATCAGGCGCAGGCTCGGCGCCGGCGGGAACACGTAGGTGCCCCGCGACAGGTACTCCTTGACGATGTCGTTCTGCGTGGTGCCGGCGAGCTTCGCGCGCACCTCGGAGTAGTCGAGGCCGGACTGTTCGGCCTGCTCCTCGGCGACGGCGACGTAGAGCGCGAGCAGCCACATGGCCGGCGCGTTGATCGTCATCGACGTGTTCGCCTCGGCCATCGGGATGCCCTCGAACAGCGTCCGCATGTCGCCGATGTGACTGACCGGCACGCCCACCTTGCCGACCTCGCCCTTGGCCAGCTCGTCGTCCGGGTCATAGCCGGTCTGGGTGGGGAGATCGAA
Organism: uncultured Actinomycetota bacterium; assembly: GCA_963822335.1. GTDB lineage: Bacteria > Actinomycetota > Actinomycetes > Mycobacteriales > Pseudonocardiaceae > Pseudonocardia. Next base: position 862,982 of record CAWGHE010000007.1, on the reverse strand, counting down.
CGCGACCGACAGCCCGGTCTGTCCCTTGGACAGGTTCCGGCGGTACAGCTCGTTCGTCTTCTCGGCCGACGAGTGCCCGGCGTAGGTGCGGATCACCCACGGGCGGTCGCGCTCACGATCGGTCGGGTACGGCACCGGACACCTCCGCGTCGTTCGAACTGCGCTGATGCTACTTGCTGGTAGCGATCGAGCCGTCGCATGTCGTCCCTCGTCACACCCAGGTGCATGGGAAAGTACGCGAACGCGCGGGAAACTTCACCCTTCCGCCGGGTCGGCGGCTTTCGTCCACACAGCGCACAATCTCCGGATGGACATCCCGCCGTCGCTGGTCGAGTACGGCGGCGCCGCTCTCGTTCTCGTGCTGATGGCGTTCCTGCTGCGCTGGACGTTCGGGACGCAGAACGCGCGCCGCATCCCGTCCGACAACCCGGACGACCCGATGGGCTCGGGCCTGCTCGAAGAGGTCACCCGGGTCCCGTCCGAGACCGCCGCCGGGCTGCTGCGACGGCGGCTGGCCGGCCAGGGCATCCGGGCCACGGTCGCCCGCGCCGAACCGCAGGGCTACCGGCTCCTGGTGTTCCCGGCCGACCTCGTCGACGCCAAGGTCGTCCTGAGCCGCCACGCGCAGGACTGACTCGCTCAGTATCGACGCGCAGCTCCGCAGGCTTCGTGCTCAGACCACCCGGTGGTACCGGGCATCGAAGAAGCAGAACACGCCGTAGCAGGCGATCCCGATCCCGACCGCGATCAGCAGGAACACCCCGAACGGCTGCTCCCGTAGCGCCTTGAGCGCGGAGTCCAGGCCGTTCGCCTTCTGCGGGTCGAACGTCCACGCCGCGACGACGACCAGCACACCCAGCACACCGATCGCGATCCCCTTGGCCACGAACCCGACCTGGCCGGTGCGCTTGTTCAGCCGCCGCGCCCGCCGGTCGGCGCCGCTGAGGTCCTGGTCCTCGGTGAACCCGGACGTCCAGCCCTGGTACACCAGGACACCGCCGGCGACCAGCACACCGACGCCGACGAGCCCCAGCAGCAGCTGCCCACCGGGCAGGCCGAGCACCCCGGCGCCGGCCTCACCGCCACCGCCGCCGGAGGACCGGCCCTGTACCGCCGTCGTCGCGGCGGCCACCGCCAGCGCCGCGTACACGACGGCCTGCCCGGCGCTGACGGCCCTCTTCGTCAGCTGCTTCGTACGGTCCCCCACGTACCCGAAGCCCCAGATCGCCGACACGACCCGCCACAGCACCACGGCGGCGAAGCCGACGACCAGCACCCAGAGGAACAGCCGCCCCGCGGGTTCGGAGGCGATCGTGGTCAGCGCGCCGTTCTGGTCGGCCTGACCGCCCGACCCGAGCGCCACCTGCACCGCGAGATAGCCGATCAACAGGTGCAGCACCCCGTTCGAGGCGATCCCCACCCGTGCCGCGATCCGGACCGGACGGCTGCGGGCCGCGTCCCGGGCCGACGATCCCGCCTGCGCGGCCACATCGGACGTATTCCCCACACCGGCCATCGGCCGCCTCCTCGCACCTGGAGCACCTGGAGCAGCTGGACCGCTCCGCTGCCGCGAAGTATGCGGGCCCGGCACCACAACCGGGTGACGTGGGAGGTCAGCGGTCGGGTTCGCCGGTCACGCGGGAGATGTCTGCGCCGAGGTCGACGAGATTCTCGACGAAGCGCGGGTAGCCGCGGTCGATGTGCGCGACGTCCCAGACCTCCGTCGTCCCGCGGGCCCGCAGCCCGGCCAGGACCAGCCCCGCTCCGGCGCGGATGTCGCTGGCCCACACCGGCGCGCTCGACAGCTCCGACCGTCCGCGGACGACGGCGTGGTGTCCGTCGGTCCGCGCGTCGGCGCCCAGGCGGATCATCTCGTCGACGAACCGGAACCGCGCCTCGAACACGTTCTCGGTGATCATCGACGTGCCCTCGGCCACCGCGGACAGCGCGATCGCCATCGGCTGCAGGTCGGTCGCGAAGCCCGGGTAGGGCAGCGTCACGTAGTCCACGGCCTGCGGGCGGCCGGGCATCGACACCGTGAACTCCTGCTCGCCGGTGACCGTCTCGGCGCCGGCCGAGCGGAGCTTGTCCAGCACCAGGTCGATGTGGTGCGGGTCGACGCCCCGGACGGTCACCTCACCGGACGTCATCACCGCGGCGAACGCCCACGTCGCGCCGACGATCCGGTCGCCGATCACCCGGTGCGTGGTGGGCTGCAGGCCGGTGACGCCGTGCACGGTGAGCGTGGACGACCCGACGCCCTCCAGCTTCGCGCCCATCTGCTGCAGCATCACGCACAGGTCGACGATCTCGGGCTCGCGCGCCGCGTTGTCGATGATCGTCGTGCCGTCGGCCAGCACGGCCGCCATCAGGATGTTCTCGGTGGCCCCGACGCTCGGGAAGTCCAGCCAGATCTGCGCGCCGTGCAGGTCGTCGGCCCGGGCCGTGACGCTGCCGTGCTCGATGTCCGTGGTCGCGCCGAGCTTGCGCAGACCGTTCTGGTGCATGTCCAGCGGCCGGGAGCCGATCGCGTCGCCGCCGGGCAGCGGGACGACGGCGCGGCGGCAGCGGGCGACCAGCGGGCCCAGCACGCACACCGAGGCACGCAGGCGCGACACCGACCGGTAGTCCGCCTCCGCGCCGGGCGAGGCCGGGCAGTCGATGTGCACGGTCGTCCCGTCGATCGCCACCTCGCACCCGAGACTGCGCAGGACGTCGGCCATCAGCGGGACGTCCAGGATCTCCGGGCAGTTGCGCAGCGTCGTGCGGCCCTCGGCGAGCAGGGCCGCGGCCATCAGCTTGAGGACACTGTTCTTGGCCCCCACGACGTCGACGGACCCCGTCAGCCGGGCCCCACCGCGGACGGCGAAATGCTCCACCACGGCGACGACGGTAGCCACCCCGGCCACGTGGTCCGCGCCACACCCCGGCGCGTCGTCCGCCGCTCCCCCGTCCGGCGCAGCGCACCGACCCGTGGTCGATCGTCCGGCGAGCCGACGGCGACTAGGCTGGCCGTGTGGCGGTGAACCTCACGCGGATCTACACCCGCACCGGCGACGACGGAACGACGGCCCTGGGCGACTTCAGCCGGGTGCCCAAGACCGACCGGCGTCTCGCCGCCTACGCCGACACCGACGAGTGCAACGCGGCGATCGGCGTCGCGGTCACCGTCGGCGGGCTCGCCGAGCGTGTGGCCGACCCGCTGCGCCAGATCCAGAACGACCTGTTCGACGTCGGCGCGGACCTGTGCACCCCGATCGTCGAGAACCCGGAGTTCCCGCCGCTGCGGGTCACCCAGGGCTACATCGAGCGCCTCGAGGGCTGGTGCGACGAGTTCAACCCCGAGCTGCCGAAGCTGAAGTCCTTCATCCTGCCCGGCGGCACGCCGGGCGCGGCCTACCTGCACGTCGCCCGGACGGTCACCCGGCGGGCCGAGCGGTCGGTCTGGGCGTTGCTGGAGGTGGACGCGGAGCAGACGAACCCGCTCACCGCGACGTACCTGAACCGGCTGTCCGACCTGCTGTTCATCCTCGGCCGGCTGGCGAACCCGGACGGCGACGTCCTGTGGCAGCCGGGCGGCCCGCACGGCGCCCCCCGGGCCTGACGCCCGCGTGCCGGCTCAGGAGGCGCGCTGGTAGCCGCCGCGGCCGGGCGGGGTGGCCTCCACCCACGCCATGAAGCCGGTGAGCACGTCGGCGGACATCGCCAGCTCGACGTCGGTCCCCGCCTCCGAGTCCCGGCCACGGCGGCAGCGCAGCACCTCGACCGCGGACGGGATGGCGAAGTCCTCGGAGCGCAGCGGCGGGCGCCGGTCCAGGATCTCCAGGTCGGCCCGGTCCAGCACGACGGTCGGCCCGATCCGGAAGCTGGTCAGCCGGTACCAGGCGAACTCGTCACCGGAGAACCGCCCGACCCCGAAATGCCAGTCGTTGACGAGAAAACGGCGGCGCAGACACAAGTCCACGCCGCCGCCTCGCATGAGCCGGACCCGCCGTACGGCGAGCCAGACCAGTGGAAGTACCAGACACAGCAGCAGAACCCCGACGATCAGGGCCACGAGTTCCACAGCCGCGTCGTCCTGCTACCGGGAGGACGCCTCGGCGGCTTTCAGCCGCGCCTCGGCGCGCGCCTTGGCCGCCGCGCCCTCGGCTTCCGACTCGTCGGCCCGGTCGAGCGCCTGGCGCGCTCGTTCGGTGTCGATCTCGTCGGACATCTCGGCGAACTCGGCGAGGATCGAGACCCGCTCCGGCGTCACCGACAGGAACCCGCCGTGCACGGCGACCGTGCGCGACGTCCCGTCGGTGTCGTCGATGCGGATGACCCCGGCCTCCTCCATCTGAGCCAGTGTCTGCTCGTGACCCGGCAGGATGCCGATCTCGCCGGCGGTCGTGCGGGCCAGCACGAAGCTCGCCTCGCCCGACCACAGCCGGCGCTCGACCGAGACCAGGTCGACCGTCATCTCCGCCATCTCAGCCCTCGAGCTTCTTGCGGTTCTTGTCGAGGTCCTCGAGACCACCGCAGAGGAAGAACGCCTGCTCCGGGACGTCGTCGAACTCGCCCTTGGCGATCTTGTCGAACGCCTCGATGGTCTCCTTCAGCGGGACCGTCGAGCCCTCCTGGCCGGTGAACTGCTCGGCGACCAGCAGGTTCTGCGACAGGAAGCGCTCGATCCGCCGTGCACGGGAGACCGTCTGGCGGTCCTCCTCGGACAGCTCGTCGATACCGAGGATGGCGATGATGTCCTGCAGGTCGTTGTACTTCTGCAGGATCCGCTTGACCTCGTTGGCGACGCGGAAGTGCTCCTCGCCGACGTACTGCGGGTCGAGGATCGTCGAGGTCGACGTCAGCGGGTCCACCGCCGGGTAGATCCCCTTCTGGGAGATCGGCCGGGAGAGCTCCGTCGTGGCGTCGAGGTGGGCGAATGTCGTCGCCGGAGCCGGGTCCGTGTAGTCGTCCGCGGGGACGTAGATCGCCTGCATCGAGGTGATCGACCGGCCGCGGACCGAGGTGATCCGCTCCTGCAGCTCGCCCATCTCGTCGGCCAGTGTGGGCTGGTAGCCCACCGCCGAGGGCATGCGGCCGAGCAGCGTGGAGACCTCCTGCCCGGCCTGGGTGAACCGGAAGATGTTGTCGATGAACAGCAGCACGTCCTGCTGCTGCTCGTCGCGGAAGTACTCGGCCATGGTCAGCGCGGACAGTGCCACTCGCAGACGCGTGCCGGGCGGCTCGTCCATCTGCCCGAACACCAGCGCCGTGTTCTTCATGACGCCGGACTCGGTCATCTCCGTGATGAGGTCGTTGCCCTCACGGGTGCGCTCACCGACGCCGGCGAACACCGAGGTGCCACCGAAGTTCTGCGCGACGCGCTGGATCATCTCCTGGATCAGCACGGTCTTGCCCACACCCGCGCCGCCGAACAGGCCGATCTTGCCACCGACCACGTACGGGGTCATCAGGTCGAGCACCTTGATGCCGGTCTCCAGCATCTCGGTCGAGCCCTCGAGCTGGTCGAACCCGGGCGCCTTGCGGTGGATGCCCCACAGGTCGCCGGTGATCTCCAGCTCGGGGTTGTCCAGGCACTCGCCGAGCGCGTTGAACACGTGACCCTTGACCTGGTCTCCGACCGGCACCGAGATCGGGCGGCCGGTGTCGGTGACCTCCTGGCCGCGGACGACGCCGTCGGTGGGCTGCATGGAGATGGTGCGAACCAGGTTGTCACCCAGGTGCTGGGCGATCTCCAGGGTCAGCTTGCGCTTGTCCCCGGCCAGCTCGACGTCCAGGTTCAGCGCGTTGTAGAGATCGGGCACCTGGCCGCGCGGGAACTCGATGTCGACGACGGGGCCCGCCACACGGACGACGCGGCCGACCACGTTGGCCGCACCGGCCCCCGAGGCCTGGGTCTCAGCGGTTGCGGTCATCAGCTCTCACTTCCTGCACTCGCGAGAGCGTCGACGCCACCGACGATCTCGCTGATCTCCTGGGTGATCTGGGCCTGACGCGCCTGGTTGGCCTCCAGGGTCAGGTTACGGATGAGCTCGTTCGCGTTGTCGGTCGCGGCCTTCATCGCCCGCTGGCGGTTGGCCGACTCCGACGCCGCCGACTCCAGCAGCGCTGCGTACAGCCGCGCCCCGATGTACTTCGGCAGCAGCGCGTCGAACAGCGTGTCGGCGTCCGGCTCGAACTCGTACAGGGCCTGCGGGCCGTCCTGCTGTGACGACGAGCCGGAGGACGACGACTCCTCCTGCGACTCCTGCGACTCCTCGCCGTCGCCGTCGACCGCGGCCGTCACGCCACCGGAGTACTCGACCTCCATCGGCGCCATCCGTCGCGCCTGCGGTGTCTGGGTGACCATGTTCTTGAAGCTGGTGTACACGAGGTGGAGCTCGTCCACGCCCTGCACGTCCTCGCTGCGCTCGTCCTCGGGGTCGGTGTTCTCGTCGGCCCCGGCCATGAACGCGGCGACCAGCGTCTGCGCGGCCTCGGCGGCGTTCTCGTACGCCGGCTGCTCGGAGAAGCCGGTCCAGGACGCCTCGACCGGCCGGTTGCGGAAGCGGTAGTAGCTCACGCCCTTGCGGCCGATCACGTAGACGACCGGTTCCTTGCCCTGGTCGCGCAGCAGCGACTGGAGCCTCTCGGCTTCCTTGAGAACGTTGGCGTTGTAGCCGCCGCACTGCCCGCGGTCGCTCGTGACGACCAGCACCGCGGCCCGGTGCGGAGTCTCCCGCTCGACCAGCAACGGGTGGTCGAGCGCGGAGTTCGACGCCAGCTCCGAGAGCGTGCGGGTCATCTCCTCGGCGTACGGGCGCGCCTCGTTCACCCGGGCCCTGGCCTTCGCGATCCGTGAGGTCGCGATCAGCTCCTGGGACCGGGTGATCTTCTTGATGGACTGCGTCGACCGGATACGCCGACGCAGCACCCGGATCTGTGCTGCCATGCGCTACCCGCCCGTCAGCTCTCGGACTTGTCGGAGTTGCTGTCCTCGGAGTCGCCGCCCGAGGACTTCGGGGCCGGCTTGTTGACCTTCACCGTCTCCTTGTCCTCGTCGTCCTCGTCCAGCGAGCCGTGGTCCAGCTTCCTTCGGCACGACCGAGGAGCCGTCGGTGGCGGTGAAGCTCTTCTTGAACTCGTCCACCGCCCGGTTCAGGCGCTCTTCGTTGTCCTCGTCGAGCTTGCCGGTGTCGCGGATCGAGTCCAGCGCACCGGACTCGTTGCGACGCAGGTTGTCCCGGAACTCCGACTCGAAGCGCTGGATGTCCTCCACCGGAACCGAGTCGAGCTTGCCCTTGGTGCCCAGCCAGATCGAGACGACCTGCTCCTGCACCGGAACGGGCGCGTACTGGGCCTGCTTGAGCAGCTCCACCAGACGCTCGCCGCGACCCAGCGCCGCGGCCGACGCGGCGTCGAGGTCCGAGCCGAACGCGGCGAACGCCTCCAGCTCGCGGTACTGCGACAGGTCCAGCCGCAGCGAACCGGCGACCGTCTTCATGGCCTTGACCTGGGCGTCACCGCCGACCCGGGAGACCGAGATACCGACGTTGATCGCCGGCCGGACACCCTGGTTGAACAGGTCGGACTCGAGGAAGACCTGGCCGTCGGTGATCGAGATGACGTTCGTCGGGATGTAGGCCGACACGTCGTTCGCCTTGGTCTCGATGATCGGCAGGCCGGTCATGGAGCCGGCGCCGAGGTCGTCGGAGAGCTTCGCGCAACGCTCCAGCAGCCGCGAGTGCAGGTAGAACACGTCGCCGGGGTAGGCCTCGCGGCCCGGCGGGCGGCGCAGCAGCAGCGAGATCGCGCGGTAGGCCTCGGCCTGCTTGGACAGGTCGTCGAAGACGATCAGGACGTGCTTGCCCTGGTACATCCAGTGCTGGCCGATGGCCGAGCCCGTGTAGGGCGCCAGCCACTTGTAGCCGGCCGGGTCGGACGCCGGGGCGGCGACGATCGTCGTGTACTGCAGCGCGCCCGCGTCCTCCAGGGACTGCCGGACGGAGGCGATCGTGGAGCCCTTCTGGCCGATCGCGACGTAGATGCAGCGAACCTGCTGCTTCTCGTCGCCGGACTCCCAGTTCTCCTTCTGGTTGATGATCGTGTCGACGCAGACCGCGGTCTTACCGGTCTTGCGGTCGCCGATGATCAGCTGCCGCTGGCCGCGGCCGATCGGCGTCATGGCGTCGATCGCCTTGATGCCGGTCTGCAGCGGCTCGGAGACGCCCTGGCGCTGCATCACGGACGCGGCCTGCAGCTCGAGGATGCGGGTCTCCTCGGACTCGACGTCGCCGAGGCCGTCGATCGGGTTGCCCAGCGGGTCCACGACCCGGCCGAGGAAGCCGTCACCGACGTTGACCGACAGGATCTCGCCGGTCCGGGTGACCTGCTGGCCCTCCTCGATGCCGGCGTAGTCACCGAGGATGACCGCGCCGATCTCGCGCTGCTCGAGGTTCAGCGCGACGCCGCGGACGTTGCCCTCGTCGGTCTTGAACTCGAGCAGTTCGTTGGTCATCGCCGAGGGCAGTCCCTCGACGTGGGCGATGCCGTCACCGGTGTCGGCGACGGTGCCCACCTCCTGGCGGGTGGTCTGGCTCTCCAGCGACGAGACGTAGCTGGAGATCGCACTCCGGATCTCCTCCGGGGAGATCGTCAGCTCTGTCATAGGAGTCGTCGTTCCTTCTCTCGATCGTCAGTTACGTCTCGTGCGCCGGGCACTCAGTGGGGGAGCTTCTGCTGCGCGGCGGCCAGGCGACCGGCCACGCTGCCGTCGATGAGCTCGCCGCCCACCTCGACCACGAGCCCGCCGATCAGGTCCTCGTCCAGCTCGACCTGCAGCGACATCTGCCGCCCGTACATCCGGGTCAGCGTCTCGGTGAGCCGCTGCTCCTGCTCCGCAGAGAGAGCGAAGGCCGCACGGACGCGCGCGATATAGCGGTCGTGCCGCGCCGCCGCCAGCTCCGCCAGTTCGTTCGCGGCCTGGTCCAGGGCACGCCCGCGCGGCGAGCGCACGGCCTGCTCCAGCAGCGCCTCGGTCGTCCGTTGGACCTTGCCGTCGAGCAGACCGCGAAGCAGCTCGATCCGCTTGTCCACCGGCCCGTTCGGGTCGGTGAGCAGCGAGTTCAGCTCCGGCTCGCGATCCAGGACGCGGCTGAAACGGAACAGCTCGTCCTCGACCTCGTCGAGCTGGCTCCGGGACTCGGCCACACCGAGCAGCGCGCGGCGGCCGAGCGTCTCCAGCGCGGTGATCAGGTCCAACGGTCGGGACCAGCGCATCGCGACCAGGTCGGAGACGACCTGCAGCGTGGCGGCGCCGACCTTGTTCTCGAGCAGCCCGCGGGCGAGCCCGGTCCGTCCCTCCTCGGGAACCGTGGCGTCGGCCAGGTAACGCAGCAGGGTGCGCTCCGACTCGAGGAGCCGCAGCACCGAGTACAACTGCTCGCCGAGCGCCCCGAGGTCCTCCGCGGACAGCGAACCGGTCTGTTCGTCCAGCCGATCCTCGGCCTGGGCCAGGGAGTCGCGGCTGGTCGACTGCAACGACACGTCGGCCATCAGGAGACCCCTCCGCCGGTTTGAGCCGGCTGCTTGGCACCCGTACCGGCACCGTCGAGCCCGTCGAGCTCGTCGAGGAAGCCGTCCACGCTGGCGCGCTTCTGCTCCTCCGACTCCATCGACTCGGCGATGATCTTCCGGGCTAGCTGCATGGACAGCCCGCCGACCTCGGCACGCAGTCCGCGCACCGCCGCCTCGCGCTCCGCGGCGAGCTGCTCCTCGCCCCGCTGCTTGATCCGCGCAACGTCCTGCTCGGCCTGCTCCTGCAGCTCCTCGCGGATGCGGGTGGCGTCGGCACGCGCGTCGTCCCGGATGCGAGACGCCTCCTGCTCGGCCTCGGCAACCGCGGAGTCGTGCTTGCGCTTCGCCTCGGCCAGCGCCTTCTCCGCGTCCTCGGCCTCCTGGACCTGACGGGCGATCTGCTCCTGGCGTTGTTCGGCCATCCTCCGGAGGACCGGCCACACGTACCGGTAGATCACGAAGATCATCAACAGGAACCCGACGAACTCGGCGATGAAGGTCGCCATCAGCTACCTCCCCCGGTGCTCTTGTTCGCCGACGACGTCTCAGAGTGCTCGTCCAGGTCGGCCAGGAACCGGTCGACCGTGGACTGGCGCTGCGCGTCGTCCGGCAGCCGCCTGCCGACCACGCGTTCGGCCAGCTGCGACGACAATCCGCCGATATCGCCACGGAGCTGCCGCATCGCCTCGGTGCGCTGCTCGGTGAGCTGCTGCTCACCGCGCTCGCGCAGCTTGGCGACCTCCTGGTCGGCCTTCTCCTTCATCTCGTCCCGGATCTTCTGCGCCTCGGCACGTGCCTCGTCCCGGACCCGGGCCGCCTCGACACGAGCGTCGGAGAGCTCCGACTGGTACCGCTCCTCGGCCTGGCGCAGCTGCTTGGTCGCTTCGTCGCGATCCCGGGCGGCCTTGCGGACCATCTCATCGCGCTCCTGCATCGCCTTCGAGAGCGGCGGCACGATGTACCGCGCGACGACGGCGAACAGGACCAGGAACAGCACCAACTCGACGAAGAACGTGGCGTTGGGCAGCAGGAAGTTGTTGTCCTGGGCCAGCGTCTCGGTCGTCATGGTGGTCAGATCACTGAGCGCCGGTGACGAACACGAACAGCGCCATGAACGCCAGGTTGATGAAGTACATGCCCTCGACCAGGCCGATGATCAGGAACATCGTGGTGTTGAGACGGCCTGCCGCTTCCGGCTGGCGGGCAACACCCTGGATGACCGCGGAACCGGCCAGACCGTCACCGACGGCCGCGCCGATGGCGCCACCACCCAGGGCGAGTCCACCGCCGACCATCGCCAGTCCGAGCGTGACGCTGCCCGTGAGTCCCTGTCCGCCCTGAGCCAGGGCCTGAATGGTGCTCATGTGTCTCCTCGTTCCTTCCTGTTCCGTGCTCCGCACTGTGGCGCGGGGTCCGGGTGGATCATGGGGGTCGGCGGTACCGGGGAGCACCACCGGGACGGGTCCATCAGACCCGGGTCAGTGAGCTCCCTCGTCCTCGTGCTCGCCCACGTAGTCACTGAAGTAGATGATCGTGAGCAGCGTGAAGATCAGGGCCTGGATCGCACCGATGAACATGTCGAACAGCTTCCATCCGGCGTTCGGCAGCCACAGCACGTAGGCGGGCAGCAGCGCGATCACCGAGACCATGATCCCGCCGGCGAAGATGTTGCCGAACAGCCGCAGCGCCAGCGACAACGGCCGGGAGAAGTACAGCGTGATGATCTCGATCGGGGCGAGGAACGCGTACGGCTCGGCGATGTGCTTGACATATGCCTTCGGCGACCGCCGGATCGCCCAGACGTTCAACCAAACGATCACCACAGCGGTCATCGCGTAGACCAGGTTCACGTCCGCGGTCGGCGGCGGGAGGACGTGCTCGCTCGGCAGCGCAGCCAGCCAGTTGCTGATCAGGATGAACGCGAACAGCGTGAACGCGAGGCCGATCAGCCCGCGCGGCGCCTTCAGACCCATCCCGTCGCGCACCTGGCCCTGCACCCAACCGGTCAGTGCCTCGAACGTCAGCTGCAGCTTGGTCGGGGTTCCCTTGGTGACCCCACGGACCATGTAGAGGCCGAGGCCGACCACGATCCCTCCGGCGAGCAGCGTCGCCAGGATCGTGTCCATGTTCAAGGAGAGCCCGGCCAGCTCGACCTCCCAGTGCTCGCCCGGCTTGATATCGCCACCCTGCGCGAGGACCTCGTAACTCATCTCTGTCGGATCTCCTTGATCAGCGGCAGCATCGAGCAGACGACCAGCACGAACTGGTATGCGGCCAGCCCGCCGAAGACGCCGAGCCCGGACGGGCGGAAGAGCAGGGCGCACGCGAACGCGACCACGGAGATGATCGCGAGCCGGGTCAGTACCGATCCCATGAACCGGGCCTTGGACGGCTGCGTGTTCGCGAAGTTGGTGACGGCGACGACGGCGAGCACGGCGTTGGCCAACCCCAGGACCAGACCGACGGCGCCGAACAGCGCCCAGCCCGGGTAGCCGGCGGGGATCAGCACGACGAACGCGACCACCGCGATCACGCCGGCCGCGACCGCGGACCGCCGAACGGTCCGGCGGGTGACGGGCGGGGTGTAGGGCGTGCCGGACATACCGGTCAGCACGGCTCGCTCCGCTCGATCACATGTATCTCCTCAACAACCTGTAGACGTGGGCTGTGGCACCGACGACGCCCAGAGCGATCCCGACGAGCACGAACAAGGGGGTGGTGTCGAGGACGTGATCGGCGAGAAGGCCCGCGGCCAGCCCGAGGGCAACGTACAGGCCGAGGGTGATGCCCATGTTGAGCAGGTCACGTAGGTCCGGCCCGCCGCCGTCCGACACGTCGATCCCAGGTTCAGCTCGAGAAAGGGACGCTCGGGACATCGGTGGTCACATACAACTCCTCGTCGAGATGCAGACCGCCCGGTGGCTTGCCAACCGACCGTGGCAGGTCCAAGCTGGACGTCGCGCCGTGTGACCACGGCGGACGTCGGTGACGCTATCACAGCGTCACCGAGCTGCTTGGTGTGGCGAGACCGAGATTCGACGTCACGTAGAACACAGCGATTCGTCCGCTTCCGGCCGGTCCGTCGTGATCCTTCTCAGCCGGCCGCTCATCCGGTCAAGAGACGGTGACGTGCCAGGTCAGCGCCGCGGGCGGGGCGGCTCGGCGGCGGCCCGCACCCGCGCCCGGTACGGGACGGCGGACGCGATGACCGAGACGACGACGCCGATGGCGATCGCCCCGAGCACCACGGCCGGATCGTCCACCAGCGCGAGCGCGACGGCGCCGAACGCCAGTACGCCGACCCACAGATAGATCAGCAGCACGGCCCGGCGCTGGCTGTGCCCGATCTCCAGCAGCCGGTGGTGCAGGTGCATCTTGTCCGCGACCATCAGCCCGCCGCCGGCGCGGCTGCGGCGCACGACGGCCAGCAGCAGGTCCAGCAACGGGATCAGCAGCACGCCGGCCACGACGATCAGCGGCGCGAGCAGCGCGAGCACGTCGGTGCCGTTGGACGCGACGCTGATCGGGAGCCGCCCGGACGCACTGGTGGTTGCCCCGGCGAGCATCACGCCGATCATCATCGAGCCGGCGTCGCCCATGAAGATCCGCGCCGGGTTGAAGTTGTGCGGCAGGAATCCCAGGCACGCCCCGACCAGCACCATCGCCATCAGCGCCGGGGAGTACGTGCCCGGGTCGTTGCCGTTCTCCCGGATCAGCCCGATGCAGAACACGGCCGTGGCCAGCGCGGCGATCATGCCGATCCCCGCGGCCAGCCCGTCGAGGCCGTCGACGAAGTTCAGGGCGTTCACCAGCGCGACCGTCATCAGCACGGTGAGCAGCACGCCTTGGCCCTGGCCCAGGATCAGCAGCGAGCCGGAGATGCCGGTGCCCCCGCCGCCGAGCGGGATCCAGATCACCGCCCACTGGATCCCGTACAGCACGAGCAGCCCGCCGGCCGTGACCTGCGCGGCCAGCTTCGTGATCGCGTCCAGGTCGTAGCGGTCGTCCAGCATCCCGACCCCGACCAGCAGGGCCGTCGCGAGCAGGACGCCGAGCATGTCGGTGCTGCCCTCGAAGAACGCCAGCCGCAATGCGGGCAGCTGCGCGGCCAGGCCGATCCCGGTGAGCACCCCGCCGAACATCGCCAGCCCGCCCCACCGCGCGGTCGGCGTGACGTGCACGTCCCGGCCGCGCGGCCAGGCGACGGCGCCGGCCTTGAGGGCCAGCATCCGGACCGGCCCGGTGAGCAGCAGCGTCACGACGGCCGAGGTGAGCGCGACCAGCAGCAGCTCCCGGATCGGGAGCCCGTAGCCGAACGTGCTCTGGGTCGGCACGGTGTTACCCCCGGACGGCGCCGGTCAGCCGCGCGGGTAGGCCGGAGCCCGGCTCACCAGTGCGGTGACGTCCTCCCCGACGGCGGCCAGCTCGCGATCACCGTCCGCGGTGTCGTGCTCGGCCTTCACGGCGCGGGCGAGCAGCGTGGCGACCTGCGCCATGTCCGCCTCGGTCATCCCCTGGGTGGTGACGCTCGGCGAACCGACGCGCAGGCCGGACGGCTTCATCGGTGGCGCCGGGTCGTACGGGATGGCGTTCTTGTTCAGCGTGATGCCCGCCCGGTCGCAGCGGGTCTCGGCGTCCGAGCCGGTGACCCCGATCGGCCGGAGGTCGATCAGCGACAGGTGGGTGTCCGAGCCGCCGGAGACGGCCCGCATCCCCTCGGCCTCGAGGCCCTTGGCCAGCGCCTGGGAGTTCGCGATGACCTGCGACGCGTACGCCCGGTACTCCGGCTGCGCGGCCTCCCGCATGGCGACAGCCTTGGCCGCGACCGCGTGCATCAGCGGCCCGCCCTGGGAGAACGGGAACACGGCCTTGTCGATCGCCTTCTGGTGCTCGGCACGGCACAGCACCATGCCGCCGCGCGGGCCGCGCAGCACCTTGTGCGTGGTCGCGGTGACGACGTCGGCGTAGGGCACCGGCGACGGGATCGCCTGTCCGGCGACCAGGCCGATGAAGTGCGCGGCGTCCACCATGAGCTTCGCGCCGACCTCGTCGGCGATCTCGCGGAACACCTTGAAGTCGATCAGGCGCGGGTACGCGGTCGCACCGGCGATGATGATCTTGGGCTGGTGCTGCTTCGCCAGGTCGCGGACCTGGTCGTAGTCGATCAGCTCGGTGTCCTCGCGGACGGTGTAGGACACGGCGTTGAACCACAGGCCGGAGAAGTTGACCTTGCTGCCGTGCGTGAGGTGGCCGCCCTGCTTGAGGTCCATGGCCAGCACGGTGTCGCCGGGCTTGGCGAACGCGGCGTAGGCGGCCAGGTTGGCGCTCGCGCCGGAGTGCGGCTGCAGGTTCACGTGCTCCGCGCCGAACAGCTCCTTCGTGCGCGCGTTGCCGATCTCCTCGGCCCGGTCGACGACGCCGCAGCCGCCGTAGTAGCGCCGCCCCGGGTAACCCTCCGCGTACTTGTTGGACAGCGTCGAGCCGAGCGCTGCCAGCACCGCCGGGCTGGTCAGGTTCTCGCTCGCGATCAGCTGCAACCCTCCGCGCAACCGGTCGAGTTCGTCCAGCACGACCCCGGCGATCTCGGGATCCTGATGCTGAAGTGCGGAGAAGTCCGGGCCCCAGAACGTCTGCTCACTCACGGGCGTACACGCTACTCGCACCCGCGCGTCACTTCGTCGCCCGTGCGTAGCCGGTCACACCTGCCGCCCGGGATCGGCCCGCGACGAGACGATCGGCGGTCGTGTGCGGATCCGGGCCTTTCCGCTGATCATGGCCGTGGCCGGGGGCACCCGGCGGCGCTCAGGAGCTGAGGACCGGCTCGCCGAGGACCTCGCTGATCTGCGCCGCGGTGATCTCGCCCTCACGCAACATGCGGACCTGGCTGCCGGTCAGGTCGATGATCGTGCTGGCGACCGGGTCCCCGGATGGTCCGCCGTCGAGGTAGACGGCGACGCTGTCGCCGAGCTGCGACGCCGCCTCCTCGACGGTGGCGGCGGGCGCCTGGCCGGAGACGTTCGCACTGGACACGGCCATCGGGCCGACCTCGCGCAGCAGCTCCAGCGCGACCGGGTGCAGCGGCATCCGCAGCATCACCGTGCCGCGCGTGCTGCCCAGGTCCCACGCCAGCGACGGCGCGTGCGGCAGCACCATCGACAGCGCGCCGGGCCAGAACGCCTCGAGCAGCGGCCGCGCGCCGGACGGCATGGTGGAGACCAGTCCCTCGATCGTGTGCCACGACCCGACGAGTACCGGGACCGGCATGTCCGGCCCGCGGTTCTTCGCGGACAGCAGCCCGCGCACGGCGTCGGCGGAGAACGCGTCGCAGCCGATGCCGTACACCGTGTCGGTCGGGAGCACGACCAGACCGCCGGTGCGCACGGTACGAGCGGCCGCGGCGAGCCCGCGCAGGCGCTCGTCGGGGTCGGCGCAGTCGTAGGTCGGCTGGGTCTGCGGTGCCGTCACGGTCCGGCAGCCTACGCCCGGCCCGATCACGCCCGTCAGGGCGCCGGGACGCGGCGGGCGGTGACGAAGCGGGGCCGGCCGGCGAGGTCGTGGTGCTCGGTGACCTCGGCCAGGGTGCGACGGCGGCGCAGCAGCTCCGGGACCGACTCGCCGTGCGTGTCGTCGTGCTCGACGGCGAGTGCGCCGCCGTGGCGCAGCAGTCCGGCGCCCGCGCGCACGACCGCCCGGATGATCTCCAGCCCGTCCGGACCGCCGAACACCGCGTCGGCCGGGTCCCAGTCGGCGACCTCGGGCGGGACCGGCGTGCCGTCCGGTACGTACGGCGGGTTGCAGACGAGGAGGTCGACCCGCCCCTCCAGCTCGATCAGCAGGTCCGGCCACCGGACGTCGGCGGCGTGCAGCGTGACGCGGCCGTCGTGCGCGGCGATGTTGTGCGACGCCCAGCGCAGCGCCGCGGGGTCCGCCTCCACCGCGTGCACCGTCGCGTCCGGCCGGGACACGCCGAACGCCAGCGCCAGCGCGGCCGACCCGGTGCACAGGTCGACCACGAGCGGGTCGCGGACGTCGCGCAGCGCCCCCAGACCCCACTCCAGCAGCAGCTCGGTCTCCATCCGGGGAACGAACACGCCGGGGCCGACGTCCACCGTGACCGGGCCGAGCACGGCCGTGCCGAGGATGTGCTGCAACGGTTCCCGCGTCGCACGGCGGGCGGTGAGCTCGCGCAGCCGGTCGACCTCGGCGTCGTCGACGAGCGGGGTCATCAGCAGCTGCGAGCGCGGCTTGTCCAGTACGTGCGCGGCGAGCAGTTCGGCATCCACGCGCGGGGACTCGACCCCCGCTGCGGCCAGCGCCCGCTCGGACTCGGCGATCGCCACCCTCAACGGGTACCTGCTCACGGCGTCACTGTCGCACCCTCGGTGCCGGACGAGTCCCGCACGGTCACCCCGGCGTGGCGCCGGCGCCGTTCTCCGACGACTCCATCGCCTCCGCCCGCTCGGCCGCGGACAGCGCCGCGAGCACGTCGCCGAGCTGCCCGTCGAGCACCGACGACAGGTTGTGCGCCTTGAACCCGACGCGGTGGTCGGAGATCCGGTTCTCCGGGAAGTTGTAGGTGCGGATTCGCTCGGAGCGGTCCACCGTGCGCACCTGCGAGCGGCGGTCGGCGGACGCCTGCTCGGCGGCCTCGGCCTCCGCCTTCGCCTGCAGCCGGGCCCGGAGCACCTCGAGTGCACGGGCCTTGTTCTGCAGCTGTGAGCGCTCGTTCTGGCAGGTCACGACGATGCCGGTGGGCAGGTGCGTGAGCCGGACCGCGGAGTCGGTGGTGTTCACGCTCTGCCCGCCGTGTCCGGAGGAGCGGTACACGTCGACGCGCAGGTCCTTCTCGTCGATCTCGACGTCCGGGGTGTCCTCGGTCTCGGGGAACACCAGGACGCCGGCCGCCGAGGTATGGATACGGCCCTGCGACTCGGTCACCGGCACCCGCTGCACGCGATGGACGCCGCCCTCGAACTTCAGCGCGGACCACACGCCGTCCGACGACGGGTCCTTCGAGCGCACCGAGAGGATGGCGTCCTTGTAGCCGCCCAGGTCGGACGGCGTGGCGCCGAGCACCTCGACCTTCCAGCCGCGGGCCTCGGCGTAGCGCGTGTACATCCGGACCAGGTCGCCGGCGAACAGCGCGGACTCCTCGCCCCCCTCGCCGGACTTGACCTCCATCACGACGTCGTCGGAGTCGTGCGGATCGCGCGGCACCAGCAGCTCGGCCAGCCGCGTCTCGAGCGGCTCGATCCGCGCGGCCAGTTCGTCGGCCTCCGCGGCGAACGCCCGGTCCTCCTCGGCCAGCTCGCGGGCCGCGGTCAGGTCGGCGCGCGTCGAGGCCAGCTCGGTCGCGACCGCGACGACCGGCCCCAGCTCGGCGTAGCGGCGGCCGAGCTTGCGCGCCGCGGCCTGGTCCGCCAGCACCTCGGGGTCGGCGAGGCGCTGCTCGAGCTCGGCGTGCTCGTCGAGGAGCGCGTCGACCGACGACGGGGTGCTCATGGGTTCCCTTCTCCGAACATGGGGCTCACACGCGAACGGCGCCCGCCACCTCTTCCGAGGTGACGGGCGCCGTGTCGGGAGCTAGCTGCCGCTGCGCTGGCGCTTGCCGTAGCGCGCCTCGAAGCGGGCGACCCGGCCGCCGGAGTCCAGGATCTTCTGCTTGCCCGTGTAGAACGGGTGGCAGGCGGAGCAGACCTCGACCGTGATGGCGCCGTTGGCCTTCGTGCTGCGGGTCGTGAACTGGTTGCCGCACCCGCAGGTGACCTGCGTGTCGACGTACTCGGGGTGGATGCCCGAACGCATGGGTGGTCCTCTCGTCGTGGCGCCGGGTCCCGACGTGTCAGGTGAACCGGAGCCGTATGTCTTACGTGCCATTCAACCATCGGGCCCCGGCGGATGTTCCTGCCGGGGCCCGATGGTCGGTACGCCCGCGGTGTTGATGCGCAGCTCCGCAGGCTTCGTGCTCAGTCCTCGCCGACGACTCCCGGCGCGTTCTTCGCGACCTGCATCAGGAACTCGATGTTGGTCTTGTTCTTCTTCAGCTGGGTCAGCATCAGGTCGATGGCCTGCTGGTCGTCCAGGGCGGAGAGCACCCGGCGCAGCTTGACCATCACCGCGTGCTCGTCGGCGTTCATCAGCAGC
Organism: uncultured Actinomycetota bacterium; assembly: GCA_963822335.1. Taxonomy (GTDB): domain Bacteria; phylum Actinomycetota; class Actinomycetes; order Mycobacteriales; family Pseudonocardiaceae; genus Pseudonocardia. The sequence goes on along the minus strand of CAWGHE010000007.1, from coordinate 844,280 downwards.
TCTTCCTTGCGGGTGCCGCTGTCGCCGATGTCGATCGCCGGGAAGACGCGCTTGTCGGCGATCTTGCGGTCCAGCCTGAGCTCGGCGTTGCCGGTGCCCTTGAACTCCTCGAAGATCACCGTGTCCATCGTCGACCCGGTCTCCACCAGCGCGGTGGCGAAGATGGTCAGCGAACCGCCGTCCTCGATGTTGCGCGCCGCGCCGAGGAAGCGCTTCGGCGGGTAGAGCGCCGTGGAGTCGACACCACCGGACAGGATCCGGCCGGACGCCGGCGCGGCCAGGTTGTAGGCCCGGCCCAGGCGGGTGATGTTGTCCAGCAGCACGACGACGTCGTGCCCCATCTCGACCAGGCGCTTCGCACGCTCGATCGACAGCTCCGCGACCGTGGTGTGGTCCGACGGCGGCCGGTCGAACGTCGAGGCGATGACCTCACCCTTCACCGACCGCTGCATGTCGGTGACCTCCTCCGGCCGCTCGTCGACGAGGACGACCATGAGGTGGCATTCCGGGTTGTTCGTGGTGATCGCGTTCGCGATGTTCTGCATGATCGTGGTCTTGCCCGCCTTCGGCGGAGACACGATCAGCGCCCGCTGGCCCTTGCCGACCGGCATCACCAGGTCGATGACCCGGGTGGTGAGCACGGTCGGGTCGGTCTCCAGGCGGAGACGCTCGTTCGGGTAGAGCGGCGTCAGCTTCGTGAACTCGGCGCGCTGACGCGCGGTCTCCGGGTCCCGGCCGTTGATGGTGTCCACCCGCACCAGCGGGTTGAACTTCTGGCGCTGCTGCTCGCCCTCGCGCGGCTGACGGACGGCGCCGGTGATCGCGTCACCGCGGCGCAGGCCGTTCTTGCGCACCATGGACATCGACACGTAGACGTCGGTCGGGCCGGACAGGTAGCCGGTGGTCCGCACGAACGCGTAGTTGTCGAGGATGTCGACGATGCCGGCGACCGGGAGCAGGACGTCGTCGTCCCGGATCTCGGTGTCGACGTTGCCGCCACCGGTGCCGTTGCCGGTGCCGCGCTCGCGGTCCCGGCCACGACGACGATCGCGGAACCGGCGCCCGCGACGGCCACGGCCGTCGCCGTCGTCGTCGCCCTGGTCGTCGTTGTTGTTCCGGTCGTTGTTCCGCTCGTTGTTGCGGTTGTTCCGGTCGCTGTTGTTGCCGTTGCGACCGTCGTTGTTGCGGTCGTTGTTGCCGACCGTCGCCGTTGCGGTTGCCCTGGTTGTTGTTCCCCTGGCCACCGCCGCGGCCCTGGTTGTCGCGGTTGCTGTCGCGGTTCTCGCCGCGGTTGCCGCGCTCCCGGCGCTCGGACCGGCCGTCGTCCTGGCCGGAGCCGTCGCCCTTGCCCGCGTCCGCGGCGGCGGGCTGCTCGGCCCGCTCGTCGGCCGGCGCGGAGCCCTGGGCCGGCTGCTCCTTGTCCCCACCGCCGCGACGGCGGGTCTGGCGGCGCCGCGAGGAGCCGTCGCCGCCGGACTCGGAGGACCCGGAGTCGGACGGGGAGGAGGTGTCCTGCCCGTCCGACGACGTGTCGGGGGCCACGTCGGTCTGCGCGGGCGCGTCCGGAGTGGACGGGGCGCTCACTGCGGCGGACGCAGCGGCGGTGCCGGTGTCCGCGGCGCCGTCGTTCTGCGCGGCGGGCTCGCTGACCTGCGCGGAGTCGGTGCTCGGGGCCGCGCCCGGTTCCGGCGCGCCGGCCGGACGGCTGGCCGCACGACGGCGGCGCGTCGGCGCCGCGGGGGCGTCCGACGCCTCGGCGGGCGGCGCCCCATCGGAGCCTGCGGCAGCGACGGAGCCGTTGCTCCCGGCACCGTCCGAGCCGGACTCGCCGAAGGCGAGCTGGGGGCTCGAGGACGCCGCGGCGTCGCCGGTCGCGGCGCGCGGGGACGGGCGCGACGTGCGTTTCGCCGGGGCGCCGTCGCCCTGCCGCTCCTTGATCGCCGCGATCAGGTCCCCCTTCCGCATGCCGGAGATATCGGGGACGTTCAGCTCGGTGGCCAGCTGGCGCAGCTCGGCCAGGACCATGCCGGACAGGCCACCACGGCGGCGCGGTGCCGCCGGAGTGTCGCTATCGGACTGGGAGCCGACGAGATCGGTCTCGCTCACGAAGTTCCTTCCTGACCGACCCGGTTGTCCTGACCAGGTCAGCGGATACACGCGCTTCGTCCGGCACGTTCGCCGGACGGCCTGCCGGGGAGGGGGACTGGTGTTCGACCATCACCGGCAACATCTGCGGGCCCATGACGACGTCACGGGAGTCGGGCCGCCCGTTCGGGTCCCGACCCCTGAGGATCACGAAACAGGACCACGGGAGATCGGCCGAGCAGGCCCAATCACGAGACTACGCGGATACCGCGCGGATCGCCATGCACGGTCGAGCCTAGACGCCCCGGACCACAGCGGCAACAACCCCCTCCCCCGGCGCGTCGTACCGGGTCCCGGCGACGCCGTCGTCGCTGGTCGGGGCTCATCCCACGTCGACCTGGATACCGCTGACGTCGATCGGCAACGGGAGCACGGTGAAGCCCTCCCGCTCGGCCCCGTCCGGCAGGAGCCCGTCCGTCGTCAGCGCCACGACGGTCGGTCCGGCGCCGGACACGGCGGCCGCGATCCCGTGCGCGCGCAGCCACTCGACCAGCTCCAGCGAGTCCGGGTAGGCCGGACGCCGGTACGGCTGGTGCAGCGCGGTCCTCGGTGGCCGGGAGCAGAAGATCCGGGCGTGTGGTCATCGCCAGCACGCCGAGCGCGGTCCGGCTGCCGGTGAACGCCGCGTCGGCCAGCGGGATCCGGTCCGGCAGCAGGCCGCGGGTGGTCTTCGTCGCGGACTCGGTGGACGCGACACACGCGACCGGGTGCACGTCCGGGTGCACGTCGAGCCGCTCCGCGTGGAACCGGCGGGCCGCCCCGGACGTCTCCCAGGCCACCACGAACCCACCCATCAGGCTGGCGGCGGCGTTGTCGGCGTGTCCCTCGATCCCGGCGGAGAGCTGCAGCAGCGCCTCGTGCTCCATGTCCGGCTCGCGCCCGGCCAGCACCGCGGCCGCGACGACGCCGGACACCGCGGCGGCCGCGGAGCTGCCCAGCCCGCGGGAGTGCGGGACGGTGTTCGTACATCGCAGCCGGAGCCCGGCCGGGGCGTCCCCGAACAGCTCGAACGCCTGGTGCATGGCCCGCACGACCAGGTGCCGCGCGTTGCGCGGGACGTGCCGCGCCCCCTCGCCGGTGACCTCGACGGACACGCCGGGCTCCGGCGTCGCGCACACCTCGATCTCGTCGTAGAGCCCGAGCGCGAGCCCGAACAGTCGAACCCGGGCCCGAGGTTCGCGGTCGAGCCCGGGACGCGGACGCGGACCTCGGTCGGCCGACCCATCAGGCGAGCTCGAGGGCGGCGGCCACCGCGCCCGGATCGATCGGGACCACTTCCGGGTCCCCGGCCGTGAGCAGCGCGGTGTCCGGGTCCTTCAGACCGTGCCCGGTCACCGTGCACACCACCAGCGAGCCGCGCGGCAGCGTGCCGTCCTCGGTCGACTGCAGCAGGCCGGCCACGCTCGACGCGGAGGCGGGCTCGACGAACACCGCCTCCTCGGCGGAGAGCATCCGGTAGGCGGTGAGGATCTCGTCGTCGGTGACGGCGGCGAACCGCCCGTTGGACTCGTCCCGGGCCGTGACCGCGCCGTCCCAGGACGCCGGTGCACCGATCCGGATCGCGGTCGCGATCGTCTCCGGGTTCTTCACCGGGCCACCGTGCACGAGCGGTGCCGCACCGGCGGCCTGGAAACCGAACATCCGCGGGAGGTCCGAGATCAGCCCGTCGGAGTGGTAGCTGCGGTAGCCCTGCCAGTAGGCCGTGATGTTCCCGGCGTTGCCGACCGGGAGACAGTGCACGTCCGGCGCCTGCCCGAGCTGGTCGCAGACCTCGTAGGCGGCACTGGCCTGGCCGGCGATCCGGGTCGGGTTCACGGAGTTGACCAGCCCGATCACCGGGTAGTCGGCCGTGGTCTTGCGGGCCAGCTCCAGGCAGTCGTCGAAGTTGCCGTCGATCTGCAGGATCCGGGCGCCGTGCGCGACCGCCTGGGCGAGCTTGCCCAGCGCGATCTTGCCCCGCGGGACCAGGACGGCGCAGGTCATCCCGGCCCGGGTCGCGTAGGCCGCGGCCGAGGCCGACGTGTTGCCGGTGGACGCGCACAGCACGCCCTGCTTGCCGTCGGCCAGCGCCGCGGTGACGGCCATCGTCATACCGCGGTCCTTGAACGAGCCGGTCGGGTTCGCGCCGTCCACCTTGAGGAAGACCTCGCAGCCGGTGCGCGCGGACAGCCGCGGCGCCGGCAGCAGCGGCGTCCCGCCCTCCGCCAGCGTGACCACCTGCCAGTCCGGCTGCACCGGCATCCGGGGACGGTAGGCCTCGATCACACCCGGCCAGTGCCCCGGCGGGGGCGGTGCCACCGTCGGGCGCGGGGTGCCCGTCGTGTGCGCGGGGCCGGTCATCCGGCCGCTCCCAGCGCGCTCACTTCGCGCCCGAGACCCTCGACGCGGATCACTCCGGTGACGCCGAGCACGACGTCCAGGTCCTGCAGCGCCGCGACCGTCCCGGCCAGCGCGGAGTCCGGCGCCGTGTGCGTGACGACGGTGAGCCGGGCCTGGCCGGGGTCGCCGTCGGCGGCGCCGGCCACGCCGCCGGTCTGACGGACCGCGGCGATGCTCACCCCGTTGCGGGCGAACTCGCCGGCGATCGCGGCCAGCACGCCCTCGCGGTCGGCCACCTCGAGATCGACGTGGTAGCGGGTGGGCACGTCGCCGACCGGCCGCACCGGCAGGCTCGCGTACGCCGACTCGCGCGGCCCCCGCCCGGCCGCGACGTGGTTGCGCGCCACCGCCACCAGGTCCCCGAGCACGGCGCTGGCGGTGGGTGCCCCGCCGGCGCCCTGGCCGTAGAACATCAGCTGGCCCGCGGCCTCCGCCTCGACGAACACGGCGTTGAACGCGCCGTCCACGCCCGCCAGCGGGTGCCCGAGCGGCACCATCGCCGGGTACACGCGGGCCGACACGGACTCGGTGATGGTGCCGTCCGGGGCGGTGTCGTGGACGCGCTCGCAGATGGCGAGCAGCTTGATCGTGCAGCCGAGCACCTTCGCCGCGGCGATGTCCGCGGCGCTCACGTCGCGCATCCCCTCGCGGTGCACGTCGGAGGCGGTGACCCGGGTGTGGAACGACAGCGTGGCCAGGATCGCGGCCTTCGACGCGGCGTCGTAGCCGTCGACGTCGGCGCTCGGGTCGGCCTCGGCGTAGCCCAGCCGGGTGGCCTCCTCCAGCGCGTCCGCGTACGACGTCCCGCCCGAGGCCATCGCCGACAGGATGAAGTTCGACGTGCCGTTCACGATCCCGGCGACACGGGTGATCCGGTCGCCGGCCAGCGACTCGCGCAGCGGGCGCAGCAGCGGGATCGCGCCGGCCACGGCCGCCTCGTAGTAGAGGTCGGCGCCGGAGGCGTCCGCGGCCTCGGCCAGCGTCGGGCCGTCCTCGGCGAGCAGCGCCTTGTTCGCGGTGACGACCGACTTGCCGGACTTGAGCGCCTCCAGCAGCAGCGTGCGCACCGGTTCGATGCCGCCGATCACCTCGACGACGACGTCGATGTCGTCGCGGGCGACGAGCGCGGCGGCGTCCGTGGTCACCAGGTCGCCGAAGTTCTCGGTCAGCCACGCGTGCCGGTGCGGGCGGCGCACCGCCACCCCGGCCAGCCGCACCGGTGCACCGATCCGCGCCGTGAGGTCGTCGGCCTGCTCGGTGAGCAGCCGCACGACCTCTGTGCCGACCGTGCCGCACCCCAGCACTGCCACGCGCACCTCGGTGCGGTCGCCGGAAGGAGTGCTCTCGCCCCTGGTCAACCCGATCTCCTCGCTGACGCTGTGTCTTTCCCACCCCGCCGGCTCCGCCGGCGACCGACCCCGCGATCCCGGCAGGCGCCGATCATCCCTGGTCACACCATCACGGCCGAGGCCGGGTGGTGCGACTCACGTGCTGGCGTACGCCTGGTCGTCCCGCGCCCGCCCGTCGCCCCGCTCCGGGCCGTCGACCGGCACCTCGAAGCGGAACTGGTCCTCCAGTGTCTCCCGGCGCAACAGCACGCGATCGGAGCCCTCCCGCACGGCGACGACGGCCGGGCGCGGCAGCCGGTTGTACGTGCTGGCCATCGCGTAGCAGTAGGCGCCGGTCGCGGCGACCGCCAGCAGGTCACCGGGTGCGAGGTCGGCCGGCAGCCAGCAGTCGCGGACGACGATGTCGCCGGACTCGCAGTGCTTGCCGACCACGCGTGAGAGCACCGGCATGCCACCGTCCGGCAGGCTGTCCACCGCGGACGCCCGGGACACCAGCCGCACGTCGTACTCGGCGTCGTAGAGCGCGGTGCGGATGTTGTCGCTCATCCCGCCGTCGACGCTCACGTAGCGCCGGGAACCGCCCTCGAGCGGCACGTCCTTGATCGTGCCGACCTCGTAGAGCGTCACCGTGCCCGGCCCGGCGATCGCCCGGCCCGGCTCGACGGCGATGTTCGGGACGTGCAGCTCCGCGGTGTGGCACTCGCGCTTGACGATGCCCCGCAGCTGCTCGGAGAGGTCCGCCACGGACAGCGGGGTCTCGTCCTCGCGGTAGGCGATGCCGACGCCGCCGCCGAGGTCCAGCGTGCGCAGCGCGCCGAGCTGCTCGTCGCCGTGCTCGCGGTGCAGTGCCGCCAGCAGCCGCACCACGCGGCGCGCCGCGACCTCGAAGCCCTCGGTGTCGAAGATCTGGCTGCCGATGTGGCTGTGCAGCCCCACCAGCTCCAGGTTCGGGGCGGCGACGACCCGGCGGGCCGCCTCCATCGCGTGCGACCCGTCGTCGCCGGAGATCGAGAACCCGAACTTCTGGTCCTCGTGCGCGGTCGCGATGAACTCGTGCGTGTGCGCCTCGACGCCGACCGTCACCCGGATCATCACCGGCGCGACGACGCCGCGCTCCCGGGCGACGGCGTCCAGCCGGGCGATCTCGTGGAACGAGTCGAGCACCACCCGCCCGACGCCGTAGTCGACGGCGGCGTCCAGCTCGTCGACGGACTTGTTGTTGCCGTGCAACGCGATCCGGTGCGCCGGGAACCCGGCGCGGCGGGCCACCGCCAGCTCGCCGCCGGAGCACACGTCCAGCGACAACCCCTCCTGGTCGACCCAGCGGGCCACCTCGGTGCACAGGAACGCCTTCGCCGCGTAGTGCACCGACGAGGCCCCGAATGCGGCCGCGAACTCGGCGCAGCGGGCACGGAAGTCGTCCTCGTCGAGCACGAACAGCGGTGTGCCGTGCTCGCGGGCGAGGTCCCGGACGTCGACGCCGGCGATCCGCAGTGCGCCGTCGGCGCCGCGCTCGCCGTGGCGCGGCCACACAGCCGGGGGCAGCTCGTCGAGCTCGGCCGCCGACGTCGGGCGCGGCCCGGCCGACTCGGCGGGCTGGGAGATGCCGGCGTGCAGCGGTCCGGCGGGGTGCGCTCTCACATCCGCTCCGGCGCGCTCACGCCCAGCAGCCCCAGGCCGTTGGCCAGCACCTGCCGCGCGGCCACGCAGAGCGCCAGCCGGGCCCGGTGCAGGTCGGTGACCTCCTCGTCGCCCATCGGCAGCACACGGCAGGAGTCGTAGAACTTGTGGTACGCCGCGGCCAGCGACTCCAGGAAGCGGGCCACCCGGTGCGGCTCGCGCAGCTCGGCGGCGGCGCGCACGACCTCCGGGTACTCGCCGAGCGTGCGGATCAGGTCGCCCTCGCGGGGATGGTCCAGCAGGCCGAACGCGTCCCCCGGTTCGACCCCGGCGTCCGCCGCGTTGCGGGCCAGCGAGGCCAGCCGGGCGTGCGCGTACTGGACGTAGAACACCGGGTTGTCGTTCGTCCGGCTGGCCACCAGGTCCAGGTCGACGTCGAGCGAGGAGTCGACCGAGGACCGCACGAGCGAGTACCGCGCCGCGTCCACGCCGACCGCGTCGACGAAGTCCTCCAGGGTGACGATCGTGCCGGCCCGCTTGCTCATCCGGACCGGCTCGCCGCCCTTGACCAGGTTCACCATCTGGCCGATCAGCACCTCGACCACGTCCGGGTCCTCACCCAGCGCGGCCGCGACGGCCTTGAGGCGCGCGGTGTAGCCGTGGTGGTCGGCACCGAGCATGTAGATGCAGCGGGTGGCGCCGCGGGCCAGCTTGTCCCGCAGGTAGGCGATGTCCCCGGCGATGTAGGCCGGGGTGCCGTCGCTCTTGATGACGACGCGGTCCTTGTCGTCGCCCTGGTCGGTCGAGCGCAGCCACCAGGCGCCGTCGGCCTCGTACAGCGAGCCGTTCTCCTTCAGCTGCCGCACCGACGCCTCGACCGCGCCGGAGCGGTGCAGCGACAGCTCGCTGAACCAGACGTCGAAGTCGGTGCCGAACGCGTGCAGTGAGTCGTGCATCTCCTGCAGCATCAGCCCGACGCCGAGCGTGCGGAACTGCGCGTGCCGCTCGGCCTCGTCAAGGTCCAGCACATCGGGACGCGCGTCGACGACCGCCCGGGCGATGTCCGCGACGTAGGCGCCGCCGTAGCCGTTCTCCGGGACCGGTTCGCCCTGCGCGGCAGCGATCAGCGACTCCGCGAACCGGTCGATCTGCGCGCCGGCGTCGTTGACGTAGTACTCGCGGGTGACCTTCGCCCCGCGCGCGACGAGCACCCGGCCCAGCGCGTCGCCGACGGCGGCCCAGCGGGTGCCGCCGAGGTGCACCGGCCCGGTCGGGTTGGCCGAGACGAACTCCAGGTTCATCCCGACCCCGGCCAGCTCGTCGCCGGTGCCGTAGACCTCACCCGCGGCGAGCACCTCCCCGACGAGCGCGCCCTGCGCGTCGGCGGCCAGGCGCAGGTTGATGAAGCCGGGCCCGGCGATCTCGGCGCCGGCGACGCCGGGACGTGTCGCGATCTCCTCGGCCAGCCATCCGGCCAGATCCCGCGGCGGTACGCCGGCCTTCTTGGCCGTGCGCAGGGCGACGTTCGTCGCGTAGTCGCCGTGCTCCGGGTTGCGCGGGCGCTCGACGCCGACGTCCTCGGGCAGCGCACCGACGTCCAGGCCGCGTCGGGACAGCACGTCCCGGGCGACGTCACGGACGAGGTCGGCGAGCACGTCGGGGTTCACCTGCTGAATTCTAGGAGGTGCCGGCGGGCCGCCTCGCACCCCTTTCGGTCGCCCGTCCGGGTCCGGCGATACCGTCACCCACCCGGCCGGTGGGCGAATCGGCCATAAAACGGGTCTCCGGGACGACGCGGACACACCGTCGGTGACCTCGGGAGGAACATGGGCGACACGCAGGAGGCGACGCGCGCGCCGTCGGAGGCCGACTCCGAACCCCGCGCATCCCGCGTCCGCGGCATCGTGGCGCGCGTCGACCGCACGGCGGCGGCGCTGGCGGCCGGGTCGCTGCTGCTGAGCGTCGCGTTCGTGCTGGCCAGCCTCGGGTACAACCAGGGCAGGCTGATCCCGCCGCTGGACGACGTCTACATCCATCTGCAGTACGCGCGCCAGCTCGCGCTCGGCGAGCCGTTCCAGTACTTCGCCGGGGAACCGGTCACCACCGGCGCGTCCAGCCTGCTGTACGCGTTCGTGCTCGCAGCGGCGTTCGCGGTCGGGTTCACCGGCAAGTTCCTGCTGGCGTTCGCCGTCGGGTTCGGGGCCCTGTGCGTGGCCGCGACGACGGCGCTCACGTTCCTGCTGGGCCGTCGCCTGGCCGGCCGGACGGCCGGGTTGTGGGCGGGCGTCCTGGTGCTCGTGTCCGGCCCCCTGCTGTGGGGCGGGGTCAGCGGGATGGAGGTCGGCCTCGTCGCGCTGCTGCTCACCGGCGCGATCTACGCGTTCGTGCGCGAGCAGTTGCGCGGCCGTTTCCTGCTGACGCCGATCGTGGCCACCCTGCTCGCGCTCGTCCGCCCGGAAGGGCTGATCGTCGCGATCGGGCTGGTCGCCGCGATGCTGTGGACGATCCGCCGCGTCGTGCCCGCCGAGCACCGCTCCTGGCGGGCACCGGCGCTGGTCGTGCTGCCGCTGGTGGCCGGAGCCGCCCAGCTCCTGTTCAACTACCTGGCCACCGGGTCGGTCCAGGCGGCAGGCGTCCGGGCGAAGTCCTGGCTGCACCAGGGCCTGCTGATGCAGCCCCTGGAGGTCGCCGACCACACGCTGCGCAACCTGCGGGAGATGAGCGCGTCGCTGGCCGGGCTGTCCGGGCAGGACTTCCTGCCGCCCGCGACGCTGGTGCTCGTCGTGCTCGGGCTCGTGGCGCTCTGGTTGAGCGGGCGACGCACGCTCACCGTCGTGCTCGTGTTCGGCCTGGTCACGGTGCTGGTCAGCCTGGCCACGCTGTCCACCGCGCAGTGGCAGAACCTGCGCTACCTGCAGCCGTTCGTGCCGCTGTTCCTGCTGCTGGCCGTGCTCGGCGTGGACGGGATCGCCCGGGTCGCCGGTACGGTCGCGACGGCCCCTCGTGCTGCACGGGCTGCTCGCCGTGCTGCTCCTGTTCTCCGTGCTCGCCACGCCGACGTGGGCGGTGCGGCTCGGCCAGCAGGCGTCGGCGATGCGCGAGGGACCGGTCTCGGTCGGGGACTGGCTGTACGGCCACGTCCCGCAGGGTTCCTCCGTCGGCGTCAACGACGTCGGCGCCGCGGCCTGGTACGGCGGGCATCGCACCGTCGATCTCGTCGGGCTGACGACGCCGGGCATGGACCGGGCGTCGCGGAACGGGGCAGGGACGCTGTACGAGGCGCTGCGCCACCTGCCGCCGGACCGTCGCCCCGACTACTTCGCGGTGTTCGACCAGTGGGCCGGCGCCCCGGTCGGGGAGCTGCAGCGCTCGACGATCTACGGCGGAGCGCCGCTCGTCACGTTCCAGCTCGTCGCCCCGCCGCGGCCGATCTCGGTGACCGCGCCGGAGACCTGCCAGATCGACCGCACCTGCGACCGCGTGAACGTCTGGAAGGCCGACTGGCGCAACGCCGGCAGCGGTGACCTGCCCGACCTCCCGGTACCCGGCCGGATCCGCGACCACGTGAACGTCGGCGACCTCGACGACGAGGCGCGGCACGGCTGGAGCCCGCAGCCGCCGGTGCTCGGGCTGCAGCCGGTCAGCATGGTCGACGCCGGCGACGTCGCGCCCGGGCGGACCGTCGTGGACAGCGGGCGCTCCGTCACCGGCGGGGAGACGTTCACGCTGGACGGCCTCACGCCCGGAAAGGCGGTCGCGCTCACCGGGCGGATCGGGGCCGGGCCGCAGCAGACCGGGGCGGCGCGCGTACGGCTCAACGTGGACGGCGCGTTCTCCGGCGAGTGGGAGCTGCCGGAGCGCCCGGCCGGCACCTGGGCCCAGAGCACCTACGTGATCCCGGCCGAGCTCGTCACGTCGTCGCGGATCACCGTGTCCACCGGGCCGTTGCAGGAGTTCGTCGCCCCGTACCCCGACTACCGGTCGTACGGCTGGTGGGCCAGCCAGTGACCGCCCGGAGCCGCGCCCAGCGGCTTCCCTAGACTCACGACCGGGCGGTGAGCCCGTCCCGACGTGCCCCAGCGCGCCGGCCCGCACGCGCCGGCAAGACCCGAGGACGCAGATGGCCAGCGGCAAGACCAAACGCAAGCCCGCGGTGACGGCGGTCAACCAGCGCCAGATCCCCTGGCTCATGATCATCGGCATCGTGCTGGTCATCGCACTCGCCGCGGTGTTCATCGGGTATCCGCTGCTGCAGCGCAACGAGCAGCGGGCGTTCGTCCCCTCCGACGACAACAAGGACCCGTCGCTGACGATCCCGGGGATCGTGAGCCAGCAGTACGGCGGCGGCCTGCACGTCGAGCCGAACCAGAAGGTCGCGTACACGAAGAGCCCGCCGTACGGCGGATCGCACGACGGGTACTGGGCGGCCTGCAACGGCGTCGTCTACCCGAACCCGGTGCGCACCGAGAACCTCGTGCACTCGATGGAGCACGGCGCGGTGTGGATCGCCTACAACCCGGACCAGATCTCCGGCCCGGCGCTGGAGACGCTGAAGGCCAAGGTGGACGGTCAGCCGGCCAGCGTCATGTCGCCCTACCCCGGCCTGTCCTCGCCGATCTCGCTGCAGTCGTGGGGGCACCAGCTCGCGGTGACCTCGGCCGACGACGAGCGGGTCGACCAGTTCATCCGCTCGCTGCGGCTCAACCGGTTCACCTACCCCGAGGTCGGCGCCAGCTGCGACGCGCTCGGCCCGGGCTACTTCGACCAGGACAACCCGCCGCCGTTCCAGCCGGCCCCGCCCGAGTCCGCGATCGACGACCGCACGGTGATCTCGGAGAGCAAGGCCAGCCAGGGCGTCGCTCCGGACGCACAGGCCCCCGGCGCCCCCGCTCCTGCCCCCGCGCCGGGGCAGTGAGAGGCGGCCCGCAGCGGTGAGCACCCACACCGGGGCGCGCGAGCAGGTCACGCCGGAGCCCGCGTCCGACCGTCCGTCGTGGCGGCCGGTCGCGGTGTTCGGCCTGGCCCTGGTCGCGCTGCTGGTGATCGCGGTGATGGCCGGGTCGCTCGTCGGGTCGACGTCGACGCCGGACGCGGACTCGGTCGACGTCGGGTTCGCCCAGGACATGTCGGTGCACCACCGCCAGGCCGTCGAGATGGCCGCGTGGGAGCGGGACAACACCCGGGACCCGGCGTTGAAGCAGCTGGCGTACGACATCGAGTCGACCCAGAACCAGCAGATCGGCCGCATGCAGGGCTGGCTCGGGCTGTGGGAGATGCCGGCCCTGCCGACCGGCAAGCACATGGCCTGGATGGCAGGCGACACGTCGATGGCCGGGCACGAGGGCATGACGGGGGACATGACCGGCGGCGTCGACCGGATGCCCGGCATGGCCAGCAGCGACGACCTCCGCCGGCTGCGGACGGCCACCGGACGGGCGATGGACGTGATCTTCCTGCAGCTGATGCTGCGCCACCACCAGGGTGGGGCGACCATGCTGCAGTACGGCAAGGACCACGCCGAGACCACCGAGGTCCGCAACCTTGCCGACCAGATGCTCACCGCGCAGACCGCCGAGACCGAGCTGATGACGAGCCTGCTCGCGCAGCGTGGCGCGAAGCCGCTGCCGCGCTGACCCGAGGCCTCCCCCGGTCGTCAGGCCGGCGGTCTTCTCCGGTCGTCAGCCCGAGGTCTTCTCCGGCCGTCAGGCCGGCGGCGTGAGTGGCGGCCCGAGAACCCGGGTGGCCAGCTCGGCCTCCGCCTGATCGGGCGGAGGCGTCCCGGCCAGGTCGGCCAGGATGCGCTCGAACCGGCGCTCGAACCCGCCCGGGGCGAAGACGCACAGCAGGCGCGCGTCGGTCGTCCCGTGGTTGGCCAGCGTGTGCGGGACGTCCCGGGCCGCGAACGCCCAGGTCCCCGGCTCGGCGACGACGACGTCGTCGCCGACCTGCAGCGTGGGACGCCCTCCCAGCACGTAGAAGCCCTCCCCGTGCGTCGGGTGCAGGTGCAACGGCGGCCCGGCGGTCCCGGCGGTCATCTCCATCTCGACGACGCCGAGCTCGCCGTCGTTCTCGGCGGCCCGCAGCAGGACCCGCAGCGGCGCGGCGGCCGGGAGGACGACGATCCCGCCTCCGCCGGTCACGACGCCGCGTCCGGACGCGCGATCGGAGGGCCGACGACGTGCGTGTCCGGGAACCCGCGATGGGCCTCCGGCGGAGGGTCGGTGCCGGTGATCTCGGCCTGGCGGAGGTCGAAGTAGCGCTCGAAACCGGCCGGGGTGCACACGAGGAGGTAGCGGGCCGGCACGTCGCCGTGGTTGGCGACGGCGTGGACGATGTCGCGGGGCGCGAACGTCACGCTGCCGACGCCGGCGTGCACGACCTCGTCGCCGAGCTGGAGGGTGAGCGCTCCGTCGAGGACGTACCAGGCCTCGTCGAAACCGTGGTGGTGCAGCGGGGTGCCCTCCCAGTGCGGTGGGACCGTGTTCTCGACCAGCGAGACGTGCCCGCCGGTGCTCTCGCTCCGCAGCAGGACGTTGAAGTCGATCGTCACGAGGACCCTCCTGGCGTTGATAGAGTGACTTGATTTATCGAGTTACACTACGTTCGTGGGTCTTCGAGAGCGGAAGAAGGAGCAGACCCGGCAGCGGATCGCCGAGACCGCGCGTCGGCTCTTCACCGAGCACGGGTTCGACGAGGTGACGGTGGCCCACATCGCCCGCGAGGCCGAGGTCGCCGAGGCGACGGTCTTCAACTACTTCTCGACGAAGGAAGCGCTGTACTACTCGGGCCTCGAGGTGTTCGGCGAGCAGCTGGTCGCCGCGGTCCGCAGCCGCCTTCCTGGCACGTCCGCGCTGGCCGCGTTCCGCGCGCACGTCCTCGGGCTCGGCGGGGAGCTGGACCGGATCGCCGCGGGCGACGGCGCCGCGCTGGAGCGGATGCGCACCACCGCCCGCGTGATCTCCTCCAGCGCCGCCCTGCGCGTGCGGGAGAAGATCGTGCTCGGCGAGGTCGCCGAGTCGCTGGCCGAGGCACTGGTCGACGGGCGGTCCGACGGCGGGGACGCGACGCCGGATCCGGTCGCCCGGTCGGTGGCGAACGCGCTGATGGGGGTGCACTCGGCCCTGCTGTCGCACGCCCGGGCACGCCTGCTCGCCGACGACCGCCCGACCGAGATCGCCGCCGACGTCCGCGCGTACGGCGAGCGGGCGTTCGCGCTGCTCGAACACGGTCTGGGGATGACCTACCCGGGCCTGGAGTGAGCAGCGCGCCGGACCGGCGTCGGCGGTCATCGCTTCAGGTCCGCCAGCATCGGGGCGGCCTCGGCGAGCGTGGCCACGCTCTCGTCGGTCCACGGCCCGGTGGTGATGACACCGACGTGGTCGATCCCCAGGTCCACGAACGCTGCGCACCGCTCGACGAACGACGCGGCCCCCTCGCCGGGCTCGAGCCGGGTCGCGATCATCTTCTCGATCTCGTCGAACGGCCGGCCGATCCCCTCGCACAGCGCGGCCAGCACGGACAGCTTGTGCCGGACCGTGACGCCGCCGTCGGGGATGTCGAACACGTTGCAGATGTCGGCGTAGCGGGCGACGAGCGGCAGCGTCCGCCGTTCTCCCGTCCCGCCGACGAGAACCGGCGGATGCGGGCGCGACAGCGGCACGGGACTGCCCTGCGGCCGCTCGAGCGTGTAGTGGACGCCGCGGAACGCGGACTCGTCGCCGTCCCACATCTGCCGCGCGATGCGCAGCGTCTCCTCCAGGCGGTCGAACCGTTCCGGGACCGGGGGCAGGGACAGCCCCATCGCCGCCGCCTCATCAGCCTGGTAGCCGGCGCCGATCCCGAACAGCGCTCGCCCGCCGGAGAGCACGTCGAGCGTGGTGACGGCCTTGACCAGCAGCGCGGGCGGGCGGAACGTCACGGCGCTGACCAGCGTGCCGAGCCGCAACCGCCGGGTCCGCGCCGCGAGGTAGCCGAGCGTGGTGTAGGCCTCGAGCATCTCGGTCTCGCCCGGTCGCGCCCCGTAGGGATCGGCCTGCAGCAGATGGTCGGCGACCCACAACCCGTCGAGCCCGCCGTCGTCGGCGGCCTGCGCGATCTCGTCGAGCCGGGTGCGCAGACCGTCCCCTCCCGGCCGCCACGAGAAGTTCGTGACGCTCATGCTCAACCGCATCCGGCCGCCCCCAGGAACTAGATGGTGTCACTCCAAGAATAGTGTCGGTCTGGCTTGGAGGTGACAAGTGGTTTTGTCGCCGACGTTGCGCCCGCCTGGAGCCGCCACCGCACGGATGCGCTGCCCAGCACAGGGAGCGCGAGGCCGACGGCGCTCTGCAGGTCCCTCGGCTCGACGGTCACCTGGTGCCGGTCCGGCCCGGCGCACTCGACGGGCGTGAGCCGGCGGGGGGTTGGCGGTCGTCCGGGTCCTCGGGGGCGGCCGGTAATCCGCCGACCGGGTGCGCTAGTGTTGCTTCGCACGGCCCCCGTAGCTCAGGGGATAGAGCACCGCCCTCCGGAGGCGGGAGCGCAGGTTCGAATCCTGCCGGGGGCACAACCATCTGACCAGCGGTTATTACTCTACGTAACCACCAAATTGGCCCTCTCGGGCTCTCTCGTCGGATGAAACCCGCGGGAACTCATTCCACGATCCGTTCCACGGCTCCCCCGCTGCGGCGTCGGGGCGATCCACCAGAGTTGCGGAAATTCGGGAATCCGCAGCTCAGAGTCGACCGGCCCGAGTTGATCAAGTAGTTCGACAAGGGATTCGAAACGATTAATCGGCGCTCGCGAGGAGCGGTGCTCGATGCGGTCTCAACAGGACCTCAGGATCATCCCCGGGGCGTGACGGTGACGGTAGGTAGGCCCGTGGTCCGGACTGCGCCGACCGGACGAATCTGCCGCGGCGGACCGAGATGTCTTCGCACCGGCGGGCGCCGAGCCAGGGAGCGTCCACAAGGCGGCGCCTCGGGCGGTCCGTGCGCTCGGCGCGCCGTTCGGGCCCGGTGGCGCGGCAGGTGGAGCTGATCGGGCCAAGTCGATGGGATCACGGCGCGTCCTTGCGCCGCCGACAACTGGGCGCGAGGATCGCCGCGATGAGTCGAGGTGTGCGATGGCGCTGAGGATCGTCTGCATGTGCGGGTACGTCATACAGGGCCGTGACGAAGAAGAGCTGTGGAGAAATGCGCAGGGTCACATGAGCGTCTTGCATCCCGAATTGGTCGGCATTGTCACCCGCGAGGACATCCTCGCGCAGGCCGAAATGCTTTAGACGAGTAAGTCCTAGCGGCGTGACTGAGCCTTTGCCAACCTGATCAAGCGCTGGCGATCATGAGTGTCTGAACTGCGGCGATGAGGTCGGAGGCCCGGCTCGGGCAGGAGCGGATCTTGCGCAGGATCCGCCAGTTCTTCAGCTCCGCGTTGACCCGCTCACCTGGTCCGCGCTGGCGGGCGTGGGCGGCGTTGACCTGCTTCTGGACGGCGGACAGGCGGCGGTAACGGCCGGTGTCGGCGTCGAGCCGGCGCCGTCGTTGCGGGACCCGGATCGCGGGACCGCCGCCCTGGTAGGCGGTGTCGGCGATCGCCCGCACGCCGGCGCCGGTGAACGCGTCGATGATCCCGTGCGCGCGGGCAGCGCCCATGTCGTGCCGGGCACAGGGCAGGGCCGGTGAGATCCACACCAGCCGGCCGATCGGGTCGGCGATGACCTGCACGTTCACCCCGTGGCACTTGTGCTTGCCCGAGTAGAACGCCCGGTCGTGGCCCGAGGCCATCCCGACTCGGTCGATGCGTAGCAGGGTCCCGTCGAGGATCACGAACGCCTTCCCGGCCGCGACCTCGATCGCCTCGGCCAGCGTCGGCGCCATCGCTGCGAGCAGAGCGATGGCCTCCCGCACGTACCGGTACACCGTCGAGGTGCCGATCTTGAATCCGCAGGCCAGCTCGGCGTAGGTCTCGCCTTTGCGCAGATACGCGGTGACGAGCAGGGCCTGGCGGCCGGCCGCCAGCTTGCGCCAACAGGTCGCTCGCTCGCGCCGGTGGCGGCGCAGCACGTCGGCGAGGGTGGACTAGCACCTGCTCAAGCCGATCCGCCAACTCATCGAGTCGGTCAACGACACCCTCAAAGGCCAACTCGACCTGGAACTCCACGGCGGACGCAGCATTGACGGCGTCGCCCGCGTTGGCGAACGGCTGCTCGCGATGACCGCAGAGATCTGGCACAACCGCGCGACCGGGCAGCCCGTCACCCGATCCCCGATCGCCTACGACCACTGATCGAGTTCGGACTTACTCGTCTAGCTGTCGGCGCTGCGCAGCAGCCGCCGGTGCACGGCCTGCAGGGCGGGGCTGGGGGCGATCCCCAGGTCCTCCCGCAGCAACACCCGTAGCCGCTCGTAGGCGCGGAGCGCTTCGGCGTGTTGCCGCGCCGCTCGAGGGCTTCTATGAGGATGACGTGCCCGGTTTCACGGTAGGGCGCAAGCGTGGTGAGGATTCTCGCGCGCTCCTCCGCCTGCGCCAGCGCCGGGCCGCTGAGACCGAGGCTTGCCGCGGCCAGGCACTCCAGCCCGCGGAGCCGGACCTCCTCCAGCCTGCGCCGCCAGTCATCGATCCAGGGGGCCTGATGCCCGGCGAGGAATGGCCTGGTGGCGACGTGGTAGGCGATACCTGCCGGGCCCCAGGCGGACGCCCATCGTCCTTCCGCGACGCAGGACTCCGCCCGGTGCGCGCCCTCGAGTGCCGCCTCGACATCGATGAACGTCTCCTGCGGAAGGAGCAGCTCGATCTCCGTGCGCCCCTTGAGCCGATCGGCACCCAGGCCGTGCCGCAGCTTCGACAGCAGCACGTTGAGCGCGCTTCTCGCCTCCGCGGGGGCGTCCTGTCCCCAGCCGGCCATCAGCAACTCGTCACGCAGCAACGGGCGGCCACGGTTGAGCACGAGGTAAGCGAAGAGGAGCCGCCCTCGGCGGCCGGGCAGCGCGCCCTCGATCCGGAACCGTCGACAGCGACCGCGAATCGGCCACACAGTTGGATCCTCGCGTTTGACCCACTCTGCCACGGCATGCCTCGCTCTTGCTCCGTCGGCGCGTCGCGCGGCAGCTGCGCTGAGGTTCGCAAAGCTCGCTCGGGCCGACCTCAGGTGCCACCGCTGCTGGCCGCGACCGGCATGACGGCAAGTTTAGGGAAAGGTCGGGGAACGGTTCGCGCAAGCAGCCGCCGTCAGGCTTCCTTCATAGCGACAGCGAGAGCTTTGAAGGAGGAGCCATGACGTCCGAGAACGTCGAGACCTACCGCGCCGGTCACGAGGCCTTCAACCAGAGAGACTTCGCGGCTATGACCAGGAAGTACGCCGACAGCATCGCCTGGACCGACCATCCGCAGGGCCGGACGTTCCGGACGCCCCGGGAGTTCACGTCGGACTTCCTGGCCGCGTGGGTCGGCGCCTCTCCCGACATCCAGATCACCGAGGCCCGCTACCTGGACGCCGACCGAACAGTGGTCTGCACCTTCACCGTCGTCGGCAGGCACGACGGACCGCTCGGACCGTTCCCCGCCACGGGTAAGCAGTTCAGTCTGCCGCTCTGCGAGATGTGGCACTTCGACCCGGGGGGCCATGTCGTCGGCGGAGACCTCTACTACGACCAGGTCTCGCTGCTGATGCAGTTGGGCCTGATGCCCCAGCCGTCGGCCGCGTAGGCGGCTTCGCGAGCCGTGACAGCGATGCCGCCATCCCTCGGAAGGAGCCGGCGCGATTGTCGAGCGCCGCGCTCTACAGGGCGCCCCCAGACGGTCGTTCTACCGGGCGCCCCCAGATGGTCTCAGCCGCGACGGCCGCCACCCGTCGGTGGCCCGCCGTCGCGCCCAGCGTCCGTATGGGCGACGACCCCGACATGGTTCTCCTGATATCCGCGGGTCCAGCGGTCAGCACGCTTGGCATGCGGACCTGGCGGGCGTCGTCATCACCCCGATCAACACCTCGGGGTACCGCTGGGATGCACGTCATGTTCGCCCGCCGTGTTCGGCAGGAGGAGATCCCGTGACCTCCCGTCTCTCATCTGCTGCCGGGAGCTAATCAGCACTGGGTTGTGCGACCGATGCGGGGCTGTCGCCACGTTCTCGATCGGCCGACCGAACAAGCCCGTCCACCACATCAAAGGAGGCACCACAGATGACCACTACCGAGACCCCGGTCGACAACGGCGTGAACGTCGAAGCGCTGCTCGGCGTCCGGGACGCTCTGCCCGACGCCCCGGAGATCGCCCAGTTCCAGTGGCGGTCGACAACGTCGTGGGTCAACGGCACGCACAGCCGCTCGGACGTCGAGACGTTCTACGGGTTCGGCGAGGAGCAGCGGCACCGTTCGACGTTCAGCTACGACGTCGACCACCCGCTGCAGTTCGCCGCACAGGACAACGGCGTCACGCCGGTGGAGTACGTGCTGGTCGCACTGGGTGGTTGCCTGACCGCGGGCATCGCCGCGGTGGCCCAGCAGCGGTCCATCCAGCTGCGGTCGGTGAAGGCCACCCTGGCGGCGGAGATGGACCTGCACGGGATCCTCGGCGCCGACCCGGAGGTCCGCAACGGCTTCAGCGGGGTCACGGTCAGCTATGTGATCGATGCCGACGCCACCGCGGAAGAGAGTCAAGGCGCTGGTCGCGCAGTCGCAGAAGCGTTCCGCGGTCTACGACATCCTGACCAACCCGACCAGCGTCACCGTCGACGTGGCCTGATCCGGCACCTGGCTGGGGAGGCTGCTGTGGCGGACACGACCACGGTGGTGGTGGGGGCAGGCCACTGCGGGCTGGCCATGAGCCGCTGCCTCGCCGACCGTTCGATCGACCATGTCGTGCTCGAACGCGGCGAGGTGGCGAACTCGTGGCGAACCCAGCGGTGGGACTCGCTGCGGTTGCTCACCCCGAACTGGATGACCCGGCTGCCCGGCTTCGCCTATCGCGGCGACGACCCGGACGGCTACATGACCGCGCCGCAGGTCGCGCGGTTGATCGCCGACTACGCCGACGGAGTCGGCCGCGCCGGTGCTGGCCAACACCACCGTCACCTCGATCCGGCCGCACGGCGGCGGGTACCTGGTGCAGACCGACCGGGACACCTGGCACGCTCAGACGGTCGTGCTCGCCAGCGGTGCCAGCGTGCGTCGCCGACGTGCCGCAGCGGCTGGCGCAGGACGTGCCAGCCGGGATCACCACGCTCAGCACGGCCGACTACCGCAACCCCGCCGAGCTGCCGGACGGCGGGGTGCTGGTGGTCGGCGCGTCGGCCAGCGGGATTCAGATCGCGCAGGAGCTGCACCGCTCCGGCCGGCCGGTCACCCTCGCCGTCGGCGAGCACGTCCGGATGCCGCGGACTTACCGGGGCCGCGACATCCTGTGGTGGATGGACGCCTCGGGCCTGCTCGACGAGCGCTACGACGAGGTTCCCGACCTGCCTGCGGGCGCGCAACCTGCCGTCGATGCAGCTGGTCGGCACACCGGAGCGGGCAACGCTCGACCTGAACGCGCTGCGCACGCTCGGGGTGCGGCTGGTCGGCAGGCTGGCCGGGATCCAGGACGGGACCGCGCTGTTCTCCGGGTCGCTGCCCAACGTGTGCGCTCTGGCCGACCTGAAGCTGGGCCGGCTGCTGGACACCATCGACGGATGGGCCGCCCGGGCCGGGGTCGGCGGCGATCAGCCGCCGCAGCGGTTCGCGCCGACCGAGGTTCCCACGCCCGTTCCGCTGTCGGTCGACCTGCGCGCGAGGCGAGATCGCGTCGATCGTCTGGGCCACCGGCTACCGGCCGGACCTGTCCTGGCTGCACGTCCCGGTGTTCGACCGCAAGGGCCGGGTCGTGCATGACGGCGGCGTCACGGCCGCGCCGGGCCTGTACCTGATCGGCATGCCGTTCCTGCGCCGCCGCAAGTCCAGCCTCATCGACGGCGCCGCCCCGGACGCGGCCGAGCTGACCGCACATCTCGCGGCCTACCTCGACACGCTCGCTGCGGGCCGACGCCGCGCGCCCCTCGCCCAGCGGCCCGTGGTCGACCGGCGGGCGAGCTGAAGGAGATCGTCATGCAACATCGATCCGATCGCCGCCTCGGTCGCCGCGGCGGTCGCCAGCCGCGACGGCGGGCGGCTGGGCGCCGCGCTTGACCGACACCGTCCGGCTGCGGGCGCTGCTGCCCGGCGGTCCGGTCGAGTCCCACGGCCGCGACGCCGTCGTCGCCCGCTTCGCCGGATGGTTCGCCGACTTCGACACCGTCGAGCTGGTGGGCGCCGCGGGCGAGCCGGTGGCCGACCGGCTGCTCGTGCACTACCGGCTCACCTTGCGTCAGGGACCACATCGCTGGACCTGCACGCAGACGCTGATCTGCAAGGCCGCAGGCGACCAGCTGGCCACCCTCGACCTGCTGTGTTCCGGCTTCCGCGAGATCAGACCAGGCACGACGAGAAGGGAAGGACGACGGTGCGTGATCCGGCGCTCAACGCGTGGGGCGACTACGACCGCGACAACCCGTTCCCGCTGTTCGCGCAGGTCCGGGCCGACGGGCCGGTGCACGAGGTCACGCTGCCCGACGGGCAGCGGGCCTGGCTCATCGTCCGCTACGCCGAGGCACGGGCCGCGCTCAACGACCCGCGGCTGTCCAAGGACATGCACGCCGCGCTCGCCCGCGACGGCGCGGTGGTCGCCGAGGGCCTGCCCGGCCCCGCGTTCGCCCGACACATGCTCAGCGTCGACCCCCCCGACCACACCCGGCTGCGCGGGCTGGCCACGGCCGCGTTCAGCCGGTCGCGGGTCGCCGCGCTGCGTCCCCGCGTCCAGGCGATCGTCGACGGCCTGCTCGACGAGCTGCAAAGCAGCGGCGACACCGTCGTCGACCTGGTCGCGGGCTTCGCCTTCCCGCTGCCCTTCACCGTGATCAGCGAGCTGCTCGGCATCCCCGAGCCCGACCGGGCCGAGCTCGGCGCCTGGTTCACGACGCTGCTGGCGCCCGCCTCGGCGCCCGTACCGCCGCCGAGCGCCGTCGCAGCCTCGGCGAACATCGTTCGCTACCTCACCGAACTGCTCGACCGCAAACGCGTCGAGCCGGGCGACGACCTGGTCACCGACCTGGTACGCGCCGGCGACGAACATGACGCGCTCACCCAGCAGGAGATGCTGTCCACGATCTTCCAGCTAGTCGTCGCCGGGCACGACACCACCACCAGCCTGATCGGCAACGGGACCGTCGCCCTGCTCCGCCATCCCGACCAGCGCGCCGCGCTGGCCGCCGACCCCGGCCTATTGCCGCGGGCGATCGAGGAGATCCTGCGCTGGGACGCCCCCGTCCCGCACTCGACGTTCCGCTACACCACCCGAGACGTTCCGCTCGGCGACGTCGTCATCCCCGCCTACACCCAGCTGATCATCTCGCTGGCGGCCGCCAACCGCGACCACGACCGCTACCCGGACGCGGAGTCCTTCGACATCACCCGCAGCGACCGCAGCCACCTCGCCTTCGGGCACGGCATCCACCACTGCCTCGGCGCCCGGCTGGCCCGGCTCGAGGGCCTGATCGCCTTCACCAGCCTGCTCGCCCGGTTCCCGGCGATGCGGCTCGCCGTCCCGCCCTCGGCGCTGCGCTGGCGCCACGGCGACGGCCTCGTGCTGCGCGGCCTGACCGAACTCCCCGTCACCCTCGGGCCCTCGCCGCATCCGCCGCCTCGGCCGCCCTGACCGCCCTCGCACCCTCTGAGGGCAGCGCCTGCCGCCGCGGGACCGGCCGGAGGCCGCACGCTCGCGGCGGCGCCGCGAAGCGGCGGTCTTGATCAAGGTAAGGAGAACCTTAGACACGGTGCGCTTGCTGCGTGGAACGACTCGTGGAACGAAGCACGGGGCATCAGGGTTCTACGGAGACCGAACCGGCAACCGGCAGGCCGGTTGAGTCCCTGCAAGGACCCGGTAGATCACACGGTCCACCGACCTCCGGAGGCGGGAGCGCAGGTTCGAATCCTGCCGGGGGCACCACCTCTGACCTGCGGCGATGACTGTCTCGTACGTCCACATTGGTGCTCAAGGCCGCTCTCGTGGAATGAATCTCGTTCCACGAGGGCTGGTTCTATCGCGATCAAGAACCCAGATGGCCGGGCAGACCGGATGAGCGCGACACGTTTGTCCAGGTCAGCACACCGCGGCACCGGATAGCGCAAGGATTCGAGGCAACCGGGCATCGCCCGTGCGGGGCGGTGCCCCCGATGTACTTCTCTGCACCAGCGGTTTCCCTCGATTTACTCCTCGTTCGCGCCCGGTGTCAGCCGGCGGGACGTTCTGGTTGAGGCGGAACACGTTCGCCGGTCGTAGGTACGCTGGAGCTCGGTTAGCCGGGCGTGGTTCGGCCCGTACGCCGAGGGACGCGCCGTCGCCTTGGGGCGTGGCACCTCATTCCGTGGCAGGGCGATCGCCGTCAGCACGACCCTGCAAGGTCAGGTCGAGTTCGTCGTAGCGGGTCGCCGGCCCGCATCGTTCTTGGTACTACTCCGCCGCCGAGCTTCTGGCCGCCGATGGCGAGATTCGGAGCGTCGTCGGCACCGGTCGGCCTCGTCTGCCCGCGAAGTCGGTGGGGTGGCTGGCGTTGGCGGCCAGGCTCGCGGTCCCGTCCGTCCGAGCGCCTCACGACCGCACGCCGTCGAGTCCCGCCATAGCATTCCGGGCGCGCGCAGCACGTTCCGACCGCGGACCGAGCCGGACCGAGCCGGACCGCGGACGGTGCATCGTGTGGGCCGGCTCGATCTCCGAGGCCGATGGAAAGGGTACAGGGCCACGCGGCGATGCCCTCCGGACGTCGGCGATCGACGGCCCTCTGGACACGTTCGTGCATACCAGTGTATACAAATACGTCCACCTCGATCGGGGACGCCGAGCCGGGAAGATGTCGGACGAGTGAGCGAACGAGTGGACGTTCTCTTTGTCGGCGGCAGTCACGCGGGTTTCCGCGCGGCCCAAGCCGCAGCCGCCCGCGGGCGCAGCGTCGTGCAGCCGGAGAAGGGCCCCGCGGACGAAAGCGGCGGGGTATCCCACCACACCGCCGGGGCATTCCGCGTCGCCGACGCCGGTCTCGATGACGTCCGGGGATGCTCGAGGAGCCTGAGGTCGTCGCGCGATCCGAGCTCGCGCCCTACCCGCCCGAGGCGTGGGTGGGCGATCTGATGCAGGTGACGGACGGACGCTCAGATTCCGACCTCGCCCGCGTACTCGCCAGCGAGAGTAGGGACGCGCTGTACTGGCTGCACTCCCGTGGCATCCGGTCCAGGCTCGTGCACAAACGGCAGGCCTACCTCAACACCTCGGGCCGGCTGCAGTACAGCAGCGGTCTCACCATCGGCTTGGTCGCCGGCGGGCACGGGCCTGATCGCCGGCCCCAGCCGGGCCGGGGCGGAAGTGGGAGGTGGACCAGTGCTCGACCAGCGTGAACGGGTCACCGGACGCACACCGTTCGTCGTGAACCACGAGGTTCCCGGCATGGTGCACTGCCGGCTGGTGCGCTCGACCGCGGCGCACGCCCGGATCGTCGGGATCGACACCGACACGGCACGGTCCCAGCCTGGGGTCCTCGCGGTCGTCACCGGCGCCGACCTGGCCGCACGAGACGACATGATGGTCCACTTCGGCCCGGTGCTGATGGACCAGCCCATGCTGGCGGTCGGGACCGTCCGCCACATCGGGGAGCCCGTCGTGGCCGTCGTGGCAGAGGAACTCGTCCAGGCCGAGCGAGCCGCGGCGCTGGTGGACGTCGACTACGAGCACCTGCCGGCGGTCTTCGACGTCGACGAGGCCGTCGCCGACGGCGCCCCGCGACTGTACGACGAGTGCCCCGAGCGCGACCCCTCGTTCGTCGACGTCACACTGCGCGCCGACCACGAGCGCAACATCTGCAACACGTTCTCGCTCGTCCATGGTGACGTCGAGGCCGGGTTCGCCGCCGCGGACCTGATCGTGGAGGACGTGTACGACAGTCCCGCCGCGGGTGCGGCTCCGCTGGAGACCCATGTCGTCGTCGCGGACACCCAGCACGACCGGCTGACGGTCTGGGCCTCGACGCAGACGCCCTTCATCCTCCGCCGGCAGCTCGCCCTGCTGTTTCGCTTGCCGTTGAACCGGGTCCGTGTGGTTGTCCCGGCGGTGGGTGGCGGGTTCGGGGCCAAGGCCTACGCCACGGTCGAACCGCTCGCGGTCGCTCTGTCGCGCATGGTCGGGGCACCGGTGAGGCTGCATCTGTCGCGGGAGGAGGAATTCGTCACCTCGACCAAGCATGCCATGCGGGTCCGGCTGCGGACCGGGGTGACCAACGACGGCCGGATCGTCGCGCGGGACGCGACGGCCCTGTACAACGCCGGCGCGTTCGCGCTCATCAGCCCGCGCAAGGTGATGTTCGCCGGATACGGCCTGGCCGGCCCCTATGCCATCCCCAACGTTCGCGCCGAGGCCCACGCAGTGCTGACGAACACCCCGCCCGCGGGCGCCTATCGGGGTTTCGCGATCAACCAGTGCGCGTGGGCGTACGAGAACCAGCTCGACGACATCGCCGTACGCCTGGGTATGGACCCCGTGAAGATCCGCCGGATCAACCTGCTCCGCGACGGCGACCGCTTCTGCACCGGCGAGAAGTTGGACCACCTGCACTTCGCCGAGCTCCTCGACAGCGCCGCGGAGCGGATCGGCTGGGCCGGGAGCGGTGTCGAGGTCGACGGAGACTTCGTGCGTGCCAAGGGGGTCAGCTGCGTTATCGAGGGCACGATCACGCCATCTACTTCGACCTCGACCGTCCGGCTCCACCCGGACGGCAGTGTCGACGTGCTGACCAGCTCCGTCGAGATGGGACAGGGCATCCGGCAGGCGCTCGCCTCGGCGGTCGCCGAGCGCATGTGCGTCGCGCCCGAGCTGGTCGGGGTGTCCTACGTCGACACCGACGTCACCCCGTACGACCAGCAGACCACCGCGAGCAGGTCGATGTTCTCGATGGGCGGTGCGACGTCGAGGGCCGCCGACGACGTCCTGGAGCAGGTGCGCGAGCTGGGCGCCGACCTTCTCGAGGCCTCACCGGACGACATCGAGATCGTCGACGGGCGGGTCCATGTCGTGGGAATCCCAGGGCCGAGCCTGACACTCGGCGAGGTGGTCAGACGCAGCCGGGTCGGCAATGTCATCGGCGAGGGGACGCTGGTGACCGAGGGCGGCTTGGACCCGTTCACCGGACAGGGCGTGGGGTCGGTGCACTGGCACCAGTCGGTCGGCGCCGCCGAGGTGGAGGTCGACACCGCCACCGGCCGGGTCCGGTTATTGCGCTACACGGGCGGCCTGTTCGCCGGACGCGTCGTCGACCCAGTCGGGGCCGAGCAGCAGTGCGAGGGCTGCCTGGTCTTCGGCGTGGGGAACGCGCTTCTCGAGGAGCTGGTCTTCGACCAGGGGCAGCTGGTCAACGGCACTCTGGCCGACTACATGGTGCCCACTCTGGAGGACATGCCAGCCGAGCACAGCTTCGAGCTCGCGGAGGACGGGCCCGACGGCGAGATCCACGGGCTGGGCGAACCCGCACTACCGCCCATCGCTCCGGCGATCGGCAACGCCGTATACCGCGCGACCGGGGTACGGCTGCACAGTCTCCCGATCAGCGCGGAGAAGGTTCTGCGGGGCATCAGGGAACTCGAGCGCGGGTGCGTCGGATCGGAAGAAGACCGATGAGCAGCGATGCTGACGAGGCGGACGCGTTCGAGGTCACCGACATGACCGACGTGGTCGCGCTGAAGGACGACGACGGCCGGTTCGCAGTGCGGCTCACGATCAACGGGACCGAGCGGGTCGTGCGGGTCCGGCCCGCGCAAACGTTGCTCGACGCGGTCCGCGACGAGCTGCGGCTCACCGGCGCCCGTAACGGCTGCGGGGTCGGCATGTGCGGGGCGTGCACCGTGCTGTTGGACGGCACCGCGGTCAGCGGGTGCCTGACGCTGGCCGGGCTCTGCCGGGACCGGGACGTACGGACGGTCGAGGGGCTCGCGGGCGCCGACGGGTCCCTGGACCCGGTGCAGGACGCCTTCCTGCGCCATCGCGCCTTCCAGTGCTCGTACTGCACCTCCGGGTTCATCCTCGCGCTCAAGGGGCTGCTGACTGAGGACCCGGCACCCGATGAAGCGCAGATCCGGGAGGCTTTCAGCGGGCACATCTGTCGCTGTGGCAGCTACTCCCGCATCCTCGCGGCCGCCCGCGACGCCGCCGGGCTGCAGGCGCCCGGGACCACCGAACGCGAGGAGCCGGCATGAGCGAGCCGGTGATCTACTACCCCCGGACGACCGACGACGCCGTCGCGCTGCTGGACGCGCACGACGGCGCCGCGAAGCCGGTCGCCGGCGGCACCGCGTTGACCTTGATGCTGACCCAGGGGCTGGTTTCCCCCGAGGCGCTGGTCTCGCTACGCGCGCTGCCGGGGATGCGGGACATCACGCTGACCCGGGTCGAGGACGCCGAGCTGATCCGAATCGGCGCCCTGGTGAGCCACGTCCACGCGGCCCGCCATCCTCTGCTGCGCCAGCACGTGCCCGCGGCAGCCACAGCGTTCGCGCTCATAGGCAACGCCCAGGTACGGGCAGCGGCGACGGTGGGCGGCGTGGTAGCGGAGGCCGACTACGCCTCCGACCCGCCGGCCGCGCTGATGGCGCTCGACGCGGTCGTGGTCGTCGTCGGTCCCGCCGGGGAACGACGCGTCCCGATCGTCGAGTTCCTGGTGAGCTTCTACCAGACCTCGCTCGAGCACGACGAGATTGTGACCGCCGTCGAGATCCCGCTGCTCTCCGGCCGGGCCCGCTCGACCTACCTGAAGTACACCGCGCGGTCGCAGGAGGACCGTCCGTGCGTGGGGGTCGCCGCGGTCGCCCGGTTCGACGAGGACGGCCGCTGCATCGACGTGCGCGCCGCAGTGGGCGCGGCCAGCGACGTCCCGCTGCGGCTGCGTGACGTCGAGGCGGAGGCCACCGCCGGGTTCGCCGGACCGTCCACCGCCGGGCAGGTCGCCCGAGCCTACGCCGAGCGGATCGACCCGGTTGCGGACGTTCGCGGCTCGGCCTGGTACCGACGCGAGATGGTGCAGGTCTGGGTCGACCGAGCACTGCGCGCAGTCACATCCGAACCGCGCACCGCGGAGGCAACCACATGATCGTCGACCGTGAGATCAATATCGATGCACCGGCCGACGAGGTGTACAGCCGAGTCGTCGACATCCCGTTCGTCGGCGCCTGCCTCCCCGGCGCCCAGGACGTCGTGGCCGTCCCGCAGAAGCCCGACACCTATCGCGGCCTGTTCAGGATCGAGGTCGGTCCGGTGGCCGTCGGGCTGCAGGGCACCGTGACCGTCACCGAGTCCGACCCCGAGGCCCGCCGGGCCGTGCTGATGC
Source organism: uncultured Actinomycetota bacterium (assembly GCA_963822335.1). GTDB lineage: Bacteria > Actinomycetota > Actinomycetes > Mycobacteriales > Pseudonocardiaceae > Pseudonocardia. The sequence goes on along the minus strand of CAWGHE010000007.1, from coordinate 815,382 downwards.
TGCGCGGCAGCGACCGTCGCGTCGGTGGAGAGGTGGTCGGCGAGATGCGGCTGGGTGTCCAGGCCGACGGAGCGCGCAGTCTCCTCGCCGTCCACACCGAGGTGACCGTGTCGGGCAAGCTCGGCCAGTTCGGTCAGGCCGTCATGATCAAGAAGGCGGACCAGATCACGGAGAAGTTCGTCGCCGAGTTCTCCCGCAAGCTGGTCGCGAAGGAGGACGTCACGGCCGCACCTTCCGCGGCGGCCGAGCCGACGACACCGGCGGCCGCGGGCCCGGCCCGGCCGGCCCTCGTGCCGGGAGCCTCCCCCGCGCCGACCGCCCCGCAGCGGGCCGGCGATCCGTACGTGGTCACCGCGCTGCTCGGCGGCCGTCGCCGGCTGTGGTTGGACCGGGCGGGGGCGACCACCGCGGCGGTCACGGGTCCGCGGTGGCAGGACGGCACGACCGCGTCCGGACCGGCCGGCGCACCCCGGGTGCTCGAGCTGACCGTCGCCGACGAGGCCGAGCTGAAGACGGCGCTGGACGCCTTACCGAAACCCGCCTCGTCGGTAGTCGCGCTCTCGCCGCGCGGGTCCGCCGTCGGGGACTCCGAGGCGCTCGCCGCGCTCATCCGAACCGCGCTCTCCGCGGGTCGGGCGGCGATCCCGGTCGCACGCGTGCCGTGGCACGCCCTCGCCGTCGCGCGCACCGCCGCCGCCGAGGGCGCGCCGGGTGCGGCGCTCGTGTTCGACATCGCGGCGGACGCGGACGCCCTGCTGCAGCTCGCCATCGCCGAGATCCGCGCCGCCGGCCTGCACCTGCCGATCGTGGCCGGCGTGGTGCCGGACGGGCGCGCGGCGCAGGACCTGCTGGCCGCCGGAGCCGACGGCGTCCTCGTCACGAGGGGGCTGCGCACCCGTGCCGCCGCGGTGTTGACCCGGTTCGGTCGTCGGATCTGACCGTGGCGCTCATACACCCATCCATCCCCCACCCGGAGGACGACCGGCGATGCAGGTAGTGCGCCCTGAGACCTTGACGGACGCTCTCCGAGCCCTGGACGAGGGGGGCGAGGACACGAAGGCGATCGCGGGTGGGACCGCCCTCATGGTGATGATGCGAAACGGGCTCGTCTTTCCCGACCGGCTCGTCGCACTCGACCGGCTGCCGGATCTCGACCGGATCGTTGTCGATGGCGACGAGATCGGTATCGGTGCCCTCACGACCATGTGGTCGGTGGCGCGCTCCGCGGAGCTGGCGTCGCTGCTCCCCACGCTGTCCGAGACGACCGGCCTGGTGGCCAACCACCGGGTGCGGGCGCGGGCGACGATGGGCGGGAACGTCTGCGAGTCGGACTACGCCTCCGACCCGCCGTCGGTCCTGTCCGTGCTGGGCTGCCGGGTGCGGGTGGTCAGCCCGGCCGGGGAGCGCTGGATCGACCTCGACGACTTCCTCGTCGACTACTACGAGAACGCACTTGAGCCCGGCGAGCTGGTCACCGAGATACGCGTGCGGCGCCCGTCGGCGACCGCGCGGACCACCTACATCAAGTTCAGCAGCCGCTCGGCCGAGGACCGACCCTGCATCGGCGTCGCCGCGCTGATCGACACCGACGAGTCGGGTCGCTGCACCACGGTCCGGGTCGCGGTCGCCGGGGCCACGCCCACCCCATTCCGGGTCCCGGAGGTCCTCGCCGAGGCCCCCGGGGCAAAGGCCGGTGATCCCGGCACCTGGGAGGCGGTCTCGGACGCCTACCGCGACGCGATCGAGCCCATCGAGGACGTTCGGGGCTCGGCCGAGTACCGCAAACACGTAACCGGAGAGCTGGTGCGGCGCGCTCTCGCGACGGTCTCGGCCGGTGCCGCGAACGGAGCGTGTCTGCTGTGACCCGATCGATCGGCAAGGGGATCGACGAGATCGTCAACGCCAACGCGCAGACGGCCCTGGTGAATCGAGCCAGCACCGTCGGCCTCCCCGTAGACATGGTGAACGCCCGCGGCCGGGTCACCGGGCGCGTCGGTTTCGCGCTCGACATCCGGTTGCCGGGCATGGCGGTGGCACGCCTGCTGCGCAGCACCGTCGCGCACGGGCGGATCCGCTCGATCGACACCTCGGTGGCCGAGGCCATGCCCGGCGTCGTCGCCGTCCTGACCGCAGCGGACTTCGACCGCCCCGGTGCGCCCTCGCGCCACTTCGGTCCCGTCCTGCGTGACCAGCCCGTCGTCTGCGGCGACAAGGTGCGCTTCGCCGGTGACCCGGTTGCGGCGGTCGCGGCAGAGACGGAGGAGATCGCTGAGGCCGCCCTGTTGGCGATCGAGGTCGCGTACGACGAGCTGCCTGTGATCGACTCGCTCGACACGGCCCTCGACGCCGGCAGCGACCTGGTGCACGATCGCCCGCCGCTGCCCCGCACGAACGGTTACGCGGACATCAAGCTGGTCGATCGCGAGGGGAATGTCTGCACGGGCTTCCACCTTCGCACCGGTGATGTGGACGCGGCGTTCGCCGCAGCCACTCACGTCTTCGAGGACACCTACACCAGTCCCCCGGTCGGGCACGTGACGATGGAGCCGCACGTCGTGCTGGCCGAGCTCGACGACTCGGGCAAGCTGACAGTCACCAGCTCCACCCAGTCACCGCATGCCGTCCGGGACACCCTCGCGGAGATGTTCGGGCTGCCCACGGCCCGCGTCCGTGTCCGCGTACCACCGCTCGGCGGGGGCTACGGCGCCAAGACCTACGCGAAGTTCGAGCCCGTCACGGCCGCGCTCGCGTGGAAGGCGCGGCGGCCCGTCAAGCTCGTGCTCCCTCGTGACGAGGAGTTCCTCTCGCTGACCAAGCACGCAGCGCGGATCCACATGCGCACCGGCGCCGACGCCGACGGCAAGATCACGGCGCGCGAGGTCCGGATCGACTTCGACGCCGGCGCCTACGCCGACATCAGTCCCCGACTGATCAAGAACGGTGGTTACAGCTGCGTGGGGCCGTACGCGATCCCGAACGTGCACATCGACTCCTACGCCGTCTACACCAACCATCCGCCGGCCGGCGCCTACCGCGGGTACGGCGTCAACCAGGCCGCGTGGGCCTACGAGCAGCAGATGGACCGCATGGCCGAGGCACTGGGCCTCGACCCGGTCGAGTTCCGCAATCGGAACCTGCTCCGGCAGGACGAGCGATTCGCCACCGGCGAGCGGATGCGCGAGGCGCACTGGGCGCAGCTGCTGGAACGCAGCGCCGTCGCGGTCGGCTACGACCGGGAGCGACGCGTCGTCGTCGACGAGCACCGGGTCCGGGGCAAGGGCGTCGCGGTCATCCTGAAGTCGACGATCACCCCGTCCACAACGCACACCTCACTGCGCCTCGACGCCGACGGCTCGCTGCAGGTGCTGGCGTCATCGGTCGAGATGGGCCAGGGCGCGCACACCGTGCTGTCCCAGCTCGCCGCCCAACCGCTCGGCCTGCCCGTGTCGTCGGTCTACGTCGCCGAACCCGATACCCAGTACACGCCCTACGACCAGACGTCGAGCTCGAGCCGGACGACCCGGGCGATGGGCACGGCCCTGATATCCGCATCGACCGAGATCAGGACCAAGCTGCTTGCCCTGACCGGCGAACTGCTGGAGGTGTCCCCGGACGATCTCGAACTCGTCGACGGAGGCGTGCAGGTCGCCGGCGCCCCGGCCACCCGCCTGACGATCCCCCAGGTGATGGCCTGCACCCGGACCGGAGCGATCAGCGCCGACGGCGAGGTGGTCACCGCGGGCGGTCTGGATCCCGAGACGGGACAGGGCGTGGCGAGCGACCATTGGCACCAGGGCGCCGCCGGTGCGGAGGTCGAGGTCGATCTCGGCACCGGCAAGGTCTACGTCCGGCACCTGTACTCCATCGCCTACGTGGGCCGGGTCGTGAACCCCAAGCTCGCCCGCCTGCAGATGCACGGCAGTGCGTTGTTCGGCATGAGCCACGCCCTGCACGAGGAGTTGGTCTACGACTCAGGAGTGCTGACCAACCCGAACCTGTCCGAGTACGCGATGACCGCGATGGGTGACGTGCCCGAACGGCTCGAGGTCGAGTTTCTCGAGGACGAAGACGAGGACGCAGGCCAGATTCACGGCCTCGGCGAGACCACGATGCCACCCGTGATCGCGGCCATCGGCAACGCCGTCCGAGCCGCGATTGGCGCACCGGTGCACTCGCTGCCGATCACTCCGGCGCGCGTCTTGGAAGCGAGGAGGAAGTGATGAACACCAGCGACACCGTCGAGGTGACGTGCGAGGTCAATGGCAGGTCGACGACGCTGTCCGGCGACGCCACGGCGCCGGTCGTCACTGTCCTGCGCGGGATGGGGCTGCTGAGCGTGCGGGAGACCTGCGGGTTGGGCGTGTGCGGTACCTGCACCGTGCAGCTGGACGGGCGCCCCGTCAGTTCCTGCATCCTGCCGCTCTACGCCGTGGACGGCCGGTCCCTCCGGACCACCGAGGGCCTGGAGCAGGACGGCCGGCTCACCGAGCTGCAGCAGCAGTTCATCGATTCCCAGGCCTTTCAGTGCTCGTTCTGCACCCCCGGATTTCTGATGAGCGGTACCGCCCTGCTCGACTCGACCGACGGCGAGCTGAACGTGGCGCAGGTCGACGAGGGGCTACAGGGTCACCTCTGCCGCTGCGGCTGCTACGTCGCGATCAGCGAGGCGGTGCAGGCCTGCGCGGCCCGCCGCTGCGGCGCGACCCGCGCGCGTAGCACCGTGGAACCTGCGCCCTGATCCGACGGCGAGCAGAGATGTACGAGCACCGGCGCCCGTTCGCCCCCGTGCACGACCGCATCCCCTACTCCCCCGTTGTCGGCCGCGCCCGGCTGGTGTGGCCCGGTGCGGCGAACGTCGCGGTATGGGTCGTGCCGAACGTGGAGCACTACGAGTACCTGCCGCCGGCGGGGCCGCCGGGCGTCGCCGACCCGTACCCCCGGACCCCGCATCCCGACGTGCGCAAGTACAGCTACCACGACTACGGCAACCGGGTCGGGTTCTGGCGCATGCTCGCGGTGCTCGACCGCCACGAGGTGCCGGCGACCGTGTCGCTGAACACCGCCGTCCTGGCCCACTACCCGGAGATCCGGGACGCGATCGTCGCCCGCGGGTGGGAGTTCATGAGCCACGGCCTCTACAACACCCGCTACCTCACCGGCCTGGATGAGACCGGTGAGCGGGAGATCCTGGCCCGCGCGAACGAGGTGCTGGAGCACTTCACCGGTCGCCAGTACCGGGGGATGCTCGGCCCCAACATCACCGGCAACCCGTGGACCCCGGATCTCATGTCCGAGGCCGGGATGGATTACCACGCGGACTGGGTGCACGACGAACGCCCGTCCCCCCTGCTCACGCGGACGGGACGTCCGATGGTCGCGCTGCCCTACAGCTACGAGCTCAACGACGCGCCGCTGCTGATGCGCTCGCACGTCGAGACCGACGGATACGTGCGCCGGGCGCTCGCCCAGTTCGACTGGCTCGCCCGCGACGCGGAGCGGGACGGGAACGGCCGGCTCATGGCACTGCCCCTCCATCCCTTCGCCATCGGACGTCCACACCGGATCGACGGTCTGGACCGCGTCCTCGACCACCTCCGGACGCACGGCGCGCACATCGCGACGGCGTCCGATCTCGTCGACCACTACTTCGACTCCGCCCACGCCGCCGACCTGCGAGCCGCTCGAGGGGTGACCGGGCATGCCTGAGCACCCGACACTGTCCGGACAGCCCGGGGACCCGGTCGACCCGGCCGTGCGCGGCTACGACCACGGGTGGTTCGAGTGGCGGGCACGGGCGCGCGGCGACGACCCGCGGTTCCCGCGCGAGGCCCGCACCGCCGTCAGCGTCGTGGTGCAGCTCTCGGCGGCGGAGTGGGAGACGGCCGGGAGGCCCCCACATCCCGCGGCCGCCGGCGGGCGCGGGCCGGGCCCGGCGCCGGACGTCCCGCGGATGTCGCACCGGGAATTCGGGCACCGGGTCGGCATCTTCCGGCTGCTCGACCTGCTCGACTCCGCGGGCGTCGCGCCGGCGGCGGTCGTCGACGTGCTGACCGCCGAGCACTACCCCGGCCTGCTCGACCGGCTGCTGCCGGCGACCTCGGAGGTGCTCGCGGGCGGGCTCAGCGCGAGCCGGCCGATCACCTCGCGGATGGGCGAGGCCGAGGAACTCGACTACATCGCCCGATCGGTTGACGGTCTCGCCCGCGCCGTGGGGGAGCGGGCCCGCGGGTGGCTCGGGCCGGAGCACTCCGAGTCGGAGAGGACCCCCGCGCTGCTCGCCGCGTCGGGCCTGGACTACGTGACGGACTGGGACAACGACGACCTCCCCTACCCGATGCCCGGGGCCGGACTCTGGTCGTTTCCGTTGTCCTGGGAGCTGTCGGACCTGTCGTGCACCTTCCACCGCTCCATGTCGCCCTGGACGTGGGCCGACGCCGCCGTCGCCGCGTTCGACACCCTGCACGCGGAGGGTGGCCGAATGCTCGCCCTTCATCTGCAGCCGTGGCTGTCCGGCCAGGCCTTCCGGGCCGGCTCCGTCGAGCAGGTGCTCGCGCACCTGTGCGCCGCCGACGGGGTGTGGTTCGCCTCGCCCAGCGAGATCGTCGACGCCTGCCGCACGGCGAACCGGGACGGGGCCGCCCCATGACCAGACCCCGGATCGCGTTGATCGCCACCGGCGGCACCATCGACTCGCTGGGGCACGACCGGCTCGACATCGCCCACTACACCGAGGCGGATGCTCGCCTGGGCGAGGGCGAGCTTCTCGCCTCCCTGCCGGAACTGGCCGAGATCGCCGACGTCGTGCCGGTCCCGTACCGCCGGGTGCCCAGCTACGCACTGACCTCCGCCGATTGGGCGGCGCTGGCGACCATCGTCACCGACCTGCTGCGGGACGGGCATGACGGCGTGGCGATCACGCACGGCACCAACACGCTGGAGGAGACTGCCTTCCTGCTGTCGCTCACCGTCGACGCCCCTGGGCCCGTCGTGCTGACCGGAGCGATGCGACCGGCGTCGGCGATCGGCGCGGACGGCCCGCTGAACCTGGTCCGGGCAGTGCAAGTGGCGGCGGCGCCGCACAGCCGGGGCCGCGGCGTGCTGGTCGTGCTCGACGACACGATCCACTCCGCCCGCCATGTCACCAAGACCTCGACGTTCCGGGTGGGTGCCTTCCGCTCCCCGGACGCGGGCCCCTCCGGTCGGGCCGACGCCGACGGAGCCGTTGTCTTTCACCACGGACCGGACCGGCCCGCCGGACCGGCCTTCGACCCCTCGGCGCCGGGCCGGTCCCCGCGGGTCGACGTCCTGGTGTCGCACGTCGGCGCCGACGGCGCGCTCGTCGACGCCGCCGTCGCGGCCGGCGCCCGCGGGATCGTGTCCGCGGGAACCGGTGCCGGGCGGCCCATGGCAGCCGAGGCCGCGGCACTCGACCGCGCGATCGCCGCCGGTGTGGTCGTCTGCCAGACCAGCCGCACCGGGTCCGGACGCGTCGCCCGGTCCCCCCGCATGACCGCCCGGGGCGTGGTCACCGGCGACGACCTGCAGCCCTGGAAGGCCCGCATCCTGCTCGCCCTCGCGTTGACCCGTACGAACGACCCCGAGGAAATTCAGCTCCTGTTCGACTGCGTGTGACCGGACGAGCCCTCTAGGACCACAGGACCACCGATGGAGAAAGCGGAGATGAACACCGTCCTGACGACGCTGGATGGACCCCGCATGGCCGCCTTCACCCAAGCCGGCCACTGGCGCGACACGACCGTCTACCAGGAGACCGCCGCGCACGCGGCCGCGACACCGGAGAAGGCCGCGATCCGGGAGTCCCGCCGCGTCGTCACCTTCGCCGCGCTCGTCGAGGCCGCCGACCGCCTCGCGGCCACACTCGACCGGCACGGCCTGCGGGCCGGTGACCGGGTGGCGGTGTGGCTGCCCAGCCGGATCGAGGTGGCTGTCGCCGTCCTGGCCTGCTCGCGAAGCGGCTTCGTCGCGTGCCCGTCGCTGCACCGTGACCACACGGTGGACGAGGTCGTCGAGCTGGTGGGACGCATGCGCGCCGCGGCCGTCGTCGCGCAGCCCGGCTACGGCGCCGACGCCGATCGGCACGACCTGCTGTCCCGGCTCGCCGGGGCCGAGCACGTCCGATTCACCCTCGCGCTCCCGCCCGTGGCCGACGGCGGGGCAAGAATCCTGCCCGACGTCGACGGCACCGGCACCAGCCGGGCCCGAGCGCCCCGGACCGACCCCAACACCGTCGTCTACCTAGCCTTCACCTCCGGCACCACGGGGCAGCCCAAGGGCGTGATGCACTCCGACAACACGCTGTTGGCGCCGGCGCGGGCCCTGCGTGCCGACTGGTCGCTCGACGGCGGATCGGTCGTCTACTCGTTGTCCCCGCTCTCGCACAACCTCGGTTTCGGGGCGATGCTGCTGGCCCTCACCATGGGCGCGGAGTTCGTCGTGCACGACCTCCCTCGTGGGGTGAGCCTGGCCGGACGCCTTCGCGAGACCCGGACCACGTTCGTCTTCGGAGTGCCGACCCATGCGATCGACCTGCTCGCCGAGCTGCGGACGACACCGGACGCCGGGTTACCGGACCTGCGCGGCTTCCGGATCTCCGGGGCGGCCGTCCCGCCGACGGTGGCCCAGGGCCTGCTCGACATCGGCGTGGTGCCGCAGAGCGGGTACGGGATGACCGAGGCCGGGTCGCACCACTACACCCTCCCCACCGACGCCCCCGACCTCATCGTGGGCAGCTCCGGTCGCGCGTGCGCCGGGTACGAGGTCCGCATCGTCTCCCGCGAGGACCCCGAGCAGGAGCTCGCGGCCGGCGACGTCGGCCAGATCGCCGCCCGCGGCGCCTCGCTCATGCTCGGCTACTTCGACGACCAGCTCGCCACCGAGTCGAGCTTCAGCCGCTCCGGCTGGTTCCTCACCGGGGACCTCGGCTGGGAGGACGAGGCCGGATACCTCCGCATCACGGGCCGGAAGAAGGACGTCATCATCCGTGGCGGCCACAACATCTTCCCGGCCAAGATCGAGAACCTGGCGATGCGCTTCCCCGACATCGCGAAGGCCGCCGTGGTGCCCGTGGCCGACGAGCGCCTGGGCCAGAAGGTGTGTCTGGTCGTGCAACCCCAGGCCGGCGCCTCGCCAGAGCCCTACGCCGTCCTGGCGCACCTCGACGAGGCCGGCCTGTCGCGCTACGACATGCCCGAGTACTTCGCCCTGGCCGAGGAGCTGCCGCTGATGCCGTCCGGGAAGATCCTCAAGCGCCGGCTCCTGGAATGGATCGACGACGACCGGATCGTGCCGACCCCTGTGCGGTTCACTCCTGCACCATCGAGCCGCTGACCGGGAGGATCTCCCCTTGCGCGCACTGACCGTCCACATTCTGGGCGACATCGACTCCACACGAGTCGACGACCGTCCCGATCCCGTGCCGGGACCCGGCCAGGTCCTGGTCGAGGTACACCACGCACCGGTCAACTACGTAGACCTCGTGACTTTGCGCGGGGAGTACCAGTTCCGCCCCGAGGTCCCCTACATCCCGGGCAAGGGCCCGTCCGGTGTCATCCGTTCCGTAGGCCCCGGCGTCGACGGGTTCTCGATCGGTGACCGCATCCTCGCCATGGCGGAGTACGGCGGCCACGCCGAACTCGTCGCGGTCGACCAGGAGGTGGTCCACCGGGTCCCCGCCCGCATGGACCTGCGCGACGCGGCGGCCATGTCGCTGGGGTTCGACACCGCATGGATGGCGTTGCACGACCGGGCCCGCCTGAGCTCCGGCGAGAGCGTACTCATCCTCGGCGCCACCGGAACGGTTGGGCGGGCCGCGGTCCAGCTGGCGCGCGCCGCCGGGGCCGGCCTGGTCCTCGGCGGCGTGTCCCGCCCGGGCCGCGACGCCGGCCCGGTGGACGGCATCGTTGACCTCGGCCGTCCGGACCTGCACGAGAGCGTTCGGCAGCAGGTACTGGCCGAGACCGACGGCCGCGGCATCGACGTCGTCGTCGACATGCTCGGCGGCGACCCGTTCGACGGCGCGGTCCGCTCGCTGGCCTGGCGCGGCCGGCTGGTTGTCGTCGGATTCGCGGCGGGCCGTATCCCCGAACTCCGGATGAACTACCCGCTGCTAAAGAACATCGAGATCTCCGGCCTGCAGATCAGCGACTACCGCAAACGCCGGCCGGACCTCGTCGCCGAGTGTTACCGCGACGTGTTCGGGCTCTTCGAAGCAGGCGCGATCACACCACCGAAGAGCGCTGTTTTCCCGCTGAGCGGCTGGCGGCGGGCCTACGATGACGTCGCGTCCCGCTCGGCTCTACACCGGATTCTGTTGGATCCACAGTAATGTCCGAGCAATACTTGTCCCACCGCGCCCGTCCGACCGACCTGATGGCAGCTCCCGTGGAGGCCACCGCATCGAGCGATCATGTGCTGGTCATCAGGGCGCTGGTGGGCAGTCCCCGCCGGCGTCCGGGCCGGCGCTGAGCGCGTCCATCTCCAGCTGGTCGAGCAGCTCGGCCGGGGCTTCCCCGCCGTGCTCGGCGGCGAGCCCGACCAGCACGCCGACTTCGCGGGCCAGGGCGACGATCAGGGCGAGGGCGCCGATCGGGCCGTGCCGCTCGAGCATGCGCCGCAGGATCTCCTCGTAGCCCAGAGCCTGGTCAGGTCCACCGCCGTCCTCGATGACGGCGAGCCGGGCGGCGGCGATGGACTGGAGCCGGGCGTCGGCGTAGACGGCAGCGGAGTCGAACGTCACCATCCGGGCGCCGCCCGTCCCGTGGTCGTCCCACGTCCATCGACTGTGGTCGCCCGTCGTGCAGCGTCCGGCTTGCTCGTCCTCATGCAGTCTCCGCTCCGCCTCGCGATCAGATGGCTCTGGAGCCGCTGTCCGCGGTCGCGGCCATCGGCCCGGACCAGGGCCGCCCGCCGCAGTGCCCGCTGCCGCCTGGCGGCGTAATCGGCCCGCCGCGCCGCGGCGGTGGCGCGGCGGCTCAACCATGTGGCGGCGTCGTGCAAACCGTCGCGGAACGCCTCGGAGCGGACGCTGTGCACCAGAACCTGCCCGGCCCGGGTTCGGGCGTGACACGGCAGGTACGTGAGCAGGTGGGACTCGCGGCCGACGACGACCGTGGTCAGGTCGGCGGTGAGCGATTCAGTGATCGGGATCCCGTGCCGGATCATGACACCGGTGAGCACGGCGGGGCACTGCTGGGCGGTGGGTGCTGGCTGGGCCATGGGCGCACCTCCTCACCTGGGTAGGACGCCCAGCGGATCGGGAGGTTCCCCCTCGCACCTCAGTTTCTTGGGCGCTGACCGACGCCCGACGCGCGCACGTGATCCCTCCCCACGCAGCCCGGCGGAAGGGCGACAGCCATCCGGCCTACACCGAGGTAGGGCAACCGCGGCCCCCGCCACCTGCCGCGACGGGGCAGATGCCGATGATGTTCGTGCATTCCAGCGAAACCCGCTGACACGGCGTCGAGGAGGCTAACGGCGCGGCGAGCAGGTCCGATGCCACGACATCGGCCGCCGGGCGCGGCCGAGGGCTCCCCAGCTTCCCACCCGGAGACGGCAAGCACGATCGCCGGACCTGGGCCTTCGCTCATCACGCCAGAGAGAGTGATCACGAACGTGAACACAGCGTCCACGCCGGTCTACGACAGCGTCCGCGCCGCAGCAGTCGAGGACATCCCCTCGTCGGTCGGCCGGCCCCCGCACCACCACGACATCTATGGACAACTCTGTCGGGAGTTCGGCAACGACCCGCGGTCGAGCGACTTCGGGAGTCTGCCGCCGCACCACCGGGCCAACGCCTCCTCGACCCGTCCGAGGCGATCCTCTCGGCCGATCGAGCCGGCGCCCACGACGGTCGAGGGGCGTCGACGGGCGGGCGCGCACGCCCTGCCCTGGTGGCACGGGGCGCCGCATCCCGCGTAGAGGACCAGCCTGACGAACCGAACACCCCGTCGCCGTGCACGTGGTGGACGATGGCAGATCAGGCGGCGACGTGTTCCCCTGCGGAGCGGCCCTGACCGGCATCACGCCGCCGAACGCGGCACGGCCGATGCACGGCTGCCATCCGGCGAGCCGTTCGCCTCGGAGTATCGCTCGGCACCTCACCGTGACCGATCACGGACGGCCGTCACCCGCCGGTGCAACTCTGGCGACGCCTACGGCATTTTCACGACGTCTGCCAGTGCAACTTCGACAACGCTCCACAGGGACTCCGGTCCCGTCCCAGACCGGTTCGCCCGCGGTGTAGAACGGCGGTCGAACGACAGTGACAGTGATCCGCTGCGCCGGCGGGCCTGCAGGACGGACGGCACTGCCCGCTGAGCAGCCCGCGGAACGCGGGGAGAACGCGTCGGCGGCGCGTGACAGTACGAGGTGTCCGGCCAACGCGGTCGCGCGGCCGACGCTCGGCGCTAGAACAGTTCGAAGTACTCGCGGTGCTCCCAGTCGGTGACCCCGTTGACGTAGGTGTCGGGGTCGGAGTTCTCGGCGACCCATGCCTCGTAACGGGTGATCTCGCTGCGCTTCATCGTGATCAGGTAGTCGACGACGGTGCTGCCGAACTCCTCCCGGAAGAACTGGTCCTCCTCCAGCACCCCGACAGCCTCCTTGAGGCTGGTCGGCAGCTGGGGGACGTCGGCGGTGTAGGGGTCGTCGCTCAGCGGCCCGGGTGAGATCCGGTTGACGATGCCGTCGAGCCCGGCGACCACCTGGGAGGCCACGTAGAGGTACGGGTTCGCCGCGGCCTCGCCGACGCGGTTCTCGACGTGCGACGCCTTGTCGCCCGGCGCGCTGATCACGCGCATCATCGCGGCGCGGTTGTCGTAGGCCCAGCTCAGCCGGTCGGGGGCCAGCGAGTAGGGGCGGCGGCGCCGGTACCCGTTGACGGTCGGCGTGGTGAACACCGATGCCGCGGCGCCGTGGGCCAACTGACCGCCGACGTAGTGCTGCCCGAGTTCGGACAGTGCCTCGCCCTCGGCGGGAACCATCAGGTTCTCACCGGTCGTCGCGTCGGCCACCGACGTGTGCAGGTGCCAGCCGCTGGAGTAGAACCCGGCGATCGCCGGCGTGCACATGAACGAGGCGAGGTGGCCGTGCCGCTTCGCGGTCTGCTTGACCGCCATCCGGAACAGGCTGGCGGAGTCCGCGACGGCCATCCCCTCGAGCACGTCGAACGACGTCTCGACCTGGCTCGGCGCCCACTCGTCGTCGAACGAACGCAGCGGCAACCCCATCGCCAGCACCGAGTCACGGATTGGGGCGAGCGCGTCGTCGATCTCGTCGAGGTGGTCGACGAGCAGGTAGTTGTAGCCACGCGCGACCGGAGCGACCAGTGGCGGGTCCGCGGGCGTGCCCGGCGCACCGAGCGAGCACTTCCCGAGCAGGTCGTCCACGATCCGGGTGAGGTACCACTCCATCTCGATGCCGGCGACCAGCTTGTAGTTCTGCTCGGCCAGCTTCGCCAGCGCGTTCCGCAGGATGGTGCGCGGCGCCAGCGGGAACATTGACCCGTTGTTCATGTAGAGGTCGGCGAAGACCACCGCCGTCTTCGGTGCCCACGGCAGGAGCTGGAACGTGTCGGGGTCGGGGACCATCGTGACGTTCGGGCTGCCGCCCAGACCCTCGACGGCGAAGCCCCCGTCGACGGTGAACGGGTTCAGCACGATCGCGTTCGCCGGGTCGAAGAAGAACGGGGCCATGGTGATCTCGTTGCCGGACTCGAGGGCACCGAGGTAGGCCGATTTGCTCAGCGCCTTGCCCCGCAGTAGTCCGTGCTGATCGGGCCAGACGAGCCGGACGATGTCGACGTCGCACTGCTCGACGAGTTTCTTCGACCGCTCCGCCGCTTCGGCCTTCTCGGAGGTGTAGAGGGCGTGACGCTCGATGAACTTTCCGGTGGTGGGCACGTGATCTCTCCTTTGGGGATCAGTTGCAAGGACGGTCGGGGACGAGCCGGTCGAACCAGTGGTGGAGCAGGGCGTGGGCGTCGGCGGCGCCGGCCGCGAAGTACTGCTCGGCCTCGGCCCGCATCGCCGCCACGTCGACGCCGTTCCGTCCGAGCTTCGTGCCCTCGATGGTCAGCAGGCCCTCGATGCCCTCGATCGTCATCTCGGGGTGGAACTGGATCGCGAGTGCCGACCCCCACCTCCACGCCTGCAGGTACCGATCGGACGCGGCGAGCACGTCGGCGCCGTCGGGAGGGGTCATCGAGTCAGAGTGGAACGAGAAGTACTCCCCGGCGACCTCGGTCGGGGCGTCGCCCGCGGACTCGACCCGGATGATCCCGGCTTCCAGACCGGTCTCGCCGGGATGCGCCGTCCCGCCCAGTGCCCTGGCGAGGATCTGGGAGCCCAGGCAGATCGCGAGCACCGGGACGTCGGCATCGACGGCCGCGGTCAGGAAACGCTCTTCCTCGCGCAGATACCGATGGTCGTCGTAGGCGCTCTGCGGACCACCCAGCGCGACCACGGCGCCGATCTCGCCGAGGTCGGGAAGATGCTCGCCTCGGTACGGGCGGACGGTCCGGAGTGTGTGCCCACGTTCCCCGGCCACGGCCTCGACCAGCCCGACGACGGACCGGTCCGCGTGCGTGATCACGGCGACGGCCGTCACGGCTGGGGCCTCGGCTCGATGGTGGTCCCCCAGGGGTTCCAGTGGTCGATGCGGGCGAGCGCGGCCATCAGGGCCGCCGCCTTTTCCCGGTCGACCGCCACCCACGTGTCGTCCGGGCTGACCTCATAGGGCGTGAAGTCCCAGAACGCCAGGTGCTTGGCCTGCTCGACCAGGGGGGTGACGCTGGCCAGCTGGCGCCGCAGCCGGGTCACCTGTTGTTCGAGCAGGGCGTTCTGTCGGTGCAGTGCCTCGACCCGGGCCGACAGGTCGTCGTCGGTCATCTCAGAAGACCAGGGTGAGGTTCTCGTGGAACTGGTCGGAGTCGAGCAGGTTGACCTGCTTCACCCTGATCCGCCAGCCGTTCCCGGTCGCCCGCAGCACGTGGCCGTACCAGCCCGGGTAGATCTTGGTGACTCCGGCACGGAACTCGTGCACCACGACGGTGGAGCGGACCAGGTGCTCACCGGTCGCGGGGTCGACGGTGGTCTCGACGTTCCCGATGACGCGCCGGGTCCGGGACGCGGGGATCTGGCTGAAGGCCAGCCCGGTGCGCAGCCAGTAGACCCGGTCGGTGAGCCGGCGCCGGTCGTCGAACGCGTGCGACACCTCGACGGTCGGGTCGCCGCCGCCCGGGGTCACCGGGACCCAGTACAGGCAGTCGTCGGTGAATTGGTCCAGCCAGTCGTTGAACCGGCCCTCGTCGATCAGCCGGGCCTCCCGGGTGAGGAAGGACTGGGCCCGCACGAGCTCGTCGGTGCCGGCCTCGGGCCAGTCCTCGCGCAACAGGGCGGACTGGCGGGCCAGCTCGTCGTAGTAGGACGTGTCGACGTGGTAGGACCACGATGACGTGTCGGCGTACTCGGCGGGGATCCGGGTGCTCATCGGTTCGTGTCCTTGTCCATCAGGTCGAGCCATGCGGCGTAGTAGCGCCGCATGTGCAGCTCGTCAGTCGCTCGGCTGGACACGACGCCGTCCGGCCCGACCTCCTGCCACCCGGGCATGTCCAGCCCCCGGTTCATGAGGACCCACTCGGCCTCTGGCGCGCCGAGCCCGCGCTGGGCCTCCTCGAAGTTCGCCTGGTCGTCCGGCTCGCCGAACGACGGGAAATCCTCCTGCGTGCGCATCCGCATGGTGTTCACCTCCGGCGGCACCCCGCCGATGGTGGTGGCGTGCCAGGTGAGCTGAGTGCGGTCGACCCCCAGCGGTTCGATGACCTGGATCTGGTTCCCGATCACCAGCAGGTTCGGGAAGATGTTCAGGTTGATCTGCGAACCGATGGTCAGGTCGAGCAGCCGGTCGGCGTCGTGGCCGTGCTCGGCGCGGATCCGCTCCTCGAAGCGCTCGCGGCCCGGCTGCGGTCGCTGGTTCGCCCAGAAGCTGCCCGGACCGTCGTAGTTCGGGCGCTGGTCGAGCACGCTGTGCCCGTTGCCGAGCATGTAGGTGCGCATCGGCCCCTCGTCGGGCGAGACGCCGAAGTACGACATGTCTTTGCTGTCCCCCATCCGGGAGGCCATCTGCAGCAGGGACCGGTGGGAGAACGCCGGGTGGTAGCCGTCGCCGGCGTTGTCGTAGGCGAGCTTCCAGTTGCCGCGGTAACCCATCCGGTTCGCGGCGCTGCGGACGACGACCTCGCCTTGCGGGGCGCGGTCGATCCAGTAGTCGAGCCAGCCGGCAGCCGGACCCAGCCAGTCCACCACCGGCGGTGCGGACCGGTTCAGCGTGCCGAAGACGAAACCACGGTAGGACTCCACCCGCAGCCGGTGCAGCCCGTACTGGGACCGGTCGAAGCCGGCGCCGTAGCCCTGGGGCCACGGGACCCCGACCAGCTCCCCGGTGTTGCGGAACGTCCACCCGTGGTACGGGCACTGGAAGCTCTTCGCCACGCCGGACTCCTCCCGGCACAGCGTCGCCGCCCGGTGGGTGCACCGGTTGAACACGGCGTGCAACATGCCCTCCCGGTCCCGGGTGACGATCACGGGACGCAGGCCCATCCGAATCGAGAGGAACGAGTTCGGCTCCGGCACCTGCGACTCGTGCGCCAGGTAGACCCACGAGCGTCCGCCGAAGACCTTGACCATCTCCTCGGCGAAGATCCCCGGATCGGTGTACAGCACCCGGTGCACCCGGTCCTCGCGTACGAGCTCCGCGTAGTCGGTGCGGGCCAGCGCCGGACGCCCGGTCAGCGGCTCGCGTTGGAGTGTCATCACTGCCTCCGAGACGATTCCCGTGTTTCGTGTTCGGTGTTTCGTATACGGTGGAGCATGGCTCGCCGTCGCCCGTCCCGCAAGAACTAGAATCGGTGACGGGCCATGGGGCCCTGGTCCCGTGGCATGCGGCACGGGCCCGAGCAGTGGGCCGGACCGTGCAGGCAGACAGCCGCGGCTGGTGACGACAGACGTGGAGGTCGCGGCATGGTGCTCCAGCCCATCGGGCGAGGGGGAACGCCACTGGCCGACGAGGCCTACCGCCGCATCAGCGAGGCGATGCTCGCGGGCGACCTGCCTCCGGGCTCACGCCTCGTGATGGACGCCCTCGCCGAGCGGCTCGAGATCAGCCGGACGCCCGTGCGGGACGCGCTCCGTCGCCTGGAACGTGAAGGCCTCGTCGAGCCGACCGGCCGGAAGGGGTACACGGTCCGTGCCATCGCCGACGCCGACCTGGACCATCTCTACGAGTCCCGGATCGCGGTCGAGGCCTACGCCGCGCGCCGGGTCGCCGAACTCGGGGAGCCGGCGATCCGGAACGTCGAGGCGGCCATCGATGGAGCGGTCAACAGCGGAGCCGTCACCGCCGCCGAGACCTACCACCAGAACCGAGTGGTCCACCGATCCGTCGTCGAGGCGTCCGAAAACCCGATTCTAGTCGAGCTGTTCGACAGCGTGTGGGACCGTGCGAAGGCACTGCAGATCTTCGAACAGTTCCACACGCTGGCCAACGATGCCGAGAAGGGGCTTTTGCAGCACTACGAGCTGACGGGGGCGATGCGGGTCGGGCCGGACCACGCCTACGAGGTCATGCATCGACACATCACCGTCGGGTTCGAGGCCCACCAAGGCGGATGCTGACAAACCGTGGCGGGTTCCTGTCTCAGTTCAGGACGCCGTGGCCGCTCCGGCACCGGGTTCCCCCCGGCCTGGTGCACGACTGCGGGTTGCGAGAGCTGTGGTAACGCAGGCACGTTCATGCTCAGTGCCCCGGATCTACCGCTTAGGGCGACGTCAAGCTGACGGATTCGAATCGCGTGGACAAGCACCACTAATTCGCTGTGTGAGCTGACTGGATTGGCGTCGTAGCGAAAGGATAACCGCCATCGGGTAGGTTTGAAATTGCTCTCCCCAGCTATTACCAGTGAACGAATAAGCTCCGCTCTCGGTGATCTGAAACCAAGGTTTCGGCGGGTAGCCACGCGAATTTCGCAAACCGAGCCACAGAATCAGCTGCGCTCCGTCGCCGTTTGCCGCCATCCAATGAATTAGGTCGATTCGCCGCCAAGTTCCGGAGGGAATCCGCACAAGCTCCTCGTCGGAATTGGCCCACCGAAGGGTATTTCCGTGGGCAAAGGGGAGGACTCTGCGACGTTGGACTCCGCCAGTCCTGAACAATCACCTCCACATCGGAGGCGGGCTTGCCCTTAATTACGGACAAACGTCCACGAAGCCTACAGATATTGTAACCGCGGTCATCCGGGGTGCTTGTGACGAGATCCTGACCGTCCGGTCCTGGAGATACCCTAAGGTCGATTCGCGGTCGCCGATACCACACAATGAATACTTGCATGAATAGCGCAAGGACAACCGCGGCGACTGTCCCTACTCCTTGCAGCCACGCGGCAATCTCCATGCTAACGCTATCGTTCAAGTCGGACTCCAGGTTCGGACGGGGAATCACAACGTACCGAGCTAGAGTCCTGTGTGTCTTCAGTAACCACCGCCACGCGGCTGAGGTGGATCGATCTGTAGGAGACCCATTACCGGCCCGCCAGCCTGATGACGGTGCCGAGGTCGTCGGCTGCTTCGGCGACGAAGGCCCGGTAGAAGCGCGGGACTCCTTGACCAGCATGGATGCTTGGCGGACGCTCGGACTCCGGGGCAACCTCGGCTGTGGGCTGAGTGAGGGAGACGGCCTTGATCGACGCTGATGCCTTTAACGCCTTCGAAGCCGCCGGCTGGGAGGCGACGGCGGCGGGGTACGACGTCTATTGGCCCACCATGACCAGCCGCCTCAGTGATGCACTGCTCGACGCGGTCGATGCCCGACCCGACACGCGCGTACTCGACGTCGCGTGCGGCCCGGGTCATCTCGCGGCACGCGCGGCGGAGCGCGGTGCAACGGCCGTCGGAGTCGACATCGCCGAGCCCATGGTCAGGATCGCCCGGCAACGCTTTCCACGGGCCGAGTTCCAGGAGGGTGACGCACAGGCGCTCCCTTTCCCGGATCGTTGCTTCGATGCGGTCGTCAGCAACCTCGGTTTGCCACACTTCGGCCGGCCGGAGCAGGCGGTAGCGGAGTTCCGGCGCGTGTTGACCGACGAGGGCCGGTTGGCGCTGACCGCCTGGAACTTCCCCACACGCGCCCGACTGGTCGGGGTCCTTCTCGACGCGGTGCAGGAGGTCGGCATCGCCCCACCCGAGGTGGTGCCGGCCGGACCGAACTTCTTCCGGTTCGCCGACGACCTCGAGCTCGAATCGCTACTGACGGACCAGGGCTTCGTGGATATCGGCATCCGGACCGTCGAGTTCACGCAAAGCGTCGACAGCGCCGATGAGCTGTGGGATGGCTTGCTGCATGGCACGGTCCGGACATCAGCGATGATCCGCGGCCAGTCGGCCGAGGTCGTGCGCCGGATCCGGGCCAGCTTCGACCGCCACGTGGACGACTACCGGACCGGCGAGAAGTACCAGCTTCCGGTTTCCTTCAAACTCGCAGCCGCCCGACAAAGCTGATCCCTCAGCGGCCGGACGGCGCTCAGTGGTGGCTCAGCCGACGCGCGGTGGCGGACGTCGAGTCAACGTCGTTGAGCGCGGACTGACGGCCCGGCGCACGCGCGTGCGGGGCCGTCGCTGCTCGGACGACGGCCCCGCACGAACGGAATCGCTACTTGGTCGGTCCCGGGACCGTCCCGATGCCCTCCATGTCCTTCGTGAACTCGACGGCCTCGTGGTTCATCACCGCACGCGGGTCGAACGACGGGTCCGCCATGACGCCGTGCACGCGCCGGCGCTGCATGCCGAAGTTGCCGGCGTCGTAGAGCGGGAACACGGCCGCCTCCCGCAGCCACCGGTGGAACGGGTACTTCTTGTCCAGCGAGTTCACGCCGACGACCTGCATGCACTTGTAGACGCAGTCGAACATCAGCTCCGTGCAGAAGACCTTGTTCTGCGCCCCGATCAGCTCGCCGTGGTAGCCGTGCGTGTCCAGGTAGTGGGCGGTCTTGTAGCAGTACGCACGGGCCGCGTCGATCCGTGCAGCGACGTCACCGAGCACGTAGCCGGGGTACTGGTGGTGGATGATCGGATGCGAGCCGCCGGCCGTGTACGTCTTGGCGAAGTCGAGCGCGGCCTCGTAGGCGGAGCGGGCGATCGCCACCGCCCCGATCCCGGCGACCGGCCCGGACCACGCGAAGTTCCGGTTGATCAGCAGGTCCCCGTTGCCGGCGGTGCCCTCGATCAGGTTGTCCGCCGGGACCCGCGCGTCCTGGAAGATGATCTCGGCGTTCGGCGCGCTGCGCTGGCCGGCCGTGCTGATCAGGCTGTACGAGACGCCCGGCGTGCCCCGTTCGACGATCACCGCGGACAGACCGGCGGTGCCGCCCGCCTCCGGGTCGGTCCGGACGACGACCAGGTTCATGTCGGCGCCGTTCCCGTCCCAGCCGGCCACGTTGCACGGCCAGTACTTGCGGCCGTTGAGGATCAGGTCGTTGCCGTCACGGCGTGCGGTCACGGCCATGCCGGCCCCGCCACTGGCCGGGGCGTCGAAGTTCGCCGTCCCACCCGGTGAACCCGGCGGCTCGCTCGCGGCGTACCCGACGATGAACTCGCCGGACTTGTCGGCCGTGGCCCGACCGATGAAGCGCTGCTTCTGCTCCTCGGTCCCGTAGTACCAGACGGGCATCAAGCCGAGCCCGTTGACCAGCAGCGTCGTCCCGAAACCGGGGTCGACGGCCTGCACCTCCTCGGCGGCGATCAGGAAGTCGACGTTGTTCAGACCGCCTCCGCCGTACTCCGCGGGCAGCATGCCGTACGCCATCCCGCGCTTGCAGGCCTCCGCGTAGGCCGGCTTCAGCATCTGGAAACCCTTGAGAGGGTCCGGTTCCTCGTCCACGGCGGGCGTGATCGGTGCGAGCACCTCGGTCGCGAACTCGCGTGCGCCGTCCTGGATCTTCCGCTGGTCCGGCGTGAGGGTGAAGTCGAACATCGTTTCTCCGGTTTCCGTGGCAGCCGATCGAAAAATACGGTCATCCGTCGATATCGAACGAAATGATGACCCGAGAGTGAACGCGGGAGAAGATCCGTGGCACGGACGGGCGGAATCGTGGCACGGACGGCGCGGCGGCGGGTCGGCCCCGGAACGGCCGGTCAGATTCCGAGAGCGCGTCGGATTCGCGGGATATTGGGCCGGGAAACGGGAATTCGCTCGTTCCGGTGCGGGTCGGTGCTCAGGAGCAGCCCGCCGCCCTTCGTCGCCTCGATCCCACGCACCCGGTCGAGGTTCACCACGAAGCTGCGGTGCACCCGCCGCAGCCCGCCGGCGGCCAGCTCCGCGGCCACGTTGTCGATTCCCCGAGTCGTGGCGCGGACCCGGCCCAGATCGGTGGCCAGCCACACGGCGTGCCCGTCCGCCTCGGCGTAGCGGATCTCCGCCGGCCGCAGCAGCACGACGTGATCACCGTGCACCGCGGGGACCCGGCCACCACGGGCGCCGTCGTCGGGCTCCGGCACCGGTGCTCCGTCCCCGTCCGACAGCCCGTCCCGACACTCACGGTGACGGCCGCCGAGCAGGAGCCAACCGACCGGGCCGAACGGGGTCACGACGGGCCGCACCTCGAATACGTCGGGGGCCCCGGTGTAGGCGCTGCCGAGCTCGCGGCGCCCGACACACTCCCGGCCTGCCCGCACAGCCTCGCCGGACCGCTCCAGGAACCTGCGCACGCGCGGGTCCGCCGGACGCCAGCGCACCGCCGGGTCGACCAGGTAGCCGGAGGGCAGCCACGGCAGGCATCGGCGACCCTCGTCGTTCGCCGCGACGACGCCGCCCGCCTCGTCGACGGCCAGGAGCACCCCGCGGTGCCCGCGACTGACCCGCGAGAACTCGTGTACCAGGGCGAGGCCGTCCCGGGCCGCGCATGCCCGCAGGTCGCCCTCGATCGCGCGCCCCCGGGCGCGCAGCTCGTCAGACGGCTCGAGCACGTCGGCCGGGTCGCGCGCGAAGAGCGCGATCGTGGCGATCGGGTCCCGGGTGACCATGTCGCGGACGGCGTAGGCCACGCACGACCACCCGTGCAGCGCCAGGCACCAGTGTTCGGGACCGCGGACCACCGTCGGACCTCGCCGCACCAGCCCGACGCCCACCCCGCTCGTGCCCGTCATGGCCTCCGACCAGCACACCTCCCGCGGGCCGTCGGCCGGCCCGCGGATCGACGTGACCGTCCATCCGTCACCATCGGTGACGATCGCGCCGATCGGCGGACGGTGCCCGACGAGGGAGGCGGCCGCGGCGCCGAGCGTGGCGAACACCTCGGGATGGGGGCTGTGCCGGGCCCGGCGCGTCGGTGTCCGAGATGGCGCCCAACGGCAGGGGTCGATGCGGTGCACGTCGCGCGAGCGGTACCAGGACGCGAGGATCTCGTCGCCGACGCCGGGCGCCGCATCGTCGCCGTCGACGAACCGCTCCCAGGCGTCGGTCAGCGCGGTCATCCGGGCGCGGTCGTCGAGCACCGCCGGAGGGCTCACCGGACGATCCTGGTGTGCAGTTGCTGTCACCGTTTACCCCGCAGCACAGGTTCTATACGACTAAGCGGTCGGCGCGACCACGCCGTAGCCTTCCATGGACTTCTTGAATCCGAACGGCTCTCCGTCGACGAATAGGTCCGGCGAGAATGCGGGGTCGGCCATCACACCCCATGCCCGCCGCCTTTGCATGGCAAGATTCCCGGCGTCGTAGAGCGGGAAGACGAGCGACTCCCGGTAGAGCTTCTCCATGCCGAACTTCTTGTCGATCGAGTTGACCCCGACGATCCGCATGCAGTCGAACACGACGCCCTGCATCACGTCACCGCAGAACGTCTTGTTCATCGCGCCGAGCGCGTGCCCCTCGCCATCGTGGCGGTCCAGGTAGTGCGCCGCCTTCCAGGACAGGTACCGCCCGGCCTCGATCCGGGCCGCGACGTCGACCAGGAGGTTCCCGACGGCCTGGTGGTCGATGATCGGTGTCGACCCGCCACCGGTGTAGGTCCTAGCCCACTTCAGGGCGAACTCGTAGGCGGCGCGGGCGACACCGACGGCGGCGATACCGGCGATCGGCCCGGACCAGGTGAAGGCGCGGTTGACCAGCAGGTCGCCGTCGCCCTGGGCGATCAGGTTCCCCTCCGGCACGCGCACGTTGCGGAACGTCATCGTCACGTTCTGGCAGGTCCGGTGCGCGGTCTTGTCGATGACCTCGTACTCGACGCCCGGCGTGCCCCTTTCAACGAGCACGCCGCTCAGGCCGTCCTTGCCCCCGGCGTGCCGGTCGGTCCGCACGACGCACAGGTTGACGTCAGCCCCCCGCAGGTCCCAGCCGCCCGCGTTGCACGGCCAGTGCTTCTCGCCGTTGAGCACGTACTCGCCAGCGGCCTTATCGTGGTCGGCCACGACCTGGATCCCGGCGTTGGCGCTGGGGTGGTCGAAGTTGGCCGTGCCGCCGCGCTCGCTCACCACCCAGCCGGCCAGGTAGTCGGTGCTCGACGCCGACGTCGCCCGGCCGATCCAGTGCTCGCGCTGTTGCTCGGTGCCGAACCACAGCAGCGGCATGAGCGCGAGGCCGTTGACGAGCAGGATCGTCGGGAATCCGGGATCGACGGCGCAAAGCTCCTCGACGGCGATCAGGAAGTCGACGTTCGACGCGCCACCACCTCCGTACTCCCGCGGGAGGAATCCGGTCGCCAGCCCCATTCCGCGGGCCTGCTCGTAGGCCGGCTTCATCCCGGCGAACGCTTCCTGCGGATCGGCGAGGGCGTCCGCGCGTTCCGCGGCCGGGCGCAGGACCTCACGGGCGAACTCCCGCACCGAGTACTTCAACGTCCGCTGGTCCGGCGTCAGGTCGAAGTCGATCGGCACGAGCCCTCCCTCGGTCGCGACCCGTCGCCTCTCAGGGTGGTGCGGTCAGACCGACCAGACCCAGCGCACCGCGCAGGCCCTGGTCGTTCGCCGCGATGTCGTCCAACGTCGCCTCGTCGAGGACGGCGAAGTACGAGTCGAGCGCCCGGGCGAACACGCTGCGCGCCCCGCACACACCGGCGACCCGGCAGTAGCGCCGGTGGCCGAGACACTCCACGACCGCGTAGTCGTTCTCCATCGCCCGCATCACGTCCCCGACCGTGATGTCCGAGGGGTCGCGCGTCAGGCGCACCCCGCCACCCCGGCCCCGGACGGTCTCCACCAGCCCGGCTCCGGACATCCGCTGCACGACCTTGTCGAGGTGGTGGCGTGAGATGTGGTGGGCGGCCGATATCGCGGCGATGGAACCGCGCCGCCCGGGTGCCACACGGAGGTAGAGCAGAACCCGCAACGCATAGTCCGCGTGGTTGGTGTGGTTCATGGCCAGCCCGCCTCCGTCGGCAACGAGCCGAACCGTGTCTGCCGTCGAACGGACGAGCCGGGCGCCGCAACGATCCGCAGCAGACCGGCATGGCCCGCACCTCCCGAGTCACCATTGAAATCGGTAGGCGAGATACTACTTTCACCCCGATGTACCGACAAGGGCTCGCATTGTGCGGGCTTCAGCACCTCGCTGACGGTCAGCCGCCGGGCGCTCCGGCTCGCCCGTCCTTGCACCCGAAGTGGTGTCGTCGCAGGCGCCCGAGCGCGTGCGAGGACGCCGGAGGGTGTGCGAGGAGCACACAATCGCCTCGCGGCGTGCGGTGCGTTCGCAGCGGCCGTCGAAGAGGTCAAGCGTGCCGTCATCACCGCTTGGTTCCGACGCGCCCAGCGTGCGCCCCGAAGATCAACCCGTCCACCGGACTCCGTAGAGGGATCGCTGCGGCCCGTTAGGGAGGTGGGCCCGCACCGGAACGGACTCGGCCCTGGTGGCCGGTACCGCCCATTGCCTATGTGCTGGTAGCCGCCTCAGCTACGGTCGAGTCGACATGATCCATTGTCCGATGAGGTCGGCTGCATCGTCTCGCCGTTGCTTCCCCGTGCTTACCGGGTTGCCGTAGTGGTCGGCGGGGATCGCGTGGATCTGCTTGTCGGTGCTGGCGATGGCATCAACAATGCCGTCGAAGTCACTGGGGAACACGCAGTTGTCGGCGGTGTAGGAGATGAGCAGGGTCGGCAGGGTCATGTCCGGCCCGGTCTTGGCGATGGTGGCGTTCGATGACAGCGCCGACCACGTCGACAGCCACGCGTCCGGAGTGGTCAGGCGTCCGAAGCCGACGATGCCGTAGTTGGTGACTTCCGGGGTAGGGCCGTAGACGGATCCATAGTCGCGGTCGGACTTGTCGAGGCTGAGATCCATCGCACGCAGATCGGCGTCGGTGCGCCAGGTCGTGATCAGCCGTGCGGTGCCGGCCCGGTGGCGGTCGGCAGCGGTCGCGGTGCCGGCCTTGACCTTCCGGCGGGCATCGAGGGCCTCGGAGACATGTGCGCGGGCACACTCGTCGATGCGGGCGATCCGAGCGAGTTGCGCAGCGCGGTAGCGCTCGACGAATTCTGCCGGGTAGGCGGAACTCTCCGGTGCGGGCCGGTGGCCGTTGTGCTCGGAGAAGGGGTCGAGTGCGGGGTCGATGGAGAACGGGTCGTCCTCGTCGGTGACCGACGCGTCGATGCAGCGGCTGAGCAGGGTGCCCTGCCCGGGGTGCGGGGCAAGGTAGGCCAGTGCGTCGAGTGTCGGGAGGGTGGCCTTGTCGAGTGAGCTCGGCCGGCCGGCCGGGGTGCGCGCGACGCGGTCGGCGGCGGCTCGGTGGGACTGCTGGACGTAGTAGGTGAGTAGCCCGCCGCCGCCGGAGTTGCCCAGACCGACCGTGCGGCGGAACCCGACGGTGTGCAGCCACTCCAGTCCTGCGCCGAGATCGAGTAGGGCCTGTTCGTGGATCAGGCGCAGGTCGCTGCCGGCGTCCCGGGCCTGCTGGGCGTAGACGGCGTGACCGGCCTCGACGAGGGCGGGAATCAGGTAGTGGCGGGAGAAGTCGACACGTGGGTGCATCATCACGACGACCGTGGTGTCGCGGGGTTCGCGGCCGGGCGGGGCGTAGAGGGTTCCCTTGGCGGCGTTGCCGTCCACGGTGACGCTGGTCTGCAGGTGGACGCCGGTGCCGGTGGGCAGGGCGGCCGGGTACCAGTCGACGTTGAGTCCGGGGTTCTTGGCCATCGTCAGATGCCGACCTTCGCGTCGCGGGTGAGCAGCCGCCCGGCTCCCGGGAGGTCGACAGGCAGCCCCAGCCGGTCGAGCAGGGTGAACGCGCCCGCGGTCGCGGCGGACAGGACGGGGAGCCTGAACTCGTCCTCAACCGCCTGCACCAGGGGCAACGACGGCATCTGCACGCAGGCGGACAGGATGAGCGCGTCGGCGCCGGCCAGTTCGAGCGAGCGTGCCGCCTCGAGGACCCGGTCGCCCGCGATACAGCCGACCTCGGCGTTGTCTGCGACCTCGAGGGCCCGCCAGTCGGTGACGGTGAAGCCCTCTGCCTCGATGTAGGCGACAACGAGCTCGGCGATCGGTTGCAGGTAGGGCATGACCAGCGCGACACGGTCCATGCCGGTCGCCCGGAGCGCGTGTACGAGGGCACCGGCGCTGGAGGTGACCGCAGGGTCAAGGCCCCGCTCGGTCAGCTGGCCGGTGACGGCCTTCTCGGTGTGCTCGTGCTCGCCGACGCCGTCGGAGTGCCCCTGGGCCATGAGGGCGACCAGGCAGGCGTAGAGGATCGCGTCGACCCCGGCGTCCCCGATCTCGTCGACGCAGCGCTCGCGCTGGGCGTTCATGGCCCGCAGCTCGTCCGGCGAGACGGTGTGCATGCGCATCCGGGTCGAGTGGAAGGAGAAGGTCGCGTCGCGGTGGCGCTGCAGCAGCGCCGGCATCTCCGTCTCTACGGTCACGTTCGAGCTGGGGACCACCAGCCCGATGCGGTGGTGCGTCCGTGCGGATTCGGCAGGGCGCGCCGTGCTGGGGATCGGGTCGGTCATCATCGTTCCTGGTTTCGTTGGGCGACCGGTGGCCGGCCGCGACGGACAGGAGACACCGGGCCCACGCCGCGTCGGGCATGGGCCCGTGTCCGGGTCTCAGCGGCGGATCAGACGCAACGCGTTCTTGTCGTGCTGTACCACCCGGGCGTCCTGCAACCCGGCCAGCGCGGAGTACCAGACGGCGTGCCGGCATCCGGTGGCCCGGCGGTCGATGACGATCTGGGAGCGGGTGCTGGTGCAGCCCGCACCGACGTCATCGCCGGACCCGGTCGTGCCGGCGGCGTCAGGGTCCTCGGCGTCGCCGAGGGCGATCCGGTAGTACGGCCCGACCTTCTCCACTTGGAGCAGGGCGTCCTGTTCGGCGACCGCGACGACGCCCTCGTTCTCCGGTACGTCGAGCACGAACACCGCGGTCACGTCGTCACCTCCTCGGCGGGGGCGGACGCCTGCCGGGCTGCCTCCCACGCGGCGGCCCGTCCGACGATCAGCTCGGCCTTGCGGGTGAGCAACTTGTCCAACGACGGCTCGGGGCCCGAGGCGACCTCGCAGAGCGCGTCGATGGTCAGCTCGGCGTCGAGATCCTCTTGCGGGGTGACGGGGCGCAGCGCACGGGTGATCTCGACCATGTAGCCGTTGGGGTCGTGGGTGTAGATCGACTCGATCGTCTCGTGCTTGACCTGCATCTCGCACGGCCAGGAACTCCCGTCGAGGCGGCGCCGGTACTCGAGCAGGTCATCTTCCGAGTCGACGTGGATGGCCAGGTGGCGCGAGCGGACGAAGAAGTCCGGCGCTGCGGCGGTGAAGCGGGCGTAGACGTCACCCTTGGTCGCCACCGGTCCCTCGGGGCCGGCCGCGCCGGTGGCGCCGACCGCGGCCGGGTCGAGACCGAAGTAGTAGAAGAAGGCGATGCGGTCGTCGTTGCCGATGTCGAAGAAGAAGTGGATGAAGTCCGGGTGGTCCTCAGGGCCCCAGCCGGCAGCGCAGATGGAGTGCACGACGGGAAACTTCAGCGTGTCGCGGTAGAAGCGGACCGTCGCAGCTGGGTCGAAGGTCGGGAACGCGGCGTGGTCGACGCCCTTCACCCGGTGTTCGGTCTGGATGTTGTTCTCGCTCACGGTTTCTCCTCAAGATTGCTCGCCTGCGAGCGGCAATCGCTCGACGTCGTCAGTCGGTCGCGTCCGCCGGTGCGACGGCGGAGGGTAGGGGGCAGACCAGGTGCGTGCGGGCGGCGGCGACGCCTGCGGCGAAGTCGTCGGCGCACGAGGCCGGGCCGTCGACGACGACCAGTCCCGTGGTTTCGGCACGAAGCCGCTCGCCGAGGTCGAGGCGGGTCAGCACGTTCCGGCGCGTCTGCGATCCGGTTAGCCAGAACCCGCTCCAGCCGGCGAGGACGAGGGCGTGGAGTTCCTTGACCTGGGTGTCGGACTCCCGGCTCCAGGGGTCATCGATGTCGACGGTGACGAGGGCGAGCTCTGCGCCGGTCGGCGGCGGGGTCGCGGTGTCCGGGGCCGGCGCGCACAGCCGCTCCCGATCGGTGGAGGTCAAGATCCGGGTGGCCCACTCGCGGTCGCCGTGGACGAGCGGGCGGCCGAGCACCCAGTCGACGACACCCTCGACCGGCACCTGGGACGGGTGGAGGCCGGCGAACTGGCCGAGGCCGCGCTGGACGATGTCCGGGTTCGTCCCGGTGAAGCGCTGCAACCCCACGTTCCCGGTCCGGGTCATGTAGGCGAGCATCAGTTGGTCGACAGGGAGCGTGGTGCGCTGCGGGAAGGAGTCCCACCACAGCCGGCTACGTCGTGCCAGTTCCTGGAGCCGCTCGACCTGGGGGCGACGTCCGTGCTCGTAGGTGGCCAGCGCGGTCGGCAGGTCGGAGGCACCGGCGATGGCATCGCGCAGGGCGATCGCGTCCTCCATCGCCAGCTTGGTGCCCGAGCCGACCGAGTAGTGCGCCGTGTGCGCGGCGTCGCCGAGCAGCACGGCGTTGCCGCGGGTCCAGTGCCGGCAGTGCACGGTACGGAACCGCAGCCAGCGGGTTCGGTTGCCGATCAGGTGGTGACCGTCGAGATGCTCGGCGAAGGCCTCCTCCAGGTAGGCCAGCGCCGCGGTGTCGGACTCCTCCGCGGCGGTCTCCTCGGTGGTCGCATCGAAACCCGCCGCGCGCCACGTCGCCTCGTCAGTCTCGATCAAGAACGTGCTGCGGTCGGCCGCGTACGGGTAGGCGTGTGTGACGAACGTGCCGTGCGCGGTCGTCACGGGCGCGAAGATCGCCGTCTCGAGCGCGAAGTCCGCCCCGGCCCAGAGGTAGAGCCCGCCGGCCGTCTCGACCTCGGCGCCGAAGTCCTCGGCGTGGTCGGTGCGGGTCTGGCTGCTCACCCCGTCGGCGACGACGACCAGGTCGGCGTCGAGATCGTCGAGCTGGCGGCGCTCGCCGTAGTGCAGGTCCACGCCGGCGGCCCGTGCGTGCCGGTCGAGCACGTCGAGCAACGTGGGGCGTGCAATGCCGATCAGCGGTCCGTTGTGGACCCGCGCCGCTCGGCCACCGACCAGCATTCGCATGTCGTGCGGCCGACCGGCTTCGATGATGTCGGCTTGGGTGGCCGGATCGGCCTCCTCGAGGTTGCGCTGGGTGCGCCCGGCGACCGCGACACCGAAGCCGAAGGTCTTCTCCGGCCTCCCCTGCTCGTACACCCGCACGACGGCGTCGGGATGGGCCAGCTTGAGCAGTCGCGCGGCGTACAGTCCGCCCGGGCCGCCGCCGATGACGGCGATGCTATCGAGCCTCATGACGCGACGCTCTCCTTCTCGATCTTCTCTTCGATGTCCGCCCGCAGGTCCTTCTTCGAGACCTTGCCGACGTTGGTCAGCGGGAACGCGTCGAGCACTTCGATCCGTTCGGGCAACTTGAACTTCGCCAGTCCCCGACCGAGCAGGTACTCGCCAACCGAGAGGACAGTCGGCGACTCGGCGCCGGCGGCGACGACGAGGTAGGCGCAGATCCGCTCGCCGAGAACAGGGTCTGGCATGGCGACCACGGCGGCGTTGCGGACGTTCGGGTAGTGCACGAGCAGTTCCTCGAGCTCCTCGGCATGGATCTTCTCGGCGCCGCGGTTGATGACGTCCTTGATCCGCCCGTCGATCGCGTAGTAGTCCCGGCCGCCCATGACGTGGCGGGTGACCAGGTCACCGGTGCGGTAGAACCCGTCGGAGGTGAACGCAGTGGCGTTGTGCCGGGCGGCCCGGTAGTAGCCATTGATCGTGTACGGGCCCCGGCACGCCAGCTCTCCGAGCTCCCCGTCCGGCACCTCCTGTTCGTCGGCGATGTCGAGGACGCGTACCTCGTCGGCCGGTGAGATCGGCGTGCCGACGGTGCCGGTCCGAGCCTGCTCGGGGGCGTCGGGCGGGGTGTAGAGGAACATCCCCTCGGCCATCCCGAACATCTGCAGCGCCCGGATGCCCAGCTCCCGGTCGAGACGTTCGATCAGGTCCGCGCTCGGGCGCTGGCCGCCGAGCACGAACCGGCGCAGGCTGCTCAGGTCGGTGTCGCGGGCCTGCGGGTGCTCGAGCATCCGGATCGCCACGGCCGGAGGCACGACCGGCACCACCGTGACCTGTTCCTTCGCGATCAGCTCCAGCAGCGGGCCCGGGTCGGCCCCCGGAGCCAGCACGCAGGTGCCGCCGACGAGGTGCACCGGCTGCAACGCTGCCGCGGTACCCGCGTTGTGCATGATCGGCAGCGGGTGCAGCAACACCGAGTCCTCGGTGAGGTCGAGCGCCTGCGCCCACACGCGAGAGTTGTAGAGGTATTCCTCGTGCCGGCGCGGGGCCACCTTCGGCAGCCCGGTGGTGCCGCCGGACAGCTGGAGTGCGACCAACCCGCCCGGGTCGATCTCGACCCTTGCCAGCTCCTCGCGGGCCCGCGATTCGCGACCGGCGTTCAGGATCCGGTCGTACGAGTACGCCGGGAGGGGGACGGCGCCGCGGGTGACGATGAGTATGTCCAGGACGTCGACCTCGTGCTGCACCCGCTGCGCGAGGTCGGTCAGGTCACGGTTGCGGAAGTCGGCCTGCACGATGTGGCCGCGCGCGCCCGTGTGCTCGGCGAGCTGGCCGATCTCGCGTTCCCCGTGCTGGGGCAAGGTGCAGACCGGGATGATCCCGGCCTTGAGGCACCCGTAGTAGGCGACCACGGTCTCGATCTCATTGCCGAGTTGGAACATCACCCGGTCGCCGGTCCGCAACGGGGTGGATCCCAGCAGCCCGGCGCCGAAGCTCTCGCTCAGCTCGTCTAGCTCGGCGTAGGTCACTCGATCCTCGACGGTGACCAGCGCGAGCCGGTCGGAGTGCGCCTGAGCCACCCGACGGAGCGCGGCACCGAGCGCCTCTCCCGTCCACAGGCCCTCGCGTCGGTAGCGCGCGGCCCGCTCCGGCGGGAAGGGCGGCGACGTCTCGGTGTCGATCAGCATGGCAACTCCTCTGAACCCAACACGATTGTAAAACTATCGACATACATGTCAAGGACATGCGTGGCATGCGAAGAACAGCGTGAGAATCGGAAGTGACTAGTCCTGCGGACCCGGATCCGGGTCGGACCCCGTGGCACCGCGACCGGGCTCGGACAGAGTGGTCGACAGGGCGCTCTCGAGGTGGCTGATGTCTTCCTTGAGCAGGGCGAGCGCCGCCCAGGGGCCGGGCTGGACCTGACGGTCGTCCCCCCGGCGTACACCGGTCATGGCGAGGTCGGTGAGCACATCGGCGACTGCCTCGGCATCGCCGTCCGTGCCCGCGCGGTACCACCACGCGACCCAGTTGGCCATGCCCAGCATGCCCAGGGCGACGGTTCGCGCGGGGAGCGGGCGAAACCGGCCCGCGTTCGTGGCGTCGTCGATCAGACCGGTGAGCAGCTCCAGGACGCGGCGGCGGGCCTGGCGGTGCATCTCGGCGATCTCGACGGGCAGGTCGGGTTCGCTGCGATCGAGCAGGCGGAACCGAGTGGTGTTGCGCGCGTTGTTGACGATGATCTGACGGAGGGCCTCTTCGACGCGAGCGTCTTCGGTGAGGTCGTCGCGGCTGCGGACCTGCTCGAGGATCTCGACGACGCGTTCGAGGACGTCGCGCACGAGCGCGGCGAGGATCTCCTCTTTGTTGCTGACGTAGTGGTACAGCGCGGGGCGACTGATGCCCATTGCGTCGGCGATGTCCTGGAAGGAGGTGTTGCCGTAGCCCTGGGATGCGAACAGCCGGGCCGAGTGCTCGAGCAGCTCGTTGGACACGAGTCGTCGGCGGTTGTGCTGCCGCGCCATCGATGCCCCACCTTGCTCTGCCGATCTGCTGTGAGGAACATCCTGCCTCACGTCGGGCAGCCGCTTCGGACTGAGGGCGTTCACCGTCATGTCGAGACCCCCTCTTCACGAACCGATCCGGCGGCACCTCCGGCCGTCGGTGCAGGTGTAGCCGGCTCGTCGGCCGGCTCGGCGTGCGAGCCGGGCCCCCGGCCGGCACCGGCCGAGGGCACAGGACCAGCCCCGCCGACCGGGGTCCCCACGAGCCGCGGTACGAGCGCACAGGCGACGGCTCCGACGACGGCGACCAGGGCGAACACGCCGACGTTCCAGTCGAGACCGAGTCCGGCGGCGACGAGCGCCCCGCCCAGGACGGGTCCGGTCACCGCGCCGAGTCGACCGATGCCGCTGCTCAGCCCGAGCGCAGTGGCGCGTCGCACGGGCGGGTAATACGTCGCCACGTAGCCGTAGACCACGATCTGGTTGCCGGTGGTCGCCGCCCCGGCGAGGAACACCAGCAGGTAGAGCACCGCGGTCGGCAGAGGCACGGCGATCAACGCCAATGCCACGACCGCGAGGACGAACAGGGTCGTCGCCACCCACCGACCGCCGTAGCGATCCGCGAGCGCCGATCCGGCCAGGCCGCCTGCGATCGCCCCGAGGTTGAGCACCAGCAAGAACGCCAGTGCCGATCCGAGCGCAAATC
The DNA here is from genome assembly GCA_963822335.1 of uncultured Actinomycetota bacterium. Classification (GTDB taxonomy): domain Bacteria; phylum Actinomycetota; class Actinomycetes; order Mycobacteriales; family Pseudonocardiaceae; genus Pseudonocardia. The sequence goes on along the minus strand of CAWGHE010000007.1, from coordinate 782,392 downwards.
CGGCGCCCCGCATCAGCTGCGGCAGCCAGGTGTTCAGACCGAACACCAGCAGGAATCCGCAGAAGTTGGCGACGACGAAGAAGCGCCGTGGCGACGGCGGCGCGGCCCTTCAGCAGCTGCGCGATCTCGCGCGGTTGCGACCCCCGGACGGCGCCCCGTTCTCGGCGGACGAAGCTCGGCGACTCGGGAAGCAGCCACACCGCGAGCGGCACGAGCGTCACCAGGGGTAGCGCGCCGACGGCGAACAGCGTTCGGAACCCGACCGGCTCGAGCAGCACTATCGCCAGCACCGCGGCCGCCACTCCACCGACCGGGAATCCGCAGAGCATCAGGCCGTTGACCACCTGGCGCCGTGCGATCGGCGCCACCTCGACGACCAGCGCGATGGCGGTGGGCGGGATGCCGCCGAATCCCAGCCCGGCCAGGAAGCGGAACAAGCCCAGCAGCTCCGGGGTGGGCGCCGTCGCGGCCAGCAGCATCATCACTGAGAACCAGGTGAGCGAGATGATGAACAGCCTTCGCCGTCCGATCAGGTCGGTCAGCGCTCCCGAGGCGATCGCCCCGAGGAACATCCCGACCAGCGCGTAGCTGCCGATCGCGCCGACCTCGGCCGCGGTGAGGCCCCACGGCTCATAGTGCAGCAGGGCCGGTACGACAGAGCCGTAGACGATCAGGTCGTACCCGTCGAACACGATCGCACCGAAACAGAGGCCGACCGCTGCAAACGCCGCGCGGGGGCGGACCATCGTCGTGGTCACCGATAACCTCCTGGAGTCAGCCCGCGTTCTGCGGGCGGGATATGTGTCTGCAACAGATCCGTCGATTTCCCGACACTCGTGGTACGCACAGGCGGGAGCGCGTAGTTCGTGACGAGGCCGGTCACGGACGAGCGGCGAGACAGGTCTCGAGGAACGAGGCGGTCGCGAGGTGATGGGCGTAACCGGCCCGGTGGGCGTCGAGGCAGTGGCCGGCGGCCCGCTGCACCGTCACGGCCGCGCCGTCGACGGCCTTGAGCGCGGTGGCTGCCTGCCGTTGCGCGTGCTCGTCTGAGGCCCAGATGCCGTCGTGCTCAGGCAGAACGTGCAGCACGGGGACGCGGATATCCGCGGCCACCACCGGCATCGTCTCGTGCCAGGCGACCGCGCCGCGTAATTCCTCGGCCGGGATGGGTTGCAGGTCCGCACCCGCCTCGCGCTGGACCGCCGGGTCCACCAGGGCCGGCTCGGCGGCGAACATGATCTTATCGCGGGCCTCGTTCGGCACCGGGACATGCGAGTCCTCGCTGATCAGCGAGCTCCACATCTCCAGGATCCCCGGCTGCCACACCATGCCCATCCCCGACGCCATGACGCCGCGCAGCGGTGCAGCGACGTCGCCGGCAGCAACCATCATCGCGATCATGCCCCCGATCGAGTGGCCGATCAGGAAGACGGGAAGTCCCTCGCCGCGGTCCCCGTGAAGCTGGACCACGGCGGCGCGGAGGGCGTCGGCTTGGGCGGTGAAGCCGGCCGCCTCAGGCGCGATGTCGTCCGCGGCGCCGTATCCGGGGCGGTCCAGTGCGATCACCCGATAGCCCAAGCTCGCGTAGTTCTGCAACGCCGACGCGCGAGACGCGGCACGAAGGTCGTAGTAGCGACTCGAATAGGACCCGCCGTGCAAGGCGAACACGATCGCTCGCGCCCGTCCGTCCGGTTCAGCAGCCCGCCCGCTCAGCCGCTGACCGCCCACCTCGACCTCGAACGTTGACACCGTTGCCATGTCTCGCCTCCTGTTCGACAGTACTGTCGAACTATGGACACAGTTGTTCGATGGAGCAATAGGCCGACCGAGCGAACCGCACACGGACTCGACGCCCGGTGTCGCGTTCGCCCGGCCGGCCGGTGCCACGACTACCGGCGCTGCGCGGTCAGGGCGCGAGACCCTTGTCGGCCAGCCAGGAGAACGTCTCCCGGTAGAACTGCGGCGCCGAGCTGGTGACGTTCACCGAGTGGGCCGATTCCGGTACGACGTAGCTGCTGTACTGCGCCTTCGGGCCGTAGAAGCTGCCCTCGGCGGCGAACTGGGGGTCGGTGTTGCAGTCCTCGGTCGTCGGGCACCAGATCAGGTCGTGCTGGCCCAGCGCGTAGAGCACGGGCGCCTCGATCCCGCGGGTGATGCTGGGGTCGTAGGAATCCGCCGTGATCCCGGTGAGCTCCGTGGGGCTCAGCGTGTCCTTGAGCTCCTCCTCGATCGGCTCGATCCCCGGGTCGTAGTCACCGGGCTGCACGAAGGTCTTTGCCCGGTTGCCCGGAAGCGTCGTCAGATAGCCCGGGGGGATCTTGCCCTGGAACTTCGGATCGAGATCGGCGGGGTAGAACTTGTCAGCGACCTGGGCGATGCCCTTCGGCGCGAAGTTGTGTCCCACCCCGGTGACGATCACGCCGTCGACGTCCCTGTACGCCGACGCCTCGCGCTGGGCGGTCAGACCACCCATCGAATGTCCGTTGAGGATCACCCTGTCGAACCGTGGCCCCACCGCTCCCGAGCGTAGGTACTGCACCAGCTGGTGAGTCACGAAGCCGGCGACCCGGAAGTCGAGCGTGACCGGCAGCGGGTGATCACTACGTCCGTAGCCGAGTCGGTCGATGTTCAGCGTGGCGTACCCCTGCTTCGTCGCCGCGGCCACGTAGGAGTACTTCCCCGGCTGGTACGGCCAGTCCCAGTAGGCATGGTTGTAGGACCCGCCGTGGATCAGGATCTGCACCGGGGTCTTCTCATCGATCTCGCCCCGACTGCAGAATTGACCGAAGACCTGCTGCACCTTCGCATCACCCGCGAACTGGTGGACCGGAAAGCTCAGATCCCGACACTCCGCCCCGCTGGGCGAGTCGGCGTTGGCGTCGAGCACGGTCACCGGCGACGGCGCGGTCTGGCCGGCACTGGCTGAGCCCGTCGCGACCAGCGTTGCAGCGAGCGCGGCCACCAACACTGCGATCAAACCGCCGCGTCGAGTTCGACAAGGTCCCGCTAAGCCCATCTTCATCCTCCTCGACCAGGGCCCGGTTTGGACTGTCCAACACCCCCAACGAGCGATGTCGACGTCGGTGACGATTTATCGACACACGTGTTTCGGCCGCTCTGGCGACGTCTCGGCGGGCAAGTTCGCTCACCTCGCCGCGGCAGTACGTGCTGAGCCCGCGCGCCGGACGGCCGGTGTCGCAGGACGACGTCATCAAGGAACGGGCCGGACCGGCCCGCCCGGCGAGGGCACCTCCGCGGGAACTACCGGTGAAAAGCCTCGGGCTAGCAGGAGTCGGTCTGCCCGCCGCCGGAGGCCGTAGCGCTGCACGCGTCGCTGTTGGCGGTGGCGGTGTTGTTGTCGCCGGAGGAGGCGTCGGCGCGGCTGTTGTCGCCGCTGGCCGTGGCGGTGTTGCCGTCGCCGTCGAAAGCCTGGGCCCGGCTGTTGTCGCCGCTGGCGGTGGCGGTGTTGTTGTCGCCGAGGGCGGCGGCGGCCTCGCTGTTGTCGCCACTGGCAGTGGCAGTGTTGTTGTCGCCGAGGAAGGCGTCGGCGCGGTGAGAGTCGGGCTCCCCTCGCTCAACCCGCGCGGCGACCGTCCTTTGCGACGAACGAAGCGGTCGTCGTGATCCCCTCGCAGGCGGTTGACCCGCTCATCCCCCGGATGGACACTTGCCGTCCCTACGGAGGGGGCCAGCGATGTCGTGGAACCTCAAGGGCAGTTACGCCGAGACTTGCTCGTGCGAGCTCATGTGCCCGTGCAATCTCTCGTTCGATCACGGCGCCACCTACGACTTCTGTCGTGCGACGCTGGCCTTCAGCCTCCGTGAGGGTGAGATCGACGGCACGGACGTCCGGGGCCGCAAGGTGGTCACGATCATCGATACTCCGAAGGTTATGACCGACGGCAACTGGCGAATCGGGATGTTCGTCGACGACCAGGCCACGGACGAACAGTTCGACAAGCTGGTCCAGGTCTTCGGCGGACAGCTCGGGGGCCCGATGGCCGCGCTCGCTCCCCTCGTGGGCGAGATCGTCGGGGTCGAGCGAGCGGCGATCGAGGTGACCGACGACGGGCTGCTGCACAGCGTCCGCGTCGGCGACGCGATCGAGTTCGAGATCGTGGACATCGTGCCGTTCGGGGTCGAGAACGGCAGGCCGGTTCGGTTCGACGGCATGTTCCACCCGGTCGGGTCGAACTTGACGATGGCCGAGGCGCGGCACTCGCGGATCAACGCCTTCGGCATCGAGTACGAGGGCAAGACCGGTCTGTCCGCCTCCGATTTCACCTGGGCCGCCTGACCCCGATGAGCGCTCCGGCGAGGGGACACCCCGGCCGAGCCGACGGTCTGGCGCCGGCGTACGCCGCCGTCCGCGTCCGTCTCGGGCTGGTCGCCGTGCTGTTCGTCCTCGCCGGCGTCGGCTGGTGGTGGACGGCCCACCAGATGCGCGGCATGGACGAGGGGCCGTGGTCCGGGCTGGGCGGGCTGGGTTGGTTCCTCGCAGTCTGGCTCGTGATGATGGCGGCGATGATGTTCCCGTCGGTCGCCCCGACGGTCGCGTTGTACTCCCGCATGACCAGGACGCGGTCTCCCCTGTCACCGCTGCTGTTCGCCGCGGGCTACCTGGTCACGTGGACCGTCGCGGGTCTGGGTGCCTTCACGCTCGCGGCAGCACTCGACCGGATGCCGGGCGACGTGTTCGCATGGGACCGCGCGGGCAGGTGGGTCGCCGGAGCCACGCTCATCGTCGCGGCCGTCTACGAGCTGACCCCGCTCAAGGACGTCTGCCTCGACAAATGCACCAGCCCACTCGGCTTCCTGCTCGGCGCCTGGCGGGACGGCCGCTGGGGTGCGCTGCGGATGGGCGCCAAGCACGGCATGTGGTGCGTCGGCTGTTGCTGGGCGCTGATGGCGTCGTTCTTCGCGTTGGGGGTCATGAGCCTCATCTGGATGGCCGTGGTCGCCGGACTGATCGCCGTCGAGAAGACCCTCCCGTGGCGCCGGGTGGCCGTCTATGGAACGGCAGTCGTGCTGCTCACGCTCGGTGTGCTGCTCCTCGCCGCCCCGGACGCGATCCCGGCTCTCACCATCCCCGGTGCGGAGCCGATGACCGAGATGGCGCCGATGAGCTCCTAGAGTGAGCGTGACTAAGTGACAACACGGTGAGGGGTCGATCTTGTCGTGGACCGCTGCGTCCGGCCCTGACCGGGCGTGAGCGGGCGTCTGTCCCCATCGTGTCCCCACGGCGTCCCGTCAGGCCGATGCCCGAAGGATTCCTCAACGTGGCGGCGCACCATCACGTCCTGGCCGTCGATCGTCGTGGCGTACTCCTTGAGCAACACCTCGACGGAGTGCCCGGCCCACTCGGCGACCCCGGGTAGGCGGGACGCCGCCGTCGAGCCCTACGTTTCCTTGACGGGCTCGCCAGCCGTCGACCCGCACGCCGGTGGCGAAAATCGGCTTGGCCGAGCATTGTTCCGCCGGGGCACTGAACCACCCGGAGGCCGATGAGATGACGGGCAGCCAGAACACCGGCCCGGACGCCGCACCGCCAGGGGGGATGTCCCAGGCTGAATTCCAGCGGCTGTATGACCGGCTACGCGCCCTGCCGCCCTGGGGGCCGGCCGACCGGCGTGGTGCGCTGAACTATCTTGCGCCCGCGACCATGCTCGCCGCGGCCGGCGAGGTGAAGCTGGGGCGATCGGTGTCCCTGGGCGGCCCCATCGAGTACCGCGTGACAGCCGACAACCCCGACCCGGCCCGGCACACGATGACGAAGACCGGTGACAGCGCGCCGGCCGGTGGGCTCTCGTTCGCGATGGACCGGATCGGCATGGACATCCATGGCAATGCCGACACGCACATCGACGCCCTCAGCCATGTCATCTATGACGGCAGGCTCTACAACAACCGGCCGGCCGACATCGTCAGCGACACCGGAGCGGCCGAGCTCTCGATCGCCGCGGCCGCGGACGGCATCGCCGGCCGGGGGGTGCTGCTGGACGTGCCCCGGGCGCGTGGCGTCGCCTGGGTCGAGCCGGGAGATCACGTGAGCGCGGATGACCTGATCGCCGCCGAACGGGACCAGCAGGTCGAGGTCGGCCAGGGCGACCTGGTCTTCGTCCGGGTCGGGCACAGCCTTCGGCGCTCCCAGTTGGGCCCCTGGGATGCGGCTGACTCCCGGGCGGGCGTGCATCCGTCGGTCATGGAGTACCTGGCCGACCGGAAGATCGCCCTGCTGGGCAGCGACGGGAACAACGACACCGCGCCCAGCGTGGTGCCGGGCGTCGACTTTCCCGTGCACGTGCTCGCGATCGCCGCGCTGGGCGTGCACCTCATCGATTATCTCGACTTCGCGGTCCTGGCCCCGCTCTGTGCCGAGTTCGAGCAATGGTCATTCCTGTGCGTGATTGCGCCGCTCCGGCTGGCCGTGGCCACCGGCTCACCGGTCAACCCGATCGCGATCTTGTGACGGCTGTAGAGGTCTCGGCCACTGGTGACTCAGCCGACGTGCGACAGCTGATCGTGCGACGTGGCACGGTGAGCGGAATCGACGCCCCAGCCTGTCCGAAGACTTTGATCTTCTGAGGAGCTGGAGTCCGTTCCTCAGACACTGCAGGAAGGTCTGTCCACGGTCCCTCGGGCCGCTCGTCGGCCATCGCGCAACCGGCGCGCATCCGCCTGCGGTGACCCTTCCGGTGTTCGCGTTACCCCGCATTCCCCGAGAGGTGCACCGTGCCTGAGCTGATCAAGGAACTCGACTACTACGTGGACGTCGGCGGGGTCGCCGACGTCGGGACCGGCCCGTACGGCCACCGGATGATCGCCACCGGGTCCGGAGGAGAGGTCGTCGGCGACCGTCTCAAGGGCACGCTCGCCCCGTCCGCGGGCGGTGACTGGCTGCTGATCGGCCAGGACGGCTACGGGCGGCTCGACGCCCGCAACACCGTGCTCACCGTCGACGGCGCGTGCATCTACATCCAGCTGCACGGGCTCCTCGAGCTGACGCCGGCGGTACTGGCCGTCCTCGCGGGCGGCGACATCCCGACCGACTTCGGCGAGCAGTACTTCGTCACCACTCCGCGCCTCGAGACCGGTGACGACCGGTACGCGTGGGTCAACCGGACGGTGTTCGTCGCCGAGGCACGGATCCTGCCGGGCCCGCGGATCGACTACCGGGTGTTCCGCGTCGCGCACTCCTGAGGCGGGTCAGCACCACGGGTGTGCTTTCCGCATCTCCGCGACCAGCTCCGGCACGGGTACCGCGGCTCCCGCCCCGGCCTCCCGGCCGTAGGCCTCGGCGCCGAGCGCGGCGAGTACCCGGCGGCGGGTGGCTTCGACGACGTCGCCGAGCACCCGCACGCCGGCGTCGTCCTCGGTGCGGGTGGCCCGGACCGTGCCGCCCGCACCGAGGAGCCGGGCCGCCGCCCGGTCGTTGCCGGACCGGGCGGCCAGCACGGCGACCACCTCGAAGGACTCGGCCCGGAACTGCAGGTTGCCGAGGCGGTGCTGGAGCTCGAACAGCTCGGCAACGATGTCGCGCGCGGCGTCGTCCTGCTCGCAGAGGACGTATGCCTGCGCGGCCCGCACGAGGGCCATCACGTGCACACCGGGCAGCGGGAACTGACGGGCGGACGCGAGGGCCCCGGCCGCCGCCGCCGACGCCCCCGCACGGTCGTGCCCCGCCAGCAGCGGGGCCAGCGCAGCGAGGGCGTGCGGACGCACGAGGTCGTCGGGCCCGGAGAGGTCGACGGCCCGGGCGAACTCGGCACGGGCCGCGGTGGCGTCGCCGGACCCCATCGCGATCCACCCGAAGCTGTAGCTGCACCACCCGGCGCTGCTGCGCGGGACGGCCCAGCGCAGAGCGTCGAGGTAGTCGGCGCGGGCGCCGTCGCGGTCGCCCGTCAGCATGCGGAACTCCGCGCGGAAGTAACGGGCCCAGAAGCGGCAGGCGTCGTCGTCGGCCTCCTCGGCCAGCTCCGCGGCTCTCGCGAACAGGCTCACCGACTGCTCCGGATCGCCGACCTCCCACCACCGCAGCAGCACCGCGAGCCCGATCGCGCACTCGGACCGCGCGACGATGTCCGTACCCGGGCCGTCCACGACCCGGCGGAGCCAGCCCACTGCCTCGGCGCGTCCCGCGGCCCACGCCCAGTGGACCCAGAGCCCGCTGAGCAGCAGCAGGGCACCGTCGTGGTCGTCGTCGGCCAGAGCCGAGGAGACGGCGGCGCGGAAGTTCTCCTCCTCGGCCGCGACCCGGCGGTGCCAGAGCGCGGAGTCCCAGCCCGCTCCCCACACGCGGCGCTGCTCGCGGGCCAGCCCGACGTAGTGCGCGCGGTGCCGGGCGCGGACCACCGCGGTCTCCCCGGCGTCGGCCAGTCGCTCGGACGCGTAGCTGCGCACGGTCTCCAGCAGCGCGAAGCGGACCGCGCCGCGGCGGCGCCGGGTGGCCACCACCGACTTGTCCACCAGCCGGAAGACCAGGTCCGCGACCCGTCCCGGCTCCCCGCCGTCGCCGGCGACCGCCTCGGCGGCGTCCAGGTCGAACGACGTGGCGAAGGCCGCCAGCCTGCGCAGCACGACCTGCTCGTCGGCGGTGAGCAGCCGGTGGCTCCACTCCATCGCGGCCCGGAGCGTCCGCTGCCGTGGCGACGCGGTCCGCTCCCCCGCGGTGAGCAGGGCGAACCGGTCGTCGAGCCGGGCGGCGATCTGCTCGGCTGCGAGCACCCGCATCCGTGCCGCAGCGAGCTCCAGGGCGAGCGGGATGCCGTCCAGGCGGCGGCAGATCCGGGCGACCGCGGCGGCGTTGTCGGCGTCCAGCTCGAAGTCGGCGCACACCGCGCGGGCCCGCTGCCGGAACAGCGCGACGGCGTCGGAGCCCGCCAGGTCGGCGACCTCCCCCGCCTCCGGCGGAGGCAGGGAGAGCGGCGCCACGGCCCTGGCCACCTCCCCGGCCACGCCGAGTGGCTCGCGGCTGGTGGCGAGGACCGTGAGGCGGGAGCAGCGCCGCCGGAGCGCGTCGAGGGTGCGCGCGACGGCGTCGACGACGTGCTCGCAGTTGTCGACCACCAGGAGCACCCGCCGGTCGCCGACGTGGTCCGCGATGCGCTGCACGATCTCGGCGGGCGCGCCGGCACCCGCCGTCGCGACGCCGAACGCCGACGCCACCTCGACCAGTACGGCCCCGTCACCCGCGTCCCGGTCGAGCGGGGCAAGCTCGACGAGCCGGACGCCGCCGTCGTGAACGGGCGTGACGTCGGTGGCGAGCCGCAGCGCCAGCCGGGTCTTGCCCACCCCACCCGTGCCGGTCAGCGTGAGCAGCCGGGACTCTGCCAGCACCCCGGCCAGCTCCCCGAGCTCGGCCGACCGGCCGACGAGCGGGGTCGCCGCCGTGGGCAGGTCGGGGCCCGCGCGGCCGGGGGCGTGCACCGCACCGCCGTCGTCGAACAGCAGCGGGTCCTGCCGCAGGATCCGTGCCTCCAGCTCCACCAGCGTCGGGGTCGGTGCCACGCCGAGCTCGTCGCGCAGGAGGGCGTGCACCGTCCGGTAGGCGGCGAGCGCGTCGGCCTGACGGCCGGAGCGGTAGCGCGCCAGCATCAGCTGGCCCCAGGCCCGTTCACGAAGCGGGTGCGCGGCCACCTGTCCCTCGGCGCGGTCGAGGGCGTCCGCGGTCAGGCCGGCGCGGAGCTCGGCGTCGACGAGGTCTTCCACGGCCGCGAGACGCGCCTGCTCCAGCCGGTGCGCAGCCGGGCGGGCGAACTCGTGCCCGTCGAGCTCGGCGTGGGCGGGCCCCCGCCACAGGGCCAGAGCGTCGCGCAGCGTGCCGACCGCATCGGCGGCGTGACCGGCGGCGAGCTGGTCGCGGCCCCGCGCCAGCCCGCGCTCGAACCGGACGGTGTCGACCGCCGCTTGGTCGACCCTCAGTACGTACCCACCATCGCGGGCGCCGATGCAGCCCCCGGCAGGTCCGAGCGCGCGACGCAGGCGGGAGACCAGGCTCCGCAGCGTCACCCGCACGCTCGGTGGCACGCTGCGGTCGCCCCACAGCAGCTCCGTCAGGGCGTCCGTGCTGACCAGCCGGTTGTCCTCGACGGCCAGTGCCGCCAGTACGACGCGCTGCTTGCGGCTGCCGATCGGCACTGCGCGCCCGCCGACCCGCACCTCCACAGGACCGAGCACCCGGACCTCGACGTCCTGCACCGGGTCGCTCCCTCCGCCGCCGGACCCGCGGGCGTGATCCTCCACCACATCGGGGTCACCGTCGAGACGGCTCTCTGCCGCCCGGCGGGCGACAGGCGCAACCGGCGCGCAACCCCTCCCGGCGACCCTCTACGCGACGCCTCGACCGATCGGAGCACCATGGACTACCAGGCCATGCGCGGGCTGTTCTTCGCCCCGCCCACCGCACCCCGCCCGCCCTCACCCGCCGCCACGCACCGCACAGCCGCCCGGGCGCTGCGCGATGCGATCGAGCCGCTGGCATGCCAGGCCATCTGGTCGCCCGAGGCGGCCGAGGACTACGCCGCCCTCGGGCTCGACGACTACTTCGCCGCCTACATCTGGCAGCGCACCGCCGCCCTCGGCGCCCCGCCGACGCCGCTGGCCGTCACGGCTCTCGGCGTGTTCGCCCCGGACCTGATCGCCCCGGTCTACGAGAAGGGCGTCGCCGCGCTGTCCCGCGACGACGTCGTCCGGATCCGGCTGGACGCGCCCGGCCGAACCGTCCGGCGCGAACTCGGCGGGATCGACGGCGAGGCCACCCGCGCGGTGGCCCAGCTCCGCCGGGGGATCGAGGCAGCAGAGTCGACGGCCCGGCCGCTGTTCACCGGCCTGCGCGCCGACCCGTGGCCGCGGGACCCGCTCGCCGCGCTCGTGCACGCCTGCAACACGCTGCGTGAACACCGCGGCGACTCCCATCTGGCCGCATGCGCCACCGCCGGTCTCGACCCGGTGCAGAGCAACGTGCTCACCGAGCTGTGGTGCGGCTACGACCTGCTCACCTACACGCCGTCGCGCGGCTGGTCGGCCGAGCGGATGGACGACGCCGTCAGCGCGCTGCGCGACCGCGGGCTCGTCGTGGGCGACACCCTGAGCGCGGAGGGACTGCGGTTCCGCGGAGAGCTGGAGGCCACCACCGACGCCATGCAGGAGACTGTCGTCGGCGCGATCGGCCCCGACCTCGACGGCCTCACCAAGCAGCTGGGCGAGTGGTCCGACGCCCTCGTCGGCGCCGGCGCCGCCCCTCCCGACCCGGCCAAGCGCCTGGCCGGGTAGCACGTACTCCGGTCGAGATCGTGGCGCTGCCCGCGCAGGACGGATGTGACATCGGCACCGCCGACCACGGGCGGCGACGCCTGGTCCACCCGGCCGGAGGCCTGAACCGTCCGGGTCGGGCAGCGGCTACCCCAAATTTGCGATGACGTCGCACCCGGACGGTCAGACGATGGCGACGTCGATACCGAGGAGAGCACCGTGAGCGCACCGGAACGCCCGATCAGGCGTGATCAGAGCACGGGCCCGGCGTTGCGCGCCGTGCCGGGCACCACCGCTGAGTGGACTCAGGTTCTCGGGCGCATCAGCGGGCTGCTGCTGGCCCTGGCCGAGACCGAGTCGAGCGGCCACCTGCTGCCCGCTCCTCTGCGCGGACGGGAGGCTCTGCGTGCGTGGGCCCGTCTCAAGATCCCGATTGCGACTGCGGTCCGCCCGTGGCCCGACGCCCTGGACACGCGCGTCACCGTCGGGGTCCCGACCGGCGACGTGGACGTCCTCGGCGCGTGCGCACGCGTGCTCGGTGGAGCCTTGTGCCAGTTCCGGGTGCACGGTCTCGGCGGTGAGGTGGCTGACACGCTGCTCCGCGAGGCGGAGGTACATGGCTGTCCACCCGAGCACCTGGTCGCCCAGCTCGCCCGGGTGCACGGTGTGCTCGACGTCGACTCGATGCCCCCCGACCGACGAGTCGACGTCGCGGGCGCCATCTGGCGAGCCGGCGCCTGAGCACGGACAGAAGAACGTGAGGAGCCGATCTTGTTGTGTCCGGCCGGGGACGTGGGCGACCGCAGCGCACCGTCCTACTTCCGCACGCGGAAGCGGAGCATCGTCACGGGACCCGACTGCTCGTTGCTGAACGGTTCAAGTTCGATTCTGCCGAGGCCCGACGTTGAGAACCGCACACCGTCGCCGAAGAGGACTGGCAGGACGTACACCAGAACCTCGTCGACAAGACCTCGCTGCAGGCACTGACTGGCCAGGTCGGCTCCGAGGATTTCCAGGTTCTTCTCACCCGCGGCGGCGCGCGCCGTGGCGACGGCCTCCTCGAGATCGCAGGTGAGGAACGTGGCCCCTTGCTCCGGCTCGTCCGGCGGCTGGTGCGTCAGGACGAACACCGGCCCCCCGTCGTACTCGGGGCCCTCGGCGGACATCCGCTTGCCGACCTCGTAAGTGCGCCGGCCGACCAGCATGGCGCCGGTGGCCTGCATGACCTCAGGAAACGCGTGCTCCGTCAAGTGCTCGATGATCCAGTCCATCGCGTCGTCGGGGCCGGCGATGAAGCCGTCCAGCGACATCGCCCTGTTCACGACGACCTTGCCCAGGCCAGCATCCGTGTCGCTCATGCCGGCAAGACTCTCAGGTCGGCCAGGCACTGAGCACCCGTCTGCCAAGGGGGATCGCACCGTGTCGAGACGATGGGCAACCTTCATCCATCAACGCGGCAGCAGAACGGCCCCTCACCAGTACGAACACGGTGAGAGGCCGAACTTGTCGTGGCAGGTCAGCTCGTGTGCTGGCCGGGGCAGGTGATCTGGACGCATTTGGTGGTCCCGGAGTCCGACGTGTAGCAGATGTAGCACTTCACGGCCTTGTTGGTGACCGGCTCGCTGGAATGCCGCGTGGACGGCAGCACGTTCCCGGCCTTGTCCGAGACGATGTAGTCGACGGGGTTCCCGTTCCTCACGAGTGCCGTAATCGTCCGGCCGTCACCCGAGGTCAGAAGTACGTTGGGGCCTTCGGCGAAGTCCTTCTCCCCCGGAGCTTTTCTGACGTCACCGACGATCTCGGCGCCCTTCGGAAGTAGCCTGACCTTCTCGCCTGTGGATTTCATCGACTTCTCCTCTTGGTGGTTCGAACTCGGTTGCGGCGGGTCACGCCCGATCAACCGAACGGTGGGAGGCCCCACGCGATGACGAACGACGGCACGAGGACGACGACGGCCGGGTGCTTGCGGATGAACCCCAAGACGGACACCTGAGTCGACTCGACGCTCGACGCGTGGCGCTCGGGTCCGGGGCACAACGTGCCGGGGCAGCCTACGTCCGGGCATGGGCCGACCACCAGGGCACCGGACCCCTCGCCGAGGGCCGGGTCGGAGGCCGGAACGCGGTGTACGGCCCGCGGGTGAGCCGTCGGTCGGGGAGCGCGAACGCCGCCGCAAGGTGACGACGACCAAGCGGCGCCGGCGCCCCGTCAGAGGCGCCGGCGCCGCTCGGTCAGATCACCGTGGCGTCGGGGCCGGCCCGGGCTCTACGCCCGGCCTCCCGAGAGCGGCTGCGAGACGGCGGGCCCAGCGGCGGCTCCTCCGCGGACGTCCGACGCGAGGCAGGTCGTCAGAAGGCCCGGTGCGGCGGGTGCGCTCCGGGGCCGCCGGCATCTGCCGGTCCAGGAACGACTCCAGCACCGCGGTGAACGCGTCCGGGTTGTCGAGGTTGCTGACGTGGCCGGCGTCCGGGATCACGGCGTACTCGGCGCGGGAGTCGCGCTCGGCCCAGGCGCGCGTGCTCTGCGCGATGTCGCCCAGCCGGTCGTCGGCACCGTGCAGCAGCAGGGCGGGCACCGGCAGTTCGTAGTCCGGGTCCGGGTGCAGGGAAGTGACGAGCTCGATCAGCACCTGCACGGCGCTGGCCGGCGACCACTCCTGCATGTCGGAGAGGAGGTCGTCGGAGACATCCTTGTCGTTCGCCAGCGCCCCGGCGGCGCGTCGATGGAAGATCTCCTCGGGCAGGAACGCCATCCCGGACAGCGCCGTGGTGGCGACCGGCTTCTCGAGGAAGGAGCGCGGGGCCGTCACGCACGTCGCGTCGGCGACGACCAGTGCGTCGACGACGTCCGGCGCGCGGTAGACCACCTCCTGGGCGACCGCGCCGCCCAAGCTGAGGCCGACCAGGGCCACCGGACGCTCCAGGTCGCCGAGCAGGTCCAGGACGTCGCTCACGACGGCGTCGAAGTCGAACCGGCCCAGCTCGGGCGAGTCGCCGTGCCCCCTCAGGTCGACCGTGACGGTCCGGAAGCGATCACGCAGGGCGTCGACCTGTGGGGCCCAGGAGTGGTGGTCGGACGTCGCGCCGTGCAGGAACACGACGGTCGGGCCGTCCTCGGGGCCGTCCTTCCAGGTCGGCATCGTCGTACGGGGAGCGGCGGTGGGACACGTTGGCACGACATCCTCCACATCACGGGGGATCAGGGGCGTGGCGTCGCTGCCAGTACCCGACGGTAACCATCCCGAGCACCCGGCACGAGGACCCGGCCCCGAGAACGGGTTGCTGCGGCTCCTCGTCGCTGGTCAGACCGTGCGTGCGATACCTATCACCGACGGTGTGACGGACCAGACCCGGCCATGTTCCCGACCGGCTCCGTGACGCTCCACGAAACGACGAGTGAACTCCGGGCCGGACCGGGGCACACTGTGTTGACCTTCCGGTGCTCGTGCGACGACGTGGTCGCAGTGGTGGTGCAGCGGACGACGGAGCCGTGGTGCACGGTGACGTGCCCCGCCTCCAGGGGGTGCACCGTGAAGTTCGACCCGCGCGCCGTGACCGGCATCCCGACCGAACCGGTCGGCTCACTTCCCCGCCCGCAGGCGTTGCTGGACGCCTACGCCGAACACGACGCCGGGCGGATCGACGACGACGCACTGGGCGCCGCGCAGGACCGCGCCGTCCGGGACACGATGGCGCAGTACGAGGCCACCGGGGCGCCGATCGTCTCCGACGGAGAGCTGGGGCGGACGTCGTTCGCCAGCTACCCGGTGGCGGACGCCACCGGCACCGGCGTGGCGTCGGCGCCGGACGTGGACGACCCGCATTCGGCGATCTTCACCGACGGGCACGGCCGTCTGCTGCGCCAGCTGACCGGCGGCCCGTTCCGGTACCGGGCCTACGCCGCCGACACGCTGGCCGGCTCGACCGGCTCACACGACGCGACCGATGAAGCAGGCCGTCATCGCGCCGTCGGCGCTGGCGCTGCTCTACCCGCCCGGTGAACAGGTCCCCGGCTACCCCCGGGAGCGGTTCGAGCAGGATCTGGTCGAGGAGTGCGAGAAGGACATCCGGTCGGCGTTCGCGGCCGGCGCCGTGCGGGTCTCCCTCGACTTCTCCGACGGGCGGCTCACCAACGGCAACGACCCCCGCAACCCCTGGACCGGGTCCGGGACGCTCGCGCACTGCATCGACCTGATCAACCGGGTGATGGAGCGCTTCAACGCCCGCGAGCGCGTGAACATCGGCGTGCACACCTGCTCGCCCGACGACCGCGGCTCGTCGCCGGCGGACGTGCCCTATCCCGACCTGCTCCGCGAGGTCCTCCGGATCGACGCCGGCTACTTCCTGCTCCAGCTCGTCGCCGAACCGGACCCGGACGCCGTCTGCGCCGCGATCGGGGAGCACCTGCGTTCGGACGCGAACGGCCTCACGCCGATGGCCTTCGTCGGGGTGATCGACACCCACAGCCCGCGCGTCGAGAGCGTGCCCGAGGTCGCCGACACCCTGGTCCGGGCCGCGCTCCACATCCGGGCCGAGCAGCTCGGCTCCACCGACAACTGCGGCTTCTCGCCGTTCTCGCACGATCCGAAGCCGTTGCCCGGGCTGCCCGATCTGGCCCGCGGCATCGCGTTCCGCAAGATCAGGAGCCGGGTCGAGGGCAGCCTGCTGGCCGCCGAGAAGCTCGGCATCGCGTGATCGCTACGGGGTGAGATCCGCCGCGAGGACGGCCTCGGCGACGGCGCGCTCGCCGTCCACGGCGACCCGGGCGTCGTCGAGCCCGATCCGGCGCCAGACCAGCAGGTAGAGCGCCTCGGCCGGCCCGCTCACGACGGCGCCCGGCGACGCCGGGGCGTCCTCCCCCGCGATCTCCCGGCGCGTCCCGTCGTCGGCGACCAGCGCCAGGCGCAGGGCAGGCAACGTGGTGCGCCCCAGCCGGACCTGGCGGGGCAGGAACATCGTCAGGACCTCGTCGACGCCGTCGAGGGCGAGGTCGCCGGGCACCGGCCGGGGCTCGCCGTGGGAGAGCTCGGCGTCGTAGGCGTGCACGGTGGTCTCGTGGGCCTGGCGGCGGAACCAGAACCCGGCCCGGTGCGGCTCCGGTCCGAACGTCCAGCACGGCGCGTCCGGCCCGGCCGCCGTCAGCGCGTCCAGCAACGCCGTCGAACCCTCGGTGAACCACGCGACGACGTCCGCACGGTCCGACGGGGCATCGGCCGGCTCCTCGGAACCCTCCCGCCCCTCGACGACGGCGGTCCGGGCCCACCGGTGGATACCGCCGAGGTGGTGGGCGAGGTCGAGCAGCCGCCAGTCACCGCAGGTCGGCACGGGCGCATCCAGGTCGCCTCTGCTCAGCACGTCCGCGAACCGCGACGCGGCGTGCTGCAGGTGCGTCAGTGACAGGTGCGCTCCGGTGGACACCACTCGAACCTACGATCAGGCGGGCGGGCGCTTGTACGTGACCGTGCTCAGCCGGTCGGCGAGCTCGGCCGGGACCTCCCAGTCGTCCGGCGCACCGGTGCCGCATCCGGCGTGGGCGCGGGCGGCGGTGACGATCGCGTCGGCGTCGTCGCCGGTGAGCCCGTTGAACCGGACACGGGCCTTGCCGATGCCGTCGACGGCGACGACGCCGTGTTCGGGGCAGCCGCCCAGGCACTGGACATGGCGGATCCGCAGATCCCCGGCACCCGGATGGGCGGCGAGCGCGGTGTCGAGGTCGCGGCCGAACGCACCGCTGCGGGCGGGTCGTAACGGGGACAGGTGCGGCAGATCAGCAGGGGCACGTCGGCTCCGGGTCGGGACGGTGGGCGCCACCGCGCACGGTGGCGCCCACCGTGAGGTCAGGCCCGGGCCTGGACCGTCGCGGCCGCGCTCGCGGTGGCGCGGTCGACCGGCCGGCCCGCCTCCTGCAGGACGGGGCTCGCGTCGGGCTTGTGGAAGCGGCCGTCCTTCATGATCGCGTGGATGTTGTCCCGGTCCTGCAGGATCGTGATGTCCTCCAGCGGGTCGCCGTCGACGAGGATCATGTCGGCGAGGAAGCCCGGCTGGACCTGGCCCAGCTCGTCGGGCCTGAGCATGATCTCGCCGCCCAGCTTGGTGGCGGACAGGATCGCCTCCATCGGCGTGAAGCCGAGGCGCTCGACGAAGTGCTCCAGGTCGCGGGCGTAGGTGCCGTGCGGGGTCCAGGCGAAGCCGTAGTCACCGCCCGGGAGCAGCTTGATCCCGCGCCGGTGCATCTCGCGCAGGCCCTCGGTCGCGACCTCGAGCTCCTTCTTGTACCCGACGGCCTCGGCGGCCTCCTGCGGGAACCCGAACGACTCCGCCTCGTAGAGCGTGGCGACCAGCCAGTTGATGCCGGGCGCGACGAACACCCAGTCCCGGTTCGCCTCGAGCATGTCCATGCCCTCGGCGTCGGTGAAGCTGGCGTGGTAGATGATGTCGACCTTGTTGCGCAGGCACATCTTCACGCTCTCGGCCGAGCGCGCGTGCGCACAGACGCGCTTGCCGCGGCGGTGCGCCTCGGTGGCGGCGGCCGCCACCTCCTCGTCGGAGAAGTAGGTGTCCTCGGCGCGCTGGGTGCCGGTGATCTCCTCGCCGGTCATCGACAGCTTGATCTGGTCGACGCCGAGCTCGATCAGCTCGCGGACGGCCTTGCGCATGCCCTCCGGGCCGTCGGCGAACTTGGTGATCGAGTGGACGAGCGCGCCGCCGGTGACGGCGATCTCCGGGCCGTTGGCCAGGTAGCGCGGGCCGGGGATGCGGCCGGCGGCGATCGCGTCGCGGCAGACGACGTCGAGGCGGTCCTTCGCCGAGGCGGCGCCCAGGCACATCGTGTAGCCGGAGTCGATGTAGGTCTTCGCCGACTCCATCGCCGCGATCAGGTGCTCCTCGACGGGCATCGTGCCCAGGCCGTCGAGGTCGGCGGAGTTGATCCAGGAGAAGTGGGTGTGCGCGTCGCACAGCCCGGACATCAGCGTCCGCCCGCGACCCTCGACGACCTGGGCACCCTCGGCGCGGGCGGCGGCGACCTCGCCGACGGCGGCGATGTGGTCGTCCTCGACCAGCACGTCACCCGGGTACGGATCGGCTCCGGTGGAGTCGAGGATCCGCACGTCGCGGAACAGGACCTTGGACATGGAAGACCTCCTCGTCGAGGTGAAAGGATCAGAAGAACTTCACGAGGTGCTCGGTGACCTCGGCCGGCTTCTCCAGCGCGGTCCAGTGCCCGCAGCCGCTGAACACGTCCAGGACGGCGGAACCGTGCGCGTCCGCCAGCGCCTGGCTCGCGTCGGGCGGTCCGACCTTGTCCTCGTCGCCGGTGAGCAGCAGCAACGGCAACGACGGGTCCACCGGCCCGGGATCGGTCGCGGCGGCCAGCGCCTCGCAGGACCGGGCGTAGCCCTCCGGGTCCTGGCGCAGCACGAGCTCGCGCACCATCGCCGCGGCGGCCGGGTGGTCGCGGCGGGTGGCCTCGCTCGTCGCGTTCGTCATGATCGCGTCGGCGACGGCGATCTGCCCCTGCTCGCGCACGGTCGCGGCGCGGTCGCGCGGGCCCTGGCGGGCGGCGTCCGCGGGCGGGTTCACGGCACCGAGCAGCACCAGGCGCGAGACGCGGCCCGGGTGGGTCGCCGCGAGGCGGCGCACGGTCAGCGTCGCCATCGAGTGTCCGACCACATGCGCCGAGTCGACGCCGAGCCCGTCGAGGATCCCGACGAGGTCGGCGGCGAACGAGTCGATGCTCAGCTCGCCGGTGACCGGGGAGCGGCCGGAGCCCTCCATGTCCGGGCGGATCACCGTGAACCGCTCGGCCAGGGCGTCGACCTGGGGCTGGTAGAAGTTCGACGTCCCGCCCAGCCCGTGGACCAGCAGCACCGCCGGCCCGTCGCCCTGAACCTCGACGGCGAGTTCCTTACCGTTGACCTGCACTGTGTTTCGTCCTCCTAGACGATCGTGTTGCGGAGCGCGCCGAGGCCGGTGATCGCGCACTCGACGACGTCGCCGCGGGTCAGGAACCTCGGCGGGTCGAAGCCGATCCCGACCCCGGCCGGGGTGCCGGTGGCGATGACGTCGCCGGGCAGCAGCGTGATCCCCGCGGAGATCACCCGGATCAGCTCCGGCACGTCGAAGATCAGGTCCTTGACCGCGGCCCGCTGCCGCGGCTCGCCGTTGACGTGGCTGGACACCTCCAGCACACCGAGGTCGTCGATCTCGTCCGCGGACACCGCCCACGGCCCCATCGGGGCGTGCGTGTCCAGCGACTTGCCGAGCAGCCACTGCTTGTGGTCGCGCTGCACGTCGCGGGCCGTGACGTCGTTGACGATCGTGTAGCCCCAGACGTGGTCCGGTGCGTCGTCGTAGGAGATGCCACGGCCGCCGCGGCCGATGATCACGGCCAGCTCGGCCTCGTAGTCCAGCTCGCTCGTCACCGACGGGTGCGACTCGACGTCGTCGAACGGGCCGGTCACCGACGTGGTCGCCTTGGAGAACACGATCGGCTTGTCCGGCAGGTCCTCCGAGCGCTGCGGGGTGTCGTAGCCGGACCGCCCGAACTCGGCGACGTGCTCGCGGTAGTTCTTGCCGACCGCGAACAGGTCCCGCCGCGGCGACGGGATCGGCGCGCGCAGCCGCGGGTTCTCGACGACCGGGAGGCCGGTCGCGGCAGCGATCGGTTCCGCGAGCGCATCCCACTCCTCGATCACCTGCAGCAGGCCGCGAGCGCCGGTGACCCCGGCCAGGTCCCGCACGGTGACGCCGTCGTCGTCGACGCGCCCCAGCCCGGTACGGCCGTCCACCTCGTACGTGACCAGCTTCAACGCCCGGCCTCCTCGATCTCCCGACCAATTGCCGACCAATCATGTCTCTGGTCGGCTTTGGTTGCGCCTGATGCCGAGGCTAACGGCCAGGTCGGTACTTGTCAGCCCTCCGCGACCGGCTATATTGGTTCGCGATTGGTCGCGCTGGTCCGGGAGGTGTGGTGAGCGAGGTTTCTGCGGGCGAACAGGTGCGGGCGCTGCTGGTGGACGGCCTGCGCAGCGGGACGCTGAGCGCCGGGTCGAAGCTGCCGACCGAGCGCGCGCTCGTCGACCGGCTCGGCGTCGGGCGCACCGCCGTGCGCGGGGCCCTCGCCGTGCTCGAGCGGGAGGGGTCGATCGTGCGCCAGGTCGGCCGCGGCACGTTCGTCGCCGACTCGCTCGCCACGTCCGCCGGCTCGCCCGCCGAGGAGGTACCGCAGACGAGCCCGGCCGAGATCATGCAGACCCGGCTGCTGCTGGAGCCCGAGATCGCCGCGCTGGCCGCCAGCCAGGCCACCCAGGCCGACATCGACCACCTGCACCACTGCCTGACCCGCAGCGAGCAGGCCACCGGGTACGCCGACTTCGAGGGCTGGGACTCCGCCCTGCACCGCGGCATCGCCGTCGCCGCGCACAACACGCTCCTGCTGCGGCTGTTCGACACGATGAACGCGGCCCGCGACCTGCCGGTCTGGGGCAGCATCAAGCGCCGCACCTCGACACCCGAACGCCGCGGCGGCTACCGGACGAGCCACCGCGACATCATCGACGCGCTCACCGAACGCGACCCCGACCTGGCCCGCGACCACATGCGCGCGCACCTGCTCGACGTCCGCACGAACCTGCTGGGCCAGCGCTGACCCCCTGTCCCGCCGCAGCGGGACAGCGGAGCGCGCCCCGGACTATCCACCGCGGACATCGCGACGGCGCCGCTCGCGGAGCTACCGTCGATCCACGACCGGCGGAGGGACGTGCGATGACGGCTGCGGGATCCGGTGCGCTCGGTCTGGTCGAGACCAGGGGCCTGGTCGGCGCGATCGAGGCCGCGGACGCGATGGTGAAGGCTGCGAACGTGCGGCTGCAGGGCTACCGCACGCTGCGCAACGGTCAGGTGTCCGTGCTGGTCCGCGGCGACGTCGGAGCGGTGCAGGCGGCCGTGGACGCCGGGTCGGCCGCCGCTCGCGCCGTCGGCGAGCTCTACACCAGCCACGTCATCCCGCGCCCGCACGGCGAGACCGAGGGCGTCGTCGAAGGGTCGATCACTCCTCCCGCGTGAGCCCGTCGCCGTGGGTCATCTCCGGATCGCACCGGTTGACCTGCAGCAACCGCAGGGCGAAGTCCGCCCGCATCCGGTCCTCGTGCCGCGACAGGTCCAGGCCGGTCAACCTGCGGATCCGGTCCAGGCGGTAGCGCAACGTCTTGTGGTGCACGAACAACCGCTCCGCGGCGACGCGCTGCGAGCAGTCGGCGTCGAAGAACGCGCGCAGGGTCCGGATCAGGGAGCCGTCGTTGTCCCTGTCGTAGGCCAGCAACGGCCCGGTGACCTCGTCGACGAACGTCTGCAGGTCCGGGTCGCTCCCGGAACCCAGCAGCAGCCGGACGATCCCGAGCTCCTCGTAGAGGAACACGTTCTCCCCGCCGAGGCGGTGCGCCGCGGACAGTGCGGTCTGCGCCTCGTTCAACGCGCTCGGCAGCTCGACGACGTCGGTGTGCTCCCGGCTGACGCCCCAGCTCAGGCGGACACCGGACTGCTCGCGCACGGCCGCCGAGACGGCCGTGACGAGCTCACGTGCCCCGCCCCGGTCGAGGTCGGCCGCGATCGCGACGAGGAAGTCCCCGCGCAGGCCGGCGAGCGACGGCGCGCGGCCGCCGTCCGCGCACCGGACCGCGCGCAGCACGTCGCGCCGCACACGGTCGGACTGCGCGGTCTCCCATCCCTGCTCGGCCGCGAGCCGGCCGATGTTCTCGATCTGCCCGTAGACCACCCGCAGCGCGCCGCCGAGCGGGACGGACAGCTGCTGGGCGCGGGTGCGCGCGGCAAGCCGGTGCTCGACCGGGCCCTGCAGCAGGTCCCAGAGCACCTGCTCCATCGCCTCGGAGCGCGCCCGGCTGGCCGCCCGCTCCCGCAGCAGCGCGAGCGAACAGGCCATCGCGACGTGCCCGGCCACGGCGTCCATCGTCTCGGCGGGCTGGTCGCCCTGCAGCAGGCAGACCTGACCGACGCGGTCGCCGTCGGCGTGCACCGGCCGGACCCACCGGCCGGACCGGGGCCCGGCGCGGGTGCCGGACGCCGTCAGGGACTCGGGCAGCGTGCTGGCCAGCCGCGGACCGGAGTGCGCGGCGAGTCGCCCGCCGTCCGGGCCGTAGACGCCCACCTCGCAGCCGAGATCGACGGCCACGGTCCGGGCGATCGCGGCGAGGCCGCCGCCCTGCACCACCGTCGAGAGCAACGTCTGTTGCAGCTGCGCCGCGCGGTCCAGCACGGTCATCTGCCGGGCCAGCGCGTCGCGCGCCTGCTCGGCGCTCTCCATGGCCTGCAGCTGCACGTCGTGCAGGCGGGCGTTGTCGATCGCGATCGTCGCGAAGTCGGCGAGCGTGACCATCCGCTGGACGTCGCGAGCGGTGAACACGGACTCGCGACGGCGCCACACCTCGAGTACGCCGACCAGCTCGCCCTGCAGGCGCAGCGGCACGGCGAGCGCGGAGCACGTCTGCTCCTTCTCGGCCAGGAACATGAAGTCCTGGCTGATCGTGCGGTCCTCGAGGTAGGAGTCGACCTTCGCCGGCTCGCCGGTGAGGAACACCAGCCCGGCGACGCCCTGGCCGCGCTTCATCCGCAGCCGCGAGGTCTCGACGGCGCGGTGGCCGACACAGGACCGCATCCGGACCTCGTCGCCCTCGCGCAGCAGGACCCCGCAGATGTCCGCGTCGAGGAGCCGCAGCACCCAGTCGGCCACCGACAGGAGCACCTGGTCCGCGTCGCGCACCGACAGCAGGCGCCCGACGACGTCGCGGATCGAGTCGGCCTCGGCACCGGCCGACGTGAGCTCCTCGCGGGCGGCCGCGCGCTCGCGCAGCAGCGACAGCCACACGCACGCCTGGCGCAGCAGGTCGGCCGGCACCGCCCGCGTCGCCCCGGACCACCGCACGGTGACCCCCGCGGCGTCGACACGGTCCCCGCCGTCGCTGAGCCATGGCACGCCGGCCAGCACCCACCCGTCGTCGGTGAGCACCTGGACCGGGACACCGATCTCGCGTCCTGCGGCCGCGGCCAGTGCCTCGGCAGCGGAGAGGGGGTCGTCCGGGCGGGTCTGCAGCAGGCGTGTCAGCCCACCGGTCCCGACGGCCGTCATCAGGGCGGTCCCGAGCTCGGATGGCGCCATCGCTTACCTCTCTCGTGCTGGTCAGATCACGAGCAGTGACTTGAGGGTATGGCGCTCGGCCATCTTCCGATATGCCTCGGGCGCCTCGTCCAGACCGATCCGCTCCGATGCGACGACCGCCGGGTCGATCGCACCCGAACGGACGAGACCGACCAGATCAGGGGCATCGCGCATCAGGTCGCCGACCGCGAACCGCACCGTCAGCTCCTCCGCGAACGCCCGAGCGACCGGCAGCGGCCACTCCGCGGCGGTGTGCACGCCGACCGACACGACCGTGCCCCGCCGGCGGACCAGTCCGAACGCCGTGTCCAGTCCGGCCGGGCCGCCGATCGCGTCGACGACGGCGTCGGCGCCGCGGGCGTCGGTCACCCGGTCGACGACGTCGCGGCTCCGGTCCGGGTCCGCGACGACAGCACCCTCCGCCGCGGCCAGCGTCCGCCGGGCATCGACCGGCTCCACCAGCACCACGACGCCGGCACCGAGCGCCTGCGCGGCGAGGCTGACCAGCTGACCGACCGGACCGCCACCCACGACGGCGAGCGTGTCCCCGGGCCGCAGCCCCGCACGCTGCACGGCGGCGTACCCGGTGGCGAGCGTGTCGCCCGAGGAACACGGCCGTGTCCAGGTCGACGTCATCGGGCACGCCCACGAGCACGGTGTCCGCGTGCGGCACGCGCACCAGTTCGGCCTGTGATCCGGCCAGCGCAGGCCCGAACGCGGTCCCGGTGCCGAAGAAGCGGCGCTCGGCGCACTCCCAGTGATCACCGCGCCGGCACCACCAGCACCGCCCGCAGGCCGTGTAGTCCGCGCCGACGACGACGTCGCCGACCCGGTGCCCGACGACCGCGGGCCCGGTCTCGACGATCTCGCCTACGAACTCGTGCCCGAGGATCGTGCCGCGGGGCAGCCCGTCCGGGTGGGCGACGGCATGCAGGTCGGTGCCGCAGACGGCGGCCCGGCGGACGCGGACGATCGCGTCCGTCGGCTCCGCGATCTCCGGCTCGGTGACGGGCTCCACGCTCACCCGCCCGTCACCGGCGTACAGCACGGCCCGCACCGGGTCACCGGGCCGGAGCGAGGTCGGCGAGCCGCTCGGCGATGCGGTCGGCGGCGGTGCGCAGGGCGGCGAGCTCGTCGGGGGCCAGCGAGATCTCGACGATCTCGCGGACGCCGTCGCGCCCGAGCCGTACCGGCAGTCCGATGTAGACGTCGCGAATACCGTACTGCCCGTCGGCGAGCACGGCGGCCGGCATCGTCTCGCCGGAGTCCGCGGCCATCGCCAGCACCATCCGCGCCGCGGACATGCCGGGCGCCAGGAACGCGCTCCCGGACGACAGCAGCCCGACGACCTCGGCGCCGGAGCCGCGGGTCCGGTCGACGATCGCGTCCAACCCGTCGACGGTCTCGGCGAGCGGGCGCCCGCCCGCCGCGGCCTGCGAGAGCGGGACGACCATCTCCTCGCCGTGGCTGCCGAGCGCGACGGCGTCGATCCGGTCGGCCCGCACCGCCCCGGTCAGCGACGCCAGCGCCTGGAAGCGGGCCGTGTCCAGCACCCCGGCCATCCCGATCACCCGGCTCGGCGGGCAGCCCGGACGCCCGCCACGCGTGGTGGGTCATCTCGTCCAGCGGGTTCGTCACGACGACGAGGACGACGTGCGGCGACGTCGCGGCCAGCGTGGACGCGACGTCCCCGACGATCGCGGCGTTCGTGCCGATCAGGTCGCTGCGGCTCATCCCGGGCTGCCGCGGGCGACCGGCGGTGATCACGGCATAGTCGCAGGAGCCCGCCCCCTCCACGGTGCCGACGCCGCGCACCCGGGTGGCGAACCCGGCGAGCGGCGCCGTGTGCGTCAGGTCCAGCGCGACGCCGGCCGCGCGCCCGGCGTCGATGTCGACGAGCACGACCTCGTCGAACACGTCGGCCTCGGCCAGCCGCATCGCGGTGATCATGCCGACGTGTCCGGCGCCGACGACGGCCACGCGGCCGGTCCGCCCCGCTCGCACCACCCCGAGCCCGGCCGGGAGGGGGGCGCCGCGGCGGAACAGAGCGCCGGACGGGGGTCGCACCGGTGGTGGAGCCACACTCGGGTCGGACGAGCGGCTCGCCCGCGCGGCCCCGTTGGACGAGCGCTCCGCTCGCACGGCCCCGTTGGACGAGCGCTCCGCTCGTGCACCCGGACCGGAGTGCCGCGCACCGCCGAGGCCCGCCGGCACGCCGGACGAGCGCTCCGCTCGCGCGGCACTGTTGCGCCGCGCGGCCCCGGGCACGGTCGCGGCCCCGTCGACGACATCGATGGTCACGTCCAGCTCGCGGGCGCGTTCCCGGGCCAGCGGGGTGACGACGTCCCGGGCACTGACGTGCACGGTGCGCGACCCCGCCGCAGCAGCCTCGACGTCGGCGACCGACCAGACGGTCATCGGCCCGGCTCCTGCCCGTCGATGGCCTCCAGCGCGGCGACGGCGGCGTCCCGCGCGGCCTGCACGTCGCTCTCGGTGCCGGACAGGAACATCCGCCCGAACCGGCCGACCGCGCGCAGCTCGATCACGGTGATGTCCGCGGCCTTCTCCGCCTCGTTCGCGGCGATCGAGATGTAGGCCGCGGGCGCGACCTCCATGACGAACAGGCTCTGCCCGGGCATCAGCATGGATCCCTTGCGCCACTTGTTGAGCAGCTGCGCCTGGTACGGGTGCACGTTCGTGATGAACTGCGTCGACGCGATCGACGGGCGGATCCGGTCGGACTCGGACATCCCCAGCTCGGCGAGCACCGCCTCCCCGGAGGCCAGCACCTCCGCCTGCTGCTCGGAGTGGATCTCCAGCAGCCCGAACTCGCGCTCGATGATCTGCAACGCCGGGCGCACGCCGGCCGCCTTGAGCGCGATGTCCGCAGCGCGGAACACCTCGTTGCCCGGGGCCATCTCGATGTAGAGCTCGGCCATGCCGGCGAGCGGCACGTCGCCCGGGCTGGTCGCCGCGATGTGCGCCGCGCACTGCGGCTGCATCCGGTCGATGAACGCGTAGGTGCGCAGGGTCGGCGTGCTCACGTCGCGCACCCCGCGATCCCGAGCGGCGTGATCAGCAGGGCGTGCGGGTAGGTCACGACAGATCGCTCCAGGTAGGTCGGCGAGCACCCGGTCCGCGCCGGGCATCATCAGTGCTCCGCCGGCCAGGTGCAGCGGCAGGCCGGGGTGGTCGGTCGTCATCGCGCGCACCGACTCGGCGATCCGCTGCAGCCCCGGGACGAGGATCGGCAGGCACTCGTCGGGGTGCTCGCGTTTGCGCGGCTCCGCGTCCGCGACGCCGATGCCGAGCGCCCCGGCCAGCACCAGGTCCAGGTGGTGACCGCCGCCGGCGCGGTCGTCCAGCGCGACCAGCTCGCCGCCGACGAACACCCCGACCCCGGTGGAACCACCTCCGACGTCGACGACGACGCCGTCGTCGATCGCCAGGACGGCCTGCGCGGCGCTCACCTCGTCGACGAGCGCGACCTCGCCGAAACCGGCCGCCTCACACACGTAGGCGCAGGCCCGCGCGTCGGCGACCGGGATGCACGGCGGGTAGGCGGTGGCCACGTGGGGAAAGTCGTCCGTCCCGAGGGCCGTGACGGCACGCTGCTTCAACGCCCGCACGGTGGCGATCGCCCGGGCGAAGTCGACGACCACGCCGTCGGCCAGCGCCCCGGACGGATGCGCGTCCACCCACACCGGCTCGCCCGCGGCGTCCAGCACGACGAGCACGCAGCTGGCCGTGCCCAGGTCCACGCCGACCCGGACCGGGGTCCGGACCGCGCTGCCGGGGACCGACGTCCCGGACAGCACGGCCGCGCCGGCCCCGAGCAGCCGCGCCACGCCTCGATGATCGTCCGTTCGGCAGTGCCGGCGGACAGATCTGTCCGCCTGCGCTGCCGGATCGCTGATCACGGTGGCCACGACTACAGCTCGACCGTGTCGTAGACGCTGCGCCACGGGCGGACCTCGTGCGCGATCCGCTTGATGTTGATCAAGTGCAGCGGAGTGACGTTGTCCGAGCAGATCGAGCCGCTCCAGGTTCCCGTGCCGAGCTGGAACGACGGGTCGACGTCGGTGGAGTAGCCCATGCCGCCGAACAGCGCGGGCGTGTTGATCACGATCCGGCCGGCCGGCAGGAGCCCGAACCGGGCGATCTCCGCCGGGTCGGACGCGTGCACGGCCGTCGTGTGCCCCTCGCCGTCGAGCGCCAGGATCTCCCGGCAGCGCCGGTAGCCGGCATCGGCGTCGCGGACCCGGTAGACCGACAGCACCGGCCCGAGGATCTCGCGGGACAGCGGGGTGCCCCGGCCGACGGAGTCCAGCTCGGCGGCGAGCACCCGGGTGGTCGACGGCACGGTGAACCCGGCCAGCTCGGCCAGCCGGATCGCGGTCTGGCCCACGGCGTCCGGGCGCAGCCCGCCGCGCTCGTCGAACAGCACGCGGACGAGCGCATCCTGCTGGGCGGCGTTGCACCAGTAGGCGCCGCGGGACTCGAACGCCGCCAGGAACTCGTGCGCCACCGCCTCGACGACGACGACCGACTGCTCGGCCACGCACGCCGTCCCGTTGTCGAACGACTTCGACGTGATGATCATTTCGGCGGCCTCGGCCGCGTCCGGCACGCTCCGGCCGACGTAGGCCGGGACGTTGCCGGCACCGACCGCGATCGTCGGCTTCCCGGACTGGAGTAGGCGGCCCGCACCATGCCCGGCCCGCCGGTGGCGAGCACGAGCGCGATCTCCGGGCGGCTCATCAGCTCCGCCGTCGCCGGCAGCGTCGGGCTCTCCAGGCAGGAGACCAGGCCCTCCGGGGCACCGGCCTTCGTCGCGGCCTCGGCCATCACCTCGGCCGCACGGTGCGTGCACGCCGCGGCCCGCGGGTGCGGGGCGTGCACGATCGCGTTCCCGGACTTCACCGCGGCCAGGCTCTTGAACAGCGCCGTCGACGTCGGGTTCGTCACCGGGATGATCCCGGCGATCACCCCCATCGGCGTGCCGACGGCGGTGACCCGGGACCCCTCGTCGACCCACAGCACACCGACCGCGCGCCGCTCGAGCATCCAGCGCGCGACGAACCCGGTGTTGTAGCGGTTCTTGTAGATCTTGTGCTCGTAGACGCCGTAGCCGGTCTCGTCCGCGGCGAGCCGGGCCAGCTCCTCGGCCGCCTTCGTCCCGGCCAGCGCCATCGCGCGCACCCAGCCGTCCAGGGTCTCCTGGTCGGCGCCGTCGGCCGCCTCGAACGCCCGGCGGGCCGCGCGAGCCTTGCGGCGGACCTCGGCGAGCGACGCCAGGTCCTCGTCGAGGGTGCTCATCACTTCGGGCGGGTGAGGACCGCGAGGATGCTCTCCGTCTCGTCGTGCGGGCGCGGGATGACGTGCACGGAGACGACCTCGCCTGCGTTGCCCGCGGCGACGGCGCCCGCGTCGGTCGCCGCCTTCACGGCACCGACGTCGCCACGCACCATGACCGTGACCAGGCCGCCACCGATCTCCCGGTGGCCGAGGATCTGGACGTTCGCGGCCTTGACCATCGCGTCCGCGGCCTCGATCGCGCCGACCAGCCCCTTCGTCTCGATCAGCCCCAGCGCCCCGCGCAGCACGGGTG
Organism: uncultured Actinomycetota bacterium; assembly: GCA_963822335.1. Classification (GTDB taxonomy): domain Bacteria; phylum Actinomycetota; class Actinomycetes; order Mycobacteriales; family Pseudonocardiaceae; genus Pseudonocardia. The sequence continues at coordinate 753,360 of CAWGHE010000007.1, read as the reverse complement.
CCGCGGGGGCCGCCGTCGCGGGCGCACCGCCCGGCGTCGCAGCCATGTCGTCCTCCCTCGTTCAGGTCTTGCGGTAGGTGACCGTGCCGGTCCGGATCACGGTGTCGGCGATCGCGACGACGGCGCGGTCGGTCGGGGCGTCCGCCCCGGCCGCGACGCGCGCGGCGCCGCCGGACGCGACGAGCACGACCTCTCCGACGCCGGCCCCGACGAGGTCGACGGCCACGTATCCCGGCCCGCCGTCGTCGTCGGAATCCGGGACGCCGTCGGCGGTGTCCCGCACGAGCAGCAGCGTGAACCGGCCGAGCCCCGGCTCCTTGACCGTGGAGACGACCTGGCCGAGCACCGTTGCCAGCTGCACGTCCGGTCACCTCCCACACCCGTCGGGCTCGACGAGCACGCTAGGAGCGGGCGCCGGGCGGAGGCTTTATCCCGCCGGGACAACGTCGTGCCCGGTCGCTGTCCGGATGTGTGCTGGTTCACGCCCCCCGGCGGCGGGCAGGGTGATGCGCGGGCCGGTCCGCCAGGCCCCGCACCGCCGCTCGCGAGGAGGACCCCGGTGATCCGTGACGAGGACGCCCAGTTCCACGCCCCCACCAGCGACGACCCGCTGTGGGCGGAGACCAACTACTTCGGCCTCTACGCCGGCCAGGACGGTCCCGCCCCGCTGAACGTCGGCGTGTACGGCCTGTTCCGCGAGCCGCTCGGCGTGGTCGGATCGACGGTCTCGGTGAACAGCCGGCGCGTGCGCGAGCCGTGGGCGGCGGAGTACTGGGACTCCTGGGAGCACCTGGTCGTGCCGCAGCCGTCGAACCTGGTCTCCTACGAGCTGGCGAACGGACTGAAGGTGCACTGCAGCGACCCGAACCGGGTATGGGACGTCGACTACTCCGACCCGGCGGCCGGGCTGGAGCTGCATTTCCGCTACACGGCGCTGCACGACGCCTACGACATCAACGACCCGGACCAGGACCCGATGGCCGCCGGCAAGGACATGGCGAAGACGTGGGGGCACGCCTACGCCGGCCACTTCGACCAGAGTGGACGGTTCGAGGGCGAGATCTCGATCCGCGGCCGGACCGAGACGATCGACTGCATCTCCACGATGGACCACAGCTGGGGCGTGCGGGCCGAACGCCAGGTGTCGCGGCTGTCCTGGATGCACGCGCACTTCCCGGACGGGACGGTGTTCCACGGGCTGTTCGACTACAAGCCGGAGAACGGGCCGGACGCGCCGACGACGCTGTCCCTCACGCACGGCTACGTGCTCGACGGCGGGCAGCTGTACGGGCTCAAGGCCGGCGAGGGCGTCACCGACCGCAAGGGCCTCTACCCGGAACGGATCCGGGTGCGGGTCACCGACTCCCGGGACACCGTGTTCGAGCTGGAGGGCAACGCCCTGACCACGTTCCCGTGGCAGTCCCAGCCCGGCGTCGTCGGGCACAACTGCCTGCACCGCTGGACGCTGGACGGGAGGACCGGGTTCGGCGAGTGCATGGACTTCATCGGCCTCGGCGAGCTCGGCGCCATCTGGGACGCCGTGCTCGGGTGATGGATCCGACGCGTGCGGTCGTCTTCGATCTCGACGGCACGCTGGTCCAGACCCGGATCGCGTCCTGGGAGATCTTCGAGCAGGTCAACCGGCGGCACGGGCTGGGTGTGGACTCCCCGGAGGAGTTCTTCGCGCTGTTCCGCGGCAACATCTTCGCCTCGCTGGCCGAGCGCTGCCGCGACGACGCGCACGCCGAGGAGGTCAAACAGGAGTTCCTGACGCTGCTGCGCCGCGACTACTCGCCGCCGCTCGTACCGGGCATGCGGGACGTCGTCCGGCGGCTGGCCTCGGAGTGCACGCTCGCCGTGATGTCCTCGAACGCGATGGCCGTGCTGCGACGCGTGCTGGTGGACAACGACATCGCGTACTGCTTCGCGCACGTGTTCGGCGGCGACGTCGCGCCGGACAAGCGGGCCGCGATCCGCGCGTTCCTCGACGACGCGGGCAGCGGCTTCGGCCGCCGCTGCGCCGCCGACTACGACGAGGGCAACCGCCGGCTGTCCCCCGGCCCGTCCAGCACCGTGCTGGTCACCGACACCGCAGGCGACGTCCGCGACGCCCGCGAGGTCGGGATCCGGGTGATCGGCGTGGCCTGGGGGATGCACTCGGCCGACGAGCTCACCGAGGCCGGCGCGGAGTTCGTCGCGCTGTGGCCGCAGGAGGTGGGTGCGTACCTGCTCGGCGACGACGCCACCGGTCCGCCGACCAAGGCGTGTGCGACGGGCTCCTGCGCTGCTCCGCCGGCGTCCTCCGTGTCGCTCTCGTCCGCGCCGGCCTCCCCAGGCCCGTCTCCTCAGGGCCCGTCCCCAGGGCCGGTCCACCGCGCGCCGGTGTCCTCCGCCCTGCCTGCCGACGCCTCGGCCGATGGCGGCGAGCGGCGCGACGGCGGCGGCGACGCGTCGCCGCGGCACGGTGGCAGGACGGTGACCGGGCGATGCGCCGTCCGCACCGGCCCCCCCGGATTCGCCCCCCGAGCGTCGACCCGCCGGCCGGGCGGGTCGCTCGCCGAGGCGGATCCCGCCGACCGATCGCTCGCCGAGCTGCTCGCCGCCGTGCGGCCGGATCTGCGACCGGCGACCTGACCCTCGCGGGCTGCACCGTGCCTGCCGGGCCAGTGCCGCCACCCGCCGTAGAGACCCGGCACCTCGCCACCGCGGGCCGGCATGACCGTGCGACCGTCGATCGAGCTACACGTCCCGCGCCACCACCGCCAGTGACGTTCCAGCCGCGACCAGCGCGCCCAGGATCGAGCGGAACGTCCGACGCCGGCACCGACCACCACAACGTTCCGCCCGATCCGGACCGAGCATTGAGCGGAACGTTCGCGCGGTCGGCACGACCAGCGTCGGCCGCCGATCCGAGTCGCCGGGCCACCAGTCCGTGGCCGTCGATCCCCGGCGACGGTCGTGGCCGCCCGGCCGATGACGACGGTCCCAGCCCCGTCCGCTGATCACCCGGCGGCGGCCTGCCCCAGCGCGAGCTGCAGCGGGCGGCTGCCGGCGGCATCCACGGCGAATCGGCGGAATCCCATCCGGTACAGCGCCGTGACCGTCTCGTCGGAGGCGCTGGCGGACATCCGCACGCCGATCCGGCAGTCGGGCAGGCGGTCCCGGGTCGCGGCCGCGCGCGCCAGCAGCTCGGCCACGGTCGGGTCGAGCGTGCGCCGCGGGTCCAGTGTGAACAGTCCACGCGCGAGGTAGCCGTCCAGCGGTTCGGCCGTGTACAGCTGCCGCGGCGGCAGGCCGATCATCGCCGCCTGCAGCGTGCGCAGCTCGATCCAGCACACGTCGCCGTGGACGGCGATCGCCTCGATCCCGTGCACGGCGCGGGGCGCGGTCAGGTACGTCCCGATCCCGATCCCGGCCCCGTCGGCCAGCGGGCGCAGCGCGGCGGCCTCGGCCGGGTCGGACACGTGCCGCAGCGCCAGGTGCGCCCGTCCCCCCGACTCGCGCACGGCGCGGGCGAGCCCGTCGATCTGGGCCCGGACCAGCTCCGGTCGCCCGAGCGGCACGGACAGCTCCGGGTGCCGGGTGGTGACGGCGGTCTGCTGCAGCAGCTCGCGGGCCTCGTCGGCGACCAGGTCGATCGCACGGACCCCGACCTCCCGCCCGTCCGCCGCGGCGAGCAGCGGCGTCAGCCCCGCCGCGACCTGGTCGGCCAGCTCGTCCGGTCCGCGGGCCGAGCCCTCCAGCAGTCCGTGCACCAGGGAGGTCGAGGTGTCCGGTGGCGGCCAGGACGTCGTCGACGGCGGTGACCAGCCCGGTCGCTCCGGACGCCAGGACCGGCTCGACGTCGGCGGGCAGCGTGACCCGGCCGAGCACCTCACAGCCGGAGACCCGGCGCGCCGTCCCGAGCAGCGACGCGAGCGCGTCGGTCGCCGCGGCCGGGGTCGCCGTCGCGAACGTGCCGGCGAACAGCTCGCCCGTCGAGCCGTCCAGCGAGACCGCGTCCCCCTCGGCGAGCACCCGGTCGCCGACGTGCAGCGAGCGCGCACCCTCGTCGATGCGCAGTGCCCCGGCCCCGACCACGCACGTCGTACCCAGCGCCCGCGCGACGACGGCCGCGTGGCTGGTGGAGCCGCCGGTGGCGGTGACGATCCCGGCCGCGGCGATCATGCCGTGCAGGTCGGCCGGGCTGGTCACCGAGCGGGCCAGCACGACCGGCGTGCCACCGTCGGCGATCTCCTTGGCCCGGTCCGGGTCGAGCACCAGGGTCCCGGACACCTGGCCGGGGCAGGCCCCGATGCCGGCGGTCAGTAGCCGGCCGGACGACCGGGCCTGGGCGACCTCGTCGTCGTCGAACCCCGGACGCTGGACGTGGCGGACCTGCGCCGACGTCACGGCCCGCAGCGCGGCCGCCTCGCCGACCGCGCTCTCGTCGAGGAGATCGGAGGCGATCCGGACTGCCGCCTCGGGCGTGCGCTTCGCGCTGCGCACCTGCAGCAGGTACAGCGTGGACCGCTCCACGGTGAACTCGATGTCGAGCACGTCGCCGTGCGAGCGCTCCAGGTCCGCACCGACCGCGCGCAGCTCGGTCAGCAGGTCCGGCGGCAGCGCGTCGGTCACCGGATCCGGTGTGCGGGTGCCGGCGACGACGTCCTCGCCCTGGCTGTGCGCCAGATACTCGCCGAACAGCCCCGGCTCCCCGGTGACCGGGTTGCGGGTGAACACCACACCGGACCCGGAGTCCTCGGAGAGGTTCCCGAACACCATCGACTGCACGACGACGGCGGTCCCCATCGCATGGTCGATGCCGTGGTGCTCCCGGTAGGTGCGGGCGCGGCGGGTGTTCCAGGACCGGAACACCGCCTCGACGGCGCCGGTCAGCTGGGCGCGCGGGTCGTCCGGGACCGGGTCGTCGCCGTCGTCGGCGAGGGCCTGCTGGCACGTGGCCCAGACCCGGTCGTAGGCGGCGCCGGGATCGTCGCCGGGATCGACGTCCCCGACGTCCGCACCCGGGTCCAGCGCCCCGAGCACGATCTCGGCGTACATCGTGTGGAAGCGGACCACCAGGTCGGCCATGAACCGGGAGTCCCCGGTGGCCCGGGCCATCGCGATCGCGGCGTCACGCCCCAGACCGAGGTTGAGGACGGTGTCCATCATCCCGGGCATCGAGACCGGCGCCCCGGAGCGGACCGACAGCAGCAGCGGCAGCGGGCCGGCGCCGAACGTCTTGCCGGTCGCCGCCTCCAGATCCGCCAGACGGGCCGCGATCTCGGCGTCCAGCCCGTCCGGCATGCGGCCGTCGGCGAGGTAGCGCCGGCACGCCTCGGTGCCCACGACGTAGCCCGGCGGCACCCGCAGGCCCTGCTGCGTCATCCGGGCCAGACCGGCGCCCTTCCCGCCGAGCCGCGCGACGTCGGCCGCGTCGGCCTCGGCGAACGCCCACGTGTGCGCGGGGACACGGGAGATGCCGACACCGCTCATGGCCTGCTCATTCGGTGCGTTCCCGGCCCAGCGTGCGCAGCAGGTCCTCGTGGAACTCGAACCAGACGTTGTGCACCGAGTCCGCGCTCGGCGAGGACACCATCTCGTGCCGCCCGGAGTCGACGGCCTGCTGGGCCGCGGCGAAGCGGCGGGTGTAGCCGGCGAAGCGCGCGTCGTGCTCGGCGAGCGCATCGAGCAGCGGGGCCAGCCGCTGCACGAGCTTGTCCAGCCTCGCGATCACCTTCTCGTCGTAGTCCGGGTCGGAATGGTCGTTGGTGACCTTCTTCCCGCCGACCTCGACCTGCTGCCACGACGACATCGTGGACAGGAACTGCATGTTGACCGTCTCGAACTTCTCGACGAGTGCCGCGACTCCCGCGTCCTCCCGGACCCCCGCGTAGCGCTCGACGGCGGCCTCGCGCAGGGCGGGCTCGGCGGAGTCGGCGGGGAGCGCCGATCCCGCGGCCACCAGGACGTGCCCCTGCCCGATCAGACGCTCGAGCGCGTCGTTCACGTCGGACTCGGGCAACCCGGTCGTCTCGGCGACGGCGCCGGCCGAGGCCATCTTCTTCAGCGCGACGGCGTTGAGCACGTCGTAGTCGGTCTTGTCCAGCACAGCGAGGCCTCCGCTCGGGCACAGGTCCGGGCGGCGTGGCGCGCACCCCACGCCACGCCGCCCGGAGAAGGGGACGGTTACAGCACCCGGTACTTCGACCGGCGCGGACTCACGCCCTCCGGGAACGGCAGGTATCCCGCCCCGGAGAAGATCTTGCTGGGCACCGTCTCCTGCGCGAACCCGCGCTTGGTGATGTCGTAGTAGTAGTTCGCGACCCGCTGGTCGATCTCCCACAGGTCGTAGTCGCGGCAGGCCTTCTCGTACGTCCCGGCCAGCCGCATGTGCGGGAGGATCATGTCGATGTAGTAGACGTACTGGCCGTTCCAGATCAGGTCGCGACGGCACATCTTCGCCGTCTTCTGGTACAGCTTCAGCGTCGCCTGCTGGATGCGTCCCATGTGGTCACCGAGGTCGTCGATCTTGATCGGGTAGACCTCGCCCATCGGGGTGTTCCACTTCTCCCGGGCGAACACCGCGCCGCCGACGATCGCGTCGATGTAGTTCTTCGGGCGGGTGAACGTGGTGGAGATGTCGTTCACCCGGATCTCGTTGAGCCCCATCTTCTCCGGGTCGATGATCAGGGCCAGCGAGTAGACGTGCGGGAGCTTCGCGTCCTCGCAGACGTCGCTCCAGTGGAAGACCTCCTCGTTGACGAACAGGTCGCGCAGGATCAGCAACTTGCCGTCCGGCAGCTCGTACGGGCCGGTGTCGCCGAGCCCGAGCCGGCAGTCGTAGTGGTCGAGGAACGCCAGCAGCTCGGCGGCCGCGTTGAACTGGGTGAACGTGTGGTGCTTGGGGCTGTCCGGCTCCAGCTCCTCGACCTGGGCGACGATCTGGTCCAGGAAGTCCTGCTCGTGGATGCGGCAGCGGTAGCGGTCCTGGGAGTTGAGGATGTAGCCGTCCTGCCGCTTGCCCCACAGCACCCGCTGCATGAACTTGAGGATCTCGTTGGACTCGTCGACGTACTCGTCCGGCTTGATCACCTCGAGGGCGAGCAGTCCGCAGCGGCCCATGCCGAAGCCGACCGCACCGATGCACCAGTCGTGCACCGCGTTGACCTTGGTGCCGATCTCCCGGCGGGCCGTGGCACCGATGTCCATGATCCCCTGGGCGCCGCCGACCTCCTCCGTGGTCATGCGCCATGATCTCCGGCCAGCGGTAGAACTCGTGCATGAAGGCCAGGATCTCGTACTCCTGGCGGGGGATCATGCCGCTGACGCCCTCGGTGGCGCGCATGACCAGCACGTCCCAGATGTTCCAGGCCAGGTAGTTGTTCAGATCGTTGAGCTCGTCGATGGTGAACCGGTCGCGGAGAACGTCCTCCTTGGACACCTTCTCCAGCACGCCCGACTTGGCGCGCGACTTCATCATCTTGTCGCCCTTGATCCCGTCCGTGACGGGCTCCATGCCGACGAAGTTGCCGGTGTAGGTGAGGTCCTGGAACCGCAGGCCGTCGTCGGCCTCCTCGGTAGCGGTCCTTGTACGTCGCGCGCTTGCCCTCGGTCGCTGTCATGTCGTCTCCCTGCTCGGCGGGTGGTCGGTGTGTCGAGGGCAGCTCAGTCGTCCGCGACGACGCGGCCGGTCTCGTCGTCGGTGCAGTCCAGCCGCACCCTGCGCCCGTCCAGCGCCTTGGCGATCTCGACGAAGTGCGACTCGTCGGTCGAGCCGACGAGGTAGCGGGACTCGCTCGACGTCAGGTGCGCGGTCATCACGCACGGCGTCTGGAACTCGCGCGACAGGATGCCCAGGTGCGACTCCGGCGCCCCGGACATCGTGATCACGCCGATGGACCCCATCGACAGCGCCGGGGCGAGGAACGTCGTCGTACCGCCCCGCACCAGCAGGATGTGCTCCCCGAGCTTTCCGGACTGGATCAGACCGATGACGTCGGCCGGCGACTCCAGGTACTTGACCGTCCCGCTCGGCGACTTCTTGGTGTCGAAGACGTTGTAGCCCTCGGCGAGCACATCGCCCATGGATCGTTCCTCCTCGAACTCGTGGTCCCGCGTCGCCGCGGCGCCGGCGCGCACGCCCGCCCGGGAGGGGCGAGGACTGCCGGGGTTGCGTAGGTCACACTCGCGCGGAGGGACCCCCACGGCCGAGGGGTGGTGAGGACAAATCTGCTGCGCGGCGTTGTCCGCCCCGGATAGCCGCGTCCGAACGGCGCTCAGAGCTACTCCCGGAGGGCGGCCGCCAGCGCGGCGTGCCGGGCGTCGGTGAATGCTCGCGACACCGGCACGTCCGGCTCCACGCCGTCGAAGCCGTGGTAGGCGCCCGGCGAGACGTGCACCGCGCAGTCGACGCCCGCCTCCCGCAGCCGTTCGGCGTAGGCGAGATCCTCGTCGTGGAACAGGTCGTAGGTGCCGACACCGATCCAGGCCGGCGCCACGCCGGACAGGTCCTCGACGCGGGCGGGAGCCGCGAGCGGAGGCACGTCGCCCGACGATCCCGACCCGAGGTAGCTCCGCCAGCCGAAGCGGTTGCTCCGCTGGTTCCACATCCGGTACGTGCGGTTCTCGTCGAGGTCGTCGCGCAGCGTCGTGCGGTCGTCGACCATCGGGTAGCTGAGCAGCTGCAGCACGGGCCGGATCTCCCCGCGGTCGCGGGCGAGCAGGGCCAGCGCCGCCGCGAGGCCGCCTCCGGCGCTCGCTCCACCGATCGCGATCCGCCCCGCGTCGACGTCGTGGCGCGCGGCCAGCCAGGTGAGCGCGGCGTAGCAGTCCTCCAGCGGCACCGGGAACGGGTGCTCGGGCGCCAGCCGGTAGTCGACGCTCGCGACGAGCGCACCGTGCCGCGCGGCGATCTCGCGGCACTGCGGGTCGTCCTGCGTCGGCGAGCCGATCACGTAGCCCCCGCCGTGGATCCACAGCAGGGCCGGCCGGGGACCGTCCGCGGCACCCGGCGGGTGGTAGACGTGCACCCGGACGCCATGACGCAGCGTCACGACGGAGTCGGCGCCGGGACGCCGCATGACCAGCCGCATCAGGGCCCGCACGACCGGCAGCGTGCGCCGGGAGACCGCAGCCCGCGGCAGCAGCCGGGCACGGCGCAGGGCGGGGTCCGGGGTGTCGCTCATACCGGCATTTTCCCGATCTCGTGCGTGCCATGCTGTGGGCACCGGGCCGACGAGGAAGGGAACGGCATGCGGGTGGTGGTGACCGGCGGGGCCGGGTTCATCGGGTCGCACTACGTGCGGACCGCGCTGGGCGGCGGGTACCCCGGCTTCGAGCCGGACGAGCTCGTCGTGCTGGACAAGCTCACCTACGCCGGCAACCGGGCCAACCTGGACCCGGTCGCCGACGACCCGCGGCTGCGGCTGGTGGTCGGTGACATCGGCGACGCAGCGCTGGCGAAGCAGACGCTCGACGGCGCGGACCTCGTCGTCCACTTCGCCGCCGAGTCGCATGTGGACCGATCGATCGACGGGTCGTCGGAGTTCGTCCGGACCAATGTGGTCGGTACCCAGACGCTGCTCGCCGCCGCGCTGGAGACCGGGGCGGGCCGGTTCGTGCACGTGTCCACGGACGAGGTCTACGGCTCGATCGAGACCGGGTCCTGGCCGGAGACCGACCCGCTGCTGCCGAACTCGCCCTACGCCGCGTCGAAGGCGGGGTCGGACCTGATGGCGCGCGCGTTCCACCGCACGCACGGCCTGGACGTGTGCATCACCCGCTGCTCGAACAACTACGGCCCGTACCAGTACCCGGAGAAGGTCATCCCGCTGTTCGTCACGAACCTGATGGACGGCATCCCCGTCCCGCTCTACGGCGACGGCGGCAACTCCCGGGACTGGCTGCACGTCGACGACCACTGCCGCGGCATCCAGCTCGTGGCCGAGCGGGGGCGTGCCGGGGAGATCTACAACATCGGCGGCGGCACCGAGATGACCAACCGGGAGCTGACCGAACGGCTGCTCGAGGCGACCGGCCGGGACTCCTCGTTCATCCGTCCGGTGACCGACCGCAAGGGCCACGACCGCCGCTACTCCGTGGACATCACGAAGATCACCGACGAGCTGGGGTACCGGCCGCGCACGTCGTTCGACGAGGGGCTCGCCCGGACCGTCGCCTGGTACCGGGACCACCCCGGCTGGTGGCGACCGCTGAAGGGATGACGCGCTACCGACGAAAGGTGATGCCCGGCGCGCGGCCGCCCGGCCTACGGTGACGCAGGTGAGGGAGCGGGTGCCCGTACCGCGGATCGTGCGGTGGACGGTCGTCGGGTTCGTCGTGCTGACCACGGCCCTCGACCTGACGCTCGGCCTGGTCGGGCCGCCGACGACCGGCTGGGCCGGGCCCTACGCCGGGGTCGCCCTCCAGGTCGTCGCGGACCTGTCGCTCCTGCTGCTGTTCCGCGCGCCGCGGACGGTCACGGCGATCATCGTGGTGGTGGCGGCGCTCATGGCCGTGTCCGACGCGTTCGCGCCGGGCCTGTTCGTGCCGGCCGTGCAGCTCAGCCCGGGCACCGTCCCCCGTGCCGCCCCAGCAGTGCTGATCTTCCTCGTGATGAGCGCGCCGCGACGCGTGTGGATCACCGTGACGGCCGTGCTCACCGTGCTGGCCGCACGGCCGTGGGCCCCGGCCTGGGACCTCACGCCGCTGGGCCTGCTCGCCACGCTGCTGCCGGCGCTGGCCGCGCTGTACTTCGACGCCCGCCGCCGGCTCGTCCAGTCGCTGCGCGACCGGGCGGAGCGGGCCGAACGCGAGCAGCACCTGCTGGCCGAGCAGGCCCGCTTCGACGAGCGGCGGCGGCTCGCCGCCGACATGCACGACGTCGTCACCCATCGGATCAGCCTGATCGTGCTGCACGCGGGCGCGTTGGAGACGTCGGGGACGCCGGAGGTACGGACGGCGGCCGGAGGCATCCGGACGGCGGGCGCGCAGGCGCTGACCGAGCTGCGCGATCTCGTCGGGGTGCTGCGGACCGAGCCGGACGGCACCGGCCCCGCACCGGAACGCCGCGACGGGGGCGCGCCGCCGCCGGGGCACCCCGCCGAGCTGGCCCGCGAGTCCGCCGCGGCCGGGGTGCCGGTCGACGACCTCGACGTCGAGGGCTCCCCGGACTCCGTCGCCCCGACCGTCGCGCGCACGGCCTACCGGGTCGTGCAGGAGGCTCTGACGAACGTCCGTAAGCACGCGCCGGGCGCCCGGACCGGGGTGCACGTGCGCTACGGCCCGGACCGCGTCGAGGTCCGGGTGGTCAACGACGCGGCACCGGCCGGCCGGGACGAGGCGCTCGCGGCCAGCGGGTCCGGCGCCGGTCTGGCCGGGCTGGAGCAGCGGGTCGGCCTGGTCGGCGGCACGCTGCAGCACGGCCCCACCGACGACGGCGGGTTCCGGGTGGATGCGACGCTTCCGGTGTTCGTGCCGACGGGGGGAGGGACTGCACCATGATCAGGCTGCTCGTGGTCGACGACGAGCCGATGGTCTGCGAGCACCTGACGACGATCCTGTCCGCGGCCGACGACCTCGACGTCGTCGGCCGGGCGCACGACGGCGCCGAGGCGGTCGAGGCCGTCCTGAACCACTACCCGGACGTCGTGCTGATGGACCTGCGGATGCCCGGTGTCGACGGCCTGACCGCGATCGAGCGGATCGCGGCGATGGTGACCCCGCCCGCCGTCGTCGCGCTCACGACGTTCGACGCGGACACCTACGTGCTGCGCGCGCTGCAGCTCGGGGCCGCCGGGTTCCTGGTCAAGTCGACGCCACCGAGCGATCTGGTCCGGCTCGTGCGGGTCGCCGCGGACGGGCACACGGTGCTGTCCCCGGAGGCGGCCCGGCGGCTGGTGGCCGCGTCCGGCGCGGACCACCGCCGCACGAGCGCCGCCCGCGCACGGACCGGGGACCTCACCGACCGCGAGCTCGACGTGCTGCGCTGCCTCGGCGAGGGTCTGACGAACGCCGGCATCGCGACACGCCTGCACCTGACCGAAGCCACCGTCAAGAGCTACGTGTCGCGGATGCTGGTGAAGCTCGACTGCACGAACCGCACCCAGGCGGGCCTGCTCGCCGTCGAGGCCGGCCTGACCGGGTGATCCCCGAACCGTGATCCGTGGCCGCGCACCGGGAGTCCGGCACGCGGCCACGGCGGCCCCGGGGCCGGTCAGTGGCGCCCGCTCGGTGCGAGCGGTGTCTGGGACCGACTCTCCCTCGGTGACCGTCCGGGTGTCCAGACCGGCGTTCTCCACCTGTGGGGCCTTGTCGCAGGGAAGGGTTCCGCGGCCCGGGGCCGGTGGCCGATCTCCCGGCGGGCCGGTCTGCCGGGCATGACATCGTTGACCCGCCCCGCCGGAGGTGACGGGGCCGAGGGTCGGACGGGAGGACGTCGTGGTGCGGTCCGAGACCACCGGGCCCGAGTCCGACGGGGTACCGCCCACGCGTGCGGCCGTTCCGGTGGTCGCGGACCCGGACGCACGACGGCGCCGGCTCGCCGAGGGCGCGACCGTGCGCACCGTCGTGTGGGCGACGCGTCTGGTCGCGCTGCTGACGATCGTGACCGCCCTGTTCCCGGGGCCGCGCCGGATCTTCGGCGGGCCGCTGCGGACGTCGATGGGGCTGCCGCCCGCGGTCGGTCTGGCCGGCACCGTCGTGACGCTCGTGGCCGGGGTGGCCGTGCTGCTGCTGGCCACCGGGCTGCGCCGGCGCAAGCGACGAGCGTGGTGGCTCGCGAGCACGACGACGGCGGTGCTCGTCGTGGTCAACGTGCTGCACGTGATCGACCAGCACCGGGGGATCGTGGCCGCGGTGGCCACCTCGGCGCTGCTGGTGGCGCTCGTGCTGACGCGGCACTACTTCGTCGCCCGCCAGGACCCGGGCGGCCTCGGCCGCGCGGTACGCACGCTTGTCGAGTTCGCGCTGGCCGGGTTCGCGCTGGTGTGGATCCTGCTGGCCGTCAACGAGCGCCGGCTGGAGGGGATGCCCGACCCGGCGAGCGAGGCGGCGCAGGCCGCGCTGTCGCTGATCGGCGTGTCCGGGCCGCTCGGTTTCCAGGTCATCTGGCTCGACGACCTCACCGCGGCGATCGGCCTCACGTTCGGCGTGGTCGCGGTCGTCGTCGCCGGTTATCACCTGCTGCGCTCACCGGAGCCGGACCCGAGCATGTCCGCCGAGGACTCCGAACGTCTGCGCGGGATGCTGGCCCGGCCCGGCGGGGACTCGCTCGGCTACTTCGCGCTGCGCCGGGACAAGGGTGCGGTGTTCGCGCAGGGCGGCAAGTCCGCCGTCTCCTACCGGGTGCTGGCCGGGGTCGCGCTGGCCTCCGGGGACCCGGCCGGCGACGTCGGCGCATGGCCCGGGGCGATCGAGGCGTTCCGGGACACGTGCGTGCGCAACGGCTGGTCCCCCGCCGTGCTGGGCTGCTCGGAACGCGGGGCCGTCGCCTGGGCGAAGGCCGGTCTGAACGCCCTCGAACTGGGCGACGAGGCGGTACTGGACACCGACACGTTCACGCTCGAGGGGCGGCCGATGCGCGGGGTGCGCCAGGCCGTGGCCCGGATGCAGCGGGCCGGGCACACGGCCGTCGTGCGACGGCTCTGCGACGTTCCGGACGCCGAGCGGGAGGAGATCGTCGCGCGGGCGCACCGGTGGCGCGGCGGCGAGACCGAACGCGGCTTCTCGATGGCGCTGTCCCGCGTCGCCGACCCGGTCGACCCGGACGCGGTGCTGGTCACCGCCGACCGCGACGGGACGCCGTGCGGGCTGCTCCAGCTCGTCCCGTGGGGCCCGGACGGGCTGTCCCTCGACGCGATGCTGCGCGAGGCGGACGCGGACAACGGCGTGAACGAGCTGCTGATCGCCGAGCTGATGGCGGCCGCGCCGGCGCTCGGTGTGCGACGGGTGTCGCTGAACTTCGCGGTGTTCCGCTCGGCGCTGGAGCGGGGCGAGCGGATCGGCGCCGGCCCGGTCGCGCGGTCCTGGGCCCGGCTGCTCCGGCTCGCGTCGCGCTGGTGGCAGATCGACAGCCTCTACCGGTTCAACGCCAAGTTCCGGCCCGAGTGGTCCCCGCGCTACATCATGTTCCCGGCCGTGCGGGACCTGCCGCGGATCCTGCTCGCGGTCCTGGAGGCGGAGGGGTTCGGCGGCCGCCCGCCGACGCTGCTGCGGGTGCTGCGCCGCTGATCACGAGCCGGTGACCTCCGTCTCGTCGTTGACCATCAGATCGCGCCCGGCCCATTCCTTCGAGTCGGCGGTGAACGTCGCGGTGGCCTTCGCGGCGAGCGTGACGGGGAAGGCGGTCGTGTCGCGGCCACGCGCCGCGAGCAGGCCGCAGGACGGGGCCGGCGTGATCGAGCGTGACCTCGACTCGGCCCGGCACCGCCACAATGTGACTGCCGACCGGCGCGACGCGATCGACCGGCACGTTCGCGCGGCTCGCACCACCACAACGTGCCGCCCGACTCCACCGGGCGATCGACCGGCACGTTCGCGCGGCTCCCACCACCACAACGTGCCGCCCGACTCCGCCGGGCGGTCGACCGGCACGTTCGCGCGGTTCGCACCACCACGACGTGGCAGCCGGTCGCATCGGGCGCCCGCGAGGTCGTCGTGCGCGCCCAGCGCCCGTCGGCGTCACGGCCCCAGACCGGCAGGCGAGCTCATCCGCCTCTGCCTTCGTGCGGGCAGTCCGTGTGTGCGCGCATCTCGCCGCCCCGCCATGAGCTGCGCCGCGTCGACGATCACAGGCGCGACGCGGCGCGGGTTGTCGGTGGCGTGCGGCAGACTGCGGACAGAACGATCCCGACGAGGAATGGTCCATGGACTTCCGCTCCCTCTACCGCCACCGGTTCCTGCGCGTCGCCGCCCAGACGATCCGGACCACGATGGCCGACCCGGCCGCGAACGCCGCGGCCGTGCTGGCCGCCGCGCGCGAGTGCCACGCGGACGGCGCCGGGCTGGTCGTGTTCCCGGAGCTGACGTTGTCCGGGTACTCGCTCGAGGACGTGCTGATGCAGGACACCCTGCTCGACGCCGTCGAGAGTGAGCTGGTCGCGCTGGCCGGGGCGAGTGCGGGGCTGCTGCCGGTGCTGGTCGTCGGTGCGCCGTTGCGGCACCGGCACCGGATCTACAACGGCGCCGTGGTCATCCATCGTGGACGGATCCTGGGCGTCGCCCCCAAGTCGTACCTGCCGACCTACCGGGAGTTCTACGAGCGCCGCCAGGTCGCGCCCGGGGACGACCAGCGGGGCGAGATCCGGATCGGCGGCGAGCCCTACCCGTTCGGGCCGGACCTGCTGTTCGCCGCGACCGACCTGCCCGGCTTCGTGCTGCACGCCGAGGTGTGCGAGGACTTCTGGGTCCCGGTGCCGCCCAGTGCGGAGGCGTCGCTGGCCGGGGCGACCGTGCTGGCCAACCTGTCCGGCAGCCCGATCACCGTCGGGCGGGCGGACCAGCGCAGGCTGCTGAGCCGCTCGGCGTCGTCGCGCTGCCTGGCCGCCTACGTCTACGCCGCGGCCGGCGAGGGCGAGTCCACCACGGACGTCGCGTGGGACGGCCAGACGATGATCTACGAGATCGGCGAGCGCCTGGCCGAGTCGGGCCGGTTCCCGAAGGCCGCGCAGCGGGCGGTCGCCGACGTCGACCTGGACCTGATCGTGGCCGAGCGTCGGCGGCAGGGCACGTTCGACGACAACCGCCGCGCCCTGGCCGAGCGGCTCGCCGGGTTCCGCACGGTCGAGTTCACGCTGGACCCGCCGGACGGCGATCTCGGGCTCCGACGGGAGGTCGAGCGCTTCCCGTTCGTGCCCGCCGATCCGGACCGGCTCGAGCAGGACTGCTATGAGGCGTACTCGATCCAGGTGTCCGGGCTGGAGCAGCGGCTGCGCGCGATCGGGCATCCGAAGGTCGTGATCGGGGTGTCCGGCGGGCTGGACTCCACGCACGCGCTGATCGTCGCGGCCCGCGCGATGGACCGTGAGGACCGCCCGCGCAGCGACATCCTGGCGTTCACGCTGCCCGGCTTCGCGACCGGCGAGCACACGAGGAACAACGCGGTCGCACTGTCGCAGGCACTGGGCGTCACGCTGGAGACGATCGACATCACGCCGACGGCTCGCACGATGCTGTCCGAGATCGACCATCCGTTCTCCCGGGGCGAGGCGGTCTACGACGTCACGTTCGAGAACGTGCAGGCCGGTCTGCGCACCGACTACCTGTTCCGGCTGGCCAACCAGCGCGGCGGGATCGTGCTCGGCACCGGGGACCTCTCGGAGCTGGCCCTGGGCTGGTCGACCTACGGGGTGGGCGACCAGATGTCGCACTACAACGTCAACGGCGGGGTGCCGAAGACGCTGATCCAGCACCTGATCCGGTGGGTGATCGGTTCGAACCAGTTCGACGAGAAGGTGTCCGACGTCCTGCGGTCCGTGCTGGACACCGAGATCACCCCGGAGCTGGTCCCCACCGACGGCGACGAGGAGGTCCAGTCCAGCGAGGCGAAGGTCGGCCCGTACGCGTTGCAGGACTTCACCCTCTGGTACACGCTCCGCTACGGCTTCCGGCCGTCGCGGATCGCGTTCCTGGCCCGGCACGCCTGGTCGGACGCGGCCTCGGGCGCCTGGCCACCCGGGTTCCCCGACGACGCCCGCCCGGAGTACACCCCGGCGGAGATCCGGCACTGGATGCGCGTGTTCGCGCAGCGGTTCTTCGCGTTCAGCCAGTTCAAGCGCTCGGCCCTGCCGAACGGGCCGAAGGTCTCCCCCGGCGGCTCGCTCTCCCCGCGGGGCGACTGGCGGGCGCCGTCGGACATGTCCGCGACGGCGTGGCTGGACGAGATCGACCGGGAGGTGCCGGAGGAGTAGACGACTCAGCCGAACGCGTCGCGGTTGCGTTCCGCCCAGTCGGCGAACGTGGCCGGCTCGCGCCCGAGGACCTCGCGAACGGTCGGCAGGACCGGCGACTCGTCCAGGTCACCGTCCACATAGAACTTGCGGAACGCGTCCACGTAGCGCTCCGGCATGCGGGCCGCGAGGTCGGCGATCGCCTCGTCGTCGGTCATCGGGTCGAGCCGCAGCGTCCGGCCGAGCGCTCCGGCCAGGATCTCCAGCCGCTGGGGCGGCGTCAGCGCCTGCGGGCCGGTGAGCCGCAGATCGGCGCCGTCGTACCCGCCGTCGACGAGCGCGACGGCGGCGACGGCCGCGATGTCGGCCGGGTCGATCACAGCCGCCGGGAGATCCGCCCAGGGGGCCCGGACGACGTCACCGGCGGCGAGCTGCGGCGCCCAGTCCCGCGCACTCGTCATGAACATCGACGGCCGGAGGTACACCCCAGGCACCCCGGACTCACGCACGACCTGCTCGGAGAGCAGGTGGTAGGCGACGACCGCGTTGGACATGTCGCCCGACGGCACGGACGAGCTGGACAGCAGCACCACCCGGCCGATCCCCGCGTCCCGCGCCTCGGCGAGCAGTCCGGGCATGTCGGCGTAGCCGCTCAGCAGGAACGCTCCGGAGGCACCGGCGAACACCGGCGCCATCGTCGACGGCCGGTCCACATCCCCCTCGACGGCCCGCACACCGTCCGGCAACCGCGCGCGGGCCGGGTCGCGCGTCACCGCCCGGACCTCGACCCCACGCCGGTCGAGCTCGGACACCAGCGCACCACCGACGTTCCCGGTCGCGCCCGCCACCACGATCATGCGCCCTCCAGGGAGATGTTAGGGATCGTTCCCTAACGTCGGAGGCTACGCTCGCGGGCAAGCCCGAGCGAACGGCGAGCCCACCGGAGAGGCGAGATGCGACGCACGGCGGAGCAGACACGCGCGCACCTGCTGGCGACGGCGGGCGAGCTGTTCTACTGGAAGGGCGTACGGGCCACCGGCGTCGACACCGTCGCCCGTGCTGCCGAGGTCGCCCCGACCACGCTGTACCGGCTCTACCCGTCCAAGGACGATCTCGTCGCGGCCTACGTCGAGGCCAACGCGGAGGGGTATCGCCAGTGGTTCGACGACGCGGTCGCCGCGGGCGGGGACGACCCCCGCGACCGCGTCCGGTCCGTGTTCGACGCCCTGGGCGAGCAGACCCGGCCGGAGCACTGCCGCGGGTGCCCGTTCCTGATGACCCTCACCGAGTTCCCGGATCCGGACCTGCCGGCGCACCGGGCGGCGGTCGCGCTCAAGGCGTGGGTGCGGACCCGGTTCGAGCAGCTCGCCGTCGAGCTGGGCAGGCCCGGTCTCGGCGACCAGCTGGTGCTCGTGTTCGAGGGCGTCTACGCGTCGGTCCAGGCCCTCGGACACGACGGTCCCGCCCGGAGCGCCCGCACCGTCGTGGACGCGCTCCTCGACTGACGGCGGACCCCTACGCCACGGTCACCGCGCCGGGGACGATTCCGGCCCGTCGCGCCGGATCGCCGGTGACGGGAGCGGACGATGCCAGAATCGCCGGGGGCGGACGTCGCAGCCCGAGCACCAGGAGGACGACATGGGGACCCCGATCCCGGAGCGGATCACCCGGCACTGCGCGGACGCCGTCGACGCGCACGCCGACCGGCTCGTCGAGCTCGCGCGGAGCCTGCACGCCGAGCCCGAGCTCGCGTTCGCCGAGCACCGCAGCGCGGACAAGGTGGCGGGCCTGCTCGAGCGGGAGGGCTTCGACGTCGAGCGCGGCACCGCGGGCCTGGACACCGCGTTCGTGGCGCGCACCGGGAGCGGGCCGCTGACCGTCGCGTTCTGCGCCGAGTACGACGCACTCCCCGGGATCGGGCACGCCTGCGGGCACAACCTGATCGCGGCGTCGTCGGTCGGCGCCGCGCTCGCCCTGCGCGACGTCGCCGACGAGCTGGGCCTGACCGTGCTGGTCGTCGGCACGCCCGCCGAGGAGGACGGCGGCGGGAAGATCGTCATGCTGGACGCGGGCGTGTTCGACGAGGTCGCGCTCGCGATGATGGCGCATCCGGCGCCGATCGACGTCGTCGCGCCGCGGCCGCTGGCCCTGGCCGAGTGGCAGGTCCGGTACCGGGGCACACCCTCGCACTCGGCCATGGCGCCGCACCTGGGCGTGAACGCCGCCGACGCGCTGACCGTCGCCGAGGTCGCGATCGGCGTCGGCCGCCAGCACATGGAGCCGCAGCAGCTCGTGCACGGCATCGTCACGCACGGCGGGGACGCGCCGAACGTCGTCCCGGCCGACACGCGGGCCGTGTACAACATGCGGGCGCCGGACGTGGAGTCGCTCGAACGGCTCCAGATCCGTGTCCGCCGGTGCCTGGAGGCCGGTGCGGTCGCCACCGGCTGCTCGTACGAGGTGACGGCCGCGCCGGACTACGCCGAGCTGCGCCACGACCCCTGGCTCTCCGAGACCTACCGGGCCGCGATCGGTGAGCTGGGCCGGACCCTGCTGCCGCCCGAGCAGGAGCGCGCGCTGCCGGCCGGCAGCACCGACATGGGCAACGTCAGCCTCGTCGTGCCCAGCATCCACCCGGCGATCGCGATCGACTCGGGCGGAGCGGTCAACCACCAGCCGGAGTTCGCCGCGGCCTGCGTGGGCCCGTCGGCGGACCGGGCGCTCGGGGACGCGGCCGTGGCGATGGCGCGGACGACGGCCGCCGCGGCGGCCTCCGACGAGCAGCGCGAGCGGCTCCTCGCCCGCCTGCGCTGAGCCCGCCTGCGCTGAGCCCGCCTGCGCTGAGCCGGCCGGTCAGCGCAGCGGCTCGAGCATCCGCCTCGGGCCGCGCAGAGCGCGGCCGACGAACTCCTCCGGCTCCGGCTCGGCGGCCAGTGCGGGTCCGGGGACCATCTCCACATCGGACACGTCCGGCACGGTCCCGCACTCCGGGCAGGCCGCGTGCGCGTCGAGCTCGGTCCCGCAGGGCACGTGCCGGAACAGCCGGCGGCGACCGGCACCCCGGGCGGCGTGCTCGTCCCCCCACGCGTACAGCGCGTACAGCACCGGCCACAGGGCCACGCCCCGGTCGGTGAGCCGGTACTCCACCCGCCCCGGACCGGCCTCGTCGCGGGTCAGCACCCCGGCCCCGGTCAGGGACTCCAGGCGTGCGGCGAGCACGGCCTTCGGGACGTCGAGATGTCGCTGCAGGTCGGAGAACCGCCGCACGCCGTAGAAGCAGTCGCGCACGATCAGAAGCGTCCAGCGCTCGCCCACGATCTCGAGCGCGCGGGCGATCGAGCAGGCCTGCGAGCCGTAGTCGGTTCCGAGCGGCATCGCACCATCCTATCCGATCGGTCTGGTGATTGAACCGCGTCGTGCTAGTGTCCGGTTCAATCACCAGACCGTCAATCGACCGAGGGGACCGAGATGCCGAGCAGGACGGTCGCAATCTCCGCACTGGGCACGTTGCTCGCGCTGGTGTCGTACACGGCACCGCTGACGACGCTGCGTCAGATCTCCGGTGATCTGGGGACGGGTGCATCCGGTCAGTCGTGGATCCTCAGCTCGATGAGCCTCGGGCTCACCGCGGCACTGCTCACCACAGGCACGCTCGCCGACGAGCACGGTCGCCGCCGGGTGTTCGTCCTCGGCTCGGTCGTGCTGGCGCTCGCGTCGGTCGCCGGGGCGGCCGCACCGGGCACGACGGTGTTCGTGCTCGGACGGGTTGCCCAGGGCGTCGGGGCCGCGGCCATGATCGCCTGCAGCCTGGCGCTGATCAGCCACGCGATCCCGCCGGGCCCGCGCCGGGCCGCGGCGAGCGGGATGTGGGGCGCGGCGCTCGCCGGCGGCATCGCTCTCGGGCCGATCGTGTCCGGGCTCGTGCCCTGGCGGCCGTTCTACCTCGCCGTCGCCGTCGCCGCGCTCGCCGTGGCGGTCGCCGGACGTGCCCTGCTCGACGAGTCGACGTCCGGCGAGCCGCGCCCGGTGGACGTGCCGGGCATGCTGCTCCTCGCCGCCGGCCTGTGCGCGCTGCTCGCCGGCCTCACCGAAGCCCGACGCCTGCCGATCGGCCCGGTCCCGATCGCACTGATGGTCGCGGGCGTCCTGCTGCTCGCTGGGTTCCTCGCCGTCCAGCGGCGCTCGTCGCACCCCATGGTGGCGCTGGGCCTGTTCCGCAACCCGGGGCTGGTCGCGGCCTCGGTGGCGAGTCTGGCGACGGGCCTCGGCATCATCGCGATCTCGTCGTACCTGCCCGCCCTGCTGCAGCGCGGGCTGGGCTACGGCCCGCTCGGTGCCGCGGCGCTGCTGCTCGGCTGGTCCGGTACCAGCATCGTCACCGCGCTGCTCACCCGCCGGATCAGCGAGCGCGTGTCCGGCGCGGCACGGCTGACGGCCGGGCTCGTCGTGGTCGCCGCCGGGACCGTGCCGCTGGCGTGGTTGCAGCCGGACTCCGGGATCGCACTGCCGCTGCTCGCGCTCGTCCTGGCCGGGCTCGGCACCGGCGTCGTGAACGCGACGCTCGGCCGGGAGGCGGTCGCCTCGGTACCGGCGAACCGCGCCGGAATGGGCAGCGGCATCAACAACACGACCCGGTACCTGGGCGCGGCGATCGGCGTGACCGTCGTGTCCGTGCTCGCGTCGCCGACCGGCACCGAGACCCCGGCGCAGCTGCTCGCCGGGTGGGACACCGCCGTCGTCGTGTGCGTGGTGCTGACATTGGCCTGCGCTGCCGCCGTGCTCGCGTGCGTGCGCCGGACGACGGTGGCCCAGCCGGTCGGCTGAGCGGCTCCCGGACCACGGCGCGACGGGCGGCCCACCGTCCACCTGTCGTCGCGGCTGCGCAACCGGCGAACGATCCGGCCGCTGAATCGACGAGCGGGTCCGCGCGGAATTCGGGCACCTCTCGCCCGCATTCCACGGATTACGTCCGGAGTGGCGATCCCTGCGCAATCCGGGGCGTCCCCGGAGTACGGCCAACCCACACACCGGCAATTGCGTCACCAGTTCACCATCGATCTTCACACCGTCACGGATCGCGGGCGCGGTCGGTCGGACCTGGGCCGGGTCCGCCGGTCCGCCCGTCGGCTGACCGTCGGCACGGCCGACGGAAAGGCACGGGAACACGCGGCGGCCGGCCCGCCGGAACACGCGGAAATTGCTCCGCAACACGCCGGACACCGACGATGCGTGCCCACCCGGTCATCCACCGCTGATTCCTTCCGGTGAACGACGAACAACACCGGACCCTCGCGGCGGCCCCCTCCGCCGTACTACTACTGTGCCCCGCAATCGATATGGAGGTGACCGCCTTGGCGCTCGCGAACATCCTGTCCGAGATGCCCGACCTGCTGCGGCGCACGCTCGACGAGCACACGCCGGACGCGCAGGGCTACTGCCGGGAGTGTCGGGACGCCAGCGGCATCAGCGCGGCCTGGCCGTGCGTGACCCGCGGGCTCGCCGAGGAGGCCGAGCACATGGCCGGCAGCGGCGTGCCCGGCACGGGGTCCGTCCCCTCTGCCGACGCGTCGGCCGACCGGCCGAGCGTCGCCGGGCGTCGTCGCGCCCGGGACCTGTCCACGGCGGACGCCGCGCGGCACGGCTCCGACCTGGCCTGAGGCCCGCGGCTCACCGCACCGGGCGGTGGGTCTCCCGGATCAGCAGCACGGCCACCAGGCTGATCAGCGCGACGAGGACCATGTACGCGGCCACCGAGAGCGACGTCCCGGTGCGCACCTGGAGCGCCTGCGCGATCAGCGGGGCGAACCCGCCGCCCAGCAGGGCACCCACGGCGTAGGAGAACGACACACCGCTGAAGCGGAACCGGGGCTCGAACATCTCCGCGAACAACGCCGCCTGCGGGCCGTAGGACAGGCCGAGCCCGATCGTCAGCACCAGCACGGCGACGATCATCAGGGTCGTGTCCTTGGTGTCCAGCAGCAGGAAGAACGGCACCGGCCACACGAGCAGCAGCACGGACCCGACCAGGTACGGGGGCTTGCGTCCGGCCCGATCGGACCAGATCGCCGCGCCGACGATGCTCACCAGCCAGCACACGCTGCCGGCGACGACCACGACCAGCATCAGGTTGCGGTCGACCTTGAGCACCTGGGTGCCGTAGGCCAGCAGGTAGGCCAGGAACACGTAGCCGATCGCGGTGTTGGCGATGAAGCTGATCGACGCCAGTGCCAGCTCGCGCGGACGCTCCCGGAACACCTCGACGATCGGCGCCCGGCTGCGCGCCGCGCCCGAGCGCAGCGCCTGGAACACCGGGCTTTCCTCGACCTTCAGCCGGATCACCAGCCCGACCACGACGAGCACGATCGAGGCCAGGAACGGGATCCGCCAGCCCCACGCCGCGAACTGCTGCGGCGTGACGAGGTTGTTCACCACCAGGAACACGATCTGGGCCAGGATCAGCCCGGCCGGGACGCCGATCTGCGAGAACGAGCCGAACCGGCCACGCCGGTCGGGCGGGGCGTGCTCCACCGCCATCAGCGCCGCGCCGCCCCACTCGCCGCCGGCGCTGACACCCTGCAGCAGGCGCATCAGCACCAGCAGGATCGGGGCCAGGACCCCGACCTGGTCGTAGGTGGGCAGCAGCCCGACCCCGACCGTGGCGACCCCCATCAGCAGAAGCGACATCACCAGCATCGCCTTGCGCCCGATCCGGTCGCCGAGATGCCCCCAGATGATCCCGCCGACCGGGCGCGCGAGGAACCCGACACCGAGCGTCGCGAACGCGGCGAGCGTGCCGGACGCCGGGGACAGCGTCGAGAAGAACTGGCTGTTGAACACGAGCGCGGCGGCCGTGGAGTAGATGAAGTAGTCGTACCACTCGATCGTCGTGCCCACGGCGCTCGCGACGGCGACCCGTCGCAGTTGCCTCGGGTCGGACACCTGCTCGGCGCGCTGGACCGCGCCGTCATCCCGAATCGACGTCATCGCCCCTCCCCCACTGACCGGACGCCCTTGGTCGGTCACCGGTCAGCGTGCCGCGCACGAAGCACCACACGGAAGGGTGAACGACCACTCGTCGCAGCGGATCGCGCGATCACCTCCCGTACCTGCTCCGGAACGGACATTCCACCGGAACCCGCTACCGTCGGGAGCGCAACGCCCAGGTTCGGCTCCCCAGCGGGCTGGGATCCCCGTGGTCCCGCGCTCCCCACGCTTGCCCGCCCGGACCACCGGTGTTGTGGAGGAGAGCTGACGTGTCCCGACACCGTCGGCCCACGCGCCCCGATGCGCGCCCGGGCCTACGCAACGTGGCCACCGCCGCAGCCGCGGCGAGTGGAGTCCTGGCCGTCGTCACCCCGATCGCGGGGATGGACGCCGGCGCCGAGGCCGCCCCGGAGAGCACCGGAGCCTTCCGGCTCGCCGCCGCCGACGCCTCGGCGGCGACCACCGCCGCCGGCCGCGGACCCGTACTGGCCGGCGCGGACGACGTCGTCCGTACATCCGGGCTGCTCGCCGCCGCCTCACGGGCAGGCGACGAGCGGGACCGGGTGACGCGCGAGGCCGCGCAGCGCCAGGCCCCCGCACCGGCTCCGGCGCCCGCCCCGGCTGCGAAGCGGGCGGCCCCGTCGGCCGGGTCCTGCGACCTGGACACCGGCGGTCTCGGCGACGTGCAGAGCTGGGTCAGCGACGCGGCGCAGTTCCTCGGCTGCGCGTTCGGGCAGCCGGAGATGCTCGGCGTCGGCAGCCGCGGTGGCGCCTCCGACCACCCCGACGGCAAGGCGCTCGACCTGATGACCTCGGACAGGTCCCGCGGTGATGCGATCGCCGAGTGCGCGCTGGCCAACGCCGACGAACTCGGCGTGACCTACGTGATCTGGCAGCAACGGATGAACACCGGCAGCGGCTGGGAGGCCATGGAGGACCGCGGAGGTGCGACCGCGAACCACATGGACCACGTGCACATCTCGTTCGACGACAGCGCCGGCAGCGGCACCCCCGACCTCGGCCGGTGCGCCGCCTGAGCCGGAGCTACACGCCGATCCTGCCGGGGACCCCGCCGTCCCCGACGTACCGGATCGCGACGACCGACGGCCGGGGCTGGCTGCCCGGCCCGTCGGGCCACACCGACGCCGGCTTCTCCGGTGACGCGTCGTCGAGGTCGCCCGGGTGCTGCACCGAGATCAGCACCATGTCGTCGCGCACGACCGGGCCGCAGCACTCGGCGCCACGGGGCACGCTCGCGAACAGCGTGGTCCGCCCGCGTGTCGGGCCCTGAAGGGAGACGCCGTACAACCCGTCGTTGATCTCCAGCTCGCCGCCGGAGTCGGTGGCGATCCACAGGTTGCCGTGCGCGTCGAACGCGACGTTGTCCGGCGATGTGATCGGGCTGACCTCGGACTTGTCGAACCCGCCGAAGTACGTCGACGGGTCCTTCGGGTCGCCGCAGACGAGCAGGATCGACCAGGCGAACGTCGTCGCCGCAGAGTCCTCACCGGACTCGACGAGCTCCAGCACGTGCCCGTGCTTGTTGTCCACCCGCGGGTTCGGCTCGTCCGGACCGGCCTTGCCTGCCTTGCCGCGGTCGGTGTTGTTGGTCAGTGCGATGTAGACGCGCCCCGTGCTCGGGTGCGGCTCGACATCCTCCGGACGGTCCATCTTGGTCGCCCCGACCCGGTCCGCGGCGAGCCGGGTGAACACGTACACCTCGTCGGCGCTCATCCCGGGCACGAACGAGCGCTCGCCCGCGGCGAGCGGGATCCACTGGCCGGAGCCGTCGAACGCGCGGTCCGCCGGGAGCGTGCCGCTGCCGTCGATCTCGGGGGGCGGGCTGTCGCCGGTGAACCGGGCGACGTAGAGCGTGCCCGACGACAGCAGCGTCGCGTTGTGCTCGCGCGCCGCCCGGCTCTGCCCCCGACGCATCGCGGAGTCCGACACGAACTTGTAGACGTAGTCGAAGCGCTCGTCGTCGCCCATGTAGGCCACCGCACGGCCGTCGCGGGTCATCCGCACGTTCGCGCCCTCGTGCTTGAGCCGGCCCAGCGCGGTGTGCTTCACCGGACGCGACGCCGGGTCGAACGGGTCCACCTCGACGATCCAGCCGAACCGGTTCGCCTCGTTCGGCTCCGTGGCCAGGTCGAACCGCGGTTCCACTTTCTCCCAGCCGCGCTCGGACGACTCGGCGGCGAAGCCGTAGCGGGCCAGGCGCGGGTCCGGGCCCGCGTTCGCGAAGTACTGGTTGATGTTCTCCTCGCCGGACAGGAACGTGCCCCACGGCGTGACGCCGCCGGAGCAGTTGTTGAACGTGCCGAGCACACGGGTACCGGTCGGGTCGGCGCTCGTGCGCAGCAGCGGCGAGCCCGCGGCCGGGCCGTCCACTGTGAACTCCGTGGTGCCGGTGATCCGCCGGTTCAGCCGGCCCTCGCGGTCGGCGACGAGCGTGCCGTCCCGTTCGCGGGTCACCTCGACGACGGAGTGCCCGTGCGCGGCGAGCCCGATCCGGACCTGCTCCGGCGTCGGGTTCTTCTCGTCGTACCCGCGGAACATCAGCGGTTCGATCGTGTACTCGTGGTTGGAGAACATGACGAACCGCTGCTGGCCGTCCAGCGGGAGCAGGCCGCAGAAGTCGTTGTTGTAGCCGAACTGGCGCTCCTGCGCGGCCGCAGTCTGGTTCTCGAAGTCGAACTCGGGGGCGTCCGGCAGGATCGGGTCGCCCCAGCGGATCACGACGTTGCTCGCGTAGTCCTTCGGCACGGTGACGGCGTCGGCCGTGTTCGGCGCGACGGTCTCGTAGCGAAGCCTCCGCGGCGCGCCGCTGCCCCCGGGCGCGGAGGCTGCCGCCGTGCCGGTCCCGAGCACGAGCGCCGCACCCCCGGCCAGCCCGACGACCGCGCCGGCGCGCAGCACACCGCGCCGGTCCAGCACGCGCGACAGGACGTCGCCGAAGTACCCGTTCGACGACATGTTCGGCGCCTCCGACGCGCACGCGTCGCCGCAGCGGTAGCGGCAGGTCAGACCCTGCCGCCCGCCCGTGTGCGGCAGCAGCGGGAGTGGCCGCGGGATCCGGTCGTGCGCCAACGTCGTCCTCCTGGTGGTGGGCGCGCCGGCGCAGGTGCCGGGCGTCGGGGAGCGTCGACGGCCACGCTAGGTAGCCCGATGACCTGCCGGGTATCGACCGGGTGGACGCCGAATGAACGGACCGGCGCTGCAGGCGGGACGGCCCCGCGGGACGATCGGGGGTCGCACCGCTAGCGTGTGCGCGGCGGCCGAGCGGGCGCCGTTTCTGGATCGATGGAGAGGACGACCGGCCGATGCGCGTCGGAGTGCTGACCGGTGGCGGCGACTGCCCCGGCCTGAACGCCGTGATCCGTGCCGTGGTGCGCAAGGGGCTCCCGGAGTACGGCTACTCGTTCGTCGGCTTCCGCGACGGGTGGCGCGGCCCGCTGGAGGGTCTGACCATGACCCTCGACATCCCGGCCGTGCGCGGGCTGCTCCCCCGGGGCGGCACGATCCTCGGGTCGTCGCGGACGAACCCGTTCGCGCTCGAGGACGGCGTCGACCGGATCCGCAAGACGTTGCAGGACAGAGGCATCGAGGCGCTCGTCGCGATCGGCGGCGAGGACACGCTGGGCGTCGCGGCGAAGCTGCACGAGGCCGGGGTGCACGTCGTCGGCGTGCCGAAGACGATCGACAACGACCTGTCCGGCACCGACTACACGTTCGGCTTCGACACCGCGGTGCAGATCGCGACCGAAGCCATCGACCGGCTGCACACGACGGCCGAGTCGCACCATCGCGCGCTGATCGTCGAGGTGATGGGCCGGTACGCGGGGTGGATCGCGCTGCATTCCGGCATGGCCGGCGGGGCGAATGCGATCCTGCTGCCCGAGGTCGAGTTCGACATCGAGCAGGTCTGCAAGTGGGTGGAGAGCCGCTACCGCAGCGAGTACGCCCCGATCATCGTCGTCTCCGAGGGGGCCCGGCCGAAGGGCGGCGACGCGGCGCTGCGCTCCGGAGAGACCGACGCGTTCGGTCACGTCCGGCTCGGCGGGATCGGCGACTGGCTGGCGCGCGAGATCGAGTCCCGGACCGGCAAGGAGGCCCGCACGACCGTGCTCGGGCACGTCCAGCGCGGCGGCACGCCGACCGCGCGCGACCGGTGGCTCGCCACCCGGTTCGGCCTGCACGCGATCGAGGCCGTGCGCGAGGAGAAGTGGGGCCAGATGGTCGCGCTGCGCGGCACCGACATCGTCACGTGCCCGCTGTCCGAGGCCACCGGCACGTTGAAGACGGTGGACCCGTCGCTCTACGCCGAGGCCGAGGTGTTCTTCGGCTAGGAAGGCCCTGCCGACGGGGCACGGACCGGGGCGGGGGCTCTCCCAGCCGCCCCGGCCCGGCTAGACGATGCCCTGGCGGGCGGCGGTGTAGACGATCTCGGTGCGGCGCCGTACCTCGAGCTTGTCCCGCAGGTTGCGCACGTGGAACTTGACGGTCGCCTCGGAGATCGTCAGGCGGGCCCCGATCTCGCGGTTGGACATCCCCACCGCGAGGAGCCGCAGGACCTGGTTCTCCCGGTCGGTCAGCAGCGAGGTGCGGCAGACGTCGGTCTCGGAGGACTCGTTCAGCACCTGCAGCGGCGCGGCGGTGGTGCCCGGGTCGAACACGCCTTCGCCGCGCAGCAGGCAACGCACGGAGCGGACGACGTCGGAGGTCTCGGCACCCTTGCGCAGGTAGCCGTGCACGCCCAGGCGCACGGTCCGCATCATCGTCTCCCGGTCGCGGCAGCCGGTCAGCACCAGGATCCGGACGCCCCGGCAGCGCTCGAGCAGCGCACGCACCATGTCGAGGCCGGGGCGCTCGTCGCGGCCGAACTCGATGTCGACCAGGATCACGTCGGGGCGGGTGCGATCGGCGGCCAGCAGGGCGTCGCGGGGAGAGGAGGCCTCGCCGACCAGCACGAGGTCCGGCTCGGAGGAGATGAGCGCGCGGATGCCGTGCCGCACGATCGGCTGCGCGTCCACGACGAGCACGCGCGCGGTCCGCCGCGGGGCCTCGGCCCCGTCCCGGCCGCGGAGCTGCACGTCGGTGGCATCGCGAACAGCCTCGAGCGTCATCGCATGTCCTCCACGCAGTACTGGCCCGCCGCCATGGCGGGCACTGCGGGGCACGGTAGGGAGCGCCACGTTGCCTTCACGTTGCCTACTGGCGCCGGATCGATGTGACCGGGCTAACATGCCCTGCCACGGTGCCGAATTCATTCGGCCCGAGACGGGCGTGAACATGCGGCGCATCCGGCCTACGGTGGATGCACGGACAACGACGCCGCCGGGTGTCGAGAGGGAACGGGAGGCGACCGTGCTCGACGACGACGCGACGTCCCCCGACGATCTCGTGGCCGATGCCCTGCGTCTGCGCCGGATCTACGACGACGACCTGGGCGCCGGTGGACACACCGGTACGCCGCGGTCGATCGTCTCGGACTCGTGGCAGCGCTCCCTGGCCGCGCACATCGACCCGGACCGGCGCACGCCGCCGGTCGTCTACGCCCCGGAGGACCTGCCGACCATCCGGGAGAGCCACCCGCTGCACGACGTGATGCCGCTGCTCCGCTCGACCCTGGTCAGCATCGCCGACGAGGCGATGCACGTGATGCTGGTGACCGACGCGGACGGCCACATCCTCTGGCGCGACGGCGCCCACGGGCTGCTGCATGTGGCTGATGGTGTCGGCCTGTTCGAGGGGACCCGCTGGACCGAGGACGCGATCGGCACGAACGCCATGGGCACGGCGCTCGCGGTGGACGCCCCGGTGCGCATCCACTCCGCCGAGCACCTGGTGCGGGCCTACCACGACTGGACGTGCGTGGCCGCCCCGGTGCACGACCCGGACACCGGCTCGACGATCGGGGCCATCGACATCTCGGGGCCGCTGCACACGCTGCACCCGGCCCTGGTGCAGCTCGTCTCGGCGACCGCCCAGCTGGCGGAGAACCAGCTGAAGGTCCGGCTCGCCATCGCCGACGAGCGGCTGCGCGTGCGCAACATGCCGCACCTCGCCGCCCTGCGCGGGGCCGAGGGCGCATTGCTGTCCTCGAGCGGGCGGGTGATCGCCAGCGAGCCCTACGGACGGTTCCCGGAACGGGTGCGGGTCGCCGATGGCGTCGACCGGGTCGAGCTCGGCGACGGGCGCGAGATGCAGGTCGAGCCGCTCGGCGAGGGGTACCTGCTGCACCTTCCGACGCGGCGCCGGGCCCGCGCGGCGGAGCGGACACCGGCCGTCGGCCTGCAGTTCACCGGGAGCGGAACCCCCTCGATCACGCTGGGCGAGCGCGAGATCCCGGCCTCGCTGCGGCCCGCCGAGATCCTCACCGCGCTCGCGCTGCACCCGGACGGCCTGACCGGCGAGCAGCTGACGCTGATGCTCTACGGCGACGACGGCAACCCGACGACGCTGCGCGGCGAGATCCACCGCCTGCGCGCGCTGCTGGGCACCGAGCACCTGCTCACCCGGCCCTACCGGCTGGCCGCCGAGCCGGACGCGGACTTCCTGCACGTGCGGACGGCGCTGCGGGCCGGGCACACCCGGGACGCACTCGCCGCCTGCCGGGGCGAGCTTCTCCCGCGCTCCGACGCGCCGGCCGTGCGCGAGCTGCGCGACGAGCTGAACGCCGGGCTGTGCAACGCCGTCCTCGCCTGCGACGACGCCGACCTGCTGCACCGGTTCGCCGAGCACCCGCTGGGCGCCGAGGACCTCGCGGTGCACGAGAACCTGCTGTCCCTGCTCGCCCGGGACGACCCGCGGCGCGCGGCCGTCGCGGCGCGGGCGCAGCGCCTGCTCGACTAGCTGGCAGCTCCTACTCCACCGTCACGCTCTTGGCCAGGTTGCGTGGCCGGTCGACGTCGCGGCCCAGCGCGACGGCGGCGTGGTAGGCGAGCAGCTGCAGCGGGATCGACAGCAGCACCGGGTCCAGCTCCGGCTCGTTTCGCGGCACCACCAGCGTCCGGTCGGCACCCGGCACCTCCCTGTGCCCGACGGCGACGATCGGCCCGCGGCGGGCCCGGATCTCGGCCAGCGTCGACGCGTTCTTGTCGAGCAGGTCGTCGTCCGGTACGACGGCGACGGTCGGCAGCTCCGGCCCGACCAGCGCCAGCGGGCCGTGCTTCAGCTCGGCCGCGGCGTACGCCTCGGCGTGCACATAGGACACCTCCTTGAGCTTCTGCGCACCCTCCCGGGCGACCGCCCACCCGTGCCGGCGTCCGATGTAGAGCACGCTGGCACGGGCGGCCAGGCCGGCCGCGGCCGCGGCGATGGCACCGTTGTCGCGCTCGGCGTCGAGCACCTGCCGGATCTGACCGGGCAGCGCGGCCAGCCCGTCCAGGATCCTCCGGCCGTCGGCCGGGGAGAGGTCGCGCATCCGGCCCAGGTGCACGGCCAGGAGCGCGAACGCGACCACGGTGGACGTGAACGACTTCGTCGACGCGACCGAGCACTCCGGACCGGCGTGCAGGTAGATGCCGCCGTCGACCTGGCGGGCGATCGTGGAGCCGACGACGTTCACGATCCCGATCACCCGCCCGCCCTTGCGCTGCAGCTCCTGCACGGCCGCCAGCGTGTCCGCGGTCTCCCCGGACTGGCTCACCGCGACGTAGAGCGTGTCCGGTTCGACGACCGGGTTGCGGTAGCGGAACTCGGACGCCGACTCGGCGCGGGCCGGGATCCGCGCCAGGTCCTCGACGAGCTGGGCCCCGAGCTCACCGGCGAACCAGGCGCTGCCGCACCCGAGCACGACGACCCGGCGGAACGCGCGCGCCTCACGGACGTCCATGTTCAGCCCGCCCAGGTGGACGGTCGCGAACCGCTCCTCCAGACGACCGCTCAGCGCGCGCTCGATCGCCCGCGGCTGCTCTTCGATCTCCTTGACCAGGAAGTGTGCGTGCTCGCCGCGTTCGGCCCCGGCCACGTCCCAGTCCACGGTCGACGGACGCTTGTCGGTGTCCCGGTCGTCGGTGGTGAACGTGCGGTACCCGTCCGCGGTCACCGAGGCCAGCTCGCCGTCGTCGAGATGCACGACCGAGCGGGTGTGCGCGGCGACGGCGGACACGTCGGAGGCGACGAACATCTCCTTCTCGCCGATGCCGAGCAGGACCGGGGAGCCGTTGCGCGCGACGACGATCCGGTCCGGATGCCGCGCGTCGACGACGGCCAGCCCGTAGGTCCCGACCACCCGCGCCAGCGCGCGGCGCACGGCCTGCTCCAGGTCCGGTGCCCCGTCGTCGTACGCGGCCGCGACGAGGTGCGCGACGACCTCGGTGTCGGTCTCCGACACCGTCTCCACGCCGGTCGCCGCCAGCTGGGCGCGCAGCTCGTCGGCGTTCTCGACGATCCCGTTGTGCACGACCGCGATCCGGCCGGACGCGTCGGTGTGCGGGTGGGCGTTGACCATGGTCGGCTCGCCGTGCGTGGCCCACCGGGTGTGCCCGATGCCCGGGCTGCCCTTGAACCGGGCCGGCAGGGTCGCGGCGAGGTCGTCCACCCGGCCCGCCGTCTTGTGCACCCGCAGCTCGGCCTGCGCCCCGGCACGGGACCGGCCGCCGGGGCGGTGCAGCACGGCCAGGCCCGCGGAGTCGTACCCGCGGTACTCCAGGCGGTGCAGGCCCTCCAGCAGCAGGCCGGTGGCGTCCCGCGGACCCACGTACCCGACGATGCCGCACATCGGCAGCCCTCCTACCCGTAGACGAGGCGTCGCAGCTGGCGGGCCGACAGCTCGGGCGCGGCGACCCGGCGCCGTCCGAGCTCCGCCGCGAGCTGCGCGAAGATCCGGTCGTTGTGCAGGCCGGCGGCCTGCATCTCGGAGTGCCGGCGCCGGACGAACGCCTCGACCGGCTCGCCGAAGTAGGCGAGCACGTCGGCGACCACGCGGGTCGCCTCGCCGGGGCTCAGCGGCGTCGTCCGCACCAGGTGCGCGATCAGCTCCTCGTGGGCCGGCACCCGCCCACTGTGCGCTCCCCCTGCGTCGAAGGCCAGGTTCCTGCCCGGTATCGGGCAGGAATCCGACTACGGGAGCGGTGCCGACGGCAGCGGTGCGTCCACCTCCGGTTCGAGCTCCCCGGCCTCCCAGAACGCGGCGTACCGCCCGCCGGACACCACGAGCTCGACGTGCGGCCCCTGCTCGACGATCCGCCCGCCGGACAGCACGACGATCCGGTCCGAGCGGGCCGCCGTGGCCAGCCGGTGCGCCACGACGAACGCGGTACGCCGGTTGGTGACCTGCTCCCCGGCCGAGAGCACGGTCGCCTCAGTGGCCGGGTCGAGTGCCGCGGTGGCCTCGTCGAAGATCAGCAGGTCGGGATCCACCAGCTCGGCCCGGGCCAGGGCCACGAGCTGGCGCTGCCCCGCGGACAGACCCTGTCCCCGCTCGCCGACCGCCGTCCGGAACCCCTCCGGCAGAGCACGGACCAGGTCGATCGCGCCCACGGCGCGCGCGGCGGCCTCGATCCGCGCCGGCGGGGCGTCCGGATACCCGTAGGCGATGTTCGACGCGACATCCCCGGTGAACAGGTGTGCCTCCTGCGGCACGATGCCGAGCCGCTGCCGGTAGCCGGCCAGCGGGAAGCGCCGGACGTCGGTCCCGTCCACGAGCACCGCGCCCTCGGCCGTGTCGTAGAAGCGGGCCAGCAGCTTGATCAGGGTGGACTTCCCGGCACCGGTGGCGCCGACGAGCGCGACGGTCTCGCCCGGCGCGACGCGCAGCGACACGTCGGCCAGCGCGGGCACCTCGACGCCCGGGTAGTGGAACGTCACGTCCCGCAGCTCGACGTCGCCGCGCAGCCGCGCCGGCACGGGAACCCGGTCCGCCTCGGCGACCTCGGGAACCGAGGTCGGCGTCCGCAGCAGCTCGGAGATCCGGTTCAGCCCGACGCGGGCCTGCTGGTATCCGTCGAACACCTGGGACAGCTGCTGGACCGGGGCGAAGAACATCGTCAGGTACAGCAGGAACGCGGTCAGCACGCCCGGCGTGAGCCCGTCGTTCACGATCCGGGTGGCGCCGACGCCGAGCACCGAGGCGGTGGCCACGTCGGACAGCAGCGCGACGAACGGGAAGTACGTCGCGATGTAGCGCTGGGCGCGCAGCCGGGACCGGCGGTAGTCCGCGCTGCGCTCACCGAACCGGTGGGCGCTGCGCTCCTCGCGGACGAACGCCTGCGCGACCCGCACACCGGTGACGTTCTCCTGCATGTCCGCGTTGACGACGCTGACCTTCTCCCGGGCGTCCTCGTAGGCGTGCGAGGAGTACCGCCGGAAGACCACGGTGGCCACGACGAGCACCGGGAGGCCGGCCAGCGCCACGAGCGCGAGCTGGGGGTCGGTCAGCACGAGCGCGACCGCCACCCCGCCCACGGTCAGCAGGCTGACCGCGGCCTGGACGAGCCCGGTCTGCAGGAACGTGGACAGGGCGTCCACGTCGGTCGTCATCCGGGTCATGATCCGGCCGGACAGCTCGCGCTCGAAGTAGTCCAGGCCGAGCCGCTGCAGGTGCGCGTAGCTGCGCACTCGCAGCAGGTAGAGCAGCCCTTCCCCGGCGCGTGCGGTGACCACGGTCTGGCCCGCCACCAGGAACGCGTCCAGCACCACGACGAAGACGCCGGCCAGCGCCGCGATCAGCAGCACCCGGCCGACGCCGGGGGTGATCCCGCCGTCGACGGCGTACCGGGCGATCGTCGGCAGCGCCAGCGTCGCCAGTGCGTCCAGCGCGATCAGCGTCCCGCCGAGCACGAGCAGCCCCCGTACGGATCGCAGCAGCCGTCGGAGGCGGAAGTCCGGATCCGGCGCCGTCGGGTCCTGCTCGCCGCGCAGGCGGGGCGTCTCGTTCGGCGGTGGGAGCGCATCCACCGCGGCCAGCAGCTCCGGGGTAGCGGGCATGCCGCCGGCCAGCCCGGCCGAGCCGGGTGGGCCGGCCGCGGACGCGGTCCCCGTGGCCGACGGCGCGGTGCCGGCCCCCGAACGCTCGGGCCACAGTCCGGGCGTCACGCCGTCCGGACCCGGCTGCGCCGGGGCGCCCGCCCCGTTCCGCGCCGGCTCCACGGGCCCGGCCGGCAGCGCGGCCGCGGCGGGCCGGACCGGCCCGGCGGACGACCGGCCGGCGGCGGACTCGGCGCCCGTCGCGAGCAGCTCCCGGAACAGCGCGGACCGCCCGCGCAGCTCGTCCTCGGTCCCGACGTCGACCACCCGGCCGTGGTCGAGCACCGCGATCCGGTCGGCCAGCGCCAGCGTCGAGCGCCGGTGGGCGACCAGCAGCGTCGTGCGGCCGCTGGTCAGCTCGCGCAGCGCCTCGTGGATCGCGGCCTCGGTGGTGGTGTCCACAGCGGACGTCGCGTCGTCGAGCACCAGGACCCGCGGCCGGGAGAGCATGGCCCGGGCCAGCGCGATCCGCTGGCGC
The DNA here is from genome assembly GCA_963822335.1 of uncultured Actinomycetota bacterium. GTDB lineage: Bacteria > Actinomycetota > Actinomycetes > Mycobacteriales > Pseudonocardiaceae > Pseudonocardia. The sequence continues at coordinate 718,056 of CAWGHE010000007.1, read as the reverse complement.
TGCCCGCCGGACAGCGTCAGCCCGCGCTCCCCGACCTCGGTGTCGTACCCGTCGGGCATGTCGTCGACGAACGCGGCGACCTGCGCGGCCTCGGCGGCGGCTCGGATCTCGTCGTCCGAGGCGTCCGGGCGGCCGTAGGCGATGTTGTTGCGGATGGTGTCCGAGAACAGGAACGCCTCCTCGAACACCACCCCCAGCTCGGCCCGCAGGTCGTGCAACCGCAGCTCCCGCAGGTCCACGCCGCCCAGGCGCAGCGCGCCCGATCCCGGGTCGTAGAAACGCGGCAGCAGCAGCGCGACCGTCGACTTGCCGGACCCGGCCGGCCCCACCAGCGCCACCGTCTCGCCCGGCTCGACCCTCAGCGACAGCCCGTCGACGGCCGGCTCCGGCGCGCCGTCGTAGGAGAACACGACGTCGTCCAGCTCGACCGGCAGCGGACCGTCCGGCAGAGGGCGCGGGGTGGCCGGGTCGGTCACGTCCGGCTCGGAGTCGACGATGTCGAACACCCGCTCGGCGCCGGCCCGGGTGAGCTGGGCGGCGACGATCAGGGCGCCGATCAGGCGGGCGGGCCCGACGAGCTGCGCGACGTAGGTGGTGAACGCCAGGAACGTGCCGAGCGTGATCGACCCGTTCATCGCCATCGCTCCGCCGATCCCGATGACGGCGACCTGCCCGAGGCCGGGCAGCGCCAGCAGGACCGGGTTCAGCCGGGCGGTGAGCCGGGCCGCGCGCAGCCGCTCGCCGTACAGCCGGCGGGCGCGGGCCTCCAGCGAGGAGACCTCACGGCTCTCCTGCCCGAAGCCCTTCACCACCCGGACCCCGGTGACCGTCTCCTCCACCTGCTGCGCGATCTCCGCGGCCCGTTGCTGGGCGGACCAGGTGGCCGGGAACAGCGTCCGGCGGGTGCGGTTCGTGATGAGCGCCGCGATCGGCAGCATGACCAGCGAGATCAGCGTGAGCAGCGGCGACAGGTAGAGCATCGCCGAGACCGACACGACGACGAGCACGACCGTCCCGGCGGACAGCGGCACGATCGACAGCAGCCCCTGCACCAGCGTGAGGTCCGTGATCGCGCGAGAGGCGACCTGCCCGGTGCGCAACCGGTCCTGGCGCACGCCGTCCATCCGCTGGACGGCGCGGAACACCTGCCGCCGCAGATCGTGCTGGACGTCGAGCGCCATCCGGCCGCCGAGGTAGCGGCGCAGGAACGCGGCCGCGAAACGGACCACGGCCAGGCCCAGGAACGCGATCACGACGGGCACCAGCACGGCCGTCGAGCCGGCGAGCGCACCGTCGACAGCGGCCTTGGTCAGCAGCGGACCGATGGCCTCCAGCCCGACCCCGAGCATGGACGCGACGAGCGCGCCGATCGTGACGCCGGGGTGGCGCAGGCAGGCCCGCCCCAACCGGCGTAGCCAGCCCGCCCGGATCGTCGAGTCGTCAGATGGTGATCGAGCGGGCACGGACCCAGGCTAGGCCGGACCCCCGACAATCCGCCGGTCAGCAACTCTCGGTGAGACGATCAGAACAACGGCCGCACGTTCAGGTCGGGCAGTGCCGCATCGAGCAGGTCGAAGTCACGGTCGCGATGGACGAGCACGGCACCGTTCCGCGCGGCAACCACGGCGATCAGGCAGTCGAGCACCTTTCGCACCGTGTCGCCCTTCGCCCGCACCGCCCGATAGGCGATCGCCGCAGCCCGGTAGTCCACCGACGCGTCGACCGGCAGCAGTCGGATCCCGTTGGTGAGCGTCTCCAGCTGGGCGAACGTGCGGGCGTCGGTCGCTCCGGCGAGCAACTCCATGACGACGGGTTCGGTCGTGGCCACCGAGCCGAGCTGCTCGCGCACCATGCGCCGGACCTCGACATGGGCCGGAGAACCGGTGGCACGGAGGTACTCCACCCAGGCCGAGGAGTCGATCAGCTCCACTCGGGCTCCGCGGCCGGCCCGATCTCGGGGATCGGCGAGCGGCGCATCTCGTCGAGGTCGCCGTCCCACCCGATGCCCTCGAGGCTCTGCAGGAACTCGGGCGACAACCGTGGCCCGACGAGCCTACGCAGCGCGAGGTCGACGGCTTCCTTCTTGGTCGAGAGGCCGTATCTCCGCATCACCTCGGTCACGAGAGCGTCATCGAGATCGATGTTGGTGCGGCTCATACACCAACCATACACATCGGCGGTATCGAACCCGGACCGCTCAGGTCACGTCGCGTCGACCGCCGACGACGACCGCCACGGCGACCGCGGCGACAGCCCAGGCCACCAGCACGAGCTGCGCCACCCACCCGGGCGGCGGGGCGGTCGCCCCGGCCAGCAGCTCCAGGGCCTGACGGGTGCTGGCCGGATCGCCCGCCCCCGCCAGCGCCTGGTCGTAGAGCGCGAGGTCACCGGCGTTGCCCGGCAGGAACGACGACAGCCGCGAGACCCAGGACGGATCCGACGTGCCCTCGTCGCCGAGCCCGAGCACCACCGAGATCACGTTCTCGCCGAGGATCAGGTACCCGACGGCGATCGCGATCGCGCCGACCTGGTTGCGGACCACGGTGCCGATCGCGACCCCGATCACGCCCCAGAGCGCGCACACGAGCACGCCGATCAGCCCGAGCACGATCAGCTCCCCGGCGCCGGGCAGCGTCTGCCCACCCAGCGCGGCACCGCCGAGCAGCGGGCCGAGAATGCCCATGACCAGGCCGTACAGCGCTCCGACGCCGGCCGCGACGACCACCTTCGCGCCGAGGACCTGCACGCGAGCACCGGTGAGGAAGGCCTGGGTGGCCGTGCGGTGGCGGAACTCGCCGGTCGCGCACAGCGCCCCGAACATCGCCGCGATGATCGACACGACGCTCGTCGCGGACGCGACGCCGACCATCAGGCGGATCGGCGACTCCTCCGATGCCGTCGGCAGCACCAGCGACAGCAGCGAGCCGAACTGGCTGGTCAGCAGCGACAGCAACACGACGGGGACGATCAGCACCCACCACAGCTTCACCGAGGTGGTCTTGCGGACCTCCGCGCGCAGCACGGCGCGCCAGCGGTGGGCCGGGCCGATCCGCGCGCGCCGGCCGGAGGGGTGCGCCGCGCCGGAGTGGACCGTGGCCGCGGCGGTCGTCGGGGATGCCGGGGTGTCGTCGGACGGCGCGCTCATCACTTCTCCTCCGCGAGCAGTCGCAGGAACATCTGCTCCAGGCCGATCCGCTCCTCGCTCATGCCGTACACCGCGACGCCGGCCGCCAGCGCCGCGTCGCCGACGCGCACCGCGTCCGCGCCGGACACCGCCAGCCAGCCGTCGCCGGTCGCGTCGACCTCCTCGAGCCCGTCCGCGACGAGCGCCTCGGCCAGCTTCGCCGGGTCCGCCGAGCGGACCACCACCCGCGCACCCTGGGAGGTGCGCAGGTCGTCGATCGCGCCGTCGTAGCGGCACCGCCCGCGGTCGATCACCACCAGGCGCTGGGCGGTCAGCTCGATCTCGGCGAGCTGGTGCGAGGACACGATCACGCTGCGCCCGGACGCCGCGAACGACTGCATGAACTGACGCAGCCAGGCGATCCCGTCCGGGTCCAGGCCGTTGCCCGGCTCGTCCAGCACGAGGATGCGCGGGTCGCCGAGCAGTGCGGCCGCCAGCGCCAGCCGCTGGTTCATGCCCAGCGAGAAGCCGCCGACGTAGCGGTCCGCGGACTCGGTGAGCCCGACCAGAGTGAGCACCTCGTCGACGCGGGAGTCCGCGACGCCGATCGCCGCGGCCTGGGCCCGAAGGTGCGCCCGGGCAGTGCGCTTCGGGTGCCCGCCCTGGACCTCCAGGACGGCTCCGACGACCCGTCCCGGTGACTCCAGCTCGGCGAACGGCACGCCCTCCACGAGCGCGGTCCCCGAGCTGGGGGTGACCAGGCCGAGGATCATCCGCAGCGTCGTCGTCTTGCCCGAGCCGTTCGGGCCGAGGAACCCGGTCACGGAGCCGGGCTCGACGGTGAAACTCAGGTCGTGCACGGCCTCGACAGGGCCGAAGCTCTTGCCCAGCCCGTCCACCGTGATCTGTCCGGTGGGCATCTGCTCTCCGGTCACCGCCTCCGGGGCGGCTTGTGTGCTCTGCACGGTCGGTCCCCCGATCGTCGCTGTCGCCGACACATCCTCCCGGTCGCTCCCCGACGCCTGTGACCGGGCCCTGGTGTTCCTCCGGGGAGCCCATCAGGATGTCGGGGTTCGTGCCGCCGTGCCGGGTTTCCCGGTAACGGACCCGACCGCCCGTCCGAGGAGGAACCCGTGACGCAGACGTCGAGGACCGTGTCCACACTGCTGCAGCGCTGGGCCGAGGAGCGCGGCGACGACGAGGCGCTGCGCCTCGGCGACCTCCGCCGCACCTGGTCCGAGCTCGACGAGCGGGTGCGCCGCCTGGCGAGCGCGCTGCGCGCCGAGGGGATCGGGCCGGGCGACCGGATCGCCGTGCTGGATCTGAACCACCCGTCGTGCATCGAGCTGACGCTGGCCTGCGCCCGGATCGGGGCCGCGAACGCCGTCGTCAACTTCCGGCTGGCCCCGCCGGAGATCCTCTACGTGATCAACGACGCCCGCGCGTCGCTGCTGGTGGTGGGCCCGGAGTTCGCCGGGGCGGCCGCGCAGCTGCGGGAGAAGATGGACACCGTCCGGCGGGTGCTGCCGGTCGGCGGGGACGCCGACGAGTACGAGGCGTTCCTCGCCGCGCACGAGCCGGACACCGAGCCCTACGACGCCGCCCCGGACGACTGCTTCGTCCAGCTCTACACGTCCGGGACGACCGGCTTCCCGAAGGGCGCGATGCTCACGCACGCCGGGATGCTGGCGCACGCCGCGCACGTCGCCGGGGACTTCGAGCTGAGCCCGGACGACGTCGTCCAGGTCGCGATGCCGCTGTTCCACGTCGGCGGGATGAGCTACGCGTTCGTCGCGCTCGCCCACGGCGTGCGGATCGTGATGGCCCGGATGCCGGACCCGGCCGCGCTGCTGGACATGGTCGCGGCCGAGGGGATCACGCACACGTTCTGGGTGCCGGCCCTGATGGCCGCGATGACCCAGGTGCCGGACGCGTCCGCGCGGGACTTCTCGTCGATGCGCGCGATCTCCTACGGCGCGTCGCCGATGCCGCTGCCGGTGATGCGCGCCAGCCTGGAACTCTTCGGGCCGAAGCTGCACCAGGTGTACGGCATGACCGAGGCGTGCGGTGTGGTCACCTCGCTCGGACCGGAGGACCACGCCGACCCGTCCGTCGCGCACCGGCTCGTCTCGGCCGGGAAGCCGATCACCGGGGTGACGATCGAGGTCCGGGACCCGGCGACCGGCGACAAGCTCGGCGTCGACGAGCCGGGCGAGGTCTGGGTGCACACCGACCAGCTGATGAGCGGCTACTGGGGCAAGCCGGAGGCCAGTGCGTCGGCGATCACGTCCGACGGGTGGCTGCGTTCGGGCGACGGCGGGCACATCGACGCCGACGGCTACGTCTACATCACCGACCGGATCAAGGACATGATCGTCAGTGGTGGCGAGAACGTGTACCCGGCCGAGGTCGAGCGCGTGCTGGCCGAGCACCCGTCGGTCGGCGACGTCGCCGTGATCGGGGTGCCGGACGACCGCTGGGGCGAGGTCCCGAAGGCCTGCGTGGTCGCCGCGCCCGGCGCGACCGTGGACCCGGACGAGCTGTTGGCCTACTGCCGCGAGCGGCTGGCGTCGTTCAAGTGCCCGAAGACCGTCGACGTCCTCGACGAGCTGCCCCGCAACCCGACCGGGAAGGTTCTGAAGAAGGACCTCCGCAAGCCCTTCTGGGCGGGGCGCGATCGTCAGACCGTATGACCCGGCCGGCACCCGCGGGACCCGACCAGGGCCCCGGCGACCGGGAACGGTTCCATGGAGACGACGACGACAAGCTTGTCGCCGCCCTGCGCAACGCCGCCCGGGACCTCATCGCGCACCGCAGCATCCGCGACCTCGAGCAGACCCTCGACCAGATCGTCGTCGCAGCGGTGGACGCCGTACCGGGCGTCGACGGCGGTGGCATCTCGCTGACCACGGACGGGTTCATCACCTCGCGCAGCCCGACCACCGACGCCGTCCGCAAGCTCGACGTCCTGCAGTCCGAGCTGCACGAAGGTCCGTGCATCACGGCGTTGGCGGAACCTCCGGACGACGGGATCATCCTGGCGCGGGACCTGGCCGAGGACTCCGACGCCGCACGCTGGCCGCACTTCGCGCCCCGGGCCGTCGAGCAGGGGTTCCGGTCGTTGATCTCCATCGACCTGTCCGCGGACCGCCGCAACCGCGCCGCGCTCAACCTCTACTCGCGCACACCCCACGTGTTCGGCACATCGGCGCGGATGGTGGCAGCGCTGTTCGGAGCGCAGGCCGCCCTGCTGCTCTACGGCGCCGAGCACTCCTCCCAGCTGACCCAGGCGTTGGAGACCCGGGACCTGATCGGCCAGGCGAAAGGCATCCTCATGGAGCGCTTCGCCCTGGACGGCGAGCGGGCGTTCCAGATGCTCGTCCGCTCGTCCCAGGACACGAACGTCAAACTGGTCGACGTCGCCCGCTGGCTGACCGAGAACGCCGGCGAGGGACGCACCCTGGCCGACCCTCCGACTACTCCGCGGTAGGGGTTGCGTCAGCCAGTGCACCAGGTGTTGTCTCTCGCACAGCAAGCTCCCCGATCGTTGGTCAAACAGTCGGCCATGTTCCCTGTCTGCCGGGTCCGCACCGCTCAGCGCGTGCGCGAGACCACGACACATTCGGACTGGATCACATGCCGCCGACCGAGTCGCGCCTCGACATCAAAAGCACCCCTGCCGGATTCCGGTCCCGCGTGGTCACCATCCGGGGCGAGATCGACCTGGCGACACGGTCGACCCTGGTCGGCGGGCTCCTCGCCGCCGTCACCGTCCCCGGAGGCGGACGCGTGCTGATCGACCTCGACGGGATCACGTTCTTCGGAGCCGACGGGCTGCGCGCGCTGGACGAGGCACGCAACCGCGCGGCCGCCACCGGGACGATCGTGCACACCACCGCCGCCGCGCACACCCCCGCCGGCCGCCTGCTCGACCGCACCGACTGGGTCCACAGCCCCGGCCCGCAGCCGACGGCCGACCCGGGCCGTGTGACCGACACCGCCTGACCGTCCACGCCCAGCGCACGCGGCGTTCCTCCTGGTTGTCCGAATTCTCACCAGGAGTACTCTCGCGGCCCCAGTCGGTATGCATGCCGACCTCCGGAGGATCGATGCGGCACCACCATCGCGGCGCGTTCTGGACGATCGCCGTCGTCCACCTGGTCGCGGCGATCCTGACCTATCGCGCCGGGGTGCCGATCGCGACCCCGATCGCCCTGGCCCTCGGTGCTCTCGCGGCGTTCGGACTCGGTTTCACCAAGCAGGCGGACGCCGCCGACGAGCACCCACAACTCGGGCGGGCCACCTCCGGAGCGGCGGCCAGCGGCACGCTTCGCGACGAGGACGGCGCCCCGGAGCCCGGGACCGCGGGCAGACCGGACATGGTGATCGGCGACCGGCAGCAGCACGACGAGCCGAACAGGGGCGCGGCATAGCCGACGCCCGCGTGGTGCGGCTGCCGAGCGATCCGCCGGCGACCGCGCGACACTGCCGGACATGACGCCGCCGACCGACACGCCCGGCGACCCGTGGGCCTGGCCGGACGAGAGCCAGTCCCGGATCGACCTCGCGCACCACCTCGAACAGGCCGCCCGGGCGCTCCGGGACGGCCGCGCCGTCGTCCGCCGCAGTGCGACCAGTACGACGACGGACGGGCCCCACCGGCTCGACGTCGACCTGTCCTGGTCGCCCCAGGACCCCGGCTAGCCGGACCCGGGGTGTCCGACCATCTCGCGCGGGTCCGCGCTCTGTGCCTGGCCCTGCCCGCGGTGACCGAGGCGCCGACCCACGGCGCGCCGACCTGGTTCGTGAACGGCCGGCGGTCGTTCGCGAAGTTCGTCGACCCGGCCGCGCACCGGCTCGACGAGCCGAGCGTCGCCGTCTGGGCCGCCGCACCTCCCGGGGCACGTCACGAGCTCGTCGCGGCCGATCCCGAGCGCTTCTTCGAGCCGCCGTTCGGTGGGTCGGCGTGGGTCGGGATGCGGCTCGACGGCGGCGAACCGGACTGGGCGGAGGTCCGGGAGATCCTCGAGGACGGCTACCGGCAGGTCGCGCCCCGCTACCTGGTCGACCGGATCGGTGGCGGGTGAGCGGAAACCCGGGCGGACACGACGACGCCCCCGCACCGGAACGGTGCGGGGGCGTCGGGAGTTCGTCGGCTCAGGCCGTCTTGCTCAGCTTCTCCAGCCGGCGCGTGGTGGGCCAGCGGACGTTCGTCGCCCACCCGAGCTTCTCGAACCCGCGGATCACGGCGGCCGAGATGTCGATCTGGCCCTTCTTCACACCGTGCCGGGCGCAGGTCGGGTCGGCGTGGTGCAGGTTGTGCCAGGACTCGCCGAACGAGAACACGGCCAGCCACCACACGTTCGCCGAGCGGTCACGGGCGGCGAACGGGCGCTCGCCCCAGATGTGGCAGATCGAGTTGATCGACCAGGTCACGTGGTGCAGGAACGCCACCCGGACCAGACCGGCCCAGAAGAACGCGGTCAGCGCGCCCCACCAGGACATCGTCACCAGGCCGCCGATCAGCGCCGGCGTGCCGAGGCTCACCACGACCAGCACGGGGAACAGCTTCTCGATGCGGACCAGGTCCTTGTCCGAGACCAGGTCCGGGATGAAGCGCTTCTGGTTGGTCAGGTCGCGGTTGAACAGCCAGCCCAGGTGCGAGTGCACGAAGCCCTTGGCCAGTGCGACCGGGCCGGTGCCGTAGAGCCACGGCGAGTGCGGGTCGCCCTCCTTGTCGGAGAACGCGTGGTGGCGGCGGTGGTCGCCGACCCAGTCCAGAACCCCGCCCTGCAGCGCCAGGCTGCCGGCGACGGCGAGCCCGATGCGCAACGGCCGGCTCGCCTTGAACGATCCGTGCGTGAAGTAGCGGTGGTACCCGACCGTCACGCCGAGGCCGCTGATCGCGTAGAAGACCACGGCCAGGCCGATGTCGAGCCCGCTCAGCCCCCAACCCCACGCCAGCGGGATCGCGGCGATCAGCGCCAGCGTCGGGATGGCGACGAACACCCCGACCAGGATGGCGGCACCGGTCGGGCGCCGTCCGTCGAGAACGGGGGCGGGGCCGGAGCCCGTGCGGGTACGGGGAGGAGCCGGGGGTGCGGCCTCTAACGTCATGGAGACCACGAAACCCGATTGCCGAGCCCGCGACAGTGCGGTAATCCCCCCTATCGGCCCTCGGGTTGGGCCATGAGGTGTGACCTCGCCCTCTTCCGGGTTACAGGCCCGCAACTTGACTCGCGGGTAACCCTGGCGCTATCCCCACCCTGTGAAGCTCTCGACGATCCTGCCCTACGGCGACGACCCGATCCGCAACGCCGACGCGGTGACCGAACTGGAGAGGGCGGGCCTGGACGCCGTCTGGGCGGCCGAGGCGTACAGCTTCGACGCCGTCTCCCTGCTCGGGTACCTGGCCGCCCGTACCGAGCGGCTCGAGATCGGCGCCGCGATCCTGCCGATCTACAGCCGCACGCCGACGCTGACCGCGATGACGGCCGCCGGCCTGGACGCCCTGTCCGGCGGGCGCTTCAACCTGGGCCTCGGCGCGTCCGGGCCGCAGGTGATCGAGGGATTCCACGGCGTGCCCTACGACAAGCCCGTCGCGCGCACCCGGGAGATCATCGAGATCTGCCGCAAGGTCTGGCGCCGGGAGAAGGTCACCAACGACGGCCTGTACCCGCTTCCGCTGCCGGAGGGTCAGGGCACCGGGCTGGGCAAGCCGTTGAAGATCATCAACCACCCGGTGCGCGCCGACATCCCGATCTGGGTGGCCGCGCTCGGCGAGAAGAACCTCGAGATGACCGCCGAGCTGGCGCAGGGATGGCTGCCGCACGTCGTGCTCCCGGAGAAGATCCGCGACGTGTTCGGCGCCGCGATCGACGCCGGGACCGCCAAGCGCGACCCGTCCCTGGGTCCGCTGCAGATCACCGGCGGCGGCCTCTGCGCGATCGAGGAGGAGATGTTCGAGCCGGCCCGCCAGGCCGCCCGCGGCCTGTACGCCCTGTATATCGGCGGGATGGGCGCGCGGGGGAAGAACTTCTACAACACCGTGTTCGCCCGCCAGGGCTACGAGGCCGAGGCGAAGCGGGTGCAGGACCTCTACCTGGACGGGAAGAAGGAGGAGGCGATGGCCGCCCTCCCGGACGACTTCATCGACAAGGTCACGCTGATCGGCCCGGAGGGTCACGTGCGGGAGCGGATCGCCGCGCTGCGCGGGGCCGGCATCACCTACCTGCACGTGAACCCGATGACCCAGGACACCCCGAAGCTGTTCTCCACGCTGAAGGAGTGGATCTCGTAAGGCTTGCTCACGACCTCCGCGGCATGTTGGTCTGGGCCCGAGGACCGATCGGGGAGGACCCATGGAATCCGAGTTCGACGCCGTCGTCGTCGGCGCCGGCTTCGCCGGGCTCTACATGCTGCACCGGCTGCGCGGGCTGGGGATGTCCGCGGTGTTGCTGGAGCAGGGCGACGGCGTCGGCGGCACCTGGTACTGGAACCGCTACCCGGGCGCACGGTGCGACTCGGAGAGCTACTACTACTGCTACTCCTTCTCGAAGGAGCTGGAGCAGGAGTGGACCTGGACCGAGCGCTACCCGCGCCAGCCCGAGATCAAGGCCTACCTCGACCACGTCACGGACCGGTTCGGCCTGCGCGAGGACATCCGGTTCGGCGTCCGGGTCGACGGAGCGCAGTTCGACGAGGACACGCGGTCGTGGACGGTCTCCACCGAGAGGAGCGCCAGCGGAACGAGCATCGGCGCTGCCGGCGGTGAGTACCGATGCCGGTTCCTGATCACCGCGGTCGGCTGCCTGTCCACGGCGAACGTGCCGGACATCCCCGGGCTCGACACCTTCCGCGGGCGCTGGTTCCACACCGGGCACTGGCCGCACGAGGGTGTCGACGTGCGCGGGCGCCGGGTCGGCGTGGTCGGCACCGGATCCACCGGCATCCAGGCGATCCCGGCCCTGGCCGGCGACGCGGCGCACCTGACCGTGTTCCAGCGGACCGCCAACTACTCGATCCCGGCCCGCAACGGCCCGCTGCCGGCCGAGGAGTCCGAGGCCTACAAGCGCGACTACCCGCAGATCCGTGAGGTCCAGGCGAACTCGACGAACGGGCACCCGTTCGTCGTCAGCACGCGGTCCGCGCTGGACGCCGACGCCGACGAGCGGGACCGGGTCTACGCCGATGCCTGGGAGCGCGGCGGTCTGCGGTTCCGGGCGTCGTTCTCCGACCTGCTCGCCGACGAGGCCGCCAACGAGACCGCCTCGGAGTTCATCCGGGACCGGATCCGCGACATCGTCGAGGACCCGGCCACGGCCGAGAAGCTGGTCCCGACCGACCACGGCTTCGCGACCAAGCGCCCGCCGATCGACACGCACTACTTCGAGACCTACAACCGCGACGACGTCACGCTCGTCGACGTCAAGGCGACCCCGATCGAGGAGATCGTGCCCGACGGCGTGCGCACGTCGGCCGGCGTGCACGAGCTCGACGATCTCGTGTTCGCCACCGGCTTCGACGCGCTGACCGGGCCGCTGCTCGGACTGAACCTCTCCGGGTCGGACGGGACACCGCTGCGGGACGCGTGGGCGCACGGCCCGCGCACCTACCTGGGGCTGGGCATCAACGGGTTCCCGAACCTGTTCACGATCACCGGACCGTTCAGCCCGTCGGTGCTGACGAACATGCCGACGACGATCGAGCAGCACGTCGACTGGATCGCCGACTGCCTGGAGCACCTGCGCGCCCAGGACGTGGACCGGATCGAGGCGCAGCGCCCGGCCGAGCGGGCGTGGGCCGAGCACACCCAGGAGGCCGCGGACGCGACGCTGCTGCCCCGGACGGCGAGCTCCTGGTACCTCGGCGCGAACGTGCCGGGCAAGCCGCGCGTGTTCATGCCGTACGCCGGGGGCTTCGCGCGCTACACCCGGACCTGCGACGACGTCGCCGCCGGCGGCTACCGCGGTTTCCTCCTGACCCCGGCCGGTCAGCCGGTGGAGAGGCCGCTCGCCGGCTAGATGCGCGCCGCCCGCGGACAGCGCGGTGCGTCCTGCCCGTGGCGGCGCGGTGCGGCGGAGTGGCGCGCTCGCGGCCGGCCCAGCGACGGTCGAAGCCGCGGAAACGTGCCCGCCGATCCCGAGCTGCGATCGAGCGCCACGTTCGCGCGATCCGCACCGCTGAAACGTGCGACCGATCCCGGGTCGCCGATCCAGCGGCACGTTCGCGCGCTCCGCACCACCGAAACGTGCCCACCGATCCGGCCGATCTTCTGCCGGTCCGTGGGCCACGGGTTCCCGATCCGCTGGAGCTGCAAATCCGGACCTCACTGGCCCGGATGCCGACGGCGCGTTGCGGACACTGGGCGGTTCGGACGCCCTACGGTTGCGCCAACCGGCCGTGTCGGCGGGGCCGGGTCACGGGAAGTATCCGGGTCGTTCCACAATGTGTGACGACGTCCACGGGGCTCATCCTCGGCCGCGGCACAGCGCGCCGGAGGGGGTCGCGAGGTGAGGAGGAGCGCACGTTGCTCGAGCTGGCCATCCGGACCTCCGACGAGCCGATCGCGCCGGGCCAGTACCGGCTCACCGCGACGCACGCCTGGTGGATGGGCACGTTCTTCGCCGGCGACGCCGTGCACGTGCACTACTCCGAACACCTGCACCAGCAGTGGACCCCGGTCGACCCGGCCGCGGACTGGTTGCTCGACCGCGAGCTCACCGGCCGCATGGTGTGGCTCTCCGATGACGGAGCGGCCGCCGTCGAAGCGGGTTTCAACCTCGCCGACCACTGGCCGACCGGCCGCTTCCGAGCGCCGCACGGCGACTTCTACGCCGAGCTGAACGGCCACGCGCCGGCCACGCGCCCCGGCAGCTGGGCCAACCCGACGCCCGCGTTCCTGCAGTCCCTGCCCCGCGCGCCGGAGGCGATGCTGGCGCGGCTGATCGCCGACAGCCCGCCCGGTCGCGGCTACACCGGGCCGTTCCCGAGCGCGGTGGACGCCCTGCGTACCTGCCGCGTGCCGGCCGACGTCCGTGCGGTCGTCTACGCCGCGCTGCGGCTGCTGCCGGCGGTGAGCGTGTCCGAGGTCGCCGACCTCGACGGCGAGGTGCACCCGGCACTGGTGCACGACGACGGCCCGGTGCGCAGCGAGCTGCTGATCTCGCCGGTGGACGGGCAGTACGCCGGAGAGCGGGACACGGTGCGCCGCCCGGCCCGGGTCGGCCCGCCGGTCGGCACGGTCATCGCCGAGTCGGCCGTGTCCAGCGCCGTCGTCGACGGTCTGGGCGCCCTGCCGGGCTTCTGAGCGGGACGGATGCGCGGAGTCGGTGGGTCGGAATCGATCCCCGGATCGGGTGAGTGCCGCCGCACCCGTTACGACTCGCCATGGGGGACTAACCTGGACACAGGTCGCAACAAGGTTCCGAGTAGCTGAACAAGGCGGTTGACGTAGCGTGTCATCGAGCAGTACCTCCCATCAGGCGAGCGACTTCGGCCCGAACGAATGGCTCGTCGAGGAGATGTACCAGCGGTTCCAGGACGACCCGGACGCGGTCGACCCCGCCTGGCACGAGTTCTTCGCCGACTACTCCCCCGGCGGCAACGGGTCCGGCTTCACGCCCGGTGACACGGACGGCGAGAAGGACGGCGCCACGGACACCGCCAAGGACGGCGACACCTCCACCGGAAGCGGAGCCGCCGTGGCGGCCACGTCGTCGTCCGGCGGCGTGAGCCGGGGCACCGCGACCGAGGACGACGCCACCGGCGACGACGAGTCCGCGCCGTCGCAGCGTGCGGTCTCGGAGGGGTCGACCACGCGCACCGGTGCCGCATCCGGCTCGGCCGCGGACATCCCGCCGGCGCCGACGAAGCGCACCGAACCGGCCGAGCCGGGTGAGCGCCGCCGGGCGGCCGATATGCCGAAGACCCGCACCGACGGCGACGGTGCACCGGAGCGGAGCACGAACGAGAGCAAGGACGGCAAGCCGGCGGCGGGCAGCACGTCGCAGGCCGCGTCCAAGGCCGGCGACAGCGGCGGCGGCGTGACCACCACCCAGATCCGCGGCGCGGCGAACGCCGTGGTCAAGAACATGACCGCGTCGCTGGATCTGCCGACCGCCACCAGCGTGCGCGCGGTACCGGCCAAGCTCCTGGCCGACAACCGGATCGTGATCAACAACCAGCTCAAGCGCTCGCGCGGCGGCAAGCTGTCGTTCACGCACCTGATCGGCTACGCCGTGGTCAAGGCGCTGGTCGACTTCCCGGCGATGAACCGGCACTTCGCCGCGACCGACGAGGGCAAGCCGGCGGTCGTGACGCCGGAGCACGTCAACCTCGGCCTGGCGATCGACCTGCCGGGCAAGGACGGCAACCGCTCGCTGGTCGTCGTGTCGATCAAGGCGTGCGAGACGCTGTCGTTCGCCCAGTTCTGGGCCGCCTACGAGGGCATGGTCGCGAAGGCGCGCAACGGCAAGCTCTCCGCCGAGGACTTCCAGGGCACCACGATCAGCCTGACCAACCCGGGCACGCTGGGCACGAACCACTCGGTGCCGCGCCTGATGCCCGGTCAGGGCACGATCGTCGGCGTCGGGGCGATGGAGTACCCGGCCGAGTTCCAGGGCGCGAGCGAGGAGCGGCTCGCCGACATCGGCGTCAGCAAGATCATCACGCTGACCTCGACGTACGACCACCGGATCATCCAGGGCGCCGAGTCCGGCGACTTCCTGCGTCGCGTGCACCAGCTGCTGCTCGGCGCGGAGGGCTTCTACGACGAGATCTTCACGTCGCTGCGGGTCCCCTACGAGCCGGTCCGCTGGGTGCAGGACATCCCGGAGGGAGAGGTCGACAAGACCGCCCGGGTGCTCGAGATGATCGAGTCCTACCGGACCCGCGGTCACCTGATGGCCGACACCGACCCGTTGAACTACCGCCAGCGCCGCCACCCCGACCTGGACGTGCTCAGCCACGGCCTGACGCTGTGGGACCTGGACCGGGAGTACGCCGTCGGCGGGTTCGGCGGCAAGCGGCACATGAAGCTGCGCGACGTGCTCGGCCTGCTGCGCGACTCGTACTGCCGCACGATCGGCACCGAGTACATGCACATCTCCGACCCCGAGCAGCGCCGCTGGCTCGAGGACCGGATCGAGGTCCCGCACCAGAAGCCGGACCAGACCGAGCAGAAGTACATCCTGTCCAAGCTGAACGCGGCCGAGGCGTTCGAGACGTTCCTGCAGACCAAGTACGTCGGGCAGAAGCGCTTCTCGCTGGAGGGCGGCGAGACCGTCATCCCGCTGATGGACGCGGTGCTGGACAAGGCCGCCGAGCACGAGATGGACGAGGTCGTCGTCGGCATGCCGCACCGCGGCCGGCTGAACGTGCTGGCCAACATCGTCGGCAAGCCGATCAGCCAGATCTTCCGCGAGTTCGAGGGCAACCTCGACCCGGGTCAGGCGCACGGCTCCGGCGACGTGAAGTACCACCTCGGCGCCGAGGGCAAGTACTTCCGGATGTTCGGCGACGGCGAGACGCGCGTGTCGCTGACCGCGAACCCGTCGCACCTGGAGGCCGTGGACCCGGTGCTCGAGGGCATCGTCCGCGCCAAGCAGGACATCCTGGACAAGGGCGACGGCGGGTTCACCGTGCTGCCGCTGATGATGCACGGCGACGCCGCGTTCGCCGGCCAGGGCGTGGTCGCCGAGACGCTGAACCTGGCGCTGCTGCGCGGCTACCGCACCGGCGGCACGGTGCACGTCGTGGTGAACAACCAGGTCGGCTTCACCACCGCCCCGGAGCACGCCCGGTCCACCCAGTACTGCACCGACGTCGCGAAGATGATCGGCGCGCCGGTGTTCCACGTGAACGGCGACGACCCCGAGGCCTGCGTCTGGGTCGCGAAGCTCGCCGTCGAGTACCGCGAGCGCTGGCACAACGACGTCGTGATCGACATGATCTGCTACCGGCGCCGGGGCCACAACGAGGGCGACGACCCGTCGATGACCCAGCCGTCGATGTACGACATCATCGACGCGAAGCGCAGCGTCCGGAAGATCTACACCGAGTCGCTGATCGGCCGTGGTGACATCACCATGGAGGAGGCCGAGCACGCGCTCAAGGACTTCTCCAACCAGCTGGAACACGTCTTCAACGAGGTGCGCGAGCTGGAGCGGACCCCGCCGATGGTCTCCCCGTCGGTCGAGGAGGAGCAGCGCGTCCCGGCGGACCTGGACACGTCGATCCCGCTGGAGATGGTCCACCGGATCGGCGACGCGCACTCGCACCTGCCCGAGGGCTTCTCGGTGCACCAGCGGGTCAAGCCGGTGCTGGGCAAGCGGGAGAAGATGTCCCGCGAGGGCGACATCGACTGGGCGTTCGCCGAGCTGCTCGCCATGGGTTCGCTCGTGGTCGACGGGAAGCTGGTGCGCCTGTCGGGCCAGGACTCCCGGCGCGGCACGTTCGTGCAGCGGCACTCGGTGCTGATCGACCGGCACACCGGCGAGGAGTACTACCCGCTGCGCAACCTGGCCGAGGGCCAGGGCCGCTTCCTGCCCTACGACTCGGCGCTGTCCGAGTTCGCCGCCGTCGGGTTCGAGTACGGCTACTCGGTGGCCAACTCCGAGGCGCTGGTGATGTGGGAGGGCCAGTTCGGCGACTTCGTCAACGGCGCACAGCCGATCATCGACGAGTTCATCTCGTCCGGTGAGGCGAAGTGGGGCCAGATGTCCGACGTCGCGCTGCTGCTCCCGCACGGCCTGGAGGGCCAGGGCCCGGACCACAGCTCCGGACGCATCGAGCGGTTCCTGACGCTGTGCGCGGAGGGATCGATGACGGTCGCCCTGCCGTCCGAGCCGGCGAACTACTTCCACCTGCTGCGCCAGCACACCCTGGACGGGGTGCGCCGCCCGCTGGTCGTGTTCACGCCGAAGTGGATGCTGCGGGCCAAGCAGGTCGTCAGCCCGATCTCGGACTTCACCGGCGGCCGGTTCCGCCCGGTGATCGACGACCCGGAGTACCGCACCCAGGACGGCCCGAACACCTCCGTGGACCGGGTGCTGTTCTGCAGCGGCAAGATCTACTGGGAGCTCGCCGCGGCGCGCGAGAAGCGCCGGGGCAACGGCGACGAGTCGGTCGAGAACACGGCGGTGGTGCGGGTGGAGCAGCTCTACCCGATGCCGGACCGGCAGATCGCGGCCGTGCTGGAGCGCTACCCGAACGTCAACGACGTCCGGTGGGTCCAGGAGGAGCCGGCGAACCAGGGCGCCTGGCCGTACTACGGCCTGGAGCTGCCGCAGAAGCTGCCCGAGATGCCGACGCTGACCCGCGTCAGCCGGCGCCGGATGGCCGCCCCCGCGGCCGGCTCGTCGAAGGTGCACGAGGTCGAGCAGCAGGAGCTGATCGACAAGGCGTTCGCGCGCTGACCCGCCCTCCGGCACTCGAGCGCCATGAGTTGCGCTCGAGGACCGCCGGTCGCGGTGTCTGCGACGCGCCCGGTCGAGACGTCTGCCACAACGTCACCGCCGTGGCGGGGACGAGCCGACCGGGGCACGCGGTGCGCCGGGGTCACGATCGTCGTCGTCGACCGTGAAGCTGCCGCACGGCCAGGTCGGCAAGCGCGGGTAGAAGGCGACGGTCCGGTAGAGCTGGCGACCCGGTGAACGCGTCGGCGGCCGCGGAGTCGGAGGAACAGGTACACCCGGCCCGACCCGGCGTTGTTCGTCCACACGAACCCGCGTCCGGCTCCGGTCGCGCAAGCGTTCCCGACGCTCGTCGTCGCCGGTCATGGCCGGCCCTCCGTCGGTCGTGGCCCGACCCCCCACGACCGGACGTGAGGGCCGTTCCACTCCGTGTCGGCACTCCGCGGTTCGGCCGATCATGTCACACCGCCAGCACCGGTCAGGCCGCGCCCAGCTCGCCGCGGTTGGCGGCGGCGGTCAGGCGGACCCGCTCGCGGAAGATCTGCTGCGCCTCGGCGGCGTTGGCCGGCTTCCCGCCCCACGCCTGCATCGCGGCGCCCTGCAGCGCGCGGGCGTAGGAGAAGCTGACCGGCCACGGGTGCGGGCCGCGCCGGGCGATCGCGTCCAGGTTCTGCGTCGCCTGGTCGTCGGTCTGCCCGCCGGACAGGAACACGATCCCGCCCACGGCGGACGGCACGGTGCGACGCAGGATCTCCACCGTGCGGTCCGCGACCTCCTCCGGTCCGGCCTGCTGGGCACCCTGATACCCGGAGACCACCATGTTCGTCTTCACCAGCAGGCCTTCGAGGTGCACGCCCTGACCGGCGATCTGGGTGAACAGCTCGCGCAACATGGCCTCGCTGACCTCGGCGGACCGGTCGATCGACTGGGTCCCGTCCATGATCGCCTCGGGCTCGACGATCGGGACCAGACCGGCCTCCTGGGCCAGCGCGGCGTAGCGGGCCATCGCGTGCCCGTTCGCGACGAGTGCGGCTTCGGTCGGGAGCCCCTCTCCCAGTTCGACGACCGCACGCCACTTGGCGAACCGGGCGCCCAGCTCCCGGTACTCCTCGAAACGCTCGCGCAGACCGTCGAGACCCTCGGTGACCTTCTCGCCGTCGTGCAGCGCCAGCGGCTTGGCGCCCCTGTCGACCTTGATGCCGGGCACGATGCCGCGCTGCACCAGCTGCGCGGGCATCCCGGTGCCGTCCGACGTGGACTGGCGGATCGTCTCGTCGTAGAGGATCACTCCGCCGAGCCACTGGTCGACGTCCGGGGCGGTGAACATCAGCTCCCGGAACGCGCGGCGGTTGTCCTCGGTCGACTCCGCTCCGACGGCCTCGAAGCGCTTGGTGATGGTGCCGGTGCTCTCGTCGGCCGCGAGGAGTCCCTTGCCGCCGGCCAGAAGCTCCCGGACCGTGTTCTGCAGCTGCTGTACGGGCACGCTCATGCCCTCGGGGTAGCCGCTGCGCCGCGCCCGTAACCTGTGCGCGTGTACTTCACCGACCGCGGCATCGAGGAGCTCGTCGAGCGGCGTGGCGAGGAGCAGGTCAGCGTCGAGTGGCTGGCGTTGCGCCTGCGGACGTTCGTCGACCTGAACCCGGAGTTCGAGACGGCCGTCGAGCGCCTGTCCAGCTTCCTCGCCCGCGACGACTCCGACGACGAGTAGCCCTCAGCTCTTCCGCAGCGACAGCCGACGACGGCGGATCGCCTGGAGCAGCGCGGCGTGCGCCTCCTCCACCTTCCGGTCGAGGTGGTCCAGGTGCGCCGGGTGCGCGGTGCGGTCCGGCTCCGGGCGCGGGCGCAGCAGGAACCAGCGCTCGGCCCACAGGGCCTGCACGGCCGCCTCCCAGCGCAGCTCGACCCCGGCCCGGGACAGGGCGGCCCGGTCCCCGCTGCGGCGCAGCTCGGCGTCGCTGTTGCCGACCAGCTCGCCCAGCTCCTCGACCCGCTCGCGGTCGTGCGAGCGCGCGGCCTCGGCCGCATCGTCCAGCCCGGCGACGATCTGCTTGTAGCGCTGCGCGGCGCTCGTCGGCTCGCTCACGGCCACTCCGGCACGATCAGGACCTCCGGGCGGGTCAGGGTGGCGCGGTCGAAGTAGAGCCCGCGGCCGGGTCGCGGCGACCACGCCGGGGCCATGCCCGGCGTGAACGGACCCAGCTCGGAACCCGGGACGTCCAGCGCGACCCACGCCCCGAGGTCGTCGACGGCGGTCGAGGACCCGAGCTGCGTGCGCAGCCGCGCGGCAGTGCGCCACCAGCCGAGCACGTGCACGCCGACCTCCGGGCCGGAGTGCAGCACGGTGCGCAGCGCCTCGGAGCCGGGCCGCTCCAGCACCCCGTCCGCGGCGTCGACGGCGTAGAGCACGAGGAACACCGGGCTCCGGTCCTCGCCGGTGAGGCGCTCGGTGACCTGGGCGGCGAGCGCGACGATCCGGTCGCGGATCTCCTCCAGCCCGACCGTCTCGACGTCGTGCCCGGCCTCGTCCAGCTCCCCGCCGAGCGTCTTCGCGGGGTCGCCGGCCTCCGCGACGAGCGGGGCCAGGACGAACGTCGCCGCGCGCGCCCGGCTCCCGAGCGCGGACGTCGCGGCGCCGAGCACCCGCACCGCGTCCGGGCCGGTCGGCGCGATCACCCCGAGGTTGCGCCCCGGCACGGGCGCCATCTCGACGGCGGCGGCGCTGCCGGCCACGTCGATCGACTGCCCGAGCAACGCGACCGGCGCCCCGGGCTCCGGCGGGAGCGGCAGGTCCCGGTGGTGTGGGGCGCGCGCCCCGTCGAACACGACCGGCCGGGCCGGCACGCCGCCGCTCCGCTCCACGGCCAGGTCGAACATCCCGCCCCGGACGGCGTCGACGGCGTCGCGCGCGGTCGCGTCCGGGACGCGGGCGGTCTCGTTGCCGTGCCGGATCCCGGACTCGTGGTTGACGACGGCGTGCCAGCGCGGCAGCTCCAGCGACGCGTCGTTGAGGTCGGCCAGGATCCGCCGGGCCCGCGGCAGCGCGATCCGCAGCACGAACTGCTCCATGATCGCCGGACGGCCCCAGAACGCCTGGATGCCGGACACGTCCTGGCTGGCGAACACCAGGTGGATGCCCTGCGACCGGCCGCGCCGCAGCACGTCCTCGAGCAGCGTCGTCGCCTCGCGGGTCACGGTGTCGCCGTCGGCGAACAGGTACTGGAACTCGTCGACGACGGCGACGATCCGCGGCCAGCGCCCGTGCGGGTCCACCGCGCGCAGCTCGGACAGCTTCGTCACCTCGTGCCGCTTCGCCGCCTCGGCCCGCTCGCGCAGCTGCTCGGACAGGTAGCGCAGCAGCGCCAGGCCGAACTCCCGGTCGGTGTTGATGTTCACCCCGACCAGGCGGGCCTGCGGCAGCCACCGCGGGTCCCGGCGCCCGGGCGCGAACTGGGCGAACGACACGCCCTCCTTGAAGTCGAGCAGGTAGAGCTCCAGCTCGTCCGGGCCGTAGCGGGCGGCCATCGCGCTGATCCAGGCCAGCAGCAGGTTCGTCTTCCCCGAGCCGCTGGGGCCGCCGACCAGCGCGTGTGGCGACGAGTCGTCCAGGCGCGCGTCGATCGGCATGCCGTCGTCGAACCCGATGGGCGCGATCACGCCGTCCCGGGAGGATTCCTCGCCCCACGCCTTGGGCAGCAGGTCGGCGAACGCGCCGAGCCGTCCGCGCCAGCGCTCGTGCTCGCCCGCGATCGCGTTGGCCGCCTCGACGAGCCGTTCCACCGGCACCGGGGGGTCCGGACGCACGAGGATCCGGTCCCCGGTCATCGACGAGCGCACCGGCGCCGGGTCGCCCGGCGACGGCGGGTCGTCGAAGCGCACGGTCTCCACCGGACCGTGGAGCGTCGCCGGCACGTCGAGCAGGATCAGCGAGACCCCGGAGGCCGTGCCGTCCCGGGCGACGCGCTGGAGCTGTCTGTGCTCCTCGTCGCCGAGGGACTGGCGGTTGCCCAGCAGCACGACGAGCACCCACGGATCCGCCCGGCTGCCCTCGGTGTCGGCGACCGCGCGCAGCGACGAGTGCCCGCGCGCCAGCACCCGGGTCCGGACCCGGCGGATCCGCTCGGAGAGCTGGCCCAGCAGCCGCCCGAGCGCAGCCGGGTCGTGCACGGACAGGAGCCCGGTGCGGGTGAGCGGGTAGAGGCCGGGCAGTGATCCGGCGAACCGCCCGACGTCCCAGACGTGCACCCCGACCAGGCCGGGGCGGAAGTAGCCGAGCACGCGCAGCACCAGCATCTCGACCATCGACTCGGCCTGCGCGCGGGTCGCGGCCGTCGACCGCACCTGCAGGTGCGACTCGTCGAGCAGCGGGACGCCCACCCGGAAGTCGTCGCCCCCGCCCGGCGCCCGGCCCGTGCCCAGCTGCCAGAGCCCCGGCACCGGGCCGGTGCCCTCGACCGTGCCCGGACGGCCCAGCCAGGCGTCCGGATCGTCACCGGCCGCGCCCGGCGCGGCCCGCGCGACCAGCCCGGTCAGCTCCGGCGGGGCGTCGCGGCGCCAGCCGGAGAACGCGGCGTCCTGTTCGGCGTCCAGCCGGCCGACGACGCCGCTCAGCTTCGACGACCGTCGCACCACGGACAGCGCCTCCGACACCGTGGCCTCGGCGTTCTCCTCACGCAGCCACAGCTCCGCCAGCGTCTCGGCGTGCGCCAGGGCGGCCTGCTCGGACAGCCGGTCGGCGGCGCCCAGCGCGGCGGCCGCGGCGGTGTGGAAGTCCTCGAAGGCGGTGCGGATGCGGTCGCGGCGGTTCCGTCGCGGGGCCACGTCTACAGCCTCGCGGCGAGGTCGTCCACGATCCCGGCGGCCCGGTCCAGGCTGCCGAGCGCGGCGCCGACGTCGTCGTGGGCGGCGGTCATCCGGTCGACGGGCAGTGTCTCGTGGGTGTCGCCGTCGAGGTCGGCGTACATCCGCGCGGCCTCCTCCAGGCGGGACCCGGCGGAGACGAGTGCGCCGCGGGCGTCGGACGTCCCGCGCGCCACGGCGTCCAGCGCCTCCCGGATCCGGTCGAGCGAGCTCACAGCCGCGCCGAGACCTCCTCCGCCTGCCGCACGGCCTGCGCCACCGCGTCCTGGACCTCGTCGAGCTTCTCGACGGCGTCGCTGTAGAGGCGGATCGCCTCCTCGACGTCGTCCTGGGCGCTGCCGGACATCGCGTGCTGCAACATGTTGCGCGCCTCGTCGATGTTCTTGCGGGCCTCGTTCAGAGCGCCGCGGCTGTCCTCGGCCAGCCGGTTCGCCTCCTGGATCCGCCCCTGGACGTCGGAAATGCTGCCACTACTGGTCATCGCCGAGAACCCGCTCCTGCGTCTGGTACGCGCCGCGATCCGGCGCCACGTCGTCGTCGCGCGGAAACCTATCGGCCCATCGTGAACGGCACGGGAGCGACCCGCCAGCCGCGACAGGTTCGGGCTTGGGCCGGAGGTCGCGGACGATTACGGTGCGTGCACTGCGTGCGGGATCGGACAGGGGGAACGGAACGGATGGCGACCTCGGAGCAGGCCGGACTCGAACCACCGCGGGGCCGGGAGAAGATCCGCTCGATCGGGCCGGGGCTGCTCGCCGCGGCCACCGGCGTCGGTGCCGGGGACCTCGTGGCGACGATGGTCGCCGGCGCGAGCTTCGGGACCGTGCTGCTCTGGGCGGCGATCGTCGGCACCGGCGTGAAGCTCGCGCTCGGCGAGGGCGTCGGGCGCTGGCACCTCGCGTCCGGCTCGACGATGCTCGACGGCTGGCGGCGGCTCGGCTACTGGGCCACCGTCTTCTTCGGCATCTACATCGTGATCTGGGGCTTCGTGTACGGCGCCACGGCGATGTCCGCCGTCGGGCTCCCGTTGAACGCGCTGTTCGGCGGCCTGTCCGTGCGGTACTGGGGCATGATCGCCGGCGTCCTCGGCCTGGCGCTGGTCTGGGCGCAGCGCTACGCGTCGTTCGAGAAGGTCATGACCGTCCTGGTCGGGATCAAGTTCCTGTCCGTGGTGTTCGTGGCGATCCTGGTCGGGCCGAACCTGGGCGCGCTGGCGTCCGGTCTGGTGCCGCGGCTGCCGTCCGGCTCGGTGGTCTACGTGCTCGGCCTGATCGGCGGTGTCGGCGGGACGATCACGATGGCGTCCTACGGGTACTGGCTGTTCGCGAAGGGCTGGAAGGGCCCGCGCTGGCTGTCGATGATGCGGCTGGACAACGCCGTCGGCTACATCATGACCGGCATCTTCGTGATCGCGATGCTGATCGTGGGCTCGACGATCCTGCTCGGGATGGACCTCACCGAGTCCGACTCCGGCCTG
Source organism: uncultured Actinomycetota bacterium (assembly GCA_963822335.1). Classification (GTDB taxonomy): domain Bacteria; phylum Actinomycetota; class Actinomycetes; order Mycobacteriales; family Pseudonocardiaceae; genus Pseudonocardia. The sequence goes on along the minus strand of CAWGHE010000007.1, from coordinate 694,184 downwards.
CTCGTGCTCGGCGACCGCATCGGTGAGCTGTACGGCGGCTGGGCCCGGGCGATCTTCCTGATCGGCTTCCTCGCGGTCACGTCGACGTCGCTCCTCGGTGTCTGGAACGGCGTCTCGCTGCTGTTCACCGACTGGACCCGGTCGATCCGGCTGCCGCACGGCAAGCGGGCGGACATCGGCGTCGAGGCGCAGGAGCCGAACGCCGTCGTCACCGGCGAGCGCGCCCCGGACGGCGCCGGGCGCGCCGGTGCCTACGAGGCGCGGGTCGCGGAACGCTCGCGACCGTTCCGCGCCTACCTGCTGTGGCTGACGTTCCCGCCGATGGTGCTCCTGCTGTTCGACAAGCCGTTCGCGCTCACGCTGGTCTACGGCGTGCTCGGCTCGTTCTTCATGCCGTTCCTGGCGGTCACGCTGCTCCTGCTGCTGAACACGAAGCTGGTCGCGCCCGAGGGACGGTCCGGGTGGTTGTCGAACGCGGTTCTGGGTCTCTCCTCGGTGCTGTTCGTGGTGCTCCTGGTCACCGACCTCCAGTCGCGTCTGTTCTGATCCGCGTGATCGTCGAGTCCCACCGACCCGGGGATTCCTGACCGGTCCTGTCCAGGATGGCGGCGAGACTCGTCGCATGGACGACCACCCCGTGGACCTGACCGGCAGGATCGCGCTCGTGGCCGGGGCGACGCGCGGCGCGGGCCGCGGCATCGCCGTCGAGCTCGGCGCCGCCGGCGCGACGGTGTACTGCACCGGCCGCACGACCCGTGAACGAACGTCCGAGTACGGACGGCCGGAGACGATCGAGGAGACCGCCGAGCTGGTCACGGCAGCGGGCGGGACCGGCGTCGCGGTGCCGTGCGACCACCTCGACCCGGACGCCGTTCGGGCGCTGGTGCAGCGCATCGACGACGCCCACGGCCGGCTGGACATCCTGGTCAACGACATCTGGGGCGGCGAGCTGCTGGTCGAGTGGGAGACCCCGGTGTGGGAGCACTCGCTGGACAACGGCCTGCGCACGCTGCGGCTGGCGATCGACACCCACCTGGTCACCGCGCACCACGCGCTGCGCCTGATGGTCCGCAACCCGGGCGGGCTCGTCGTCGAGATCACCGACGGCACGGCCGGGTACAACGCCGACCACTACCGGATCAACGTCTTCTACGACCTGGCCAAGATCGCGCCGATCCGTCTCGCCCGGTCCTGGGCGCACGAGGTCGGCCCGCACGGCGGCACCGCGGTCGTCGTGACCCCGGGTTGGCTGCGGTCGGAGATGATGCTGGAGCACTTCGGCGTCACGGAACCGACCTGGCGCGACGGGCTGACGGCGGAACCGCACTTCGCGATCTCCGAGACGCCCCGGCTGGTCGGGCGCGGGATCGCGGCACTGGCGGCCGACCCCGACCGGCACCGCTGGAACGGCGGTCTCCACGTCCTCCGGCGAGCTCGCCCGTGTCTACGGCCGCACCGACGTCGACGGGTCGCGCCCGGACGCGTGGCGCTACATCGTCGAGGTCCAGGAGCCCGGCAAGCCGGCCGACACCACGGGCTACCGCTGAGCCCGCCCCGCGGTCAACCGCCGACGACCTCGACGGCGTCGCCGGTGCGGACGACGCCGGGTGTGAGGATCCGGGTGTACATCCCGACGCAGGGCAGGTTCGCCTCCAGCAGGCTCACCCACACCTTGTTCAGCTCGGTCGGGGTGCGCAGGGCCTCCTTCGAGCGCGGCAGGTCGCCGTGCTCGAGCGTGGGCACCGAGCACCGCGGCGTCGGGAGCGTCCCCTCCATCCGGACGCCGCCGACGGTGAGCTCCCGCCCGAGCCACTCGTTCTCCACGAACGGCGGCGTGCCCGGCGGCGTCTCGACGACGATGTTCGGGCGGTAGCGCAGCAGCTCCACACCGACCGCTCCCAGCGTCGCGGTGGTGATCAGGTGCACCGGCGCGTAGTCGACGTACCGGCCGCCCGGCGTGCCCATCGCCAGCTCCAGCAGCGGCGTGTCCAGGTCCGCGTCGACGCCCTGCTCCAGCACCTCCTCCGGGTCCGGGCGCTCGATCTCCGCGCCGTCGGCCCGCTTGTCCGACATCCGGACCCGGCGCCCGAGCAGCTCCGAGAGCATCTCGTCGGCCGACACGGACGCCAGCTCCCGGCCGTCGGGCAGCGTCACCCGGACCTCCCCGGAGACGGTCGCCGCGCGGCAGCGCAGCAGCTCCCGCCACCACCGCGGCTGCTTCGCCGTGGCGACCCGCCCGGTCTCGACGTCGACCAGAGCCTGCTGGCGGTCCCCGATGACGCCGAGCCCGTCGATCTCGACGGTGTCGCACGTCTCGCCGAGCATCGACTTGACCGGGTAGCGGTAGAGCCCGGATACGGACCCGGCGGCCTCGTTGGTCATCGGCAGCGACTCCTCGATCATGAGAGACAACGCGCGCGCCCTCCCGGGCACGCCCCGAACGAGGCTAGCCCGACCGGGCCGTCCGTGGCGACGGTGTTGACCTCACGTCAGGTTCAGCTCCTAGCGTCGGCGGGCATGACGGACAGCGAGAGCATTCCGCACCTCGGAACGATCGGAACGGACCTGGGGATCCGCGACGACGGCGGCCACCTCTCCGACGCCGCTGAGCTGGAGGAACTCGGTTACGGGGCACTGTGGATCGCCGGTGGACAGATCGACACCCTGGCCCGGATCTCCGACGTGATCCGCGCGACCCGCCGGATCCCGGTCGTCCCGTCGATCATCCCGACGGCGGTGTACGGGGCCGACGAGGTGGCCGCGCTGTACCGCGAGATGGAGGCCGAGCACCCCGGCCGGTTCGTGGCCGGGCTCGGCGCCCCGCAGCAGCCGAAGGCGATGGGTGCGCTCGGCGCCTACCTGGACCGGCTCGACTCCCCCGAGACGCCGGTGCCCGCGAGCCGCCGGCTGCTGGCCGCGCTCGGCCCGCGCAAGCTCGAGCTGGCCCGGGAGCGGTTCGCCGGTGCCGTGCCGCTGCTGGTCACCCCGGAGTACACGGCCGGCGCGCGCGAGGCACTGGGCCCGGACCGCCTGCTCGCCGTGCAGCAGTTCGCCGTGCTCGACGACGACCCGGCCCGCGCCCGGGAGAGTGCCCGCGGCGTGCTGGGGTTCCTGCTCGGCGTGCGCGGCTACCGGGACAACATGCGGCGCATGGGGTTCACCGACGACGACGTCGCGACGATCAGCGACCGCCTCGTCGACGCCGTCGTCGTGCACGGCGGTCCGGACGACGTCGCGGAGCGGGTGGCCGCGCACCGTGCCGCCGGAGCCGACCACGTCTCGGTCGGCACGCTCGGCGGGACGGGCGGCACCGAGGGCGCGCGGATCCTCGCCGGCGCGCTGCTCGGCGGCTGATCGGTTCGGCGTGCGGCGCGGGCGGGCGCGGACGACAGTGGGGCGATGCCGACCCGTTCCACGCTGCCCGTCCCGACGCTCGACCTGGACCCGGACGCCCCGCACGTCGCCGACTTCTACCACTACGGCGACCTGCTCTCCGACGACGAGAGCGCGGCCCTGCGCCGCGTGCGCGCGTTCCTGGCCACCGACGTCGCTCCGGTCGTGGAGCGCGCGTGGGAGGCGGCCGAGTTCCCGCATGCGCTCGTCAAGGGCTTCGCGGGGCTGGACCTGGCCGGGGCCGCGTACACCGACCCGCCGGCGGGCCGGGTGTTCCTCGGCTTCCTGCACGCCGAGATCGCCCGCGTCGACCCGTCGGTGAACAGCTTCTACGGCGTGCACACCGGCCTCGCGATGGGCTCGATCCACGCGTGCGGGACACCGGAACAGCGGGAGCGCTGGCTGCCGGCGATGTCGCGTCTCGAGCAGATCGGCGCGTTCGGGCTGACCGAGCCGCACGGCGGGTCCGACGTCGCGGGCGGGATGGAGACCACGGCCACCCGCGACGGGGACGAGTGGGTGCTCGACGGCGAGAAGCGCTGGATCGGCAACGCCACCATCGCCGATGTGATCGTCGTCTGGGCACGCGACTCCGACCCCGAGGCGAACGGCGCGGTGCGCGGCTTCGTCGTCCCCAACCCGACGCCCGGCATGACCGTGTCGAAGATCGAGGGCAAGCAGGCACTGCGGATCGTGCAGAACGCCGACATCCTGCTCGAGGACGTGCGGGTGCCGGAGTCGCACCGGCTCTCCGGCGGCCGGGGCACGTTCGGCGACGCCGGAACCGTGCTGCAGCGCACCCGGGCCAACGCGTCCTGGGGCGCCGTCGGCACCCAGATGGCGGCCTACGAGCTGGCCCTGTCGTACGCGAAGCAGCGCGAGCAGTTCGGCCGCCCGATCGCCGGGTTCCAGATGATGCAGGACCTGATCGTCAAGATGCTCGGCAACGTCACGGCGTCGCTCGGCATGGCCGTGCGCAGCTCGCAGCTGCAGGACGCCGGGAAGGGCTCGGACGCGCACTCGGCGCTGGCCAAGGAGTTCTGCGCGAGCCGGATGCGCGAGACCGTCTCCTGGGCGCGTCAGATCGTCGGCGGCAACGGGATCGTGCTGAGCAACGGGATCGCCCGCTACTTCGCCGACGCCGAGGCGCTGTTCTCGTTCGAGGGCACCCGGGAGATGAACACGTTGATCGTCGGCAAGGCCGTGACCGGGCACAGCGCGTTCGTGCGGTAGGGCTACCAGCTCTCGCGCGCCGGGGGACCGGCCGCGGGGGTGGGCAGGCCACCCCCGCGCAGCACCCGCTGCAGCTCGTCCGGGCGCAACGACCGGGCGAACAGCCAGCCCTGGAACGCGTTGACGCCGAGACCGCGCAGCACGTGGAACTGCTCCGCGGTCTCCACGCCCTCCGCGACGGTCGCGCGGCCCATCGCCCGGGCCACCTCGACGACGGCGCGGGCCAGCGCGAAGTCGGCCGGGTCGGTGCCGACCCCGACGACGAACGCGCGGTCCACCTTCACCGTCTGCGCCGGCAGCTCCTTGAGCCGCGACAGCGACGAGTAGCCGGTCCCGAAGTCGTCGACCGCGAACCGCACGCCGCGGCGCACCAGGTCGCTCATCGCCGTCAGCGCCGCGTGCGGGAGCGAGACCAGGCTCGTCTCCACCAGCTCCAGGACCAGCTGGTCCCAGCCCAGGCCGGAGCCGGTAATCGCGGCGGTGACCTCCTCCACGAAGTCCGGGTCGCCGGGCAGCAGGCCGGCGAGGTTCACCGCGACCGAGATCCGCTGGCCCTGCCGCGGCCAGCCGGCCGCCTCGCGGGACGCCGTGCGCAGCACCCAGCGGTCCAGGTCCTTCTGCAGCCCGCCGCGCTGGGCGACCGGCAGGAACTCGCCCGGCGCCACCTCGCCGTGCACCGGGTGGGACCAGCGCAGCAGCGCCTCGGCGGAGAGCACCGTGCCGTCCGGGCCGACGACGGGCTGGTACTCCAGCCGCAGCTCGTCGCCCTCGATCGCGGCGCGCAGCTCGGCCTCGAGCTCGAGCTGGCGGTCGGCCGGCCCGACCGCACGGCGGTCGGCCACCTCCACCGAACACCGCCCGCGCCGCTTCGCGCCGGTCATCGCCACCTCGGCCCAGCGCAGCAGGTCCGCTCCGCGCGCGACGCCGCCCTCCGGCCCGGACTCCGGCGTCGCCAGGCCGACCGACGCCGTCGTCGCGACCGGGCGTCCGTGCACGGTCACGGTGCCGCGCAGCAGCTCGGCGACGTGCGCGGCGAACCCGGCCGGTCCGCCGACGGCGTCGTGGTCGGCGCAGACGACGGCGAACTCGTCGCCGGACAGGCGGGCGGCGGTGCAGCCGGCGGGCAGGTCGCGCTGCAGGCGGGCGGCGAGCTCGACGAGCAGCACGTCACCCGCGTCGTGCCCGAGCGAGATGTTGACCCGGGCGAAGTCGTCGACGTCGCCGCAGACCATCGCGACCCGGGTCCCGGCCGGACCGTCGAGCAGCTGGTCGGCGAGCTCCAGCGCGCCGGCGCGGTTCGGCAGGCGGGTCAGGGCGTCCACCGTGTCCGCGTCGCGCAGTGCGGCGGCGGCTCGGTCCCGCTCGTCGACGTCGGTGACCACGATCAGCCAGAACGGCCGGCCGTCGTCGGCCGGGCTGGAGTGGACGACGACCTCGCACCGCACCGTCGTCCCGTCCGCCCGCACGAGCGGCAGCGACTCGATCCGGTGGCAGGACTCCTCGCCGGGCGCCGGCGGGGTCGGCGGGAGCACCCAGTCCGGGAGCTCCGAGTCGGACCGCTGCGGCTCGGCCGACAGGCTGCGTGCCGGGACGCCGCGCAGCTGCTCCAGGTCGGCGTCGAGCAGCGCACAGAGAGCCGGGTTCGCGTCGATGATCCGGCCGCGCGCGTCCATCATCGCGACGCCGGTGGTGATCGAGGAGACGAGATCGGCGAAGCGCTGCCCGGAGCGCTGCGCCCGGTACTCCGCCCGCCGGCGGTCGGTGACGTCCTGCACCGTGCCGATCAGGCGCACCGGCCCGCCGCCGGGCGTCCGCTCGACCCGGGTGCGGCAGCTGAGCACCGCGCGCCCGCCGGTCCGGATCTCGGCGGTGTGACCGGCGTCGGCCGCACCCATCCCCTCCGGGCCCCGGCGCAGTACCCGGCAGACCCGCTCGACCTGCTCGCCCTCGACGGGGCCCGCGGGGCCGTCGGGTCGGACACCGATCGCGCGGTACAGCTCGACCAGCCCCTCGCTGCGGGTGAGCGTCCCGGCGGCCAGGTCGAACGTCCACGTGCCGGAGCGGGTCGCCCGTTCGAGGTCGAGCGCGGGGGCGTCGTTCGCGGGCGCCGCCGCCTCCGGGAACGGCACGAGCACGACCGCGACCAGGTCGCCCTGCTGCGGCCAGCGGACCACCCGCACCCGCGCCAGCTGCCGGTCCGCGCGCACCAGCCGCGCGTCGGAGTCCGGGCCGACGAGCAGCTGGCTCAGCCGCATGCCGGTCGGGTCGGCGGACCCGGCGAGGCGGCGCAGCGCCGGGTTGGCGCGCAGGACGACGCCCGACGGGTCGCAGAGCAGCGTGGCGGCCTGCGGCAGGACGACGTCGGGGACCTCCGGTGCGTCCGCCGCGCCGAGGTCGGGCAGGTCGCCCCTGTCGCGGGCGGCGCCGTCGTGCTCGGGCCGGGGCCCGGCCTCCGACTCGCCACCGCGACCCGTCTCACCGAACACTCGTGCGAGGTCGTTCACGAAGCCGTCACCACCACCTGGCCGACCGTCCTCCCGCGGCGCCGGACCCGGCCTCGGGCGCCGGGACGATCCGGAACGCATGGCGGTGTCCGAACCGGACGCCCGGGCACCGGTCGAGCGATCACCCGCATGCGGCTCCACCTCGCCCACGCCCCGCCTCCGTAATCGTTCGGCATCGTGCACAGGAGACAACGAGCCATCGGCACGGTCGATCCGCCCAGGTAGCCCGATCGAGCCTGGTTACACAGGGCGTAACGCGCCTGTTCAGCCTAACGGCTTGTACTCCGGGAGCCATACGCACCAGTAGATCGCCTTCCAGCGCGCCGAGTTGCCACGGAGAGTCGCCCAGTGAACACAGTGGAGTTGACGAAGGACGCCGACCGTTCATCGACGGTCGCCGTGCGCTTCACCGCAAATACGTTTAGTGATCAGCTTCCCGGCGTGTCGTCTCCGCGTGCCGCGGCGGCGACCGCCGTTGCGACGGTCGGGGCGACACGCGGGTCGAACGGTCCGGGCACGATCCGGTCCGCGGCGAGGTCGTCCGCCGCGACCCGGAAGATCGCGTCCGCGGCGGCCAGCTTCATCCGCTCGGTGATCCGCCGCGCGCCGGCGTCGAGCGCGCCCCGGAACACGCCGGGGAACGCGAGCACGTTGTTGATCTGGTTCGGGAAGTCGCTGCGCCCGGTGGCCACGATCGCGGCGTGCCGCGCGGCGACGTCCGGGTGCACCTCGGGGTCCGGGTTGGACAGCGCGAACACCATCCCGCCGGGGGCCATCGTGGACAGCAGGGAGTCGTCCAGCAGCGCGCCGGACAGGCCCACGAACACGTCCGCGCCGTCGAGCGCCTCGGCGATCCCGCCGCTCACGCCGCGGGGGTTCGTCTCCGCCGCCAGCTCCGCCTTGATCCCGCCGCGCCCGGCGTCCACCACGCCCCGCGAGTCCAGCACGACCACGTCGGACACTCCGGCGAGGCGCAGGATGCGGGCGCAGGCCACGCCGGCCGCGCCCGCACCGGACACCACGACGCGCAGGCCGGCGAGCTCGCGCTCCTGCACGGCCGCCGCGCCGCGCAGCGCGGCGAGCAGCACGATCGCGGTGCCGTGCTGGTCGTCGTGCATGACCGGGCAGTCCAGCGCCTCGATCAGGCGCCGCTCCAGCTCGAAGCAGCGCGGCGCCGAGACGTCCTCCAGGTTCACCGCGCCGAACGTCGGCCGCATCCGCACCAGGGTCTCGACGATCTCGTCGACGTCGGTGGTGTCGAGCACGACCGGGATCGAGTCGAGGCCCCCGAACGACTTGAACAGCGCCGACTTGCCCTCCATCACCGGCAGCGCGGCCCGCGGGCCGATGTCGCCCAGGCCGAGCACCGCGGTCCCGTCGCTGACGACCGCCACCAGCCGGTGCGACCACGTGTACCGGGCCGCGAGGGCCGGGTCGGCGGCGATAGCGCGGCTGACGTCCGCGACGCCGGGGGTGTAGGCGACGGCGAGGTCGCGGGCGTCGGCGAGCGGCGTGGTCAGGCCGGTGCCGAGCTTGCCGCCCTCGTGGGCGACGAACACCTCGCCCCGGGCCGGCGGGGTGTCGCGGTCGAAGGCCTGGTCGGGCCGGATCCGGTCGGTCAAGGACATGACGGGACGTGCTCCTCACGGGAACGGAAGCGGGTGCTCCGGCCCGCGGCGACGCGGGCACGGGGGACGGCGGACGGGAGAGCTGCCGTTGCACCGGAGGTCACGGGTGTCGTCAACCAGCTCGCGGTGCCGGACGGCCATCCCCCTCGGCCCGGACCGGATACGGCGGGCGGCGGGGACTCGGCTGTCGGGTACTGCGCCCCATGCTAACCGGTGACGCGCACACGACCGACCCGCACGCGGCGGGTGTCGGCAGAGTCACCACCGGCCCCGCAACGACGTCCGCGCCGCCCCGGGGTCCGGGACGGCGCGGAGGTCGGCGTGCGCGTGCGAGTCAGCCCAGCGGGGCGGGCTCCAGGTCCGGCAGCGGGAGCGGGAGCTCCGGCGTCGCCGGCAACTCGGTCAGCGGCAGGCCGGACGACGAGAACGGCCGGTCGCCCGGGACCAGGGAGACCTCGCCCACCGCCCCCTTCTCCGCGCCGTAGGCGAGTGCCTGCGCGATGTCGGCGACGCCGTTCGTCGTGGTCGGGGCCATCAGGCTGCTCAGCGAGCCGAACGCGTTCCCCTGAGCGTCCATGTAGCCGCTGCCCGAGTCGCCGGGGACGCCCTGCGGGACCGTGGCCACGACGTGCGTACGCGGGTCCGGCTGGCCCAGGCTCACGCCCTGCTTGTTCGGCGCGACCAGGACCTGGTTCGGCTGGTAGCTGTAGACCTTCTCGCCGTCGGACGTGCCGTCGGTGTCGAGCGCGGTGGGGCCGCCGAAGCCGGGGACGGTCGGGCTGGTCCGCGCCACGTCCTCCGGGGCGAGCGCGACGAGCGCGAGGTCGTTCTCATTGCAGACCGCCGGATCGCTCTCGCCCGTGGCCTGCATCGTGGCCCACGAGTTGTACGCGAGGGTGCCGGCGTAGTCCTTGCCGTCGCGCCCGCGGATCGCCACCTGGGTGCCCTTGCCCATCACCGGCTCTTTGCATCCGTCCACCGAGGACGTCGCCTCCTCGCCCGCCATGCAGTGCGCCGCGGTGCCGAGGTAGACGGTGCCGCCGCCGTCGGAGAACACGAAGTTCGACGTGCACAGCTCCGCACCGCCGCCGACCGGCGTCGCGATCTGCACCCCGGGCACGATCGCCGCGTCACCCGCCGGCGCGAACGCCGCCTCGGGCGCGGCCGACGCCGACATCGGCGCGAGCAGGGCCGCGGTGGCGGCCAGCCCGAGTGCGGCGCCGACGCCGGCGAGGCGTCGGACGGCCCGGGACGGACGTGACATGGGCTCTCCCTCCGGCGGCGGCCGGGGCCCCGGCACGCTTGATCCGATTCCACAACGAGCGAGGTACACCGCCGGTCACGGGTCCGATCGGGTCATTCCGTACACGGGGCGGGGCACGGCCCGACACGTGCGGTTAACGTCCGCGCGTGACCTCGGAGAGCGGACGCGTGTTCCTGCTCCGGCACGGCGAGACCGAGTGGTCGGCCACCGGACGCCACACGGGCCGGACCGACGTCCCGCTGACCGCGGCCGGGCGGGACGCCGCCGCCCGCGCGGGGCGGGCGCTCGAGGCGTTGCGCGGCACGGACGCCCCCGCGCCGGTCCGCGTCCTGAGCAGCCCCCGCACGCGCGCCTCGCACACCGCCGAGCTCGCCGGGCTGCGCGTCGACGCGTTCGACGAGCGGCTCGCGGAGTGGGACTACGGCGACCAGGAGGGCCGCACCACGCCGCAGATCCGCGAGTCGATGCCCGGATGGACCATCTGGGAGGGGCCGTGGCCGGGCGGCGAGACCCCCGGCGACGTGGCGGCCCGCGCCGACGCCGTGCTGGCCGACGCCCGCACCCGCCTCGACGACGGCGACGTCGTCCTCGTCGGACACGGCCACTTCGGACGCGTGCTCGCCGTGCGGTGGGTCGGCCTGCCCGCGACCGCGGGCGTACACGTCCGGATGGACCCGGCCGCGGTGACCGTGCTCGGCCACGAGCGCGGCGTCCCCCGCCTCGACCACGTGAACCAGGCGCCCCCGCCGTGAGCGGTGCCGTCCGCGACGCCGAGCCGTCGGACGTCGACCGCGTGGTCGCGCTCGTGTACGAGCTGGCCGAGTACGAGAAGGCGCCCGACGAGTGCCGGCTGACCGGCGAGGCCCTGCGCGCCGCGTTGTTCGGCCCGGATCCGGTGGCCCACGCGCTCGTCGCCGAGGAGGCCGGCGCCGGCGTCGTCGGGACGGCGATCTGGTTCCGCACGTTCTCCACCTGGGAGGGCGTGGCCGGGATGCACCTGGAGGACCTCTACGTGCGCCCCGAGCACCGCGGCGGCGGGCACGGCGTGCGCCTGCTGGCCGCGCTGGCCCGGATCTGCGACGAGCGCGGCTGGGCCCGCCTGGAGTGGAACGTCCTGGACTGGAACGCACCCGCGATCGCCTTCTACGACCGGCTCGGCGCACGCCCGAACCCCGGCTGGACGACGTTCCGGCTGACCGGGCAGGCACTCGCCGGTCTGGCCGGGCGCTACTCGTCGGAGTAGTCGTCGCCCATCGACCAGCGCCGGGACTGCTCGCTGATCAGCAGCAGGAACGTGAGGACGACCACGAGACCGGTCACGATCCCCCACAGCAGCTGCCGCGACGGCCCGATCAGGGTGTACACGACCGGCAGCAGCAGGAGCTGGACCACGATCGCCGGCGTGCGCACCCCGCGGTGCCCGCGCACGAGCGCCCACCCGATCGCGACCACGGCCGCGCCGATCAGCAGGAAGAACCCGGCCTCGGCCAGCCCGTACCCGAGGGCCGGACCACTGGAGGCCAGCGCGCGGACGCCGAACACGGCACCGAAGACGACCCCGACGGCGCCCTGCAGCGCGACCAGCGCGCCGGCCACCCGGACGTTCTGCGGTGCGGCCGGCCGCACCGCCCGGTGGTCGCTGTCCATGGCCCGAGGATAGGCGGGGGACGGCAGTCGGCGGAGCCGACGGGGTGCGGGAGTCACGGCGATACGCTCGGGGTGTGCGCGCGCTCCTCGTGGTCAACCCGCAGGCCACGTCGACGACCGCCGTCAGCCGGGACGTGCTGACGAAGGCACTGGCCAGCGAGCTCAAGCTGGAGGTCCTCCAGACGCGCTACCGCGGGCACGCGGCCGAGGGCACCGCGGCGGCCGTGCGCGACGGCGTCGAACTGGTGGTGGCGCTCGGCGGCGACGGCACCGTGAACGAGGTGGTGAACGGCCTGCTGGCCGACCAGACCGGAACCGGCGCGGTCGCGCGGCCGGACCCGGAGGCCACGGCGATGCTGGCCGTCGTCCCGGGCGGCTCGGCGAACGTGTTCGCCCGGGCGCTGCAGATGCCGCGCGACCCGGTGGAGGCGACCGGGCACGTGCTCAGCGCGCTGGCCGAGCGCCGGCACCGGATGGTCGGCCTGGGCCACGCCGACGACCGCTGGTTCACGTTCAACGCCGGCATGGGCTGGGACGCCGACGTCGTGGCCGCGGTCGAGCGGGCCCGCGCGCAGGGCCACGAGGCCAGCCCGGGCCGCTACGCGGTGACGGCCATCGGCCAGTACCTCGCCCAGCTGCGCCGCCCGGCGTCGATGACCGTCCACCTTCCCGGCGCGGATCCCCTCGCCGGAGTCCGGCTCGCGTTCGTCAGCAACACCGATCCCTGGACCTATCTGTCCGGCCGAGCGGTGCGGACCAATCCGCGCTCGTCGTTCGGCAGCGGTCTGGGCCTGTTCGCCCTGCGTAGCCTCGGTCCGAGCACGATCGCGACGGTGCTGAGCCAGATCCTTTCCGCCGACGGGGACCCGCACGGCCGGCACGTCGTCCGGCACGACGCATTACCGCTCGTCCGGATCACCAGTGACACCCCCCTCTCACTCCAGCTCGACGGCGACCACCTGGGAGAACGCACCGACGTGGAGTTCCTTTCGGTGCCCGCAGCACTACGCGTCGTCGTGTGACACTTGCTGTTCACCGCAGTGCTCAGGCACCGCTCACCCGCCGGGGTGACCGCAACACCATTCACCGATGGACGTGAACCGTCGAGCCCGTTGGGGCTCGCACCTGGCCAAACAGTGATCCAGGGTGGTCCCACGCAAGCAGGGAGCCCCGCAGTTCGGGGGTTCTTACCGGGCAGCGGCGCCCGGGGTGTTTGGTCCGCCACCGATTCGGGTAGCCGTGCCGTTGGCGGGCGGGGACACTGGTAGAAGCACGGTCCGGCCGGTATCGCGAGATTCCGGCGGGCACCGCCTGCCCGCGCAGGGATGAGGCTGTTCGTTGAGCCTTCCCGACGCGGACCAGTCCCGTCTCCTGTGACCTGGGAGATGGACCCTTGATGACCGAACCCCGCTCGTGAAACCATTCACAAGCGGCGGAATGCCTGTACGAGACGATCGGCGCGACCCCGATCGCGCATAAGAGGAGCAGAGAGACCATGGATTGGCGTCACGACGCGATCTGCCGCGACGAGGACCCGGAGCTGTTCTTCCCTGTCGGGACGAGCGGACCTGCCCTGATGCAGATCGCAGAGGCGAAGACGGTATGCCGTCGCTGCCCCGTCACCGAGCAGTGCCTGGCCTGGGCTCTTGAGAGCGGCCAGGACTCCGGTGTGTGGGGCGGCATGAGCGAGGACGAGCGGCGTGCGCTGAAGCGCCGCGGTGCTCGTACCCGCGCTCGCACGGCCTGAGACCCACCCCGGCCGGATCGGCCGGGCCGAAGAACTGAACGCTCCCCCACTGCGGGCCCGCAGCCGGATGCCACCGGCCGCGGGCCCGCAGTCTGCGTTCCGGCCGATGCTCTGCTCGTCGGCCGTCTCCGCGGGCGGCGGCGGCCGGCCATCTCCGGAACAGGGCCGATGACAGCGGTGCCGGCGCGACCTCGGCACCGGGCTCATCAGCCATGGGCGAAGCCTAGCCGCTGCCGTTGGAGCCCCCGCCCAGGGGCAGCCGGATCAACGCCTCCGTGCCGCCACCGGGGCGACCGTGCATCCGCAGGGACGCCTCGAGCTCGGAACGCAGCAGCGTACGCACGATCTGCAGCCCCAGACCATCGGCCGTCTCGACGTCGAAGTCCTCCGGCATCCCGCAGCCGTCGTCGGTGACGCCGACCTCCAGCCAGCCGGCCGAACGCCGCGCCGAGACGACGACCTCACCGGGCTGACCGGGCTCGTAGGCGTGCGCGAGGGCGTTGTGCACCAGCTCGGTGAGGACGAGCACCAGCGGGGTGGCGTACGCCGCCGGGAGCGACCCGAACCCGCCCTCCACCCGGACCCGGGCCCGCGCCTCGGTCGTCGCCCCGTCCCGGATCGCCGGCAGGACCCGCTCGAGCAGGGCGTCCAGCTCGACGGTCTCGGCGACCGAGTACGCCAGGGCCTCGTGCACCAGCGCGATCGAGTTCACCCGCCGGACGCTCTCCTCGAGCGCCCGCCCGGCCTCGGGGTGCACGCTGCGCCGCGACTGCAGCCGCAGCAGTGCCGCGACGGTCTGCAGGTTGTTCTTCACCCGATGGTGGATCTCGCGGATCGTCGCGTCCTTGGACAGCAGCGCCATGTCCCTGCGGCGCAGGTCGGTGACGTCACGCACGAGCACCAGCGCACCAGCAGGATCCCCGCGCGGACGCAGCGGCAACGCCCTGACCAGCATCGACGCCCGCCGGCCCCGGATCTCCATGCGCGGCGACGGCTTGCCCTCGAGCGCCTCGGCGATGCGGGACCCGACCTCGGCCGCGTCGAACGGGTCGAGCACGAGCCGCCGGGTGACGACGGTCAGCTCGGTCCCGGCGACGTCGCTGGCGTGCCCCATCCGGTGGTAGGCGGACAGCGCGTTCGGGCTGGCGTAGGCGACGTTGCCGTGCACGTCCAGGCGGATCAGCCCGTCACCGGCGCGCGGGCTGCCCTCGGTGCCGCCCTGCGAGACCGACGGCGGGAACGTGCCGTCCACGATCATCTGGCAGAGATCGGACGCGCTGCCCAGGTAGGCGATCTCCAGCGGGCTCGGCACCCGCGGCGTGGACAGGTTCGTGTCCCGGGACAGCACGGCCACCGTGCGGCCCAGGTGCCGCACCGGGATCGTCTCGCGGCGCACCGGTACCTCGAGGTGCCAGCGCGGGTCGTCGTCGCGGCAGATGCGGCCCTCGGTCACGGCCCGGCGCAGCTGCCCGACCTCGATCGCCGCCGCCGCGCGGCCGACGACGTCGTCCGGGTGCGCCGTCGGGGCCGTCGTGGGGCGGGCCTGGGCCACGCACAGGAACGTGCCGTCCGCAGTGCGGGACGGGCGTTCCGCGCCGTCCGGTGTGGACCGGTCGTCCAACGGCACCCAGAGCAGGAAGTCGGCGAACGACATGTCGGCCAGGAGCTGCCACTCCGCCACCACCCGCTGGAGGTGGTCGACGGTCTCGCCCTGCATCCGGGTGTGCTCGGCGAGGAGCTCGCTCAGTGTGGTCACTCCGGTTCCCTCCGGCCGCTACCTCGGCGCTCGACCGCCGTGCCTGGGTGCGGTGCCATCCCATCACAGGTCCCGCGCCCGTTCCGCGCGTGCACCATCGTGCGAGAATCGGACCAGCACCATCGAAGGGAGGCCGCCATGTCGAAGCGTGCCCGCAAGCGCCGCGACCGCGGCAAGAACAAGGCGAACCACGGCAAGAAGCCGAACACCTGATTCGCCCCGCACACGACGACGGCGGGCGTCCCCGATCCCCGGGGGCGCCCGCCGTCGCTCGCTGTGGGTGCGCTCAGCCGCGTCGCTCGATGCGGGTCGCGCGGACCGAGACCGTGGAGCCGTCCGGACCGGACTCGACGTGCACCTCGGCCTGCTCGAGCACGGCGGAGCGGATCTGCGACCGCAGCCGCTCCTTGAGCCCGGACGGCGCGACGTCGCCGCCGCACTTGCGGGCGAGCAGGGCCTTGAGCTTCTCGTCGATGCCGTACTCGGCCAGGCAGGGGGCGCACTCGTCGAGATGCTGCTCCAGCACCGCGCGGCGATCCGCGTCGCACTCGCGGTCGAGGAACAGCCACACCTCGGCCAGGACCTCGGAGCAGCCCGTGGAGCCCATCATCGGGTTCTTCATCGGGCGGGGGCGGTCCGGGGTCTCGTCGTTCGCGCTCACGACGTCGTCACCTCCTGCTCGCCGTCGCGCACGAAGCCACGCTCGCGCGCGGTGTCGGTCAGCATGCCGCGCAGCTGGCGCCGGCCGCGGTGCAGCCGGGACATCACGGTGCCGATCGGAGTGCCCATGATCTCGGCGATCTCCTTGTAGGCGAACCCCTCGACGTCGGCCAGGTACACGGCCATCCGGAAGTCCTCGGGCAGCGCCGACAGCGCGTCCTTGACGTCCGAGTCCGGCAGCGCGTCCAGCGCCTCCATCTCGGCCGAGCGCAGACCCGTCGAGCTGTGCTCACCGGCCTGGGCGAGCTGGTGGTCGGTGATCTCGTCGGTCGGCGCCTGGATCGGCTGGCGCTGACGCTTGCGGTAGCCGTTGATGTAGGTGTTGGTGAGGATCCGGTACAGCCACGCCTTGAGGTTCGTGCCGCGGCGGAACGTCCGGAACGCCGAGTACGCCTTGAGGAACGTCTCCTGCACCAGGTCCTCGGCGTCCGACGGGTTGCGGGTCATCCGCAGCGCGGCACCGTAGAGCTGGTCCAGAAGCGGCATCGCGTCCCGCTCGAAGCGGGCCACCCGCTCCTCGACGGTCTCGTCGTCCTCGGCGCGGTCGGTGTCGACCGCTGCCTCGTCGGGTTCGACGGCTGTCTGGTCCTGCGTCGCGGTCCCGGCAGCAGGCTCCACGGCCTGGTCGTCGCGGGCCTCGCGCTTCTCGTGCTCCGGCACCGATCCCCTCTCCAGCGACTCCGGCCACATGGTGGTGATCGGCGAACTCACCACGGCGGCGGACCGCACAGAGGGTACTCGCCCGAGCGGCCCGAGGCCGGTCGGCGGTGCCTCCATCACTGCGTTCACGTCTCCCACAACACCATCGGGAACGCCGCACATTCCCCCGGTGCGGCGGACGGGACAATGCGTGGCGGATCACCCGGGAGGGAGCGGCATGGCGGGGCGCGGGACGCCGGCGACGGCACTGCTGGTGAAGCGGCGGATCGAGCACCGCGTGCACACCTACGACCACCACGACGGCGCCGCCTACGGCACCGAGGCCGCCGAGGCGCTCGGGCAGGAGCCGGGACGGGTGTTCAAGACGCTGGTCGCGCTCGTCGACGGCGCGATGACGGTCGGGATCGTCCCCGTCACCTCGTCGCTGGACCTCAAGGCTCTCGCGGCCGCGGCCGGCGGCAAGCGGGCGACGATGGCCGACGTCGCCGACGCCGAGCGGGCCACCGGCTACGTCGCCGGCGGGATCTCCCCGCTCGGCCAGCGCAAGCGCCTGCCGACGGTGCTGGACGCCTCCGCGCGGGGGTTCGACACCGTCTACTGCAGCGGTGGCCGCCGCGGGCTGGAGATCGAGCTCGCCCCGGACGACCTGGTCGAGCTCACCGGGGCGACGGTCGCCCCGATCGCCACCACCTGACGGCCGGCCGGGCTGGACGAGAGCTCCGCTCGCACGCCCGGACTGGACGACAGCAGCTCTCGCGCACCCCGCGGCGGAGCGCCTCAGCCGGTGAGCAGCTTCTCCAGCCACTCGCCGACGGCGGTCTGGAGCCCGGCCTTGTCCGAGCGCAGCGAGTGGTCCCCGGCGAGCACGACGACCTCGCGCGGCCCCGCGGGCTCCGGGCAGCCGAACGGGTCGTTGCGGCCCTGCACGACGAGCACCGGGGAGTCGACGCCGTCGAGCTCGGTCATCCGGCTCTTCTCCGGCCTGCCCGGCGGGTGCACCGGGAACGCCAGGCACAGCACCGCCGTCGCGCCGACCTGGGCCGCGGTGCGGCAGGCGACCCGCGCGCCCGAGCTGCGCCCGCCGGTCACGAGCGGCAGCCGGCCCCGCTTGTCGATCCCCAGCTCACCGGACCGGGCGGCGTCGACGACGGCGAGCCAGGCCATGTCCAGCTGGCCCGCCGGGGCCGGGGCGCGGCGACCGGCCACCCGGTAGGGCTGCTCGACCAGCCCGACGTGGACGCCGGCCGCGGTCGCCGCGCCGGTCGCGGCGACGATGTCGGGCGCGCCGATCCCGCCGCCCGCGCCGTGGCCGAGCAGGAGCAGGGCGCGCGCCCGCCCCTGTGCCCGGTGCACGGTGACGCGCGCCGGGCCGTGCGGCGTCGTGACCTCGACCGGCGACGGCGTGGCCGGGCTCACGACAGGAGGTCGAGCTGCAGCGGCTCCTGGACCTCCGAGTCCGGGATGCGCTCGAGCAGCTCGGGACCGTTGTTGCGCACGCTGTTCACCTGCGACGACACCGGCCGGATCTCGAAGCGCGCGACCAGGTCCGGCGAGGGCGGCGCGAGCAGGGCGGCGACGGCGTCGTCCTTGGCGTCCCGGTCCGGGTCCAGCCAGGCCTCCCACGCCGACGGGTCCAGCACGAGCGGCATCCGGTCGTGCACCTGGCTCAGCGGGCCGACCGCCTCGGTGGTCAGCACGGACGCGGTGACGAGCCCGTCCGGGTACTGCTCGAGCAGCTCGCCGTCCTTGGGCTTCCAGAACTCCCAGATGCCGGCCATGGCGAGCGACGAGCCGTCGCTGTAGTGGGTGAAGTAGGGCTGCTTGACGTCTTTCCGGCCTTGCCCTTCTTGCCGTCAGTCTTGCTGTCACTGCCGGGCACCGCGTCCCGGCGCTGCCACTCGTACCAGCCGTCGGCCGGGAACAGGCAGCGCCGCGACGCCAGCGCGCGCCGGAAGGCGGGCTTCTCCCCGGCCGTCTCGGAGCGGGCGTTCACCATCCGCGCGCCGGAGGACAGGTCCTTCGACCAGAACGGCACCAGGCCCCAGCGGACCGTGCGCAGCGTGCGCTCGGTGGTGTCCGGGTCCTGCTCGCCGTCGGCGTCCCGGGGATGGCGCTCCACGACGACCGTGATGTTCTTGGTCGGCGCGACGTTGTAGTCCGCCCGGTCGGCACCCTCGTCGGTCGCGTCGACGGCGCGGAACTCGTCGGCGAGGTCGGTGGGCGCCTTGGTGGAGGCGTAGCGGCCGCACATGGGTCCATCTTCCCACGGGTGTCCGACACCGTGACCGGCCACGACGCGCGGTGCGCGATGATGTGGGGGTGACCGTCCCCGCAGCTGGAGCCCCCGTCGGCTGGCCCGCCCCGACCGCGGGCGGACCGGTGCACGGCACGGTCGCGGTGCCCGGCTCCAAATCGCTGACGAACCGGGCCCTGCTGCTGGCGGCGCTCTCCGGCGGGGACTGCCTCGTCGCCGGTGCCCCGGCCAGCCGGGACACCTCGTTGATGACCGGCGCGCTGGCCGCGCTGGGCGTCCCGGTCGCGGTCGACGGGGAGGACGTGCGGATCGGCGCCCACGACGGCCTGCGGGGCGGGGATCCCGAGCCGGCCGCCGTCGACTGCGGGCTGGCCGGCACCGTGATGCGGTTCGTGCCGCCGGCCGCCGCGCTCGCCCGCGGATCCGTGCGCTTCGACGGCGACCCGCGCGCCCGGGAGCGCCCGCTCGCCACCGTCCTCGAGGCCCTCCGGAACCTCGGCGTCGACATCGAGACCGGCCGCGCCGACCGCGCCGACGCGCTCCCGTTCCTGCTGCACGGCACGGGCTCCGTACGCGGCGGCGAGGTGACGATCGACGCGTCGGGCTCGTCCCAGTTCGTGTCCGGGCTGCTGCTGTCCGCGGCCGGCTACGAGCGCGGCGTCACCGTGCGCCACGACGGCAAGCCGCTGCCGTCGTTGCCGCACATCGACATGACGGTCGCGCTGCTGCGGGCCGCGGCGTCGACGTCGAGGACCGGACGACCGGTGCCGGTCCGGACACCTGGCGGGTGCACCCCGGCCCGGTCGCGGTCCGCGACTGGACGGTCGAGCCGGACCTGTCGAACGCCGCCGTGTTCCTCGGCGCGGCCGTCGTCACCGGCGGCTCGGTCACCGTGCGCGGCTGGCCGGAGCACACCACCCAGCCGGGCACCGACGTGCTGCCGGTCCTGTCCGCGCTCGGCGCGGACGTCAGCGTCGGCCCGGACGGGCTGACCGTCACCGGCCCGGACCGGATCGACGGCGTGGACGTCGACCTGCATGACGCGAGCGAGCTCGCCCCGACCGTCGCCGCACTGGCCGCGCTGGCCACGAGCCCGTCGCGGCTGCGCGGGATCGCGCACATCCGCGGGCACGAGACGGACCGGATCGCCGCGCTCGCCACGGAGATCAACGCCCTCGGCGGCGCCGTCACCGAGATCGAGGACGGGCTGGAGATCACGCCGCGCACGCTGACCCCGGACCCGGACCGGCCGTGGCGGGCCTACGCCGACCACCGGATGGCGACGGCGGGTGCACTCGTCGGGCTGCGGGTACCCGGCGTCGTGGTGGACGACGTCGAGTGCACGGACAAGACGATCCCCGACTTCCCCGGCCGCTGGGCGGCGCTCGTCGGTGTCTGAGTCGGAATGAGCCCCCAGGCGCGCGAGTACGACGAGTCCGACGTCCGGGTCCGCCCCGGGCGCCACGGCAGCCGTCCGCGCAGCAAGCGGCGCCCCGCGCACGACGACGCCTCCCCGGCGATGGTGATCGGCGTGGACCGCGGGCGGTGGACGTGCGCCCCCGGGGCCGATCCGGCGGGCGCACCGGTCACCGCGATGCGGGCCCGCGAGCTCGGCCGCACCCCGATCGTCGTCGGGGACCGGGTCGGCCTGGTCGGGGACCTGTCCGGCGAGCCGGACACGCTGGCCCGGATCGTGCGCGTGGACGAGCGGGAGACCCTGCTGCGCCGCACCGCCGACGACACCGACCCGCACGAGCGGATCGTGGTGGCCAACGCCGAGCGGCTCATCGTCGTCACCGCGCTGGCGGATCCGGTGCCGCGCACGGGGTTCGTGGACCGGTGCGTGGTCGCGGCGTACGCCGGCGGGCTGCTGCCCGTGCTCTGCCTGACCAAGTCCGATCTCGCCGACCCGGAGCCGTTCGCCGCCCAGTACGCCGACCTGGACCTGCCGATCATCGTCACCGGCCGGGACGGCGGCGGGGCGCCGACCGGGCTGGACGCGCTGCACGCGGAGCTCACCGGACGCGTGTGCGCGCTGGTCGGCCACTCCGGCGTCGGCAAGTCGACGCTGGTCAACGCACTGGTCCCGGACGCGACGCAGCTCACCGGCCGGGTGTCCGGGGTGGGCAAGGGCCGGCACACGACCGTCGCCGCGCTGGCCCTGCCGCTCACCGACGGCTGGGTCGTGGACACCCCGGGCGTGCGGTCGTTCGGGCTCGCCCACGTGGGCCCGGACGACGTCGTCGCCGCGTTCGGCGACCTGGCCGACGCGACCGACGACTGCCCCCGCGGATGCGGGCATCTCGGGCCGCCCGCCGACCCGGAGTGCGCACTGGACGACATGGTCACCAACGGGACGCTCGCACCCGGCAGACTCGACGCTCTGCGTCGCATCCTGGTGGCGCTGAACGCGAATCGCGCAGGAGGCGGCTCCGCCCCGGCGTGAGGCGGGAGAAGGAGGACGGACGTGCACGGTCGCCCCCGCGCGACACCGCCCCGTCCGGCCCTGATCACGCTCGCCCTCCTCCTGCCGGCCCTGATAGCGCTCGCCGGATGCTCCTCACCGGAACAGGACGCCGCCGGGGCGCCCTCGGGAGCCGTCTCCCTGCCCAAGTACTACGACGCGCGGGCGCTGCTCGACGCCGTCGGCGCCCGGGAGCGGGCGGACGGCGGGGCGCTCACCGTGCTGAACGGGACGCTCGACCCGCCCGGCGCGGCCACCGTCCCGGCGGGGGCCCCCGCTCCCCCCGGACGGCGGGCGGTCACCGGCGACGGTGCGCTCCGCTTCGCCGACGGCGCCGTCGCGACCCGGTTCGACCAGCGCCTCGGCGAGGCGGGCGAGTCGCCCCGCAGCACCGGCGCGGTCCGTGCGAACGGCCGTACCTGGCTGCGGCTGCCCGGAGCGCCACCGGACGTCTGGGCGGAGGTCGGCCGCGCCCAGTTGGCCCCGGCCGATCTCCCGGACGCCGCGCTGGCGACGAACATCGCCGGCATGGCCGACCCGCTGGCCGGTGTCGGCCGCTACTCCGATGCCGCGCTCGTCTCCGACGCCCAGGACGAGACCGTCTCCGGGATCCCGACCGTGCGCTACACGATCGTCGTGGACCTGGTCCGCGCGGCCGCCGCGGAGACCGACCCGGCCATGCGCACCCAGCTCACCCAGCAGGTGACGGGCGGCCTCACCCGGATCAGCTCGGTGGTCTGGGTGGACGCCGACCAGCGGCCGATCCGCGGCCGGATGCGCCAGGAGGTGCCCGGTGCCGGGACGCTGGACCTGGTCACCGACTACCGCTCCTGGGGCAGCCCGGTCACGGTCCAGCCGCCGGCCTGAGCGCTCACCCGGCGAGCTCGGTGAACGCGAGGTCCAGGCCGTCGCCGGGCCACTGGCAGCGGTAGAGGATCCCGCGCCCGGACGACGTGACCCACGCGGTGCGTGACCCGGCACCGGCGAAACACACGTTCGTCACGTACGGGTCCGGCTCCGGTACCGGGAACTGCGCGAGCAGGGTCCCGTCCGGCGCGATCACGCTGACCGCGCCGGTGATCAGCGTGGCCACGCAGACGTTCCCGGCGCCGTCGACGGCCAGCGAGTCCAGCGTCTGGTAGCCCGCGAACCCGTGCAGCAGGCGCGCGTCACCGGGCCCGGCCGGGCCTCCCAGTTCCGGTGGCGCGGACAGGCGCCCGGGCCCGTCGACGGCCCAGCACCAGGCCCGCCCGGGCCCGGTCTCGGCGACGTAGAGCCGCGATCCGTCCGGGGACAGACCGACCCCGTTCGGCGTGGTCAGCGGGTGCACCACCTCGGTGATCGACGATCCGTCCGCGGTCGCGTAGTACAGAGCGCCGGTGTCGGTCTCGCGCTCGCGGCGCTTGCCGAGGTCGGTGAACCAGAAGCCGCCGCCGGAATCGAAGACGATGTCGTTCGGCCCGCGCAGGCCGCGGCCGTCGCAGCCGGTGTAGAGGTCGGTCACGGTGCCGTCGAGGGTCACCCGCTGGATCCGGCCGCCGATGTAGTCCGGCGGCTGCGCACCGGGTGCGACGATCCCGTCCGGGCGGTCGTGCCAGGTGAACCCGCCGTTGTTGCAGACGTAGACGGCGCCGTCCGGCCCGATCGCGGCGCCGTTCGGCCCGCCGCCGGTGTCCGCGACGACGTCGACCGCCCCGTCCGGGTGGACCCGGGACAGCGTGCCGCGCCGGATCTCCACCAGCAGCACCGAGCCGTCGGACAGCGCGACCGGCCCCTCCGGGAACCGCAGGCCGCGGGTCACCTCGTGCATCTCGGGAACGTCCATGGTCCTCCCGTCGTCGATCACCGCGGTTAGCATCGCCGAGACACCGAGGAGGCGCGATGGGCGACACAGGTTTCGACGGCGTCGACCCGGACCGGGTCACGATCGCGGTCTCCGGCGGCGTGGCCGACGTGCGGCTGGCGCGCCCGGACAAGCGCAACGCGCTCGACCCGGCGATGTTCTCCTCGATCGTGCACGCCGGGGAGGCGCTGCGCCGGCTGCCCGGCCTGCGGGCGGTGGCGCTCTCCGGCGAGGGCCCCGACTTCTGTGCCGGGCTGGACTTCGGCGCGTTCCAGGCCATGCGGTCCGGCGAGCGGTTGTCGGCCTCGGTCGCGCTCCCGTCGGCGAACGGCCCGGCGAAGGCGACCGGTCAGCGGGCCGCGCACACCTGGGCCATGCTCCCGGTGCCGGTGATCGCCGGGATCCGCGGGAACGCGCTCGGCGGTGGTTTGCAGATCGCGCTCGGCGCGGACATCCGGATCGTCGCTGCGGACGCCGTGCTGTCCGTGCTGGAGATCCGCTGGGGCCTGATCCCGGACATGACCGGCTCCCAGCTGCTGCCGGAGCTGGTCGGACGGGACGTGGCGAAGGATCTGACCCTCACCGGCCGCCGGGTCGGTGGCGAGGAGGCGGTGCGGCTCGGCCTGGCCACCCGCACGGCCGACGACCCCGTGGCCGCGGCGCTGGAGACGGCGCACGAGATCGCCGGGTACAACCCGTTCGCCGTCCGGGCCGCGAAGCGGCTGCTCGACGGCGCCGGGCGCCAGGACCTCGAGGCCGGCTTCGCCGCCGAGCAGGACGAGATCGGCGCGCTGATCGGCAGTCCGAACCAGGCCGAGGCCGTCACGGCCCGGTTCGAGAAGCGCGACCCGGACTTCGTCGACCCCTGAACAGCGATCCCGATCGAGCGGCTGGTCGGTGGACGTGAGCTCGTCGACGCCGCCCGTCCGGTTCACCGGATGACACATACTCGATCCTGTTGACGACCTCCGGGTGATTTGTTCCGCGAGCGCGTCGAGCCCCGGTCGGCCGGAGGACAATCCGGCGCCGGAGGTCCGACGATGGGTGCGGAGACCAGCATGCGCGACGGCGAGTGGCTCGAACTCGTCGCCGACCTCGTGTCGTCTCCGCTCACCCGGTGGCCGGACGAGCTGGTGTGCCGACAGTTGGTACGCACGTTCGACGCGCCCGGCGCCGTGTTCCACTTCCAGATCGGAGACGCGCCGCTCGACGGCCGGCAATGGCCACCGGAGCACTTCGCGCCCTACTTCGAGGAGGCGGTGCACTTCTCGTTGCACGAAGCACACCGAAGGCACCCCCTGATGCGCTACTACGACGCGACCGGGATGAACACCTGTCTCCAGGTGGACGAGGTGCCCTCCGGCATCGCCGACCACCGGGTCCTGCGGGACTGGCGCGCGCTGGGTCGACGCTGGGGCGGCGTGTCGGAGCAGGTCTCCCTCCCGGTGCGGTCCACACCCGGGGAGAAACGGTGGTTCATCGTGGGGCGCAGTGACCGGTACACCGCGCAGGACATGGTCGCGCTCCGGCGGTTGTGGCGGCTGCTCACCGGTTTGGACCGGCAGATCGACGCATTCGGCAGGTGGTCGGCGGACGCCGGCCGGACGGCCCCGGACGCGGTCGCTGCGGCCGGCCTGACCCCGCGCGAGCTGGTGGTGCTGGACCTGCTGTCGCGCAGCCTGACCGCCATTGCGATCGGGCGCAGGCTGGCGATCGCGGAACGGACCGTGCAGAAGCACCTGCAGCGGATCTACCGCAAGCTCGGCGCAGGCGACCGCCTCGACGCGGTTCGACGGGCCGAGTACCTGGGCCTGGTGCAACCCCCGATGCGTACGCAGTTCCCGATCCTCGCGCCGTCGTGAGTGCCGGGGTGCACTCGTCGGCGCGCCGGGCGGCGCCGCCGTGGCACCGCGGCCGCAATGCGGCTGCAACGCGTCGCCGCACACTCGGCGCGCACCCATGGGATCCACCACACCACCCGGGAGACATCATGCTCGCCACGACCGACATCCAGACCCGCCTGCGCGAGGTGAAGGCGAAGACCACCGCCGCACTGCAGACGGCAGAGGCCGACGGCGGCGCCTCGGTCGTGCTCGTCGCCGTCGTCCGCGAGTTCGACATGAAGACCGACAAGGCACTCGGCGCGGGCGAGACCCGCGACGCGGTGATCGAGCTGGAGCAGGCCGGGGACAGCGCGAAGGCGGCCGTCGAGGCCGACACGGGGGCGTCCGCGGACACGAACGCGGCGGTGCAGGACGCCCACCTGGCGATATGCATCCTGAAGACCGAGGTGTGACCACGGACGCCGTCCACCGGACGGCACCCCTCGCCGACGGGTGGCGGGCGTCGTTCGGCAGCTTCGACCTGGACACGACGGCGTTCGAGCTCCGCCGCGCGGGACGGCCGGTGCACCTTGAGCCCCAGGCCTTCGACGTACTGGCCCACCTCGTGCGACACCGTGACCGGGTGGTGCCGAAGGAGGAGCTGCTCGACGCCGTGTGGGGCGACCGCTTCGTCAGCGAGTCCGCGCTGACCAGCCGGGTCAAGCACGTCCGCAGGGCGCTCGGTGACGACGGCCGGGTGCAGCGCTGGGTCCGCACCGTGCACGGGCGCGGCTACCGGTTCGTACCTGCGACGCCGGTCGCGGTGACCGGGCCGGAGACGCCCGCCGCTCCGGACGGTGCCGACAGTCCGTACGCGCTGCCGGCCGAGCGGACGCCCCTGCTCGGGCGCCGGGCCGCGATCGCCGACGTCGCCGCATCCCTGCGGGACGACCGGCTCGTGACGCTGCTCGGGATCGGCGGAGTCGGCAAGTCGCGGCTGGCCTCGGCCGTCGGACACCGGTGCCGGGACGGGTTCGGCGACGGGGTGCGGTTCGTCGGCCTCGAGCCGTGCGACAGCGTGCGGGCGGTCGAGACCGTCGTCGCCGACGCGGCAGGCGTGGCCCCGGCCGGGGACGACGCGCGATCGCGGCTGGTCCGTGACCTGCGCTCCCGGCCAATCCTGTTCGTGCTGGACAACGCCGAGCACGTCCGCGACGAGCTCGCCACCGTGCTCGACCACCTCCTGGACCGCACCGTTGCGCCGCGGTTCCTGGTGACCAGCCGGGTGCCCCTGGAGCTTCCCGACGAGCGCCGGGTGCCGGTGTCCCCGCTGCGACACGGCGGCCCGGACACGCCGGCGGAGCTACTGCTACGGGACGCGGCCGAGCGGTTCGGTCACCGGCCGGGGACGAGCGACGAGCCCGCGATGCGGCGGATCTGCGGACTGCTCGACGGGTTGCCGCTGGCCATCGAGCTCGCCGCGGCGGCGCTGCGTGTGCTGGCACCGGAGGACCTGGCCGAGCGGCTCGAGTGCGGCCGCCTGGACCTGTTGCGGATGCACCGGCACGGTGACGACCGGCACGCCGGCCTGGTCCCGGTACTCGAGGCCAGCCGGGGCCGGCTCGACCCGGCCGAACGCAAGCTGCTCGCCCGGATGGCCACGCTCCCCCAGCCGTTCACCCTCGGGGACGCGGAACGGTTGGGTCGCGACCTGCCGCCGGACGCCGTTGCGGCAGCGTTGGTACACCTCGTCGACCTGTCGATGGTGATCGCGGACGCAGGCCGATTCCGCCTGCTGGAGACCGTCCGGCTCCTCATCCGCGGCCCGCGATCCGAGTTGGCTGTGCCGCCACCGGCCCGCGAAGGTGCTCGACCAGGTGGGTACACAGCTCACGCGCGTCGGTTCCGACCCCCCCGAGGAGGTTGGACCTCCGCCGCCGGGTGAACGGCAGGCCGAGCACATACATCCCCGCGACGGGGAGCACGCCGCCGTCGTGCCGCAGCCCGCCACGGGGGTCGAGCAGCGCCGGGTCCAGCCACGGGAAGCGGGGCCGGTGTCCGGTCGCCCACACGACGGCGGTGAACCGGTCGAGCCGCAGCTCGGTCACGATCGTCGGCACCGGGGTGGGATCGGGGCGATCCGGCGGCCCGACCCGATCCCCGAGGCCGCACTCGTCGACGTGCTCGTCGATGCGGTTCAGCAGGCGTCCCTGCTTGAGGTCCGCGGCCTTGATCAAGTTGGCCAGCGACCCGGAGAACTGGGCCCGACCGCCGGTGACACCGACCAGCCGCCCGGTGAGCTCGACTCCCGCGGACGAGAGCGCCGCCAGGTCGAGCGTGCTGTGCTGCGGGGTCCCGGCCAGCTGCAACGACGGCAGCCGGCGGACGCGAAGCAGGTCGTCGACCTCGTCGTAGCGCTCGTCGAGCAGGCCCAGCACGTCCATCCACCGGTAGACGTCCTGCCCGCGGTAGCGGCGCGGCACCCGCACGTGCTCGCCGACCGCGATCGTCACCGGCCGCCCGGCCCGCCGCAGCTCGTCGGCGATCTGCAGGCCGGAGGCGGACGCGCCGACGACGAGCACCCGGCCGGGCGCGACGTCGTCGGGGCCGTGGTAGCCCAGTGCGGTGACCTGCTGGAGGTCCGCGGGCAGCGCGCGGGCGACGTCCGGGACGGCCGACCTTCCCTCGGTCCCGGTCGCGAGGACGACGGCGCGGCACGACCACGGGCCGTCGTCGGTATCCACCCGGAACCCCGACCCGGCGCGGTCGATCCGGGTGACCGTGGTGTTCGGGTGAACGGGGACGTCGAACGCGCGGGCGTACCCGTCGAGCAGGTCGGCGACCTCGGTCGCGCGCAGGTACCCGTCGGGGTCGTCGCCGCCGTAGGCGTAGCCCGGCAGCCTGGTCATCCAGTTCGGGGTCAGCAGCCGCAGCGAGTCCCAGCGCTGGGCGCGCCACGAGCGGGCGGCAGTTCCCCGTTCCAGGACGGCGTGGTCGACGCCGGCTCGCGTGAGGCACACGCTCATCGCCAACCCGGCCTGCCCGGCACCGACGACGACAACGGTCGTGCGCACCGGCCTCAGCCGACCTCGACCGTGATCGCGGTGGGGTTGGTGAGGAGGTCGTAGACCGCGGAGCGCTTCTGCGACTGCGCGACGATGGCCTCGATGTCCTCCCGCGACGCATCGGCGTCGATCTCGTACCGCACCCGGATGCCGTTGAACCCGTTGCGCACGTCCGGATCCCCGAGGATCCCGCGCACGTCGTGGTCGGCCTCGACGACAGAGGTGACCGAGCGCAACTGCACCTCGCGGTGGGTCGCGACCGCGGCGACGCCGGCGGTCAGGCACCCGGCCAGCGCGGCGAGAACGGCCTCGGCCGGGGTCGCTCCGTTGTCCTGGGACGCGAAGACCTCGGGGTGGTCGCCCTCGAACGTGAACGCCGTGCGGTGGGTGTGCTCGGCCCCGAGTCCGGAGAAGTCGTGCACGATGGTGCGGCTGTGCGTGCCGTTGATCCATTCGCAGCGGGCGCGCCACTGGAATTGGGCGGCCTCCGGTGTCTCGGCGAGCATCTCCCGGGCGCCGAGCAGCGCCTCGACGTTGACGCCGTTGTCCACGGTCGGGCTCTCTACACTGGTCATGCCTGCCTCCTGGTCACCGCGGGTCCGACTCCCGGACCGGCCTGGTCTGCTCTCGCGACGATGGGCCGGTCCGCTCCCGGAGGCATGGAGGCGGGGTGGAGAGCGGGGCTCGGCGTCTCCACCCGGTCGCCACGGGTTCTCCACGCCCGTGCCCACCGCGCGGCGGACCGTGCCCCCATGACGACGCCGACGGCGGTCCCACCGGACCACGACTGGCGCGAGGCCGGGGCCGCGTGGGGCCACGACCCCGCCGGGTGGTCCTGCCTGTTCGAGCACTACGCCCTGGACGTGATCATCGCACTGTTCGACCGGCTGCGGGTCGGACCCGGACGACGGCTGCTGGACATCGCCTGCGGATCCGGATCGGTCGCGCGCCTGGCCACCGGCACCGGGGCCACCGTGGCCGGCATCGACGCGTCCGCGGACCTCGTCGAGCTGGCGCGGGCCCGCACCCCGGACGCCGACCTGCGCATCGGCTCGATGTTCGCCCTCCCGTGGCCGGACGCCGGATTCGACGCGGCCGTCTCGGTCAACGGCATCTGGGGCGGCTGCGAGGATGCGTTGCGCGAGGCCCGCCGCGTGGTCGTGCCCGGCGGCACGGTCGGGATCAGCTTCTGGGGCCCGGGCCCACCGAACGACCTGCGAGCCTGCTTCAAGACCATGGCCCACCACGCCCCCACCGCCCGAGACGGGATGCGGCGCACCAACGACACCGCCCGGCCCGGTGTGGCCGAGCAGATGGTCCGCGACGCCGGCCTGGACGTCGTCGAGCGCGGCAACCGCGTGTCTGTGATCGAGTGGCCGGACCCGGAGATCGCCTGGCGGGCGGTATCCAGCCTCGGGCCCGCCGTGCCCGCGCTCCGTGGTGGCGACGTCGCGGCCCTGCGCCGGGACATCCTGGCCGCGCTCGAACCGTGCCGGGACCCGCGTGGGATCTACCGCTTCCGCAACGACCACCGGTTCGTGATCGCCCGTCGACCCGGGTAGTGCACCCCTGCGGCCGCACGGCGGAGGCTCAGCTCAGCCGAGCTCGACGAGGAACGCGACCTCGCCGGCGGCGTACCAGGCGAGGTCGTGGTCCTCGGCCTCGCCGACCAGGAACTCCGCGTCCAGGTCGCCGAGGTCGGCCTTGTCCACCGCCGCCGCGGCCTGGCGCACGGCGTGCTCGGCCTCCTCGACGTCGACGTGCACGGACGCGATCTGCTCCATCGGCACCGACCCGGTCACCCGGACCGCGCCGTCGTCGAGGTCGGGGCGCAGCGTGACGTCGTCGGTGTCCGCGGCGACGACGACCCGGCGCGCCGGCGTGGTGTCCTCACCGAGTCCGAACTCGACCGCCAGCAGCCGCAGCGACGCGCGCGCCGCCTCGGTCATCGCCGCGTACTCGAGCTCCTCCTCGTCACCGGCCACATAGGA
The DNA here is from genome assembly GCA_963822335.1 of uncultured Actinomycetota bacterium. Taxonomy (GTDB): domain Bacteria; phylum Actinomycetota; class Actinomycetes; order Mycobacteriales; family Pseudonocardiaceae; genus Pseudonocardia. The sequence goes on along the minus strand of CAWGHE010000007.1, from coordinate 664,192 downwards.
CTCGCGCAGTTTCGGGGTGAGAGCGAACGCGGTACCGCCCATCGGCTCGAAGCGCCCGGTCGACACCATCCGGGACAGCATCGGCCATGTGGCCGGGAGGTAGATCCGCAATTGAAGGCTCCTACCGCAGGGTGAGCAGCAGCTCGTCGAGGGACTCCTGCACCATCCCGGCGAGGACGTCCAGGTCCGGCATCGCGTCCCGGTCCCCGTTGAGACCGTAGAACACACCGCCGTCGTAGCTGGTCAGACCGATCGCGACGGCCTGACCGCGGGCGAGCGGGACGACCGGGAACATCTCCAGCATCTGCGCGCCGGCCGCATACAGCGGGAACTGCGGGCCCGGCACGTTCGTGACGACCAGGTTGAAGAAGTGCCGGGACATGCCGCTGGCCGCCCGCGCCCCGAGCGCGTGCAGCGTCGGCGGGGCGAACCCGCCCAGCCGCACGAGCGCCTCCGCACCGACCGAGCGGCCGGTGTCGGTGTGCTCGCGCATGCCGTGCGCGACCTGGTGCAGCCGCACCATCGGGCTCGGCTCGCCCACCGGCAGATCGACCAGGAACGACGACACGCGGTTGCCCAGCGAACCGGCCGAGCTGGGTACGTCGCCCTCGCCACGGACCGACAGCGGCACCATCGCCCGCACCGAGGATCCCCCGACGACCGGCTCGCCGCGGGACAGCAGCCAGTCGCGCAGCGCACCGGCGATCACGGCGAGCACGACGTCGTTGACGTTGCAGTCGTGGGCGGCGCGGATGCGGCGGTAGTCCTCCAGGTCGGTGCGGGTGATCGCGAACCGGCGCTGGGTGGAGATGTCGGCGTTCAGCGGCAGGCCGGGCGCACGCCGGCTGGCCGTGCGCGCCATCGTGAGCAGCTTCCCGGCCGCGCCGACGACCTTGCCCGCGGTGGCCACCGCGTCCCCGGTGGCGGACCGGACGTTGTCGACGATCTCGCCGGGCCGGGTGACGGCCTCACTGAGCGCCTCCATCACCAGACGGCTGTCCGACGGCTCCGGGCGCGGCATCCACAGCTCCTCCGGGACGTCGCGCGGGTCGGCGGAGACGTCCAGGATCACCTGCCCGATGTCGATCGCGGAGATGCCGTCGACCATCGCCTGGTGGGTCTTGGTGAGGACGGCGATCCGGCCCTGCTTGGCCCGGCCCTTCTCGGAGGCGGCCGGGGCCAGGCCCTCGATCAGGTACATCTCCCACAGCGGACGGGTGTGGTCCAGCGGGCGCGACATCAGGCGGGCGACCAGGTCGGTGAGCTGGGACTCGCTGCCCGGCCGGGGCAGTGCGGAGCGGCGCACGTGGTAGGCGATGTCGAACTCGGGGTCGTCGACCCAGACCGGGCGGGCGAGGTTGCCGGGCACGCCGCGGACCTTCTGGCGGTAGCGCGGCACGAGCGCGATCCGCTGCTCGATCAGCTCGACGAGCCGGTCGTAGTCGAAACCCGCCTTCGGGCGCCGGAAAATCGCCACGCCGCCGACGTGCATCGGCGTGGTGGACTCCTCCAGGTAGAGGAACGAGGCGTCGAGAGCGGAGAGCCGGGACGGCATGGCCGCGATCCTACGTGCGCGTGCGAGGCTCCCCTCATGCAGAGCGCCGGGACCTCCCCGAAGGACCGCTTCGTCACGGTGTACGGGCGCAAGCCGGTGCTCGAGGCGCTCGCGGACCCGGACCTGCAGGTGGACAAGGTGATCCTCGCCGACACGGTGCGCGGGAGCTCGGCCCGCGAGATCACCGACGCGGCCCGCGGGCGCGGGGTCGACGTGCAGCGGGCCAGTGCGCACCGGGTGAAGGTGCTGGCCGGCAACGGGCGCCACGACCAGGGCGTGCTGGCCGACGTCGTCGCGCCGCGGATGGCGCCGCTGACCACGTTCCTGGCCGACCTCGGCACCCGCCGCCCGGCGTCGGTGCTGGTGCTGGACGCGGTGACGAACCCGTCGAACGTCGGGATGCTGCTGCGCAGCGCCACGGCCGCCGGTCTGGACGGCGTGCTGCTGCCCCGCCACGGCGTCCCCGCCATCGACCCGCTGGTCGTCAAGGCGTCCGCCGGGGTCGCGTTCGGCGCTCCGGTGCTGCGCGCGGCGACGGCGGCCGAGGGCGTGTCCGCGATGCGCGACGCGGGCTTCGAGGTGTACGGGCTGGCCACCGGCGGCGAGTCCTTGATGGACGCCGCGCTCGGGCCGCGGGTGGCGCTGGTGCTCGGCAACGAGACGACCGGGCTGACGCCGGAGGTGAGCTCACAGCTGGACGGGATCCTGTCGATCCCGATGTTCGGCGGCGTCGAGTCCCTGAACGTGGCCAGCGCCGGCGCGGTGGCGGCCTACGAGCTGCTGCGACGGCGGTAGCTCGCGCTCGACATCACGATGACGGTTGCCGAGGGGCGCCGGACGACGAGCACCCGGCCCCGCGCCGACGCCTATCCGGCGGCAGCGCGCCGGGATCGCCCACCGCCCGCCCAGACCAGGAAGAGCATCGTCAGCAGCAGAGCCGGGGCGAGCACGAGGTGGATCGGTCCGCCGACCGTCGGACCGGCCGTCGCGACCGCACCCGCCATGTTGGCGGCGAGCAGCGCCGCGAACGTCCGGACGGCGACGCCCGCGAGCAGCATCGCGCCCCCGACCACCTCGAGCGTGCCGACGGCGTACACCAGCAGGCTCGGGTCGGCGAACCCGAACCGCACGAACTCGGCCACCTCGTGCTCGTGCCGGACGAACTTCGCGAGCCCGAACAGCACGAACACCGCGCCCGCCACGATCCGTGCGACCAGGGCCGTCCGGGGCGCCCGGTTCCGGGCGAGCCGGTGCCACCATCCGTTCATCCGTGACTCCCCTCGTCGCCGACGGACTCGCCGCCGCGGGTCCGTATGTGACGGCGCCGGGACTCGGCACGGCGACCGTTCGCGCCTAGTCTCGGGCCATGGTCCAGCGTCGGATACCTCGCCCGTCCGAGCTCGCCCCGCTGCTGCGTCCGGCACCGTGGATCCGCGACCGCGACGAGCGCAGGCTGGCCCGGGCGGCGAGCATCCACGACCTGCGGGAGATCGCGCGCCGCCGGGCACCGCGGGCCGTGTTCGACTACACCGACGGCGCGGCGGAGGACGAGATCGGCCTGCGCCGGGCCCGCGACACGTGGTCGTCGGTCGAGTTCACGCCGACGGTGCTGCAGGACGTCTCGCGGGTGGACACCGGCCGGGACGTGCTCGGGCGCCGCGCCGCGATGCCGCTCGCGCTGGCCCCGACCGGGTTCACCCGCATGATGCACACCGAGGGCGAGCGCGCGGTGGCGTCCGTCGCCGCGGAGGCCGGGATCCCGTACGCGCTGTCCACGATGGGCACGACGACGATCGAGGACATGGCCGCCGAGGCTCCGGACGGGCGGCACTGGTTCCAGCTCTACCTGTGGCGCGACCGCGCGATGGCCGAGGACCTGGTGGCGCGCGCCGCAGCCGCCGGGTACGACACCCTCCTGCTCACCGTCGACACCCCGGTCGGCGGCAACCGGCGCCGCGACGTGCACAACGGACTGTCCATCCCGCCCGCGTTGTCGTTGCGCACGTTCGTCGACGGCGCGCGCCACCCCCGCTGGTGGTTCGACCTGGTGACCACCGAGCCGCTGCGCTTCGCCAGCCTGTCCTCCACCGGCGGCACGCCGTTCGAGATGATCAACCGGGTGTTCGACCCGGCGCTGACGATCGACGACGTCGCGTGGCTGCGGGAGACCTGGCCGGGCAAGCTCGTGATCAAGGGCATCCAGAGCGTGCCGGACGCCCGGCGGGTCGTCGACGCCGGAGCGGACGCGGTGCTGCTGTCCAACCACGGCGGGCGGCAGCTCGATCGCGCCCCGGTGCCGGCGGAACTGATCGAACCGGTCGTCCAGGAACTCGGCGACTCCGCCGAGGTGCTCGTGGACACGGGCATCCTGCACGGCGGCGACGTCGTGGCCGCGGTGGCGCTGGGCGCCAGGGCCGCGCTGGTCGGGCGCGCCTACCTGTACGGGCTGATGGCCGGCGGACGCGCCGGAGTGGCCCGGGCGGTGGACATCCTGCGTGCGGAGATGGAGCGGACGATGCAGCTCGTCGGTGTGACGCGCGTCGACGATCTCCGGCCGCAGCACGCTCGTCTTCACCCGCATGGGGGACGTGCCGAGCGTGCGCGCCCGTGAGAACGGGGCCAGTATGCGGGCATGGGTTTCCTGGACAAGGCCAAGGAACTGCTCGGCCAGCACGATGACAAGGTCGATCAGGCGATCAACAAGGCCGGAGACGCGGCCACGGAGAAGTTCGGCCACGGCGACCAGGTCGACAAGGCGACGGAGTTCGCGCGCGAGCGCACCGGTGAGGGGGACACCACGCAGCACCAGCCGCCGCCCGGTGCCCCGGGTGAGGGCGACGTGCCCCCGCCGCCGGCCGGGGAGGCCCCGCCGCCCCCGCCGCCGCACGGCGAGCAGCCCCCGCCGCCGCAGTAGTAGCGGTAGCGACTGACGGCGCCGTCCACGTACGCGTGGGCGGCGCCGAGTCGTCTCCGGGTCAGGTACCCGAGGCCGGGACGCCGAACAGGATCTCCAGCTCGGACAGCGTCGCCTCCGGATCCCGGTGCAGCACCCCGACCGCCCCGGCCGCCGCGGCGCCCCGGACGTTGGCCGGGACGTCGTCGACGACCACGCAGCGCCGCGGTTCCAGGCCGAGCGCACCGGCCGCGTTCGTGAACGCCTGCGGTGAGGGCTTGCGCGCGCCGTACGCCGCGCCCAGCAGCACGACCTCGAACGTCTCCGCGCAGTCGTCGGGAACCGAGTGACCGCCGGAGAACACCGCCGTCCGCACGCCCGCCGCCCGGGCCCGCCGGGCGAAGTCGAGCACCAGCGGGCCGTCGTCGAGCACGCCTCCGTAGTCCACGATCAGCCCGCTCGGGCGCTGCTCCTGCGGCACGGCTCCGACGCTAGTCCAGGGCCCGCCGCAGGAACCCGCGGATGCCGATCAGCGTGAAGAACACGATCGCCACCACGGGCACGATCAGGCAGATCCACAGCGGGATGTGCGGCACGGCCGGGACCAGCGACGCCCGGATCCCCTCGCTGACGTAGGTCAGCGGGTTCAGCGCGGAGACGACCTGGAACCAGCGCAGGTCGGCCAGCGTCGGCCACGGGTACTGCACCGAGCCGGTGAACAGCAGCGGCGCGAACACGACCGCGAAGATGACGTTGATCCGGCGCGGCGGGACCGCCGTGCCGAGCCACAGACCCATCGCGGCGCCGAGCACCGCTCCGAGCACGACCATCACGGCCGCCGGCAGCAGGCCCGACACCGGCCAGTCGACGTCCACCATCAGCAGGCCGATCGGCACCATCAGCAGGCTGGCGAGCAGGCCGCGCAGCGCCGCGAACACGACCTTCTCCACCGCGACGGCCCACACCGGCATCGGCGCGAGCAGCCGGTCGTCGATCTCACGGGTCCAGGACAGCTCGAACACCAGCGGCAGGGTCACCGCCTGGAGTGCGCCGAACATGGCGTTCAGCGCGATCAGGCCGGGAAGCATGATCGATCCGTACTCCGGCGAGACCAGCCCGCTGCGGCCGAGCACGACGACGAACACGAGCAGGAAGAAGAACGGCTGGATCAGCGTCTGGGCCAGGAACGAGGGCAGCTCGCGGCCGGTGACGAAGATGTCCCGGCGCAGCACCGCCCGGAACGCCCGGCCCGGGTTGGGCGCGGACGGACGGGGCGGCACGGGCTCCGGTGCGGTCCGCGCGACGACGTCGCGACTGCTGTCCGTGCTGGTCATCGCAGGTCCCTCCCGGTCAGTGAGATGAACACGTCCTCCAGGCTCGGCACGCCGAGCGACACGTCCTGCACGGCGGCGCCGTACCGGCGGGTCAGGTCGACGACCGGCGCGAGCAGGGCCGCCGGGTCCATGGCCACGTACAGGCGCAGCCGCACTCCCGGCGACTCCCCCGGCCCGCCGCGCGTCAGGGACTCGACGCGCACGACGCCGTCGACGTCACCGAGCGCGTCGGTCAGCGGGCCCGGCCCGTCGGCGGCGGTCTCGACGGTCAGCTCGACCGTCGCCTCGCCGGGCAGCGACCGCACCAGTGCGTCCGGGGTGTCCAGCGCGAGCAGCTTCCCGTGGTCGACGATGCCGACCCGGTCGGACAGCTTGTGCGCCTCGTCCATGTCGTGCGTGGTGAGCACGATGGTCACGCCCTGCTCGCGCAGCGTGTCGATCTGGTCGTGCACGAACAGCCGCGCCTGCGGGTCCAGCCCGGTGGACGGCTCGTCCAGGAACAGCACCTCCGGCTGGTGCATCAGGCCGCGGGCGATCATCACGCGCTGGGCCTGGCCGCCGGACAGGTTGTCGGCGATCTCCTTGGCCTTGTCGGCCAGCCCCATCCGCTCCAGCAGCTCGTCGGCGCGCGCGTTGCGCTCGGCCCGCCCGACGCCGTGGTACGCGGCGTGGAACACGAGGTTGTCCCGGACGCCGAGCGACCGGTCCAGGTTCACCCGCTGCGGGACGACCGCCAGCTTCGCGCACACGGCGACGGCGTCGGCGGTGACGTCGAGGCCGGCCACCCGCGCCTCGCCGGACGTCGCGATCACCCGGGTGGTCAGCACGCCGACCGTGGTGGTCTTGCCCGCACCGTTCGGGCCCAGCAGTCCGAAGACCTCCCCCTCCTTCACCGAGAACGACAACCCGTCGACGGCGTTCGTCTTCGCCTTCGGGTACTGCTTCACGAGGTCGACGACCTCGACGGCCGGAGAGCTCATCGCACTCCCTCGCTGCGCTCGGTCGGCGCTTCGCGCGGGCGCTGTGTCGATGATTCGCTCGCAAGCTCGCTCATCTGCCCCGCTCCTTCCGTGATTCCCCCTGCGCCGTCGACCCGCGGGCCGTCACCGGCATAGCGGGAATCGTCACCGACGACGGCGATGATCGCGACCAGATACTCGCGGATGATCCGTTCGTGCTCGGGTGGTGGATGTGGCATCTGCCCTCGGAACACGCTCGCGACCTCGGCGAACACCGACCGGAGGTGGGACCTGCCCTCCTCGGTGATCGAGACGCGCACGATCCGCCGGTCCGCCGCGTCCCTCTCGCGGTGGATCCGGCCCTCCTGCTCGAGCGTGTCCAGGACCGGGGTGAGGGTGGCCGGGGTCAGGCCGATGCGCCCGGCCAGCTCGCGCTGGGAGAGGGCACCCTCGCCGTGCGCGAGCACGCCGAGCACGCTGACCGCGGTCCCCGTCACCCCGTGCCGCGCGACCGTGCGCCGGTAGTGGGCCTGCATCGCGCCCCCGGCCCAGGACACCAGCTTCCCCAGCGGCATGTACTCCGGCCGGGACTCGAAGAACCTGTCCGTCACGAGCCGAAACCATACGGAGCCGAACGATTCGCGGCAATACCGTATGTTGACGAACTATCGGATGGGAACCGGGGCCGTGGCGGACGCCTGCAGGCTGACCCGTGTGACCGCCGTAGCCACGTCGCCCACGACCACCGGTGAGCCGCCCGACGGGGCCGAGGTCCGGACGCGACGACCCCGCATGCGCCTGCCCGCCTACGAACCCGAGCCCGTCGGGCCGCCCGCGGCGAGCCCGGCCGCCTTGCCCGCCCTCCTGCCGATGGCCGTCGCCCACCCCGGTGCCGGTGCCGGGCGCGGCGTGGCGGGCGGAGTCACGGCGGGTGACACCGTTGCCGTCGGGATCGCGGGGCCGGGGCCCGCGGTCCGGGCGGGGCGCGTGGCGAGGCCGGACCAGGACGTGCACCGGCGCGCCACGGCACTGGTGCGGGCGATGGTCGAAGTGCTGGCCGGACGCCGGGCGCCCGCGCACCTGGCCGGGGTCGCCCGGCCCGAGGTGGTCCGCTACCTCACGGCGAGCCGTGCGTCGGGACCCGGCACGCAGGCCGCGACGGCACCCGGCCGGGTGCACGTGTGCCGGCCGGGCCCGGACGCGGCGGAGGTCGTCGCGGTCTGCCGGTTCGGCCGCAGGTTCCGGGCGCTCACGATCCGGATGGACCGGCGGCCGTCCGAGCGGGGACCGGCCTGGTGCGCGACCGCCGTCCGGCTGCTCTGACCCGAGCCGTCGCGCCGACCGGCCTCAGCGACGCCGGCGGTTCGACTTCTCCCCGGCGCGCTGCTGGCGGCGGCGCTCCGCACGGTTGCCGCCCGCCTGGCCGTTGGCCTGCCCGTTCTCCGAGCCGCCACCCGCCGCCTTGCCCCGTGCACCGTGACGCCCGTTGCGGGCGGCGTCCCGGCGGTCCGCCTCAGCGCCCTCGGCGCGACGCGCGACCTCGCCGTCCTCGGTCGGGCCGCTGTACTGCAGGTTCTGCGGCGGGCCGGACCGGAACAGGTTGGGCAGGACGGTCGTGGTCTCGTTCGGGTCCGCACCGGGCACGCGACGGACGCCGACCGGCGCGGTCGGCGGCACGACCGGGATCTCCGTGGTGTCGTCCTCGCGGACCTGCGGCGCGGCGGGGACGACCTCCTCCGGCGGCGCCTCCTCGGCGACCTGGACGGTCACGTTGAACAGGTGCCCGACGGTCTCCTCCTTGATCCCCTCGAGCATCCGCTGGAACATGTCGAAGCCCTCGCGCTGGTACTCGATGACCGGGTCGCGCTGGGCCATCGCGCGCAGGCCGATGCCCTCCTTGAGGTAGTCCATCTCGTAGAGGTGCTCGCGCCACTTGCGGTCGATGACCTGCATCAGTACCTGGCGCTCGAGCTCGCGCATGCCGCCCTGCTGGCCGATCAGCGCGTCCATCTCGGCCTCACGGCCGGCGTAGGCGGCTTCCGCGTCGTCCAGCACCGCCGCCTCGATCACCTCGGCGGACAGCTCGTCCACGCCGCCGTCCACGTCGGCGAGGTCGCGCCAGCGGATCGAGATCGGGTAGAGGGTGCCCAGTGCGGTCCAGAGCTTGTCCAGGTCCCAGTCCTCGGCGTAACCCTCGGAGGTGGCGCCCTGGACGTAGGCGTGGACCACGTCCTCGATCATGTTCCGGGTCTGGGCCTGCACGTCCTCGCCGTCGAGGACCAGGCGGCGCTCCTCATAGATGATCTTGCGCTGCTGGTTGAGGACCTCGTCGTACTTGAGGACGTTCTTGCGGATCTCGAAGTTCTGCTGCTCGACCTGGGTCTGCGCGCCGACGATGGCCCGGCTGACCATCTTCGCCTCGATCGGCACGTCGTCCGGGAGGTTGAACCGGTTCATGATCGACTTGACCACATCGCCGTTGAACCGGCGCATCAGGTCGTCACCGAGCGAGAGGTAGAAGCGCGACGCGCCCGGGTCGCCCTGACGACCGGACCGGCCACGGAGCTGGTTGTCGATGCGGCGCGACTCGTGCCGCTCGGTGCCCAGCACGTACAGGCCACCGGCCGCCTTGACCTCCTCGGCCTCGGCCTGCACCTGCTTGCGCATCCGGGACAGCACGGCGTCCCAGGCCTGCTCGTACTCCTCGCGGGACTCCACCGGGTCCAGACCCTGGCTGCGCAGCTCCAGGTCGGCCAGGAACTCCGGGTTGCCGCCGAGCATGATGTCGGTACCGCGACCGGCCATGTTCGTCGCGACGGTGACCGCGCCGGCGTGCCCCGCCTGCGCGACGATCCCTGCCTCGCGCTCGTGCTGCTTCGCGTTGAGCACCTCGTGCGGGATGCTGCGGCGCAGCAGCAGCTTCGCCAGGTACTCCGACTTCTCGACGCTGGTCGTGCCGACCAGGACCGGCTGGCCGTTCTCGTGCCGCTCGGCGATGTCGTCGGCGACGGCCTCGAACTTCGCCTCTTCGTTCTTGTAGATCAGGTCGTCCTGGTCGTCCCGGACCATCGGCTTGTTCGTCGGGATCGAGACCACGGACATCTTGTAGATCTCGGCGAGCTCGGCGGCCTCGGTCTGGGCCGTACCGGTCATGCCGGAGAGCTTGTCGTAGAGCCGGAAGAAGTTCTGCAGGGTGATGGTGGCCAGCGTCTGGTTCTCCGCCTTGACCTCCACCTGCTCCTTGGCCTCGATGGCCTGGTGGATGCCCTCGTTGTAGCGGCGTCCGGCGAGCACACGGCCGGTGAACTCGTCGACGATCAGGACCTCGCCGTCGCGGACGATGTAGTCCTTGTCCTTCTTGAAGAGCTCCTTGGCCTTGATCGCGTTGTTCAGGTGCCCGACGAGCGGCGTGTTGTCCTCGGTGAACAGGCTGTCGATGCCGAGCTGGTCCTCGACGAAGTTCGTCCCGTTCTCGGTGACCGCGATCGTGCGCTTCTTCAGGTCGAACTCGTAGTGCGCCCGGGTGATCTCACCGGCCGCGTCCACCAGCTCGCGCGGCGTCAGACCGGTCGTGTCGACGCCGGTCATCCGCGGCGTCATCTTCGCGAACTCCTGGTACCAGCGTGAGCTCTGCTCGGCCGGGCCGGAGATGATCAGCGGCGTGCGCGCCTCGTCGACGAGGATCGAGTCCGCCTCGTCGACGATCGCGAAGTTGTGCCCGCGCTGGACCATGTCGGCGGTGTTCCACGCCATGTTGTCGCGCAGGTAGTCGAAGCCGAACTCGTTGTTCGTGCCGTAGGTGACGTCGCAGGCGTACTGCTCGCGGCGCTGGGCCGGCGTCATCTCGGCGAGGATCACGCCGACCGACAGGCCGAGCCAGCGGTGGATCCGGCCCATCGTCTCCGAGTCGCGTCGGGCCAGGTAGTCGTTCGTCGTGACGATGTGCACGCCCTTGCCGGAGATCGCGTTGAGATAGCTGGGCAGCACCGAGGTGAGCGTCTTGCCCTCACCTGTCTTCATCTCCGCGACGTTGCCCAGGTGCAGCGCGGCGCCACCCATCAGCTGCACGGTGAACGGGCGCTGGCCGAGCGTGCGCTGGGCCGCCTCGCGGACCACGGCGAACGCCTCGGGCAGGAGGTCGTCCAGCGACTCGCCGTCGGCGTGCCGGTCACGGAACTCGTCCGTCTTGGCCTGCAGCTCGGCGTCCGACAGGCGCTCGACGTCCGGCTCCAGCTCGTCGATGTGCGCGGCGATCCGGCCCAGCCGCTTCACCAGCTTGGTCTCGCCGGCCCGCAGCAGACGGCTCAGGAGGGGCACTGCACGACCTCATTCACGTCGCGGTCAGGTCAACGCGGACGCCCCGGGGATCGACCCGTGACACCCGCCCACGACCATGGTACGGGCCGACACCTCTGGTCCGGTCGGCCGCGTCGCACCGGTCGCACGTCGCCGGTCCCGGACGGGGAGGCGGGGACGGCCGGCAGGCCCGGCCGTCCCCGCCGGGAGATCACCCGCTGAGGCGGATCACGCCGTAGTCGTAACCCCGGCGCCGGTACACCACCGACGGCTGCCCGGAGTCGGCGTCGGCGAACAGATAGAAGTCGTGGCCGACCAGCTCCATCCGGGACAGCGCCTCGTCCACCGACATCGGTGCGGCCGTGTGCACCTTGCGGCGCACGACGTGACCGGGGGCCGGGATCTCGTCCTCGACGGCGACGTCCTCGGTGACGATGTCCTCGTCGTGCTCCCGCGGTGCCGGCACCAGGTCCTCGAGCGGTGGGGCCTCCAGCAGCCCGACACCGCCCTGGCCGCCCGCGGTGGCGGCGCGCGCGGCACTCACCTTGTCCCGGCGGCTGGGCTTGCGACGGTCGTGCGAGCGGCGCAGACGGCTGGCGAGCTTGCTGACCGCGAGGTCGAGCGCGGCGTAGAAGTCCGCGGCCACGGCCTCGGCACGTGCCACCGCACCACAGCCACCGCGCCCGGTGATCTCGAGACGCTGGCAGGTCTTCTGCTGGCGAGGGTTCGGCTCGTGGAAGAGCTCGACCTCCATCCCGACGATCTTGTGGTCGTAGCGCTCCAGGCGGCTCAGCTTCTCCTCGACATGACCCCGGAAGTGATCCGGTACCTCAACGTTCCGGCCGGTTACGACGATCTCCACTCGGACATCCCTCGCTCTCGCACGTCGGTCGCAGGTCTGGTCTTGCTCCGCCCGGGACTCGACGGCCCCGGGGATCGGGCTGTCGCGCTCCTCCATCGGTGAGGTGATGTGGTTCACGCGACGTTAGCGGGGAATCTGCTCCCTGGACAGGCCTCAGGGCGTCTCCCCCGAGCGAAACAGTGAGCGGTCGAATCGGCGCAGGGTGACCGTTACCGGGCACCCGGGTGAGCCGCCGGGGAGCGCCCTGGAACCGTCCGATACCGGCTGCGGCGGCCGGTCGCGTCGCACAGCACGATCGTGGCGTGCACGGGCGTCCCGGCGGCCCGCAACGCCGCGCGGCAGGCGCCGAGCGTCGATCCGGTGGTCACGACGTCGTCCACCAGCAGCACGTAGCCGCCGTCCTCCGGGGGCGGCAGACCGGTCCGCGCGACCCGGACCGCACCGGCCAGGTTCGCCGCCCGCTGCGCCGGGTCCAGGCCGACCGAGTCCCGTACCCGCCGGTCCAGTGCGAGCACCGGGGCGGCCCGCGCGTCGAGCCCGGCGGAGGCCAGACGACCGGCCAGCTCCCGGCAGAGCCGGGCCACGTGGTCCCCGCCGCGCGACCGGGCCGCGGACGGCCGGGACGGGGCCCCGACCAGCCGGACCGGCCCGTCCGGGCACACCGGCACCACCTCCGCGACGACGGGCACGAGCAGGCGCGCCAGCGCGGGGCCGAGATCCCGCCGGCCACGCTCCTTGTAGCCCAGGACGGCCCGGCGCAGCGGCCCCCGGTACCGCCCGGCCGCGACCACCGGACCGGCCCGCGCCGGACGGGTGACCAGCGGGCCGTCGAGCGTGTCCGCACAGGCCGGGCACCACCCGTCGCCGGGCGCGCCGCACCCTCCGCAGGCGGCCGGCAGCAGGAGATCGGTCAGGGCGTCGAGCAGGGTGCGCGCGGTCGTCATGGCGACGACGGTGCGGCACGGCACCGACGGAGGGCACCGCCCGCGGCCGTTCGCCCACGGGTTGTCCACAACCCGTGGGTAACCGGAGTCAGCCGGGGTAGAACGGCTGTGCGCTGGAGGTCGCCCCGAGCATCTGCTGCCACGCGTCGAGGTCGCCGCCGGCGTAGCTCCACACCCCGGTGCGATCGGCCACGTAGAGGGCGCGGCCCGGGGCGGCGGCGACGGCCCGCAGCGGCGGGGTCAGGTTCACGCTGGGCACCCCGTCCAGGGTCAGGCCGTCCACCGACACCAGATGGATCGGCTGGTCGGTGCCGGTGGTGACGACGAGCTGGTCGGTGGCGCGCCAGTCCAGCGCGAGCGCTCCCGCCAGCTCGGCCGGGCGCAGCGCGCGCACCCGGCGGACCGCGGCCGCCCCGTCCGGCCCGACCACCACGGCGCCGACCACCGCGCGCCCGCCTGCGACGGCGGCGACCCGGCTGCCGTCCGGGGACAGCGACAGGTCGGTGAGCGGACCGGCGGTACGCAGCTCGCCGACGTCCAGCGGGAGGTTGCGGATCGGCCCGGTCGATCCCGTCCCCGCCCCGGGGACCAGCACGCGTTGCGGCACCCCGTCCGCGAGCACCCACACCTCGTCGCCCGCCGCGCTCCAGGTCGGCGACTGCAGCGTCGCGCCGGACACCGGCGTCGCGACGAGCTGCTGGTCACGCGGTCCGACGAGCAGGCGCTGGGTGCCGGTCTGCTCGCGGGACACCACGGCGATCCGGTTCGTGCGCGAGCTCGCCGCGGCGTCCACCACGTCGAACGACCCGTTCCCGGCCTGGCCCGCGACCGGCAGGTCCTGGCCGGGGCCGGTCAGCGCGCGCACCCGGCCGTTCTCGACCACGAGCGGATCCGGCGCCTCGGCCGGAGTCGGCCCCGCGACCAGGTCCGCGAAGTCCTCGCGCCCGACGTCCGGACGGCCCGGCAGCAGCGGCTCCCCCTCCGAGAGCACCCGCACCCGCGGCACGCTGACCTCCGCCAGGGTCAGCGCCAGCTGCGCGGCGAGCAGTCGGCGGGCCGGCTCGCCCAGCACCTCCACGCCGTTGAGGTCGACGATCACGACGCCGTCCGCGGACTCGGTGAGGTTCGCGCGCAGCGCCGAGCCCGGCGGGAACGCCGTCACGGCCGCGTCCCGCAGGTCCTCCGACGGCCCGCGCAGCAGCAGCTCGACGGCCCGCGCGGCCAGCTCGGTGGTCCGCGCACCCGGGATGTAGTGCGGATCGGACAGCAGCGTGCGGTGCACCGGGTCGACGTACCAGGCCTTCAACGACCGGTAGTTCGCCCGGAAGTCGGAGAGGCGGACGAACACCCCGGGCGGCAGCGCCTCGATCCGCCACTGCCCGTCCCGGCGCACGACCCCGACGTCGACCTCGACGGGGGCGGGGGCGGCGCGGAACGCACCGGACGGGTCCAGCGTGCCGAGCCGCGTCCCGCGGATGCGGACCGAGGCCTTGTCCGGACCGGCAGGCGCCGCGACCGGGGAGAAGACGGTGTCGAACTGCTCGTCGAGGATGGTGAGCGCGGCGCCGTCGTCCCAGGCGGACGCCTGGGGGGCGAGGTAGCGCCGGGCGGAGGCGTGGCGTTCGGCCGGGCGTCCGGAGGCGTAGACGAACCCGCGGACGAGGTTGAGCGGGTCGCTGCCGTCCACCGGGGCGGCCGGGGTGTCGGCCTGGCCCTGGTCCCCGGTCTGGCGCAGCACCTGCACCGACGAGTGCCCGGGCACGCTCGCGCACCCGGCCAGCACCAGGAGCGCGAGCAGGACCCCTGCGACGACGCGCGGCAGACGGGCCCTCACCGGTCGTCGTCCCCGGTGTCCATGATCGCCCGCTCGGCGGGCTGGAGCCTCCCCGGCTCGGCGTCGGCGGCCCGGTCCGCGGCCGTCGGCAGCGGGGTGCCCCACGGCGGGGTGGGTACCGACGTGGTGGACCCCACGGCGCCGGCGTCCGACGACGGCGCGTCCGGCGGCCCGAGCGGCAGCGGGCTGACCGAGATGTGCCCGCCGACGTGGCGGGGCAGCGTGAGCCGGAACGCCGACCCGCGTCCGGGCTCGCCCCAGGCCTGCAGCCAGCCCCCGTGCAGCCGCGCGTCCTCGACCGAGATCGACAGTCCGAGCCCGCTCCCGCCGCTGCGGCGCGCGCGGGACTCCTCGGCCCGCCAGAACCGGTTGAACACCAGGTCCGCCTCGCCCGGGCGCATGCCCACGCCGTGGTCGCGGACCAGCACCGCCACCGCCTCCACGTCGCCGGCCAGGGTGACCTCGACCGGGCGTCCCTCGCCGTGGTCGACGGCGTTGGCCACGAGGTTGCGCACGATCCGCTCCACCCGCCGCGGGTCGACCTCGGCGTACTCCCCGACCGGGAGCAGCAGCCTCAGGTCGGACCCGGCGTCGGCGGCGACGCCGCGCACCGCGTCCACCGCACGGTCCACCACGCCGGCCAGGTCGACGCGTTCGGACCCCAGCTCGGCCACGCCCGCGTCCAGGCGGCTGATCTCCAGCAGGTCGGCGAGCAGCGACTCGAACCGGTCGAGCTCGGTGACCAGCAGCTCGGAGCTGCGCCGCAGCGCGGGCAGCAGCTCGTCGCGGGAGGCGTAGAGCACGTCGGCGGCCATCCGGACCGTGGTCAGCGGCGTGCGCAGCTCGTGGCTGACGTCCGAGGTGAACCGCCGCTGCAGCGCCCCGAACTCCTCGAGCTGCTTGATCTGCGCGGCGAGACCGGCCGCCATCTCGTTGTAGGACTCCGCGAGGCGCGCGACCTCGTCCTCGCCGCGCACCGGCATCCGTTCGTCGAGGTTGCCCCCGGCGAACCGTTCGGCGACGTCGGCGGCCTGCCGGACCGGGCGCACCACCTGCCGGGTGACCAGGCTGGCGATCCCGGCCAGCAGCACCATCAGCACCAGCCCGCCGACGATCAGCGTGCTCTGCACGAGGTTCAGCGTCATCCGCTCGGCCTCCAGCGGGAACAGCAGGTAGAACTGCAGCTCCCGGCCGGCCGTCCCGACCGGCTGGCCGATCACGAGCGTCGGCACGCCGTTCACGGTCGTGTACTGCCGGCTGAGGCCGCCGTCGGCGACGGTGACGCGCTGCTCGCGGGTGACCTCGTCGACCGGCCCGGCCGAGACCTCCGGGCCGTTGCCGGCGCCGGTGGTCAGCGCGGCGCGGAACTCGCCGGCCGTCGGCGATCCGGGGTCACCGGCGTCGGAGTTGGTCAGCCGGGCCAGCGCGTTGGTCAGCGTGTCCTGCGCACCCTCCCGGTCCGGGTCGACGCCGGCCAGGTCGGCCTCCAGCACGATCCGGCCGGCCTCGGCCTGGGTGAGGGCGCCCTCCAGCTTCGCCTGCAGCAGCCGCTCGGCGATCTCGCTCTGCAGCACCAGCCCGAGGACCAGCACCACGGCCGAGGACAGCGCGAGCGTGGAGACCACGACCCGCAGCTGCAGCGACCGGCGCCAGGACGCGGACAGCACGGCCGAGAGCTCCTGGGCCTGCACCCGCACCGGGTCCACGGCGCGCACCAGCCGGCGCAGCACCGGGGACCGGGCCACGCGACGCAGCAGCGACCCCCCGTTCACGGGCGGGACGGCCCACTCACGGCGGCCCGGCCTTGTACCCGACCCCACGCACGGTCAGCACGATCTCCGGGCGCTCCGGGTCCCGCTCGACCTTCGACCGCAGCCGCTGCACGTGCACGTTCACCAGCCGCGTGTCCGCGGCGTGCCGGTAGCCCCACACCTGCTCCAGCAGCACCTCGCGGGTGAACACCTGCCGCGGCTTGCGGGCCAGCGCCACCAGCAGGTCGAACTCCAGCGGGGTCAGCGCGATCGGCCGGCCCTCCCGGGTGACCTGGTGGGCCGGGACGTCGATGCCGATCTCGCCGATGGTCAGCTGCTCGGCCGGCTCCGAGTCGTTGCGCCGTACCCGGGCGCGGATCCGGGCGATCAGCTCCTTCGGCTTGAACGGCTTGACCACGTAGTCGTCGGCGCCGGACTCCAGCCCGAGCACGACGTCCACCGTGTCGCTCTTGGCGGTCAGCATCACGATCGGCACGCCGGACTCCGCGCGGATCGCCCGGCAGACGTCGATGCCGTTCATCCCCGGGAGCATCAGGTCGAGGAGCACGACGTCCGGGGCGGTCTCGCGTACCGCGGGCAACGCCCGCGTCCCGTCCGCGACGACGGCGGTGTCGAACCCCTCGCCCCGAAGCACGATGGTCAGCATCTCGGCCAGCGCCGGGTCGTCGTCGACCACCAGTACCCGCGACTTCATGTCGTCAAGCATCGCACCGGATCTGCGGCACCCCGGCACCGCCCTAGGGAGCCGACGCTCGTTCCGGCTGCGCTCGGCCCGGGTCAGCCGAGCAGCGTCGCCGCCAGTGATCCCACGGCCGTGGCGTCCCCGAGAACCGTCCACGGGCTCAGCCAGGAGCCCGCGGCGAGACCGCGGTAGACCGCGTCGGTGCGTGACTGCAGCGCCTGGTCGCTCTCGTAGGCGTCGCGGGACCGTCCGGGCTCCGCGGCCTCACGGGAACGGGCCCGCTCGGCGGCCACCTCGCGGGGAGGGGCGAGCAGCAGCTGGTGCGCCGGCACCGGGATGCCGAAGCGGTCGATCTCCAGTGCCCGGACCCAGTCCACGACCTCACCGGCCGCGTCCTGGTGCAGGCGCGCCGCGCTGTAGGCCGCGTTCGACGCGACGTACCGGTCGACGAGAACGACGTCGTGCCCGGCCAGCGCGCCGGCGAGGTCGGCGGCGGCGGCCCGCCGGTCCAGCGCGAACAGCACCGCCATCGCGTGCACCGAGCCCGCCAGGTCGCCCATCCGGCCGTACAGGGCGTCGCGGGCCAGCTCGGCGTGCACGTCGGCGTCGTAGCGCGGGAACGCCAGGGTGGACACCTGCGCGCCGCGGCGCTCGAGCTCGGCGGTCAGTACGGCCGCGAACGTGCGCTTGCCCGCCCCGTCCAGGCCCTCGATGACCACCAGCCGCCCCACGGGCGGCGAACCTACCCGGCGCCCTCTCAGGCGCCCAGCTCGCGCACCCGCGGCCAGGTCCCGGCGAAGCCCGGGTGCAGCTCCAGCTCGTGCAGCTGGTCCGCGCGCACCCAGCGCAGCTCCGTGGACTCCGCCCCGCGCACCCCGACCGGCGGCGCCGACGGCGCGCGCAGCACGACCGTCGTGTAGCTCCAGCCGCCGTGGTCGTCGACGTAGTGGTCGGCCGGCCACAACGGGCCCAGGTCGAGGTCGCTCTCCTCGGCCGCCTCGCGCAGCGCCGCGTCCTGCGCGCTCTCGCCCAGGTTGCGCGCCCCACCGGGGACGCCCCACGTCCCGCCGTGGTGGCTCCATCCCGCGCGGTGCTGCAGCAGCACCCAGTCCGCACCGTCGGACGGGTCACGGTGGCGCACGAGCAGTCCGGCTGCGCCGTAGAGGCCCCAGTGCTTGTGCCCGAGCGAGCAGCGGACCCAGCCGTCGCCGGAGCCGGGCCGCATATCCACCCGCTCCACCGTAGTCCAGCGCGGCGGGGCCTACCTCTCCTCGAGGATCACCGGCTCGCCGTTGCCGATCCTCACCCCGGCCCGCGCCGAGGTGCGACGATCACCGGATGAACGGTGGAGAGGGGTCACGATGACCAGGGCATATTGGGTGAACGCGTTCCTGGCGGTGCACGACCCGGACAAGCTGAACGCCTACGTCGAACTGGCCGGGCCGGCGATCCAGGAGGCGGGCGGGCGCTTCCTGGCCCGCGGGCAGGCGGCCGCGGCGTACGAGGCGGGCCTGCGCGACCGCACCACGCTGATCGAGTTCGACAGCGTGGACGCCGCCGTCGCGGCCTACTCCAGCCCCGGCTACCGGGCCGCGCTGGACGCCCTCGGCGACGGCGCCGAGCGGGACATCCGGATCGTCGAGGCGGTCGACGACGGCCCGTCCGGGGCGGGGAAGGCGCACTTCCTGAGCATCTACCGGGCCCTGCACGACGCGGACAAGATCGCGGCGTACCGGGAGCTCGCCGTGCCGGCGCTCGAGTCCGCGGGCGGCCGGTTCGTCGCCCGCGCGACCGCGTCCGCGGCGTACGAGTCCGGGCTGCTCGACCGCGTCGTGATCCTCGAGTTCGACGACGTGGACGCCGCCGTCGCGGCCTACGAGAGCCCGGCGTACCGCAAGGCCCTGGACGCCTTGGACGGCGGCGCCGAACGCGACATCCGGATCGTCGCCCCGATCTCCGGGTAGGACCCGGGAACGCCGGAGCGGCGGCCGCCCGAAGGCGACCGCCGCTCCGTTGAAGCGCTTCCGCTCAGTAGCGGTAGTGCTCCGGCTTGTACGGGCCCTCGACGTCCACGCCGATGTACTCGGCCTGGTCCTTGGTGAGCTTCGTCAGCTCGCCGCCGAGCGCCAGCACGTGCACCTTCGCGACCTTCTCGTCCAGGTGCTTGGGCAGCCGGTACACGTCGTTGTTGTACTCCTCGTGCTTCGTGAACAGCTCGATCTGCGCGATCGTCTGGTTCGCGAAGCTGTTGGACATCACGAACGACGGGTGGCCGGTGGCGTTGCCGAGGTTCATCAGGCGGCCCTCGGAGAGCACCAGGATGGTGTGCCCGTCCGGGAAGATCCACTCGTCGACCTGCGGCTTGATGTTGATCTTCTGGATGCCCTTGATGCGGCCCAGGCCGGCCATGTCGATCTCGTTGTCGAAGTGACCGACGTTGCACAGGATCGCCTGGTGCTTCATCTTCTGCATCAGCTCGGTGGTGACGATGTCCTTGTTGCCGGTCGTGGTGACCACCACGTCGGCCTGTCCGATGACATCCTCGACCTTCGCCACCTGGAAGCCCTCGAGCAGCGCCTGCAGGGCGCAGATCGGGTCCACCTCGGACACCATGACGCGGGCACCCTGGCCGGCCAGCGCCTCGGCGCAGCCCTTGCCGACGTCGCCGTAGCCGGCCACGAGCGCCACCTTGCCGCCGATCAGGACGTCGGTGGCGCGGTTGAGCCCGTCCAGCAGCGAGTGCCGGATGCCGTACTTGTTGTCGAACTTCGACTTGGTGACCGAGTCGTTGACGTTGATCGCCGGGAACAGCAGCTTGCCCTGCTCGGCCAGCTGGTAGAGGCGGTTGACGCCGGTGGTGGTCTCCTCGGTGACTCCGCGGATGTCCGAGTTGATCGTGGTCCAGCGCTGCGGGTCCTCGGCGAGGCTGCGGCGCAGGGTCGCCAGGATGACCCGCTCCTCGTCCGGGACGGTCAGGTCGTCGTCGTCCACGGTCGGCACGACGCCGGCCTTCTCGAACTCGACGCCCTTGTGCACGAGCAGGGTGGCGTCACCGCCGTCGTCGAGGATCATGTTCGGGCCGACGATGTTGCCGTTCTCGTCGGTGAACTTGAACAGCTGCTCGGTGCACCACCAGTAGTCCTCGAGCGTCTCGCCCTTCCAGGCGAACACCGGGACGCCCTGCGGCTTCTCCGGGGTGCCGTTCGGGCCGACGACCGCAGCGGCGGCCGAGTCGTCCTGGGTCGAGAAGATGTTGCAGGAGACCCAGCGCACCTCGGCGCCGAGGCTGACGAGCGTCTCGATCAGCACGGCGGTCTGCGTGGTCATGTGCAGCGACCCGGCGATGCGCGCGCCGTGCAGCGGCTTGGCCTCGGCGTACTCGCGACGCAGGTCGATCAGGCCGGGCATCTCGTTCTCGGCCAGGCGGATGTCCTTGCGCCCGGCCTCGTGGCCGTTCAGGTCGGCGACGGCGAAGTCCAGCCCGTTCGCGTGCTGCAGCTTCGGGTGACCGGTCTTCTCGGATGCGGTCATAGGGGTGGTGCGCCTCCTTGGGCAGATTCTTCGGTACTCAGCCGGATCTCCTCCGGCAACGGGCGCTGCGTACGGAGCGGGCCCGTGACGTCATCCAGGTCACATCTGCGATCCCGGGAGCATGGCGGCCTCCTCGAATCCGAGTAGGCGCCCTTCTGCATCGACCAGCGGACGAGCGTGGCGGGCCGGTACTCCGGGCCCGCTGCAGCGCCTCTCGACCGCCGACTGCGCGATTGCCTGTCAAGGATCCAAGGGTCCGGACCGGACTGTCAACCGGAAGGTGGCCGCCGGGTGAGCCTCCTCATGCGGCATGTGACCTGGGCCTCAGCCGAGGAGATGGTCGCCCAGCAGCGTCGCCGCCGCGGCGCCCCGCCCGTGCGTCGCCAGCAGTCCGGCCGGTGCGAGCACGGAGCCGCTGTCCACCCGGACCTCGACGTCGCCGACGAGTTCCATCACACCCGCGTCCCGGCGCACGGTCTCGGCCACCGCGGCGAGCGCCGCGCGGTCGCGCTGCCGGAACACCCCGCCGGTCAGCACGACCAGCCCGATCCGGTCGCGTCCCCCGGACATCCGGCGCAGGTGCCTGCGCAGCGCCACCACGGCCGCGAGGGCCGCCAGCCGGCGGTCCTCGGCCGCGCTCCCGTGGTCGGTCGGCACCGCGGCACCGGACGTGACCAGCGTCTGGACGGCGGGCGCCAGCAGGTCCGCCTCGACCGGGTCCACGATGCCCTCGGCCTGGGCCTCGACGAGGATCCCGGATGCGCTGGAGCGCACGCCGAGGTCGCCCTCCACGGTGGCGAGCGGGCCGGGCCCGGTCGCCGGGTCGGGCCCGGCGGAGTGGACGTCGGTCGTCGCGGACCCGACGTCGACCACCGCGACGGCGGTCCCGGCGGCCCGGGCCAGGGTGGCGACGCCGTCGGAGACCGCGACCGGGGTGCGGGTGCGCACCAGCCTGCGGAACCGGGGGCCGACCGCGTCCGCGCCCACACCCAGCACGTGCCGCGAGTAGAGCTCCGCGACCGCGGCACGGGCCGGCTCCGGCAGGATCTCCCCCGGCCGGGGCACGACGTTCGGGCAGGCGGTCACGGTGCGGCCGGTCGAGCGCAGCAGCCCGAGCGCGTCGTCGCGGGCCGACGAGTTGCCGGCCAGCACGACGGGGTAGCGGCCGCGGGCCCGCGCGATCCGGCTCGCGTTGTGCAGCAGCACGGCCGGGTCGTCGCCGTCCGAGCCGCCGATCAGCAGCACGACGCCCGGCTCGTTGCTGCGCAGCTCGCGCACCGCGCCGCCCTCCAGCGGCCCGGCGTGCACGTGCACCACGCGGGCCCCGGCGGACCGGCACACCTGGTGCCCCGCCTCGACCGCCGCGAGCCGCTCGACGCCGACGACGGCCAGCCGGAGCGACCCGCCCGCCGACGAGCAGGCCAGCACGTCCGGCTCGGAGCCGGGCCGCCCGGAGGACGCCGCGACGCCGGCCACCGCCGCGTCGACACCGGCGAGCACGTCCCCGCCGGTCGTGGGGTGCTCGGCGAACCCGGCCAGGGTTCCGTCCGGGTGCACCAGCACCGCCTTCGTCCAGCACGATCCGACGTCCAGGCAGACCGCTGGGGTCCCGGTATCGTCGTGCTGGTCGGCCATGAACAGCGAGCGTACTGCCGATCACCCGTGGCCGTGAGTAGTCGCGCCGAACGGTTTCCGTGCACGGAGCGGACCCGGCCCGCGGAGAAACACTCAGTTCTGACGGTGTCTCGTCGCCGTCGCGCACGGTAGCTTCCGGCGTGATCCCCGGCACCGGCCCGACCGGTGCCGTTCCCGCACCCGGTCGTCTCGTCGGAGGCCCCCATGCTCGGTCTGATGCAGGACCGCCCGCTCACCCTGCCGCACGTGTTCCACCGGGCCGAGCAGGTCTTCGGGCACAAGACGATCGTCACCGCGACCGCGAAAGGGCAGGAGACGGTCACGTTCGCGGACTGGGCGGTCCGGGTGCGACGCCTGGCCACGGCTCTCGACTCGCTGGGTCTGTCCGCGGACGGCCGGGTCGCCACGTTCTGCTGGAACACCTCGCGGCACCTGGAGCTCTACCTGGCGGCGCCGTGCACCGGCCGGGTGCTGCACACGCTCAACATCCGGCTGTTCCCGGAGCAGCTGATCTACATCGCGAACCACGCCGAGGACGAGATCGTCTTCGTCGACCGGTCCCTGCTCCCGCTGTTCACCCCGCACCTGGACAAGATGGAGACGGTCCGCCACGTCGTCGTCATCGACGACGGCGCGGACGCCCCGATCCCGGACGACCCGCGGGTGCGCGACTACGAGGAGCTGCTGGCCGCCTCCGAGCCGTACGCCGGCCGGTTCGTCGTCGAGGACGAGAACGCCGCGGCCGCCATGTGCTACACGTCCGGCACCACCGGCAACCCGAAGGGCGTGGTCTACAGCCACCGCTCCGCGCTGCTGCACTCGGTGATCACGATGACCGTCGACGGTCTCGGGATCTGCGAGCGCGACGTCGTGCTGCCGGTCGTGCCGATGTTCCACGCGAACGCCTGGGGCCTGCCGTACGGCTGCCTGATGGCCGGGACCGGGATCGTGTTCCCCGGCCCGAACATGACCCCGAAGGCGATCGCCGGTCTGCTGGCCGAGCACCGGGCGACGGTCACGGCCGGCGTCCCGACGATCTGGATGGGGCTCCTGCCCCTGATCGGCGAGTACGACCTGTCGTCGCTGCGCACGGTCATCTGCGGCGGGTCCGCGGTGCCGCGGTCGCTGTCCGAGGGCTTCCGGGAGCGGCTGGGCATCCCGATGCTGCACGCCTGGGGCATGACCGAGACCTCGCCGATCGCGACGGTCTCCACCGGCCGCTCGCACATGGACGGCTGGACCGAGGACGAGCGCGCGGACGGCCGCGCCCGGCAGGGCTACCCCGCGCCGCTGGTGGAGCTGCGGATCGCCGACCCGGAGACCGGCGAGGAGCAGCCCTGGGACGACACCGCGACCGGCGAGATCCAGGCCGCCGGGCCGTGGATCGCCAAGGAGTACTACCGCGGCGAGGGCGGCGGCGTGCAGTACACCGACGACGGCTGGCTGCGCACCGGCGACGTCGCCTCGGTCGACCGGTACGGCTCGTTCCGGCTGGTCGACCGGACGAAGGACCTGATCAAGTCCGGCGGCGAGTGGATCGGCTCGGTGGAGCTGGAGAACGAGATCATGGCGCACCCGAAGGTCGCCGAGGCCGCGGTCATCGCGATCCCGCACGAGAAGTGGGTGGAGCGCCCGCTGGCCTGCGTCGTGGTCAAGGACGGCGAGCAGGTCACCGGGCAGGAGATCCTGGAGTTCCTCGAGCCGCGGGTCGCGAAGTGGTGGATCCCGGACGCCGTGGAGTTCATCGACGAGGTGCCCAAGACGAGCGTCGGCAAGTTCTCGAAGAAGACGCTGCGGGAGAAGTTCGGCGGCTACCAGGTGGCCGCACCCGACGCCCGATAACGGGCACGACCAGCGGCGATGCCCTCCGTCGGCCCGGGCCCCGTCTGTGGGTGTCCGGGGCGGGGCCGCCACGCCACACAGTGCCCTACCGGCTGGGGACACCGCCCTGAGCGACGATCGTGTCGGCGAGATCACGGAGCTTGCGGTTCAGCCGCTGGGACGCATCGACCAGGAAGTCGAACGCCTGGTCCTGGTCGAGACCCTGGCGAACCATGACGATCCCGATCGCCGTCCCGATCTGGCGACTGGTGAGCAACGCCGACTCGAGACTCTGCGAGTTCTGGTGTTCCCGGGCGGCGGCCAGCGCGATCGCGGCATGCGCGGCCAGGATGGCCCCGATGGCCCGGGACTCCTCACCGAACGCGTGGGGCCGTCGGCCGTAGAGATTGAGCGCACCGACGGTGTCACCCGAGGTGAACAACCGAAACGACAACATCGACGCCAGCCCTACCTCGGCATCGACCCGCCGGACGAACGTCGGCCACTGCTCGGAGGTGTCTCGGAAATCGTCGATCTGATACACGGCGTGATCGGCGATCGCCCCCAGACACGGACCTTCACCGGTCTCGTCCTGGATCGCGTCGATCCGGCGGGCCAGGTCATCCGTGCTGGCAACCGAGGAGGAGACCCTCCCGCGGTTCTGGATCAGACTGATCGCGGCCGAGGCACAACCCGGGATCGTCTCCACCGCAGCCTGGGTCACAAGATCCTGGGTCTCGTGCGGGTCCTCGGCCGCCTCCAGCTTGCGGGCGACCTGGGCGAACGTCTCCGCGATCTCATTGCTACCGGGCATCATCCGACCGTAGGGCAGCCCGCAGGTAGGTGTCGGAGACACCCCGACGGGTACCCGCGGATCAGGGCCCGGTCCGGGCGCGCACGGGTTCGGTCTCAGGCTCGGCCGGTTCAGACACAGGAGCCGGTCGAGCCGTCACATACCGGGGCGGCGGTCCTAGCTCGGGGGCTGCTCCGTCTTTCCGGAGGCGACGGTCGTGTCGGCGAACTCACCGCGCTCACGGCGGCCGAGCACCGAGTTCCGCCGCGAGTACGTGAAGTAGATGATCACGCCGATGACCATCCAGATGATGAACCGCAGCCAGGTCTCGACCGAGAGGTTCAGCATCAGCCACAGGCAGGCCAGTACGGCCAGAATGGGCACCAGCGGCACCAGCGGGGCGCGGAACGACCGCGGCAGCTCGGGGCGGGTCCGGCGCAGCACGATGACGCCGACGGAGACGAGCACGAACGCCGACAGCGTCCCGATGTTGACCATCTGCTCGAGGTCCTCGGCCGGGAAGAACGTGGCCACCAGCGCGACCACCGTGCCGATCAGCCAGGTCGCCCGGCCCGGGGTGCCGCGCTTGTTGGTCTTCGCCAGTCCGGTGGGCAGCAGGCCGTCGCGGGACATCGCGAACATCACGCGGATCTGGCCGAGCATCAGCACCATGACCACGGTGGTCAGACCGGCGAGCGCACCGATGGCGATGATCGCCGCTGCCCAGTCGACACCGACGAGGGAGAACGCCGTCGCCAGCGTCGCCGACTCGCCGTTCTTGGTGGCCAGCTCGGTGTAGGGCACCATCCCGCTGATCACCAGCGTGACCGCGACGTAGAGCACGGTCACGATGATCAGCGAGCCGATGATGCCCCGGGGCAGGGACTTGGCCGGGTTATGCGTCTCCTCGGCCGTCGTGGCGACGGCGTCGAACCCGATGAACGCGAAGAACACGACCGCGGAGGCGGCGAACACGCCGTACCAGCCGAACACGCTCGACCCCGCACCCCCCATGCACGGACAGCAGCGACTGCTGGATGCCGTCGCCGGTCTCGGTGGAGCCGGGCGCCGGCGGCGGGATGAACGGCGTGTAGTTCTGCGCGCGGATGAAGAACGCGCCGAGCACGATCACGAACAGCACGATCGCGACCTTGATCCCGGTGATCACGAGGCTGACCCGGCTGGAGAGCTTGGTCCCGCGGTACAGCAGCGTCGCCAGCACCACCACGAGCAGCAGCGCACCCCAGTTGAACGTGAAGAAGCCGCCAAGCTCGAACTTCGTCTTCACGTCCAGGCCCATCAGTCCGAGCACCTCCTGCAGGTACTCCGACCACCCGGTGGAGACGTAGGCGGACCCGACCGCGAACTCCAGGACGAGGTCCCAGCCGATGATCCACGCGATGAACTCGCCGAACGTCGCGTAGGAGAACGTGTAGGCGCTGCCGGCGACCGGCACCGTCGAGGCGAACTCCGCGTAGCACACCGCGGCCAGCCCGCACGCGATCGCCGCGAGCACGAACGACAGCGACACGGCGGGCCCGGCGACGTTGCCGGTCGTGCGGGCCGTCAACGTGAAGATGCCGGCGCCGATCACCACCGCGACGCCGAACACGATCAGGTCGATCGTCCCGAGATCCTTGCGGAGCTTGGTGCCCGGTTCGTCGGTGTCCTTGATCGATTGCTCGACCGACTTGACTCTGCGTCCCCCACCCGGGCGGCTCGTGACCGTCATGAGGCGGGAACCTACGACCCATACCCGCGCAGGGGAAGTCCGCCGGGCCGGAACTGGGAGAAACCTGAGGTTGTCGGGTCCTCGCGCTCAGCCCACGTCGGCGAACGTGCTGTGCGCCAGACCGTGCGCGTCGGCGACCTCGGCGGAGTACAGCTCGCCGCCATGCGTGTTCAGACCGCCGGCCAGCGCCGGGTCGGCCGCCAGCGCGTCCCGCCAGCCCGCGTCGGCCAGTTTCAGCACGTACGGCAGCGTCGCGTTGGTCAGCGCGCGGGTGGACGTGTGCGGCACGGCACCGGGCATGTTCGCGACGCAGTAGAAGACGGTGTCGTGCACCGAGTAGGTCGGATCGGCGTGCGTGGTCGGCCGGGAGTCGGCGAAGCAGCCGCCCTGGTCGATCGCGACGTCGACGAGCACCGCACCCGGGCGCATGCGCGCCACCAGGTCGTTCGGCACCAGGGTCGGGGCCTTCGCGCCGGGGACCAGGACGGCCCCGATCACCAGGTCGGCGTGCTCGACGGCCTCGCGCACGGCCATCGTCGTGGAGTAGACGGTGCGGACCCGCCCGGCGTAGCGCTCGTCGAGCGCGCGCAGCTTGTCCACGTCGATGTCCAGCACGGTGACCTGGGCGCCCATCCCGACCGCGATCGCGGTCGCGTTCGCACCCGCGACACCGGCCCCGAGCACGACGACGTCGGCGCCCGGCGTCCCCGGGACGCCGCCC
Source organism: uncultured Actinomycetota bacterium (assembly GCA_963822335.1). Lineage (GTDB taxonomy): Bacteria > Actinomycetota > Actinomycetes > Mycobacteriales > Pseudonocardiaceae > Pseudonocardia. The sequence continues at coordinate 636,828 of CAWGHE010000007.1, read as the reverse complement.
ATCAGCACGCCGCGCCCGCCGTGGTTGCGCATCAGGTGGTAGGCGCCGGCCTGGGACGCGAGCCGCCCGGCGACCTCGCTCATCGGCGCCAGGAGCGGCAGCCGGCCGTCGGCGGTACGCACGGTCTCGTAGGCGATCGCCGTCGTGCCGGCCGCGAGCAGCGCGTCGGTGCACGGCCGGGACGCGGCCAGGTGCAGGTAGGTGAACAGCGTCAGGTCCGGGCGCAGGTAGCCGTACTCGGACTCGATCGGCTCCTTGACCTTGAGCAGCAGGTCGGCCGAGCCCCAGACCGCGGCCGGGTCGTCGAGCACCTGCGCGCCGGCGGCCTTGAAGTCCGCGTCGGTGATCGCCGAGCCGGCGCCGGCGTCGCGCTGCACGATCACCTCGTGCCCGCGTTCGACGAGCTCGTGCACCCCGGCCGGGGTCAGTGCCACCCGGAACTCGTTGTCCTTGGTCTCCGTCGGTACCGCGACGCGCATGACGGGCTCCTCCCGTGGTCGTGTTACCCACAATGGTGAAGATGTCGCGGCCTGACGCCAAGCGTGTCGTCGAAGATTCTGTAGAGTGACGAGATGAGCGAAGTATCGTCGGATCCGCGGCGATCCAGACCCCCGCCGCCGAACGATGTGCGGGCCCCGCTCGACGGGGTGGACCGCGCCCTGCTGCGGCTGCTGGAGCAGGACGCCCGCACGCCGAACAACGCGCTGGCCGAGCAGGTCGGCATCGCGCCGTCGACGTGCCTGGGGCGCGTGCGCGCGCTACGCGAGCGCGGGGTGATCCGCGGGTACCACGCCGACGTCGATCCGGCGGCCACGGGGAACCCGCTCCAGGCGATGATCTCGGTGCGGCTGCAGAGCGACTCCCGCAGCCGGCTGGCGTCGTTCGTGGAACGGGTCGGCCGCCTCCCCGAGGTCCGCGACGTCTACTTCCTCGCCGGGGAGGACGACTACGTGCTGCGCGTCGCGACGGCGGACACCGGCACCCTGCGGGACCTCGTCACGACCTTGAACGAGGACGCCGACGTCGCCGGGACCCGGACCAGCCTGATCTTCGAGCACCATCGGCCGCCGCACACCTACTGAGTGGCGCGCGGCTCCACCGGCGTGCGGTCCAGATCCGGCTCCAGGTACATCACGCGCGCCTCCGGGACGGCGGCACGGACACGGGCCTCGGCCTCGTCGATCGCGCGCGCCACCTGCTCCACCGGGAGCCCGGGCGTCAACGCGATCTTCGCGGCCACCAGCAGCTCGTCCGGGCCGAGGTACTGGGTCTTGAGGTGGATGCAGCGGGTGATCTGCTCGCCCGCCTCCAGCTCCGTGATGATCGTCGTGACGACCGGGCGCAGCGCGCCCTCACCGATCAGCAGGCTCTTCATCTCGATCACCAGGATCACGGCGATGATCCCGAGCAGCACGCCGATCGCGATCGTGCCGAGCGCGTCGAAGACCGGGTCGCCGGTGAGGACCGTGAGCCCCACCCCGAACAGCGCCAGCACCAGCCCGACCAGGGCGCCGAGGTCCTCCAGCACGACGACCGGGAGCTCCGGCACGTGCGTCTGGCGGATGAACTGCCACCACGTCCGCGAGCCCTTCAACGGCCGCGACTCATGGATCGCCGTCCGGAACGAGAAGCTCTCCAGCACGACGGCCACGACCAGGATCACGATGGCCACGATCGGGCTGGTCAGCGGTTCCGGCTCCTCCAGCTTGTGGACGCCCTCGTAGATCGCGAACACGGCGCCGAGGCTGAACAGCAGCAGGGCGACGACGAACGCGTAGAAGTAGCGGTCCCGCCCGTAGCCGAACGGGTGCTCCTCGGTCGCCTCGCGCTGGGCCCGCTTGCCGCCGAGCAGCAGCAGACCCTGGTTCGCCGTGTCCGCGACCGAGTGCACGGCCTCGGCCAGCATCGACGACGCCCCGGTGATCAGGAAGCCGACGAACTTCGCGATCGCGATGCCGAGATTCGCCAGCAACGCCGCGACAACCGCCCTCGTTCCCCCACCAGCCGACACTCGCGCCTCCGTTTCGTCCCGAATTGCTCGGGTGACCCTAGCGGTGCTCGGCGGCCGCTACCGGAGCCCGTCCCCGGCGAGGAAGACCTGGGCACCGTCCGGGCCGACGGCCAGCTCGACGCCGGTGTCGGCGTCGCCGAGGAACACGGCGCCACCGCGCTCCAGGGCCAGGCAGCCGGACGCCGACGTGACCGTCGCGCTCCCGGCCGTGCACAGCAGGATCCGCGCACCGGTGCCGGGCACCGAGCACTTCGCCCGCTCGGTCACCTCCCAGCGGCGCAGCAGGAACTCCTCCGCGGGGGTGTCGTAGCGGACCCACTCCTCGGCGGACGGCTCCGGGGCGCCGACCGCGACCGGAGGGGGCGGGGCGGTGAAGTCCAGCACCCGCAGCAGTTCCGGGACGTCGACGTGCTTGGGCGTCAGGCCGCCGCGCAGCACGTTGTCCGAGTTCGCCATCAGCTCCACGCCGACCCCGCTCAGGTAGGCATGCAGGTTGCCGGCCGGCAGGTACAGCGCCTGTCCCGGCTGCAAGGTGACCCGGTTCAGCAGCAGCGCGGCGAGCACGCCGGCGTCGCCGGGGTAGCGCTCGGAGAGCTCCAGCAGGGTGCGTGCCTCGTCCCGGAAGCCCGCACCCGAGGCGACCAGCCGCACCGCGCCGTCCTGCACGGCCGGGACGAGCGAGTCCAGCACCGACTGCGGCAGCGTGATCCAGGTGGTGAACAGCGCACGCAGGCCGTCCGGACCGGGCTCGCCGGCCAGCAGCTGGGCGTGCGCGGTCAGCTCCGGGACGTCGAGCGCGCGCAGCAGCTCCAGCGTGCGGGCCGGCTCCCGGAAGCCGACGAGCGCCGCGAACTCGGTCAGCGCGCAGATCAGCTCGGGCTTGTGGTTCGCGTCGCGGTAGTTGCGGTCCGGCGCGTCCAGCGGCAGTCCCGCGGCGTTCTCCCGGGCGAAGCCCTCGGTGGCCTGCGCCAGGCTCGGGTGCGCCTGCAGGCTCAGCGGCTCGTCGGCGGCGAGCACCTTCAGCAGGAACGGCAGCCGGCCCGACCACCGGGCGTTGCGGTCGGCGCCCAGCACGCCGTCCGGGTCGGAGCGCACGAGGTCGTCCAGCCGGAGCCCGGACCCCTGAGGCCCGCGCAGCCGCGACGGCGCCGCCGGGTGCGCGCCGAGCCAGATCTCGGCCTGCGGGTGCGGAGACGGCACGGGCTCGCCGAGCAGCTCGGCGATCACGGTCCGTGATCCCCACGCGTACGCGCGAACCGGGTTCTCCAGCAGCTCCACGGATCTCCTTGCTGTATCAGGTCCCCACAAGCCCTGCGACCGGACTCAACCGCCGGTCTGCGCCAGCCCCAGGTAGATCGCGGCCATGTCCAGCCGCACCGCGAGCAGGACCGACCTCAGCAGCACGGCGTCCCGGCGGCCCCGCGGCACCTCGTCGACCGGGTGCAGCACGTCGGCTCCGGGCCACTCCCGGCCCAGCAGGTGGCGGCTCACCGCCTGCGGGTCCTCCTCGCCGGTCCCGAGCAGCAGCAGCCGGGGCGGCAGCCCGCCGGAGTCCGGATCGTCGAACGGGTCGCGGAACACGTCGTGCTCCCGCTCCGCCATGTCCACCGCCCGGCACAGGCCGGTCTCGGTCCCGGCCTGGCCGAGGTCGGCCGCGTGCGCCACCACGCCGGCCTGCGTGGCCAGCGAGACCGCGCCGTGCCGGGCGACCGCGAGTGCCGCCGGGTCGGCGCCCCACAGCAACGGCGTGTGCTCGGCCAGCCGCAGGGCCAGCGACTTGGCCGGGTTGACGAACGGCTCGTGACCGGGCTGGCAGCGCTCGGCCTCCGCGTCGACCGCGTCGGCCAAGGCCTCCAGCCCTGGCTCGGGCGTGGGCTCGACCAGCTCGAGCGCGGTCACGACGGAGACCATCGTGGTGATCGCGTGGGCGAACCCGAGGCCCGCCGGGACCGGGATGCGCGGCGGCACCAGCCGGACCCGGCCCGCGCCCGCGGCGGCGACCGGTCCGGAGTCCGGCGCGGCGAGCACGACCTCGGCCCCGCGGCGGGCGGCCAGCTCGACGGACGCGGCGAGCTCGGCGTCGGTGTCCTCGGCGCTGTGCCCGACGACCACGTCCAGCGGCCCGATCCAGCCCGGGACCTGGTCGACGATCACCACCGGGACCGGGCACCGCGGGCCGAGCAGCGCGCTCGTCAGGTCCGCGGCGGCGCCGGACACACCGGGACGCCGGAGCAGGACGAGCGCCCGCGGCCGGTGGCCGGACAACGCGTCGATCTTGGCCTCGGAGGCGCCGAACACGGCCGAGCGGATCTGGGCACCGGCCGTCGCGGCGGCCCGCAGGTCACCGGCGGTGTCCCGGGACGCCAGCTCCCCGGGATCGGCCAGCAGCGTGTCGTCGAGCACCATGGCTACCCGGCCTGCCCGTCATCGGGAGCAGGCGAACCGGGCAGTGCCTCGTCGAGCAGCAGGACCGGGATCCCGTCCACGACCGGGAACCGGCGGCCGCAGGCGGTACAGGTCAGGACCTGGGCCGAGCGGTCGTCCGGGCTACCCACCTCCAGGGGGGCGTGCTCGTCGCACGGGCACGCCAGGATCTCCAGCAGCTGGGGGTCGAGCTGTACGGCCACGGTTCTCCTCGTCGCCTTCTTCTCTCGTGTGTTTCAGGCTTCACGCGCGATGCTGCCACCGCACGGGTCGCGGCGCCGGGGCCGACCGGGTACGGCGACCCGGCCCGCACGGCACCGTCCGTGCCGATCAGGCGCGGACGAGCGCCAGTACCTCGTCGCGCAGGGCGGCCACCGCGTCGTCGTCGGCGGCCTCCACGTTGAGTCGCAGCAGCGGCTCGGTGTTCGACGCGCGCAGGTTGAACCAGGATCCGTCGGGCAGCGAGACGGTCAGCCCGTCGAGGCGGTCCAGCTGCACGCCGTCCCGCCCGCCGAACACGCGCTCGATCTCGGCGACCCGCCCGGCCTGGTCGTGCACCGTCGAGTTGATCTCGCCGGACGCGGCGTAGCGCTCGTAGGCGGCCATCAGGCCGGACAGGCCGCCCTGCGACCGCTCCCGGTGCTCGGCCAGCGCGGCGAGCACGTGCAGGGCGGCGAGCATCCCGGAGTCCGCGCGCCAGAAGTCCCGGAAGTAGTAGTGCGCGGAGTGCTCGCCGCCGAACACCGCGCCGGTCTCGGCCATCGTCTGCTTGATGAACGAGTGCCCCACGCGGGTGCGCACCGCGCGGCCGCCGTACTCGGCGACGAGCTCCGGCACGGCGCGCGAGGTGATCAGGTTGTGGATGACGGTCACGTCCTGCTCGCCGGCCGCGCGGGCCCGCTCCATCTCGCGGGCCGCGACCAGGCCGGTGATGGCGCTCGGGCTGACCGCGGCACCGCGCTCGTCGACGACGAAGCAGCGGTCGGCGTCGCCGTCGAACGCGAGACCGATGTCCGCGCCCTCCTCGACGACCCGCTTCTGCAGGTCCACCAGGTTCGCCGGGTCCAGCGGGTTGGCCTCGTGGTTCGGGAACGTCCCGTCCAGCTCGAAGTACATCGGGACGACGCGCGCGTCGAGCCCGGCGAACACGCTCGGCACGGTGTGCCCGCCCATGCCGTTGCCCGCGTCCACGACGACGGTCAGCCCGGCGAGCCCGCCGAGCTCGACGAGCTCGCGCAGGTAGCCGGCGTAGCCGGTCAGCAGGTCCCGCCGCTCGACGGTCCCGCCGCCGGGGCCGTCCGGGACACCCGTCTCCGCCGCCGAGCGGATCTCGGCGAGCCCACTGTCCTGGCCGATCGGTGTCGCGCCGGCGCGACACAGCTTGATCCCGTTGTAGCGCGCGGGATTGTGGCTCGCGGTGAACATCGCGCCGGGCAGCTCCAGCGTCCCGGCCGCGTAGTAGAGCATGTCCGTGCTGGCCAGTCCGATGTCGACGACGTCGAGGCCCTGCCCGTTCACGCCCTCGGCGAACGCGGCGGCCAGCGGCTCCGAGGAGTCGCGCATGTCCCGTCCGACGACGACGGCGCGCGGCGCCGGACTGTCCTCGGCGACCAGCGCGGCGGTCGCGGCGCCGAGCGAACGCGCGACGCCCTCGTCGAGCTGCTCGCCCACGACACCACGGATGTCGTAGGCCTTCACGATCGCCGACAGGTCAGCCACGGCCCGAGACCCTATCGGGCGATGAGCACTCGGAAACGGTCGGGCCGGAGCCCGGTCAGGACTCGGGCGGCGCCGGGAGCACCCGCAGGTGGCCCCGGCGGCCGGTCGTCGTGGCCGCGGCGACGACCTCGACCGGACGGTCCACCCGGCCCGCCTCGCGGACGGCGTCGGCGAGCGCGGTCAGGTCCTCGGACGCGTGCTGCGGGGGCGCGAACTCGCCCTCGAACCGGACGACCTCCCACCCGCGCGGCGCGGTGAGGTTGTGCGCGTGCGCCGTGCACAGGTCGTAGGAGTGCGGCTCGGCCTGCGTGGCCAGCGGTCCGACGACGGCAGTCGAGTCGGCGTAGACGTAGGTGAGCGTGGCGACGGCGAGCTCCGTGCAGCCCGTCCGTGAACATCTCCGCACACTCAACACGACGGCGACGATAGCCCCTCCGCGCCCGCGTCCCGTGCTGCGACGCGCACCGCGTCCGCCGGTGCGCCGCCCGGGGATGCGGCCGCCCGTAGACTGTCCCGGTGTCGACTGCACACCGCGTGCTGCGCCGCGCTCCTCGCCGCCGGGACCGCCGGGGCCGTGGCCTGCGCGGAATGATGTTCCCGGTGACCACACCCGCGTTCCGGACGCGGGCCGAGCGGTTCGACGCGAAGGTCCTGGAGGCGCTGGAGCCGATCGAGTCGCGCTGGGGCCCGGAGCTGACCGAGCTCGATCTCGCCGTGGACGACGTCCCGGCCGTCGACCGGACGTCGCCGGACGACGTCGTATGGGGCGCGGGGGTCCTGGCCGACGCCACGGTGCCGCTGGCCCAGCTGGTGCCGGCCGGCGTCGACCAGTCGGGGCTGCCGACGCGTGCACGGATCGTCCTCTACCGCCGCCCGCTCGAAGCGCGGGCACGCGACGGCGAGGACCTCGCCGACCTGGTGCACGAGGTGCTGGTCGAACAGGTCGCCGAATACCTCAACATCGAACCCGATGCGGTCGACGGCGGGGACTGAGCGCCACCGGCTCCCGATACACGAACGCCCGTACCGCTGCAGGCGGCCCGGGACGTCGGTCGAGCAGAGTCCGACGAGCTCAGACCGCCGCGCGACGCAGGCGGCGGCGTTCCCGCTCGGAGAGCCCGCCCCAGATGCCGAAGCGCTCGTCCTGGGCCAGCGCGTACTCCAGGCACTCGGCCCGGACCTCGCAGCCGGAGCAGATGCGCTTGGCCTCCCGCGTCGAGCCGCCCTTCTCCGGGAAGAACGCCTCCGGATCGGTCTGGGCGCAGAGCGCGCGCTCCTGCCAGTCCGGGACCTCCTCACCGGTCGCATCGTCGAGCAGGGAGCGGAGGTCGAGCACCTCACCCCCGGTCGATCCCGGACCCTGAGCGACAGCCGTCTCCTGCAGCCCCACCGAATTGATCGGCTGAAGTACCTGCACGAGCCCCTCGACGTCGTTCACTCGCCCACCTCCCCGCAACGCACCGGCGAATGACACCTCTGTAAGTACAGCGCTGAGATTCCGATCGCGCAAGCTCGCTCTGCCGAACGAGTGAAGGCCGCACGCGTGGCGTTTCGACAATTCGGCAGACTGGGTACATGCCGCTCCTCACCCGCCGCGTCAGCCCGTGGTTCCTGCTTCTGGTCGGAATCACCGCGTTCGGCGGCGTTCTGTGCGCCCTGGCCACGGCCCCGGACGACCCGATCGCGATCGGCGGCGTGTTCGTCATGGCGTTCGCCGGATGGGCGGTGTCGCTGTGCCTGCACGAGTTCGGGCACGCGATCGTCGCCTACCGCGGAGGCGACACGTCCGTGGCGATGAAGGGCTACCTCACGCTCGACATCCGCCGCTACACCGACGCCGGGTACTCGTTCGTCCTGCCGCTGATCATCCTGCTGATCGGCGGGATCCCACTGCCCGGCGGCGCGGTCTGGATCAACCAGGGGGCGCTGCGCTCGCGTGCGCGCCGCACGGCCGTCTCGCTCGCCGGACCGCTCATGAACCTCGCGCTGGGCATCGTGCTGACCGCGGTGGTCGCGTCGGTGCCGATGCCGGACGCGCTCGCAGCCGGCCTGTCGGTCCTCGCGCTGCTGCAGGTGGTGGCGTTCGTGCTGAACATGCTGCCGGTTCCGGGTCTGGACGGGTGGGGCGCGCTGGAGCCGTACCTCCCCCGGTCGGCACAGATGCTCGGGGCCCGGGTCCGCCCGTGGGCACCGCTCGTCCTGCTCGCCGTGCTGCTGTTCCTGCCCGGTGCGAGCACGCTGTTCTTCAGCGGCATGCAGCTCGTCTACGGCGCGATCGGCGGGGACACCACGGCCGCCGCGCAGGGGTTCGAGGCGTTGTTCTTCTGGCAGTACCTGTAGGCCCCGCGCGTCAGGGTTCCCGGCGCGCCGCGGCGACCATGGTCGCGACGGTGTCGCTGCTCTCCGGGAGGGCGTCGACCGGCCACCAGGCCAGGTCGTCGGACTCGTCGCTGATCACCGGCTGCGCGCCGGCCGGGGCCCGTACGAGGTACCGGACGTCGAGGTGTCGGGTGGGCACGCCGCCCGAGCACGTCACCGGGTGCACGTCGACGTGCAGCGGGTGCGGCGCGATCTCCAGACCGTCCATTCCGGACTCCTCGGTCGCCTCGCGCAGGGCGGCCCCGCGCAGCGACGCGTCGCCGGGCTCGCAGTGCCCGCCGAGCTGGATCCAGCGCCCGACGCGGGGGTGCAGCGTCAGCAGGGTGTGCTCGCCGGTGGCGTCCAGGACGAGCGCCGACGCCGTGAGGTGCCCTGGCGCGCACGCGCGCTCCAGGGCGTCCGGGCGGGCGTGCAGATACGCCAGCAGAGCCTCCTTGAGGGCCCGCTGAGCCTCGTCGATCGGCTCCCAGGCCGCGAGCTCCCCCATGGCGACGACGGGGCTCACCACGGCGGCGCCCCCGGCACGAGCACGGACGGCGTCACCACTCGAGCAGCCCCTCGTCCGGGTCCCGCGGCGAGCGCGGGGTCAGCGGCTCGGCCGGCGTCCCGACCGCGACCGCGCCGAGCGGTTGCCAGTCGTCGCCGAGACCGAGCGCGTCCCGCACCACGTCCGGGGCGAAGATCGTCGAACCGACCCAGCAGGACCCGAGGCCCTCGGCGGCGAGCGCGATCAGCAGCGACTGCACGGCGGCGCCGCCGGCGACGGTGAACATGTCCCGCTCCGCGGCGTTGCGCGCGGCGTCCGGGTACTCGTGCGCGCCGTCGCCGACGCGGAACGCCAGCACCAGCTCGGGTGCCCGTCGCAGCAGGTCGCCGCGGGCGAGCCGGCGCGCGATCTCGTCGTCCGGACGCCCGTCGTCGGCCAGGTCGGCCTGCCAGCGCGCGCGCATCGCGTCCAGCAGCGACGTCCGCCGCGCCGGGTCGCGCAGCCAGACGAACCGGAACGGCGTCGAGTGGTGCGGCGCCGGCGCGGTCAGCGCGATACCGACGGCGCGGCGCAGCGCGGCCGGGTCGACCGGCGTGTCCGGGTCGAACGCGCGGGTGCTGCGGCGCATCAGCACGGCGTCCCTGCGGCCGCGCGCGATCGCCTCGTCGGTGCCGAGCCAGAACATGTCCTCCTCGACCGGGCGGACCAGCTCGCGGGCGACCGACCCGTCGTCGGCGGGGGCCATGCCGCGCACGACCGCGACCGGCGTCGCGCCGAGCTTGCCCTTCACCAGGTCCGCGGCGGCGGCCAGCTCGTCGGCCAGCGCGATCTCGGTGACGAGAAGGTCGTTGCCCTGGGCGTCGACCATGCCGCCGTAGCGGTGCAGCACCGGGACGCCGGACGAGCCGATCGCGAGATCGGTCTGCCCGATCCGCCAGGTCCGGCCCATGGTGTCGGTGACGACGACGGCGACCTCCACCCCGAGCCGCTCGCGCAGCGCGGCCCGCAGCGCCGCGGCGCTGGCGTCCGGGTCGGCGGGCAGCAGGGCCAGCTCGTCGGCGCGGACGTTGGAGCCGTCGATCCCGGCCGCGGCCTGCACGATGCCGAGCTTCCCGGCGACGATCAGGGTCTTCCCGCGCCGGGCCAGTATCCGTTCGGTCTCGGCGTCGACGAGCTCGCGGCGCAGCAGGTCGCGTTCGTCCGGGTCCTCCGGCGCCGGGACCAACCGTCCCTCCACCTTGGACACGATCTTGCTGGTCACGACGAGCACGTCGCCGTCGGCCAGCCACGGCGCCGCCTGCGCCAGAGCGGCGGCGAGGTCGTCGCCGGGCCGGAACTCGGGGAGCCCGGCCACCGGCAGGACGCTCAGCCCGGCGCTGGCGTGGTCGACCGCCGGCACGGACCCGGGCTCCGGGACGGGACGGTCAGTCAACGCCGACCCCGGCCAGCTCGAACGCGCGGCGCGCCATCTCGGCGGTCGCGTCGGTGTCGGTCATCAGCAGCGGCACGGTGCGGACCTCGGCGCCGGGGACTGTCGGCGTCGTCGCCGGTGTGCACCAGGTACCCGTCGAGCAGCCCGCCCTCGCCGCGCCCGCCGTAGTGCCGGCCGACCCCCTCGGCGGAGGTCTCCACACCGATCGCGGACAGGCACGCGTCGGCCATCCCGCGCACCGGCCGGCCGCCGACGATCGGGGACAGCCCGACGATCTTCGCCGGCGTCGCGACCAGGGCCTGGGCCATGCCCGGCACCCCGATCATCGTGCCGATGCTGACCACCGGGTTCGACGGCGCGACGAGCACGACGTCCGCCTCCGCGATCGCGGCCCGCGCGTCGGGCAGCACCGACGCCTCGTCGGCCCCGATCGAGGCGAACCGGTGCGCGGGCGGACCGGCCTTGTGCCTGATCCACCACTCCTGGAAGTGCACGGCCACCTGCGGCGGCGCGTCCTCGGCCGACGCGGCCTCCGGGTTGTCGATCACGACGTGCGTCTCCACCCGGTCGTCGGTGGCCGGCAGCAGCCGCACCCCCGGCTCCCAGCGGTGGCACAACGCCTCGGTGACCTGTGAGAGCGGGTAGCCGGCGCGCAGCATCCGGGTACGCACCAGGTGCGTGGCGACGTCGCGGTCGCCGAGCCCGAACCAGGTCGGGTCGGCCCCGTAGGCCTCGAGCTCCTCGCGCACCGACCACGTCTCGGCGGCCCGGCCCCAGCCCTTGTCGGTGTCGATGCCGCCGCCGAGCGTGTACATGCACGTGTCGAGGTCCGGGCACACGCGCAGGCCGTGCAGCCAGATGTCGTCGCCGACGTTGACCACGGCGGTCACGTCGTGGGGATGGCCGGCGGGGCCCGGGCCGACCGGGGGCAGGCCGAGCGCGGCCTTCACACCCATCAGGAAGCGGGCCCCACCGACGCCGCCGACCAGAACGGTGACCTTCACCCGTCGAACACTACGTCGGTACCGGCGGCCGACGCCTCGCTGGTCACGTGTCGCGGCGGTCACCCCGGGCCGGGCGGCCGGACCGGTGTGCGGTTCAGGTCCGGGTCGCGAACGACCAGAGGCGCTCCTCGAGGTCGTACACGCCGTACTCGCGCTGCCCGTACGGCTGGTCCGTCGGCGGGAACGCGATGGCCGCGCCGGCGGCGGCCGACCGGGAGTGGTGCTCGTCGACGTCGTCGACGAGGACGTTCAGCATGCCGGTCGCGGCCCCGAGCTCGGCCGTCCCGCGCAGCCGGTAGGTCGGGGACACCTGGTGCAGCCACACGACCTCGCCGTCGAGCGCCACCTCCCCGTGCACGACCTCACCGTCCGGGGTGCGCTGGACGCCGCCGGCCTCGAACCCGAACGTCGCGACCAGGAAGTCGTGGGCCGCCTCGATGTCGGCGTACACCAGGATCGGGACGATGTGCTGCGAGATGGTCATGGCCGGACCGTAGGCCCGTTCGCCGGCCCGGTCTTGAAGAATCCTGACCGGTCCATCCGTTCAGGCGGTGGCCTCGTCGACCGCCGTCGCCGCGACGGCACCCGGCGTCGTCCCCGCGAACGCTGCGTACTCGCGGGTGAGATGCGCCTGGTCGGCGTATCCGCACAGCGCGGCGACCTGTGCCGGGCGGATGTCGCCGCGGGCGAGCAGCCGCGCCGCGCGCGAGTAGCGCAGCACCCGGGCCGCGGTCTTGGGCGTCGCCCCGACCTGCTCGCGGAACCGCCGCACCAGATGCCGGTGGCTGCATCCGGCGCCGGTGGCCAGGTCGCCCACCCGCACCGCTCCGGCGGAGCGCTCCATCGTGCGCCACGCCCATGCCAGGTCGGGCGAGATCGCAGGACCCGCCGCCATCCGGTCGGCGAGCAGGCCGTCGAGTACCGCGAAGCGATCCGGCCGGCCCCGCGTGTCCCACAGTTGCTCGGTCCAGCGCTCGGCGTCGGCTCCCAGCAGCTCCCCGAGCTCGACCACCCGGTTGCCCAGCTCGTGCAGCGGGATCCCGAACAGCGCGAACGCTCCGAGAGGGTCGAGACGGACCTCGATCCCGGACTGCCGACCGTCGTGGGCGGTCCAGACCGGATGGTCGTGGATACCGACGGCGAACGACGTGAACGGCGTGAGCTCGCACGAGCCGGGCCCGGCCTGTGCGCGAAATCCGCCCTCGAAGCCGATGATCAGGGTCACGGCACCGCTCGGGGTCTCGAGACGATGGACCGGCTCGGCCGACTCCTCGCGGTAGCCCGTGTAGGCCCGGACCCGACCGTGCACGACCCTTCCGGGCTCGGCCGCGGCCCACTCGACGAAGCCCGCGGCGTCGTCGTCCACGCGGTGAGTGGTCCGGGTCACACCTGCGACGGTACGGCCACCCGCCGGGGGGCGGTCGGGTCGCGCCGGCGTCAGATCTCGCGGTAGTCGCGCGGGGAGAACCGCGGCCCGAAGCGCGGACGGCGGAATCCGGACGCCTCGACGTAGCGCACGGCGCGCTGGCGCTGCGGCGCGTACGGCGCCAGGACCTCCAGCAGTCCCGCGTCGTCGAGATCGTGGCCGAGCAGGGCGTGCCCGACGGTGTTCGGGATGTGGAAGTCGCCGAAGCTGACCGCGTCCGGGTCGCCCCAGGCGCGTTGCGCGACCTCCGCGGCGGTCCACACGCCGATGCCCGGCACCCGCCGCAGCAGCACCCGCCCCGGCTCACCGCGCAGCTCGGCCGCCCGCTCCAGCCGGTGCGCGACGACCGCGCAGTGCAGGATCGCCCGCCGGCGGGCGTGGTCGACACCCGCGCGGTGCCAGTCCCATTCCGGGATCGCGCGCACCCGCGCCGGGGTCGGCGGCACCCGCATCCCGGCCGGCACGACGCCCTCCGGCCCGGGCGGCGGCGCGCCGAAGCGCCGGCACAGCTCGCGGAACGAGCGCCTCGCCTCGGTCCCGGTGACCTTCTGCTCCAGGATCGCCGGCAGCAGCGTGTCCCAGACCCGGCGCGTCGAGCCGAACCGCATGCCGGGCATCCGCCGGACCGCGTCCGCCACCAGCGGGTGGTGCGCGACGAACGCCGACGGGTCGTCGTCCGCGCCGAGCAGCGACGGCAGGCCGTCGATCTCCCACGCCGCGCCCGGACCCCAGCCGGTGGCGAGCACGGTGCCGTCGGGGCGACGCCGGATCGCCACCGTCGCCGGGCCCTCCGGCGTCGTCGACACCCGCCAGATCGCGGCGCCGTCGCCGGCCGTGCGCCAGGTCGGGTCGCCGCGGCCGCGCCGCAGCGGCGCCAGGACGCCGTAGAGGTCGAGCGTGAACGGCGGCCGCCATTCCCGTTCGACCATCCGCGGGTCCGCTCCGGCAGCGACGGCCATCTACACGTCCGGGGAGAACCGCACGCCGTGCGGGGGCAGATTCACGTCCGGCCAGATCCGCATGCCGTGCCGCAGCTCGCAGTGCGCGCCGATCACGGCCCGGTCGCCGACCACCGTGTCCCGCAGGTGGGCGCCCTCCTCGACCACCGCGCCGGCGCCGACCACCGAGTTCTCCACGACGGCGCCGTCGGCGACGACCGCGCCGTCGAACAGCATCGAGCCCTCGACCTTGGCCCCGGCACCCACCCGGGCACCGGCGCCGACCGTGCTGCCGCCGAACACGAACGCGTCGTGCGCGACCTCGGCGCCGTCGAGCTGCAGGTACTCGCCCGCCGGGCCGGGCAGCGCCGCCGACGGCGCGACGCCGCGGACCAGGTCGGCCGAACCGTGCACCAGGTCGGCCGGGGTGCCCATGTCCCGCCAGTACGCGACGTCGACGTGGCCCTGCACCCGCGCGCCGGACTCGAGCAGCCCGGGGAACGTCTCGCGCTCCACCGACACCGGCCGCCCGGCCGGGATGGACTCGATCACCGAGCGCCGGAAGACGTAGCAACCCGCGTTGATCTGGTCGGTCGGCGGGTCCTCGGTCTTCTCCAGGAACGCCTGGACGCGGCCCTCCTTGTCGGTGGGCACGCACCCGAACGCGCGCGGGTTGTGCACGCGCACCAGGTGCAGCGTCACGTCGGCGTCCGCGCCCCGGTGCGTGTCGGCGACGGCGCGCAGATCGGTGCCGGCCAGCACGTCGCCGTTGAAGATCATCACGTGCTCGGCGGAGAGGTGCTCGGCGACGTTGCGGATGCCGCCTGCGGTGCCCAGCGGCTCGTCCTCCACGACGTAGGTGAGGTCGAGGCCGAGCGCGGAGCCGTCCCCGAAGTGCTTCTCGAACGTCTCCGCCAGGTACGACGTGCCGAGCACGGCGTGCCGGATCCCGGCCTCCCGGATGCGTGAGAGCAGGTGCGCCAGGAACGGCACCCCCGCCGTCGGCAGCATCGGCTTCGGAGCGGACAGCGTCAGTGGCCGCAGGCGGGTGCCCTTGCCCCCGACCAGCACGACCGCTTCGACATCCTCCACGTGGTCTCCCCCTCGGATACTTGCTCTGTCACTCGCCGGCGCTCAGGCCGCGGACCGCCCGGCCAGACGGGACCGGACCTCGAGCCCCGCCTTGATCGCCGCACGCACCGGCGCCCAGCGCGGTCCCGGATGCCGGTCGGCGAGGTACCGGTAGGCACTGCGGTGGTGCTCCGCCAGCATCCGCGCCGAGACCTCCGGCTTGCCGGTCGACGCACCGCCGACGTGGACGACCTCGGCCGAGGGTACGTAGATGTTGCGCCAGCCCGCCGTCCCGAGCCGCTCGCCGAGATCGACGTCCTCGAAGTACATGAAGTAGCGGGAGTCGAACCCCTCCACCGAGTCGAACGCCGCGCGCCGGAGCAGCAGGCAGGACCCGGACAGCCAGCCTGCCGCGCGCTCGACCGGCTCGGTGTCCGAGCGGCGGTAGGCCTTCGTCCACGGGTTGTCCGGCCACACCGCGCCGAGTGCGGCGTGCCCCGCCCCGTGCGCCAGCGACGGCAGCTCGCGCGCCGACGGGTACACCTCGCCGGACGGCTCGCGGATCAGCGGGCCCAGCGCGCCGGCCCGCGGCCAGCGTTCCCCGCCTCGCGCAGCGTGTCCAGCGAGCCGGGCGTCCACTCCAGGTCCGGGTTGGCCACGACCACCCAGCCGACCTCGGGCCCCAGCTCGGCCACACCCCGGTTCGCGCCGGACCCGTACCCGACGTTCTCCCCGATCCTCAGCAGCGTGACGTTCTCGCGCGCCGCCGCCGCCCGCTCGGGAGCTCCGTCGAC
This sequence comes from uncultured Actinomycetota bacterium, assembly GCA_963822335.1. Taxonomy (GTDB): domain Bacteria; phylum Actinomycetota; class Actinomycetes; order Mycobacteriales; family Pseudonocardiaceae; genus Pseudonocardia. The sequence continues at coordinate 621,143 of CAWGHE010000007.1, read as the reverse complement.
CGAGCCGTTGTCGGCCAGCACGACCTGCACCGGCCGCGTGGTGGCCGTCTGCAGCGAGTCGAGGAACGTCTCCAGAAGGGCACCCGGCGAGTACGTGACGGTGACGACGGCGAGCTCGTCGCCGTAGCTCCGCGGGGAGGGGTCCACGGCCGCGAACGATAGCGAGGGGGTCCGACGGTTCGGCCGGGTGCATCTCCACGGTCCGGTCGGTCACGTTCGCGAAGATCACAGAGCGTGTCCGTTCCGCCGATCCACCACCCGGCCGCGGCACCTCGTCGTAGCCTCTCGACCAGCGTCGATGCCCGGCGTGGCCGGAAGGCGGCGTAACACTCTCAAGGTTTCGACGACTCCTGCGTCCGGGCGAGCATGTCCGACACGCGCACCGTTCGGTCCACGCCGCGCCCGGTGATGTTGCACCCTGACGTCTGCCGGAGGGCACAGTGACCGATGAGGACCGGAAGGGGGTGTCGTGAGCAACGACCTCGACGCCCCGTGGCTGCGTTCGGCCGATCGCAAACGCCTCTCCGGCAGGCAGCCGGCCCGCCCGGTGCGCACGCCCCCGGGATCCCGTCCCGGACCCGAACGGATCCGGCCCGCGGGCCGCCGCGGGACGGCGTGGGACCGGTGGTCGCGGCGGATCCGGACCACGCTGGCCGTGCTCTCGGTGCTCGTCGTCGGCGCGACCGGGGCCGCCTGGTCGCTCTACCACGACGTCACCAGCGGCATGACCACGACGAACGTGATCACCGGCAGCTCGTCCGGCGGCGAGCAGAACATCCTGCTCGTGGGCGTGGACAGCCGGACCGACGCGCAGGGCAACCCGCTGCCGAAGCAGGTCCTCGAGCAGCTGCGCAGCGGCGCCGACTCCGGCGTCCTGAACTCGGACACGATCATCCTGGTGCACGTTCCCGCGGACGGCACCGGAGCGTCGGCGTTCTCCATCCCGCGCGACAGCTACGTGAACATCCCCGGGTACCGCCGCGACAAGATCAACGCCGCGTACCCGGCGACGAAGGCGAACGCGGCCAAGCAGCTCGCGGCCGACGGGGTGACCGACCCGAAGGAACTGGACCGGCAGTCGTCGCAGGCCGGGCGCAGCGCGCTGATCCAGACGGTGCAGGACCTCACCGGCGTGACCGTCGACCACTACGCCGAGGTCAACCTGCTCGGCTTCTACAACCTGACCAACGCCGTCGGCGGAGTCGACGTCTGTCTGAAGGCGCCGGCGAACGACCCGATGTCCGGTGCGAACTTCCCGGCCGGGCCGCAGACGATCTCCGGTGCCGACGCGCTGGCGTTCGTCCGCCAGCGCCACGGCCTGGCCGGCGGGGACCTGTCCCGGATCAGCCGCCAGCAGGTGTTCATGGCCGCGGTGGCGAAGAAGATCCTCGACGGCGGCACGCTGGCCAACTCGGACAAGCGCTCCGCCCTGATCGGCGTCATCCAGCAGTCCGTGGTCATCGACTCCGGATGGGACCTGCTCTCGTTCGCCCGCCAGGCCTCGGACATCGCGGGCGGGAACGTCGACTTCCTGACCATCCCGACCGACGGCACCGAGAACAACGCCCGCGGCGACGTCGTGTCCGTGGACCCGGCGCAGGTGCAGGACTTCGTCGCCCGGCACACCGAGCCCGCCGACGAGCAGCCGGCCCAGGACGCACCGCCCCCGGCCCCGCTGACCGCCGACGTCGGCAACGGCGCCGGCACGAGCGGTCTCGGCGCGCGGGTCGCGGCGACGCTGGCGCAGAACGGCGTCGCGACCGGCTCGGTCTCGAACGCCCCGAACCGGAGCACCTCGGTCGTGCGCTACTCCTCCGCCGACGGCGACGCCGGAGCCCGCAGGGCAGCGGCCGCGCTGGGCGGCATCGGGGTGGAGCAGTCCGACGACGTCGCCCCCGGCCGGGTGCAGGTGCTGATCGGCACCGATTTCGACGGCGCCGGCGCCGGGTCCGGCGCGACCGCCGCGTCCGGCGGGAGCGCAGGCGGCACCGGCCGCGGCCGCGCCCGCCACGCCGCCGATCACGGCCGGCGGCGTACCGTGCATCGACTGATCCACACCGCCTGATCCCGGGAGCACCGTGTCGCTGACCGACGCCCTGCTGGGTCCTGCACCGGACGCGGGCCCGCTGGTCACCCACTACGACGACGCCACCGGCGAGCGCATCGAACTCTCCGGCGTGACGACCGCGAACTGGGCGGCCAAGGCCGCGAACCTGCTGCGCGACGAGTGCGACGTCGAGCCGGGCACGCCGGTCGCGGTCCTGCTGCCGGCGCACTGGCAGACGGCGGCGGTACTGCTGGCCGTGTGGTCGTGCGGCGCCGAGCTCGTCTCCGACCCGTCGGCCGCCGAGTGGATCCTCACCGACGCCGACCACCTCGACGCCGCGCTGGTCGCGGAACCGGGCGGAGGTGTCGTCGCGCTCTCGCTGGACGCGTTCGGCAAGGGCCTGACGGGCCTGCCCTCGGGCGTCATCGACTTCGCGACCGAGGTCCGCGTGCACGGCGACGAGTTCGTGCCCTGGGACCCGGTGCCCGGCGACGCCCCGGCCTGGGACGGCGCGAGTGTCGACGACGTGCTCGCCGCGGCCCGGCAGACCGCCACGGATCTCGGGATCACCGCCGGGGACCGGGTGCTGTCCACCCGCTCGTGGTCCGACGCGACCGGCGTGCGCGAGGGGCTGCTGTCCGTGCTCGCCGTCGGCGCGTCGCTGGTCCAGGTGGTGAACCCGGACGAGTCCGCCCTCGACCGCCGCGCCGAGACCGAACGCTGCACCCGGCGCCTGTAGCCGACCCCGCGCGCTGCACGAGAGCTCCGCTCGCACCCCCGGGTTGGACGAGGGTCCGCTCACACGGTCCGCTCGCACCGTGGCGGACCGGCACCGCCTGCGCACCAGCTCCCCGCGCACACCCCTGGACCTGCACGAAAGCTCCGTTCGCGCGGGTCGGCTGGACGGAAGGTCCGCTCGCGCGGTGTGTGGCGCGGAGGCATCGCCGCACCACCCGGTCCGCGACGTCCGCACCCCGGGCGGGCCGACGAACCCCTGGACGCAGCGACTGTCGGGGGCCGTGCGACCCTGGACGATCGTGAGTGCGACCCCGCTTGTGAGCCCCCAGGACGTGGACGACGCGGCCGGACGGCTGCGCGCAGTCATCGGACCGAGCCCGCTGCAGCTGAACCCCCGCCTGTCCGACGCCCTGCGCGGCGAGGTGTGGCTCAAGCGCGAGGACCTGCAACCGGTCCGCTCGTACAAGATCCGTGGTGCGTACAACCTGATCGCACAGCTGCCCGAGGCGGACCGCACGGCCGGCGTCGTGTGCGCCAGCGCCGGGAACCACGCCCAGGGCCTGGCGTTCGCCTGCCATCGCCTCGGCGTGCGCGGCCGCGTGTACCTCCCGGGGACGACGCCGCGCCAGAAGCGCGACCGGGTCGCCCGGCTCGGCGGTGACGTCGTCGAGATCCGGGTCGTCGGCAACACCTACGACGACGCCGCCGCGGCGGCCCGCGCGCACTCCGCGGACACCGGCGCGACGCTCGTGCCCGCGTTCGACGACCCGCGCACGGTCGCCGGCCAGGGCACGATCGTCCGCGAGATCCTCGCCCAGCTGGCCGACCCGCCGGACGTGCTCGTCGTGCCGATCGGCGGCGGCGGGTTGTTCTCCGGTGCCCTGACCTACCTGGCCGAGCACGCGCCGTCGGTGCGCGTGGTCGGCGTCGAGCCGGCCGGGGCGGCGAGCATGACCGCCGCGCTCGCCGCGGGCGAGCCGGTCGACCTGCCCACGGTCGACCCGTTCGTCGACGGCGCCGCGGTGCGCAAGGTCGGCGCGACGACGTTCGACATCGCCCGGCGCTTCGACGCCGAGGTCGTCACGGTCGCCGAGGGCCGAGTGTGCATCGAGATGCTCGACCTCTACCAGTCCGACGGGATCATCGCCGAGCCCGCCGGGGCGCTGTCCTCGGCCGTCGTCGACGCGCTCGGGATCCCGCGCAACTCGACGACGGTCTGCCTGCTCTCCGGCGGCAACAACGACGTGTCCCGCTACGCCGACATCGTCGAGCGCGCGCTCGTGCACGAGGGCCGCAAGCACTACTTCCTCGTCGACTTCCCGCAGGAGCCGGGCGCGCTGCGGTCGTTCCTGGACGACGTGCTGGGGCCCGACGACGACATCACGCTGTTCGAGTACGTGAAGCGCTCGAACCGGGAGACCGGCCCGGCGCTGGTCGGGATCGAGCTGGGCTCGCCGGACGACCTACCCGCGCTGCTCAAGCGGATGGACGAGGCCCCGCCGCACATCGAGCCGATCCCGCCGGACAGCCCCCTGTTCGGGTTCCTGCTGTAGGTCGGTCCGGCGCCCCCTGCGACGTCGCGAGGAGGGCGGACGTTAGCGGCGCGTTATGCCGCAGATACATGCAGCCAGCCGGAACCGTCATACATGACCGAATGGTTGCCGTCGGAAAACATGCAGTCACGTCCGACCGGCGCATCTTGGGCTGAGCCGTCCGGACGATCATTCTTCCTGAGGTCCGCTCACGAGCCCCTCTGGAAGGTCACCGGATGAAGCTGCCCGTCGCTCTTGCCCTGGTCATCGGACTCGCCGGAGTCGTCATCAGCTATCTCTACCTCGGTCCGCTCTCCGGGCTGGGCCTGTTCGTCCCGGCCACGTTCATCGGCGCAGGCAGCTTCTTCGCCGCCGGTGGCGACGTAGCCGGGCTGAAGAAGTCGTTGGCCGCCAACATCTGGGGGGTCGTCTGCGGGACGATCACACTGATCCTGGCCGGTCTGACGACGAACACGTTCCTGATCGCCGTCGTGATCGGTGGGATGACCGCCGTCGTCATCCTGGGCGCGCTGGTCCCGTTGCTGGACTTCGTCCCCGGAGCGGTGTTCGGGTTCGCGACGACGGCCGCGTTCGGGTTGTTGAGCGGGGCCTCCGGCACCGACTTCTCGCTGCCGACCGGACCGTTCACCGTGACGCTGCTGTCATTCCTGATCGGCGGCCTGGTGCTGGGGTACGCGTGCAGCCTGCTCGTCGGCAGGCTCGTCCGCGCGAGGGCGTCGGCGCCCGCGGCCACCTCCTGATCCACCGCGACGACCGGGAGCCGGGCGTGACGCGACAGCTGGCCTCGACGCCGGAGGCGGCCGCCCGGCTCTCGATCAGCTCCCGGGCCCTGAACCGCTGGGCGCACGGGGGCCTGGTCACGCCGGCGTTCTGCTCGCCGAGCGGGCGGGACTACTGGGACGTCGACGACCTGCGCAGGCAGATCGCCGCCCTCCCGGCCCGGTTCTCGGGCGCGACGCGGGTGCGTGACCCCGCCCGCGAGCCCGCGGGGGACTGATCCCCGTGCGCCGATCACACGCCTTCAGACGACGGCGGCGGCCCGCTCACGACGCAGGCGGCCGACGTGCGTGACCAGCATGAGCACCGCGATCCCCGGCAGGCCCACCCCGATCAGGCCGACGAAGACGCCGTCGACGTAGACATCCGGGCGGCCCTGGTACACCGCGACCACCGCGAACCCGGCGACCATGGCCACCGCGACGCCGGCGGCCGAGAGCCGGGCCAGCGCACGGGCCGCTCGGCTGCGGTACTCGAACGGGTCGGGGACCTCCGGGCGGATCACCGCGAGCACGGCCCCGGCCGCGCCGAACGTCACCGCCAGCGCTATCGCCGTCGGCCAGCTGGAGTGCAGCACTCCCCCGAGCAACACCAGTCCGACGAGAAGCACTCCGGGCAGCGCGCGCATACCACAAGTGTCATCCGGACCCGACGGCGGGGGGTACCGCCCGGCCGGGTGATCATCCCGGACGGCACGCCGTGCCGCTCAGGCGAGCAGCGAGCGCGCCATCACCATCCGCTGGATCTGGTTCGTGCCCTCGTAGATCTGCGTGATCTTCGCGTCGCGCATCATCCGCTCGACCGGGAAGTCGCGCGTGTAGCCGGCACCGCCGAGCAGTTGCACCGCATCGGTGGTCACGCTCATCGCGGTGTCCGAGGCCATCGTCTTGGCCGCCGACGAGATGAACCCGAGGTTCGACTCACCCCGCTCGGCGCGGGAGGCGGCGACGTAGACGAGCTGGCGCGAGGCCTCCACCTTCATCGCCATGTCGGCGAGCATGAACTGCAGGCCCTGGAACTCGGCGATCTTCTTGCCGAACTGCGAGCGCTCCTTGACGTAGCTGATCGCCACGTCCAGCGCGCCCTGGGCGATGCCGACGGCCTGGGCGCCGATCGTCGGACGGGTGTGGTCGAGCGTGCGCAGCGCCGTCTTGAACCCGGTGCCCTCGGCGCCGATGATCCGGTCGCCCGGGATCCGGCAGCCCTCGAAGTAGATCTCGCGGGTGGGCGAGCCGTGGATGCCGAGCTTGCGTTCCTTCGGGCCGACGACGAAGCCCGGGTCGTCCTTGTGCACGACGAACGCGGAGATGCCGCTCGCCTTCTTGTCCGGGTCGGTCACCGCCATCACGGTGTACCAGGTGGACTCGCCGGCGTTGGAGATCCAGCACTTGGTGCCGTCGAGAATCCAGTCGTCCCCGTCGCGACGGGCGCGGGTCTTCATCGCCGCGGCGTCCGAGCCGGCCTCCCGCTCGGACAGGGCGTAGCTGACCATCGCCTCGCCGGCCGCCACCGACGGGAGCACCTGCTTCTTGAGCTCGTCGGACGCGGACAGCAGGATGGGGGTCAGGCCCAGCCCGTTCACGGCAGGGATCAGCGACGACGACGCGCAGACCCGCGCGACCTCCTCGATCACGATGCAGCTCGCGAGCTCGTCGGCCCCCTGGCCGCCGTACTCGTCGGGGACGAGCACGGCGTGGAACCCGGCCTTGACCAGCGCGTCGCGCGCCTCGACCGGGTAGCGGGCCTGCTCGTCGACATCCGCCGCGTGCGGCGCGATCTCCTTGTCCGCCAGGTCACGCACCGCATCGCGGAGGGCCTCGTGCTCGTCGCTGAGCCGGTAGCTGTCGAACTCGCTGTTCATCGTCCCTCGTCCTCGATCGGTTGCGTCGTCCGTTCACAGTAACGGCACTCCGTGCCACTAGCAAGAATTGTTGCTACGCTTCGTGCCATGACCGCGACCACACGTCGGGGGCGCTCCGTCGAGGGCCGCGCGGCGGTCCGGAGGGACCTGGTGTCCGCGGCGGCACGCCTGTTCACCGAGCGGGGCTACGACGAGACGACCGTCGACGACATCGCCACCGAGGCGGGCGTCGGGCGGCGGACGTTCTTCCGCTACTTCCGGGGCAAGGAGGACGCGCTGTCCCCGGATCACGAGCTCGGCCTGTCCCGGATCGCCGACGTGTTCGCCGCCGCGCACCCGACGGAACCGCTCCTGTCGGTCCTGCTGCGGGCGGCGGAGACGGTCTTCGACCTCTACCTCGACGACGTCGAGGTCGCCCGGCTGCGCTTCGCGCTGGTCCGCGAGGTGCCGGCGCTGCGGGACAGGGAGGCCGCGTCGGTGCACCTCTACCGGCGGCTGTTCACCCGCGAGCTGACCGCACGACTGTCCGATGTCGACGACGGCGAGCTGCGGGCAGCGGTCACCGGGGCGGCCGTCGTCGCGGCCCACAACCAGGCGTTGCGGCGCTGGCTGGCCGACGGCGGCCATGCCGCGGACGTCGAGGCCTGCCGCGCCCACTTCCGGCGGGTCGCGCCGATGCTCCCGCTCGCCGAGGAGCCGGGACTGGAGGACGTCACCCGACGCCTGGAGCTCGCGGCCCGCTCCCTGGAGGAGCGCACCGGCTGACACGGTCCGGACATGCGTGATCCCCGGGCCGCACCATCGGTGCGAGAACCGAGCTGGACGGGCTCGGGCCCGGGGATCACGGGTGACCGCCTGGAATTCACCGGCACCACACCGGCTTCCACGACCGTCGCCGGGGGACGTAGCCCCGGATCGAACGTGGTGCTAGCGGACAGCCACCTCACATGTCCTGCAGCTACTCAACGCTGGACCACCTCCTCTCCTGTGTGCGGCCACCCTACGACCGGACCTCGCCGTCGCGCCATGAGATTGCCGGGGTCGTGTCCCCCGCCGGTCCCCGCGTCGCCGCGGCGGCGAGCCAGTCCAGATGGGCGGCGATCTGCTCCGGCGTGAGCGTGGCGCGCTGGTGCCGGTAGAGCTCGGGATCCACGGCCGCGAGCAGCAGGTCGGCCCGCGGGCCCGGGTCGTCGACCCCGGCCTCGACCAGCAGTGCCCGCACGTGCGCCCGCCAGAAACCGTAGGCACCGGTCCGGAACCGGGCCGGGCCGGTCTCCGCCCCGAGCAGCAGGAACAGGAACCGCTCGAGCAGCTGGGTCATGGCCGCGAAGAACGCACCGAGCCGTCGGGCCGGCGGCGCGCCCGGGCCCAGCGGGGGGTCCCCGGCGAGCAGCCGGCGCTGTAGCTCGCGCTCGTGCTCGTCGAGCAGGGCGACGGCGATCGAGCGCACGTCCGGGTACCGCCGGTAGAGCGTCGCGCGCCCGACGCCCGCAGCGCGCGCCACCTCGTCCATCGAGACCTCGCGGGGGTCCCGCCGCGCGAACAGGTCCGCGGCCGCAGCCAGCACGAGCTCCCGGTTGCGCACCGCGTCGGCCCGCTCGCGCCGCGGCGGAGGCGCCAGCAGGTCCGGACCGGGCGCTCCACCGGACTCATCGAGGTGCACGACCTGACCCTAGACCCCGACTCCCGATTAAGTGGACACCATGCCCGGTTGAGTCGTAACCTCCGAACCGGACATGGTGTCCATTTAAGGAGAGGGGTGGGTCATGACCGGAGCTCTGCTGGCCGGTGCGGTGGTGATCGGGTTCCTGCTGGCGATACAGGCGTCGGTGAACCCGCAGCTCGCGAAGGCCGTGGGTACGCCCTACGGCGGTGCGACCGTGCAGCTCTGGGTCGCCGTCGCCCTGCTCGCGACCGTGGCACTCGCCGTGGGTGCGTTCGGGGCCTTCGGCCTGCTCGGGACCGTCCCCGGGTGGTACCTGCTCGGCGGGCTCGCCTCGCCGCTCTACATCACCAGCGGCATCCTGCTGTTCCCGCGGATCGGGGCGCTCGCCGCGGGCGGGCTCTTCATCACCGGGCAGGTGCTGGCCTCGGTGGCGCTGGACCTGTTCGGGCTGTTCGGCATCGAGCGCCGGCCGGTCACCGTCGGTCTGGTGGCCGGTGCGGTCGCCGTGCTCGCCGGCATCACCGTCGTGGTCCGCGCACAGCGCACCTCGACCGCTGCCCGGGTCCCGGTCGCGGCAGGCTCCGGTGGCGCGCCGATCTCGACGCCGGCACCGCCGGTGTCCCGGATCGGCGCCGGCTGGATCGCACTCGGCCTGGTCGCCGGAGCCGTGTTGCCGTTCCAGGGCGCGATCAACGCGCGGCTGCGCGGCGCGCTCGCCAACCCGGTCACGGTCGCTCTGACGAGCTTCCTGGTCGCCGCGCTCGCCATCTCGGTCGTGCTGCTGGTGCTGCGCCTGGCCGGGAGGACCCCGGCTCCGGACCTCGCCGGTGTGCGCACGATGCCGTGGTGGGGCTGGCTCGGCGGAGCCTGCGCCGCTGCCTACGTGACCGGCACGTTCCTGCTGATCCCGGCGATCGGCGCGGCCGTGACCATCGCGCTGACGGTGACCGGCCAGCAGATCGCCGCGGCCGCGATCGACGCCCGCGGGGCGTTCCGGCTACCCCGGCGCCCGATCACGGCCGCGCGCGGGCTCGGGCTGGTGCTGCTCGTCGTCGGCTGCGCGCTCGTCGAACTCCTCTGATCCCTACCGGCCCTCGCGGGCCCGCTCGCGCAGAGCGGCGTCCTTGTCCAGCACCGACCGCTCCAGATCGGCCTGGAACGCGACCATCCGCTCACGCATCTGCGGCTCGGTGGCGGCGAGGATCCGGACGGCCAGCAGCCCGGCGTTGCGGGCCCCGCCGACCGCGACCGTCGCGACCGGAACCCCGGCCGGCATCTGCACGATCGACAGCAGCGAGTCGAGGCCGTCGAGCGTCTTCAACGGGACCGGGACGCCGATCACCGGCAGCGGCGTGGCGGCGGCGACCATGCCGGGCAGGTGCGCGGCGCCGCCGGCGCCGGCGATGATCACCGACAGGCCGCGGTCCGTGGCCGAGGCGGCGTAGTCGAGCATCCGCTGCGGGGTCCGGTGCGCGGAGTACACGCCGACCTCGTGGGCGACGCCGAACTCGTCGAGCGCCTCGGCGGCCGCGGACATCACGGGCCAGTCGGAGTCGCTGCCCATGATCACCCCGACCCGGGCGGGTCCGTCAGCCACCGGTCACCTCCTGGAGATCGCCGGCGTGGGCCGACCACCCGTCGGTCCATCGCGCCGTCGAGAGCCAGGTGGCCGCCAGCTCCGCGGACGCGCGCGTGGAGTCCATGTCGTCCCCGAGCACCGTCACGTGCCCGATCTTGCGCGCCGGCCGCTCACCCTTGGCGTAGAGGTGCACCCGGGCCTCCGGAAAGCGGGCCATGCAGTGGTGCAGACGCTCGTCCATCGACATCTCCGGGGCCTCGGCCGCGCCCAGCACGTTCGCCATCACGACGGCCGGTGCGGTCGCCACCGTGGAGCCCAGCGGGTAGTCCAGCACCGCCCGCAGGTGCTGCTCGAACTGCGACGTCCGGGCGCCCTCGATCGTCCAGTGCCCGGAGTTGTGCGGACGCATGGCCAGCTCGTTGACGACCAGCTCACCCTGCTCGCTCTCGAACAGCTCCACGGTCAGCAGCCCCGTCACACCCAGCTCCTCGGCCACCCGCAGCGCGATCCGCTGGGCCTCGGCGGAGCGCTCGGCGGACAGTCCCGGCGCCGGGGCGAACACCCGGGCACACTGCCCGTCGACCTGCACGGTCTCGACCACCGGCCAGACCGCGGCCTGCCCGAACTCCGACCGCGCGACCTGCGCGGCGAGCTCGCGGCGCATCGGTACCGCGCTCTCGGCCATCAACGGTGTCCCGGCCGCCAGCCGGTCGGCGACCAGCGCGTCGTCGGGACTGCGCAGGAACCAGACCCCGCGCCCGTCGTAGCCGCCGCGGACGGCCTTGAGCACCACCGGCCACCCGTGCTCGTCGCCGAACGCGCGCACCGCAGTCGGCTCGGTCACCTCGACGAACGGCGGGACCGGCAACCCCAGCCCGGACAGCCGGCGTCGCATCACGAGCTTGTCCTGCGCGTGCACCTGGGCCGACGGCGACGGGTGCAGCGGAACCCCGGCCTCGGCCAGCACCGCCAGCACGTCCTGCGGAACGCCCTCGTGGTCGAACGTGACCGCGGAGCAGCCGCGCGCCAGCTCGCGCAGCGCGTCGAGGTCGTCCGGGTCCCCCAGCACGACGTCCGGCGTGACCCGCGCCGCCGGATCCTGCGGCGAGGCGGCGAGCACCCGCAGTGTCTGCCCCAGCGCGATCGCGGCCTGGTGGGTCATCCGGGCCAGCTGCCCGCCGCCGACCATCCCGACCACCGGCATTCCGTCCGGTGCCCGCCGGGGAACCGGCGGCGGGCCGGCGTTCACGGTCTCCACAGTTCGGGCAGCGTAGTCGCGGATGATCGGGTGGTCGTCGTCGCGCCGGGCCGGTCTGGCACGATTCGGGAAGTGACGGTGGTCGACTCGGCGCTCGCGCGGATTCCGCAGCCATACCGTGACGTCGCCATCAGGCACCGCGAGATGGTCAAGTTCGCGTTCGTCGGCGGGATCACCTGGGTGATCGACACGGTGGTGTTCCTGCTGCTCAAGAGCACCGTCCTGGACACCAAGCCGCTCACCGCGAAGATCATGGCGGTGCTGGTGGCGACGATCGTGTCCTACGTGCTGAACCGGGAGTGGTCGTTCCGCACGCGCGGCGGACGGGAGCGCCACCACGAGGCGCTGCTGTTCTTCTTGATCAGCGGCGTGAGCATCGCCATGTACTCGGCGCCGCTGGCCGCGTCCCGGTACGTGTTCGACCTGCAGGTCCCCGCCGTCAGCCTGATGACGCAGGAGATGGCCGACTTCCTGTCCGGGCAGATCCTCGGCACGATGGTCGGGATGGCGTTCCGCTGGTGGGCGTTCCGCCGGTTCGTGTTCCCGGACGAGAACGTCCGCCGCCAGTTCCGGCCCCCACTGGGCTGATCGTTCAGCGCGGGCCGCTCGCCTGGTGCGCCGGGCCGACGACGTCGTCCGCACGGGGCGCGGGCAGGTAGAGCCGGAACGTCGGCGGGCGGGCCCGGGACAGCTCCAGCCGGCCCCCGTCCGCCTCGACGAGCGCGCGGGCAAGGGCCAGCCCGAGTCCGGTCGAGGACTGCGCGGACACGCCGCGTTCGAACACGTGCGGAACCAGCTCCTCGGGGACGCCCGGCCCGGTGTCGCTGACCTCGACCAGCAGCGCGTTCTCGCCCCGGCGGGCGGTGATCGTCGCCGGTCCGTCGCCGTGGCGCAGCGCGTTCTCCACGAGCGCGCCCACCGCCTCACGTAGCCGCGCCGCCGTGACCCGCGCGAGCATCTCCTCCGGGATGCGCACCCGCAGGGACCGGCCGGACGCGGCGAAGCCGGCCCGCCACTCGGCGGCGACCTCCTCCATCGCACCCTTGACGTCGGTCGGCTCGGCGCCGGCGGCGCGCGCCGCCCGGGCCGCCTCCAGCAGCTCGTCGAGGACCTGGGAGAGGCGCTCGGTCTGCTCCAGCGCCGCCAGCGCCTCGCGGCGCGCGTCCGGATCGGGGTGCGTGGACAGCTCGTCGAGCCGCAGCTGCAGGGCCGTGATCCGGCTCCGCAGCTGGTGCGAGACGTCCCCGACGAGCATCCGTTCGCGCTGCATCAGCTGCGCCAGCGCGGTCGCCGACGAGTCCAGCACCTCGGACACGCGGTCCAGCTCGGCGATGTTGTGCCGGGCCGGCGCCCGCCGGAAGTCCCCGGCGCCGAGGCGGGCCGCGCGGGCCGCCACGTCACGCAGCGGCTCGGCCAGCCGCCGCGCGGTCAGCGTCGCGACGATCGCGCCGCTGGTCACCGAGATGATCACCAGGAGCGCGACGACGGCGACCACCTGCGTCTGCTGCCCGCGCATGACCGAGCGGGGCTGGGCGAGCGTGATCGTGCCCCCGGGCCCGAACGGCAGCGACTCGACGACCGGGTCCGGCACGTCCGGTACGCCGAACACCTGGGGCTCCCGGTCCACCCGGTCGATCACCAGACGGCTGTTCGCCGGGATCGCCAGCTCGATCGACGCGGGGTCGGGGACCCGCCCGTCGGAGTCCTCCAGGCTCTCGGTCAGCTGCTCCAGGCGCTGCGTCAGCTCGGCGCGGGTGAAGTCCTCCACGAGCTGCCAGGTCGCGACGACCAGCGGCCCGCCGAGCGCGAGCGCGGTGATCGCGACGACCAGCAGGGTCGAGAGGAGGATCCGCCGGCGCACGCGCACCTAGTCCTGGTTGAACCGGAACCCGACGCCGCGCACGGTCGCGATCCGCCGTTCTCCGCCGATCTTGCGGCGCAGCCAGGACATGTGCATGTCCAGCGTCTTCGACGACTTCATGTCCGCGTCGCCCCACACCGTGTGGAGGATCTCCTCGCGCGTCACGACCTGCCCGGAGTGCAGCATCAGCACCCGCAGCAGCTCGAACTCCTTGTTCGCGAGCGTGACCTCGTCGCCGTCGAGCAGCACGCGGCGCCCGGACAGCTCCATCCGCAGGCCGCCGACCTCGACCACGTCCTGGGTGCGGCGGCGCAGCAGCGCGCGCACCCGGGCCAGCAGCTCGGCCAGCCGGAACGGCTTGGACACGTAGTCGTCGGCACCGGCGTCGAGACCGACGACGAAGTCGACCTCGTCGGTGCGCGCGGTGAGCATCAGGACCGGCAGGTCCGCGTGGTTGTCGGCGCGGATCCGCCGGCACACCTCGAGACCGTCCATCCCGGGGAGGCCGAGATCCAGCACGAGCAGGTCCACGGGCGCATCCTGCACGTGTTCGAGCGCCGCCAGACCGTCGCCGACCACACGGACCTCGTAGCCCTCGCGCTGCAGGGCGCGGGACAGCGGCTCGGCGATGGCGGCGTCGTCCTCGGCCAGCACGACGGTCGTCACGCTGGCGAGCATAGGCGCGGCGGGCACTGGCATGCTCGTGCGGCGTGGCTCCTGCCGACGATCTCGTACTGGCTCTTCGACTGGCCGACGTCGCGGACGCGATCACGCTCCCCCGCTTCCGAGCGGCCGATCTTCGCGTCACTCGCAAACCGGACCGCACGCCGGTCACCGACGCGGACACGGCCGCCGAGGACGCGCTGCGGGAGGCGCTGGGCACCGAGCGCCCGGACGACGCCGTGCTCGGCGAGGAGCGGGGCGACTCCGGGCCCGGCGCCGGCGGGCGCGGCTGGGTGCTCGACCCGATCGACGGCACGAAGAACTTCTCCCGCGGGATGCCGGTCTGGGCGACGCTGATCGCGCTGACCGTGCACGGACGCCCCGAGGTCGGCGTCGTCAGCGCGCCGGCGCTCGGGCGGCGCTGGTGGGCGGCGCGCGGCTCCGGCGCGTGGGTCTCCGACGGGCCCGCCTCGGCACCCCGGAGCATCACCGTGTCCGGGGTGGCCGATCTCGCGGACGCCTACGTCTCCACCACGAACCTCGCCACGTTCCGCGAGTCCGGGCGGTTGGACGGCTGGCTGGGCCTGACCGACGCGTGCTGGGAAACGCGCGCGTTCGGCGACTTCTGGCAGCACTGTCTCGTCGCCGAGGGGGTCCTCGACCTGGCCGTGGAGCCGGCCGCCAACCCGTGGGACCTGGCCGCTCCGGCCGCGATCCTGGCCGAGGCCGGGGGCCGCCTCACCGCGCTGGACGGGACGGACACGTTCTCCGGCGGGGACGGGATCGCGAGCAACGGGCTGCTGCACGACGCGGCCCTGGCCGCGCTGGGCACGCCGGTGGCGGGCTAACGTGATCGCCGTGGCGGAGATCGCGTACGAGGACCTGACCCCGGGCCGGGTGTTCGACCTGGGCACGATCGTGGTGGACCACGACGAGATGGTCGCGTTCGCCCGGCGGTTCGACCCGCAGCCGTTCCACATCGACGAGCAGGCCGCGAAGGAGTCGATCTTCGGCGGGCTTGCCGCGTCGGGCTGGTTCACATCGGCGCTCTGGATGCGCGCCTACGTCGACGGCCTGCTCAGCCGCTCCACCGCGCTCGGCTCGCCGGGCGGCGACGAGCTGTCCTGGCCGGCGCCGGTGTTCGCCGGGGACGAGCTGCGCGCCACGATGGAGGTCCTCGAGGGCCGGGTGTCGCGCAGCCGCCCGGAGATGGGCGTGATCACGCTGAGGTCCACCCTGCACCGCGACGACGTGCTCGTCATGCGCGGGCGGTTCACCGGGATGTTCGGGCTGCGGGACGCCTGAGCACTCGGTCAGTCCACCCGCAGGCCGGTCAGGAACGCCCCGAACGTCGCGCGCAGCTCGGCGCGCACCCGGGGGCGCTCCGACTCCGAGGCCTCGGCGAGCAGCTGGCCCGACGTGCCGAGCATGCCGAACACGACCGACACCAGCGTCCGGCTGACCGGCGACGCGATCACGCCGCCCTCGGCCAGCGCACCCAGGACCTCCTCGATCACGGCGACGGCGTACTTCTCCTCGCACGCCCGCCACTGGGCCCAGCCCAGCGCGAGCGGCGCCTCCCGGAACGCCAGCGCACCGTAGATCGGCTCCGAGCACTGATCGAGGAACCGGTCGATCCCCGCGAGGGCGCCGACCACCACGCCGTCGCGCGCCGCGGTCTCCCGGTACGCCGCGAGCGTCATCCCGGTGACCTCGGACTCCATGCGCTCGACCAGCGCCATCATCAGCGCGGCCTTGTTCGCGAAGTGGTGGTAGATCGCGCCCTTCGTCACCCGAGCGGAGGCGGCCACCTCGTCCAGCGAGGTCTGCGGGTAGCCACGCTCGACGAACAGCTCGGCCGCGGCGTCGAGCACGGCGTCCCGCGTGGACTCGGTGTACTCCGCGCGGCGGGACTTGACGGGTGGCATGACGTCGAGCATATTACATACTCAGAGTACGTACCGTGAGTATGTCCAAGGAGTCGAGTATGGAACCGACTGCGCGACCGACCCGGGAGCAGTACTGGAACCAGGTGCGATCGGCCGATGCGCTTCTGCGGCGTGTGGCGACGACCGGTGATCCGTCCCTACCCGGATCGACCGAGGCCTTCGACGACGACGCCGCCGTCCTGATCCACCTCGCCGCCCGCTGGTCGCGGGACCTGGCCGGCTCGCTGGACCCGGTCCTCGACCTGCCGGACCCCGAGCGCGAGCGGGCCGCAGCCGACGTCGCGGCCGCAGTGGCCGCGCGCCGCCCCGCCCTGCACGCGGTGCTGCGTCACCACGCGGACCACCCGGCCGTGCGGGCGGCGCACTCGCTCGATCGCTCGCGTGCCGGCCTGGTCGACGCTCCCGTGCACGCCGAGCATGTCGCGCCCCGGTACGGCCGCGGCGCCGGGCTCCTCGCCCGCCGCCGGTGCGCCGTGTGTTCCGCACCATGGCGGCCTGACGTCGCACTGCCCGGCGATCACGCGTGCGCCACGGCCGGCTGGACCCGGGGGCGTCCGGGCACGTTCCGGCCCTGCAGCCCGCCGAACGTGCCAGCCGATCACCCGGTCAGATCGAGCGCCACGCGTGGCCCTCGCGGAAACGTGCCAGCCGATCGCGCACGTTCGATGCACGTTCGCGCGGCCCGACCGCCACCTGCCATCCGATCTCGCGCACAGTCGAGCGTCACGGGCTTCCAGAAACAGTTCGGTGAGCGAACGTTCTCCGGCGGGGCAGCTCGGGCACATCGGCCTTGGCCGGAAGCAGCCCCGGCGGCGATCGAGCGGCACGTTCGCGCGGCCTGCACCACGACGAGGTGGCGCCGATCCCGGCCGCGCCCGGTCGGACGGGCCGGATCGCGTCAGTCGGACGGGGCGAGCGCGGTGACCACCCGCGACGGGGACGGGCGGCCGAGCTCACCGGCCATCCAGACACTCGTCGCGACCAGGGCGTCGAGGTCCACGCCGTGCGCGATGCCGAGCCCGTCGAGCATCCAGACGAGGTCCTCGGTGGCCAGGTTGCCGGTCGACGTGCCGGCGAACGGGCAGCCGCCCAGCCCACCCGCACTCGCGTCCACAGTGGTCACCCCACGCCGGAGCGCGGCGAGCGTGTTGGACAGCGCCTGGCCGTACGTGTCGTGGAAGTGCACGGCGATCGACTCCAGCGGCGTGCCGGTCTCGACGCAGGCGTCGAGCAGCGCGCCGACGTGTCCCGGGGTCGCGACGCCGATCGTGTCGCCCAGCGAGAGCTGGTCGCAGCCCATGTCCATCAGGCGCTTCCCGACGGACGCGGCCTGGGCCGGATCGACCGCGCCCTCCCACGGCTCCCCGAAGGCCATCGACACGTAGGCGCGCACCCGCATGCCGTTGCCGGTCGCCCGGGTGACGACCGGTTCGAACATCGCGAACTGGTCGTCGAGCGAGCGGTTGAGGTTGCGCCGGGCGAACGTGTCGGTGGCGCTGGCGAACACCGCGGCATGCCGCACCCCGGCCTCGATCGCGCGGTCGAGGCCGCGCTCGTTCGGCACCAGCACCGGGTAGTCGACGTCGTCGCGCCAGGTCATCCGCTCGACCAGCTCCTCGGCGTCGGCGAGCTGCGGGACCCACTTCGGGTGCACGAAGCTCGTCGCCTCGATCGTGCGCAGACCGGCCGTGGCGAGCCGTTCCAGGAACTCGGCCTTGACCTGCACCGGGACGGTGTTGGACTCGTTCTGCAGCCCGTCCCGCGGCCCGACCTCGTAGATCTCGACGCGCTCCGGCAGCCCCGCCTCGGGGAACAGCATCGGCAATGCGCTCACGACGCCGACCTCTCCGGCACGGCACCCGCCGCGCCCGTCTCGTTCCGGTGCCGGGCGTCCGCCCGGCTGATCTCCCGGTGCAATCGTGCCTGCACCCGCTCGACCCGCCCGACGTCGCGGAACCGCATCGGCTCCGCGTCGCCGGTGTCGACGATCAGTGTTCCGCAGCCGACCAGCCGCTCGAACGGCGTGCAGCGCACGCGGACCGATCCGATCCGGTCGATCGGGATGTCCAGGCCCTGCCGGGACATCAGGCCCTCCCGCACGAGCAGGCGCCGGTCGGTCACCACGATGTGCGTCACCCGCCACCGCGCGAGCGGCAGCACCGTGCACCGCAGCACGACGACGGCCCCGAGCAACCCGACGACCAGCCACGCGAGCGGCGCCCACGGCTGCAGTCGCACGGCGGCCGCCAGGAAACAGCACACCGCAGCGGTGAGCGGGAACGCCGCGGCCGGGCGCAGCTGGGTCGACCAGTGCGGATGGTCGTGCCACGCGACCCGCTCTCCGTCGACCAGCAGGTCATCGGGATAGGTCACACCTGTCACGGTAGTCCGCCACACGCGCCGGAACGGGCGACGCGCGGCGGCCGGACGT
Source organism: uncultured Actinomycetota bacterium (assembly GCA_963822335.1). Taxonomy (GTDB): domain Bacteria; phylum Actinomycetota; class Actinomycetes; order Mycobacteriales; family Pseudonocardiaceae; genus Pseudonocardia. The sequence continues at coordinate 602,760 of CAWGHE010000007.1, read as the reverse complement.
CAGCGGTCCGGGTGATCCGCCGGGCGCAGGTGCACCACGTCCCCCGCCACGATCGCCTGGCGCTCGCCGTCCTCCGGCAGCACCAGCAGCCGTCCGTGCGGGTCGACGTCCTCGGCCATGCCGAACAGGGTGTCGCCGCCCGGGCGCTCGACGCGGACCTGCGAGCCGAGGGTGGCGCACCACGCGCGGTAGTCGCTACGCAGCCCGCTGGCGTCCGCGTCGCCCCCGAAGTCGCGCCACTGCGTCCCGCGCTCGTGCAGGTGGGTGAGCAGCGTCGTCACGATCTCGGCCCGCCCGGCCGTCAGCCCCTCGGCCGACAGGGACGTCGCCCCCCACGGCAGGCCGGTCGGGGCCGAGGTGACGTTCAGACCGATCCCGATCACGACGCCCGGACCGCCGCCGGAGACGGCGGTCATCTCGGCCAGGATGCCGGCGACCTTGCCCTGCGCCGGGCCGGCCAGCATGTCGTTCGGCCATTTCAGGCCGAGGGCCATGTTCGGCGCGAGCTCGCGGATCGCGTCCGCCAGCGCGACACCGGCCAGCATCGGCAGCCAGCCGAGCCGCTCCGCGGCCACTCCTTCGGGCCGCCACAGCACGGACAGTGTCAGCCCGGTGCGCAACGGCGAGGTCCACGTCCGATCCAGCCGCCCGCGTCCACCGGTCTGCTCCTCGGCGATCAGCACGGTCCGGTCCTCGGCGCCCTTCGCGGCGGCGGCGAGCAGGTCGGCGTTCGTGGAGCCGGTCCGTTCCACGACCTCCAGCGCGTTCCAGCCACCGGCGGGCCGGACCAGCGCGACCCGCAGCGCGTACGGGTCCAACGGCGCGGGCTCGACGCTCATGACGGCGCACCGTAGCGGTGCGTGTTCGATCGGTCCCGCCCCGGTCGCCCTTCCGGAGCAGTTCGGTATGCGTCTGATATCACCACCGCCACCCCGGTAGTGGCGCGACCACCGGGTTAGGCTCCCCGGCCATGAGCGCCAGTGCCGCGGAGCCCGCCGAGCCGGAGAAGGTCGGGGACGCCGACATCCACACGACGGCGGGGAAGCTCGCCGACCTGCACGAGCGCATCGAGGGCGCGGTCAGCGCCGGGTCCGAGGCGGCGGTCGAGCGCCAGCACGCCAAGGGCCGCCAGACCGCGCGCGAGCGCATCGAGCAGTTGCTGGACCCGGGCTCGTTCGTCGAGCTGGACTCTCTGACCCGGCACCGCTCGACGAACTTCGGGATGCAGGAGAAGCGCCCGTTCGGTGACGGTGTGGTGACCGGGAGCGGCACGATCGACGGCCGCCCGGTCGCGGTGTTCTCCCAGGACGCGACGGTCTTCGGCGGGGCGCTCGGCGAGGTCTACGGCGAGAAGATCGTCAAGGTGATGGACCTCGCCATCAAGATCGGCTGCCCGGTCATCGGCATCAACGACGGCGGCGGCGCACGCATCCAGGAGGGCGTGGTCGCGCTCGGTCTCTACGGCGAGATCTTCCTGCGCAACGTGCGCAGCTCCGGCGTCGTCCCGCAGATCTCGCTGATCATGGGCCCGTGCGCGGGCGGCGCGGTGTACTCCCCCGCGATCACCGACTTCACGGTGATGGTCGACGAGACCAGCCACATGTTCATCACCGGGCCGGACGTGATCAAGACGGTCACCGGCGAGGACGTCGACATGGAGGAGCTCGGCGGCGGCCGGGCGCACAACTCGAAGTCCGGCGTCGCGCACTACCTGGCGAGCGACGAGTCCGACGCGCTCGACTACGTCAAGCAGCTGCTGAGCTTCCTGCCGTCGAACAACCTGTCCGAGCCGCCGTCGTTCCCGGCCTCGGAGCCGGTCGGCGGCACGATCGAGGACGGGATCACCGACACCGACCGCGAGCTCGACACGCTGATCCCGGACTCGCCGAACACCCCGTACGACATCCGCGACGTGATCAACCGCGTCGTCGACGACGAGGACTTCCTCGAGGTCCAGGAGCTCTGGGCGCCGAACATCGTGGTCGGCTACGCCCGGGTCGAGGGCAGCAGCGTCGGCATCGTCGCGAACCAGCCGACGCAGTTCGCCGGCTGCCTGGACATCGACGCGTCGGAGAAGGCCGCGCGGTTCGTGCGGACGTGCGACGCGTTCAACGTCCCGGTGCTCACGTTCGTCGACGTGCCGGGCTTCCTGCCGGGTACCGACCAGGAGTGGAACGGCATCATCCGCCGCGGCGCGAAGCTGATCTACGCCTACGCCGAGGCGACCGTCCCGAAGGTCACCGTGATCACCCGCAAGGCCTACGGCGGCGCCTACGACGTGATGGGGTCCAAGCACCTCGGCGCGGACGTGAACGTCGCCTGGCCGACGGCGCAGATCGCGGTCACCGGGGCCCAGGGCGCGGTGAGCATCCTCTACCGCAAGGAGCTCAAGGGCCTCGAGGGCGAGGAGCTGGAGACGCGCCGGGCGGAGCTGCAGCAGGAGTACGAGGACACCCTCTGCAACCCCTACATCGCGGCCGACCGCGGCTACATCGACGCCGTCGTGCCGCCGTCGCACACCCGGGGGTACGTGGGGCGGGCACTGCGGATGCTGTCCACCAAGCGGGAGCAGGGACCGACCCGCAAGCACGGGAACATCCCGCTCTGATGGCCGAGGAGACCGACACCGAGCAGGAGCCGACGCCGGAGGAGCGCCGGGCGCTGTTCCGGGTCGTGCGCGGCACCCCGGACGACGAGGAGCTGGTCGCGCTGACCGCCGTCGTGGCCGCCGCGGCCGCGAGCACCGGGAGCGGCGACGCGCCGTCCCGGGCCCCGGATCTGTGGTCGCACCCGGCCGCGCTGCTGCGCGCGCCGCTGCACGCCGGGCCCGGCGCGTGGCGCGCGTCCGGCCTGCCTCGCTGACTCCGCCGCGTTCGGGTTCGGGAGGTCCTCCACCCCCGGGTGGAGATCAGGTTCCACCCGGGATCGGCGTCCGGGCCGACGATCCGGTCCGCGGATCCGACCAGGCTCGACGGCATGAACCCGATCGAGATCGTGCTCGTCGCCGCCCTGGTCGTGTGGGTGCTCTACCGGCAGGTGACCGGCCGTTTCGTCCGCGGTGGCGCGGACCTGTGGAGGATGCCGCTGATCCTGACCGCGGTCGGGGTGCTCAGCCTGGCCGGGTCGCACCCGGAGCTGTCGGCCGTGGCGGTCGCGGTGACCGCCGCCGACCTGCTGGTGACCGCCGGGCTCGGCGCCGTGCGCGGCTACGCGGTCCGGCTGGAGACCCGCGACGGCTACCTCTACCAGCGCGGCGGCGTCCCGATGCTGGTGCTGTGGCTGGTCACGATCGGCGTCCGGGTCGGGATCGCGTTCGCCGGCGCCGCGATCGGCGCCGGGACCCTGCTGACCGCGTCGACGGCGCTGTCGATCGGCCTGAGCCTGCTGGTGCAGGCGGCCGTGCTGGCCCGGCGGGTGGCGGCGGACGGGCGGCCGATCCGCCCGGCCACCGAGCGCGCCGGCCGGCGGGAACGCGCGACACTGTGACCGTGACCCCGACGGCCGGATCCGGCGCCACGACCTCGTCGTGGCGCCGGCCGGTCGTCGAGACCGACCCGACCGCGAGCCGGGCCCGCCAGATCGCGGCGCTGGTCTGGCTGCCGGTCATCGTCGGTGCGCTGCTGCTCGGGGACGCCCGGCCGGTCCGCCCCGTCTGGCTGCTGGTGATCGGCCTGGTGCTCGCCTCCGTCGGGTGGCTGGCCGTCTCGTTCCGGATCGTCCGTCCGACGTGGATCGTCCCGGCCGCCGTGCTGTGCCTCGGCACGGGTGGCTGCCTCCTGCTGCTCGGAGCCGGCACGTGGACGGCGGCGGCGGCGTTCCCGTTCCTCGGGGCCCACATGGCCGGGGTGCGGCTGCCGCTGCGGTCGGCGGTGGGTCTCTGCGTGCTGCTCGCGGCCGGGATGATCGCGTCCCTGTTGCCGTACGAGTCGGTGTGGGACCCGGTCGTGATCGCCGTCAGCGTGTCGGCCGTGCTCCTGCTCGGTGTCGTCCGCCGGGACTCGGCCCGCCGCGCCCAGGAACGCGAGCAGTCCCTCGTCGCGGACGCGCGGGCCCGTGCCGAGCACGCCCGTGCGGACGCGATCGCCGAACGTGCCCGGATCGCCCGCGACGTGCACGACGTGCTCGCCCACTCGCTGTCCGCGCTCGCGGTGCAGCTCCAGGGCGCCCGGCTGATGGCCCAGCGCGACGGCGCGGCCGCGGACACGATCGCGCAGATCGAGCGGGCGCAGCGGCTGGCCACCGAGGGACTCACCGAGGCCCGACGGGCGGTCCGGACCCTGCGCGAGGGTCCGGCCTCGCGCACCGACGTCGCCGAGGGCCTGCGCGAGCTGGTCGCCGAGCACCCCGGGGCGACCGCCGACGTCGACGACGTCGGGGAGCTGGACCCACGCGCCGGGGAGACCGTCCTGCGCGTCGCGCAGGAGGCGCTGAGCAACGTGCGCAAGCACGCGCCGGAGGCGACCGTGCGGGTGCGGCTGCACCGCGACGGGGACGGCACCGCGCTGGAGGTCGTCGACGTCGCCGGGCATGCGCCGCCACCGCCGGACGGGGCAGGCTACGGGCTGGTCGGGATGGCCGAGCGCGCCGAGCTGGTGGACGCGACGCTGGAGGCGGGCCCGACCGACGACGGGTGGCGGGTGGCACTGCGGGTGCCCGACAGGGAGGGTTCCGAGCGGTGAGCGACCTGCGCGTCGTGCTGGCCGACGACCAGCGCATCGTCCGCGACGGCCTGGCCACCGTGCTCGGTCTGCTGCCCGGCATCGAGGTGGTGGGCACCGCCTCCGGCGGGGACGAGGCCGTCGGTCTGGTCGCCGAGCTGGCCCCGGACGTGCTGCTCACCGACCTGCGGATGCCGGCCGGGGACGGGGTCTCGGCGACCGCGCGGGTCCGCACCGAGCATCCCGGCACGGCCGTCGTCGTGCTCACCACCTACGTCGACGACGACTCCGTCGTGGACGCGATCCGGGCCGGCGCCGCCGGGTGGCTGTCCAAGGACGCGGACGCGGAGGCGATCGGCCGCGCCCTGCGCTCGGCTGCCGACGGGGTGTCCACGGTGGACGCCGGGGTGCTGGCCAGGCTCGTCGAGCAGCGGTCGGCGAACGGCGCCGGGACCGCCGGTCCGCCGCCCGACGGCCTGACCCAGCGCGAGGTGGAGGTGCTCGCGCTGATCGCCGAGGGCCTGTCCAACACCGAGATCGCCCGGCGCCTCGTGGTCGGCGAGGCGACGGTGAAGACACACGTCAACCACCTGTTCGCGAAGGCGGGCCTGCGCGACCGGGCGCAGGCCGTCGGCTACGCCTACCGGCACGGCCTGACCGGGCGCGGCTAGCGGCACATTTCCGGCACCGGTCGATCCCCGGCCACCCGCTCGGTAGGGTCCCGGCGTGCGTCTCGTGCTCGCCTCGGCCTCACCGGCCCGGCTCCAGGTCCTGCGCTCGGCGGGCATCGACCCGCTCGTCGAGGTGTCCGATGTGGACGAGGACGGGCTGCTCGCGGCGAACGCGGACGACGCGCCCGAGAAGAAGGTGACGCTGCTGGCCTCGGCGAAGGCGACGTCGGTCGCCCGCCGGATCGCCGACGACCATCCGGACGCGCTCGTCGTCGGCTGCGACTCGATGCTGTTCTTCGACGGCGAGCTGGCCGGCAAGCCCGGTGACGCGGACGCCGCCCGTGCCCGCTGGGCGCAGATGGCCGGGCGGACCGGCGAGCTCGTCACCGGGCACGCCGTGCTGCGCCTCGACGGCGGGGAGATCGACCGGGTGGCCGAGGGGCACGCCGTCACCGGGGTCCGCTTCGCCGAGCCGACCCCGGACGAGCTGGAGGCCTACCTGGCGAGCGGCGAGCCGTTGCAGGTGGCGGGCGCGTTCACGCTCGACGGCCGCGGCGGCTGGTTCGTCGAGGGGATCGACGGCGACCCGTCGAACGTGATCGGGATCAGCCTGCCGCTGCTGCGACGGCTGCTCGGGGGCGTCGGGGTGAGCCCGGTCGAGTTGTGGACGCCGTCATCGGAGAGATGACTCGACCGCGCCATGAACACGTACCAAGATGGTGATCATGACCGACGAATCCCGCCCTCCGTTCCCGCCCTTCGACGAGGCGAGCGCCTGGAAGAAGGTGCTCGCCGCGGAGGCCGCCTGGAACACCCGCGACCCGGAGAAGGTGTCGCTGGCGTACACATCGGACACGGTCTGGCGGAACCGGGACACGTGGGTGAACGGCCGGGACGAGGTCGTCGCGTTCCTCGCGGGCAAGTGGGAACGCGAGCTGGACTACGCCCTGCGCAAGTCGCTGTGGGCGTGGCAGGGCAACCGGATCGCGGTGCGCTTCCAGTACGAGTGCCATGACGCCGACGGCCAGTGGTGGCGCAGCTACGGCAACGAGAACTGGGAGTTCGCCGACAACGGGCTGATGCGCCGTCGTGAGGCGAGCATCAACGACCTGCGCATCTCCGAGGCCGACCGGCGGATCACCGGCCCGCGCGCCGAGGGCGACGACTCCGACATCCCGATCTGACGGCGACTACCCTCGCCCGCATGGCTGTCGCGAACGACCCGGACCCGAAGCTCGCCGAGTACACCCACCCGGAGCGCCTGGTCACCACGGCGTGGCTGGCCGACCACCTCGACGACGCCGACGTCGCCGTCGTGGAGTCCGACGAGGACGTCCTGCTCTACGAGACCGGCCACATCCCGGGTGCGGTGAAGGTCGACTGGCACACCGAGCTGAACGACCCGGTGACCCGCGACTACGTCGACGGCAAGCGCTTCGCCGAGATCATGTCCGAGCGCGGCATCGGCCGGGACACCACGATCGTCGTCTACGGCGACAAGAACAACTGGTGGGCCGCCTACGCGCTGTGGGTGTTCTCGCTGTTCGGCCACTCCGACGTCCGGCTGCTCGACGGCGGCCGCACCAAATGGGAGGCCGAGGGCCGGCAGATGACCACCGACGCGCCGTCGCCGGCCCGCGCCGACTACCCGGTCGTCGAGCGGGACGACTCGACGATCCGCGCGTTCAAGGACGAGGTGCTCGCCCACCTCGGCAAGCCGATGGTCGACGTGCGCTCCCCGCAGGAGTACACCGGCGAGAAGCTGCACATGCCGGACTACCCGCAGGAGGGGGCCGTGCGCGGCGGGCACATCCCGGGCGCGGCGAGCGTCCCCTGGGGCCGCGCCGCGGCCGAGGACGCCACGTTCAAGTCCCGCGCCGACCTGGAGGCGATCTACCAGACCGAGCAGGGCCTGTCCCCGTCCGACGACGTCATCGCCTACTGCCGGATCGGCGAGCGCTCGAGCCACACGTGGTTCGTGCTGACCTACCTGCTCGGCTTCGGCACCGTCCGCAACTACGACGGCAGCTGGACCGAGTGGGGCAACACCGTGCGCGTGCCGATCGTGCAGGGTGAGGAGCGGGGGTCGGTATGAGCGCCGAACTGCCGCCACAGCTCGCGGAGATCGTCGACGACTTCTCGTCGGTCGGACCCAAGGACCGGCTGCAGCTGTTGCTCGAGCTTTCCCAGGAGCTGCCCGACCTGCCCGAGCGCTACGCGGACGCGGCCGACTCGATGGAGCAGGTCCACGAGTGCCAGTCCCCGCTGTTCCTCGCCGTCGAGGTCGGCGCCGACGAGGACCGGCCGGTGCACCTGTTCTTCTCGGCCCCGAAGGAGGCGCCGACCACCCGCGGGTTCGCCGGGATCATGTGGACCGGGCTGGACGGCGAGCCGGCGCAGACAGTGCTGGACGTGCCGGACGACTTCTACTCCGACCTGGGCCTCGCCGAGGCCGTGAGCCCGCTGCGGCTGCGCGGGATCTCCGCGATGCTCGCCCGGATCAAGAACCAGGTCCGCCGGGAGATCGCGGCCTGAGACCGGGTACCCCCAACCCTAAGGATTGGTCAAGAACGGGAGCCCTCCCGGACGGACCGGCCCACACTGTGATCTGTCGAACATCTGACACGCAGTGGGGGTGGTGGGGATGGGTCAGAACGAGACCTGGGGGATCTCCGGATCCACGTTCCTGGTCGTCTACGTGCTGCTCGCGGTCGTCGCCCTCGTGGTGGCGGTCAACGTCCGGCGCTCCGTGCGCGCCGGGCGGGCGGTGAGCGCGGACGGCCTTCAGTCGCGGCCGGAGGACGTCGCGTACCTCAACGGCGGCCAGGACCTCGCGGTGTACGCGGCCCTGTCCGGGATGCACGTCGACGGCAGCATCGCGACGTCCGGGCCGTCCGCGGTCGGCATCGTGCGGTCCGTCGGAACCGTGGCGCGGCAGGCGGGTGCGCTGCAGCACGCGATCCACGCCGCGGCCCAACGACCGGTCCCGCGGCGGACGCTGCCCGTCGAACCGCGGGTGGCCGCTGCCCTGCGTGAGATCCGGACCCGCCTGGAGCAGGCGGGCCTGCTGCTCACGGCGGAGCAGCGGCGGGGCTACCGCCGTCCCGGCTTCCTCATGCTCGCCGTGTTGCTCCTCGGCGTGGTGCGGCTGCTGGCGGGCGTGGCGAACGGGCGCCCGGTCGGCTTCCTGCTGGTCGCCGTGCTCGTGGTGGCCGTGGCGGCGCTGATCCTGCTGGTCCGGGTCCCGGAGCGGACGGCGTCCGGTGACGCCGCGCTGGCGGCACAGCGCGCCCGGCACACCGCCCTGTCGCCGGCGATGCGCCCGGACTGGGGTGCGGTCGGCGCGGGTGCGGCGGCGCTGTCGGTCGGGGTGTTCGGGGTCGGAGCGCTGATGGCCGCGGAGCCGGCGTTCGCCGAGGAGCTGGAGGCCCAGAAGAGCGCGGCGATGGGCGGCAGCGACGGCGGGTCGTTCTTCTCCGGCGGTGACGGAGGCGGCGGCGATGGAGGCGGCGGTGGCGGTGGTGGCGGAGGCGGCTGTGGTGGAGGGGGCTGCGGCGGCTGAGCCGGACCGGCATCGTTGAGGGGGCCGGCGCCCCCGCGATCGTCACCCCGGCCGGCGGGGTGCGGGTCGCGGGGGCGTCGGTGTACGAGGCCTGGGGACCAGGAGGCGGAGATGACCGTCGCGGGTGAGCTGCGCGGTACCGGCGTGGGCTGGCGGCCGGAGATCGCCGCCGTGCTCGACGGCACCGACGGGCTCGGGTTCTGCGAGGTGATCGCCGAGTCGGTGCGGCCGCAGGCCGTACCGGAACCGCTGCGGGCACTCGCTGCACGGGGCCCCGCCGTCGTCGCGCACGGGGTCCGGCTCTCGCTCGGGGGCACCGACCCGGTCGAGCCGGCCCGGGTGTCGCACCTGGCGGCGTGCGCCGACGCGCTGGGCTCACCGCTGGTCAGCGAGCACGTGTCGTTCGTCCGCGCCGGCGGGCGCGAGGCCGGGCACCTGCTTCCGCTGCCGCGCACCCGGGAGGCGCTCGACGTGCTGGCCGCGAACATCGCCCGCGTGGGCACAGAGGTCGACGTGCCGCTGGCGGTGGAACCGATCGCGGCACTGTTCGACTGGCCGGAGGACGAGTTCACCGAGGCCGAGTTCCTGACCCGGCTGCTCGATCGCACCGGAGCCCTGCTGCTGCTCGACGTCGCGAACGTGCACGCGAATGCGCGCAACCGCGGCCAGGACCCGCGCGTGGTGCTGGACGCGCTGCCGCTGGACCGGGTCGCCTACTGCCACGTCGCGGGCGGCGCCGAGCACGACGGGCTCTACCACGACACGCACACCGACCCGGTCCCGTCCGCGGTGCTCGACCTGCTCGCCCACCTCGTCGAACGCTGCCCCGGCGGCGTCGCCCCACCGGTCATGCTCGAACGTGACGGCCGTTACCCACCTTCGGCCGAACTGCGCGCCGAGCTCGCCGCGATCGCCGATGTCGCCGGGCACCCGCGGCCCTCCGGCGCCGAGACCCGATGACCGCCGCTCCGGACGGCGGGCTCACCGCGCGCCAGGCCGCGCTCGTGCACGCGCTCGTCGCAGGCGGACCCGATCCGGACGGGCTGGACACCGCACGCCTGGACGCGACGCGGGCCGCCCTGCTGCGCAAGCGGGCCGGGCTGGCCGCCAGGGAGTGGCCACGGCTCGCGTCCGCGCTGGGTACGGAGTGGCCGCGGGTGTTCGCCGACCGGTACGCCGGCGTCGAACCGACCGACGGGCTGCGCGAGGGATGGGACCTCGCCCGGTCACTCCGGGCCCGCGGTGAGCTACCGGCCGGTGCAGCCGCCGAGCTCGCGGAACGCGAGACGGTGCTGCGCTACGACGGTCGCTGTGCGCCCCGGCCTCGTGCCCGGCTGCTCGCGACCCTGCGCCGCTCGATCAGGCGATCTTGACCTGCGTTTCGGCCCGGGCGTTGCCTTTACCACATCTCCCATCGAGAACATCTCGAGTCGCCACTCCTAGACTGCCCGGTAACCCTGCGCCGGAGCATCGGGCCGGCGACACGACCTCGAGGAGTGCCCCATCGTGACCGAGCTGCGAAAAGTGCTCGTCGCCAACCGCGGAGAGATCGCCGTCCGCGTGATCCGCGCCGCGAAGGACGCGGGCCTGGCCAGCGTCGCGGTGTACGCGGACCCGGATCGGGACGCGATGTTCGTCCGGCTGGCCGACGAGGCCTTCGCACTCGGCGGATCCACCGCGGCCGACAGCTACCTGGACGTCGACAAGGTCATCGGCGCGGCGAAGCAGTCCGGCGCCGACTCGATCCACCCCGGCTACGGCTTCCTGTCCGAGAATGCGGAGTTCGCGCAGGCCGTGATCGACGCCGGCCTCATCTGGATCGGGCCGTCCCCGCAGTCCATCCGTGACCTCGGCGACAAGGTCACCGCCCGGCACATCGCCACCCGCGCCGGGGCACCGCTCGTGCCCGGCACGAACGACCCGGTGTCCGGCGCCGACGAGGTGATCGCGTTCGCCAAGGAGAACGGGCTGCCGGTCGCGATCAAGGCGGCGTTCGGCGGCGGCGGGCGCGGCATGAAGGTCGCGCGCGAGGAGTCCGAGATCGCCGAGCTCTACGAGTCGGCGGTGCGCGAGGCCACCGCGGCGTTCGGCCGCGGCGAGTGCTTCGTGGAGCGCTACCTGGACCGTCCCCGCCACGTCGAGACGCAGGTGCTGGCCGACCAGCACGGCAACGTCATCGTCGTCGGGACGCGGGACTGCTCGCTGCAGCGCCGGTTCCAGAAGCTGGTCGAGGAGGCGCCCGCGCCGTTCCTGACCGACGAGCAGACGAAGACGCTCTACGACGCGTCGAAGGCGATCTGCAAGGAGGCCGGCTACTACGGGGCCGGCACCGTCGAGTTCCTGGTCGGCGAGGACGGGCTCATCACGTTCCTCGAGGTGAACACGCGGCTGCAGGTCGAGCACCCGGTCTCCGAGGAGACGACCGGGCTGGACCTGGTCCGTCAGCAGTTCCTGATCGCCGAGGGCAAGGAACTGGAGATCGACGGCGACCCGGCGCCGAGCGGGCACGCGATCGAGTTCCGGATCAACGGCGAGGACGCAGGCCGCAACTTCCTGCCGGCGCCGGGGACCGTGTCCAAGATCTGGTACCCGTCCGGGCCGGGCGTCCGGCTGGACGCGGGCGTCGAGGACGGCTCGGTGATCGGCGGGCAGTTCGACTCGCTGCTGGCCAAGCTGATCGTGCGCGGCGCGGACCGGCGGCAGGCGCTGGAGCGCTCGCGTCGTGCGCTGGCCGAGTTCCAGGTCGAGGGCATGGCCACCGTGCTGGAGTTCCACCGGCTCGTCGTCTCCGACCCGGCGTTCACCGCCGAGTCCGGTGAGGACTTCACCGTGCACACCCGGTGGATCGAGACCGAGTGGGACAACACCGTGCCGCCGTTCGAGGGCGGCGAGGGTGCTGACGAGGACTCCTCGCAGCGGCAGACCGTCGTCGTCGAGGTCGGAGGGCGACGCCTCGAGGTCTCGCTGCCCGGCGACCTCGCGCTCGGCGGTGGCGGCGGAAACGGGGCGGCGGCCGGCGGACCGCCGCGCAAGCGTGGGTCGCGCGGCGGCGGGGCGAAGGCGTCCGGCGACGCGGTCACCGCGCCGATGCAGGGCACGATCATCAAGGTCGCGGTCTCCGACGGCGACACGGTCTCGGCCGGCGACCTGATCGTCGTTCTCGAGGCGATGAAGATGGAGAACCCGGTCACGGCGACGAAGGGCGGCACGGTGACCGGCCTGAACGCCGAGCAGGGGGCGTCGGTCTCGCAGGGCACCGTGATCTGCGAGATCAAGGACTGAGCGCGTAGCGGTTCCACGCGTCGCGTAGGCGCGTGTTGAGCTCCGCGGGCCGAGGACGGTCGGGCGGCACGTTCGGGCGGTGAGGACCGTCCGAACGTGCCCGCCGATCCCGGCGACCGATCGAGCGGTGCGTTTCGCGATCCACAGGCCCTGTGGATGATGCGTTGACGGACGGGCGGGTGCCGCCTAGCGTTCCCGATCGCCAGGTACGAACCACTGCCTCGCACCGCACTGAACAACTGCACAGCGAAGCAGTGACCACCCGTGTGTCCGATCCACGGGGCCCGGTTCCTTCCGCCACGCGGGAAGACCGCGCCGCGGATCCGTTCGCCACGTCGGCACAGCCACGCCGCGAACACGTCATCGACTCCTTCGACGACCCAGGATCCGTTATGCCCCCCACCCTTGTGGAGGGGTTGTCGCATTACGTGACCACCCACATCCACACCGACGGCCCGATTCCGGGGCCGCACTCCCTGCTCACCCTGGCCTCGGCCGCGTACACCGCGGACGGGGCCCCGATCGGCACGTTCACCGCGAACCTGCGGGAACTGCCCGGAGCCGGTCTGCACCCGACTGCGCTGATCGACTGGCGCAACCGGGCCGATGACTGGCTCAGCACCCGTCGGGCGACCCGCCCGCCGGCCGTGGTCGCGACCGCCTACGCCGACTGGGTCTCCGACCTCGGTGGGCGTCCGGTGTTCGTGACCGGACCGGACGAACCGGACCACCTGTTCTGCTACTGGTACCTGCAGCGCTTCACCGGAGGCTGGCCGTTCGCGGCCACCGTCCCGGCGTCGCTGCTGGACGCCCGGTTCCGCACGGTTCCGCTCTGCAACCTCTCCGGCTGCCAGGCCGAGCCTCTCGTCCTGGCCGCCTCCTGAGGCGTCCGACCTCGACGCCCCCGCCGCTCCGGATCGCGACCGGAACGACGGGGGCGTCGTCGTGTCTGCGGGATCCGGTTCGCGATCGCAACGGATCGGGCCGCGAAGCGGGTCCGGGCACGGTCCCCGCACCTACCGTGACCGCGTCCGCCACGTTCCCGGAGGGGTTCCATGTCCGACTCGCGCGCCCCCGACCTGCGACTCGACCCGTCCGAGCTCCCCCGTCTGCGCTCCGCGGTGGACGACGCGCTGGAGCGGGTCACGGCGTCGCTGCGCACGCTGGAAGCCGACGCCCGGCTACCGCGGCCGTGGCTCGGGGACCCGGTCAGCGCCCGGGCGGCGGCCGACTACGCGCGGGGAAGTACGGAGGGCCCGGACGCGTCGCTCGTGGCGCTGCGCGCCTACCGCGACGAGCTCGTGCGGGTGCGGGACGCGATGTCCGGGACGGACCGCGCCTACACCGGGACCGAGGACACGGTGGCGTCCTCGTTCGGCCCGGCCCGATGAGCGTCCCGACGAATGACGAGCCGCGCTGGGCGGGACTGAGCCACCAGGAGATCTACCGGCTCGTCGCCGACGGCCCGGGCGGGCAGGGCTCGGCGGCGGCCGAAACTGCGTGGCGAGGAGCGGCCGACGCGCTCGCGACGCTGCGGGAGGACCTGTCGTCGCAGGCGGGTGCGCTCCCGGCCGGATGGGAGGGCGCTGCCGCGGACGGGGCGCGAGGCGGGCTGTCCGGCCTGGCCGCCTGGACCGGTACCGCCGCGGACGGCGCCCGGCGAACCGCCGACGGGCTCGGCGCGCAGGCGGGGCTCGCCGCCGAGCTGCGCACCCGGATGCCGCCGCCGGACGAGGTCGGGCCACCGGACGTCGCGCCGGCCGGGACCGCCCTGCTCGCCGACTGGTCCGCCGCGGACGTCCGCGCCACGAACGGTGCGCAGCGAGCGGCCGAGCTGATGCAGCGCTACAGCGAGGACAGCGTCGTCGTCGCCGTCTCGTTCGGTGGATGCCCCGCGCCTCCGGCGGTCGCGTCGGCGTCCGGGCCGACGGCACCGGCGGACGGGAGCGACGCCGCGCCGGCCACCGGGGGGACGCCGTCCGCGCAGGCCGGCGGCACGGCCGTGGCGGGTGCGGTCGCCGGTGGGGCGACCGGCGCCGCGGTCGGTGCATCCGGCAGGCCCGCGGCTCCGGCGACGGCCCCTGAGAGGGCGGGCACCCCGGCAGGGAACACATCCCGTCCGGCCACGCCGCCCACCGCCTCCGCGGGCAGCGGGTCGCCGCCGCCCGGCGAGGGCGGCGGGACCGGGAGTCGCGCCGGGACGGTCGCGGAGCCCGCGGCCCGGTCCGGGGGCGCTGCCGGGCCCCCGGGCTCGGGCGGGGGCACGCCTCCGACGGGCGGCACGGCGGGCGCGAGCACGGGCACCGGTTCCGGGGAAGGAGTCGCCGCGGGTGCAGGCCGGGTGGGTACCCCCGGCGGCACGTCCGGCGCCGAGCACCGGCCGCCGTCCGGCCGGCACCTCACGAGCGGGCAGCGCGGACAGTCCGGGACCGGGACCGGTTCGGCCGGGAACGGTCGTCGGCGCTCCACGGGGGACAGAGAAGGGCGCGCGGCGGGCACCAGCGCGTCCCCGACCGCGGACCTCGCCGACCCGGACAACGGCACCGCCTCGCCCGGGGACGCGGGTGACCAGCCACCGGGAACGCACCGGCGGCGGACGGCACCACCAGCGCAGGGACGGGCAGCGCCGAGACGGACGGCGCCGAGACGGCAGCGGGGACCGGAGCCGGGTCCGGCATCGCCACCGGCGCGACCGATCCCGGCACCGCAGCCGGGACCGGGACCGGCATGACCGCTGGCGCGACCGGAACCGGCGACGCAGCCGGGACCGGGGCGGGAGCCGGGTCCGGCGTCGCCGCCGGGTCGGCCACGAACGGATGGACGGTCGGCACACCCGGGAGCCACGGCGTCGCGACGCCGGACACCGCGACCACCGGCCACGGCACCCTCGGGCACGGGGTCACCGGGAACGGCCCCGCGTCGGCGCCCCCAGCCGCGAACGGCGGGCACGCCGCGGGAGCACCGGGCGGACCCGGGTCCGGACTGCCGGGGATGCCGATGCCGATGGCCGGGGCGGCCGCGCCGTCGCAGCACACCGGCCCGGGCCACGCCGTCGCACCGTCCGCGGGGGTCCCGGACGACGCGGGCCGTGCCGAACGCCTGCCGGCATGGCGGCTGGTCGTCGACCGGCACGCGCAGGACGACGCTGCGGAGGACGACCCGGACGATCTCGACCCGGGGCCGTTCGACGACGCCCCCGATGCCCACTGGTCCGACCCGCCCCCGGTCGCGCCGCTGCCGTCCGGGCTCACGGCCGCCCCGGCCGTCCTGCGTCCCGACGATCCCTGGCGGCACCGTGTCTGAGCAGCAGGAGATCGACACGTTCCCGGCCGCCCGGCCCCGGCACCTGCTCAGCGAAGCCGAGTTCGACGTGCTGTGGGACGAGCTGCGCCTCGGCCCCACCCCGGTCGTGCTGCGCCTGCCGTCACCGGGCCGGACCCGCGCCGAGCGCGCCCGGATCACCGCGGCGGGGCGGAACGGGTTGCGCCGCCGCGGTCTGGCCGACCTCGCCGGGCCGGCGCCGGAACCGGCCCGGCTGCTCGGCCTGCTCGCGGCGCCCCGGCGGCAGCTGGAGCTGCGGGCCTGGTTCGGACGCCCCGTCCGCGCCCTCGCCGCCGAACGCGGCGGCGACGGTGCGCTGGCCGTGCGCCGGGACGGGTTCGTGGAGCTCCGCGTCACGGGGACCCCGGCGCACGCCCTCTGTGCGACGCTGCCCGACCGGCCGGCCGGGCGCGGCCGCGCGGTGTCGCTGCCGACCGACGCGCTGGCCGGGATCCTCGCGGTCACCGAGGGCACGCCGGCTCCGGACGGGGTGATCACCGGTGGGCCCGGGGCCGCGTCCACGGAGGACGCCGCGGTCGTCGCCGACCTGCTGCGCGCACCCGGCGGACGGGTCGACGGCCGGGCGCAGGTCGCGGCCGTCGTGTACGACCGCTGGGGCAGCCCGCACCGGCCGGTGTCGCACGTGACGGTGCTGGACACCCCGCGCGGCCGCTACCGCCTCACCCGCGCCGTCGCCGGCGACGGGACCGACTGGTCGACGCTCGCGCCGGTCGACGACCGGGGCCTGCACGCGTTGCTCCTCGATCTGCTCGCCGAGGCCACCGCGCCGGCCGGCTGACCGGTCAGTCCAGGTCGGAGTGCTGCATCAGCTGCCGTCCGGCCTCGGTGATCGAACCGGACAGTGACGGGTAGACGGAGAACGTGTTCGTCAGGTCGTCCACATCGAGACCGTTCTGCACGGCCATCGCGATCGGCAGGATCAGCTCGCTGGCCACCGGCGCGACGATCACCCCGCCGATCACCACACCGGACGCCGGGCGGCAGAACAGCTTGACGAACCCGCGTCGCAGGCCGCGCATCTTGGCCCGCGGGTTCGTCGACAGCGGCAGCATCACGGTCCGGGCCGGCGTCTCCCCGCTGTCGATCGCCCGCTGGCTGATCCCCACCGTGGCGATCTCCGGGCGGGTGAACACGTTGCCCGCCACCGTCCGCAGCTTGATCGGCGCGACGCCCTCGCCGAGCGCGTGCCACATCGCGATCCGGCCCTGCATCGCCGCGACCGAGGCGAGCATCATCACGCCGGTGCAGTCGCCGGCCGCGTAGACGCCCGGCTCGGACGTGCGCGACACCCGGTCGACCGGGATGAACCCGCCGCGGTCGGTGTCGATCCCGACCTTCTCCAGCCCGATGTCGTTCGTGTTCGGCACCGACCCGACGGTCATCAGCGCGTGCGAGCCGGTGACCGTGCGCCCGTCGGAGAGCGTGACCGTGACGCCGTCGCCGGTGTTCGTGACCGAGTCGGCCCGGGAGTTCGACAGGATGTGCACCCCGCGCTCGGCGAACACCTCCTCCAGCACGGCGGCGGCGTCCTGGTCCTCACCCGGCAGCACCCGGTCCCGGCTGGAGACGAGCGTCACCTCGCAGCCGAACTCGACGTAGGCGGAGCAGAACTCGGCGCCCGTCACGCCGGACCCGATCACGATCAGGTGCTCGGGCAGCTCGTCGAGGTCGTAGAGCTGGCGCCAGTCCAGGATCCGCTCCCCGTCCGGGCGTGCGCTCTCCAGGACCCGCGGGGTGGCGCCGGTGGCGACCAGCACGACGTCGGCGACGAGTTCCTCGACGGTGCCGTCGCTGTGCGTCGCGGTCACGCCGTGCGCGGCGCGGGCCGTGGCCGGGCCGCTGAACTGGGCGCTGCCCGTGATGATCCGCACACCCTCGTGCTCCACACGGGTCCGCACGTCCGCGGACTGGGCCAGCGCGAGCGACTTGACCCGGCGATTCACGGCCGGCAGGTCCACATGCGACTTCCCCCGGTCGACGAGCACGCCGAGCTCCTCGGCGCGGTGCAGGTCGACCCGGACGGCCGCCGAGGAGATGAACGTCTTCGACGGCACGCAGTCGTCGAGCACGCAGGCGCCACCCATGCCGGCCCGTTCGACGACGGTGACCTCGCTGCCGTGCTGCGCCGCGACCAGCGCGGCCTCGTACCCGGCCGGTCCACCACCCATGATCACGATGTGGGCCACGCGGGGATCTCCTCCTGGGGGGTCGGTGACGGGATCGTCGATCGGCCGTTCGGCGCCGGACCTGACGCGGTCACCGTACGCGCGTGGCGAGGGCCGGGCATCGAGGAGGCAGCGAGCCGCAGAACGACTACCCTGGCCCGCGTGCCGCTCTACGCCGCCTACGGGTCGAACATGGACCCGGACCAGATGAAGGAGCGCGCCCCGCACTCGCCGATGGCCGGTACGGGGTGGCTCCAAGGCTGGCGGCTGACGTTCGGCGGCGAGGACTACACGTGGGAGGGCGCGCTCTCCACGGTCGTCGAGGAGCCGGGTTCCCAGGTGTTCGTCGTGATCTACGACGTCCCCGAGCCGGACGAGGCGCAGCTCGACCGCTGGGAAGGCGGCGAGCTGGGGCTGCACAAGAAGCTCCGGCTGCGGGTCGCCACGCTCGACGGCAGCGCGCTGGCCTGGATCTACGTGCTCAACGCCTACGAGGGCGGGCAGCCGTCGGCGCGCTACCTCGGCGTGATCGCGGACGCCGCCGAGGCGGCGGGCGCCCCCGACGACTACGTCAACGACCTGCGCAGTCGCCCCAGCCGCAAGTCCGGCTGACCCCGACGCGACGAACGGCACTCTCGAGCAATCACGTTGCTCGAGAGTGCCGTTCGTTCGCCGAAACGAGCCGGGATCAGACCTCGGCGAGCGCGGCGAGCGCCGACTGCACCAGGACTCGGACGCCGAACGGGATCGCCCGCTCGTCGAGATCGAACGTCGGCTGGTGCAGGTCGCGCAGCGGGCCCTCGCCCGGCCAGACGCCGAGGCGGGCCATCGCACCCGGGGCGTGCTCCAGGTACCAGGCGAAGTCCTCGCCGCCGCTGGACTGCTCGGTCTCCGCGGACGCCTGCTCCCCGCCGACGGCGACCGCGGCGTCACGCAGGATCCGGGTCGACGTCGCGTCGTTGACCACCGGCGGCACCCCGCGCACGTGGTCGAGCACGTAGCCCACGCCCGTCGGAGCCAGCACCGACGCGACCAGCGAGCGGATCGTCTCCTCGAGGGAGGCCCAGGTGGCGTGGTCGGCCGTGCGTAGCGTGCCGCGGACCAGACCGGACTGCGGGATCGCGTTGGCCGCCTCGCCCGCGTGCACCGCGCCCCAGGTCAGGACCGTGCCCGAGCGCGGGTCGACGTGCCGGGTGAGCAGCAGCGGGATCTGCGTGATGATCAGGCCGAGCGCCTCGACGAGGTCGGCGGTCAGGTGCGGGCGCGACGTGTGGCCGCCCGGCGAGGTGAGCCGGACCTCCAGCAGGTCGCACGCCGACGTGATCGCGCCGACCCGGGTGCCGAGCCGTCCGACCTCGAGCCGCGGGTCGCAGTGCAGCGCGAACGCGCGGCGCACGCCGTCCATCACGCCGTCGGCCACCATGTCGAGCGCGCCGCCGGGCTGGACCTCCTCGGCCGGCTGGAACACCACGCGCACCCGGCCGGGCAGCGACGGCGCCGACGCGAGCGCCAGTGCCGCGCCGAGCAGCATCGCGGTGTGCGCGTCGTGGCCGCAGGCGTGCATCACGCCGGTGACGGTCGAGGAGAACGGGAGCCCGGTCTGCTCGTGCAGCGGGAGCGCGTCCATGTCCGCCCGCAGCGCGACCAGGGGCTCACCGTGACCGACGTCGCAGACGAGGCCGGTGCCGCCGGGAAGGGTCCGCGGTTCGAGGCCGGCCCGCAGCAGCGTCTCGGAGACGCGCTTGGTCGTCAGCTCCTCGCAGCGGGCGAGTTCCGGCTGGGCGTGAATGGCCCGCCGCCAGCCGACTACCTGACCACGGTGCGCGCCGAGCCACGCGTCCAGCCACGCCGGCCCCGTGCCGGCGCCGAGGTCGTCCACCGGGACGTCCGCCATCGCCGGAATGTCCGTGCGATCCTGCAGCGCGGTCACCTGGTCCTCCGAACTCTTGTGCGGACGCCGAACAGCACGTCCCGCCTCATCCTGCTGATGTCATCGTCCTCACCTGTTCGGCGGTGTTCCACCAGAATCCGCGTCGATCGGGATACGGGCGGCGAGGGGTCGTCGCGCTGCTGCGGACGGGAATCCGGTCCATGGCGAGCGGTCCGCCCGCAATCGACGAACGGGCGTAACGGCCGTTCGTCGCCATCGGGCTATCAGCCCGTGATCTGACGGTATGTGATTCGTGTCCGACGTTCCGTCATGACGTGCCCGGGGGCACCCCGCGCCGCGGACGGGCGGTGGAACAATGACGCGCGTGTCCGTTCCGGGTGGTGAGGTCCAGCGCCAGATCGCCGGGCGTTACCGCGTCGACGGTCCGCTCGGCTCCGGAGCCATGGGCACCGTCTGGTCCGGCTTCGACGACGTGCTGCAACGCCGCGT
Source organism: uncultured Actinomycetota bacterium (assembly GCA_963822335.1). Classification (GTDB taxonomy): domain Bacteria; phylum Actinomycetota; class Actinomycetes; order Mycobacteriales; family Pseudonocardiaceae; genus Pseudonocardia. The sequence continues at coordinate 582,700 of CAWGHE010000007.1, read as the reverse complement.
CGCCATCAAGGAGCTGAAGTTCCCCGAGGGCATCCCGGCCGGTGAGGAGCTGGAGCTCCGGGAACGGATGATGCGCGAGGCCAGAGCGCTGGCCGGGCTGTCGCATCCGAACGTGGTCACGGTGTTCGACGTGCTCGACGCCGAGGGCGACCCGCTGGTCGTGATGGAGCTCGTGCCCTCGCGCAACCTGGGCACGGCGATCACCGAGCTGGGCCGGCTGGATCGCGCGCAGGCGGCCGTCGTCGGCTACGGCACGTCGGCGGCGCTGCGCGCGGCGCACCGCGCCGGGATCACCCACCGCGACGTCAAACCGGGCAACGTGCTGATCTCCGACGACGGGCGGATCAAGCTCACCGACTTCGGGATCGCCCGCAACGAGTCCGACGCGCCGATGACGTCGGCGGGCCTGGTGCTCGGCTCCCCCGCCTACATCGCGCCGGAGGTCGCCGCGGGCCAGCCCGTGACGCCGGCCGCGGACCTGTGGGGCCTGGGCGCGACGCTGTTCGCCGCCGTCGAGGGCCGGCCCCCGTACGACGTCGACGGCGACCCGGTGCGCACGCTCACCGAGGTCGTCGACGGCAACGTGCCGCGCGTGTCCGACCCGGGCCCGCTCGGCGACGTGATCGCCGGGCTGATGGTCAAGGAGCCGTCCGGCCGGATGCCGCTGGACGAGGTCCGGGTCCGGCTGAGCCCGCTGCTCGCCGACCCGAGCGACCCGATCTTCCCCGGCTCACCGGACGTTCCGACGATCATGGCCCGGGTCCGGCCGGAGGACGCTCCGCCGCCGGTCGCATCGTCCGGCCCCTCGCGCGGGCGCACGGCGCGATCGCTGCTGCGCGGACGCGGCGGGTCCGAGGCGCCCCCGGTCCCGTCGCCGCCCCAGGCCCCGGAGGCCAGCGGCCCGAACCGCGTTTCGGCGTCGCAGCCGGGCGTCGCGCCGCTGTCCCCGGACCCCGGACCGCTGCCCGGGGGCTTCCCCGGACCGGGGCCCGTGGCGCCGGACCAGCGCGGCCCCCGCGGCACCGGCCGGTACTCGGCTCCCCCGCCTCCGATCCGGCCGCAGCCGCTCCCGGCGGGTGCGCGGCCCGTGCCCGGGGGCGCGGGCGCCCCGCGCCGGCAGATCGGCCTGCTCGCCGGCATCCCGCTGGTGATCGGCGGGGCGCTGATCGTGCTGTTCGGCGCCGTCGGCGGCTACGCAGGCGTGCGGGCCGTGGCCGGGCAGGAACCGCTGAGCACGGTCACGGCCACCACGGAGCGCGCCGACCGCGTCCCGCGGCCGGACCCGCTGGGCTTCAGCATCGACGTGCCGGAGACCTGGTCCCAGTTCCGCTACGACGGCGGGGCCGGCCCGACCGTCGTCCGCTACGTCAGCCCGGACGGCAGCGAGGAGCTCGCCGTCCGCAGCGCCTCGTCGTCCCGCAAGGTGACCGACGACCTCACCGCGCCGGCGCTCGGGGTCGACAACGTGACCACCCAGCCGGACGGAACCCCGGCCGGCGGGGGCGAGCAGATGATCGTCCGCACGGTCGACGGCCCGCAGCAGCGCACGATGTGGATGCGGATCGTGCCGGCACAGGACGGGAGTGTCTGGGTGGTCTCGCTGACCGTGCCCGGCGAGCGCTCCGAGTCGATCTCCTCGGACCTGTTCACGGCACTCGCGGACGACTTCCGGGCCACCGGCTGAGCCGCCGATAGGGTGGGCGCCATGAGCTCCCCGACGATCCCGCCGGGCGCGCCACGCTCGCCGCCGCGGACCTGGCCCGCGCGAGCGGGGCGGACCGGCACGACGTCGCCGTCGTACTCGGGTCGGGGTGGCGGCCGGCAGCCGACGTGCTCTCCGATGCCGCGGTGGAGATCCCGATGGCGGAGCTGACCGGCTTCGTACCGCCGACCGCGTACGGGCACCAGGGGACCGTGCGCTCGGTCGAGATCGGCGACCGCCGGGTGCTCGTGCTCCTCGGGCGCACCCACCTCTACGAGGACCACGGCATCGAGCCGGTCGTGCACGGCGTGCGGACGGCGGCCGCGGCCGGCTGCCGGTCGGTGGTACTGACCAACGCCGCGGGCGGCATCCGCGAGGGCTTCTCCGTCGGCCAGCCGGTGCTGGTCTCGGACCACCTGAACCTGCTGGCCCGCTCGCCACTGGTCGGGGCCCGGTTCGTCGACCTCACCGACGCGTACTCGCCGCGGCTGCGCGAGCTGGCCCGGGAGATCGACCCGTCGCTGGCCGAGGGCGTCTACGCCGGCGTGCCCGGCCCGCACTTCGAGACGCCGGCGGAGATCCGGATGCTGCGCACGATGGGCGCCGACCTGGTCGGCATGTCCACCGTGCTGGAGACGATCGCCGCGCGCGCCGAGGGGCTGGAGGTCGGCGCGATCTCGCTGGTGACGAACCTGGCGGCCGGGATGAGCGGACGACCGCTCGACCACGAGGAGGTCCTGGAGGCCGGGCACGCGGCGGCGACGCGGATGGGCGAGCTGCTGCGCGAGCTGATCGCGAAGGCCTGAGATGGCGCTGTCCCCCGCGCTGCGGGACGCGGCGATGCGCTGGGTCGCCGACGACCCCGATCCGTCCACTCGCGACGAGCTGCAGCGGATGCTGGCCGACGCGATGACCGGCGGGGACACGGCCGACCTGGCCGACCGGATGTCCGGGCCGCTGCGGTTCGGCACGGCCGGGCTGCGCGGGCCGGTGCGCGCGGGTCCGTCCGGGATGAACGTCGCGGTGGTCCGGCGCACCACCGCCGGGCTCGCCGGCTGGCTGGCCGCCCGGGGGCACCGCGGCGGCACGGTCGTCGTCGGGCGGGACGCGCGGCACGGGTCCGAGGCGTTCTCCGGCGCGGCGGCCGGCGTCCTGTCCGCGGCCGGCTTCGCCGTCACGGTGCTCGACGGCGCGGTCCCGACGCCGGTGCTCGCGTTCGCCGTACGGCACCTCCGCGCGGTGGCGGGCGTGCAGGTCACGGCGTCGCACAACCCGCCGGGCGACAACGGCTACAAGGTCTACCTCGGCGACGGAGCCCAGCTCGTCCCGCCGTCGGACGCGGAGATCGAGGCCGAGATCGCGGCCGCACCCGCCGCGGTGTCGGTACCGGTCGCGACGGTGCCGGCGGCCGAGTCGGTGACGGAGTCCTATCTGGACCGTGTCGCCGCGGTGCCGCGCACCGGTGCGCGGGACCTGCGGATCGCGCTCACCCCGCTGCACGGCGTCGGCGGGCAGACGTGCGTGCTCGCGCTGTCGAGGGCCGGGTTCGGCGACGTCCGGGTCGTCGCGGAGCAGGCCGCACCGGATCCGGACTTCCCGACGGTCGCGTTCCCCAACCCGGAGGAGCCCGGCGCGACCGACGCCGTGCTCGCGCTGGCCGCGAGCGCGGGGGCGGACCTCGCCGTCGCGCTGGACCCGGACGCGGACCGGTGCGCGCTCGGCGTGCCCGGTCCCGCCGGGACCTGGCGGATGCTCACCGGCGACGAGACCGGCGTGCTGCTGGCCGACCATCTGCTGCGCCACGGGGCCGTGTCCGGCGACGTCGACGACCCGCTGGTCGCGACGACCGTCGTGTCCTCGTCGATGCTGGCCGCGGTCGCCGCGGCACACGGCGCCCGGCACGCCGAGACGCTGACCGGCTTCAAGTGGATCGTGCGCGGCGGACCGGGGCTGGTCTACGGCTACGAGGAGGCGCTCGGCTACTGCGTCGACCCGGACGCGGTGCGGGACAAGGACGGCATCGCGGCCTGCCTGCTCGCCGCCGACCTGGCCGCGTCCCTGCGCGCCGCCGGGGCGACCGTCGGCGATCGGCTCGACGAGCTCGCCGTCGCGCACGGCGTGCACCGCACCGAGGGCCGGTCGATGCAGATGGAGCCGGACGCCCGCGACGCCGTCGTGGCCCGGCTGCGCGACGATCCCCCGCCCGGCTGGGACGTCGATCGTCCCGCCCCCGACGTGCTGCGCCTGCGGCGCGACGGGGCTCGGGTCGTGATCCGCCCGTCCGGAACCGAGCCGAAGCTCAAGGCGTACCTGGAGATCGTCGAGCGGCCGGACGGCGCAGACGACCTGGCCGCCGCCCGCACCCGCGCCGAGGAGGGCCTGACCGCTCTGCGCACCGAGGTCGGCGACCTGCTCGGGATCGGGCCGTGATCATCGGCGGCCGACGATCATCCGGGGCAGGATGGACGCGATGGCCCGCTTGCTGATCGTCCACCACACCCCGTCGCCCGCGACCGCGGAGCTGCTGGCCGAGGTGCAGCGCGGCGCGAGCGACCCGGAGATCACCGGCGTCGAGGTGACGTCGCGGGCCGCGCTGGCGGCGACCGCGTCGGACCTGCTGGCCTGCGACGGGATCCTGCTCGGCACACCGGCCAACATCGGCTACATGTCCGGGGCGCTGAAGCACTTCTTCGACCAGGTCTTCTACGTCTGCGGCGACGACACCCGCGGCCTGCCGTACGGCCTGTGGGTGCACGGCGGCTCGGACACCTCGGGGGCGGTGACGGCGGTCCGCACGATCACCGAGGGGATGGGTTGGACACCCGTCGCGGCGCCGGTGGAGATCACCGGGGCGCCCGACGCGGCCGCCCGGGAAGCGTGCTGGGAGCTCGGCGCCACCGTGGCGGCCGGCCTGATGGAGTGCTGAGCGCAGCTTGCGGAGCGAACAGACGATGGAGGGTCGATGCAGGGTGAAGTCACGGTGCACATGGACGCGCCGGCGGAGCGGATCTGGGACCTGGTCTCCGACGTCCGCAACACCGGCCGGTTCTCCCCGGAGACGCTGGAGGCCGAGTGGCTCGGCAGCGCGACCGGCCCGGCCGTCGGCGCGAAGTTCCGCGGGCACGTCAAGCGCAACGGCCGCGGGCCGATGTACTGGACGGTCTGCCGGGTCACCCACTGCGAGCCGGGCCGCCAGTTCGGATTCGTCGTGCTCGGCGGCAAGCGGGAGATCAACAACTGGCACTACCGCTTCGCCCCGGCGCCGGACGGCGGCACCGACGTCACGGAGTCGTTCCACCTCGCCGAGAACCCGGCCACCCGTCTCTACTGGGCGCTGGCCGGGCGGGCGCGTGGGAAGACGAACGAGCGCGGGATGCGCGAGACGCTGGAGCGGATCCGGGCGGTCGCCGAGAGCGGGTGACGACTGCTCCGGGCGCGGGTCAGACGGCGCCGAACTGACGATCCCCCGCGTCGCCGAGGCCGGGCACGATGAACGCGGAGTCGTTGAGCCGCTCGTCGATCGCGGCGGTGACCAGGCGGACCGGCAGCCCGCTGTCGCGCAGGCGGTCCACACCCTCGGGCGCGGCGAGGGCGCAGACGGCGGTCACGTCGTCCGCCCCACGACGGGTCAGCAGCTCGATCGTGTGCACCATCGACCCGCCCGTCGCGAGCATCGGGTCCAGCACGAACACCGGCCGGCCGACCAGCGACTCCGGGAGCGACTCCATGTAGGGCACCGGCTGGTGCGTCGCCTCGTCGCGGGCCATCCCGACGAAGCCCATCTGCGCCTCCGGGACCAGGTCCAGCGCCGCGTAGGCCATGCCGAGCCCGGCCCGCAGCACGGGGACGAGCACCGGCGGCGTCGCGAGGCGGTACCCGACGGTGCGTGCGACCGGTGTGTGCAGCGGCTCCTCGGCCAGCGGCGCCTCGCGGGTCGCCTCGTAGACCAGCATCAGGGTCAGCTCGCGCAGCGCGGCGCGGAACGTCGCGTTGTCGTGGCGGGCCTCGCGCATGCTGGACAGCCGAGCGCGGGCGAGCGGGTGGTCGACGACGCGCACGTCCATGTCGCGGAGCCTAACCGGCTCAGGGGGTGGCACGGCCCGGCGTCTCACTCGTCCAGGTCCACCGGCCGTCGGGACCGCGACCGGCCCGCATCACGTCCTCGACGGCCGGGCGCACCTCGTGCTCCCGGGACCCGGTGGCGCTCCACGCGCTCAGCACGATCTCGTCGGCGGTCGCGTCCAGGCGCAGGAACGACTTGAACAGCGGCGGGGTGTCCCCGTCGAAGAGCACGGACATCAGGTTGTGCCCGGGCGCCGACCCGCGCGTGGGCAGCCGGTAGATCAGGCGGGCGATCCGTTCCTTCCACCACGACACCCTGCGGCGTTCACCGCGGGGCGGTGCCATGTCGTGCCGCTTCGCCGCCAGCGCCGTCGCCTCGCCCGGCGTGAGCACGAACGCGCCCCGGCCGAAGCCGAGCACCTTGTCGTAGCGGTGGCTGTAGTAGGCCAGCGAGTCCCCGCGCAGCGGGTAGCAGCGGAAGCTCTCCTCCGGCACCGCGACGGCGTCGACGGTGTCCAGGTTGGGGATCGTGTGGGTCGCCGACATGTAGGCGCCGCTGCCGCCGGCGACCACGTACAGCAGGGTGCGGCCGTCGCCGACGTCGACCGGGTAGCGCTGGTAGTTGTGGTCGTCGCCGCCGATCACGGCCAGGTAGCCGGCGGCCGGGTCGGTGACGATCTCGTCGACCGAGCGCGGCCCGCCCGGGCGCGGGTCCCGCACCGGGCACGGCTGGTAGTCCGCGTAGGTCAGCAGCGGCTTGCCGGTGAGCAGGATCTTCGGACGGTCGTCGCCGTAGGAGACCTCGCGCAGCCAGTCGGCCTGGTCGGCGTCGATGCCGCCGTGCAGGCCCGTGTCGATCAGGACGAGCCGCACCGGGCCTGCGTCGATCGCGCAGTACGGCCCGGGCTGGGTCGCCTGCTGCTCCGGGCGCGGCCGGTACTCGCGGCGCAACGCCTCGGCCCGCTCCGCCGTCGCCCTCGGGGGCCTGCGCCACGCGGCCTTGCGCAGCACGCGGCGCCACGCCGGACCCGGCCCGTCGACCCGCGGCGGCCCGCCGTCCGGGGGTTGCCCGCAGAACACGGCCATGAAGCCGAGCAGGTCGTCGTACCAGTCGTGGTTGCCGGGCAGTCCGTAGATCGGGCCCGGGTAGCGGGTGTAGGGGCGGTGGTGGTGGTTCTCGTAGGCGTCCACCCCGCCGGCCGGGTAGATCACGTCGCTGACGACGACGGCGAGGTCCGTCCCGTGACCGTCGGGTGCGGTCTCCGTGCTCCCGGCGACGCGTTCCAGCACCGGGACCACGGCGTACTGCGACGCGTCCCCCTCACCCGGGTCGCCGAGGAGCGAGACCGAGATCCGGTCGCGATCGGCGAAGCGGTCCACCACCCGTGTGTCCAGATCGCGCTCCGGGTCGGGGTGCTCGCGCATCCGGCGCAGCCACGCGGTGCGGGTCTCGTCGGTCGGGTCGCCGAGCAGCCCGGCCACCCGGTCGTTGCGCGACTTCCACAGCGGCGCCGGGGACAACCAGTTCAGACGGCGGCGGGTCGGCACCAGGTCGAGGTAGCGACCGTCAGCCCGGGAACCCCAGCCGGCGGAAGCCTCGGACGTGCGCGACGGCGGCGACGCGCCGAAGCCCCACGGCTCCGGACCGAGCTCGTCGGTCATCGCGCGAAGTCGACCACGGCGGCGGCGAGCTCCGGACCGGCGTCCTCCTGCAGGAAGTGCCCGGCACCCGCGATCGTCGGGTGCACCCGTGCCGCCGCACCGGGCAGCTCCCGCGCCAGCTCAGCGCGCCAGGGACCGGTGATCGGGTCGGAGTCGGAGAACGGGCACAGCACCGGGACGTGCAGCGTGCGCAGCACGTCCCAGGCCGCGCGGTTCGCCTCGCTCGCCGGGTCGTCCGGGCGCGTCGGGACGATCAGCGGCATCACCCGCGGCCCGGCCATGTAGGTCTGGTCCGGGAACGGCGCCGCGTAGGCGGCGAGGACGTCGTCGGCGAGCGGGCGGGCGCATCCGGACGCGACGAGCCGGGCGACGTCCAGCGTCCCGGCCGCCCCCGCCTTCTCCACCGCTCGGCGGAACCCCCACCACACCTCGGGCATGTCGGTGTCGCCGGTGGTCAGGCCGGTGTTCGCGGCCACCACCCGCGCGAACCGGTCCGGGTGCTCGGCCACCAGCCGCAACCCGATCAGGCCGCCCCAGTCCTGACCGACCAGCGTCACCCGCCGCAGGTCGAGGACGTCGAAGGCCAGCGCACGCACCCACTCGACGTGCCGCGCGTAGCTGTGGTCGTCGAGCTCGGTCGGCTTGTCGGAGCGTCCGAACCCGACCAGGTCCGGGGCGATCGCCCGGAAGCCCGCCGCGGCGAGCACGGGGATCATCGTGCGGTAGAGGAACGACCAGGTCGGCTCGCCGTGCAGCAGCAGCACCGGCGGGCCGTCCTCGGGGCCGTCGGCGACCCACGCCATCCGCAACGTCCCGCCGTCGCCGTCGCCGACGTCGGCGTAGAACGGCTCAAGGTCGAAGTCGGGCAGACCGGCGAACCGGCTATCGGGGGTGCGGAGCACGCGCATGCGCCGATCCTGGCATCCCGGCGGTCGCGACGAGCGTTCCGGACCTTGACACGGCTGAGTGTCAGGGTTCACCGACCGTGTCCGGCGTTCGTTCCCCGACGGGTGAGCGCTAAGTCGTCCCGGAAGCGGTCCTGGTCCGCCCGGGTGGTGCCTCGATCACACCCGCAGACCTTGCGTGACACGGATTCCACGGACGGCCGAGAAGTGACGATCAGTTGCCGTACAGGCACCTCGGCCTCGCCCGGCCGCGTGACGACATGCGACGAGTGACCCGAACGGTACGCAAGGTCGCCGAATTACAGATTCACCTGACCCGAACGGGTGGTATGGACGAAACGGTGTCACATCCGAGGGGCCGCCGACGCTGTACTAGATGACGAGGAGGTGATCCGGTGCCGGAGAACACGACTTCCGAAGAGGCGACACTGATCGCTGCGGCGGAAAGGCTCACGCAGTGCGACGGGTACGTCGTACTGGCGGTCGACCCGCAGACCGGGGAGGTGGACGCGCACGGCCCGTTCGACGGGATGACGGCCACGGTGAAGGCCGACCAGCTGCGTCGGGATTTCGACCGTGGTGGGCTGGAGGACGTCTCGATCGGCGTCGTCCGGCTGCACAGCCAGGCCTGAGGTTCCGATGTCCGGACCGGCGCCCGCGGCGGACCCCGATCCGCCGTGGCGCCCGGCTGGACCAGTAGTTCGCGTACCCGGTGGCGGCCCCGACCGCCATGGCCCGGGTGGCCGACCGCCGGCGCCCCTGCGGCGCAGGGCGGCGGCAGGCGCGCTGTCGGTGGGCGACGCTAGGCTCGTCGAGTGGCAAGCGACATCGTGCCGATCCAGCTCGCCCTCACACGAGGGGACGTCGTCACCCTGTGGGCCCCGCGATGGCGGGAGGACGGCGAGGAGTGGGAGGCGTTCCTCGGCGACGATGAGTCGGTGTTCGTCTTCGACGAGGTGGCTGCGGTTGCGGCCTTCGTCCGTACGTCGCGCGAGCACGACCTGGCCGACCACCCCGCCTGGTCGGTGGTGCCGGGGCTCTCGGTCGCCGAGCTGACGCCGGACGAGCAGCACCGCTTCGACATCGTCGGGCTTCCGGAGATCGCGGCCGGTGATCCGGAACAGTGGACGATCGCCGAGCTCGACGAGACGATCGCGATCGTGCGCTCGCTCGCCGAGGTCTGCGATCTCGACGAGGTGCTCGGGATCCTGGACGGCGAGCCGGGCTTCGAGCTGTTGCGTCAGGGCTCGGTGGCCTTCGCGGGTCGCGAGGGTGCCAAGCAGTGGTCGGCGATGTCGGACACGATCGGCGCACGCTGGGACGAGGTCGTCGACGCGCTCGACGAGCTCGTCGCCACCCCCGAGGTGGACGAGGCGGCCCTGGAGAAGTCCCAGGCCGAGGCCGAGGCGCTGGCCGAGGCGGAGGACATCGCCGACGACGCGGGCTCCGACGAGACCGACGACGCCGAGATCGAGGACGACGCCGTCGCCGATGATGGGGGTACGCCGACCGGTTTCTGGGCCGACGTCGGCATCGACCCGATCCGGATCGAGACCTCCGACAGCGAGGGCGTGACCCTGCGCTGCTACCTCGACGACAAGCCGGTCTTCCTCGGCTCCGACGGCAGGATCGATGTCTACCGATCCGAGCGTGCCCTGGTGCGGGCGCTCGCCGAGCCGGAGGACGCGACGATCGCGGGGACCGACCTGGCCGCCGTCTCCACCTGGCGGGAGGTCCTCGAGGCCGCCCGCGTCGGTGAGCTGGACGTGACCGTCGAGGACATGAACACCTATGTCATGACCGGGATCCGCGACGACCTCGCGCAGGGCGTGCTGGACATCGACCCGGTCCAGCTCGACCTCGCGGTGGAGCTGCTGCACGACGTCGGCGACTGGGCCGACGACGACGAGGCCTCCCGGCTGCTGGCCGAGTCGAACCCGCTGGGCTGGCTCGTGTCGTTCATCGTCCGGCCGGACCCGACGCGGCTGGCGCCGACTCCGCCGTTCCCGGCCGAGGCCGCGCAGTGGGGCGAGCTGGTGACGAGCCTGCAGGCGCGGTTACGCAGGCACTGACCGGGCACTCGCCTCAGTCGGCCCGCAGCGCCGCGTACCCGGGCTTGATCACGTTCTCGATCAGCGCGAGCCGCTCGTCGAAGCCGATGAACGCCGACTTCATGGCGTTCACCGTGAACCACTGCAGCTCCTCCCAGCCGTAGCCGTGGGCCTCGGCGAGGCCGGTCAGCTCACTCGTCATGGTGCAGTCGGACATCAGCCGGTTGTCCGTGTTCACCGTGACCCGGAAGCGCAGCCGGGTGAGCAGCCCGATCGGGTGCTCGGCGAGCGACGTCGCCGCGCCGGTGTGGACGTTGGACGTCGGGCACATCTCCAGCGGGATCCGCATGTCCCGCACCCAGGCGGCCAGGCGTCCCAGCCGCGGCGGCTCGCCGTCGGAGCACCGGATGTCGTCGACGATCCGCACGCCGTGACCGAGCCGGTCCGCGCCGCACCACTGGACCGCCTCCCAGATCGACGGCAGCCCGAACGCCTCCCCGGCGTGGATCGTCACGTGCGCGTTCTGCTGGCGGACGTACTCGAACGCGTCCAGATGCCGGGTCGGCGGGAAGCCCTTCTCGGCCCCGGCGATGTCGAAGCCGACGACTCCGACGAGAGGAGCGCAGGCGGAACGAGAATCGACACCGTCGCGGTGCCGGACGGACAGCTCGGCGATCTCACGGGAGCGCGCGGCGTGCCGCATCGCGGTCAGCAGGCAGCCGATCCGGATCGTCCGCCCCGCGGCCGCGGCCCGCTCGGCGCCGGCGGCGAACCCGTCGAGCACCGCCTGCACCGCGCCGTCGAGGTCCATGCCGCCCTCGACGTGCAGCTCCGGCGCGAAGCGCACCTCGGCGTAGACGACGCCGTCGGCCGCGAGGTCCTCGGCCGCCTCGGCGGCCACCCGGGACAGCGCCTCGGGCGTCTGCATCACGGCGACGGTGTGCCCGAACGTCTCGAGGTAGCGCTCCAGCGAGCCGGAGTGCGCGGCGCCGAGGAACCAGCGGCCGAGCTCGTCCGGATCGGTCGTCGGCAGGTCGCGGTACCCTGCGGCGTCGGCCAGCTCGATCACGGTGCCCACGCGGAGCCCGCCGTCGAGATGGTCGTGCAGGAGTACCTTGGGAGCGGTCCGGACGGTGTCGGCGTTCAGGACAACGGCCACGATCGCACCGTAGGGCACGATCATGACCGGCCCCATCAGGGCTGGTCGGATACCCCGTACGGCCCAACACGTGACCGTCCGTCGATACCCGAACGGCACTCGCTACCCTCTGAGTACTCCCCACTTGGCTCAGAGGAAGCGCACAGGTGCCATGAGCGACACGAACCTCTCGTTCGATCGGATGCGCGGCATGCTCATGCGTGCGGCCGAGATCCGCGACAGCGAGCAGCAGCAGATCTTCGACTCCCTGGACGAGATCCACGCGCGGCTTTCCGCACTCGACGCCATCGGCACGGTCCGCAAGAAGCTCACCGAGATCCCGGACCGGACCGAGGTCAACGTCCTCGCCGAGCGCCTCGACGAGACCGTGACCAAGCTGGACAACCAGGAGGTCGCGCTCGGCGCGATCACCCGGGCGATCGAGTCGCTGCCGGACAAGCTGGCCAAGCCGATCGCCCAGCTCGACGGCCGCCTCGACGGCATGAGCGGGCGCCTGGAGGGTGTGTCCGGCCGGATGGACGGTCTGGACGACCGCCTCGGCGGGCTGCACAAGCGCCTCGACGACCTGGACAACCGCCTGGACCGGCACGAGATGCGCCTCGACGCGATGCCGAACGCGGTCGCCACCCCGATCAAGGAGCGGGTGGACGGCGTCGAGCGGCAGGTCAAGGAGCAGCTCGACGCGGCCACGCACTCGTTCGAGGAGACCGGCGAGGGCCTGCGGAACCTGCTCGGCGACACCAGCGTCGGTCTGCACCGGCGGCTGGAGGAGCTGTCCGCCCGCCCGGCCGTCGACCCGACCCCGGCGTTCGACGCGCTCACCGAGCGCCTGGACTCGGTCACCTCCCGGCTCGAGCAGATCGGGGAGCGGCTCGACTCGGTCGAGTCCGGCCTGGACGGCAAGCTGGGCGAGCTCGGCGGCACCGTCGACTCGAAGATCGGCGAGCTGGACCAGGTGCTGCGCACCCGTCCGGACACCCCCTCGGTGACGGCGCTGGTGGCGAAGGCGAACGAGGAGTCCGAGCGGCGCAGCGCGGGCCAGCTGGACGAGGCGATGGCCACGTTCGCCGAGCTGATCATGGGCCGTGGCGCCCAGTACCAGCAGCAGCCGAGCCCGCCGCCCCCGCCGCGGCCGGCCCAGCGTCGCTCGAACCGCTCCAAGGCGACGGTGAAGAGCCAGAACGGCGCGTCGGCCTCCGACGTCGACGTCGTCACCGACGACCCGGACGAGTAGAAACCCCGCGGGGCCGGCGGCGAGGGACTCAGCCCCTCGCGGCCGCCTCGAGGGTGGTCAGGAGCCGCTCGGCCGAGACCTCGTGCCCGTCGGCCCGGGCCCGGGCCAGCGCCGTCCGGGCCAGCGTGCCGGCCGCCGGATCGGCGCGCGCGACGGCCAGCTCGACCTGGGCCAGCCGACCCTCGAAGTGCCCCAGGGGCGGCCCGATAGCCAGCGCACGGGCCACCCATGCGTCCGCGCTGTCCGGTCGACCGCGGGCCACCGCGACCAGGGCCGAGCGTGCCGCGGCCCAGGACGCGAACAGGGTCAGGTCCTCCCGCGCGATCGCGGCCGACTCCGCGAACGCCGCGGCTGCGTCGTCCAGCTCACCGCGGGCGACGAGCGCGATGCCCAGCGCCCGGTGCGCGGTCGCGGTCCATCCGCGATGGTCGACGGCGCGCGCGATCGAGAGCGCCTCCCGTGCGTCGGCCTCCGCCTCGTGCACCCGGCCCACCGCGGACAGCGCCTCCGAGCGGTGCCAGAGCGCGTAGGTCTGCTGCTCCGGCGCGTCGAGGTCGCAGGCGAGCCGCAGCGCGGCGGAGGCCTCGTCCAGGCCCTCCTCGGGGCGGGCGCGGAACACCAGTGCGTGCCCGCGGGTGGAGCGCGGGGTCACCACCCGCAGCAGCTCCCCCGAATCGACGAACAGCTGCGCCGCCCTGCCCAGCTCGTCGCCCCCCTCCACGATCCGGCCGTCCAGGAACGTGGCCATCGCACGGGCGTCCAGGATCCGGGCAGCGCCCCGGGCGTCGCCGACCTGGCGGTAGAGGCCCAGTGCCGTGTCGGACCGGGCGCGTGCCCGGTCCTCCCGCGCCAGGTTCATGTCCAGCACGGCCGCCGTCTCCAGCGCGAGTGCGCGCGCGGCGTCGTCGGAGCCTGCGGCGACGATGGCCAGCTCGGCCAGCTCGGCTGCCCCGTGCGGGTCCTGCGCTCCGAACGTGAGCATCGCCAGCCGGGACTGGCGCCGCGATCGGACGGGGCCGGCGACGGTGTCGACCAGCGCCGCCCGGAGGTCGGCCACGGCAGCGGCCAGCTCACCGTGCACGGCCACGGCATCGGCCCGTGCCGCGAGCAGGTCTGCGCGGACCGGCGCGCGGGGGTCGAGCGCGAGACCGGCGGTGGCCAGCGCCGCGGCCTCCCGGGGGGCGTGCCCCTCCAGGGCCTGCGCGGCGGCACCGGCGAACGCCCGCGCGGCCGCGTCGGTGTCGCCCGCACCGCGGTGGTGCCGGGCCAGCTCGGACGGATCGGCGTCCTCGGCCTCCAGGGCCCGGGCGAGCAGACCGTGCAGCCGTCCCCGATCTGCGGCCGGTAGCCGGCCGACGACCGTCTCGCCGACCAGGTCGTGAGCCGTGGTCCAGCCCCGCTCCCCGAGCCGGAGCAGGCCGGCTGTGGCCAGTGCGGAGAGGACGTCCAGGGCCGGGCGCGGCGCCAGCCCGGCGGCCGCGGCGATCGTTCCCGCCGACGCCTCCCGGTCCAGCAGCGCGACCAGCGCCAGCACCTCCGCCGCCGTCCCGGTCTGCAGGCCGGCTCTGGCCTGGACGGCGCGGCGCTGTCCCGCACGACCGAGCTCCGCGGCCCGCACGGCCGCACCCGGCGTCCGCGACCTCCACCGACCGCCCGGCCCGGGAGTCACCTGGCCACGGTCGACCAGCCCGCGGAGCACCTCGGCGACCGCGAACGGAGAGCGGTCGGTCGTCTCGCACACCGCCTCGACGAGATCCGGATCGGCCATCAACCGGTCCACCGCGACCCTCGACAGTGGACCCAGTTCGACGTCGACACAGGCCCGGCAGTTCCGCAACCCGTCCAGCGCTCCGGCCGGCATCTCCGCGGGCCGGTACGCGAGCACGACCGCGAGGTTCGGAATCCGGGCGAGCACGGACCCGAGCAGCACCAGGCTGCTCGGGTCCGCCCACTGGAGGTCGTCGACCACGAGCAGCGCGCCGTCCCCGGTGACCGCCTCCAGCACACGCAGACCCCCGGCCAGCAGCAGCGCCCGACGGGTCTCGCCCTCCAATGGCGGCACCGGTCCGTCCGCCCACTCGGGCACCACCCCGGCCAGAGCGCTCCGGACGTGGACCGGGAGCGCGCCGGCCACCTCGTCGTCGACCTCCATCGCCTCACGCAGCAGCGAGCGCGCGAGCGCCCACGCCTCCTCGCGTTCCGGCAGGACCGCGCGCGCCGCGACGACCGGCAACGCGGAGTCCCCGGACAGCTCGGCGAGCAGGCGCGACTTGCCGAACCCGGGGTCGCCGCCGAGCATCACCACCGCCCGGCCGGCCACGGCATCGCGCAACCGGGCCATCTCGCCGTCCCGCCCGACGAACACGAGGCCGCCGAACGCCGGCGGGCGGGTCGGGGCCGGCGCACGCACCGGGCGGGTCCGGGAGCCTCGGCCGCCGCGCAGCAGGGTGAGCTCGAGCTCGGCGCACTCCGCCGAGGGGTCGACCCCGAGCCGGTCGGCCAGCCGCTCGCGCAGCTCGGCCAGCCGAGCCAGCGCTGCGGCCGTGTCCCCGCCCGCAGCCAGCGCGCGGGCCAGCAGCAGCGCGGCCGACTCGCGCAACGGGTCGGCGGCGACCGCGGTGGTCGCATGCTCCACCGCGCTGCGGGCGTCGCCGAGGGCCAGTGCGGCGCGTGCGGCACCCTCGCCGGCGTCGGTCCGGTCGCGCAGCAGCCGTCCCCGTGGCTCGCGCGCCCACTCGGCGTAGGTGTCCTCGGCCAGCGGCTCGCCCCACAACGCCAGGGCTGCGGTGTAGGCGCGCAGCGCGGCCCGATGATCGTCGCCGGCCTCGCGGGCCCGGCCGAGTGCGTCCGCGAACTCCGCCAGATCGCAGGAACAGGCGCCCAGCGCGTACCCCCCGCCACCGGTGACGATCAGCGCCGGGTCGCCGAGCGCTCGTCGGGCCCGGTTGACCAGCACCCCGAGGTTCCCGGCCGGGTCGGCGGGCAGCCGGTCCGGCCACAACGCCTCCGCCAGCACGTCGCGCGGGACGAGGTCGGGCCTGCGGACCGCCAGCACCCGCAGAAGCGTGCGGACCTTCCGACCGCCGAACGCCGCGGGCGGGACCTCCTCGCCGTCGCGACGGACCTGGAACCGCCCGAGCAGCTGCAGGTGCACACCCGGCATGGCGATGATGGTCCTCGTCCGCCATCGAACTGCAAGGTCGGCTCCGTAGCGTCCGGCTCGTTCGCACCACACGTCGAGTCCGTCCGGAGGACACCATGAGCACCGCGTACGAGCAGCAGGACTTCGCCACCCCGACCGAGACCCGCGAGTTCCCGAACGGCCGGCTCGACCTGCTGCACATCGGGGGAGCCGACATC
Source organism: uncultured Actinomycetota bacterium (assembly GCA_963822335.1). Classification (GTDB taxonomy): domain Bacteria; phylum Actinomycetota; class Actinomycetes; order Mycobacteriales; family Pseudonocardiaceae; genus Pseudonocardia. The sequence continues at coordinate 566,565 of CAWGHE010000007.1, read as the reverse complement.
GGCAGGCTGACCCTGGAGCCGGGCTGGCGCTGGTCGAACGACGTCAAGCCCGTCGCAGGCACCGAGCTCTGCGAGGCACCGCACTTCCAGTACCACGTGTCCGGCATCCTGCGTGTCCGCACGGCCGACGGCGACGAGTTCGACGCCGCCCCCGGCCAGGTCACGGCCCTGCCGTCGGGTCACGACGCGTGGGTGGTCGGTGACGAGCCTGTCGTCGTCGTGGACTGGTGGGGCGCGTCGACCTACGCACGCGCGTGAGCGCCACCGTGAACGCGCCGGTGGACCACCGCTCGGCGGTCGACGCGGTCGACCGTTTCAACCAGGCGTTCGGCGCGAAGGACGTCGACGCGATCATGGCAACGATGGCCGCCGACTGCGTGTTCGAGGACACCTCGCCGCCGGACGGGCGGCGCCACGTGGGCGCCGAGGCGGTGCGGTCCGCCTGGGTCGCGCTGTTCGCGGCCGCACCCGCCGGCGAGTTCCGCACCGAGGAGATGGTCGCGGCCGGAGACCGGGTCCTGGTCCGGTGGCAGTACTCGTGGGGCGACGGGCACGTCCGGGGCGTCGACGTGTTCACCGTCCGGGACGGCCTCGTGACCGAGAAGCTCGCCTACGTCAAGGGATGACCGCAGCGGCGGCGGTGGGCGTCAGCGCCGGGAGAAGCGGCGGAACACGGTCTCCAGCTCGGCCACCCGCAGCAGGCGCATGACGAGCACCGTCACCGGCAGGGCGACGATCGTCCCGATCGCCAGCAGCATCCAGGCCCGGCCGACGACCGGCCAGCCGGACAGCCACGCCGCGTCCGCACCCTTGCCGGCCGCCCAGGCCGCGGCGGCGCCCACGACGGAGGCGACGAGCGTCTTCCCGAGCGTCACCAGCACCTCGCGGGTGCGGACGTGGCCGAGCCGCCGGTACGAGCAGCCATTGGCCGATGATCGCGCCGACCACGAACGACAGCCCGTTCGCCGCGGCCAGGCCGAGCACGACCTTGTCGGGAGGCAGCAGCAGCGGGCAGACCAGCAGCAACGGGATCTTGACGACGATCATCCCGACCTGGATCAGGGTCGGTGTCCGGGAGTCGGTCATCGCGTAGAACACGCGCAGCTGCAGCATCGTCACGGCGTAGGCGAGCAGGCCGAACGCCGACGCGGCCACGGTCGCGCCGAGCCGCGACGCCCCGGAGCCGCTGCCGGCGCCGAGCGAGAACAGCGCGACGCCCAGCTCGGTGCCGAACACGGTGAGCAGCGCCGCGATCGGCAGCAGCCCGACCGTCGACAGCCGTGCGCCCAGCGACAGGTCGGTGACCACCTGTTCGTTGTCGCCCCGTGCGGCGGCGCGGCTCATCCGCGGCATCAGCGCGGTCAACAGCGAGACCCCGATGACCCCGTACGGGACCTGCAGCAGCAGCCAGGCGTTCTGGTACGTCGAGACCGAGCCGGGGTCGGCACCCGCCGCGACCCGGGTGGTGACGATGTAGCCGGCCTGTCCGGCCAGCACGTACCCGACGATCCACAGGGCCATCCCGCCGGCCAGCGTCAGCCGCGGGTCCCAGCCCCACAGCGGGCGGTAGCGGAACCCGATCCGGCGCATCGCCGGGAACAGCACGAGCGCCTGCACGACGATGCCGAACGTCGTCCCGATCCCGAGCACCAGGAGCTTCGGGTCGCCCATCCGCACCGGATCGGTGGAGATCTCGCCCGGCACGAACACGTACGCGCCGAGCACCAGCAGCATGACGACGTTGTTCAGAACCGGCGCCCAGGCGAACGGGAGGAACACCTGCTTGGAGTTCAGGATCGCGCCGAGCATCGCGCCGATCCCGTAGAAGAAGATCTGCGGCAGCAGCAGCCAGGCGAACGCCGTCGCGAGCTCCGGGTTGGCCTGCCCGGTTTCGCCGGAGCCCAGGTAGAGCCGGGTGAGCAGCGGTGCGGCGACCATCGCGATCGCTGTCGCGACCAGCAACCCCGCTCCGACGACGGTGAGCAGCCGTCGGGTGAACGCCACGCCGCCGTCCGCGTCGTCCTTCTGCGCGCGGACCAGCACCGGGATCATCACGCTGGTCAGCACGCCGCCGAGCAGGAGCTCGTAGACGATGTTGGGCAGCGTGTTCGACACCGTGTAGGAGTCGTTGACCACGGCCAGGCCGAGCACGGCGACCAGCGCGAGGTTGCGCAGGAACCCGGTGAGCCTGCTGACCAGGCTGGCGATGGCGATCAGGCTCGACGACCGCACCAGCGACCCGGCCTGCTCGTTGCCGGCCACCGGCTCCACGATCTCGGTGACCGGCTCGATCGGCGCCGTCGTCTCCGGTCCCGGGCGGACCGGGCCGGGGATCGGCCGGGTCATCTCGGCGTCGCTCTCCGGCGGAACCGGACCGCGCGGACCGGCACCCCCGGGCGCCGGTGGCGCCGGGGAGACCGCAGGCCGTCGATCGTCACGCATCGTGGACCATCGTGCCCGATCCGTACGGCGGCACCGGGCGGCGACCCGCGCCCGCTCAGGTCGAGCGGATCGTGTCCAGCACCAGTCGCGTCGTGCGGTGCCGTCCGGCTCCCCGATGATCAGCAGCGCCGCGCCGGTGACCGCCCGGCGTGCTCCCTGCAGGCGCTCGGGCGTGTCGGTGTGCAGCTCCAGCAGTGGTCGTACCGGCCAGCACCTCGTCCCCCGGACCGACCAGCAGCCGGACACCGGCCGCAGCCTGCACGGAGTCCTCCTTACGGGCGCGGCCCGCGCCGAGCCGCCAGGCCGCGGTGCCCACGGCGAGTGCGTCGGCGCCGACGAACACGCCCGAGCGGTCGGCCGTGAGCGTCTCCACGTGCGCCGCGGTCGGCAGCGGCGCGGACGGGTCGCCACCCTGGGCCGCGATCATCGCCTCCCACACCGGGTAGGCCGCGCCGGACGCGAGCACCTCGGCCGGATCGGGCCCGGTCACCCCGGCCAGCGCCAGCATCTCCCTGGCCAGCGCCACGGTCAGCTCCACGACGTCCGGCGGGCCGCCGCCGCGCAGCACGTCGACGGCCTCGGCGACCTCCAGCGCGTTCCCGACGGCCCGGCCGAGCGGGCGGGACATGTCGGTGAGCAACGCCGTCGTGGGCAGGCCGTTCGCGGCGCCGATCCGGGTCATCGCCTCGGCCAGCTCGCCCGCACGGGCGGTGGTCTTCATGAACGCCCCGGTGCCGACCTTGACGTCGAGCACCAGCCCGCCGGTGCCCTCGGCGATCTTCTTGCTCATGATCGAGCTCGCGATCAGCGGGACGGACTCGACGGTGCCGGTGACGTCGCGCAGTGCGTAGAGCTTGCGGTCGGCCGGGGCGAGCGTCGGCGTGGTCGCGCAGATGACGGCGCCGACGTCGGCGAGCTGGGCGCGGATCTCCTCGGTGGACAGCGTCGCCCGCCAGCCGGGGATGGCCTCCAGCTTGTCGAGCGTGCCGCCGGTGTGCCCGAGCCCGCGCCCGGACAGGTGCGGAGACGCCGCCCCGCAGGCCGCGACGAGCGGGGCGAGCGGCAGCGTGATCTTGTCCCCGACGCCGCCGGTCGAGTGCTTGTCCACCAGCGGCCGCCCGACGTCGCCGAGGTCGAGCCGCTCCCCGGAGTCGATCATCGCCTGGGTCCAGCGCGCGGTCTCGCGGTCGTCCATCCCGTTCAGCAGGATCGCCATCGCGAGCGCGGCCATCTGCTCGTCGGCCACCTCGCCGCGGGTGTACGCGCCGACGATCCAGTCGATCTGCTCGGCGGTCAGCTCCCGGCAGTCCCGCTTGGCCACGACGACGCCGACGGCGGTCATCCCGTGCGGCCCGACTGCGCCGTCACCCGCCCGCCCGGACAACGGTGCGCTCGTGTCGTCCGCCCAGCCCACTCCGCGGATCACGGCGCCGTCTCCGGGAGGTCTTCCGGCCCGAACGCGTCCGGCAGCAGCTCGGACATCGGCCGCGGGCCGTGCGGGGCGTCGACCAGGCATCCCGGCCCGCCGAACTCGTGGAGCACCTGGCGGCAGCCCCCGCACGGCATCAGCAGGTCGCCGCCGACGGAGCGGCAGGCCAGCGCGCGCAGCCGCCCGCCGCCGGTCAGCCGCAACTGCCCGGCCAGGGTGACCTCGGCACAGACGCCGAGCCCGTACGAGGCGTTCTCGACGTTGCACCCGGTCACGAGGCGGCCGTCGTCGCAGATCGCGGCGGCGCCGACGGACAGCCCGGAGTACGGCGCGTACGCCGACGCCGCAGCGGCGGTCGCGGCCGTGCGCAGCGACGGCCAGTCCACCTGCGTCTCCGCGCGGGCCTCGCGCATCAGGTCGCGCCCGGCCCCGCTCGGTCCTCCGCCCGCCACCTAGGTGTCCTCTCCACGCCGGTACTCAAGAGGTACACCACGACGCCACTCCCCAGCGCCGGCGCGGCCGGCACCAGCGCGCATGATGATCCCGCGCAGCTCGACGGCTGGAGCACCGGCGTTCACTTCGTGGCCTTCACCCGGACCTGGCCGGAGATGATCGCGGCCTTGTACGCGTCGAGCTGGGACGTGACGTCGTCGATCTGCCCGCCGGATTCGGAGTACCCGACGCCGTCGACCTCGAGGTCGAAGCGCTGCGGAAGCGTGGCCAGGTCGTTCTTGGACACGGCGTTGATGTAGTCGTACACCGCGACGTCCACGCGCTTGATCATCGACGTCATGATCACCTGATTGAGCGGGGCCAGCTGCGGGGAGTTGTACTGGTCGGAGTCCACGCCGATGGCCTTCTTGTTCGCGGTCTGCGCGGCCGCGAACACGCCCTGGTTGGACTCGCCCGCGGCGGCGAACGCGATGTCCGCGCCGCCGTCGTACTCGCGGGTCGCGATCTCGGCCCCCCTGGTGGCGTCGTCGAAGCCCGTCGTGTCGCCGGCCGGCGAGATGTACCTCGCGTCGACCTGCGCGTCCGGCGCGACGGCCTTGACGCCCTGTGTGTAGCCCGCCTCGAACTTCTGTATCACCGGGTTGTCCACGCCCCCGACGAAGCCGACCTTGCAGGTCGTGGTCTTCAACGCCGCCGCGGCGCCGACCAGGAACGAGCCCTGCTCCTCGGCGAACACCAGCGGCGTGACGTTCGGCAGCGCCACCGTGTCGTCGTCGACGATCGCGAAGCGGACCTGCGGGTTCGCACGTGCCACGGACTTCACCGCGTTCGCGTAGGTGGAGCCGACCGCGATGATCGGGTTGTTCCCCTGCGCGACGAGCCGGCGCAGGCGGGCCGCGGAGGCGTCCTCGCTCTCCCCGGGCTGGGCCGTCGCCTCGGTCGCCTTCGGCATGTTCAGCTGCCCGGCCGCCGCGGTCGATCCCGGCCGCCGCGGCGTCGTTGAACGACGCGTCGCCGCGCCCGCCGACGTCGTAGGCCAGACCGACCTCGAGCCTGCTCGCGTCGCCCGGTGGTGGCGGCGGCGCCGGCCGGGCCGGAGCCGCGCCCACCGACGGCGGGGGGTTGCGCGGGCAGTCCTGGGCGCCCCCCTGCGACTGTCCGCCACCGGTGTCCCCAGCACACCCGGCCAGCACCATCGCGATCGCCGTCGCGACCGCCACCACAGCCACTCCCCGTCGTGTCCGCACGCCGAGTGCCTCCCCCACGGGTTCCATCCGGTTCCCGCGGGACGCTAGCCGCTGCAGACCCGGTTCATGAGGGTCGCAACATCGACGTGACCTGAACGTCGTGGGCGGTCCCCGGACACCGCGGGTCCTGCGACCCGGTACGGTCCGCGCGGACGATCACCCGAGGGAGGGCGCGTGGACCAGGCGAGCGTGACCGTCGCGAGCCCGCCGGAGCGGGTCTGGGCACTGGTCACCGACATCACGCGGATGGGCGAGTGGAGCCCGGAGGCGACCGGGGGCCGGTGGAGCGACGGCGGCGGCCCGGCCGTCGGGTCGCGGTTCGTCGGGACCAACCGGCACGGCCCGGTCCGGTGGAGCACGCACTGCCGGGTGACCGAGTGCGAGCCGCCGTCGCGGTTCACGTTCGTGGTGCGCGAGAACCGGATGGCCTGGGGCTGGATCCTCGAGCACGACGTCTCCGATCCCGGCGTCACGCTGCTGACCCAGTGGCGCGAGCACCTCGGGCCGGCGCCGTGGCCGGTCCGGCTGCTCGTGGCCAGCGGGCTGCTCGGCCGCGAGCGGGAAACCGCGATGGTGGACGGGATGCACCGGACGCTGGACGCGGTACGTGCCGCCGCCGAGCGCGCCGCCTGATCCCGGTGCGCGCCAGGCCGGCCGGGTCCGCCGCCGTCACGACCCTGCTGACGGCGGTCCTGCTGACCGGGTCCGCGGGTGTCGCGGCCGCCGGAGCCGCACCGGCCGGGCCCACCTCCACGTCCGTCGCCGCGGGATGCCCGGGACAGGCCGCACCGCCCGGCCCGCCGGCCAAGGAGGAGACCGTCCCGGTGGCGCCGCTGCCGGTCCCGGCCGAGCCCGTCGGCGGGCCCGGGATGGGCACCTGCACAGAGGTGCGCGCGGCGGGCACGCCGCCACCGCCGCCGGTCGGCGTCGCGTCCTATGTGGTCGCCGACCTCGACTCCGGTGCGGTGCTCGCGGCGCGCGCCCCGCACGCCCGGGAGCGCCCGGCGTCGGTGCTCAAGCTGCTCCTCACGCTCGTCGTGACCGACCGGCTGGACCCGTCCACGGCCGTCACCGGCACCGTCGAGGACGCGAACGTGGACGGCAGCCGCGCCGGGGTCGGTCCCGGCGGGCGCTACACCGTGGACCAGCTGTTCCACGGGCTCATCCTGAACTCCGGCAACGACGCGGCGTCCGCGCTGGCCCGCACGCTGGGTGGCGTTCCGGCCACGCTGTCCGCCATGCAGGAGCAGGCCCGCGGGCTCGGCGCGCTGGACACCCGCCCGGCCACGGTGTCCGGACTCGACGGTCCGGGCATGTCGTCGTCCGCGTACGACCTGGCGCTCGTGTTCCGCGCCGCCGTCGCGCGGCCGCAGGTCACGACGGTGATGCGCACCCGGACCTACCCGTTCCCGGGGTTCGCCGACAAGCCGGGCTTCCTGACGTCCAACGACGACCCGCTGCTGGACACGCCCGGTGTGATCGGCGGCAAGACCGGCTTCACCGACGCGGCCCGGCACACGTTCGCCGGCGCGGTGGACCGGAACGGGCGGCGCCTCGTCGTCGTCCTGATGCGCGGCGAGCACAAGCCGGTCCGGATGGTCGACCAGGCCCGCGCGCTGCTGGACTGGGGCTTCACCGTGCCCCGCTCGGCCGCCCCGGCCGGGACGCTGGTCCCGCCGGGCACGGTCGGCCCCGCCGCGCCGGCTCCGGCGGCGCCGGGCGCGTCCGGCCCGGGCGCCCCGCCCGCGCCCGCTGCCCCGTGGACGATCCCGTCCGTGGTGGGCCTGGCCGCGCTGGTGGTGGTCGTCGTCGGCGCCGGGGTCGTCGGCCTGCGCGCACGCCGCCGTCGCTGACGTCCCGCCCGGCCCGACGGCGTCGGTCCGGGATGCCGGTCAGGTGCGGCGACGGCGTCCGAACGCACGGATCCCGAGCAGGCCGCCCACGGCACCGGCGGTGAGCAGACCGGCCGTGGCCAGCACGCTGGGGCCCTCCCGCACGACCATCTGCGGGCGGATCACCGCCGGGGACGGCACCTCGGTCGGGTTGTAGTCCTCCTCCTCGGCACTGGCCGCCCAGGCCGTCACGAACAGCAGGAAGCGCGAGGCGAAGAAGATGAAGACGAGCAGGCCCAGGATGCCGCCGAACGCGGCCCCGGCCGGGGACGACGTCACCGCTCCGAGGTAGTAGACCATCACGACCTGCAGGAGCTTGAACCCGACGGCGCCGAACAGGGCGGCCTTCGCCGCGCTCCGCAGCGTGACCGGCTCGCGCGGGAGCCGGGCGATCACCCACAGGAAGACCAGCCAGTTCGCCGCCAGCCCGATCACGATGGTGGCCACGACCAGCAGGAACCGGGCCCAGCCGACGTCACCCAGCCCGACCAGGTCCAGCAGCGTCTCGCCCAGCGACCCGCCGATGGCGGAGATCGCGAACGAGGCGACCAGCGCCAGGCCGAGGCCGATCAGCGCGAGCAGGTCGAAGCCCAGCCGCTTGATCATCGCCGGGGCCTCGTCGCGCTGGCCCCACTGCTCGGACAGCGCTTCGCGCAGGTTGCCCATCCAGCCGATGCCGGAGTAGAGCGCACCCAGCAGGCCGATCGCGCCGATCGCGCCGGCCCGGTTGATCGCCGTGTCGACGATCCCGCCCAGGAGCTCGCCGATCCCGCCCGGCGCCGCCGTCGAGATGGCGTCGCGCAGGGCCTGGAGCGTCTCCGGGTTGCCGCGCAGCACGAACCCGGCCACGGCGAACGCCACCATCAGCAGCGGGACGAGCGCCAGCACGCTGAAGTAGGTGATCGCCGCGGCGTAGTGGTCGCCGTGGTTCTCGGTGTAGCGGATCCCGGCCCGGACCAGGTGGTCCAGCCACTGCATCCGCTCGCGGTAACGCTCGAGCGCGGTCTTCTCGCCGCCCTCGTCGGCGTACTCCGGGCGCGAGTCCACCCGCTTGTCAGCCGGTGTATCCAACGTGCTCGTGCGGTCGGCCACGGCGGTTCACCCCGTTCATCCCGTCGGCGGCAGGAACCCGATCTTCTCGTGAACCCGCTGTACTGTCGCGCCGGCGACGTCACGCGCTCGGGTGGCGCCGCGCGCCAGCACCCGGTCCAGCTCCGCCGGATCATCGAGGTACCCCCGGACGCGATCGGCAAACGGCTCGGCGAACTCGGCGAACACCTCGCCGACGTCCTTCTTGAGGTCGCCGTAGCCCTTGCCCTCGTACTCCGCCACCAGCTCCTCGACCTTCCGGCCGGTCAGCGCGGAGTGGATCGTGAGCAGGTTCGCGATACCCGGTTTGGCCTCGGGGTCGTAACGGATCTCACGTTCGTTGTCGGTCACCGCCGAGCGGAACTTCTTCGCCGACGTCTTCACCGGGTCGAGCAGCTCGACGATCCCCGACGGCGACGACGCCGACTTGCTCATCTTCGACGTCGGGTCCTGCAGGTCGGCGATCTTCGCCGCCCCCGCCGGGATGAAGGGCTCCGGCACGGTGAACACGGGCCCGAACCGCGAGTTGAACCGCTGGGCCAGGTTGCGGGTCAGCTCCAGGTGCTGGCGCTGGTCCTCCCCCACCGGGACCCGGTCGGCCTGGTAGAGCAGGACGTCCGCGGCCATCAGCACCGGGTAGGTGAACAGGCCGACGGTCGTGCTGTCGGTGCCCTGCTTCGCGGACTTGTCCTTGAACTGCGTCATCCGGCTCGCCTCGCCGAACCCGGTCAGGCACTCCAGGTCCCAGGCCAGCCGCGTGTGCTCCGGCACGTGCGACTGGACGAACAGCGTGCACCGGTCCGGGTCCAGCCCGAGCCCGAGCAGCTGCGCCGCCGCGATCCTCGTGCGCTGCGCGAGCGTCGACGGGTCCTGCACGACCGTGATCGCGTGCAGGTCCACCACGCAGTAGAACGCGTCGTGGTCGTCCTGCATGGCCACCCACTGCCGCAGCGCGCCGAGGTAGTTGCCGAGGTGGAACGAGTCGGCGGTCGGCTGGATCCCGGACAGCACCCGGGGTCGATGCGGGTCAGGCGTCGTCATGCCCGCCATTCTCCCGATGCGGACCGGCCGGGGCGACAGCCGGTTACCGGCGCCCGGCGCCCGCGAACGACGGGCCGACCTCGTTCCGTTCGAACGGCACGCCGCACACGGCGCAGTCCAGCCGGACCCCCAGCGAGGCACCGCACGCCCGGTGCCGGATGTCCAGGTCGACCGGGGCGCCGTCGGCCCGCTGCCAGCGGTTCGCCCAGTCCACCAGGCACGCGTGGATGGCGAACGCGGCCCGGCCCTTCTCGGTGAGCCGGTAGCCGGTCTGACCGGCCCGGACCAACACGCCGTGCTCGACGAAGCGGCGCAGCCGGTCGGTCAGCACCTCCGGCGAGATCGACAGGCGCTCCTCGAACTCGGAGAACGTCCGCAGCCCCATCAGGCACGCCCCCAGCAGCGTCGCCCCCCACCGGTCCCCGACGATCTCCATCGCCCCGGGCAGGAACGACAGGGGATCGGTCGGCAGGCGCCCGCGGGTCCGCCGGGGATGGACGCGCGACAGGTCGCGCCCCCGCGGTCACGACCGAGCCGCCGCTCACCTCGGTGTCGCGCGGACCGACCGGCCGGCCGCAGCACGCGCAGGACAGCACGACGTCGGTGACCTGGCCGCACACCCGGTGCACGACGTCGGGCAGCGGCACCTCGCGCGGCTCCCAGGTGCGCTCCCAGCCCCAGGTGGCCAGCAGCAGGCGCCAGGTGTCCAGCCCACGCTCGGTGAGCCGGTACTCGCGGCGCGACCGTCCACCCTCGCGGTACGGACGCGTGACCAGCAGTCCGTGGTCGGTCATCGAGCGCAGGCGTGCCGTGAGCGTCGCGTCGGAGATGTTCAGCGTCTCCCGCCACCCCGCGTACCGGTGCACGCCGAGGAACGCGCGCTGAAGGATCAGGAGCGTCCAGGTGTCCGCGAGCACCCCGAGCGTGCGCCCGACGGTTCCCGCGGGGAAACCCTCACCGCCCCCCGAGGGGGGAATCTCCGACCGCACGACGCGACTCCTCTTGACCCGCTGCCTTCATGATCGTACCGTCCTACCTGACTCTGCCGATCGAAGCTACCGACCGCAGCATGCGGTGCGGTCGGGGTGGATCGACAGGGGGGTTCGATCCACACGGGTAGCCGGCCGGCGCCGGAGCGGTCCGACACAGAGGGGGAGGCCGCCGACGCGCCGGCCGGCTTCACGCCGTCGGAGGAGGCGCCATGACGGCGGTCGAGAACGCCCCTGGTCCATCGCGTGCCGGTACGGACGACACCGACGAGGCCAACCCGTACCTGACCGGCATCTTCGCCCCGGTCCGGGACGAGATCACCACCGACGATCTCGAGGTCGTCGGCGAGATCCCGCGGGACCTCAACGGGGTCTACCTGCGGAACGGGCCCAACCCCCGGTTCGACCCACCCGGCCGCTACCACTGGTTCGACGGCGACGGCATGGTGCACGCGATCTCGTTCGAGGACGGGAAGGCCCGCTACCGCAACCGGTACATCCGGACCCGCGGGCTGGCGCGCGAGGAGGAGGCCGGCGCGCCGCTGTGGTCCGGGATGATCGAGAACCCGGCCGGCAACCCGCGGGGAACGGCGCGCGGTCTGCCGTTCAAGGACACCGCGAACACCGACCTCACGTTCCACCGGGGACGCGTACTGGCCACCTGGTACCTGTGCGGGGCGCCGATGGCGATGGACCCGCTGTCGCTGGAGACGCTCGGCGCCGAGACGTTCCTGGACACGCTGCACGGCGACGTGATGGCCCACCCGAAGCTCGACGAGCGCACCGGCGAGCTGATGTGGTTCGACTACGGCACGGCCGACCCGCTGCTGCGCTACGGCGTGGTCGGGGAGTCCGGCGGGATCGAGCACGAGGTATCGATCGATCTGCCGGGGCCCCGGATGCCGCACGACATGGCGATCACCGAGAACTTCTCGGTGCTGATGGACCTGCCGCTGGTGGCCGACCCGGAGGCCGCCCGCCGCGGCCGCCACAAGCTGATGTTCGACCGGTCGATGCCGTCCCGGTTCGGCGTCATCCCGCGGCGCGGGGCCGCGTCGGAGATCCGCTGGTTCGAGGCCTCGCCCTGCTACATCTACCACGTGGTGAACGCGTGGGAGGACGGTCAGAAGATCGTCCTGGACGTGTGCCGGGTCGCCCGCCCCGAGCCGCGGCCCACCCGTCCGGGCCCGATCGGCAAGCTGCTCGGCTACCTGAAGCTGACCGCCCACCTGCACCGCTACGAGTTCGACCTGGTCACCGGCTCGACCACCGAGACGCAGCTCGACGACGTCAACACCGAGTTCCCGACGATCGACTCCCGCGCCCAGGGCACTCCCGACCGGTACTCCTACGGCGTGCACATCGGCGACCACGAGACCGTCCGGTTCGACGGGCTGTGGCGCCGCGACCGCACGACCGGGCAGCGGATCGACCACTGGTTCGGCCCCGGCCGGTTCGGCAGCGAGGCGCCGTTCGCCCCGCGCGACGGCAGCACCGGCTCCGACGACGGCTACCTCGTCTCGTTCGTCACCGACGAGCGCGACGGGCGGTCCGAGGTGGAGATCCTCGACGCCGCCGACCTGGCGGCCGGACCGGTCGCGCGGGTGCGGCTGCCGCAGCGGGTGCCGCTCGGGTTCCACGCCACGTGGGTCCGGCCCGACCAGTTCCGCACGGCTCGGTGAGACCGCATCCAGCGGAGCGGGTCGAGGAGTACGTCGCGGCCGGGTGGTGGTCGCACGACCCGGCCCGGTCCTGGGACGAGCTGCTGCGCGCCCGCGCCGCCGAACGCCCGGACGCGACGGCGCTGGTGGACCCGGCGAACCGGGTGGCGCTGCTCGGTTCCGAGCCGCGGCGGCTGACCTGGTCGGCGCTGGACGCTGCGGTCTCCGAGACGGCCGGGCGGCTCGCCGGGCACGGGATCGGCGTCGACGACATCGTCGGCACCCAGCTGCCGAACACGGTCGAGCTGCTGGTCACGACGCTGGCGATCACCCGGCTGGGCGCGGTCGTGTGCCCGTTCCCCACCGCGTACCGCGAGCACGAGCTGTCCACGCTCGCGCCGGTCGCCGGGCTCGCGGCCATGGTCACGGTCGCCTCGCTGGGCGGGCGGGACCTGGCGTCCTGCGCCGCGGCGACCGGAGTCACGGTGCTGGTGTGGGATGCGGACGGGCTCGGCGCTCCCGGCGCCGGCCCCCCGGGTCCGGACGCCGGGGCGGGGCCCGTGCCCCGGCTGCGCCGGCACCCGTCGGAGGCGGTGACGCTGTGCTGGACCTCCGGCACCGAGGCGACCCCGAAGGCCGTCCCGCGCTGCGCGAACAGCTGGCACATCATCGGCACCGGGTGCGCGGCCGCGCCGGCGCTGACCGCCGACGACGTGATCCTCTCCCCGTTCCCGCTGGTCAACATGGCCGGGTTCGGCGGCGTGCTGGTGCCCTGGCTGCTCACCGGCGCCACGCTGGTCTGCCACCACCCGTTCGACATGCCGACGTTCCTGCGCCAGATCGCCACCGAGCGGGTCAGCTACACGCTCGCGCCACCGGCGTTGCTGGTCGGGATGCTGGACGCGCCCGGCCTGATGGAGGCGGCCGACCTCTCGTCGCTGCGGGTGATCGGCTCGGGCTCCGCGCCGCTGCCGCCGCGCCTGATCGCGCAGTGGCGGGAGCGCGCCGGCATCGAGGTGACGAACTTCTTCGGCTCCAACGAGGGCATCGGCCTGGTCTCCGACCAGCACACGGTCCCGGACCCCGAGCAGCGCGCCGTGTACTTCCCCTGGTTCGGCGGCCCGTCGCCGGACGGCGGCGTCCTGCGCTGGCCGAACCCGATCGCCGACGGGTTCCGCACCCGGCTCGTCGACCCGGACACCGGCGAGGAGATCACGGAGCCCGACCGGCCCGGTGAGCTGCGCGTGGGCGGGCCGACGGTGTTCGCCGGATACTGGAACGCCTCCGGGCCCGACCCGTTCGACGAGCACGGGCACCTGCGCACCGGTGACCTGTTCGCGATCGCGGCGCACGACCCGACCCTGCTGCGCTACGTCGACCGGGCACGTGACGTCGTCGTACGGGGCGGGATGAACGTCGCCCCGGCCGAGCTGGAGGCGCTGATCGGCGCGCTGCCGGGGATCGCCGAGGTCGCGATCGTCGGGACGCCGGACGAGCGGCTCGGCGAGCGGGTGGCCGCGGTCGTCGTGCCCGCCGCGGACGCCGACCCGCCCACACTCGACTCGGTGGTGGCGGCGCTGCGGGAACGCCGGATCGCGTCCTACAAGCTGCCCGAGCGCCTGGAGATCGTGGAGGCGCTGCCGCGCAACGCGCTCGGCAAGGTCCTCAAGCGCGAGCTGCGTGCGGTTCTGGCCTGAGCCCTCCGTCCGGCGCGGCAAGCGCTCCGGAAACTCGCTCACCCTGGTGAGCGATTCCCCGGCCGGGAGCGTCGAGCCCCGGGGCGGTTCCGACCTCGCGCCTCCGCCAGCGACAAGGTTTCCAAGAATTCGCTCACCTGGTGAGCGATTCCCGGCCGGCATCGCCGGGCGCAGGCGACCCGACCACCCGCCTCCACCGGCCGCGGCAAGCTTTCCCAAGAACTCGCTCTCCCGGTGAGCGATTCCCCCGCCGAACCCGCCGAGCACCCGGGGCCTACCGACCCCACACCTCCACCGGCCACGCCAGGAACTCCGGAGACTCGCTCACCTGGTGAGCCATCCCCCACGCCGATTTGCCGAACCCGGGGCGGACCACGCGCCTCCTGCCGCAGCCAGCTCTCCGCAAACCGGCTCACTTGGTGAGCGATTCCCTGGCCGAGCACGTCGGGTCCGGGCGTACCGACCACGCGCCCCAGCAAGCGCGGCAGGTTTGAAGGAACTCGCTCACCTGGTGAGTCATTCCTCAGCCGAGCTCGCCGAGCCAGGGCGAACGGCTTGCGCTCGCCGGGAGCAGGCCGACATCGCTCACCTGGTGAGCGATCTCCGAGACCGAGCGCCGGACCGGCCTCGGTACGGGGCGCCGCGAGCCGTCAGGGAAAGGCTCGGTCCCTGACCACGAGAGATCACGGAAGCGGTGCAGAACCGGCCATATACGGCCGGATCCGCACCCGAACCGCGATCAGCTCTCGGTCTCGGCGTCCTCGTCGGCCTGGGCCGGGCGGACCGGCTGCAGCTGAACGACGCCGGACTCCAGGTCGATCGGGCCGACGCGGAACTTCTTGCCGTCGGCAGCCGCGTCCGACTCCTCGGTGATCTTCGGCTGGGGGAACAGCGAACCCATCACGCCCATGCCCTCACCGTACGCGGGCCGGCGGGGGCCCGACCCGCACCTCGCAGGGGTTCACCCGGCCTCGCTGGCCGTGCAAGCCCTGCGAGGTCAGGCGATGCCCCCGAGGCCGGCTCCGCCCATCGAGACCCGGCTGCGCCCGTCGAGACCCGGCTGCGCCCCTCAAGACCCGGCTGCGCCCTGCGAGGTCAGCCCGCGCTCTGCGAGGTCAGCCCGCGCCCTGCGACGTCAGCCCGCGCTCAGCCAGGTCGAGCCGCGCCTGGGACCTGGCAGGGCCCAGAGGTCAGGCGGGGGTCAGCGGGAGCATCCGCGGACCGGACGGCGCGGCGGGGGTGAGCGGGGCCGGCGACCCCTGGTACGTCGTGGTGCGCTGGCGGACCGGGCGGCCGGCCGCGGCGGCGATCGCGGTCAGCTCCTCCACCGACCGCTCCGAGCCGTTCTCCGACCCGGCCATCCGGCTGATCGTCTCCTCCATCAGCGTGCCGCCCATGTCGTCGGCGCCGCCGCGCAGGATGGTCGCGGCCACGTCGTCGCCGAGCTTGACCCACGAGCACTGCACGTGGTCGATCCGGCCGTGCAGGGCGAGCCGGGCGAACGCGTGCACCGCGCGGTTGTCGCGCTCGGTGGGGCCCGGGCGGGCCAGCCCGGCCAGGTAGATCGGCGCGTTGTGGTGCACGAACGGCAGCGGCACGAACTCCGTGAAGCCGCCGGTCCGGTCCTGGATGGACGCGAGCGTGCGCAGGTGGCCGAGCCAGTGCCGCGGCTCGTCGACGTGGCCGTACATCATCGTCGACGACGACGGGATGCCCACCTCGTGCGCCGTGGACACCACCTCGATCCACTGCGACGCCGGCAGCTTGCCCTTCGTCAGAACCCAGCGGACCTCGTCGTCGAGGATCTCGGCGGCGGTGCCCGGGATCGAGCCGAGCCCGGCCGCCTTCAGCTCGATGAGCCACTCCCGGATCGAGACACCCGCCTTCGCCGACGCGGACACGATCTCCATCGGGGAGAACGCGTGCACGTGCATGCCGGGTACGGCCTCGTGCACGGCGCGCACCAGATCGGCGTAGAACGACACCGGCAGCTGCGGGTCGATCCCGCCCTGCATGCAGACCTCGGTCGCGCCGTCGTTCGCGGCCTCCGCGGCCCGGGCGGCGACGTCCGGCGAGCGACAGCCGGAACGCGTCGGCGTCGCGCTCGCGCTGGGCGAACGCGCAGAACCGGCAGCCGACGTAGCAGACGTTGGAGAAGTTGATGTTCCGGTTGACGACGTAGGTGACGTCGTCGCCGACGACCTCACGGCGCAGCTCGTCGGCCAGGCGGGACATCTCCTCCAGGGCGAGGCCGTCGGCCAGGATCAGCGCCATTGCGGCGTCGGTGTTCGCGGGGTCGAGGAGTGCCGCGGGGGCGGACGCGGCCAGGTCGAGGCCGGCCCGCACGTCGCTGTCGAGACGGGCCGGCGCCCGGCTCGGGCCGTCGGCCCCGGAGACCGTCTCGCCGTGGCGGGCGCGCTGCTCGGCCAGCTCCGCGGCCACCTCGTCCCAGTCGCCGTAGACGGACGCGAAGTCGCCGCGCCGGTCGTCGGTGCGGCCGGTCGTGTCGATCGAGGTGTTCAGGTCGGTCCGGCCGGTGGACTCGAACCCACCGTCCGGCTCCTGCCACGGACGCCCCTCGACGACGGCGTCCGGGAGCGCCAGGCCGTCCGGGCCGGCGAGCGCGCCGACGTGTGCGTGCAGCCGGGTGTCGATCCACGGCGAGCCCGCGGTCACGTACTTCGGGTAGGCGGTGAGCCGCTCGCGCAGCTCGAAACCGCCGTCGGACGTGTGCCGGGCCAGGTCGTCCAGCGCAGGCCATGGCATCTCGGGACTGACGTGGTCGACCGTGACCGGGGAGACGCCGCCCCAGTCGTCGATGCCGGCCCGCAGCATCAGGGCGTACTCGGAGCCGACCAGGTTCGGCGGCGCCTGCAGGCGCATCTTCGGTCCGAGCACCAGGCGCGCGACGGCGATCGTCGCGGCCAGGTCCTCCAGGTCGGCGTCCGGGTCGTTCGCCATCGCGGTGTCCGGCTTGGCCCGGAAGTTCTGGACGATAACCTCCTGCACATGCCCGTGGGCGCGGGAGGCGGAGCGGATCGCGAAGATCGACTCGGCCCGCTCGGTGCGGTTCTCGCCGATCCCGATCAGGATGCCGGTGGTGAACGGGACGCCGACGCGTCCGGCGTCGGTGAGCGCGCGCAGCCGGACCGCGGGCTCCTTGTCCGGGCTGCCGTAGTGCGGGCCGCCCTTCTCGGACCAGAGACGTTCCGCCGTGGTCTCCAGCATCATCCCCATGCTGGCCGCGACCGGCTTGAGCCGCGTCAGCTCCGCCCAGGACAGCACGCCCGGGTTCAGGTGCGGCAGCAGCCCGGTCTCCTCCAGGACCGCGATCGCGCAGGCCCGGACGTAGTCCAGTGTGGAGTCGTAGCCGCGTGCGTCCAGCCACTCCTTGGCCTGCGGCCAGCGGTCCTCGGGGCGGTCGCCGAGCGTGAACAGGGCCTCCTTGCAGCCCTGAGCCGCGCCCTGCCGCGCGATCTCCACCACCTCGTCGCGCTCGAGGTACATCGAGTCGAGACGGTGCGGGACGGTGACGAACGTGCAGTAGTGACACCGGTCCCGGCACAGCCGGGTGAGCGGGATGAACACGTTGCGCGAGTACGTCACGACGCCCGGCCGGCCGGCGTCGGCGAGGCCGGCGTCGCGCACCCGCGACGCGTGGGTCAGCAGCTCGTCGAGCTGCTCACCGCGGGCGGCCAGCAGCACGGAGGCCTCGGTGACGTCGAGGACGGCGCCGTCGCGTACCCGGCGCATCGCCCGGCGCAACGCGGAGTCGCTCGGCGCGGGCTCCTCGGACGCTGTGCCGGCGAGAGCAGCGGGCACGGTGGGGTCGGGCAGGTCGTCCATTCCTCCACAGTAGGTATCGATCGTCGGCCGGGCGACCACAACTGCTCAGGCGACGTCGGCGGGCGTCCCCGCGGTCACGCGCACCAGCTCGTCGAACGTCGTGGGAAAGACCGCGCGGGCCACTCCCCCCGCCGCCCACACGACGTCGAACTCCGCGAGTGCGGTGTCCACGAGCGTGCGCAGCGGGGCCGGGTGCCCGACCGGCGCGACGCCGCCGATCACCTGCCCGGTGGCCTCGCGCACGAAGTCCTTGCTCGCGCGCCGGACCTCGTCGACGCCGAGCAGCGCGGCGACCTTGTCCGTGTCCACCCGGTGCGCACCGGACGTGAGCACCAGCAGCGGCGCGGAGTCCGCGTCGAAGACGAGCGAGTTGGCGATCTGCCCGACCTCGACCCCGACCGCCTCGGCCGCGGCCCGAGCCGTGGTCACCGCGTCCGGCAGGATGCGGAGCCCGTCGATGCTGGTGGGCGCGGCGCCGGCGTCGCGCAGGGCAACGCGCACCCGCGTGACGGCGGGATGGTCGGTGGTGTCGTGCGTCATGTGTCCATCCTGGCCAGGTCGTCGAGCAGATTCTCAGAACGCCGTGACCAGCACGACCATCGCGACCACGATCAGGAACAGCACCGTGGCGGCGCCCAGCAGCAGCAGCCTCGACCGGCCCAGGTCCCCGGACGCCGTACGCGGGCGGGCCGCCTTCTCCAGCAGCGAGGCGGCCTCGCCCGGCGCGATCCGGTTCAGCGGGTCGGCCGCGGTCAGACCGGTGATCACCTCGGCGAGCGGGCTGTTCGCCGGCGGGCGGCGGCCGATCGCGTGGTGCAGGACGGCGCCGAGTGCCCACAGGTCGCCGGCCGGGGTGTCCGGGCCGCCCGCGCGGCGCTCCGGGGCGAGGAACGCGCCCGGGTCGCCACCCGAGCCGGCCGGACGCGGCCCCACTGCACGGGCCAGGCCGATGTCGGTGACCAGCGCACGGCCGTCCGCCGTGAGCAGCACGCAGTCCGGCGTGAGGCCGCCGTGCACGACGCCGTGGTCGTGCATCGCCCGCAGTGCGGCCAGCACGTCGCGCCCGACGGCCGCCACCGTCCGTGCGGACATCGGCTCCTCCAGCGACTCGGTGAGCGACCGCGCCTCCGGGCGCTCGGTCACCAGGTGCTCGCGCAGCGACCCGTCCCGCGCTCGGTCGGCCACCAGGTCCTGGACCGGGACGACTCCCGGGTGTCGCAGCCGCCCGGCCGTCCGGACCTCGCTCAGCAGCCGGTCGCGCAGCGCGTCCGGACGGTCCGCCGCGGCCCCACTCGGCTCCGGCAGGCGGATCTCGGTGACGACGACCTGCCGTCCGGTGATCCGGTCCTCGGCCCGGTACGCGGGCCCGAAGCCGCGCCGCTCCAGCTCGGCCAGCAGCAGGTAGCGGCCCCCGACCACCCTGCTCTCCATCACACCTGTCTCCCCCTCAGTGCCGCTGCGTCGTCCCTCGACCGCCGGGACTCAGTGCCGCTGCTTCGTCCCTCGACCGCCGGGACTCAGTGCCGCTGCTTCGTCCCTCGACCGCCGGGACTCAGTGCCGCTGCTTCGTCCCTCGACCGCCGGGACTCAGTCCGGCGCGTACCGGACGGTGACCGGCGCGTGGTCCGACCACCGCGCGGTCGTGCGACGGCGCCCGGTCGACGACGGCGTCCTTGGCCCGCGCCGCCAGGCCCGGTGTCGCCAGCTGGTGGTCGATCCGCCATCCGACGTCGTTGTCGAACGCCCGGCCGCGGTAGGTCCACCACGAGTAGGGACCCGTCGACGTCCGGGTACACCGATCGCACGACGTCCACCCATCCACGTGCGAGCAGCCCGGCCCACCAGTCGCGCTCGTGCGGCAGGAAGCCGGAGTTCGTCCGGTTGCTCCGCCAGTTCCGCACGTCGGCCTCGGTCGGCGCAAGGTTCCAGTCGCCGCACACGACCATCTCCCGGCCGTCGTCGCGCGCGCGTTGCCGTGCCCGGTCCAGGTAGGGCGCGAAGCGCTCCAGGAAGCGGTCCTTGCGCTCCTGCTTGGCCGTCCCGGTGACGCCCTTGGGCAGGTAGAGCGACGCGACCGTGAGATCGGGCAGGTCCACCTCGACGTAGCGGCCCTCCGGATCGGTCTCCGGGTCGCCGAAGCCGGTGCGCACGGCGAGCGGCTCGGACCGCGACAGCACGGCGACGCCGTTGCGGCCCTTCGCCGTCTCCGACGGCACGACCGTGAGGTACAGGCCGAGTTCGGACAGCAGCCCGGTCAGCGCGTCGGGGATCTCCTCGGGCCGCGCGCGGACCTCCTGCAGGCAGACCACGTCCGCGTCCGACGCCGCGAGCCAGTCCAGCAGACCCTTGCCCGTGGCGGCCCGGACGCCGTTGACGTTGGCGGTGCTCACGGTCGGCATCAGCTCACCCTTTCGCACCCCGATCGGATGAACCGAACGGGGGTGTCACACCACACTCGGCGCCGTCAGCAGACGCTTCCGGACGTCGCGGCCACGGAGTTCGCCGGCACCCACCGGTTGTTCCCGCTGAGCTTGCGGTACCCGGTGTCCACGATCTGCTCGGCGCCGACCTCGGTGCCCTTGCTCAGCGTCTCGACCGGTGTCCCGGACGCGCCGGGCTCGGAACGCACCACGACCTGGTCGACCTGCACGGTCATCGTGCAGGAGTTGTCGAGGTTGCCGGTCGCACTGCCGTAGCCGAGCGCGACGGCGGCCAGGCCGACCCCGAGGATCCCCACCAACGGCCAGCCGGACAGCTTCGGCACCTTCAGCCCGGTAGTGCTCATCCAGCTCGGCACGGCGCCTCTCTCCTCACCCGCCCGGGTTCGGCGCCCGGGCAGGTTCACGGTATCCGAGCGGGGCTCCGTCGCGGGATCAGTGGATCCGGTGTCGGCCCGGTTACTCCTGCGGGCGCGCGCCGCAGGCGGCGGGATAGCGTGTCGTCCCAGCGGGGTACCGCGCCGGACGTCGTCGCCGGGCCGGCCGCCGGTCCCCACCGACCCTCCCGCCGACGAGCCAGAGGCAGGCCTGAGACCGCGATGAAGCTCACCTACACCTACACCGACGAGGCGCCGGCGCTGGCGACCCACTCGTTCCTTCCGGTGATCGAGGCGTTCGCCGACAAGGCAGGCGTGGACGTGGAGACGCGCGACATCTCGCTGGCCGCGCGCATCCTCGCGCAGTTCCCGGACCGTCTGACCGACGCCCAGCGCGTCCCGGACTCGCTGGCCGAGCTCGGCGAGCTGGCCAGGACGCCGGACGCGAACATCATCAAACTGCCGAACATCAGCGCGTCGATCCCGCAGCTCAAGGCCGCGATCGCGGAGCTGCAAGGCGCGGGCTACGACATCCCGGACTATCCGGAGGACCCGCAGACCGAGACCGAGCAGGCCGCCCGCAGGGCGTTCGACGCGGTCAAGGGCTCCGCGGTCAACCCGGTGCTGCGCGAGGGCAACTCGGACCGCCGCGCGCCGGCGTCGGTCAAGAACTTCGCCCGCAAGCACCCCCACTCGATGGGCGCGTGGTCGGACGACTCGCGTTCGCACGTCGCGACGATGGGTGGCGGCGACTTCCGGCACTCCGAGACGTCGTTCACCGTGCCGGCCGACGACACGCTGCGGATCGAGCACGTGGCGGGCGACGGCACGGTCACCGTGCTCAAGGACGTCGGTCCCGGTGCTGGCCGGCGAGGTCGTCGACGGCGCCGTGATGAACCGGGACGCGCTGCGGGCGTTCCTCGCCGAGCAGGTGGAGGACGCGCGGGAGAAGGGCGTCCTGTTCTCGGTGCACCTCAAGGCCACGATGATGAAGGTCTCGGACCCGATCATCTTCGGCCACGCGGTGCGCACCTACTTCGCCGACGTGTTCACCGTCCACGCCGACGATCTCGCCTCGGTCGGCGCGGACCCGGACGACGGTCTCGCCTCGATCCTCACCGCGCTGGAGAAGCTCCCGGCCGACAAGCGCGAGTCGATCGAGAAGGCGATCACCGACGCGTACTCGACCGGCCCGAGCCTGGCCATGGTCGACTCGTCGCGCGGGATCACGAACCTGCACGTGCCCAGCGACATCATCATCGACGCCTCGATGCCGGCCGCGATCCGGACGTCCGGCCAGATGTGGAACGCCGACGACGCGCAGCAGGACGCGAAGTTCGTCATCCCGGACTCGTCCTACGCCGCGCTCTACGACGAGACGGTCCGGCACTGCCAGGCGCACGGCGCGTTCGACCCCACGACGATGGGCACGACGCCGAACGTCGGGCTGATGGCGCAGAAGGCCGAGGAGTACGGCAGCCACGACAAGACGTTCGAGATCGCCGACGGCGGCGTGGTGCGCGTCCTGGACTCCTCCGGTGCGGTGAAGCTGGAGCACGAGGTCTCCGAGGGCGACATCTGGCGCGGCTGCCAGACGAAGGACGCCCCGATCCGGGACTGGGTGCGCCTGGCCGTCGAGCGCGCGCGGGATACCGGCGCCCCGGCCGTGTTCTGGCTCGACGAGACGCGCGCGCACGACGCCCAGCTGATCGCGAAGGTGCGCGAGTACCTGGGCGAGCACGACACGGACGGGCTGACGATCGAGATCCTCGACGTCGCCGCGGCGACCCGCTACACGCTGGAGCGGGCCCGGGCGGGCGAGGACACGATCTCGGTCACCGGCAACGTGCTGCGCGACTACCTGACCGACCTGTTCCCGATCCTCGAGCTGGGCACCAGCGCCAAGATGCTCTCGATCGTCCCGCTGATGAACGGCGGCGGGCTGTTCGAGACCGGGCGCCGGCGGGTCGGCGCCGAAGCACGTGCAGCAGCTGCAGAAGGAGAACCACCTGCGGTGGGACTCGCTCGGCGAGTTCCTGGCGCTGGCGGTGTCGCTGGAGATGCTGGCGTCGAAGTCGCCGGACCCGCTGCGGGCGAAGCTGCTGGGCCAGTCGCTCGACGACGCGACGGGCGCGCTGCTGGAGAACGGGAAGTCCCCCTCGCGCAAGGTCGGCGAGCTGGACAACCGGGGCAGCCACTTCTACATCGCGCTGTACTGGGCGCGGGCACTGGCCGAGCAGACCGAGGACACCGCACTGGCGGAGCTCTTCCGGCCGCTGGCGGAGAAGCTCGGGGCCGAGGAGGAGACGATCCTCTCCGAGCTGACCGCCGTGCAGGGCTCTCCGGTCGACCTGGGTGGCTACTACTACGTCGACCGCGCCAAGGCCGACGAGGTGATGCGCCCGAGCGCGACGTTCAACGCCGCGATCGACGGGTTCCGCAACGGCTGATCACGCCGGGCGGGGGCGGTGCCTGTTGGCGCCGCTCCCGGCGGTCAGTCCATCCCGGTCGGAGTCCGCCGCAGCACGACGACCAGCGCCAGCGCCGCCAGCACCAGCGGCGTCACGACGATCATGAGCTGCCAGCCGCCGAGGCCCCAGGGAAGATCGAACAGGAACCCGCTCGCGACGATGAGCGCGGTCACGACCAGCAGACAGACGAGCACCGGCGCGGTCCGGGCAGTGCGACGCGGCGGCGCTGGCTGGTTCACGGGGTCTCCTCTGGTCCGGGTGGTAGGCGGACGTTAGAGGAAGAGTGCGGGCCCCGGCAGCGTGGAGCGTCGTCACAATTGTTGAAACTCGCGCAGGTCAGCTGCTCGACGAGACGCCGGGGATCCGCCCCTCCCGGAACGCCTCCACGAACAACGCGTGGTCGGCGCGGACCTGCGCCGCGTAGTCGTGGGCGAAGTCGGTCACCCAGGCGACGAACTCGTCCTCGCGCCCGGCCACGACACCGCTGACGGCCTCCTCGGTCTGGAAGTCGACGAGTGAGTGGTCGGCGTCGGAGTCCGAGACACAGTGGACCTTCGCGGTCGCGCGGCCCAGGTACTCGACGACCGGCCCGATCTCGTCCGGCTCGGTGAGCTCGGACCAGTCCAGGTCGTCCTCGTAGGGCGAGACCTCGCTGACCACGAAGCCGACGCCGTCCAGGTCGGTCCATCCGAGCATCGGGTCGGCATGCGCCTGCAGCGCCCGCTGGGACACGGCCGTGCGGTGCCCGTGGTGCCGGAAGTGGGCCGCGACGGACGGGTCGGGCACCACCCGCGACGGGGCGGCGACGTTGCCCTGCTTCATCGACACGATCACGTCGTTGTCCAACGCCTGGTTGTAGCCCTCGACGAGCACGGTGTACGCGGGCAGGCCGGCACTGCCGATCCCGAACCCGGCCCGCCCCGCGACGTCCTTGATCTCGTAGGTGACGCCGCGGTGGCGCTTGGTCTCCGGGATGGTCTCCACGTAGCGGGCGAACGCCGCGCACACCCGCTCCCGCTCGTCGTCGTCCAGGCGGCGCACGCCGGGGCCGCCGCGCAGGATGCGGTCGTAGCCCTCGGTCTCGGTGATCGAGTCCAGCAGCCGGACGCGGGTGCGGAGCTTCGCCTGCTCCAGCACCTCGTGCACCGGGCCGTCGGTGGTGTCCAGGCGCAGCGCGAAGCTGCGGTCGTCGGAGGACCCGACGAACCAGCGCACCTGGTCGAGGTAGGCGCGTACGTAGCGCCCGACGAGGTCGGAGATGTCGTCGTCGGAGATCGCCTTGCGCCAGCCGAGCAGCGCGAGGCTCGCGGCGAACCGGGTGACGTCCCAGGTGAAGTGCCCGACGTAGGCCTCGTCGAAGTCGTTCACGTCGAAGATCAGGACGCCGTCGCCGTCCATGTACGTGCCGAAGTTCTCCGCGTGCAGGTCGCCCTGGATCCAGATCCGCGACGTCCGTTCGTCCGCCCACGGGTCCTCGCGCGCGGCGGCGTCGGCGTAGAACAGGCACGCGCTGCCCCGGTAGAACGCGAACGGGTCCGCGGCCATCTTGCGGAACTTCGTCCGGAACGCCGCGGGATCGGCGGCCATCAGGTCGTCGAACGCCGTGACGAGGGTGTCGACGATCAGGCCGCTTCGGTCGCTCATGGAGCAATCATGCCCAGGGTTCCGCTTCGCCGTCGGGCAGCGGCACCCGGAACACGCGCAGCTGGCGAGCCAGCAGCTCGTAGTAGCCGACGAGCGTGGTGAGCTCGACCAGCCCACCGTCGCCGAGTGCCGCGTGCGCGGCGTCCCAGGCGTCGTCGTCGAGGTCGCCGGTGCGCAGCAGGTCCCGGGTCGCGACGAGGGCGGCCCGCTCCACCGGGTCCTCCGGCAGTGCGGCGGTGCCGGCCTGCACCGCGGCGACGAGCTCGTCCGGCACACCCGCGTCCGCGGCGATCCGGGCGTGCGCCCACCACTCGAACGCACTGCGGTGGTGGGCGGCGACGGCCAGGACGGCGAGCTCGCGCGCCCGGGCCGGCAGCCGGCCGCGGGAGCGCAGCGCGGCACCCAGCTCCTGCAGTTCCATGCCTACCCACGGCGCGTGCAGCATCGCGTTGAACGGGCCGGCGAGGCTGCCGTCGGGCGCGGTCGGGACGCCGCCGCGGGCGCCTCCGGTGATCGCCGAGTAAACGTCGTGCTGCGTGGCGATCAGGTCTGCGGGGCGAAGAGCGGGCAGGCGCGGTCTCGTCGGCATGCGGCGACGGTAAACCGGGACCCGGCCCAACTGATCGACTAACGAACGGTAGGATCTCGTTTGTAATGATCATTACCAGTGCGAGCGACCGGGTCCTCCGGCGCGTGATCTGCCCCCGGCCTCTCCGCCGCGCAGAGCCGTCACGGCGCGGGCTGTGGAGCACGAGTTCGGGCCCGGGCCGGCCCGGCAGCAAGCGGCCCGCCGGGCCGCGGCGACCGCCCACCCGGCAGCCGGCGACCCGCGTCAGCTGACCGCCAGCGAGCCCCGGGTGATCGTCAGGGCCAGTACGAGCACCGCGAAGCCGAACCCGCTGTAGCAGAGCGCGTCGGCCATCCGG
This sequence comes from uncultured Actinomycetota bacterium, assembly GCA_963822335.1. Classification (GTDB taxonomy): domain Bacteria; phylum Actinomycetota; class Actinomycetes; order Mycobacteriales; family Pseudonocardiaceae; genus Pseudonocardia. Next base: position 540,923 of record CAWGHE010000007.1, on the reverse strand, counting down.
CCACGGATCGCCAGAAGGCCCACCCGGTCCTGGGGCAGGGCGAGGCGCAGGACCGCCGCGGTCAGCGCGGCGATCCCGAGCAGGGCCGAGCCCTCCCGCCAGTGCTCGGTGAGCACCCGCTGCACCCCGACCACGGCCACGAGCAGCACCAGCAGCAACGGCCAGTACGCCAGCAGCCGCGCCCGCAACGAGTGCACGGCCAGGCCGCGGTCCCGCTGCTTCACGCCGACAGGCTCCGTTCGGTGTCGATGCTCACTCCGACAAGCTCCGTTCGGTGTCGATGCTCACTCCGACAAGCTCCGTTCGGTGTCGATGCTCACTCCGACAAGCTCCGTTCGGCAGCTTCCACCACGTTCGTCACCAGCATCCCGCGCGTCATCGGGCCGACGCCGCCCGGCATCGGGGCGATCAGGCCGGCCACGTCGGCGACCTCCGCGGCGACGTCACCGACCAGTCCGTCGTCGGTGCGGGTCACACCGACGTCGAGCACCGCGGCCCCGGGCTCGACCATGTCCGCCGTGATGAGCCCGGCGACCCCCGCCGCGGCGATCACGACGTCGGCGCCGCGCACGTGCGCGGCCAGGTCCCGGGTCCCGGTGTGGCACAGCGTGACGGTCGCGTTCTCGCTGCGACGCGTGAGCAACAGCCCCAGCGGCCGCCCGACGGTGACGCCGCGCCCGATCACGGTGACCTGCGCGCCGTTCAGCTCCACCCCGAAGCGCCGGCACAGGTGCACGATCCCGCGCGGCGTGCACGGCAGCGGCCCCGGCTCGTTCAGCACGAGCCGGCCGAGGTTCGTCGGGTGCAGGCCGTCCGCGTCCTTGGCCGGGTCGACGCGCTCCAACGCGGCCCCCGAGTCCAGGCCGGACGGCAGCGGGAGCTGCACGATGAACCCGGTGCAGGCCGGGTCGTCGTTCAGCTCGTCGATGACCGCGTGCACCTGGTCCTGGGTGGCGTCCGCGGGCAGCTCGCGCTGCAGCGAGGTGACCCCGATCTTGGCGCAGTCGCGGTGCTTGCCGCGGACGTAGGCCTGCGATCCAGGGTCCTCGCCGACGAGCACGGTGCCCAGGCCCGGTGTCAACCCCTCCGCGGTCAGCTTCTGCACCCGCGTCGCCAGGTCCTCGAGCAGCTCCGCCAGCGTCGCCTTACCGTCCATCACCCGTGCGCTCACCGCGCCATCCTCGCAGAACGCCCGGTTCCGTACTCCGCTCGGAGGAGCGTCACGGGCCCATCACGGGCATGTCACGAAGGAGGGGACAGCGCCTCTCCTTCGACCTGACCCTGTGGTGGGGCGTGCACCTGAAGTAGGGGACGCGACGCGGGCGAGCTGGGAAAACGTCGCAGTCGCGTGACACAAAGGTCGGGGTCCCTGTCTGCCCGATGGGAGGGGTGTTTTCAATCTTGGTGAGAGCAGAATCACCATGCCGGTGTCGGACCGGCCCCGACTCGACGAGGAGTATCCCAATGAGCGTGGAGAGCGAGACTGCGGGGGCGCACGCCGCCGCGGAGACACCGCCGGCCCCCCCTGCCCCCAACGTGAACACCATGGGTCTGATCACCTTCATTCCCGGTGGCTTGATCCTGGGCCTGTGGTTCGTGGGCTACCTGCCCACCACTGAGCTGCCCGGTGGGATGATCCCGATCGTTCTGTTCTGCACCGGTCTCTACGAGCTGATCGCCACCATCGTGGCGTTGCGCACGGGGCAGAACGCGGTAGCGGGGGTCTACGCCCTCTTCTCGTCGTTCTGGATCAGCTTCGGTGTGCTGCTGTTGGCGCTGAACAACGGCTGGATCGTCGACGCCAGCAGCGGCGGCCCGATCTCGACCGCACAGGTCGGCCAGATCCAGGCCGCCTACCTGCTCGCGTACGCCGTGACGTTCATCGTGCTCACGCTGGCCACCCTGCGCCTTCCGCTGGTGTTCACCGCTGCGATCTTCCTGGTGACCGTCGTGTTCATCCTGGCCTTCCTCGGGGTCTCGCTCGGGGCGACCGGCCTGTTCCCGATCGCCGGGATCGTGACGTTCGTGTTCACCGCCATCTTCGCCTACATCCTGTTCGACTCGTTCAGCCAGGACCTGGGCGGCAGGGCGATGGCGATGGGCAGCCCGATCCAGAAGTAGCCCGACCAGCGACGTCTGCTCCGACCCCGAGACGGGCCCCGCCGACCGGCGAGGCCCGTCTCGGGCGCTCGGCCCCTACCGGAAGTCCCGCGAGCGGACCGGCACGGCGAGCGGGAGCCGCTGCAGCCGGTCCGCGACGAGGTTGAGCACCCCCTCCGGGCTGCGCTCCAGCCGCCCGCGCACGAGCAGCGCCGCACTGCCCAGCGCCACCGGCCGGTAGCGCGCCCACAGCCCCTCCGAGCAGGTCACGTTCAGCATCCCGGACTCGTCCTCGAGGTTCACGAACGTCACCCCGCCCGCGGTCGCCGGGCGCTGCCGGTGCGTGACCAACCCCCCGACCAGCACGCGGGGCGGGTCGTCCGCGGCGTGCCGCCTGCCCACCTCGTCCAGCCGGTCCACCCGGACCGCGCCGAGGGCGTCCAGACGCTCCCGCAGGTGCTGCATCGGGTGGCTCTGCGGGGACACACCGGTGGCCCAGACGTCGGAGACGGTCAGCTCGGCGTCGGTCATCCCGGGCAGGGCGGGCGCGTCCAGCCCGACCGCCGTGCCCGGCAGGTGCTCCGGGCGCACCGCGGCCACCACGCCGGCCGCCCACAACGCCTCCCGGCGCCCGATCCCGAACGAGGCGAACGCCCCGGCCGTCGCCAGGGCCTCGGCCTGCGGGCCGGTCAGGCGCACCCGCCGGGCCAGGTCGGCGAGGTCGGCGAACGGGCCGTGCGCGTCGCGCTCGGCGTCGATCGACTCCGCGAGCTCGGTGCCGATCGTGCGCACCTCGGCCAGCCCGAGCCGGATCGCCTGCCCGCGGTCGGAGTCCGGATCCGGCTGCAGGACCGCCTCCGCCCGCCCGTCGTTGACGTCCGGGCGCCGGACGAGCACGCCATGCCGGCGGGCGTCGGCGACCAGCGACTGCGGGGAGTAGAAGCCCATCGGCTGGGCGTTCAGCAGCGCCGCGCAGAACGCCGCCGGGTAGTAGAGCTTGAACCAGGCCGAGTAGTAGACCAGCGACGCGAAGCTGATCGAGTGGCTCTCCGGGAAGCCGAAGTTCGCGAACGCCAGCATCTTCGCGAAGATCGTCCCGGCCAGCTCGCCGGTGATCCCGTTCGCGGCCATCCCGTCGTAGAACCGCCCGCGCAGCCGTTCCATCTTCTCGGTCGAGCGCTTGGCACCCATCGCCCGGCGCAGCTCGTCGGCCTCGGCGGCGGAGAACCCGGCCACATCCACCGCGATCTGCATCATCTGCTCCTGGAACAAGGGGATGCCGAGCGTCTTGTCCAGCGCCGGGGCCAGCAGCGGGTGGTCGTGGGTCCACTCCTCGAGCTTGTTACGGCGGCGGATGTAGGGGTGCACCGAGCCGCCCTGGATCGGGCCCGGGCGGATCAGCGCGACCTCGACCACGAGGTCGTAGAACTCGCGCGGACGCAGCCGGGGCAGCGTGGCCATCTGGGCGCGGGACTCCACCTGGAACACCCCGACCGAGTCCGCCCGGGAGAGCATCGCGTAGACCTCCGGGTCGGACTCGCCCAGCGCATGCAGCTCGACCTTCTCCCCGTGGTGGGCGGCGACCAGGTCCAGCATCAGGTGCAGCGCGGTGAGCATGCCGAGCCCGAGCAGGTCGAACTTGACCAGCCCCGCCGACGCGCAGTCCTCCTTGTCCCACTGCACGACGGTCCGGTCCGCCATCCGGGCCCACTCCACCGGCACCACCTCGGAGACCGGACGGTCGCAGATCACCATCCCGCCGGAGTGGATGCCCAGATGCCGGGGCGCGCCCATCAGCTGCCCGGCCAGGTCGACGAGCTGCTCGGGCATCTCCTGCGGCAGCGCGGAGGCCTCCAGCGCGTGCCAGCGCTCGACCCGCTTGCTCCACGCGTCCTGCTGCCCGGGCGAGAACCCGAGCGCGCGGGCGGTGTCGCGCACCGCCGAGCGCGGACGGTAGGTGATCACGTTCGCCACCTGGGCCGCGTAGAGGCGGCCGTAGCGGCGGTAGACGTACTGGATCGCCTCCTCCCGACGGCCGGACTCGATGTCCAGGTCGATGTCCGGGTAGCCGTCCCGGTCCGGGGACAGGAAGCGCTCGAACAGCAGGCCGTGGCGCACGGCGTCGACGTTCGTGATGCCCAGCGCGTAGCAGACCGCGGAGTTCGCGGCCGAGCCGCGGCCCTGGCAGAGGATGTTCTCCCGCTGACAGAACGCGACGATGTCGTGCACGATCAGGAAGTAGCCGGGGAAGTTCTTCTGCTCGATGATCGCCAGCTCGCGTTCGACCGTGTGCACCGCGAACGGGTTCTCGTCGAAGCTGCCGTAACGCTCGTGCGTCCCGCGACGGGTCAGCGCACGCAGCCACGTCGCCTCGGTGTACCCGGGAGGGACGTCGAACGGCGGCAGGTCCGGCGCGACCAGGCGCAGCTCGAACGCCAGCTCCCGCCCGAGCTCCGCGGCCCGGGCGACGGCGCCGGGATGGCGGCTCTCGAACCGGGCCGCCATCTCCGCGCCGCCGCGCAGGTGCGCGGTACCGGCCGCGGGCAGCCACGGGTCGATCTCGTCCAGGCTGCGCCGGGCGCGCACCGCGGCCATCGCGGCGGCCAGCGGCGCGCGGTCCGGCGTCGCGTAGTGCGCGGCCGTGGTGGCCACCGTCGCGACGCCCGCGTCCGAGGCAAGCGCCGCGAGCGCGTCGTTCCGCTCGGTGTCGGTGGGCAGGCCGTACCGGGTCAGCTCGACCCGGACGTTCTCCCGCCCGAACAGCGCGGCCAGCTTCTCCAGCTCCGCGCGGGCTGCTTCCGGCCCGCTGCGCTCCAGCGCCCGCGGCACCGCGCCCTTGCGGCAGCCGGTGAGCGCCACGACGTGCCCGGCGGTGTCCCCGACGACCTCGTCCAGGTCATAGATCGGGCGTCCCTTCTCCGCGCCGCGCAGCTGGGCGGTGGAGATCGTGCGGCACAGCGCCCCGTACCCCTCCGGGCCCCGGGCGAGCAGGAGCAGGTGCTCGCCCTCCGGGTCCGCGACGCCGTTCTGCGGCGCGGACAGGCCCAGGCTCAGCTCGGCCCCGAACACCGTGCGCACCCCGAGCGCCCGGGCGGCCTCGGCGAAGCGGACCACGCCGTACATCCCGTCGTGGTCGGTGAGCGCGATCGCCTCCAGCCCCAGCTCGGACGCCCGCTCGGCCAGCTCCTCCGGATGCGCGGCGCCGTCGAGGAAGCTGAAGTTCGAGTGGCAGTGCAGCTCGGCGTACGCGACGTCGGCCGCGCCGCGGGCCAGACCGGCCGGCGGCTCGTACGGGCCGCGGTGCGCCGACCACGCCGGGGCGTCCCCGCCGTCCGCCTCGGGTCCGCCGGTGAGACTCGACCCGTCCCGCACCCGCCCGGAGAGCGTGGCCTCCAGCTCGGTCCAGGGGACGTCCGGGTTCTGCCAGCCCACGATCCGAGTGTAGTCGAACAGAAGTTCGAAAGCGACAGCGCGAAGCGGAGCGAGAGCCGGGCATCGGCATGGCCGTGGGGACCGGTCGGACGGCTCCCCAGCGCCGACCGGTCCCGCACGGCGGACCCCGGATGCCGGGCGGCCGGCGGCTCTCCAACGCCGGCGCACGCCCATTTCCGGGTGGCAGGCCCGCACACGAGGTGCGGGCCGGAACGTTCTCCGTACTGACGACAGTCCACTCCCCGAGCCTGTGGAGAACCTGAGACGAGCCCGTGAGCCACCCGTGGATCGGCGCCGACCTGTCCACACCACGTGATCACAGCTGTGGACAACCCTGTGGACGACCGACCCCTCTGCGCCGGACGGCCTAGTGGTGACACGATGGACACCCGGCACGATCCGGGCAGCTCGGTCGACGGGAGACCCATGCGTTCCACGGCACGACGCGTCCGGACGACGGCCACGGCGGCCGTCCTGAGCGTGGCACTCGCGGTGCTCGCCGCCTGCTCCGACCAGCCGTCCGGCCCGCCGTCGCCGGACACATCCGCGGCGACCGGCACCGCAGCGGCGCCCGACCCCGGCCTCCCGGGCCGGCTGGCCCAGGCGGCGAGCGGGCAGTCCGCGACCACCCACCTGCAGGCCCTGGAGCGGATCGCCGACGCCAACGGCGGCAACCGTGCCGCCGGGACCCCCGGGTACGACGCCAGCGTGGACTACGTCGCGGGTGTGCTCCGCCAGGCCGGGTTCGACGTGCAGACCCCGACGTTCGAGGCCCGCACGTTCTCCGTGCAGGCCGAGCGGCTCACCGTGGCCGGGGCGCCGGTCCCGGCGCAGGCGATGGCCTTCTCCCCGGCCACGCCGCCGGCAGGCGTCACCGCACCGCTCGCGGTCGTCCCGCCGGACCCGACGCCGGGCTGCGAGGCGACCGACTTCGCCGGGATCCCGCGGGGTGCGGTCGCCCTGGTCCAGCGCGGTGTCTGCCCGTTCGGCCAGAAGTCGCAGATGGCGGGCGCGGCAGGCGCCGCGGCCGTGCTCGTCGTCAACACCGACGACGCGCCGGTGGAGGCGACGCTCGGGGAGGGACCCGGCGTCGTGCCCAGCGCGACGGTGAGCCGCACCGACGGCCGGCGCCTGGCCACGCAGCAGGGTGCCCCGGTCTCGCTGCTGCTGGCGACCACGATCCGCCAGCAGACCAGCCGCAACGTGCTGGCCCAGACGAAGACCGGCGACCCGGGGCGCGTCGTCACGGCAGGGGCCCACCTGGACTCGGTCCCGGAAGGGCCCGGCATCAACGACGACGGCAGCGGCACCGCGGCGCTGCTGGAGATCGCCACGAAGATGGGCGCCTCCCCGCCGGTCGGGCAGGCCGTGCGGTTCGGCTGGTGGGGTGCCGAGGAGGAGGGGCTGATCGGGTCCACCAAGTACGTCGAGGGACTGTCCGAGCCGGACCGCCGGGCGATCGCGCTGTACCTGAACTTCGACATGGTCGGCTCGCCGAACCCGGGCTACCTGGCCTACGACGGGGACAACTCGGACAACGTCGGCGCCCCTCCCGGGCCGGCCGGCTCGGGCGTCGTCGAGCGGGTGCTCGTCGACGGTCTCGGCGCCGTCGGGGTCCGCGCCCAGGGCACCGACTTCGACGGCCGCTCCGACTACGGGCCGTTCATCGCGGCCGGCATCCCGTCCGGCGGGCTGTTCACCGGCGCCGAGGAGATCAAGACGCCGCAGCAGGCCCAGCTCTGGGGCGGGACCCCCGGGCGCCCGTACGACCCCTGCTACCACCAGGCGTGCGACCGGGTGACCAATGTGGACCAGGTCGCGTTCGACCGGAACCTCGACGCGATGGCCACCGGGATCGGACGGTTCGCCGTGTCGCTGGACGGGATCCCGCCCCGGTAGCTCCGGCGAGCTCCGGCTCAGTCATCGCACCGGTGACCCACCACCGTCCGTCGGAGTGCGCGAGCAGCAGGGCGTCGCCGTCCTCCAGGACCACCTGGACCCGCACCGTGGGCCCCGGGCCGCCGGGGACCCACCAGCGCCGGCCCACCGGCCACGGCCCGGCCCAGTTCCGGACCTCGCGCGCGGGACGCCCGGTCTCGGCCAGCCGCGCCGGGGCGGCGTCGAGCAGGTCGGGCTCGGCCGGCCGGACCTCCGCGCCGCCCGCCGCCAGCAGCCGCACCGCGACCGGCTCCGGCGGGACGACGGCCGGCGAGGGCGACGGCAACCGGCCCGGCCATGCCGGCGGCGGGTCCGGCACCGGACGCCGGGCGGGCGCCGGCGGGTCCGGCTCGCGCTCCTCGCCCCACGGCACCAGGCGGACCCGTTCGCCCGGATCCCGTCCGCCGGTGAGCACGGGGGTGACCACGGCGTCCGGCCCGAGCAGGGCCTGCGCCCGCACGAGCGCCCGGCCCGCGCGCTCGTCGGCCTCCCCGACGTCACCCCAGAGCCCGCGTTGGAGCACCCCGGCCACGACCGTCTCCTCCGGCGTGAGCCGCAGCGCGACGAGCGCGCCGGACCCGCCCCGGCCGAGCCAGGAGTCCAGCTGCCAGCGCACCCGGTCCACCGTGCCGGACGGGGTGAGCGGCTCCGCGCAGCGCCAGATCCGCAGCAGCTCCTCCCCGGCCTCGGTCCGGGCGTGCACGCCGAGCCGGGTGCACGCCAGCCCGTGACCGGCCAGCGCCTCGTGCAACCGGCCGGCCAGGCCCCGGGCGGCGAACGCGGCGGCGTCCACCCGGTCCACCGGCGGGTCCAGCTCCAGCGCGGCGGCCAGTTCCTCCGGCGGCACCCGCCGGGCGGGGGGCCGGGGGTCGAGCCCGCGGGCCAGCCGGTGCGCGGCCACCGCGTCCGCCCCGAACCGGGACGCCACGTCCGCCGCGGGCAGCGCCGCGAACGCCCCCAGCGAGCGCAGCCCCAGCCGGCGCAGCAGGTCCACCATCTCCGCGCGGTCCACCTCCGGGTCCCGGTCCAGCTCGGCCACCTCCAGCGGGGCCAGGAACTCCGCGCTGCGTCCCGGCGGCACGCCCCGGCCGCGGCGGGCGGCCAGCACCGCGGCGAACGTCCCGTCGGCCACGCCGACCTGGCACTCGGTCCGGGTGCGCAGCGCCACCTGGTCGATCAGCCGCTCGGCCGCGGCGCGCTCCCCGCCGAACCAGCCGACCGGCCCGCGCGCGGGCAGCACGAGCAACCCCGGCCGCACCACCTCCACCCCCGGCGCGATCTCCTCCACCGCCCGCACCACCGGTTCGAACAACCGGGCGTCGCGGCCGGTGTCCGGGGCGAGCACGGCCAGATCCGGGCACCGGGCCTGCGCCTCGCGCCTGCGCAGCCCCCGGCGGACGCCCTGGCTGCGCGCGGGCGCCGAGCACGCCTGCACCCGGTTCGCGTGGAACACCGCGGCCGGGCGATGGGCCGGCACGTGCGCCGCGCGGGCCGCCGCGGTGACCGGCCAGTCCGGGGACCACAGCGCCAGCACGCGCTCCACGCCCGGCGGGGTGCCGGTGGGAGCGGGATCACCGGGGTCCGCCCCGGAGCCGGTGTCCGTGCCGGCGGTCATCCCGCGACCGCCGCAACCGGACGCGGGTGCTGCCGCGGCTGCGGCAGGGCACGCCCCGGCGCCGGGACGACCGTGCCGTCCGGGCCGGGCAGCAGCAGCTCGGCGGACCGGCCGGACGCGCCGGTGCCGCGCCCGTGCACCCGCACCTCGGCCCGGCGCGACCGCAGCCGCCCGGCCCCGGCCTCCGGCCCCTCCCAGCGCACTCCCGCGCAGCGCACCTGCACGTCGGCGCCGGGCCAGGACCCCAGCGCCAGCAGCACCGCTCCCCGCTGCCGGGCCCTGGCGGCCAGCCGCTGCCGGTCCGCCGCACGGACCCCCGCCCGCTCGGCTCCCGCCACCGCGACCAGGTCCAGCCCGTCCAGCAGCGCCGAGGTGACCGCGACCAGGTACGCCCCCGGCTCGGGGACGAGCGCCAGCCGCTCCGGCCGCACCCCGGCCTCGACGGCGGCGACCACCCCCAGGTCCGGCCGGCCGATCACCCCGGCCCATGCCCCGGCCGCGGACGCCTCGGCGAGCAGCGCGAACAGCAGCGACCCGGCCACCGGGCCGCCCGCCACGGAGACCGTGGACCCCCGGCGCAGACCCCCGCCGGGCAGCAGCCCGGACAGCGCGCCGGTCACCGGGATCAGCCGGCCGTCCTCCCCCGGGGTGGGCCGGGCGCGGACGTGGCCCGATCGGTCCTCCATCCTGCGCAGGAGACCGCGGGCCTCGCTCCAGACGCGCCGCGGGCCCGATGCCCTGGAGCGCAGGTGCACCCCCGGCGACCACCGCACCATCGGCCATTTGCCGCCTCCCCACTCCGCGCCGTCGTACCGGACCGGGGCGCCCGGATCTCTGACGGGGCGCCCGCGGTCACCGACGCGCCACGGGGAAGGAAGCGCATCGAACTACTGTTCGAATAGTAGAGCAGTCGGCCGCGCCCACTCAAGCCCTGCCGAGAACACGACGCGAATCTGATCGCCCGCCGCGATCAGGGTGTGCGGACCGCGTACTCCGGCAGGTCGATGGCGTCCGCCTTGGCGAAGATCCGCTCCATCATCGGGCGCATCGGCCAGCGTGTCGACCACCGCATGGACGCCCGCATGGCCCGGATCCGCAGGGCGCCGAGCGGCGCGTAACCGTCCACACCGGACGGCGGAAGCTCCTGGCCCTGCTCGACGTAGGGCCGCAGAACCCGCTCGTAGCCCGCGAACGCGCGCTCCGGTGCCGCCGGCCCGGCCGCGCCCAGCTCGCCGGCCAGCACGTACGCCCCGACGAGCGCGAGGCTGGTGCCCAGCCCGGTCAGCGGCGTCGGGCAGTAGCCCGCGTCCCCGAGCAGCACGACCCGACCGCGCGACCACGACGGCATCCGCACCTGCCCCATCGTCTCCAGGTAGAAGTCGGCCGACTCCCGCGCGCCGCGCAGCAGCCGGGGCGCCTCCCAGCCGACGTCGGCGAAGTGCCGCTCCAGCAGTTTCAGCTGGGCCTCGCGGTCGCGACGGTCGTAGGTCTCGGTGGTGCGCACGCTCATCCCGGCCTTCTGCTCGTCGGGCAGCCGCCCCGGGCGCAGGGACGCGACGCGTCCGCCGGGCGCGTTGTGCATCCGGTACCAGCCGTCCAGCTCCACCTCGGCGGGCACGGTGAACCACGCGGTGAGAAGCCCGAGCGGGCGGAAGAACTCCGACTCCGGACCGAACGCCAGCCTGCGCACCGTCGAGTGCAGCCCGTCCGCGCCGACGACGAGCGCGAACCGCCGCGGCGACTCGTTCTCGAACGTGACGTCGACGCCGTCCTCGCGCTGCTCCAGCCCGGTGATCGTGTCGTCGAACAGGTACTCGACGCCGGGCCGGGCGGCCCGGTAGAGCACCTCCGAGAGGTCGCCGCGCAGCACCTCCTCGGAGGAGATGATGCCGTTGCCGCCGAACGCCTCGACCGGCATCTCGGCCCGGTGCCGCCCCTGCTCGTCGACCCAGGCCAGACCGCGCTGGTCGACCATGACCTCGCGGACCGCGTCGCGCAGCCCCATCCGGTCCATCACGGTGCGGCCGGCGCCGCGCAGGTCGACCGTCTGACCGCCGGGGCGGGGCGTGGGAGCACGCTCCACCACCGTCGGCGTGAACCCGTGCTCGCGTAGCCAGTACGCAATCGCACAGCCGGCGATGCCGGCACCGGAGACCAGGACGTCTGTGTTCTGCATGTGCCGTAAGATACGCTGTACGGTGCACTAGTCAAGCTATTTTCGCAGTTCAAGAGCACGTAAAGTTCCCTGCGTACTAGTGCACTAGATAGTAGGTAGGTAACGGTCCGGCCCGTACGGGCGCGGAACCGGCGGGAACGGGCACTACGCTGCCGGGCGAGGTGCACTAGTACGGGAGGCCGGGATGACGCCAGGGCGCACGGGTCCGACCGCCTCCACCCGCATCGTCGCGGCGCTGCGCGAACGCATCCGCTCCGGCGAGCTCGCCCCCGGCGACCGCGTCCCTTCGACCCGGGAGATCGCGCGCCGCTGGGGGGTGGCGATGGCGACCGCGACGAAGGTGCTCACGACGCTGCAGGCCGAGGGCCTTGTCCGGCCGGTGCCGGGGATCGGCACCGTGGTGGCCCCGCCCGAGCCGTCCGCGGCCACCCGCACCGCGGCCTCGCGCCCCCGCCCCGCAGGCCCGTCGGCGGACCGCGGCGCGGACGGGGTCGGTGCCCTCACCGCCGAGCGGATCGTCCGGTGCGGGATCGCGATCGCCGACGCCGAGGGGCTGGCTGCGGTGTCCATGCGCCGCGTCGGCACCGACCTCGGCGTGGCCACGATGTCGCTCTACCGCCACGTCACGGACAAGGACGACCTCGTCGCGCGGATGGCCGACACCACGTTCGGCGAGCTCGCCCCACCGCCGCCGCGGTCCGTGGGGTGGCGGGCGCTGGTGGAGTCGGCGGCGCACGAGCTCTGGGCGGCGTTCCGCCGCCACCCGTGGCTGGCCCCCGCGGTGTCGTTCACCCGGCCGCAGCCGATGCCGTCCGCGATGAGCTACAGCGACCGCGTCCTGGACGCGCTGGCCGAGCTCGAGCTGGAGCCCGCCCTCGCGTTCGACACCCACCTGATCCTGTTCAACCACGTGCGGGGTTCGGCGACCACGCTCGAACCCGAGCGCGAGGCCGAGGCCGACACCGGACTCACCGGGGACGAGTGGATGGACGCCCAGCACCCTCGGCTGCGCGCCGCGCTGGCGGTGCGCGAGTTGCCGGCGCTGACCCGCACGATGGACGCGCTCGACGCGCAGGGGTACGACCAGGACCTGGACGCGCTGTTCACGGCCGGTTTGACCTACCTGCTGGACGGCATCGAGCGGCGGCTCGGGGGCTGACCGGCCGAGACCCCCGGACGTGAGTGCCGGGCCGCACCACGGCGCGCGGGTGACCGGTGCCCCACCTCCGGATCCGTTCGGAACGACCAGAAGGGCAGCAGGGACACGACGGGCAGCGCGCGCAGCCCCGGAGCCGGCCACGGCCACGACGACTGCACGTGCCGGGACCGCCAGAACCCGAGCCCGAGAACCACGCCGAATATCAGGTGCCCGATCAGCGAGAGCAGCACCGTCACCGGGGTGAGGGCGAAGAGCATCTCCTCGCCCCGCGGCGCGATCGCGACGGTGCCGATCAGCCCGGCCCAGACCGGGAACACCGCGAACGCGACGGCCGCGGCGACGACCTCGCGCCGCGATCGCCGGCCCAGCCCGACGGCCGTGGCCAGGACGAAGAACGTCACGCCGATCCCGCCGCCGTCGCCGAGGTAGCGCCAGAGGTAGCCGGCCACGGCGCCGTCCCACCCGCCGGGCTCGCCACCGGTGATCCAGCTGCCCATGGTCGGGATGAAGTCGCCCCACCAGCCGAGGACGTACACGGTGTCCAGCCGGAACAGGTCGTAGAGCACGCATGCGACCACGCCCCAGACCAGCCCGGCCGTGACGACCCGGTCGGACGGGTGCGGTGCGAACAGGGCCAGCCCGACCACCACGATCACCGCCGGGACGATCACGACGGCCAGCGCGAGCCTCATCTCGAGCAGGCCGAACACCTGCGCCGAGATGGCGAGCAGAGGCACCGCGGCCAGCGCCAGGTGCAGCCCGAGCCGGGCCAGCGTGCGGTGCCCGCGGTCCGGTCCCGCGCCGGACGGCCCGGCGACGGGCGCGTCCCGTCGCGGTGCGCGCCGCTGTGGACCGGTGTCCGGCCGGGGCGGGACATCGGTGGGCGATCGGCGCGGCTCCGGGATCCGGTGCGAGCCGGTGTGCACGGCATCGCCGTCCGGATCGCGACCGGACCCGCCCCGCGACCCGGCGGAGTCCACCGGGCGGTGCGCGCCGCTGCGCGTCGACGCCGGATCGCGGGTGGGATCCGGTGCCGGACGGGGGACGGCACGGGTCCGCGACGGGGCCCGGCGCGGCACCGGGACGGTGCCGGCCGGCAACGGGGTGTCGGGTCGGGCGTCCGGGGCGCCCCCGCCGGGGGAACGGGGGTGCTCCACGGAGCCGCGTACGCCGTGGGGAGTCAGCGTTCGTGGCACCGGGGAAACGTAGGCCGTCGACGCGAATCGGGGGCCGAAGCTGAGCAACCCGAGCACGACATCCGGCGACCCGTGCCCGGACGGCGGCAAAGGGAACCGGAACTAGCCCGGACGGACGTGCGGAACGTCCATCCGGACGCAGCGATCCTCAGGAACGACCCGCCGGAGCGGCTCTCGTCGATGTCCGTGCGACGAGCGGCTCGCCCGCCGGTCCGGGCTCAGTGGGCGAAGTGCCGTGTCCCGGTGAGGTACATCGGGACGCCCGCCTCCGCCGCGGCCGCGACCGACAGCTCGTCGCGCACCGAGCCGCCGGGCTGCACGACGGCCGCCACACCGGCGTCGAGCAGCACCCGCAGCCCGTCGTCGAACGGGAAGAACGCGTCCGACGCGGCGACCGAGCCGCGGGCACGGTCACCGGCACGGGCCACCGCGAGCTTCGCCGCGTCCACCCGGTTGACCTGCCCCATCCCGACGCCGACGGCCGCGCCGTCGTGTGCGAGCAGGATCGCGTTCGACTTCACCGCGCGGCAGGCACGCCACGCGAACGCGAGGTCGGCCAGCACGTCGTCGGACACCGGGTCGCCGGTCACGAGCTTCCACGACGCCGGGTCGTCCCCGTCGGCATCGACCAGGTCGCGCTGCTGGAGCAGCAGCCCGCCGGAGATCGCCCGCAGCTCCGGCCCGCCCCGGACGTAGTCACCGGGGATGCGCAGCAGGCGGACGTTCTTCTTGCGCTGCAGGGCCTCCAGCGCGTCGTCGGTGTAGGACGGCGCGATCACGACCTCGGTGAAGATCTCCGCCACCTGCTCGGCCATCTCGGCGGAGACCTCGCGGTTCACCGCGATCACGCCGCCGAACGCGCTGGTCGGGTCCGTGGCGTGCGCCTTGCGGTGGGCGTCGGCGACGTCCGTGCCGACCGCGATCCCGCACGGGTTCGCGTGCTTGATCACCGCGACGGTCGGGACGTCGCCGTGGTCGTGCGCGGCCCGCCAGGCGGCGTCGGCGTCGACGTAGTTGTTGTAGGACATCTCCTTGCCGTGCAGCTGCTCGGCGCCGGCCAGACCGCCGCCGGACTCGCTCCGGTAGAGCGCCGCCGCCTGGTGCGGGTTCTCGCCGTATCGCAGCGTCCGCTCGCGGGTCCAGGTGGCGCCCACCCACGAGGGGAACGGCCCGCCGTCGGTGTCCGCGGCGAGCACGCTGCCCATCCACGACGCGACCGCGACGTCGTAGGCGGCGGTGTGCCGGAACGCCTCCGCGGCCAGCCGGCGGCGGTCGGCGACGACGAACCCGCCCGCGGCGACCTGCTCGAGCACCCACGCGTACCGGGTGGGGTCGACGACGACCGCGACGCTCTCGTGGTTCTTCGCCGACGCGCGGACCATCGCCGGGCCGCCGATGTCGATCTGCTCGACGGACTCCTCGCGCACTCGCACCGGACGCCACCGTCTCGGTGAACGGGTACAGGTTGGACACCAGCAGGTCGAACGGGGCGATCTCCAGCTGGGCGAGCTGCTGCACGTGCTCGGGCTTGCGCGTGTCGGCCAGCAGACCCGCGTGCACCCGCGGGTGCAGCGTCTTCACCCGGCCGTCGAAGCACTCCGGGAACCCGGTGACGTCCTCCACGGCGGTGACCGGGACACCCGCGTCCGCGATCCGCTGGGCGGTCGACCCGGTGGAGACGATCTCCACCCCGGCCGCGTGCAGGCCGGTGGCCAGGTCCAGCAGGCCCGCCTTGTCGTACACGCTGATCAGGGCCCGGCGGACCGGCCTGCGCTCACTCATGTGCGTCCACTCATCTCGTCGGTCGGCCCGCTCCCCGGGCTCGTGCTCATCTCGCCTGCCAGACGCCGCACGACGTCGACCAGCAGGCGGCGTTCCGCCACCTTGATCCGCTCGTGCAGGGTCGTCTCGGTGTCGCCTGCCCGGACCGGGACCCGGACCTGCTCCAGCACCGGCCCGGTGTCGGTCCCGGCGTCCACCTCGTGCACGGTCGCCCCGGTGACGTCGACGCGCGCGGCGAGCGCGTCCCGCACCGCGTGCGCTCCGGGGAACGCCGGCAGCAACGCGGGATGCGAGTTGATCATCAGGCAGCCGATGCCGTCGAGGAACGACGGTGCGACCAGCTTCATGAAGCCCGCACCGACGACCAGATCCGGACGGTGCTCCCGCACCCGATCGAGCAGCGCCGCGTCCCACGCGCGCCGGTCCGGGTGATCGGCCGTCCGCTCGACGAACGTCGGCACCCCGGCCCGGCGGGCGCGGTCGAGGCCTCCGGCGTCCGGCGCGGTCCGATCCGACGGCGACGACCGACGCCGGGAGATCCCCGCCTGCGCTCGCGTCCAGCAGGGCCTGCAGCAACGTTCCGCCGCCGGACAGCAGCACGACGAGCCGGCAGCGGGGTGCGGGCAACGACGGCTCCTCGTCCGGTCGGGCAGGTGTGCTCGTGGCGGGTACCCGTCCAGGGTAGGCGGGAACATCCGGCCCGGACCCGGCACCCGCGACACACGTCTCAGGACCCGGCGTGACCGTCCTCACCGGAGCCGGAGTCCTCCGCGGACCCCGGATCGTCGTCGGCACTGTCCGACGCGTCGTCGGTCGTCGTGCCTGCCGTCGTGCTCGTCGCGCTGCCGCTCCCGGCGCCCGGCGCCGTGCCTCCGGTCGCCGTACCGGTGGCTTTGCCCGACCGTGCGCCGGTCCCGGTGCCCGCGGCCTTGCGCCTGCCGCTGCCCGACCCCGTGCCCGTGCCCGTCTCCTTGCCCGACGCCGTGCGGGTCGCGCCGCCGGGTCGTTCCGGCTCCTTCTCCGCCACCAGGTCACCGACCGTCCGCGGCCGGGAGGCACGCGGCTCGGGATCGGCGGACGTACCGGACCGGCGGGACCCGTCGCGCGGCGTGCGGCTGCCGCGGCCGTCCCGGCGGGACGCACCGGCCGGGCGGGACCGGTCGCGGGAGGCGGGCCGTCGCCGGACCGGTGTCGGTGGGCGGCGACCCAGCAGCTCGTCCACCCCCGCGCAGGCGATCGTCGCGGGAACGCCGAGCAGCACCAGCGCCGTCGCGACGACGACGACGGGCGAGAGCGACACGGGGTCGTACGGGCCTCCGGCCAACGACCCGCCGGCCACCGCCGCGAGGATCCCCGCGCCGACCGCCGTCACCGCGGCCGCCGTCGCGGCCGCCGCAAGACGTTCCTTCAGCGAGGCGGACGGACCGAGCGCGCGCCGGGACACCCGGCCGGCGAGCACGCCCGCACCGAGCGGGAGCAGCAGCACCACCGCCGCCCACGCCGGGACCGCGTCCGGGGGAACGGCCGCGAACAGGGGGAACGGCGGCAGCGGACCCTGCATCGTGCCGAACGGCCCGAACTGCGCGGCGCCGACGGCGAAGCCCGGCCCGAGCGCCCAGGCCGTGCCCGCGACCATGGCGTTCGGGAGGTACCCGACGGCGAGCAGCAGCACGCCGGCGCTCGCTCCGGGCCCGGGGGCGAGCGAGGAGAACGTGTCGGCGACGGCACCGGCGCGCGCCGCGAGCGCGAGAAGCACGACGACGGCGCCGGACAGCACCAGCCCGGCCGCCGCCACCCGGGCCCCGGCGAGCCCGGCCCGCGGCCAGCCGTGCAGCCACGTCGTCCACGCGGGCGGCAGACCGCAGGCCCGCAGCACACCCGCGCCGGCGGCGAGCCCGGCCAGCAGGCCCGCGCCGACCATCGAGGCCCACGGGGTGGTGACCGAGACGTCGCCCGGGAGCAGCGCGCCGGCCAGCACGGCCACGGCCGCCGCCGCACCGGCCTGACCGGCCACGACGGCGCCGGCGTCGTGCCGGATCCGGCCGCCCAGGCGGCGCACCGACCATCCGGAGGCGACCGCCACCACCCCTACCAGCGACGAGTGTCGGGAGCAGGGGCAGCACACCCAGGGCCCCGCCGTCGACCTCGATCGGGATCTGGTTCGCGGCCAGCCACATCGGGACCGCGGCCGCGAACGCACCGTCGATCGAACCCGCTCCGCCGGAGGCCAGCAGCAGGAAGGCGACCGGGACCAGCAGCGCGTAGCCGGCCAGGACGGCGCCCATCGCGCCCGCCAGCAGGATCCGCAGGCGTTCCAGGCCCTCGGGGCGCCGCTCCGATCGCCGCGAGCGCGCGCCCGGGCGGGCACGCCGGCGCTCGGCCGGGGCGGATGCCGTGCTGATCACCCGTTCAGGGTCGCAGCGTCGACCCGCTCACCGGAGCCGCCACGCCGAGCACGGCACCGGTTCCGGCGACCAGGGTTCGGCTCAGGAACCCGAGCCCTGCCCGCCGTCACCCGGCCGGAATGAGCGGGTGCGCTCGTCGTCGACGTCGGAGAGCGTGTCGCCGCCGGTCGCCGGGACGCCCGGGGTGGTCACCTCCGGGGTGTCGCCGCCGGGTGCCGGGGCCGCGGCAGGCGTCGCGTTGCTCGCGCCCTGCGGGTCGGACCCGCTCGTGCCCTGGGCAGGCTGGGCGGCCGTGCCGGTCGCGCCCTGCGCGGGCGCCGCCGGTGTCGCCTGCCCCTGTCCCGCGGACGACTGTCCGGCCGGCGCGGCGGGGCTCGCCGGGGCTCCGTAGCCGGACGATCCGGCCTGGCCCGGGGCGTACCCCGGCGCCGCGTACGCGGCCGAGCCCGGGTAGCCCTGGGATCCGTACCCCTGGGCGCCGTAGCCCTGCGCGCCGCCGTACCCGCCTGCCCCGACCGCGCCGTAGCCGCCGGTCGACGAGGGCGACCCGTACCCCGGCCCGCCGTACGCGGGCTGCGCCCCGTACCCGGGGGCGCCGTAGCCGCCCTGCTGCTGGCCCGGTGCGCCGTAACCGCCGCCGTAGGCGCCCGGCCCGCCGTAGCCGGGCTGCCCGCCGTAGCCGGCCTGCCCCTGGTCGAACATCCCGGGCTGTCCCGGCGCACCGGGCTGCTGGGGCTGGCCCGGGGCTCCGTACCCGGCCTGGCCGGGCGGGCCGTACGGGGTCCAACCGGGCTGCGGCGGGGGCGTGCGCGCCGGGCGCGGAGCCGGGGCGGTCAGCACCCCGACCTCCAACATCAGCGCGCCGACGATCGCGGTCGCGCTGAGCAGGCCGAGGGCCAGTGCGCCCCAGCGTGGCAGGGCGGGGATGTCCGGCAGGCTGGTCGTGGTCAGCAGCAGGAAGAAGAACCCGATCGCGGACAGCAACGCCGCGGGCACCAGCACGGGCCCGACCCGGGGCAGCAGCCCGAACAGCGCCAGCAGCCCACCGGCCAGCACGAGGTGGATCGGGAAGGAGAGGCTGAAGGCCCCGAAGAACCCGCACAGGTAGGTGAGCAGGGCCAGCGCCGCGCCGGCGAGCACGGCCGGCCGCACCGCCGAGGGAGCCGGGAGGTCGCCCCGGTCGGCGGGCTTCGCCCCGCCCGGGCCCGGGCTCGCGGGGTCCGGTGGCTGGCTGGTCGTCATGTCAGACATCTCCTGCTCACCGCGCCACGGGCGCGGCGTCGGCAATACGGTCCGCTCCTGCGCACGCTAGCCCATCGTGGGACCGCCCCAGTACCGGCGTGCACGGGCGGGTGACAGCACAACGCGCGGGCTCCGGGAACGTTCCCGGAGCCCGCGCGCCGTGGGTGACGTGCGGTTACTTCGAGCCGACGATGTCCTTCATCAGCGTCGCGGTCTCCGACGGCGTCTTGCCGACCTTGACCCCGGCCGCCTCGAGGGCCTCCTTCTTCGCCTGCGCGGTCCCGGCCGAGCCGGAGACGATCGCGCCGGCGTGGCCCATCGTCTTGCCCTCGGGCGCGGTGAACCCGGCGACGTAGCCTGCGACCGGCTTCGTGACGTTGGCCTTGATGAAGTCGGCCGCGCGCTCCTCGGCGTCGCCGCCGATCTCGCCGATCATCACGATCGCCTCGGTCTCCGGGTCCGCCTCGAACGCCTCGAGGGCGTCGATGTGCGTGGTGCCGATGACCGGGTCGCCGCCGATGCCGATCGCCGTGGAGAAACCGATCTCACGCAGCTCGAACATCATCTGGTAGGTCAGCGTGCCGGACTTCGACACCAGGCCGATCTTGCCGGGGCCCGCGATGTTCGCCGGGATGATGCCGGCGTTGGACTTGCCGGGCGAGATGATGCCGGGACAGTTCGGCCCGATGATCCGGGTCCGGTTTCCCTTCGCGGAGGCATGCGCCCAGAAGTACGCGCTGTCGTGCACCGGGATGCCCTCGGTGATCACGACGGCGAGGCCGATCTGGGCGTCGACCGCCTCGATCACGGCGTCCTTGGCGAACTTCGGCGGGACGAACAGGACCGACACGTCGGCGCCGGTCTCCTTCATCGCCTCCTCGACCGAGCCGTAGACGCTGATGTCCTGGCCGGAGATGTTCACCGAGGTGCCGGCCTTGCGGGCGTTGACTCCGCCGACGATGTTCGTCCCGGAGGCGATCATCTTGGTGGCGTGCTTGGTGCCCTCGCCGCCCGTGATGCCCTGGACGATGACCTTGCTGTTCTCGTTGAGGAAGATCGACATTTGTTCAGGCTCCCGCGGCAAGCTCGGCGGCCTTGGCGGCCGCGTCGTCCATCGTGCCCACCTGCGTGACCAGCGGGTGGTTCGCCTCGTCGAGGATCCGGCGACCCTCCTCGACGTTGTTGCCGTCCAGCCGGACGACCAGCGGCTTCGTCGCGTCGTCGCCGAGGATCTTCAGCGCCTCGACGATGCCGGTGGCCACCGCGTCGCACGCGGTGATGCCGCCGAACACGTTCACGAAGACGCTCTTGACCTCGTCGTCGCCGAGGATGACGTCCAGGCCGTCCGCCATCACCTGGGCCGACGCGCCGCCGCCGATGTCCAGGAAGTTGGCCGGCTTCACGCCGCCGTACGCCTCACCGGCGTACGCGACGACGTCCAGCGTGCTCATCACGAGGCCGGCGCCGTTGCCGATGATGCCGACCTGCCCGCCCTCGAGCTTGACGTAGTTCAGGCCCTTGGCCTTGGCCTTCGCCTCGAGCGGGTTCTCCGTGCGCTCGTCGACGAGCTGGGCGTGATCCTCGTGCCGGAAGTCGGCGTTGGTGTCCAGGGTGACCTTGCCGTCGAGCGCGATCACCTTGCCCTGCGGGTCGCGGACCAGCGGGTTCACCTCGACGAGCGTGGCGTCCTCGCCGACGAACGCGTCCCAGAGCTTGACGATGACCTGGGCGGCCTCGTCGGCGACCTCGGCCGGGATGTTCCCGGCGGCGACGATCTCGTCGGCCTTCGCCTTGTCCACCCCGGCGATCGCGTCGACCGGGATCCGGGCCAGCGCGTCCGGGCGCTCGACGGCCAGCTGCTCGATCTCCATGCCGCCCTCGGCCGAGCACATGGCCAGGAACGTGCGGTTCGACCGGTCCAGCAGGAACGAGAAGTAGTACTCCTCGGCGATGTCGCTGGCCTCGGTGACCAGCACCCGGTGAACGGTGTGGCCCTTGATGTCCAGCCCGAGGATGGCGTTCGCCTTCTCCCGCGCCTCGTCCGGGTTCTCGGCCAGCTTGACGCCGCCGGCCTTGCCCCGGCCGCCCGTCTTCACCTGGGCCTTCACGACGACGGCGGTGCCCAGCTCGGAAGCTACGGCGGCCGCGTCGTCGGCGGTCTCGACGGTCCGGCCCGGCAGCACCGGGACGCCGTGCGCGGCGAAGAGGTCCTTCGCCTGGTACTCGTACAGGTCCACTCGGCTTCTCCCGCTCCACTTCGCTCACGCCGCGAACTCCACGGTGCCGAGGCGGGCGCGGAGCGCCCGAGCGGGGCCGCAGCAGTTCGCGAACGTCGACTGTGCTGCTCCGGGGAGCCTAACCACGGTGCCCGGACCGGTCCTGACCTGGGCCGGTGACCGCTGTCACCCACGCCGCCGCGGCCGCCCCCACTCGCCTTTCGAGCAGTACCCGCGATCAGAAGTGGGCACGGTCACCTGTGTTCGCTTACCGTCTGACCATGGCGACGGCGCACGCAGGGCTGCGGCGCCTGCGCGCCCTCGCTGACGGCGTCGGTTCCGTCGCCGGTGAGGTCGCCCAGGCGTCCCGGTACGCGGCGCGCACGTTCGCCTCACCCTCCGGGTTGCGCGGCATGGCCGTCGAGTGGCTGTGGCTGGCCACCCACGTGGCGCTGTACCCGGTCGGCCTGGCCGAGGAGACGGTCCGCCCCCAGGGCGTCTGGCGCACCGACAGCCTGCCGCTGACCAAGCGCAGCCTGATCGTCGCCGACCCGGCCGCCGCCGGAACGCCGATCCTGCTCATCCACGGGATCATGGACAACCGGTCGGTCTTCACCGTGTTCGGGCACGCGCTGCGCCGCCGCGGGTTCGGCGTGGTGCACGCGATCAACTACAGCGTCCTGACCGGCGACCTGCGCACCGCGGCGAACGAGCTGCGCAGCCACGTCGACCGGCTGCGCGAGCTGACCGGGTCGGACAAGGTGCACATCGTCGGGCACTCGCTCGGCGGCATGATCGCCCGCTACTACGTGCAGCGCATGGGCGGCGACGAGGCCGTCGACACGCTGGTCACGCTCGGCGCCCCGCACTCCGGCAGCAACGCCGCCTACCTGCTGCCGATCCCGCTGGCCCGCCAGCTGCGTCCCGGCTCCGACGTCGTCGCCGAGCTCGCGGAGCCCGCGCCGCACTGCCGTACCCGCTTCCTCGTCGTCTGGAGCCGGCTGGACCAGATGATCGTCCCGCAGCGCAACGCCCGGCTGCGGCATCCGGACCTCGACGTCGAGGAGCTCGAGCTGCGCGACGTGGGTCACCTGTCGCTGCCGATCGACCCGCGCACGGTGCACTGGGTGGCGAGCACGCTCGCGCGCGGCGAGGCCGAGCGGTCCGAGCGGGACCGGATCCGGGAACGCGGCCTGGGCAGCGGGAGCCTGCGGGTGACCGGTCGGCGCGCCCAGCCGCCCGCGTCCTGACCCGCAGTCCGAACACCCCGCGTGACGACCCGTTCGGCGCAGACGGGTCCGGTCGGGTAACCGGCGCCACTCGACCGGTCGTCGCGTGCGTTCGACCGTCCGCGCCCCTCGGTGCCCCACCTGTTGCCGCGCTAGGACGGACGGGTTAGCTTCGTCCGGTCCACGTCACGGACCGGTCACGGTGACCGGACACCGCCCCGAAACGGTGTCGCTCCCCGCCGGAGTCCCCCAGCTCCGCCGATCACCGCGATCGCCCGAGGACCACCTGAGACCAGAAGGGCAGGTCTTGGCGCGCCACCGCTCCCCCAGCGGCGCTCCACTCGAGACCCGGCCCGGCGCGATCCCCGACGCGCCGGCCGTCGCGGGTGGGCGCCTCCCGGCGCCACCGCCGTCGACGTGGTGCGCCCGGGTCACGGTCACCGCCGCCGCAGGCGGTGCCCTCGTCGCCGCCGGCCAGACGGTGGCGAGCGCGTTCGGCCTGTCCGTCCTGCCGGCACAGGCCGACGAGGACCCCGCCTACTCCCGCGCTGCCGCGTCCGCGATGCTGCCGGTGTCCGACAGCTTCGGCCCGGTGGACCCGACGGCGCCGGCCGTGACGAACGCGATCGGCGGTGAGCAGCTCTCCGCCGACGGCGCCCTCCCCGCGCTCGCCGACACCTCGAAGGTCGACGTCGAGAACCTGACCAAGGCCGCCCGGCTCGGCTCGGAGGCGGCGAAGCAGAAGAGCGCGGCCGGCTCGGCGATGGCGAAGGGCGCCCCGCAGGCCGTCGTGTTCGACGGGACGACCTACGTCCTGCCCACCCGCGGCCTGTTCACCTCCGGGTTCGGCGGCCGCTGGGGCGTCACCCACTACGGCATCGACCTCGCGGCCCCGATCGGCACCCCGATCTACGCGCTCACCGACGGCGTCGTGGAGAAGGCCGGGCCGGCCAGCGGCTTCGGGATGTGGGTGGTGCTGCGCCACACCGACGGGACGTCGTCGGTGTACGGACACATCAACCGCGCGTTCGTCGAGGTCGGCCAGAAGGTCAAGGCCGGCGACCAGATCGCCGAGGTCGGCAACCGCGGCCAGTCCACCGGCCCGCACCTGCACCTCGAGGTGTGGGAGCCGGACGGCACGCAAGACCAACCCGCTGCCGTGGCTCCTCGAGCGGGGCATCAACGTGACCGGCCCGGCGGTGGCCGAGGCCGAGAACGCGGCCTGACACCCGACCCGGCCGGGCGGATCGTCACATGCCGTACGCCGGAGTCCCCGCGTACAGGGCGTGGATCGGCCGCAGGACGTGTCCGGCGTCCTGCCCGGTCGGCTCCGTGGCCTCGCTGATCGCCTGCGCATAGTCCCGCGCGCCCTGGTAACAGACGACCCACCACAACGCGTGCTGAGTACTCCCGCCCTCGTCCCGGCCCGCGGAACGACGGGGAGCATTCGGGGAACCGGGCGCCGACGGCATCCGGAGGCGTTGCGCCCGATCGGGAAGAGTCGCCATCAAGTGAACTCCGTTCTCGTCGGTGGTAGGTCGTTCCGACCAGCGAGAACGTTAGGGCCGACTACCGGTCCGGCGCGTCCGTAGTTCGCCCTATTCGGGGCCTGGGCGTCGACCTACGCCGGGCCTGGGCGGTACCCCGGGTCCGTCACGTCCCGGTCGTTTCGGCGAGCCCCAGGTCCGCGGCGCGGATCATGACCGCCCGCCGGTTGGCGACGCCGAGTTTCGCGAGTACGGCGGAGACGTGATGGTCGGCCGTCTTGGGTGAGATGACGAGATGTGCGGCGATCTCGGAGTTGGACAGTCCCCGCGCGAGGAGCCGGGCCACGTCGAGCTGGCGGTCGGTGAGCCCGGCCGGGTTGGCGCGGCTGGCCGGCCGCAGGCCCCGCGGGATCTGGGACACGCCCAGCGCGCGCAGCCGCCGGCGGGCCATTCGGGCGGCGGGTGCCGCACCGATACCGTCGAGGATCTGCAGCGCGTTCAAGGTCGGGGCCACCTCGCCGGAGTCGAGCAGTTCCAGCGCCTGCTCGTACGGCGCACCGAGCGCCGCCCAACCTGTGGCCGCGTCCTGCCAGTCACCACGGATTCCGGCGGCGAACACCTCCGGACAGCCCGGCGGCACCTCGTGCGGCAACTCGAGGCGGCGTTTCCACCGGTTCAGCTCGCCGCGTTCGGTCTCCCGGCCGGGACGTGCGGTGAGCTCGTCGAGCCGCGTGACCGCGTCCTCGGCGCCGGCCGGCAGGCCCGCCAGCCATGCCGTCTCGATCTCGGCCAGGCCGGTGGAGAGCCATCCGTGGTAGCAGTCCGCGCGGTGGGCGTAGTCGAGGGCCCGCGCCAGCATCGCGGGGGCATCGTCGGCGCCCCGGCGGGCGAGCAGGCGGGCCAGCGGGGCCAGCGCGTAGCGCAGCGACCCCTTCTCGCCCTCGCTGCTGGCGTCGACGACCTCGCGCAACCCGGCGATCGCCTCGTCCACGTCGCCGTGCAGGGCCTGCAGACGGTGCCCGTAGGCCTGCCAGGAGGTGACGTAGAACCAGACCTCGCACTCGTTGGCGTACTGGATCGCCTCGTCGAGGCAGCGCCGGCACTCCTCGTAGCGGGCGAGTGTGAACAGGTCCATCAGCGTGCTGCCGTAGGCGATCAGGGCGACGGAGTGCGCGCCGACGTTGCGGGCCGCCGTCACCGCGGCCCGCATCAGCTCGAGGCCCTCGTCGGGTTCCCCGTGCAGCAGGCGGGCCCGACCGACGCAGAGCATGCTGAAGGCGAGGAACTCGGGAACGCCGGTTCGGCGGGCGGAGTCGGCCGCCCGTTCGGCGACGACGAGATCGTCCCGGCGCCCCGACATGCTCAACGCCACCGCCTGCCACAGGAGCGCGAGGGTGCGGGCGGGGGTCTCGGGAACGGAGCTGAGCAGCTCGACGGCACGCGCCATGCCGGCCAGCGACTCCTCGGTGCGCGTCAGCGTCCACTGACTGGGTCCGAGGACGAACAGCGCCTCGCCGAGCGCGGCGACGTCACCGAGCTCCTCGCGGATCCGCACCGCAGCCTGCGCGTGCTCCAGCGACTCGGCCGGCTCGTCGACCATCCACAGGGCCGTGGCCAACTGCTGGCGGACTCCGGCGGTCTCGGCCGCACCCAACAGGTGCTCGCGCTCGAGCAGCAGCCGGCAGTACGTGATCTCCTGCGCAGGGCTGCCCGCCTGCGCCGCCCGCGCGGCCGCGCGGGGCGCGAGCTCGACGACCCGCTCCTGGTCGCCGGCCGCAACGGCGTGATGCAGGACGCGGGGCAGGTCGGGATCGTCGCGCGCGGTGAGAACCTCCAGGACCCGCGCGTGAGCCCGCATGCGCTCGCTGGCCGGCAGCGAGTCCTCGACCGCGCGCCGGGCCAGCTCGTGGCGGAATGCGAGGGCGTCCGGCCGGACCTCCAGCACGCCGCGGCGCTCGGCCTCACTCAGCACGGTCAACTCACCCACCAGCGCCCGGGCCAGCGGGAGGTCCACCTGGGACGGGACGACAGCCATCTGGTCCAGCGCGGTCCGCACCGGCGGCGAGAGCTGATCGACCCGAGCCAGCACGGCGTCCACGACGGTCAGCGGCACGGTGCCGGCCGCGCCGTCGCCGGACGCGACGACCTCGGTGACGTAGAACGCGTTCCCGGCCGTCAGCCGGTAGAGCGCAGCCGACGTCGCGACGTTCCCGCCGGCCAGGGACGCCACCGCAGCACGCGTCAGACGCGGCACCACGATCCGATGTACCGGCACCCCGGCCAGCCCACCGAGCAGCCGCTGCGCCGGATGATCACGACCGGTCTCGTCGTCGCGATAGGACACCACCACCATCGCCGACGAGCCCTCGATCCGCCGGCTCACGTAACGCAGCACATCGAGGGTCGCGTCGTCGGCCCAATGGATGTCCTCGATCACCAGCACGGTCGGCCGGGCCGGATCGGTGAGCTCATCGAGCACACCGACGAGCAGGTCGTCCCGGGTACCGGAAGCCAGGATCTGTTCCACCCGCCCGCTGTGGCCGGCGAACGCATCCCGGATCGCACCGAGCGTGCGCGGCGTGACCAGGTCGTCGCACGCCCCGAACAGCACCCGCGTCGGCTCCTCGACGCCTGCGGTGAACGAGCGGATCAGACTGCTCTTGCCGATACCCGCCTCACCCGCGACCAGCATCACACTTCCCCGGCCCGCGCGCGCCGCGGTCAGCGTCGAGCCGAGCAGCTCGAGCTCTCTCGTGCGCTCCAGCAGCACGGCACCCACGCCAGGATGGTTCCAGGTGGGATCGATCCAGCACCAGTAGCCGTCGTCCCGGCCGGATCAGGGTCGCGACGATCGATCCGGAACGGGGTGGTGGTGCCGGCGGCCCCGTGAGGGTCAGCGGCATGTCCTCCGCACTCGACGGCGCGCACCCCTACGGCGAGGTCTCCTCCACGACCGTTGCGTCGACGCAATATGGGTAGCCGATGGGGCGCGGATAGGGAGGTTCTCCGACGCGCCGGCCCGGCCACCGCTTCTAGCGTTCTCCCCGGTCACAGACCGCTGACCACCCCGGAGAACGGAGTACGACGATGGCCACCTACCTGATCGAGCGCAACCTGCCCGGCGCCTCGGAGCTCACCCCCGAGCAGCTGCGAGAGATCGCCACCACCTCCAACCAGGTCGTGGACGGGCTCGGCGTCGACTACACCTGGCACCACAGCTACGTAGCCGGCGACAAGATCTACTGCCTGCACGAGACCGAGGACGCCGAGACCGTCCGGGAGCACGCCCGCCGCGGCGGCTTCCCGGCCGACGTCGTCGTCAGCGTCGCGGCCGAGTTCGGCCCGCAGACGGCCAACGGGTGACGGGCCGTCCATGAGTCGCCGCCTCGCCGGGCTGCGGTGGACCATGTGGTCCCGAGCACGGCGAGGCGGCGCACTCGTGGCGCACCCGGCGGGCTCCCCGACGCCGGTGGACCGGATGGCTACGACGGAGGTGCACTCATGTACGTGCCCAGCTGCTTCGCCCCCGACGATGACGACGTGCGGCAGCTGCTGGCCCGTCCCGGGGCCGCGGACCTGATCACCGCCGGATCGGACGGGCTGGAGGCGACCGTGCTGCCGTTCGTCCACGACGCGAGCCGAGGCTCTCTGCTGGGCCACTTCGCCCGGGTCAACGACCACTGGAAGCGGGCCGACGGGCAGCGGTGCCTGGTCATCGTCCGCGGCCCGGACTCCTACGTCAGCCCGTCCTGGTATGCCTCCAAGGCCGAGCACGGGCGCGTCGTCCCCACCTGGAACTACATGACCGCCCACCTGCACGGGACGGTCACCATCCACGACGACCTCGCTTGGGTCGAGGACGTGGTGCGGCGGCTGACCGCGCTGCACGAGGCGGATCGACCCGAGCCGTGGAGCGTCGAGGACGCTCCGGAGAAGTTCGTCCGCGGTCAGCTGCGGGCGATCGTGGGCGTCGAGGTCCGGATCGAGCGGGTCGAGGCCAAGGTCAAGCTGAGCCAGAACCGGCCCGCCGCCGACATCGACGGCGTCGTCCGCGGCCTGCGCTCGGTCGGGGACATCGAGGGAGCCGACGCGGTCGCGACGCACCGGCCGTGACGATCCTCGGTGTCACCGCGGCCGGCCCGCCGCCTCAGAGCTTCTGCAGCGGTACGCCGCCGATCAGCATCAGCCGCACCGTGCCGTTGCTGCCGAAGTCGATCGTGACCGTCGCGCGCTGACCGACGCCGTCCGCGGCGACGACCGTGCCCAGGCCGTACTTGTCGTGGTTGACCCGGTCCCCGACGTCGAGGCTGATCGTGGCGTTCAGCGTCCGCTCCGGGACCTTCCAGTCCCCGCGGTCGCCGCTGCCGCGCCGCCTGCCGTCGCGGCCGAAGCCGAACCTCCCGACCGGCGCGGACGGGCTGCGCTCCTGTGCGATCTGCTCCTCCGAGCGGCGCCAGTCGACGAGCTCGACCGGCACCTCGTCCAGGAACCGCGACGCCGGGTTCGTGCTCGGCTGCCCGAACGCGGTGCGCACGATCGCCCGGGACAGGTAGACCCGGTTGCGGGCGCGGGTGATCCCGACGTAGGCGAGCCGGCGTTCCTCGGCCAGCTCCTTCGGGTCCCCGAGCGTGCGCAGGTGCGGGAAGATCCCGTCCTCCCAGCCGGTGAGGAACACGACCGGGAACTCCAGCCCCTTCGCCGTGTGCAGGGTCATCAGCGTGACCATGCCCTGGTCGTCGTCCGGGATGGAGTCCGCGTCCGCGACGAGCGCGACCCGCTCGAGGAACGCGGCCAGCGAACCCGGGGGCGGGGCACCGACGTCGGTGTCGTCGTCCGCGCCGGGCCCGTCGGTCGCGGGGACATCGGCCGCCGCGTGGTTGCCCGCCGCCGATCGCCGGGCTCCCGGCGTCCAGGTCGGTGGACAGCGCCGCCAGGTCCGCCACCGCCGCGTCGCCCGCGAACTCGCGGGCCACCGTGACCAGCTCGGCGAGGTTGTCCAGCCGGGTGCCGTCCTGCGGGTCCTCGCTGGACTGCAGCTCCTCCAGGTAGCCCGTCTTCGCGTAGACCGCCTCCAGGATCTCGGCCGTCTCGTCGCCGCGCTCCACCAGCTCGCGCAGCTCGTCCATCATCCGGACGAACCCGGCGATGTTGCGCTGCGAGCGGGTGGCCAGCGCCGGGACCTGCTCCGGCTCCTCGGCGGCGATCCGCAGCGCGGCGGCGAACGACGTCCGCTCCCGCTCCGCGTGCTCGGCGACCAGCGACTCGGCACGGTCCCCGATCCCGCGCTTGGGCACGTTGAGGATCCGGCGCAGGCTCACCGTGTCCTCCGGGTTGGACAGCACCCGCAGGTAGGCCAGCGCGTCCCGGATCTCCCGGCGCTCGTAGAACCGGACGCCACCGACCACCTTGTACGGCAGCCCGACCCGCAGGAACACGTCCTCGAACACCCGGGACTGGTTGTTCGTCCGGTAGAACACGGCGATGTCGGAGTTCCGGTACTCCCCGGAGTCGACCAGCCGGTCGATCTCCGCGGCGACGAAGCGCGCCTCGTCGTGCTCGTTGTCCGCGACGTAGCCGACGGCCTGCTCGCCGTCACCGGAGTCCGACCACAGCCGCTTGTCCCGGCGCTCCGGGTTGCGCGCGATCACCGCGTTCGCCGCGGACAGGATCGTCTGGGTGGAGCGGTAGTTCTGCTCCAGCAGGATGGTGCGGGCGTTCGGGAAGTCCTGCTCGAACTCCACGATGTTGCGGATGCTGGCGCCGCGGAACGCGTAGATCGACTGGTCGGAGTCGCCGACCACGCACAGCTCGGCGGGCGCGGCCTTCTCGGTCGCCGGCCGCACCAGCTGGCGGACCAGCTCGTACTGGGCGTGGTTCGTGTCCTGGTACTCGTCGACGAGCACGTGCCGGAACCGGCGCCGGTAGTACTCGGCGACGGCCGGCATACGGTCCAGCAGCGAGACCGTCTCCATGATCAGGTCGTCGAAGTCGAACGCGTTCGCCTGCCGGAGACGCTCCTGGTAGACGGCGTAGACCTCGCAGATCCGGCGCTCGTGCTCGGTCGCCGCGCGGGCCTGCGCGTCGTCGGGTGAGATCAGCTCGTTCTTCAGGTTCGAGATCTGACCGGCGAGCGCACGGGCGGCGAACTTCTTCGGGTCCAGCTCCAGGTCCCGCGCGACGATGCCGACCAGGCGGCGCGTGTCGTCCGCGTCGTACACCGAGAACGCGCTGCGGACGCCCAGGTGTTTGGCCTCGCGACGCAGGATGCGCACACACATCGAGTGGAACGTGGAGACCCACATCGGCCCGGAACGGCGGCCGACCAGCGCGTCGACCCGCTCCTTCATCTCGGCCGCTGCCTTGTTCGTGAACGTGATCGACATGATCTCGCCCGGGTGCACCCCCCGTTCGGCGAGCAGCCAGCCGATCCGGTGCGTGAGCACCCGCGTCTTGCCGGAGCCTGCGCCGGCCACGATCAGCAGCGGGGAGCCCGCGTGCGTCACGGCCTCGCGCTGGCGGTCGTTGAGACCCTCCAGCAGGGCACGGCCGCGCGCCGTCTTCGGGGCCACCTCGGCCTCCTGGGCGGGGAGTTCGAACAGCGCACTCATCGTGTCGAACACGGTACCGCCGGACACCGACGCTTCTCGCGCTCGCCCGGTCCCGCCACGCCCGCCGATGTGGCAGACTTCCGCACGTGCATCACGCCAGGCGATTTTTCTACGGGTACCGGATTCCGGCACCCGTCGTCTGAGCGCCACAGCAGACCGACGCCCCGGAGTCCGCGGACCCGGGGCGTCTCGCATGTCCGGGCCCGCGACTCCGACTCCGGAGACCGAGAGCAGCTTGCCGGAACGAGCATCGGCACCGAGACGAGGAGACCATGACCGTGTCCGACGCGCGGACCGAGCCCGAATCCGCCACCGCGGCGCCCACCGTGCCCTCCACCGAGGAGGAGATCGACGTCCTCCGCCGCGAGATCGACCGGCTGGACGCCGAGATCCTGGAGCGGATCCGCGAGCGCACCGACGTCTCGCGGCGGATCGGCGCCGCCCGGATGGCGGCGGGCGGCCCGCGGATCGTCTACAGCCGCGAGATGGCCGTGCTGGACCGCTTCGCCGCCCTCGGCCCCGAGGGCCGGGAGCTCGCCATGATGCTGCTGCGTCTCGGCCGCGGCCGTCTCGGCGGTCGCTCGGCCACCGGCGGCGGGTCCGGGCGCTGAGCACCCTGACCCCAGCCCTGATTTCGACCCTGGTCGGACCCTGACCGGCGCCGTCGCAGGCCCGTGTCGTGGCACTCTGGCGGCATGGGAATCGTCGCGGCACTCATCGCACTCGCCGGCCTTCTGGCCGCGCTCGGGCACGTCGGCTACCTCGCGTTGCTCAACAACGCGGCCCGCAAGAAGGGCGCCTCCGGAGCGGAGGTCGCCACTTAGACGAAGGGCCGATGGCCGGTCGCCGCCGGCGCCACGGCCGTCGCGCTGCTCGGGCCTGCTGATCACCAGCGGGGACGGGTTCACGCCCGACCTGATCGGGATGCTGCTCGGCGCGGGTGGCGGGTATCGTCGGCTACCGCGGACTGCGTCAGGAGCAGGAGCGGTACCGCACGCCCTGACCTGCCCGGACGGCCGAGTGGATGGTCGCTGCGGGAATCCGGCCACCCGTACGGACCAGGATTCGCTCAACGCCGCGGACGAAGATCCAGATACGACCGCTCACCGATTCACGGCCGGGTCGTATCCGGCGATCGTCACGGTCGTCCGCACGACGCGGACCAGCGATTTCGTCGCGATGATCCGGCGCAGAACGGTTGCGTTGGCCGCCAACGACCACGACCAGCGGTCGGATGCGACCGACGAGCGGAATTCACCCGGTCGAGTGACCTGCGCCGAGCGGATCGCTCCCCGCTTGGTGATCGTCGCGGGACTCGGGTACACCTTCTCGAGAACTATTCACCGAAGGAGGCCCAGCGACCGTGACCGAGTTTCCGGTCGGATCCCCGCTCCCCGGCACCATGGGATCCGGACGTCGTGAGGTACTGACCGTCGCGCAGCTTCTCTCCCGTGTGTCATCCGGGCGAGGAGCCTCCTACACGCCTGTGGCCCGCGAGTCCGCGACGATCGCGGCGCAGTTCGTCTCCGTCGGATCGCTCCTGCGGCGGGAGGGCCGGGCGCCCCACGCCCAGGACCGCCCGCTGCAGCCGCGCGCCATCCGCCAGGCCGAGTACGCCGGCGCCACCGGCGCGTGGCCGGCCCGCCCGACGTCCGGCCGCCGTCGGGCCACCGCCGTCGCCGGCGCGCTCGTCGCGGCCGGCTCGGTGCTGGGCGCCGCGCTCTACAACGGCGCCGCCTCACACAGCTCGGACGCCCAGGCCGCCGCGGACGGCCTGTTCCCCGGCCTCGGCCTGCCCACCGGGACCGCCAACACCGGCCTGCCGGACGGCCTACCTGCCGGCGAACGTGGCGCTGACCAGCCCGCTGCCCGCTCCGGCGGTGCTCTCGCCGGGCACCACGGACTGGGTGAAGTTGGCGTTCCCCGGCGCCGCCGCTGCGCCCGGTCCGTCCGCCGCGAGCGGAGCGCTCGCGGCCGCGACGTCGGCCCCGTCCTCCCTCGGCAGCGCTGTCCCGGCCGCACGCACCGCGGCCGCCGCCGCGCCTGCCCTCGGATCGTCGTCCGGCGGCGGCTCCGGCGCAGGGTCCGGCGGCGGCCTGCTCACGGGCACCGGGTCCGGCGGCGGTGGCGGTCTGCTCCCGGGCCTGCCCGGGCTTCTCCCGGGATCCGGTGGTGGTGGCGGCGGGCGGTAACCCGGTCGGCAACGTGCTGGATCCGGTCCTCGACTCCGGTGGCGGTGGTAGTGGCGGCAAGCACGTCCGGGGCACCGGCGGCCGGTGGCGGTTCCGCAGCCCGAGCCGGACCGTGACCGAACCCCTGCGGCCGGTCGGCGACACGGCCGGAGGCGCCTGCGCCCGGTCGCGCAGGCCGGCGCCCCGGTCGGTCAGACGCCGTCGGCAGCGTGACGACTTCGGCAGGCAAGGCGCTCAAGCCGGTCACGAAGACCGTCCAGCCGCTGACGAAGCCGGTCGCGGACGCGGTCGAACCGATCACGACGCCGGTGCTCGACGGCGTCGCTCCGGTCACCGGCCCGGTACTGAAGGCCACCGAACCGCTGACCGGTCCCGCGCTCAAGGGGCTGAGCCCGGTGACCGACCTGCTGAACACGTCGGCCGCGAAGGACGAGAAGTCCCAGGGGTCCGGGAAGAAGGGCTCCGGCACCTCGACCGCGGCGGCGGGCAAGCACGTTCTCACCAGGCGACCGACCCGGCGAACACGGTCACCGGACTCACCGACCGGCTCGGCGTCGGCGACACCCTGGGCTCGCTCACCGGCTCCGGCACGACGGGATCGTCCGGGAATGCGCCGCAGACGTCGGAGCTCCGGACAGAAGTCGGGCACGACGCCGAACGGCGAAGTCGCGACGCTCCGGCCAAGGAGGCCTCGGTCGAGAAGGCTCTGGGCTCGGCAAGGGCGACTCCGGAAGCGGGACGTCCCAGGGCTCGACGTCGTCGTCCGCGCCGAAGGCGGCCGACCTGGTCGGTAAGACGCTGGGCAGCCTGACCGGCCGCTGAGCCGCGTCAGACCAGCCTGCGGTCGGTCGCCCAGCGGGACAGCTCGTGCCGGTTCGACGTCTGCGTCTTGCGCAGGACGCTGGACACGTGCGTCTCGACGGTCTTCACCGAGATGAACAGCTCGCCCGCGATCTCCTTGTAGGAGTACCCGCGGGCGAGCAGGCGCAGCACGTCCCGCTCCCGGCGGGTCAGCTGGTCCACCTCGGGGTCCACCGGCGGTGCGGTTCCCGGGCGGTCGGAGAACGCGTCGAGCACGAACCCGGCCAGCCGCGGTGAGAACACGGCGTCCCCGGCGTGGACCCGGCGCACCGCGTCCGCCAGGTCCGGGCCGGTGAGATCGACTTCGTGACGTAGCCCCGTGCGCCCGCGCGGATCACGCTGATCACGTCCTCGGCCGCGTCGGAGACCGAGCAGGGCCAGGAACACCGCCTCGGTCGGCGTCCGGCCGCCGGTCGTGTCGCGCGTGCGGCGCAACACCTCCGCCCCGCCGCCGTCGGGCATGTGCACGTCGAGCAGCACGACCTGCGGCCGCAGGTGCCCGATCGCCGGCCACCGCCTCGT
This sequence comes from uncultured Actinomycetota bacterium, assembly GCA_963822335.1. Classification (GTDB taxonomy): domain Bacteria; phylum Actinomycetota; class Actinomycetes; order Mycobacteriales; family Pseudonocardiaceae; genus Pseudonocardia. Next base: position 506,763 of record CAWGHE010000007.1, on the reverse strand, counting down.
CCACCGAGCCGGCCTCGCCGACGACGACCACCGGCGGGTCGCCCCCGTCGCCGCGGTCCAGCTCGGCCCGGACCCCCGACCGGAACAGGCCGTGGTCGTCGACCAGGTAGACCCGGATCTCGTCGCTGCTCATGGGTTGCCCTCCCGAGTTCCCGCCCCGGTCGGGCCGACCGCTCCGCGCCGACCGGTGCCGTCACCGTTCAGCGGCATCGTCAGCCGGATCTCCGTACCCTCACCCGGCGCGCGTACGCAGCCGGACGCTACCGCCGTGGCGGTCCATCCGGGTACGCACCGAGTCCGCGAGGCCGTGCCGGTCCGGCCCGACCGCGTCCGGGTCGAACCCGGCGCCGCGGTCGCGCACGAACACGTTCACCTCGCCGCCGTCGCCCTCCCACTCGACCTCGACGTAGACGCTGATCTCGTCGACGCCGGCGTGCTTGGCCGCGTTGACCATCGCCTCCCGCGCCGCGAGCACGAGCGCGCGCAGGTCGGCGTCCATCGACGCGTCGCCGACGACGACCGGGTTCACGGTCACCGCGTAGGTGTCCTCGACCTCGGCCGCGGCGTCGGCGAGCGCGGCGGCGAGCCGCTCGTCCTCGTCCGGGGCGGCGTCGGAACGCCCGTAGCCGCCGGGCCCGTACAGCCACGCGCGCAGCTCCCGCTCCTGGCCCGCGGGCCAGCCGCTGCACCTCGCGGGCCGAACCCGCCTGTCGCTGGATGAGCGCCAGGGTCTGCAGCACCGAGTCGTGCAGGTGCGCGGCGATCTCGGCACGTTCGGCGGTGACGATCCGGGCCCGCCGTTCCTCGGTGAGGTCGCGGACCAGCCGCACCCACCACGGCACGGTGAGCACGGCGACACCGAGCAGCGACGCCAGCGCGGCGAGCAGGCCGAACCGCACCTGGTCGAGGTCGAGGTTGCCGACGAGGAACACCGCCAGACCGCCTGCGACGAGCACGGCGCCGATCACCATCGCGCGCGAGACCGGCCCGTCCGCCGCCCGCGGAACCCGATCGTCCACCGGCGGCGCTGGCTGCCGTCCGCCTCGCGCCACACCAGAGCGGCGCCGAGCGCGGCCACGCCGAGCGGGCCGACGATCCAGCCGAACAGCACGTTCCCGGTCGCCGCCCCGACGAGCCCGAGAGCGAGACCCGAGCGCGGCCAGACCGATCGCCTGCTGGCGCTCGGACCGTTCCACGGTCCGCCCCACGTCGGTCTGCTCCTGGCGAACGAAGATCCACAGCAGCGCGTAGGCGAGCACTCCGGCCCAGCCGAGCACGGCGAGCACGACGAACGCGGCCCGCACCCAGCGGACGTCGGCGCCCAGATGGTCGGCCAGCCCGCCGGCGACGCCCGCGATCAGGCCGCCGGACCGGCGCCGGACCAGCGGCGCGGGTCGCGTCGGTTGTGTCCCCGGAACGCTCACGTCACCATCGTCACACGTCGGCGGCGCCGGTCCATCCGGATCCGTCCCGGGGGCGGTATCGGGGAGAACCCGGAGCCACGACGGCCGCGCGGGGAGCAAGGTCGGGAGCATGGCGGAGACAACCGAGCGGCGCAGCCGGCCGAGCTTCAGGACGCGTGGGCCACCCGCCCCGCCCGGCCTCGCGAGGGCCGGATGATCGCGGGGGTGGCGACGGCGCTCGGCCGAGCGCTACGAGGTCGACCCCGTCGTGATCAGGGTGGCGTTCGTGGTGGCCGCGTTCTACGGGCCCGGGATCCCGCTCTACCTGCTCGGCTGCGCCGCGCTGCCGGACGCCCGGAACCCCGGGCGCAACCGCGCGGGCTCGGTGCTCGCCACGGTGCTGCTGGTCGGCGCCGCGGTGGGCCTGGCCCTGCTGATGTTCGGCGGCGAGGGCGGCTGGCTCGCCCCGCTGATGGTCTGCCTCGGACTGCTCGCGGTGCTGCACGTGACGCGCGGCGGAAAGGGCCCGGCAGTCGCCGGGGCGCCGGGTGTCGCGCCGGCCACGACGACGGCACCCGGCGAGGGGCAGCGGGCCGGCGATCCGGCGCTCGGAACCGGTGAGAGCGGCGCCGGGGGCGAGACCACCACCGCCGGATCGGCCGGCACCGCGACGGCGGCGGGCACGACGACATCCGCGTCGGCGGCGGACGGAACAACGACATCCGCCACGGCGGCCGGCGCACCGGCGCCCACCCCGGCGGCCGGCACACCGACTTCCGGCTCGGCGGCATTCGGCACGGCGGCATCTCCCCCGGCAGCGGCCAGCACGGCGGCGGCCGGCACGGCGGACTCGCCCACGGAGGCTGTCCGCACCTCTCGCGGACCTGGTCCGGCGGCGGAACCGCCACCTGCCTCACCGCCGGCGTGGGACCCGCTCGGCGCCGCACCGTTCGCGTGGGACCTGCCAGAGCCGGGACCGGAGGATCCCCCCCCGACCGAGGATCACTCCCGGCTCACCCTGACGACGCTGGCCCTGGCGCTGCTCGCGGGCGGAGCCGTCGGCACCCTGGCACTCCTCGTGCCCGGCGCCGTCGGCCCGGCGGCGGCACCGGCCGCGGCACTCGCCGTCGTCGGAGTGGGTCTGGTCATCGGCGCGTTCCGGCACTCCGGCCGCTGGCTGCTGCCGTTCGCGGTGGTACTCGCGGTCGCGACGTGGCTGGTGTCCGCGCTGCCGTGGGCCGACCTGCGCGGCGGGGTGGGGACGATCGCGGACGCACCACGCTCGGCCGCCGCCGTCGCGCCCGAGTACCGCCGCGGCGTCGGCGACGTCGCACTGGACCTGAGCGAGCTCGACCTGCGCACCCCACCCGGCGCACCGGAGACGACGGTCCGGACGGCGGCACGGGTCGGGATCGGCTCGATCACCGTGACCGTCCCGCGCAACGCCGACGTCGTCGTGCGCGGCAGCAGCGGGCTCGGCGACGTCACCGTGGCCGGACAGTCGCGCAGCGGCAGCGGAGCCTCCCTCACGGTCGTCGACAACGGTCCGGACGGCCCCGGCGGCGGGCGGATCGAGCTCGACGCGGACGCCGCCCTCGGCACGGTGACGGTGGGCCGTGGCTGACCCGCAGCGCCCGAGCCGTACCCGGCGCACACCCGACCCCGTGGCCCTGATCGGCGGTCTGGTCGCGCTCGGCGTCGCGGCCACCGGCATCACCGGAGTCGCACCCGGGTGGAATGTGGACCCGCGATGGGTGCTCGCGCTGGTCGCGGTCGTGGCGGGCGCGATATTCCTCATCGCGAGCCTGCGTAACTCCCGGCGCGGTTCGGACGAGTAGAAGACATCGGTCACCGGCGGGCTGGGGAGCGCTGCCGGTGACTGCTACCGCCCGCGCGGTCGCGGGCCCGACGGGGGTCGGGTCGACGGCGGACCCGGGCGGAACCGGGGCGGGGCCGGCACCTCCTGCCGGTCCCGCCCCGGATCACTGCTCGCCTACTCCCACTCGATGGTGCCCGGTGGCTTGCTCGTCACGTCCAGCACGACGCGGTTCACCTCGGCGACCTCGTTCGTGATCCGGGTGGAGATGCGCTCCAGGACGTCGTAGGGCAGGCGGGTCCAGTCGGCCGTCATCGCGTCCTCCGAGCTCACCGGCCGCAGCACGACCGGGTGACCGTACGTGCGGCCGTCGCCCTGCACCCCGACGCTGCGCACGTCGGCGAGCAGCACGACCGGGCACTGCCAGATCTCGCCGTCCAGGCCGGCGGCGGTGAGCTCCTCGCGGGCGACGGCGTCCGCGGCACGCAGCGTCTCCAGCCGGTCCGCGGTGACCTCCCCGATGATCCGGATGCCGAGGCCGGGGCCGGGGAACGGCTGGCGGCGCACGATCACCTCGGGCAGGCCGAGCTCGGAGCCGACCGTGCGCACCTCGTCCTTGAACAGCGCCCGCAGGGGCTCGACCAGGTCGAACTCGACGTCGTCGGGCAACCCGCCGACGTTGTGGTGGCTCTTGATGGTGGCCGTCCCGGAGCCCCCGCCCGACTCGACGACGTCCGGGTAGAGCGTGCCCTGGACCAGGAAGTCGACCTTCTCCTCGGCGAGGACGTCGGCCGTGGCCAGCTCGAACACCCGGATGAACTCGCGACCGATGATCTTGCGCTTCTGCTCCGGGTCGCTGACCCCCGCGAGGGCGTCGAGGAACCGGTCGGCGACGTCGACGGTGTGCAGCTTCGCCCCGGTGGCCGCCACGAAGTCCTTTTCGACCTGCTCCCTCTCACCCGCGCGCAGCAGCCCGTGGTCGACGAACACGCAGGTCAGCCGGTCCCCGATGGCGCGCTGGACGAGCGCCGCCGCCACCGCGGAGTCCACGCCGCCGGACAGCCCGCAGATCGCGCGACCGTCGCCGATCTGCGTGCGGATCGCGTCCACCGTCTCGTCGATGATCGACGCGGTGGTCCAGCTCGGGGTGATGCCGGCGACCTCGTGCAGGAACCGCCGCAGCACCTCCTGCCCGTGCGGGGAGTGGCCCACCTCGGGGTGGTACTGGACGCCGGCCAGCCGCCGGTCGGTGTCCTCGAACGCGGCGACCGCGACCCGGTCCGACGAGGCGGTGACGGTGAATCCCGCCGGCGCCGCGACGACCGAGTCCCCGTGGCTCATCCACACCGGGTGCCGCGCGGGCAGACCGTCGTGCAGCGTGCCGGCGGTGCCGGTCAGGCACAGCTCGGTGCGCCCGTACTCGCGGGTGCCGTCGTGCGCGACCTCGCCGCCGAGCGCGCGGGCCATCGCCTGGAAGCCGTAGCAGAGCCCGAGCACCGGGATGCCGGTCTCGAACAGCGCCGGGTCCAGCGCCGGGGCGCCCTCGGCGTACACGCTGGCCGGCCCGCCGGAGAGGATCACCGCGACCGGCTCCCGGGCGACGATCTCCGACACCGGGGTGCTCGCCGGGACGATCTCGGAGTACACGTCCGCTTCACGCACCCGCCGCGCGATCAGCTGGGCGTACTGGGCGCCGTAGTCGACGACGAGGACGGTCGGGGTCTGCACCCGACCAGGGTAACGACGCCCGGTGCCGGGCCGGGCCGGCCGTGGCGAGCCGCACGACCGGAACGGTGATCGGGCGCCGGGCGTCGACTGCTGATCATGAGAAGGTCGGCGGTGGCGGTACGGAGAGCGGGCCGGCTGTCGGGCGCCTTCCCTGACCACCGCGACGTCACCGCTACTGTGCCGGCATGAGCGCCGAGATCGAGACCGCGCCGGTCGAGGGCGAGCCGGTCGACGACGCGACGTCGCCCGCGATCGCGGTCGCGTGCGACCGGTGCGGGGAGCGGGCCCTGCTGCGCCCGGGCGGGCTGTGCGCGAGCTGCGTCGGCGCGATCGGCCTGGCCGAGGACCGCACTGAGCACACGGCCTGGCGTTCCCGCGTCGAAGACGGCATCGCCGCCGGGCCCTGAGCCGGGACCGCACGGCCCGGAGTCGACCGGACTGCTCACCGAGGGCCCCGGGACGAGCGAGCAGACCGCGCTCGCCGGACCCGCGGAGGGGACGGGGTCCGGCAGCCGCGCGCCGACAGACCCGCTGGGACGTTCTGCCGGCACCGCCGAACCGTGCCGCTCGACAGGTCGGCACAATCGACCGGCACGTTCGCGCGGCCATCACAGCCGAAACGTGCCGCTGAACTTGTCGGCACGATCGACCGGCACGTTCGCGCGGTCGTCACGACCGGAACGTGCCGCTCGATCCGATTGGCACGGTCCACCGGCACGTTGGCGCGACCCTCACGGCTGGAATCCGCCGCCGACGTGGATAGCGCGGTCGATCGTCGCGTCCGCGCGGCCAGAGCCGCCCCGGACGTGCATTCAGAGCCGACCGGCGCGGTCGGCCGGTGCGTTGGCTCGGTGTCACAGCCGAAACGTGCCGCTGTAGTGGTCGACACGATCGACCGGCACGTTTATGCGGCCGTCACGACCGGAACGTGCCGCTCGAACCCGCGGGTGCGGTCGACCGGCACGTTTGGGCGGCCGTCACGACCGGAACGTGCCAGCCGTGCCGACCGGCCCCGACCGTCAGGCCGGTGGGTCCTCGTGGCGCCCGTAGGAGCGCAGCGGCGGCGGCTGGACCGGGCCGAGAAGCGCGCGCAGGTCGGCGGCCATCGCGGCACGCCGCCCGAGATCGACGGCGATCACCGGGGCGATCTGGCGCAGCCGGCCGAGCATGGCGCGGTCGGCGAGATCGTGCCCGCCGTCGGTCAGGCCGGTGACGATCACGTCCGGGCGCAGCGCGGCCACGGCGGCGGGGTCGGGCGCACGTGCGTCCCCGACGGCGTCGACACCGTCGAGCACGCCCGCGCAGCCGGAGACGGTGGCGCCGACCTCGAGCAGGAGCGCGCCGACCTGCTCGTCGGTGGCCACGACCGTGTGGATCGGGCCCCGCAGCGGGACCGGGGAGCCGGTCGCGTCGACGAACGCGCGCCCACCGCCCATCGCGGCGCCTGCGGTCGGACGGGTCATGCGGATCCCCTCGCTCGACGTCGGTGCACGTCAATCTTGCACCGGCACGGCCCGGTGGCGAGACGGCAGGTGACCGCAGCGTGCGCAGTGCGCCCCGGCCCGCGACGCCAGCAGGCTCATGCCCAGCGAGACGACGTGCAGCACCGCCGCGGACAGCGCCCGCACAGTCCGGGGCGCGATCGGGGCACGACACGTGCGGCAGTCCGCGCAGCGCCGGGCCTCGCCGGTCATCGGGGCCGTAGGACGTAACCGGTGTAGCCGTAGTCGGCGCCGTGCGCGTTCCGGACCTCGATCTCCCGCCCGACCTCGTCGATGACCTCCGGCGGGACGCCCTCGTCGCGCAGGACGCGCAACCTGGACGCGAGCGGCTCGTAGTAGGCGTCCCAGTCGGCGTCCGGGAGCAGGTAGGTGCCGGCCACCGTCCAGCCGAGATCCTGCGCCGCGGCCACGTTCTGCGAGGTGGTGCGCATCGCCGGGTAGCCCTCGTCCCAGAACGCCCGCGCTCCGGCCGACGGGTCCGGCGTCGTCCATTCGGCTTCGGTCAGCACGAGCACCGCGCCCGGCGCGAGCAGTCGCCGCCAGCTCCGCAGCGCCGCGTCGAAGCCGATGATGTAGGCCGAGCCCTCGGCCCAGACCAGGTCGAACGCGGCGTCCGGGAACGGGAGCTCCTCCATCCTTGCCAGGTGCGTCCGCACCCGGTCACCCAGCCCGGCCGCGCGAGCGCGGTCGCGCAGCCCGCCCAGGAACGGCTCGTGCAGATCGACGGCGTCGACCGTCCCGCCGGTGAGCTCCGCGAGCACGACGGTCGCCGGGCCGGTCCCGCACCCGACGTCGAGGATCCGGGGCTCCGCCGGCAACGGACCGCACATCTCGAGCAGCAGCCGGGTGGTGCGCTCCGAGCCGGGTGCCTCGCGTGGCAGTCCCTCGTGCGCCCGCCAGAAGGCGTCCGTGATCTCCACGGCGCGGATCGTGCCAGACCCCCAGGTCAGGAATCGCCCATCAGGCGTTCGACCCCGTCCAGGATCAACCCGAGGCCGAACTCCCACGAGTCCTCCTGCACGCCGTCGTCGAAGCCGCCGGCCTCCCAGATGCGGGTCATCGCCGGGAAGCGCTCGGCCGAGTAGTACGTCGCCCAGAACCCGGCGCGCGAGCCCCAGTAGTCGTCCTGGGTCACGCCGGTCTGCGACGCGACGCTGGTGTCGGTGACGGCCGCTCGGGCGGCCCCGAACACGTGCGACTCGACCAGGCCCGCGATCTGGACCACCGTGGACGATCCCAGCCCGGTGAGCGACACCGCGCGGTACAGGTCCTCCTGCGCGTCGAGCACGTGCGGACCCAGCGGCATCCGCCAGAGGTTGGAGTGGATCAGCCACGGCTCGTCGCGGTACATGCGCCAGGCCTCGTAGGCGTGGAACTCCACCTGGGCCCGCCAGCCGAGGTCCCGGTCCGGCAGCTTCCGGCTCGCCCACGCCCGGTCGATCATGAGCTCGAACAGCTCGTCGCGACCCGGCACGTACGTGTAGAGGCTCATCGTCCCGACGCCGAGCTGCTTGGCGACACTCCGCATCGAGAGCTCGGCGCCGCTGCGACGGGCGAGCTCCGTCGCGGCCGTGACCACCTCATCGAGCGTGAGGCGCTGCCGCGGACCGCGCGACGACGGCGGCCGCGGGTTCCACAGCAGCTCGATCATCGCCCGACCCTCGGGTGTGCCCCAGGTGTCCGGTTCGTCCATTCCGAAATCTCCTTGCGCTGAACTCCGTACGGTGTACCGTATCGGAATCTGACTCAGTACAGTGTACGGAGACACGGGGAGATCCATGATTCACACGGAGTCGCTGACCCGGACGTTCCGGGTCGGCCGGGAGACGATCGAGGCGGTACGCGGGGTCGACCTCGACGTCGAAGGCGGCGAGCTCGTCGCGTTCCTCGGCCCCAACGGCGCCGGCAAGTCGACGACGCTGCGGATGCTCACCAGCCTGCTGCCGCCCAGTTCCGGACGGGCCGTCGTGGCCGGCGTCGACGTGACGGAGCAGCCGGCCGAGGTCCGCCGCCGGATCGGCTACATCGGACAGAAGGACGGGGCCGGCCACAACTATCGCGTCTGGGACGAGCTGCTGATGCAGGGCCGCTTCTACGGGATGCGCCGGGCCGATGCGGTCGCGTCGGCCGAGCGGCTGCTGGACACGCTCGACCTCGGCGCGCTGCGGCTGCGCAAGGTCAGCTCGCTGTCCGGCGGGCAGAAGCGACGGCTCGACATCGCGCTCGGCCTGATCCACGCCCCCGGCCTGCTGTTCCTCGACGAGCCGTCGACCGGGATGGACCCGCAGAACCGGGCGAACCTCTGGGACCACATCCTGCGCGTGCGGGCCGAGCACGGCACGACGATCGTGCTCACCACGCACTACCTCGACGAGGCGGACGCGATGGCCGAACGGGTCGTGGTGATCGACCACGGCCGGATCATCGCCGACGACAGCCCGTCGACGCTGAAGGTGAAGCAGGCCGGTGACCGGCTCACCGTCGTCGTCCGCCCGGACCAGGCCGCGACGGCGCGGGCGCAGCTCGCCACGGTCGGCACCGGCCCCGAGGAGGAGCCGGACCCGGACGGGGTTGCCGTCACCATCCGTGTGGAGGCCGCGGCGCACGCGATGCCGGGCGTGCTGGCGCGCCTGGACGCGGCCGGCGTCGACGTCGTCGCCGCCTCCGCCCGCACCCCCACGCTCGACGACGTCTTCCTCAACCTCACCGGCCGCAGCCTGCGCGAAGGAGAAGCAGCATGACGACCGCGACCGTCCCGGCCGGCACGGGTGTGCTCACCGACATCGGCAACGTCTGGTGGCGGGAGACGCTGACGATCGTCCGCGACCCGTTCTCGCTGATCTTCTCGCTGCTCCAGCCGCTGGTGTTCCTCGGCCTGTTCGGACCGCTGCTGTCCGGCCTGGCGGGGGACGGCAGCCTGTTCGGCGGGTCGTCGCTGCAGTGGTTCCTGCCCGGGGTGATCGTCATGATCACGATGTTCGGCACGTCGATGACCGGCGCGAACCTGCAGTTCGAGCTCATGACCGGCGCGTTCGAGCGGATGCTCGCGACGCCGCTGTCGCGCTCGTCGCTGATGATCGGCCGGGCGCTCAAGGAGCTCACGCCGCTGGTCGTGCAGGCCGCGATCGTCACGCTGATCGCGATCCCGTTCGGGTTCGTGCTGTACCCGCTGCACGCGCTGGTCGGCCTGGTGCTGCTCGGCGTGTTCGGCGTCGGGGTCGGCGCGCTGTCCTACGCGCTGGCGATCGCGGCCCGCAAGACCGAGTGGATCTTCTGGGCGGTCCAGCAGTCGCTGCTGTTCCCGCTGCTGATCCTGTCCGGGATGATGCTGCCGCTCGAGACCGGTCCGGAGTGGATGCAGGTGGCGTCCCTGATCAACCCGCTGACCTACATCGTCGACGCCGAGCGGGTCCTGTTCTCCGGGACGTTCGGTGACCCGGCGGTCCTGTGGGGCTTCGTGGCGGCGCTGGTGACGGCCGCGATCGGGCTGTGGGTCGGCGTGCGATCCATCCGAGGGGCGACGATCTGATGGCGGACGTGCAGAACGCCGCGGCCGGGTACTCCGCGAGCGACGCGGAGATCCGCGAGATCCTGGACTGGTTCGACCGCTACGACGCGCTCGTCGCCGCCGGGGATCTCGAGGCCATGGCGGACATGGCGATGTTCCCGCTGAACGAGGTGACCGACTCGGCCGGATACGGCTTCGCCGCCGCCTGCGACCGGGAGCGGTTCCTGGCCCAGATGCGCGACACCGTCGGCGGGGCCGGGAACGTGTCGATGGAGTCGGTCCGGCACCCGGTGTTCCTGAGTCCCGCGCTGGCGTTCGTCGTCACCGACGCGACGATCACCGCGGGCGGGGAGACGCACCACCTGCGCTACGGCGACCTGCTGATCAAGACGGCCGACGGCTGGCGGTTCCAGACGATGGTCGCCGGCGGGTTCGGCGAGCAGATGTAGCGCGGATCGCACGTGGTGCCAGGCGGACGGGTGAGCCCGCCCTCCCCGGCGTCCCGGGAAGGGCGGGCTCGTGCGTCCGCCGAGTGCGTGACTACTTCAGGACGGACGCGGTCCCGAAGGCCGGATCGGGTGTCACCGCGGCGGGATCGGCAGGCTCCACTCCTGGTCGGTCCCGATGCCGGTCGCGCCGAAGGTCAGGACCTTGGCGTCGGCCGGCAGGTCGAGCAGGACGCTTCCGGTGTAGCGCGCGTTCGGCTTCATCTCGTGGCCGTACGGAAGGCCGTCCGAGCAGGACGCCGGCGCGTCGGAGGAGAAGCCCTTCTCACCGCCGCCCTTCGTCGAGACCCCGGGATGCGTGACGCCGGCCTGGTCGGTGTAGCCGAAGGTCGAGAACGGCATGTCGCTCTGGTTGAAGATCGGTCCGGTGGCGATGTCGACCTGCAGGACGAGCATCCCGCCACGGGCACCCGGGCAGTTCGACTGCCGGGTCACCTTGGTCACGGTGAACGTGAGGGCGTCCTCGGTGCCACCGAAGTTGACCTTCGTCGGCTGCCCGATCGTGACGGGGGTCGGCTCGACGGTCTCGGGCGCTCCCTGACCGCTCTCGGCGCCGGGGGCGAAGGTGCCACCGAACGGGGTGCCGGCGAACGCCTCGGCCATCTTCTCCGCGATGCGGTCGCGGACGGCCGCGTCCGTGGGGTTCTGCTGACCGAGCAGGAACCCGCCGATACCGCCGGCGAGGATCCCGACGACCAGGACGATCAGCAGGGTCTTGAACCGGAATCCCTGCCGGCGTGGGGCCTGGTTCCATCCAGCTTGTGGGAACCCTTGGATGAGGGGCTGGTCACGAGGCGTCTGATGCTGCGAAGTAGTCACGACCACGGTGTCGCGATTCGTCCCGATCTGTTGCGGTATCCCGACGACGATCCACAGAACGTGGTATCGGCCCGTGCTGCCCCGGTCGCCAATCCTGATGACTGCGGTCGGAGCAGCGGCCGATGGGCGTAACGGGCCCTACGACCGCCGATGGTTCGGGCAACCCGGACATCACGCCCGGGCCCACCACCTCGCCGAAGGGGCGTCCCGCCGTGGCCAAGGCATCCTCGTTGATCGGAACGGCCCTCGTCGTCGGCGTCCTGTTCGCCGCGTGCAGCCCCGACGACGAGCCCTCGACGCCCACCGCCGCGACGTCCGCAGCGGCCACGTCCAGCGTCGCACCGGCCACGACCGCCCCGACTACACGCCCGCTCCGGTCGTTCCCGCCGCGGCGGCTCCGGTGTTCGCGGGCGAGCCGGTCACGGTCACCGAGGTGATCGACGGCGACACGTTCCGGACCGCCGACGGCCGGGAGATCCGCGTGCTCGGGATCGACTCCTGCGAGAAGGCGACGGTCGGCGGGCAGCTGGCGACCTCCGCCGCCGAGATGCAGCTCGCCGCTCCTACGGCAGCCAGGTCACGCTCACGTCGCAGTCCGGAGTGGACCTCGACCGCTACGGCCGGCACCTGCGCTACGTGCAGTACGGCACGAACCACGAGGACTTCGGCGAGTACATGGTCCGCAACGACCACACCGGCGTGTACCAGGGCCGCCACGACGCCTCACCGGACTACGTCACCCGCCTCTACGCGCTCGACACCCAGTACTCGTCGAACCCACCGTCGGGCCGGGAGTGCGGTGGCGCCTACGACTCGACGCCGCCGAGCTCGGGCAGCAGCTACTCCTACGACAGCGATGACGACGACTACAACATGCCCGACGGGGCTCTGACCGGCGGCTACTGCGCCCGCAAGTGGTGGTGCTGAACGCCGGCTCGCGACCCGCCGCCCGACCATGTGGACTGTGGGTGCACGCTCGACGCGATCAACGACGCCCGAGATGGACGGAGCGCACGCCATGCCGATGCTCGACCCGGTCGCGACCTTTCTGCAGCGCATCCTGGATGCCGGCGAGGACGTCGACCCCGTCACCGCCCTGTTCGGCAAGGACGCCGAGGTCACCGACAAGCGGCGGGCCATGGCCGAGCAGCTCGCGCAGCGCGCCTACGACGGCGGGTACATCGAGGACTCCGGACCCGCCGCGACCGAGGGCGACCTGCCGCGGGTCTCGCTCACACCGCAGGGGCGGCAGCACCTTGACGACTGGACCTCTGAGGGCGCCGTCGCCGAGCAACGGGCTCAGCCGCGGATCGTCAGCCCCACCCGCTGGAACTCCTTGAGGTCCGAGTAGCCCGGTCTTCGCCATCGCCCGGCGCAGCGCGCCGAACAGGTTCGTCGTGCCGTACGGGCTCTCGGTCGGTCCGAACAGGACCTGCTCCAGCGACCGGCCCGACCCGGCGAGACCGGTCACCTCCGAGCGCGGGAGCGACGGGTGCGCCGCGGACGACGTCCAGTACAGGCCGCCCGCGGGCGCCTCCTCGGCGTCCGCGAGCTGCTCGCCGAGCATCACCGCGTCCGCACCGCAGGCGATCGCGCGGGCGATGTCGCCGGACGTGGCGATGCCGCCGTCGGCGATCACCTGGGCGTAGCGCCCGCCGGTCTCGTCGAGGTAGTCGCGGCGGGCGGCCGCGGCGTCCACGATCGCGGTGGCCATCGGCACGCCGATGCCGAGCACCTCGTCGGTGGTGGTCGAGCTGGACTGCCCGTACCCGACGATCACGCCGGCCGCGCCGGTGCGCATCAGGTGCAGCGCCGTCTGGTAGTCACCGACGCCGCCGGCCACGACCGGCACGTCCAGGTCGGCGATGAAGTCCTTCAGGTTGAGCGGCTCGCCGTCGGAGACGTGCTCGGCGGAGATGATCGTGCCCTGGACGACGAGGATCTCGACGCCGGCCGAGAGCAGCGCCGGGGTCAGCTCGCGGGCCCGCTGCGGGCTCACCCGCGCGGCGACCGGGTTCCCCGGACTCGCGCAGCGGCCGCAGCGCCTCGGCGATCAGGGCCTCGCTGATCGGCGCGCGGTGCAGCTCCTGCAGCACCGACAGTGCGCTGTCCGGGTCGTCGCCGGACGCCGCCTCCACGACCTGCGCGAGCGCGCCCTCGGCGTCGCCGTGCCGGGCCCACAGGCCCTCGGCGTTGAGCACCCCGAGCCCGCCGAGCTTGTTGAGCGCGACGGCGCTCGCCGGCGACACGACGGCGTCGGTCGGGTGGGTCATCAACGGGATGTCGAACCGGTAGGCGTCGAGCTGCCAGGCCGTCGACACGGCCTTCGAGCTCCGGGTCCGCCGGGACGGCACGATCTCGATCTGGTCGAGGTCGAACGCACGGCGGGCCTCCCGGCCCATCCCGATCTCCACGGTGTCACGCACGGGCAGACCCTAACGAGCCGCGTAGTTCGGGGCCTCGACGGTCATGGTGATGTCGTGCGGGTGGCTCTCCTTGAGGCCCGCCGCGGTGATCCGCACCAGCTGCGCCTGCTGCAGCTCGACGATCGACTGGGCGCCGACGTAGCCCATCCCGGAGCGGAGCCCGCCGCCGAGCTGGTGCACCACCGAGGACAGCGGGCCGCGGAACGGGATCCGGCCCTCGATGCCCTCCGGGACGAGCTTGTCCTCGCTCAGCACGTCGTCCTGGGCGTAGCGGTCCTTCGAGTAGGACCGGCCGGCGACACCGGCGCGGCCCTGCATCGCGCCGAGCGAGCCCATCCCGCGATAGGTCTTGAACTGCTTGCCGCCGACGAGCACGACCTCGCCGGGCGACTCCGCGGTGCCGGCCAGCAGGCTGCCCAGCATCACCGTGGACGCGCCGGCCGCGATCGCCTTGGCGACGTCGCCGGAGTACTGGATGCCGCCGTCGCCGATCACCGGGACGCCGTGCGGCGCGCAGGCACGCGTCGCCTCGTAGATCGCCGTGATCTGCGGGGCGCCGACGCCGGCGACCACCCGGGTCGTGCAGATCGAACCCGGCCCGACCCCGACCTTCACCGCGTCCGCCCCGGCCTCGACGAGCGCCTGCGCGCCCTCGTAGGTGGCGACGTTGCCGCCGACGACGTCGACCTGCTCGCCGACCTCGGCCCGCAGCTTCGACACGGTCTCCAGCACCCGCCGGGAGTGGCCGTGCGCGGTGTCCACCATCAGCACGTCGACACCGGCCTCGACGAGCTGCATGGAACGCGCGTGCGCGTCCTCACCGACGCCGACCGCGGCGGCGACGACCAGTCGCCCGTCCGGGTCCTTCGTGGCCAGCGGGTACTGCTCGGTCTTGTTGAAGTCCTTGATCGTGATCAGGCCGCGCAGGACGTCCTCGCCGTCGACGATCGGCAGCTTCTCCAGCTTGTGCCGGCGCAGCAGGCCGAGCGCCGCCTCCGCGGTGACCCCGACCTTCGCGGTGACCAGCGGCGCGCGCGTCATCACCTCGGAGACCGGACGGTCGTGGTCGACCTCGTAGCGCATGTCCCGGTTGGTGATGATCCCGACCAGCCGGCCGCGCTCGTCGGTGACCGGCACGCCGGAGATCCGGAACTTCGCGCACAGCGCGTCCACCTCGGCGAGCGTCGCCTCGGGCGCGCAGGTGACCGGATCGGTCACCATTCCGGCCTCGGACCGCTTGACGACCTCGACCTGCGCCGCCTGCTGGTCCGGCGGCAGGTTGCGGTGCAGCACGCCGAGCCCGCCGGCCCGCGCCATCGCGATCGCCATCCGCGACTCGGTCACCGTGTCCATCGGCGACGAGACCAGCGGCACCTGCACCCGCACCCGCCGCGTCACGTTCGACGAGGTGTCCGCCGTGCTGGGCACGACATCGGATTCCGCGGGGAGCAGCAGGACGTCGTCGAAGGTCAGGCCGAGCATCGCGAACTTGGACGGCAGGCCGCCGATCTCGCTCGTCATTGGTGGACACGCACCCCTTCGCATCGCACTCCTGCGCCGAGCCTCGCCACAGACATCCATCGTACGTGCGCCGTCCGCGGTGCCGACCGCGGCGGGGCGCGCGTCACCGCCCGACGGGCCTCCGGTCGCGGGGGCGTGCGACGGAGTCCGGCGACCGGACGAGTACCGTGTACGTCGTGTCACCAGAGGGCCTGCCGCCGGACCCGTTCGCCGGAGACCCGGACGATCCTGCGCTCTGCATGGACGCGGACTCCGACGGTCACGAGGACGACGACGCGGACGCCGAGCTGACCGACTCCGACCGCAGCGAGATCCTGGCCGATCTCGCGGACCTGGCCGTGTACCAGGCTCTGCTGTCGCCCCGCGCGGTCCGCGGGATCGTCGTCGACTGCACGGACTGCGGCGAGCAGCACTTCCACGAGTGGAGCCTGCTGCGCGCGAGCCTGCAGCAGCTCCTCGACGAGGGCCAGATGCGCCCGCACGAGCCCGCCTACGACCCGGACCCCGCGCACTACGTCACGTGGGAGTACTGCCGGGGCTACGCGGACGCGACACTCGCCGACGACTGAGCACGAGCCCGCGAGCTGCGCATCGATCTGAGCCCCGGAGCCTGCGGAGCTGCGCATCAACACTGAGCCGACCAGTTCGTCGAACTGCACGACGGCCCCGGAGGATTTCCGCCGGGGCCGTTGCCGTGCGTGCGGTCACCGCGGTGTGCTGCTCACCCCACCGGACGTCGTCGAGGACTGCTGCTCCTCGTCACCCGACGCGGTCGGGCGGGTGGTCGTCGTCGACGGGTCGGCCGTGCCCTCGCTCGTCGGCGGCGTCGGGCCGGCGGACGTGGTCGGGCTCGCCGGTGTCGGCGCGACCGGTCCGGATCCCGGCGCGGGCTCCGGTCCGCGCAGCGACCGCGGGTCGCTGCCCGGCCCGGTGGAACCGGACGGCCCGCTCGATCCCGGCGCGGGAGCGGTCGGTGCCTGCGGCGACGTACCGGGACCCGGTGCCGCGGGGTCGGCCGAGCCCTCCGTCGCCGGCGGCAGCGGCGCCTGGGTGCCGTTGCGCAGCGGCGCCGCGGGTCGGTCGGGGTCCCCGGCGGGGTCTCCGCCACCTTCGCGGCCGAGGAACTGCCGCTGCTGGTCGAAGAACGCCAGGTCGCCACCCGGCCCGACCTTCGCCAGCAGCGGACCCATCGCGTCGAGGTCCTGCTGGGCCCCGACGGTGTCGCCGCTGGCCAGCTTCGCGTTGACCCGGTCGATCCCGGTACGGAGGTCGGCCGACGCCTGCACCTGCTCGGCGCGCTCGCTGTAGAGCACCTTGCTCAGGCTCCACAGCGAGTCGCCGGGCTGCGCCTCGTGCGCGGTGACCGACAGCACACCCAGCCCGCACGCCGCCACGGCGACCGCCGCGATGACCGGGCGCAGGTAGCTCACGCGCGCGGGAGCCGCGCCGGGGTGCGAGCAGCTCGGCCGCGACGTCCGGCTCGACGAGCTGCGGCATCGGCTCGGCGTCCACGTCGGCCCGCCACGAGGCCAGCATCGCGACGAGGCGGTCGTCGGCGTCGTAGCCCTGCTGCCCGGGCCCGCTCACGCCGAGCCCCGAGGACAGCGCGTTGATCAGCTCGTCGTCGGCCTGCAGCTCGACGAGGTCGATCGGGCTGTCCTCCTCGGACAGGTCCGCGTCGTCCATGTCGAACGGGCGGCCCGGGCGCGGGGTGGTGGGAGTGGCCGTTCGTGGCCGATGGTCCGGGACGACCGGACCACTGCGGGCCGGGGGCCGGTGGCCGTCGACGACCGGACCCATGTCCTCCGAGATCACGCATTGTCAGACCACCTCCTCCTCACTCATCGACCTGCGCAGCCGGGTCAGCGCCCGGTGCTGTGCCACCCGGACCGCGCCCGGGGTACTGCCGACGGCCTCCGCCGTCTCCTCCGCGGAGAGTCCGACCACCACCCGCAGGGTGATGATCTCCCGATGCTTCTCGGGAAGGATCTCCATGAGTTTGGACATCTGTTCGGACAGCTCGACCTGCAACGCCCGGCTTTCCGGCCCCTCCGCGACCTCCATCCGGTCGGGCACGTCGGCGACGGGTTCCGAACGGTTGCGGGATGCGGCGCGATGCGCGTCGATCACCTTGTGCGACGCGATGCCGTAGACGAATGCGAGGAACGGGCGACCTTGCACCCGGTACCCCGGTAACGCCGTCAGCACGGCAAGACACACCTCCTGCGCGACGTCGTCCGCCGAGACGGACGATCGGTCCGTGCCGCCGAGCCGTGCGCGGCAGTAGCGCACGACCAACGGCCGAATGACACCGAGAACGCGCTCGACGGCGGTACGGTCGCCAGCCATGGCGGCCGCGATCCATTCGTCGGGAACGTCTCTTGATTCACTCATCGTGCAGGACCGCCAACGCGTTAACAGGCTCCGAAGAGGTCAACCGGACATCATCCGTTCGTGGAACCGGACTCCCCCCGTTGAGATGTCCGGACGTGGGCGCATGTGGCCGCGCGCCCACCGTAGCGAAGGACATGCGGACAACGGGACCGGCTCCACGACAGGGGAGACGGCCGAAGCGGGCAAAAGGTTGCCTGAGCCCGTGCGCGTGCGGTGACGAGACAGTCACCGGCGGCGAGCGGCACGCCGATGGCCTGCGGAAACGCCGGGTCGAGACAAATGTACGGCCTGGTGAACGGACGCATCGACCTGGGGCCGTCGCGGCGAACGGAGCGCGGCGGACGCGGCTACCAGATTTCGACCAGGTGGGGGATGTCGTGACTCCGCCCGGGGGGCTCGGGACGGAGTCAGAGCGACGGTACGTGTCGACCCCGCCGACGAGCGGCGGGTCAGGGGCGCCCGGCGGACCACGAATGCGGCCCGGTTGTCCGGACGGGTGAAATCAGGAGACCAGACCGCGCCGGAAGCCGTGCGCGACGGCCTGGGCCCGGTCGCGCACGCCGAGCTTGCGGAACAGCCGGCGGGCGTGCGTCTTGACGGTGTCCTCGGACAGGTAGAGCTCGCGGCCGATCTGGCCGTTGCTCTTGCCCTGGCTCATTCCGCGCAGCACCTGCAGCTCGCGCTCGGTCAGCTGGACACCGGGATCGGTCGGGACCCGCGGGGTCGGCACCGACGTGCTCGCCAGCGTGTGCGCGAGCGCGGCGACCAGCTCCGGACGCGAGGCGTCCCAGCGGAGGTACCCGCGTGCACCACCGGCGATCGCCGCGGCGATGCTGCCCGCGTCGTCCGGGGCCCCGAACACGATCACGTTGGCCTGCGGGTGGGCCGCAACCAGGCGACGGGTGGCCTCGACACCGGTCGGGACCGCACGCTGCGTCCCGACCAGGACGACGTCCACCGTCTGCCGCGCGTAACGGGCGAGGAGCTCGTCACCATGAGCCACACAGTCGATGCGCTGGACCCCCGGAACGGCGGACATGACGCGGGTCAGACCCTCGCGGACGCTGCGACGATCGTCGCAGATGAGTACCGTCGTCACGACGATTCCTTCCTGCAGCTTCCTGCAGCCGGGTGATATTCACCCTCCGAATCGGCGGGTGACCCTCTCACCTTGACACGGTCGGGGCGATTTTGTGCCCTCCATCCGGGAACGTCTCGCCGACATACTGGTTGCCATGTGGGTGATCAGGCGCCGAATGGAGTAGTCACATACGGTACCGCGCCATGCGCCCGGAAGCCACGCTGACTCCCGCATCTTGCGCTCGCGCGACGGGGTCGGACCGCAGGTAGACGACGTTCATCGTGAGCATCGCCGCATGTCGGCGACTCTGTGCGACCGTCTGACGACTCAGCGTATCGGTCGTGTACCCCTCCGGCGTGTCGTCCGTTCGGCCGCCCGGTTCCCCCTCCGGACGTACGTCCGGCGCCGCCCGCCCGATCGGGGTCGGCAACAGTGTCTCCGGCGGTGTCGGCCGCGGCCAGCAGCGCCGCCCACCGCAGCGGCAGGAGGCCCGCGGCGCCCGCGTCCGTCGCGACCGCGTCGAGCTCGCCCGCGGCGTCCCCTCCCGCGACCGCGCGCGCGACCGCGTGCACGAGACGGGACTTCAGGAGGTGGCGCGACGAGCCGAGCTCGTCCGCGAGCGCGCGCGCCGTCCCGGAGGCCCGCACCGCGCCGTCGGCGTCGCCGCTGAGCAACGACGTCTCGGCCCGCACCCACCACCAGCGCACGGCCGTCCGGGAGACCGGAGGCGGGTCCGGGCGGCCGCCCACGCCACACCAGGGCGCCGCGCGGTGCAGCATCCGTTCCGCGGTGCCGGCGTCCCAGCGGCCGATCGCGTCCGCCGCGAGCCCGGTCAGCGCGTCGCCCAGCGCGGCGGCCGCTCCGGTCCCGGCAACGTCGGTCACCGGACGCCGGACGAGAGCGACGCGCGAGGCGGGCGGCCGCCGCGTCGAACGCGGTCGCCGGGCCGTGCGCCCCCGACCTGACGCAGGTGCGACGCCCGGGTCACCGCCGCGTGCGCCCGCAGCCCGTCCGGCACGCCGGGTCCGGTGCGCAGCGCGCGCAGCAGCGTCTCCGCGGCCGCGTACCGGCCCTGCCCGCCGAGCACGACCGCGCGCGCCCAGCACGTGTGGGCGTCGTCGTCGACGGACGGCTGCGGCGGGCCCGAACGCGTCCCGCAGGGCGCTGCGGCCGGAATCGCTCACTCCGCCTCCTCTACCACCACAGCGCCGCGAAAACGATCACGAACGCTGTCGGGGTACACGACTGCACCCGAATCCGCGACTCGAAGGTCGTTCGACGTTTGCCACCCCCGACCCGGGGGAAGACGGTGCCATCGAGTTCGAGTGCTGAAGGCAGGTGACGAACATGGCGGATATCCGGAGGCTTCCCGGCCCGGTCGCCGACATCTACGACTGGCAGATGGAGGGAGCCTGCCGGGGGATGGACAGTGCGTTCTTCTTCCATCCCGAGGGTGAGCGAGGGCCGGCCCGGGCCCGTCGTGAAGCCCGCGCCAAGCAGGTCTGCGCCGAGTGCCCAGTGGTGACGCAGTGCCGCGAGCACGCGCTCGAGGTGCACGAGCCGTACGGAATCTGGGGCGGTCTGTCCGAGTCCGAACGCGACACGATCATCCGTGGCCCGCGCCGGACCCCGAAGATCGCCGAGCCGGTCACGAAGGCGTCGCTCGACTCCGCGTGACCTGACGGACGACGAAAGGGGCGGGTGGCCGATTCGGCCACCCGCCCCTTTCGTGCGTGCAGGGCTATCGGCTCAGTGGCCGTGCCCGTGGCCGCCGTGGCCACCAGCGGCAGGAGCGGGCTCCTCCTCCGGCTTCTCCACGACCGCGCTCTCGGTGGTGAGCACCATGCGCGCGATGGACGCGGCGTTCTCGACGGCCGACCGGGTCACCTTGACCGGGTCGATGACGCCGTCCGCGACCAGGTCCGAGTAGGTCTGGCAGGCGGCGTTGTAGCCGGTGCCCCAGCCCTTCTCCGCGACGCGGGACGTCACGATGGCGCCCTCGGCACCGCCGTTCTCGGCGATCCAGAACAGCGGGGCGGACAGCGCCTTGCGGACGATCGCGACGCCGGTCGCGGCGTCCCCGGTCAGGCCCGAGGTTGTCCTCGAGCTCCGCGGCGGCGTGCACCAGCGCGGAACCGCCGCCGGGGACGATGCCCTCCTCGACCGCGGCCCGGGTGGCCGACACCGCGTCCTCGATGCGGTGCTTGCGCTCCTTGAGCGCGGTCTCGGTGGCGGCACCGGCCTTGATCACCGCGACGCCGCCGGACAGCTTCGCGAGACGCTCCTGGAGCTTCTCGCGGTCCCACTCGGAGTCGGCGTCCTCGATCTCGCGCTTGAGCGTGGCGACCCGGCCCTCGACGTCGGCCTTCGTGCCGCCGCCCTCGACGATCGTCGTGTGGTCCTTCGTGACGACCACGCGGCGCGCCGAGCCGAGCAGGTCCAGCCCGGCCTCGGACAGCTTGAGCCCGACCTCCGGGTTGATCACCTGGCCGCCGGTCGAGATCGCCAGGTCGTCCATGAACGCCTTGCGGCGGTCACCGAAGAACGGCGACTTGATCGCGGCGACCTTGATCGTCTTGCGGATCGAGTTGACGACCAGGGTGGACAGAGCCTCGCCCTCGACGTCCTCCGCGATGATCAGCAGCGGCTTGCCCTCGCCCAGCACCTTCTCCAGCAACGGGAGCAGGTCCTGGATGTTGCCGATCTTGTCCCGGTGGAGCAGGACGTAGGCGTCCTCGAGGACGGCCTCCATCGACTCCGAGTCGGTGACGAAGTACGGCGACAGGTAGCCCTTGTCGAACTGCAGGCCCTCGGTGATCTCCAGCTCGGTGGCGAGCGTGGAGCCCTCCTCGACCGTGATCACGCCGTCGTTGCCGACGGTGTCGATCGCCTGGGCGATCATGTCGCCGATCTCCTGCTCGCGCGAGGCGATGGCGCCGACCTGAGCGATGTGCTCGTGGCCGTTGACCGGGGTCGCCTTGGCCAGCAGCACCTCGGAGATCTTCGCGGCCGCCGCGGCGATGCCCTCACCGAGCGCGGCCGGGCCGGCTCCGGCGGCCACGTTGCGCAGGCCCTCCTTCACCAGGGCCTGGGCGAGCACGGTGGCGGTGGTGGTGCCGTCGCCCGCGACGTCGTTGGTCCTGGTGGCGACGGCCTTCGCGAGCTGGGCGCCGAGGTTCTCGTAGGGGTCCTCGAGGTCGATCTCGCGGGCGATGGTCACGCCGTCGTTGGTGACGGTCGGACCACCGAACTTCTTGTCCAGCACGACGTGTCGACCACGCGGGCCGAGCGTCACCTTCACCGCATCGGCAAGCTGGTTGACGCCGCGCTCGAGGGCGCGACGCGTCTGCTCGTCGAAGCTGATCTGCTTCGCCATGGTGTGGCTTTCCTGCCTCTCTCTGTGCTCTTCAACGCGAGCCGCCCCGGCACCCGCGTCAGCGCGGGTCGCCGGGGCGGTGTGGTGTCACGGAATCAGTTGACGACCGCGAGCACGTCACGCGCGGAGAGGACCAGGTACTCCTCGCCGTTGTACTTGACCTCGGTGCCGCCGTACTTCGAGTAGATGACGACGTCGCCGACGGCCACGTCCAGCGGCACGCGGTTGCCGTTGTCGTCGATCCGGCCCGGGCCCACGGCCAGAACCTTGCCCTCCTGGGGCTTCTCCTTGGCGGTGTCCGGGATGACGATGCCGGAGGCCGTGGTGGTCTCCGCCTCGCTGGCCTGGACGACGATCTTGTCCTCGAGCGGCTTGATGTTCGCCACGACGATGACCTCCCCTTCCTGGGGTAATTCTCGATCTCACTCGGTCTGAAGTGTCCGCGCACCCGGCCGGCCGACCCCGCCGTCGCGGGGGTCGGGGTCGCCGGTGTCCCGGCTGCGCACTGGCACTCTACCCATGAGAGTGCCAGAGTGTTGCAGAGGTCTCAACCAGGACTTCCCGGCGCGTCGGGTGACCGATTCGTCCCTCGGATCTGACCCCTCGTCGCCCGAACACGACGTCGCCGCGGAGGTGACCACCACGCCCCGCTCCCGCCGCTCCGTGCTGCGTGCCGGACTCGCCGCGGGCGCCGCCCTGACCGCGACCGGCATCCCTGTACTCGGTGCGTGCGGCCTCCCCGGCCCCCGCCCCCCCGCGTCCGGCGACGTGTTCGGACTCGGCGTCGCGTCCGGGGAGCCGGACGCGTCGAGCGTCGTCCTGTGGACCCGCCTGGCCACCGACCCGACCGCCGAGGACGGGCTGGGTGGGCTCGGCGACCGCGCAGCCGACGTCGAGTGGGAGATCGCCGAGGACGAGCGCTTCGCCCGGGTCGTGCGCCGCGGACGGGTCCGCACCGGCCCGGACGACGGGCACAGCGTGCACGTGGAGGCCGGCGGCCTCGACCCGGGGCGCGAGTACTGGTACCGCTTCCGGTCCGGCCGGGCGCTGTCTCCGGCCGGGCGCACCCGCACCGCGCCGGCTGCGGGCGCGATGACGCCGCTGACGCTGTGCTTCACGTCCTGCGCGCAGTTCGAGCACGGGTACTTCACGGCGTACCGGCGCCTCGCCGAGGAGCACCCGGACGTCGTCGCGCACCTCGGCGACTACATCTACGAGGAGGCCGGCGGGGCGTACACCGCCCCGGGCGGCAACGTCCGGGAGCACGAGGGTCCGGAGGCGACCACCCTGGCCGGCTACCGCCGGCGCTACGGCCAGTACCACGCCGACGTCGACCTGCAGGCCGCGCACGCCGCCGCGCCGTGGCTGGTCGTGGTCGACGACCACGAGGTGGAGGACGACTGGGCCTCCGACGTCCGGGCGCAGCCGGGGGACCCGCCCGGTGACTTCGTCGCGCGCAGGGCCGCCGCGCTCCGCGCGTACTGGGAGAACATGCCGCTGCGGGCGGCGCAGCGGCCTCGTGCCGCGTCGATGCAGCTCTACCGCCGGGTCCCGTTCGGGGCCCTGGTCACGTTCCACATGCTCGACACCCGCCAGTACCGCGACGACCAGCCGTGCGACGGCGAGCTCGACGCCGGGTGCGCGGACCGCGCCGACGCGCGCCGCTCGCTTCCCGGCTCGGCGCAGGAGCGGTGGATCGCGGCCGGCTTCGCCCAGTCGCGGGCCCGCTGGGACGTGCTCGGCCAGCAGGTGTTCTTCTCCCAGGTCGACCTCACCCCGGGCGCCGGGCGCGGCTTCAGCCCGGACGCGTGGGACGGCTATCCCGGCTCCCGGGACCGGGTCGTCGACGGCTGGGTGGCGGCCTCCGAGCGTGGCCGCGCCCGCAACCTGGTCGTGCTGACCGGCGACGTGCACGCGCACTGGGCCGCGGACGTCAAACGCCGCTTCGACGACCCGGCGTCACCGGTGATCGGCACCGAGCTCGTGTCCAGCTCGGTCACGTCCAGCGGTGACGGCTCGGAGCGCAGCGACGACACCGACGCGACGCTCGCCGAGAACCCGCACGTCCGCTTCTACAACAACCGCCGTGGCTACGTCCGCACCCGGTTCGAAGCGGGGCGGATGACCAGCGAGTTCAGGGTGGTGCCGTTCGTGCAGCAGCCGGGCGCACCGGTCGAGACCCGCGCCCGCTTCGTCACCGAGGACCGACGGCCGGGCCTGAACCCGGCCTGACGCTCACGGCCTGGACAGTGCACCGACACCCGGTCCTGCGAGCTCGTCGGTCGCCGCCCGCCGGCCGGACACGGCGAGCAGCAGGGACAGGGCGGGACCGGTCACCTCGGGGCCGTCACCGATCGACACGTCGGCGTCCACCGCGCTCAGCCGGACACCGGCGACGAGCTCCTTCGCGCCTCCGAACGAGGTGGAGGTCCGGGTCTGCAGGCGCAGCGCCCGGACGACGGCGTCCGGAGGGTAGGTGTGGTCGATGCCCAGGGGCCGGCGGATGTCCTCACCGTGCACGACGGCCTCGACCAGTCTGGTGTCCAGGGGAGCCGGTGGGGTCGACGTGCTCGACACCACCCGCCGGAGCCGTTCCAGGGTGTCCTGTGGTGAGTCGCCACGCTCGCGTCGCACACCGTCGGTGTTCTGCCGGTCGAAGTCGAAACGCGCGCGAACGAGACCGACCGCGAACCCGATCCGGGTCGTCTTCGCCGAGTCGACGAGGTGGGCGACCACGTCGCGCACGGTCCATCCGGGGCACAGGGACGGCTCGTCCCACAGGCGGTCGTCGATGCCGTCGAGGTCGTCGACCAGCGAGGCGCGCTCCGCGTGCACCATCGCCCACACGTCATCCATCGTCTTCTCCCTCACCCTCGGCAACGACGTCGACAGAATGACCGGGCCGATCGCCGGAACTCATCTGCTCCACCCCGACCGCCGACCTCCTCCGGGGGAAGTCGCGTCCGGCGTGGGTAGCGTTGCCCGCGTGGCGGAGCTGTGCCTCGGGGCGAACGTGTTCGGGTGGACGGCGGACCGGGACGCGTCGTTCGCGGTGCTCGACGCGTTCGTCGAGGCCGGCGGGTCGATGATCGACACCGCGGACTCGTACACGTTCCGGGCGCCGGGCAACTCCGGCGGCGAATCCGAGACGATCCTCGGCGAGTGGATGGCGGCGCGCGGGAACCGGGACTCGCTGTACGTGGCGACCAAGGTCGGCGCGCTCCCGGGGCGGGAGGGGCTATCCGCGGACAACGTCGCGGCGGCCGCGCGGGACTCGTTGCGCCGCATGGGCACCGACCGGGTCGACCTGTACTACGCCCACCGCGACGACCCGGACACCGCGCAGGAGGAGACGCTCGACGCGTTCGACGCACTCGTGCGGGACGGGCTGGTGCGCGCGATCGGGGCGTCGAACTTCTCCTGCGAGCGGCTGCGCTCGGCGCTGGAGATCTCCGACCGGGACGGCCTGACCGCGTTCACCGCGATCCAGCCGCACTACAACCTGGTGGAGCGCGACGACTAGGAGGCCGCGCTCGCCCCGCTCGCCGGGTCGGCGGGACTGGCCTGCTACCCGTACTTCGGGCTGGCCCGCGGCTTCCTCACGGGGAAGTACCGCCCGGACTCGCCGGTGCCGGACACACCGCGGGCCGACGGTGCCGCCGCATACCTGGACTCGCGCGGACGGGCGGTGCTGGCCGGCCTGGACGAGATCGCCGCCGGACACGAGGTGCCGGTGTCCGCGGTGGCGCTCGCCTGGCTGGCCGCGCAGCCCACGGTGACCGCGCCGATCGCCAGCGCCCGCAGCACGGAGCAGCTCGCCGGGCAGCTGCCGGCGCTCACGCTGGAGCTGACGCACGACGAGCTGCGGCTGCTGTCCCATCTGAGCGCGACGAGCTGACCGGCACGGAGGCCCTCGTCCCGCGCCCGGGTGCGTGCGCATCGCGCCCGCGCGGGCACCGATGAGTCCCGGGCCCGGTGACGGTCTGACCTCCCGTGACGGAACGCATCGTGACCGTGGACGGCGTGCGCCTGTGCCTGGAGACGTTCGGTGACCCGGACGATCCCGCGGTGCTCCTGCTGGCCGGGATGAGCCAGACGATGGACGCCTGGGACACCGAGTTCTGCGAGCGGCTGGCCGCCGAGGGCCGCCACGTCGTGCGCTTCGACCACCGGGACGCCGGGCGCTCCGCCTCCAGTCCACCGGGCTCTCCGGACTACGGCGCCACCGACCTCACCGACGACGCGGTGCGGGTGCTCGACGCGGCCGGCGTCGTCGCGGCGCATCTGGTGGGCCTGTCGATGGGGTCGGGCATCGCCCTGACGCTCGCCCTGTCCCGCCCGGACCGGGTGCGGTCGGTGACGCTGATCGGTTGCAGCCTGCTGGGCGACGACCTGCCGCCGCCGGATCCCGCGCTGGCCGCCGTGTTCGCCGACCCGGCACCGGAGCCGGACTGGTCGGACCAGGACGCGGTCGTCGACTACCTGGTCGAGGGCGAGCGGCCGTTCGGCGGCCCGGGGTTCGACGAGGAGCGCGCCCGGCGGGTGGCCCGGGCGACCGTCGAGCGGACGACGAGCGTCCCCGCGCTGCTCACCA
Source organism: uncultured Actinomycetota bacterium (assembly GCA_963822335.1). Taxonomy (GTDB): domain Bacteria; phylum Actinomycetota; class Actinomycetes; order Mycobacteriales; family Pseudonocardiaceae; genus Pseudonocardia. The sequence goes on along the minus strand of CAWGHE010000007.1, from coordinate 480,089 downwards.
ACCACGGACTCGCGATCGCCGACGGCGACGACGCGCCGCCACGCCCGGGCGACGTCACCGTCCCGACGCTGGTGCTGCACGGCACCGCGGATCCGCTGTTCCCGCTCCCGCACGGTGAGGCCCTCGCCGCGGCGATCCCGGGCGCGACGTTCCACCCCCTGGACGGCGCCGGGCACGAGACACCGCCGCCGCGCACCTGGGACACCGTCGTGCCGCTGCTCGCCCGGCACACCGCGGGCACGCCCGTCGACCGCTGAGGCGGCCGCTCAGCCCGGCGCGGCGCCTCCGGGATCCCGGCGCATCGTGTACGCGTCGGCGCCGCTCGGCCGGTAGTAGCGCTTCCGCAGCCCGACGACGGCGAAGCCGGTCGACGCGTAGAGCCCCCGAGCGGGCTCGTTGTCCGTGCGGACCTCGAGGAACACCGTCGCGCGGACCTGGTCGGCCCCCTCCAGCAGCCCGTCCAGCAGGCGCCGGCCGAGTCCGTGGCCCTGCCAGGCCGGGTCGACGCCGATCGTGTGCACCTCCGCCTCGGCCTGCGGCGGACCGGCCACGAACGCCAGCCCGCCGTAGCCGATCAGCCGGCCGTCCGGGTCGCGCAGGGCCAGGTAGAGGTGTCCGGTCGTGAGCTCGTCGCGGAACGCCTGCGCGCTCCACGGGTCGTCGCCGGGGAACAGGATGCGTTCCAGCTCGGCGCAGCGGTCGGCGTCCGAGCGGTAGAGCGGGCCCAGCGTCACGTGCCCGCCCGCAGCGGGCGCGCTCATCGTGCCGTGACCCGCTTGCGCCCGGTCGGTTCGACGGCGTCGGGACGGCGCAGGTAGAGCGGCTCCAGCGGCGCCGGGTCGGCCCCGGAGCGCAGCGCCCCGGCCGCGGCGGCGACCAGCCCGTCCGGGGTCGGCGCGTGCGGCTCACCGACGGCGATCCCCAGCGTCTCGGCGAACGACGGGTCGCCGACCGCCCGCGCGATGCCGAGCTCGGCCAGGCGGTCGGCCAGCACGAGCGGCGCCTCGACGGACGGCCCGGTCAGCCGCCGGGCCTGTCGCAGGCCGGAATCGGGCTCGGAGTCGTACGCGGCCCAGTACGTCTCCCGGCGGCGGGCGTCCGTGACCACCAGGAGGTTGCCGGAGCCGGCGTCCCGGGGCCCCACGGCGGCGAGGGCGATCGCGTCCAGCGAGCACACCCCGTGCACCGGCACCCCGAGCGCGTCGGCCGAGCGCAGCGGCGGACACGATCCCCACCCGCAGCCCGGTGAACGGACCCGGCCCCACTCCGACGACGACGGCGTCGACGTCGGCGAGCACGACGCCCGTCTCGTCGCAGAGATCGCGGACGGCGGGCATCAAGAGCTCGCCGTGCTTGCGGCCGTCGTGCGCCCGGGCGGCCCGGGTCGAGGGGCCACCGTCCGCGGGCAGGTCGACCAGCCCCGCGGTGACGACGGGGGTCGCGGTGTCCAGGGCCAGAACCAGCACGGCGTCGAGCCTACGAGCGCGCGTCACCAGCCCGCGATCAGGTCCGGGATGTCGGCGAGGTCGTGCGCGACGGCGTCCGGTGTCACGTCGGTCGGCACCTGCTGGGCGGCGGGGATGTCGCTGTGCGGGACGAAGACCGTCCGCATCCCGGCCCGGTGCGCGCCGGTGACGTCGTCGTAGGGCCGGTCCCCGACGTAGACGGCCCGGGACGGGTCGCCCACCCCGAGCGCGTCCAGCGCCGCACGGAACGCCTCGGTGTGCGGCTTGGTCCAGGCCAGGTCGCTGCTCCACACGACGGCGTCGAACGCCTCGAGCACGCCGTCGCGGCGCAGCCACTCCTCGTGCCAGTGGCCGGGCCACATCGTCGACGAGAGCACGCCGAGCCGCAGCCCGCGCTCGCGCAGCGCGGCCAGGGTCGGGCCGGCTTCCGGGCGGGTGTGCGTGGTCGCCGTCCAGTAGTCCCGGTAGGCAGCCAGCCCCGCGTGGTGCGCGGCGGCCGCGGTGTCCACCGCGGCGCCCGCGAACACGTCGTCGAGCCCGAACGCCTGCGAGGTGTCCTTGACCCGCATCCAGTGCGCGAAGTCGGTGTCGACGAGCGTCGCGGCGAGCGCCTCGGCCCGTCCCGGGTCGCCCGGGTGCACGGCGTCGGCGTAGCGACGCCACCCGACCCGCGGGTCCATCGCGGTCCAGGGCGTCAGCGTGCCGCCCCAGTCGAAGACCACGGCCTCGAGCGTCACGCGGTGACCCGCCGGCGCACCGTCGCGATCCGCACGTCGTCGGCGCGGCGCTGCAGCGTCACCTGCACGGCCCGCTCGGCCAGCCGCTCGGCCACCCCGGTCCCCCACTCGACGGCGACGACGGCGCGGTCCAGATCCGTGTCGAGGTCCAGGTCGTCCAGCTCGGCGGCCACGTCGGCGTCGCTCCGGTCCTCGCCGAGGCCGAGCCGGTAGGCGTCGACGTGCACCAGCGCCGGGCCGTCGCCGGACGGCGGATGCTCGCGGGCCAGCACGAACGTCGGCGACGCGACCTGGCCGCGGACCCCCAGGCCGCGGGCCAGCCCGCGGACCAGCGCGGTCTTGCCCGCACCGAGCGGACCGGCCAGCAGCACCAGGTCACCGGCGCGCAGCTCGGCCCCGAGCCGCTCACCGAGCCGTTCGGTGTCCGCGACGGTGGGCAGCTCCAGCTCGCCGTCCCAGATGTCGCTCATCACGCCCTCCGGCGCGGACGGCGGCCGCGCCGGGGACGTCCCCCGTCGCCGCCCGGACGTTCGACGACCGGATCCCCGTCGGCCGTGGCCTCGTCCGTGCCGTCACCCGGGCCGGCCGCTGCGCGCCGGCCGCGCGGGAGCCGGAACCGGCCGCTGCGCGAGCGCTCCAGGCTGCGTTCGAGCAGGTCGGAGATCTCGGCGTCGACCCGGTCCGGCTGCTCGAGCATCGGCATGTGACCGACGCCGGGCAGGCGTACCAGCCGCGCGGTGGGCAGCGCGTCCGCGATCGCCTCGCTGTGCCGGTACGGGATGATCCGGTCCGCGTCGCCGGCCAGCACGAGCACCTCGCAGCCGGACAGGCCGGGCAGCGCGGCGACCCGGTCGTGCGTGCCCAGGGTGTTCACGAAGTCCGTCAGCGCGCCGACCGCGTTGGAGTCGATCATCGTGTCGACCAGGTCCACCATCCGCGGGTCGACACCGCGGTCGCCGTAGGCGAACCGCTTGGTGACCGCCCAGATGACGTCCCCGAGCGCCCGGCGACCGGTCTCCACCAGTCCGGGCTGCCACGCGGCGAGCATGCCCAGGCCGCGTGTGAGCGGGTTGCGGTGGGACAGGAACGTGCCGGGCAGCCCGGCCGAGGACATGTCCCCGGCCGACGTCGAGATCAGCGCGACCCCGGCCACCCGCTCGTGGAACAGGTCCGGGTGCTGCTCGGCCAGCGCCATCACGCTCATGCCGCCCATCGAGTGCGAGACCAGCACCAGGGGGCCCTCCGGGGCCAGCGCGCGGATCACCGCGTCCAGGTCCCGCCCGAGCTGGTCGATCGTGCAGCTCTCCTGCGAGGCACGCTCGGACCGGCCGTGGCTGCGCTGGTCGTAGATCACGACGCGCACCGGCGGATCGGTGAGCCCGGCCAGGTACGGCCGCTGCTCCTGCCAGGTCCGCCGGTCCAGCGCGAAGCCGTGGACCAGCACGACGGTCAGCGCGGCCTTCTCCCCGGCCGGCGGCTCGATCTCCTCGCAGGCGAGCCGGATGCCGTCGTCGGCCGTGACCGAGCACTCCTCGCCGGCAACCGGCGGCGTGCGGGCGTGCTCGGACATCTCGGTGGCCAGGCTGCGCCGCTGCGCCGAGATGTGCCGCCGCTGCGTGGCCACCCCGACCCCGGCGGCGGCACCCGCCGCACCTGCGAGACCACCGACGATGCCCGCGGTCGTCCATCCCCTGCGGCTCATGTCCTCGCTACCCCCGGAATCGCTGTGGGACCTGCCGTTTCCGCCTGCTCACCGACCACCGACCGGCGGACCCGGCCGCGCACGCCGGTGACGATCTCGTAGTGGATCGTGCCGATCTCGTCGGCCCACTCACGAGCCGTCGGCCCGCCACCGGCGCCGGTGCCGAACAGCTCCACCGTGTCGCCGGTACGGACGTCGAGGTCGCCGCAGTCCACGACGACCTGGTCCATGCACACCCGCCCGACCACCGGCCGGATCTCCTCGCCGATCCGCACCCGCATCCGGCCGGCGTTGTTCAACCGCCGCGGCACGCCGTCGGCGTAGCCGAGCGGGACCAGCGCGAGCACGGTCGGCCCCGGCGACGTCCACTCGTGGCCGTAGGACACGCCGTGCCCGGCCGGGACCCGCTTGACCAGCGCCACCCGCCCACGCAGCGTCATCGCGGGCCGCAGCGGGCTGACCGACGGCTGCGCGATCGGGTCCAGCCCGTACACCGCGATGCCCGGACGCACCAGGTCGAGGTGCAGGTCCGGGCGGGTCATCGTGGCCGCGGAGTTCGCCAGGTGCCGGATCGGCGCCACGCCGCGGGAGCGCACGTGCCGCACCGCCTCGGCCAGCGCGGCGGCCTGGACGTCCTGCGTCGGATGGCCCGGTTCGTCGGCCTGGGCCAGGTGCGACCACACCCCGACGATCTCGGCCCGCCCCGCCCCGGCGGCGGCCACCGCGTCGTCCACCAGGCCGGGCCACTCGGCCGGCGGCGCACCGTTGCGGCCCAGACCGGTGTCGGCCTTCAGGTGCAACCGGACCGGGCGCCCGGCGCGGTCCGCCCCGGCCAGTACGGCCGCGAGGTGCTCCCGGGAGGACACCGACAGGTCGAGACCGGCCGCGACGGCAGGGGCGAACTCCTCGTCGGGCACGTGCAGCCAGCTCAGCACGGGGGCGGTGATCCCGGCGGCCCGCAGGTCCAGCGCCTCGTCGAGCGTCGCCACCCCGAGCCATGCGGCGCCCGCGGACAGCGCGGCGCGCCCGACCGCGGCGGCGCCGTGGCCGTACCCGTCTGCCTTCACGACGACCATCGTCGCGGCACCGGAGGCCGCGGCAGAGCCGGAGAGGAGCGCCGTGTTGTGCCGGACTGCGTCGAGATCGACGACCGCCTCGGCGCGCGGCCCCGGCCCGTTCACCGGGACCACAGCCGGCGGGGCCGACGGGATGGGTGGAACCAGCGCACGTCCGCATCATCGCATCCGGGGCCGACGCTCACCGCGCCCCGTGACGTGAGCAAGATCGTCAACCCCCCGCGGCGCGCACCGCCCGCAGCGCCTCCGGGATGGAGGCCTGCATGCGCGACGCCGGCGCCGGGACCGGCGGCAACCCGTACTCGCGGGCGGCCGCGGTGGCTGCCCGGCCGTGCACGAACGTCCCGCACCCGGCGGCCCACCAGGGCTCCAGACCGGACGCGAGCAGCGATCCGATCATCCCGGTCAGCACGTCCCCCGACCCGGCCGTCGCGGCCCACGCGTCTGCGGCCGGGTCGACCAGAGCCCGCCCGTCGGGGTCCGCGACGACCGTCGCGTTGCCCTTGAGCAGCACCGTCACGCCGAGCTCGGCCGCGGCACGGCGCGCGGCAGCGACCCGGTCGGTCCCGACGTCGCCGGCGATCCGGGCGAACTCCCCGGCGTGCGGGGTCAGCACGACGGGCCGCCCGTGGATCCGTTCCCGCAGGTCGGCGTGCTGCGCCAGCAGCGTGATCCCGTCCGCGTCGATGCAGAGCGGCACCTCGCGGTCGAGCACCGCCTCCAGCACGGACCGGCCGCTGCGACCCGGTGCCCATCCCCGGACCGACGGCCCAGGCCTGCGTGCGCCCGGCGTCGGTGATGTCACCGGTGGCCACGATCTCCGGCCAGTGCCGCCGGACCTCGTCCGCGGCCGACCCGGCGAACCGGACCATCCCGGACGTGGACAGCGCCGCAGCGCCCGCCGCGAGCACGGCCGCGCCCGGGTAGGTCGCCGAGCCGGCGGCGATCCCGGCGACGCCCTGCGTGTACTTGTCGTCGGACGGCCCGGGAATCGGCCAGCGGGCGGCGACGTCGGTGTCGCGCAGCAGGTACGCGTGCGGCTCGGGCAGCAACGGGCCCAGCCCGAAGTCGACCAACCGCACCAGCCCGCAGAGAGGTGCGGCCAGGGCGTGCACCGGCTTGCGCGCCCCGAACGTCACGGTCAACGCGGCCCGTACGCACGGCCCGTCGGTCTCGCCGGTGTCGGTATCGACTCCGCTCGGCAGGTCACACGGCGACGATCGGAACGACCACCTCGTCGGCGGCGGCGACGAGCGCCGCCGCCGGGTCACGCAGGCCGGGCTTGCCGGAGATCCCGACGATGCCGTCGATCACGACGTCCGCGGCAGTCACGGCATCCCGGGCGGCCGCGAAGGACGCCGCGTCGACGATCCGCCCGCGGGCCCTGCGCAGCGCTGCCAGCCCGGCCGGGTGGGCCCGGTCGGGCACCAGCAGCACCGCCGTGACGAACGCCCCGCGACGACGCAGCTCGGCGCCGGCCCACAGCGCGTCGCCGCCGTTGTCCCCGGCGCCGACCAGCAGCGTCACCCGCCGCCCGTAGGTGCTGCCGAGGAAGCCGCGCACGTGCGCGGCCAGCCCGGCGGCGGCCCGGCGCATGAGAGCGCCCTCGGGGACCGTCTCCATCATCGCGCCCTCGGCGGCGCGGATCTGGTCGGCGGTGAAGACCCCGTCCATCTACTCGACCGTGACGGACTTCGCCAGGTTGCGCGGCTTGTCCACGTCGTAGCCGCGCGCCCGCGCGATCTCGGCCGCGATCACCTGCAGCGGGACGGTCGCGACCAGCGGCTGCAGCAGCGTCGGCACCGCGGGCAGCTCGAACAGGTGGTCGGCGAACGGGCGGACCGTCTCGTCCCCGGCCTCGGCGAGCACCACGGTGCGGGCCCCACGGGCCTTGATCTCCTGGATGTTGGACAGCAGCTTGGAGTGCAGCACGGCGCGGCCCCGCGGCGACGGCATGACGACGACGACCGGCAGCCCGTCCTCGATCAGCGCGATCGGCCCGTGCTTGAGCTCACCCGCCGCGAACGCCTCGGCGTGCATGTAGGCGAGCTCCTTGAGCTTGAGCGCGCCCTCCAGCGCCACCGGGTAACCGACGTGGCGCCCGAGGAACAGCACGGCCTTCGACGGCGCCAGCTCCTGCCCCAGCGCGCGGGCCTCGCCGAGGCTCTCCAGCACTGCGGCGACGGCGTCCGGGGCGGCCTCCAGCTCCTCGAACTCGCGGACCACCTCGTCCGGGTACTTCGTGCCGCGGGCCTGCGCCAGCGCAAGTCCGACCAGGTAGTTCGCCGCGATCTGGGCGGTGAACGTCTTCGTCGCCGCGACCCCGATCTCCGGACCGGCGTGGGTGTAGATGACCGCGTCGGACTCGCGCGGGATCTGCGCACCGTTCGTGTTGCAGATCGCGAGCACGCGGGCCTTCTGGTCCTTCGCGTGCCGCAGCGCCTCCAGGGTGTCCGCGGTCTCGCCGGACTGGGAGATCGCGACGACCAGCGTCGAGCGGTCCAGCACCGGGTCGCGGTAGCGGAACTCGCTGGCCAGCTCGATCTCCACGGGCAGCCGGGTCCAGTGCTCGATCGCGTACTTGGCGAGCATCCCGGAGTGGTACGCCGTGCCGCAGGCCACGACGAAGACCTTGTCCACGTCGCGCAGGTCCTGGTCGGTCAGCCGCTGCTCGTCGAGCACGATCCGGCCGTCCACCAAGTGGCCGCGCAGCGTGTCCGCGATCGCGGTCGGCTGCTCCTCGATCTCCTTGAGCATGAAGTAGTCGTGACCGCCCTTCTCGGCGGCCGCCAGGTCCCAGGTCACCTCGAACGGGGTGACCGCGACCGTCTCGCCGTGGAAGTCGGTGACCTCGTACCCGTCGCGGGTGATCGTGACGACCTGGTCCTGCCCGAGCTCGACGGCGTTGCGGGTGAACTGGATGAACGCGGCGACGTCGGAGGCCAGGAACGTCTCGCCCTCGCCGAGCCCGAGCACCAGCGGCGAGCTGCGGCGGGCGGCGACGATCCGGTCCGGCTCGTCGGCGTGCGTCACGACGAGGGTGAACGCACCCTCCAGCCGCCGCGCGACGGCGCGCACGCTGGCCGCGAGGTCGCCCTTCGTCTCCCCGTCCCCGGTCTCGCCGGCGTAGGCCAGTGCGACGAGGTGGGCGGCGATCTCGGTGTCGGTGTCCGACTCGGCCCAGATCCCTCGGGCCTCCAGCTCGGCGCGCAGCGGCATGAAGTTCTCGATGATGCCGTTGTGCACGACCGCGACGTCACCGGCCGTGCTGCGGTGCGGGTGGGCGTTGCGGTCGGTGGGCGGGCCGTGCGTGGCCCAGCGCGTGTGGCCGATGCCGGACGTGCCGGTGAAATTGTCGCGGCCGACCTCGTCGAGGCGTGCCTCGAGGTTCGCCAGCGCCCCCGCCTTGCGTTCGACGATCAGGGCGCCGTCGAGCTGGAGCGCCACGCCCGCGGAGTCGTACCCGCGGTACTCGAGCCGGCGCAGGCCGGCCAGAACGACGTCGAGTGCGACCTGATGACCGACGTAACCGACGATGCCACACATGGGTGCCAGGGTAAGGCGGCCACGATCGTCGGATTCCACCGCGGGAGGGCGAGCCGTGCCCGGCGGCCGGTGAGACGCACCGGTACGGTGCCGCAAGTGAGCGAGCTTGCGAGCTCACCAGCAGACACAGCAGCCCTGGCGAACGCGGCCGACGAGCGCCAGCGAGGAGGACCCGTGAGCCGGACCAGCACGTTCACCCGTCCCCCGTCGATGAAGGGGGCCAAGGACGCCCTCGGCGTGTTGTCCCGCCCGGGACCGCACGAGGTCCGGCACGGTGATCTCGGACTCGTCGGCCTGCCGGGAATCATCTACACGCCGGTGTCCGGCCTCGGACTGCCCGCCGTGGTGCTCGCGCACGACTGGCTGCAGCCGGTCCGCCGCTACGTCGAGCTGCTACGGCACCTGGCGTCCTGGGGCATCGTCGCCGCCGCGCCGGGCACCCAGGGCAGCCCGCTGCCCAGCGTCTCCCGCTTCTCCACGGACCTGCTCACGACGCTCGACGTCTGCATCGGCGTCCGGCTCGGCGACGGGCGGATCAGCGTGGACTCCCGGCGCACGGCCCTCGCCGGGCACGGCATCGGTGGCGGGGCCGCGCTCGTGGCGGCGTCGCAGCGCGAGCGGCTCGGCGCCGTCGTCACACTCGCGCCGGCGGAGGTCCGGCCGTCCGCCGTGGAGGCGGCGCGCACGGTGACCGCGCCGACGCTGCACCTGGCCGCCGCGATCGACTCGATGGCCCCGGCCGAGGGGCACGCGGAGAAGATGGCCGCCGCCGCGGGCGGGCCGGTGCAGCTGCGGACGCTGGAGAAGGCCGGGCACCTCGGGTTCTGCGAGGGCCTGCACTGGACCGGCATGCTGACCGGCAACAAGGCGCAGCCGAAGACCCGCAAGCTGAGCCGCGCGCTGGTCACCGCGTTCCTGCTGGAGCACCTCTGCGACGAGAGCCGGGTGCGGGCCCTGACCGAGGGCGACGTCAAGGGCGCTCCGCTGGTCGACCTGACGCCGGACGAGGATGAGGACACGGCGGAGTCGCGGGACCCCTTGAAGATCCTCGGCGCCACCTGACGGCGGCCGGTCAGGGCGGCAGGACGGGCGCGGGCAGCGTCGGGACGACGACGCCCCGGCGGCTCGGTGGTGCGCGTACCGGTCTGGGCGCCGAGCACGACCCCGGTCGGCTCGTCGTCAGCGGCGTGCCGGTCTGCCGCGTCGGCCTGGTCGCGTGCGACCACGGCGAGGCGGTCGAGCTCCCGGCCGACCAGTCGCAGGCGCTCGGCCCACTCCCGTCCGGTCGCGTCGACCCACGCTCCCGCCAGCGCGGTGACGACCGCCGCGGTCGCCGAGGCGGCATCGTCCAGGCCCCGGGCGTACCGGCGCAGGTCGTCGGCGTGCGATCGCGCCGCGGCCGGGTCCGTCACCGGTGGTACCGATCGTCGAACCCGGCCGCGGCAGCCCGGTCCGCGTCCCGGATCCGGCGGGCCGCGCTCTGCGCCGCGGCGGCGAACGCCGCGAGCTCGGCCGCCACGCGGTGCACCGGCGCGGTGAGCGTCTCGGGGACCTCGACCGGCGTCCCGGCGTCCAGCTCCGCCGCGATCCGGCGGGCGAGCCGCGCCAGGCCGTCGACGGCGTCCGGGTCGATGTGCAGGTCCGGTGGCACGGACCCAGGCTGATGGTCCGTCCGCCGCACGGTGGCCGAACGACCGGAACCGGTCACGATCGCACTCACATCACGCCCCGGTGGGCCCACGCCGGACGGCCGTCACGTCCGGGTCGGCGCGACCGCCACAACGTGCCGGCCGATCCCGCTCCTCGATCGAGCGCCACGTTCCGGTGGGCCCGACCGCCGCAACGTGCCAGCCGATTCCGCTCCTCGATCGAGCGCCACGTTTCGGTGGCGGACGGCGCCAGAATGTGCCGCTCGACGTCGGCGCCCGGTCGAGCGCCACCTTCTGGTCGGCGCAACGCCACTACGTGCCGGCCGACCCCGCGAACCGGTCGAGCATCACGGGAAGCGCTGCCGGCCCCCGGCCAACACTCTTGGGAATCCGCTCACCTGGTGAGCCAATTTTCCAGCCCGACCCACCGAGCCGGCCGGCGCCGACCGGGTCCCGGCCAGTGCTCAGCGCACCGCCGCGACGACCTCGGCCAGTCGGGTGGCGGTCGCCTCGGCGTCCTCGGCCGTCGGCGCCTCGACCATCACGCGCACGAGCTGCTCGGTCCCGGACGGCCGCAGCAGCACCCGGCCGGTGTCCCCGAGGTGCGCCTCGGCCTTCGCGACCGCCTCGGCGACCGCGTCGGACTCCGCGACGGCCGCCTTGTCGGTGACCGACACGTTCTGCAGGACCTGCGGAAGCGGCACGACGACGGCGGCCAGCTCGGCCAGCGACGATCCGGTCCGCGACATCCGGGACATCAGGCTCAGCGCCGTCAGCAGGCCGTCGCCGGTGGTGGCCCGGCCCGGCAGCACGACGTGGCCGGACTGCTCGCCACCGAGCGAGTAGCCGCCCTCGCGCAGCCGTTCCAGCACGTAGCGGTCGCCGACCTGGGTCGTCGTCACCGCGATCCCGGCGTCGCGCATCGCCAGGTGGAGAGCGAGATTGCTCATCACGGTCGCGACGAGGGTGTCGTGCACGAGCAGGCCGTCGGCGTGCATACCGACCGCGAGCACGGCCATGATCTGGTCGCCGTCGACGACGTTGCCGTCCGCGTCGACAGCGAGGCAGCGGTCGGCGTCGCCGTCGTGCGCGACCCCGATGTCCGCGCCGTGCTCGCGCACCGCGCGCTGGAGGCCGCCCAGGTGGGTCGAGCCGACGCCGTCGTTGATGTTCAGGCCGTCCGGCTCGGCGTTCAGCGCGACGACGTCGGCGCCGGCGCGGCGGTAGGCCTCGGGCGCGACGCCGGACGCCGCACCGTGCGCGCAGTCCACCACGACGCGAACGCCGGACAGCGGCTCCGGCAGGCACGCCAGCAGGTGCTCGACGTAGTGGTCCGCACCGTCCGGCCGGTCGCGGACACGCCCGATCGCGGCGCCCGTCGGGCGCGCGCCGGACGGGGCCAGGTCGTTCTCGATCTCGGCCTCGCGCTCGTCCGGGAGCTTGTGCCCACCGGCGGCGAACAGCTTGATGCCGTTGTCCGGCATCGGGTTGTGCGAGGCGGAGATCATGACGCCGAAGTCGGCGTCGAACTCGCTCACCAGGTGGGCGACGGCCGGAGTCGGCAGCACGCCGACGCGGACCGCGTCCGCTCCCGCCGAGGCCAGACCGGCCACGACCGCGGCCTCCAGCATCTCGCCGCTGGCACGCGGGTCGCGGCCGACCACGGCCACCGGACGGGTGTCCGAGGACCGGGCCAACCTGCGCGCGGCGGCCGCGCAAACGGCAACGGCGAACTCCGGTGTGAGGAGTTCGCCGTTCGCCAGGCCGCGGACGCCGTCGGTTCCGAAGAGGCGACGCATCCTGACCGAGGTCAGCGCTTGGAGTACTGGGGCGCCTTGCGGGCCTTCTTGAGCCCGTACTTCTTCCGCTCGACCGCGCGGTCGTCACGGGTGAGGAAGCCGGCCTTCTTCAGCGGCGGGCGGTCCTCGGAGTCCAGCTCGGCCAGCGCGCGGGCGATGGCCAGGCGCAGTGCACCGGCCTGCCCGGAGGTACCGCCGCCGTAGAGATTGGCGAAGATGTCGAAGCGCTCGGTCTTCTCCACCGTGGTCAGCGGGTCCTTCACGAGCTGCTGGTGCAGCTTGTTCGGGAAGTACTCCTCGAGCGGCTTGCCGTTCAGCGTGAAGTTGCCGGTGCCGGGCAGCAGGCGCACCCGGACGACGGCCTCCTTGCGGCGGCCCACGGTCTGCACCGGACGGTCGCTGAGCACGGGCGCCTCGGCCGCAAACGCGTCCGCGTCGAACTCGGACGCCTCGCCGATGCTGTAGTCGACGTCGGCGACCTCGCCGTCCGCGGTCTCGGCGACCACGACGACCTCGTCGTCCGTGCTCTCGGCAACCTCGTCCGTGGTCTCGGCGACCTCGGCGACCTCTACGGGAACGTCGGCCGCGATCGACTCGGTGAGCTCGGTGTCGGTCGCTTCGGCCTCGACGCCCTCGGTCTCGACGGAGTCGACGACCTCGTCCGGGCCGTCCTCGGGGCTGGTCACGGGCTGTCCCTCTTCGTTGCTCGGGGTGGTCACTGGCTGACCTGGTTGATCTCGAACGGCTGCGGGTTCTGCGCCGCGTGCGGGTGCTCCGGGCCGGCGTAGACCTTGAGCTTCTTCGCCATCGCACGGCCGAGGCGGTTCTTCGGGAGCATGCCCTTGACCGCCTTCTCGACCAGCCGGTCCGGCTGGGTGTCGATCATCTGGCCGACGGACTTCTGCTTCAGACCACCCGGGTGGCCGGAGTGCCGGTAGACGAACTTGTCCTCGCGCTTGTTGCCGGAGACGGCAATCTTCTCCGCGTTGACGATCACGACGAAGTCGCCGGTGTCGACATGCGGGGCGTAGGTGGGCTTGTGCTTGCCGCGCAGCAGTGTGGCCGCATGCGTGGCGAGCCGACCGAGCACCACGTCGTTGGCGTCGATCACGTGCCAGGCGTGGGTGATGTCGCCGGGCTTCGGGCTGTACGTGGGCACGGATCTACCTCGTCGTCGTTCTCACCGCGGGCCTGCTGGCATGCACGCCCCAGCGGGTGTCACTGTGGTCACTGTCTGCGCGTGCAATCCGGGGTGGACGCCGACGGTCAACGCCCGCGGGTCTCCACCTTCTGCACGACGAGAGTCAATCGTACCCGGCCGGTTCACCGGGGGTGACCCGGGCCCTCCGGGCCACCCCGGGCGACGCTCAGGCTCCCCAGCGTGCCGCGTTCGCCTGCTCGGTGCTGCGGTAGTTGTCGTGCGCCGCGCCCAGCGCGACACCGATCCGGCCGAGGACGTCGGCGAGGTCGGTCGCCGAGGCGTCCCACTTGCGTTGGGTGGCCTGGTACTCGACGGCCGCCTGGCCGGTCCAGGTGGCGACCATCGGCGCCAGGTAGCGCTTCAGGTCGTCGAGCTGGGTGCGGATCCTCCCCGCGGTCGCCGCGACGTCGCCCTGCGCCGTGGACAGCGCGCCGAACGTCACCTTGATCTCCGGACTGCTCATCGTCTCCGCCTCTCAGCCCAGCGCCGTCGCGATGGTGGACATGTTCTGTGCCTGTTCCTGCTCCTGCTGCTCGTAGCTCACCCGGGAGCCCTGCAGCGCGCCGCCGATGGTGTGCAGCGCCTCGGCGAGCTGGCGCGCGTCGGTGTCCCAGCGCTGCATCAGCTGCGCGAACTGCAGTGACGCCTGCCCGGTCCACAGCCCGGCCAGCGGCTCCAGCTTTCCGCGCAGGGCGGCGAGCTCCGCCTTCACCGACTCGTTCACCTGCCCGACGTGCTGGGCCGCCCGGGCCATCTCCTCGGTCGTCGTACCGAAACCGTCGGCCGTCCCGGCCATCGCGGTCACCCCGTCTCTGTGTCTGCTGCGCCCGGCTCGTCGTGTCCGGACCGGCGAACGGTCGCAGCGGCGGGTACCCCGGCGGGCCCGATCCGGGGGCGCCGTTCGCGCCCGCGAACGGTCAGTCCCCGGCGCGCACCGACCCGACGACGTCGGCGCACGCCCGATCCAGCTCCGGCGCCGGTCCGCGGGCCGGGCGACGGCACCCGACGACCAGCTCGTCGGTGCGGTCGAACAGCACGTACCAGTCGACGACGGCGTCCGGGCCGGCCTGCTGGCGGTAGCGGGTCACCGCCCGCCCGGCCACGGTGTCCGGACGCAGGTCGCGCAGCGCCTCGGCCCCGGCCGCACGCCGGTAGGCGTCGGCCAGCCCGGCGTGCGCCCGGTCCGGCTCGGTCGGCCGTCGTACCCGAGCGGGCTGCGTTCGACCGAGACCAGCTCCACGCCGTCCGGCGACCCGGTGCGGGTGAGCAGCGTCCGGCGGCGCTCCGGGTCGCCGCCGGTGTGCTCCCAGCCGGCGGGCAACGCCGTCGCATAGCCGTACTGGACGAGCGTTCCGGCCGGCGGAGCGGGCGCGGGCGGCGTCGCGCCGAGGACGGCCCCGGTACCGGCGAGTAGCGCTCCGAGCACGGCGGCGGCCGGCAGGAGGCGGCTGCGACGGGGGCGCGTGGCGTCGTCCGGCCGACCGCAGCCGCTCGCCGATGAACCCGACGTCGCCGTCCCCTCCGAGCCTGTCCGCTCGGTGGCCGTCGGCCACCCGGTCGCGTCCACGACGTCGTCCACCGCGCGCGGCTCCCCCGACCACGCCAACGCACCCCGCACCGCGGCCAGATCGGGCTCGGGCAGCACCCGTACCGGGCACCCGGCCCGGTCGTCCAGCAGCGCAGCGAGCAGCGGGGTGCGCGCGAGCCCGCCGGTCACCACGATCTCGCCGACCCCGGCCACCACCGCAGGCACCCGGGCGACGACGTCGTCGAACTCCGGCCGGAGGACCTCCTCGGCCCGGCGCGCGTCGATCCGCCCGAACCCCGGAACGTCGACGCCGTCCCGGAACGACAGCGCCTCCCGCGCCGCCCGCACCCGGTCCGGCGGGCATCCGGTGGCCCCGGCGAGCACCGCGTCCAGGCGGTCCCCGCCGATCGGGACCCACTCGGTGGACCGGACGCACCCGCCGACGACGACGGTCAGCGTGGTGCCGGACCGGCCGGCGTCGACGACCAGGCGTCCGCCGGTCTCCCCGGCGAGCACCGCGACCGGCGACGGGACCGTGTGCACCCTCCGGCCGGCGAGTCCGGCGGCGGCCGCCGCGACCCGCTCGGGCGCCCACCCCGGCGGATGCACAAGAGCGACGTCCGCCGCCTGCCCGACCAGCTCGTCCAGTGCCGTGTCGGCGGTGGTGCCGGCCGGCAGCACGGCGACCGGCTCCGCCCGGCCGTCCGGGCCCGGGACGACCAGTCGCGTCGCGTCCGTCCCGACCTCGAGCGCCGCACAAGTCACTCCGGGTCCGGTTCCAGCCAGGCCAGCTGCACCCGCCGACGCCCGCGGCGCCGGTCGACCAGCACGGTCCGCCCCGGCGGCAGCGACGCCGGCTTGACGGCGTCCACCAGCGCGCCCTCGTCCGGGCTCCCGTTGCCGACCAGCCCGGGTGCACCCAGCTCGCGCAGGCGCCCGAGCACGGGGTCGAACAGTGCGCGCCCGGCGCCACCGCTGCGGCGGGCCAGCACCACGTGCAGGCCGACGTCCTTGGCCTGCGGCAGGTACTCGGCCAGGGCGAGCAGCGGGTGCGCGCCGGTGGCGCCTGCCGGTGCGACGAGGTCGTAGTCGTCGACGAGCAACCACACGTCCGGGCCGCTCCACCAGGAGCGGTCGCGCAGCTGCCGGGGTGTGACGTCCGGTCCGGGCAGCCGCCGCCCGAGCGACCCGGCGACCTCACCGGCCGCCTGGGCGGCGGCCGCGGCCGTGCTCGCGTAGCCGATCAGGTGCGTGTCCGGGACCGCGCCGAGCAGCGTCCGCCGGGGGTCGACCAGCACGATCCGGGCCCGCTCCGGGGAGAACCGCGTGCAGATCCCGTGCGCGACGGCGCGCAGCAGCGCGGTCTTGCCGGACTCGGCGTCGGCGAAGCAGAGCAGGTGCGGCTCGTCCGGGTCCAGCTCGACGGTGGCCAGCCGGTCCTCGTCGATGCCGATCGGCACACCGGTGCCCGGGCCGGGCGGCAGCTCGTCGAGCGCGATCCGGTCCGGGAGCAGCCGCACCGGCGCCATCCCCGGCCCGGGCCAGGCGGCGGCGACGGCGCGCAGGGCGGCCGCCGCGTCCCCTTCGGACTCCAGCAGCGGCGCCGCGAGCACGGCGGGCTCCCCGTCCGGCGCGAGCCCGTGCCCGGGCCGGGCCGGTACCGCCGCCGCCCGCTTCCGGTCCACTTCGGAGTCCGACGGCTCGCCGAGGCGCAGCTCGACGCGGCTGCCGACGAGGTCCTTCACCGCCGAGCGGATCTCCGTCCACCGGCCCGCGGTGATCGTCAGGTGGATCCCGTACCCGAGGCCCTGCGCGGCCAGCGCGGTGAACCGGTCCTCCAGGTCGGAGAACTCCGAGCGCAGCGTGAGGTAGCCGTCGAGCACCAGCAGCAGGTCGGTCGCCGGCTCGCCGGGGAACTCGCCCGCGGCCCGTCGGGTGCGGAACTCCTCCACCGACCCGATCCCGGCCTCCCGGAACAGCCGCTCCCGGCGGTCCAGCACGGTGCCCGCCTCCGCGAGCGTGCGCCGCACCAGATCCGGTTGCTGCCGGTCGGCCACGGTGCCGACGTGCGGCAACGCGACGAGCGGGCCGAGCGTCCCGCCGCCGAAGTCCAGGACGTGCACCCCCAGCTCGTCCGGGGTGTGCGTGCACGCGAGCGCCAGCACGAGGGTCCGCACCGCCGTCGACTTCCCCGACCGCGGACCACCGACGACGGCGACGTGCCCGGCCCCGCCGGACAGATCCAGCACCCACGGGTCGCGCCGCTGGTGGTACGGGCGGTCGACGAGCCCGACCGGGGCGCACAGCCGTCCCACCGGCCCGTCCGCCTGCATCCCACGTGCCCCGGCCGGGGCGACCGGGCCCAGCAGCTCGTCCAGCGGCGGCGGCTGATCCAACGGCGGCAGCCACACCCGGTGCGCCCGCGGACCCGGGCCACGCAGCGACGCCACCACCAGATCGAGCACGGACGTCGCGGCCTCGGGCTCGGGCTCCGGCCCGGCGCTCCGGGGCGGTGCGGGAGCGGCGGGCACGGCGACGGCCGTGGCCGGGAACGGGAGCACCCGCGCGGGCGCACCGGGGGTCCGGACGGCGCCGCGGTCCGGCGTCGCGGGCGGGCCGGACACGTACGCGGCGCGGAACCGGACCAGCTCGTCGGTGCCCGCCGAGAGGTAGGCCGCGCCCGGCGTCGGCGGCAGCTGGTGCGCGTCCGGCACCCCGAGCACGGCGCGCGACTCCGACGCGGAGAACGTGCGCAACGCGATCCGGTACGACAGGTGCGACTCCAGCCCGCGCAGCCGTCCCTCGTCCAGGCGTTGCGAGGCGAGCAGCAGGTGCAGGCCCAGCGACCGGCCGAGCCGCCCGACCGTGACCATCAGGTCGATCATCTCGGGTCGCTGGGCGAGCAGCTCGGAGAACTCGTCGACGACGATCAGCAACGCCGGCAACGGTTCCAGGTCCGTACGGGCGCGACGGACGGCGGCGTAGTCGTGCAGGTTCGCCACGTTGCCCGCGGCGCGCAGCAGCTCCTGGCGACGGGTGATCTCGCCGGCGATCGCGTCGCCCATCCGGTCGACCAGCGTCAGCTCGTCGGCCAGGTTGGTGATCACCGCGGAGACGTGCGGGAGGTCGGCGACGCCGAGGAACGTCGCGCCGCCCTTGAAGTCGACCAGCACGAGGTTCAGCTCGTCGACGGTGTGCGTGGCCGCGAGGCCGAGCACCAGCGTGCGCAGCAGCTCGGACTTGCCGGAACCGGTCGCGCCGATGCACAGCCCGTGCGGCCCGGACCCGCCCTGCGAGGACTCCTTGAGGTCGAGCAGCACCGGCCGTCCGGACCCGTCCGTGCCCAGCGGCACCCGCAGCAGATCGGCCCGGCTGCGACGGCGGCGCAGCGCGGTCACCCGCTCGGGCCGGAGCGCGTCGAGCCCGAGCAGCTCCGGGAGCCCGGACGGCGCCGTCGGGCCGTCCCCGCCGGATGCGGCCAGCTGCTCCGCGGGCCGGTACCGGGCCAGCCGCCGCGCCAGCGCACGGGACTCGGCGACGGAGAACGCGTCCGGCCGTCCGAGCACGGCACCGCCGTCGGGGCCGGGGCGGACCAGCCGTTCGGCGCCGACGGTGAGCCGCACCACCGACGGGGCCGCGCGATGCCCGGACGGCTCGCCGACCCGCAGCACGGTGACGCCCGGGCACGCCGGCCCACGCCCCGGCCCCGGAGGACACGCCGTCCATCACGACGAGCAGGTGCCGCTCGGCCGCCACCGGCTCGCCCGCCCACCACCGACGCACCGTGTCCGGGTCGCCGGTGAGCATCCGCAGTGGACCGACGGCGTCGGTCAGCCGGGGGTGCGCGGCGTGCGGCAGCCACTTCGCCCACTCCCAGCCCACCCCGGCCGCGCCCGGCGCGACGACGGCGAGCTGCGCGTCGGCGGGGCTGTGCCAGAGCGCGTACTGGGCCACCAGCGCCCGGGCGAGCGCACGGGCCGGAGCCAGGTCGTCCGGTGTGGCGGGATCCGGCTCGAGCCGGACCGTCGCGCTGGACCGTGTGTCCACCGCGACCGGGAGGTCCGCGACCACCGAGTACCGGCGCAGGAAGCGGCGCAACGCCAGCGCGGAGATCGGCTCCAGGCCCTCCACCGGGCCGGTCTGCGGCGCGGTCAGCCGGGTCGCCAGCCGCTGCGGACCGCGTCCCACGCGGAGCTGCCCGAAGTCCGGATCGGACGGTCTGCGCTCCCACAGCCGCTCCGCGGCCAGGACGCCCGGCCACGCCGCCGGGTCCGGGTGCACCGTCTCCAGCACGCGTCGCTGCTCGGCCGCGATGCCACGCACCCGCACGCCGAGCACGTCGAGGTAGCGCAGGTAGTCGCGGCGGTCCTCGTCCATCTGGGCGGTGCGCGCGCCGGCCCCGCGACCGCCGCCCGCGGCCAGCATGCCCAGCGCGGACAACGCGAACATGCCGCCGAACAGCCACGACGTCGGGTCGTCCGGCCGCGCCAGCACGAACGCGAGCGAGCCGACCACCATGACCAGCGGCAGCAGCCGCTGCACCATCCCGCCGGGCACCACCCGCTCCGGCTCCGGCGGTGCCTCCAGGACCACCTCGCCGCCGGGCACGGGCGGGGCGTCCCGCCGTGGCCTGCGCAGACCGACCGTGCTGCTCATTGCACGCCCTCGCCGGCGCTCGGCCGGCACGTCGTTCGATGTCTCGGCGCGGGAGCGCTGTGTCGATGATTCGCTCGCTGACGCTCGCTCATCGGCTCCTCGATCACCGGTTCTCACCGAACGCCCACGGCGGGCCCGGCGGTGCGCCGATACTGGCAGCCGCTCCGGGTCCGCCGGGCCCGTTCGGACAAGTCCGCCGTCTGCGAGGAGACGACCACGTGGGCACCACCACCACCGCGCATCCCGTCCCGGCCGGCCGGTGGTGCCGGGCCGGCGTGCTGACCCCGCGGGGACGGGTCGATCTCGCGCTGCCCGCCGACGTGCCGGTCGCCGAGCTCGTCCCGATGGTGCTGGAGCTGATCGGCGAGCCGTCCCGGGCGGACGGGCGGACGACGGCGCCGCAACCGTGGCGTTTGTGCGGCCCGGCCGGGGGGCCGCTGCCGCCGGAGGCGACCCTCGACGGGCTCGGCGTGCTGGACGGCGAGCTGCTGCACCTGGGCCCGCGGTCGACCCCGGTCCCCGCACCGGTGTTCGACGACCCGGCGGACGCGCTGGCCGACGCCGTGCGCGACGGCGGGTCGCCGGGGACGTGGCGCGCCGGAGCGGTGGCCGCGCCGGCCGTCGTGACGGCGGCGGCCGCGCTGCTGGCGACCGTGCGCGAGGCCACGACGCCGGTCGTCGTCTCGGCGGCGGTCGTCGCGGTGCTCGGCGCCGGGGTCGCGCTGCTGCACGCTCGCCGGGTCCGCGCGGAGGTCGAGGATCCGGCCGACGACGCGCCCCCCATCACTGTCGCGGGATCGGCCGCCCTGTGCTCCGTCGCTCCGGCCGCCGCGGCCGGACTGCTCGTGCTGCCGGGCCCGCTCGGCGCCGGCCAGCTCCTGCTCGGCGCCCTCGCTGCCGGCCTCGCGGCGACGCTGGGACTGGTGATCCTGCGCGCGGTCACCCCGGCCCTGCTGACCGTTGCCGTGGCCGCGCCGGCCCTGGTCGGCGCGGCCGTCGTCCGGCTCGGAACGGCGGCGCCGATCGGCGCGATCGCAGCCGGACTCGTCGCGGTGGCACTCGCGGCCGGTCCGGTACTCCCCCGGGCGGCGCTGCGGGTCGCGGGCATGCCCGCACCGGTCGTGCCGGCCGACCTCGACGAGATCGCCCGCGCGGACACCGCCGTCCTCCCCGCGCCCGAGATGGCGGCCCGCGCCGACCTCGCCCGCGGGATGTTCGCCGGGCTCTCCGCCGGCGCCGCGTTGCTGGCGGGCGGCGGCGCGGTCGTCGCCGCCGCGGACGGCGGGTGGTCCGGTACGGCGCTCGCCGCCGTCACCGTCGCCGTCCTGCTGTTGCGTGCCCGCGCGTTCGCCGAGGCCGTCCCGGCCCAGGTGCTGGCGGCCACGGCGGTCGGCACCGCCGTCGGCGCGGGTCTGCTGGCCGCCCTGCACCACGGCCCGGTCGTGCGGCTGGGGACGGCGGTCGTGCTGGCGCTCGGGGTACTGGTCGCGGTCCGGACCGCGGGGAGCCGGATGTCCCCGGTCGGCCGCCGGACGCTCGACGTCCTCGAGCTCGATCCTGACCGCGGCGGCGATCCCGGCCGCGCTCGCGGCGATGGGACTGTTCGCGCTGGTGCGCGGCCTGTGAGCGTGCCCCGACGCGCGGTGGTCGGCCTGCTTCTTGTCGGTCTGACCGCGTCCGGCGCCGGACCCGCCGTCGCGGGACCGGCCGGGACGGGGGCGGTCCGGACGGACCTGGCCGCAACCGAAGCGGCCGGCACGGTTCCGCCGGTCTGGCCCGGCATAGTGCTGGATGCGCCAGACCGGTCCGACACGGTGCCGGATGCGCCAGCCCGGTCCGGCACCGAGCCGAGTGCGCCGAATCTGCCCCGCGCACTACCGGGTGCGCCGACCCGGTCCGGCATGGTTCCGGCTTCGCTGGGCCGGTCATACGCAGAGCCAGGTACGCCGGCCCAGCCCGGCGCGACTTCCGACGACCCGGGGCCGGGGGCTCCCGGACCGGCACCGGGCGTGCGGCAGCGCCAGGAGTGCGTGCCGCCGGCCACCCGGCAGACGCCCTCCACAGGCCGCGGCGACCCGCTCGCCGCGCTGCACCGGCTGGCCGACGGGACGGGCCAGCGGATCGCCGTGATCGACACCGGGGTGTCCCCGCACCCGAGCCTGGAGGGACGGCTCACCGGTGGCGGCGACTACGTGGCCGGGGGCGACGGTCTCGCCGACTGCGACGGGCACGGCACCGAGGTGGCCGGGCTGCTGGCCGCCGCGCCGGATGCCGGCCACGCGGACCGGCGGCGGCATCGCCCCCGCGGCCCAGATCGTCTCGCTGCGCCAGTCCAGCGCGCGGTTCACCGTCACCGGGCCGGACGGGCGCGATCGCCCCGCGGGCGAGATCGGCACGCTCGCCTCCGCGATCGACCGGGCGGTCACGCTGGGCGCGACCGTCGTCAACATCTCCGAGGTGGTGTGCGTGCCCGCGGACCGGGCCGTCGACGCGGGCACCGCTCTGCAACGCGCGGTCCGCCGGGCGACCGGCGCGGGCGTCGTCGTGGTCGCCGCCGCGGGCAACGTGGACCCGTCCGGCACCTGCACCGGCGACCCCGGCCTGCGGCCGATGCCGGCGCTGTTCGACGACGTCATCGCCGTCGGCGCCGTCGACGGGACGGATCGGCCGGCCGGGTTCAGCGTGCCCGGCGACTGGGTCGACGTCGCCGCGCCCGGGGTCGACGTCCGGCCGTCGGCCACCGGCGGCGGTACCGCGCTGCTCAGCGGCACCTCCTACGCGACGCCGGTCGTGGCCGGCGTCGCGGCGCTGCTGCGCGAACGCTTCCCGTCCCTGACGCCGGACCAGATCGCCGACCGGATCCGCGCCACCGCCCGGCACCCGGCGCGCGGCCGCGACGACCGGGTCGGCTACGGCGTGATCGACCCGGCCGCCGCGCTGACCGCGGAGCCCTTGCTCCTGCGCCCGTCGCCGGACCCGGCGGGCGGCGCCGTCGCCGGACCGCGGACCGGCGCAGGTGCCGGCGAGGGCGCACGGGACGGCACCGCCCCCCTGCCCGGGCTCGGTACCCGGCCGACCGACCGCACCCCCGCCGTGCTGGGCGGCCTGCTGGCGGCGCTCCTGCTGGGCGTCGCGACGGCGACCGCACTGCGACGCCTGCGGTCGGCTCCCGGGGCCGGCGCGACCTCACCTCCGGGCCCGGCCCGTGTCCCGGCCGACCCTCCGGGCGGGGGCCGTGGCTCGGCCGTCCTCCGGACCGGTTCCGTGGCCCGGCGACCGGCTGGCCACCATCCGGACCGCCCGTGCCCCCACCGCGAACCGCGACCGTACGCGCGCCCGATCGGCCGGCTGCCCCACCGCCGACCCGGCAGGCAACACGGTCGGCAGCAGGGTTCCGCACACGAGCCGGCGCCGACGCCGGGGCGGGGGCCGAGGGCGGGGCCTTCGGTGGCGCGGTCGCGGGCGGTGTCGGTCATGCCGGCGGCGCGCGCGGCCGCGCCGGAGACCGGGCCGGCGAGGGATCCACGACGCAGGTGGGGACGCGGTCCACCCCGACCGCGCAGCCCGCGACACGGTCGGCAGCGGCCGCGCAGCCCGGGACACGAACCGGTGCAGGAGCCAGGACGGGACAGGGGAAGAGGGCGCGCCGATGAGGGCGGTGCCGGCCGAGCGACGCGGGTGCCGCTGCTCGGGCCAGGGCCGAGGTCGCACTCCTGGTGGTCTCGAGGCCGGCGCGAGTCGATGAGTGCGACCTCGAGCGTGCACAGCGCCGGACGACACGACGGGCTCGACACCACCGGCCGAGGTCGCACTCCTGGATGTCCCGAGGCACTGCACACGTCCATGAGTGCGACCTCGAGCGTGGCCAGCGCCGGTACGTCACAACGGGCTCGACACCACCGGTCGACGTCCCACTCCTGGATGTCCCGAGGCCAGGCGCACGTCCATCAGTACGCGACCTCGAGCGTGGCCATCGCGCTGCCGTCACGTCACTCGAGCCGGGTCTGGAGACTCACGCGGCTCTGCTGGACGATGTCGACGTGGGGGCGTTGCGAGTGGTCGTGAGCTGACCGGTGGCCAGACGACAGACGTTCGTATCGCGGCACCCGTTCGTCGCCGTAGTGATCATCCTGGCGGTCGAGCTGGTCCTCATCACGGGGTTGCACCTCGCCCTGGGCTGGAGCCTCCTGACCGTCGCCGTGGTGGGCGTGGTGGTGCTGGTCCTCGTGTCCTTGCTGATGGGATAGGCGCACTCCAGCGGACGGGCCGGTGCGCGACTCAGCCCGGCGCGACGACGTCCCGCACCTCCCGGACCGTGTCCAGGTCCAGCGCGCCCGCGCGGGGAAGCAGCCGCAGCGCCTCCTCCGGAGCCCGCCCGGCGGCGGTGACTCCGAGCGCTTCGGCGGTGCGGTCGTCGGCGATGCCGTGCAGGGCGCCGGTCGACGACAGGAGCCAGCGGGTCCCGCCGCCGGTGCTGCCGCGGGACTCGACGGGCCCGGTCCCGCCCGGCGGCAAGCACGACGGCGTCCAGCCGGGGCCCGGCCCCGTCGGCGGCGGCCAGGTCGACCGTGACCGCGCCGTCCGGGACGGGCAGCCGGTCACCTGCCGAGAGGCCGGCGCGGCCGTCGCGCCACGTCCAGCAGACGGACGGAGCGGCCGCGGGATCGGTCCGCGGCAGGCGCTCGGCCGGCCAGCCGGCGGTGTCGAGGCCGCCGTCGAGCGTGTTCCGCGCGATCAGGCCCTCCGCGAGGGTGGCCGGCCTGCCCTGACCGGTGCGGGCTCGGATCGCGTCGGCGAGCGTGGCCGGGACCGGCAGCACCCCGCCCGCCTTCCCGCCGGACGGCCCGAGCACGACGAACAACGCCTCCCCACCGCCCAGCGGGTTGCTGACCACGACGTCCCCGGCACGCCCCAGCTCCCCGACGACGGTGCCGGCCTCCACGTCCGGGGTGCGCAGCGGGGCCCCCTCGGGCAGCGCGGAGAGCAGCCCGTCGCTGACCTGGCGGGGCGTGACGCCGAGCAGGCCGAGCGCGGACATCGCCGGCACGTCGTCCGGGTCGATCCGGTGCCGGACGCCGTCGAGCACCACCGACGTCGACCCGCCCTGCGCCGACAGCAGGAGCCCGGCGGCGGGTGCCGACGGCCCGAGCGCACCGGCCAGCACCGTCGTCGCGCCCGGTGCCGCCTGCCGCGGGGTCCGGGTTCGTGTCGCACACCGCCCAGTCCGGCGGCACCGGCGGACCGTCCGGACTGACCCCGATCGCGCCGGCGACGGCGGCCGGCGGCGTGCGCGGGGCGGTGGCCAGCGACTCGTCGGACACGGTGGCCGGAACCGCTCCCGGCGCGGGCGCGCCGAGCGCGGCCAGCACCAGGCGCCCCGCGACCATGTTCGGCACCGGGACGAGACGTTGCGGGCCGGGATCGGCCGGGGTCACGGCGTAGACCGTTCCGGAACGCTCCCCGACGACCAGCGCCTCGCGCCGCCAGTCGGCGTCCGGGGAGAAGCGGGCCAGCGCGAGCGCACCGGCGAGGCCGAGCAGGCCCAGCAGCACCCCGGCGAACGCGGCGCGGCGCTGCGAACGCAGCTGCTCGTGCAGCGGCACCGGGTCGGCGCGGACCAACGCCGCCTCCAGCCGTCGCTGCCCGAAGCGGTGCGCGTCGACCTGGTCCCGGGTCGCCGGAGCCCGCAGCGCGCGGACGCCCGGCCGCGCGGTATCCCGTCGCGCGGCCGGTTCGGTCCGGGCCGGGACGTCGGTGGCGGTCACGAGCGAAGCGGCAGCGGGACGAGCGTCGGCACGGACCGACGGTAGGAACGCCGGCGAACACCGCGCGGGCGTTCCGCGGCGGGCGGGTAGTTCTACTCGTCGACGACGCCGATGTCCTCGTGCCACAGGTGCGGGCGGGCGGCGACGAAGTCCTCCATCATCGACACGCAGCGCGCGTCGTCGAGCACCTCGACGCGCACGCCGTGCTCGGCCAGCCAGTCGTGCCCGCCGTACAACGTGCGGTCCTCGCCGATCAGCACGGCGCCGATGCCGAACTGGCGGATCAGCCCGCTGCAGTACCAGCAGGGCGCGAGCGTGGTGACCATCGTCGTGGAGCGGTAGTCGCGCTGACGTCCGGCCGCGCGGAACGCGGCCGTCTCGCCGTGCATGGACGGGTCGCCGTCCTGCACACGACGGTTGTGCCCGCGGCCCAGCACCGTCCCGTCCGGTCCGACCAGCGCAGCGCCGATCGGGATGCCGCCGGAGGCCAGCCCGGCGCGGGCTTCCTCGATCGCGACGTCCAGCCACCTCGCGTCCACAATGGCGAAGCCTGTCACAGGTTCCCGTACCCCCGCGTCGGCCCCGGATCATCCGTCGCGACCCGGATCCGCCGGGTGACCTCGGCCCGGGCCGCGAGCTCGTCGTCGTCGGGGTAGTCGACGCCGATGAGCGCGAGCCCGTGCGGCGGCGCCACCGTCACCTCGGACGCGCGCCGGGACCGGGTCAGCAGTCCGGCCGGCCAGTCCGGATCCCGCTGCCCGCGCCCGACCTCCAGCATCGCCCCGACCAGGCTGCGCACCATCGAGTGGCAGAACGCGTCCGCGGACACGGTCGCGGCGAGCACGTCCGGCTCGCCGGGCACCGGGGCCCACTCGAAGCGCTGCAGCGCGCGGACCGTGGTGGCGCCGTCGCGGCGTTTGCAGAACGCGGCGAAGTCGTGCTCGCCGAGCAGCCGGGACGGACGCGTCGTTCATCCGGTCCGGGTCCAGCGGGAACGGCCAGGCGACGGTGTCCCGGGCGCGCAGCGGTTCGGCGCCGTGCTCCGCGGTGGTGACCCGGTAGCGGTAGTGCCGCCGCAGGGCGGAGAACCGGGCGTCGAACTCCGGCGGGACCGGGGAGATCGCACGGACCCGGACGTCCGGCGGGAGCAGCCGGTTCAGCCGCCGCAGGAGACCGTCCGGGGCCGGCGGCAGGTCGGCGTGCGCGACCTGCCCGGTGGCGTGCACGCCGGCGTCGGTGCGCCCGGCGACGGTGAGCCGGATCGGTGTGCGCAGCACGGTGGACAGGGCCTCGGTGAGCACGCCCTGCACGGTGCGCCGGTCCGGCTGCGCGGCCCAGCCGGAGAAGTCGGTGCCGTCGTAGGCGAGGTCCAGGCGGACCCGGTAAACGGGACCGGGCCCGTCGTCCGTGGGGACGACGGGCCCGGTCGGGTCCTGCGGATCGCTCAGGAGTCGGACTCCTGCTGCGACGCCGGCTTCGTGAAGCCGGCCGCCTCGGCGGCCTCCTCGGAGGCGAACCAGACCTCGGCGTTGGTCCGGTCGTAGTGCGACGAGCCGGGCACGTGGTAGAGCTTCGAGTCCTCGTTGCCCTTGATGTCGAAGCCGTTCGGCGCCTCGTCCACGTCGGCCAGCGGGGCGTGGCTGCCCTCGCCGTACGGCGCGGAGTCGGTCGAGTCGGACTCCTCGACGGCCTCGTTGGTCGCGTCCGCGGCCTCCTCGGCCGCCGCGGCGGCGTCGACGGCACGGTCGGCCGCGTCCGAGCCCGGAGCAGCCTCCTCGGCCTCGACCGCCGCGTCGAGCGCCTTGTCGGCGGCCTCGTCAGCGGCGTCCGCGGCCTCGGACCCCTCGGTCTCCGCCGGGGCGGAGGCCTGGGCCGACTGCGAGGCGGACGCACGACGCGCGCGGTTCGCCTCGTCGGTGACCGTCTTCTGCTGGATCAGCTCGATGACCGCCATCGGGGCGTTGTCGCCCTTGCGCGGCATCGTCTTCGTGATCCGGGTGTAGCCACCGGCGCGGTCCGCGAAGAACGGGCCGATCTCGGTGCAGAGGCGGTGCACGACCTCCTTGTCGCGGATCACCTTCATGATCTCGCGACGGTTGTGCAGGTCGCCGACCTTGGCCTTGGTGATCAGCCGCTCCGCGTACGGACGCAGCCGACGGGCCTTGGCCTCGGTCGTGGTGATCCGGCCGTGCTGGAACAGCGAGGTCGCCAGGTTGGCCAGGATCAGCCGCTGGTGCGCGGGCGACCCGCCGAGGCGGGGGCCCTTGGTGGGCTGGGGCATGGCTACAGCTGCTCCGTTTCTGCGTAGTCCTGACCGTCGTCACCGAACGTGTCCGGATCGAACCCACCGTCGGCGCCGTAGTCGGCGGCGGCCTGGGACGGGTCGAACCCGGGCGGGCTGTCCTTCAGGGCCAGGCCGAGACCGACGAGCTTCATCTTGACCTCGTCGATCGACTTGGCGCCGAAGTTCCTGATGTCGAGCAGGTCCGCCTCGCTGCGGCCGACCAGCTCGCCCACCGTGTGGATGCCCTCACGCTTGAGGCAGTTGTAGGAGCGGACCGTCAGGTCGAGCTCCTCG
Source organism: uncultured Actinomycetota bacterium (assembly GCA_963822335.1). Classification (GTDB taxonomy): domain Bacteria; phylum Actinomycetota; class Actinomycetes; order Mycobacteriales; family Pseudonocardiaceae; genus Pseudonocardia. The sequence goes on along the minus strand of CAWGHE010000007.1, from coordinate 452,386 downwards.
ATCGGCATCGCGAATGCCGCGATGGTGTCCGCCTCCTGCGGCGACGGCCCGATCTCGATGCCCTCCGCGTCGACGTTGAGCTCACGGGCCAGGCCGAACAGCTCCACCAGGGTCTTGCCGGACGAGGCCAGCGCGTCCCGGGGGCTGATCGAGGGCTTGCTCTCGACGTCGAGCACCAGCTTGTCGAAGTCCGTGCGCTGCTCGACACGGGTGGCCTCGACCTTGTACGTCACCTTCAGCACCGGCGAGTAGATCGAGTCGACCGGGATGCGGCCGATCTCGGCACCGGTGGCCTTGTTCTGCATCGCGGGGACGTAGCCGCGGCCGCGCTCGACCACGAGCTCGACCTCGAGCCGCCCCTTGTCGTTCAGCGAGGCGATGTGCAGGTCCGGGTTGTGCACGGTGACCCCGGCCGGCGGAACGATGTCGCCGGCGGTGACCGTGCCCGGGCCCTGCTTGCGCAGGTACATCGTCACCGGCTCGTCCTCCTCGGAGCTCACGACGAGCTCCTTGAGGTTCAGGATGATGTCGGTGACGTCCTCCTTCACCCCGGGCACGGTGGTGAACTCGTGCAGCACGCCGTCGATCCGGATGGAGGTGACGGCGGCTCCCGGGATGGAGGAGAGCAGCGTGCGGCGCAGGGAGTTGCCGAGGGTGTAGCCGAAGCCCGGCTCGAGCGGCTCGATGACGAACCGCGACCGGGTCTCGGTGACCGTGTCCTCGGTGAGGGTGGGGCGCTGAGAAATCAGCATGGGTGTGTGCCTCCTTCGCACCCGCGACAACCGCTATTTGATGTCGCGGAAGACCCCCGGCCCCACCCTGCGGGGCCGAGGGGGTGTCGAGCTACTTCGAGTAGAACTCGACGATCAGCTGCTCGGTGACCTGGGTGTCGATCTGCGCCCGCTCGGGCAGCTGGTGGACCAGGATCCGCAGCGTGTTCGGCACCACCTGCAGCCAGCCGGGAACCGGCCGGTCGCCGTAGAGCTCGCGCGCGATGACGAACGGGTCCGTGTTCCGGGACTTCTCCCGGACGTCGATCACGTCGTACTGGCCGACCTTGAAGCTGGGGATGTCGACCTTCTTCCCGTTGACCAGGAAGTGGCCGTGGTTCACCAGCTGACGGGCCATCCGCCGGGTGCGGGCCAGGCCCGCGCGGTAGACGACGTTGTCGAGGCGCGACTCGAGGATCTGCAGCAGCTCGTCACCGGTCTTGCCGGTGCGGCGGTGCGCCTCCTCGTAGTAACGGCGCAGCTGCTTCTCCTGCAGGCCGTAGGCGAAGCGGGCCTTCTGCTTCTCCTGCAGCTGCAGCAGGTACTCGGTCTCCTTGATCCGGATCCGGCCGTGCTGGCCCGGCGGGTAAGGACGACGCTCGAATGCCTGGTCGCCGCCGACGAGGTCGGTCTTGAGCCGGCGCGACTTGCGGGTCATGGGGCCTGTGTAGCGAGCCATGTCAGTACTCCCTTCCCCTAGACCCGGCGCCGCTTGGGCGGACGGCAACCGTTGTGCGGCTGCGGGGTGACGTCGTTGATCGTGCCGACCTCGAGGCCGGCGGCCTGCAGTGAGCGGATCGCGGTCTCGCGGCCCGAGCCCGGGCCCTTCACGAACACGTCGCACTTCTTCATGCCGTGGTCCATGGCCTTGCGGGCGGCGTTCTCCGCGGCCAGCTGGGCGGCGAACGGCGTCGACTTCCGCGAGCCCTTCAGGCCGACGTGCCCGGACGAGGCCCAGGCGATGACGGCACCGGTCGGGTCGCTGATCGTCACGATCGTGTTGTTGAACGTCGACTTGATGTGGGCGTGGCCGTGCGCGACGTTCTTCTTCTCGCGGCGACGGACCTTCTTGGGCCCGGCCGCTCCCTGACGGGTACGGGGCGGCATTACTTCTTCCCTGCCTTCTTCTTGCCGGCGACGGTCTTCTTCGGGCCCTTGCGGCTGCGCGCGTTGGTCTTCGTGCGCTGGCCGTGGACCGGGAGACCGCGACGGTGGCGGATGCCCTGGTACGACCCGATCTCGATCTTGCGGCGGATGTCGGCCTGCACCTCGCGGCGCAGGTCACCTTCCACCTGGAGGTTGGCCTCGATGTAGTCACGGAGCTTCGTGACGTCCTCGTCGGTCAGGTCCTTGGACCGGAGGTCCGGACTGATCGCGGTGGCCTCGAGGATCTCCTTCGAGCGGGTTCGCCCGACCCCGAAGATGTACGTGAGCGCGATCTCCATCCGCTTGTCGCGGGGGAGGTCGACGCCGGAAACGCGTGCCATGCGGCGTGGTTCTCCTCAGTTGTTCCAGGTCTGCCCGGTGTCCGTCCCGATCCGCCGCTGCGAGTGCGGGCCCCGGCCTGGTTCCGGGGGTGTACCGGGCCCGTACGGCCCGGCAGGTACACCGAGTGCTTCTCTGTATCTCAGCGATCAGACGATCGCGACGAGTGGCTCAGCCCTGGCGCTGCTTGTGGCGCAGGTTCGAGCAGATCACGATGACCCGGCCGTTGCGGCGGATCACCTGGCACTTGTCGCAGATCTTCTTGACGCTCGGCTTGACCTTCACGTCGTCTGCCTCTGTCCGTTGTTCGTGCGGTGGTGCGTCACTTGTAGCGGTAGACGATGCGGCCGCGGCTGAGGTCGTAAGGCGACAGCTCGACGACCACCCGGTCCTCCGGGAGGATCCGGATGTAGTGCTGACGCATCTTGCCGCTGATGTGAGCGAGGACCCGGTGCCCGTTCTCCAGCTCCACGCGGAACATCGCGTTCGGCAGGGGTTCGACGACCCGGCCCTCGACCTCGATCGCCCCGTCCTTCTTGGCCATGTCCTCCGCTATCCGTGACGTGTGGCGTGACAGCCTGCACCTGCAGGACGGTCACCGTGCACGGCACGACAACTGGAGCGGCGGAACCAGGGGTGCTCTGAGCACGACGGAACCGGCGCCGCAGAGGCGCGCCGAAACACCAGTGTACGGACTCCGCGCGGAGCCCGGACAGGCGGGTCCGTGACGGTGAGCACGGAACGTCCGGTCGTGCGTGGCCACCTCATGGTGCACCGGCGGAGGCGACGGTGGCAACCATGAGCGGGCATGCTCACCGGCGCCGGAGACGCGTCCGGCCCGCCCCGCGAACGGGACGGGCCGGAACGACGGTGGACCTCAGAGAGCCTTGAGCTCCTCGGTCACCTGCTCCACCGAGGACTTCGCGTCGCCGAACAGCATCGACGTGTTGTCCAGGAAGAACAGCGGGTTCTCGATCCCGGCGAACCCGGAGCTCATCGACCGCTTCAGCACGATCACGTTGTGGCTCTGGTCCACGTTCAGGATCGGCATGCCGTAGATCGCGGAGCTCTCGTCGTTGCGGGCGGACGGGTTCGTGACGTCGTTCGCCCCGATCACCAACGCGACGTCGGTGCGGGAGAAGTCGTCGTTGATCTCGTCCATCTCCTTGAGCACGTCGTAGGAGACCTCGGCCTCGGCGAGCAGCACGTTCATGTGCCCGGGCATCCGGCCGGCCACCGGGTGGATCGCGTACCGGACCTCGACACCCTTGCCCTCCAGCAGCTTGGCCATCTCCTTGATGGCGTGCTGGGCCTGGGCCACCGCCAGGCCGTAGCCCGGGACGATGATCACGCTCTCCGCGTAGGCCATCTGGATCGCGGCGTCCGCGGCGGAGGTGGACTGCACGGTCTTGTTCGGGTCGTCGTCGGCCGCGGCCACCGACGCGCCGCCGAACCCGCCGGCGACGATCGCCGGGATGGTCCGGTTCATCGCCTTCGCCATCTGGTTCGTCAGGATCGAACCGGACGCACCGACGATCATGCCGGCGACCATCATCGCCGTGTTGTTCAGCGCGAGACCGGCCGCGGCGGCCGACAGCCCCGTCAGCGCGTTCAGCAGCGAGATCACCACGGGCATGTCCGCGCCGCCGATCGGCAGCACCACCATCACGCCGAGGATCCCGGCCAGCACCAGCACCGCGATGATCCACAGCGCCGACGTGGCGCCCAGCCCGGCCACCACGGCGCACGCGATCGCGCCGATCAGCAGGATGCCGTTGACCAGCTGCTGGGCCTTGCCCAGGCCGATCGGCGAGGACGAGACGAGCTCCTGCAGCTTGCCGAACGCGATCAGCGAGCCCCAGAACGAGATCGACCCGATCAGCGCGGAGAACAGCGAGGCGATCACGAACGCCGTCGGGCGTCCCTCGAACCCGGGGGTGGTCAGGAACTCCGACCAGGCGATCAGGGCCACCGCGCCGCCGCCGACGCCGTTGAACAGCGCCACCATCTGCGGCATCTGGGTCATCTTCACCTGGCGCGCGGCCGGCACACCCACGACGGCCCCGACCACGAGGCCGACGATGATCAGGACGATGTTGTGGGCGCCGTTGACGATCACCACGATCAGTGCGGTCAGCATCGCCACCGCCATGCCGACGGCGGCGATCCAGTTGCCGCGGACCGCGGTGCGCGGGCCGGTCAGGCCCATCAGGCCGTAGATGAACAGCGCGAACGCGATCAGGTAGAGGATCGGCTCCAGAATCTCCATCACGCGCCGCCTTCCGCTGCCTTCTCGGCGGTCAGGACCTTGTCGTCTTCCTTCTCCTGCTCGGCGCCCGGCTTCGCGGGCTGCTTGCCCTTGAACATGCCCAGCATCCGGTCGGTGACCAGGAAGCCACCCACGACGTTGATCATGCCGAACGCGATCGCCACGGTGAGCAGGATCGACTCCAGCACGGTCGCGTTCTCCAGCTCGCCGAGCACCACGATCCCGCCGAGCACGACGATCCCGTGGATCGCGTTCGTGCCCGACATCAGCGGGGTGTGCAGCGTGTTCGGCACCTTCGAGATCACTGCGAACCCGACGAACCCGGCCAGCACCAGGATCGCGAGGTTCGCCAAGAGGCTTCCGGACTCCATCAGGACTCTCCCTCGCTCGTCGTCTCGCTGTCGGAGCTGCTCGGGGCCGGCTCGTCGCGCGTCACGCACGACTTGGCCAGCACCTCGTCGTCCCAGTCCGGGGACAGCTCGCCCTCGTTCAGCATCAGCTCGATCAACGCCGTGACGTTGCGCGCGTAGAGCTCCGACGCGTGCTCCGGCATGCCGGCCGGCAGGTTCAGCGGGGACAGGATGGTCACGTCGTGCTTGACGACGGTCTCGCCCGGCTCGGTCAGCTCGCAGTTCCCGCCGCCCTCGCCGGCCAGGTCGACGATCACGCTGCCCGGCCGCATGCCCTCCACGGCCTTCGCGCTGACCAGCTTCGGCGCCTCCTTGCCGGGGACCTGCGCGGTGGTGATCACGATGTCGAAACCGGTGATCGCCAGCTCCAGCTGGTCCTGCTGCTTCTGCCGCTCCTCGTCGCTCAGCTCGCGGGCGTACCCGCCCTCACCGGCCGCCTCGATACCGAGATCCAGCCACTGGGCACCCAGCGACTTGACCTGGTCCGCGACGTCCGGGCGGACGTCGTAGCCCGTCGTGCGCGCGCCGAGGCGCTTCGCGGTGGCCAGCGCCTGCAGCCCGGCGACGCCGACGCCGAGCACCAGTGCCCTCGCCGGCTTCACCGTGCCCGCCGCCGTGGTCAGCATCGGGAAGAAGCGCGTCGACGCCTGCGCCGCCTCCAGCACCGCCTTGTACCCGGACACGTTGGCCTGCGACGACAGCGCGTCCATGCCCTGCGCCCGGGAGATCCGCGGGATCGACTCCATGGCGAACGCGGTGACCCCTGCGGACTTCAGCTTCTCGATCGTCTCCGGCGACGTCAGCGGGGCCAGCATCCCGATCAGCGTCGTGCCGCTCCCGAGCTTGGAGATCTCCTCCTCGTTCGGCGGCCCGACCTTCACGACGACGTCGCACGACCACGGATCGCCGATCGTCGCTCCGGCCTCGGTGTAGTGCTCGTCCGGGATCAGCGCCTCGAGTCCGGCCCCGGACTCCACGACGATCTGACCACCGCGCTTGACGAGCTTCTCGATGACCTTCGGAACGAGCGCCACCCGGCGCTCACCTTCCGCCGACTCCTTCGGAACGCCGATCGACGTCGTGCGACCCGGAGCGGTCGATTGCTCCGCCTGCGCCTCGCCCTGCGTCGATTCTCGCTCCGCCTGCGCTTCGCTCGGTGGCGACTGCCCGGCCTCTTCGCCCATGCGGGCAACCTAGTGCAGGGACCGCCGACCCCGCGCCTCGTGGTGATCGGCATCCCAACCAGAAGCGCAGGACCGCCGGATCAGGCCGCGCCCGCGTCCTCCGCAGGGGCCGTGAGCAGCCACGGACCGTCCTCGGTGACGGCGACCGTGTGCTCCCAGTGCACCGCCCGGCGCCCGGACGCGGTCACGACGGTCCACCCGTCGTCGAGCTCGACGGTCTCCGGGTCGCCCGCGGTCAGCATCGGCTCGACGGCCAGTGCCATCCCCGGCCGCAACCGCGGGCCGCTGCCGGCGTCGCCGTAGTTCGGCAGGAACGGGTCCATGTGCATCGACGTGCCGATCCCGTGGCCGCCGTACTCGGCGACGATCCCGTAGTCGGCGCCGTCGCGGCGCGCGGCGTCGCGGCAGGCCTCCTGGATCGCGTGCGACACGTCGGTCAGACGGCCGCCGGGGCGGGCGGCGGCGAGGCCGGCCAGCATCGCCTCACGGCACGCCCGGGACAGCGCCAGGTCGGACTCCGCCACCTCGCCGACGGCGATGGTCACCGCCGCGTCCCCGTGCCAGCCCTCGACGATCGCCCCGCAGTCCACCGAGATGAGGTCGCCGTCGGTGAGCACCTGCTTCGACGACGGGATGCCGTGCACGATCTGCTCGTTCACCGAGGCGCAGATGCTGGCCGGGAAGCCGTGGTAGCCCAGGAACGACGGGACGCCGTCCCCGGCGCGGATCGTGCTCTCGGCGATCACGTCGAGCTCGGCCGTGCTGACACCCGGACGGGCGGCCTCGCTCACCGCCGCCAGCGTCGTCGCGACCAGCATCCCGGCGCGCCGCATCGCCTGCAGCTGCGCCGGTGTCTTGAGCTCGATGTCGCGCCCGCGGTAGCGGGCGATCGCCCCGCGGACGCCTCCCCGGCCGGCTTGCACGCTGTCGTCGCCCTTCTCAGCCCTTGCCGAGCGCGGTGAACACGCGCTCCGTGATCTCGCCGACCTCGCCCTCCGCGTCCACGGTGATGAGTCGGTCGGCGTAGAACTCCAGCAACGGCGCGGTCTCGTCCCGGTACACCTGCTGCCGGTTGCGGATCGTGTCCTCGTTGTCGTCGCTGCGCCCGCGGCCCAGGAGCCGCTGCACGACGACCTCGTCGTCGACCTCGAACTGGACGATGGCGTCGAGCGCCAGGCCCTTCTCGTCCAGGATCCCGGTCAGCTCGCGGGCCTGCGCGGCGTTGCGGGGGAACCCGTCGAGGATGAATCCCTTCTCGGCGTCCGGCTCGCCGAGACGGTCCCGCACCATGCCGACGGTCACCTCGTCGGGGACCAGGTCGCCGGCGTCCATGTAGCGCTTCGCCTCGAGTCCGAGCTCGGTCTCCTGCTTCAGGTTCGCCCGGAACAAATCTCCGGTCGAGATGTGCGGGACGTCCAACCGCTCGGCCATCCGCTCCGCCTGGGTTCCCTTGCCCGCACCCGGCGGACCAACCAGAACGAGTCGCACGTGCACCCGCCTCCCTGTCCCGTCATCAGACCGGCTCCGCTGCCGGTGAGGAAATCGATGGTGGTGCCGGCCGAGAACCGGCCGGCGAGCCGCACCCCACCCGGGGGCGGCCATTGCGGCGAGCCTAACGCAGGAAACCCTCGTAGTTGCGCTGCATGAGCTGGCTCTCGATCTGCTTCATCGTGTCCAACCCGACCATAACCATGATCAGTACTGCGGTCCCGCCGAACGGGAAGTTCTGGTTCCCGCCGCTGCCGGTGATCCCGAGGAAGAAGTTCGGAAGGATCGCGATGATGCCGAGGTACAGCGATCCGGGGAGCGTGATGCGGCTGAGCACGAAGTTCAGGTACTCGGCGGTCGGCCTGCCGGGGCGGATGCCGGGGATGAAGCCGCCGTAGCGCTTCATGTCCTCGGCCCGCTCGTCCGGGTTGAACGTGATCCCCACGTAGAAGTACGTGAAGAAGATGATCAGCGCCATGTACAGCAGGATGTGAACGGGGTTCGACTGGTCGACCAGATAGGTCTGCACGAACTGCTGGAGGCCGCCGCCCTGCGACCCGGCCAGGCGGGCGACGAGGTCCGGCAGGTAGAGCAGCGAGCTACCGAAGATCACCGGGATGACACCGGCCTGGTTCACCTTCAGCGGCAAATAGGTCGACGTGCCGCCGTACATCCGGCGGCCGACCATGCGCTTGGCGTACTGCACCGGGATCCGGCGCTGGCCGTTCTCGACGAACACGACGCTGGCGATGATCGCGAGACCGAACAGGCAGACCCCGGCGAAGACCAGCCCGCCCGCGTTGTCCAGGATCTGCTTGCCCTCGGCCGGGATCCGGTGCGCGATCGAGGCGAAGATCAGCAGCGACATGCCGTTGCCGATGCCGCGCTCGGTGACCTGCTCACCCAGCCACATCACGACCGTGGTGCCGGCCGTCATGACGATGACGATGATGGCGAGCGAGAACACCGTGGCGTTCGGGATGATCGGCAGGTTGCAGCCCTGGAACAGCTGGCCGCGCTCGGCCAGCGCGACGAACCCGGTCGACTGCAGGACCGCGATGCCGATCGTCAGGTACCGCGTGTACTGCGTCAGCTTCGCCTGGCCGGACTGGCCTTCCTTCTTCAGCTGCTCGAAGCGCGGGATGACGACCTGCAGCAGCTGCACGATGATGCTGGCCGTGATGTAGGGCATGATGCCCAGCGCCAGGATCGACAGTTGCAGCAGTGCGCCGCCGGAGAACAGGTTGATCAGCGAGTAGACGCTGGAGTTCTCGCCGCCCTCGACCTGCTTCACGCACTCCTGGACGTTGACGTACGACACCCCGGGCGACGGGATGTTCGCGCCGAGCCGGTAGACGGCCACGACGGCCAGCGTGAAGATGATCTTCTTGCGGAGGTCCGGCGTGGTCAAAGCCGACCGGAACGCGCTGAGCACTCGGGGCTCCTCCTACGACTTCGGCGGCCGACTGACACCGCCTCCGGGCCCGGTTGGGTCCGCACCGGAATGGGAACCCGACCCCGGGCCGCGAGCGGCAAATCCGGGTCGGGAGTCCCGGCCGTCCACGGCGCTCTCGAGCGGGCGCGCGACCGGGACCCGTGCGGCGACTCTACAGCGCCCCGCACAGCAGTTCGGCGCCGCCCGCGAACCGCACCGAGGCACGGTGGCGCGGACGGCGCCGGAAAACCTACAGCTCGGAGACCGACCCGCCGGCCGCCGAGATCTTCTCGCGCGCGGACGCGGAGAACTTGTGGGCGCTGACGGTCAGCGAGACACCGTCGAGGTCGCCCTCGCCGAGCACCTTGACCGGCTCGTTGCGGCGGACCGCACCGGCCGCGGCCATCTCCGCCGGGCCGATCTCTCCACCCTGCGGGAACAGGACGGCGAGCTCGCCGACGTTGACGACCTGGTACTCGACCCGGAAGCGGTTCTTGAAGCCCTTGAGCTTGGGCAGCCGCATGTGCAGCGGCATCTGCCCACCCTCGAAGCGCGGGGACACGGTCTTGCGGGCCTTCGTGCCCTTCGTGCCCCGGCCTGCCGTCTTGCCCCTCTTGCCCCCTTCACCGCGACCCACACGGGCCTTGGCGGTCTTCGAGCCCGGGGCCGGACGCAGGTCGTGCAGCTTGATGATCTCGCTCATGACCCCACCTCCTCGACCTTCACGAGGTGGCGCACCGTGTGGACGTACCCGCGGGTCTGCGGGTCGTCCGGGCGCTCCACGGTCTGCCGGATCTTGTGCAGGCCGAGCGAGCGCAACGTGTCACGCTGGTTCTGCTTGCAGCCGATCCGGCTCTTCGTCTGGGTGATCTTCAGCGTCGCCATGCCGCTCACGTCCTCGCAGCTTCGGCCGCGGCGGCGCGCTGGCGCATCATCTGCCTCGACGCCACGTCCTCGAGCGGCAGGCCGCGGCGGGCCGCGACCTCCTCCGGACGCGAGATCGACTTCAGCGCGGCGACCGTCGCGTGCACGATGTTGATCGCGTTGTCGCTGCCGAGGGACTTGGACAGCACGTCCGAGATCCCGGCGCACTCCAGCACGGCACGCACCGGACCACCGGCGATGACGCCGGTACCGGGGCTGGCCGGGCGCAGCAGCACCACACCGGCGGCCGCCTCACCCTGCACGCGGTGCACGATCGTGCCGCCGATGCGCGGGACGCGGAAGAAGTTCTTCTTCGCCTCCTCCACGCCCTTGGCGATCGCGGCCGGCACCTCCTTGGCCTTGCCGTAGCCGACGCCGACCAGCCCGTCGCCGTCGCCCACGATCATGAGCGCGGTGAAGCTGAAGCGACGACCACCCTTGACGACCTTGGCCACGCGGTTGATCGTGACCAGGCGCTCGATGTACGGCGTCTTGTCCTGGCCACCGCCGCCACGGCCACCGCCGTCCCGCCGGTCCCGGCGGTCGCGGTTGCTGTTGTTGTCACCGCTGCCGCTACCGGTACCGCTCGCGTTACCGCTGGCCGGGCCTCCGCCGTCACGCCGTGTACGTCCCGGCATCAGACGATCCCTTCGATGTTCGTTCGCTGTGTGTCCATCAGAACTCCAGGCCTCCTTCGCGGGCGGCGTCCGCCAGCGCCGCGATCCGGCCGTGGTAGGACAGCCCGCCACGGTCGAACACGACCGCGGACACGCCGGCCTCCTTCGCACGGGCGGCGATCAGTTCGCCGACCTTCTGCGCCTTGGCCTTCTTGTCGCCCTCGATGCTGCGCACATCGACGTCCAGGCTCGACGCGTGGGCCAGCGTGTGGCCGGCCAGGTCGTCGATCAGCTGCACGGCGATGTGCCGCGAGCTGCGGTTCACCGACAGGCGCGGACGCTGCGGGGTTCCGGAGATCTTCTTGCGCAGGCGGGCGTGCCGGCGGGTCCGGGAGTCCCGGCGCTTGCGCGCGACCTGCGAGGCCATCCGCCGCCGGGCGGCGCCGGAGACCTGGGGCTCGTTCGTCTCGGCCATCACTTACCCGTCTTTCCGACCTTGCGGCGGATCTGCTCGCCGGCGTAGCGCACGCCCTTGCCCTTGTACGGGTCGGGACGGCGCAGCTTGCGGATGTTCGCGGCGGTCTCGCCGACGACCTGCTTGTCGATCCCCTGGATCGAGAACCGGGTCGGCGACTCGACGGCGAACGTGATGCCGTCCGGCGGCTCGATCACGACCGGGTGCGAGTAGCCCAGGGCGAACTCGAGGTTCTGTCCCTTGAGCTGGACGCGGTAACCGACGCCGTGGATCTCGAGCTTCTTCTCGTAGCCGGCGCTGACGCCGACCACGATGTTGTTCACGAGCGAGCGGGACAGGCCGTGGAAGGCCCGGTTCTCGCGCTCGTCGTCCGGGCGCTTCACCAGCACCGTGCCGTCGTCGTCGCGCTCGACCGTGATCGGATCGACCACGGTGTGCGACAGGGTGCCCTTGGGGCCCTTCGCGGTGACCGTGCGACCGTCGATCGTGATCTCGACGCCGAGCGGAACGGTGATGGGCAGCTTTCCGATGCGGGACATCGTCAGTTCTCCCTTCTCACCAGACGTAGGCGAGGACTTCCCCGCCCACGCCGCTCCGGTAGGCCTGCTGGTCGGTCATCAGACCCCGTGAGGTCGAGATGATCGCGACACCGAGTCCTCCCAGGACTCGAGGCAGGTTGGTCGACTTCGCGTAGACCCGCAGGCCGGGCTTCGACACCCGGCGCACGCCGGCGAGGCTGCGCTCTCGGTTGCGCCCGTACTTCAGCTCGACGACCAGGGACTTGCCGACCTCGGCGTCCTCGGTGTGGTGCGAGGCGATGTAGCCCTCCTTCTGCAGGACCTCCGCGATGGAGACCTTCAGCTTGGAGTGCGGCATCACCACGCGGTCGTGGTAGGCCGAGTTCGCGTTCCGCAGACGGGTCAACATGTCCGCGATCGGATCGGTCATCGTCATGGTGTGGAGTCTCTTCTCCCGCCGTGGTTCCCCCAGGGGGCCTGTGGCGATAGGAAACGAACCGGTGCGCCCCGGAGGGTCACCAGCTGGACTTGCTCACGCCCGGGAGCTCACCGGCGTGCGCCATGTCGCGCAGGCACACGCGGCAGAGGCCGAACTTGCGGAACACCGCACGCGGCCGTCCGCACTTCTGGCACCGCGTGTAGCCCCGCACGGCGAACTTCGGCTTCTTGTTCGCCTTGTTGACCAGCGCCTTCTTCGCCATCCTCAGCTCTCCTTGAAAGGGAAGCCCAGGTGCCGCAGCAGCGCCCGGCCCTCCGCGTTCGTCGTCGCCGTGGTGACGACGGTGATGTCCATGCCGCGCGGCCGGTCGATCGTGTCCGGGTCGATCTCGTGGAACATCGACTGGTCGCTGACGCCGAACGTGTAGTTGCCACGGCCGTCGAACTGGTTGCCCTCGAGCCCGCGGAAGTCGCGGATACGGGGCAGCGCGATCGTCAGCAGCCGGTCCAGGAACTCCCACATCCGGTCGCCGCGCAGCGTGACCTTGCCGCCGATCGGCATGCCCTCGCGCAGCTTGAACTGCGCGATGGACTTCGTCGCCCGCCGCAGCTGCGGCTTCTGGCCGGTGATCGTGGCCAGGTCGCGCAGCGCGCCGTCGATCAGCTTCGAGTCACGGGCCGCGTCGCCGACACCCATGTTCACCACGACCTTGACCAGGCCGGGGATCTGCATGACGTTGCCGTAGCCGAACTCCTCGCGCAGCGCGGGGACGATCTCCCCGCGGTAGCGCTCCTTGAGCCGCGGGAGGGTCTTCTCTGCCGTGGTCATGTCAGAGCTCCTTCCCGTTGCGCTTGGAGATCCGGACGTTCCGGGTCTTGCCGTCCTCGCCCTCGACGGCCTTCTTGCCGATCCGGGTCGGGTTGCCGTCGGAGTCGCAGACCATCACGTTCGAGATGTGGATCGGCGCCTCCTGGGTGACGATCCCGCCCGACTCCGCACCGCGCTGGTTCTGGGTCACCCGGGTGTGCTTCTTCATCCGGTTGACGCCCTCGACCAGCACGCGCTCGCGATCCGGGTAGGCCTGGATGACCTTGCCCTTGGCGCCCTTGTCCTTGCCGGCGATCACCAACACGGTGTCGCCCTTCTTCACCTTCATCTTCGCCTTCATGAGTCAGAGCACCTCCGGGGCCAGGGAGATGATCCGCATGAACCGACGGTCGCGAAGCTCGCGACCGATCGGGCCGAAGATGCGGGTCCCGCGCGGCCCGTTGTCCGGGCGGATCAGGACGGCGGCGTTCTCGTCGAACTTGATGTAGCTGCCGTCCGGCCGGCGCTTCTCCTTGCGGGTACGCACGATGACCGCCTTGACGATGTCACCGCGCTTGACACCCGCACCGGGGATGGCCTCCTTGACCGTGGCGACGATGACGTCGCCGATCCCCGCGTAGCGCCGAGCCGAGCCGCCCAGCACCCGGATGCACAGGATCTCCTTGGCACCGGTGTTGTCGGCGACGCGCAGCCGCGACTCCTGCTGGATCACTTCTCGACTCCTACTTGGCCTTCTCGAGGATTTCCGTCAGCCGCCACCGCTTGGTGGCCGACAGCGGACGGGTCTCCATCAACCGGACACGGTCGCCGACGCCGGCCGTGTTCTCCTCGTCGTGCGCCTTGACCTTGCTGGTCCGGCGCATGACCTTGCTGTAGCGCGGGTGCTTCACCCGGTCCTCGAGCTCCACGACCACGGTCTTGTCCATCTTGTCGGACACGACCAGGCCCTCGCGGACCTTGCGCTCACCGCGCTCGTGACGGTCGGGCTTCTGCCCCTCCGGCTTCACATGCGCCGACTGCGGCTTCGTCGCCGTCGACGAATCGTCGGCCACACTCCGCACGTCGGCGCTCACGCTGTCGCTCATGCCGCGCCCTCACTGTCGATCGGGGCGGCCGACAGGCCCAGCTCACGCTCGCGCATGACGGTGTACACCCGCGCGATGTCGTGGCGGACGGTACGCAGCCGCCGGTTGTTGTCCAGCTGCCCGGTCGCCATCTGGAAACGGAGGTTGAACAGCTCCTCCTTGGCTTCCCGAACGCGAACCGTGAGCTCCTCATCGGTCAGCTCACGCAGCTCGGCAGCCTTGGTGCCACCAGCCGCCATCAGATGTCACCACCCTCACGGGACACGATCCGGCACTTCATCGGCAGCTTGTGGATCGCCCGTCGCAGCGCTTCCTTGGCCGTGGCCTCGTTCGGGAAGCTCATCTCGAACAGGACGCGGCCCGGCTTGACGTTCGTGACCCACTTCTCCGGCGAGCCCTTGCCGGAACCCATCCGGGTCTCGGCCGGCTTCTTCGTCAGCGGGCGGTCCGGGAACACGTTGATCCAGACCTTGCCGCCACGACGGATGTGCCGGTTGATCGCGATACGCGCCGACTCGATCTGCCGGTTCGTCACGTAGGCCGGCTCCAGCGCCTGGATCCCGTAGTCACCGAAGGTGACCTTGGTTCCGCCGGTGGAGATGCCACTGCGGTGCGGCCGGTGCTGCTTGCGGTGCTTGACCTTGCGGGGGATCAGCATGACTCAGGACTCCCCACCGTCGTTGTTCTCCGCCGGGGCCTCCGCGGGCGCGTCGGCCGTGGCCACGCCACCGCCGGGCTGCGCCGCGGCGCGGCCGGCCTCGGTGCTGGTCGCCGTCGTGCCGGACGCACCGGAGCGACGACGGGCAGGACGCTCGCGGCGCGGGGCACGGTCGGGCGCGGCCGCAGCCGGAGCACCCTCGCGGCGACCGCCGACGACGTCACCCTTGTAGATCCAGACCTTGACGCCGATCCGGCCGAACGAGGTCCGTGCCTCGAACAGGCCGTAGTCGATGTCGGCGCGCAGCGTGTGCAGCGGCACCCGGCCCTCGCGGTAGAACTCCGAGCGCGACATCTCCGCACCGCCGAGGCGGCCGGAGCACTGCACCCGGATGCCCTTCACCTGCGGGCTGCGCATGGCCGACTGGATGGCCTTGCGCATCGCGCGACGGAAGGCGACGCGGTTCGACAGCTGCTCGGCCACGCCCTGCGCGACGAGCTGTGCGTCGGACTCGGCGTTCTTCACCTCGAGGATGTTCAGCTGGACCTGCTTCTTGGTCAGCTTCTCGAGGTTGCCCCGGATCCGGTCCGCCTCGGCGCCGCGGCGGCCGATCACGATGCCCGGACGGGCGGTGTGGATGTCCACCCGCACCCGGTCCCGGGTCCGCTCGATCTCGACCTTGGAGATGCCGGCCCGCTCCATGCCCTTGGAGAGCATCTTGCGGATCTCGACGTCCTCCTTCACGTACTCCGCGTACTGCTTGTCGGCGTACCAGCGGGACTTCCAGTCGGTCGTGATGCCGAGCCGGAACCCGTGCGGGTTGATCTTCTGCCCCATCAGCGGGCCCTCCCCTTCGCACCACGACGACGTCCGCCGCCGGCGTTCGCCGCCGCGCGGGACTCGACCTCGATGGTGATGTGGCTCGTCCGCTTGCGGATCCGGTACGCGCGCCCCTGGGCACGCGGGCGGATCCGCTTGAGCGTCGGGCCCTCGTCGACCATCGCCACGTCCACGAACAGCGTGTCCGGGTCCAGGTCCAGGTTGTTCTCGGCGTTCGCCGCGGCGCTCGCGATCACCTTCGCCACCGGCTCGGCGGCCGCCTGCGGCGAGAACCGCAGGATCGCCAGAGCCTCGCTCACCGGCTTGCCGCGGACCAGGTCCACGACACGACGGCACTTCATCGGCGCCATCCGGACGAACCGTGCCTTGGCGTGCGCACGAGTCGGCTCGAGCGCGGCGCCGGTGGTCTGGGCTGTGTCAGCCATCTGTCTCTCCACCTCTCCTAGTCGCTACTCGGGCCGCTCTAGCGCCTACGCGCCTTGCGGTCGTCCTTGATGTGGCCACGGAACGTGCGGGTCGGGGCGAACTCCCCCAGCTTGTGACCGACCATCGAGTCGGACACGAAGACCGGCACGTGCTTGCGGCCGTCGTGCACCGCAATCGTGTGACCGATCATGTCGGGGATGATCGTGCTCCGACGTGACCACGTCCGGATCACCGTCTTCTTGCCCGACTCGTTGAGGGCGTCCACCTTCTTGAGCAGGTGGTCGTCGACGAACGGGCCCTTCTTCAGGCTGCGCGGCATCTTTACCTCCCTGCTCAGCGCTTCTTGCCGGTGCGACGCCGGCGGACGATCAACTTGTCGGACGGCTTGGTGCGGCGGGTCCGGCCCTCCGGCTTGCCCGCGGGGTTGACCGGGTGGCGGCCACCCGAGGTCTTGCCCTCACCACCACCGTGCGGGTGGTCGACCGGGTTCATGGCCACACCGCGCACGTGCGGGCGCTTGCCCTTCCAGCGCATGCGGCCGGCCTTGCCCCAGTTGATGTTCGAGTGCTCCGAGTTGCCGACCTCGCCGATCGTCGCGCGGCAGCGGACGTCGACGTTGCGGATCTCGCCGGACGGCATCCGGAGCTGGGCGTACGGCCCGTCCTTGGCCACCAGCTGCACCCCGGCGCCTGCCGAGCGTGCGATCTTCGCGCCGCCACCGGGGCGGAGCTCGATCGCGTGCACCACGGTGCCGGTCGGGATGTTGCGCAGCGGCAGGTTGTTGCCGACCTTGATGTCGGCACGCGGGCCGTTCTCCACCCGGTCGCCCTGCTTGAGCCGGGCCGGCGCGAGGATGTAGCGCTTCTCGCCGTCCAGGTAGTGCAGCAGCGCGATCCGCGAGGTGCGGTTCGGGTCGTACTCGATGTGCGCGACCTTGGCCGGCACGCCGTCCTTGTCGTAGCGACGGAAGTCGATCAGTCGGTAGGCCCGCTTGTGGCCCCCGCCCTGGTGCCGGGAGGTGACCCGCCCGTGCACGTTGCGGCCGCCCTTGTTGTGCAGCGGACGCAGCAGCGACTTCTCCGGGTGGTCCCGGGTGATCTCGGCGAAGTCCGAGACGCTCGAGCCACGGCGGCCCGACGTCGTCGGCTTGTACTTACGAATAGGCATCGCTCAGCTCGCTCCCTCAGCTCGCCGGGCCACCGAAGACGTCGATCGCCTTGCTCTCCTCGGAGAGCGTGACGATCGCGCGCTTGGTGTCCTTGCGCTTGCCGTAGCCGGTGCGGGAGCGCTTGCGCTTGCCCGGGCGGTTCAGCGTGTTCACGCTGGTCACCTTGACCCCGAACACCTTCTCCACGGCGATCTTGATCTGCGTCTTGTTCGCGTCCGGCCGGACGACGAAGGTGTACTGCCGGTCGTCGAGCAGGCCGTAGCTCTTCTCCGAGACGACCGGCGCGAGCAGGATGTCCCGCGGGTCCGAAGTATCGGTACCGCTCACTGTCCGGCCTCCTCACCGGTCGTGGTCTTCTCCCGGCGGGGGCGACGGCTCGCCGACGGGCTGGCGATCGGGCCGGCCAGGAACTCCTCGAGCGCCGACTGCGTGAACAGCACGACGTCGTTGACGAGCACGTCGTGGGTGTTCAGCTGGTCCGGCGCGATCAGGTGCACGTCCGGCAGGTTGCGCAGCGACAGCAGCGACGCCGTCGCCTCACGCTCCACGACCGCGAGAACCCGCGTACCGAAGCCCTCGGTGACCGTCTCGACGACCTGGCGCGCCGACTTCGTCGACGGGGTCTCGCCGCCCACGATCTCCGAGACGACCCGAACCCGGCCCGCACGGGCCCGGTCGGACAGCGCACCGCGCAGTGCGGCCGCCTTCATCTTCTTCGGGGTCTTCTGTGCGTAGTCCCGCGGCGTCGGGCCGTGCACGATGCCACCGCCGTTGAACTGCGGCGCACGCACCGAGCCCTGGCGGGCGCGGCCGGTGCCCTTCTGGCGGTACGGCTTCCTGCCGCCGCCGCGGACCTCGCCACGGCCCTTCGTGTCGTGCGTGCCCTGACGGGCGGCGTTCAGCTGCGCCGTCACGACCTGGTGCATCAGCGCGATGTTCGCCGTCGTGTCGAAGACGTGGTCCGGCAGCTCGACGCTGCCGTCCGTCTTCCCGTCCGGGGTCTGGACGTCCACATTGCTCACTTGCCATCACCCTTCGCGGGGGTCTTCACCACGACGAGGCCGCCACGCGGGCCGGGGACCGCGCCCCGGACCAGCAGCAGCCCACGCTCGGCGTCCACGCGGAAGATCTTCAGGTTCTGCGTGGTCTGGCGGTTGTTGCCCATCCGGCCGGCCATCTTCTGGCCCCTGAAGACGCGACCCGGGGTGGCGCAGCCGCCGATCGAACCCGGGGAGCGGTGCTTGCGCTGGGTGCCGTGCGAGGCGCCCAGACCGTGGAAGCCGTGGCGCTTCATGACACCGGCGGTGCCCTTGCCCTTGGTGGTACCGACGACGTCCACCTCGGAGCCCTCGGCGAACACGTCGACCGTGATCTCCTGGCCCGGCGTGTAGTCGGCGGCGTCCGCGGTGCGGAACTCCAGCAGGTACCGGCGCGGCGTGACGCCCGCCTTGGTGAAGTGGCCGGACTCCGGCTTGTTCACCTTGCGGGGGTCGATCGCGCCGTAGGCCAGCTGGATCGCCGAGTAGCCGTCGGCCTCCGCGGACCGGACCTGGGTCACGACGTTCGGCGCGGCCTGGATCACGGTCACCGGGACGATCCGGTTGTTCTCGTCGAACATCTGCGTCATACCGAGCTTGGTGCCGAGGAGCCCGCTGATGTTCCGGACCTGGTAGGTCTTGTTCGTCGTCATCTCGTCACCCCGCCCTACTGGATGTTGACGTCGACGCTGGCCGGGAGATCGATGCGCATCAGCGCGTCGACCGTCTTCGGCGTCGGGTCGAGGATGTCGATGAGTCGCTTGTGCGTGCGCATCTCGAAGTGCTCGCGCGAGTCCTTGTACTTGTGCGGCGAGCGGATGACGCAGTACACGTTCTTCTCGGTCGGCAGCGGCACCGGCCCGACGACCCGGGCACCGGTACGCGTCACGGTCTCCACGATCTTGCGAGCAGACGCGTCGATTGCCTCGTGGTCATAGGCCTTGAGCCTGATGCGGATCTTCTGTCCCGCCATGGTCGTCGGTCGTCCTCTTCTTCCTGCCGCTCACGTTCGCGGTGTTCGCCTCGCGGCGTCCCGCGCCGGCCCCGGTCCGTCGGGGGACCAGCGGGCGGCTGCGGCCCACACGCTCTGTTCACAACTTCACCGGCATGGACCCTGCTCTGTGCAGGGAACCCACCGAGGCTCTCCGGTCCACGAGGTCGGGCGTGTCGCGCCTTGACCTCACATGTGTGCCCGGGTCACCGCTCCCCGTCCCGGTTTCCCGGGGCAGGCATGTCGTTCTGGGGTCTGACGGCGAACGCGACGCGAGGAGCCCTGTCCTCGGCTTATTCCGAAGAGACGCATCCACGCGTCACGTTCGTCGAGCAACCCGTCAAGGATGCCACACCGTGGTGCGACGACCTCGACCGGGGGGTCGAGCAGATGGGCGGGCGCCGGAGCGCCCGCCCACGAGCTCACTTGTTGATCTTCGTGACCTGACCGGCGCCGACGGTGCGGCCACCCTCGCGGATCGCGAACTGCAGGCCCTCCTCCATGGCGATCGGCTGGATCAGCTGAACGCTCATGGAGGTGTTGTCGCCCGGCATGACCATCTCGGTGCCGCTGGGCAGCGTCACGACGCCCGTCACGTCCGTGGTACGGAAGTAGAACTGCGGGCGGTAGTTGTTGAAGAACGGCGTGTGCCGGCCACCCTCGTCCTTGCCCAGGATGTAGACCTGGCCCTCGAACTCGGTGTGCGGGGTGATCGAGCCCGACTTGCAGACGACCTGGCCGCGCTCGACGTCGTCGCGCTTGATGCCACGCAGCAGCAGGCCGACGTTCTCGCCGGCACGACCCTCGTCGAGGATCTTGCGGAACATCTCGACGCCGGTGACCGTGGTCTTGGTCGACTTCGGCCGGATGCCGTTGATCTCGACCTCTTCGTTCACCTTCACGATGCCCCGCTCGACGCGGCCGGTGACGACCGTGCCGCGACCGGTGATCGTGAAGACGTCCTCGACCGGCATCAGGAACGGCTTCTCGATGTCGCGCTCCGGCTCCGGGATCGCCTCGTCGACGGCGTCCATGAGCTGGAGGATGTTCTCCGCCCACTTCTCGTCGCCCTCGAGCGCCTTGAGAGCCGAGACGCGCACGATCGGGAGGTCGTCGCCCGGGTAGTCCTGCGAGCTCAGGAGCTCGCGGACCTCCATCTCGACGAGCTCCATGATCTCCTCGTCGTCGACCATGTCCGCCTTGTTCAGCGCCACCACGATGTAGGGCACGCCGACCTGACGGGCGAGCAGCACGTGCTCACGCGTCTGGGGCATCGGGCCGTCGGTCGCCGCGACCACCAGGATGGCGCCGTCCATCTGCGCCGCACCGGTGATCATGTTCTTGATGTAGTCGGCGTGACCGGGGCAGTCCACGTGCGCGTAGTGCCGCTTCTCGGTCTGGTACTCGACGTGCGCGATGGAGATCGTGATACCGCGCTGACGCTCTTCCGGCGCCTTGTCGATCATGTCGAACGCCGACGCCTCGTTGAGGGTCGGGTACTTGTCGTGCAGAACCTTGGTGATGGCCGCCGTCAGCGTGGTCTTGCCGTGGTCGATGTGACCGATGGTGCCGATGTTGACGTGCGGCTTGTTCCGCTCGAACTTCGCCTTCGCCACTGCAGGGTCCTCCTGGACTGAGTCTTTTCTTGTCCGCCGTGCTGACGGCAGGTCTGTGGGGGTGGTGCGGGCCGCGGACCCTACCGGGCCGCGGCTCGCACTCTGCGAGCAGTCGGGACTACTCGCCCGTCGCCTTCGCGATGATCTCCTTGGCCACGCTCGCCGGAACCTCGGCGTACGAGTCGAAGACCATCGTGTAGTTGGCCCGGCCCTGGGTCCGCGACCGCAGGTCGCCGACGTAGCCGAACATCTCCGAGAGCGGGACCTGCGCCTTCACGACGCGGGCACCCGCCCGCTCCTCCATGGCCTGGATGTGGCCGCGGCGGGAGTTCAGGTCGCCGATCACGTCGCCCATGTAGTCCTCGGGCGTCATGACCTCGACGAACATCATCGGTTCGAGGATGGCGGGGTTCGCCTTGCGGGCCGCCTCCTTGAACACCATCGAACCGGCGACCTTGAACGCCATCTCGGACGAGTCGACCTCGTGGTACTGGCCGTCCAGAAGGGTGCACTTCACACCCACCACCGGGTAGCCGGCGAGGATGCCGTACTGCATGGCGTCCTGGACACCGGCGTCCACCGACGGGATGTACTCCCGCGGGATACGGCCACCGGTGACCTTGTTCTCGAACTCGTACAGCGCACCGTCGCCGCCGGTGAGCGGCTCCAGGTTGACGATGACCCGGGCGAACTGGCCCGACCCACCGGTCTGCTTCTTGTGCGTGTACTCGTACTTCATCACCGGCTCGCGGATGGTCTCCCGGTAGGCGACCTGCGGCTTGCCGATGTTGGCCTCGACCTTGAAGTCGCTCTTCATGCGGTTGACCAGCACCTCGAGGTGCAGCTCACCCATGCCGGCGAGGATCGTCTGCCCGGTCTCGTCGTCCTGGGAGACCTGGAACGTCGGGTCCTCCTCGGCGAGCCGCTGGATCGCCGTGGAGAGCTTCTCCTGGTCCGCCTTCGTCCTCGGCTCGACGGCGACCTGGATCACCGGCTCCGGGAAGGTCATCGACTCGAGCACGATCGGCGACTGCGGGTCGCAGAGCGTCTCGCCCGTCGTCGTGTCCTTCATGCCGACGATGGCGTAGATGTGCCCGGCCATGGCCTCGTCGACCGGGTTCTCCTTGTTGGAGTGCATCTGGAAGATCTTCCCGATGCGCTCCTTGCGGTCCTTCGTCGAGTTCAGGACCTGCGAGCCCGACGCGACCCGTCCGGAGTAGACCCGGATGTAGGTCAGCTTCCCGTAGAACGGGTGGGCCGCGATCTTGAACGCGAGCGCGGAGAACGGCTCGTCCTTGGCCGGCTTGCGGCTGGCCGCGGTCTCACCGTCGGTGAGGAAGCCCTCGACCGGCGGCAGGTCGTACGGCGACGGCAGGTAGTCGATCACCGCGTCCAGCATCGGCTGGACACCCTTGTTCTTGAACGCCGAGCCGCACAGCACCGGGTAGGCGATCCGGTCGGTCACGATCTTGCGGATGCCGAGGCGGATCTCCTCGGTGGTGAGCTCCTCACCGCCGAGGTAGCGCTCCATCAGGTCGTCGTCGGTCTCGGCGACGGCCTCGAGGAGCTTCTCCCGCCACTCGGCGACCACGTCGGCCATGTCGGCCGGGATCTCCTCGACGGCGTAGTCCTCGCCCTTGGCCACCTCGCCGCGCCACGTGAGCGCGCGCATGCCGACCAGGTCGACGACGCCGATGAACTCGCTCTCCGAGCCGATCGGCAGCTGGATCGGCAGCGGACGGGCGTTGAGCCGGTCGGAGATCGTCTGAACCGTGAAGTAGAAGTCCGCGCCGAGCTTGTCCATCTTGTTGACGAAGCAGATGCGCGGGACGTCGTACTTGGTGGCCTGCCGCCAGACCTGCTCGGACTGCGGCTCGACCCCCTCCTTGCCGTCGAAGACCGCGACCGCGCCGTCGAGCACGCGCAGGTTGCGCTCCACCTCGACGGTGAAGTCGACGTGGCCCGGCGTGTCGATGATGTTGATCTGGTGGTCTTTCCAGAAGCAGGTCGTCGCGGCGGACGTGATCGTGATGCCGCGCTTCTGCTCCTCCTCCATCCAGTCCATCGTGGCCGCGCCGTCGTGCACCTCACCGATCTTGTAGTTGATCCCGGTGTAGTACAGGATCCGCTCGGTGGTGGTGGTCTTACCGGCGTCGATGTGGGCCATGATGCCGATGTTGCGAACCTTGGTGAGGTCCGTCAGCACATCCTGTGCTGCCACTGCTCAGCTCTCCCTCAGATTGGTGCCCGACGGTCGGCCGGTCACCAGCGGTAGTGGGCGAAGGCGCGGTTCGACTCCGCCATCTTGTGCATGTCCTCGCGCCGCTTGACGCTGGCGCCGAGGCCGTTGCTCGCGTCGAGCAGCTCGTTCATCAGCCGCTCGACCATGGTCTTCTCCCGGCGCTGCCCGGAGTAGGTCACCAGCCAGCGCAGGCCCAGCGTGGTCTGCCGCACCGTGCGGACCTCGACCGGCACCTGGTAGGTCGCGCCACCGACACGGCGGCTGCGGACCTCGAGGGCCGGCTTCACGTTGTCCAGTGCGCGCTTGAGCGTGACGACCGGGTCGGTACCCGTCTTGTCCCGGGTGCCCTCCAGTGCCGCGTAGACGATCCGCTCGGCCAGCGAACGCTTGCCGTCCTTGAGCACCTTGTTCACCAGCTGGGTGACCAACGGCGACCCGTAGACCGGGTCGGACACCAGCGGACGCTTCGGCGCGGGGCCCTTGCGCGGCATCAGCTCTTCTCCTTCTTCGCGCCGTAACGGCTGCGGGACTGCTTGCGGTTCTTCACGCCCTGCGTGTCCAGCGAGCCCCGGATGACCTTGTAGCGGACGCCGGGCAGGTCCTTCACCCGGCCGCCGCGCACGAGCACGATCGAGTGCTCCTGCAGGTTGTGGCCCTCACCCGGGATGTAGGCGGTGACCTCGATGCCGCTCGACAGCTTGACGCGGGCGACCTTCCGCAGCGCCGAGTTCGGCTTCTTCGGCGTGGTCGTGTAGACGCGTGTGCAGACCCCGCGGCGCTGGGGGCTGCCCTTCAGTGCGGCGGTCTTGGTCTTGGCGACCTTGTCCTCGCGGCCCTTACGGACCAGCTGCTGGATCGTGGGCATGAACCGTCTACTTCTTCCCGTCGACGTGGCTCGACTGTGTCGCTGGCATCGCTGTCGTATTTGGTGCAGGCCCCGTGCGCCGGTCACATGACCGTCTGACCGGGACCCGAGGTCGGGCGTGTCGTCCGAGCCGCACTCCTCGGGCCGGGGTCCGGCGGAGGCTGGCAGGACGTCCACGTTGCCCGCTGCGGCCCACCCTGGACCGGCGTCGACATCGACACCGGACGGACCGGGCGCCACGGGCACGCGGAGTGGCCCGACCTAGGTCGAGCGCAAGACAACAGCGTACTCGGCCCGCTCGACGAGGGTCAAAACGGGTCCGGCTTCGGCTGACGCTGTCGGCCAGAGACTGCCCGACAGACCTGCCGGCAGGCAAGGTGACTCACCCGCTCGTCGCACAACGCCGTCCGCTCGTCGTGCATTCCCCGCAGGTCAGCCGTACTACGACCTCTCGGCTTGCCCAACGCGTCCGGTGCGATATCGCACCGTCCCGGGGCGCCTCATGGGTGGCCCGACGGCCCGTGTGCGGACGACGGAGTGTTGCCCGTGCCGGGATAAGGTCCAGTGTGCACCTTCCGCTCGCGGCCAACCGATTCCTGACCTCGTCCGTCGTCGCTCCGCTGCTGTCGCCGACGTTGCCGGTGACCGTCCGGCGCCGCCTGCTCGACATCACCGGTGCCGTGCTCCCTCTGCCCCGCGGCGTCCGGCGTGCCCGCGGCGAGCTCGGCGGTGTCCCCGCCGAGGTCGTGTCGGCGGCCGGTCCGCCCGGCCCGCACCGGGTGCTGTACCTGCACGGCGGCGGTTACCTGGTCGGCTCCCCCACGTCGCACCGCGCGCTGATCGTCGGGCTCAGCCGGGCGACCGGCACGCCCGTCCACGCCGTGGACTACCGCCTCGCCCCCGAGCACCCCTATCCCGCCGCCGTGGACGACGCGCTCACCGCGTTCCGTGCCCTGCGCGAGGCCGGGCACCCGGCCGGCCGGATCGCCGTCGCCGGCGACTCGGCAGGCGGCGGCCTGGCGATGGCGCTCGTGCTGCGGCTGCGCGCGGCCGGAGAGGAGATGCCCGGCTCGGTCGGGCTCATCTCGCCGTGGCTGGACCTGGAGTGCACCTCGCCGGTCCTCGCCCGCAACGCCGACAGCGACGCGATGCTCGACCCGTCGTGGCTGCCGAATGCGGCCCGCGACTACCGCGGCGCCACCGGCGGGGCCGCGCCGGAGCTGCGACCGCTCGACGCGGACCTCGCCGGGCTCCCGCCGCTGCACGTGATCGCCGGCTCGGACGAGGTCCTCGTCGACGACGCGGACCGGATCGTCGAGCGCGCCCGCGCCGCGGGCGTCCCGGTCACCTACCACCGCGCCGATGGCATGTGGCACGCGTTCCCGGTCCTGGCCGGCACCCTGCGCGAGGCCGACCGCGCCCTCGGCGAGCTCGGCGCCCACCTGCGTGCCGACTGCGCCGGCTGACCCCGCTCCGCTCGTGCAGGGTCCGCGATGTCGGCGGGCGGTCCGGGATCCGAGACGGGTTCGCGCCCGGACCCGTGGTGCGGGCCGCTCGTCCGGGTGTCCTATGACGGCATGACAGCTTCCCCCCGTGCCGTCCGGGTCGGCACCGGCCCCCTCTCCGCCGACGACGTCGTCGCTGTCGCCAGGGGTGGCGATCCGGTCGTACTCACCCCCGAGGCCCGATCCGAGATGGCCCTCAGCCGCAAGGTCGTCGACGGGCTCGCCGCCGACACCGTCCCGCACTACGGCGTGTCCACCGGATTCGGTGCACTCGCCACGCGGCAGATTCCCCTCGCGCGGCGCGGCCCGCTCCAGGACAGCCTGGTCCGTTCGCACGCCGCGGGATCGGGCGACGAGGTCGAGCGCGAGGTGGTGCGCGCGATGCTGCTGCTCCGCCTGTCGACCCTGGCGACCGGACGCACCGGCGTCCGCCCGGAGACGGCCGCCGTATACGTGGCGATGCTCTGCGCGGACATCACGCCGGTGGTGCGGGAGTTCGGGTCGCTCGGGTGCTCGGGGGATCTGGCGCCGCTCGCACACTGCGCGCTGGCCGCGACCGGATCCGGTGAGGTCCGCGATGCGTCCGGCCGGCTGCGTCCGGCCGCCGACGCGCTGGCCGAGGCGGGGATCGAGCCGGTGCGTCTGCGCGAGAAGGAAGGGCTCGCGCTGATCAACGGCACCGACGGGATGCTCGGCATGTTGGTACTCGCCTGCCACGACCTGCGCCGGCTGCTGCGGACCGCGGACGTCGCCGCCGCGATGACCGTCGAGGCGCTGCTGGGCACGGACCGCGTGTTCGCCGCCGACCTGCAGGCGCTGCGCCCGCACCCGGGCCAGGCCGCCAGCGCCGCCAACCTGCGCACCCTGCTCGCCGGATCCGCGATCATGGAGAGCCACCGCACCCCGGACTGCACCGGCGTGCAGGACGCCTACTCGGTCCGCTGCGCCCCGCAGGTACACGGCGCCGCGCGGGACACGCTGGCCCACGCCGAGGCCGTCGCCGCCCGCGAGCTCGCCTCCGCCATCGACAACCCCGTCGTGCTCGTCGACGGGCGGGTGGAGAGCAACGGCAACTTCCATGGCGCCCCGCTGGGGTACGTGCTCGACTTCCTCGCCATCGCCGTCGCCGACACGGGATCGATGAGCGAGCGCCGCACCGACCGGTTCCTGGACGTCTCGCGCAGCCACGGGCTGCCGTCGTTCCTCGCCGACGACCCGGGCGTCGACTCGGGCTACATGATCGCCCACTACACGCAGGCAGCGGTCGTCTCCGAGCTCCGGCGGCTCGCCGTGCCGGCGTCGGTCGACTCGATCCCGACCAGCGCGATGCAGGAGGACCACGTGTCGATGGGCTGGTCGGCGGCCCGCAAGCTGCGACGAGCCGTCGACGGGCTCACCCGGGTCGTCGCGGTCGAGCTGCTCACGGCGGCCCGCGCCCTGGACCTGCGCTCGCCGCTCGAACCCGCTCCCGCCACCGCCGCCGTGCGCGACGGGCTGCGGGACCACGTCCGGGGCCCGGGCCCCGACCGCTATCTCTCCCCCGAGATCGAGGCCGCCGTCCACTACGTCGGCAGCGGGGCGGCGCTGTCCGCCGCGGAGACCGTCACCGGACCGCTGAGCTGACGGGACAGGACACGAACGCTGCTCTCACTCAGGACTCCACACGACGGCGCGACAACTGCTCCCGCCCAACCGGAGCCCGCGAGAGCTGCTTTCGGCCGATCGCGTGTTGCCCGCAGTTGCCACCGGGAGCCGCCCAACCCGGTGTGGACGAGAGCCCCGCTCGCACGCTCCGATCGGATCGACGCAGCTCTCGTGCGGATGCGAGACGGCTGTCCACAACCGGGCGCGACTGTCCCCACGTAGCGGATCCCCCGGTCCGGAGGTACCCGGCGGATGCAGTCTGTGGGCATGGCTCGATCCCCGGCCGCCGACGAATGCGCCGCACTCTGTGGTTCGACCGTCGTCACCGTCTCCATACTCATGGCCGTCGGCGTCCCGCGGAGCACGATCGGGAACCGGTGCCGCTCGGGCGGACCGTGGATGTGGCTGATGCCCGCGATCGTGAAGCTGAACAACGCGCCCCGACCCGGCCCGACCGGCGACGGGCGGCGCTGGTCCACGCCGGCGAGGGAGCGGTGATCACCGGACTCGACGCGTTGGCGCTGGTGGGAATGACCCGGATGCCGTCCCCGTCCGGGCCGGTCCACCTCCTGGTTCCCGACACGTCACGCCGTACCCGACACGGCATCGCGCTGCTCGAGCGGACCGGACGGCTGCCGGCGGCGGCACAGGGGCGGTGGCCGCTGGCCCCACCCGCCCGAGCCGTACTCGACGCCTGCCGACGGATGCGCGTCCGGGACCACGTGCGCGCGACGATCGCCGAGGCCGTCCAGACCGGCCGACGCGGCGAGGTGCTCGCCCGCCTCCGTGACGCGCGCACGACGTCGGCTCGACGGCCGTTCCCGCCCGTGATCGCCTCGCCCCACCGCTTGCATTGATTGCAGACCGCGCTGATGCTGATGGGAGCTGCACGAGCGAGCGTCCGTCCACTCTGGTTGGACGATCGGAGCTGCCGCCCAGCGTGAGGCCGGGCGTGGGCGCGCACAGCACACGCGCTCCTCCGCGCGCGAGCGGAGCTCTCGCCCAACTCCGCGGTGCGAGAGGACCTCTCGTCCATTTGGCAGGTGGCTGCGCAACGCGAACGGGGCCGGGCACCGCCACGGGAGAGCGGTGTCCGGCCCCGTTCGGGACCCTCCGGGGCCCCGGGCCCGCCGTCGCGGGCCCGGGGGGTGGATGCGCGCTACGCCGCTCCGCGCTCAGCGGTAGTCGCGCCCGAAGTCGTAGTCGTCCAGCGGCACCGCGGCACCGGTGCCCGTGCCGAACACGTCGGGGCTGTAGTAGCCGTCGTCGTAGCTCGGCAGCGCGTAGGCGGCCGCGCGGGCCTCCTCGGTCGGCTGGACCGTGATGTTGCGGTACCGGTTGATGCCGGTACCCGCCGGGATCAGCTTGCCGATGATCACGTTCTCCTTGAGCCCGACGAGCTTGTCGCGCTTTCCGTTGATCGCGGCATCGGTGAGGATCCGGGTGGTCTCCTGGAACGAGGCCGCGGACAGCCACGACTCCGTCGCCAGCGAGGCCTTCGTGATCCCCATGAGCACCGGACGGCCGGAGGCCGGCTCGTTGCCCTCGGAGACGACCCGGCGGTTCTCCGACTCGAACTCGCCCCGCTCGGCCAGTGCGCCGGGCAGGAACTCGGTGGCACCCGAGTCGATGATCGTGACCCGGCGCAGCATCTGCCGGACGATCACCTCGATGTGCTTGTCGTGGATGTCCACGCTCTGCGTGCGGTACACCTTCTGCACCTCACGCACGAGGTGCAGCTGCACCTCGCGCGGGCCCATCACACGCAGCACCTCGTGCGGGTCGGCCGTGCCCTCGAGGAGCAGCTGGCCCACGTGCACGTGGTCGCCGTCGGACAGCGGCCGCTCGACGCCGTCGGCCGAGGTCATCCCGAGCCACTGCCGCTTGGACAGCTTGTCGTAGACGATCTCCTCGCCGCCGTCGTCCGGGATCAGCGTGATCTTCCAGAAGCGGTCGCCGTCCTCGATCCGGATCCGGCCGTCGACGTCGGCGATCGGTGCCTTACCGCGCGGGACACGGGCCTCGAAGAGCTCCGTGACACGCGGCAGACCGGTCGTGATGTCGTCACCGGCCACACCACCGACGTGGAACGTACGCATCGTCAGCTGCGTGCCGGGCTCACCGATGGACTGCGCGGCCACGATGCCGACGGCCTCGCCGACGTCCACCAGCTTGCCGGTGGCCATCGAGCGGCCGTAGCAGAACCCGCAGATCCCGGTGGCCGACGCGCAGGTCAGCGCGCTGCGCACGCGGATCTGCCGGATCCCGGCCTCGACCAGCGCGTCCAGCGCCGGGTCACCCAGGTCGTCGCCCTTGCCGACGATCACGGTCCCGTCCGGGGCCGTGACCTCCTCGGCCGAGGACCGTGCGTACACCGAGGTGCGCAGGTACCGGTGCGGGATGAGCCGCCCGTCGCTGGTCTCCTCGGTGACCGGCATCGTGACGGCACGCTCCGTGCCGCAGTCCACCTCGCGGACGATGACGTCCTGCGACACGTCGACCAGACGACGGGTCAGGTAACCCGAGTCGGCGGTCCGCAGCGCGGTGTCCGCCAGACCCTTCCGGGTGCCGTGCGTGGAGATGAAGTACTCCAGCACGGACAGGCCCTCGCGGAAGTTCGACTTGATCGGCCGCGGGATGTACTCGCCCTTGGGGTTCGCCACCAGGCCCTTCATGCCCGCCAGCTGGCGGACCTGGGCCATGTTGCCGGCGGCGCCGGACTGGACGATCGTCGGGATCGGGTTGTCCGGAGGGAAGTTCTCCTCCATCGACCGCGCGACCTCTTCCGAGGCCTGCGTCCAGATCTTGACCATCTCGTCGTTGCGCTCCTGGTGCGACAGGGCACCGCGCTGGTAGCGCTTGTTGATCTGGTCGGCCTTGGCCTCGTAGCCGTCCAGGATCTCCTGCTTGTTCGGCGGGACGACGACGTCGTCGATCGCCAGCGTCACGCCGGAGCGCGTCGCCCAGTAGAAGCCGGCGTCCTTGAGACGGTCCAGCACCTGTGCGACCTCGGTCATCGAGTACCGCTCGGCCAGGTCGTTGATGATCGCGGCCTGGCGCTTCTTCGGCAGCGGCTCGTTGACGAACGGGTAGTCCGCCGGCAGGAGCTCGTTGAACATGACCCGGCCCAGCGTGGTCTCCGCACGCCAGATGCCGTCGTCGCCGACCTCGGCACCGGCCGTCGGGGCGACCCCGGGCAGCCGGATCTTGATCGGCGCCTGCAGGTGCAGCACCTTCCGGTCGTAGGCCATGATCGCCTCGGCCGACGAGCCGTAGTACGCCCCGGCGCCGTGGGCCTCCTCTCGCAGCCGCGTGAGGTGGAACAGGCCGGTGACCATGTCCAGACGCGGCATCGCCAGCGGGCGGCCGGACGCCGGGGACAGGATGTTGTTCGACGACAGCATCAGGACCCGGGCCTCGGACTGCGCCTCGGCCGACAGCGGCAGGTGCACCGCCATCTGGTCACCGTCGAAGTCCGCGTTGAACGCCTCGCAGACCAGCGGGTGCAGCTGGATGGCCTTGCCCTCCACCAGCTGCGGCTCGAAGGCCTGGATGCCGAGGCGGTGCAGCGTGGGCGCCCGGTTCAGCAGGACCGGGTGCTCGGAGATGACCTCCTCCAGCACGTCCCAGACCTGCGAGCGGCCGCGCTCGACCATCCGCTTGGCCGACTTGATGTTCTGCGCGTGGTTGAGGTCCACCAGGCGCTTCATCACGAACGGCTTGAACAGCTCCAGCGCCATCTGCTTGGGCAGACCGCACTGGTGCAGCTTCAGCTGCGGGCCGACCACGATGACCGAACGGCCCGAGTAGTCGACGCGCTTGCCGAGCAGGTTCTGGCGGAACCGGCCCTGCTTGCCCTTGAGCAGGTCGGACAGCGACTTGAGCGGGCGGTTGCCCGGCCCGGTCACCGGCCGGCCGCGGCGGCCGTTGTCGAACAGTGCGTCGACGGCCTCCTGCAGCATCCGCTTCTCGTTGTTGACGATGATCTCGGGCGCGCCGAGGTCGATCAGTCGCTTGAGGCGGTTGTTCCGGTTGATCACCCGGCGGTACAGGTCGTTCAGGTCCGACGTGGCGAAGCGGCCACCGTCGAGCTGCACCATCGGGCGCAGGTCCGGCGGGATGACCGGGACGCAGTCGAGCACCATGCCCATCGGCGAGTTGCCGGTGGACTGGAACGCCGCGACGACCTTGAGCCGCTTGAGCGCGCGCAGCTTCTTCTGGCCCTTGCCGCTGCGGATGATCTCGCGCA
Source organism: uncultured Actinomycetota bacterium (assembly GCA_963822335.1). GTDB lineage: Bacteria > Actinomycetota > Actinomycetes > Mycobacteriales > Pseudonocardiaceae > Pseudonocardia. The sequence goes on along the minus strand of CAWGHE010000007.1, from coordinate 421,218 downwards.
GCTTGTCGGCCTCGGCGCCGATGTCGAAGTTCTCCAGCAGCTTCTGGATCGCCTCGGCACCCATGGCGCCGGTGAAGTAGTCGCCGTAGCGGTCGTACAGCTCGCGGTAGATCGACTCGTCCGCGATGAGCTGCTGGGTGTCCAGCTTGGAGAACGTGTTCCAGATCTCCTCGAGCCGGTCCAGCTCGCGCTGGGCACGGTCGCGGAGCTGGCGCATCTCCCGCTCGCCGCCGTCCTTGACCTTGCGGCGGACGTCGCCCTTGGCGCCCTCGGCCTCGAGCTCGGCCAGGTCGGCTTCGAGCTTCTGGGCCCGGGTCTCCAGGTCCGAGTCGCGGGTCTGCTCGACCCGCTTGCGCTCCATGGCCATCTCGTTGTCGAGAGTGGACATGTCGTTGTGCCGCAGCTCGGTGTTCACCGAGGTGATGACGTACGCGGCGAAGTAGATGATCTTCTCGAGATCCTTCGGCGCCAGGTCGAGCAGGTAGCCGAGCCGGCTCGGCACACCCTTGAAGTACCAGATGTGCGTGACCGGCGCGGCCAGCTCGATGTGGCCCATCCGCTCACGACGCACCTTGGCGCGCGTGACCTCCACGCCGCAGCGCTCGCAGATGATGCCCTTGAACCGGACGCGCTTGTACTTGCCGCAGTAGCACTCCCAGTCGCGGGTCGGACCGAAGATCTTCTCGCAGAAGAGCCCGTCCTTCTCCGGCTTCAGGGTGCGGTAGTTGATCGTCTCGGGCTTCTTGACCTCGCCGTGCGACCACTGGCGGATGCCTTCGGCGGTGGCCAGGCCGATACGCAGTTCGTCGAAGAAGTTGACGTCGAGCACGTATGTGTCCTCTGTTTCTTCGTTATCTCTCGGCTACGAAACGAGTAATCGTCAGTTCACGACGTCGTCGACGGTCATGGACTCGGATCCGGGGCGGCTGGACAGGTTGATGCCCAGGTTCGCCGCGGCCCGTTCCAGGTCTTCGTCGTCGGAGTCGCGCATCTCGATCGCCGCACCGTCGCTGGAGAGCACCTCGACGTTCAGGCAGAGCGACTGCAGCTCCTTGAGAAGCACCTTGAACGACTCGGGGATCCCCGGCTCCGGGATGTTCTCGCCCTTGACGATCGCCTCGTAGACCTTCACTCGGCCCACCACGTCGTCGGACTTGATCGTCAGCAGTTCCTGCAGCGTGTACGCCGCGCCGTAGGCCTGCATCGCCCAGCACTCCATCTCACCGAAGCGCTGGCCACCGAACTGGGCCTTACCGCCGAGCGGCTGCTGGGTGATCATCGAGTACGGACCGGTGGAACGGGCGTGGATCTTGTCGTCCACCAGGTGGGCCAGCTTCAGGATGTACATGTAGCCGACCGCGACCGGGAACGGGTACGGCTCGCCGGAACGCCCGTCGAGCAGGTTCGCCTTGCCGTCCGGGCCGACCATGCGGTCGCCGTCGCGGTTCGGCCGGGTCGACGCGAGCAGCCCGGTGATCTCGTTCTGCCGCGCACCGTCGAAGACCGGCGTGGCCGTCTTCGTGTCCTCGGGCACGGAGTAGAGCTCCTCGGGCATCTTCGACGCCCAGTCGGGCTCGCCATCGATCTCCCAGCCGGACTTGGCGATCCACCCGAGGTGGGTCTCCAGGATCTGGCCGATGTTCATCCGTCGCGGCACACCGTGGGTGTTCAGGATGATGTCGATCGGCGTGCCGTCCTCGAGGAACGGCATGTCCTCCGCCGGGAGGATCTTGCCGATGACGCCCTTGTTGCCGTGACGGCCGGCGAGCTTGTCGCCGTCGGAGATCTTGCGCTTCTGCGCCACGTACACCCGGACCAGCTCGTTCACGCCGGGAGCCAGCTCGTCCTCGTCGTCCCGGGAGAAGACCCGGATGCCGATGACCTTGCCGTTCTCGCCGTGCGGAACCTTGAGCGACGTGTCGCGGACCTCGCGCGCCTTCTCACCGAAGATCGCGCGGAGCAGCCGCTCCTCCGGGGTCAGCTCGGTCTCGCCCTTCGGCGTGACCTTGCCGACCAGGATGTCGCCGGGCTGGACCTCGGCACCGATCCGGATGATGCCGCGCTCGTCCAGGTCGGCCAGCACGTCCTCGGACACGTTCGGGATGTCCCGGGTGATCTCCTCGGCGCCGAGCTTGGTGTCCCGGGCGTCGATCTCGTGCTCCTCGATGTGGATCGACGTCAGCACGTCGTCCTGCACCAGGCGCTGCGAGAGGATGATCGCGTCCTCGTAGTTGTGGCCCTCCCACGGCATGATCGCCACGAGCAGGTTCTTGCCGAGCGCCATCTCGCCGTTCTCGGTGCACGGCCCGTCGGCGAGCACCTGGCCCACCTCGACCCGGGCGCCCTCGTCGACGATCGGCTTCTGGTTGTTGCAGGTGCCCTGGTTGGACCGGCGGAACTTGTTCAGACGGTAGGTCTGACGCTGCCCCTCGTCGTCCATCACCGTGATGTAGTCGGCGCACAGCTCCTCGACCACACCGGCCTGCTCGGCCACCACGACGTCACCGGCGTCGACCGCGGCGCGCAGCTCCATGCCCGTGCCGACGAGCGGCGACTCGCTGCGCAGCAGCGGCACCGACTGACGCTGCATGTTCGCGCCCATCAGGGCGCGGTTCGCGTCGTCGTGCTCGAGGAACGGGATCAGCGCCGTCGCGACCGACACCATCTGGCGCGGCGAGACGTCGATGTACTCGACGCCGGTCGGCGAGATCAGGTCGACCTCGCCGCCCTTGCGGCGGACCAGGACGCGGTCCTCCTCGAAGTGACCGTCCTGGGTCAGCGGCGCGTTGGCCTGCGCGACGACGAAGCGGTCCTCCTCGTCGGCGGTCAGGTAGTCGATCTGCGTGGTGACGATGCCGTCGACGACCTTGCGGTACGGCGTCTCGATGAAGCCGAACGGGTTGACCCGTGCGAACGACGACAGCGAGCCGATCAGGCCGATGTTCGGGCCCTCCGGCGTCTCGATCGGACACATCCGGCCGTAGTGCGACGGGTGCACGTCGCGGACCTCCATGCCCGCGCGCTCCCGGGACAGACCGCCCGGGCCCAGCGCGGACAGGCGGCGCTTGTGCGTCAGCCCGGCCAGCGGGTTGTGCTGGTCCATGAACTGGGACAGCTGCGACGTGCCGAAGAACTCCCGGATCGCGGCCGTGATCGGCCGGGTGTTGATCAGGGTCTGCGGCGTGATCGCCTCGACGTCCTGTGTGGTCATCCGCTCGCGGACGACACGCTCGGTCCGGGACAGACCGACCCGCACCTGGTTCTGGATCAGCTCGCCGACGGTGCGCAGGCGCCGGTTACCGAAGTGGTCGATGTCGTCGGTCTCGACCGGGATCTCGCCCGTGGCGGCCGCCATCGTGGTCTCGCCGGCGTGCAGGCGGACCAGGTACTCGATCGTGGTCGCGATGTCCTCCTCGGTCAGCGTGCCGACCGAGTTCTCGACGTCCAGACCGAGCTTCTTGTTGGCCTTGTAGCGCCCGACCTTCGCCATGTCGTAGCGCTTGTCCTTGAAGAACAGGTTCTCCAGGAGGGCCTGCGCGCTCTCGCGGGTCGGCGGCTCGCCGGGGCGGAGCTTGCGGTAGATGTCGAGCAGCGCCTCGTCCTGGCCGGCGGTGTGGTCCTTCTCCAGGGTGGTCATCACCGTCTCGGAGAAGCCGAACCGCTCCGCGATCTGCTCGTTCGTCCAGCCGAGCGCCTTGAGCAGCACCGTGACCGGCTGGCGGCGCTTGCGGTCGATCCGGACGCCGACGGTGTCGCGCTTGTCCACATCGAACTCGAGCCACGCGCCGCGGCTCGGGATGATCTTGACCGAGTAGACGTCCTTCTCGGTCGTCTTGTCGATCGAGTGGTCGAAGTAGACACCGGGCGAGCGCACCAGCTGGGACACCACGACGCGCTCGGTGCCGTTGATGATGAACGTGCCCTTGTCGGTCATCACCGGGAACTCGCCCATGAAGACCGTCTGGCTCTTGATCTCGCCAGTGGTGTTGTTGGTGAACTCGGCCGTGACGAACAGCGGAGCGCCGTACGTCATGTCCTTGTCCCGGCACTCCTCGACGCTCGCCTTGACCTCGTCGAAACGAGGGTCGGAGAACGACAGGGACATCGAGCCGGAGAAGTCCTCGATCGGCGAGATCTCGGTGAGAATCTCCTCCAGACCGCTGACCGGGAGCTCGTCACCGGCGTCGGTGCGACGCTGGAACCAGGCCTCGCTGCCGACGAGCCACTCGTAGGACTGGATCTGCAGGTCCAGGAGATCCGGAACCTCCAGCGGCTCCGCGATCTTTGCGAAGCTGACGCGGGTAGGTGCGCCGGGGTAGTTCGGGTTTGCCGAAGCGGCAACGGTCGAGGTGGTCGCGGCGGCGCGGGAGACAGCCAAGATGCGTCCTTCCGAGAACTGCGCTTCTCGTCTGGCGTACGCCTGGACCGAGCGCTACCGTCTCTCCGATCCACGAGGTCCTGGTACCTCGGATCCGGCGGCAGCGACGGGCCCACGAGCACGCCGTCTGTTGTCGTGCGCGGCCCGCGACGAGAGCCCGCGTGCTCCACGACGGCACCCGGATCGGCGGACCGACCGGCTGAAGTCGAGGAACGTGCACGCGAGTCCTGGACGCAGGCAGCGCAAAGAGGGAGTCTAGCTGCTCAGAACGCAGCTGTCGAGACAGGTCCCCGATTCCACCATCCAGGCAACCATCGAGACCTAAGAGTGACCTGCCTGGCGCACCGAGTCAAGCCTCTACGCGTCGGTAAGTGGTTCTCTCCGCGGGACGACCGGCGAAAATCTCGGGTCCGGGCCACTCGGAGCACTCCGGAGTGCCGCCCGCCCGTACGTCGGAAACTCGAACACTACCTGCGTCCGGGCCGCCATGCCCGTGCCCGACACGCCGTGCCGCGGTGCGTCGGCCGCTCCGGACGAGGTGATCGCCCCGACCGAGGACAACAGAAGGGGCGCCGACCCCGCGGGTCGACGCCCCTTCTACGTGCGGGAGCTCAGCGCAGATGCGCAGCTCCGCAGGCTCCGTGCTCAGTCACTTGACGGTGACCTTCGCGCCGGCCTCCTCGAGCTTGGCCTTCGCGGCCTCCGCGGCGTCCTTGCCCACGGCCTCGAGCAGCGGCTTCGGCGCGGCCTCGACGAGGTCCTTCGCCTCCTTCAGACCCAGCCCGGAGACGACCTCGCGGACGACCTTGATGACCTGGATCTTCTTCTCGCCCGCGGACTCGAGGACGACGTCGAACTCGTCCTTCTCCTCCTCGGCGGCCGGGGCGTCGCCACCGGCGGCCGGGGCCGCGGCGACGGCCGCGACCGGGGCGGCGGCGGTGACGTCGAACGTCTCCTCGAACTTCTTCACGAACTCCGACAGCTCGATGAGCGTGAGCTCCTTGAACGCGTCGAGCAGCTCGTCGGTGGACAGCTTCGCCATCGTGGCGGTCCTTTCTCTCACAAAGACGGGGGTGTGGCTGAGTGGTCAGCCGGGGTACCGGTGGATCAGGCCTCGACCTCGGCGGGGGCGTCGGCCCCCGCGTCGGCAGTGCTGCTGTCGGCGCTGTCGGCCTCGACGGACGTGTCGGTCGAGGTCTCGGCCGCGGGCGCACCCTCGGCCTGCTTGTCGGCCAGTGCCTGCGCCAGGCGCGCAACCTGCGACGCGGGCGCGGCGAACAGGCCGGCCGCCTTCGACAGGTTCGCCTTCATCGCGCCGGCCAGCTTGGACAGCAGGACCTCGCGGGACTCCAGGTCGGCCAGCTGTTCGACCTCGGCGATGGACAGGGCGCGCCCGTCCATGTACCCGCCCTTGATCGTCAGACCCGGGTTCTCCTTGGCGAACTTCTTGATCGCCTTGGCGGCGTCGACCGGTTCGCCCTGGATGAACGCGATGGCCGTCGGACCGGCCAGCAGTCCGTCCAGGCCCTCCACGCCGGCGTCCTCGGCGGCACGCTTGACCAGGGTGTTCTTGGCGACGCGGAAGTTCGCGTCGTCGCCCAGGTCACGGCGCAGCTGGGTCAGCTTCGCGACGGACAGACCGCGGTACTCGGTGACCACCGATGCGGACGCATCCCGGAACCGGTTGGCGATCTCGTCGACCGCCGCGACCTTGTCGGATCGGGCCATCCCTGCCTCCTCTCGGGTGGTGTCGTACTCGGCAGTGCGGTGGAACCACCGCACGCCGGTCCCGGAGACGACGAACGCCCCGTGCGCAGTCGGCACGGGGCGTCACAGGATCAGACGCGCGAACGCGCCCGGGCATATGGCCTCGTCCTCCTGCGCGGGCCGCCCGTCGCGAGACGGGACCTTCGCGTGTCCGGCGGACCGGACACAGACCTGCGGTCTTCGGTGGAACTGCAGGTGACGATACGCGACGGCGCCGGCCCCACCGCGAGCGGGGTCGGCGCCGTGGCGAACCGGATCAGGCCGGCGACATGCCGGCGACCTTCCACCGGCCGTCGACGTACTCCGCGTCCACCCGCAGCCGGGCCGCGGCCGTGCCCTCCTGGGGCTTGCCGCCGTCGTCGACGCGGCGGACGACCTGGTTGACGAACACGTAGACGGTCGCGTCGTCACCGTTGATGCTGGCCACGGCCGACTTCGGGATGGTCGCGGTGACCACCGCCTGCTGCTTCGGCGCGAGCTGGCGGACGTTGCCGAAGATCTGGTCGAACTGGCCGGTGAACGGCCCGGTGATCACACCACGCGCGTCCGACTCGGCCTGGTCGAGCCGCGCGAAGTCGAACGAGTACACCTTCGTCACGGCCTCGTTGATCTGCTCGCTGACCGTGGCGGTCGCGCCGACGTCGGTGAGCGCCGTGTTCGAGGTGGCGCCGGAGAACTGCAGCCGCGCCCAGGACACCGCGAAGAACCCGGCGGCGGCGACGAGCAGGATCGTGACGGCCAGCAGCGCGGCCGTGCCGCGGCGGGTGGCCGGCGCCTGCGGCAACGGGATCCGGCGCACGCGCGCGACGAGTCCGGCACCGCGTCCGCCGGACTCCGACTCCGGGACCTCGCCACTGCGGACCGACGGCGCGGACGGCAGGTCGCCGGTTCCGGGCTTCGCGGCCTCGTCGGTCGACGGTTCCGGAACCGAGGACGACTCCTCGGTGTCCTCCGTCGCGGGGGCGCCCGGAGCGGCGTCCTCCTCGTCGTCGACCTGGCGCGCGCCGGGCCGGGTCACGGTGCGGGCCCGAGCGGTGCCGCCGGACGTCTCGCCGTTGCGGCCGGACCGTCCGGTCGCGGTCCGCGCCGGTCCGCGCGTCCGTCCGCGCGTCGACGGCGAGACCGCCCTCGGCCGGCTCCTCGGAGTCCGCGGCGGGAGGACTCGCGGCCGTGGTCCGCGGCCGCCCGGCGACCTGCGGCCTGCGGGTACCGAGGGTGGGGCGTCGGCGTGAGGTGGACATTGCGGTGACCTCCTGGGTGTCGGTCGACCTGGGGCGGCCCGGGGGCCGGGGAGCGGAGAGGCGTGGTCAGCCGTTGCCGGGCGTCAGCAACGGGTCCAGGGCGCTGACCTTCCAGCCGTCGTCGGTGCGGGTCATCTCCGCCTCGATCCGCTGGCGGGTGACGGTCGGCTTCTGGCCCTCCGGGGTCACCGTGACGTCGACCCCGAGCAGCACGCGTGCCACACCGGAGCGGTTGTCCAGCTCGCCGACGGCGGCGTCCGAGATCGTCGCGGTCGTGGTGCGCTTCTGCTGGGTCACCAGCTGCGCGTACGCGTCACGGTTCTTGGCGAACTCGTCGCGCACCGACCCGGTCGACGACTGGACCCAGAGGTCCAGCCCGGCCTGGGCGTTGTGGTAGTCGAGCGTGTTCAGGTTGAGCACGGCCTGCCGCGCGTCCTGCAGCACCTCGTCGCGGTCGGAGGCGATCGTGACCGAGTCGCTGTTCAGTGCGATCAGCCAGAGCGCGCCGAACACGAGAGCGAGCACGGCGGCGATCACGGACGCCACCGGGAGCACCCGGGCGAGACCCGACTGCCGCTCGGTCTTGGACGGGCCCGCGGGGCTCTCGTCGGAGCGGGGCCGTTCGTCGGTGGGGACGGACATGGGGAGCTTCCTCCTCCCGGCTGCGGGGGACAGCCGTCAGGCCCCGCCCAGGATCTGGGCGAAGTCGTTGACGAGGGCCGGCGACGCGGCCGGACCGGCCGCGGAGACGGGATCCGGGCCGGCCGCGGGCGGCGGCGCCGGAGTATCACCTGCGTCAGGGGGCGGCATCGGGGTCTCCGCCTTGGGAACATTCTGCATACCGCGCACGCTGGTCGGGCTGCCGGGGGGCTCGCCGCAGTAGGCGCCGGAGTTCACCGGGACCTCGGAGACGTCGTCCGGGTCGCGGCGCGTCGTCCCTTCGTAACCACGCGTGCACACCGGCGGGTTGTTGACGTTGATCACGAGACCGAGGTGCGCCGTGCCGTCGCCGGGCACGACCTTCGGCGCGATCGCGACCAGGCCGGGGTAGGTGACCAGGATCTGCTTCAGGCCCGCCTGGCGGTTCTCCAGCAGTTCCGCGGTCTGGCGCAGGTTCGCGATCGACTCGCCGAGTCCGGGACCGCTCTCCCGCAGCAGGCCACTGACCTGGTCCCCGAGCCGCGGGCCGTCGGCGATGATCCGCCGCAGGTCCGGGTCGGACTGCTTGAGCTGGTCGGTGACCTGGTTCAGGCTCGACGCGAACGACTTGAACTGCGGCGCGACCTCGTTCTGCGTGGTCAGCACCGGGCGCGAGTCCCGGATCAGCGCCGTCGTCTGCGGCAGCGCGTCCGTCGCGGCCTGGGTGAACTGCCCGGTCGTGTCCAGCAGCTGCTGCAGCGGCTGGGCGGTGTTGGAGAACCCGTTGCCGAGCTCGGTCACGACCGTGCGCAGCGAGTCCAGCGGGACCGTGCGGACCAGGTCGTCCAGGTTGACGACCAGGTCCTCGACGCCGACCGGCGTCACCGTGCGGTTCTGTGCCACGACGGCGCCGGCCGCCAGCACCGGCCCGCCCTCCGGGCCGGGCAGCAGGTCGACGTACTGCTCACCGATCGCGGACAGGTTGCGGATCTCGGCCGACGTGTCCGCCGGGATCGCCGGCGCGGAGTTGTCGATGTCGAGCTGGACGTCCACCCCGCGGTCGGTCAGCGTCAGCGGGCCGACCCGGCCCACGCTGACCCCGCGGTAGCTGACGTCGGCGCCGGTGAAGATGCCGCCGGAGTCGGCCAGCTGCACCGTCACCGGATACGTCGTCGCGCCGAAGATCGCGTCCAGCCCGGCGTACCGGAAACCGGTGTAGCCGACGCCGATGACCGCGACCAGGATCAGCGCGAACAGCTGCAGCCGTACCGTCCGGGAGATCACGAGCCACCTCCGAGGAGCCCACCGAACAGGCCGCCGCCGCGGTTCGGCTCGGGTGTGGGTGTGGCGGGGGCCTGCCGCGCACCGGGCGCGGGGTCGCCGGAGCCGGCGCCGGTGCCCCCGGGGCGGGTGCCGGGGCGGCACGCCGGGCGGTCCGCCCGGCGCCGGGGTCTGCTGACCGGGGTTCGCGCCGAGCAGCGGCGCCAGCAGCCGCGCGTTCGGCGGCAGCTGCTGGACCAGCGGGTTGTTCGCCAGCGGGGTCTGGTTGCTGGCCAGGATGTTGTTCAGGATGACGCCCGATGTCCAGGTCCGCCTTCACGTACAGGTTCGTGTAGTCACCGGCGACGGCGTCCGTCGCGGCGTCGGTGAACGGGATCGTGAGCAGCAGCTGCAGCGAGTTCGGCAGGTCCTGGCCGGAGTCGGCCAGGTTGCGCAGGACCGGGCGCAGCAGCTCCAGGTCCGCGAGCACGTCCTCGCGGCTGCGGTTGATCACGTTCGTGGCCACGCCGGAGAGCCGGTCCAGCGACGCGCAGCATGTTCACCAGCTGGGCGCGCTGGGACTCCAGCTCGCGCAGCCCCGGGCTGAGGTTCTGCAGCGCGTTCTCGATCTGCGGACGGCGTTCGGCCAGCGTCGCGGACAGCCGGTTCAGCCCGTCCAGCGCCCGGTTGATGTCCTCCTTGCGCGAGTCCAGCGCGCCGACGAGCTGGTTGAGGTTGTCCAGCAGCTCGCGGACCTGCGGCTCGCGCCCGGTCAGGGCCTTGTTCAGCTCGGTCGAGATCGTCTTGATCTGCGCGACGCCGCCGCCGTTGAGCAGCATCGACAGTGCGCCGAGCACCTCCTCGACCTCGGCCGCGCGACCGGAGTCCTGCAGCCCGATCTTCCCGGTGTCGGCCAGCGAGCCGGGGGCCGGCTGCGGCGGGGCCGACAGGTCGACGAACTTCTCGCCGAGCAGCGACGTCGTCCGGACCTTCGCCGTGGCGTTCGGAGGCAGCGCGACGCCGCGGTTCACCATGCACCGTGACCAGCGCGTTCCAGCGACTTCGGCTCGACGGTGATGCCCTCCACCGTCCCGACCGGCACGTCGCCGACGCGCACCAGCGACTGCGGGACGAGGTCGACGACGTCGGCGAACTCGATCTGCACCCGGTACGGGTCGTCACCGAGCGCCGCGCCACCGGGCAGTTGCACGCCGCGCAGGCCGCCGGAGAGCACACCGCAGCCGCTCGCGGCCACGCCGACGACGAGCAGCAGCGCCACCAGGCGGGTCAGCCGGCCGGTCACGAGCCACCTCCGAACAGGCCGCCGAGCAGACCGCCGCCGCCGTTGGACTCAGGAGCCGGGTTCGCCGGTGCGGACCGCTGCGGCGCCGGCGGGCCGGGGCCAGCGGGTTCTGCAGCGGCGCCGCCGGGTTCGGCCGTCGACGACAGCGGCGTGCCGGGCAGCGGGTTCAGCGGCAGGCCCGGGCGTCTGGGCGCCCTGGGCCTGCAGCCCGCCCTGGGTCCCTGGCGGCGCCAGCGGGTTCGGCAGCGCACCGCCGAGTCCGTGACAAGACTTCTGGCACGCCGTTGCCGAGCAGGTCACCGGAATCGGTCGGCACGATCGGGTCCGGCGCCCGTCGAGCTGCGACTGGAGGAACTGGCAGACCAGCGCCGGGAACGGCTGGGACAGCTCGTTGAGGTTCGCCCGGGTGTCCAGCGTCTCCGACGACCCGTTGTAGATGTTCGCCAGGTTGTTCAGCGCGGCCGGGCCGAGGTCGGAGACCTCCGCCAGCGCCTTCTGGTGGTCCACGATCTCCTGGCTCACCGACGACAGCTTGTCCACGTTGGACTTCAGCGTGGCGCGGTTGTCCTGCACGAAGTCGGCCACCTCGCCGAGCGCGAAGGACAGCTCGCGCAGCGCGTCACCGAGCTCCGTGCGCTGGGAGGCGAGGAAGCCCGTGACGTCGGCCAGCTTGCCGTTCAGCTCGCCGCACGCCGGGGTCGTTGTCCCGGATCGTGGCCACGAACTTCTGCAGCTCGGTGATCGTGCCGAACAGGTCCGGCGCCGACCCGTTCAGCGTGGCGCCGAGGCCACCGAGGTTGCGGATCGTGTCGTTCAGGGCCCGGCCGTTGCCGTCCAGGTTCTGCGCTCCGACGTTCAGCACGTCGTTCAGCGCACCGTTGGAGTTCGCGCCCTGCGGGCCCAGCGCCCGGGACAGCTCGGTCGCCGTGCGGGTGAGGTCGTCGACGCCCAGCGGGACGGCGGTCCGCTCGACCGGCACCGGCTCGCCGCTCCACTGCGGCCCGCCGGTCCAGACCGGGGTGAGCTGCACGTAGCGGCCGGTCACCAGGCTCGGCGAGACGATCGCGGCCTTCACGTCCGCGGGCAGCGCCACGTCGTCGTCGTCGATCGTCATGTCGACGCGGACCTGGTTGCCCTGCGGCGTGATCGCGTCGACCTTGCCGACCGGGACGCCGAGCACACGCACGTCGTTGTCCGCGTACAGCGCCGACGTGTTCGTGAAGTACGCCGTGATCTGCCGGCCACCGCCCTCGGTGACCAGCCAGAACCCGGCGGCCACGAGCACCGCGACGACACCGACGAGCGCGGTCAGCTGCAGCGCGCGGCGGTCCCCCGCCCAGGAGCCCATCAGCAGCCACCGCCGACCGGTCCGATGGGCGGCGGCAGCAGCCCGCACGGCGTAGTTGTCGAACCAGCGGCCGTTGGACGAGCGCGTTGCCGAACACGCGGAGGAACACCGCCTCTTTGTCGAGCAGCTCGCCCAGGTCGTCCCGGTTGCGCTCGAGCACCTCGAGCACCTTGTCCAGGGTCTCCAGGGTCGGCCGGAGCTGAGCCCGGTTGTCCGCGACGAGCCCGCGCAGCTGGATCGACAGCTTCTTCGTGCCGTTCAGCAGGTTCGCGATCGCGTCCTTGCGGGCCTGCAGCTCACCGAGCAGCAGGTTGCCGTCGTTGATCAGCTTGACGACGTCCCCGCGCCGGTTGGCCAGCGTCGTGGCCAGCTGGCGCGTCCCGGCCAGCAGCGACTTCAGCTGGGCGTCCCGGCTGGAGATCGTCTGGGACAGCCGGGAGAGTCCGTCCAGCGTGCCGCGGACCTCGCCCGGGGTGTTGCGGAACGTGTCCGAGAGCGTGGTGAGGCTGGTCGCCAGCTGCTGGGTGTCGAGCTGGTCGATCGTCCCGGAGAGCCCGTTGAACGCGTCGACCACGTCGAACGGGGACTTCGTCCGGTCGCTCGTGATGACCTCGTCGGAGTCCTGCTCGGCGTCGCCGCGCGGGTCCAGCGCGAGGAACTTCGAGCCGAGCAGCGTCCGGATCTCGATCGAGCCGGTGGTCCGGTTGCCGATCCAGGCGTCGGTCACGTTGAACGTGACCAGGACGTGGTCCCGCTCGAGCTCGACGCTCTTGATCCGGCCGACCTCGACGCCGGCGACGGTCACCTGGTCGTCGGCCTGCAGCCCGGCCGCTTCCTTGAACTCGGCCTCGTAGGTCGTGCCGCCGGTGAACAGCGCCTCGAAGTTGAACGCGACCAGCGTGATCGCGAGGATCAGGATGATCCCGACCGTCGCCAGCAGCACCGGCCGCCGCTCGCCCGCCCCGGCCATCAGTTGCCTCCCGTCGGCAGCAGCGGCGCCGCGGGGTTGCTGCTGGAGTCGGTCTGCGGCGCGGCCTGCCCGCCGGTCAGCCCGTCCAGCGACGACGTCGTCGGCTCCTGCGGCTGCGGCGCGGCCGCCCGGTTGTCGTCCGGCGCCCGGCTGGCCGCCCTGCTTGCCAGGGTTGTCACCCGTTCGCGACGCTCAGGCCGTCCTGGTCCGGGTCGGCATCCGCAGCGCGGCGCGTCGTCCTTCGGCAGGTCGCGAAAGGCGGCAGTTCGGGCATCGGATGCCCGGGAACCCGGGGATCTCGCTGACGTCTCACCTGGCCGCCGAGCTGGCAGACGTAGAACTGGAACCAGCTGCCGTAGCTGCCCACCCGGGCGATCTTGTTCAGCTTGTACGGCGAGAGCTGCAGGAACCGCTCGACGGCCGGGCGTCCCTGGTCCAGCTGGGTCGCCAGGTCACCGAGGTTGCGGATGTCCTCCTTGAGCGGCGGCCGCGCCTGCTCCACGAAGTCGCCGGTGACCTGGGTCAGCGTCCCGATCGACTCCAGCGCCTGACCGATCGGCTTCCGGTCCTGCGACAGCCCGGACACCAGCGCCTGCAGCGAGCTGATCAGCTCGTTCAGGCCCTGGTCGTTGCGGTTCACGGTCTCCAGCACGAGGTTCAGGTTGTCGATGACCTGCCCGATCACCCGGTCCCGGTCGGCGACCGAGTTCGTCAGCGACGCCGTGCTCGCCAGCAGGCTCTGCACGGTGCCGCCCTCGCCCTGCAGCACCTGGACGATCTCCATCGACAGCTGGTTGATCTGCTCCGGGTTCAGGCCCTGGAACAGCGGCTGGAACCCGTTGAACAGCACGGTCAGGTTCAGCGCAGGCCGCGTCCGCTCCAGCGGGATCTGGCCGCCCTCGGGCAGCATCGCGCCGGTCGGGCCCGCGCCCTGGTCCAGCGACACGTAGCGCTGGCCGATCAGGTTCCGGTACTTGATCGTGGCGTTCACCGTGGCCGGCAGCTGCTGGCCGGAGTCCACGTTGAAGTCGACCTGGGCGATCTTCCGGTCGACGACCTCGATCTTCTCCACGGAGCCGACGACCACGCCGGCGATCCGGATGTCGTCGCCGGGCAGCAGGCCGGTCGCGTCGACGAACCGGGCGCTGTAGCTCGTCGTCTCGCCGCCGCGGGCGTTGGCGATGGTCAGGCCCAGGACGACGGTCAGCATCGCCGTGATCACCGAGAAGACGAGGAACTTGACCAGCGGACCGATCGGGAGACGGCTCACGAGACCGTCACCTCCGCACCGCGGTACATCGGCGCGACCATCATCGTGCTCCAGGCCGGCACCGCCTTCGGCGGTCCGCCGCGCTGGGTGGCCAGCAGCTCGGACACGACCTGCCGCTCACCCGGCGAGTTGCCGATACCCATGTCCGACCGGCTGTACGAGCTGGGGGTGATCCCCGGCAGCGCCCCGGCCAGCGGCGTGGACGACAGCGGCGTCTCCGGCAGCACCGGGAACGGGCCGGCGCCGTTGATCGCGGACTGGTCCTGGATCAGCCCCCACGAGTTCGTGCCGTCGTAGGTCCCGTAGGAGGTGCCGAAGTCGTCCGGGTTGCCCATCGGCTGCCCGTCCGGAGCCGGGCCGGGCACCGACCCGTCGCGGAACGGGCCGTCCGGCGGGTACTGGGTGCCCTTCGGCGTCGGGACGTCGTAGCAACGCGGCCCGCGGTCGTCCTCGTAGCGGGGCTCGTCCTGGTTCGGCAGGTACTTGCCCTTGTTCGCAACGATCTCGAGCGTGATGTGGACGCCCGGCTCGTCGTTCGGGTGGATCGCGTCGTTGATCTTCGGGATGAGGTCCACCAGCTGACGGGTCAGGCAGGGGAACTCGGGCGAGTAGCGGGCCAGCGTCTCCAGCGTCGGGCCGGCTCGCCTTGCTCAGGCCGATGATGTTGTCCCCGTTGGCGTCCAGGAAGGCCCGCAGGTCGTCGGACGCGCCGGTCACCGAGCGGTAGAGGTTGCGCAGCCCGTCGCGCTGCTCGACGACCGTGCGCAGCGTCGTGGTCAGGTTGTCGGTCGCGGCCAGCAGGTCCGGCGTCGCGTCGGACAGGTTCTGCGAGAAGTCCGCGAGCTGGCGGATGTCCTCCTGCAGGTCCGGCACCGACGGGTTCAGGCCCTTGGTCAGCGTGTTCAGCTGCTCGAGCGTGCGGCCGAGCTGGTCGCCCCGGCCCTGCAGCGCCGAGGACAGCGCCCCCAGTGTGGAGGCGAGCTGGTCCGGACGGACGGCCTTCAGCAGCGGGAGCAGGTCGTCGAGCACCCGCTCCACCTCGCGGGCCGACTGGCTGCGGTCCTGGTCGATCACGTCGCCGGCGGCGAGCGTCTTCGTCGACGGCGCCTGCGGCGGCACGAGGGACACGAACTTCTCGCCGAACAGCGTCTTCGGCAGCAGCCGCGCCGTCACGTTCGACGGGATCTGTTCGATCGTCGCCGGGTTCATCGACATCCGGATCGTGGACACCGGCCCGTCCGTGGAGACCTGCTCCACCTGCCCGACGATCAGGCCGCGGACCTTGACGTCGGCCCGTTCCTGGAGCTGGGTCCCGACGCGGTCGACGCGCAGCATGACCTCGTCACCGGCCTTGAACACCCCGGCGTAGGACGCCACCGACAGCCCGAGCAGGGCGACGATCACGAGGACGAACGCCAGCCCCTGCAGCACCCTGCGCGAGGACCTCACGGGCGAACCCCCGTGCCCGCTCCCTGCCTCATCCCGCGACCCGCACGGAGGTGTCGGTGCCGAAGATGACCAGGGTGAGGAAGAAGTCGAGGATCGCCGTCGAGACGATCGACAGGCGCACCGCGCGGCCCACCGCGACGCCGACGCCGGCCGGGCCGCCCTTGGCCCGGTAGCCGTAGTGGCAGTGGATCAAGATGATCACCGCGGCGAAGATGATGACCTTGAGATAGGAGTACAGGACGTCGCTGACCGGGAGGAACAGGTCGAAGTAGTGGTCGTAGGTCCCGCCGGGCAGCCCGTTGATCAGTGTGACGTTCAGCCGGGACGCGGCGAAGCTCGCCAGCAGGCCGATCGTGTAGATCGGGATGACCGCGATGATCCCGGCCACCACCCGCGTCGTGACCAGGTACGGGACGCTGGGAACGGCCATGACCTCCAGCGCGTCGATCTCCTCGGAGATCCGCATCGCGCCGAGCTGCGCGGTGAAGCCCGCGCCGAGCGTCGCCGTCAGCGCGGACGCCGCGACGAGAGGCGCGATGTCACGGGTGTTGAAGTACGCCGTGATGAAGCCGGTCAGCGCCTCGACGCCCAGCGAGTCCAGCGCCCGGAAGCCCTGCAGGCCGACCAGCGACCCGACGAACAGCGACAGCGACGCCATCACGCCCGCCGTGCCGAGGATGACGATCAGCGCACCGGAGCCGAAGGACACCTCGGCCAGGAGCCGGGCGACCTCCTTGCCGTACCGGGTGACCGTGCGCGGCATCCACAGGATCGCCCGGATGTAGAGCGAGAGCTGGTCGCCCAGCTCCTCGAGCTGGTCGAGCGGCGCCTGCAGCGAGCGCCGCAGACGGGCGCCGAGCGGGGAGGAGGTGACAGCCATGTCGGTTCTACAGACCCTTCGGCGGCACGAGCTCGAGGTAGAGCGCGGTGAGCACGAGGTTGAGCAGGAAGACCAGGACGAAGGAGATGACGACGGACTGGTTCACCGCGTCCCCGACGCCCTTCGCGCCCGGGGGCGGGTTGAGGCCCGCGGTAGGCGGCGACGATTCCGGCGGTCAGGCCGAACAGGAACGCCTTGATCTCGCTGACGAGGATGTCCGAGACCTGGGCGATCGCGGAGAAGCTGGCGATGTACGCGCCCGGCGTCCCGCCCTGGATGATCACGTTGAAGAAGTAGCCGCCGGTGACGCCGACGACGGTGGCGAGCCCGTTCAGCACGACGGCGGTGGTCGCCATCGCCAGCACCCGCGGCACGACGAGGCGCTGGATCGGCGAGATGCCCAGGACCTCCATCGCGGAGATCTCCTCGCGGATCGTGCGGGCCCCGAGGTCGGCGCAGACGGCGCTGCCGCCCGCGCCGGAGATCAGCAGCGCGGTGACGATCGGCGCGGCCTGCTGGACGATCGCGAGCACCGACCCGGCGCCGGTCTGCGACTGGGCACCGAACTGGCGGGTGAGCTCACCGAGCAGCAGGGCGATCGTCGCGCCGAACGGGATCGTGAACAGCGCCGTCGGCAGCGCCGACACCTTCGTCACGAACCACGTCTGCTCGATGTACTCGCGCAGCTGGAACGGGGGCCGGACGGCCTGCTGGAGGATGTCGACGCCGAGGCCGAACAGCTTGCCGACCGGGGTGAGGGCCCGGGTGACCGGGCTCGGCGCGGTCACGCGTCGCGCCCCTTGCCCCAGAAGCGCAGCCGGCGCTTGCCGCCGCTCTCCGAGTCGTCGTCGGATCCCTCGTTCGCGTGCGGGTCGCCGTTGTAGGCGTCGGCGACGTAGGGGTCCTCGCCGGAGCGGTCGCCGCCGTACGGATCGGTGTACGGGTCACCGGGCGCCGCCGCACCCTGCGAGGCACGGCCGGTCCACGCGTCGTCCGCGCGCGGTGGGGCACCGTCGACCGGCTGCAGTGGGCGGATGTCGGTGGGCCGCTCGTCCGGGGCCGGCCCGTCGTCGGTCACCGCGGCGTGCACGTCGGTGGGCCGCTCGTCGCGGTCCGACGGGGACGGTGCTGTCGTCCTGCGTCTGCCCCTCGGAGCCGGACTGTCCGCCGGACACGACCGTGACCTGCTCGCGCTCCGTGCCCTCGGGGCGCTCGTACTCGCGGGTGTCCCCGCCGCTGCCGCTCTGCTCGTAGGAGCGCCGGATCGCCTGCTGGGCCGGCTCGGGCAGCTCGTGCATCATCGCCTCGACGCGCTCCCGGCGCCGGTGCACAGCGGCCCGGTCCGGCATGCCGGTGGACGCCTCGAGCTGTGGCTTCATCTCCGGCAGCCCCTCGAGCTCGCCGGCCTCGGCCATCTCCTTCTCGGCCTGGGCGGTGTCCTTCTCCTCGCTCATCCCGATCGGGCCCTCGCGGCGCCCGTTCAGGAACTGGGCCACCACCGGGTCGTCCGCGGTGAGCAGCACCTCGCGCGGCCCGAACATCGCCAGGTGCTTGCGGTAGAGCATCCCGATGTTGTCCGGGACGGTCTGCGCCGTGTTGATGTCGTGCGTGACGATCAGGAACGTCGAGTCCGTCTGCGCGTTCAGGTCGATGATCAGCTGGTTCAGGTACGCCGTGCGCACCGGGTCCAGACCGGAGTCCGGCTCGTCGAACAGGATGATCTCCGGGTCCAGCACCAGCGCCCGGGCCAGCCCGGCGCGCTTGCGCATGCCGCCGGAGATCTCGCCGGGCAGCTTCGACTCGTCGCCGGTCAGGCCGACCATGTCCATCTTCTCGGAGACGATGTCGCGGACCTGGGCCTCGGACTTCTTCGTGTGCTCGCGCAGCGGGAAGGCGATGTTGTCGTAGAGGTTCATCGACCCGAACAGCGCGCCGTCCTGGAACAGCACGCCGAACAGCTTGCGGAGCTCGTAGAGGCGGGACTCGCCGCAGCGCACGAGGTCGGTGTCGTGGATGACGATCGAGCCGCGCTCCGGCTTGAGCAGTCCGATCAGGGACTTCAGGAACACCGACTTGCCCGTCCCGGACGGGCCGAGGAGCACGCTGACCTCTCCGGGCGGCAGCGTCAGAGTCACGTCTGACCAGATGTTCGCCCGGCCGAAGGACTTCGTGAGCCCCTCGACCTTGACCTCCACACCGGTCACCCGTCGCCTCCTCGCGCTCGTGTTCGACCGCTCGATTCGCACCGGGGGCCCAAGGGGGAGCGAAGGCCACTCGTCGGTGCTGAACCGCTCAACGAGCGGGACGGGAGGAGGTTACTTCCACGTATTTCGGATACCCGTCCGTGGACCGTACCGTAATCTACGTTATGGTGACCGTCCGTTGCGACAGTCGACTCTCGGTTGCGGACCACGGGTAACAGTTGGTCCCGAGCGCGCATCCGGCTGGGCCGATCGGCCGGATCCGCACTGAGCGCGGCCGATTTCCCATGATCGGCCCCACCGGCCGCCGGATCACCCGATCGGACGTGTCACGTCACCGACGTGCGCCGGGGCGTAGGACAGGATCAGGCGCTGATAGTCGTCGAACATCGCACGGAGCAGGTCGCGGTCCCGCGGGTCGCACGTCTGCTGAAAACCGGCCATCAGGGATATTCCGAACAGCGCGAGCCGGTGCGCGTCGACGCCGTCGTCCACGACGTCGGCGACGACCTGCTCGAGCGCGAGCGTGCGCTGCTGGTCGACCCGTCGCTGCGCACTGCCGACGTCGGCGTCGCTGTCCGCCCACGCGCGGATCGCCGCCTCCGCGTCGTGGCGGCAGATCCACGGTCAGCCGCTTCACCACCAGCATCCGCTCGATCGGATCGGCGGTGGCCCGGGCCAGCTCGACGACGCGGTCGGTCTGCTCGGCCTCCCAGTACCGCAGCAGGCCGCGCACGAACCCTGCCCAGCCGTCGAAGTGGTGGTAGAACGAGCCGCTGGTCACGCCCGAGGGACCGGCACAGCGGGCCGATCTTCAGCCCGGCCGCGCCGTCGCGCGCGAGGATGGACATCGCCGCGTCGAAGTAGTGCTCGGCGACCACCTGCCGGCTCGCTCTCCTGGGCACCCGCACTCCCCCTCCGCGACGTCCGAAACCCCGACCGGTTCAGCGTCCCACGGATCACCGGTCTTGACGATAACGTAATCTACGTTATGTTCGATCGCGTCATCGACCCACACGACGACGTGGAGGACCCGTGCCCGGCTTCGCCGACGAGGACGAGCTGTACCGCTACATCGGCGGGATCTTCGAGACCGCACTGGCCGATCCCGAGCTGGAACCCAAGCTCCGCGCGACCGGCCTCGTGCTGCGCCAGCAGTGCACCGAGCCGGACTCGGCGCTGATCATCGATCTGGCCGGCGGCAAGGTGTGGAGGGGCTCCGACCCGGGCGCGCCCGACCCCACGGCGACGATGACGATGTCCACCGAGACGGCGAACGCGTACTGGCAGGGCACGGTCAACCTGACGTTCGCGATGGCGAAGAAGAAGGTCACGGTCGACGGCACCGTCACCAAGCTGCTGCAGCTGGCTCCGCTGTCCAAGCGGCTGTTCCCGGTCTACGTCGAGCGGCTCAGGTCCGACGGCCGCGACGACCTGCTGGTGTCGAAGTGACCGGCATCGGGACGCGGCCCTTCGACCCGATCGACATCTCCATCGCAGTCGTTCTGGGCGCAGCCGCCGGACGTGCGCGAGAAGTCCTTCGCCGAGCTGCGCCGCGACCGCCCGCTGTCCTGGCACCGCCCGGCCGAGACCGAGCTGCTGCCGAACCCGGACGACCCCGGCTTCTGGGCGCTGGTGACGCACGCCGACATCGTCGCGGTGAGCAAGGACGCCGAGACGTTCGCGTCCGGCCAGCAGTACGGCGGGGTGATGCTCGAGGACGCGCCCGAGGACGTCCTGGAGGCCGCGCACTCGATCCTCGCCATGGACGCTCCGCGGCACCACACCCAGCGCAAGGTGATCAGCTCGGTGTTCACGCCGCGGCGGGTGCGCCGGATCGAGGACCAGATCCGGGAGCAGGCACGGTCCATCGTGGACGGCCTGCTGGCCGGGCCCGCGACCGCCGACTTCGTCTCCGCCGTGTCCGCCCGGCTTCCGATGTGGACGATCTCGGAGATGATCGGCATCCCGGAGGGGAGCCGGCAGGAGGTCGCGGACGCCGCGAACGCGATGGTCGGGTGGAACGACCCGGACTACATCGGCGACGGCGACCCGATGGGCGTACTGCTGAACGGGCTGATGACGCTGCACACGGCGTCGTTCGAGCTGTCCGCGGCCCGCCGCGAGTCCCCCGCCGACGACCTGATGACCGCGCTCGTCCAGGCCGAAGTGGACGGA
Organism: uncultured Actinomycetota bacterium; assembly: GCA_963822335.1. Taxonomy (GTDB): domain Bacteria; phylum Actinomycetota; class Actinomycetes; order Mycobacteriales; family Pseudonocardiaceae; genus Pseudonocardia. The sequence continues at coordinate 400,334 of CAWGHE010000007.1, read as the reverse complement.
GTCGCGCTCACCGACGAGGAGATCGCGGCGTTCTTCGTGCTGCTCTGCGTGGCCGGCAACGACACCACCCGGCAGACCGCCAGCCACGCGATCCTCGCGCTGGACCGGCACCCGGACCAGCGCGAGCTGCTCGCCGGCGACTTCGGGAACCGGATCGGGCCGGCCGTCGAGGAGTTCGTGCGCTGGGCGACGCCCGTGCTGACGTTCCGGCGCACTGCCCGCCGGGACACGGAGATCCGCGGGCAGCAGGTCGCCGAGGGCGAGAAGGTCGTGATGTTCTACCACTCGGGCAACCGCGACTCCTCGGTCTTCGCCGACCCGGAGTCGTTCGACATCACCCGCGAGAAGAACCCGCACGTCGGGTTCGGCGGCGGCGGACCGCACTTCTGCCTCGGCAGCCACCTGGCCCGGATGCAGCTGCGCTCGTTGTTCGGCGAGCTGCTGGAGCGGGTGCCGGACCTGTCGGTCGGCGACCCCGAGTGGCTGGCCGGGAACTTCATCAACGGCATCAAGCGGTTGCCGGTGACCGTCGGGGGCGGCTCGTGAAGCTCGGGCTCGCCCTCGGTTACTGGGGCTCCGGGCCGCCACCCGGCGTGGCGGAGAAGGTCGCCGCCGCCGAGGACCTCGGCTTCGACTCGATGTGGTCGGCCGAGGCCTACGGCTCGGACGCGTTCACGCCGCTGTCCTGGCTGGGCGCACGGACGTCGCGGATGCGGCTCGGTACGTCGGTCGTGCAGATGTCCGCGCGCACCCCGACCGCGACGGCGATGGCCGCGATGACGCTGGACCACCTCTCCGGCGGGCGCGCGGTGATCGGGGTCGGCGCGTCCGGGCCGCAGGTGGTCGAGGGCTGGTACGGACAGCCGTACCCTCGCCCACTCGCCCGGACGCGGGAGTACGTGCGGATCCTGCGGGACACGATCGCGCGGGAGAAGGTCGTCTCGGACGGGCCGCATTACCCGATCCCCTACCCGGGCGGCACCGGGCTGGGCAAGCCGCTGCGCTCGACGCTGCACCCGTACCGGACCGACCTGCCGATCCTGCTCGCCGCGGAGGGCCCGAAGAACGTCGCGCTGGCCGCGGAGATCGCCGACGGCTGGCAGCCGCTGTTCTACGCCCCGCGCCAGGACGCGCACTACCGCTCCTCGTTGGAGGAGGGTTTCGCCGCTCGCGGCAGCCGGCCGGACGGCTTCGAGGTCGTCTGCATGGTCCAGGTCGTCGTCGACGAGGACGTGGAGGCCGCCGCGGACCGGATCCGCCCGTTCCTCGCGCTCTACATCGGTGGCATGGGCGCGCGGGGCGCGAACTTCCACTACGAGGTGTTCGCGCGGATGGGCTACCCCGACGTGTGCGCACAGATCCAGGAGCTCTACCTGGACGGCCGCAAGGACGACGCCGCCGCGGCCGTCCCGACGTCGATGGTCGAGGAGATCGCGCTGGTCGGACCGGAGGCGAAGATCGCCGAGGAGCTACCGGTGTTCCGCGACTCGCTGATCACGACGATGGTGGTCGACGGCTCGCCGGAGCACCTGCGCGCGATCACCGAGCTGGTGCGCTGACCCCGCAGCGCCCTGCCGTCGGGCCGCAGATAGCACGGCGTACCGCGGCGAGCTCCTGACCCACCAGCTGCGCCGGGCGGAGGTGACGCTCGTGATCGGCAACCCCGGGGGGCCTGGCTGACGCCGTCGAGGCCGTCCGCGTGAGGTTGCCGACGATCAGCCGAGGTCCTCACGTTCCCGGGGCGGCTGCGCGGCTCTAGGTGTTGGCGGCCGGGGTGAGCAGCGGCTCCGGCGCTGCCTGTGCTCGGCTCCCGGTGATCGAGCCGTCGCCGGTCCTGTCGTAGATCACGGTGCACTGCTTGCACGCCCGCATCGGGGCTCGCCTGCGTCGCCTTCGAGGAACTGCTCAGGGCTGGCGCCCGGCCGCTTCGAGCTCCGCGGTGACCGCGGCGGGCCGGCTGGCCAGCACCTCGCCCAGCCGGCCGGGGCGCCGTCGCCGGAGTGCCTTCGCGCACGGCCTGACCCGCGCGAAGCACGCGCCGACCGGCTGGGCACTGGACACCGGCGCCCGGCTGCACCAGCGGCCGCCGCGGTGCTTCTCGCGTGCCGGGATCTCCGGAACGGCGGGGTCACCGCCGGCCGCCGACGCTCGACGCGGAAACCATGATCGTCGGATCCTGGCCGCCGGTCCAGCGTCGTCCGGACCGCCGCGCGAACGACAGGCCGCGTTGCCATCCTCAGACTTGGCCCGCCGCCCGAGATTCTTGTTCGCGATCGCAAACCATTGCTCGCTATCGAACATCTGTTCGAGTACAATTGAGGCATGACCGCGGTCGCCGGCAGCACCACTTCGGACGCCAGTCCGCGATCGCAGGCGTCCGGAATCCGACACTCCGATCTCGCGGCGATCCGAGGTGCGATCGAATGTGCCACCGAATCGACAGCCGATGAGTTCTCCGATGCGGAGCTGGTCGAGCGGATCACAGAGCTGGAAGTGCTACAGAACGCTCTGTCCGCCCTGCAGTCCTCGACGACGCTCGCGTTCGCTCACGCACACGCCGCCGAGCAGACGGCGACCGGCATGGTCGAGCCGGAGAAGCTCGAACGCAGCATCGCCGACCAGGTCTCCCGCGCCTGCCGTGTCTCACCGACCGAAGGCCGCAAGCGCGTCCGGGTCGCCCGGGACCTGAACGACGGCCTCGATCACCTGCGCCTGCTGTTCACCACCGGGCGGGTCAGCGCGTACAAGGTGTCCACGGTCGTCACCGCCACCTCACAGCTCGACGCAGCCGAGCGGGCCGAGGTCGACCGGCTGCTCGCGGCGCGCGACATCGGTCGCCTCGGTGTCGGGAAGCTCCGCGAACTGGCCCGGTCACTGGCCGCGCAGGTGGCACCGGAGAAGTTCCGGGCCCGTTGCGCGGCAGCGCGTTCCGGGCGGCGGGTGACGCTGCGGCCGGCCGCGGACGGGATGACCGACCTGATCGCCCACCTGCCCGTTGAGCAAGGCGCCGCCTGCTATGCGGCGCTGCAGAAGGCGTTCGTCGAGGCGTCGGTGAACCCGGCTCCGATGACCCGCGGCCGCGGCCAGGTCATGGCCGACACCCTCGTTGAGCGCATCACCGGCCAGACCACCGCCGACGGCGTGAGCGTCGAGATCCAGATCGTCGTGCCGATCGAGGCCATTGTGGATCCGACCAACCCGCTCCCGGCGGAGATCCCCGGCCACGGTCCGGTCCCGATCGACCTGGTGGCTACCGCGACCGGACGCAAGACCTGGCGGCGGCTGATCACCCGGGCCGGGATCGTCATCGGCGGCGACTCGCGGCGACGAACGTTCACCGGAATCCTCGCCGACCTCATCCGGGCTCGCGACAAGTACCGGTGCAGCGAGCAGCACTGCGATGCGCCGATCCGCCACATCGATCACATTCTCCGATGGGCGGACGGTGGGCGGACCGAGTTCGGTAACGGTCGAGGGTTGTGCGAGTTCCACAACCATCTCCGCGAACAACCGGGCTGGCATGTGGAACGCACACCAGACGGCATTCGCACGACCACTCCGACCGGGCACAGCTACGTCAGTCGAATCGATGCACCGGAATAGAGAGCAAGAGTTGCGGCCCTTCGCACGACTTACGCCCGACCTGTCCGAGCGGCTCCGGATGGCGGCACCAGCGGCTGGACGGGGCACGTCCCGTCCCGTCCCGCTGCTGCGCCGACGGCCGCGGGGATCGTCGCGCTCGCCCGCCTCAGCCAGGCGCCGCCTCGGCCGCACGCAGTCAGTCCGGCCCGCGCCGTCGGTCCGGCGCCAGCTCTGTCAGCCCGCTCGCGCAGCCAACCCGCCCCGCGGCCGTCAGTCCGGCCCGCCCGCGCTGTCAGTCCGGCCGGCCCCGCACCGTCGGTCCGCCCCGCGTCGTCGCCAGATCGACACGCTCGAGCGCCGTTCGTCCGGCCTTCGCCCTGTCAGTCCGGCCCCGGCGTGTCGGTCCGCTGGGGGTTCGGTGCAGTTGTCAGCGCCCGCGTGAATTGCCTGTCGGCACCGGCCGGACCGGGCCACGGCGGCACATCGATCCCCTTCGGGCGGTCCCCGACGCCGAAGCCGGTGTCGTGCCACCACCGCCCGTGGCAGTCCTTGCACTGCACGAACAGCCACCGCGCCTCGGTGCTCAGCAGGTAGCACCAGTGGCGCTCGCAGATCCGGGACTGCGAGCAGGGCCCGCAGGACGGGTCGGCACCGCAGGCGTCACAGAGGACCCAGACGCGGCGGCAGATGTCGGCGTCGGTGTCGAGCACGGGCGATCTCCTCTGACGAAGGTCGCCCTAACTTAAGGCAGGCTCACCTGATTCGCGGCAGGAGTGTGAGCCAGACGACAGCGCTCAGCTCGCCGCCGCGGCAATCAGCTCCCGCTCGTCCTCGGCGTGGAACTGCTCCTCCAGGTTCTCCGGTTCCGCGTCCACGTCGATCACGAGCAGGTCGGCACCGCGCGCGGACTCGATCGCACCGAGACGGCGTCCCAGCTTGTCCATCGCGTACTCGGCCAGCTCGTTGATGTCGATGCCGAACGGGGTCTCCCCCTCCGGGAACCGGTCCACGGTGCCGGTGACCACGCCCATCGCCGGGACCATCAGCTCCTGCATCCGCTCGTCGACGACGTCCCACAACGCGTCGTCGGCGGCGACGTGGCGACGGCACGTGAACGTGCCCCAGGCCATGTGGCGGCGCTCGTCGTCGCCGATGTGCTTGATCACCTGCTGCATGCCGGGCAGGATCCCGCGCTCCGCGCAGATCTTGTGCCAGGCGAAGTAGCCGGTGAGCGCCAGCGTGCCCTCGACGATGTGGTTGTAGGTCACCGACGCGCGGATCTGGCTGCGCGGCGACGGGTCGGCCGCGAGCGCGTACAGGCTCTCCGGCAGCGCCTGGGTGAAGATCTCCATGTAGTGCTCGTTGTCGTCGATGTACTCGTGGAGATCGCCGGTCATGCCGACCGCGTCGAACCAGAGCCGGAAGGCCTGGGTGTGCTTGGCCTCCTCGTAGACGAACTGGGTCAGGTACATCTCGTCGGCGAGCCGGCCCTCGGCGGCCATCGCGGCGACGAACGGCTGCAGGTCCTGGGTCACCGACTCCTCGCCGGCCAGGAACTGGGCCGCGAGCGCGCACGTCTGCCAGCGCTCGTCGTCGGTCATCGCGGCGAAGTCCTTCGCGTCCTGCGAGAAGTCGATCGAGGCCGGGTCCCACGGCTTCGCGTTGCCCTTGCGGAACAGCCGCATCGGGAACGAGTCGTGCTTGAGCCCGCCGCTGGACAGGCTGGCGAACCCGTCGCGCTTGCCGTGCTCGATGGTCCGTGTCGTCGCCATTGCCGACCTCCAGTGAGTAGTGCGGTGCGCAGCTCCGCAGGCTCCGTGCTCAGTACCTGATCAGGCCACGGATGTTGCGGCCCGCCCGCATGTCGTCGTAACCGTCGTTCACCTGTTCGAGCGTGTACTCCTTGGTGATCAGCTCGCGGAGCTTGAGCTGGCCGAGGTTGTGCATCTCCAGCAGGCGCGGGACGTCGTGCTGGGCGGCCGAGCTGCCGAACAGGGCGCCGCGGATCTGCTTCTCGTAGAGCGTCAGCTCCAGCAGCGACAGCGAGGCCGTGTCCTCCTCCGCGTGCCCGAGCGCGGTGACGACGACGCGTCCGCGCTTTCCGACGAGCTGCAGCGCCGGCTGCAGGTCGGCGCCCTCGGCGACACCGGTGCACAGGATCGCGGCGTCCGCGAGCTGACCGCGGGTCAGCTCGGAGACGACCTCCCACGCGTCGTCGATGCTCGCGGCGACGTGCGTGGCGCCCAGCTCCAGCGCCCGCTCGCGCTTGAGCTCGACGGGGTCCACCGCGACGACGTACCGGCAGCCGGCCAGCCGGGCGCCCTGCACCGCGTTCGCGCCGATCCCGCCGACGCCGATCACGACGGCCGCGTCCCCGGCCCGCAGGTCCGCGCTGCGCACGGCGGACCCGAAGCCGGTGGTGACCCCGCACCCGACGAGCGCGGCGAGATCCAGCGGGAAACCCTCGTCGATCTTCACGACGGAGTTCACCGGGACGACGGTGTGCTTGGCGAACGTGCCGAGCAGGCACATCTGGCCGACGTCCTCGCCGCGGGCGTGGAACCGGTAGGTCCCGTCCAGCTGCGGGCCGAGCGTGGCTCCGGCGCCGTCGTTGCAGAGGTTCGGCAGGCCCCGGGCGCAGTACGGGCAGCGGCCGCAGGACGGCAGGAACGTCATGACGACCGGGTCGCCGACGGCGACATCGGTGACGCCCGGGCCGATCTCGAGCACGCGCCCGGCGCCCTCGTGCCCGCCGACCATCGGATAGGCGACCGGCAGGTCGCCGGTGACCAGGTGCTCGTCGGAATGGCACAGGCCGGACGCGGCGAGCTCGACCAGTACCTCGCCCGCCTGCGGACCGTCGAGCTCGACCTCCTCGACCTCCCACTTGCCGCCCGGTTCCCACAGCACCGCCGCCGTCGTCCGCATGGGGGGCGAGCATGCCGTGTGGCCGTGCGGGCCACATCCCGTCGTCCGCGCCAGCGCTGGCCCCCGGGTGCCAGCAGCGGCCGGCCGCTCAGCCGGGCGGGAGCGGGAGGTCGAGGCGGGCGACCAGACCACCGTCCCTCGCGCGGGACCAGGGTCAGCTCGCCGCCCATGGCGGTGGCCAGTGCCTCGGCGATCCACAACCCGAGCCCGGCCGTCCCACGCCGCTCCCCGAGCGCGACGCCCTTGGCCGTCACCACGCCCTCCTGACCGTCCGGCAGTCCCGGGCCCCGGTCGCGGATTTCGGCCACGAGCGTCGTCCCGTCGTGGCGCAGGTCCAGCTCGACCGGTTCGTCTCCGGAGTGCCGGGCCGCGTTCTCGGTCAGGTTGGTCAGCATCCGCCGCAGCCGCTGCGGGTCGCAGCGCACCGCCGCGTCCGGCGGGTCGACGTGCGGGTGCCTGCGGTGTTCCGCGACCCCGGCCGCGTCCAGCACGGCGGCGGCCAGCTCCGCGAGCACGACCCGGCGCGGCCGCACCCGCCCCAGCGGGCTGCCGTCCGTGACGGCCAGGTCCGCGAGCCCGTCGAGCATGTCCCGCAGGTGAGAGGCGTGCTCGGCGAGCAGACCGGTGGCCCGGCGCCGGGCGTCGTCGGAGAGCCGATCGGCGGCCAGGTCCGCGGACAACGCCGTGAGCGAGGCGACCGGCGTGCGGAACTCGTGCAGCACGACCCGCGCGCCGTCGAGCCGCGCCCGGCCCTGGGCACGTTCGGACAGGTAGCGCTCGTGCTCGGCCTCGGCGCGCGCCCGCGACTCGGCCGTCGCGGCCAGCTGCCGCTCCAGCAACCGGACGAGCACCCCGACCAGTACGGCCGTCGCCAGCAGGAACCCGGTCCACCACAGTCCGATCAGGACACGGCGGACGACCGACAGGGCCGGGTCCGAGCCGAGCAGGGCGGCGACGGTGAACCCGGCTCCGAGTGCGACCGCGGCCAGACGGCCGACGACCGGCCCGGCGCGCAGCGACGCGGCGATCGCGACCAGCGGCAGGGCCGCCACCATCAGGCTCTGCGCGCCGCCGGTCAGCCCGCAGGCCACGACCCCGAGCACACCGTCCACACCGGTCAGGACCGCGGGCGGGACCGGCAGCCGGCCGCGCACGTCGGCGACGAGCAGCACGGCCGCGTACACCGCGGCCGCGGCGACGAGCACGACGGCCGGGACGAACGGGTGCGCCAGCTCCGGGGCGAGCGCGAGCAGCACCCCGGCGGCGACGACGACGGCCGCCCGCAGCACGACCGCCGTGCGCTCCTCCGCCGTTCGTTCGGGCAACTCGTCGACGACGGAGGGATCGTCGGGCGCGTCCACTGCGGCTCCCGCGGATCGAGGGCTGGTCGGCGCCAGACTAGGCTCGCCACCGTGCCGGACGGTCGGATCAGGGTGGTCATCGTCGACGACCACGCCCTGTTCTCCCAGGGTCTCGCGCTGCTGCTGGAGTCACGCGCCGGCGACACGTTCACCGTCGAAGGGTCGGCGACGGCGGGCGAGGAGGCGGTGGCACTCGTCGGCAAGCACCGGGCCGACATCGCGATCGTCGACCTGGCGCTGCCGCCGCTCGGCGGGGTCGAGACGATCCGGCGGATCAAGGCGTCGTACCCGTCGACCCGCGTGCTCGCGCTCTCCGGCACCGAGGATCTCGACCTCGCCGCGGCCGCCCTGCGCGCCGGCGCCGAGGGGTACCTGGGCAAGTCGGCCGACCCCGAGGTGCTCGTCGCCCCGCTCCTGGCGATCTCCGCGGGCGTGCGGGTGCTGCGCACCGAGTTGCTCGACGCGCTGCTGCTGGCGGCCGACCGCACCGCCGACGGCCTGCTGGACCGGCTCTCCGACGCCGACGTCGAGCTGTGGCGGCTGCTGGCCCAGGGGCTGGAGACGGCCGAGATCGCCCGCCCGCTGCTGGTCAGCGAGCGCACGGCGAAGCGCATGATCGCCTCGCTGCTGCACCGCCTCGGCGTGTCCAACCGCATCGAGGCGGCCGCGCTGGCCGGACGGTGCGGGCTGCTCGACGCCACCTGACGGCCCGGCCGGGCCAGTGCTGGCCCGGCCGCGGTGTGCCCTCCCGGCCCCGCGCGCGGCAGACTGCACCCGGCCGGGCGAGGACGCCCGCCGCGTACCGCGAGGAGGCAACCGGGTGGCACTGTTCGCCGACGAGGCCGAGGTCTACGACTACCTCGGCGGAGTGTTCCGGATGGGACTGCAGGACGAGAAGCTGGTCGCGTCCCTGCAACCGTCCGGTGTGGTCCTGCGGATCGTCTACACCGAACCGGACGCGGTCATCACCGTGGACATGCCGAACGCCGAGCTGTACACCGGCGCCGGCACCGGGCCGGACCCGAACGTCGAGCTGTTCATGACCGCGGACACCGGGAACCGGTTCTGGCTGGGCAAGGTCGTGCTGCCGGTCGCGCTGGCGAAGGGCGACGTCCGCGCCAAGGGCCCGGTCGCGAAGCTGCTCAAGATGCTGCCGCTGGCCAAGCAGCTGTTCGGGCCGTACAAGCAGAACCTGCAGGAGCGCGGCCGGGAGGATCTGCTGGCCGCGTGATCGGCCGTTCGAGTGATATCAACATCCCGCGTCGCCGCGTCGTGATCGCGTCCCGATACTGCTCCGGAGTTCCTGAAATCGATCACACCGGAGAGGGTCGACACGATGAGCCTGTGGCTCGACGTCCACCAGTGGCAGCCGCTGCGCGGCAATCTGCATCCGATCGCGGACGTCGAGTGCGAGCCACCCGACCCGACGCCGGACTCACCGGACGAGTGGCACGACTGGGCCGGGGACTGCCTCACCGAGGTCGCGGACAAGGACCGGTGGCAGTCCGGTCGCTACCACTTCACGATCCAGGAGCGCGACGACGAGGGCCGCTCGGTGCACGAGCTCGGGCAGGGATTCTGGGAATGGAGCGCCCCGCACTGGGTGCGACCGGGCCCGAAGTGACCGTGCACGGGTCACGGCGCGTCCTGCGGAACGTAGTGTCCGGGCCGGGAGGATCCGGCCGCGGAAGAGGGAGTGCGCAGTGACCAGAGGCAACGGACCGCTCGCCGGGCTCCGGGTGGTGGAGCTCGCCGGGATCGGCCCGGGACCGCACGCCGCGATGATCCTGGGCGACCTCGGTGCCGACGTCGTACGCGTGGACCGGCCGACCGGCGGGCTGCAGCTGGGCTCGGACGACGTGCCGGACCCGACGCTGCGCGGCCGCCGCACGGTCGCGGCGGATCTGAAGGACCCCGCGGGCCGGGAGAGCGTGCTGCGCCTGGTCGACCACGCCGACGTGCTGCTCGAGGGCTACCGCCCGGGTGTCACGGAACGGCTCGGCGTCGGCCCGGACGACTGCTTCGCCCGCAACCCGCGCCTGGTGTACGGCCGGATGACCGGCTGGGGGCAGGACGGGCCGATGGCCGCGCGGGCCGGGCACGACATCAACTACATCTCGCTCACCGGCGCGCTGCACGCGATCGGCCGCCAGGGCGAGCGGCCGGTACCCCCGTTGAACCTGGTCGGGGACTTCGGCGGCGGCTCGATGCTGCTCGTGATCGGTGTGCTGTCCGCGCTGTGGGAGGCGCAGCGCTCCGGGCAGGGCCAGGTCGTCGACGCCGCGATGGTCGACGGGTCGAGCATCCTCGTCCAGATGGTGTGGGGGCTGCTCGCGCACAACTCCTGGCGCGACGAGCGGGGCACGAACCTGCTGGACGGCCACGCGCCGTTCTACGACACCTACACCTGCTCCGACGGCCGGCACGTCGCCGTCGGGGCGATCGAGCCGCAGTTCTACGCCCAGCTGCTGGCGGGTCTCGGCATCGACGCGTCGGACCTGCCGCAGCAGTTCGACCCGGCGCACTGGGACGACACGTCGAAGCGCTTCGCCGAGGTGTTCGCCACCCGCACCCGCGACGAGTGGGCCGCGGTGTTCGACGGCACCGACGCCTGCGTCACGCCGGTGCTCTCGTTCGCCGAGGCCGCCGAGCACCCGCACCTCACGGCGCGGGACACGATCGTCACCTCGGACGGCGTGCGGCAGGCCGCGCCGGCCCCGCGGTTCTCCCGCACCGGCACGGAGGTCGCCGGCGCGCGCAGTGGACCCGAGGACGTCGACGCCGTGCTCGCCGACTGGGCCTGACCCACCAGATACAACGAACGGCCCGCCACCCCGTACGGGGTGGCGGGCCGTTCGCCGTGGTGCGCTGTCTCAGACCTGGTCGTCGACCAGCAGGTTGCGCGTGCGGTTCGGGTCGACCGGGATGCCCGGGCCGGTGTTCGTCGAGACGGTGATCTTCTTGACGTACCGGCCCTTGGCCGCGGACGGCTTGAGCCGCATGACCTCGTCCAGCGCGGCGCCGTAGTTCTCCACCAGCTTCTCGGTGTCGAACGAGGCCTTGCCGATGATCATGTGCAGGTTGGACTGCTTGTCCACCCGGAAGTTGACCTTGCCGCCCTTGATCTCGTTGACGGCCTTCGTCACGTCCGGCGTGACGGTGCCGGTCTTCGGGTTCGGCATCAGGCCACGCGGGCCGAGGATGCGGGCGATCCGGCCGACCTTGGCCATCTGGTCCGGCGTCGCGATCGCGGCGTCGAAGTCGAGCCAGCCACCCTGGATCCGCTCGATCAGGTCTTCCGCGCCGACCGCGTCGGCACCGGCGGCCTCGGCCTCGGTGGCCTTGTCCCCGGTCGCGAACACGATCACTCGTGCGGTCTTGCCGGTACCGTGCGGCAGGTTCACGGTGCCGCGGACCATCTGGTCCGCCCGGCGGGGGTCGACGCCCAGCCGCATCGCCACCTCGACGGTGGCGTCGGTGTTCTTGCTGGACGTGTCCTGGGCCAGCTTCGCCGCCTGGAGCGGCGAGTAGAGGGCGTCCGCGTCGATCTTCGCGGCGGCCTCCTGGTAGGCCTTGCTGCGCTTCGCCATCTGTCTCTCCCTTCGAGAGTCAGTCCGTGGTGCGAGCCGCGCCGGGCTCTTCCACGCTTACGTCGGATGGAACGCTTAGTCGGCGACCGTGATTCCCATCGACCGGGCGGTGCCGGCGATGATCTTGGCGGCCTGGTCGATGTTGGTCGCGTTGAGGTCGCGCATCTTGGTCTCGGCGATCTCGCGCACCTGGTCCATGGTCACCGAGGCGACCTTGGTCTTGTGCGGCTCGCCGGAGCCCTTGTCCACGCCCGCCGCCTTGAGCAGCAGCCTGGCCGCCGGCGGGGTCTTCAGCTCGAACGTGAACGAGCGGTCCTCGAACACCGAGATCTCGACCGGCACGACGTTGCCGCGCTGGGCCTCGGTGGCCGCGTTGTAGGCCTTGCAGAACTCCATGATGTTGACCCCGTGCTGACCGAGCGCGGGGCCGACCGGCGGCGCGGGGGTGGCCGCGCCGGCCTGGATCTGCAGCTTGATGATCGCGGAGAGCTTCCGCTTCTTGGGTGGCATCTCGTGTGTCCTCGTGATCGATGTCGTGCTCCGCGGCGGCCTGCCTGCGCGCCGCGGGGTCTGGATGTGCGGTCAGATCTTGGAGACCTGGTTGAACCCGAGCTCGACCGGCGTCTCCCGGCCGAAGATCGAGACCAGCACCTTCAGCTTCTGGGCGTCCAGGTTGACCTCGCTGATCGTGGCCGGGAGCGTCGCGAACGGGCCGTCCATGACGGTGACCGACTCGCCGACCTCGAAGTCGACCTCGATCGCGGGGCCGCCGCCACCGCCGCCGCCCGAACCGCCGGACGCCGCGGCGCCGGCCTTGGCCGTCTCCGGCTTCTTCTCGGCGGGCTCGACCTTCGGCAGCAGGAACTTGAGGACCTCGTCAAGGGCCAGCGGGGACGGCCGGGAGGTCGCGCCGACGAAGCCGGTCACGCCGGGGGTGTTGCGCACCGCGCCCCAGGACTGGTCGTTGAGCTCCATCCGGACCAGGATGTAGCCGGGCAGCACCTTGCGCTGCACCCGCTTGCGCTGGCCGTTCTTGATCTCGGTGACCTCTTCGGTCGGCACCTCGACCTGGAAGATGAAGTCCTCGACGTCCAGGGTCTGCGCCCGGGTCTCGAGGTTCGACTTCACCTTGTTCTCGTAGCCGGCGTAGGAGTGCACGACGTACCAGTCGCCGGGAGCGCGGCGCAGTGCGGCACGCATCTCCTCGGCCGGGTCGACGTCCTCCTCCGGCTCGTCCGCGGCCTCGGCGGCCGGGGCGTCGTCAGCGGTCGCGTCGTCGGGCGACTCGCCGGCCTGGGACTCGGCCGCGGCACCCGGCGACTCCTGGTCGTCCGGGTCCGTGTACTCGTCGGACACGGCGTCCTCGCCGTGCGCGGCTTCGACGTCGGCGTTCTGGACGGACTGTTCGTCGACGTCGTCCCCCGCGGAGTGCTGCTCGACGACCTCGATGGCCGCCTCGTTCGCGGCGTCGTCGTCCGGGGTCTCGGTGTCGGCCTCGGGCCGACCGCCGTCTGGGGAGGTCACGTCCTTCTCGCTTCCTTCGTCGGTGTCGTGCGCGTCACCGGTCGTCACTGTCCACCGGGTCCGTGGGCTCCGGCTAGTTGCCGAACAGCAGCGCCACGCCTTCCGCGAACAGGCTGTCCAGGCCGAACACGAGCGCGACCATGAACGAGACGAAGATCAGCACGGCGATCGTGTAGGTCACCATCTGCGGCCGGGTCGGCCAGATGACCTTCCGCAGCTCGGCCACGACCTCGCGCAGGAACCGCAGCAGCCGGGCGATCGGCGACGGCTTCGTCGCGGTGGCCGTGGCGCCCCGCGAGGGAGTCGCCTGCCCCTTCGAGCCGGGGCGTCCGGTCCCGTCGTCGCGCTGGGAACGCCGGGCACGCTGCCCACGACGGTCCGCCGCGGTGCGCGGGCGTTCCTGCCCGGACCGCTCCGGATCGCGTTCGTCGCTCACGGCTCACGCCCTCCGCCCGATACGAGCTTCCTACCCGTCCTCGGATCACGTCGTCGTTCGTCCTGGTACACCGCCGACTCCGGCGTGCCCGCCCGTGAGGGCGGTCCCGGTGGTCCCGGCGCCGTGCCGCGCAGTGGCAGGGGTGACAGGACTTGAACCTGCAACCTGCGGTTTTGGAGACCGCTGCTCTGCCAATTGAGCTACACCCCTACGCGCCCGCAGTGCGGGATGAGCGCACCGGAGTACCCGGCGTGCTCGACCCGTCGAGTGTACGGCACACGCCCGGAGCACCGTCCGAGTGGCCCCCGCAACAGGCTCAGGAGGGGAGGACGACCTCGGCCCGGGCCCGTCCGAGCACCGTCTTGCCATCGAAGCGGGCGGCCAGGTCGACGGTCGCCACGCGGCTGCCGTCGTCGTCCTCGGCGACGGCGGAGACCGTCCCGGACAGTTCGACCTCGGCGCCGGCATCGTCGTCCGGCACGACGACCGGGCGCGTGAAGCGGGTCCCGTAGCTGCGCACCGACGACGGGTCGCCGGTCCAGTTCGTCACGACCCGTCCGGCCAGCGCCATCGTGAACATGCCGTGCGCGATCACGCCGGGCAGCCCGGCCCCGGACGCGATCCGGTCGCTCCAGTGGATCGGGTTGCGGTCCCCCGACGCCCCGGCGTAGCGGACGAGGTCGGCACGCGTGAGGTGGACGGTCAGCGGGGGCAGCTCGTCGCCCTTGCTCACCTCGCCGAACCCGGTCACGAGCCCTCCTCGGCTGCGGTGACCAGCATCGACCGCGTCGTGGCGACGGGCTCGCCGCCGGCGTCGGAGACCTCGCAGCGCAGCGTGAGCATGTGGCTGCCGGCGCGGGTGCGCAGGTCGTCGACGTGCACGACGGTGCTCAGCTCGTCCCCGGCGTGGATCGGCCGCTGGAAGGTGATCGACTGATCCCCGTGGACCATCCGGGTGTAGTCCCAGTCCAGCGCCGGGTCACGGAGGAACGACTCGATCACCGGCATGGTGAACACGGTCGGGAACGTCGGCGGGGCGACGACGTCGGGGTGGCCCGCCGCGCGGGCGGACTCGACGTCGTGGCACAGCGGGCTGTCGTCACCGATCGCGGAGGCGAACTCACGCACGACCTCGCGACCGACCTGGTAAGGACCGGTGGGATCGGTGACGTGCCCGACCCAGGAAGCGTCGGGCAACGGTCAGCGAGTCTCGCGGTGCGCCCGGTGCGTCTTGCAGTTCGGGCAGAACTTCTTGATCTCCAAGCGGTCCGGGTCGTTACGCCGGTTCTTCTTGGTGATGTAGTTCCGGTGCTTGCACTCCTCGCAGGCCAGAGTGATCTTCGGCCGTACGTCCGTGGCCTTGGCCATCGCGGGTGCCTCCCAGCAGGTACGTCGTGTCTCGTCGGAATGGTAGCGGTGGCCGGACTTGAACCGGCGACACAACGATTATGAGCCGTTTGCTCTACCGACTGAGCTACACCGCCATGCGAAGCCCAGTGCGCGCTCCGCCAGAGCCCCCTTACGGAATCGAACCGTAGACCTTCTCCTTACCATGGAGACGCTCTGCCGACTGAGCTAAGGGGGCGACAGAGCCAGCCCAGGAGCGCGCTCCTCGGCGGGCTCCGACAACTTTACACAAGCATTCGAGGGCCCCGACACCGGGTTCGCCGACGATCTCGGCGGCCCGGCATCCGCAGGTCGGGCCCGGTCCGGGCGTCGCCGGTCGGCCGCGTGAAGCCGGTCACCGCGGCCCGATACCGATCTTGCGCACGCCACGGGACCCATCCTCTCGCGATGACAATCGTTTTCGTTTACGGTACACCGGTCCGCACCGACGCGTCGGGAGGTCGTGGTGACGAAGGATCGGGAAGACGGGGGCACCGAGCTCGTGGTGCTCGCGGGCCTCTGCCGGGACGGGGTGGAGGCGGCGCTCACCCGGCTCCTGGAACGGGACTCGTCGCTGGCCGTGCTCCACCACGACCTGCGGGACCTGCGACGGGGGCGGGTGCACCGGAGGCTGCGCACCGGCGCGACCGACGGCCGCTCCGTGCTCGATCTGGCCCACGGCTGCGTCAGCTGCACGATTCGGGAGGACGTGCTGCCGACCGTCGCGCGCCTGGCCGGCCGGGTCCGCCGGATCGTGCTGCACCTCGACCCGGGCCTGGAGCCGGAGCCGGTCTGCTGGGCTCTCGGTGCGGTGCGCGCGGCACCGGACGGGCCGACGGTGACCGATCTGGTGTCGCTGCGCGGCGTCGTCACCGTGCTCGAACCCCTGCAGTGGCTCGACGACGCGACCGGGGACGACACGCTGCCCGAGCGCGGACTGTCGCCCATGCCCGACGACGAGCGCACGATCGCCCAGGTCGCCGTCGGGCAGGCCGAGTTCGCCGACGTCCTGGTCACGGTGCCGCCGGGCCCGGAGCCCGACGCCTGGGAGCTCGCGCGGGCGAGCGCCGTGCTGGACCGGCTCGCCCCGCTGGCCACACGGGTGCGGCTGGCCGACCTCGAGTCCGCGGACCTGTTCGACGCCGCCGTGGCCGACGAGTCCCGGCGCGGCGTCCCCGGCGGCGTGCACGACCCGTTGCTGCGCGGTACCCCGCCCCTCGACGCCGACGCGGGCGTGCGGACGCTCGTGTTCTCCGAGCGCCGCCCGTTCCACCCGGAGCGCCTGCACGACGCCCTGGACCACCTCCTCGACGGCGTCGTCCGCGCACGCGGGCGGATCTGGATCGCGAGCCGCACGCAGGCGGTGCTGTGGCTGGAGAGCGCGGGCGGCGGCCTGCGGATCGCGCAGGCCGGTGAGTGGCTGGCCGGACGGGACGCCACGGCGTGGGACGGCGTGGACGACCGCCGCCGCGCGATGGCCGCGCTGGCCTGGCATCCGCGGTGGGGTGACCGGGCGCAGGACGTCGTCGTGTTGTGTCACCGGGCCGATCCCGCGGACATCGAGGACGCGCTGCGGTCGGCACTGCTCACCGACGTCGAGCTGGCGGCGGGTGAGCGCGCCTGGGCGGCTCTGCCCGACCCGTTCGGCCACGCGCACGACGAGCCGTGCGACGACGCCGTGCCGATCCGCGGCCCGTGGACCGGTCTGCTCCCGCCGCCGGGCGCCTGAGGGGCCCTTACCCCGGCGGCGCGCCCGTCGCGGAACTCGAGGTGATCGACCGATCCGCGCCCCGCCCCCTCAGGACGACCGTTGTCGGCATGCCCACGAACGAGATCCCGATGGACGCCCTGACGGCGCTGGTCGCCGAGCGCCGGGACCGGTTGACGACCGAGGCCGAGCGTTTCCGGCTCGCCCGGACCGCGGTGCGCGCGCTCCGGGGTCGGCGCCGGGTCGGGTCCGGCACGCGGGTCACCGCTGCCGAGCCGCGGCCCTGCACCTGACGTCCCATCCGGCGCCGCGCGACCGCACCTGTGGTCCCGGAAACCCGGCCGGAACCGTCGGTGGGTCGTGTCACGATGACCTCCGTGCCGAGACCGGGAGCGGGGATCGGCCTGGTCGGTCGTGATACCGAGCGGGCCGAGCTGGTCGCCGCCCTGGACCGGGCGCGCACCGGCCGGGCCGGGGCGGTGCTGCTGTCCGGGGACGCCGGGGTGGGCAAGTCCCGGCTGGTGGCGGAGCTGGCCGGCCCGGGCGCCGGGGACGCGCTCGTCCTGCTCGGCCGGTGTCTCGACGTCGGGGACGCGTCGCTGCCGTACCTGCCGTTCACCGAGGCGCTCGCAGCGCTGCGCGGGCCGCTTCCGGACCTGCTCGACCGGTGGCCCGCGCTGCGCCGGCTCGCTCCCTGGGTCGAGGACGGTCCCGCCACCCCCGGCCCGGACCGGGTGCCGGACCGGGAGCTCGGCCGCCTACAGGTCTTCGACGGCGTGCTCGCCGCGGTCACGGCGGCCGGCGAGGACCGCCCGGTGCTGCTGGTCGTCGAGGACCTGCACTGGGCGGACCGGTCGACGCGGGAGCTGCTCGCGTTCCTGCTCGCCCGGCTCGGCGGGCAGCGGCTCCTGGTCGCGGCCACCTACCGCTCGGACGATCTGCACCGCAGGCATCCCCTGCGGCCCGTGCTCGCCGAGCTGGCCCGCCTGCCCGCGGTGACCCGGATCGATCTGGCGCCGCTGGAACCCGGGCACACCCGGGAGCTGGTCCGGGCGCTCGCCGGCGGCGCGACGGCGCAGGACGAGGTGTGGCGGATCGCCGCGCGCAGCGAGGGCAACGCGTTCTTCGCCGAGGAGCTGGTGGCGGCCCGCGGTGCGGGCTGCGCCGGGTCCGCCGAGTCCGGTGGGCTGCCGGACGGGCTCGCCGAGCTCCTGCTGGCGCGCGCCGAGCAGCTCACCGAGCCGGCTCGCGCGGTGCTGCGGGTGGCGTCGGTCGCCGAGCGGACGGTGCGTCACGAGCTGCTCGCGGCCGCGTCCGGGCTGGCGGTGGACGAGCTGGAGACAGCACTGCGGGAGGCGGTCACGCACCGGGTGCTGGTCCCGGACGGGGCGGACGCCTACGCGTTCCGGCACGCGCTGCTGCGTGAGGCGGTGCACGACGACCTGCTGCCCGGCGAGCGGAGCCGGCTGCACGCCCGGTTCGCGGACCTGCTCGCCGAACGCTCGGGCGAGCCCGGGACCGCAGCCGAACTCGCACGGCACGCGTTCGCCGCGCACGACCTGCCGCGCGCTCTCGCCGCGTCGGTGCGGGCCGCGGACGAGGCGGTCCGGCGCGGCGGGCCGGCCGAGATGCTGTTGCACCTGGAACGGGCGCTGGAGGTGTGGCCCGCCGTTGCCACACCGGAGGACGTGTCCGGGACGTCGGAGGTCCGGCTCACCCGGGAGGCGGCGTGGGCGGCCAGCGCGGCCGGGGATCCGGAGCGCGGAGCGGCGCTCGGACGCCGGGCGGTCGAGCTCGCCGACGCCCACGAGGACCGGCGCGGACGGGCCGACGCCCGGATCCGCTACGCGCTGCGGTTGCTGGACTCCGGGGCGCTGATGGACGAGACCATCGCCGTCGCCGACGAGGCGGTCGCCCTGCTCGACGGCGAGCCGACCGGCCCGGACGTGGCATGGGCGCATGCGGTGGCGGCCCGTTCCGCGTTGCGCGCCGACCGCCTCGCCCCCGGACGGGAGCACGCGGAGAAGGCGCTCACGGTGTCGCGGGCCGCGCTCGAGGCCGGGGTGCCGGACGAGGACTCCCGGCTCGACCTGCTCGCCGCCCGTGCCGACGCGCTGATCACCTGTGCGTTCTACGCCCAGATCGACGGCGGTGCGGCGCACGCCCGCGACCTGCTGGCCGAGGCGGTGCCCTTCGCCGCGGCGTCCGGCAACCCGATGGTCGAGCTGCGGACGATGTGGAACCGCGGGGTCTCGTTCCTGGAGGACGGCCTGCTGGAGGCCGCCGACGCCGAGTTCGCCGCGGGTGAGGACCGGGCCGCGGAATACGGGATCAGCTGGGGCGGCTACGGGCTCGACCACAAGGTCGGCCACCTGCGCGTCGCGTTCCAGCGCGGGGACTGGGCGCGCGCCGAGCGGATCGCCGCGTCCGTCGGGCCCGCCGTGTCCGCGGGCGTCGCCGGTCTGGTCGCCGCCGCCGGACTGCTCGTGTCGGTCGCGCGGGGCGAGCTGGACGAGGCGGAGTCGCGGATCCGCGCGCTCGGCACGGAACGCCCGGTGCACGACCAGACCGTGCTGCTGCTCGGCCAGGCCGGGGCGGAGTGCGCGCTGTGGCGCGGTGACCCGGAGGTTGCGGCGGCCCGCGTCGACGCGGCGCTGCGCCGGCTGCGGCTGGAGGTGCCCTACCACCTGGGCGAGCTCGTGCTCAGCGCGCTGGGGATCGCGGCCCGCGCCGGCCGGGCCGACCCGGAGCGGGCGCGCGCCGAGGCCGACGCGCTGCTGGGCTCCGCCGAGATCGTGGCCGAACGCGGCCTGCCCCGCGGGACGGGGATCGGGCCGGAGGGCCGGGCGTGGCTCCTGCAGGCCCGCGCCGAGCACACCCGGGTGCACGACCGTCCGTCCCCGGACGCGTGGACCGCCGTCGTCGAGGGGTTCGGCTACGGCGACCGGTACCGAGAGGCCTACGCCCGTTACCGGCGCGCGGAGGCGCTGCTCGGCCTGGCCGCGACCACGCCGGCAGGCGGAGCGGCGACCGAGCACGATCCGGCCGCTCTGCGTCGCGCCGCCGCGACCGACCTGCGGGCGGCGGCCGTGGTGGCCGACGAGCTGGGGGCCCGCCCGCTCGCCGCGGCCACGGCGGCGCTCGCGGGGCGCAGCGGCAGCCCGGTCGCCGCGCCCTCCGCGCCCGGCAGCGTCCCGGAGCCGCTGGCGCCCGGGGCCGGTCCGCTCACCCCGCGCGAGCGCGCCGTGCTCGAGCAGGTCGCGCTCGGGCTGACCAACCGCGGCATCGGCGAGGTGCTGTTCATCAGTGAGAAGACCGTCAGCGTCCATCTGTCCCGGCTGATGGCGAAGCTGGGTGCGGGCGGCCGCGCGGAGGCGGTGTCGCTCGCCTACGAGCGGGGGCTGCTGGTGGCGGGGAACGGTGAGCGCGAGCGGGCGGATCGGCCGGGTCCGGCGGCCGTGCGCGAGTCCTGAGTGGAATCCGAGGAGGAGCGGCGACGATGCCGACACAGCATGCGGTGAACCTGTCGGATCTCGAGGGCTTCTGGACGGCGCCGATCGCGGAACGCGCCGACGGGTTCGCCCGGCTGCGCGCCGCCGGCGGCCTGCCGTGGTTCGAGCAGCCGCCCTCGGCGTTTCCCGATCCGGGGGCCGGCTTCTACGCGCTGACGCGGCTGGACGACATCGCGACGGCCAGCCGTGCGCCCGGGACGTTCCGGTCCGGATCGGGCGCGACGTCGGTTGCGGACGTGCCGCAGGAGTTCACCGAGTTCTTCGGCTCGATGATCAACGCAGACGATCCGCGGCACGCACGGCTGCGCAGGATCGTCTCCCGCGGGTTCACCCCGCGCCGGCTCGCGGACCTGGCCGGTGTCGTGGATCGGACCACCACCGCGATCGTCGACGACCTGATCGACGCGGGCGAGTGCGACGCCGTCGAGACGATCTCCGCCCGGCTCCCGCTGACCGTCATCTGCAACATGATGGGCGTCCCGGAGAGCCAGTACCGCTTCGTCTACGACCGGACGAACGTGATCCTCGGTGCGGCCGACCCGGAGTACGTGCCGGACTCCGGCGAGATCGTCCCCGCGCTGCTGCGCAGCGGCGCGGAGCTCGCCGAGCTGATGCGCGAGATGGGCCGGGCCCGGCTGGCCGAGCCGACCGACGACGTGACGTCCGCACTGGTCAACGCGGAGATCGACGGGGAGCGGCTGACACCCGACGAGCTCGCGAGCTTCTTCATCCTGCTCGTCGTCGCCGGGAACGAGACCACCCGCAACGCGATCAGCTGGGGCTTGCAGCTGCTCACCGAGCACCCGGACCAGCGCGCGGCCTGGCTGGCCGACCCGGCCGCGGTCACGCCGAGCGCGGTCGAGGAGATCGTGCGCTGGGCGTCGCCGGTCATCTACATGCGGCGGACGCTGTCCGAGCCGGCCGTGCTGGGCGGCACCGAGCTGCCGGCGGACGCGAAGGTCGCGCTGTTCTACTGGGCCGCCAACCGGGACCCGGAGCACTTCACCGACCCGGACCGGTTCGACGTGCGCCGCTCGCCCAACCCGCACGTCGGGTTCGGCGGGCCGGGCCCGCATTTCTGCCTGGGCGCGCACCTCGCCCGCCGGGAGATCGCGGCGGTGTTCAGCGAGCTGCTGCGCCGGGTACCGGACGTGACCGTGACCGGGGAGCCACGGCGACTGCGGTCGATGTTCATCAACGGGATCAAGTACCTGCCGGTGGCCGTCTCGCCACCGAGCCACTGACCATTCGGGGCGCCCGCATTCGGGTGAGTGTCGGATACGGAACGTGTACGCCGAGTGGGCGTCCGAGTGGACAGGCTCCACGATGGGGCATCGCCGTCATCAAGACGGTTGATGCGACCCGACCAGGGATAACACTCGTTCCGGCCCGGTCGACATCCGGAGTGACGGACCTGGCGGCGCGCACCGGGTCCAGAGGCTCCGGCGAACCCGCCGGGCTCCGCTCCCCCGAGATCGGTGATCGAATGACCGCGCTGTCCGCTCCGGCCCCCACCGGCACCGTCGTGCCGGCTCCGCGCGCCACCGTTCCGCACGTCCCGGCACCACGCATCCCGACGCCGCGGACGCCGGTCGACCGGGAACGGTCGGCTCCGGCGGACAGCTCCGGGCGCCACCGCGCCGTCGCCGCCGCCCGGGTGTCCCGGCGGCGTCGGTCGGACGTGCTCACGCTGGCCGCACGGGCCGGCAGCATCGTGACGCTGGCCGCGATGCTGGTCATGGCCGCCGCGTCGGCAGGCCTCAGCGACGGCGTCGCGCCCACCGGTGCCGCGGCCGAGGTCGCCTCGACGACCCTGCGCTGACCGGCGACGTCGTACCGACGGCCGTCAGGCTGCGGACTGCGTGTCCGCGTCCTTCAGTACGTGCTCGACCAGGTCCATGACCAGCCGGTTACCGCCGAGGCGGTACCCGAAGTCCTCCCAGGAGAGCAGCTCCCGCGAGACCAGCTCGCCGACCGGACCGGGGTAGATCCGCGTCGCGCGGAATGCCGCCGCCCGGATCCGCATCTTCTCGTGGTGATCCATCGGTGCAGGCTCCACGCCAACCACCTCCGCGATGTCGGGTGTGTCAGGGTCCAGGGCACGCTCCGCGCTGAGTCGCATCGCCATTTCCATGGTGACCCACGAACGCGCCGGCGGAGCCGGAAGTGGCCCGGATCTCAGATCGACCCGCGTCTACGGTGACCGTATGGCCGACCGCACCCGCGACCTGCTCTGGTCCGACGTCACCGGCATCCACCAGGCGATCCTCGACCACCCGTTCGTCACCGGGCTGACCGACGGCACCCTGCCGCACGAGTCATTCCGGCACTACATCGTCCAGGACGCCCACTACCTGCGGGGCTACGCCCGCGCGCTCGCGGTGTGCGCCGCCCGGTCGCCGGGCGAGGAGGAGCTCGCCATGTTCGCCGAGCACGCCGGGGGCGCGATCGCGGCCGAGCAGGAGCTGCACGGCGACCTGCTCGACGGCCTCGGCCTGACCTCGGAGCAGGCGCGCACCCTGCCCGTCGCCCCCGCTACCCAGGCGTACGTCAGCTACCTGCTGGCCACGGCGTACTCCGGCTCGTACGCGGAGGCGGTCGCGGCCGTGCTGCCGTGCTACTGGATCTACGGACGCGTCGGCGAGCACCTCCTCGAGGGCGGATCACCGGACCCGCTGTACCGCCGCTGGATCGAGATGTACGGCGGCGAGGAGTACGGCGCCGTCGTCGAGGCGGTGCTGGACGCGACGGACCGGATCGGAGCCGTCGCCTCCGACCGCGAGCTCGGGCTGATGCGCGAGCACTTCACGACCACGTCGCGCTACGAGTGGATGTTCTGGGACGCCGCGCACCGGATGGAGGGCTGGCCCATCTGACCGGGCCCGCTCCGCTCAGCGGCCGTCGAGCCGGTCCGGGATCACGAGGTGCAGAACGAACCCGACGATCGCGACGATGATCGCGCCCCAGAAGCCGGACCAGAACCCGTCGACCGTGAACGCCAGCCCGAACGTGTCGGACAACCAGCCGACGAGCAGGAACAGCAGCGCGTTGACCACCAGCCCGATCAGGCCGAGCGTGAGCACGTAGAGCGGGCATCCGATCAACTTGATCACGGGCTTCACCACGGCGTTGACCACGCCGAAGATCAGCGCCACGACGAGCAGCGTGCCGACCCGCGCGCTGGTGGACGAGCCGTCGATCTCGATGCCGTCGACGAGCACCGTGGCCACCCAGAGCGAGACGGCGATCACCAGCACCCGGACGACGAACGCGACCCCGGTCGATGCAGGCATGTCAGAGTATCGATGTTCGCTCTGCAAGCTCCGCCAGTATCGATGTTCGCTCCGCAAGCTCCGCTCAGTCCACGATCGCCTGGTAGACGAGCGTCTCGAGCTGGGACCGGATCGGGTACGCGCTGGACGGCATCACCTGGGTGAGGAACAGGACCGTCAGGTCCTCGGCCGGGTCGACCCAGAACGCGGTCGACGCGAGCCCGCCCCAGGCGAACGTGCCCTCGCTCGCGAGCCGGTGCGTGGCCGGGGCGTCCAGCACGACCGAGAAACCCAGCCCGAACCCGACGCCGGTGAACGCGGACTCGGCGAAGATCGGCCGTCCGACGGTGTCAAGGTCGGCGTCGTCCGGCAGGTGGTTCCGCGTGGCGTGGGCCACTGTGCGCGGGCCGAGTATCCGCTCGCCGTCCAGCTCGCCGCCGCGGGCCAGCATTTGCGCGAAGCGGTGGTAGTCGCCGACGGTGGAGGCCAGCCCACCGGCTCCGGAGAGGAAGACCGGTTCGCGGGTGATGGCGTCACCGAGAGCGGCGTTGCGGACCAGCCCGCCTCCGGGACGGACGGCGTACAGCGTGGCCAGGCGCGGGTCGTCGGCCGGGACGTGGAACGTCGTCTCGTCCATCCCCAGCGGCTCGAGGATGCGCTCGGCGAAGAACCGGTCGAGCGACATCCCCGAGGCGACCTCGACGACGCGTCCCAGCACGTCGGTGGCCACGGAGTAGTTCCATTCCGTACCCGGTTCGAACAGCAGTGGCAGGCCGGCCAACGCCTCGCACGCGCCGGCGAGGTCGACCCCGCGCGGGGCGCCGAACTCGTAGCCGCTGTTGCGGTACATCTCGTCCACCGCGTGCGCGTGGTGGAACCCGTTCGTCAGGCCGGACGTGTGGGTGAGCAGGTGCCAGATCCGCATCGGGCCCGCGGCGGCGTCGGTGCCCGGGTTCAGGGCGGAGCCGCCGCGGTAGATGCGCTGGTCGGCGAACGCCGGGATGTAGCGCGACACCGGGTCGGTCAGCTCCAGCGCACCCTGCTCCCACAGCATCAGCGCGGCGACCGAGGTGATCGGTTTGGTCATCGAGTAGATCCGCCACCGCGCGTCCGGCCCGACCGGTCGGCGGTCGTCGAGATCCAGGACCCCGTAGTGGCTCAGGTGGGCGATCCGGCCCCGGCGCGCGACGGCGATCGTCCAGCCGGGAAGCCGGCCGTCATCGACGTAACGGCCGAAGTGCTCGTCGATCCGTAACAGCCTCGTGGGGTCCAGTCCGACCTCCGCAGGGTCGGTCTCGATCTTCGCTCCGCTCACGCCACTGACCCTACCGGCGTAATGCCCTCGTCACTTCTGATGATCCGTGAACCGAAGTCGTCACGAGAGGGGTGTACTACTCGATGTAGTGAACGTGCGCTCGGGAGAACGCACGCGCGGACGGACCGGGGGTCCGGACCGCGCCCACCGGCCGAAGCTGGGGAGCGTCCGCCGGTGAGGGATCGCGCAGCCGTGGTCCGGGAGGCTGGGGAGCACACCCGGGCCACGGCGCGCGACAACTCCCGTACCTCGCCCCGTCAGGGAGCGAGAACCTCGTAGCGCGCCAGCTTGTGGCCGCGCAGGCGCGGGGTCATCCGCAGGGCCGCGGCCCGTGCCCGCCCGGTCGGCGAGAGCCGGCGCTGCACCGCGTCCGGCACGTCGGCGACCCCGCGGGACTCCAGCAGACGCAGACCCCAGGGCTGCAGCTCGGCCGGGTCCTCGCAGGTCCAGTCGAACGTGAGCGACCCGGACGAGAGCGGCTCGCTGCGCTCGAGGTGCGACGCCGTCGTCCGCCCGACCGTGTCGGTCAGCAGCGTCGCCCCGGGCAGCATCGAGCCGGCGGTGAACACGATCCGCTGCACGCCCTGCTCCGGGAGCAGCGTCAGCACGACCTCGGAGACGAGCAGGTACGGCGCGGGCAGCTCCCGCACCACGTCCAGCCAGTCCTCGTCCAGCACCGACCCGGCGACCAGCCGGCCCTCGGTGCTCGGCAGGAGCTCGCGGCGCAGCTCGGCGACCGCCGGCAGGTCCACGTCCACCCAGTTCGCGTCCACCCGGCCGTCCGCGGTGCCGGCCAGCCGCTCGGCACGCGTGTTCAGCCCCGCCCCCAGCTCGACGACCGTGCCGCCGGGGTGAGCGTCGAGGAACGCGCGGACCCAGTGGTCGAACACGACGCCGCGCAGGAGCGTGGCGATGTCGTCGAGGCGCTTCGACGCCGATCCGGTACGGGTCGCTCCGACCTCGGTGGCCAGGTCCGCCGCGAGGGGGTCGGGCAGCATCGGGCGACGGCGCCGCGCGTCGTGCGCGCGCGCTCGCAGCGGCGCGAGCATGGTCCGCTCCAGCGGCCCGAGCTCGGCTGTCCGTCGTCGGCTCACACCCACCCCCGTCGCGGCGGAACCTAACAGCGCGACCGGCTCGCGGCAGTCGCCGCCCCCGTTGCGGCGTTTGGCGGCGGGCGGGCAGCGGTGCACGGCGTATGAGCGGCCCCCAGGGGCCCAGCGCGCGGGATTCGCCGCCCGGCCCGGATGATGGAGGGATGCCGACGCCGACCCCCTCCGAGCCGGCCGACCCCGTCCGGGGTGATCGCGGCGACCGCGAGGTCCTCGACCTGATGCTGCGGAGGCGGGCCGTGGGCAGCCGTCCGGGTTCGCGCGCCGACCCGCACACGCTCGCCCTCGTCGTCGGCGGCGGGGGGATGCGCGGGGCCTACGCGGGCGGGATGGTGCACGCGCTCGAGCAGGCCGGGCTGGCCGCCGGCGTGGACACCGTCTACGGCAGTTCCGCGGGCGCGTTCGTCGGCACCGCGCTGGTGCTCGGCCACGGCGCCGACGCCGCGCGGATCTTCTCCGACGACATGGCCACCCGGGAGTTCATCGACCCCCGCCGGTTCGGCAGCCGCCGTCCGGTGGTCTCGCTGGACCACCTGCTCGACGACATCCTGGTCCACTCCAAGCCGACCGAGTGGCAGTCACTCGCGGACAGCCCGGTGCCGCTGCACGTGCTGGTCACCCGCGCCGGCGACCTGACCCCGCACGCGCTGACCGGGATGGCCAGCGGCGAGGAGTGGAAGCAGGCGATGCGCGCGACCGCGTCGATCCCGTTGCTCGCCGGGCCGCCGGTGCGGATCGACGACCAGGAGTGGATCGACGGCTCGGTCGGCGACCCGCTGCCGGTGGCACGGGCGCTGCGCGACGGCGCCACGCACGTCCTGGCCCTGATGACCCGCACGGTGTCCGAGCTGAGCCGGCACGAGCCCGGTGACAGGACACCGCTGTGGGCGCGGTCGCTGGACCGGCTCGCGCCCGGGCTCGGGCAGATGACCCAGGACGTGGCCCGGCACGGGGACAGCCTGCGGCTGATCACCGACGCGGCCCACCCGGACCGGAACGGCGCGCACCTGCTGACCGTCACCCCGTCCCGCTCCGCAGGGGTGCGCGGCCTGACCACCGACCCGGAGCGGGTGCGGCTGGCCACCGAGATCGGGCACGAGGCCGTCACCGTCGCCGTCGGGGGCCAGCACCCCGTATCCCGCACGTAGTCCCGGTCAGAGCCAGAGCCCGGCGACCAGACCCAGGGCGAGGAGCTTGACCAGCCAGTCGCCGCCGTGCAGGGCCGCCGTCCGCAGCGGTGTGCGTTCGTGCAGCATCGCCCCGGTCCACAGCACCAGGGGGAAGCCGATCCACAGGACCGTCCCGAGCAGCAGGCCCGCCCACCAGGACTCCACGCCGGCCGCCGCGGCCAGCCCGACGACGACGGCCGCGAGGACGAGGCAGCGCACCACCTCCACGCCGTAGGTCCACCTCGGCGCCGGAGTGTCCCGGACGACCGCGGTACCGAACACGCCGTACCAGACCCCGCCGATCAGGAACGCGACGACGGTGCCCACCAGGGTGGGAAGGATCAGCTCGGACATCGTCACGCCCCCAGCTGCGTCGCGAGGGCGGCCAGCCGGTCCCGCCACCACGCCTTGGTCTTGCCGGCGACGTCGGCGTCGGCGAGCCGGGAGTGCGCCACGGCGATCACGCACCGGTCCCCCCGGGGGTCGATCGTGATCGCGACCCGGCCGTCCGGGTGGTCGAAGCGGGCCCGCTTCGGGCGGGTCGCGGTGCGCTCGGTCAGCTCGGCGTCCAGCCAGGCGCGGCGCCGCCCGGGGTCGACGAGCAGGTCGAACACCTGGTCCGCCGGGGCGGGCAGCGTCTTCGAGGCGCTCACGGCGAACCCGTCGTCCTTCTCCCCGACGGCCTTGCCGCCGCGCGCCCGTTCGAAGCTCTTCGTGACCGCCTGCACGTTCCAGGCGAGCGGAACCATGTCCATGATCTCGGCGACCCGGCGGGAGATCTCGCGGTGCGGGCGCCCGGTGAGGCCCTCGCCGTCGAGGAGGTCGAACCAGTCCTCCCAGCCACGGCCGGTCCGCTCGCGGATCGTGTCGTCCGTGGTGACCAGGACGGGCTCCGGGCCGGTCGCGGCCAGCAGCTGCGCGCGGGCAGCGGTGTAGCTCTCCCCGGTCTTCGCCATGCGGGCCCGGACGAGCTTCTTGAAGGATCGGTGCTCGGTCATCGTCTGTCCTCTCCGCGGCAGCGATCGACGACCCACGCTCGTGCGATCCCCACCGGAAAGGGCATGTCTCGACCGGCGTCCCGAGGGCTCGGGCCCCCTCTGCCCCCGCTCGGCCGGAAGCGTGGGCTCCGGAACCGGGGGTTGGGCGCAGGACGGCGCCCGTCAACGGAAATTAGCAGCCCGGAGCGCGGCGCGGAAGACCGATGTCGCGGGCCGCGGGCTCAGGACCTGCGACCGGCCCGGTCCGGGGAGACGATGGACACCGACCGCGGCCGATGAGTTTCCGGCGCGGCGACGGTCGATCACGGGGAGGAGGCCGGAGTAGCCGGCCGTTCCCGGTGCGGGGGGTGGAGATGAGCGCAGACGGCGCGTCGTCGTTCCACTCGCGGTCGATCACCGTCGCGCCCGGGGAGGACCGCCCGCACGACGAGGACGAGTGGCAGGGCGCCTTGATCGTCGTCGACGCCGGCGAGATCGAGCTGCGCTGCCGGGCCGGTGGCCGGCGCCGGTTCGGCACCGGGGCGGTGCTCTGGTTCACCGGGCTCGATCTCGCGTCGGTGCACAACCCCGGCGACGAGCCCGCCGTGTTCCGCGGGATCACGCGCGGCGGGTGACCAGGTCAGCCGACCTGGTCGAGAGCGCGCAGCCAGATGCCGTTGCGCGTCTGCACCAGGCCGAGACTCCGCGGATCGAGGCACACCCCACGTCGGCGATGGGAGTCCCACAGTTCGGCATCGTCGAACACGTGCCCGCACCCACCCGTGCGGACACAGCAGTGCGCCCGGTCGGGGCCCACCCACTCGCGCTCGCAACACCACATCCGCACCAGCTGCACCGGCGCAGGCTACGTCCGACCACCGACACTTCCGGAGGACCCCACCCGGCGCCGTCGCCGCAGGGCCGAACGTGATCCCTACGATCGTGGTGTACACGGACGGAGCAGGCGGAGGTGCGCGGTGGGAATCGCGGAGCGGTGGATCGACCGGCAGTTGGGCTTCACCGACCCGGCGTCCCCGTACGTGGCTGACGAGTCGCTGCGCGTACCGATGGCCGACGGTGTCGAACTGCTGGCGACGCTCTACCGCGACTCCCGGCCCGGTCCGCAGGCGTCCGACCGTCCTGATGCGCACCCCGTACGGCCGCAACGGTCTCGGGTCGCTGATCGGATCGTTGCTGGCGCGACGCGGCTTCCAGGTGCTGGTCCAGTCGACCCGCGGGACGTTCGGCTCCGGCGGCCAGTTCCGCCCGTTCCTGCACGAGCGCGCGGACGGGCTGGACACGCTGGCGTGGCTGCGGGAGCAGGAGTGGTCGGACGGCCGGGTGTCCACGGTCGGGCCCCAGCTACGTCGGCCACACGCAGTGGGCGATCGCGCCGTACGCCGAGCCCGGCCTGGTCTCGATGAACGCCGACATCACGGCGTCGGAGTTCACCAGCACGTTCTACCCGGGCGGGGCGCCCGGCCTGCTGAACCTGGCCAGCTGGGTGAATCAGATCGGGCGACAGGAACGGATCGGCGCGGTCACCGGCTTCCTCGCGACGCCGGTGTTCAGCCGCCGCAAGCGGCGCGCGGTGGAGTCGCTCCCGCTTGCAGGCCGCGGACGTCGCGCTGACCGGCGCACCGGTCGTGTTCTGGCGCGACTTCGTGCAGAACGCCGAACGGGCCCGCGAGTTCTGGGCACCGGCCGAGCACGACGGGTTCGACGCCGCCGCGATGCCGCCGGTGTGCATGGTCACCGGCTGGTGGGACCTGTTCCTGGACCGTCAGCTCGTCGACTTCGCCGCGCTGCAGGCGGGTGGCGCGACGGCGCGGATCACGATCGGCCCGTGGACCCACGGCGACCGCGCCTCGATCACCACGACGGCCCAGGAGATGGTCGGCTGGCTGAACCGCCACCTGAACGGCGGCCCGGACGACGAACGCGCGCCGGTGCGGGTCTACATGCAGCACGCGGACCGCTGGACCGACCTGCCGTCGTGGCCGCCGCCCGCCGCGGTGCCGACGCGCTGGCACCTCGGTGCCGGTGGGCGGCTCTCCCCGGACGGCCCCGCCGCCGAGGCCGTGGCCGACCGCTTCGTCTACGACCCGGCCGACCCGACCCCGACCGTCGGCGGCCCGATGCTGCAGCCGCCGTCGAAGCAGCACGACAACCGCGCGATCGAGGCCCGCGACGACGTGCTCGTGTTCACCGGCCCACCGCTGGAGACCGATGTGGACCTCCTCGGCGAGGTGGGCGCGGTCGTGTACCTGCGCACCGACTCCGGGCTCGGCGACGTGTTCGTGCGGCTCTGCGACGTCGACCCGGACGGGCGCTCGCTCAACATCACCGACGGGATGCACCGTCTGCTCCCGGGCTCGGAGGCGCAGGCGCCCGACGGCACCGTCGTGGTCCGGCTCGCGCTCAGCCCGACCGGCTACCGCGTCCGCGCCGGGCACCGGCTGCGGGTGCAGATCGCCGGTGGGGCGTTCCCCCGCTTCGCCCGCCACCACGGCACCGAGGACCCGGTCGCCTCCGCGACGACCGGGCGCCCGATCCGCTTCGAGGTGCGGCACGGGTCCGACCACCCGTCGCACGTGGTGCTGCCGCACCACCCCTGAGGTGCCGGATCACGGGACCCGTTACCGCCCACGTCCGGACACATCGGACGGTGTGGCGCCGTCGGCCGGGGTGACCGTCCGGAAGTAGCGGGCGACCGGCAGCAGCGTGAACCCGGCGCGCTCGTAGACCGCACGGGCCGGGGCGTGGCCGGGATCCCCGCCCGTCTCGACCATCACGGTCGTCATCCCCTGCGCGGCGAGCCACCGGGTCGCGACGGCGGTCAGCCGGGACCCGATGCCGCGGCCCTGGTGCGGCGGGTCGACCGCGAGCATCGCGATCTCGCCCATCCGGTCCTCGGCGTGCAGCACGGCCGCAGCGAACCCGGCAACCGTTCCGCCGGTCTCCGCGACCCAGACGGCGGCGCCCTCGTCGCAGGTCCGCTGCACGGCCCGGCGCTGGTACGCCCGCCAGTCCGGGTGCTGCGCCTCGAACACGCCGGACCCGGCCAGCACCCGCTGCAGCGACGCGAACACCGGTTCCCAGGCCCGCAGCGACAGTGCGACGACGTCGTCGCGGTCGGGCGCGGCGTAGGGGCGGATCGTCGGTTCGTCCATGCCCGGAGCCTCCCAGCGTATCGGCGCCGGGACCGATGAGCCTGCGACGCGCAACGGGTCAGGACGGACATGACACAGACGTTCGCGACCGGGATCGTCATGGGCGAGTCCCCGCGCTGGCACGACGGACGGTTCTGGATGTGCGACTGGCTCGCCGGCGAGATCCTGGTCTTCGACGACGGCGGCGACCGCCGCACCGTGACCCGGGTCGACGGGCTGCCGTTCTCGATCGACTGGCTCCCCGACGGCCGGATGCTCGTCACCACGAACGACGGCGTCCGGGTCGGCCCCGAACTGGCGCCGTACGGGGCGGTGGGCCGGCCGTGGAACGAGATCGTCGTCGACCCGGCGGGGCGCGCCTACATCGACATGCCCGGCGCGGCGCCGGGCGAGCCGTCGCTCCCCGGGGTCGTCGGACTCGTCGACACCGACGGGAGCCACCGGATCGTCGCCGAGGACGTGTGGTTCCCGAACGGCATGGCGGTGACGGCCGACGGGTCGACCCTGATCGTCGCCGAGTCGCACGCCCAGCGGCTGACGGCGTTCACCATCGACGGCACCGGCGACCTGATGGACCGCCGCGTGTGGGCCGAGCTGGGCAGCGGAGCGGCGCCGGACGGCATCTGCCTCGACGCCGAGGGGGCGGCCTGGTACGCCGACGTCCCGAACCGGCGCTGCGTGCGGGTGGCGGAGGGCGGCGAGGTGCTCGGGGTCGTCGAGGCCGACCGCGGCTGCTTCTCCTGCGTACTCGGCGGCGCCGACGGCCGCACGCTGTACGTGACCGCGAACGCGTGGAGCGACGGCGGGGCCTCGGACGGCGCGGTGCTGACCGAGCGGGTCGACGTGCCGCGCGCCTAGAGTCCCGCCCAGACCGTCTTTCCCTCGCTGGTCCGGGCCACGCCCCACGAGGAGAGGGCGTCGACGATGGCGAGGCCGTTGCCCCGCGGGGAGCCATGGCGGGATCGGCCGACCGTCAGCGTCGCGGACGGGTTGCTGTCGTCGACCTCGATGCGGACGCGATGGGTCGGGAAGACGGTGATCCGGACGGCACGGGCGCCGTTGCCGTGGTCGATCGCGTTGGTCACCAGCTCGGTGGCGACGAGCTCGGCGTCGACGACCCGCTCCGGGTGCGCGAGGTTCTCGCGGAGCCAACGACGGACTCCGCCCACCTGTGCGGCGACGCAGTGGGTGAGATGCAACGACGGGCCTGCGGCGAGTTCGGTCACCGAGCCTCCTATCGAGCGGTACGCCGGCTGTCCTTGTGGACCTCGTCCCAGGACTTCGCGATGTCACAGGGCGTACCCGCGGGGGACAGTGTCCACCCTCGGCTCCGAGTCGGCAGAATGTGACAGTCGACATCCGGCCATCTCGGGAGCGGGGATGACAGAGCGCGTGCCTGCCTGGCCCGACCTGGATCGGGACAGCGCCGAGCTGTGCGCTGCGCTGTGCGATCCCGAGCGGCTCCGGGCGCTGGAACGCAGCGGGCTCGGCGCGGCGCCCGATCCGGACATGGACCACTTCGCCTCCTGGGTTCGCCGCGCGCTCGACGTCCCGGCCGCGGCGGTGTCGCTGGTCCGCGAGGACGTGCAGGTCATCCCGGGCGCGTCCGGCCTCGACGAGCCCCTGGCGTCGGAGAGGTCCATTCCGCTGACGCACTCGCTGTGCCAGTGGGTGATCGCGGCGGCAACGCCGTTGGTGATCTCCGATACGCGCGGGGACCCCCGGATGCGGGACAACCCGGCCGTGTCCGAGTTCGGGATGCTCGCCTACGCCGGGATCCCGCTGTTCGACCGCGACGGGAACGTGCTCGGGTCGCTGTGCGCGGTCGACCGGAAACCGCGGCGGTGGGCACCGGACGACGTCGACACCCTGACCAGCATCGCGCGGGCCTGCTCCACAGAACTCCGGCTGCGCCTGCTCCAGCAGGAGGCACTGAACGAGGAACAGCGTCGCGACCAGGTCGAAGCCGGTCAGCAGCGGGCGTTCGACCGCAGCCAGACACTGCTCGAGGCATCGCAGGCGTTCACCGACACGGTCACCGTCGCCGACGCCCGCGCCCAGATCACCGAGCTGCTGACCGCTGCACTGGCTCCGGCGCACA
Organism: uncultured Actinomycetota bacterium; assembly: GCA_963822335.1. GTDB lineage: Bacteria > Actinomycetota > Actinomycetes > Mycobacteriales > Pseudonocardiaceae > Pseudonocardia. The sequence continues at coordinate 367,191 of CAWGHE010000007.1, read as the reverse complement.
TCGACATGGCGATCCTCGACCGCCGGGAGCTGCCGGAGACGGGCCGCGGCGCGTGGGATCCCGGATCGATGGCGTCCACGGCGGTCCGGGAACGGCGGATCCTGCACTACCCCGACCGCGCCGCGTTCGACCGTGCACACCCGGGCGAGGCAGGCGCCGAGCTGCGTGCCCGCGGACTGCACTGCATCGTCGTCGCGCCGCTGCCCATCACCGAACGCATCGTCGGTGCGGTACTGCTCGGATGGTCGAGACCCAAGGCGGTCGAACCGACCGACCTGCTGACCATCGCGACGCTCGCCGGCTACGCCGGCCAGGCGCTCGGACGGGCCGGACAGCTCTCGCACCGGACCAGCGTCGCGTTCGAGATGCAGGAGGCCATGCTCACGACCCTGCCCACGGTGCCCGACGTCGCCATGGCCGCCCGCTACCTGCCCGCCGACTCCCGCGAGGCCGTCGGCGGCGACTGGTACGACGCCGCCACGCTCACCGACCCGGATCGCCCCGACGACGGGGTCCTGATGCTGTCGGTCGGCGACATCATCGGTCACTCGCTCCCCGCGGTCACCATCATGGGCCAGGTCCGGAGCATGCTCCGCCAGGCGGCCGCCGATCATCCCGGCGGCCCGCCGTCGAAGATCCTCGACGCGTTCGAGAACGCGAACACGCAGTTCGACATCGGCGCCACCGGCACCGCGATCCTCGCCCTGCTCCGCCGGGACCCGGACGGCATCTGGTCGATCACCTGGACCAACGCCGGGCACCCGGCGCCGATCCTGCTCGACCCCGACGGCACGAGCCACCTGCTCGACCCCCACGACAGCCTGTTCGGCTTCGGGCTGACCGGACCGGGCGAACGCACCGACCATCAGCGCCGGATCAAGCCCGGATCGGTCCTGTTCCTCTACACCGACGGACTCGTCGAACGACCGGGCAGCGACCTCGACTCCGGGACCGACAATCTCCTGGAGCTACTCGACACCGTCCGTGACCGGGAGCCGCAGGAGATCGTCGACTCGGCCGTGCAGACGCTCACCGAGGACACCCACCACGACGACGTCGTCGCCTTCGCGATCCGCATCCCGGCAGGCCGTCCGTAGCCCGCCCCTCCTTCAGGCAGGGCCGTCGGGATGGGTGAGGTCGTAGGCGCGGGAGAGCTTCTGGGGGACCACCATGCGCCACGCGTCGACGACGAGTTCGCGGGCCTCGGTCGGATCCAGTGCCGCAAGGTCGGCGTGGACCCAGTTGAAGCGCATCTCCGACGCCGACGGCATCTGGAACTTGTGCGGTTCGCTCGCGACGAGCGCAGCCCGCTCCTCCTTGGGGAACGCGAAGCCCATCACGCTCTCGTCGCGATAGAACGCCACGTAGACGATCTGCTTGACGCGGAACCTCAACATGCCGCGTACGTAGGCCTCGTACGAGCGCTCCAGCTCGGCGCCCAGCGGCCGAACGTCCTCGATCACCGCCATGGTCAGCACCCCCATCGGTCATGACGCGGGGCAGGCCGCCTGTCCGCACGCCTCGTGTGTCGCGTACACACGTTGACTGCGGCGCCGGGCCGGAGTCATCGCCCGTCGCGCTCCGACGGCAGCGGGTAACGGGTGGCGGTCGCAGGCGAGTCCCTGGGGTGACGTCGGGGGAGCGTGCTCGCGCAGAGCGCCTGTGCGGCCAGCTCGAGGTGGCGCTGCGACGGATCGGTGGCGACGATCTGGTCGTCGACGCGCAGAAGGAAGCCGAGTGGTACGCCGCCCTCTACTTCTACTGGGACCAGTCGGGAGAGGAACCCGTGGTGCGGATACGCGCCCGCATCGACATCCTCACGATGAGGCTCGAACGCGCGCAGAGTGAACGGCCTCCGCGCCGTGACCGGTAGGCGTGTTGCGCCTGGTGCCGCCTTCTCGGCCAGGGATCAGAACATGCCGTTGTCGTTGGCTGACGTGGCCGGGATGACCTGCAGGACGTCCCAGTGTTCGACGACCTTGCCTCGGTCGTCCACCCGGAAGATGTCGATCCCGGCGTAGTCGTCGCTGCCCGGCCAGGTCTGATGGCAGTGCAGGACGACCAGGTTGCCTTCCGCGATCACGCGGACGAATCGGACGTGCTTGCCCGGGTAGTCGGCCGCCATCCGTTCGAAGTAGTCGACGAAGGCTTGCTTGCCGTCGGCGACGTGCACGTTGTGCTGGGTGTAGGTGTCCCCGGCGTAGCGGTCGAGGGCGTCGGCCGGCCGGCACTGGTTGAACATCAGGTCGTAGAACGCCTGGACGTTGTCCTTGTTGCGCTGCAGGTCGGCCTCGGCCATACGAGTCTCTCGCCTTCGTGGTGTGGTGATTCGGGGTCGGATCGACAGCTCCAACTCCGGACGAATCGCCTTGTATTCCGGGTGCGCAGGCGAGCCACGACGGCCACGTGCGGGCGGCTGCACGCTGGTCGGTCAGGGGGATGGAGCCGAACTCGCCCGGTACACCCGGGCGCCATCGTCGTCGGCTATCGCGGCGCGGTGGCGCAGCAGGCGGAGTCGTCGACCTCGGTCTCGGCGGTCATCGGGCTACCGCACTCGCAACGTCCGGCTGCCTGGGGCGAGACGCCGACCGGATGGATCGACGTGGCGTCGGGTGCGTCGGCCTTCACGGTGTAGACCTCCCACGGCTCGGCACCCGGCCCATGCACCCACACCTTGTCCTGCAGGGCGTAGCAGCAGGTGGTGTCGTCCTCGACCTGGGTGAACAGGCCCAGGCTGGACAGGCGTTCCGTGGCCTGGTCGACCTCCTCGGTGCTCCCGACCTCCACGCCCAGGTGGTCCATGACGGTGGGCTGGTCGGGCTCGCCCTCGATCAGGACGAGCTTCAACGGCGGTTCGGCCACCGCGAAGTTGGCGTAGCCGGGACGGAGCTTGGCCGGCTGGACGCCGAACAGCGCGCTGTAGAACGCGATCGACCCGTCGAGGTCGGAGACCCGCAGGGCGAGTTGGACTCGGGACATGACCACTCCCTTGATTCGATGACGGTCGATACAGACATTGCACCTTGTTTCGACATCTGTCAACCTAGACGCATGACGAAACAGGGGCGGGTGGCCGTGGACCTGGCCGACGCCGCGCAGTGCTGCTCCCCGCTGGTGGCTGAACCGCTGTCGGATGAGCAGTCGGCGGAGCTCGCACGGGTGTTCAAGGCGATGGGCGACCCGGTGCGCCTACGGCTGCTGTCGTTGATCGCCTCCCACGCGGGCGGTGAGGCCTGCGTGTGCGACCTGACCGACGTGTTCGACCTGTCCGGCCCGACGATCTCGCACCACCTCAAGGTGCTGCGGGAAGCCGGTCTGATCTCCGGTGAGCGGCGCGGGACCTGGATCTACTACCGGGTCCACCCGGATGTCCTGGGCCGGTTGTCGGCGGTCCTGCTGCCCGCCACCGGTCCGGCCCAGACCACGGCGGCCGCGCAGTGAGCGCACCCACGGATACGGCGCCGGTTGTCGCCCGACTGTCCAGGCTTGATCGGCTGCTGCCGGTGTGGATCGTCGCCGCGATGGTGGTGGGCCTGCTGGCCGGTCGCGTTGATCCCGGGCCTCGGTCCGGCGCTGGACGCGGTGTCGGTCGCGGGTGTCTCGCTCCCGATCGCGCTCGGGCTGCTGGTGATGATGTACCCGGTCCTGGCCAAGGTCCGCTACGACCGGCTCGACTCGGTCACCGGGGACCGCCGGCTGCTGGTCTCCTCGCTGGTCCTGAACTGGGTGATCGGTCCGGCGCTGATGTTCGCGCTGGCCTGGCTGCTGCTGCCCGACCTGCCCGAGTACCGCACCGGCCTGATCATCGTCGGGCTCGCCCGCTGCATCGCCATGGTCATCATCTGGAACGACCTCGCTTGCGGCGACCGCGAGGCCGCCGCGGTGCTGGTCGCGCTGAACTCGGTGTTCCAGGTGATCGCGTTCGCCGCGCTCGGCTGGTTCTACCTGGACCTGCTGCCCGGTTGGCTCGGCCTCCCGACCACCGACCTGAACGTGTCCCCGTGGCAGATCGCCGGATCGGTGCTGGTGTTCCTCGGCATCCCGCTGGCCGCCGGCTACCTGTCCCGACTTGCTCGGGGAACGCACCCGGGGCCGCGACTGGTACGAGTCGACGTTCCTGCCCCGGGTCGGCCCGCTCGCCCTCTACGGGCTGCTGTTCACCATCGTCATCCTGTTCGCGCTCCAAGGCGACGCGATCACCTCGCAGCCGCTCGACGTCGCCCGGATCGCGGTGCCGCTGCTGGCCTACTTCGCGCTCATGTGGGCCGGCTCCTACGCCCTGGGCCGGGTGATCGGGCTCGGCTACGCCCGGACGACGACGCTGGCGTTCACTGCGGCGGGCAACAATTTCGAGTTGGCCATCGCCGTCGCCATCGCGACCTTCGGCGTCACCTCCGGCCAGGCCCTCGCCGGTGTGGTCGGCCCGCTGATCGAGGTCCCGGTCCTGGTCGCCCTCGTCTATGTCTCGCTGGCCGCCCGACGCCGCTGGAAGGAACCCGCATGACCGGCACCCCGGAAGTCCTGTTCGTGTGCGTGCACAATGCGGGCCGCTCCCAGATGGCCGCCGCCCTGCTCGCCCACCACGCGGGCGGCGCGGTCACCGTCCGTTCTGCCGGCTCCGCGCCTGCCGACAGCATCAACCCGAGCGTCCGGGAGGTCATGAGCGAGATCGGGCTCGACCTCGACCAGGCCTTCCCCAAGCCCCTGACCACCGATGCCGTCCAGGCCTCGGACGTCGTGATCACCATGGGCTGCGGGGACGCCTGCCCGATCTTCCCTGGCAAGCGCTACCTGGACTGGCAGCTCGAGGACCCGGCCGGGCGCACCGCAACCGAGATCCGCCCGATCCGCGACGACATCGACCGCCGTGTCCGGGAGCTACTCGCCGAGCTGACCGGAGCTGAGACCGCCTGACGGGTTGGCCGGACCACGGCTCAGCTCGGGGAGCCGGCCAGGGTGAGCTGTCGCCGGTGGTGGTCGAAGTGCTGTGTTCCGAAGTGGTAGATGTCGAGCACGCTCATCGTGGGCGTGAAGTACGGATCCCAGCTGGTCGGCATGTGCATCGAGAGCGCCAGTCCCTGGTCGGTCTCGGCGGCGAGGCTGCGCTCCAGGCCGCGGATCGTCCGGTCGAGCAGGGCGATCACCGCGCGGAGGGAGAGCAGGCGGCTCGCGACACACGGCCCGAGATAGTTGATCCCATGAAAGGGGCGGCGGGCTGCATGCAGGGCGGCCGCGAATCCTCGGCTGTGGCCGAGTCGGCCAAGCGTCCGCACCAGAGGGAGCAAGGTGCGGACGACGCCGTAGCCGAGCACCATGTGGAACAGCAGCTGCCGGTTCGTCCACCGGGTGCCGTTCGACGGCCGGTCGAGATCCTCGGGCGCGGACGTGGCGATGAGCTGGTGGAACTCGGCTTGGGCTCGTCGCATCTCGTCGGTGATCTCGTACGACTCCATAGGACCGCCTCCGCAGACGATGCTAGGCCTGACGCTCCGGCCCCGTGACCGTCGCGCGGCGTGGGCACTTCTCGCCCGGGGAAGCACCGCGGCGCGCCCAGTTCCGGGTAGCGCGCCAGACCCTGCACACGTGGCTGCGCCGCTACCGAGTCTTGCTGCCGACCATCAGAGCAGACAGCCGCCGCCCAGGGGGATGCCTCCTGCTGCTCGTCGGCTCGCCGTGCCGGGGACAGCCCTACCTCCCGAGGGGGTTGGCCCTCCCCCGGTCTAGAGCTCACCCGACCGACACGCGGCCCGGTCGCTGCCAGAGTCAACCACCCGTTGCCAGGCCGGCAGGTGGAAAGCAGGGCGGATCCGCACAACGAACGCGGATCGGCTCCGTGCTCGGCCGGAGACCGGCAACAACTCGGGAGGTCTTGCCATGTCAGCGCCCACAGCGGTGTACGCCCCGCCCTCGCCGAACGCGGATGGCACGATCCCCGCCCCCGGCAAACGGCCGCGCATGATCGGGGTGGATGTGGCACGGGGCTTGGCGGTGATCGGGATGATCGCCACGCACACGCTGCCCATGGAGACCGAGTCCGGCTCTCCCACCACGGTGAGCATGCTCGCCGCCGGACGGGCGGCGGCCACGTTCGTCGTCGTCGCCGGGGTCAGCGTGGCGTTCCTCTCCGGCGGACGCGACGGTGTGCGTGGGCGCCGGCGCGTCGCCGCCTCGTCCGGCCTGGTGGTCCGAGCGATGCTCGTCCTCGTGCTCGGGCTCGCACTCGGGCTCCTCGCTACCCAGAACGGGATCTGGGGAATCCTGCCCTTCTACGGGCTGCTGTTCGTGCTGGCCCTTCCGTTGCTGGGGTTGCGGGCGCCCGCGTTGCTCGGGGTCACCGCCGCCGTGTTCGTCCTCGGTCCGATACTGCTGGTCGCGACGGCCGGGGCGAATCTGCCGTACGCCGGCGCGGACGACCCGACGTTCAGCACGCTGGTGAACGACCCTCTCGGCCTGCTGGTCCAGTTGCTCCTGTCAGGCGCGTATCCGGTCGTGGTCTACCTGGGCTACCTCAGTGCCGGGCTGGCGATCGGCCGGCTCGACCTGTCGTCGCGACGGGTGGCGTGGTGGCTGTTCGGCGGTGGGCTGGCGCTCGCGGTCGCGGCCCGCGCGGTGTCCTGGTACGTGCTCTACCCCCTGGGTGGACTCGCCCGCCTGGTGCAGGAGAGCGGCAGCGCGGACGACCCGGCGCAGGTCGCGACCCAGCTGCTGTCGGAGGAGCACCAGCCGCTGTCGACCTGGTGGCATCTCGCGCTGCCGGCACCGCACTCGCACACACCGATCGACCTCCTGCACAGCGTCGGTTCGGCGGCCGCGGTACTCGGTGCCGCGCTGCTGCTCACGCGGCTACCGGTGCTGCGGCGGTTGCTCTCGCCGCTGGCCGCGGTGGGCAGCCTCGCGCTGACCCTGTACTGCACTCACCTCGTCCTGCTCGCCACCGGGATCTGGTCCGACCAGCCTGCGCTGCTGTTCGGGGCGATGCTCGCCGGTGCCCTGGCCCTGTCCGTGGCCTGGCGACGGTGGATCGGCCAAGGACCACTGGAGAAGCTCGTCTCGCTACCAGCCGGCGCCACACGCCAAGCCGTCTCGGCGCACATGGCCCGCCGGCCGGCCCACGTACCGCAGCAGCAGACGGCCTCGTCGACGTCGGGCGGCGGGCTCCGCGCGGCCGCCGGACTCGTCGCCGTGGCGGTCGTCGTGGCCGCACTCGGCATCGCCGTCCTGACCCGCATGCAGCAACCCGGGCCCGCGCTCGATGGCGACCCGTTGACCTCACAGTACGAGACCGAATCACCCGACGAGGCCGACGAACCGGACGACGCCGAAGCACCGGACGACGCGGCCTCCGCCGCCCCAGCCCCAGCTCCCGGGGCTCCAACGTCCAGGACTCCAGCGCTCGGGGGGACTGCAACCGCGGACACTGCGCGCTACTGCGCGCTCTCCGACCGGCACGCGTCCCTGATGGACACCGACGCCGAGTTGACACAGACCGATCTGGAAATGGGTGCGGCGATGATGGAGGAGATGCAGCGCGTCGCCCCCGCCGAGATCCTGGGCCCGGTGACGGTGCTCGTCGACGACTCCCGAGCCGAGGCGGGCGCGGCCGGCGTCGCCACCCCGGACAGCGCAGCGGTCGAGACGGCGGAGACGACGATCGACGAGTTCGAAACCCGAAGCTGCTCCTGACCCCACCGCGTCGCTCCACCGACACCACGGCGTGGATGCTCCTCGGCCGAGGGGCGCAACTGTAACGCTGGGGTTGCACTTCGCTGGTCTTACGTGCAACCTAGAGGTAACAGGTCACCGAGGAGGTCACGATGGATCAGGTGCAACGAACAGTCGAGATCGACGCGCCGGTTGAGCATGTGTGGACCTTGATCACGGAACCCGAGCACATTCGCGAGTGGTATGCCTTCGACGGCGCGACTGTCGATCTCCGTCTCGACGGCGAGATCGAACACCGCTGGGATGAGCATGGCCGCTTCCGTGGGGTGATCGACGTGCTGGAGGCGCCGAACCGGCTCGGCTACCGCTACTCGAATGTCCCCGACGCCCTGCCGGCGGCAGGGACCGCGACCCACGTGCTCTTCGAACTCACGCCCGTCGACGAACAGCGGACCCACCTGCGGGTGACCGAGAGCGGCATATCGACCCTCGCCCTGACCGACGAGCAGCGGGCGGCATACCTCGAAGCAACCACGCAGGGGTGGGACGGCGGTCTTCCCACACTCGTTGCCTACGCGCACAAGCTGTTGGTGTGAGTGCCGCCCCCGATGACGTGCTCCTAGCACTATCGGAGCCCACCCGACGACAAGTCCTCGAACTGATCGCCGCCGAGCCCCGGAGCGCGTCGGCGCTGGCTCGACATCTCCCCGTGAGCCGTGCCGCCATCCTCAAACACGTGGCGGTTCTGGAACGCGCGGGCCTGGTGACCAGGCAGCGCAGTGGCCGCGAGGTTCGCTACGAGGCTCAGTCGGACCCTCTGCGCGACGCTGCTGACCGGTTGACGACTCTCGCCGACGCCTGGGACCGGCGACTGAGTGCCCTACGGCGGCTCGCCGAAGAGGACTGAGCACGAGCACGCCTGGTGGGCGGGGGCCGGGTAGTCGGCTGTTCCATGGCGCCCGGGGTGGGCCGTGTGGCCGCGTCGGCGGGGCACAGCGTCGACGTCCTGTTGCGGGTCTACGCCAAGTGCATCGCGGGTCAGGAGGAGGCGGTGCGCCGTCGGGTCGAGGAGGCACTGCGCGCGGGCGGCGACCAAGATCGGTCCGTAAATGGTCCGTGAACACCCGCACAGAGCCGGTCAGCGCCGGACACGACCGGACAGACGACAACGGCCCCCGGACCGACGTTTCCGCTGGTCAGGGGGCCGTTCTCGCTGGTGTGGCAGGTGAAGGATTCGAACCTTCGAAGGCGATGCCGACGGATTTACAGTCCGCTCCCTTTGGCCGCTCGGGCAACCTGCCGGGGGTGCGATCGGCGTGCCGAAGCGCGTGAAGAAGGATACGACACAAGCCGAGCGCCCCCGACGAGGGGGGCCGTCCGAGGAGGAGCCATGGCCGACCCGTCGTTCGACGTGGTGAGCAAGGTCGACCGACAGGAGGTCGACAACGCCCTGAACCAGGCCGCGAAGGAACTGTCGCAGCGGTTCGACTTCCGCGGGACCAACACCAGCGTGGCCTGGGCGGGCGAGGAGACCGTCACGTTCGAGTCCGACACCGAGGAGCGCCTGCTCGCCGGTGTCGAGGTGTTCAAGGAGAAGCTGATCAAGCGCAGCATCTCGCTGAAGGCGCTGGACGTCGGCGAACCTGCGCTGTCCGGCAAGGCCTACAAGGCCACCGGGACGATCCTGCAGGGCATCGCCCAGGACAAGGCCAAGGAGATCAGCAAGACGATCCGGGACGAGAAGCTCAAGGGCGTCCAGGCCCAGATCCAGGGCGACCAGCTGCGCGTCTCGGGCAAGAAGAAGGACGATCTGCAGGCCGTCATCTCGCTGCTCAAGGGCAAGGACTTCGGGATCGCGCTCCAGTTCACGAACTACCGATAGCGGGCTGACCGGTCACCCCGACCCGACGGCGAGTGGACCTGGACCTGCCCGGCACAGCTCCCGCACCCGTTGTGGTGCCCTCGCACACGCTCGAGCATGTGCGAGGGCTCCGATCGGTGTGCGAGACCGCCGCTCGGCCCCCGGAGGGCACCGTCACGGCTATCCCGCCGGCACCGGACGCGTGGCGAGCCACGCCCCGACGAGGATCAGCCCGGCGCCGGCGACGGTGCGCGGCCCGATCGGCTCGGCCAGGACGACGACGCCGCAGAGCACCGCCACCACGGGTGCGACGTAGGTGATCAGCGCTGCCCGGTCCGGCCCGGCGCGGCCGATCAGCGCGAAGAAGCTGACGAGCCCGGCCGCCGTGCAGAGCAGGCCGAGCACGGCGAGCGCCGCGATCCCCGGCCCGGACGGCGAGGGCACCGGCTCGGCCAGGAGCGCCAACACGGTCAGCACCGGCCCGGCGACCGCGAGCACCCCCGCCACGACGGTGATCGGCGGGACGTCGCCGAACCACCGCCCGACCAGCACGGCCCCGACGCCGTAACAGGCAGCGGCCACGACGAGCGGCACCACGCCCGGCCCGGAGCCCTCCACTCCCAGCAGGACGACGACGCCGGCGAACCCGACCGCCAGCCCGGCCAGCGCGCCCATGGACGGTCGTGACCGACTCCCGAGGGCCAGCCCGGCCAGCAGCACGAACATCGGCTCGGTCGCGATCAGCACGCCGGCCAGGCCGGACGAGACGGTCCGCTCGCCGAGCGGGATCAGGCTGAACGGCACGACGATCTCGACGACGGCCAGCACCGCGAGCCGCCCGAGGCGTCCACGGAGCAGGGCCCGCCGCGACCGTCGCAGGGCGAACGGCGCCAGCACGACCATCGCCGGCAGCACGCGTCCCGCGGCGACCCAGATCGGCCCGACGCCGTCGCCGAGCGCCACGTCGATGAACAGGTACGGCACGCCCCAGAGCAGCGACACCGCCGCGAACAGTGCCCACGCGCGCCCGTCCATCCGCTCCACGCCGGCACGTTACGGCCGACGACGAGCGGAGTCCCCCAGGGTCAGGGAGTGGCCGAGGTGGACGGCGGGTCGGTCATGTCGGTCCCGGCCGCTCCGCCCACGCCGACCACGATGCCCGCGGCCAGCAGGCACGCGGTCACCCCGGCGAGCACGGCGGGCAGGACACGGCGGCGGGGCGCCGGCGGCACCGTCGTGACCGGGTACACCCCGGCCGGCGGCCCCTGCGCCGCCAGGCGGTCGTCGCCCGGCCGGCGCTGGGCCGGCATCGACGGCGCGGACGGCCACGACGGCGGGGCGGTCCGGGGCGGCGAGACGGGCCGCTGAGCCGGGATCACCGGGATCGCCTGCGTGGCGTCGTCGGTGAACTCGCCCGGGATCTCCGCCGGAGCGAGGACCGGGATCGCCGTGGTCGGCGGCTCGACCTGGTCGGCAAGCGCGTGACGCGGGCTGTGGGGAGTCGTCTGGCTCATGGGTGCCCTTTCACGCGGGGAGACCGTCACCCGGTTCATCGCGCGGGCCCCGGCGTGGCGTTAGCCCCGCCGGGCGCGGCGCGCCCACCATCCGCAGAACTGGGTACACGCGTAGGCGGTCGCAAAGTGAGACAGCAGACGTGTTCCACATCACAGACACTGAGCCGACCCCGAGCATGATCAACGCTGATCCAGGAGTACCCCGCCGATGGCCGACACCACCTTCAGGTTGATCTACCGCAGCCGTTCGCTGATCCCTGCCGAGAACCGGAAGGCCGTCCTCGGCGAGATCTTCAGCGTGGCGCGGTCCAACAACAAGCGACAGGACATCACCGGGGCGCTCCTGCTCAGCGGCGACCACTTCGTGCAGGCCCTCGAGGGCGACGAGGAGGCCGTCCAGCGGCTCTACGAGCACATCTCCAAGGACGACCGGCACGAGGACGTCACCGTCGTCGACGAGCGCAAGCTGGACGGGCGCACGTTCGCGAAGTGGTCGATGGCCCAGGTCGCCGAGGACGGCTCCGGGGACATCCCGCTGCTGATGAACCGGGACAAGGGCGGGATCACCCGCAAGGCCCCCGAGCCGACGACCGCGGACCAGGACGTCATCCTCGACTTCATGCACGAAGCCGCGCAGCGGTAGCCGTGCTCCCGGACCGGTCAGCCGCGGCGCGCCATCTCCTGCAGCCTGGCGATCCGGTCCTCCATCGGGGGGTGCGTCGAGAACCAGCGCGCCATCCGCTCGCCGGGCCGGAACGGGTTGGCGATCATCAGGTGCGACTGGGACGTCAGGCTCGGCTCCGGCGGGAGCGGTGCGGCCGCCGTCCCGTACTGCAGCTTGTGCAGGGCCGACGCGAGCGCGAGCGGATCGCCGGTGAGCTCGGCACCGGAGGCGTCGGCCTGGTACTCGCGGGACCGGCTGACCGCCATCTGCACGACGCCGGCCGCGATCGGGCCGAGCAGCGCGATCAGGATCAGCGCGATCGGGTTGGGACGGTCCTCGTCACCTCCGCCGAACATGCCGGCGAACATGGCGAAGCTGGCCAGGAAGCCGATCACGTTGGCCAGCGCGCCGGCCACCGACGAGATCAGGATGTCGCGGTTGTAGACATGGCTGAGCTCGTGCCCGACGACGGCCCGCAGCTCACGCTCGTCGAGGAGCTCCAGGAGCCCGGTCGTCACGCAGACGGCGGCGTTGCGGGGGTTGCGGCCGGTCGCGAACGCGTTCGGCGCCTCGGTCTGGCTGATGTAGAGCGCAGGCATGGGCTGGCGCGACCGCTGGCTCAACTCGCGCACGATGCGGTGCAACGCCGGGAACTGCGCCTCGGTGACCGGCTGGGCGTGCATGGCGCGCAGAGCGAGCTTGGCCGAGTTGAAGTACGCGTAGCCGTTCACGCCCAGCGCCACGATCAGCGCGACGATCAACCCGGTACGGCCGAAGAACGAGCCGAGCAGCAGGATGACCGCGCTCATACCGCCCAGCAGCACGGCCGTCTTGAGCCCGTTCATGTGCCTGTGCACGACCTTGCCGTCCTTCCGATGAGTTCCGGGGTACTCGACGGCTCAACGATCCGACCGAACGCCACGTTCCCCTCCGCGCGCCCACGTGTGCCCGGCGCCACGCCGCAGTACCGTTCCGTGTGGCGGCACCCGGCCCGTGCGGCGACCCGGCCACGAGGGGATGATCCGATCCCATGAGCACCGAGGTCCGCACCGAGGTCACCGACGGCGTCGCGCTCCTGACGCTGTCCAACCCGGCCCGGCGCAACGCCATGAACCTGGACCTGTCCGAGAAGCTCGTCGGCGCGCTCGAGGCCGCCGCGGCCGACGAGGAGGTCGGCGCGATCGTCGTCACCGGGGAGGCGCCGGCGTTCTGCGCCGGGGGCGACCTGGCCGAGCTGCAGCAGGCCGACCCGGCCACGCTGCGCCGCGTCTACTCCGGCTTCCTGTCGATCGCGTCCTGTCCGCTGCCGACACTGGCCGCCGTGAACGGCGCGGCCGTCGGCGCGGGGATCAACCTCGCCCTGGCCTGCGACGTCCGCCTGGCCGGACCGACCGCGAAGTTCGACGTCCGGTTCATGCAGCTCGGGCTGCACCCCGGCGGCGGCTACACGTGGATGGCGAACCGCATCCTCGGCGCGCAGGGCGCCGCGGCGATGACGCTGTTCTGCGACGTGCTGGACGCGACCGAGGCGCAGCGCGTCGGCCTGGTCTGGCGCACCTACGACTCCGACGAGGCGCTCTACGAGGGCGCCCGCGAGCTGGCCGGGCGGGCCGCGGCGGCACCGCGCGACCTGATCGAGCAGACCAAGGCGACGATGCGGGTCACGTCCCGGCTGGACAGCCAGTCCGACGCCACCGACATCGAAGTGCGTGCGCAGGCCGAGTCCGTGCACTCCGAGGCGTTCCGCGAACGCGTCGCGGCGCTCCAGGCGAAGATCTCGAAGAAGTGACCAGGATCACTCGTGTATGACCGGAGGCTGGTGTGACATCGGGCAGGGCGGACGGACAGCACATGTCACGGCGAGTTAACCTCGCCTCAGCGGGCTCTGTACCACAGCCGATGCGAACCGGGGACTGACAAACCAATGACGACCAGCGACACCTCTGTCGAGAGCAACGACTCGGAGGTCGTCCAGCGAGACCGGGTCGTGATCCGGTTCGCCGGTGACTCCGGCGACGGCATGCAGCTCACCGGTGACCGGTTCACGTCCGAGACGGCGAACTTCGGGAACGACCTGTCGACCCTGCCGAACTTCCCGGCCGAGATCCGTGCCCCTGCCGGCACCCTGCCCGGCGTCTCGTCGTTCCAGTTGCACTTCGCGAACTACGACATCCTGACGTCGGGCGACCGCCCGGACGTGCTCGTCGCGATGAACCCGGCGGCGCTGAAGGCGAACGTCGCCGACCTGGCGCAGGGCGGCGTACTGATCGTCAACACCGACGAGTTCACCAAGCGGAACCTGACGAAGGTCGGGTACGCCGAGAACCCGCTCGAGGACGGCTCCCTGGAGGCCTACGACGTGCACGGCGTCGCGATGGCGACGCTCACCCGCGGGGCGCTGGAGGAGACCGGGCTGTCCAAGAAGGACGCCGAGCGGGCGAAGAACATGTTCGCGCTCGGGCTTCTGTCCTGGATGTACCACCGGCCGAGCGAGTCGACCGAGCGGTTCCTGCGAGAGAAGTTCGCCAAGCGCCCGGACCTGGCCGAGGCGAACATCCTGGCGTTCCGCTCCGGGCACGCCTACGGCGAGACGACCGAGTCGTTCGCGGTCACCTACGAGGTGGCGCCGGCCAAGCTGGCGCCCGGCACCTACCGCCAGATCACCGGAAACACCGCGCTGTCCTACGGCCTGGTCGCGGCCGGGCGGACGACCGGTCTGCCGGTCTTCCTGGGCTCGTACCCGATCACGCCGGCGTCGGACATCCTGCACGAGCTGTCCAAGCACAAGGCGTTCGGCGTGACGACGTTCCAGGCCGAGGACGAGATCTCCGGTGTCGGTGCGGCACTGGGAGCCGCGTTCGGCGGCGCGCTCGGTGTCACCACCACCTCCGGGCCGGGTCTCGCGCTCAAGGCCGAGACGGTCGGTCTGGCGGTGGCGCTGGAGCTGCCGCTGCTGGTGATCGACGTCCAGCGCGGCGGCCCGTCCACCGGACTGCCGACCAAGACCGAGCAGGCCGACCTGCTGCAGGCGATGTACGGGCGCAACGGCGAGGCGCCGCTGCCGATCGTCGCGCCCTGCACGCCGGGCGACTGCTTCGCCGCCGCCATCGAGGCCGCCGCGATCGCCGTGCGGTACCGGACGCCGGTGATGCTGCTCTCCGACGGTGCGCTGGCCAACGGCTCGGAGCCGTGGAAGGTCCCGGACGCCGAGTCCCTGCAGACCGTCGACCCGGGCTTCGCCACCGAGCCGAACGCCCCGGACGGGTCCGGCGAGTTCTGGCCGTACCTGCGCGACACCGAGACGCTCGCCCGCCCGTGGGCGATCCCGGGTACGCCCGGACTGGAGCACCGCGTCGGCGGACTGGAGAAGGCCGACGGTCGCGGCTCGATCTCCTACGACCCGGACAACCACGACCGGATGGTCCGGCTGCGCCAGGCCAAGATCGCCGGCGTCGAGGTTCCGGACCTCACGGTCGACGACCCGCACGGCGACTCCGACATGCTGGTGATCGGCTGGGGCTCCACGTACGGCCCGATCAACGCCGCGGCCCGCCGGGTCCGGAACAAGGGCCACCACGTCGCGACCGCGCACATCCGCAACCTCAACCCGATGCCGGCCAACCTCGGCGACGTGCTCGGGAGCTACCGCACCGTGCTCTGCCCGGAGATGAACCTCGGGCAGCTGGCGATGCTCCTGCGGGCCCGTCACCTGGTCGACGTGAAGAGCTACACGAAGGTCGCCGGACTCCCGTTCGGGGCCGAGGAGCTGCAGGATGTGTTCCTGGACTACCTGACCGGCACGCACCCGGACGCCCAGGCGTCCACCACCGAGCCCGAGGGGGCGCAGGCATGACCGCCACCGATCTGGGTCTGCCCGGCATCGGGGGGCTCGACGGGGTCCCGACCACCGACGAGAAGCAGACCGCCAAGGACTTCACCTCCGACCAGGAGGTCCGCTGGTGCCCCGGCTGCGGTGACTACGCCGTGCTGGCCGCCGTCCGGCAGTTCCTGCCCACGCTGGGGATCAAGCGCGAGAACACGGTCTTCGTCTCCGGCATCGGCTGCAGCTCGCGCTTCCCGTACTACCTCAACACCTACGGGATGCACTCGATCCACGGGCGCGCCCCGACGATCGCGACCGGGCTGGCCACCACGCGCCCGGACCTGTCCGTGTGGGTCGTCACCGGTGACGGCGACGCGCTGTCGATCGGCGGCAACCACCTGATCCACGCGCTGCGCCGCAACGTGAACCTGAAGATCCTGCTGTTCAACAACCGGATCTACGGGCTGACCAAGGGCCAGTACTCGCCGACGTCGGAGGAGGGCAAGGTCACCAAGTCCACGCCCTACGGGTCGCTGGACCACCCGTTCAACCCGATCTCGCTGGCGCTCGGTGCGGAGGCCACGTTCGTCGGCCGCGCGCTGGACTCGGACCGCAAGAGCCTGACGTCGGTGCTGCAGGCCGCGGCCGAGCACCGGGGCAGCGCCCTGGTCGAGATCTTCCAGGACTGCCCGATCTTCAACGACGGCAGCTTCGACGTCCTGCGCAAGGGCGAGAACGAGAACCGGCTGGTCCCGGTCACCCACGGCGAGCCGATCCGCTTCGGCCCCGAGGGCGACGACGGGCTGGGCACCTGGGCCGTCGTCCAGAAGGGATTCGGGCTCGACGTCGTCGAGGCGTCCACGGTGGACCCCTCGTCGATCGTGGTGCACGACTCCTCGGACCACGAGCTCGCGTTCGCGCTGTCCCGGCTGTCCGACCAGGACCTGAACCACACCGTCACCGGCGTGTTCCGCAACGTCGAGCGGACCACCTACGACGACGCGGCCCGCGCCCAGGTCCGCCAGGCCACCGAGGCGGTCTCCGGCGAGGCCGACCTGCAGAAGCTGCTCAACGGCCGCGACACCTGGACGATCGTCAGCTGACGTCCGGCCGGACCCGGCACGGCGGCCTCAGCGGTCGCCGCCGGGACGGCCGTTCCAGGCGACGAAACCGGCGGCCTCCGCCTCCTCGACGCCGACGAAGTACAGGTCGGCGCGCGTGCGCAGGTAGTACGGCGACTCCGTCGTGTGGTACCGCCCGGATCCGCTGTGCACCTTCACCGGATGGCTCGAGGGCGGCTCGGACCCGTCGGCCGGCGCCGCGATCGCCCCCGGGTGCGGTGCGGCCGGCGCCGGCCCCGAGGTCCCGGTACGCGGCGTGACGGTCGCCGGGGCGGGGCCGACGAACCCCGAGTCGAGAGAGGCGAGGGCCGAGCCACCGATCGGACGTCCCTCCTCGTCCAGTGCCTGCCCGGTCGGGGTGGCGGTCCACAACGCGTGCGCGGAGTAGTCACGGCCCGACCCGGTGGACGTTCCGCTCTCGGTCTCCGTCGCGGACGCCGCGCCGTTCGCGGACGAGCCGCCGGGCGCGGTCGGGTCGCCGGGCGCGGTCGGGTCGCCGGGAACCGGGCCGGTCGCTGGGCCGCCGACGCCGCCGATGCGCCGGCGGGCTCGGCTACGGCCGGATCCGCGCGGTCGGCCCCGGGCTCCGACGGGTCCGGTCCGGCCGACGCGGCTCCGGCGGCAGCCGCCGTGGCG
The DNA here is from genome assembly GCA_963822335.1 of uncultured Actinomycetota bacterium. GTDB lineage: Bacteria > Actinomycetota > Actinomycetes > Mycobacteriales > Pseudonocardiaceae > Pseudonocardia. The sequence continues at coordinate 349,910 of CAWGHE010000007.1, read as the reverse complement.
TCGGGGGTCGCGGCCGCCGGAGCGGGCTCGACCGGCGTCGCACCGGTGGACGCCGGGCCGTCGTGCGCCGCGGCGGCCGTGGCCGGCTCGGCGGGCGGCCCGCTCGACCGGCGTGTTGTCGGTCGTCGGGCCCTCGGCGAACACGTCAGCCGGGTCCCGGTCCGTCGAAGTCCGACCATCCGGAGCACCGGCCGCCGATCCCCGGCAGGTGTGTCAGCGGTATCCGGGTCGGCGGGGTCCGCGACCGGCGGAGCGCTCGGCGCCGGGCCCGCCGGGGCACCGTCTGCGGTGTCCGAGCGGTCGGCCGCGGCGTGGTCCGGGGCCGGCGGCGACGCGTCGTCCACGCCGTCCGTCCCGGGGTCGCCGGACGACCTCGATCGCATCAACAGCACCACCGCGACGATCACGATGATCACGACGGCGGCGATGACCAGCCACAACAAGCTCGACATCGGGTCGGCCCTCCGTTCCCGCCCGGCGGCCCGGACCCCGTGGTTGATATCACGGATCCGGCCCACCGCACAGCTACCACAAGGTGCTCTGATGGTCCGATGAGGGTCGAGGACGACTCCCTCGACCGCGGCGGAGTCGCGCTGGGGGTGGGTGCCTACGCGGTGTGGGGGCTGTTCCCGGCGTTCTGGGCGCTGCTCGGGCCCGCCACGCCGCCGGAGGTCCTCGCACACCGGATCCTGTGGACCGCGGTGCTCATGTCCGTCGTGCTCACGGCGCTGCGCGGCTGGCACCACCTGCGCGGTCTCGGGCGGCGCGGCTGGATGGCCGTGGCCGCCGCGGCCGTCTTCATCGCCATCAACTGGGGCGTGTTCATCTACGCCGTCTCGATCGGCCACGTGGTCGAAGCGGCACTCGGCTACTACATGTCGCCGCTGGTCAGCGTCCTGCTGGCAGTGCTGGTCCTGCGGGAGCGGCTCGGCGTCGCGCAGTGGGTCGCGCTGGCGCTGGCCGCGTCCGCCGTCGTCGTGATCGCCGTCGGCAGCGGTGCCGCTCCCTGGCTCAGCCTGGTGCTCGCCGTCTCGTTCGGGATCTACAGCCTGATCAAGAAGAAGGTCCCGCTGCCCGCCACGGCAAGCCTCACCGGCGAGGGGCTCGTGCTGGCGCCGGTGGCCGCGGTCGTCGTGCTCGTCCTCGAGCTGACCCGGTCCGGGACGTTCACCGGCCACGGGCCGTGGCACCTGCTGCTCATGCTCGCGGCCGGTCCGGTCACGGCCCTGCCGCTGCTGCTCTACGGCGCGGCGGCACGACGCATCCCGCTGTCCACGCTGGGCGTCCTGATGTACCTGAACCCCACGCTGCAGTTCCTGTGGGGCGTGCTCGCCGTCGGCGAGCACATGTCGGTGAGCCGCTGGGCCGGGTTCGTGCTGGTCTGGCTCGCCCTGACGCTCTTCACCGTCGACCTGATGCGTCGGGCCCGGCGCGGCGCACCGGTTCAGCCGGTGCGCTCGACGGTGTAGTCGACGAGCGTGCGCAGCGCGTCCACGGCCGGGCAGGCCGGCAGCCCGTCGAGCTCGGCCCGGGCCCGCACCGCGTAGCCGCCGACGGTGCTGCGCGCCTGCCCCAGCCCGTCACCGGCCCGCAGCAGCGACAACGCCTCCTCGACCTCGCCCTCGTCGTCGAGGGGACGGGACAGCAGGTCCCGCAGCCGCCCGTCGCCGCCGGTGTCCCGCAGCGCGTAGAGCATCGGCAGCGTGTGCACGCCCTCGCGCAGGTCGGTGCCGGGCGTCTTGCCGGAGTCGTCCGACGGCGAGGCGATGTCGATGATGTCGTCCGAGATCTGGAACGCGGTGCCGATCACGTCGCCGAACCGGCGCAGCGCCTCGACGTGCTCCGGGGCGGTACCGGAGAACATGCCCCCGTACCGGCCGGACGTCGCGATCAGGGAGCCGGTCTTCTCGTCGACGACCCGCAGGTAGTGGTCCACCGGGTCGTCACCGGACTTCGGGCCCCGGGTCTCGCGCATCTGCCCGGTGACGAGCTCGGCGAACGTCTCCGCGACGATCCGCACCGCGTCCGGTCCCAGGTCGGCGACCAGCCGGGACGCGTGGGCGAACAGGTAGTCACCGGTCAGGATCGCGACCGAGTTGTCCCACCGGGAGTTCGCGCTCTGCGCACCCCGGCGCATCGTGGCCGCGTCCATCACGTCGTCGTGGTAGAGCGTGGCCAGGTGGATCAGCTCCACCACGGCCGCGGACGTGACCACCTCGTCGCGTTCCGGGTGCGGCCCGACCTGCGCGGCGATCAGGGTGAACAGCGGCCGGAACCGCTTACCGCCGGCGTCGATCAGGTGCAGCGAGGTCTCGGTGACGAACTCGTACTCACCCTGCACCTCCCGGTGCAGCAGGTCCTCCACGCGCTTGAGACCGTCCTCGACCGCCTCGGCCAGCGCCGGGTCGGCCAACTCCATCCCGGCGATGCTCTGTGTCTCCACTCCCACAGGGTACGAACGTCAGCCGCTGAACGCCCCGCCGGAAGCCCACTGCAACGCAGGTGTGGGCAGGATCCCCAACAGGAGCGTCACGAGGACTCCGAGCGTGATGGCCATCGTGGTGAACGCACCCGGCACGACGACCGTCGGTCCGTCCGCCGCCGGCTCGCTGAAGTACATCATCACGATCACGCGCAGGTAGAAGAACGCGGCGACCGCGCTCGCGACGAGCGCGATCACGACCAGCGGCGCCATCCCGTCCGACAGCGCCGCCGAGAAGATCGCGAACTTCGCGGTGAACCCGCTGGTGAGCGGGATTCCGGCGAGCGCGAGCAGCAGGAACGTCATCACGCCCGCGACGAGCGGGGACCGCTTGGCCAGCCCGGCCCACTGCGAGAGGTGGCTCGCCTCGCCGTCGGCGTTGCGGACCAGTGAGATGACACCGAACACGGCGACCGTGGTGAAGCCGTAGGCCAGCAGGTAGAACAGCGTGCCCGCGGTGCCCGCCTGGGTGATCGCCATCGTGCCGAGCAGCAGGAAGCCGGCGTGCGCGATGGACGAGTACGCGATCATCCGCTTGACGTCGGTCTGGGTGAGTCCGAAGATCGCGCCGACCGACATCGAGATGATCGCGACGGCCCAGAGCACGCCGCGCCATTCCCAGCGGGTGGCGCCGAACCCGACGTAGAGCACGCGCCCGATCGCACCGAACGCCGCGACCTTCGTGCACGCCGCCATGAACGCGGTCACCGGCGTCGGCGCGCCCTGGTAGACGTCCGGGGTCCACGTGTGGAACGGCGCCACCGAGCCCTTGAACAGCAGGCCGACCAGCAACAGCGCCAGCCCGGCGAACAGCACCGTGTCGGACACGACGGACCCGGCCGTGGCGTTCGCGATCGCGGACAGCCGCACCGAGCCGGAGTAGCCGTAGAGCAGCGCGACGCCGTACAGGAAGAACGCCGAGCCGAACGCGCCGAGCAGGAAGTACTTGACGGCCGCCTCCTGCGACAGGAGCCGGCGGCGGCGGGCGAGCCCGCACATCACGTACAGGGGCAGCGACAGCACCTCGAGGGCGATGAACATCGTCAGCAGGTCGTTCGCCGCGACGAACGCCATCATTCCGCCGAGCGCGAACAGAGCGAACGGGAACGCCTCGGTCTGCATCGTGGGCGCGTCGCCGGGGCGGCCGTACGATCGATCCACGTGCTCGGGCGGCGTGCCGTCGCCGCTCCCCCCGCTCCGGGCCAGAGCGCGCTCGGCCGCGGACGGGATGAACGCGCCGCCGGGCTCCACCGAGCGGTCCGCGATCAGCAGCAGGCTCGGGATCGCGAGGAGCAGCAGCGTGCCCCACAGGAACAGCGTCGGCGAGTCGACCGACAGCGTCTCGCCGAGGGTGATCACCGGGGCCGGCGATCCGAGCGCGTAGCCGGCGAGCGACGCCAGCGCCACGACGATGACCACCGCGCTCCACGTGACCTGCACCGGCCAGCGCTGGTGCCGGGGCAGGAACGCCTCGATCAGCACGGCGACGCAGGCGCCGGTGAGGATCACCAGCAGCGGGGCAACGGCGACGCCGTCGACCGCGGGCGGCGGGATCTGCTCCTGGGCGAGAAAACTGGTCGCCATCATCGCGCGGTCCCTCCCACGGACACCGGGTCGGGCAGCCCGACCTCTTGCATGGTCGCCGCCACCGACGGGTTGATCACGTCGAGCACCGGGCCGGGGACGAACCCGAGCACCAGGATCAGGACGATCAGCGGGGTGAGCACACCGATCTCACGCCGGGACAGGTCCGGGAACCCGTTCGCGGCACGGGTCGCCGCGACGTCCGGGGCGACCATCGCCCCCGGCCCGCCGGCCCCGCCGCGTTCGAGCGCGCCCAGCACGGCGTCGCCGCGCACCGGCCCCTGCATCGTGCGCTGGTAGAACCAGAGCACGTACAGCGCGGCGAAGATGATCCCGACCGTCGCGATGATCGTGAACTCCGGCTCGTTCGGGAACGAGCCGATGAGCACGAGGAACTCGCTGACGAACGCGTTCGTGCCGGGCAGTCCCAGCGACGACAGACCCGCCACGAGCAGGCACCCGGCCAGCAGCGGGGCGATCTTCGCGACGCCGCCGTAGTCGGAGATCCGCCGCGAGCCGCCGCGTGCGATCAGCATGCCGACCATCACGAACAGCATCCCCGTGGAGATGCCGTGGTTGACCATGTACAGCGTGGCCCCGGCGAACGCCTGGCTGGAGAACGCGAAGATCCCCAAGGCGATGAACCCGAAGTGCGCCACCGACGTGTAGGCAACCAGGCGGCTCATGTCGGTCTGCCCGACCGCCAGCAGCGCGGCGTAGATGATGCCGATCACCGCGAGCGTCAGGACCAGCGGCGCCAGTGTCTTGCTGGCCTCCGGGAACAGCGGCAGGCAGTAGCGCAGGAACCCGTAGGTGCCGACCTTGTCCAGCACGCCCACGAGCAGCACGGCACCGACGATCGGGGCCTCGGCACCGGCGTCGGGGAGCCAGGTGTGGAACGGGAACAGCGGCGCCTTGATCGCGAACGCGACGAAGAACCCGATGAACAGCCAGATCTGGGTCGACGCCGGCGTGGTCGCCGCGATCTGCTGCAGCTCGGTCCAGGTGAACGTGCCCTGCCCGAGCTGGTCCAGGCTCGTGACGTACAGGCCGATCAGCGACGCCAGCATGATCAACCCGCCGAGCAGCGAGTAGAGGAAGAACTTCACCGCCGCGTACTGCCGCCGGGCACCGCCGAAGCGCCCGATCAGGAAGTACATCGGGATGAGCATCGCCTCGAAGAACACGTAGAACAGGAACACGTCGGTCGCGGCGAACACCCCGACCAGCGTCGCCTGTGCGAGCAGCAGCAGCGCGAGGTACCCGGCCACGGTCCGGCCCTCGGGCAGGCGCTCGGACCAGGCGTAGAGCATCAGGATCGGCACCAGGACCGCGGTGAGCGCGATCAGCACCAGGGCGATGCCGTCCACGCCGAGCGCGATGTGCGTGCCGAACGCCGGGATCCACGGCACCGAGAACTCGAGCTGGAACCGGGTGCCGCCGGCCGCGGCAGCCGTCGAGTAGCTCGCCCAGGCGACGATCACGAGTGCGAGCTCGACGAGCGCGACGCCCATCGCGACGGCCTTGGCCGCCGCGGCGTTGGACTTCATCGGCAGCAGGACCAGGGCGCCCAGCGCCGGGACGAGGAACAGGACGAGCAGGAGCGGATTGCCCCCGGAGTCCGGGACGATCGGGGGAATCACGCGAACCTCACCGCCAGCATGGCCGCGACGATGAGGACCCCACCGCCGAGCATGGACAAGGCATAGGACCGGACGAACCCGGTCTGCAGTCGTCTCAGACGCCCCGAGCCGCCGCCGAACCCGGCCGCGAGGCCGTTCACGACGCCATCGACGCCGCGGTTGTCGAAGAACACCAGGATCCGCGTCAGCCAGATCCCGGGACGCTCGATGAGCGCCTCGTTGATCGCGTTGGCGTAGAGGTCGCGGCGGGCCGCGCGCACCGGCAGCGACACCGGCTCCGGGCGCTCGACCGGCGTCGGGTGACGACCGACCACCAGGTACGCGACGAGCACGCCGAGCCCGGAGAGCGCGAGCACCAGCCACGGGACGACGGCGTGCGGCAGCGCGCCACCCTGGAGCTCCTCGAGCTCGCCGAGCGTCGGCGCGAGCCACTCCGGCAGCACGCCGGAGAGCAGGACACCCGCGAAGACCGAGCCGAACGCGAGCACGATCATCGGAGCCGTCATCACGGCGGGCGACTCGTGCGGATGGTAGTGCTCGCCGTCCGGGGCGGTCAGGTTCTCCCAGCGCCGCTCACCGAAGAACGTCATGATCACCAGGCGGGTCATGTAGAACGCGGTGAGCCCGGCGGCGAGCGCGGCGAACCCGCCGAACACCCAGCCCTGCCAGCCCGGCTCGGTGAACGCGGCCTCGATGATCGCGTCCTTGGAGAAGTAGCCGGACAGGAACGGGAAGCCGATCAGGGCCAGGTAGCCCAGCCCGAACGTCACGAACGTGATCGGCATCTTGCGCCAGAGGCCGCCGAAGTTGCGCATGTTGACGTCGTCGTTCATGGCGTGCATGACCGACCCGGCCCCGAGGAACAGCCCGGCCTTGAAGAAACCGTGTGTGAGCAGGTGGAAGATGCCCAGCGCGTAGCCGGCCGGGCCGAGGCCGACGGCCAGGATCATGTAGCCGATCTGGCTGACCGTGGAGTAGGCGAGCACCTTCTTGATGTCGTCGTAGGCACAGCCGACGATCGCCCCGATCATCAGCGTGATCACACCGATCAGCGCGACGACCAGGCGTCCGGTCTCGGACAGGTCGTAGACCGGGTTCGCGCGGGCGATCAGGTAGACGCCCGCGGTGACCATCGTGGCCGCGTGGATCAGGGCGGAGACCGGGGTCGGGCCCTCCATCGCGTCCGGGAGCCAGGACTGCAGCGGGAACTGGCCGGACTTACCGCAGGCGCCCAGCAGCAGCAGGATCGTGATCGCCAGGATCGTGCCGGACGGGACCTCGCCGATCCGCGCGAACACCTCGGTGTACTGGGTGGTCCCCAGCTCCAGCCAGAGCAGGAAGATCGCCAGCGCGAGCCCGACGTCGCCGACGCGGTTCATCAGGAACGCCTTCTTCGCCGCGGTCGCCGCGGACGGACGTTCCTGGTAGAAGCCGATCAGCAGGAACGACGCCAGGCCGACGCCCTCCCAGCCGAGGTAGAGCAGCACGAAGTTGTTGGCGAGGACCAGGATCAGCATCGCCGCGACGAACAGGTTCAGCTGCGCGAAGAACCGCCGCCGTCCCGGGTCGTGCGACATGTAGCCGACCGAGTAGATGTGGATCAGCGAGCCGACGCCGGTGATCAGCAGCACGAACGTCAGCGAGAGCGGGTCCAGCCGCAGCCCGAAGTCGATCTGCAGCGGGCCGCTGGCGATCCACTCGTAGATCGAGAGCTCGCGGGTCCGCTGCTCCGGGTCGAGCGCGACCGTGTCCAGGAAGATCAGGAGCCCGACCACGAACGACGCGACGACCGTCGCGACGCCGAGCAAGTGGCCCCAGCGGTCGGCCCGGCGGCCGGTCAGGAGCAGCACGAGCGCACCCGCCGCGGGGAGCGCGACGAGCAGCCAGGCCAGGGACGCGATGCCGGTCGCGGGACCGACCTCCTGCGCCTGTGCGAGAGCGGGGAGCGTTGTCAGCACGGGGGAGTCGCTCCTAGAACTTGAGCAGGTTCGCGTCGTCCACCGAGGTGGACTGACGGGTCCGGAAGATCGACGTGATGATGGCCAGTCCGACCACGACCTCGGCCGCAGCGACCACCATGACGAAGAACGCCATGACCTGGCCGTCCAGGTTGCCGTTGATCCGGGAGAACGTGACCAGCGACAGGTTGACCGCGTTCAGCATCAGCTCGATGCACATGAACACGACCACGGCGTTGCGCCGCACCAGCACCCCGACCGCGCCGATCGAGAACAGCAGCGCGGAGAGCAGCAGGTAGTTCGTGGGGCTCACCGGTTCGCCTCCGTACCGTCCGGGGTGGTGACGTCGTTCGGTTCCCCGGCGTCGATCGAGCGGTCCGGGGCCGAACGGCCGGTCAGCGAGTGCGCGTCCGGCGTGGCCGTGTCCGGGACGTCCACCGCGACCGACTCGATGATCTCGGACAGGGACTCCTCGGCGATCGAGCCGTCCGGCAGCAGGGCAGGCACGGCGACCGAGTTCGCCGTCGCGTAGACGCCGGGGCCGGGCAGTGGCGACACGCGCGCGTGCTCGCCGCGCAGCCGGGCGATCACGGTCTGCCGCTGGTTGCGCTTGGCGTGCGTGGACGACTGGGCGTACGCCAGCACCATCGCGCCGAGGGCGGCCGTGATCAGCAGCGCCGACGTGAGCTCGAACGGCAGCAGGTAGGTGGTGAACACCAGCCGGCCGATCCCGCCCAGGTTGTTGGACCCCACGCCCGGACCGGTGACCGGCTGCACCGAGGTCAGCCCGCGGGCGAGCGCGGCGACCAGCAGGCCGGCCATGCCGACGCCCAGCACGAGGGCCGCGACGCGCTGCCCGCGCAGGGTCTCGACGATCGAGTCCCGGCTGTCCCGCCCGACGAGCATGAGCACGAACAGGAACAGCATCATCACCGCGCCGGTGTAGACGATGATCTGCGTGAACCCGAGGAACGGCGCCTGGTTGAGCACGTAGAGCACGGCCAGCGAGAACATCGTCATGACCAGGAACAGCGCCGCGTGCACGGCGTGCCTCGCGAAGATCATGCCCAGGGCCGAGGCCACGGCGATCGGGCCGAAGATCCAGAAGAAGATGGCCTCGCCGACCGTCGTCGTGTTGTCGGCGGCCTGCGCGAGCGCGGAGGCGGCGAGTGCGGTCGTCATCGCGCGCCCTCGCTTCGCTCGGTTCCCTCGCTCCGCTCGGTCGACGGCATCACCGGACCTGCTCCCCCGTCGCGTCCTGCGCCGACGTCTTGGCCAGCGTCGGACCCGAGACGTAGTAGTCCTGCTCGTCCTCGCCGAGGCGCATCGGGTGCGGCGGCTGCTCCATCCCCGGTAGCAGCGGCGCCATCAGCTGCTCCTTGGTGTAGATCAGGTCCTGCCGGTTGTCGTCGGCCAGCTCGTAGAAGTTGGTCATCGTGAGCGACCGGGTCGGGCAGGCCTCGATGCACAGGCCACAGCCGATGCACCGCAGATAGTTGATCTGGTAGATCGCGCCGTAGCGCTCACCCGGTGAGTAGCGCTCCTCCTCGGTGTTGTCCCCGCCCTCGACGTAGATCGCGTCGGCCGGGCAGGCCCAGGCGCACAGCTCGCAGCCGACGCACTTCTCCAGCCCGTCCGGGTGCCGGTTCAGCTGGTGACGGCCGTGGTAGCGCGGGGCGGCCGGGGGGAAGTCCTCCGGGTACTCCTCGGTGACGACCTTCTTGAACATCGTCGAGAAGGTGACGCCGAACCCTTTGAAGAAGTCGAACATCCAATCACTCCCCAGCCTTGTCCGGGCCGGAGTCGGCGAGCACGCCCGCCGGCTCCTTGGTGCCCGCACCGACCGCACGCTTCCGCCGGGGCGGGCTCGTCGGGACGGTCAGGTCCATCGGTGGTAGCGGATAGTCGGAGGCCGGCTCGACGGGTGCCTCCGTGGTCTTGCGCTCCGGCAGCAGGAACGCGACGCCGAGCACGATCGCGAGCAGGAACCCGATCAGCAGCAGGAGCAGCGCCGTGTTGTCGCCGCCGGTGTTGACGTAGGTGCGGATGCCGAACACGGCCACGATCCAGACCAGGGACAGCGGCACCAGGACCTTCCAGCCCAGGCGCATGAACTGGTCGTAGCGCATCCGCGGCAGCGTGCCGCGCAGCCAGATGAACACGAACAGGAACAGGAACGTCTTGACCAGGAAGGCGACGAACATCAGCCAGCCGTTGTCGTTGAAGAACGACAGCGGCCACGGCCAGCGCCCGCCGCCGAGGAACAGCGTCGTGGCCATCGCCGAGACGGTCACCATGTTCACGTACTCGGCGAGGTAGAACAGCGCGAACTTCAGCGACGTGTACTCCGTGTGGAAGCCGCCGACGAGCTCCGACTCCGCCTCGGGAAGGTCGAACGGCGCCCGGTTCGTCTCGCCCACCATCGCGATCACGAACACGACGAAGCTGGGCAGCAACAGCCAGAAGTACCAGCCGGAGGCCTGCGCCTGCACGATGTCCGCTGTGGACATCGAGCCGGTGTAGAGGATCACGCCGACGATCGACAGCCCGAGCGCGATCTCGTAGGAGATCACCTGGGCGGCGCTGCGCAGTGCGGCGAGCAGCGGGTACGGCGAGCCGGACGACCACCCGGCCAGCACGATCCCGTAGACGCCGATCGAGCTGCACGCGAGGACGACGAGCACGCCGACCGGCAGGTCCACCAGCTGCAGCACGGTCGGCTCGCCGAAGATCGAGACCTCGCCGCCGAACGGGATCACCGAGAACGCGACGAACGCCGGGATCGTCGAGATGACCGGGGCGATGAAGTAGACCTTCTTGTCCGCGAGGACCGGGATGATCTCTTCCTTGAACGCCAGCTTGAGCCCGTCGGCGAGGCTCTGCAGCCAGCCGCCGGGCCCGACCCGGTTCGGACCGGGTCGCTGCTGCATCCGGCCGACGACCTTGCGCTCCCAGTTGATCATGAACAGCGTGAGCACCACGCCGAGCGCGAACAGGGCGACGACCTTGAGCAGCACCAGCCAGATCGGGTCGTCGGCCAGCAGCTGCTGGGTGCGGGTCAGTCCCTCGGTTCCGAGACCCGGAGGGGGCTGCTGCAGGAGGTTCACGAGGCGCTCCCGTCGCTACCGTTCCCGGCGGCGCTGACGCCGACCAGGTCACCGTGGCCGACCCCGAGCGTGGGCCGGACGTGCGAGCCGGGCGAGCAGGTGGGCAGCCACACCACCCCGTCCGGGAGGTCGGTCAGCGCGACCTGCAGGGTGATCGTCCCGCGGTCGCTGCGCACGGTCGCCTCCTCGCCCTCGACGAGGCCGAGCCGCTCCGCGGTGGCGGGGTTGACCCGCACGTACGGGCGGCGGCCGGTGCCGGCCAGCGCGGGCTCGTCGATCGCGAGCGAGGCGTCGTCGACGAGCTGGCGGTGCGTCGCCAGGACGGCCTGCCCGAACCCGGGCCGGGCCGGCTCCGCGGCCGCCGCCCTCGGGCCGGGTGCCTCCGGTCGCCAGGAGCCGATCCGCTCCAGCTCACCGGACGCCGCGGCCGGGGTCTGGGTGAACAGGTCGGCGTCCATCTCCACGCCGAGCGTGTCCAGCACCCGGCAGTCCGGGAGCACGCCGCTGGCGTCCAGCGCCACGCCGAAGTCGCGGCGGCGGCCTTCCCAGTTGATGTAGCTGCCGGAGCGCTGCGCGTCCGGGGCGACCGGGAGCACGACGTCGGCCACCTCGGTCACCGCCGAGGTGTGGATCTCCAGGCTGACCAGGAACCCGACCTCGCGCAGCGCGGTGAGCGCCGCCTGCGGGTCGGCCATGTCGTGCGGGTCCACCCCGCCGACGACGAGCGCCGAGAGGTCACCGGACGCGGCCGCGGCCAGCATCGCGTCGGCGTCGCGGCCGGGGCGGTGCGACAGCCCGCCCGGACCCAACCCCCAGGCGAGCTCGACCTCGGCGCGCCCCTTCGCGTCCGTGACCGGACGGCCGCCGGGCAGCAGCGTGGGCAGCGCCCCCGCCTCGACCGCGCCCCGGTCGCCGGCACGGCGCGGGATCCAGCCGATCGTCGCACCGGTGCGCGCCGCCATGGCGGAGACCGCGGAGTACAGGCCGGGCGACTCGGCCGCCCGGTCCCCGACCAGGATGATCGCCCCCTTCGCGGACAGCGCGTCCACGACGTCGGAGCCGACCTCGTTCAGGACCGCGGCCTCGGCGCCGGGCACGGCGTGCAGCAGCGTCGACCCGGTCTTGCGGGCGCCCTCGGTGGTCCAGTTGCCGAGCTGGAAGTGCCGCAGGCCCTTCTTGCGCCACGCCTTGCGCAGGCGCAGGAAGACGATGCCGGACTCCTCCTCCGGGTCCATCCCGACGGTGAGCACGGCCGGGGCGTCCTCGATCGCGAGGAAGCTCGTGCCGCCGTTGTCCGGCTGGGTGCCTACGACGTGCGCGGCGAGGAACTCCAGCTCCTCCTCCGAGTGCGGGCGCGACCGGAAGTCGACGTCGTTCGTACGGGCCACGACCCGGGCGAACTTCGCGTAGGCGTAGGCGTCCTCGACGGTCAGGCGCCCGCCGGGCAGCACGCCGATCCCGTTCGACTCGCGCGCCGCGAGCAGACCCTCGGCGGCGGCGGTCAGCGCCTCGGTCCAGGACACCTCGGCCAGCTCGCCGTCCTCGCCGCGGAGCAGCGGCCGGGTGATCCGGCCCTTGCTGCCCAGGTAGCGGAACGCGAACCGGCCCTTGTCGCAGAGCCACTCCTCGTTCACCGACGGGTCGTTGCCGGCCAGCCGGCGCAGCACCGATCCGCGACGCGAGTCGGTGCGCATGTCACAGCCCGACGAGCAGTGCTCGCAGGTGCCCGGCGTCGAGCGCAGGTCGAACGGCCGGGAGCGGAACCGGTAGGCCGCGCTGGTCAGCGCCCCGACCGGGCAGATCTGGATCGTGTTGCCGGAGAAGTAGGACTGGAACGGCTTGTCCTCGGCGATCCCGACCTGCTGGTCCGCGCCGCGCTCCAGCAGGTCGATGAACGGGTCACCGGCGATCTCGTCGGAGAACCGGGTGCAGCGCTGGCAGAGCACGCACCGCTCGCGGTCGAGCAGCACCTGGGTGGAGATCGGCAGCGGCTTCGGGAACGTCCGCTTCTTCTCCACGAACCGGGAGTCGCCCCGGCCGTTGGACATCGCCTGGTTCTGCAGCGGGCACTCGCCGCCCTTGTCGCAGATCGGGCAGTCCAGCGGGTGGTTGATCAGCAGCAGCTCCATCACGCCCTGCTGCGCCTTGTCCGCGACCGCCGACGTGTGCTGGGTCTTGACCACCATGCCGTCGGCGACGGTCATCGTGCAGGAGGCCTGCGGCTTCGGCATCGGCCGGCCGCCCATCTCGACCTCGACCAGGCACTGCCGGCAGGCACCGGCCGGGTCCAGCAGCGGGTGGTCGCAGAACCGCGGGACGATGATCCCGAGCCGCTCGCACGTGCGGATGAGGATCTCGCCCTTCGGGGCGTCGATCTCGCGACCGTCGATCGTCAGCCGGACGTGTCCCTCGGGCGGGGCGTCCCGCCGCTCCTCCGGGGCCAGTGTCATGCGGAAGCTCCGCTCAGCTCGGCCAGCTGCTCCGGACGCGCGACCGCGGGCTGTTCCGCGATCAGGTCCAGGAACTCCTGGCGGAAGTACTTGATGGCGCTGGTGATCGGCGACGTGGCACCGTCACCGAGTGCGCAGAAGCTGCGCCCGAGGATGTTGTCGCAGACGTCGACCATCGTCTCGATGTCCTGTTCGGTGCCCTCGCCGTGCACCATCCGCTCGAGGATCTGCAGCAGCCAGTAGGTCCCCTCGCGGCACGGCGTGCACTTGCCGCAGCTCTCGTGCTTGTAGAACTCGGTCCACTTCATGACCGCCCACGGGACCGACACGGTCTCGTTGAAGATCATCAGTGCGGTCGTGCCGAGCATCGAGCCCGCCTCGGCGGCGCCCTCGAAGTCCAGCGGCGTGTCCAGGTGCTCCGCGGTGAACAGCGGCGTCGACGACCCACCCGGCGTCCAGAACTTGAGCGGGATCCCGTCCTTCATCCCGCCGGCCAGCTCCAGCAGCTCGCGCAGCGTGACTCCGAGCGGGGCCTCGTACTGGCCCGGGTTCACCACGTGCCCGGACAGCGAGTAGATCTTCGGCCCGGGACTCTTCTCGCGGCCCATCGTGCGGAACCACGCCGAGCCGCCGTTCACGATGTCCGGGACCGACGCGATCGTCTCCACGTTGTTCACCACGGTCGGGCACGCGTACAGGCCGGACGTCGCGGGGAACGGCGGCTTGAGCCGCGGCTGACCACGCCGGCCCTCCAGCGAGTCCAGCAGCGCCGTCTCCTCGCCGCAGATGTAGGCGCCCGCGCCGGCGTGCACGACGATCTCCAGGTCGAAGCCGGAGCCGAGGATGTCCCGCCCCAGGTAGCCCTTCGCCTTCGCCTCGGCGACGGCCGAGCGCAGCCGGCGGATGCAGTGGACCGCCTCGCCGCGCACGTAGATCGCGCAGAAGTTCGCGCGGATCGCGTAGCTGGTGACGATGCAGCCCTCGATCAGCGAGTGCGGGTCGGCCATCATCGTCGGGATGTCCTTGCAGGTCCCGGGCTCGCCCTCGTCGGCGTTGATCACCAGGTACTTCGGCTTCGCGCCGGGGCCCTTCCCGGAACCGTCGTCCTGCGGGATGAAGCCCCACTTCATCCCGGTGGGGAAGCCCGCGCCGCCGCGCCCGCGCAGCCCGGAGTCCTTGATCAGCTGGATCAGCTGGTCCGGGTGCGTGTCGAACGCCGTGCGCAGCGACCGGTAGCCCTCGAGCTGCTCGTAGGTCTCCATCGACCAGGACCGCGGGGAGAGCCAGCGCCGGGTCAGGACCGGCGTCAGAGGGTCCGGGGTGGAAGTCGTCGTGTCGCTCATCGATTCACTTCTTCTCCGGTAGCGCCGGCATCGCCGGTGGCTCGTCGGGCATCGCCGGGGCCGTCCATCCCCGCTCCTCGGCGAGCTTCGCACCACGCACCGACTCGATCGCCGAGGACGGGCCCTCCACGGCCGCCTCGTGGTCGAGCGGGAAGCCCGCGAGCTCCAGCTCGATCGTGCGCAGGTCGGTCAGCGGCGCACCGCGGGTCGGGTGCGGACGCTCGCCGCGGCGCAGGGCCTCCACCAGCTCCGCCGCGGACTCGACGGACTGGTTGTCGTAGTACTCGTAGTTGACCTGCAGCACCGGGGCGAGGTCGCACGCCGCCAGGCACTCGGCGTGCTCCAGCGTGATCGAGCCGGTGCTGCCCGGCTCGCCCGCCGTCCCCTCGTGGTCGAGCGGGCGGCCGTCGGAGCCGAGGTCGCGCTGCAGCCGCTCGTAGATCGCGTCGCCGCCGAGTGCCGCGCACAGCGTGTTCGTGCACACGCTGACCAGGTGCTCGCCGCACGGGGTCCGCTTGTACATCGTGTAGAACGTGACCACCGCGGTCACCTCGGCCAGGCTGAGGTCCAGCGCCTCGGCGCAGAAGCGGATGCCGTCCTGGCTGACGTAGCCCTCCACCGACTGCACCAGGTGCAGCAGCGGCAGCAGCGCCGACCGGGCCTCCGGGTACAGCGCGATGATCTCCTTGGTGCGCTGCCGGGTCAGCTCGTCGAACCGCGGCGAGACGGGCGACGGCTCCGACGCGACGGCGTCGAAGACCTGTTCCTGCGGCGCGGCGTGCGACGGCGCATTGGACTCGGGATTGCCCTCGGGGAGGGTCATCGGTCACATCCCCCCATCACCGGGTCGATCGAAGCGACGGCCGCGATCACGTCGGCGACCTGGCCGCCCTCGCTCATCGCGGGCATCGTCTGCAGGTTCACGAAGCTGGGGTCGCGCATGTGCACGCGGACCGGCCGGGTGCCGCCGTCGGACACCAGGTGCGCGGCCATCTCGCCGCGGGGGGACTCCACCGCGACGTAGGCCTGCCCCGGCGGCACGTGGAAGCCCTCCGTGACGAGCTTGAAGTGGTGGATCAGCGACTCCATCGACTGACCCATGATCTTGCGGACGTGCTCGAGCGTCGTGCCCATGCCGTCGCTGCCGATCGACAGCTGCGCGGGCCAGGCGACCTTCGGGTCGTCGACCATGACCGGGCCGGGCTCCAGCTTGTCCACGGCCTGTTCCATGATCTTCAACGACTCGTGCATCTCGGCGACGCGCAGCTTGTAGCGCGCGTAGCAGTCGGCCTCGGTGGCCGTCGGGACCTCGAAGTCGTACTCGTCGTAACCGGAGTACGGCATCGTCTTGCGCAGGTCCCATGGCAGGCCGGCCGCCCGCAGGATCGGACCGGACGCGCCGAGCGCGAGGCAGCCGTCCACCGGGAGGTAGCCGACGCCCTCCATGCGCTGCTTCCAGATCGGCTGGCCGGTCAGCAGCTTGTCGTAGTCCGGCAGCCGCGTGCGCATCAGCTTGATGAAGTCGGTGACCTTCTCGCGCCAGTCGCCCGGCAGGTCCTGGGCCAGGCCGCCGGGACGGAAGAACGCGTGGTTCATCCGCAGCCCGGTCAGGTGCTCCAGGAGATGGAGCACCTCCTCGCGCTCCCGGAACCCGGACGTCATGCCGGTGAGCGCGCCGAGCTCCATGCCGCCGGTGGCCAGCGCCACCAGGTGCGAGCCGATCCGGTTCAGCTCCATCAGCAGCACCCGGCTGTGCTGGGCGCGCCGCGGGATCTCGACGTCGAGCAGCAGCTCGGTGGCCATGCAGAACGCGGCCTCGTTGAACAGCGGGGACAGGTAGTCGGCCCGGGTCACGAACGTGACGCCCTGGGTCCAGGTCCGGTACTCGCAGTTCTTCTCGATGCCGGTGTGCAGGTAGCCGATCACCGCGCGGCCCTGGGTGACGGTCTCGCCCTCCAGCTCGAGAACCAGGCGCAGCACCCCGTGCGTGGACGGGTGCTGCGGGCCCATGTTGATGACGATGCGGTCGTCGTGCTCGGAGTCGATCAGGGTGTCCCAGTCGCCACCGGTGACGGTGTAGACCGTGCCCTCGGTCGTCTCGCGTTCCTGCGCGGCGTACGGGTCGGTCGTTCCCTTCTCGGCGTCGGTACTCACGAGTAGGCCCTCCGCTCATCGCTACGCAGCCGGGATCTCCGCGCCATCTGGAGGCTCACGAGTACGCCCTCCGCTCATCGCTACGCAGCCGGGATCTCCGCGCCATCTGGAGGCTCACGAGTACGCCCTCCGCTCATCGCTACGCAGCCGGGATCTCCGCGCCATCTGGAGGCTCACGAGTACGCCCTCCGCTCATCCGGCGGCGGGATCTCCGCCCCCTTGTACTCCACCGGGATCCCGCCGAGCGGGTAGCTCTTGCGCTGGGGGTGGCCGTCCCAGTCGTCCGGCATCAGGATCCGGGTCAGCGCCGGGTGACCGTCGAAGATCACGCCGTACATGTCCCAGGTCTCGCGCTCGTGCCAGTCCGCCGTCGGGTAGGTGTCCACGACGCTCGGGACGTGCGGGTCCTCGAACTCCAGCGAGACCTCCAGGCGCACCCGGCGCCGGTAGGTCATCGACAGCAGGTGGTACACGACGTGCAGCGGCGACTCGACCGGCTCGCCGTCCGGCGCGGAGTAGTCCACACCGGACACCCCCGAGCAGAACTCGAAGCGCAGGCCCGGGTCGTCGCGGAACGTCCGGGCGACCTCGCCCAGGTGGTCGCGCTGCACGTAGAACGTGATCTCGCCGCGGTCGATCGTCGTCTGGATGATCGCGGTCCGGTCGATGCCGCGCTGGTCGAGCGCCGCGCCGAGCTCGTCGGCGACCTCGTCGAACCAGCCACCGAACGGCCGCTCGGCCGGGGCCGGGACGTAGCCGGGCAGCCGCAGCCCGCCGAAGCCGGACGTGTCACCGGTGCCGCGGACGCCGAACATCCCGGACCGGGTGCGGGTCGCCGCGAGCGGCGCCTCGCCGTCCATCGAGGCCGGACGGGTCCCGGTCTCCGGGCTCTCGCCGCCGGCGGCGCGCTGCGCGTCGAGCGCGGCACCGCTCGCCTCCGACGACGACTGGGCGTCGCCGGTGCGCTCCCGGTCGTCCTTCGAGGTCCCGGTGGAACCGGGGTCGTCGGGTCCGGTCGTGGTCATCGCGCGCCCTCGCTCCGCTCGGTCCCCTCGCTGCGCTCGGTCGACGTCATCGGTGCTCCCCCGCGGTCAGCTCGTTCGCCGTCTCCTTGGGCTGCGCACCCGGCTCCAGGATGTTCGGGACGTCCGGGGTGTTCGTGGTCCGCAGCGCGCCGAGCTGCTTGTGCTTCGGTGCGAACTTGACCGACGACGGCACGATCGGCGTGCGGTAGCCGCTCTCGGCGAGCTCGGCGGCCCGCTTCTGGCCGAGCGGCTCGTCCATGATCTTGGCGTGCAGCTTCAGGATCGCGTCCATCAGCATCTCCGGACGCGGCGGGCAGCCCGGCAGGTACATGTCCACGGGCACCACGTGGTCCACGCCCTGCACGATGGCGTAGTTGTTGAACATGCCCCCGGAGCTGGCGCACACGCCCATCGCGAGGACCCAGCGCGGCTCGGGCATCTGGTCGTAGATCTGACGCAGGACCGGGGCCATCTTGTTGCTCACGCGGCCGGCGACGATCATCAGGTCGGCCTGGCGGGGCGACGCCCGGAAGACCTCCATCCCGAAACGGGCGAGGTCGTAGCGGGGTGCGCCGGTCGTCATCATCTCGATCGCGCAGCAGGCCAGCCCGAACGTGGCAGGCCACAGCGACGACTTGCGCGTCCAGTTGACCAGCTTCTCCACGCTCGTCAGCAGGACACCGTTGGGGAGGTGCTCCTCAAGGCCCATCCGGCGCTCCTCTCAGTGTCGATGCGCGCCGCGGTCGCATACGTCGCGCTCAGTTCCAGTCCAGGCCGCCGCGCCGCCAGACGTAGGCGTACGCGAACCCGACCGTGACGATGAACAGGGCGATCTCCACCAGGACGAACACGCCCAGCCCGCCGGCCGAGAACCGGTCGGCGCTGACCGCGAACGGGTAGAGGAAGACCATTTCGATGTCGAACAGGATGAACAGCATCGCCGTCAGGTAGTAGGCGACGGGCATGCGGCCGCCGCCGACGATCGGCTGGGGCGAGGGCTGGATGCCGCATTCGTAGGAGTCGAGCTTGGCCCGGTTGTAGCGCTTGGGCCCGACGTAGGGCGCGGCCGTCACCGAGAACAACGCGAACGCCGCTGCCAGCACGAACAGCAGCACGAGCGGGAGGTAGGGATCGAGCATGCGTGCACCTTTGTGGACTGTCAACGCTGTCAGGACGGTCGTCGCGGGCCGCCGTGTCGCCGTCGCCGGTGATCGCACCGGCCCGTGCGGACCTTATGTGCGGGCGGTTCCGACGAACGACCCAGGCGAGCCTTAGTTCAACTCTGACGGCACCCCCGCCGCGAGGGTGTCGCCGCTGGTCGGCGCTCCTTTCCCCGGACCGCGTCCGCGGCCCTTGTGAAGAAATTCACGAAGTCCGCGACGAGTGTAAAGCGTCCGTGCGGCGAATGCGTCTCCGGACCGGGGGTAGGCGTGCTCAGTATCGATGCGCAGCTCCGCAGGCTCCGTGCTCAGTATCGATGCGCAGCTCCGCAGGCTCCGTGCTCAGGCGGGGCGGGTCGCGCGGTGCAGCGCGACGGCACCGCCGGTGAGGTCGCGCCAGGCGACCCGCTCCCATCCGGCGGCCGCGATCCGGCGGGCCAGCTCCGGCTGGGCGGGCCAGTCACGGATCGACTCGGCGAGGTACAGATACGCGTCCGGGTTCGACGAGACCCGGCGCGCGATCGCCGGCAACACGTGGCCGAGCACCAGCCCCTGGTAGGCGGCGCGGAACGGCGCCCAGGTCGGCGTCCCGAACTCGCAGACGACCAGCCGGCCGCCGGGGCGGGTGACCCGGGCGAGCTCGGCGAGCCCGGCGTCCGGGTCGGAGACGTTGCGCAGGCCGAAGGAGATCGTCACGGCGTCGAACACGCCATCCGCGAACGGCAGGTGCAGCGCGTCCGCGGCGACCTTCGGCACGTCCCTGCGGTGCCCGGCGCGCAGCATGCCCTGCGAGAAGTCGGCCGCGACGCACCACGCACCGTCCCGTGCGAGCTCGACGGTCGACACGGCCGTGCCGGCGGCCAGGTCCAGCACCTTCTCGCCGCGCCGCGGGGCGAGCGCGCGACGCGTCTGCGCGCGCCAGTAGCGGTCCTGCCCGCCGGTGAGCGCCGTGTTCGTCAGGTCGTAACGCCGCGCCACGCCGTCGAACATCGAGGCGACGTCGTGCGGATCCTTGTCGAGGTCGGCGCGGGACACGCCGTCGAGGTTACGTCCGCGGGCCGGGAATCTCGCGCAGTGCCTCGCGCAGCCCCGCCATGTACTCCGCGCGGACCCGCACCGCCAGCGTCGGCCACTGCACCTCCGGGACCGACACCGGACCATCCGCCGGGAGGAACGCCCGCATCCCGTGCAGGGCGATCCAGCGGTGGTCGTAGTCGTGCGGCGCCCCCCGGTCCCACGCCACCGCCCTGACGGCCGCGCGGCGGACCCGCCGCGGGTCGGCGAACGCCCACCGGTTCACCGGCTCGCCGTAGCGGTCGCGCAACAGCCCGAGCGCCGCGGCGGCCGAGGGGTCGGTGCAGCGCGTCGCGTCGTAGCGCGCCCGCAGCCGCCCCGCGTAGTACCAGACGGCGGCCTCGGCCGGCCGGTCCTCGGCGGTCAGCACCTCCGACGCGGCGTAGAGCACCGGCGGAATCACGCGGTGCGGGGCGCCGAGGACCTCGGCGAGCGCCGCGCGGGCTCTGCGCCCGCGGCCGGCGAGCCGCTCGATCAACCGCAGCACAGGCCAGGTGTCCACCTCCCGCAGCTCACCAGGAGGGTCGACGACGATCGTGCGCGAGGATCCGGCCATGCCGTTCACCCTGGTCGCGGACGGGGCCGCGGCGGATCCGCAGGACTACCGATTCCCGGTGTTCACACGAGCCACACGACGTCCAGGACGTCGACACGGCGCTGGTCGTCCAGGACGAGGTAGGTGACCAACCCCTGTCCCGTCGCCCCGAACGCCAGTGTGCGCACCGGCGCGTCCGGCACGGTGTCGTTCAGGGACTGACCGTTCCACGGTGCGACCTCGAGCAGCGCTCGTACCTCCCCGAACGCCGTCGCGCCCGCTACGGGGAGGGCATCGATCTGCGGCTGTGAGCGGTGGTCCGTGGTGACCCGTTACACGCCGCTACATGCCCACCCGGCGTCGGGTCTCGGCCAGCGGCTCCCCCTCGGGCACGGGCTCACCGCTGAGCGCCTCGGCCGCACGCCGCACCACGGATGCGAACCGTTGCGGGTCCCGCTGCAGAACGGCAACCCGCCGCCAGCGCTCGAGGCAGTCGAACAGATCGGTGAGGTCAAGCGAGTCCCGGGCCGCGGTCAGCGCCGACCGGTACGCGTCATCGAACGCCGTTCGGTCGTCCGGCAGCAACGCGTCCCGGATCGTCGCCGGCGATGCTCCGGGCAGCAACGGGTCGCCCGTCCGCGGGGACCCGTCGATCGGCCACCAGGCTGTCACCGGACCACGGTAGCGCGAACGTCCGACGTCGAGACCCGGTTCGGCTCAGGTCAGGAGGCGGTGAGCGTCGCCAGCATCCCGTCGACCGAGGACGGCCAGCCGAACTGCTCGGCCCGGGTGCGGGCGGCGTGCCGGCGTCCGGCCTCGTCGGCGGCGAGCACCGTGGTGATCCCGGCCGCGAACGCCTCGGGCGAGTCCGCGGCCGCGGCGCCGTACCCGCCGTCGCCGCCGCTGACGATCTCGGTGAGCGCCGACGAGCGGGACACCACGACCGGCGTGCCGGACGCCAGTGCCTCCAGCGCGGACAGCCCGAACGTCTCGTGCGGCCCGGGGGCGATGGACACGTCGGCGGACGCGAGGAGCGCGGCCAGCCGCCGTCGCTGCGGCACGAAGCCGAGGAACGTGACCGGCAGGCCGGCCGACCGGCGTTCGAGCGCCGCCCGCCGCGGCCCGTCCCCCGCGACCACCAAGCGGACCGAGGCCCCGGCGTCGTGCAGCGCGGCGACCGCGTCCACGCTGCGCTCCGGGTGCTTCTCCGCCGACAGCCGTCCGCAGTGCACCAGCACGGTGCCGGCCCCGGCGGCGAGCTCGCGGCGCAGCGCCACGTCACGGTGGCGCGGTGAGAACGTCGCGAGATCCACACCCAGCGGGACCCGGCGCACGTTGGCGGCGCCGATCCGGTCGAACTCGGCGCCGGCGAACGCGGTGGTGCAGACGACCGTGTCGTAGGCCGCGGCCATCCGCGCGTTCGCCACGTCGGCCAGCGCGCGGGCCGGGCGCTCGGGAAGCAGGAACTGGTGCAGCAGCCGGTCCAGCCGCTCGTGCGAGACGACGACGCCGGGCACGCCCCGCCGCCGGGCCCAGCCGCCGAGCCCGCGCAGGGTCAGCCGGTCGGACACCTCGATCGCGTCCGGGCGCAGCCCCTCCAGGAGCCGCTGCACCCGCCAGGGGTCCACCGCCCGGTAGCCGCCGGTACCGGGCAGCTCCGGGGCGGGCACCTGGATGCGCCGGATCCCGCCGGGCAACCTCTCGTCGGAGCGCGTGTGGCCGGGCACGACGAGCACCACCTCGTGGCCGCGGGCCACGTAGCCCGCGCCGAGCGCGGTCAGCGCCGTGCGCAGGCCGCCGGAGCGCGGACCGTAGAAGTTGGCCAGCTGGACGATCCGCACCTCAGGCTGCGGCGCGGGACGCACCCGCGCCGACGACCTGCGTGTAGTGCGCGACGAGCTCGTCGCCGACCGCGGTCCACGTCCGGCGCAGCACGGACTGGCGGGCCGCCGCACCGAACGCGGCGCGCCGCAGCGGGTCCGCGACCAGCCCCGCGACGGCGGCACGCAGCTCCGCGTCCGCGGCGTCGGTCGCCGGTTCGCCCGCCACGCCCCCGTCCGGGCGCGGCGCCACCAGGTGGCCGGTCCGGCCCGGCAGCACGAGGTCCCGCGGCCCGCCGGCGTCCGGCGCGACCACCGGCACGCCCGAGGCCAGGGCCTCCTGCACCGCCTGGCAGAACGTCTCCACCTGTCCCGGGTGGACGAACACGTCCAGCGACGCGTACAGGTCGGCGAGCTCGTCGCCGCCGCGGTGACCGAGGAACGCCGCGCCCGGCAGCATCTCGCGCAGCGGCTCCGCGCTCGGCCCGTCGCCGATCACCACCAGGCGCACCCCGGGCAGGTTCGCGAGCGCCCCGAGCCGGTCCACCTGCTTCTCCGGCGCCAGCCGGCCGACGTAGCCGACGAGCAGCTCGCCGTTCGGGGCCAGCGTCCGGCGCCACGTGTCGTTGCGGCGCGACGGCGTGAACCGGCGGGTGTCGACGCCGCGGGCCCACTGGTGGACCCGCGGGACACCGCGCGAGCGCAGCGCGCCGGTCGCCCAGCTCGACGGCGCCAGCGTCCGGTCGGCCATCGAGTGCAGCCGGCAGGTCCAGCGCCACGCGGCCCGCGCGGTCAACCCCAGCCCGTACGACGTCGCGAACCCGGCGACGTCGGTCTGGTAGATCGCGACGGTCGGGATGCCGAGACGCCGCGCCGCGGCCAGGCCGCGCGCCCCGACCACGAACGGAGCGGCGAGGTGCACGACGTCCGGGCCGAACCCGCGCAGGGCGGTGAGGATCCGGCGGCTGGGCACGCCGACCGGCATCGAGTTGACCACCGGCAGCTCCAGCGCCGGCACCCGGACGACCGGGATCCCGTCATGGCTGTCCGGCTCGCCGGTGCCGGGCGCGACGATGAGCACCTCGTGCCCGCCGGCGCGCAGGTGCTCGCACACCCGCAACACCGAGTTGGTGACCCCGTTCACCACGGGGAGGAAGCATTCCGACACGATCGCGACTCGCACGGCGATGACCATCGTCGGAGCGCCGCAGCGGGCTGGGTCGTCCGCGTGACCCGCGACCGAACGCTGGGCCAACAGTGTGTACCCGGGCACGTCGGACTGTGGTGTTGGTCGGACGGGTACCGGCCGGTCACCTCGCGGTCGCGGCGGGGTCACCGGGCGCCCGGACACTCGGCGCCCATGACGTCCGCCCGGACCACGCTCACCACGACCGGACCCCGCCCGGCGCCGGGACCGGTCGACGCGGGCCTGCTGTCGCGGGCACTGGAGGTCGCCGGGCGGCTGGCCAACGACGCCGCCGAGGTGATCTCGGCGACGCTCGGCGGCGACCGCTCCGGAGAGCGTCCGGGGGCCGGGACGAAGGCCAACCCGTTCGACTGGGTGACCGACACCGATCGCACCCTGGAGCGCCACACCCGCCGGGTCCTCGCCGCGGAGTTCCCGTCGTTCCCGGTCGTCGGCGAGGAGTACGGGGCTGACGCCGCCGCCGCGCACGCGCCGATGTGCTGGGTCGTGGACCCGGTGGACGGCACCGCGAACTACGTCGCGGGTCTGCCCTGGTGCGCCTACAGCCTCGCACTCGTCGACGGCGGTGGACCGGTCGTCGGGGTGATCGCGGACCCCGGCCGTGGCCAGATCTACGCCGCCGCGCGCGGTCGCGGGTTCCGCGCGAACGGCGTGCCGGTGCGGCCACCGGTACCGGACGGCGTCGCGGGCGCCCTGGTGTGCGCGGAGGACCCGTCGGCCGGGTTCGTCGCCGGCGTCCGCGACGCCCACGCCGGCGTCCGCGTGCTGGGCTCGGCTGCGCTGGCCGTCACCCAGGTCGCGCTCGGGCACGCCGTCGCCGCCGTGCTCGAGCGCTACCACGACTGGGACGTCGCGGGAGCGCTGTGCCTGGCCGCCGAGGCCGGGGCCGTCGTGGTGGACCGCGACGGGCGCAGCGACCCGATGCCGGAGGGCGGGCTGCTGGTCGCGATGCCCCAGGTGCTCGACGACGTGTTCGGGCTCTGGTCCGCGGCCGCGCGCTGACTCAGTCCCGGGCCCGCTCCGACGCGTCCCGGCGGCGCCGCAGCCAGACCACCAGCGGCCCGAACACGGCCCACAGCAGCACGATGCCGCCGGCCGCCGGCAGCACCCCGTCCAGTGCGCTGCGTCCGGCGACCCGAACGCGGTCCGGCGACGACGCGTCGTACTCGACGTAGATGCTCTCGCCCGCGGACAGGCCCGACGGGTACAGCACCGACGGGCTGCGCAGCTGGCCCTTGTCGTCGGTGAACTGGACGATCGTGCGCCAGTAGGTCGAGCCGTCCAGCACGGTGGCGGCCGTGGTCGCGCGGTGGGCCGAGATCCGGACGTCGTTCATCACGGCGCCGGCGAGCGCGAGCACGGCGAGCAGGCTGAGCACCACCGCGACCCCGGCGACGATCTCCGGGACCTTGCGGCCCACCTGTCGCAGCAGCCGCGACGCCAGAGCCCGGCTCTCGGCCAGGACGTCGCCCGCGGGACTGGTCACGTGGACCGATTCTAGGTGGCGCCGCCGGGGTGGCCGGGCCGCGGGCCGCTCCCGGCGGGCACCGAGCCGTCGCGGACCACACGGCGCAACGACGCGTGCGCGTCGCGCAGCCCGGCCCGGCCGGCCCGGACCTCGACCAGCCGGATCCCCTCCCCCGGCCGCGCCACCAGGTCCTCCGGGCGGCCGTCGGAGAGCGTGTGACCGACGCCGGCGGCGGAGGCGAGCGCGCCGAGATCGACGCCGGTCGGGGTGCCGAACACCCGCTCGAAGGCCCGCATGTGCTCCGGGCCGCCCTGTTCGAGCAGGTGGAAGATGCCGCCGCCGTCGTCGTTGAGCACGACGAGCGTCAGGTCCGGACGCGGCTCGTCCGGGCCGATGTACAGGCCGGTCGTGTCGTGCAGCAGCGTCAGGTCGCCGAGCAGGGCCACGGTCGGGCCGTCGTGGGCCAGCGCCGCGCCGACGGCCGTGGACACGGTCCCGTCGATCCCGGCCACGCCGCGGTTCGCCCGCACGGTCACGCCGGAGCGCGGCGCGGCGCCGAGCGCGACGTCGCGCACCGGGTTCGACGAGCCGAGCACGACCTGGGTCCCGTCCGCCTGGGCCGCGACGACGTCGCGGGCCAGCCGGAGGCCGGGGGTGTCCGGCGCGGTGTCCAGCGCACCGTCCAACGCCGCCGACGCGACGGCGTCGGCCTCCCGCCACGCCGCGACGTACTCCGGCGGCGGGCGCAGCGCCGGGACCGCGCCGACCGCCCGGACCGAGCCGGCGACGTCGGTCCACGGCTCGGCGAGCGGGCCCGCCGCGGCGAACACGGCGACGTCCGGGTCGGCGAGCAGCCGCATCACGTCCCGGTGCAGCGTCGGGCGCCCGACGACCACCACCTGCTGCGGGCGCAGGTCCGCGCGCCCGGCCAGCCAGGGCCCGGTCCGCAGGGCCCGCGGCCACAGCGACGACGACGGCTCCGCGACGACCGGCGCCCCGCCGAGCACGCCGTCGTCGAGCTCGGGGCCACCGGACCCGGCGACGACGAGGGTCCGCGCCCCCGGGTCGAGCGGCAGCGGCGCCGCGGCGCGGTGCACGGGCTCGACCTCGGTCCACGGCCGGTCCCCGGCGCGACCGTCCGGTACCGGCCCGTCGTCGGTGCCGGGCACCAGCGGCTCGGAGAACGGCAGGTTGAGCTGCACCGGCCCGGGCGGTGTCCCGGCGGCGCCGACGGCCGCGGCGACCGCCCGGCACACGGCGGACCGGGTGCGCGGCCCCGCGGCCGGGTCCACGGCGCCCGCCCAGCGCACCGCGGAACCGAAGATCCCGGCCTGGTCGATCGTCTGGCTCGCACCGGTGCCGACGAGCTCCGCCGGCCGGTCCGCCGTCACCGCGAGCAGCGGCACCCCGGCGTGGGACGCCTCCAGCACGGCCGGGTGCAGGTTGGCCACCGCCGTGCCGGACGTGACCGCGACCGGCACCGGTCGCCCGGACGCGCACGCAAGACCCAGCGCGAGGAACCCGGCGGTGCGCTCGTCGGTGCGTACGTGCAGCCGGATCCGCCCGGCCGCGTCCGCGTCGTGCAGCGCGAACGCCAGCGGCGCGTTGCGCGAGCCGGGGCACAGCACGGCGTCGCGGACCCCGGCGCGGGCCAGCTCGTCGACGATCACCCGGGCCAGGACGGTGGACGTGCTCA
Organism: uncultured Actinomycetota bacterium; assembly: GCA_963822335.1. Lineage (GTDB taxonomy): Bacteria > Actinomycetota > Actinomycetes > Mycobacteriales > Pseudonocardiaceae > Pseudonocardia. Next base: position 323,204 of record CAWGHE010000007.1, on the reverse strand, counting down.
CCCCCGCGACACTAGGTGTGTCAGAGGTCGAGCAGTTCGAAGGCCGTCGCGAGCTCGGCCCCGGGCAGGCCGGCCGCGGCCTGCTCGGCCATTCCGCGCAGGAACGGCGCGGGCTCGCCCATCGCGCCGCCGAGCGCGTCCAGGTACGCGCGGTGCGCGGTCAGCGAGGCGACCGCCCGGTCGAACGTCGCCCCGATGTCGACCGCGTGCCCGGCCAGCGGGGACGCCGCGATCGCGACCCGGCGCACCCCGCCCCACGGTGCACCGCCCTCGCCCGGGAACAGCCAGCGGTTGCCGGCGTCGCGGGCGGCGTCGATCGCGGCCCGGCCGCTGTGCACGTGGTCGGCCATGTTCACGGTCGTGCCGCCGGGCCACGTCTCGCGGTGGTTGCCGATGACGAGCAGCTCCGGGCGGTGCCGCCGGATCGCCGCGGCGATGTCGCGGCGCAGCGGGATCCCGTACTCGATCAGGCCGTCCGGATGATCGAGGAACTCCACGCCGGCCACCCCGACGGCCTCGCAGGCCGCGCGCTGCTCGGCCTCCCGGACCCGCGCGCACTCGGCGGGCTCCAGCGTGTCGATCCCGGCCTCGCCGCGGGTGACCAGCAGGTACACGACCTCGCGGCCCTGCCGGGTCCAGCGGGCCACCGCGCCGGACCCGCCGTACTCCATGTCGTCCGGGTGCGCGACGACGACGAGGGCTCGGTCCCAGTCCTCGGGCACCGGCAGGAAGGGTTCGGTCACGGATCCAGTGTGCCCACCGCCGGATCCGTCCCGCACTCGACGTCGGCGTCCGGATCGGCGACGACGACGTCGCGCCCCCGGTCGTGACGTCGCCGGGCCGGAGGCGTAGAACGGCGTCGGGCGATCACCGACGACAGCTCTGGGAGGCTCGCCATGGCTCGCACCGACTTCACGATCAGCACGCCGGACGGCAACGCACCGGCGACCCTGCACACGCCGGACGGCGAGGGAACCTGGCCGGGCGTCATCTTCTATGTCGACGCCGGCGGCGTCCGCCCGACGATGCACTCGATGGCGGACCACCTGGCCGCTCTCGGGTACGCCGTGCTGCTGCCCGACGTCTACTACCGGCACGGCGACTGGGCTCCGTTCTCGATGGAGACCGTGTTCACCGACGACGCCGAGCGCGAGCGTCTGTTCGGCATGGTCCACGGCCTGACCAGCACAATGGTCGCCGTCGACGCCGAGGCGTGGGTCACCGCGCTGCTGGACCGGCCCGAGGTCTCCGGCACGGCGGTCGGCACCACCGGGTACTGCATGGGCGGAGTGCTGTCGCTGCGCACGGCGGGCACCCAGCCGGAGCGGGTCGCCGCGGCCGCGTCGTTCCACGGCGGCAACCTGGCCACCGAGGCCGAGGACAGCGTGCACCGGCTGGCGGACCGTATGCGGGCCACGGTCTACGTGGCCGCGGCGAAGGACGACGGGTCGTTCCCGGCCGAGCAGTACGAGCGCCTCGAGCAGGCGCTCTCCGGCGCCGGGCTGAGCTACACGTTGGAGACCTACCCGGCCGCGCACGGCTTCGCCGTCCCGGACAACCCGACCCACGACGACGAGGCCGAGCAGCGCCACTGGGACTCGCTGCACCGGCTCTACGCGACCGCCCTCGCCGGCTGATCGGAGCCGGCACCGCGCGGGTAGCGTCCGTGACCTGATGAGCGCGACCCTGCACGCGTCCGGCCTGTCCGCCGCCCACGGCGCCCGCACCCTGTTCGCCGATCTCGATCTCGTCCTCGCGCCCGGCGACCTGGTCGGGCTGGTGGGTGCGAACGGCGCCGGGAAGTCGACCCTGCTGCGGATGCTGGCGGGGTTGCGGGCCCCGGACGACGGCCGCCTGACGCTCGCCCCGCCGGACGCCACCGTCGGGTACCTGCCGCAGGAACCCGAGCGGCGGCCGGGCGAGACCGTCGGCGGGTTCCTGGCCCGCCGTACCGGCGTCGCCGGCGCCCAGGACGCGATGGACGCCGCCGCGGCCGCGCTCACCGACGCCGCCCCCGGCGCCGACGACGCCTACGCGGCCGCCCTGGACCGCTGGCTCGCACTCGGTGGCGCCGACCTGGACGAGAGGGCCGCCGGGACCCTCACCGACGTGGGCCTCGACGCCGGCCCGGACACCGCGATGACCGTGCTCTCCGGGGGTCAGGCCGCCCGCGCCGGGCTGGCCGCCCTCCTGCTCTCCCGCTACGACGTCCTGCTGCTCGACGAGCCGACGAACGACCTGGACCTGGACGGGCTGGCCCGGCTGGAGGAGTTCACCGCCGCGCTCGCACGCGGCCGCGGCACCCCCACGGTGATCGTCAGCCACGATCGGGAGTTCCTGGCCCGCACGGTGAACCGGATCGTCGAGCTGGACCTGGTGCAGCAGCAGGTCGGGATCTACGACGGCGGGTACGAGGCGTACCTCGCCGAGCGGGAGGTCGCCCGCCGGCACGCCCGGGAGGAGTTCGAGGAGTACGCGGACACGCTCGACGGCCTCAAGGCCCGTGCGCAGATGCAGCGCAACTGGATGGCGCAGGGCGTGCGCAACGCCCGTCGCAAGGCCGGGTCGGAGCCGGACAAGAACATCCGCCGGATGCGAGCCGAGACCAGCGAGAAGCAGGCCTCGAAGGCCCGCCAGACGCAGCGCGCGATCGAGCGTCTCGACGTCGTCGAGGAGCCCCGCAAGGAGTGGGAGCTGCGGATGACGATCGCGTCCGCACCCCGCTCGGGCGCGGTGGCCGCGCGGGCCGACGGCGCCGTCGTCCGCCGCGGGAGCTTCGTGCTCGGCCCGGTGACCGCTCAGGTGGACTGGGCGGACCGGGTGGTGATCACCGGCGCCAACGGGTCCGGGAAGTCGACGCTGCTCGCGGCGCTGCTGGGCCGCATCCCGGCCGACGAGGGCGAGGCCGGCCTCGGCGCGGGCGTGCGCGTCGGGGAGATCGACCAGGCGCGCGGCGCGTTCCTCGGCGAGGAGACGCTGCTGCGGGCGTTCGGCCGCGCCGTGCCGGACTGGCCGGAGGCGGAGGTCCGCACGCTGCTGGCGAAGTTCGCGCTGACCGCGGACCAGGTGCTGCGCACCGCCGCGTCGCTGTCCCCGGGCGAGCGCACGCGGGCGGCGCTGGCGCTGCTGCAGGCCCGCGAGGTGAACCTGCTGGTGCTCGACGAGCCGACCAACCACCTGGACCTGCCGGCGATCGAGCAGCTGGAACAGGCCGTCGACTCGTTCGCGGGCACCGTGCTGCTCGTGACGCACGACCGCCGGATGCTCGAGTCGGTGCGGGCGACCCGGCGCTGGAACGTCGAACGCGGCGGGGTGACCGAGCTCTGAGAGGAGCTTGCGTAACGAAGCTCGACTCGGCCAGGTCACCCCGCCGCGTCCGGGAGTCGTGGGTGGATCAGCCCTCGGGCTGGGTGACGATCGCGAAGCGGAGCTCTTCCTCGCCGTCGGAACCCGGGACGGCCTGCACGTCGAGCACCTTGTCGTCCAGGATCTGCGCGGCGGACGGCTCCAGGAACACCGACACACCCTCGCCGCGCAGGACCGTGTCCTGCTCGTCGGCGGACTGTGCGAGAGCCAGCTCCAGGCCCTGCTCCGGGTCCGGCGCAGTGATCCGCAGACCACCGTCCTGCGGGAGCTCGGCGTCCGAGCTGAGCGACTTGATGGCTTCGGCTGCGTTCTCCGTGATTGCCAGCATCGTCGTCACCGTACGGACGCGCCCCGGGCCGATGCAGCCCGGGGCGCGTGCCGTGCGCGTCGTGACGCCGTGCCCTCGACAGATGCCGGAGTGACGCACATCACATCAGATGATCAGCCGAAGTCGTCCGGGTTCGGCCCGATCCGCTTGTCGGCGTTCATCCGGTCGATCTGCGCGATGTCGTCGCCGCTGAGCTCGAAGTCGAAGATCTGGAAGTTCTCCTGGATGCGGGAGACGGTGTTCGACTTCGGGAACACGATGTTGCCGTGGTGCAGGTGCCAGCCGAGCACGACCTGTGCCGGGGACTTGCCGACCCTCTGCGCGATGTCGGTGAGCACCGGCTCCTCGAGCAGGCCCTGGCCCTGGCCGATCGGGCTCCATGCCTCGGTCGCGATGCCGTGGTTGTGGTGGTACTCGCGCAGCGCGGCCTGGCTCAGGTGCGGGTGCAGCTCGATCTGGTTGATCGAGGGCACGGTCGAGGTCTCCTCGGCCAGCTTGTCGAGGTGGTGCGGGTTGAAGTTCGAGACGCCGATCGACCGGGTCTTCCCGGCCTTCTTCGCGTCCTCGAAGCCCTGCCAGGTCTCGACGTAGCGGTTCTGCGTCGGCTGCGGCCAGTGGATCAGGTAGAGGTCCACGTACTCGAGGCCGAGCTTGTCCAGGCTCTCCTCGAGACGCTTGACGGCCTGGTCACGGGCATGGCCGTCGTTGTTCAGCTTCGTGGTGACGAAGAGTTCCTCGCGGGAGATGCCGGAGTCGGCGATCGCCTGCCCGACGCCCTCCTCGTTGCCGTACATCTGCGCGGTGTCGATGTGCCGGTAGCCCGTGTCGAGCGCGGCCTTCACCTTGTCCGCGGTCTGGGCGGGGTCGATCTGGAACGTGCCGAACCCGAGCTGCGGGATCTGGACGCCGTCGTTCAGCGTGATCGTCGGAACCATACGAAGGACTACCCCTGGAACGGGGCAGCCATTCCCGGACGTGGCGTCCGCAACGTCGCGCGGCATGCCGGGACGGCGCCTCTCCTGCGTCGGGTGTGCTGGTCGGCACTTGTCAGCTAGTCGTCGAACTCCGCCGCCGGGGCGTCCGGTGGGGCATCGGGTCCTGCCGGCAGCGACTCACAGGTCCGCTCGTACGACTGACCGGGAACGAACATGTTCCACTCCGCCTGCGTCAGGTTGCGGTTGACCACCTGACAACTGGACGACACCCACGAGCGGAACTTCGGGTTCCAGACCCGCACGGTGTCATCGCCTTCGCCACCCGCGGTCACAAGCGTTCCGTCGGCGCCGAACTCAACACCCCGTACCGGGCCGGTGTGGCCCGACAGGGGCGGTCCGTACGGCTCCGCTCGCGCGACATCCCACAATCGCACGACCTGGTCGTGCCCGGTGGTGGCGAGCAGCGCACCGTCGGGCGAGAAGGCGACTCCACGGACCCATTTGGTGTGGCCCGTCAGAGGTGCTCCGTGAGGTCGGCCCGTCTCGGCCTCCCACAGTCGGACCGTCAGGTCGTCGCTGGTGCTGGCGACCAGCGTGGAGTCCGGGCTGAACGCGACGCCGATCACCGCGCTGGTGTGGCCGACCAGCGGCGGACCGCGGGCCGCGCCGGTGGGCGCGTCCCACAATCGCACCGTCAGATCCTGCCCGACGGAGGCCAGCAGCCTTCCGTCTGGGCTGAACGCCACGTCCCGCACGGCGCCGGCGTGGCCGGTCAGAGGCGGGCCGAGAGGCCGTCCGTCGGACGCGTCCCACAGACGTACGGTCGAGTCGGAACTCGCGGAGGCCAACGTCCGTCCGTCCGGGCTGAACGCGACCGCGTCCACCCGGCCGGTATGCCCGAGGAGCGGGCGATCTCGAGGAGCGCCGGTCCGGGGATCCCACAGCCGTACCGACCCGTCCCACCCGGACGACGCCAACCGGGAACCGTCGCGGCTGAACGCCACTCCGGCCACGGCCTCGGTATGGCCGGTGAGGGCCTGGCCCCGCGGTCGGCCGGTTCTCATGTCCCAGATCCGGACGGTCTTGTCCTCGCTCGCGCTGGCCAGCAGACCCGAGCCCGTATGAACGGCCACGTCCCGGATTCCGCGCCGATGTCCGGTCAGCGGGCGACTCAGCGAGAACGTCTCGTCGACCGTCCACAGCCGCACGGTCTGGTCGTCGCCGACCGACGCCAGGACGGCACCGCCCGGTGCGAACGTGACACCGTTCACCCGGTTGGTGTGGCCCGCCAGCGGCAGGCCCCGGGGGAGGCCGGTCGCGGTCTCCCACAGACGCACCGTGGTGTCAGCGCTTCCGGTCGCGAGGAACCGGCCGTCCGGGCTGAAGGCGACGGCCTGTACCCAGTTGGTGTGTCCCCGCAGGGGCGCGCCTCGTGGCTTGGCGGTGCCGGTGTCCCACAGCCGCACGAGCGCGTCGTCGCCCGCGGTGGCCACCGTGCGTCCGTCCGGGCTGAACGCGACAGTGCGGACCACCGCCGTTGACCCGGTCAGGGGTTGCCCGCGGGCTCGTCCGGTCGCGACATCCCACAGCCGCGCCGTGAAGTCGGCGCCGGAGCTCGCCACGGTCCGGCCGTCCGGGCCGAACGCCACGCCCGTCACGACGCCGGTGTGACCGGTCATCGGCTGCCCGCGGGGGCGTCCGGTCGCGGTTTCCCACAGACGCACGGTGCCGTCCGCACCCGATGTGGCGACAAGCGTCCCGTCGGGGCCGAACGCCACACCCGTCACCACTCCGGCATGACCACTGAGCGGGCGTCCGCGCGGAAGTCCCGTCGCTGAATCCCAGAGATGTACGACGCCGCCGCCCGTTGTCGCGACCAGCGTTCCGGACCGATTGAACGTCACTCCCGTGAGAGGCCCGTCCCCACCCGCCAACGGCTGTCCGCGCGGATTCCCGCTCGCGACATCCCACAAGCGCACCGCGCCGTCCGTCCCCGACGTCGCGATCGTCGTGCCATCGGGGCGGGCCGCCACCCCGGTGACCGGTCCGACGTGCCCGACGAGCTGGCGCGACGGGTGCTGCAGCCGAGCGAGACCCGTGACCAGTCCGGTCGGGGGCGCCGGGTCCTGGCCACGGGCGAGACTCCAGCTCTGCAGGCCGACGAGGACGGCGAGGTCCGGCTGTCCGGCGGAGAGCCGGTCGGCGTGCGCGGCCATCTGTCGCGCGCCGGCGAGGCGGGTCTGCGCCTCGGCCTGCCCGGACTGATACCACGCGACACCCCCAGCGACGACCATGGCCAGGAGAAGCGCCACCAGGATCCGCGCCCGGTTCCGTAGCCGCGACGTGAGCGCGATCAGCTGCCGGTTGGACCGCTGCGCTTCCTCCAGATCGTGACGCGCCGCGTCCCGGCTGGCGCTCAGAAAATCGCGCACGAGCGGACTGATCTGTGAGGACGAATGATCGGCGGCCCAGTGTTCGAACCCGGCCAGTCGCCCGCCGCGCAGCAGAAACGACTCGTCGCGTCGACCTCGCTCCCAGTCGGCCGCCAGCCGATCGAGTTCAGAGCGCTGGATCAGCCAGGCGCGTTCTCGGCCGATTGCCGTGCGGAGCGGCGGCCACTGACGGAGCAACGCCTCGTGTGCCACCTCGATCACGGCTTCCGCGCCGTCGCCAACGGCACCCGACTCCGATGGCTCGTGCGGCTCGGCAGTGCTCGTGAGCAGGCGCGCCTCGACGAACATGTCGACGACCAGACGCTCGTCCTGGGTCATGTCGCGGCGCAGCACCCGCCTCCGGACCGGCCCACCGTCCGACTCGACGGCGGTCAGCTTGAGCAGGGTGGGGAGGACGCTGGCTCCGAGGCCCTGGTGGGTCAGTTCCTCGACGATGCGGTCGGCCTGCCGGTGCAGGGCTCCGATCACGCCGCCGACGGACTTGTAGTCGTCCCTGCTGATCCGCCCGTCGGGCCCGCGCCGCTCGTACAGTGCGCTGAGGGTGTAGGCGAGCAACGGCAGCGCGTCACCACCCTCGGTCTCCTCGACCATGCGGGAGACGAGTTCGGGCTCGATCTCGACGCCGGCCCGGCTCGCCGGCCGCGCGATGACGTCGTGGAGCTGCAACTTGCCCAGCGGTTCGACGAGAAGGAGGTCGGTGATCACCCTGGCGAACCCGGCCCGACTCGGATCGGCGCTGAGGAACTCCGAGCGGAGCGTGACCACCACGCAGAGCGGCCCGTCGTCGCTCAGCGCGCCGGCGAGCAGCGCAAGGAAGTCTTCTTGATGCTTCGGCTCGGTGTGCCGAAGGAGCTCCTCCGCCTGATCGATCACGACGAGCACGCCCGGTCGCCCGGCATCGGGATCGTCGATCCTCGCCGCGAGACGGTCGACGACCTGTTTCAGACCGCTCGGACCACGATTGATCTCCGCAGCGACGTCCTCCGTCGATCCGCTGACGCCGTGCACGGCACAGGCCTCCGCGAGGCGTTCCGCCAATCGCTCTGTGGGGTTCGGACCGGGCCGCAGCGGGGACAGCACGACCCACGGTCGGTCGACACGACCGAGTCGCGGCAGCAACCCGGCCCGCATCAGCGACGACTTCCCGCTCCCGGACGGTCCGAGGATCGCCACGAACCGGCCGGACGGCTGCATCGGCGTCGGCGCAAGCAGCGCGAGGAGCCGACCGAGCTCGTCCTCGCGTCCGAAGAACACCGCGGCGTCCGCGGCCTCGAACGGCACGAGGCCGGGATACGGGGACCGGGTCCGGTCCCACGGCATGGACCGTTCCGGCCCCAGCCCGGCTTCCTTCAGAGCCGACCTGAGCCGGACCAGCGCGGTGTCACCCTCGGCCAGATCGACCCACTGGCAGTCGTTCAACAGGTCCAGCGTCGCGCCAGGTTCCACCCGGACCGGGAAGACCGGCCGGCCCAACGCGCGTGCCAGACTCACCTCGGCGAAGCACCATGGGGCCACCGTGGACGCGGCCGTGGCGAGGAAGACGACCGCATCGGCCTTGCGGAGCTGCGCGTAGAGCTCGGTCTCCCAGCGGCGTCCGGGAGCGATGCCGTCGGCCGGGTCGAAGTCGACGAACAGGGACCCGTAGCCGGCGTCCTTCAACCAGAGACGGATGCCGGCCGTCAGTTCACGGTCGGTGCCGCTGTGGCTCACGAACAGCGTCGTCATGCCTGATCCCGGCCGCTCCGATCAGGCGACACCATGTCCCGGAACGCTACGACGGTCGAGCGGGCAGCGACTCGCCAGATTTGGTGAACGCGCCGGTCACCGTGGCTGCGACGGGTCCCGGTCACCAACGCCGGACCTGGCCGCCCGGTCGGCGGCGTGGCTCCACACCCAGAACGCCAGGACGGCAACAGCGAGCGTCTCGGTCAGCGCCAGGCCGCGCTCGACGAGCCCGAGCGGCACCAGCCGGTACCACGGCACGCCGGTCAGCGGCCTAGCGACGAGCCCGATCACGAACGGGGAGAACCAGACCAGTGCGAGCACGCCGAGCCCGATCGCCCAGCCCGCGAAGCGACGACCCTGCGGTGTCCGCAGCCACCGGCGCCCGAGGACGATCGCGCCCACCGGCAGCGCCAGGAACGCGACGACGCTCGCGTAGCGGTGCACGTAGCCGGACGGCGTCGGCCCCAGCGACCAGTTGATCTTCTCGAACGCGACCACGAGGCAGAGACCCACCGGCCACAACGCGAGCGCCACCGCAGCCGTCGAACGCGCGCGGACCAGGCCCGACCGCACGGCGCCCGACAGCACGGCGAACGACCCGACGGCGCAGGCCAACACGCCGGCGTCGAAGACGAGCTTGTAGGGCCCGAGCGCGTACTCGCTGATCGTGCGCCGGATCGGGTCCACCGCCGGGGCGATCAGATGCAGCACGCCGACCAGGAGCACCGATAGCGCGAGACCCGCCATCCCGGACACCGCCAGGACCCGGGTGACCCGATCCGGGGACTCGGTGTCCGGCGACGCCGGATCCCGGCGGAGCGTCACACCGCGGTCCGGGCCGCTCGCAGCACCCGCACGGCGAGCTGGGCCAGGTGCACCGGCTCGCGCTCGCCGGCCTGTCGGACCTGGGTCCGGCAGGAGAACCCGTCGGCGAGCAGGTCGACCGAGGGCTCCGCCTCGCGGAGCGCGGGCAGCAGCACGCGCTCCGCACAGGCCATCGACACGTCGTAGTGGCCGTCCTCGAACCCGAAGTTGCCGGCCAGGCCGCAGCAGCCGGAGTCGAGCACGGTCGCCTGGACACCGAGCGCGTCCAGCACCCCCCGGTCGGCCTCGACGCCGAGCTCGGCGTGCTGGTGGCAATGCACCTGCACCAGCACCTCCGGCGCAGGCCCGGACCGGCGCGCGGCCACCGCGGACAGCTCCTCGGCGTGCCCGGAGAGCAGCTCGGCGAACGTCCGTACGCCCGTCTCCAGCCGGGCGACCATCGGGTCGTCCGGCAGCAGCTCGGCGGCGTCCGAGCGCAGCGCCGCCGTGCACGACGGCTCCAGCCCGACGACCGGCACCCCGTCCCGGAGCCACGGCGCGATCGCGGCGAGGCTGCGGGCGAGCACGGCGCGGGCGGCGGAGACCTGACCGGTCGAGGTCCAGGTCAGTCCACAGCAGACGGCCCGCGGCGGGAGCTCCACGGTGTAGCCGAGCGCGGTGAGCACGGCGACGGCGTCGTCGGCGATCACCGGGTCGAAGTGGTCGGTGAACGTGTCCGTCCACAGCAGGACGCGGCCGCGGCTGCCCGGCGCGATCCCCAGGTCCGGGACGGCCGCCCCGGCCGCGGAGCCGCGCGCGGCGGCACGGGCGGTGAACGTCTCCCGTGCGATCGGCGGGATGTCCCGCTCGCGCGCGATCCCGCCCAGCTTCTTGACCAGCCCCGCGATCCGCGGACGGCGGGCGAGCCGGTTCAGCCCGTCGACCACACCCGCCGGCAGCGCGCCGACCAGGTGGAGCCACAGCGGCAGCGCGCCCATCGAGTAGTGCGTGACCGGGCGGACCCTGCCCTTGTAGCGCTGGGCCAGGAACTCCGTCTTGTACGACGCCATGTCCACGCCGACCGGGCAGTCGGACTTGCAACCCTTGCAGGACAGGCAGAGGTCCAGGGCCTCGGCGACCTCGTCGGACTGCCAGCCATCCTTGATGATCTCGCCGTTGGCCATCTCGAACAGCAGACGCGCCCGACCACGGGTCGAGTGCTTCTCCTCACCGGTGACGTTGAAGCTGGGGCACATGACTCCTGAGCCCTCGACGGCGCACTTGCCGACGCCCAGGCACCGCCGCGTCGCCCGGGTGAAGCTCCCGCGGTCGTGGCCGAACGCGAGGATCGGCTTGTCGCGCATCGTCGGCATGCCGAGCTGCACGCGCAGGTTCTCGTCCATCGCGGCCGGACGCGTGACCCGGCCGGGGTTCATCCTCTCGTCCGGGTCCCAGATCGCCTTGAACGTCTCGAACCCGGCGATGACCTCGGGCGGGTACATCCGGGGCAGCAGCTCGGCGCGGGCCTGCCCGTCGCCGTGCTCGCCGGACAGCGACCCCCCGTGCGCGACGACGAGGTCGGCGGCGTCGGTCATGAACGCCCGGAAGTTCGCGACGCCGGGCGTCGTCAGCAGGTCGAAGTCGATCCGGACGTGCAGGCAGCCGTCGCCGAAGTGTCCGTAGTAGATCCCCTTGCGGCCGTGGCGCTCCAGCACCTTGTCGAACTCGCGCAGGTAGGCCCCGAACTTCTCCGGCGGGACGGCGGCGTCCTCCCAGCCCGGCCACGCCTCGCCGCCGCCCGGGGAGCGGGTGAGCAGGCCGGCGCCCTCCTCACGCACCCGCCACAGGGCGGCCATCTTCGGCGGGTCGGCGACGACGACGTGCCCGGTCGTGTACGGGGTCATCGCGTTCGCGACGGCCTCGGCCGCCGCCTCCGCCTCGGCGCGGGTGGCCCCGCCGGTCTCCACGTACAGCCAGCCCTTGCCCTCCGGGAGCATCCGGCTGGTCGTCTCGTTGGGCCGCAGCGCGCGCAGGGAGGCGATCAGCCCCGCGTCCATGCCCTCGATCGTCAGCGGCCGCTGCTCTCGGATGATCATCACGTGGTCGGCCGCGGTGTAGGCGTCCGGGAAGCCGAGAACGGCCAGCGCGCGGGCCGGCGGGGACTCGACGAGGTCGACGACGGCCTCCAGCGTCGTCGCGCAGGTGCCCTCCGTGCCGACGAGTGCCTTGGCCAGGTTCCAGCCGGCCTCGGGCAGCAGCTGGTCCAGGTTGTAGCCGGAGACGCGGCGGGTGAGCTCCGGGAAGTGACCGCGGATCGTGTCGGCCATGCCCTCGCCGAGGTCGCGCAGCGCCTCCGGGATCGGCCCGGATCCGGGCATGTCCGGACCGACGGTCAGCTTCTCGCCGCGGTAGGTGAGCACGTCGAGCGTGCGCACGTTGTCCACGGTCTTGCCCCACGCCACGGAGTGCGAACCGCAGGCGTTGTTGCCGATCATCCCGCCGATCGTGCAGCGGTTGTGCGTGGACGGGTCCGGGCCGAACGTCAGGCCGTGCGGCTTCCCGGCGTCGCGCACGGCGTCGCAGACCGCGCCCGGCTGGACCCGAGCGGTCCGCGCGTCCGGGTCCACCTCGACGATCTTGTTCATGTGCGTGCGCAGGTCGAACGCGACGGCGGTGTTCACCGCCTGCCCGGCGATCGAGGTCCTGCTCCCCAACGGGAGGACCGGCACGTCGTGGCTGTGGCAGACGGCCATCGCGGCCTCGACGTCGGCCGCGTCACGCGGGGCGATCACGCCGATCGGCACGCCGCGGTAGTTCGACGCGTCCGCCGACCACATCGCCCGGCTGGAGGCATCGAAGCGGACCTCGCCGCCGATCGCCTTCCGCAGGTCGTGCTCGAGCGCACGGCTCGCCTCGCTGTCGGTCCCGGTGGTGGTGCCACGCGCGCTGTCCAGGCTCACGGCTCTCCTCTCGCCCCGCGACGACGCTACCTACCGGCCAGGCAGGGCGTGCGACGGCGGCGTGGCGCCCACGATCGGCGTTCCGGTCCGGATCGGGGCCGCTCACGGCCCGGATCAGGACATGTCCGCCGATCATCGGGTCAGACGGTCACCGGCGCGGCGCGGACCCGCGTGTCCGTGCGTGTGCGAGCCCACTCCAGCAGCGCCGCCCCGGCCGCGCTCGCGACCATCGCCCAGACACCGGTCGGCCAGAAGATGTGCGAGGTCTGGAACGGGATCGCGGCGCCGACCAGCAGCACCGAGCCGGGCAGTGTGACCGGCCCGGCACGGCGCAGCAGCAGGCCCGCGACGGCCACCGCCGCGACCAGGTAGGCCACCGTGCCGACGTAGGACAGCCGGTCCCCGAGCCGGATCAGCTCGATGATCGACTGCTGGCCGCGCCCCTCGGTCTCCAGGACGAGCCCGGCGGCGATCCCGGCCAGGCAGTCCAGCGCGGTGTAGAAGCAGCCGTAGACGTAGGCACCGATCACCACCAGCGCCTTCACCGGCCCCCGCTCGTCGCGGACGAGGGCCCACAACACGACGCCGAGCAGCGGGAACACCGCGATCAACGGCACGTGGGCGGTCCACCACATGTTCGCCGTGGACAGGTCGAGGCCGCCGGGATGGTGGTAGCCGGCCACGGCCAGCACCAGGCCGGGCAGGGCGACGGCGATCACCGTCAGCCAGCGGCGCATGCGTACCTCCGTGTGTCGGTCGGCCCCGGACGGTCCGGGGCCGAGGCCCGATCCTCGCGGCGCTCTTAGGGTGACCGCATGCCGGACACCGTCTCCGAACTGTTCGACCCGCAGGCCTGGACCCGCGTCGAGGGGCTCGACTTCACCGACATCACCTACCACCGCGCCGTCGACACCGGTGCGGTGCGGATCGCGTTCGACCGCCCCGAGGTCCGCAACGCGTTCCGCCCGGGCACGGTCGACGAGCTGTTCACCGCGCTGGAGCACGCCCGCACCAGCCCGGACGTCGGGTGCGTGCTGCTCACCGGCAACGGCCCGTCGGCCCGCGACGGCGGGTGGGCGTTCTGCTCGGGTGGCGACCAGCGCATCCGCGGGCGCACCGGGTACCAGTACGCGTCCGGCGAGACCGCGGACACGGTCGAGAAGGGCCGGGCCGGGCGACTGCACATCCTCGAGTGCCAGCGCCTGATCCGGTTCATGCCCAAGGTCGTGATCGCCGTCGTGCCCGGCTGGGCCGCCGGGGGCGGGCACTCGCTGCACGCCGTCGCGGACCTGACGCTGGCCAGCGCCGAGCACGCCCGGTTCAAGCAGACCGACGCCGACGTCGGCTCGTTCGACGGCGGCTACGGCTCGGCCTACCTGGCCCGCCAGCTCGGGCAGAAGTTCGCCCGCGAGGTCTTCTTCCTGGGCCGGACCTACACCGCCGAGCAGATGCACCAGATGGGCGCGGTGAACGAGGTCGTCCCGCACGCGGAGCTGGAGGCGACCGCGCTGCAGTGGGCCCGCGAGATCAACGGCAAGTCCCCCACCGCGCAGCGGATGCTCAAGTACTCGTTCAACCTGATCGACGACGGCCTGGTCGGCCAGCAGCTGTTCGCCGGCGAGGCGACGCGGCTGGCCTACATGACCGACGAGGCCGTCGAGGGACGGGACGCGTTCCTGGGCAAGCGTGAGCCGGACTGGGCGCCGTACCCCTGGTACTACTGACGGTCGAACCGGCACCTGGTCCGACCGTGCCGGGGCTCACCCGCCGGGCCTGCCTGGTGACGGTGGCTCACCGAGCGTGCGGACGACGTCGCCGATGGACGGCACCGCCCCGTGCCTGCGGCGGATCACGTCCGCCACGATTCCGGTCCACCCGGTCTGGTGCGCGGCGCCGAGGCCGGCCGCGTTGTCGCCGTGGAAGTACTCGCTGAACACGATGTTGTCCTTCCAGTTCGGGTCGTGCTGGAACCGGTCGACCCATCCGAAGCATGGCCGGCGCCCGTCCGGGCCGACCAGGAAGATCGACACGAGCCGGGCCCACAGGTCGTCGGCGACGGCGTCGAGGGTGAGCCGGTTCCCGGATCCGGTGGGGTACTCGATCGTCAGGTCGTCGCCGAAGAAGCGGTGGTAGCGCTCCAAGGATGCCGTCACCAGATAGTTGAGCGGGAACCAGAGGGGGCCGCGCCAGTTCGAGTTCCCGCCGAACATGTCGGTGGTCGACTCGGCCGGCTCGTAGTCGACCGTCGCGGTGATTCCCTCGACCTCGAGGACGTAGGGATTGTCGCGATGGAACGCCGAGATGGAACGCAGTCCGTAGGGTGAGAGGAACTCGTCGGGGTCGAACAGCTTCTCGAGCACCCTCGTGACGCGGTCGATGCCGACCACGCCCAGGAACAGTCGTCGCTCTCCGGTCTCACCGCGGAGGAGCCCTGACTCGGTGAGCTTCTCCGGATCGCGTATCTCCGCGCGTTGGAGGTACTCGGCGAACCGCTTGCGCACGGAAACGGACCGGCTGATCATTCGTTCGTCGATGACGCCGACGGCGAGCAGGGGAATGATGCTCACCATCGAATGGACCTTCACCGGCACGACGGCGCCGCTGGATGTGACGATGCGGTCGTAGAACAGTCCGTCGGTCTCGTCCCACATCCCCTGCTGGTCGATCGCGTCCCGGATGCCGGCGAAATGCTCGAGGAACTTCTGCACCAGATCCCGCGCCGGCCGCTGCCCGGTGCGCTGCAGGATCCCCGCCATCGTCGTCATGGCCAAGGCGTAGGTGGCCATCCATCCCGTGGCGTCGGACTGCTCGAGGATGCCCCCGATCGGTAGGTGCGAACGGTCGAGCGGGCCGATGTTGTCCAGCCCGAGGAAGCCGCCCTCGAACAGGTTGGATCCGTCGGCGTCCTCGCGGTTGACCCACCAGGTGAAGTTGACCAGCAGTTTGTCGAAGACGCGGCTCAGGAAGTCGATGTCGCGGGCACCGTCGATGGCGAACACCTCGAGCGCGGCCCAGGCGTGCACCGGAGGGTTGACATCGCCGAAGTCCCATTCGTAGGCGGGAAGTGCCCCATTGGGGTGCTGGAACCACTCGCGGCACAACAGCAGCAGCTGCTCCTTGGCGAATGCGGGGTCGAGGTGCGCGAGCGCCACGGTGTGGAAGGCGAGGTCCCACGCGGCGAACCAGGGATACTCCCACTTGTCCGGCATGGACATGATGTCGAACGCGTTGAATTGGCGCCATCGGGAGTTGCGCCCTGTGGCCCGGGAGGCCGGGGGCGGCGGCAATCCCGGGTCGCCGTCGAGCCAGCGGGCCACGTCGTAGTAGTAGAGCTGCTTGCCCCACAGCATTCCGGAAAATGCCTGACGCATGACCATTGCTTCGTCGGCGGAGGCACCCGCCGGGGTGAGCTCGGCATAGAACTCGTCGGCCTCGGATCGCCGTGTCGTCGTGACCTGTTCGAAGTCGGATCCCAGCGCGGTCTCCGCGTCCGGACCCGCCCCGGTCGGACGCAACCGCAGCCGCAGTTCCACGCTCGCCCCCGGCTCGACCTCGAGCCGGTACCAGGCGGCGCACTTGGTGCCCCGCAGGTCGGGGTTCACCGTCGCCGCGCCCGAGACGACGTGGTCGTTGATCCCGTCCTTGGGGAACGAGGTGGTCGGGGAGGTCCCGTAGAGGCGTCGAACGTTGGTCTCGTTGTCGCAGAACAGCAGGGTCGGTGCGGTGCCGTCCGGTCCCGGGGACGCCACCAGCTCGAGGTCACCGAACAGCGGGTGCGGGACGGCCACCGAGCCGTCGGCGGTGGCGGCGAGCTCTGGTGTCGGGGCGCCGAGATCCCACGACCACGTGTCGCGGAACCAGAGCGTCGGCAGCAGGTGCAGCGTGTCCGAGTCGGGCCCGACGTTGGTGACGTGTATCGACATCAGCAGATCGGTCGGGTCGGCTTTCGCGTAGTGGACCTCCACGATCCAGTACCGGTCCTCGTCGAACGCACCCGTGTCGAGCAGTTCGTACTCGGGGTCGTTCTTTCCGCGTCGGCCGTTCTCGGCCCGGAGGTCCTCATAGGGGAACGGGGCCTGCGGGTAGTGGTAGCGCCAGCGGTTCCAGGCGTGGCTGGGGACGGCGTCGAGGTACCACCAGTAGTCCTTGACGTCCTCACCGTGGTTGGCCTCGGCGCCGGTCAGCCCGAACGCCCGCTCCTTGAGGATCGGATCGCGCCCGTTCCACAGTGCGAGGCTCAGGCACACCCGCTGCTCGCGGTCGCTGAAGCCGGCCAGGCCGTCTTCGCCCCAGCGATAGGCCCGGGAGCGGGCGTGGTCATGCGGTAGATAGGTCCACGCCTCGCCGTCGGCGCTGTAATCCTCTCGGACCGTGCCCCACTGACGCTCGCTCAGATACGGTCCCCAGGAATACCAGTCGGCGGCCTCGGACCCCTCGACCGCAGGCCCTCCGGATCCGTTGACGCGCTCCCGCTCAGCTCCCACTGCATCCCCTTGTAGCCTGATTCGTCCTGCGTTTACGACTGGTCACTGGGTTCGACACGGAGTAGATGCCAACTCCAGGGCGCCAGCTGGACGTAGAGCCCGTTGATGAGGTCGTCCGCGGTGCGTTCGAAGACGGCGTTCGTGGTCGGGTCGGTGAGGGTGAAGGTCCCGCCTCGGAGGTCGTTCCAGGCTGTCCGTACGTGGCCGCTGGCGTCGGCGTCGCTGAGATTGACCACGACGAGCCATCGGCTGTCGCCGTGCCATGACCAGGCAACGAGATTGCCGGTGGTGTCGTTGCCGGGCCATCCCGTGCAGTCGCAGATCTCCCAGGTGCCGGTGCGGAAGGTGGAATCCTTCACGGCAGCCAGCAGCGTGTCGTAGAAGCCGGACAGTTCGCGGTCGGTGGGCTCGTCGGGGTAACGGCCGAGGAACACCGGCAACTGCACCTTCCGGCCCTCGAGTTGGCCGTCGTGGACGAGGCGGGCCCCGGTCTGGGTCAGGCTCGCCACCGCCGCGGCCCGTTGCCGACGCCCGTCGAACACGGCGGCGGCCCGAGGCTCGTCGTGGTTCTCGATGAACCGGACCAGCCGCTGCTGATACTGGCGGTCCGCGGACAGGTGAGCCCGAATCTGCCCCGCCTCACCCGCCACGAGACGGTCATAGAGGCGCTTGTCGTAGCAGAAATCGAAGCCCTGCTGTTGCAGCGCCCACTCGAGGTCCCAATATGCCTCGGCGATGAAGCGGAAGCCGGGATGCGTCTCGCGAACGGCGGGAATGACCGTGGGCCAGTAGTCCTGCGCGGGTGGGGCATCGACGCGGGACCCCCAGGTTCGCTCGAAGACGTCGTTCATCATCAACATCGCCATGTCACATCGCACTCCGTCGCACTGCTCGGCGATGTCGCGGAGGGTGGCGATGACGGCCGCGCGAAGGGCGGGGGCGAATGCGTCGAGCTGCACGACGTCCGGCCACGCCGGGAAGTACGGGTCCCGGCCCCTGGCCAGCACGGAGCCCTCGATGGCGACGAAGGAGTCCGGATCGTCCTCGAGCTCCTGGCTGCTGCCCCGCACGAAGAACTCCGGGTTCGTGCTCGTCCACCCGTGGTCGGGTGCGACGTGGTTGGGGACGAAGTCCAGGAGCAGCCCCAGCCCGTGCCGGGCCAGCGCGGCGCGGGCGCGGGCCAGGCCGTCGCGTCCGCCGAGGCGCGGGTCGACCTGGTAGTCGCGGACGCAGTACGGCGACCCGACGACGTCCTCGGGCCGGTAGTCGGGCAGCACCCTCTGAAAGCTCCCGACCAGCTCACGGTTGTTCAGCGCGATCGCGGACCCCGCTGCGCTGCGCGTCCACACGCCCATCAGCCACACGGCGTCGAAACCGGCATCGGCGAGAGCGGCCCAGCGCTCGTCCGGCACGGCCGACAGGTCGATCGACCGGCCGGCCTCGACGCTCAGCTGGTGCAGCCACGGCCACGTATTGATCTCGTAGATGTACGGCTGCTCGGCTGACGCCCAGCGCCATCCGTCGAACCGGACATCGTCTGATACCTCGGTCACCGTCACCGTCCGCCCCTTCCCGTACCGGACCGACTCCTGGCCACCACCGGTGGCCGGGAGTCGCAATCGAGATGCTGGAAGGCGCCGCCCCCGAACGCCTGACGCGAGCGTCGTGTGTACGCCCGTCGTCGGCGTCACCCGGAGAGAGTGAATATGGGCGGCCGGTCACCCGGACCGGCCGGTCCACCGTGGACGCCGGCCGGACGACCCCGCCCCCATGGCAGAGTGGGACTCACCGGTCGGGTGAGGGCGGGGAGGCGGTCAGGGTGCACCGGGTGCCTCCGCGTCGCCATCCGGCACCGCCACGCCCCCCGGCACCCCCGCCGCGGCGCCGCCGCGTGCCGCCGTGGCTCGTGCTGCTCGCCGTCCTCGCGCTCGTCGTCGGCGGCGTGGTGTGGGCGATTCGCAGCATCCCGGGGACGCCGGGGTGCACGGTCACCGGCGGCGAGCGGGACGTGGCGCTGACCCTCGAGCAGGCCGGGAACGCGGCGACGATCGCCGGCGTCGGTGCCGCCCAGGGGATGCCCGACCACGCCGTGACGGTCGCGCTGGCGACGGCGCTGCAGGAGTCCGGGCTGCGCAACCTCGAGGGCGGCGACCGCGACTCGGCCGGCCTGTTCCAGCAGCGGCCGAGCCAGGGCTGGGGCAGCTACGAGCAGGTCACCGACCCGGTGTACTCGGCGGGGGCGTTCTACCGGAAGCTGCGCACCGAGCCGAACTGGCCGACGCTGGACGTCGCGGACGCGGCGCAGCTGATCCAGCGGTCCGCGGACGGATCGCTGTACGCGCAGTGGGAGCCGCAGGCGCGCACGATGGCCAGGGCGCTGACCGGGCAGGCCGGTCCCGCGCTGCGCTGCCGGGAGCTGCCGGACAACACCGACCCGGACGACGTCGCCCGGGTCGCGGCGGCCGAGCTGGGCACAACCGTGCTGAGCGGGCCGCACGATGCGGCGCGCGGGTGGGAGCTGGCGAACTGGCTGGTCGCGCACGCGGCCCGGTTCGGCCTGGAGAGCGTGACCTACGACGGGACGAGCTGGACGGCCGACGAGGGCGAGTGGTCGCCATCCGGGACGCCGGACGGACGACTGTCGCTGCAGCGGGCCGAACCGCCGTCGTCGGAGTGAGGTCAGCTCGCCGCCCGGAACTCGACGGCGGCGGGGGCGCGCGGCGCGGGAACCACCAGCGGGACGAGGAACGCGAGTGCCGCCAGCTCGCCGGCCTGCGCCCGGTGCATGCGCGCGGGACGCCGACCGCCCGATCGCGGCGGAACGACCGGGAAGCGGCCGGTCGGCTCGTCGGTGAACGGCGGCTCGGCCGGCTGGGGTGTCGCGGGGAGGGCCGCGGGCGTGGCCGGCGCGGGGCTCGACTGAGGACAGGGGCGGTGCTCAATGGTGGACATGTGCACTCCTGGTATCGACCCGATCACATCGGGATCATGTGATCGATGTCGCGCCGCGCACCGACCCTGTTATCCGCGACCCGCAACGTTCGTCACATCTGTGTAAATCGCCGGATGGCACAGTGGGGCCGGCCGGACCGATCACGGGGCCGGCGGAAGGGAGCGCGGTGAGCGGGCGTGCCTTGTGGACGGCGCCGGTGGATGCGTCGCCGGAGTCGGTGCACCGGCTGACCGACGCCCTGCGACGGGCGATGGACGGAACCGGTCCGGCCGTGCATCCGGTGTCCGCGTCCGGGCCCCCCACCGCGCTGCGCGCGCACTCCGTCCCGGACGACGTCGCCGTCGTCGTCGCGACGTCCGGGTCCTCCGGGGATGCCAAGCACGTGCTGCTCACCGCCGACGCCCTGCGCGCCTCGGCCACCGCGACCGAGCGTCGCCTGGGCGGCCCCGGCCGATGGCTCCTGGCGCTCCCGGCCGAGCACGTCGCGGGCGTGCAGGTGGTTCTGCGCGCGCTGCTGGCCGGCGCCGGACCCGTGGTGCAGGACAACCGCGCGGGCTTCCGGCCGGACGGCTTCGCCCGGGCGACGGACGAGCTCGGTCCGGACACCCGCCGCTACACCAGCCTGGTCCCGACGCAGCTGGCCCGGATCCTGGACACCGGCCCCGGACAGGCCCTGGACGCGCTCGCCGGATACGACGCCGTGCTGATCGGTGGCGCCGCGCTGGACCCCGGGCTGCGACGCCGGGCGGAGACGGCGGGCGTGCGGGTCGTCACGACGTACGGGATGAGCGAGACCTGCGGCGGGTGCGTGTACGACGGCGTCCCGCTGGACGGCGTCACCGTCGAGATCGAGGACCCCG
The DNA here is from genome assembly GCA_963822335.1 of uncultured Actinomycetota bacterium. GTDB lineage: Bacteria > Actinomycetota > Actinomycetes > Mycobacteriales > Pseudonocardiaceae > Pseudonocardia. The sequence continues at coordinate 302,336 of CAWGHE010000007.1, read as the reverse complement.
ACGACGGGTCCGGACGGATCGTGCTCGGCGGGCCGGTCGTGGCCGCGGGCTACCTCGACCCCGCGGACGACGAGGGCGCGTTCGTCGCGGGCCGGTTCCGGACGGGTGATCTCGGCCGGGTCGACGACGGCAGGCTGACCGTGCTCGGGCGCGCGGACGATGTGATCAACACCGGCGGGGAGAAGGTCGCACCGGCGGCTGTGGAACGCGCCCTGCTGGGCGTCCCGGGTGTGCGCGCCGCCTGCGTGACCGGGCTGGCCGACGACGAGTGGGGCCAGGTCGTCGCCGCGCTCGTCGTGCCGGATCCGGCAGGCCCGGACGACGAGACCCTGCGAGCGGCCGTGCGCTCCGCCGTGGGACGGGCGGCGGTCCCGCGTGTGCTGCGTCGCGTGGAGCGCATCCCCGAGCGGGGCATCGGCAAGCCGGACCGCGCCGCCGCGGCCCGACTGCTCGCCGGGGACGGCCCGGCCACCCTCCGCTGCCCCTGAGCGACCGTCGCACCCGTCCGCCATCGCCCGAACCGGTGGTGCATACGTACTCCTCTCGGTGGTTGTCACGCTCCGTTGGTTGACCGCTACGACGGCGTGATGTCTGCTCCCCCTGTCAGCACATCAGCACCTGCTGTCACACGGTTCACACGAAGCACGGCGCTCCGGCGCCGGACACGGACCCTCGGGGGTAGCGAGCATGCGAAGCACAGTGCGGGCGGGGCTTCGCGGAGCCGGCCTGTTCGCGGTGGCGAGCGCCCTGTGCGCGGCGATCGGGTCGCCCGCGTCCGCCGCTCCGTCCGCCCAGTGGCAGCCCGACCTCGGCGCAGGTCAGGGCAGTGGGGTCGTCGTCGACGGCGGGGAGGCCCGGTTCGACCCGGCCACCGCTCACGGCGCTCCCGCCGGTGACGCCGAGTCCGGGGCCGAGTCCTCGGCCGACCCGTCCGCGGTCGTGCCGACCGGCCTGCTCGTCCTGCCGGGCCGCACGCTCGACCGCCCGACCTCCGAGGTCTCGTCCACACTGGATGCCACGACCGGTCCCGGCTCGACGGCCATGTTGGACGTGCGCGGCAGGCGGGCCGGTGGCGGCTGGACGGAGTGGATCCCGTCGGAGCCCGGAGCCGGTTCCGGCACCGGCACGGCCGAGCTGCCCGAGCCCGTGCGCGAGGTGCAGGGACGCGTGGTGCTCACGTCCACCGGCGCCGACCGCCCGGCCGTGCGGGACGTGACGCTGTCCGCGGCCCCGTCCACCGAGCCCGAAGGCGGCGCGCAGACCGAGGCAGCGCCGCGCAGGTACTCCGTGTTCGCCACCCGGGAGGGCCTGGTCGGCGGCACCACGGCGAACGGCCACCGGATCGGCAACCGGGACCGTTTCGTGGCCCTTCCGTCGCGACGCGCGCTGTCCGCGAACGGGCGGACCGACTACTCGGTCAAGGTCTGCGCCCCGAACGGGCGCTGCGCGTTCGCCCCGGTGTGGGACGTCGGGCCGTGGAACACCAAGGACGACTACTGGAACCCGGGCAACCAGCGCCAGACGTTCAAGGACGTCCCGCAGGGTGTCCCGCAGGCTCAGGCCGCGTTCCGCAACGGGCACAACGGCGGCAAGGACCAGTTCGGACGGCGGCCCTCCAACCCGGCCGGGATCGACCTCGGCGACGGGGTCTTCTGGGACGTCCTGGGGCTCAAGAACAACTCACAGGTCACTGTGGACTACCTGTGGACGGGCAACGCCCGGCTGTCCAAGGTCAGCGCGGAGGGCGCACTGGACGTACCGGTCCGTGCCGCCCCGGACGCGGGCGCACCGGTCGTCGGCACGGCGGCCGACACGGCCGATGTGCCCGTGCAGTGCCGCCAGGGTTCGGCCGAGGACGGCTGGGTCCGGGTCGGCCGGGGCCAGTACCTGCCCGCCTCGCAGATCGAGTCCGCGCCGGCCGACACCCCGGCCTGCGGCCGCGCGGAACCGGCCCCCTCCCCGACCGGCACGGACGCCGAGCCGCAGTCGGCCGGGTCCGCCGCCCCCGCCACCACGGAACCGGAGTCCGCTTCCCCCGGTGAGACGTCGCAGGACGGAGCGGCCGCGGCTCCCGCTCCGGCCACCGATGACCCGGCCCCGGCCGGACCGGCGGCAGCCGGTGCCGCACCGGAGCCGGTGGACGACGGGACCCACCAGGCGGCCGGCAGCGGGTCGTCCACCCGGGCAGCGTCGGGCAGCTAGGTAGGCAGGAACGGCCACCGCCGCCGGCACCCGGCGCAACCACCCGGGTGCCGGCGGACGGCTAGATTCGACGATCGTGGCCACCGTCGCGGAATGGATCGAGGGCGCTCGCCCGCGCACGCTGCCGACCGCGGTCTCCCCGGTCGTCGTCGGGACCGGGGCGGCGATCGGCGCCGGCGTGATCGCGCCGGGCCCGGCCCTGCTGGCCCTGCTGGTCGCGGTGGCGCTGGTCATCGGCGTCAACTTCGCCAACGACTACTCCGACGGCGTCCGCGGCACCGACGACGACCGCGTCGGCCCGCAGCGCCTGGTCGGCTCGCGCGCGGCGAGCCCCGCGAGCGTGCGCCTCGCCGCGTTCGTCTGCTTCGGCGTCGCCGCCGTCGCCGGGCTGGTGCTGGTGGCGGTGTCCGGGCAGTGGTGGATGGTCGCGGTCGGGGCCGTGGCCATCCTGGCGGCCTGGTTCTACACCGGCGGGCGGCGGCCCTACGGCTACGCCGGGCTCGGCGAGGTCGCCGTGTTCGTGTTCTTCGGGCCGGTCGCGGTGCTCGGCACGACGCTCACGCAGGCCGGGACGATCGGCGCCGGCGCGCTGCTCGGTGCGGTCGGCACCGGCGTGCTGGCCTGCGCCGTGCTGGTGGCGAACAACCTGCGCGACATCCCGGGCGACCGCGTCGTCGGCAAGCGCACGCTCGCGGTGATGCTCGGCGACCGCGGGACCCGCACGCTGTGGACCGTGCTCGCGGTGGTCCCGTTCGGCCTCGCAGTGGCCGGAGCGTTCACCAACCCGCTGCTGCTGTTGACCCTGCTCGCGCTCCCGGTCCTGATCCGCCCGCTGCGCCGGGTGCTCGGCGGGGCCGGCGGCCTGGATCTGATCCCGGTGCTGCGCGACACCGGCCTGCTACTGCTGGCCTGGTCGGTCACCGCCGCCGTCGGTCTCGCCGTCGGCGGGTCGCTCGGGCTCTGAGCCGGCCGGTCCGTCGTCGCCCTGCTCGCCGCTCTGAGGGTCGTTCCGCGTTCGCTCCTCTCCGCGCAGCTCGGCGCGCAACCCGTCGCGCTCCGCGCGACGGCGGGCGCTCCGCTGCGCCAGCGCGGTGTCCAGCCGGGCGCGCAGGCCCCGGAACAGCACCATCGACAGCGGCAGCGCGACGATCAGTGCGATCAGCAGGGCCAGCAGGAACGGCATGCCGGTCAGCGTGAGCAGGACGGCGATGACCGCGAGGACGCCGAGGCGGGCGACCGCGTAGAGGGCGAACGTCGCGGCCAGGCCCGGTTCCCGGCTCCGCGCCGTGGCCGCCGGAGTGGGTACGGTCATGGCCCGAGCGTACGTCCGCCGCCGACGGCTCGAGGGGCCCGGCAGCTCGTCCCCACCTGCGCCGCGCGTCCGGAACTGGCAGCTTGCCCGTTTTGCCCTTTAAGAACCCTTTACCTCCGGACAACCGTTCGAGTACCCGGGGTCTGAGGTGTCACGATGGCCCGGAACTCGGACAGTGCCGGATGCCGGGAACACCGCCGACAGAGCCGACAGTGCCGACACGTGAGGTTATCGGGAGGACGACATGGCAGCCCCAGGTCAGGCACCGGAACGACTGCTCACCCCGGGCGAGGTCGCGACCCTGTTCCGCGTGGACCCCAAGACGGTCACCCGCTGGGCGTCGGCCGGCCGGATCGGTTCGATCCGCACGCCGGGCGGTCACCGGCGGTTCCGCGAGTCCGAGGTCCGCGGACTGCTCGCCGACCTGACCAGCGAGGCGACGCTCTCGCACTGAGGCAGTGTCCGGTCGCACACAGCGACCCCCACTTCACCCGCACATCAGGCCACCTCCGATACCCTCGGGATCAGGAGGTGGCCTGATGCTTTTCCTTTTCCTGCTCGTCGGTGCCGCAATCGTCGCAGTGCTCGTGTGGCGGACGCTGGGCGCCGAGCAGGCGTCCTCCGACCGCTCCGTCCGCTCACCCGAGAGCTACTCCGGCACGGTGTCCCGCCCGAGCCCGCCGCCGCGTGCCAGCGGCCCGGACGACGACCCGGATTTCCTTCGTCAGCTCGACGAGAAGGTCAAGGGTCCCGACGACGACCCGCCGAGCGCGTGACGCGGGACACAGCCACCGATCCCGGCCGATAGGGCTCGCCGGGTAAAGAACGGGCCAACCGGACGTCAGGACGGGAAGCCGTCGGCGACCGCGGCGGCCAGCTCCAGCAAGGCCGTCCGGGTGCCCGGCTCGAGGCGGTCGAGATCGATCTCGGCCCCCTCCTCGAGGTGCCCGTCGAACGGGACCTGGACGACGGCCCGGCACCGCCCGGCGAAGTGCTCGGCGACGCGGTGCAGGTCCACACCGCTGCCCGCTCGCCGGTGCACCGTGTTGATCACGACGACGGCGTTGCGGACCAGGTCGCCGTTGCCGTGTGCGTCCAGCCAGTCCAGCGTCGCGGATGCGCTGCGGGCACCGTCGATCGACCCGGACGACACGATCACCAGCTGGTCGGCCATCCCCAGCACGCCGTACATCGCGGAGTGCATCAGACCGGTGCCGCAGTCGGTGAGCACCAGGTTGTAGAAGTGCTCCAGCAGGTCGACCGCGTTGCGGTAGTCGTCCTCGCTGAACGCCTCGGACACGGCCGGATCCTGCTCGCTCGCGAGCACCTCCAGCCGGGAGGCTCCCTGCGAGGTGTAGGCACGCACGTCGGTGTAGCGGCGGACGCGCTGCGCGTCGCGCAGCAGGTGGCGCACGGTGGCCGTCGTCTCCAGCGGGATCTTCTGGCTCAGCGTTCCCCGGTCCGGGTTCGCGTCGACGGCGACGACCCGGTCCCCGCGCAGCGAGGCGAACGTCGACCCGAGCGTCGCGGTGACCGTCGTCTTGCCCACGCCGCCCTTGAGGCTCAACATCGCGATCTTGTGCGAGTTGAGCAGCGGCTTGTTCACCCGGATCGTGAGCTCGCGGTGCCGGATGTCGGCGGGGCTCTCCCCCGGGTTGAGGTAGCCACGGGTCAGCACGTAGACGACGCGTCGCCAGCCGGACCGCGGCGGGCGCTTCGCGTTGCGCGCCATCAGCGGCGTACCGAACTGGAGCCCGGGATCCTCCTCCTCGGCGCGCCGCCGCTGCGCCTCCCGGGCGTCGACGGCGTCGGGTGCCGTCCAGCGCGGCCGGCCCGCACGGGCGGCGCGCGGGGGCGGGAGGTCGGGATCGGCGGAGGTCCGGGAGGCCGGGCCACCTCGCTCGGCGACGGGCGGTTCCGGCTCGCGGGCGTCGGCCGCCGGAGCGGCGGGAGCCTCCTCGGCCGGAGCCCGGCCACTCGGCGTCCGGTCGACGCCAGTCCGGTCGGCGGCAGTCCGGTCGACGGCAGTCCGGTCGGCGGCAGTCCGGTCGACGCCAGTCCCGTCAGCGGCAGTCCGGTCGACGCCAGTCCGGTCGGCGGCAGTCCGGTCGACGCCAGTCCGGTCGGCGGCAGTCCGGTCGACGTCGGCGGCGGCAGCGGTCCGGTCGGCAGCGGCGCGTGGGCCCGATCCGGCGTCGTCGTACCCGTTCGCGGCGGGCGGCTCCTCGTCGACGGCAGGGGCCGGCGCCGCGCGGCGCCCGTTCGACGGCGTGTACACGGCGTGCGGCCGGGTGATGGCCTCGTCGTAGCCCTCGTCGTAGCCGCCGTCATCGTCGTGGTGCTCGTGGCCGTCGGAGCCGTTGCGGCGCTCGGAGCCGTTGCGGGCGTCGTCGACGTCGTCCCGGGTGGCCTGGTCCGGCACGCCGTGCCGCGGGCCGGTGCCGCGCAGGGCGCTCAGGTCCATCCCGTGCGGCGGCGTCGACGGGTCGATCTCCGACGCCAGCTCGTCGTCGGCGTCCGGCAGGTCGGCGCCCCAGGCGTTCCCGCCGGGCGGGGTCCGGGTGCCGGTCGCGGTCGGCGCGCCGGTGGCGTCGTCGGACTCCGCGGACGACCCCGAGCCCGCGCGCGGCGGGTCGGCGTCGTCGGCGCGACGGGACCGGCGCCGGGGACGCGGCGACTCGGCCGCGCCCCACCGCTCCCGGACGTACCGACCCACAGACTCGCCGGTTTCGCCCGGACCCTTGTCACTCACGGGATTCGACGGTAGTCGCGCACCGCGCAGCGGTCGACCCGGCTCACACGCCTGCGTAGGAGTGCAGGCCCGCAACCACCATGTTGATGAAGAACAGGTTGAACATGATGACGGCGAACCCGGCCACGTTGATCCAGGCCGCACCAGTCGTGCGCCAGCCCGCGGTCGCCCGCGCGTGCAGGTACGCCGCGAAGATCACCCAGGCGACGAACGCGACCGTCTCCTTCGGGTCCCAGCCCCAGAACCGGCCCCATGCGGCCTCCGCCCAGACCGCGCCGCAGATGATCGCGAACGTGTAGAACGGGAAGCCGACGACGGTGACCCGGTAGGCGAGCCGGTCCAGGGCGTCCGCCGAGGGCAGCTTCGCCGCCAGCCCGGCGAACCGCCCCGAGCGCTTGACCAGGAACAGCAGGCTCGCCACCCCCGGGACGAGCAGCAGCCCGGACGCGAGCGAGATCGTCGTCACGTGGATGATCAGCCAGTACGACTGCAGGGCCGGGACGACCGGCGCCGCGCGGGCGTAGAGCACGGTGCCTGCCACGAACAGCAGCAGCGTCACCGGGATCAGCACGAACACGCCGACCGGGCGGAACGACGGGTTGCGGCGCAGTAGGTACAGCCACGCGACGACGGCGAACAGGCACAGCGCCGTCACGAACTCGTACATGTTGCCCAGCGGCCAGCGCCCGACCGCCAGCCCGCGGAACACGATCGACGACACGTGCACGAGCACGGCGAGGATCGTCAGCGAGACGGCCATCCGCCCGTAGCGGTCCGCCCGGCTCCGCCGGGTGCGTTCGGCGGAGCCGTCCTCCTCGGGCAGCGGCGCCACGACGGCGACGCCGCCCGAACCGGACGCGCCGGCGGCGGCGCCGACCGGCGTCCGCGTGCGCGCGGCGACGTATTCGGCCGCGTGCGCGAGCAGCGCGATCAGATAGACGACCACCGCCCCCTGGAACAGGCGGTCGCTCCACAGCGACATGACCGGATCGACGAGCATCGACTCAACCGTCCTCTTCGCGTTTTCTGTCCAGCAACTCGTCGGAGAGCCGCTCGAACTCCTCGCCGTACCCCGCGCGGTCGCTGCGGGCCAGGCCGCCGACCTCCACGAGGGAACCGGTCCCGTCGGGCGACGGACGGATCCGCACCCAGAACCGGCGCCGCTTGACCGACAGCGACGTCGCCAGACCACCGACCATCACCACGGCGAACACCAGCACCCAGGTCTGCCCCGGATCGTGTCCCACCAGCAGGTTCACCCAGGACGTGACGCCGTCCAGACGGACCGTGGTGCCGTCGTCGAGGCGTACCGACTGGCCGGGCGCCAGGTCGGCCTGCGCCACCCGCTTCAACGCCCCGGAGTCGACCTGCCGCTGGTCGACGCTGAAGATCGACTGGCCGCGGCCGTCGTCGATCCCGAGGTCGCCGCGCAGCACGGACAGCTGGACGACCGGGTTGCGCGTCCCCGGGTAGGCGGAGACGAGCGCGCCGTTCGCGTCCAGCGCCGCCGTCGGGGCGAACAGGCCGGTCAGCGCGAGCTGGCTGGTCCGGCGCTGCTCCGGGTCGGTGACGCCGGGCCGCTCCAGCTTCGTCGCGCCCTCGGACAGGATCGTGGTGCGGTCGACCGGCCGCCACTGCACGACGCCGGTGCGCGTCTGCCCGTCCGGCCAGGTCACCGTGAACCGGGGCGCGTAGCCGTACCCGGTGAGGTAGGCCCGGTCGCCCCCGGTTCGCAGCGGGTGGTTCACCGAGATCGTGTCCGGGCGCCACGTCGTCGTCCCGTTCTCCAGGTCCTCGGCGGACTGGAACCCGACCTCGGCCGAGTACTGCGCCGGCTGGCCGTTCGGCAGCCACGACCCGTCGAACCGGTCCACCTTGACGCAGAACGGGTTCAGCTCGGTGCCGTCGACGCGCAGCCCGGCGCGGAACGAGTCGTAGCCGAGGATCGAGGTGTTGCAGAACTCGCTGCCGTCGGCGAGCACGATCACGTCGCCGTCGTAGCCGTAGAGCTTGCCGCCGGCGAATCCGAGCAGCAGCCCGATCAGGCTGAGGTGGAAGATCAGGTTGCCGGTCTCGCGCAGGTAGCCGCGCTCGGAGGAGACGGTGCGCACGCCGCCCGGCTCCTCGCGCTCGATCCTCCGCCAGCCCCGCAGCCGGGTGCGGGTGCGCTCCAGCACCGCCTCCGGCGCCTCGTCCAGCTCTCCGGACGCGTGGTGCGGCAGCCGGGCCAGGTTGCGCGGGGTGGCGACCGGGGCGGCACGCATCGCGCGCCAGTACTCCAGCGACCGGGGCAGCACGCACCCGATCAGCGAGATCATCAGCAGCAGGTAGATCGCCGCGAACCACGGGCTGGCGAAGATCTCGAACGCGCCGACGGCGTCGAGCACCGGCGCCAGCGTCGGGTTGGCCGCGAAGTACTGGTCGACGAGGTTCTGGTTCAGCGAGCGCTGCGGCAGCAGCGCGCCCGGCAGCGCGGCCAGTGCCAGCAGGAACAGCAGGACCAGCGCCGTGCGCATGCTGGTCAGGCCACGCCAGGTGTTCCGCAGGAAGGCCAGCGAGCTGCGCACCGGACCCGTGCCGGACCCGCCGCCGGGCGGTTCGGCGTCCGGGCGCGCCTGCGGCGGCGACGGAGGTGCGGTCGGCGGTGAGCTCATCAGATCGGCGGCGTGAATCCGGCGATGCTCGTCTGCAGCTGCGCGAGCAGGAGCCCCCACTGACCACTGACCAGCAGGACACCGACGGCGACGAGCAGCACCCCGCCGGCGATCTGGATCCCGCGGGTGTGCCGGCGCAGCACGCCCAGCACCCGTACCGCCCGGCTCGCACCCAGCGCGATCACCACGAACGGCAGGCCGAGCCCGGCGCAGTAGGCGAGCGTGAGCACCACCCCGCGCAGGGAGCCGCCCTGGGTCCCGGCGGCGACGGCGAGCACCCCGGCGAGCGTCGGCCCGATGCACGGCACCCAGCCGAGTCCGAACACGGCACCGAGCAGCGGGGCACCCCACAGCCCGGCGCGCGGCACCCAGTGCACGCGGCGCTCCCGGGCCAGCGCGGGCACCAGCCCGACGAACGCGGCGCCCATCACGATCATCACGACGCCGCCGACGCGCTGGAGCACCAGCTCGCCCTGGACCAGCACGTCGGAGAGCCAGACGGCCCCGACGAGAATCGCGCCGAACACGACCGTGAACCCGGCGACGAACAGCGCCGCCGCCCCGGCGACCCGCCACGGGCGGTCCGGCGCGCCCGCCTCAGCGGGCGGAGCCGGGGCGGAGCCGGCCGCGACGCGGGCGAGTGCGCGCTCCTGGGCCTCCGGCGCGGTCACCGGCGGCGACTGCGACCCGACGAGCCCGGCCAGGTACGCGAGGTAGCCCGGCACCAGCGGCAGCACACACGGGGAGGCGAAGCTGACCGCTCCGGCGAGCACGGCGACGACCGCTGCGACCAGCAGCGGGCCGGAGATCGCAAGTGCCGTCGACGGATCCATCGGTCACCAGGGTAGGCGGGCGACCGCGCAGGTCGCGCGCCGGGTTCTACAGCATGTAGTGCGCCGCGGAACACCGCCCCGGGCGCTCACGCGGCCCCGGGCGGCTCGGCGGCCAGGCGGCTGATCACGGGCATCAGCTGGGACGTGGTGACCGGCTTGAGGTACACGGCCGCGACCCGGTGCGAGCGGTCCAGCACGATCGTCGACGGCACCACGTTGCGCGGGTAGCCGGACAGCGCGACGAGCGTCCGGCCCGGGAAGTCGTAGATCGAGTCGTAGGTCAGCCCGCGGTCGCGCGCGAAGTCCTGCGCGGCCTGCCGGTCGTCACGCACGTCGACGCCGAGCACGGCCGTGTCGCGCGCCGTCGTCGCGACGTTCTGCAGCTCGGGCGCCTCGGTCCGGCACGGTCCGCACCACGAGCCCCAGATGTTGAGCACGACGACCTTGCCCGGGTACGAGGCGATCCCGACCTGCGTCCCGGGGTGCAGCAGGCTCTCCCCGGACAGGTCCGCGATCCGGCCGCGAGCGGGCGGCGGGTCGTAGAGGATCTCGGTCTGCCCGCCGGGCGCGACGAACTGGAACTCGCCGGAGGAGTCGACGGCGTCCTTGCTGGTCGAGCACCCCGCGGCGACGGCGACCGCCAGTACCGCGAGGACCAGGCGCCTGATCATGCGCCGGTCACCGTCGCCGAGCTCGACCCCGCCGGCTCGGCGTAACGGAGGCCGGTCATCCGCGCGCCGGTGAACTCCACGCTGGTCAGCGACGCCAGCGCGCACTGCCGGCGGCGCGGGTCGTGCCACAGACGCTGACCCATCAGGTAGCGACGCAGCGTCCAGATCGGCAGCTGGTGGGACACGCACACGATCTCCCGGCCCGGGGCGAGCTCCCGGGCCGCGTGCACCGCCCCCAGCATCCGCTGCGCGATCCGCAGGTACGGCTCGCCCCAGGACGGGGTCAACGGGTCGCGCAGCAGCCGCCACTGCGACGGGTGCTTCAGCGCGCCGTCGCCGACGCCGAACCGCTGCCCCTGGAACGCGTTCCCGGCCTCGATCAACCCGTCGTCGGTGACGATCCGGGCGCCGTGCACCGCGGCGATCGGTTCCGCGGTCTGCTGCGCGCGCAGCAGCGAGGAGGCGACGACGGCCGCGACGTCGTTGTCCGCGAGCGCCTCGGCCACCGTCTTGGCCTGCAGCTCGCCGCGCTCGGACAGGTGGAAGCCCTCCAGGCGGCCGTAGAGGACGCCGTCCGGGTTGTGCACCTCGCCGTGGCGCAGCAGGTGGACGACGGTCACCGGCCCGCTCGGTTCCGGCGTGCTCACGGTGCGGTCGCCGCGGCCGCCGCCCTCGCCGCGTGCGGGAGTGCGGACGCGATCTGCTCGAACGCCGCGTCGTCCAGCGCGGTGGAGACGAACCAGGCCTCGAACGCACTGGGCGGCAGGTACACGCCGCGGTCCAGCATGGCGTGGAAGAACGCCGGGTAGCGCCAGGTCTGCGCCGCCTTCGCGCCGGCGTAGTCGACGACCGGTGTCTCGGAGAAGAACGGCGAGAACATCGTCCCCGCGTACTGCACGACGTGCGGCACGCCCTCGGCGGTCAACGCCTCGTCGAGCAGCGACCCGAGCCGCTGCGCGTTGGCCGACAGCGTCGCGTACGCGGCGTCGTCGGCGTGGCGCAGCGTGGTGAGCCCGGCGGCGACCGCGACCGGGTTCCCGGCCAGCGTCCCGGCCTGGTACACCGGCCCGGCCGGGGCGAGGTAGGACATGTGCTGCGCCGAGCCGCCGAACGCGGCCGCCGGGAGTCCGCCGGACATCACCTTGCCGAACGTGTAGAGGTCGCCGGGCACGCCGTCACAGCCGTACCAGCCGGTGGACGACGCGCGGAAGCCCGTCATCACCTCGTCGATCACGAACAGGGCCCCGTGCGCGTGCGCGATCTCGCGCAGGGCGGCGTTGAAGCCCTCGACCGGCGGGACGATGCCCATGTTCCCGGCCGCCGCCTCGGTGATCACGCACGCGATCTCGTCGCCGCGCTCGGCGAACACGGCGCGGACGGCCTCGATGTCGTTGTAGGGCACGACGACCGTGTCCGCGGCCTGCGCCCCGGTGACCCCGGGGCTCGACGGCAGCCCGAGCGTCGCGACGCCGGAGCCCGCGTCGGCGAGCAACGCGTCGACGTGGCCGTGGTAGCAGCCGGAGAACTTCACGACGACGCTGCGGCCGGTGATGCCGCGGGCGAGGCGGATCGCGCTCATCGTCGCCTCGGTGCCGGAGTTGACCAGGCGCACCTGCTCCACCGGCGTGCGGCCGACGATCTCTGCGGACAGGTCGATCTCGCCGGGCGTCGGGGTCCCGAACGACAGTCCCTTCGTCGCGGCCTCGCGCACCGCCTCGACGACGGCCGGGTGCGCGTGCCCGAGGATCATCGGCCCCCAGGACGACACCAGGTCGACGTAGGTCGCGCCGTCGGCGTCGGTGAGCCGGCAACCCTGCCCGGACACCATGAAGCGCGGCGTGCCGCCGACCGACGCGAACGCGCGGACCGGGGAGTTCACACCCCCCGGGGTCAGCGTGCAGGCCCGCTCGAACAGACGGGCGGACTCGGCGGCGCCGGGGGTCACGGACGAGGTGGACGCTGCGGAGGTCACGGGGCCAGTCTCCCAGCCGGGTCGCGGACCGGCCCGCGGCCCCGGCGTGACACGGGTCGCTAGCGCTTGGCGGCGAACCACGCCCTGGCGGACGCCGAGAACATCAGGCAGATGCCGGCGATGCTCGTCCCGAGCACGATCACCGGCAGGATCGCGCCGACCGGGTTCGCCGCGGCCGACACGAGCGCCACCAGCCAGAACAGGTCGAACAGGGCCGTCAGCACGGTCAGCGTGATCAGTGCGCCCATCTTGCCGAGGAACGTCACGACGGCCAGCACCGCGTACAGCACGGCCAGCACCGCCATCACGGCACCGAGCGTGCGCATCGCGGACAGCAGTTGCTCCATGGTCAGCCCGGACCCGGCGAGCGCCTGCTCGACACCGGCCTCCGGCGGGAACATGTCCGGGCTCAGCGGCATGAGCGTCAGCACGAGCCCGACGACGACGAACAACACCGGCGCGACCAGCAGCAGGGCCAGGGCGGTGACCACGCTCCCCGGGCGGCGCGCCGGTCCGGACTGCCCGACGTACTGCGGGCCGGTGCCGGCCGGGAACGGGCCGCCGTACGGGTAGGTGACGTGCTCGTACCCGCCTGCGGGCGGATATCCGCCGCTGAACTGGGGCGGGACCCCGGTCGAGCCGGGCCCGTACGGGTTCTGCGGGTACTGGGGGTAGTAGCCGGACGACGGGCTCGGGCGGTAGTAGGCCGGTCCAGCAGGTGCTCCGCCGTCGCCCGTGGGGGGCTCGGCGCCGTCCTGCGGGCCGGAAGGCGTGCTCACGAGCCCTCCTCGCTGACGCTCGTCGGCCGCGTTCGCGGTGCTGCTGTGTCCCTTGGTGAGCTCGCAAGCTCGCTCACGACCTCAACGGTAGTCGTCACTCGCCCACCGCCGCCACGACGTCGGTCAGCGGTCGAGCATCCCGGCGACCTCGGTCGCCCAGTAGGTGAGCACCACGTCCGCGCCGGCACGCCGGATCGACGTCAGCGTCTCGAGGATCGTGCGCTCGCGATCGAGCCAGCCCTTCTCGGCGGCGGCCTCGATCATCGCGTACTCACCGGAGATCTGGTACGCGGCGACCGGGACGTCGGCGATCTCGGCGACCCGGGCCAGCACGTCCAGGTAGGCCAGCGCCGGCTTGACCATCACCATGTCGGCGCCCTCGTCGAGGTCGAGCGCCAGTTCGCGCAACGCCTCCCGGGCGTTCGCGCCGTCCTGCTGGTAGGTCTTGCGGTCGCCCGTGAGCTGCGAGTTCACCGCCTCGCGGAACGGCCCGTAGAACGCGGACGCGTACTTGGCGGTGTAGGCGAGGATCCCGGTGCCGGTGAACCCGGCCTCGTCGAGCGCCTCGCGGATGACGCCGACCTGGCCGTCCATCATCCCGCTCGGACCGACCATGTGCGCCCCCGCGCGGGCCTGCTCGACGCCCATCCGCGCGTAGATCTCGAGCGTGGCGTCGTTGTCCACCCGACCCTCGGCATCGAGCACGCCGCAATGGCCGTGGTCGGTGAACTCGTCCAGGCACAGGTCGCCCATCACGACGGCGTCGTCCCCGACCTCGGCGCGCACGTCGCGCAGCGCCACGTTCAGGATCCCGTCCGGGTCGACGGCGCCGGAGCCGGTCGCGTCGTGGTGCTCCGGGACACCGAACAGCATGATCCCGCCGACGCCGCCGGCCACCGCCTCCGTGGCGGCCTTGCGCAGCGTGTCCCGGGTGTGCTGGACGACGCCCGGCATCGACGAGATCGGCACCGGGTCGGCTGCCCCCTCGCGCACGAACATCGGCAGGATCAGCTGGCGCGGCCGGACCTCGGTCTCGGCGACCATCCGTCGCAGGGCCGGGGTGGACCGCAGCCGGCGGGGCCGCTGTGCCGGGAAAGCCATGCCGTCCAGCCTACGACCGCGCCGGGGCACGGCATGATGAGCGGGGTGACGGCGCTGCGGGCGGTCGGTGACGTGCTGGCGCTCGTGGTGGAGCTGGCGGCCCTGGCCGCGTTCGCCGTGTGGGGGTTCACAGCCGGGCCGAGCACGGCGCTCGCGATCGTGCTGGGCGTGGGCGCGCCGCTCGCGTTCGCCGTCGTGTGGGGTCTGCTCCTCGCGCCGCGGGCACGCCGTCGACTGCCGATGCCGTGGCTGCTCGTCGCCAAACTCGTGCTGTTCGCGCTGGCCACGGTCGCGCTGGCCGCGGCAGGCCTGCCTGCTCTTGCCGTCGTGTTGGGCTCGCTCGCCGCGGTGCACCTCGTCCTGGCGACGGCGCTGGGCCGGGTCTGAGCTACCCCCGGGCTCCGTGCTCGTCGGGGCCGGCCGAGCCGTCGATCAGCTCGTCGAGCGTCACGAACGCGGTCGCGTCACCGCGCGCCACCAGTGCGCGGGCGCGGGCCGTGATCCGCGGCAGCTCGTCCTTGGACACCACCCGGGTCTGGACGATCGTGCCGTCCTCCTCGGTCAGCGTGACCGCGACCAGGCGGGCCCCGGGCTCCTCGGAGAACGACAGCGGCACGGCCTCGAGCGTAGGCAGCCCCGACCTCCGGCGCATCCGGCCGGCACCCGCACCACGCCATGATCGGCGCGGCGGTCCGGATCGAGGCGGGATTCCGCGCCGATCCGGACTCGTCCGCCGATCATCGACCGGGGGCGAGGCCAGAAGCTCAGCGGCGGCGGGCCTTGACCTTCCGCGGCGGCGGCAGGGCGCCCTCGGCGCGCAGCTTCGCGGTGTGCTCGGCGAGCGCGTCGACCAGCGTCGGGACGCGGGCCTCCTCGGGCTGCACGTCCACCCGCAGGCCGAACTCGCGCGCGGTCTCGGCGGTGGCCGGGCCGATGCAGGCGACCAGGGTGCGGGTGTGCGGCTTGCCGGCGATACCGACCAGGTTCCGCACCGTCGACGACGAGGTGAAACACACGGCGTCGAACCCGCCGGTCTTGATCGCCTCGCGGATCGGCGCGGCCGGCGGGGCGGCGCGCACGGTGCGGTAGGCGGTCACGTCGTCGATCTCCCAGCCGCGGTCGCGCAGGCCGGCGGCGAGCGTCTCGGTGGCGATGTCGGCGCGCGGGAGCAGCACCCGGTCCACCGGGTCGAGCACGTCGTCGTACGGCGGGAAGATCTCCAGCAGGCCCTCGGACGTGTTCGTCTGCGCCTCGTCCACATTGGGCACCAGCTCGGGCACGATGCCGAACTCGCGCACCTTCTCCGCCGTCGCGTTGCCCACGCAGGCGATCTTCACGCCGGAGAACGCGCGGGCGTCGAGGCCGAACTCGTGGAACTTCTCCCACACGGCCTTGACGGCGTTGGTCGAGGTGAACACGACCCACTGGTAGCGGCCGTCGACGAGGCCCTTCACCGAGCGCTCCATCTGCGCCGGGGACCGCGGCGGCTCGACGGCGATCGTCGGGACCTCCTCCGGGATGGCCCCGTGCATGCGCAGCCGCTCGCTCATCACCCCGGCCTGGTCCTTGGTGCGCGGCACCAGGACCCGCCAGCCGTAGAGCGCGCGCGACTCCCACCAGGACAGCTCGCCGCGGCGACCGGCGGCGTCGCCGACGGTGAGCACGAGCGGGCCCTCGAGCTCGCTGCCGTCGGAGGCCATCGTGCCCAGCGACGACGAGAGCGTCTTCTGCGTGGACGTCGTGCCGCCGGAGGTGATCGCCACCGGGGTGTCGGACGGTGCGCCCTGGGCGGCGAGGCCCTGGGACACGTCCGCCAGGTGGGCGGCCGAGGCGTGCAGCACGACCGGGCCGGGCGAGGCGGCCAGCGCGGCCCAGTCGACGCCCGCGCGGACGTCCGCCTCGACGTGCGCCGAACCCAGCGCCACACCGGCGTAGGCCGGCACGGCGGTGCTCGCCGGCACGCCGGGCACCACGTCGAACGGGGTGCCGGACGCGGACACCGCGAGCGCCTCGGCCACGATCGCGTCGTTGGTCAGCGGGTCGCCCGCGACGAGTCGCGCCACCGACCGGCCCGCCTGCGCCTCGGCGAGCAGGTCGCCCGCGACGTCACCGGGCTGACCCACGGCCGGGCGCACCTCGGCGCCGTCGGCGGCCAGCGCCAGGATCGACTCCGGAACGTCCGGGTCGGTGATCACCAACGGCGATCCGGCCAGCACGTCGCGGGCGCGCACGGTCAGCAGCGCCGGGTCGCCGGGCCCGCTGCCGACGAAAGCGATACGCCCCGCGGCACTCGGTGCTCGATTCATTGTTCAACTCCCGATACATCGGCGCCCTGGTCGAGCAGCTCGTGCGCAAGTGCGGCTCCGAGCTTCTCGGCGGCGTCCATTTCTCCGGTGGCGGAGGCTCGCAGCAGCGAACCCTCTGTGATGTCCCCGATGCCCAGCACGGCCCGCAGGGAGAGCCGGTCGATCGCGCGACCGTCGTCGTCGAGATCGGAGACGACGTCGGCGTGGGCGGCGATGGGCAGATAACAGTCGGCCTCGAGGGTGGCCAGCACGGCCCGCTCTGCGGTCACCGCGGTGCGGGTGATGAGGTCGTCCAGCGCCGTGAACAGCGCCCGGGCGAGGTCCTCGTCGCCCGCTCGGCACTCCACCGCCAGCGCCCCCTGGGCCGGGGCGGGCAGCATCTGGAGCGGGTCGAGCAGTTCGTCGGCGTCGTCGATCCGGCCCAGCCTGCGCAGCCCGGCCGCGGCCACGACGACGGCGTCCACCTCGCCGGAGTGCACCTTGCCGATCCGGGTCTCCACGTTGCCGCGGATCGGAACGACGTCCAGGCCCAGCCCGAGCGCGTGCAGCTGCGCGGTGCGCCGCGGGGAACCGGTGCCGACCCGCATGCCCCGGCCCAGCTCGCCGAGCACCC
Source organism: uncultured Actinomycetota bacterium (assembly GCA_963822335.1). Lineage (GTDB taxonomy): Bacteria > Actinomycetota > Actinomycetes > Mycobacteriales > Pseudonocardiaceae > Pseudonocardia. The sequence continues at coordinate 285,141 of CAWGHE010000007.1, read as the reverse complement.
GGCCGCCGGACACCAGCGCGTCCCGCGGATCCTCCCGTTCCGGCACCGCGGCCAGCACGAGACGGAGATCGGGCGCGCTGGGCAGGTCCTTGTAGGAGTGCACCGCGACGTCGACCTCGCCGTCGGCGAGCGCGTCCCGCAGTGCGGAGACGAACACGCCGTTGCCGAGTGTGGTCAGCGGCGCCATCGACCGGTCGCCACGGGTGGAGACCTTCACCAGCTCCGCCTCGTGGCCGGCGGCCCGCAGCCGCTCGGCGACGGTGCCGGCCTGGGTCATCGCCAGGGTCGACGGGCGGGTACCGATCCGCACGACGCTCACCGCTCGCCCCCCTGCTCGGGCGGGGCGTAGCCGATGGTGGTCGCCGAGCTCCGGGCCGTCGGGTCCAGCGCGGCGGACAGGTCGTTCCCGCCGATGTCCGGCCCGGTGGCGACGGCCGCGGCGGCCTGCGGGTCCAGCTCGAACAGGGTGCGCAGCGCGGCCGCGTAGCCCTCGCCGTCCGGTCCCTCGGCCAGCCGCTTCACCTGGACGGTCGGCGTGTGCAGAAGCTTGTCCGCCACCCTGCGGACGGCCCGCGAGAGCTCCTCGCGGGTCTTCTCGTCGAGGTCGGGCAGCCGCGAGTCCAGCCGCAGCAGCTCGGCGTCGACGACCTCGGACGCCCGGCGCCGCAATGCGGTGACGGTCGGCGTGACCTCGGCCGAGCGCTGGCCCGCCAGGTACTGCTCGGCCTCCTCGGCGATCATCCGCCGGGCGACGGCGACGGAGCCCTCGGAGCCCTCGTCCTCGGCGTCGAGCAGCCGCTTCTGCAACGTGACCAGGTCGAACACCTGCACGCCTGGCACGTCGGCGACGGCCGGGTCCACGTCCCGCGGAAGCCCGAGGTCGCAGACGACCAGGGGGCGCTCGGGGCGCCCGGCGACGGCCTCGGCCACCGGCCCGGCGCCGACGACCGCGCCGATCGCGCCGGTGCAGGCCAGCAGGACGTCCGCCCCGCCGAGCTCGGCGGACAGGTCGGACAGCGGTCCGGACCGGGCGTCTCCGCCCTGCTCGCGCACCTTCTCCGCGAGCCGCTCGCCGTGCTCCGGGGAGCGGTTCAGCACCACGATCGACCGCGCGCCGGCCCGGCGCAGGTGGGCCGCGGCGAGCGCGCCCATCGCCCCCGCCCCGACGATCACGGCACGGGCCCCGTCGAGGCCGCCGCCGGGGGCCGTCGCGAGGGCGCGGTCGGCGTCGCGCAGCGCCTCGGACACGACGGACGCTCCGGCCGCGTCGATGCCGGTACCGGCGTGCACGCGCTTGCCGACGCGCAGCGCCTGCTGCACGAGCTCGTGCAGCACCTTGCCGACCGAGCCCGCCTCGTCCGCCGCCGCGTAGGCCGTGCGCAGCTGGCCGAGGATCTGCGACTCCCCGACCACCATCGAGTCCAGCCCGGCGGCCAGCGAGAACAGGTGCTGCACGGCCGAGCCCGCGTAGTGCACGAACAGGTGCTCGGACAGCTCGCCCAGCTCGAATCCGGCGTGCCGGGACAGCACGTCGGTGACGTGGTTCAGACCGCCGTGGAACGCGTCGACCACGGCGCAGACCTCGACGCGGTTGCACGTCGAGAGCAGCACCGCCTCGTCGACGTGCGTGCCGTCGAGCAGCTCCTCGAGCAGCTTGGGTACGTCGGCCGGGGCCACCGCGAGGCGCTCGAGCACCTCGACCGGAGCGCTCCGGTGCGACAGGCCGATCACGAGGACGCTCATCGCCCAGACACCACCGATCCGTTCACCGATCCGTTCGTACTGCCCAGCTGCGCGGTCGCCCCGGCCGCGGCGGCGCCGTGACGGCGCGCGACGTGGAACGCCAGCACCTGCAGCTCGACCGCGAGGTCGACCTTGCGGACCTCGACCTCGTCCGGCACCTGGAGCACGACCGGCGCGAAGTTCAGGATCGACTCGACGCCGCCGCGGACGAGCAGGTCGCAGACGTCCTGGGCGACGCGGGCGGGCGTCGCGACCATCCCGATCGTCACCCCGCGCTCGCGGCACACCGTCTCGATGTCGCGGACGTGCTCGACCAGAATTCCGTTGATCTTGATGCCGACCAGGTCCGGGTCGACGTCGAACATCGCGTCGATCGGGAAGCCCCGGCCGCCGAAACCGGCGTAGCCGGCCAGCGCGTGGCCGAGGTTGCCGACGCCGACCAGCGCCACCGACTGGCGGTGGTCGAGACCGAGTACCCGCTCCAGCTGCTGCTGCAGCGACCGGACCTCGTAGCCGACGCCGCGCGTGCCGTAGGAGCCCAGGTAGGACAGGTCCTTGCGGAGCTTGGCCGAGTTGACCCCGGACGCCGTCGCGAGCTCCTCGCTGGACACCGTCTCCGCCCCGTCCTCGGCGAACTGCCCGAGCAGCCGGAGGTAGACCGCCAGGCGGGACACCGTCGCGTCCGGGATGGGCCGCGGGATGCGTCCGGCGGGGCTCCCCGCCACCTCGCTCGCGTCCACCAGGCCGGCCGGGCCGTCGGCGCCGGTCTCGGGCGACTGGCTCACGAGACCTCCTCGACGGCCCTCGTCGGCCGCGTTCGCGCGGTTGCTGTGTCTGACGGTGAGCTCGCAGGCACGCTCACGAGTCGTCCTCCTGCGGGCTCTTGTCCTCCGGGGCCGGCATCGTCGAGACTGATCGACGCCGTCGGCTCCCGTGGTCACGGTCTGTTCTTCCCTGCCATCCGTCCGGGGACGGAACACGCCCGTGGCCGGAACGAATCTCCCGGTCGGGCCGTGTGCCGGAGGCCAGGGACGTACCCCGGTGCGGCGACGGAAACCCACGGTAGCCGCTTGTGAACCCGCGGACAAAGTTGCGATCTTGGTCCCCGTCGTGCTCGTCCGGGCCGTTGACCAGGACCTACCGGCGAACGGGGCAAATCCACCGCTCATCGTGCGGCGCGGCTCACACCACCCGTGCGACGTGCGTCGTTCACCGTGCGACGACGCGTCGCGACGGCAGCCCGGTCGCCCCGTCCGGCAGCACCGGAGCGACCCGGTCGGTCTGGGTCCGGCCGTCGGCGTCCGTGGCGCGGCACCGCACGGTCCGCCCACCCGGGGCCATGTCGACGGCGGCCCGCCACATCCGCCACGTGCTGCCCGACACGTCCGCAGCCAGCGCCGCCGGGAGCCACGGCCCCTCGTCCACCTGCACCTCGACGGCCGCGATCCCGCGCGGCTGCGACCACGCCGTGCCGGCGACGACGACCTGCCCGGCTCGCACGTCGGCGAACGGTCCGGGGACGTCGATCCGCGAACCGGTCTTGATCGGCCCGAACACGCCCCACCCCCGGTCGGCCCAGTACGACGACCGTCCGGCGAACGTCGTGAGTTCCAGCTCGGCGAGCCACTTGGTCGCGGAGACGTAGCCGTAGAGGCCGGGCACGACCATCCGCACCGGGAAGCCGTGCTCGCGGGGCAGCGCCTCGCCGTTCATGCCGACGGCCAGCAGCGCCCCGGTCCCGGGCGCCAGCACCGCCGCGGTCGGCGTGCCCGCGGTCCAGCCGTCCGTACTCGTCGACAGCAGCTGGTCGGCGCCCGGCGCCGGCCCGGCCTCCAGCAGAAGATCGCGCAGCTCCACGCCGACGAACCGCGCGGTCGACACGAGGTTGCCGCCGACCTCGTTGGACACGCAGTTCAAGGTCACCCAGCGCTCGACGAGCGGGCGGCGGAGCAGGTCGTCGAACCCGATCTCCAGCTCGCGGCCGACCATGCCGTGCACCCGCAGCCGCCAGTCCTCGGCGCGCAGCGCGGGGACCCGCAGCGCCGTGTCGATCCGGTAGAAGTCGGCGTTCGCGGTGACGAACGGGGTCGCGCCGGGCACCCCGGTGTCCGCTCCCGGCGGTAGGGCCGGCGCCCGGCGGACCGGTGCGGTGGCCAGCCGTGCCGTGACCGCCGCGCGGGACGACGGCGTGCCGCCGGCCGCGGACAACCCGGCGCCGAGTGCGGTGCCGGTGGCCCCGGTGACGATCGCCCCCGCGCCGGCCGCGGCCGAGGCGAGGAGCAGGTGGCGCCGGGACGTCCCCGGCCCGGTCGCCGGTTCCCGGACCGCGCGCCGGGCCAGCCGGTACAGCGTCCGCCACACCCAGACCGCGACGACGAGGGCGACGGCCGGGGCGAGCAGGTCCAGCGGCGCGAACGCCGGCCCGGTCCCGGCCGCCAGCAGCCCGACCCCGCCCAGCACCGCCAGCACCCCCGTCCCCGGCCGCTCGTCACGGCGGGAGAGCCCGCCGGCGAGCACGGCGGCGAGCACGAGCAGCGCCAGGACGCCGGCGAGCAGCACCACCTTGTCGGCCGGGCCGAGCACCGCGATCGCGAGCTCGACCACGGCCGGCGGAGTCGCCCCGACGACCCGGTCGGCGACCGCCAGCACCGGCGCCGACGACGGCGACACCAGGCCCCCGACGAGGTGGCCGGCGCCGATCCCGGCCGCGGTCGCGAGCAGCGCCAGCAGCACGCGCCGGGCGGCGGGAACGGGACCCGGTGGCCGGGGTCCGCCGTCCGGACCTGTCGCCGGCTCGCTCACGGACCGGCGAGCGCGGCCCGCAGGCGCTCCGGCTCGACCTTCCAGAAGCCGTGCTCGCGACCGTCGACCAGGATCACCGGGACCCGGTCGCCGTACTCGGCGCGCAGCTCGGCGTCGGTGTCGACGTCGGTCGCCGACCACGGGACCGACATCTCGTCGCAGATCCCCGCGACGTCGTGCTCCGCGGTGGCGCACGCGGGGCAGCCGACGCGGGTCATGACCTCCACCCGATGCGTCATGGCCGGCTCACATCCGGGCCAGCGTGCGGCGGGCGATCTTGCCGGTCGGCGTGCGCGGCAGCTCGTCGGTGAACGTCACGACGGCCGGGCGCTTGAAGCGCGCGAGCCGGGCCGTGCAGTGGTCGCGCACCGACTGCTCGGTCAGGTCGCCGCCGGACGCAACGATCACGGCCTTCACCGCGGCCCCGGTCCGGTCGTCCGGCACGCCGACGACGGCGACCTCGGACACCGCGTCCAGCTCGGCGATCACCTGCTCGACCTCGCGCGGATAGACGTTGAAGCCGTTCACGATCACCAGGTCCGACGAGCGGTCCACCAGGTGCAGGTCGCCGTCGGCGTCGAGGTAGCCGACGTCGGCGGTGCGGAACCACCCGTCGGCGTCCGGGCCGCCGGACGAGTCCGGCCAGTAGCCGGAGAACAGGTTCGGCCCGCGCAGGGCGATGAGCCCGGTGTCGTCGGACGGATCCGACCCGTCGCCGAGGGGATCGTCGTCGTCCTCGTCCTCCGCCGCGCCGGCGATCAGCGGGTTGCCGTTCGAGTCGACCAGCTGCAGTTCGACGCCGGGGAGCACCTTGCCGACCGAGCCCGGCTTGGGCGGGCGGCCCAGATCGTTCGTCGTGATCACCGGACCGCCCTCGGAGAGCCCGTACCCCTCGTGCAGCTCCAGGCCGGTCGTCTCGCGGAACGCGGCCAGCCACTCCCGCGGCAACGGCGCGCCGCCGGAGGTGCACAGCCGCACCCCGCCGAGCGCCGGGCGGAGGCGGTCGGCCGGGACGTCGAGCAGCGCGCGGAACATCGACGGGACGCCCGCCAGGACGCTGACCCGCTCGGCCACGACGGCGTCCACCGCGGCGTGCGGGTCGAAGCGCCCGGGCAGCACGACGGTCGCGCCGGCCCAGCACACCTGCAGCAGCCCCGCCGCCAGCCCGTAGACGTGGTAGAGCGGCAACGCCAGCAGCACCCGGTCCACCGGCGTGACCGGCGCGGGGCGCAGCGCCGCGGTCTGCTCCCGGTTCGCGAGCAGTGCCCGGTGCGAGAGCTGGACACCCCGCGGCCGTCCGGTCGTGCCGGACGTGAACACGATGACCGCCAGCGCCTCGCCGCCGCGGTCGGCGGCGCCTGCCGTGCGGGGACCGGCGCCGGTCCCGGCCGCCGCATCCGTGGCCGGCGGCGGGAGTAGCCGTGCTCCGGCTGCGGCGGCCGCGTCGGAGGTGGCCCGCTCGGACTCCTCGGCCACCACGACGACCGGCTCCGCCTGCCCGAAGATGATCTCCAGCTCGCGCGCCACCGAGCCCGGCCCGACCGGGACGGCGACGGCGTCCGCCCGGATGGCGCCGAGCACCGCCACGCAGAACGCGGCTCCGTCCGGCAACGAGACGACCACCCGGTCGCCCGTGCCGGCGCCGGCCTCGGCCAGCCGCTGCGCCTCCGCGTCCACCGCCGCGTCGAACGCCGCCCAGGTCAGCGACGTGCCGGTGGTGAGGTCCCGGATCGCCTCGTGCTCCGGCCGCCCGGCGGCGGCGCGTGCGACGAGGTCGGCGACGTGCACCGGCTCACCGCCGGCACGTCCGTCGGCGCCGTCGGATCCGACGGACTCGGGGCGGGAACTCTGCACGGTGCGACTCCTCGACGACGACGGCGACGGCCTTCACGACCGTGACGACGGCAGGGCAAGTGAACGTCCAGTCTGGCAAAGACGGTCGCTCCGACGGCCGCCCCCGCGGCCCCACCGCTCGCCGCATCAACACGCCGTGTTGGAACGGACACGCTGAGCTACCAGTGCACTGACCGCGCGTAATGAGCCGCTCAACGGATGCCGTCCTGGATAACCGGCGGCGAGTGGAGAGGCTCACTGGATCACGTCGTATGCTCCGCCGCTACATGAGGTTCAACGCTCGAACCCCGGGTTCGACGCGCGTCTCACCCAAGGGAGTGGCATGCAGCTCGTTGGCAGCGCACCGCGGGGCGCACCGCGGTGCGACGACCTGTGCCGGCCCCTCCGGGATTCATGACCCGCCCGATGCGACCGCAGCGGCTGCTCCGCCAGCATGACCGCCCCGACGTCCGCCCCCACGCCGAGGATCGCTCCCCGGCCACCGGGACGGACCGGACCGACACCGTCCGCCCCCAGCCGGACGGGGAGGTACCGATGCCTTCTGCAAGTTCCGCCGCCCCGGCGATGGCCCACACCGAGGCCGTCTCCGAAGGACCACCGGGCCCGGCCCAAGCCATGCCGCTCCCCCGGCAGCGACCCCGCGACGCCGCCCCGGCCGACCCCCGAACGGCCGCGGTCGAGCACCCGGAGCCGCCGACGGACGAGGGGAACTCCTGGATCCTCGTCGAGGCCTGCCAGGCGGGTGACGCGAAGGCGTTCGGTGAGCTCTACGAGCGCTACCACGACGTCGTGTTCCGGTACGTGCTGTTCCGGATGGGCGACCGCGCGTTCGCCGAGGACGTGACGCAGGAGACGTTCGTGCGCGCGCTCCGCCGCATCTCCTCGGTCAGCTACCAGGGCCGGGACATCGGCGCGTGGTTCGTGACGATCGCCCGGAACCTGATCTTCGACTACGTGAAGTCCAGCCGGTACCGGCTGGAGTCGACGACGTCGGAGATCGTCGAGCTGTCGCCGGCCACGGGTGGCCCCGAGCAGCAGGTCCTGGACAACGCCACGAACTCCGAGCTCGTCGCCTCGATCGACAAGCTGAACCCTGACCAGCGCGAATGCATCCAGCTCCGGTTCCTGCGCGGGCTGTCGGTGGCCGAGACGGCCGAGCTGATGGACCGCAACGAAGGGGCCGTCAAAGCCCTCCAGCACCGTGCCGTGCGGCGGCTGGCCCAGCTCCTGCCCGAGGGCCTCCGATGAGCCCGCAGGGCGTCGCCTACCGCCGATCTGGATGGCGACAGGCCGCAGTAGCGGCGAGCGTGCAACTCGATGCGGTGAACGGTATTTCGACCGTAACCTCCGCGCCTGACCCTCGTTGTGCAGACGAACGCGCCACGAGCGCGTCGCGTCCGGACCGGACGCCGGCGGCTGTAACGCCGTCGGGATCCGGGACGACGCCTATAAGCAGCACAGGACTGCAGTGAGGACGGCCGGCATGCCGGGGGCATGGGACGACGACAGGCCACGGGCCGAGGACGGGTACGCGTTCGACGCGCCCCTCGGCGCGGACGCCGTGGAGGAGCTCGAGCACGAACTCGCGCTGGCCGCGGCGCTGGACCGTAGCCGTCACTCGCTCTCCCCGGACGACAACGCCTCCGCCCGCATGCGTCGCCGTCTGTTCGAGGCGATGGCGGAAGAGGGCTTCGGCCGTTTGGAGCAGGAGCAGGATGCCATCCAGCCTCAAGCGCCTGCACCCGGCCCCTCCGAACTGACCGCTCCGCTCGGATCCCCGCTGGCCATGCCGGTCGCCGACCTGGCCGGACCGGCCACGCGGCCGGTGGACCCGGTCGTCGCGGATGCGGAGCCCGATGCCCCCGCGGCGTCGGTCGGGCGGGCCGCGGGCGAGCACACGCTCACCGCCGAGACCTCCGGTTCGCAGGCGCGCACCCGGCGCCGCGCCCGGCACGTGCTGCCTGCCGACCACCCGGACCACCCGGAGCCGGACCGGCGCGGCGAGCGGGACCGCAGCCGCCCGCCGAAGCGGCCCTCCGGACCGGCCGGTCGCACCCGGCCGAGCCTGCGCCGTCGCTTCGGCGTGCTGGTGACGGCCGTCGCGGCGCTCGCGGTGCTGGCCGGTGTGGCCGCCACGGCGAGCAAGAACGCGCTGCCCGGCGACGCGCTCTACGGCATCAAGCGGGCGACCGAGTCGACCGGCGAGATGTTCACGTTCGGCGACCAGGCCGAAGCGACCCGCCAGCTCGAACTCGCCCGCACCCGGATGGACGAGGTCGAGGGCCTCCTGCAGTCGGGCAGCGCCCCGGACTCCGCCCGGATCACGTCCGCGATGGACGACTTCGACAAGGCGACCAGCAACGGCAGCCGGCTGATGCTGTCCGCGGACCGCAGTGGCAGCAACTCGCAGCTCGGCGACCTGCGGACGTGGGCGACCGCCCAGTCCAGCCGGATGGACCAGATGCGGTCCTCGTGGCCGGCGGCCAACACCTCGGACGCCGAGGAGTCGAAGGCACTGCTGGACCGGGTACTCGTCCGCACCGAGGCGCTGCGGGCCCGTACCGGGTGCGCCGACGGCGCCGGCGGCTCCGTCGACGACCTGGGGCCGGTCCCGCCCACCGAACCCTGCGGCGGGGGTCAGCAGCCACTGAGCGAGCGCCCTGCGACGACCGAGGGCACGACGCCCGGCGGGGCCACCGAGCAGAGCCCGTCCGGCAGCACACCGCCGGAGACCTCGACCAACGGCGGCCCGTCCTCGACGAACCCGTCCAGCGAGGAGAACCGCGGCCTCCTGCCGCCGCTGCTCGGCAACGACCCGGCACGATCGCAGAGCGGTGAGCCGACGCTCGCCCGGCAGCTCGTCGACGAGCTCGGAGGACTCGGACTCGGTCCTGCCGCCGATCACGCTGCCGCCGCTGCTGCCCGGTCTCGGGCCGGTCACACTCGGCTGACTCAAGTCCCGCCTGCCGGTCGGGCAATCGCAGTAGGGTGAACGACGTACTTGCTCGACCGGCAGGAAGGCTCGCGTGGTGACTGATCCCGGGTCGCAGTCCGACGAGCCCGGCTCGGATCCGATTGCGTCCGGAGGGCGTCCCGAGGTTGCGGGGATCGCCGAGTCCGGGCTGGTGATGGAGCGGGTGACGGCACTCGACCCGGCCCGCCGGGCCGGCGAGGCCTCGGCCGCCGCCGCGGTGGCCGCCGGCGAGGAGCCCACCGCCGCCGGCGAGGGTGTCGAGCCACCGCCGGACCTCACCGCCGCCGCGTTCTTCGACGTCGACAACACGATGATGGTCGGCGCGTCGATCTTCCACTTCGCCCGCGGGCTCGCCGCCCGCAAGTTCTTCACCACGTCGGACATGGCGGGCTTCGCCTGGCAGCAGATCAAGTTCCGGATCGGCGGCCGCGAGGACAAGGGCGGCATCGCCGGGCACCGGGACACGGCGCTGTCGTTCGTCGCGGGACGCCCGGTGGAGGAGGTCGTCTCCCTCGGCGAGGAGATCTACGACGAGCTGATGGCCGACCGGATCTGGGCCGGCACACGTGCGCTGGCGCAGATGCACCTCGACGCCGGCCAGCGGGTCTGGCTGGTCACGGCGACCCCGGTCGAACTGGCGTTGATCATCGCCCGCCGGCTCGGGCTCACCGGCGCGCTCGGCACGGTCGCCGAGAGCGTGGACGGCTGCTACACCGGTCGCCTCGTCGGCGAGATCCTGCACGGCCCGGCGAAGGCGCACGCGGTGCGCGCGCTGGCCGCCTCCGAGGGACTCGACCTGCGCCGCTGCTCCGCGTACTCGGACTCGGTCAACGACGTGCCGATGCTCTCGGCCGTCGGAACGGCCGTCGCGGTGAACCCGGACTCGGAGCTGCGCGACGTCGCGAAGGCGCGCGGCTGGCAGATCCGGGACTTCCGGACCGGCCGCAAGGCCGCCCGGATCGGCGTGCCGTCCGTGCTCGGCGCCGGAGCCGTGGCCGGGGCCGTCGCCGCCGGCTTCGCGTACCGGAAGCGCTGACCGGCTCCTACCCCAGGAACACGTTCCGGCGCTGGGACAGCAGCCGGTAGAGCGTGTGCTGGATCGTCTCCCGGACCTGGTCGGTCAGGTTGAACACCAGCATCGGGTCCTCGGCGTCGGACGCGGCGTGGTCGTCGGTGCGGATCGGCTCGCCGAACTCGATGTACCACTTCGACGGCAGCGGGACGAGTCCGGCCGGTCCGAGCAGCGGGAACGTCGGCGTGATCGGGAAGTACGGCGCGCCGAACAGCCGGGCGAGCGGCGGGATGTCCCCGATCTTCGGGTAGATCTCCTCGGCCCCGACGATCGCGCACGGGATGATCGGGACCCCGGTCCGCAGCGCGGCCGAGACGAACCCGCCGCGGCCGAACCGCTGGAGCTTATAGCGGTCCCGGTACGGCTTCCCGATGCCCTTGAAGCCCTCCGGGAACACGCCGACGAGCTCCCCGCTGGACATCAGCCGTTCGGCGTCGGGGTTGCAGGCGAGCGTCGCCCCGGCCTTGCGGGCGACCGACCCGGCCACCGGCAGGCGGAACATCAGGTCGGCGCCGAGCAACCGCAGGTGCCGTCCGGCCGGGTGCGCGTCGTGCACGGCGACCGTGGTCATCGCCGCGTCCAGCGGCAGCGTCCCTGAGTGGTTGGCCACGAGCAGCGCGCCGCCGGTGTCCGGCACGTGGTGCATGCCGATCGTCTCGACGCGGAACCAGCGCTCGTAGAGCGGCCGCAGCGCGGGCAGCACCAGCGCGTCGACGAGCTCGGCGTCGAACCCGAACTCGTCGACGGCGTACTCCCCGGCCAGGCGCCGGCGCAGGAACTCGAGGGCCTCGGTGAGCGCGACCTCCCAGCCGGGCGGTACGTCGGGCTCGTCGTCGACGACGTCGGGCACGGGCGCGGCGGACGGCTGCTCGGGGCGGTCGGCGGACCGTGCCCCCGGTCCGGCGGCCGGCCGCGCTGTGGTGGACGACCGGCGGGTCCGGCTCCCCCGGATCGGGATGACCCGCGCCTCCGCCATCGTCGCGTCCTCCTGTGTTGTCGTCGTCTTCTGCTCCTGCGTCCGCTTGCGGTCGGTCATCGCAGTGCCCGCGCCAGGCCGAGCACGCCGCGTTCCACCGCCTCGAGCCGTTCCGGCCCGAGCACCGGGCTCAACGCCTTGCCGCGCACGAAGTCGTCGAACGCCTGCGTGGTGGTCCACCGCGGCTGGAAGCCGAACTCGGTCTCCAGGCGGTGCAGGTCGACGACCCGGCCGAAGTTCAGGAAGCGCATCTGCTCCGGCGAGAAGTCCACGACGCGGGCGCCGCGCAGCACGCGGCTCAGCGGGCCGACGGCGGAGCTGGGCACCGGGACGGCGATCTTGCCGGCCCGGCGGATCGCCTGGGACAGCATGAGGACACCGTTCGCCGCGACGTTGAACACGCCGGGCAGCTCGTGCGATGCGGCGCGCTCCAGTACGGCGAGCGCGTCCTCCTCGTGCAGCAGCTGCACGCGGGCGTCGAAGCCCAGGACGGTCGGGACCACCGGCAGCGCGAAGTAGCGGGTGAGCACGGTGTCGATGCGCGGGCCGATGAAGTTGGCGAACCGCAGCACCGTCGTCGTGACGTCCGGGCGGCGCCGCCGGAACCCGCGCAGGTAGCCCTCGATCTCCGCGGCGTCCTTCGCGTAGCCGCCGGAGGGGAGGTCCTTCGGGCCGGTGGCCTCGTCGAACACGGCCGGGTCACGGGGGCTGGAGCCGTAGACCGCGGTGGTGGATTTCAGCACGACGCGGCGCACCGTCTCCGCCTTCTGGCAGGCGGCGAGCAGCTGCATCGTGCCGATGACGTTCATCTCCTTCATCGTCGCCCGGCCGCCGGCGGAGCCGGGGCTCGCGGACAGCGACGCGTGCACGACGGTGTCCACCGAGGCGGAGGAGATGACCTTGGAAATGAGCGGGTTGCGGATGTCGGCGCGCACGAACTCGGCGCGCCCCATCCGCTTCAGGAGATCGCGCGGAGGCGGGACGGTGTCCACGCCGAGGACCCGGTCGATCTCCGGGTTCGCGGCCAGCCGGGCGGCGAGGTGGCCACCGAGATAACCGCTCACTCCGGTCACGAGCACGACCGAGGGAGTCGGCTGGGGCATGGTGCAACCTCACAGCACACGTCGAGGTGGGACGCCGGTGACAGTGGTGACGCCGGTGAAGAGGCCCGATCCTATCCGCCGACGTGCACCGTGGGCACCGGTGCCGAGCGGTGAGCTACGTCGCGGCGGATGACACCGCCGCGACGCGACTCGTCACTTGCCGAGCTTGCGCCTCTGCACCCGGGTCTTGCGCAGCAGCTTGCGGTGCTTCTTCTTCGACATCCGCTTGCGGCGCTTCTTGATGACCGAGCCCATAGGGCGTTCCTCCTCGTACTGGACGGTAGTCGGCGATCCGGCCACGCCGGGTGCCCGCGAGTGCGAACCGTGCAGGTGACGCACACGGGCAGCGCGATCGGCGTGGAACCGACAGCCGAAGCGTCACTCTACCGTCCGGCGGGCATGCCGGACCCCGGGGGACCCGGCGCGCACGCAGCGCGGCCGGTGTGTGGACGGCGGGTGGTCAGCCGGCGTCGAAGTAGGCGTTGCGGAGGTAGTCCTCCACCGCGCGCTGCGGTACCCGGAAGGACCGGCCGACCCGGGCCGCAGGCAGCTCGCCGGAGTGCACCAGCCGGTACACGGTCATCTTCGACACGCGCATCATCGCGGCCACCTCGGCCACGGTCAGGAACTGAACCTGTGTCGACCGTGCCGGCTCGGAACGCTCGGGGGGCATCCGGGACACCGCCTTCCCTCTCGGCACCGGACGGCAGGGGCAGTCGCCACGCGTCCTGGTGTTCCCGACGAGAGTACCGGGGCGGATGTGACGATCGGCGTTCAGGTATGGCCCCCGATCGAGGTATTCAGCGGCTCAGTCGGGTGACACGCTGTCATCCGTTGTGGGCGAACGGGTTACGCGGAGCCGCGGCCAAGATCCACCGACCGTTGGTGTGCTGCCACGATCGCGTCCATCCACGCCGACCGCACGCCGTGGCGCTCCAGTTCGCGCAACGCCGCGGCCGTCGTGCCCGCCGGGGAGGTGACGTTCTCCCGCAGCACGGCGGGGTGCTCGCCGGTCTCGCGCAGCATCCGGGCCGCTCCGAGCGCGGTCTGCACGGTCAGCTCGGTGGCGGCCGGGCGGGTCAGCCCGAGCGCGACGCCCGCTTCGATCATCGCTTCGGCGACCAGGAAGAAGTACGCCGGTCCGGAGCCGGACAGGGCGGTGGCCGCGTCCTGCTGGGACTCGGCGACCCGCAGTGTCGCCCCGACCGTCGCGAGCATCGTCTCGGTGCGCGCCACGTGCTCGTCGGTCGCGTGGGTCCCCGGCGAGATCGCGCACATCGCGGCGCCGAGCAGCATCGGGGTGTTCGGCATGACGCGCACGACGGGAGTGCCCTCCGGCAGCCCGCCCTCGAACAGCGACGTCGGCAGCCCGGCGCACAGGGACACGACGAGCGCGCCCGGCTCCAGCGCCCCGGTGAGCTCGGCCAGCAGGGGGGCGATGTCCTGCGGCTTCACCGCGACGACGGCGGTGTCCGCCCCGCGCACCGCGTCCGCGACCGGCTCCGCGACGACCCCGAGCCGCCCGGAGAGCTCGGCCGCGCGCTCCGGGTAGCGCTCGCTGAACACCAGCCCGTCCGGCTCGTACCCGGCGGCGAGCAGGCCGCTCAGCAGCGCCTCCCCGATCCGTCCGCCTCCCAGCACCGCGATCCGTGTCATGCCGGGAGCCTAGAAGCCGCCCCGTCGGGTGCGATCAGGGACGGGGCGCCAGCGCCAGCTGCCTCGCCTGGCAGACCAGCCGGCCCGCGGAGTCGACGACGGAGACGTCCTCGTCGAAGTACGTGCCGGACACCGAGCGGCTCTCGGAGTCCACGCGCAGCCAACCCGGCGCCGGGCGTCCGCGCAGCAGGGCGGTGAGCTGGACGGTCGGCGCCCAGCCGAGCGTCCCGCCCAGGTTGAACACGACCGGCGGGAGCACGTCACCGGCGAGCAGGGCGAACAGCGCGTCCGGCTCCTCGCCGCGCGGGCGCACCCAGGCACTCATCCGTGGTGGTCCGGTCTCACCGCGCGCGAACGGGTTCGCCTCCTGCGGGTAGCGCAGCTCGCACGCACCGGCCAGGCCGGGAGCGGGCCGGTCCGGCGGGCTGGGGTCGACGGCGTCCGCGGACGGCTCCGGCGGGTGCCCCGCCGGTTCGGACCAGCGCGGCTCGCCGTCCGGCAGGACGCCTGCGGTCACGGTCGCGGAGAGCATCAGCCGGTCGTCCTGCAGCAGCCGCACGGCGCAGACCGACACCGTGCGCCCGGCCTTGAGCGTCTCGGTGTGCAGCTCGATCGGCCCGAGGTCGGGCGCGCGCAGGAAGTCAGCGGCGACCGCCAGCGGGTCCGGGGCGGCACCCGGGGCGTCGTCGGCGAGCCGGGCCAGCGCGGCGCGCGTCATCAGGACCATGAGCAGGCCGCCGTGCGCCTTCGTCCCGATCGCCCACGCGTCGTCGAGCTCGGCCCGGAAGCGGCCGTCACCGAGCGGGGCGAGGTCGAGCGCATCGGAGAACGGCCGGCCGGTCCGTGCCGGGGCGGCACTCACCGACGGGTCCCGTGTCCGGCCGGAGTGCAGGTGATCCGCATGAGTCAGACGTACCACCCGGCGGCCGCCCAGGCCACGGCCGAGCACTGTGATCCCGTGCGGTGCACCGGGCTCAGGTGTGCAGGGCCGGCTCCGGGCGCTCCCGCAGCGCGGGTTCGGACGCCGGCTCCGGCGCGCGGACCGTCGGCGCGAGGTGCAGGCGGGCGAACAGCAGGGACTCGGCCAGCATGCCGGTGCGCTCCAGGCGGGTGCGGCACCGCCGGGTGCTGACCTCGAGCACGGCCGTCCCGCCGATCCGCGCGAAACCGCCGTCGGCCAGCAGCTGGCACACCTCGGCGCACGGCTGGTTGCCCCGGCCCGGGACCAGGTGCTCGTCCTTCGTCGACCCGGACCCGTCCGTGAGGTGCAGGTGGGTCAGGCGGTCGCCCATGCGCTCGGCCATCGCCAGCGCGTCCGACCCGGCCGCGGCGGTGTGCGAGAGGTCCAGTGTGTACGCCTGGTGCCCGACCTCGGTCGGGTCGAACCCGGGCGCATACGGCACGGTGCTGATCGCCCCGCGGGTGACGGGGAACATGTTCTCCACGGGCAGCGTGACGCCCCGGAACTCGCCGGCCCGGGCGACCTCGTCCTCGAACTGCCGGGCGTAGGCCCGCTGCCAGCGGAACGGCGGGTGCATCACGACGGTCCGTGCGCCGAGCTGGCCGGCGACGTCCACCGAGCGTCGGATCCGCTGGATCGGGTCCGCGCCCCACACCCGCTGGGTCACGGCCAGGCAGGGCGCGTGCACCGCCAGCACCGGTATCCCGTGCCGTTCGACGAGGCGCTCGACCGCTCGGACGTCCTGGCTGACCGGGTCGGTCCAGACCATCAGCTCGATGCCGTCATAGCCCAGTTCGGCGGCTATCTCGAACGCCGCGGCCACGCCTTCCGGGTACACGGATGCCGTGGAGAGCGCGACCGGGATCTCGCGCGCAGACGGTGACACATAACGTGGAGTCGTTCCCGGGTCACGCATCGTTACCTGTCTAGGAGCACGAGTAGTGCTGGGGACACGGTGAGCAGCAGACCGACCAGCACCGCGAACATGGTGGTACGCAGATCGTCGTTGCGCAACAGTGCCCGGACACCCAGAACGAGACCGACCGTCAGCACGACGGCCAGGGACAGCGCGACGACCGGCAGCGAGAACCAGAGATAGCGGAACCCGACCCAGACGCCGGCGCCGACGATCGCGCCACCGACCCACTGCGCGATGACCATCGCCCAGGCCTGGCCGGTGCCGGCCGCCTTGCCGTCCTGCAGATCCTCCGGCAGTTCCTCGTCGTCGTCGAGACCGGCGACGGCCGCACCGCGCGCCCGCCGACGTCCCCGGCGGAACTCGTCCGGGTCGTCGACGACGCCCGCGTCGACCTCGCCGTGGTCCTCGTACTCGTCGAGCTCGTCGTGGTCGTCGAGGTCGTCCGGCGCGAATCCGGCCTGGGTCGGCGGGCCGCCGTCGGAGGGCGCCGTCCCCCGGCGCGGCGCCGTGGCGTCGATCGGCTTCGGCTCGTCGGCGAGCTCGCCGGTCCACGCCCGCTCGTCGAACTCGTCGAGTGCGTCGTCGTCCAGCGGCGGGGCCCCGAGCTGCGTGGGCGGGCCGCCCTCGACGTCCGGCGGGGGTCCGCCGTACGCCACGTCCGCACCCGGCGCGGGTGCGCGGGCGCCGAACGCGCCCGTCGGCGACTCCGGCTCGGCGGCCGGATAGCCGGCCGGACCGGGAGACGCCGGCATGCCACGCGGCGGGCTCGGCTCCGGGCCGCGCCGGGGCGGCGCCTGGCCGGGAGGTGCCTGACCGGGAGCCGCGGCCCAGCCGCGGGGCGGTGACGGCGGCGGGCCCGGGACGCCGTTCGGGCCCGGCTGGACCGGCTCGTCGCGGTCGGGCATCGCGCGGGCGGGCGGCGCGGCGAACGCGTCGCGGCCGAACCCGGCCGGCTCGTAGCCGGCGCCGTAACCGTTGGCGCCGTACCCGTTGGGCTCGTAGCCGTTGGCACCGTGGCCGTTGCGCCCGCGACCGTTGGGCTCGTACCCGTGCGGCGGGCCCTGCGGCTCGGGCGGGTAGGCGCCGCCGAACCGGCCGTTCACCGGCGGCCCGTCGGCCTCCGGACGGCGCACGGGCGGCGCTCCGGCCCCGCCGTACGGCGGGGCGGGTGGCGGAGCGGACCGGCCGTCGTCCTGTGGGCCGGCCGCGACCGGACCGTCCTCGTCGTCGGCCGCGCGACGCCGGCGGCGCCGTCCGCTCTGCGGCCCGCCGTTCTCGGCGAGCAGCTCAGCGACAGTCCGCTGCCTCGGCTCTGGGTCCACACTCATCCCGACCACCGTGCCCTGTGCGATGTCAAGGGTCCAGGGTCGCCACCCGCGTCATGCGCCGAGCGGTCGGCCCTGGTCGTTCCGTCGAGCATGTCGAAGCGCCGGAGGATGACGCCCTCGCGCAGCGCCCACGGACAGATGTCCAGTTCGGATACTCCGAGCGCGTCCATCGCGGCCTGCGCCACCACGGCGCCGGCCACCAGCTGGTGCGCCCGGGAACCGCTGACGCCCTCCAACTCGGCCAGGTCGGTGCTCGACATCCGGCTGATGAACGCCGTGAGCTGACGCAGGCCGATCGCGGTCAGCGAGCGCGGTGTGCGCGGTCCCTCGCTGGACGGTGCGGCCCCGGTCAGCCGGGCCAGCGACCGGAACGTCTTCGACGTCCCGACGGCCCGGTCCGGCTCACCGGCGATCCGCATCCGTCCGGCCACCGGTGCGAGATCGGCCTGGACCTTCTCCCGCAGCGACTCGATCTCGGCGCGGGTCGGGGGGTCGGAGCTGAACCACTCCCGGGTCAGCCTGCCGGCACCGAGCGGAAGCGACTCGGCCTCCTCCGGCAACTCGTCGCGGCCCACGGCGATCTCCAGCGACCCACCGCCGATGTCGAGCACCAGCAGGCGTCCCGCGGACCAGCCGCACCACCGGCGCACGGCCAGGAACGTGAACCGCGCCTCGTCCTCGCCGGGCAGCGCCTCCAGCTCGATGCCGGTCTGCCGCTTGACCTTCTCCAGGACCTCGGCGGAGTTGCGCGCGTCGCGCAGCGCCGACGTCGCGAACGCCATCAGGTCGTCGCACCCGGCCGAGCGCGCCGCGTCCCGCGCCTTGTGCACGCACTCGATCAGCGCGTTCACCCCGCCGCGGGTCAGCGCGCCGTCGGAGTCGAGGTGCTCGGCCAGGCGCAGTTGATCCTTGTCCGAGGACATCGGTTTCGGGTGCGCACCACTGTGCGCGTCCACCATCAGCAGGTGGACGGTGTTGGAACCGACGTCGAGCACGGCAAGGCGCACGGGCCCAGGTTACTAACCCGTTATCCGGGCCCCGTCGTACGGTGCCCGGTCACACATCGAACTTGTAGCCCAGGCCGCGCACCGTGACCAGGTGCCGCGGCGCCGACGGGTCGTCCTCGACCTTCGCGCGCAGCCGCTTGACGTGCACGTCCAGGGTCTTCGTGTCCCCGACGTAGTCCGCTCCCCACACCCGGTCGATGAGCTGCGCACGGGTCAGGACCCGGCCCACGTTGCGCAGCAGGTACTCGAGCAGGTCGAACTCCTTGAGCGGGAGCGCGACGTCGAAGCCGCTCACGGACACGACGTGGCGCTCCACGTCCATCCGGACGGGTCCCGCTTCCAGGATCCCCAGAGTCCCGTCGGACTCGGCGGAACCCTCCCCTCCCCGCCGGAGCACGGCACGTACCCGGGCGATCAGCTCGCGCGCCGAGTACGGCTTCGTCACGTAGTCGTCCGCGCCCAGCTCCAGCCCGACGACCTTGTCGATCTCGCTGTCGCGGGCCGTGACCATGATCACCGGGACCGCGGAGCGCGAGCGCAGGGCCTTGCACACGTCGGTGCCGCTCATCCCGGGCAGCATCAGGTCGAGCAGGACGATGTCGGCACCGTTGCGGTCGAACTCGGCGAGCGCGTCGTTGCCGTTGGCCGCGACGGCCGTCGTGAAGCCCTCCTTGCGCAGCATGAACTCGATCGGGTCGGCGAACGACTCCTCGTCCTCGACGATCAGCACCCTGGTCATCTCATCCTCCAGCTCGGCCGGCCGCAGCCGGGTCGGGAGCAGCGGTCGGGTCGGTCGTCCCGGCGGCCGTGGCGGTGGCGTTCCCCGAGCGGGCGATCCGGGCGGGCAGCCGCATGGTGAACGTCGAGCCGGTGCCGGGGCGGCTCCACAGCCGCACCTCACCGCCGTGGTTGGCGCAGACGTGCTTGACGATCGCGAGGCCGAGCCCGGTGCCGCCGGTGGCGCGGGACCGGGCGGGGTCGATCCGGAAGAAGCGCTCGAACACCCGCTTCTGGTGCTCCGGGGCGATGCCGATGCCGCGGTCGGTGACCGCGATCTCCACCGACCCGTCCACGGCCCGGCGGGTCACCGAGACCGAGGACTCGGCGGGCGAGTAGGCGATCGCGTTCTCCACCAGGTTCGTCAGCGCCGTGACCAGCAGCGACCGGTCGCCGTCCACGACGAGTCCGGACGCCGGGTCGGCCATGATCTCCACCGCGCCGGACTCCGCGGAGTTCCGGCTGCGGGCCAGCGCCTCGCTGACGATGTCGTCGACCTCGACGGCGGCCAGCTCGGGCAGCCGTTCGGCGCCGGTGAGCCGGGACAGCGCGATCAGCTCGGAGACCAGGCTGCCCATCCGGTTCGACTCCCGGAGGATCTTCTGCCCGAACCGCCGCACCTCGGCCGCGTCGCCCTCCGAGCCGTCGTCGGGTTCGAGCCCGTCGAGCGTGTCCAGCAGTGCCTCGGCCAGCAGCGCGACGGCGCCGACCGGCGTCTTCAGCTCGTGCGAGACGTTCGCGACGAAGTCCCGCCGCGTCGCCTCCAGCCGCGCCACCTCCGACGTGTCCAGGGCCTCGACGAGCGTGTAGCCGTCGCCGAGCGCCCGGACCAGCGCCTGCACCGCGACCGGGCGGCGGGGCGTCCGCTCCAGCGGCGAGAGGTCCACCTCCAGCCGGTTCTCACCGGCCAGCACGCGCTGGCACGCGGCCCAGGCCCGCGGGTCCAGCCGCCCGGACACGACGGCCCCGAGCAGACCCGCGCGCGAGTTGTGCAGCAGCACGTCGCCGTTCGCGGCGACGACGGCGAGCCCGGAGCCGGACTGGCGGAACGTGCGGTGCAGCAGCTCACCGAGATCGGGTTCGCCGGAGTCCGGCCGGCGGCGACGGGGTCCCGCGGCAACGGGGGCGGGCGGCGTCTCCTCCGGGCGCTGCGAACCCACCGGGCCGCGATCACCGGAACGGCGGGCACGATGACCCAGCACGGCCCCGGCGACGAGACCGATGCCGAGCGCAGCGGCGACGATCAGCCACGCAAGCGTGGTCACGGCCGCATAGTAGGCAGTCCGGACAGTCCGAACGCCAGCGTTGACCCCGGATGGTGATGCTGCCGACGCTCCCCCGAGCGAGTGTTCGGCGTCCGTTCACCGGGGGTTCACGGTAGGTCCGCGCGAACCGCTCGTGCTGTCTGTTCGCTCCGCAAGCGTCGCTCAGCGGCCCTGCGAGGCGACGCCCGCGATCGCCTCCTGTGCCGCGTCCGGGTCCAGGTAGCGGCCGCCGGGCGAGATCGGGATGAACGCGTCGTCGAGCTCGTAGACGAGCGGGATGCCGGTGGGGATGTTCAGCCCGGCGATCTCGTCGTCCGAGATGCCGTCCAGGTACTTCACGAGCGCGCGCAGCGAGTTGCCGTGCGCGGCCAGCAGCACGACCTTCCCGGACCGCAGGTCGGGCAGCACCCGCGACTCCCAGTACGGCAGGAACCGCGCGACGACGTCGGCGAGGCACTCGGTGAGCGGCGCGTCGACGCCGTCGTAGCGCGGGTCGGCGTCCTGGGAGAACTCCGAGCCCTTCTCGATCGGCGGCGGCGGGGTGTCGTACGAGCGGCGCCAGAGCATGAACTGCTCCTCGCCGAACTCCTCCATCGTCTGCTTCTTGTTCTTGCCCTGCAGCGCGCCGTAGTGCCGCTCGTTCAGCCGCCAGTCCCGGGTGACCGGGATCCAGTGCCGGTCCGCCGCGTCCAGCGCGATGTTCGCCGTGGCGATCGCGCGGCGCAGCACGGACGTGTGCACGACGTCCGGCAGCACGCCCTGCTCGGCGAGCAGCTCGCCGCCGCGCCGGGCCTCCCGCTCGCCCTGCTCGGAGAGCGGGACGTCGACCCAACCGGTGAACAGGTTCTCGGCGTTCCAGACGCTCTGTCCGTGACGCAGCAGTACGAGAGTCGGCATGCCGGACAGCCTGCCACCCCGATCATTCCGGGGGCAGCCGGTCGAGCACCGCCGCCAGGATCGTCCGCAGCTGCTCGACCTGGACGTCGGTCAAGGGGTCGAACAGGTGCTCGCGCACCGCCCGCACGTGCCCGGGCGCGGCCGCGACGAGCGCCGCGTACCCGGTGGCGGTGAGCTCGGCCCGCGTGCTGCGCCGGTCGTCGGGGCACGGGCGGCGCAGCACCCAGGACCGCGCCTCCAGCCGCTTCACCGCGTGCGAGATCCGGCTCTGCGAGCTCTGCGTGATCTCCGCCAGGTCGGTCATCCGCATCGCCCGGCCCGGGGCCTCGGAGAGCATCGCCAGCAGTTGGTAGTAGGCCAGCGGCATGTCGGCGTCCCGCTGGAGCTGCCGGTCGAGCGCACCGTCGAGCCGCGAGGTGGTGGCGAGCAGCGCCAGCCACGTCCGCCGTTCGGCGGCGTCCAGCCAGCACACGTCGTCCACGGTCCGAGCCTAGACGCGCTCGACCGGCCGGGATCGGCGCGAACCCCGGACGAGAGTGCCGTTCGTGCACCGGCACTGCGCGAACGGCACTCTCGTTCCCGTCGGGGCCGGCGCGGTCAGGCGCGGCGGAGCTCGGTGATGGCGTCGGCCAGGCGGTCGACCGCGTCGTCGATCTCCGCGCGTTCGATGACGAGCGGCGGGGCCAGGCGCAGCGTCGACCCGTGTGTGTCCTTGGCCAGCACCCCACGTACAGCCAGCAGCTCGCACACCCGCCGTCCGGTCCCGAGGCCGGGCTCGACGTCGATCCCGGCCCACAGCCCTGCGCCGCGGACCGCGGTCAGGCCGTGCCCGACCAGGTCACCGAGCCGCGCGTGCAGGTGCGCGCCGAGTGACCGCGCCCGGGCCTGGTACTCCCCGGTCTCGAGCAGACCCACGACGGCCGTGCCGACGGCCGCGGCCAGAGGGTTGCCGCCGAACGTCGACCCGTGCTCGCCCGGCCGCAGCACGCCGAGCACGTCGGAGCGCCCGACGACGGCGCTGACCGGCACGATCCCGCCGCCGAGGGCCTTGCCGAGCAGCATCAGGTCCGGCGTCACGCCCTCGGCCTCGCAGCGGAACGTCGTGCCGGTGCGCCCCAGGCCGCACTGGATCTCGTCGGCGACCAGCAGCACGTCGTGCCGCTCGGTGATCCGCCGGACGGCGGCGAGGTAGCCCGGCGGCGGCACGACGACGCCGGCCTCGCCCTGGATCGGCTCGATCAGCACGGCGACGGTGTCCGGGCCGATCGCGGCCTCGAGCGCGTCCGCGTCGCCGAACGGGACGGTGTCGAAACCGGGGGTGAACGGGCCGAAGCCGTTCCGGGCGTCCGGGTCGTCGCTGAACCCGACGATCGTCGTCGTGCGGCCGTGGAAGTTGCCGCCCGCGACGACGATCCGAGCCTGCCCGTCCGGTACGCCGCGCACCCGGTACCCCCAGGCCCGGGCGACCTTGATCCCGGTCTCGACGGCCTCGGCGCCGGTGTTCATCGGCAGCACCGTCGCGGCACCGGCCAGTCGGGCGAGACGTTCGGTGAACTCGCCGAGCCGGTCGTTGTGGAACGCGCGGCTGGTCAGCGTCAACCGGTCCAGCTGCCGGTGCGCGGCCTCGAGCAGCACCGGGTGACCGTGCCCGAAGTTCAGTGCCGAGTAGCCGGCCAGGAAGTCCAGGTACTCGCGGCCGTCCACGTCGATGACGCGGGCACCGGAACCGGCGGCCACGACGACCGGGAGCGGCATGTAGTTCGTCGCGCCCCAGCGCTCGGTGCGGGCGATCTCCACCGCCGACCGGGACGCGTCGATGACCGTCATGACCTCAACTCCAATGTGCAGCACTTCACGCCGCCGCCTCCGCGCAGCAGCTCGGACAGGTCGACGCCGACGGGGGTGAACCCGCGCTCGGCGAGCTGCGCGGCGAACGTCGTCGCCTGCGCCGCCATGACGACGTTGCGGCCGTCGGAGAAGCAGTTCAGCCCGAACACGACGGCGTCCGGCTCGCCGACCAGGATCGCGTCCGGGAAGCGCTCGGCCAGCACGGCCCGGGACCGGTCGTCGAACGCCTCCGGGAAGTAGGCGACCTCGTCCTCGTCGAGCACCGCGAACGCGGTGTCCAGGTGGTAGAAGCGCGGATCGACCAGGCCGAGCGAGACGACCTCGCGGCCGAACACCCATCGCACCTCGTCGTGCGCGGCCGGATCGCTGCGGAAGCCGCTGCCGGCGAACACGGTGTCCCCGACCAGCAGGAAGTCGCCCTCCCCCTCGTTGGTGGCATCCGGCTCGCGGACGTCGAAGCCGTGGTCACGGAACCACTTCATGTACAGCGGGCCTTCCTCGGCCCGCTCGCCGTGCCGGAACCGGGCGCCGTGCGCGACACCGTCGACGACCTGGCCGCCGTTGGCCGCGTAGACCATGTCCGGCAGGCCAGGCACCGGGTCGATCAGCCGCACGTCGTACCCGAGCCGCAGGTAGGTCCGGTACAGCTCCTCCCACTGCCGCACGGCCCGCGCGGTGTCGGTCGGCTCCTGCGGGCGCATCCACGGGTTGATCCGGTAGCTCACGGTGAAGTGGTCGGGCCGGCACATCAGCACGGTGCGCGGGACGGCGATGCGGGACGGCCGGATCTGCGGCAGGACCATCGTCATGTCTCCAGTCTGCGGCGCACACCGCCGCCGTTTCCCACCCTTCGACGCGTGGGTTGCGGCGACGTTCCGCCGACTACGCAAGAATCGTGCGAATGGACGCACTGGACCGCAGACTGCTGGATCTGCTCCGCGCGAACGGACGAGCCGGCTGGGCCGAGCTGGGCGACGAGGTCGGCCTGTCCGCCTCCGCCGTCAAGCGCCGGGTGGATCGGCTCGTCGCGACCGGGGTGATCCGCTCGTTCACGATCCGGGTCGACCCGGCCGTCGACGACCGTGGCACCGAGGCCTACGTCGAGCTGTTCTGCCGCGGCACGGTCGCGCCGGTGGAGCTGCGGCGCATGCTCTCCCGGGTCCCCGAGGTGGTCGGCGCCGGGACGATCACCGGCGACGCCGACGCGATCGTCCACATGCGATCGCGCAACGTCGCGTCGCTGGAGGACGCGCTGGAGCGGGTCCGCGAGGCACCGAACGTCGACCACACGAGATCCGCGATCGTGCTCAGCCGACTGGTCGACCGGGACGTCGACTGAGGGTAGGGTGGTGATTGAGAGCTCAACATCAAGGAGCGACCATGCCCGTCCAGCGGCTCAACCACGCCGTCCTGTACGTCCGCGACGTCGACCGGAGCGTCGCGTTCTACACCGAGGCCCTCGGCTTCCGGGTGATCACCGGAATCCCCGGCCGGGCCGCGTTCCTGCAGGCCGAGGGGTCGACGAACGACCACGACCTCGGCCTGTTCGCGATCGGCGCGAACGCGGGCGACTCCGGGGCCGGGCGCGCGACCGTCGGGCTCTACCACCTGGCGTGGGAGGTCGACACGCTCGCCGAGCTGGCCCGGATCCAGGATGTGCTGCGCGAGCGGGGCGCGCTGGTCGGGGCCTCCGACCACGGGTCGACGAAGGCGCTCTACGCCCACGACCCGGACGGGCTGGAGTTCGAGGTCAGCTGGCTGGTTCCGGCCGAGCTGCTCGGCGACGACTCCGGGATGCGGACCGTGCCGCTGGACATCGAGGCCGAGCTGGCCCGGTACGGCGCCCAGACCCGCGGCGGCGTCGGGGTGTCCGTCCCGTCCGTCTGACCTGGTACTTCCGGCTCGACCGATGAGGTGGCGGATCGGCGTCGGTCACTTCCCGCATGACCACGCTGATCACTTCCCGGCGGGAGCGGACCGGCCCGCACCCCGTCCTCGCGCTGGCGGCGCTGGCCCTGCCGACGATGCTCGTCGCGATCGACATCGCGGTGATGGCTGTCGCGCTGCCGTCGCTCGCCCGTGACCTGAACCCGAGCTCCGCCCAGCTGCTCTGGATCACCGACAGCTACAACTTCCTGGTCGCCGGGTCGATGCTCACCACCGGCGCGCTCGCCGACCGGATCGGGCGGCGGAAGATGATCCTGATCTGTGCCGCGGTGTTCGCGCTGGCGTCCGGCGTCGGTGCGTTCGCGACGACGGCCGGCATGGTGATCCTGGCCCGTGCCGTCATGGGCGTGGCCGGATCGGCGATCGTGCCGGCGTCGATGTCCCTGATCGGGACGCTGTTCACCGAGCAGAAGGCGCGCGTGCAGGCGATGGGCGCGTTCATGACCGTGTTCCTGCTCGGGATGGCCGCCGCGCCGTTCGTCGGCGGTGTGCTGATCTCCGCGTTCTGGTGGGGAGCGGTGTTCCTGATCGGCGTGCCGGTCATGCTCGTCACCCTCGTGGTGGTGCCGATGCTGCTGCCGGAGAGCCGGTCGGACAACGCGCCCCGGATCGACCTGGTCAGCACCGCGCAGAGCCTCGCCGCGATCCTCGGGCTGGTCTACGCGCTCAAGACCGCGGTCAACGACGGTGTGGTCCCGTCGGTGTGGGCCGCGCTCGCCGTCGGAGTCCTCGCCGGGATCGCGTTCGTGCGGCGCCAGCTGCGTCTCGAGGACCCGCTCGTCGACGTGCGGCTGGTCGTCGGGACCCGGGTGGGCCGGGTGCTGGCGGTGCTGTTCCTGACGGCGCTGCTGATGGGCGGCAGCTCGCTGTTCTTCAGCCTCTACCTGCAGGACGTGCAGGGCCTGAGCCCGCTGCAGGCGGCCTGGTGGATGCTGCCGCAGGCGGTCGCCATGATCGCCGCGTCGAACGTCGGGCCGCTGCTGAACCGCCGCCTGTCCGGGCGCACCGTGCTGCTGTCCATGCTGCTGGTGATGACGGCCGGGTTCGCCCTCTACGCCCTGCTGCCGGTGGGCGACGGCGGGTTGCCGCTTCTCGCCGTCGGTTCGGCGCTGGCCACGTTCGGGATCGGTGCGTCGTTCCCGCTGCTGATGGACCTGGTGATGAGCACCGCTCCGCCGGAGCGCGCCGGAGCCGGGGCCGCGATGGCGCAGCTGAGCAACGAGCTGGGGATCGCGGTCGGCCTGACCGTGCTCGGCTCGCTGGGCACGCTGATCTACCGCGCCGGCGACGGTGTCGGCGGCTCCGCCGACGTCGTCGACGGTGTCGCGCAGGCACTGGCACGCAGCGACAACATCCTGCTCGGCGCCGCACGGGAGGCGTTCACCGGCGCCTACAACGTCGTCGGGCTGGTCGGCGTCGCCGTGATGGCCGTGGTGCTGTGGCTGGTCGCCCGGACGCACCGGCGGACGGCCTGACTCTCGGTCATCGCAGGGCTCCGACGTCGCGGGCACAGCGCAGGATCGCCTCCGCGCTGCGGTCCGCGTCGTCGTCGGTGGTCGCCCACCCGGAGACGCTGATCCGCATCGCCGTGCCGCCCGCCCACGTGCCGGGCCCGCACCAGCAGGTGCCGTCGGCCTGCACGGCGGCGATCAGGGCCCGGGTCGCGTCGTCGCCCGCGGGCGCGACGACGAGCGCCTGGTTGAGCACCACGTCGTTCACCACCCGCAGCCCGCCGCGCTCGACGGTCCCGGCGATCCGGGCGGCCCGCCGGCAGCAACCCTCCACGAGCTCCGCGACGCCGGAGCGCCCGAGCGAGCGCAGCACGGCCCAGACCTCGATCCACCGGGCCCGCTGCGACGACTGCGGGGTGTGGTGCATCGCCTCGAACCCGTCCTCCGGGGGCAGGTAGCCGGCCGTCGTGCCGAAGCTGCGCCGCAGGTCCGCGGCGTCCCGGACGAGGACGACGCCGCCGTCGTAGGAGACGTTGAGCCACTTGTGCGCGTCGGTCGCCCACGAGTCGGCCCGCTCGATACCGGCAACCAGGTCGCGGCGGCCCGGGGCGGCACGGGCCCAGAGGCCGAACGCGCCGTCCACGTGCATCCAGGCGCCGCGCTCGCGGGCCCAGTCGGCGATCCGGTCCAGCGGGTCGCTCGCGCCGGTGTTCACCTCGCCGGCCTGCGCGCAGACCAGCACCGGCCCGTCGACGTCCGGCAGCAGATCGGCCCGCATGCGTCCCTGGTCGTCGGCGGGTACGCGGTGCACGCGGTCGCGGCCCAGGCCGAGCATCGCCAGGGCCTTGCCGACCGTGGAGTGCGCCCGCTCGCCGACCACGACGGTCAGTGGCGGCGCCCCGAACAGCCCCTGCGCGGGCACGTCCCACCCCTGCGCGGCGAGCAGGTGGTCGCGAGCGGCCGCCAGTGCCGCGGCGTTCGCCTCGGTGGCGCCGGTGACGAACGCGGCGGCCGTCCCCGCCGGCAGCGCGAGCAGCTCGACCAGCCAGGACCGGACCACCTCGTGCAGGCGCGCGGCGACCGGGCTCATCACCGGCAGTGCGGCGTTCTGGTCCCAGGCGGCGGCGAGCCGGCCGGCCGCGAGCGCCACCGGCAGCGTGCCGCCGGTGACGAACCCGAAGTAGCGCGGCCCCGCCGACGCGACCGTCGCGGGCGAGCCGGCGTCGTCCAGCAGCGCGAGCGTGTCCCGGGGGTCACCGGGCCCGTCCGGCAACGGCTCGGCGAACCGGTCGAGCTCCGTCAGCGCGGCCGTGTCCGGCCCGGCGGGCCGGTCGCCCAGACCGGCGAGATAGCGGGAAGCCCGCCCGGAGGCGTCGGAGAGCAGGTCGTCGAGCGCCGCGGCGCCGAACACGTCGTCCACGCTCGGCAGCGTAGGGCGCGCCCGGTGGCCTGGGTGCCGGTTCGGGTGGCCGTTGCGGCCGGTCAGCCGGGCTCGACCAGGTCGACGCGGTAGCCGGCGTGGTCGGAGAACTGGGCGGTGACGGTGAAGCGGTCGCCGCGGACGATCGTGTGCCGCCACTCCACGGCCCGGCCCTCCGCGATGCCGCACCGCTCGATGGCCAGCGCCGCGACGTCGCCGTCGATCCCGAGCAGGTCGCACTCCGCGGTCGTCGGGATCACCGCGCGGATGTTCTCCCGCCCGCCGGTGACCCGGATGCCGCACCGCCGCCGGTACTCCGGGTAGAGGCCGGTGTGGCTGAAGTCCACCTCCAGCAGCGGCTCGGCCAGCTCCAGCGGCAGCCAGATCCGGTCGACGGCCAGTGGCTCGGAGTCGGCCAGGCGCAGCCGCTCCAGGTACACCAGCGGCGTCGACTCCTCCAGCCCCATCCGGGACGCCACGACGCCGTCGGCCCGCGTGTCCAGCACGTGCACGACACTGCGCTGGGTCCGCCCGGTGGCCTCGACGGCGACGTAGAGGCTGTACGGCTCGGACAGCGGCTGCTCGATCGGCTCCGGGGAGACCCGGCGGGCGACGCGGCCGCGGGTGGACACGACGGCGCCGTCGTCGCGCAGCCGGCGCAGCGCCTCGC
This sequence comes from uncultured Actinomycetota bacterium, assembly GCA_963822335.1. Taxonomy (GTDB): domain Bacteria; phylum Actinomycetota; class Actinomycetes; order Mycobacteriales; family Pseudonocardiaceae; genus Pseudonocardia. The sequence continues at coordinate 256,471 of CAWGHE010000007.1, read as the reverse complement.
GCACGGTGTGCCGGCTGACCTGGTACTCCGCGGCGATCGCGAACTCGCTCGGCAGGCCGTCGTCGAACTCGCCGGACTCCAGCCGCAGCCGCAGGTCGGACAGCAGCTGGTGCCACAGCGGGCGCCCGTTGCCGCGTACCAGCTCCCTGCCGCTCATGCGGACACCGTATGCGGTAGAGGCTCGGACGTCGGTGGTCGACCTGCGTCGCGTCACCACGACGGACGACGTCCCCGCCGTCATCGCGAGGTCGAAGTTCCGGAATCCTCGACGCGCACCGCCGCTCCCGCAGAGCCGAGCGCGTAGACCGCGAGAAATGTCGGTGTCCGCTGGGATGCTGCGCGGGTTCCGGTACCCGGCCCGCAGGGAGGCTCCCGTGCTCGACCATCTGTCCGTTCCGTCCCGCGATCCCGCGGCGTCGGCGGAGTTCTACGGCACGGTGTTCGCACCGATCGGCATGCGGGAGATCATGCGGTTCCCGCGCGGCGACGGCGTCGTGGTCGGCCTCGGCGGGCCGGACGGCAAGCCCAGCTTCTGGCTCGGCGCCGGGCCGTTCACCGGGGAGCTGCACATCGCGTTCGCGGCCGCGGACCGGGCGGCGGTGGACGCCGTGTACGCCGCGGCGACGGGGCTGGGCACCGAGGTCCTGCACGCGCCGCGGGTCTGGCCGGAGTACCACCCGGCCTACTACGGCGTGTTCCTGCGTGATCCGGACGGGCACAACGTGGAGGCCGTCTGCCACACCTAGCCTGGCCCGCATGGCGTTCAGCGCGCGGATGCGGGAGAGCACGGCCCGGCTGTGGGAGGCGGCGGTCGCGCACCGCTTCGTCGACCAGCTCTGGTCCGGCGACCTGGACCGCCCGGTGCTGCGGCGCTACCTCGTGCAGGACCACCAGTTCGTCGACGCGTTCCTGGCGCTGCTCGGGGCGGCCGTCGCGAACGCGGACCGTCCGGCGCCGCGGGTGCGGCTCGCCCGCCAGCTCGGCCTGGTCGCCGGCCCGGAGAACGACTTCTTCGAGCGGTCACTGGCCGCCCTGGACGTCCCGGACGCCCCGCCCGAGGTGCTCGCGCCGACGGCCGGGTTCATCGACCTGATGCACGACGCCCGCGACGCCGGGTACGCCGACGCGCTCGCCGTGCTGGTCGTCGCCGAGTGGCTCTATCTGGACTGGGCCACCCGTCCGGACGCGGCGCTCCCGGCCGACCCGATCCACGCCGAGTGGATCGAGCTGCACCGCGGGCCGGAGTTCGAGGCGTGGGTGGCGTTCCTGCGCGACGAGCTGGACCGGGCCGCCGACGGGCTCGACCCGGCCCGGGCGGAGCAGGTCGCCGCCCGCTTCGCCCGCGCCGTCGAGCTGGAGCTCGCGTTCTTCGACGCCGCCTACTCCTGAGCGCCGCTCCCGGTGGCGCGCTCCGGGGTCGGCCGCTCGACCCGATCGGCCGAACCGAGGCTCGACCAGTGATCGACACGCTCGACATCGCACCCATCGCTGCCGCGATCATGGTCCGGCCACCAGGACTGCGATGTCGACGCGACCGGCGAGTCGGGCTGTCCGTAGGGACGAAGGTGTCCGTGTCGCGTCGGGCACGCTCACCTTCCGGCGACGGCCCGTGGCGACGAGGGTGGACCGGTGACCGCCTCACCGACCCGCCGCGCCGTCGTCGTCGGAGCCGGGATCACCGGCCTGACCAGCGCGATCCGGCTGCTCGAGCACGGCTGGTCGGTGCACGTGCTCAGCGACGCCCCGCTCGCCGGGACGACGTCGCACCTCGCGGCCGCCGTCTGGTTCCCCACCCGCGCCGGTCCCCGCGACCGCGTCCTGGACTGGGGACGTCGCACGTTCGCCGAGCAGGCCGCCCAGGCGCGGGACGGCGTGCCCGGCGTGGTGATGCGGCAGAGCCTGGCGTTGTACCGCGCGGAGCCGGACGACCTCTGGTGGTCCGACGCCGTCGAGGGCCTCCGCCCCGCCCGCGACGACGAGCTGCCACCCGGCTACCGGTTCGGCCTCCGGTTCGCGGTGCCGCTGGTGGAGATGCCGGTGCACCTGCCGTGGCTGGCCGGCGACGTGGAGCGTCGCGGTGGGACGTTCGAGCAGCGGCGGGTCGCGTCGCTGGCCGACGCGGGTACCGGCGCCGACCTGGTGGTGCACTGCTCCGGCCTGGGCGCCCGGACGCTGGCCGACGACCTGTCAGTCACGCCGGTGCGCGGCCGCATCGTGCGCGTGGCGAACCCGGGCCTGACGCTGTCGATCCGCGACGAGCACCACCCCGACGGCCGCGCGTACGTGCACCCCCGCGCGGACGACTGCATCCTCGGCGGGACGCTCGACGAGGGCGAGTGGGACACCGCTCCGGACCCGGCGGCGAGTGCCGCGATCGTCCGCCGCTGCGCCGACCTCGTCCCCGCGCTGCGCGACGCGGAGATCCTGGAGCACGTCGCCGGCCTGCGCCCGGCCCGCCCGGAGGTCCGGCTGGAGGCCGAACCGTCCACCCCGGACCGTCCGCCGGTGATCCACGACTACGGCCATGGCGGATCCGGCATCACGTTGTGCTGGGGCTGCGCCGACGACGTCGCCGCACTCGCCGATCAGGTGACATGAGTCACACTCGCCGGACAATGATCATGGATAAAGTGCTGTCTTGGCGTAGTGGATGACAACGAGATCCGCCGCTACCTGAGCGACTTCCCCGGCACGCGCCTCCTCGAGGCGAACGGCGATGCCTTCGCGATCCACGACCCCGCGGGCGATCTGCCGCCCGAGCGCCAGCTGCCGTGGGCGACGGTGATCACCTCCGACATCTACGACCCGGACGGCAACCCGTGGGACACGGCGTCGCGTCTCGACCGCCCCGGCGTGTTCCGGCTCAACGTCGGCCTGCCCCGCGCGGCCTACCGCGAGCTGGCGCCGCCCGACGGCGACCTCGCCGAGCTCGACGTGCTGCTCCCGCACCCGGAGTACGCGGCGCTCGGCTGGGTGTGCGTCCTCAACCCGGACCGCACCTGGCCGATCGTGACCGGCCTGCTCGACCAGGCGCACGGGTTCGCCGTCCGTAAGTACGTCAACGCCCGGAACCGCCGGTAGCCTCCCGGCCATGCCCGCCGAGCACGTCGTCGTCGCGTCCACCACCGACAGCGAGCAGGAGGCGCGGACGCTCGCGGCCGGCGCGATCGAGGCTCGGCTCGGGGCGTGCGCGCAGATCGTCGGCCCGATCACCAGCGTGTTCCGCTGGGAGGGCGCGGTGCAGACCGAGCAGGAGTGGCGCGTCGAGATCAAGACCGCGACAGACCGGGTGCCTGCCCTGACCGAGCACCTGCGGGCCGCCCACTCCTACGACGTCCCGGAGATCATCGCGACGCCGATCGAGGGTGGCAGCACCGCGTACCTGGCCTGGCTGGTGGACGAGACCCGCGAGCCGGGGGCGCCGGCCCACCGATGAGTCCGGACGACCCCGCCGGTCGGCCCTGCATGGCACCGAAGCTCGTGATCACCCAGAACATCACCCTCGACGGCGTCATCGAGGCGACCGACGACTGGTTCGCCCCCGCCGACCCCGACGACGGCACGGACCTGCTGGAGCAGGTCCAGCTGCACATGGCCCGGGAGGTCGGCTTCCTCGTCGGGCGTCGGACGTTCGAGGACATGCGCGGGTTCTGGCCGGCGCAGACCGGCGACACGACCGGCATCACCGCGCACCTCAACGACGTCGCCAAGTACGTCGTGTCCTCCACGCTCACCGAGCCCGGCTGGGAGAACTCGACCGTCCTGCGCGGCGGCGACGGGCTCGCGAAGGAGGTCGGCGAGGTCCTGGCGCAGGGGCCGGACGGCGACGTCGGTGTCACCGGCAGCATCCGGCTCTGCCACGACCTGCTGGCCGCCGGTCTGGTGGACGAGCTGCGGCTGTTCGTGTTCCCGGTCGTGCTCGGCCGCGGCCGCCGGCTGTTCCCGGACGGCGTGGAGCTCCGGTCCGCATCGCTGCAGGAGTCCCGCGCGTTCCGCTCCGGCGTCACGATGCAGCGCTACCGCCTGCGCTGAGTTCCGTCGAAGCCGGGACCGGGTCCGGCTATCCACAGTGGTGAATCGACTGTGGATAGCCGGGGACTCCGGCCTCGGGCCGACGGCCCGGCGCCGAACCTGTGCTGCTCCACGGTCCCGGTTAGGGTCCGCGCATGACGAACCTCGCGGCCAATCTCGTCCATTCGGCTACGGAGCACGGTGACCGACGAGCTGTCCGCCTCGACGACCAGGTCCTGACCTACGCCGACCTGCACGCCGGGGCCGCGGCCGTCGCCGGGATGCTGGCCGACCGCGGCGTGAAGCCGGGCGACCGCGTGGGGCTCGTGCTGCCGAACGTGCCGGCGTTCCCGATCCTGTTCTACGGCTCGCTGCTCGCCGGCGCCGCGGTGGTGCCGATGAACCCGCTGCTCAAGGCCCGCGAGGTGCAGTACTACCTCGAGGACTCCGGCATGTCGCTGGTGTTCGGCTGGGACGGCGGGGGCGACGCGGCCGCCGAGGCCGCGACGACCGTCGGCATCGACTCGGTCGTCGTGGGTGCGATGGGCCCGTCACCGGAGCAGCTCAGCGGCACGCCCGCCCCGGACGCCGTCGAGCGCGCCGACGACGACACCGCGGTGATCCTCTACACCTCGGGCACCACCGGTCAGCCCAAGGGCGCCGAGCTGACGCACCACAACCTCGACAGCAACGCCCGCACCTCCGCCGAGACGCTCATCCAGGTCGGCCCGGAGGACGTGATCATGGGCTGCCTGCCCCTGTTCCACGTGTTCGGCCTGACCTGCGGGCTCAACGCGTCGGTCGCCAGCGGCTCCTGCCTGACCCTGATCCCGCGCTTCGACGCCGGCAAGGCGCTGCAGGTGATCGGGCGCGACAAGGTGACGGTGTTCGAGGGCGTCCCCACGATGTACGCCGGGATGCTGCACGACGACTCCGCGGGCAGCGCCGACGTCTCCTCGTTGCGCACCTGCATCTCCGGCGGCTCGGCGATGCCGGTCGAGATCATGAAGAAGTTCGAGGACCAGTTCGGCTGCGTGATCCTGGAGGGCTACGGGCTGTCCGAGACCTCGCCGGTCGCCTCGTTCAACCAGCCCGGCAAGGAGCGCAAGCCCGGCTCGATCGGCTTCGAGGTGCGCGGCTGCGAGATGAAGGTCGTCGACGACGACGGCAACGAGGTCGCCGAGGGCGAGCCCGGCGAGATCGCCATCCGCGGCGAGAACGTCATGAAGGGGTACTGGGGCCGGCCCGAGGCCACCGCCGAGTCGATCCCCGACGGCTGGTTCCGCACCGGCGACGTCGCGACCAAGGACGCCGACGGCTACTACACGATCGTCGACCGCAAGAAGGACCTGATCATCCGCGGCGGCTACAACGTCTACCCGCGCGAGATCGAGGAGGCGCTCTACGAGCACCCCGCGGTGGCCGAGGCGGCCGTGATCGGCATCAAGCACGCCGAGCTCGGTGAGGAGGTCGGCGCCGCGGTGGCGTTCAAGTCCGGCGAGTCGGCCGACCCCGACGAGGTCCGCGCGTTCGTCAAGGATCGGGTGGCCGCCTACAAGTACCCCCGCCACGTGTGGGTGGTCGACGAGCTGCCCAAGGGCCCGACCGGCAAGATCCTGCGCCGCGAGGTCACCGCACCCGAGGGCACCGGCAGCTGATCGCGGCCGCCTCCCGGCCCGTAGACGCGCGCCGGGAGGCGGCGATCAGGGGTTCACCTGCGGACCCGGAAGCGCAGGTGCAGGACGCGGTCGCCCTGGACGACCTCGTCGGGATCCTCGAGCAGGACCTGCTTCGAGAGCGACCCGAAGTAGCGCTTGCCGGTGCCGAACACCACCGGCACGACGTCGAGTGCGACCTCGTCGACGAGCCCGGCCTCGAAGATCTGCCCGCCGACGTCACCCGCCGCGATCGAGACCCTCCGGTCCCCGGCGAGCTCCTTGGCCAGGCGCACGGCGTCGGTCACGTTGTCGACGAAGTGGAACGGCGCGGCGGGGTCCCAGCCCGGGGGCGCCGGCCGGTGCGAGACGACGACGCAGTGGTCTCCGCCGGGCGACTCACCTCCCCAGCCGGCGGTCATGTCGAAGACGTGCCGGCCGACGATCAGGGCGCCGATCGCGTCCAGCATCGGCCGGTAGTAGTCGTGGGACTGCCGGGTGACGCGCGGGCCGCCGTCCCCGTACAGCGGCGTGTCACCGGTCTCGAACCAGTCGAACAGCGGTCCCACCTGGTCGTCCTCGGTCGCGATGAACCCGTCGACCGACACGATCGTCTGCATGATCACCGTGGTCATGCGTCGATACTGTCCGGGCGAGGGCACGAGCTGGCTTGTAGAAAATCGAACCTGCTCATCACACGGACGGCAGCAACCCGACGTCGAGAGCGTTGTCCGGATGCTCGGCGGCGAAACGGCGGCGCAGGTCCAGGTACCCCGTGGGCGTGAGCCCGGTGAACTGCCGCAGCTCGTGGTTGAAGTGGGGCTGGTCGTGATAGCCGGCTCGATGCGCGACCTCCGCCCAGTCGACGTCGCAGGCGGGGTCGAGCGAACCGACGACCTCGGCGAAGCGGTACGTCCGCGCGAGGCGCTTCGGCGTGATCCCCACCAGGTGCCGGAACCGCGCGGCGAGATGGGTGCTGCTGACCCCGGCCGCCTCGGTCAGGCTCGCGATGGAGACGCTGCCCGCGCTCCGGCTGATCCGGGTGCTCGTGTCGTGCACCAGTCCGAGCCCGGCCACCGGCCTCAGGCGAGCCAGGAGAGCGGACTCGAGGATGTCCAGCATGGCCGCGGGGGTCGCGGCGCCGTCGATCCGCTCGGCCAGCTCCGTGACCGTGGCGCCCCAGACCGCCTCGACCGGAACCGGCAGACCGAGCGTCGCCGCCGGGACGCCGGTGAGCGGCACCAGCCCCCACGGCTTGAGATGGACGCCGACCGACCTCGTGCCCGGGGGGTACTCGAACGTCGTCCGGCAGATCGGCGTCGCCCACACGCACCCGTGGGCGAACTCGTCGGTCCCGCCCGGATGCGTGACCCGGAACGGGGCCGCCAGGTTGATGATCACCAGCGCCGAGGGCATCGGCGGGATCGTGAGCCGCGGGTAGGGCGGTGTGCCGGCGAGGTAGTACAGGTCGTCCACGATCGACGCCAGCGACGGCGCCGGTGCCCGGGCGACGTACTCCATCGACCCAGTATCGCCAGACCTGCCTGATGATCGCCCGGGCTTATCGGCTGGGAACCGATCCGTCGAGCAGCCGGTCAGTGCAACGTCACGCCGGGGCGGCCGGCAGCGTCGACGATCTCCGTCAGTGGGGCACCGTGTGGTCGGCCACCTGGATGTCGCCGTGGCCGGCAGCGCGGAGCCAGATCGTGTCGGCCGGGTAGTCGACGCGCTCGGCTTGATCGCCCGGAAGCACGACCGCGTCGACGTTCAACCCGCTCATCTCGTGGCCTCCTACCCGGTGGGGTCGGAGAATCCTGCCAGCCCGGGTACCCCCCGGGATGGGCTGAGGTGCGTCAGGCGTTCTCGCGCGCCCGCAGGTCCTTGCGGAGGATCTTGCCGCTCGCCGACTTCGGGATCTCGTCGATGAACTCCACGACCCGGACCTTCTTGTGCGGCGCGACCTTGTCCGCGACGAAGGACATGACCTCGTCCTCGGTCAGGTCCGAGCCCGATCCCTGCTTGACCACGAACGCCTTCGGGACCTCCTCGCCCTCGGTGTCCTTGACCCCGATCACTGCGGTGTCGGCGATCTTGTCGTGGGTCAGCAGCAGCGCCTCCAGCTCGGCGGGCGGCACCTGGTAACCCTTGTACTTGATCAGCTCCTTGACCCGGTCGACGATCGAGTAGACGCCCTCGTCGTCGATCACCGCGATGTCGCCGGTGTGCAGGTAGCCCTCGGCGTCCTTCGTCGCGTCGGTGGCCTCGGTGTTGTTCAAGTAGCCGACCATCACGTTCGGGCCCTTGACCCACAGCTCGCCGCGCTCACCGACGCCGACCTCCTGGCCGGACTCCGGGTCGACGAGCTTGCACTCGATGTTCGGCAGCGCGAAGCCGGACGAGTTCAGGTCCAGGTCGCCGCGGTCGTCGGGCATGCAGTGGCTGACCGGGGACAGCTCGGTCATGCCGTAGCCCTGGAGCACCGTGCAGTCCAGGCGCTTCGCGACGGCCCGGCCGAGCTCGCCGTCCAGGGGCGCAGCCCCGGAGAAGATCGTCTTCACGCAGGACAGGTCATGGTTGTCGACGCTCGGGTGCTTGGCCAGCGCGACCGCGACCGGCGGCGCGATGTAGAGCCGGTCCACCTCGTACTTGGCCGTGACCAGCAGGAACATGTCGAGGTCGAACTTCGGCATGGTGACGACCGTGGCGCGCTTGTGCAGGCCCTGATTCATCATCACGGTCATGCCGTAGATGTGGAAGAACGGCAGGAACGCCATGATCTTGGTCTCGGACGTCACATCCCCCATCGGCGCGACCTGACACAGGTTCGCGACGAGGTTGCGGTGGGTCAGGATCACACCCTTGGCCAGGCCCGTGGTGCCCGACGAGTAGGGCAGCACGGCCGTGTCGTCGGCCGTCCGGTTCGCGACCGGCGGGGTGGCCGTCGTGCGGAGAAGGTCGGCCAGCGACTCGTGGCCGTCGGTCGAGTCGATCGTGAGGACCCGGTCCGCCTCGATCCCGGCCTCCTTGGCCCCGGGCAGGGCCCGGTCCAGGAACGTCGACACGGTGATCAGCATCGTGGCGCCGGAGTCCGCGAGCTGGTGGGCCAGCTCGCCCGGCGTGTACATCGAGTTGGCGCTGGTCACGATGCCGTTGGCGCGCAGGATGCCGTGGAACAGCGCGGCCCACTCGGGCAGGTTCGGCGCGAACAGGGCGACGACGTCGCCGTCGGAGATCCCGCGCTCGGCCAGCCCCGCGGCGATCTTCTCCACGTAGTCGGCGAACTGGGCGTAGGTCAGCTGCCGTTCGCTGGTGCCGTCCAGGAACGCCGGTGCGTCCGCCCGGTCACCGAACCCGTCGGCGAACAGGAACTCGGTCAGCGAGACGTCGGGGATCTCGACGTCCGGGTACGGGCTGCGCATCGACAAGGGGTCGCTCCTTCGCGAGGTCCGGTGCCGGACAGATTTGTCCGATTCTCACTTCAGGGCGCCATGGTATGGGCTCAGCCGAACAGGTGCTCGAACGCCTTCAGGTTCGCGGTCGACTCGCCATTCGCGGTCCGCCAGGCGTACTCGCGGCGAATCGAGGACGCGAAGCCCAGCTCGAGGAACGTGTTGAAGTCGCCGTCGGCCGCGTCGAGCACGGAGCCGAGCACCCGGTCGATCTCCTCGGGCGTGATCGCGTGCCGCGGGACCCGCCCCACGAGGTGGATGTCGCCGACCCGGTCGATCGCGTAGTGCACGCCGTAGAGCTTCGCGTTGCGCTGCAGCATGAACCGGTAGACGCCCTCGTGGTTCTCGTCGGGCTTGCGGCAGACGAACGCCTGCACCGCCATCGTCTGGTCGCGCACCAGCAGCCAGCAGTGCGTCTGCAGGCGTGCCGTTCCCGGCAGGGTGACGATGAACTGGCCCTCGCCGCGGTGGACGTGGTCCACCTCCATCTCGGCCAGCACGTCCAGGATGGACTGGTCCAGCTCGGTCATGCGGACTTGTCAGCTCCTCGGACCCGCGCCCGGAACTCGGCGCGGGCCTCGTCGTAGGCGCCCAGCAGGGCGTCGGTCGTGCGGTCCCAGGAGAAGCGCAGCGCGTGCGCCGCCGCGGCGCCGGCCATCCGCTCGCGGCGTATGGGATCGGTGATCAGCTCGCCGAGTGCGTCCGCCCAGTCGGAGATGTCGTGCCCGGTCACCAGCAGCCCGGACCGGCCCTCGGCGACGGCAACCGGCAGCCCGCCGACCCGGGACGCCACGACCGGGGTGCCGCAGGCCTGTGCCTCCAGCGCGACCAGCCCGAACGACTCGTTGTAGCTGGGCACGGCGACGACGTCGGCGGCCCGGTAGACCTGCACGAGATCGTCTCCACCGCGCGGCGGCAGGAACCGGACGACGTCGGTGATGCCGAGCGCGGCGGCCAGCTCCTGCATCGACGTCGGCTCGCTCATGCCGCTGCCGGACGGGCCGCCTGCGACGAGCACCACCAGCCGGTCGCGCAGCGACGGGGTGCGGGCCAGCAGCTCCGCGGCCGCGCGCAGCAGCACGTCCGGCGCCTTGAGCCGCTGGATGCGCCCGACGAACGCCAGCACCAGCGCCTCCGGCCCGATGTCGAGCCCGGCGCGCGCGGCGGAGCGGACGCCGGGCCGGAACAGGTCGGTGTCCACCCCGGGCGGGATCGTGACGGTCCGTTGGGGGTCGGCGTCGTAGAGATCGATCAGCTGCTTGGCCTCGATCTCGGTGTTCGCGACGAGCCGGTCCGCCTCGGCGACGACCTGGTCCTCGCCGATCACCCGGACCCGCGGCTCCGGGGTGTCCCCGGAGGCGAGCGCGGCGTTCTTCACCCGCGCCAGCGTGTGCGCGGTGTGCACGAGCGGAACGCCCCAGCGATCCCGGGCCAGCCATCCGACCTGACCGGAGAGCCAGTAGTGGGAGTGCACGACGTCGTAGTAGCCGGGCTCGTGCCGGGCCTCGGCGCGCAGCACACCCGCGGTGAACGCGCACAGCTGCGACGGCAGGTCGTCCTTGCCGAGCCCCTCGAACGGGCCGGACGCGACGAACCGGACCTGCACACCGGGTGCGATCTCGACCAGCGGCGGCTGATCGGACGAGGTCGCCCGGGTGAAGATCTCGACGGCGACGCCGCGCCGCGCCATGCGGGTCGCGGTCTGCGCGACGTAGACGTTCATCCCGCCGGCGTCACCGGTTCCCGGCTGCTCCGTCGGCGATGTGTGCACTGAGAGGACCGCCACCCGGCGGGGCAGCGTCGACTCCCTGATCGGCCTCGACGCGCTCACGACCACTTCCTAGCACGGCGGACCCGGCCACCGCCGGGTCTGATCGATCGTCCCCGTCCCGGGCGAGCGCCGCGACCAGTGCCCGCACCGGATCCGACGCGTGCCAGCGGCCGTCGGCTCCGGGCCAGGTCAGGACGGCGATCCGGGCCGTCCGCGGCGCCGTCAGATCAACCTCGAGCCGCTCGTGCAGGACCAGCTCGCCGTCCGGCGCTCGGACGCCGAGCGTGTGGCACACCACGGCGACCTCGGCAAGCTCGGCCCAGCGCCGCACGGTGCCCGACGACGGGTCCACCGGTTCCCCGGCGACCGTCTCCGACGCCAGCGGAAGATCCAGCAGCTCGGCGAGCAGCGCCGGGACGCCGCCGGTGACCACGCCGCCGTCCAGTGCCGGCAGGGCCCACGGCGCGTCCAGCACGACCGCCGACTCCGCCGCCACCGGCTCGCCGGTCACCGCACGCACCCGGGACGGCGGGTCGACGTCGTCGACCTCGATCCGCCCGGTGGCCAGCGCGTCGGTCAGCGCGCGGTGCGCGGCGGCGACGGTGCCGGGGGCGACCGTGCGGGAGGGATCGGCGAGACGGTCGAGCAGGTCCGTGGCGTCGGCCGGGCCGTCGACGTGCAGCCCGGCCCGGACGCCGGCCGCGGCGAGCACCGCCTCGTCGACGCCGGTGACCGGCACCGGGTCGATCAGGCCCGCGGCGTCCGGTGCCGACGGCAGCGCCCAGTAGCCGGGACGCCTGCCGCCCAGACGCGCGTTCCGGGACAGCCACCAGGACGTGTAGCCGTCCGGGGCGAGCAGCGCCGCGCGGGTCTCCCGGTCGCCGGCAAGCACCTGCAGCGCGTCCGGCCACGCGTCGTCGGCGACGAGGTCGAGGTCGCGGACCCCGGACACGGCGGCGTCGGGATGGTCGTCGGACCAGCTCTCGCCGTCGTCGAGCTGGTCGAGGGAGGTCGTCACCGCGAACCCGTCCAGCACCCCGGCCGCGACGAGCGCGTCCCGGCCCGCGTCGGTCCAGTGCCCGGCGAGCACGCCGACCGGGGCGTCCGGGTGCAGCAGCGGGCGGACCGCCGCGTCCGGCAGCACGAGCTCGTCGGCCCGGGCGGGTGCGCCGCCGTCGTCGGTGAGGGCGAGCGCGCCGGCCCACGACGCCGTGCCGGCGCCGTCCAGCAGCCCGAGCACGGCCCGCGCGAGCGGCTCGACGTCCAGGCCCGCGTCGGCGTCGTCGAGGGAGCCCTCGACGGCCGCGCGCAACGCCGGGTGCGCCCGCAGCGCGTCCCGGTCCCCCTCGCCGGCGCCGAGACGGCGCAGCAGCGGGTGCACCGCCTCCGGGGCCGCGACGTGCAGCCCGGAGAGTCCGAGCGCGGCGACCGCGGTCACCGCCGGGTCCGGTCGTGGGCCGGACTCGGGCAGCAGCACCGACGCCGGTCCGCGCACGACCCGGCCGTCGGCCAGCGGGACCGGCAGCGTGCGCAGCTCGTCGGCCAGCCCGGGCACGGTGCGGGCCGGGCCGTCCAGCGCGTCGTAGAGCGTGCGCCACCAGTCCGGCGCCGCCTCGACCTGCAGCAGCCGGTCGGTCAGCTCGGACGGCGACAGGCGAGCGACGTCGAGCCCCGGCGGGGGCTCCGGTCCGGACGCGAGGAGCCGGGCGAACGCCGGGTCGGCCGGACCGAGCAGTTCCGCCACACCGTCGGCGCCCGGCAGGTCCAGCCACTCGGCGTGCTGTGGCGCCAGGTCGGTCCCGGCCGCACCGGGCAGCCACGGCGTCGCGGCCAGTGCCGCCGCGACGGACCCGCGCAGCCGTCCGTCGAGCGGGCACCGGGGGAAGCCGGGCGCGGGCACGAGCGCGGCGCGATCCTGCGCAGGCGTCGCCCGCACCAGGTCCGCGTAGGCCTCGCCGGCCAGCTCGACCAGCGCGTCGGTGCGCGGACCGGGGCGGATGCGGCGCCGGTCCGGATCCAGCGGGAACGGCGCGAGCAGCCGGGCCGGCAGGGAGAGCTGCTCGGCGGTGGCGGTCGGGGCGTGCAGGGTCTCGGTGTCGTCGAGCCCGGGTCCGTCCACCGGGAGCGCCCAGACCACCGTCGCGTCGCCGTCGCGGTCCTCTGCGGACCGGCCGGACCCGGTGGCCGCCGCGCGGGACGCCGTGCGCCACCGCCGCGCCCCGATCCGGACCGTGCCGTCCGGATCGACGATGCGCGCGGTCTCCTGCCCACCGACGTCGACGACGTCCAGGCCGGGCAGGGCGAGCAGCAGGTCCGGGACGTCGGCGCGAGCGTCGTCCAGCAGCGCGGCCGCCCGGCCGGGGTCGGCGAGCGGGAGCCGGATCTCGGTGGCGTAGCCGTCCGGCGGCGGCTCCTCGTCCTCGTCGACCGGCCAGACGAGTCGTAGCGCCGGGACCCGGCCGTCGCGCCGTTCCCGCTCGGCCGCGGGGCCGGGCAGCCGGTCCACCTCGGCCGCGGTGGCCGTCGCGGAGAACCGGACCCCGCCGGTCGTCGAGACGACGCGGGGTTCCTCGCTCACCGCCAGCACGGCCGCGAACCCGACACCGAACCGTCCGGTCGCGCCGGGCTCCTCGCGCTTGGCCGACGCACGCAGCGACGCGAGCGCCGTGACGCCGGCGGAGCTCAGCGGGGCGCCGGTGTTCGCGACCCGCAGCTCGGGGTGGGTGGGCGAGTGCACCGCCCAGACCCGCACCCGCCCGGTGACCCCGGCCGTGCGCGCCGCGTCGGCGGCGTTCTGCAGCAGCTCGACGCACCAGGTGTCGGCGTAGCCGCCGAGGCGCAGGTCCTCCTCGGCGTTGGCGTCCTCGCGGAACCGGGTCGGCGACGACGACCATGCCGCCAGGACGGCGTCCCGCAGGGCCGCCGTCCTGAATGGATCAGGGGTGATCAGGAACTCGCCGGTTCCAGGTCCACGCCGTCGTCGTAGACCAGGGCCGAGACGTACACCGGCGAGCCGGCCAGATCGGCGACGACCGACGAGTGCGCGCCGCAGCCGAACCCGACGGCCACGACCTGGCCGTCGGCCGGGGCGAACTCGTTCGCGCAGACGCCGAACGCGCCGCGCATCGATCCGGCCAGCGGCAGCAGGAACCCGCAGGTGCCGCATGTACCGGGCGCGGAACGCGCGAGCTCGGCGGTCGGGCTGTGCGGGCCGGACTGCCAGCGCTCGGCGGCCTCGTCGCGGCCCTCGACGGACAGCACGCGCTCCCGCCCGAGGCCGGCTTCGGCCGCGACCTCCTCGACTGCCGGGTCGTCCGACTCGACGTAGCCGGGCACGAGCCGGGGGTCCTCCGGCGGACTCGGCAGCAGGTCGCCCGGTTTCAGGTCGCCCGGGCGGATGCGCTGGTCCCAGGGCACCCACGCCGGTGCGACCAGCGCCTGCGGGCCGGGCAGCAGGACCGACTCGCTGACCGTGATCGGCTCGTCGTCGCCGACCCAGGCGAGGGTCACCGCCCAGCGCCAGCCGTGGTAGCCGGCCAGCTCGGCCGAGAACAGGTGGGTCACCGAGCCGTCGTCCTCCGGCTCCGTCCCGAGGTGGTCGCCGACCACCTCGGACGCGGCCGACGGCGAGACCTCGACCGCGGCCTCCTCGACCGCGGCCTCGCGGGCACGGTCCACCGCGTCCCGCAGGACGTCCGGCACGGTGGGTGTCACAGCGCTCACCTGCACAGTGTGCCACCCGTTGCCGCAGGCTCCTGGCCCCCGGGCATGCTGGCGCCATGGTGAGAGGCGCGCGGGCCGCCGCCGCGGTCCTGCTCGTGCTCGGGCTGACGGCGGCGTGCGGGTCGCCGGCTCCCGACGCGCCGGCCGTGCGCCCGGTCGTGCTCGGCGAGATCCCGCACGACCGGACCTCGTTCACCCAGGGACTCGAGCTCGCGCCCGGCGGCGGCGCGCTGTACGAGGGCACCGGACTGGCCGGGCGCTCGCAGCTGCGCGAGCTGGACCCGGCGACCGGAGCCGTGCGCCGCGCCGTCGGTGTCCCGAACGACTGGTTCGGCGAGGGGATCACCGTCGCCGGGGACCGGATCTGGCAGCTGACCTGGAAGGACGGTGTCGCGCTCGAGTGGGACCGGGCCACGTTCCGGCTGCTGCGCACGGTGCCGGTGAACGGCGAGGGCTGGGGTCTGTGCAACGCGGGCGACCGGCTGGTCCGCTCGGACGGCTCGGCCCGGCTGCGTTTCCACGACCCGTCGACGTTCGCCGAGACCGGGTCGGTCGACGTCACGTTGGACGGCTCGCCGGTGGAGGACCTGAACGAGCTGGAGTGCGTCCGTGGGCAGGTCTGGGCGAACATCTGGCAGTCCGACCGCCTCGTCCGGATCGACCCGGCGACCGGACGGGTCACCGCCGTGGTGGACGCCGCGGGCCTGCTGACCACGGAGCGCCGTCAGGGCGCCGACGTGCTGAACGGGATCGCCGCGCTCGGCGGCGATGAGTACCTGCTCACCGGCAAGCTGTGGCCCGTGATGTTCCGGGTGCGTCTGCCGGGCTGATCGTCTCCGTCCTCCCCCGGGCTTTGCCACAATGGAACCCGTGGTGCGCCTCCGGTCCCTCCTGTCTCCGCGCGGCCGCCGTTCCCCGGCGCCGCGGGTGCCGGACGACCGCACGGAGCGGATCGATACCGAGAGAGTCACCGAGCGGATCAGCACGGAGCCCACGGCGTTCCTGCCGGCCCGGGACGGGGGACCGGTGCCGTCGGACCCGACGGTCCGGATCCCGCGGGAGCCGGACGTCACGGATCCCACCGAAGTTCTCCCGACGGATCCGCCGCCGCGCCCGGCACCCCCGCGGATGCCGCGGAAGCTGACCGTCACCCGCGTCGCCGCGTACCGGGGACGCCAGTTCGGCGGGTGGGCGTCGCACACGTTCCGCCGGGCCGCGACCGCGGACGGCGCGGACCGTTCCGGTCTGACCGCGCTCACCTACGCGACGATGACGACGTACGCGCTGGACGCCGCCGTCGCCGTCGCGCTGGCCAACACGCTGTTCTTCGCCGCGGCCACGGCCGAGTCCAAGACGAACGTCGCGCTCTACCTCGCGATCACCGTCGCGCCGTTCGCGGTGATCGCCCCGGTGATCGGGCCCCTGCTGGACCGGATGCAGCGGGGCCGCCGGATCGCGATGGCCGCCTCGTGCGCCGGGCGCGGGGTGCTGGCCGTGGTGATGGCGCTGAACTACGACAACTGGATCCTCTACCCGGCCGCGCTCGGCGTGATGGTGCTGTCCAAGTCGTTCCTCGTGCTCAAGGCCGCGGTCACGCCGCGCGTGCTGCCGACGGCGATCACGCTGGCCACCACGAACTCGCGGCTGACGACGTTCGGCATGGCCGCCGGCGGTGTCGCGGGCGGGGTGGCCGCGGGCATCTCGCTGCCGTTCGGCTCGTCCGGGGCGCTGTACTGGACGGCCGCGCTCGGCGTGATCGGTACGGTGCTCTGCCTGCGCATCCCGCGCTGGGTGGAGTCGACGTCCGGCGAGGTCGCGGCGTCGATGCGCTCCAGCCGCCGGGACCGGGCACCGGTGAGCCGGGCCGTGCTGGTCGCGCTGTGGGGGACGAGCGCGGTGCGGGTCCTGACCGGGTTCCTCACGCTGTTCGTCGCGTTCGTCGTGAAGTACTCGGTGGAGCAGAACGCCGCGGAGGGGTCCGGGGGCGACCCGGCCCAGCAGCTGGTCCTGATCGGGATCGTGGGCGCCGCGGCCGGGGCCGGGCTGTTCCTGGGCAACGCCGTCGGCACCCGGGTCCGGTTCGGCTCGTCCGGGGTGGTGGTCCTGGCGTGTGCCGCCGTCGCGGTCGCCGCGGCCGCGCTGGCCGCGTTCCTGCCCGGCATCCTCACCGCCGCCGTTGCCGCGCTGGTGGCGTCGACGGCGTCGGCGATGGCGAAGGTATGCCTGGACGCGGTCATCCAGCGCGACCTGCCCGAGCACGCGCGCGCCTCGGCGTTCGGGCGCTCGGAGACCTGGCTGCAGCTGGCCTGGGTGCTCGGTGGCGCGCTCGGCGTCCTGTTGCCGCACAGCACGTTCTGGATCGGCTTCGCGGTCATCGCCGCCGTCGTCGCGCTGTTCGGGTTGCAGGCTGTGGCCATCCAGCGCGGCGGAACGCTGGTGCCGGGACTCGGTGCGCGGACGGCGGCCACCCGGCGTCCGGTCGGGGCGGGGCGGCCTTCGTAGGCTGTCCGGGTGCGACACGTCCTGCTCCCCCTCGTTCTGGTCGCCGCCTCGGTACTGGCTGGGTGCGGTACGTCCGCACCGCCGACCGTCACGTTCGACGTGGCCGGGAACTCGCTGACCGCCGCCCCGACGCAGTTCTGCGACAACAAGCTCCAGAACTGCACCGACGACGCCAACGCCCGGCTGACCGCACCGCTGCCCCCGAACACGCCGGTGACGATCACGGTCCCGGAGGACGTGTCCTCGGCCCCGTGGCAGGTCGCGTTCTCCTACCTCGGCCCGGACGGGCGCACCCGCACCGACGGACGCAGCCCGATCGCCGCCCCGGGATCGCGGACCGACTACACGCTGACCCTGCCGGACCCGCGGGACCGGCTGCTCACCGCGCAGGTCCAGCTGTTCGGACCCGCACCGACGCAGGACCCGGCGACCGGGCAGATCGCGTTCCCGGTGCGGGCGACGTGGGTGCTGGTGGCCGCCTGATACCAGCTGTCACGGCACGTGCCCGGTGACGCCGGACAGCACGGCCGCGAGGCGGGCGTCGGAGTCGGCGAGGGCGTCGCGGTCCCACGTCGACGACGTGACCAGCAGCTCGTCCGCACCGGTGCGCTCGACGAGCGCGTCGATCCGCTCGGCCACGGTGTCCTCGTCCCCGGCGATCGTCCGGGCGACCGCGGTGTCGACGACGGCGCGCTGCCGGTCGGTCATCCACCGTCCGGGATCCGGGGGCGCCAGCGGCGGGAACTCGCCCGTCGTCCGTGCCGCAGCGAGCGCCCACGCCTCCGGCAACGCCAGGTCGGGGTCGCCGATCAGCACGTCGGCGGACACGACGAGGTGGCCGCCGTCCCCGGCACGGGAGCGGTACTCCTCCAGCGCGGCGCGGTCGTCGAGGACGGGGCCTCCGACGACGACCGGCAGGCCGAGGTCACCGGCGACGGCCAGTCCCGCGCCCGTGGCCAGCACGAACAGCGGCACGGTCGTCCGCAGGCGGGGCCGGACGGTGAGCGGACCGGTGCCGTCGAGGTAGGCCCGCAGCTCACGGAGGTCGGCGGCGAACGCGCCGTCGTCCTCGCCGTCGGACCGCAGGGCCCGGCGGACCGGCCCGGTGAACCCCGGCGTGCGGCCCACGCCGACGTCGATCCGGTCGGGGTACAGCGCGGCGAGCATCGCCACCTGCTCCGCGACGACCAGCGGCTGGTGGTTCGGCAGCATGATCCCGCCCGAACCCACCCGGATCCGTTCCGTCGCGGCGGCGACGGCCGCCATCAGCACGGGCGGGCTGCCGCTCGCGATCCCGGGGACCGCGTGGTGCTCGGCCACCCAGAACCGGTGGTAGCCGAGCCGCTCGGCACGCCGCGCCCGCTCGACGGTGTGGGTCAGCGCCGCGGAGTCCGGTTCACCGGCGCGAATCCGCGAGCGGTCCAGCAACGACAGGCGCACATCCGGGTGCAACGCACCGGGACGGCCGGGTGTTTCAGCCGTCCAGGTCGCGGGCGACGGCGCGGACGACCTCGGCGGCGAGCTTGCACGTCTTGCGGTCCGGGTAGCGGCCGTACCGCAGCGCCGGCTGCACCCGCGCCTCCAGCAGACGCATCATGTCCTCGACGAGTCCGTGCAGTTCCTCCGCGGGACGACGCGCGTTCTCCACGGCGGACGCCTGTTTCTCGACGACCCGCACGGACAGCGCCTGCGGTCCGCGACGGCCCTCGGCCATCCCGAACTCGACGCGCTGACCGGACTTGAGCGCCTCGACCCCGGACGGCAGCGCCGCCTTGCGGACGTAGACGTCCTCGCCGCCGTCCTGGGAGAGGAAGCCGAAGCCCTTCTCCGCGTCGTACCACTTCACCCTGCCGGTGGGCACCTGCATCCTCGCTTCACTGAACTGCTGCACCGCTGAACTGCACGTCGTCGCGCGACTCTGGTGCACGACAAACGCGCCCGGATGCCCGTGGCCTTCCGGACGCGCGTGCCCGACAGCTTAGACCCGTATCACCCGTCCGCGCACCGTCGATGTCGCGGTGGAGATCAGGCGTTCTGCACGGACGCGGCGTCGCCCAGACCGAGCTCGTCCACGGATTTCTCCCGCATCTCGACCTTGCGGACCTTGCCGGTCACGGTCATCGGGAACTCCTGGACGACCATCACGTAGCGCGGGATCTTGTAGTGGGCGAGCCTGCCGGTGGCGAACTCGCGGACCTTGTCCGCGTCGAGCTGCTCGGCCCCGTCACGCAACGTGACCCAGGCGCAGAGCTCCTCGCCGTACCTGGCGTCCGGGACGCCGATGACCTGCGCGTCGAGGATGTCCGGGTGGGTGTAGAGGAACTCCTCGATCTCCCGCGGGTAGATGTTCTCGCCACCCCGGATGACCATGTCCTTGATCCGGCCGGTGATGTTGACGTAGCCCTCGTCGTCCATGATCCCGAGGTCGCCGGTGTGCATCCAGCGGGCGCGGTCGAGCACCTCGTCCGTCTTCTCCTGCTGGTTCCAGTAGCCGAGCATCACCGAGTAGCCCCGGGTGCACAGCTCGCCCGGCTGGCCGCGCGGCACCGTCTTACCGGTGTCCGGGTCGACGATCTTGACCTCGAGGTGCGGGTGCACCCGCCCGACCGTGGACACCCGGCGGTCCAACGAGTCGTCGGCGCGGGTCTGGGTGGACACCGGGCTGGTCTCGGTCATGCCGTAACAGATCGTGACCTCGCCCATGCCCATGCGCTCGACGACCTGCTTCATCACCTCGACCGGGCACGGCGAACCGGCCATGATCCCGGTCCGCAGCGACGACAGGTCGTAGGACTCGAAGTCGGGGTCGTTGAGCTCGGCGATGAACATCGTCGGCACGCCGTAGAGCGACGTGCACTTCTCCTGCGCGACGGCCTGCAGCGTCGCCTTGGGGTCGAAGCCCTGCGCCGGGATGACCATCGTGGAGCCGTTCGTGGTGCAGCCCAGGTTGCCCATCACCATGCCGAAGCAGTGGTAGAAGGGCACCGGGATGCAGACCCGGTCCTCCGGCCCGTAGCTGCAGAGCGAGCCGACGTAGTAGCCGTTGTTGAGGATGTTGTGGTGCGACAGCGTCGCGCCCTTCGGGAACCCGGTCGTCCCCGACGTGTACTGGATGTTGATCGGCTCGTCGGCGGACAAGCTCGCCTGGATCTCGGACAACCGGATGCGGTCCCCGGCGTCGCCGGACTCGACGAGCTGGTCCCACTCCGGCGAGCCGATGATCACGACCTGGCGCAGCTCCGGGCAGTTGCCGCGGACCTGCTCGATCATGTCGGCGTAGTTCGACGTCTTGAACTCCCGCGCCGCGACCAGCACCGAGATCCCGGCCTGGTTGAGCACGAACTCCAGCTCGTGCGTGCGGTACGACGGGTTGATGTTGACGAGGATGACGCCGATCTTCGCGGTGGCGTACTGGATCAGCGTCCACTCCGCCATGTTCGGCGCCCAGATCCCCACCCGGTCCCCGACCTCCAGGCCGGCCTCGAGCAGGCCGCAGGCGACCTTGTCGATCTCCTCGCGCAGCTGCACGTAGGTCCATCGCCGGCCGGTCTGCACCTCGACCAGCGCGTCGACGTCCGGGTACGCCGCCGCGGTGCGATCGAAGTTGTCGCCGATCGTGTCCCCGAGCAAAGGGGTGTCCGAGATCCCTGACGCGTACGACGGGACGGAGGGGGTTCCTGCACCGGGGGTCTGGGCGGAGGTCACTTCGTTGGCTCCTCGATACTGACGTGCACGATCGACGCCACATCCTGTCCCCCCGGCCCGCACGATGCCAACACCCAGGTCCGAAAGATGAAGATCCGCCCTCCAGGCCTGTACGGCGCGTCCCCCTCGGGTGTCAGCGACGGTGGACGTGCAGGGTGGGCCGGTAGACGAGCTCCTGGATGTCGCCGTCGAGGGTCCGGTGCTCGAGCAGCTCGAGGTCGAAGTCGTCCGCGCCCCCGAGGACCGGGTCCGTCCCGGTCCTGCCGGTGATCACGGGGAAGACCGTCACCTGGAGACGGTCGACCAGTCCGGCGGCCATCAGCGCCCAGTTCAGCGACAGGCTGCCGTGCGAGCGCAACGGCACGTCGGAGGTCTCCTTGAGCCGGGCGACGATGTCGACGGCGTCGCCGCTCACGACGGTCGCGTCCGGCCAGTCCAGCGGTCCCTCCAATGTGGATGACACCACGGTGGCCGGCATGTTCCGCATCCGGGTGACCCACGGGTCACGCACCTCGGACTCCGCGGTGCTCGAGGCCAGCATCTCCACGAACTGCCGGAACGTGGTGGCACCGAGGACCATCCGCTGCTTCGTCTCGAACGAGGCGAAGCGGTGGTCGAGCAGTTCGGGTCCCTGCTTGCTCCAGTAGCCGCCCCAGTCGGCGTCGGGCGCACAGGTGCCGTAGCCGTCGAGGCTGGAGAAGACGTCGAACGTGTAGGTCGTGGTCATGATGACCTCCGGTGGTGAATCGACCGGCCCGTTGCCGGTCTCTCACCCTGGCTACGAACGGGCTCGTCGCCGTTCGACATGTCCCGCGGAACTTTCGTGAAGATCTTTCCGGCTAGGCCGTCGCAGTCCGCTCGTCAGAGGTCGGGCGTCGGCGCGGCCCGCGAACGCGCACGGCGGGCATGACGGGCACGGCGGGACCGGCACCGCGGCTAGTTGACCGTGTCGAGGTCGGCGAAGTCGGCGATCCGGACCTCGGGAGGGCCGAGTTCGACGTCCTCGTTGCCGTTCGCCGGATCGCCACTCCGGCGCAGTGGAGTATTCTCCTCACCGCCACCGCTGTTCACGTGTTCGCCGTCGTACCGAGGATCGCGGTCGGCCGCGCTCGGCACATCCGAGGCCGGAACGCGGGCGGCCGACATCCGGGTCGGCCATGTTGTCGAAATCCGCGACGTCAGGCGTCCACCCGGCACGGCGTCGGGCAGCGCGGTCGAAGTCGGCCGCGACTGGGCGGGCTGCCGCCGCGTCGGGCAGCTCGGTAGGTCCAGGCCCGTGTCGACACCGCACGGTCGGGCATGGTGTCGAGATCGGCGACGCGGGTGAGGTCGGGTTTGCGGCGGGGCCGCCGCCAGGGGTCGATCCACCCGGGTGGCACGAACTCCGGCCGCCCGCCGGCGTGATGCGGACGTCCCACCGGCTGTGGTGCACCAGCCGGTGGTGGGTGGCGCACAGCATCACCAGGTTGTCGATCGTGGTGGGGCCGCCGTGGGCCCAGGGCACGATGTGGTGGATCTGGCACCAGGCCGGTGGCAGGTCGCAGCCGGGGTGGGCGCAGCCGCGGTCGCGCGCGGTCACCGCCCGCCGCAGGCCTTCGGGGACGGTGCGCATGGCGCGTCCGACGTCGACGGGTTCGCCGTTGCCGCCGAGCACGACCGGGAGCACACCCGCGTCGCAGGCCAGCATCCGCAGCGCCGCTGGTGTGGTCGGGCCGCCGAACTCCAGCCACCCGGTCCGGGCGCGTCGTTCGAGGTCGGCGAGCCGGATCGTGACCACCAGCTGCGGGCGCCGTCCGCCGGTCTCGGGCAGCACCCGGGCCGGGGCGTGCGCGAGCGCGTACCCGCACACCTCGGCCAGGCCTTCGGCCTGGCGTTCGGGCGGGGTGCGGGTGTCGTCGGCGTCGCGGGGCCGCCCGTGGGTGTCGAGGGCGGCCGCGACCCGGTCGAACATCTCGGCGTCGTCGAAGCGGCCCCGGATGCGGCCGCCGGGGCGGTGCTGGTGCCGGGTCAGGCGCAGTTCGTTGATCTGCGGTTCGGGGCGGTCGTCGGGTTCGGGGCCGGCCTCGTCGAGCGCCTCGATCAGCTGGGTGCCCCAGGTGTGCAGCTCGGCCGGGGTGTAGTCCGGGGCGTGCCCGGCGAGTTCCTGTTCGGCGGCCGCCCATTTCTCGGCGGGGATGCGTTCGGCGGCTGGGGTGGCGAGCAGCCCGGCGATCACCTCGACGTGGCGCATGCTGATCTCCCCGGCAGCGAACCCGGCCGCCGTCGCCGCGAGTCGGGCGGGCACCAGTTCGCCGTCGAGCCCGACCCGGTCCACGACCTGCTCCGCGGCCGTCACAAACCGGCGGGACACCCGCGGGTCCCAGCGCACCAGGTCCGCCAACGCCCCGGCCGTGGACCGGTAGCCGTGCCCGGTGAACACGCCCTCACGCTCGGCGCCGGCCAGCGTCAGCACCCCGACCTGATCCAGGCTGCGTTTGGCGGCCTCGATCGCGCGCAGCACCGCGCAGTACTCGTCGCCGGTGGCGGTCCGGGCGGTCTCGCGCAGGTCGGCGATCGCCTGCTGGAGGCGGTCGTGGGAGGCGTCGACCCGGCTGGCCATACCTCCATCGTACTCGAACGTATGTTCGATATCAACGACATCGTTGCAGTTCAGAGGCCATTCAGCGCATGACTTCGTACTCCTCGGGCTCGAAGTGGCCGCCCGAGGTCAGCTCGGTCATGACCTCTTCTGCCGGAACGCCGCGATCGAGGGTGAGGACGGCGGCGACGCGAGGAGCGTCCGGCCACCAACGCCCGACGACAGCGACCTCCCGCCCGCTGCGAAGTTCCAGGATCGCCACCCGGACCTGCCCCTCACTCGCTGGACCGTCGCTCCCGGACCGTGCCATCGGCACGAGATCGACGTGGATGCGATTCTCGATCTCGGTCACACCGAGGGCAATCGCCCCGACCTCTCGTGGGTTCGCGTACGAGCTCCACGCCACCGACGGATCCACTGATCGCAGGAGCGGCGTGGGCCACGGCCGCATCTCGTCCATCTTGTGGACCACACGACGCAGGTGACCTCGGAAATCCTCTTCGGAGATCACCCTCTCGGCCCGTGGATCACCCCGCCACGTCGACAGGCGAGATGCCGAACTCAGCGCTTCACCCAGTGCGTCGTACGCCTCGGCGGTCGAGACACCGGTCAACGGCTGCAGGATCAAGCCCCTGGCATGGCGCAGCGCCAACGCGTCGTCCAGCGGCTGGGTCGAGACGACGTGCCTGAGCGTGTAGGTCACTTTCCGGGCCGCCCAGCTCAGCTCAGCGTCCGAATCTGTCCACTGTGGCACGGTCGAGGCTCACCCCCTCCTTGCGGAGATACTCACGCACCTGATCCAGACATTCTCCTGGTGGCGTGTAATGCCCGCTCCGGTCCGACATGTACTCGATCTCGCCGCTGCGGACAGTGATCTCGCCGGCTCCTGCGACCGGCTGACCGGCCAGGAAGCTCGAATGATGCAGACGACCGACCTCCTGGGCGTCCGAGGCGTAGAGGTTACCTTTGCCGTCCATCACGAAGATCGATCGCTCTTCACCCTGAGACCAGAACGATCCGTCCAGTGCCGAGTCGAAGAGCTTCCCGTTGACGTCGTACAAGCGACCGTCACGAATCGTCAGGCGGGCGTTCTCGCGGTCCTCGTCGTTGAAGTACGTGACCCTGTGCCCCGGTAGGCCCATCGACTGTCCGTACTGCTCACCCGCGAACCACGGGTTCAGCTCCGCCCGCGCCGGCAGATCCGGCGAGTCGTCCGTCTTCGGCGGCGGGCGTTCCGGCCGCGCATCGTCCGGATCCCCTCCGTCGAGATCGGCGGCAGCCTGTCGCGACTCCACCGCCTCCCGCGGCGTCGGCACCGAGCGCGCCGCCTCGCGCTCGGGCAGCGTCGCCCCACCGGCCGCGGCGGACAGCGCGAGGCCCGGGATCAGCTTCCCCAGCGCCGTCGCCGGGTCGGAGCCCCACCCGGTTCCGAGCACGCCCTTCACCAGCTCGGCGGGGTGCAGGTTCGCCGTCACCGTGCCGGCGAGCGTCGACGACAACCCGTCCACGTAGGACGCGGGATGCGTCACGTTCCACGGCTCGAGCGGGTTCACGGCCCGGACGAACCGGGCGGCGTCCTCGACCCCCTCGCCGATCCCGGCCAGCACCCGCCCGCCCTCGGCCAGTCCGTCGGAGAGCTCGGCCCCGGCCTGCGACAACGTCGACGGCGGGTCGGGGGCGCTCGCGGCCGCCGCCTCGATCACCCGGGCGGCGTCGACCCCGGCGGCGTCCCGGTCCCGACGCGCGTCGGCCAGCATCCGGGTGGCCTGCTCGATCATCGGGGTGCCCGGGTCGGCGAACTCGGGTAGCGCGGCCGGTGGCGGACCGGTGGCGGATCGGGCCTCGAACTCCTGCACGGCCGCGTTCCGGTCGGCGACCGCGGCGGCACTGGCCTGCACGCCGGACCGGTACATCGCGACGGCCTGCGCGGCCGCGTCGCGGGACCGGAGAACGGTCCGGCGGTACGCGTCGCAGGCAGTCGCCGCGTCGGCGAACGCGTCGGCGCAGACGAACCAGCGGACGGGGGACTCGTCGAAGCGCTCCCGGAACGCGTCCGCCGCGTCGCCGGTCCACCGCGCGACGTCGATGTCGCGCAACCCTTCCGCCGTGCGCTCCAGCGCCCCGCTCAGCTGCGCGCAGGTGGCCGATCGTGCCGTCGATCGCCGGCAGGTCGGCGACCACGAGCTCCTGCGGGTCGGCGGACTCGTCGAGCCCCGGTTCGGCGGGCACCGGCTCACTCCACGATCTCGTTCAGGGCGTCGAGCTCCGGGGCGTAGGGGTTCTCGCCGGCAACGAGTCGCCGCAGCCGGTCCTCGCCGGTCGCGAGAACGTCCGATCCGACGCCGGACCAGGTGTCCGCGATCGATTCGCCGGCCCGCGACCACGACTCGGCGGACCGGTCCGGGGTGGCGCCGCGCAGGATCTCCTCCGGCGTGCGGTGCGCGGCCTGCTCCGGGTCGGCCCGCGGGTCCCCGACGACGTCGGAGAGCAGCCGGGAGAACGTCGACCCGACCTCGCCCTCGGCGTCCTGGTAGGCACGCAGCGACTCCCGCAACCCGTCGGCCAGCTCGGTGCCGGACTGCACCAGCGCGCGCACACCCCACTCCCACCGGCCGCAGAACGTCGCGAACGCGGCGGCCAGCTCGTCGTGGCCGAACTCGTCGGGACCGAGCTCCAGCCCCGCGACGCCGCGCCCGGCTCCCGCACGCCCGACCGTGGTCAGTGAGCCGAGCTCGGCGACGAGCCCGTCGATGCCGTCGGCCGCATCGCTCATCGCGGCCGGAGCCGCCTGGTATCCGGACGCGGTCACGACGCGCACCCGGCCGGGAACACCATCGGGCGCCGGCCGCCGAGATCCACGGCGATCCCGTAGTCGATCTCCAGCAGCTCCGCGCCCCGGACGTGCCGGTAGGTCCACTCGACATCGCCCTCGCCGCGGGCCGTGGCGAATCGGCTGAGGCTGCGGGTCGAGGTGAACGCGCAGACCCAGACGAGCCCGCGGTCGGCGACGCACATCGGCAGGTCGCCGTCCACGAGCGGGACGAGCAGCTCCGCCTCACGCAGGGCTGCGACGAGCGCGTCCGGGCACGGGGCGCCGTCGTGATACGCGTCGATCTCGCTGGTCAGCCAGCTCATCGGTAGCTCCGCACCCGATGAGGGTCTCCCGCGGGGTCAGGCCGCGGGGGCGCTTCCGGGAGGGCCGTTGGCGACCGCGAACGAGGTCATCGCAGCACCTGCCACTCGCCCGGCTCGAAGTGCGAGCCGGCAGTCAGCTCGGCCATCACCGTGGCAGCCGGGACGCGCCGGTCGAGGGTCAGGACGGCGGTGGAGTCCTCGTCGCGTTTCCACCACGGAGAGGCGAGCGCCACGTCGCGCCCGCTGCGTAGGCGCAGCACGACGTACCGGCGAACACCACCGGCCGGGGTCTGGTCGAAGTCGAAGAAGTACGGAATCCGGCCCGGGATCTCGAAGCTGTCGAGGAAGATCCGTCCGACGGCGCGTGGGCCGATATAGGCCGCCCACTCACCGGAATCCAGCGCGCGCAGGACCGGCGGAGTCCACGGGCGCATCCGGTCCAGCTCGGCCACCACTCGCCGGAGGTGGTCGCGGAACTCCTCCTCGGTGATCGGTCGCTCGGCCCGCGGGTCACCGGCGAACGTGGAGACCTCGGCCGGCGACGCGAGTGCTTCGAGGAGCCCCGCGTACTGCTCGTCGAGAGAGCAGCCCTTCGGCGGTTCGACAAGCAGCGCCCGCGCCTGGTGAAGGGCCAGCGCCGCGTCGAGCGGCCGGTTGCGGATCGTGTGCCGCACCAGGAGCGTCACTCGCACCGCGGCGTTGCTCAGCTCAGTCCGCATGCTTCTCGAACTCGACATCACTGACGTCCACCCCGTCTCGACTCAGCTCCTGGAAGACATTGGCCGTCATCTGTTCGGACGGCTGGTAGTGCCCGCTCTGGTCGGAGACGAGTTCCAGTCTGCCGTCCACGACCTTGATCTCGCCCGCACCGGACACCGAATCACCGGCCAGGAAGCTCGAATGGTGGAACTCGCCGGGTGCGTGCCCGTTCGAGGCGTAGAGGTTCCCGTGCCGGTCCATCACGAAGATGGAGCGGGCATCGTTGGAGTGCGCTGAGCCGTCGGCACTCGAGGTGAACGGCCGCCCGGTCCCGTCGTACAGGCGGCCGTCGTGCACGGTGAGGCGGTATTGCTCGCGTTCGATCTCGCTCAGGTATGTCACGCGCTGCTCGGGAAATCGCAGGCTCTCCCCCGTCTCTTCACGCGCGTAGATCAACCCCAGCATGTGCTGATCGTCGAGATGTGCCGGCTCCTCCGTCTTCGCAGGCGGCCGCGCCTTGCGGATCGCGCGGGCCGCGGACCGCTCCGCCACCGCCGTCGCGATCTTCCCCGACCCGCCCGTCGCGGCGGCCAGCGCCAGGCCCGGGATCACCTTCCCGGCCGCGTGCCCCGGGTCCGAACCCCATCCCGTCCCGACCATGCCCTTGACCAGCTCCGACGGGTGCAGGTTGGCCTGCACCAGCCCGGCCGCGGTGGACGAGATCCCGTCCACGAACGACGCCGGGTGCGTCACGTTCCACGGGTCGAGCGGGTTCACCGTGCGGGCGAACCGCGCGATGTCCTCCACTCCCTCGCCGAGGCCGGCCGCCAGCCGCCCGCCCTCGGCGCCCAGGTCGGACATCTCCGCGCCCACCCTGGACCACCCGGTCGGCGGATCCGGTGCGGTGGCCGCGGCCGCGCCGACCGCCCGTGCGGCGTCCGCGCCCGCCCTGTCGCGGGAGGCCCGGGCCTGCTCCAGCATCCGGACGGCGCGCTCGACCATCGGCACGCCCGGGTCGACGAACTCCGGTAGCGGAGCCGGCAACGCACCCTGCGCGACCTGGTCGTCGATGGCGGCCGCCGCCGCGTTGTGCTCCCGGACCGCCGCGGCGCTCGCCGCGATCCCCTGCCGGTACAGCTCCGCGGCGTCGCCCGCCTGCTGCCGCGCGGTCCCGACGGCCGCGACGAACCGGCGGCAGGCGTCGGCGGCGTCGGCGAACGCGTCGGCGCCGGTGAACCAGGCCTTCGGGGACTCGTCGAACCGCGCGCGGAACGCGTCGGCCGCGTCGCCGGACCACTGCCCGACCTCGATGCCCCGCAGCCCACGCGCCGTGCGCTCCAGCGCACCGCCGAGCGTGTCCAGGTGCCCGGCCAGCCCCTCGAGCGCCGGCAGGTCCGCGACGAGCAGCGCCGCCGGGTCGCCGGTCTGGTCGAGCCCCGGTTCCGGGCGCCGCGAAAGCACCGGCCCAGGGTGGGCGGGACGCCGTCGCCGCGCGGGTGATCGCGGGCCGGGTGTTCCCGCCCGCAAATGGTGTCGCACCGTGGCGATACGCTCGACCGATGCACGACCCCCGCGTCCTGCTCGACCCCGCCACCGACGCCGTGCGCAAGCTCGCCCGGCGCGGTTTCACCCTGGACACGGCGTACCTGGAGAAGGTGCTGTCCGGCCGCAACACCGCCATCGGGCGCGGCGACGACGCGCGCGCCGAGTCCAAGCGGCTCTCCGCCGAGGTGAAGAAGGCGTCGGCGGACGATCGTCCGGCGCTCGTGCAGCAGTCCCGGGACCTCAAGTCGACGATCGCGGACGCCGATGCCGAGCGCGACCGGCTCGACGCCGAGCTGACCGAGTTCCTGCTGGGCGTGCCGAACCTGCCGGACGACGAGCTGCCGGACGGCGCCAGCGACGCCGACGCCGAACTCGTCCGCACCTGGGGCGAGCCGCAGCAGATCGACGGCGCGAAGGACCACGTCGAGGTCGGGGAACGCGTCGGCATCCTGGACCTGGCCCGGGCGACGAAGCTCTCGGGCCCGCGCTTCGCGGTGCTGACCGGGAAGGGGCCGAGGCTGGAGCGCGCGCTGACGCGGTACTTCCTCGACCTCGCGACCGAGCGGCACGGCTACACCGAGTTCTCGGTGCCCACGCTGGTGAACCGGGAGGCGGTCACCGGTACCGGGCAGCTGCCGAAGTTCGAGCAGGACCTGTTCAAGACCGGCGTCGCGGACCGGGACCTCTACCTGATCCCGACGGCCGAGGTCCCGCTGACGAACCTGCACGCCCGCGAGACGCTGGCCGCCGAGGACCTCCCGCTGGCCTACACCGCGCACACGCCGTGCTTCCGCTCGGAGGCCGGCAGCTACGGCAAGGACACCCGCGGGCTGATCCGGCTGCACGAGTTCTCGAAGGTCGAGCTCGTGCGCGTGGTGCGCCCGGAGACCTCGCGCGACGAGCTGGAGCTGCTCGTCGGGCACGCCGAGACCGTGCTGCAGGAGCTCGGCCTGGCCTACCGGGTGGTCAAGCTCGCGGCCGGGGACACCGGGTTCTCGGCGGAGAAGACCTACGACATCGAGGTCTGGCTGCCCGGCCAGGGCCAGTACCGGGAGATCGCGTCGGCGAGCGACTTCGGCCAGTTCCAGGCCCGACGTGCCGGTATCCGGACGAAGGCCAAGGACGGCACCCGCGGGTTCGCGGCGACGCTGAACAGCTCCGGCATGCCGATCGGCCGGACTCTCGTCGCGATCCTGGAGCAGGGCCAGCAGCCGGACGGCAGCGTCCGGATCCCGGACGTGCTCGTGCCCTACTGCGGTTTCGACAGCCTCGACCCGGCCTGAGAGCCGGACTGGGCGGCGCGCGCCGCGGCGCGCGCACCCTTGGCCGCGCCACGGGCGGCGCCGGAGGCGGCGCGCTGCAACGGCCGCGGTGACGGCTCCGGCCACGGCCCGACCGGGACCAGCACCCGCTCCTCCGGTGCGAACCCGCTCGGGTACCCGGCCCGGCGCCATGTCCCGGCCGGGGCGTCCGGCGGGAGCCAGTACGGGTGCCAGATGCCGATCGCGAGGTCGATGTCCTCCAGGTACGGCCGCAGCTCGTCGGTGAGCGGGGTCCGCAGGTGCTCGGCCCAGAGCCGGACCCGCAGGTCACGGACCTGGTCCCCGGTCGTGACGAGCACCGTGGACAGCTCGGTGTCGGTGCCGCGCATCGAGCGGGAGAAGAAGTTCGCGGAGCCGACGGAGGCGAACACGTCGTCGACGAGCATCAGCTTCGTGTGCACCGTGAGGTCCTCGATCCGGTGCATCAT
Organism: uncultured Actinomycetota bacterium; assembly: GCA_963822335.1. GTDB lineage: Bacteria > Actinomycetota > Actinomycetes > Mycobacteriales > Pseudonocardiaceae > Pseudonocardia. Next base: position 225,948 of record CAWGHE010000007.1, on the reverse strand, counting down.
CACGTTCGCCCGGTCGGCGGGCTCCAGCTGGTCGATCACGCCGCGCTGGATGTCGCCGGTGACCCGGCGCCGGAACTTGTTCACGCCGGCGTCGGCCGGGTCCTTGCGGCCGGAGCAGACGAGGATCACCTTCACCCCGCGCGCCGCGGCGTCACGCAACATGCCGTACAGCCGGAACGCGCGACGCCCGCCCGGTGCCTCGTAGAAGTACTGGTCCTCGAGGTAGATGTAGTGCTGCGCGGCGGCGATCGCCGTGCACAGCGCGTGGAAGACCTCGTGCACGCCGTGCTTCGGCAGGACCTCCCAATGCCTGCGGTACAGCGTGAACCACTGATCGATCTTCCACGGGCGGAACGAACGCAGCACCTGCACGGCCGTGCCCGGCGACGGGTGCGCAGGCACCGGCGGCGCGGGCGGCAGGTCGGTCAGGAACGGTTCCGGGTTCATCACCTCCCACCGGGCCGGCGGGAAGTACACGTCGCGCGGCGGCAGCGAGGCCGCCTCGATCCACCGTCCCCTGTAGACCTCCCAGACGCGGGCGGCGGCCGGGCCGCGGAGCCGGACGGCGCCGTCGTGCCATCCCCAGCGCTCGTGGCCGATCGAGAGCCGGTCGTGCGGCTCGGCGTCGTAGCGGTTCGCCGACAGGTCCAGCCCACCGACGAACACGGTCAGCTCCCCGCCGACGTGCAGCACGACCATCTTCTGGTGGTGGCATCCGATCCCCGCGCCGGACCAGTCCAGCAGCACACGCCCGCGCAGCGGCGCGTGCGCGCGGAACGCCTGCGCGGCGAACACGTTCGCCCGGAACGGGCCGATCTTCAGCCCGGGGACGGACCCGGAGAACACCGCGGCGGTCAGCAGGATGCGCACGTCGACGCCGGCGGCGGCCTTGTCCGCGAGCACGTCGGTCAGTGGCCGGTAGCCCTCCTCGTCCGGCCGGAGACCGGTCAGGTCCATGTCGGACTCGATCTGCAGGCCGGTCGCGAACACGGAGTCCCCCGGACCGGCCTGCTCGATCAGCGCCCGGACCTGCGCGAAGTACTCGACGCCGTCGACGACCGGGACCCACTCGCTGTCCTCGACGAACGTCGGGCACGCCGCGGTGCCGGGCCGGAGATACCGCTCCTGCAGATGGCCCAGCGCGTCCATTCCACGGACGCTAGCCGTGCCGCTCCCGGTAGCTCGCCGTGGCCCGGGTGAACATCTCCAGGATCGTCTCCGCGGGCATGACCGGACAGGTCGCGCAGTAGTGCTGCTCGCGGTCGCGGTTGACCGACGTGCGGAACGCCAGACAGCAGGTGGTGCGGTCGGAGTACATCCAGGACTCGCCGTCGACGTCCACCGCGGCGACCCGGACCGTCCCGGCGCAGCCGGGTACCTGCGCGACGACGTCGAGGGCATCGCCGACGTACCGCGCGTGGTCCGGCTGCGGCCAGGACAGGTGCAGGTACGCGTTCGCGACGGCGTTGGCCATCGCCCCGCGCAACGTCCGGAGCCCGACGCGGGTGTGGCGGTGCAGCGCGCCCGCGGCCGGTTCCAGCGCGGAGGACAGCGTCGCCGCGACCGCTGCCCGGTCCGCTCCGGGCGACGGCGGGAGCGCGAACGCGAGGCGGCGCACCACGCCGTCGTCGAGGAACGCCGTGACCGACGACGGGTGCGCGTCCAGCAGCGCCCCGTCCCGCGCGTAGGCGGCGACCACCGGGGCGGCGAGCCGCAGTGCGTACTGCTCGAACAGCAGCGACGCCGCGACGGACGGGTTGTCGGCGCCGCGCCGGGCGGTCACCGCGGCGAGCACGTCCGGGAGCCCGTCGCCGAACAGGTCCTCGCTCGCGATCCACCCGGGCTCGTGCGGGGTGCCGAGCACGGCGACGAACCGGTCGCCGAGCGCCGCCCCGTCCGCGAGAACGTGCGAGGTCCCGCCCGTCTCACCCACCCGGTCATCCTGCCGGACGACGGTGGTCCCTACCCTGGCTGCCGTGGCACGCCGGTGGACGTTCGAGCGGATCGTCGTCTGGTTCCGCGCGGTCGCGGGGCTCGTCGTCACCGTGATGTTCCTGGTGATCGGATACACCTCGCCCCAGCCGGTGTTCCCGGTCGCCATCGCGGCGATCGCTCTGATCATCACGGTGTGGGTGACGGTGCGCGCACTGCGCCGGGCCGGTCGGCGTCAGGACGCGCAGCGGCTGACGTCCGGGCCCTACAGCCCGCCCGTGTTCAGCAGCCGGTTCGGCGTGCCGTCGACGTCGCCGCCCTTGATCACGCCGGGGACCGCGTTCTGCAGGATCCACGACCGCAGGGCCGGGGCCGGGGCGTCGCCGCGGGCCTGCTTGTACAGCGCCGCGACGCCGGCCGCGAACGGTGCCGCCATCGACGTGCCGCTGTAGGACGCGGTCCCGCCGCCCGGCACGGTCGAGATGATCCGGCTGCCCGGCGCGTAGAGCGCGACGCAGCGCCCGGTCGAGGAGTTCGTCGCCCGCTGGTCGTCGATCGTGGAGTTCGCGACGACGAGCGCGGCGGACGACGCGCGCGGCAGCGCCGTGCAGTCGTCGCCACCGGTGTTGCCGGCCGAGGACGCGGCGAACACGCCGGAGTCGACCATCCGCTTCAGGGCCGCCTCCAGCGTCGGGGACGCGCTGTAGCTCCACGACATCACCGCGACCGACGGTCCCTTCTTGTTCTTCACGACCCAGTCGAGTCCCGCGAGCAGCGACGACAGCGTCCCGGCGCCGTGGCAGTCGAGCACCTTCACGCCGTGCACGCGTGCCTGCTTCGCCACGCCGTAGGTGTTCGACGCCGCGATCCCGGCGACGACGGTGCCGTGCCCGTCGCAGTCGGTGTTCCTGTCGTCGATCGTGTTCACGTCGAACGACGCGCGCCCGCCGAAGTCCGGGTGGGTCGCGTCGACGCCGGTGTCCAGCACGAACACGTCGACGCCCTGCCCGGTCGCCTGCGTGGAGTACCGGCCGTTCAGCGGGAGCCGGGGCTGGTCGATCCGGTCCAGGCCCCAGTTCACCGGCTTCTCCTGGCTGCCCTCGGTCATCGGGGCGGCCTGCTGGGTGGCCATGCGCGGCTCCGGGACGACCTCGCGGTCCTCCTCCGCCCCGATGACACCGGGTTCGTTGCGCACCCGCGCCACCTGGCCCGGGTCGAGCGGCGCGGCGAAACCGTGCAGGGCCTGGTCGAACGTCACGGTCGGGGTGACGTCGAGGGCCTGGCTCGCCGCGCGGGTCGCCTCCGCCGAGTCGGTCTGCACGATGTAGCCGGTCGCGGCGTTCGCGGCCGGCGCGGCGTCGGCGGTGGCGGGCAGGCACAGCGCGGCGAACAGGGCGACGGACAGGGCCGCCGGGGCGGTGCGCAGGAACATCCGGGTCACGGACAGCGACGCTAGGCGGGTGTGACAGGAGTGAACAGAGCCACGATAGTGGCTAGGGTGACGCTTGTGACCTATGGGGTGACGTTGCGTTCAGTGCCTCAGCCCCCGGTGCCGTGGATCGCGACCTCGGCCGACTTGACCGCGAACCACACGTCGGTCCCCGGATCGATGCCGAGCTCGGCGACGGCCCGCGGGGTGACGTCGGCGGCCAGGCCGTCCATCCATTCCGGCCCGCTCGACTCGATCGGCCCGGCACGTAGCCGGATCGAGTCACCACGTGGCTCCAGCGCCGAGAGCCGCACCCGGAACACGTTGCGCGGCGACCCTCGCGGACGCTCGGTGAACACGGCGACGGCGGACGGCGGGAACACCGCGACGGCCGGCTCCCCGGCCTCGACCTCGACCGACTCGCCGGCGATCTCCACGCCGTCCGCGGTGTGCAGGCCGTACCCGGTCGCCGTGCCGGGGATGAGGTCCAGTCCGGCGATCCGGGCGGAGAACGCGCTGCGCGGGCGGGCCAGCACGTCGCGGGTCGGGCCCTCCTCGGCGATCCGGCCCTGGTCGAGCACGACGACGCGGTCGGCCAGCACGAGCGCGTCCAGCGCGTCGTGGGTGACCATCAGTGCGGTCTGCTTGCCGTCGCGGATCACCCGCCGCAGCAGCGTGCGCATGGCCGGGGACGCGTCCACGTCCAGGGCCGCGAGCGGCTCGTCGAGCAGCAGCAGGCCGGGCTGCGGAGCGAGCGCGCGGGCCAGCGCCACACGCTGCTGCTGCCCGCCGGAGAGCTGCGCCGGCTTGCGGGCCGCCAGCTCGCCGACGCCGACGTCGGCGAGCAGCCCGCGGGCGCGCTCTTCCGCCTCGGCCTTCGGCATGCCGTGCGCGCGGGGCCCGAACGCGACGTTGGCCAGCGCGGTCATGTGCGGGAACAGCAGCGCCTGCTGGGCGAGCAGGCCGACGCCACGCTGGTGCGGCGGCACGAACTCACCGGTCGCCGCGTCGACGAGCGTGCGGTCGCCGACCCGCAGCCGTCCGGTGTCCGGGCGCAGCAGGCCGGACAGGATGCCGAGCAGCGTGGACTTGCCCGCACCGTTCGGCCCCAGCACGGCGACGACCTCACCGGGCGCCACGTCCAGCGAGACGTCCAGGGAGAACTCGGCCCGGTGCAGCGCCGCGTCCAGCGACACCCCACCGTCGAGCGGGGACGGCTCCGGCTTCGGCGTCATCCTCGACCGTCCATCCCGCGCGGCCGCCCGACCACGATCACGACCAGCGACACGACGACCAGCAGCAACGACAGCGCGACCGCGCCCGACTCGTCGGACTCCCGCTGCAGGTAGACCAGCAGCGGCAGCGTGCGGGTCGTGCCCTCGAGGCTGCCGGCGAACGAGATCGTCGCACCGAACTCGCCCATGCACCGGGCGAACGCGAGCACCAGCCCGGACGCCAAGCCGGGCAGCACCAACGGCACCGTGACCTTGCGGAACGCCAGCGCCGGGGAGGCGCCGAGCGTGGCCGCGACGGCCTCGTAGCGCTGGCCGGCCGTGCGCAGCGCGCCTTCCAGCGAGACGACGAGGAACGGCATCGCGACGAACGTCTGGGCCAGGATCACCGCCGCCGTCGTGAACGGGACCGTGATCCCGAACGCGAGGTCGAGACCGCGTCCGATGAGCCCGGTCCGGCCGAGCAGGAACAGCAGCGCGAGGCCGCCGACGACCGGCGGCAGCACGAGCGGCAGCAGCACGACCGAGCGGATCCCGCCGAGGAGCCGCGGCGAACGCTCCAGCTTCCCGCGGGCCAGGATCACGGCCAGCGGCCCGCCCAGCAGCAGGCACAGCACCGTCGAGACCGCAGCCGTGATCAGCGACAGCTTCAGGGCGCTCAGAGCGGCATCGCTGGTCAGCAGCGACGGCATCTCCGACCAGTCGGCCTTGAGCAGCAGGCCGACCACCGGCAGCGCGATCAGGAGGAACCCGAGCGCGGCCGGGATCCACATCCACCACGGCAGGCCGACGTCCGACTCGTGCCGGACGTCGGCCTGCGCGCGGCGCCTGCGCCGTTCCTGGGGTGGCGCGACCGTCATGGGGCGTCCGTCACGGCGCTCCGAACCCGGCGGTCTTCAGGACCTGCTGGCCCTCCGGCCCGGTCACCAGCGCGACCCATTTGTTCGCCAGGTCGGCGTTCTGCGAGTTCTTCAGCACCGCGATCGGGTAGTTGTTCACCGCGCTGGACGACTCGGGGAAGCTCACGCCCTGGACCTGGCCCTTGGCCGCGGTCACGTCGGTGACGTAGACGAGGCCGGCGTCGGCGTTGCCGCTGGTGACCTTGCTCAGCACGGACTTGACGTCCTGCTCCTCGGAGACCGGCTTGATGTCGACTCCTCCCGCCTTCTCGACCTTCACGGCGGCCGAGCCGCAGGGCACCTGCGGGGCACACAGGACGACCTTGTTGGCCGGGTTGGCCAGGTCCTGCAGCGTCTTGATGCCCTTCGGGTCGTTCGGGGCGACCGCGATCTGCAACGTGTTCGTCGCGAACTTCTGCGGCGGCGCGGCGGTCAGGCCGGGGTCGGTGACCTTCTTCATGTTGTTGTCGTCGGCCGAGGCGAAGACGTCGGCGGGGGCACCCTGGTTGATCTGGGTGGCCAGGTCCGACGACCCGGCGAACGTCAGCTTGACGTCGGTACCCGGGTTGGCCTGCTCGAACTGCTTCTCCAGCGTGCCGAACGTGTCCTTCAGCGACGCCGCGGCGAACACGTTCAACGTCTGCCCCGAGGCCGGCGCGGGCGCGCTGCTCTGGCCGCCGGCGCCGGTCTCACCACCGCCTCCGCAGCCGGCCAGACCGATCATCAGCAACGCCGCCGCGACGGGACCGGCTACTTTGCGGGTTGTCACAGGTGTCCTCCGGGGGTTTCGACCACGACGTTCGTGGACTTGATCACCGCGACCGCCAGGGAGCCGGGCTCCAACCCGAGGTCGCGGACCGCCTCGCTGCTCATCAGCGAGACGATGCGGTGCGGGCCGCACTGCAGCTCGACCTGCGCCATCACCGTGTCGGCGACGACCGAGGTCACCAGGCCGACCATCCGGTTGCGGGCCGAGCGCTGGACCACGGACGGGTCCGGCGTGACGTGGGCGTGCCCGCGCGCGAACTCGGCGAGCGCCGCCCCGTCGATGACCTTGCGGTTCGAGGCGTCGGCCTGCACCGGCAGCGTTCCCCCGTCCACCCAGCGGCGGACGGTGTCGTCGCTGACACCGAGCAGCCGAGCGGCTTCGGAGATCCTGAAGTGCGGCACGGGGCGGATACTATGGTCGGGCATGCGGTTGCGCCATCACTGGTTTGCCGCGATTGCGCCGACCCGTCCTAAGCGTCGGTGTGGTCGAATCAGCCCGTGGACTTCGCACCGAGCGCCGTGGCAACCGACTACACCGAGCGCATGCGCGCCTTCGTGGACGAGAAGGTGCTCCCCGCGGAGCCGGTGTACGACGCGTTCCGGGCCGAGCGGCGGGGCACGCCGCAGGAGTGGGAACACCCGCCGGTCGTCGAGGAGCTGAAGGCCGAGGCGCGCGAGCGCAAGCTCTGGAACCTGTTCCTGCCCGACGTGTCGGGGCTGTCGAACCTGGAGTACGCGCCGGTCGCGGAGGTGTCCGGCTGGTCCCCGGTGATCGCCCCGGAGGCGATCAACTGCCAGGCGCCGGACACCGGCAACATGGAGACGCTGCACCTGTTCGGCACGCCCGAGCAGAAGCAGGAGTGGCTGGACCCGCTGCTCGACGGCGAGATCCGGTCCGCGTTCGCGATGACCGAGCCGGACGTCGCGTCCTCGGACGCCACGAACATCGAGACCCGGATCCGCCGCGACGGCGACGACTACGTCATCGACGGCAAGAAGTGGTGGATCTCCGGCGCCGCCGACGAGCGCTGCAAGATCTTCATCGTGATGGGCAAGACCGACCTGGAGGCGGCCGCCCACCGCCAGCAGTCGATGATCCTCGTGCCCCGGGACACCCCCGGCCTGGAGATCACCCGGCACCTGCCGACGTTCGGCTACCAGGACCAGCACGGCCACTCCGAGATGGAGCTGCACGAGGTGCGCGTGCCGGCGTCGAACATCCTCGGCGAGGAGGGCGGCGGCTTCGCGATCGCGCAGGCCCGGCTCGGACCAGGACGGATCCACCACTGCATGCGGCTGATCGGGATGGCCGAGCGCGCGGTGTCGCTGATGGTGGAGCGGGCGCAGAGCCGGAGCGCGTTCGGCGGGCCACTGGCCGACCAGGGCGTGGTGCGCGAGCAGATCGCGCTGTCCCGCATGGAGATCGAGCAGGCCCGGCTGCTGACGTTGAAGACGGCGTGGCTGATCGACAAGCACGGCGCCAAGGGCGCGGCGACCGAGATCGCGTCGATCAAGGTCGTGGTGCCGCGGATGGCGTGCGCGGTGATCGACCGGGCGATGCAGGTGCACGGCGGCGCCGCGATGAGCGACGACACCCCGCTCGCCTACTTCTACTCCTGGGCCCGCGCCCTGCGCTTCGCCGACGGGCCGGACGAGGTGCACATCCGGTCGGTGGCGCGTCAGGAGCTGAAGGCGCACCAGCACTGAGTGCCCCCGAAAGTAGGGACTGTGTACCTATCCTTCTGGCTAGGTACACCGTAACTTCTCCCGCGTCTGCGGAGGGGGCCGAAGGTCGCTTCCGCAAGTGCGGACACCCGCTCTGAGCTGGGGATATCCCGGCTGGGCCACCGCGCGGAGGACCGGTTAGCCTCGGGTCATGACCACCGAACTCGGCCTTCCGGCACTGCGCGGGGGCCCGACCCGCGACCCGGCGCGGCCGAACGACGCCCGGCTCGTCGACGGGTTCGGACGGGTCGCTACCGACCTCCGGATCTCGCTCACGGACCGGTGCAACCTGCGCTGCACGTACTGCATGCCGGCCGAGGGCCTGGACTGGATGCCCCGGTCCGAACAGCTCACCGACGACGAGCTGGTCCGCCTGATCGGCGTGGCCGTGCACGAGCTCGGCGTCGAGGAGCTGCGCTTCACCGGCGGCGAGCCGCTGCTGCGCAAGGGCCTGGAGAACGTGCTGTCCGCGGCCGCGGCGATGCGCCCCCGGCCGGACATGTCACTGACCACGAACGGCATCGGGCTGGCCCGCCGCGCCCGGTCGCTCGTCGCGGCCGGCGTGAACCGCCTCAACGTCTCGCTGGACACGCTCCGGCAGGACCGCTTCGAGACGATCACCCGCCGGGACCGGCTCTCCGACGTGCTGGACGGCCTGGCCGCCGCCCGCGACGCAGGGCTGAACCCGGTGAAGATCAACACGGTGCTGCTGCGCGGCGTGAACGACGACGAGGCGTGCGACCTGCTGGAGTTCGCCCGTGCGCACGGCTACCAGCTGCGCTTCATCGAGCAGATGCCGCTGGACGCCCAGCACGGCTGGGAGCGCACCGAGATGGTGACCGCGGACGAGATCCTGGAGAGGCTCGGCGAGCGGTTCACGCTGACCGAGCACTCCGAGCAGCGAGGCGGCGCGCCCGCCGAGAAGTTCGTGGTCGACGGCGGCCCGGACGTGGTCGGCGTGATCGCCTCGGTCACCCGCCCGTTCTGCGGGGCGTGCGACCGCACCCGGCTGACCGCCGACGGGCAGGTCCGCACCTGCCTGTTCGCGCACACCGAGACCGACCTGCGGGCGATGCTGCGCGACGGCGCGTCCGACCAGGAGATCGCCGACGTCTGGCGGGACGCCATGTGGGGAAAGCGGGCCGGCCACGGCATCGACGACCCCGGCTTCCTGCAGCCGGACCGCCCCATGAGCGCCATCGGAGGATGACCGAGATGACCACGAGCATCGAGCTCGGCACGCGCACCGTCACCGTCCGGTACTTCGCGGCGGCGAAGGCGGCAGCCGGCACCGGCGAGGAGACGATCGAGCTCCCCGTCGAGTCGACCCTCGACGACGTGCTGGGCGCCGTCGGCGCCGGCCACGGAGCGGAGCTGGGTCGCGTCCTGCAGCGCTGCAGCTTCCTGGTCGACGAGGTCGCCGCGCGCCGGCGCGACCTGCCCCTGGGCGACGCGTCGACGATCGACGTGCTGCCCCCGTTCGCCGGGGGCTGAGCGTCCCGCCTGCTGACACCGGGCCGGCTCAGTCGTCCTGTTCGACGGCGACCGTCCCGGCCGGGCGACCGGCGTCGCAGCGCAGGGCGACCCGGACCTTGACGTCGTCGCTCTCCAGCTTGACCTGTGCGCCGCCGTCGTCGTCCCCCGAGGACTCGAAGCCCTGGGCCGGGTTCACCGAGACCACCTGAGGCCCGGACCCGGCGCACCGCACGAGCACCGTCCCGGCCGGGCCGGCCGGAACGACCGCGGGCTGCGCGTCGGCCCCACCCGCCGGCCGGGCCGGTGACGGCGGCGCCGGCAGCGCGAGCCGGGCGTCGATCTCCTGCGCGGACAGCGGCGGCGTCGACCCGCCCCCGGTGAGTCCGCTGCCGATGGAGCCGACGGCGGACAGCCCCAGCAGCAGCGCACCGGCCGCGGCGGCGAGCCAGAACGCGATCAGGACCCCGGTGCGGGCCGGTCGGCGGGACACGGGCCCAGCATGCCGCGCCGCCCGGTTAACGCGGGGCTAAGGCGCTCCCAAGGAGCGTCCAGGACCTGCGGAGACGCGCCCGCCGTGCAATACGGTCACGGTCGTGGCGCAGATCCTGCTGATCGAGGACGACCCGGCGATCCGCGGCGCGCTGATCCGCGGGCTCGGCGAGCGCGGACACGCCGTCGACTCCGCACCGACCGCGATGGCCGGCCTGGAGGCCGCCGTCGGGGCCCGCCCGGACCTCGTCGTGCTCGATCTCGGCCTGCCCGACCTGGACGGCACCGCGATGCTGAAGATGCTGCGCGGAGTCAGCCGGGTGCCGGTGATCGTCGCGACCGCCCGCGACGACGAGTCGGAGATCATCGCGGTGCTCGACGCCGGCGCCGACGACTACCTGGTCAAGCCGTTCGGTGCGGCGCAGCTCGACGCCCGGGTCCGTGCCGTGCTGCGGCGCTCGGCGGAGATCGTGCCCGAGGAGGCGGTGACCGTCGGCGCGCTGCGGATCGACGCCCGCGGCCGTCGGGCCACCTTGGACGGCGCCGAGCTGGAGCTCACCCCGCGCGAGTTCGACCTGCTGCACTACCTCGCCGTCCGCGCCGGCCAGGTGATCTCCAAACGGGAGCTCGTGACCGAGGTCTGGCAGCAGCCCTACGGGGGCGCGGACAAGACCGTCGACGTGCACCTGTCCTGGCTGCGCCGCAAGCTCGGCGAGACCGCCCAGGACGCCCGCTACCTGCACTCGGTGCGCGGTGTCGGGGTGCGGCTGTCGGCTCCGGAGAGCTGACGTGCGACGCCGGGTCCTCGCCCTGGTCGGCGCCATGATGCTGCTGGTGCTGGTCGCGTTCGCGGTGCCGCTGGCGCTGCTGGTGCGCACCGTCGCGATCGACCGCGCCGTCGCCACCGCCACGGCGGAGGCGCAGTCGCTCACGCCGCTGGTCGCCACCGCCGACCGGGCCGCCCTGAACCTGAGCATCCAGCAGGTGGACGCGACGACGGCCGCCGACGTCACGCTGTTCCTGCCGGACGGCGGCGTGCTCGGCACCCCGGCCCCGCGGACACGGCTGGTCGATCTGGGCGCGCGCGGCACCAGCGCGTCCACCGACGTGCCGGGTGGGCGCGAGATCGTGTTCGCGGTCCGCGACGCGGCCGGCGCGGGCGGCGCGATCCGCGTCCTGGTGCCGGACGAGGAGCTGACCCGTGGCGTGGCGCGCGCCTGGCTCCTGCTGGCCGGGCTGTCGCTGCTGCTGCTCGCCGGCGGGCTGCTGCTCGCCGACCGGCTGGCCCGCTCGTTGGTGGACGCGACGTCCGACCTCGCCCGGGTCTCGGACCGGCTCGCCCGCGGCGAGCTGGACGCCCGGGCGGACGCGGGCGCGCCGGCCGAGCTCGGCGTCGTCGCCGGGGCGCTGAACGGGCTGGCCGGACGGATCGCCGAGCTGCTGCGCGAGGAGCGGGAGAACGTCGCCGATCTGGCGCACCGGGTCCGCACGCCGCTCACTGCGCTACGGCTGGAGGCGGAGTCGCTGCGCGACCCGGCCGAGGCGGCCCGCGTCTCCGACGGGGTCGACGGCGTGCAGCGCGCCGTGACCGGCGCCATCGATCAGGCCCGACGGCAGGGGGACCGAGACCCACGTGTGCGACGCCGCCGCCGTCGTCGCGGAGCGTGTGGCGTTCTGGTCGGTGCTCGCCGAGGACACCGAGCGGGCGGTCACGGTAGAGGTGGCGCACGGGCCGTTGCCCGTCGCGCTCGGCAAGCCGGACCTCGAAGCGGTCGTGGACGCGTTGCTGGGCAACGTGTTCGCCCACACGCCGGACGGCACCGCGTTCGCCGTCGAGCTCGCCGCCCGGCGCGACGGGGGTGCCCGGCTGGTCGTCGCCGACTCCGGTACGGGGCTACCGGCCGGGGTGGACCCGACCGGGCGGGGGGCCAGCGGCGCCGGGTCCACCGGGCTCGGCCTGGACATCGCCCGCCGGGCGGCGGCGCAGGCGGGTGGCGCGTTCGCGCTGGACCGGCCGCCGTCGGGCGGATTGCGGGTCGTGCTCGACCTGGGCTCGCCCGCCTCCGCGGAGTCCTAACCCGCCGTTAGGGATCGCGCAGCGCGACCTTGGGGCCCCGGACGGCACCGTCCTCCGCGCCGACACCGACCCCTGGAGGACCCCGTGAGCACTCGATCGATCACCGTCACCGCCGTCGCCGCCGCCGTGCTCGCGATCGGGGGCGGCACCGCCCTCGCGATGGGCGCCGGAGCCGAGCGTCCCGCCGCCGCGGTGACGCCGGCGTCGAGCCAGCAGCAGTTGCCCCCGCCTGTTCCCGCGGCCCCCGGCCCCGCGGTCGACCGCGGAACGGCCGAGCAGACCGCGCGACAGGTCGCGGGTGGTGGCGTCGTCACGAAGACCGAGCTCGACGACCGCGACGACGACGGCGACCCCCGCGAGTGGGAGGTCGACGTCCGCAACGGGAACGTCCTGCACGAGATCGAGATGAACGCCGTCACCGGCGAGGTCACCGAGCACGACCAGCACGGCCTGCGCGACGACGACGGGCGTGACGACCGAGCGCACGGCCGAGCCGACGACCGCGGTGCCCACCACGACGACGACCGGAACGACGACCACGGCGGCGACCGGGATGACGACCGCAGCGACGACTGATCACCGCTCGGGGGCGGATCGGTGCCACACACGGCTCCGATCCGCACCCGTGTCCCGGTCACGGTGCCGGTACCGCTCCGGCTGCGGTCAGGGCACGCTCCCGGAGCCCGGCCCTATCGGCCGCCGCACCGGCCGCGTCCAGCAGCTCGTCCAGCGTCCGGGCCACCCGGGTGCGGCCGGTGCGGGTGGACACCGTCCAGCCACCCGGCACCGCTCGCACGACGAGCCCGGATACGGCGGCCTGCACCGCCCGCGCCACCGCGGCCCGGCGGCGCGGCCCGGCCACCCGGGCGCCGTCCGGATCCGGTGGCGGTCCCCCGCAGGCCCCGCACATCAGGTGCGGGGCGACCGGGCGAGGAAGTCCCGCGCGATGCCGTCGAACGTGGACCAGCGGACGCCGTCGTGGCCGTTGATGTGCTCGATCAGCCGCTCCAGCATCAGCAGGACCTGCGGCCGCCCGGAGACGTCCGGGTGGATCGTGAACGTGAAGACGGCGTAGTCGGACTCGCGGTAGACCCAGTCGAACTGGTCGCGCCACATCTCCTCGATGTGACGAGGATTCACGAAGCCGTGCGAGTTCGGGCTGGTCTTGATGAACATCATCGGCGGCAGGTCGTCCAGGTACCAGGACGCCGGGATCTCGACGAGGTCCGTCTCCTCGCCGCGGACCAGCGGCTTCATCCACTCCCGGGCGGGACGGTCGTAGTCGATCGGCGTCCACTCGTCGCCGACCCGGACGTAGTAGGGCTCGAAGTCGCGGTGCATCAGCGAGTGGTCGTAGGTGATGCCGCGCTCGAGCAGCAGCTCGTTGGTGACACGGGAGAACTCCCACCACGGCGCGACGTAGCCGGTCGGCCGCGCACCGGCCCGATCGGTGATCAGCTCGATGCAGTGGTCGAGGATGTCCGACTCCTGCTGGCGGGTCATCGCGATCGGGTTCTCGTGCGAGTACCCGTGCACGCCGATCTCGTGCCCGGCGGCGACGACCTCGTCGAACTGCTGCGGGAACGTCTCGATCGAGTGCCCGGGCCAGAACCAGGTCGCGGGCAGGTCGTAGCGGGCCAGCATCCGGTTGAGCCGCGGCACGCCGACCTCGCCGGCGAACACGCCGCGCGAGATGTCGCCCGGCGAGTCCTCCCCGCCGTAGGAGCCGAGCCAGCCGCCGACGGCGTCCACGTCGATCCCGAACGCCACGAATATCTCTTTGGTCATGCGCCGATGCGACCACATGTCGTGGCCTCGTGGGACCTGCTCGCCGGTCAGCCCGCGATGTCGAGAACGGTGACCGTCCCGCTCTTCAGGTTGGTCACGTAGGCCTGCTGTCCATCTGGCAGCACCGCCACGCTCGTCGGCTCATCCCCGGTCGGGATCGTGGCGGTCACCGCGTAGCCGTCCGCGTCGATCACCGACACGGTCCCGTCTCCGACGTTCGCCGTGTAGGCGAAGCGCCCGTCCGGCGACCAGGCGATCGCCTGCGGGTTCCGGCCGACCGGGACCGTCGCGACCACGGCTCGGCTGTTCACATCGATCATCGACACGGTGCCGCCGTCGTAGTTCACGTTGGCCACCAGCGGCCGGGCCGGGTTCACCGCGACGCTGTGCGGGCTGCGCCCGACCGGTACCTCGGCCAGAACGGTGTTCTTCCGCGCGTCCAGCACGCTGACGAGGTTCGACTCGTGGTTCGCGGCGTAGGCGCGGCTGCCGTCCTTCGAGAACGCGATCCAGTGCGGGTTGGGTGCGACCTCGATCTCGGACACGACCTCGTTCTTCTTCGCGTCGATCACCGAGATCGTGCCCGAGTCGTGGTTCGGCACGTAGATCCGGCTACCGTCCGCGGTGACGGCGAGCGCATACGGGCGCGTCCGGACCGGCACGGTCGCGATCTCGGAGTTCGACGCGGTATCCAGGACAGCGACCGCCGCGATGGTGCGCTGATCGTTGAACACGCTCACGTAGACGCGCCCGCCGTCGGGGGAGAAGGCGAGGTACTGCGGAGGACCCGCCGAGATCGGGATCGTCTTGGTCACCCGGTTCACGCTGGTGTCGATGACGGTGACGACGCCCGCGCCGCGGTTGGCGACGTAGGCGAGCCGGCCGTTCGGTGATACCGCGACGAAGCCCGGCGTCTGCCCGGCGGGGATGGAGCCGGCGATCGTCGGGTTCGGCACGGCCTCGGCGGGCGCGGCCGCCGAACCCTCGGCGGGGGTGGTTTCGGTCCCGGAACTGCCGACGAGCCGGTCGTAGCCCCCGAACGCGTAGAACACGACGCCGGCGATCAGGAGCAGCATCACGAGCGCGGCGGCGATGAGCACGGTGCGCCGGGACCCGCCCTTCCCCGACGTGCCCTTCCCCGGTCCGTCGAGCGGCGGCGGTGGGCTACCGGCACCGTGCGTCGGCGGCGCCGGCGGGTCGTCCGATCCCTGCCCCGGCGCCTGCGGCCCCGAGGGGGGCGGCGCACCGGTGCCGGCCGCCGTGCTCCCGGGCGCAGCAGTCGCAGGCGCCGATCCCGTCGGCGGCGGCGAAGCGGGCGGTGGCGACCCGGGCGGTCGCGAACCGGGCGGTCGCGAACCGGGCGGTGCCGATCCGGGCGGTGCCGATCCGGGCGGTGCCGATCCGGGCGGTGCCGATCCGGGCGGTGCCGATCCGGGCGGTGCCGATCCGGGACGGTGCGGCCATGGCCCCGTAAGCCCCAATCCCGGGTGTCCCGGGTGCGGCTGTGCCGGGAGGCGCGTATGCCGCAGCCGCGCGACCGCCCTGTGCGGCGTCCGCCGGAGGGGACCCCGGCGAGTTCTGCGGTTCCCGGACGAACCGGACGGTGGGCGCCGGGGCCGCCCCGCCCGGTCCGCCGGTCGAGTACCCGCCCGGACCGGGAGTGGCCGGGCGCGCGGGCGGTGGTCCAGAACCGGCCGGTCCACCCGGTCTCGGCATGCCGTGTCCGTCGCCACCGGGTCGCGGTAGGCCGCTTGGGTCGCCGTCGGGGCGCGGCGACCCGCCGGGTCGCGGGAGCCCGCCACTGCCCGGGCTCGCACCGCCCCCGCCCGGGCGCGGCAGCCCGCCGCTTCCGGACCCCTCGGCACTCCCACCGGGCCGGGGCAACCCGCCGCCACCGGACGACGCACCACCTCCGCCCGGGCGCGGCAATCCGCCGCCTTCGGGGGATGCACCACTTCCACCCGGGCGCGGCAGACCGCCGCTCCCCTCTCCTCCAGCGGGCCGCGGCAACCCGGCCCCGGTACCTCCGGCTCCCGTACCGGCGGCTCCCGCGCCCGCCCGGCGGCTCCCGCACCGGCGGCTCCGCCCGCAGCGGCCGCGGCGGTTCCGGGCCGGGGCAGGCCGGCCACCTCGCCGCCGGAGTCCCGGCCATCCTCGTACGAGGCGCCGGACGCGACCGTCCGATCCCCCGGGCGCGGCAGACCGGGCGGGCGACCGGGTCCGTCCCCGTCCGCGGGAGCCTCCCGCGATGCCCCACCGGCGACACCCGCGGAACCGGCCTGCCCGTCGGCGACCGCGGGGCCTCCCGGACGCGGGAGGCTCGCGACCTGCCCCGGGCGCGGGAGCGCCGCGGCCGGGCGAGCCGGCTCGGCGGGGACCGGATCGGCCGCCCCGGTCCCCTCGTCCCCCGGGCGCGGCAGAGCGTCCGGCCTCGTCGGCTCCTGCACGCCTGCCGATGCCGCCTCCGGCTCGGACGGTTCGCTCGCCCCGGTATCGGCCCCACCCGGGCCGTCGGAGGTGGTCGCCAGCGCCGGGTCTGCGGCCGGGGTGCGGCGTGCGACCGGGCCCATCGCACCGGCCTCCGCCCGGGCCATCTCCGCGGCCCCGAGCGCGACCGCGTACTTCGGATGCGTGTCCACGACGATCGGCCGCTCGAGCGCCTCCGACAGCATGCGCGCGACCAGCGGGATCCGCGACGACCCACCGACCAGCAGCACCGCGGTGAGGTCATCTGGGCCGACGCCCGCCGAGCGCAGGGTCCGGGTGAGGGCACCGATCGTGGACTCGATCTGCGCCCGGATCATCCCCTCGAACTGGTCGATGGTGAGCCGAACGTCGAAGTGGCGGTGCGGCAGGAACACCGGGATCGTCGTCTCGCTGTCGACCGAGAGCGCCTCCTTCGCCAGCACACAGTCCTGGCGTAACCGTGCCACGGCCACCGACGTCTGCGAGTCGCTCATGTCGAGCTCGGTCAACGCACCGCCGGCTTGGTAGTTGACGTGGGAGAGGATCGCCTCGTCGAAGTCGACGCCCCCCAGCCGCTCGATGCCCTCCGGCGTGCCGAGGATCTCGATGCCGTCGCCCTGCTTGCGCAGGACCGTCGCGTCGAACGTGCCGCCGCCGAGGTCGTACACGGCGATCACGTCGCCCTCGGTGAGCTGCCGGGACGCGGCGTAGTGGGCGGCCGCGGCCTCCGGCTCGGTCACCGTGCGTGGTGTGTGCCCGTTCGTCAGACCGGCAAGCTCGGGGACCTCGTCGAACAGCTCACGCCGGTAGGGACCCCAGTTCGCAGGGTGGGTCAGCACCACCCGTCCAGGCGGGGCGCCCTCGATGTCGGTCACCCGTGTGACGACGTCCCGCAGCACCTTGGCCAGCAGCGTGGTGACCGGGTATGCGGTCCCGCCGAGGATCACCGGCGTGGGATCGCCGAGCCGGCGCTTGAACTCGCGGCCCACCCGGTCCGGGTTGCTGATGGCCCGGCGGATCGCGGCCTCGCCGGTGACCACGGACCCGTCGTCGCGGGCGTAGACGGCCGCGGGCGAGACCACGCTACGGTCCCCGAGGGTGAACATCTCGACCTGCGGAGCATGGCCGACCGCCGCGGCGACGAACGTCGTCCCGAGGTCGACTCCCAGGCTGTACGACACGGCTCGTTCCCCTCACGCTCCCGCCCCCCGCAGCGTAACGGGAGTCACACCTCCGGCCCGAGAAATTTCACGAAACCGTCGCTTCCACGCAATCGGATAACGGATATACGCCGTGATCGAGGTCTGGCAAGGGTGCTCTCCCTACCGGCGAAGGGGGCCCGCCCTCTTCCGCGACGGCCCGCGACGGACCACGATCGTCCGATGACGCTTGATCCGGCCCGTTTCCCCGCTGATCCGGCGGGATACCCGCCGGACGCGGATCCGGGCCGGCGGCAGTGGCAGCGGCGCCGCGGGCTCGAGCGACGGCTGCACGACGGTGCGGCCCTGCGGATCTCCGCGCTCACCCTGCAGCTCGGTCTGTTCCGGCACCGGATCCCGGAGACCGAGGCGAGCCTGGACTCGTCGATCGACGAGCTGCAGAACGAGCTGCACGCCGTGCTGCAGGAGCTGCGCGAGATCGCCGCCGCGCTCTACCCCCCGCTGCTCGACGATGCGGGCCTCGGCCCGGCGCTGCGCGAGGAGGCCGAACGGCTCGGGGTGCGGGCCACCATCTCCGTCCCGGATACGCGGTTCGGCCCGGCCGCCGAGGGCGCCGCGTACTTCGCGGTGGCCGACAGCCTCGCCGACCGCCCGGCGAACGCCGAGCCGTTGACGGTCACCGCGTGCCGCGAGGGCGACTGGCTCGTGGTCCGCGTCGACGGCGTGGACGCCGGTCAAGCGGTGCACTTCCGGGACGGGGCGCGGCCGCTCGGCGGTACTGTCGAGACCCCGGGAAACGACGTGATCGTTGCGAGGTTGCCGTGCGGGTAGCACTGGCCGAGGACGGCGCCCTGTTCCGCGAGGGCCTGCTGATGCTGCTGCAGGCGGCGGGCCACGAGGTGGTCTGCTGCGCGGCAGGTGGGGACGAGCTCGTCGCGCTGATGGGACGGGAGACGGCCGACGTCGCCGTCCTGGACATCCGGATGCCCCCGGAGCCCGACGGCGGGCTGGTCACGGCCGAGCGCCTGCGCGCGCATGTATCCGCAGATGGGTCTGCTGTTCCTGTCGCACTACGCGGAGTCGCACTACCTGATGCGCATCCTCGAGATCGGGACCGAGGCCATCGGCTACCGGCTCAAGGAGAAGGTGGGCAGCGTCGACGTCCTGTCCGACACCCTGAACCGGATCCGGGACGGGGAGATCGTGATCGAGCCGGTGCTGGCGAAGCGGCTGGTCGAGCGACCGCGCGGCGAGCACAAGGACGCGCTCGCCGCACTCACCGAACGCGAGCTCGACGTGCTGCGCCTGATGGCGGAGGGCCGGTCCAACACCGGGATCGCGGACCAGCTCTTCGTCACGCCGAAGGCGGTGGAGAAGCACATCGCCAACATCTTCGGCAAGCTCGGCCTGCACACCGAGACCACCGAGCAGCAGCATCGGCGGGTGCTCGCGGTGCTCACCTACCTCCGCTCGCAGAGCACGAGCGGGTGACGGCCACAGCCGGAGGCGGGGGTGGTGGCGATGGTCCGGGCGGTGCTCGCACACGGTCTCCGTGCGCTCGCCGTCGCGGTCGGCGTGCTCGCCGTCGTGGCGGTGCTGGCCGGTGCGCTGACGCCGGTGCTCCGTCGCGAGCACACCGCCGTCGCGCTGCCGTTCCTCGCCGCCGTCGTCGCTGCGGCCGGGCTCGGGGCGGTGCTGCCCGGGATCGACCGGTGGCTGACCGGGCTGACCCGGTACCAGCCGAGCACCCCGTACTCGGCGCTCGCTCAGGCGGTCGCCCGCATCCGGGCCGGCTCGTTGCCGGAGGCGCTGCCCGGCCTGGCCCGGGTGCTCGCCGAGGGCACCGGCGCGACCCGCGCGGTGCTCTGGCTCGCGGTCGAGGACCGGCTGGTCGCCGCCGCCGTGCACCCACCGGAGCCGGGGGTCGAGCCGGCCGTCGCGGCGAACCTCGCGGTGCTGCTCGCCGGCCCGGACGCCGACCACGTCGTCCCGGTACTGGACGGGCCGACGCTGCGCGCGGCGCTGGCGATCGGCAAGCCCGGGTCCCCGATCACCCCGGCCGACCAGCAGCTGATGGCCGATGTGGCGAACGGGGCCGGGTCGTTGCTGCGCGAGGTGCAGCGCGGCCGCGAGCTGGAACAGCGCGTGCGCCGGGCCGACGAGCTGGCCGAGGAGCTCCAGCAGTCACGCCGGCGGCTGAGCCGCGCGCGGGACGTCGAACGCCTGCGGCTGGCCGGTGAGCTCACGAACGTCACCGCGGATCGGCTGACCGCGATCCGGGCCGAGTTCACCGCGGCCCGTGCCGGACTGGCCTCCGTCGACGGACCGGACGACGACGTCCGCGAGACCCTCCGCCGCGCGCGATCCGAGCTGGACGACCTACTGGAGCGGTTCCGCTCGATCGCCCGGGGCGTCCATCCGGCGGTGCTGCGGGACCAGGGACTGGTCGCCGCGCTCGAGGAGCTCGTCGCCGACCTTCCGCGCCGGGTCCGCCTTGCGCCCGAGCTCCCCGGGCGCCTGGCGTGGGAGATCGAGTCCGGTGTGTACTACGTCGTCGCCGCGGCGCTGCACCAGATGGCGTCCGATCCGGTTGCCGGCGAGCTCGTCGTGCGGCTGGTCCACGGCGGTGGACAGCTGGCCGCGTGGATCACCGATCCGACCCCGGGGGTGGGCGCGGACCGGCTGAGGTCCGCGCTGGCGATCGACGTCGAGCGGCTCTCCGCCCTCGGTGGCGCGCTGGAGCTGACCACGGACAGCGGCGGGATCGAGCTCTGCGCGTGGCTCCCGGACCGGCTGGAACCCCTGGTCGAGATCGCGGCGGAGCGCGGGGAGACACCGTGAGACGGACCGCCACCGCCGGGTACGTCGCCGTCGCGGCGGTCACCGCGACGGTGTCGCTGGGGTGGCTCGGGCTCGGTCTCGTCGTGGCCGTCGTGCGCTACTGGCCGGGCGCGGTGGACGCGCTGGCCGGCGGGCAGGGCGGGTGGGCGCGAGGGCTGCGGGCGGCGGCGCCGGCCAGCGAGCCGCTGGACCAGGCGGTGCTGGACTACCTGTGCAGCACGCTGAACCTCGTCCTGGCGGCGGTGCTGGTCCGGTACGCGGGCCGGACGTGGTCGCTGCGGTTGCTGGTGATCGCGATGGTCGGCTCGGCGGGCGCGTTCAACCTGCAGGCGCACGCGGCCGCGGTGGCGGTGGAGATCGCGACCGGCCTCACGCTCGGGCAGCTGCACCAGATCGTGCTGCACGCCGTCGCGTGCGCCGCCTACGTGCTGGCGCTGCTGGCGTTCCCGAAGGTGCAGTGGCCGGCGTCCGCGCGCCCGGGCAGGCCCGCGACGCTCCTCCTGACCACGGTCGCGGTGGGCAGCCTTCTGCTCGTCGGCTTCGGGACGGCCGCGCTGCCGCACACCACGAGCTGCGTGCTGTTCTTCGGGTTCCTCGTCCCGCTCGCGGGCCTGCTCACGCTGCCCTACCGGGTACGCCGGGAGGCGACGGCCGCAGACCGCACCCGGGCCCGCCTGCTGCTGTGCGCGCTGGCCGCCACGTTCGCGACGACGGCGGTGCTGGGTGTCGTGACGGCCGTGCTGGACGCACTGGGCCAGATGGGTCTGATGCTGGACGACCCGACTGCCCACGGCGCGACCCAGCCGACGGCGCTGCTGTTCTGGTTCTCCCGGCTCGCCTCTGTCGCGATCGCCGCCGCGATCCTGGCCGCCGCCGTCGTGTCCCGGCCGGGGACGGCCGAGCGGCTGTTCAGCCGCGGTCTCGCGGTCGCGCTGATCACGGCGCTGTCCGGAGGCGTGTTCGCGGTGCTGCTCGCCGTACTGGTCGGACCGTTCGGGTGGGTCGGGATCGGCATCGCCGTCGTTGCCGCGCTGCCGGTCGCGCTCGTGTTCCTCCCGCTCTACCGGGGAGTGGAGACGTTGACCGACCGGCTGCTCTACGGCAGGCGCGCGACCCCCTACAGCGTTCTCGCCGGGGTGGCCGCGCTGTCCCGGTCCGAGGCGGGCGGATCACCGGACCTCGCGCGGGCGGTCGAGGCGATCGGCCACGACCTCGCCGCGTCGGTCTGCCGCCTGAGTGTGCACCGACCCGGACTGCGCGACCGCACGTACGTGTGGTCGGCCCACGGCGGGGCCGACGGCGACGGCTCCGGCAGGGACGACGTCCCCGGCGTGGACACCGACGCGACCGGCGAGCTGGTGACGGTGCCGGTCCGGCACGGGACCGACGTGCTCGGCGAGATCGCGGTGGACCGGACCGCCGTCGCGGGCCTGGGCGCCCAGCGCCGTCAGCTCCTCTCGGACATCGCCGACGGCCTCGGTGTCGTGCTGCAGGCGAACCGGTCCGGGATCGAGCTGGAGCGTCAGCTTCGCGCCGCGGTGGCGCACGGACAGGAGATCGCCGTCGCCCGTCGCGAGGCGGTGGCGCGGATGGACGGCGAGCGGCGCCGGATCGAGCGGGACCTGCACGACGGGGCCCAGCACCACCTCGTCACGCTGGGCCTGACGCTCGGGCTGGTCGAGTTCCAGG
Source organism: uncultured Actinomycetota bacterium (assembly GCA_963822335.1). GTDB lineage: Bacteria > Actinomycetota > Actinomycetes > Mycobacteriales > Pseudonocardiaceae > Pseudonocardia. The sequence goes on along the minus strand of CAWGHE010000007.1, from coordinate 203,977 downwards.
TCGAGTCCGGCCAGGTGGACGAGGCACGCAAGCGCGTGGACGCGCTGCTCACGCAGCTCGACGTGACCGAGTCCGTGCTGACCGAGACCGCGGGCGGCGTCACCTCGGGCGCGCTGGCCGAGCGTGGGCTGGTCGCCGCCCTGACCGAGGCGATGAGTGGGTCGGACCCACCGGTGGCGATCGAGCACGACGGGATCCCGGCCGAGCAGCGCTACCCCGCCGGAATCGCGGACACGGCGTACTTCTGCTGCCTGGAGGCGGTGAACAACGCCCGCAAGCACGCCCCCGGCGCCCAGGTGACGGTCTCGCTCGCCGAGTACGGCGGGCGGCTGCGGATGGCCGTCCGCGACGACGGCCCCGGTTTCGTCCCGGGTCCCGTGGCGGGTCCGGCCGCGGCCGGCGCGGGGCGCGGGCTGCGCAACCTCGCCGCACGACTGACCTCGGCAGGTGGCACCGTCGACATCCGGTCCGCGCCGGGGGCGGGCACCACCGTGGAGTGGTCGCTGCCGCTCCCGCAGGACCTTCACGAGGGCGCGGAGAGCGCGACCACGCGGATCGACCTCGCGCGGGCCCGGGTCGAGCCTGCCGACGCCGGGGACACGTCACCGGCCGAGCGTGTCCGGGACCTGGCGCGCACGGCGGCCGAGGCGTTCGCCGGCACCGACCGCGAGGGTGAGCTGGCCGCCGTCACGGCTCTGCTGGACGGTTCCCCGGGCAACGGCCGTCCGGATGTGCGCGCGGCGCGGGACGCGCTCGCCGAGCTGGAGCGGATCGTGCGCGCCGCCCCGGCAGGGGACGGGCGCGCCGAGCGCCTGCACTACGAGATCGAACGCGTCCGCTCCGGTGCGCACGAACTCGTCGAGCTCGACGCGGTGGAGCTGGTCCGGTCCGGCCGGGCGACCCTGCCGGTGGACGTCCGCGAGTCGACGGAACGGCTGCTGGGCGCCCACGGGCCCGGGCCGACCGTCCGTCTCGGGCTGCCCGGCGGCGCGGGACCGGACGACGTCCGGCGCGTCGCCGCCGAGGAGCTGGCCCGCTGGCAGCGACGGGAGGCGCACCCGGCGTCGACGGCGCTCGTGCGTGACGTCGCCCGGGTCGCCATCCGGACCTGCGAGGACCTGCTCGCGCGGTAGGAAGGTCCCGGCCCGTCCCCACGGCGGGCCGGGACCGGGTCTCAGGCGGCCACCGGCTGTGCGGGGACCGCGTGGACGGGAGTCCCGAACGCGACGTCCGCGCCGTACAGGTCCTCGACCCAGTGGTCCTGGTAGATCGTGTCCAGGTACCGCTCGCCGAGGTCGGGGGCCAGCGCCACGGCGGTCGTGCCGGGCGTCCCGTAGGCGGCGAGCCACTCCCTCGCGCCGCTGACGACCGTGCCGGTCGAGCCGCCGAACAGGAAGCCGGACCGGGCCAGCGTCCGGCAGGTGCGGACGGTGTCCGCCTCCTCGACCATGACGACGTCGTCCACGTAGGACTCGTCGAGCAGTGCCGGCCGGACGCCGCTGCCGAGGCCCGGGATCATCCGTCGGGAGGGGACGTCGCCGAACGTCACGGAGCCGACGCTGTCCACGGCGACGATGCGCACCGACGGGTGGTGCTGCTTGAAGTACCGGGCGCACCCCATCAGGGTGCCGGTGGTGCCCGCGCCGACGAACAGCACGTCGATCTCCGGGAACTCGGCCGCGATGGCCGGTCCGGTCGTGGCGTAGTGGGCCTTCCATGCGTTCTCGTTCTCGTACTGGTTCAGCCACACGAACCGGGAGTCCGACTCGCACAGCTCGCGGACGTGCCGCTTGCGCGCACCGAGCAGGCCGCCGTCCGCGTCCGGCTCGGTGATGATGTGCACCTCGGTGCCCAGCGCCTCCATCAACCGGCGGGTCGCCAGGTTGCAGCGGGAGTCGGTGACGCACACGAACCGGTAGCCGCGGTTCGCCGCGATCATGCTGAGGGCGACGCCGAGGTTGCCGGAGGAGGACTCGACCAGGAACGAGCCGGGCTGGAGCAGCCCGTCCCGCTCGGCACCCTCGACCATCGCCGACGCTGCCTTGAGCTTGACCGAGCCGGCGAAGTTGAAGCCCTCGCACTTGAGGAACAGGTCGTGCCCGACGATCGACCTCAGGTCGACGTAGAGCTCGTCCTCGTTGAACTGCTGTGGACCACTGATGATCGTCATCGGGATCGCCTCCGTTCCGCTGTTGGGACTGGCGACAACACTCGCCGACCGGCGGCTCCGGCTCGATCGTGTCCACACCCGACCTCGCGGAGACGGCCCCCGTCCTGTGGTGGGGACAACCCCCGGGTGACGTCCCGCCCGGTCGTGGGGTCAGCCCGGCTGCCACGGCGGCCCGCGCGCCGCATGCTCGTCGTGTCCGGCCGACCGGGGCCGGAACCAGCGGACGGAGCAGGTCATGACGTGCACAACGCCGGGCGCGGACGTCGTCAGAACTGGCGATTCCGGCCGGCGACCCGCGTGCGGCATTCCCGCGGCGGCGAGCCCGCCGCAGGCCGCTGACCTGCACGGACCGGACGTTCCGGGCGTTCGCGGAGATCACCGGCCGATCGCGGTCGCGTTGACCGGCCCCCCGTCCGGTGCCAGCCTCCCGGAACGCGTCGGCGACCGGATCCGGTCGACCGACGTCCGCTCCTGGCCGGGGGGAGGCCACGTGTCCACGCCTCTGCGGTCCTCCGCGCCGGTCCCCACCCCGATCTCCGAGCTGCTCCTGGTCGACTCGCACGAGGCCCAGGGATGGCGGGTCCGCCGCGACGAGCGCCTGGACCACCTGTTCGAGCAGCGATGCGACTGGGTGAGCCGCTACGGGCGGGCCGACAAGCTCGCCGTCGACTCCGCCGAGCTCGCGCTGACCTACGCCGAGCTGGACGCGCGGGCCAACCGGCTGGCCCGCTACCTGCGCCTGCGCGGCGCGCGCGGCGGTGACCGGATCGCGCTGCTGTTCGACGTCCCGGCGCACGCCTACGTCGCGATGCTGGCCGTGCTCAAGATCGGGGCGACGTACGTCGCGCTGGACGTCGCCGCGCCCACCGGGCGGCTCGCCTGGATCGTCGAGGACGCCAGGGTGCGCGTCGTGCTGTCCATGTCGCGGGTGGCCGAGCGGGTCGAGGCGATCGAGCTGCTCGGCGCGAGCGGCGCCGAGGTGGTGCACCTCGACCGCGCCGCGGAGCTGATCGAGGAGATGGACTCCCGCCGGCTGATCGACGCCGAGCGCGGGGTTCTGGACAACCCGCTCGCCTACATCAGCTACGCCGCCGACTCCGGACGGCCCGAGGGCGTCGCGATCGACCACGCGAGCATCTGCAACTTCGTCAAGGTCGCCGCCGAGATGTACGGGATCCGGCCGACCGACCGCGTGTACCAGGGCATGGCGATGGCGTTCGACTTCGCGGTCGAGGAGATCTGGGTGCCGTGGGTCAGCGGCGCGACGCTCGTGCCGCGCCCGCCGGGCCCGCCGCTGCTCGGCGACGACCTGGGGCGGTTCCTCGTCGCCCGCGGCGTCACCGCGCTGTGCACCGTCCCCGAGGTGCTCGACACGCTCCGGTTCGACGTGCCGGGCCTGCGGTTCCTGCTGGTCTGCGGCAAGGAGGCGAGCGCAGCCGAGCTGGGCCGCTGGCACCGTCCCGGCCGCCGGTTCCTGAACGTCTACGGCCCGGCCGAGGCCACGGTGACCGCCACCTGGTCGGTGCTGGCGCCGGACAAGCCGGTCACGATCGGGATCCCGCTGCCCACGTACAGCACGCTCGTGCTGGACCCGGACGACCCGTACCGCGCCCTGCCGCACGGGACGACCGGCGAGATCGGGATCGCCGGGATCGGTCTGGCCTGCGGCTACCTCAACCACGACGACCTCACCGAGCAGGCGTTCGTCCGCGACTTCCTGGACATCCCCGGCAACCCGTCCGGGCGGATCTACCGCACCGGCGACCTGGGCCGGGTCAACGCCGACGGCGAGCTGGAGTACCTGGGCAGGGTGCCGGGCCGGGACCGGGCCCCGAATGCGACCGTCGTGCTCACGCCGGTCACACCGGCCGGCCCGGCGCCCTCCGGTGCCGTGTCCGCGCTCGGCGCGGTGCTCGCCGAGGTCCTCGGCCGCCCGGCCGGGCCGGAGCAGCACTTCTTCGACGACCTCGGCGCCGACTCGATGACCATGGCCCGCTTCTGCGCGCAGCTGCGCAAGCGGGACGACCTGCCGCCGGTGTCCATGAAGGACGTCTACCGGTACCCGACGCTGCGGACGCTCGCCGCGGCCGTCGCGGACGACGGGTCGAGCCCGGCCGAGCGCAGTCTGCTCGAGACGCTCGCCGAGGTGCTGGGCACCGACGTCGGGCCGGAGCAGCATTTCTTCGACGACCTGGGCGCCGACTCGATGACCATGGCCCGCTTCTGTGCGCGGCTGCGGAGCCGGGTCGACCTCCCGTCGGTGTCCATCAAGGACGTCTACCGGCACAGCACGATCCGGGAGCTCGCCCGGTCCCTCGGCCTCGCCGGCACGCCGGCGCAGGCCGGTGCGGCCGCGCCGTCGCTGGTCGTGCCCACCGACCCGCCCACCCCTGAGCCGGTGGGCACCCCCCGCTACCTGCTCTGCGGCGCACTGCAGCTGCTGGTGTTCCTGGTCTACTCCGCGGCCGGGGCGGCACTCGCCTTCCAGGGCCTGATCTGGGTCGGCGCCGGGAGCGGTCTGCTGGACCTCTACCTGCGGTCGGCCGCATTCGCCGCGGGGACGCTCGTCGTGCTCACCGGTGGCCCGATCGCCGCGAAGTGGGTGCTCGTCGGGCGGTGGACCCCGCGCCGGCTGCGCGTCTGGAGCATGGCGTACCTGCGGTTCTGGATCGTCCGGACGCTGGTCCGCACCAGTCCGCTGGTGCTGTTCGCCGGCTCGCCGCTCTACGTGCTGTACCTGCGGGCGCTGGGCGCCCGGATCGGCCGGGGCGTCACCGTGCTGTCCCGCAACGTGCCGGTGTGCACCGACCTGATCACGATCGGCGACGGCACCGTCGTGCGCAAGGACTCGTTCCTGTCCGGCTACCGGGCCGAGGCCGGCGTGATCATCACCGGACCGGTGACGATCGGCCGGGACTGCTACATCGGTGAGAAGACCGTGCTGGACATCGGTACCTCGATCGGCGACGGCGCACAGCTCGGCAACACGTCGTCGCTCTTCCCGGGGCAGGCCGTTCCGGCGGGCGAGCGGTGGCACGGGTCGCCCGCCGAGCCCACCACCAGCGACTACCGCGCCGTACCGCCGTTGCCGTCGTCGACGGCCCGCCGGTCCGTGTTCGGCGCGCTCCAGCTGCTGACCCTGGTCGCGGTGTCGCTGCCGCTGTCCTTGAGCGGTCTCACCGTGCTCCTCACCGAGGTCCCGTTGCTCGCCACCCTGACCGACACCGGTGCTCCGGCATTCACCGGCCTCGCGTTCTACGGCGAGACCCTGCTCGCGTCGGCCGCGTTGTTCTTCGGCGGAGCGCTCGGCGGCTTCCTGGTGCTGGCGACCGTCCCACGGCTGCTCCGCCCGCTGGTCCGCCCGGACCGGATCTACCCGCTGCACGGCGTGCACTACCTCGCCCACCGGGTGATCGCCCGCTCGACGAACCGGAAGTTCTACACCGAGCTGTTCGGGGACTCGTCGTTCGTCACCGGCTACCTGCGCGCCGTCGGGTACCGCCTGCGGCCGGTCGTGCAGACCGGCTCGAACTTCGGGATGGCCGTGGCGCACGAGACACCGTTCCTGTGCTCGGTCGGCCGCGGGACCGTCGTCGCCGACGGGCTGTCGATGATCAGTGCCGACTACTCGGCATCGTCGTTCCGGGTGTCCGCCGTGTCGATCGGCGCGAACAACTTCCTCGGCAACCAGATCGCCTACCCGGCGCAGGGCCGGACCGGCGACGACTGCCTGCTCGCGACGAAGGTGCAGGTCCCGGTGGACGGACCGGTGCGGGAAGGCGTCGGGCTGCTCGGCTCGCCCGCATTCGAGATCCCCCGCTCGGTCGACCGCGACGTCGACCTCGAGCTGCCGGAGGACGAGCTGCGCCGCCGCCTGGCCCGCAAGGACCGGCACAACGCCGTCAGCATCGCGCTGCGGCTGCTGGTGCGCTGGCTGCACCTGTTCGGCGTGCTGCTGCTGGTCACCGGGGCGTGGGACCTCTCGAGCACCGTGGGCGTGCCGGTGTACCTGGCGCTGCCGGCCGCGATACTGCTGTTCACGGCGCTGTACTACGCGCTCGTCGAGCGAGCCACCGAGCACCTGCAGGCGCACGCCCCGGACGGCTGCTCGATCTACGACCCCGTGTTCTGGCGCCACGAGCGGGCCTGGAAGGTCCCGTCCGAGACGTACTTCAAGTCGTTCGACGGCACGCCGTTCAAGACCGTGCTCTGGCGGGCGCTCGGCGTGCGGATCGGCCGCCGCGTGTTCGACGACGGCTGCTTCCTCACCGAACGCTCGTTCACCGCGATCGGCGACGGCGCCACGCTGAACGCCGGGACCGTGATCCAGTGCCACTCCCAGGAGGACGGCGCGTTCAAGTCCGACCACACCGAGATCGCCGCAGGCGCGACGCTCGGCGTGGGCTCGTTCGTCCACTACGGCGTGCGGGTCGGCGAGGGCGCGGTGCTCGCGCCGGACTCGTTCCTGATGAAGGGCGAGGACGTCCCCGGGCACGCGCTCTGGGGCGGCAACCCGGCCGCCGAACTCGTCACCCGTCCGGCGGGCCACGACCTGCAGCGGGCCGACCGATGACCGACGCCGACCCCACGATCTCGCGAAAGGCTGCTCCGACGATGACCACACCGCCCACACCGACGACTCCGGCCCAGGCCGGCCGCGAGCACTGGCGGCGCGTGCTCACCGGCGGCGGGTCCACCGCGATCCCGCGCTGGACCCCGGACCCGACGCCCGGCACCGCCGTGCTGGACATGCCGCTGCCGTCCGACGCCGTGGCCCGGTGCACCGGACCGGGCGGGAGCACGACCCTGCTCGCCGCGCACGCCAGGGTGCTCGCCGCCCTGTCCGGGGAGTCCGAGGTGATCACCGGGTATCGGCTGGACGGGACGGCCGTGCTGCCGCTTCGCCTGTCCGCGGACACCGGCTCGTGGCGCGACCTGCTGCGGGCAGCGCACCGCGCCGAGTCGGAGCTGCTGGCCCACCGCGAGGCCGACGCCGACGACGTGCGGCGCGATCTGGGCCTGCCAACCATGCCGTTCGAGACCGCTCTCACCCCGGCAGGCGACGGCGGCGAACCGGGTGACGGCGTCGTGCTGACGATCGGTCTCGTGGACGCCCGAGAGGGGGATCCGGACGGAACCCGCCCCGTGCTGCGGCTGCGCTACCGGACCGACGTTCTGGACGCGGACTGCGCAGGCCGGATCGCCGGCTACCACCTCGCCGCCCTCGGCGGCATCGCCGCCGACCCGGACGCCGACCCGCGGTCGACCCCGCTGCTGTCCGCGGACGAGGTGCGCCTCCAGATCGACGGGATGTCGGGTCCGGTCCGGGAGCTCCCGGACCTGCGTTTCCACGAGCTGTTCGAGCGGCAGGCCAGCCTCCACCCGGACGCGGTCGCCGCCGAGCAGGGCGAACGGCGCTGGACCTACCGCGAGCTCAACGCCCGCGCGAACCGGCTCGGCCGCGCGCTGCTGGCCCGCGGGCTGCGGGCCGAGGACCCGGTCGCGGTCGTCACCGAGCGGAACCTGGACTGGATGGCCGCGGTGATCGCCGTGTTCAAGGCGGGCGGCGCGTACCTGCCGATCGAGCCGCACTTCCCGTCCGACCGGATCGCGACCACGCTGGCCCGCGCCGGGTGCCGGTTCGTGGTGACCGAGATGGGGAGCACCGACACGCTGGACCCGGCGCTGGACACGCTCGCGGTCCGGCACGACTCGGACGTCATCACGACGCTGCTCGTGAGCGACCGGGAGGTCACCACGCGGGCCGCGTCGGACATCGGCGTCGCGGTCGGGCCGGACCAGCTCGCCTACATCTACTTCACCTCCGGTTCCACCGGGCAGCCCAAGGGCGCCATGTGCGAGCACGCCGGGATGCTCAACCACCTCCTCGCCAAGATCGAGGACCTGGGGGTCGGCGAGGGGCAGGCGGTGGCCCAGACGGCGCCGCAGTGCTTCGACATCTCGCTGTGGCAGCTCATCTCGGCGCTGCTCGTGGGCGGCCGGACGGTGCTCGTCGAGCAGGACCTGATCCTCGACGTCGCGCGGTACCTGGACCGGCTCGCCAAGGCCAGGGTCAACGTGCTGCAGGTCGTCCCGAGCTACCTGGAGGTGGTGCTGTCCTACCTGGACGCGCACCCGCGGGAGCTGCCGGACCTGCACACCGTGTCGACCACCGGTGAGGCGCTGAAGGCCGAGCTCGCGGCGCGCTGGTTCGCGGCCCGGCCCGGGGTTCGCCTGGCGAACGTGTACGGCCTGACCGAGACCTCGGACGACTTCACCCACGAGGTGATGGACCGGGTGCCGGCCTCCGGCCGGATCTCGCTCGGACCGGCGATCCGCAACGTCGCGGTCTACGTGGTGGACGCCGACCTGCAGCCGGTCCCGCTCGGGGCACCGGGGGAGATCGTCTGCGCCGGTGTCTGTGTCGGCCGCGGGTACGTGAACGACCCGGAGCGGACCGCGGCGGCGTTCACCACCGATCCGCATCATCCCGGGCGGCGCCTCTACCGCAGCGGCGACCACGGCCGCTGGCTGCCCGGCGGCACGCTGGAGTTCCTCGGCCGCCGGGACGCGCAGGTGAAGATCCGCGGGTTCCGGATCGAGATCGGCGAGATCGAGAACACGCTGGCCCGCGCCCCCGGCGTGCGCGACGGGGCCGTCGTCGTGCACGAGCGGACCGACGGCAGCAAGCACCTCGTGGCGTTCTACGCCGCGGCCGCACCGATCGGCGACGACGTGCTGGCCGCGCACCTCGGCGCGTCGCTGCCGGTCTACATGGTGCCCACCGCGTTCCACCGCCTGGACCGGCTGCCGCTTACCGCCAACAGCAAGATCGACACCAAGGCTCTGACCGCACTCGCGGGCGAGATGGCGACGTCGGGAGCCGTGCACGAGGCGCCGGTCACGGCGACCGAGCAGCGCGTCGCCGCGGCCTGGGCCTCGGTGCTCGGCGTCCCGGTCGACGAGATCGGACGCCGCGCCAGCTTCGTCGACCTCGGCGGCACGTCGCTGTCCGCCGTGAAGGTGGCGATCGCGCTGGACCGCGTGGTGCCCCTGAAGGAGCTCGTCCGCACGACCGATCTGGCCGACCTCGCCGAGGTCGTGGACGCCCACACCACCGACCTGCTCGCATCGGACGCGAGCACCGACCGAGAGGGAACCTGACATGTCCCAGCCGATTCCGACCTCGGCACTCGACCTGCAGTTCCCTGCGGGTGGACCTCCGATGCTCGCCGCCGAATCCACCCGGGGCATGGCCTGGGACGACTTCCGCGCCGCCCTGCGCGGCGTCGTCGCCGAGCACGGCGCGCTGCTGGTCCGGGGCCTCGGTCTGAGCGGTCCGGAGGACGTCACCGACGTGTTCCGCGGTCTCGCCGACGGCCTGATGACCGAGCGGGAGGCGTTCGCCGCGCGCGAGACGTACGCCGACGGCGTCTACTCCTCGTCGGCGTGGCCCGCGGCCCAGCCGATGTGCATGCACCACGAGCTGTCCTACGCCATGCAGGTCCCCGGGATGATGATGTTCGCCTGCCTCACCGCGCCCGCGTCCGGCGGGTCGACCGGCGTGGCCGACTCGCCGACGGTTCTGGAGGCACTCCCGCCCGGCCTCGTCCAGCGCTTCGAGCACGAGGGCTGGCTGCTGGTCCGCAGCTACAACGACGAGATCGGCGCCTCATGGGCCGAGTCGTTCGGCACCGACGACCGGGCCACGGTCGAGGCCTACTGCCGGGCGAACAAGATCGAGTTCGCCTGGCAGCCGGACGGCGGCCTGCACACCCGACAGCGGCGGCGCGCCGTCGTGGCGCACCCGCGGACCGGACAGCGCTGCTGGTTCAACCAGATCGCGTTCCTCAACGAGTGGACGATGGACCGGGACGTCCGCGATTACCTGGTGGAGGTCTACGGGGCGGACGGCCTACCGTTCACCACCCGCTTCGGCGGTGGCGACCCGGTTCCGGCCGACGTCGTCGAGCAGATCACCGGCACGTTCGACCAGCACACCCGGCGCGAGCCGTGGAACGCGGGCGACCTGCTGCTGGTCGACAACATCCGGACCGCGCACAGCCGCGAGCCCTACGAGGGTGCGCGCGAGGTGCTGGTCGCACTGGCCGACCCGATCCCGGTGGGGCACTGAGATGGCCGGGCTCGAGCCGCCGCCGTTCTCCGTGATCTCCGGGGCCCAGGTGCGCGCGGCGCTGCAGGGACGCGAGAAGGACGTCGTCGACCTCGTCGAGAGCCACCTACCGGCTGCACGGGGCCGGGGACACGATCAACCCGCCGTCGTACTTCCTGCGGTTCCCGGACCGACCCACGTCCCGGATCATCGCCCTGCCCGCCTCGCTGGGCGGGGCGGGCCGGGTGGACGGTCTCAAGTGGATCTCCAGCTTCCCGGAGAACGTGGCGGCCGGGATCCCGCGGGCGTCCGCCGTCCTGATCCTCAACGACCACGACACCGGCTACCCGTTCGCCGTGCTGGAGAGCTCGATCATCAGCGCGACCCGGACAGCGGCGTCGGCCGCGCTGGCCGCCGACCGGCTCAGCCGCGACCGGCCGCGACCGGTCCGCCTCGGCCTCATCGGCACCGGGCTGATCGCCCGCTACGTGCACACGTTCCTGGCCGGCACCGGCTGGTCGTTCGACACGATCGGGCTGCACGACCTCTCGCCGGACAGCGTCGACGGCTTCCGCACCTACCTCTCCCGGGCCGAGCCGTCCGCGAAGGTGACCGTGCACGACGACCCGGAGAGTCTGATCCGGGCATCGGACCTCATCGTGTTCGCAACCATCTCGGGGACGCCGCACGTCCATGACCCGGCCTGGTTCGACCACGCCCCGCTGGTGCTGCACGTGTCCCTGCGCGACCTCGCACCGGAGATACTGCTGGGCGCGGTGAACATCGTCGACGACGTCGAGCACTGCCTGAAGGCCGACACGTCTCCACACCTGGCCGAGCAGCTGACCGGGAACCGGGACTTCCTGGACGGGACGCTGGACGACGTGATGTCCGGCCGGGTAGGCGTGCCCGCTGACCGGACGGTGGTGTTCTCGCCGTTCGGCCTCGGGGTGCTCGACCTCGCCGTCGGGAAGTTCGTCCACGACGAGGTGAGCCGGTCGGGCGATCTCCACGTGATCGACGACTTCTTCCACGAGCGGCAGCGCCACGGATAGCGACCCGACGCCCCTGCCCGGCCGTCAGGACAGACGACGGGCCTCGGCGTCGGCCGCAGCCAGCGCCGTGGCGCGCAGCAGCTCCCGCTCCGGCGGCGGGGCGGCGTTCTCGAGCAGCTCGTCGAGCGTGTGGCACAGCTGGATGTAGCCGGAGACCGTGGACACGGTCCAGCCGTGCTCGAACGCGCGGACGTGGACCAGCCGGCACACCTCGTTCACGGCACGGGCGACGGCCGTCCGGCGGCGCAGCCCGACGACGCGCAGCGCGTCCGGGTCCGGCGGGCGTTCGGGCCGGGCCGGTAGCGGGAGTCCGCTCCACGGGTCGGGGCCGGTCATCCGAGCGACGACCGGTAGCTCGGCCACTGCCCGGCCGGCTCGGCGGCGAGCACGGCGTGCACGAGCGCGCGCGTCGTGACGTCGGCGGCCGCGGCGTGCAGCGCGAACGTCCCGACGAGGTCCGGCGCCGGGCGGTCGCCGGTGGCGAGGGCGAACGCGACGTCGCCGTCCATCACGGTGTGCACCGGCCGGATCGCCCGGGCCAGCCCGTCGTGCGCCATCGTCGCCATCCGGGCGCAGCCGGCCTTGTCCAGCGTCGCGTCCGTCGCCACCAGCATCAGCGTCGTCGCGGTCCCGGCGGCGAGCGCGCCCCCGTGCGACGCCGCCGCCTCGCGCAGCCTCGCGACGGCATCCGCGGACGGTCGTGGCAGGTCGTCGAACTCCCCGGGCAGGCCGAACCGCGCGCCGAGCAGCTCGCCGGTCGCGGCGTCCACGGCGGACCCGACGGCGTTCACGACGACGAGCGCGGACACCGTGTAGCCGGCGTCGAGCACGGCGCTGGCCGTCCCGACGCCACCCTTGAGCCCGCCGACGACGGCTCCGGCCCCGGCGCCGACGACGCCCTGCGGGATCGGTCCGGCCCCGGCCGCGTCGTAGGCGGCCTCGCCGAGCGCCGCGTCCGGCCGGGCCGCGACGTCGCCGCCGCGACCGAGGTCGAACAGCACCGCGGCGGGAACGATCGGCACCACGGCTCCCGGCACCGCGAACCCCTGCTCGTCGCGCTCCAGGCGGGACATCACGCCGGTCGCGGCCGCCAGGCCGTAGGCGCTGCCCCCGGAGAACACGAGTGCGTGCACCTGCTGGACGGTCGCACCGGGGTGCAGCAGGTCGGTCTCCCGCGTCCCGGGCGCGGCACCGCGGACGTCCGCCCCGGCCGCCGCACCGCCGTCCGCCGTGAGCACCACGGTCGTCCCGGACAGTGCACCGGGCCCGTCCAGCGCGGCGTGCCCGACCCGTAGGCCCGCGACGTCGGTCAGGCAGTTGTGCGTACCGGCCCGCATCCGACCATCGTCGCACCCCGCGCCCGCCCGACACCGAACGAGCGAGGGGCACTTCCGAGCAACGACGTTGCCCGGAAGTGCCCCTCGGTGCGGGTGCGGTCAGCTCTTGCTGCGCGCGCGCCGGATGATCACGAAGATCAGCAGGAGGCCGACGAGCCCGCCCACGATCGGCCCGAGGCGCTTGAGCACCGGCGCACCGGCGGAGTCGAGCAGGTCGATCGCCTCGACCGGCTTGCTCGCCGCGGCCGGCGTGCGCGGAGTGCTCGCCGCCGGGGCGCTCGACTGCTCGCCGGGTGCCGGCGGGACCGCCGGGATCGGCGACGTCTCGTCGGTCGCGTGCTTGGGCCCGGACCCGTTGCTGGTGGCGTCGCCGGAGGTCAGCTTGTCCGCCACGCAGGACGAGAACTGGCCGATGATCTTGTCGGCGACGTCCGAGATGACCCCGCGGCCGAACTGCGCCGGGCGGCCGGTGACGGTCATGTCGGTGACCATCGTGACGGCGGTCTTGTCCGGGCCGTCGGAGACCATCGTGCCGGTCACCTTGGCCTTGGCCGTGCCGTTGCCGCGCGCGTCCCGGCCGCTGGCGTCGATGACGACCTTGTGGTTGGCGTCGTCGCGGTCGATGTAGGTGCCCTTGCCCTTGTAGGTCAGCGAGATCGGGCCGAGCTTGACCTTCACCGTGCCGGTGAAGGAGTCACCCTCGTACTCGGTCAGCGTCGCTCCGGGGAAGCAGGGCGCGATGAGCTCCGGGTCGTTGAGAGCCTTCCAGGCCTCCTCGATCGGCGCTGCGATCGTGAACTTGTTCTCCAACTGCATGTGTAGAGCCTCCTCCTCGGGCCGGCTGTGTCAAAGGGCTCGCTCCGCTCAAACAGGCGAGCGCCTGTCCGGAGGTACCCCCCGGACAGGCGCCCGACCCGTCGGAAATCGCCGGAGCGTCAGCCGGCCGCGGTCAGGACCGCTCGGCCGGTGAGCACCTTCGCCAGGTGCTCACGGTAGTCGGCTGCGGCATCGGCGTCACTGGGCGCCGAGGTGCCCTCGGTGACGTGGTCCGCCGCCGCCTTCGCGACGTCCGGCCCGGCCGCCTGACCGACCAGGGCCTGCTCGACGCCGGTCGCCCGGATCGGCACGTTGCCCATGTTGGTCAGGCCGATCCGCGCCTCCGAGATCGTCCCGCCGTCGACCTTGAGCGCGACGGCGATGGCCACCATCGACCAGGCCTGCGCGGTCCGGTTGAACTTCTCGTAGTGCGTCTTCCAGCCCGTGTACTTCGGGAACCGGATCTGGGTGAGGATCTCGTCCTCGCCGATCGCGGTCGTGAAGTAGTCCTGGAAGAACTCGGCCGCCGTCACCAGGCGGGTGCCGCCCGGGCCGAGGATGACGAACTCGGCGTCCAGCGCGAGCGCCGTCGCGCCGAGGTCACCGGCCGGGTCGGCGTGTGCGAGCGCACCGCCCAGCGTGCCGCGGTGGCGGACCTGCGGGTCCGCGACCGTCTCGGTGGCCTGGGCCAGCAGCTTCACGTGCTGGTTGACGGTCTCGTCGCGCATCACGTCGTGGTGCGCGGCCATCGCGCCGATCGCGACCCGGTCGCCGTCCTCGGCGATCCGGCGCAGCTCCGGGATGCCGCCGAGGTCGATGATCACGCTCGGCGCGGCGAGCCGCAGGCGCAGCACCGGCAGCAGGCTCTGCCCGCCGGCGAGGATCTTGGCGTCCTCCCCGCCCTGCTGCAGCGCCTGAACCGCCTCTTCGACCGAGGTCGGCCGGACGTAGTCGAACTTCGCCGGGATCACTGGACCTCTTCTCCTTCGGACTTGTTCGGGTCGATCGAGCCGAGGCCGGCGCCGGGCGAGTGCGTGTCGCTCGGGGTCTGCTGCACCGACTTGCCCTTGGCCACCTGCAGGGCACGCCAGACGCGCTGCGAGGTGGTCGGCATCTCGATCTCGGTGACGCCGAGGTGGCGGATCGCGTCGAGCACCCCGTTCACGATCGCGGGGGTGGAGGCGATCGTGCCGGCCTCGCCGACACCCTTCACACCCAGCGGGTTCGTGGTGGACGCGGTGACCAGGTGGTCCGTGGTGAAGCTCGGCAGGTCCGCCGCCGACGGCAGCGTGTAGTCGACGAACGTGCCGTTGACCAGGGTGCCCTGGTCGTCGTAGTTCGCCTCCTCGAACAGGGCCTGCGCGATGCCCTGGGCGAGGCCGCCGTGCACCTGGCCCTCGACGATCAGCGGGTTGATCACGTTGCCGACGTCGTCGACGCAGACGTACTTGCGTAGGTTCACGCGCCCGGTGTCGGTGTCGACCTCGATCGCCGCCAGGTGGGTGCCGTGCGGGAAGGAGAAGTTCTCCGGGTCGAACACGGCGTCCGAGTCCAGCGAGGGCTCCATGTCCTCCGGGTAGTCGTGCGCCATGAACGTGGCGAACGCGATCTCCTGGATGGCCTTGCCCTTGTCGGTGCCCTTGACCGTGAACTGCGCCGTTCGCGAACTCGATGTCGTCCTCGGACGCCTCGAGCAGGTGCGCGGCGATCTTCTTGGCCTTGGCGACGACCTTCTCCGCGGCCTTGACGATCGCGATGCCGCCGACGACCAGCGACCGGGACCCGTAGGTGTCCAGGCCCTTCGGCGAGACCTGCGTGTCGCCGTGCAGGATCTCGACGTCCTCGAACGGCACGCCGAGCTGGTCGGCGACGATCTGCGAGAACGCCGTCTCGTGGCCCTGCCCGTGACCCGACGTACCGGTGATCACCTCGACCTTGCCGGTGGCCAGCATCCGGACGCTCGCGGCCTCCCAGCCACCCGCGCCGTAGGACAGCGAGCCGAGCACCCGGGACGGGGCGAGGCCGCACATCTCGGTGAACGTCGAGATGCCGATGCCCGAGCTGGACCGGGTCGCCTGTGCTCTTCCGCTCCTCCTGCTCACGACGCAGGCCGGCGTAGTCGAACAGCTCCATGGCCCGCTGCGGTGGCGGCCTCGTAGTTGCCCGTGTCGTAGGTCAGGCCCGCGACCGTGGTGAACGGGAACTCGTCGTGCTTGATCCAGTTCTGCTCGCGCAGCTCCATCGGGTCCCGGCCGAGCTCGACGGCGAGCTCGTCCATGATCCGCTCGATGCCGAACGTGGCCTCCGGACGGCCGGCGCCGCGGTAGGCGTCGGTCAGCGTCTTGTTCGTGAAGACGTTGGAGCACGTGAACTTCAGCGCCGGGATCTTGTAGATCGCGTTGAACATGAACGCGCCCAGGATCGGCACGCCGGGGCCGACGAGACCCAGGTAGGAGCCCATGTCCGCGTAGCAGGTGGACGTCCAGGCCGGTGATCGTGCCGTCCTTCTTGGCACTGATCGTCAGGTCCTGGATCTGGTCCCGGCCGTGGTGCGCGGTGAGCATGCTCTCCGACCGGGTCTCGGTCCACTTGATCGGCTTGCGGAGCTTCTGCGCGATCAGCACGCAGAGCATCTCCTCGGGCAGCACGCCGATCTTGCCGCCGAAGCCGCCGCCGACGTCCGGGGCGATCACGCGCAGCTTCGACTCCGGCACCCCGAGGGTCACCGTCGTCATCGTGCGCAGGATGTGCGGGACCTGGGTGGCGGCCCAGATCGTCAGCTGCTCGCCGGTCGGGTCCACGACGCAGGAGCGCGGCTCCATGAACGCCGGGATCAGGCGCTGCTGGCGGAACCGGCGCTTGACCACGACCGAGTCGGAGTCGGACTCGGCGGTCTTGATCGCCTCGTCGACGCTGCCGCCGGTGCCGGCCTCGCCGGAGTCGAACACCCAGGTCGCGGAGACGTTGGTGCCCAGGTCCGGGTGCACGAGGTCGGCGCCGTCCTGCGCGGCCGCCTCCATGTCCAGGATCGGGTCCTGCGGGTCGTAGTCGACCTCGACCAGCTCGGCGGCGTCCTTGGCCTCGGCCACGGAGCGGGCCACCACGACCGCGACGCCCTCGCCGGAGAACGTCACCCGGCCGACGGCCAGCACCGGGCGCTGCGGGGCCTTCTGGTCCGGGGTGATCGGCCACGCGCAGGGCAGACCGACGCCCTCGGCGCCCAGGTCGGCGGCGGTGTAGACGCCGTGCACGCCCGGGGCCTTCTCGGCCTCGGACTTGTCGATCGAGTTGATCGTCGCCCGCGCGAGCGTGGAGCGCACCACCGCGATGTGCAGGGTGCCGGGCGGAGTGATCGAGTCGGTGTAGCGGGACCGGCCGGAGATGAGGCGCTCGTCCTCCTTGCGGACGCGCGCCTTGCCGATCTCGAGTCGTGGTGGGTTCGGCGGTCGCGGTCATCTAGTTGCCTCCTCCGGCAACCGGGGCGGCGGACTGGTTGGCGGCGCCCGCTCCCGGCTTCATGTTCTGCGCGGCGCCCTGCACGGCCCGGACGATGTTCTGGTAGCCCGTGCAGCGGCAGAGGTTGCCCTCGATGCCCTCGCGGACCTCCTGCTCGTTCGGGTCGGGGTTGTCCCCGAGCAGGTCGACCGCGGCCATGATCATTCCCGGCGTGCAGTAACCGCACTGAAGGCCGTGGAACTCACGGAAGGCCTCCTGCACCGGGTGCAGCTGACCGTCGCGGGCCAGCCCCTCGATCGTCGTGACCTCGCCGCCGTCGGCCTGCACGGCCAGCACGGAACACGACTTCACGCTCCGGCCGTTCAGCGACACGGTGCAGGCACCGCAGTTGCTGGTGTCGCAGCCGATCAGCGTGCCCGTCTTGCCCAACGTCTCCCGGAGGTACTGCGCGAGCAGCATGCGGGGCTCGACGTCGTCGGCGTAGTTCACGCCGTCGACGGTGACCCTGACCTGTGTCATGAAATCTCACTCCTCGTCTCCGCGACCGCGCGCGCTCGCATCCACGCACGTCGCTGTGTGGCGGCGCCCACATCACACTCCCGATCTTCTTGACCCGCAAGAACACCTCCCAGCAGGTCAGGCGCAGGTGCTCGTGCGGCCGAACGCATTCCGGGTGGTCGCAGGAAACCGGTTCCGCAACAGCGGTGAGACCGATGATCGAAGACCGCACACGCGGATCGATGCTGCAACGATAATCACTCGTCCGGACCAACCCGAATGGAGTGGTCGGGTCTTGACACGTTAGTTGAGGCTTACCTCAGCTTGCGAGCTGCCGGGTCCGGCCGGGCGAAGCGGGGCCGCCGTACGCCCGCGCGCGGCGCCCCACCACAGGCCCGCCCCGTACCCCAGGTCGTCGAGGCGGTGCGCGACCAGGTGGCCGAGCGGACCGGGCCGCACGGACCGGTCGTACCCGCGGTGGGTCCACCAGTCCGCCAGCCCCTCGGCGAGCGCCGGCGACCAGCACCGCACGCCGTGCGCGCGCCGAGAATGGTAGCGCGAGGACCGCCGGCGGCCAGAAGTGCCGGGTCAGCGCCGATCCGGTCTGCCACACGGCGCCGGCCAGCCCGAGCCCGGTGAGCCGGGCCGCACTCACCCGAGGGCGACGCAGGCGGGTCAGCTTGCGGGACAGCCGCTCGGTGGCCACCGCGGTCACCGCCGCGGCGGCCAGCGTCGCGGGACGGCGCTGGACGAGCAGCAGCACGCACACCGCCGCCGACCACGGCGAGAGCACGACCGGCGGCACCGCGCCCGGATGACGTTGCGCCAGCGGCGCCGCGCCGGTTCCGTAGAACGCCTTGCGCGCGCAACCACTCCGACGGCCGGGTGCGGTGGTCGTGCGCGACCCGCGAACCCGGCTCGAATCGCATCCGCCAGCCCCGGGTGTGCAGCCGTAGCACCAGGTCGACGTCCTCGGCGACGTGCATGTCCTCGTCGAACGCGGCGTTCTCCCCGAGGGCCGCGACCCGGACCAGCATCGCGGCGCTCGGTACGTAGGCCACCCGCGAGCGCGGCACGATCAGCGCCGGGTCCGGCCCCAGGTCCAGCGAGGACCGGACCGCCTCGTACCGCCCGATCACCCCGGCCGGCCCCCGACCGTCCGGCACCGGCCCGAGCGCGACGATCCGCGGCGCGACCATCGCCACCGCCGGATCGGCCGCGTGCGCCAGCAGCGGGCGGAGCCACCCGTCCTGCGGCACGACGTCGGAGTCCAGGAACGCCACGAACGGCGTCGCCGCCGCGGCGAGCCCGGCGTTGCGCGCCGCCGCCGGGCCGCGCGGCGAGGGGTGCCGGAGCACCTTCCCGCCGGCCTCGGCCACACCGTCGGGAGACGAGCTCGGGATCCTCGGACCCGTCGTCGACGACGACGAGTCCACCCAGCCCGGGCGGCAGTGCGGCCAGCAGCCGGTCCAGCGGCCGGTCCTTCACCGGGACGACGACCGTGACCTGCTCCGCGCCCGGCCCCGGTCCGGTGGCCGCGACGACCGGGTGCGCCAGCCCGGTGTCGAGCAGGCGCCGGGACAGGGCCCGGGTCGTCGCGTCCGCGACCGTGATCCGGTCGGTCCCCTCGAGCAGCCGCACGGCCGCGGAGCCGAGATGAACCAGCCGCGGGGGCGCGCCACCCAGCAGCGCGGCGCCTCCGTCGATCCGGCGCACGCGCCGGTCGAGCGCGACCGTGAACCCGTCCGGCAGGCGGACGTCGGCCGGGCCGTCGGCGGCGGAACCACTCACCGGCCGAGGGTTCCATCCCGCCGGCCCGGCCGTCGACACGGCACCGGTCACACCGGAGACTGGCCCGGTGACCGACGACACGCTGCTGCCCCGCTACGGGGCCGGAACGCTCGCCGACGTCGTGCCGTCACTGCTCGCCGCGCTCGGGTCCACACCGGACACCGGACCGCCGGTGTTCCCGCTGCCCCCGGTGCGGGCCGCCGCGCTGCTGCTGATCGACGGGCTCGGCCGGGAGCTGCTCACCGCGCACGCGGCCGACGCGCCGGTGCTGTCCGCGATGGCCGACGCCGGACCGTTGACGGTCGGATACCCGTCCACCACGCCGATCAGCCTCACGTCGCTGGGCACCGGCCTCGTGCCGGGTGCGCACGGCACGCTCGGGCTGCGGTTCCGGGTGGAGGGCCACCTGCTCGACGCGCTCGGGTGGACCGAGGGCCGCAGCGACCTGCGGGAGAAGCTCGCTCCGGAGCGGATCCAGGGCGAGCCGACGCTGTTCGAGCGCGCGGCCGCCGCCGGGGTCGAGGTCGTCACGGTGTCCGGCATGGAGTTCCGCCGGTCCGGGCTGACCCGCTCCGGCCTGCGCGGCGGGGAGTACCGGGGCGTCGCGGCGGCGGGTGACCTCGCGGCCGAGATGTTGTCCGCGGTGGACGGAGCCGGCCCGCGGCTGGTCTACGGGTACCACGCGGACCTGGACAAGCTGGGCCACCTGTACGGCCCGGGCTCCCCCGCGTGGCGCTGGCAGCTGCGCCTGCTCGACCACCTCGTCGCGATGATGGTCGAGCAGCTGCCGCCCGGCACGCTGCTCGCGATCACCGGCGACCACGGCATGGTCGAGGTGACCCGTCGCCACGACGCGGACGAGGACGAGCGACTGAGCGACGGCGTCGCACTTCTCGGCGGGGACCCGCGGGCCCGGCACGTCTACGCGCACCCGGGCGCCGAGGCGGACGTCCTGGCCGCCTGGCGCGCGGTGCTCGGCGACGACGCCACGGTCCTGAGCGGCGACGAGGCGGTCGAGCGCGGCTGGTTCGGGACCGTCGACCCGCGGTTGCGCGACCGGGTCGGCGACGTCGTCACGGCGATGCACGGCGGTGCGGTCGTGATCCGGCCCGAGGCCGAGCCGTTCCTCTCGACGTTCCCGGGCCAGCACGGCTCCCTGACCTCGGCCGAGCAGCTCGTGCCGCTTCTGGTCGCCGGTCCGTCCTGAGGTCCCGGCGGACGGTCACGTCGCACTCGACCGGGCCGGTAGGTGCTCCCCGGCATCCAGCCGTTCGATCCGCTCCGCCGCACGCTCGACCGCGACGCGCATCTGGGTCATGGCGTTGGCGACCCTCCTCAAGTCGGGCGGTGTGCTGATCGGCAGCACCGCGACCGGCTCGGCCGCCACCGAGATCGCACCCGCGGCCGGCACGGTCTCCCGGCCGCACACGCTCTGGGCGAGGAGGATCAGCTGGTGGGGGCCGACGAAGCAACCACCGACGCGCTGGACGATCAGCCATCCCAGCCGCTGTGCGGCACCGAGTGCACGGCGCGCGGCAGCAAGCCTCGCCACGGCACTGCGTCGCGCGGCGATGCGCTCGGCCTCGGCTTGTGCATCGACACGGGTCAGGCCGGCCAGGCGCCGGGTAGCCGGACTGCCGTCGTAGGCCTCCTGCTGGACCAGGATCCAGGGAGCCGCCGTGGCCGCCACGGCGAGCACCAGACCTACGGTCGCCGCGAGGCCTGCGGAGTCGGCGAAGGAGCCCTCGGACACGATGCGGACGAAGATCGAGACTCCGGACAGGACGCTGAGCGTGCTCAGCGTTACCGACCCGGCCGCGACGACCGCACTCCGTGGCGGGAACTCGCCGGCACCGGCGTCCCCGAGCGCGTTTGAGACCCGCCACGCCCATACCCGTCTCCCAAGCTCGACCGCCAGCTTGGCCATCACCCCGGCACCAAGGAGCGAGAACGCCGCGGCGGTGACGAGTCGCGACCAGTCGACGTCCGCGAAGTCGATGTTCAGCAGGTAGGCGAACGCGCTGAACAGCGCGACCGCGTCCACCAGCAGCAGTGCGTAGGCGATCAGAACGACCAGGCGACTCCGCGTGTGCAGATGCACCGAGGCCCCGAGCAGCGTCTCCTCGTCGATCTGGGCGTTCAGCCGCGCCGCATCCCGGCGGGCCTCGCGAAGCGTCACCGCGAACCCGGTCGTCGCGGTCGTCGTGAACCGGATCCAGTGTGGGCGGCGGGACCCGACGACGTAGCGACGGCGGTCGACGTACTCGGCCTCCGCTGCGAGCCGCTCGGCCGCCGCCGCGGCCGCGACAGCTCGCCCGGCCAGGCGATCCATGCGGCGGAGCAGCCAGCGCGTCCTCCGGTTCGCCGTTCGCAGTCCCTGTGCCTCCGCTGCCAGCTCGGCGCTCGTGAACGGCGACACGAGCGTCGGCGACCGGTCGTCGGACGCTTCCGCGGCCGGGGTGGGGCTGAGGTGGACGAGCATCATCACCTTGCAGGCGAGGATCGGGTGCCGGAGCCAGAAGGACGCCGGCAGGCCTCGCCGTCTCCCGGTCACTGCGCACCGCCGGACCGGGCCGGGGACACGGTGAGGACGACGGCGCGGTTCCGTGCCGCGGCGGGCAGGAGGTCGCCGTCGGAGTCGCGGTCGGCGACGATCGGCCGGTCGTAGCCGACCCCGGTCGCGACGACGGCGGCCGGATCGAGCAGAGGGTTGGCGGCCAGGATCGCAGCTCGTACGGCCTCCGCCCTCGCGAGCGAGAGTTGCCGCGCACCGTCGGGCGTACCGACCGCCGCGGTGTGGCCGACGAGGCTGATGCCCGACCGCGCCGGGAGCGTCGCGGCGAGGGCGCGCAGGTAGGCCTGCCCGTCTGCCAACAGCACCGCCGACTCGGGGCCGAACAGAAGGTCGGTCGACAACGGGACGGGGGTCGGCGGTGGCCCGCCGTCGGAGGCGAAGGCCAGGTCCGGCAGCCGAGGTAGCGCCACGACCGAGGCGTGGGTGGTCGATCGTGGTGGCTCGACGAGCGGCGTGGTGTCCACGCTGCAAACACCGCCGCCGCGCGCGCACAGCTTCATCAGGAAATCCGCGACGCGCCGGCGGAACGGCAGCGCCAACTCCTCCTGCCCGCCGGCGACGTCGCCGACTCCCCCGAAGATGATCGTCTTGCCTCGGAGGTCGGGGACGAGTCCGCGGTCTGCGCCATGTCGATCTCGGCGTCGGTGCCGACGTGGTCCCACCCGACGGCGTCCACCGCCAGCGGCCCGACGTCCTGCAGGCCGGAGCCGACCACGGTGGCGGTCACCGGGCCGGGTAGCCGCCCGATGTAGATGAGCAGCCCGACCGGATCGATGTGGCCGCTGGATCCGCCGAGGCCCGTCACCCGTGCGGCGATGTCCGCTGCCTTCCGGTCGGCGAGCGTCTGCCGCCGCGCCGGCGAATGCTCGATCTCGGGCCCCCTCCGCAACACGAGATCGACGTCGTCACCGACCGGGGCCGGGCCGCCAGGCCGGTCGACCACAAGCCGAAGGGATCCGTTGCCCGCGTCCATCTCCCTGCGCACTGCGGCCGCGAAGAGGGCACCCATCGCGGGCTGTCGCTCGTCGGCGGAGGCGGATGCCGCGAATACCAGCGACGGCACGGTGGGCGTCCCCGGTCCGCCTGCTCGCTCCAGGGCCGGAGCGGCTCCGCAGCCCGCCGCGAGGAGGGCGATCGCCACGCCGACAACCTGTATCGGACGGGTCGGGGGCTTGCTCGCCTCGACGATGTGTGGTGGCACGGCAGGGTTCGGGCGCTCGGTGCAGGGGGTCTCGACCTTGTCGATCATCGACGCTCCTCATCGATGTCCACGGCGGCCGGGAGGGACAGGTCATTGCGTCTCCCGACAGTCCGGTGGTAGAGCAGCTTCAGAGTAAGATGCGATCGCTCGCTCGAGCGACGGCCAAACAAGTAAGACTTACGGTCTCGTGAAGTACAGCTACATGGCGAGTGACAACCCCCAATCGCCCATAAAGGGACATATCGGACGGTGAGTGAAGTGCGCCAGCGCACGGTGAAGCTCGAGGAGATGCTGAGCAGCCTGATCGAGCGGGGCTACCGAGGAGACCGGAAAAAAATTCTCCGTGCCGTGGACATCACGGCCACGGCCCTCTCCCAGTACGCGCACGGGAGGACGCGCCCAAGTTTCGAGAAGCTCACCGCCCTTGCCGAGTTCTTCGACGTCAGCCTCGACTACCTCGTGTATGGCGAGCCGATCAGCGCGCCGCCGGACCAGGGGCCCCTGGTCCGGTACATGGACTACGCGCTGACTGACGTGAAGGCCCAGGCGAGCCGTCGCTATGACGCGATGAACCGGATCGCCCGGGTCATCACCGACCGGATCGACACAGTGGCGGAGGAGTTGGCCACGTCCAACACTGCCGGCCGCGAGGGGCTCATCCAGCAGGACGAGGTGATCCGCATGGAGGGCTACTGCCGGCACGCCGACATCGCTGCGATCCACCTCGGCTTCGACGTCATCGAAGGCGTGGACGGCAACGAAGCCACCGCGGGACAGTCGTTGCTCGTCGTGGCGAACAACGTGAAGAAGGGAGCCCGGTACCGCTTCCTGCTTCCCGGCGGCGAAACCGACAATCGGCCGGCGGTCGCCACATTCAAACGGTTTCTCCAGTCGGTTGTCGGCCCGGACTACGTGCCCGAGTACTGCGCATTCCGGGAGACCCGGCACGAGATGCTCGCAGGCGCGTGCCTCTACCACCTCGACGTCGCGACACTGCGTCACGAAAACGAGA
The DNA here is from genome assembly GCA_963822335.1 of uncultured Actinomycetota bacterium. Lineage (GTDB taxonomy): Bacteria > Actinomycetota > Actinomycetes > Mycobacteriales > Pseudonocardiaceae > Pseudonocardia. Next base: position 179,953 of record CAWGHE010000007.1, on the reverse strand, counting down.
TGCTCTTCGGGCAGTTCGGCGACTACATCGGCGACGACGACGTTCTCGGGTACCTGATCAGCCCCAATTCCGGCTCCAGCGCCCACATGCTGATGAGCCGCAGCACGTGCAGACGGCACGACGGGCCTTCGACGCGCTCTGGCTGGGGGCGCAGCGGCTGTGATGCCTGGCCGCCACCGGCATCGGCCCGATGCGTCGGCGGACCGACCGGCCGTCGTCCCGGTCCTCACGGCCCGTCCGAGGGAGCTCGCCGGCCGGCCGACGACCGGGGTACTGGCGGGCGCAACCCGGTTGGAGGGGAGGGATATGCTGCTCGCCGTGATCACGGTTGGAGTCGTCGCCGGGCGGGTCATCGAGGTGAAGCCGCATCCACACGGCGATCACATCCGGCTCGCCCTGGTCGATCTGGGTCATGGGAAGAAGGCCCAGATCGTGTTCGGCGGCCTCGATGTCGTCACCGAAGGCTGCGTCGTGCCCGTCGCCCCGCCGGGAGCCCGCCTACCCGGAATCGGCAAACTGCGCACGCGACAGTTCCGCGGGGAACGTTCGCACGGGATGTTCTGCAGTCTCACCGAACTCGGATGGGCAACGGAGTGCCCCGACGAGGTCGCTCTCCTCAGCTCGGACATACCAGCCGGCGAGTCCCTCGACGATCTCGACGACACCCGGCGACGGGAGATCGTCGTGAACGCCGACGTCCCAGGATTTCCGATCAGCTGGTCGACGGAGAACGAGGAGCTCGTCGGCGTGTAGCCGAGCAGGCTTGGCTCGCCGGGCGCCGCAGTCCACCATCGCCGGGATGACGTCCGTCCCCGAGCGAGTCACCCCGGCCGAGGCGCCCGGTCGCGGCGCCGTCGAGCGGTTGTACGCGGCGGCCTCCGCGGTGCCGCCGCTCAGCGAGCCGCCCGAGGTCGCCCAGATCTACGCCGATACGTACGAGGCGCTGCGCGGACGGCCCGACACGACGATCATCGTGGCCTCGGAGAACGACGACCTCATCGGACTGTGTTACGGGCATCCGTGGAGGTGGGCCGACCAGGACCACGACGCATGGGCCGGCCAGCTCCGCGAGCACCTCGGTGCCCACCGCGCCGATGCGCTCGACGGGACGTTCGCCGTGCGTCTCTTGGCGGTGCTCCCCAGCCACTGTCGTGGAGGGCTCGGGCGGCGGCTGCTGCGCGCGACCCGAGCGTCCACCGACATCGCGGTCGCATGGCTGCAGACGGCGGACATCGACTCGCCGGCCCGCCGCCTGTACCTGAGTGAGGGCTGGACGCCGTTCGGGCACGGTCCCGACGCCCCGTCGGGTCGGCGCGGCCTGCTGCTCCGCTCGGACACCGACGGACACGACCGATGATCGTCGCTCAGCGGGGCCGCGACCGTCACGGCCGGAGACGACCCTCCCGGCGCTCGGGCGTCCACCGGTGCACGGCCGCCGCGGCCGCGACGTGCATCCCGTCGAGCAGCCGCCGTCCCTCGTCGGCGGACGCGCCGGTCGGGTCCCCGAGGACGCCGTTCGGGCTGACCGCCGCGACCCCGCCGGTCCGCATCCGCTCCAGCAGCTCGGGCAGCGGCGCGGTCGCGCCCGGTGCGGCGGCGTCCGGGCGGACGAGGTCCGGCGCGAGCGCGAGCATCAGCGACGTCTCGACGCGGCCGGCGTGCACATCCGCCGGGACCCCGGGCCCGGTGACGGGTACGCACGGCAGCCACGCAGCGTCGCGGCCCTCGTAGCGCAGCCGGGTCACGGCCGAGACGAGTGTCGCGACGTTGCCGCCGTGCCCGTTGACGAACAGCAGGCGCGACGCCCAGCGGCATGCGGACCGTCCGTACTCGAGCAGCACCGTGTACAGCGCCTCGTTCCCGAGCGAGACCGTGCCCGGGAAGCCCTCGTGCTCGCCGGCTGCGCCGTAGGCCAGCGCGGGGGCGAGCACCAGGTCCGGGTCACGGTCGTGCAGTCCGGCGGCGACGGCCTCGGCGACCCGGACGTCGGTCGAGATCGGCAGGTGCGGCCCGTGCTGCTCCACCGACCCGATCGGCACGACGAGCGTGCGCGGCCGGTCGTCGAGATCGGTCCAGGTCATCTCACCGAGCAGCACGGGACCCAGCCTGCCGTACCGGCAGGGCTCCGGCGTCGACCTCCGCCGCGACCTGCTCACCCTCCCGGACGGCCGCGTCGATCCGACGTGGAGCGAGGCAGTCACCGATGCGGTGCACCGGGATCGGCCCGTCCCGCAGAGTTGTCCACAGATCCTCACAGGGCGTTGTGGACAGTGCGTGCACGACGGCGTCGACCCGCCGGTGCTCGTGCGCACCGGTCGGGTGGTGCAGCAGCGTCACGTCGAGCGCGCCCGGTTCACCCCGCACGTCGAGGACGACCCGGTCGGTGGCGGTGGCGATGCCCGCGGCGTGCGCGCGACGGCGGAACCCCTCCCGGTCCAGCGTCAGGCCGAGGTCCTGCCCGACGACCATCGCCGGAGTGACGACCTCGACGGTGCAGCCCCGTCCGGCCAGCAGCTCGGCGACCGAGGTCGCCTGGTGGAACCCGAGCTCGTCGACGACGAGCACACGTCCGGTCACCGCGGCGGCTCCGGACAGGACGTCGTGCACCGCGACGACCCCCGGCCCGGAGAAGGCAGGCCGCGCCGGGACGGAACCGGTGGCGAGCACGACGGCGTCGGTCGACGGGTCGAGATCGGCCGCCGAGCGGACGTCGTGCCCGGTTCGGACGCTCACACCGGCGCGCCCGCACTCGGCGGCGAGGTCGTGCACGACCGCGACGATCTCGGCCCGGCCCGGCGCGCGGGCGGCGAGGGCGACCTGACCGCCGGTCGCGGCCGCGCGCTCGTGGAGCGTCACCCGGTGGCCGCGCCGCGCGAGCGCCGCCGCGGCGGCCAACCCGGCGGGCCCGCCGCCGACGACCGCGACGTTCATCTTGCGGCGCAACGGCTCCGGCACCGGCAGCCACTCGTGGCCCGCACGCGGGTTGACCGTGCAGCCGAGCGGCCGGTTCAGCCCGACCCGGCCGACGCACTCCTGGTTGCAGCCGACGCAGGCGCGCACCGGCCGCCCGTCCGCCGACTTCACCGCGAACTCCGGATCGGCGATCTGTCCACGTGCGACACCGACGAGGTCGCACTCGCCGAGGTCCACCGTGGCCTCGGCCTGCTCCGGCGTGGTGAACCGCCCGACGCCGAGCACCGGGAGCGACACCGCCCGGCGCATCGCGGACGGGATGAACGAGGCGTACCCGGACGGCGTGTGCATCGACGCCTCGATCAGGTACAGCGAGGCGGTGGCGACGCCGATCGACGTGCTCAGGTAGTCGACGTGCCCGGTGGCCTCCACAAGGCGGGCGTGCTCGACGCCCTCGTCGAGGTCCAGACCCGCCGGGGATCCGTTCGGCCGCACCGAGCCGGACGCCGAGCACGCGATCCGGCCCGAGCACGGTCCGCACGGCGTCGATCACCTCGCGCACGATCCGCGCACGGGCGGCGGGCGATCCGCCGTAGCCGTCGGTGCGCCGGTTCGTGGCCGGGGACAGGAACATCCGCAGCAGCGACGCGTGCGAGCACTGCAGCTCGACGCCGTCGTAGCCGCCGGCGACGCAGAGCTCGGCCGTCCGCGCGTACCCGGCGACGACCTCGGCGACGTCGGCCTCGGTCATCGCGACGGCGACCTCGCGGAACATCGGGTCCGGTATCGCCGACGGCGCACGGACCGGCAGGCGGGAGTACATGCCGGACGACTGCCCGCCGTTGTGGTTGAGCTGGGCGAGCACGACGGCGCCGTGGGCGTGCACCGCATCGGTGATCGCGCGATGGCCGGGCACCGCGGCCGGGTCGTGACCGCGGATCACGTTCTCGTAGGGCCGGTCGTCGGGCAGCACCGAGTGCTCCTCGGTGATCACCAGCCCGGCGCCGCCGGCCGCCCGCGCGGCGTAGTAGGCGGCGTGCCGCCGGGTCGGCAGCCCGTCGACCGCGTAGCCGGTCAGGTGGGCGGTGAAGACGATCCGGTTGCGGACCGTCCGCGGTCCGAGCCGCAACGGGGTGTGCAGGAGTGACGCGCCTCCGGCCGGCCGGCCGCTCTCCCGGCGGCCCGACACCGGACCGCCCGGCGCCGTGCCCGGCAGATGGTTCGCCGACCGAACGGTTTCCCGGAGCGACCCCGACCCGACCGGGTCCGCGCCGCCGCCCTCCCGCGACGCTCCCGCAGAACGGTTCGTCGACCGAACGGTCTCCTGCGAGGACCCTGACCCGGTCAGGCGCGGACCGCCGCCCTCCGGCGAGGCTGCCGAAAAGCCGTTCGCCGACCCAACGGTTTCCCGAGGCGACCCCGCACCGATCGCGGCACCCTGCGGCCCCGGCTCCCGCACATGGTTCGCCGAGCGAACGGGTTCCTGCCGAAAGCTGCCCGGCCCGGCCTCCGGCGTGGGCCGGCCGAGGGCCAGAGCGGCGCGGCGGCCCTCCCGGACCGCCTCGGCGACCGTGCGCGGCGCGACGCAGTCCCCGGCACGCGGCAGGTCGCCCGCCCACCGCGACTCGTCCGGCAGGCGGGCCGAGCAGTCGATCAGCAGATCGCAGGCGATCGTCCGGCGGGCGCCGGTGTGCACGTCGACGACGGTCGCGACACCCGCACCAGCGCAGTCGATCCGCGAGAACGTCACCCGCTCGACGCCGGCCCGCTCCAGCCGGGCGTTCGCGTCGGCGAGCCCGCCGGTGCGGCCGAGCTGGTCGGCGGCGACCGCGTCCGGCGTGACGAGCTGGCAGCTCGCTCCGGTCGCCGCCACCGTTTCGGCGATACCGACCCCGACCGCGTCGCCGACCGGGTCGAACACGAGCACGGCGGCCCGACCCTGTCGCTCCTGTCGCTCCCGGCCATCGCTTCGGCCGGCACCGGCGACCTCCTCCACCCGGTCGACGACGCTCGCTCCGGCGACCCCGCCGACACCTACGGACGCGGCCGCCGCGACCGATCCGGTCCGCAGTGCGGCGACGAACTCGGCCGCCGGAATGACGGCCGGACAGGTCGGGAGCGGATCGGGCGGGAGCGTCGGGTCGGGAAGCAGCGGGCCAGGTGGGCGGGAGCCGGTGGCGAGCAGCACGGCCGCGCCGGTCGCCCTGGCCGCATCGAGGTCGCGCTCGGTGAACTCCGCGCCGGTCCGCACGTCCACCCCGAGCCGATCCAGCTCGGCGGCCCACCAGTCGGCGAGCACGGCCCACCGCCCGCGGCCGGGCAGAGCCGCCGCGAGCCGGAGCGCACCGCCCAGGTGCGGCGAGCGCTCGTAGACCGTCACGCGGTGCCCGCGCTCGGCCAGGGTCCGGGCCGCCTCACACCCGGCCGGTCCACCTCCGACCACCATCACGTCGCGGGGCACGGCGTCCACACCGGACGGATCGGGCTCGGTCGTCTCGTGTCCGGAACGCGGCTCGATCTCGTCGCCGACGACGGGGTTGCGCGGGTCCCGGGCCGCGCCCTGGTTGGACAGGCTGCACGGCCGGATCCGCTCCGGTGTCCCGGCGTGCACGAGCGCGACGAGATCGGGATCGGCGATCTGGGCGCGGGTCATCTCGACGAGATCGGCCGTGCCGTCGGCGAGCCCCGCTCCCGCCTCGGCCGGGTCGACGACACTGCCCTGCCACACGACGGCGGGCGGGTCCGCGCCGCCGCGCGGAACCGGGGCAGCCCGCAGGGCGGCCCGCACGCGCCCGCACACCTCCCGGTTGAACCCCGGCGGTGTGTGCATGTCCGGCCGGGTCGCGGACACGGACAGCGCGCTCCCGCGCACCGGGACCACGTAGTCGACCAGCCCGGCCACCGACGCCGCGATCTCGATCCCGTCGGGCGGGGTGATCCCCGCCCACGGCGCCAGCTCGTCCACGCACAACCGCAGGCCGAGCAGCGAGGACGGGCCGAGACCGTCGCGGACGGCGGCCAGAACCCGGCGCAGGAGCAGGCTCCGGTCGGCGCCGTACTCGTCGTCGCGCCGGTTGGTCAGCCCGGACAGGAACTGCCGCAGCAGAGAATGCTGACCGGCGTTCACCTCGACGCCGTCCAGCCCGGAGGCGACGGCGAGCCGGGCGGCGGAGGTGACGCCGTCGAGCAGCGCGTCGATCTCGGGGCGGTCCATCGGAACCGGGACCTCGCGGCTCACGACGTCGGGAACCCGGGACGGGCCCCACAGCGGCGTGCGGGTGTGCGCCGTCGAACCCTGCCCGCCGGCGTGCCCCAACCCGGCCAGCACGAGCGTGCCGTGCGGGCGGCAGGCGTCGGCGATCGCGGCCCAGCCCGGCCCGCAGTCCGCGGCCACCGGCGCCCGCTCGTAGGGGTGGTCCGAAGCGTGCACCGACGCCGTCTCGACGACGATCACGCCCGTGCCGCCGAGTGCCCGGCGTGCGTAGTAGGCCACGTGCGCGTCGGAGAGCGAGCGCCGGTGCCCGAGGTTCGTCTCGTGCGGGCCGAACAGCACACGCGACGGGGCCCGCCGACCACGCAGGTCGACGGGCCCGGTCAGCAGATCCGTGTCAGCTCCCGGCGACGGGTGCGGCGGCGTAGTCGGCCAGCGGGCTCTCGTCGCACATGCGGTCCGGGCGCCGGGGCGGCGGCGCGAGCGAGAGCATCGTCGGCTGCTTCGGCGTCCGGGAGTTGCGCGGCTCCGAGCGCGAGTGGTTCACGTCGGACTTCGGGATCACGGTCTCGCCGTCGCGGGCGGCCAGCATCTGCTCGCCGAACCCGCGGACGCACTCCGGGTCCGGACCGTCCAGGGGCAGGCCGGTGAAGAACTTGGCGGCCATGCACCCGCCCTGGCAGGAGTCGTAGTGGTTGCAGGACGCGCAGGCACCGCCGGTCTGCGGCTGGCGCAGGTCCGGTGAACAGCTCCGAGTGCTCCCAGACCTCCTTGAACCCGCCGGGCGAGCGGACGTTGCCGGCCAGGAAGTTCTCGTGGATCGCGAACGGGCAGGCGTACACGTCGCCGACCGGGTCGATCAGGCACACGACGCGACCGGCGCCGCACAGGTTCAGCCCGGGCAGCGCCTCGCCGAACGCCGAGAGGTGGAAGAACGAGTCGCCGGTGAGGACGTTGTCGCCGTTCGCGACCAGCCAGTCGTAGAGCTGCTTCTGCTGCGGCGCGGTCGGGTGCAGCTCGTCCCAGACGTCGGCCCCGCGGCCGGACGGGCGCAGCCGGGTGATCCGCAGCTGAGCGTTGTACTTGTCCGCGATGGCCTTGAAGTCGTCGAGCTGGTCGACGTTCTCCCGGGTCATCACGACCGAGATCTTCGGCTGGCCGAAGCCCGCCTCGGCCAGGTTCTCCAGTGCCCGGATCGACGTGTCGAACGAGCCCGGTCCGCGGACGTGGTCGTTCACCGCCGCCGTCGCGCCGTCCATCGAGATCTGGATGTCGACGTAGTCGGTCGCGGCCAGCTGGCCCGCCCGCTTCTTGTCGAGCTTGATCCCGTTGGTGGAGAACTTGACGCCCACGTTGTGGTCGATCGAGTAGTCGAGCAGCTCCCAGAAGTCCGGGCGGACCGTCGGCTCACCGCCACCGATGTTGATGTAGAAGACCTGCATCCGCTGCAGCTCGTCGATGACCGCCTTGGCCTCGGCGGTGTCCAGCTCACGCGGGTCGCGACGGCCGGAGGACGACAGGCAGTGCACGCACGCGAGGTTGCACGCGTAGGTGAGCTCCCAGGTCAGGCAGATGGGCGAGTTCAGGCCGTACTGGAAGTGGTCGACCAGCTTCACGGGCACCTCACAGTGAACGCAGTGGCGGGAATCAGCGGGCGACGATCGTTCCGGAGTCGCACAGCCCGGACAGCGCCTTGACGTAGGCGGGCCGCTGGGCCTCCGGGACGCCGGCCGCGGCGATCGCGGCGTGCGCGTCGGGGTGGTGCTCGAGGCCCTTGACGACCTCGACGAGCTCGGGCGTCTTGAGGAACGACAGCTTGCGGGTCACGAAGTCGTACACCAGCGCGCCGAACGGCTCGGGCCGCAGGGAGACGTTCGGGCTGCATCGGTAGGCCGATCCGGGGTCGAAACGCGGCCCCGGATCGGCCACCGTGTCGCTGGTGTCCAGGGGACTAGTAGACACCGCACATACCGTCGATGGAGACCTCCTCGACGAGGGTCTCCTCGACCAGCGGGGTCTCCTCCACTGCGGTCTCGTTCTGCTCGATCGGGGCCATGTGTACCTCCACAGACGGTGGTCGGATCGACCGTGAAGCAGCCCCCCTCGGGCGGTGGGGCGGCGGTTCGGACGTTATTGGCACCCGGTGCCGAAAGCAAGGCTCGGACCCGACGCCCCTCCGTTCGTCTAGGCAGCACACTGATCGGCGTGACCGACGTCCTGCTCCATCTGTGTTCCGCGCCGGAATGGCGTGCCGCTCTCGCCGCCGGAGTGGTCGCGCCACCGTCCCTCGCCGAGGTCGGGTTCGTCCACCTGTCCACACCCGATCAGGTCGAGCTGCCTGCGCAGCGCCTGTTCGCCGGACGCCGGGACATGCTGTTGCTGGCCGTCGATCCGGACCGGCTGGACGGCGCCGGGATCGAGGTGCGCTTCGAGCCCGGTGTGCACGGCGACCCGGGGTCGATGCGGTTCCCGCACGCCTACGGCGCGATCCCGTCGAGCGCCGTGCTCGCCGCGCTGCCCTACCGCCCGGACACCGAGGGGCGGTTCGCCGCACCGGCCGTCCCGGAGCTCGACGACGCCGGCCGCGCGCGCCTGCACCAGCCGTCCGTCCTGCGGCGGGCGGCCACCCGTGAGGTCGAGGTCCCGGGCGGGGTCGCCGTGCTCACCGACCCGATCCCGACCTCCCGGATGCACAACCAGCTGCTCGTCGACGGCCCGGTGGACGCCCGGACGCTCATCGCGGAGTCGGACCGGGTACTCGGTGGGGCCGGCCTGACCCACGGCGCGGCGCTGGTCTCCGGGCCGGGACCGGCGGACGCGGACGCCTTGCGCGCGCTCGGCTGGTCGATCGGAGACCTGGTGACGATGTCCGCCCGGGTCGCGGACCTCCCGGACGACCCGGGCCCGGACGCCGTCGACGACGTCGGCCTGGACGTGCTCCGACCGCTGTTCGACGCGGGCTGGCGGGAGCGCAACCCCGCCGTCTCCGACGACCAGCTCGCCCAGCTCACCGACCGCTACCGGATCGAGGACACCGTCGTCGACGTGCGGTGCCTGGCCGTTCGCGAGGACGACCGCGTGGTCGCGGCCTGCCTGCTCAAGATCGACGGGGGAACGGCGTGGCTGGACGCGTTGGAGACCGAGCCCGCGTCCCGGGGGCGGGGACACGCCCGGGCCCTGGTCCGCGCCGCGGTCGCGCGGGCCCGGGACGCCGGATGCGACCTGATCGCGCTGGACACGTGGTCGGCCGACTGGCCGCGCACCTGGTACGCCCGCCTCGGGTTCCGCGAGGTCGGCTCGGCGCTCGTCGCGGTCCGCGCCTGAGCGTCCGGACGGCCCAGGACGCGCAGACCTTTGCCCGAACGGCCCTTATCGCAATAGACTTGCAGTAGTCGGCCGACGACCTCACCGGTACGTGAGGTCCGTTCGCCCCATTCCCCTACGACCGGGCAGGGGCCATGCCCGGTCCCTAAGACGGTCTTGGGGATCAGCCCGTGCGCCGCGGCGGTGCGGGTCCTAGCGTGCGTTCTCGACCCATCCGCCTGCACCAGAAAGGGCTGCCATGCAGGTTGACGAGCTTCTGAAGCCGTTCCCGATCAAGGAGTTCCACCCGTTCCCCCGTGCACTCATGGGTCCGGGCTCGCACGAGCTGATCGGCCCGGAGGCCCTGAAGCTGGGATTCAAGAAGACCCTGATCATGACGTCGGGCCTGCGCGGCACCGACATCGTCCACAAGATCAGCGAGTCGATGAAGTACCACGGCATCGACACGGTCGTCTACGACAAGGTTGAGTCCAACCCCAAGGACTACAACTCGATGGACGCCGTCGCGCTGTACCAGCAGAACAACTGCGACTCGTTCGTCTCCATCGGCGGCGGCTCCTCGCACGACGCCTGCAAGGGCGCGCGCGTCTCGGTCGCCCACGACGGCCGCAACGTCAACGAGTTCGAGGGCTTCAACAAGTCCGAGAACCCGGCGAACCCGCCGCACATCGCGGTCTCCACCACGGCCGGCACCGGCTCGGAGACCTCGTGGGCCTACGTCATCACGGACACCACGACCGACCCGGACAACCCGCACAAGTACGTGGCGTTCGACGACGCGTCGGTCACGTCGCTGGCGATCGACGACCCGGTCCTCTACTACGACTGCCCGATCGACTACACCGCGCAGTGTGGTTTCGACGTGCTCGCGCACGCCTCCGAGCCCTACGTCTCGCGGCTGAACTTCCAGCCGTCGCTCGGCAACGCGCTGCACGCGATCAAGCTGACGTCGCAGTACCTGCGCCAGGCCGTGTGGAACGGGCAGGACCTGCCCGGTCGCGAGGGCATGATGTACGCGCAGTACATCGCCGCCCAGGCGTTCAACTCCGGTGGTCTCGGGATCATCCACTCGATCTCGCACGCGGTGTCCGCGTTCTACGACACCCACCACGGCCTGAACAACGCCGTCGCGCTCCCCCGCGTGTGGGCGTTCAACATGCCGGTCGCCTACGAGCGCTTCGCCGACATCGCGGAGGCCATGGGCATCGACACCAAGGGCATGACCAAGCCGCAGGCCGCCGACGCCGCGCTCGCCGCGTCCATCCGGCTCCTGCGCGACGTGGGCATCCCGGAGAAGTTCGCCGACGTCAAGCAGGACTCGTACTCGAAGAACCGTCTGGGCCAGGGTCCGACCAAGTTCTACGAGAACTCGCCGACGATCGTCGGCGACGCGGCGGACGTCGACCGGATCACCAACCACGTCCTCGGTGACGCCTGCACCCCGGGCAACCCGAAGGAGTGCACGTTCGAGACGGTCCGCCCGGTCGTCGAGCACTCGATCAACGGCGACCTGGACGACCTGCTGAGCTGATCGTCCGGCTAGTTCGCACCATCGCCAGACCAGCGGGTCCACCGGGCTCCCGGTAATACTGGGAGCAGGTGGGCCCGCTGGCTGGTGCGTGAGGTCAATGCCCGCCGATCCATGGCGGGCGCTGTGGCCGGTTCGCCGGCCGGAGCATCAGCGCCGAATGCCCTGCCGCACTTGCCGTCGTGTGCGGCCCGGAAGGAGAAGTACGTGTCCGAGGCAGTGACGTCCGCGAGCACCCCCACCGCGGGTGAGAGCCCGTTCGAGTCCGTCGACCAGGTGATCGAGGCGCTGCGCAAGCAGGGCTACATCGCCGACACCCGGCTCGCGACCACTGTGTTCCTGCTCACACGGCTGGACAAGCCGCTTCTGCTGGAGGGGCCGGCCGGTGTCGGCAAGACCGAGCTGGCGAAGATGCTGGCCCTGGCCACGGGCCGGCGGTTCCTGCGTCTGCAGTGCTACGAGGGCCAGGACGAGACCAAGGCCCTGTACGAGTGGGACTACGGCAAGCAGCTGATGTACACGCAGATCCTGCGGGAGAAGATCGGGCAGGTCGTCGAGGACGCCCCCGATCTGGCGACCGCGGTGGAGCGGGTCGGCGAGCAGGACAGCGTGTTCTTCTCCGAGCGCTTCCTCGCCCCGCGCCCGCTGCTGGAGGCGATCCGCTCGCCCGAGCCGTGCGTGCTGCTGATCGACGAGGTGGACCGCGCCGACGAGGCCCTCGAGGCCGTGCTGCTGGAGACGCTCGGCGAGTTCCAGATCTCGGTGCCCGAGGTCGGCACGTTCGTCGCCGAGCACCGCCCGTACGTGCTGCTCACCTCGAACAACACGCGTGACCTCGCGGCCGCCCTGAAGCGCCGCTGCCTGCACCTGTTCCTGGACTACCCGGCCGCGGCGCGCGAGCTGGAGATCGTCCAGTCGAAGAAGACCGGCCTGTCCGACGCGCTGGCCGAGGAGCTCGTCTCCGTCGTGCGCGGGCTGCGCGAGCTGGAGCTGCGCAAGGCGCCGTCGATCTCCGAGACGATCGACTGGGCCCGCACGCTGGCCGTGCTCGGTGTGGACGAGCTGAACTCGCAGGTCCTGTCCGACACCGTCTCCGTCGTCGTCAAGTACGACAAGGACGTCAAGAAGGCGCTGGACGCGCTGCCGCGGCTGGTCGACCCGAACGCCGTGATCGACGACCACGGCCACGGTCATGGTCACGGGCACGGCCACGACGGCGACCACTCGCACGACGGGCCGGCCGCGTCCCGTCCCGAGCCGGCCCGCAGCGTCCGCACCATCGACGACGACGACCCGGACGACGGGGACGTCGACGGCGTCGCCAAGCGCGCGGCGAAGGACGAGGCCGGACGTCACCCCATCTACGGCGGCGTCACCAGCGGCAGCGACACGCGGCCGCGTGAGGTGACCTCCGGCCAGGGGACCCGCTCGTTCGGCGGCACCCGCAAGCGCCCGGTCTGATCCGAACGCTGAGGTGAGCTGATGGAAGCGAGCATCCACCGGTTCGTCCGGCTGCTGCGGCTGCGCTCGGTGCGGATCTCGGTCTCCGAGGCCGTGGACGCGATGCGCTGCGCGGCGCAGCCGGGCGTGTTGAGTGACAAGGCCGTGCTGAAGGAGGCCCTGCGCGTCGCGCTGATCAAGGACCGGCGCGACGAGGACACCTACAACCAGGTGTTCGACATGTTCTTCTCGCTGGTCAAGATCGGTGAGCAGGACACCGGCCATGGCCACGGGCACGGCCACGGGGACATGACCGACGACACCCCGCTGGACGACTTCACGCTCTCCGAGGAGCCGAGCGAGACCCCGGAGCAGGGCCACGACCACGGCGCCCCGGTCGACATCCGGGAGTTCTTCGACCCGGAGGACCTCGCCGAGCAGTACAACCTGCACCAGGAGGCGAACAAGGTCGACCTGGCCGCGATGACCGACGAGATCGTGCTGTCCAAGGAGAACGCGGACGGCGACGTGACCGAGGGGCAGCGCGTCCAGATCGAGACCGAGCGCTTCTCCGGCGGCGGGCTCCCCGGCGACATCTCGCAGGCGCAGGGCACGCAGGTCGACGCCGACCTCTCGGTCGCCCAGCAGGACGCCCTGCTCGGGTGGCTCAACTCCGAGGAGGAGCTGCTCGAGAGCGAGCAGGGCACCGAGGACGACGCGGCGGCGTTGCGGCGCAGGCTGACCGGCGTGCTCGAGGGTCTACCGGAGGCGATCAAGGCCCACCTGGAGAAGCTGCTCGAGATCGAGCAGCGGATCGTCGAGGGCCACGACGACGCCGAGCGCGTCGCCGAGGTGGACCGCGCCTCGGAGTCCGAGCGGATGCAGCTGGAGGACTCGCTGCGCCGGCTGGCCAAGTCACTGCACGGCGCGCTGACCCACCGGCGGCGGGTGTCGCCGCGCGGGCGGATCGACTCCGGACGCACGATGCGCAAGAACATGCGCTACGACGGCGTCCCGTTCAATCCGGTCACCGTGCAGCGCATGGAGGACAAGCCACGGCTGGTCGTGCTGGCCGACGTGTCGCTGTCCGTGCGTGCGACGGCGCGGTTCACGCTGCACCTGGTGCACGGACTGCAGGACCTGTTCGGCCAGGTGCGCTCGTTCGCGTTCGTGGCCGACCTGGTCGAGGTCACCGACCTGTTCGCCGATCACCCGGTCGAGCACGCGCTCGGCCTGATCTTCGGCGGCGACCAGCTGGATGTGGACGCGAACTCGCACTACGGGCTCGCGTTCGGGAACTTCCTGGAGGAGCACGGCTCGGCCGTCACGCGCCGGACGACGGTGCTGATCCTCGGCGACGGCCGGGGCAACGGGAACGACCCGAACATGGAGGCGTTCATCGAGATCACCCGGCGCGCCCGGGAGACGATCTGGCTGACGCCGGAGCCGCGCTACTCCTGGGGCCTGGGCCGCTGCGACCTGCCGCAGTACGCCGAGCACTGCGACCGGGTGCGCGTCGTGCGCGACCTGTCCGGGCTGGAGAACACCACCAACGAGATGTCCGGCGAGCTGATCGGACGCTGAGCGGAGCTACCCCTCCCGGCTCCGCTCCCGGGTCGGGGGCGGGACATGTCGAGCGGGTGGAGGGCAGGTCCAGGCGCACCGACGGTGGTCCCAATAGCAGCGCGGGGTGTGGCGGTGGGCTGCCGTGGGATCGCGCAGGGTGTCCTCTTCGGTCGGCCTCGTGCGCTCGGTCGTGGTCATCGGGGCGTCCTTCGGTGTGCGGTGCAGGGGCTCGTGCGTGGTGTCGTGCTCGGCCGGGACCGGCGACGGCCGCGAAGTCGCGGCCGCCGCGGGCAGTGTTACGGCCGGATCTCGTAGACGAGGTTGAACGCGGTCTGCGCGACCCGGCGGAACCGGGTGAAGCCGGCCTCGATCGCCACCCCGCGGATGGCGGCCTCACCGGCCTGCGCGCCCAGTGCGTAGCCGCCCGGCTGGGAGAGTCCGTTGGGCACGCACAGGAACGTCGATCCGGCGTAGAACAGCCGGCCAACGGGGTTGAGGTTGTCCTCGACAGCGTCGCCGGCGGCCGGTTCCACCACCAGCCAGGTGCCGTCCGGCGCGAGCGCCTCGCGCACCCGTCGTGCGGCGGCGACCGGATCCCCCATGTCGTGCAGGCAGTCGAACATCGTCACCAGGTCGTAGCCGGTGCCGGTGAAGGTCTGCGCAGCGGACACCTCGAAGCGGACACGGTCGCCGACTCCGGCCTCGGCGGCCTTCTTGCGCGCCAGGTCGATCGACGTGGCGTGGTAGTCCGTGCCGACGATGGTGCTGTGCGGGTAGGCCTCGGCGATCAGCACGGTCGAGGAGCCGAGACCACAGCCGATGTCGGCGACCCGGCCCCCGGCGGTCAGCTTCCCGGCGACCCCGTCCAGGGCGGGGATCCAGTTCGGGACCAGGTCGGCGACGTAGCCGGGACGGTAGAACGCGTCGCACCCGACGTGGACGTCCTCGTGGTGCTCGTGCCAGCCGACGCCGGCGCCGGTCCGGAACGCCTCGGTGATCTGCGGTTCGGCGCGCAGGTAGCCGAGCCCGGCGACGAACACCGCTGAGACGTTCGGACCGTTCGGATCGGCCAGGCAGAAGGCCTGCTCGTCGGTCAGCCAGAACTCGCCGGTGCCCGCGTCGTAGCTGACGTATCCGCCTGCGGCCTGTCCGCGCAGCCACTCGGTGAGGTAGCGGAGGTGGCAGCCGGTCCGTTCCGCGAACTGCTCCGGCGTCGCAGACCCCTCGGCCAGCGCCTGGTAGAGCCCGAGCCGGTTGCCGACCACCACCTGGCCGGCCGAGCCGGTCGCCCCCATGTCGGCAACCACCTGGCCGAGGAACTCCGCCACCTTGTCGTGATCCATCGTCGGTGCCTCCTTCGTCGTCCGGCCGGCTCATCCGGCCAGGACACGAGGCTCGCGACGCGGGCTGACACCGCGACGGCACGCTCTGTCTTCGCGCTGACAGCTCCCTCCGGCATGCTGGTCAGATGGGTGATGGGGAGGCGCCGCCGTTGCAGGTGGAGCTCCTCGGACCGTTGCGCCTGATCGTCGGCGGGGTTCCGGAAGAGGTACGGGGGCCGAAACGACGGGCGGTCCTCGCGCTGCTGGCGTTCGCGGAGGGCCGGACCGTCAGCGTCGATCATCTCCTGAACGCGCTGTGGCCCTCCGAGGTCCCGGAGTCGGGCCGCCAGGCCGTGCACACCCATGTGTCGCGGCTACGCGCGCACCTCGGTCCCGCCGCCGACCGGTTGACGACGCAGCAGGATGGCTATCGCCTGACGTTGAGGACCGACGACCTCGACCTCGCACGGGCACGCTCCCTGCTCGCCTCCGCGCGCCCTCGCGTCGACGGCGATCCGGCGGGGGCGTCCGCCCTGCTGCGTGAGGCGTACGCGCTCTGGCGCGGACCGGTGCTCGCCGACCTCGTCGACGTGGAGCCGATCGCGGCCGCGGTCCAGGCGTGTGCCCAGCTGTACCGCGACGTGGCCGACACGCTGGTCAGCGCCGCCGTCGGGGCGGGGCGGGCACAGGAGGTCCTCGACATCGCGGCCGAATCTCTGGCCGCGGACCCGTTGCGGGAGTCCGCGGTTCTCCTGCAGATGCGGGCACTCGCCGGTGTCGGGCGGGCACCCGAGGCGTTGCGGACCGGGCGGGAGTACCGGCAACGGCTGGCCGAGGAGACCGGCCTGGACCCCTCGTCGGCGCTGGGCGATCTCGAGCGCGACGTCGCCGGAGGGGCCGCCGGTCCGCCAGCGACTCCCCCCGCCCGTCCGGCACGCGCGACGACCCGGCTGTTCGGTCGTGCGGCCGACGTCGAGTCCGTACACCGGCTGCTCGCGACCGAACGGCTGGTGACCGTCGTCGGTCCCGGGGGCGTCGGCAAGTCCCGCCTCGCCATGGAGACGGTCGGTACGGACAATGCGGTCAGCGTGCTACTCCTCGCCCCGGTCACCGACCCGGCCGCCGTGCCCCACGCACTGGCGGCGGCGCTGAACCTGACCGTCACCCACGGCGACGTACTGGCCGCGTGCCTCGCCGTCCTGGGAGATCGTCGCGGTCTGCTGGTGATCGACAACTGCGAACACCTCCTGGACGCGGTCCGCGACATGGTCGCCGTACTGTTGCCGGCCTGTCCCGGGATCACCGTGCTCGCCACCAGCCGGGAGCCGCTCGGCCTTCCCGCCGAGCACACCTCACGACTGGCACCCCTCGCCCTGCCGCGGCCCGGCGAGGATCTCGCGCAGGCACCGGCGGTCGCCGTGTTCCTCGACCGCGCCGCCCGGGTTCGTCCCGGTCCGACACCGAGCGACGCCGATCTCGGCCTGATCGCCGACATCGCGCGCAGGCTCGACGGGATGCCCCTGGCCATCGAACTCGCCGCGGGCCGGCTGTCCACATTCTCGCTCGCCGACCTGCACCGACGGCTCGACCGCTCGCTGGATCTACTGGGCGGCACCCGCCCGAGCGGGGACGACCGGCAACGCACGTTGCGCGCGACCGTCGAGTGGTCCTACGAACTCCTCTCCGACGACGAACAGCGGCTGTTCCGGGCGTTGTCTGTCTTCGTCGACGGCGTCGGCCTCGACACCGCCGAGCGGCTCGCCGCGGACCTGGGTCTGGCGGGCGATCCCGGAAGCATCCTCGCCCGGCTCGTCGACGCCTCGATGATCGACGCCGATGTCGAAGCCGGCACCCGGTTCCGCATGCTGGAGACGCTGCGGGCGTTCGGGCTCGACCGGCTGGCCGCGACCGGCGAGGACGAGACCGCCGCCCGGCACCTGCTCGGATGGGCCGTCACCTGGACGGCGTGGTTCGCCGATACCGCCTCCACCGACGCCGAGGCCGACGCCGACGCGGCGCTGCGCCGCGAGCGGGCGAACCTGCGCGCCGCGTGGCGGCTGGCTCGGCGCCGCGGATCGCTCGACGCCACCACGGCAATGATCACCGGTCTCTTCGACGCGGTCGCCTACCGCGACCTGGTCGAGATCCGGGGCTGGGCCGAGGAGCTGGTCGACGACCCGGAGCTGCCCTCGCACCCCCGGGAAGGCGCCGTTCTCGGGGTCGCGGCGGAGGCGGCCTACCATCGCGGCGACCACGCTCGGGCCGACCGGTTCGCCCGCGCCGGCCTCGAACGGGCCACCGACGGTGTCGGCAGGTGGATGTGTCTGTCAGTGCTCTCCGTGGCCGATCTGGCTCGGGGCGCGTTCACCGACGTCGTCGAGAACTCCGTGGCCGCCGCCGCGCTCGCCGGGCCGTCCCGGGAGAACCTCGGGGTCGCCGCCCTGGCCGCGACCTACAACGGCGACCTCGACCGGGCGCGGACGCTCAACGACCAGGGACTCGCCGCCGCCGTCTCGCCCTCGATGCTCGCCTGGGGGGCCTACGTCGCCGGGGAGATCGAGAGCTCGGCGGGACAGGACGAACCGGCCGAGGCCCACTACACGCGTGCGATCGACCTCGCCCGTACCTCCGGCGCAACGTTCCTGGTCGGGGTCGCGACCGTCGGACTGCTGGCGCTGCGCGCCGGCACCGGCCGGATGCGCGACGCGCTGCACGGCTACCTCGACGTGATCGGCTACTTCGAACGCACCGGCAACTGGACCCACCAGTGGACCACCCTGCGCAATCTCGCCGACCTGCTGCGCCGGGTCGGCGACCCGGAACCGGCCGCGCTGCTGGACGCCGCGGCCGACCGGGCCCCGGACGCACCGGCCGTCGTCGGCCCGCCCGCCGCCGCACGACGCGAACCGGACACGGCCGTCCCCGGCCGGGACGCCGTGCTCGACCTCGCCCGGCAGGCCATCGAGCGCAACCTCGCCCGTTCCTGACCGCTCGGGATCAGGCGTTCGAGCGCCCGGTCTGTCAGGCCGGCTCGGCCCTGTCAGGACGGGCGCCAGCCGCGTGCGCGCACGGTGACAGTCGGTCGGTCGAACCTCGGCAGCGTCACACCCGTCGACACACCGAGGAGCCCGCCATGACCGTCACGACCGCCGTTCCATTTCCACCCGCCGCGTCGCCTGCACGGCCGAGCGGCGTCGTGCACGGCCTCGACGACGTCCCGACCCTCGGGACGGTGCTCGGCGTCTGGGCCCACCCCGACGACGAGGTCTACCTGTCCGCGGGCATCCTTTCCGCCGCAGCGGCGGCCGGCAACCGCGTCGTCGTCGTCACCGCCACCCGCGGGGAGCACGGCACCGACGACCCGGTGCGGTGGCCGCCCGAGCGTCTGGCGCCGCGTCGGTCGCAGGAGATCGTCGACTCCCTCGGCACGCTCCACCCCACCATCGAGCACCGCTTCCTGGGCGACTCGATCGGGGTCTGCCACCTCGACGGGTCGCTGGAGCCGAATCCGCCGACGACCACCGTCGACGAGCTCGCGGCGATCATCGACGAGGTCGACCCGGACACCGTGCTGACGTTCGGCCCCGACGGGTTCACCGGCCACCGGGACCACCGTGCCGTCTCGGCCTGGACCGACCACGCTCTGCGCCGGGCCGCCGGGCGCCGGCACGGGGGTCCGCGGGTGCTCCACGCGACCACCACCACGACCTGGCTGCGCCGCTTCTCGGACCTCACCCAGCCCATGGACGACAGCGAGGACGCTTTTCCCGCGTACCCGCCGGCGCTCCTGACGGTCGACCTCGAACTCAGCGGCGCCGCCCTGGACCGCAAGATCGCGGCACTGCGGGCCCAGGCCACCCAGACCGCCGGGCTCGAGGACGCCGTCGGACCTGACCGATACCGGTCGGCGGTGGCCGCCGAGTTCTTCCGCCCCGCTCCCGGGCCCGGTGCCCCATGACCGGCGCGTCCCCGTGCGCCACGGCCCGGCGACCGCAGACCGTTCTGCTCGCTGCGACCGTCGCGGCCACCACGGTCGCCCTGGGCCTCACGACCGGCACCGGCGCACTGGTCGGGCCTCTGGCCGACGGGTACCGCGTCGGCACCGCCGAGGTGTCTCTGGTGCTGGCCGTGACGCTGTGCGCCACCCTCGGGCTCGGTGTCCTCACCGGACCCCTCGCCCAGCGGCACGGCACCCGGCCGCTCGTGGCAGTCGCCGCCCTGCTCGTGCCGGCCGGACTCCTGATCGCGGCGGCCACCGACCGGTTCGCGGTGGCCGGCATGGCTCTCGCCGTCGGCGTCGGGGTCGGGGCAGGCTGCGTCGTCGTGCCGATGACCGCTGCCGCCGGCGCCGCCGTCGACCGACACCGTGGGGCGGCCCTGGTGATCGCGACCGCGGGCGGAGGCCTCGCCACCGTCGTCGCGCCGCCGGTGACGGTGGCTCTGCTCGGTGGCCTCGGACTGCGCGGGACGCTGATCGCGTTCGCCGTGATCAGCGCGATGGTCCTCGGGGCCGCCGCCGCTGCGGCCCCCGGACGGCCCGACCTGACCACCGAGGGACGCGAGCAGCGTCCTGCCGGCCAACCCGGTCTGGTCTCCGCGCTTTCCGAGCCGGGACTGCGCCGGCTGCTGGCGGCCACTGTCGTGTTGGCCGCCGCCATGTTCGTCCCCGTCGTCCACCTGCCCGGGTACGCCGTCGCGTACGGATCGAGCCTGGCCACCGGAGCCGCCATGGTGACGCTGGCCGGAGCCGCCAGCCTCGCCGCGCGGCTCGCCGCGGTGCCCGCCGTCTCCCGATGGGGCGCATGGCGGGTCCAGCGAGCCGGCGCAGCCGTGTTCACCGCGGCGCTGGGCACGTGGATGCTGACCGACGGTCCGGCAGGTCTTGCCGCCGTCGCCGTCGCGTTCGGCCTCGGCCACGGCGCCTACGTCGGAGTGTCGGGCGCGGTCCTGGCGCAGCTCTACGGAGTCCCCGGACTCGGGCTGCGGCTCGGGCTGGTCTACCTCGCCAGCGCGACCGGCGGGCTGATCGGGCCGGCCGCAGCGGGTGCGATAGCCGACGTCACCGGCACACCGGTCGCCGCAGCGGTCCTCGCGACGACCCTGGGAGCCGCCGGCTGCGTCCTGCAGATGACGATCCGGCCAGATCCCGCCCCTCCGGCGCCGGGCTCCCGGGGACCGGTCGGGCCCGGTTCCCTGGACGCGCGACACCACTCCGTCAACCGGTGAACGCCGGCCGGCGGCGTGTGATGTCCGGCTGCGGCAGGATGCGGGCATGGCGGAGCGGGCATACGGCGACTACCAGCTGGAGATCTACGGGGCCGGGCTCGGCGGCCGGGTGCCGCCGTACCCGATGACGTTCGACGAGCTGGAGCGCCGTGCCGAGCTCGCGCTCCCACCGTCGATCTGGTCGTACGTGGCCGGCGGCGCCGGCGACGAGCGCACCCAGCGGGCCAACGCCGACGCGTTCGGAAAGTGGGGTCTGGTGCCCCGGATGATGGTCGGCGCGACCGAGCGGGACCTGACGGTCGAGATGTTCGGGATGTCGCTGCCGACGCCGCTGTTCCTGGCCCCGATCGGGGTGATCGGGCTGTGCGCGCAGGACGGTCACGGCGACCTCGCCACCGCCCGTGCGGCCGCGCGGACCGGCGTGCCGATGGTCGCCTCGACGCTCACGGTCGACCCGATGGAGGACGTCGCGGCCGAGCTCGGCGACACCCCGGGGCTGTTCCAGCTCTACACGCCGAAGGACCGCGAGCTGGCCGAGAGCCTCGTGCACCGCGCCGAGAAGTCCGGCTACCGCGGGATCGTCGTCACGCTCGACACCTGGGTCACCGGGTGGCGCCCGCGCGATCTGGCGACGGCGAACTTCCCGCAGCTGCGCGGGAACTGCGTGGCCAACTACACGTCCGACCCGGTGTTCCGCTCGCGGCTGTCCCAGACGCCGGAGGAGAACCTGATGGCCGCCGTCGGGCACTGGGCGCAGACGTTCGGGCACGCGTTCACCTGGGACGACCTGGACTGGCTGCGCGGGATCACCGACCTGCCGCTGATCCTCAAGGGGATCTGCCACCCGGACGACGCCCGCCGCGCGCTGGACCGCGGCGCGGACGGGATCTACGTCTCGACCCACGGCGGGCGTCAGGCCAACGGCGGGCTGTCCGCGCTGGAGATGCTGCCGGACGTGGTGGACGCCGTGGAGGGCACCGCCCCGGTGCTGTTCGACTCCGGCGTGCGCTCCGGCTCGGACGCCGTGCTCGCGCTCGCCCTGGGTGCGACGGCGGTGGGGATCGGCCGTCCGTACGCCTACGGTCTGGCCCTCGGCGGCACGGACGGGATCGTGCACGTGCTGCGCTCCTTCCTCGCCGAGGCGGACCTGCTGATGGCCGTGGACGGCTACCCGACGCTGGCGTCGCTGGACCGGCCGGCGCTGCGCCGCCGGGAGTAGCCGCCGGTCGTCGTCCGGCGGGGGCGGAGCGGTCCGATGGTCAGCCGTGGTCGCCATGGCTCCGGAACCCGACGGCGGCGGTGACGGCCCCGAGGACGGCGAGGACGCCGATGGCGACGAACGCGGCGTGGAAGCCGTCCAGGCCGGCTCCGGCCACGAGCACGGTCGACACCGCGGCGACGCCCGCCGCACCGCCGATCTCGCGCATCGTCTCGACCAGGCCGGAGGCCAGACCAGCTTCGGCTCCGCTGACCCCGGACAGCGCGCCGATCTGCAGGGAGGGCACGCAGAGTCCGAAGCCGAGGCCGGCGAGCAGGAACGCGGGAAGCAGGCCGGCGAGGTACCCGGCGTCCGCGGGCATCTGCGACAGCCACAGCATTCCGGCGACGAGCAGCGACAGCCCGATCACCAGCAGGCGCCGGACGCCCACCGCGGCGGCGATCCGGCCGGCGGCCGACGACGTCACGAACACCGTGGTCGTCGTCGCCAGCCACGCCAGGCCGGTCTGTGTCGGCGAGTAGCCGAGTTCCTGCTGCATCAGGAGCGATCCCAGGAAGATGAACGAGAAGAACGCGCCGAAGGTGAGGAACGCCGTGACGTTCGCCGCCACGAGCGTGCGGTTCCTCAGCGCTCGGGCCGGCACGAGCGGTGCGGGTGACCGCGCCTCGATCCGCACGAACGCCGCCATCAGTGCGGCGGCCGCGGCGAACCACGCCAGCGTGGAGATCGCGGTCCACCCGTGGGTGCCGGCGTGGTGCAGGGCGTAGACGAACGACAGCAGTCCGACGGTGATCGCGCTAGCCCCGCCGACGTCGAGTCGCGTCGAGCGGTCACGGGGCCGATCGGCGGCGAGGCACGCGACGGCGAGCACGATGAGCACGACGCCGGCGGGAAGGTTGATGAAGAACGCCCACCGCCAGCCGGGTCCCGCGGCGATGAGTCCGCTCGCGACGACGCCGACCGTCCCGGCGGCTCCGCCCACGGCGCCGACGATGCCGAGGGCGCGGTTGCGTTGCCGGCCCTCGCCGAACGTGACGGCCAGCAACGACAGGGCGGCCGGTGCGATGAGGGCGCCGCCGAGTCCCTGCAGACCACGGGCGGCGATCAGCACGCCGACGTGCTGCGCCAGACCCGCCAGCAGCGATGCGGCCGTGAAGAGGCCGAGACCGGCGAGCAGGATGCGGCGGCGTCCCAGCAGGTCCGTCATCCGGCCGCCGACCAGGAGGAATCCCCCGAGGAGGAGGCCGTAGGCGACGACGACCCATTGCAGGCCGCTCTGGCTGACGCCGAGGTCTCGCTGGATCGACGGCAGCGCGACGTTCACGATGGCGACGTCGAGGCCCACCATCGCCTGGACGGCGCACGCCAGAACCAGCACGAGCCCGGGGCGGACGCGCGTGCCGTTCATGGGCACTGCGCCCGCCGCCGGTGGAGCGGGACTGTTGATCGGTGACACGGTTCGACTCCTTCCGCTCGCGTCGGGTCAGGCGGCGTACGCCGGGATGGGCCGGCCGGTGCCGGTGGTGATCAGCTGCGGCAGGCTCGTGGTGATGTAGAACGTCCAGCCGGCCGAGCAGGCCTCGAAGCACTCGGACTCGGCGGCGTTCAGTCCCTCGTGCGTGAAGCGCAGGGTCGTGCCGTCCGGCGTCGCCGTGAGGTCGAAGACGACGTCGGTGCCGGTCCACTCGTCGCGGTCGTCGATGAAGGTGAGAAGGGAGTCCACGACGTGCCAGACCATCCGCTCGCCGGGCACGACCTCGGTGAGCCGGAACCGGCAGTAGCGGATACCGGTCTTCGCCCGGGCCGTCTCCCCCGGGTACTTGCAGTCGTCGGTGAACACGAACTCGTCGTGCAGGGCCGCGGTGTCGCCGATGATGTTCTCGCTCCACCATCCACGGACGTCGGTGATGGCGGCGAAGACCTCGTCCGGCGTCCGGTCGACGGACATGGTGGCGGTCAGGTTCCGGGTGTGCGACATCGTTCTCGTCTCCTTGGTTCGGTGGGTCCGCCCCACCTACGAAGGAGTCCGGTCGGAATCGACATCGACCCGGAAAAATCTTCGGCGTGTGCTCAGAGCTCGCGCAGGCGACCGGTCAGGTAGCGACGCTCGGCGTCGGTCGGCGCCAGCCGCAGCGCCTCGTCGTAGGCCGTCGCGGCCTCGGCGAGACGGCCGTCCCGGCGGAGCAGGTCGGCCCGGGTCGCCGGTAGGAGGTAGTAGCCGTCGAGCCGGCCGGACGCGGCGAGCTCCTCGACGAGGGCGAGGCCGTCGGGGATCCCGTCGGCCATCGCCACGGCCACGGCGCGGTTGAGGTCCACCACAGGCGAGGGCGCCAACCGCGCCAGCTCCCCGTAGAGGACGGCGATCTGCGGCCAGTCGGTGCCGTCGGTGTCGGGGGCGGTGGCGTGGCAGGCGGCGATCGCGGCCTGCACCTGGTACGGCCCCGCACGCCCGACGGCCAACGCGGCGTCGAGCGTCTCGACACCTTCCGCGATCAGCGTGTGGTCCCACTGCGAGCGGTCCTGGTTCTCCAACGTGACCAGCACGCCCTCGTCGACGCGGCTCGCGCGGCGGGCCTCGAGCAGCAGCATCAGCGCCAACAGGCCGCGCGCTTCGGGCTCGGCAGGCATCAGCCGGACCAGCACCCGGGCGAGATGGATTCCCTCGGCCGTCAGCGCCCGCCGACCGTCGCCCTCGTCGTAGCCGGCGTTGAAGATCAGGTAGAGCACCGCGAGGACGGCGGCCAGCCGCCCCGGCAACAGCTCCGCAGGTGGGACGCGGTACGGGATCCCGGCCTCGACGATCTTGCGTTTGGCGCGCACCAGGCGTTGCGCCATGGTCGACTCGGCGGTCAGGAACGCCGTGGCGATCTCGGCCGTGTCCAGTCCCGCCAGCGTGCGCAGCGTGAGGGCGACCCGCGCCGGGAACGGCAGCGCGGGATGACAACAGGTGAAGATCAGCCGCAACCGCTCGTCGGTGATCGGCTCGACCGACGGCTCCACCGGGTCGCGAGCCAGCACGGCGAGCTGGCGCACCTTCGCCGCCCCCGCCGTGTCCCGGCGCAGCCGGTCGGTCGCGCGGTTGCGTGCCGTCGTCGTGAGCCAGGCACCCGGACGGGGCGGGACGCCGTCACGCGCCCACGTCACCAGCGCTGCGGCGAACGCGTCCTGCGCGCAGTCCTCCGCCAGATCCCAGTCCCCGGTCAGCCCGATCAGGGTCGCGACCACCTGACCCCACTCGTCGCGATACGCCGTGGCGACCGCGGCCCGGACGGCATCCGGCGCGGTCATTCCCACACGGGTCGGACCTCGACGCAACCCCAGCTCGCGTAGGGATGGTTCGCCGCGATCGCGATCGCCTCGTCCAGATTCGCGCAGTCGATGATGTCGACCCCGCCGACGAAGTCCTTCGTCTCCGCGAACGGGCCGTCGGAGACGAGGGTTTCGCCGTCGCGGACCCGGACCGTCGTCGCGTCCGCCACCGGGCGCAGCCGGGCTCCGCCCAGCGAGGCGCCCCGCCGTTCGACCTCCGCCGCGAACGCCTGATGGGCCGGGTCCGCCGCGATCTCCTCGTTGGTCGGTGACGCCGACTCGTCGTCGCAGATCAGCAGCACGTACTTCATGCACCGAGTATGCGGCGCCGCGCCGCGGGTTTTCGTCCACCCGGCCGACGTCCGCGACTCCCGTCCGGCTCGCGACCGCCTCCTACCCGTCCGTACAGGTTCTTCATCGACGGCCCGGAGGGTTGTCCGCCGGAACCGTTCTCAGGGCGGGGCCGCCCGCCTACCGTCGTCCCCGACGGGACGACGCGCGCGGAGGGAACCTCGATGATCGGACTCGACCAGCTGAGCAACGATCTCGCCGGCTGGCTCGACTCGACGCTCGTCCGTCCCGGGCTGGTGCCGGCGGAGCGCTTCGAGGAGGCGTTCGTCGCCGTGGTGAACGGGGCCGCGAAGGACCCGGACACCCCGGACGACGCCTGGCTCGCGTTCTACCGGAACACGCTCGAGGCGCTGGCCGGCGAGCCCGTCCCGGGCGGCACGAACGCCGAGATGCAGCCGGTGCACGCCCGCGCCCGGGAGCTCGTGGCCGGCGACGACGTGCTGGAGCTGGGGTGCTGCTTCGGGTTCCTGTCGCTGCAGCTCGCCGCGGACGGCCACCGGGTCACGGCCACCGACCTGACCGGCGGGACGATCGAGCTGCTGTCCCGGATGGCACCACAGCTGGGCGCCGAGCTGGACACCCTCGTCGCGGACGCGCGCGCGGTCGCCCGCCCGGACGGCAGCGCGGACACGGTGCTGGCCGTGCACCTGATCGAGCACCTGCCGCCCGGCGAGGGGGACGAGGTCGTCGCCGAGATGCTGCGGCTCGCCCGGCGGCGCGCGGTCGTCGCCGTGCCGTTCGAGGACGAGGCCAACCCGACGTGGGGGCACGTCCGCTGCTTCGACCTCGACGAGC
This sequence comes from uncultured Actinomycetota bacterium, assembly GCA_963822335.1. Classification (GTDB taxonomy): domain Bacteria; phylum Actinomycetota; class Actinomycetes; order Mycobacteriales; family Pseudonocardiaceae; genus Pseudonocardia. The sequence goes on along the minus strand of CAWGHE010000007.1, from coordinate 153,749 downwards.
TGGCCGCCGTCGGGGAACGCACCGGCCGCCCGTTCACGGTGTCCGAGCACCACGGCGGGTGGCTGGTCATCGACGTGTGACGGCGTGCTCCCGGTCGTCGGTTCCGGGCCACGGCGTCGCCCGGCGTCAGTCCCGGGTGTGCTGCGCCGCCTGCCGCAGGTCGATGTCCTCGATCAGGTGTCGCGCCGTCTCCTCGTCCAGCCGGCGCTCCATCATGGCCGTGCCCAGCGCGAGGCGCTGGGCGTCGAAGTCGGCGTCCGTCGCGCCCGGCATCGCGTCCACGATCTCCCGGGCTCGGGCGCGCATCGTCGCGGCGGTCTCCTCGTCCGCGGTGCGGTCGATGCGCAGCCGCCGGGCCAGCCACCCGAGCGTCGTGCCCTGGATCAGGAGCGTCCCCAGCGTGACGATCAGCGCGATCCCCTGGATCGCGTCCCGGCCCGGGAACGGTGCGCCGCTCGCCGTCGTCTGCGGGACGGCGGACGCCGCGGCCAGCGTGAGGATGCCGCGCATGCCGGTCCAGCCGACCAGCAGCGTCTCCTTGGGCGTCGGCGGGTCCAGCGGTTCGCCACGCCGCTTCTGCCGTCGCTGCTCGAGGTACTGCTCGTACCGCTCGCGCCAGGCCGGGTCCCGGGCGGCCCGTTTCAGCATCATCCGGTGTCGCAGCGTCCAGCGGCCGAACAGGCCGAACACGCCGAGCAGCCGCAGCACGATCGCCGCGGCGAGCAGCACGCCGGCGGCGACCAGTGTCCGCGCGAGACCGTCGGAGGCCGCCAGGTCGGTCAGCACGAACTTCAGCTGCAGTCCGATGTAGGCGAACACGAACGTGGTGAGCAGGAAGTCCAGGACCTTCCAGACGCTCTCCTCCTGCAGCCGGGTGAGGTAGCCGCCGGGGTACTGGTGCTGCGGGTCCAGCGTCAGGTTGACGCTGACCAGGAACGACGCCGTGACGACGGCCAGGATGCCCGAGGCGTGCACCTCCTCGGCGGTCAGGTAGGCGGTGAACGGCAGGAGCAGGATCAGCGACGTCTCCAGCGTCGGGTTGCGCAGGCGCTTGCGCAGCCAGAGCGCGATCACCACGAACAGCGCGCCGATGGCCAGGCCGACACCGGCCTTGAACGCGAACTCCCGGATACCGCCGAACCACGTGACCTCGTCGCCGTTCACGGCCTCCAGCGCGATGCTGAACAGCGTCAGCGCGGTCGCGTCGTTGACCAGGCTCTCCCCGGTGAGGATCGACGTGACCCGTTTCGGCAGGCCGATCTCGTCGCCGCGGGACACCGTGGTGATCGTGTCCGGCGGCGCGAGCACGGCGCCGAGCAGGAACGCCGCGGCCAGCCCGATCGGCGGCAGCAGCCAGGACGAGATCAGGCCGAGCGCACCGGTGGTCAGGACCACGAGCATGACGCCGAGGCTGATGATCGGGCGCAGGTTCGCGCCGAAGCCGGACATGCTCGCACCGCGGGCACCCGAGTAGAGCAGCGGCGGGATGACGAGCGCGAGGATCAGCTCGCTGTCGAGCTCGAGGCGCGGGACACCGGGGATGAACGACGCGGCGGCCGCGAGGACCACCACGACCATCCCCGACTCGAAGCCTTTCCGGCCCGCGATCGCCGACACCGCGATGCCGACACCGACGATGAGCAGGATCTGGACACCGTTCACCGGCGCAACGCTAGTCGAGCCCGGTTTCACCGCCCCTTCACGAACGAAGGGCACCGTCCTCGGGGGAGGACGGTGCCCTGTCGTTCGGTTCGGGGCTGTCTCAGCGCTGTCCGGCGGCCGTCTCCAGCGCGCGCCGGGTCAGCACGGTGACCAGGTGCCTGCGGTACTCCGGGGTGCCCTGGCCGTCCGACGGCGGCTCGGTGCCCTCGGCGGCCAGCGCGGCCGCCTCGGCGATCGACTTGCCGTCGGCGAGCGCCTGCTCGGTCGCGGTGGCGCGCAGGGCCGTCTGGCCCATGTTCACGAGCCCGACCTTGTTGTTCACCACGGCGACCGCGACGATCGCCCAGTCGTTGCTGCGGCGCGTGAACTTCTCGTACGCCCAGCCGATGTCGCCACAGCGCGGGACGCGGACCTGCACGATCAGCTCGTCCGGCTCCTTCACCGTCTCGAACACGCCGGTGTAGAACTCGGTGATCGGGACCGAGCGCTCTCCGCGCGGGCTGCGCAGCACGACGGTGCCTTCCAGCGCGAGGATCGCGGCCGGCAGGTCGGACGCCGGGTCGGCGTGCGCGAGCGAGCCACCCAGCGTGCCGCGGGCCCGGACCTGCGGGTCCCCGACCGTCCGCGCGACGGCGGGGACGATCGGGCACTCCACACCGAGCAGCTCGGAGTTCACCAGGTCCCGGTGCTTGGTGCCGGCGCCGATCGCCACCTCGTCGCCGTCGACGCGGATGTAGCTCAGCTCGGTCAGCTTGCCGATGTCGATCACGAACTCGGGCGCGCCGAGGCGCACCTTCATGACCGGGATCAGCGAGTGACCACCGGCCAGGACGGTCGCGTCCTCACCCTTCTCGGCGAGCAGTGCGAGCGCGGCGTCCACCGAGTCCGGACGCGCGTAGTCGAACGCGAGCGGGATCATTCGGCGCCCTCCGGCCGGTCGGAGCCTCTGGAGAAGCCCGGGGCGGTGCGCAGCTCGTCGGACTCGGCCTCGGCCTTCTGCGACGCGTCCGGGTCCTTGCCGGCCGCGACCAGCACCGCGCGGACGATGTTGTGGTAGCCGGTGCAGCGGCAGAGGTTGCCCTCCAGCCCCTCGCGCACCTTGCGCTCGTCCAGGTCCGGGTCGTGGTCGATCAGGCTGATCGCTGACATGACCATGCCCGGGGTGCAGAACCCGCACTGCAGGCCGTGCTCGGCGTGGAACGCGGCGGTGACCGGGTGCTCCGGCCGTCCCTCCGAGGCTCCGTCGAGACCCTCCATCGTGGTCACCGACTGCTGGTCGGCCTGGACCGCGAGCAGCGTGCAGGACTTGACGGCCTCGCCGTCGAGCAGCACGGTGCACGCCCCGCAGGACGTGGTGTCGCATCCGATGTTCGTGGCCTTGAGCCCGACGTTCTCGCGCAGGTAGTGCGCGAGCAGCAGCCGGGGCTCGACGTCGGACGAGGTGTGCTCGCCGTTGACGGTGATCTCTACCTTCACTGCGCTCCTCCCTTCGAAGCGGCGTTGATCGCTTCCCACACGCGCAGCGGGGTGAGCGGCATGTCGATGTGGCGGATGCCCAGGTGCGACAGGGCGTCGATCACGGCGCTCTGCGTCGCGGGGGTGGAGCCGATCGTCCCGGCCTCACCGATGCCCTTGTAGCCCATCGAGTTGATGTGGGTGGGCGTGGTCATCTCGACGAGGTCGAAGCTGGGCAGCTCGGCCGCGGACGGGATGCCGTAGTCGGCGAACGTGCCGGTCAGCGGCTGCCCCTCCTCGTCGAAGACCACCTCTTCGAGCAGCGCCTGCGCGATGCCCTGGGCGATCCCGCCGTGCCGCTGCCCCTCGCAGAGCAGCGGGTTGAGGATCGGGCCGGCGTCGTCCACCGCGACGATCCGCTCCACGGTGACCTTGCCGGACTCGACATCGACCTCGACGACGCACACGTGCGCGCCGAACGGGAATGTCGGCTTCTCGCTGTCGAACGTGTTGTCCACCTGCAGCTTCTCGGCGGCGGCCAGCTCAGCCAGCGAGATGCTCTTCGCGTCCGGGACGCCGCGCACGGTGATCGCCCCGTTGTCCTTGTCGACCTCGAGGTCGTCCACGCTCGCCTCGAGCAGGTCGGCGGCGCGCTGCTTGGCGATCTCGACGAGCTGCTCGGACGCCTGGTGCACCGCGATACCGCCGGTCTGCAGGCTGCGCGAGCCCATCGTCCCGTCGCCCTTGGGCACGAGGTCGGTGTCACCGTGCTTGACGGTGATCTTGTCGATCCCGATGCCGAGGTGCTCGGAGGCGAGCATCGCCCACGCCGTCGCGTGCCCCTGGCCGTGCGGCGAGGTGCCGGTGAGCACGGTGACCGAGCCGTCCGGGTGCACCTCGACCGAGGCGTGCTCGACGTACGCGCCGCCGCCGGTGATCTCCACGTAGGACGAGACGCCGATGCCGAGCTGGCGGGCGTCGCCGCGCTCGCGGCGGGCCTTCTGCTCGGCGCGCAGCTTCGCGTAGCCGGACTCGTCGAGCGCCCGGTCGATCGCGCGGGCGTACTCGCCGGAGTCGTACTCGGCGCCGCCCTTCGTCGTGAACGGGAACTTCGTCGGGTCGACGACGTTGCGCTTGCGCACCTCCGCCGCGTCCATCCCGATCTCGGCGGCGAACAGGTCCATCGCCCGCTCGATCGCCGCCGTCGCCTCCGGGCGCCCGGCGCCGCGGTAGGCCGCGATCGACGTCGTGTTCGTGACGACGGCCTTGGCGCGCGAGTCGACGTTCGGGATGTCGTAGGTGCCGGGGGCCATCAACCGCGTGAACACCGGCAGGAACGTGCCCAGGCGCGGGTAGGCGCCGAGGTCCTGCACGACGTCGAGGCGGTAGTGGGTGACCTTGCCCTCGCGGGTGCCGCCGATCGTCACGGTCTGGCGCTGGGCCCGGCCCTGCACCATGCCGGTCATGTTCTCGGAGCGGCTCTCGTTCCAGCGGACCGGACGGCCGTACTGCTGGGCGAGCTTGCCGACGATCGCGAACTCGGGGTCGGAGCCGATCTTGGCCCCGAATCCGCCGCCGACGTCGGGCAGGATGACCCGGACCTTCTCGGCGTCCAGGCCGAGCCAGCCCGCGATCTGGTCCCGTCCGCCCTGGGCGTTCTGGTTCGAGATGAACATCGTGAGGCGGTCGCCCTCCCAGAACGCGCTCGCCGCGCGCGTCTCCAGGGGCGCTGCGGCCAGGCGCTGGTTGACGATGTCCCGGGTGACGACGACCTCGCAGCCGTCGAAGAAGTTCGGGTCGGCCTCCTCGTCGTACCCGTAGGCGGCCGCGGTGTTCGTGCCCGCCTCCGGGAACAGCACCGTCGCGTCGGTCGCCGCCTCCAGCGGGTCGATCACGACGTCCAGCGGGTCGTACTCCACGTCGACCAGCTCGGCGGCGTCCTCGCCCTGGTAGGCCTCCTCGGTGAGCACGGCCGCGACCGGCTCGCCGACGAACAGGACACGCTCGGTGGCCAGGAACGGACGGGTCATCGCCTTGTTCGCGCCCGGGAACAGCAGCGCGGGTTCGAGGCCCAGGTCGGCGCCCGTCACGACCGCCACGACACCGGGCGACTCGAGAGCCGCCGACGTGTCGATCGAGGTGATGGTGGCGTGCGCCAGTGGAGACCGGACGAACGTGAGATGCAGGGCTCCGGTCAGCCGCTCGTCGGTCAGGTCGTCGGTGTAGGTCGCGCCCCGGGTGAGGAAGACCGGATCCTCGGTTCGGACAACGCGTGTGCCCAAGATGCTCATCGAGCGCGAGGGTATACGCGCGTCCGGCCACTTCGCCGCTGGTCAGGGCGCCCTCACTTGACGTCTTTCCGAGCGACACGCGGGACGATCCGGCGTCCGGACGACGTGGTTGCGGCGACTGGACGGGTGTTTCGACGCGAAAGCGGAACCGCGACCCGTCACCAGTCCAGCGGGCGGCCGTCCCGGAAGAAGCCGCCGGTCGGTCCGTCGTCGGGGAGGTCGACCGCCCAGAGCACGCTCGCGGCACCGTCGGTGATCGGGCGCCCGCCCCGGCCGCCCATGTCCGTGGCGACCCACCCCGGGCACACGGAGTTGACCAGGATCCCGCTGTGGGACAACTCGTCCGCGACGACCCGGGTGACGGCGTTCATCGCCGCCTTCGACACCGAGTACGCCGGAGCGCCCGCCCCCATGGACGCCAGCGAGCCGCCCTCGCTGGACACGTTCACGATCCGTCCGCCGCGACCCATCAGTGGCCGGAACGCCCGGATCGCCGCCCAGGCCCCCAGCGCGTTCACCTCGACCGCCTCGCGTACGACGTCCGGGTCCGCGGTGGTCGGGCGCTGCCAGGTGTCGTAGTGGACGCCGGCGTTGTTCACCAGGACGTCCACCCGGTCCAGCTCGTCCGCCAGCGCCTCGAGGCTCACCGGGTCGGTCACGTCGAGCCGGCGCAGCAGTGGCTCACCGGGCAACCCCGCGGCGGCCCGCCGGCCGGCCTCGACGTCCCGGCTGCCCAGCACCACGCGGAAGCCGCGCCCGAGCAGCCCGGCGACCACGCCGAGGCCGATCCCGCGGTTCGCGCCGGTGACGACGGCCGTTCTCACCCTTCGAACCCCGCGCGTCCCGGCCAGTCCTCGTCCCACCAGGGGCGGACCGCCCACAGTGGAGAGACCGGGCCGTGCCCCGCGCCGAGCGGGTACGAGTGCCGCACGGACTCGACCACGCAGCGCTTGCCGAACCGCACCGCGTCCGGGACGTCCAGGCCGCGGGCCAGTCCGGCTGCGGTCGCGGCGGCCAGCGTGTCGCCGCCGCCGTGCGTGTTGCCGGTCGCGAATCGCGGACCGGGCAGCTCCAGGAACTCCGCGCCGTCGTAGAGCAGGTCGAGGCAGCCGTCCTCGTCCTCGGTCATGTGACCGCCCTTGACCAGCACGTACCGCGCGCCGAGCTCGTGCAGGGCCTTCGCGGCGGCGTACTGGCCGTCCCGGTCGTGCACGTCGTGCTCGACGAGCAGACGGACCTCGTCCAGGTTCGGGGTGATCAGGGTGGCGCGCGGGAACAGCTCGGCCCGGTAGGCGTCCAGCGCGTCACCGGCCAGCAGCGGGTCACCGTGCATGGACGCCGCGACCGGGTCCACGACGAGCGGCGCCGACCGGCCGGCGCCGATCCCGTGCTCGTCGCAGGCGGCCGCGACCGTCTCGATGATCTCGCGGTTGGCGAGCATCCCGGTCTTCGCCGCCTGCACGCCGATGTCGTCCGCGACGACGCCGATCTGCCCGGCGATCGTCTCCGTCGGGATCGTGTGCACGCCGGTCACGCCGACCGAGTTCTGCACGGTCACCGCGCACACCGCGAGGCATCCGTGCACCCCGCACGCGGCGAACGTGCGCAGGTCGGCCGGGATGCCGGCGCCACCACCGGAGTCGGTCCCGGCGATCGTGATCACCCGGGGTGGGGTGGTGCCGACGGTCGGTTCGGCCATGGTCGTTCCTCCCTGGCCGGCATTACCCGGCCGGTGCCGCGGTCGGTGGCGGACGGCCACCCTCTCAGCCCGCCTGCCCGCGAGCTCCCGCTGTATGTCTGCCGTCCACGACGGTAACGCGGACGGCGGCGTGGTGACCGGCACGCACTCGGCCACCACGCCGTGCCCCCGTCGAGCTGGACCTGGACGCGCTCCTCTAGGAGTCCGCGATCGGCAGGTGGATCCGCCCGCCCTCGTCACGGAACTCGTCGGACTTCTCGGCCATCCCGGCCTCGATCGCCTCGACGCTGGTCAGGCCGTTCGCCTCGGCGTAGTCCCGGACGTCCTGGGTGATCTTCATCGAGCAGAACTTCGGACCGCACATCGAGCAGAAGTGCGCGGTCTTCGCCGGTTCCGCGGGCAGCGTCTCGTCGTGGAAGGACTGCGCGGTGTCCGGGTCCAGTGACAGCGCGAACTGGTCCCGCCAGCGGAACTCGAAGCGGGCCTGGGACAGGGCGTCGTCGCGCTTCTGGGCGTGCGGGTGGCCCTTGGCCAGGTCGGCCGCGTGCGCGGCGATCTTGTAGGTGATCACCCCGGTCTTCACGTCGTCCCGGTTCGGCAGGCCGAGGTGCTCCTTCGGCGTGACGTAGCAGAGCATCGCGGTACCGGCCTCGGCGATCCGGGCGGCGCCGATGCCGGACGTGATGTGGTCGTAGCCGGGCGCGATGTCGGTGGTCAGCGGGCCGAGCGTGTAGAACGGCGCCTCCTCGCACCACTGCTCCTCCAGGCGCACGTTCTCCACGATCTTGTCCATCGGGACGTGCCCGGGACCCTCGATCATCACCTGGACGTCGTGGCTCTTGGCGATCCGGGTGAGCTCGCCGAGCGTCTCGAGCTCGGCGAGCTGCGCGGCGTCGTTCGCGTCCGCGATCGAGCCGGGACGCAGGCCGTCGCCGAGGGAGAACGTGACGTCGTAGCGGCGCAGGATCTCGCACAGCTCGGAGAAGTGCGTGTACAGGAACGACTCCGCGTGGTGCGCCAGGCACCAGGCGGCCATGATCGATCCGCCGCGGGAGACGATCCCGGTGACCCGCTTCGCGGTCAGCGGCACGTAGCGCAGCAGCACGCCGGCGTGCACGGTCATGTAGTCGACGCCCTGCTCGCACTGCTCGATCACGGTGTCCCGGTAGATCTCCCAGGTCAGCTTCGCCGGGTCCGAGTCCACCTTCTCCAGCGCCTGGTAGATCGGCACCGTCCCGATCGGGACCGGCGAGTTGCGCAGGATCCACTCGCGCGTCTCGTGGATGTCGCGCCCGGTGGACAGGTCCATGACGGTGTCGGCGCCCCACCGGGTCGCCCAGACCATCTTGTCCACCTCCTGCTCGACCGACGAGGTCACGGCGGAGTTGCCGATGTTCGCGTTGACCTTGGTCAGGAACCGCTTGCCGATCACCATCGGCTCGGACTCCGGGTGCCGCACGTTCGCCGGGATCACGGCCCGGCCGCGCGCGACCTCGTCGCGCACCAGCTCGGCGTCGCAGCCCTCGCGGACGGCGACGAACCGCATCTCCGGCGTGATCTCGCCGTCCTTCGCCCTGGCGAGCTGCGTGACCCGCTCCGATCCCCGCTCGGCGATCCACGCGCCGCGGTGCGCGGGCAGCCCGGCCCGCACGTCGACGTGCGCGTTCTCGTCGGTGTAGGGACCGGAGGTGTCGTAGACGTCGTGGTGCTCGCCGTTCGACAGCGCGATCCGGCGGACCGGGACGCGGATGTCGTCCGGACCGTCCACATGGGCCTTCGACGAGCCGTGGATCGGCCCGGTGGTGACCTGCGGGCGGACATGCGAAGACAGAACCGTCATGACGACGTACCTCCCTCGCCGGCATTACCCGGCTGGTTCTGCGGTCGGCGACCGATACGTCGCCCTCTCAGCCCCGTGCGACGGAGCTCCCGCGTGTATGTCTGGATGTGCGGCACCGACCGTAGGTGCCGCCCTCCGCGACGTGAGACCGCCCCCCGGTGATCACGCGGATGCGAGGATTAGAACGCGCGGGCGCGGGGTTGCCCCGGGTATGACGCAGAGCGCCGAACTGAGCCCGACCGACTGGGTTCGCGAGCAGACCGAGAAGATCCTCGAGCAGGGAACCACCGTGGGCGTCACGGTGAAGGAACGCCCGGTCGTGCTGATCACGACGACCGGCGCGAAGTCCGGGAAGAAGCGCTACGTCCCGGTGATGCGCGTCGAGCACGACGGCGCCTACGCCATGATCGCGTCCAAGGGCGGCACCCCGGAGCACCCGGCCTGGTACCACAACGTGGTGGCCAACCCGACCGTCACGCTGCAGGACGGCACACAGACCGGCACGTACGTCGCGCGCGAGGTCACCGGCACCGAGCGCGAGCAGTGGTGGGACCGGTCCGTCGAGGCCTACCCGCCGTACGCCGAGTACCAGCAGAAGACCGACCGGGTGATCCCGGTGTTCGTGCTCGAGCCCGCGTCCTGACCGACGCCGGACCCCGGGGGCCGTCGCGCACCGCGCGCCGGCCCCCGTTCGCGTTCGGTGGTCGCGCCGCGAACCCGGCTACCCGCGCGCGACGTCCTCGGCGGTGGACTCGGCCGGATCCCAGGACCGGCCCGCATCCCCCCACGCGTTGCGCTTGAGCATCTTGCGCGCGGCCCGCAGGTTGCGGCCGACGAGACGGTCCAGGTAGATCGTGCCGTCCAGGTGGTCCACCTCGTGCTGCAGGCAGCGGGCGAAGAACCCCCGGCCGTCGACGTCCACGGGCTCGCCGTCCAGATCGGTGCCGGTCACGCGGGCCCAGTCCGCGCGTCCGGTCGGGAAGCTCTCGTCCGGGACGGAGAGACAGCCCTCCTCGTCGTCGTCCGGGTCGGGCATGGACTCCGGGCGCTCCGACGTCTCGAGCACCGGGTTGACCACCACCCCGCGGCGCATCTGCTCCAGCTCGGTGTCCGGGCAGTCGTAGACGAACACCCGCAGGTCCACACCCACCTGGTTCGCCGCGAGCCCGACCCCGTGCGCCGCGGCCATCGTCTCGAACATGTCCGCGACGAGTGTGCGGAGATCGTCGTCGACCTGCTCGACCGGGCGCGTGGGTGTGTGCAGGACCGGGTCGCCGACCATGCGGATGGGCAGAACCGTCACGGCGGAATCCTACGCCGGGTGGATCACCACCGATCCGGCCCGGCACGGCGTGGCTGCACCGTTCCTGTCGGGGTCGCCTGTCAGGATTCATCCCGCCGGTGGCGCGTCGATCCGGGACGCAGCCTCGCGACCGTGGTTCAATGTCGCCGGTGAATGACACCCTTGTCATTCACGACCGTTGCCGTCGTCGGCCGCCCGAGGAGCGTGATGGAGTCCGTCGAGTCCGCCGGATCCACAGCAGGACGTCCGGGTGCGCACCGCTCGACCACCGCTCGTGAGCTGGACCGCCGGGAGCGCGAGATCCTCGCGTTCGAGGGCCAGTGGTGGAAGTACGCGGGAGCCAAGGAACAGGCCATCCGCGAGCTGTTCGACATGTCCGCCACCCGCTACTACCAGGTGCTCAACGCCCTGGTCGACAAGCCTGAGGCGCTCGCCGTGGACCCGCTGCTGGTCAAGCGGCTCCGCAGGCTCCGCTCCAGCCGTCAGCGAACGCGCGCTGCACGCCGCCTCGGCATCGAGCCCTGACGACGCCATGAGACGCCGTCACCACGTGTCCCGGAGGTCATCATGACCGCTCCCAGCTCGGGCGGCCGCTCGCCGCTCTGGATCGCCGGCGTCGCGCTGATCGGGGTCGGGGTGGTGTCCGGCGCGGTCGGTCTGATCGGCCTCGGCAGCGGTGGCGCGAACGAACCGAGTGCCTCGGCCGCTCCGCCCCCGTCGTCCGCGCCCGCGGAGCCCGGAACGGCGGTGCCGCCGGGCGACGGAACGCAGCCCGGCGCGGCAGCACCCGGAGCACCCGGAGGCCCCGCTGCGCCCGGCACCCCGGGAGCCCCGGGCGGACCGGGAACCTCGCCGCTGACGCCGGGTGCGCCCGGGCACCCCCGGCGCGGTGGGTGGCGGCCCGGCCGCTGCTGCTCCCGGTGCGGGTGGTCCGGGCGGGCAGCCGGTCGCCAACGGCGGCGCCGCCGGTTCCGGCGGGACGCGCCGGATCCGGGGGCGGATCCGGTGTGGTCGCCCGGCCGGTCGTGCGGGTCTACAACAACAGCACGATCAAGGGCCTGGCCGAGAAGGCCGCCGCCGAGTTCCGCGCGAGCGGCTGGACCGTCGCCTCCGTGCAGAACTACTCGCAGGGCGTCATCCCGGCGACCACCGTCTACTACCGCCCCGGCACCAACGAGAAGGCCGCCGCGGACGAGATGGCCCGCCGCTGGGGCATGCGCTCCGAGCCCCGCTTCCCCGGCATCCAGGACGCCACGCCCGGGATCATCGTGATCATCACCAAGGACTTCAAGGCCGCCTGACCCCACTTCCGCTCCCCAGCGACGCGCGCACCGAGCCGGTCCCGGACATGATCCGGGGCCGGCTCGACGGTGTCGGGCACCAGCACGCAGGGGCAGGTCAGAGCGCGGCGCGGCGCTCGGCGTAGGCCTCCAGGTCGGCGACCTGCGCCGGGTCCAGGGACGGCCCGACGACCGATCGCGCCGTGGCCAGGTGCTTCGCCGTCACCTCGGTCGCGTCCAGCGAGCCGCGCATCGCGGTCAGCGCCGCCTCCCGCAGCACGGCCGTGCAGTCCGCGGCCGAGTACCCGTCCATGTCCGCCGCCAGCGCCGGCAGGTCGACGTCGCTGGCCAGCGGGATGTTCCGCCCGGCCGCGCGCAGGATCTCCTCCCGGGCCGCGGCGTCCGGCGGCGGGACGAACACCAGCCGCTCCAGCCGTCCGGGCCGCAGCAGTGCGGGATCGATCAGCTCGGGCCGGTTGGTCGCGCCGACGACGACCACCTCCCGCAGCGGGGTCGCCCCGTCCAGCTCGGTCAGCAGCGCCGCGACCACCCGGTCCGCGACGCCGGCGTCGGTCGAGCCACCCCGGCGCGGTGCCAGCGCGTCGACCTCGTCCAGGAACAGCAGCGCGGGCGCGGCCTCCGCGGCGCGGCGGAACAGCTCGCGCACGGCGCGCTCGGACTCGCCGACGTACTTGTCCAGCAGCTCGGCGCCCTTGACGGCGAACACGTTGAGGTTCCCCGTGCCGGAGAGCGCCCGCAGCAGGAACGTCTTACCGCCGCCGGGCGGGCCGTAGAGCAGCACCCCGCGCGGGGCCTGGACGCCGAGCCGGGCGAAGGAGTCGGGGTAGCGCAGCGGCCAGAGCACCGCCTCGGTGAGCGCCTGCTTCACCTCGGTCATGTCCCCGACGTCGTCGAGCGTCAGGCCCCCGCTGCCCAGGGTCCCGCTGTCGGACAGCGAGATCGGCCGGACCGACCCGACGGCGTCGAGCAGGTCCTGCTGGTGCACCTGCGGCTCGTCACCGCCGTCCCCGTCGGCACCGGCGCGCAGCGCGGCCTGGATCGCGGCCTCCCGGCGCACGGCCACGAGGTCGGCCACGACGAACCCCGGAGCGCGCGCGGCGACGTCGACGAGGTCCACGTCGTCCGCGCACGGAACGTCGCGCAGCAGGTGCTCCAGCAGGTCACGGCGGGTCGCGGCATCCGGGAGGGACGCGGTCAGCTCGCGGTCGACGAGGTCCGGCGCGCGCAGCCGCGGGTCCACCCCCTCCGGTTCGGACGTCGTCGCCACCAGCGTCGGCCCGCCCGGGGCGGTCGCGGCGCGCAGCTCGTCGAGGACGAGCGTCGCCAGCGGTGGCGGGGATGCGGCGGGCAGCAGCGCGTGCACGTCGTTGACCAGCAGCACCACCGGCCCGTCCCCGGAGCGGGCCCGGGTCAGCGCCTCGCGGACCCGGGTCGCCGCGGCGGCCGGCTCCAGCGCCGCGACGGCAGGACCGACCAGCTCCACGCACCGGGCCCCGACGGCGGCCGCCGCGCTGCGCACCAGCGTCGCCTTGCCCACCCCCTCCGGACCGGACAGCAGCACGCCCAGCCGCGCGCTCCCGCCGAGCCGGGTCAGCAGCTCCGGACGGCTGATCGTCAGGTCGAGCCACTCGACCAGGCGCTTCGCGGACGCGACGTTGCCGGCCAGCGACTCGACCGGCAGCACGGGCTCCTCCGGCGTCGTCACCGGTCCGGGCGGCTCGGACGGCGCGGGACCCGACCGGCGTCGCCACCGCCGAGCCCCCCGACGGCAACGCGGGCGCCGACGGCCGGACGGCGCGGTCCAGGGCATCCGGCGCGTCGCCGGTGCTCGGACCGCCCCGCCAGCCGACGATCGTCGAGGGCACGACGGCGACCGGGGTCCCGGCCGGGTCCGCCTCGGCGACGGTCAGCAGCTCGCTGGTCCAGCCGCCGCCGATCGCGGCGGACAGCGCCCGGCGGGCCGAGTGCACGTCCGCACCCGGAGGCGGCGCGATGTCCTGCGGGAGCAACGAGACGGCATCGCCCGAGCCGAGCACCTTGCCCATCAGCGCCAGCCGGGCCGTCTCCGGCCGGACGGCGGTCGCGGCCAGGCGCGACCCGGCGAGCGTCAGCCGCCGGGCCGGGGCCACCGTCGCGCGGGAGACGACGATCTCGCCGCCGTCGGTGAGCCCGGCGTTGGACAGCGTGACGTCGTCCAGGCGGGCCTGGCCGGGCACGGCGTCCGGCCCGGCCGCCACGGCGAGCGCCGCGGTCACGCGGGAACCGGTCAGCCGGACGGCGTCCCAGGACCGCAGACCGAGCGCGTCGAGCACCTCCGGGTGCAGCCGGACCACCCCGCGCCGGGAGTCGGCGGCCGAGGAGGCGAGACGGGCGACCAGGGTCAGCGACGGATCCGGCACGGCTGCACCGTATCCGCCCGTGCGGCCAGGACCGGTCAGCGCCGCCGCAGGTTCAGACGCCGGCGGCTGCCCCGCGGGCTGATCTGTCCGGTCGGGGGTACCTGGCCCGGCGGGCGGGGCCGCCCGTTCGGGCCGCCGGGTGCCGGGTCGTCCGGACCGAGCCGGCGCCGCACCCCGCGCGCCATCGCACCGGCGCGACCGGCCACCCGGCGTCGCAGCGGGGGACGGAGGCCGAGCCGGCGCGTCGAGCGGGCCGCCCGCGCCACGGCCCGGCGCTGGCGGACCGGGACGTCCCAGGCCTCGGGGTGCCGGGACAGCCAGCGGTAGCGGTAGATCGTGTACGGGATCAGCGCCAGGTAACCCAGAGCCGCGATCGTGATGCCGAGGAACGGCACGGTGAACATCGCCGCGGCGATCACACCGATGACGACCAGCAGCGGCGCGATCGCCCGGGCCGACACCCGCACCGTCTTCACCGAGATCGTCGGCAGCCGGCTGACCATCAACCCACCGGTGACCAGTGCCCACACCGCCACCACGATCGTCGACGACCACCAGCCGTCGCCGAAGTGCAGCCACAGGTACAGCGGGATTCCGGCGGTCATGGCCGCCGCGGGCGCCGGGACGCCGACGAAGAACTCGCGCGCGAACGGGGGCGCCGAGTCGTCGTCGATCAGCGTGTTGAAGCGGGCCAGGCGCAACGCCATGCACACGGTGAACGTGAGCGCGACGACCCACCCGGCCCGGGTGTCCTGCAGTGCCCAGATGTAGATCACCAGTGCCGGCGCGACCCCGAACGAGACCAGGTCGGCCAGCGAGTCGAGCTCCGCCCCGATCCGGCTCGACGCGTCCAGCAGCCGGGCCAGGCCGCCGTCCAGTGCGTCGCACAGGGCCGCGGCCGCGATCGATCCGATGGCCAGCGTGAACCGCCCGCCGAGAGCGAAGTACACCGCGGACAGCCCGGCGCACAGGTTCAGCACGGTGACCGCGTTCGGGAGCAACCGCACTCCGGCCGGGTAGCCGCCCTCCGGGCGCCTCGGCCCCCCCGGCGTCACACGCCGCGCCGCGGCAGCTCGGCCAGCACGGTCTCGGCGCCGACGCTGCGCTGACCCGGGTACACCAGCGCGCGGGCGTCCGGCGGCAGGTAGGTGTCGACGCGGGACCCGAAACGGATCAGGCCGAAGCGCTCGCCGGCGGCGACCTCGTCACCGGGTCGCAGCGAGCAGACGATGCGGCGGGCCAGCAGCCCGGCGATCTGGACGACGCCGACCCGGTGCCCGTCCGCGGTCTCGCAGGTGATCGCGTTGCGCTCGTTGTACTCGCTGGCCTTGTCCAGGTCCGCGGACAGGAACGCACCCGGCCGGTACTCGACGGCCCGGACCTGCCCGTGCACGGGCACCCACTGCACGTGCACATCGAGCAGCGAGAGGAAGACGCTGACCCGGACCACCGGCCGTCGCTCCATGTCCAGCTCGGCCGGTGGGACGGCCTCGCCGACGGTCGCCACCGTGCCGTCCGCGGGGGCGAGCACGACGTCCGCGCGGTCCGGCGGGGTGCGGTGCGGCGAGCGGAAGAACGCGGCGACGGCGGCCGTCGCCAGCAGACCGGTCCCGGCGCCACGGCCGCGCAGCAGGCGCAGTCCGGCCGCGGCGGCGGCCACGCCGACGACGATCGGCCGTCCACCGGGGTGCATCGGGGGCACCGCTTCCCGGAGCAGGCTGGCGATGTGGGACGGAGAGGTCCCGGTCGGCTCGGGCATGGGCGGCTGTCGGCTCCTCCGCGCCGGCCCGGCGTCGTCGGTCTCCCCGTGGCCCGGTCGGCGCTGCGTTCCGTGCGGCGGGCCGAGTACTCCGGCGGTCACCGGCCGCGCGTGGACTGTCGCCGATACGCTACGCGGACGTTTCCAGGGACCGGCCGGGGGTCCGATGACCAGTGGTGCCGGCCGCGCGCCGAGCGGACAAGAAAAAGGGCCGGGGCCGCCATCCCCCGAGACGGCGACCCCGGCCTTGGAACCGCTCGTCCGCTCCCCAGCGACGGGCGGTGGGCTCTGTGCTGTGAAGGGACTTCCCCTTCACCCCCGAAAGTATTCCTGAGCTGACGACCCGTCGTCTAGATCACCGTTGGTGGAACCGGCGATCTACCTCGATTGGCCGAACCTTCACCACTACAGACGCTCCACGCGGTGAGATTGTTGCCCGGACAGACTATGACATGAGTCACATGTCGAGGGAAGAGTGCCCGTTCAGCCGTCGAGCAGCCAGACGGCGACCTCGTCGCCGTCCTCGACCCGCTCGACCTCGGCCGGGATGTCGATCAGACAGTCGGCTCGAGCGAGCGCCGCGATGAGATGGGACGCGGGCGTGCCGATCTCGGAAACCGTGCCGGACCGGGCGTCCAGAACGCCCCGGCGGAACTGCCGCCGGCCCGCGGGCGAGGCCAGGGAACCGTCCAGCCGGACGCGCACGACCGGCCGGGCGGGGTCCGGGTGCCCCATCGCCGCCCGCAGCGCGGGGCGGACGAAGACCTCGAACGAGACCAGCGAGCTGACCGGGTTGCCGGGCAGCGTCACGACCGCGACCTCACCGGCGCCGTCCAGCGCCAGCCGTCCGGCACCCTGCGGGCCGCCCGGCTGCATCGCGACCTTGCCGAACTCGACGCCGTGTCCCACGAGCGCGTCCTTGACGACCTCGTAGGCGCCGGCGCTCACGCCTCCGGAGGTCAGGACCAGGTCGACGCCGGCCGTCACCTTCTCGGCGAGCAGCGCGCGGAAGCGGTCCACGTCGTCCGGGACGAACGTCAGCTGCTCGGCGCTCGCGCCTGCCTCACGCACGGCGACGGCGAGCATCGTGCCGTTGGACTCGTAGATCTGTCCCGGGAGCAGTGTCTCCCCGGGGGCGACAAGCTCGGACCCGGTGGAGACCACCAGGACGTGCGGACGCCGCCGCACGCTCAGCCGCGCCGCCCCGGAGGCCGCGGCGAGGCCGATCTGCGGCGCGCCGAGGACGGTGCCCGTGGTGAGCAGTACGTCCCCGAGCGCCGCGTCCTCGCCGGACCGGCGCACGTGCGCACCCGGGTCGGCGGCCGCGGTGATCGACACCGTCTCGGTGCCGCCGTCGGTCCGCTCGACCGGGACGATCGCGTCCGCGCCGTCGGGGACGGGAGCGCCGGTCATGATGCGGTGCACGGTCCCGGGCGCCATCGGCGGCACCTCGGTGCGGCCGGCCGGGATGTCCTCCGCGACCGGCAGCCGCACCGGCGCCGACTCGGATGCGCCGGCGACCTCCTTGGCCCGCACCGCGTAGCCGTCCATGGCCGAGTTGTCGAACGGCGGCAGCGCGACGACCGGCGTGAGCTCCGCGGCGAGCACCCGTCCCGCGGCCTCGGACAGGACGACGTCCTCGGTGCCGGTCGGCTCGAGCAGCGCGGCCACCACGGCACAGTGCTCGTCGACCGAACGAGGTGTGTCCCACGAGGTGCCCATGGAGGTCATCCTGCCGTCCTCCGCGACGGCGTCGCGGCCGGGGCGGGCCGCCTTGCACTCGCCTACCCCGAGTGCTAGAAACGAGGTCAGCATCCACTGGCACTCGTGGCCGTGGAGTGCCAGGTCGGGCCGGTGAGGCTGGCGCAGGGTTGCCGGTCGTCCGTCGCGGGCACCGTCCCGGACCACACGATCATCTGGATCATTTCGGAGGGCTACACCCCCATGGCGAAGCAGATCGCGTTCGACGAGGAGGCCCGTCGCGGCCTCGAGCGGGGTATGAACACCCTCGCGGACGCCGTGAAGGTGACGCTGGGCCCGCGTGGCCGCAACGTCGTCCTGGAGAAGAAGTGGGGCGCACCGACGATCACCAACGACGGTGTGTCGATCGCCAAGGAGATCGAGCTCGAGGACTCCTGGGAGAAGATCGGCGCCGAGCTGGTGAAGGAGGTCGCGAAGAAGACCGACGACATCGCCGGTGACGGCACCACGACCGCCACCGTGCTCGCGCAGGCGCTGGTCCGCGAGGGCCTGCGCAACGTGGCCGCGGGTGCGAACCCGATGAGCCTCAAGCGGGGCATCGAGAAGGCCACCGAGGCCGTCTCCCAGGCGCTGCTCAAGGGCGCCAAGGAGGTCGAGACCAAGGAGCAGATCGCTGCCACCGCGTCGATCTCCGCCGCCGACAAGCAGATCGGCGACCTCATCGCCGAGGCGATGGACAAGGTCGGCAAGGAAGGCGTCATCACGGTCGAGGAGTCGCAGACCTTCGGGCTCGAGCTCGAGCTCACCGAGGGCATGCGCTTCGACAAGGGCTACATCTCGCCCTACTTCGTGACCGACGCCGAGCGGATGGAGGTCGAGCTCGAGGACCCGTACATCCTCCTCGTCTCGTCCAAGATCTCCACGGTCAAGGACCTGCTGCCGCTGCTCGAGAAGATCATGCAGTCGGGCAAGCCGCTGGCGATCATCTCGGAGGACGTCGAGGGCGAGGCCCTGGCCACCCTGGTCGTCAACAAGATCCGTGGCACCTTCAAGTCCGTCGCCGTCAAGGCCCCGGGCTTCGGTGACCGCCGCGAGGCCATGCTCACCGACATGGCGATCCTGACCGGCGGCGAGGTCATCTCGGAGAAGGTCGGCCTCAAGCTGGACAACGCCGACCTGTCCCTGCTGGGCACCGCCCGCAAGGTCGTCGTGACCAAGGACGAGACCACCGTCGTCGACGGTGCCGGTAGCGCCGACCAGATCCAGGGCCGGGTCAACCAGATCCGCGCCGAGATCGACCGCACCGACTCGGACTACGACCGCGAGAAGCTCCAGGAGCGCCTCGCGAAGCTGGCCGGCGGCGTCGCCGTCATCAAGGCCGGCGCGGCCACCGAGGTCGAGCTCAAGGAGCGCAAGCACCGCATCGAGGACGCCGTTCGCAACGCGAAGGCGGCCGTCGAGGAGGGCATCGTCGCCGGCGGCGGCGTGGCCCTGCTGCAGGCCGGTGCGGGCCTGTTCGAGGGTCTCGGCCTGGACGGGGACGAGGCGACCGGCGCGAACATCGTCAAGGTCGCGCTGGAGGCCCCGCTCAAGCAGATCGCCATCAACGCCGGCCTCGAGGGCGGCGTCGTGGCGGAGAAGGTCCGCAACCTGCCGACCGGTGAGGGCCTCGACGCCTCCACCGGCGAGTACAAGGACCTGATCAAGGCCGGCATCATCGACCCGGCCAAGGTCACCCGCTCCGCGCTGCAGAACGCGGCGTCGATCGCGGCGCTGTTCCTCACCACGGAGGCCGTCATCGCCGACAAGCCCGAGAAGGGCGGCGGCGGCGGGGGCGACCCGACCGGCGGCATGGGCGGCATGGGCGGCATGGACTTCTGAGTCCGGCCACCGCACGAACCGCAGGGGGCGGCACCCGATCCGGGTGCCGCCCCCTGCGGCGTCCGATCCGGGTACCGCCCCCTTGCGGCGTCCGCCCGGCACCCCGGTGGTGCCGGGCGGGCCCCGTCAGCCCTGCTTCTGGTGCGGCGCGACGTAGCTCTGCGCCTCGGGCGCGGTGGAGGTGTCCTGCACCTGGCGCAGCCCGCCCTCCTGGCTCGGGTCGGCCTGTGCGATGTAGGTCGCCCGGCTCGGCGGCGACCCCGCCTGGGAGAAGTTGAGGTTGCTCGCCACCAGGTTGTCGGTGGTGATGGCGCTGGCGGCGAGGAACGCGTTGTGCACCCCGGTCCTGGTCATGTCCCCGTCCTGGCAGGACTTGGTCAGGATCTGCTGCCAGATCAGTCCGCCCGCGTAGCCGTACGGGACGCCGCCGTTCTTCGACGCCTGCGGGTACTTGGCGACGAACGCCTGGCGAATCTGCGCGGCCTTCGGCACGTTCGACGAGTAGGGCACCGAGCTGGCCGAGACGTAGAGCTTGCCGACGGCGCCCGCAGCCGGCCCGGCCAGGTTGACGGCCGGGTCGAACACAGGGTTGTTGCCCATCACCGGCACGTTCAGCCCGAGCGCGGTGTTCGCGTTCAGGGCCGAGGCCGTCTGGGCCGGTGTGGTGGTCAGCAGGATCGCCTTCACCCCGTTGCCCCGGAACCCGGTGACGATGCCGGCCATGTCGGAGTCCGTGGACGCGATCTTGGCGGCCTGCAGGTTGAGCTTGTGCTGCTGTGCGTAGTACTGGGCGCCGCGCAGCCCGTTCTCGCCGTACTCACCGCCGATGTAGATGTGCCCGACCGTGTCCCCGTCCTTGATCAGGCCCTGCTTCTGCAGGTAGGCCAGCCCGTTGATCATCTCGAGGTCGTAGGTCGTGCCCGGGATGATCTGGTACGGGTTGTCCAGGATGAACGACGACCAGGACAGGGCCAGCGAGGTGACCTGGTCGGTCTCCAGGTTGCCGCGCAGCGCCGCGTTGATCGGCGAGCCGAGCAGCTGCAGGTAGCCCAGCGTGGTCGGCTGCTGTTTCCGGTACTGGGTCCGCGCGATGTCGGCCTTGTAACCGGAGTCGGCCACGTCCAGCTTGATCTGCCGCCCGCAGATGCCGCCCTTGGAGTTGATCTCGTCGGCCCAGATCTGGTTGCCCTGCACGAGACCGGTCCCGAGGTTGCGGAACGGTCCCGAGGTGTCGCTCAACACGCCGAGGGTGATCTCGTTGCCGGTGACGCCGACGTCGGTCTTGAGCTGGCCCTGTTGGCCGCCCCCGCCGGAGTCGGCGGCCTTCGTGCTGCAGCCGGCGAGTGCCAGCGCGGCGATCAGCGCGGCCGCGGAGACGGCCGCGCGTCGGGATGCTCGCCCTGTCCTCATGATTCGTCCTTTCCGGGGGGTTCCGCCCGGTACTCCGATGCACCGGGGGAGCTCGGGGTGCCGCGCCGGCGGCCGAGCGCGTCGACGATCCGGCGGCCGACCGCAGCCAGCCCGCCGGGCTCGAACAGCACGACGACGATCACGGCGAGGCCGTAGACGTACAGGCTGATCACGGTGGGGCTGAACCCGGACAGCGCGTCGCCCAGGCCGAGGTCCTCCGCGTAGAGCGTGAGCACCTGCTGGAAGCCCCAGACGATCACCGCGCCGGCCACCGCACCCGGCACCGAGCCGAGCCCGCCGATCAGCACCATCGCCAGGAACGCGATCGAGGCGTTCAGCCCGTAGTTGCCGAACTCGCTCTCGTCCGGCTTGAGCAGGCCGAACCAGAGCGCGAGCAGCACGCCGGCCAGCCCGGCGTACCCGGCACTCACCGCGAACGCGACGGCCTTCGTGCGCAGCACGTTGATGCCCATCACCGCGGCGGCCGACTCGTTGTCCCGCACCGCCCGCCAGGACCGGCCGATCCGTCCGCGGACCGCGCCGGTCGCGAGCACGTAGCCGAGGACCAGCAGGACGAGGAACAGGTACCAGAGACGTTCCGCCTCGCGCAGCGGCACACCGAACACGGACACGTCGCCCTGGTTCGAGAACGAGAGACCGAACAGGGAGAACGGTTCCGGGTTGCGCCCGCTGGACGCGCCACCGGTCAGCGCCGGCAGGGCCCGGCCGGCGTAGAAGCCGACGTAGACCAGCGCCAGCGAGGCCACGCCGAGGTAGATCCCGCGCAGCCGTCCCGCGACCGGCGCGAACGCCAGCCCGCACAGCGCGGTGACGGCCACGGCGGCGATCATCGCGAGGAACGGCGGCCAGCCGAAGCCGATGACCGCCTCGGCGCCCTCCTGCTCGGAGCGACCCGCGAACAACGAGTAGGCCGTGCCGCCCACCAGCAGGAAGAACGCGTGGGCCAGCGACAGCTGCCCGGCCTGGCCGACGACCAGAGTCAGGCCGATCGCGCCGACCGCGCCGATCATCACGTACTGCCCCGCCGAGAGCAGTCCCTGCGGCAGGTACAGCGGCAGCGCCAGCAGCACGACGAGCAGCGCCACCAACCCGACGAGCCGCCACGGCACGCGGCGCAACCGGCCCTCCGGTGCGTCCGCGGGCGCCGTCGGGCCGCTCACGGCGGTGTGTCGTCCCGGCCGGGGACCGGCCTCCGGCTCAGACACGGGTCAGCTCCCGCGTCCCGAACAGCCCGGAGGGCCGCACCACGAGCACCACCAGCATCGCCAGGTAGACGGCGACCTTGGCGAAGTCGAACGAGATGTACTCCGCGGTCAGCGCGTCCACCAGCCCGACGATCAGCCCCCCGACGACGGCGCCCGCCGTCGAGTCCAGCCCGCCGATGATGGCCGCGGGGACGGCGGCGAACGCGATCACGTGCGTCGTCCGGCTCAGACCGGTACCGGAGAAGTCCTGGGTGACGATGAACAGCACCGCCACCCCGGCCAGCGCGCCGGCGACCAGCCACGCGGTGGCCGTGACCCGGCTGGTGCGGATCCCCATCAACGCGGCCACCTCCCGATTCTCGGCCTGGGCGCGCATCGCGATACCCCAGTTCGAGTACCGGAACGCGAGGAAGAACGCGGTGATCAGCACTAGGCCGACGGCGAGCGCGACCAGCTGCGTGGAGAACAGGGTGATCGCACCGAGCTGGATCGGGCTGGCGTCCCATGGCGCGTTGAGGAACGGCACGGTCGTCCCGAGCCGGCGGAAGATGTCCTCGCTGACCACGACGTCGACGCCGATGGTCAGCAGCGCGAGGCTGTAGGCGTCGGCGTTCCGGCTGCGGGAGATCAGGACCCGCTCGATCAGCAAGGCGAACAGGGCGGCGCCGACAATGCCGATCAGGACCGCGGCGGCGAAACCCAGCGGCTCGACGGTGATGGCGACCAAATAGCCGCCGACCAGCGCCAGCGACCCGTGCGCGAAGTTGACCACGCTGGTCGCCTTGAAGATCACGACGAATCCCAGGGCGAGCAGCGCGTACACCGCACCCTTGCCCAGGCCGTTGACGACGAGCTGGATGAACGTGGTCATGAAGGGTCCTCCTCCCCGTTCTCCTCGGCACCCAGGTAGGCGCGGATCACCTCGGGGTCGTCGCGGACGTCGGCGGGCGGCCCGTCGGCGATCAGACGCCCGAAGTCCAGGACGCTCACCCGGTCCGCGATTCCCATGACCAGACCCATGTCGTGCTCGACCAGCAGCACCGAGATGCCCAGCTCGCGTCCGAGGTCGCCGATCGTGGCGGCCATCCGTGCCGTTTCCACGGCGTTCAGGCCGGCGGCCGGTTCGTCGAGCAGCAGGACGGTCGGCTCGGTGGCCAGCGCCCGGGCGACGTCGACGCGCTTGGCCTGTCCGTAGGGCAGCGAGCCGACCGGCTGGTCGAGCACGTCCGCGACGCCGAGGAACGCGGCGATCTCCACGGCGCGTTCGGTGTGCCTGCGCTCGGATCGCGTGGTCGACGGCCACCGGAGACCGCTGGCGAAGAAGCCGCCACGGGTCAGGGCGTGCCGGCCGACCATGATGTTGTCCAGCACCGTCGAGCCCGTGGACAGCGCCAGGTTCTGGAACGAGCGCCCGACCCCGAGTCCGGCCAGCCGGTCCGGGCGCATGCCGGTCAGGACCGTTCCGCCGAGTAGTACACGTCCGGAGGTCGGCGGATAGAGCCCGCTGATCACGTTGAAGCAGCTGGACTTGCCTGCGCCGTTCGGCCCGATCAGGGCGTGCACGGTGCCGGGCGCGACGGTGAACGAGACGTCCTCCAGGGCGTGGATCCCGCCGAAGGCGAGGCTCACGTTCTCCATGCGCAGCTCCGGCACCTCGCCCCGGTGGTCGGTGCTCGACGCCGCGGGCTCGGCCGCGCTCATCCGGTCCACCGGGACAGCCGCCGTGTACCCGCGCCCTCGGCACGGGCCTGCCGCTGCTCGGCCTCGGCCTGCTCGTCGGACTCGGCGTGACCCCCGAGGTAGAGACGTTGCACGTCGTCGCTGCGTGCCAGCTCGTCCGCAGTGCCGGAGAGGGCGACTCGACCCACCTCGAGCACGATCGCGTGGTCGGCCGCGCCGAGCGCCATCGTGGCGTTCTGCTCCACTAGCACGACGGCGGTGCCCTGGGCGTGGATCTCCGCGATGACCGCGGCGATCCGGCCGATCATCTGTGGGGCCAGCCCGAGGGAGGGCTCGTCGAGCAGCAGGAGTCTGGGGTCCGACATCAGCGCCCGTCCGATGGCGAGCATCTGCTGTTCCCCGCCGGAGAGCAGCCCTGCCGGCTGGTTCGCACGCTCGGCGAGCACCGGGAACAGCTCGGTCACCCGCTCACGGGCCCGCGCCCGCCCTTCCGCCGTCCTGGCCCCCAGCCCACCGGCCCGCAGGTTCTCGGCCACCGTCATCGTGGCGAACACCTGCCGCCCCTCCGGTACCGCGACCATGCCGAGCCGCACCACGGCCGCAGCGTCGAGCCGGTCGATCCGCTGGTCGTCCAACCGGGCTTCGCCCGCGGTCACCGCACCGCGGTGCAGCCGCAGCGTGCCGGACAGCGCGCGCAGCAGCGTCGACTTGCCCGCGCCGTTGCCACCCAGCACGGCCAGCACGCCGTCGTCCGGCACATCGAGGTCGACGTCGGCCAGGGCCTCCACCGACCGTCCGTACCGCACTGTGAGACCCCGCACGCTCAGCACGGCGTCGTCCACCGATTGCGCTCCACCCGTCTCCCTCCGCCAGACCCGATGGCGGTACATAGTGGTGGGCACCACACCGTTACGGGGGAATCGACTTGTGGAAAGTTGACGGCCCGTTACCTAACGGGCCGAGTGGCGCGCTCCGGAGAGGCCGAACGGCCCTGACCGTTACGTCGTTCGTCGGTAGGCTTCGTGACCAGCGCGCACGGCGGCCGCTCGGTCTCGCAGGAGCGCGCGCAGCTCCGGCGGGTCCAGGACCACGACGTCCGGCAGCAGCGGCCACAGGATCCGGGCCGCGTGCTTGAGGTCGCCGAACACGGCGTCGGCCTCGCCGGGCACGTCAACGTCCACGACGTCGACGGCGGAGCGGGCGAGCTCGTCGCGGAGCGCCTCCGGCAGCCGGACCCGCACTCGTATCCCCGGTGCCCTCGACCGGAACTCGGCGCGGCGGCGCAGCCACAGCTGCTCCAGGTCCACGCCGTCGGGGCGCTGCGCCGGCTCGTCGAGCTCCTCCGCCCCGGAGATCCGGGAGACCCGGTACGTGCGGTCCTCGCCGTCGTGCGTGGCCAGCAGGTACCAGCGCCCGGCGGCCTCGACCAGGCCGATCGGGTCGATCGTGCGCGGGCGCGGCGTGTCCTGCCCGCCGGAGGTGTAGCGGATCCGCAGCCGTCGCCCGGCGAACACCGCGTTCTGGACGGCCGCGAGCGCGTCCCTGCTCTCGTGCCCCGGGTCGGCGAGCCACCCGCCCCGTCGCACCAGTACCCGCTCGGCCGCACCGGTGGCGTCCTGACGTGCGCGTTCCGGAAGTGCAGCGACCACTTTTCGGATCGCCGACGAGAACTCGGACCCCAGCCCGAGCGCCCCCGGAGTGGACGCCGCACCGGACGTCAGGAGCGCCACCGCCTCGCCCGGCGTCAACCCGGTCAGGTCGGTGGAGAATCCGGGCAGCAGAGCGAAACCGCCGGTCCTGCCCCGCTCGGCGTACACGGGGATGCCCGCGGTGGACAGCGCGTCGACGTCGCGCAGCACGGTCCGCTCGGACACCTCCAGCTCCGCCGCGATCGCCGAGGCGGTCATCCGCCCGCGGTGACGGAGCAGCAGCACGAGGGACAGCAGTCGGTCGGCGCGCACGGATCGCAGACTGCCAGAAAATCACGACACTAGGTGGCGTGATTGACCGTCAGGGTTCTCCCATGACGACAGCACAGAACACCCTCGCCGACCCTCGCTCCTCCTACCGCGACGCGGTGACCTGGGCCGCCGGCCTCGCCGCCCATGTCCGGGCGGACCAGCTGGGCGACCCGACGCCCTGCGACGAGTTCGACGTCCGCGCGCTGCTCGGGCACCTGATCACCACGGTCCGCAAGGTCCGCCTGACGGCCGAGGGCGCCGACGCGTCCGCCGTCCCGCACGTGATCACGGACTACTCCGACGGCGAGCTCGGCGCCGCCTACGCGGCCGAGGCCGATGCCGCGTGCAACGCCTGGGGCGACGACGCCCTGCTGGACGCGCCGGTGCCCGTGCCGTGGGGCGAGGTGCCGGGCCGGGAGGCCCTGTCCGGCTACCTGAACGAGACGCTCGTCCACGGCTGGGACCTGGCCGTCGCGACCGCGCAGGACCCGGAGGCCGACCCGGCGATCGTCGCGTTCGCGATGGACTCCGCCGCGCGGATCCTGCCCGACGACGGTCGCACCTACGTCCCGTTCGACCCGGCGGTGGAGCCGGCCGACGGCGCCGGTCCGACGGAACGTCTGGCCAACTGGTCCGGACGCCGGAGCTGAGCAGGTGCGGGACGGGGTCTCGGGTTTCCGGGACCCGTCCCGCGCTGCGACGATCGCCCCCATGTCCGTGCCGCGCCGCCTGCGCTTCGAGTCGAACCCGGACCAGACGGCCGTGACGCCGCTGGAACTGTTCTTCGACCTGGTGTTCGTGTTCGCCCTGACCCGGGTCACCGACTGGATGGCCGACGAGCCGACCCCCGAGCGGGTGCTGCGCGGTGTGCTGATCCTGATCGTGATGTGGTGGTGCTGGGTCGGCTACAGCTGGCTCGGCAACGTGGTCAAGGCCGACGAGGGCGTCATGCGCCTCGGCATGTTCGGCGCGATGGCAGCGGTGTTCGTCGCGGCGATCACGATCCCGGAGGCGTTCGACGACCTGCCCGGCGGCTTGTCGGGGCCGGTCGTGTTCGCGGTCTGCTACTTCCTCGTGCGCGCGATCCATCTCGCGCTGTTCCTGCTCGTCAGCCGGGACGACCCGCAGCTGCGCGGGCAGGTGCTGCGGTTCGCGGCGTCGATGGCCACCGGCACGGTCCTGCTGCTGGTGGCCTCCCAGACGAGCGGGATCGCGCAGACCCTGCTCTGGGTCGCCGCACTGCTCGGCGACTACCTGGGGACCGCACTGGGCGGCTCGAAGTGGCGGCTGGCCTCGGTGGCGCACTTCGCCGAGCGCCACGGCCTGATCATCATCGTCGCGCTCGGCGAGTCGATCGTCTCGATCGGCATCGGCGTCGCCGAGCTGCCGGTCTCGCTGCCGATCATCGCCGGATCCGTGCTGGGCCTCGCCGTCGCCGGTGCGCTGTGGTGGGCCTACTTCGACGTCGGTGCGCTCCTGTGCGAGCGGGCGCTCGGCGACTGCGAGGGCGAGCGCCAGATCGTCCTGGCCCGTGGCGGATACACGTTCCTGCACCTGCCGATGATCGTCGGCATCATCATGCTGGCGCTCGGCCTGAAGAAGGTGCTGCTCTACGTCGGTGGCGGCGACGGCCACTCGTTGTCGGACCCGATCTACGGCGTCCCGCTGGCCACGCTCATCGGGGGAACCGTGCTGTACCTGCTCGCGCTCGTCGCGTTCAAGCGCTTCCTGACCGGGAGCCTCGGCGTGCTGCGGATCGGGACGGCCGTGCTGCTGGTCGCGCTGTCCCCGGTGCTGGCGATGCTGCCCGCGCTGCTCACGCTGCTGATCGTCGCGGCCGTCCTGGTCGGGCTCGTGGCCGTGGAGACGCACCGCTTCGCGGAGCTGCGTCACACCGTCCGGCACGCGGAGCACTGAGGCCGACCGCGACGCCGGACGGCGCGAGCACCATCAGGAACGAGCCGGCTCGACCGGCGCGAGGATCCAGGCGGCCAGGTACACGAGTGCCATGGCGCCGCTGGTCAGCACGGTCAGCACGGCCACGGCGATCCGGACCAGGGCCGGGTCGAGGTCGAGCTCCTCGGCCACACCGGCGCAGACGCCGCTGAGCATCACGTCGCTGGGGCTGCGGCGGAGCCGGAAGCGCGGACTGCGCCGCGTGGCGACCGGGGCGGCCGTCTCGGGGGTGGGGGTCTGGGTGGCGGTGTCGTTGTCCATGCCACGAGACTGCTCGGGCGCGACCGTCCCGACCTCGGGACGAACCCGGAGACCAGCCCGGATCTCCGCAGCCCGCCCCCGACCTTCAGGCCGGGGGTGCGCCGCCGTTGCGGCGGGTGGCGGAACGCTCCAGGGACGGCTGGTCGGTGCCGTCGCGGGGCTCCGGGACGACGCCGTTGACGTCGCCCGGGGAATCGTGCGGCACCTGGCGGTCGCGCTGGCGGACCATCCGGCCGACGACGACGGCCACCACCGCGCCCAGGACGAGCCACAGGGCGACGAGCAGCAGGATCCACACGATCGTCGGCACGCGTGACCTCCCTCGAGCTCGCCTCGGCGCGGGACTTCCCGCTCCAGTGTGCCCAACGACGGCCGCGACGTGGGAATCTAACACCGGATCGGGGGTAGCCGGAGGGTCACACACCACCCGCGGTCACCTCTGCGGCCGAACGGGCGAGGGGTGCTCAGCCGATTTCCGGCAGGGTTGGCCCCAGGAGGTCGTCGGCGTCCACGATCCGGTAGGCGTAGCCCTGCTCGGCCAGGAATCGCTGGCGGTGCGCCGCGTAGTCGGTGTCCACCGTGTCCCGGGAGACCACCGAGTAGAAATGCGCCTGCCGCCCGTCGCCCTTCGGCCGCAGCAGCCGTCCGAGCCGCTGGGCCTCCTCCTGCCGGGAGCCGAACGTGCCGGAGACCTGCACCGCGACCGTCGCCTCCGGCAGGTCGATCGAGAAGTTCGCGACCTTCGAGACGACCAGCCGGCCGATCTCGCCGTTGCGGAACTGGTCGTAGAGCCGCTCACGCTCCCGGTTCTTCGTCGACCCCTGGATCACCGGACAGTCGAGCACCTCGCCGAGCTCGTCGAGCTGCTCCAGGTAGGCGCCGATGACCAGGGTCGGGTCGTCGGCGTGCTTCTCCACGATCTTGCGCACCACCGCCAGCTTCGTGTGCGCGGTGGAGGCCATCCGGTAGCGCTCCTCGGCGTCCGCCGTCGCGTAGGACATGCGCTCGGCGTCGGTCAGGGTCACCCGGACCTCGATGCACTCCGCGGGCGCGATCCAGCCCTGCGCCTCGATGTCCCGCCACGGGGCGTCGTAGCGCTTCGGGCCGATCAGGGAGAACACGTCGCCCTCGCGGCCGTCCTCGCGGACCAGGGTCGCGGTGAGCCCGAGTCGACGGCGGGACTGCAGGTCCGCGGTCATCCGGAAGACCGGGGCCGGGAGCAGGTGCACCTCGTCGTAGATGACCAGGCCCCAGTCCCGGGAGTCGAACAGCTCCAGGTGCCGGTACTCACCCTTCGTCTTGCGGGTGACCACCTGGTAGGTCGCGATCGTGACCGGCCGGATCTCCTTGCGCTCACCCGAGTACTCGCCGATCTCCTCCTCGGTCAGCGACGTCCGGGCGATCAGCTCGCGCTTCCACTGCCGCCCGGCGACGGTGTTCGTGACCAGGATCAACGTCGTCGCACCGGCCCTGGCCATCGCCGCGGCCCCGACCAGCGTCTTGCCCGCGCCGCAGGGCAGCACGACGACGCCGGAACCGCCGTCCCAGAAGCCGTCGACGGCCTGGGACTGGTAGTCGCGCAGCTGCCAGTCGGTCTGGTCCAGCTCGATCTTGTGCGCCTCGCCGTCCACGTAGCCGGCCTGGTCGTCGGCCGGCCAGCCGACCTTGAGCAGCGCCTGCTTGAGCCGGCCGCGCTCGGAGGGGTGCACGACGATCGTGTCGTCGTCGATCCGGGCGCCGAGCATCGGGCTGATCTTCTTCTGCCGGAGGATCTCCTCCAGCACGGCGCGGTCCAGCGCGGTGAGCACCAGCCCGTGCGCGGGATGGTTCGACAGCTGCAGCCGTCCGTAGCGGCCCATCGTGTCCACGACGTCGACGAGCAGCGGCTGCGGGACCGGGTAGCGGGACCATCGGACGAGCGCGTCGACGACCTGCTCCGCGTCGTGCCCGGCGGCGCGCGCGTTCCACAGGGCCAGCGGCGTCACGCGGTACGTGTGGACGTGCTCCGGGGCGCGCTCGAGCTCCGCGAACGGCGCGATCGCCGCCCGCGCGGCCGGGGCGTCGGCGTGGTCGACCTCGAGGAGCAAGGTCTTGTCCGACTGTACGATCAGTGGTCCATCGGTCACGGAGCGAATCCTTTCCACGGCGGATCCGAAGGTTGTCCCGGGGCCGCCGGACGGTGCGGATCGGCGAGCGGTCGTCGCGCGTGACGCGATGTGACCAGGCCCATCCGGGCTCTATACGCCACTCGGGACGGGCCCGCGTCAACGGCTAGACTCACCAGCCGGCGGAAGTACAGACGAGACCCACATCGATCATATCCGGCCAGCCTCACCGGCCGCGGCGAGACCCGTCGGCGCGTCACGGTGACGGCCGCGGCGGGCGGACGTCCCGGTCTTCCCTCCGGGGGTCGGCCACCGCTTCGGCCGCAGACAATCGCGAAAGGCGCACCAGACCTCCCGATGCTCCCCACCCCGCAGTGTCACAGGGCCGTCCCCGCACGGCAGGGCGTACCTGCCGCAGCGGGTCGGTCGAGCGCGCCGATCGGTCCCGCCCTCCTCGCACACCCGGCCGTTCCCGAACCCGCCGTGGCCGCACCGGAAACCGACAGGGAGACCTTGACGTGACCAGCACGGAACGCCGTCGCACCTGGTCCGAGCGGCTGGACCCGCGCAACTGGAGCCTGGTCGCCAAGCTCGCGGTCGTGGGCCTGGTCCCGACCGTGCTCGCGCTGACGATCGGCGCGGTCCGGGTCGTCGACCAGGCGAACGTCGCCGAGGAGCTCGGCCAGGGCAGTGGCCTCGTCGAGGCCCACCAGCAGGTCGAGGCGCTGACGCAGGCAGTGCAGGCCGAGCGGGCCGCCGCGGTCACGTTCGTCGGCGGCAACCGGCTGGGCGACCGGACGCGGTGGACAGCGCCCAGGGCGCCACCGACCAGGCCGTCCAGCGCGCGCACGACACCCTCGCCGTCGCCCAGCAGCAGGCCCCGCAGCTGGCCACCGCGCAGCGGCAGGCCGAGACCACGCTGGGCCAGCTGCCGATCATCCGGTCCCAGGTGGCGGCGGCACCGACCCCGGCGACGGACATCACCACGCGCTACACGTCGGTCGTCCAGCGCACGCTGGCGCTGGACCGGGCACTGCTCGGCCAGCTGCAGACCTCGGACACGGCCGGTCTGGCGACCGCGCTCGCGTCCACGGCGTCCGCGACCGAGGCACTGGAACTGGAACGGTCCGTGCTCGACGGGGCGATCGCCGCGAAGCAGCTGGACGAGTCCGCAGAAGGCCGTGGTGACCGGCGCCGAGGCGAGCTACCAGGCCGCCGCGAGCGACTACCAGGCCGCGCTCACGCCGCAGCAGGTCGACCAGTTCGGGAACTTCGCCACCGACGCGGCGAACCTGAACCGGCAGAACCTCCGGGACTCGATCATGGCGACCGCCCCGGGTGGGCGCGTCACGGCGGATCCGGCCGCCTGGAACGCCGCGGTGGACCTCCTCGGCGGAGGTCGTGCGCGCGTCCGACCGCCAGGCCGAGGAGCAGTTCATCGGCGGTCGTGCGCAGGCCGCCGAGGAGGCGGGCAACACGGCGGGTCTGAACTCGGTGCTGCTGATGCTGGGTCTGGTCCTGACGATCGGCATCATCCTGCTGCTGGGCCGCCAGCTCGTCCGGTCGCTGCGCGTGCTGCGCACCTCCGCCCTCGACGTCGCCGAGCGGCGGCTGCCGCAGGCCGTCCAGAGCATGCGGGCCGGTCAGGCGCCGAGCGCACTGGTCGAGCCGGTTCCGCTGGACAGCCGCGACGAGATCGGCGAGGTGGCGCGCGCCTTCGACGCGGTGCACGGCCAGGCGATCCGTCTCGCCGCCGACCAGGCGGCGCTGCAGCAGAACGTGAACAGCATGTTCGTCAACCTGTCGCGGCGCAGCCAGGCCCTGGTCGAGCGCCAGCTGCAGCTGATCGAGCAGCTGGAGAGCAACGAGCAGGACCCGGACCAGCTGTCGAACCTGTTCCAGCTCGACCACCTCGCCACCCGTATGCGGCGCAACAGCGAGAACCTGCTGGTCCTCGCCGGCACCGACCTGGCCAAGCGGAACGTCGCGCCGGTGCAGGTCGTGGACGTGCTGCGGGCCGCGGTGTCCGAGGTCGAGCAGTACCAGCGGGTGGTCGTGCAGACGCCGCCGACCGCGACCGATCGCCGGCCGGGCCGCGAACGACGTCGTCCACCTGCTCGCCGAGCTGCTGGACAACGCGACGAACTTCTCGCCGCCGGATTCCCAGGTCGTGATGAGCACGACCCGCACCGCCGACGAGTCGCTGCTGATCGAGATCGCGGACCGCGGCGTCGGCATGGCCGACGCCGAGCTGGCGGACGCGAACCAGCGCCTGGGCGGCCCGTCCGAGGTCGACGTCTCGGCGTCGCGGCGGATGGGCCTGTTCGTGGTCGGGCGGCTGGCCGCCCGGCACCGGATCGGCGTGCGCCTGTCGTCGGCGTCCGGCGCGGGCCGCAGTGGCGGCCTGAGCGCGTCGGTCACCGTCCCACCGCAGCTCGTTCCGTCCGCCGCCCCGATCGTCGAGCAGCCCAGCGACGCGGGCGGTACCGGACGAGCGGGCCGCGGCCGCGAGCGGCGCCTGGCCGGTGCCCGTGGACCGGCAGGCGGTGGCGGCGAACGGTGCGGTGCGCAACGGCTCCCTGTCGTCGGCCGTCGCCGGCGTGGACGGTCCGGTGCCGCCGACGTTCGGCTCCGGCAACGCGGCCGGGTCGAGTCGCAACGGGTCGGCACCGAAGCTGCCGACCCGCACACCCGGATCCGCCCTGCGCCACAACCCCGGCAGCCCGTCCGCCCCCGGATCGACCGACGGACAGGAAGCCGCGCCGAACGGTTCCAGCGTTCGCGGCGCGAGCGCCTTCATGCCGTCCGGCCCGCCGCCGGACGGCGGACGGACCGACGCCGGTGACGTCTTCACCCCCGCCTCCGACGGCCTGTCGTCCGGTACCGCGGAAGCGCCCCCGCGCGACCCCCGCTGGCCGTCCGGTGGGCGTGCCGGCGCGACCGGGACGAGCGGCGCGGGCCGCGAGGGCGATCGCGGTGACGCGCCCGGTGGCCCGGATCCGGACGCCGACACGGCGGCCGGGTCCCGCTCGGAGGACGTGACGGGCCGCATCGAGGCGGCCGACGCCGCGACGACGGCTCCGGCGTCCGATCGGGACGCTCCGGCGGACGCCGATCCCGACTCCTCCGGTCGTCCGCCCGAGGGCAGCGCGAACCACACCGGCCGGACCGTGTTCGGCGCAGCGGCCGCGGCCGGCGCCGGTGGGGCGCTCGCCGGGTACTTCGGCCGCGGCGGCGAACCGGACGGCCCGGGGACCGAGGAGATCGCGCGGATCGACGACTCCGGGGACGCCACGCCGGACCGGGCCCTCGCCGAGGACCCCGAGGACGGCGGCACGCCGGACGCGTTCCCGCAGGACGACGACCGCTCCACCGAGACCCCGGACGCCACCGTGACCGAGGAGCCGGACACCGTCGAGGCGGACACCGGCGATGCCGACGGCGACGACACCGCCGGAAGCCTCGGACGCCTCCGACGCAGAGGACGAGGACGGCTCGGACGCCGAGCCGAGCCACGAGGCGGCGGTACGGGCCTGGCCGACCGCGGCACCCGAGCAGGGGCACGAGGCCGAGACGGACGGCGACTCCGCGGAGTCCACGACCGGCGAGGACGTCGACGGGGAGACGGTCCCGGCCGAACATGACGCGGACGAGCCGGACCCCGAGTCCGAGTCCGACACGACGGCGTTCCCGGCCGTACGGCCGCCCCGCGAGCCGATGGGCGGAGCGCGACCCGCCCCCGGTCGCACCAGCCCTCCGCCACCCGCTCCCTCCCGGCGTCCGGTCATGCCCGGGACGGGTTCCCGCCCCGGCCTCCGGAGGAGCAGCGACGCCCGGCCGTCGCACAGGGATCCGCCCCGCAGGACGTCGACGCGCTGTTCGCGCCGGCCGTCGATGTCGAGGGCGGCCGCGGCCAGCTGCGGCGCCCCGGCGGTCTCGAGTCCGCCCGCGGCGGGAGCGGGTACGACATCAGCCAGACCACGCCGATCTTCGAGGAGATGGCGTCCGCCTGGTTCCGCTCGAACCGCTCGGTGCCGGTCCGCTGGGAGGACCGCGAATCGGGGCGCGGCGGCCAGGCGATCGGCGGCCAGGGCGCACCCGGCGACGAGCAGGTCCGGCCGGGCGCGATGCCCGGCCCGGGCCCACGTCCCACGCCCGCACCGCGACCGGGCGCGAGCGCCGCCCCGGCGGGCCCCGGAGCTGCGGCCGCCAACGCCTCGCCGGGCGTCGACGACGCGGGCTTCGCCTCGCCGGCCGACGACCTGTGGCGCCAGGCCGCGGTCGGGGCCGAGGGGACCGAGCAGACACCGGACGAGCTGACGTCGGCCGGACTGCCGAAGCGACGCCCGCGGGCACGGCTGCTCCCGGGCAGTGCGGCAGGATCGACCGCGCTCAGCACGCCCGTCATGTCCGAGCCACGCAACGCCGAGAACGTCCGCGGCAGGCTGGCCAGCTACCAGCAAGGGGTGCGGCAGGGTCGCGAGAGCGCCGCCGGCCGCACCGAACGCACCGGAAGCGACTCCCCCGAGCAGCAGTCCGGTGACCGATCGAACCCGTCCGACCACGAGGAGAGCACGTGAGCGAGCTCGCGAGGTCACCCATCAACACAGCAGGGCCGGCCCGAACGTGGTCGACGAGCGTCAGCGAGGAGAACACGTGAGGGCACCACAAGCGCAGCCGAGTCAGAGCCGGTTCGGCTGGCTGGTCACGAACTTCGCCGAGCGCGTACCCGGCGTCGCGCACGCGATCGTGGTGTCCTCCGACGGACTCCTGCTGACCTCGTCCGACCGGCTCCCCCGCGACCGCGCGGACCAGCTCGCGGCCGTCGCGTCCGGCCTGATCTCGCTGACCCAGGGCGCCGCCCGCTGCTTCGACGCGGGCGGGGTCGTCCAGACCGTCGTCGAGATGGACCGCGGGATCGTGCTGCTCATGTCGATCAGCGACGGATCCTGCCTGGCCGTGCTCGCGTCCCCGAGCTGCGACATCGGTCTCGTGGGTTACGAGATGACGCTGCTCGTCGACCGCGTCGGCCAGCTGCTCACACCGGAGCTGCGGGCCGAGCTGCAGGGCTCGTTCGGGCCCTGAAGCCACGACGGGAACGGCGCACGATCGCGGAGTACGGTGCATGTCCTCACACCCGGGCGAGGCAGGTGAGATCCGATGACCCAGGGCCCCGACGACGGCGACGACCGCCGGCCGAACGAGCCGACGTTCGCCGACGTCATGAACGGGTTCAGCCTGGACGCCGGGCGCAAGCCAAGGCGCAGGCGGTGGGGACGGAGTTCCGCCACGCCGGAGCCCCCGCCGGAGCAGCCCACCGAGCTGACCGGCCCGATCAGCGGCTCCGCGGCCTACGGCCTGCCCCCGACGCAGTCCGAGCGCCAGGAACCACCGCCCGCGGCGCCCGCACCGCCGCCGCCACCGCCTCCGCAGGTGTCCGGTGCTGCCGCGGTCCGGCCCTACGCCTGGACCCGCGGGCCGCACCAAGTCCGGATTCGAGATGGCCATCGAGACGCTCGTCTCGGTCGCGCCGGGCAGGTGGTCACCTCGACCGCCTGCCGATGGAGCACCGCGCCGTCGCGGACCTGCTGATCGAGCAGACGCGGTCGGTCGCCGAGGTTGCGGCGCTGCTCTCCCTCCCGCTCGGTGTCGCGCGGGTGCTGCTCGGTGACATGGCAGGAGAGGGAACGGTGACCGTTCACCAGACCGCGAGCGAACCCGGCGACGTGCCGGACCTCGCGCTGATGGAAAGGGTGTCTGAGTGGACTCCGTCGGCTCTAGGCCACAGCCCGTCGCCCGCACCGCGACGATGTCGGCCAAGATCGTGGTGGCCGGTGGGTTCGGTGTCGGCAAGACGACGTTCGTCGGCTCCGTCTCCGAGATCATGCCGCTGACCACCGAGGCCGTGATGACCGAGGCCAGCGCGTCGCACGACGACCTCTCGGCGACGCCGAACAAGCGCTCGACGACGGTCGCGATGGACTTCGGCCGCGTCTCGCTGGACTCGGACCTGGTGCTGTACCTGTTCGGCACGCCGGGCCAGCAGCGCTTCTGGTTCATGTGGGACGACCTGGTGCGCGGCGCGATCGGCGCCGTCGTGCTCGTCGACACCCGCCGGCTGGCGGACTCGTTCGCCGCGATCGACTTCTTCGAGGACCGGGGCCTGCCCTACGTCGTCGGCGTGAACGTGTTCGACGGCGTGCTGTCGCACCGGGTCGAGGACGTCCGGGAGGCGATGTCGATCGATCCCGCGGTGCCGATGGTCACCTGCGACGCCCGGCACCGGGGTCGACGAAGGAGGCGCTGATCGCGCTGGTCCAGCACGCGATGCACCAGCGGATGGCCGCCGGAGCGCGCTGAGAGCGTCGAGGGCGGTCAGCCCTCGACGACGGCGATCGACGTGATCCGGTGCAGCTGGATCCGGCGCAGCTCGCCGTCCAGCGCGTCCCGGCCCTCGACCACGCCGCCGCCGATCGACGTCGGGGCGAGCACCCGCTCGCCCGCGACGCCGTGCGCGTCGACGTAGCCGATCCAGACGCTCTGCCGGTTCCGCGCCGCGTCCTGCAAGGAGGCCAGCGTGGTCGTGGAGCCGCGCACGGGGATCGCCGAGCCGGCGACGCTGCGTCGCACCCCGGCCAGCGTGTCACCGGAGCGCAGGCGCGCCACGAGGTCCTCCGCCTGCCGCGCCGGGCTGGTGTCGGTGGCCGCACCACCCGCCGACCGGCCCCGGCGCCGCGGCTCGGCCCGACGGCCACGGTGGCGCAGATCCAGCACGGCGCCACCGGAGTCCTCGGCGGCCGGGCTGAAGCCGGCCGCGCGCAGCCCGTCCAGCACATCCGCCAGCGGCAGCGTGCTCACGACGACGGTGGGCGCGATCCGGCGCAGCTCCAGTCTGCCGGTGGCCGGGTGGGCCAGCACCTCCGAGATCAGCACCTCGTCGTCGGAGCGCAGGAACGACGTGGCGGCCCCGCCGCGCAGCCGGCCGTGCCGGCGGGCGACGTCGTCGACCATGTAGCTCAGCGACTGCGGCACCGGCGTGGCCGAGCGGGCGGCCAGCAGCTCGCGGACGTCGTCCGCGGTGCGCCCGGTGTCCAGTGCCCGGCGCAGGCTCTGCTCGGTGAAGCGGTACACGGTGGCGCCGCCGGCGGACTCCACCTCGGCCAGCACGTCCGAGCTCGTGCGCGAGCTCCGGGTCGAGCCGCCCCGGCGCGACGGCCGTGAGGTCCGCCTGCAGGAGCACGTGGCCGACCGGCGGGGGTAACGCCTCGGCCAGCGTCGCGGCCAGCTCCGACGAACTGGTGGGCTCGGGGTCGAGCAGAACCCGCCCGTGCGTGGTCAGCGCGTCCAGAGCGACGATGCCGAGCGTGGTCGCCTCGGCGACGGTCCAGTCGACGACGTCGTCGCGCAGCCGGCCGCCGCGCCGTGGCGCCCGCCAGGCCAGCAGCTGGGCCAGCGCCGAGGTCGTCCCGATGGCCTGGCCGGGCGGCAGCTCGGCCAGCGCCTGCAGGACCCGACGGCGGTCCCGCGCGGCCGGCGGACGGCGCACCGCCTCGGACAGGGCCGCGATCGGGCGGTCGGCCTCGTCCCGCCGCCCGACGAGCCCGGGGAGGCGGGGCAGGTCGAGCCAGGCCCGCGCGAGCACGCCCCAGCGGCTCTCGTCCGGACCGGCGGTCCAGGCGTCCGCGGACGTCGTGGGCAGCCACTCCGGCGGCATCGCGATCGGACTCGCCGACCAGGTCCGCCGCGAACAGCACCTCGACCAGCAGCGCGGCGGTGGTCTCGTCGGTCTCCGCGTCGCGCGCCGTCCGCTTCAGGTCGCGCACGCCCAGGCCACCGGAGCGCAGCACCGCGGGCGGGTTCCGGCCCCAGGACTCGAGCAGCAGGTCGGCGTGGCGCAGCAGCTCCAGCGCCGCTCCGGCCCCGGTGCCGTCGACCGTCTGAGCGTCCCGGTCCCGAGTCGGGACCTGTGGCCGCCCGATCTCCATCGGGCCCATCGGGCGGTCGCCGCGCAGCGCGATCCCCACCTGCCGGGGCAGCTCGACGGTCTCGACGTCGACCCGCGTCAGCAGTCCCTTGGCGACGAGCCGGCCGACCGGCCCGTTCGGGTCCGACGCGCCCCGGCTGCGACCGATCGGCGGGCCCGCCACGAGCGCGTCCAGCACCCGCTGCTCGTCGGCCGGGACGGCCTCGAGCAGTCCGGCCAGATCCGCGGTCGCGGCCGTTCCGGACGACGGGCGGCCGAGCCCGCCCGGGTACGGCGGAGCGACCTCGCGCGCGGCCGGGACGAGGGACAGCGCGTCCTCCGCGCCCCAGGCCAGCGCGCGGTCACGCAGCGCCGTGAGACCCGCCTTCAGCTCGTCGCCCGAGACGTCCGGTCCGAGCAGCCCGGCGACCTCGTCGAGCTCGGCCGGCTCGCTGTCCGCCCCGGCGACGACCAGCGCCTCCAGCACGGCGAGCGAGACCGTGTCCAGCTCTTCGCAGGCCCGTTGCACCGACGCCCGGATGCCGGCCCGGGTCGCCAGGACCGTGAAGTCGGCCGGCGGGGGCACGGCGAGGTCGGGGCGCACCCGCAGCAGCGCGGCGAGGGTCTCGTCGTCCTGGCCGCGCAGCCAGTCGACCAGGGGCTTCTGCATCGGTGTCCACGGTAGTCGGCTCGGCGGGGCGGCCGCCCGCGCTCCCCCGTGCGGGACAGGACGGCCGGGGATCAGGGATACTGTGCGCCGACGAGGAACCCGACCCTGGAGGGCCGATGGCATCGAAGGCGTTCGACAACGCGCGGATCGACCCGACGTGGCCGAAGCTGCCCGAGGGCGAGCACCCGCTGTCCGAGCTCTTGGCCCAACACCAGGGCTCCTTCTCGCCGTTCGGTGAGGTGGAGTTCCCACTGGCCGAGGTGCCCTACGAGCACCCGGTCACCGAGATCAACCGCTAGGCGTGGTCGCGGGGCTGCTGCTGGCCGGCGGCGCCGGCCGCCGGATGGGCGAGCCGAAGGCGCTGGTCCGGTTCCGCGGCGAGCGCCTCGCGCTGCGGGCCGTCCGGGCCTTGGTCGACGGCGGCTGCGCACCGGTGACGGTCGTGCTCGGCGCCCGCGCGGACGAGGTGGAGGCGGCCCTGCACGACGCCGGACTCCCGGCCGGCGTCGGCACCGTCGTCGCCGACGGGTGGGACGAGGGCATGGGCGCGTCCCTGCGCCGCGGGCTGGACGCCGTGCGGTCGCTTCAGCCGGTGCCCGACGCCGTCCTGGTGCACCTCGTCGACCTGCCGGGGGTGACCGCCGAGGCGATCCGCCGCACGGCCACGCACGGCACGGCCGGCACGGACGCATCGGTGCTGCGCCGCGCGGCCTACGACGGGCGCCCCGGACATCCGGTCCTCATCGGGCGCGACCACTGGGACGCGGTCGCCACGGCCGCGGCCGGCGACGAGGGTGCACGCAGCTACCTGGGCGGCAACCCGGCCGTCGAGCTCGTCGAGTGCGGCGACCTGGCCACGCCGGACGACGTGGACACCCCGGAGCAGCTGGCCCGCCTCGCGGACCGGGCCGGGCCGCCGGTCGGCTGACCGGCGGCCGCCGGGCTCAGAGCGCCAGGCGCTGGCCCGGCATGATCAGCGTCCCGCCGTTGAGCGACGGGTTCTTGGCCTGCAGCGTGCGCCAGTCGTCGATGCCGTGCGTCGCCGCGATGCGCGACAGCGAGTCGCCGCTGCGGACCGTGTAGGAGCCCGCCGGAGCGGCCGGCGCCGGGGCCGGGGCGCTGAGCCGGACGCGCTTGGGAGCCTCGGAACCGCTCTCCGGCACGTCACGCGGGCTGGACTTGCCGGATGCACCGGTCTTCTTGGAGCACGCGGGCCATGCGCCCCAGCCCTGACCGGCCAGCACCTTCTCGGCGACGGCGATCTGCTCGGACCGGCTGGCCTGGTGCGCGACCGGCGCGTACTGCCCACCGCCGAATGCATTCCAGGTCGACTTCGTGAACTGCAGTCCGCCGGAGAATCCGTTTCCGGTGTTGGCGGCCCAGTTGCCGGTGCTCTCGCACTGCGCGAGCCGGTCCCATGTGGAGTCGGAGGCGGCGTTCGCGGCCGGGACGATGGCGATCAGCGGTGCACCGGCCACGGCGCCGGCGACGGCGGTGCGGGCGATCGTACGGCCGGTGGTGCTGGGTTTGCGGTGTTTCCCGCGATAGCGAGCCATGGCAGGTCTCCGTCGCTGCGCAACGGATCTGCGTGGGGAGCACGCCGCGGGCCCGTCGGGACCGCACGATCCACCCTGTCCCGCGGTGGCTTCGGGGGCCGGTGAACCGCTGGACAGGGGGAGCGCTGCGGTACCGGGGCCCGTCCGCAAGGGGGAGTCGGCCGAGCCGATTGAGAAGGTACGACGGTCTCCGGTCCCGGCAAAGTCGCACGACACGCACCACAGGAATGGAGAAGAACGGGGCATTGAAGATCGTTTTGACGTCATGGCTGGTCAGAACTCGTGATCACGAACGTACAACGGCGACGTCTCTGTTCGATTCGGTTGCGTAAACGTGATGCACATCACTTCTTGTACCGCTCCCGGGTGACGTCGGGCGCCTCACCGCGGACCCGTACTGTCTCGGGGCGTGGAGCTCAGCCATGTCGACGCCACCGGTGCCGCGCGGATGGTCGACGTGTCGGCCAAGGAGGCGAGCCGGCGCACCGCGGTCGCGACCGGCGTCGTGCACACCACCGCCGAGGTAGTGACCCTCCTGCACACCGACGGCCTGCCCAAGGGCGACGCGCTGGCCACCGCCCGGATCGCCGGGATCATGGGCGCCAAGCGCACCCCGGACCTCGTCCCCCTCTGCCATCCGATCGCGATCAGCGGGGTCACCCTCGACCTCGAGGCGCACGACGACCGGATCGACATCCGGGCCGAGGTGCGTACGACCGACCGCACCGGCGTCGAGATGGAGGCGCTCACCGCCGTGGCCGTCGCCGGCCTCACGCTGCACGACATGATCAAGGCGGTGGACCCGGGGGCCGTGCTGGACGCGGTCCAGGTCGAGCGCAAGGACGGCGGTAAGACCGGCACCTGGACCCGCCCGGACGCGCCCGAGGAGGACTCGTGAGCACCCGGACCGCTCGCGTGGTCACGGCGTCGAACCGGGCCGCGGCCGGGGTGTACGCCGACCGTGGCGGCCCGGTCATCGTGGAGTGGTTGCGGGAGAAGGGCTTCGAGACCCCCGACCCGGTCGTCGTCCCGGACGGCGATCCGGTCGGCCAGGCGCTGCGCGCGGCCGTCGCGGACGGCGCCGACGTGGTCGTGACGACCGGCGGGACCGGCATCTCCCCCACCGACGCCACGCCGGAGGCCACCCGCGCCGTCCTGGACTACGAGGTGCCCGGTCTCGCCGACGCGATCCGCCGGTCCGGTGTGGACAAGGTTCCGACGGCCATCCTGTCCCGCGGGCTGGCCGGGGTCGCCGGGCGCACGCTCGTGGTGAACCTGCCCGGCTCGACCGGCGGGGTGCGCGACGGGCTGGGCGTACTGCAGGACGTGCTCGACCACGCGGTCGACCAGCTTCGCGGAGGAGACCACTGATGACAGCACCGACCGCAGAGGTGGTCCGCGCCGCAGTCGGCGAGGAGCCGCTGGACGTCGACGAGCACGCCCGCCTGGTCGAGCACGACGCGGCCGGCGCCGTCGTCACGTTCGCCGGCGTCGTCCGCGACCACGACGGTGGGCGCTCCGTGTCCGGCCTGGAGTACAGCGCGCACCCGACGGCCGGGTCGGTCGTGCGGGACGTCGCGGCGGACGTGGCGTCCCGCACGCCCGGTGTGCGGGCGATCGCGGTCAGTCACCGGGTGGGCCGGTTGGAGATCGGCGAGGTCGCCCTGGCCTGCGCCGTCGCCGCGGAGCACCGCGGAGAGGCGTTCGCCGTCTGCGCGGAGCTCGTCGACGAGGTCAAGCGGCTGCTCCCGGTGTGGAAGCACCAGACGTTCGCCGACGGCTCCGACGAGTGGGTCAACTCCACCTGACGCCGGCCCGGCCCGGGATCAGCGCACGCTCAGCCGCTGTCCCACCGTGATCACGTCCGGGTCGGCGATGTGGTTGCGCCCGGCCAGCGCGGCGACCGACGTGCCGTGGCTCGCCGCGATCCCGGACAACGTGTCGCCCGGGTTCACCAGGTAAATCGGACCCGCGCTCACATTCTTCTTCGCCGGGCCCGACTTACGCGGACCGGACTTCACCGCAGCAGGCTTCTTCTCGGCGGACTTCTTCGAGCCGACGTCCGAGCTGTTCTTCTTCTCGCTCGACTTCGCCGAGGAGCTCGACCGATCCGAGGTTCCGGACGAGGAGCTCGCCTTCCCCTTCGCGCCGACCTTCTTCGAACAACTGGGCCAGGCGTTCCATCCCTGCGACGCGAGCACCCGTTCGGCCACCGCGATCTGCTCCTCGCGGCTGGCGCCCGAGGCCGAGCCGGACCCGCCGTTTGCCCGCCAGGTCGACGGGGAGAACTGGAGCCCTCCGGAGTAGCCGTTGCCGGTACTGGAGGACCAGTTGCCTCCGCTCTCGCACTGCGCCAGGTCGTCCCACGGGTTGCCGGACGCGGCGACGGCGGTTCCACCGGCCGCGACGGACAGGCCCGCCACGACGGCTCCCGCCACCGCGAGGCGCGCAAGACTTCGACTACTGGTTCGCTCGTTCATTGTTCACTCCACCGCACACCGCCCGGGACGTCTCCGGAACCGATCTTCCGGACGACATTTCTCGGCCCTGTCCCGTTCTCCATGTTGTGACGGACCGGTGAACCGCGGGACAGGGAGCGGGGCGCGGCGGTTCCGGATGATAGCGGCCGAAAAGATCTACTCGGCCCCGATGACAGTACGATCCGGCGCCGGTGGATACTCAATCGTCGCGTCGGTCGAACGTGCCCGCCGCACCGGTACAATCGACGTTTAGAACGACTTTTTCCAGGTCAGGACATCTTCGATCACAGACGTATCACACGAATATAAATGTCTTCGAAATGAAACAATTGTCGTCCCGAGGGCCCTCGGACGGTCCCGGCCACCGCCGGAGCCGGTGTGTGCTATCCCGCCCGCAGTGGCCCGGGCCTGACCCGTCCGGCATGCTGGAAGGGTGACCGACCCCGCGCACGCAGACAGCACGTCCCCGGAGAGTCCGGAGGCGCTGTCGAAGGCTCTCCGCGCGACCGGCTACCTCCCCGACGACGGCCTGGCGACGGCGACGTTCCTGGCCATGCGCATGGGCAGGCCGCTGTTCTGCGAGGGCGAGCCGGGCACGGGTAAGACCGCGCTGGCGCAGGCGCTGGCCCAGACGCTCGACGCACCGCTGATCCGCCTGCAGTGCCACGAGGGCATCGACGCGGGTCAGGCGCTCTACGACTGGGACTTCCCGCGCCAGCTGCTGCACCTGCGCGCGCTGGAGGCCGCCGCGGGCGTCGACAAGGCGCCGCTGGACCCGAACGCGATCGAGGCCTCGCTCTACGACGAGCGGTTCCTGCTCGACCGGCCGATCCTGCGTGCGCT
Organism: uncultured Actinomycetota bacterium; assembly: GCA_963822335.1. Taxonomy (GTDB): domain Bacteria; phylum Actinomycetota; class Actinomycetes; order Mycobacteriales; family Pseudonocardiaceae; genus Pseudonocardia. The sequence goes on along the minus strand of CAWGHE010000007.1, from coordinate 110,347 downwards.
GCGCACCAGCCCGTCGGTCCTGCTGATCGACGAGATCGACCGCGCGGACGACGAGTTCGAGGCGTTCCTGCTCGAGGTGCTCACCGAGCACGCGGTGACGATCCCGGAGATCGGGGAGGTCCGCGCGACCACGCCCCCGGTCGTCGTGCTCACGTCGAACCGGACCCGCGAGGTGCACGACGCGCTCAAGCGCCGATGCCTCTACCTCTGGCTCGACCACCCGGACATCAGCCGCGAGATCGAGATCCTGAAGAGCAGGCTGCCCGACGTCCCGGACCGCCTCGCCACCCAGGTCGCGACGACCGCGCACAAGCTGCGCCAGGCCGACCTCGTCAAGCCGCCCGGGGTGGCCGAGTCGCTGGACTGGGCCCGCGCGCTGATGCTGGTCGGCGCCCGGCACCTGGACGTGGAGAGTGCGGCGCACACGCTCGGTGCCGTGCTGAAGTACCGCGAGGACGCCGACCGGGTGCGCAACCAGCTCGACGCCCTGCTGGCCAGCTGAGGACGGGCCGTGGCCCGCACCGCACCGGCGACGCCGAAGGACACCGGGGAGGCCGACGGCGACCCGCTGCTCGGCCTGGTCGGGTTCACCGAGGTCCTGCGTAGCGCCGGCCTGCCGGTGACCACCGACCGCGTCGCGGCGTTCCTGGAGGCGCTGGACACGCTCGACGTCACCAGCCGGACCCAGACGTACTGGTCCGGGCGGCTGACGCTGTGCGCCGACCCGGACGACGTCGCGCGCTATGACATGGCGTTCGAGGCCTGGTTCGAGCCGGCCGACGGCGGCCGGACCCGGGTGCGCGACGAGCGCCCGCCGCCCGCGCCGAAGCTCGCCTCGCTCGCCCCGCACCGCGAAGGCGAGGAGGGCGATCCCGAGGAGCAGGACGGTCCGGAGATCCGGGCCACCGCGACCGGCACCGAGATCCTGCGCAGCCGGGACATGGCCGAGCTCTCCGGCCCGGAACGCGAGCACCTGCGCCGGCTGCTGGCGCTGCTGCGACCGGAGCCGCCGACGCGGGTCTCCCGGCGCAAGCGGCGCAACCGGCACGGTGAGGCGGATCCCGGCCGCACGCTGCGCTCGGCGCTGCGCAACCACGGCGAGCTGCGCGATATCCGCCTGCGCGACCACTCGCGACGGCCCCGCAAGGTGGTCCTGCTGATCGACGTCTCCGGGTCGATGGAGCCCTACGCCGACGCGTTGCTGCGCTTCGCGCACGTGTTCGTGCGCCGCTCGCCGCGCTCGGTCGAGGCGTTCACGCTGGGCACGCGGCTCACCCGGATCACCCGCGAGCTGCGCCAGCGCGACTCCGAGCGCGCGCTGAGCGCGGCCGGGCGGGCCATCCCGGACTGGTCGGGCGGAACCCGGCTGGGCGACGTGCTGGCCGCGTTCGTGGACCGGTGGGGACAGCGCGGGGTCGCCCGGCGGGCCGTCGTCGTCGTGTTCTCCGACGGCTGGGAGCGCGGCGAGACCGATCTGCTCGGCGCCCAGATGGAGCGGCTGTCCCGCCTCGCACACCAGGTGGTGTGGGTCAACCCGCACGCGGGCAAGGAAGGCTACGCCCCGGTCCAGGGCGGAATAGTCGCGGCCCTGCCGTACTTGGATGATTTGTTGGCCGGGCACAGTCTCGACACCCTGGAGCGCCTGCTCCGGATCATCCGGGACTCCTGAGCTTCGCCCGGCTGTCCCAGGAGGAACAGAACCATGCGAGACGTGATCGACCAGCTCGAGGGCTGGTGGAAGAACGGTGAGCCGGTCGCGCTGGCGACCGTGGTCGGCACGTGGCGCTCCTCCCCGCGCCAGGCCGGTGCGTCGATGCTCGTCGGGCCCGGCGGCGAGGCCGTCGGCAGCGTGTCCGGCGGCTGCGTCGAAGGCGCGGTCTACGAGCTCGGCCAGCAGGTGCTCGCCGAGGACCGGCCGGTGCTGCAGCGCTACGGCGTGTCCGACGACGACGCGTTCTCCATCGGCCTGACCTGCGGCGGGATCCTGGACATCTTCGTGGAGAAGGTGACCCCGGAGACCTACGACCAGTTCGGCCGGATCGCCGACGCGGTCCGGGGCGAGCACCCGGTCGCTGTCGCCACGGTCGTCACCGGACCGGCCGAGCGGCTCGGCAAGCGGCTGATCGTGTGGCCGGACCACACCGAGGGCGGGTTCGGCTCGGACCGGATCGACGACGCGGTCCGTGACGACGCCCGCGGCCTGCTCGACTCCGGGCGGAACGCGCTGATGACCTACGGCGTGAACGGTGAGCGCCGCGGCGAGGGTCTGACCGTGTTCGTCGAGTCGTTCGCCCCGCCGCCCCGGATGATCGTGTTCGGCGCGATCGACTTCGCCGCCGCCGTCGCGAAGATGGGCACGTTCCTCGGCTTCCGCGTGACGGTCTGCGACGCCCGCCCGGTGTTCGCGACGGCCACCCGGTTCCCGGGAGCGAACGAGGTCGTCGTGGAGTGGCCGCACCGCTACCTGCAGGCCGAGGCCGACGCCGGGCCGGATCGACCAGCGGACGGCGCTGTGCGTGCTCACCCACGACCCGAAGTTCGACGTGCCGCTGCTGGAGGTGGCGCTGCGGCTGCCGGAGGTCGGCTACATCGGGGCGATGGGCTCGCGACGCACGCACGACGACCGGATCGAGCGGCTCCGGGAGCAGGGCGTCACCGAAGCCGAGATCGACAAGATGTCCTCGCCGATCGGGCTCGACCTCGGCGCCCGCACCCCGGAGGAGACCGCGGTGTCGATCGCCGCCGAGATGATCGCCCAGCACTGGGGCGGCGCGGGAACGCGTCTCGCGGAGCGGGAGGGCCCGATCCACGCCGGCTACGGCCTGACCTCTCCTTTCGGAGAGGTTCCGGGCCCGCCGGACGGCGACGCGCAAACCGCTGCTGATCTCCACGGGCACGGCGTGATCCACCCGGGTGGTCCCCTTGTTGTGTGCGCCGAACGGCGTCGTCAAGGGTCGGCCGCGCGGCCCTCAGGCTGTACGCTCGTCAAGCACGATCGAGACTTTCCGCACGCGGGCCTCCTGTAGAGGAGTCGTTCGTCGTTCAGGAGGGCAGAGTGGTCCTCACCGGTGAGGCAGGCCGCACGGTGCTTCTCGACGAGGAGTCGGCTACGACCCGGCCCGAGAACGACGCGGGCGGGCGGCCCAGGCTGTCCAAATTCCACGCCCCCGAGATCGTGTTCGGCCCGGACTCGCTCGTCGAGGCCGCGCACGCCGCCGCCCGCCTCGGCGCGCACCGCCCGTTCGTCGTCACCGACCCGGGGCTGACCGAGGCCGGCTGGCCGGCCGAGCTGCTGCGGCACATGCGCGCCGCCGGCCTGCACGCCCAGCTGTGGAACGAGGTCACGCCGAACCCGAAGGACCACGAGATCCAGGCCGGCTACGAGCAGTACGTGGCCTCCGGATGCGACGTCGTGCTCGGCATCGGCGGCGGATCGGTGATCGACGCGGCGAAGGGCGTCGCGCTGCTCGCCGCGAACGGCGGCACGATCCTGGACTACGAGGGCATCGACCGGATCGCCAACCCGATCCCGCCGCTGGTCATGGTGCCGTCCACATCGGGCACCGGCGCGGACGTCTCGCAGTTCTGCATCGTCACCGACACCGCGCGCCTCACCAAGATCACGATCATGGGCCGCGCACTGGTCCCGGACGTCTCGGTCATCGACCCGCGGCTGCTGGTCACGATGCCGGACTGGCTCAACGCCGCGACCGGGCTGGACGCGCTGACCCACGGCATCGAGGCGTACGTCTCGCTCGCCCACGGGCCGCTGACCGACACGCACGCGCTGCACGCCGTCGCGCTCGTGCGCGGCAACCTCCCGGTCACGATGGTCCGCCCGTACGACGACGAGCCCCGCGCCGCGATGGCCCAGGCCGCGCTCGAGGCCGGGCTCGCGTTCACCAACGCGATCCTCGGTGCCACGCACGCGATGAGCCACCAGGTCGGCGGCATGCTGGATCTGCCGCACGGCGTCATCAACGGCGTGCTGCTCCCGCACGTGATCCGGTTCAACGGCGCGGACGGCCCCACCCGCTTCGTCCCGATCGCGCAGGCAATGGGCCTGCCGGCGCGCCGGGACATGCCCGGGGACGAGGCCGTCGACATGGTGGCGACCGAGGTCCGCAAGCTGGCCGACGAGGTCGGCGTGCCGACCGGGCTGGCCGCGCTCGGCGTCCGGGACGCCGACGTGCCCCGGCTGGCCCAGCTGACGCTCGGCGACGCCTGCCTGACCACCAACCCGCGGTCGGCCAGCCGGGACCAGATCGAGCGCCTGTTCCGGGAAGCGCTGTGAGCGCCCGGGGCCGGGTCCGGAGATGACCGCAGCGCAGTTCCCCCGCCGTCGGACGCCCGTTCCGCACGGCCTGCGCCAGCGCCCCGACCTCGACACGCTGACCGGACTGCGCACCGGGAAGCCGTCGTTCTACCCGGAGTACCGGGTCAACGCCGAGCGGTTGCAACGGGTGATCGTCGCGCTGGACCGGATCTCCGCGGCGCTGGTGCGCACGATGGAGGGCTCCGAGGCGCTGGTGCGTGCCGTCGCGAACGCCGCGGCCGACCACCTCACCGCGGACTGGATCATCTTCGCGCTGGTCGACGGCGAGCTGGCGGACGCGCAACCGCGGCACGTCGTGCTCGGGCCGGACGGCGTGGAGTGGGTCAACCTGGCGCTCGTCCCGGAGCGGGTCCGTCAGCACGTGCAGGCGGTGCACGACGGAGCCCCGGTCGACGACGGGCACGGGGACGGGACGGACGACCACCGCCGGCACCTGCACGTCCCGATCCGGCTCAACGGCCGCACCGTCGGCGGGTTCGTGGCCTGGACCCCGCCGGACCGCGACATCGACGACACCGACCACTCGGTGCTGCGCATCCTGGCCGGCCAGACGGCGTCGGCACTGCAGAACTGCGCGCTGCTCGACCGGGCGGAGCGCCTGCACGCCCGCACCGCCCTCCAGGCCGAGGACCTCCGCTCCCGCAACGACGAGCTGATGGCCACCCAGCAGGCTCTCGGTGCGGCGCGTCAGCGCGAGGTGCTGGACAACGAGCGCCACCGGATCGCGCGCGAGCTGCACGACAGCGTGACCCAGTACGCGCTGTCCGCCGGCATGCACATCGAGCTGTGCCGGTCCGAAGTGGACGACCCGAAGCTGCTCGGCCACCTGGACACCGCCAAGGACCTGACCCGGCGCGCGGTGGAGCAGCTGCGCTCGGCGATCTACGCCCTGAACGACGACGACCACGGGGAGAAGGACCTGCCGTCGATGCTGCGGCGTCTGTCCACCGTGCACATGCCGGACGAGCTGCGGGTCGAGGTCAAGATCGGCGGGACCCCGGTCGGCCTGCCGTCCGAGCACGAGCAGTCGCTGTTCCGGATCGCCGGCGAGGCGCTGTTCAACACGGCCATGCACGCGTCCGCGTCGCGGGCGATGGTGCGGCTGGCCTACCACGACGACCGGGTGCGCCTGTCGATCTCCGACGACGGCGGCGCGAGCCCGGAGGAGATCCGCCGGACGCTGCGCGCGATCCAGGTCAGCGGCCCGTCCGGGGAGCACCGCGGCCTGGTGAACATGGACGCCCGCGCACGCGAGATGTTCGGGTCACTGCGTTTCCGCCGATCCCGGATCGGCGGACTGCAGGTCCTCGTCGACGTCCCGCTCGTGCCGCCACCCAACGGCGGGTCCCGGCCCGCATGAACGAGGAGGTGCGGTGAGCACCGCACGGCAGACCGCGAAGGACGCAGCAGCCCCCGTACGCCAGGCCCCGATCCGGATCGTGCTGGTCGACGACCACTCGATCATGCGCCAGGGGCTGCGCGCGGTCCTGGAACGCGAGGAGGACCTGCGCGTCGTCGGCGAGGCGGGCAGCGGCCCGGAGGCGATCACGGCGGTGGCCGGCGGGCGCCCGCACGTCGTCCTGCTCGACCTCAAGCTCGCCTCCGGACCGCAGACCGACGGTCTCGACGTCTGCCGCCAGCTCTGCGCCGCCCACCCCGGCATCGGGGTTCTGGTGCTGACCACGTTCGCCGAGGACCGGCTCGTCGTGGAGTCGGTGCAGGCCGGTGCACGCGGCTACGTGGTCAAGGACGTGGACACGACCGAGCTGGTGCGGGCGATCCGCGCGGTCTCGCGCGGGGAGAGCGCGTTCGACGCACGCAGCGCCTCGGCGATGGTGCGGTCGCTGTCCGGCGGGATGCCGGACCGGGAGCGGCTCACCGACCGCGAGCTGGACGTGCTGCGCCTTCTCGCCCGCGGCCTGTCCAACCGCGCGATCGGCGCCGAGCTGTTCATCTCGGAGACGACGGTGAAGTTCCACGTCGGGAACCTCATGCGCAAGCTGATGGTGTCCCGCCGGGCCGAGGCCGTCTACGCGGGGACGAAGCTCGGCCTGCTCTGAGCATCCGGGGCGGGGCCCGGTAGACAGGGCCGATGCGCTGGTACGCGGAACGCCCCGCCCGTCTCGTCCGGCAGCTGACGGCCGACCTGCTCGTGCTCGTGTGGATCGTCGTGGCGGTGCTCGTCGGGGGCGCCGTGCACGACGGCCTGACCGCGCTGCAGGGTCCCGCGCGCACGCTCGCCGACGCGGGCGGCCGGATCGAGGACACGTTCACCGGCGCGTCGCAGTCCGCCTCCGGGCTGCCGTTCGTCGGCGACGACCTCGCCCGTGCGCTGACCCCGGGCGTCGACGCGGGCGCCGGCCTGGCCCGCGCCGGGCAGGACTACGGCGACACGATCGGCACGCTCGCCACGGCCGTCGGCGTGCTCGTCCCGCTGGCGCTGCTGCTCCCGGTGCTGCTGACGTGGCTGCCGTTGCGGCTCCGCTACGCGCGGCGGGCCGGCGCCGCCGTGTCCGCCCGGTCCGGATCGCCCGACCTGCTGGCCCTGCGCGCACTGGCCCGCGCTCCGATGCACCGCCTCCAGGCCGTCTCCTCCGACCCGGCGGCCGGCTGGCGGACGGGCGATCCGGACGTGCTCGTCCGGCTGGCTGCGCTGGAGCTGGATTCGCTCGGCCTGCGCGCCCCACGTTCTAGAAGTTTAGGCTAATATAAGAGCTATCGAATAAAGGAGGGGTCATGACCGATCTCGTCGCCCAGATCGAGCAGGTCCGCAGGGAGACCGTGGACCGCGGAGCGACGAAGGTCGTGATCCTCGCCCGCAGCTACGCCACGACCGTCGAGGACGTCTGGCAGGCCTGCACCGACCCCTCGCGCCTCGCCCGCTGGTTCGAACCGGTCGCCGGCGAGCTGCGCCAGGGCGGCCGGTACCGGCTGGAGGGCAGCGGGACCACCGGCACCGTGGAGGACTGCGACCCGCCCACCCGCCTGCGGGTGACGTGGGAGTGGGAGGGGAGCGTCAGCCACGTCGAGGTCACGGTCGGCGAGCGGGACGGCCGGGCGGAGCTGCGGCTGGAGCACGTCATGGCGCACGACGAGCACTGGGACACCTACGGCCCGGGCGCCACCGGCGTCGGCTGGGACCTCTCGCTGCTCGCGCTGGCCCTGCATCTCGCCGGGGACGCCCGTGCCGAACCGGCCGAGTTCGAGCGGTTCACCACGACGCCCGACGGGACCGGTCTCGTCCGGCGCGCGGGCTCGGCATGGGCGGACGCGCACGCCGCGTCCGGCGCCGCCCCGGAGGCCGCGGGCGAAGCGGCCGAGCGCACGGTCGCGTTCTACACCGGGTCCACACAGCCCGGGTGATCGCACGGTGGCAGGCTCCGGGCCATGCCGTTGTTCTCCCTGGAGGGGCTCACGCCCACCGTGCACCCGGACGCGTTCGTCGCTCCCACCGCGACCCTCGTCGGCGACGTGCACGTCGAGGCGGGCGCCTCGATCTGGTACAACGCCGTGCTCCGGGCCGACTGCGGGCCGATCGTCGTGCGGGCCGGCGCGAACGTGCAGGACGGGTCGGTGCTGCACGGCGGCGACGACCCGGTGACCGAGATCGGCGAGGGCGCGACGGTCGGGCACCTCTGCGTGGTGCACGGGGCCGTGATCGGCCCGCGGGCGGTGATCGGCAACGGGACGACCGTGCAGGACGGTGCCCGGATCGGCGAGGGCGCGATGGTCGCCGCCGGTTCGACGGTCGCGCCGAACGCCGAGCTGCCCGCGGACCGCCTGATGCTGGGCTCGGCGGCCCGGGAGAAGGGCCCGCTGTCCGAGGGCGCCCGCTGGTGGGTCAAGAACAACCCGGAGTTCTACCAGCAGCTCGCCCGGCGGCACGCCGCCGGAATCGCTCCGGCCGACCGATGACTTCTCGGCGCCGCGGCCGTCGAACCCGATGAGCGCGGCCCACCCCGAGGTCGCCCGGCATCCTGAGGAGCGCACGATGGGCATCGTCACCTGCGACCAGGGCATCTCCGTCGACGGCTACGTGGCCGGACCGGACCAGAGCCCGGACGAGCCGCTGGGCGTCGGCGGGGAACGCCTGCACCGCTGGATGTTCGAGGAGTCGGCCGACCACCCGGAGGAGATCGCCGCGATCACCGACGCCGGCGCGTTCGTGATGGGCCGGAACATGTTCGCCGGCCCGGGCACCGGCCCGTGGGCCCCCGACTGGACCGGCTGGTGGGGGCCGGAGCCGCCGTACCACGGGCCGGTGTTCGTGCTGACCCACCACGCGCGCGAGTCGGTGCCGATGGACGGCGGCACCACGTTCCACTTCGTCACCGGCGGACCGGACGAGGCGCTGGCCCGGGCCCGGGAGGCCGCCGGGGACCGGAACGTGTCGATCGCGGGTGGCGCGGCGACCGTGAACCAGTACCTCGCCACCGGGGCCATCGACGAGCTCCGCCTGCACATCGCGCCGATCGTGCTGGGCAAGGGCGAGCGGCTGTTCGACGGCGTCGGCGACCCGTCCCTGACCCCGCTCTCGACCCGGTGCACGCCCCTGGTCACCCACGTCCGCTACGCCGTGGGCCGAGCGTGATCTGACGGCGCACGCAGTCGAGACATCGCGGATGGTTCATACGATGTAATACGACGTAGTATCGTCGCGGTGTGCGGGAGATCCGATGGACCGAGCGCAGCGAGAACCACATCGCCCGGCACGACGTGCAGCCGTCCGAGGTCGAGCAGGTCATCTACACGAGGGCCCGTCTGGTCACCGAAGGCAGGGAGCAGACCACGCTGGTATTCGGGACAACCGACGCCGGGCGGCACCTGGTCGTCGTCCTCGCGGACGCCGAGGACGGCCGCCATTTCGTTGTGACGGCACGGGACATGTCCGAGAGCGAGCGACGGGCCTTTCCCGCCGCTCGCAATGAGTCTGGAGCGCAGCGGATGGACGAGAAGGAGTTGGCGGAGCACTACGACCGGACGGACCTGACCGACGAGATCGAGCGCGCGTCATGGGAGCCCGAGGTCGAGGCGGACCCCATGGTCGTGACGTCACTGCGGCTGCCCAAGTCGCTCCTCGACTGGATTCGCGAGCAGGCCGCGAACGAGCGGGTACGTCCGACGGCACTCATCCGCCGCTGGCTGGAGGACCGCCGGGCCGGCGCGGACGACGACGTCAGCGTCTCCGACCTCGCCTCCCGTGTCGACCGGCTCGAGTCCGTGACACTGCGCGTTGCCCGGTCCACGCCGACACCGGACGAGGGGGCCGAGGACGGTTCGGACAGCATGGCGGACCTGTTGAAGGCGCTGCAGGCCAGCGTCGACGCCGTCCGGAGGTCCTCGACCGCGGAGCCGGGAAGAAGCCCCGCGCCGGAGGCCGATGGAGATCAACGGCGCGGCGCGTGATCACTCTGCTGTGTGCTCAGTTCTCGTCGCGGTCCGGGGAGCTCGCCTGCGCCCAGTAGCGGCGCGGGATCCGTCCGGCGTGGCGGGCCGCGAATCCGGCCTCCACGCCCAGGCGCATCGCGTGCGCCATCCGCTCCGGGTCCGCGGCACGGGTCACCGCCGTCGCGAGCAGGACGGCGTCGCAGCCCAGCTCCATCGCCTGCGCCGCCTCCGACGCGGTGCCGATCCCGGCGTCGAGCACCACCGGGACGCCGGCCTCGGCCACGATCATCTCGATGTTGTGCGGGTTGCGGATGCCCAGGCCGGTGCCGATCGGCGAGCCGAGCGGCATCACGGCGGCGCAGCCGGTCTGCTCCAGCTTGCGGGACAGCACCGGGTCGTCGTTCGTGTACGGCAGCACGGTGAACCCGTCGTCGACGAGCTGCTCGGCCGCGTCGAGCAGCTCGACCGGGTCCGGTAGCAGCGTCCGCTCGTCGGCGACGACCTCCAGCTTGACCAGGTCGGTCTCCAGCGCCTCGCGGGCCAGACGGGCCGTGAGCACCGCCTCCGCGGCGCTACGGCAGCCCGCCGTGTTCGGCAGCACCTCGATCCCGAGGCGGCGCAGCAGGTCGAGCAGGCCGGTCCCGCCGGTCGCGTCCACCCGGCGCATCGCGACCGTGGTCAGCTCCGTGCCCGAGGCGATCAGCGCGCGTTCCAGGATCTCCAGGTTCGACGCGCCGCCGGTGCCCATGACCAGCCGCGAGCCGAACTTGCGGCCGCCGACGACCAGCGTGTCGGTCACTGCGTTCGTCATCTCCGGGCTCAACCTCCCTGCACCGCGGTCAGGACCTCGAGCCGGGCGTCCTCGTCGAGGGTCACGTCCGCCCACCGGGCCCGGGGGACGACCTCGCCGTCCACCGCGACCGCGACCCCCCGCTCCGGGAACCCGGCCGCGGTCAGCGCGTCGGCCACCGCGGGCGTCCCGTCCAGGACGTGCGCGCTGCCGTTGATCCAGATCCGCATGTCAGCTCCCTCCCGCGACGGCCGGCGCGAACCGGGACGCCGACGCCGGGCGGACGGCGTCCGGCACCGGCGCGCCGCGCAGCAGCGCACCGACGGCGTCCGCCGTGACCGGCGCGAGCAGCATCCCGTTGCGCCCGTGCCCGGTCGCGACCAGCAGCCCCTCCGGCCCGAGACCACCGATCAGCGGCAGGTTGTCCCGGCTGCCCGGCCGCAGCCCGGCCGCCGTCTCGACCAGCGCGTACTCGGCGATCCCGGGCAGCACCCGTTCCGCGTCGCGCAGCAGGTCCCGCACGCCGCCGACGGTGACGGTGGTGTCGAACCCGTTCTCGCTCGTCGTGGCGCCGACGACGAGATCGTGGCCCGGCGCGTCCCGCGGAACGGCGTAGACCGGACGTCCGTCGACGAGCGCCCGTACGGTCCGCGACGGCGGCGGCAACGCCCCCGCGCGGTGCGCCAGCCGCAGGATCTCGCCCTTGACCGGCCGCACCAGCCCCTCGAGCAACGGGTGCAGCGACGACGAGTGGGCCCCGGCGCAGACCAGGACGGCGTCGGAGTCCACCTCGGCACCGCCGGTGTCGGTCACCCCGAGGACGCGGCGCCCGTCGTCCCGAACGGACACGACCTCGCGGTGCTCGATCCGCACGCCGGCACGGTCGGCCGCGGCGCGCAGCGCGTCCAGCAGCACCCGGTTGTCCACGGACAGGTCGTCCGGCACGGACAGCCCGCCGCGCACGTCGGGGCCGATCGCCGGTTCGAGACGGCGCAGGGCGCGACCGGAGAGCCGCTCCACCGGTCGTCCGAGCCGGTCGAGGTGCCCGGCCAGGGCGTCGAGCTCGGCCCGGTCGCCCGACCCGGTGGCCGCGACGACGGTGCCCTCGGTGCGCAGGCCGGCGTCGCGGCCCGCGTCCGCGGACAGCCGGGCGGCGAACTCCGGCCAGCGCCGCACGGACTCGGTGCCGAGCTCGAGCAGGTCCTCCTCGCCCGGCCAGCTCTCGGTGACCGGGGCGAGCATGCCGCCCGCGACCCAGGAGGCGCCGGAGCACGGCGCCGGGTCCAGCAGCGTCACCCGCCACCCGTCACGGGCGGCCGTCCACGCCGCGGACAGCCCGATCACACCGCCGCCGACGACGGTCAGCCGGTTCGTCACGATCTCTCACCTCGCTCCCTGCGCCGGCATGATCCGGATCAGGTTCGACGGTCGGGACCGCTCCAGGTCCCCTCTCAGCCCGCTCGCCTGCGGACTCCCGTGTCGACTTCTCGCTCCGCGAGCTGCGCTCGCGTCGACTTGTCCCTCCACGGTACGCCGTAGGGTTCCCGCCGTGGTGCGACGAGATGCGGATTCCCGGCGCCGACGCCTGGCCGACGCCCGCCTCTACCTGTGCACGGACGCCCGACGCGAGCGCGGTGACCTGGCGGAGTTCCTGGACGCCGCGCTGTCCGGCGGCGTCGACGTCGTCCAGCTGCGGGACAAGGGCGCTGACGGGCCGCTGGAGGCCCGCCACGAGCTGGCCGCGCTGGAGGTCCTGGCCGACGCGTGCGCCCGGCACGACGCGCTGTTCGCGGTGAACGACCGCGCCGACGTCGCGCTCGCCGCCGGCGCGGACGTGCTCCACCTCGGGCAGGACGACCTGCCGGTCGAGTGGGCCCGCCGGGTCGTCGGCGACGACGTCGTCGTGGGCCGCTCCGCGCACAGCGGCGACGAGACCGCGGCGGCGGCCGGCGAGCCGGGCGTCGACTACTTCTGCGCCGGCCCCTGCTGGCCGACGCCGACGAAGCCGGGGCGCCCGGCTCCCGGACTCGACCTGGTGCGCACGGTCGCTGCGCGGTCGCCCGACCGGCCGTGGTTCGCGATCGGCGGGATCGACCACGACCGGCTGGACGAGGTACTGGACGCGGGCGCCCGCCGGGTGGTCGTGGTGCGCGCGATCACCGAGGCCGACGACCCGGCCGACGCGGCCGCGCGGCTCTCGTCGCGGCTGCGCGCGGCCGGCTGAGGCCCGGCCCGCCACACGCGAACGGGCCCCGGCCAGGAATCTCCGGCCGGGGCCCGTGTCGTGCGGGTGTCGGTGGCTCAGTTCGAGCTGTCCGCGCCACCGCCCGAGTTACCCGAGTTGCCCGAGCCCGACTGCTGTTGCCCGGGCTCGTTGCCCTGGGTCGGGACGAGCTTGTTCAGCCCGCCCAGCGGGTTCGACGAGCTCGGCGAGCTGGAGCCGCCCTCGTCGTTCTCCGACGTGCTCGACGACTCTCCGGTGCTGTTCGAGCCCGACTCGTCGGTGGTCGTCGTGCTCTCCGACGTCGACGTGCCGCTGCCGCTCGTGTCGTCGTTCTTCTGCTGCTGGGTGGCCGAATTGTTCGCCACGTTGCCGATCGACGTGCCGGAGTTGCCGCCGGTGATGGTGGAACCCTTGACCCACTCGATGCCGGTGATCAGGAACATCGCCAGCCCGAACGCGAGCAGGGCGCCCAGTGCGGAGACCAGGACCTGCTTGCGGCTCAGCTTCCGGAACCGGGACAGGCGGCCCGGAGGCCGCGTGGCACCGGCCGCGGCGATCTCGGCCGGGTCGATCCGCGTCGTCTCCTGCGCGTCCGGGCTCGGCATGCCCGCAGCGGCGGCGGCCTGCCAGGCCGCCGCGCCCTGGGCACGGTTCGAACCGCGCTGCTGGGTCCGCTCACGCAGCTTCTGGCCCTTGTCCGTGACCTGCGCGCGGGTGACGTCGATCGACTTCTGGAAGAACGTGGTCGCCACGGTCGTGATGATCGACCCGAGGGCCGCGCCGAGGATCGTGCCGACAGCGCCCAGGAACGAGCCGAGCACGGCCGTCACGATCGCGGCGCCCGCTCCGGCGACGACCTTGTTGAACTGCAGATCCGAGACCTTCTTCTCGGTCTCGTGCTTCGTGGTGGAGCCACCAGCCGAGCCGCTGCCGCCCGTACTGCCGCCGGCCGGGCCGTTGCCCTGCGGGGGCGTGCCCCGTCCCTGGCGGGCGTCCGCGGGCGGAGGCTCCGGCGTCCCGGGACCCGGCATCATCCGGGTCGGGCGCGGGCTCTGGTCCGACGGTGGCCGCCCGCTCGACGGCACGCCGCCCGGAGGGGTCGGGCGTGCGGTCGTAGGACGGCCCCGCGGGGGCGTCGCGTTGGCCGGCGGACGGGACGGTGTCTCGTGCCGTTGGCGGGGAAGGTGGGGGGCGTCCGGAGCGGTTGTGCGGTGCCCGTTGGTGCGGGGCCGCTGATCGGCCCCGGCGGGGGTGGCACCGCCCGGTCCGCGATCCGGGTTCTGCTGCTGAGGCATGGCTCCTTGCTTGGGTTGTCGTTCCGAAGCTCCTTGGGAACAACGTCTCCGACCGGCTCACGCCTCCGGGTGATCACGTGATGTGAAGGACCTCACGCGACCCCCCGCAAGGTCACGAAGACGTCACGAATTCTAGTGCGTCGCGGCATCGGACCGTCACCGGGGGTGACGAATTCCCGGGTGATCGTCCGGTAGCGCCGTGCGCAGCAACGGCCATGACGCGAGCACGCTCAGCCCGACCAGGACCGGGCTCACGACGGTCCGCGCGAGCCCCAGAAGGAAAGCAATACGTCGTCGCCCTGCGGGGCGCCTTTCGTTCGTCGTATTGCTCGACGCCCGCGACGCCATGCCCAACGGCGGAACCCTGGTGCTACGCGCCCTCCCCCCCCCCCTCTCCGCCGAGGGAATGCAGCCGGGGAGCTGCCTCTTGCTCTCGGTGACGGACACGAGGCGCCGGCATGCCGCCCGAAGTCCGACGAGCGCGCATTCGAGCCCTTCTTCACCACCAAGGTGGCCGGGCAGGGCAGCGGGCTCGGGCTGTCGCATGGTCTATGGCTTCGCCAAGCAGTCCGGCGGGCACGCCCGCATCCTCAGCGAACCGGGCCAAGGTACCACGGTGCGGATCTACCTGCCGCGCGCAGAGGAGGCGGTGCGGACGGCTCTACCGCAGCCGTCCTCGCTCACGCCGGCCGCCTTTGCCGGGCGCGGGGAGACGATCCTGGTCGCCGAGGATGAGCCGCTCGTTCGCCGCTACGTGGTGATGCGCCTGGAGACGCTCGGCTACCGCGTGCTGGAGGCCGAGGATGGACCCGCGGCGCTGCGGGTCCTGGAGGAGCACGGACCCGTCGACCTCCTGTTCACCGACGTGGTCATGCCGGGCGGGATGACGGGATCGACCTCGCCCAGCTCGTCGCGCAGCGTTGGCCCGGCACGCCCGTCGTCCTCACCTCGGCCTACGCGCAGCCGGAACTGCTCGCGGCGCGGCATGGCCGAAGGCGGCCAATGGTCGCGCAAACCGCACACCGCGTTCGATCTGCCCGCACCCTGCGGCAGGCGCTCGACGGTGCAGCGAACGGCCCTGCCTCGCCCGACCCCGACAGCGACGAGGCCGTCGCTTGCATGGCGCGCCGGCTTGAGCCGTGACGCCCGCTGGTCGGCCTCTCTGCGCCAAGACCGGCGGGCCTGGCGATTGGACCCGGAGGACCCGCTCATTCCGGTGCGGAAGCCTTGCCGTGCGCCGCGCACGCGCACCTGCCGGCGCGAATGATCCCGCTTCTGTTTGCGGGACCTTTTCCCGCGCGTATCGCTATCTCTTGTCAGTGACCACGCGCAGCGTGGGCGGAACTTAGGGCCTTGCTTGTCATCCAAGAGGCCGCGAACCCGGCGCGCCAAATCCCAGCGACGGTACGGCTTGGTGAGCACCGCGTCCACGACGCCGATCGGCGTCGCGGACGCGAAGCCGTCGGCAAAGCCCGAGGTCAGGAGCACGCGCAGGTCCGGACGCGCCTTGCGGGCCGCGGCGGCAACCTCGATCCCTGACACGCCGGGCATCACGATGTCGGTGAACAGGAGGTCGATCGGCGCGTCGGTCCGCAGCGCCTGGAACGCCGTTTGCGCGTTCTCCGCCTCGAGCACGCGGTAGCCCAACGAGGTGAGCTGGCGCACGACGATGCGCCGGACCTCGGCCTGGTCCTCGACGACGAGGATCGTTTCGCCGCTCGCCCGCGGCTCGTTCAGCGCCTCGCCCTTCACCTCGCCGGCCTCTGCGGCCGGCTGGGCGTAAGGCAGGTAGAGGCGGACGGTCGTGCCGAAGCCCTGCTCGCTGTAGATGCTGGCGTGACCGCCCGACTGCTTGGCGAAGCCGTGGACCATGCTCAGGCCGAGGCCGGACCCGCTGCCCGGGGCCTTGGTGGTGAAGAAGGGCTCGAAGGCGCGGCGTAAGGTCTCGGCCGACATGCCCGAACCGCTGTCCGACACCGCGATCAGGAGATAGCGGCCGGGCACCACCTCGCGATGAATGGCGGCGTAGTCTTGGTCGAGCTGGCTGTCGGCGGTCTCGATCACGAGCCGTCCGCCCTTCGGCATGGCGTCGCGAGCGTTGACGGCCAGGTTGAGCAGGGCCGCCTCGAGCTGGGCCGGGTCGGCCAAGGCGGGGCCGAGATTGGGCGCGAGCTTGCTCTCGATGAGTACCCGCTCGCCCAGCGCGCGCTGCAAGAGCCCGTGCAGGCTCGTTATGAGTTCGGCGACCGCGACGGCCCGGGGCTGCAAAGGCTGTCGGCGCGAGAAGGCGAGCAGCGCGCGGGTCAGCTCGGCGCCGCGCTGGGCAGCGCCCAGCGCCTCCTCTATCGGCTCCTCGATTGCGCCGTCGCGCGCCGTCTCGGCTGCCAGGTCGAGGTTGCCGATGATCACCGCCAGGAGATTGTTGAAGTCGTGAGCCAAACCGCCAGTGAGCTGTCCCACAGCCTCCATTTTCTGCGCTTGGCGCAGCTGCTCCTCGAGGAGCCGCCGCTCGGAGACGTCCTCGACGGCGAGGACCACCCCTCGGGGCTCGCCCGCGCGGTCGTAGAGGGGCGCGGCGGAGATGCTGAGCTGGCGACCGCGGCCCTCGCCGGCGCGCAGGACCTCGTCGCACGACCTCTCTCCCGCCATGGCCTGCGCGAACATCACCTCGAATTGGGCGGCATCGTCGCCGGCGAACAGGTCGACGCCGGCGCCCATGACTTCGGCGGTCGCCCGCCCGAACAACTCCTCCGCACGGCTGTTCCAGCCGATCACCCGGCGCTCCGCGTCGAAGCCGATGAGCGCCAGGGGCGAGCACTCGAGAATTGCTTCGAGGATCTCCTTGGTCGCCTGCAGCGTCGCGGCCGCTCGCGTGCGCTCGGCCACTTCGCGCTCGAGGGTGTCACCGATGCGCTCGAGTTCGGCCGTGCGTGCCGCGACCTTCTCGTCCAAGGTCGCGTTGAGGCGCGCCAGCTCGGCCTCGCTGCGGCGCCGCTGCGACACCTCGCGCCGCATCATGACATAGATCGCGGCCAAAACGAGCAGGCTGCCCGCAATAGCGGCCAGGATCAGGTTCCCGGTAATGACGGTCCTGCGCCGGGCGGCCTCGTTCCGCCTCGCGTAGATCCGCTCCTCCTCCGCCACCATGGCCGCGAGGACCCCGCGCACTTGGTCCATGGCCGCCTTGCCGTTGTGCAGCAGGGACGCGTCGACCAAGCCGGGGCCGAGCGTACGTATACCCTCAATGACCGCCCGCAGCTGGATCAGCCGTTCGGCCATCAGGTCTTCCAGCTGGTCGAGCCTTTGCTGCTGCTCGGCGTTGTCACGGGTCAGCGCTCGCAGCCGCTCGACGGTTGGCGGCCGCTCGGTATCGGCCGCATGATAAGGCTCGAGGAACACATCCTCGCCGGTGAGGGCAAAGCCTCGTGCGGCTGTCTCGGCATCGACCACAATGCCTTGCAGCCGCCGGATCTCGCCGATGACGGTGAGCGTGTGACCCACCCGGTCGGCCAGTCGCTGGCCCTCTTTCAGGCCAAGCCAGGCGTGGCTGCTGGCAAGCAGGAGGACGAGGATTGCCAGGACGAAGGCCATGAGGCTGCCCTGGCGGCGCAGCCACGATTGGGTCGGGAGGGTCGCGGATGTCGCCTGCTGATTTCCCATCCTGGACACCTTAGGCAGCTGAGCCTTAGCACGTCCTAGGGGCGGCCGCGCCGGGTGGCTTTTTCGGCCAGGAGCTGTCACCGCGGCCGAGACCTGTCCCTTGTTTACACGATTATTAGTTGAGTATAAACAAAAGATGTTCAACTAAATAGGACTATGCCTACCCACCACCTCCGAGCATCGACGATGCAGATCGCGGTGCGCTCCAAGCGAAGGTTCTCGCATTGATCCAATCGATCGATGAGTGAAGTTGTCCCTGAGCGAACCATCCGAAGCCGTAATAAGCTGACCGAGGCCCTGGCGGCATGGATCCTCGATTACATCAACTCCGAGCAGCTCCCGGCCGGGACGCACATCGCGGCCCAGGACCTTGCCGATCGTTTCAGCGTGTCGCGCTCGCCGGTCAACCAGGCCCTGCGCCTGCTGCACGACAAGCGCGTGCTCTCGCGCACGAGCCCAACCGCGGCTACTTCAACGGCGAGGCGAGCGGGCTATCCGCGCAGGAACTCGGGCTCCCCATCCGGGACGCGCTAAGTCAGGTCTACCTGCAGATTGCAGACGATCGGCTGCACGATCGGCTGCCGGCGCAGGTTTCGGAGAGCCTGCTACTCGAGCGCTACGGCCTGACACGGACCCAGCTCGCTGGGGTCCTGACCCGAATTCTCAGGAAGGTTGGATCGAGCGCCGTCCCGGCTATGGTTGGGAATTCTCGGAGATGCTGACCACGCCCGAAGCCCTGATCCAAACATATCGCCTGCGAATGGCGCTGGAGCCTGCGGCGCTAACCGAGCCAGGCTATCGACTGGCGCCCACGACAATTGAGCGGCTGCGCGCAGCCGAGTTGCGGCTTCTCGATGGCGCCTTCGAAACTGATCCACCTGCCTTGCACGAACGCAGGATTTGTTTCCACGAGAGTATCGTCGGCGCTTGTCGAAATCCGTTCTTTCTCGATGCGTTGCGCCGCATCAACCGCGTTCGTCGTCTTCTCTCCTATCGCAGCATGGTTGTCCGCGCTCGCTACCGCGAGCAATGCCGCGAGCACCTCGACATCCTGGGGCTGCTCGAGGAGGGGCGCAACACGGAGGCAGCCGAGGCGCTCCGGGCGCACTTGGTCACGACCATCCGCAACCTCGACCAGATCCGTCCGCTCTTGGAGCATTGAGCAAAGACGCGCTGCAGCTACGTCGGGCTCTCAATGGGTCGGTGCTGGCGCCAGCGCCGCCCTCGCCAGGAGGGTGACGGTCACGACGAAACCGTAGCAGGCGGCGAGCGCGGCCATGCCTTCGGACCACGGCAGGCTCAGCGCGCCCAGGAGCAGCGCCAACAACGCGCTCCACATCCAGATCAGCTCAGTCATGCCCTGCTCCTCGACGCCAGCAGCGCCGTGTGCTCCTCGAGCTCCTGCCGCGGTGACCAGCGCCAGGCCTGCTGTCCCATCTGTTCTCGCCGCCGTCATCGTCGCTTCTCCAAGATTGATCAGCTCGGCCAAGTGCTGCCGGGCCAGACCCGGCCGGACGTGGTTCTCCGTCCTGACGACAGCCGGACCATCCAGCCCTCCGCTGCACCAGAGCTTCAGCTCTGATGTATTTTCTACGATTGATGAAGCGACTGCTCAATTCATCGGAGGTTGCATCAGCTGCTGCCTTTCGGGTGAACTTGCATGTTGGTGGGTTTTATTCCCTCGATACACGCTGCCGAGTTCGATGCCGCATCAAGGTACAGTCGTGAGAGGTTCGCCGTTGCTCAAGACGGCCTACTCCACGGACGATGGCTCGCGGTGGCCTCAGCCCACTGGGGAGACGGACATGTCGCTTGGCACCATCCTGCTGATCATCCTCGTCCTGCTGCTGATCGGCGTGCTCCCGAGCTGGCCCCACAGCCGGAATTGGGGCTACTACCCGAGCGGCGGGCTCGGCCTGCTGCTGCTGGTCGTGCTCGTCTTGCTCCTGGCAGGCCGGATCTAGGCACGCCTGCCCGCCGCGATGGGCAGGCGCCGGATCTCGCAGCGTCATCTAGCCTTAAGGGGGAAGCGCAAGCCGCCACTCGATCTTGGCGGGTGGGATTGGGTGGACCGGGCGCATCAACCTTTCTGGTTGAGTGTGGCTTGGCTTGCTCTACTGCATCTGCACTATGATCCGCGCGGGTCCTGGACCCGTTGGATCACGGGGAATTCGGGATGGCGTGTCCGAGCCGCACGATTTCCGCGAAATGATCAGGTGCTGGCCCCGGCTGGACCGCGAGCAGCGGGCCACGCTCGTGCGCCAGCTGGCGGCGCGCTCGCGCGGTGGTGACCCTGTGACAGAGCAGATGATCGAGCTGCTGGCGCTGCTGCGGGAGACTGGGACCGGTGAACCCGGCGGCACGGGCCACGCTCCGCGAGCCGATCGTGGGGCCTAGGTGCCGCAGGCGACGGGCCGGGATGCGCACAGGCGTGGAGACGTCGAGGGAAAGAGCGAGCTTACCGATGCCCACAGATCAGCAGGAAACCGATGAACCGCTGGAGTTCGTGATTGACCCCCATGAGGAGAGGGCCGCCCGCGAGGCTGATGCAGAGTTGGAAGGCGATGAATGCTTTTTGGCGAGCGTACCAGTGTGGGACGCGCGATCTGTGGCGGTGCGTGCAGGCCGCCATCCGGGCGGGAAGGCGGGTCAACGAGCAGGCCTGAAAGGTTCGGTTGGCATGTATGGACATCGGCTGATCGCGGGCCGGGTCCGGCGATTGGTGGCAACCTCTTGGGCGCCCGTGAAGGCGGGCTGAAACCAGGAGCAGCCAGCATGGCGTACTTCGTAGGCATCGACGTCTCGCAGCGGCAGGTCAGCATCTGCGTGCTGGACCAGGAGGGAAAGCGGCTCTGGCGCGGCAAGTGCCTGACCGACCCCGCCGCGATCACCGCCACGCTCGAGGAGAAGGTGCCCGACGGCACGATGACCCTGGGCCTGGAAACCGGCCCGCTCTCGCCCTGGCTGGTGCACAGCCTGCGCCAGGCGGGCCATACCGTCGTCTGCCTGGACGCGCGCGCCGTCCACGCGGCTCTCTCGACGCGGATCAACAAGAACGACCAGAACGATGCCGAGGGGCTCGCGCAGATCCTGCGCATCGGCTGGTACCGGTCGGTCCACGTGAAATCCTATGGGGCCCACCGGGTCAGGGCCATGCTGGGGGCTCGCGCCCAGCTCGTCGGCATGGTGGTCCGCCTGTCCAACCAGGTGCGCGGCATCCTCAAGGTGTTCGGTATCGTCGTGGGCGGCGTAGCGCGGCGCCAGCTTCGGCAACCGGGTCGAGGAGCTTGTCGCCGGCCGGGCCGGAGGTCGCCGAGATCGTCCAGCCGCTGCTCGAGGCGTGGCGGATGCTGCGGCAGAAGGTGGCCGGCCTGGATACCGTCCTGCGATCTCAGGCCAGGGCCCGAGCCGACTGCCGCCTGCTGATGACCGTCCCAGGGGTGGGGGCGATCACGGCCCTTGCCTTCGCCAGCGCGGTCGATGATCCGGCCCGCTTCCGCCGCTCCCGTGACGTCGGGGCACATCTGGGGCTCACGCCGCGGCAGTACCAATCGGGCGAGACAGATAGCTCCGGGGCCATATCGAGGTGCGGCGACCGGTACGTCCGCACGCTGCTGTTCGAGGCCGCGACCACCCTGCTGAGCCGGGTCCAGCGGTGGTCGGCGCCCAAGGCTTGGGCGGTGCGGCTGGCCAAGCGGGTCGGGATGAACAAGGCCCGTACCGCGCTCGCGCGCAAACTGGCCGTGCTCCTGCACACCATCTGGCGCAGCGGCGAGCCGTTCCGTTGGGGTGCCGCCGTGGCGGCGTAGCCTAACGGCCGTCCAGGCCGGGCCGATCCGGCGCTGCAAGGGTTGCCAGGTTCGCTCCTCGGGGCGAGGGCTGGACCATTCCGTGGGAGGGCCATGGGCGGCCAGCCGGCCAGCCCGCTGTGGACATCGGAAGGTCCATGCCCATTGGAGCCGATGGTGCGGCGGCTATGGTCGACCGCGAAAAGAACCGTGACCCCGGGGTGTGAGCAAGGAAGAGGCTGCCACAGGCTTGACGCCAAGCCCGCGATCAAAGAACGCCTCCCGCTCCGCAAGGGCTTTTGTCGCGTTCCGGCGTTCGGGTCTCGGCTGCTGCCATCCATCCGGTCTCGACGGCCACTAGGCCGTCGGCCTCGATGAGTTCCGCGGATCGGCTCCCGATCATAATTCGGGCTGTCACGCCCTCGGCAAATCGCGGGCTCCGCCGATCCCGGTCCGACCGCTCATGCCATCCTCGACACTCGCCCCCGCAGCCCGTGGAAGCTTCCTCAGGGAGGTCCGCTCCGACCCGGGCCTGCGCCGCGGGCTGGCCGTGCTCGCCCGAACCCTGTTCACGCCGCCGCGCGATAGTCCTCGCCGCGGCTCAGCAGCGCCCAGGCGATGCGCGCCAGCTTGTTCGCGACCGCGGCCACGACGACGTTGAAGGGACGTCGCGCCAGCAGGCCGTCGATCCAGGCCCAGGGCTTGCCCTCCCGGCCCTTGCTGACCCTCACCAGCGCCCGCGCGCCGTGCATCAGCTGCCGCCGCAGGTAGCCGTCACCCCGCTTGCTGATCCCGAGCAGCCGCTCCTTGCCGCCGCTCGAGTGCTGGCGCGGCACCAGGCCGAGCCCACGCCGCCAGGTGCCGCCCCGAGGCGAACGCCTTGGCGTCACCGACCGTGGCCACCAGCGCGGTGGCGATCACCGGGCCGATCCCGGGCACGGCAGCAAGCCGGGCGCACGCGGCGTCGCCGCGGGCCGCCTCCACCAGCCGGCGGTCGAGTTCGGCCGATGCGCTCCTCGAGGCCGCGCAGGTGCTCGGCCAGGACCTGCAGCAGCTCGCGCGCCAGCGGCGGCACACGCCGGTCCTCGGGATCGGCGACCACGGCCAGCAGCTCGCGCAGGCCCTCTGCCGTTGCGCAGCGACAATGCCGAACTCGGCCAGATGCGCCCGCAGCGCGTTGATCGTGGCGGTGCGCTGCTTGAGGAGCTGCTCGCGCACCCGGTGCAGCATCAGCAGCGATTGCTGGTCCTCGCCCTTCACCGGCACGAAGCGCATGCCGGGCCGCTGCACCGCCTCGCAGCACGCCTCCGCGTCGGCGGCATCGTGCTTGTTGGTCTTCACGTAGGCTCGCACGTACTGCGGCGGCATCAGGCGGACCTCGTGCCCCAGCTTCGTCAGCTCGCGTGCCCAATAGTGGGCCGCAGCGCAGGCCTCCAGCCCGACCAGGCAGCGCGGCAGGGTGGCGAAGAACTCCAGCACCTTGCCGCGTGCCAGCTTTCGCTTGAGCACCGGCCGACCCTGCGCGTCGGCGCCGTGCACCTGGAAGAGGTTCTTTGCGGTGTCGAGACCGACAGTGGTAATCTGCATCCGGACGTCTCCCGCTCTCGTGGTCGTCACACGACTTCCACGCTGGCACTTCGATGCCGTCAGCGGGAGGCGTCCATCCCATCATAAAGGGGCGGAATTCCCCGTTAAGCCCTGAAGTGTTGCGTTGCGGCGCGCGACGTGCTCATGCCGTCACAAAATCTCTCTCGCGGCGGGATTTGCGGAGCAGAAAAAAGGTGACTGGTTGAGTGACTGCCGCTGAACCGCCCAGGATGGTGCTTGCGACCGGCTCGTAACCGACCTTTCGCCCGTTTCTGCCAGCCGAAACGAGAAGATCGCAGCCCAGCAGACGGTCATCGTGGAGCTGCAGCGCGCTTGAGCACCACCGGCGGCCCTGGTGGCGGAAGCTGATCGGATGAGCGTGGTGCGGCTGGGCCAGCTCGTCGGCTTCGTCGAGCGAGTGGAGGTCCGATGCACCCGCTGCGACCGCCGCGGCCGGCTCCGCCTGTCAAAGCTGATCGCTGAGCACGGGGTTCGCCGACCTAGAGCATTTTCGGTTTAGTCGAGCTCGTATCCGGAGTTGATGAGGTAGTTCCGGCATTCGGTGGGACTGAAGGCATCGAGCAGGTGGCCGATGGTGGTCCATAGGGCGTCGCGCGTGCGTGCGGCCGCCTTGCGGAGGAGCGCCTTGAGCTTGGCGAAGACCTGCTCGATCGGGTTCAGGTCGGGTGAGTAGGGCGGGAGATAGAGGATGCTGCCGCCAACCGCGGTGATTGCCTCGCGGACGCCGGCGACCTTGTGGGCGGCGAGGTTGTCCATCACGACCACGTCGCCAGGTGACAGGGCAGGTGCGAGGAACTGCTCGACATAGGCGCAGAAGCTTTCGCCGGTGATCGATCCACTGAGCACGAGCGGGGCGATGATGCCGGTCGAGCGCAGGCCGGCCACGAACGTGGTGGTGCGCCAGTGGCCATGGGGTGCCGCATCGACCAGGCGCTCGCTCCTCGGCCCCCAACCGTAGTGGCGGACCATGTTGGTGGCGGCACTGGTCTCGTCCAGAAAGACGAACGAGGCCGGGTCCATGAAGCGCTGCCAGACCCGCCATCGGCGGCGGCGGGTGGCGACGTCCGGCCGGTCCTGCTCGGCTGCCCTCAGCGACTTTTTTTGTGCGACAGGCCAAGCCGGCGCAGCGTCGACCAGATCGTCGTCAGCGAGACCGCCGCGACGCCGCCCTCGACCAGCGCGTCCCTGATCTCGGCCAGCGTGACCCCCTTGCGCGCGCTCGTCAGCTCCCGCAGCAGGCCCTCCTGCCCGGCGAGTAGCGGCTTGCGGTAGCCGCCGACCTTCGCCGGGGCCGTGCTGCCGGTCTCGCGCACGCGGCGCACCAGCTTGATCGCCGCCGACGCGCTCACCTCGAACCGGGTCGCCGCCGCCCGCGCCGAGCTGCCGGCCTCAACCGCCCGCACAAGCCGCCGGCGCAGATCCTGGGACAGGGGTGCCGTCATTACAGCCTCGCCGCTTGATCAACACCCTCGGATCACCACTACCGATTCCGTGCAACCCTGAAATGCTCTAGTGCGCTTCGCCGCGGCTCAGACGGCGGATCAGCCGGATTCGTCGTAACCCGGGTTGCGAGCGCGAGCTGCAGGCGGCGGGGTATGCGCGGGGCTGGATAGACGCAGACGCTTGGTACCGGCTCACGTTGCAGCGTTCGGCAGACCCCCCAGATGCGTCGGGTGGCGCCGCCGAGAGGTCGTGTTTCCGTTCGAGACCTGCCATGCCATCCTCGCCGACGCGGCTGACAAGCGCTGCGCCGCCGGCGCCCGAAGGAGGTGGATCATGCCCGATCCAACCGCTCTCCTAGGCACGTGGAAGATGGCCTCGTGGGTGCGCGAGGTCGTAGTGACCGGCGAGAGGGCCGACGTCCTCGGGCCCGATCCTGTCGGCTACATCGCCCGTGACTGTCGCCGTTTGCTGGCCTGCGATCGAGCTGAAGTAAGGAACGAGGTAACGCCGCGCCGTAGCTGCCACGGCGCGCGCGGTCGCTGCCGGGCCAGGTTGGCTGCCATCTGGTCGGCTACCGCCTTGTCGCAGTTCTGCAGCCTGCACCGTTCCGCAGAGGCCCAGAGCGAGGGTGCAAGCCACTGTGCGATTTCATGTTTTTCTCCCAACCGACGATCCAGTTTAGGCCACCTTTCAAAAGATTGTCATAAGCCCCGCTCTGCGGCCCGGGCTGCCTCTTCCGCCGCCACCAGCCGGGTCGAGTAGAACGGGCGCGAGAGCACGCTTGGCGGCACAGATCGGAAACGCGCTCCAGCCGGCGCGTGCCGGCCGAGGCGGAAGACAAGGAGTAAACAGCACCGCGCCTCCGATCGGGGTCACCTTAGCTGCCGTCTTCGGCGGTGGTGTATTTCCCGATTGACCGGCCCCCATGGGGTGGCTCTTCGCCGAGTTTCGTGGATCGGCTTCGTCCGTCTGCGCCCTGGTTGAGATCGGCACGGCTCCGCAAATCAGGGCATGACCCTGCTCTGTCCTCTGCCCGGCTGCCGCATCCTCCGCGTGGTGCGTGACGGTCCCGACGCTCTCCTGATCGCCGCTGAATCGCGGCGCGATCACGCTCGCTGCCCCGGCTGCAGGACCGTCAGCACCTCGGTCCACAGCCGCTATCGCCGGCAGCCCGCCGACCTGCCCGCGAGCGGTCAAGCGGTGCGACTGAGGCTGACGATCCGGCGCTTCTACTGCCGCAATCCGTCCTGCCCGCGCCGCACCTTCGCCGAGCGACTGCCGCGCCTGCTCGGCCGCCATGCTCAGAGGACGCGCCGGCTGGCCGAAGCTCAAGTCCAAACTGCCCTGGCGCTCGGCGGCGCACCTGCGGCCCGGCTGTTGTCGCACCTCGCCATGCCCACCAGCCCCACGACGCTGCTGCAGGCCATCCGTGGACTGCCGCTGCCGGCGCAGGGCAAGCCGAGCATTGTTGGCGTCGACGACTGGGCGCTGCGCAAAGGGCGCACCTACGGGACCATTCTCGTCGACCTCGAACGCCGGCGTCCCCTCGACCTCCTGCCGGACCGTTCGGCCTCGACGTTCGCCGCCTGGCTTCGACGGGAGCCACAGATCCAGCTCGTGGCGCGCGACCGCTCGACCGAGTACGCGCGCGGCACCGCGCTGGGCGCGCCCGGTGCCGTGCAGGTCGCGGACCGCTGGCACCTCCTGCTCAATACCCGCCAGATGGTCGAGCGCTGGCTTGCCCGCGTCCACCCGCGCCTGAAGCAGCTGCCTGCGGTGCCCCCGTCATCCTCATCGACCCGGCGCACGAGGCCTTACCCGCGTGCACCGTCCGAGACGCTCACCCGAGCCGCGGCCCGAGGTCGTTGGGAGGCCTTCTACGACGAGGTGCAGCGCCGCCGTGCCGAAGGACAGTCCCTGCGGCGGATCAATCGCGAGACTGGTCTGGCCCGCGCCACGGTGCGCAAATACGCCTTCTCTGCGAGCTTCCCGCGCCATGGCCTGCGCGGCCCGGGGCCGAGCATCCTCGACCCCTATCTCGACCGGCTGCACGCCCGCCTCGCCGAGGGCTGCGAGAACGCCATGCAGCTCTGGCGTGAGCTGCGGGATCTTGGCTTCCCCGGTACCTCAAAGCAGATCCGGCGCTGGCTGTCGGAGCGGCGAACGCGGCCGGCCAAGACCATGACCCGCCGGTGGCACATCCCGCCCGCCCCCGCAAACCCGACGACATCATGGCCCCCGCCGCTGCCGTCGCCCAAGCAGCTGTCGTGGCTCCTGCTTCGCGAGCCGGAAGAGCTGGCCCCCAAGGACGCCGCGGTCGTCGAGCGGGTGATGCAGGACGCGGAGGCTACCAAGGTGGTCGATATCGGCCGTCGGTTCTGCGGGATCGTCCGCACCTGCAGCGTCTCGAAGCAGCCGAACAGTTCGGCCGTCCTGGCGTTTGAGGCCTGGCTTACTGAGGCAAGGGCCTGCGGCGTGCGTGTTGTTGAAAGCTTCGTGGCCAGCCTCGATCAGGATGGCTGCCGTGCGCGCCGCCCTGAGGCTGCCGTGGAGCAGCGGCCAGGCTGAGGGACAGATCAACCGCCTCAAGCTCCTGAAGCGCAGCATGTACGGCCGCGCCAAACTCGACCTCCTGCGCCGGCGCTTCCTCCTCGCAGCATGATCCACCAAACTCGGCGAAGAACCACTTCTCAGGGGGCAGACCAAAAGACTGGATGGGCCGCCTCGCGCAGAAAGTGGAACTGGCAGAGCTGGTGGGGCACGCCCGGCAGGGCGATGGCGACCGCTTTGCGGATCGAGTGCAGCCCTGGCCGGCCCCCATCGGGTGGTCCGGGTGGAATGTTAGTGCATGACCGGCCTTGGGGCCACGGCCCGGGGTGGCCGGCGGAGCCGGCCATAGAACCACCTCGGGAGCGGGCGGCCGGTAGCCGAGCGCGAGTGCGGGCGGACGGTGTTGTAGTGCCGCCGCCAGCCCTCGATCACGACCTTGGCCTCCGCCAGCTGTAGAAGATCTCGCCGTCGAGCAGCTCGTCGCGGAGCTTGCCGTTGAAGCTCTCGACGTAGCCGTTCTCCCACGGGCTGCCGGGCTCGATGTAGGCGGTCTTGGCGCCGACCGCCGCGATCCACGCCCGCACCGCCTTGGCGACGAACTCCGGCCCGTTGTCGGAGCGGACGTGCCCGGGCACGCCGCGCAGGATGAACAGGTCCGACAGCACGTCGATGACGTCGACCGAGTTCAGCTTCCGCGCCACCCGGATCGCCAGGCACTCGCGGGTGAACTCGTCGACCACGTTGAGCATGCGGAACTTGCGCCCGTCGTGGGTGCGGTCCTCGACGAAGTCGTAGGACCAGACGTGGTTCGGGTGCTCCGGCCGCAGCCGGATGCAGGAGCCGTCGTTGAGCCAGAGCCGGCCCCGCTTGGGCTGCTTGGCGGCACCTTCAGCCCCTCCCGCCGCCAGATCCGCTCGACCCGCTTGCGGTTCACCGCCCAGCCGGCCGCCCGCAGCAGCGCCGTGATCCGGCGGTAGCCGTAGCGGCCGTACCGGGTGGCGAGCGCGACGATGTCGGCGGTCAGCGCCGCCTCGTCGTCGGGCCTGCTCGGCGGCCTTGCGCTGCGTCGAGCGGTGCTGCCCGAGCACCCGGCAGGCCAGCCGCTCGGACACGCCGAGCTCGGCGACCACGTGCTCCACGCAGGCGCGGCGGCGGGCGGGGCTCAGAAGTTTCCCGCCGCGGCCTCCTTCAGGATCAGCTTCTCCAGCGTCAGGTCCGACACCGCCCGCCGCAGCCGGGTGTTCTCCGCCTCGAGCTCCTTCAGCCGCTTCACCTGGTCGCCCTTCAGCCCGCCGTACTCCGACCGCCAGCGATAGTAGGTCACCTCCGTCACCCCGATCGCCCGGACCGCCTCCGCCACCGGCCGGCCCTGCGCCGTCAGCACCTCGACCTGCCGCAGCTTGGCGACGATCTCCTCCGGCGTGTGCCGCTTCCTTGCCATCCTCGCGTCCTCCAGCTGGCTCGAAGCCATACCTCAGGGAGGACCACTTCTCAGGGGGCAGACCAGCTTGACCCGGCGGTGGATCGAACCGGCGGTCGCGAAAGCGCGTCCTCCCATCCAGAGTAAGGGCGATCTGATCTGAACAAAATTCAGTCAGAAGTTATTGCACTTGGTATGCCGTCTTCTCTCCCTCCCCTTGCGGCCGCTCCATGCCAGGCGGCCGCCTCTTTGAGGGAGGGCAAGGTTATTCATTCTCTGTCGGCAAGCAACCATAGAGCGAACAACCGTATGCTTCCTGCTGCCCTGTCCCTCACCGCCGTTTACGGCCTGATGATCCTGAGCGCGCAACATCGAATGCTGGCGACTGCCACCACTCCTGGCGCCAGGATCAAGGCTCCTGCGACGCAGCGCTCTTTACCTCGACCGCGACACGGATAGCGCCATCGACGTGGTCACCGTACGCGATGGTGGCTACAGGCGGCCCGCAAGTGGTTCAGCGCGTGGGCGGCGATATCCGGCGCCGAGGCCCCCAGGAACGGACGGAAAATGGGGGGTGCATGGGCGCCAGCCACTGCACCAGCGCAGTGGTCAAGCGGCTTCCCTCCGCAGCGTCGTGTCATGCCGATGCGCATCAAAGCCGCCGGTGGCAGCTCAATTCAAGACCCTCGTCCTATCAAGGTGGTTCTGCACTCTTCATGCCGAACAGGCGGCGGCAGAACTCCAGGAAAAGGCCGTAAGGCCGTCCCGACACGGCTAGGATGACGGTCGCTGTGCTGCAGGCGGCCACCACCTGTTTTGAACTCGCGCCAGTCAGGACAAGGATCGCCGCGTAAATCGGTATCTGAAAACCGACGAATGCCGTGATGTCGGCGAAAGCTCGTCTGACTTCGCCAGCCTTGGCGGCGCGGCTCGTCCTGAACACCCAATCGCGGAAGAGCCCGTAAGGTCGCGCCGTGATGAGCGTCACCGGCAAGGCCGTGGCTCTTGCTTGCGCCGATTGAGCGAGCGTCATGCCCGCGATGAACACCTCGGTGATCAGGCCGGCGAGCGTTAGGAACACCACAAGAGCGAAGGTGTCGGCCAGAAACTTGCGCACGGATTCTATCGCGTTGACCGCTGCTGCAGCAAGATCCACTTCTTGCACGGCCGGCGATTCACGGCTCCGGCCCAGCGGCTTTGACCTGCGATGCTGAGGTCGCCGCCTCTTTGTAGCACGCGCGGCGAGCGATTCACGGCGACTCAGTGTAGCGATCGGCCCAAAGGGCCCGAACAATGGCAGCACAGCTGCGCGCCTCATCGGCTTGGACCTGGCCTCGTTCTAGTCCCTGACCCTGGGGGAGAATGCAGTCGGTGCAGAACGACGCCGGCCAAACCAGCCAGCCATACGGTATCACCGCTTGGCAGTCACCATCGGCGCCCGTCGCGAGCGCGACCGGGGAAGCCGCGTCAGCGCGGACCGCGAAAGTCGGTCGATGCCGTGAGGCGGCCGGTGTGGTCGCGGTGCACGAACCACAGCGCCCGCACGGCGCCTCTCTCCCTTGTCGAACCGTCAGGGTGGCCGTTGCTGCTCGAGCGCGTTGCCTACTCACGGTAGGCCAGCTCACCGGTTTCTTGAGAATCAGGTCGATCTTGCCCAGCTCAGCCTGGAGTCGGTTTACCTCGGCTTGATCGCGGTCTGGCTGCCGTTCGGCTCGGGTGAGCAAGGAGCCTACCCTGTCTTGCACGGCTAGGACCTGCGAGGTGAAGTCGCGGACGCGTGCGATCTTGTCGTCAAGGGTCATGCTTGATCGAGGCTCCGACTGACGCGCACGGCCGCCCGCTCCTGAAATAAACGCGCCATAGTAGTATAGCACAACACCGATTTCCACCATTCCCAGGCGGAGAGCCCTTGATCCGCCCAGGCGGCCTGCAGGTTCTCCCGCGCTTGCGCCCGCTACCAGCAAGAAGTCCTTTGGAAACCGAGTTGTTTCGCGGCCAGCGCCGGGGTGCTCCCTCGCAGGTCTGCGTCACTGCGCTGGCGAGCAACGCACCTCTCCTGCCCTGATAGCAAGGTTTGGGACGGCCCTCCGCCGTTCGCTGGAGCGGCGTTGCCGCTGGCTGTTTCCTGTGTTATCAACCGGAGGCTAGACACATCTACCAGTTATCTACTGTGAGTTGCATTATGGGATTCCTCGCTGGAGGAGTGGTAGGTTCAGCGGCACGGTACCAAGCTAGCGCCGGTGGCTGGACCTGGGTGTACGGGCGAGACACGCTTCGATGGTCACGGTGGCCGTCGCTTGGTGGTCGTTCGTCCCGGGGTTCCGGGATCGTCAACATCGAGCTCCCGCGGGAAACTCGCCGGCAACACGGACACGCACGCCCCGTGGCCGTCGCTCGATCGGAGCCACGGATGGGGTGCAGCTGAGGTGGACTGATGGTCGCGGGCCCACGAGGCTTGGCCCTTAGGCTTACGCCGGATCAACCCTCCCCGAGGGGAGCGCTTGACGATCCGGGGGAGGCCTTGTCGACCGTTGAGACGGCGATCGCCGCCGCGCGCCGCGATGTGACCGTGATCGTGGACGAGCGGGCATCCAACCGAACGATCATTGTCCGGACAGCTGAGAGTTCCCAGGATCCGACCGCCGGGTGGCCGGAAGGTCTTGCCGTCGCCCCGCCCATGCTCGTCATTACGGCGCAACGCTTCAAGGCGCTCCAACCCACCTCCGATGTCACCACCGAGACGGTTCTTCTATCGCTGCCGGAGGGCATTGATCGCGGATCGATTTCGCAAGCTTGTCGACCCGTGCGCCGCTGCGGACCCGTTCCCGCACCGGCATAGTGAGCTCTCCCATCGGGGCTCGGGTCGCCTCGAAGCGGCCGCGATCAAGCTCATGAAGCTCGCCGGGCTGCTCCCAGCAGCTCTCGCCGTGGAACTTGATCCGAGCATCGGGGACCCCGGTACCTGGGCTAGGAGGGCAGGCCTGACCTTCGTTCGATCGGATGCCATCGCCGATTACGATGCGTTGGCAGCAAGAAGCCTTCGCGTAGTCGCCGAAGCGCGTGTCCCGTTGGCCGACGCGGAAGACGTGCGCGTGGCGGCCTTTCGGCCCAGCGACGGAGGCACCGAGCACCTTGCGATCATCGTCGGTCGACCCGAGGTGAGTTCGCCGGTGCTGACGCGGGTGCACTCGGCGTGTCTCACCGGCGATCTCCTCGGCAGCCTGCGCTGCGACTGCGGTGATCAGCTGCGGGGTGCTATCCGCGTGCTGTCGCAGGCTGGTGGGGGCGTCTTGTTCTATTTGGCCCAAGAGGGTCGCGGGATCGGCCTGATCAACAAGTTGCGGGCGTACGCACTGCAGGATCAGGGATTAGACACGGTCGACGCCAACGAGCGACTTGGGTTTGAGTTTGACGAGCGGGTTTACGGAGCAGCAGCCGCGATGTTGCGGCAGCTCGGCTTCCGTAGCGTGCGCTTGATGACCAACAACCCCGAGAAGGTGACGGCGCTGCGCCGGTACGGGATCGATGTCGTGGAACGGCTGCCCCACGCTTTCGCCGCGAACAAGCACAACCGTAGCTATCTTCGGACTAAGGCTCTTCGCGACGGTCATTTCCTGCCCACCACCCCAGCCGATGACGAAAGCTGGCGATCGGATCGGGCGGCGAGCGGGGCTGACAGCTGTTCCCACTACAGGGATCGGGGTGGGTATCGGCAGGTCGAAGGAGCCGCCGGTGCGGCATCCAGCCCTGAGAACCGGCCAGCGGAGCCCCAGCGGGTGGTGGCGGCGGCGGACGGGAGCGTCGCCCAGCCTGCGGCGCCCGCCGATGTGGAAGCGGCGGTCCGAACGCTGATCGCGTGGGCCGGGGATGATCCTGATCGTCCCGGCCTCGCGCGTACCCCCACCCGCGTCGCGGCGGCGTACGGCGAGTTGTTCGCGGGCTACAGAGCAAATCCGGCGCGGCTGCTGAGACGGAGCTTGATGCCGGACGACAATGAGGGCCGTATTGTGCTGCTGCGCGACATCCGGTTTGTGTCGTTCTGCGAGCACCACCTCCTGCCGTTCTCGGGCCATGTACACATTGGCTACTTGCCACGGCGGCACTTGGTTGGCATCGGCGCGATCGCGGCCGCCGTCGACGCGCTGGCGCGGCGCCTGCAGCTCCAGGAGCGCCTGACTGATCAACTTACCTCGGTCCTGACGGAGGTGCTCGATCCCTTAGGACTCGCAGTCATCGTGGATGCCTCGCACCAATGCGTGGCCGCCCGTGGCCCCAAGATCGACGCGCGGCTCGTAACCAGCCGACAGCTGGGCGCGCTGGCTGCCGAGCATGATCTGGGCAGAGTCTTCCACGCGTTGCTCGCTGCGCGCGAGGACCAGGTTAACGGAGCAGCCGCCTAGCGTTCGAGGCCAATCCTGGCCGGAAGCATCGCCGCCCTTGCGCGGCAATCGGGAAACCTTCTTGGGGATCGGAAGGTGGTTGGCATGGATGTGAGAATATCACCGAACGTGCTGGTGACGGGGGCTGCGAAGCGGGTCGGGCGCGGCGTCGCGCTGGATCTGGCACGCCACGGGTGGGGAGTAGCCGTCCACTATGGGAACTCCGAGGTGGAGGCGAATGAGGTAGTGGCGGCGATTCACGCCTCAGGCGGGAGGGCAGTCGCACTGCAGGCCGATCTCGAGCGGGAGGACGAGGTCGAAGGCTTGACGCAACGCGCTGCGGAGATGCTCGGCCCACTCAGTTGCCTCGTGAACAACGCATCGGTTTTCGCGCCCGACCACGCGCTGGACTCGAACTCGTCGCTCCTGGGACTTGCACATGGCGGTCAACCTCCGCGCGCCGCTTGTGCTAGCCCAAAGTTTCGCCCGCCAGCTTCCCCGGGACACCTTGGGCAACGTCATCAACGTTATCGACGAACGGGTCTGGAATCTTACACCCTATTTTTTGTCCTACACGATTAGCAAGGCCGCTCTCTGGACGATGACCCATACCCTCGCCCTGGCACTAGCGCCGCGCATCCGCGTCAACGCGGTGGGACCAGGGCCGACGCTGGCGAGCGTCCACCAAACGCCAGAGAGCTTCCAGGCGCTTTGCGAGACCATGCCCCTGCGAAGGGGTACCAGCCCCGACGAGATCGCGCTTGCCATCCGCTTCCTGCTGGCCGCGCCGGCCGTGACGGGGCAGATGATTGCCTTAGACGGTGGGCAGCACCTTGGCTGGCTGTTGCCGGAGCAGGACGCCGAGATGGCACGAAGCTGAACTCGGCAGCTGCGCGGAGTAACTCGCGCAGCTGCCCTGCCGGGCGGTGCAGGTAAAACTGATCAATCCTTGAGGGTTGGTGCCGGCTGGAGGGATTCCCTTCCGAGGCTGGCCGCATGCAGCGGTCCGCGAGGCTAGCTCACCCAGTCGTCGGGGCACTCGACGTAATTCCACCATAGTTCCGCGTTGAACGGAGCGTGGTTTTTCTTCAACTTGATCTCCTCGGGTAGGGATGCCCAGCCTGGCGAATGCTTAGCGCCATGGTCCACCATCCAACCACGAATCCGGCCGTAAGGCGTTGTGCCGTGTTCGGCGTGGTCGCGGCCCAGCCTCCTCTTCACCGTGTCCACATGGTATAACTGGCGCCACTCGAGCACGTCCAACGGCAGCCGGCCGCGGCTGTTCGGCAGGTTGATGAGGCGACAGTCGGTGGCGTGGAGACCTGGCACCGCGAGCGGGCTGAAATGCAAGCAGGCCCAGTGCATGGGGGAGCAATCGTAGTCGTTGAAGTGCCGGAGCCCACTCTGATCGACGGCGGCGTGGAGGATGGCCTTGATAGCTTCCGGAGAGTCACCCCGGACGGCATCGAACAGCGGCGTTGTCCCAAGTCGGTTTGCAAGCCACAGGTCAGCGCCGAACCTTTCGAAGGCCTCGAGCTTGGCTACATCCCCGTAAAGCGCAGGCCAATGGGCGACACGGTTACCGTCGTCATCAATGGGGCGGTTCAGCATCCGCACCGCCGAGCCGGGCGTCGTGACCGAAAAGATGATCCGCAGGAAATCATTGGCGCATATCCCGTCCGCGGCCGCCACGGCGGTCATGATGCTTTGCCAAGAGGATTCGATCAGGTCCGGGCGTGCCTGAAAGAATTCGAAGCAGAGCAAAAGGCTTGCCCTGAAGAATCGCCTCGATCGCCGCGAGTTCGCTCGCTTCTTGCGCCTCACGATCCGGGGTGCAGCTTGATCTGGGAGTTTTAACCCGCATCAGTACCCTGCACGGGATCGTTCGCCAGCAACGGCGAAGAATATCGTCGGTGTCGGCGAGAACCGCGTCGCCTGCGCTTGCAATGGCGCATCCTGGAAATTGGTGGGGAGAACGTCGAAGCCAGGCAGGACTGCCTGCACGATACTTATGGTAGAAGATTTTTCAATAGCTATCCTGTAAGACTGGGGGCATCGGGCCGGGTCCGGCTAGCGGAAGGTCTCCTCGCACACAACCCAGAACGTCACTGTCAGCCGGGGTCTTGGGCGCATCTCGTTGTGGCGGCACTCCCGAGCAACCTACCGAGACCGCCGAATCAGAGATCGCATGTAACCTCAAGGTTTATTAGAACATTTTGGTTCACTTACAAAGTGATATAGTTTATCATCAGGCAGGGATCAAGAGCCGGCCTGTCAAGCTTCGATGGATCAAACACCGTGCTAGAGGCGCGTTCGAGGCTAAGCGGCACCGGAAGCCAGGTGAGCCTTCGCCCGATTGGCTCCCGGCCGATCGCCAGTGCCTCCGTGCTGGCAATGTCCGCGGGCTTTTCGCGGAGCGCCGTGCGAGCAGGCTTGACCGGTCCCTTGCTGCCGTGCGCGGCGCAGGATGCTCCGCGCTCCCATCTGCCGGAACGCCCAGACCAAACTCGATCCGGAGAGGCTTGATGAAGCTGCCGACGCGCGCTGCCTTGACCACAACCCTATTGTTGCTGTTCGCAGGTGGCGTTCCGATCACGCTGACGGCGGGTACCCTGCCGCAGCCGTCCGGCGCCGTTCTGCTGGAGGTTACCGGGCGCATCGGCAACGCCAACGCTGACGGGACAGTTCGGTTCGACCGGCAGATGCTCGAGGCGCTCGGCATGACGAAGCTGAGGACCTCGACCGCTTGGACGGCCGGCGTGTCCGAGTTTGAGGGCGTTCTCGCCCGGGATCTGCTCGATGCCGTCGCGGCCGAAGGCACCACCGTCGCGGCGACGGCGCTGAACGACTACACGACGTCGATTCCGATCGAGGAACTCCGCCAGTACCCCGTAATGCTGGCCTTGAAAATGGACGGGCAGCATTTGAAGGCTAAGGACAAAGGACCCGTCTGGATTGTCTACCCACGCGACCAGCATGAAGAATTGCAGGAACTCGTTGACCGACAAAAGATGGGTGTGGCAGCTCAAACGGTTGCGTATCGAATAGCAATGGTCGTCACCAACAACAGGACCATCTTCGCCGCCCTGGCCGTGTTCACCGTAGCCGTCGCGATCAGCTCGGTCAGGATCGTCCGAGAGTACGAGTTCATCGGCAGCAAGTTCATCCCGAACCTATGGGTCGCGGCACAGGCCGAGATTGAGTTCCTCCGCTTCATCGACCAGCTCGGCACCCATGTTCACCATGGAACCGAGACCACCGACGAGCTGACCACGCGCCTCTACGTCCTGTGGAGCCGCTTGCCCCTGCTCCTCCAGGGCAGCGAGTCCGAGCACGTCCGCGCCGTCCACGGCGCGGTCCAGATCGTCGAGCTCGTCGCCACCTTGGAGCGGCTCGAGCCAACCATCCTTGCGCTCCAGAAAGGCGACATCGCGACCTACCGCGAGCTTCACGCGACTTTGCGGCCGTTCGAGCTCTCGCTGCACCAGATCGTCGCCAAGACCATGCAGAAGGACGAAGAGGTCGCAGCATCCCAGCGGGAAGGCATCCGCGCGGTCTACTGGGAGGTGCTGTGGTGCTTCCTGGGCATGGTCGCCAGCGCGGTGATCCTGGTGGTCCTGCTGTTGCGGGCGGTCCGCGGCGTCAGCAGCCTGTTGCGCGTCGCGCACGCGGCCGAAG
Organism: uncultured Actinomycetota bacterium; assembly: GCA_963822335.1. Taxonomy (GTDB): domain Bacteria; phylum Actinomycetota; class Actinomycetes; order Mycobacteriales; family Pseudonocardiaceae; genus Pseudonocardia. The sequence continues at coordinate 73,788 of CAWGHE010000007.1, read as the reverse complement.
CGGCAGCGGAGCAAGCGAGCCGGGCGAAGTCCGAGTTCCTGGCGGCGATGAGCCACGAGATCCGCACGCCGCTCACCGGCGTGCTCGGCATGGCCGACCTGCTCGCGGCGAGCGCGAGCTGCCGGCGAAGAGCGGCGCTACGTCGACGCGATCCGCACCTCCGGCCGCCATCTGCTCAGCGTCATCAACGACATCCTCGACTTCTCGCGCATCGAGGCCGGCAAGCTCGAGCTCGAGCGGATCGACTTCGCCGTCCCGGAGATCCTCGAGCAGGTGCGCTCGCTGATGGCGCCGCAGGCCGCCGAGCGCGGGCTGGAGCTCGCGCTCGAGCTCGACGAGCACGCCCGCCGGTGGTCCAGGGCGACCCGACCCGGCTGCGCCAGGTGCTGCTCAACCTGGTCGGCAACGCGCTCAAGTTCACCCACCAAGGCGGGGTCGCGGTGCGGCGCCGCGAGCCGCCCAGCAGGATGGGAACGGCACGGTCCTGCTGCGCTTCGCGGTGCGGGACACCGGCATCGGCATCGCGCCAGAGCAGGCAGGGCGGGCTGTTCGACGCCTTCACCCAGGCCGACCGCTCGACCAGCCGACGCTACGGCGGCAGCGGGCTGGGGCTGGCGATCTGCAAGCGGCTGGTCGAGGCCATGGGCGGGACGATCGGGGTCGAGAGCGCGCCCGGCCAGGGCAGCACCTTCTGGTTCGAGGTCCCGCTCCAGCTCGGCGACGCGGTGGCGGCGGCGAAGCGGACCGCCTTCGAGCCGGCCGAGCGTCCCGCCGCTGCGGGTCCTGGTCGCCGACGACGTGCCCGTCAACCGCGAGCTGCTCGAGGAGATGCTCGGCCGGCACGGCCACGCGGTGCTGCTGGCCGAGGACGGCGCGGCGGCGGTCGAGCTGGCGGCGCGCGAGCGGTTCGACGTGGTGCTGATGGACGTGCAGATGCCGGTGATGGACGGGATGGAGGCGACCCGGCGCATCCGCCGCCTGCCGCCGCCCGCCGGGGCGGTGCCGATCCTGGCGCTGACCGCCAACGTCATGGCGAGCGAGCGCGAGCGCTACCTCGCCGCCGGCATGGACCGTGCCTGACCAAGCCCGTCGTCTGGCCCGACCTGTTCGCGGCCCTGGCCGAGGCCCTCGCATCCGGAAACGCGACCCCCCCAACTTGGGCGAGCGGCCGCGGCCGACAGCGCCGTTGAGCGCGGAAGGAGCGCAAGCCCCCGCTGCTCGACGGCTCGCCCCCGGGTATCCTCGGTGACGAGAAGCTCACGAGCCTGCTGCAGGGGGTGATCGCGGACGCGGAGCGGGCTTGCGAGGGGTTCCGAGCGCTGCCGAACGCTTCGAGGTCCTGCTGCGGGAGGCTCACGCGCTTAAGGGTACGGCAGGCCTGTTCGGGCTACGGCGGATCAGCGCCGCCGTTGCGGACGTTCAGGCGGCAGCCCGGGAGGGGCAAGCTACGTCGGAGAGCACAGAGCGGCTCGCGGCTGCGGTGGCAGCGACGCGCGACGCGCTGAAGAGAGCTGAGCTGATCTCGGGAGCCTGAGCCCCGTGTCGGCTCGGGGAGGTGTTGCATGACCATCCATCTCATCGTGGCGGACGACCACCCGGTGGTGCTCGAAGGGATCGCGCGCTTGATCGAGCGCGAGCCTGACCTGCAAGCTGCTGGCTCGGTGCGAGGACGGCGAAAGCCGCCCTAGGAGCCGTCCGGGTGCATTCCCTCTGATATCTTGGTCCTGGACCTGAACATGCCCAACCTGGGCGGGATGGAGGTCCTACGCCGAGCCGCCCAGGAAGGGCTCAACCTCAGGGTCATTCTGCTCACCGCCGATATTGGCGAGGAGGAACTGCTCGAGGCCGTTCGCCTCGGCGTGCGAGGGGTCATGCTCAAGGAGATGGCGCCCGACCTGCTCGCGCGCTGCATCCGCACCGTGCACGCTGGGGGGCAGTGGCTTGAGCGCCACCTGACCGGCTGGACCCTTGAGCGCCTGCTGTCGCCCGAGGGCACACGGCCACCATTCTACATGGGTTCTGACCTTGCGCGAGATTGAGCTTGCTCGCCTGGTGAGCCGAAGGCTTGCGCAACAAGGAAGTCGCCCTTGAGCTCGGCATCACCGAAGGCACGGTGAAAACCCACCTGCACCGGATCTACGATAAGCTGGGCATAGCCGGCAGGGTTGAGCTGGCGAACTACGCGCGCCGCGAATTAGGTTGAACGGAAGGGAGAACTGCTTGCCGTTCAGGCGAAGACGAAGTCCGCGGCATTCAGTCGGGTGAGGTTGAAGCCCGCAAGCGTCAGCACGTCCGCGCCCGCAGCGGCGCCCGACGCCGCTCCCAAGTCGATCACGGTACCGGCGTCGACCTGCGTGGCCCACGCTCGGACTTCCGCGAAACGGTCGATGCCCCGGAAGCCTCGAACGTCGATCGCGTCCTTGTTGTCCTCGAAGTCGAGCACGGTATCGCGGTCGTCCCCTCTGCCGAACACGAAAAGGTCAGCACCCCCGACCACCTCGGCTGCATCGCTGGCAAGCTCGCCATCCCCCCACAGGCGGTCGTTCCCCGTGCCACCGGCAAGGACATCATCGCCGCCCCTGGCCCGCCCCTCCATGAGCGACGCGTCGCCGTAGAGCCGGTCGTCGCCGGCGTTGCCGAGGAGCCGGTCGTCGCCGCCCTGAGCGTTGCCGGACATGCCGTCGGCGTCGCCGACAAGGTCGTCACTCCCGGAGCCGCTGAAGAGCCGGTCGTCGCCGCCGCGGGCGTTGCCGAGCAACTCCCCGGCATCGCCAAACAGGAAGTCGCCTTCCGAGCCACCGAAGAGTTGATCGCCACCGGCCCAGGCGTTGTCGGACACGATATCGGCGTCGCCGATCAGGAAGTCTTCTTCCGACCCGCCGAAGAGCTGGTCGGCGCCGCCCCGGGCGTTAGCGGACATGCTATCGGCGTCGCCGACAAGGTCGTCACCCCCGGAGCCGCCGACGAGCCGGTCGGCGCCACCGCGGGTGTTGCCGGACATCCGATCGGCGGCGTCGCCGACGAGATCGTCGTCCCCCGTAGCACCGTGGATCTGGTCGGCACCGCCCCGACTGCTATCGTTCAAGGTCCCGGCGTCACCGACGAGGAGGTCACCCTCCGACCCGCCGAAGAGCTGATCGGCGCCGCCCCGGGCATTGCCGGACATCCGATCGGCGGCGTCGCCGAACAGGCGATCGTCCCCGTCTTCCCCGAAAAGCCGGTCGTTCCCGCCCCGGGCGCGGCCGAACAGGCCTGACGATCCACCCGCAACCTGCGCCAACGTGACCGGGCCAGCGTCCCCGACGAGAAGATCGTCCGCCGTGCCGCCCTGAAGATGATCGGCACCGCCCCGGGCGAAGTCGTGCATCTGGCCGGCATCGCCGATCAACCCGCCCAGCAGGCGTGGCCCGCCGGCGGGTTGATCGTTGCCGGCACCGCCGAACAGGCGATCGTTGCCGCCCCGAGCTTGGCCACTCAAAACGCCGACATCACCAAGGAGAAAGTCCCGGTCGGCCCAGCCGAACAGCCGGTCGTTGCCGCCTCGTCCTTCGATCTGATCGCCGCCGCCCGTGCCGGCGAGCACATTGTCCCGATGATTGCCGATGATCCTGGCCATCGTGCTCACCCCCTTGCCACCGCGCGACTTGCGCCCTCCGCTGGGCGGGCTTCGCAGGGTGCGCCGGGGGCGCGGCATACACAACCTTAAATTTCAAGTTCCTTTCATTCATCTACTATATAGTGTGCTTGCCACCTCAGGCCGACCGGGCATCGCCGTCGCACGCAGCCGTCGACCTGGATCAGCCCCTTGACCTTGACCCGCTCATCGTCTTGGGCCGCTGATGATCCGGTTGACGAGCGTTCCCAGGGTGGCGTCGGGCTTTTGCAGGGGCGCCTGCGCTGGGGCATCGGTGAGCAGGATCTGCATGCCGGGATCGAACAGCTTGCCGCTGTTGCTGATGCACTTGCGGCCATCGGCCTTCCGGCCGCCTGCTCCGGTGGGTGGCAGGCGGACGAGCTTTGGGTCCGCCTCGCCGTTGCGGTTGGCGTCCGCCGGCTGGTGGCCGTTGACCAGGATCAGCTCGGGCATGTCGAACGGCGCCGGCGTGGCAGCGCGACCCGCTCGTCGGTGAGCGCCTTCAGGAAGGCCACCAGGCGCCTTCTCCTCCGCGGCGGTGAGCTCGAGCGGCTCGATGTCGGGATCGAGGTTGCTGCCGCCCAGGTTCGGGCCGACGGGGTCGTGCGCCGAGGGGCCCGGTGCCGGTCGTGTCGCCGCCGGTCAGGCCGCGCCGGTTGCCGCCGCGGTTGTAGAACTCGACCACGCCCTTCGAGCGTCGCCTCGCCGCCATTGTGGAAGTAGGGCGGCGGTGAGCGCCGATGTTGCGCAAGGCCGGGCGTCTTGAAGGCGCCGTCCACGGCGACGCGCTTGTTCGGCAGCTGGCATGGTCCCGGCAGGCCACCTCGAAGGCTCAGTCGTCGACCTCGAACGGGTCGACCTTGTGGCCTGGTCGACATACTGCCGGGTGAAGGAGAGCGGGTGGCCGAACGGGTCCTTGCCGCCGAGGCCGACGTCCTCGTGGCCGTCGGCGCGCACGCCGATATTGTAGAAGCCGCCGTCGTAGAGCGCGGGCTTGCCGTTGGCGTCGCCCATGAGCATGTGCTCGACCAGGCCCTCCTCCTCGGCCTCCGGGAGGAGGTGGGTCGCGGCTTTGCTGAACGTCGGGCCCGTCGTGACAATTGATGCACTTGCCCTTGTTCAGGAACACGTCCTTGCCCTGCTCCTCGAGCGGGGTGAGGTTGCCGCGGTCGAACCGGCTATCGCCCGAGACAAGGGTCGATTCGTACATCGCGACCGCAAGGCCGAAGAACAGCGGGAAGTTGGCCTCGATTTGCGTGTAGCCCCTGCTGGTCTGGGTCACGACCCCGCCAGGGGCGACGGCGTACTTCCCGTTTGCCCGCCAGTACTCATCCTTGAAAGCGCGCTGGATCATTTGCTGGTAGGTCTGCGCCAAGCCTTTGCCGTTGGGGCTGCGCGTGCCCGCGAGCACGAAATCGTTCGGGTGCACCTCTTGGAAGCTCAACGCCTTCTTGTTGAGCAGCCGCCGGCCCAGGTCGGCGAAGCTCTTGTTGGCGCAGGACATCTCGAAGTCGCTCAAGGGCGGGCCGTTCGCCTGCGAGGCCAGTGCCGCATTCTCGATTGCCACCCGCTCGGCGACCACGCCCGCGGCGGTGCGCTTGAGCACGCGTGCATTCGGATCGCGCTGGCCGAACGGGTTGACGCCATTGAACACGTTGTTGGCGCGCCCGTCCCAGAACAGGCGATGGAAGAACACCGAGTTGATGGTGGTGGGCGTGTTGCGCGGCTCGACCCGGCGCGCGTCGAGATTGTGGAAGCGGAAGACCGCTTCCTCGCCGCTGCTGCAACGGTCTTGCAGTGCCCGCCGTCGGGTGCCGCTGCCGACCAGCTCGCCATAGCGGGTGCCGGCGGAGGAGACCGTGTCGTCGGAGCGGAACGGGTTCAAGGGGAAGTCGGCGGGCATCAGCGTGAGGTTCGCAGCACCCTGGCGGCCGCTAGTCATCGGGCCGAAGCTGTCGCTGTCGGCGTTGGTACCGGGGTTGAGCGCGTTGGCGAGGCGGACGTCGGCGCCGGCATGGTAGTGGCAGCTGGCGCAGGCGACGCCGTCGCTGCCGACCTGCTGGTCGAAGAACAGCGCCTTGCCGAGCTGAAGCAGAGCCGTGCGGCCACCGTTCGGCTTAAGGAAGAGGTCGACACCGGGGTTCGGGAATGGCTTTGCCACCCCGCTCAAGGGGCCAATTGCGACAACCTCCTCGGCCGCCTCCGGCTCCTCGGGCTCCTCCACCTCTTCGACCGCCACCGCGCGATCGGCTGCCAAAGCCAGCCAGATGGCGGTCATGGCACCTAGTGCCTTCGCAGCGGCGCGCAGCGAACCACCACAACGCGCCGGGCGAACTACGGTCCCAGAAGCTTCCATGACAGCAGCCATCCGCAAGTTTTTCTCGCACGCCACCTGGCGTGAAGTGTGCTGCGGATATGAATAAATCCGTGGTTGCGCAATTCACCGATGGATGGGCGGAGTAATAATCTCCGGCATCCTCAGGCTAACTTTCTGCATAACTCCATAAGAACTAAAGTTGCATCGGCTTTACATCGTCGGATAGACGAGCGGAAGGCGGTGCGGTGGCCGGGACGTGCGGGTCCGGCCCGCCGAGGCACCGAGTAGCCCGCATCGCTGCCGAATCCCGGCGGGGCGAGGCCCATCCAGCCGGTCCTCGGATCAACGATCGACCCGCATGACACGGGAGGCTGGTGGCAGGCCGGCGACCCGGGCGGTCCATCCAAGGTCATACCGGCCGTACACCGAAGGGATACGTCGCAGCTATATCCGTAGTACCTCTGCAGTATCAGTTGCTACAACTATTTTAAACTATAGGTAAATTGTGCGCTCGTCGAAGTCTCTGTACCAACCGCATCAACCTGAACGGGAACGACTTCCTCTGTTCTTGCAGAGCGGTCGGGCTCGAGAGTTGAGCAAGGGGCCGGAGAGGATGCTAAGACGAGCCATGTTCACCGCTGGCGCGCCGCCGCGGCCGCCGCCGCGGTGAGCCCGGGCCGGCTGTTCCAGCCGGCCACGGCCGCCCAGGCGAGCCGCACCGCCATCCCGAACACCGGGGTGATCGACCAGGACGGGCGGGCGCTCCGCTTCTACGACGACCTGGTCAAGGGCAAGGTGGTCCTGCTCAACTTCTTCTTCACCAGCTGCGGCGAGACCTGCCCGCTGGTCACCGAGAACCTGCGCGCGGTGCAGGACCTGCTCGGCGAGCGGATGGGCCGGGACATCTTCATGCTCTCGGTCTCGCTGCAGCCCGAGCTCGAGACCCCGGCGATCCTCAAGGATTACGCCGAGCAGTGGGATGTCCGGCCCGGGCTGGCGGTTCCTCACCGGCCGGCCGGCCGACATCGACCACCTGCGCCGGGCGATGGGTTTCGCCAACGCCGACCCCGAGTTCGCGGTCAATCAAGGACAGCCACACCGGCCTGGTCCGCTACGGCAACGACCGGCTCGACCGCTGGGCCGGCACCGCCGGCCTCGGCCGCCCGGCCTGGATCGCCAAGGCCGTGACCGCGCTCGCCGACTTCGCCTGAGCCTGACCGGCCGCCGCCGCAGCCCGCTTCGCCGCGACCGATTTGAGAAGGGACGACCGATGTTCAGGTTGGATCGGGGCGTCAAGCGCGCGCTGGAATTGCGCGAACGAGCTCTACGCCGCCAAGCTCGGCCGGCGCGAGCTGGCCAAGCTCGGGCTGATCGCCGGCAGCGCCTACTACGCCCAGGGCGCCTCGCTGCGCCAGGCGCTGGCCGAGGACGTGCCGACCATCAAGCTGACGCCGTGGAAGGATCGCCTGCCGATCCCGGCGACGCGTGCAGGTCCGAGCGCCTACGACTACGACCGCAAGAACCACCAGTGGTGCGACAAGTACCCGGCGGACGCGGGCACTGCTACGAGCTGAGAACCGAGGAGTTCGACCACAAGTTCCACAGCGAGCTGCCCGCCAGCTCGGTCTGGAGCTACAACGGGGCGTTCGGCGGCCCGGTCCTCGACGTGCGCTACGGCACGCCGGTCTGCCTGCAGCTCGAGAACGAGCTGCCGGCCGACCACAAGGGCTACGGCCAGCCCGAGACCACCTCGCACCTGCACAACTTCCACACCGCGACCGAGAGCGACGGCGGCCCGTGGAACTGGCTCAAGCCCGGGCAGCACCGCTACCAGCACTACTGCATGACCCGCGCCGGCTTCACCGACCCGCGCAGGCCGCCAACCCCTACTACAAGACGCCACGGGCTGGTCCCGGCGGCACCTGGTGGGCGGCCGACGGCGGCGGTGACCTGCGCGAGACGCCTGACCACGCTGTTCTTCCACGACCACCGGCCCGAGTTCACCGCGCCCAACCTCTACAAGGGCCTGTTCATGATGGTCCGGGCGTTCGACCAGGACGACACCGGCGACGAGACCAGGGGCTGGAGCCTGCCCAGCGGCAAGTACGACGTGCCGCTGATGTTCCAGGACAAGCAGATCCGGCCCGACTCAAGGCGAGATGACCTTCAACCAGTTCGCGGTCGACGGCTTCCTGGGCGACTACCTCACCGTCAACGGCGAGATCCAGCCCTATCATGGAGGTCGAGCCGCGCGCCTACCGCTTCCGCCTGCTCAACGGCGGGCCGTCGCGGTTCTACCGCTTCGTGCTGCGCAAGGGCGGCGCCGACAGTCAAGTTCGACCAGATCACCGAGAGCGGCAACCTGCTGCCACGTGCCGCAGGAAGGGCCTGCAGGAGCTCGACCTCTGGGTCGCCGAGCGCTCCGACATCATCGTCGACTTCAGCGCGATTGCCGACGGCACCGAGGTCTATCCTCGAGCAACACGCTTGGGATGCGCGACGACGGCCGCGGCGAGAAGGTCGGCAAGCGGCTCAACCCGGACGACCCGGCCAACCAGCTGCTCAAGTTCATCGTCCGCCGGAAGCGGCCTGCCGACCCGAAGTTCAAGCTGCCGGCGCGTTCCGCCCGCTGCCCCGCCGCCCGACCTGAGCGAGCTGGCAAGCGCCGCAAGCTGTTCAAGTTCGAGCGCAAGAACGGGCACTGGGCGATCAACGGCCAGTTCTGGGACCCGGACATCGACCACGGACGAGTCGCTCGCCAACCCGACCGAACGTGGTCAGGCGCGACACGGCCGAGATCTGGACGCTGGAGAGCACCTCGGGCGGCTGGGACCACCCGATGCACATCCACTTCGAGGAGGGCCAGATCATCTCGCAGAACGGCGTCGCGGTGCCGCTGGCGCAGCGCCACCGCTACGACATCTACCGCCTGCGGCCAGAACAAGATGGATGTGCTGCTGCGCTTCCGCGACTACCCGCAGAAGGGTTCACCCGTCAGCCGGCAGTGGAGCAGACCAAGGCCGACCACGGCCGCTACGTCATGCACTGCCACAACATCTCCACGAGGACCACGCCATGATGACCACCTGGAGCATCAAGCCCTAAGCCCGGCTGCTCCCCGCGGGCGGCATCCGGCGCTTCCTTCCCGATCCTCCCTTGGAACATAGGCATGGCAGGACCGAGGAGACCCGGCCGAGGAGGAATGACACATGTCTCGCAAGTTGCTTCTCGGCAGCCGCGGCCATCGCGGTCGCGGCGTCGCCACGCCCGGCGCGGGCGCAGGTCGCGCCCCCCGACGTCGAGATCGAGGGACCGATCCAGGCTCGATCTACGCCACCCCGCGACGGGCCGCCGCGCATGGCCGCGCCGAGCGTCGGCGAGATGAAGGTCATGGGCGTGACCGTCAAGGTGCTCCAGGGCGCCCCGATCCACACGCCGACCAACGCCAACCTGGGCTCGACCGCTGGTGGACGGTTCCCGACACCAAGGTTGGGAACTGGACTTCAAAACCACCGGCCCGGTCCCCGGGCCGCAGCAGCGAGCCGGGCTTCATCGGCGGCACCGCCATCGTCACCGGCGAGAGCGAGGCCGGCCAATCTACGCCACCGACGTGTTCAGCGACTTGGCCGAGAACGTGGTGGTCGGTGAGGCGACCGCCCGGTGACCGACGCGACCGGGTGAACCGGTCGACCGTCAACAACATGCGTGCCGCTCGACGACCCGCGGATGCCGGCGGGCCCCGCCGATCAACGGCTTCGGCTTCGGATCGACCCGACGCGATCACCCTGGCACGCTGGTCGCTGCCGAGGGCTACTTCGCCCGGCCAGAAGCTGTACTACCACACCATCGAGGCCGACGGCGCGCCCTGGCAACCCCACCACCACCGAGGTCAGCATCCTGCGCGCGTACTGCCGGATCCGCGGCGGCGGGCGCGACGAGCTCGAGGTCCGCGGCGGCGTCGTCAACCCGGCCAACGCCACGGTGCAGATCCGCATCCCCGACCCGACCCCGGCCAACCCGAACCGCTTCACCACCATCGGGCTCGTCACCGCGACGCCGGACAACACGGTCACCCCGCCGCAGGGACTGTTCCGGGCCAACTTCCGGACCCTGACCATCCCGGGCGGCGTCTGCCCGACGCTGGTCCGCGCCGTCATCCCCGCCGGTGAGCAGCGTGCGCAACCAGGCGACCGCCACCGCCGACATAGAAGGCCGGTGAGCTGACAGGATCGTGTGCCGTCACCCGGTCCGGGTGACGGCGCCCTCCTCATCCAAGCCCCAGGACCGGCAGGTGCCAACCCGAGCTTGCCACGAACGGGCCCTCCCTCGCGTAAGGAGTCGATCGTCATGGGTTCGTTCAGCCTCGCCCACTGGTCGGTGGTGCTGCTGGTGGTCTTGCTCCTGTTCGGGATGGGCAAGCTGCCCGCCGCACTCGGCGACCTCGCCAGGGCATCAAGAGCTTCAAGGCAGGCTTGAAGGAGACGGGCGAGGCGGCGCTGCCCGCAAGACCCCCGCCCCCTAGAGCGAAGCCGCCGCGCCCCACCACCGGCTCATCCCCACGCCACAGCAGTACGGCGGTGGGAGGCCGGGTGCTGCCCGGCTCCTGCCGCGGAGGAAGACCATGCACCGCAACCTGACGCTTCAGCCGCGTCCCTTGGCACGATAGAGAACACCATGGCGACGGCACGCTCGAAGACCATGGCGCCCCGGGCGCCCGCGGGCGCAGGACAGCGACCGCTATATCGGTGCATGATGCGCGAGCGTCGGATCATGCTCGGGCTGACGCAGCAGCAGGCGGCCGAGCTCGTCGGCGTGACCTACCAGCAGTCGCACAAGTACGAGAAGGGCATCAACCGCGTCGCCGCGGGCCGGCTGCCCACCATCGCCCAGGCGCTGGGGGTCGAGGTGAGCCACTTCTTCACCGGCCTGGACGACGGGCGCGCCGTCGAGGCGACCCCGCAGCAGCGCTTGCTGCTCGAGCTGGCCCGCAACTTCATCGCCATACCCAGCCGCAGGCACCAGGAGGCCCTTTGCCACCTGGCCCGCACCCTCGCCAACCCCGAGCTCGTCGCCGTACGAGATGGAGCACCTCCCTGCCTGCTGAGCCGGCGGTCCGGGCGTCACCGACCGTCACCGTCCGTGGTGCGCCGTCGCAAGCGCCCGGTAGACCAATGTTCCTCCAGGCCTCGGCTCAACGGTTAATATCCGCCCATAGAGATCGAGAGAAAGCCCAGGTTGCGAGGCCCGGGCCGCAACCGTCGATCCCGACCCAACCGACCGAGAGAACCGACATGTCCCTCCGCAGGGGGCCGGCCGCCGCGCGCGCGCCGGTCGACGAACCCGCCTTGCCGTCTGCTCGCTGCTGGCCGGCCTGGCCGCGGCGCCGTCGCCGGCGCAGGCGGCGACGGCCGCGGTTGGTGCCGCGCGTCTCCGGCCTGCCCTGGGGCTCGGGCGTCAACGGCTCGAGCGCCGAGAACGCCGCCTTCACCAGCTGGCGCGGCAACCGCAAGCTCGACGTGCGCACCGTGTTCCTCGGCATCCAGGACTGGGCGCACATGGCCTCCAGCACCGGCGCCTTCAGCTCCCTGGTCAACGGCGGCAGCGGCCGGCTGGTGGCGGCGATCGGCATGCTGCCCAAGAGCCACGCCGGCCAGCTGGCGCAGTGCGCCAGCGGCCAGTTCGACCCGCAGATCCGCGCCATCACCACCGGCATGCTCAACAACGGCGCGCAAGGCGCCGCCAACCTCGGCAAGCCGGTGATCATCCGCCTCGGCTGGGAGGCCAACAACGAGGGCAGCTTTCCCTGGGCCGCCACCGGCGACGGCGCCTCCTGGCGCAACTGCTTCCAGCGCTGGGTCAACATCCTCAACCCGGTCGGCAGCACCGGCAGCCGCCAGAAGCGCTTCCTGATCGTCTGGAACATGGCCAACCGGGGCACGATCACCTACCCGATCGACAATCTCTGGCCCGGCGACGACTATGTCGACATCGTCGGCTCGCAGTACTACGACCGCTGCGCGCCCTTGCCCGCCGGCGACAAGTACGCCTTCGAGGCGCGGATGAACGCGCGCACCCACAGCAACAACCCGGCCGGCCCGCGCGCCTGGCTGGAGTACGCCAAGGCCAAGGGCAAGCCCTAGGCCATGCCCGAGTGGGGCATCGGCGGGGCGCGCAGCGTGCCGGCTGCCCCGAGCCCGGCATCGACAACCCCTACTTCATCGAGAAGATGTACGAGTTCTTGTGGAAGAACGCGGCCGACATCGCCTACGAGGCCTACTTCAACGACACCGGCGGCGAGGACCCGGCGCTGGGCTCGCACAAGCTGTTCGCGCCCGACCTGAGCGGCACCCAGACCCAGGGCTCGGCCGCGTACAACGAGTACGCCCAGCGCTACAACCCGAAGGCGGCGGCCAAGTACCGCCAGCTCTGGGGTGCCGGGCTCGAGCCGCCCCCGCCGCCGCCGCCGCCGCCGCCGCCCGAGCCGCCCCCGCCGGCCCCGGCCAGCGACACGCTCTACTGGCTGCGCTACGTCGCCAGCTACGACGACCTGATCACCAGCGTCGGCCCGAACGCGTCGCAGGGCTACGCCAGCTGGCTCGCCAGCGGCAAGGCGCAAAAGCGCACCGCCTACTTCGACCCGCAGGCCTACCTCGACCGCTACCCGGCCTAGAAGACGCAGTTCGGGACCGACCTGGTCGCCGCGACCAAGCACTTCATCACCTACGGCTACCCGCGGGGCATCCACACCTACTCCAACGGGCCGCTCTACTGGCTGCGCTACGTCGCCAGCCACGTCGAGCTGATCCCGGAGCTGGGCACCCAGGCGACCAAGGGCGAGGCGCACTACCACAACACGGGCAAGTGGGAGGGCCGCAGCGTGACCTTCGACTCGCTCGCCTACCTGAGGACCCACCCCGAGGTCCAAGCCGTGTGCGGCAGCAGCGACCAGACCTGCGCCACCAAGTACTTCATCAACAGCGCTGAACGCCCCATTAGGTCTCTCGGTCCGCCGCCAGGGCGCCTTCGCCCGGCGGCGACATTTCCCCGCCGCCCAAGGATCCAAAGCCACCTGAGCGGCAGGCCTTTCTCTGGCCATGCCAGCCGGGGCTCATCGTCGCCACCGGCAGCATTCGGTGCATACCCGGGACCCACTACCTGGAAAGCCGATGATATTCCGCTTGCTCATGTTCGTTGCCACCGCCTTCGTGCTGCTTGGCATCAACCTGGTCTCGCGCCGCGGTGGCCGAAGCCGCCGCCCCACTCCGGCCGTTCCCGCTCACGTCGCCTACACCGACGCCACGATCATCCCCGATCACAAGACGCGGGCCCAGCTCGATCAGGCGGTCAGGACGTTCTACGACGCCTGGAAGGCGGCCTTCGTCCGACAGGGCTGCGGTGTCGGCCGCTACTATGTCGCCCTCGACGGCCGGCCCGGGACGCCGAGCGCCGCCACGCCGATCAGCGTCTCGGAAGGCACCGGCCTGGGCATGCTGATCGTCCCGCACATGGCCGGCCACGACGCCAACGCGCAAACCCGTGTTCGACGGGCTCTACCGCTTCTTCCGCGACCACCCGAGCCAGCATAACCCGGACCTGATGGCGTGGCGGCAGCTCGGCAGTTGCGCCAGCAGCAGCGACCGCAACTCGGCCAGCGACGGCGACCTCAACATCGCCTTCGGCCTGCTCCTGGCCCACGCCCAGTGGGGCAGCGACGGCCCGATCAACTACCGGGCCGAGGCGTTGAAGGTGCTCGCCGCCATCCGGGCGCACGTGGTCCATCCCACGACCGACCTCGTCCAGATGGGGGATTGGGTTCACCCCGCCTATCCGTTGGAGTACGAGGCGGTCCGGATGTCCGACCTGATGCCGCTGCAGTTTCGAACCTTCAGGGCCTACACGGTGACGCGGGCTGGAACGACACGCTCCTCGCCAGCTTCGACCTTACAACCGCATGCAGCAGAGCTGGGCGCCGCGCACGGGTCTGGTGCCCGATTTCGCGGTCAACACGCGGACCCTGCCGCGGCCCGCCGAAGCCGGGTTCGTCGGCGAGTACCGCGCCGGCAAGTACGCCTACAATGCCTGCCGCGTCCCCTGGGAGCTGGCGCTCGACTACCTGCTCGCCCGCAGTGCCAACGCGCTGACCATCACCACGCGGATGATGGACTGGCTCCAGACCGCCTCGGGCGGCGACATCTACAAGATCTACGCCGGCTACGAGCTCAACGGCACCAATTTCGAGTGGTACAACAACGTCTGCTTCACCGGCGCCTTCGGCGTCGGCGCCATGATGAACGAGCGCTATCAGCCGCTGTTGAACAGGATCTGGGACGACGTCGCCATCTCCACCGTCGGCGACCCTACCGACTATTACGGCGCCACCCTCCGCATGGTCTATCTCCTGACGATGTCCGGCAATTTCTGGCGGCCATGACGCGAGGGATAGTCGGCTTTGATCTTGCGCCTGAGTAGTGCCGCCTGCTGGTAGGTCAAGCGATGACCCAGGCGCGCCCCTCTCGTTCGGAGCAGGTGCCCATTTGCCGAGGTTCGTCCTCGGGCACCCCGGCTGCAGCCGGAACACGGTGCAGCGTCACCTTCGGCAAGGTGGCTGGGCTCCGCACCGTCTGCCGGTGAGGGTCGGCCTGCTGGACGGTCTTGAGGGTTGGCAGACGGAGCTTCCGGCGGCAACGCGGCAACACCGGCGCCACGCGCCAGCCCGTAGAACCGATCGGTAGCCCTCGCGTCGATCTCCGCTGCCCGGCTTGTGACGGCGAGTCCTACCGGTAAGCGAGCCATCCCGCGCGCGGGTGACGCCCGCCCGTCACCGACCGTCACGCGGGGTGACCTGCCGTCGCAAGACGTCGGACGCCGACGCAAGACGTAAACCAATGTTCCTCACAGATCGGCAGGACAACCGATAGTATCGGCTCGTGGACGTCGAATAGAACACCGGGTTGCGAGGCCCGGACCGGCGCCCCAGACCCACGACCGAGGAAGCACGATGCCCACTGCACCGCAGGGGACCGGCCGCCATGCGCGCGCCGGCAACCGGACCCGCCTTGCCCTCGCCGCCATCCTGGCCGGCACCGGCATCAGTGTCGCGTCGGCTCCTGCGCAGGCAGCGACGGCGGGGATCCAGCGCGTCTCCGGCCTGCCCTGGGGCTCGGGCATCAACGGCCCGAGCTCCGAAACACCGCCTTCACCACTTGGCGCGGCGGCCGCCTGCTCGACGTGCGCACCATCTTCTTCGGCATCCGCGACTGGACCCACATGTCGTCCAGCGCCCGCGCGCTCAGCACCGCCGTCAACGGCGGCCCGGGCCGGCTGGTGATCGCGATCGGCATGCTGCCCAGACCCGCACCGGCCAGCTCGGCCAATGCGCCGCCGGCCAGTTCGACCCGCAGATCCGCGCGGTCGCCACCAACATGCTCAACAATGGCGCCCAGACCGCGGCCAACGCCGGCAAGCCCGTCATCATCCGCCTCGGCTGGGAAGCCAACAACGAGGGCAGCTATCCCTGGGCCGCCACCGGCGACGGCTCCACCTGGAAGACTGCTTCCAGCGCTGGGTCGACATCCTCAACCCGGTCGCACGACGACACGCGCGCCAGAAGCGCTTCCTCGATCGTCTGGAACATGGCCAACAGCGGCACCATCACCTACCCGATCGACAATCTGTGGCCCGGCAACGACTACGTCGACATCGTCGGCTCGCAGTACTACGACCGCTGCAGCCCGCTGCCCGAGGGCGACCGCTACGCCTTCGAGGCGCGGATAGACGCCCGCAGCTACAGCAACAACCCGGCCGGCCCGCGCGCCTGGCTCGAATACGCCAAGGCCAAGGGCAAGCCCTGGGCGGTGCCCGAATGGGGCATCGGCGGGCCGCGCGAGCGCTGCGCCGAGCCCGGCATCGACAACCCCTACTTCATCCGCAAGATGTACGAGTTCTTCTGGAACAACGCCGCCGACATCGCCTTTGAGGCCTACTTCAACGACATCGGCGGCGCCGACCCGGGCAAGGCACCCACGAGCTGTTCGCGCCGGCCCCGGCAAACCGACCGCCGACGCCGCCGGCTATCTCGACTATGCGAGCGCTACAACCCGCGGTCGGCCGCCATGTACCGCACCTTGGGGCGCCGGCTCGGCCCCGGCCGGGCCCCCGCCGCCGGAGCCGCCCGAGCCGCCGCCGCCGCCGCCTGCCAGCGACGAGCTCTACTGGCTGCGCTACATCGCCAGCTACGGCGACCTGATCACGAGCATCGGGCCGGACGCCGCCCAGGGCTACGCCAGCTGGGTCGCCAGCGGCCGGGCGCAGAAGCGCACCGCCTACTTCGACCCGCAAGGCCTACCTCGACCGCCACCCGGCTTCGAAGAGCAGTTCGGCGACCAACCTGATCGCCGCCACCAGGCACTTCATCACCTACGGCTACCCGCGGGGCATCCACACCTACTCGAACGGCCCGCAATACTGGCTGCCAGCTACATCGCCAGCCATCTCGACCTGATCCCGAGCTGGGACCCAGGCCACCGCCGGCGAGGCGCACTACTACAACACCGGCCAGTGGGAAGGTCGCAGCGTCACCTTCGACGCGCTCGCCTACCTCAGGGCCCACGCCGAGTGCGGGCCCTTGCGGCACCCGCGACCAGACCTGCGCCACCAAGTACTTCATCAACGCAACTCTGACGCCCTCGCCACCACCGTCGCCAGTACCACGAAAGCGGTGCCCTCCCCGCCGCCGGAGCTTCCCCGGCGGCGGGAATTTCTCCTCAATAGGTCCGCGCACGGGTCCGCCCATGCCTCGTTCGACTCCAATGCCCGACGATCCTACTCCCCCTTCTTCCCCCTCCTGCCCCCTCGGTCCGGACGACCGCAGGCCAGGCTGGCGATGGCGATGACCCTGGTGCGCCAGCTGCAAGGCGTGGTGCAGACCGAGGGCGCTCTTGCGCAAGCTCCCCTCGATCGGCTGCACGAGATCCAGGCCGAGAAGGCCGAGCTCGTCGAAGGTACGGCTTGGTGCTGTGTCACTGCGCCACGGGCCAACGCTGAGGGCCCCGCTGGGCGAGGGGGACGGCGGTTGCTGGACGCCGCAGTGCGGGACCTGGAGGCCGCAGTCCGGGGCCATGCGGACCGGCTCATCCTCGCGCGGGCCTCGATGACGACTCGCACAGCCGATCGAGGCGAGCCTGGGCGACGGCGTCAGGTTGCCGCCTCGTTGCGGCCGCGCCTCGCTTCCGCCTGAGCGCGATGTTCGCCGGACCCGCCAACCTCGGCCCAGCGACATCGACCGCCATGTCGGTGACCTGATGCGCGAGCGGCGGATCATGCTCGGGCTGACGCAGCAGCAGATGGCCGAGCTGATCGGGGTGACCTACCAGCAGGCGCACAAGTACGAGAAAGGCGTCAACCGCATCGCGGCGGGCCGGCTGTTCACCATCGTCCAGGCGCTCGGGGTGGAGGTGAGCTACTTCTTCTCGGGCATCGGGACGGCAACAGCTTCAAGCCGACCCCGCAGCAACGCATGCTGCTCGAGCTTGCGCGCAACTTCATCGCCATGCCGACCTCAAGCACCAGGACGCGATCTGCAGCCTGGCCAGAGCGCTCGCCAACCCCGAGCTCGTCGCCGCCGCCGAAGCCGACAGCCATCCCGACGAATGAGACAGCCCCGGTGGCCGGTCATCAATCGTCACTTTGCGTAACAGACTGTCGGAAGAAGTAAGGCGATATTCCTTCGGGTTGGATTGCACGGTTAATATTCGCCCATTGATATCCAGCCAGACGCCCCCTCCGACTAAGCTGATGGTGGCGCCCTGGCGACCCGGACGGAATTCCCACATGCAGGCCCTGCCCTCACCCGCGGCCCGCCGCTGTTCCCCTGGCGACGTGGCCCGCCCTGTCCTCGCGGCCTCGCCGTGTGCCTGCTCGGTTTCGGCGGTCATGCGGCCGAGGCTGCCTGGCAGCCCGCCGCGGGCAGACCTTCGACCTGCAACTGACCCAGCCGTTGAACCTGGTACGGCCGGTCAATTCCCTTGCCCTCGACCTGTTCAAACCCCGCCGGAGAATCACCGAGCTCCGAACACGCGGCTCACCATATTCTGCTACATCGCGGCAGGCTTTTGGGAGAGCTGGCGCCCCGACGCCGAGAGCTTTCCGGAAGCGCTCGGCGCGAGCGTGACCGGCTGGCCCGGCCAGCGGTGGGTTGATCCCGACATCCCGGCGGTGGATCCGATTCTGCAGGCACGGCTCGATCTTTGCCGGGAGCGGGGTTTTGACGGCGTGCTCGTGGCGGGGCTTGACCAGCCGGCCGAGGCCGCGGACTTCGCGATGACGACCGAACAGCACGCGCCTTTCAGCGCCGCCTCGCCGCAGCAGCGCATGCCCGCGGCCTCGTGGCGGGTGCTATCGGCGGCTTCGCGGAACCTTCCGAGCTCGTCGACAGCTTGGACTTTCTTGTCGCCGATGGTTGCCAGACATGGGTCGAGTGGGCCGATGCGCTCGCGCCCTGGCGGTCGGCTGGCAAGCCGACCTACCTTGTGGCCTACACCAACCAAGGGGAAGATGGACCGGCTGTGCAGCGAGGCCGCGGAGCTCGGCTTGCAGCTCATCTTCAAGACCCAGTCGCTGAACGGCAAGCTGCACCGCCGTTGCTCCTGATACATCCGCGCTGTCCTTGCTTGCTGACTATACCAGGTACCCCCGCATCATCCCCGCCCTAAGCCCCTCACCGCCCATCGACCTGGCCGACTTCAGGGGGCGTACCGTCCGGCGACAGCATCACCACCCGGCCGAAGGCCAATCTACCTGGATGACACACTATGGAGAGCATTATACACCTATAAGGTGACTTTACAGGCGCGTGTATCGCCGCCGCGAACGGAGACAGCGGACGATGCAGGCGGTCCTGGAGTACCTGTTCGGTGCGGCGTCTTTCGTGCCGCACGGCTACTGCCTGCTCTGGCGGCCCGACCTCGTGGCAATGCACGCCGTCTCCGACCTGGTGATCGCTGCCGCCGCCTACTTCTCCATCCCCGCCGCCCTGTTCGTGTTCGCGCGCCGCCGCCACGACCTCCACTTCAAGTGGATGTTCGGCCTGTTCGTCACCTTCATCTTCGCCTGCGGCACCACCCACCTGCTCAGCCTGGTCACGTTCTGGCAGCCCACCTACGGCCTGCAGGGCCTGATCAAGGCCACCACGGCGCTGGTCTCGATCGCGACCGCGATCACCTTGTGGCCGCTGCTGCCGCGGGCGCTGGCGCTGCCCAGCCCGACGGCGCTGCGCCACACCAACGACCGTCTCGAGGGCGAGGTGACGACCCGGGTCGCGGCCGAGCGGGCGTTGCGGGAGGCGCACGCCGAGCTGGAGCGGCGGGTCGAGGATCGCACCCGCGCGCTGGCGGACGCCAACGCCCGGCTTGAGGCGGAGGTCGCCGAGCGGCGACGGGCGGAAGCCGACCTGCGCGGGCGGGAGGCGCGGCTGCAAGCGATCCTCGACACCGCGCCGGAAGCGATTGTGGTCATTGACGCCCAGGGCACCGTCGAATCCTTCAGCCCATTGGCCGAGACCCTGTTCGGCTACCCGGCCCACGGAGATCCTCGGCAGGAACGTCGGCGGACTTCATGCCGGAACCGGACCGCTCTGCCCACGACAGCTACCTCGCCCGCTACTTGGAGACCGGCGAGCGGCGGGTCATCGGTGTCGGGCGGGTGGTGAAGGGCAGGCGCAAGGACGGCAGCGAGTTCCCGCTCGACCTCGCCGTGGGCGAGATCGCGACCAACGGCCGCCCAGCCACTTCGTCGGCTTCATCCGCGACCTCACCGCGCGGGAGCGGATGGAGGCTGAGCTGCGGCAGGCGCAGAAGATGGAGGCGGTGGGCCAGCTGACCGGTGACATCCCCACGACTTCAACAACCTGCTCACGGTGGTGCTCGGCAACCTCGAGATGCTCGAGGAGCAGTTGGAGCTCGAGCATGCCCTCGTCCTGCTGCGCGGCGCGCTGGATGCCGTGCGCTCCGGGGCCGAGCTGACCAGCAGGCTGCTCGCGTTCGCCCGGCGCCAGCCGCTCGAGCCGAAGCCGGTCGACCTGCGCAGCCAAATCGACGAGGCAGCGACCCTTCTCGGCGCGCGCTGGGTGAGACGATCGAAATCCGTACATCCGGGCCCGACGGCCTGCCGCTGGCGCTGGCTGACCCTGCTCAGCTGCAAAACGCGATCCTCAACCTGGCGCTGAACGCCGGCCAGGTACAGCGGGACGAACAGAGCGAGCCGGATCAGGTACTGCGCCACCCACGCCCAGCTCGCCCGCTGGTAGCCGCGGACGAGATCCGGATCGCGACGCCAGCGCGTCCGCTGCCCGAGCAGGCCTCCGACCACGATCCCGAGCAAAGGCCACCGGATGACGATCGAGACGGCCCACACCAGCGCACTTGCGGCGTTGGAGACGATCTGGAGCAGGAAGAAGTCCTCGGCCCGGCCGGTCCAGAGCGCGATCCCGGCGGCCGCCGCCACCCCGAGCAGACCGAACAGCACGGCGCGCGGCTTGCGCCCCTGGGACAGCCGGATCACGGCGACCACCGCCGCCCCCGCGACCGCGGCGCCGGCCGCCCACCGCAGCGGCCCCGTGCCCGGGAGATCGACCAGCAGCCACACCGCGACGAACAGCACGACCGGAACGGAGGCGTCCACCGCACCGGCACGACCTCCGAGGAGGGCGGCCAGACCCGGGTCGGGGGGTGCCGTGCGGTCGCGGTCGGTGCTCACCCGATAAGGGTGCCCTACCACGACCCCGAAATTCACGGGCCCTGGCGCGGCGACCCCGATAGGGTGATCATTGGGCATCCGCCGGCCGACGCCGGAGTGAACGAACTGAGACAAGGACAACCGGGGCGGGGGCCCGGCGACGAGGTGGAGGCGGTGACCGTGCAGTACCGGAGATTCATTGCCATCGGGGACAGCTTCACGGAGGGTCTCGACGACCTGACCCCGGACGGCCGGCCGCGGGGCTGGGCCGACCGGGTCGCCGAGCGTTTCGCGGCCCATGACCCCGCGTTCGAGTACGCCAATCTCGCGATCCGCGGCAAGGTCCTGGACCAGATCATCGCCGACCAGGTCCCGATCGCCGAGCGGCTGGCGCCGGACCTGATCACGTTCTGTGCCGGCGGGAACGACATCATCGGTCTCGCCTGCGACACCGACGACCTCGCCGCGCGTTTCGACGCCGCGCTCGGCCGGCTCGTCGCCACCGGCGCCGACGTGCTCATCTTCACCGGTTTCGACCTGCGCCGGATGCACCCGTTCATCCGCAGGCTGCGCGGCCGGATCGCCTGCTACAACGAGACGATGCGGGCGTCGCGCCGAGCGGCACGGCTGCCGGGTCGTCGACCTGTGGGCGATGGACGTGCTGGCCGACCCGCGCGCATGGGCCGCCGACCGCCTGCACCTCACGCCGGAGGCGCACGAGCGGGTCGCGCTGCGCGTGCTGGAGTGCCTCGGCGAGCCGGTCGCGGCGGACTGGCGGGCTCCCTGGCCGGACGGCGAGCCGACGCCGTGGGTGTACCGCCAGGCCGAAGACCTGCGCTGGTTGCGCGACCACGTCATGCCCTGGATGCACAAGCGCCTGCGCGGCGAGGACACCGAGAACTACCTGCCGAAACGCCCCGAGCTCTGCGCCGTTCTGACGCCCCTCGAACACAACGAACGGCACTCTCGGGCAACGTCATTGCCCGAGAGTGGCCGTTCGTTCCGTGGCGGTGGACTACCGCACGGGGTGAAGTCGCGGGCGCCGATGAAGTCGGGACGCCGCGCCGGGGCGTAGAACGGCTCGACGCACGCGTTCTCCACGCTGTTGAACACCATGAAGATGTTCGAGCGCGGAGTACGGGGTGATGTTGTCCCCGGAACCGTGCATGCAGTTGCGAGTCGAAGAACGTCGCCGAGCCGGCCGTGCCGGTCATCATCGCGATGCCGTGCCGCTCGGCCAGCGCCGTGATCGAGTCGGAGTCCGGCGTGCCGATCTCCTGCATGCTTCAGGGAGCTGACGGTAGTTGTCCTCCGGCGTCTCACCCGACGCAGGAGACGAACGTCCGGTGCGAACCCGGCATGATCATCAGGCAGCCGTTGGAGGCGAGGTTGTCGGTCAGCGAGATCGAGCACGAGACGGCACGCGGGGTGGGCATCCCGTCCTCGGCGTGCCAGGTCTCGAAGTCCGAGTGCCAGTAGAAGCCGCCGCCGCCGAAGCCGGGCTTGTAGTTGATCCGGCTCTGGTGGACGTAGACGTCCGAGCCGAGGATCTGGCGGGCCCGGCCGAGCACCCGCTCGTCGGTCACCAGGCGGGCGATCGCGTTCGAGATCCGGTGCACCTCGAAGATCGAGCGGACCTCCTTCGAGGTCGGCTCGACGATGCAGCGCTCGTCGGAACGGACGGCCGGGTCGTTGGCGAGGCGGTCCAGCTCGGCCTGGTAGCCGGCGACCTCCTCGGAGTTCAGGAGCCCGGGGACCTGGACGAACCCGTCACGCGCGTGCGCGGCCAGCTCCTGTGCGCCGAACATCCCGGCGCTCGACTCGTCTCCCCAGACCGTGGGCTCGGCCCGCTCGATGAAGGCGGGAGTCGAGGACACGCGGGTGTAGTAGCGGTCCTCCGTCGCGATACGGGCGTCATTGCCCAACACGGCAGTCATGAGGCATGCCTCCTTGTATCTGTATCCCTTCCACGGGTGTGGTGGTCCTGTCAGCTCAAGACGAAAGGGGTGTTCCCGCCGGATCCCGGCGGAAACACCCCTTCGAAGTCGGCGTCAGCCGGTGGTTACTCGGTGATCAGCGGGTAGACGCCGTTCTCGTCGTGCACCTCGCGGCCGGTGACCGGCGGGTTGAACACGCAGACCGTCCGCATCTGCGTCTTGGGCCGCAGCTGGTGCTTCTCGTTCCCGCTCAGCACGTAGATCGAGCCCGGGCGCGAGCTGGTAGGTGACGTCGTTGTCCTTGTCGTAGAGCTCGCCCTCACCTTCGGTGACGAAGACGGCCTCGATGTGGTTCGCGTACCAGAAGTCGTTGATCGTGCCCGGCTGGAGCACGGTCTCGTGCACGGAGAACCCGACGCCGTCCTTGGCCAGCACGATGCGCTTGCTGCGCCACTGCTTGTTCTCGGACTCGACGTCGCGCTCGGTGTCGGTGATCTCGTCGAGGGTACGGACGATCATGGTTGGTAATCAGCTCCCGGTCACGGTTCGGACGGACTCCGCGATGATCGCAAGTCCCTCGTCCAGCTCGTCGTCGGTGGTCGTCAGCGCCGGCAGCAGCTTGAGCACCTCGTCGTCCGGACCGGCCGTCTCCAGCAGCAACCGGTGCTCGAAGGCCTTGGCCGCGATCTCCTCGGCGAGGCCCTTGTCGCTCGAACTGCAGCCCGCGCGCCAGCCCGCGGCCCTTCTGGAAGACCTCGGCGCCCGACGTGTCCTTCACGATCTTCGAGAAGGCCTCCTCGATCCGCTCGCCCTTGCGGATCGTGTCCTTCTCGAACGCGTCGTCGCTCCACCAGTGCCGCAGCGCGTGCGTCGCGGTGACGAACGCCGGGTTGTTGCCGCGGAACGTGCCGTTGTGCTCGCCCGGGCCCCCACTGGTCGTACTCCGGCTTGATCAGGCGTCAGCGCCATCGGCAGGCCGTAGCCGGAGATCGACTTGGAGAGCGTGACGATGTCCGGCTCGATGCCGGCGATCTCGAACGAGAAGAACGGCCCGGTCCGCCCGCAGCCCATCTGCACGTCGTCGACGATCAGCAGCATGCCCTTGCGGCGTGCACAGGTCGCGCAGGCCCTGCAGCCACTCGATGCGGGCCGGGTTGATGCCGCCCTCGCCCTGCACGGTCTCCACGATCACGGCGGCCGGCTCGTTCAGGCCGGAGCCGGCGTCGTCGAGCAGCCTTCTCGAACCAGAGGAAGTCCGGGAACTTGCCGTCGAAGTAGTTGTCGAACGGCATCGGCGTGGCGTGCACCAGCGGGATGCCGGCGCCGCCGCGCTTCATCGAGTTGCCGGTCACCGACAGCGCGCCCAGCGTCATGCCGTGGAACGCGTTGGTGAAGTTGATCAGCGCTTCCTTGCCGCTGACCTTCCGGGCCAGCTTGAGCGCCGACTCGACGGCGTTCGTACCGGTCGGCCCGGGGAACTGGACCTTGTAGTCCAGGTCCGCGCGGCTTGAGGATCACGTCCTCGAACGTGTGCAGGAAGTCGCGCTTGGCCGTGGTGTACATGTCCAGGCCGTGCGTGATGCCGTCGCGCTGCAGGTACTCGAGCAGCGGGCCCTTGAGCACCTCGGGGTTGTGGCCGTAGTTGAGGGCACCCGCGCCGGCGAAGAAGTCGAGGTAGGTGTTCCCGTCGACGTCGGTGAGCCGGCTGCCCTTGCGCCGTGTCGAAGACGACCGGCCAGTTGCGGCAGTAGCTGCGAACCTCGGACTCGAGATCCTCGAAAACCGTCATGGAAGTCCTCTACCCCTCGGTGGTGGGTCGGATGCTGTACAGGAACTCGGGCTCGTGGTCGTCGCCGAGCACGTCGTGCCCGAACAGTTCGCTGCGCTCGACGGTCAGGCCGTTGCGCCTCGGCGAACGCGGTGAACAGCGCGATCGACGACTCGTTGTCCGGCGTGATGGTGGTCTCCATCCGGTCGGCGCCGGGGGCGCCGCCGAACACGGTGTCGAGCATCCGGCCGCCGACGCCCGTGCCCTGGGCGGCCGCGGACACGCAGACCTGCCAGACGAACAGCGTCGAGGGCGACTCCGGGCGCAGGAAGCCGGTCACGTAGCCGACGACGTCGCCGTCGCGGCGGGCGACGACGGAGGAGCGTGCGAAGTCACGGCACCACAGCGCATAGGCGTACCGGGGCTTCGCGTCCAGCACCTGGGACGCCACGGCGAGTTCCCACATGCGCACGCCGTCGGCCACGGACGGGGCACCGATCTCGATGTCAGAACCGGGACCGGCCGGACGTTCGTCGGCCTTGTCGGGTGCGGTCATGTCGATCGAAACTAACAGCATGGCCCTTGTGCCGCATCGCGGAGTGGGTCACGCGCGACCCTGTGCGCTGCACTTTCTGTGATGGGGCGCACCTGTCGTACGGGCGGGCCCGGCCCGTGCACAGCGGCCGTGGACAGGGTGAACCCGCTGCTGAGGCAGTCGATACGAACGGCTCTCCGCACGGCGCGCGAACGGCCCAGGGGCTCGAAGCCACCGGATGCGTGGCGCTCACCACTCTGCGCCACGCCGGCGCCCGGCGGTTCGGCCGATCGTGCGGATGCACTTGCATCTGCACGGCCTTCGACGCACTATGGATACTCCGCCCGCACTCAGGAGGTGTCCGTCGTGCCAGTCCCGCATCACCGCTCGGACGGCGGCACCCGGATCTCCGGAGGCTCGCGATGAACAGGCGCGCACCGGTAGCGGAGGCCGTCGCAGAGCAGAACGCCCAGGTCACGTGCGCCGGGGACGGGCGGACGCATGCCGTCCCCCACGCCGTACTGGCCGAGTCGCTCGCTGCCGGCACGGGTCACTGCACGGCCGTCTGCGGGCACCTGGTTCTCCCGGCGGCGCTGGCCAGCCCGCCCGGATCCCGGTGCGTCCTCTGCGCCGACGCGACCGGGGCTGCCACGGAACCGCGCCGGGAGGCACGCCGGCGCTGGGGTGCGGCCCGTCTCTCCCCGCGCGCTCTCTAGAGCGCCCGGCTGATCCGTTCCAGCACCGCCGGCGCCTCGTCCGGTCCCGCGCTGATCGCGCAGAGCCGCTCCATCGCCTCGTCGTAGCGGTTCACGTCTGCGGGTTTGTCCAGGTAGAGCGAGCTCGTGAGCTGCTCCAGGTAGACGATCCTCGGCAGCTCCGTGTCCTCGAAGTCGAGGATGCTGAACGCGCCACCGGCCGCCGGATGCATCCCGGCCCCGAACGGGACGATCCGCAGCTGCACCGACGGCGACTCGCTCATCTCGGCGAGGTGCCGCAGCTGACGGCGCATCGCCTCGACGCCCGGGAGCGAGCGGCGCAGCGCCGTCTCGTCCACGACGGCGACCAGCCGCGGGCCCCCATCGGAGCGCAGCAGGCGCTGGCGTCGCATCCGGACGTCGACGGCCCGCCCGTCCGGGTCGGGCCTGCGACCGAGTCCGATCACGACGCGCGCGTAGTCCTCGGTCTGCAGCAGGCCGGGGACGAACTGCATCTCGTAGTTGCGGATCGTCGCCGCGGCCGGTTCGAGACCCAGGTACGTCTCGAACCAGTGGGGCAGGACGTCGCCGTACTGCTGCCACCACCCGGGCTGGTTCGCGCGGTGGGCGAGCTCCAGGAGCTGGGTGCGATCCGGGCCGTCGTCGATGCCGTAGTGCGCGAGCAGGTCGGTGAGGTCCCGGTCCTTGAATCGGACCCGGCCGAGCTCCAGGCGGCTGATCTTGGCGTGCGAGCCGCCGATCGCAGCCCCGGCGTCCTCCCGGGAGATCCCGGCGGTCTCGCGCAGGCGTCGCAGCTGTCCGCCGAGGATGATCCGCAGCGCCGTCGGGCCGGCGTCGTCGGCCGGGACCGGTACGCCGGTCACCACAGCCCCCGCCCGACCGTCATGAACCACCCCGCCGCATCCCCCGAGTCCGGACGACGTAGCCGTTCGGCCGGACGGGGAAAGCATCGCACAGCGACACCGTCCGCCGCGGCTCAGCGGGCGGACCGTCGCGGGTCGCGGCGCAGTGTCAGTCGCGCCCGACTCCGTCGAGTGCGCCCCCGCGGACCGTCGCCAGGAACGCCGCGAGCGCCTCCGCCGGGTAGTCCAGCACGGCGCCGTGGACGTCCCGGGAGTTGCGCATGCCGACCCGGCCGGAGTCCAGCACCGCCAGTTCGACGCAGTTGCCCTGCGGGTTGCTCGCGCTGCTCTTCCGCCAGGCCGGGACCGATGCGTCGTCGTTCATCGCAGTTCTCGTCTCGTCGTCGCGAACGGGCCGTGCTCGTCATCCGCATGTGCAGATGCAACTGACACATGAAGTGTGCAATCCGGAAACCCGTATCCGCGCCCCGAACGCCCGCGGGATCGGATCAACGTCACCGCGGTTGCGCCGAGCGGCGCCGGGCACCGGTCATCGCCCCCCGGTCACGTCCAGTACCGCGCCGGTCACGTAGGACGCCTCGTCCCCGAGCAGCCAGGCGATCGCCCCGGCGACCTCCTCGGGCTGCCCCGCCCGCGCCATCGGGACGGACGACGCCACCCGCGCGGCCCGCCCCGGCTCGCCGGCCCGGGCGTGGAACTCGGTGTCGATCAGGCCGGGGCGCACGGCGTTGACCCGGATCCCGTCGGCGGCGACCTCCTTGGCCAGCCCGACCGTGAGGGCCTCCGTACCGGCCTTCGCCGCCGCGTAGTCGACCCACTCCTCGGGCGCGCCGAGGACGGCGGCGCGCGAGGTGACGTGCACGATCGCGCCTCCGGACCCGCCGTGGCGCGGAGCCATCCGGCGGACCGCCTCGCGCGAGCAGAGCAGGGCCGCGCGGAGGTTGAGCGTCAGGACCTCGTCGATCCGGTCGGCGCTCATGTCCTCGACGCGCTGCAGCGACGGGGCGCCACCGGCGTTCGCGACCAGGCCGGTGATCGGCCCCGGATGGCGCGACGCCTCGTCGAACATGCGGACGACATCGGCCTCGACGGCCACGTCCGCGCCGATCACGCCGGCCCGCACCCCGGCCGCGCGGCAGTCCCGCGCGACGGCGTCGATCTCGTCGCCGGGCGTCCGGCACCCGAGCGCGAGGTCGACACCACGCGTCGCCAGCAGGCGTGCCGTCGCCGCTCCGATGCCCCGGCTCGCGCCGGTGACGAGAACCGTGCCCATCCGGGCACGGTAGCCACGGACGAGCGGTCGCGGCACGCATTTACGACGGGCGCGCTAGCGCCCGTCGGCGCAGCTCAGGCTGCGTCGTTGCGCGCCGGCGCCGGAGCGTCGGCAACCACCGGGGCCGGGGTGGCCTCGACCGCGGGCGGGGTGGTGGGGGTAGTGGTGGACTCGGCCTGCTCGTCGTTCTTCAGGCCGCGCATCTCGCCCTTGAACAGCCGGGTGGACTGGCCCACCGAGCGGGCGAGATCCGGCAGCTTCTTCGCGCCGAACAGCAGCACGAGAACGCCGATCACGATCAACCAGTGCGTCGGGCTCATAGCGCCCATGGGTATGACTCCTCGCCAGTCGGGGACCACGTTGTCACAGGGACCAACGAGTGAAGGTCCGTTCGGATTCGGACAAGCCGGGCTGTCCGTCGATCGGTGTCCGCGTGGACACCGTGCGACATCGCCGGTTTGAATGATCGGCGGGTCCGTCCGGGCACCGGAGAAGGCGACGCCGCCGCACCGGCGGGAGGAAGGAGCGCGGTGAGCCCCGTGCACCCACCGGCCACGGCAGACGTGATCGACACGGAGCGCTATCCGCTGCACGACCCGGCGGACCCGGCATGGGCGGCCGCCGTCGCCCGCGCCCGGGAGGGCCTGGCGGCCACTGGCTGCGCGGTGCTGCCAGGCGTCGTACGGCCCGCGGCGCTGGACCGGCTGCGCGACGAGGGCGACCGGGTCGCCCCGGACGCGCACTACGAGACCCGGACCGTCAACGTCTACAACACCGCGCCGGACGACACGCTGCCGCCGGACCACCCGGCGCGGGTCCCGCTCGAGCGCGGCAACGCGTTCGTCGCGCGCGACCGGATCCCGGAGGACCTGGCGATCCACCGGATCTACTCCGACGGGGGGTTCCGGCGGTTCCTGGCCGCGTGCGCCGGGACGGGCGAGTTGCACGAGCTGGCCGACCCGCTCGCCGGCCTGTGCCTGAACGTCGTCACGCCCGGCCGCTCGCACCCGTGGCACTTCGACACGAACGAGGTGGCGATCAGCCTGCTCACCAGGGCCCCGGACGCGGGTGGCGTGTTCGAGTACTGCCCGGACATCCGCTCGGCCGGCCGCGAGAACACGGCCGCGGTCGCCGACGTCCTGGCCGGGCGGGGCGACCGTCTGGTCCAGCGGATCACGCTGCACCCGGGCGACCTGCAGATCTTCCGGGGCCGCTACTCGTTGCACCGCGTGACCGAGGTGTCCGGAGCGGGCGCCCGGCACAGCGCGATCTTCTCCTACAGTGCCCGGCCCGGCGTGGTCGGCAGCGAGGAGCGGACGCGACAGCTGTTCGGCCGCGTCCTGCCCGCACACGTGACCGCGGGGGCGCGGGGCGTGCGGGTGGACGAGCTGATGGACTGACCGACCCCGACACCTTTCCCGACCGGCGAGAGAAACCGAGGACGATCCGCGTGACCGAGATCTCGACCCGCACGTTCGGCAACGAGGACGCGCTGCCCCGGGTGCCGCTGCCCTCCGTGGAGGAGTCCGCGCAGCGGTTCCTCGAGTGGTGCACGCCGCTGCTCGACGACGCCCAGCAGGCCGAGACCGAGAAGGCCGTGCGCGAGCTGCTCGCCCCGGACAGCCCGGTGTGGACGCTGCAGGCCGATCTGGAGCGGTTCGACGCCGCCGACGGCGTGTACAGCTGGCTCGACGAGTTCTGGCCGCGCCGCTACCTCGGCCGCCGGGACCGGATCGCGGTCAACGCGAACTTCTTCTTCCAGTTCCACCCGACCGGCGCCGACCAGCCGACCCGGGCCGCGGAACTGACCGTCGCCGCGCTCGGCCACAAGGCCCAGCTCGACGACGAGTCGTTCCCGCCGCAGGTCAACCGCGGCGTACCGCAGTCGATGGAGCAGAGCAAGCACCTGTTCTCCACCACCCGCATCCCGGGTGACCCGCAGGACTCCGTCCGCACCCCGTACTCCGACGAGTGGCCGGGCCCGTCCACCGAGCGGCACATCGTGGTGTTCTCCCGCGGCCGGATGTACCGGATGGACGTCCTCGGCGCGGACGGTCGCCCGCACACCGTCGAGGAGATCGCCGAGGGCATGCGGACCGTGCTGGCCGCCGCGTCGGACCGCGCTCCGGTCGACGAGTCGGTCGGATCGCTGACCACGAAGGCCCGCGCCGACTGGGCGGCCACCCGGGCGTCGCTGCAGGAGGCGAACGCCGGCTCCGTCGATCTCGTCGAGCGAGCGTTGTTCTGCGTGTGCCTGGACGACCTGAATCCGGCCGACGAGCACGAGGCCTGCCGCGACCTGCTCGCCGGGGACAGCGGCAACCGGTGGTTCGACAAGGCCGTCTCGCTGCTCGTCCTGGCCGACGGCACGTCCGGGATCAACATCGAGCACTGCGAGCTGGACGGCACCACGATCCTCACGCTCGTCGACGCCATGTTCGACGAGCCGGTCGCCACGCACGCCTCGCGGATCGGCGCCCATTCACAGGGCACGCCCGCGGTGACACCCGTCGAATGGGTACTGGACGACACGCTCCGAGCCGAGATCCGCTCCGCGGCCCAGGCGTTCGACGAGTACCTGGCCGCGACCGCCACGCAGCAGGTCACGTTCGACGACTTCGGCGCCGACGGCGCGAAGGCGCTGAAGTCCTCTCCGGACGCCTTCGTGCAGATGGCGTACCAGCTCGCGCACCGGCGGGCGAAGGGGATCACCGGCGCGACCTACGAGTCGATCGCGACCCGGCAGTTCCGGCACGGCCGCACCGAGGCGATGCGCGTGGTGACGCCGGAGATCGTCGCGTTCGTCGACGCCATGCAGGACCCGTCCGCGTCCGCGGAGACGAAGCGCGAAGCGTTCCGGGCGGCGGCATCCGCGCACGGGCAGCGGGCGAAGGAGTCCCAGCAGGGCCAGGCGCCCGAGCAGCACCTGTGGGAGCTGGAGCTGATCCAGCAGCGCCGCGGTTCGGAGCTCGGCGCGACACAGCCGATGGCCGTGTTCGACTCGCCGGGCTGGCAGATCATGCGCAGCGACTACCTGTCCACCAGCTCGGCGCCGTCGACGAACATCCGCTACTTCGGGTTCGGCTCGACCAGCCCGCAGTGCATCGGCGTGGCCTACGTGCTGCTGCCGGACCGGCTGCACGTCCACCTCAGCACGCCGGAGTCGGTCGCGGACCAGATGTACGCCTACGCCGACGAACTGCGCACCGCCGTCGCCGAGCTGCGGGAGCTGCTCGGCTCGTCGACGTAAACCGGGATGCGACGGGTTCCTCGGCCCTGACACCGTCGCGCGCGTGGACGACCTGCTGGTCAACTGCGTCAACGCGGCCATTCGGAAGCCGCTGTGCGGGGAGAGAACACGTCGCGGCCCTCGACGAGCGCGGCTGCTCGGGCAGCTCCCGGTCGAACCCGTCCGGCCGGCGCCGCGAGTGGCCGCGCAGGCGCTCCGGTCCGCGCGGGTCGGGTCGTGGCCGTCCGCTCGCCGACGGCCTGCGGCCGACGAGCACGACCTCCAGTTCGTCGATCGCGCGCGCGAGCGCGTCGGCGGCCACCGCTCGCAACCGACCACGACGGCAGCACCCGCACCCCGACGATGACGCGCGCCCGCATCGGACGTCCGATCTGGACCGGATCGTTCGCCGGGGCGGTGGACCTCGTCGACGGGAGCCTGGGCTACGACCGGTCCCTCGCCGAGTACTTCCCGGCCTTGCTCGCCGCGCACCACGGATAGACGTCGGCGATCTGGTCGATCGAGGCATCCATACCGGCTTCCTATAAATACATACTGCATGTATGTTTCTCCCATGGACACGCGCGAGATCGAGCTGAGCGGTGGGCGGATCCGGTACCACGAGCACGGCGACGGCCCGCCGGTCCTGTTCGTGCACGGCCTGCTCGTCCACTCCGGACTGTGGACCGCCGTCCTGCCCCGGGTCGCCGGCGCCGGGTTCCGCTGCCTCGCACCGGACTGGCCGCTGGGGTCGCACACGATCCCGGTCCCCGGCGCCGACCTGTCCCCGCCCGGCGTGGCCGGGATGATCGCCGAGTTCTGTGAGCGGCTGGACCTCGACGACGTCACGGTCGTCGCGAACGACACCGGCGGTGCGCTCGTCCAGATCCTGATGGCGAACCATCCGGAGCGGGTCGGGCGCGTGGTGCTGACGCCGTCGGACTCGTTCGAGCGGTTCTTCCCGCCGATGTTCGGCTACCTGCCGACGCTGGCCCGTGTCCCCGGGCGGTCGACGTGCTGGCCGCGGCTCTGCGGCCGCGGGCGTTGCACGGGCTCCCGATGACATTCGGGTGGCTGGCCAAGCGGCCGGTCGACGCGACCCCGTTCCTGGAGCCGTCCCGCGACCCCGCCGTGCGCGACGACCTGCGGCGATTCCTGCTGGGCGTGCACCGCCGGCACACGCTCGCCGCGGTGGACGGCCTGCGCCGGTTCGACAAGCCGGTCCTGCTGGCCTGGGCGATCGAGGACCGGCTGTTCCCGATCTCGCTGGCGCACCGGCTCGCCTCGGTGCTGCCGGACGCGACGATCGTGGGCGTCGAGGACTCCTACACGTTCGTGCCGCTGGACCGGCCGGAGCTGCTGGCCGAGCTCGTGGTCGACTTCGTCCGTGCCCGCACGACGGCGTAGCCAGGCCGACCGCACGACCGCGACCCGCGCCGCACTCGTCGACGCCGGGCGGCGGTTGTTCGCCGAGCACGGCGCGGCGCACGTGTCGGCCGAGCAGCTCGTCGCCGAGGCCGGGCTCACCCGTGGCGCGCTCTACCACCACTTCTCCGGCAAGGACGACGTGTTCCGCGCCGTGTTCTCGACGATCGAAGCGGAGATCGCGGCCGAGATCGCGCCGGTGCTCGCCCGCGCGGCGGCGACGCTCGACGTCCGGGCCCCGGTCGCCGCGTTCCTGGACGTCTGCGAGCGCCCGGAGGTGCGCCGGATCGCGCTCGTCGACGCGCCGGCCGTGCTCGGCTGGCAGGTGTGGCGGGAGATCGAACACGAACACTTCCTCGGCATGCTGATCGCCGGGCTGCGGACCATGACCGACGCCGGGGTCCGGCTTCCGGGCTCCCCCGAAGTCCTCGCGCAGCTGCTGTTCAGCACGTGCTGCGAGGCGGCGATGGTGATCGCGACCGCTTCCGACCCGGTCGCCGCCCGGGTGGACGCGGAGGAGGCGCTCGTCGCGCTGTTCGCCGCCTCGCTGAATCCGATGGCCCCGGAGTAGCCGGGGTGGTCGACTCCCCGGACGTCGCCGACCTGTCCGTACGACCGGGGAGCCCCGCAGCGCCCCGGCCCGCACCATCGGCGCGAAGGGCTACCACGCCGAACCGACCGGCATCTACACGCGCTGACCCGTCCTCGCAGGGCTTCCCGGGACCTCGCAGGCCTTGCAGGGCCTGCGAGGTCGGGTGAACCCCTGCGCGGTCACTGGTCGATCTTGTGGAACCAGCAGATGTCGGCGCCGATCTGCGGAGCTCGTCGCGCTGGACGATCGCGGCCAGTTCGGCACGGAGCCGTTCCAGCTGCGCGTCGGTGCGTGCGCCCGGCCAGGGAACGAAACCCCGGTCGTCGGCAACGAGGTCGCCGGGCGCGATGTGCAGGATCCACCAGGTCACGGGCCAGCTGCAATGGTCATGTCCGCGACCTCGGGCTTCGTCGCCGCGGCCGAGCACGCCGTGAGCCCGACACCACGACGTTGACAACATCAACCAGTCGTCCGTCGGCGTAGCGACCGCAAGTACTCGATGGCCTCGCTGGTACGTCGTCGTCCATTGTCACCCGCCTCCTCCTCGGATGTGGAAGCGCGCAGACGGCACGCCCTCGACCCAGTTGACATCGATCGTCGCACCTCCGGACGTGCTGAACGTTCGATACGTCACTGTCGTCTTCGGATCCGGTGTCGATGATCCACGTCTCGCCCTCGCCCTTCGGCCGGTGTCGTCACCGCGGTCCGGCTCCCCCAGGCGCTCGGTGGAACTCCCGCCGCATCGCGTCCAACGCGGACTCGTCGACCATGAACACGCTCTTGCTGTCCTCCACGCCGTGCGGTCGCCC
Organism: uncultured Actinomycetota bacterium; assembly: GCA_963822335.1. Classification (GTDB taxonomy): domain Bacteria; phylum Actinomycetota; class Actinomycetes; order Mycobacteriales; family Pseudonocardiaceae; genus Pseudonocardia. The sequence continues at coordinate 39,960 of CAWGHE010000007.1, read as the reverse complement.
ATCGGCGTCGAGCACGATGTCGCGGACCGCCTCGGACCGCGCTCCCGGCGCCAGTCGCGATCGGCGCCGTCGACAACCCGTCTCGGCGCTGATCCGGCGGAGCATCGCCCGGATGCGGCTCCCCGGCGATCCGGGTCTCCCGCCCCAACGTCGACGCGATCTTCCCCGCCCCGAGCGTCGCGACGCCCACGATCATGTCGCCGGTGTTCCGCCCCAGCGCCCGCGGCTCGCGGCCGGCGGTCCAGTCGTCGTACGCGATCGCGTCCTGCGCCGTGTCCACCGGATGCGCCGCCGCCTGCACGACGCCGGCCACCGCGTCGGCCGGGTCGCTCACCAGCGTCCAGGCGCCCTCCGCGGCGCCGGACAGGCTGTCCCAGATCCCGCCGTAGAAGTCGGCGTCGGTCTGCTTCTGGGAGTCGCGCGGCGCGAGCCCGGCCTCCCCGCGCAGCACCGAAGCGACCTGGTCACCGGAGCGCTGCAGCTCCGCCCGCGCGGCCGCGAGGATCTCCACGGCACCGCGCCGTGGCTCGTCTCCCGGATCGACCGGCGGAGCGACGGCCCCGGTGGCGACCTGCCGGGCGATGTCGGCGGTCGCCGCCTCACCGGAGCGCCACAGGTCGACGGCGCGGGCGGCCTCGGCCTGCGCCCGCGCCAGCGCGTCGGCGTGCCCGGCCAGGGCGCGGGCCGCGGCGTCGAGACTGTCCGCGCCCTGGAACCAGCGCACCGCGTCCTCGTCGTGGTGCTCGCGCCAGGCGTCGGCTGCCCGTCCGGTCCAGGCGCCGGTGCCGATCCGGCGCAGCGCCTCGCCGGTCCGGACGAGCTCGGCGGCGCGGTCGGCCAGCGACCGCGCGTCGGCGGCGACCGCGGCCGGGTCACCGGGCACGAGGGCCCGCGGGTCGTCGGAGGCACCCAGCTCGGCGCTCACCGCGGCGGCGGGACGTCGGGCTCGACGACGGCCGTGGCCGGATCACCGGTGAGCGCCCGGCCGACGTGCGCGTCGGCGTCCCGATACGCCAGCGCAGCCTCCCGCAGCGACGTGCCGTTGCGGCGGGCCCGGTCGCACAGCGCGTCCACGCCGATCGTCCACGCGCCGCAGAACTCGGCGACCGCCGCGTGCACGCCGTCGTGGCCGTAGCGCTCCGGTGGACCGACCAGCGTGTCGAGCCCGGCCGCGTCCTGGTCGGCGACGGTCTCGGCCATCCCACGCGCCGCCTCGTCCAGCACGTCCGGCTCGACGTGGAACCCGGGACCGTCCACACCGGCGGACGCTAGCCACGCCGTCAGGCCAGCAGGCCGGTTCGGGCGTCGACCGTTCGCATCCGGAAAGCCGCGACACGACCGGGTGACGCGCAGGTCGAACGGTTAACGTCACGCACCCGCGAACCGCTGAGCAGGTAACGAGCCCGACCTCACCCCGCGGAGATCACGATGACCGTTCCTCAGCAGCGTTCCCAGCAGCCCTGGCCGAGCACCGTCGGGCAGCAACACCACCAGCAGCAGCGCCCGACCGGCCCGCCGATGCAGCAGCAGCCCGCGCCACCGGCACCGCCCGCCGCCACACCCCGCGCCACCGGCGGGACGAACGCGATGACCGTGCTGCGCGTGACGACCTACGTGCTCACCTCGATCGCGAGCCTGATGTTCATCATCCTGGTGATCTACGGCGTCGTGAAGGTCAACCAGCTGGGCGACGCGCTCTCGACGTCCCCGTTCGGCAGCGGGTACAGCAGCAGCAGCTCGTCCTACTAGGTCCGCCACGCACCATCCGCGATCAGCGGCGGCGGCTGATCCCGGCGGCGGGCACGATCAGGTGGACACGACGTCGTCCCCTGGAGGTTCCGTGAGCTCGCTGACCGACCGCCTGAGCGCCGTATGGGACGAGCCCGCCACCACTGCCGAGTTCGATCTGCTCGGCGCACTGGACGAGGTACTCGGCGACGTCGGTCTCTCCTCAGTGGACGCCGGCGGGACGGTCACCTGGACCGGCGCCGACCCGGTGGTGCCCAGCCCGGTGCGGATCGGCGGCGCCGCCACGATCTGCCTGCTCGCGAAGTCGGTCGCCGCGGCGGCGCTGCACCGCGACCGCGGCGGGCCGGGCCAGGACGTCTCGACCGACCTGCGGCGGGCCCCGCACCGGCTCTGCCCGTTCTACGACCGCACGTGGGAGCGGCTCGGCCGGTATCCGGTCAAGTCGACGCTGGAGACGACGAACGCGATGCAGTTCACGTTCTTCGAATGCCGCGACGGCTCGTTCGTGATGCCGCAGAACATGTACCCGGGCCTGCGGAAACGTGCCGAGGAGTTCCTCGGCGTCCCGCTGACGCGCGCGGCGGTCACCGAGGCGATCGGGCGGTGGAACGGCGCGGAGCTGGAGGAGGCGGCGGCCGAGGCCGGCGTCGTGATGCCGCTGCTGCGCACGCTGCCCGAGCTGATGGCCACCGAGCAGTACCGCGACGTGCTCGCCGACCTCCCGCTGATCGAGATCACGAAGATCGCCGACTCGGATCCGGAGCCCCTGCCGCCGACCGGCGAGCTGCCGTTCTCCGGCCTGCGCGCGCTCGGGATGGGGCACGTGATCGCCGGCGCCGGGCTCGGACGGTCGCTCGCGCTGCACGGCGCGGACGTGCTGAACCTGTGGCGCCCGGGCGAGGCGGAGAACGAGGTTCCCTACGCGTCGGCGAACGTCGGCATGCGGTCGTCCTGGTTGGACCCGCGTCGGGACCGCGACTTGCTGTCCGGCCTGCTCCGCGACGCCGACGTGTTCTTCCACAACCGGCGCCAGCAGTTCGTCTCGGAGATCGGGATGAGCCCGGCCGAGGCGGCGGCCGAGCGGCCCGGCCTGGTGTACGTGACGGTGTCGCTGCATGGCCTGCACGGTCCGTGGGCCGGGCGCCCGGGCTTCGACCAGTCGGCGGGATCGGTCACCGGGATCATGAACCTGGAGGGCGGACGGCAGGGGCCGCCCCGGCTGCCCCCGATCATGGTCGTGAACGACTACCTGGTGTCCTGGCTGGCCCAGGTCGGGGCCGTCGCGGCGTTGCGCAGGCGGGCGGCCGAGGGCGGGTCGTTCCACGTGCACGTGTCGCTGACCCGGGTCGCGCTGTGGATCCAGTCCCTCGGCCTGCTCGACCGGGACTGGGCGCGTTCCACTGCGGAGTCCGGCGAGGACCGGCACCGCTACCTGGACCCGCACACGTTCACCGCGGACACGCCGCTGGGCGCCTACCAGGGCGTCACCGACCAGGTCGAGATGTCGCAGACGCCGGGCCGCTACGACCCGGTGCTGGTCCCGCGGGGATCGTCCGAGCCGGTCTGGCGATAGGGAACGCGGGCCCGGGCCCGTACGTTGATCGGGTCCGACGTTCCCGGCGAAACGGACCCGCATGCGCACCCGAGTCCTGCCCGTTCTCGGTGTGCTCCTGGCCCTCGTCCTGCTCGGCGGACTCGTGGTCGCGGTCGCCGGGTCCCGGATCGCCGACGTGCTCGACCCGCGGCCCCCGGAGGCGTGCAGCGAGGACGACCCGACGACGTCGGGCTGCCTGACCCCGACCGCGTTACGGGTGCACGACGCCGCGGTCGCCCGCTTCGGCGAGCCCCGCGCCGGCGAGCCGGTCCGGGCGATCACCTGCTGGTCCGAGCACGCCTGGAACCCGGGCAGCGACCACCCGGCCGGGCGGGCGTGCGACTTCTTCCCCACCCGGTCCGGCACGTTCCCCGAGGGCGACGAGCTGCGCACCGGGTGGGACGTCGCGAACTGGCTCCGGGACAACGCCGACGAGCTGGGCGTGCGGTACGTGATCTGGCAGGGCCGGATCTGGTACCGCGGCAGCTCGGACTCCGACGACGGGTGGGGCCGCCCGTACAACGGCGGCGGTGTCTACGACCCGACCGACGCCACCGGCGGACACTTCGACCACGTGCACGTCAGCGTCCGCCGCTGACGCCGGCGTTCACCGGTGCCCGGCGACGTCCCGGGTGACGTAGTGCTCCTCCAGCGCGGCGACCTCGTCGTCGTCCAGTTCGACGTCCAGTGCGGACAGTGCCTCGTCGAGGTGATGCGCCTTCGTCGCGCCGACGATCGGTGCGCTGACGCCGGGCCGCGTCGCGACCCACGACAGCGCGACCTGGGCGCGGGACACGCCGCGCTTGTCCGCGATCTGCGCGACGGCGTCGACGATCCGGCGGTCGGTGTCGCGGTAGAGCGTGCGGCCGAACTCGTCGGTCTCGGTGCGGGCGGTCTCGGTGTCCCAGTCCCGGGTCAGCCGGCCGCGGGCGAGCGGGCTCCACGGGATCACGCCGACGCCCGCGTCGCGGCACAGCGGCAGCATCTCCCGCTCCTCCTCGCGGTAGAGCAGGTTGTAGTGGTCCTGCATCGTCACGAACCGGCTCCAGCCGTTCGCCTCCTGCAGGTGCAGCGCCGTCGCGAACTGCCAGGCCCACATCGACGACGCGCCGAGGTAGCGCGCCTTGCCGGCCTTGACGACGTCGTGCAGCGCCTCGAGCGTCTCCTCGATCGGCGTGTCGTAGTCCCAGCGGTGGATCTGGTAGAGGTCCACGTGGTCGACGCCGAGGCGGCGCAGGCTGTTGTCGATCCCCTGCATGATCGCCTTGCGGGACAGCCCGCCACGGTTCGGGCCCTTGCGCAGCGGCATGAACACCTTCGTCGCGAGCACGACCTCGTCGCGGTCGGTCAGCTCGCGCAGCGCGCGGCCGGTGATCTCCTCGCTGGTGCCGTCGGAGTAGACGTCGGCGGTGTCGAAGAAGTTGACACCGGCCTCGACGGCCTTGCGGAAGAACGGCAGCGCCTCGTCGTAGGGCAGCGACCACGGGTGACCGCCGCGGTCCGGGATGCCGTAGCTCATGCAACCCAGGCAGATCGGCGAGACATCCATACCGGTCGTTCCCAGCTTCGTGTACTCCACGTGCTCCGGTATACCCCGCCGGGCCCGGTCCGGAAGCGGTCGTCCGCCGTCAAGAGGGTCGAGCATTCGCAATAAGAGACACCTATGGCACGGATCACTCGCCCGGTGCGATCATTCCCGCCGTACGACGGCGGCGAGGCGGCGGGAGTGTGTCGATGGCGGATACCGAGCAGCACTCCGGCTCGGGGACGACGCTGACCACCTGGCACCAGCAGGCGTTCACCACGATCGGCAAGTGGAAGTGGCTGAGCGATCTCACCGAGAAGGCCACCGCCGTCGTCGACCCGATCTACGACCGGTTCCGCGCCAACCCCGTGGTCGAGCTCGCGCACGGCGGCCGCTGGGTCGGGCACTCGTTGCACCCGGCCCTGTCCGACCTGCCGATCGGGTTCTGGGCCGGCAGCCTGCTGCTCGACGGCCTGAACAAGGACACCGGCGGCCGCGGGCGGCTCGACGCCTCGGCGACGTTGAGCGCAGCCGGCCTCGCGACCGCGGCGGCGACGGCCGCGACCGGCGTCGTCGACTGGAGCGTCAGCGACGGCGAGGACCGCAAGACGGGCGTGTTCCACGGCCTGCTCAACACCGCCGCCATGGTCCTGCACGGCGCCTCGCTGGCGGCCCGTGTCTCCGGGCACCGCGGCACGGCGAAGGCCCTGGGTGCGGCCGGTTTCGCGGCGGTCGGCGCCGCGGGCTTCGTCGGAGGGCACCTGGTCCAGGGCCGCGCCCTCATGGTCAACCGCGTCGCGACCACGGGGGACGGCCCGAACCGCTGGGTCCAGGCCGTCGAGGAGGCGGAGCTCGCGGACGGCTCCGCAGCCGGGGTCACGGTCGACGGGCGGCAGGTCATGGTGCTGCGCGAGGGCGAGAACGTGCACGCGATCGACGACCTGTGCAGCCACGCCGGCGCCCTGCTCAGCCGGGGCGAGGTGGAGGGCTGCCTCGTCACCTGCCCGCTGCACTATTCGGTGTTCGACGTGCGGGACGGCCAGATCGTGCGCGGCCCCGCCCACCATCCCCAGCCGGTGCTCCCCACACGGGTGCGGAACGGCTGGATCGAGGTCCGGGGATCGCTTCCCCGAGGCCGCGGCCGGAAGAAGGACTGAGGCCCGGCGGTCGAGGGTCGAAGCAGCGACATCGAGGCCCGGCGGTCGAGCGTCGAGCAGCAACACTGAGGAGGAGCCATGGCGTGGGAGGCGGTCGCCGACCTGGACCAGTTGGAGGAGGGCGACATGATGGTCGTCCAGATGGGCGGGGAGCCGATCTGTATCGTCCGGCTCTACGAGGACGAGGCGGTCGCCGTCCACAACACGTGCACCCACCAGCAGCAGCCCCTGAACGAGGGCTACCTGCAGGAGGACGACACGCTGATCTGCCCCGCGCACAACTCCTGCTTCGACCTGCGCACCGGCGAACCGCGCGGGGTGCCGGCCGTGCACCCGATCCCGACCTACGCATGCAAGATCGAGGACGACGCGATCTGGGTCGATTTCGACCAGCAGACCAACGACGCCGCCATTCCACACAAGCCGTACCACTGAGCGTCATACCGAATTCGGTCGATTCGGAGGATCTTCGGGCGCCATAGTCTCCCTTTCATGGAGGACGAGCCCCTGGCACTGGAATGGGCCGCCTACCGGGCCGCCTGTGACGCGGTCGACCTGCTCCGTGGCAACCCGGTGCTCGACGACCCGCACGCGGACCCCGGCCGGCGGCAACGGACGGCCGAGCGCCTGCTGACACGCCGTCGGTCGGCCGTGGTCGCGTCCGAGCGGCTGATCGGCCGGGCCGAGCGCGACCCGGACATCGACCAGAACTGGCTCGACGAGCTCCGCGACGAGCACGAGGAGCTCGAGCGGGCCCTCGCGCGCAGCGAGCGTGAGGTCGCGGAGTCGGAGCTGATCGGCAGGCGGATCCCGGCCGGTCGTTGAGGATGATCGCCGACGCGCACTAGCGTCGGCGGCGTGTCCACGACCACCGGCTTCGATCGGCCCGCCCCCATCCCGGACAACCTCGTCGGCGATCTCGCCGGCATCGACGCGTTCTCGGCGGACGCGATCGCGTCGGGGACCGTCGACCGGTACGCACCGTGGGCCCGCGAGCGCGCGTCCACGCTCGGCACCGCCGTCTGGGATCCGCGCACGCTCAAGCTTGCGCGCGACGCCCAGCGCCATGTCCCGGAGCTGCACACGCTGGACCGGCTCGGCAACGAGATCCACGACGTCGAGTTCCATCCCGCCTACCACGAGCTGATGGCCCTGGCGTTCGGCTCCGGCGTGCATGCACTGGCCTGGACCGACGACCGGCCGGGTGCGCACAGTGCCCGCGCGGTGCTCTCCTACCTGTGGAACCAGCTGGACGGATCGACCGCCTGCCCGACAGGTATGGCCTACGCGTCGATCCCGATCCTGCGCAGCCAGCCGGAGCTCGCGCCGTGGGCCGAGCGGGTCGCGGAGCACGGCTACGACCCGTCGTTCGCCCCGATCGGGACGAAGTCGGCGGCGACCATGGCCTACTTCATGACCGAGAAGCACGGCGGCTCGGACCTGCGGGCGAACGTCACCGTCGCCCGCCCGGTCGGGCGCCGCGGCCCCGGCGAGGCGTACCTGGTCAACGGCCACAAGTGGTTCGCCTCGGCACCGATGTCCGACGCCGCGCTCACCGTCGCCCGGACCGAGGGCGGGATCTCGTGCCTGCTGGTGCCCCGCTGGCGCCCGGACGGGACGCTGAACGGGATCCGGCTGAACCGGCTCAAGGACAAGCTGGGCAACCGGGCGAACGCCTCGTCCGAGGTGGAGTACCACGACGCGTACGCGATCCTGGTCGGCGAGGAGGGCCGGGGCGTCCGGACGATCCTGTCCTCGGCCGAGTACACCCGCCTGGACTTCGCGGTCGGGTCGGCCGGGCTGATGCGCGCCGCGCTGTCGCAGGCGTTGCACTACAACGACTCCCGCTCGGCGTTCGGCTCGCCCCTCTCCGAGCTGCCGATCCAGGCGCCGGTGCTGGCCGACCTGGCACTGGAGTGGGCCGGCGCGGCGCACCTGGCGTTCCGGGTGGCCCGCGCCGAGGACGACCCGGACGACGTGACCGAACGGCTGGTCAGCCGGATCCTCACGCCGGTCGCGAAGTTCTGGAACTGCCGTCGGGTCTCCGCGGTCACCGAGGAGGTGATCCAGTCGATCGGCGGCAACGCCTACATCGAGGAGCATCCCTGCCCGCGCTACTACCGGGAGGCGCCGCTGAACTCCATCTGGGAGGGCACCTCCAACATGATGGTGATGGACGTCGGCCGCGTGCTGGCCCGCGAGCCGAAGGCGATCGAGCCGGTCCTCGACGAGATCCGCCCGGCCGCGGCCGAGCACCCGCGGCTGGCCGAGGCGCTGGCCGACATCGAGGAGATGATCACCGAACCGGAGGACACCGCGCGGTGGCTGGTCACCCGGATCGCACTGGCCACCCAGGCCGCGCTGCTCGTCGAGCACGCGCCGTCCGCGGTCGCCGACGCGTTCGTCGACTCCCGGCTCGGCACGGGCTGGGGCCCCGGCTTCGGCACGCTGCGCCGCGCGGACTTCGCCTCGATCATCGACTTCGCGCGCCTGGGCTGAGCGCCGGGACCGGGCGCTCGTCGACCACCCGCTTCATGACCAGCGTCGAGTTCATCCGGGCGACGCCGGGCAGCGTGCAGAGCCGATCGTCCTGCAGCCGCTGGTACGACTCGAGGTCGGCGGTGACCACGCGCAGCAGGTAGTCGGGGTCCCCGAACAGCCGCTGCGCGAGCAGGACCTCGTCGATCCCGGTCACCGCCTCCTCGAACGCGAGCAGCGTGTTCCGGTCCTGCTCGCGCATCGTCACGAACACGAGCGCCTCGAACCCGAGCCCGAGCACCGCCGGGTCGACGACGGCGCGGTAGCCGAGGATCGCGCCACTGCGTTCCAGCTCGCGCAGCCGCCGGTGGCACGGGGACACGCTCAGCCGTACGCGAGCGGCGAGGTCGGTGAGCGTCAGCCGGCCCTCCTCCTGCAGCACCGCAAGAATCTGCCGGTCGATCGCGTCCATGGCCGAGATGTTTCCACACCAGGAGGTCGGAGCCGTAGGAACCGCAAGCACCTTCCGCCGGATCGCGCCTAGCGTCCCCCGCGTGTCACTCCACCTCGTCCTCACGTTCTGGGCGGTCACCGCCCTGCTGATCGCCGTTCCGGGCCCGGACTGGGCGTTCGCGATCGGATCCGGGCTGCGCGGCCACGTCCTCCCGGCCGCGGCGGGGCTCCTGCTCGGCTACCTCGTGCTGACCGTCGTGGTCGCCGCCGGCGTCGGCGCGCTGGTCGCGGCCGGTCCGGTCGCGCTGACCGTGCTCACCGTCGTCGGCGCCGTCTACCTGCTGTGGCTGGGCGTGACGACGCTGGCCCGGCCCGCCTCACCGCCCGGAGCCGGGGACGAGACACCCAGCCGTTCCCGCGCGGCGACGCTCGCCCGCGGCATCGGGGTCAGCGGGCTCAACCCGAAGGGCCTGCTCGTGTTCGTGGCGCTGCTGCCGCAGTTCACCCGCCCGGACGCGCCGTGGCCGGTCGAGGTGCAGACGGCCGTGCTCGGGTCGCTCTTCGCGCTCACCTGCGGCGTCACGTACCTGGTGGTCGGCGCCTCGGCGCACCGGATGCTGCGGGCCCGGCCGGTGGCGGCGCGGATCGTCTCGCGCGCGTCCGGGATCGGGATGCTGGCCGTCGGCGCGGGACTGCTCGCCGAGCGCCTGCTCGCCTGACTGTCCCGCGCTATCGGGACGGCACCGGACCAGCCGGAGCACTCCCAGCCGATCAGGTCGGCCGCGGGCGGATCCCGATCTCGGACTGTCCGTTTCGCGTCCACCTCGCCGGGTAGCCGTACTGCGAGCGGTGCGAATCCAGCGCCGCATCCGGTCGTGTGTTCCGCGCACGACACATCCCGGTGCCGTCCAGACGGTCGGCGGCACCGACCCGTACGTGGCGGTTCCCCAAGCCGGGTGAGCCGCCGAAGAGGAGCAATGTTGACGACCGCACGCGAGATCATGCAGGCCAGCACCGAATGTGTGCAGACGAAGGACACCGCGGGCCAGGCCGCGCGGAAGATGACCGAGCTCGGGGTCGGCGCGCTGCCGATCTGCGGGCCGGACAACAAGATCAAGGGTGTCGTGACCGACCGCGACCTGGTCACCAAGGTCTTCGGCAACGGCCGTGACGGCTCGTTCCCGGCCGGCGACCTGAACCAGGCCGAGGCCGTGACGGTCGGCGCGGACGACAGCGCCGAGGACGTCCTCGCCACGATGACGAGCCACAAGGTCCGTCGTCTCCCGGTGATCGACGGCGACACGCTCGTCGGGATGATCGCCCTCGGCGACGTCGCGCGAACCCTGCCGAACGCGCAGGTCGGCGACCTCGTCGACGCACTGAGCGCCGACTGATGTCCCGGTCCGCCGGCCACGATCGTGGCCGGCGGACCCTCAGTCGATCTCCCGGACCAGTTCCAGCGCGCGGGCCAGCGTGGTGAGGCGGGCATCGAGCGTGTCCCCGGCCGGGTAGAGGCGCACCGTCGTCACGCCCGCGTCGCGCCAGGTCCGCAACCTCGTGCGGACCCGGTCCTCGGTGCCGATCAGCGTCGTGCCGAGCACCATCTCGTCCGTCACGAGCTCGGCGGCACCGTCGCGATCGCCGCCCTGCCAGCGCTCCCGGACCTGCTCGGCGACGTCCGACCAGCCCTGCCGGCCGTAGGCACGGTTGTAGAAGTTCGTCGTCGCCGAGCCCATCCCGCCGAGGCTGAACGCGAGCCCTTTCCTGCGCTCGTCGACCATCGTGCGCAACTCGTCGTCGTCCTCGGCGAAGGCGACCTCGGCGCCCTGGCACACGTCCAGATCGGATCGTTTCCGTCCGGCCTCGGCCAGGCCGGCGTCGAGGTGGGCGAAGTACGCCTCGCCCGCGCCCTCCGGCACGAAGCTGGTGCCGAGCCAGCCGTCGGCGACCCGGCCGGTCAGGCGCAGCGTGCCCGGGGACATCGACGCCAGGTAGATCGGGACGTCCGCGTCCGGGGTCGCCGACAGCCGCATCGGCCGTCCCTGACCGCCGGGCAGCGGGATCCGGACGTGCTCGCCGTCGTAGACGACCTTCTCGCCGGCCAACGCTCGGCGGATCACGTCGACGGTCTCCCGCATCCGTCCCATCGGGCTCGCGAACGGCACGCCGTGCAGTCCTTCGATCACCTGCGGACCGGACGGGCCGAGACCGAGCAGGAAGCGCCCCTCCGACATGTCGGCCAACGTCAGCGCGGTCTGCGCGAGCAGCACCGGCGAGCGGGTGCCGACCTGCATCACGCCGGAGCCGAGCCGGATCCGGTCCGTCCGTGCGGCGAGGAAACCGAGCGCGGACGGGGCGTCCGAGCCCCAGGCCTCGGCGACCCAGCAGTCGTCGAGGCCGAGCTTCTCCGCCTCGACGACGAAGTCGACCGTCTCGCGCCAGTTCCCGCCGGAGGCCTCGATCGTCGTCGCCGTGCGCACCACACGGACGCTTCCCCGGCGGGCCGCAGCTGTCAACGACGAGGATGACCTTGTGCATGACTCCGAACCGCGACCGCGGGTGGCCGCGCTCCACGTCGCGCCCGCCCGCAAGGCACCGATGACCGACGTCGGCAGCGTCGAGGCGGTGGCCGGGACAGGCCTGGTCGGCGACCGCTATCACGGCACCCGGCACCGGCACGTCACCGTGCAGAGCCGCGCCGACCTCGACGACGCCGCCCGCGCCTTGGGTGCACCGGTGCCCTCCGGGCGGACCCGCCGCAACGTCACGCTCGACGGCGGGACGGTGCCCGACCGAGCCCGGCGCGCGGATCGTCGTCGGCGACGTCGTGCTGGAGGTCGTCCGGAAGGCGGCGCCGTGCCGGATCATGGACCGCGAGATCGGCGACGGCGCGCGTCGGGCGCTGCACGGCCGCGGCGGGGCGGTCTGCCGGGTGCTGACGTCGGGGACGATCGCCGTCGGGGACGCGGTCGAGCTCGGGACGGCGGCTCCCTGAAGTCGCGTCGCCGGAGAGTGGCGCAGCTGGTCAGCTCGGTGCGGTTGGGTGGCGCTTCTCGGCGTCCCGGGCGGCCTGCTCGATGCGGTCGTGCAGCATGGACCGGCCGTCCGCGTCGAGATCCCCCATGTTGTCGACCTCCGCCCGGTGCCCCACCGTGCCGTCGACCCACTCACGGAGGATGTCCGCGTGCCCCGCGTGCCGGTGCGTCTCCGCGATCATGTGGACGAGCACGCGGTGCAGCGTGACCTCCGCCCGTTCGGACGGCCAGTGCGGTACGCGACCGACCGCATCCAGCGGCAGCTCGTCGATCGTCGCGTCCGCGTGCGCCCAGGCACGCCGGTAGAGCGCGACGATCTCCTCCCGGGACTCGCCAGCGGTGACCCACATGTCGGCCTCGGGTTCGGCGTCGTCGCGGTACCAGGGCAGGACCTCGGTCGTGCGGCGGCCGAACGGCGTGCCGAAGTACCCCAGCTCGACCGACGCCAGGTGCTTGATCAAGCCCAGCAGGTTGGTGCCGGTCGGCGTGAGCGGGCGGCGGACGTCGTACTCGGTGAGGCCGTCGAGCTTCCACAGCATCACGTCGCGGGCCATCTGCAGGTAGCGGCGCAGGTCGGCCTTGGCCCCGGCGGGGTCGCTGTCGCTCATGGCAGATCAGTCTCCCGCGCAGGGACTCGTTGTGTCGGCGGCATTTCCGGCCGCCGCTGGGCTTGCCGTACCCGCCGGGTGGAGACCGCCGACCGCGCGTGCCCTCGCTCGCATCCTCGGCGTACCCGGCCAGGTCGTGGGACAGGCGACGCGCGCGCCTCTGCCGCACGCTCACGTCGGGGACGATCGCCCGTCGGGTATGCGGTCGAGCTCGGGGGTTGACCTTCACCTCGGGGCAGGGCCGAGCGTCGGTGCCGTCAGACACGGGAGGTGGCACGTGCTCCGGATGAGCATCGGGGAGTTCGCCCGCGCGTCGGGCCTCACGCCGAAGGCGCTGCGGCTCTACGACGAGCTCGGGCTGCTCGCCCCGGCCGACGTCGTCCCGCACACCGGGTACCGCTCGTACGACCCGGCACAGCTCGGACCGGCCCGCCTGATCGCCGCGCTGCGCGGCGTGGGCATGCCGTTGGCGCGCATCCGCGTGGTCGGCGCGCTGCCGGCACGGGCGGCGGCGGTCGAGGTGCGGTCCTGGTGGCGTCAGGTCGAGGCGGACACGCTGGCTCGCTCGGAGCAGGTCCACTTCCTCATCGACGATCTCGTCACCGAGGAGAGAGACATGACCAGCGCATGTGAGCTTCCCCGCCTCGACCACGGCACCCGCACCGACCGCGGGCTCGTACGCGAGTCCAACGAAGACGTCGCGTTCGCCGGCACCCGCCTGTTCGCAGTCGCCGACGGGTTCGGCGCCCAGGGCACCGGCCGCACGGCCGGGCAGGTCGCGCTCGACGCTCTGTCCCCGCTGGACTCGCCTGACGCCGGCGACGACCTGGCCGGCGCGGTGGCGCAGGCTCGGAACGCCCTCGCCGCCGACCCGGCCTGGAAGGACACCGGCACGACGCTGACCGCCGTGCTGTGGTCGGGCACCGGGTACGCCGTCGCGCACGTCGGCGACTCCCGGCTGTACCTGCTGCGCGGCGGCGAGCTGACCGTGATCACGCACGATCACACGTACGTCCAGTCGCTGGTCGAGGACGGCAGGTTGACGCCGGAGGAAGCCGCCGTGCACCCGGAGCGGGCGACGCTGCTGCGGGCACTTTCGCCCGACTCATCGGAGCCGGACCTGCACCTGCGCGACGCGCTCCCGGGCGACCGCTACCTGCTCTGCACGGACGGGCTGCACGCCGTCGTCGGCAACGACGTCCTGCGCGAGGTGCTGACCGGCCCGGACGCCGCGTCCCCGACCGCCGACCGGCTCGTCTCAGCCGCCCGGGAGGCGGGAGCGCCGGACAACGTCGCGTGCGTCGTGATCGACGTGGTGGCGTCTCCCTAGACTCGGGCCGATGGACACCAGCGCCGACGCGTTCGCCGCGTTGCACGTTCCGGGCACACCGCTGCTGATGCCCAATCCCTACGACGTCGGCAGCGCCCGCGTCCTCGAGTCGCTCGGCTTCCGGGCGCTCGGGACGACGAGCAACGGGCACGCGGCGACGCTCGGTCGCCCGGACGGCTCGCTCATTCCCGACGAAGTGCTCGCGCACGTCGCGAAGCTGGTCGCGGCCGTCGACGTCCCGGTCTCGGCAGACCTCGAGGACGGGTTCGCCGAGGGGCCGGCGGGAGTCCGCGCCATCGTCGCCCGAGTTGCGACAACAGGCGTCGCCGGCTGCTCGATCGAGGACTGGACCGACGGCGCGTTCCGCCCCCTGCCGGAGGCGGTCGAACGGGTCGAGGCCGCCGCGTCGGCGGCTCGTGGGCGGATGGTCCTCACCGCCCGGGCGGAGAACTTCTTCCGCGGCAACCCGGACCTCGACGACACGATCGCCCGCCTGCAGGCGTTCCAGGAGGCCGGCGCCGACGTGCTCTACGCGCCGGGGCTGACCACGCTGGACGAGGTCCGGTCCGTCGTGTCCTCGGTGGACCGGCCGGTGTCCGTGCTGGCAAGGGCCGGTCTGCCGTCGGTGGCCGAGCTGGCGTCGGTCGGGGTCGCCCGGATCTCGGTCGGCGGCGCGTTCGGGCAGGTCGCGTACGCCGCGCTCGCCCGGGCCGCCACTGAGCTCCGCGATTCCGGCACGTACGAGTACACGTCGCTGGCGGCCGATGGACGCTCCCTGTACTCGGCGTTCGACTAGCGGAGAAGCCGGGCGCGGTGCTCCCAGGCGAGCGCGAGCACCGCAGCGCCGGCCGCCTGCATGCGTTCACGGTGCACGAAACGTTCGACGACGTCGGCCGTGAACGGGTGACTGCTCAGCTCGCCTTCCGCGTTCTGCGATCACCAGACCGGCGAACACGCGATCGAACGCCTCGGCGTCGACGACGACGGCGCAGAGCAGGTCGGTCGCCAGCGTCAGGGGGTCGACGCCCATGCCGAGAACGAACGACCTTCGTATCGCCTCGTTGAACGCCCACGCGTCGTAGTCGACGACCCCGGACGCCTCGTCCTCACCGAGCAATTCCTCGGCGAACTCGCGCTGCAGGCATCGCCGGAGCGAGAAGTCGTGCTGCATGGTGTCCGCCGATACGGGCTGGAACACCCCGACCGGCACCACCTGGAGCAACCCGCCGGCGTGGGCGACCGTGTCCGGATCACGCCGGTGCGCGAGGAACCGATCCTCCCCGGTGTCACGGTCGTGCCGGATCGTGACCGCGCTGATCGCGAGGTTGACCGGCCGCCGGCCCGGATCGACGGGGCTGCCGATCGCCACCCGGAGCGGAAGCGACTCGCCCGTTTCCGCACCGCACCGCACGCTCGGGCCTCCGGAATGCTCACTGCTTCGGGCCAGGTGTTCGGCCGCGAACTCATGGGCGACTGCGCCGCCGGTGTCGATCGCGTCGAAATAGTGGCCTGTGCCGAAGCGCAGCCGCGGTCGGTCGTCGTCGAGGACCGCGTCGAGCAGCCGGTAGGTGGGCCGGTTCTCGAACACGGCCGGGGGCGCGAACCGCGCGACGGACTCGGAGTGCCGCGGTTCAGGAACCTTCCCGAAGGGCGGACCGGGTGAACGGTCGAGCTCCAGCTCGATCGCGTCCAGCGACACCGGTCGCCGCGGCAGCCACCCGGGCACCGTCAGCAGCGGCGTCCCGGCAATCCGCTCGACCCGTGGATACAGATCGCGGGCGGCCACGCCCAGCTCGTACCGGTTGCTGCCGAGGTGGCGGTGGACGCGCAGCCACTCGTCGTCCGGCGAACCCACCCACCGAGCCTAGGACGACCCGCGATTCACGCCCGTCCGGACTAACCACTTCTGGTGAATCCGCGCCTATCGATGCCCCCGAATGCAACACCCTCGGCCCCGGCCGCGATCCAGCATGCGAGCGCCCGACACCGGGCGCGCTCGGGCGGAGGACACGATGCGCGCATCGCAGCAGCACAAGCGGCCGGCCGCCGCCCGCGCGATGATCGGCCTTGTGATCGGCGCCCTGACCGCCGGCGCGATCGCCGTCGCCGTCACGCCGTCGGATGCCGAACCCGTGGTCGTCGCACCCGTTCCAGCAGCCGCCCCGGTGATCACACCGCCGGCCCCGGCCGTCGTGCCGGCACCCGCCCGCACCGCCGAAGCCTCCCCGACCCGCTCCGCCGCACCCTCGACGACAACGAAGCGCAGCCGGACGGCGGCACCGAGGACGAAGACCCGAAGCAGCACGTCATGCGCCGACGCTGCGATGCAGGCTGGCCAGTTCGACCCGTCTTGCTCGCAGTACCAGGGCTACCTAGACCCGGGAACAGCGGCCGGCCGCGAGCCGACGTCCGGCGAGATTCAGGCCCAGTACGCCTGCGAGCAGGGACTCATACCTCGCTCCGAATGCGGCTGACCCACCTCAACGATCCGCCGCATCCCGGGCGACCCGCTCGATGCAGCGGTGCAACTCGCCCGCCCGGGTCGAGGTCGCCCATGTTGTCGTTGTCCGCGCGGTGCCCCACCGCGTCGTCGATCAGTTCGCGGACGATCGTCAGCCTGCCCGGCGTGCCGATGCGTCTCGGCGGCCATATGGACGAGTACGCGGTGCAGCGTGATCTCCGCCCGGTCGGCGGGGCCAGTGCTGGCCCGCTGAGCGTCCTCCGCCGTTGGCAGCGCGGCGAATACCTCGACGGCCAGAACTCGATCGTCCCCCACCACACCGGCCGCGCTCGGCGAAAGACACAGCGCCGCGATGTCCATCCATGAGGCCCGCACCCGGCGGGCTGAGCTGATCTCCGACCCTCACCGCGGCCAGGCAGCGCATCGACAGTCGGGCGGCAGCGGTGCACGCTACGTCAGAGTCGACACCAAGCGAGGAGGCCGGAGAGCCATGCGAGACGACATTGCGTTCGATGCCGAGGGTGTGACGCTGCGCGGGTGGTTCTACACGCCGGACACGCCGTACGACGGCAATGGCGGGCACCCGTGCGTGGTGATGGCGCACGGGTTCTCGGCGGTGAAGGAGCAGCACCTTGACGACTACGCCGAGGTCTTCTGCGCGGCCGGTCTCGCATGCGTCGTCTTCGACAACCGCGGCTTCGGTGCATCCGACGCCGCGCCCGGCAAGCCCCGGCAGGAGATCGACCCCTGGGAGCAGGTCCGGGACTACCAGCACGCCATCACCTACGCCCAGTCCCGCGACGATGTCGACGCCGAGCGCATCGGCGTGTGGGGATCGAGCTACTCAGGGGCGCACTCCTACGTCGTGGCCGCCATCGACCGGCGGGTGAAGGCGGTCTCGGGTCAGGTTCCGCTCGTCTCCGGACGTCGTGCGTTCGAGTCGCTGGTCCGCATCGACCAGTGGGGGCCGACCTGGGAGGCGTTCACCGCCGACCGTCTCGCCCGCGCCACGGGCGCGGAGCCGGCGATGATGCCGGTCGTGGCCGAGGACCCGACCGCTCCGGCCGCACTTCCGACCCCGGACTCGTACGAGTTCTTCACCCGGACCCAGCACGACCGGGCCCCCGCGTGGGAGAACCAGGTGACACTGCGCTCGATCGAGATGTTTCAAGGTTACGAGCCCGGCCGGTTCCTCCCGCTGATCGCGCCGACGCCCCTGCAGATGGTGGTCGCCCCGAACGACCGGCTGGTGGCCGGCGAGGCGGCCAGCGCCGCGTACGCGGACGCGGTCCATCCGAAGAAGCTCGTGCTCGTCCCCGGAGGCCATTTCGACGCCTACACCGGACCCGGCTTCGAGATTAGTTCCTCCGCTGCCCGCGACTGGTTCGTCGAACACCTGGGAGTGCACAAGTCCGGTTGACCCGTCGCCGGTGCGGGTCCCACAGGCACTGGGGCCACCGCGCAGAGCCGCAGCCGCCCGACGCTGCCCTTGCGGGCAGGGCCGTACAGATGGCGCTGCGGCTCTCCCATGGTGCGAGGAGGGGACGCGGTGGCGATGCCTACGGTCTCGACCTCGCCTCCTTCGAGATCCTCTCGCGGCGGGGTCATCCACCTAGCTGAACTGCATCCGGCGCGGTGCCTCTACGTCACGCGTGCCGACATCGCACCAGTCCAAGCGGGGGCAGCGGCACCCCGGCGCGTCGTCCACAGCGACGACCGGACAAGGGACGCCGACCCCGGATAGATCTCATCATCAACATCTGGCGACGAGCGACTGAGCAACCACCAGGGATCGTCAAAGACGATCTCCGTGGGATCTTTCCTGGCACATATGACCAGGTCAAGATGCTGAGCCGGAGGAGGGATCGAACCCTCGGCCTTCCGCTAGCAAGACGGTCGCCCGGTTGCCTGTGTGGCCACTACCAGCGACGACGACTCCGCCCACAGCATCGGCATAGCCGATCTCACGGACTGCCATCGATGGACGCTCGTCTGCGTGCGTCGGGGCGGTGACAAGGTCTCTTGCCGTGGGCTCGGCAGTAGATGGACCGGCGCGGCTGCGACCAAGTTCGCCGGGCTGGGAGGTGGCCATACAGGTCATCCCCCGACCCGGTTCCGGCTGGGCCGATGAATTTGCGGACGCCGCCGAGTCTGTGTAGCGATCGACGCTGCCCCGTGAAAGGAGGCATCTGATGTGCGCATCGCCGGCGGGCGTCACTGCCGAGATTCATGGTTTCAGCCATCCCGACGCACTCCCGACGCCGTGGACGGCGGGGCTGCAGGAGGTGGTCGCCGCCGACACGTTCTGGATCTCGACCGTCCGCGCGGACGGACGCCCGCACGTCACACCGCTGATCGCCGTCTGGCACCGAGACGCGATCTGGTTCTGCACCGGCGCAGACGAGCGCAAGGCGCGCAACCTGGCCGAGAACCCCTCGTGCATCCTGACCACCGGACGCAGCGACCTCGGCGCCGGCGCGCTCGATGTCGTACTCGAGGGCGAGGCCGAGCAGGTCACCGACTATGGCGAGCTCGAGCCGCTCGCCGAGGCGTTCGCGACGAAGTACGGCACCGAGATCTGGGACTTCGTGGTCCGCGACGGCGCCTTCAGCCACCGCGGAGCCGACGGACGCGCCCTGGTCTTCCGCATGCGCCCGGTCCGCGGGTTCGGCTTCCGTAAAGGTGGGCTGTCCAGCCAGACGACCTGGCACTTCCCGTGGTGAGGGTGCCGGTCGACCTGCAACGACGAGTGCAGGCCATGCTCGGCGAGCTCGTCGCCTCCGGTGCGGAGACCGGGCTCCAGGTCGCCGTTCTGCACGACGGCGAGGTCGTCGTCGACGCGGTCGCCGGGCTCGCCGATCCACATACGGCAGCGCCGGTCACCGCGAACACCCTGTTCTTCGCCGCTTCCACCGGCAAGGGCGTCGCGGCGTCGGTCGCGCACACTCTGGTCGACCGTGGCGCCCTGAGCTACGACCAGCGCGTCGCCGACGTCTGGCCCGAGTTCTCCGCGCACGGCAAGGATCGCGTGACACTGCGAGACGTGCTGCTGCACACCGCCGGCGTGCCGGGCCTATGGCCGCAGATCACGCCCGATGAACTCTGCGACTGGGATCATGTCTGCGCCTTCATCGCCGATCAGCCGCCGTGGTGGCCGCCCGGCACGGCGACCGGCTATCACGCTTTGACCTTCGGGTTCGTGCTCGGCGAGTTCGTGCGCCGAGCGACCGGGCGCACGCTCGCCGACACGCTGCGCGAGGACATCGCCGCGCCCCTCGGAGTCGCCGACGAGTTGCACTTCGGGGTTCCTGACGAGCTGCTGTCACGGGTTGCGCGGCAGGGTCCCGACGGAGCCGCGCCTGCGCCGCCCGAGCCGGGATCACCGCTCGCCCGGGTCATCCCGCCAGGCGTGCAGCCAACCGCCGCCTTCGCCAACCGCCCCGACGTCCTGCGAGCTGACATCCCCTCCCAAGCAACGATGTCCGCCCGCGCCGTGGCGCGGATGTACGCCGCGCTTCTCGGTCACGTGGACGGCATCGAACTCGTCTCCCACGAACGCCTCGCCGCAATGGCCGCACCAGCGTTCTCGGGCATCGACCAGGTGATGGGATTCCCCACCACTACGGCGCTCGGGTACAGCACCGCGCGATTCGGAACCACCGAGTCGCGCCCCGGGTCGACATTCGGATGGATCGGCTCGAACGGCTGCGCCGCGTACGCCGACATCGACTCCGGCGTCGCGATCGCCGTGATGCGCAACCAGATCGTCGGCGACATGTCCACGGTCACGACTGTCAACCACATCATCACCGGAACTCTCGGCTGAGCCCGCCCCATCAAACGGCTACCGGGAGCGATGCAGCTCCGGACGGCGATTGTGGCGTCCACCGACTCGCCGGCGAGGTCCTGTACAGACCACGCCCGCCAACCCTCGATCGAACCCCTGCCCCGCCTTGCAAGAGCGGGTTCTCGTACCCGATGGGGTGGATACAGCAGGTCAGCGTGAACCAACTGCTGTCTGAGCCGGCTGTGGTGGCATCCGTTCGGTGCGATTCGCTGCCATCGTGCCTGCCATTAGCACAACAGTGGACTGATCTTGCTACCTGTTCGTGTCGTCGCTGACGACGGGCCTGGCGTCGGCCATGACAACGTCCGGGTTAGAGCCCATCCAAGAAACGTGGACAGGGCCCGTTCTTGGACAGGTTGTTGAACACCGGCGACCGACGTCGGCCTCGGACTCGGGCCGCACGGACGACCGTGCAGGAACCGACCGTCAGCCCACCGTCGCGGTGTCCCATCCGGTCGGGCGCGGTGAAGGCGGCGTCCGTGCTTGGTCTCGTAGTGCACGGCCGCCGTCGTCGGGCGCCGGATTGACGGTGAGGATGTGGTCGGCGAGCCGGGTGACCAGGCTTTGCTCGCCGATTGGGCCATAGTCGAAGTCGGCTACGGCAAGGAGCTCGCGGCGGATCAGCTCGCCTGCTGCGCCCGGGTAGACCTCTTGTGCTCGCCGGGCCGCGGCGCGTAGGACGAGCACACCGCGTGCCCGTGCGGGAGGTTCGGCGCCGACGGAAGGGGACTCGGCTGGGCCGGGTTCGATGCCCTGGTCAGCGGTGCCGTCCACGTGACGGGGCCAGCGCTGTACGGCCCGATCGATCGCGGCGCGGGTGTCGGGATCCGGCCATGTGATCGCTCGTTCGTCGATCATGAGTATCTCCTCGTCCGGCTCACCGGCATGACCGGCGACGGCTACCGGTGGACGTGCGTCGAGCTCGCGCCCCGTCGTTCGTCGACCTGTCCCGCCTCGGGCCTGCCGCGGTGACCGGGAGCGGCAGGAATCCAGGGCTCCGGTCTCGGCCTCGGGAACGGTCGGGGTTGGGGTGCTCACGATGGCCTCCCATGGTCGGGCCGCAATCGTCCTACCAGCCGCCGCCCTGGTCATCGCAAGAACCGGGTACGTGGCGAACGCGACCGGGACGGTGACCAGCCTGCAAGCCGACCTGTTCCGCGGGCTGCGCGCGGCGCGGTCGATCTCGTCCAGGCCACCCCGGAACGCCCCGGACCGGACAGTTATGGAGCCACAACGCCACCGGGCCGCGCCCCGAGCGACCGGGGCGGCGTGGTCTAGCCCCACCGTCGCCGGATGCTCAGCGGGTCAGCTCGGCGAGCGCGTCCAGCTCGCTCAGGACGGCGGCCGTGGCGTCGCCGCCCGGACCCGGGTCGGCGAGCTCGAACAGCACCCGGTCCACCCCCGCATCCACGTAGGACTGCATCGCCGCCGCCTTCTTCGCCCCGCCGTAGATCGTCACCGGGATGCGCCCGCGCCCGGCGTCGGTGGCCCGCTGCTGCAGCTCGTCCACCCGCCGGCCGAACTCCTCGAGCCCGTCGAGCGGGACCCGCAGCGGGATCCACCCGTCGCCGTGCGAGAGCACCCGGTCGAGCACGGTCGGGCCGCCGCCGCCGATCAGCACCGGCGGCACGCGCGTCGGCTTCGGGTAGGACCACACCGGGTCGAACGCGACGAACTCGCCGTGGAACTCCGGCTCGTCGTCGGTCCACAGCACCCGGAGGGCGGAGATCCGCTCCAGCATCTCGGCGGTGCGCCGGCGCGAGTGCACACCGTGGTGCTCCATCTCCTCGACGTTCCAGCCCGGCCCCACCCCGAACTCGAACCGCCCGCCGGCGATCCGGTCCAGCGAGGCGACCTCCTTGGCGAGGGTCAACGGGTGGTGCTGGTTGATCAGCGACACGGCGGTGCCGAGCGTGATCCGCTCGGTCACGGCGGCCATCGCGGCCAGCGCGACGAACGGGTCGTAGGAGTGCGAGTACCGCAGCGGTAGCTCGTCGCCACCGGGCCACGGCGAGCGCCGGCTGGCCGGGATGTGCGTGTGTTCGGCCACGAACAGGGACTCGAATCCCCGCTCCTCGACGGCCCGGGCCAGCTCCAGCGGCGCGATGCCGTAGTCGGTCACGAAGGTTGTGACGCCAATATCCACGACACCGATGTTCCCACCAGGCGGACGACCCCGGGCGCCGGAACGATGGCGTCGCTACGTTCCGGCCATGTCCGCAGCCGGACTGGGGCCCGGGTGGTCGCGCCGAACCGCTCGTTCTCACAGACCCCGCTCGTGCATCGCGGCGCGACCTCGACGCCGCTGTGTCTTGCCGAAGCGTCCTGCCAGATATGTCCGAAGGTCCCACCTACGATCGGGACAGGTCGAGCGGCCCTGGAGAACCGGGGCGTGCAGCCATTCCTACCCGCGTCTTCCTGGGCATCCTGCAGCCGATCGACGGGATCCCGGGCGCTCGGGCGCGGGCCGAGACAGCGCACCGACACCTCGCAGACTTCGGCGTCACGATGTACTGCGGCTTCGGCCGCCAGCAGGGCGGGACTCCGCCGCGACATTGCGCGAGCACCGGGAGACTGCGCTCGCGCTGCAGACCTGAGCGGCGGCGTCGAGACGTTCAGTCGTGAGTCACGTTAAGCGCGCGATCGTTGCCCGGGAGCAACGACGACCACGACAGCCGCGACGAGACCGAGCAGCCCAAGGCGAGTTGTAGGCCAGAGGATTCCGGCGAAGGCGCTCAGCATGATCGGAGCAATGAACCCGCCCGATGGTGAGGGCGCCGGTCCACAGACCGGTGCCGCGACCGCGCTGCTCGAATCTCAGTCGGTTCACGGCCCACGCCACGAGCGTGGGTAGCAGCAGGCCGGTGCGCAACCCGGTGACGACGGACCCGACGGCGATCATCGGCACCGAGGACGAGGCGAAGATCAGCAGGAGGCCGACGGCCGCCAGTCCGAACTCGATCGGGAGCAAGGTCTTGGCGGTCCGCCGGGAGAAGCGGCCGAACAGACCCGCGCCGATCGCCGTGGCCAGCGGCATGATCGCACTGATACCCGCCGATGGTGGCCGTCGAGGTGACGCCCGCGCTGGTGAGCACGAATGCGAGCTCCACGATCAGGGCGTAGACGACGACCGCGCCGAACAGGGTGACCAGACACGGAAGGGCCAGCTGCCGCCACGGCACGGGTCGAGCCGTTGTCCGATCGCGGCGCCGGTGTTGTGCCCGCGCGGCCGCCACAGGAACTTCGCCATCGCTGGAACGAGTAGGTTCTCGATCTAGCCTTGGAGGGCCAGGTCAAGCTCGTGCTCGGCCGTCCACCGGTTCCGGCTCGCCGTGGTCCTTCGGGATCAGTCGGCCGAGGTGGCCGGGAGGCGCGGGGCACCGTGGCCGGTCCCGCGCTCGACCGTCCCGCTCACCGCCCGTCCTCCGTCCGGAACAGGGGCGGACTCCGGGGCCCGACGACCCTTGACCGCGCCCGGCACGCCCGAGGACCGTCCGGCTGGCCCGGCATGCGCCGGGATCGCCCCGCTCGACGGACGGAGAGACGCGCATGTACGCCCGATACGTCATCATCAACGGTGACCCGGCCAAGATCGACGCAGCGGTCGACCTTCTCGAACGGGTCGCTCGCCCCCAGGTGGAGGCGCTCGACGGCAACCGGGGCTACGCGACCCTCACCGGCCTCGAGGCCCGACTCACGCTGGGCGCGTCCTACTGGGACGACGCCGAGGCGATGGCTGCGTCGGACCCGGCGCTGGCGCCGCTGCGCGACCGGATCCAGGAAGCCGCGGGCGGTCCGCTCAGTGTCGAGGAGTACGAGGTGGCGGTCGCGTTCCGGCAGTCGATCCCGGGCCACGGGACCGTCGTCCGGCTCTCGCGGACCGAGACCGAACCGGACGCGGTCGACGACGCCGTCGGCGTCACCCGGGACCGGTCGCTGCCCCGCCTGAAGGGCGCGCCCGGCCTGTGCAGCTTCCAGTGGCTGGTCAACCGGGAGTCCGGCCACGGCCTGGTCGTCACCGCATGGGAGAACGAGAAGGCCGCCGAGGCGTTCTGGCCCACCGCCCAGGACCTGCGCGCGCAGCTCACCGAACGGGTTGGCACCCGCTTCACCGGCGTCGAGCACTACAGCATGATCCGCACATCGGTGGCACTCGACTGAGGCCCCCGCCGGGCCGTCCGACACCCCCACCGTGGCTGCCATTACCACCACAGTGGGTGGATCATGGTGCGACGAAGCGATGCGAGACGTTGCAGCCGTTCCTGCGGGCTGGACCCGTTCCCGCCGACGTTCCGCCGGCCAGCCGACCCTTCGAGGCGCTGCTCGATTGTCGTGAGTCCCACATCGCCGACGCCGCCTGAGTCAGCGCAAGCGTTTACGCTGCTCAACCCTGGAGCCGGAGGTCGGGATCGAACCGACGACCTACCGCTTACAAGAAGGCGCGGGACTACCGACCAGAGCCGCTACCAGCGACAATGGTTCGCCTCGCAGTCTCTCCGGGCGTCTGGTTCCACTCGATTGCCCCTGAGTTCGTGTCACAGGGCGTGTCACGACGCCGACATCGACGCTCGCGCGTTCCGGTACCCGAAGCGACAACGTGCAGCGGGATGGCAGCGTCATGAAGTCGGCACCGGAGGTGGCGTCGAGATCAGCGGAAGGTCCGTGGGTCGCTGCGGCGATCATTATCGACTCACCTGGGGGGCGGAAAGCTCACCGCGAACGGTGGACGACGGGGCGGTCGGTCTCGGTGCGCGCGTCGGGCGCCCGCCGACGTAGGCGTCGTTGCGAGCTCGGTAGGCGAGACCCGACAGCCTCACTCGCCTCGACAACAGCGGGTCGGGCAAATGATGAGCGCCGGTTCCGGGTACCTGATCAGCATGGCTTCATTCGGCGACGTAGGCGGCGGATAGTCGCTCCGCACCCGCCGGGTCCAGGTTCGCGCGGGCGGTGCCGAGCTCGCCGAACGAAAACCCGAGTAGGCGTGATCAGCACCGGGGTGCCGGGCCAGCGGGCCGGAACGGGCCGGTCGGCTCAGCCGAGCATCGGGGTCCGCCGTATTCGAATCCGCTGACTACCGGCGGCCGTTGGCGAGCTCAAGCCGCCCGTCGCCACTGGCTGGGGTTGGAGCCGAACCGGCTCCGGAACCACCGGGTGAAGTTGCTGTGGGAGGAGAATCCGAGCATCTCGGCGACCTCGGTCAGCGGCCGGTTCCGCCCGCGTACCAGCCGCGCGGCGAGGTCGCGGCGGGTGGCGTCGACGAGTGCGGTGAACGTCTGCCCCTCGCTGGCCAGTCTGCGGTGCACGGTCCGGCGGTCCACGCCCAGGCTGCGCGCGACGTGCTCGACCGAGCAGCGGCCGGTCGGCAGGAGGACCTCGACGAGCTCGCGCACCCGGTCGAGCGTCGTGGCCCGCTGCCCGGTCTCGATCGAGCCGAGGAACCGGTGGGCGTAGCCACGCAGGACCGGATCCGACACGGCGTTCGGCGCGTCGAGGTCGCGGGTGTGCACGCGCAGGCCGTCGTAGTCCTCGCCGAACCGCACGACCGGCCCGAGCGCCCGGTGATGGATCGTGTCGTGGCGCGGCGGGCGGTGGGTGAACCCGACCGCGACGGGTTGCCAGGTCGCGCCGAGGAACGCGCGCATCAGGCGGTAGAGCACGCCGACGGCCAGTTCGGTGGACTGGCGGCGCAGCGCCTCGGGCAGGTCGAGCCGGACCCGGATCGTCGCGGCGGCGTCCGCCTCGGCGAGGTGGATATGCAGGGCCTCGTTGTAGAGGTGCTCGTAGCGGGTGAGGATCCGCAGCGCACTGCGCACGTCCGGTTCCTCGCGCACGACCAGGCTGAGCGGGCCAAGGTTGGAGAAGCGCCGCAGCTCGGCGAGCCGGATGCCGAGGTCCTCGCGCCCGCAGGCGCCCGCCGCGCGCTCGAGCAGCTCAGCGATCGCCGCGGCGGGCGCCCACCGGTCCGGTGTGTCGAGGCCCGCGGGGTCGAGGCCGGCCTCGCGCACCATCGCGGCCGGGTCGAGGCCGAACGATCGGGTGAGCTCGACGAAGTTGTTCAGGCTCGCGTAGCGGGCCAGCGGTGTCGCCGGCATTCCAGCACCGTCCCGAGATGAACAGCCGGGTGTCCCGCAAGGATAAGCCCGGGCAGCGCCCCACCTCTACCATTGAATGCATAGCCACCACCCCCGGTTGATCCGAATCGACGACGACCTACAGATCGCACTGCACGAGCGCGGACGTGATGGGGCTCGACGTCTCTTGATCACGCGCTCGTGCCTGCGCCATCGGCTGCGCGTCGCCAGGACCCGCGGCGCCGGTGGTGGTCATCGAGGGCGACGCGAGCCTCGCGCGCCTTGCCGATCTGGTCGCACTAGACCAGCCCGGCACCGAGTAGGAGGCCGAGAGGCGGCCCTACCCGCCTCCCGGCCCAACGACCGAACCAACGAGGAGTTCGATCATGGACGAGCGTACGTGGACCCGACCGCCCGCGCCCCCTAACGGTGGCCCGCAGGCCCCGCCGGCCGAGCCGGCGGGCTACACCCCACCGCAGGCGGGGCAGAATTATCCCGGCTGGCCGCCGCCGCAGCCGGCGCCGAAGAAGCGGCGCCGCTGGCCGTGGATCCTCGGCGGCATCGTCCTGCTTATCGTCCTGATCTCTGCCATCAACGGCGGCGGTGGGGCGCCCACGCCGGCCGTCCCGGCCGTCCCGGCCGTTCCGGCCGTTCCGGCTGCTCCGGCCGTTCCGGCCGCTCCGGTCGCGCCGCAGCCGCAGCCGGCCCAGGCTCCGGCCGCAGCACCGCAGGCCAACACCGGCGCTGGTGACGTCATCACCTACCAGGTCACCGGCTCCGGCCAGGCCTCGAACATCACTTACATCAAGGACAAGAACATGGGCCAAGAGCAGGTCGCATCGGCGAGCCTGCCATGGTCGAAGCAGGTCACCTTCGACGGTGGCGCGTTCTCGTTCCAGCCGCTGTCCCTGCTCGCGCAGAACGGGCAGTCCGGCGGGAACATCACCTGCAAGATCTCCAAGAACGGTAAGGAAATCACATCTTCGACCAGCTCCGGCCCGTTCGCCGTGGTGACTTGCTCCGGCAACTGAGCCGTCTTATCACTCCCTCTTGGGCGTCCCGGCCGCCTTCGAGGTAGTCACGCACACAGCGGCCGGGAAACGAGAGGCCCCCTCATCCGGTAACTCACCGGGTGCGGGGGGCCTTGCGACCAGGAGAAGGGGCAACGGCCGTGCTGCACGCCCGCCGCTACCTCGCCGCCGCCACACTCGGACTCACCTGCGCGGCGGCGCTCACTATCTCTGGCGCCCTCGACGCGCCCGAGGCCGTCTCTGAGCCCACCGTGCAGGCCGTCGCGGCGCCCGCGGCGCCGGTCGTCACGCTGAACCTGGCGCCCGACCCGCAACCACAGATCCGTGACGTCGCCGCCCGGGCCGGAGAGCGGGCCCAAGCCACCATCCGGGAGCGCGCGGCGGCGGAGAAGCGGGCACAGGCCGAACAGCGAGCACAGCAGCAGGCCGAACAGCAGGGCGCCGAGGACGGCGGCTACCCGGCCGGCGGCGCCGAAGGGCTGCGCCAAGAACGTGAGGCCAACGCCGGGAAGCAGGCCGAGTGGTGCGACGAGCTGGCCAGCTCGTCGTCGCTATCCAACGCCGAGCTCGCGCCGAAGTTGCGGGCGATGAGCTGCGGCGGGACCGCCGACAAGCTGCTGACCGGGCCGGCGAACTAGGCCGGATCTGAGATGATCAGGAACTGGCTCGCGCTGGCGGTCGTAACCGCTGGCCTGGCACTGGCGGGCTGCGGCTCGGCCGCGGAGCCCCAGGCGCGTCCGGTGTCTGGGTCGGTGAAGGCCGACGTGTGCATGTGGACAATCGCCGAGCACGCGGGCGACACCAGCGAGCAGATCACCGTAGTCGACGCCGCCGGAAAGGTGGTCGCGGTCGGTCAGACCGCGAAGCCCGTCTACGCCGACACCGGCCCCGACCCCGAGTACCCCGGCGAGTGCCGGATGGCGTCCGAACTCAGCGTGCCGGAGGGCGAGGACTTCTACACCGTCCGTGTCCTGGGGCACGAGACCGTGCTGACATCGGCCCAGGTGTTCGCGCCGTCAGGGATCGACGTCGACCTGTCCTAGACGGCCGGCGGGGGGCGGCCGGGCTCCTCGGCGAGATGCTCGACGGGTGGGCCGCGCACCTCGACCAACTCGACGGCCCGCTGCACCTGCGCCCGGACTGCGAAGCCGCGCACGCGCGGATCGGCGACCTCGACATCCCGAAACTGGCCCGCTCGGTGTACGGCATCACGGAGCTGTCCGCCGGCATGCGCGAAGCGGACCTGCCCCACCACATCCCGGCGGTGGTCGTCACGGCCGACCGCAAGCCGACGAACGCGATTCGTCGGTCCCACGCCCGGCTCGTGGACGCGCTCGGTGCGCCCCTCGTGTCCTGGCCCGGGGCGGTGCACAACCTGCACCTCGACTATCCCGACGAGACACTCGCGACCGTGCGAGACCTCGTCCGTCGGGTGGCCGCCGCGACGGCCTGACGCCTACCGACCCGCGTGGCCCGCCTGCGACGGGCCACCCGGCCGGCCTCACTCAGGCACGTTGCTACCCCCATGGCAGGCGACGCCCGGCCCGGGAAACGCTCCCTTGAGACCCAGCTTCACCAACTGCCCGTAGGACTGGACGCGGCCGCCCTCGACAGGATCGTCGGGAGTGTCGTTCTGGCCGGAGAAGGCACAGATCGAGTTGGCTCGCTCCGGCGCCGGGGTCGGTTCGCCGTTACCTGTCACCTCTCCGGCCAATGCGGTTCCGGCGCCCGCGCCCATCAGCGCGGCCACACACGCTCCGGTGATGACGATCGACCTCGTACGCATGGCGAACCCCTTTCGGTGAGACGGAAGATGCTCGCCTGCTCGCACCTGATCGAGGATCCGTTACCGGGAAGACCAAGCTCCGGCGAGCGGCGGGTGTGCCGGAACGGATCACGACCGCGTCCTGCGTGACCGGCACATGCGCGGGCGGACGAGTGCTGGCCGGAGACGAACCAGCGGTCTGAGACCCGCCGGAAAGCACTCGAATCGAGGCGGGACGAGCTGGCCGGCGTAGAGCGGGGTGAAGGGCCGCTCCGTCAGGAGCGGCGACCACGTGGGAGATCGCCAACATCGAGGCGACCCGGTGGGTGGAGGACTGCCCCGCCGCTAGCTAGCGGCCGAGCGCGACCCCAGGAACTGGATCGCCGGACGGGCAAGGGACCCCGTCCACCGTGCTCTCGACGGGCTCAAACACGGGCGGCGCACTGCTAGGCGGGATCATGGGTGGGCTGCTCGCCGGTGTCGCCTTCGCCATGCTCGCCGGCCGCCGGGCCCGTCAGCTCGCCAACACCGAGGCGACCCAGCGGGTGCCGGACTTCCCCAACCGCCAGCGCCCCGGCGCGTCCTGATAATCCCGGGACTGGAGCGCGGCCGGGGGAAAGTGACCCCGTCCACCTCTCGGGGCCGGTGAGTCCGGTGCTGGTCGCCGAGGACGTCGGCGACGCCCTGGACGACGTTCTCGTCCCCGGGAGGATATAGCGTGCCATGGTCACTCGGCCTCGGTCGCGGCGAGCAGGCTTACCTCGAAAGCCCGGGGTGCTCGGTACGCCAACGCGTGTCGGATCGATGCGCTCCTGGCCCTCCCTGCCACGGTGACGGGGACACATCAGCGTCACGGCCGCAGCACCGGGAACGGAGAACATGCATGGGCGACATCGCCGGCAAGGTCGACAAAGCCTACGAGTCCAAGAGCCTGACCGAGCTCGCCGACGCCCCGGTCGACGCGCTGCAGGGCGTCTCCGAGGGCGACGCGCAGCACCTCAAGGAAGCGTTCAACATCAAAACCGTGCGCGACCTCGGAACCAACAAGTACTTCCTCTGGGCTCAGGCCCTCACCAAGCTCGCCGAGTGATCGGCCGTGCGGGACGGCGGCCCCCTCGGCTACCGCCCCGCACATTGCGTCCGGGGTGTGGCGGCCGTGCTGGGCGTGGCTGGCGCGGCGCCTGGCCGGCGAGTCCGCGCCGGCCCGGTGTGGGTGCTTTGAGCTGGTCCGGCCGCGGGCGTCCTGTAGGGGGTTAGCTCCGGCCTTCCTTGCAGTAGCCGTCGCCGTCGCCATCGCGCTCACCGGGAAGGCACGGGTGCCCGGAGTGTCCCGTTCGCGGCTTCGTGGCCGACGACCCGGAGTTGGTGTCCCGTCGGGGCGCCGGTGCCGGTACGAACGCCCTGTCGTTGTCGTCGTTCACGGTGGGCGGCGGGGCAGAGGAAGTGACCGGTGCGGCGCACGACCGGCCGTTGTCCACGGCGCGCAGCTCGGCCACGTAGCTCGGGGAGGCGTCGTTGCGACCCTCGTACACCCCGGTGTGCATCGACGGCACCATCGCCTTTCCGAAGTCCTGCCCGCGCACCTGCACGTAGCGCAGCTGGCGCTGGTGCGAGTCGGTGTCCACACCCGGCTCGGCGGTCAACGTCACCGGCTGCCCCAGCAGCACGGACTTCGCCGCGTCGGTGGCCAGCCGGCCGCCGTAGGTGCCGGCCTCACACGAGTCGATCCCGAGCACCCGCACCGTGCGCCCGTCGCTGGTGACGAACGTGTCCCCGTCGGTCACCGACGCCACCGTGACCGACACCGCCACCGGAGCGAGCGGGGGCAATGGCGCCGGCACCACCGGCGCCCCCGTCGCGGCCGCGACCGGGGTCGCCGGCACGCTCACCACTGGCGCCGCCGACGACGCCGGGACACACCCAGACACGGCCAGAACCGCCCCGACCACGACGGGGGCCGAGAACCAGAAACGCGACGACACGGCCATCACAGGAGGAATCCTTCTCGGCAGGGAGGCGACTTGTCGGCCGTTCGGCCGACACGCCCACGTCATCGCGGCCTAACGCGCCGCGTTATCGCCGCTCATCAGGATTGAGGATCAGCTCAACGGGGGGCAGGAGCCCGATGCAACGGCTGCACCCGTCCCGGCGACCTAGTGTCGCGGTAATTAGATAACTTTACTCGCGGGCCGGTTTACGGGATCATGAGTCGTGCCGTTGACTGTGACTGTGGACGTGCCGGCCGCCGACCGTGAGGTGCTGGAGTCGTGGCTGCGGTCGTCGTCGATCTCGGCGGGGCTGGCCCGACGGGCCAGGATCGTGTTGCTGGCCGCGGATGGGGTGGCGGTCAAGGACATCGTCACGTTGGTCGGCGCCTCCAAGCCGACGGTGATCGGGTGGAAGAAGCGCTATGTCGCCGACGGGATCGCCGGCCTGCAGGACCTGCCTAAAGCGGGCCGGCCACCGGTGATCGACGAGGTCGCGGTCGTGCTCGCCACCTTGGAGCCGCCGCCCGAACGGCTCGGGGTGACCCATTGGTCATCGCGTCTGCTCGGCGCCGAGTTGGGGATCTCCCATGTGTGGATCGGCAAGATCTGGCGGCGGTGGGGCCTGCAGCCGTGGAAGGCCGAGACGTTCAAGTTCTCCACCGACCCTGAACTCGAGGCCAAGGTCCGCGACGTCGTCGGGCTGTATCTGGACCCGCCGGAGAGGGCCGTTGTGCTCTGTGTCGACGAGAAATCCCAGGTCCAAGCGTTGGACCGGACTGCGCCGATCCTGCCGATCATGCCCGGCATCCCGGAGAAGCAGACCCACGACTACGTCCGCCACGGCACCACCACGCTGTTCGCCGCGCTGGAGGTCGCGACCGGACGGGTCGAGCAGGCGTGCCTACCGCGACACCGCCACCAAGAGTTCCTGCGGTTCCTCAAACAGGTCGCGAAGGCCTACCCGCGACGCAAGTTGCACCTGGTCGTGGACAACTACGCCACTCACAAGCACCCCGCGGTGCGGGCCTGGCTGGCGCGCAACCCGCGGATCACGCTGCACTTCACCCCGACCTCGGGCTCCTGGCTGAACCTGGTCGAGGTGTTCTTCTCGATCATCACCCGCCAGGCCATCCGTCGTGGCAGCTTCGGCAGCGTCAAGGACCTGATCACCGCGATCGGCCTGTTCATCGACGGCTGGAACGAACGCTGCCATCCCTTCGCCTGGACCAAGCCCGCCGACGAGCTACTCGACCACTGCCGACCCGGTCAAAGAACATCGTTTACGCGCCACTAGTTGCTGGCCGGAAGGACGGGAGGTGTCTACTCGCCGGAACTCCGGCCACGGACCGTGCCATCGGTCTCCTGAGCCGACGGCACCGCGTCCGGTGCCGGGTCCGATGGCGGCTCGGCCCGCTCGAATGGCATAAGGCCGAGCACCGGTGCCGGCGTCGGCGTCCCGTTGGCGAAGGCGTCTGCGGACGACGTGGCCCACTCCTCCGCGAGCGCGACTATGGCGTCCGTGCGCCGGTTGACCACCGCCCGTCGCCCCTGAGTCAAGCGGTACGACGGAATCCGGTCGTTCGCCCCGTCCCCGGCGAGACCGGAGTAGGGCTCCGGCACGGTGGGATCGGTGAGAACGTCGCGGAACTGCGCGATCCACCTGTCGAGTCCGGTTGTTGCCGTGCGGAAGCGGATCCACTCCTGATTGCGCCATCCCCACGTCGCGGGGTCGTCCGGCATCGGGTGCGCGAACCGTGCCACGAGCTTCTGCGCAGCGTCTTGGCCCCGTTCCGCGAGGGCGCGCACGACCTCAGTGGACATCGTCAGGTTGAGCCCGCCCTCCTCGTCGGTGCAGTAGACGGTGACGATGCGATCCCGGTAGCCGGGCGTGACGGTCAGCCCCTCGTCGACCCAGGCGCGCGCGGTCGAGACTATGGCGGCGCCGAAGCCGAGCAGTCCGGCAAGCCCGGTCACCGGCCAGGTTGACGTCCGACGCAGGAATCCGCCCTGGTTGACCGTGGGCAGCCGTGAGTTCTGCGACTCGTCGTCGGATTTCATCCGGCCCGGAGGGAACGGCGCGAGGTCGATGGCGAAGGTCGGGCGCCTCGGAAGGGGCCGGTCGAAGAAGTGGACGGGCAGGTTGCTGCAGATCCCGCCATCGGAGAACCAGTTGACGATCATGTCCCGTTCCGGCAGCCGGGCGGCCGCGTCCTCGGGGCCGACACCGGGGTAGTCCCTGCGGAACCGATCGGCCGCGGCACTCGCCTCCCGGCTCGCGTCACGCGTGTAGTCGACCGCATGCAACGGGACCGCGCTGATCAGGTACGGAAAACTCAGGCTCATCCGGGTCGCCACCACCACCGGCAGGTCGTCCCGGGCCGGGAACGGGCGAAGCGGCAG
Organism: uncultured Actinomycetota bacterium; assembly: GCA_963822335.1. GTDB lineage: Bacteria > Actinomycetota > Actinomycetes > Mycobacteriales > Pseudonocardiaceae > Pseudonocardia. The sequence continues at coordinate 6,468 of CAWGHE010000007.1, read as the reverse complement.
GGCCTGGGAGCGCAGAACCTCCGAGCTCCATCGCTTCTCGGGCTGGTCGTCGAGGGCCGGCGGATGGTCCTCCATCCACCGCACCACCTCTTCGGGAAAGAGGGTTCGGAATTTCTCGGGGTCGAAGAAGTACTCCCGGGCCTCGAAGGGCAGCGCGATGGGCTGTTTACGCGTGAGGTTCGTGGTCATGACGCGCAGGTCGCAGCCCTCTCCGGAGAGATCGCCGAAGGTGAGCGGATCGCCTCCCGGGCGACCCGCAAGGTCCTGGAGCAGGGCGTGCAGCCACGGCGTCAATGCCTGGGCACGGCGGAACCGCCGCCCGCCGGGCATTCCCGAGCAGAGCCCGAACCCCTCGCCGCTGACGACCGTTCCGGCGCGGCGCGCCGTCCCAGCAGCGGAGCCGCCGAGGACGCCCACCAGGACAAGGACCACCCCGGCTACGTCGGCGGCGACAGCGGTCGGGCCCGTGCCCGCCACCCCGAAGCTGAGGACCACCACGCCGGGGACCGCCCCGAGCAGCGCGGTCCAGGGCGCGCAGCGCAGCAACGCGAACAGGACCGCGATCGTCCGGACTGCAACCGATCGACGCAGCCTCGCCACCGCGCTACGGACGAACCCGACGAGGCCGCCGCTTCGGGTGGCGAGGTCGCTCGCAGGTCGGAGCCCCGCCGTTGCGAGGCGCAAGAGCCCCTCCGCCTGCTTGCTCGGCTGGAAGAGGCGGAAGAGCGTCGACCCGCCCATAGGTGACGTCGCAGTGATCGTGTCCGGCAGCGCGGCGAGCTTCGTGAAGCCGTCCGACTCCCGTCCGTACTCGGCCGCCGCAGCCGCCGCGGCAGCGATGGCGCCCGCCGACGCCCCGCCCACCGCACGTAGGCGGTAGGTCGCGGCCAACTCGCAGACCGCCCAGGGATAGATCACACCGCTAGTGATCCCGCCCTTCATCACGATGTCGCAGTCGAGGTGCGGTGTGCCGTCCGTCATCAAGGTTCCTCCTGAGCGTCACCAAGAACCGCCATCCTGGGCCGGTCATGTCGCCCGACGACGATCAGCGCACCGAAGCTCGCGGTGCAACCGCCGGCGCCGCCGAGCTCACGGTGTAGCGTTTACTGCCTTTCTCTTGTCGTGGTGTGTTCGCGCGGGCGTTCCAGACTGTCCGCACGAACTCCGCGGAGCCTCCGGGCGGGGCTGGCGACCGGACCTCGGACCTCGGACTTCGGAAAACCGGGAGCTACCCCAGGCAATCCCACATCCTCACTGGTCAGCAGCACCCTTCAGCTATTCGACACGCACTTTCAGCCAGCCAGCCGATGAAAGCCCCAGGCTATGCCCCACCCCTTTTGCAACGAGGAAACGTCGCTCCGTTGGGCCTGCCCGCCGAACGCCTGCTGGATTGGTCCCGCAACTGTGATGGCGCGCTGTCGCGTCTCGATGAGCGCCGCGGTACAGCCTCGATCGGGCGGGCGATCGCGGTCAGATCGCGCGCAGCAGGAGCGCGGCACCGCTGTCGGCGTGCGTGGCCACCACATCGTCGTCGCCGCCCGGCTCGGGGGAATCCGACCTGCGGCGGTCGGCAGCCGCGCGGCGCTGGGCTTCCCACACCGCCGCTGGGTCACCAGAGGACAGCGCGTCGTCGACATAGTCGAGCACGCCCAGGACCATCTCGAGCTGTCCGCCCGGCAGGGTGACGGTCTGGGCAGTACCCCGGATCGTCGTCCCGCGCGGTCCGGGGTGGTCCTGGCGCGCCCGCGAACGGGGCCCGTCCGGGTGCCGTCGCGACGCGATGCTCCACCGATCCGCAGCCTCCTCGTTACCCGCCAGCTGTGCGAGCGTCGCCCACGACGTGGCGATCGCGGGGCCGGCCAGTGCCGCCACGCCGTCCCTGCTCAGTCCGACCCGCCGACCGACCGGGTCGGCAGGCGCAACCGTGACGCGCTGATCGACGACCGCACGGAGCGAACCGCGATCGGGAAAGCGTACGTCGTCGAACGCGATCGACGGTCGTGGCGTCTCCATCAGGTCGGCCGGAGACGGAAACTCGCGCTGCACGGCGAAGTATTCGATACCGCGATTCCCGACCATGGAGCTGACCGCGAGCCCGCGAGGGTGTCCTCCGTCAACCAGCAGCCCGGCCAACTGTTCCGACGCGGACGCGAGCTGGGTGATCGCGTTGCTCCGCGCCTTCGTGCCCTTGCACTCGAGCAGGCCGAGATGAACACCAGAGTCAGCGTCGCGGCCGATGAGCAGGTAGTCGGGGCGACGCTTCCCCACCTGCTCGACCTCGAACTCGTACCCGCCGCCGTCGTCCAGCAGCACGTCGACGTCCACGACCGTGACGGTCGGCTCCCCAGCATCACCGCCCGGGACCAGCCACCCACCGGAGAGAAGCGTCGCGAAGCCGATTCCCAGATCCTCGCTCATCACCCGGCGCTGGTTCCCGACGATCCGTTGCCCAGCCTCGGAGAGCCCGATCCGCTCGTCGCTGCCGTCGCGCTCCGCAAATACCCCGATGTAGCGGAGCAACGCCCATTGTGCGTGGACGTCGTAGACGTCGTCCTGGTAGCGGGGGCGCGTAGCCGTGGCGAGATTAAGCAGGACGTCCTCACCACGGATCACCGCACCGCCGTCCAGTCCCGAGACATCTAAGACATCACGATGATCAGGCGCCGCTATCTTGGACCGGACGCTCTCAACCAGCTTCGCGTCGCTGCGCCCGGGCAGCAGGAACGGTCTCTGCACCGTCCGCAGGGCCGTCGTGAGGTCCATCGGGGCATTCTCCGGGACATGCCCTTCGTCCCGGTCCGCGGCCACCGAAGACGGTGGCCAGCTGGTCTCCGACGTCGCGTTACTCCAGCGCGCGCCCGACGATCAGGGCCGCCGCGCGCGGAAAGCTTCGCGAGCGACGCAGACGGCGGGGCGAGGCGCGGCAAGTCTCCTAGTCTGATTGACACATTCGTGGTTGCTTCCTCGCTTCTACCCAATACCGCACGAAGTCGTCACAAACCGAGAATCCAGAATACTGCGAACCGACTGGATTAAAAGATCGCGGGTTCGTCACCGCTGTCGAGGACTGCGCAGCTTAGGGCGAACCTCGCGTTGGCAGCGTTGCCTGCGTTGCCGCGCGACGGCTGCGGTTCGCAGTCACACCCGCAGTCAGTGTGTCCGATATGGACGCCCGGTAAGACGCCCGGGGCCGTCTCGTCGGGCCGGGGCCCCGCGTTAGCCCGCGCCCGGCGACGTCCCGGATGTGCGACGGCGACGGGCACTGTCGCGGGCGGGACCATCGAGCCACACCACGTCAGCCGGGGGCTTTGGCAGCGGCGACGTTCCGGCGGAGGATTGCGGGCTGCTGGTGCCTGGTGCTATCCCGGACCGCGCTCCGGTCGGTGACCACGAGCCCCGGGAGGTATCGAGCGTGACTGGTGTCGGATCCGGATGGCCCACCCACCTGCCGGTCGGTGCCCTGCGCGTGGTGCGCTGGAGCCCGTGTTACGAGCAGACCGTGCGGTTCTATCGTGACGTCGTCGGCCTGCCCCACCTGGAGACCTTCACCCGCAGCTACGGGCTCGACGGCACGATCCTCGGACTGCCTTCAGTCCCGGTGCACCTCGAGATCGTCCGACTGGCCGGTGCGGACGGCCAGCCCATACCCGCGCCGTTCGACGAGCTCGTGCTGTATCTACCGGACGCAGCGGCCCAGCAGGCCGTCGTCGCGCGGCTGGCGGCGGCTAACGTCGCCCCGGTCACCTCGATCGCCTACTGGGCCGACCACGGCGGCGTGACCTTTCTCGATCCCGACGGACATCGGTTGATCATCGCGTCCTGGGTGTACTCCCCGGACTGAGCGGGATCGCCCCCGTACAGCGGCCCCGATCGGCGATCGCGGGACCGCCTGGCTGCGCCAAGCCCCGGACTCCAGAAGTTCGAGCCCTCAACCCGCGACTCAAGAGCCGCAGCGACATGCCGACCAGGGCATCTACCTGCGACGACGCTGACGTCTCGTGGCACTCCGCTCCGGTCGCGACCGCGGCACAGAACTACAGATTCGTGCCCTCCATGGGTCGCACGGTCGTAGCATCAGCGCGACGTTACGAACGTTCGTTCCTGGGGAGTTGCAGTGCCGCAGACCACCGAAGTCACGCTTGCCGACCGAGTGCAGCGGCTGGAGGATCTTGAGGCGATTCGTCACCGCTGGTACGACTACATCTTCGCCCTGGACTCGGCCGACTGCCGCCTCACCCGGCGAGCGGCTGGTTAGCGCCGTTGGTCACCAGGAGCATGAGGCAGCGTGGGGACACGGACCGGGCTCGGGCGGCGCAGTGCTGGCGGGACGGCGGTGCGCCGGCGCCACTGGACACGCGGACACGGCACCTGTCCGTGTCGCGAGCCGTGTCGTGAGGCCGGCTGAGCGAGTTTGGCGCGGCGTGCTCGACGACCCGCGGGCTGCCCTGGAGACGAACCTTCCGCCGACCGACCTGCAGACCTTGCTCCTCGGCGTCGTCCGCACCCGCGCCGCGGCCCTGACCCCGGCTCAGGTGATGCAGCGGTGGCGACAGGACCGCTTCGTGCGGCCGTCCGCGGTCGATCCCCGCCGGCTGGCCCGCCTGGAGGCCCGGCTGTGGGAACTGCTCCCCGCGGGGTTCGTCGGGGTCGAGCTGTCGCCGGTGGTGCCGCTCGGGGTGTGTTCGGCCGTGGCGGGAGTGGATCAGAATCGCGTGGTGTCCACCGTGCGCGGCACCGAGGTCGTCAGCGACCCGACCTGGACCCGCGAGCCACCCCCGGGCGCGATCGTGCCGACCACGCCCGGGGGTGGTGAGCCGGGTAGCCGTGGCGCCCGGGCCGATGGCGGGGTGGGTACTCAGCCGGTGCTTTGAGCTCGCCGATCGCCGCGGAGCAGCTCTGCCGCCCAGTTGGCCCGCGGGGCATTAGGGACGGGGTGGGTTCGCCCGGAGCGGGTTCGGTCGTGCGCTTCGGCGAGGACCCCGCTGGCCGGGCAGCCACCGCGAGGCCCTCGGCGGCCGCGCCGCGGGCTGGCCGCGACCCCGGCCGCCGAGCCACCCAAGCTGCCGCGCCGGGATAGGAAGCCGTGGTGGTGGCGCCGCCCTGCTCACCCTGCTCACCGCCGACGACGACACCTCCACCGCGGGACCTCCGGACCTCGTCGACGTATCTCCGTGGCGGCCACGGGTTCGCGGCTCCCGGTCCGGGAACTTCAGCCGGGCGCCGAGCCGCGCGCCCAGTGAAGAGGATCGCCGGAACCGTCGACCCAGCCGTCCGGCATCGGCCCACCGCGAAACTTCGGCCGTGGCTGTCGTTGCTCACGGCCCCACGCAAGGGCGACGACCTGCCGGGGCCGATCCGACGCGGTCACGACGGCGAGTGCTCCGCGATGAAAGGTCGAAGCTCACCCAGACACGGCCCACGGCTCGACTCGGCCGAACCGCAGCGACTTAGCTATGATCCAGTTCGTAATCCATACCTGGGTCCCCTGCTGATGGTCTCAATTTCAGTTAAGAGAATATTGATTATCTCTCGACTCCTTTAGGAATTGGCTCTCTTGGGGCCTCCGGACTGACCGCGTTCAGATTCGACCTCGGCGCAACAGCGCAGCCACGCTGGACCGTTCGTCGGCCGGCAGCGGCTGGCGCGACAGCCAGTGCCGGCCGGTCCTGCCGAACAGATCCGACACCGGCGGTGTCGGGGCCAGGTTGCGGGCCAAGATCGCCTGCACCTGGTTCTTGATCCGGGTCCGTTGCCGGACCAGATGAGCACGGCGGGTCACCTGCCGGCGCAACGCCCGGGTCCGCTCGTCCGGCAGCCACACCGGCGGCAGGAAGTCCGCGGCCAGCAGCTGCGCCAGGATCCGGGCGTCGACCTTGTCGGTCTTCACCTTCGCCTCCGCGATCGCCCGCGTCTTCGACGGGTTCGACACCACCACCCGACCCACGATCGGCGTCAGCAGGTTCGCGATCGCATCACTGTTACCGGTGGCCTCCAACGCCACCTGATCATCACGGCGCAGACCGGCCGCCCACGCGCCGCAGCGCCTCCGGTGTGACCCCGATCCGGCCCTCGTCCCGCACCAGGCCGTCCTCCACCACCGCGAGCTGAGCGAACTCGCGGTGCACATCCATCCCGATATAGCGCACCATCCACGACTCCCTTCTATCGATCGACAAGGGGAACCGCTGGGACGGAACGACACCTACGGATACGCGCTCGCAGCGCAGCCGGACCAGTCGCAGGGGCGGCCAACTACTAACACGGGCTCGCAGCCCACTGAGCAAGAACGGCCTGCCCATACGTGTTCCCCGAAGGCCCCTGTTCCGGACGGTCACACCGTATGCCCGGCAGCAGACGCCGGGCCAGCAGAACAACACGCGGACCCTCGCGGTATTTCATACCGGGTACCAACGCATCGAGTCGCTGAACGCCCGCTACCGGCGGGCGATCCGGGCCCGCGGGCACTTC
>CAWGHE010000006.1:0-972515 GCA_963822335.1 uncultured Actinomycetota bacterium | reverse complement strand
GCAGCGCGTCCCTGGCCCGGCTCGTCGCGGCTGGACTGGATCGCACCACCGCCGCAATCCACGCCGTCCCGTCCAGCGCCACAACAGAGGGTCGCGAGCACGCCCGACCGCGCCGAGCGGCTCCAGCGTCCTCTACCCCCGTCGCGCCCGTTGGTGGGCCGTCCTGGAACGCGTCGGTGCCACCGATGACCGTTCCGTCGGTCTACCTGCGGGCCGTCGTCTAGGCCCGGTGCCACGGCCGACGTCAGCACGCCGCGAGTGGGCACATGTCCAGCCGACCGACTGGCATCGACGCGCCCACGTGATGTCGGCGTGGCGAATACGGAGCTGGTGCGGGGTGTGTCGGCATGAGCTCGGCGGCCCGCGACCGGCTCACCGTCGACGCCCTCGGTGCCCGACAGCTCTCCCGCATGGCCGCCACCGCCCACCCCGCCGAGTTGGTCAGCCGGCGCCCGCGACGACTACGCGGGCTGGCTCTCCCACGTCGCCCCGGCCGCCGGTTGCGCCCACCCGGTCAAGTTCTCGGGCACCGTCTACCGGGTCGAGCAGGCCACCGGCCGTATCACCTCCGAGCGGCACACCCGCGAGATGCCGGACGGGCTGATCTACACCGCCTGCGGCAACCGCCGCGCGAGCGTCTGCCCGTCCTTGCGGAGACCTACCGGGCCGACACCTTCCAGCTCGTCACCGCCGGACTCGTCGGCGGCAAAGGCACCCCGGCCACCGTGGCCGGGCATCCGTGCGTGTTCCTGACCGTCACCGCCCCCTCCTTCGGCCCGGTCCACGCGCACCGCACCGACCGCAACGGCCGGCTGCTGCCGTGCCGCCCCCGCCGCGACGACACCACGTGCGAGCACGGCGTCTCACGGCCTGCTGGGAGCGCCACGCGGAGTCCGACCCGGCTGTCGGGCGGCCGCTGTGCCTGGACTGCTACGACCACCCGCACCAGGCGGTGTGGAACCTGCACGTCGGCGAGCTGTGGCGGCGCACGATGATCGCCGCCAACCGCAGCCTGCGCCACCTCGAGCGGCTGCACCGGACACGGCTGCGGCTGAGCTACACGAAGGTCGCCGAGTTCCAGGCGCGCGGCGCCGTGCACCTCCACGCCCTGGTGCGCCTCGACGGCCGCGACCCCGACAACCCGCTCGCCACGCTCACCCCGCCCGCCGGGGTCTCAGCCGGTCAGGTCGCGCTCCTGCTGCGCGGCGCGGTCACCGGCGACGGCGTTCGACACCGACCCGCACCCGTATCGGCCCGGCGGCTGGCGGATCGAGTGGGGCACCCAGGTCGAACCCCGCCCGGTCCGGCTCGCCGCCCGCGACCTCGACGACCGCGCCGAGATCACCACGACGCCGTCGCCGCCTACCTGGCCAAGTACGCCACGAAGGCCACCGAGATGGCCGGGCACCTGTCGACCCGGCTGCGCCCGGACACCGTGCGCTCCTACACCGACCTCGCCACGCATACCGGCCGTCAGATCGACGCGTGCTGGCGGCTCGGCCAGAAGCCCGCCGGGCTACGACGCGGCAGCGAGTGGGCGGCGTCCTGGGGCCGGCTGTGGCGGTGGGCGCACATGCTCGGCTTCGCCGGGCACTTCTCCACCCGCTCCCGGCGCTACTCGACGACGCTGACCGCGCTGCGGCAGGCCCGCCGCGACTGGCAGCTCCAGAACGCCGGCCCGCTCGTCCGGGCCGGAGGACGTCGAGCGCCTGGACCTCGACGAGGACACGACCGAGGTCCTGATCAGCTCCCTGACCTACGCCGGGATCGGCTGGCACACAACGGCTGACGCCCTGCTCGCGAACACCGCAGCGGCCAGGCGCGGGAGAAGACGACGCACCGCCCGGGAGGAACTGACGACCACGACCGCATGACCAAGGAGAAGCGATGGAACGGTGTTCTCACCCCCGAGGAGGCCGCCGAGGCCCTGCACGTCGGCCGCTGCAAGGTCTACGACCTCATCCGCACCGGCGACCTCGAGTCCATCAAGATCGGCCGGCTGCGCCGCGTCCCCGCGGAGGCCGTACGGGAGTTCGCCCGCCGATGATCGCGAGCGAGGCGAGGCCGCGTGAGCCGCAACATGCAACGGCGAGGGCAGCGTCTAGCAGCGCAAGGACGGCCGGTGGTCCGCCGCCGCCTACGTCCGCACCGCACGCCGGCCGGATCGACGCCGCTTCGTCTACGGCACCGACGGAAGGACGCCTCGGCAAGCTCGCGAGCTCCAGGACCGCGCACGACAAGGGCATCCCCGCCGGCCCGACCGGGCTGACCGTCGAGCAGTTCCTCGACGAGTGGCTCGCGCACGTCAGGCAACACGTCCGGCCGTAGACCTACGCCGGCTACGAGACCAACGTCCGCCTCCACCTCGTGCCGCGGATCGGCTCGAAGAAGCTCACCGCGTTGTCGGTGCGGGACGTCCGGCTCATGGTCGACGACCTCCGGGCAGCCGGTATGAGCCCGCGCATGGTCCAGTGGGTTCACGCGACGCTGCGGGCCGCGCTCGAGCACGCGTTCCGCGAGGAGCTGGTGACCCGCAACGTCGCGAGCGCGTGCGCGATCGCTACCCCCGCGAAGGTCACCAACACCGAGCCGTTCAGCTCGACGAGGCCCGCGTTCCTGCGCGCGGTCGAGGGTCACCGGCTCGACGCGTTGTGGGTCACCATGCTCATGCTCGGGCTGCGCCGGTCGGAGGTGTGCGGGCTGCACTGGGACGACGTCGACTTCGACGCGGGCACGCTCGCGATCAGCGCGGCCTGCAGCGCGCCGAGGGCCGGCTGCAGGAGCTGCCGACCAAGACCCGGCGGTCGACGCCGGACGGTGCCGCTGCCCCGCTCGTCGTCGACGCGCTGCCCGAGCACCGGGACCGGCAGGCAAGGAGCGGCGCCGTCGCCGGCCGGGTGCGCTGGCCGGACACCGCCGTACGTGTTCACCTCGTCCGTCGGGACGCCGCTGGAGCCGCGGACATCTGACCCGCATGTTCGCACGCGCTCTGGAGGCCACGGGTTCCGCCGGGTCCGGCTGCACGACCTCCGGCACACCTGCGTGAGCCTGCTGCTCTCGCTCGGCGTGCACCCGCGGATCGTCATGGAGATCGTCGGTCACTGGCCATCGAGATGACCATGAACGTCTACGGTCACGTTCGCTCGACACCCAGCGGACCGCGCTCGACCCGCTGGAACCCCAGCTCGGCGAGCACGACGGGCAGTGAGGGTTGCTGTCAGATGCTGCTGTCAGAGCGCTCAGGAGTGCGGTCCGGACCGCGTTTCCGCTGGTCGGGGTGGCGGGATTTGAACCCACGGCCCCTCGCTCCCAAAGCGAGTGCGCTACCAAGCTGCGCCACACCCCGTCGCGGCCAGTGTAGCCCCCGGCCGGGCGCGCCCGCCGCTGCCGAGGAGGTCTCACCGGCCGTTGACACCCGGCAGTGGCGTCCCGCCGCCCGACGGGCCGGGCGGTCGTGCTCGCCGACCCGCGAGTCGGATACGCTGGAAAGGCACGGCGGACGACCCGGGCACGCGGGTGTAGCTCAATGGTAGAGCCCCAGTCTTCAAACTGGCTACGCGGGTTCGATTCCCGTTGCCCGCTCACCTGGTTCCACCAGCGAAAACGGCGCCCAGCTCCGATCATGGAGTGGGCGCCGTTGGCGTCGCGTGCAATTAGCGTGCAATTAGCTGTCACCGGTCGTGTCCCGCACGAGGGCGTCGAGGCGGTCGGCCAGGACGCGGTCCCGCTCGCTCGTGGCGTGCTGGTAGATCAGCGCGGCGCGCATCGACACGTGGCCCATCCGGTGCATCAGCTCCCGGGTGCTGGCACCTGCAGCGGCGGCGAGGTGGTTGCCGGTGTGCCGTAGGTCGTGGAAGTGGAACCCGCGGGGGGAGCCGCCTTCACGACGGTCGCCGTCCACGCGGTGCTGCGATGGAAGGTGCCGCGCCGGAGCGGTCCACCCCGCTCGCCGACGAACACCAGGCCTTCGGAACCGTCCTCGGCGAACTCGGCCAGGTGCTCCCCGCAGTGCCACGACGAGCACGTCCGGCAGGGACACGGTGCGCGCTCCGCCAGCGACTTCGTCGGACCTGCCTCCATCTCGCCGTCCCGGTGCTCGGCCAGCCGCCGGTAGACCCGGACGACCCGGCCGGTGAAGTCGAGATCGCAGCGCCGCAAGGCGATCAGCTCGCCCCACCGCAGGCCGGTGAACGCCGCAGCCAGGATCAGCACGTGGAACCGTGCCGGGACCAGCTCGGCCAGCCGGTATACCTGCGCGACAGTCGCCGTCGTCGCTCGGGTGTGCGGTGCTGCCCTGCTCCCTTGATCCGGCACGGGTTGCGCTTGATCAGCCCGTCATCGACGGCGGTATTGAGGATCGCGCGCAACAGCCGGTACGCCTTCGCAGCCCGATCCTCCGAGCGTCCGTGGGCCAGCAGCGTCGACCGCCAGGTGCGGACGCGCTCGGTCGTGATCTGGCCGAGCTGCATGTCAGCCAGATAAGGCGCGAGGTGCAGCCTCCACACGCTGGCGTACTCCTCGCGGGTCCGACGGCTCATCTTGTGCTCGACCAGCCACCGCTCGGAGAACTCGCGCAGCGGAATCTTGGCGAGCTGCGGATCGGTCCACTCCTCGCGCAGTAGCTCCGTCTCGACCGTCGACAGCCAGCGGTCCGCATCAGTTTTCCGGCCGAACGTCTCCGGAGCGGTCCTGCGTCGCCCGTCCGGCCCGAGGTAAGAGGCCTGGAACGTCCCGACGGCAGTTTGCGTACCAACCCGAACCGCCGATGGCCGTCCCGGTTCCCGCGTGCCATCTACCCCACCCGCCGCACGGACGCGCGAGCGCTGGCGGCCGAGATGGGTTCCACCCGTCCCGCTCGGACGAACTCGTCCAGGTCGGAGACACCAAGGCGCACATGCCGGCCGACCCGGTGGAAGGCGACTCGTCGCTCCGCGATGAGCCGTCGCACGAACCGTTCCGTCGTCGACGACAACCGTGAACTGACCACCTTCGCCCGCGACCCGCCCAACAGAACCCCGGTGCGCTTCAGTCCCGAACGCACCTCGCGCGGCGCGACGACGCGACCGCCACGCGGTCGGGTCCAGGCGACCCCCTCGTGGGCGCGCTGTTTCGAGGTGATACTGGCAGTCGCGCCGTGACCTGAGCGGCACCGGTGTGACGCTTGTTCCGGATCGTGCAGACACAGAACGACATCTCGGTCACGACGCCTGGAACTCGGCGGCGACCCGGCCGTCGGCCTCAAGTTCTACGAAGGCCGCGGGACCGACGCGGAATCGGTTCGCCGTGGGGTCGAGAGGCTGCGCGGGGAGGTGCGGGATGGGGTTGTCCGAGCGGGTCGACGCGTTCCAGCGGCGGCACCGGTGGGCCGCCGTGCCGGTGGCGGTCGGCTACAAGTTCCTCGACGACGAGGGCGTGTACCTCGCTGCGGTGCTCAGTTACTACGGCTTCGTCTCGATGTTCCCGCTGTTGCTGATGGGCGTGACGATTCTCGGCTTCGTGCTGCATGACGATCCGGCGGCTCAACAGGCGGTGCTTACCTCCGCGCTGCGGAACTTCCCGGTCATCGGCGACCAGCTCCGGGAGAACGTGCGTTCCCTCGAAGGCAGCATCACCGCACTCGTGGTCGGGTTCGTGGTGGCGCTCTACGGCGGGCTGGGAGTGACTCATGCGGCGCAGTACACGCTCAACCGGGTGTGGGCGGTACCCAAGGCCGAACGCCGGAGCATCCAATCGGCCTACGGTCGCGGCCTGCTCCTGATCGTCCTGGTCGGGTTGGGCGTCCTGCTGTCGGCGGCCGCGACGATGGCAGCCGAGCTCACCGGCCTCGGTTGGCTGGCCCGGGTGGGCGGCGTGGCCCTCGCGGTCGCGCTGAACATCGGCCTGTTCCTCCTCGTCTACCGGCTGCTGGCCGTCCGCCCGTTGCCGGTGCGGCGAGTGTGGGTCGGAGCGGTGATGGCCGGAGTGACCTGGCAGGTGATCCTGAACATCGGGACGTACCTCATCGCCACATACCTGCAGGGGGCCAGCGTCAGCTACGGGTTCTTCGCCATCGTGCTCGGCCTCATGGCGTGGATCTACCTCGCGGCAAGCGTGTTCGTCGTGTGCGCCGAGACCGACTCCGTCCTTGTCCAGCGGCTCTACCCGCGGAGCCTGTTCAGCATGTACCCCGACGACCGGGCGACGACCCCCGCCGACCGTCGCGCCTACGCCTTCTACGCGAAGACCGAACGGCAGAAGGACTACCAGACCGTGGACGTCAGCTTCGATCAGCCCGATCCGCCGGACCGCTAAACAAACCCCACACAGAACCGTCGCGCCGGGTGACCTCCGACACGGCACACGCGTTGGTCGCGAACCTCGCCTGGTGCGTCACGTCGGTCCCCGTCGGTCCATCGGGCGACGAAGTCCCGATCCGCTACGCGCTCGACGTCACCCAGCAGACCGGGGTCGCACCAGAAGCGCGCCGTGTCTCTCCGCGGGCGCCGACCCAGGCCACGCCGCGCAATGGGTTCCAAATCGACGCGGCGGACTGCGTCTGACCGAATGCGCTGGTCACGGCACCGACGTGTGTTGTGCCTCAACCTCCATTCCGTACGGGGCGGGCCGCCTCGGCGCCGCGCCGCTGTCCGTCGCGTGGGGGCCTGCGGCCTCCGGCCGGGGTCCCCAACCCGACTCGTGGCATCGGGACACCGACTCCGCCTTCGCTTCGGTTCTGAGCCTGCACACCCGATGCAGCCACGCGATCTTCGTCAATTCTGGGTAATTCTACTGTGATGTATCACTCACTCGGTAGTCTTCTCCGAATTGGGTCGCGCTCCTGGACATCCAGGGGTCCGCGACTGGTCAACATTCGACGCATCAAAGCAAGAACGGCGGACGGAGGGCTAAAATGTCTGAAACTGGGAAGTCGCACATCGTCATCATGTGGACGGTCGGCCCCGACGATGTCGCGGCCGGCGAAAGGCTCTTTGAGAGCCACGGCAAGTGGATGACGGGCCATTCCCGCCAGGGGGACACGGCGCTACTGGACTACAGCATTTCGCAGGGTCCGGAGCTCGCGAACCCGGTCGATCCCAACTCTGCTCCGACCGGCGATACAATCTTCGTACTCGACGAGTTCTACGAGTCCCCGGCCGGTGTAGTTGAGCATTGGAAGCAGGCGGTCGAGAACTGGCAGGACCTCGACGCCTTTATGGAATGGACCAACAAGGCCAAGAGGGTTTCGACGCTGCATAGCGGAACGCTGACCCAGGCCCTCTGGTAACCGCCGCGAGACGCGCCGAACGACCGCGAGAAGCGCCGGCATTCGGTGAGTCGCGTTGGTTCGGAATTCGCTCTTGGCCTCCTGAGACGGAGGTGCGACAAACCCTCCGGGCCACATCCGGGCGCGCCGTGACTCACCTCCGCCTCGATCATCGGGTTCCACTCGGTCAGGCCAGTCACATCGTTCTCCCGCATGTGAGGTGGCCAGCAACCGCGGCAAGCGCTTCCCGATTGATCTCGACTGGTCGTTGCTGCCTGGCCGGGTCCATGACTTCGCCGATGACGAGCGCGCTCAGCGCTGGCTCATCGCGGTAGACGTGATGCCCCGCGGTGTCGGCAACGACAATCAGAGCCGAGAGACGGTCGGCCCACTCGGCCTGCATCTCAACCCATTGCGCGTCGATCTCGGCGAGGGTCAGGGGCCGATGCCATTCGTCCGGCTCGGCGCGTAGCCACCGACCCACCGCCGACGCGTCCTGGCCGGCCCGCGTGCAATTAGCGTGCAACTAGCCGCGGTCAGCCACGGTCATTCGGAGGCGTTCCCGACCGACTGATCCGCAGGTCGGAATCGGAATCGGCCAGTCTGAGGGAGCCTTCCAAACTGGCTACGCGGGTTCGATTCCCGTCGCCCGCTCACCTAGCACTACCAGCGAAAACGGCGCCCGCCTCCGATCAGGAGTGGGCGCCGTTGGCGTCGGGTGCGATCAGCGTGCAATTAGGTGTCGCCGGTCGTGTCCCGCACGAGGGCCTCGAGGCGGTCGGCCAGTACTTGTCGGCGGACTTGTCGAAGCGAGCATCCGCGGCGCCCTCGGTGAGGAACCCGCCACCCCGGAGGCGCCCCTGGACGCCGACGGCGCGACGTGGACGCTCATCGGCCGAGGGAGCGGGGCATCTACCGCGAACCTCGAGGAGCGCCTTCAGCGGGCGAGTGATGTGGGTGTCCGAGGGTTCGGGCAACTTCGGGCACGATGATCTGGGCGGCGGTAGGGCAGGCGCGGACGAAGCCGAAGAAGGGCCCGAAGTCGTGGGTGGCGGCAAAGCCGGTGATGAACAGTCCCGGCTCGCTGGTTTGCATGTGCTCATCGAGCACGGGGAAGCCGTCTCTGGTCTCAAGACCGGACAGGTCTCTCAGGTAAGGCACGGCGGTGATATCGGCCCGGTAGCCAGTGGCCAGGACGACGTGGTCGACGAGCAGGACTTCACCGTTCGAGAGCTCGGCACGGATGTCGCCATCCGATAGCTCGACGCAGCGCGTCACTTCGGTGTGGGGGTGGCGGTGCACCACCCGCTCGGGCATGCGCGGGGTCAGCCACGGCTCGAGCTTGAGTCGGCCCTCGGCCCAGAACCGTTGCGCGACGGCGTCTCGTTGCTCGGCAGGTAGCCCTCGGAACCAGCCGGGGACGGCCACGGTCTGGTCGATCATGACGTCGACGAAGTGCCAGTCGGCGGGGGCGAAGTCGGGGGTGGCGTGGCGGTAGGCCAGGTGGACGGCATCCACGCCGGCGTCGGCCAGCAGCGCGGCCCACTCGAACGCGCTCTGCCGGCCGCCGATGATCAGAGTGCGGGCATCGCGCGCACGGTCGACCTCGCGCAGGAAGCATGTGTGGGTGAAGCGGTCCGACGGCAGTTCCGCGACAGCTCGGTGCGGAATGTTGGTGAAATGGCTGATACCCGGCGCGGCAACCACCGTCGCCGCCGTCAGCTGACCTCCTCCGTCCAGGTGGACCTCGAAGGCGTCATCGTGGCGGCGTACCGCGGTCACGCGCTCGGGACGTACCCGCAGGCCGACGATCTCCTGGAACCAGGTGGCGTACTGGATGAACAGGTCGACCGGGATCGGATCGACGTCGGCCGGGTCCACGCCGCGCTCAGCGAGGTAGGCCTCGAAGGTGTGGACGCTAGTCGCGTCGAGATGCCAGTCCGGGCCCGAGCGCAGGAACATCCCACGGGGCATGTGCTCCCGCCAGAAAGCCATGGGCTCGCCGAGCACCACGGTCTCGATACCGGCATTGCGGGCGTAGGCAGCGACCGCCAATCCGTACGGACCAGCGCCGATAACGACCAGTGACGTACCGACCATCACGTTCCCTAGTTGTGGCGGTGCTTCTCGCAGCATGGCGATGGACCAGCACACGGAGCAACCGCCGACCGGGCTAGCCCATGGCCAGCTCCTGCTGTCGTCTGTCCGGGTTCAGATGATGCGGGACGGTTTGGCTTCAATTGAGGGGTAACGGCTGCTTGTCGGTTGTGCTGGATTTCGCTCCTCGCGCATGACGGCGCCGCACAAGTTCTCGGCGACGAGCAAAGGCCGTGTGCTGCCGCAGCCCGGCTCCGGGGCCGCGCCGTCGACCGGTGGGCGGGCCTCAACCACCCCGGCGCTCAACTCCACGAGCATCAGTCCCGGCCCGTCCCACGCGACGACAGTCACGTGAAGCAGAGCCAGGAGTCGGAGCGTCACCCCTCATCTGAAGCCAGCGTGTCACCGATCAAGCCGAACTCGACACAGCCAACCGGCGCGCCGTGTCTGGACTTTCCACTCCGTATCAAGAGCGCGACGCCTCCGGCGCCGCGCGGAGCGTGCGGCCTCCGGCCGGTCACTGGGGACATCTACTGCCGCGGCGTGCGACCGTCAGTAGCCGGCGGGCGATGCGGCAGATCAGCCCTTCGCTTCGCGGACGTCCTTTCCCTGCTCGGCGAACGCCTTGAAGTCCTGCATGTGCTGTTGCGACTGCTTGCGGAAGGCGCCGGGCATCAGAAGCCCCACCAGCCGCATCAGCAAGCCGCTGAACCGGTATTCGTTCTCGCTCACCCAGAGCGTCGTCTCCGGACCGGCTTCGGTCAGCCGGTCGCGCACGGCGCTCCACATGCCCTTGGCGACGATTTCGCGGTCGAAGTGAACGACGCTCCCTCTCGGGATTCCGTGCAGGTCTGCCGGTTCCCGACGGGTGATGGTCTCGGTGCACTCGAACTTCTGCTGCCCCATCTGCATCACGACCCGCGACGTGGTACCGACCTGCCCGTGCATCCCACTCAGCGGCTCGTGCAGCACCAGGCCCCGCAGCCACTTCGGCAGGTGTGCCGGGTCGGCGAGCAGCTGGACCACGCTCTCCCGCGGCAGGGCGATCTCGATCGAGACGGTGTACTTCATGGCGGGTGCTCCAGCGTTTCCCGAGTGGACGACGCACACTAGCAGCCTCGCCTTATATAAGTCCAGTCTTATTGGTCACGCCGCCGCCAGCGGCGCCTCGACGAGTCACTCCGATCGAGTTTGTGACCATCAACCAAACCGCACAACGGCGGCCCGACCAGCGCTCCCCGCTGCCTCTGGCGCGCCGCCGGCTTCGCTCCCTCTGCCTCCGGCCCGGTCGCGGCCGTCGGTCCGGCTACCCGGCCCCCGCAGCCACGGAGAGGCGCCTGATCCACGAGGCATTCGCATAACGGCGAGGCAGAGCGACGGGGCCCGGGGAGCTGACGAGCTGACGTTGACCCCCGCGCCCGACTCCGATCATGGAGTCGGCGCCGTCTGCGATGCGGCCGAACAACGGCGTTGACGCATTCCGATATAGGCATATGATGGCGCCATGGCACGAGCGGCGGCGACCTCGGACACGTTCAACGCGATCGCCGAGCCGCAGCGGCGGGAGATCCTGGTGCTGCTGCGGGGCGGCGAGTGGCCGGTGACCGAGCTGGCGCGGGACCTGGGGATGACCCAGCCGCAGGCGTCCAAGCACCTGCGGGTGCTCCGGGAGGTCGGGCTCGTGCGGGTCCGCGAGGCGGGCAAGCAGCGGCTGTACGGCCTGGACGCCCGCGGGCTGCGGCCGGTCCACGAGTGGGTGGGCGGCTTCGAGCGGTTCTGGAGCGAGAGCTTCGACCGGCTCGACGAGTACGTGCAGGAGTTGAAGCAGACACGGCAGGAGGGACCACACGATGGCCACGACCAGTAGCCGCGGCGAGCATGCGCACGCGATCGCGGACCGCGAGATCGTGATCGACCGGGTGATCGGCGCCCCGCGGGAGCTGGTGTTCGAGGCGTTCACGCAGGTCCGGCACCTGTCGCGGTGGTGGGGGCCGGAAGGGTTCACGACGACGACGCGGTCCTTCGAGTTCCGTGTCGGCGGGGAGTGGGACTTCGTGATGCACGGGCCGGACGGGACCGACTACCAGGAGTGGATCACCTGGCGGGAGATCGTCCCGCCGGAGCGGATCGCGCTGCTGCACGGCGAGTCCCGCGACGACCCGAACGCGTTCGAGTCGGTCCTGACCTTCGATCCGGCCGGAGAGGAGACCCGGATCGTGATGCGCACCGTGTTCCCCACCAAGGAGGTCCGGGACGAGGCGGTGGAGAAGTACCACGCGATCGAGGGCGGCGAGCAGACCCTGCGCAACCTGGCGGTCTACGTCGCCGAACTCACCGGGAACGAGACCGCCCGGAACGAGATCCCAGCGAAGGGAGCGGAGGGCTGATGGCCGGGACGGTGTTCTTCAGCGTGACGATGTCGCTCGACGGGTTCATGGCGCCGGAGGAGGTGCCCGTCGAGGACGTCTTCTCGCCCGAGGGTCAGAACGACCCGAGGGTCCAGCGCTGGATGTCGAAGTGGTCGGAGCTGCAGGCGTGGGCGTTCCCACTGCGGTGGTTCCGGGAGAACCTCAAGCTCGGCGAGGGCGGCGAGGAAGGAGTCGACAACGACGTCGCTCGGGCGACGTACGAGCGCACCGGCGTGAGCATCATGGGCAAGCGCATGTTCGACGGCGGCGAGCTGGCGTGGCCGGAGGAGGCGCCGTTCCACACGCCGGTGTTCGTCGTCACCCACACCAGGCGCGAGCCGTGGGAGCGGCCGGGCGGTACCACGTTCCACTTCGTCAACGACGGCATCGAGAGCGCCCTCAAGCAGGCCCGCGATGCCGCCGGCGACCGCGACGTCCGCGTCGCCGGCGGCGCCGAGACGATCCAGGAGTACCTGGACAGCGGCCTGATCGACGAGTTCTCGATCACCCTCGCGCCCGTGCTGTTCGGCACCGGCATCCGCCTGTTCGACCGCGTGGACCCGGCCCGCCTCGCGCTGGACCAGGCCCGCTCGAACGCCTCGTCCCGGGTGACCCACCTGACCTACACCGTCGGGAAGCGCTAGCTGTGCTGCCCGGCCTCGATCACGGATCGGGCGCCGCGTCCGCGATGGACCGCAGCAGCGGCACCCACTGGTCCGCGCCGAAGCGCTCCCCGAACCGGACGATCACGAGCCGCTTGTCGGGCACCACGTAGAGGAACTGGCCCAGGTTGCCGACGGCCATGAAGCGTCCCCGGTAGGGCTGGGCGACGTCCACCCACCAGAAGTACTGGTAGAAGTCCGCGGGGTCGGTCGTGACGTCGGCCCGCGTCGACTCCTGGACCCACCGTGCCGGCACCAGCTGCCGGCCGTTCCAGCTGCCCCCGTCGAGGTACAGCCGGCCGAACTTGGCGAAATCGATCGCCCGCCCGTTGATCCCGCTCGCCATCTTCTCGAAGCCGTCGTCGGCGCTGTCGAGGCTCCAGGACCCGTCGGCCTCCATCCCCAGGGGCTGCCAGAGCTTCTCGGACAGGTACGAGGCGACCGACCGGCCGGTGGTCCGTTCCAGGATCAGGCCCAGGAGCACCGTGTTGTAGTCGTTGTACTGCCACTGGTCGCCCGGCGCGGCCGCGGCCCGCACAGAGAGGGCCAGCTTCCGCAGCTGCGGGGTGTAGTAGATCTTGGCGTCGTCGCCGAACGGGCCGCCGGCACCGTCCTCGCCGGAGAACTCCAGACCGGACGACATCGTGAGCAGGTTCCGGATCGTCATCGCGTCCATCCCGCGCCCGGCGAGCTCCGGCAGATAGCGGACGACGGTGTCGTCGACGCTACGGATCCGGCCCTCCTCGATCGCGATGCCGACGAGGGCCGAGACGAACGACTTCGCCGTCGAGAACGACGTCTGGGTGGACTCCCGGCCGTACCCGTTGAAGTAGCGCTCGTAGAGCAGCCTGTCGTCCCGGAGCACCACGAACGCGGTGGTTCCCGAGTCCGCGAGGAACTCCTCCAGCGGTCGGGTGGTGGGCGTTCCGCCCGACTGGCCGTTCCCGGTCGCCCACGGCTCACGGGCGCTCGACGAGCCGGCGCCGCCGGCGTAGGTGGTGACGGTCCGCAGCCACGGTGGGGCGGTCGCGGGCGCAGGCTCGAACGAGAACGTCCCGGGGCCCTTCGGTACCGGGCGGGCGGGAAACCGGGCCGAGTCGCCGAAGTCGGCGCCATGCCAGGCGATGACCCGGGAGAGGTAGAACCGATCGGTTGTCGCCTCGGCGGCCACCACTGCCCCGCCGAGGACGGCCGTCGTGGCGAGCAGGACGATCAGGAGCCGCCGCGAACGCTGACCGAGCACCACGTCCTCCCCACGCGTGGTCCAACCTTGGCAATTAGCCGTTCGACTAGTCCAGATTGCGAAATCTCCGGTACCTTCCCACCGACCCGGACCCCGGTCGCGAGCCCGCAGCGCATGTCGCTGTGCACCACATCAGCGGGGAGGACAGCCATGAATCAGTTCAGCGCGGCCCCCATGCCGGTGATCAGCCAGGAGGACCTCTGCGAACCCGCGGTGGTCCACCAGGCCAGCGGGATGCTCTCGGTCCGGCTCGGCGTCAGCTGCCCGGCCGCGCTCAACCACATGCGCAGCTACGCCACCCGTACCGAGCAGGCCCTCCGAGCGGTCGCCGAGACGGTCGTCGGGGACCGCTCCGTCGACCTTCGCGAGTAGCCCGACCACGGCCGGCTCCGTCAGCCGGTCCGGGAGGCGAGCCACAGCGTGTGCTCGCGGCTGATCGCCTCCTCCGCGTCGGCGACGGTGTCGCTCCACTCGTCCTCCCCGGCGTCCTCGAGCCGGCTCACCTGCAGCCCGAGCTCGGTGGCGGTGACCGAGTAGGCCGAGGCCAGCGTCGAGAACTGCTTGATGCTCACCCATGCGGCCGCGGATCCGATCGCGGCGGCCAGGATGCCGGACCAGTCGATCTCCCAGTCTCCGAACGCGCGCCCGGTGGCCAGGACGAGTGCCACGATCTCCCCGCCGACCAGGACGGCCTGCCACAGCCGGGTCCGCGAGCGGTTGACGTGGGCCTTCCGGGCGTACCACGTCTGCTGGCTCCGGGTCCGGCCGTCGACGTAGGCGCGCTTGCGCTCGGCGAAGCTCGCGGCCCGCAGCTCGTCCATCGCCGAGGTGGTCGTCGCATCCGTGGCGGCGATGGCGACCCGGTCGCGTGCCCGTTCGACCACGGCGTCGAGCCGGCGCCGCATGACGGCGCGCGCCTCCGCCCGGGACAGCGACGCCGGAAACGGGTCGGCGCCGACGGCGTACCGCCACGCGAGGGTCTTCGCCGACTCGGCCAGCGCCCGGCCCGAGTACCAGTCACGCTCCGGCTGGCTCTGCATGATGACGATCTCGGCGAGGAGTGCCGCGGCGAACCCGATCATGGCCAGGACGCCCCAGAGATTGGCCCCGCCGACCATGAACGTGAACGCGCCGCCGACCGCTGCCGCGACCGCGCCGATCAGGCGCGTCCGGCTCCAGAGCAGGTACCGGCGCTGACCCGACAACGACGCCGCGTCGGACTCCCGGAAGAAGCCGGGGAGGTCCTCATCGGGTAGGCCGGTGCGCACTTCTCGCTCCTCCGCACTCGCGTGTGGGGGACCGTACTGGACGTCCGCGGGCACCATGGAGAGATCGACGCTGTCAGCGGCCCGCGGTCAGCCTGAGCAGCACCGACGTCGGGTTCCAGGACGGCGGGACGGTGAACCGCTCCTCGTGGTCCGGCTGGAAGCCGGCGGAGCGGATCGCCGCTCCCGTGTCGCGGTCGACGTGACAGCCCGCCATGAGGCGGGTCCACACCGGATCGATCCGCTCCTGCCACCGGGCGTGCCTGCCCGCGCCGCGCACGTGCTCCAGTGCGACGAACCGGCCGTCCGGTCGCAGCACCCGTCGCGCCTCGGCGAGCGCGCGGCCCGGGTCGGCGACCGAGCACAGGACCAGCGTGAACACGACCGCGTCGAACGACGCGTCCGGGAACGGCAGCTCCTCGGCGCCGGCGTCGGCGATCTCGACCGGCACCCTGGCCTCGCCGAGGCGGGCGGTGAGGCGCCGTCGCATGGCCGGGTCCGGCTCGGCCGCGACGACCGCGTCGGCACCCCGGAAATGCCGCAGGTTGGCGCCGGTGCCGGCGCCGACGTCGAGTACCCGGCCGGTCAGCGATGCGACCAGCTCGGTGCGGATCGGGCCGATGACGGCCCGTTCCATCGGTGCGGCCATCCGGTCGTAGACGGCGGCGAACACGCGGTGACCGCGAGCGTCGCGAGAGGCCATGCCGTTCACTGTGGCAGTTCTCCGTCGGGCGGATCACGCGCCGATGCGGTCGCGCAACGTCGGTGCGCCCGGACCGGACAGCTCCGCGGCGACGCCCGGTCGCCCGGCCATGCTCATCAGCAGCGCCTCGCCCGTGCCCTCGACCGCGGGGCCGCTCCCGGTCGTCCAGTCCAGGTCGGTGGCGACGAGGGTCAGCCCGTTGATCCGCTTCGCGGCGCCGATCGGCGGTGCGGTGCGGGCGAACTCCAGCGCGGCGGCGATGCGGTCGGCGGGGATGTCGCGGGGCAGTCCCAGCGGACGCCGGATGTCCTGGTGGTGGATCATCCCGTCGCTCAGGGCGATCCGGCCGCCCAGCAGCGCGGTGAACCCCCTCGGCCGGACGCAGGCGCGGGCCCGTTCGACCAGTTCGGCGGGCGGCCGGCCCGCGTTCTGCTCGACGCCGAGCGTGTTGGCGCGTTCCGGACTCAGCCCGGCCCTGGCCAAGCGCGTGAGGAACCCGGTGATCCCGAGGTCCTCGTAGGAGTACACGTGCTCCACGACCTCGCGGACCCGCCAGCCCTCGCACAGCGTCGGCGCGTCCCACTGCTCGGGTGCCAGGCCGGCCAGGAACTCGGCCAGGTCGGCGCGCTCGGCGCGGGCGAGTCCCATCGTGTCTGTGCCGGCCATGAGCTCCCCAGTACTCGGACGTCAGCGCGCCGCCGCGTGCGGCCGCCGGGACATCGTGCCCGGCATCCGGCCGCGCGGCACCGACGTTTCCGGCGGGCGCGATGAGCGACGGCCGGTCAGGCCGAGACGGTCTGCTTCACGGGGCAGCCGAGCACCCGGCGCATGGTGACCGTCGT
Source organism: uncultured Actinomycetota bacterium (assembly GCA_963822335.1). Classification (GTDB taxonomy): domain Bacteria; phylum Actinomycetota; class Actinomycetes; order Mycobacteriales; family Pseudonocardiaceae; genus Pseudonocardia. Next base: position 956,052 of record CAWGHE010000006.1, on the reverse strand, counting down.
GCCGCTGGGGGTGCGTTCGATTCCCAGGCGGTCCACCGAGGCCTCCGCCATCATCAGGCCGCGCCCGCGAAAGCCGGGGTCGGCCGGTGGCTCACGCCACCGCCCGTAGTCGTGGATCTCGATCCACACCTCGAGGTGGGCGCACGGATCCGGGAGGGGCTCCGAGCCCGGGATGGAGCGGACCCGCGCCTGCAGACGGATCGTTCCGGGACCGCCGCCGTAGGCGTGTTCGGCGCTGTTGCTGATCGCCTCGTTCACCGCCAGGACCAGGTCCTGCCCGACGTCGCAGATCGCTGTGAGCCCACACACCGAGCTGAGCCACTCCGTTATGGCACGCCGCGACCGCGCCGCCGAGGCGGGCTCGGCGGCGAACTCGACGTCCAGCACGGTGCTCACCCCGGTGACGTACCCGGTCGGGGCGTTCGCAATACGTTCTCGACGCTCCCGGATGAACTCCCGATCGCGGAGCGTCGTCGGCCGGACGACGGCGTCCGCGCGCCGACCGGTCGGATGACCTCGGTCCGGGCGGGCCCCGAGGGGCCGTTCACCAGTTCGGGACCCGGCCCGGACCGGGCGGGATCATCGGCTACTTCTCGACCTCGACGACCGGCGCGCCCTCGGCGGCCTTGAGGACCGACTCGCAGCCCTTCTTGGCCGAGGCCTTCGACGCGTAGCCCTGACCACTGGCGACGACCTCGCCGTTAGACGCCTTCAGCCGGAACCGGAACTTGCCGCCCGCGTCCTCGTACACCTCGAACTTGCCGGCCATTGCAATCCTCCATTGGTGTGCCGTGCTCTCGACGGCCGCAACATACTCGATCATCCCGACGAACCGGGGACGAGCGCGCCGTCACGGCATCAGTTACGCACGGACGAGTCCCAGCGCCAGCTCGCGTCGCGGGCGGGCATCCCCGCGAGCTCACCCCGACCGGTGGCCCACAGCAGCGCTGCGACCGGGTCCGGAGGGTCCGCGGGGGCGTCCGGGAACAGCCGCGTCAGTACCGCCCGGCAGGTGTCCTGCGGGGGTGTCCACTCGAGACCCAGGCCGGCCGCGATGTCGTGGGTGTGCACGACGATCTCGATCACGCCCATCGCCGCGAAGCCGCTCGGGTCGGATAGGCCGTTCGGGTGCCAGCCACGCGCGCCGGGGTGCGCGGTGCGCAGCACGCTGGCCAGCAGCGCCGACCCGGTCTCGACGACCCGCAGCAGATCGTTCGGCCCGGTACCGGGCGCGACGGCGATCTCGTACGGGATGTGGTCGTAGGCCGTCTCGGTGGCCAGCTGCGAGGCGTAGGTGAACAGGTCGTCGGCGACGTGCAGCGCGGTGTCCCGGCAGGACCACTCCAGCGGACCGGCCGGCGCGTCCCACCGCAGGTCCGACTTGCCGCCCAGAACGTTGATCATCTCGGTCGTGACGGCCTCGAGGTCGTGGGCACGCATCCGTCCATTGTCCCGTGTCGCAGCGGGGAGCCCGCGCCGGGCGTCACACTCGTGGTTAGGCTCACGCGGCCGCAGCCGCGGCGGTGGCGGACGATCGAGGGAGTGCCCGCAGTGGCCGTTGAGGACGAGCGGATCGCCCTGCTGCTCGACTACGAGAACCTCGCGATCGGTGCCCGCGACGGGCTGGGCGTGAGCCCGTTCGACTTCGGGCCCCTGGCCGACGCGCTGGCCGAGCGCGGCCGGGTGGTCGTCCGCCGGGCCTACGCGGACTGGTCGGCGTTCGACGAGGACCGGCGCCTGATGGCCCGCGCGCAGGTCGAGCTGATCGAGATCCCGCAGCGGATCGGCGGCTCGCGCAAGAACGCGGCCGACATCAAGCTCGCCGTGGACGCGATCGAGCTGGCCTACGAGCGCGGCTTCGTCACCACGTTCGCGATCGGCACCGGCGACTCGGACTTCACGCCGCTCATGCACAAGCTCCGTGAGCTGGACAAGCGGGTGATCGGGATCGGGGTGCAGTCGTCGACGTCGGCGCTGCTGCCGCCGGCCTGCGACGAGTTCCTGTTCTACGACCGCCTCCCGGGCGTCGAGCCGGGCGTGCTGCCGGCCCGTGGCGGAGGCCGCCGACGGGCCGGGCGCGCCGCTGCCCCGGCCGTGTCCACGCCGGAGGCCCCGCAGACGCCCGAGCCCGAGCCGGAACCCGTCGCCGAGACGCCGGATGCCGAGGAGCGGGACCTGGGCGCGCTCGTCGGGAGCACGCTGACCGGCCTGCTCCGGCACGCCGACGGGCCGGTGCTCGCGTCCCGGCTCAAGCGGGCCATCCTGCGCAAGGACCCGACGTTCGACGAGTCCGACTACGGTTTCCGCGGCTTCGGCGAGCTGCTGCGCAACCTGGAGAACCAGGGCGTCGTGACGCTGGCGAAGGGGTCGGCGCAGGGCGATCCCGAGGTCGGCTTCCCGGAGGCGTCCGGCGCCGAGGAGGAGGCGTTCGCCCTGCTCGTCGACGTCGTCCGGGAGATCACCCGGACCGCGGGCCCGCCCCAGCTGAGCGGGCTGAAGAACCAGCTGCGCAAGCGGCAGCCGGACTTCAGCGAGAAGCGCTACGGGTTCGGCAGCTTCCTGGCGTTCGCGAAGGCGGCGCGGGCCCGCGGTCTGGTCGGCATGGAGTGGGACGACGACCGCGAGGACTACCTGCTGCGCCTGCCGGGCTGAGCACCGAGCCTGCGGGGCTGCGCATCGACACCGGGGCGCGGCCGGGCCAGCCCGTCCAGCACGAGGTCGAGGGCACGACGGCGGGTGGCGTCGTCGGCCGGCAGCGTCTCCTGCGCCTGGGACAGGCCGTGGATCAGGAAGAACACCTCGTCGACGCCGACATCGGGGCGCACGTCGCCGGCCGCCCGGGCCGCGTCGAGCAGGTCCGCCACGGCGGACCGCAGCCGCTCCGACGCCGTCGTGGCGGCCTCCGGCATGCCCGCCGGCTCGGCGAGCAGGTGCCGGGTGAGCGACATCGACGCCCGCCCGGTCCGGACCGCCTCGCGCAGCAGGGCGTGCAGCGCGGCCGTGGCATCACCGGAGGCGGCCAGCTCGACCGCCTGGCCGGCGAGCTCGTCCAGATGGGCCACGAGCGTCGCCTCGACGAGATCCCGCTTGGCCGGGAAGTGCCGGAACACGGTGCCGATCCCGACACCGGCGCGGCTGGCGACCTCCTCGGTCGACGCTCCGGCGCCGCGTTCGGCGAACACGTCCTCGGCCGCGGCGAGGACCCGCTTCCGGTTCGCCGCTGCGTCCGCGCGCACGCGCACCTCCGTCTCGCCTCGTCCCCCGGAAACGCTCGCTCCGGAGAGCATCATGCCGGTGTCCGCACACGCAACGGCCCGCACGGCAGGTGCCGTGCGGGCCGGATCGAGCGTGGTGCTCAGCTGCGGCCGGTGGCCTTGCGGGTCGAGCGCCCGAACAGCGTCCCGGTCCGGGACACGACGGCACCGGAGACACCGAACGCCGTCGCGACGGTGCCCGCCGCGACCCGGCCGGCCACCCGGATCGGGTTCAGCGGACGTGCCGCCTTCGTCAGCCGGTCCACGGCGTCGTCGACCTGCTCGGCAGCGCGCTCGCTGGTCGCCTGGACGCGCTGCGCCCACCGGATGCCCGCGGTGTCGAGCTCGCTCTCGGCGGAGTCGGACACACGGTCGGCCCGGTCGGCGGCGGCGACGGCCTTGTCGGCGCCCTCACGCGCTGCGGAGGTCGCCCGCGACGCGGAACGCTCGCTGACGGAGCGAAGCTCGCCGCCGACCTGACGTCCGGTCCGCGACGCCTGACCGGCCAGCTTCTCGCCGGTCTGGCGCGCCGCGTCGGCCGCTGCCTTGCCCGCCTCGCCGGCGGCCTTGCCGTTCGTGGCGACCTTGTCCGCCTCGGCGGCGACCTCGTCGGCTCCGGAGCGGGCCGTGTCCGCGGCCTGCGCCGCGGCCGTGCGGGTCTCGCTGCCGACCCTGCGACCGGTCGTGGCGGCGTCCGACCCGACCGCGTCCGCGGTGCGTCCGGCCTTGTCCGCCGCCGACTTCGCGGTCTCCTGGGCACCGGTGGCAGCCGCGGACGCGGAGGCCCGCGCCGCCGTCGAACCGGTCTCCTCGGTGTTCGCCTCGACGGCGCGCGTCTCGCGGACCGAGCCGTCGGTTCCGTGCACGACCAGGTTGCCGCCGCCGTCGTTGGCGATGATCTCGACGGCGCGCGAGACGGCCTCCACCTGCGTGGCGGCCTTGGCGCTCGCTCGCTGCGCCTTCTCCTTCTCGACGTGCCAGCCGTCGTCAACCGGTACGACGTGACGGTCGGCCATATGTGACCCTCCTCAGGATCGGGGTGTTCAACAGGGCGCGCCCGGAAGGGTGTCGGCGGGCACGGGCCGTACGGCCGGCTCACCGAGCCCTGGACGCGCCATCGTGGACAGAGGACTACCCGGTGTCCTCCTGCCGAAACGCCCGGCGGAGATCAGTCCGTCCGCAGCCGCGCGTACATGTACATGTCGCGCCGCTGCCCGCCGACGGTCTCCCAGGAGCGCATGAGGCCCTCCCGCCGGAACCCGCACCGCTCCGCCGTGTGCCAGGACGCGACGTTCCACGGTTCGACATAGATCTCGAGGCGCTCGAACGGGCGTTCGCCGGTGTCGTCCCCATTCGGGGTCACCGCCCAGCCGGCCAGCAGCGCCAGCGCCGCGGCGGCCCGCCCACCCCCACGGGCCGGGCCGACCAGCCAGTACCCGATCGACGCCCGTTTCCGGTCCCGCGGGTGCGGCCAGAGCCCGATCTGGCCGACGGCCGTCCCGCTGCCGTCGTCCACGGCGAACGACCACCCGATCCGCTCCCTGGCCCGCTCGTGCTGGCGCGCGATCCAGGCGCGGCAGTCCTGCTCGTCCCCGCAGGCCGGAACCGACGTGATCAGTGAGACGAGCGGATCCTCGGCGGCGAGCCGGACGGCGCCGAGATCGTCCGCGGTCCAGGGCCGCAGGACGACCGGCGGGGGACCGGGGGCGTCGAGGCGCGGCACCCCGAGCGGGTTCGGCACCGGCGCATCATCGCCGTCCGCCGCGGGTACCGCGACCCCGATCCGGCGTCAGTGGCGACCGAGCAGGGCGCGGATCCCGTCGCGCCGGGCGTATGCGATCACCGCGCAGAGCAGGCCGATCACGATCGGCGTGACCACCAGGGCGCCGCCCTGCAGCACGAACGCCTGGGTGTAGGCGGCACCGATCATGAGCCCGACCAGGCCCAGCGCCGCCGTCCCGGACGTGCGCCGGATCATCAGCCCGACGCCGCCGAGCAGCTCGAGCGTGCCGACGAAGTAGCGGAACCAGTCCCCGAGACCGATCCGCAGGAACATGTCGACGGCGGTCGCCTCACCGAAGAACTTGGGCCCGGCCGAGGCGACGATAAGGAACACGCCGAGCAGGATCTGCACCGTCCACAGTGCGCGGTTGGCGGCGACGGAACGGGGGGTGGCGACGGCAGCGGACACGATGACCTCCGGTGTTGCGGCGAGTGGGCCGCTCCGGTCGGTGCGGTCGTGATGTCGACCGACGGCCCGCGCCGGACTCGTCGGTCGCCGGCCGGGCCGGATCGACATCACCCGGACGGTGTAGCGACGGTGTCCGGTGCGGGGGTGGACCGGGACACGCTCGGCGAGCAGGGGGACCGCTCACCGACCCCGCCCCGGGCCGGGGGCTACCCCGATACGCGCGGGCTCCGAACTCTGCGACTCTGGATGCCGCCCGACAGCCGTCCGGAGTCACCGAGGAGCCGCGTGGACCTGCTCGCGATGATCCACGCGCTTGAGCCCTTGATGCACGACGTGCTGCAGAGCGCGTGGCTGCTCCCGGTGCTGACCGTGCTGATCGCGATCGACGGTCCGGTGCCGATGCTGCCCAGCGAGACGCTGCTGATGTCCGCGGCGGCTTCCGCGTTCGGCTCGTACGACGCCGTCGGGATCATCGGGCTGTTCGCGGCGGCCCTGGCCGGTTCCGTGCTCGGCGATCTCGCCGTGTTCGGTATGGGCCGGTCCTCGACACGGGTGCTGCCGCGGGCCGCGGAAGCCGAGACCGGCCTGGCCGCGTGGGTGCGCTCGAACATGTTCCGGCGGCCGGTCGTCGCGCTCGTCGGCGCCCGCTTCGTGCCCGGCGGCCGCCTGGTCAGCACGGCCGCGGCCGGACGGCTGGGCCTTCCGCTGCGACGCCTGCTGGCGGGCTCGGTCGTCAGCTCGGCGCTGTGGTCGGTCTACATGCTCGTGGTCGGCCTGGCGGTCGGACCGATGACCGGCGGCAACCCGCTGCTGTGCATCGTCGCGGGTGCGGTGATGGCGGTGCTCACGGCGGGCGCTTACGCCGTGGGGTCCCGGATCCGGACGGCCGTGCTGCGACGCCGGTCGCCGGCTCCCGCTGCGTCCGCCCGCCCCGCGTTCGTCACCCGCTAGATCGGGGCCCACCGGGACTCGGAACCGCGGCGAGTGCTGCGGCACCGACGTCCCGATGGTCCGGCATCTGCAGGGGCTCCCGGTCCACAGATGCCGGCAATGGTGTTCAACGCGTGACTCCGCTCCGGGTTGTGGTCTGTCGCGCACGGAACGTGAGCGGCGGATCGGCGTCGACGGGTGGCCGGTCCTCGTCCGATTCACCCGTCGGGTGCGCTCGTCGGCATGATCCACTCGGCGAACGGAGGCAACCTCCCGGTTCCGCTGCCCAAGTGATCACGGTCATACTCGACGACATGCGCAACGATCTCTGGCGGGTCGACGTCGGCGAGGACAACGCCCGCTGGCTGGCCACCGAGTGCCGGACCGCCCGACTGGCCCGTGAGTACCGGCCGATGGACGTCGGCGGGGGTGTCGTCGAGTTCAACGACCGGGCGCTCGGCGCGATCCGCGAGCTGGGCGAGGAGGAGGACGGCTACATCACCGACGACGCCGAGGGTCTGCGGATCTGGATCGGTGACGACGCGTTCGAGCTGGAGCTGGAGGACGCCGCCAGCAGTTCCTGAACGGATCGAAAGAAACGAGAGCACTGCTCTTGACGTGGAGCAGTGCTGGGGTGTCTACTTCTCGCATCACACCGAGAGCAGTGCTCTCGCCGAGTCGAGGAGGGGTCGCCATGACGGCCGACCAGAACACCCGTTACCTGCGTCCGGGCCGCGCCGACCGGATCATGATGTCGGCGATGAACGGGCTGTCCCGCCTCGGCGTGGCCGTCGCCGGCAGCCGCGAGCTGGCCGTGCGCGGCCGGAGCAGTGGCGAGTGGCGCTCGGTGCCGGTCAACGTCCTCACCCTGGACGGCGAGCGCTACCTGGTGGCCCCGCGCGGGCACGCGCAGTGGGTGCGCAACCTGCGCGCGGCCGGTGAGGGAGAGCTTCGCCGGGGCAGGCGGGCGGAGCACTTCACCGCCGTCGAGCTCGACGACGCCGCCAAGCCCGCGATCCTGCGGGAGTACCTGCGCCGCTGGGCGTGGGAGGTCGGCCGCTTCTTCGACGGCATCGACGCGGACTCGACGGACGAGCAACTGGCCGGCATCGCCCCCGGCTTCCCGGTCTTCCGCCTGACCTGAGCGCCTCGGTGGTCGGCGGCGCGGAAGCTCGATGTTCCGGGGGAGGCGTGTTTGGGACACACTTCCCTGGTGATCGGTGTCGCGCCGACGGACTGGCCGCTGACCTCCCGCGACGGCGAGCTCGCGCGGGTCGTGGACGCGGTGCGCGGCGGGGCGGGCGCGGTGCTCGCCGGGCCGGCCGGAGTCGGTAAGACGCGCCTGGCGCGTGAGGCGATCCGGATCGCCGGCGCCGGGCGGGGCGCTCGATGGGCGGTGGCCTCGGCGTCGTCGCAGACCGTCCCGCTGGGAGCCTGGCCACGTTCGGGGGCACGGACCCGGACGACGTCTCGGCGGGGGCGTCGTTGCTCGCGCGGGCCGCGGCGGCGCTACGCGACGGGGCGTCGGTGATCGGGGTGGACGACGCGCACCTTCTGGATGCCGTGTCCGCGGCGCTGCTGCACCAGCTCGTCGCCGACGGCACCATCCGCCTGGTCGTGACGGTCCGCGACGGCGAGCCGTCGTCGGACGCGGTGACCGCGCTCTGGAAGGACGGCCTGCTCGCCCGCGTCGACGTGCCACCGTTGAACAGGGAGCAGAGCGATGCGGTGGTCGTGGCCGGCCTGGGTGGTCCGGTCGACGGGATCACGCTGGCCCGGCTGTTCGACGCGACGCGCGGCAACGTGCTCTGGCTGCGGCAGCTCGTCGACGGGGAACGGTCTGCGGAACGGTTGGCGCGCACGGGCGGGCTGTGGCACTGGTCCGGCGATCCGGAGCTGAGCCCGGCGCTGGCCACGCTCGTGGCCGAGCGGATCGGGCGGCTCCCCGCGCCGGAGCACGGGTGCTGGAGCTGCTCGCGCTCGGCGAGCCCCTCGCACCGGACGTCCTGTCCGGTCTGGCCGACCCCGCCGCGGTGGAAGCCGTCCTCGACCGCGGCCTCGCCCGGCTGGACGACGCGGGGCGCTGCTTCGGCTCGCACACCCGCTGTTCGGCGAGGCGGTCCGGCCGGCACCGGTCCGCTGCGGGCCCGGCGGCTGCGCGGCACGCTGGCCGAGGCGATCACCGCCGACACGTCCTCGGCCGGGGTGCTGCGCAGGGCGGTGTTGCACCACGCGAGCGACCAGCGTCCGGATCCGGGACTGCTGCTGGCCGGCGCGGTTCAGGCGGCCGGTGTCGCGGACTTCGACATGGCGGCTCGGCTCGCCGGTGCCTCGCGGGACGCCGGCGGCGGCTTCGAGGCGCACCTGGTCGTCGCGTTCCTGGCGACCTGGGGCACCCGTGGTGACGAGGCCGAGGCCGGTTTCGCCGCGGCGGCGCAGCTCGCCTCGTCCGACGCCGACCGGATCCGTGCCGCCGTCCCGCGCGCGGCCAACCTGGCCATGCTCGACCGGGCCGAGGCCGGGCTCGCCATGTTGGACGCCGTGCCGTCCACCCTGGACGATCCCGCTCGCGCGGCGGACCTGGATGCGGGCCGGGCGATCGTGGCCGCGATGCGCGGCGACGCCGGGTTCGTGGACCGGACGGCGGGGCGCGTGCTCGCCGATCCGGCCGCCACCCCGGTGGTCGTCGGCTACGCCGGGTGGGCAGCGGCGATCGCGGGCGGGTTCCAGGCCTGGGACGACGTGGCCGCGGCCCGGTTCCGCCGTGGCGTCGAGGCCTGCGGGCGGTCGGCCGACACGGCGGCGCTGGGGCTGAACCTGCGGTACTGGGAGGTGACCGGCCTCGCGCTGGCCGGGGAGGTCGCGACCGGACGCGCCCGGGCCGAGGCGGCGGCCGCGGACACATGGTCACCCGCGGCCCGGCACATGGTGGCGATGCTGCGGGTCCCGGTCGAGCTCGCCGCGGGCCGGGTGCGGACGGTCGCGCGGATCTGCCGGGACGCGCTGCTCTATCTCCCCGGACCGCGCGGCGGCTGGGTCGAGATGATGCAGCTCCTGCTCGGTACCGCCTGCGGGTGCGCGGGCGACGCGACCGGAGCGTCCGCGGCGCTGGAGGCGCTGGCCGGCTTCCGTTCGCGGGACATCCGGGCCATCGAGCCCCAGGTCACGCTCGCCCACGCGTGGGCGTCGGCTGCGCAGGGAGCACTCACCGAGGCCGTCGCGCGGGCCCGTGTCGCCGGGGACGCGGCCGCCGCCGCCGAGCACTGGGCGGTGGAGTCGGCCGCGCGGCACGCGGCGGTCTGTTTCGGCGACCGTGAGCAGGCCGACCGGCTGGCCGCACTCGCCGACCGGCTGCCGGGTCCGCGTCCGCTGGCCGCCGCGGCCCACGCCGCGGCGCTGGCCGCCGACGACCCGGCCCGGCTGCTCGCCGCGTCGGCGCAGCTGGAATCACCCGGACTGCTCCTGCTCGCGGCCGACGCGGCGGCGCAGGCGGCCACGGCGCTGCGCCGCGCAGGACGTCCGCGTGAGGGGCTGGGTGCCGCCATCCGGGCCGCGGACCTCGCCGCCCGCTGCGAGGACGCCCGGACCCCGGCACTGACCGAGGCGATGGCACCGCTGCCGATCACGTCCCGGGAGCGGGAGGTGGCGACCCTGGCCTCGGCCGGGCTGACGAACCGGCAGATCGGGGAGCAGCTGCACGTCTCGGTGCGCACCGTCGAAGGGCACGTCTACCGGGCCTGCACGAAGCTGGGCCTCGACGGCCGTGCGTCGCTCGCCGCGCTTGTCGGCCGCCACCGCGAACTCGGGTAGTCGACTACGCGTGACTCGCCACCGCCCGCCCTGCACGGTGATCGCGCCGTCGGCCGGCGGCAGGGGCAGCGGGAGAGGCGGCGGGATCGCAGTGGGAATCTTCGGCGACATCGCAGCTGGGCTGGCAGACATCTACCGCGGGGCCCAGTACTACGGCACGTTCGGGCAGTACCACCCGAGCGGCTGGGACGAGCACACCGCGGGGTGGGGGAACACGCCGCTGAAGGATCCCAGCGTCGGCGTGCCTCCCGACGAACCCACCGGGACCGTCACCGGTGGGCACTCACGGTCGGGCCGACGTTCGGCGAGATGCGCGACACGCCCCCTCCGACGGTGAGCGGGCTGCCGGAGCCCCGCGGCCACATCACCGTGTACCCGACGCCACCCGGGCACGAGGACGACGAGCTCATGCCGGACAAGCCGGTGATCTCCTTCGCCGACATCGAGAAGGGGATGACCGCCGGCGGGCCTCCTCCGGACGCCGGCACACCTCCGGACGATGTGCCGACGCCGCACCTCGCAGCCGATCCGCCGGCGGAACCCGGCACCCCGCAGGCCGACGGCACGCCGCCGCCGCGTCCGGACCGGCTCGACGACGACATCCTTCAGGCGGCCCGCGACCGCGCCGAGCTCGCCCGCGACCAGGCCGCGCGCGCCGGGCACGAGAACGACCTGGACATGCACGAGCGTGGAGTGCGCGTAGCCCTGCGCGACGCCGACCGGGATGCCGACCGGGTACTGGAGAACGAGGGCCGGGTCGCCACGGCCCGCCAGCAGGTCGCCGGGACGCGGGACGAGGTCGCGGCGGCCTCGGCCCGCGGGGACGCCGCCGCCGCTGCCGACGCGCAGACCCGGCTGGCACAGGCGCAGGCCGAGCAGGCTGCGCGGAGAAGGCGCTGGCCTCGTCGCACGAGAGGCTCGACCACAACACCGACCTGGCCGACAAGTACTCGGCGATGGCCGCCGACGACCGGGCCCGCATCGCCGACTTCGACCGCCAGATCGCCGACGACCAGCGCGCGATCGAGGCCGACCAGGCCCGGATCAAGGGCGACCTGCACCACGCCACCCCGCCGGTCCCGCCGGTCCTGCCGAGGGAGCCCGGCACGGGTCCGGACGCCGTGCACGCCGATGTCGACGACCCGTTCGGCGAGGCTCTCCCGCCTCGCCCGACGTCCGACGCCGACGGCGCCGGTGACGGGCCGATCCCGTACGGCCCGACCGGCCCGTTCGTGTCCCCGCACGTCGCGGACCGTCTCCGCGACGACGACGGCGCCGAGCCGTTCGCGCACCACGATCCCGCCCCGGCCACACCGGAGCCGTTCGCCGACACACCCGCGCCGGCCGCGTCGACGGAGCCGGCCGGCTACATGCGCGACCTTCCGGACCCGATCCACGACGGCTGGCAGATGGTGCAGGCGACGCCGACCCTCCCGGCCACGATCTGGGCGAACACGGCCCGGTACGGGCCGACGACATCTGGACCGCGCGCACGAGCCCGCCGCCCAGCGCGAGCCGACCACCGAGCACGAGCCCACCACCGAGCACGAGCCCACCACGGCGCACGTGTCCGATGGCGCGCAGGAGCCGCCGTCGAGCCACGAGGACAGCGGCGCACGCGACGCCGGCCACACCACCCCGGACCCGACCCTCACCGAGGCGCACGGCTGAACGGCCCTCCCCACACGCGAACGAGCGGCACTTCGGGCAGTGGGACTGCTCGAGAGTGCCGCTCGTCCGGTAGCGGTCGGGTGGCGCGGCCCGGCGGGGCGATCAGGCGATCGGGCGGTCCGTGGGCTCGATCGGCCTCGGGAGGACGTCGCGGCCGGTGAGGTACCGGTCGACCCCGGCGGCGGCGGCGCGGCCCTCGGCGATCGCCCAGACGATCAGGCTCTGCCCGCGGCCCATGTCACCGGCGACGAACACGCCGTCGGTGCTGGACATGTACTGCTCGTCGCGCGCGACGTTGCCGCGTTCGTCGAGCTCCACCTCCAGGTCGGTGAGCAGTGCGCCCTTCTCCGGGCCGACGAAGCCCATCGCCAGCAGCACGAGCTGGGCCGGGAGCTCCTGCTCGGTGCCCTCGACCGCCTCGAACCCGCTGTCGCCGCGCTTGACCTCGACGATCTTCATGCCGGCGAGCTTGCCGTCGGCGTCCTTGACGAACTCCGTCGTGTTCACCGAGAACAGCCGGTCGCCGCCCTCCTCGTGTGCCGAGGACACCCGGTAGACCATCGGGTAGGTCGGCCAGGGCATGCCCTCGGTGCGGTGCTCGGGCGGGGTCGGCATGATCTCGAGCTGGGTCACCGACCGGGCGCCCTGCCGGTGCGAGGTGCCCAGGCAGTCCGCGCCGGTGTCCCCGCCGCCGATGATCACGACGTCCTTGCCCTCGGCCGTGATCGGCGGCGCGTCGATGTCACCCTGCTGCACGTGGTTCGCCCACGGCAGGAACTCCATCGCCTGGTACACGCCCTCGGCGTCGCGGCCGTCGGCGGGGATGTCCCGCCAGGCGGTCGCCCCGCCGGAGAGCACGACGGCGTCGAAGTCGTTGCGCAGCTGCTCGGCGGTGACGTCGGTGCCGACGTCGACCGAGGCCCGGAACAGGGTGCCTTCGGTGACCATCTGCTCGAGCCGCCGGTCGAGGCGCTTCTTCTCCATCTTGAACTCGGGGATGCCGTAGCGCAGCAGCCCGCCGATGCGGTCCGCCCGCTCGAACACGACGACCTCGTGCCCGACCCGGGTCAGCTGCTGCGCGGCGGCCAGCCCGGCCGGCCCGGAGCCGATCACCGCGACCTTCTTGCCGGTCTTGTACTCGGCAGATCTCCGGCGGCACCCAGCCCTCGTCCCAGGCCCGGTCGATGATCTCGATCTCGACCTGCTTGATGGCGACGGCGTCGTCGTTGATCGCCAGCACGCAGGCCGCCTCGCACGGCGCCGGGCACAGCGTCCCGGTGAACTCCGGGAAGTTGTTCGTGGCGTGCAGCCGCTCGATCGCCTCACGCCAGTCCTGGCGGTGGACGAGGTCGTTCCACTCCGGGATGAGGTTGCCCAGCGGACAGCCCTGGTGACAGAACGGGATGCCGCAGTTCATGCAACGCCCGGCCTGGGCCTCCAGGCTCGCCCGGGGGAACTCCTCGTAGACCTCGTTCCAGTCCATGAGCCGCAGGTCCACCGGCCGCCGCCTCGGGTTCTCCCGCGGCGTGGTCATGAAGCCCTTCGGGTCAGCCATGAGCGGCCTCCATAATCGCATCGTTGACGTCCCGGCCCTCGCGCTCGGCGGCCTCCTGGGCCTGCAGGACGCGCTTGTAGTCCTTGGGCATGACCTTGCCGAACCGATCGACGGCCACGTCCCAGTCGGTGAGCAGGGCGTGCGCGACGGTCGACCCGGTCTCGCGGTGGTGCTTCTCCACCGCCGACCGGATGATGTCGCGGTCGTCGTCCTCCAGCGGGTCGAGGTCGACCATCTCCTGGTTGACCCGGTTCGTGTCCAGGTCGAGCACGTAGGCGACGCCGCCGGACATGCCCGCCGCGAAGTTGCGCCCGATCTTGCCGAGCACGATCACCTGGCCACCGGTCATGTACTCGCAGCCGTGGTCCCCGACGCCTTCGACGACGGCCTGCACGCCGGAGTTCCGGACGCAGAACCGCTCGCCGACGATGCCGCGCACGAACATCTCGCCGGACGTCGCGCCGTAGCCGATCACGTTGCCCGCGATGATGTTCTCCTCGGCCACGAACGGGGCCGACGGCTCCGGGCGCAGCGTGAGCCGCCCGCCGGACAGGCCCTTGCCGAAGTAGTCGTTCGTGTCGCCGACCAGCCGCAGCGTGATCCCCTTCGGCACGAACGCGCCGAAGCTCTGGCCGGCCGAGCCGGTGAGCGTGACGTCGATCGTGTCGTCGGGCAGGCCCTTGCCGCCGTGCACCTTGGTCAGCTCGGAACCGAGCATCGTGCCGACGGTCCGGTTCACGTTGCGCACCGGCAGGTCCAGGGTGACCTGGTCGCCGCTGCGCAGCGCGCCCTCGGCCAGCTGGATCATCGTGTTGTCCAGCGCCTTGTCCAGGCCGTGGTCCTGGTCCGCGTCTGGTGCGCGGGCGACGTCCTCGGCGTAGTCGCCGACCTGGAAGATCGGCGAGAGGTCGAGCCCCTTCGGTCTTCCAGTGCTGGGCCGCGGCGTCGGTCTCCAGCACGTCCGCGTGCCCGATCGCCTCGGCGATGGTGCGGAAGCCCAGCGCCGCCAGGTACTCGCGCACCTCCTCGGCGACGAACCGCATGAAGTTGACGACGTACTCGGCCTTGCCGTCGAACTTCTTGCGCAGCTCCGGGTTCTGCGTCGCGACGCCGACCGGGCAGGTGTCCAGGTGGCAGACGCGCATCATGATGCAGCCGGACACGACCAGCGGCGCCGTCGCGAACCCGAACTCCTCGGCCCCGAGCAGGGCCGCGATGACGACGTCGCGCCCCGTCTTGAGCTGGCCGTCGGCCTGCACGACGATCCGGTCGCGCAGCTTGTTGGCCAGCAGCGTCTGCTGGGTCTCGGCCAGGCCGAGCTCCCACGGGCCGCCCGCGTGCTTGATCGAGGACAGCGGCGACGCGCCGGTGCCGCCGTCGTGGCCCGAGATGAGCACGACGTCGGAGTGCGCCTTCGCGACACCCGCCGCGACCGTCCCGACACCGACCTGGCTGACCAGCTTCACGTGGATGCGGGCCCGCGGGTTGGCGTTCTTCAGGTCGTGGATGAGCTGCTTGATGTCCTCGATGGAGTAGATGTCGTGGTGCGGCGGCGGCGAGATCAGGCCGACGCCCGGCGTCGAGTACCGGGTCGTCGCGATCCAGGGGTAGACCTTGCCGCCGGGCAGCTGGCCGCCCTCACCGGGCTTGGCCCCCTGCGCGATCTTGATCTGGATGTCGTCCGCGTTGACCAGGTACTCGCTGGTCACGCCGAAACGCCCGGACGCGGCCTGCTTGACCGCGCTGCGCCGGGAGTCGCCGTTCGGGTCGACCGTGAACCGGTCCGGGTCCTCGCCGCCCTCACCGGTGTTCGACCGGCCGCCGAGGCGGTTCATCGCGATCGCCAGCGTCTCGTGCATCTCCTGGGAGATCGAGCCGTAGGAGATCGCGCCGGTCGCGAATCGCTGCACGATGGACTCGACCGGCTCGACCTCGTCGATCGGGACCGGCTCGCGCACGCCCTCCTTGAAGGCGAACAGCCCGCGCAGGGTCATCAGGCGCTTCGCCTGGTCGTCGACGGCCTTCGTGTACTGCTTGAAGACGTCGTACTGCCCGGACCGCGTCGAGTGCTGCAGCTTGAACACCGTCTGCGGGTTGAACAGGTGCAGCTCGCCCTCGCGGCGCCACTGGTACTCGCCGCCGACGGCCAGCGCACGGTGGCTGGCGCGGACGTCGTCGGCCGGGAACGCGCGACGGTGGTGCGCGAGCACCTCCTCGGCGAGTTCCTCGAACGTCACGCCGCCCAGGCGGGACGTGGTCCCGGCGAAGCAGCTGTCGACGACCTCGGCGCCGAGCCCGACCGCCTCGAAGATCTGCGCGCCGGTGTAGGACGCGACGGTCGAGACGCCCATCTTGGACATCGTCTTCCGCACGCCCTTGCCGAGCGCCTTGACCAGGTTCTTCGCCGCCGTCGCGACGTCGGTGCCGTTGATGTCCCCGCGCCCGGCGAGGTCCTCGACGGTGGCCATCGCCAGGTACGGGTTCACCGCGGACGCGCCGTAGCCGAGCAGCAGCGCGATGTGGTGCACCTCGCGGGCGTCGGCGGACTCGACGATCAGCCCGACCCGGGTGCGCGAGCGCTCCCGCACCAGATGGTGGTGCACGGCGCCGGTGAGCAGCAGCGACGGGATCGGCGCGTGCTCGGCGTCCACCCCGCGCTGGGACAGCACGATCAGCCGCGCGCCGTCCTCGATCGCCTCGGAGACCTCGACCTCGATCTCGCGCAGCCGCTCCCGCAGGCCCTCGCCGCCGTGCGCGGCGTGGAACGTGCCGCGCACGGTGTACGAGGCGAAGCCGGGGAACTCACCGTCGTCGTTGATGTTGACGATCTTGACGAGATCGTCGTTGGTGAGCACCGGGAACGGGACGACGATCGTGCGGCAGTGCGCCGGCGTCGCGTCCAGCAGGTTCTGCTCCGGACCGAGCTGGCTGTGCAGGGAGGTGACGAGCTCCTCCCGGATCGCGTCCAGCGGTGGGTTCGTGACCTGCGCGAACAGCTGGATGAAGTAGTCGTAGAGCTGGCGCGGGCGCTCCGAGATGGCGGCCAGCGGCGCGTCGTTGCCCATCGAGCCGATCGGCTCCGCGCCGGTGACGGCCATCGGGCGGAGCAGGACGTTCAGCTCCTCCTCGGTGTAGCCGAACGCCTGCTGGCGCAGCGTGAGCGCCTCGTGCGACGGCGTCTCGCGGGTGCGCGTGGGCAGGTCGTCCAGGCGGATCAGGCCGGCGTGCAGCCAGTCCGCGTAGGGGTGCAGCGACGCGAGCTCGCCCTTGATCTCGTCGTCGTCGACCATCCGGCCGCGCTCGGTGTCGATCAGGAACATGCGGCCCGGCTCGAGCCGGCCCTTGCGCACGATCTTGTCCGGATCGACGTCGAGCACGCCGACCTCGGAGGCGAGCACGACCAGGCCGTCCTCGGTCACCCAGTACCGGGCCGGGCGCAGGCCGTTGCGGTCGAGCACGGCGCCGATCTGGGTGCCGTCGGTGAACGCCACGAGCGCCGGGCCGTCCCAGGGCTCCATCAGCGTGGAGTGGTACTCGTAGAAGGCCCGGCGGGCCGGGTCCATCTCGTCGTGGTTCTCCCACGCCTCCGGGATCATCATCAGTACCGCGTGCGGGAGGCTCCGCCCGCCCAGGTGCAGCAGCTCGAGCACCTCGTCGAACGTCGCCGAGTCCGACGCGTCCGGGGTGACCACCGGCGTGAGCCGCTGCAGGTCGCCGGGCAGCAGCGCGGACTCCAGCAGCGCCTCGCGGGCGGCCATCCAGTTGCGGTTGCCGCGCAGCGTGTTGATCTCACCGTTGTGCGCGACGTAGCGGTACGGGTGCGCCAGCGGCCAGGCCGGGAACGTGTTCGTGGAGAACCGCGAGTGCACGATGGCCAGCGCCGACGTCACGCGCTCGTCGACCAGGTCCGGGTAGAACGCCGCCACCTGGGGCTCGGCGAGCATGCCCTTGTAGACGATCGTGCGCGGGGACAGCGACGAGAAGTAGGTGTCGGTCGCGTGCTCGGCGCGCTTGCGCAGGCAGAACGTGCGGCGCTCCAGGTCGATGCCGGACACGCCGTCCTCGGTGGCGGCCACGAACAGCTGCCGGAAGACCGGCATCGCGTCCAGCGCGGACGGGCCGAGGTCGGCGGCGTCCGGGTCGGTCGGGATCTCCCGCCAGCCCAGCACGCGCAGGTCCTCCTCGGCGGCCAGCCCGTCGATCGTCGACATCGCCTCGGCCGCGGCGCCCTCTGCGGTCGGCAGCATGGCGATGCCCACCGCGTAGGCGCCCTCCGGCGGCAGCTCGAAGTCGACGACGGCCCGGTAGAACTCGTCCGGGACCTGGATCAGGATCCCGGCACCGTCGCCGGTGTTCTCTTCGGAGCCGCGGGCCCCGCGGTGCTCCAGGCGCAGCAGGGCCGTGATGGCCTTCTGCACGATGGCGTGGTCGCGCCGTCCGGTGAGATCGGCCAGCATGGCCACACCGCAGGCGTCGTGCTCGTAATCGGCGGCATACAGACCACCGGGCGAGGGGCGACGCGTCCGGTCACTGATCGCGGCCAACTGCTCCTCCTGTCGTCTCGGTGCACCCCGACTCCCAGCATCGGGACGACGTGGACCTGGCTGGTCCCAAACAGAGTGTGCAGAGTACAGAGCTGCTCCGTTTGTGCCGTCCGACATGGGCCGTTCGGGTGCACCGTGCCGGGTGGGAGATGTCGGGATCGGAAGGAACTTCCGGGCACGATTAGCGGCCGGGCACTGGAACAACCCGGTCTCTCTCCCGTGGCACGGCTAGACCGCGCACCCCGGTGAGCGCGGTCTGGAGAGCACAGAGTCGCATGTGCTCGGCCACCTGCGCCACCGATGATCGGGCGCGGGGATGTGATGTGGAGCGCCCGTTCATCAGACCGGAGAAACGTTGCCGAACCGTATCCGCTCGATGAGCAATCAGTGACCCTGGCGATGAGACTGCACGGCGTGACGAGCGACCCCACCAGCCCCGCCGACACCCGGGCCGTGCTCGACGACGTCGCCCGGATCGGCCCGTTCTTCGCGCTCGAGGTCCCCGAGCCCGCCGCCCGCGTCCCGTGGGTCCCGTTCGACCGTCTGCACACCGACCCCGGCCCGCTCGGGGACCGGATCGCGCAGGTCCGGGAGGCGCTCGGCTCCGACGACCGCGTCGCCGCGTCGATCGCGTTCCAGGGGCTCGTCGCCCGGCTCGTCGCCGCACCGCTGGCCGCGGTCGTCCTGCACGCCGTCCTGCCGGACCCGGCGGGGCTCGCCCGCCGGCCCGACGGTGCGGACCCGTGGGCGCCGGGCCTGCTCGACCCGGCCGGGACGTCGACGCCCGATCCCGGGCGCGATCCCGCCGGGGCCGCCGCGCTGCTGTCCGGCGAGCTGCTCGACGGTCAGGTGGCGCCACTGATCGACGCCGTGCGCACGCTCGTCCCGGTGTCCGGGCACGTGCTGTGGGGCAACGTCGCGTCCTCGCTGTCCGGGGCCGGGAGGGTGCTCGACCCGGCCCGCCCGGGAGCGCGACCCGCGCTGCTGGGGGTGCTGGACGCGCTGCTCGCGTCCCCGCCGCTGCGCGGCACCGGGCGGCTCCTGCGGCTGGAGGAGGACCGCCCGGACACCGAATGGGCGTTCCGGCGCCGGTCGTGTTGCCTCTACTACCGCATCCCCGGCGGCGGCACCTGCGCCGACTGCGTCCTGACCGCCCCACGAAACTGACGGCCGTTGCTCACTCAGTCCAGCTGGATGTCGGCGATCGTCACGCGGACCTCGGCCGGCAGCGACGTCGAGGCCAGCACCTCGTCGGCGACGGCGCGGCGCACCTGGACGGCGAGGTCGCGACACCGGTACCCGAGACGCGTCACCACCGTGACGCTGACCTCGGCCGTCCCGCCGTGCACGGCCGCGACGACGCCGTCGCTGCGCAGCTCCGGTGGCACCGGCGCGGTCGACACCCAGCTCCCCGCGATCGCCGAGCAGCGACTGCTGCAGGTCCGGGCGCAGCGCGACGACACCGGGCACCCGGCGCGCCGCGCGGGCGGCGATCCGGGCGACGGCGAGGTCGCCGACGTGGAAGCGGACCCCGGGGCCGGTCACGTCTCGTCCCACACGTCGACGACCTGGATGTCCACCCGCTCCACGGCGACGCCGAACGCCCGGTCGCCGGTCGAGATCATCACCTGCCGCACGCGGGCGGTGACCGACGCCAGGTCCACGCCGAACCGCGCGGTGACCGCCACCGTCACGTGCAGGGGGCCCGGCTCGTCCGGCGCGGGTCCCGTCCGCTGCGTGATCCGGCAGCTGCGGGCCCGCAGGCCGTCCAGCGAGTCCACGACGTGCCGCATCGCGGCCGCGGCCGCCGGGCGGGAGAGCCACGACCCGTCGCCGAGGTCGAGCAGGTCGTGCGGACGCAGATCGGTCACGGCGGCCGTCATCACCTGCTCCAGCAGGTTCTGCGGCGGCTCGATCTCCTGTGCCGCCAGCCGCCCGACCAGGCCGCCCAGACCGTCGTGGTCGGACACGGTCGATCGGCAGTGCGGGCACGAGCGCTCGTGCTCGTCGAGCACACCGGACTCGGCGTGCTCCCAGACCCGGGCCGCGTCGCGTCCGCAGGCCAGCAGGTCGACGCGGGGTGTCGTGATCTACCGCCACGCCCGCATCACCTCCGCCAGCGCGGTGCGGGCGCGGTGGATCCGGCCGCGGACGGCCGTCTCACCGGCCCCGGTGATCTCGGTGATCTCGGCGTACCCGAGACCCTCCAGCTCGCGCAGCACCCAGCAGGTGCGCTGGTCGTCGGGCAGCCGGGCGACCGCGCGGGCGAGAGCGGCCATCTCGGCGTCGACCTCGGCCGCCCGCTCCGGGGACCCGGTGCCGGTGACGGCCCTCGCCTCGTCGACGTCCTCGACGGGCACGGTCCGGGGCGCTCCGCGCAGCAGCTGCGTGCACCGGTTCGTGACGATGCGGTACATCCAGGTGGAGAACGCGGCCTCGGCGCGGAACGAGCCGATCCGCCGCCACGCGTCGAGCAGGGCCTCCTGCAGGGCGTCCTCCGCGTCCGCCCGGTTGCCGAGCACACGCACCGCGACCCGGAACAGCGCCGCCTGGTGCCGTCGCGCCAGCTCCTCGAACGCGTGCACGTCCCCTTCCTGCGCGCGCACCACGAGGGTCTGTTCGTCCAGCTCGGCGCGCACCGCCCGGGCGTCCCGGTGTGGCGCGGACGCGGGGCGCGGGGGGTGCGGAGGCACCCGCGGTCGCCGGCCCGGGGACGGCGTGCCCGCGCGTCCGGCGTCCTTGGTGGCGTGCACCCGGCTCCGTTCATCGGTGGGGAGTCCGACCGTACTGTGTCCCGGGCCACATTCCGATGGGACGCGGTCCCGCGCGGGTACCCGTCGGTACTGCCGGCGACGGTAGCGGCCCGTTCAGGGCGGCGCCCGCCGGTCGGCGGCCGGTCACCCACCCGGCCACACCAGGGTCCCCGGATCCGGAAGGCGGTACCGATGAGCTCGGACAAGAGCGACACCGACAAGAAGATCGAGCACAAGACCGAGGAGCTCGGCGGCAAGGCCAAGGAGGTCGTCGGTAAGGCCACCGACGACGAGAACCTCGAGATGCAGGGCAAGAACGACCAGACCAAGAGCAACATCAAGCAGGCCGGCCAGAAGGTCAAGGACGCGTTCAAGAAGTAGCGCGCCACCCGGTTCACGGACGGCACCCCCGGATTCCGGGGGTGCCGTTCTGCGTCCGGCGGGCCCGCTGCGCCCTTACTATCCGCTCGTGAACGCCGCCCCCGCCGATCCCTCGGCCGTCGCCGACGCCGTGCTCGCGCACCCGTCGGTGCTGCGCCTGGACGGCGGACCGTTCGGCAGCATCGCGTCCCACCTGCCGGGCCGACGGCTGGCCGGCATCCGGATCGGCGCCGGGGACGAGCCGACGGAGGTGGCCGTCGTCGTCGGGCTGGGTGTGCCGTTCCCGCGCCTGGCCGACGAGATCGCCGCGCGGGTCCGCTCGGTGCTGGGGCCGGTGCCGGTCGACGTGACCTTCTCCGACGTCGGCGGACCGGACGACGTGCCGCCCGCTCCACCCGCGGTCCGGGTCTCGCCTAGACTCGCGCGAGCCCCTGACGTCGCATGTCAAGACGTGGGCCGGCCGCTCTACGCGGCCGTGGGTCCCCGGGGGTCGCACAGCCCGGCATCGTCAAGGAGTTTTCACCGTGAAGAGCACCGTCGAGCACCTCAGCCCGACGCGCGTCAGGATCAACGTCGAGGTGCCGTTCGACGAGCTCAAGCCCGACTTCGACCGCGCGTACAAGAACATCGCCAAGCAGGTGAAGATCCCCGGCTTCCGGCCCGGCAAGGCACCGGCACGGATCCTGGAGGCCCGGATCGGCCGTGGTCCGGTGCTGGACGAGGTCGTGAACAGCGCGATCCCGACGAAGTACTCGGAGGCCGTCAGCGGCGCCGAGGACGTGACGCCGATCGGCCGTCCGGACATCGAGGTCACCGAGATCGCGGACGGCGAGCGGATCGCGTTCACCGCCGAGGTGGACGTCCGCCCGGAGATCGCGCTCCCGGACCTGGACTCGCTCACCATCGAGGTGGACGAGGCCGAGGTCGACGACGACGCGGTCACCGAGCAGCTCGACCAGCTGCGTGCCCGGTTCGGCACGCTGACCGGCGTCGAGCGCGCCGCGACGACCGGCGACTACGTCCAGATCGACCTCTCCGCCGCCGTCGACGGCAAGGAGATCGAGGAGGCCGCCACCACCGGGTTCTCCTACGAGGTCGGCCAGGGCGGCCTGATCGACGGCATCGACGAGGCCCTCGAGGGCATGTCGGCCGACGAGGAGAAGACGTTCACGTCGACCCTGGTGGCCGGCGAGTACGCCGACCAGGAGGCCGACATCACGGTGAAGGTCACCGCGGTCAAGGAGCGTCACCTCCCCGAGGCCGACGACGAGTTCGCCCAGCTCGCCAGCGAGTACGACACGCTCGACGAGCTGACCGAGAACCTGCGCGAGCGGATCGGCCAGTCCAAGCGGATGGAGCAGGCCACCCAGGCCCGCGACCGGCTGCTGGACAAGATCGTCGAGGGCACCGACGTCCCCCTGCCGGAGAGCGTCGTCGCCTCCGAGGTGGAGTCGCGCACGCACGACGCCGTGCACGCCTTCGAGCACGACGAGGAGCGCTTCGCGGAGTTCCTGACCCGGCAGGGCCAGACCCGCGAGGAGTTCGACGCCGAGGCCAAGGAGGAGGCCGAGAAGGCCGTCCGCTACCGCCTCGTGCTCGACGCGCTCGCCGACCGCGAGGAGGTCTCCGTCGGGGACCAGGAGCTCACCGAGCGGATCATCTACCAGGCCCAGCAGTACGGCATGGCGCCCGAGCAGTTCGTCCAGCAGATCCAGCAGGCCGGACAGCTCGGCGCGATCTACCAGGACGTGCGGCGCAGCAAGGCGCTGATGACCGTGGTCCGCGCGGCGACCGTGACGCTCCCGTCCGGCGACGAGCTGGACCTGTCCGACCTGTTCGGCCCGGAGGACGGGGAGCAGGCCGACGAGGCGCTGCCGGACACGGTCGAGGGCGACGTCGTCGAGGCGTCGTCCGAGGCGGAGACCTCCTCTGAGGACTCGGCCGAGGGCTCCGACGACAAGGCCGACGCGAAGGCCTGAGCAGGGTTTTCGACCTGATCGGTGCGCTCTCGGCGAACATCGGCGGCGCGTGCCCACGAGCGTCGTCCGGTCCGCGTAAGGTCGGCCCGGACGGCGTTCCCCAGGGACGCAGGCGGGTTCTCGGGACCCGATCGGGAGACCAGCAGAAGGCCCAGACTTCTAGAAGGCAGGGTGAAGTGAGCCAGCAGGACACCGGCCCGCAGGATGCGGGCCGCAGCGCACACCGTCCCGGGGTCGTGACCCCGAGTCTGGGGCTCCCCGGGCTCGTGGCCTCGGCGCCGGCGACCGAGCAGATGCGATCCGCCTCCGCGAGCATGAGCCTGTCCGACTCGGTCTACGAGCGGCTGCTGCAGCAGCGGATCATCGTGCTCGGCCAGCAGGTCGACTCGGAGATCTCGAACCGGATCGCGGCGCAGATGTTGCTGCTCGCGGCCGAGGACTCGAAGGCGGACATCCACCTCTACATCAACTCGCCCGGCGGGTCCGTGCCGGACGGGATGGCCATCTTCGACACGATGAACCTCGTCCCGTGCGACGTGGCGACGACCGCGATGGGCATGGCGGCCTCGATGGGGCAGTTCCTGCTCTCCGCGGGCACCCCCGGCAAGCGGTACGCGCTCCCGCACGCGCGGATCATGATGCACCAGCCCTCGGCGGGCGTCGGCGGTACCGAAGCCGACATCACGATCCAGGCCGAGCAGTTCCGCCGGCACAAGCAGGAGATGGCCGAGCTGATCGCCTCGCACACCGGCCAGACGGTGGAGCGGATCATGGCCGACTCCGATCGGGACCGGTGGTTCACCGCGAGCGAGGCCCTGGAGTACGGGTTCGTCGACCACGTGGTGACCACCGCCGGTCAACTGCCCAACGCGTCCGACAACGGGAGCGCCTCATGAGCATCTTCGATCCGCGCCACCCGGAGTCGGTGGCCGACCTGCGCGGCCCCGGCGGCTACGCGCCGGACCCGGCCCGCTCGCGCTACGTCCTCCCGTCCTACGTGGAGCGGACGAGCTACGGGGTCAAGGAGTCCAACCCGTACAACAAGCTCTTCGAGGAGCGCATCATCTTCCTCGGCGAGCAGATCAACGACACGTCGGCCAACGACACGATGGCCCAGCTGCTCGTGCTGGAGTCGCTGGACCCCGACCGTGAGATCAGCGTCTACATCAACTCGCCCGGCGGGTCGTTCACGTCGCTGATGGCCATCTACGACACGATGCAGTTCATCCGGCCGGACATCCAGACCGTGTGCCTGGGGCAGGCCGCATCGGCCGCGGCCGTGCTGCTCGCCGCGGGGACGCCGGGTCGCCGGATGGCCGTGGAGAACGCGCGGATCCTGATCCACCAGCCGGCCATGGAGGGCACCTACGGTCAGGTGTCCGACCTGGAGATCCAGGCCGCCGAGATCGCGCGAATCCGCCGCAAGATGGAGGAGACGCTGGCCCGGCACTGCAACAAGACGGCCGACGAGGTGCATGCCGACATCGACCGGGACAAGATCCTCACCGCCCAGGAGGCGAAGGAGTACGGCCTGGTCGACGAGATCGTCCAGAGCCGGAAGTTGTCGGCTGTCGGTTAGCCGACCGCCCGCCCGGCCCGCCGCCGAAATCGGACAGCACGAAGTCCCCCGGCGGCGGGCCCGGGCAGGTACCGTCTGACGGGACCGATCGCAGCCCCGGTGGCACGGCCGGGGCGAATATCGACACTGCGTCGCGCGGGCATCCCCTGAAGCGACCACGCCGGACCAGGACTGGGGAAGACACAGATGGCACGCATCGGTGACGGCGGGGACCTGCTGAAGTGTTCGTTCTGCGGAAAGAGCCAGAAGCAGGTCAAGAAGCTCATCGCCGGCCCCGGCGTGTACATCTGCGACGAGTGCATCGATCTCT
The DNA here is from genome assembly GCA_963822335.1 of uncultured Actinomycetota bacterium. Classification (GTDB taxonomy): domain Bacteria; phylum Actinomycetota; class Actinomycetes; order Mycobacteriales; family Pseudonocardiaceae; genus Pseudonocardia. The sequence continues at coordinate 931,095 of CAWGHE010000006.1, read as the reverse complement.
GCAACGAGATCATCGAGGAGGAGCTCGCGGAGGCCGGTGAGGTCGACCTCAACGAGCTGCCGACCCCGGCGAAGATCCACGAGTACCTGAACCAGTACGTGGTCGGCCAGGACCGGACCAAGGAGATGCTCTCGGTCGCGGTCTACAACCACTACAAGCGCCTGCGCGCCGTCGAGCACGGGCGTGCCGACGGCGAGGCCGTCGAGCTCGCGAAGTCGAACATCCTGATGCTCGGCCCGACCGGCTCCGGCAAGACGTACCTGGCGCAGACGCTGGCCCGCCAGCTCAACGTGCCGTTCGCGATCGCCGACGCCACCGCGCTGACCGAGGCCGGATACGTCGGCGAGGACGTCGAGAACATCCTGCTCAAGCTCATCCAGGCCGCGGACTACGACGTGAAGCGGGCCGAGCGCGGGATCATCTACATCGACGAGGTCGACAAGATCGCCCGCAAGTCGGAGAACCCGTCGATCACCCGCGACGTGTCCGGTGAGGGCGTCCAGCAGGCGCTGCTGAAGATCCTCGAGGGCACGACGGCGAGCGTGCCGCCGCAGGGCGGGCGCAAGCACCCGCACCAGGAGTTCATCCAGATCGACACGACGAACGTGCTGTTCATCGTGGCCGGTGCGTTCGCCGGCCTGGAGCAGATCGTCGACGAGCGGGTCGGACGGCGCGGGATCGGCTTCGGCGCCCAGGTCGTCGGTGCCGAGGAGCGCGAGGTCCGCAGCATGAACGACATCATGCCGCAGGACCTGGTGAAGTACGGGCTGATCCCGGAGTTCATCGGGCGTCTCCCGGTCACCGCGGTCGTGTCGAAGCTCGACGAGGAAGCCCTCATCAAGATCCTCACCGAGCCGCGCAACGCCCTGGTCAAGCAGTACAAGAAGCTGTTCGAGATGGACGGTGTCGAGCTCGAGTTCTCGCAGGAGGCGCTGGCGGCGGTCGCCGAGCAGGCGCTGCTGCGCAAGACCGGCGCTCGCGGGCTGCGCGCGATCCTGGAGGAGGTCCTCCTCCCGGTCATGTACGACATCCCGAGCCGCGACGACGTCGCAAAGGTCGTGGTCACCGACCAGACCGTGCGCGACAACGTGAACCCGACGATCGTCCCGCGCCAGCCGGCCCGGCGGGAGCGGCGCGACCGCTCGGCCTGAGTCCGGTTTGCTCCCGGTTGCTGGGTCACTCCTTCGTGTCTAGGTTCGTCCGGACCGTGTCGGACGAGCCTGGGGGCGCAACGTGGCGGGATTCCTCACGCGGGAGCGGATTATCGCCCCGCCCGGATGGAGCCGGTGGCTGATTCCACCGGCGGCACTGTCGATTCACCTGGCGATCGGCCAGGCCTACGCGTGGAGCGCGTTCAAGACCCCGCTGGAGAAGGGGCTGGGCATCTCCGGCGTGGCCAGCGCTCTGCCGTTCACGCTCGGCATCATCATGCTCGGCCTGTCGGCGGCGCTGTTCGGGACGAAGGTCGACACCAACGGCCCTCGCTGGGCGATGGCGGTCTCCACGGCCTGCTTCTCCGGCGGCTTCCTGGTCTCCGGCATGGGGCTGTACCTGGACCAGTACTGGCTGGTCGTGCTCGGCTACGGGTTCCTCGGTGGGATCGGGCTGGGCATCGGTTACATCTCCCCGGTGTCCACGTTGATCAAGTGGTTCCCGGACCGCCCGGGCCTGGCCACCGGGCTGGCGATCATGGGCTTCGGTGGCGGCGCGCTGATCGCCTCACCACTGACGGCGGAGCTGCTCGGCGCGTTCGGCGGCACCGGGAACGCCCCGTCCGTGATGGGGATCGGGACCACGTTCGTCACGATGGGCCTGATCTACGCGGTGTTCATGTCCGTGGGCTGGATCCTGATCCGGGTGCCGGCCGACGACTGGAGCCCCCCGGGTGGGACCCGGATAAGGATAAGCACAGCTCGATGGTCACCCGCGGCCAGGTCTCCGCCGCGAGCGCGATCAAGACACCGCAGTTCTGGCTGCTCTGGGTCGTTCTCTGCTTCAACGTGACGGCGGGGATCGGCATCCTGGAGAAGGCGAATCCGATCTTCCAGGACTACTTCCGTGACTCCACACCCGCGCAGTCGATCACTGCGGCCGCGGTCGGGTTCGTGTCGATCCTGTCGCTGGCGAACTCGGCCGGGCGGATCGGGTGGTCGTCACTGTCCGACGTGCTCGGGCGCAAGAACATGTACCGGATCTACCTGGGTGTCGGCGCACTGCTGTATCTGCTGATCACGCTGATCGAGAACGGCAACAAGGCTCTGTTCCTGATCGCCGCGATCCTGATCCTGTCGTTCTACGGCGCCGGGTTCGCGACCGTGCCCGCCTACCTGCGCGATCTGTTCGGTACCTACCAGGTCGGCGCGATCCACGGGCGGCTGCTCACGGCGTGGTCGACGGCCGGCGTGCTCGGCCCGGTGATCGTCAACGCGCTCGCTGACCAGGAGAAGGCCTCCGGGGCGACCGGGCCGGCCATCTACACGACCGCGTTCACGATCATGATCGTGCTGCTGGTGATCGGATTCGTGTGCAACGAGCTGATCCGCCCGGTCAACTCGCGGTTCTACGAGCCGGATGCGGAGTCCGAGGCAGTCGCGACGAAGGGAGCACAGGCATGAGCACCCCTGCTGAGACGCACACCAGCTGGTCACCGCTGCAGTGGACGGGCGCCGTGGTCGCCTGGATCTGGGTCGTGGTGCCGCTCGCGTACGGGATCTACGAGCTGTTCGTGAAGATCCCGGCTCTGTTCGGCTGATCACGGGTGAGATGACGGTGTCGGCTGTGCCGGCGTGACCGGCGAACCCTGACCGTCATCTCACCCGAGCTGTCCTCAACGCACCGGTCGCGGGGGCGGTCCGGTGAGCGTCGGGGTGACGCGGCCGAACCGGCCGTCCGGCGTGATCGGTATCCGGTCGATCGCGATCTCCCGGTGCGTGCCGTCCCCGCCCGGGATCGCGAACCGGTGGTAGGCCATGTACCACTCGTCGGTGCCCGGGATCTGGAGCACCGAGTCGTGGCCGGTGCCGAGGATCCCCTGCTTCTGGTCCTTGGCCAGGATCACGCCGCGGTTGGTGAACGGGCCGGTCGGGCTCGGCGCCGTGGCGTAGCCGACCCGGTAGTCCGGGCTGGTGAACTGCCCGATCGACCACGTCAGGTGGTACGTCCCGGCCCGCTCGCGCATGAACATGCCCTCGCCGAAGCCGTCGAGGCCGTCGATCCGGCGCACCGTCGCCGGGTCGAACGAGACCATGTCCGGGTTCAGCGGCGCGACGAACGCCGACCCGTTGCCCCAGTACAGATACGGGGTGCCGGTGCGGTCGGTGAACACGGCGGGGTCGATGGCCATCCCGGCCCGCCCCGGGTTCTCCGGCACCAGCGGCCGCCCGATGTCGCGGAACGGGCCGACCGGCGAGCTCCCGACCGCGACGCCGATCTTCCCCTCGGCCGTGAAGTAGAGGTAGTACTTCCCGCCGCGCTCCGCGATCGCCGGCGCCCACGCCTCGCGGTCGGCCCAGGACACGTCCGGCCCCAGTGCGAGCGCGGTGCCGCGGTCGCGCCAGTGGACCAGGTCCGTCGACGACCAGACGGTGAACCGGGCGTCGCGGGCGCCGTCGCCGTCGGTGGTCGGGTAGAGGTAGTAGGTGTTGCCGAACACGGCCAGTGTCGGGTCGGCGAACAGGCCGGGCAGCACCGTCGACGTCCCCGGCCGCGCCGGGTGACCGAGGGCGGCGGGCCCGGGTGGGCCGGGAACGGCCGCACCCGCGGGTGCCGCGGCGGCGCTCAGGACCAGGCCGGCGGCGAGCGCGGTGGCGCAGGTGAGACGGGCGGCGAGACGGGGTCGTGGGCGCACCGGCGCACCGTGGACGACGCGGCGCCCGGCCCTCGGTGCGACACGGCATCGCCCTGACCGGATCGACCCGGGCGGGGGACGGGCGCCACCCGATCCGGCGACCTCGGCGTCGGACGCCGAGCGAACGGGGTCAGCCGGTGATGTCCAGCGTGGCGATCACCTTCGTCGGCCGGATCCGGACCACGAGCTCGCCGGGCGCACCGTTGCGCGCTCCGAACTCCTCGGCCCGGTCTGCGCCCATGTACCGGCGGCCCAGGTCCGTGGCGACCCGGCGCAGGTCGTCGAGCTCCTCGGAGATCCGGGCGACGCCCTGGACCTGGACGAACCCGTACGGCGGCTCGGACATGTCCGCCGTGAGCACGACCCGCGGGTCCCGGGCGATCGCGCGCGCCTTGGCGACCTTCCCGCCGGTGTTGAAGACCAGCTCGCCGTCCTCGGCGAGGAACCACACCGGCGCGACCAGGGGCCGGCCGTCGGACGCGGTCCAGCCCAGCTTCCCGGTGCGCGTCCCGTGGTTGAGGAAGTCGACGACCTCGGGGGTCAGTGTCGCTGTGTCGGTCACGCCGCGAGCGTAGGCCCGTGACGGGGGTTCCTCGACCACGCCGGGATCAGGCTGCGGTGGGTTCCGGGCACGCGGGTCCGGCGACGGCGTCCTGGTCGGCGGCGTCGTGGCCGGTGTCGAGGTCGGCGGGCTGCGCTCCGGGCGCGGCGCGGTAGGCCGCGGACAGCCGGCGGTACGGCCGGCTCGCCAGGGCGGCGAGCGTCGCGACCAGACCGAGCAGTCCGGTCACCACGAACACCAGCGCGATCGCGCGGTCGGTCCCGGTGCCGAACCAGCTTCCGATCGCCCGGGCACCCGCACCGTCGGTCATGAACGGCACGACGAGCAGCTCGGTGACCGGGGCGAGCAGGAACGCGGTCAGCGGCGACGCCGCCTGCTCGACGCTCTGCGCGAACCCGAACACCCGGCCCTGGCGCTCGTAGGGCACGACCCGCTGCAACACGGTCTGCTCCGCGGCCTCGGCGAACGGCATCAGCAGCATGAACACCGCCATCCCGGCCGTGAGCAACAGGATCGACGCCTGCAGCGGGAACAGCATCGTCGTCGTCCACAGGGTCGCGTTGACCAGCAGCAGCGTCCGAACCGGCTGCGAACCGAGCCCGGTCCGGGTCACGACCAGTCCGCCGATGATCACGCCGCGTGGACAGCGCACCCCACAGCAGACCCCACGCCTGCACCGACATCATGGACAGGCCGTAGGGGTCCATCAGCGCCATGAACACGCCGCCGAGCAGGTTGTTCACGCAGCTGAACACGATCAGCGCGGGCAGGCCGGGAACGCTCCGCAGGATCCGCAGCGTGCCCCGCAGGTCGACGCCGTCGGCGACGCCGCCGGTCCGCACCACCACCGGCTCCGGGACCCGGATCCGGGACAGGTGCAGCAGCGAGGCGGCCAGCACGACGATCCCGAGCAGCAGGACCGCGCGCATCCCGTCGAACGCGACCAGCAGCCCGGACAACACGGAGGTGACCAGGAAGGACACGCCCGTCGCCGACCCGACCAGGCCGTTCGCGCGGTCCCGGACCTCGGCCGGGACGAGCAGCGTGACCAGCGTCGGCATCGCGACCGTCCGCAGGTTCCCGGTGATCACGCCGAGCATCAGCAGCACGACGAAACCCCACAGCAGCGGGCTGCCCGGGTCCCGGAACTCCGCCTCCGGGGTCGACAGCAGGATCGCCAGGCAGGCCAGGTAGATCGCCAGCGACACCGTCGCCGACGCCTGCATGACCGTCTTCTTGCGGTGGTGGTCGACCAGGCTGCCGAACCAGATCCCGGTCAGGCTCGTCGCGACCAGGAAGATGCCGGCGATGATGCCGGTCGCCATCACCGAGCGGGTCTCGAGGAACACCCAGAACGTCACCGCGAACCAGACCGTGAAGTTCACGACCGACACCGTCAACGTGCTTGCGATCAGGTGCGCGAACACCCGCTGCGTGCCGTGACGAAGGTCCAGCTCTGCGGTCGCCATGTCCTCACCGTCCTTTCGTCGGTGGGACCGCCGTACCCGCGGGAAATCATCGGTCCCGTCCGGACCGTATGAGCTGGACCTGACTTCAGGTCAAGGAACGGAGGCCGGGTGTGATGTCACCGTCCACACGCCTGACAATCCTGTCGGAGCCGCCTCGTAGACTTGACAGCGTGACCGAGACCCTTCCCACGCGCGCCGCCGACCTGCCCGCCAAGTGGACTCCTGGCGAGGTAGAGGGCGAGCTGTACCGCGGGTGGGTCGAGCGCGGGTTGTTCGAGGCGGACCCGTCGTCGGGGCGCACGCCGTTCTGCATCGTGATCCCGCCGCCGAACGTCACCGGCAGCCTGCACCTCGGGCACGCGATGGACCACACGCTGATCGACGTGCTGACCCGCCGTCGTCGCATGCAGGGCTACGACGCGCTGTGGCTGCCCGGCATGGACCACGCGGGCATCGCCACGCAGTCCGTCGTCGAGCGGCGGATGGCCGCGGCCGGCGAGCCGGACCGGCACGCGATCGGCCGGGAGGCGTTCGTCGCGAAGGTCTGGGACTGGAAGGCCGAGTCCGGCGGCTCGATCCTCGGCCAGATGCAGCGCCTCGGAGACGGGGTGGACTGGACCCGCGAGCGGTTCACGCTCGACGACGGGCTCTCCCGCGCCGTCGGCACCGTGTTCAAGCGGATGTACGACGACGGGTTGGTCTACCGCGCCGAGCGCCTGGTCAACTGGTCCCCGGCGCTGCGCAGCGCGATCTCGGACATCGAGGTCGACCACTTCGAGGTCGACGGCGAGCTCGTCTCCATGCGCTACGGCGACGGGGACGCCTCCGTCGTCGTCGCCACCACCCGGGTCGAGACGATGCTCGGCGACACCGCGGTCGCCGTGCACCCGGACGACGAGCGCTACAAGGCCATGGTCGGCACCGAGATCGAGATGCCGATCACCGGCCGTCGCATCCCGATCGTCGCGGACGACTACGTCGACCCCGAGTTCGGCTCCGGCGCCGTCAAGATCACCCCGGCGCACGACCCGAACGACTTCGAGGTCGGCCGCCGGCACGACCTCCCGATGCCGACGATCATGGACGAGGCCGGGGTCATCTCCGGCTCCGGCACCCGGTTCGACGGCATGGACCGGTTCGAGGCACGCGAGGCGATCCGCGAGCAGTTGCGCGCCGAGGGCCGGATCGTCGCCGAGAAGCGCCCGTACGTGCACTCGATCGGGCACTGCTCGCGCACCGGCGTGCCGATCGAGCCGCGCCTGAGCCTGCAGTGGTTCGTCAAGGTCGGCCCGCTCGCGCAGGCCGCGGGCGACGCCGTGCGCGACGGCCGCACCGTCATCCACCCGAAGGAGCAGGCCAAGCGCTTCTTCGACTGGGTGGACAACATGCACGACTGGACGATCAGCCGTCAGCTGTGGTGGGGGCACCGCATCCCGGTCTGGTACGGGCCGGCCGGCGAGGTCGTCTGCGTCGGGCCGGACGAGCAGCCGCCGAGCGGCGAGGGCTGGCGCCAGGACTCCGACGTCCTCGACACCTGGTTCTCCTCGGGCCTCTGGCCGTTCTCGACGCTCGGCTGGCCGGACGACACCGAGGACCTGCGGCGCTACTACCCGAACTCGGTGCTGGTCACCGGCTACGACATCCTGTTCTTCTGGGTCGTCCGGATGATGATGTTCGGCACGTACGCGATGGGCGAGACCCCGTTCCGCGACGTCTACCTGCACGGCCTGATCCGCGACGAGCACGGCAAGAAGATGTCCAAGTCCAAGGGCAACGTCGTGGACCCGCTCGAGCTGATGGACGCCTACGGGGCGGACGCGCTGCGGTTCACGATCGCCCGCGGGTCGAACCCCGGCGCGGACATGTCGATCTCCGACGAGTGGGTCGCCGGCTCCCGCAACTTCACGACGAAGCTGTGGAACATCACCAGGTTCGCGCTGAGCAAGGGCGCGGACGCGTCCGCCGACCTGCCCGCCGAGGCCGACCGGACGGACGCCGACCGCTGGATCCTGGGCCGGCTCGCCGAGGTCCGCGCGCAGACCGACGAGCTGCTGGACACGTTCGGCTTCGCCAAGGCCACCGAGGGGCTCTACCACTTCACCTGGGACGAGGTCGCCGACTGGTACGTCGAGCTGGCCAAGCCGCAGCTCGACGCCGGTGGCGCGGTCGCCGACGGCACCCGCGCGGTGCTCGGCCACGTGCTGGACGCGCTGCTGCGGATGCTGCACCCGATCACGCCGTTCATCACCGAGGCGCTCTGGAAGGCGCTGACCGGGAAGGACACCGTCGTCACGGCGCCCTGGCCGGGGACCGAGGCCGGTGCGGCCGTCGACGCGGGCGCGGTCGCCCGGATCGAAGCCGTGCAGAAGCTGGTCACCGAGGTGCGCCGGTTCCGCACCGAGCAGGGCCTGCCGGACCGCAAGTCGGTCGCGGCGCGTCTGACCGGCCTGGACGCCGCCGGTCTGGCCGGGCACGAGGGTGCGGTCCGCACGCTGAACCGCCTGGACGAGCCCGGTGACGGCTTCTCCGCGACGGCGACGTTCGAGGTCGCGACGTCGGGTGGTCCGGTCACCGTCGAGCTGGACACGTCCGGCGCGATCGACGTCCCCGCCGAGCGCGCCCGGCTCGGCCGGGACCTGGCCGCCGCCGAGAAGGAGCGCGACCAGGCGGACAAGAAGCTGAACAACCCCAAGTTCACCGAGAAGGCGCCGGCCGACGTCGTCGAGGGCATCCGGACGCGCCGGGAGGCCGCCCTGGCCGACATCGAGCGGGTCACGGCCCGCCTGGCCGCACTGCCGGAGGCGTGAGGCGTGACGGGACCGACCGACGGCCAGTACGACCAGTTCGACGAGGAGGACTCGCCGACCTACGGCGGTGACCGCTGGGCCGAGGGCGGGTTCGGCGACGGGTCCGACGAGGACGGCGCAGTGGACCGCGCCGAGGACTCCGGAAAGGACTACCGCGACGACCGCGACTTCGCGGACGAGCCCGACCGCGCGGACGAGGCGGCGGCCGCGGACGACAGATCCGAGGAGAAGACGGCCCAGGAGGCCGTGCTGGCCCACGTCCTGGAGCAGATCCGCGGCGGCGAGAGCCCGGACGTCGTCCCGGCGCAGTCGTCGGTGGCGGGATACGCGGAGTTCCTGGCCGTCGAGGCGACGCTCGACCGCCGCTGGCCGGAGACGGTCATGGAGCCGTCGCTGGACCGGATCTCCGCGCTGTGCGACGCGCTCGGCGACCCGCAGCGCGGCTACCCGATCGCGCACCTGACCGGGACGAACGGCAAGACGTCCACCGCCCGCATGGTGGACGCGCTGCTCACCGAGATCGGGCTGCGCACCGGCCGGTACACCAGCCCGCACCTGCAGCGCGCCACCGAGCGGATCAACCTGGACAACCACCCGGTGACCGCCGAGCGCTACGTCGGGCTCTACCGCGAGGTGGAGCCGTTCGTGGAGCTGGTGGACGCGAAGAACCCGGACGGCCCGCAGATGAGCAAGTTCGAGGTGCTCACCGGGATGGCGTTCGCCGCGTTCGCGGACACGCCGGTGGAGGCCGCCGTCGTCGAGGTCGGGCTCGGCGGGAGCTGGGACGCCACGAACGTCGCCGACGCGCACGTCGCCGTCGTCCTGCCGATCGGTCTCGACCACGCCGAGTTCCTCGGCGACGACATCCTCGACATCGCCCGGGAGAAGGCCGGGATCATCAAGCCCGGTTCGATCGCCGTGCTCGCCGCCCAGGACAAGGTCGTCGCCGAGGTGCTGATCGAGCGGTGCGCCGAGGTCGGCGCCGAGGTCGCCCGCGAGGGGGCGGAGTTCGGCGTCCGCGAGCGCGAGATCGCCGTCGGGGGGCAGCGCCTGGACCTGCAGGGCCTCTCCGGTCGCTACGACGACGTGTTCCTCCCGTTGCACGGCGAGCACCAGGCGGCGAACGCGGCGGTCGCGCTGGCCGCGGCCGAGGCGATGGTCGGTGCCAGTACCGCGCATCCGCTGGACGCGGACGTGGTCCGTGCGGCGTTCGCCTCGGTCAGCTCGCCCGGGCGGCTCGAGCCGGTCCGCGGCGGGCGGGGTATCCCGACCGTGCTCGTCGACGCCGCGCACAACCCGGCCGGGGCCCGCGCCCTGGCCACGGCGCTGACGTCGGAGTTCCGCTTCGAGCGCCTGGTCGGCGTCGTCGCGGTGCTGGAGGGCAAGGACGCGCGGGGGATCCTCGCCGCGCTCGAGCCGGTGCTGCAGGAGATCGTCGTCACCACGAACGGCTCGCCGCGCGCCATGGACCCGGACGCGCTCGGCGCGCTGGCCACCGAGGTGTTCGGCCCGGACCGGGTGAGCGTCGAGCCGCTGCTGCCCCAGGCGATCGAGGAGGCCGGCGGGCTGGCCGAGGAGGCGGGCGACTCCGGCGTCGGTGTGGTCGTGACCGGCTCGGTGGTGACCGCGGGCGAGGCGCGCACGCTGTTCGGCAAGGAGCCCTCGTGAGCGAGTCACCGGGTGTCCGGCCGCCGCCGACCGACCCGATGAAGGGCATCCGCGGCATCTTCGCGGCCACCCTGATCCTCGAGTCGATCGTCGTGCTGCTGGCACTGCTCGTGCTGCCGAAGTTCGGCGAGGGCGCCACCGCGGCCGGTGTCACGACGATGGTCGTGATCGCGCTGGCGATGATCGTGGCGAGCGGCCTGCAACGCCGGCCCTGGGGGCTGACGGTCGCGCTGGTGCTGCAGGTCGTGACCGTCGTCGCCGGATTCCTGCTGGTCACCGCGCTGGGCATCATGGGCCTGGTGTTCGCGCTGGTCTGGGCGATCCTGCTGTGGATGCGCTACGACGTCGGCAAGCGCATGGCCGAGGGCCGCCTGCCGTCGCAGCAGCAGGAGTAGGACCCGCCCCGCCCGGGCACGGACGGTCACCGGTCCGTCGCTACGCTCTGCCGGTGACTGAACGCACTCTCGTCCTGGTCAAGCCCGACGGCGTCGAGCGCAAGCTCGTCGGCGAGGTCATCTCGCGCATCGAGCGCAAGGGCCTCGACATCGTCGCGCTGGACCTGCGCACCGTGGACCGCGACCTGGCCGCCCAGCACTACGCCGAGCACGACGGCAAGCCGTTCTTCGAGTCGCTGCTGGAGTTCATCACGTCGGGGCCGGTCCTGGCCGCCGTCGTCGAGGGCCCGCGCGCGATCGCGGCGTGGCGTCAGGTGGCCGGTGGCACGGACCCGGTGGAGAAGGCGACCCCGGGCAGCATCCGCGGTGACCTCGCCCTGGAGACCGGCTCGAACCTGGTGCACGGATCGGACTCGCCGGAGTCGGCCGACCGCGAGATCAAGCTCTGGTTCCCGGCCCTGTGACGTCCGGCCCGTCCGGTCGGCTGCTTCGTGAGCCGCGACGGGTCGACGACCCACCCCCGGGTGCCGCGCTCGGGCTCGGGTCGCTCTGGATAGCGGTGACCGAGGCCGGGGGGCCGGGGGGCCAGCTCACGCTCGGAGCCCGCGGCGGCACGTCGCTGCCGGGGTTCTATCGCAGCCGCGGCTGGCAGCTGACCGGCGTGTTGCCCGCCGGTGTACGCCTGTCCCCGGACGACGCCCGCGACGTTCATCTGTTCCACCGGACCCTGGTCGGATCCACCCTGTGACGGAAAAGCACCGGACGCCCGGGTGATCCGCCCGGGCGCCGGATGGCCGATCCCGGCACGGGGGTCCACCATGTCGCCATGACGGTCCTCACCTCTCGCCCGACGGCGCTGGATCTCGTTCGCAGCGTCGTCGTCGCCGTCCTGGCCGTCGCCCAGGTCGTGGTGTCGGCCCTCGCCGGGTCCGGCATCGGGACGGTCGCCAACGCGTACCCGACGCCGGTTCTCGCCGCCGGGTGGGCGTTCGCCATCTGGGGCCTCGTCTACCTCGGTTTCCTCGCCTACGCGGCCTTCCAGCTGCTGCCGGGACAGCGGGGGCGGGCGATCCACCGGCGCAGCGGGTGGTGGCTGGCCGTCTCGGCGCTGGCCAACATGTCGTGGATCTTCGCGTTCGGCGTCGAGCGGCTGCTGCTGGCCGAGATGGCGCTGGTCGTCCTCGCGATCGTGCTGGCGGTCGTGTTCCGCCGGCTGTCCGCCGATCCGGCGGAGAGCGGCCTGGAGCAGATCGTGTTCCGCGTCCCGGTGTCGCTGTACACCGGGTGGGTCGCCGCCGCGTTCGTGCAGGGGACGCTCACCACGGGCGTCTGGATCGGCCTGCCGTCCGACGGGGCGCTCACCATCGCCGCCTCGATCGTCCTGCTGGCCGGGCTCGTCCTGACGGTCGTGTCCGTCGTCAGTTCGGCGTCCGGGATCGCGGGACTGGCCGCGGCCGTCGTGTGGGCCCTCGCCGGCGTCGTCGCGAACGACCGTCCGGTGGCGGTCGCGCTGGTCGCCGTCGTCGCTCTGGCGTTCGTGGCGGCCACCGCGATCCGGCGGATCACGCGGTCCGTGCAGCCGCGACGGGTCGCACTGGGCTGATCGGCACCCGGTTCGCCGTCGTGGAGCGTGCCGTCGGCTTGCTACGGTCGCGGCACGGTCGAACGGAAGGCAGCCCCTCATGATCACCGGCAGCATCACCGCGCTCGTCACCCCGATGACCCCGGACGGCGAGATCGACCACGATGCGCTCGGATCCCTGGTGGAACGCCAGGTCGACGCCGGGACGGCGGCGATCGTCTCGGTCGGGACGACCGGCGAGTCGGCGACGCTGTCCGTGCTGGAGCACACCGAGGTGGTGCACGGCACGATCGAGGCGGCCGCCGGGCGGGTCCCGGTGATCGCCGGGACCGGCGCGAACTCCACGAGCGAGGCGATCCACCTGACCCGCGCGGCCAAGGCCTCCGGCGCGGACGCCTGCCTGCTCGTCACGCCGTACTACAACCGGCCCCCGCAGGAGGGGCTCTACCAGCACTTCAAGGCCGTCGCCGAGGCCGTGGCGATCCCGCAGTACCTCTACAACGTGCCCGGCCGCACCGCCTGCGACATGCTGCCGGCCACCGTCGCCCGGCTGGCCGAGATCCCGAACATCGTCGGGCTCAAGGAGGCCAAGCCGGACCTGGAGCGGGTGCGCGAGCTCGTCGCCCTGGAGCTGCCGGACTTCGCGCTCTACTCCGGTGAGGACTCGACGGCGCGCGCGAGCATGCTCGCCGGGTTCCACGGCGTCATCTCGGTGACCGCGAACGTCGCCCCGGAGACCAACGCCCGGATGTGCAAGGCCGCGCTCGCGGGGGACTCGGAGAACGCGTCGGCGCTGGACAACGAGCTGTCCGGCCTGCACCACGCATTGTTCACCGATCCGAACCCGATCCCGGTGAAGTGGGCACTCGCCGAGCTCGGCTTGATCCAGCACGGCATCCGGCTGCCGCTGGTCGTGCTCGACGAGTGGCACCACGAGGACGTCCGTGCCGGGCTGCGCCAGGCGGGTCTGATCGGCTGAGGGTTCGGCCGGCGGGGACCTACGCGTCCAGGACGGCCGCGTCACCTGTGCCGGGACGGCGATCGCTCCTGCCGGCCGGTGGCGGGGTGGCGTCGCGGTACGACGTGCGCAGGAACGACGCGCCGACCACGATCAGCCAGATGATCAGCGGATAGAGCGCCAGCCGTTCGGCGAGGCCTCCGCCGTGGCCGGTGAACACGACCAGCAGCGGACCGCCGAGCAGGCCGAGGAAGCCGACCGCGGCGAGGGCGAGCGACAGGGCGGCGAGACGCGGTCGGGTGGTCCGGACGGCCAGCCCGAGCATCAGCAGGGCCAGGTTCCCGCAGGGGATGTTCAGTGCGCCGATCAGGTGCAGCACCACGTCGACGTTCTCCGGGCTGATCCCCACCAGGACCGTGCCGGCGCCTGCGACGGCCAGGAAGCCGAGGCCCCAGGTGGTCAGGCGCCGTCGCGGCCACGTGTCGAGGCCGAGCACCAGCCCGACCAGGAGCAGGACGCCCGTGACGACGAACGCGGCGTTCATGACGGCGTGCAGCGGCGAGCAGAGGTACACCCGTCCCAGCGCGAGCCCGCAGGCGGTGTCTCCGAGATCGCTGACGCGATCGTCGAGCAGGCTGTACGGCGTCGTCCACGCCGCCTGCGCGACGACCTGGGCGACGAAGTAGACCACCGTCAGCATCCAGGCCACGCCTGCGGCCGCGATCCGGATCCGGTCGGACGGTGGTCGAGGCCGTTCGGTCGTGTTCATGGTTCCCCCTCGATATACGTTCTACACGACGCGTCGTGTACGACGCGTCGGGTGGAACGTAACATGGCCCGGTGGGAACCGGAAGCGCGAACGACCCTGCGGCGGCCGCCGCCCAGGCACGCGAGATCGTGGGCCTCTACCGGACGTTGCGCCGACATCTGGGGCGGGGCAGCCGCGCCGAGCTCGCGCGCAGCGGCCTGACGGCGCCGCAGCTCAGCGTGGTCTCGCTGCTGGGCTCTCGCGGTTCGATGACGGTGAGCGAGGTCGCCCGCGAGCTGGAACTCAGCCACAGCACCGTGTCCGGCATCGTCGACCGGCTCCACGCCAAGGGAGTCGTCGAGCGCACACCGCTGCCCGGGGACCGGCGCTACAGCAGCATCTCGATTGCCGAACGCATCGACGCGGACGGGTCCGCCGTGCGGTCCGACGAGGGACCGATCAGCCGGCTCGAGACGGCACTGGCCTCCGCACCCGTCGACGAGAGGCAGCGCATCACGGACGGGCTCGCCCTGCTCTGCCGCTTCGTCGAGGCGTCGGCCGAGAGCGCGTCCGACCGGCACCGGTAGACGACGTCCGGGGTGTCGTCATGGCCGTTCCAGGCGGGCCCGCCGGAACCACGCGGTCAGGCCTGCTCCCCGCCGTCCGTCGTGGCGTCCGAGGCGGGGGCGCTCGACGTCCTGACGTTGCGGGCGATGTCCCGCCCGAACGTCACGTCGAGGCGCTCGGACACGGCGAGCTCCAGCACGGCCAGCATCGCCTCGCCGGAGATCCGCCGCAGCTGCTCGATCGTCTCGTAGACCCGCGGCCACTGGTCCGAGGGCCGCCCGGACGCGTCGAACGGCTGCCAGATCTCGCCGAGGAACAGCTCCACGTAGATCTTCGCGACGCCGTCGGCGTGCTTGCGCAGCTGCTCGACGACGTCGAGCGAGCGCCCGAGCGGGATGCCCAGCCCGGTCAGGTCCGCCGCGGCGTTCATCAGCCGCGGGCTGACCTCCTCGTAGGTGTCCTCGCCGAGCTCGCGCAGCAGGCCCATCTTCTGGCCGCGCTTGAGCAGGTCGATGTCGCCGGTGCCGAACCGCTCCGCCAGCTCCGCGGTCTGCACGACCTGGCGCTCCTCGGCCGCGAACAGCCCGCGCACGGTGCGGATGAAGTGCACGACCTGCTCCGTGGACCCGCCCGTCGTGTCCAGCAGCTTCTTGATCGTGTCGAGCTTGACGCCCTCGTCCTGCAGGTCCTTGATCAGCTCCAGGCGTGCCTCGTGGCCGGGGCCGTAGTAGCCGGTCCGGGCCGTGACCTGCGGCGGAGGGAGCAGGCCGCGGGCCTGGTAGGCGCGGATGTTCCGGACCGTGACGCCGCTGATCCTGGCGAGCTCGTCGATCGTCCGCCATCCGTCATGCTCGTCGCTCTCGGGCATGGGACACAGAGTAGCAAGACTTGATGTGACACGAGACTCCGCAGTGTCTCGGCTTGCCATGTGACATCAACTTGTGCATTCTTGATGTCATGTTCAGAGTCGCCCCGCCGCAGCCCGGACGACGGCTGCTGGCCGCCGTCTCCGCACTCACCACTCCCTTGCTCCCCGAGGACTTCCTCGGCCTCGTCGACCCGCTGTGGTCGACCACCCAGCTGCGCGGACGGGTCGTCGCCCGTCGCCGGGAGACCGGACCGCGCCGTCTCGGTCACGATCGAGCCGGGGCGCGGCGTGGGCCGGCCACCGCGCCGGCCAGTACGTCCGGGTCGGGATCGACGTCGACGGTGTCCGGCACTGGCGCTCGTACTCGCTGTCCGGTCCCGGAGTCCGACGAGCACCTGACGATCACGGTGCAGGAGGTCGACGGCGGCACGGTCTCCCGCAAGCTGGTGCGCGACCTGCCGATCGGCATCGATCGTGCAGCTCGAGCAGGCCGCAGGCGAGTTCGTGCTGCCGGACCCGTCGCCGTCGGGACTGCTGTTCGTGACGGCCGGCAGCGGCATCACGCCGGTGATGGGCATGCTGCGCACGCTCGACCGGACCGGCACCCGACCGGACGTCACGCTCGTGCACAGCGCCCCGACGGCCGACGACGTGATCTTCGACCGCGAGCTGGCCGCCCTCGCCGAGCGGTGGCCGGGCCTGCGGGTGCACGTCCGGCACACGCGCTCCGACGGCCGGCTCACCCCGGCCGAGCTCGACGCGCTGGTCCCCGACCGCGAGCGAGCGGCTCACCTACGCGTGCGGGCCCGCCGAGATGCTCGACGCGCTCGAGCAGCACTGGACCTCCGTGCGGGTCGAGCGCTTCACGGCGCCCCTGCGCAGCACCGGCGGGACCGGCGGCACCGTCGCGTACGGCGGCCGGCGACGTCGACGTCGCGCCGGCGAGCGAGCCTGCTCGAAGCGGGCGAGGAGGCCGGCGTGCTCATGCCGTCCGGCTGCCGGATGGGCATCTGCTTCGGCTGCGTGCTCCCGCTGCGCGACGGCCAGGTCCGCGACCTGCGCACCGGCGAGGTGCACGGCGAGCCCGGCGACCTCGTCCAGACCTGCATCTCCGGGGCGAGCGGCGACGCCGTCCTGGACACCGACCGGAAGGACCCCCGATGACCGTCACTCTCGAAGCCCCCGTCAACGACCTGGGCCCCGACCAGCAGCCGCTGCGCCCGACCCTGCAGCTCGTCCCGTCGAGCCGCCGGGAGGACGTGCAGGCCACGACGTCGCTCACGGCCGAGCAGATCGAGGAGCTCGGACGGCGCCTCGACGAGATCCGCGCCCGTGTCCTCGCCGAGCGCGGCGAGTCCGACGCCGCCTACATCCGCAAGGTCGTCGACAGCCAGCGCTACCTGGAGATCGGCGGCCGCGCGCTGCTGTTCGCCGGCGTGCTGCCCCCGGCGTGGATCGCCGGAACCGCCCTGCTCTCCGTCGCCAAGATCCTGGAGAACATGGAGATCGGGCACAACGTGATGCACGGCCAGTGGGACTGGATGCGTGACCCGAAGATCCACTCCTCGACGTGGGAGTGGGACAACGTCTCCTCGTCGTCCGAGTGGAAGTACTCGCACAACTACATGCACCACACGTACACCAACGTCGTCGGCAAGGACCGCGACGTCGGCTACGGCATCCTGCGGCTCTCCGAGGAGCAGCCGTGGAAGCCCTACTACCTGGGCAACCCGCTCTACAACTTCCTGCTCTCGCTGTTCTTCCAGTACGGCGTCGCGCTGCACGACCTCGAGGTGGAGAAGGTCGTCGTCGGGGGAGAAGCCGGTCACCCGGGTCTGGGAGCAGATCAAGGGCATCGGCCGCAAGATGGGCAAGCAGTTCCTCAAGGACTACGTCGCGTTCCCGGCGCTCGCCGGCCCGTTCTTCGCGCCGGTGCTGCTCGGCAACCTCACCGCGAACCTCGTGCGCAACGTCTGGTCGCACGCCGTGATCTTCTGCGGCCACTTCCCGACGGGTGCCGTGCAGTTCGAGGAGGAGCAGCTCGAGGGCGAGACCCGCGGCGAGTGGTACGTGCGGCAGCTGCTGGGGTCGGCGAACCTCGACGGCGGGCGGTTCTTCCACCTGATGACCGGGCAGCTGAGCTTCCAGATCGAGCACCACCTGTTCCCGGACCTGCCGTCGAACCGCTACGCCGAGGTCGCACCCGAGGTGCGCGAGCTGTGCCGGGAGTACGGGCTGGAGTACACGAGCGGCCCGCTGTGGAAGCAGTACCTGCAGGTGCTTCAGACGATCAACCGGCTCGCCCTGCCGTCCGGCCGTCGCTGATCACCGTCCGGGTGCAGGAACGGCCACATGCGGCCGTTCCTGCACCCGCTTCGTGATCAGCCGGTCGGAACGGCGTCCAGGAACCCGTGCACCCGGGTGATCCGGCCGTCGTCGCCGGTGACGACGACGTCGAACCCGATCACGGGGGCGTCCCCCGGACCGTCGAGAAGCTCGGACGGCCCGGCCTCCCAGCGGAAACGGGCCTGGCCGTGGTGGGCGTCGACCGGCCCGAGCAGCCGGAACTCGAACCCGGCCAGCTGCTCCCGGGCGGCGGTGAGGAACGCCCCGATGCCGTCGTGGCCCGAGACGTCGGCCATCGGGTCGGTGTAGGTGGCGTCGGCGGTGAACAGGTCGGCGATCCGGTCCTTGCGGGCCGCGTCGTCGCCCTCGTTGAACGCGGCGATGTAGCGGCGGGCGACGTCGTCGAAGTCGGTCATGGTGTCTCTCCTTCATCGGTCGGTGACGACGTCGATGCTGGCCCCGGCGAGGGAACCGTCGCGATTACCTGCTGGGTATGCGGATTCATGACCTCCGAGGTCATGGCGGGGCGGTGACCACCGGCCTAGCGTTCCGGGCGTGGCCAGGACGAACGTGCAGCCGGAGCGACCGGGCGGACCGGGGGAGATGCTGCGGTTCTGGCGGGCGCGACGGCGGGTCAGCCAGATGGATCTGGCCCTCGCCGCGGGCGTGTCCACCCGGCACCTGAGCTTCGTCGAGACCGGCCGGGCCGGCGCCAGCCGCGAGCTGCTGGGGGCGCTGGCCGAGGAGCTGGACATCCCGCTGCGCGAGCGCAACGCGCTGCTCCTGGCGGCCGGCTACGCCCCGGCCTACACCGAGCGTCCGCTGGACGACGACGCGCTCGGCCCCGTCCGCGACGCGCTGGAGCAGCTCGTGGTGGCGCACGACCCGTACCCGGCGCTGGTCGTCGACCGCTGGGGTGACGTGCAGCTGGCCGGCCCGGCCGTCGCGCCGCTGCTCGACGGGCTGGACCCGGAGGTGCTCGGCCCGCCGGTGAACGTCTACCGGGTCAGCCTCCATCCGGGCGGGCTCGCCCCGCGGATCCGCAACCTCGCGCAGTGGCGCGAGCATCTGCTGCACCGCCTCGAGCGCCAGGTCCGGGTGACCGCGGACGCCCGGCTCACCGCCCTGCTCGCCGAATGCCGCGCCTACCCCGCCCCGGACACGCCGTCCCTGCCGTCGCCGGCCGGCGACGTGCTGCTGCCGCTGCACCTGGCCACGGACGCCGGGGACCTGGCGTTCCACTCCACGATGACGACGTTCGGCGCGCCGCACGACGTCACGCTCGCCGAGCTCGCCCTGGAGGCGTTCCTGCCGGCCGATGAGCCCACCCGCACCGCCCTGCAGACCCTGGCCGCCGCCCGCGCGACGTGACGGACGGCGTCGAGCGACGCCCCGCACGCCGCGACCCTTAGTCGATCACGGGTTGAGCCGGAGCAGGTAGGGGAGCGCTGTAGAGCTGCCGGGCGGGTGGCATCGGTGTGCGCTTTGCAATGCGCACCCCGGGACCTCCGGATGCCGGATGCGTGGAGGTGCGCATTGCAAAGCCTGGCCGGACAACACCTATTGTTCGAGTCGAGGAGTCGCGCAGCGCGTGCCTGGGCACGGCGACCGCGTCCGGCTCTCAGGTGGGCGTGGTGGTGGCCCGGGCGGCGGTCCGGGCGATGGCGTCGATCAGTTGCGGCCAGACGTGCTGCGGGAGGTCGTGACCCATCCCCGGCACCTCGACGAGCTCGGCGCCCGGGACCGCGGCGGCCGTGGCGCGCCCGCCGGACGGCTGGATGACCCGGTCGTCGAGACCGTGGAACACGCACGTGGGGCAGGTCAGGCGGGACAGGTCGGCGGTCCGGTCCCGTTCCGCGACGATCGCGGCGAGCTGGCGGCCGGAGCCGCTGCCGTCGCCGTCCTCCCGGGCGGCGGAGCGCCGGACCGTGCGGCGGACGTCCTCGTCGTCGGCCGGTGTGCGGCCGGGGGAGCCGATCCGGCGGAACGAGGCGACCATGCCCTCCACCGGGTCCTTCGCCGGTGGCCGCAGGAACTCGGGCACCATCCGCCAGGCCACTTTGCCGGTCCCGTCTCCGGGCCTGCCCATGACCGACGTCAGCGACAGCGTCCGCGACGGGTGCCGGATCGCCACCTCCTGCGCCACCGTCGAGCCCAGCGAGGCCCCGACCACGTGGGCCCCCCGCCGGTCCAGCGAGGCGATCAGCCCCGCCGCGTCGTCGGCCATGTGACCGAGCGTGTACACCGGGTGCGCCCGCCGGGTGAGGAAGCCCCACGCGCTGATCCCCGGCCCGCTGACGTGCGTGGAGCGGCCGACGTCGCGGTTGTCGAAGCGGACCACGTGGAACCCGCGACCGGCGAGCGCGGCGCAGAAGTCGTCGCGCCACCAGTCCATGGACAGCGCCAGACCCATGATGAGCAGGACCGTCGGATCGGCCGGATCGCCGAAGGACTGATGGCAGAGCCGGATGCCACCGGGCACGGTCGTGAACCGCTCGCCGGTGCTGATGTGCGGTCGGTGTCCGCTGCCCTCGGTCACCGCGAGTGTTCGGGGCGTACCGCCCCCTCGGTTCGATCCCGTCCGGCGCGTCTACGCTGGTGAAGCGTGGCACCCACGTCCGTCTTCCCCGCCCTGGAACCGATCCTGCCCGCCGTCTCGAAACCGGTGCAGTACGTCGGCGGTGAAGGGAACTCCCAGATCAAGGATTGGGACGCGGCCGATGTGCGGTGGGCGCTCCTCTACCCCGACGCCTACGAGGTCGGCCTGCCCAACCAGGGCGTCCAGATCCTCTACGAGCTGCTCAACGAGCGTGCCGACGCGCTGGCCGAGCGCTGCTACGCGGTGTGGCCGGACCTGGAGAACCTGATGCGTGAGCGCGGCGTGCCCGCGTTCACCGTCGACTCCCACATGCCGATCCACGAGTTCGACGTGCTCGGCGTCTCGTTCTCCACCGAGCTCGGGTACACGAACCTGCTGACCACGCTCGACCTCGCGGGCATCCCGCTGCACGCGACGGACCGCGACGAGACGCACCCGGTCGTCGTCGCGGGCGGGCACGCGGCGTTCAACCCGGAGCCGGTCGCGGACTTCGTGGACGTCGCCGCGCTCGGCGACGGCGAGGAGGTCATCGGGGACATCACCGACGTCGTCGCGGCCTGGAAGAACGAGGGTCGCCCCGGCGGGCGGGGCGAGCTGCTGCTGCGCCTGGCCGGCACACCCGGGTGCTACGTCCCGAGCCTCTACGACGTCGCCTACGGCGAGGACGGCGCGATCGCGTCGGTGACCCCGTCCGACGAGCGGGTCCCGACCACGGTGCAGAAGCGCACCACGATCGAGCTCGACGACTGGCCGTACCCCAAGGCGCCGCTCGTCCCGCTGGCCGAGACCGTGCACGAGCGGGCCAGCGTGGAGATCTTCCGCGGCTGCACCCGGGGCTGCCGGTTCTGCCAGGCCGGGATGATCACCCGGCCGGTCCGCGAGCGGTCGTTGCAGGGCGTCGGCGAGATGGTCGACCGGTCCGTGCGCGCCTCCGGCTTCGACGAGGTCGGCCTGCTCTCGCTGTCGTCCGCGGACCACACGGAGATCGCCGAGATCACGAAGGGCCTGGCCGACCGGTACGAGGGGACGAACACGTCGTTGTCCCTGCCGTCGACGCGCGTCGACGCGTTCAACATCGACCTGGCCAACGAGATCAGCCGCAACGGCCGCCGGTCCGGGCTCACGTTCGCCCCCGAGGGCGGCTCGGAGCGGATCCGCCGGGTGATCAACAAGATGGTCTCCGAGGACGACCTGATCCGGACCTGCTCGGAGGCGTTCGCGCAGGGCTGGCGGCAGGTGAAGCTCTACTTCATGTGCGGGCTTCCGACCGAGGAGGACGAGGACGTCCTGGCGATCGCCGGGATGGCGCACCGGGTGATCAAGGCGGGCCGCCAGGCGTCCGGGCGCAACGACGTCCGCTGCACGATCTCGATCGGCGGGTTCGTGCCGAAGCCGCACACGCCGTTCCAGTGGGCGGCGCAGTGCCACCCGGAGGTCGTCGACGCGCGGCTGCGCAAGCTGCGCGAGGCCGTCAACTCCGACCGCAAGATCGGCCGCAACATCGGCATGCGCTACCACGACGGCCAGCCGTCGCTGATCGAAGGACTGCTCGCCCGTGGCGACCGCCGGGTCGGCGCCGTGATCGAGAAGGTCTGGCGCGACGGCGGCCGGTTCGACGGCTGGTCCGAGTACTTCTCCTACGACCGGTGGGTGTCCTGCGCGGCCGACGCGCTGGAGCCGGCGGGTGTCGACCTGGCCTGGTTCACCACCCGGGACCGGGAGCGCGACGAGGTCCTGCCCTGGGACCACCTGGACTCCGGGCTGGAGCGCGACTGGCTCTGGGACGACTGGCAGGACGCCCTCGCCGGTCGCGAGCAGGACGACTGCCGCTGGACCCCGTGCTTCGACTGCGGCGTCTGCCCGTCCACCGGCACGGACATCGAGGTCGGCCCCAGTGGCACCACGCTCATCCCGCTGACGGTGCTGAACCCGACCGCTTCCAGCCCTGCGACGGGCCAGGGTGGCTGAGAACCTCTCCTCCATCCCGGACCCGTCGTCGGTCGTGGACGCCACGACCTGGGAGTCCGGCGGTCGTCGGCTGCGCGTCCGGGTCGCCGACGACCGTGACGTCGCCGCGCTGGCCCGCCTGCGCCGCCAGTGGCTCGAGGAGCGGGCCGGGCGGCCGGTGCCGGACCCCGGGTTCGAGGAGTCGTTCGCCCAGTGGTGGCGGGTCGAGCAGCCGCGGCGCTGGCACTGGGTCGCCGAGGTCGGCACCGAGCGGGCCGGCTACACGCCGGTCGGCTCGATCAACGTGGTGGAGACCGTGCACATGCCGCGCCCGGGCGGGCGCACGGCGCGGGCCGGGCAGGTCGGCAACGCGTTCGTGCTGTCGTCGTTCACCGAGTCCGGGGTGCCCCGGGCGCTGCTCGCCGCCGTCATCACCCACGCCCGGGAGCGCTCCTACCGGCGCCTGATCCTGGCCCCGACGGCGGGCAGCGCGGCGTTCTACCGCCGGGCCGGGTTCAACCCGGCGGGGGAGACGCTGCTGGTCCTGGACCCGCGGATCGAGTAACGGTCGGGGAGGTCGCCGCCTTTGCGACGGCCCTACCCCGGGGATCGATCCGACGAGTGACAGACTGGCTGCCATGGCCAGAGTCCGGCCCGGCGCGGCAGCGAACCCGGCACCTCCGACGGTGCAGCGGGTCCGCCTGCGCTTCGCCAAGCGCGGACGGCTGCGGTTCCTGTCACACCGCGACGTGGCCCGCAGCTTCGAGCGGGCGGTCCGGAGGGCCGGGATCCCGGTATCGCATTCGCACGGGTTCAGCCCGCACCCGCGCCTGTCCTGGGTCGGAGCGGCGCCGACCGGCGCCGCCAGCGAGGCCGAGTACGTCGAGATCGGCCTGACCCGCGAGCTCGACCCGGAGCAGGTGCGGGCGGCCCTGGACGAGGCGCTCCCGGACGGACTGGACGTCGTGGCGGCGGCGACGGCCGAGCCGCCGGCGCTGGCCGAGCGGATCGACGCCGGGCGGTGGCGGCTGCAGGTCACCGGTGTGCCCCGGGACGAGGTCGCGGACGCGGTGGCGCAACTACTCGACACCGACTCGCTGGTAGTGACGCGAGTCACACCATCGGGTCGGCGGGAGATCGACGTCCGCGCCGCGCTGGTCGCGCTGACTCTCGACCCTCCGGCGGCCGGCGACGGGGCCGAACCCGAGCCGCGACAGGGCGGCGACGTACCGGACTGTGCGATACTGACGGCGGTCGTACGGCAGACGACACCAACCGTTCGACCCGATGACGTGTTGGGTGCGCTCGGCGTTGTCGCGGGCTTGACGCCACCGGTCCCGGTCACGGCGACCCGGCTGGCGCAGGGCCTGCTCGACGACGGCGGCGGCCTCGCGGATCCGCTCGGTGCGGTCCCGGTGACCCGGGTCTGACCGTCGGGGGTTCGGCCCACCGGCCGGACGGACCGGACCTCGCCACGTCGTCGTGGCAGCACCTGCAAGCCGGTGTCAGCGACACAAGATGTGCCGCGCCGCGCACCCGAGTGCGGCCGGAGAAGAACGCAAGGTCCCTGCGCGGCCGCCTTCATCGAAAGGCGCCCGGGGACGAAGGAGCTCAATGTCGATCGATGATGCGCCCACCGGGGACACCGGTGGGCAGTCCGGGGTGTCCGGCCCCACCGCGCTGGATCTCCCGGAGAAGTTGCGGGTCCACGCACTGGCCCGCCTCGTCGGCAGGACCAGCAAGCAGGTGCTGTCCACGCTCTCCGAGCTCGGGCAGGAGATGCGCAGCGCGCAGTCCAGCGTGACCCGGGCCACCGCCGAGCAGGTCATCGCCGCGCTGGCCCCGGCCCAGGACACCCCCGGGGTCGGTGAGCAGGGCTCCGGCCCGGCCGCCGCGGCCCCGCCGGAGACGCCGTCGACGCCCGCCCCGGAGGAGCCCGCGCCGTCGGCCGGGCCCCCGGAGGAGGAGGCCGGTGTCCTCGACGCCGAGACCCCCGATCTCGAGAGCCTCGCCGCTGCCGCCGCCCCCGCGGCCGACGCGCCCTCCCGCCGGGGCAGGGCCGCCGACGGCCTCGCCCCCCTGTTCAACGCGGCGCCGATGTTCCAGGCCCCGTCGGCGACGCCCGCTCCGACTCCGGCCGCCGCGCCGGACGACGAGGAGGAGCCGGCCGAGGGCCGCAAGAAGCCCTCCGGGAAGTCCGGTCGCCCCAGGAAGGGCCGCAAGAAGGACGCCGAGGCCGAGGTCGAGGACGGGCCCGCGCAGGACGCACCGGCGCAGGCCGAGGACTCGTCCTCGACCGACTCCGCCGCGGACGACGACTCCGACGACTCCGATGACGACGACGGCGCGGCCCGCCGCCGTCGCCGCCGGGGCAGGCGCGGACGCGGCCGAGGCCGCGGCGCCGACGGCGAGGAGACCGACGGCACCGACGACGACTCCGACGACTCCACGTCCGACTCCCCCGAGTCGGGTGACGAGGACGAGTCCGAGACCTCGGACTCGTCGGAGTCCGACGACTCGGACGGCAGCGACGGGGGCGGATCGCGCCGTCGACGCCGTCGTCGCCGTCGCGGCGGGTCGGACGGCTCGGAGGACAAGGGCGACGACGACCCGCCGAACACCGTCACGAAGGTCCGCCAGCCGCGCGAGAAGGACAAGGACAAGGACAACGGAGTCCGACTCCGACTCCGACGGCGTGCAGGGCGTCCGCGGCTCCACCCGCCTCGAGGCGAAGCGCCAGCGTCGCCGCGACGGGCGGGACGCGGGCCGGCGCCGTCCGCCGATCCTGTCCGAGTCCGAGTTCCTGGCCCGTCGCGAGTCCGTCGACCGCCAGATGGTGATCCGCCAGATGTCCGACCGGACCGAGATCGGCGTGCTGGAGGACGAGGTCCTCGTCGAGCACTTCATCACCGGCGGCAAGTCCGGCGACGCCAGCATGGTCGGCAACATGTACCTCGGCCGCGTGCAGAACGTGCTGCCCAGCATGGAGGCGGCGTTCGTCGACATCGGGCGGGGCCGCAACGCCGTGCTCTACGCCGGTGAGGTCAACTGGGACGCGGCCGGCCTGAACGGCAAGGCCCGCAAGATCGAGCAGGCGCTGTCGTCGGGTGACCAGATCCTCGTGCAGGTCACGAAGGACCCGGTCGGGCACAAGGGTGCCCGCCTGACCACGCAGATCAGCCTGGCCGGCCGGTTCCTGGTCTACGTGCCGTCCGGCAGCGCCGCCGGGATCAGCCGCAAGCTGCCCGACAACGAGCGCAAGCGGCTCAAGGACATGCTCAAGGAGATCGTCCCGGCCGATGCCGGGGTGATCATCCGGACGGCGTCCGAGGGCGTGAGCCACGAGGCGCTGGAGCGTGACGTCCGCCGCCTGCAGGCGCAGTGGGAGATCGTCAAGGAGAAGTCCGAGAAGACCGGCAAGGGCGCGCCGAAGGCGCCGACGCTCCTCTACGAGGAGCCGGACATGCTGGTCAAGGTCGTGCGCGACCAGTTCAACGAGGACTTCTCCCGCCTCATCATCTCCGGCGACGACGCGTGGGACACGGTCGCGGGCTACGTGCAGCACGTCGCGCCCGAGCTGGCCGACCGGATGCACCGACACGTCGGCCCGTCCGACGTGTTCACCGAGCACCGGATCGACGAGCAGCTGCTCAAGGCGCTGGACCGCAAGGTCTGGCTGCCGTCGGGCGGCACGCTGGTGATCGACCGCACGGAGGCGATGACCGTCGTCGACGTGAACACCGGCAAGTTCACCGGCTCCGGGGGCAACCTGGAGGAGACGGTCACGCGCAACAACCTCGAGGCCGCCGAGGAGGTCGTGCGCCAGCTCCGGCTGCGCGACATCGGCGGGATCATCGTCGTGGACTTCATCGACATGGTGCTCGAGGCGAACCGTGACCTGGTGCTGCGGCGCCTCACCGAGTGCCTGTCCCGGGACCGCACCCGCCACCAGGTCGCCGAGGTGACCTCGCTCGGGCTGGTGCAGATGACCCGTAAGCGGGTCGGCGGCGGGCTGCTGGAGCACTTCTCGACGCCGTGCGAGGCCTGCCGGGGCCGGGGCGTGGTCGTCTCCATGGACGGTGCGTCCGACGGTCACCACCACCCGCAGCAGCAGCAGAACAACGGCCAGAACGGGCAGAACGGCCAGAACGGTCACGACGGCGGCCAGAACGGCTCCGGCGACGGCGGTGGGCGCCGCAACCGCAACCGCGGCCGTCGCGGCGGCGGGGACCGCGGGGCGAACGTCGAGGTCGACACGAGCTCGGCCGTGGCCGGCGTGGCGCTGGTCGGGGCGGCGAGCAGCCGGACGAACCGGTCCGCCGCCGAGGCCGAGGACGACGCGACCGTGCCGGCGAGCACGGCCGGGGACGCGGTCTCGCAGGACACGGCGGCCGCGGCGCCTGCGTCACCGGCCGAGACCGGTGACGAGGGTGCGGCGGCGCTGACGCCGTCGGTGACGGCCGTCCCGGCCGCCGATGACGGCGACGTCCCGGAGACGACCGACCCGACCGAGCCGGTGCCTGCCACCGAGCCGATGCCGGAGCCGGTGCCCGCGACGGGCGGGTCCACCGTGGTGGACGCGGCCCCGGCGCCGGAGGCGGACCGGGACGAGCAGGTGCCGCAGCTGGTCGACGAGCCGGTCGCGGCGGGCGGCGAGCCCGTCGCGGTCCCGCAGGCGAACGGCCGGCCGACCGATCCGGAACCCGCGGGCCAGGACGGCTCGGCCGGGACCGAGGAGGCCGCCCCGCGCCGCCGTCGCGGACGGGTCGTCCGCTCGGCGGGCTCGCCGGCCGCCACGGTCGAGCCGGTCGTGATCACGACCGCGCCGGCATCGTCGTCCGACGCGGACTCCGACGGCGGCGAGGAGGCGACGCCCCCTGCGGTCGCCCCCCAGCCGGAGCCGGGGACGGTCGCCACGCGGCCGCGCCGCACCCGTCGTGCCGCATCCCGCCCGGCCGGTCCGCCGGTGGACGGCGAGCCCGGCCAGGAGAACGGCGGAGACGGGTAGTCCGACCCGGTTTGACCCCCGGAAAACAGCATCCGTACCCTGGGACGTCGGAAGCCCCACTTGACTTGCAACTCGGGTGGTGGCGTGCGCGCCGTGACGGGCGTGCCAGAGCCCGGAAGCGCGCAAGCGTCCCCCGAACATCAGGAGTCGTGCGTCAACGATGTACGCGATCGTCAAGACCGGCGGCAAGCAGTACAAGGTGGCCGTGGACGACGTCGTCACCGTCGAGAAGATCGATGGTGAGCCCGGCGCCGAGATCACGCTGCCCGCGGTGCTGCTCGTCGACGGCGACCAGGTGACCACCGACATCAGCGGCCTGACCTCCGCGGTCACGGCCACGGTCGTCGAGCACACGAAGGGTCCGAAGATCCGGATCCACAAGTTCAAGAACAAGACCGGGTACCACAAGCGTCAGGGGCACCGTCAGCCGCTGACGAAGGTCCAGGTCACCGGCATCGGCAAGTAGGGAGACGCAGCCATGGCACACAAGAAGGGTGCGTCCAGCTCCCGCAACGGTCGCGACTCGAACGCCCAGTACCTCGGCGTCAAGCGCTTCGGCGGCCAGTCGGTCAAGGCCGGTGAGATCCTCATCCGCCAGCGCGGCACCAGCACCCACCCGGGTGTCGGCGTCGGCCGCGGCAAGGACGACACGCTGTACGCCCTGATCGAGGGCTCGGTGCAGTTCGGCCACCGTCGTGGCCGCAAGGTCATCGACATCGTGCCGGCCGAGGTCTGAGACCCGCCGCACACACACGCACGCGCCGACGGCGGGTCACCCCACACTCGGGGGTGGCCCGCCGTTCGCGTGTAGCGACCAGCAGACAGGAGTAACAGGCGATGTCCCGGTTCGTGGACCGCGTCGTGCTGCACGCGACCGCGGGCGCCGGCGGCAACGGGTGTGCCTCGGTGCACCGCGAGAAGTTCAAGCCGCTCGGCGGCCCCGACGGCGGCAACGGCGGCCGGGGCGGGTCGATCGTGCTGGTCGTCGACGCCGGCGTGCACACGCTCCTGGACTTCCACCACCACCCGCACCAGCGGGCGCGGGCCGGCACGCAGGGCCAGGGCTCGTTCAAGACGGGTGCATCGCGCGCAGGACATGGAGCTGCGGGTGCCGGACGGCACCGTCGTGTTCGACGACGACGGCGAGATCGTGGCCGACCTCATCGGTGACGGCACGCGGTTCGTCGCCGCGCGCGGCGGTCACGGCGGGCTCGGCAACGCGGCGCTGGCCTCCCCGGCCCGCAAGGCGCCCGGCTTCGCGCTGCTCGGCGAGCCCGGCGAGGAGCGCACGCTGACGCTCGAGCTGCGCTCGCTGGCCGACGTCGGCCTGCTCGGCTTCCCGTCGGCCGGCAAGTCGTCGCTGGTCGCGGCGATGTCCGCGGCCCGCCCGAAGATCGCCGACTACCCGTTCACGACGCTCGTGCCGCAGCTCGGCGTCGTCAGCGCGGGCGACGAGACGTTCACCGTCGCCGACGTGCCCGGCCTGATCCCCGGCGCCTCCGACGGGCGCGGGCTCGGCCTGGAGTTCCTGCGCCACATCGAGCGCTGCTCGGTGCTGGTGCACGTGGTCGACTGCGCGACGTTCGAGACCGACCGGGACCCGGTGGGCGACATCGAGGCCCTGGAGGCCGAGCTGGCCCGCTACATCCCGGCACTCGGGGAGCGGCTCGCCGACCGTCCACGGCTGATCGCCCTGAACAAGATCGACGTGCCGGACGCGGCGGAGCTCGTCGACATCGTCCGCGCGGACCTGGACGAGCGGTTCGGCTGGCCGATCTACCCGATCTCCACGGCCACCCGGGCCGGCCTGCGCGAGCTGTCGTTCGCCATGGCCGCGGCCGTCGCCGAGCACCGGCTCGCCGAGGAGCCGCGCGAGGCGCCCCGGGTCGTCGTGCGCCCGCAGGTCATCGGGGACAGCGGCTTCACGGTCGCGCCGGACCCGGAGATCGACGGCGGGTTCGTCGTGCGCGGCGAGCGCCCTGAGCGCTGGATCCGGCAGACGGCGTTCGACAACGACGAGGCCGTCGGCTACCTCGGCGACCGGCTGGCCCGCCTGGGTGTCGAGGACGAGCTGGCACGGGCCGGCGCGGTGCCCGGCTGCCCGGTGACGATCGGCGACGTCACGTTCGACTGGGAGCCCAGCACCCCGGCCGGCATCGCGATGTCGATGTCCGGTCGCGGCACCGACGCGCGTCTCGACGCCCCGGACCGGGTCGGCGCCGACGAGCGCAAGCGCGCCCGCGCGTCCCGCCGCGCACACCTGTCCGACGCCGAGCTCGCCGCGGGCGGCCACTACTCGTCGGACCACGAGCTCGACGATCCCGGCCGATGACCGGTCCGCGTACCCCGCCCGGAGGTGCTGAAAGGAGCTGTGGGGGCGCAACGAGCCCGGAAAGCTCCATTCAGCCCTCGGCGGAGCCCGGGCCGGACGGCGACGGCGCACCCCGCCGGGCGATCGGGGCGGCCCGGCGGGTCGTGGTCAAGGTCGGGTCGTCGTCTCTGACCAGCCTCGACGGCGGGCTGGACCTGGCGCGTCTGGACGCGCTCGTCGACGCGCTGATGGGCCGGCGCAAGAACGGCACGCAGATCGTGCTGGTCTCCTCCGGGGCGATCGCGGCCGGGCTCGCGCCGCTGGCGCTGCGCCGCCGCCCGCGTGACCTCGCCACCCAGCAGGCCGCGGCCGCCGTCGGGCAGCTGCTGCTCGCGCACGCCTACTCGGCGTCGTTCGCCCGGTTCGACCAGGGCATCGGCCAGGTCCTGCTCACCGCCGACGACATGATCCGCCGCGCGCACTACCGCAACGCCCAGCGGACGCTGGAACGGCTGCTCGGCCTCGGGTCGCTGCCGGTGGTCAACGAGAACGACACCGTCGCCACCGACGAGATCCGGGTCGGCGACAACGACCGGCTCGCCGCGCTCGTCGCGCACATCGTCGGGGCGGACGCACTGGTCCTGCTCTCCGACGTGGACGGCCTCTACGACGGCGACCCGCGCCGCCCCGGCGCCCGCCTGCTGTCCGAGGTGGAGGACCCGGCGACGACGCTGGCCGAGGTCGGCGTGGTCCGGGCCGGCTCCGGTCTGGGGACCGGCGGGATGGCGACGAAGGTGACGGCGGCCGCGATGGCGTCCGCCGCCGGGATCCCGGTCCTGCTGGCCTCGGCCGAGGAGGCGGCGGCCGCGCTGGACGACGGGCCGGAGGGCCCGACCGTCGGCACCGCGTTCCGCTCGTCCGGTCGCCGGATGTCCGCGCGCCGGTTCTGGCTGCGCCACGCCGCCGACGTGCGCGGGCACGCTGGACCTCGACGCCGGCGCCGTCGAGGCCGTCCGCGCCCGCCGGCGCTCGCTGCTGGCGGCCGGCATCCACGGCATCTCCGGCGAGTTCCACGCCGGTGACGTGGTCGAGCTGCACGGCCCGAACGGCCGGGTGGTCGGGCGCGGGGTCGTGAGCTACGACGCCGACGAGCTCCCGTCGATGATCGGCAGGCGCACCCGCGAGCTCCCCCCGGAGCAGCGACGCGAGATCGTCCACGCCGACGATCTCGTCCTGCTCTGACACCACCCGTGCGGTGAGGCGGTGCGGCTTGTCGGGGGGCGGGCGGATCGGCAGGATGCCCGCATGCCGGACACGGTCGACGAGGCGCGTGCCCGGCTGGTCATGGACCTGGTGCGGGAGGGCCGGGTACGCAGCGAACCGGTGTACGAGGCGTTCACCTCGGTGCCGCGGCACCTGTTCCTGCCCGGGCTGGAGCCGGCCCAGGCCTACGCCGACGAGGCCGTCCCGATCAAGGTCGACGACGGCGTGACGCTGAGCTCGGTCTCCCAGCCGTCGATGGTCGCGATCATGCTGGAGCAGCTGGCCGCGGGGCCGGGGCACCGGGTGCTGGAGATCGGCGCCGGCGCAGGGTGGAACGCGGCGCTGGTCGCGCACATCGTCGGGCCGACCGGCTCGGTGATCACGCTGGACATCGACGACGACCTGGTCCGGCGGACCCGGTCCAATCTCGACGCGGCCGGGATCCCGGGCGTGGACGCCGTCACCGCGGACGGGACCCGCGGCCACCCGCTGGGCGCCCCGTACGACCGGATCGAGCTGACCGTCGGCACGGCCGACGTCCGTCCGGAATGGGTCGACCAGCTCGTGCCCGGCGGGCGGCTCGTGCTGCCCCTGGCGGTGCGGGGCAGCCAGCTGTCGATCGCGTTCGTCCGCGCGGCACCGGGGCTGCTGGAGTCGGTGTCGGTGCGCTCCTGCGCGTTCGTCCGGCTGCGCGGCGCCGGGGCCGACGCGTCCGGACCGTTGTGGCTGGCCGCCCCGGGCTGGACGGCTCAGGTGTCCGAGTGCGGCGTACCGACCGCCGACCTGCTCGACGACGCGCTCGCCCGGCCGGACGGGACCGACCTGGACTCACCGGAGCCGGCGTCGGAATCGGACATGTGGGACGGCATCGGTCTGTGGTGCGCGCTGGCCGATCCGGCCGTGTTCCGCCTGATGGCGAGCGGGCCCGCGGCCGAGAGCAGGCTCGGGACGGTCGCTGCTGGCGAGCCCGGCCGGAGGCGTCGCCCTCGGGATCGCGGTCGACGACGGCGTCGCGCTCCTGCTCGGCGACCCCGCGGACGTCATCCGCGGTTTCGGGGACGGGGGCGCGGTGGCGGTCGCACGACTCGCGGCCCTCGTCGGGGACTGGGTGGCGGCCGGCCGTCCGCACGCCGCCGACCTGCGGATCACTGCCGACGTCAGCGGGTCCCCGGAGGAGGCCGCGCTCGCGGACCCGGCGGTGTCACCGACCCCGTCGGAGGACCGGGCCGGCGGGTCGCCGCACCTGGATGTCGTCGTCACCACAGCCCACGGCCGCCTCCGGATCCGGATGCCCTGAACCCGAGCGGCCGCCGTTGCTCACGTAGCGCCCGCACGGTGACGCCGGTAGTGGCGGGCGACCCGGGCGCGGTTGCCGCAGCCGGCGGAGCACCACTCGCGGCGCGGGTGGTGCCGGACGAAGTAGAGGACGCAGCCGGGTGCCAGGCAGGCCCGCAACCGGGGTGCCTGCTCGCCGGTGAACAGGGCGACGCCGTCCTCGGCGAGTCGCGCGAGGACGATCTGCCCGGGTGTCGCGTCACTGTGCAGCTCGCGGCGCGGCTGCTCCCCGTCCGTCCAGTGCAGGGACGACCAGGTCGGCGCCGCGGCGCACGCATCGCTGAGCACGTCGAGCGCGAGGCTCCGGCCGGGTCCGGCGGACGCGGTGGATCGGGAGTCGGCGGTCGCCTCGGCGGCCAGGCGGCGCAGGGCGTCCCGGAGCGCCCGGAGCGGCTCGACGTCGTCGACGACGTCGGCGGGGCCCGGATCGCGCAGCCAGTCGTCGACGGCGGGTGGCTGTGGTGCGAGCCGGTCGCGGATCGCGCGCAGCCAGGACAGGGCGTGCTCCGGAGTGTCGAGAGCGTCGTGGACACCGTCGCGGTCGGCCCACAGCGTGTTCATCAGCTCGACGGGCAGCAGCTCGCCGAGCAGGGGTGCCGCGGTGCCGACCCGGTCGTGATCCACGCGCGTCACCCTACCGTCTCTAATGCTTGGTGTGTCATAGAACCATTTGCCGTCCAGGTGGGGACTGTGGCAAGCTCTAACGCAGGTTCAGGAATCTATCCGTTAGCGCTCGAGGCGCGGTCGACGAAGGGACAGCCCGTGAACGACTCGCCTGTGGCGGCCCTGGGGTTCCATGACGGGGAGCTCGCGGTGCAGCGCCGCGCCGGCGTCCGCGCCGCCGCGGAGCGTCTCGAAGGCATGCTCGACGCCCCGGATCTCGACGGCGGCCTCGGCGGCTTCCTCTCCGGGCGGACCTTCGCCGGGCTCACCGGCCGGGACCCCGGCGGGCGGCTGTGGATCTCGCCGTTGATCGGGCCTCCGGGGTTCCTCGACGTCGCCGACGGCGTCGAGCTGCGGGTGCACTCGCTGCCGGCGCCCGGCGACCCGCTGCACACGCTGCCCGTCGGGCAGTCGGTCGGCATGATCGCGATCGAGTTCGCCCGCCGGCGCCGCGTCCGGGTCAACGGGACCCTGGGCAGCGTCGACGACGGCGGGTTCGCCGTCCAGGTGGACCAGGCCTTCGGCAACTGCCCCCAGTACATCCAGAAGCGCGTCCTCACCCCTGCCGCACCCGCGGCCGATGGCGACGCCGCGGACGGGCGCCGGGCGGCGACGCTGGCTCCGGCCGACGTCGCGGTGATCCGCCGGGCGGACACGTTCCTGCTCGGCACGTCCCACCCCGACCGCGGCGCCGACGCGTCGCACCGCGGCGGCCCGCCCGGTTTCGTCCGGGTGCAGGACGAGCGGACCCTGTGGTGGCCCGACTACCCGGGCAACAACATGTTCAACAGCATGGGCAACCTCGCCGTCGACCCGGCGGTCGCGCTGCTGTTCCTCGACTTCACGACCGGGGAGACGCTGCACCTGTCCGGTACCGCCCGGCTGGAGTGGGACACGACCGGTGCGGGCGACGACGGTGGAACCGGCCGGCGGGTGAGCGTCACCGTCGAGGCCGTGGTGGCCGGGCCCCCGATGGTGCTGCGGGCCGGCGACGTCGTCGCGTCCCCGCACAACCCGCGGCTCGCCGACGACTAGGGGCGGGGCTCGAGCAGCACCAGCGGGATCTCCCGCTCGGTCCTGCGCTGGTAGCCGGCGTAGTTGCGGTAGCGCTCCGCGATCTGCGGCCACAGCCGTGCGCGCGTCTGCGGGTCGGCGACCCGGGCGTGCATCGGCTCCCGCGGGCCACCCTTCACCGCGACCTCGACGTCCGGCTGGTCGCGCAGGTTCAGGAACCAGGCCGGGTGTGTGTCGTCGCCGCCGCGCGAGGCGACCACCACGTACGCGTCGCCCTCGGTCATCGGGGCGGTGAGCAGGACCGTCCGCGGCTCGCCGCTGCGCCGCCCGATCGTGGTCAGCTCCAGGACCGGCATGCCCATCGCGTCGTGGCCGACCCGGCCGCCGGTGGCCGAGATCAGCAGGCGGTGGGCGGCGTTCATTCCCTTGAGCACGAGATCGTGGGGCATGCCCCGACTCTAGGCCGGGTGGCCGACACGGGGCCGGACGCCTACCGGCCGCTCCATGCTTCTGCCGTGCGACTCACTGGCGCGACGGAGTCGCTAACGCCGATGGGGCCCGGGGACGAGTCCTCTGCATCGCACCGGTTCGTGGGGCAGGCGGAGGGAGGCGTCGATGGACGCTGTCCGCGACGGGGCCGTGGTCCTGCGCCTGACCGGCAGGTTGTGCGTGGTCGGGCCGACCGGCGCCGAGGAGACGCCTGCGGGACGCAAGGCCCGCCGACTCCTCGCGCTGCTCGCCGTCCACCGCCCGCGGACCGTCCCGATGTTCGAGATCGTCGACGTGTTGTGGGACGTGCGGCCGCCGCGATCTCCCGAGGACAACGTCGCGACGCTGGTCAGCCGCCTGCGCGCGGCGCACGGTCCGTCGGTCGTGCTGGGTCGGCGGTCCGGGTACCGGCTCGGGGACCCGCCGTGGGTGCGGGTGGACCTCGACGTGGCCGCGGAACTGGTCGCCCGCTGTGCCCGCCTCGGCCCGGTCGCGCCGGCCCGCGCCCTGGAAGCCGGGCGGTCCGCTGTGTCCCTGCTGGCCGAGCAGACCGTGCTGGTCGGGGAGCCGGACGAGGAGTGGGTGCGCCCCGCGCGGACGTTCGCGGCGGGACTGCTGCGCGAGGCGCGGCACGCGGTCGCGACGGCGGCCCTGCGCGGGGGCGAGCCGGCCGTGGCCGCGGAGGTGGCCGAGGACGCGGCCCGGGAGGACCCGCTCGACGAGATCGCGCACCGGCTGCTGATGCAGGCCTACCGGGACGGCGGCGAGCCGGCCCGGGCACTCGTCGTCTACGAGCGGCTGCGCGTCCGGCTCGACGCCGACCTCGGCGTTCCACCCGCCCCGGACACCCGTGCGGTGCACGCCGCCGTGCTGGCGGGCTCGGCGGGGGAGAAGCCCGGCGGAGCTCCGGGCCGGGGGTCACCCCGGCGCTCCGCCGCGCGACCGGTCGGAGATCTGGCGGTCGGGGAGCTGGCCGGCCGGGACGCCGAGCTGGCCGTCCTGGACCGCGCATGGTCGGCGGCACGCGGCGGCCGGGCGGCCGTCGTGCTGGTGTCCGGGGAGGGCGGCATCGGCAAGACACGGCTGGCCGCCGAGCTGGCGGCACGCGCGGAGGCCACCGGTGGCCTCGTGCTGCGCAGCCGCTGCTTCTCCGGCGAGCGCTCGCTGTTCCTGCAACCGCTCGTCGACGCGCTGGCGGCGCCGTTGGAGCGGGTCCCGGCTCCGGAGCTGCGGGTCTGGGCGGGTCCGCAGGCGGGCGTGCTCGGCGGGCTGTTCCCGGCCCTGCACGACGGCCGGACCGACGACGGCGGGTCCGGCAGCTCGGAGGCCGACCTGCGGAGGATCTGCGACGGCGTGGTGCGGC
Organism: uncultured Actinomycetota bacterium; assembly: GCA_963822335.1. Classification (GTDB taxonomy): domain Bacteria; phylum Actinomycetota; class Actinomycetes; order Mycobacteriales; family Pseudonocardiaceae; genus Pseudonocardia. The sequence goes on along the minus strand of CAWGHE010000006.1, from coordinate 895,286 downwards.
TCCTGCGCGGGCTCGCCGCCGACCGGCCGCTGCTGCTCCTCCTCGACGACCTGCACCACTCAGGGCTGGCCACGGTCGAGCTGATTCACCACCTCGCTCGCCACCTCCGTGACGCCCCGGTGCTGATCGTGGCGACGCTGCGGACCGAGGAGGGCGGCGACGTGCTGCGCGCGCTGGCGGACGTCAGTTCCCGGGTCGAGCTCGGGCCACTGGACACCGACGCGGTCACCGCGCTGGCCGTCGCCGCCGGGGTCGGCGACCGTGCCGGGCAGGTCGCCCGCCGCACCCGCGGGCACACGCTGTTCGTGGTGGAGACCGTCCGGGCGCTCGCCGCCGGGACCGCGGGCGTGCCGGAGTCGCTGCGCACGATGGTGGTGGAGCGGCTCGAGCGCGCCGGCCCCGGTGTGCGCGACGTGCTGCGGGCCGGCGCCGTACTCGGCGCGGCCGTCGATCCGGTCGTCGTCGCCGGGATGCTGGACCTCGCACCGATCGAGGCCGTCCACCACTGCGAGGACGCGGTGGCCGCCTGCCTGCTCGGTGCGACCGGGCAGGGCTACGCGTTCGTCAACGACCTCGTGCGGGAGTCGCTCTACGCGGACACTCCCGCGCCGGTGCGGGCCCAGCACCACCGCCGCGCCGCGGACCTGCTCCCCGGCCAGCCGGAGATCGCCGCCGAGCATGCGTCCGCGGCGGAGGACTGGACCCGGGCGGCCCGGGGCTGGCTGCTGGCCGGTGACCGGGCGATGCGCAACCTGGCGGCCGCCGACGCGGAGTCCCTGCTCGAGCGTGCGCTGGACGCGGCGGACCGGGCGGGCGACGCCGAGCTCGCCGGGCGCGCGCACCTGGCGCGGGTGCGCTGCCGCGAGTCGCTGGCGGCCTACCGCGGTGCCGTTGCCGATGCCCGCGTGGCCGTCGCGACCGCCCGCCGGACCCGCGACCCGCGCCTGGAGATGCTCGCGCTCCGGGAGCTGGGCGGGCACGTCGCCGTCGCGGACGGCGTGCCCGTCGACGAGTGCGAGCGCAGCCTCACCGACGCGTTGCGGATCGCCGAGGGGCTCGGGGACCGGGAGGTGCAGGCCCGGGTCCTGGGCTGGCACGCCGTCCTGGCCACCAACCGGCTCCGCCTCGATGACGCCGTCGCGCTCGGCCTGCGGGCGGTCGCGGCCGGGCGCCGGGCCGGCCCGGCGCACGCGCTGGCCGTCGGGTTGGACGGGTTGAAGTCGGCGTACGCCTATCTGGGAGCGTCCGCGCCGCTGCGGTCGGTCGCCGACGAGCTGATCCCGCTCCTGCGCGACCTCGACGAGCGGATGCTGTTGTTGTGGGCCGTGACCGAACACAGCCACGTCGCGCTGGGGGAGGCGGACTGGGACACGGCCGACCGGCAGGTGGCGGACGCTCTGGAGGCATGCCGGAACAGCGGGGAGCCCGGTCACCTCGCCTGGATCGTCGCCCACCAGGCGTGGATGCGGCGTCTGCGCGGTGACCTCGACGGCGCTCTGGAGACCGGCCGCGCGGCGGTCGCACAGGCCGCTGCCTACCCGCACCGCTGGTTCGGGCCTGCGGCGTCGGCCGGGCTCGCCGTGTCCCTGGTGGCCGCCGGGCGCCGGGCGGAGGCGGTGGCCGCGCTCGAACCGGCGCGCGGGTCGACCGGTCCGGGTACGGCCGAGGCCTTCCGGGTGCGCTGCGCGGCACCGCTGGCGCTGGCCTCCGGCGACGCCGGCGTGCTGGCCGAGGCCGACGCCCTGCTGGACGGCGTCCGCGCGCCGCGCGGCGACGCCTGGCTGCTCGGCCTGGACTCCTACCTGTGCGTCGCGCAGGCCTGGCGGGAGCACGGCCGTCCGGACCGCTCCCGTGCCGTGCTGGCGCCGCTGCTCACGGCGGCCCGCGGCCGCGGTTGGGTGCCGGCGCTCGTCCTGGCGGGTGCGCTCGACGCCCGCGCCGCCTGCGAGCTGGGCGAGCCGGACGCCTCGGTGGCACTCGCCACCGCCGCGGCACTCGGCCGGCGGCACGGTATTCCGGTCGATACCGACGAACGGTGCGATGCGACTGCAATCGGACTGCAACGGGGGTCGACACCGTGAACGGGTCACACACGCTGATCCGAGGAGCGTCGACGATGGACGACACGAGGCTGATGGAGTTCCTGAACCGGTTCGTCGGCGACCTGGGAGCGGCCACCGCGGCCGGCCATGTCGTCATCGGGCATCGGCTCGGCCTGTACCGGTCGCTGGCCGAGGGACCGGCCACGCCCGAGGAACTGGCCGAACGCACCGGCTGCGACGCCCGGTACCTCACCGAGTGGCTGAGCGGCCAGGCCGCGGGCGGCTACGTCGGCTACGACCCCGGGGACGGCCGGTTCGCGATGTCCGAGGAGCAGGCGTTCTGCCTGGCCGATCCGGACGGGCCGATCTACCTGCCCGGAGCGTTCCTGCTGGCACTCGGTGCGTTGAAGGCCGAGCCGCGGATCACCGAGGCGTTCCGGTCCGGGGCCGGGATGGGCTGGGGGGAGCAGGACCTCGACGTGATCGTCGGTTGCGAGGCGTTCTTCCGGCCCGGTTACGCGGCCAACCTGGTGCCGGAGTGGATCCCGGCGCTCACCGGCGTCGAGGAGCGGTTGCGGGCCGGTGGGCTGATCGCCGACGTCGGCTGCGGTCTCGGTGCCTCGTCGGTGCTCATGGCCGAGGCGTTCCCGCGGTCGACGGTGTCCGCATCGGACAGTCACGACAAGTCGATCGAGCTGGCCCGCAAGCGGGTCGCGGACGCCGGGGTGGCGGACCGGGTGAGCCTGGAGGTCGCGGGAGCGGACGCGTTCCCCGGTGCCGGATACGACCTGGTCACCACGTTCGACTGCCTGCACGACATGGGCGATCCGCTGGGGGCGGCGCGCCACGTCCGCGAGTCCCTCGCCCCGGACGGCAGCTGGCTCCTCGTGGAGCCGATCGCGGGCGACCGGATCGAGGACAACCTGAACCCGGTCGGCAGGATGTACTACGGCTTCTCCGGGCTGCTGTGCGTGCCGAGCGCGCTGTCCCAGCCCGGCGGCTACGCGCTCGGCAACCAGGCCGGCGAGGCGGCGATCCGGCGCCTCACGACCGACGCCGGGTTCACCCGGTTCCGCCGCGCCACCGAGACCCCGTTCAACGTGGTCTTCGAGGTGCAGCCGTGAGGGCCGTGGCGGTGGCCGGCGGGACACTCGCCGTGGACGACCGCGGCACCGGGCCCGCCGTCCTGCTGCTGCACGGCAGCGTGATCGCGGACAGCATGCGCCCGCTGGCCGACGAGCTGTGCCGGCCGGGTGACCGGCGCGTCGTGCGGCCGCACCGTCGGGGCTACGGCGCCAGTACGGCCCCGACCACGGCGTCGATCGGTATCGAGGCCGAGGACCAGCACGCCGTGCTGGATACGCTCGGGCTCGACCGGGTGGACGTCGTCGGCTGGTCGCACGGCGGCACGGTCGCCCTGGAGCTGGCCCGGCGGCACCCGCACCGGGTGCGTTCGCTCGCTCTGCTCGAGCCGGCGCTGCTCGGCGGGCCCGCCGCGGCGGGTCTCGTCGCGGCCGTGCTGCCCGCCTCGCTGGCGTGGTCGCAGGGGCGGCGCACGGAGGCCGTCGACCTGCTCCAGACCGTCCTCTGGGGACCGGACTGGTCGGCGCGGCTGGAGAGCGTGCTGCCCGGTGCGGCCCGGGACGCGGCGCGCGACCTCGACGCCGTGTTCGGGTCCGATCTCCCGGCCCACCAGCTGGCCGCGCCCGAGCCCGGCGCCGCGGCGTCCGCGATCGGCGGCGGGAGGGTTCTGTACGTCGGCGGGACGGCCGGCGGCCCGCTGTACGACGAGATCCGCGACGTGGTGGCGGACCGGGTCCCGGACGCGACGTTCGTGACGCTGGACGGCGCCGACCACTCGTTCGCCGTGACCCGGGCCGTCGACGTGGCGACGGCGCTGACCATGTTCCTCCGCACGGTGAGCCCCGTGCCGGAACGGGTCGGGAACTGATCCGGTGCGAGCCCGGGACCCGGACACCGCCGGCGCGGTCGCGCCGTGCGGAGTCCGGGTGCCCTACGAGGTGTTCGGCGCCGGCGAGCCGACCGTGCTGATGCTGCCGTCGTGGCAGGTCGTGCACGCCGAGCAGTGGCGGATGCAGGTGCCGTTCCTGGCCCGCCGGTTCCGGACGGTCGTCCTCGAGGGCCCGGGCAACGGCGGAGGGGAGCGGACGACCGACCCCGCTGCCTACGCCGACGACGCCTACCACGCCGCCGCGCTCGCCGTCCTCGACGAGCTCGGCGTCCAGCGGGCGGTGGTCACCGGGGTGTCCGCGGGCGGGCGGCGCGCGCTGCAGTTCGCCGCCCGCCATCCCGGCCGCGTGCACGGGATCGTCGCCATCGGCCCGCTGCTGACGCTGCAGTTCCCCACCTCCGACGATCCGGACGTCCCCCATCCGCTCTCGCCCGCCCACTGGCAACGCGACCACGCCGGTTTCGCGCGGTTCTTCGCCGAGCTCCTGCTGTCCGAGCCGCACTCCACAAAGGCTTTCGAGGATGTCGTCCGGTGGACGCTGGAGACCTCGCCGGAGATCCTCACCGCGACCGTGCCGGCGGTCGTCGAAGTGACCGAGCAGGAGATGGAACGGACCGCGCGCGCCGTGCAGTGCCCGGTCCTGCTCCTGCACGGCGACGTCGACCGGCTCGTCCCCCACGAGCACGGGGAGCAGCTGGCCGCATGGTCCGGTGCCGAGATGGTGACCGTTTCCGGCGGCGGCCACCTGCCGCACGTGCGTGACCCGGTCCGGACGAACCTGCTGATCGACGGGTTCGTGTCCCGGTTCGCTCCGCGGCGCCCGGCCCCGCCGGCGCGCCGGTGGACCAGGGCGCTCGCACGACGCCCGCGGGTCCTCGTCGTGACGTCGCCGATCGGGCTCGGGCACGCCCGCCGCGACGTCGCGATCGCCGCCGCGCTCCGCGAGCTCCGCCCGGACGTCGAGATCGACTGGCTGACCGGGCCGCCGGTGACGGGGATGCTGGCCGGCCTGGGGGAACGGGTGCACCCGGCGTCGGCGCTGCTGGCCTCCGAGTCCGCGCACGTCGAGGACTGCGCGGGCGAGCACGACCTGCACGCGTTCCGGGCCGTCCGGGACATGGACGCGATCATGGCGGCGAACTTCCACGTGTTCCACGACGTCGTCGAGTCCGGGCTGCACGACCTCGTCGTCGCGGACGAGGGCTGGGAGGTCGACCACTTCCTGCACGAGAACCCGGAGCTCAAGCGCGCGCCGCTGGCGTGGCTCACCGACTTCGTCGGGTGGCTGCCGATGCCCGGCGGCGGTGCGGAGGAGGCCGCCCTGACCGCCGACCACAACGCCGAGATGGTGGAGCACGTCGCCCGGTACCCACGGCTGCGCGACCGGTCGATCTTCGTCGGCGACCCGGATGACCTCGTCGCGGAGCCGCTCGGTCCCGGGCTGCCGTCGGTGTCGGAGTGGACGGCGCGGCACTTCGCGTTCGCCGGGTACGTCACCGGCGGCCCGCCCCCGGACCGCGAGCTGGCCCGCCACGAGCTCGGCTACCGCGACGGCGAGACGGTCTGCGTGGTGACGGCGGGCGGCACGGCCGTCGGCCGGGCGTTCCTGACGCGCGTGCTCGCCGCGCAGCACACGCTCGCGGCGAGCGATCCCGGGACTGCGGACGGTCGTCGTGACCGGCCCCCGCATCGACCCCGAATCGCTGCCGTCCGCGCCGGGGGTCGAGCTGCACGGGTACCTGCCGGACCTGCCGCGCCATCTCGCGGCGTGCGACATCGCGTTGGTGCAGGGCGGGCTGACCACCACGATGGAGCTCGTCGCCGCGGGCCGTCCGTTCCTGTACTTCCCGCTCGCCCGGCATTTCGAGCAGCGGATCCACGTCGAGCACCGGCTGCGCCGACACCGGGCGGGCCGGCGGATGGAGTACGCCGACGCCGACCCGGACGCGCTGGCCGCCGCGCTGCTCGACGAGCTGGCCCGGCCCGTCGACTACCGGCCGGTGCCCACCGACGGCGCCACCAGGGCCGCCGCGATGCTGTCGGAGCTGTTCTGATCCGGTGCGCGTCGGCGCAGTGGATCAGGCGCGGGGCTCCGGCACGCCCGGCAACCGGCACCGGAGGTGGAGGGCGTCCTGTCGCCCGACCGGGGGAATTCCGACGGCGTGTCGCACATCTGCTCGCACTGTCGATCTTTTATCGGCCACACGATGTCGGCGAATCGTTCGAATGTCCGGAACGCGAACGTCGGGGAGTGGGCATGACATCAACCGCGGATTCGCCGGCACGGCACGACACGACGCGGCGCGCACAGATCGACTTTCTGGAGTCGACGATTCTCGACGACGGCGTCCGAGTGTTGTGCCTGGACGTGTTCGATACCGTTCTGTGGCGGCGTGTTCCCCGCCCGACGGATGTCTTCCCACTGCTCGCGGGCCTGTTGCGGGAATCGGGCGACATCCCGGAATGGATCACCGACGCGACGTTCCGCGCCATGCGGATCACCGCGGAACGACGTGCCCGGGATCGACGCGAGGAGACCGATCCGCCGGTACGCGAGGTGTCGCTCGCCGAGATCTGGCGCGAGATGCCGATCTCGGTCGTCCCGGGACCGGAACGGGAACGGATGCTCGCGGAGGAGGTCGAACTGGAACGGCGGCTGACCGTCGTCGACCACGATCTCGCGCGGATCGCGTCACTGGCCCGGGAGCGCGGAGTCCCGGTGTGCCTGGTCTCCGACACGTACTTCTCCGACTCGCAGCTGCGGTACCTGCTGGACCGCCCCGAGCTCGCCGCGCTGCGCGACGCGCGCCTGTTCCGCTCGCAGAGCCACGGCGTCGCGAAGACGTGCGGTCTGTGGGACGTCGTGCTGCGCGAGCTCGATGTGCCGGCCGGGCAGGTCGTGCACGTGGGCGACGACGCCGATGCCGACCACCGGGTCCCCGCGTCCGAGGGCGTCCGGACCGTGCCGTACCCGCGGATCGACGACGGGTTCCGCGCCGTGCTCGACCGTGAGCGGGAGAGTCTCGACTCGTTCGGGCGCTACGGGCCGGACCTGGACCCGATCCACGGCGACCACGGCCTGACCACCGTGCGCGGCAAGGTACTCGCGTCCTGTCCGGAGGAGGGCACGCGCGCCGGGGCGTGGCGCTACGGCGCCGGTGTGATCGGTCCGGTCCTGACCGGGTTCTCCGAGTGGGCGGTGCGGCGCGCCGCGGACCTCGGCGCATCGGTCGTCTGGTGCCCGATGCGCGAGGGCGAGCAGCTGTCCTGGATGCTCTCCGAGGCGGCGCAGGCGCACGGCCTGGACGTCGTCGCCCGGCCGGTGTGGCTGTCCCGGCAGTCGACGTCGCTGGCGTCGCTGGACGCCGCCGACCCGGACGCCCTGCGGGCGTTCCTGCGACGGGGCTACGGCGTGCGGGTACGCGACCTGCTCGAGCTGCTTGCCTTCCGGCCCGGCGACGTGCCCGCGCTGGCCGAGCACCTCGACGCCGGCCTGGACCACGACACGGTCGTCGACCTCGTCGCCGACGAGCTGACCGGCACACCTCACCTGCGGCACCGTCTCGCCCGCGCGACGGTGGCCGCGCGGTCGCGGCTGGTCGCGTCGCTGCGCCGGGCCGGTGCGCTGGGCGGAGGGCCGCTCGTGCTGGCCGACCTCGGCTGGGGCGGCACGATCCAGCTGCAGGTGCTCGAGGAGATGGCCCGCCCGGTCGACACCCTGGCGGTGCCGACCGACGGCGCGGCCCGGGTCGCGGCGATGCTCACCGACCTGTTCTGAGCGCGGGCGCCTCCGGCTCAGCCGGCGACGGCCAGTGCGAGCGGCAGCACCTCCTGGGCTCCGGCCCGGCGCACGGCCCGGGCCGCGACGGTCATCGTCCAGCCGGTGTCCACGACGTCGTCCACCAGCAGCACCGGACCGTCCACACCGGACAGGTCGGGAAGGGCGGCGGCGTCCAGCCCGCCCCACACCGCGGCCAGCCGCTGGGCGGAGTTCTCCCGCTGCCCGGGCCGTTCCCCGGCCGGGGGCAGCGTCCCGAGCAGCGGCAGGCGCCCGATCTCCGCGATCCGCCGGGCCAGGTGCTCGGCCTGGTGCGGGCGGGTCCGCGACCCGATCCCGATCACGCCGACCGGCCGCCGCTCCCACCCCCAACCGGCGAGCACCCGCACGACGGCGTCCAGGACGTCCGAGCCGACCGGCCGGTCCTCGCCGTCCACCAGCTCGCGCAGCCGGGTGCCCCACCCGATGTCGGAGAGCCGCCCGATCGCGCGACCGCTTCCGGCCAGCTCGCCGGCCGCGATCTTCCCGGACACGTCCACACCGAGATCGGCCATCCCGCTGGGCCACATCTTGCGGGGCGCGACCTCGATGCCCGGACGGGACAGGCGCTCGGTGGCCGCGGCCTCGCCGTCCTCGGCGACATCGGGCGACCAGACCGTCCCGGTGCAGGTGTCGCAGCGTCCGCAGGGCGTCGGGTCCGGGTCGTCGAGCTGGCGGCGCAGGAACACCAGCCGGCACTCGCTCGTGGCGATGTAGTCCAGCATCGCCTGCTGCTCGGCCTTGCGGGCCTCGGCGACGCGACGGTGGCGCTCGGCGTCGTAGATCCACTCGGCGCCGGTGGAGACCCAGCCGCCCTTCACCCGCTTCGCCGCGCCGTCGGCGTCGAGCACCTTGAGCAGCATCTCCAGCCGCGTGCGGGACAGGTCCACGCGGGTCTCGATCGCGGCCGTGGACAGCGGCGCCTCGGTCAGGACCCCGAGCGTCTGGCGGACCAGCGGCTCCGGCGGGAACGCCAGCGACGCGAAGTAGGCCCAGATGTCGCGGTCCTCCCGGCCGGGCAGGAGCACCACCTCGGCGCGGTCGAGCGCGCGGCCGGCGCGGCCGATCTGCTGGTAGTAGGCGACCGGCGAGGCCGGCGCCCCGAGGTGGATGACGAACCCGAGATCCGGCTTGTCGAAGCCCATACCCAGCGCGCTCGTCGCGACGAGCGCCTTCACGCGGTTGGCCAGCAGGTCCGCCTCGGCCTCCAGGCGCTGCGCCGGATCGGTCTTCCCGGAGTAGGACCGCACGGCGAACCCGCGCTCGGTGAGGAACTCGGCGACGTCGTCGGCGGCCTGCACGGTCAGCGTGTAGACGATCCCGGCGCCCGGCATCTCCTCGAGCCGGGTCGCGAGCCAGGCCAGCCGCCGCGCCGGCGTCGGCAGCGACACCACGGCCAGCCGCAGGCTCTCCCGGTCCAGAGAGCCGCGCAGGACGAGCGTCTGCTCGCCGGAGCCGAGGTCGAGCTGCTCGGACACGTCGGTGACCACGCGGTCGTTCGCGGTGGCCGTGGTGGCCAGCACCGGGATGCCGGGCGGCAGCTCGGCGATCAGCGTGCGCAGCCGCCGGTAGTCCGGCCGGAAGTCGTGCCCCCAGTCGGACACGCAGTGCGCCTCGTCCACCACGAGCATCCCGGCCGTCGCGGCGAGCTTCGGGAGCACCCGGTCCCGGAAGTCGGGGTTGTTCAGGCGCTCCGGGCTGACGAGCAGCACGTCCACGTCGCCGTTCTCGATGTCGGCGTAGACGGCGTCCCACTCGTCGTTGTTCGCCGAGTTCACCGTGACCGCGACGATCCCGGCGCGGATGGCGGCGTCGATCTGGTTGCGCATCAGGGCGAGCAGCGGGGAGACGATCACCGTCGGACCCGCGCCCTGCTCGCGCAGCAGGGCGGTGGCCACGAAGTAGACCGCCGACTTGCCCCATCCGGTGCGCTGCACGACCAGCGCGCGGCGGTGCTGCGCGACGAGCGCCTCGATCGCCGTCCACTGGTCCTCGCGCAGCCGGGCGCCGTCGCCGGCCAGCGTGGCCAGCAGCTCCTCGGCTCGCGCCCTCAGTACCTGCTCGGTGCCCAGCTCCGTCTCGGTCACGGCACCCATGGTGGACCCCACCACCGACAGTTCCGGTGGCGGAGGCGGTCAGAGCCGGCGGACCGTGCCCGCCGCACCGTCGACGACGACGCGGTCGCCGGTCCGGATCGTCGTGGTCGCGTCCCGGCACCCGACGACGGCCGGCACGCCCAGCTCGCGGGCGGTGATCGCGGCGTGCGAGAGCTGGCCGCCGGTGTCGCAGACCACGGCGCCCGCCCGGGCCATCGCCAGGTTCCACGCCGGCGCGGTGACCGGGCAGACCAGCACCTCGTTCGGGCGCAGCGACGGGGCGTCGTCGACCCGCAGCACGACACGAGCCACCCCGATGAACTGCCCGGCCGACCCCGGAAGGCCGGTCAGCGGCTCGCCGGGGGCTCCCTCGGCGCGCAGCTCCATCAGCGTGGCGACGCGCTGCATCGCCCGCGCCGCGGCCGGGGGCAGCCCGGACGGGTCGGGCGGGGGACCGGGCGGGGTGCCCAGCGTCATCGGCGGGGGATTCTCGGCGGCGTGGCGGTGCGCGTCGCGGCGCTCGGCGAGCAGCGCGGTGTCGGCATCCGCGAGCTCACCCCGCCGCAGCAGTGCGGCCAGCTCGTCGGCGGTCAGCAGCAGCGCGTCCGACGGGTACGGCAGGCCCAGCGCGCGACCTCCGGCCAGGGCGATGCGCCGCAGCGTCCCGCAGCACAGGAGCAACAGGTCGCCGCCGGCGTCGCGGACCGGGTGCCCGGCCCGCGCCCGGTCGAGCACCCGCGCGGCCGCCGCGTCCAGCCCGCGCTCGTCGTCGGACGTCGCGGGTGCGGGCCCGGCGGACCCCGCCGTGACGGCGGCGGCGACCGCGGCCGCCAGGTGTTCCGGGCGTTCGGCCAGCGTCGGGGCGGTCATGTCGGTGAGCAGCAGCAGGTCCCCGTCGCTCGCCAGCACGTCCGCCAGTGCCGCGGCGACGGCGGGCTCGGCGGCCAGCTCGTCGATCGTCGGGACCTCGCCCGCCTCGATCCGGTCGCGCAGCGCCGGGACGGTCTCGACCGCCGCGGCCACCCCGCCCAGGTGCGGGGCGCGCTCGCCGGGGTCGGTGACCAGGGCCAGCGCCCGCTCCGGCGCCCAGCCGAGCTGCTCACCCGCGTACAGCACCCACTCGGTGACCAGCTCCTGGACGCCGGTGACGGTGGCGAAGCGGGCCCGGACGAGGTCGCGCACCAGCCGCGCGGCGTCCTCCAGCCGGTCGGCGCAGTCCAGTGGTCCGTCCGGCTCGCCGTCGAGTCGGCGGCGCCGTCGTTCGAAGCCGGGCCCGGCCAGCTGCAGCCAGTCCTGCGCGGCGGCGAGGTGTTCGTCGGCGTCGGCGGCGTCCTGTGCCCGCGCGATCCGGACCGGGACCAGGCCCGGGTCGGACAGCGGCCGGAACGAGCCGTACAGCCACCCGTCGACGACGGCGGCGACGACGCCGTCGCCGAGATAGCCCCAGCGGGCGAATCCGTCGGCGAACCCGCGGGTGTAGGGCTCGCACCAGACCGAGGCCCACAGCGGGACGATCGGGTTGGGGATCATCGACTCCCGCATCCAGAAGCCGGGGGGACGGGTGGCGGCGGGGGCATCCAGGGACATGCCGGAAGCGTCGGCTCCGGGTCGGGACGGCGGCATCGGGAGAATTGCGTATCACCTCAGCCGCGCCGGATCTCGCGGGCCAGCTCGGTCCGCGATCCGATGCCGAGCTTCGTGTACGCGTGGTCCAGATGGCTGGTCACGGTGCGCACGCTGACGACCAGGCGCTCGGCGATGGCGGAGTTGGACAGCCCGTCCGCGACCAGCTCGGCGACCTCGCGCTCGCGCGGGCTGAGCTGTGCCGGTCCGTCCGGGGCGGGTCCGCCGCCGAGCAGCCGCCGGGCCCGGCCGGCGAGCGGGCGGGCACCGAGCCGGTCGAGCAGCGGGAGATCGGCCCGCAGCCGGTCCCGTCCGGCCTTCGCCGTCCCTGCGCGCTCACCGCACTCGATCCGCACCATGGCCGCGTCCACGGGCATGCCGAGCCGGTCGTAGGTCCGGACGGCGCGCTCGGCGTGGCGTGCCGCCTCGCCCCGCTCGGTCGCGGCGAACGCGAGCGCCCGGTCGGCCAGCGCGCCGAGCGCCGAGTCCGGCCCGCCGAGCTGGTGCAGCCACTTCGCCTCCGCCCGCAGGGCCGCCCGGTCCCCGCGGGCCGCCAGCGCCTCCACCCGGGCCAGCTTGCGCCAGCCCTCGAACATGACCAGCCAGAGCGACGGGACCGGCCCGGGAGGGGTACCGGTCCGCGCCGCGATCAGCACGGCCATCACCTCCTCGAGCGCGCGCTCCGGGCCGTACAGGGCCAGCGGCGCACCGTCCCGGCCGGTCGGGACGCCGACCTGGCCGGCACCGGTGATCTCGCCGCGGTGCAGCCCGATCCAGGTCTGCATCGCGTGCCGCTCCGGTTCGAGCCCGACCGCGGCCGGCGCGGTCGCGGCCTGGTCGGTCGCCATCTCGGTGAGGACGTCCGCGGCGCCGTCCCAGTCACCGGCCGCCCAGCGCTGGAGGAAGCCGGCGATCGGGGAGCGCCACAGCCGGAGGGCCCCGGGCCCGGCCTCGGCCAGCCGCCGGGCGACGGCGATCTCCTCGTCGAGCTGCGACCAGGCGCCGAGCAGCACGGCGAGCTCCACCCGGGCGTTGCTGCACGCGATGTCCAGGTACAACGTCGCCGGATCGGCCGGCGCGGGAACGCTCAGCCTCCGCAGCGCGACGACGGCGTCGCCGGTACCGGCGATCACCCGCGTGAACTCGGCGTACCCGGCGAGCCGCTCCCGGTGCCCGCTGTCCGGTACGGAGGCCAGCTCGCCGTCCGCCCGGGCCAGCACGTCGGCGGCTGCGCCGGTGTCGCCGAGCGCGAGCAGCGTCGTGGCGTGCGCCAACGTGCTGTACACCCGCAGGCGCACGTCGCCGTCCGCGGCCATCTCGACGGCCATCGCGCTGGCCCGGCGGGTGGTGTCCACGTCGTCGACAAGCCGCGCCAGACGCGCTGCCTGCCCGGCGGCGACCGCGGCGACCGACCGGGTACCGGCCCGTCGCAGCCGCTCGGCCGCGTCCATCAGGGTGCGCACCGCGCCGGGGGTGTCGCCGCACTGCTGCTCGGCCATGCCCAGGTCGACCAGCGCCCGCCCGGCGTCGTCGGGATCCGCGACGTCGACGGCGGCGCTCAGCCAGCGTGCCGCCGAGGTGGGCGCCCCGCGGCGCAGCGACACCCGCCCGGCCTCGGCGAGCACGGCCGCCACCCGCTCGGATCCCAGCAGGTCACGGGCGCCGAGGTAGTGCCGGGCCAGTACGTGCGGGGCGATCTCGCCCTCGCCCTCGAGCACCTCCACGAACCGGGCGTGGATCCGCGCGCGGGTCGCCTCCGCGGTCCCGGCGAGCACGGCGTCGGCGATCAGGGGGTGCGCCGGTTCGTAGTGGACCCGGCCGTGCCGTCGTTCCTCGGTGAGCAGCCCGGCGGCCCGCAGGGCGGCCGCCGCCTCGGAGAGTTCGACGTCGTCGGTGCCGGTCAGTGCGCACAGCCGGGTCTGGGGCACCGGGGAGCCGCCGAGGCAGACCGTCTCCAGCGCGAGCCGCGTCCGGTCACCGAGCCGGTCGAGGCCCGCCCCGAACAGCTCCCGCAGGTGCGCCGGGACGTCCGGGTCGGGCTCGGTGCACCGCCACCCGTCCGGACCGTCCTGCAGGACACCGCGCGCGTCGAGGTCGTGCACCATCGCGTGCACCACCAGCGGGGTTCCGGCCGACCGTCCGGCCAGCAGCTCCACCAGCTCCGGGTGCACCGGCCCGCCCAGGTGGTCGGCGGCCAGCTCCGCGACCTCGTCGGCGCCGAGGCGGTGGACCGCGACGGCGTCGTGCAGCGGCAGCCGGGCCAGCTCCGCGGTCAGCCGCCGGACGTCCGCGCGCGCCGCCTCGACCGGCGAGCGCAGGGCCACCAGCAGCACCACGCCGAGCGCGTCCAGGTCGGCCCGCAGGTAGCTGAGCACGTCGACCGACGCCGGGTCGGCCCAGTGCAGGTCGTCCACGACGAGCAGCACCGGTGCGTCCGCCGCGATCCGGCCGAGCAGCAGCGCCACCGACTGGAACAGCCGCGAGCGGCTCGGGTCCGGCCCGTCCGGGTGCCCGGCCGGGCGCCCCGGGGCGCCGATCCCCTCGACGAGCGCGCCCAGCGAGTCCAGCCCCGCGCAGTACCCGTCGCGCCGGTCCGCCGGCAGGCGGTGCAGGTAGCCGGACAGCGCCGCGGCCAGCGGGCCGTAGTCCAGGCGGGTCTCCAGGTCGTGCCCGCGGCCCTCCAGCACCGCCCACCCGGAGCGGCGGGCGTGTGCCAGCACGGCCGCGACCAGCGCCGTCTTGCCGATACCCGGCTCTCCGGAGATCGACGCGCCGCCTCCGCGGCCCTGGGCGGTGGCCGTGTCGAGCAGCGCGGCGAGACGGTCGAACTCCCGAGTACGACCGATCAAGGTCGCGCCGCCGGAGATCACGCGGACAGGGTAGTCATGCGGCTACGCAATTCTTCCGATTCCGGGCCGAACGGTTCCCCCGAAGCTTTCCGGTCATGACGACCAACCCCGTGTCCAGCACCTCGCCCACCGACCTGAGCCCGGCCACCGCCCGCGGCCCGGCCATGACCCTCGCCGCCGGCGGCGCCCTGTTCGCCGTCGGTGGCCTGCTGCACCCGTCGGGCCCGTGGTCCGAGCAGCTCGTCGATCTGACGTGGATCCCGGCGCACGCCATCCTGCTGCTCGGCGCCGTCGCGGTGTCCGTGGCCCTGTTCCTGCTCGCCTCCCGGCTCACGCTGCCCCCGCGGGTGCGCACGGCGACCCGGGTCGCGGCCGTCGGCGTCGCGCTCGGCGCCGCGGAGATGGTGCCGCACCTGTTGGCGTTCACCGACGCGCACGCCGTCGCGCACGGCGGTCCGACCCCGCTGCTGGACATCCACATGCAGGCCGGGCTGCTGACGAACCTGGTGCTGGGCCTGTCCCTGGCGACACTGGCCGTGCTCGCCTCCCGCACGCGCGCCCTGGGCACCGGGCCGGCGGTGGCGGCGCTCGCGGTGATCGGCGGCATCGCGTTCGCGGCGGCCGCGCCGATGATCGTGGCGACCGGCGTCGACGCGTTCGCGATCCTGTTCTCCGGCTCCGTGCTGATCGGGCTCTGGCTGCTGATCAGCGGGGTGGCGCTGGCGCGCCGCTAGACGCTCGGGGCCGCCCCGGAGTGACTGCGGTCACCCCGGGGCCACCGGCGTGCGGCACGACGGCCCCCGGCCGGGCAGGATGATTCGCGTGAAGGCCCCGCAGCAGGCGCAGTTCGGCTCCGTCGACGATGTCGCGGAGCGGCTCGAGCAGGTCGGCTACCTGGCCTCGACCGCCGTCGCCACCACCGTCTACCTGGCCGACAAGCTGGGCAAGCCGCTTCTGGTCGAGGGGCCGGCCGGCGTCGGGAAGACCGAGCTGGCCAAGGCCGTCGCCGAGGCCACCGGCTCCGGGCTGGTGCGCCTGCAGTGCTACGAGGGCATCGACGAGGCCCGCGCGCTCTACGAGTGGAACCACGCCAAGCAGCTGCTCCGGATCACCGCCGGTCAGGGCCACGAGGACTGGGACGCCACCCGCGACGACGTGTTCTCCGAGGAGTTCCTGCTCCCGCGCCCGCTGCTGACCGCGATCCGCCGCAGCGACCCGACGGTCCTGCTCATCGACGAGATCGACAAGGCGGACGTCGAGGTGGAGGGCCTGCTGCTCGAGGTCCTGTCCGACTACCAGGTCTCGATCCCGGAGATGGGCACCGTGACGGCGACGCGGCGGCCGTTCGCGCTGCTGACGTCGAACTCCACGCGCGAGCTGTCCGAGGCGCTCAAGCGCCGCTGCCTGTTCCTGCACCTGGACTTCCCGGACGCCGACCTGGAACGCCGGATCGTGCTCTCCCGTGTCCCGGAGCTGACCGAGAACCTCACCGACGCGCTCGTCCGGACCGTGCGCGTGCTGCGCGGGATGGAGCTGCGCAAGGCGCCGAGCGTCGCCGAGACCATCGACTGGGGCCGCACGCTGCTCGCACTCGGCCTGGACACGCTCGACGACGACGCCGTGCGCGCCACCCTCGGCGTCGTGCTCAAGCACCAGTCCGACGCGGAGAAGGCCGCGGCCGAGCTGCGGCTGAACTAGGGTTCTGCGATGAGCGTGATGCCGGCGGCGTTCCTCGGGCACGGCAACCCGATGAACGCCCTCTCCGACAACCGGTACACGACGGCGTGGCGGGCGTTCGGGGAGTCGGTCCCGCGCCCGCGGGCGATCCTGGTCGTCTCCGCGCACTGGTACGTCGGCGCGACCGCGATCACGGCGATGCCGCGCCCGCGCACGATCCACGACTTCTTCGGCTTCCCCCAGGAGCTCTTCGACGTCCGGTACCCCGCTCCCGGCCTGCCCGAGCTCTACGACGAGGTCGCCGAGATCGCGAAGCCGACCTGGGTCGGCGCCGACGTGGACAGCTGGGGCATCGACCACGGCACCTGGTCGGTGCTCGTGCACGCGTTCCCGGACGCGTCGATCCCGGTCGTGCAGCTGTCGATCAACGCCGGGAAGCCGCTGGACTACCACCTCGACCTCGGTGCGCGGCTCGCCCCGCTGCGCGCACGTGGCGTGCTGGTGATCGCCAGCGGCAACGTGGTGCACAACCTGGGCGGGGTGGACTTCTCCCGGCCGGACTCCGGCTTCGACTGGGCCCAGCGCTTCGACGACGCCGCCCGCGAGCGGATGCTCGGCGACCCGGCCGGGTTCGCGGGGCTGGACGGGCACCGCGACTACGGCCTGGCCGTCCCGACGCCGGACCACTTCATCCCGGCGCTGTACCTGGCCGGGCTGGCCTCCGCCGACGGCTCGGGCGGCCCCGACGTGCTGGTGGACGGCTACACCTACGGCTCGCTGTCGATGACGGCGTACACGCTGGGCCTGTCGTGCGCCGTCCCTCCCGGAGGCGCGGGCGCGCCCCCTCCGCCGGACGGCACGCCGCCGGAGGAGACGAACATCTGACGGCGCCCGCGTCGAGATCGCACTCCTGGCTGTTCGATCTCGATCTGGACCGCGATGGCTGCGACCTCGACCGTGTCGATCACCGGTTCGGTCAGTCGGTGCGGCCGCGATCCGGGAACAGCGACGGGTCTCATAGGCCGCTTGCGGGCACGTCGGCCGCGCGGTGGCCACCAGGTCGGCGGCTCGGGCGCGGGACGACGTTCACGGCCGGCCAGCCGTCAGTGCCGGCCCGGGCGAGTGCGGACGGGAGGCCGGTCAGCGCGCACGACCGGACCGGTTCCGGCAGCGTCGCGAGGACCGGGGCGGCGTCCGCGGACAGGTCGGTCAGGTACGAGACGTCGATCGTGCCGGTCTCGGCCCAGCGGTCCACGTTCTGCTGTGCGACCAGACGTTCCGGGTTCAGCGCGGCCAGCACGAGCAGCGTCAGCATCCCGGCCGCGACCACCCCGCGCGTGGGCCGGTCCGGCCGCAGCCGCAGCACCGACACCAGCATGATCGCGAACCCGACGGCGAGCCACACCTCCGTCGCGGCCACGACGAGCCGCAGCACGGTGAGCCCGTAGGCCTGCTGGTAGAGCCACATCCGGTACAGCGCGGACCCGACCACGACCAGCGTCAGGCCGATCAGCGCGCCGAGCAGCAGCCGGACCCGCAGCCGGTCGCCGGGCGTGCGCAGCGGCGTCCAGCGCAGGCCGGTCACCACCACCGCCATCGTCAGCGCGGACACGGCGAGCAGCTGCCAGAACCCGCCGCGGGCGTACTCGGCGTAGGTCAGTCCGGTGGTCGTGGCCACGTGCTCGTCGGAGCCGAACAGCGTGCCCAGCGTCGTGACCACGAACGCGGCGAACAGTGCCACCAGCAGCCCGATCGGCAGCGCCCACTCGATGCTGCGCAGCGGCGACGGCCGTGCCGGGCCGAGCGGCGGGACGGTCCGCGAGGCGAGCAGGACCGCCGCGCCGAGCACGATCGCCGCACCTGCCACGAAGCGCACGCCCCACGCGATGGCGGTCGACCCGTCGAACTGCGGGACGAGCCCGTCCAGCACGGCCTCGAACGCCGGGTCGGCGCCCGCCATCAGCGGGGCGAACACGGCCAGCAGCAGCACGCCGACCAGCAACGACAGGAGCAGGCGGCCGAGCCCGCCGACGCCCCGGAGGCCGCTGGCGGCGCGGGATGCCCAGGCCGCGCCGCGCAGCGTGGCGAGCGGCACGGCCACCATCGCGTGCAGGACCGACCGGAAGGACCGGCCCGAGACGCCGAGCGACCCGGCGGCGACCGCCGCGGCCAGGCACAGCGCGGACAGCCATTCGGCGTCCCGCACGGCGGGTACGACGGCCAGCGCGACCGCGACCGGGATCCACCCGGACTCGGCCACCGCGACCCACCGGGGCAGCAGGGCGCCGATCGCCCGCTGCGGCCGCCACCCGATCACCGGCATCGCGACGGCGACGGCCAGTGCCGCGAGCGTCCACCCGACGCCCAGGCGCCCTCCGGTGAGGGTGACCACGGCGACGACGCCGACCGCGCCGGCCGCGACGAGCACCCGGCGCGGCGGTTGCCCGGCCGGGAGCCATGGCGTCGTCGCGCGGGGCCGTGGCAGGACGGTTACCGGGGCGGGTCGGGCGGGCGGCCGCGGCGGAACGATCGCCGTGGCGGTGGGTGCGTCTGCGGGGCCGTCGCCGGTACTCACGACGCCTCCGGCAGCGTCACGCGGATCCGGCAGCCGGGGCCGTCGGCGTCGGCGTCACCCGGCGGCGGGTCCACCACCCGGATCCGCCCGCCGTGCAGCTCCACCGCCCAGCGGGCGATGGACAGGCCGAGACCGGTCCCGCCGCCGGCCGCCCGTTCCCCGCGGGTGAACCGGTGGAACACGGTGTCCCGGTCCACCGGGTCGATCCCCGGGCCCCGGTCCGTCACCTCGATCACGAGATCCCCCTCCACGCGCCGCGCGTACAGCGCGACCTCCGTGCCGCCCGGCGCGTGCCGGGCGGCGTTGTCGAGCAGGTTCACCAGCACCTGGTGCAGCCGCCCGCGGTCGGCGCGGACGACGGCGTCCGGCGGGTCGACGTCGACCCGGAACCCGATTCGCCGCCCGGTCACCCGGGTACCGACCGCGACCTCGGCCACGGCGTCGTCGAGGAGCGGGCGCAGCGGCACGTCCGACACGTCCAGCGCCTGCGCCCCGGCGTCCACACGCGACAGATCCAGCAGCTCGGCGACCAGGCGCCCGAGCCGTTCGGTCTGGGCCAGCGCCGTGCGCAGCGTGTCCGGGTCGGGTTCGACGACGCCGTCGACGACGTTCTCCAGTTCCGCCTGCAGCACGGCGATCGGCGTGCGCAGCTCGTGCGACACGTTCGCGACGAGCTCGCGGCGCGCCCGGTCGGCCGCGTCCAGATCGGACGCCATCCGGTTGAACGCCGCGGCGAGCCGACCGACCTCGTCGCGGGAGGTGGCCCGCACCCGGCGCGAGTAGTCGCCGCGGGCCATCAGGTCGGCGGCCTCGGTCATCTCGCGCAACGGCCGGGTCATCCCGTGCGCCAGCACGAGTGCGGTGCCGAGCACGATCCCGATCGTGACCAGCACGATCGACGCCGGCGGCAGCCACCGGTAGGTGTTCCACAGGTAGACCGCGCCGAGCAGCCCGGACCCGAGCAGCAGCACCGACAACTTGACCTTGATCGACCGGATCGGGTCCAGCGGCCGCGGCAGGCTCGTCATCTCGGCACCTCCAGGGCGTAGCCGACGCCGTGCACGGTCCGGATCAGGTCCGCGCCGAGCTTGCGCCGCAACGCCTTCACGTGGCTGTCCACGGTCCGGGTGGTGGGCGCGGCCTGGTCGGCGGGGCCGCTCGCCCAGCCCCACACCCGGTGCAGCAGCGCCTCACGGGCGTGCACCTCGCTCGGGCGGCCGGCCAGCGTCGCCAGCAGGTCGAACTCCAGCGGCGTGAGGTGCGCCGGGGCGCCGGCCCGCGAGACCCGCCGCGCCGCGTGGTCGATCTCCAGCTCGCCGAGCCGGACCGGCCCGGCCGCCTGCGCGGACCGGTCGACCCGGCGCAGCAGTGCGTGCACCCGCGCGGCCAGCTCGCGCGGGGAGAACGGCTTGGTCATGTAGTCGTCGGCGCCGACGCCGAGGCCGACCAGCATGTCGGTCTCGTCGTCGCGCGCGGTGAGCATCAGGACCGGGACGGGCCGCTCCGCCTGGATCCGGCGGCACACCTCCAGACCGTCGAACCCGGGCAGCATCACGTCCAGCACGACGAGATCGGGCGGCTCGGCGGCAGCGCGGTCCACCGCGCCCGGCCCGTCGTGCGCGACGTCCACCGCGAACCCCTCCGCCCGCAGCCGCGCCGCGACCGACGCGGCGATCGCCGGCTCGTCGTCGACGACCAGCACCCGGCGGGCCCCTGCCGGCGTGTCCGAGGTCATCGCTGCAGCGTAGGAGGCCGATGTGCCTGGTGGGCGGAACCGGTGTGAAGGTTCTGTGCAGACCCGTCGCCGACGCCCGGGCCCGGGCGACGGCGAGGTCGTCCTCCGAGGACCAGCTCATCCGGTGAGCTGATTCCGGCCGGAACGGTGCCGGCCCCCGGCGGCGCGTGGTGCGCGACCGCGGTTCGCGTGGCGATCCGTTCACACCCGGGAACGCCCCCGCGGGACCGCCACGGTCGTGACCGGCGCGTCCCTAGCCTCCTCCCGGCCGGGCCCGTGGGGGTCCGGCGGGCTGGAGGACCCGTGGCCACGCGACTCGTCCGGCCGCTGCGTCTGGTGGCCTCCCTGGCGACGGCGCTCGCGGTGGGAGCGCTGCTCCCGGCCGCCGCGGCGCCCGCACCGCACCCCGGCCCGGTCGTCGTGACGGCGACCCCGACGGCGCTGACCAGCCCGTCCGATCCGTTCCGTGCCGGGCTCGTCCCGGCGCCGGACGCGGACACCCGCGGCATGTTCACCCCGCAGATCGACTGGCCACTGATCCCGATCCACGCCGCGCTGCTGCCCGACGGCCATCTGGTCACCTACGGCACGCCGCTCCGCCGGGCCGAGCAGGCGGGGCTGGCCTACGACGACTGGTCCCCGGTACAGGACACGCACGCCGGAACGCCGAGCGCCACGTCGTACAACAGCTTCTGCAACGGCCTGCAGACTCTCCCGGACGGACGTCTGATCATGGTCGGCGGCGACTCGACGATGTCCACAATGGTCTACGACCCGGCGACCCGGACCCAGGACATGGGCCCGGAGCTGAACCGGCAGCGCTGGTACGCGACCACGCTGCGGCTGCCGGACGACCGGATCCTCGTCCTCGGCGGCGCCGACGCCCACCACATCGAGGCCTACCGCAACCCGCTCGTCGACTCCGGTGTCGCCGTCGTCCCGGAGATCGGCGACGGCCGCGGCGGCTGGAGCCTGCTGCTCGGGGCCGGTAGCCGGAGCGCGTTCGGATCGGAGCGCAACCACTGGTGGTACCCGCGGGCCTACGTCGCCGGTGACGGGTCGGTGTTCGGGATGTCCGACGACCGCATGTGGCGGCTCGACGTCGACGGCGCGGGCCGGGTCACGGACCTCGGGACGTTGCCGGTCCGGCCCGGTGTGTCCGGCTCCTCGGTGATGGTCGAGCCCGGCCGGATCCTGGTCGCCGGTGGCGGGCAGGCCGCCAACACCGACGCCGTGACCGGCACGGCGCAGGCGGTCGTCGTGGACATCACCGGGCAGCCGCGGGTGGAACGGACGGCGCCGATGGCGCTGCGCCGCAACTGGGGCAACCTCACCGTGCTCTCCGACGGCCGGGTGCTCGCGAACGGGGGCACGGTCGTCGGCACCGGGCCCGGCGCGCAGAACTCCAGCTACACGGCCGAGATCTGGGACCCGGCGACCGGCACGTGGAGCCCGGGTGCCACCGCGGCCCGGATCCGGACGTACCACTCCACGTCGCTGCTGCTGCCCAGCGGCGCCGTGTTCACCGGCGGCGGCGGGCTGCCCGGTCCGGAGGACAACCTCAATGCGGAGGTCTACTACCCGCCCTCGCTGTTCCGCCGGGGCGCCGACGGCACCGTGACCTGGGCCGACCGCCCGGAGATCACCGCGATCGCCGGCGAACTGCGCCACAGAGGGACCGTGCGGCTCACGCTGTCCGACGACCGCCCGATCGCCTCCGCATCGCTGATCCGGCTCGGCGCCGTCACGCACTCGGTCAACGTCGACCAGCGACGGGTGCCGGTGGCGGTGGAGCAGGACGGCACCTCGGCGTCGGTGCGGATGCCGGAGGGCCCGGACGTGCTCCCGCCCGGCGGCTACCTGCTCCAGGTCGTCGACGACCAGGGCGTGCCCAGCCCCTCGCAGATCGTGACCGTCACCGCCGACGGCTCTCCGGGGACGGTGACGGTGGCCGAGCCGGGCAGGTGAACGCGTGGGGGCGAGGCCCGGAAGAACCAGTACTGAACCCTGTCGGCCGAGCGCCGACGGGACGGTCCGCCGAGGGTTCCTCACACGTACGGGTGAATGTCATGTCTGTGCCCGGGGGATCTGCAATCGACCGTCTGCGGATAGTAACTGTGCCCCGAACGCCTGCGTTGGTCCTCTGACACCTGTCGCCGACAAAGGAGTTTTCAAGATGCGACGTGACCTCGCAGGACGTGCGGTCCTCGTGGCCGCTGGTGTGGGGACGGCACTCGGTGCCACGGCGGGCCTCGCCTCCGCCGCACCGCTGGAGAGCGACCTCCAGCAGGGCCCGAGCGGCCAGAACGCATTCGACCAGTCCCTGCCCACCGACGCCCTGGCGGGGGGGCTGCCGCAGGCGCCCAACCTGTCGCTGACCGACGGCGTGACCAAGACCCAGGCTGCCTCGCCGGCCGACGCCGGCACCGCGTCCCCCGACGCGATCGCCGGGCTCGCCTCCAACGGCATGCTGTCCGGGCTGGGCTCGAACCAGGGCCAGGCCGAGGAGAGCAGCACCGACGCGAGCAGCGCCGACGCCAGCAGCGCCGACGCCAGCAAGGCCGCCGACGAGAGCAGCACCGAGGCCAGCAAGGCCACCGACGAGAGCAGCACCGACGCCGGCAAGGCCGCCGACGAGAGCAGCACCGAAGCCGGCTCCACCGGCAGCGGCTCCACGGGCTCCCCCGCCGGCTCGAGCACCGGCAGCGGGTACACCGCCAACTACGGTGGCTGAGCTGACTCCGTGACACACGCGGGCACGTCCCGCGCGTGACGACGGCCGTCGCGTGGGCGGCCGCGTCCGCGGGACGATCCGCACCCTCGAAGCGCCGGACCGATCACGGTCCGGCGCTTCGTCGTGTCCGGGCCCGGACACCGATCGGAGCCGGCTGTGGTTGGACCGGTCGGCGACGGCCACGCATGATGAGGGCATGACCGCGCCGTCCACCCCAGCACCACTCGCGCCCGAGCACGGCCTCCCGGGCCACCTCGTCGGGTTCGTGGGTGCCCTGCGGTCTGCCGGCGTCGCGGTCGGGCCGGGGGAGACGGTGGACGCCGCGCAGGTGCTCGGAGCCGTCGACCTGCTCCGGCGCGACCACCTTCGTGAGGGTCTCGCCGCGGCGCTGCTGCGCCGCTCCGGGCAGCGGGACACGTTCGACGCGCTGTTCGACCTCTGGTTCCCGCCCGCACTCGGCTCCGGGGCCTCCGATGTGGACGTCCCGCGGATCGACGACGGCGAGCACGGCGACGGGGACGGCCCGGTCGACGTCGACGCCCTGCGCGACATCCTCGCCGACCTGCTGCGCGACGGCGACGAGGAGACCCTGCGCGAGCTGGCCCGCGCCGCCGTCGACGCGATGGGCAACTCCGGGGCCGCCGGGCAGGGCGTGCGCGGGCAGGCGGCGCGGCCGAACTGGTCGGCCTACCAGGCGCTGAACGCGCTCTCCCCGGACACGCTGCTGGCGAAGATCCTCGACGGCCTGCGTCAGGAGGAGGACTCCGACTTCGTCTCCGAGGTCCGCCGCCGCGAGATCCGCGACCGGATCGCCCGGTTCCGCCAGATGATCCGCGACGAGGTGCGCCGTCGCACCGCCGAGCAGCGCGGCCGCGACCAGGTCGCGAAGTCCTCGGTGCCCAAGCAGACCGAGCAGGTCGAGTTCCTCACCGCCTACGCCGAGCAGCTGTCCCAGCTGCGGCGCACCGTGCATCCCTTGGCGCGCCGTCTGGCGTCCCGGCTCGCCGTGCGGCGCAAGCGGTCCAAGCGCGGGCAGCTCGACATGCGGCGCACCCTGCGCCGCTCGATGTCCACCGGCGGTGTGCCGATGGACCCGGCGTACCGCACCCGGCGTCCCGGCCGGCCGGAGCTGGTGATCCTCTGCGACGTGTCCGGCTCGGTCGCCGGGTTCAGCCACTTCACGCTGCTGCTGGTGCAGGCCCTGCGTGAGCAGTTCTCCAAGGTGCGGGTGTTCGCGTTCGTCGAGCGCGCCGACGAGGTGACCCACCTCTTCGAGCCCGGTGCCGAGCTGTCCGGCGTGATGCAGCGCGTACTGCGGGAGGCCGACCTGACGGCGTTCGACGGGCACTCCGACTACGGCAACGCGCTCGGCGGGTTCGCCGAGCACTGGGGCTCGGCCGTCACGTCGAAGACGTCGTTGCTGATCCTCGGCGACGGGCGCACCAACTACCGCGACCCCAACCTGGCGATCCTCAAGCGCCTGTCCGGGCAGGCGCGGCACGCGCACTGGCTGAACCCGGAGCCGCGACGGCAGTGGGGCAGCGGGGACTCCGCGGCGCTGCGCTACGCCGACGTGTTGCCGATGCACGAGTGCCGCACGGTCGGCCAGCTCACCGACGTGGTGGAGAGCCTGCTCCCGGTCTGAGGCCGGCTCGGATCCGCACCGAACCTTCACGTCGCCGCCGTTGCTTCTGGTTGTCGTTTATCGATAGATTCTCATCGCCGCTCGATCGAAGGAGCTACGATGGGAACGCTGACCGTGCTCGCACTCCGGATCGTCATCGCGATCGCGCTGGCCGGGTCACTGGTCGTCCAGGGGGTGATGGCGCCGCTGCTGTGGGAGGACCTCGACGGGGCGCCGGCCGGGGTGCGCACCTCGCTCGTCGTGATCGTGGTGCTGGGCATCGTGACGATCCAGGTCACGGCGGTATGCATCTGGCGGCTGCTGACGATGGTGCGCCGCGGGACGGTCTTCTCCCATGACGCGTTCCGGTACGTCGACGTCGTGATCGGGGCGATCGCGACGGCCTCGGTGCTCACGTTCGGGATCGCCGTGGTGGGCGCCTACAGCAACCGGACGACACCGGGCGACGAGGTCGCGCCCGGCGTCGTCGGGCTGGTCTGCGGGGCCGCGCTGATCGTGGCGGGCGTGGCCCTGATCGTGCTCGTGTTGCGGATGTTGCTGGTCAAGGCCGTGGCCCTGGACGCCGAGGCGAGACACCTGCAGTCCGAGTTGGACGAGGTCATCTGATGCCGATCGTCGTCGACATCGACGTGATGCTGGCCAGGCGGAAGATGTCGGTCGGCACGCTCGCCGAGCGGGTCGGGATCACGCCGGCGAACCTGGCCGTGCTGAAGAACGGGCGCGCGAAGGCGGTCCGCTTCAGCACGCTCGCTGCGCTCTGCGAGGTGCTGGACTGCCAGCCGGGGGACCTGCTCCGCTGGGAACCCGGCGAGCTCACCGACACCGGCGCCCCCGAGCCGGTGTCCGACGCGGTCC
Organism: uncultured Actinomycetota bacterium; assembly: GCA_963822335.1. Classification (GTDB taxonomy): domain Bacteria; phylum Actinomycetota; class Actinomycetes; order Mycobacteriales; family Pseudonocardiaceae; genus Pseudonocardia. The sequence continues at coordinate 869,666 of CAWGHE010000006.1, read as the reverse complement.
GGCCCTGAGGTGCCCCTACCGGGCCCGGCGTCGCCGTGCCAGGCTCCTCGCCATGGCCGGTGACCGACTGACCACACCCCTGCCGGACGACGTCCGGGCCTACCTCGACACGGTGCCCGACGAGCGCCGCCGGACCGACGCGATCGCCGCGCTGGAGCTGATCCGCGACGTGACCGGGGCCGAGCCGGTGATGTGGGGCAGCTCGATGATCGGGTTCGGGACGCAGCCGTACACGACGGCCGACGGCAAGGAGCGCGAGTGGTTCGCGGTGGGACTCGCTCCCCGCAAGGCGGCGCTGACGCTGTACGGCCTGACGTACTACGGGTCCCACCAGGCACTGCTCGACCGCCTCGGCCCGCACACCACCGGCAAGGGCTGCCTCTACGTCAAGCGCCTCGACGCGCTCGACCGGGACGTGCTCGTCGAGCTCGTCGGTCTCAGCTGGTCGGAGAACAGCTCGGCGTGACCGCGGTTCCGATCGCGACGATCACCACCTAGCCTGTCCGCGTGGCCGGGACGGGATCTGACGTGCCGGTCAGGTCGGCGGTGCAGGTGGCGTCTGCGGTGGTCATCTCGGCTCCTCTCGTCGGGAGCCCTACCGTGCGCCCGCGCGCTGTCCGCGGACTTGCAGCCGGCTTGCGGCCGGTGTCAGCCCTGGTCAGGCAGGTAAGGAGCCTGCTCGCCGTCGACCGTCGGGAGGGCGTCGACGCGCTGCGCGGCCCGGTGCAGGCGCCGCGTGGCCCGGACCTGCAGGGCCAGCACGACGAGCACGAGCAGCACCAGCCCGGCCACCACGGGGCCGAGCCACGGCAGCGGGTGCCCGGTGTTCGGCGTGCCGAGCGCGACGGGCCCGAGCAGCGCGAACGCCGCGGCGGCGACGATCGGGACGCGGGCGTTCGCGGCGACCTCCACCGCCACCAGGCGACGTCCGTCCGGGCCGAGATCGCCGCCGTCGCGGAGCTCACGACGGGCGGCCGCCCGGTCGGCCGGCGTGCCCGAGCCGGCCTCACCCGGTTTCGGGAGCAGCCGCGACGGTGATCGCGGCGGCAGGAACCACAGCCCGGCGACACCGGCCAGGTGCACGAGCCCACCGAGCACGACGGCGATCCACAGCCATATCGAGGCGTCCAGATCGCGGACGGCGAGCAGCAGGACCACGAACCCGTAGACGAGCGCGAGGACGGCGCCCGCCCGGCACAGCCGCACGAAGCGGGCGGAGGACCGGCGCACGACCGGCCACGGCGCGTCGGTGGAGACGGCGGCGTTCGAGGCGCCGGATTCCGGGGCGGACACGATCGGCGACGCTACCCGGCCCGTGATCGGCGCCACCCTCGGGACAGTCTTGACCGGCCGGCCAACCAAGAGTAAACCTGAGGCATCTGCACAAGGACTCCCCACAAGGGACACACGAAGAAGGTGTATCGCGATGGTCGAGAGGTCATGGCAGCGCTGGCAGGACTGGGCCGCGCTGGTGATCGGTGTGCTGACGGCACTGTCTCCTCTCGTGACGACGACTGATGCCGCCGCCGCGTGGACGCTGATCGTGCTCGGTGTGGTGCTCGCCGCCACTGCGTTGTGGTCGCTCGTGTCGCCGGGCTCGGTGACGAGCGAGTACGTGCACGGTGTACTCGGTGTGCTGCTGTTCATCGCCCCCTGGGTGATGAGCTACAGCGACCTCAGTGGGGCGTCCTGGACGTCCTGGGTCGCGGGTGCGTTGACGGTGATCGTCGCCGCCACCGCCCTGCCGGCCGCGAACGCCGCGCACCGCGGAGCGATCTCAGCTCACTGACTCCACGGATCCCACGGGCCGCGACCGGTGACGGTCGCGGCCCGTGCCGTGTACAGGGGAGGATGGAACGGTGACCGACTCCGAGCCCGGCGTGCCGGACGTCGCCGAAGGCGAGACGGCCCGCGAGCGGATCCTCGCGGCGAGCGAGGAGCTGTTCGCCGCCCGCGGTTTCGACGCCACCCCGACCTCGCGGATCGCCGAGCGCGCCGGCGTTCCGAAGGGCCTGGTCCACTACTACTTCCGGCGCAAGGCCGATCTGCTCGAGGCGCTGGTGGAGCGGCTGCCCACGGACGTCGTCCGCTGCTCCGACGTGATCGTCCCCGGTGACCTCCCGTCCAGCCTGCAACGGCTGGTCGCGACGCTGGACCGCTCACTGGGCGACTCCTACATGCTGTCGCACCTGCTGTGGCGCGAGGCGGACACGCACCCGGCCGTGCGGGACGCGCTGGCCGGCCGCTTCGACGAGCTGGTCTCCGCCGTGCAGGAGGTGATCGTCACCGCGTCCGGGCAGCCGGACTCGGTGCGGGTCCGCGGTGCGGCCCGCCTGCTCGCCGCCGCGATCGGCCACCGGCACGCGACCGCCCGGCACACCGCGGACGACGACCCGGACGGGATGGACGCCGAGCTCGCGGTCGTCGTCGCAGCGCTGGAGAGCTGACACTCGAACTTCTGTTCGAACTGCGGTACCGTCGTCGGTGTGACCACGGACCTGAGCTGGCAGCCGTCGTTGCTGGACGGGGTGGCCGACGAGGCCGGCACCGCGCCCGGTTTCGACGGGCTGTGCCGCCACGAGCTGGCGCACGGCGCGTGGGTGGACGTCGTGCCGGGGTGGCTGCACGGGCCCGGAGCGCTGTTCGAACGGCTCTACGCGCAGACGCCGTGGCGCGGCCACGAGCTGCGGATGTACGACCGGGTGGTCGCCGAGCCGCGGGTGACGCACCGGTGGCGGATCGGAACCGACGATCCGCCGGACGAGCTGCGCGAGATGGCCGAGACGCTGAGCCGGCGCTACGACGTCCGGTTCAGCCAGGTCGGGGCGAACCTCTACCGCGACGGGTCGGACAGCGTGGCCTGGCACGGGGACCGGGTGGCCCGCGAGCTGCCGAGCGCCGTCGTCGCCCTGGTCGTGCTCGGCGCGACCCGGCCGCTGCGGCTGCGCCCGACCGGCGGCGGCGCGTCCGTCTCGTTCCCGCTGGCCTCGGGCGACCTGCTCGTGATGGGTGGGTCGTGCCAGCGAACCTGGCAGCACAGCGTGCCGAAGGTGAGCGGGCCGTGCGGGCCGCGGATCAGCATCCAGTTCCGGCACGCCTACCCCGACGGCGACGGCCCACGGCGGAGGACGGTGGCGCACCCTGACTGAGCGGGGCGTGTCGGCCGCTCACCCCGAGCGCATAGTCTGCGCCGATGCAGCGCAAGATCGGCGTCATGGGCGGGACGTTCGATCCCATCCATCACGGGCACCTCGTCGCGGCGAGCGAGGTCGCGGACCGGTTCGCCCTGGACGAAGTGATCTTCGTGCCGACCGGGCAGCCGTGGCAGAAGACGGCCCGCGCCGTGTCGCCCGCCGAGGACCGCTACCTGATGACGGTCGTCGCGACGGCGTCGAACCCGCGGTTCTCGGTCAGCCGCGTCGACGTCGAACGCGAGGGGCCGACCTACACCGTGGACACGCTCGCGGACCTGCACGCCGCGATGCCCGACGACAAGCTGTTCTTCATCACCGGCGCGGACGCGCTGCAGGCGATCCTGTCGTGGAAGCGGGTGGGCGAGATGTTCGACCACGCGCACTTCGTCGGCGTCACCCGGCCCGGCTACGAGCTGGAGGACGACCACGTGCCGGAGGGTGCCGTCACGCTCGTCGAGGTGCCGGCGATGGCGATCTCGTCGAGCGACTGCCGCGCGCGCGTCGCGGCGGGGCGCCCGGTCTGGTACCTCGTGCCGGACGGGGTCGTCCAGTACATCTCCAAGCGGAACCTGTACCGCGAATCCGGCCCGTGACCTCGCGTTCTTGATCGGCCATGATCGTCGGGTACTTGCACTGGCGCGACTGTCTCGACCCGCCGGCCGTCGTCGACGCGATCGACGCCACCGGCCACATGGGCGGTGGTCCGCGCCGTCGACGAGCCCAGCCTGCCTGAGAGGAGTCCGTGGCAAACTGCGCTGGTTGTAACGGAGGAGAACCGATGGGGCAGCCCGTTCGATCCTGGATCGACGAGCACGCGGCGCGGACCCCGGATCGACAAGCGATGGTCGATCTGGCGGGTGGGCGTTCGTGGACCTATGCGCAGCTCAGCGCCCGCATCCGAGCTGCGGCGGTGAGCCTGCGCGAGCGAGGGGTCGGGCCGGGGGATCGGGTCGCGGTGCTGTCGCGCAACGACCCGCGGACGTTCGAGGTTCTGTACGCGTGCGCGCATCTCGGGGCGATCTGTGTGTTGCTGAACTGGCGGCTCACGATCGAGGAGCTCGGCGGGATCGTGGCAGATGCCGAGCCATCGGTCATGGTCGCCGAGAGCTGGATCGCCGAGACCGCGGATCTCCTCGCGGCCGCGAACGGGATCGCTGCGCGGATCACATGGGCGTCGGAGCCCGGGGAACGCGACGACTACGAGGCACTCGCCGATCGGACGGGCAGTGGTTGCGGCGACGTCGTGTTCGACGATGTCGACGAGGACGCGGTGTGGACGATCATCTACACGTCCGGCACGACCGGACTGCCCAAGGGCGTCACGACCACGCACCGCAACGCGCTCGCGAGCATCATGGGGCTGGTGCTCGCCGGCGGCGTCGACGCCGGGTCGCGGTGCCTCACCGTGCTACCGACCTTCCACGTCGCCGGGTTGGCGTTGTTCGCCCATCCCGTGTTGCTCATGGGCGGGACGGTGCTGGTCATGCGCACGTTCGACCCGGAGCGGGCGCTCGCACTGCTGACCGACAGGACCGTGCCGCTCACGCATTTCTGCGGTGTCCCTGCCAACTACCAGTTCATGCAGCAGGTCCCCGGCTTCGCCGAGGCCGACCTGCACGGGGTCGTGTCCGCCGTCGGCGGGGCGCCGGTCCCACCGTCGCTGATCGAGACCTGGGCCGAGCACGGTGCCGCGATGATGACCGTGTACGGCATCACCGAAGCCGGAGCCACGGTGATCGCAGTACCTCCGGACGCTGCCCTGGTCAAGCACAGCACCGTCGGGTTGCCGCTGCTGCACGCGGCCTGCCGCATCGTCGACGACGGCCGGGTCCTGGGCGCCGGCGAGGTGGGCGAGCTGCAGATCCGCGGCGCGCTGGTGACCCCTGGCTACTGGCGCAGACCGGACACGACCGCTGACGCGATCGACCACGCCGGCTGGTTCGGCACCGGTGACCTCGCCAGCCGGGACGCAGACGGCTTCTACTCGATCGTGGACCGCCGCAAGGACATGTACATCTCCGGCGGCGAGAATGTCTACCCGGCCGAGGTCGAGAACGTGCTGCACGCGCACCCCGGCGTCTCCCAGGCCGCCGTCATCGGCGTCCCGGACCACCGGTGGGGTGAAACCGGTCTCGCCTTCGTCGTGGCAGGGCAACGTGCACCATCGGCCGCGGAGCTGACCGAGTGGTGCCATGAGCGGCTCGCACGCTACAAGGTGCCCACCCGCATCGAGTTCGTCGCGGAGCTGCCGCGCAACGCCACCGGCAAGGTTCTCAAGAGCGAGCTGCGCCGCTCTGCCGCGACCACGCGGTGACAACCACTCGGGCCCTGCGAATCACCAATCGTCCGCGTGGATCCCGGTCCGGTGCGACGTGGCTCGGGGCGGCCATTCTAGTCGAGCACCGGGGCGGTCAACTGGCCTGCTGATCGTGGTCGATGAACGCGACCGTGACCGGTCCGCCCGACGGGTTCGGGTCCATGTCGAGGAGCCACGACGACGCTAGGTGTGCCGCCAGGGCGCGGTGAACGATGGCCGGCATGTCGACGGTCCGGTAGCTGGTCTGCGTCTTGGGCTCGCCGAGGTACGGCGGTGCACCGACCATCCGCCCTGGCCTTGAATATGATTCTGGCGCCGCGCCAGTCGTATGTGACGCCCTGGCCGGGCTCGATGACGTACCCGTCCCTCGATATCACCATCGGAGGTTGAGTCGCCTCAGTATGACCGGCGGCTCGGCCGCCCACGGGGCTAGACGCCAGCGCGCTGGTGGTGTGCCAGTTGACGCGGGTCAAGCTCTGGCCCGACGGACTGTGAGATCGGGTCTTTGGTCCCTGTCGCGATCATCAACCTGATCGGCACGATGCCGGAAGTAGCAGGAGGTCGAAACGAGGGGGCGAAGTGATGCGGGCACGGGATGTCATGAGCAGTCCGGTCATCACCGTCGGTCCGAACGTACCGATACAGGCGGCCGCGGCACTGCTCGTGTCACACGGGTTCACCGCCGCGCCGGTCGTCGGCACGGACAGGCGGGTGATCGGCATCGCGACCGAGGCCGATCTGATGCGGAATCGGATCCGCCCGGAGGGCTGGGTTGTGGACGACCTGCCGGAGCCGACGGTTGGGGCGGTGATGACGCCTTCCCCGACGACGATGCGACCCGACGACGATCTGGCCGACGTCGTAGAGATGATGCTCGTCGAGAACATTCGCTCGGTCCCGATCGCCGAGGACGGTGTCCTGGTGGGCATCATCAGCCGGCGTGACGTGTTGCGCTCCGTGGCACGTCGCGAACTGACGAGCGAGGACGTGCTCCGGCGCCGCGCCGGATTCGCGACGTTGGGCGGCGCGCGGGCGGACGGTCCGTGATGGGAGAGACGCCGGGTGCACCTCGCCATTCGTCGAGCCGTTTGACCGCAGCCGAATCGGTACCGATCCCCGTCAAGGAGTGCTGGCAGTTGTTGGCAACCGTCCCGTTCGGACGGATGGTGTTCACCGAAGCGGCCCTCCCGGCCGTCCACCCGGTCAACTTCGCAGTATCGGAGTGCGCCGTGGTCATCAGGACCGGTCCCGGGCCGAAGTTCGACGCCGCCCGTCGCGGCGACGTCGTCGCGTTCGAGGCCGACGCTGTCGACCCCGAGACGCACACAGGTTGGAGCGTTCTCGTCATCGGCCACGCCGTGGTCGTGACCGACATCGACCGTCTGGTCAGTGTCGTGGACGTCGACCACAGGCCCTGGGTGCAAGGGCCCGGCCGGCACGTCATCCAGATCGGCGGCGAGCGGGTCACCGGTCGCCGGTTGAGTCTCGATGCCGACCGGACCGCGACGACGGCGTAGCTTGCGCGTCGCACCGGCAGGCACCATTCAATACCGACACCGGCAAACGACGCGGCGTCCCGCGAAACCGGTCATCGTTAACCGGGTAGGCCCAGCCTGATGATCGTCTGTCCAGGACGTGCAGAGCGTCGCGAGTCGGCTGGCCGCGCGCCTCGGGCAATTCGAGCGCCTGGCGCAGTGGCGCATCCTCTACGGCTGCACCAGTCGCACCGACCTGGGCGATTACGAAGCGGCGCAACGGGTCGGCGCGCGACCAGGCGTGCCTCCCGGACGCGCCTAGGCCGACACCCTCGGTGGGCGCGCACCTGGCGCCTCGTCCACGGCATCAGGTTTCGGCGAGGCGTCCGTGCCGGTCCTCGGCGGCGTTGGCCAGTAGGTGTCGACCGAGGCCCAGAACCCGAGATGCCGGGGTCGGCGCGTCCGATCGGCGCCGACCCCGGCTGAGTGCCACTCGCGGGACTGCTCGCGCTACAGGGCTCGACGGTCCGGCTGCCGCGCTGGTGTTACCACACGAACAACCCCACTTTCGACTCGTCCCGGGGCGCCAGCCTGCGCCGCGGGCGGTGGTCCGTCCCAGGAGCGAAGGTCCCGCCCGGTGAGGCCCAGAGCCCCCTGTCGCGGGACAGAAGGGTGCTTGTCGGGCCGGGTGTCCGCTGCAAGCCTTGCCCGACACGGACAGCCTCGAACGGAGTGCACATGACGGGAACCCCGGACGACGCCGCCGGACTCTCCGGCCTCCTGTCCGGTCTACGTCTCGACGAGCTCCTCGGCGAGGTCCAGGACAGGATCGGTCAGATCGTGTCGGCACGTCAGCGGATGCAGGCCCTACTCGATGCCGTGCTCGTCGTCGCAGCGGGGCTGGAACTGGAGACCACCCTGCGGCAGATCGTCCGCTCGGCCGTCGAGCTGGTCGATGCCCGCTACGGCGCGCTGGGCGTGCTCGCGCCGGACGGGTCGATCGCCCGGTTCCTCGACGTCGGCCTGGACGACGAGACGCGCGCCGCGCTTGGCCGGCCCCCCGAAGGTAAGGGACTGCTCGGAAAGCTGATCGAGGACCCGCGCCCGCTTCGCCTCGCCGACCTCGGAAAGCACCCGGCGTCGGTCGGATTCCCGCCGAACCATCCGCCGATGCGCAGCTTCGTCGGGGTGCCCGTCCGGGTTCGGGAGTCCGTGTACGGGAACCTGTACCTCACCGAGAAACGGGGCGGGGGAGAGTTCACCGCCGACGACGAGGTATTGCTCCAGGCGCTCGCCGCCGCGGCCGGGATCGCCGTGCAGAATGCCGATCTGTTCGAGCAGGGCAGGCAGCGCCAGCAGTGGCTGGAAGCACTCGGCGAGATCCGCAACGAGGTCCTCGCCGGAGTGGGCGACAAGGACGTCCTGACCCTGGTGGCGCGACGCTGCCTCGAGCTGGCCCGCGCGCGGGGAACTCTGATCGCCCTCGCTACCAGCGGGGGCGGTTTCCACACGGTCGCGTCGGCTGGTCGTACTCCGCCGTCCCCCGGGCTGCCCCACGGACCATTTCGCGACATCCTGGACGGCCGGGAGCCGGTTCTGAGCGATTCCCCCGGAACGTTGCTCGACGACACCGGACAGCTCGGTCGCGGCCCGACCATCGCTGTTCCGATGCGCACCTCCGAGCGTGCCCTCGGTGTGCTGGTGGCGGTGCGTGACACTGGGGACGACCCGTTCCAGCCGACCGAGGTTCCCCTGCTGACCTCGTTCGCGCAGCAGGCGGCACTCGCACTCGAGTTGGGGGAACAGAACCGGACGCGGCGCGAGCTCGACGTTCTCGCCGACCGCGACAGGATCGCTCGTGACCTGCACGACCACGTGATCCAGCGCCTGTTCGCGACCGGGCTGAAGCTCCAGAGCACGCTGCGCCGCAGTAGCCGGCCGGATGTCCAGGAGCGGATCCAGCAGGCCGTCGACGATCTCGACCAGACTGTGCGGGAGATCCGGACGTCGATCTTCGATCTGCACACGACGTCCGAGGACGACGCCGGGCTGCGACGTCGCCTGCTGGACACCGTCAAGGACACCGCCGCCGAGTCGGGCGTTCCGGCCTCGGTTCGTATGGCGGGCCCGGTCGACACCGTCGTGCCTGCGGACCTGGCGGACCACGTGCTGGCGGTCGCTCGTGAGGGTGTCAGCAACGCCGTCCGCCACGCGCAGGCCAGCTCGATCACGGTGACCGTCGAGGCCGGTGACGAGCTCTGTGTGGAGGTCGTCGACGACGGCGTCGGCATCTCGCCGGACGTGGCACGCAGCGGGTTGCGGAACCTCGCCGACCGCGCCGAGCAGCTCGGCGGTCACTGCGAGACGCTCCCACACCCGGCAGGGGGTACCCGTCTCGTCTGGCGGGTGCCGCTGGCCTGATCCGGCCGGTCAGCGTCCGGGCTGCCGCCGGCGTTCGGCCGCGTAGACGGCGGCCCCGGTGCGGCGCGTGTAGCCCAGCTTGTGCAGCAGCGAGCTGACGTAGTTCTTGATCGTCTTCTCGGCGAGGAACAGCTCGGCACCGATCTGCCGATTGGTCAGGCCGTCCGCGATCAGGTCGAGGATCCGGCGTTCCTGGGGACTCAGGGCCTCGTAGCGGGCGTCGCCGTGTTCCTCGCCGCGGCGCAGCCGCTCCAGGACCAGGGCCGTGGCCTTCGGGTCGAGCAGGGAACCGCCGGCGGAGACGGTGCGCACGGCGCCGACGAGGTCGATGCCGGCGACCTGCTTGAGCAGGTACCCCGATGCGCCGGCCATGATCGCCCCGAACAGGGCCTCGTCGTCGGAGAACGAGGTCAGCATCAGGCACGCCGGTGGCGGGTCCAGCGTGGAACGGATCTCCCGGCAGACCGACACTCCCTCGCCGTCCGGGAGGCGGACGTCGAGGATCGCGACGTCCGGTCGTGCGGCGGGGATGCGGGCGAGCGCCTGGGCTGCGGTGCCGGCCTCGCCGACGATGCGGATGTCGTCCTCGGACTCGAGGAGCTGTCCGATGCCGCGGCGGACGATCTCGTGGTCGTCGAGCAGGAACACCGAAATGGTCACGGAGGTCTCCTCTGTATCGCTCCGACGACAACGGTAGCGGGGCGCCGACGCCCGGGCGCCGTACGCAGGTCCTTGCCGAACAGGGCCGAAGGTCCCGACAGCGAGGAACAGCATCGGGTCTTCCGGATGCCCGGCCGGCCCTGCCGATGTCGGGCCGACCGTACCCACTCTTGACCCGCACACGGGACGACGAGCGGAGACGGCGATGACGGTACGGGACGGATCAGGCGGACCACGGACGATCGTGGTGGGCACCGACGTCTCAGCGGGTGCGGGAGGTGCCGTCGAGTGGGCCGCCGATCTCGCTGAGCGCTGGGGAGCGGTTCTGCGGATCGTGCACGTGGGACCGGAATCGGAACCGGCCGACTGGCTCGTCGACCTCGCCGGACAGTACGGCAGCCGCCCGGAGGTGTACGTAGCCGAATCCGCCGGCGAACCGGACGAGGGGGTGAACGCGGCGCTGCTCGACGCCGCGGTCGATGCGGACCTGATCGTGCTGGGGAGCCGGAGTCACGGCACCGGCCTGCTCGCCGGACAGATCGCGGACGGCGTCGCGTCCGGGGCCGGCTGCCCGGTCGCGGTCGTGCGGGCCGCGAAGCCGGGGACAGCAGTGGTGGTCGGCGTCGCCGGCGTCGGTGATGCCGACTCGATCCGCCTCGGCGCGGACCTGGCTGCTGCGTGGGGCGCACCGCTGCGGCTGGTGCACGCCTGGTCGGACGTCGTCACGCACCCCGGCGAGCGGCTGCGCCGCGTCGACGAGGACTGGGACACACTGCGCGACGGTGCGCAGGCGGTGATCCGTGCTGCCCGGGTCGTCGCGACGGATCGCCACCCCGGACTCACGGTGGAAGACGACGTCGTGAAGGGCACGGCGTTGCGCGCCCTGCTCGACGCCGCTGACGGAGCACGGGCGCTCGTCGTCGGCCCGTACGGCGCGGTCCCGCCCGAGGGAATGCAGCTGGGATCGAGCAGCCGGGCGCTCGTCGGCTTCGCACCGTGCAGCGTCGTCGTGGCCCGTGGAGCTCGCTGACGTCGCGCCGACCTCGATGCCCGGAGCTCGACCGGCCCGCGAGAGTCCGGGCCACGAGGGGCCGAAAGGCCCGCGACCTGTGGCCGCTGGTCCGCAGCGACCGAGTCCTGACAGGTGTGACGGTCGGGGGGGTCGGATCCGGCCGGATACGTCATGGAGGAGGAGCTATGAACGAGATGCCAGGTGACCGCGCGAACGAGATCGTCGTCGCGGTCGACGGATCCCGCCCGAGCCTCGCGGCGCTGGCGTGGGCGGTCGGTGAGGCCCGGTCGGCCGGACGCGAGGTCTGCGCCGTGCGCGTCTTCGACCCCACGTTCCTGTACTCGCCGCCGGCGCCGGTGTTCGAGTCGATCGCGGTCGCACGCGCCGAGGAGCGGGACGCTCTCGACCGGGACATCGCCGCGACCGGCGTGGCCGACGCGGACGTGCGCGTCCGACCGGAGCTGATCCAGGGTCAGCCGGCGATCGAGATCGTCCGCCGGTCCGAGGACGCGGCGATGCTCGTGATGGGCAGCCACGGCCGGAGCCGGATCGGCTCCACGATCCTCGGCTCGGTGAGCGCCGCCTGCGTGCGCAAGGCCGAGTGTCCCGTCGTCGTCATCCCGCCGCACGCCGCCGATCCGCTGCTGGACGCCGCGGGCGGCGCGACCGCGGGCACCGCGGTCTGATCCGCCAGGACGAGGAGGACACCCGTGATCACCTACGGACGCCGGACGCCGGACGCGGTGGCGGTCGGGATCGACGGCACCACCGGTGATCGGACCCCGATCACCTGGGCGGTCCGTGCAGCAGCCGCACACCGCCTTCCCGTGCGCCTGGTGCACGCTCATCCGCACGCCTACGACCTCTCGGTCACCGACCAGGTGTTGGCAGCGGAGGAGACGGCCCGCTCGCTCGCGCCGGACGTGATGGTCAGCCCCGTCGCGAGTACCGGGGAGGCCGTGGAGGTGCTGCTCGAGCAGTCCGCGAAGGCCAGGATGGCCCGGCGCGGCGCACCCAGGTCGGCATCGACGCCTGCCGCGTGATCGACGCTCGGGGTCGGGGCCCGGGACACTCCCTCGGCGTTACGGACGCCGCTCCGGTCGACGGTACGGATCCGCTCCCTTCGCCCCGACATGATGGGCCCTTCGACCCTGACCGCCGGCATGAGCCGATTCGACACTGACGTCATGGTCGCCGACACACGGGGTCAGGCTCCGTCCTCCGTGGATGTGGAGCTTCTGCTCCGCGCCGTGCGGGCGGCGATGTCGCCACCAGGGGGTGTCCGGTGGTTCGCACGTCCTGTCACCGACGGACTCCAGTTCCGGTCGATCGTCAAGGACTGGGTCGACGGGCGGGCGGAGCCTGCGCGGGAGATGCGCGTCTCCTGTGGCGCAGCCGTGTGCACGGCTCGCCTCGCCCTCCTCGTGCAGGGCTGGGAACCGGCGGTCGTTCACCCGTACCGGCCGGGGCTCCTCGCCTCGCTGAGCGCCGGAGCCACGGTCGTGCCCCGCGACCTGGAGCGGTCGCTGCACCGAGCGGTTCACCACGGCACTCCCACCGGCACCGAGCCTGTGACGCCGGAGCGGCTCCGCGCGGCACTGCGCCGCACCTCCGACATCCGTCACGCGTGGTTCCGGACCGTGGCCGCCCCGGCACCGAAGCTGCTGCCCGAGCTCGGACGCCCGTGGCTGAACGGGCTGGAGCCGACGGCCGACGGCGTCGTCGCCGCGGTCGGGGCTCCGGCGACCGACCGGATCGCCGACCTCCGCGTCGGAGAGGCGGTGCAGCATCTGCGACTGGTCTCCCTGACATTCGGCTGGGATCTGCAGGTCCTCGCCGGTCCGGTTCGCCGTGACCGGATCCGGGTGCTCGGTCCCGGCATGCCGGACGGCTCGCTCGTGCTCGTCCGAGCCGAGCCCGTCCCGGCGAAGACCGGACCGTCCACGGCAGATCCGGCGCCGACCGCAGCGCAGGACACATCGGACTCAGCGGAGCAGCGAGATGCCCTCTGATCCATCGGCACGGCGTACCTCCCGGAAGCCGAACCGTCCGCACCGCAGGACGGAACGACTCGAACACCTCCTCGCGTGTCTGGACGGCCGAGGAGGGCCGCCTGGTCGCCGCGCCGACGACCCGCACCGACGTCATGGTGGCCGGCATCCTGGTCGGGCTCACGGCCGTCGTCCTGGCAGGTGGAGTCCTCTATCTGGCCGGACGGTGCATGTACGCCTGGACCGGACGATGCCTCCGACGGGCATGGGATCTCGAGGGGGACGCGTCGGTCCAGAGTGGCCAGGGATTGCGGGATCCGAGCCGGCGGACTAGAGAACCGCCTGCGGCTCGGACGCCGGAGCCGCGCCGGTGGGGGCTGGAGTCTCGTGATCCTGCATGGAGTCCGCGATCGTCCGGGCCCAGTGGCGTGCCGGTGATCCGCGCTGCGCTGTGGTGTCGGACGCGTCCGCTCGGTTGCCGTCCGGATGGAACGTCACCGCTGTCGGCTGGTCCAGGACGTCGGTCAGGACACGTGGGACGGCGTCGTCGAGCAGGCCGGTCAGTGCTCCAGCGGCGGCCCGGTGGAGGTGGGGGTCGACCTGGAACAGCCACAGCGGCCGCACGCGCAGCACCGGGGCGTGCAGGCGCAGGAAGCGGGCCACCGCGGGATGCCAGCGTCCGAGCAGCAGCCTGCTCCCGATCACGACACCGCGGTAGCCGGCCAGACCGCCGACCCGCGGCGGAACCGTCAGGTCGACCTGCAGTCCGCTCGCGCGGAGCTCCTCGGCGATCGTCCCGGCGATCTGCCGGGTGGCGCGGTCCGGCGATCCCTGCACGACCAGCAGCCGTCCGCCGTGCTCGGTCTGGGTGGCGTTCATCGTCGGCTCCCCGCGGCTCGTGTGATTCTGGTTCGCCTGCCATCGTGCGTGCCGGCGCATGTCGCCCGTCAGAGGCGAACGTCCGGCCGGCGCGAGCCACCGGTCCCTAGGGAGCGGGTTGTGTGCCCTCTCCGTCCGGCACGATCAGCAGCGGGCACCGCACGATCCGCGCGAGTGTGACGAGAGGCGCCGGGTTCGCGTCGATCCGGTGGCCGATGACGAGGAGGCACGCGGTGCGGGTGAACAGGGCGAGCGCCTCCGGGGCGGAGTCCATGACGACGAGAGTTCGGGCCGGTGCCCCGTCTCCGTTCCGCCAGGGCCCCAGCCGTTTCTCGGTATCGGAGCGCAGACGCTTGTCGACCTCGTCCCACCGCTGCAGGACGTCGGGCCGGACGACGCCGGGATCCACCTCGGGGTCCGACCACGCGCGGACCACCTGAAGCTCCGCCGCACGTCCCGCGGATTCCCGGACGGCGGCCCGGATGACGCTGCTGCCGGTCCATGCGGCCATGCCGAGCACCACGGGGCCCGAGGTGGAGCCGGACGGCGGGACCACGAGGATCTCGGTTCGTGCCCCGCCGAGCAGGTCGGGCGTGACCTCGGCCGGCTCGACCACGAGTTCCGCGGGCGGGCGCGGACCGCCGGTGAACTGGCACGCCCGGTCGCGCACGACGACCACCTCGAGGCCCGGAGCGCGCGAGCGGCAGCGGCGCGCGGCTCGCTTCACCCGTGCCACCGGTTCGTCCTTTGGTGCGATCAGCGCGAGCCGGGCGTCACGCCGGACGGCCTCGTCGGCCGCCGCCGCGACGGTGTCGTCGTCGCGACCGAGGACGACGGCGACGGTCGGCCGGGTCACGACCGGCACGCGACGGCGAGCGTCGCTGCGCCGGACCCGTCGGCCCCCGCGACGACAGCCCCCGCGGTGAGATCGATCGCCTGTATGCCCCCGCGCACGGAAAGGCGCACCGGGTTCCGCTGTTCCCTGAGGCTCATGGCACCCACCGTGCGAGTGGATCTCAGGCCCGGCCAGGGCCGTCCGGCCCTTCCGAGGGCACCGAACGGCCCAGGCCAGGCTGGGGCGCCACCACTGGCGGCTCGACGGGCCTTTCGGCCCTGCCGGCCAGGACGCTCTGCCGTGTCGCGCGACCCGCGGCCACCGGCATCGTCGCTCGCGTCGAAGGGAGACGGGATGTCCATCCGAAGCGAGCGGCCGATCGTCGTCGGGATCGACGGCTCGGACGAGGCACTGGAAGCCACACGCTGGGCGGCGGGGGAGGCGAAGCGGCGTGGATCGGCCGTTCGATTGGTCGAAGCCGTACCGTGGAGCAGTTTCCGGACCCTCGGCCCGATGGTGATGGAGGTCGACGACGGCCGGGAGGCGGCGTTCCGGGCGGCGCGCGAGAACGTGGAGCGCGCCGCGGTCGAGGCGAGCCCGACGCTGCCCCGCGACCGGGTCGAGTACGACCTCCGGGACGGGACGCCGGCGTCCGTTCTGGCCACCGAGTCGGAGAACGCCTCTCTCCTCGTCGTCGGCGATCGCGGCAGCGGCGGGTTCGCCGGCCTGCTCGTCGGGTCGGTCGCGGTGTCCCTCGCCGCCACGTCGCGATGCCCGGTGGTCGTCGTGCGGGGCGGAGCAGGCCCGCAGGACGCCCCGGTCATCGTCGGTGTGAGCGGCTCCGCCGACGGGGATGCCGCCCTCGGCTACGCGTTCGAGCAGGCCTCCGAGCGCGGGGTACCGCTGATCGCCATCCGGGCCTGGAGCGACGAGGTACCCGGCTCGGCCAAGGCGTTCCTGGACCGGTCGGAGATCGAGCGGCACGAGACCGCCCTCCTGCGGGAGACGCTCGCGCCGTGGCAGGGCAAGTTCCCCCGGGTGACGGTGCAGCACCGGCTCGTGCTCGACCGCCCGGCCGCCGCCCTGGTGACGGGCTCCGCCGACGCGCAGCTCGTCGTCGTCGGCTCCCGCGGTCACGGCGAGCGCGTCGGGACGCTGCTGGGATCGGTGAGCCGCTCGGTCGTCCATCACGCCCATTGCCCGGTCGCCGTCCTGACCGGTCGCGAACCCCGTCGGGAACAGCGGTGATCGACATCGGAGCGTTTCTCCGTCCACTCGAGAGCGTCCGGCACGAGGACGCCGCGACCGTCGGCGCGAAGGCGGCCGACCTCGGTGAGCTCACCGCGACCGGCCTGCGCGTACCAGCGGGGTTCGTCCTCGACGCCGGGGCCTACCGGCACGCCATGGACCTGGCCGGTGTCGCACACGAGCTGTCCGACCTGTGGACCGGCATCGATGAGACGACCCCTCCGGACGCCGTCGAGCTCGTTGCCGCCCGGATGCAGGAGCTGGTGCGCAAGGCCGGTATCCCCGCCGACGTCGGGGCCATGGTGGCCCGCGCCTACACCGGGTCCGGCATCAGCCCGTCCTCACGGCCGATCCCCGTGGCCGTCCGCACGTCCGCGGTCGGCGGCCGGCCCGGCGACTCTTTTCCCGGGGTGCACGTCACGCGCACGAACGTGCACGGGCACGACGCCCTGCGCGAGGCGATCGTCGACTGCTGGGCGTCCGCGGTCTCGTTCCGCGCCCTCACGTACCGCCTCTGCCGAGGTCTGGACGCGGAGCCTGCCGTCGCCGCTCTCGTCCAGGACATGGTGCCCGCGCAGAAGGCCGGTGTGGCACTGACCGTGGATCCGGTCGGCAGTATCGCCGACCGCATCGTGGTCGAGGCCGCATTCGGCCAGGGCACGGTCGTCGCCGACGGAACGGTCGAACCGGACACCTACGTGTTCCGCAGACCCGGGCTCGAACTCGTCTCGGCGCACGTCGGACACCAGACGCACCAGGTTGTACGCGGGCGGGACGGCGACGACCTGACGACGACCCTCGACCCCTACCGGGCCGTCGTCCAGGTGCTCAGCGAGAAGGAAGCCGGGGCGGTCGCCGATGCTGCCCGCCGGGTGCAGGTCCGCCTGGGATCCCCGCGGGCGGTCGAATGGGCGATGGTTCTCGGACAAGTCTCGATCCTGCAGGCCGGTCCGGCTGTCCCGCCGTGGCGGACGACGCCCGCACCGCACGAGCACCGGCTGCGTGGTGTGGGCGCGTCCGCCGGCCGGGCGACCGGAGCGGTGCGGATCCTGCGGCATCCGCACGACATGTCCGGCATGGTCACCGGAGCGGTCCTGGTCACCGAGAGCGGGGGGCCGGAGTGGTTGCCCGCTCTGCGGCACGCCGCGGCCGTCGTCGTCGACCGGGGTGGGATCACATGCCGGACGGCAGTGCTCGCCCGTGAACTCGGTGTGCCGTGCGTGGTGGCGGCCGGTAAGGCGGCGAGCGAGCTGCGGGACGGCGACGTCCTGACGGTGGACGGACTCACCGGCGATCTGACACTCGAGGACGGCTGGCCCGGCTGGCCATTGACCCATGACCACCCGTGACGCCACGGCCCGAGTCGGCGATGCAGGGCCGCCGCTGAGAGGACGTGCGCTGCTGGGCACCTGGTTCGTGTGGGTCACGATCGCGGAGGTCGTCGGCTTCCTCGCCCCGGCCGTCGCCGGGGCGGTCACGGCCGACGCGACGACCGTGATGGCGCTGCCGGCCGTGCTTCTGGCGGGTGCCATCGAAGGCGTCGTGCTCGGGCTCGGTCAGGGTCTGGTGCTCCGGGGAGCCGTCCCGGACCTCCCGGTGCTGCGGTGGGTGACTGCCACGACCGCCGGCGCGGTCGTCGCCTACCTGCTCGGGATGCTTCCGTCCACGATGAGCGGCGCGGTCGCGGCGTGGCCCGTGTGGCTGCTCGTCGTCCTCGGTGTGCCGGCTGGCCTGCTCCTACTGGGGTCGATCGGGACCGCACAGTGGCTGGTCCTCCGGCGGTACGTGCGTCGTTCCGCGTCGTGGATCGTCACGACGGCCGTGGCGTGGACGGCCGGGCTCGGCGTATTCCTCGTGGTGAGTATGCCTCTGTGGCAGCCGGGTCAGGCCCTCGTTCTGACCGTGGGTATCGGGGCACTCGGCGGTCTGCTGATGGCCGCGACCATGGCAGCGATCACCGGTGCAGGGCTGGTCCGCCTGTTCGAGCGGAGCGCTGACTAGCCGCCCGGTCCGTGGCCTGCGCGCCACGGGTGCTCGAGATCGGGCGTCGGGTCCGATCACCCGTCCGCCCAGCGTCCCGATCTCGCGGGCCGGCGTATCCGGGCAGCCCGTTGTCGAGTCCTCGCGCTCGACGACTGTCAGCAGGATCCCGTGATCGGTGACGAGAACGAACGCGGAGGCCGCGACCACACTCGAGCCGAGCAAGTCGGCGTTCATCGGAAGCCCCCCCGCCGCACGGCTCACCGCCCTGCCTGCAGGGCAAGGGCCTGCCGCCGCGCAACGGTGGCGGAGACGGCCGCTGCGGTGGCCGCGGTGGCGGCGAGCAGAATGAAGCCCAGCGCGTAGGCACCGAACAGCCCGAAGACTGCTCCCATGACCAGCGGCGGGAAGAAACCACCGAGCCCACCCGCCGCGCCGACCACGCCCGTGACAGAACCCACCCGCTCCGGGGCGACCATCCGGGCGACGAGTGCGAAGACTGCCCCTGTCCCGGTACCCAGTGCGGCGGCCATGATCAAGAATGTGATCGTGCCGAACGGCATCAGCGCAGGCTGCAGAGCTGCGGCGGCGGCGCACACCGTGACCACGCTGTAGGCCGTGACCAGGACCCCGACCGGGTTCAGACGGTCGCTCAGCCAGCCACCGATCGGCCGCATCGCGACGGCGAGCACGATGAAGCCGGCCGTGCGCAGCGCCGCGTCCGGCTTGGCCAGATGGTGGGCCGCGACGAGGTAGGTCGGCAGGTACACGCTGAACGCGACAAACCCGCCGAATGCCACCGCGTAGAGGAACGACAGTGTCCAGGTGACCGGCAGGCGCAACGTGGCGGTCAGCCGGCTCCACATCCCACCCTGGGCGACCGGCCGATCCGGACGATCGCGCAGGACCAGCGCTAGCCGCCGCGGCGTACACGACCAGGAGGCCGGCGACGAGGTCGAAGGGAAAGGCCGGGCCGAACCTCCCGGCCAGCTGGACGGTGCTGAAGGCCGAGATCGCGGTACCGCCCATTCCGGCGCCGAACACGCCGAGCGCCAGACCGCGGCGGGCAGGCGGGTACCACGCGTTCACGAACGGGACGCCGACGGCGAAGGTCGTGCCGCCGAGGCCGAGGAAGAAGCCTCCGATCAGATAGGCGGTGAGCGAGTGCGCTAGATGGCCGAGGAATAGCACCGGCAGCACCGTCAGCAGCGCGACCACGGGGAACATGCGCCGCGCCCCGAGGCGGTCGGTCAGCGCACCGACCGGGATCCGGCCCAAGGATCCGACGATCACCGGCACGGCGACGAGCAGAGCCTGCTGGAACGAGCTGAGGCCCAGCTGCTCGCGCAGCGTCGCCGCGATCGGGGCGAGAAGAGCCCAGGCCCAGAACGTTACGGCGAAGCCGATCGTCGCCGTCGCCAGCATGATCGTCGGTTGCCTGCCGGTTCCGGAGGCTCGCCCGCCTCCGGTCGTCGACGGGCCCTGGGTCCCGGGTCCGTCGCTCAGGTTCGTACTCATGTCGGCGTCCCATCCTCCGTGGCTGGATCCGGTCGGTGTCCTGTCCGCCGCAGCCTCAGCTCACAACGCGTGCGCAGCCGGTCGGAAACTCAGGATCGGCCGCCGCTGTGTGTTCGCACGACGGCTTGACGGACCGACCACGCGGGACTTCCGGAGGGACCGCGAGGGTCGTTGGTCCCGGTTCCCCACCCGACCTCGCACGCGACGATCGATGCCGGATCTCGGCGAGGCCGAGCCGCTCAACTCGGGACGTCATGAAGGAGCAGGAATGACCGAGACCGACGGCCCGGCCCCCGGGACCGACTCTCCGGCTGCGGACGCGCTGCTGCGCGCCGGCAGGTTCTTCACCCGAGCCGAGACCTCTTCGGATCTACGGGCGGTGTACAAGGCCAGGGAGGCCGTGACGGCGACGTGTTCTATCGCGATCGGTGGAGCCACGACAAGGTCGTCCGTTCCACGCACGGGGTGAACTGCACCGGATCGTGCTCATGGAAGGTCTACGTCAAGGACGGGATCATCACCTGGGAGACGCCAGCAGACCGACTACCCGTCGGTGGGCCCGGACTCGCCGGAGTACGAGCCGCGCGGCTGCCCACGCGGAGCCGCGTTCTCCTGGTACACGTACTCGCCGACCCGGGTGCGCTACCCGTACGCCCGCGGGGTGCTGGTCGAGATGTACCGGGAGGCGCGAGAGCCGCCTCGGTGACCCGGTCGCGGCCTGGGCAGAGATCGTCTCTGACCCGGACAAGCGCCGCCGCTACCAGTCCGCCCGCGGCAAGGGTGGGCACGTCCGCGTGTCCTGGGAGGAGGCGACGGAGATCGTCGCCGCCGCGCACGTGCACACGATCCGCGAGCACGGCCCGGACCGGATCGCCGGGTTCTCGCCCGATCCCGGCGATGTCGATGGTCAGCCACGCGGCGGGTTCGCGGTTCATCGAGCTCGTCGGCGGCGCGATGACATCCTTCTACGACTGGTACGCCGACCTTCCCGTCGCGTCGCCTCAGGTGTTCGGCGACCAGACCGACGTGCCGGAGTCCGGGGACTGGTGGAACGCCACCTACCTCCTGATGTGGGGCTCGAACGTGCCGGTCACCCGCACGCCGGACGCGCACTGGATGGCCGAGGCCCGCTACAAGGGGCAGAAGGTCGTCGTCGTCTCGCCGGACTACGCGGACAACACGAAGTTCGCCGACACCTGGCTGCCCGCCCAGCCCGGCACCGACGGGGCCTGGCGATGGCGATGGGCCACGTGATGCTGCAGGAGTTCTTCGTCGAGCGCCGGGTGCCGTTCTTCGTCGACTACGTCGCGCGCTACACCGACCTGCCGTTCCTGGTCACGCTCGACGATCGGGACGGGGGCCGTCCCCGGCAAGTTCCTCATGGCGGCCGACCTCGGCGACGAGACCGAGGGCGCGGCGTTGAGCACGGTGCTCGTCGACGGGCGCACCGGCGACCCGGTCGTGCCGAACGGGTCGCTCGGTTTCCGCTACACCGACGCCGGGATGGGCCGGTGGAACCTCGACCTCGGCGACATCGCCCCGCAGCTGACGCTGTACGACGCGGACGGCGGCGAGACCGCCGAGGTGCTGCTGCCCCGCTTCGACGCGCTCGACGGCTCGGCCGGGGTACTGCGCCGGGGCGTTCCGGTGCGCCGGGTCGGCGGCAAGCTCGTGACCACCGTCTTCGACCTGATGCTGGCCCAGTACGGGGTGCAGCGCGACGGACTGCCCGGCACCTGGCCGTCCGGGTACGACGACGCCGCCGAGCCGTACACACCGGCCTGGCAGGAGTCGATCACCTCGGTCCCGGCCGAGCAGGTCGTGCGCGTGGCACGCGAGATGGCCGCCAACTCCGAGGAGTCCGGCGGCCGCACCATGATCATCATGGGGGCGGGGATCTGCCAGTGGTTCCACGGCGACGCCACCTACCGGGCCGTGCTCGCGCTGCTCATGCTGACCGGGGCGATGGGCCGCAACGGCGGCGGCTGGGCGCACTACGTGGGCCAGGAGAAGTGCCGCCCGGTGACCGGCTGGGCGACCATGGCGATGGCGACCGACTGGCAGCGCCCGCCGCGGCAGATGATCGGCACGGCGTACTGGTACACGCACACCGACCAGTGGCGCTACGACGGCTACCGGGCCGACGCGCTCACCTCGCCGCTGGCCAGGGGCGAGCTGGCCGGCATGCACACGATCGACACGATCGCGCTGTCCGCCCGGCTGGGCTGGATGCCCTCCTACCCGCAGTTCGACCGCAACCCGCTCGACCTGGTCGACGAGATCCGTTCGGAGGCGGGCCGAGGACGTCCCCGGCGCATCGTGGAGCGTCTCGCGACGGGACGCTGCGGTTCGCGATCGACGACCCGGACGCCGCGGCGAACTGGCCGCGCTGCCTGACGCTGTGGCGGGCCAACCTGCTCGGCTCGTCGGCGAAGGGCGACGAGTACTTCCTGCGCCATCTGCTCGGCACGCACGACAACCTGCCGGCGGAGCAGACCCCGCCGGACCGGCGCCCCGCGACGTCACCTGGCGCGACGAGGAGCCCCCCGCAGGGCAAGCTCGACCTGCTGCTGTCGCTGGACTTCCGGATGACCAGCTCGACCCTGCTCTCCGACGTCGTCCTGCCGGCGGCCACCTGGTACGAGAAGCACGACCTGAACACCACCGACATGCACCCGTTCGTGCACGCGTTCAACCCGGCGATCGACCCGCCGTTGGAGTCGCGGACCGACTTCGACGCCTTCCACGCCATCGCCCGCCGGTTCTCCGAGCTGGCCCGCACCCACCTCGGCGTCCGCCACGACGTCGTCGCCGTGCCGCTGCAGCACGACACCCCGGGCGAGACGGCGCAGCCCGGCGGGCGGGTGCACGACTGGCGGCGCCGGCGAGGTCGCCCGGTGCCCGGCGGACCATGCCGACCTTCGTGGTCGTCGAGCGCGACTACGCCGCCGTCGCCGACAAGATGGCCGCCCTCGGCCCGCTCGTCGACCGCCTCGGCGTGACGACCAAGGCGGTCACCTACGAGCCCGACGAGGAGGTGGCGCTCCTCGCCGAGAAGAACGGCGTGATGCTGGGGGGCGCCGGCGACGGCCGCCCGGCGCTGGACACCGACGCCAAGATGGCCGAGGCGATCCTGGCGCTGTCGGCCACCACCAACGGCCGGCTCGCCGTGCAGGGCTTCCGCAGCTGGAGCAGCGCACCGGCACCCGGCTGGCCGACCTCGCCGAGGGCAGCGAGGAGACGCCGCATCACCTTCGCCGACACCCAGGCCCGGCCGGTACCGGTGATCACCAGCCCGGAGTGGTCGGGCAGCGAGACCGGCGGCCGCCGCTACGCCCCGTTCACCGTCAACGTCGAGCGGCTCAAGCCGTGGCACACGCTGACCGGCCGGATGCACTTCCTGCTCGACCACGACTGGATGCACGAGTTCGGCGAGACGCTGCCGACGTTCCGGCCGCCGCTGGACATGCACCGGCTGTTCGGCGAGCCGCGATCGGCGACAGTCGAGGCGGCACTCGGTCACCGTGCGCTACCTGACCCCGCACTCGAAGTGGTCGATCCACTCCGAGTACCAGGACAACCTGCTGATGCTCTCGCTCTCCCGCGGCGGGCCGACGGTGTGGATGAGCGCGCCGGACGCCGCAGCGATCGGGGTGCGGGACAACGACTGGGTCGAGGCGGTCAACCGCAACGGCGTGATGGTGGCCGCGCGCGATCGTCAGCCACCGCATGCCGGAGGGGACCGTGTTCGTCTACCACGCCCAGGAGCGGGTGGTGAACGTCCCGATGTCCGAGGCGACCGGCCGGCGCGGCGGCATCCACAACTCGCTGACCCGGATCATGGTCAAGCCGACCCATCTGATCGGCGGCTACGCGCAGCTGTCCTTCGCCTTCAACTACCTCGGCCCGACCGGCAACCAGCGCGACGAGGTCACGGTGTCCGTCGCCGCGAGCAGAAGGTGGAGTACTGACATGCGGGTGATGGCCCAGCTGGGCATGGTCATGAACCTCGACAAGTGCATCGGCTGCCACACCTGCTCGGTGACCTGCAAGCAGGCGTGGACCAACCGCAGCGGCGTCGAGTACGTGTGGTTCAACAACGTCGAGACCCGCCCGGGGCAGGGCTACCCGCGCCGCTACCAGGACCAGGAGCGGTGGAAGGGCGGCTGGGTGCGCAACCGCGCGCGGCCGGCTCACGCTGCAAGGCGGGCGGGCGGGTCCGCAAGCTGCTCTCGATCTTCGCCAACCCGGTGCTGCCGAACATCCGCGACTACTACGAGCCGTGGACCTACGACTACGAGAACCTCACCAACGCCCCGCTCGGCGACGACTTCCCGGTCGCGCAGCCGAGGTCGCTGATCTCCGGCGAGCCGATGGCGGTCGAGTGGAGCGCGAACTGGGACGACGACCTCGGCGGCGCGCCCGAGCACGGCCCGCCGCGACCCGATCGTGGAGCGGCTGCGCGGCGAGTCCGAGGACAAGGTCCGCTTCGACTACGAGCAGGCGTTCATGTTCTACCTGCCGCGGATCTGCGAGCACTGCCTCAACCCGTCGTGCGTGGCGTCCTGCCCGTCCGGGGCGATGTACAAGCGCGCCGAGGACGGCATCGTGCTGGTCGACCAGGACCAGTGCCGCGGCTGGCGGATGTGCGTCACCGGCTGCCCGTACAAGAAGGTCTACTTCAACCACCGCACCGGCAAGGCCGAGAAGTGCACGTTCTGCTACCCGCGGGTCGAGGTCGGGCTGCCGACGGTGTGCAGCGAGACCTGCGTCGGCCGGCTGCGCTACATCGGGCTGTTCCTCTACGACGCCGACCGGGTCACCGAAGCCGCGTCCGTCGAGGACGAGCACGAGCTCTACGAGGCCCAGCTCGACCTGCTGCTCGACCCGCACGACCCCGACGTCGTCGCGGCCGCCCGGCGCGAGGGCATCCCCGACGACTGGATCGACCGCGGCCCAGCGCTCGCCGGTGTACAGGCTGGCCAAGGACTACCGGGTCGCGCTGCCGCTGCACCCGGAGTTCCGGACGATGCCGATGGTCTGGTACGTCCCGCCGCTGTCGCCGGTGGTCGACCGGCTCACCGAGACCGGCCACGACGGCGAGGACGCCGGCAACCTGTTCGGCGCGATCGACGCCCTGCGCATCCCGGTCGAGTACCTTGCCGAGCTGTTCACCGCGGGCGACCCGGAACCGGTGCGCGCGGTGCTGCAGAAGCTCGCCGCGATGCGCTCCTACATGCGCGACGTCACCCTCGACCGTCCGCGCGACGAGTCGATCGCCGACGCGGTCGGCATGACCGGCGGCGAGCTCGTCGAGATGTACCGGCTGCTCGCGATCGCCAAGTACGACGAGCGCTACGTCATCCCCACCGCCTACGAGGGCGAGGCCCACCAGCTCGAGGAGCTCGGCTGCAGCCTCGACGTCGACGGCGGGCCGGGCATGCTCGGCAGCGGCCCGTTCGGCGAGGCGTCCGGCCCACCCGTGCCGGTGTCGGTCGAGACCTTCCACGCGCTGCGCGAGCGCCAGACCGGCGACGAGGTCGCCGACCCGCGAGCCGCGGTGCGCGTGTCAACCTGCTGAACTGGGACGGCAAGGGCCGCCCCGACGGGCTGTTCCCGCCCGCGACAGCCGCGACCGGAGCAGGGAGCCGGGGCGATGACCGGCGACGGCCGAGAGCCGGACCGCGATCGACGGTCCTGCAGGCCGCGTCGGTGTGCCTGCAGTACCCGGACGACGCGGCAACGGGCGCGTGCCGACCGTGCGCGCCGCCGTCGACGCGCTGCCCGACGGCGGGCCGCGTGAGCGACTGCGGCGAGTTCCTCGACGCGGCCGAGGCCACGCCGCCCGACGGGCCTGGCCGAGCACTACGTGCGGGTGTTCGACACCCGCCGCCGCTGCTGCCTCGTACCTGACCTGGTGGAGCGACGGCGAGACCCGCCGCCGCGGCGCGTCGCTGGCCGCGCTCAAGGCGCGCTACCGCGCCGCGGGCGCCGAGCTCGACCGCGACCGAGCTGCCCGACTTCCTGCCCGCCGTGCTCGAGTTCGCCGCCACCACCGACCTCGCCGACGGGCTCGCGCTGCTGCAGGAGCACCGCGCCGGCCTCGAGCTGCTGCGGCTCGCCCTGCTCGACGCGGACACCCCCTACGCCGCCCCGTCGAGGCGGTCTGCGCGCTGCTGCCCGGCCCCTCGCCGTCCGATGTCGCCGCCGCCAAGGCGCTCGCCCGCTCCGGACCGCCGCGCGAGCAGGTCGGGCTCGAGCTCGCACCGTTCGGCATGCGCCCCGAAGGAGCACCGGGATGGAGCCCGGAGGACCGCTTGGTACGACGTGCTGCTCTGGGGCGTGCTGCCCTACGTGGTGCTCGCCGTCCTCGTCGGCGGGACGCTGTGGCGCTACCGCTACGACAAGTTCGGCTGGACCACCCGGTCCTCGGAGCTGTACGAGTCGCGGTTGCTGCGCATCGGCAGCCCGCTGTTCCACTTCGGGCTGCTCGTCGTGATCGTCGGGCATGTGATCGGGCTGGTGATCCCGAAGAGCTGGACCGACGCGGCTCGGGTTGTCCCAGGAGGCCTACCACGTCCAGGCGCTCGTGCTCGGGGCGTGGCCGGCGTCTGCACGCTGGCCGGCGTCGCGATCCTGGTCTACCGGCGGCGCACCACCGGCCCCGTGTTCATGGCCACCACCCGGAACGACAAGCTGATGTACGTCGTGCTCGTGGCCGCGCATCGTCGCCGGGCTGGCCGACACGCTGCTCGGCGCCGCGGGCGGCGAGGAGCACAACTACCGGCTGACCGTGTCGCCGTGGTTCCGGTCGCTGTTCGTCCTGCAGCCCGACGTCGCGGCGATGAGCGAGCGGGCCTCGCCTTCCATCTGCACGTGCTGATCGGCTGGCCCTGTTCGCGCTGTGGCCGTTCACCCGGCTCGTGCACGCCTTCACCGCGCCGCTGCACTACCTGTTCCGCCCGTACATCGTCTACCGCTCGCGCGACACCCGCGGCGCCGTCGAGCGCCGCGCCGAGGCTGGGAGGCCTCGCGGCCACCGGCCCGCCGACGCTGAGGTCGATGACGGTCGGGCCGTTCGACCCGTCCGATGAGGTCCGTCGGCCGCAGCCCTCGCCGGTAGCAGTGGACGAGCGTGAGGGCATGGACCCGGGCAACGGCCGTCGCGCGCACGTGCTCGTCGCCTACGACGGCAGTCCGCCGTCGGTCGCGGCGATCGAGATCGGCGCGACGCTCCTGCCGTCGGCCCGCGCGACCGTCCTGCACCTGTGGACACCGCCCTTCGCGAGCGAGCCCTTGCGCCGGCGCCTGCGCGAACGAGCGAAGACGGCCGAGCAACTGGTGGATCTTCTCGAGCGGGAGGGTGCCGCCGAGGCGCAGCGGCTCGTCGGGACCGGCGGGATACTGGCTGAGGCCGCAGGGTGGCCCTCGAACCTGGTGGTGAAACGCACCTTCGGAGGGGACGGCATCCGGTTCGCCGCCATCGCCGAGGAGCAGCGGCCCGACATGGCACTGATCGGCAGCCGCGGACTCGCCGGGATCGAGGCGGCCCTGGAGAGTTTCACCGAACTGGTCCTCCATCACAGTGCGGTCCCGGTGCTGGTCGTGCCCTTCCCGTTGCTCAGCAACGATCGAGCCCTGGTGGCGAACGGCCGTGTGGTGGTCGGGTGGGACGGCTCCTCCGGCGCCGAGCGCGCGCTCTGTCACGCGGCAGCGGGCTTTCCCGGCCGCGAACTGATGGCGCTGACGGTCGGGACGCCCGAGCCGGGATCGGACGGCGATGTCGAGACCGTCGAATCGGTGGCCGGCCGGCTCGGCCGCGATGTCCAGCGCGTCATCGCCCCGATGACGGGTCATCGGTCCGTGCGCCCGGCGATCGGAGCGGCGCACGAGCTCGTCGCGGCGGCCCGTCGTCAGGGCGCCGGTGTCATCGTCGTCGGCTCCCGTGGCCGCTCCACGTGGCGCGAGACGTTCCTGGGTAGCACCGCTCTCGAGGTCGTGCACCAGGCGAACCTGCCCGTCCTGGTCGTCCCCGCGACGGCCGAGCCCGACGACGAGCCGACCCGGCCGTCGCACGAGCAGACCACAGACACGTCGCCGCGCGAGAGCGCGGCGCACGTTCCCCACGAGAGGTAGACGATGAACACGACCATGCTCCAGATCCCGGTCTCCCGCAGCATGCGTGGGCCGGTGACCACAGTGGACACCGGCCGGACGATGCGCGAGGTCGCCACCACGCCGGCGGCGGACGAGATCGGGGCCGTACTCGTGACCGGGGCCCACGGTCCGGTCGGCATCGTGTCCGAGCGGGACATCGCCACGGCGCTGGGCACCGGCGAGGACCCGGATGCGCTGCAGGCCCGCGACCTGACGAGCACGGACCTGATCACGGTGGGCTCCGACGAGCCGGTCCTCGGGATCGTCGACCTGATGCTCGCCGCGGGGATCCGGCACGTTCCCGTGATCGCCGACGGCCGGCCGGTCGGTATGGTGTCGACGCGCGACGTCGTCGTGGCGGCACGTGCGGTCGAGGAGCCGGGTCCGCCGATACCCCGGTGATCCGGCCGTGGGCGGCGCTGTCGCCCGGGCTCGCACCGGGGCTGCACGCCCTCCGCGACCGCGACGCGGCGGTGCTGCGCGCGGACACCATGGCGGGCCTGACCGTCGCCGCCGCGCTGGTTCCGCAGGTGCTGGCCTACGCGGAACTGGCCGGGCTGCCTGCGGTCGTCGGCCTGTGGGCGGCTGTGGGGGCCATCGCGGTCTACGCCGTGCTCGGGTCGTCGCGGGTGCTCGCCGTCGGCCCGGAGTCCTCGACGGCGGCGATGGCCGCGGTCGCGATCGCGCCGCTGGCCGCGGGGAGCCCGTCCCGGTACGCGGCGTTGTCGGCGGCCCTGGCGATCGAGGTCGGCGTCGTCTGTCTGCTCGGCCGGCTGCTGCGCCTGTCCGTCGTCGCCGACCTGCTCTCCCGGCCCGTGCTGGTCGGCTACCTGTCCGGGATCGCCGTGCTCATGATCGTCAGCCAGCTGGGCAACGTGACGGGGGTTCCGGTGCACGGCGACTCGGTGGCCGCCCGGCTGGCGTCGTTCGTCTCCGGAGTCGACGCCGTGCACGTGCCGACGGTGGTACTCGCCGCCGGAGTCCTGGCCGTGACCGTCGGGCTACCGAGGCTCCTGCCGAAGGTCCCGGTCCCGGCGCCGCTGCTCGCCGTCCTGCTGGCGACCGGTGTCACCGCGGTGGTGACCCCGGCGCGCCTGGGCGTCGAGGTGCTGGGGGCGGTGCCGTCCGGCGTGCCGGTGCCGGCGTTCCCGGACGTGACTGCCGCCGATCTGGCGGCGCTGGCGGTCCCCGCGCTAGGAGTCGCGCTGGTCGGATTCTCCGACGAGGTGCTCACGGTGCGTGCGTTCGCCGCCCGGCACGGGCATCCGGTCCGGTCGTCGCGCGAGCTGGTTGCGCTCGGCGGCGCGAACCTCGCCTCGGGCTTGATGTCCGGATTCCCGGTGAGCGGGAGCGGCAGCCGTACCGCCATCGCCCACGCGACCGGGGCACGGAGTCAGCTGTACGCCGTCGTCGCCCTCGCCCTCGTGATCGCCGTCCTGCTCGTCGGAGGTCCGGTACTCGCGGCGTTCCCGACGGCCGCGCTGGGTGCGCTGATCGTGTACGCCGCCTCCCGGCTGATCGACATCGGCGAGTTCCGACGGTTCGCATCGTTCGGCGGGATGGAACTGGCACTGGCGCTGGTGACCGCCGTCGGCGTGCTCGCTTTCGGGGTGCTCGGCGGGGTGGCGGCGGCCGTCGGACTGTCCATCCTCGACCTGCTGCGAAAGGTGTCCCGTCCGCACGGCGGGGTGCTCGGGTTCGTGCCCGGAGTGCCCGGGATGCACGACGTCGACGACTACCCGCAGGCACGGACGGTGCCGGGGCTGGTGGTCTACCGCTACGACGCGCCCCTCTGCTTCGCGAACGCGGACGACTTTCGCCGGCGCGCCATGGCGGCGGTGGTCGGAGCTGCCGGGCCGGTGCGGTGGCTGCTGCTCAACGTGGAGGCCAACGTGGAGATCGACCTCACCGCAGCCGACGCGGTGCGCGCTCTCCACCAGGAGCTGAGTGACCGCGGTGTCGTGCTGGCGCTCGCCCGGGTCAAGCAGGAGCTGCTCCATCGGTTGGACAGGGCAGGCCTCGTCGGGCTGATCGGGGCCGACCTGTTGTTCCCGACGTTGCCGACCGCGGTGGAGGCCTTCCGGGCCCGGTTCGGCGGCGACGAACCGGCGGAGTCCTGACCCTCGCACGACGACGGGTGAGGTGCCCGACGCCGGCGAGCGTCCGCGTGGGTCACCGGAAATCAGGGGCGAAAGTCCCGGTGCCTGCGGCCGGTCGTCCGCATCGGCGCGTCCTCGCGAGGTGCCACCGTCGGTACACGACAACCCGACCAGACGGGAGTACTTCCATGACCACCGAGTACACCGACCCGACCGGAACACAGGGCGAGGAGATCGTCGTCGCGGTCGACGGATCCGTCGCGAGCCGGGCGGCGCTGAGCTGGGCCGTCCGCGACGCCGCGACCACGGGCCGACGGATCTGCGCCGTCCGCGTATTCGACCCGACCGGTCTGTTCGCGCCTCCGGCGCCGGTGTACGAGGAGATCGCCCGCGTCCGGCAGGTGGAACTCCAGGCCCTGCAGCACACGGTCTCGGAGACCGTCGGCGAAGCCGGTGGTCCTCCGTTGCGGACCGAACTCCTGGAGGGTGACCCGGCCGATCAGCTCACGAGGCGCTCCGACGGGGCTGCACTGCTGGTCATGGGAAGCCACGGCCGGACCCGGCTCGGCTCGGCTCTGCTGGGCTCGGTGAGCGCTGCCTGCATCCGGCGTGCCACGTGTCCAGTCCTGCTCATGCCACCTCGCACCGCCGAGCACCTTCTCGGCGACACGGCCGCCGATCGCGTCGGCCAGCAGGCCTGACTACGAGACTACGAGAGAGGACGGATCCATGATGTCTCCGGCCAAGTCGGCTACCGCAGCGGTGACCGTCGGGATCGACGGGTCCGGACGGGACCGCACCGCGATCGCGTGGGGCCTGCGCGCGGCGCGCGCCCATCACGTCCCCGTCCGCCTGGTGCACGCCTACACCCGGGACGACGTGCGTGTCGGCGACCGGCTGCTCGTCGCCGAGGACCTGGCGCGGACCCTCGATCCGGAGGCTATCGTCCAGCCGGTCGCCGCACACGGCTCGCCGGCGCAGGTGCTGCTCGAGCAGTCGACGAAGTCGCTGATGGTGGTGCTGGCCCCGCACGCCGGTGAGCCGCTGGACGGCATGGACTGGAGCACGACCACCCTCGTGGCGGCGAAGGCGGACTGCCCGGTCGTCTCGCTGGCCCGGGCGTTCCCGGACGGCGGCCCGGTCGTGGTCGGCGTCGACGGCTCGCCGATCAGTGAGTCGGCGCTCGCCTTCGCCTTCGCACACGCCGCCGCGGTCGGGTCCGAGCTGATCGCCGTGCACAGTTGGCAGGACAGTGCCGAGGTCGCGCCGCCCTCGGAGGGCATCGGCATCGAGGAGGTGCTCCACGCCGAGCAACTGGTGCTGGCCGAATGGCTGGCTGGGTGGCAGCAGCGGTATCCCGGGGTCACCGTGCAGCGAATCGTCGCGCACGGCCGGGCGGCCGACGCCCTCGCGGAGCACGCGGGCGCAGCCCAACTGCTGGTGGTCGGAACGTCGGGCAGGGCCGGGTTGTCCGGTCTGCTGCACGGCTCGACCAGCCAGGCGCTTCTCTACCAGCCGCCGTGTCCGCTGGCGATCGTCCGGAACGACGCCGGCACGGACGACTGACGATTCGATGTCATCGATCGAGGAGGGGTGATGAAGCCGATCACGGTGGGCGTGCCGCGGGAGCGTGCGCCGGGGGAGACGCGCGTCGCTGTGGTCCCCGATACGGCCGCTGTGCTGGTGCGGTCCGGCATGCACGTCGTGGTCGAGTCCGGCGCCGGGAAGGCCGCCGGCTTCCCGGACATGGTCTACAGCGACGCCGGTGCCGAGATCCGGTCCGAGGCCGGGCCGGTCGACGTGCTGACCGGGGTCGGGACGCCGCGGCCGCCGGAGGACGGCGCCCCGCCTCTCGTCCTGGGGCTCCTCGACGACCACTACACCCGGAACTGGGTCGAACTCGGGGTGACCGGCGTGGATCTCCACCGGATCCCACGGTCGCTCGCCCGCACGCGGCCGATGGACGCGCTCGCCTCCCAGTCGGTGGTGACCGGATACAAGGCGGCCGTCCTCGCCGCCGACACCTACGGCGGCTTCTTCCCGACGCTGCCCGCCGGCTCCGGCACCCTGCCACCGGCGCGGGTTCTCGTGATCGGGACGGGCGTCGGCGGGATGCAGGCGATCGCCACGTCACGCAGGCTCGGCGCCACGGTGATCGGCTACGACGTCCGTCATGCCGCGCGTGCCGACGCCCGCTCGCACGGCGTGCGGGTGCTGGACCTCCCCGGCGTCGCCGACGCCTCTGCCGACGAGGGCTACGCCCGCGCCCTGACCGGGAAGGAGCGACGCGACGAGAAGATTGCGCTCGCCGACCGGATGGCCGGCTTCGACGTCGTGATCACCTGCGCGGAGCTGCCCGGGCGGCGGCCACCGGAATTGGTCGACGCGCGGGGGATCGGTTCGATGGAGCCGGGCTCGGTCGTCGTCGACACCGCGGCCGGGCCCCTCGGTGGCAACGTCGCCGGCTCCATCCCTCGCGTCACCGTGGAGAGGGCGAACGGCGTGGTGATCGTCGGGGCCGCCGACCTGCCGCGCAAGCTGCCTCGCGCGGCCTCGACCGTGTACTCCCACGCGATGCTGGCCCTGCTCCAGGCCATCCTCGGCTCGGACGGGCTGCGGGTCGACCCCGGCGACGCGGTCATCGGCCCGATGCTCGTCGGCGCGACGCGGACCGCCCCGGCCGCCCACCACCACTTGTCCGGGTCCGCATGAGCGCCGCGACGCGGACGCACATCCGTCGCGGCTTCCTCCGGCTCATCGGCCACACCGTCAACCGGGTCACGGTGCCGCTCGCCAAGGCCGGGGGTCCGGCGCGACGTTCCTGAAGTCCCGGTGCGGTTCGACGGCGTCCTCGCGGGTCGCGCCGCTCGGCGCGGCGCTGACCGTGGCGTTCGGGGCGACGGTGATCCTCGGCGTCAGGTCGGATGGGCACTCGGGTTCGCGCTGTTCGGCGCCCTGCTCGGCAGCGTGGCGACCCGTGTCGAGGGGCTGTTGGCCGCGCCGCAGGCGCAGGACGTGGTCCGTACGCTGGCCGGACGGCAGGAGCTCACGGACGCCTTCTTCGCCGTGGACATGTCCGTCCTCGGTGTGCTGGCCGGGGCCTACGTCGTCCAGGCAGTCTCCCGGATGCACACGGAGGAGACCGCCTGGCGGACGGAGCCGGTGCTGGCCGGCCCGGTGAGCCGTCTCCGGTGGGCGGCAGGGCATCTCACGGTGGCCGTGATCGGTGCGGTCGTCCTGATGGGCGTGGCCGGCCTGGCGTGCGGACTGGCCGCCGGAGCCCTGATCGCGGTCCTGGGCATGGGGGCCTTCAGGCGCCGCGACCTGGTCTGAGACCGATCCGGCCGCCGGGGGCGCCCTCGGTCCCCCGGCACCGGGACTTACGCCCCCTGTGGGCCCCCGACGAAGAACGGTGCACTGGAGCCATGAGTCTGCTGGACGTATCCGCCACCGCCCGCGGATAAGACGGCTCCGCCACCGTCCGCGGATGAGACGGCGGCGCGGGCCCTACACCCCCATTGGGCCGAGCTCGGCGAAAGGACGGGCCTCCGCCTCGTCCCAGGCGTGCTCGGCTTCGGCGAGGGACTCGGACGGCGATGCGTCGGTGCGCACGGTGCGTGCGAGCGGCCACGGGTCGGCCCGGTCCGCCATGCGGGCCGCGATGCCGGGGTCGGCGTCCGACGGCGTGCGGTCGCGGGTTCGGATCCGCCGGGCTGCCTCCTCCGGATCAACCTCGCAGCGCAGGGCAACCAGGCGTCCGCCGGAGCGCTCTGCGACCGCGGCGGCGTGGTCGCGGTCGGTGGCCCGGATCCAGGACGCGTCGAGCACGACCGACTCCCCCCGCTCGAGCAGCGCGCCCGCCCGCCTGAGCATCTCGTCGTAGACTCGGTCGGTCTGCTCGGATCGGTAGAGGCCCTCGCCGAAGGCCGCACCGGCAGGGTGTTGCGGATCCAGGCCCGCGAGCTCCTTGCGGGTGCGGTCGCTGGAGAGCACGCATGCTCCCGTGCGCCCGGCGAGCGCCGTCGCGAGAGTCGACTTCCCGGTCCCGGGCAGTCCGCCGACCACCACCAGCCGGACGGCTCCGGCGCGGAGGTGGCGCAGGGCGAGGTCGAGATGTTGTCGGGCGAGGGGCCCGGAGGCCGGGTCGCCCTGAGCGTGCCGGATGCAGGCGACCTTGGCCCGCACAGCGGCCCGGTAGGCGATGTAGTGGTGGTGCAGCGCCGGCGGCGCGGGGTCCCCGGAGAACTCGCGGTAGCGATCGACGAGCGTCGCGGCGGCCTGAGGAGCACCGAGGCGTTCCAGGTCCATCGCGAGGAACGCGAGGTCGTCGAGCACGTCGACGTGACGCAGACTGTCGTCGAAGTCGAGGCAGTCGAGCAGTCGTGGGCCGTCGTCCAGGTAGAACACGTCGTCGGCGAGGAGGTCCCCGTGGCCGTCGACGATGTATCCGCCCGCCAGACGCGTGTCGAACAGCGGCGCGCGATGGGCGAGGAACTCGCCGCTGAGCCGCTCGACTGTGTCCAAGGAGTCGTCGTCGAGCGGATCGTCGCGGAACGTCGCCAGATCGTCGAGGTTGGCTCGCCAGCGACGGGCCAGGGCGTCCCGCCCGCCGTCCGCGTCGATCGCCGGTCCGCGCGCGGCGCCGGCGTGGAACTCGGCCAGGATGCGGGCGATCGCCCGGATCTCCTCGTCGAGCGGGCGTCCGTCGGACACGAGCGTACTGAGCCTGCGGTCCTCCGGCATCCGGCGCATCACGAGGACCGGCTCGACGTCGCCGTCCGTCCGCCCACCGACCGCCGGTGGCTCGAAGCGGCCGACTCCGATGTAGACGTCCGGGCACAGACGGCGGTTCAGGGCGAGCTCGGCCTCGAGCGCCTCGCGGCGCCGCGCGGTCGTGCTGAAGTCGCAGAACGAGGTCCGGACCGGCTTCTTGACCTTGTAGGCCCGGTCGTCGACGAGCAGGACGATCCCCGTGTGCGTTTCGTGGACCGCGGGTGTCACCACAGCTCGCTCCTCAGATGCGGATCGGCGGCGCCCGATGCGACGGGTGCCGGGGTCACGGCGCCAGAGCGGTGTCCGGCGACGAGGACGGGGCACGGCGCGGCCCGCACCAGAGCACGGGTCGTCGAACCGGACAGCACGTGAGCGCGACGGGTCCCAGGCCCGACGACGATCAGGCGGGCGTCGCGGCCCCGCGACAGCAGCGCTTGCGCCGGCCGCTCCCGGGTGCGGAGCAGGACCACGTGCACGAGCGAGCTGCGCTCGTCCCACCGCCGGACCAGGGCGTCCAGCACGTGGTCGTCGTCCCGTCCGGCTGCCCGGGTCGCGTGCACGACCCGCAGCTGGACACCGTGCCGACGCGCGTAGGCGTGCGCGATCGCGATCAGTTCGGCGTCGCGCTGCGGGTCGTCGATGCCGACCAGCACGGCGCCGGTCCGTGCCACCGAGCGGTGCACGACGACGACCGGTCCGGTCGTGTGCCCGACCACCCGGGGCGTCAGCGCGTCGGCGAGGCCCTCCTGCGGGAGGCCCGTACCGATCGCCCCGAGCACGAGCAGCTCCGCGTGATCGGCCGCCTCGCGGAGCACGGTGGTCGCGGGCTGCGGAACGCCGACGGTGTGCACCGTCAGCCCGGACGCGGCGCGCCGGGCCACGGTGCGTGCCCGCGCCAGCAGCCGGTCGACCCGCTCGGCCGGCCTGCCGCCGCCGGCCGCGTACGGCGCGGCATGGATCGCCAGGAGGGGGAGCCCGCGGTCGTTCGCGTCGACGGCCGCCCACCGGACGGCCCGCAGGGCGGCGTCGGTGCCGTCGACGCCGACGGCGACGTGCGGTCCCAGATCGGAGGGAATCGTCGCTCTCACAGCAGCTCCTCGAGGTCGTCGGACCCGTCCAGGGTCGCCGTCGCGTGATGCTCGGCCCAGGCGCGAACGTCCCGGCCGTTCGGCAGGCCGACCCGGAGCGGGCGGGACTCTCGGCCCTTTCCGGCTACCGGCCGGCGTCCGCACGCTCCCGAGCCCGAGCCCGAGCCCGAGCAACGCGCTCCGAGCAGAGGAGAACGACCAATGGCGACCGTCGACCTGTCCGGAACGCAGCGGACGACACCGTGGTTCACGGACCGTCAGGACGCCGGCGCGCACCTGGCCCGCAGGCTCGAGCATCTGCATAACCGGTCGGTCGTCGTGCTCGGCCTGTTCGGGGGCGGGGTCCCGGTCGCGGCGGCGGTCGCTCGGGTTGCGCGGCGGCGCGGAGCGGCCCGGCTGGTGCTCGCCGCGCCGGTCGTCGCGGCACCGGCCGCGGCGGCGTGCCGGCGGGAGGCGGACGAGGTGGTGTGGGTCGTCACTCCGCCCGGCATCCCGTCGGTGCCCGACTCGGCGATTCCGGCGTCCTCCCGGACGAGGAGATCGCCCGGACGGTCGCCGGATGATCGTGACGGGTGGCGGGTCGCCGTGGTTCACCAGTGCGGGGCGGTGGTGGCGATCTGGTCGTCGACCGGTCGCCGCGCGGTCGCCGGCACCGGGCCGGGCGCTGCGGGCCAGCCGATCCGCAGGATCAGCTGGGGGCACACGGTCCCGTCCAGGACATCGTCCCGGATCTGTGCCCGCGTGTCGGCGACCTCCAGGGACTCGCTGAGCGGGCATGTGGACAGTTCGAGCGTCGTGGCGTGGAGCAGGACCGCGCTGAGGGCCTCGCCGGAACGCAGCCGGGACAGCTCGTCGTCGGACGCGGTCCCGAGCACGACCAGCGTGGCGCCGAGGTCCGCTGGTATCTCCGGCGCATGCTGCTCGCCATGGGCGAATCGATCAGAAGTCCATCGCCTGTCGCATGCCGACCGCGACCGGGGCCGAGGCGGAACCGGGCCAGGAGGTCCGGCTGCTCCGCCGCGGACGAGGTGCTGGCGGATCTCGCCGCCGACCGGGTGGAGGGCGCCGCCGTGCTGATTCCCGGCTGAGCGTCCGGCCCGGGGCCCTCGCCCGGTGCGTTCCCAGTCCCGGTCGAGCCGGACGTCGACGACGAGGGGTCTTTCGTCCCTGGTCGTGGTCGCTCGCCGTTCGCGATCCTTGGTCGCGGCGGGCGACGACATCGACGCGCATCCGGAGCGGCGTAGGAGCAGGAGGTGGCGATGCGAGTCGGTGATGTGATGACCCGCGAGGTCGTGACGGTCGGATCCGGGAGCGCTGTGCAGGAGGCGGCCGGCCTACTGGGGCGCCACGGCTTCACGGTGCTCCCCGTCGTGGAGGCTGGGCGACTCGTCGGCGTGGTGGGGGAGTCCGACGTGCTGTGGGGCCGCATCCACCACGATGCCCGATCTCCCCGGCTCGCCGGTGAGCTCAGCGGTACGCCACCACGCCAGGTCAAGGAGGTCATGACGACTGACGTGCGGACCACCACTCCCGGCACCGACATCGCCGACGTGGCCGATCTCGTGGCCGGCGGCACCGTCCGCAGCATGCCTGTCGTCGACGGGGACGAGCTCGTCGGGATCGTGACCCGCCGAGATGTCCTGCGTGCCGTCGGCCGCGACGACACCGTCCTGCGGAACATCATCGACCGCCGTCTGCGCAACTATGCGGGCTCCGCACGGTGGGCCGTCCACGTCCGGGACGGCGAGGCGACGCTCTGCGACGAGTACGGCGACCCCGTCGAGCAGCACACGGCGCGGGTGATCGCCGGTGCGGTGCCGGGCGTCGTGCGGGTGGAGGCGGTCCATCGCGACCACTGCCCCTACCGGCACAGCACGACCTGACGCCGCAGACCCGTCCGGCAGGTGCCCGTCCGGTCAGTGGTGGCTGCTGCGAACGCTCCAGGCTGTTCGTGGCCACGGCGGCCATCAGGCCGGTGTCGTCTCCCGGGAGGCGCTCGCCCACGTCAGGGCCGCGTCGAGGTCGCGGTGAGCGAAGTGCCGGATCTCGGGCGCCAGTACCCGGTCCGCGAGCTCGGGGACGTGGTCGGCGAGGAAGCCGTCGACGACGATGGCGATCCGCCCGATCCGCCGATGGTGCGAGGCGACGAGCGCGACGTGACGGACGACGGCCGCGAGGTTCTCCCAGCCGGGGAAGGCAGGGGCGGAGACCACCAGCCCGGTGAGGCGTCCGTGCTCGGCGCACCACTCGTCGACCGTGGCCGCCATCGCGTCGATGTCGGCCGAGCGGAGCGGGCGTTGCACCTCCGCGATCGCCACCCCGGTGTCGGGCACCAGCCGGAACGAGAAGCCGGTGCCGCGCGGCAGGTCCTCGAGCCAGCCCACGGCCGCGGCCAGGTCGTCGCCGGTGAAGACCCGCACAGGGCACGGCATCAGGTACGCCGCCAGCCGGCTCGACTCGCGCACCCAGCTGGTGTCGGTCACGACCGCGCAGCCGTCGATCCGTCGCAGTGTCCGCAGCCCGAGCCGGACGTCCTCCCAGATCGCTGTCGGAGCCAGACCCGTGAACTCCGGGCCGACCAGGCACACGACCCGCAGGCGCCGGCCCTCGGTCGCGGCACGGTCGAGAACGGGGACGACGCCGGTCTCGTAGTCCTCACGGGTCACCGTCCCCACCGGGCGGAACCCGTCGATTCCCTCGGGAAGTCCGGTCAGCGTCTCGATCATGTCGGTTCTCCTTCGTGGACGGCTCGACGATCAGGGGCAGCAAAGGAGGCGACGGCACCGACGGCACCGACGTCGGCGGCATTCCGCGGTTCTGCCCGATCATCACGAACGTGGACAGGAAGATCGCCTCGAGCGAGACGACCGGCGTCGGCGTCGGCCACGGGTTGCCTGTGGGGTCGCGCACGGTGCTCATGGCCCGGTCAGCGGCCGGTCGTCCTGCTCGTCGAGTACTGCCAGCCTGCGGCGGTACTCCTGTTCGTCGATGTCCCCTCGGGCGAACCGCTCGGCGAGGACGTCCTGTGGATCCGGGTGGCGCCCACGGCTCCACCCGACGCCGCGGGCGACGTAGAGGACGAGCAGCACGGCTGCTGCGGCCACCGCCAGCAGGAGGATCGAGCCGAGCCCGGCCAGACCCATGCCCCAGCCGTTTCCCATCATCGTCATGATCCCTCCAGATCGTCGTCCCTCGACGATCCGCTCGGATCCGCGGCCGGCACAGGGTCCGAAGGCTGGTGTCCGGGTGCCGAACGACCCACAGTGGAGCGGTC
The DNA here is from genome assembly GCA_963822335.1 of uncultured Actinomycetota bacterium. Lineage (GTDB taxonomy): Bacteria > Actinomycetota > Actinomycetes > Mycobacteriales > Pseudonocardiaceae > Pseudonocardia. Next base: position 830,745 of record CAWGHE010000006.1, on the reverse strand, counting down.
ACTCGATCAACCTGCTGCTGTCGCCCCGCCCGCGGCAGGGACAGAGGGTCCCGATGTGCCGGGGCCGATCGAAGTGGCGCGGCACCGTCCCGGTCGTCATCGTCTGCCGGTCTCGAACTCCTGCTCGCACATCGTCGCGAGTTCCGCGCGCAGGTCGGCTGCCACGGCGTCGAGCTCGGGGCAGGCGTCGGGGTCGGCGACGACGACCAGGACCAGCGTCCCCGCGTAGGACAGAGCCGCGACCACGACGGGAACGTTTCCCGCCGTCGACACGATGGGCACGATCTCGCGCACCCGTGTGCCGAGGAGGCTCACCGCCGTACCCGGCCCGCGCAGGTTCGTGACGAACGTGGTGACCAGGCGCTGGTGCGCGAGCAGCCACGGCAGCACACCGGTCGCCGCGACCGACCGGAACGCGGCGTCGAGCAGCACGGCGGACGCCGCGCGGGGCGCGGACCTCCGTCCCGCGGTGCGGCGCGCCGACGGCGGCGAGCCGCGCGTCGGGCGGACCGGCGGTGGGCACGGCGACCGGGAGCACTCCGACCGTGTTGCCCAACCGGTCGGCGTCCGCGCGCTGCCGCGACGAGATCGGCACGGAGACGACGATCTCCGCGACGTGCTCGCCGCGCCGGGCCGCCAGCGAGCCGAGTGCCCCGCCGACGGCGGCGAGCACCACATCGTTCACCGTGCCGCCGTGCCGGTGCGCGGCGGCGTGCACGGAGGCGAGGTCGGCGCGGACCACCCGTAGCGCGCGCCGCGCGCCGACCGGACGGTTCAACGATGACCGCGGCGCCTGTGGTGCCCGGGTCGAGCGCAGCTCGCCGACGGCGTCGCGGACCCGGCGGAGCCCCGTCGGCAGGTGGGTCAGGGCCGTCGCGCGACCAGTCAGCGCGTCGGCGAGCAGGTGCGCGCAGCGACGGGGGCCGCCGCGGGAAGCCGTCGTTCTCGCCGGGCGCGGCACCGTCGAGCAGGTGCGCCGAGCGCCGCGAGCCCGCCGATGCCGTCGGCGAGCACGTGGTGCATCACGACCGACGATCGCGCCGCGGTCCCCGGCGAGCCCGGTGACGACGACGGCGGCCCACGGCGGGTGGTCGAGCGGAAGGCGGGAACCGACGACGCGGGCCGCGACGTCGAGCAGTGCGGCCTCGTCGCCCGGAGCCGGGCAGCCGGTCACGGTCACATGACGGTCCACGTCGAAGCGCGGCGTCGTCGACCCACACCGGACGACCGCACAGCAGTGGCGTGCGCACGAGCGTGCGACGAAGCCGGGGCACCGCGCGGACCCGCTCGCCGAGCGCCCGGCGGACCGCATCCGGATCGAGCGGGCGCTCGGTCACCAGCAGCGCACCGACCTGCCAGGGCAACGGACCGCGGTCGACCGCGAGCTCGAGCAGGTCGGAGGAGCTCGCCCGGTCGATCGGCTCCCGCGCACCGGCAGAACGCCCGGGGGGCGTGGTCTCCACGGGTCGGGGGCGTCCGGGGCGAACCCACGGACCCGGACGAGCTCGTGTCCTCCACATGCCGGCCGCCCTTCGTCTGCGGGTCGCCGTTCGTGTCCGGCGGCCCTGCTCCGACGAGGGTCACGCGTGCCGTGGCCGTCCCGGCAGGGCCGGCGAGCCCGGCGCATCACCGGTCTTTAGTCCCTGGTCCGGCATCCCGGCGCCGGGCACAGTCGAACGTGACACGACACGGGAGGACGCGATGCGGGCACAAGTGGGTGACTGGCTGGTCATCGAGGGACGCGAGGTCGACGACCGCCGTCGGCAGGGACAGATCATCCAGGTGATCCACGTCGACGGCTCGCCGCCATACCGCGTGCGGTGGGTCGACGACGGCCACGAGTCGCTCGTGTGCCCCGGACCGGGTGCCCACGTCGAGCACGCACCGGTCCAGCCGTCGGTGCCTCTCCAGGAGCGGTCGGGACGCTCGAGCCGAAATCCGGGGCGAACGGCACGTGCGACACGGTTCCCGAACTCGTCCGACGCCGGGTGTCCCAGGTCGGCGGAAGCCGTTCGCCACGTCGGCGCGGGCCCTTCGACCCTGAACGACGAGAGCGCGACGCACGAGCCTGTGAGGACGGCAGGGAGACCTCCCGCCGGATCGAGGAGGCGACGTCATGACCGCAGCGATCGAGCGGAGGATTCCCCCGCAGCGTTTGGTGACCGCTTTCAATCCGCTGGTCCGCGCCGTGGCGGCTTCCCCGCTGCACCGGCTGGTCGACGGTGCTGTGGTGGTCCTGCACGTGGTCGGGCGGCGCACCGGGCGTCGCTACGACATCCCGGTCGGTTACGTCGACCTCGGGGATCGCTTCATGATCATCACGCAGCACCGGTGGCGGGTCAACCTGCGCGGTGGCCCGCGGCTGGAGCTGACCCACGGCGGCCGACGGACCGCGGTGCGGGCGGAGCTGTTCGAGCGACCCGAGGACGTCGCTCGGTTTCTGCGGACCGCGATCGACCGACTCGGCCGCCAGGACGCCGAGCGGCGCCTCGGGCTCACGTTGCCGGCCGACCGTCTGCCGGAACCGGCCGAGTTCGAGGCGGCCGCACGGGACTTCGGCCTCGCCGTCGTGATGGTGGAGCGGCCGTCGCCCTGACGACGGTGCTCCGCCGGCCGGAGGACGCAGACCGCGGGACGTCAGCCGGAGACTACTCCTGACCGGAAACGCCGTGTGAGCTCGGCCGCCACTTGAGCTCGATCTCCAGCTCGCCCTCGTCGTCGTCGATCTCCAGCTCGAGCTCGCATCGGAACTCGTCCGGCAGTTCGAGCGTGACCGGTGGGCCCGACAGCGCGAGCTGTGCGGTGCCGCCCTCATCGAGCATCCGCGCCAGGTCCGCGAGCCAGCGGGCGACCTCCCTGCGAGAGAGCGTCGCCTTCTGTTCGATCTCCGTCGTCGACATGGTCGGTTCCTGTCCCTCGTGTTCGGTCGCGTTTCACGGTGTGTCGGGGATACGGCGGCAACCCGTCACCGGCCCTCCGGCCACAAGGCCTCCCGGCGGCGTACCGCGAGAGCGACCAGCACGACGAGGAGTCCGATCATCAGCATCACCGGCTGCAGCACGTTGTAGCGCTGCATGATCAGCAGCTGGGCGGCGATCCAACCGATCTGCGCCGCCCCGGCGGTCACGGACGCGACTCCCGCCCATGGCGAGCGCCGCAACTCCAGCACCGCCGCGATGGTCATCGGGGCGGCGACCACCGCCAGCAACAGCAGGCCGGGCAGTACCCACGACCCGAACGGAGTGCCGGCGAGCCACTCGTCCGGCATGCCGATCGCGCCGGCGATCAGTCCGACACCGCCGTACAGCGCCGACGCTGCGACCAGCAGCTCGATACCCGCTGTGACCCGACGATCGTTCGCGGTGAGTGTGGTGCGTCCGCGGGCAGCCATGACGACTCCTTCGCCGAAAAGGGCATCGTGCGCCGCCGGGGTTCCACCGAGGCAGGGTCGTCGGTCCCCGGTTCCACGGGCCGGTCGGTCCTGCTCGCCGTCACCCCACTCCCGGGACTTCCGGCCTTGTGAGCGCCCGGAACGGCACGTCACGCTGAGCAGTCCGACGCCTCGCGTCCATCAGGGAGCCCATCCCCCGTCCCCGAACCGCGGCGGCAGCCGGGACATCGGCGAGCGACGGAAGCCGGGACGGCGTCCCGGAGAGGAGCGGAGCATGACGGACAACAGTGGCCAGCCACGGGCCGGGCACGGCGCAGACGCCGGCCACGGGAGGCCCGGCGGGACCGCGGACGAGCTGCAGCATGCGGTGCTCGAGCAGGGTCAGCCCGCCGCGCCCGGCGGTCACCCCGACCCCGACGAAGCCGCGGCGACACCGGCCGCCGCCGCGACCGGGAACAAGCAGACCGGGACCGAACACGGGGACCACGAGCTCGCCCGGCTCCTGCACGACCTCGCTGTGGCCAACGACTATCACCCCGAGCTGCCGATGCGACCCGTGGCGGGGGACGGAGGCTGAGACCAGGCGGTTCACCTGAACGGCCATGATCCGGGACGTCGAGCTCGGTACGGCCCCGGTTGACCCGCCGCGGTCCGGCATGCCCGACGGAGTCAGCGAGGCCGCAGGTCAGGCCCTCCCGGCAGGTGCGGATGCCCTCCCGACCCTGTCGGGGTGGAGCCCGAGGACGCGCACGAACCCGTGTCGGGCCGTGAGGTCGTCCTGGAGCCTGATCAGCAGCTCGATCAATTCCGGGGGTGTCTCCACCAGCGTGCCGGCCCGGACCGTGATGTCCCGGACGCCCCGCTGCAGCAGCTCGGTGAGGTGCTCGGCGACGCGGGCCGGCGCGGCGTCGTCCAGGTGTCCGGACAGCAGCAGCACGCCGTCGCCGCCGTCGTCTATCAGGGAGGCGATGAGCCCGTGGTCGCCGCCGGTGGGGAGTCGGTCCTGCGTGGGCACACGCACGGTGGTCGTCATGACCTGGACGCTGCCCACGCGTCAGACGAGCCGGCAGGGCCGAAGGGCCCGCTCGCGGCGGGTCTCGCAGCCCGGCGCCTCCGGCCGGGTGGGCCAGGACGTTCGGCCCGTGAAGTCGGGTCCCTCGACCGCGTCGGCTACCCCGGCCACGGAGCACCGTGAACGGCGACGAAGGAGGAGCGATGGACACATCCGGGGGATGGCCGATCGTCGTCGGAGTCGACGGGTCGGAGTCCGCGCTGGACGCCGTGCACTGGGCCGCGGAGCGAGCTCGCGAGCAGGACGGGACGGTGCGGCTGGTGGCCGCCGTCGGATGGGCGTCGTCCCAGCCCATGGGGTGGCAGGCGCTCACCCAGGAGAGCTACCGGGGGGCGGCGCTGGCCGCAGCGGAGGAGCACCTGCAGGCCGCCACCGAGATGGCCGCGCGCTCCCTGCCCACGGACCGGATCGACTCCCTGAGCGTCACCGGACTTCCTGCCGGCGTGCTCTACGACGAGTCGGCGCGAGCGTTCCTGCTGGTTCTCGGCAGCCGCGGGCGGGGCGGGTTCCGGGGGCTGCTGCTCGGCTCGACGACAGTCAACCTCGCAGCTGCCGCGCAGTGCCCTGTGGTCGTGGTCCGCGGACCGCCGGCGCCGAACGGGCCGGTCGTGGTGGGGGTGGACGGCTCGCCGGACTCCGAGTCCGCGCTCGGGTTCGCGTTCGAGGCGGCCGCCCGTCAGGGCGCACCACTGCTCGCGGTACGCACCTGGGCCGACGAGACGAACCACCCGGTCCTGGCGATGCTGCTCGACGACGCTGCGACCGACCGTCTGGAACAGGAAGCCCTGGATCGGCGCGCTCGCGGCATGGCGCCAGAAGTTTCCGGAGGTCGACGTGCGAACCCGCGTGGTGCACGGCCCGGCCGCAGGCGTGCTGGTGGACGGGACTTCGGACGCTCGGCTCGCCGTCGTCGGCTCTCGTGGGCGCGGCGGCCTCGCCGGACTCGTGCTGGGCTCGGTGAGCCAGGCGCTCCTGCACCACGCGCACTGTCCGGTGGCCGTCGTCCGCGGAGTGGAAGACGGGCCGGTGGAGCCGTGAACACGAACACGATCGGCGCACACGTGCTGGTCGGCTGACGAGGAGGAACCAGACATGCAGGACAAGCCACTGATCGTTGTCGGCGTCGACGGCTCGGCATGTGCCAAGGACGCCCTGGCCTACACGATGTCCGACGCGCTCCGCCGGGGCGCCCGGGTCCGGGCCGTGTGGGTGTTCGAGCACCCGGAGTACTGGGCCACGGTCTACGGGATGCCTGCGCCGACGTCGGAGTTCGAGCTGGCCCGCAGGGGCGAGGACGGCGTGCGGGCGATCCTCGACGAGGTGCTCGAGCAGGGCGACCCCGCGATGCGCGAGGTCCCGGTCGAGATCGCCGCGATCGCCGGATCCCCGGGCCGGGTCCTCGTCGGACAAGCCGTGGAGGCGGACCTGTTGGTCGTCGGTCACCGTGGTCGCGGCGGCCTCGCCAGCGCGCTGCTGGGCTCCGTCGGGCTGCAGTGCGCCTTGCACGCGCCGTGCCCGGTGACCGTCGTCCGACCCGCCGCCGCGCCCGCCGATGCGGCGGACGCAACCGTCGCGGAACGTCAACCGGCCGGCGACCCGATGCCGATGCCGTTCCCGTGATCGCACGGCCGTTCTCGACCGGGCCCAACCGTGCTCGGTCCGGACTGAGCGGCCGGCTGATCTTCACGGTGCACCTGCTGCCGGCATCGACCCGCCGGACAGACGTCCGCCCGGCCCTCGTCTCCACGGCCGATGGCCGTGGAGAGGGTCGTGGTCGGGGTGTGCATCAACGCCGTCCTCGGGTCGGGGACGTCGACAACCGAGCGAACGAGGTGGTGAGCGCGTGACCCGCGCCCTGGTGATCTACGAGTCCGTATTCGGCGACGCCCGAGCGATCGCCTACGCGATCGCCGACGGACTGTCGGCGACCTTGGCGGCCGACGTCCTTCCGGCGGCCGAGGCCCCGGCGGAGGTCGGCCCGGAAGTGGGGCTGCTCGTCGTCGGCGGTCCCAACCACGCGTTCGGCATGCCCCGGCCCTCCACCCGCGAGGGCGCGGTCACCGCAACACGGAGCCGTCATCGCCGACACCGCCACCGGCTTGCAGGAGTGGCTGCAGTCCGCCCGGGGCCTTCGCGCTGGAATCGCCGTCGCCGCGTTCGACACCCGCATCAGCGGTCACCCCATGTTGGTGAAGATGGATCACGCCGCCCGGTCGGAGGAGAAGCTCCTCAGGCGGCTGGGCGCGACGACCGTCGCTCCGGCTGAGCACTTCTTCGTCGCCGAGGCGACGGGACCGCTCCTCGACGGCGAGGAGGACCGAGCCCGGGCCTGGGGCCGGTCCCTGGGGGAGCTGGTCGGTTCCCGAGCCGGGGGTTAGCACGCGAAGAAGAACTCGCTCCTTGACGTGCCCGCCATCGCCCCAGCGGGCTCTGCCGCGCCTGCCGTCGCGACGACGCGCCCGATCCGGACACCGGCGAAGTCCTTCACGTCCCCGGCGGCGGAGACGGTGCCCGCGTGGACCCCCGCGTAGTCATAGAACTGACCGTCATCGTCCGCCACACCCATGTGGACACCGGCGAAATCGACCACTGTTCGGCCTGTGATCATCGGATCTTCCTCCTCGCGTTCGTCATCGGTCGTCGGTCACACGGCGAACACTCTGCGCGCGGTCCCGGTGCCTTCGTCAGGGTCGTACGACCCGACCATCCGGGTCGCAGTTCCCTGCCAGGACCGCCTCGCGTGCGGACACCCTGTGGACTGACGTGGCCGGGGCGCCACCGGGGCCGACACCGGAGGGACCGGGAATGGACGACGGAGTGATCGTCGCCGGGTACGACGGGTCACCCGGGGCCCACGCAGCCGTCGTTCACGCTCTGGAGGACGCCGCCCGGCGCGGCGCCGGGGTCCGCGTGGTCTCGGCGTACCGGCGTCCCGACTATTGGGTGGAGGTCATCGGGCTCGCGCTGCAGGTCGAGTTGCCCGGCATCGCGTACCGGCTGGAGAGCCGGGCCCACGCGTGCGTCAGGGAGGTCGTCGCAGCGGATCCGCGACTAACGGGTGTCCCCGTGGAGGTGCGGACGGTCTGCGCTCCGCCGGGCAGAGCCCTCGTCGACGCGTCGAGGTCCGCAGGCGGGCTGGTGGTCGGGCATCGCGGCATCGGCGGGGTCGCAGCCCTGATGGAGTCGGTCGCGCTCCAGTGCGTCCTGCATGCCACGTGCCCGGTGACCGTGGTTCATGCCGCTCCGCGACCGTCGGTCTCCTCGTGATCGTCCCCGAGCGCAAGCCCCGACGAACGGTCAGCCGGATGGCGTGCGGACCTTCTTCCGCCCTCTGCTTCCGAGCCGGGCCAGTCCGGAGAACACGAGCGCCACGCCGAGGACGTACCCGACGTCGTACCGGTTCCCGTTGTTGTGCACCGCGTAGATCGCGACCCGGTCGGACGAGGGCCGATCGACCCGGTGAAACGGACCGGTTGGCTCTCGCGGGGCCGGTCGGGGCAGGCCGAGATCGTCCGGCGGGCGAACCGGAGGTTGTGTCGCGGTGAGCCACAGCGAGAACGCCGCGGACGGGTTCGCGCCCGTCGACGACATCGATCGGCCGGCGGACGGGCCGCCCGAGGACGACACGTGGAGCGTCGTGTTCGACGGCTGGGACGCCGCTGACGAGGGACGCCGGGAGGCTCTGTGCACGGTGGGCAACGGCTACCTCGCCACGCGTGGTGCCGCCCCCGAGACCCGCGCCGACGACGTCCACTATCCCGGCACCTACCTCGCCGGCTGCTTCAACCGGCTCCCCGACGAGATCGGGGGATCGGTCGTCGAGACCGAGAGCATGGTCAACATGCCGAACTGGCTCTGGCTGCGCCTGGAGATCCTCGGCGACGATCACGACCCGGATCCGGCCGACCTGTACGCCGGACGGATCCTCGAGCACCGGGTCGTTCTGGACCTGCGTCGTGGTCTGTTGACCCGGCGCACACGATTCGTCGACGAGCGGGGCCGGCGCACGACGATCCGGCAGCACCGGTTCGTGCACATGGCCGAGCGACACCTGGCCGCGTTGCAGACGGTCGTCGTCGCCGAGAACTGGTCGGGCCGGCTGCGCGTGGAGTCCGGGCTGGACGGCGACGTCGTCAACGCGGGCGTCGCACGCTACCGCGAGATGGCCGGTCGTCACCTGGACGTGCTCGGGGCCGAGGCGGCCGGCGCCGGAACTGTGACGCTGTGGGCCCGCACCACCCAGTCCGGGATCGTGGTCGCGGAGGCGGCCCGGACATCGGTCCGCGGCATCGACGCTCCATCCGTCTCGCGCACGGTCTCGGACGCCACGCAGGTGTGGACCGAGGACGAGATGACGCTGTCCGAAGGGGCGCCGGGGACGGTCGACAAGGTCGTCGCCGTGTTCACGTCCCGCGACGTCGCCGTCGCCGATCCGCGCACGTCCGCCGTCGAGCTGGTGACCGGTAGCGCGAGCTTCGGGGAGCTGCTGGTCACGCACGAGCTGGCATGGCACCAGCTGTGGCGGCGATTTCGGCTGGACCTGCGAGGAGGAGGGAGCCCGGCGACGCGGGAGACGGTGCGGACGTTGCGGCTGAGCCTCTTCCACGTGCTCCAGACGGTCTCCTCCCACGGCCGGGACGTCGACGCGGGCATCCCGGCCCGTGGCCTGCACGGGGAGGCCTACCGCGGTCACGTGTTCTGGGACGAGCTGTTCGTCCTGCCTGTGCTGACGCTGCGCAGGCCGGGCCTGACTCGAGCCGCGCTCGACTATCGCGTCCGCCGGCTGCCGGCGGCCCGCCGCGCGGCCCGCGCGGCCGGGCACGTCGGGGCGATGTATCCGTGGCAGTCCGCCTCCGACGGGCGGGAGGAGAGCCCGCCGGTGCACCTCAACCCGCTCTCCGGCCGGTGGCTCCCGGACGTCAGCCGGCTGCAGCGGCATGTGGGTCTGGCGGTGGCGTACAACGTCTGGCAGTACTACCAGGCCACCGGCGATCTCGAGCACCTGTCCGACCACGGCGCCGAGGTGTTGCTGGAGGTGGCGCGGTTCTTCGCCGGCCTCGCCGAGCACGACCCGTCCACCGACCGGTACCACATCCGGGGCGTGATGGGTCCGGACGAGTACAGCACCCGCTATCCCGGTGCGGCCGAACCGGGCATCGACGACAACGCCTACACCAACGTGCTGACGGTCTGGGTGCTGCTGCGCGCCCGGGACGCGCTGGCGGCCCTGCCGGCCACGCGCCGTACCGAGCTGGTCGAGCAGTTGGCCCTCGGTGCGCGCGAGACGCTGCGCTGGGAGGACATCACCCGCCGGATGTACGTCCCGATCGGTCCGGACGGCGTCCTGACCCAGTTCGAGGGTTACCGCGACCTCGCCGAGCTGGACTGGGACGCATTGGCCGCCCGACACGGCAATCTGCAACGTCTCGACCGGATCCTGGAGTACGAGGGCCGGTCGGTGGACGACTACCAGGCGTCGAAGCAGGCGGACGTGCTGATGCTGTTCTATCTGCTCTCGGCGGACGAGCTGCGCGCCCTGCTGAACCGGTTGGGCTACGCCCTGCCTCCGGAGGCGATCCCGCGGACCATCGAGTACTACCTCGCCCGCACGGCCCACGGGTCCACATTGAGCGCGCTCGTCCACGCCTGGGTCCTGGCCCGCGCCAACCGGGAGGACGCGCGCGAGCACTTCGAGCGGGCACTGATCAGCGACGTCGCGGACATCCAACGCGGCAGCACGGCGGAGGGGGTGCACATCGGTGCGATGGCCGGATGTGTCGACCTGCTCCAGCGCTGCTTCGCCGGCATGGAGACCCGGCACGACGCGCTCTGGTTCAACCCGCACTGGCCGCAGCGGTTCGGCACGCTGGAGTTCACGGTGCAGTACCGGGGGCAGGGACTGCTGGTGCGCGTGTCGGGCCGGCAGGTCCAGGTGACGGCCGAGCCGGGTCCCGGCCGGTCGGTCCGCGTCGGCTGCGGCGACGACGTCAGGGATCTGCGGCCGGGAGAGACCGTGCAGTTCGTGGCTGGCGGTGCGGAGCCGCTCGTACGGTCGCCGGGGCCGGTTCCCTAACTGCAGGCCCGCGCCCGCCGCGACGGTGTGACTACGCCGCGGGCCGAGGCGTCAGGGCACTTCGTCACATCCGAGCGGACCGGAATCCTCTGGTCGTCAGGCGGACGTTCGGGTCATGCTCGCCCCACGCATGGGGTGCTCGAGGAGGAGTGAGCCGATGTCCGATCCGGATCGGAAGGCCTCCGATGACGGTGTCGTCGTCGTGGGCGTCGACGGCTCCGAGGGCTCCAAGGCGGCCCTCGGGTTCGCCATGGGGGAGGCCGCGCTGCGGAACCTGCGCCTGCGGGTCGTCACCGCCTTCGAGCCGCCGGATCTGTGGACTTTCACAGCCGGTCTGTCCGCCGACCTCCAGGCACTGCGCAACGAAGTCAAAGAACAGGTTGCGTCAATCGTTGACGCCGAAGCCGACGCTCGAACCCGCCGCGGAGAGGCCGTCCCGCCGGTGGAGGTGGAGGTGGACTCGGGGCCGGCGACACCGGTGCTCGAGCGGCTGTCCCGGGGCGCGGCGCTGCTCGTCGTGGGCCATCGGGGGCGTGGGGAGTTCGCGAGCAAGCTCATCGGCTCGGTCGGGCTGAACTGCGTCGTGCACGCCAACTGCACGGTGGTCGTGGTTCGCGCCTGAACGCTGCACGGCCACTACGAACACCGCCGATGCGGCCGGTCGAGCTCGCCGGCCAGGACCTCGCGGTGCTCTCGGCCGCGGCAACAACAACCCTGACACGTACTTCTCGCTGCGTCGGGCCACGAGTGCCCGCGGGCCACGTCAGTGGTCGCCTCCTGCTCGCGGTTCCCTGACCGCTGCCCAACGGCCCCCTGCACGTCCAGTGGAGTCGGAAACAGGCCGTTTACCCGATTTCGACGATGAGCCCGGCCCTCGCATGCGCTACCCTAACGCCAAACCGCCGGCGGAGGGCGTCGCTCGTGACTGACACCAGATTCCTCCACGACCTGATCCAGCGGATCGAGGACGCGACAGTGCCCGGTGTCGTGACGAGACCGTCCGATGTCACCGAGACGAGCCGGGCTCTGCGGGTGGCGTTCGGCGACGAGCTGAGCATCGAGGGCGTCACCTACCGGTCGGGCGCGATCACGGTGTACGTCCGGCACGGCGAGACCTCCGCCTGCATCCGGACCGAGGCGGATACCGGTGAGTGGAGATACACCGTCGGCCGCTACGAGGCATGGAGCGTCTCCAGCCCCGAACACGTGGCCGGGTCGCTGGAAGAGACGATCGAGGGCCTGTGCGGTCTCTGGTCGCGTCATCGCTGACCAGCCGCTTCGAGCTCCACCCCGGGCGCCCGAAGTGCTGGCACGCGATCACCCCGGAGCTGTCCACCAGCTGCTCGCCGGCCACCGTGCCGATCGACCCACGGTCGGCGCAGGAGGTGACGTCGTGCCGGTGTGCTCGTCGAAGGCGACCGTGTCGCGCCGCGCGGCGAGTGTTTCAGCATTTCGAACGATGGTCCGGCGCGCCGCCGCAGAGGACTCTGGCCTCTCCTGGACCCGGTCGTCACCGCCGGGGGACTCGAACAGGAGGATGCCATGGTCAGCTCTGCGACCGCCGCCGACCACTTCGCCCGCTTCGGGGAGGTCTGGGTCACCGGGAAAGTGGATACGGTCGACGACCTGCTTCCCGGCGAGGTCGCCTATCACCTGCCGCCCTTCCCGGACATGGACCGCGACGGGCTGAAGGAGTTCATCGCGGCGTTCCACCAGGCGTTCCCGGACTTCGCTCTGACAGTCGACGAAACGGTCACTGAGGGCGACACCAGTACCCACCTCTGGCACTGTCGCGCGACCTACACCGGAGATTCGCCGCTGCTCCCGGTGCCCCCGACCGGGACTGCGACCGAAGCGACCGGCACTCACGTCGTGCACTGGAGCGACGGACGGCCGGTGGAGATCTGGCATCACGGTGACTGGCTGGGTTGGTTGCAGAAGTGCGAGGTCGTGCCCCCGCTCGGCTGACAAGAACCCGGCCTGCAAACCGCCCGACCCGTACCGACGACGATGACCAATGACCACCACGACTCATGCAGGTCAGCGCTGGTTCGTCGGGTGTCACCGCAGGCCGGCTTCTGCTGGCGGCACTACATCTCGAAGCGCAACCTGTACCGCGAATCCAGCCCCTGACATCCGCCCAGATCTCGACGTCACCCGAGGCGCGGGGGATGAGGCGCGGTCAGGGCGTGAGCGCCTCGACCAGGCCGGCGGCGACGGTGGAGGCATCGGCCGTGTCCGGCCAGTAGCGGGCGAGACGTCCGTCGGGCCCGACGAGGTAGGTGATCGCCGTGTGCGGCACGGCGTACCCGTCTGGATCCTCGGGGTCGGCCCGGCGGCGGGCGAACACCCGGAACGCGCGCTTGGCCTCCTCGACCTGGTCGGCGGTACCGGTGAGCCCGGTGAAGCGCGGGTACGACGCGGCCAGGAAGTCCCGCATGACCTCCGGGGTGTCGCGCTCCGGGTCGACGCTGACGTAGAGCGGGTGCAGCCGCGCCGCCCCGGAACCCAGCACCTCGAGCGCGGCGGTCAGCTTGCTCAACGCCCGGGGACACACGACCCGGCAGGACGTGAAACCGAACTGCACGAGCAGCCAGTCGCCGCGGTAGGAGTCGATCCCGACCGGCGTGCCGTGGTGGTCGACGAGGTCGAACGCGATGTCCGTGGGCGCGGTCACGGCACGAGCTCGACGTCCTGTGCCGGGCCGGGCGCGACGTCCAGGACCAGTCCACCGTGGACGGTACGGGCGGCCGGTGTCACCTCCTGCCCGTCGATCCGCAGCCGGGCGCCCTCGGGCGCACGGCCGATCTCCACGGTCGCCTCGTCGCCGGTGCGCCGCAGCCGGGCGTGCAGCACCCCGTCGACGACCTCGGCGCGGCTGACCTCGACGTCGCGCCCGACCTCGACGAGTGCCGGCTCGGCGAAGTGCTCCGGGCCCCAGGGGTCCCGGTAGAGCAGGTGCAGCCCGTCGGGCACATTGAGCCGGGCGTAGCCGAGGAGCACGTTGCCGGTCATCGGCTCCATCTCGGTGCGGTTGCCGTCCGCGTCGGCGGGGGTGTCGATGCGCGGGTAGTAGAGCCCGCCGTCGCTCCAGGTCGGCGACATGAAGCGGTCGGCGTGGGCGAGCAGGCCGTCGAGGGTGGCGCGGTCGCCCATCTCCGCGGCCCACGCGGCGACCCAGCCGGTGTCGCACGTGTCGGTGACGACGTCGCGCCCCATGACGTTGAGCGTCGGGCCGGAGCGCACCGAGAGCGTGCCGTCCGGGCCGGGCACGAGGAAGTCGGTGACCTGGCTCGGGTAGTTCTCGTGGACGAAGTCGCGGTTCCAGGTGTTCATGAGCGCGCCGCACCACGCGTCCACCCATGGCAGCACCATCGCGTTGGGGGACACGACCTTCGAGTCCTCGAGGATCATCTGGTTGTAGTGCCCGGCCTCGTCGAGACGTCCGAAGTCGGCCCAGGCCTTCTCGTAGCCGGCGACGACCTCGACGGCGCGGTCGCCGCCGGTGATCACGTCGTGCAGCCGGAACCCGAGGATGGCGGGCTGGTTGCAGATCTGGAACACGCAGTTCGGTTCGCAGGCCACGCCGAGGTAGCCGTTCTCGACCATCTGCCAGTAGAGGTGCTCGTTGAGCGAGTCCCGGTCGTAGGAGAAGCGCTTCTCCTCCCCGCCCCAGAAGAACGACCAGTGCTGGAACGTCAGCGAGTCCGGCTGGGCGTAGCGGTCGTCGCCGAAGAGGTGGTCGTGCAGCAGCGCGCAGGACTGGACGTACGCCGAGTACATGATGTTGTCGCGGGCGACCGGGTTCCACTCCTCGTGGTAGCCCTCCGCGAGGTGGGCGTTGAAGATCATCCCACCCCGTGAGACGTCGCGCCAGTACAGCCAGACGTCGGGCATCAGCAGCTTGTCGATGAGCCGCTGGACGGTCGGCCGGAACAGGCCCGGTGCGGCGGGCAGCCGGTGGCGGTGGGCGAGCGCGAGCCCGTAGATCATGTAGGCGAGCTGGAAGCGGTAGCTGCCGAAGTCGTCCTCGCCGGCGCCCTTGCCCTGCATCTGTGACCAGTCGTGCGGAAGCCGCCGCGACAGGTTGTCCCAGTGCTTCAGGTGCCCGAGCTGCGCTTCGTCCAGCACCGACGGCGTCGTCATGCACCATGACGGTACGCAGCATCGCGGCTGCCACCACACCCGTTCGGGTGTGCCGCGCCGGCGCCGTCTGCGGTCTCCTGCGGTCGACGATGACGTGGAGGTACACCGTGCACGGTCCCGGGGACATCCTGCGGTCGGTCGCACCCCGGTTCGGGGACAAGCCGGCCCTGGTCACGCGGACGCGGACGCTGACGTTCGCCGAGCTCGACGCGCTCAGCGACCGTGTGGCGGCGGGTCTCGCCGCCCGCGGTGTGCGGGCGGGCAGCCCGGTGTCGCTGTACGCGCAGAACCGCTGGGAGTGGGTCGTGGCCTACCACGGCGCGCTGAAGGCGGGCGCCGTCGTGAACCCGGTCAACGTCATGCTCACGCCGGAGGAGCTGGCGTTCGTCCTGCGCGACTGCGACGCCGCGGCCGTGTTCACCAGTGCCGAGCAGGCGCCGACGGTGCTCGAGCTGACCCGCGACCTGCCCGAGCTGCAGACGGTGGTGGCGTTCGGAGAGGCTCCGGAGGGCGCCCTCGCCTTCGACGGGCTGCTGGAGAGCGACGGACCGGTCCCGGAGATCACCACGGACCCCGACGCGCCGTCGACGATCGGCTACACGTCGGGCACCACAGGGCATCCGAAGGGCGCGGTGCAGAGCCACCGTGCGGTGCTGCTCAACTGTGCCCTGACGGCGACCATGCACGGCCGTCGCGACGACGACGTCGTCGTGACCGCGCTGCCGGCCCCGCACGTCTACGGCAACGTCGTGATCAACGGGACGTTCCTGGCCGGCGGCACCGTCGTCCTGATGGAGCGCTTCGACCCCGGCGAGACGCTGCGGCTGATCACCGAGCACCGCGCGACGCTGTTCGAGGGCGTTCCGGCCATGTACGCGATGCTGCTGGCGCACCCCGATCTGACGGGCGCGGACCTCTCGTCGGTGACGCGCTGCACGGTCGGTGGTCAGACGATCCCGATCTCGACGATCGAGCGGTGGCAGCACCGTTCCGGCGCACCGTTGATCGAGCTGTGGGGGATGACCGAGATCGCGGGTCTCGGCACCACCCACGCGCTCTACGCGCCTCCGGTGCCGGGTTCGATCGGGGTGGCGCTGCCGGGCGTCGAGCTGCGGATCGCCGATCTGGAGGACGTCGGTCGCGACGCTCCGGCCGGGGAGCCGGGCGAGCTCATGGTGCGCGGCCCGATCGTCATGTCCGGCTACCACGGCAACGCGGCGGCGACCGCAGAGACGATCGAACCGGACGGCTGGCTGCACACCGGGGACGTCGCGACCATGGACGCGACCGGGCACGTGTTCGTCGTCGACCGGCGCAAGGACATGATCATCACCGGTGGGTACAACGTGTATCCGGCGGAGGTCGAGCGGGTCATGGCCGCCCACCCGAAGGTCGCCATGGTCGCCGTCGGGCCGGTCCCGGACCCGGTGCGCGGCGAGCTCGCCTGCGCCTACGTGGTGCCCGTCGCGGGTACGGACCCGAGCGAGGACGAGCTGGTCGCCCACGCGGGCGAGCACCTCGCGGCCTACAAGCGGCCCCGCCTCGTGCGGTTCGTCGACGCACTCCCCGCCACCTCGACCGGGAAGATCATGCGTCGCGAGTTGATCAAGAAGTTCACCTCGTGACACCGATGACGAACCGGTGTTCGATGGAACCGTGGACCCGACGGCGCGCCTGACCCGCGAGCACGCCGAGCTCGTCGGCCTGCTCGACCGCCGGTCGGCCGTGCGTGCGGCGTTGGATCTGCTGAGCGCCGAGGGCGACGTCGCGTGGATCGGGGAGTCCGTCGACCCGGAGGCGTCCGAGCTGACCCTGGCCCAGGTCACCGGGGACCGGACGGGCCTGCTGCGCGGGCTGGCCGTGTCCCGCGGCCTGGGGCTGACCGGCAAGGTGCACGGCACCGCGACCCCCGCGTGGGTCGATGACTACTTCGGATCGGCCGAGATCACCCACACGTTCGACCGGCTGATCGATCTCGAGGGGATCCGCAGGCTGCTGGCGGTGCCGGTGCAGCACGACGGCCGGCTGCTCGGGGTGTTGGCCGTCGGCGCGCGCTCCGCGGGGACGTTCGGGGGCCGCGCCACCGAACGGGCCGAGGCCGTCGCCGGAGAGGTGGCGCTCGCCGTCGCCGTCGCGGAGCGGGCCCGGCTCGCGCGCGAGGTCGCGGTGCACGAGGAGCGCACCCGCCTCGCCGCCGACCTGCACGACAGCGTCGGGGCGCTGCTGTTCGCGATCGGCTCCGGTGTGGCCGGGCTCAGCGACGCCGTCGGCGCCGATCCGGAGCTGTCCGCCCGGCTTCAACGGCTGCAGGATCAGGCGAGCGAGGCGTCGGCGGCGCTGCGCGACTCGCTGCGGACCCTGCGTGCCTCGCCCGCGGCGCTCGCGCTGTCGGTGGCGCTGCGCGCGGACTGCCACGCGTTCAGCGACCGGAGCGGGATACCCGCCGAGCTGGTGATGCTCGACGACCCGCCCGCGCTCGCTCCGTCGAGGACCGAGGCCGTCGTCGCCGCCGTCCGCGAGGCGCTGCTCAACGTGGAGAAGCACGCCGACGCGTCGGCCGTCGTCGTGAGCGTGGCCGAGGGTCCGCGGCGGGCGCTCGTCGTGGCCGTCACCGACGACGGGGTGGGGCTCGGCGACGGCCACACGCCGGGGCTCGGGCTGACCACCAGCACCGACGCCGTCCGACGCCTCGGCGGCACGCTGCGCGTCGTCGGTGACCCGCAGGGCGGCACGACGTGGCGGCTCGAGCTGCCGTGCTGAGGGCGGGCGTCGTCCGGGTCCTGGTGGTCGACGACCACCCCGTGGTCCGCGACGGCGTCGTCACCGCGCTCGGGCGGTACAGCGACATCGAGGTCGTCGGGCACGCCGCGGGTGCCGCGGACGCCGAGTCCGCCTGCGCGCGCGAGCGGCCCGACGTCGTCCTGCTCGATCTGCGCCTGCCGGACGCGCTCGCCGCCGATGTCGTACCGCGTCTGCACGCCGTCTCTCCGTCCAGCCGCGTGCTGCTGTTCACCGCGTTCCCCGAGCACTCGGCCGTGGCGCCGTCGCTGGCTGCGGGCGCGGTGGGGCTCCTGGTCAAGGACGCCTCCAGCACGGTGCTGGGAGACGCGATCCGCGAGGTCGCCCGGACGGGCAGCTACCGGGGCCACGTCCCCGACCCCGCGGACGCGCCGCTCACGCCCCGGGAGTACGACGTCCTGCGGCTCGTCGCGACGGGGCACACCAACGGTGAGGTCGGCCACGACCTGCGACTCTCGCCGAACACCGTGAAGACCTACCTGCACAACGTGATGCGCAAGCTCGACGCCCGCAACCGCGCCCAGGTGATCACGAACGCCCGCGCGCGGGGTCTGCTGTAGACAGCCGCGCGCACAGCACCGGGGCCCGTGATCGCCGCCGGCGGTGCGGGGGCCTCGGGCGCGTCGAGCGAACGGTCCGTTCGTCCAGGTCGGAGGCGCGAGAGCTGCTCTCGTCCAGCCGGTGGTGGAGGGGCCGTCGCGGCCGCGGCGGGCGGGTCAGCGCGCGGACACCGGTCCGCCGCGTGCCCCCGGGGCGCCGCTCGCCCGGGCACGGACAGCGGCCCACTGGTAGGCGTCGACGACGCTGATCGCGTAGACGAACAGGCCACCGGCCAGCCGCCCGACGAGCGAGTGGTCGGGGGTGGTCAGATTCCAGGTGATCACGCCGAGCAGGACCGTGTAGAACACGAACATCAGCCCGCGGGTCGGCAGCCGGTTCAGCACGTGGCCGACGCCGGGCAGCACGATCGCGGTCAGGAGCACCACCAGCGGGTGTCTCATGGCATGACCTCCCTCGGGTCGTGAGCGGTGGCCAGCAGCTCCACCGTCCGCAGCAGCTCGGATACCGGCACACGGGCACCGGTGAACGACGCCCGCCTGCTGACCCGGTAGGCGCCCTGGTCGGCCGACGCGAGCAGCCGCACGGACCGGACGCCACCCGGGCCCAGCCCGACCTCTTTCGTCTCCGGCTCCCCGAGATAGCCGGCGAGCGGTTCCAGCAGGGCGAGCGCCCCGGCGGCGTCCGGTGTGGACACTGCGACCCGGGCCGTCCGCGGGAACGACGCCGGCGTGGCCACCTCGTGGCCCAGGCGCGCGTTCGGCGAGAAGTACTCGGCGCCGTGCGGGCGCAGCAGCACGCTGACCGACCCGCCGACCGGGACGCTCCGGCTGAGGACGACCTCGAGCCACAGCACGGGCAGCTTGCGCAGCACCAGGGCGTCCACCAGTACCCGCAGCCGGACCGGGTGACCAGAGATCCGGCCGCGCAGCTCCGGGTAGCCGCCGTCCCGGCGGGTGACGACCGGGTCCTCGACGGCCGCCAGCACGTCGTCGAAGACCTGGGCGCGGTCGCGGATCGCGGCGCCCCGGCCGGTCACGTGCACCACCGCGAGCACGGCGACGCCGACGACCATCAGCGCGACCACTCCGATCAGCGACGGGGACACGGCGACCTCAGTAGCCGCGCGGGCGCGGCAGGTCGGCGGTGAACTGGGCCCCGCGGCGGACGAACTTGTAGCGGCGCACCACGAACCAGATCGACGCCAGCAGATAGAACGTCAGCATCGACAGCAGGGCTGCGCCGTAGCCGAGGAACGTCGCGAAGAACACGACGGCGGCGAGGATCAGCAGCGCGATCGCCGGGGCCGGGTGCAGCGGCAGCGTGTACGCCCGCTTGATCGACCCGATCGGCCACAGCTTGCGGAACCGGATGAAGTTCGGGCCCATGAAGCTGTACATGAGCAACCCGGACAGGATCGAGAACGTGATGACCGTCGACAGCAGCGTCGGCTGGTCCAGCAGCACGGGCAGGATCGCGAACGCGATCGCGACCGGCGCGAGGAACACGATCGCCCGGAACGGCGTGTGGTACCTCGGATGCACGGCGCCGAACCACTCCGGGAGGTAGCGGTCGCGTCCCATCGAGAACCAGGCCCGCGAGGCGTCGTTGATGCAACCGTTCGCGGAGGCCAGTGTCGCGCAGAGGGTCCCGAGCAAGAGCAGTACGACGAGCGTGTCGCTCCCGGACAGCCGCGCCGCGTCGAACAGCGGAGTGATCGCGGTGCCGAGGTAGTGCCAGGGGAGGAGCCCTGCGCAGACGAACCAGGTCAGGGACGCCGCGATGATCAGCGTCATGATTCCGGCCATGCTGCCCAGCGGCACCGACCGCGGTGCGGACCGGCACTCCTCGGCGGCCTGGGCGGTGCCCTCGATGCCCAGGTAGAACCACATCCCGAACTGGAACGCGGCGATCACACCGATCCAGCCGTACGGGAGCCCGTTCCCCGGTGAGCCGGCGAGCCCGGCGATGTCGAGCGACGCGGTCGGGTTCCACCCGCGCAGCCCCACGAACAGCAGCAGCAGCGTGAGGAACGCGAACCCGGTGATCACGAAGTTCAGGGTCAGCGTCGCGAGCACGCCCCGGTAGTTCAGGAACGCCAGCGCGACGACGGCGAGCACGGCGAACGGGTAGGGGGACAACTCCTCCGTGGACCCCATCAGATTCGCCAGCGTGGTCAGCAGGTAGCTCAGCACGTTCGCGTTCGACGCCTCGAGCATGGTGTAGGCCAGCGTCAGGTACAGGCCGACGTTGAACGCCATGAGCGGGCCGACGGTGTGCTTGGCCTGGGCGTACTGGCCGCCCGCGGCCGGGATCGCCGACGTGATCTCAGAGTTGATCATGACGATGCAGGTGTAGAGCAGGCCGACCACCCACCCGGCGACGAGTGCCCCGTACATCCCGCCCTTCTCGACGGCGAAGTTCCATCCCATGAACTCGCCGACCAGGACGATGCCCACGCCGAGGGCCCAGATGTGGATGGGGGACAACACCCGTCGCAGTGCGGGCCGTTGTGCGCCCGTGCCCTGGCCTGCGGCGGCGCCCTCGGCGGGCGCCTCTTCGATGCTGCTCATGCGGACCCCCTCCCCGTGCCTGCCGGCGGTTCGAACGGCTCCTCGAGCGGGTCCGGCGCGTTGACCAGCGACGCCTCGTCGTGGGCGCGGCTGACCCTGATCATGTCCTGGGCCATCCAGATCGCGATCGCCGCGCTGATCACCCACGCGAGCAGTTCGACGACTCCCACGATGCTCACAGCGACTCCTCCTCGTCCCGGGCGGTCCGGGGACCGAACTTCTCGTCGATCACGTCCCGGTACTCGCGGAACGAGACGCGGTAGACGAAACCCAGGTAGACGGCGAGCAGCACGGCCGTGCCGATCAGCGCCCACACGTCGATGGCGTACTTGTCCGGGTCCGGCTGGTTGGCGGCGACGCCCGAGGCGATCGTCGGGAGGTCGGCCGTGCCGCTGTCGATCATCTTCTGGTACTGGGCGCGTTCACCAGGGGTCACCGGCAGGTCGCCGACCTGCTGCACCTGCGGGGTGTCGGTGGCGTCCTCGCTCTCGTCGCCGGTCAGGTACGTCGTGACGAACAACGTGGCGAAGATCAGGATGAGGATCACGGCCGCGTCCACGAGCTGCCCGCGCAACGACTGGCGCGGCGGCTCGTAGGCGGCCTTCGGCTCGCCGGGGGTTCCGGCCGGGGCGCTCACGACGTGCGCCGCTTCGCCGCGCGGGCCTGCTGCTTCGCGTCCCGCAGCCGGTCGGAGAACTCGACGTCCGGGCCGTAGACGCTCTCCTTGGACAGCCGGTAGCGCCGGACCATCGCCGCCACCGACGCCGTGTTGAAGCCGCCGAGCAGGATCGCCGCCACGATCAGGGCGACGGACACGCCGGGAGTCGGCGAGGTGGTCACGGCCACCGCGCAGACGTAGACCAGAACCGCCCACATGGCGACGACGAACGCCACGGCCAGGATCCGGTCCCGCCTCAGCAGGCCGTCGATGCGCGCCTCGAGTGTCTTCAACGAAGCCTCCGTTGGCTCCTGCCGACGAGCGGTGAGATGCCTTGCGGGACATCGGGTCACGTCGTCGGGACGGATGTCGGGCGTCGAGTGGCCGGTCCCGATGGTCTTCGGTCCGGACCAAATACCTCTGTCGTGGACAATACGGCGACGACGCCCTGCCGTGTCAAGCGTCACCGCTGCGTTCCGCAACGGATCCTGCGTCCGACCGGGTGACGACGTCACCCGGTGTGACACCCGTCAGGGCCCGGTCTGCCCCGGGATCCAGCTGGTCCCGGCCAGCGGGACGCGGGCCATCGCGGCCGCCTCGATCGTGAGCGACACGAGGTCCTCCGGCTCGAGGTGCTGCAGGTGCGCCTTGCCGCAGGCCCGGGCGATCGTCTGGGCCTCCAGGGTGAGCACCCGCAGGTAGTTCGCGATCCGCTCGCCGCCGGCGACGGGATCGAGACGCTTCGCCAGCTCCGGGTCCTGGGTGGTGATCCCGGCCGGGTCCCGGCCGTCCTGGTAGTCGTCGTAGTAGCCCCAGTCGGAACCGATCTTCTCGTACTCCGCGGCGTAGCGGGGGTGGTTGTCCCCCAACGCGATCAACGCGGCCGTACCGATCGCGACGGCGTCCGCCCCGAGTGCCATCGCCTTGGCGACGTCGGCCCCGGTGCGGATGCCGCCGGAGACGATCAGCTGGACCTTGCGGTGCAGGCCGAGCTCGGAGAGTGCCTGCACCGCCTGGGGGATGGCGGCCAGGATCGGGATCCCCACGTGCTCGATGAACACGTCCTGGGTGGCCGCCGTCCCGCCCTGCATGCCGTCCACGACCACGACGTCCGCCCCGGCCGCGACGGCGAGCTTGACGTCGTAGTACGTGCGGGTCGCGCCGACCTTGACGTAGACCGGCTTCTGCCAGTCCGTGATCTCCCGCAGCTCGAGGATCTTGATGGCCAGGTCGTCGGGCCCGGTCCAGTCCGGGTGCCGGCAGGCGCTGCGCTGGTCGATCCCGGCCGGGAGAGTCCGCATCTCGGCCACCCGGTCGGAGATCTTCTGGCCCAGCAGCATCCCGCCGCCACCGGGCTTCGCGCCCTGGCCCAGCACGACCTCGATCGCGTCGGCCGCGCGCAGGTGGTCGGGGTTCATCCCGTAGCGGCTGGGCAGCACCTGGTAGACGAGCGTCTTCGAGTGGCCCCGCTCCTCGTCGGTCATGCCGCCGTCACCGGTGGTGGTGGACGTGCCGACCTCGCTGGCCCCGCGCCCGAGCGACTCCTTGGCCTGCGCGGACAGCGCGCCGAAGCTCATGCCCGCGATCGTCACCGGCGTGGCCAGGTGCAACGGCCGCTCGGCGTGCCGGTCACCCAGCACGACGTCGGTGTCGCAGCGTTCCCGGTAGCCCTCGAGCGGGTAGCGGGACATCGAGGCGCCGAGGAACAGCAGGTCGTCGAAGTGCGGGACGGCGCGCTTGGCGCCCCAGCCGCGGATGTCGTAGACGCCGGTCTCCGCTGCGTGCTGGATCGCGGTGATGGTCGCGCGGTCGAACGTCGCGGACTCGCGGAGACCTCGCTGTGCGGGTGACGACATCAGTAGCTCCCCGAGTGCTCTGTGGTGAAGTGGTAGAGCGTGCGCCCCGAGCCGTACCGGCGGAACTCCCCGAGCGCGACGTCGTCGTCGGCGAGGTCGGTCATCCCGGCGCTGCGCAGCAGTTCGACGAGTTCGGCGCGGTGCTCGTCGCGCAGCGGCTTCTCGATGCAGTCGGCGCCGAGCGTGCCGACCTTGCCGCGCACGTAGATGCGGGCCTCGTAGATCGAGTCGCCGAGGCCGTCGCCCGCGTCCCCGCAGACGACCAGCCGGCCGGCCTGAGCCATGAACGCGCTCATCGGGCCGACGTCGCCGCCCACGACGATGTCCACGCCCTTCATCGAGATCCCGCAGCGCATGGACGCCCGCCCCTCGACGACGAGGAGGCCACCGCGCGCGGTCGCACCTGCCGCCTGCGACGCGTCGCCCCGCACCCGGACCGAGCCGGACATCATGTTCTCGGCGAGCCCGGGGCCGGCCATGCCGTCGACGACGATGTTGCCGCCCTGGTTCATCCCGCCGCAGTAGTAGCCGACGTCCCCTTCGATGTGGACGTCGATCGCTCCGTCGACACAGTCGATGCCGACGGCGACGGCGTGCGCCCCGCGCGGCGAACGCACGCTGTACCGCCGCGCGGTCGGGGCGTGCAGCTCCGCGTTCAGCTCGCGCACGCCCGAAGACGCGAGGTCGATCACGCGGTCCTCGGCGGTCGTCGACCCGGCCCGGGTCCCGGACTCCGAACCCTCCCTCAGCGCTGCCATGCGTACACCCTCCCCGGATCGGGCTCGAAGATCTTCGCCTCGGACAGGCCCGGCAGAGCGGCCAGCGCCCGGAACTCCGAGGCCATCGCAACCCAGCGGGGATGCTCCGCCACGATCGCGGGCTTGCAGGCGATCTCGTCACGGACGACGGCGAACCCGTCGGCCGTCGTGACCAGCAGCGTGTAGAAGCCGTCGAAGGTCTCGCCGAGCCGGTGCAGCGCCTTCTCCAGGTCGTCGCCGTCGGCGAGTCGGGCCGCGACGTAGCGCGCCGCGACCTCGGTGTCGTTCTCCGAGTCGAACACGACGCCGTCGCGCCGCAGATCGCGGCGGATCGTGGCGTGGTTGGAGAACGAGCCGTTGTGCACCAGGCACTGGTCGGCGCCGACGGAGAACGGGTGGCTGCCCTCCGGGGTGATCGCCGACTCGGTGGCCATCCGGGTGTGGGCGAGCCCCTGCCAGCCGGTCGCGGAGGCGAGGTCGTAGGACACGGCCAGGTCCCCGGGGTAGCCGACGTCCTTGTACACGACGAGATCGGTACCGATGCCGACGACCTTCGCCTCGGGCGCGACCGCCCGGATCGCGGCGGCCAGGGCGTCGGGCGCGGCCGGGGCCGTGATCACGGTGGTGGCCCCGGCCGGTCGGACGGTGACGTCGGTCAGCTCGGGCAGCACCGTGCGGAGCTCCGCGGCCGGGTCGGCCGGGGCGCCGAGCACGGAGATCGCGGAGTGTCCCTCCGCGCACCGCGTCCGGTCCCCGTAGACGGCGATGCCCGCCGAGTCCGGGCCGCGTTCCGTCACCCCGGCCAGCATCGCCTCCAACAGCCGGCCGAGCTGCGGATACAGCTCGGCGTCACGCACATGCAGACCGACGATCCCGCACATGGGGACCTCCCTTCTCCTGTGATCGGATCCGGCGAGTGAGTCAGAAGACGATCGTGGTGTTCCCGTGCAGCAGCACGCGGTCGTCGCAGTGCCAGGCGACCGCGCGGGCGAGCACGACGCGCTCGATGTCCGCGCCGCGGCGGGACATCTCGTGGGTCGACTCCCGGTGCGTCACCCGCGCGACGTCCTGCTCGATGATCGGACCCTCGTCGAGGTCCTCGGTGGCGTAGTGCGCCGTCGCCCCGACGAGCTTCACGCCGCGGTTCTTGGCCTGCTCGTACGGGCCCGCTCCGGCGAACGCGGGCAGGAACGAATGGTGGATGTTGATCACCGGTACGCCGACCTGGTCGAGGAAGTCCCCGCTGAGGATCTGCATGTAGCGGGCCATGACGATCAGGTCGACACGCCCGTCGAGCAGTGCGAGCTGCTTGGCCTCGGCCTCCGGCTTGGTCGCGCGGCTCACCGGGATGTGGGCGAACGGGATCCCGAAGACCTCCACGTCGTCGGCCAGGTCGGGGTGGTTGGACACGACCTGGACGATGTCGACGGGAAGTTCCCCACGGCGCCACCGCCACAGCAGGTCGAGCAGGCAGTGGTCGAACTTCGAGACGAACAGCGCCACCCGCTGGGGGACCTCGGCCGCGCGCAGCCGGAACGTCATGCCGAAGCGGACCGCCACCTCGGCGTCGAACTCGCGCTCCAGCTCCGGCAGCCTCCGGACCACGTCCGGCAGGTGGAACTCGATGCGCTGGAAGAACGCGCCGCCCTCGGCGTCGGTGGAGTTCTGGTCGGACGCGATGATGTTCGCGCCGCGTGCGTGCAGGAACGACGTGATCGCCGCGACGATCCCGGGACCGTCCTCACAGGACGTCAGGAGGCGGGCGGTGTCGACTCGAGCCTGACGGTCCGTGCGAGGACCGGTCCGGATCCCGTCCTGCCGGGGCAGGACGGATGTGACCGGGTCAGCCATGGGCGTTGCCTCTCACGCAGGTCGGTGGCGACGGCCCGATCGTCGGGTGTCGTCACGCCTGCGGGGCGGGCGACGGTGGCGGGCCGGACGGCTCGAAGGTGTGGTCTTAGTACCATTGAAGAGGCAACACGGAACGCACCCGAAAGTCAACCCCGGGCCGCGTGGGGAACCGTCAGCCCACGGAGGCGTTCTCGGGGGGCTCGACGCCGGGGACGCCGGCCGGATCGTCGTCGGTGCCGAAAACGATCTCCCGGAGCTGGGCCCGGGTGTTGTCCAGGTGCTCGCGCATGCTCCGGGTCGCGCGGTCCGCGTCCCGTGCGGCCACCGCGTCGAAGATCTCCTGGTGGTCGCGGAGCGTCTCCTCGACGGGATCGGCGAACGGCAGCAGATCGTGCGGGCTGAACAGGTCACCGCGGCAGGCCTCGATCGCCTCGGCGAGCCGATCGCTGCGGGCGGCGCGCGCGAGTCCGAGGTGGAACTGCGAGTCGGCCTGGCGGAACGCGGTGCGCCCGTCGACGTCGCGCAGGGACGCGATCGCGTCGCGGACGACGTCCAGATCGCCCGGCTCGTGACGGCGCGCGGCGAGCACCGCGGTCTCGGTCTCCAGCGCGATCCGGAAGTCCAGGATGTCGTCGATCTCGCCGGTCTGGGTGCGCATCCTCGCCTGCCAGGCGGCCGCCGGGCGGCTGAGTTCCGTGACGTAGGTGCCGCCGGTCGCGCCGCGGCGGACCTCGACGTACCCCTCGGCCCGGAGCAGTTTGATCGCCTCACGGAGGCTGATGCGCGCCACGCCGAGCTGCTCGGCCAGCTCGCGCTCGGGCGGCAGTCGTCCGCCGGGGCCGACCTCCCCGCGGTGGATCAGAGTGCGCAGGTGGTCGGCGACGGCCTGCGACAGAGTCGTCGACGTCACCGGTCTCGCCATGCCCGCAGGCTACCCGGGCCGGCGTGCGGGGACCGGTCCGTGCGTCGCGCCCCATCGATGATCGACCCGCTGTGACGGGGTTGACATCCGGCGACGGTGCGTGTTGCCTCTGCAATGGTTCTAACACCACACCATCGAGCCCTCCGGCCCGTATCGAGACGAGGAGATGGGCATGGCAGATCCGCGCGAGGAACTCCGTCGTCGGGCCGAGCAGGACAACATCGAGTTCTTCCTGGCGATGTTCGTCGACCTGCACGGCAAGCCGTGTGCGAAAGCGGTGCCGATCGAGGCGTTCGACCTGCTCATGGACGGTGGGGCCGGGTTCGCCGGCTACGCCGCCGGTGACATGGGGCAGTCGCCCGCCGACCCGGACATCTCGGCCGTGCCCGACCCGGCGTCGTACACGCCGCTGCCCTGGAAGCCGGGTCTGGCCGTGCTGCACTGCGACCCCTGGGTCGAGGGCAAGCCGTGGCCGTACGCGCCGCGCGTGATCCTGCGCCGGCTGCTCGACGATCTCGCCGAGCGCCGTGGATGGACGATGAAGACCGGGATGGAGCTGGAGTACTCGCTGCTGCGCCGCGCAGCGGACGGGACGCTCGAGTTCGCCGACCCGCACGACACGTCGCACAAGCCCTGTTACGAGATCAAGGGCCTGACCCGGATGTGGGACCACCTGTCCGCGGTCTCGAAGAACCTCAACCAGCTCGGGTGGGGCAACTACGCCAACGACCACGAGGACGGCACCGGCCAGTTCGAGAACAACTGGCACTACTCGGACGCGCTCACCACTGCGGACCGCACCGTCTTCTTCCGCTACATGATCCACATGCTCGCGCACGACAACGGCATGGTCGCGACGTTCATGCCGAAGCCGTTCCGCGACGTGACCGGCAACGGTCTGCACGTGCACCAGAGCCTGTGGGACGCCGACGGCGAGCAACTGTTCGCCGACGACGGCGGCGGGCTCGGACTGTCCGCGCTCGGTCGCAACTACCTCGGCGGCCTGGTCGAGCACGGCCGGGCGTGCGCCGCGCTGATCTGCCCGACGGTCAACTCCTACAAGCGGATCGGGATCGGGTCGACGGCGTCCGGTGCGACGTGGGCGCCGGCGTACGTGGCGCACGGCGGCAACAACCGGACGCTCCTGATGCGCGTTCCCGAGGGTGGCCGGATCGAGCACCGCGGTGTCGACGGCTCGGCCAACCCCTACCTGGCCACGGCGGCACTGCTGGCCAGCGGCCTCGACGGCATCGACCGCGGGCTGGACCCCGGGGCTCCGACCGACGACAACCTGTTCGAGCTCTCGTCCGACGAGGTCCGGAGCCGCGGCATCCGCCAGCTGCCCAGGACGCTCGAGCGCGCCGTCGAGGAGCTCGTGGAGGACGACGTCCTGCGTGCGGCGCTGGGCAAGGTGTCCGGCGGCGACTTCATCGACTACTTCGCGACCGTCAAGCAGCGGGAGTTCGACGAGTACCACTCCGTGGTGTCGGACTGGGAGATCAAGCGCTACCTCACCCAGTCCTGATCTCGCGGTCGCTCCCCGCAGGAGGAACTCCATGGCCAGCTCCGTCAACGGCCACCCGACGCACAACGGCAACGGTCGGCCCGACCGGCTGCGCGACTACTCGGCGTGGCAGCTGTTCCGCAAGGGCCTGTCGCACGACGGGTGGTCGCGGGCGTGGCACGCCCACGACGTCCGCGACACCTACGACGTCGTGATCATCGGCGGTGGCGTGCACGGGCTGGCCACCGCCTACTACCTGGCGCGCAACCACGGCATCACGAACGTCGCGGTGCTGGAGAAGTCCTACATCGGCGGGGGCGGGTCCGGGCGCAACACGGCGATCATCCGGTCCAACTACCTCACGCCGGAGGGTGTGCGGTTCTACGACCGGTCGGTGAAGCTCTACGAGCACCTCGCGGCGGACCTGAACTTCAACGTCATGTTCTCCCAGCGCGGGCACATGACGTTGGCGCACAACGACTCCTCGCTGCGCACGATGCACTGGCGTGCCGAGGTGAACAAGGTGCAGGGCGTCGACTCCTCGGTCATCGGGCCGGACGAGGTCCGCAAGCTCGTGCCCTATATGGACACCTCGCCGGAGGCCCGGTACCCGATCCTGGGTGCGCTCTACCACCCGCCCGGCGGGATCATCCGGCACGACGCCGTGGTCTGGGGCTACGCCCGCGCGGCCGACGCGCACGGTGTGCACATCCACCAGAAGACCGAGGTCACCGGCATCGACGTCGATGGCGGCAGAGTCACCGGCGTGCAGACGAACCGCGGTCGGATCTCGGCCCCGGTCGTCGTCAACTGCACGGCCGGGTGGTCGAGCCTGATCTCGGACATGGCGGGCGTCGAGATGCCGGTGCAGACGTTCCCGCTGCAGGCCGCGGTGACCGAGCCGGTGAAGCCGTTCCTGGACACCGTCGTCGTCTCCGGCACGCTGCACGTCTACGTCAGCCAGACCGACCGCGGCGAGCTCGTGTTCGGCGCGTCGGTGGACCCGTTCGCGTCCTACTCGATCCGCGGGTCGCTGGAGTTCACCGAGGGTCTCGGCGGGCACGTGCTGGAGCTGATGCCCGCGCTGTCGAAGATGCGGCTGCTGCGGCAGTGGGCGGGCTTGTGCGACATGACCCCCGACTACTCGCCGATCATGGGTCCGACCGATGTGGACGGTTTCTACGTCGACGTCGGGTGGGGCACCTACGGGTTCAAGGCCGGCCCGGTGTCCGGGGAGGCGATGGCCGACTGCATCGCCCACGGCCGCCCGCCGGAGATCATCTCGGCGTTCGGGCTCGACCGCTTCACCGGCGGACGGCTCGTCGGGGAGAAGGGCGCGGCCGCCGTCGGCCACTGATCACCGCCGGAACCACAGGACGAACGAGCCCTCCGGCCGCGACCGGGCCGGAGGTGGAAGGACGCTTGCCATGATGCTGCTGCCGTGCCCGTGGTGCGGGCCGCGCAACGTCACCGAGTTCCGGTACGGAGGTTCCGCCCGGACGCGTCCGGACCCCGGGACGACGACTCCGGAACAGTGGCGCCGCTACCTCTACACCCAGCCCAACCCGCGTGGGTGGGACACCGAGACCTGGTACCACCAGGCCGGGTGCAGGCGGTACTTCACCGCCGAACGCGACACCCTCACCAACGAGGTGCGCACCGGGGAGGCGACGGCATGACGCTCCTGCAGCCCGGGCGTCGGAGCCCGACCGACGACCCACCGGCCCAGACCCACCGGCTGCCCGGCCGCGACGGCGAGGTGATCGACCGGGGTCGCACGCTGCGGTTCCGCTGGAACGGCAAGGCATACAGCGCGCACCCCGGCGACACGATCGTCTCCGCGCTGTCCGCGGCCGGCGTGCGGGTGTTCTCCCGCAGCTACAAGTACCACCGGCCGCGCGGCCTGGTCACGGCCGACTGGCTCGACCCGGGGTGCCTGGTCCAGGTCGGTGACGAGCCGAACGTCCGCGGAGCGCACCAACTCGTGCGTGACGGCATGGAGGTCGGTTCGCAGAACACGTGGCCGTCGCTGGAGTTCGACCTGAAGGCCGTCAACGGTCTGGCCGGGCGCTTCCTCGCGACCGGCTTCTACTACAAGACGTTCATCAAGCCGGAGCGTCTGTGGCCGGCCTACGAGAAGGTGCTCCGGCAGTTCGTGCACGCGGGCGAGGTCTCGCCGGACACCGCGCAGCCGGTGTACGACAAGCGCTACGCCCACCCCGACGTCCTCGTGGTCGGCGGCGGACCGGCCGGGCTGTCGGCGGCCGTCGCCGCCGCTCGCGCCGGGGCCCAGGTGCTGCTCGTCGACGAGCAGCACGGCCTCGGCGGCCACCTCCGCTTCGGCAGCGACCCGTCCGAGCTCGCGGCGCTGCGCGAGCTCGTCGCCCAGGTCGCCGCGGAGCCGGCGATCGAGGTGCTCTCCGACTCGGTCGCCCTCGCGCGCTACGACGACAACTGGGTTCCGATCGTGCAGCGGAACCTGCCGGGCGTCCACGAGCGACTGATCAAGGCGCGGGCGAAGACGCTCGTCGTGGCCGCCGGGCTGATCGAGCGCCCGTACGTGTTCGGCGGCAACGACCTGCCCGGCGTCATGCTCTCCGGCGCCGCACGCCGGCTGACGAACCTGTACGCCGTCCGGCCCGGTGACCGCGCCGTCGTGGTCACCGCGAACTCCGCGGGCGACGCCGCGGCCGCGGACCTCGCCGCCGCGGGCGTCGAGGTCGCCGAGATCGTCGACGCCCGCGCCGGCGGCCGGGTCGTACGGGCGCACGGACGCGGTGTCGTGTCCGAGGTCGAGCTCGGCGGGGGGCGCCGGGTCGCATGCGACCTTGCTCGTCACGGCCACCGGGTGGACGGCGCCCACGTCGCTGATCAACCAGTCCGGGCACAACCCGACCTACGACCCGTCGACCGCGCGGTTCCGGCCCGACCCGGCCGCGCTGCCGGACGAGGTCCTGGTGACGGGCGGGATCCTCGGCGACGGCGGCACCGGGCAGCTCGTCGCGCACGGCGCCGCCGTCGGGGCGCTGGCCGCGCACCGGGCGGCCGCCACGCGCGGCTCGTTCGTCGCGGCGCCGGGCGTCGCGTTCCCGTCCAACGACGACGACGGTGGCGCCCCGGCGGTCCCGGACCTGCCCGCGGCCCCGCACCCCGAGCTGTTCACCGCGGGCACCGGAGGGTTCGTCGACCTCTGCGAGGACGTCAGCGCAAAGGACCTGACGACCGCCATCGCGGAGGGCTACGACTCGGTCGAGCTGGTCAAGCGCTACACGACCGTCACCATGGGCCATACCCAGGGCAAGCTGGAGACCGTCAACACCGTCGCGATCCTGGCGCAGGCCACCGGTGCGACGATCGCCGAGACCGGGACGACGACGTGGCGGCCGATGTACGCGCCGGTCACGCTCGGCGCGCTGGCCGGCCGGCCGATGGAACCCCGGCGCGTCTCCCCGATGCAGTCGTGGCACGAGCGGCACGGTGCCGTTCCTCTCGTCGCGGGACAGTGGATCCGGCCCGAGCACTACGGCGACCCGGAGGCCGAGGTGCGCGCCGTGCGATCGGGCGTCGGGATCATCGACGTGACCCCGATCGGGAAGCTCGACCTGCGCGGACCGGACGTGGCGGAGCTGCTCAACCAGCTCTACGTCAACAAGTGGTCGCGCCTCGAGGTCGGCCGCGTCCGCTACGGCGTGATGTGCGCCGAGGACGGCGTCGTGCTCGACGACGGTGTCACCGGCCGGCTCGGCGAGGACCACTACCTGATGTCCACCACGTCCTCGGGCGCGGCGACGGTCTGGGAGTGGGTGGAGAACTGGCTGCAGACCGCCCGGCCCGACTGGCGGGTGCACGTCACGCCGGTCACCACGTCCTACGCGAGCATCAACGTGGCCGGGCCGAGGTCCCGCGAGCTGCTGAGCAGGCTGACCGATGTGGACCTGGACCCGGAGTCGTTCGAGTACATGCGGGTTCGCACCGGCACCGTGGCCGGGGTGCCCGACTGCGTGCTCTGGCGCATCGGGTTCACCGGGGAGCTCTCGTTCGAGGTCCACGTCCCGGCCGGGTACGGGCTGGGAGTGTGGGAGGCCCTGATGGCCGCGGGCGCCGACCTCGGCGTCACGCCGTTCGGCGTCGAGGCCCAGCGGGTGCTGCGTCTGGAGAAGGGCCACTTCATCGTCGGGCAGGACACCGACGGCCTGACACAGGCCTTCAGCGCGGGTCTCGACGGCATGATCAAGCTGGACAAGGACGACTTCGTCGGCAAGCCCGAACTGCAGTGGCAGCACGACCGCGGCGACGGACCGGCACTGGTGGGCCTCCGCCCGCACGACGGGTCGATCGTCCCGGAGGAGGCCAGCCAGATCCTGCACCGCGACGGCACCATCGCCGGGCGCGTCACGTCGTCGCGGCACTCGCCGACACTCGGCCGGTCGATCTGCCTGGCCCAGATCGACCGCAGCCTGGCCGCCCTCGGAACGTCGGTCCGCGTCCGGCTCCGGGACGGGCGGGACATCACCGCCGAGGTCACCGACCGCACCCACGTCGACCCCGAGGGGGACCGTCAGCGTGTCTGACACACGCGAACGTCACCGAGCCGGTGTCGCGCAGCGCCATCGCCGTCGTCGACGGGCACGTCCGGAACGGGTGGGAGATCGGCGCCGGGGTGAGCACGGCCCGGCTGACGCTGCGCGACGAGTCGCCGCTGGCGAAGGTCGTCGTGCGCGCGCCGTTCACCGGGGCGGTGCGCTCCGAGCTCGGTGTCGGGTTCGGACGGACGACCCGGGCCGACGTGCCGGCTGTGGGGCAGGTGCTGGTCGTGGGAGCGGGCCCGGGGGAGTGGGTCGTCCTCGGCCCGGTCGGCTCGGGCAGCCGGCTGCTCGGCGATCTGCACGAGCGGCTGGCGTCCACCGGTGAGTTCGCCTCCGCGGTGGACATCACGCACGGACGCGCGCTGGTCCGCCTGCACGGACCGGACGCGCGGCGGACGCTGGCCAAGGTCTGCGGCATCGACCTCGACGACCGGACGACGCCGGACGGCTCGGCACTGCGCACGTCGGTCGCCCGGATCGTCACCGACCTGGTCCGCGACGACTCCGGCGGCGAGCTCTCCTACCTGCTGCACTGCGAGCGCTCGTCGGGGCAGTTCCTGGCCGACATGCTGCTGGACGCAGGCCGCGAGTTCGGGATCGGGGTGACCGGGTTCGAGTCCGGCCCGGCGACCGTCGTATGAGTGCCGAGATCATCGACGGCAAGGCCGCGGCCGCCGAGCTGCGCGCCGACGTCGCGAAGGACGTGGCCGACCTGCCCGCCGTCCCCGGGCTGGCCACGCTGCTGGTCGGTGACGACCCCGCCTCCGCGATCTACATCCGCAACAAGCGGAAGATGTCCGCCGAGGTCGGCATCCGCGACCTGCACCGGCACCTGCCGGCGGAGATCTCGGAGGGCGAGCTCACGGCCGTCCTCGACGAGCTCGCCGCCGACCCCGAGGTGTCCGGGATCCTGCTGCAGCTCCCGGTGCCGAAGCATCTCGACACCAACGCGCTGCTCGCCCGCATCCCGCCGGACAAGGACGTGGACGGGCTGACCGAGCGCAGCGCCGGACGCCTCGCCCTCGGCAAGCAGGGCCTGCGCCCGTGCACGCCGTCCGGCGTGATGTACCTGCTGGATCGGGCCGGGGTGGAGCTCGAAGGGGCCGAGGCGGTGGTCGTCGGGCGGTCGTCGCTGGTCGGGAAGCCGCAGGCGCAGATGCTGCTCGAGCGCAACGCCACCGTGACGACGTGCCACTCCCGCACCCGTGACCTGGCCGCGGTCACCCGGCGGGCCGACGTGCTCGTCGCGGCCGCGGGCGTGCCAGCGATGATCGGCGCGGACGCGGTCAAGCCCGGCGCCGTCGTGATCGACGTCGGCATGCACCGGCTCGAGTCGGGGCTGTGCGGCGACGTCGACACCGACGCCGTCGCCGCGGTCGCCTCGGCCGTCACCCCGGTGCCGGGCGGCGTGGGTCCGATGACGATCGCCATGCTCCTGCGCAACACGGTCCTCGCCGCCCGGCTGCTCGAGGGAGCGCCTACGGCCGGGCTGTGAATGCGGGCAGGGCGTACGGGTCGCGGAACGGGGCCGAGGATGCCCGCTCGATCTGCACCAGGACGGACTGCGCCGTGCTGCCCTGGGTCAGGCGTGAGGTCGGCGTGTCCCGGGACAGGACGTTCGGGTTGCCGTGCAGTTCCGCCGACCCGGCGGTGGCCGGGTCCGCCGGCGTGTACCAGGCGCCCGTGGCCAGCAGCGCCACTCCCGCGATGACGTCGTCGGAGTGGACCGCGCCGGCGTAGGTCTCGCCGCGGTCGTTGAACACCCGCACGAGGTCCCCCGGCCCGATACCCCGCTGCTGCGCGTCGGACGTGTTGAGCACCACCGGCTCCCGGCCGTCGATCTTCGACTCCTGGCTCACCGCCGCCATGTCGAGCTGGCTGTGCAGGCGCGACGACGGCTGCGGGGACAGCAGGTGGATCGGGTGCCGCGCGTCGGCGTTGCCGCTCCACTCGGTGCCCGGAATCCAGGCGGGGTGGCCGGGGCAGTCGTCGTAGGAGTACCCGGCGATCGTCTCCGAGTAGAGCTCGATCCGCCCGGACGGTGTGGCCAGCGGCGCAGCGTCCGGGTCCGCCCGGAACGCGGCGAGCGGCGGGGGAGGAGCCGGCAGCTCGTAGCGGTGGTGGCCGCGGGCCCAGAACGTGTCGAAGTCGGGGATCGGGTGCCCGTGCGCGGCGGCCGACTCCCGCGCCTGCTCGTACATCGCGCGCAGCGCTCCGGCGTCGTCGAGGCCGTCGGTGTAGTCGTGTTCGACACCGAGGCGCCGGGCGAGCGCGGCGAAGATCTGCCGGTCGGTGCGGGCCTCGCCCGGCGGGGCGACCGTGCGCTGCATCGCGACGAGGTACGGCTCCTTCGAGGCGGCCCCGATGTCGTCGCGCTCGAGCGACGACGTGGCGGGCAGCACGATGTCGGCCATGCGCGCGGTCGCCGTCCACCACGGCTCGTGCACGACGACCGTGTCCGGCCGCTGCCACGCCTCGACCAGGCGGTTCAGGTCGTGGTGGTGGTGGAACGGGTTGCCGCCCGCCCAGTAGACGAACCGGACGTCCGGGTAGCGGCGGACGGCGCCGTCGAACTCGTACGTGCCGCCCGGGTTCGCGAGCATGTCGGTGAGGCGAGTGACCGGGACCCGCTCTTCGCACGGGTTCGGGCGCTGCCGGAACGCCGGCGTTCCGAACGGCCGGTACGTGCCTCCGGTGCCCGCGATGCTCCCGTAGCCGAAGCCGAACCCGCCGCCGGGCAGCCCGATCTGGCCGAGGCAGGCGGCGAGCGCGATCACCGCCCAGTACGGCTGCTCGCCGGCTTCGGCGCGCTGCAGTGCCCACGTCGCGGTGACCAGGGTCCGGCCGCCCGCGATCCGGCGGGCGAGCTCCTCGATCCGGTCGACCGGCACGCCGGTCACCGACGCCGCCCACCGGGCCGTCCTCGGCTGCCCGTTCTTGTCGCCACGGACGTAGGCGAGGAACCGCTCGTGCCCGACGGTGCAGCGGCGCAGGAACTCCCTGTCGAGATGGCCGGTCCGGTCGATCTCGTGGACCAGTGCCAGCAGCAGCGCGACGTCGCTGCCCGGGCGGATCGGGAGCCACTCGACGCACGGGTGGGCGGGCGCGTCGGAGCGGACCGGGTTGACGTTGACGATCCGGGTGCCCGCGCCGAGCGCGGCTGCGAGCCCGTGCCGCGACGTGTGGTCGCCGGTGCCGCCGGACTCGATCTGGAAGTTCTTCGCCGGCGCCCCGCCGAGCATCAGGACGGTGTCGGTGTGTTCGGCGATCTCGGCCCACGTGGCGACCTGCCCGGTCACGGCGCTCGCGTCGCCGACGATGTACGGCAGGAGGTGGTCGGCGGCGCCGTAGCTGTAGTTGCCGGCCTGGCCGGTGAACCCGCCTGTGCAGGCCAGGAAGTGCCCGACCTGGGTCTTCGCGTGGTGCAGGCGGCCGGCGCTGGACCAGCCGTACGAGCCGCCGAATACAGCGGACGGCCCGTGCCGGTCGTAGGTGTCGCGCAGCGCCGTCGCGACGAGGTCGAGCGCGGTGTCCCAGTCGATCTCGACGAACGGGTCGGCTCCCCGGCGCCCGCCGGACCCGTCCAGCCAGGAGGCGCGCACGGCCGGGCGGGTCACCCGGTTCGTCGCGTGCACGGCGCCGGGCACCGACCGCAGCAGCGGTGAGGGGTCACCGTCGTGCTCGAACGGGACGGCCCCGGTCAGCCTGCCGTACTCGACCCGCGGCCGGAACGCGCCCCAGTGCGAACTGTGCATCGTCATGCGCGCCACCTGAGGTCCACGGACCCATCGTGACTCATCGACCGGGCCCTGCGCCGGAACGCGGGCGAGCATCACAAGCGGCTGCGCCGCGCGTCCGTGACACCGGATTCCGTCGGGTCGGAGGCCTGACCCGGCAGAACCTGCCAGGGGCAGCCCGTACCGCGGATCCAGCTCCTGACCCGAGCCTTGCTCCGGCGTGTGCGTCCGTCGGACGGGCCGAAATGCTCCGCTTGTCCCTGTTCCGGGCGGTTCCGGTGACCGACACTGGCTGCGGGGCTGAGGCGAATCCGGCGACCGTCGGTCGGATCGGGGAGCGGCATGGCGGTGGAGTTCCGACTGCTCGGTGACGTCGACGCGTCGGTCGACGGCCGCGCCGTCGACATGGGGCACGCGCGGCAGCGCAGTGTCCTCGCCGTGTTGCTGGTCGAGGTGGGCCGTGTCGTCACGATCGACCAGCTGATCGACCGGGTCTGGTCGGACCGGCCGCCGCATCGTGCCCGCAATGCCCTGTCGGGATACCTGTCCCGGCTGCGCGGGCGGCTGGCCGGAGTCGACGCACAGATCGTGCGGGGCCCGGTCGGCTTCTCGTTGTCCACCGATCCGTTGTCGATCGATCTGCACCGGTTCCGGCACCTGGTCGCCGGGGCCCGCTCCGCCGCTGGTCCGGCGGACGCCGCGGCCCAGTACGAGGAGGCGCTCGGTCTGTGGAGCGGTGAGCCGTTCCCGACCGCGACCACCCCGTGGTTCCACAGTCTCCGCGAGAGCCTGCTCGCCGAGCGGATGGCTGCCGTCCTCGATCGCAACGACGCGGCGCTGCGGGCCGGGCGACACGGCGACCTGCTCGCCGAGCTAGCGGTCGCGGTCCGGGACAACCCGCTGGACGAGCGGCTGGCCGGACAGCTGATGCTGGCCCAGTTCCGCAGCGGGCGTCAGGCGGACGCGCTCGAGACGTACCGGCGCACACGCACCGAACTGCGCGACGAGCTCGGCACCGATCCCGGTGTCGCGCTGCGACAGGTGCACCAGCAGATCCTCGAAGGCGGTGGCGACGACGACCGCAGCGCCGTCGAGGCCGCCCCCTCCGCGGCCGTCTCTCGGCCGCCGACCGTGCCTCCGCCGACCGCGCCGCCGCCGCTCACCGAGCCCCCGCCCACCCGGGCCGGCCCGATCGCACCGGACGGCGATCTGCCGCGACGGGCCACAACTTTCGTGGGACGGGAGGCCGAGTTCGGGCAGGTCGCCTCTGCCGTGCGGGAGGGTCGGCTGGTCACCCTGACCGGGGTCGGTGGGGTCGGCAAAACCCGCCTCGCGGTCGAGGTCGCCGCCCGCGAGGCCGGGCGGTTCCCGGACGGCGTCCGGCTGTGCGAGCTGGCACCGCTGGACGACGGAGGCGCCGTCAGCGACGCCGTGGCGGTGGCGCTGCGTGTGCGCCAGCGTCAGGGTCTCTCGATCGAGGAGAGCGTGATCGAGTACCTGCGCGGGCAGGAGCTGATGCTGGTGCTGGACAACTGCGAGCACGTCCTCGACGCGACCAGCAGGCTGCTCGACGAGATCGTTCGCAACTGCCCGACCGTGACCGTGCTGGCGACGAGCCGCGAGGCGCTCGGGGTCGACGGGGAGTGGGTCGTGCCGCTCGCGCCGATGCCGGTCGACGACGCCGTCGCATTGTTCGCCGACCGCGCCGGCGCCGCCCGCCGCGGTTCGGACCCCGAGGGACGGGACCACGACCCCGCGGCGGTCGCCGAGATCTGCCGACGGCTGGACGGGCTGCCGCTGGCGATCGAGCTGGCCGCCGCGCGGCTCCGGGTCATGAGCGCCGCCGAGGTGGCCCGCCGACTCGACGGCGGGCGCCTGCTCAGCCGTCGGTCCCGGGACGGGCTGCCCCATCACCAGAGCCTCGAGGCGACCATCGACTGGTCCTACCGCCTGCTCACCGCAGCGGAGAAGGCGCTGTTCGTCCGGCTGTCGGTGTTCGCGGGCGGCTTCGACATGGAGGCGGCGCACGGGGTGTGCGGCCGGCCGGGCGACTCGGAGGACGACGTCGTCGATCTCGTCGGCGAGCTCGTCGAGAAGTCGATGGTGTCGGTGTCCGGTGGCCCCGGCCGGTCCCGCTACCACGTGCTGGAGACGTTGCGGGCCTACGGCCGGTCGAGGCTGCGCGAGGCGGGCGCCGAGGACGATCCGGGGCGCGCCCACGCGTCCTACTTCGCACGGCTCGCCGAGGAGACCGCGCGCGGGTTGCACGGGCCCGACGAGCGGGTGTGGGTCGAGCGCGCCCTGCCCGACTACGAGAATCTCCGCACGGCGTTCGAGCGTGCCGTCGCCGACCGGGACGGTGATCTGGCCCTCCGCGTCGTCACCTCCGTCTCCGAGCTGCTGCACCTGCGGGTCGGCTACGAGGTGGCCGGGTGGGCGCAGCGGGCGCTCGAGCTCGTCGACGACGGGCATCCGCTCGTCCCGGCGGCCGTCGGCGTCGCCGCCCGGGGCGCGTGGAACCGCGGCGAGTTCGCCGCCGCCCGGACGCTGGCCGCCCGGGCGGGCGGGCGGCGCCCGGCTCGGGGAACCGGGCGCATCGCCTACCCCGGCGACGTCCTCGCCGACGTCGCGCTCTACGAGGGCGACGCCGAGGCGGCGCTGCGGCACTACGCCGGTGAGGTGGAGCAGGCACGACACGACGACGACCCGATCCGGCTCGTCTGGACCCTCTACTACGTCGCGGTGTGCCAGGCCGTGCTGCGGGCACCGGACGACGGCCTCGCCGCCGCCCGGGATGCCGTGCTGACGGCCGAGGCCACGGCCAACCCGACGGCACTGTCGATGGCGCGCTACGCCATGGGGCTGGTGCTGAAGAAGTCCGACCCGGAGC
The DNA here is from genome assembly GCA_963822335.1 of uncultured Actinomycetota bacterium. Taxonomy (GTDB): domain Bacteria; phylum Actinomycetota; class Actinomycetes; order Mycobacteriales; family Pseudonocardiaceae; genus Pseudonocardia. Next base: position 791,371 of record CAWGHE010000006.1, on the reverse strand, counting down.
GGGCGCTGACCCTGTTCGACGAGGCCGCTGAGCTCGCCGCGTCGGTGCAGAACTTCTGGTGGGAGGGCATCGCGCTGATGGAGGCCGCGGCCACCTTGGCCGTCCACGCCCGCGTCCCCGACCTCGCCGTGGCCGCGGACGCGCTCCGACGGGTGCTCGACCACTGGGATCGGGTCGGCGACCGGACCCAGCAGTGGCTGAACCTGCGCTACATCACCCGGTTCCTGGTCCGCCTGCGCGCCGACGACGACGCCGTCGCCCTGCACGCGGCGCTCGTCGCCGCCCGCAAGCCGTCTCCGTTCGACCGGGGCGGGCTCGGGTCGCTGGCCGAGGCCCTCGGACCCGAGCGGTTCGACGCCGCCCTGCGGCGCGGATCCGAGTGCACCGGTGCCGCCCTGGTCGGGCTGGCCCGCTCCGGCCTGCGGGTCCAGCCGGACCCGCCGGCTCCCGTCGGAGGGGACGCCGCCGCTGATCGTCCCGCCGTGCGCGACGAGGCGACCGTCGGCGGCCGGACGGCGCCTGCGTCGGCGCCGGCGCCGTTCGTCGGGCGGACGCACGAGATGCTCACCCTGCAGACGCTTCTGGCCGGGGCCGACGCCGGTCGGGGCACGCTCGCCTTCGTCGGCGGGGAGGCCGGGATCGGCAAGACACGCCTGGCCGAGGAGTTCGCCGCGTACGCGCAGAGCCGGGGACGGCCCGTCCTCTGGGGACGGGCCAGGGAGGCCGACGGTGCTCCGCCGTTCTGGCCCTGGGTGCAGGTGCTGCGCCAGTGCGCCGAGACCGGGCGGGCCGCGGCCCGCCCGGCGTCACAGGAGATCGACCGGATCCTGGCGGACCTGGAGACCGCGGCGTCACAAGCGGGCGGGCGGTCCAGCCTCCACGACGAGCTCGCGGACCCGCGTTCCGCGCGGTTCCGGCTCTTCGACCGGGTCGTCGGCGCGTTGCGGGAGCAGACCGCGGACGGCGCGGCCGTCGTCATCCTCGACGATCTCCAGTGGGCGGACCCGCCGTCGTTGGCGCTCCTGCGGTTCCTCACTCCGACGCTGTCGGGGACGCGGGTGCTCGTCGTCGCGACGTACCGGACCGTCGACGTCGACCCGGGGCACCCGCTCGCCGGCATCCTCGGCGACTCGGCGGGCGAGCCCCGGAGCCGGCACATGACGTTGTCCGGCCTCGACGCGGGGGACGTCGGTCGCTACGTGGACGCCGTGGCGGGGACACCGCTGCCCGAGGGACTCGCGCGGAGCCTGCACGCCGAGACCGAGGGCAACCCGTTCTTCGTGACCGAGCTCGTCCGGCTGCTCGCCGCGCAGGAGACCCTGGCCGAACCCGGTGTCCGGCGGACGGGACTGCCGCCGACCGTGCGGCTGACCATCCGCCGCCGGCTCGACCGGCTGACGCCCGCGTGCCGGGCGATGCTCGAGACGGCAGCCGTACTGGGGCGTGACTACTCCGTGCCGATCCTGGAACGGGCCGCCGGAGAACCACCCGGTGCCTTCGACGACCTGCTCGTCGAGGCGTCCGAGGCCGTGGTCGTGACTCCCGTCCCGGACGACGCCGCGCGGTTCCGCTTCGTCCACGCGCTGGTCCGCGAGACGGTCTACGACTCGCTGACCACATCGAGCCGGTGCCGGTGGCACGGACGCGCGGCCGAGGCACTGGCCCAGGTGCACGGCCCGGACGGCGGGCGGCACCGGTTCGAGCTCGTCCACCACCGCCTGCGTGCGCTCCCCGACGGCGATCCGGCCACCGCCGTCGACGGCGCGTGTGCCGTTGCCGCGTCGACGGCGCGGATGCTGGCGCACGAGGAGGCGGTCCGCCTCTACGAGCTCTGCCTCGAATGCGTGGACCGCTACCTCCCCGGCGACACGGTGCGACGGTGCCGGGTACTGATCGGTCTGGGTCGTGCGCGCCGGCGCGCCGACCGGCCGGACGCCGCCGCCCCACTCCGCGAGGCGGCCGGCCTCGCGACCTCTCTGGACGACCCCGCGCTGCTCGGCGGTGCGGCGCTGGCGCTGGGCGGGACGTGGCCGGTCATGGGCATGGTCGACCGCGACCTGCTCGACCTGCTCGAGCGGGCCGCCGCCCGCGCCGAGCCTGCGCTGCGCTCGCGCCTACTGGCCCGGACCGCCATCGAGCTGTACTTCAGCGGGGATCCCGACCGCCGGGCCGCGGTGAGTGAGGAAGCGCTGCGCCTGGCCGTCGAGTCCGGGGACGCCGTCGCCGAGGCGCAGTCGCTCGTCGCCCGTCACTGGGCGCTGTACGGGCCGGACCACCTGGACGAGCGGATGCGGATCGCGACGCGCATGGTCGCGCTGGGGGAGGAGACCGGAGAGGACGAACTGCTCCTGCAGGGCAAGCACTGGCGCATCGTCGACCTGCTCGACGCGGGCGACGTGCAGGGAGCCGACCTCGAGATCGCGGCCTACGCCGACCTGGCCGACCGGCTGGCCGATCCGTTCGCCCGGTGGCAGGCACGTCTGCGCAGGACGCTGCGGGCTCTGCTCGACGGACGGTTCGACGACGCGGAGGTCCTCAGCCGTGAGGCCTACGAGATGGGCCGTCGTCAGGACCCGCGAACCGCGGCCGGGTACCACCTGACCCAGCGGTTCTGGCTGTGTCGCGAGCGGGGCCGGCTCGCCGATGTCGAAGCGGAGATCGGCGAGTTCGTGCGGGCGAACCCGGCGATTCCCAGCGTCTGGGCCCTGCTCGCCGTGGTGTACGCCGACACCGGCCGCCCGGAACAGGCCCGTCGCATCCTGGAGCGCTGGTCGGCCGACGCCTACGCGGCCCTGCCCCGCGACTACACCTGGCTCAGCATGATCGCGTTGTTCGCCGAGGTCTGCGCCGACGTCGGCGACGAGGCCATCGCGGCCACCACGCTCGAGGTGCTCCGGCCCTATGTGGACCGGGCCGCGCTCGTCGGACGCCCGAGCTTCGCGCTCGGCTCGGTGGCCCGCCATCTCGGCATCCTCGCCGCGACGGTGGGCCGGTACGACGAGGCGGAGGGGTACTTCGAGAGCGCCCTGAGCGCGAACACCCGGATGGGCGCGACACCGTTCATCGCCCACACCCAGGCTGCGTTCGCCGCGATGCTCGTCGCCCGCGGGGAGCCCGGTGACCTCGACCGGGCCGCGACGCTGCGTGCCGATGCGGCGGCCACCGCCGACGAACTGTCCATGCGCCGGCTCGCCTCCCGCCTGTTCTCGCCGCACCTCGTCGGCTGACTGCTGGCCGGGCCGCGACGGCCACGGGCCGTCGCTCAAGCGCTACTACGGGCCGACGATCGCCGTCTACTTAGAACAACGCCGCCGATCCGGAGAGGACCGCGGCGCTGGACCGTGCCTTCCTGGAGTTCCTGACCACCTGGAACCGCGCGACGGAGATCGGCCGGACGCACTACTCGGCGGAGTACCTCCTGGTGACCGCCCGCAAGCGGCTTGATGGCCCGGCTCTCTCCGTGCCCTCTATCGGCTCAGGAGAAGGACGATCCCGGCAATGACGCCGGCCCAGAACAGGAGCCCTATGGTCAGAGCAATGGCGAACATTCGTAACATCCGTCGGAGGTCGATCTCCGATTCGGCGTCATTTATCTCGGCCGGTGGAGCTGAGGTCCTTCGGAAGTCATGGAGCCCTCGCACTGGGAGTTCGGCTCGCGATCGCGCCGGCCTGGTCACTGATCTCGTCCCCCGCTCCTTTGTCGCGGTGTCGGCGGATTCGAGCGGTATGACGTTTGCCTCGCGCGGGATACGACCGTTTGCCCGCCGATTCGCTCTGTCGTCCGCCCTACGCTGCAATACGGTAGAACCTCGTTCTGTTTCCGCGTCCGACAATGCTGTGCATCGCCATGATGCCCTTTGCGACTCGACGGTTTGTCTCTCGAGTGCGCGGATCGAATGGTGTTGTCGCCGAGTCGCCGCCTGGACAGGAACAAGTGCGCACGATCCCGCGCATATCCGCTCGGTGTCGTCTGCGGTATTCCAACTGCTTACGGCATCGAGCCGACGTTCTCGGTGAGATGCCGGTGAGGCGGGGTTCTCCTCGATGTCGATCCATTGCGTTGCCCCGGTTGGTTCGGCCGAAGTCTGGAGAATCGGCCGGACTCTCGCCGATCCTGGGTTGTGCACTCGTTCGCGCGATGTGGGGGTGTGCCGCCGTGACGGGTCTTGGGGAGCCGGTGGCACCGGGCCGCCCTGCTCCTGCACGCAAGACCTGTCTGCTCGCCGGGGGCAGGGACGAGCAACGTCGAAGTTCGGATCCGTACGGTCAGTGGTCGCGGCCGGCCAGGGCCGGTGAGGCCGCCCCTTGACACCCGTCGGTGTTCACTCGGTGACGGCCAGCAACTTGACAAGCGTCAGCGTGACCCTTGCGCACCTGCCTGTCAAGCAGTGACTCGACGTACCGCCACTGACGACGGTCCCCCCAAAGAGGTGGTCCTCTCCCCAAAGCCATTACAGTGCGTAACGAACGTGGCAAGCTGCCCCCGCAGCGTGGACGCACGATCGATCGGAGGCCGGGGCGTTGACCGAACCGACCGACGACCGCGAGGCGACGCCGACCCTCCACCAGCTCATCCGTACCTGTATGGAGGACCGGGGCTGGTCGTACACCGACCTGGCGCGCCGTTCCGGGCAGGCGTTGACTCGCGGCCGGTGGCAGCAGCTGGGCTCGGGAGTCCGTCAGAAGAACTTCCCCGACCCGGCGTCGTTGCAGGTCATCGCCCAGGTTCTCGAGGTCGACGTCACCACCGTCGTGCTCGGTGCCGCACAGGCGGTCGGTCTCGACGCTCGCCTGGAGGGCAGCGCCTTCGCGTACCTGTTGCCCGAGCAGACCGAGTTGCTCTCGCCGCACATGCGCGACGCGATCTTGAACTTGATCCGGGCAGCGGTCGCCGAGACTCTGGCCGACCACCGCGTGACGGGCGTAGGCGAGCAGTCGGGCGAAGCGGGATAGCCAAGAGTGACGTACAGGTGACAGCAGGTTCGACGATCTAGGCCGGCCTATCCGAAAAGCGCCTATCCGTAGTCCGGTAAACGACCGCTATGAGGGTCCGTCCGTCTCCGGAGGGGGCAGGCTCCGTTTCGGACCAGGCTCAGATGTGGTGTGGTCCTGGCGTGTTCGGCGGCGTGCGCGCCCCGCTTCAGAACTTTGACGACGTCGACCATCGCCCACCAATGGTCCTCGGCCGGACTGTCGATGTCGAGGGTGAGGACCCAAGTCGTCCCCGTGGTGTCCAGCCGGGCCACGACTCGAGCAAGATGTGCGTAGTTGATGCTGACCACCGTGCGCAAACTATCGACCAATGCCCGGGTGGAGTAGTAGACGAACACTGGAGTGTCGTGCAGGGGCGGTGCAGTCCTGGGGGGAATGGACACCGGGGCTCCTTTCAGGGTCGAGCATCGCCGCTCGGTGTTGCTGTCGGAGAGGGGCCAAGTACTGACTTGGGCCCTGCTCTGGAGGCGATGATCGTGCTTGCATGGCTTCCGGGATTTCCCGGCCATACCGCACCGGAAGCCGTGAACCGACGGTGAGTCGTGCTGGAGATTATGTCCCCCTGCTGGGGAGAATACCCCTTGTCGCGCGGGACGCTAATCGAACTGCGAGCGAACACTCTGCGTTTCGGACGAGATGTGGGGTTGGCCGGGTGCGTTTCGGGTTCGTGGCTGGGCCACGGTGCACCTCCGTTGTCCGGGGCCAAGGCGCCTCTTGATCGGCAGCCGCGTCCCTGGGGTGACGGGCTCGGTCAACCTGGTTCTCGCGGTTCGCATCGTGCCCGTGATCAGCTCGACGGGAACCGTCTCTCGAGCCGAGCCGGGGTCATCGATGCCGCCTGTGGTGATCGCGGCTCCTCGTGTCGAGTCCGGCTGCACCGGGGCGGAGTCGGGGGTTCACCCGTCGGGGGGCCCCGATGCCTGGACCGGATTTTCATCGCTCGCGACGGTGCCGGCCCGGCTCGAGCAGCCTGCTCACGCGCATGTCGCTGTCCGGCAACCGTTTCCGTCGCCGGTGCGCTCAACGACCGGGGGCCGACCCGGAACCCTCGGTGCTCGGCTGGCCGGAGTCGTCTGTGGACCGCTGCGACGGTGCCGAGTCCTTGGGCCATTCCAGCCGCAGTCCACTGAGGGCGTCGCGCCGGACGATCTCGGTGGTCTCGCCGCCGCCCAGCGTGTCGGCGACAGCCGCCCGGATCACGGTCAGGATCGCGTCGCGCATCCGCGGCGAGAGCCGCTCGGTCTGGTCGGGCAGCAACTGCGACAGGCCGGTGCCGTTCGGGCGGACGCTCAGGCCGAGGGTCCGTGCGGCGCCGAGAACGACGGTGGTGATATCGACTTCGAGTGCGTCCGCGATCACCGTCAGTGATCTCGGGTCCGGGAACTTGCGTTGCTGGACGCCGGACCCCAGCTGCTGCCACCGGCCGCGGGTCAGCGCTCGACCGGAGCGACGCGCCAGGTCGGTGTAGGACCAGCCGCGCTCCTGCATGCGCGAGCGGATCAGCACATCGAGGGGCAACACAAGGTCCAGGTGTGTGCTCGGGCCGTCCTCAGGCATCGCACTTCGCAATCGCGTTCAGGTCAGGGTTGTCGACAAGTAGTCGAGAACACGGCCAAGCTAGCGGTCAAGTCCGCGGGCATGGTGGATGGTGTTCGGCGTGCCACGTGAGCGGTTGCCGTCAATCTAGGCGCCCACCGCGCCGGGCGTCACCTGTGTGGCAGGTTCGTCGGTGGCGCAGAGGGCCGAGGGCGTCGACCTTGTCGATCAAGCCGTCCCGGTGTCACGGCGTGACCGGCGAAGGCCCGCAGCTTGCCGGGCCCCCCTCGGTCGGCACCGGCACGCCGGTAGGCGGCCGTCCTCACCGCTGTTCCTCGATCTGGCCCGATCACGTGCGCCGGGCACATCGGAGGGGCAGGCGGGGTAGCACTGTCGCTTGTCAGAATGATAGCTCGACTTGACGCCATCGACTGCAAGTCCCAGACTACATTTTGTCAAGCCCTGCAAGACACGTGCTAGATCGCGCGCTGACCTGGTCAGCGATGAGGGACTCCGATGTGAAACTAAGACCACTGCTCGCCAGCCTGACGGCGGCGGGCCTGATTTGTGGCGGTGCCGCCGGTACAGCCATGGCCGGCGAATCTCTGACGGCGAACCCCGCGCTCCCGCCCGTCGAGGTGCGAGCTGAACCGGCCACCGCTGCCGGGCTGGATCCCTTCACGCCCCCGGTTGCCGGTGCGCCTGCCGAGGTGACGCCAGCTCGCGCCGGTGGTGTGGTCTCCGGCGACACGCCCGGCCTCTACGGCGGCACCCTCCAGAACGCCTGCGACAGCGCGGCGATGGTCGGTTTCCTGCAAGAGAATCCCGACCGCGCCAACGCGTTCGCCGCCTCTGAGGGGATCGCACCCGAGTCGATCGGGGACTACGTCAAAGGACTGACGCCGGTCACCCTGCGCGCGGACACGTCCGTGACCAACCACGGATTCGCCGAGGGTCGCGCTACCGCGTTCCCGGCGGTGCTTCAGGTGGGCACTGCGGTGCTGGTCGACAAGTTCGGCGTGCCCCAGGTTCGCTGCTACTGCGGGAACCCTCTCGACAAGGGTTCCGAGGCGCCGGCCAGCTACAAGGGCGAGGCCTGGGAGGGTCTCTCGACGGAGCAGGTCAACGTCATCACTCCTGCGGCGGCCCCAGTCGCGGGCCTCGTCCTGGAGACCTCGACCGGGATGTTCACGCGGCCGATAGGTACTAACGGCGACAAGGACACCGGCGCGCCCGCCGGCACAACCGCCGGGACCACTGCTGGCACGACCGCCGGCACGACGGCTGGCACGACGGCTGGCACGACTGCCGGCACGACCGCCGGACCACTGCCGGCACGACCGCCGGGACCACTGCAGGCACGACCGCTGGCACGACTACCGGGACCACTGCTGGCACAACGGCTGGCACGACTGCTGGCACGACTGCTGGAACGACTGCTGGCACGACTGCTGGCACGACTGCCGGCACGACTGCCGGAACGACTGCCGGAACGACTGCCGGAACGACTGCAGGCACGACCGCTGGCACGACTGCCGGGACCACAGCTGGCACGACTGCCGGGACCACTGCCGGAACGACTGCCGGGACCACTGCCGGCACGACCGCCGGCACGACTGCCGGGACCACTGCCGGCACGACTGCCGGGACCACTGCCGGCACGACTGCCGGCACGACTGCCGGGACCACTGCCGGAACGACTGCCGGCACGACTGCCGGGACCACTGCCGGTACGACTGCCGGCACGACCGCCGGCACGACTGCCGGGACGACCGCTGGCACGACCGCTGGCACGACCGGCACGACGCGGCACGACCGGCACGACCGGCACGACTGCTGGTACGACCGCTGGCACGACCGGCACGACTGCTGGCACGACTGGCACGACTGCTGGTACGACCGCTGGCACGACTGGCACGACTGCTGGTACGACCGCTGGCACGACTGGCACGACTGCCGGTACGACCACCGGCACGACTGCCGGTACGACTGCCGGTACGACCACCGACACGACTGCCGGTACGACCGCCGGCACGACTGCCGGTACGACCACCGACACGACTGCCGGTACGACCACCGACACGACTGCCGGTACGACCACCGGCACGACTGCCGGTACGACCACCGGCACGACTGCCGACACGACCGCCGGTACGACCACCGGCACGACTGCCGGTACGACCACCGACACGACTGCCGGTACGACCACCGACACGACTGCCGGTACGACCACCGACACGACCACCGGCACGACCGGTGACCCGGATCCCTACGTCGCTTGCGTCGTGAGCGAGGGCGTGACCCAGGATGCGACCACGGTGACCGGAACCTCCGGTGACGACACCATCGACTGCACCAACGCCACCTTCGGCAAGACGATCACCGGCGGCGATGGGAACGACACCATCACCGGCACCAACTTCGATGATGACATCGACGGCGGTGATGGCAACAACACCATCACCGGCGGGCCCGGCAACGACAACCTGACCGCCGGCGACGGGAACGACACCATCACCGGTAGCGCCGGCCTCGACACTATCGACGCGGGTGCGGGTCAGAACACCGTGTCCGAGGGTGACCAGACCCCGACTCCGGGAACGGATCTTCGGACAGCACAGTCCATGACCGTGCCGAGCACGGACGAGCTGATCGTCCCGAACACCGACGAGCCGACTGTGCCGAACACGGACGAGCTGATCGTCCCGAACACCGACAAGTCGACTGCGCCGGACACGGATGAGTCGACTGTGCCGGACACGGACCAGTCGACCGCGCCGAACACGGACGAGTCGACTGCGCCCGACACGGATGAGTCGACCGCGCCGGACACGGACCAGTCGACCGCGCCGAGCACGGACGAGCCGACTGCGCCGGACACGGACCAGTCGACCGCGCCGAGCACGGACGAGCCGACTGCGCCGGACACGGATGAGTCGACTGCACCGTTGGCGGACGAGCCGATCGTCCCGAACACGGACGAGTCGACTGCGCCGAGCTCCGACGAGCCGGCCGCGCCGAGTTCCGACGAGCCGGCCACGCCGAGCTCGGACGATCCGATCGTGCCCAGTACGGACGGGTCGACTGCGCCGAGCACGAATGAGTCGACAGCGCCGGCCACGCCGAGCTCGGACGAGCCGATCGTCCCGAGCGCGGACGAGCCGACCGCGCCGAGCACGGACGACGCTCCGGCGTCGACCGAGCCGGAACTCCCGGTGTCGTAAGGCACCACCGAGAACCGGGTGGCTCCAACCTCTCGATCGAGAGGTTGGAGCCATTCGCGGCGACGGACGCCATCGGCGGACGTCGAGACGAATGGGATGTGAACGTGGACGTGGATTCGACGGGCACCAGACAATCCGACGAGCTGGACGCGCCCGGTCGCCGCGAAGGCGCCCGCCGAATTGTGATCACGATATTTCTCATCATCACCCTGGCAGCGGTCCTCGTTCAGAACATGCCGGCCTCGGTGACCAAGGCGGGCCTGATCGTCGCGGCCCAGCCGTACCTGAATCTGACCGGGCTGGACCAGGGCTGGTCGATCTTCTCGCCGAACCCGCGCCAGCAGTCGGTCTTCGTCCTGGCTCGCATCGACCGGGCCGACGGGTCGGTGGAGCTTCGTCCGATCCCGACCGGCATCGGACTGTCGGCGTACTGGGGCTACCGGTGGCAGAAGTACGGAGAGTCTCTGGCCAGCCCGGCCGAGGGCCGCCCGCTCTGGAGGCCCTACGCCGAGTGGGTCGTCGAACAGGACCGGCAGGCGGGGGGCAAGCCCGTCCGGGTGACCCTCATACGTCGGGTGTCAGCCAACCCGCCACCTGGGCCGTTGCCTGACGCCCTGCCCTACGTCGAGCAACCCTTCTACACCGTGCCGGTGCTCGACCGATGAGGGCGGCATTCGACCGGTTATGGCAGGGGTGGACCACGTTCTGGTTCCGCCCCGAACCGACGTCCACCATCGCCGTCGTCCGGATCGTGTTCGGGTTCGTGGCGACCCTGTGGACGTTGTCGCAGGCGGTGAACCTGCTGACGTTCTACGGACCCGACGGCGTGTTCCCCGCAGTGCCCGTGCCAGGCGTCGGGGCCTGGACACTACTGAGCATCTCCACCAGCGCCCCGGTGGTCATCGGTCTCTGGGTGGTGACGCTGTTCGGCGCGGTCGGCGTCATGATCGGGTTTCGGACCCGGCTGGCGACGGTGTTGCTGTTCGTCGGGGTGCTCTCGTTCGAACGCCGCGATCCGAACATCCTCAACGCCGGGGACGTCCTGCTTCGGAATCTTGCGTTCTACTTCATCTTCGCGCCTGCCGGTGCGGCCCTGTCGGTAGATCGGTGGCGCCGCGCCCGCGATCGGTTCTGGGAGTTCCCGATACGGGCACCCTGGGCCCTGCGGCTGATGCAGATCCAGCTCAGCGTCGTCTACCTCTCCACGGTGTGGGGGAAGGTGCAGGGCGACCTGTGGCGCAACGGAACGGCAGTCTCCTACGCACTCCGCATCGACGACATCCAACGGTTCCCGACACCGAGCTTCCTGACCGACTCCGTCGTCCTGAGCGAGCTCATGACGTTCGGCACCTTGCTGCTCGAGCTCTCGCTCGCCATCTTCGTGTGGAATCGCACCCTGCGTCCCTGGGTCCTCGCCCTCGGTGTCTCGCTCCATCTGTCGATCGGCTTCTCGATCATGGTCGGGTTCTTCAGCATGCTGATGATCACGACCTACCTGATGTTCGTCCCGCCGGAGACCGCGTCCCGCCTCGTCCTGTCCGCACGCCGACGGCTGGCCCGATGGAGAGCCCGGCGACGACCGCCCGTCGCTCCTGCACCGGAGTCCCGGAGCGCGGTGCCGACGACCGACGCGCGGCCGGATCCGCACCGGGTACTCCGGCCGTCGACGCGGCGGCGGAACGCCACGAGGCGAGAACGACGTGCCTCGCCGGACCCCGCTCGATGACCGACCGTGCTGCGGAGCGCCGAGGTCACCGCGTCCGACCTGACGCCGGAGCTGTTCGACGCCGGCCGTCGGATCGCGGCGCGGCGCGGTGCCGAGCCGGCCTGGACCGAGGCCGACGTGGCTTGCCGTTCGACGGCGAGACGTGCGACGTCGTGATGTCGTGCGTCGGGGCGATGTTCGCACCGCACCACCTGGAACCGCGCGACGGAGACCGGCCGGACGCACTGCTCGGCGGAGTACCTGCTGGTGACCGCCCGCAAGGCGGGCTGATGGCCCGGCTCTCCGTGCCCTCTACCGGTTCAGGAGAAGGACGATCCCTGCAATGACGCCGGCCCAGAACAGGAAACCGACGGCCAGAGTAATCGCGAACATTCGAAACGTCCGTCTGAGCTTGGCGTCCGATTCGGTGGCATTTCTCCGGAAGAGGCGAGAGATTTTTCGGCCTGCTTGCTCCCCGTTCGGATCTGGACGGACCGAGCCTCCGCGGCGCTTGTTGGCCGCCGCTTGCTCAGCCGAGGTAGCGTGCTCCGCTCCATTGCTGGTGGAGTGCCCACCAGGGTTGCCGTTCACTGGGCGAGCCAACTGGCGATGGCCTGCACGTCCAGTCGGGACGCGTGGTGCTCGCCGAACACTTGTACGCCGGATCCGGGCTTGTCAGGCGTCGGCCGTGGCGGAGGCGAACAGTGGCAGGAGCTTGCCGGAGTCCATGTACTCCCGGAGCTGCACGACTCGTCCGTCGGCGAGCGTCCAGACGTGGGCGAAGCCGACCTCGAAGGAGACGTCGTTGATCCGGCCCCGGTGACGGCCCTCGACGATCACCCGGTCGCCGGCGTCGAGATAGCGGTCGGGCTCGACGCGGAGTTCCTGATAGTTGCCGGGCAGGCTGGAGAAGAACTCGCCGACCGCGGACGTGCCGTTGTACGTACCGCCCCCGGGGAGTTCCTCGGGCGAGTACCACTCGATCTCCGGGTCGAAGAGCGCCAGGACGGCCGGGATGTCGCCGCGGCCGAAGGCGTCGTAGCCGGTACGGATGATGTCGGTGTTCGTGCTCATGGCGGCACCTCGTGATCGTTTCACGGTGCGGGGATCATGGATGGCGGTTCCGGACCGGGCCGGTCATGTTCCGCTGCAGGATGCCGGTCGACGACCGGCTCGGCGCGACTCGCGCCGCGCCAACGTGCGCCTCCACGCGTACCGCGTGGAGAGCCATTCGCAAACGCCCGGCCGGGGCAGCGCCATACGCTAGTGCTGCGGAAACCGGGCGACAAGGCGACGTACACACAATCGACGACGATGCCTCCCCGCATTGACCCGCGTGTGATCGTCAGGACACGGGATGAGCAGAAGGCTGCTCTCAACGGGCGCTGGCGCCGGGGCGAGCGAGTCGTAGTGTCGGAGTTGTGACTGAGCAGGCTGAGGTGCAACCGCGACGCCGTGTCGGGCGGCCGGCATTGACCGATCGGCGCGCGTTGGTCGTCGCGGCGCGCGAGATCGGGTTCGCCGGATTGACCGTGGGTGCGGTGACCTCGGCGGTCGGGGTGAAGTACTCGACGTTCTACCGCCACTTCCCGACCCTTGACGACCTGGTGTCGGCGCTGGTGGACGACGTGTGCAGCGACATCCCGATCCCCAGCCCGGCGGTGGCCGTCTCGTGGCAGGACAGCGTCCGCTCGACCTGCGCGACACTGTGCGAGCTGAACCAGCGCTACCCGGGGCTGGCGTCGGCGGTCGTCGAGCTGCCGGAGCTGCCGCAGCGGGTGCTGAGGATCTATCAGGGCCTGACCGAGGTGTTGCTGACGGCCGGGTTCGATGCCGAACGTGCGGCGCTGGGAGCGGTGTACGCGCTGGAGACGGTCAGCGTCACCGCGCTGACCACCCCGGGCGCGGGGCACACGATGGCCGCTCGTCAGCGTTCGGTCGAGAGCGGCCCGGGGGCGGGGATCGATCCCGGCGTGCGGGCGGCCACCGCCGCCCTGGCCACGGGACCGACCGACGCCTGGACGGCTCGCAAGATCGAGCTGCTGATCCACGGGCTCGAAGCCGACCACCCGGGTTCCGCCGCGTGGCACCGGAACTGATCCTGCCGGATCACGGCCGTCGTGCGGTGTATCCGACGCCGCGCACGGTGTGGATCAGCGGCGGCGCACCGGCGGCGGCGAGCTTGCGCCGCAGGTAGCCGACGTAGACGGCGAGGTTCTTGGAGTCCGCGCCGAAGTCGTAGCCCCAGATCCGCTGGTAGACCGTCGAGTGCTCCAGCACGATCCCCTCGTTGCGCAGGAGCAGCTCCAGCAGGTCGAACTCGGTCTTGGACAGCGCGAGCTCCTGGTCGTCCCACCAGACCCGCCGCGCGGCCGGGTCGAGGCGCAGCGCGGAGAGCTGCAGGGTCGTGCCACCGGACTCGTTGCCGGCGCCGGGGGTGAGCGCGGCGCGGCGCAGCAGGGCGCGCAGGCGGGCCAGCAGCTCGTCGAGCTCGAACGGTTTGGGCAGGTAGTCGTCGGCTCCGGCGTCGAGGCCCGCGACCCGGTCCGAGGTCTCCACCCGCGCGGTGAGCATCAGGACGGGGGTGTGGTCGCCCTCGGCGCGCAGCACCCGGCACACGGCGAGGCCGTCGATCGACGGCATCATGACGTCCACGACCAGCGCGTCGAACGCGTCCCGGCGGACCCGGGTCAGCGCCTCCACCCCGTCGTCGACGAGGGTGACGTCGTATCCCTCGAGCTCCAGGGCGCGGGCCAGGGACTCCCGGATGGCGCGATCGTCGTCGGCTACCAGTACGCGGCTCGGCACGCGTCCATGGTGCGGTGTCGCCTCCCGGAGCGTGGACCCGCCCGCCGGACGTGAGCCGGGTCAGCGCTCCGGGCCGGGGAGCCGGTCGGTCTGCAGGACACGATCGAGCACTCGGAACCGGTACACGGCCGAGAGCAGGAGGAACCAGCCGACCAGCGACGGGAGCACGACGGCGAAGACCGGTTCGGCGGCCCCGGTGAGCCCGAAGTAGTCCGACAGGACGGGGATGAACACCACGGCCGCGAACGCGGCCGTCAGGAGCACGACCAGCGCGGCGGGCCGCTTGTCGGACGTCGGGCGGGTCCAGGCCGAGAAGATCCTGTGTGGAGGGAGCAGGAACAGGATCAGGACGAACGACGCGAGGGCGACGAACGTGGACAGGCCGGTCTGGGCACCGATGGTGGCCGCGGCCTCGGCGAAGTCGGCGTCGCGCCCGTAGACCAGGCCGGTGTAGCCCTGGAACTCCTCGATCACGCCGGCCGGGGTCCGGCCGCCGGTGAAGCCCTGCAGAACCTTCTGATAGAGCAGCGTGTAGACGAACGTCCCCATCCCCGCGGTGACCAGCGCCGCGGGAACGACGAAGCGCCCGAGGTTGCCGAGCAGGTTGCCGTCCGGCGGGACCGGCTTGGCCCAGACGGTCAGGAAGAACGTCGGGATGCCGACGGTCAGCAGGGTCAGCCCGACCTGGGTCGGGGAGTAGGGGAAGCCCAGGCCGAGCATCGTCACGGCGAGGATGACCAGGCCCTGGGTCGCGACCCGGGCGAGGAACACGTACATCGACACCGCGAGCCCGTCGATGATCCGGCGGCCCTCGTCGCGGGCGGGCAGCAGTGCGGAGAACGAGTCGTCGACGAGCACGATGTCCGCGACGTCCTGGGTGACCGAGCTGCCGCTGCGCATGGCGACCCCGACGTGCGCGTTCTTGAGGGCGCGGGCGTCGTTGACGCCGTCGCCGAGCATCGCGACGTAGCCGCCGGCCCGGCGCAACGACCCGACGATCCGTTCCTTCTGCTCCGGCGCGACGCGGCCGAAGACGGTCGTCCGGGCGACGAGCGCTTCCAGCGCGGCGTCGTCGAGGTCGTCGAGCGCCGGGCCCGCCACCGGGTCGCCGGCGTCCAGCCCGGCCTGGGTGGCCAGGGCCGCGACGGTCCGGGGGTCGTCACCGGAGAGCACCTTGATCGCGACGCCACTGCTCCGGAAACGGGCGATGGTCTCCACGACCTCGGGACGCAGCTCGTCGGCGAGCGCGACGAGCGCGACCGGCTCGAGCCGCGGTAGCGACGGGCGCCCGTCCGGGCCGCGCAGCCCCGCGCCCGCGTCGGCCGGGCGGGCCAGCAGCAGGACCCGCAGCCCGGACGCCGCCCGGTCGGCGACCGCACCGTCGGGCATCGCGGTCTCCAGGTGCGGGGCCAGGGCGTCCGGGGCGCCGAGCACCCAGGCGCCGTCGTCGGTGACCTGGCCCGACCAGCGCAGCGACGACGTGAACGGCACCTCGTCGCGCAGCTCCCAGGACTCGCCGGGCAGCGCTTCGGCGAGCGCGGCCGACGTGAGGTTCGGGTCGGCGACCGACGCGGCGAAGCGCGTGAGGACGTCCTGGGCGTCGACCCCGACGAGCGGCTCGATCTCCTTGAGCGTGAGGCGCCCGGTGGTCAGCGTGCCGGTCTTGTCGGTGCAGACGACGTCGACGTGGGTCACCGATTCCACGGCGTTGACCTGCTGGACCAGCGCGCCCTGGCGGGCGATCCGGGCCGCGCCGCGGGTGTAGGCGACCGCGATGAGGAAGAACAGGCCGTACGGGACCAGCCCGGAGAGCACGGCGGTGATCTGCACGACCCGGAGCAGGGTGAAGCCCTCGAGCAGCGCCTGGGCCAGGATCGCGCCGCTCATGAGCACGACCAGCGCCATCGTCAGCCGCACCACGAAGTCGATCCGCAGCTGCAGCGGCGTCTTGTCGGTGGTGACCCGCCGGGCGTCGAGGGTGAGGCGGCCCGCGTAGCTCTCGGCGCCGACCGCCTCGGCCCGTTGCCAGGCGTCGCCCGCGACGCAGAAGCTGCCCGAGCGCAGCGTGTCGTCGAGGCCCTTGACGATCGGGTCGGACTCGCCGGTGAGCAGGGACTCGTCGGCCTCGACGCGCCCGGCGACGACCGGGCCGTCGACCACGATCTGACCGCCGGCCCGGACCTGCACCAGGTCGCCGCGCACCACCTCGACGGCCGGGATCCGCGTCTCGGTGCCGTCGCGCACGACGGTCACGTCGGCCCGGTCGAGCAGCTGCAGGTTGTCCAGCTTGCGCTTGGCGCCGATCTCCTGCACCGCACCCACGACGGCGTTGACGAGACCGAGCCCGACGCTGGTGAACGCGTCGTTGTAGCGGCCCAGCGCCAGCAGGACCACGCCGATCGCGAACAGGATCGTGTTGTAGAACGAGAAGACGTTGGTGCGCAGGATCGTCGCGTAGGTGCGCGACGAGCCCTTGACCGGTGCGTTGACCGCCCCGGCCCGGCGCTGCTCCGAGACCTGCGACGCGGTCAGTCCGCCGTCAGGCGGACTGAACGGGGCGTCGACGGTCGTGGACCCCATGCGATCTCCTCGATTCTCTGTACGGCGGCGCGATCATGGCACGCGCGGCACGCCCGGCCGCGCCGACGCCGTCCCGGCGGACACCGGCCGATGGTTCCCGACGCCCGTGACGGGGGTGTGTGAACCGGACAGGAGCTCGGTAAGAATGTCGAAGGTGTCCGGACGGGCGGTCGTGGCGGGAACGCTGGTGGTTCTCGCGGTGCTGGCCGGATGCTCGGGCGGCCCCGCCGAGCGGGAGTCCGGGCCGTCGGCGCCGCCACCCACGCTCGCCGACGTCGCCTACGCCCGGGCGTCGCCGGCGCAGGTACTGGACCTGTGGCTGCCGCCAGGGGGCCGTCGCCCCCACCCACTGGTCGTCTTCGTGCACGGCGGTGGGTTCGCCGGCGGCGACAAGCGCGCGGCCGAGCCGAAGGTGCCGGGCCTTCTGCAGGCGGGCTACGCGGTGGCCAGCATCGACTACCGCCTGTCCGGGGAGGCGCGGTTCCCGGCCGCGGCGCAGGACGCGAAGGCCGCCGTGCGCCACCTGCGGGCCTCGGCGCCGGTCTACGGCCTCGACCCCGGACGGTTCGCCGTGTGGGGCGAGTCGGCCGGCGCGAACCTGGCCGCACTGGTCGGGACGAGCGCCGGCCGGCCGACCGTGCTCGACGACCCCGCACTCGGCCACGGCGGGACCTCGGACGTCGTGCAGGCGGTCGTCGACTGGTACGGGCCGATCGACTTCGCCCAACGGGAGCGTCAGTCCCGGGCCGGCGGCTCGGACTGCCGGACGCCGCAGCTCGCGCAGGCCGACCGGCACATGACGGGCTATCTGGGCGCCGACGTGGACACCGTCCCCCAGCGGGCGGCCGAGTCGAACCCGGTCACCTACCTGCGGCCGTCGGCGTCGCTGCCGGCGTTCTCGATCGCGCACGGCACGGCCGACTGTCTGGTCCCGCTCGGACAGGCGAACCTGCTCGCCGATGCGTTGCGCGCGAACGGGAACCGCCCGGACGTCCACATCCTCGACGACGCCGTGCACGGCGACCCGCGCTTCGACCGCGAGCTCCTGGCGCCGACGATCACGTGGCTGGACGGGGTCCTGCGCCGCTAGTCCGGTGGCCGGTCTGCAGCCGGCCCCGCGCGACGAGCTCGACCGTCACCAGGACCGCGACGGACTCGGCCGCGAGCAGGCCGACCAGCACGAGCAGCTGGGCGGCTCCGGCCTGCACCGGATCACCGCTGCCCAGCAGTACACCGACGAACGCGCCGGGCAGGGTCACCAGCCCGACGGTGCGGGTCTGGTCCAGCGCCGGGACCAGCGCGTCTGCGGCGGACGGGCGGATCATCTCGATTGCGGCGTCGCGCTCGATGAACCCGAGCGAGAGCGCTGCCTCGTACTCGCCCCATCGCGTGTGCAGCTGGTCCAGCGCGCGCCGGCCGGCCTGCGAGGTGGCCGTCATCGCGCCCCCGATCACGATGCCGCTCACCGGGACCAGCGCGATCCCGGTCAGCGGCACGGCGCCGGAGGCGACGACGATCGCAACGACCGGCACCGACCCGGCGGCGATCGAGAGAGCGGCCGTGGCGCCGCTGCGGTGTGTCGTGATCCGCCGCGCCGAGGTCCACGCCGCGACCGAGAACATCAGCACCACGAACAGGGCCGTCGCCCACCAGGACCTGACGACGAACAGGATCACCGACGAGACGACCGCCAGCTGCAGCGTCGCCCGAACGGCTGCGATCACCACTGCGCGCCCGGTGCCCAGCCGCCCCACGAGCCCGGCGACGGCCGCCACCGCGACCAGCACCAGCAGGGCGGCCGCCAGCCCCCAGCCGACCATCACGGTCGAACCCGACACGGCGGCTCCCAGATCGAGTGGTGACCTGACGTTCAGGTCCGGCGACGTGTGACCCGGGCGTCCCGGTCACCGGGGCGGTGTCTGGACCAGCGTCGACACCCGCTGGCGGGTGACCCCGAACAGCTTGCTGATGTCGGTGATGCTGACGCCCTCGCGTTGCAGCGCGAGCGCCTCCTCACGGCGGAAGTGGCTCCCGGCCGCGCCCAGGTCGTCGAGTGCCCGGGTGATCCGCTCGACGATCAGCGGCCGTTCCTCGGCCGAGACGATCTCGTGCCAGGTCCGGCCCTCGGCCCGCAGCTCGACGAGCTCGTGCGCACGCTCGGCGGCCGCCCGCAGCTGGTCCGTGGTGTCCGCGAGCTGCGCGATCAACGCGGCGAGTGCCTCCACCGCGACATCGTCGGGGCCTTCGGTCACGGGTCCTCCCAGGGCGTCGGTGCGGTCCGGGACGCCGCCGTCGAGAGGGCGTCCATTGGTCAACTTTTTCCCGTAATGGCTATTGCGGGAATGGTCGGCCTGGCCCGGCCCGGCGGCGGCACGCGAACGGGACGGAAGTGGACACATGAGGAGTGTTGCCTACGCCTGCATCATCGTCGGCAGCGGATCTGCCGGTTCCGTGCCGACCGACCGGCTCAGCGCGGACCCGGCCGATCGGGCTCTCGAGATCGGATGGTTCCTCCCGCGCGGTGGACGTCGAGGTTGACAGGACAGCAACCCCCGCGCGGGCGGGTGCGGGTGCTCATGCCGGGAACGATGGAGGACGGACGCGATGGGACGGCAGGCGGCGAACCGCCTGGGCTGACGCGACAGCCGTACGACCGCCCCGGGACAGGAGGGCCGGGTCCCGGCTCAGTCGTATGTCCGACCTACCGGGCGGCGGTGGCGAGCCCGGCGGCGCGCCGGGGATCGTCCGGACCCCACAGCGTCGTCGAGATCTCGCGCTGCACCAGCGGGATGACCTCGACGGCGAACCGGGCCAGCACCTCCTGCTGCTGCGGGTAGGGCAGCACCGGGTTGATCGAGACCGACTGCACGTCGTGGCGGTAGCCGCGGTGGTAGTCGACGATCTTCGCCGCGACCCGGGCCGGCGTGCCGACCAGCGCCGGGCCGTGCGCGACGGCGTCCTCGATCGTGGTGAACGACATCGTCTTGCCCTTGCGGGTGTCGCCGGCGTGGGCGGCGGCGAGCTTCGCGGCCATCGCCTCGTAGATCGGCCGGTACTGCGCGATCGCCTCGTCGTCGGTGTCGGCGAGGAACAGCCCGCCGGACCCGGCTCCGACGTAGCCGGTGGACGGGTCGTGGCCGTGCTCGACGAGCTTCTCGCGGTAGCGGTCGATCAGGACCTTGTAGGCCTCGCGCGGCTGCAGCGCGTTCGCCGAGAACAGCGGGTCGCCCCACTTCGCGGCCAGGTCGACGGCGTCGGTGGACGTGGCCGATCCGTGCCAGATCCGGAACGGCCCGTCGAACGGGCGCGGAAACGTGGTGACACGGTCCAGGTCGGCGTGGTGCTTCCCGATCCACGAGACGTCCTGCTCGCTCAGCAGCCGGCGCAGCAGCTCGTAGTTCTCCGTGAGGTACTCGTACTGGCGGCCGAGCTCCAGGCCGAACATCGGGAAGTGCCGGTCCTCGTTGCCCTTCCCGATCACGATCTCCAGGCGGCCGCCGGAGAGCTGGTCCACCGTGGAGTAGTCCTCGGCGACGCGGACGGGGTCGAGCAGCGAGAGCACCGTGACGCCGGTGGAGAGCAGGATCCGTTCGGTGGCCTGGGCGAGCGCGCCCAGCAGCACGGTCGGTGCGGAGGACACGAAGTCCCCGGCGTGCCGCTCGCCGACGGCGTAGGAGTCGAAGCCGAGCCGTTCGGCCGCGACCGCCGTCTCGACGACGCGCTCCAGCCGCTCGTGCACGGAGACGATCTCACCGGTGACCGGGTGCGGCGCGTGCGGGACGATGTCGAGGACCTGGAACCTCATGACGCGTCCACGTCCGCCGGGGCCACCGTCGTCGGCGCCGGTTTGAGCCCGAGATGCTCACGCAGCGTCGTGCCCTCGTAGTCGGTGCGGAACGAGCCGCGCTCCTGCAACAGCGGGACGACCGCGTCCGCGAACTGGTCCAGCCCGCCCGGCGTGATGTGCGGGACCAGGACGAACCCGTCGCTCGCGTCGGTCTGGACGAACTCGTCGATCGTCTCGGCGACGGTCTCCGCGGACCCGACGAACGTCTGCCGCCCGGTCATGTGGATCACCAGCTCGCGCAGTGAGAGGCCCTTCGCCTCGGCGACCTCGCGCCACTCGTTCGCCGTGGCGACCGGGTCCCGGTACATCCGCACGCTGGCCCGGCCCTTGGACACCGTGTTCTCCCCGACGACCGGATCCACTGTGGGCAGTGGCCCGTCCGGGTCCAGGTCGGACAGGTCGCGGTTCCACAGCTGCTCGGCGAACTTGATCGCGGACTGGCCGCTGACCTGCTGGTGGCGAACGACGTTCGCCTTCTCGGCGGCGTCCGCGTCGGTGTCGCCGAGCACGAACGTCGCCGCGGGGAGGATCTTCAGGTCGGCCGGCTCCCGGCCGTACCGGGCGAGGCGGCCCTTCAGGTCCTTGTAGAACGCGCGCCCGGCCTCCAGCTCGGAGTGCCGGCTGAAGATCGCGTCCGCGGACGACGCCGCGAACTCGCGTCCCTCCTCGGAGTCGCCGGCCTGCAGGATCACCGGACGGCCCTGCGGGCTGCGCGGGACGGCGAACCGGCCGCCGATGTCGAACTGGTCCGAGCGGATCCGGAACCGGCCGGCGTCGGCGTCGCCCAGGTACTCACCGGACTCCTTGTCCGCCAGCACCTCGTCGCCGCGCCACGAGTCCCACAGCACGCCCGTCGCGGACAGGAACTCCTTGGCGCGCAGGTAGCGCTTGTCCTGCGGCAGGAACCCGCCGCGGCGGAAGTTCTCGCCGGTGAACTCGTCCCAGGACGTGACGACGTTCCAGGCGGCGCGGCCGTCGGAGAGGTGGTCCAGCGAGGCGAACTGGCGGGCCACGTCGTACGGCTCGTTGAACGTCGAGTTGATCGTCCCGGCGAGACCGAGGCGCTCGGTCACCGCGGCGACGGCGGCCAGGATCGCAAACGTGTCCGGCCGTCCGACGACGTCCAGGTCGTAGATCCGCCCGCCCTGTTCGCGCAGGCGCAGGCCCTCGGCGAGGAACAGGAAGTCGAACTTCGCCCGCTCGGCCGTGCGCGCGAAGTGCGCGAACGAGGAGAACTCGATGTGGCTGCCGGCCTCCGGGTCGCTCCAGACGGTCGTGTTGTTGACGCCAGGGAAGTGCGCGGCGAGGTGGATCTGTTTGCGCGGCATGCTTCTCCTCAAGCGACGGAATAGCGGTTCGCCGGCCGGGGCAGGTCGAAGTGCCCGCGCAGCGTGTCGGCGGTGTAGCCGGCGCGGAACACGTTGCGGCGCTGCAGCTCCGGGACCAGATCGCCGGTGATCCGCTCCAAGTCGTACGGCAGCACGCCCGGCCGCAGCCGCACCCCGGACAGCCCGGTCGCGCCCCAGTCGACGATCAGGTCGGCCAGGTCGGCCGGGGTGCCGACGAACACGCGCGCGTCGCTCACGTACTCGCGGCCCAGCGCGTCGTCGAGCCGTGCCTTGCGGTCGTGCGCGGCCGCCGTCTCCGACTCCAGGAACACGACCAGGTCGCCGAGCACGTGCACCGGCTCGGACGCCCGTCCGGCCCGGTCCTGCTCGTCGCGCACCTGCCCCAGGATCTCGACGGCCTGCGCGTCGTCGTCGGGCGTCACGAACACCAGGTCGGCGGAGCGCGCGGCCAGCCGGTAGGCCACCGTCCGGTGGGCGAGCGCCGCGACGAGCGGCTGGCCCTGCGGCGGCCGGGGCGTGATCGACGGTCCGCGCACAGAGAACGACCGGCCCTCGAAGTCGATGTAGTGCAGCTTGTCGACGTCGACGAACCGGCCGGTCGCGGCGTCGCGGATCTCCGCGTCGTCCTCCCACGAGTCCCACAGCCGGCGCAGCACCTCGACGTACTCCGCGGCCTCGTCGAACGTCTCGGCCATCGGGCCGTGGTCGTCGGCGCCGGGGGCGTCGCGGTCGAACTCCGGGATCGTCCGGCGGCCGAACAGCGCCGCCTCCTCGGGCCGGGACGACGTGCGGACCTGCACCCCGGCCCGCCCGGAGCTCACCCAGTCCAGGGTCGCGATCGCCTTGGACGCGTGGAACGGCTCGGTGTGCGTGACGACCTGGCTCGGCACGATGCCGATCCGGCTGGTCAGCGGCGCCACCCGGTTCGCGATCAGGACCGCGTCGAGACGGCCGCGCACCTGGTCGGTGCGGGCGTCCGGGCGGAACGGCGAGGAGGACTGCAGCCCCATCCCGTCCTCGATCGTGACCAGGTCGGCGAGACCGCGCTCGGCCTCGGCGACCAGCTCGGTCCAGTAGCCGCCGGTGAGCACGGCGTCCGGGCGGGCGCCCGGCTCGCGCCATGCGGCCGGGTGCCAGCCGCAGTCGGCGAGCGCGACGGCGAGGTGCAGCTCCGGGATGGTCATCCGCTCAGACCCCGCACGGCGGGGACGAGGCGGCGTCGGGCTCGATGGCCATGGGTGTCCTCCGGAGGAGAGGTCGGCAGGAGACGCGCTCGTGGGGCCGTGGCCCGCTTCAGCGACAACCCTGCGACGTGACCCGGCGCAGATCCACGTGACGGCGACGCGTCAGGAGGTGGCTGCGGGACACATATCGAGCGTCTGCCTGCTTCGTGCCGGTGTCAACCAGAAGCCCCTGCTGCGGGTCTGTGGTCCACGACACGTGCCGCTGGGCGGACGATGCCTGTTGCCCCCCGCGCGCGTGCCGGTGTGACCGCGTCGCGGGTGGGAGCTCGCAGGGCTCCTCGTGGCCTCGCAGGCCGTGCGGGCCCTGCGAGGTCCGGCGAAGCGCTGCGACGTCGGGTCTACTGCGGGCGGGGGGCGAGCAGGCCGCGGCTCGCCAGCTCCGGCAGCACGCCCTCGCCGAACCGGTAGGCCTCCTCCAGGTGCGGGTAGCCGGACATGATGATCTCGTCGATGCCCAGCTCGTGGTACTCGGCGATCCGGTCGGCGATCTCGGTGTGGCTGCCGACCAGCGCGGTCCCCGCCCCGCCCCGGACCAGGCCCATCCCGGCCCACAGGTTCGGGCTGACCTCCAGGTTGTCGGAACGGCCCCCGTGCAGCGCCAGCATCCGCTGCTGGCCCACCGACTGGCTGGTGCGCAGCACTTCCTGGGCGGTCGCGATCTCCGCCGGGTCCAGTGCGTCGAGCAGGCTCTGCGCCTGCGCCCACGCCTCCTCGGAGGTGTCCCGCGCGATCACGTTCAGGCGGATGCCGAACCGCGGCTCGCGGCCCTGCTCGGCGGCGAGCTTGCGCACCCGGGAGATCTTCTCGTCGACGGCGGCCGGGGGCTCGCCCCAGGTCAGGTACACGTCCGCGTGCCGGGCCGCGACCTCGAGCGCCGGGTCCGACGACCCTCCGAAGTAGATCGGCGGGAGCGGGTCCGGCGGCGCGAGCGTCGTCGCGCCGGCGACCGTGTAGTGCTCCCCGGTGAAGTCGCCCGGCTCGGCGCCCCACGCGGCGCGCAGCACCGAGAGGAACTCGTCGGTGCGGGCGTAGCGCTCGCCGTGGTCGGCCCAGTCCCCGAAGCGCTGCTGCTCGATCGCGTCGCCGCCGGTGACGATGTTGAGCAGGAGGCGGCCGCCGGACACGCGCTGGTAGGTGCTCGCCATCTGCGCGGCGAGGGTGGGGGACAGCGCGCCCGGCCGGAACGCGACGAGGTAGCGCAGCGTGCGCGTCTCGCGCAGCAGTGCCGCCGTGGTGAGCCAGGCGTCCTCGCAGAACGTGCCGGTCGGGGTCAGCACGCCGTGGAAGCCGAGCGACTCCGCGGCGCGGGCGATCTGGGCCAGGTAGTCGATGTCGGCGGGGCGGTCGGCGTCGCCGGCCTGCCCCCGGTCGGCGTGGCGCCGGGCAACGATCGTCCGTGCGTCTCCGGCGGTGGGCAGAAACCAGTGCGGGACGATGGTCATGGCGCTCCTTCACGGGTCGCGGGGGCTCGGGCGGACAGCGTGGCAGCTTCGAACCGGCGGTCCACGAAGTCCGCGAAGCTGACCCGGCCGGGGATGACACCGGCGTCGGAGAACGCGTCCGCGAGCTCCTGTTCGGAAGAGATCACGGCGTCGTTCATCGGGACCGGCAGGTCCGGGCCCCGCTGCGCGGCCAGCGTGGTGACCGGTAGCGGGAGTTTCGTCTCCTTGCTCCAGACCTTGGCCCGCTGCCCGCGATGGGCGTCCGAGTAGCGCTGGGCGGCCGCGATCCGGGTCAGCAGGTCCCCGACGGCGGCCTGCCGCACCGGGTCCGCCAGTGCGGCGTTGCTCGCGACCTGGAAGCCGTAGCCGTTCGCCGTCCCCTCGCCGGTCGCGATCGTGCGCGCCCCGCCCAGCTGGGCCTGCGCGGTGTAGGGGTCCCAGGTGGCCCACGCGTCGACCTCGCCCTGCTTGAACGCCGCGAAGGCGTCGGCCGGGGCGAGGAACGTGAGGTCCACGTCGTCGAGGGTCAGCCCGTTCCTGCGCAGCGTGTAGAGCAGCTGCCCGTGCGCCGAGCTGCCCTTGGCCACCGCGACGCGCTTGCCGCCCAGCTCGCCCACCGAGCGCAGCGGCGACGGGCCGGGGACCAGGATCGCGTCGCTGGCGACGTTGCCCTGGTTCGCCGAGACGATCTGCACCCGGGCCCGCGCGGCCGCAGCGAAGATCACCGGGGTGTTGCCCGTGCCGCCGACGTCGATCGCTCCGGCGCGGGCCGCCTCGATCAGCGGCGGGCCGGACGTGAACGTCGACCACTGGATCTTGTACGGGGTGTTCAGGAGCCCGGCGGCGGCCAGCAGTGACTGCGAACCGCCCTTCTGGTCGCCGACCCGCAGGGTCACGCCGGCCAGCGCCGCCGGGTCGACGGGCGGCTGCACCGGCGGGCGGCTCTGCGGGACCGAGGAGCACCCGCCGGCCAGCGCGAGCGCGACGACCGCGGCGATCACGGCGCCCCACCGGTGGACGAGCCGCTGCACCTCAGGCGGCATCGTCGTCGACCCCCAGCTCGGTCAGGACGCGGTGGCGCAGCTCGTGGCTGCGCTCCGGCTCGCGGGGCCGGGGGCCGGGGCGGTGCTCGCTCGCGATCACGCCGCCGTCGAGGACCAGCACGCGGTCGGCGAGCAGCAGCGCCTCGTCCACGTCGTGCGTGACCAGCAGGACCCCGGGGCGGTGCGCCGTCCAGAGATCCAGCACCAGGCGGTGCATGGCGATCCGGGTCAGCGCGTCCAGGGCGCCGAACGGCTCGTCGAGCAGCAGCAGCTCCGGCTCGCGGACGAGCGCGCGGGCCAGCGACGCCCGCTGCGCCTCGCCGCCGGACAGCGTGAGCGGCCACGCCTCGGCGCGCTCGGTGAGTCCGACCTCGGCCAGCGCGCGGTCCGCGACCTCTGTCGCGTCCGCCCGGTGCAGGCCGAGAGAGACGTTGTCGCGCACCGTCCGCCATGGCAGCAGCCGCGGCTCCTGGAACGCCATCGCGACCGAGTCCGGCACGCTCACGGAGCCGGACACACCGTCGTCGCCGCTGCTGTCCAGGCCGGCGAGCACCCGCAGCAGCGTGGACTTGCCGGACCCGCTGCGCCCGAGCAGCGCGATGAACTCGCCGTCGCCGACGTCGAGGTCGAGACGGTCGAGGATGCGGCGACCGGCGAACTCGCGGACCAGGCCGCGCACCTGCGCGCTCATCGCCCGACCCCCACCGGACGCCAGCGCAGCGCGCGCCGCTCGAGGCGGCGCACGATCGCGTCGGTGCCGAGCCCGAGCAGCGCGTAGACCACCAGGCCGACGACGATCACGTCGGTGCGCAGGAACTCACGGGCGTTCATGATCATGTAGCCGAGGCCGGCGTCGGCGGACACGGTCTCCGCGACCACGATCGACAGCCACGCGATGCCCAGCGCCAGCCGCAGACCGGTGAGCGTGCTCGGCATCGCCCCGGGCAGCACGACGTGCCGCAGCCGCTCGGAGCGCGTGAAGCCGGAGACCTCGGCGGCCTCCAGCAGCTTCGGGTCCACGCCGCGGACGCCCGCGTGCACGTTGAGGTACATCGGGAACAGGACCCCGAGCGCGACCAGCAGCACCTTCGGCGTCTCCTCGACGCCGAACCAGAGGATGAACAGCGGCACGAGCGCGAGGTGCGGCAGCGTGCGCAGCATCTGCACCGGTGGGTCGACGAGCAGGCCGCCCCACCGGGACAGGCCGGACCACAGCCCGAGCCCGACACCGACGGCGAGCCCGAGCGCGACGCCTGCCGCGACCCGCAGCAGCGAGACGGCCAGGCCCTCGGGCAGCTCACCGCTGGCGGTCACGTCGACGGCGGCGGTGACGACCCGCCAGGGCGAGGCCAGCTCGTCCTCGGCGAGCAGGCCGGTCGAGGACGCGAGCTGCCAGATCAGGATGATCGCGACCGGGCTGATCCAGCGCCGCAGGTCGACCGAGCGGCGGGCGGAAGGGATGCGCGGCTCGGCGCCGCGGGGGACCTGCGTCGCGGACGCGGACGGCAGGGAATGGGTGGTGGACACACGGGCTCCCGATGTCGACGGGTGAGCGGGGGGCCGATCCGCCGCAGCCTGCGGCGGCGTGTGTCACGGACAGGTGTATCCGGCGGTGCGCATCAGGTCGACGTGGATACGCCACGTCAGGTTCCACCAGTCGGTCACCCGATCGATCGTGCGAAACCAGGCGGTGCACCGCAACCCGTGGTGACGTGCGCGACCGGGCACGTTCACATGCCGGGAGATGACCTTGCCACGTCCGGACATGTCGCCCGCTCGGGACGGCGATGTCCACCGGGTGGAACGGCTCCGGCCGGCCTCACGTCGCCGGGTTCAGCCCGCGTGCGCGCAGGACGCGGCGCTCCAGCGGACGGAACACGAGCAGCTCGATCCCGATGCCGACGATCAGGATGAGCAGGACGGCGGCGAACACCACGGAGATGTCGTTGAAGTCGCTGCCGTTCTTCAGGTACGCGCCGAGACCGACGCCGAGCAGCGGACCGGCGGCGATGATCTCGGCGGCCATCAGCGAGCGCCAGGAGAACGCCCAGCCCTGCTTGCAGCCGGCGAGGTAACCGGGCAGCGCGGCCGGCAGCAGGATGTGCCGAGCCGCGGCGAACCCGCGGGCGCCGAGCACCTGACCGGCGCGGGGCAGGATCGGCGGGATCTGGTCGATTCCGGCCACCAGCCCGTTCGCGATCGACGGGATCGAGCCGGCCAGCACCACGAAGTAGATCGTCGCGTCGGTCAACCCGAACCACAGCACCGCGGCCGGCACCCACGCCACCGACGGCAGCGATTGGAGCCCGGACAGCAGCGGGCCGATCGCCCGTCGCACCACGGACACCTTGGCCACGAGCAGCCCGAGCGGGGTGGCGATCACCAGGGCGAGCAGGAAGCCGAGCACGCCGCGGCTGATCGAGGTCCACAGGATCGACCAGATGCTGCCGTCGGCGATGATCTCGCCGAACTTCGCGCCGACGTCACCGGGCGCGGGCAGCTGGTAGACGGGCAGGACCGCCGACGCCCAGAGCAACTGCCAGACCAGGATCACGAGCACGAGCGCGACCAGCGGCGGCAGCCCGCTGGACAGGGCCCGGCGCCACCACGGCTTCTCCGCGACGACGGGCGTGTCGAGGGCGTCCAGGCCGGCCACCGCGGCAGCCGAGTCGGGATCCCGTTCGACGACGCTGATCCCGCCGTTGCGGTGGTTGTCCTCAGGCGGCATGACTGGTGATCACCTGCCGCAGCCGTCCGGTGATCTCGTCCTCGAGGTCGTCACCGTGGCTCCGGGCGTCCCATTCCTTGACGACGGTGCCGGGCCGCGAGGACAGCAGCACGACCCGCTGGGCCAGCCGGACGGCCTCGCGGACGTCGTGGGTGACGAACACGATCGTCGTGCCGGTCGCCTCCCACACGCGCAGCAGCTCGCCCTGCAGCACGTCGCGGGTGATCGCGTCGAGGGCCGCGAACGGCTCGTCCATGAGCAACAGCCCCGGCTCGTCGTTCTCGCCGACCGTCGCCGCGGCCAGCGCCCGGGCCAGCGACACCCGCTGGCGCATGCCGCCGGAGAGCTCGTGTGGACGCTTGGGTCCCAGCCCCTCCAGCCGGACGAGCTCGAGCAGCTCGGCGGCCCGCGCCCGGCGGTCCGAACGCGACCAGCCGGCCAGCTGCAGCGGCAGCTCGACGTTGCGCGCGGCGGTCAGCCACGGCATCAGCGCCGCCTCCTGGAACATGAACGACGGCCGCGCCGCGGAGACCGCGAGCGTTCCGTTCGTCGCCCCGTCCAGGCCGGCCAGCAGGTTGAGCAGCGTCGACTTGCCGCAGCCGGACGCGCCGAGCAGGCACACGAACTCGCCGTGCGCCACCCGCAGGTCGATCCCGCGCAGCGCGGTGACCGCGTCCGGCCCGCTGCCGAACGTCTTGCCGACGCCGGCGAGCTCGACCGCCGTGTGCCGGGTCCGTTCGCGTCGGGCCTGCTCGATCTCGACCGTCATTGTCCGTGTCCGTTCCTCGTGAGTCGGTTTCCGTGACCGGCCCGGCTCGTGGCCGGGCCGATCACGTCGTCCGTGCCGGGGCCTCGTCGCCCGCGGCGGTGGTGCCGTCCTAGTTCTTGGCCTGTTCGAGCCCGGCCGTGTCGACGGGGGGCTTGCCGGCGGCCTGGCGGACCGTGTTCAGCGCGGTCACGTTCAGGAAGCCCTTCAGGTCGGTCTCGGTCGGTGTGGCTCCGGCCGTGACGCTGTCCTTGGCCAGCTGCGGGAACGTCGCGGCGAGCGGATCGGAGTCGAACGACAGCTCGGAGAACGCGCGGTCCAGCACCTTCGGGCTCAGTGATGACCCGGTGACCTGCTTGATCGAGTCGTTCGTGATCGTCTTCGCCTTGGCCGGGTCCGACGCGGCGAGGTCGATCGCCTTCTGCTCGCCGCGCAGCAGCGCCTCGATCGTCTGCGGGTGCTGGTCCACGAAGTCGGTCCGGGCGATGATCACCGTGGTCGGGAACTTGCCGTCCGGCCACAGGGTCCGCTCGTCGACCAGCACCTTCGCGCCGGCGTCGACGAGCCGCGAGCTCCACGGCTCGGGCAGCCACCCGCCGGCCACCTGGCCCTGCTTGAACAGGTCCAGCGTGCGCGGGTTGTCGATGTTCTGCACGGTCACCGCGTCCGGGCCGGACCCGATCGGCAGGTTGTTCTCCTTGAGCCACTTCTTCAGCGCGACGTCCTGGGTGTTGCCCGCCTGCGGGGTCGCGATCGTCTTGCCCTTGAGCTGGGCGGGCGACGTGATGTCCGGCGTCGTGACGAGCTGTGCGCCGCCGATGGTGGAGCCCCCGATCAGCCGGATCGCCTCGCCCTTCGACTTCGCGAACGCGTTGATCGCCGGGCTCGAGCCGATGAACGCGACGTCCAGCGAGCCGCCGAGCAGTGCGTTGACCTCGTCCGGGCCGGCGTTGAACGTCTGCGTGGTGAGCTTCGTCTGTCCGAGCTCCTGGGCGAAGTAGTTCTGCGAGACGCCGATCAATGCCGGGGCGTGGGTGATGTTCGGGAAGTAGCCCAGCCGGACCTCCTGGGCGGGGGTGGACTGGCCGCCGCCGCCCGAGGAGCCCTCGTCGGCGCGGGAGCAGGCGGAGAGCAGGCCGACGACGGCCAGGACGGCGAGCAGCACGGCGGCTGCACGGGAGCGCGGGAGCGTGGTGGTGCGCGGGGACATCGGTCGAGCGGTCCTTTCGGGCAGGCGCGTAGCGGGACGCACCGCGGGAATCGGGACGAGCGGAGGGGCGGGCCGGCGCGAAGGCCGGTCAGCAACACTCTTCGCTGAACAGGGGAGCCCGGCGCGAGGGCCAGAACGGCTCGAGGTCCGACGACGGCAGGGCACGATCGTCCCGGCGAGTGCCGGGACGCGATGGCCGTCCCGGGCACGTCGTCACCCGGAAAGGGTGCGCGCCGCGGGAGGCCCGGACAAGACTCCGTCCAGCTGTCGGGAATCCGGCGACAGTGTCCGGACACCTCGGACCGCAATTCGAGATCGACTCCCATATAGTGGGATTCGATACGTCCCGTTTTCCCTGCTCAGCGCGATGATCGGCTCCTCGCACCCGTTCGAGGTGCGGGGGAGCGGTGCCGGTCACGTTCCGCCACCGCGGTGTTGACATCGGGCGGGCGTCAAGGACTTCCCGCTGCCCCGTGCGCGGGGATCCTGGCGGCGCGGGCGGCTGCGCGCCGTCGACGACGTCTCGTTCACGATCGGGCGCGGGGAGACGCTCGCGCTCGTCGGCGAGTCCGGCTCCGGCAAGTCGACGACGGCGCGGCTGCTGCTGCGCCTGACCGACCCCACCGCCGGGAGCGTGTTCCTCGACGGTGCGGACGTCACGACGGTCCGCGGGGAACCGTGGCGGCAGTTGCGGCGCCGCGCCCAGCTCGTCTACCAGAACCCGTACGCGTCGCTCGACCCCCGCTTCACGGTGCGCGAGGTGATCACCGAGCCGCTGCGCGCGTTCCGGGTCGGGACGGTCGGCCGGAGGCCGCCTAGGCCTCCCCGCGGTCGCGCAGGCCGCCCGGGTCGACGATCAGGATCCGGCCGCGGCGCAGCTCGACCAGGCCCTCCTCCTCGGCGCCGCGCAGCACCCGGTTGACCGTGGCCCGGCTCGCCCCGGCCAGCGACGCGAGCTCGTCCTGGGTGAGCGGGACGGCGGTGGGCCCCGCGGTCCGGCGATAACGGGGCTCGAGGTCGGCGAGCCGGCGCAGCACCCGCGTCTCCACCGGCAGGTACAGCGCGTCGAGCAGCAGGCCGGAGAGCCGCCGGACGTCGTCGGCCAGCGTGCGCAGCACGAACGCGTCGGCTCCGGCGTTGGTGCGGCGCAGCCGGTGGAACGTCGTCGCGGAGAACGACCGGACCTCGGCGGCCTCCAGCGCGACGACGGTGGCGCTGCGTCGCCCACCCTCCTCGATCAGTGCGAGCTCGCCGACGACCTCGCCCGGCCCGAACACGCCGAACGTGACGACGTCACCGGCCGGGGACACCGCGCGCACGGCGAGCCGGCCGGCCTCGATCAGCAGGAACGTGTCGGCCGGGTCGCCCTCGTGGAACACGACCTCGCGGGCGCCGAACCGGCGGACCCGGCCGCTGTCGAGCACCTCCCGACGGTCCTGTTCGGACATGCCCGAGAGCAGACCCACCGGCTACGGCTCCTCGACGCGCGGCAGGACGTCGGCGACCAGTCGTTCCATCTGCTCCCGGTCGCCGGCGAGGCTGCCGCCGAGCGGGTTGAGCAGGATCGTCTCCGCGCCGGCGTCGACGACCTCGCGCAGGCCGCGGGCGACGTCGTCCGGGGTGCCGCTGACCGGCACGTCCTCGATGCCGCGCATCGGTCCGTAGATCCCGTGCAGGCCGTCGACGACCCGCTGGCGGGCGCGGTCGGCGTCGTCGTCGACGACGAGGTAGACGCGCTTGCCGATCGGGAACCGGCCCTTCTGCTGCTGTTCCAGCTCGTGACGCAGCAGCGGGACCACGTCGCGGAACGACGCCGTGGTCGCCGATCCCGCGCCGAGGAACGCGTCGCCGTGCCGCACCGCGCGGGCGAGGGCCTTCGGGGCGTTCGCGCCGAACCAGATCGGCGGGTGCGGTCGCTGGACCGGCTTCGGCTGGATCGGTAGGTCCTCGACCTGCCGGAAGCGCCCCTGGAACGTGATCCGCGGCTCGTCGGACCAGGCGGCCTTCATCAGGTCGAGTCCCTCGACGAAGCTGGAGATGAACGTCTGCTTGTCCACGCCGAACGCGGCGAACTGGCGGAACCCACCGCCCGGAGCGACGCCGAGGTCGAGCCGGCCGTGGGACAGGCGGTCCACCGCGGTGGCCGAGGCGGCGAGCTGCAGCGGGTCGTGCAGTGAGGTGACCAGGACTCCGACGCCGAGCCGGATCCGGCTGGTGCACGCGGCCGCGTACGCGAGCAACTCCAGCGGGGCGAGCATCGGCGTGGGACCGATGGCCTGTTCCATCACCCACCCGCACTCGAAGCCGAGCTCCTCGGCCCGGGCGAGGTACTCCTTCAGCCCCGCGTCGTCGACGCCGTCGGGGTCCTGCTGGGGGATCGAGATGGACCAGCGCACACCGCGGACCGTTAGTGCCTCTCCCGGTTCGCCGGTCGACAGCGCACTCACGGCTCTTCGATCACGATCGGGGCAGCGGCATGTGCGACGTCGGCCGTGTCGATCACAGGCGAAGCCGCGTCGCTGTGCGCTGGGTCGGCCGTGCGCTTCGTCAGCGGTGTCCCGGCTCGGCCAAGCTTCTGGATTTGCGGCCGGGTCGGCCAGGTGCCGGGGTCGGCCGCGCTGCCGGAGCGCCGGGGCTGCCCGGACGCCGAGCGGGCGAGCTACCCGGCCGGCCGAGTCACCGGGCTGTCGAGCGAGCCGGCCGCCGACCAGCCGAGCGCGGCGCCGACCTCGCGGACGATCCGGGCGGCGTCGTCGCGGATGTCGCGGCTCGTGTAGCGCAGCACCCGCCACCCCGCGGCTGCCAAGCGGGTGTGGCGCTCGATGTCGGCCAGCACCCGATCGGGCCGGAGGTGGTCGCCGCCGTCGTACTCCACGCCGAGCCGGTGCCGCGGGTAGGCGAGGTCCAGCCACACGGCGCGGCGGCGGTCGTCGTCCAGCACCGGGTGTTGGACCTCCGGCCGCGGTAGCCCGGCCCTGGCGAGCACGAGCCGCAGCCGGGTCTCGGGTGGCGAGCCGGACCGGGCGTCGGCGACGGCCAGTACGTCGGCCAGCCGGTCGACGCCCCGGGTCCGCGGGTAGCGGACCGCGAAGTTCAGCAGCAGATCCGGTGCGAACCGCCATCGTCGGGCGAGGGCGTCGACCGCCACCGCGGCCTCGACCGGGTCGAGCCGCCGTCCCAGGTCGAACGCCGTGCGCAGCGGGGTCGTCACTCCCATGCCGTCGACGGTCGTCACCTCGCCCGGGTGCAGCTCTCCGCGCCGCACGACCACCCCGGCGCGGGATCGCAGGACGTGCTCCGCGACGGTGATCTCGGCCGGTTCCCCGAGCGGTGCGCACGACGCGTCGAGCAGCTCCGCCGCCGAGTAGCCGGACAGGACGCCGCGCCCGCGTGACCACCGGGCCGCGGCGTACGAGCGCAAGGACAGGTCGGGTGGCGGTCCGGCCCCGGTGTAGGTGTCGGGCAGCAGCCGCCGGAACCGCGGCCCGCGCAGTTCGGCCCACGTGACCAGGCCCGCCGCGACGGCATCGGAGCCGCGGAACACGGTCGGCCACCCGGGCACGCTCATCCGGCGAGCATCGACCGCTCCGGGTCGTCGCCGGGATCGTTCCGGCCAGCTGCTTCACGGCTGCGAACCCGGTCGGCCGCGCACCCACGGCTGGGCGACGCCCACGCGACAGCAACCCGTACAACCTCGGCCGTGTCGATCTTCTCGACCGGCCCGCGGTTGGCTGCCGGCTGGCTCGGCGTTGCGCCGCGGCAGCCGTCCCGCATCGAGCGTTCAGCGCCACAATCCAGCCGATGTCGCACTCAGCGCGGCCCGATCGCGGTCCCGGCAGCAACTCGTGCGATCTCGGCCGCATCGACATGCCCGGTGCGTGTCGTCGCCGTGGAGACCGGCCGTCGCTGCACCGTTCGGGGCCACGGCCGGGCCCGTTGTGTCGCCAATTCGACACAACGAGCGCCGCGACGGGCACAGACCCTCGTCGCGAACCGGAGCACTGTCTGCGTAGTACAGGGAGAACGAGTCGAGGAGCCCCCGATGACCACCACCGAGCAGACCCCCGTCACCGCCGTCGCGGAGCAGGGGCAGCAGCGGCGCCGGACCCCCGTGGTGTTCCGGCCGGCCGGCCGTGCGGCGGCCGTGGTCCTGCCGCTCGGTGCCGCCCTCGCCGCGCTGAGCACGATCTTCGACCCGCCGTCGACCGAGCCCGAGCCGCGCGGCATGTACGTCGCCTACGGCGCCGACCCGGCGGGCGCCGACCTGGCTGCGACGATCCTGCACTACGGGTTCGCCGCGCTCGGCATCGGAATGCTGCTGGCCGGACTGGCCGTCGCCGCGGGCCGCGGCCGGGTGTGGGCGTGGGTCGGCGGGGCGCTGGGCGCGCTCGGGTTCGTGAACCTGTCGGGCAGCGTGGTCGTGGACTGGTTCGCCGCCCAGGAGGCCGCGATGTTCGGTCCGGACACGGCGATGCAGATCGGCGCCCGGGTCGAGGCCATGCCCGCACTGACCGCCGGCTGGATGCTCCCGATGGTCGTCGGGTTCACGCTCGGACCCGTGGTGCTCGCGATCGGCCTGGCCCGCGCCGGTGTCGTGCGCTGGTGGGCGGTCGCGATCCCGGTCGCCGTCGCGGTCGTGATGGCGGGCGCCAAGGACCTCGGCCCGCTCGGGTTCGTGGCCGGCGTGGCGCTGCTGCTGGTGTTCGGCCTCATCGCCGGCTACGCGCTGTGGCGGGCCCCCGCGGTTCGTTGATCCGATTCCGCGCCACCGACCCCCGGCTCACCCGAGCCGGGGGTCACACGCGGGTGGCCTGCTCCAGCAGCTCCAGCACGTGCACGTAGGTCTCGCCGGTCGCCCGGCTCATCCCCAGCTCGCAGGTCCGGTTGCAGGAGGCGTGCGCGTCGGCGTCGATCGTCGCGATCTCCGCGGCCTGGGGGGCGGTCGCGGCCGCCGTCAGCTCCGGGTGCAGCAGCCCGCGGTCCCCGGCGAATCCGCAGCATCCCCACGTGTCCGGGACGGCGACGTCGTCGGCGACGGCCGCGGCCAGCGACCGCAGTGCCGGCGTCAGGCCCATCTGCTGCGCCGAGCACGTCGGGTGCAGGACGATCCGGTCCAGCCGGTCTCGGACGTCGAGCTTGTCCAGCAGGTGCGTCGCGGTGAACTCGACGGAGTCGAGCACCCGGAGCCCGCGGAACGACTGCGGGTCCACTGTCGACCATCACGCGCAGCCCCTCGGTGCACGACGACGCGTCGGTCACCACCGGCAGCCGCCCGTGCCCGGTCGCCTCCCAGAGCGCGGGCAGCACGCGCGCCGCCATCGCCGCGGCGCCGTCGCGCAGGCCCTTGGACTTCCACGGCGTCCCGCAGCACAACGACGGCAGGTCGTCCGGCACGGACAGCCGCACCCCGGCCCGCCGGCACAGCAGCGCGAACGCCTCCGTGGAACCGCGACCGTCCCCGGAACCGAACATCGTCCCGGTGCACGAGCTGAACAGCACCGCGTCGGCGCTCTCCGGGCTCGTCCCGGACGGGACCCGCGGCGCGCTCCCGGACGACGGCAGGTCGGGCGACCAGAGCGGCACCTGCTCCGGGTCGGCGACCTTGCGCAGCGCCGCGGTGACCTTGCCGGCCGCGCCGCCGGGCAGCGCCCCGGCCACCGACAGTGCCGCGCCCGCAGCACGAGTGGTTGCGCCCCAGTGCTTCGCGGCGAACGCCCACCCCTTCGCCGCGGCCTTCTGCGGGCGCTCGGCCCGCAGCCGTCGCACCAGGTCACCGGTGTTGATCAGGACCGGGCACGCGGTGGCGCACATGCCGTCCACGGCGCAGGTGTCGACGCCGTCGTAGCGGTAGTCGGCGTCGAGCTCCGCGACGAGTGCGTGGTCACCGTCCTGCAGAGCGCGCTCCCGCTCGCGGCGCAGCACGATCCGCTGCCGCGGCGTGAGCGTCAGGTCGCGGCTCGGGCACACCGGCTCGCAGAACCCGCACTCGACGCAGCGGTCCACCTCGGACTCGACGGGCGGCGCGGACTTGAGGTTCTCCAGGTGCGCGGTCGGGTCGTCGTCGAGGATCACGCCCGGGTTCAGCACGCCGCGCGGGTCGCAGAGCCGCTTGATCTCGCGCATGACGTCGTAGAGGTCGTCGCCGTACTGGCGGCGCACGAACGGCGTCATCATCCGGCCGGTGCCGTGCTCGGCCTTGAGCGTGCCGCCGTGGCCGAGCACGAGGTCGACCATGTCGTCGGTGAACCGGCCGAACCGGTCCCGGCCGCCGCCGTCGCCGAGACGCTCGGTGAGCATGAAGTGGACGTTGCCGTCCTTCGCGTGTCCGAAGATCACCGCGTGGTCGTAGCCGTGCTTGGCGAACAGTCCGGTCAGGCCCTCGCAGGTGGGCAGCAGCTCCGGGACCGGGACGGCGACGTCCTCCAGCAGCGCGGCCGTCCCGGACGGGCGCGCGCCGGCGACCTTCGCGTAGAGCCCCTTGCGCAGGTGCCACAGCGACGCCTTGGCCGCCGGATCGCCGGACAGCTCGCGCGGCCCCTCCAGCGGCAGCCTCTCGATGATCGACGCCGCGGGTCCGGCCAGCGCGTCGGCCTCCTCGGCGGTGCCGCCCCGGTACTCGACGAGCAGCGCCGCGTGGTCGCGCACGGTCAGCGCCCGCAGCCGCGGGTCGGCGTCCGCGTCGCCCTGCCCGACCCGCAACGACGTCGCGTCCAGCAGCTCGATCGTCGCCGGGCCGGAGTCCACGAGCGAGGGCAGCGCCCGGTTCGCGGCGGCCAGGTCGGCGAAGACCAGCAGGCCGGTGCGGGTGTGCGTGAGCACCGGCACGGTCCGCATGACGATCGACGAGATGAACGCGAGCGTGCCCTCGCTGCCGACGACGAGGTGGGTGAGGATGTCGACCGGCCGGTCGTGGTCGAGGAACGAGTTGAGGCCGTAGCCCATCGTGTTCTTCAACGAGAACAGCGTCTCGATCGTCTTCCGTGCGGTCTCGTCGTCGCGCAGGCGGTCGCGCAGCCGCGCCAGCCCCGTCCAGAGCTCCGGCTCGCGGGCCCGCAGCCGCTCGTCGGCGTCGCGTGCGCCGGTGTCGAGCACGGTCCCCGACGGCAGCACGATCTCCAGCGAGTCCAGCAGCGCGTAGCTGTTCGCGACGGTCCCGCACGCCATGCCCGACGAGTTGTTCGCGACGACGCCGCCGAGCGTGCACGCCGACTCGCTGGCCGGGTCCGGGCCGAGCATCCGGCCGTGGCGGGCGAGCCGGATGTTGACCGAGCGGATCGTGGCGCCGGGGCCGACCCGGACCCGCGCGCCGTCGTCGAGGATCTCGATGTCGCGGAAGTGCTTGCGGACGTCGACCAGGATCCCGTCGGTCACGCCCTGCCCGGACAGGCTCGTCCCGCCGGAGCGGAACGTCAGCGGCAGGCCGGTCGTCTCCGCGGCGCGGAACAGGCGCCCCACGTCGTCGGCGGATCCGGCGGTCACGACCGCGCGCGGCGTGCGGGCGAAGTGCGACGCGTCGTGCGCCATCCCGAGCCGGTCGACCGCGCGGGTACTCACGGCACCGGGCCCGAGCAGCTGCCCGAGGACGGTGGACAGATCCGTGTGCTCGATCGGCTCGGTCTGGGACGTCACGAGCTGCCTCCCGTTGCGGTGGTGGTCACCTCCGGTGGAACGGAGATTACCGGCCCGACCGGGTCGCACCGGTCGATGAGTTTCGACCCGGGTTCTCGTCTACCCGACATGCAGACTCGCACGCTCGTCCTCTATCAGTTGCTGTCGCTCGACGGGGTCGCCGAGGAGCCGGGCGACTGGATGTCCGACGGCGGCCAGGCCGTCTTCGACAACCTCGACCAGGTGATCGGCAAGCAGGACACGATCCTGCTCGGCCGCGGCACCTACGACTACTGGGTCGACTTCTGGCCCCACGACGGACCCGACCCGTTCCGCACGTTCATCAACGACACCCCCAAGCACGTGTTCACGTCCAGCCCGCTCGGGTCGGACTGGACCAACACCGTGGTGGTCGACGGTCCGGCGGTCGATCACGTGCGCGACCTGAAGCAGCAGTCGGGCGGGGACATCGGGATCCACGGCAGCATCCGGCTCGCGCAGTCGCTCCTTCAGGCCGACCTGGTGGACGAGCTCCGGCTCGTCGTCGCAGCCACGGTGGCCGGCCACGGCCGGCGGCTGTTCGACGGCGTCGACGCCGCCCGGCGGCTCGAACTGGTCGACGTCGCGAAGACCCCTGCGGGCACGCTGCTGCTCGGCTACCGGTCCGGTGCCGCGGCATGAGCCGGTCAGCCCCTGCGGGCGCCGGCGCGCTCTAGGCCGGCGGGGTCGTCAGGCCCCGCCGCCGCTGGACGCGGCCGCGGCGCTCGCCTGGTTGTCCCACATCGTCACCACTACCGCGACGACGAAGACCTGCAGGGCCGGGTCCAGGTCGGGCAGGTCGGCCGTCGCGCCGCCCCTCCACCAGCTTGTCCTGCGGATCTGGCCGACGACGCGGTCACCGTCGATCATGGCCTGCTCGCCGGTCCACATCGAGGTGCGGCGGAAGTGGATCATCCGGCCCTCCGCCTCGACCGTCCAGTTCTTGCGCCCGACCCGGTCGGCGCCGGCCACGACGGTCCCGTCCGCCATGGCCATGCCGTACTTCACGCCCCAGAAGTTCTGCCGGATCGTGTACTCGTGGCCCTCGACGTCGAACGTGCCGCCGGTGCGCCACCAGCTCGGCCGGAACGTGGTGACGGCCCGGCCGTCGATCTCGATCTCGTAGTCCTTGCTCCACACACTGGGTCTGTGCGCCGTCAACACGGGGACATCCCACCATGTCGGGAACGATCAGGCGATCCATCCGGGAACGACCGGCTCCCGGTCCGGACCGGAGGCGACGGACCCACCACGGCCGGTGACCAGGGCCGTCAGCCCGCCGGCGGGGTCGGCGTGGAACCGCCGCAGCACGCCGGCCGGGAGCACGAGGGTGTCGCCGGCGGACACCTCCTCGATTCCGGATCCGACGTCGACGCATGCGGCGCCGTCCAGGACGGTCCAGACCTGCTCGCCGTCCATCGCGTGCAGCGGGCCGACTGCGCCGGGCGCCATCTCGACCTGCCACAGCGCCTGGCCGGAACCGCCCAGGGTCGGTGAGGCGAACGTCGTCATCGTCGCGTTCGGCGTGCTGGTGCGGCGCGCGTCGGCGTGGCGGATCACGGTCATGGGAGTCTCCCGTACTATCGACAACATGGTTGTCGAAAAGGTAAACCATGTTGTCGGATAGGTCCAGCACGGGTTCTCCGGGAGCGGATCTGGCGCTCGGGCTGCTCGGGGCGTTCCGCGCACTCGTCGACGACGTGCACGCCGACCTCGCCCGCGCCGGGCACCCGGACGCCCGCCCGGTCCACGGGTTCGCCCTGCAGGCCATCGGACCCCGCGGCGCGACGGCGGCGGAGCTCGGCGCGCGCCTCGGTGTCAGCAAGCAGGCCGCCGGCAAGACGATCGACCGGCTGGCCGAGCGCGGCTACGTCGAGCGCGTGACGGATCCGCAGGACGCCCGCCGCAAGATCGTCACGATCACGGCGGACGGGCGCGATCTCCTGCGGCGCTCCGCCGAGGCGTTCGACCGGGCGCTCGCGGCGCGCACCGAGGCCCTCGGCGCCGAGCGCATGGACGTGCTGCGCTCGGCGCTGAAAGACCTGGAGCCCGGGAGCGCCCGGCTCGACCTCGCCGGATGGCTCGGGTCCTGACCCGCTACTTCCGCTGGAACGCCGGGTAGCCGGCGGCGGCCTCCTCGTTGCACTTCTGGCGGTAGGTGCCGACGCCGCCGATGTAGGACAGGACCCGTCGTGGCTTGCCCGGCACGTTCGACCCCAGGTACCAGGACGTCGTGTTCGCGACGAGCGTCGCGCCGGCCACCTCCTCGTGGTGGTCGACCCAAGCGTCCTCGCCCTCCTTCGTCGGCTCGATCGTCGTCTTGCCGTCGGCCTTGCAGGTCCTTGATGGCGCTCGAGATCCACTCCGTCTGCTGCTGCAGGCAGGTCGTCATGTTGCACAGTGCGGCGGACGGCGCGAGCGGGACGGCCGTGGTCAGCAGGTTCGGGTAGCCGTGCTTGGCCAGCCCCATCGTGGTCCGGATGTCGCGGCCCCACTCGTCGGCCAGTGAGCGCCCCTCGCGGCCGCGGATGTCGATGCGGGTCAGCGCGCCGGTCCCGGCGTCGAACCCGGTGGCCAGGATGATCACGTCGAACTCGTACCTGGTGCCGTCGGCCAGCTCGATGCCCTCGGGCAGGATCTGCGCGATCGGGTTCTTCCGGACGTTGACCAGGTCGACGTTGTCCTGGTGGTAGACCTCCAGGTAGCCGGTCTCCAGCGGGACGCGGTGCGTGCCGAACCCGAAGTCGCTCGGGACCAGCGTGTCGACCAGGTGCGGGTCATTATGCAGCCGCTCGCGCATCTTGTTCCGGACGAACTCGGAGACGGCCTCGCTGATCTCCTCGACGAAGAACATCTCCCCGAAGCTCGCGAGCCACAGCTTGAGCGAGCCGTCCTGGTAGATCTCCTCCAGGATCGCCTCGCGCTGTTCCGGGGTGTAGTCCGCCCAGGCGTGCACGAAGTCGAACTCCATCCCGCTGAACGTGTGCGGGAGCGTGGCCCTCACCTGCTCGAAGCGGGCTTTGTAGGCGTCCTGGTCGGCCTCGGTCAAGGTCGGGTTCTTCATCGGCAGCGTGTACTGCGCCCCGCGGGCGAACACCGTCAGGTGCGCGACCTCGGGGGCGATCGTCTGGATGATCTGGATGCCGGTCGCCCCGACGCCGACGACGCCGACGCGCTTGCCGGCCAGGTCCAGGCCCTCGGCCGGGTAGGACGAGCTGAACACGAGCTCGCCGCGGAACGTGTCGGTGCCCTCGATGTTCTTCAGCGGCGCGGACAGCATGCCGGCGCAGGAGACGAAGAACTGTGTGTCGATGACGTCGCCCTGGTCGGTGTGCACGGTCCAGCGGCCGCGGTCGTCGTCGTAGTGCGCGGCGGTGATCTTCGTGTTGAACCGGATGTCGCGGCGCAGGTCGAGCCGCTCGGTGACCCACTGCATCCACCGCTCGATCTCCGGCTGGCCGGGGAAGCGCTGGGTCCAGCTCCAGTCCTTGTAGAGCTTCTCGTCGAAGATGTACTGGTAGACGTGGCTCTCGGAGTCGAACCGGGCGCCCGGGTACCGGTTCCACCACCAGGTCCCACCGACGTCGCCCGCGGCGTCGAACGCCTTCACGTTCAGTCCCTGCTCGCGCAGCTGGTGCAGCTGGTACAAGCCGGCCACACCGGCGCCCAGCACCACCGCGTCGAGCGTCTCCGTGGCTGTCGCGCTGGTCATCGTGCCCACCTCGTCCTGTCGCCGCTGACGTTCCGGACCCATCGTGGGTCGCGCGGTG
The DNA here is from genome assembly GCA_963822335.1 of uncultured Actinomycetota bacterium. Lineage (GTDB taxonomy): Bacteria > Actinomycetota > Actinomycetes > Mycobacteriales > Pseudonocardiaceae > Pseudonocardia. The sequence goes on along the minus strand of CAWGHE010000006.1, from coordinate 749,480 downwards.
TGTCGCGACGTGTCCCAACTCGGGACACGGACGGGGACGGTGAGCCCGGCGCTCAGCCGTCGATGCCGTACTGCCGGATCTTGCGATACAGCGTGGAGCGGGCCAGCCCGAGCGCCGCGGCCGCCGCCTTCCGGTTCCCGCCGGCGTCGTGCAGCGCGGCGACGATCGCGTCGCGCTCCACCTCGTCCACCGGGCGCAGGGCGCTGCGCGGCGTGCTCTGGCAGGACGCGGGCAGGTCGCCCGCCTCGATCACGCCGACCGGGCGACGGCGCAGGGCGTCCGCGAGCGCGTCCCGGAGCTGGGCGACGTTGCCCGGCCAGCGGTGACGGGCGAGCACGCGCTCCGCCTCCCGGGACAGGCGCACGTCGCGGTGCGCGCTGAGGTCGCCGAGCAGCGCCGTGGCGAGTGCCCCGACGTCCGCGCCGCGGTGGCGCAGCGGCGGGACGGCGGCCGAGACCTGGAACAGGTCGAGCAGCGGGTCCGGCACGGTGCCCGAACAGGTCGCGGCGACGACCGGGGCCCCGGGCGCCTCGAGCTCGCGGTGCAGGTCGGCAGCGACCTCGGGGGAGAGGCGCTCGATGTCCCGGAGCACCGGGAGCACGGACCGGTCGTGGCCGGTACGCAGCCGCGCCACCACCTCCGCCGGTCCGGACTCGATCTCCGCGGCGGAGATCGGGACCGCCCGGCCGCCGTCGCGGACCTGGGCGAACAGCTCGCAGAGCAGGCGGCGCCGACCGCTACCGGGCTCCCCGAGCACGACGACCGGACGTCCCGCCCGCAGCGCCGCCTCCACGGTCCGCGCGCTCGCGCACCACGCCGGCGAGCTGCTCGGTGCGAGACCGTCCGCGGCCCGTCGCGGCGCCGGGATCGCGACCGGCGTCGGTGCGTCGACCTCCTCGAGCACCGTGACCACGCAGACCAGCCCGGCGATGTCGCCGCCGACCCGCACCGTGGAGCCGCGCATCCGCACGCCGGTGCCGGACGGCAGGTCGACGCGGTCGTCCACGGTGTCCCGGCCCTGCATCAGGAAGCGGGCGTGCTCACGCAGGACCGCCAGGTCGGTGCCGTCGACCAGGGTCTGCATCGCGCTGTTCGCGGTGACCATCCGCGGGCCGACGGCCAGCACCGCGGCCCGGGTGCGGGCGTCGACGCGGGTGTAGGCGTCGAACAGGGCCTGCGGGATGCGGTCGCGGTCGAGCAGCAGGTTCTGCTCGATGCGGGCGGCCGCGGACCGGACGAGCGTGTGCAGCATCGGGTGTGAGTGCTCGGCCGGGCAGCTGAGGTCGAGCACGCCCTCGATCCGGCCGCTGAACGGGTCCCGGACCGGGGCACCCGCGCAGGCGAACCCGTGCAGCGACTCCACGAAGTGCTCGGCGCCGACGATGTGCACCGACTCGCCGAACTCCAGCACGGTGCCGACGCCGTTCGTGCCGACCGTGCCCTCGGCGTAGCCGAAGCCCTGGGCGAAGCAGACGCGGTCGAGGACCCGGCCGAACCCGGACCCGCTGTCGGTACGGCCGAGGATCCGGGCCCGGTCGTCGGTGAGGGCGACGCAGGCGGGGATCGCGCTGATCTGCTCGCCGAGCCGTTCGATCTCCGGCCGCGCGCAGCGGACCAGCCGGGAGTCCACGTCGAGCTCGGAGTAGTAGTCGTTCACGAGGACGTGCGGCTGGACCCCGCGGGACACGCTGCGCCGCCAGGACGCGGCGACGTGACCGGGCACGCCGCGGCGCTCCGGGAGCGTCCCCTCGGAGAGGAAATCCGCGAGTGCGGTGGTGAGCAGCTCCCGCTGGTCGCTGTCCGCACGCATCCGGCACCTCCAAGGTGTCCCCCGTCACATGGTGCAGGCGGCGTCAAGGGGACGTCGTGTCCGGGATTGGGACACATCCGGTGGGGCAGGTCGGGCCAGAGTCGGAGACCCGCGTCCGGAAGGCTCATCGTGATCGAGAACCCCTACTACACCCCCGAGTACCACGGCGACTACGAGCTGATCTCGATCGGCCGGCTGGACCTGGAGGAGGGCGGGTCCATCCCTGACTGCCGGCTGGCGGTGGCCACGTTCGGCACGCTGAACACGGCGAAGGACAACGCCATCCTGGTCACCACCTGGTACTCGGGCACGCACCAGATCTTCCGGGACGTCTACATCGGACCGGAACACGCGTTGAACCCCGACAAGTACTTCATCGTGGTGATCAACCAGATCGGCAACGGCCTGTCCACCAGCCCGCACAACGCGTCCGGAGCGAACGCGTCGATCGGGATGTCGAAGTTCCCGCACGTGCGCATCGGCGACGACGTCGTGGCCCAGGAGAAGCTGCTGCGCGAGCACTTCGGGATCGAGACGCTGCAGCTCGTCACGGGCGGCTCGATGGGCGCCCAGCAGACCTACGAGTGGATGGTGCGCTTCCCCGGGAAGGCGAAGCGCGCCGCACCGATCGCCGGCACCGCGCAGAACACCCCGCACGACTTCCTGTTCGGCAACGCGCTGATGGCGGCGATCACGTCCGACCCCGGCTTCAAGGACGGCGAGTACTCGTCCAACGCCGACGTCGAGGCCGGGCTCAAGCGCCACGCCGGCATCTGGGCCGTGATGGGGTTCTCCACCGAGTTCTGGAAGCAGGAGGTCTGGCGCGCCCTGGAGTTCGAGTCCAAGGAGGCCTTCATAGAGGGGTTCCTGGAGCCGTACTTCACCGTGATGGACCCGAACGACCTGCTCTGCATGGCGTGGAAGTGGCAGCGCGGCGACGTCGCGCGGCACACCGGTGGCGACCTCGGCGACGCGCTCGGGCGCAACCAGTCCACGGCACGGGTGATCCCGATCAACGAGGACATGTTCTTCCCCGTGCGTGACCACGAGTTCGAGCTGGAGCTGACGCCGAACGCCCAGCTCCGGATCGTCGACGACATCCTCGGTCACCTCGGGCTGTTCGGCATCGCCCCGACCTACATCGGCCAGGTGGATCAGCACCTGAACGAGCTGCTCAACTCTTAGGAGATCACGTGCCGGACACCATGAAAGCCCTGGCCTTCGTCGACGCGGGGAAGGTCCAGCTGATCGACCGGGAGATCCCGACGGCCGGTCCGAACGAGGCGGTCGTTCGGTCCACGGCGTCGCTGATCTGCACCTCCGACGTGCACACGGTGGCCGGCGTTCTGCCGGTGCCGTACGGGCGGCTTCTCGGGCACGAGAGCGTCGGCGTCGTGCACGAGATCGGTCCGGGCGTCACCACGGTCAAGGTCGGGGACCGGGTCGCGGTGAACGCCGTGACGCCGGACGGAAAGTGCGACAACTGTCAGCGCGGCCTGTCCTCGCAGTGCGGCGGGCCACTCGGCGGCTACCGGTTCACCGTCCAGAAGGACGGCAACCTCGCCGAGTACTTCCACGTCAACGACGCCGACTACAACCTCGCGCCGATCCCGGAGGGCCTCGCCGACGAGGTCGCGGTCTACGCCTGCGACATGCTCTCCACCGGGTTCGCCGGAGCGCAGAACGCCGACATCCCGCTCGGCGGCACGGTCGCTGTGTTCGCGCAGGGCGCGGTCGGGCTGTCCGCGACGATCGGCGCCAAGCTGCTCGGCGCCGGCCTGATCATCACGGTGGAGGGCCTGCCGAACCGGGCCGCGCTGTCCAAGCAGTTCGGCGCCGACATCGTGATCGACCCGGCGGACGGCAACGTCGCCGAGCAGATCGTGGACATCACCCACGGCGGTGTGGACTCGGCGGTCGAGGCGCTCGGCTCGCAGGTCACCTGGGAGGGCTGCCTGTACGCGACGAAGGAGGGCGGCACGATCTCCAACGTCGGCTACCACGGCGAGGGCGGCCCGACGCTGACCATCCCGCTGGACGCGTTCGGGCTCGGCATGGCCGGCAAGAAGATCACCACCGACCTCTGCCCGGGCGGCCGGGACCGGATGGAACGGATCATGCGGCTGCTCGTGACCGGCAAGGTCGACCCGACGCCGATGACCACGCACCGGGTCGGCATCGACGACGCCGAGGCCGCATTCGACATGATGCGGCACAAGCGCGACAACGTGGTGAAGCCACTGATCACCTACTGAGCACGGAGCCTGCGGGAGCTGCGCATCGACACTGATTTCGCAGCGACGGTCCGCGGCGGTCGGGGTGACCCGGCCGCCGCGTTCCGTCGTTCAGGCGGGCACGCGGGCCGTGACGAGCCAGCAGGCGGAGCGGAACAGCACCCCCTCCGGGGTCTCGTGCGCGGCCATCACCGCACGCAGGTCGTCGCGGGCCACCTGCCGTTGCGCCGGCTCCAGCGCCTCCAGGAACCCACTGAGCTGGCCTGCGATGAACGCGCAGGCGTCGTCGGCGTCGTCGCCGAACCACATCGGACGCTCGATACCGGCGGCGTCGACCGCGGTGAACCCGGCGTCGCCCAGCAGGCGCCGGATCCTCGCGGGGTCACCGAGCGACACCGGGCCGGGGTCGTCCGGGCCGGGCAGCGGTGCCCGCAGCGCGCTCAGGAAGGCCGGGAGCCAGTCCTGGCGCTCCAGCGCCTGCCAGACGAGCAGTGCCACCCGCCCGCCGGGACGCAGCGCGCGGGCGAGGTTGGCGAAGGCGGCGCCGGGGTCGTCGAAGAACATGGTTCCGTGCCGGCTGACGGCGACGTCGAACCCACCCGGCTCGAACGGGTGCGTCTGCGCGTCGGCGCGCAGGAACTCGACGCCCGTCAGCCCCTCGGCGGCCGCATGCTCCCGCGCGACGGTGAGCATCGGATCGGACAGGTCGACGCCGAGTACCGACCGCGCTCTCCGGGCCAGTTCGCGCGTGGTCAGCCCGTTCCCGCAGCCGACGTCGAGGACCCGGTCGTCCGGGCCGGCGCCGGCCGCGTCCAGAAGGGACTGCTGGTAGGCGGCGACGCCACGGTCGTAGCGGTCGGCGTGGGTGGCCCAGTACTCGCCGCCGGTGCCGTTCCAGTTCCGGCTCTGCGCGTCGTTGGCCGGGCTCTCGGTCACGACCGTCGAGTGTGCCCGGTCATGGGGCGACTACGCTGCGCCGGACGGGTTGTGACGCGCCGTAATACTCGACAGTCGGTGATCGACGAGTCGTCCGTTCGAAGTACCGTTATCGCGTGCCTTCGCTGCCGACACCCGTCTACGCGGGACTGTTGCTGCGGTCCGTACCGGCCCCGGTCCGCCGGGACGCGCACTTCGCCCTCCGCGCGTTGTCGCCGTGGGGGCACGTCACGCCGCAGCTCGTCCAGGACACCGGCGGTGGCGTCGCCGACCACGAGATGCACGTCGACGGCGACCTCGTCCAGCTGCCCTTCCGGATCTCGCACCCGTGGCCGTCGTCCGCACGCACGGCGCGGCTGAACCGGCGCAGCCACACCGTTCTCGCGGCGTGGATGACGCGCAGCGATCGGGCCGGCACCCGGCAGCGCGCGGCCCGCGAGCTCTTCGCCTCCGACGAGCCGTGGACGGCGCCGTTCGTCGTCGCGCTGTGCGGCGAGTACGTGTACGAGATCGGGGCCGACGTGCTCGGGTTCGTCTGCGGCGAGCTGGTCCGCCGGGACGGGCTGCGCGCGGCCTACGCGCGGTTCCTGCGGGACAACCCGCGCTTCCTGGCGATCCTGCGCCGGCGCGCCGTCACGTTCCGCGACCTCGACCACCGGTGGCCGCATCGCAACGAACCCGGGCGGATCTACCCGCAGCTGGCCGCGCTGGACGCGCTCGGCATGCTCGCCTACGGCGGGCCGGTCCTGGCGGAGGGCATCGGACCGCGCGCGCGGCACGCGTTGTCCGCGAACGGTGCCGGCCCGGGCTGAGCCGCCTCAGTCGGTCGTCAGGTCCAGCCGTCCGCGGTCCAGCACGACGTGCTCACCGCTCGTCGTCCGGAAGAAGGCCGTGCCGTCCCCGGCGTCCCAGATCCGGACGGTCAGCTCGTCGCCCGGCTGTACCGGGCGGGTGAAGCGGGCGTCCATCGCGGAGACCCTCGTCGTGTCCCCGCCGCAGACCGTCGAGAGCAGGGCCCGGGCGGTGAAGCCGTAGGTGCACATCCCGTGCAGGATCGGCCGGTCGAACCCACCCCGGGCAGCGAACGCCGGGTCCGAGTGCAACGGGTTGCGGTCACCGGTCAGCCGGTAGAGCAGCGCCTGCTCCGGGTGGGTGTGGTAGGTGATCTCGTGGTCCGGCTCCCGGTCCGGCACCGGCGACGGGGACGACTCGCCCCGTGACCCGCCGAACCCGCCCTCGCCCCGGATGAACACGGTCTGTGCGGTCGTCGCCAGCGGTGCGCCGGTCTCCGCGTCGACCGCCTGGGACTCGGTGCGGACCAGCGCGCCGGAGCCCTTGTCGAGCACGTCGGTGACCTGTGCGGTCACCCGGGCCCGACCGGTGACCGGGATCGGGCGGTGCACCCGGAACCACTGCTCGGCGTGCACCAGCAACGCCGGGTCGAAGTCGCCGAGCGGGATCCGCGCGCCGCGGGTGATGATGTTCGCGTAGGTGGGCAGCACGACGGTCTTCACGCCCGTCGTGTTCTCCGTGGTGAGCGCCAGCTCCGCGGCCGGGTCGGCGGCTCCGGCGCCGACCGCGATCGCGTAGAGCATCACGTCCTCGCGCTCCCACACGAAGTTCACCGGCTCGCTCCGGGTGCCCTCCAGGTCCGGGGCCAGGGCCATCTCGATCTCCGTTCGCCGCACTACCGTCGGTGAACCTATCCCGGATCGGGGGATCCGCGCAGGCCCCACCGACCGACGGCGCCGGCCGGGCGGGGCGGCTGACACACTGGTCGCGCGGCGGAGAGCCGCGCGACACCTCGAGTAACGGGAGACGTGAGGCGTGTGACGGCGACACCGGAGTCGATCGAGATGGCGAAGGTCGCGGGCGCGGCCGCGGCCGACAAGAAAGCGGCCGACATCGTCGCGCTCGACGTGTCCGAGCAGCTCGTCATCACGGACTGCTTCGTCCTCGCGTCGGCGCCCAACGAGCGGCAGGTCGACGCCATCGTCGAGGCCGTCGAGGAGAAGCTGCGCGAGCGCGGCCACAAGCCGACCCGGCGCGAGGGGACCCCGGACGGCGGCTGGGTGCTGCTGGACTTCACCGACGTCGTCGTGCACGTGATGCACACCGAGCAGCGCGGCTTCTACGGGCTGGACCGGCTGTGGAAGGACTGCCCGACGATCGAGCTGCCGGCCGATGTGCCGCCGCCGGCGAGGGCGCCGGATGACCCTGCGCCGGATCGTGCTGCTCCGGCACGGTCAGACCGAGTTCAACCTCGACGGCCGGATGCAGGGTCATCTGGACACGAAGCTGACCGAGCACGGGCAGGCGCAGGCCGCCGAAGCCGCCCCGGTGCTGGCGGAGATCGAGCTTGACCGGATCGTCAGCTCGGACCTGTCCCGGGCGCACGAGACCGCGCTGGCGGTCGCCGCGTCCGCCGGGCTCCCGGTGACCGTCGACACCCGGCTGCGCGAGACGAACCTGGGGGACTGGCAGGGCAGCACGACGCGCGAGATCGATGAGGTCTCGCCGGGTGCGATCGGCGCCTGGCGCGCCGACCCGCGCTGGACACCGCCCGGCGGGGAGTCCCGCGTCGACGTGGTCGCCCGCTCGATGCCGCTGGTCGAGGAGCTCGACGCCGAGTTCGCCGACGACCCGGCGGAGCGATCGGTGCTGTTCGTCGCGCACGGCGGGATGATCGCCGGGCTGGTCTGCGGCCTGCTCGGGCTGCCGGAGTCGACCTGGCCGGTCGTCGGCGGGATGGGCAACGCGAAGTGGGCGGTCGTGGCCCGGCGCAACGACCACCCGCGCTGGCGCCTGTCCGGATACAACATCGGTGCCTGAGCCGCTCCCCCTCGGCTCTCGGCGACTCGCTCGCCTTCCACGGGCCGGACCGTCCCGAACCCGCGGACGAGCCGCGGCTGTGGCCGAACGTCGCGGCCGCCGCGCTCGGCGGGCGCGCCGAGATCGTCGCGCGCAACGGGTGGACGGCGCGCCACGTCTGGGAGGCCGTCGCCGGGGACCCGCGGGTGTGGATGCTGCTGCGGCACGCCGACGCGCTGGTGCTCGGCGCCGGCGGGATGGACTCGCTGCCGTCGCCGCTGCCCACGGCGTTGCGCGAGATGATCCCGGCGCTGCGGCCCGACCCGCTGCGCCGGGCCGTCCGGGACGGCTACCGGCGGGCGCAGCCCGGGCTCTCCCGGGCGTTCGCCGCGCTGCCCGGCGGCGGGCCCGCCACGCTCCCGGCCCGGCAGACCGTCGCCTACCTGGAGCGTTGCCGGGTCGCCGTCGACGCCGTGCGCCCCGGGCTGCCGGTGCTCACGTTGCTGCCCTCCGTGCACCGGGCCGGCGCGTACGGCGGTGTGCACCCGCACCGCCGGGCCACCGAGCGCGCGGTCCGCGACTGGGCGCACCGGACCGGGGTGGCGGAGCTCGACGTCGCGCCCCTGGTCACCGAGCACGTCCTGGCCGGGCACGGCAACCCGGACGGCATGCACTGGGGATGGGCGGGGCACCGGCTGGTGGGCTCGGCGCTCGCCGCGCAGCTCGCGGTGCTGGTCCGGTGACCCTGCTCGGCGTCGATCTCGGGACCACGTCGGTCAAGGTCGCCGTGTTCCGGCCCGACGGCACGCGGGTCGCCGGGGCGGCGCGCCGGCACCCGACCCTGCGCCCGTCGCCCGGGTACGCCGAGCAGCTCGCGTCGGACTGGTGGGACGGGCTGACGTCGGCACTGGCGGAGCTCTCCTCCACCCGGTCGCTCGACGGGCTGAGCGCCGTCGGGATCTGCAGCCAGGTCAACACGCACGTGCTCGCCTCCTCCGACGGTGAGGCCCTGCACCCGGCGATCACCTGGCAGGACCGGCGGTGCGCGGACGTCGTCGCTTCCCTGAACGCGCGGCTGGACTCGTCGGTTCTGGCCGACGTGCGCGGAGGGCTGGGCACGATCGACGTGACGCACCCCGCGGCGCGCCTGGCCTGGCTGACCGACCATGATCCCGGGCTGCGCGAGCGGGCGCGCTGGCTGCTCGCGCCGAAGGACCTGCTGGTGCTGCGGCTGACCGGCGTCGCGGCGGCGGACCCGATCTCCTCGATCGGCCTGGTCGACGCGTCCGGTGCCTACCCACCGTGGCTCGACGCGCTGGTCCCCGGCCTGGCCGCGCTGCTGCCGCCGCTGGGCGACCCTGCGGCCGTCGCCGGGGAGACGACGGGCGCCGGCGGTCTCCCGCCGGGGCTGCCCGTCGCGCACGGCACGATGGACGCCTGGGCGAGCCTGCTGGGCGGCGGGGTGGCCGGTCCCGGGGACGCGATCGACGTCGCCGGGACGTCCGAGGTCGTCGCGATGGCGTCTGCTCCGGGAGGTGGCGCGCCCGGTGTCGTGAGCTTCCCTCCGTGGCGCGGACTGCACGTGCACGCCGGACCCACCCAGGCCGGCGGCGACGCGCTGGGCTGGGTCGCCCGGATGCTGGGCACCTCCGTGGAGGGCGCCCTCGAGCTCGCTCTTGCTGCTCCACCGGGATCCGATGGTGTCGTGTTCCTGCCGCAGCTCGCCGGGGAGCGGGCACCGCTGTGGGACCCGCACCTGCGTGCGCACTGGGCCGGCATGACGTCCGAGACCGGGCCCGCGGAGCTGGCCCGGGCCGGGCTGGAGGGCGTCGCGCACGCGGCCCGGCACGTCCTCGACGCGGTCGAGCAGGCCGCCGGAGCGACGGCCGGGTCGCTCGCGGTCTGCGGCGGAGGCGCGGCCAGCGACCTGTGGTGCCAGATCAAGGCGGACGTGCTGGACCGCCCGCTGCGCCGCACGGCCGAGCGCGACGCGGGTGTGCTCGGCGCCGCGATGCTGGGTGCGCTGGCCTCCGGCGAGGCCGCGACGGTCCCGGAGCTCGCCGCGCGGATGGTGCGGCCGGAGCGGGACTTCGAGCCGGACCCGGCCCGGCGGGGAGTGCTCGACGAGGCCCACGGCCGGTACCGCGAGGCCCAACGCCGGTTGGCGGATCTGTACGTGCCGTGAGGCGGCGCCCGGCCTTTGCCGCCGATGCGACGCCCGCCTTTGCCGCCGATGCGGCGCCCGCCTTGCTGCCGCGCGCTGCGGCGTCGCGCGCGCTTGCCGCCGACGCGGCGCGGCCCGGGAAGTCGATCACGGGTGAGGTGCTGCTGGTTGTTCCGCCGGTCGAGGCAGGGAGCAACTGTCGTCATCTCAGCCGGACCTCGGCCCGACACGGTGGCGAACGCATCGGCGGCTGCGTCGGCGCATGACCGCCCGACGGGATCGTCGCCTGATCCGCCGTTCGCGCGCAGGTCGTCCCCAACCTGTTCCGGCTGTCCACAGAGACCACATCCGGTCCGGCGGGATGCCCGCCCGGACCTAGCGTCGAGCCCGTGGCCAGGACAGACGCCGATCGCGACCCGGTGAGCCGGCTGGCGGCGCTGCAAGCGGAGCCGGTGCGAACCGGGGCTGCCGAGGCGCCGCCGCCGGGCTGGCCGGGTCCGGCTCCCGGACGTGATCGACCCGGAGACGGCCCGGCCACGACGCCCGTGCGGATGTCCCGGCCCGCCGGATCGGATCGCCGCGACGCCGGGGCCGCGGGCGGTCGCGCGGAGGTCGGCCCGACGAGTGGTGGCTCGATCCCCTCCGCGCAGCGACCTGCCGTCCGCCGCACCGGCGAGAGGGCCGGAGCCGGCCGCCCACAGCCGCGCGGAGTGCGTGGGCCGGAACGCGGCGAATCACCGGTATCCGACCCTGGCGGGCGCAGGCCGGACTTGGTCGGGACCGGATGGGACGGGCTCCGCGACGGCGGGATCGCGTGGGATGGGCTCGGCCGAGGACGAGCTGCCGCGACGGGGGATCGGCGTGGGATGGGCTGGCCGGGAGGACGAGCTGCCGCGACGCCGGATCGCGTGGGATGGGCTGGCCGAGGACGAGCTGCCGCGACGCGAGACGGCATGGGACAGGCCGGTCGGGGACGAGCCGCCGCGACGCAGGACCGCGTGGGACAGGCCGGCCGGGGACGTGCCGTCGCGGCGCGGGACCGCGCGGGATGGGCCGGCCGGGACGGGCCGATGTGGGACGACCCGGAACGACTGCCGTCATGGGACGAGCCGGGGCCGGATCGACCCGGGCCGACCGGGCCGGAGCACGACGAGTTCGACGGGCACGGCGCCGCTCCCCGCCGGAGCAGGGGCGACGCCGTGCGGTGCGGCGCTGCTCGCCGGTCGGCGGCGGGGTCCCGTGCCGCCACCGCCCGCCGGGCGGAACCGGCTGGGCCCGGCCGTCTCGGTCGCCTCCTCACCCGATGGCTGCCGGGCCCGGTGGCCGCACGGCTCGATCCCGGTCGTGCCGGCGCGGTGGCGCTCGTGCTGGTCGTCGTGGTGGCCGCCGCCGTGGCGGCGTTCGGGGTCTGGGCCGCACGTCCGGAGGTGCAGCCGGTGGCCGGCCTGCCCGCGGTCTCGGCCGGTCTGGACGGGTCGGCACCGGCACCGGCAGTCCCGGGTGCGGCCGCCCCACCGGCGGCCGGGAGTCCGGTCGTGGTGAGCGTCGTCGGGAAGGTCGCTCGTCCCGGTCTCGTCCGGGTGTCGGACGGCGCCCGGGTCGCGGACGCCGTCGACGCCGCCGGCGGCGCGCTGCCCGGGGTCGACCTGTCCGTGCTCAACCTCGCCCGCCGCCTCGGCGACGGCGAGCAGATCGCGGTCGGGGTGCCGCCCGCCGCGGACGCCGCACCGGGCGCTGCGCCGGCCTCCGGGCGGGAACCCGGTGCTCCGGCCGGGGAGCCGCTGCCGGCGAGCGGACCGGCCACCGGCGGGTCCGGGGCGGGTGGCGCCGCATCCGGCGGCAAGGTCGACCTCAACCGCGCAACCGCCGCGGACCTCGACGCGCTCCCCGGTGTCGGCCCGGCGACCGCGACCAAGATCCTGGACTGGCGCGCCAAGAACGGGCGGTTCGCCCGGGTCGAGCAGCTGCGCGAGGTCGACGGGATCGGGGAACGCCGCTACGCCCAGCTCTCCGGGCTGGTGACGGTGTGACGGCCGGGCCGGTCCGCGGAGCGGCCCGACGAGGGCGTCGACGATCCGGACGACGTGACGGCGACGACGCCGCGACGACGACGGCGACGAGCCCTCGACCCGCCCGGACCTGCGCCTCGTGCCGGCGGCGCTGGCGACGTGGGCGGTCGTCCTGGCGGGGCTGCTCGGCGGCGCGGGCGGCGGGATCGCCGCGGCCCTGGTCTCGGCGACGGTGCTGGTCACCGGGCTGCTGCGGGCGCGCCTCGCTGCGCGGGCGGCCGCGGGCGCGGGCCGGCCTCCTGGCCGCGGGCGGATGCGCTGCGGTCGCCGCGGTGCTGATCACGGTGCACGCCTCGGCCCTGGAGGCGAACCCGCTCCGTGCGGCGGCCGAGCGCGGCGCCGCGGCGGAGCTACGCGTGCGGCTCACCGACGATCCGCAGCCGTTGCGGACACCCGGGTTCGGCGGTGACGCCGGTGGCGCGACGCGGATGCTGGTGCCCGTCTCGCTCGTCTCCGCCGTGGCCGGGGACGGGCAGTGGACGCTCGGCGGGCGGATGGTGCTGATCGCGCCGGCGGAGGGCTGGGCGGGCCTCCTGCCCGGCCAGGAGGTCTCGGCCCAGGGCCTGCTCGCGCCGGCGCAGCGCTCCGATCTCACGGTCGCCGCCCTGCGGGTCCGCGGCCCGCCCACCGACGTCACGGCGCCACCGTGGTGGCAGACGGCGGCCGGAGGGCTGCGGGACGGTCTGCGGGACGCGTCCGCAGGCGCCCTGGCACCCGTGCCGGCGGGCCTGCTCCCGGGCCTCGCCGTGGGCGACACCCGCAACCAGGACCCGGAGGTCGAGCAGGACTTCCGGACGGCGGGACTCACGCACCTGACGGCGGTCAGCGGCGCGAACCTGACCCTGGTCGCCGGGACGGTGCTGATCCTGCTGCGGCTCGCCCGCGCGGATCCGCGGATCGCCGCCGCGCTCGCGGCGGCCGCGCTCGTCGGGTTCGTGGTCCTGGCCCGCCCGTCGCCGTCGGTGCTGCGGGCCGCCGTGATGGGCGGGGTGATCCTGCTCGCGCTGGCGCTCGGCCGGGCACGCTCGGCCGTGCCGGCGCTCGCGGCGGCCGTGCTGGCGCTGCTGCTGGCCGACCCGGCGCTGGCGGTGGACGCCGGGTTCGCGCTGTCCGTGCTGGCCACGGGCGCGCTCGTGCTGCTCGGCCCGCCGTGGGTGGCGGCGCTGCGGGCGAGGGGCACACCGGCCGGGGTGGCGGAGGCACTCGTCGTCCCGGTCGCTGCGGCGCTGGCGACGGCGCCGCTGATCGCGGGTCTGGGCGGGCAGGTCAGCCTCGTCTCGGTCGTGGCGAACCTGCTCGCCGCGCCGGCGGTGGCGCCGGCGACGGTCCTCGGCGTGCTGGCCGCCGTGGTCTCCCCGATCAGCCCGGACGCCGCGCAGGCCTGCGCCTGGGCGGCGGGGCCTGCGGTGCGGTGGCTCGTGTGGGTCGCCGACCGGGCGGCTGCCGTCCCCGGCGGGACGCTGCCGTGGCCGGAGGGTCTGACCGGCGCGTTGCTGCTCGCCGGGGTGCTGCTGGCGTTGGTGCTCCTCGGACGCGTGCCACGCGTGCGGGCGCTCCTGCTGGCCGTGCTGCTGGGCCTGCTCCTGGTGCTGGTCCCGACGCGCGTCGTGCCGCCGGGATGGCCACCGGCCGGGTGGACCGTGGTGGCCTGCGACGTCGGCCAGGGCGACGCGCTGGTCGTCGCGACCGGGGTGCCGGGCTGGGTCGTCGTCGTCGACGCCGGGCCGCAGGACGGTCCGACCGACGCGTGCCTGGACCGGCTGGGCGTGCGCGGGATCGCCCTGCTGCTGATCAGCCACCTGCACGCGGACCACATGGGCGGGATCGACGGCGCGCTGCGGGACCGGCCGACGTCGGGCGTCGCGGTCGGGCCGGTCCACGACCGGGGATGGGCCCTGCGCACGATCGTCGCGTCGGCGGCCACGGCCCGCGCACCGGTCGTCGAGCTGGTGGCCGGTCGCACGCTGACCTGGCCGGCACTGCGGATCGACGTGCTCGGACCGGTGCATCCACCGCAGTCGGTCGACGCCGACGACGGCACCGCGGTCAACGACACGTCACTCGTCCTGCGGGCCCGCACCCCGGCGGGCACCGTCCTGCTCACCGGGGACGTGGAGCTCTCCGCGCAGGCCGACCTGCTCGCGTCCGGCGCCGACCTGCGTGCCGACGTGCTGAAGGTCCCGCACCACGGGTCCCGCTACTCGTCCGTCGCGTTCCTCGACGCCGTCCGGCCGCGGGCGGCGCTGGTCAGCGTCGGGGCCGGGAACACCTACCGGCACCCGAACCCGGCACTGATGGGCCTGCTCGCGGGCGCCGGCATCCGGGTCGCGCGCACCGACCAGACCGGCGACGTCGCCGTCGTCGCGGCACCGGACGCCGATCGGGACGGCCGCCCCGATCTCGCCCTGGTCACGCGCGGCGACCCGCTCCCCGGGCCCCGTCGTTCGGGAGGGACCCGGTGAGCGCGCCGGTCACAGGCTCAGCCGAGGTGCTCGAGTGCCTCGCGGACGGCCTTGCTGCTGGCCGGCACGGTCGCGGTCGGGCCGACCTCGCCGGAGACGGCGTCGAGCGTCTTCAGGCCGTCACCGGTGATCAGCAGCACGGTCTCGGCGTCCGGGTCGAGCTTCCCGGCCGCCAGCAGCTTCTTCGCGGTCGCGACGGTCACGCCGCCCGCGGTCTCCGCGAACACGCCCTCGGTCCGGGCGAGCAGCCGGATGCCCTCGACGACCTCCTCGTCGCTGACGTGCTCGACCGCGCCGCCGGTGCGGCGCACCGCGTCCAGCACGTACGGGCCGTCGGCCGGGTTCCCGATGGCCAGCGACTTGGCGATCGTGTCCGGGCGGACCGGCTGGATCACGTCGTGCCCGGCCTCGAATGCGGACGCGACCGGGGAGCAGCCGGTGGCCTGCGCGCCGAACACCGTGTACGGGGTCGGCTCGACGAGGCCGAGCTTGCCGAACTCCGTGAAGCCCTTGTCCACCTTGGTCAGCTGCGACCCGGACGCGACCGGGACGACGATCTGCTCGGGCAGCCGCCATCCGAGCTGCTCGGCGACCTCGTAGCCCAGCGTCTTCGAGCCCTCGGCGTAGTACGGGCGGACGTTGACGTTGACGAACGCCCACTCCTCGTGCTCGGCGGCGAGCTCGGTCGCGAGGCGGTTGACGTCGTCGTAGTTGCCGTCGACGGCGAGCAGCGTGCCGCCGTACACGGCGGTGGTGACGATCTTGGGCTGCTCGAGCGAGGACGGGATCAGCACCACCGAGTCCCAGCCGGCGCGGGCGGCCGCCGCGGCGACGGCGTTGGCCAGGTTCCCGGTCGACGGGCAGCAGAGCACCGAGAAGCCGAGCTCACGCGCCGCGGCGAGCGCGACGGCCACGACGCGATCCTTGAACGAGTGCGTCGGGTTGCCGGTGTCGTCCTTGACCCAGAGCTTGCGCACGCCCAGCGCGGCGGCGAGATTGTCGGCCTCGATCAGGCGGGTCAGGCCGGGCTCGGTGTTCGGGTGGTCGGCCACCGTGGACGGGACCGGGAGCAGGTCGCGGTAGCGCCAGATGGACTTCGGCCCCGCCTCGATCGACTCGCGGGTGACGGCGGGGAAGTCGTAGGCCACCTCGAGCGGGCCGAAGCACTGTGGACAGGCGAACTCCGCAGCGAGCGGAACCTGGTGGCCGCATTCACGACAGGACAGCGCGCGGGCGGGCCCCAGGTCGTAGGCGGCGGTCTTCTCGGGCGCAGCAGTGAGAGTCACGAGATCTCCTCATCTGTCCCGCGGTACTCGCGGGTCGGAATTGGCACCGTGTTCGTCGACGTCCTGCCACACCGTGCGTGGCTGGGCGGATCGTCGTGCGACGCCGGTTGCCGGGGCTTCTACGGGCCGTTCCCTCTGCCCCTCTGGATGAGCCATATGCACTTGTCCGGCCACCGGCGCTCGTCCGGTCAGCCCTTGCGACGTTACGTGACGAAGGTATCGGATTTCCACCCATGACCACCATCCGAGAGCCGGGTCACCGCCTCGGGGGCGGGTGGGACACGATGTCCGGGTGAGTCCCGCGTCCCGTGACGGCGGCCCGCCCGCGCCGCTGCAGCTCGTCGTCGGCGAGGAGGAGCTGCTGGCCGAGCGCGCCGTGGAGGAGATCGCCCGGCGGGCCCGTGCGGAGGACCCGGAGGCCGAGCTGCGCCGGCTGCGGACCTCCGACGTCGTGCCCGGTGAGCTGGCCGGACACCTGAGCCCGTCGTTGTTCGCGGAGGGCCGGGTGATCGTGCTGACCGCGGCCCAGGACGCCGGCAAGGACATGGTCGCCGCGATCGCCCAGTACGCCGCCGACCCGGCCCCGGGCATCGTGCTGGTCGCCCAGCACGCCGGCGGGGCGAAGGGCAAGGCGGTGGTGGACACGCTGCGCAAGGCCGGCGCCGAGGTCACGACGTGCAACAAGATCTCCCGCCCCGAGGAGCGTGCCGACTTCGTGCGGGCCGAGGTCCGCCGCCACGGGGGCAGCATCACGGCCGACGCCGTGCCGGTGCTGATCGAGGCCGTCGGATCCGACCTGCGGGAGCTGGCGGCGGCCGCGAGCCAGCTCGTCGCCGACACCGGCGGGCGGATCGACGAGCAGGAGGTCCGCCGCTACCACCGGGGCCGGGCCGAGTCGACCGGCTTCGCGGTCGCCGACGCGACGATCGCGGGGGACCGGGTCAAGGCGCTCGAGGCGCTGCGGTGGGCGCTCGTGCTGGGCACGCCGCACGTGCTCATCGCCGATGCGCTGGCCGACGCGGTGCGCACCCTGGCGAAGGTCGGCTCGGCCGGGCGGGGCGACCCGAACCGGCTGGCCGGCGAGCTGGGCATGCCTCCGTGGAAGATCCGCAAGGCGCAGGGGCAGGTGCGGTCGTGGCGCCCGGAGTCGCTGTCCGTCGCGGTGGCCGCCACGGCGCAGGTGAACGCCGACGTCAAGGGCGTTGCGGCCGATCCGGAGTACGCCCTGGAGCGGGCCGTGGTCGCCGTCCTGGACGCGCGCGAGATGCGCTGATCGCCGGACGGGTCCGGACCGGAAGGCCGATCATGGCCGCGGTGCGCAAGCCCTCCGACACGACGTTGACACGACGACGGCGCCGCCCCACCGAGGTGGGACGGCGCCGTCGGGGATCGGTGGGCGCTCAGGCGCCGATCTTGTTCAGCCGCTGGGCCATCGCCGACTTGCGGTTCGCGGCCTGGTTGCGGTGGATGACGCCCTTGCCGGCCGCCTTGTCCAGCGCCTTCGCCGCCTTGCGCTGCAGCTCGGCCGCGTTGTCGGCGTCACCGGACGCAGCGGCCTCCCGGAAGTTACGGACCGCGGTCTTCACCGACGACTTGACCGACTTGTTGCGCTGACGGCGCTTCTCGTTGGTCTTGACCCGCTTGATCTGGGACTTGATGTTGGCCACGCGTCTGCCTCTGGTCTTCCTGCCTGAATGGGATCGGCGTCCTGCTCGAGTGTGTCCGGCTCCGGCGGCGCCGGACGGCAGGGCCGGTCCGGGCGAGCACACCGAGCGCTCGACGGACAATGCTATCAGCGGCGCACGGCGTTCCTGTCGGGGGTGCGCCCTAGCATCACGACCATGACGGTGGTGCTCGTTCACGGTAACCCGGAGACGGCCGACGTGTGGGGGCCGCTGGTCGACCGCCTCGACGGGCGGAAGGTCGTGTGCCTGTCCCCGCCCGGATTCGGCGCCCCGGTGCCCCAGGGCTTCGAGGCGACGATGGACGGCTACCGCGACTGGCTGGTCGCCGAGCTGGAGCGGCTGCACGAGGGCGGCTCCGGGCCGGTCGACCTGCTCGGGCACGACTGGGGAGGCGGTCACGCCGTCAACGTCGCGATCGCCCGCCCGGACCTCGTCCGCACCTGGGCGAGCGATGTCCTCGGCGTGTTCGACGAGGACTACGTGTGGCACGACCTCGCGCAGGCCTGGCAGACCGAGGGCGTCGGGGAGGAGGCGGTGGCGGCGCTCGTCGACACGCCGGCCGAGCGGCAGGTCCAGCGGCTCGCCGAGTTCGGGATGGAGTCGGCGGTCGCCGAGAAGGTGGCCGCCGGGATCGACGAGACCATGGGCAGCTGCATCCTCACGCTCTACCGGTCCGCGGCGCAGCCGGCGGTGGCCCGGCGCGGGGCCGAGCTGGAGCGGGCGGCCGCCCGTCCGGGCCTGGCGCTGCTCGCGAGCGAGGACCACATGGTCGGGACCGACCCGCAGCGCCGGCGTGCCGCGGACCGGGCGAGCGCCCGCACCGAGGTGCTCGACGGTCTGGGGCACTGGTGGATGACCGAGGACCCGGACCGCGGGGCGGCCGTGCTCACCCGGTTCTGGGACTCGCCGTAGCGCTCACCACACGCGGTACGGCAGGAACTTGCCGTTCAGCGTGATGACGGCGCGGTCGCCCTTCGGGTCCTCGACGCGCTTGAAGTCCAGCTCGAAGTCGATCGCCGAGACTATGCCGTCGCCGAACTCCTCGCGGGCCAGCTCGGAGATCGTGGCGCCGTAGACCTGCACCATCTCCTTGAGCCGGTAGACCAGCGGGTCGGTCATGTCCACGGCCGCCTCGCCGCGCATCGGCGGGAGCGTCAGCGCGTCCACCACGTCGGCGTCGAGGTCGAGGAGCGAGCCGACGGCCTCGGCCTGCTCCCGGCTCAGCGGCTGCTGGCCGAGCAGGGCGGACGTGGACCACTCCACGGAGTGGCCGACCGTCTTCGCGATCGTGTCCCAGCGCAGGCCGAGGCGCTTCTTCGCGGCGAGCACCGCGCGGGCGGCCTGGGCGCGGTCGAGGGGCGGGAGCGGGGCGACGGACACGGGTGCCTC
This sequence comes from uncultured Actinomycetota bacterium, assembly GCA_963822335.1. GTDB lineage: Bacteria > Actinomycetota > Actinomycetes > Mycobacteriales > Pseudonocardiaceae > Pseudonocardia. Next base: position 730,634 of record CAWGHE010000006.1, on the reverse strand, counting down.
CGTGTGGTCGGCGGGTGTGGGAGGACGGCGACGCTGCCTCGGCTCGGTGACCGTACGGCGATCGTCGCGAACCGCCGGGGTCGTGGCAACGCGAGGCCCGGTACCCGGCCTGGGAGGCGCACCCCGGTCGGCGCGGTTCCGGCCGTCGCACGCCGCTGCCCAGGCCGGGGGCGGGCGGTGCCGAGCGGTGGCGCACGGCCCGGGTCCGCAGACATGGGACGATGGTCCCGAGACCCGACGCGAATGGATCCTGAGTGACGACGTACGCCGACCGCACGTTCACCCCGCCGGAGCGGATCCGGAACTTCTGCATCATCGCCCACATCGACCACGGCAAGTCGACGCTCGCGGACCGGATGCTGCAGGTGACGGGCGTGCTCGAGGCGCGCAACTACCGGGCCCAGTACCTGGACCGGATGGACATCGAGCGCGAGCGGGGCATCACGATCAAGGCGCAGAACGTGCGTCTGCCGTGGACGGTGAAGGACGACAGCGGCCAGGAGCAGGAGACCGTCCTGCACCTGATCGACACCCCCGGCCACGTCGACTTCACCTACGAGGTCTCCCGGGCGCTCGAGGCGTGCGAGGGCGCGATCCTGCTGGTCGACGCCGCGCAGGGGATCGAGGCCCAGACCCTGGCCAACCTGTACCTGGCGATGGACAAGGACCTGCAGGTCATCCCGGTCCTGAACAAGATCGACCTGCCGGCCGCGGACCCGGACAAGTACGCCGCGGAGATCGCGCACATCACCGGCTGCGAGCCCGAGGACGTGCTGCGGGTCAGCGCGAAGACCGGTGACGGCGTCGAAGCGCTGCTCGACGAGGTCGTGAAGCAGATTCCGCCGCCGGTCGGCGACCCGGACGCCCCGGCCCGCGCGATGATCTTCGACTCGGTCTACGACACGTACCGCGGCGTCGTCACCTACGTCCGGGTGGTGGACGGGAAGCTGACGCCGCGCGAGCGGATCAAGATGATGTCCACCGGAGCGGTGCACGAGCTGCTCGAGATCGGCATCGTGTCGCCGGACCAGAAGCCCTCCGAGGGCCTCGGCGTCGGCGAGGTGGGATACCTGATCACCGGTGTGAAGGACGTCCGCCAGTCCAAGGTCGGCGACACCGTGACGTCGCAGCGCCACGGCGCCGAGGAACCGCTCACCGGCTACCGCGAGCCCCGCCCGATGGTCTACTCGGGACTGTTCCCGGTGGACGGTTCACAGTATCCGGACCTGCGCGACGCGCTGGACAAGCTGCTGCTCAACGACGCCGCGCTCACCTACGAGCCGGAGACGTCCGCCGCGCTCGGGTTCGGCTTCCGTTGCGGGTTCCTGGGCCTGCTGCACATGGAGATCACCCGGGACCGCCTGGAGCGCGAGTACGACCTGGACCTGATCTCCACCGCACCGAACGTCGTCTACCGGGTGATCAAGGACGACGACACGGACATGACCGTGACGAACCCGTCGGACTGGCCGACCGGGAAGGTCGCCGAGGTCTACGAACCGGTCGTCAAGATCACGATCCTGGCGCCGTCCGAGTTCGTCGGAGCGATCATGGAGCTGTGCCAGAGCCGGCGCGGGCAGCTCGGCGGGATGGACTACCTGTCCGAGTCCCGCGTCGAGCTCCGCTACACGATGCCGCTCGGGGAGATCATCTTCGACTTCTTCGACGCGCTTGAAGTCGCGCACGCGTGGCTACGCCAGCCTCGACTACGAGGAGGCCGGCGACCAGCAGGCCGACCTGGTGAAGGTCGACATCCTGCTTCAGGGTGAGCCGGTGGACGCGTTCTCCGCGATCGTGCACAAGGACTTCGCCTACAACTACGGCACGACGATGGCGGCCAAGCTGCGCGAGCTGATCCCGCGGCAGAACTTCGAGGTGCCGATCCAGGCGGCCGTCGGGTCCCGGATCATCGCCCGGGAGACGATCCGCGCCATCCGCAAGGACGTGCTCGCCAAGTGCTACGGCGGCGACATCAGCCGGAAGCGCAAGCTGCTGGAGAAGCAGAAGGAGGGCAAGAAGCGGATGAAGACGATCGGCCGGGTCGACGTCCCGCAGGAGGCCTTCGTCGCGGCGCTGTCCACCGGTGGCGGCCAGGCCACGGAGAAGCCGAAGAAGTAAGGGGCACGGTCGGGGGCTCCGCCCCCGACGTCCCTCGAACAGCCCGCCGGTGCCGGTCGGGCTGGGCAGGTGACCCCTAGAGGGCGCCGCTGCGGGGTCCGGGGATCGGGCTGTCCTGCTGGCGGCCGTGAACCGGGTGGCGCCGCGGGGTGAGCAGGCGCTGCACCCGTCGGCACACCGATTCCACCACCGACCGGCCCTCCGCGCCCAGGTGCACGAGCACGCGGCGGCGGTCCAGGGGGTCGGCCGAGCGGTAGGCCAGCCGTTGGGTCACCAGACGGTCGACGATGCGCGTCGCCGTCGGGGCGGGCAGCGCGGTGTGGCTGGCGATCTCGCCCATGCTGCGCCCCGTCCCGCGGGCGAGCATCAGCAGGACGCGCCAGCCGTCGCGGCTGACTTCGTTCGCGTCGGGGTTCGTGGACAGCGCGGTGGCCACGGCGTGGTCGACCCGATCGAGGAAGTCGACGACACCCGCGGCTCCAGGCGCCGGGGCGGCCTGTGTGGCCGTCCCCGGCGCCTGACGACTGTAAGGCGGCTCGGACACGATGACGGACTGTACTTGTCATCTGCCCGAAATCCGACCGTGTCCTGCGGAAATTGGGCTCCGGCGGTGGACGGTCGTCACACTGCGGTGACTGCCGTTGCGCCTACCAGGGTGGATGTGCTGCTAATCATCTATTTTGTTTAGATCACACCCTGATCTCGGTAACGATCAGCGGGTCAGGACGATCTTCCCGGCCGTCTTGCCCTCCAGCATCGACCCGAACGCGTCCTGCGCCTGGTCCATCGGGAGCTCCGTGCCGATCTCCGGCACGATGCCCGTCGTCGCGACGAACGACATCAGGTTGGCCAGCTCGTCGCGGGTCCCCATGGTGGAGCCGACGACGCGCAGCTGGAGGAAGAACAGCCGCTGCAGGTCGGCCGGCGGGTTGGGCCCGCTGGTCGATCCGCAGATGACGATGATCCCGCCCGGCTTGAGCGCGCGCATCGAGTGCGACCACGTCGCCTCACCGACGCTCTCGAACACGGCGTCGACCTTCTCCGGCAGCTTCGCGCCGGACTCGAACGTCGCGTGCGCGCCGAGCTTCTCGGCCAGGCCGCGCTTCTCCTCGTCACGCCCGGTGACCCACACCCGCATGCCCGCGGCACGGCCGAGCTGGACCAGCGCGGTGGACACGCCGCCGGAGGCGCCCTGCACGAGCATCGTCTGCCCGGGCTGCAGGCCGGACTTGGTGAACAGCATCCGGTAGGCGGTCAGCCAGGCCGTGCCGAGCACGGCACCCTGCGCGGCGGTCATCCCCTCGGGCCGCGGGATCGCGTTGCGCTTCGGGACGACGACCTGGTCGGCCATGGTCCCCTGGTGCTTCTCGGTGAGCAGCGTCCGCTTCGGGTCGAGCGTCTCGTCGCCCTTCCAGTCCGGGTCGCCGATGATCGAGTGCAGGACGACCTCGGTTCCGTCGGTGGTCGTCCCGGCTCCGTCGCAGCCCAGGATCATCGGGAACTGCTCGGGCTTGATCCCGACGCCGCGCAGCGTCCACAGGTCGTGCATGTTGAGGCTGGCGGCGCCGACGTTCACGGCGACCCAGCCATCGGGGACCTCGGGATCGGGGCGATCGCCCACGACGAGGGAGTCGAGCGGGGCGTCGGCATTGGGCTCTTTGGCGTAAACGGCGAACATGGCCCCGAACCTAGTCGGCGCGACGCTCTGCACTACCGTGTGGGAGGTGCGGGAGCTGGCGAACTGGTGGGACGCGTTGGAGCTGTGGGTGACCCAGCTCGCGTTCGGCTTCCAGGTCGTGCTGGTGATCCTCGTCGTCCTGCCGGTCTGCGCGCTGTCGCGACCGGGCTGGATCGGCTGACCGCACGCTTCGACACCCCGCCGGACCGCCGCTAGCCCGGACGTCAGGCGGCGAGGTCGGTCAGGAACTCCGAGCAGCCGGCGTCGACGAGGGCGGTGGCCAGGTCGTCGCCGCGGGTGACGCCCCGGTTGACGATCACGACCGGGACGCCGCGCTTCGCGGCGTGCTTGACGAACCGCAGGCCGGACATGACCGCCAGCGACGAGCCCGCGACGAGCAGGGCGCCGGTGTCCGGGCTCAGGTCGTCGACCAGGGCGTAGCAGTGGGCGACCCGGTCGCGCGGCACGTTCTCCCCGAAGAACACGACGTGCGGCTTGAGCACGCCGCCGCAGGCGCGGCAGCCGGCGATCCGGAAACCGTCGGTGGCCTCCAGCGCCGCGTCGCCGTCCGGCGCGGACTCGATCTCGGCGCTGACCGACTCGGTGAAGCCGGGGTTGAGCTCGGTGAGCCGGTGCTGGAGGTCGTCGCGGGCACCGACCCGGCGGCAGTCCAGGCAGACCACCTCGTCGATGCGCCCGTGCAGGTCGACGACGCCGGCGTGGCCGGCCGCGGTGTGCAGCCCGTCGACGTTCTGCGTGATCAGCGGACACTGCAGCGCGGCCAGCGCGCGGTGCCCGGAGTTGGGCTCGGCCCGGCGCATCCGGGCCCAGCCGACGTGGCTGCGCGCCCAGTAGCGGCGCTGCGCCGCCTCGCCGGAGACGAACTCGGCATAGGTCATCGGGCGGCGCGGGGGCGAGTCCGGGCCGCGGTAGTCCGGGATCCCGGAGTCCGTGGACAGCCCGGCGCCGGTCAGCGCGAGCAGGGTCCGGCCGTCGAGCAGCGTGCGGGCCCGCGCGATCCCGGTGTCGACGGTGGTCACGGCGTCCAGGGTAGGTGCGCGGCGGAGCTGTCGCGTTTCTGCAATCCCGGCCCACCTCGTGCGCGGGATGCTCCTCGCATGGATCACGACCAGCACCTGCGCACCGCCGTCGACCTCGCCGTCTCCGTCATCCGGGACACGCCCGTGGAGCGCTACGACGATCCGACGCCGTGCACCGACTTCACCGTCGCGGACCTGATCAACCACATCGCGTTCGGCTTCGTGCTGGCGCGCTGCAGCGGCACCCGCGAGCCGTGGGACCCGTCGTGGACGTCCGACTCGCCCGCGCCCGTTCTGGACGGCCGGCCGCGCGAGCAGTGGGCCGACGCGTGCGTCGAGGCCGGGGCGTCCGTCGTCGCGGCGTGGGAGGCACCGGACGCCTGGGCCGGGGACTCGCACATGGGCGGCGCCCAGATGCCGGCCGCGATGATCGGCTCGATGATGACCGGCGAGTTCACCGTGCACGCCTGGGACCTGGCGACCGCGATCGGTCGCGGGATCGAGGTCGGGCCGGGGCTCGCCGAGGTCGCTCTGGAGGCGATGACCGGGATGGCGTCCATGGGGCGCGACGCCGGGTGGATCGGCCCGGAGGTCGACGTCCCGGCCGACGCCCCGACGTTCGACCGGGCGCTCGCCGTCGCCGGCCGCGACCCTCAGTCCTGAGGCACCCAGGAGGGCTTGCGCTTCTCGCCGAACGCGCGGATGCCCTCCTGCCCCTCCTCACCGGCGAAGTACTGCGAGGAGAGCGTGTTCATCGCCGCGAAGTCGTCGGCCATCGACGCCGGACGCGGCCGGCGCAGCATCTCCTTCGCCCCGGCCAGCGCGCCGGGAGCACCGAGCCGGAGCATGTCCGCGTAGCGGGCCACCTCGTCGTCGAGACCGTCGGCGGGGACCGCGCGGTTGATCAGCCCGACGGCGGCCGCGCGCCCGGCGTCGAACGTCTCGCCGGTGAGGAACAGCTCGTGTGCGGCGCGCGCGGACAGCCGCGGGAGCACGGTCACCGAGATCACCGCCGGGATCACGCCGATCCGCACCTCGGAGAACGCGAACGTGGCGTCCTCGGCCGCGATCGCGATGTCGCAGGCCGCGACGATCCCGACGCCCCCGGCGCGGGCCGGGCCGGACAGCCGCGCGACGACCGGCGTCGGGGAGTCCCAGAGCGTCGACAGGATCCGCGGGACCTCGGTCACGCCCTGCTGCTGCGCGCTCGTGCCGCGCGACTCCTTGAGGTCCATCCCGGCGCAGAACACGGTGCCGGTGTGGGTCAGCACGATCACCCGCACGGCGTCGTCGGCGATCGCGGTGTCCAGGTGCGCGAGCAGCTCGCGGCGCAGCTGCGCGGACAGCGCGTTGCGGTTGTGCGGGGAGTCCAGCGTGATCGTCGCGATTCCCGCGGTGATCTCCAGGTGGACCAGTTCGGTGCCGGCCGAGTCGCTCACGACCGGCACCGTACGCGTCAGGCCTTCTTCCAGTTACTCGTGATCGTCACACCGGCCTGGGCGAACAGCTGGCTGACCGGGCAGCGGCGCTCGGTCTCCTCGCCCAGCGTGGCGACCTGCTCGTCGGTGCCGTCGGTGCGGATCTGCGCGTCGATCCGCAGGTTCTGGAACGTGGTCTCGCCGGGGCGGTCGGTGCCGGTGGTCATCGTCGTCGGGTTGAAGTCGGCCGCGACGTCGAAGCGGACGTGCTCGAGCGTGATGCCGAGCTCCTTCGCCACGATCGACGACGTCACCTGGTTGCACGACGACAGCGACGCCAGCGTGTACGCGAGCGGGCTGGGGTGCTGGTCCTGGCCGCCGAACGCCTCGTACGCGTCGGTCTCGATGGTGTAGTCGGCGCCGTCGACGGCGACGGTCTGCGCGACACCGGTTCCCTGACCGCTGACGGCGAACGTGACGAGAGGCATGGCGGGTCTCCTGATCGAGATGTGGGGGTGGGGCGTCGAATCAGGAACCCGGACAGGCGGCGCTGACGATGCGGAGGAGGTCGACGTGCAGGCGTCGCACGAGGACGGGGAGGATCACGTCCTCATTCAACCGGCAAACCGGCTCAGGCGCTCTGCCGGGGAAGCGAGCGCATCATGGCGATCTGCTGCGTCAGCTCGGCCGCGATCAGCTCGGTGTGCAGGGCCGAGTCCTCACCGTCGTGCGAGGCCAGCGCGCGATGGCGGCGGACCAACTCGTCGATCGCGTCGAGCATCTTGTGCACCGACGACCGGTCGGCGGGAGCCGTTTCGGGCCGGGCGAGCTCTGGGGTCATCGACGTTCTCCGTTGAACGCATCGAGCGGGAGGGGGACAAGAACCGTTGTACTCCTGATCGATGCGTCCCATGTCGGTGAAACGCCACTGCTGCGACACAGCACACTGTGACCGGATGGAGCCGGGCGCTGACCGGTCGTGAGCGGCGTTACCGTCGCGTTTCCTGGCGCCGAGCGGTCGAGCGGTCGAAGCGTTTCCCTGGTCGGTGGGTGGTACCGGTAGGGCCAGGCTGAGCACGGGCGGTGCCGCGCCGACGGGCATAGCGTCGTTTCCGAATCATTCGACGCGAGAGGACGAACACGTGAAGATCGGACTGCACATCGCGGACTTCACCTATCCGAACGGTCCCGCCGGTCTGGCCGACGATCTCTCCCGGATTGCCGCGACCGCCGAGGAACAGGGATTCGCGCGGGTCAGCGTGATGGACCACGTCTGGCAGATCCGCCCGGTCGGGCCGATCGAGAACGACATGCTGGAGGCCTACACGGCGCTCGGCTTCCTGGCCGCGCGCACCGAGACCGTCGAGCTGCTCACCTGGGTCACCGGTGTCACGTACCGGTCGCCGGGCCTGCTGGCCAAGTGCGTGACGACGCTGGACGTGCTGTCCAAGGGCCGGGCGTGGCTGGGCATCGGCGCGGCCTGGAACGAGGAGGAGTCCGCGGGTCTCGGCCTGCACTTCCCGCCGACGGCCGAGCGCTTCGAGCGCCTCGAGGAGACGCTCAGGATCTGCCTGCAGATGTGGAGCGACGACGACGGCCCGTTCGAGGGCGAGCACTACCGGCTGGCCCGCACGATGAACGTGCCGCAGCCGCTGTCCCGCCCGCACCCGCCGATCCTGATCGGTGGCGGTGGGGAGAAGAAGACGCTGCGCCTGGTCGCGCAGTACGCCGACGCGTGCAACCTGTTCGGCGGCCCCGACCTGGAGCACAAGCTCGGAGTGCTGCGGCAGCGTTGCGAGGACGTGGGCCGGAACTACGACGAGATCGAGAAGACGGTCATGGCCGCGCTCGACCCCAGCGACCCGCAGGCGTTGGTCGAGCAACTCCGGGGCTTCGCGAAGCTGGGCGTGCAGCACGTGCACGGCTGGGTACCGGGTGTCTCCGAGCTGGAGCCCCTGCGGGTCCTGGGCCGCGAGGTCATCCCGGCCGCGGCCGAGATGTGACGGGCGGCGGTCAGGCCGCGACGGCGTCCCGGCGGGCCACCTCCTGGCGGACCAGGGGGATGACCTCGTTGCCGAACTGCTTGGCGTCCTCGAGCAGGTCGTAGCCGCGGGCGGACAGGATCCGCACGCCCAGGTCGTAGTAGTCCATCAGCGCCGCCGCGACCGTTTCCGGCGTGCCGACCAGCGCGGTCGAGTTCCCGGCGCCGCCGGTCGCCTGCGCCGTGACCGTCCACAATGCCCGGTCGTGTCGCTCGCCGCGCTCGGCGACCGAGAGCAGCCGCTGCGAGCCGGTGTTCTCCGGGTCGGTGAGCTTGTGCCGGCGGGTGAGCTGCTGCCCGCCCTCGGTCCGCGAACGGATCCGGGCGACGGTGTCGTACGCCTTCTCCCAGGCCTCGTCCTCGGTGCGGCCGAGGATCGGGCGGAAGGCGACCTGGAACGTCGGCGCCGGGCGTCCGGCGGCGCGGGCCAGCTCGGTGATCGTGTCCATCTGCTGCTTCGTCTCGGCGAGCGGCTCGCCCCAGAGCGCGAAGATGTCCGCCTCCTCGGCGCCCACCTTGTAGGCCGCCGCGGACGAGCCGCCGAACGAGATCTTCGGGCGCGGCTGCTGCACCGGCCGGGCGTCGAGCACGAAGTCGTCGAACGAGTAGTGCTCGCCGTGGAAGTCGAACGGCTCGGTCTCGGTCCACGCCCGCTTGTAGATCTGGATGGCCTCGCGGGTGCGGTCGTAGCGCTGGTCCTTGGGCAGCGTGTCGCCCTCGCGCCGCTGCTCGTGGTCGTTGCCGCCGGTGATCACGTGGATCGTCAGCCGCCCGCCGCTGACCGCGTCCAGCGTGGCGACGGTCTTCGCCGCGAACGTCGGGTACGAGACGTTCGGCCGGTGCGCGAGCAACAGCTGCAGCGACGACGTGTGCGCGACGATGTGCGCGGCCGCCTGCGCCGGGTCCGCGCTGCCGGAGCCGTACGCGGTGAGCACGCGGTCCCAGCCGGTCTCCTCGTGCGCGCGGGCCAGGGCGAGCGTGTACTCCGGGTCGAACGCGGGTCCGGAACGCGGCGTGGTCTCGGTGCCGTCGTTGGTGGCGCCGATGCCGAGGAACTCGACGGGCATGGGTGGGTCCTTCCGCTGGTCGGGATCGGGGGAATCAGCGCGGCGACCGCGCCGCGGAGGACACCCGTTCCAGGTCCAGCCAGACCCGCCGCACGAGCGGCACCTGGATCGTCACGACCGGCATGTCGGTCGCAACGCACGGCACCGGCCGGGGGATTCCCGAACGTGGCCCGAATCGCGAGTGCTGGCCGGTGGGTGCCGGGCCCGCTTACAGTCGAGGTATGGGAGTCCGGCTGGTACGGCGCAGGCACGTCGACCTCGCGCGCACTCAGACGGCTCTGCGAGCGGGCTGACGCCGACCCGTCGCAGCAGCCGAGAGGACCCCGTGAACCCTTCCATGCGCCCCACGTCCGTCGTCATCGTCGGCGCCGGCCCGCGCGGCGCGGGTGTGCTGGAACGGATGGTCGCCAGCGCTCCGGAGCTGCTCGACGGGGCACTGTCCGGCGCCGGCGTCGACGTGCATCTGGTCGACCCGTACCCGGCGGGAGCCGGCCGGATCTGGCGGCACGAGCAGTCGGCGCTGCTGGCGATGAACTCGATGGCCGCCGACGTCACCATGTACACCGACGAGTCGGTCGTCTGCGACGGCCCGATCGCGCCCGGCCCGTCGTTCTGGGAGTGGGCGCAGGACCTGCGCGAGAACGGCGACCCGGAAGCGGAGATGGGCGACGAGCTGGCCGCCGAGCTGCGCGCGGTGACCGCGTCGACGTTCCCGACCCGGCGCCTGCAGAGTCACTACCTGGGCTTCGTGCTGCGGGAGGTGATCGACCGCGCGCCGCCCGGCATGCGCGTGCACGTCCACCGCACGACCGCGACCGACCTGCGTGACGACGGCCCGGACCAGGTCGTCACGCTCGCCGACGGCACCAGACTGCGTGCGGACAGCGTCGTGCTCGCGTCCGGGCACCTCGACGCCACCCCGACCGACGACGAGTGCGCCCTCGCCGTCAAGGCCCGCGACCGCGGATTGCGCTACCTGGTCCCGGAGCAGACGACGGACTCGGACCTGTCGGTGATCCGTCCGGGCGAGACGGTGCTCGCGCGCGGGCTGGGCCTGGCGTTCGTCGACCTCGTCGTGCTGCTGTTCGAGGGGCGCGGCGGGCGCTTCGAGCCGGACCCGGCCGACCCCGACCAGCTGCGCTACGTACCGGGTGGCGAGGAGCCGGTCCTGGTCGGCGGTTCGCCGCGCGGCGCGACGTACCACTCCAAGACGCACTACCAGCTCAAGGCGGGCCGCCCGCCGCTGCCGCGGTTCCTGCCGCCGGAGACGACCGACGCCCTGGTCGCGACCGGCAGCGTCGACATGGCGACGCAGGTGTGGCCGCTGATGGCCAAGGAGATCGGCTGGGGCTGGTACCACGAGCTGTTCGCCGGGCACCCCGATCAGGTCCGGATGGTCTGGGACGAGTTCGCGCAGGCCTACGCCGAGCTCGAGTGGGGATCGGACGCGATGGAGGCGCTGATCGCCGACACCGTGCCGGACCCGCTGGACCGGCTCGACCTCGCCGCGCTGGACCGCCCGCTGGAGGGCCTGCGCGCGCCGGACCTCGACGCGTTGCAGCCGCTGATCCGCGAGCGGATCGCCGAGGACCTGCGCCAGCACGTCGAGGAACGGCACACGCCGCACCTGGGCGCGTTCGTGGCGATGCTGTCGGTGTACACCGAGACCACCCGCCTGGCCGGGTCCGGTGCGCTCACCGCCCGGTCCCGCGCGGTCGACATGCCCTGGTGGCAGAGCTTCTTCAACTCCGTCGCCTCCGGCCCGCCCGGCTTCCGCGTCCGGGAGATGCTGGCCCTGTGCCGGGCCGGGTTCCTGGCGTTCCTCGGCGCCGGGATGCAGGTCGAGATCGACGGCGACGGCTTCCACGCCACCAGCACGACGCTCGACGGCGCGCCGCCGGTGACGACGCAGGTCCTGGTCGACGCCCGGCTGCCGGACCCGAGCGTGTCCCGCACGGTCGACCCGCTGCTGGGCGGGCTGTTCGAGCGCGGCGAGGCGAGGGAGGACCAGCTCGTCGACGACGACGGCACCGCGCTGCGCAACACCGGCCTGCTCGACGTCCGGCCCGCGGACGGCGCGGTGCTCGACGCCGAGGGCCGTCCGCACCCGCGCCGGTTCGCCGTCGGGCCGCACACGACCGTGAAGGTCGCCGGCGCGTTCACCCGGCCGGGCATGAACGCGCAGAGCCTGCGCTACAACGACGCCGTCGCCCGCGCCGTGCTCGGCGCGCTCCCGGAGTCGGCGTCGCGGCGGTCCGCCGCCTGAGCCACCGCGCCCCGGAGATGCGCGTCCGGCCGCGGCGACAGCCGGCCCATGATCGGCGCACCTGTCCGGATCGGGGCGACGCACGGCCTCGATCCGGACCGATCCGCCGATCACCGGGCGAGTAGTGCGAAACCGGGAGTGCTCCCGGTGCGGATCGTCCACAATCCCCGGCGTGCTGCTCACGCTGACCACGACCGGGACCGGTGACGCCCCGGCCACCGATCTCGGGTACCTGCTGCACAAACACCCCGGCCGGATGCAGCGGTTCGCCGTGCCCGCCGGGTCGGCGCACGTGTTCTACCCGGTCGCCGGGCCCGACGAGTGCACCGCGGCACTGGTCGTCGAGGCGTCGTCCTCCGGCCACGTCGACGACGGGGCATACGCCGCGGGCTCGCAGCTCGCCGTCGCGCTGTCGTCGGTGTTCCGGACGGCGATGAGCGGCCGGTGCCCGGCACGTCCGGACCTGCCGACGCGGTGCTCCCGCTCATCGTGCGCGTACCGACGCTGACCTGCGGCGGCGGTCCGGACCTGGTGCGACGGCTGTTCGCGCCGCTGGGCTGGGAGGTCGGCTCCCGGGCGGTCCCGCTGGACCCGGAGCTCGACGGGTGGGGCGACTCGCGCTACGTCGACACCACGCTGCGCGGTGAGCTGCGGGTCGCCGACGCGCTGACCCACCTCTACGTGCTGCTGCCGGTCTGCGCCGGTGCCAAGCACTACCGGGTCGGGTCCGACGAGGTGGACAAGCTGCTCCGGGTCGCGGCCGACTGGCTGCCCGCGCACCCGGAGCGGGACCTGATCACCCGCCGCTACCTGGCGCACCGGGGTGCGTTCGTGCGCTCGGCGCTGGAGCGGCTGGCCGAGGTCGACGACGCGCTCGTGTCCGATCTGGACGACGCGCTCGCCCCGGACCGTGTCACCGCGCCCGTGACACCGGAGGAGCAGGACGCCGTCGACGCGACGTCGCCGGACCAGGCCGCAGACCCACCGGGCGACACCGGGCCCGATGGCGAGCGCCCGCCGTCGCTGGCCCGTCAGCGGCACGCCGCCGTGCTGGCCGCGCTGCACGCCGAGGGCGCCCGGCGCGTCGTCGACCTGGGCTGCGGTGGCGGCGCGCTGCTGCGCGTCCTGCTCGACGACCCGTCGTTCACCGAGATCCTCGGCGTCGACGTCTCCACCGGCGCGCTGCAGGTCGCGGCCCGGCGGCTGCGCCTGGACCGGATGCCGGACCGCCGCCGGGACCGGATCGCGCTGCGCCAATCCGCGCTGACCTACACCGACGCGTCGCTGACCGGCTGGGACGCCGCCGTCCTGATGGAGGTGATCGAACACGTCGACCCGGAGCGGCTCCCGGCCCTGGAGCACGCCGTCTTCGGTGCGGCCCGCCCGGATTCGGTGCTGGTCACGACGCCGAACGTCGAGCACAACGTTCGGTTCGAGACGTTGGAGACGGGCCGGTTCCGCCACCCCGACCACCGCTTCGAGTGGACCCGGGGGCAGTTCCGGGAGTGGGCGGACCGGGTCGGCGCCGAGCACGGGTACGCCGTCCGGTACGCCGGGATCGGCGCCGACGACGACGAGGTCGGCCCGCCGACCCAGATGGCCGTGTTCCGGAAGGAGGAGAGCCGATGAGCGTGCTGCGCATCCCCGACATGTCGCTCGTCGCGCTCGTCGGGATCTCCGGGTCCGGCAAGTCGACGTTCGCGGCGCAGCACTTCGCGCCGACCCAGATCCTGTCCAGCGACCGCTTCCGCGGGATGGTCGGCGACGACGAGAACGACCAGACCGTCACCACCCAGGCGTTCGACGCCCTGCACCACGTCGCCGGCAAGCGGCTGGAGCTGGGGCGGGTCACCGTCGTCGATGCGACGAACGTTCAGCGCGAGTCCCGCGACCCGCTCGTCGCGCTGGCCCGCGAGCACCACGTGCTGCCGGTCGCGATCGTGCTGGACCTGCCCGGAGGGCCTGTGCCGGGAGCGCAACGAGGGCCGTCCGGACCGCGCGTTCGGCGCGCACGTGCAGCGCCGCCAGCGCGCCGATCTTCGACGGTCGCTGGGTGGCCTGGCACGCGAGGGGTTCCGGCGGGTGCACGTGCTGCGCACGCCGGAGGACGTCGCGGCGGCGTCGATCGAGATCGAACCGCTGCTCAACGACATGCGGGCGCTGACCGGCCCGTTCGACGTGATCGGCGACGTGCACGGCTGCCGTGTCCGAGCTGGACGCCGCTGCTGACGAAGCTGGGCTGGGTGGTCGACCGCGGACGGCGCGCACCACCCGGAGGGTCGCACCGCCGTGTTCGTCGGCGACCTCGTCGACCGCGGACCGGACACCCCCGGTGTGCTGCGGTTGGTCATGGGCATGGTCGAGTCGGGCTCGGCGATCGTGGTGTGTGGCAACCACGAGCAGAAGCTCGTCCGGGCGCTGAACGGCCGCAAGGTCACGGTGAACCACGGGCTGGCCGAGTCGCTGGAGCAGCTCGAACGCGCCGGTCCCGAGTTCACGGAGCGGGCCCGCCGGTTCTGCGACGACCTGGTGGCCCACTACGTGCTCGACGGTGGCCGGCTCGTCGTCGCGCACGCCGGGCTGCCCGAGCGCTACCACGGTCGCGCGTCCGGGACGGTGCGCTCGTTCGCGCTCTACGGCGACACGACCGGGGAGTCCGACGAGTTCGGCCTGCCGGTGCGCTACCCGTGGGCGAAGGACTACCGCGGCGCCGCGACCGTCGTGTATGGACACACCCCGGTCCCGGAGACGGAGTGGGTGAACAACACGATCTGCCTGGACACCGGCGCGGTGTTCGGCGGCTCGCTGACGGCGCTGCGCTACCCGGAGCGGGAGCTGGTCTCGGTCCCGGCCGAGAAGGTGTGGTCGGAGCCGGCCCGTCCACTGAGGCCGCAGGAGCCGGACCGGGCGCCCGACGTGCTCGACCTCGGCGACGTCACCGGTACCCGGCGTCTGGTCACCGCGCACCACGGCACGCTGACCGTGCGGGCCGAGCAGTCCGCGGCTGCGCTGGAGGTGATGAGCCGCTTCGCCACCGACCCGCGACGGCTCGTGTACCTGCCGCCGACGATGGCGCCGGTGTCGACGTCGTCGCGCGAGGGGCTGCTGGAGCACCCGGCCGAGGCGTTCGCGGGGTACCGCGACGCCGGCGTCGCACGCGTGGTGTGCCAGGAGAAGCACATGGGCTCGCGGGCCGTCGTGCGGCTCACCCGCGAGCCCGACGACGATCCGAGTCGATCGTCACCCGCACCGGTCGCCCGTTCCTGGAGCCGGAGCCGACGACGCGGCTGCTCGCCGGGCTGCGGGCGGCGGCCACCGCGGCCGGCCTGTGGCACGAGCTCGACGCCGGGGAGCTGCTCCTGGACTGCGAATTGCTGCCGTGGAGCGCGAAGGCGGGCGGGCTGATCCGCGAGCACTTCGCATCGGTCGGCGCAGCCGGGCAGGAGGGGCTGGCCGCCGCGCTGGACGCGGTGCGCGCGGCCGCCGCACGGGGCGTCGCCACCGACGGGCTCGATGACCGGCTCGCCGGTCGTGCCGAGCGCATGGCGCGCTACCGGGACGCCTACCGGCGCTACTGCTGGCCGACCGACGGCCTGGACGGCGTGTCGATCGCACCGTTCCAGCTGCTGGCCGCGGGTGGGACGACGTTCCACGACCGGCCGCACGACTGGCACCTCGCGCTGGCCGACCGCCTGCACGACGCGGCCCCGGACCTGGTGCGCCGCACCGGACGCCTGGTCGTCGACACGACGGACGAGACGTCGACGGCGGCCGGCGCGGCCTGGTGGGAGGAGCTGACCGCCGCCGGGGGAGAGGGGATGGTGGTCAAGCCGCTTGCCAACCTCGTGCGCGGTCCGCACGGGCTGGTCCAGCCCGGGCTCAAGGTCCGCGGGCGGGAGTACCTGCGGATCATCTACGGGCCGGACTACACCGAGCCGGAGCGCCTGGCCCGCCTGCGCGAGCGGCGGCTGGGGCGCAAGCGCTCACTCGCGCTGCGCGAGTACGCGCTCGGGCTGGAGGGGCTGGAGCGCTTCGCCCGTGGCGAGCCGCTGTGGCGGGTCCACGAGTGCGTGTTCGCCGTCCTGGCGCTGGAGTCCGACCCGGTCGACCCGCGCCTCTGACCCCACCCTGCCCGAACGAACCGCACCGCCCCGGTCCTGCGGGACACGGTTGCGGCGGGCCGTGCCCCCGCGGTGACTTCGACCAGGGCGTGTGCGATCGCGAAGAGCCGGCTCCGATACTCGCTGGAGATGGAGCGGTGGCTTACTCGCTCGCGGCGACGGAGACCGGCTCCTCCTGCACGGCCTCGGTCCTACTGGTCTCGCGCAGCTTCATCACCGCGACCGCGACGGCCGCGATCCACGCCACGACGATCACCGCGTAGATCGCGCTCCGGGCACCACCGGTGATCTCCAGGGCCTTCAGGATCGTGCGGGTGTTGGTCAGGACGATGATGCCGCCGACGCCGGTGCCCAGCACCGGCGCCGGAATCTTCGTGACCAGCCACGCCGCCAGCGGGGCCGCGATCACACCGCCGAGCAGCAGGCCGCCGATCGTCAGCGGGTCGAGCACCGCGGTCCCGAGGCCGACCAGGAACCCGACGCTGGCGGCGAGCGCGACCAGGAACTCCGAGGTGTCCACGGAGCCGACGACGGTGCGCGGTGCGGTCTTGCCTGCCGTCAGCAGGGCGGGCGTCGCGACCGGGCCCCAGCCGCCGCCACCGGACGCGTCGACGAAGCCCGCGACCAGGCCGAGCGGGGACAGGAACTTCGAGCGGTGCGGCGACGTCCGCGCCGACGCGACCTTCGGCGGGCGCACCGAGAAGCGCAGCAGGATGTACACGCCGAGCGCCAGCAGGATGCCGGACATGTACGGCGCCGCGTCCTCGGTGGACAGAGCGGAGAGGACGGTCGCGCCGAGGAACGCGCCGATCGCGCCGGGCACACCGAGGCGGAGCACGAGCTTCCAGTCGACGTTGCCGAAGCGCCAGTGCGATGCGCCGGAGACCAGCGTGGTGCCGACCTCGGCCAGGTGCACGGACGCGCTGGCCGTGCCCGGGCTGATACCGGCCAGCAGCAGCAGCGACGTCGACGTCACGCCGTAGGCCATACCGAGGGCGCCGTCGACGAGCTGGGCGCCCAGCCCCACGAGAGCGAAGATGATCAGAGTGCGCACGGTCTTCCTTCGGGTCGTCAGACGCGGCCGGCGGCGGGCTCGGGCGTCGGGTCGGCGACGGTCGGGAGTTCGGTCCGACGGCGCCGGGTCAGCAGAGCGGTCACGACGAGCGCGGCGACGGTGCCGAGCGCGATCCAGGTCGGGCCGGCGTCGAGCAGAGCCAGCGCGGAGGCGAACAGGACAGCGGTGACGATGGGCCGGACCAGTCGGCCCGGGCCATGGGCGGACAACCGGGCGCCGAGGTAGACGCCGGGCAGCGCGCCCAGCAGTAACGACGCGGTGAGCGCCAGCTGCACGTCACCGAACAGCAGGTGCCCGAGCGTCGCGGCCCCGACCAGCGGGATCGCCTGCACGATGTCGGTGCCGACCAGCTGAGCCGGCCGCAGCCGGGGGTAGGCGACGAGCAGCATCGCGATGATCAGAGATCCGGCACCGACCGACGTCAGGCCGACGGCGAACCCGCCGACCACGCCGATCGCGAGTGTCACCAGCGGGCGTATCACCAGCTCCTCGGACGGCTCCTCGCGGCGCGCCGCCCGGCGGTCCATGACCTGGCGGAACACGGTCGTCGCGACGGCCGCGCACAGCGCGATCCCGATCATCGTGGTGAGCGGGTCGGTGACGCCCGCACCGTGGCCGATCGTCCCGATCACCACGGCACCGGCGAACCCCGACGGGACGGCGCCCGCGGCCAGCCAGCCGACCAGGCGCCAGTTCACGGTGCCCCGGCGCGCGTGCACGGCTGCCCCGACCGGCTTCATCACCAGTGAGGTGAGGAGGTCCGAAGAGATCGCGGCCAGCGGGCTGACCCGGAACACCAGCACCAGCAGCGGCGTGAGCAGCGCGCCGCCGCCCATACCGGTCAGCCCGACGAGGACGCCGACGACGAGTCCGGCGACAGCCACGGGGAGGTCGATGTGCACGGGTACTGCCTGCTTCCTGAGCGCGCGCAGGGACCGGGCGCACGCGGCTACGAAGCTGCGGCGTCGCTCCGATCAGGACGGGCGGGACGGCTCAGGTCAGCGACAGAGACCGTCGAACGTGTCGACGCGACGGGACGGCCAGAAGCACTCGAGGTGTACGGCCAGGAACCACGACAACGAAGGATTCGCCGCCGCACCGGGAACCCGGTCGGGAGCGCACTCGTTCGTGGTCACGACTCCATGGTCCGTGCCGATCCGCCACAGGACAACCGGACGTCCGCGCTGCGGGATGGTGTCCAACCTGTCCGGACAACTCGGTCGACACGGGCTCTGAACTGCGAGATCACGTCCGCCGGACGGGAACGGATCAGCCCACGTGGCGGACGCGGGTGTCCGGCGTCGCAGCAGCGCCCCAGCGACGCAGCACTGCGGCGGCCAGGTCGGGATGCGGTCCGATCGGGTCGGCGACGACCGCGCCCCGGTCCGCGGCGGCCGCGTCGATCCGGTCCGGCAGCCGCCCGGGCGCCAGCACCCACGGGACGATCGCGACCCGGCTCGCCCCGGCCGCGCGCACGGCGTCGATCGCCTGCACGGGCGTCGGGGCGGCCGCGGTGACGTACGCGGCGCTGACCGCCGCCCAGCCGAACCGTGCGCGCCACCGCTCCACGCGGTCCGCGACCGCACGGTTCGCCTCCGCCCGGCTGGATCCCACGGACGCCAGCACCACTCCGAGCTCCGGGTCGTGCAGCGCCGGATCGTGGTCGCAGGGTGTCGCCGGTCCTCGCAGGTCGTGCAGGCCCTGCGAGGACGGGTGATGGTCTGCGAGGACGGAGTCGCGCAGCCGGGACAGCGCCGCCGCGTCGGTGCCCGGGTCGTCGCCGAGGACGTCGGCCGTGTCGATCCGCATGCGCGGATGGCGCTGCGCCGCCGCCGCGACCAGGCCGGGGACGTCGGAGCGGGCGTGGAACGCGTTGCCCAGCAGCAGCGGCGCGACGACGGCGTGCCGGTGCCCGTCCGCGGCGACGCCGTCCAGCACGTCGGGCAGCCGCGGCGCGGACAGGTCGAGGAAGCTCACCCGCACGTCGAGATCTGGTCGCTGACGGCGGACCTCGGCGGCCAGCTCGGTGATCGTCGCGGCCGAGCGCGGGTCACGGCTTCCGTGCGCGACCGCGACCAGCGCGGGTGTCTCCGGCACGGCTCAGCCCGCAGCGGGGACCAGCGCGAGCGGGTCGCCCACCAGGCCGGCGGCCAGCGTGTTCCCCGACTGCGGGTCGATCAGCAGGAACCCGCCGGTGGTGCGCACGTGTGCGTACTCGTCGACCGGGAGCGGGTCCGCGGTGCGCAACGAGACGCGGGCGATGTCGTTGACCTCCAGGCGGTCCGCACCGTCCACGTAGGCCACCGCCTCGGTGTCCAATCGGGACCCGAGAGCACCGACGATCACCTGCGTGGTGCGCGTGCCGTGCTTGAGCATCAGCCGGGCGCCCGGCGTGAGCGGCTTCTCGGCCAGCCAGCACAGCGTCGCGTCGATCTCGTCGGTGACCGTCGGCGCGTCGTTCGCCGCCGCGATCAGCGCGCCGCGTGAGAGGTCGATGTCGTCGTCGAGCAGGATCGTGACCGACAGCCCGGCTCCCGCCGAGTCGAGCGGACCGTCCGCCGTACGGACCTCGGCGACGGTCGTGCGGTGCCCCTCGGGCAGCACCACGACCTCGTCGCCCGCCCGGACCGTGCCGGAGGCGACCTGGCCGGCGTAGCCGCGGTAGTCGTGGAGCTCGTCCGTGCGCGGCCGGATCACGTACTGCACCGGCATCCGGAACGGCGCCTCCGCGTCCGGACCCTCGACCGGCACCGACTCCAGGTGCTCGAGCAGCGTCGGGCCGTCGTGCCACGGCGTGTACTCGCTGCGGGTCGCCACGTTGTCCCCGACGAGCGCGGACACCGGGATGATCTGCACCGCCTCGTCCGGGAAGCCCAGCGACCGGGTCAGCTCGCTGAAGTCCTTGGCGATCGCGATGATCGAGGACTCGTCGTAGTCCACCAGGTCGATCTTGTTGATCGCCAGCACCAGCCGCGGCACGCGCAGCAGCGCCAGCACGGCGGCGTGCCGGCGGGTCTGCTCGACGACGCCGTTGCGCGCGTCGACGAGCAGCACGGCCAGCTCCGCAGTGGACGCGCCGGTCACCGTGTTGCGGGTGTACTGGACGTGCCCCGGGGTGTCGGCGAGCACGAACTCGCGGGTCGGCGTGCCGAAGTACCGGTACGCGACGTCGATCGTGATGCCCTGCTCGCGTTCCGCACGCAGGCCGTCGACCAGCAGGGACAGGTCGGGCGTGGTCATGCCCTTGTCCACCGAGGCGCGCTCGACGGCCTCGATCTGGTCGGCGAGCACCGACTTCGTGTCGTAGAGCAGGCGCCCGACCAGTGTGGACTTCCCGTCGTCGACGGAGCCGGCGGTCGCGAACCGCAGCAGGTCGCGCGGAGCCGTCGTGTCCACCATCAGAAGTAGCCCTCTCGCTTGCGGTCTTCCATGGCGGCCTCGGACATCCGGTCGTCGGCCCGTGTGGCGCCGCGCTCGGTCAGCCGGGATGCGGTCACCTCGTCGATCACCTCGTCCAGCGAGGCCGCCGTGGACTCGACGGCGCCGGTGCACGAGCCGTCGCCGACGGTCCGGTAGCGCACGGTCTTCGTCTCCAGCGTCTCGCCGTCCGCCGGACCGCCCCACGGGCCCTCGGCCAGCCACATCCCGTCGCGGGCGAACACCTCGCGCTCGTGCGCGAAGTAGATCGACGGCAGCTCGATGCCCTCGCGCTTGATGTAGCGCCAGACGTCGAGCTCGGTCCAGTTCGAGATCGGGAACACGCGCACGTGTTCGCCGGCCGCGTGCCGTCCGTTGTAGAGGTTCCACAGCTCCGGACGCTGCTTGCGCGGGTCCCAGCGGCCGAACGCGTCGCGCAGGCTCATCACCCGCTCCTTGGCGCGCGCCCGCTCCTCGTCTCGGCGGCCGCCGCCGAACACGGCGTCGAAGCGGTGCTCGGTGATCGCGTCCAGCAGCGGCTGGGTCTGCAACGGGTTGCGGGTCCCGTCGGCGCGCTCGGTGAGCCTGCCGTCGGCGAGGTAGTCCTCCACCTTCGCGACCTCGAGGCGCAGGTCCAGACGCTCGACGAGCTCGTCGCGGAACTCGATGACCTCCGGGTAGTTGTGCCCGGTGTCCACGTGCAGCAGCGGGAACGGCACCGGCGCCGGCGCGAACGCCTTGACGGCCAGGTGCACCAGCAGCGTGGAGTCCTTGCCGCCGGAGAACAGGATCACCGGGCGGTCGAACTCGCCGGCGACCTCGCGGAAGACGTGGATCGCCTCGGACTCCAACGAGTCGAGCGCGTCCAGAACGCGGAGCGCTCACGAGCCCTCCTCGCTGACGCTCGTCGGCCGCGTTCGCGGGGCTGCTGTGTCCAATGGTGTCCTCGCAAGCTCGGTCACGAGTGCAGCCCGCACTCGGTCTTGGACTGCCCGGCCCAGCGACCGGACCGCAGGTCCGCGCCGACCTCGACCTTCGCCGTGCAGGGCGCGCACCCGATGCTCGGGTACCCGGCCTCCACCAGTGGGTTCACCAGCACGCCGTGCTCGCGCACGTAGGCCTCCGCCTCTTGTTCGGTCCATGCGGCGACCGGGTTGACCTTCACCAGGCCGAACTTCTCGTCGAACGACACGAGCGGGGTGTCCGCGCGGCTCGGGCCGTCCGCGCGCTTCACGCCGGTGACCCACGCGTCGTAGCCGGCGAGCGTGCGCTTCAGCGGGATCACCTTGCGCAGGTGACAGCAGCGGTTCGGATCACTCGCGAACAGGTCCTTGCCCTCGGTCGCATCCTGCTCGGCGACGGTCTGGTCCGGCTGCGCGTTCACGATCCGGATGCGGTCGTAGACGGACTCGACGGCGTCGCGGGTGCCGATCGTCTCGGCGAAGTGGTAGCCGGTGTTCAGGAACAGCACGTCGATGTCCGGCTTCACGGACGTGACCAGGTCGATCACCATCGCGTCCTGCATGGCCGACGCGACGACCATCCGGTCACCGAACGTCTCGGTGGCCCAGACGAGCACGTCCTTCGCCGACGCGTCCGGCCCCAGCTCGGCGGCACCGCGCTCGGCGATCGCACGCAGCTCGTCGGCCGTCGCGTCGCGCGCGGTGCCCTCGGTGATCAGGCTCATGTCTCCGCTCCGGTGGTCTGTGGATGCGGCGAGTCCGGCACGCCGATGCCCACGAACGTCACGACGAACGTGCGCAGGCAGCCCGCGCACCACCACGCCGCGCCGGGCACCTTCTCGGTGCGCTCGGCCGGGCGCAGGTCCTCGTCGCTGCAGTACGGGCAATAGAACGGCACCGCGCGCTCGCTCATGCCCGGACGCCCCCGATCGTCGAAGAGATCACTTGAGGTCGGCCTCCTCGGCGCGCAGCACCCACTGGGCGAACCGCTCGCCCTCGGTGCGCTGCGCGGCGAAGTTGCGGACGATGCGCTCGACGTAGTCGCCCAGCTCCGCACTGGTGACCTTCAGGCCGCGCAGCTTGCGTCCGAACCCGGAGTCGAGCCCGATCCCGCCGCCCAGGTGCACCTGGAAGCCCTCGGCCTGGTTGCCGTCGGCGTCGGTGACGATCTGGCCCTTGAGCCCGATGTCGGCGACCTGGGTGCGTGCGCAGGCGTTCGGGCAGCCGTTGAGGTGCAACGAGATCGGTACGTCGGGCACGACGTCGGCGAGGCGCTTCTCCAGCTCCTCGACGAGCCGGATCGCCCGCTCCTTGGTCTCGACGATCGCGAGCTTGCAGAACTCGATCCCGGTGCAGGCCATCGTCGACTGCCGCCAGGTCGACGGTTCGGCGGGCAGGCCGAGCTTGTTGAGGTCCTCGATCAGGCCGTCCAGCTTGTCGTCGGCCACGTCCAGCACGACGACCTTCTGGTACGGCGTGAACCGGACCCGGTCCGAGCCGGCGCGCTCGGCGGCGTCGGCGACGGCCACCAGCGTGGTGCCCGAGATCCGCCCGGCCGGCGGCGCGACGCCGACGTAGTTGCGCCCGTCCTTCTGCTTGAACACGCCGACGTGGTCGATCGTGCGCTCCGGCGTCTCCGGCGCCGGACCGTCGATCAGCTTGCGGCCCAGGTACTCGTCCTCCATGACCTGGCGGAACTTCTCCGGGCCCCAGTCGGCGATCAGGAACTTGATCCGGGCCCGGTGGCGCAGCCGCCGGTAGCCGTAGTCCCGGAAGACCTGCACGACGCTCTGCCAGACGTCGGGCACCTCGTCCAGCGGCACCCAGGCGCCCAGCCGGACCGCGAGCCTCGGGTTCGTCGAGAGGCCACCGCCGACCCAGAGGTCGAAGCCGGGCCCGTGCTCGGGGTGATCGACGCCGACGAACGAGACGTCGTTGACCTCGTGCGCGACGTCCTGCTGCCAGGAGATGGCCGTCTTGAACTTGCGCGGCAGGTTCGACAGCTCGCGGTCGCCGATGAAGCGGCGGACGATCTCGTCGATCGCCGGGGTCGCGTCGACCTTCTCGGCGGCGGCGACGCCGGCCACCGGAGATCCGAGGACGACGCGGGGGCAGTCGCCGCACGCCTCGGTCGTCTGCATGCCGAGGCCCTCGAGCTTGTCCCAGATCGCCGGGACGTCCTCGACGCGGATCCAGTGGTACTGGATGTTCTCCCGGTCGGTGACGTCGGCGGTGTCGCGGGCGTAGGTCTGCGAGACCTCACCGAGCGCACGCAGCTGCGCGGCGGAGACGGCGCCGCCGTCGAGGCGCACGCGCATCATGAAGTAGCTGTCGTCGAGCTCCTCGGGCTCCAGCGCCGCGGTGCGGCCGCCGTCGATCCCGGGCTTGCGCTGCGTGTAGAGCCCCATCCAGCGGAAGCGGCCACGCAGGTCCGCCGGGTCGATCGAGTCGAAGCCACGCTTGGCGTAGACGTTCTCGATCCGCGTGCGGACGTTGAGCGGGTTGTCGTCCTTCTTGCTGCGCTCGTTGGGGTTCAGCGGCTCGCGGTAACCGAGCTTCCACTGACCCTGGCCCTTGGCGCGGGCGGGTGCCTTCGACTCGGCAGAGGTGGGCGCCATGTGGTGGGTGCTCCCAGGTCGGGTTCCGGCGCAGCGCAGCGCGCGACGTCATGCGGCGCCGGAAGAGAAATGCGGAGGGGGCGTCAGCGAGAACGCAGACAGAGCGCGCTGTTCGTCCGGCGGAGGTCGACGTGGCGGCGGGCCACGAGACGCAGACGAAGCGCTGTCACGGATTCAGAGTGCCATGGTGTCCGGACATCAGCCAGCAGGTGTCCATGTGGTGGGAGAGGTCTCACAGAGATGTGACGCCCGTCTCGCGGCAACGGGACGGGACGGCCGACGGGCGACTGCCCGTCCGGTGCCGCGTCCACCCTGCGATGTTGACACCCATCCGGTGGTCGGTGCCAGCCGCCGTTCAGGCGTGGGGGCTGTCGGCCGCGACGGTCTCGATCACCTGCAGGTTCGGCGTCGCCGCGTGTCGAGGCGACGATCCGGAACCCGGCGTCGCCGAGCAGGCCCTCCCACTGCGGTGCGGTCCGCTCCCGGCCGCTCGCCGAGACGAGCATCATCAGGTCGAGGAAGGCCGCCTCCGGGTCGGTGTTCGGCGCGCCGACGACGGCGTCCAGCACGAGCAGCCGTCCACCCTCGGGCATCGCCTCGCGGACCCGGGCGAGGATCGACCGGCACTCGTCGTCGGGCCAGTCGTGCAGGATCCGGCGCAGCAGGTAGCAGTCGGCACCGGCCGGGACCGAATCGAAGAAGCTCCCGGCGACGACGTCCACCCGGTCGCGGACGTCGGCCAGGACCGGGCCGGAGCGGTCCACGACGTGCGGCAGGTCGCAGAGGATCCCGTGCAGGCCGGGGTGCGCGCGCAGCAGCGCGGCGAGCATCGCGCCGGTCCCGCCGCCGACGTCGGCGACGGTGCGGTAGCGGGAGAAGTCGTGCGCGGCGAGGACGCCGGCGGCGGCGACGCGGGTCAGCGTCCGCATGGCTCCGTCGAACGTGTCCCCGGCCTCCGGGTGGGCGCGGCGGTACTCCCAGACGTCGGTGCCCTCGGTGATCCGCACCGCCGTCTCGCCGGTCCGCACCGCGTCCTCCAGCACGCCCCAGGCCCGCCACTCGTAGTCGGCGCAGAACATCCGCGCGACCGGGTCCAGCGAGAGCGGGTGGTCGCGGCGCAGGTACTCGCCGGCGCCCGTCAGCGAGAAGCGTGAGTCGTCGTCCTCGTGGAGCACGCCGATCGCGGCGAGCGCTCGGAGCAGGCGGTAGAGCGCGTCGGCGTCGCAACCGGTCTTGCCGGCCAGCGTCCCGACGGGCACCGGGGCGTCGGCGACCAGGTCGGCGATGCCGAGGCGGGCGGCGACGGCGACGGCCTGGGACCGCTGGTAGGCGCGGATCGTGCCGAGCAGACGGGCATGGTCGGAGTCGGTCACCGGTCACCTCCGTTGTCGGGAGGGACTCGTCCGGACGGACCGGATCGTCACATCCGGCACGGCTACCGTGGGGGCGTGACCCCGTTCGGCATCTACGTGCACGTTCCGTTCTGCGCGAGCCGGTGCGGATACTGCGACTTCAACACCTACACCGCGTCCGAGCTGGACGGGTCCGGCGCGTCCCCGGACGGCTGGCTGGAGGCGGTCCGCCGGGAGCTGGCGCTCGCCGCGCGGACGGTGGGGCCGCGGACCGTGGACACGGTGTTCGTCGGGGGTGGGACGCCGTCGCTGATCGGGGCGGAACGGCTCGGTGCGGTGATGGACACGATCCGGGGCGAGTTCGGCCTGGCCGACGGCGCCGAGGTGACCACCGAGTCCAACCCGGAGTCGACGTCGCCGGAGTTCTTCTCCTCGCTGCTCGACTCCGGATTCACCCGGATCTCGCTGGGCATGCAGTCGGCCGCGCCGCACGTGCTCGCCGTGCTGGAGCGCCGGCACACGCCGGGCCGTGCCGTCGAGGCCGCCCTCGAGGCGCGCGCCGCCGGGTTCGCGCACGTCAACCTGGACCTGATCTACGCCACACCCGGCGAGACCGACGACGACCTGCGCCGCTCCGCGGACGCCGTGCTCGACGCCGGGGTGGACCACGTCTCGGCGTACGCGTTGATCGTCGAGGACGGGACCGCGCTGGCCCGCCGGGTCCGCCGCGGTGAGGTGCCCCGCCCGGACGACGACGTCGCCGCCACCCGCTACGAGCTGCTCGACGACCGCCTCCACGCCGCCGGTTTCGGCTGGTACGAGGTGTCGAACTGGGCACGGCCCGGCGCCGAGTGCCGGCACAACCTCGGCTACTGGCGCGACGGCGACTGGTGGGGCGCAGGCCCCGGCGCGCACTCCCACCTCGACGGCGTGCGCTGGTGGAACGTCAAGCACCCGGCCCGCTACGCCGCGCTGCTCTCCGACAGCGTCCTCCCCGAGGACGGGCGCGAGGAGCTGACCGCCGACGAGCGCTACACCGAGCGCGTCATGCTCCGCCTGCGCCTGGCCGAGGGGCTGGATCTCGGATTGCTGGACGAGCCCGGCCGGGCGGTGGCCGCCCGCGCGCGCGACGAGGGCCTGCTGGAGCCGTTCACCGCGGGCCGCGCCGTGCTGACCCGGCGCGGGCGCCTGCTCGCCGACCGGGTGGTGACCGACCTGCTCACCGCCGCACCGGTGGGCTCGTGACGGGGCTCGGGATCGCGTCCGGCGACCGTCTCGCACACCGAGTGGCGCCCTCGCACACTCTCGAGCGTGTGCGGGAGCACCAGATCGTGTGCGAGGCCGCGCGGAGCCGGCCGTGAGCCCGCGACGCCGGCTGCTGCTCCTGCTCGTCGGGGGAGTGCTGGTGGTCGCGCTGCTCGCCGCGGTGCTGGTGACCGTGTCCGGGCGCGGACCGGGCTCGGACGGGCCGGTCGCGCAGGACCGCCCCGGCCCGGTGCTGCTCGTGCCCGGCTACGGCGGGAACCGGGCGTCGCTGCTGCAGCTCGCCGGCCGGATCCGGGCGACCGGCCGGGACGCGACGGTGCTGACGCTGCCCGGCGACGGCACCGGTGACCTCAACCGCCAGGTCGACGTGCTGTCCGGCGCCGTCGACGACGCGCTCGCCTCCGGCGCCCCCTCGGTGGACGTCGTGGGCTACTCCGCCGGCGGGGTGGTCGCCGGACTGTGGGCGGCCCGCGACGACGCCGCGGGCAAGGCCCGCCGGATCGTCACGCTCGGGTCGCCGCTGCACGGGACGACGGTCGCGGCTCTCGGTTCGGCGTTCGCCCCGGACGCCTGCCCGGACGCCTGCCGCCAGCTCGCGCCGGGATCGTCGCTGCTCGGGGAGCTGGACAGGGCGCGGGTCCCGGCGACGGTGCCGTGGCTGTCGGTGTGGACGACCGGCGACGAGACGGTCAGGCCGCCGGACTCCGCCCGCCTGGACGGGGCGACGAACGTCGAGCTGCAGCAACTGTGCCCCGGCGCCGGGGTCAGCCATTCCGGGCTGCCCACCGACACCGCCGTCACCGGTCTGGTGCTGCGCGCGCTGTCCGTCGCCGCTCTGCCCGCCGCTCCGGCCGACTGCGGCACCCTCCGCGCCGCCGCCTGATCGGCGTCGCGGTTCCCGGCCGGTCGCTTCCTCCGGGGATGGTTCGGTCGGCGAACGGTTTCTGGCGTTCGTCGCTGGAGCGGTGGGGCCGGGGCGCTTCGGCGGCGGCCACGCCGTGTCGGTGTTTCTCCTGGAGATGGTTCGGTCGGCGAAGGGTTTCTGGAGGACGTCGCCAGATCGGTGAGGCCGGTTGGCTCTGGGCGTCGGCCGCGCGGCGTCGACGCTACGTCTGGAGATGGTTCGGTCAGCGAAGCATTTCTGGAGTTCGTCGCCGGATCGGTGGGGCCAGGACGCTCCGGTGCCGGCATGTCGCGGTGTCGACGCACCTGGGCCCGCGTCCACGCTCAGCTCGTGACGTCCTTCGTGGCCAGGTTCGCCCAGGCCGCGCCGAACGCCACGGCGACATAGGACAGCTGCACGAGCGCGCCGGTGGTCACGGAGTCGTAGAGCACCGGATCACGGAACAGGTCCACCCAGGCGAGCCAGTGCGACGTCGGCAGGAACTGCTCGATCGACCCGGCGGCGTCGAGGGGCTGCAGCGACGCGCTCGTCACCACCACGGCGAGCACGCCGAGCGCGGCGGCCAGGGGCGAGTCGGTGAGCGTGGAGAAGAAGATCCCGATCGCACCCAGGGCCAGCATGCACAGCCCCAGGTAGCCGACGGTCAGCGCGGTCCGGGTCGCCAGGTCGACCGGTTCGATCACCGGCCCGGACAGCGACGGGACCGCCCCGAACCCGGTGACCGTCGGCGTCGCGCCCCCGGTCGTCCCGCCGAAGCCGAACGCGGCGATGCCCACGATGTACGACGTCACCGTCACAAGAGCGACCGCGAGCAGCGTGAACACCGCGACCGACACCAGCTTCGCGGTGAGCAGCCGCAGCCGCCCGACCGGACGGACCAGCAGGTACCGCAACATCCCGGTGGCCGCCTCACCGGCGACCGCGTCGCCGGACACCACCGCGACCGTGATCGGCAGGAACACCGGCAGCACCAGGGCGAGCGCCGCCGCCGGGAAGATCTGGCCGTTCGACACGACGGCGGACAGGAACGCCGCCCCGCGTCCCGGCGGCGGGGCCAGCCCGGTCACCGCCAGCAGCACGGCGACCAGCGCCGGCAATGCGCACAGCAGCGCCCAGCACAACCAGACCCGACGGCGTCGCAGCATCAACGCCAGCTCGACGCCGATCATCGGGCGGACCGTCCCGTCGGAACCTGGCGGTCCTCGCCGGTCCGGGGCGCCGGGGGCGACGGGTCGTTCCCGAACCGGTCCGCCCCCGCCCCGGTGCGCGCCAGCACGACCTGCTCCAGCGTGTGGTGTTCGGCGACGAGCTCGGTGACCACCGCACCCACGCCGACGAGGTGTGCGTTGAGCGCCGCCGGGTCGTCCGCACGCACCAGCAGCACGTCGGCGTACCGCTCCTCGACGGCCCGGCCGAGCAGCCGGGCGACGCCGTCCGGGTCCGGTGTGCGGACCCGCACCCGGCCGGTGGGCCCGCGCAGCACGTCCATGTCCTCGGTGAGCACCAGGTGCCCGGCGTCCATCAGCCCGACCCGGGTGCACAGTGCCTCGACCTCGGAGAGCAGGTGGCTGGACAGGACCACCGTCGTCCCCTGCTCGTTCAAGGCGGTCAGCAGGGCGCGGATCTCGCCGATGCCGCGGGGGTCCAGCCCGTTCGTCGGCTCGTCGAGCAGCAGCAGGGGTGGGCGCCGCAGCAGCGCGGCGGCGATGCCGAGTCGCTGCCGCATGCCCAGCGAGTAGGCCCGCACCGGCCGGCGGTCCACGCCGGCGAGCCCGACCTGCTCCAGCGCGTCCTCGACCCGTCGCCGTCGCGTCGCCGGGGAGACCAGCAGCCCGCGGCGGCCGGCCGCGTCGAGCATCCGCAGGTTCGCCCGCCCGGACAGCCCGGGCCAGGCCGCCGGAGACTCGACCAGCGCACCCACGCTTGGCAGCACCTTCTCGGCCGAACGCGGCATCGGTTCGCCCAGCACCTCGATCGTCGCCGGACGTCGCGTGCACGAGGCCGAGCAGCATCCGGACCAGCGTCGTCTTGCCCGAGCCGTTCGGGCCCAGCAACCCGAACCGGGCACCCTCCGGCACGTCCAGATCGACGCCGTCGACGGCCGTGACGTGCCCGAACCGCTTGGTCAGCCCCGTCGTGCGGACGGCGCTCATCGCCGGATCCCCGGGACCAGTTCGGACGCCGCACGTTCCAGCACGGACGGCCGCGACGGTACCGGCCAGCAGGTACCCACCGCCGCGGCGGCGCACGACCACGAGCGACAGCGCAGGCGTCGCGACCCGCACCGCGCGGTCCGGCGCGAACCCGGGTACCGGCACGCCACCGGCCGACCCGGCGCTCGCGATGATCTGGCGCGCGACCTCCCGCCCGGCCGGGACCAGCACGAACCGCCCGATCCCCGTCCCGTACACACCGACCCCGGGCAGGATGTCGGTCCCCGGTGCGGAGGCGTCGACCGGCAGCTCCACCCGGGGCCGGTCGGCCAGCGTGTCCGGCGGCGAGAGCGCGTTCAGCCCGCGCAGGACCCTGGCCAGGTCGCCGGGCTGCGCCGTGATCTCCTCGGCGCCGGGTGGGACCTGCGGGCGCAGCGCGGTTTCCGGTGGTGCTGTGAGCTGCACGGACTCGAACGCGGTGGCCACGGCGGGTGGCGCCGTGTCCGGCACGTCGCGGGCCGCGACCTCGACGGCCAGCGGAAGCGCCGGGCCACCGCCGGACCCGGGTAGTGCCCACACGTCGATGCGCGCGACCGTCGCGTCCGGGTCGGCCGGGCTCACCCGCAGTCCCGGCACGGCGTACCCGGCGATCCGGCGGGGCGGCAACGACGTCAGCGGATCACCCGCGGTGATCGTCAGCAGCCGCCGGGCGAGGTCGCCGGGTGCCAGGTCGGACGCCCGCGGCAGACGCACCGGCGGGATCGGGCGGACCGTCGTCAGCCGGGTGAACCCGTAGTCCCAGACGTACTCGGTGTCGCCGGAGCGGTAGGCGTCGATCTCGCCGACCGGTGTCAGCTGGTCGATCCGCCAGCGGTCGGCCGCGGCGACCTGCACCCGGATCTGCGTCGTCGTGGACAGCAGCGCCGCCGTCGTCTCCAGGTTCGGGATGTCCGGCAGTCCGAGACCACCGGCGCTGCGCGCGACGCCGGTGTGCGGGACCACACCGGCGAGGACGGCGTCGCGGAGGCGGGCGGGGTCGGCGGCCTCGTCGGCCGCCCCCGTCACCGGCAGCCAGTTCTCCGCCGACCCGGCCGCGACCAGCGCGGCGGCACCGGCGCCGACCAGCAGCCAGCGGCGCCCGAAGCGTCGGGGAGGAGGCACACGTCCCACGGTGCCACAGCGCGGCAGGAGAGGAGCGCAGGCGGAACGAGCATCGGCACAGCCCCGGCCGGGACGTCGTGAGCCCCCGGTTGGCGTGCCCGGCGCCTAGGATGGCGGAGAGAAGTGGAAGGGGGTCCGCGCATGAACTCCGACGAGCGCCGCTTCGCCGTACTGCAGGCGATCGTCGCGGACTACGTCTCCACGCACGAGCCCGTCGGGTCGAGGGCGATCGTGGACCGGCACAACCTCGGTGTCTCCAGCGCCACGGTCCGCAACGACATGGCCGTGCTGGAGGAGGACGGGCTGATCGCCCAGCCGCACACGAGCGCGGGCCGGATCCCGACCGACAAGGGATACCGCCAGTTCGTGGACCGGATCTCGCAGGTCAAGCCGCTGTCCCCGGCCGAGCGCAAGGCCGTCCAGACGTTCCTGGAAGGCGCGGTCGACCTCGACGACGTGCTGCGCCGCAGCGTCCGGCTGCTCGCGCAGCTGACCCAGCAGGTCGCCATCGTCCAGTACCCGACGCTGACCCGCTCGACCGTGCGCCACCTCGAGGTCGTCGCGCTCACCCCGGCGCGGCTGATGCTCGTGCTGATCACCGACTCGGGCCGGGTGGACCAGCGTGTCGTCGACCTCGGGGACGTGCTGGACGACGCCGACGTCGCCCGTATCCGCGAGATCCTGAACGGGGCGCTGGAGGGGCAGCGGCTCGGGCAGGCGTCGGCCACGGTCGCGGAGCTGCCCGACACCGGTCCGGCGGATCTCCGGACGCCGCTGACGATCATCGCGACCGTGCTGATCGAGACGCTCGTCGAGCATCCCGAGGAGCGGCTGGTGCTCGGCGGCACACCGAACCTCACCCGCAACCACGCCGACTTCCCCGGCACACTGCGCCAGGTTCTCGAGGCGCTGGAGGAACAGGTCGTCGTGCTGCGCCTGCTGGCCGCATCGCAGGACTCCGGCCTGGTCACGGTGCGGATCGGCGAGGAGAACGAGGCGGAGGACCTGCGGGGTGCGTCCGTGGTCACGATCGGCTACGGCGCAGGGACACCGCTCGGCGGGATGGGGGTCGTCGGACCGACCCGGATGGACTATCCCGGCACGATCTCGGCGGTGCATGCCGTCGCCCGGTACGTGGGTGAGATCCTGACCGGGCGCTGACGGCTGCGGCCCAGCGGACGGACCGCCGTCGACACACGAAGGACTCAGAGGACACAACCAGGTGGCACGCGACTACTACGGGATCCTGGGCGTCGAACAGGGCGCCGGACCCGACGAGATCAAACGCGCCTATCGACGTCTGGCCCGGGAACTGCACCCCGATGTCAACCCGGACGCGGAGTCGCAGGAGCGTTTCCGCGAGGTCAGCACGGCCTACGAGGTGCTGTCCGACCCGGAGAAGAAGCGGATCGTCGACCTCGGTGGCGACCCGCTGGACAGTCGCGGTGGAGGCGGCGGCGGGGGCGGTGACCCCTTCGCCGGGTTCGGCGGCTTCGGCGACATCATGGACGCGTTCTTCGGCAGCTCCGCCGGTGGCGGTCGTGGCCGTGGCCCGCGCAGCCGGGTCCAGCCCGGTGCGGACGCGCTGATCCGGATGCAGCTCACGCTGCAGGAGTGCGCGTCCGGGGTGCAGCGGGACCTGACCGTCGACACGGCCGTCCTGTGCACGGAGTGCTCCGGCTCGGGTTGCTCGCCCGGCACCGGGCCTGCGTCCTGCGACACCTGCGGTGGCCAGGGCGAGATCCAGAGCGTGCAGCGCTCGTTCCTCGGCCAGGTCGTCACGTCCCGCCCGTGCCCGACGTGCCGCGGCTTCGGCGAGGTGATCCCGGATCCGTGCCGCCAGTGCGCCGGCGACGGGCGGGTGCGTTCGCGCCGTTCGGTCGGCGTGCGGATCCCGGCCGGCGTGGCCGAGGGGATGCGCGTGCGCCTGGCGGGCCAGGGCGAGGTCGGTGCCGGAGGTGGCCCGGCCGGTGACCTCTACGTCGAGGTCGAGGAGACCCCGCACGAGATCTTCAGCCGGGACGGCGCGGACCTGCACTGCACCCTGCCCCTGCCGATGACGGCCGCGGCGCTCGGCGCGACGCTGCCGTTGACGCTGCTCGACGGCACCGTCGAGGAGCTGCACATCGAGGGCGGCACGCAGCACGGCACGGTCCGCACGCTGCGCGGCAGGGGCATGCCCCGGCTGCGCTCGACCGGCCGCGTGGACGGCCAGGGTGACCTGATGGTCCACGTCGAGGTCACCACGCCGACGAAGCTGGACCGGGAGCAGACCGACCTGCTGCGCCAGCTCGCCCAGCTGCGCGGCGAGGAGGCGCCGGACCTCGTCGGCGGCTCGCGCAACGGGCACGGGCTGTTCTCCCGGCTGCGGGACTGGGGTCACCGCTGAGTTCGGTCAGTCCACCTCTGTTCCTCGTCGACGACGTCGACGCGCTCCCGCCGCCCGGCGGCAGCACCGAGCTGACCGGGCCGGAGGGCCGGCACGCGGCTACCGTGCGCCGGATCCGGCCGGGTGAGCTCGTCGTGCTCACCGACGGCCGCGGCGGTCTCGCGCACGCCGAGGCGGGAGAGGCCGGGAAGGACACGCTGGAGCTGCGGATCACCGGCGTGGAGCGCGTGGCGCCGCCCACGGTGCGGGTTGCGGTGGCCCAGGCGCTGGTCAAGGGCGACCGCGGGGAGCTGGCGGTCGAGACGGCCACCGAGGCCGGCGCGGACGAGGTGATCCCGTGGCGGGCGGCCCGCTCGGTCGTGCGCTGGGAGGCGGGGCCGCGCGGGGAGAAGGCGCTGGCCCGCTGGCGCAGCACCGTGCGGGAGGCGGCGAAGCAGTCGCGACGCCCGTGGTCGCCGGAGGTCGCCGAACCGGTGACGACGGCCGAGCTGGCGCGCCGGATCCCGCAGACGGACCTGGCGCTCGTGCTGCACGAGTCGGCCACCGACTCGCTGGCCTCGCTGCCGTTCCCGTCCGCGGGAAGCGTGCTGCTGGTCGTCGGGCCCGAGGGCGGCGTCGACGACCACGAGCTGGACGTGCTCACCGCGGCCGGGGCGCGGGCCGTGCGGATGGGAGCGGAGGTGCTGCGGGCGTCGACGGCGGCGTGCGTCGCCCTCGGCGCGCTCGGCGTCCTCACCGGCCGCTGGACCTGACCTTCACCCGATCAGCGCAGCGCGGCCCGGATCGTCGCTGGTCGGGACGTGTCAGTATCCCGGAATGCAGGACGTCCCCGGGCGTGCCCCGATCAGCCGACGTCGCTTCGGAGCACTCTCGCTCGCGGCCGTCCCGGCGCTCGCCGCGTGCGCGAACCGACGCCCGGCAGGCCCCGGCGGCGGCGACGTCTACCGCTCCGGCCGCGCCGCAGAAGGTGGCGTACGGCTCGGACCCGAGCCAGTTCGGCGAGTTCACCGCTCCCGGCGGCTCCGGCGTGGCCCGCGGCCTGGTCGTGGTGATCCACGGCGGGTTCTGGCGGGCCGAGTACGGGCTCGATCTCGGACGGCCGCTCGCCGCCGAGCTCGCCCGCACCGGCTGGGCGACCTGGAACATCGAGTACCGCCGGGTCGGCAACGGCGGCGGCTGGACGTCCACGTTCGACGACGTGGCGATGGCCATGGACCACGTCCGGACGTTCGCGAGCGCCCGTCTGGATGCGAGCCGGGTGTACGCGCTCGGGCACTCGGCGGGCGGTCATCTCGCGGCCTGGCTGGCCGCCCGGCCCGGCCTGCCGGCCGGTGCGCCCGGGGCGGGCCCGAAGGTCCGGCTCGCCGGCGTGGTGTCCCAGGCGGGTGTGCTGGACCTGATCGGCGCCGCCCGGCTGAGCCCGGTCGTCGACCTGATCGGCGGAACTCCCGCGTCGGATCCGGACCGGTACCGGATCGCCTCGCCGATCGAGCGGGTACCGACCCGTGTGCCGATCGTCTGCGTGCACGGCAGCCGCGACGACACCGTGCCGTTCTCGCAGAGCGAGGAGTACGTGCAGCGGGCCCGCACGGCCGGCGACGGGGCCGAGCTGGTGCGGGTCGAGGGAGCCGGGCACAACGACCTGATCGACCCGCGCACCCCGGCCGGCAAGGCGTCCATCTCGGCCCTGGACCGGGTCTCGGCCTAGACTCCCCGACGTGCTCGTCCCCGCCTCCGGATCCATGCTGCTGCTCGTCGACCTGCAGGAACGGCTGATGCCGGCGATCTCCGGCGGGGACGCCGTCGTCGCGAACGCGGACCGGCTCGGGCAGGCGGCCGGGCTGCTCGACATCCCGGTCGCGGCCACCGAGCAGAACCCCGCCGGCCTGGGCCCGACCGTCGACGCGCTCGTGGCGCATCCGCAGCTCGTGCTGGCGAAGACCTCGTTCGCGGCGACCTCGGAGCCCGGGTTCGGCACGCTCCTCCCGCCGGGGGCCGAGACCGTCGTGGTCGCCGGCTGCGAGGCGCACGTGTGCGTCCTGCAGACCGTGATCGGGCTGCGCGAGCAGGGCACCCGGGTGCTCGTCGTCGCGGACGCGGTCGGCTCGCGCACCGAGGCGAACCGGGATGCGGCGCTGGTCAGGGCCCGCGAGCACGGCGCCGAGGTCGTCACGACCGAGATGGTGCTGTTCGAGTGGCTCGGCCATTCCGGGCACCCGCGCTTCCGCGACGTGCAGCGCCTGATCAAGTAGACACCGAATCGAGGGGTGCGGTGTCGGTGCCTGTGAGTACCATCGGCTCCCGACACGAGGGCTCACACAGGAAGCAGGCGATTGCACCCTTGACCGGTACCGAACCCGGCCCCGACGCCACCCGCACCGACGCACAGGCCGGGGCGGCCCGGTCCCGGATGGTGGTCCCGGATACGGCACTGCTGGCACTGCTCGGGTCCCGTGACGAGAGCCTGCGCGCCGCCGAGGACCTGCTCGAGGCGGACGTCCACGTGCGCGGCAACGAGCTGACCCTGACCGGCGAGTCGGCCGACGTCGCGTTCGCCGAGCGCGTGTTCACCGAACTGATCACGCTCGCCGAGCGCGGGCAGATGGTCGGCGCGGACACGGTGCGCCGGACCGTCGCGATGCTCGACGCGCCCACCGAGTCGCTCGGCGAGTCCCCGGCCGAGGTGCTGAGCCTGGACATCCTGTCCCGGCGCGGCAAGACCATCCGGCCGAAGACGCTGAACCAGAAGCGCTACGTCGACGCGATCGACTCGAACACGATCGTGTTCGGGATCGGCCCGGCCGGTACCGGCAAGACGTACCTGGCGATGGCCAAGGCCGTGCAGGCGCTGCAGGCCAAGGCGGTCAACCGGATCATCCTGACCCGGCCCGCGGTCGAGGCCGGCGAGCGGCTGGGATACCTGCCGGGCACGCTGTACGAGAAGATCGACCCGTACCTGCGCCCGCTGTACGACGCGCTGCACGACATGCTGGATCCGGAGTCCATTCCGAAGTTGATGGCGGCCGGAACGATCGAAGTGGCGCCCTTGGCGTACATGCGTGGCCGCAGCCTGAATGACGCCTTCATCATTCTCGACGAAGCGCAGAACACCACTCCGGAACAGATGAAGATGTTCCTGACCCGTCTCGGGTTCGGATCCCGGATCGTGGTGACCGGCGACATCACGCAGATCGACCTGCCCGGGGGCAACCGCTCCGGGCTGCAGGTCGTCCAGGAGATCCTGGACGGCATCGACGACGTGCACTTCGCGCATCTCGACAGCGCCGACGTCGTGCGCCACCGGCTGGTCAGCGACATCGTGGACGCCTACGCGCGGTTCGACGCGGCCGGGCAGCGGCGGGCGGCGATGGCGTCCGCGCCGCGCAACGGGCCGTCGTCGAACCGGAGGGAACGGCGCCGGTAGCGGGGACGGCGCCCGGGAGCGTCAGTGGGCCCGACTACCCTTGGGGCCGTCGGGGAGTTCCCCCGCCGTGCACGGATCAACAGGGGTCAGCCGCAGCTGTGAGCATCGAGGTCGTCAACGAGTCCGGCGTCACCGTCGACGAGGCGTCGCTGGTATCCGTCGCCCGGTTCGCGCTGGAGTCCATGCAGGTCAATCCGGCCGTCGAGCTCGCGATCACAGCGGTCGGCCTGGACGCGATGACCGAGCTGCACGAGCGGTGGATGGACGAGCCGGGCCCGACCGACGTGATGGCGTTCCCGATGGACTCGCTCGCCGAGGACAGCCGCCGTCCGGACGCCCCCGACCTCGGCCCGGCCCTGCTCGGTGACGTGGTGCTCTGCCCGGCGTTCGCCAAGGACCAGGCGCGCACCGCCGGGCACACGCTGTCCGACGAGCTGCACCTGCTCACCGTGCACGGCGTGCTGCACCTGCTCGGCTACGACCATCTGGAGCCCGGCGACGAGCGGGAGATGTTCGGTCTGCAGGACCGGCTGCTCGCCCAGTGGCGGGACACCCGGGACCGGGCGAAGGCCCAGGACCGCCGCAAGCGCAGTGACGACCGACTGCTCGGTGCCGCCGGGTTCGAGGACGAGCCGACACGATGACGGTCTGGCTGATCGTCGCGGCGGTCGTGCTGATCCTGCTGGCCGGGGTGTTCGCGGCGGCCGACGCGGCCCTGATGTCGATCTCCCGGGCGCGGGTGGACGCCGTCGTGCGGGCCCAGCGGGCCGGGGCGAAGGCGCTCGCCGCCGTCGTCGCCGACCGGCCGCGGCACGTGAACCTGCTGTTGCTGCTGCGCCTGACCGCGGAGACCGCCGCGACGGTGCTGCTGGCCGCGTCGCTCGCCCCCGCGTTCTCGTCGCCGTGGATAGGCGTGCTGCTCGCCGGGGTGATCATGGTGGTGGTCAGCTACGTACTGATCGGCGTCGGGCCGCGCACGCTGGGCCGCCAGCACCCGTACCGGATCGGGCTGCTGATCGCCGGCCCGGTCCGCGCACTCGGGACGTTGCTCTCGCCGCTGGCCAAGCTGCTGATCCTGGTCGGCAACGCGATCACGCCCGGCCCCGGCTTCCGCGAGGGGCCGTTCTCCACGGAGGTGGAGCTGCGCGAGCTGGTGGACATGGCCAGCACCCGCGGCGTCGTCGACGAGGGCGAGCGGAAGATGATCCACTCGGTCTTCGAGCTGGGCGAGACGCCGGTCCGCGAGATCATGGTGCCGCGCCCGGACGTGGTCTGGGCCGAGCGGGACACCCCCGTCCACAAGGTGCTGCGGCTGGCGCTCAAGAGCGGCTACTCGCGGATCCCGGTGCTCGGCGAGGGCATCGACGACGTGATCGGCATCGCCTACCTCAAGGACCTGGTGCGGGTGCGCGACGACGCCGAGCGCGACGGTCGTGCCCAGCAGTCCCTCGTCGAGATCATCCGGCCGGCGGTGTTCGTCCCGGACTCCAAGCGCAGCGACGAGCTGCTGCGCGAGATGCAGCGCCACCGCAACCACATGGCCGTCGTCGTCGACGAGTACGGCGGCACCGCGGGCGTGGTGACGATCGAGGACATCCTGGAGGAGATCGTCGGCGAGATCGCCGACGAGTACGACCACGAAGAGGTCCCCGACGTCGCGGAGGTGGAGGGCCGCATGCTGCGGGTCGCCGCCCGGCTGCCCGTCGAGGACCTCGGTGAGCTGTTCGCCGCGCAGTTCAGCGGCACCGCCCGGGAGACCGAGCTGCGCGAGGCGCTGGAGGCGGCCGACGTCGACACCGTCGGCGGGCTGCTCGCGCAGCGGCTGGGCAAGGTGCCGCTGCCCGGTGCCGAGGCCGAGGTCGCCGGGCTGCACCTGCGCGGTGAGGGCGGCAAGGACGCCCGCGGGCGGACCCGGATCACCTCGGTGCTGGTCACCCCGCTCGACCCGGTCGAGGCCGGGCCCGAGGAGCCGGAGCAGGACCCGCGCAGCGAGCCCGAGGACACCGGCCATGCGCTGGAACTACCCGACGCCGACGAGGGCGGCGTCGCGACGGGGGCGTTCATCGTCCCGCAGGAGGAAAGCGATGCCCGACAACGACAGTGAGTCCGGCGGCCTCGCCCCGGAGGACGCCAAGATCGTGACATTGGCCCGGTCGGCCCGTGGCCGGATCGGCGCCGTCGAGGGCGCCGCCGTGCGTGACACCGACGGCCGCACCTACGCGGCGGCCACCGTCGAGCTGCCGTCGTTGCGGCTGACGGCACTGCAGGCGGCGGTCGCGGCCGCCGTCGCGGCCGGTGCCGAGGGGCTCGAGGCCGCCGCCGTGGTGACCGACTCCGGCGAGGCGGACCGGGACTCGGTGGCCGCCGTGCGCGACCTGACGCCGACGGCCCCGGTGCTGGTGGCCGACGCCCGCGGCACGCTCGTCTCCACCGTCGCGGGGGTGGGCGCATGAGCACGCCCCGGTACGACCTCGTCGTGGTCGGCGGAGGGATCGTCGGCCTGGCCACCGCGCACGCCGCGGTACGCACCGGGCGCTCGGTCGCCGTCGTCGAGCGTGAGCCGCGGCTGGCGAACCACCAGACGGGCAACAACTCCAACGTCATCCACTCCGGCCTCTACTACGCGCCGGGCGGATACAAGGCCCGCCTCGCCGTCGCCGGGTGCGCCGAGACCGTGGCGTTCTGCCGGGAGCACGACCTGCCGCACGACGTGTGCGGCAAGCTCGTCGTGGCCACCGGTGCGGACGAGCTGCCCCGGATGGAGGAGCTGCAGCGCCGCGGCGACGCGAACGGTGTCGAGAACCACCGCCTCGACGCGGCCGGGATGCGCGAGCACGAGCCGGACGTGCGCGGGATCGCCGCGCTCTGGGTCCCCTCGACCGGCATCTGCGACTACCGGGTGATCGCCGAGAAGCTCGGTGAGCTGGTGGAGAAGGACGGCGGCGAGATCCACCTCGGCCGCGCCGTCACCGGCATCGCGCGCCGCCCGGACGACGTGATCGTCCGGACCGAGAGGAGCGCAGGCGGAACGAGCATCGGCACCGAGCAGGGCGATCTGCTGGGGACGCAGGTCGTCGTGTGCGGCGGCCTGCGCTGCGACGAGCTGGCCCGCCTGGCCGGGGCCGACCCGGGCGTGCGGATCGTGCCGTTCCGCGGCGAGTACACCGGGTTCTCCGACCGCGCGGCGTCGCTGGTCCGCGGCCTGATCTACCCGGTCCCGGACCCGGCGTTCCCGTTCCTCGGGGTGCACGCCACCCGCGGGATCGACGGGCACGTGCACGCCGGCCCGAACGCGGTGCTCGCGCTGGCCCGCGAGGGCTACTCCTGGAGCACGGTGAAGCCGAAGGAGCTCCTCGGCACGCTCACCTACCCGGGCATGATCAAGGTGGCGCAGAAGCACTGGCGCTACGGCATCGGCGAGGTGCAGCGCTCGCTGTCGAAGAAGGCCATGGTGCGCCAGATCCAGCGGATGCTGCCGGACGTCCGGGCCGAGGACCTGCACCCGGCCGGCGCCGGCGTGCGGGCGCAGGCGGTCAAGGCCGACGGCACGCTCGTCGACGACTTCCTGTTCCTGGATCAGGGCTCGGGGCCCGGATCGGTGCTGCACGTGCTGAACGCGCCGTCCCCTGCGGCCACCGCGTCGCTGCCGATCGGACGGGAGATCCTCGAACGCATGACTGGTGACAACCCCGGGCCGCTGACCGCGTGACCGGCTTCCTGACCCCGCCCGAGGGGTTCCGCTCCGGGTTCGCCTGCTTCGTCGGCCGCCCGAACGCCGGCAAGTCGACGCTGACGAACGCGCTGGTCGGGCAGAAGGTCGCGATCACGTCCAGCCGTCCGCAGACCACCCGGCACGCGATCCGGGGCATCGTGCACCGCGAGGACGCGCAGATCGTGCTCGTGGACACGCCCGGCCTGCACAAGCCGCGCACGCTGCTCGGCTCCCGGCTCGGCGACGTGGTCCGCGAGACCTGGGCGGAGGTCGACGTCGTCGGCTTCTGCGTGCCGGCCGACGAGAAGGTCGGCCCGGGGGACCGGTACATCGCCGAGGAGCTGCGCAAGATCGCGCAGCACACCCCGGTGCTCGCCGTGGTGACCAAGACCGACCTGGTGGCGCCGCAGGTCGTCGCGGAACGGTTGGCCGAGGTCGCGGCGCTGATGGACTTCGCGGAGATCGTGCCGACGTCGGCGAAGGACGGGTTCCAGGTGTCGCTGCTCTGCGACCTGCTGGTCGCGCGGCTGCCCGAGGGCCCGCCGCTCTACCCCGAGGGTGAGCTCACCGACCAGCCGGAGGAGACGCTCGTCGCGGAGCTGATCCGGGAGGCCGCACTGGAGGGCGTGCGCGACGAGCTGCCGCACTCGATCGCCGTGACGATCGAGGAGATGGTCCCGCGCGAGGAGAACCCGAACCTGCTGGAGGTGCGTGCGCACATCTTCGTGGAGCGTTCCAGCCAGAAGGGCATCGTGATCGGCAAGGGCGGGGCACGGCTCAAGCAGGTCGGGACGGACGCCCGGCGTCAGATCGAGGCGTTGCTCGGCACGAGGATCTACCTGGACCTGCACGTCAAGGTCGCCGAGGACTGGCAGCGCGATCCGAAGCAGCTACGCAGGCTGGGTTTCTGACCGGGCCCCGTACGCTGGGTACGTGGCGCTCTACCGGGATGCGGGCATCGTCCTGCGCGTGCAGAAGCTCGGGGAGGCCGACCGGATCGTCACCATGCTCACCCGCCGCTACGGCAAGGTGCGCGCGGTGGCCAAGGGCGTGCGGCGCACCCGGTCCCGCTGGGGCGCGCGGCTGGAGCCGTTCAACCACGTCGACGTGCAGTGCTACACCGGGCGCAGCCTGGACGTGATCACCCAGGCGCAGACGCTGGACGCGTTCGCACCCGGCGTCGTCGCGGACTACGGCGCGTACTCGTGCGGCAGCGCGATCCTGGAGACCGCGGACCGGCTGGTCGCCGAGGAGGGCGAGCCGGCGCTGCGGGTCTACCTGCTGCTGCTCGGCGCGGTCCGCGCGCTGGCCGACGGGGTGCGTGACCCGTCGCTGGTGCTCGACGCGTTCCTGCTGCGCGGCATGAGCCACGCCGGGTGGTCGCCGTCGATCTCCGAGTGCGCCCGGTGCGCGGAGCCGGGGCCGCACCGCGCGTTCAGCATCGCCGGCGGCGGGGCGGTGTGCGGGCGGTGTCGCCCACCCGGTTCGGTGACCCCCGCCGCGGAGACTCCCGTGTTGCTCGACGCGCTGATGCACGGAGACTGGGACGTCGCCGAGGCCGCGACGCCTGCCGTGCGGCGGGAGGCCAGCGGGCTCGTCGCGGCGCATCTGCAGTGGCACATGGAACGCCAGCTGCGGTCGCTGCCGCTGGTCGAGCGGCAGGCCCGGGGCGCGGCGGCCGGCGGTGCGGGAACGACACAGCGACCCTCGGTGACCGGCGAGCCACCCGTACCGCCCGATCGGGAGGGTGCCGGGCTGTAACCGGCCGATCGGTATGACCGATACTCGGGCCAGGACGACGATCATCGACCGGAGGCAGACGTGAACGCAGCCCGCCCCGGGGACCGGCGCCCCCATCGGGCCGAGCCACCGGCCGAACCGACACGGCGGATCCCGTCCGCGCGCACCGAGAAGCTCCCGCAGGCCGACTCCGGAGCGACGCAGCAGATCCCCGCGTCGTACACCGAGGAGATCCCGGAGACCGACCCGAGCCGGCCCACCCGCGCGATACGTCAGGTCCGCCGCCTCGCCGAGGAGGGACCGTGGCCTGCCATCCCGATGCTGCCGGTGATCAAGCCCGACGACAAGCCGATGTCCGAGATCGAGCGGGTCCGGGAGCAGCGCGGAGTCCGCGAGCTGCGCGAGCACCTGGAACGGTGGCAGGACAGCGACCAGGACGCGCCGCCGTGGCCGGAACGCGAGGACCCACCGGGAACGCTCTACCCGCCGGAGCGGTGAGCCACCGCTGTCAGACCGGGAACTCGAACAGCCGGTTCCGCGGGTCCCGCAGGTCCGGAGTCGGCACGATGTGGTCCGCGGTGCGCACCCGCATCACGACGCCGAACGTGTCCGCGCGGGTCGCGAGCCCGCGCAGGTAGGCGGCGTTCTCCTCGCCCAGCCCGCCGTCGGTCAGGCAGCGCACCGCCCCGTAGACCCCGCGGGTGTACAGGCCGCTGCACACCGTCAGCGTGCGCGTGCTGTACCAGGGGTTGCGGGTCCGGGCGAACATGCCGACGTCCTCGACCAGCCGGCCGTCGGAGAACCGGGGCCGCAGCTGCGCGTCCGCCCCGCCGTGCACGGGCTCGAACACCTCGCCCTCCGGCCCACCGACGGTGCGCCGGCGCACCGGGATGCTCTCCTCGACCACGAGCCCGGCACCGCCGCCCTGGCGGGCCGGGTTGCCCAGCAGGATGACGTGCGCCTGAAGATCCTCGGCGTCGTACCGGTCCGCGCGGACGAACCGCACGTCGGAGGACGGGTTACGCATCCGCAGGTGCCCGGACAGCTCGAACAGCGCGTCCAGGTCGGCGGTCGCCGCGAGCTCCACGTAGTGCGGGCTGGCCGCGTCCGCGGACGGGCCGCGTGAGGCGTCGTCGAGCACGCCGCACACGACCCGGATCGGACCCCCGTCGGGGAACGTCCAGAAGTCGTCGGCGTCGTCGGGCTGCGCGTCCGCGCCGGCGGCCAGATCGTGCAGGGCCAGCAGCTCCCGGTACAGCGCGTTGCGCATCGTCGTCTCGTCGTCGACGAGATCGACGTCGGAGAGCAGCTGCGGCGCCGGGCCGGCCACCGACCGCCGGGTCGCGAAGAACCGCGCGTACATGTCGAGGCGGTGCTCCGGCGGGAGCGTCGGGGCGTCGGTCTTCTCCCACGACGAGATGGACGACGGGCTCACGTCGAACGCGGCGGCGAGCTCGGCCTGGCGCACCGGCCGGTCCGGCCAGTGGATGCGCCGCAGGGCCCGCAACCGTGCCGCGAGCTGCACCGACGCGAGCGCGCCCGTGTCCCTCGTGGTGGCCCACCCCGTCACGCTCATCGCCGGCCCCGCTCAACGATCCGTCCCCGACACCCGGTCACCAACGACGCTACGCCGGTCGCCGCCGTAGCGGGATGGACTTCGCTGAAATTGACTAGAGTCGACTGAACTCCACTGGCCCGACGTGCGCCAGGAACGTCAGCGGGACTTCAGCCGCTTCACCGAATCCCGGTGAAGTCGGTGTTCTCCGACTGTGTACGGATCGACTCCACTGGGGAAATATCGCGCCGATAACAGTTTCTGAATTCGGTTCGGTCGACTGAACAAAAGAATTCTTGACGATGCCTTCCGTGCGTATTCCAATTACCTCACACAATTCTTTGGGGGACGTCACCGGTGGCGCGGGACCCGCGGCCGACCGGAGTCGAGGAGGTACGCCATGTCCGTCCCGACCACCGCTGCCCCGCTCGCCGCCGACGCCGTGGACCCGGCGTCGGGCGGCGCGGTCCTGGCGGTCGTGGCGATCGGTGCCCTGCTGCTCGCCGGCGTCGTCGTCCTGCGGTCGCTGGCCGCTCTGGCCGTGGTGGCCGCCGCCGTCGCGACCGCGGTGATCGGTGGGCTGCAGTCCCTGTTGATGATCGGCGCGGCGCTCGCCACGGTCGTGACGCTCGCGGTCGGCGGCTCGGATGCCGATGCGGCGCAGCCCGGTGGCACGCCGTCCGTCGCGTCGGTGCAGGACGCTCCGGCCCCGCGCTGAGCCCGTGCCGCGGTCCCCGTCGGGCCGCGGACGTAGGGTGCGTCCGTGCCCTTCCAGCCACCACCGCCGCACCCCACCGGTGCGCGGCCCCCGGCGATCCCCCCGGAGCTGGTGCCCCGCCACGTCGCACTCGTGATGGACGGCAACGGCCGCTGGGCCAACGCCCGCGACCTGCCCCG
Organism: uncultured Actinomycetota bacterium; assembly: GCA_963822335.1. Classification (GTDB taxonomy): domain Bacteria; phylum Actinomycetota; class Actinomycetes; order Mycobacteriales; family Pseudonocardiaceae; genus Pseudonocardia. The sequence continues at coordinate 686,260 of CAWGHE010000006.1, read as the reverse complement.
CACGGAGGGCCACAAGCGTGGCGAGGCGTCGCTGATGGACGTCGCACGCGGGTGCATCGACATCGGGGTGCGCTGGCTGTCGGCCTACGCGTTCTCCACCGAGAACTGGCGCCGCAGCCCGGACGAGGTCCGTTTCCTGATGGGCTTCAACCGGGACGTCATCCGCCGCCGGGTCGACGAGATGCACTCCATGGGCGTGCGGGTGCGCTGGGCCGGCCGCCGTCCGCGGCTGTGGCGCTCGGTGATCCGCGAGCTGGAGGTCGCCGAGGAGAAGACGCGCGACAACGACGTCCTCACGCTCACCATGTGCGTGAACTACGGCGGCCGCGCGGAGATCGTCGACTCGGTCCGCGAGATCGCCCGGCAGGCCGCGGCCGGGAAGATCAAGCCGGACAAGATCGACGAGCGGACGATCCGGCGGTACCTCGACGAGCCGGACATGCCCGACGTGGACCTGTTCGTGCGCTCCTCGGGCGAGCAGCGGACGTCGAACTTCCTGCTCTGGCAGAGCGCCTACGCGGAGATGGTCTTCCTGGACACGCTGTTCCCGGATTTCGACCGCCGCCACCTCTGGGAGGCGATCGAGATCTACGCGCGCCGTGACCGTCGCTTCGGGGGCGCGATCGATGCCAGTGAGGGAGTGTCATGAGCGACCCGGTGATCACCGACATGCTGCGCGTCGCGAAGGCGGCGCTGGAGCGCTTCCACGACGTCGAGGTCGGCGACGACGGCGCGATCACGTTCGCGCACGGCGGCGTGCTGTGCGTCGTGCAGGGCACGGAGCTGGAGGAGGGCCTGCCGGTCCTGAACCTCACCTGCGTCGTGGCCTGGGACCTGCCGTTCGAGTCGGACGTGCCGACCCGGGTCGGGCTGGGTGTGGGGGAGGGCCTGTTCGGCACGCCGCGGGTGATCCGCGGGGAGCGCGGGTGGGACGTCACCCTGCGCTACGCGTTCCCGGCCGTCGGGCTCGACGAGCACCCGATGGGCACGTTGCTGATGCTGGTCGTGTCCAGCGCGTCGAGCATGCGGACGGAGCTGGTCGGCACCTGACGGCCGAGCGGATGGGCGCGGGCGCGGCGGCGCGGTGTCCTTGATCTTGCGGTCGCCGCGGCCCGCGACCCGCTACTTCTTGCGGTTGGTCCCGAGCTCCTCGGCGATCGGGTTCACCGGCTCCACGTCCTTCTCCGACTCGGACAGCCCGGAGTGGGTGTGGCTCTTCCGGCGCTGCGCGCGCAGCTGCTCGGCGGTCTCGCGGTCCTCGTCCGACAGGTCGACGGCCGCGACCACGTCGGAGACGTTGTCGTAGCGGGTCGACGGCACGCCGCGGATCGCACCGACCGTGTCCGGGTCGGCGTTGTTGTGCTCGGCGCCGGTGACCAGCGCGTCCCTGTCCGCCGGGAAGTCGACGTCGGTCAGGGCCTTGGTCACGGCGTCGGCGGTCGTGCGGGGTGCCATCGGGGAGCCTCCTGGGGTCCGGATCTGATGTCCCGATGAGGCTTCCCGCTGCGGTGCGTTCCATGCACCGCGGTCGTCAGGAGTCGGAATCGCCCCCGGTGCTCGGCGCCTCCGGCTCCCCGTTGTCGGCCAGGTGCACGATCGGCAGGTCCGAGAGCTGGGCCGGGGTCATGCCCTGCGCGATGCCCAGCACGTCGTTCTGCGCCTTCTTCATCCGCGCGTCGATCAGCCCGGACAGCGCGTACGCGACCCGGCCGAGCAGACGCACGGTCGTGTCGTCGACGAGCGGGCGCGGCGTGGAGATGACGGCGACGCCCTGCGGTGCGCCGTCGTTGGCCTGGGCGACGCCGATCTCGAACGACTCGCGCGGGTTCGTGTGCCGCGACGCGTAGTGGTCGCGCAGCTTGAGCAGCATGTCGTGGAACCCGGAGACGTCGCCGTCGAGCTCGAGCGAGGTGAGGTCGTCGGTGGTGAGTGTCTTCGTCCGTCCGGTGAAGCAGCGCACGTAGCCGATCAGCGCGCCCGACCAGAGCGCCTCGACCAGTGCCGGGTCGTCGTCCACCCGGACCGGGCCGGTATCCGGCGACCCGAGCGCGGTGACCAGGTGCTCGCAGCAGCGCAGCACGTACTGGAGGTCCTCGAACACCGAAGCGAGCTGCGCCAGCTCCCCGGACTCCGGGGTGTCGATCCGCCGCACCGACGTCGGCGCGGGGGCGCCAGCCGTCTCCTCGGTCTCGGTCATCGGTGACCATCTCCTCACGTTCGGCGGCACCGCTGATCCCAGCGGGCCGCGCCGCAGGTTAACGGCGACCGGACGTGACCGGGATCTCGTTATGAGACGGAGGCCTCCGAGCAGCTCCGGCACAGGCCGAAGATCTCCAGCGTGTGGGCGAGGTCGGTGTAGCCGTGCTCGTCGGCGACCTTCTGGGCCCACGTCTCCACGGCCGGGCCCTCGATCTCGACGGCGGCGCCGCACCGGCGGCAGACCAGGTGATGGTGGTGGTGCGCGGTGTCGCAGCGCCGGTAGACGGCCTCGCCGCTACCGGTGCGCAGCATGTCCACCTCGCCGCCGTCGGCCAGTGTCTGCAAGGTCCGGTAGACCGTCGTCAGCCCGATGCCCTCGCCGGCCCGGCGCAGCTCCTCGTGGATCTCCTGGGCGGAGCGGAAGTCCTCGATCCGGTCCAGCAACGCGGACACGGCCGCCCGCTGCCGGGTGGCGCGCAGTCCGCGCGGCCCGGCCGTGGACCGCTCGGGAGCGCTCACGAACCCTCCTCGACGTGGGCGACGGCGTCGACGACGATGTGCGCGAGGTGGTCGTCGACCAGGGAGTACAGCACCTCGCGGCCCTTGCGCTCACCCTGCACGACCCCGGTCGCCTTCAGCACCCGCAGGTGCTGGCTGATCAGGGGCTGGGTGACGCCCAGCGCGTCGACCAGGTCGTGCACGCAGCGGGCGTGCTCCAGCAGCTGCAGCACGATCGCGATCCGCACCGGAGCCGCGAGCGCGCGCAGCAGGTCACCGGCCGCGGCCAGTGTGCGCGGCGTCCGCACCGGGCCGGGCTCAGCCAGTGGCCGCTCCTCGGGGTGCTCCCCGTCCTCGGCCGGGACCTGCTCGGACCCCGCTCGGGCTGCGATCGCCATCATCGTCCGTTCCCCTGGGGCGACGGCCGCGCCCCGGTGCTGCTCGCGTCCTCGTGCCGGCCGCACTTGCATGATATGCGTGTCGTTATCGTTTCCGCGTGCTGCTGGTCTGCCGCTTCACGGTCGAGCCCGACGACGCCGACCGCTTCACCGCGCGGGTGCGCCGGGCCCTGGAGCTGCTCGGCGACGCCGACGGCTTCCTCGGCGGGGAGGCCGGCCGTGCGGTGGACGACCCGCAGTACTGGGTCCTGACCCTCCGCTTCCGCTCGGTCGACGCCTACCGCCGCGCGCTCACCCCGTTCCCGGTCCGCGAGCACGTCCACCCCCTCCTCGCCGAGGCCGACACGACGTTCCCCGCGGCCCACGAGACCCTCCTGTCCCGCGCCCCGGGCGCGACGACGGAACTCCACACCTCCCTCCGCTCCGAGTAGACGCACCTCGCAGGGGACTGCCCGACTTCGCAGAGTGTGCAGGTCCTGCGAGGTCGGTGGATGCTCTGCGAGCGTATTGCTCCTCATCCGTGAGCTGGGCCGACGGGCGGGCCATTCGGCCGCTGCCCGGTCCGTGGCTGCACCGAGCACGGCTGGACGTCCGGCCCGTGGTGGCCGACCGCACCTCGCAGGGGATCACTGAACGGCGCAGAGCGTGCAAGGCCTGCAAGGTCGGTGGATGCCCTGCGAGGTCGTGCAGGTTGTCCCCAACCCGGCTCGCAGCCGGCTGCCACCACAACTCGTCCACCGCCGATCGGACTAGCGGGCTGACGCTCGGGCCGTGGGCTAGCAGCGTCGGTGGCGTGGAACTGATCCCGGGTGTCCCGGTGCTGCGACGCGAGCTCGCCGCGGCCGGGCTGACCGACGACGAGCTGGCCAGGGCGTGCCGGCAGGGTTCGCTGCGCCGACTGCGGCGCGGGGCCTACCTGCTCCCGAAGCCGAGTTCCGATGAACCACCGGGTCGGCTGGCCCTGCACCGGCTCGCCGTCATGGCCGCGCTGCGGACCGTCTCGGGTGACGCCGTGGTCAGCCACGGATCGGCGGCCGCACTGCACGGCATAGACCTGTGGCGGATCCCGCTCGACCGGGTCGAGCTGACCCGTTCCCGCCGTTCGGGGGCGCGGGCGGGCCGGGAGCTCCGGCTGCACGCGGCAGCCCTCGACCCGGACGAGGTGACCGAGGTGGACGGTGTCGTCGTGACGACGGTCGCCCGGACCGTCGTCGACGTCGCGCGGTCGGTGCCTTTCGAACCCGCCGTGGCCGTCGCCGATGCCGCGCTGTTCGGAAAGCTCGTGACGACCGACGAGCTCGAGGAGGCGCTGGTCCGGGCCACCCGTCGTCCGGGGAGCCCGGCGGCACGCCGAGTGCTCGCCGCGTCGGACGGGCGTGCCGACGGGCCGGGCGAGACACGCAGCCGGCTCCTCATCCGACGGCTGGGACTGCCCGAACCGGAGCTGCAGCACACGGTGCTCGATCGGAACGGATGCTTCCTCGGTCGCGTCGACTTCTGGTGGGAACGCGAGCGGGTCGCCGGTGAGTTCGACGGCCGGTCCAAGTACGGACGGCTGCTCCGTCCCGGCCAGGACCCAGGTGACGTGGTGTTCGCCGAGAAGCTCCGGGAGGACGCGATCCGCGCCGAGGACGTCGCCCGTCGTCCGCTGGATCTGGCGCGACCTGGCCACCGTCGACACCTTCGCCGCCACGGCCGACCGCCTGGCCCGGGCGTTGTCCAGCCGACGGTGACCTCACAGGCCGTCGCCCGACGTCGCAGACCTTGCGCGGCGTGCGAGGTCGGGTGAAGCCCTGCGAGGTGCGACGGAACCGAGGTTCGGGGACATCGGCGCGGGCGGTAATCTGGGATGTCCGTTCGGTAATTCCGGCGGGACAGTCGCACCACCATCCAGGAGTCGCTCCAGTGGCCAGCAAGCCGACCTCGTCCACGATCGAGACCATCGTCGCGCTCACCAAGCGCCGCGGATTCGTCTTCGCCTCGGGCGAGATCTACGGCGGTACGCGCTCGGCCTGGGACTACGGTCCGCTCGGGGTGGAGCTCAAGGACAACATCAAGCGGCAGTGGTGGCGCTCGATGGTCACCGGCCGCGAGGACGTCGTCGGCCTGGACTCATCGGTGATCCTGCCGCGCGAGGTGTGGGTCGCGTCCGGGCACGTCGGCACGTTCACCGACCCGCTGGTCGAGTGCACGTCCTGCCACAAGCGCTTCCGTGCCGACCAGCTGGCCGAGGAGTTCGCCACCCGCAAGGGCCGCGACCCGGAGCAGGCGGACCCGAACGACCTGTCCGAGATCCCGTGCCCGAACTGCGGCACCCGCGGCCAGTACACGGCGCCGCGCGAGTTCAACATGATGCTGCGGACCCACCTCGGCGCCGTCGAGTCCGAGGAAGGGCTGCACTACCTGCGCCCGGAGACGGCGCAGGGCATCTTCGTGAACTTCCTGAACGTGCAGACCACGTCGCGCAAGAAGCCGCCGTTCGGCATCGGCCAGATCGGCAAGAGCTTCCGCAACGAGATCACGCCCGGCAACTTCATCTTCCGCACGCGCGAGTTCGAGCAGATGGAGATGGAGTACTTCGTCGAGCCGGGCAGCGACGAGGAACTGCACCAGTACTGGATCGACGAGCGCACGAAGTGGTACACGGACCTGGGTGTCGCCCCCGAGAACCTGCGCCACTACGAGCACCCGAAGGAGAAGCTCTCCCACTACTCGAAGCGCACCGTCGACATCGAGTACCGCTTCGGCTTCACCGGTCAGGAGTGGGGCGAGCTCGAGGGCATCGCCAACCGCACGGACTTCGACCTGACGGCGCACTCGAACCACTCGGGCGTCGACCTGTCGTTCTACGACCAGGCCACGGACACGCGCTACACGCCGTACGTGATCGAGCCGGCGGCCGGCGTCGGGCGCTCCATGATGGTGTTCCTGATCGAGGCCTACACCGAGGACGAGGCCCCGAACGCGAAGGGCGGCGTGGACAAGCGCGTCGTGCTCAAGCTGGACCGCCGCCTGGCGCCGGTGAAGGCCGCCGTGCTCCCGTTGTCGCGCAACGCCGACCTGTCGCCGAAGGCGCGCGATCTCGCGGCGGTCCTGCGCAAGCACTGGAACGTCGACTTCGACGACGCCGGCGCGATCGGGCGCCGTTACCGCCGCCAGGACGAGATCGGCACGCCGTTCTGCATCACGGTCGACTTCGACACGCTAACCGACCAGGCGGTGACGATCCGTGAGCGGGACACGATGGCGCAGGAGCGGGTCGCGCTGGACCAGGTGGAGTCCTACCTGGCCGCGCGGCTGATCGGCTGCTGACGGGTCAGACCCGGTAGGCGAGCAGCTGCACGCCCAGCTCCTGCTCGGTCCGCCGGATGTCCTCCAGCTGGGCCTCGGTCAGGTCGGCGTAGGGCGACTCGGGTGCGTAGGCCACCAGCGGGCCGCCGAGGCGCTCCTCCAACGACCGGATCTTCTCCAGGGCGGGCTCGTCCAGCTCGGCCGGACGCAGGGTCGGGGCGCTCATCGGAACCTCCGGGACGGTGCGATGTGAGGCGGGCCAGGATAGGGCCGGTCCCGCCCCGACGGCACGCCCGATCACCCGGGTCGGTGAGCGACTGTCAGGACGACGCCGGCGCGCCGGCCGGGAGCAGGCGGTCGACCAGGTCGGCAAGCGTGACCAGGCCGATCTGCTTGCCCTCGGACTCGACGAGCACGATGTGGCTGCGCCGCTCCCGCATCGTGGTCACCGCGCGGTACGACGGCGTGTCCGCGGCCAGCGTGAGCACGGGGCGCATCAGGTCCCGGGCGGTGGTCGCGGGCGGCCGGGTCAGCGTGTCCCGCACGTGCACGAACCCGACCGGGCGGCCCTCGTCGCGCACGATCAGTCGCAGGTGCCCGGTCTCGCGGGCCACGGAACGGATGCGGTCGACGTCGTCGTCGGCGGACACCCCGTCGGGCTCGTGCACGAGTGACCGCAGCGGGGTCCGTTCCAGCTCCAGCGCGGTCACCAGCTGGTCGCGCCGCTCGGGGTCCAGCGTGCCGGTCCGGGCCGAGTAGGCGACGAGCTCGCGGAGGTCGTCCGGGTTCCGCCCGGACGCCATCTCGTCCACCGGCTCCACGCCGACGGCGCGCAGGCAGCGGTTCGCCATCCCGTTCAGTGCCAGCAGCAGCGGCCGGGTGACGACCATGAACGCCCGCATCGGCAGCGCCAGCAGGATCGCCGAGCGCTCCGGGTGCGAGATGGCCCAGGACTTCGGCGCCATCTCGCCGACCACCAGGTGCAGGAACGTCACGACGATCAGCGACAGCACGAACGACACGACGCCCGCCACCGCCGTCGGGATCCCCCAGGCCTCGAACAGGGGTTGCAGGGCGCGGTCGACGGCGGGCTTGGTCACCGCGCCGAGCCCGAGCACGCACAGCGTGATCCCGAGCTGGGAACCGGCCAGCAGCAGCGACATGTCCTTGGAGCTGCGCAGCGCCGCGCGGGCGGAAGCGCTGCGGGCCGCGGCCTCCTCCAGGCGGTAGCCGCGCGCCGCGACCAGCGCGAACTCCACGGCCACGAAGAACGCGCTCGCCGCGACCAGCGCGATCGAGACGACGATCTCGACGGCGCTCATGCCCGTGCCTCCTCGTCCTGCCGGACCCCGGGCCGGCCGTGGCCAGGCGGATCCGTCCAGACCACCTGCACGCTCGACGGCACCCGCCGGTCGACCTCGTGCACGGTCAGCCGCACGGCGCGCACCGCGTCGTCCGGGCCGTCACCGGGAATGGTCACGGTGACGGCGTCGCCGATCTCCGGCAGCCGCTGCAGCCGGGCCATGACCAGACCACCGACGGTCTGGTAGGCGCCGTCGGGCAGCTCGGCGTCGATCAGACGGCCGACGTCGTCGACGTGCCGGGTGCCGGGCACCATCCAGCCGTCGTCGACCTTGCGTGCCTGGTCCGAGCCGGCCGTGTCGTGCTCGTCGGTGATCTCGCCGACCAGCTCCTCGGCCACGTCCTCGACGGTGATCACGCCCGCCAGCCCGCCGTACTCGTCGAGCACGCAGGCGAGCTCCTCGCCGGCCTCCTTCAGCCGCTCCAGCACCACCGGGAGCGGCAGCGACGACGGGACCAGCACGGGGTCGCGCATCAGATCGGACACCGTCACCGAGCCCGGGTCCCGGTCGTCGAGCGCGAGGACGTCGCGCAGGCACACCACCCCGACGAGCTCGTGGGCGCCGAGCACCGGGTAGCGCGAGTGCCCCGCGGCCATGCGCTCGACGAGCGTGTCGACCGTGTCGTCCGCGCGCACCGAGGACACCCGCGGGCGCGGGATCATCGCCGCGCGCGCCGTGCGCTCGGTGAAGTCGACCGCGCGGTCCAGCAGCGCGGCCAGGTCCGGGCGCAGGTCGCCGGAGTCGCGCGAGTCGTCGATGATCGCCTCGAGGTCGCGCGGGGTCGCGGAGTGCTCGACGTCGTGCACCGGCTCGATCCGCAACAGCTTGAGCAACAGGGTGGACGTGGCGTCGAACATCCTGATGACCCAGCCGAAGGCGCCCAGGTAGATGCGCGTGGACAGGGCCAGGCGGCGGGCGACCGGCTCCGGCCGGGCGATGGCGAGGTTCTTCGGGAACAGCTCGCCGAACACCATCTGCACGACGGTCGACAGCAGCAGCGCCAGCACCGTGCCGATCGCGATGCCGACACCGGCCGGGACGCCCGTGACGCCGAGCAGCTCACCGACGCCGTTACCGATCAGGGGCTCGGCCACGTACCCGACCAGCAGCCCGGTGACGGTGATCCCCAGCTGCGCACCGGAGAGCATGAACGAGGTGCGACGGGTGATGTCCAACGCGCGGCGGGCACCGACGTCGCCGTCCGCGGCCCGGGCCTTGAGCCGGGACCGGTCGACGGCCATGTAGCCGAACTCCTGGGCCACGAAGTAGCCGGTGGCGGCCGTGATGGCCAGTACGACGACAATGCCGAGCAGGACCTCGAGGATCGTGCCGATCACCGTCTGCTCACCCGCCGGGGGTCAGAGGTGAGCAGGCTGGGTCTGTCGCTGGGTTGGTCCATGACTCCTGGCTCGTGCGTGGTCCCGGCGCCCCGGCGGACTCCTCCGCTCGGACTGCACGGTCAACGGATGCCCGGATCGTACGGTTCCCGTCCGACGGTCGCGGCCCTAATTTCGATGACTCCCGTAGCGGCATGCGGTCATCCACCCGCCCGACGGGCCGGCCTTCTTCCCGGACGTTCGACGGACATGCCGTGGGCCGGCGCGTCGCTCACGTGACGGACCCGCACGGCGATCCCGTCGACCTGACCCGCACACAGTCCCCGGGCTGAGCGGACGGCCCGCGGGGGCGCGGGAGTGTCGGTGCCGATCGCTACCCTGGCCGATGTGAGCACGACGACGGTCACCTCGCGCGGCGCGCATCCCGACCCCCGCCGGGAGCTCGGTGCCGCACTGCTGCGCTGGGCCGAGGGCGGTGAGGCCGGCATCGGCGTCGTCCGGGTGCTGGACCGGCACGGTTTCGGCTCGGTCGAGTCCGGCCAGCTGCTCGCCGCGACGGCGGGCGGCGAGGTCGGTGGGCTGCTCTATCTCGGCGCGCTGGACGACACGGCGCGTCCACTGGCCGTCGAGTCCGCCGCCGGCCCGGCCACGCGCGAGGCGCACGTCGCCGAGACGCCCGCGGTCGCCGCCGGGCTGGCCTGCGCGGGCGGGGCGACGCTGCTCGGGCACCCGTTGCCACCCGGCCCGGCCGCGGCGCTCGGCGCGGAGCTGGAGGCCGCCCGCCCGGCGGCCCTGCTGTCCACCGTGGACGGCGCGGGCGCGCTCGTGCTGACCGGCCCGGGGCTGGGGTCCGAACACGGCTCGCTCGGCGCTGCCACGGCCGACCGGGAGGCCGCCGAGGCCGCGCGCGGCCTGCTCCGCCGGGGCGCGACGGCGACCGAGCGGGTCACCGCGGCCGGCCTGGACGTGCTGGTCGACCTGTGGGTTCCGGTGCCGACGCTGGTCGTCGTCGGCGAGGGCGCGCTCGGTGCCGCGTTGCACGGCCAGGCGCAGCTGCTGGGGTGGTCGGCACGCACGGTCACCGGCCTGGACGAGGCGCGGGCGGCGGTCTCGGCGTTCGGGGACGCCGACGTCGTCGTGCTGCTGGACCACGACCCGGCGTTCGACGCGATGCTGATCGACGGCATCCGGCACGGCCGCGGGTTCCTCGGCGCGCTCGGCTCCCGGCGCACGCAGTCGGCGCGCCGCGAGCGGCTGCTCGCCGCCGGGATCACCGAGGACGAGCTGGCGTCCATCCACGGGCCGGTCGGGCTGGACCTCGGTGCGCGCACGCCGGCCGAGACAGCCGTCTCCGTCGTCGCCGAGGTGATCGCGGTGCGTGCCGGCCGGACGGCGTCGGTGCTGTCCGGGACCGCCGGACGGATCGGCGGATGAGCGTTCCCACCTCACGACGGCGCCCGGACGCGGAGCCACCGACGGAACCGATGCGTGAGGGGAGTCGTCCCGTTCACATGAGCCGGCTCGGCTGGCCGACCCGGATCCTGGTCGGCGGGCTGCTCATGATCGTCGCCGTGGTCGGGACGACGGCCCTGCGTGTATGGCAGGTCGCCCGGATCGACGACCAGCAGCCGGCCGACGCCGTCGTCGTGCTCGGGGCCGCGCAGTACAACGGCGAGCCGAGCGCGATCCTGGCCTCGCGTCTGCGGCACGCGGCCGAGCTGTACGCCGCGGGCGTCGCGCCCCGGATCGTGACGGTCGGCGGCAACCAGAACGGTGACCGCTACACCGAGGCCGAGGCGAGCCGGCGTTACCTCGTGGAGCGCGGGGTCCCGGCCCAGGCGGTCGACACCGTGCCGACCGGCGCGGACACGCTGCGCAGCCTGGAGGCGGTCGCGGAACGGGCCCGCGACCAGGGGTGGGAGTCCGCACTGCTGGTCTCCGATCCCTGGCACAGCCTGCGGGCGCGGACGATGGCCCGCGACGCCGGCCTGGACGCGTGGACGTCGCCGACGCGGAGCGGCCCGGTGGTGCAGACGCGGGAGACGCAGCTGCGCTACATCTACCGGGAGACCGGCGCGCTGCTGTTCTACGAGCTCACGCACGCGCCGGTGGACACCGCCACCAGCGAGGTGGGCTGACCCCGGTGTCCGGCTCCCCGCTCCGCGCCGTACCGGCGCCGGACGATCCCGGCTACGGGCCGGCGGACGTCGAGCGGATGCTGCCGGAGCCGCCGAAGGGATCCGGCCTCGGCGAGAGCGTCCGGCCGGAGCGGCGCAGCCCGTTCTCCCGGGACCGGGCGCGGGTGCTGCACTCGGCGGCGCTGCGGCGGCTGGCGGGCAAGACGCAGGTGCTGGGCCCGGGCGAGGGCGCCGAGGTCGTCGGCATCCCGCGCACGCGGCTGACGCACTCGCTGGAGGTCGGCCAGATCGGCCGGGGGATCGCCGAGGAGCTGGGCTGCGATCCCGACCTGGTGGAGACGGCCGGCCTGGCGCACGACATCGGGCACCCGCCGTTCGGGCACAACGGCGAGCGGGCGCTGGACCTGTTCGCGGCGAGCTGCGGCGGCTTCGAGGGCAACGCCCAGACGCTGCGGATCCTCACCCGCCTCGAGCCCAAGACGACGGCCGGCGCCGGCGGGCTCAACCTGACGCGCGCGAGCCTGGACGCGGCCACCAAGTACCCGTGGACCCGGCGCGGCACGGAGCGCAAGTTCGGCGCCTACGCCGACGACGCCGGCGTGCTGGCCTGGCTCCGCGCCGGCGCCCGGCCGGGGGTGCGCAGCGTGGAGGCCCAGGTCATGGACTGGGCCGACGACGTCGCGTACTCCGTGCACGACGTCGAGGACGCGGTGCTCTCCGGGCGGATGGACCTGGCCGTGCTGTCCTCGGCCACCGAGCGGGCCGAGCTGGCCCGGGCCGCCGCGGAGTCGTTCGGTGCGAACGCCGCGGCCGGCGAGGAGGCCGCCCGGCGCCTGAACGAGCTGCCGGTCGTGCGGGCCGTGCACGGCTTCGACGTCACGCGCGCCGGCGGCGCCGACCACGCGGCGGTCAAACAGCTCACCAGCGAGCTCGTCGGGCGGTTCGCGCGGGCGGCGACGGAGGCGACCCTGGATGCCGAGGGGGACCGGCCGCTGCACCGCCACGAGGCGGACCTGCACGTCCCGGACGCCGTCGCCGCCGAGGTGATGGTGCTCAAGGTGCTGGCCACCCGGTACGTGATGAGCGACCAGGCGCGGCTGGCCATGCAGGCGCGCCAGCGCGTGCTGCTGACCGAGCTGGCGACCGCGCTGTACGACGGGGCCCCGGACGCGCTCGACCCGGTGCGCGCCGAGGACTGGGCCGCCGCGCCGGACGACGGCTCGCGGCTGCGGGTGGTGGTCGACCAGGTCGCGCTGCTCACCGACCCGCAGGCGGTCACGTGGCACCGCCGGGTGTGCCGCCGCTGACTGGCGCTCAGCGGCTTCGTCGGCTGCGCACAGGGCCCGCTCAGGAACACGGCGGACGGTGGGGACATGTCCCTCATCGAGATCGACCAGATCCTCGCCGCGGCCGGCGGTGCCGCCGGGATCCTCCTGCTGGTCGTCGTCGCGGCCGCGCCCTGGTTGTCGGGCCAGGCCCGGACCGGAGCCGGGCGCGGCCCGGGGGCCGGCTCGCCACCGTAGGTCGTGACCGTCACCACATCCCGTTACGCGCGGCCCGCCTGTCCCGTCCTCACGGTGAGTCGATCCGAAGGAGGACGAGATGGCACGCATCCCCGCCGTGACCGAGCAGGAGGCCGGGCCGCTGGGACGGCTGGTGTACTGGGCCGCCCGACGCCGGTTCGGGTCGGTGCCCGAGCCGTTCGCCGTCGCCCGCCACCACCGCGGCGTGTTCTGGGCGAGCATGATCGCCGAGCTGGGCTGGCTGCGCGCGGCCCGCCGGCTTCCGACGTCGGTGCGCGAGCTGGCGGTCTACCGGACGGCGACGGTCGTCGGCTGCTCCTGGTGCGTCGACTTCGGCACCATGCTCCAGCGCCTGGAGGGCCTCGACACCGATCGCCTGTCCGCACATCGGCGAGTACGCGACCAGCCCGCTCTACACCGACGACGAGCGGCGCGCGATCGCCTACGCCGACGCCATGACCGCGCAGCCGATGACCGTGACCGATGGCCAGGTAGCGGAACTCGTGCAGGCGTTCGGTCACGCCGGGGTCGTCGAGCTGACCACGGTGATCGCGGTGGAGAACCAGCGGGCGCGCGCCAACCATGCGCTCGGCATCACCGATCAGGGCTTCGACGCGGCCTGCCGCATCCGCCTGGCCGAGCCGTCCGCCGCCGGAGAGTGACCGCCGGACGAGTGCCAGGCACCGTCTGCCTTCGCGCTCGTCCGTTCGGGATTGGGCGGAGCCCCGGTTGGTCACTCCCCGCTCGAGACGAAACCCGACGGCCCTGGTCACTGGGGAGATGGCGGGACCGTCCCAGACAGCCCGGGGCCGCGAGGGGCCTTCGGGGGCTGACGCCGCCCCGGGCTGTCCCCATATCCGGCTGGTCTCAGCCCGGCGGCCCGGCCGCCCCCTCGATCTCCGCGAAGTCGGCGCCGCCGCGGAACTCCGTGCCCTCGAACGAGGCGGGTACAGCGAACCGTGCGGAGCGGAAGCCGGCGCCCCTCGCGAAGCGTGCGGTGCCGAACGCGGCTCGCCCGCCGAATCGCGACCCCCGGAACTCGGCCAGCCCGTCGAAGCGTGCGCCGCCGAACCCGGCGAACCCGTCGAACTCCGCGGAGCGGAACCACGCGTTGCCGTCGAAGTGCGTCCGCTCGAACGTCGTGTCGCCGACGAACCGGACGTCGTCGAAGCGCCCGGTCCGCAGCCGGCAGTCGTTGAACCGGAACGAGACCAGCGTCGCCCCGGTCAGGTCGATGTCCTGGCCCGGCCAGAAGCGGGCCGTCGGGTGCTCGGGGTCGTCGCCGGGCTGCAGGTGGAGGAACAGCAGCCGCTGCGCGGTCAGACGGACCTGGCCCTCCTGCCGGAGCTGCGGGGAGTCGGCAGTCTCGTCGGGCGCGGTGTAGGGCATCCGCAGGTACGCGCAGAGGACGTTGAGCACCGTCTGGCGCTTGTCCGGGTTGTCCTGGGCGAGCCGCTCGAGCACGTAGAGCCCCGCGATCCGGACCGGTGCCCGGTCGGCCCCGAGCTGGTCGGTGGCCCGCGCGAAGTGCTCCATGTAGAGCTTCTCGTTCTCGCGCACCTCCGCCGCCTCGCCGAGCCGCTGCCGTCGGTAGGCCACGACCAGGGCGACGATCCCGCCGACACCGCCGACGACCGCGAGGACGATCTTGGCGAGATCGAAGCTGTCCCGCGGGGACCAGGGCGCGCCGGTGGCGAGTGCCGGGCGGCCCAACCCCCACCACAGCACGACCGCCAGCACCCCGGCGACGACGACGGCGGCAGCCAGCACGGCCGCGACGCTCGCGCCGAGCGACAGCGACAGGCGCGGCGGCGTGAGGGCCGTGGTCGTCCGACGACGCGAAGATCGCATGGCCACGTCCTACCGCATGCTCCCGTCGGCCTGGAGCGGGGTGAGCAGTGGGGTTCGCCGGTAGAGGTCGATCGAGACAATGGCGAGCCAGGTCCAGGCGAGGATGACGGCGGCCCAGAAGCCGAGCACGACGACCGGGCTGGCCGATCCGCTGGCGATGCCGACGAAGGCGGCCAGGAACAACACACCGGTGGCGCGGGAGAACCACGCCATCCGGGGACGTTGCTGACCGGCGTAGTGGCGCGCGATCAGCAGGCAGCCGGCGACGAGGCAGAGGAATCCCACGGCTCCGAACACGAGGTGCCCGATCCCGCCGATGGAGACGGTGGCCGGGGGACCGTCGGGGGTGCCGCGGGGGAATCCGTTCATGGGATCGGCGACGAAGACGCCGGCGCCGATGAGTCCGAGGCCGTAGCCGGCGACGAGCCGGGGGCCCCAGACCGTGCCACGTCCGCCGCCGAGGACGCGTAGCGCTCGGCGCATTCCGACGCCGGCGGCGACGGTCATCAGCCCGGACAGGATCAGGTTGGTGATCTGGATCCAGCCCAGCGGGCCGTTGGCGAGCAGGCTCAGGTCGTGGCGGGTCAGGTCGTAGCCGTCGCGGGTCAGGGCCTGGGCCAGACCGACGACGACGTAGAGCGGGCCGGCCAGTACCCCGTAGCCCAGCAGCGACCGGGTGATCGCCGCCGTGCGGTCGGCGTCGCCTCGGCCGACCAGTGGGCTTCCCGAGGGTCCGGTGGGGCGCGCGTCCGATGTGTTCATCACTGTTCCCTTCGTAGTGGACTTGCCGGTACCGACTTCTGGACTGAGCGGTACTCATCGGTGGACCGAACGGTACTTCGCCGGGGTACGCTCACCGGGCCCGCAGTCGAGGAGACGGAGACGTGATGGGGGAGCGCGCCGATCCGGACACCGACGTCGACGTTCTGGTCGTTCGCATTCCGACCACCGCGCAGCGCTCCCGCAGCCAGGACCCGGGCGGCAAGCGAGCCGCGATCGTCCGCGCCGCGACCGAGCTGTTCCTCGCGCAGGGCTACCAGACGACCAGGACCGAGCAGATCGCCGCGGCCGCCGCGGTGTCCAAGCAGACCGTCTACAACCAGTTCGGCGACAAGCAGTCCCTGTTCCGGGAGATCGTCCTCGGTGTCACCGCCACCGCCGAAGCGTTCGCGGCCACGCTCCCCGCCGCGCTGAGCGACATCGACTCACCGGCCGGCGTGGATACCGCTCTGCGATCCCTGGCCCGGCGCTACCTGGCCGCGGTGATGAACCCGCAGGTCCTCGCGCTACGCCGGCTGGTGATCAGTGAGTCCCTCCGCCTGCCGGAGCTCGCCGCGGCCTACTACGAGCGGGCCCCCGCGCGGGTGATGTCCGTCCTCGCGGATCAGCTGGGGCAGCTCGGCGACCGTGGCCTGCTCGACGTCGCCGAGCCGACTCGGGCCGCCCAGGACTTCGCGTTCCTGCTCCTCGGCCGCTCCCTCGACGAGGGGATGTTCCGCAACCGGGAGGAGACACCCGACGCGAGCGACATCGCCGCCACCGCCGACCACGCCGTGGACGTCTTCCTCGCCGCCTACCCACCGGGTGGCCGGTGACGGTCACCGACCAGCCGGGAGCCGGGTGAGCTTCGCCGGGTCCATGACGCCGTAGAGCGCCCGGGTCAGCCCGTCCTGCAGCGTCAGGACGCTCACCGTGGTGGGGATCCGTCCGGCCCCGGGCACCAGCCAGCCGGGCTCGCCGTTGACCAGGACCGGGCGCCCGTCGAGGAGGCCGTCGCCGTAGCGGTCCCGGAGGCCGATCAGCAGCCGCGAGACCTTGTCCGGGCCGAACACCGGGCGCCGCGCGGCGGGGACCGCCCCGCCGCTGTCGTTGATCATCACGACGTCCGGGTGCAGCACCGCGGCGAGCGTGCCCGCGTCGCCGCCGGCCAGCGCCTCGGCGAAGCGTCGCAGCGCGGCCTCGGCGGCCGCGTCCGGAACCCGCGGCGGAGCCGGCGCGTCGGCGAGTGCCCGGCGCGCGCGGGCGGCGTGCTGGCGGGCGGCGACGGCCGAGCAGCCGAGGACGTCGCCGATCTCGTCGTAGGGCAGGTCGAGCGCCTCGTGCAGCACGAACGCGACGCGCTGGGGCGGACCGAGCCGTTCCAGCACGACCATCGCGGCCATCCGGACGTCCTCGGCCTGCACCATCGTCGCCAGCGGGCCGGTGTCGCCGGGGTCGGTGACGACCGGCTCGGGCAGCCACGGCCCGACGTGCCGCTCCCGGCGGACGGCGGCCGACCGCAGCCGGTCCAGGCACAGCCGCGCGACCGTCGTCGTCGACCAGGCACGCAGGTCCCGCACCGCGCCCGGATCCTCGAGGCCGGCCAGCCGCAGCCACGCCTCCTGCACCGCGTCCTCGGCGTCGGCGAGGCTCCCGGTGATCCGGTACCCGACGCCGAGCAGATGCGCCCGCTGTTCCTCGAACCGGGCCGCCAGCGCTCGGGTCTCGTCGGTACCGGTGGCCACGGTCGGGACCGTACGCCCGGTCACTCCGGGTTGCGTCTGTGATTAGCAATGCGTTGGAGTGGTCGGATGATCCGGTCCGCCGACCGCTGGACGGTCTTCGTCCTGAGCGTGGTGTTCGTCCTGCTGTGGGCGTCCGGCTTCATCGCTGCGAAGCTCGCCACCGCCTCCACCGACGTGCCGACCGTGCTGCTGTGGCGATTCGTGATCGCGGCCTCGGTCACCGGGGCGGCCGCGGCGGTGCTGCGTCCGGGGTTCCCCCGGCCGCGGAGCCTGCTCCACCTGGTCGTGACGGCGCTGCTGCTGCAGATCGGCGTGTTCTCGTCGGTGTTCACCGGGATCGCGCGCGGTGTCCCGGCCGGGCTGACCAGCCTGATCGTCGGTCTGGCGCCGCTGCTCGTCGGGCTGCTGACCCCGCTCGTGCTCAAGACCCGGCTCGGCGCCGCGCCGGTGATCGGGCTCCTGATCGGCGCCCTCGGCGTGTACATCGTGGTGTCCGGCGACCTCGCCGAGGGCGGCGTCAGCGGGCCGGTCCTGCTCCCGGTGCTCGGCATGCTGTTCCTGAGCGCCGGCACGCTCTACCAGAAGCGCTTCAACGACGACACGCCCGTGGTCGCGAGCGTCGTCGTCCAGATGGTCACGTCCGGCGTGGTGATGCTGGCCGCGATGCCGTTCCTCGGCGCGCGCTGGGCGCCCAGCGGATTCGATTCGTGGCTGTCGGTGGTCTGGCTCGGCGTGGTCAACTCGGCGGGCACGTTCGCGGTGATGTTCGCGCTGTTGCGCAAGCGGTCCACGGTGCACGTGAGCGCCCTGCTCAACCTGACCCCGGCGGCGACGGCGCTGCTCGCGGTGCCGATCCTCGGCGAGGCGCTGACCGTCCAGGCGGTGGTAGGGCTGGCGGTGGCGCTGGTCGGCATGTACATCGGCCTCGGCCTGGTACGCCGCCGGCGGTCCGGTCGCGACGTGGAGCCGGTCGGGGCGGCGCCCCCGGCCGCCGATCGTCCCGGTTGACCGAGAGCAGCACGCCGACGGTGTGGCTGTCGGCCGCGAGCCTACAATCGAGGCGTGGCAGGCCGGATCCGCGACAGCGACATCGCCGAGGTCCGTGATCGCGTCCGGATCGAGGAAGTGATCGGCGAGTACGTCGCGCTGCGCCGCGCCGGGGCCGGGTCGCTCAAGGGGCTGTGCCCGTTCCACGAGGAGAAGACGCCGTCGTTCAACGTGCGGCCCTCGCACGGCACGTTCCACTGCTTCGGCTGCAGCGAGGGCGGCTCGGCCATCGACTTCGTGATGAAGATCGAGGTGATCGGCTTCCCGGAGGCCGTCGAGCGGCTGGCCGATCGCGCCGGGGTGCGGCTGACCTACGAGGGCGGCGGCAGCTCCGTGCAGAAGGACCGGGGCACCCGGTCGCGGCTGCTGGAGATCAACCGCAAGGCCCAGGAGTTCTACGCCGAGCGCCTGCGCACGCCGGAGGGCGCGCCCGCGATGCGGTTCCTCACCGAGCGCGGGTTCGACGCGTCCGCGGCCGAGCAGTTCGGCTGCGGCTACGCCCCGTCCGGCTGGGACAACCTCACCAAGCACCTGCTGGGTCTCGGCTACACGCTCGACGAGCTGGTCAAGGCGGCGGTCAGCAAGGAGGGCAGGCACGGGCCGATCGACCGGTTCCACCGCCGCCTGCTGTGGCCGATCCGCGATCTCGGCGGTGACGTCGTCGGCTTCGGAGCGCGGCGCCTGTTCGACGACGACGGTATCGACGCCAAGTACCTGAACACGTCCGAGACGCCGGTCTACCGCAAGACGCACGTGCTGTTCGGCCTGGACCAGGCGAAGCGGGAGATCGCGAAGAGCCGCCAGGTCGTCGTCGTCGAGGGCTACACCGACGTGATGGCGATGCACCTCGCGGGCGTGAAGACGGCCGTCGCGACGTGCGGCACGGCGTTCGGCTCCGAGCACGTGTCGGTGATCAGGAGACTGATCGGCGACGACTCGTTCGACCGCGGCGAGGTCATCTACACGTTCGACGGCGACGCGGCCGGTCAGGCCGCCGCGAAGAAGGCGTTCGAGGGCGAGCAGAACTTCGCCACCCAGACCTACATCGCCGTCGCGGCCGACGGCCAGGATCCGTGCGACCTGCGGAACAACCGCGGTGACGCCGCGGTGAAGGATCTCGTGGCCCGCCGGGTCCCGCTCTACGACTTCTACATCCGGGCCGAGCTGGACACCCACAAGCTCGACACCGCCGAGGGCCGGGTCGCCGCCCTGCAGCGCACGGTCCCGATCGTCGCCCGGATCAAGCGGGAGGACCTGCGCGACGAGTACGCCCGCCGTCTCGCCGGATGGGTCGGGTGGGAGGACATCCCGATGGTCGTGCGCCGGGTCCGCGAGACCGCCGGTGCCCCGGCGGACGGGTCGGCCCGCCCGCGTCGCCGCGAGGCGCCGCCCGTACCCCGGCGCGAGGACCCGCAGCTGCACATCCAGCGCCAGGCGCTCAAGGCCGCGCTGCAGATCCCGGCCGTGGCGGGGCCCGGCTTCGACGAGCTGCCGGACGCGGCGTTCACCCATCCCGCGTTCGTGGCCGTGCACCACGCGATCGTCGCCGCCGGCGGTGTGTGTGCGGCGACCGAGGCGCACGCCTGGCTGGAGGCGGTCATCGAGGAGACGACGACCGACGAGATCCGCGGCCTGATCTCCGAGCTGGCGGTGGAGGACCTGGAGCTGCCGCGGCGCAACACCGACGAGGCCCGCTACGTCGGCGGCCTGCTGGCCGGGGTGCGGATGTCTCTGGTCGACCGGCAGATCACCGAGATCAAGTCGCGGCTGCAGCGGACGAACTTCGAGACCGACCCGGAGACCTACAACGACCTGTTCGGCGACCTCGTGCCGCTCGAGCAGTACCGGATCGCGCTGCGCGAGCAGGCCGCCGGAGTGGCGCAGTGAGCCTGCTGGACCGCCTGCTGCGACGGGAGCCCGTCCCCTCGGAGATCGCGTCCCGGCTGGAGGGTGACGAGCGGGTGCTCGCGACCGCGACGCTCGCCCCGGCCGGCCACCTCGTCGTCACGTCGTGGGGGATCTGGCCGCCCGGCGATTCTTCGGATCGGCTGGGCTGGCACGAGATCGCGAAGGCGACGTGGGAGGACGGCGTGCTCGTCGTGATCCCGACGACGGCGCGCGAGGTCGGCCCGGGCACCGTGCTGCTCGCCGACGGCCCACCCCGGCGGTTCCGCCTCGACGAGCCCGGCAAGGTCCCGCAGACCGTGCACGAGCGCGTCACCGACTCCATCCGCTCGCGCAGCCACCGTGACCTGCCCGGCGGCGGGAGCGTGGGTGCTGCAACGCAAGGTCGCGGGCCGCGACGGCCTGATCGTGCAGGTCTGGCCGGACCCCGGCACCGACGCGACCGCCGCGGAACGCCTCGCCGCCGGCGTCGCGGAGCGGATCGGGGAGACGGGGCCGTGAGCACCACCTGGGACCCGGCGCTCTACCGCAGCTTCGACGACCACCGCTCCCGCCCGTTCCACGACCTGCTGGCCCGGGTGGCGCGCCGAGGCGCCGCGACGGGTCGTCGATGCAGGATGCGGACCGGGGCACCTGACGTCGGTGCTGGCCGCGCGCTGGCCGGACGCACAGATCGAGGCGTTCGACGCGTCCCCGGACATGGTGGCCGCGGCGCGGGAGAACGGGGTCGACGCCGTCCGTCCGCGACGTCGTGGACTGGATGCCCGCGCCGGACACCGACGTGGTCGTCGCGAACGCGGTGCTGCAGTGGGAGCCCACGCATCCGGAGCTGATGCTCCGGTGGGCCCGGGCGATGCCGGGCGGATGGCTGGCCGTGCAGATCCCGGGCAACTTCGACGCGCCGTCGCACGTGCTCACCCGCGAGGTCGCCGCGAGCCCGCAGTGGCAGGACCGGGTGGCGCTGCGGGGGACCGAGACCGTCGCCGACCCGGCGAGCTACGCCGACCTGCTGTCCGGCGTGGCGCAGGTCGACGCGTGGGAGACGACGTACCTGCAGCGCCTGACCGGCGACGACCCGGTGCTGCGCTGGATCAGCGGCACCGCCCTGCGCCCGGTCCGCGACGCCCTCGACGACGCCGCGTACGCCGCCTTCGTCGACGAGCTGGCCCCGCGCCTGCGATCCGCCTACCCGCCGTCCGCCGACGGGACGACGTGGTTCCCGTTCCGCCGCATCTTCGTGGTGGCCCAGGTCGGGTAGCGCCGGCTCAGCGCTGGTCCGGCGCCCTTGCGCACGTTCTGCACCGCACCCTCGACGGTCGCCCGCGCAATGCCGGCCGCGCCCTGCACCGCCGGATGGTCCGCCGTGCGCTGGTATGCCCGGACGAGCTGCTCGTACCGCTCGTGCCCGGCGCGGGTTCCCAGCACGTACCCGAGCGCCACTCCCAGAACGAACCTGACCATGCCCCTCACCTCTTCCCGTACCGACCGTACCGCCGTCCGCGGGCGGTCATCTGGGCACGCGCGCCCCCGGCTCGGCCCGGGCAGGGGTGGTGTTGTACCGTTTACGACGTCCGCGGGGGTGGCCCTGCGGCTGACGGTCCTCCGTAGCTCAACGGCAGAGCACCCGACTGTTAATCGGGCGGTTACTGGTTCGAATCCAGTCGGAGGAGCTTCCCTCCCAGGTCAGCGCGTCGAGTGCGGCCATCTCCACAAGATCAGACACCGTTTAGTGGACGGAAACGCCCACCGGTGCCCCTCCGTCGTCGTCATCCGGGTCGTCGTCCTCGCGGGCGGACCGGTAGGCCTCGTCCAGTGCCGCCGCCGCGTCGTCACCCAGGATCCGCCGGCCGAAATAGACGTCCTGTGTCATCGACACCCGAGCGTGGCCGAGCTGGTCGGCGACGTCCCGAGCGGACAGACCGGCCCGTTCCATCCACGTCGCGGCGCTTTGCGGAACACGTGACTCGGCCCAGGCGAATTCGTCGGAGCCGCGGCCACCATGTACGGGGCCGACGCCCTAACGGTCGGGGGGCCAGCATCGTGCCGTATCACCCGAGATGTTCGAGACCTGAAGATTTCGCATCTGAACCGCACGGCAGGCTGGACGACGCCGAACTGGTGATGGACCGCGGGCCGCTCACACCGCTTGGGGCGACGGGCGTCGACAAGGCGACACGATCGACGTTCGGATGGCGACCGACGACCGGCTCTGCCGTGTTCTTCACGACGCCGGAGACGAGGAGATCCGGCACGAAGGCGTACGCCTCGGCCAGGTCGCGGACTCCTGCTGGCTGTCGCCCATGGTCGCCTGGATCGCCTTGAGGACCGCCTCGCGGGCCTGCTCGCTGAGACTCTGTCGGCCAGCCGCGCTGCCGCGGCCGCCCGGTGGGCGCCCTGTGCGAGACCTAGAGCGCAGGGTCGCTTGGCCATCTGGTCCCAGGTTGATCACTGTGCGGCTGGCGTAGCGGAAGGTGTTGCCGGAAGGTGCAGGATGCAAGTCTGCACCACCAGGCTTCAGTGCGCGGATGTGGATCCGTCCAAGCGCAGCACCGTAGAAGACCACGCTCGGAATCAGTTGGCCGGGCGGCGGCCGGAGACAGTGCGGATCTCGAATGCATGCCGGAGTATCTGCGAGGCGGCGATGTTGCGGCCACCGCGCAGTACGCGCGGGAGGTGATTCACGCGTTCAACGAGCGGGGGTTCGCGGCGCTGGACCCAAAATGGAGCGGGGCCCGGCCTCCTAGGTTCGGCCCCCACGCCCGTGAGCTGATCTGCCGGGTCGCTCGGACTCCGCCGCAGCAGGCCGGGCTGCCGTTCACCACCTGGAGCCTGACCAAGCTGGTCGAACATCTCGCTGCGGCGCATCGGCTCCTGGTCAGCACCGAGACCGTCCGGCAGGTCCTGCGCGCCGCCGGGGTGCGCTGGCAGGCCACCAAGACCTGGAAGGCCAGCCGGGATCCGGAGTTCAGGCAGAAGATGAACCGGATCCTCGATCTCTACGACCGCTCCGCCGCCGGCACGATTCCCGACGGTGGCCGGGTGGATCTGCGCCGACGAGTTCGGGTCGCGGAACCTGCAGTCCAGCCTGGGCCGGGACGGTTCCCGCCACCCGGCGCCCAGCACGGATGCGGGCGTTGTACAACCGCTATCCCGGCCGGGCGCGGTACATGCTCGCGGCCCAGGATCGTGGCTTCGGGCCAGCTGTTCTACCTGCGGCGAGACCGCAAGCGCTGGCAGGAGTTCCTTGCCTTCCTGCCCCAGCCTCCGGGCCCGGTTCCCGCGCAGGCGGCTCTACGTGGTGTGCGACAACTTCTCCCCGCACCGCAAGGCCGAGGTCGCCCGCTGGTGTGCCTATCACGACGTCGAAATCGTCTTCACACCCGAACTCATCATGGCATGATCTGGATCGACAGAGTTCACCCCGCGGCGACTACTTCACCCTAGACGGGACGCGACTACCCCTCCCACGGATGACGTTCAAAAGCACGCCAACCCCCTACGTCCTGCGGGCGATACCGTCACGCCAGCATGAAGCGACGCTTCGCAGCCGAGTCCAAATCCGCTGGCCGATTATGTACCGACGTTGCGCGAGCTACGTGATCAGACTGAAGGCACCGCTTACCTCCCTCTACCCGTCGACAACGCCCGTGCACGTCCCGAATCCACCCGACATCTCCGCCCCGAACACGCAGTTCACCGGCGATTTCGAGCACTATCCGCCAATGTGACAAATCTCGACAGAGAGTCGGGCGGTTACTGGTTCGAATCCAGTCGGAGGAGCTTCCCTCCCAGGTCAGACCCCCATCTTCCGGGTCACGACCAAGATC
This sequence comes from uncultured Actinomycetota bacterium, assembly GCA_963822335.1. GTDB lineage: Bacteria > Actinomycetota > Actinomycetes > Mycobacteriales > Pseudonocardiaceae > Pseudonocardia. The sequence goes on along the minus strand of CAWGHE010000006.1, from coordinate 662,378 downwards.
GGCCAACGTCGCTGTTCGTCATTCTCATGTGGTCGCCCCGTGCTCATGACGGTGCTCCAGCGATCGGGAGTGTGTTCAGGCCTCCGCGGGCGGTGGCTTGAGGCGGGGGGATCGGGCGTAGAGGGCCGTCACGCCGGCCTCGAGTCCGGCGATGACGATCAGCGCGGGCCCGGGTCCGAGGCGAAGAAGCAACGCCCCGACGACGCCACCGGTGAATATGCCGAGCACGGTGGCGACCCGACGCGCTCGGGCCAGTGCCGGTGCCCGGGAAGCCGAGCGGAACGACAGAATATCCATGAGCGCCTTGATCAAGGCGGTCTGTACCACCGTGGTAGGCATGTCCGGGATCGCCGCTTCCGTCATCGCGCGGTTGCGCCATCCCATGGCGGCCGCGAGCAGCACGACCACGACGGGCATGGCACTTTCCGGCAGGCTCCGCGAGCCGCTGATGGCGGTGGCATACACCCCGGCGCCGCAGATCACTGCGGCCTCGGCGGCCAGTACGAGGATGAACCAGCGCCGCCCGCGCGCGTTGACCCTGACGATGAGCAGGTGGGCCGCGTCACCCCGGTCACGAACGCAGCCAGGGCTGCCGCAGGCCCGACGATCGGCCCGGCTTGCGCGGCGCCGAAACCCAACAGCAGGACGTTCCCGGTAGCGAGGGCGGCGAAGGCGTGCCCCAGCCCGAGGAAGGTGACCGCATCGACCGCCGCAGCAGTCACCGTCAAGGCGAAGAGCACCACACTGATGCGGACCTGGGGTCGGGCCGGGGCAGCGGGCATGCCACCAGTCTGAACGATCCGGCATGCGCCGGAGCCCGGCTGCGGCTGTCGAAGTTGGTTCGAGCTGGGCCTGACCGAGCCGGCGGTCGGCGTCTCCGACTCACCCGGACCGGGCGATGCCGGACACTCGGCATCGCGACATGGTTCTTGCGACGGCTGTCGCCCGAGGCGGGAGACCGGGCAGCGGATGTGCCAGCGTTCAGTTCAGCCGGATCGGCGCGAGGAGCGTGTGTAACGAGGTGCGCCAGGTCGACGACCCGACCGAAGACCGATACGGGCTGTTCAGCCTCGTCACTGCGTTCGTGCGTGTCATCGTCGGAGGTGGACATGGGAACCATGCGAACCTGGGGCGCGGCAAGATGGCTGGCCGACCCTCGACGGCCCGGTCGCTCGCTGTGCACTCGGGCGAGGAGGCGCGACCGCGGTCACTCCCATGAACCCATCACCTGGATCTGACGCCGGCGCAGCCGCGGGCGGCGATTCGATCTCCGCAGGAACGGCCCCGGGAGCGCACGGGCGGACGACACCTGCCGCGACAGCATTTCCCCGAACCGTTGACGAACACGACACCGACTCCCTTGCCGGGGACCTGCCCGCCGCACGGAATCGTCTGCCCGCCCGGGTCACCAGGTACTGGCGCTGGCGGGCCTTCTACGCATCGCTGCCGCTCGTGGTGCTCCTGATCGGCGTCGCCGTCGTGCTGCCGTGGGGCCCCTGGTGGATTCGCTGGGGCATCGTCGGCGTCGTCGCCGTGGTGATCGCTTCCTGCATCATCATCTTGCCGCCGATCCGTTATCGTGTGTTCTGGTATGCGATCTCGCCGACCGAGATCGACATTCAGAGCGGGATCATTTTCATCCAGCGCAGCATCGTGCCGATGCATCGCGTGCAGACGCTGCTCACCCAACGCGGACCGGTGGCCGATCACTACCGGATGACGAATCTGAAGATTCGTACAGCGGCCGGCTCGGTGCGGCTGAACGGACTGGACCGGGGAGAGGCCGACGAACTGTGCGAACGGCTCGGCCGGCTGGCTCACCTCGCCGACGATGTCTGAGCCCTCGCTCGGGGTCTCCGTTCCGGAGACCCGGCTGCATCCGATCTACCTGATCACCGATACGGCCAAGACCCTGCGCAATGCGATCCCGTTCCTTGTGGTCACGATCTTCGGTGGCGCCCCGTGGTGGGTCAACGTGGCCCTGTTCGCGTTGGTCATGGCGGTCGCGATCACTCAATGGCACGTCAGGAAGTACTCGGTCGTGGGTGGCGTGCTGCTGGTGCGCAGTGGCCTGATCGACCGGTTGGTGCGCACGGTGCCCATCACCAGGATCACTGCCCTGACGGTGTCCCAGTCCCTCACGCAGCGCCTGGTCGGCGTCTGGGGCCTGTACGTGCAGTCGCCGGGGGATCGTCACGGGTCCACCGTGAGCCTCGCGTGCTTGTCCGGTAGCCGGCTCGACGAGCTCCGTGCCGCCCTCGAGTCCGGTGACCGGGCAAGCGCACCCGCCGACCCGGAGCCGGGTTCCCGCCCCTCGACCATTCAGCGCTACCGGGCCTGGCGGCGGACATCGGTGGCCTCTGCGTCGGCTCATCGCACACAGGCGATCGCGGTCCTCACCACGGCCGAAATGCTGATCGCCACCGTGACGGACAGCTCGATCTCGCTGATCCTCGTGGCTGCACTGGTGGTGTGGTTCCGGTTCTCCGAGTTCCTACCCGTCCGCGTAGCGGAATTCATGAACCAGAACGTCGTGCCGGAGGGTACGGCGGCGTTGTTGATCACTCTTGTGGTGGTGGCCGTCGTGGCCAGCGTGGTCCTCGGCGCGCTGCGCCTCTACCGATTCACCCTCATTCGTGACGGTGACGTTCTCCGTATCAGTCGCGGCCTATTGGGCAAGCAAGCGGCGACCATTTCCGTCGAACGGGTTCAGGCCGTTCGTATCGTCGAGGGACTCTGGCGCGTGCTCCTGGGCTATTGCAGTCTGCAGGTCGAGGTCGCTGGAATCGGGCGGGCAAATACCAATCAGCGCCTGCTCTTTCCTCTGCTGCGCATCGATCGTGCGGAATCCTTGATCCGGTCCGCGCTGCCCGAACTCCCATGGCCGCGCCAGCCTTTGCTGGTACTTCCGGCGCGTCTGCACCGCAGGTATCTCAAACTGCCGCTCTATTATGCCGTGGGCGCCAGCCTGCTCCTGCTGTTCCTGCCTGGTTGGTGGGGCCTGCTCGCGATTCTTCCGGTGCCGCTCGGGCTCGTGCTCGGCGTCGCCCGGGCGCGAGAGGCCCGATGGCAGGTCGACGATCAGTCCGTCGTGCTGCGGTGGAGGCGGCTACTGAGCCGCAACACGGTCATCGCGTACCGCACTGGAGCGCAGGTGACCGAGTTGTCGAGCTCGCCCTGGAAGGCCAGGGCCGGTGTGGCCGGATTCAAGATGCGGTTCTCCTCGGGGCGGGGTGCCGGCATTCGCTACATGGCGGAGCCGGACGCGCTCTTGCTGCTGCACACGGTGGGTCGGGCGGTGCCGTTCGATGCCCCGCTGGCCGCGCCTCCCCGGGCGTAGGCGATCGAGCTGGAGATGACCACCCGGCGCTGGTATCTGCCGCGGGAACGGAGCGAACCCGATGACGAGGAAGCACGTCGACGAGCTGAGTCCGGCGGCTCGTAAGCGCATGCTGACTGCAGCGCTGCTGCGGGCTGTGGCATCGGCGACCGTGTTGGTTGTCGTCTACTACCTGCTCCCATTGGATCGGCCGCTCGACGCCGGAACCTGGCTTGAGTTCGGGTTGGGGCTGGTGGTCTTCGCCGTCGTCATCGCCTATCACACACGGGCGATCATCGCCTCTGACGTCCCACACCTGCGCGTGATCCAGGCTGTCGCGACCGGGTTGCCGATGCTGCTGCTGGTGTTCGCGGCGATCTACGTCGTTGTCGGGAGGGACGACCCGGACAGCTTCAGCGAGGTACTCAGCCGAACCGACGCTCTCTATTTCACCCTCACCGTGTTCGCGACCGTCGGCTTCGGCGACATCGCTCCGCACAGCGAGATGGCACGCATCCTCACGATGCTTCAGATGATCATGGATCTGTTCGCGGTCGGGGTGATCGCGAAGATCCTGCTCGGTGCGGTCGACATCTCGAAACAGCGGCACAAGAACGGGTCGGCGGAGAACGGCGAATCCCGATGAGGGGCAGGAATCGGTCAGCTCGACCCCACGGACCACTGGTCCGGGACGGTCACGGCCTTCGCGTTGGCGATGCAGATGGCGGTGTGCGGATGGTCCGCGCCGAGGGTGGCTGTGAAGATCGTCGCGGCCTCGACGTAGCGGCGTGCGGCGAGGTCGGTCTCGCCTCGTTCACGGTGTAGTGCAGCGATGTTGTTGCAGAGCGCGGCGATCTCGGCGTGCGAGGAGCCGAGAGTCGCGGTCTTGATCTCGAGTGCGCGCCGGAACGAGCGCATGGCCGCATCGAGCTGCCCGCGTGAGCGCTCGATGTCGGCGATGTTGTGCAGGCACACCGCGACCTCGTAGTGATCGGGACCGTAGGCCGTCGTCCATGCCGCCACGGCGGTGTTCAGGAGCACTTCGGCTTCGTCGAGTCGGCCCCGTCCGGCGAGGATCGCGGCGAGCACGACCTCGTCGAGCGCGACGTCCGTATCCCGTGCACCGGGTACTCGTCGCCGGAGCTCGACGGCCCGCCGGGCGGGTTCCTCGCCCTCGTCGAAGCGCTGCTCGACGTGCGCGAGCCCGGCGATGTTGTGCTGGAGCGATGCGCGCAGGGGCAGGTGCGCGGGGTCGTCGGGGCTGAGCGCCCGGTCGGCACGGGCGTAGTGGTCGGCGGCCTCCTCGAAGCGGCCGGTGTCCTTGCACAGAACTCCCTGCGCGTTCCGGACCGCGGCGTTCAGGCCGGGGTCGGTGACGGCGAGGCGGTCGGTCTCGGCGAGACATGCGGCGGCGTCGGTGTAGCGGCCGAGGCGGCGCAGGCAATGACCGAGCCCCACGAGGACACCGAGCAGTGTCGTGTCCCGCTCGGGCGAGGGTGGATGACCGTCGAGGCTGTTCCGGGCGAGCTCGTGGAGCCGCGCGGCTGTCTCGTGGTCGGCCGTCGCGGTGGCCAGCTCGGCGCGGGTGGTGAGCATCGCGGAGAACTCGATGTCCTGCGCGAGCGTCTGCGGCGCCGTCCGGCGCGTACAGGGCTATGGCCCGGTCCTCGGCAGAGCGGGCGCCGCGGTGATCACCTGTGCGCTCGGCCCGCCGGCAGCGGTGATGCGCCCGACGGGCCCGGAGCACGTCGCCGATCACGGAGTTCAGAAACTGCGTGTGAGGGGCTCGGTGTGATTGGACAGATTGAGGCCGGCGTAGGCGGGTGCGGCGGTGGCGACGACCAGACCCATCGAACCGGCGACCAGGACCAGGACGTAGCGCAGGCGACGAATCATCGGAAACCCCTCCGGACGTGCGGTGCGGGTCCTCGGATCGGCCCGCCGCGAGACATCAACTTGATACTGCCATGGGCATCATGTCAAGATGCAGTATGCCGTCGAACGAGTCGACTCGGACCACGACCTCCTACGCGATCCTCGGCCTGCTCTCGGTCCGGTCGTGGACCACGTACGAGTTGGCCAAACAGGTCAAGCGCAGCCTGTCCTGGTTCTGGCCACGGACCGAGCGCAAGCTCTACGACGAGCCGAAGCGGCTGGTCGCGGACGGTCTCGCGAGCGCCGTGCGGGAGTACACGGGTCAGCGGCCGCGCACCATGTACTCGATCACGACCACCGGTCAGGAGGCGCTGCGCGACTGGCTCGGCGAGCCCCCGGCGCCGCGCAGCGGCGAGTTCGAGGGGATGTTGAAGGTCTTCTTCGCCGACGCCGGCTCCCTCGCGCAGCTCGCGGAGACCCTGAAGGGGATCGAGCAGGAGGCCGCCACCCGCCTGAGGGAGCTGCGCGAGGTGAACGAGGCGAACCTGGACGGGGGGAGCATGTTCCCGGAGCGGCTGCACCTGAGCGTGCTGGCGCTACGTCTGCACGCCGAACAGGAGATCGCCGTAGCCCGCTGGGCGCGATGGGCGCAGGAGCAGATCGAGGCGTGGCAGGACACCCGCGACCCCGGGGAATGGGACATCCGCGCCGCCGAACAGGACCTGGACGATCGAGCACGGGAAACGCTGGTCGACGTCGCCGGCAAGGGCTCGCCCGCCTAGCCCGGTCGGTAGCCGTGCTCAATGCGCGGCAGCCGCGTTCCCGATCGTCGTCTCGACGGGCAGCAGGACCGAGGCCAGCCGACCGAGCACGTCCGGGTGGATCCGGTAGTAGATCCAGGTCCCTCGCCGTTCCCCGGAGATCAGACCCGCCTCGCGCAGCACCTTGAGGTGGTGGGAGATCGTGGGCTGGGACAGGTCGAACACGTCGTTCAGGTCGCACACGCAGGCCTCGCCGCCGGCGTGGGAGGCGATCAACGACAGCAGCCGCAACCGGACCGGGTCGCCCAACGCCTTGAACGCCCGCGCGAGGTCGGTGGACTGCTCGACCGACATCGGCTCGGCCACGAGCGGGGCGCAGCACCCCACCGCGTTCGCCAGGTCGAGGACGACCCGGTCCTGATTCGTCATCCTTCTATATTGACAGCCGTCGATTTGAGGCGCAAGGTCTGTATCGACCGTCATCGAATCAAAGGAGTGATCATGTCCCGAGTTCAGCTCGCCCTGCGTGTCTCCGACCTCGACGGGTCGATCGCGTTCTACCGGTCGCTGTTCGGCGTCGAGCCGGCCAAGCGCCGTCCGGGCTACGCCAACTTCGCCGTGACCGAGCCGCCGTTGAAGCTCGTCCTGATCGAGGGCGAGCCCGACCGGCCCACCGTGATGGACCACCTCGGCGTGGAGGTCGAGACCACCGACGCCGTCGACGAGGCGACCGAGCGTCTCTCCGGCCTGGGCCTGATCACTCAGGTCGAGGACGACACCACGTGCTGCTACGCCCTGCAGGACAAGGTGTGGGTCCACGGTCCGGGCGCCGAACCGTGGGAGGTCTACACCGTCAAGGCCGATGCGCCCGATGCCACCTCGATCCACCCGGTCGGCGTGAGCCCGCAGGCGTCCTGCGAGTGCGGGAGCCCTCTGCGTGAGTCGCGCCCCGGTGCCGAGGCGTCCGACGAGGCGGCGTGCTGCGAGCCCGTCAAGGCCTGACACGCTCGAGGTGGAGGACACTCGGCCCGTCGTTCGTTGCTCCGTCGCAAGGAAGGACTCGCCGATGACCGCCACGACGGAGGGCTCAGCATGAACCGGTCGATCTCGCGGTCAGAGAGCGCATGAGCCGGAAGCGCGCCCTCGCCGGCGCCGTGCTGCTCGACCTGGCCGTGAGTCCCCTGTTCGCCTGGGACGTCTTCACCGAGTCGCTGCAACGGGAGCTCGGGCGCAGTGGCGCGTTGCTGACGACCGTGTTCTCCATCGGTCTGGTGGCCTTCATGACCGGGGTGCTGGTCGGCGGCCGGGTCGCCGACTCGGTCTCGCCCCGGCGTCTGGCGCTGGTGACGGCGGTCGGCACCGTCCTCGGCCTCCTGGGCAGCGCGGTCGCGACGTCCGTTCCGACGATGGTGCTCGCCTTCGGTGTGGTGCTGGGCGGCTCGACCGGCCTGGGCTATGCCACCGCGGTACGCGTGGCCGGGACCATGCAGTCCGGCCGGGGTCTCGCGCTCGGGTTGGTCGTCAGCGCCTACGCGGTCGGCACGGCCGTCCTCGCACCGGTGGCCGGTGCGCTGCTCCCGGCGGTCGGGCGTGGCTGGACCTTCGTCCTGCTGGCCGTCGCGCTCGGGGCCGTGCTCGCCCTCGCGTCGATCCTCGTCCCGGGCGAGGCACCCGAGGTTCGCCGGACCCGGGACCGCTCGCGCCGCGGCCGCCGGGCCCGCCCGAGCGGACCGGTCGTCGCGCTGTGGCTGGCCTTCGGCCTGGGCAGCGCGCCGGCCCTCGCCGCCTTCGCACACGCCGGCCAGCTGGCCGGAACGGCGACCGCCGTGGCCGTGGCGGTCACGTTGCTCAACGTCGGCAACTTCGTCGGGCGGCTCGTGGCCGGGCCCCTCTCCGATCGCATCGGACGACGCGCGGCGCTGCACGGCAACTCGGCGCTGCTCCTGGCCGCCTGCGTGCCGCTCGCTGCAGGCGCGACCGGAGCTCTGGCGCTGGTCGCCCTGTTCGCGCTCGGAACCCAGTACGGCGCACTGTCGACACTCACCCCGGCCGCCACGTCGGACGTCGTACCCAGCGACCGGTTCGGCACCACCTACGGCCTCGTCTTCACCGGATGGGGCGTGGCCGGGCTGCTGGCGCCGATCGCTGCCGTGGGCGTCGCCGAGGTGATCGGCTACGACGGGGCCTACCGACTGTTCCTCGTCGTCGGCGCGCTGTCCTGGGTGTCCGTGGTGGCGTACGCGTGGCTCGGCCGCCGCCTGGAGCAGGCCCCCGCACGTGGTCGGGCGAACTAGGCTCGGCACACGTCCTGATACGGGAGACTCGTGCCGGGTCTAACGACCGCCGGCCGGCTGGAAGAGCTCGATCGGGTTGCCGGACGTGTCCTCGAGTAGCACCTGCTGACCGCCCCGCCCGCCGATGATGTCGCTGCGGAACGTCAGGCCCGCGGCCCGCAGCCGCTCGACCTCGGCCGCGATGTCGTCGACGACGAACTGGATGCGGTTCCAGCCGCCCGGCTCGGGGGTGCGCCCATCGGGCATGGCCTGGGCCGCGCCGCCCGCGCCGTGGTTGGCGTTGACGAGCAGGTGTAGCGCGCCCCGGGACAGCGCGGCGAACCCGGGGGTGGCGTCGATGTCGACGACGAAGCCGAGATGCCGGGTGTAGAAGTCGATCGCCGCCGCGACGTCCTCGACGATGTACCGCACCCTCACGTCGTCCATCGCACGTCCTCCGCTCGGTCGGTCTCTGCGCCCAGCTTGACATCGTCTCCCGATATCGGCAAGCGATTCTTGTCCGGGCGCGGCGGCCCCGCTCGGGAGAATGGGATACTCGGGTCGCGATATCGGGTTCGTCACTGGAGGTCGGGTGCGGGAGTTCCAGCGCGGCGCGGTGCGGCTGCACATCCTGCATCACGCTGCTGAGCAGGAGATTCACGGCGCGTGGATGACCAAGGAGCTGGCCTCGCACGGCTACGAGATCAGCCCGGGCACCCTCTACCCGACGTTGCACCGCCTGGAGAGCGACGGGCTCCTGGAATCCGAGCAGCAGGTGGTGGACGGCCGGACCCGGCGGGTCTACCGGGCGACCGAGGCGGGTAGGGCGGCCTTGGCGCAGGATCGTCGCGCGCTGGCCGAGCTGGCCCGGGAGCTCCTGCCGGACCGTTGATCTCCACCACGCCGCTCTCCGATGCCGATATCGGCTCTCGATAGTATTCGACGGTGGCGGATCCCGGGTTGGTTCGACGGCTGGGCTTCACCGATGCCGTGGTGCTGGGGTTGGGGTCGATGCTGGGCGCGGGCGTGTTCGCGTCGTTCGGCCCGGCGGCCGCCGCGTCGGGCAGCGGAATGTTGATCGCGCTCGGGGTCGCCGCGGTGGTGGCGTACTGCAACGCGACCGCATCCGCCCGCCTGGCCGCGGTCTACCCCGAGTCGGGCGGAACCTACGTCTACGGGCAGGCGGCGGCTGGGCCCGGTGTGGGGCTTCGCCGCGGGGTGGGGCTTCGTCGTCGGCAAGACCGCGAGCTGCGCGGCGATGGCACTCACGTTCGGCGCCTACGCCTGGCCGTCCGATCCGGTGCCGCCGGCGGTGGCCGCGGTGGTGCTGCTGACCGCGGTCAACTGTCTCGGGGTCGCCAAGACCGCGGGAGCGACACGGTTGCTGGTCGCGGCGACACTGCTCGCGCTGGCCGCGGTCGTGGTCGCGGGGCTCGCGGGCGGCACCGCCGACCCGGAGAACCTCACCGGCTGGACCGGTGGAGGCCTGGCGGGGATCGGGCAGGCTGCAGCGCTGCTGTTCTTCTCCTTCGCCGGCTACGCCCGCATCGCCACCCTCGGCGAGGAGGTCCGCGACCCCGCCGTCACGATCCCGCGGGCCATCCCGGTCGCGCTGGGGATCGTGCTGGTCGTCTATGCGATCGTCGCGGTGACCGCGCTGCTCACCCTCGGTCCGGCGGAGCTCGCGACCGCGGTGGCGCCGCTGGCCGCGGTCGCCGGGTCCGGGCGGCTGGCGTTCCTGGCGCCCGTGGTGCAGGTCGGTGGTGCGGTCGCGTCCGCGGGGGTGCTGCTGTCGTTGATGGCCGGGATCGGGCGCACCACCCTCGCCATGGCCCGCGACCACGAGCTCCCCACCGCCCTGGCCGCCGTCCATGCCCGTTTCCGGGTTCCCCACCGGGCCGAACTCGCACTCGGTCTCGTGGTGCTGACGATCGTGCTGGTCGCCGACGTGCGCGGTGCGATCGGGTTCTCCAGCTTCGCGGTCCTGGCCTACTACGCCGTCACCAACGTCGCCGCGTTCACACTCGACGGCGCCCATCGGCGCCCCTTACGCGCGATCAGCGCGATCGGCGTGCTCGGCTGTCTCGGGCTGGCGTTCACCCTGCCCCCGGCGACCGTCACGGCCGGGGTCCTCGTCCTCGCGATCGGTCTGGCCGGCCGTGCAGCCGTCCGCGCTGTCTCCGGCAGCGCCGGGCAGCGCGGGTGAGGGCTCCACTGTGGTCAGGAGGTGGGGTCGGGCGGTTCGACGAGGCGGTGCTGATACGCCATCGCGACCAATTGCGCCCGATCGCGGGCGCCGAGCTTGGCCATGGAATGGCTGACGTGGGTCTTCGCGGTGGCGTGGCTGATGGTGAGGGTGGTGGCGATCTCGCTGTTGCTCAGGCCGTGGGCGACGAGTCCGACGATCTGCTTCTCGCGGGCGGTGAGCTGGTCGAGGGCTGCGGTGTTGAGTCGTGGTGCCGATCGGTCGGTGAGCCGGGCGATGAGCCGGCGGGTCAGCCCGGGGGACAGGAGGGCCTCGCCGCCGGCGACGACGCGGATGCCGTGCAGCAGCTGGGCGGGTTCGGTGTTCTTGATCAAGAAGCCTGCGGCGCCGGTGCCGAGTGCCTCGATCACGTACTCGTCATGGTCGAACGTGGTGAGGATGAGGACGTGGACGCCGGCGAGATCGGGGTCGCCTGCGATCTGCTGGGTCGCGCTGAGCCCATCGACGCCGGGCATCCTGATGTCCATGAGCACGACGTCGGGGCGGGTCTGCCGGGCCAGGTCCACCGCCGTGACCCCGTCGCCGGCCTCGCCCACCACGACCATGCCGGGCTCGGTGTCGATGAGGACCCGGAAGCCGCCCCGGACGAGGGCCTCGTCGTCGGCGATGAGCACGCGGATGGGCTCGGTCACCGGTCAGCGTCCTGCCCCGCGCATGTCGCCATCATGGCGGGTCCGGGACGGGCAGTTCGGCGCGCACCTCGAAGCCGCCGCCGGAATGCGGTCCCGCGGTGAGCCGACCGGACAGCGCGCGGGCACGCTCGCGCATCCCGTCGATGCCGTGCCCGTACGGGCTGTCCGCGCCGGTGGCACGCCCGTCGTCGCGGACCACGATGAGCAGCCGCGACGGTTCGTGGGCCAGCTCGAGGCGCACCGTGTCGGCCTCCGCGTGGCGGAGCACGTTCGTCAGGGCCTCCTGGATGATCCGGTAAGCGGCCAGATCGACCGGAGCGGGTAGGGGCCGCGGGTCGCCGTCGACGGTCAGCTCGACCCGCAGGCCCGCGGCCTCGGTCGTGTCGACCAGGTCGCTGAGCCGGTCGAGCCCGCCCCGGGGCGCGTGCGGCCGGTCGGTGACGTCCTCCGGCGGAGTATCGGCGCGCAGGATGCCGAGGACGGTCTTGACGTCGGCGAGGCCCTCGTCGCAGATCTTCTTGATCGCGGTGAGCGACTCGCGGGCCTGCCCGGGGCGTTGGTCGATGACGTGCAGGCCGACGCCGGCCTGGACGCTGATGGTGGCCATCGTGTGACCGAGGACGTCGTGCAGCTCGCGTGCGATCCGCAGCCGTTCCTCGGCCGCGAGCCGGCGCTCCCGCTCCTCCCGGGTGCGGGACTCCCGGGCAAGCTCGGCGCGGGTGGCCGCGAGCAACGCCCGGTTGTATCCCACGGCAGCACCGGCGCTGGCCGCAGTGGCCACCAGCAGCGCCGCGACGGGGACCACGCCGGCGGTCTCGGCGTCGCCGTCCACCAACCGGACCGCGACGATCGCGATCAGCGCGGTGGGCACCGCACCGGCCAGCCCCCACCGCCAGCCGCGGCAGGCCGCGAGGGTGTAGCAACCGATCAGCGGCGCCAGCACGATCAGCCGCCCGGGGTAGCTGCCGAAGAACCAGCCGAGGACGACCGCGTTGAGCACGACCAGGGTCGCGACCGGATGGCGGCGGCGGACGGCGAGCGCGACGGCGACCGTCGCGATCAGCGCGACCGCCCCCGCGTCCACCGGGCGGGGGTCGGCCACCATCTGAGGTCCGACCCCGGCAACGGCGGTGGCGAGGAGACCGACCGCGACGCAGGCGCCGAGAATCCCGTCGGCCACGACCGGCGACAGGACGCCGTCGCGCACCGCCTCACGCAGGGCCGCCCTCGGCGCGCTCTCGGTCGGGCTCACGACCTCCATGGTGCGCGTGCCACCGCGGTCCTACATCCGCCGAGCGCGGTGTGTCGGAACTACCGCAGCCGTCGCGACCGGCCGCTACCGGCGGCCGACCGTACGCCCGCGGGACCGGACGGGAAACGCCACCGCCGCCCGACGCGCGGGGGCCGCCCGGCCATCACCATCGCTCTCACTCGAATACGGCCCGGGACCAGCACACCTTCGTGCACCGGCTGCCGGGCTCGCCACTCGACCGAGAGGATCCACCATGTCCGTCCCTCTGTTGCTCGCCGCGCCCGGGACCGCGCAGGTCGTCGCGGCCAGTGCTGACGGCCTCGGCACCGGGCGAACGGTGCCGACCGTCGCCGCCGTACTGGGCCTGATCAGCGTGATCATCGGTGGACGGGCTCTGGCCCGCTCCGCAGCCCATCGCAGCGCCGGAACCAGGCGAGTCATGGTGATCGCGACCCTGGCGCTCGGGCTCATCAGCGTGATCACCGGCGGGCTGCATGCGGCCACCTCCGCCGGCGGCTTCGGCACGGGTAACGGGCTGGCCGGGGCCATCGTCGCCCTGGTACTGGGGCTGATCGGCACGATCCTCGGCGGCCTGGCTCTGGCCCGGACCCGCAGCGCCGGCTGATGAGCCCGCGAGCGGGTCAGGCGTTCGCCGCGGGTTGGTGAAGAAGTACTGGTCTCCTTTGTCGATGGCGTAGGGCATCGCAGGAGCCCTGCGCGGACGTCATTGCCACGGCTCGTCGCGAGCCATCATCGAAAAGCACTCGGAAGGCCGGACCGGCGTCATCGATAAGCATGATGAGAATGCGCGGTGGGCCCTCGGCGCGCGCGTCGCCTGATCCCGTCGACGACCTGATCACCGCGGGGGTGGCCGGTCCCGGGGCTCGTAGGGACGGCCGCCGCTTGGCGAACCTCGTCCCTGACCCACGGAACGTCTCGGTAGGTTCTACGTCCGCACCGGCCCGGGCCACGTCGGAAACAGCCGACGAGCCGGTTACGAGGAGGACCTCATGAGCTGGACCATCGAACGGCACGGACGGGTCGCCCTCGTGACCATGACCACCAACAAGGTCAACGCGCAGAACCGGGCGTTCTTCGCCGACCTGCACGAGGCGTTCGACCGCCTGGAGTCCGAGCACCCCGACTCCCCGGTGGTGCTGACCGGGCAGAGCCAGCGGTTCTCGGCCGGGCTCGACCTGGGCGAGCACTTCCCGCTGTTCGCCGGCCCGCCCGACGGCGTCGCCGACTGGTTCGCCGAGTACCGGACCACGAACATGCGTCTGTTCACCTACCCACGACCGACCGTCGCCGCGGTCAACGGGCACGCGTTCGCCGGCGGGCTGATCACGTCCGCGGTGTGCGACCGGCGGATCTCCGTGGACTCCGGGGCGCGGTTCAGTCTCAACGAGGTTCCGATCGGCATTCCCATGCCGGCGGTGTACGTGCGGATGCTGACCTACGCGTGGGGCGAGCGGACCGCGGCGCGCACCTCGCTGTTCGGGGAGATGTTCGACCAGGACCAGGCCTTCGCCCTCGGGATGTTCGACGAGCTGGTTCCCCACGACGAGTTGCTCGACCGGGCGATCGCGGTGGCCGACTCGGTCCCGGGGGACACCCTGGAGCAGTACGCCTACACCAAGCGCGCCGCGCAGGCCCCTGCGCTGCGCGACATCGCCGACCTGTCCGACAAGCTCGACAACGAACTGCCGCAGTGGTTCACCACGCCGAACGCGCGGCACGCGCACCGCCGCTACTGGCAGCACCTCAAGGGCGCCGAACCCACCTGGTGACAGCTCGGTGACTGCGGCCGGCCTAACCGGGACCGCTGTTCGAACGGTTCGATGGCGATCCGGGGCGCACTATGGTGGAGTCTGAATCATCTGCGTGTGGCACGACGATGTCGAACTGTGCGGTGTCCAGCGGGTGATCGAGAAATGACTCGATCTCGCCGCGACGGCGAGAGTTCCATTGTCCCGATGTCGAAACCAGCGATGGAGAAGATTCGCCATGAGTACCGACACGACCACATCGGCCGGCAGCAAGGGCAGCACGCATATCGGCGACACGGTGGTGTCGAAGATCGCCGGTCTGGCTGCGCGTGAGGTCGCCGGTATCCATCACCTCGGGGGCGGCGCCGCGCGGGCGATGGGCGCACTCCGCGAACGGATCCCGGGAGCCAGCACCAGCGCGGGCCAGGGTGTCAGCGTCGAGGTCGGGGAGAGGCAGGCCGCGGTCGACGTCGACGTCGTGGTCGAGTACGGGGTCTCGATCGCCGATATCGCGGCCGCCGCGCGCCGCAACATCATCAACGCGGTGCAGGGCATGACCGGCCTGGAGGTCGTCGAGGTCAACATCAGTGTCAACGACGTCCACCTGCCCTCGGACGACTCCGGCGCCGACTCGAGCACCAGCCCGGACTCCGGCCGGCAGTCCTCGGGGTCCCGGGTTCAGTGACCGCCCCTCGTGGCTCCCGAGTTCCCGATCGTGGCCCGGATCCCGAGGCGATCGCCCGGCTGGTCCAGGCCTGTCCTGCCGTGGCGGGTCTGCACGGCGGCGCGTTCGGTGAGGTGGCCACCTACCTGCCCGGACGTCGTGTGCGTGGCGTCCGCGTCGCCGACACCGCGGTCGAGGTCCACGTCGTCGGCCGCTACCCGGCGACCGTCGCCGAGATCGCCGTCGAGGTCCGTGCCGCGGTCGCGACCGTCGCCGGCGCCCGGCCGGTGGACGTCACCATCGCCGACCTCGCCCTGGCGGGCGAGCCCGACCCCGACGACGCGATCGTGCTCGATCCACCCCGTCCCGCGGTCTCGCCCACACCGGCTCGCGGCGCTACGACGACCGATGGGCCGCGCGCCGGCGCGCCGACGTTTCCGCCCAGGTCCACACCCTGATCTCCGTCGTCAGAGGACGACGAGGACGCCGGCGAGCAGGGCCAGCCCGGTGACCGCGTAGCCGATCGCGGGCACCGCCAGGGTGGCCGCCAGCGGCCGGGGGAGTGGCCGGCGTTGCAGCACGCGCTTGCGGCGCTGTCCGACGAACACGGCAGCCAGAGCGATCAGCAGAGCGAGCGCGCTCGGTATCCAGGTTCCGGCATCCAGGGCCCCGTGGGCGGCGAGCAGGGCAGCGATCCCGGCGATGCCCAGCGCCGTGCGGCTCCAGGCCAGCGAGGTACGTTCGGCCTGCAGCCCGTCGACGCCCCGCTCGTCGGTCACGAGGTGAGGCCCGTGAGCAGCACCAGGGCGAACCCGAGCACCGCGAGGACGACGAGTCCTCCGGCCAGCACCCAGGGCAGGCGTTGTGGCGGAAGTGGACGGTTGCTCCTGATGGCGTTCTCGACGCGGCGCCAGCGCAGCACGCCGACGGCGGCGGTGACCGCGGCCAGGGCGGCGAGCAGGCCCCCGGCCGTGGTGCGGACGGCGGGAACGGGGAATGCGGGGAGGAGTTGGACGACGGCCACGCCGGCGGCGAGCAGAGCCAGTGAAGTCCGCAACCACGCCAGGAAGGTGCGTTCGTTGGCGAGTGTGAACCGGTAATCCGGTTCGGAATCCGGGTCGCCGTCCTCAGGGGGCACTACGAGGGAAGCCACCCCAGTGCCGCGACGCACAGCACGATCAGGATCAGCAGGACGATCTCGACCGTCCAGCCCAGGCGTTCCACCACGGCCTGATTGGCTTGCCTCTGCGTCGCCATACGAGACCACTCGCGACAGTGTTCAGAACGTTACACAGCGTCCCTCGACGTTCGGCGGCCGACGCTGATCGGCAGTCCACTGTGGCGAGGTCGCTCACCCGACCCGCGCTTGCAGACGGCGGATCGACACTGAGTCCCCCACGAATCGAGAGGCATCGACATGACCGACTCCACGATCGCCGAGACGGCGCTCGGCCCCGTCGAGTTCGCCGTCGTCGGCACCGGCGCACCGGTCGTCGTCCTGCACGGCAGCCCCGGCGGGATCGACGCCGCAGCCCTGATGGCGGGGTTCCTGCCCGACGACCGCATCTCCGCGGTCCTGCTGTCCCGCCCCGGGTACCTCGGCACCGAGCTCGGCGACCGCGCAGGCGTCGACCAGCAGGCCGACCTGATCGCCGCGCTGCTGGACCACCTCGGCATCGAGCGCGCGGGGGTGTTCTCCTGGTCGGGCGGCGGTCCCGCCGGGTACCGGTTCGCGGTCCGCCACCCCGACCGCATCGACGCGCTCGTCGCCGATGCGGCGGTCAGCCAGGCCTACCAGGTGCCGCACCAGGACCTGGCCACCCGGCTGATGTTCACCACGGCCCCGGACAGTGGCTGCTGCGCGTGCTCGCCGCCCACCAGCCCGAGCAGTACGTCACCGGCGCCCTGGCCGGCGAGGGCGACCTGACGAAGGAACAGCTCGCCCGGCGCGTCGAGGAGGTCATGGCCGACCCCGTCAAGCGGGACTTCGTCCTGGCCCTCGGCCCCACCACGGCGCAGGACAAGGCGCGTCGGACCGGCTACCGCAACGACCTGGAGCAGTTCGCGGCCATCGACTTACTGGAGCTGGAGAAGATCACGGCGCCGACGCTCGTCGTGCAGGGCTCGGCCGACAGTGACCTGCCGCCGGAGCACAGCACCCACGCCGCCGCGACGATCCCCGGTGCCGAGCTGCTGACCCTGGACACCGGCACGCACCTGGCACTGTTCACCCACCCGGACGCGGTCGCCGCCCAGGCCCGTGTCGTCGACTTCCTGCTGCACCGATAGTCAGGTCCGTCCCGCCAGTGCCCGCATCGCCGCGTCGATGGTGCTGAAGACGTCGCCCGAGCCCCATTCCGGGTCCGGCTGGCCGGGCGCCGGGGCGTAGAGCCACCACAGGTTGCCCCAGGGGTCGAGCATCCGGCCGAGCGTCGTCTCGCCGTAGAACGGCGTCGGCTCGGTCACGACCGTCGCCCCGCGGTCGCCGGCACGTTCCAGCACCTTCGCCACGGCGGTGACCCACACCTGCAGGAGCCCGGGCCGCGCGGGCCATCCGTCGAGCCGGTCGGCCATCATCAGGTTGACGCTGCCGAGCCGGAGCTCGGCGTGGATGAGCTTGCCGTCCGGCAGGGGACTCCGGGCCTCGGTCGTCTCGGGGGCGTCGAAGACGGCGGAGACGAAGTCGATGAAGCCGGGCGCGTCGTCGACGATGACGAAGGGGTTGAGTACGGCTCCGCCGTGCGGCACGGAGTCGGCCGGAACCAGGATGTCGTCCATGGGGTCGATGGTGGCCGAGAACGCGGTCAGGTCCGGTCCTCGTTCGGGCCCCGACTGAGTCCGAAGATCGAGACGGGCAGCGTGCTGCTCTCAAGTCGCTGTTCACGCATCCCCGGGGTAGTTTCCGGCGATCTCAATCGCGACCGGAGGTGCTCGTGAGCGCGGAACCCACACCGTCGTCGAACCCCGCCCCCACGGACGATGCGACGTCGACGGAGGAGAAGCCCGGATCGATCCCGGGTGCGCAGACCGTCTGGCAGCTTGCGACGCAGGTCGGCCGCGTGGCCTCGGCGACGGCGAGCCTGGCCGGCGAGAGCGCGCGGGTCATCGCCGGCACCTCGGAGGTCGAGCCGGCGAAGGGCGACAAGCGGTTCAAGGACCCGACCTGGGAGGACAACCCGGTCTACCGCCGCCTGAAGCAGGAGTACCTGGCCTGCCAGAACGCGATCGACGAGTTCGTGAAGGGCACCGAGCTGGGCTGGCGGGACAAGGAGCGCGTGCAGTTCGTCGCGGACGTCCTGACCTCGGCGCTGTCGCCCACGAACTCACTGCTCGGCAACCCGGCGGCGCTCAAGCGGGCGTTCGAGACCGCAGGCACGAGCGTGCTGTCCGGGCTGCGCAACTGGGCCCACGACGTCCGCCACAACAGGGGAATGCCGTCGCACACCGCTGACGACGCGCTCGTCGTCGGCCGGGACCTGGCGCTGACGCCCGGGTCGGTCGTGGATCGCGACGAGCTCGCGGAGGTCATCCAGTACACGCCGACGACGCCGAAGGTCCACGCGCGACCGCTCGTCATCGTCGTGCCGCAGATCAACAAGTACTACTTCATGGACCTGTCGCCGGAGCGCTCGTTCGTCGAGTACTGCGTGGCGCAGGGCATCCAGGTCTTCGCGATCTCCTGGCACAACCCCGGGCCCGACGAGTCGGAGTGGGGCCTGGACACCTACGCCGAGCGTGTGCTGTCGGTGATCGACGTCGCGCGGGACATCACCGGTTCCGAGGACGTCAACCTGATGGGGCTGTGCGCCGGCGGGATCACGGCGGCGACGGCGGTCAACCACCTCGCGGCGACCGGCGACAAGCGGGTGCACAGCATCAGCCACGGCGTGACGCTGCTGGACTGGAGCACCCCCGCCCAGGTCGGCATGCTGCAGTCGGAGACGCTGCTGCGGCTCGCGTCGGCGACGTCGGACCAGCTCGGCGTGCTCGACGGGGCGTCGCTCGGCTCGGTGTTCACCTGGATGCGCCCCGACGACCTGGTGTGGACGTTCTGGGTGAACAACTACCTGATGGGCAACGACCCGCCCACGTTCGACATCCTGGCCTGGAACAACGACCCGACGAACCTGCCGTCGAAGCTGCACGACGACTTCCTGCACATCTTCGAGAACAACTCGCTCGCGCAGGCCGGCGAGCTGACGGTGCTGGGCAGCCCGGTCGACCTGTCGAAGGTCACGATCCCGAGCTACATCACCGGCGGCACCACCGACCACCTCACCCCGTGGCGCGGCTGCTACGCCAGCACCCAGCTCTACGGCGGCCCCACGACGTTCACGCTGACCAACACCGGCCACATCCAGACGATGGTGTGCCCGCCCGGCCAGTCGAAGTCGCGGTACTGGGTCGGACCCGAACCGGGCCCCGACGCCGACGCGTGGGTGGAGAAGGCCGAGGAGCGCAGCGGCACCTGGTGGGAGCACTGGCTGGAGTGGATCCTGGAGCGTTCCGGGGAGGAGAAGACGGCCCCGAAGAAGCCGGGTAACCGCAAGCACCCGCGTATCACCGAGGCTCCCGGGACCTACGTCTTCGAAGAGGTCTGACCCGCGACGACGGTCGCCGCGAGGGCCGTCCGATGATCCTTCGTCCAGGGCGGGCAGAGCGTGGACCGGGGGCCGTGCAGGACCTCGGTCGCGCGCTCGCCCAGGACCCGTGAGGCCTGGCGCTCGACGTCCTTCGCCTCGAAGACGTGCACGTCCCAGCCGCGGGCGCGGGCGACGTCGTCGAGGACCTGCCGGTACATGACGGAGTCGGCGCGTGCCTCGTACGGCACGCGGCGCACGACGGCGATGTCGGCGGGGAAGTCGAGCGGCCAGGCGCGCAGTGACAGCGAGACGATCGGCTCGGTGACGGCCGCGGCGAGCTCGTCGAGCGCGGCGGCCGTCGCGCGGACCGCCGACGCCCGTACCCGGGCGACGAGCTGCGCCAGTGCGGCGTCGTCGAGACCGGCGCCGTCGCTGTGGACCGGCGCCGCCGGTGTACCTGGCTCGACGAGCTCGATCCGCCGACGGTCCGCGACGCGGTGGTCGGCCGTCGCCGTCACGGCCACCGCCCAGCCGAAATGGTGCGCGATCCCCACCCGCATGGCTCAGTGTCCCATCGGCACGAGGGCGAAGCGCCCGGTCGGGCCACGCAACGGACCGCCCCATCCGGTACCCGCGCGCCGGGCCGACGGGCTGTTCGCGTGCCGGTCCCGGATCTAGCCTGGCGCGGTGGACCTCGCCGGGATCGACGCCGCTCGGCTCCGGTTTCGCCGGTGCGGGTGCGACGACGTGGCCGTCCGCCCGGAGATCCTGGCGTCCTGGAAGCGGTCGGCGCAGGCGTGCGCGGACACCGCGGCGATCAGCCCCCGCTACGTCGGCCACGAGCCCGGCACCTCCGCCGTCGCCGAGGCCGACGAGGAGGTCGCCGCGTTCTTCCGGCTGACCCCGGACGCCGGGTGCTCCGTCGCGCTGGTCGGGCCGGACGGCGTCGTCCGGCTCCGCCACGACGGCGACCCCACGCTGGCCGGCCTCCTGGACGCGGTCCGCTACACGCCGGGCTTCCGCTACGCCGAGCAGGACGTCGGCACCACGGCCGCGGCGATCGTCGCGCGCGACGGGGGCTCGTGCCGGGTGGACGGCCCGGAGCACCTGCACCCCGAGCTGGGATGGCTGTCCGAGTCCGCGGCGACCGTCCCGCACGACGACGGTGGCCCCCCGGACGTCGTCGTGGTGCTGGCGCACGTGTCCCGCAGCGAGTCGCTGGGCCTCGCGCTGGCGCGGACGCTCGCCGACCGGATCGCCGGGCGGGTCCGGGACCGCCGGCACGCCCGCGCCCGCCTGGTGCACGAGCGGTTCGCCGCGGTGTGCGACGCGGGCCCGGAGTGGGTACTCGCCACGGACGGGGCGTTCGTGCTGACCAGCCCCGGTGTGCGCCGGCTACCGGGCGAGGATCTGACCAGCCTCACCGACCTCGCGCTGGCGAGCGTGGTGCTCTCCGAGCGCGACCCCGGCGAGCGCCACGTCGACCTTCCGTCCGGGCGGTGCGCGGACGTGTCGGTCCTGCCGGTCGTGCACGACGGCGTCGCGGTCGGGTGCCTGGTGGCCGCGTCCGCCGCGTCCGAGCCGCGGGGCGGCGGCGTGCCCGAGGCGGTGCGGCGTCAGGGATCGCACGTCGCGCCGACCGTACGCCGGGACTACGCCGCCGACCTGCGGGACACCGGCCGCACCGACCGGATGCACGCCGAGGCCCGGATGCGGGCGAACCGCGAGCTGCTCAGTCCGTACCTGCGGGCGCGGCACGAGGTCGCGGCCGGCGTCGGGCAGCGGCGCCACCAGCTGCTCGTCGGTGAGGCCGGCGTCGGAAAACGCACGCTGGCGCTCGGGCAGTTCCGCCGCGCGTTCCCGGCCGGCACGGTCCGCACCGTCGACTGCTCGGAGATCGGCGACTCGCCCGGCGAACCGGACCTCCTGGGCCGGGTCGCCGGCGAGCTGCCCGACGACCGGCCCCACCTGCTGGTCCTGCGGCAGATGAACCTGCTCGGGCCGGTCGGCGCGCGCCGGCTCGACGAGTCGCTGCGCACGCTCGTCGCGCTGCCCAGCGCGCTGATGGTGGTCGGCTGCGTGGACAGCGCGTCGGCCGACGCGACGCGGCCGTACGGCCTGCTGCTGCGCCACTTCCACGAGACCGTGCGGGTGCCCGCGCTGCGCTACCGCGCCGACGAGCTGGGGGACATCGCCCTGAACATCCTGCACGGCCTGTCCGGCGGGCGGTCGTTGCGGCTGAGCCTGCAGGTCATCCGCGTGCTGGAGGGCTACGCCTGGCCGGGCAACGTGCGCGAGCTGGAGGACGTGCTGCGCTACGTCGTCGCGCGCAAGCCGGTCGGAGTCGTCCAGGCGCCGGACCTGCCGCCGTCGTGCTTCACCGGCCGCGCGCCGCGGATGTCGATGCTCGAGGCTGCGCAATGCGATGCCATCATTCAGGCTCTGTACGAGTCGCGCGGCAACCGCTACAAAGCGGCCGCGATGCTCGGGATCGCCCGCTCGTCGCTGTACCGCAAGATCGACGCGTTCGGGATCAGCTACATCGGCTGAGTGTCCCGATCCTGGGTCAGTGATCGACATCCGAGGCCCGGCGACGGCCCGGGCCGTCCCAAATCGGGACAGCCAGCTATGACCTGGCTCACTACCGTCAGTCCAGTGCCCGGAACCCGGGCTCTTGCGACCAACGGAGGCAGCAGATGAAGGCACTCGTCTACCACGGGCCGGACAACAAGGCCTGGGAAGACGTCCCGGACGCAGCGATCCAGGAACCCACCGACGTCGTGGTCAAGGTCGACACGACCACGATCTGCGGTACCGACCTGCACATCCTGCAGGGCGACGTACCGGCGGTCACCGACGGCAGAATCCTCGGCCACGAGGCCGTCGGCACGGTCACCGAGGTCGGTGCGGCGGTGCGCGGATTCTCCGTCGGCGACCGGGTGCTGGTCCCGGCGATCACGAAGTGCGGACGCTGCGAGTACTGCCAGCGCGGGATGCCGTCGCACTGCCAGACGGTCGGCGGGATCGGCTGGATCTTCGGACACCTGATCGACGGCACGCAGGCCGAGTCGGTGCGGGTGCCCTACGCGGACACGTCGCTCTACATCGTGCCGCAGGACGTCACCGACGAGCAGGCGATCTTCCTGGCCGACTCGCTGCCCACCGGCTACGAGGTCGGCGTGCTCGCCGGCGGGGTGCGGCCGGGCAACACGGTCGCCGTCGTGGGTGCGGGCGCGGTGGGCCTGTCCGCCGTGCTGACCACCGGGCTGTGGGGCGCGTCCAAGGTGATCGCGGTCGACTCCAACAAGTTCCGGCTGGAGAAGGCACTGGAGTTCGGGGCCACCGACGCCGTCGAGGTCGGGCCGGGCACGGTCGGCGACGTCACGGCGCTCACCGACGGGCTCGGCGTCGACGTCGCGATCGAGGCCGTCGGCTACCCGGAGACGCTGCTCACGGCCGCGTCGCTGGTCCGGCCCGGCGGCACGATCGCCAACATCGGCGTGCACGGGACGCCGGTGGAGCTCCCGATGCAGGACATGTGGATCGCGAACGTGACCCTGACGATGGGCCTGGTGGACACGGTGTCCATTCCGACGCTGCTGAAGATGGTGGCCAGCGGCCGGATCCCGTCGGAGAAGATGGGCACGCACTCGTTCACGTTCGACCAGATCAACGAGGCCTACGACGTGTTCAAGAACGCCGCCGCCAACCAGGCGCTCAAGGTCGTCATCAAGCCGGGCTGACGGCCCCGTGACCGGTCGGTTCCCCGCCTCGACGAGCCGGCGGGGAACCGGCCTCCTCACGCCGCGAGCGCGATCGCGGGCTGCTCGAGCAGGAAGGCCTCGTCGGCCCACCACCGCCGGAACACGTCGAGCCCGACGCCGTCGACGAGGCGGCGGGTCTGGCTGTCCTGCGCTCGCAGGGCCGCCACCTTGCGGTCCAGCCGCTCGCCGCGCAGCCGCAGGAGCAGGTCGGGCTCCACCTCGGCGGCCGGCTGGTCCATGAAGACCCCGAACCTCTCGTTGACGGCCGCGAAGCGGCGGGTGAACCGCGGAGGCAGGACCGCCTGGAGGAGCTCGGCGCCCGCACCGGCCGCCTGCCACGCGTGCCGTGCCCACCGGGCCACGGCGCGATGGTCGTCGTGCCCGGTGAACCCGTCCGGGCCGAACGTGACGATGGTGTCCGGACGGACCTCGTCGACGATCGCGCACACGGCATCGGCGCCGGCGGTCTCCGGGACGGCCGCGCAGCAGCCGTCCCGGTAGCCGAGCCAGAGGTGCTCGGTCACCCCGAGCACGGCCAGGGATGCGTCGAGCTCGTCGGCCCGGTGGGCGCCGAGCCGGTCGGCCGGCCAGGTCGCGGGGTCGTCGGTGCCGAGCTCGCCGCGGGTGGCGGTGACCACCACGACGCGGTCCCCTCGCGCGCAGGCGTCCAGCATGAGCCCGGAGGACATGAACGTCTCGTCGTCCGGGTGGGCCCAGACGCCGAGCAGGGTGCGGGTCATGCCAGCACCTCCCAGATGATCAGGACCGCGGCAGCGGCCAGTACGGGTGGGGCGGGGTTGCGGACACGCCAGGCGACGAGCCCGGCGACGAGGAGTGCGACGTGCATCGGGCCGACCGTCACCAGCGCCGGGAGTCCGCCGCGGCCGACGAGGGCCGTGACGACGAGCGCAGCGAGCGCGGCCGGGGCGAGGTGGCCCATCGCCCGTCGCAGTGCGGCGGGCAGGCGGTGGGCGGGGACGATGTTGATCAGGACGGTCCGCAGCGCATAGGTCACGGCGGCCGCGCAGACGAGGATCATGACGTGCTCCGTTCGGTCACCGTGGCCGCGACGACGCCGGCGGCGATGCCGCACAGCAGGCCGAGGCCGCCGGGAAGGGGAGAGGCCGCAGCGGCGACGAGTCCGCTGACGGCGGCGCCGACCCAGCCGGGTCGACCACGCAGGAGCGGAACGAGCATGGCCAGGAACATGGCGGGCGCGGCGACGTCCAGTGCCGGTGACGCCGGCAGCACCGGCGCCAGCGCGACCCCGACGGCCGTCAGCCCGGTCCACGCGAGCGCCATGCCTCCGCCCGCGGTCAACCAGTACCGCCGGAAGCGGGCCGGGTCGGCCAGGTCGGTGCGCCGCGTCACCAGGGCGTACGTCGGGTCCACCACGAAGTGCGGCGCCGCCCACCGGAACCATCCCGGCTGGTCGCGGAAGTGCGGTTCGAGCGCCGCGGCGTAGAGCAGCAACCGCGCGTTGACCACGGCCACCGCGGCGATCACGGAGACGGTCGCGGCGCCGTCGGCGATCAGGGTGATCGCGGTGAGCTGGCCGCTGCCGCCGAGCATGAGCACGGACGACAGCACGGCGGTGCCACCGCCGACGCCGGAGCGGACACCGGTGACGCCGATCAGGACGGCGAACGGGGCGAGACCGAGCACGACCGGCGCGAGGTCGCGCAGGGCCGTCCCGATCTCGCCGGAGGTGGAAGCGGGACGCACGCGGACGTGGGCGGCCATGGCGTTTCCTCTCGTGGAGTGGGTCGATGCCGCGAGGACCGGTCGTCCTCGCTGACGGCGCCACCGTGCGTGCCGAGGTATCGGCGGAACCTGGCTGCGGCTGAAACACGCAGGTCGGGGCGGTGTCGAGCGCTGCACCGACGGCTCGGGCGCCGGCCTGCCGGGTGCGCGGAGAGCTCCATCACCCGTCTGAGCAGGGCATTTCATGTTTGCCGAAGCCCTGCCGAACCCGCCGGCGTCAGTGTCGGGACCCGACAGACCAGCCCACGAAGGGAACCGACATGACCACCATGGACCGCACCGCCGACCAGCAGCTCAAGGCCAAGCACCGCGCCCTGTGGGCCTCCGGTGACTACCCGGCCGTCGCGCGGGACCTCATCCCGTCGCTCGGCCCGGCCCTCGTCGAGGCCTGCGCCGTCCGCGCCGGGCAGCGCGTCCTCGACGTGGGCGCCGGGGCCGGCAACGCGGCGATCCCGGCCGCCGAGACCGGCGCCACCGTCGTCGCCTCCGACCTGACCCCCGAGCTGTTCCAGGCGGGCCGGATCGCCGCCACCGCGCGCGGCGTCGGGCTGGAGTGGACGGAGGCGGACGCCGAGGCGCTGCCCTTCGCCGACGCGGAGTTCGACACGGTGATGTCCAGCGTCGGGGCGATGTTCGCGCCGCGCCACCAGGTCGTCGCCGACGAGCTCGTGCGGGTGACCCGCCCTGGCGGCACGATCGGCATGATCAACTGGACGCCGACGGGCTTCATCGGTCAGCTGTTCGCGACCATGAAGCCCTACGCCCCGCCGCCCCCGCCCGGCGCGAGCCCGGCTCCGATGTGGGGCGACGAGGAGCACGTCCGGACCCTGTTCGGTGACCAGGTCACCGACCTCACCGTGCAGCGGCGGACCGTCGTCATGCGCCACGACGGCGACGCGACCGGGTTCCGGGAGTACTGGAAGCGCAACTACGGCCCGACGATCGCGGTGTACAAGAACGTCGCCGCCGATCCCGGCCGGGTCGCCGAGCTGGACGGCGCGTTCCTCGACCTGATCACCACCTGGAACGGGTCCGGTGAGCCGGGCCGGACGGAATGCACCGCCGAGTACCTGCTCGTCACCGCCCGCCGGGCCTGATCCGGCGTCCCGGGGCGGCGGTGATGCCTCGCCGCCGCCCGGGAAGGCACCCATCGCGACCCCTCGTGCGGGAAGGACCTGTGATGAAGGAGTTCGACTACGGCGAGGTGCTCGGCTGGGGCCGGAGCGTGCCGTTGCGCCGGTCCGCGACGGCGACGCTCGATCGGCCTGTCGACCAGGCAGCCGTACTGGCACGTTCGTTCGTCGATGCGCTGGCGGCGCGGGACTACCCGCGGATACGACGCTGTCTGGACCCGGATGTGCGGATGCGGGCGCTGCTCCCGTCCGGGCTCTGCGAGCGGGCGGGTGCCGGTCCGGTCACCGCGCAGTTCCGCGAGTGGTTCGGCAGCGTCACCGACCTGGCCCTGGTGGACTCCACTGTCGACCGGATCGGCCGGCGGGTGCACGTGCGCTGGCGGCTGCGCGGGGGAACGGCCGCGCCCGGCACCCGCCGCCGTGTGGTCGAGCAGCACGCCTACATCGACGCGACGGACCGGATCCACCGCCTCGACCTGCTGCTCTCCGAAGCCCACCGGCCCGGCGACGACGGCTGACGGGCTAGGAAGACGGGCTCGATCCATGATGAAATCTGCAGGTCATCGCATCGACGAGGAGGCGCCCGGCGCTCGGACCGGGCCCACGACGGTCCGGGGGTGCCCCCGATGGCGGTCAGGTTCCGGCTGCTGGGCGAGGTCGAGATGCTGCTCGACGGCCACCGGGTCGACGTCGGTCATGCCCGGCAGCAGTGCGTCCTGGCGGTGCTGCTGCTGGAGGTGAACCGGCCGGTCACCGCGGACGAGCTGATCGGCCGGGTGTGGGCCGACCGGCCGCCGCACCGGGCGCGCAACGCGCTGTCCGCGTACGTGTCGCGCCTGCGCCAGTTGATGACGGACGTGCCCGGAGTCCATATCGGACGCAAGGTCGGCGGGTACGTGTTGACGGCCGACGCGCCCACTGTGGATCTGCACGAGTTCCGGGACCTGGTTCGCCGGGCCCGGGCGGCGGACGCGGTGGAGCTGTACGAGCAGGCCCTGGGCCTGTGGCGCGGTGAGCCGCTCGCCGCGATCGACACCCCGTGGTTCGACGACGTCCGCGCGTCGCTGCTGGCCGAGCGGTTCGCCGTCGAGCTGGAGCGCAACGACGCGGCACTGCGGGCGGGGCGGCACGCCGACGTGCTCGTCGCGCTGGTCGATGCCGTGCGGGCCCATCCGCTCGACGAGCGCCTGGCCGGTCAGCTGATGCTGGCGCAGTACCGCAGCGGGCGGCAGGCCGACGCGCTCGAGACGTTCCAGCGGATGCGCGAGCGGCTGCTCGACGAGCTGGGCGTCGACCCGGGGGAGGCGCTGCGCCAGGTCCACCAGCAGGTCCTGAGCGGCGACGCGGCCGCTCCGACGCCGGCCGAGCCCCTTCCCACCGGGACGTCCCACACGGCCGCGCCGGCCGCCGTCACCGAGGCGGTCGCTCCGGCCGGGCGCGTCCCCCTGCCCCGGCGGGCCACGAGCTTCGTCGGGCGCCGAGACGACGTCGAGCGGGTCGCCGCCGCGCTGGAGGCCGCTCCGCTGGTGACACTCACCGGCGTCGGTGGCGTGGGCAAGTCCCGGCTGGCCGTCGAGGCCGCCGTCTGCGGCGGCGGGTACGCCGACGGCGAATGGCTGTGCGAGCTGGCCCCGCTGGAGGACGACGGTCCGGTCTGCCAGGCCGTGGCGGCGGCGCTGCACCTGCAGCAACGCCAGGGCTCGACGATCGAGGAGACGGTGATCGAGTACCTGCGCAGCCGGGCGCTGCTGCTGGTCCTGGACAACTGCGAGCACGTCCTCGAGCAGGCGGCGGGCCTGCTCGACGACGTGGTGCGCCACTGCCCGGCCGTGACCGTGCTCGCCACCAGCCGGGAGCCGTTGGGGGTCGAGGGGGAGTGGATCCTGCCGCTGGACCCGTTGACGCCTGAGGAGGCGGCGGCGCTGTTCGCCGATCGGGCCCGTGCCGTGCGGCCCGGATTCGATCCGGACGGAGAGGTGCCCGGTTCCGTCGTCGAGATCTGCCGGCGGCTCGACGGGCTGCCGCTGGGGATCGAGCTGGCCGCGGCCCGGATGCGGGTGATGAACGCGGCGGAGGTGGCGGGCCGACTGGCGAGTCCGCGGTTCGTCAGCGCGCGCTCATCGGCGGGCCCGGCGCGGCACCAGAGCCTCGTCGCCGCCGTGGACTGGTCCTACCGGCTGCTCTCCGAGCGCGAGCGGGCGCTGTTCTGCCGGTTGTCGGTGTTCGCAGGCGGGTTCGACCTCGATGCGGCGCACCGCGCGTGCGGTGATCCGGCCGACCCCGAGGAGGAGACACTCGAGCTGCTCGCCGGGCTCGTCGACAAGTCGATGGTGACCGTCGACCACACGCCGGACGTCACCTGGTACCGGCTGCTGGAGACCATGCGCCAGTACGGCCGTGAGCGCCTCGTCGCGGGGGACGAGCTGGACGTCGCCCGCGAGCGCCACGCGCGCCACGTCCTCGACCTCGCCGAGCGGGCCGGCGTCGGGCTGCTCGGACCCGACGAGGCGCTCTGGGTCGAGAGGCTCCTGCGCGCCTACGACGACCTGCGCGTGGCCGTCCGGTGGGCGATCGGCCGCGGCGACGTCGACCTCGCGCTGCGGCTGGTCGTCGGGCTGGCCGACTTCGCCTACTGGCGTGTCGGCCTGGAGCTGGCCGAGTGGTCGGAGGACGCGCTGCGGCTGCCCGGCGCCGACGCCCACCCGCTGGCACCCGCGGTGTACGGCTGCGCCGCCCGCGGTGCCTGGATCCTCGGTGACCACCCGCGCGCGGTGCGGCTCGCCCACGCCGTCGGCGAGCCCGACTGGGTCGAGAGCGCGGCGCGCTCCGTCCAGCCCGGCGACACGCTCGGCGTCATCGATCTGTACGAGGGACGCAGCGAGCCCGCGTTCGCGCGCTTCCGACGGCGGGTCGAGCTCGCCCGCTCGGCCGGAGACCCGCTGCGGTTGAACTGGGCTCTGGCCCACCTGGCCCTGACCCACGCGTTCGTCGGCGACGCGCGCAACACCCGGCTCGTCGCCGAGGAGTCCCTCGCCGCGGCACGCGAGGCAGGCGGCAATCCCAGTGCGGTGGCGCTCGGCCTGATGAGTGTCGGGCGGGCGCTGCAGGGCGAGGACCCGTCCGCCGCTCGGGCGCTCCTCGAGGAGAGTGCGGAGACCTTCGCGTCCGTGCGCAACCGGTGGTTCGCCGCGTTCGCGAGCATGTACGCGGCCGCCACCCACGTCGAGCACTCCGACCCGATCACCGCGACGGACGCACTCCTGCCCGTCCTCGACGCGTGGGAGCAGATGGGGGACCGGAGCCAGCAATGGCTGACCCTCCTGTTCTCCACCCAGCTGCTGATCCGCCTCGGCGCCGAGGCCGAGGCCGTCACGCTGCATCACGCGCTGGTCGCCGGGGCCCAGCCGGCGCCGTTCGACGCGGACCGCCTCGCCGGGCTGGCCGACTCCCTCGGCCCGGACCGGTTCGACACCGCGGCCCGGCGCGGAACGGCGATGGACGGGCGGTCGGCGATGGTGTTCGTGCGGTCGGTCCTGCGCGGTGACGCCGGGCCCGGAACCGGACGCTGAGCCGCCGACCCGGCCCCGTTCCCCCTCGAATGCCGTGTGAGCTGGGCTTTTCACGCGTGTCGAACGTTCGCCGATACCCCGACCCGCATGGTCTGCGTCGTCACCCGAGTCCTTGTGCCAGGAGGTCACGATGCGTACGTCCGACATGCCCCGCCGCCAGTGGTGGCGGGGCGCCCGCCGCCGTCCGGACGAGGACCCGCCGATCCGCCTGCGACCGATGCACGCGGGCGATCCGGCCGTGGAGGCCGTGTTCGACGGCCTGTCCGCGACCAGCCGCCTGCTGCGCTTCCACGCGCCGACCCCGCAGCTCACCGAGTCGATGGCCCGCCGGCTGCACGCCGTCGACGGCCGCCGGTGCGCCGCCGTCGTCGCCGAGGTGCGCACCGCGGCCGGATTCGTCCCGGCCGGTATCGCCCGGCTCGAGGGCACCGACGAGCTCCGCGCCCGGATGGCCGTGGAGGTCGTCGACCGCCGGCAGGGCCAGGGCATCGGAGGGCTCCTGATCGGCGCGCTCGGCGACCTCGCCCGCGAGTGCGGCTACCGCGAGCTCTACGCCGACGTGCTGCCCGAGAACGTCCGGGCCCTGCTGCTGCTGCGCCGTGTCCTTCCCGGCACCCATCAGATCCGGACCGGCCGAACCGTGCGGGTGAACAGTCCGCTGGACTGGTCCGACCTCCCGGCGGAGGTGCGCAAGGTGCTCGCCGACCTGTCGGCTCGCTGACCGGCGGAGGTCAGCGCGCGACCCCGCCATCTGGCGGGCTCGATCCGGAAAGCTGCGCCTGAACGTCGGTGGCGGTCGTCGCCCGGTGACGGAACGATGCCTTGAGAGTCGCGTGGGTCACACCACGCGGTACGGACAGCGTGATCTCCCGACGGAGGGTGAGTCAGATGGGCATCAGCATCGACGGCAGCGCGATCGACAGCGTGCTGAAGTCGGCCGTGGAGGGCGGGGCGGTCCCGCACGTCGCGGCGATCGTGGCCGACCGGGACGGCGTGATCTACGAGGGCGGCGTCGGCAAGCGCGCCCACGGGGAGGCCGAGGACGAGGTCGGTCCCTCCACCCATTTCCGGGTCATGTCGATGACCAAGATCGTCGCGACGACGGCGGCGCTGCAGCAGCGCGAGCGCGGCGAGCTCGACTTCGACGCGCCGATCGAGAACTACGTACCCGAGTTCGCGAACCTGCAGGTACTGGAGGGCTTCGACGGCGACACCCCGAAGCTGCGCGCCCCGAAGTCCAAGGCGACGGTCAAGCAGCTGGTCACGCACACGTCGGGCCTGGGGTACTGGTTCTGGAACGAGGACATCAAGCGCTACGAGGAGATCACCGGCATCCCGAACGTCGTGCCGGGTGACCTGGCCGCGTTCCAGGCGCCGCTGGTGCACGACCCGGGCGAGCGCTTCACCTACGGGATCAACACCGACTGGCTCGGACGCGTGGTCGAAGCGGTTGCGGGCAAGACCCTCGACGTCCTGGTCAAGGAGGGGATCACCGGCCCGCTCGGCATGAACGAAACCATGTTCGCCCTCGACGACGCCCGGAAGTCCAACAAGACCCCGGTGCACGTCAAGGGCGAGGACGGCAACTGGGTCTCGGCCGGCAACATCCTGCCGGACGACCCGCAGTGGTGGGCGGGTGGACACGGGCTGCACTCCACCCCGCGCGACTACATCCGCTTCGAGCGTGCGCTGCTGCGCAACGGCGAGCTCGACGGCGAGCGGATCCTCAAGTCCGAGACCGTCGACGAGGCCTTCACCAACCAGATCGGGAACCTGGACTTCCCGCACGAGATCCCGACCGCCGACCCGCCGATCACCGGTGAGTTCAACCTCGGCCCCGGCTGGAAGTGGGGCTGGGGGCTGCTGCTGAACACCGTCGACGTCCCGGGTGCCCGCAAGGCGGGGACCGGGGCCTGGGCCGGCCTGTTCAACACCCACTTCTGGGTGGACCGCACCACCGGGATCTGCGCGTCGATCTACACCAACTCGCTTCCGTTCATCACGCCGGAGGCGCTCGGGCTCTACGGCGAGTACGAGCAGGCGGTGTACGCCTCGATCCGCTGACCCTCGACCGGCCCGGCCCCGCCACACCGGCGGGGCCGGGTCCGGTCACGGCCCTGGAAGGATGCGCGGGTGGTCGCCCGACCGGACTTCGACCCGGAGCTGAAGGCCGGGCTGGCCGTGGTCGGTGGCGTGTTCCCGCCGACGATCACGCCGGACCTGATCCCGTTCATGCGCCGCTCCTACGCGTCGCCCCCGATCGAGGACACGCTCGTCGGCCGCGCGATCGAGCGCTCCGAGCACGTCGTGCCGGGCCACCGCGGCGATCCGGTCGAGGTCTCCGTGCTGCGCCCGTCCGGGGCCGCCGGACCGCGCCCCGGCGTGCTGTTCGTGCACTCCGGCGGGCTGATGTTCGGCGACCGCTTCAGCGGCGCCGACCTCGTGCTGGACTGGGTGGAGGGGCTGGGCGCGGTGCTGGTCACCGTGGAGTACCGGCTGGCACCGGAGTACCCGGACCCGTTCCCGCGCGAGGACTGCTATGCCGCGCTGGAGTGGGTGGCCGCGTCGGCGGAACAGCTGGGGATCCGGCGGGACCGGCTGATGGTGGCCGGCGCCAGCTCCGGCGGCGGCCTGGCCGCGGGGATGGCGCTGGCCTCCCGCGACCGTGGTGGGCCCGCCCTGCGCGCCCAGGTGCTGGACTACCCGATGCTCGACGACCGCGGCGGCACGGGCTCCACCCGGCAGTTCGACGGCGTCGGCGTCTGGGACCGGATCAGCAACGAGACCGGGTGGTCGGCGCTGCTCGGCGACGCCCGCGGCGGGCCGGACGTGTCGCCCTACGCCGCCCCGGCGCGGGCCGAGGACCTGTCCGGGCTGCCGTCCGCGTTCGTCGACGTCGGCGCCGCGGAGATCTTCCGGGACGAGGCGATCGCGTTCGCCGGCCGGATCTGGGCCGCGGGCGGCGACGCCGAGCTGCACGTCTGGTCCGGCGGCTTCCACGCGTTCGACATCTTCGCCCCGCACACCGTGCCCGCCCGGGGGATGATCCGGACCCGGGACGCGTGGGTGGAGAAGATCCTCGCGGACTAGCCGCCGGCGCGATCCGCACGACTAGACTCAAGATCAGGCGATCGGGGCGGTGAGCGGCAGTGCAGGAGCTACTCGGGCGCCTCGCCGCGCTCGATCCGGAGGCGAGCCTCGGGCTGCGCGTGATCGCCTGCTTCGACGAGCTGATCATCGGCAACGTGAACACCCGCGGCCTGCTCAGCGCGGCCGCGTCGCTGGCCGGGTGCGCGGCCGGCTTCTGCCAGGACGAGCCGCGGCGCACGCTGCACGTCACCCCGCGCGGTGAGATCGCGCCCGACTCGCCGCCACCGCCGGAGGCGGCCACGGCCGGCGCGGACGGCATCCGGGTGTGGCTCGACCGCACCGGCCCGGCCCACGCGAACGACGCGATCATCCTCGAACGCCTGGCGATGGCCGTGCGGATCCGGCACGGGCGCACCCGTGACGAGCCGGAGAACCGCCGTGACCTCGGTGTGCTGCTCGACGGGGGCGTCGAGGTCGAGACCCGGCGCACGGTCGCGGCGCGGCTGTCGCTCACGCCGCCCGCGCGGTACCGGATCGTCGCGGCTCCACTGTTCGCGGTGTGGGAGTCCCACCCGAGCGGCCCGGAGGACGTGGTGGCGACGCCGTTCGGGCCGATCCACGCCCTCGTCGTGCCGCACGACCACGAGCCGGTGCGCGCGACGCCGACCGGGATCGGCATCGCCGCGGTACCGGACCACCTACCGCAGTCGTTCCGCAGCGCGATCGTCGCTCTGCGGCTGTGCGAGCCCCCGGAGACGCCGACCGTGCACGCCGACCGCTACGGCGGGCTCGTCGGGCTGCTCGCCGACACCTCTGACGACGCCGCGCTGCCCGACGTCGACCTGCTCGACGAGGTGATGGCCCACCCCTGGGGTCCCGCGACGCTCGACGCGCTGGTGCGCGCCGCGTCCGTGCGCCAGGCGGCCCGGTTGGCCGGGGTGCACCACAGCACGCTGCAGACGAGGCTGGACTCGGTCGTCACCACGCTCGGGTTCGACCCCTTCGACGGGATCGGCCGCACCCGGCTGGGCATCGCGTTCCTGATGTGGCGGCTGCGCAACTCGCGTGTGCTCGATCTGCCGGCCCCCGACCGCGGTCGCCGCACGAGCTGAACCCCGACATCGGCTCGTCGTCCGGGCCGGTCATAGGGCTGGAGGCCCCGACATGGGTAGGGTCGTCCGCGTAGAACGCCGGCAAGGTGAGGAGACCCGGATGCCACAGGGCACCGTCAAGTGGTTCAACGCGGAGAAGGGGTACGGCTTCATCACCCCAGACGGGGGAGGAGCGGACCTGTTCGTGCACTTCAGCGCGATCCAGTCGTCCGGATACCGCACCCTGGAGGAGGGCCAGACGGTGACCTTCGAGGTCACCCAGGGTCAGAAGGGTCCCCAGGCCTCCGAGGTCGTCCCGGGATGAGCCGGCGGCCGCGGCCCCACCCGTTGGGCGGGGTCGCGGCCACCACGGCCATCCGTGCTCAGTACTGATGCGCAGCTCCGCAGGCTCCGTGCTCAGTCCTTCTCCGGATCGCCGTCCAGCTCGTACCAGGGCACCAGCCCCAGCGCGCCGTTCAGCCCCGGCATCGGCGGCCCCTGCGCGGTGAGACCGCGCTCCTCGTCGCGCGCCACGACCATCCACCGGCCGGCAGTGTCGACACTCAACTCCAGCTCGACCGACTGGTCCTCGCCGTCGGGACGGGCACGGTAGGCCCGGCAGCGGGACGCGATCTCCCAGATCTGCGCGTCGGCCAGCTGCGGGACCTTCTCCAGTGCTTCCAGGACGTCGACGTCGCGGTTCGCCATGATCCTGGACCGTAGCGCCCCGCTCAGCTCGGCGGTGGCTCAGTCCCGCGTGCCGGGAAGGCGCAGCTCGAGCCCCGCGATCAGCAGGTCGATCTTGCTGCTGGTCCATCGGCGCGGCGGGTCGTCCAGCGCCTCGTCGATCACCGTCCGGATCCGGTCGTCGAGCGCGACCTGCGTCCCCTGGGCCTGCTCGCGGCGGCGCACCAGACCGGCGCCGCGGTCGGAGTTGGTGATGAAGGGCATGACGACGGTCTCGAGCGCCGCGTTGGCACCGATCGCGGCGTCCTCCGGCGTGAAGCCCGCGGCCAGCATCAGATCCGTCATCTGCTGGAAGGCCACGAGACCCCGCCGCGGCAGATCCGGCAGCCGCACGATCGCTCCGGCCAGTCCCGGATGGTGGGAGAACAGGTCGAACGCGGCCGCGCACGTCTCCCGTATGTGTTCCTGCCATGAGGAACCACCCGGCTCGGGGAAGCGGGCCTCCTCCATCACGTCCTCCACGAGCGCGGCCAGCAAGGCCTCGAGGCTCGGGAAGTGCCGGTAGAACGTCGAGTACTTCACGCCGACCTTCGCGGTGACAGCGCCGACGGTCAGGCTCAGGAACCCGATCTCCCGTGCAGCCCCCAGGAGAGCGGTCCGGTCCGTCAGCGGCGGCCGCCCCGTCCGTCGCGCAGTTTTCACCTCGGTCACGCCTTGCATGATACGCACGCGCGAACGGTTAGTGTTTAACCCTCCAACTACTAACTCAGTCCAGTTCGACCGGAGCGAGATCCGTTGCGGCGCACGATCATGCTGTTCGGCCACGAGGAACGCCGCTGCGACGTCGTGTCGTCACTCAACGTGGTCCCGCCGGATGCCTCAGCGGTACACGTCCCGGCGGCCCACCGCGATGCGTCCGATCGATTCCAGGGACGGCGATCCCGGGTCCCAATACTGCCCGTGCGCCGCCGTCGGTGACGACTCGTCCTCGTCCGTAGCCGGGTCGTCGGGCCCCGCGCCGAGAGTTCCCGGCGCCGAGGCGAACACCTGCGCCCCGAAGGCTGGGTCGGTCGGGTCGGTACCGAAGGCGAGCTGTCGCGCGGCCGCGAAGGGGTCCGAGGTGCCGACCGCGGGTGAACCGGGAATGTGGTTGACCGGATCGTTCGCCGCAACCGTGGCCCACACGTGCGCCGGATCCATCCTCAGGTCCCCGACGTCGCTGCGGGTGCCGGCGCCCGGGCTCCCGACGAGCACGAGCTCGTCGGCGGCCAGCCCTCCCGCCGCGGCCGCGTGCCCGGCGACGAGCGAGCCGTAGCTGTGCCCGAGCACGGTCAGGCGTGCGCGGTCGCCGCGCCCGGTGACGCGCAGGCCGTCCTGGAACCGGGTCAGCGCGGCGCCGCCGTCCCGCGCAGGCGAGTCGCTGACCGCCGCGGCGATACCGGGCGGGGCGTCGTACCCGATCCACGTGACCGCGGCGGTGCTGGCGGCGGGGGCCGCCGCCCGGGCCGAGCCGGCGATCGCGTCGGAGCGGGCGAGGTCGATGCCGACGGTCGCGAGCCGGGCCCCGACGCCGGGCACGTACGTGACGACGTTGTCGCTGCGGTCCGGGTCCCCCGCGGCGACGACGGCACGTCCGCCGTCCTCGGTGCCGAATCCGAGCAGCAGCGTGCCCGGCACGTCCAGCCGGTGGTCCAGGACGTCGATCCCGGCGAGCGCGGCGTCCACCTGCTCCCGCTCGTCGGCGCCGTCCTGGCGCCGCAGGCGCATCCGCAGCCGCCGCAGCCGGACCCGCTCGCCGTCCAGGCGCAGCCGGTTCGCCCGGTCCCGGTCGGACGCCGGCACGCCGTCGAGCTCGCCGATCCGGTCCGGGTGCTCGGTGACCAGACGGTCGCGCTCGCCTGCGGGCAGCCCGCGCCACCACTCGTGCACCGCGGCCGCGGACGTGCCCTCCGCGGGGATGCCGTCCGGCCCGCCGCCGCCCGGCGGAGGGCCCTCGGGGCCGCCGGGCGCGAGCCGGTGCAGCGCGTCGACGGTCTCCGCGTCGGAGCGTTCCGCCTCGGTCAGGGCGTCGGCGATCACCGCGGAGATCCGCCGCGCCTCGATGAGGTAGCACGCCAGGTTGTTGGCCACGCCGAGTGGCGATCCGGACACCCAGAGGACTGGCAGCACGGTCCCGTCCGGTGTCACGCGGGTGAACAGCGGGTTCGCGCCGAGCACCGCGTCGCGCATCCGCTGTTGGGCGGCCATCACCGTCCCCGCATGCCGGCCCAGCACCGCGGCGACGGCCGCCGCCCGGTCCGCCGCCGCGTCCAGCTCGGCGACGAGTTCGTCCCGGCGCGTGCGCGCGGCGCGCGCGTCGGCGCCACCCCACGTCTCGTCGATCCGCGCGCACGCGGCGCGGACCCGCTCCGCCCGGTCGGCGAGGTCGTGCGCGAGCTCGTCCCAGTCGCGCGCCTGGTGCAGCCACGACGTCGGATCGACGTCGGCGAGCTCCGCATAGGTCGGCACGGCGAGGGTCAGCCGGCCCGCAGCGAGTCCGCGACGGCGTCGTCGGCCGCCCGCCACGCCTGCGCCGCGGCCTGCATCGACGTGCCCTGGGTAACGACGTCGCCGGCCCGCCGTTCGAGGTCCGCGCGCCAGAGCTGGGCGAGCCGTGCGGTCGCGCCGACCGACGAGAAGCCCTCGGCGAACGCCGGTTCCACCCGCAGCGCCTCCGGGGCACGGATCGCGCCCGCGAGCTCGGAACCGAGCCGGACCAGCTCCGCGCCGGCCGCGTCGAGGTCGCCCGTGTTCACCCGGACGTCGGGCTCGACCACGCCGCCTCCTCACGTCGTCGGACCGGACAGACGCGAGCGTCGCATCCCGGGACGGCCCCCCGTGGCCGGACGGTCGAAGTGGGGTTGCACCCGTTTACCGCACCGGTGTGCCCCTCGAGTCGATCATGTGTCCGCGCCCGGCGCGCGGCATGCGATCATGCTGGCCGAAGGCCCTCGCGCACGTCATCATGGTCGCGGTCCGGGGCGGACCGGAAGGGGAGGAGCGCGGGTGGTCAGCGTCCAGCGCGTCATGACGGTGTCGACGCCGGCCGAGACCGTGCTCGGATACCTCGCCGACTTCGGGCACTCCGAGGTGTGGGACCCGGGGACCCGTTCCTGCACGCGCGCCGACGACGGCGGCCCCGTGGACGTCGGAAGCACATGGCGCAACGTGTCCGTGTTCAACGGCCGGGAGACCGAGCTGACCTACCGCCTGGTGCACCGCACGCCGTGCCGCCTGACGTTCGTCGGGGAGAACAACACGGTGACCGCGACCGACGAGATCCTCGTCGAACCTGCTGAGGACGGCGGCAGCACCGTCACCTACCACGCCGATCTGCGGTTCAAGGGCCTGGTGAAGCTGGCCGCGCCGTTCCTGCGGCGCGAGTTCGAACGTCTCGGCGACGAGCTCGAGCGCACCCTCCCCCCGGTCCTGGAGCGCCTGTAGGTGCCGCCGACCGGCCCCACCACCGCTCTTGAGACCCCCGAAGCGAAGCGAGCCCCGGCACCGCAAATAGGGCCGACCACCACGCGGCCGGAGCCGGCCGGTCCCACACCGCCGACCCGTCCCGCAACCTGCTCTCGAAAGGCCCCCGAATCGAAGCGAGCCCCCGCACCGCGACGAAGCCGACCACCACGCGGGCGAAGCCAGCCGGCCCCACACCGCCGACCCGTCCCGCAACCTGCTCTTGAAAGACCCCCGAAGCGAAGCGAGCACCGGCACCGCAACGAAGCCGACCACCACGCGGGCGGAGCCCGCCCGTCTCCCAGCGCAGCCCACGCCGAACCCGCCGCTGACAACCTTCGGGACCAGCTCGAACCCGACCCCGATCAAAGGCGAGCGAGACTCCCTACCGGACCCAGTGACCTACCGGACCCAATGCCCCATACGGCGGGATATCTCCTCACCGGCCGCGACGGCGTCCGCGGTGATCTCCTCGATCCGGTCCGGCGGGAGGCGGTAGGCGGGCCCGGAAACCGACAGCGCCGCGACCACCGAGCCGGAGTGGTCCCGGA
Organism: uncultured Actinomycetota bacterium; assembly: GCA_963822335.1. Lineage (GTDB taxonomy): Bacteria > Actinomycetota > Actinomycetes > Mycobacteriales > Pseudonocardiaceae > Pseudonocardia. The sequence goes on along the minus strand of CAWGHE010000006.1, from coordinate 623,834 downwards.
TCGGGGCCGCGACGGCGTTCAGGCCGACCTCGTACTCCTCGAGCGCCCACGCGTAGCCGAGAGCCGTCACGTCGTCGAGGTCCGCGGCGAGCTTGGCCGGGGTGACGAGCGTCCGCGGCGTCGTGCGCGGCAGGTCGACCACCAGCTCCTCGCGGTCGGCGGGGTCGACGGCGGCGAGCAGCACCTTGCCGCTGGCCGTGCTGTGCAGCGGGGTGATCCGGCCGAGCCAGTTGTAGGTCGTCACGGTCGAGGGACCGCGCGCCTGGTCGACGTTGACGGCGACGCCCTGGTCCTGGATCGCGATGTTCACGGTCTCGCCGAGCCGGGACGCCAGGTCCTCGCACACCGACCGCCCCTGTTGGGTCACCTCGAGCCGTTCCGAGACGCGGCCGGCCAGCGGGATCAGCCCGAACCCGAGCCGGTACTTGCCGCGGTCGCCGATCTGCTCGGCCAGTCCCCGCTCCTCCAGCGCGCCGAGCAGGCGGAACGCGGTGGACTTGTGCACGTCGAGCTCGGCCGCGATCTCGCTGACGCCGGCCTCCCCGCGCCGCGCCAGGATCTCCAGCACCGTGATGGCGCGGTCCACCGATTGGACGCCCGTCTCGCGTGTGCGCGTCGGGTTGTTCATCGCGCAACTCTAGCGTCCGGTACTCACTCTCGGAGGTCGACCTGCAGCAACGCGTTGCCGAAGACGGTGACTGTCGCGGTTCCTGCGTCCGTTCGGCCGCGGTACGTGCCCGGTGTCCGATCCGGACGGCCCTTGCGCTGCACAACTAGCCGGGTGAAGAGTCAGCCGGGTGCCGAGCCTCTACATCGACGGAACGTGGACCGGTGGTTCCGGGGGAACCGCACCGGTCGTCAACCCCTTCGACGCCAGCGTGGTGACCGAGGTCGACCAGGCCGGCCCCGACGACGTGGATCGTGCGGTCGCGGCCGCACGTGCCGCGTTCGACTCCGGCCCCTGGCGCGCGACGTCGGCAGGCGAGCGCGGCGCGATCCTCGGCCGGATCGCGGACATGCTGCAGCGGGACAAGGAGAAGATCGCCCGCACCGAGACGCTGGACACCGGCAAGACGCTCGCCGAGAGCCGCATCGACGTCGACGACGTGACCGCCGTCTTCCGCTACTACTCCGGAACCGCGGACAAGGACGCGGGACGGATGGTGGACACCGGCAATCCGGCCGTCGTTTCTCGCATCGTGCACGAGCCGGTCGGTGTGTGCGTGCTGATCACGCCGTGGAACTACCCGCTGCTGCAGCTGTCCTGGAAGGTCGCCCCGGCGATCGCGGCCGGGAACACGATGGTGATCAAGCCCAGCGAGGTCACGCCGCTGACGTCGGTGACCCTGGTCGAGCTGTGCGAGGAGGCCGGAGTCCCGCCCGGCGTGGTCAACATCCTGCTGGGCGACGGGCCGAGCGTCGGCGCCCCGCTCACCCAGCATCCGGACGTGGACATGGTCAGCTTCACCGGCGGCCTGGGCACCGGGCAGGCGATCATCCGCGCGTCCGCGGAGACGGTGAAGCGCACGGCCGTCGAGCTGGGCGGGAAGAACCCGAACATCGTGTTCGCGGACACCGACTTCGAGCTGGCCGTGGACTACGCGATGCTCGCCGTGTTCCTGCACTCCGGGCAGGTCTGCTCGGCCGGCGCACGGCTGATCGTCGAGGACTCGCTGCACGACGCGCTCGTCGACGAGATCGTGCGCCGCGCGGCATTCATCCGGCTCGGCAACGGGCTCGAGGACGGCGTGGAGGTCGGCCCGCTGGTCTCCGCGGCGCACCTGGCCAAGATCGAGGACTTCGTCGCAGCCTCCCGCGCCGAGGGCGCAACGATCCGTTGCGGGGGCCGCCGGCCGGACGACCCGTCGTTGAAGAACGGGTACTTCTTCCTGCCCACCGTGATCACCGACGTCACCCGGGACATGCGCGTCATCCGCGAGGAGACGTTCGGACCGCTGCTCACCGTGGAGCGGTTCACGACCGAGGCCGAGGCGATCGAGCTCGGCAACGACACCCACTACGGCCTGGCCGGCGCGGTGTTCACCCGGGACATGGGCCGGGCGCACCGGATGACGTCCGCTCTGCGGCACGGCACGGTCTGGATCAACGACTTCCACCCTTACTTCCCCGGGGCGGAATGGGGCGGCATGGGCCGCTCCGGTAACGGCCGCGAGCTCGGACCGACCGGGCTCGCGGAGTACCAGGAGATCAAGCACGTGTGGAACAACACGGCCCCAGAGCCCCAGAGGTGGTTCACCGGTCACGAGGGAGGTGCGGGATGAGCAGCACGCCTGCGGAGAAGAGCAGCCCGGAAGGCTCCGGGGCCGCCGATGACGGCATGGCCGACTTCGGCTACAGCCAGACGCTGGACCGCAGCATCGGCAAGTTCGCCAGCTTCGCGGCCGGGATCAGCTACATCTCGATCCTGACCGGAACGTTCCAGCTGTTCTACTTCGGCTTCGGCACCGGCGGCGCGGCCTACTGGTGGTCCTGGCCGATGGTGTTCGCCGGGCAGCTGATGGTCGCCCTGTCGTTCGCCGAGCTCGCCGGGCGTTATCCGGTCGCCGGATCGGTCTACAACTGGTCCAAGCGCCTCGGCGGGCCGGCGACCTCGTGGATGGCCGGCTGGATGATGCTGACCGCCTCCGTCGTGACGATCTCCGCGGTCGTACTGGCCTACCAGCTCGTGCTGCCGCAGCTCTGGTCCGGGTTCCAGCTGGTCGGCGACGCGGCGGACGCGAACGACGCCGCCCTCAACGGCGTGCTGCTCGGCGCGATCCTGATCGTGTTCACCACGGTCATCAACGCGATCGGCGTCAAGCTTATGGCCCGGATCAACTCCACCGGGGTGTTCATCGAGCTGGTCGCCGCCGTCGCGATCGTGGTCGGACTGTTCATCAACATCGTGAACCCGCCGTCGGTGCTGTTCGATACCAACGGGCTCGGCGAGGGCATGCCGGGCGGCTACTTCGGGGTGTTCCTGGTCGCGGCGCTGGCCTCGGCGTACGTGATGTACGGCTTCGACACCGCGAGCTCGCTCGGTGAGGAGACCCATGACCCGCGACGCACCGCGCCGAGCGCGATCCTGCGCGCCGTCGTCGCGTCGTTCGTCATCGGCGGTCTGATCCTGCTCGGGATCATCCTGGCTGCACCGGACCTCGCCGACCCGGCGCTCGGCGAGAAGTCCGGTGGCGGACAGCTGGTGCTGCTGCAGGTGTTCGGCGGGGTGGTCGGCCCGATCTTCCTCGTCGCCATCGCGATCGCCATCACGGTCTGTGCGCTGGCCGTGCACACCGCGGCGATCCGGCTGATGTTCGCGATGGCCCGCGACAACGCGCTGCCCGCGGGCTCGGTGCTGGCCCGGATCGACCCGGTACGCAAGACGCCGGTGATCCCGTCCATCCTGATCGGGGTGCTCGCGATCCTGATCCTGGTCGCGAACGCAGGTGTGCCCGAGGTGTTCACGGCCGTCACCAGCGTCGCGATCATCATGATCTACCTCGCCTACCTGCTCGTGACGATTCCGTTGCTGCGGAAGCGGCTGCGCGGACAGTGGCCGGACGAGGGGCAGAAGGGCTACTTCACGTTGGGCCGCTGGGGCCTTCCGGTCAACATCCTGGCCGTGCTGTGGGGTGCGGCGATGGCGCTGAACCTGGCCTGGCCGCGTGAGGACGTCTACGGCGCGGGCTGGCTCAGCTACATCGCGTTCATCTTCATCGGGATCGTGGCCCTCGGCGGGCTGGCCTGGTTCCTGCTCCGGGGGCGCCACAACCTGGGCACCCTGCCCGAGCACCGGGCGAAAGAGATCGAGGAGGGAATGGGATGACGGAGCGCTTCGACTACGTCGTCGTCGGCGGCGGTTCGGGTGGCTGCGCGCTGGCCGCCCGCCTGTCCGAGGACCCCTCGGTTTCGGTGTGCCTGCTCGAGGCCGGACCGTCCGACGTCGGGGACCCGGCCGTGCTGCAGCTGGCCGACTGGATGAACCTGCTCGACTCCGGCTACGACTGGGACTACCCGATCGAGCCGCAGGAGCGCGGCAACTCGCACATGCGCCACGCGCGGGCGAAGGTGCTCGGCGGGTGCTCGTCGCACAACTCGTGCATCGCGTTCTGGACGCCGCGCGAGGACCTCGACGAGTGGGCCGCCTCCGGCCTCACCGGCTGGTCCGCCGACGAGTGCTGGCCGCTGATCGCGCGCCTGGAGACCAACGACGGCCCGTGGGAGGGCCACGGCCGGTCCGGCCCGGTCAACCTGATGCAGATCCCGCCGAACGACCCGTGCGGCGTGGCGCTGCTCGAGGCCGCCGCAGCCGTCGGGCTGCCGACCGTGCGGTTCAACGAGGGCGTCACGGTCACCGAGGGCGCCGGCTTCTTCCAGGTCAACCGGTTCCCGGACGGGACGCGCGCGTCGTCGTCGCACTCCTACCTGCACCCGATCATGGACTCGCGGCCGAACCTGGAGATCCGCACCGGGTGCTGGGCGTCGCAGGTGCTCTTCGACGGCGCCCGCGCGACCGGGATCGAGTACCAGCGGGGGATCGGGCCGGGCCGGGAGACGATCACGGCGAACCGCGAGGTGATCCTCTCCGCGGGCGCCATCGACACCCCGAAGCTGCTCATGCTCTCCGGCATCGGGCCGGCCGATCACCTGCGGGACTTCGGGATCGACGTCCGCGTCGACGCCCCGGGCGTCGGGGCCAACCTGGACGACCACGTCGAGGGCCTCGTGATGTGGGACGCGGCGAAGCCGATGGTCACCGAGTCCACGCAGTGGTGGGAGATCGGGCTGTTCCACCGCACGGACACGTCCTACGACCGGCCGGACCTGATGATGCACTACGGGTCGGTGCCGTTCGACCTGAACACCGTGCGGCACGGCTACCCGACCACCGACAACGGGTTCTGCCTGACCCCGAACGTCACGCGCGGCCGCTCACGCGGCACGGTCCGGTTGCGTACCAGGGACTTCCGCGACCGGGCCCGGGTCGACCCGAAGTACTTCACCGACCCGGACGGCCACGACATGGCGGGTGATGATCGAGGGCGTCCGGCTGGCGCGGCGGATCGCCGAGCAGCCCGTGCTGAAGGAGTGGGTCGCCGCCGAGCTCGCGCCCGGACCGAGCGCCGTCACCGACGACGACCTGGCCGACTACATGATGAAGACCCACAACACGGTCTACCACCCGGCCTGCACGGCGAAGATGGGCACCGACTCGGACCCGCTCGCCGTGCTGGACCCGCAGCTGCGGGTGCGCGGCGTCGAGGGCCTGCGGGTGGCGGACGGGTCGGCGATGCCGTTCCTGCCGGCGATCAACCCGAACATCACGACCATGATGATCGGCGAGAAGTGCTCGGACCTGCTGAAGGCGGCCCGCTGACGGTCCGTCCGGCGGTGGGGCGGGGCGGCGGTTGATCGGCGGTCGCTCTGGTCCGCCGACTGTGATCCCTGGTCGGGTGCAGGATCGGCCGCATGTGGCCGGTTCTGCACCGGGACGGTGATCACGGGCAGGGCCGGGTTGTCCGCACCGCGGTCGCCGGTCCTGGGAGGTCCCCGGGTCAGCCTCGGAGGCGGGCCAGCAGGCTCGGGCGGCGGAAGCGCGCGCAGTCGCAGCCCGCGCAGTCGGTGCCGCGGCGGAAGTGCTCGTGCGCGTCCCGGCCGTGGCCGCAGCGGCAGGGCGAGGCCACCGGTGTGGTCGCGGGCGGCGTGACGGTCGGTGCCACGCCGGCCGGGACGGTGGCGATCGGGCCGGTGTCGACCGTCGGGTCGACGGCCGGTGCGGTGCCGGCGACCACCGGGATGGGCGCCGTGTCGGCCGACCCGGTGCCCGCGGGTGCCGGACGCGATCGGTGTGTCGGTGGGCGTCCCCGACTCGACCGGAGGCGCGCTCCGGGGCGTGGGGACGGTGACGTCCGGGACCGCGACGGCCGTCGCGGTGGGGCGGGTGTGGTGCACGTGTCCGCTGTCCATCGTGTCCTCCGTGGCTCGGTTCCGTTGTCCGACACCAGGTGCATCGACAGGTAGGCCGGTGGCGAACCCTATCCGGGCCCGGTTCAATCGAACGTGATCCGGAACACTCCCCGATCGGAGGAGGGTATCGCTAAATGTCACTGCCCGCTGAACTCCGCCCGGCCGGGACCGGACGTCCGGAACGTCCGCAGGGCGGCGGGGAGGTCCTCGGTGTCGAACAGCGCCCCGGCGATCGCGGGGACGTCCGCGTCGGCGCGGGGGACACCGCCGTCGAGGAACGACGCCAGCACCGACTTCGTCGCGGCGTGCGCGACGGTCGGCCCGTCCGCGAGGCGGCGGGCCAGCGCGCGGGCGGCGTCGTCGAACCCCTCGGACGGCAGCACCCGGTTGACCACGCCCCAGGAGTGCAGCGTCGCCGCGTCGTAGAGGTCGCCGGTCAGCACGAACTCGCGGGCCCGCCCGGTCCCGGCGCGCTCGGCGAGGCGCTGGGTGCCGCCCATCGCCGGGGTCAGCCCGACCGTCGCCTCGATCAGCCCGAACGCGCGCCGGCTCCGCCGCGAGGATCAGGTCGCACGCCACCGCCAGCTCGAAACCCCAGGTCAGGCACCGCTCATGGGCGGCGAACACGGTCGGCGCGGGCAGCGCCGCCATCCGCTGGGTGATCGAGATCAGGGACGCGAACATCTCCGTCGCCGACGCGCGGTCCAGCCGCTCGAACAGCGAGATGTCGACGCCGCCGGTGACCAGCTTCCCCTCGAACCGGACCAGGACCGCCCGCGGCCGGGTCCGCTCCAGCTCGTCCAGCATCCGGAGCAGCGCCGTGTGCATCGCCTCGTCGAACAGGTTGAGCGGCGGCGAGTCCACCGTCACGACCGCGAGCCCGTCCGTCAGATCGATCGACACCGGTGTCTCCACGCCGGTCAGCCTGCCACGCGGATCGGCCGACGGCGATCTGTCCGGTGAGCGGGTGTCGGTGACCACCCGCGCCCGCGAGGAGGCGTCGTCAGTCACCGACGAGCGCCAGGCTGATCGCGGGGACCGCCGTACGACGACGAGCCGCCGGGCTGGCCCGCTCCGCGCAGCCCGCAGCCGGCCAGCACGGCACCGAGGAGCACCACCACGGCAGCCACGACGAGCGGTCTGGGCAGGCACGAGGTGCTCTGCACGGCGACTCCCTTGTCGTCGTGGTGGTGGGGCGATATCGGAGCTGAGTCCGATAAGCGCGATGTGACGCTATGTAGTGGGAGCCGAACTGTCAACGCCGGGCCCGTCCGCGCCGACGGCGGCCGGCAGGACCCGCGCCGCCTCGACCAGGCTCGGTCCGTACCAGGTCAGCAGCCGCCCGCTGACCAGCACCGACGGCGCGTCGAACGACTCCGGCCCGTCGTCGGCGGTGAACAGGTACGGCTCGTCCGGCAGCACGACGACGTCGTGGGGCGGCAGGTCGTTCGGGTCGAACTTCGGGTAGCGCTCGGGGGAGTCGTCGAGCACGTTGTCCACCCCGAGGCGGTCCAGCACGGCGCCGGTGAACGTGTCCGATCCGACCGCCATCCACGGCTTGCGCCAGATCGGCACGACGGCGCGGCGCCGCGGCCCGGCGGGATCGATCGCGCCCCAGAGCGTGCGGGCCTCGCGCAGCCACTCCGGCTCGTCGAGCCGGCACGCGGCGAGCATCCGGCCGAGCGAGGCGAGACCGCCGTCGACGTCGCGGATGTCGGTGACGTACACGGCGAGCCCGGCCTCCCGCAGCGCGTCCAGGTCGCCCGGCTTGTTCTCCTCCTGGTTGGCCAGCACCAGGTCCGGCTCCAGCGCGACGACGGCGTCGACGTCCGGGTTCTTCGTGCCCCGGATGCGCGTCACGTCCAGGTCGGCGGGGTGCGTGCACCAGTCCGTCGCGCCGACGAGCAGTCCCGGCGCGGTCTCGGCCACGGCCTCGGTCAGCGACGGCACCAGCGACACCACCCGCCGTACCTCCGCCGGTACCGGAACGTCGCGACCCTCGTCGTCAGCCATGCCGTCCACGACTCGGACGCTAACCCGCCGCCCTCCGACGGTGCAGCCGCGGTGCCGCGTGGCGTGTGGCACCGCCGAGCCCTACCGCCGGCCGCGCGATCCCGGAACTGGCATGGCTCACCAGGTGAGCGACTTCCCAGAAGGCAACTCCCGAGATCCGGTGAGGCAAGCTCGGCGCCACCCGCGCCTCAATGCGCGAGGGCGTCCGGTGCGCGGGCCGCGACGAATCCGCGCAGTGTCCGAGCGGCCGGGGTCGGGCGGTCACCGCCGCGGTGCACCATGCCGATCGTGCGGACCGGGTGCGGCGAGTGCACCGGGACCTGGACGACCCCGGGCACGTCCGGCGCGAGCGGGAGCAGCGTGACGCCGAGCCCGGCGCCGACGAGCCCGCGCAGCGTCGCGGCCTCCCCGCCCTCGAACGCGATCCGCGGCCCGAACCCGGCCGCCCGGCACCAGTCCAGTACCGGGCCGCGCAGCCCGTAACCGGGCGCGAAGGCCAGGAACGGCTCACCGGCGACGTCGGCCAGCGCGACCGGCTCCGTGTCGCCGCCCGGCCCGGTGCGGTGCAGGCGGTGCCCGGACGGGACGGCGAGGCGCACCTCCTCCTCGGCCAGCGCCGTCGCGACCAGGCCCGGCTCGTCCGGGAGCGGCGAGGTCAGGACGACGTCCGCGACGCCGTCGCGCAACCGGTCCAGCAGGACGGCGTGCCGGCCCTGGAGCAGCTCGATCCGGATGCCGGGGTGCGCGTCCCGGAACCCGCGCAGCAGCCGCGGCACCGCATCGGTGCCCAATGTGGACAGGAAGCCGAGCGCGACCCGGCCGTGCGCCGGGTCCGCGTCGCCGGTCAGCTCGTCGGCCGCGGCGGCCAGCTCGGCCAGGGCCGTCTCCGCACGGGCGAGCAGCGTGCGTCCGGCCGGGGTGAGCCGCAGCGCGCGCCCGCTGCGGGCGAACAGCGCGACGCCGAGGTCGGCCTCCAGCCGGGTCATCGCGCGGCTGAGCGTGGGCTGCGGCACGCCGATCCGCTGCGCCGCACGCGTCATGTGCTCGGCCCGTGCGACGGCCACGAACTGGTGCAGCCGGGGTGCCAGCAGCTCATGCACGAACGCATCGTAATTCGTATCAGCATGCATTGGACGCATCGAAGGCTCGCCGCCTACGGTCGTGCGCAATGACAACGACCGAGACCGCCCGCCTCGCCGCTCCGCACGAGCGCGGCACACCGGGCTTCCGGCGGCTCGGCGCGGCCCTGTGGTGCTCCGGCCTGGCGACGTTCGTCCTGGTCTACAGCGTGCAGGGACTGCTCCCGACGCTCGCGCAGGAGTTCGGGCTGTCCTCCTCGGTGGCCAGCCTCGCGCTGTCCGCGACGACCGGGACGCTGGCACTGGCCGTGCTGCCGCTCTCCGCCGTCGCCGAGTCCTGGGGCCGTGCGCGGGTGATGACCTGGGCGCTCGGGGCGTCCGCGGTACTCGCCGTGCTGGCACCGCTCGCGCCGTCGTTCGAGGTGCTGGTCGTGGTCCGCGCCCTGCAGGGCGTCACGCTCGCCGCACTCCCGGCGCTGTCGATGGCGCACGTGACGCACGAGGTCAGCCCGCGTCACCTCGGCGGCGCGATGGGCCTGCTGATCGCCGGCAACACGCTCGGCGGCCTGGCCGGGCGCCTGGTCGCGAGTACCGTCGCCGACCTCGTGGGCTGGCGCGCCGGGCTGGCCGCCGTCGGCGTCGTCTCGGTCGCGGCGGCCGTCGCGTTCCGGCTCCTGCTGCCCCCGGCGACGGCGCCGGACCCGCAACGGACCCGGCTGCGCGACCTCGGCGGTCCGCTGCGCCGGCACCTGCGCGACCCCGGCCTGCTGTGCCTGTTCGGCATCGCATTCCTGATCATGGGCGCGTTCGTGTCGGTCTACAACTACCTCGGGTTCCGTCTGCTCGGACCGCCGTTCTCGTTGCCGGGCACGGTCGCCGGGCTGATCTTCCTCGGCTACCTGGCCGGGAGCGGCGCGTCCACTGCGGCCGGACGCCTGGGGGACCGGTTCGGACGCCGCCGGGTGCTCTGGGTCTCCGTGCTCGCGGCCCTCGCCGGGGTCTGGGTCACGGCTCCGGACTCGCTGGTCGCGATCATCGTGGGCCTGCTGCTGGTGACCGTCGGCTTCTTCGGGGCGCACTCCGTCGCCTCCGGCTGGGTGGGGCGGCGCTCCGCTGTGCTCGACGGCGCGGTGCCGGCCCAGGCGTCGTCGCTCTACCTGCTGGGCTACTACGCGGGCTCCAGCGCCGGCGGCGCCGCAGGCGGGCTCGCCTACGACGGCTTCGGCTGGCTCGGCCTCGTCGTATACGTCTCCGCGCTCCTGGCCGGGGCGCTCGTCCTCGCGCTGACCCTGCGGCGGGTCCGTGCCCCGCGATGAGGCGGTTCAGCCCAGCACGACGACCGCGATCACGGCGCCGAGCACGAGCAGCACTGCGAGCGCGATGAACACGAGCCCGGCGGTGCGCCGCCGATCGGAGGCCGCTCCCTCGTCGCCCTCGGCATCGGAGAGCGCCCGGTCGAGCGCGCCGCTGTCGCCGTCCGGTCCCCTCGGCGCGCCGTCGTCCGGCTCCGGCCGGCGCGGCTCGGGCAGCGTGAGCGTGCCGTGGTCGCCGTCGGGGGTCGCGTTCGTCAGGTCCCGCGTCCGGGCCGCACCCGCGGCGTCGGTCACCGGGTACCCGTCCGGTCCGGCGACGGCGTCGAGGTCGGCGGCCATCGCCGCGGCGTCGGGGTAGCGCCGTCCCGGGTCCTTGGCCAGAGCCCGCAGCAGCGTCTGCTCCAGGGCGGGCGGGACGTCGTCGCGCAGCGTGGACGGCCGGGGCGGTGTCTGGCGGATGTGTGCCAGCACCACGGACACCGGATCCGGGTCGGTGAACGGCGGGCGGCCGGTCAGCGCCGCGAACAGGCAGCACCCCAACGCGTAGAGATCGGCGCGCCCGTCGATCCGGGCCGTCCCGCGGCCCTGCTCGGGTGCGATGTAGGCGGGGGTGCCGATGATGTGCCCGGTGGTCGTCCGGCCCGCACCCTCGCCGATCCGGGCGATACCGAAGTCGGTGACGGTCACCCCGCCGTCCGGGCGGAGCATGACGTTGCCCGGGGAGACGTCGCGGTGCACCACGCCCGCCCGATGTGCTGCGCCCAGCGCGTCGCACACCGCCCGGCCGATCGCGGCGACCGCGTCCGGCGCCAGCGGCCCCTCCCGGTCCAGCCGCTGCGCCAGCGACTCGCCCTCCACATAGGACATCACGACGTGGACACCTGCCGCGGTGGCACCGACGTCGTGGACGGTGACCACGCCGGGATGGTCGATCGACGCCGCGGCGCGGGCCTCGTCGCGCAGCCGGTCCAGGTCCTCGGCGGCGCCGGTACGCAGGAGCAGCTTCACCGCGACGTCGCGGCTCAGCTCGCGGTCGTGGGCGAGGAAGACCCGGGACATGCCCCCCACCCCGAGGCACCGACGCAGCTCGTAGCGCCCGGCGAGGACGTCACCCTCACCGACCTCCGCGGTGCCGGGCGCGACGATCTCCTCGGTGCGGTCGGCCCCGGGGGACTCCGGGACGGTCACGGGGTCTGGAGACCGCGCTGGGTGCTCTCCGGGTGACCGGCCCCGATCATCTCGTCGAACAGGTAGCGGTAGTCCATCATCGCCTGTCTCAGGTCCTCGGTACCGGCCTCCTCGCGGGTGTCGGCGACCGCGATCTGGTGGGCGGCCCGGTAGTGCCCGACCAGGTCCGGGTGGTCCACCGAGATCATCTGCTCGCGCTCGGAGAAGTGCTCGACCGGATACCCGCGCTCGCGCATCACCTGCTGGACGATCAGATCGGCGTCGCGCAGGCCGGTCCGAGGGGTCTCCACGAAGCTGTTCTGGGCCTGTCCCCATTGGCCGGCGAACCGCTCGCGCTCGTCGGCGTCGAGGTCCCGCACCTCCAGCTCACGACGGCGGGCGAGCCGCCGCCGCAGCTCGGACTCCCCTTGGGACTTGCCCCCGGACTGCCGGACAACGTGGTCGTACTCCGGTCCGAAGTGGCGTTGCAGCGCGGCGGTGCGTCGACGCCCGCGCACCCGCCCGCCCACGAGGAGTGCGACGCCGATCAGCACCAGTACGACGGCCGCGACCACCACCCACACCGTTATGTTCGACGCCATCCCGCACCTCATCCCGATCGTCGCCCCGTCCGGCCAGCATGCGGCCCGTAGGCCGGACGCGCCCTGCCGACTCGCCTGGATGGTCCGGATGGCCGTACCGATCGGCCCTGAGTGCGCGTCACACGGCCCCGTTTCGGTGGAGACTCCTGCCGACGGGCGGAGCAGGTGGACCGAGGGGACCATCACACCGGGAAACCGCGTGGCCTCCCCGGACGTCTATCCCTCAGGGGATCGAGAGGAGCGACGCGTGGCGGAGACAGCGTCGGCCCAGACGTGGGCCGGCCTCGCGTACGGCGAGGTGTCCCGCTCCGGCGGCACCGTGGAACGGCCGGCCGGCCCGGACGTCCGATTCGGACTGCACTGGGTGCGCACCGCGCCGCGTGCCGACCGGCCACCGGTGCTCGCCGTCCCGGGCGGTCCCGGCCTCGCGTCGGTGCTGCCCTACCGCGCACTGCGCCGCCGCGCCCGGAGTCGGGGCATCGACCTGATCATGGTCGAGCATCGCGGCGTCGGGCTGTCCCGACGCGACACCGAGGGCGCCGACCTGCCGGTGCAGCACGTCACGATCTCCGACGCGGTGGACGACCTCGCCGCCGTTCTCGACGCCGCCGGCGTGCGGCGGGCCGTCGTCTACGGCTCGTCCTACGGCACCTACCTCGCCCAGGCGTTCGCCGTCCGGTACCCGGACCGCGTCGCCGGCATGGTGCTGGACTCCTCGATGCTCGCGGTCGTCGAGGACCTCGCGACGGTCCGATCCCACCTGCGCCGCCTGCTCTGGGACGGGCTGGACCCGGCCACTGCGCGCAGCGCTGCGCTGCTGCGCCGGATGGTCACCGACGGCGTCGTGGAGGCCGGGGAGATCGACCTGCCGGTGCAGCTCGCCTACGAGTTCGGCGGTCCGCGGCTGCTGGCGCGGTTGCTGGAGTCCACCGCACGACGAGGTCCGGGGCGCACCTGGAGCGAGATCATCCGGCTCGGCCGGCGGGAGATCGACGGACCCGGCCAGCCCCTGGTGTACGAGCCGGAGCTGGTGCGCGGCATCGCCTTCGGTGAGCTCGGCTTCGGCCTGCCGCCGGACGGGCACCCGCTCGACCCGCAGCGGACGCTCGCCGCCGCGGCCCGCAACGCGCCGCCGTTCGCGGGCGAGCCGTTCGATCTGCCCGCCGCGCTCGGGTCGTTCGACCGGCCGCTCGCCGTCGTGTCCGGCGACCTCGACCTGCGCACGCCGCGCCCGACCGCGGAACGGATCGTCGAACTGGCCCCCGACGCGGTGCTCGTGCCGCTGGCCGGGACCGGACACAGCGCCCTGGACACCCACCACCTCGCCGCGCTCGAGGTCGCCGCGGCGGTGTCGCAGGGTCGGCACCGCGCCCTGCCCGCGGACGCCGGCCGGCTCGCGGCGCTGCCCCGTCGGGGCGCCTCCGCGCTGATCGGTCCGCTGGTCTCCGCCGGGCTGTGGGCGGACCGGATCCTGCCCGTGCGGTGAGTGGTGCGTGGTGTCACCCGACCGACGCGTCGGCGCGACCCGGACCGGAACCGTTGGACCGTCCGTGTCAGGGTGAATCCGACACGCCGGGCGTCGTGTCCGCCGGTCGGGCCTCAACTCGCCGATGCGGAAGCACCGCCTGTCCGATTCGTCACCTACATGGCCTAGGGACCCGCGTGCGCGGCGATGCAGACGTCTGGGAACGTGGTGATCGCCCCCAGCAGCAAGACATCAGGAGGAACTCCCGGTGAAGAACTTCGGTCGCGCGCTGTCGAAGGCCGCCGAGTCGTTGGTCGAGGTCGTCGGCATTCTCGGTGGCTGGAACCGCGGTCGCCGCAAGCCGGCCCGCCGCTGACATCCCGCCGAACGTCCGCCCGAGTCGGGGCGGGCGGACGTCCGGCCTACCCCCGCACTGCTCACCGGTGGCCGAAGCGCAGCTCCGTCAGGCCACCGTCATCGTCGAACCGGGCCCGGGCGACCCCGGGCTCCGCGTCGCCGCATCGGGCCGACCAGGTGACCATGTCACCGACGGTCTGGATCCGTGCCGTGTCCAGCGCCGCCGACGCCATCAGGTCGTCGACGGCGTCGAGGACGCGGGTGCGTTCTCCCCGCCCGCGCGGCGGGAACGGCGTGTCCGACACCAGCTGCGCGTCGTCCGCGGCCAGCTTCCGCACACCCGCGGCGTCACCGTCGAGCCACGCCCGCTCGAACTCGAGTGACGCCAGGAACCGGTCGGCCTGCGCCCGCCCGGTGTCCCGCAGCCGTCGCAGGAACGCCGGACTGCGGTCCAGTTTGGACGCCGCACCCAGTGCCCGCGGCAGGATGCTGCGTGGCAGCTCGATCACCCGCACCACGGTGCGCCCGATCTCCCCGCCCGGGGTGAGGCGGCCGGCGTCGATCAGCGTGTTCAGCGTCTCGACGAACGCGAGCTCCTGGTAGAGCGACAGGTTGCCGGACAGCTCGCCGCGGCGGTCGACGATCTCGGTGAGCGTGCGCGGCGCCTTGTCCACCGTGGACGGAGTGATCTGGATGACCCACAGCTCGTCCGGCAGCGCCGCGAGCAGGTCACGCACCGGCGGGTTCTGCGAGAACAGCCCGTCCCAGTACGTGCCGCCGGTCGTCTCCACGGCCCGGAACAGGTTCGGGATCGCCGCCGACGCCGCCACGCTGTCCACGGTGATCTGCTCCCGGCGGCTGGAGAACGCGCGGAAGTCGCCGGACAGCACGTCGACGGCGCCCATCACCAGCAGCGGGAACGCGGCCTCCGGATCGGCGCTGATCCGGGAGAAGTCGACGTGGCGCTCCAGCAGCTCGCGGAACGCGGCGGCCGCGATCTCCGGCACGAAGTACGGGCTCACGCCGGGCAGCGCGTCCAGGTTCTGCAGGACTCCGGCCGCGACCGTGCCGGCGTTGAGCAGTCCCTGCACCAGGCCGTCGGCGGCGTTGTCCTGCCAGAACGCGTCCAGCCGGTCCGCGGCGGCCGACGGGTCCCCGTCGCGCAAGGCCGTCCACGCGAGGATCGCGCAGATCGCTCCGCCGGACGTGCCGGACAACCCGGTCACCCGGTGCCCCTCCAGCTCGGGGGCGCCGAGCAGGCGTCCGAGCACGCCGGCGCCGAACGCCGAATGGCTCCCGCCGCCCTGACAGGCGATCACGATGTTCCGTCCGGGCTGCGTCACGGCCCCATCCTCGCAGCCCGGTCCGGTGTCCGCGCCGCCTCACGCGTGCAGGTGGTCACGCCGTCGAGCTACATGTTGCGCCGGTACTGCCCGCCGACCTCGAAGAACGCGTTCGTCAGCTGACCGAGCGAGCACACCCGCGCGGCCTTCATCAGCTCGTCGAACACGTTGCCCTCACCGGTCGCGACGTCCTGCAGCCGCCGCAGCGCCTGCTCCGCCTCGGTCCGGTTGCGGGTCTGGAAGTCCTCCAGCCGGTCCAGCTGGGAGCGCTTCTCCTCCTCGGTGGCCCGGGCGAGCTCCACCTCGTGCGGATCCTCGTCGTCGCCGTGCTGGGGCTTGAGGAACGTGTTCACGCCGATCACCGGCAGGTCCCCGGAGTGCTTGCGGTGCTCGTAGAGCATCGACTCGTCCTGGATCTTGCCGCGCTGGTAGCCGGTCTCCATCGCGCCCAGCACGCCACCGCGCTCGGCGATCGAGTCGAACTCCTTGAGCACGGCCTCCTCGACCAGGTCGGTCAGCTCGTCGATGACGAACGAACCCTGCAGCGGGTTCTCGTTCATCGACAGGCCCCACTCGCGGTTGATGATCAGCTGGATGGCCAGCGCGCGGCGCACCGAGTCCTCCGACGGCGTCGTGACGGCCTCGTCGTAGGCGTTGGTGTGCAACGAGTTCGCGTTGTCGTAGAGCGCGCACAGCGCCTGCAGCGTGGTGCGGATGTCGTTGAAGTTCATCTCCTGCGCGTGCAGCGAACGGCCCGAGGTCTGCACGTGGTACTTGAGCTTCTGGCTCCGCTCGTTCGCGCCGTAGCGGTCGCGCATCGCCACTGCCCAGATCCGCCGCGCGACCCGGCCGATCACCGAGTACTCGGCGTCCATGCCGTTGGAGAAGAAGAACGACAGGTTCGGCGCGAAGTCGTCGATGTCCATCCCGCGCGCCAGGTAGCTCTCGACGAACGTGAAGCCGTTCGCGAGCGTGAACGCCAGCTGCGAGATGGGGTTCGCCCCGGCCTCCGCG
Organism: uncultured Actinomycetota bacterium; assembly: GCA_963822335.1. Taxonomy (GTDB): domain Bacteria; phylum Actinomycetota; class Actinomycetes; order Mycobacteriales; family Pseudonocardiaceae; genus Pseudonocardia. The sequence continues at coordinate 607,514 of CAWGHE010000006.1, read as the reverse complement.
ATGTGGTAGCCGGAGATCGAGACCGAGTAGAAGTTGCGCACCTTGTGCGCGATGAACCACTCCTGGATGTCGGCCATCATCCGGAGCGAGAACTCCGTGGAGAAGATGCAGGTGTTCTGGCCCTGGTCCTCCTTGAGGATGTCGGCCTGCACCGTGCCGCGCACGTTCGCCAGCGCGTGCGCGGTCAGCTCCTCGTGCTCGGCCTCGTCGGGCTCGCGGCCGTGCGTCCTCGCGGAACTCGTCGACCTGCTGGTCGATCGCGGTGTTCAGGAAGTACGCCAGGATCGTCGGGGCCGGCCCGTTGATCGTCATCGACACCGAGGTGGTCGGCGAGCACAGGTCGAACCCGCCGTAGAGCACCTTCATGTCGTCGAGCGTCGCGATCGAGACGCCGGACGTGCCGACCTTGCCGTAGACGTCCGGGCGGGTCTCCGGGTCGTGCCCGTAGAGCGTCACCGAGTCGAACGCGGTGGACAGCCGCTTCGCGTCGGAGTCGGCCGAGAGGTACTTGAACCGGCGGTTCGTGCGGAACGGGTCGCCCTCGCCGGCGAACATGCGCGCCGGGTCCTCGCCCTCCCGCTTGAACGCGAACACGCCCGCCGTGAACGGGAACTTGCCGGGCAGGCTCTCCTTGCGCAGGAAGCGGAGCAGGTCGGCCTGGTCGGTGTACTTCGGCAACGAGACCCGGCGAACCTTGTTACCCGACAACGTCTCCCGGGTCAGCTCGAACGTCTTCTCGCTGTCCCGGACCTGGACCACCATCTCGTCACCGGAGTAGGCCTCGACCCAGGACGGCCATTCGGTGTCCAGCAGCTCGGTGGCCTCGGCGGGGAGTGCCTTCTCGGCTGCGGCCACGACGTCGGCCAGCCCGCCCGCGTCGGCGCCTGCCGACTCGACCGCCTCGGCGGCGGTGCGCAGGTGCTGACGGCGCCGGGCCTTGTCGACGAGCGCGTCGGTCTCGCAGTGGTAGTCGCGGACCGTCCCGGCGACCTCGGCCAGGTAGCGGACCTTCTCCGGCGGGATCACCGCCGCGTACTCGGTGGAGGTCTTGCGGTCGACCTTCGCCAGCCTGCCCTCGCCGACCGTGAGACCCGCCTCCGCGAGGATCCCGACCAGGTGCTGGTAGAGGGCGGTGACGCCGTCGTCGTTGAACGTGGCCGCGGACGTGCCGTAGACCGGCATGTCCTCCCAGCTCGCGCCGAACTCCTCGCGGTTGCGCACGAGCTGGCGGCCGACGTCGCGGCGGGCGTCCTCGGCGCCGCGGCGCTCGAACTTGTTGATCGCGACGACGTCCGCGAAGTCCAGCATGTCGATCTTCTCGAGCTGCGACGCGGCGCCGAACTCCGGCGTCATCACGTACAGCGAGTGGTCGACGAACGGGACGATGCCCGCGTCGCCCTGCCCGATGCCCGGGGTCTCCACGATCACCAGGTCGAACCCGGAGGCCTTGAGCACGGAGATGGTGTCGCCCAGGCGTTCCGGCAGCGAGCCGTCGTTGCCGCGGGTGGCCATCGACCGGAAGAACACGCGGTCACCGGACGAGCGCGTTCATCCGGATCCGGTCGCCGAGCAGCGCGCCGCCGCCCTTGCGCCGGGTCGGGTCGACGGCCAGCACGGCGATCCGGAGCTTGTCCTCCTGGTCCAGGCGGATGCGGCGGACCAGTTCGTCGGTCAGCGACGACTTGCCGGAGCCGCCGGTGCCGGTGATCCCGAGGACCGGGACAGGGCGCTCACTCGTCGAGATCCGCTGCTTGACCTCGTCGGGCAGCTTGCCGGCCTCGGCCAGGGTGAGTGCGCGGGCGAGCGTTGCGGTCTCGCCGGAGAACACCCCGTCGTACGACGACGGCGGCTCGGCGCTCAGGTCGACGTCGCAGTCCCGGATCATCAGGTTGATCATCCCGGGCAGGCCGAGGTGCTGGCCGTCCTCCGGGGAGAAGATGCGCGCGACGCCGCGCGAGTGCAGCAGGTCGATCTCCCGGGGGACGATCACGCCACCGCCGCCGCCGTAGACCTTGATGTGCCCGGCGCCGCGCTCGCGCAGCAGTTCCACCAGGTAGGAGAAGTACTCGACGTGTCCGCCCTGGTACGAGCTGATCGCGACGCCCTGCGCGTCCTCCTGGATCGCGGCCGTCACGACCTCGTCCACCGAGCGGTTGTGCCCGAGGTGCACGACCTCGGCACCCTGCCGCTGCAGGATCCGGCGCATGATGTTGATCGCGGCGTCGTGCCCGTCGAACAGGCTCGCCGCGGTCACGAACCGAATCGGGTTCGTCGGCACGTGCAGCTCCGAGTCGGCCATTGACCCGCTCCTCCCGCCGGGCAGGTCGGCGCGCCCGGCGCGATTTAGTTTGACATCCTAGTATCGGACGTACAAGTGTCCGCCGGGTCACACGGTCCGGTGTCAGGCCGCCTGGGTCCGCAGGCCGGACCGATGGTCGTCCTCCGCGTCGGCGTCTGCGGCGCCGGCCGTGGCGTGGGCGCGCGCCGGGGACCGGGGCTCGCGCGGCGACGGCAGCGCCTCGCGCACGGCCCGCGGGGCGAACGGAGTGACCTCACGGGCGGCACGGCGCAGGCGACGGGCCCGCCGCTGTCGCCCCACTGCCCCGCCCACGAGGCCGACGATGATCAGGAGTGCACCCGAGGCGATCATGCCCGGCACCGCGAAGGCCGGGAACGCCGCCGCCACGACGAAGGCCGTCAGGGGCCACCACAAGAGGGCACGCCCCACTCCGTGTCGCGTCCAATCGCGATGAGGCGGCATATGTGATCCATACCCGATCGCAAAGATCCATATGCGCATTGGGGCGAATCCAGCCAAGACGTTACGTTCTTGTCATGTCCGAGTCCCCGGCCGGCCCCTACGCCGCCACCCTGACCGCCGAGAACGACCGGCTCGCCGCGGTGCTGTCCGAGGCCGATCCCTCCGTCGCCGTGCCGACCTGTCCCGGCTGGGATCTGTCGTCGTTGCTCAAGCACGTCGGCCGGGGGCACCGGTGGGCGGCCCAGATGGTCGCAACGCGGGCTACCGAGGTCCTCAACCCGCGCGACGTCGTCGGCGGGCGCCCGCCGGACGGCGGCCCCGACGTTGCGGCACAGTGGTTGCGCGACAGCGTGACCGAGCTGCTCGACGCGGTCCAGGCGGTCGGCGCGGACGCTCCAGTGTGGACGTTCACGGGCCCGAAGCCGTCCGCGTGGTGGGTCCGACGGCGCCTGCACGAGGCGACCGTCCACCGTGGAGACGCGATGCTCGCGCTCGGCCGGGACTTCGACCTGGCCCCCGACGTCGCGGCGGACGGCGTGTCCGAGTGGCTGGACCTGCTCGCCGCCCGGCCCGCGGGCGACGAGCCGGCCCTGCCCGACGGCGCGACGCTGCACCTGCACGCCACCGACGACGAGCTCGGCGCCGCGGGGGAGTGGCTGATCCGCTCCGATGGTGGCCGCGTGGTCTGGGAGCACGGCCACGGCAAGGGCGACGCCGCCGTGCGGGGCGTCGCCGCCGACCTGCTGCTCGGCACGCTGCGCCGGCTCCCCGCCGACTCGGACCGCCTGGAAGTGTTGGGGGACAAGACGGTGTGGGCCACGTGGCTGGAGCGCACGGGCTTCTGAGCCGGCACCCGGGTATTCCGGGCCCGCCGGGGCCCGGAGCAGCTGGTGATCGGCGGACGTGTCCGGATGAAGGCGGTATATCGCCCCGATCCGGACACGTTCACTGATCACGCCGGGCGTCCGGCGGCGGGTCACGCGACGGCGGTGGCCTCCGCGGCCGGCGCGTCCTGCTCCGGGCGGGCGTGGCGCGGGAGCAGGAACGCCAGCACGGCGGTGAGCGCGATCAGCGCCGCCGTCGCGACGAGCACGGCCTGCAGCCCGCCGAGCGCGTCGCCGCCGTCGAGCCCGCCGGCGAACAGCGTGCCCAGCGCCGCGACGCCGGCCGTCGCGCCGAGCTGCTGGGCCGCGTTCAGCACGCCGGAGCCGGAGCCGACCATCGGCAGGCTCACCCCGGCGAGCACGATGTCGAACAGCGGGGCCAGCAGCAGTCCGATGCCCAGCCCGGTGACGACGAGGGTAGGGGCCATGTCCCACACCGTGATCGCGGCGCCGGCGGCGGTGAACGTCGCCACCGCGCCGAGCACGCCCGCGGCCGCCACCAGCGCTCCCGCCTGGAGGACCCGGCGTCCGTACTTCCGGCCGAGCACGGCGCCGGACAGTGCCGAGCCGACGGCGATGCCGAACGCCCACGGCGCCTGCGCCAGACCCGCGTGCCATGCGGTCCACCCGAGCCCGATCTGGAGGTAGAGCCCGAACGCGAACACCATCCCGGTCATCGCGGCGAAGAACACGAGCGCGACCACCAGCCCTCCGGCGAACGCCCGGGAGGCGAACAGGCCGGGCTCGACCAACGGGGCCCGCCCGGCCGCGCGGCGCCGGACCTGGTGGCGGGCGAACACGACGAGCACCGGCACCGAGAGCGCCATCAGGACGAACGTCCACGCGGGCCAGCCCAGCTCGCGGCCCTGCACCAGCGGGAACACCAGCAGCGCCAGGCCGGTCGAGACGAGCGCCATGCCGGCCGGGTCCGGGCGGGGCCCGTCGGCGGACCGGGACTCCGGCACGGTGGCCAGCGCGAGCACGAGCCCGGCCAGGCCGATCGGCACGTTGATCAGGAAGATCGTGCGCCAGCCCGCCCCGCCGAGGTCCCACGCGATCAGCGCGCCGGCCAGGATCGGGCCGCCGACCGCGGCCAGCCCGATGGTCGGGCCGAACGCGGCGAACGCGGCGCCGAGCTCGCGGTCGTCGAACGTGGAACGGATGATCCCGAAGCCCTGCGGGATCAGCAGTGCGCCGAACAGTCCTTGCAGCACGCGGCAGGTGACGAGCATGCCCGGCGAGACGGCGAGCCCGCACAGCGCGGACATCACGACGAACCCGCCGAGGCCCAGCAGGAACATCCGGCGCCGCCCGTACAGGTCGCCGAGGCGCCCGCCGGTGATCAGGCCGATGGCGAACGCGAGCGTGTAGCCCGCGGCGATCCACTGGATCGTGGCGACGGTGCCGCCGAGGTCGTCGCGGATCGAGGGAGCGGCGACGGCGACGACGGTGGCGTCGAGCAGATCCATGACTTCGGCGACGAGAACCGCGACCAGCGCGAGCCAGCGCAGTCGGTACGGGACGGGTGCGCTCACGACCACTCCTCGGACGATGGAACGAACGCTGTTCGTTGACGAACAGTGTTCTACTCGGGGAACAGTGTTCGCGTCAACTACGGATTCGGCTGTGGCCTCGCAGGACGACCTGGAACCCCCGTGGTGGACCCCGCGCAAGACGGCGGCCCGGCGCAGCCTGGACCGCACCGCGATCGTGTCCGCCGCCCGCGAGGTCCTGCGCGCCGAGGGGATCGACGCGCTGAGCATGCGGCGGATCGCGTCCGAGCTGGGGACCGGTCCGGCGTCGCTCTATGCGCACGTCGCGAACAAGGACGAGCTGCTCGAGCTGCTGCTCGACGACGTCGCGGGGGAGGTCCCGCTCCCCGAGCCCGACCCGGCGCGCTGGCGCGAGCAGGTCACGCAGCTGTGGACGGACGCGCGGAACGCGACGATGGCCAACGGCGACATCGCCCGCGTCGCGCTCGGCCGGGTGCCGTTGGGGCCGAACGCGATGCGGCTCTCCGAGGCCACCCTGACGCTGCTGCGACTCGGGGGTGTTCCCGACCGGGCCGCGGCCTGGGCCGTCGACGTGATCGGGATGTACGTGTCCGCGAACGCGATCGAGGGCTCGATCAACGCCCGTGAGCAGCGGGCCGGCCGCGACCCCGCGGAGTACTACGCGCAGGTCGGCAAGTACTTCGCCGGGCTCCCGCCGGAGCGCTTCCCGACGATGGCGTCGCTGGCGTCGACGCTCGCGACGGGCGACGGCGACGAGCGGTTCCGGTTCGGCCTGGACCTGCTCGTCGGGGGCCTGGCGGCCCTGGCCGACGACGGGTCCTGACGCCGGCGCGGCGCCGGAGGGTGGTCAGCCCTGGACGTCCGCCTGCGGCGCGTTGCCGGCCGGGGCCGCGCCGCCGGTCCCCGAACCGCCCGTCATGCCCGCCACCGGCGTCAGACCGGTCAGCCGCATCGACCCCGCGTCGCGCAGGGTGGACGCCGTGCGCGGTTGCTCGAACAGGACCGACGCCGTGCGGCCGTCGGTCTCCAGGGTCGCGATGAGGTTGCCGAACAGGGGCCCCACGCGCTTCTCCCACGCGACGCCCGCCGTCTCGGCCCCGGTGCCGCGCGTCAACCGCGTCGTCAGCCGGGCCAGGGGGCGCCACCACGTCAGGCTGAACAGCACCCGCATGAACCCCGGGACCACGTTGTGCACCGGTGAGCAGGTCAGCTGGTACGTGGCGGTGCCGCCGTCGGGCCCGGTGGCGCCCTCGTCGCCGTCGAGGAACGCCCGCGCGGCGTAGGAGTGGTGCACGTCGCCGGACAGGACGCTGGCGGTCACCGGGACCGGCCGCCCGTTCGCCGGCCGGGCCGACGCGCCGGAGCAGGTCGGCGAGCCGGGCGAACGAGTGCCCGAACGCGGGCCAGTGCTCGAGATCCGCCTCCTGGCGCACGTACTCGGCGGCCCGGCCGATCCGCCCGCCGCGCCGTCCCGCCTTCTCGGTGGCGGCCTGCAGGTCCGAGATGGCCTGCGGGAGCAGCCACGGCACCGACGTCCCGATCATCACGTGGTCGATGTCGCCGGGCGCGAGCAGCCGATCGGAGATCCAGTCGAACTCCGCGTCGGAGACCATCTTGCGCGGCGTGGACTCGACGATCCGCCCGTTGCGGGAGTCGACGACGACGAGCCGGCTGCGGCCGAGCTCCCAGCAGAAGCTGAACCGGACCTCCTTGTGCGCGTTCGTCCCGGTGCCGATCTCGGCGTCGGCGCGGTCGGCCATGTCGACGAGCAGGTCCCACACGTCGCCGTCGGCCGCCGTGACCTGCTGCCAGTAGGTGTCGGCCTCCAGCTCGGCGGGGGACAGGTTGCCCAGGTGCTGGTGCACCCAGTACGCGACGAGCCCTGCCCGGATCCGGTCGGACCACCAGGGCAGCTCCGCGGCCTGACGACGCCAGGTGCCGCTGGTGTTCCAGTCGTCGCGCACGTCGTGGTCGTCGAAGATCATCGCGGTGGGGACGGTGGAGAACATCCACCGGATCTCCGGGTCCGACCAGGTGTCCCGGTAGAGCCCGGAGTACTCGTCGAAGCTGACGATCTCGTCCTCCGGCCAGTCCGGATTCCGGCCGGTCCGCCCCGCGATCCGCCGCCGGGTCTGCGGGGTGAGCTCGTCGGCGTAGACCTGGTCGCCGAGCAGCAGCAGCACCGTCGGCCACTCCGACGGGTCCTGGCCGGCCATCCGGGTCGCGTAGGCGTCGAGCGCGTCGATGCCGTAGTGCCGGGCCAGCTTCGGGTCGGCGAGCTTGACGTAACGGCAGGAGCCGAACACGATCTTCTGCCGGGACGCGCTCGCCGGGCCCCGCGTGGGGATCACGCTCTGCGGGAACGGCGAGGTCACCAGCGGCCAGACCCGGACTCCGTCGATGTGCACCTCGTAGGGCGTTCGGGTGTCCGGGGTCAGCCCGGTGACCGGCACGATCGCGTAGTGCAGGCCGCTGACCTCGAACGTGTCCGCCGCGCAGCCGAGCACCTCGACCCGGGCCCGCCGGCCGACCTGCACCCAGATGAGCGCGGAGGTCTCGTCGACGTGCCGCAGCACCGGTCCGAGCAGAAGTGTCACGCGCTCACTCTAGGACCGCCGGCCGGGCGCCGTGCGCGACGATCACAACGATCCGGCCTCCTCCAGCGCCAGCAGCGCGGCGCCGATCTTGCCGGCGTGGCCGGCGAACGTCGCGGGCACGATCGGCGGGATCGGACGGGCGCCGGGCGCGTAGGCGAACTCGCGGGCCGCGCGCCGTGTCGGCGCCAGCAGCAGGTCCCCGGCGTCGATCAGCCCGCCGCCGATCACGACGGCCTCCAGCTCGAAGATCGCGGTCATGGACGCGATCCCGATCCCGAGCGACCGTCCGAGGCGGGCGAACAGCGAGGCCGCGGTCGAGTCGCCGGCCAGCGCGGCCGTCGTCACGGTCTGACCCGTCACCTCGGCCCCGGACTCGCGGGCCAGCGAGGCGATCATCCCGTCCGGGTGGCCCGCCGCGGCGCTGCGGCCCATCCGGGTCAGCGCCGTACCGGACGCCAGCGCCTCCAGGCAGCCGTAGTGGCCACATCCGCACTGTGGCCCGTCCGGGTTGACGTTCATGTGCCCGATCTCCGCGCCGAGCCCGTGCGGGCCGCGGTAGATGTGCCCGTCGAGGACGATCCCGCTGCCGACGCCGGTGCCGACCGTCACCAGGATCATGTGGTCGTAGCGGGTGCTGCCGAGCCGTGCCTCGGCGAGCCCGGCGACGTTCGCGTCGTTGTCGATGACGGCCGGCAGCCCGGTCGCGGACTCCAGTTCGGCGCGGACGTTCCAGTCCCGGTAGGCGTTGTTCGGGGCCCACCGGATCCGTCCGGCAGGCCACTCCACGGTGCCGGCCGCGCCGACGCCGATCGCCTCCACGCCGTCGTCGCGTCCGCGCAGGTCGTCGACCATCTCCAGCAGCAACGACGTCATCGTGGCCGAGTCGGAGGTCTCCGGGGTGTTGCGCCGGGATTCGGCCGTGACTGTGCCATCCTCGGCCACGATCGCTCCCGCTACCTTCGTCCCTCCGATGTCGAGCCCGATCGCCCGCCGTCCGACTGCCTCACGAGTCACCCGCGCATGATTGCCGCGGGGCCGCCGCAACGCCAGCCGCCGCGGGGGTTTGCGGACCGGCCTATCGGGGAAAGGTCCGCCATGCCAGTGTTGCGTCGAGTCGCCCGTCCCATGCTTGCCGCCATCTTCATCAGCGGCGGCGTCAACGCTCTGCGTTCGCCGGGTGACCACGTCAAGGCCGCCAAACCCATTCTCGACCAGGCGGCCCCGGCCGTCGACCGGATCGTCGAGGCCGCACCGATCGACCGCCGTCCCGACGACGAGACGCTCGTCAAGATCGACGCCGGGGTGAAGATCTTCGCCGGGAGCATGCTCGCGCTGGGCAAGATGCCCCGCACGGCGTCGACCCTGCTGGCCGCCTCGCTCATCCCGACGACGCTCGCCGGGCACCGTTTCTGGGAGGAGACCGACCCGGAGACCCGTGCCGCGCAGCAGATCCACTTCTTCAAGAACGTCAGCCTGCTGGGCGGGCTGATGATCGCCGCGGCGGACACGCACGGCAAGCCGTCGGCGGCCTACCGGACCCGCCAGGCCGCCGAGCGCGCCCAGTCCGCGGTGTCGGACACGTTCTCCTCCTCCAGCAGCTCGGCCTCCGACACCGCGTCGCAGATCGCTGCGGGCCTCGCCGGGGCGGGCAGCTCGATCGCCGCCGCAAGCTCCACGCTGGGCCAGAAGGCGAGCGAGGCCGTCGCCGAGCACGGCCCGACCGTGCGGGACCGGGCCGTCGAGCTGGGCGGGCGTGCCTCGGAGCAGGCGGCGTCGTTCGGGTCGGTCGTGTCCGAGCGTGCCTCCGGTCTCTCCGAGGAGCTGTCGAAGCGTGCCGAGCAGGCCGCCAAGGACGCCCGGAAGAAGGCCAAGGCCGCCGAGAAGCGCGGGGCCAAGCTGCAGAAGACCGTCGACAAGCGCGGTTCGCAGTGGCGCAAGGCCGCCGACCGCAACGGCGACAAGTGGATCAAGGAGGCGGAGAAGCGGCGCGCCCGCTGGGAGAAGCAGGCCCAGCGTGCCGCCAAGACCGCCCAGAAGCGGGCGCCCGAGTACGTGGACCGCCTGTCCACGCTGGCCACGCAGGCGCAGTCGCAGGCCGCGAAGCTCGGATCGGACGTCGCCGACCGCGCCTCCGAGGTCAGCGCCCACGCCGCCAAGTCCGCGAAGGGTGCCGCCAAGGACGCCCGCAAGCGCGCGAAGGCCGCCGCGAAGTAGGGTGTCGAGCCGCCTTCGGCGGCCGCCCTCTTCTTCCATCTCCCACACTCGTGCGGGGGTCGCCGACTCCTCGCACGAGTTCGTTTCACTCCGCGTCCGCCCGGGTTCCCGCAGGGGCCCGGGCGCTCGTGTGTTGTCAGGCCGCCGGCCGGAGGATCTGCAGGTCGCCCGCCGGCGTGGGTCTGCACCTCGACGTCGTGCACGCCCGCGCCGGCGCCGGCCCGCGGCGTCAGCGCGTTCGACATCCGGGTGAACATCGCCTGCGTACGGGCGTTCTCGCCTGCCGCGTCCGCGATCAGGTTCGGCAGCATCCCGCCGGAGCGCTTGCGCACGGTCAGGGGCGTCACCGACAGGCGGGCCAGTAGCCGTCGCAGCCGCGCCACGTCCGCGGCGCGCGCGGTGAGGTCGGGCTCCATCAGCGGCCGCATCGAGGTCAGGGACCGTTCCGGCGTGCGTAGGTGCTGCTCGGCCGCGGTCAGCAGGATGCGCCGGGCGTCGAGCACCAGCGCCTGGTAGGCGCCGTGCACGGCGCCCGGGAACCCGGACCATCCGAGACGACCCACCGCGCCCAGCGACTCGCGCACGGTGCCGCCGAGCGCGCCCGTGTGCTCCAGCCCCTCCGCCACGCGTTCCCACCCGGCGATCAGTGCGACGGTCTGGTGGCGCAGCACGGACAGGTTGGCCGTCGCCGTGCCGAGCGCGACGTCCTCGGACACGGCGGCGCGGTCGAGCAGCGCTGTCTGGGCGGCCCGCAGCGTCTCCTCGGCGGCGCGCAGCCGGGCGTCGAGCGTGGTCGGGCACCGCGGGGCCAGCTCGGAGACGGCGGACGTGATCTCGCGCAGCACGCGGTTCTGCGCGTCGGTCGCGGCGATCTCGACGACGAGTGTCAGCGCCATCAGGCCGAGCGCCGACCCGGGCACAGGCGCGGTCGGTCGCGGGGCGGCGAGCGGGAGCCGGACCGGCCCGACCGCCCTGTCCACCGCGGCGGGCGTGCGGTCGGTGAGGGCGAGCAGGGGCTCTGCCCCGAACGCCTCCGGCAGCGCCATGCGGAACGTCAGCCCGCCGTCGAGGACCGTGCCGTCGTCGGGCCTGCGGTGCACGACCCGGCCGAGCAGGCGGGCGAGCTCGCTACCTGCGGAGACGGCATCGCCCCAGAAGCGTCCGGTGGCAGCCGGCTCGGGGCGCCAGCCGACGGCCAACGCCGGGACCCGTACGGGCGCGCCGTTCGGGTGCTCGCCGGTCCGTGCATCGAGCGGGGTCACCACTCCGCGTGACTGATCCGGATGACGCAGCATGACCTGTCAACGACGCCGGTTGTGTCCAGGTGACTGGTCTGCCCGGGTGGCGCGTCCCCGTGACCGGGCACTAGAAAGCGCGGTGTGGCTACCGCGTACGTGATCGGCACGCATGACACGAAGGCCGACGAGCTCGACTACGTCGCCCGGCTGGTCCAGGCCGCCGGGGTGGAGGTGACGGGGGTGGACGTGTCCACCTCCGGGGCCGACGCCCGGGTCGACGTCACCGCGGCGGAGGTGGCCGCGGCCCACCCGGACGGGCCGGACGCCGTGTTCACCGGGGACCGTGGCACCGCGGTCGGGGCGATGGCCGTCGCGCTGGAGCGCTGGCTGAGCGCCCGGACCGACGTGGGCGGTGTGCTCGGGCTCGGCGGATCCGGCGGGACGGCGCTCGTCACCCCCGCGATGCGGGCCCTGCCGATCGGCGTGCCGAAGCTGATGGTGTCCACCGTGGCCTCCGGCGACACGGCGCCGTACGTCGGGGCCGCGGACATCGCGATGCTGTACTCGGTGACCGACGTCGCCGGCCTGAACCGGATCTCGCGGCAGGTGCTGGGGAACGCGCGCCCACATGCTCGCCGGCGCCGTCGCGGCCGCGATCCCTGCCGGGCGACGACCGCCCGGCCGCGGGGTCACCATGTTCGGCGTGACCACCCCGTGCGTCACGCAGGTCCGCGAACGCCTCGGCGACGACGTCGACCCGCTCGTCTTCCACGCCACCGGCACCGGCGGGCGGGCGATGGAGAAGCTCGCCGACTCCGGCCTCGTCGACTCCGTCCTGGACCTGACCACGACCGAGATCGCCGACCTGCTCGTCGGCGGCGTGATGGCCGCGGGCGAGGACCGGCTCGACGCGATCGCCCGCACCCGGATCCCCTACGTCGGATCCTGCGGCGCCCTCGACATGGTCAACTTCGGGGCGCCGGACACCGTGCCGGAGCGCTTCTCCGGGCGGCTGTTCTACGAGCACAACGCGCAGGTCACGCTCATGCGCACGACCGTCGACGAGAACGTCGAGATCGGCCGGTTCCTGGCCCGCAAGATCGACGCGTGCCCCGGCCCGCTACTGTTCCTGCTGCCCACCGGCGGGGTGTGCCGCTCGACGCGCCCGGCCAGCCGTTCCACGATCCGGAGGCCGACGAGGCCCTGTTCTCGACGATCGAGTCGTCGGTGGACCGTCCGGAACGGATCGCCCGGCTCCCGCAGAACATCAACGACCCCGAGTTCGCCGACGCGGTCGTCGCCGCGTGGCGGGAGGTGATCGGACAGTGAGCGTTCCGGCGCGCCGAGCTGGTCGAGCGCTTCACCGACATGGCCCGCCGCGGCGAGCCGATCGTCGGTGGCGGCGCCGGGCACCGGGCTGTCCGCCAAGTGCGAGGAGGCCGGCGGGATCGACCTCATCGTCATCTACAACTCCGGCCGCTACCGGATGGCCGGGCGCGGCTCGCTGGCCGGGCTGCTCGCCTACGGCAACGCCAACGACATCGTCGTCGAGATGGCCGCGGAGGTGCTGCCGGTCGTCCGGCACACGCCGGTGCTCGCCGGGGTGAACGGCACCGACCCGTTCATGATCACCGACCGGTTCCTGCGCGAGCTCGTCGACCTCGGCTTCGCCGGCATCCAGAACTTCCCCACGGTCGGGCTGTTCGACGGGACGTTCCGGTCGAACCTGGAGGAGACCGGGATGGGATTCGCGCTGGAGGTCGACCTCGTCGCCGCCGCGCGCGCGGCGGACCTGTTCACCACGCCGTACGTGTTCTCCCCCGACGACGCCCGCGCGATGGCCCGCGCCGGCGCGGACATCGTGGTGTGCCACATGGGCCTGACGACCGGCGGCTCGATCGGCGCGGAGACGTCGAAGACGCTCGACGACTGCGTCGCGCTCGTCGACGAGTGGGCGGCCGCCGCGCTGGAGGTGCGCGACGACGTGCTCGTCCTGTGCCACGGCGGGCCGATCTCGATGCCCGACGACGCCGCGCACGTCCTCGCGAACGCGAAGCACTGCCACGGGTTCTACGGCGCGTCGTCGATGGAACGGCTGCCGACCGAGCAGGCACTGACCGAGCAGACCCGCACGTTCAAGACCCGACTGTCCCGCTGATCCCCGGAGCCCCGATGCCACGCCCGTACTCCAGTGCCGTCATCCCCGCGCCGCTCGTCGACGTGTGGCCGCACATCCGCGACTTCGGCGGCATCCATCGCTGGCATCCGGCCATCGAGCACGGCGAGCTGACCCGCGGCTGCTCCGAGGCCGAGGTCGGGGCGCAGCGCCGGCTCACGCTCGGGGACGGAGGCGTCGTGGTGGAGCAGCTGCTCACCCTCGACGACCGCTTCCACTACGCTGACCTACGAGATCCTCGAGGCGCCGTTCCCGGTGCGCCGCTACATCTCCACCGTGCGCCTGGCTCCGGTGACGTCGATCGGGTACACGTTCGGGGAGTGGTGGACCGACTTCGACGCCGACGCCGCCGACGAGAGTGGACTGATCGACCTGTTCGCGAACGGCGTGTTCGCCGCCGGATGGGAGGCCCTGCGCGCGAAGTTCGCCGGCTGACGATCGCCTTGACACGATGTGACGCAGCGCGCACGGTGATCGGACGGGGGTGATGACGATGACGTCGACCGTCCGGCAACCGGACGCCGGGTCCGCCACGGGCGGACCCCGGACGAGCTGCTGGCGAGCGCGCGCGAGCTGGCGCCGCAGCTGCGTGAGACCTCCGCAGGCCACGACGCCGCGGGAATCCTGTCCGAGCCGATCGTCGACGCACTGCACGCGCACGGCCTGTTCGGCATGTGGACCCCGGCGTCGCTGGGCGGCGCGGAAGCCGACCCGATCACGTCGCTACGGATCGGACAGACGCTCGCCGAGTCGGACCCGTCGTGCGCCTGGGTCGTGGGCGCGGCCGCGCTGGCCATCGGCACCGGGGGCGCGTACCTCGCCGACGCCGCCGTCGAGCAGGTGTTCGCCGGTCCACCGCTTCCCGGTGATCGCCGGCCAGGGCACCCGCCCCGGCACCGCCGTCGTCGGACGGCGACGGGCACCGGCTGTCCGGGGCGTGGAGCTTCGGCTCGGGCCTGCGGCACTCGCAGTGGATCCACACGCTCGGCGTCGACGAGTCCGCCGGCGAGGCCCGGATCTTCGTGCTGCCGGTCGAGCAGGCCCACCTGATCGACAACTGGGACGTGCTGGGCCTGCGCGCCACCGCCAGCATCGACTACACGATCGACGGCGTGCTACGTCCCGCCGCGTTCAGCCACCCCGCCACGACGGAGACGCCGCTGCGCGGGGGCCCGCTGTTCGGGCTGGGCATCATCCACCTGGCGTTGATCGTCCACTCCGGATGGGCGCTCGGGGTGTCCCGCCGCATGCTCGACGAGCTGGCCGAGCAGGTGCGGGCCAAGGCCGGCCGCCCGGGGACGCTCGCCGAGAACCCGCGGTTCCACGGCACGTACGGCGAGCTGGAGGGCGCTGGCACGGCGCGCACGCGTTCGTCCACCAGGTCTGGTCGGAGATCTCCGACGCACTCGCGTCCGGCGCGAAGCCGACCCACGACCAGCGCACCCGCGCCCGGCTCGCGCTGCACCACGCCACGTGGGCGGCCGAGCGGATCAGCGGCGAGGTCTACCAGGCCGCAGGGACGACGGCGCTGCGCGCGGGTGCGCTGCAGATGTACTTCCGCGACATGCACGCCGGCAGCCAGCACTTCCTGGTCGGCCCGGGCACGGCCGAGGCCTGCGGGCGTGCGCTCGCCGGGCTCGCCGACGGGCACACCTGGGAGTTCATGACGC
The DNA here is from genome assembly GCA_963822335.1 of uncultured Actinomycetota bacterium. Classification (GTDB taxonomy): domain Bacteria; phylum Actinomycetota; class Actinomycetes; order Mycobacteriales; family Pseudonocardiaceae; genus Pseudonocardia. Next base: position 592,460 of record CAWGHE010000006.1, on the reverse strand, counting down.
TGATCCCGCCCGGCTGAGGCGGCTCACCAGCCGCGCAGGTCGACCGCCCAGGTGTCGATCACCTCGTCGCCGCGCGACCAGGTGCATCCGCTCGTGCAGGGCGATCGTCGGGTCGACGTGCGCGGGCAGCACCCGCACCCGGTCGCCGACCGCGCAGCGGCCGTCCGCGGGCGCGAAGGTCGATGTGCTCGTCCGAGCAGAACCACACCTGCCCGCCGGGCGACGGTCGGGTTGCCGTGGTCCATGCCGAGCGACTTGAGCCCGACGTCGGCGACCGCGCACCCGGCTCTCGCCGTCGGCGCGGTCGCCGAGACGACCGTGGCGAGCACGGTCAGCGCCTGGCGGAACGGCAGCCCGGCCGCGGTGTACGCGGTGTCCATCAGCGCGTAGGAGCCGGCCTGGATCTCGGTCACCCAGGTGTTCATGCGCGTACGTGCCGGTGCCGCCGCCGGAGACGACGTCGCCGCCGACGTCGGCGTGCGCGGCGAGCAGCCGCGCCATGCACTCCTCGGTCAGCCGGGCCCGCTCGGCGGCGTCGGCCAGCATCATCAGGTGGCCCTCGTAGCCCATCACGCCGCGCACCTCGAGGCCGGCGGCGCGGGCCCGGTCGGCGAGGCGCCCGGCGCCGGCCGGGCGCGACGCCGCAGCGCGGCAGCCCGACGTTGACGTCGACGAGCACCTCGCGCACGCCGCCGGCGACGGCCGCGGCGACCGTCTCCGCCGAGTCGACCGCGACCGTGACCCGCGCGCCCGCCTCGACCAGCGGGCCGAGCCGGCGGGCGTCGAGCACCTCGTTGGCCAGCAGCAGGTCCTCGCCGAGCCCGGCGGCGGCCATGCCCTCGACCTCGCGGACGGTCGCGCAGGTGAAGCCGCGGTGGCCGGCGCGGCCTGGCGCGCGGCGAGCGCCGTCGTCTTGTGCGCCTTGACGTGCGGGCGCAGCCGCGGCCCGGGCAGCGCCGCGGCCATGTCGGCGAGGTTGGCCTCGAGCGCGTCGACGTCGACGAGCAGCGCGGGTGTGGTCAGGTCGGCGACGTGCACGTGGCCAGCATCCGAGCACCCGGTCCAGGTAGGCGTTGCCGAACCGGCGCTCCGGGTCGAGCCGGTCGCGCAGCGCCGACGAACTCGTCGAAGCCCGGGTAGCGCCCGCGCAGGTCGCGCGGCGTCGCGGGTGTGCAGCTTGCCCCAGTGCGGCCGCCCGCCGAGCGCGGCCATCACCGACTCGACGGCGCCGAAGTAGCCTCGTGCGGCTGGCCGCGGTACACGTGCACGGCGATGTAGGCGGAGTCGCGCCCGGACGCGGTGGACAGCGGGATGTCGTCGGCGCGCGGCCACCCGCACCTCGACCGGGAACGTCACCGCCGGGCGTGCCGCTCGACCGCGGCGCGCAGCCCGGCGCACGCCTCCGGCAGCGCCGCGCGCGGCACCGCGTACTCCATCTCCAGGAACCGCACCCGGCGCGGGCTGGTGAACACCCGGTAGGAGCGGTCGACGTACTCCCCGCGCGCCATCTGCCCGGCCATCGACCCGGTTGATCCGCGGCACCAGCGCGGGGCACGGCCGCGCCGACCCGGCAGGCCAGGCCGAACGCGCCGTTGCCCAGCAGGTCGTCGCCGACCCACTCGGCGACCCGGCCGCGCGCCGGTCCGTCGGCGTCGGTCCGGTTGTTGCGCTTGGTGGCGCGCGATCTCGGTGTGCGGGAACCAGTAGAACTCGAAGTGCTCGTTCTCCGCGCGAGTTCGTCCACCTCGCCGAGCACCGCGTCCAGCGGCATCGGGCCTCCTCGCGGGCGCGCAGCCGGAACGCCGGCACGCGCCGCAGCGTCACCGTCGGCGAGCACGCCGAGCGCGCCCAGCCCGACCCGGGCGGCGGAGAAGATCTCGGGTTCTCGCCTCGCGGAGCAGCTCAGCACCGAGCCGTCGGCCAGCACCATCTCCAGCGCACGCACCTGCGCGGCGAGCCCGGCGACCGCGCCCCGGTGCCGTGGGTGCCGGTGGAGATCGCGCCGGCGACGGTCTGCGCGTCGATGTCGCCGAGGTTGGGCAGGGCCAGGCCGTGGTCCCAGAGCAGCGGGTTCAGCTCGTGCAGCGTGAGCCCGGCCGGCACGGTCACCTGCGGGCCGTCCACCCGCACCGGCGCCGGGTCCGCCGGCGGCCGCAGCGCCACCCCGTCGGCGACCGCGATCCCGGTGAACGAGTGGCCGCTGCCGAGCGCCTTGACCCGCAGCCCCTCGGCCGCGGCGCCCTTCACGGTGTCCGCGACGTCGCCGGCGTCCCGCGTGTCGACGACCAGTCCGGGTCGGTGCGCTGGTTGCCGGCCCAGTTCCGCCAGCTCATGACGGCACCTTCTCCTGGTCGGCGTCCGCGGTGCCCAGACCCGCCGTGCCGTCGCGCAGCCGTCGTCGCAGCACGGCGACGTACCAGATCCCGGCGAGCGCGAGCGCGGCGAGCACGACGTAGTCGGCTCCACGGAACGCCTCCGGGATGGTCAGCGACGCGACGACCGCGATCAGCCACAGCATCGCCAGCCCGGCGACCGGCATCGCCCATGCACCCAGCCGGAACCCGCCGTCGCCGAGCGCCAGCACGCGCTTGCGGCGGGCCAGGTAGCCGCCGAGCGTGAGCAGGTAGACGAGGTAGGGGACGAGCGCGGTGGCACCGACGAGCACGCCGAACGCGTCGCCGTCGAGCGTGCCGTAGGCCAGCAGCACCAGGCACACGACGAGCGACGCGACCAGCGCCGGCACCGGCGTCCCGGTGCGCGCGTTGACCCGCCGCAGCAGGCCGAGCCGGGCAGCAGCCCGTCGCGGGCCATCGCGAAGATCAGCCGGGAGTTCGACGCCGCGGCGACCACGACCAGCGCGAACATCGAGAACACGACGATCGCGAGGAACGTCTTGGTCAGCGCCGGGCCGAGCCAGTAGCCCGCGATGTCCGCCAGCGGCACCGACGACTGCTGGACCTGCGCGAGGTCCGGGATCGCCAGCGTGAACCCGATCAGCGCGGCCATGCCGAGCACCCCGGACACGATCACCGACAGCAGCATCGCCCGCGGGACGGTGCGGCGGGCGTCGACGGCCTCCTCGGCCATGTCCGCGGCCGCCTCGAACCCGACGAGCGTGAAGATCCCGATCAGCGCACCGCCGACGATCGCGTCGGCCAGCGGCGTTCCCGCCTGGCGGGGGAGACCGTGGACAGGAACCCGAACCCGTGCGGATCCGGTGCCGCGGCCCCGCCGCGCACCCAGGCCAGGAACACGACGACCGACAGCACGACCGTCCCGACGATCTCGGCGAACACCGCGACGTTGTTCACCCGCGCCGCCAGCTGCACCCGCACGATGTTGATCAGATACGCGACGACGAGCGCGAGCACCGCGACGAACACGGTCAGCCGGGTGCTCCTCGGGGTCGAGGCCGAACACCGACGCCGTCAGCGGGGCGAGCCCGATCAGCGCGATCCCGGGCAGCCCGACAGCGCCGTAGAGCACCCCGAGCGCACCGACGACGTAGCCGAAGCGGGTGTCCACCAGCCGCGCGGTCCACTGGTAGTTCGCGCCCGCGAGCGGCATGTGCCCGGCCAGCTCGGCCAGCACGAGCACCACCAGCAGCTGCCCGACGACGGCGACCGGCCACAGCCAGACGGCGGCGGGACCGAGTTGTGTGATCCCGTACGAGTAGTTCAGGAAGATCCCGGTGGTGATCGAGACGATCGAGAACGCGATGGCGAACAGCGCGAACCGCCGGAGCACCCGGGGGAACTGGCTGGCGTAGCCGAACTCGTCCATGCCGACCTCCTCGTGGTGCGCGTCAGGATGCGACACTCTGGGTCGTCTGTCTAGGACAGTTGACCAACTTGGAGCGTGCGATGGCGCGGGTGCCCGTCGAGGAGCGTCGCCGCCAGCTCGTGGCCGCCGCCTTCCGGGTGATCGGCCGGGAGGGGTTCGCCGCGGCCACGACCCGCCGCGTCTGCGCGGAGGCGGGTGCGCCGCTGGCCGCGTTCCACTACTGCTTCGACTCCAAGCAGGCACTGCTGGTGGAGCTCACCGAGCAGACGCTCGCCGAGCTCGTCAACGGGCAGAGCGAGGGGATCGTCGTCGGGAAGGACGTCGCCGCGTCGTTGCGGGCGACGCTGCGCGAGTACTGGTCGACCGTCGAGGCGGACCCGAACCGCGAGTCGGTGCTGATGGCGCTGACCCAGCACGCACTGGCCGACCCGGCACTGGCCGGTGTCGCCGAGGCGCAGTACGCCGCCTACCACCGCACCGCGCGGACCGTGCTGGACACGATCGCCGGCGCGTGCGGGGTCACCTGGCGCCTGCCGGTGGAGCAGCTCGCCCGGATGACGATCGTGGTGACCGACGGCGTCACGCTGGCCTGGCTGGTGGACCGCGACGGGGACGCGGCGCTCGCGGCGCTGGACGCGTTCGCCGACCAGCTGGCGGCATTGGCGATCCGATGTGAGCCTGGATCGCATACATTGCCTAAGGCAACGATCTCGTGGCATGGGGCACAGTCGGGAGAAGAGCGGCTACACAGCAGTGACGCCCCGGTGAGCCGGAGACTCGATGACGCCTGCGCCCGTCCGCTCGCCGTTCGACCCGAACTGCACCGGTGCCCGTCATCCACGAGGTCCCGCCGCTCGAGCATCCTTCCCGACGACCTGGTACGTGGCGAGTCGCGGCTGTCGTTTCGGGTCGACGAATGCCGGACGGCCCATCGGTGAGGCCCGCAGTCCCGGTCCCGACGGCGCGCCGGTCAGCGGCCGATCCTCGACCGGCCGGAAGAGTCGAGCACTCGCGGATCTACCACGCACGGCGGCGGATGATCCTGGTCGCATCGGTTTCGGCAACGACCAGGGGCTGCGACTGGGGCGCGGAGTCCGGCGCGGGCGGCGTCACGCGTCGAGTACCGCTGGCGCCCGGAGAGCCGGACCCCGCCCCGATGACGACAGCTACGCCGGGCTGGTCTGGACCGCCGCGACGCCGCCGAGCTGGGCTCGACCCGGACCGCTGATCTGGCGGAGTCAGCGCGGGCGGCGGCCTCGCGGCGGGCTCGCCTGCTCGGCGCGACCCGGCGGGTCGTGGCTGGTCGCGCCAGATGCTCATCTACCCGAGCTCGACGACCGCAACGACACGCCTCGTCGGCGACCAGATCGACGGGCGTCGGGGTCTGGGACCCCATCAGCAACGACACCGGGCTGGACCGCGCTGCTCGGCGACGCCGGCGCGGCAGCCGGACGTGTCGCCGTACGCCGCGCCGGTCATCGCCACCGACCTGTCCGGCCTGCCACCGGCGTTCGTCGACGTCTGCAGCACCGAGACGTTCCGCGACGAGGACATCGCCTACGCCACGCGAGCTCGGCCGCGCCGGCGTCCGGACCGAGCCGCACGTGTGGCCCGGCGGCTTCCACGGGTTCGACTCGCTCGCCCCGGACGCACCGCTCGCCCAGCAGGCCCGCGCGGCGCGGGCCGCCTGGCTGCGCCGCGTCGCACATTTCTGAGACCCGCACTTCCCCGCCGAACCGAGGATCGACCGACGACCGGCCAGGAGACACTGTTGAGTACTGCCGCGCACGACACACCCGATCTCGACGCACTCGTCGTCGGAGCCGGGATGTCCGGGCTCTACATGTTGCACCGGCTCCGGGACACGCTCGGCCTGCGCGCCGAGGTGATCGAGTCCGCCGACGACGTCGGCGGCACCTGGTACTGGAACCGGTACCCGGGCGCGCGCTGTGACTCGGAGAGCTACTTCTACAGCTTCTCCGACCGGCTCGACGAGGACCTGCTGAACGAGTGGACCTGGAGCGAGCGCTTCGCTGCCCAGCCGGAGATCCTGCGCTACCTGCAGACCGTCGCGGACCGCTTCGACCTGCGCCGTGACATCCGCTTCTCGACGAAGGTCACGGCGGCCACCTGGGACGAGGGTGGCACGCGCTGGATCGTCGACACCGACGACGGGAAGCGCACCAGCGCACGGCACCTGATCACCGCCGTCGGCTGCCTGTCCACGACGAACCTGCCGGACTTCCCGGGCCGCGACACGTTCCGCGGCGAGAGCTACCACACCGGCGAGTGGCCGCACGAGGGCGTGGACTTCTCCGGCAAGCGCGTCGTGGTGATCGGCACCGGGGCGACCGCGGTGCAGGCCATCCCGGAGATCGCCCAGCAGGCCGAGCACGTCACCGTCCTGCAGCGGACCCCGAACTACGACATCGCCGGCGGCAACCGGCCGATGACCGCGCAGGACGCGAAGGAGATCAAGGAGAACTACACCGACATCTGGGCGCGCACGAGGCAGACCGGGTTCGGCTTCCCGTACGACATCGCCGACCGTCCGGCGCGTTCGGTGAGCGAGGAGGAGCGGCGCGAGATCTTCGAGGAAGCCTGGTCCCGCGGTGGGTTCCGGCTCGGGACGACGTTCAACGACCTGCTGCTCGACGAGGACGCGAACTCGACCGCGGCCGAGTTCCTGCGCGAGAAGATCCGCGGTGTCGTCCAGGACCCGGAGATCGCGGAGAAGCTCTCGCCCCGGGACCACCCGTTCTTCACCAAGCGCCCGCCGCTGGAGAACGGCTACTACGAGACGTTCAACCGGGAGAACGTGACGCTGGTCGACGTGCGCGACACCCCGATCGACGAGATCACCGAGACCGGGGTGCGGGTCGGCGGCACGGTGTACGAGGCGGACAGCATCGTCTACGCGACCGGGTTCGACGCGATGACCGGCACGCTGTTCCGGCTCAACATCACCGGCCGCGACGGGGTCGCGTTGAAGGACAAGTGGTCCGACGGACCACGCACCTACCTCGGGATCACCACGCACGGCTTCCCGAACCTGTTCACGATCACCGGGCCGCAGAGCCCGTCGGTGATGTCGAACATGCCGGTCTCGATCGAGCAGCACGTCGACTGGATCACCGGCTGCCTGCGCTGGCTGGGTGATCACGGCAAGGACCGGATCGAGAACACGCTCGAGGCCGAGGAGAACTGGATCTCCCACCACGACGAGGTCGGCGCCATGACGTTGCTGGACAAGGCGAACTCGTGGTGGGTCGGGGCGAACATCCCGGGCAAGAAGCGCCGGATCTATCCGTACATGGGTGGCGTGGGGGTCTACAAGGGACTCTGCGACGACGTGGCGGCCAAGGGGTACGAGGGCTTCGAGACGTCGTCGTCGGGGGCCACCGCGATGGCGTGAGCGCGCCCCCGTCCGGCACACCTCTCACGGGGTGTGCCGGACGGCCGGGTTCGGTCAGCCCAGTGGGCGCTCGAACGTCACGAGCACCCCGTCGACCCCGCCGGGGCCGATGCGGCCCTTCACCTCGACCGAGGTGATCGCCCTGAGCTGCCAGCCCTCACCGGCATGGTCGTTGAGGACCTTCTCCATCTTCGCCCCGGACATCTTGCCGCCCATGAGCCCCTCCCGGAGCTCGACGACCTTGTACTCGTAGCGACCGGCCACGGATCCTCCCCGCTCGTCGTGGTGTGCGTACCGGCAACGAACGGGAGCAGGCGTCGGTGCCCACCTCAGCGCCGCCGCGCCGGCGCCCGGCGCCGCGCCCGGCCGCCCCCCGCCCGGCCCGCCCGCGCCGCCCCCCGCGGCCGGCCCGCCCGCCCCCGCGCGCCCCCGCCCCCCACCCCCCCCCCCCCGCGCCCGCCGCGCGCCGCACTGCCGCACCGCGAGGCCCGCCTACGCCGCCGCGCTGACCCGCTCGCGCGACCGCCACACTCGCACGCCTCACATCTCGCTCTCCCCCTACCCCGCCACCCCTGCTCAGCGCTCTACGCTCCCTCCCTCCCCCCTCCCCCTCTCACGCCGCCCCCACCCCGCTCGCTCCGCGCCCGCTCCCCCCCCCCCCACTCCCCCCCGCCCCCGCGCCTACCCACTCCACTCCCCCCCCCACTCCTCCCCCCCCCCCCCCCCCCCCCCCACCCCCACCCGCCCCACCCTCCCACCCCCCCCAGCTCCGCTTACTTCCCCGCCCCCGCTCCCACACCCCCCCCCCCCCCCACATCAGATCAGCACAGCTCTCCACCACCCATCCCCACTCTCCACCCCCCCCACCACACCACCCCTTATCACCAGTTCAGCCCTCAGCCGAGCAGGCCCGTGACGTAGGCGATCGACGTCAGCACGAAGAAGATCACCAGAGCGAGGAGCAGGGTGAGCCAGAGCCTGCGCAGCGTCCCCACTACGCGAGTGACGCCGGTCCGGCGGTGATCATCTGGTAGATCAGGAACACCGAGAAGGCGACGTAGAACAGCGCGACGAAGACCATCACCGGCAGACGCCAGCCCTTCAGGCGCGCGAACTCCGGCAGGCACCGTCGGTTGAGCACGATGAGCAGCACGGAGTAGAACGCCATCACGAACCCACCGCCCGCCGAGGAGATCACCAGGAGCACGATCGGCTCGATCCCGGTCCAGATGATCCCCGAGCCGACGACGATCAGGATCCACACCACAGTGATGTAGATCTTGCTCTCGCTCCAGAACGTGCTCTCCTTCAGGAACGTGACCTTGAGCGAGTCCCCGGTGAGCCGGCTGACGTAGTCGACGACGCCGACGTTCGTGGAGAACAGCATGAGGAACCCGGCGACGTAGAACGCCGTCGTGAACCACGGGGCGACCTGTTCGCCGAGTGCCTGTCCCTCGGCCTGCAGGAACGAGAGCTCGGACTCCAGATCCGGGTTCACGCCGATCGTCGAGAACACCAGCACCGACATCGAGACCAGCAGCAGCGCGCCGACGAACCAGAAGGTGATCAGCTGCTCGGAGTTCGCGATGCGCCACCACTGCTTCCAGCGGCGCTCGTTCTCCTCGGTGTGCGTGACCATGTAGCCCAGTGACGGGGCCGCGACCTCCTGGCCCGTGATCGGCGAGACGATGTTGGGGATCCGCACCCCCATCCCCATGCCCTTGTCGCGGATGTAGTTGCTCTGCACCAGGTTGTTCGCGCCGCCGGCGCCGGCGAAGACGATGGCGCCGAACAGCGACGCCGCTCCGAGCTGGCTGACGATCGCGGGCAGCTCCGTCACGGTCCCGCGGCGCCTCCGTCACGACGTCCGCCCACGCGCTCGCCTTGGTGGCCAGCACGATCGCCAGCACCACGAAGACGAGGATCAGGGCGACCATCACGCCCTCGGCCTTCTCCAGCGTCTGGTAGATCACCGGCGACAGCGTGACCGCCAGGCCGATCGAGAGCAGGAAGATCGTGGCGACGATCGGGACGGCGGACTCGGAGAGGTCGAAGATGAACGTGAACACCGTCGCCCCGCTGGACGCCCAGCCCGGCCAGAGGTTCGGCAGGATCGCACCGGCCACGAAGATGACGCCCCACGGCAGCCACAGCCGCGAGAACCCGGTCACGGCCGTCTCGCCGGTGACCAGCGTGTAGCGCTCGATCTCCATGTTCAGGAAGTACTGGAGCGTGATGCCCACGACGGCGAGCCAGATGATTCCGACCCCGACCTGCGTCGTGATGTAGGGCCAGAGCACCAGCTCGCCGGACCCGAGCGCGGTGGCCGTGAGGATGACGCTCGCCCCGAGGTAGCGCCGCAGACCCTGCGGTTCGGGGAGGTCGGCGTAGTGGACGGGCGGGAGGTAACGACTCGGTAGCTCAGTCGCCGTCACGGTGTTCTCGGTCATCAGGCGACTCCAGCGTCGTTGCTCGGGTCGTTGCGAGGCAAGCAGTTTAGCCGGGTACGGCCGTGATCGGTACCGTTGTCCGGTTCAGACCGACAGTCCCAGCGACCGCGCGATGAGCATCCGCTGCACCTCGGAGGTGCCTTCACCGATCGTCAGGATCCGCGCGTCCTGGTGGTGCCGGGTGGCCGCGGACTCCTCGATGAAGCCGTAACCGCCCTGGACCTGCGTCGCCAGGTTCGCCGCCTCGACGGCCATCTCGGACGCGACGAGCTTGGCGACGGCCGCCTCGTCGCGGATCTCCATGCCCTGGTCGTACTTCCACGCGCCGTCGTAGGTCATCGTGCGGGCCGTCGAGGCCAGCGCGGCGATCTGCGCGATCGGGAACGCGACGCCCTGATGTCCGCCGAGATCGCGGCCGAACGAGGTGCGGCCGTCGACGAAGCGCAGGCAGTCGTCCAGGCAGCCGCGCGCCAGGCCGGCGCTCATCGCGGCGATCGGGAACCGGGCCCAGGTGAGGAACTCCAGCACGTCGCGGTACCCGCGCCCCGGCTCGGACAGCAGCGATTCGGCGGGCAGGCGGACGTCGTCGAAGAACAGCGGGTGGGTGTCCGACGAGCGCCAGCCGGCCTTCGGGTAGGCGGGTCCGACGGTGACCCCGGGCGCGTCCAGCGGCACCAGGAACGCCGAGACCGGCGGGCGCCCGTTCGTCGAGCGCTCCACGGCGGCCAGCAGGATCACGTACCGGGAGAACTCCGTCCCGGAGTTCGTGATGAACTGCTTCGCGCCGCTGATCACCCAGTCGTCGCCGTCGGCGCGGGCGAACGTGGCGATGTTGCCCGCGTCGGACCCGCCGGTGGGCTCGGTGAGCCCGACCGCGATGAACGTCTCGCCGGTGCACGCTGCGGGCAGGATCCGCTCGCACAGTTCGGGCCGGTCGGCGGCCAGGTGCGCCAGCAGCGACACGCAGATCGCCTGCACGTGGACGGTCACCGCGAGCGACGAGTCGACCGTGGCCAGCTCTTCGACGGTCAGGCAGTGCGTGCGCAGGTCGGCTCCGGCCCCGCCGTACCCGGTCGGTGCGAGCAGCCCGAACACGCCGAGCCGTCCGGCCGCGCGGGCCAGATCCGGATCGAAGCGCGACGCGATGCTGCGCTGCGCGGCGCCCGGCGCGACCTCGTCGGCGCAGAACTTCCGGACGGTGTCCCGCCAGTCCAGGTGGTGCTGCTCGAACGCCCACGGCAGGTCGTAACCTGCGGTCAACCCGGTCATCAGGCTCCGCTCACTCGCTGGTCGTGCCCGGCCCAGTGCGGCTCACGCAGCGTCTTGCGCTGCAGCTTGCCGACGACGGTCTTGGGGAGCGGCTCGGTGGTGAACTCCACCGCGCCGGGCTTCTTGTAGGACCCCAGGCGTTCGACGACGAGGTCCACGATCTCCTGTTCCGTCACCGCGCCGGGGTCGGCCACGGTGCAGACGGCCATCGGGGTCTCACCCCATCGCTCGTGCGGGATCGCGAACACTGCGACCTCGATGACCGACGGGTGGTCGGCGATCACCGTCTCCAGCTCGGCCGGCCAGATGTTGAACCCACCGGAGACGATCATGTCGTCGGCCCGGTCGAGCACGTAGACGAACCCGTTCGCATCGATCCGTCCGATGTCGCGGGTACGCACCCATCCGTCGACGAGCCGTTCCGCGGTCAGATCCCCCTGCTCGTCGCCCCAGAACGCGTGCATCTGGCCCTCGACCTGCGCCCAGAGTTCGCCGTCGCTGCCGAGCGGGAGCACGGTCGTCCCGTCCTCGTCGCGGACCTGCATTCGGGCGAACGGCAACAGCCGGCCGGCCGAGCGCATCGGCGCCGACCCCTCGTACGAGCCGAACCACTCCTGCGGCGTCATGACGGTGAGTGGGACCGCCTCGGTCTGGCCGAACACCTGGTACAGGACGTCGCCGAACGCGGCCCGCCCGGCCAGCGCGGTCGCGTCGGTGATCGGGGCGCCGCCGACGAGCACGCACTCCAGCGCCGGGAACTCCCGCCCCGGCATCGACGGCTCGGCCGCGAGCATCGCCACCATCGACGGCGGCGCGAACATGTGCGTGACGGCGTGGCCGGTCGCCATGTCGAGCACCTTGGTCGCATCGAATGCGCCGAACAGGAGGTTCGTGCTGCCGTGCAGCCACGCCGGGAGGAACAGGTAGCCGGACGCATGCGAGATCGGCCCGGCATGTCCGACGACGCTGCCCCAGCGCAGGTTCGGAAGTCGGTAGAACCAGTTGCGGCAGTTCACGAGCCAGTCGTGCTGGGTGTAGCCGACGCCCTTGGGCGTTCCCGTCGTGCCGGCGGAATGGCGGATGACGTACCAGTCGTCCGGGCCGACGGTGACCATCGGATCGACGTCGGACTGCCCGGCCAGCCACGACTCGTAGCCCTCGTCGCGCACGATCACGTGCGCGTCCAGGCCCTTGACCGAGTCGGCGTAGAGGGCATCGGTGAGGACCACCGTCGTGCCGGTCTGGCCGACCATGTGGCCGTGCGCCTCGGCCGAGTTGCGGGCGTAGAGCGGCACCCGCACCGCGCCGGCGATGGCCGCGCCGAGGAACAGGTCGGCCGCGCCGAGGTTGTTGTCCTCCAGCCCCGCGACGCGGTCGCCCGGCCGGACGCCGGCGTCGATCAACGCGTTGGCCAGCCGTACCCCGCGGTCCCACATCTCGCCGAAGGAGTACCGGCCGTGCTCGGTGATCACGGCCGTGCGGTCCCGGTTGAAACCGACCGCGTCCCTCATCAGCCCGGGAACGTCCATAGCGACCTCCTCGTCGACCCGTGGTGACGATAGGAACGACGGGTGTCGGCGCACACCCACGATCGGGGGTGTCAGGGGAGCAGGCCCGCGACGCGGGCGCGGTGCACCGCCTCGCCGCGGGTGTGGCTGTCCAGCTTGGACATCGCGGCCTTCAGGTAGGACTTCACGGTCTGCTCGCGCAGCCCGAGACGGGCGCCGATGGCCCGGTTGCCGTGGCCGAGAGCGGCCTCGGCCAGCACGTCGCGCTCGCGGGCCGTCAGGGGCGACGACGGCGTCAGGGGCGACGTCGGCTCAGGCGGATCGGCTGGAGCGCCCAGCCGCTCGAGCAGGCCGGACAGCCGTCGACGCAGGTCGGGGTCGTCGACCGCGGAGGCGATCTCCCGTAGCTCGGCGATCTCGTCCGGGCCGGGGGCGCGCACGCCGGTCGTCGGCGGTTCCGGCGGCGCGGGCGCCGTCGGGTGCCGGCGGACCACCGAAACGGCCCGGTCCACGAGCCGTTCGCCGAACCCGAGCGTACGGCGGGAGCCCGCGTAGACGACGGCACGCACGACATCGCCGTCGAAGACGGGGACAGCGACGATCGAGCGGAGGCCCTCGGCGCTGACCGCCCGGTCGTACTGGTGCGAGATGCCGCGGGCCGTCACGTAGTCGGCGACGTACACCGGCCGGCGCAGCGCGATGCACCGCCCACCGAGGCCGTCACCGACCGCGCTGCGTACGCCGCGCAGGCTGCCCGTGCGCGCTCCGTCGAAGCGGTCGAGCACGAACGACCCGCCGTCCGGGTCGACCGTCGCGGCGAACGCCATGTCCACGGGCGCGAGCGCACGCAGGTCGAGCAGCAGCCGGGTCTCCGGCGAGACGGCACGGCTCATGCGGCCTCCGCAGGTGACGTGGATCACCACGGTACCGCCGGTCCACCAGCGGCGACAACGAATCGGGCGCCGGGCACGACCCGGGTCCGGATCAGATGTCCGGCACGCGCTCCGTGCCGCCGGGCACGTCTTTGCCCTCCGGCTCCTGCGGCACGGCGTCGACGACGTCGCGGAGGTTCTCGAACTGCCGGTCCGGCAGCGCCCGCAGGCCCTGCAGCGACTCCTCGCCGGCCTCGCGGGTCTGCGCGTAGTCGATCAGGTCCTGCTTGCCGGCAGGGAAGTCGGCGCCCTGCAGGGCCTTCTCCACGCGGGCATCGTCACGTCGGGTCATAACGGGGATCTCCTCGGGTCGGGGGAGCGAAGCTCAGCGGGTCGGGCGGTTCGGCGTCTGCGACGCCACCCCGTGCCGGAGCGGCTGGTTGTACTGCTGCTGGGACTGGTCCTCGACGGGCGAGCCACGGTCCGGTGTGGACGGCTTCTCCGGCTGGGATCCGGCCGGGTCGCCGGAGGTCGGCTCGGCGTCACCGGAGCGAACGGCGTCGCGGCGCTGCTCCATCACCATGACGACCGGGAGACGGTTCGCGTGCGCACGCTCGTAGTCGAGCAGGACGTCGATCTCGTCCGCGTCGAGCGTGCGGATCCGGTTCGCCAGCCCGGTCTCGGGCAGGTGGTCGTAGTCGGGGATCGGGAGCTCGGATCGGTCGGTCATCTACCCGGGGTACCTCGTGTGCCGCGGCTGAATCATCCGGTTCGGGCCGGCATCGTCCGGTTCCGGGCCGGTGGTGCTCGAGCGTTCGACCGCGTCAGACCGGGTCCCCGGCGACGAGCGGGACGAACCGGACCTCGACCAGATCCTCGGTGGCGCCGCTCCGGTGGCGGACCAGCCAGCCCGACCCTTCCGTGCCGACCGGGCACACCAGCGACGCCCCGGGAGCGAGCTGGGCGACGAGGTCGGGCGGCAGCCGGCGCTCGGCCATCGCGGTGACGACGATGCCGTCGAACGGCGCGCGGTCCGGCATGCCGGCGTGGCCGTCGCCGACCCGGACGTCCACGTCGCCGTACCCGGCCCGGATCAACGCCGCGCGTGCCCGCTCGGCCAGGTCGGCGTGTCGCTCGACCGTCACCACCGACGCCCCGCATGCGGCGAGCACCGCCGCGCCGTAACCGGAACCGGTGCCGATCTCCAGCACGTGAGCGCCGTCCGGGAGCTGCAGCGCCTGCGCACTGAAGGCGACGATCCAGGGCGCGGAGATCGTCTGGCCGTGGCCGATCAGCAGCGGCCCGTCGCCGTAGGCGGCAGCCCGCGCCGGCCTGGTCACGAACTCGTGCCGCGGGACCGATCGCATGGCGTGCAGCACCCGATCGTCGACGATGCCCTTCTTGGCCAGCCGGTCCACCATCGCGGCCCGCTCGGTGTCACGATCGACGTCCTGCGCCATCGAAAGATGATGTACCTCGGAGGCTTCCTGCGTCGAACAGTTGATCCGGACCCAGAGGCTGGGACGCCGTCGACGGCCTCGCTAGGGTTGCGTGTCGAGGGGCGGTAGCTCAGCTGGTCAGAGCAGCGGACTCATAACCCGTCAGGTCGTCGGTTCGAACCCGACCCGCCCCACACAACCGCAGCTCAGAGCCTTGTGATCACTACTCGTGGCGTCGTACGGTGATCATATCCAACGGAAACCCAACGGAAACTCCGGTTGGGCACCGTCGATCGGCTGCCTCGGCCTTGGCGAGGTTGGCCAGCACGACCCGCATCGTCTCGGCCATTTCGGCGGCGGGGCTGAACTCGACGATCTCGGTACCTGCGGTGAACACCAGGTGTGGGTGGCGCGGTTTCGCACGCGGCGCGCAGCTCGGGTCGGTGATCGTGTCCGCACTGAATATTGAGCGTCGCGGCACGTCGAAGCCAGCTCGGCCAGTCGCGAGTCTTCTTGAGGGCGGAAAAGCCTCCCGGGACGGCGACCTCGCGGTCTTATGTTCCGTGGCTTCGTTTGGGTCGCGTCACCGGCGAGAGGGGCGTTTTCCTCTGGGTCGGGCTATTTTGCTGACACCATTCTGAGCGCAAGCCCGGTGTAAAGCTTGCCCAGTTCTTCTGGGCTGGCGCCGTCGTCGCTGCGGTACCAGCGGGCGACGTCGATGCAGAGTGAGAGCAGTGCGCGTCCGGTGCCGGAGATGTCGGCAACGGCAAAGGTTCCGGCGGCGTCTCCGCGGGCGAGGACGTCGTTGATCAGTCGCTGAGTGGCTCGGCGAAGCTCGACCACCTCGGCGAGGTGCTCGCCGCTGAGCGAGTACAGCTCGTAGTGCACAATTTTTGCGACAATGTGATATCGGGCGTGCCACGCGGTGAATTCGCGGATCATCGCAGCGAGTTGCAGGTCCGGCTGCTCGGTCGTGGCGATCGCGTCCCGTAGTGCGTCCACGGCGCGTTGATGGCCGGTGAGGCACACCTCGAACAGCAGATCCTCCTTGGAGCGGTAGTAGGCGTACATCGCCCCGGTGCTCATGCCGATTCGGGTGACGATGTCGCGCGTGGTCGTGGCGTGGTAGCCGCGCTCGGCGAACAGCTCGATCGCGCCGAGGAGGACCTGTCGTGCCGCCGGCGCGGGGCGGGACTCGGACCACCACTCGCGCACGACCTCGGCCAGATCCTCGCTGGCGAGGCTTCGCCGCTCCCGTCGTGTCCGGCCAGCGGCCACGAGTACCTCCTCAGCTCTCGTCGGTCGGCCTGCCGAGGGTCCTCGTTCGACCTGGCCCGCTGGCCACAGGGTCGGGGCGTTGACAGCGGCGGCGAGCGGTTCGCATACTCACATAACGAGCGCTCATTATATCCCGCTCATCTTCCTCGGGAGTCGCCATGGCAGCACCGGCTGCAGCCAGCGCCTCGTCCCGGCAGACCGGGGCCGCCGTCTCGGTATCGCTACTGGGCTGGTCGTTCGACCTGTACGACCTGTTCTTGATCCTCTTTCTAGCGCCGATCATCGGCCCACTGCTTTCAGGCCGACAGCACGACCCTGCAGCTGGCGCCGGTGTACACGGCGTTCGCGGTCACCGTGCTGATGCGCCCTGCGGGCTCGGCGATCTTCGGACACTTCGCGGACTGGGACGGTCGGCGGGGCACGCTCACGGTCGCTCTGGCCGGCATCGGGGTGTCGACGATGGCGCAGCCCATCGACACCAGCAACGCGCGGCCGAACACGCCCCGGTGTGCTGGCGAGCAGGAACGGCCCGCGCTTGAAACCCACACCACCTGTTAATACCGACGGAGAACAACATGAAGGCGATCATCATCGGCGGCGGTATCGGCGGCATGACCGCCGCGCTGTCACTGCGTAAGCACGGCGTCGACGTCGAGGTGTACGAGCAGGCACAGCGGATGACCGAGATCGGCGCCGGCCTGCAGATCGCGGCCAGCGCCACCCGGGTACTTGCCGGCCTGGGCCTCGGCGACGAGCTCGTCCGCCTGGGTGTGCCAGCGCGCCGCATCGACATGCGCGACCTGCGCAGCGACCGGCCGCTGTATGAGGTGCCGCTGGGGCAACAGGCGGCGGACCGTTACGGCGAGACCTTCTACCAGGTGCACCGCCCGGACCTGCTCGAGATGCTGGTCAAAGCGCTTCCCGCGGCCACGCTTCACCTGGGGGAGCGGGCCACCTGCTTCCACCAGCACGCCGACGGAGTCACGGTGCGTTTCGAATCCGGCCACCAGACCCGCGGCGACCTGCTGGTCGGCGCCGACGGCATCCACTCGTTGGTCCGCCGCGAGCTGTTCGGCGAGCAGGAACCTGAGTTCTCCCGCATCATCGCCTGGCGCGCTCTGATCCCCGCCGAGCGGGCCGCGCACCTCGACCTGCCGCCTGACTGTCACGTCTGGCTTGGCCCGAACCGCAGCGCCGTCGTGTACTGGGTGCACGCCGGCAAGCTGCTCAACTTCGTCGGCATGGTGCCCTCCGACGAGGCCACCCCGGAGTCGTGGACCGCGATCGGCGAGGTCGGCGCGGTCCGCCGGTCCTACGAGGGCTGCACGCCCCGGTTGCGGGAGATCGTCGAGCTGATCGAAAAGCCGTTCATCACCGGCTACTACTTCCGCTACCCCCTCGAACGGTGGAGCGACGGCCGGGTCACCATCCTCGGCGACGCCGCCCACCCGATGCACCCGTTTCTCGCCCAGGGCGCCTGTCAGGCCATCGAGGACGCCGGCGTACTAGGTCATGTCCTTGCCGCGCACGGCGCCGACCGGGTGCCCGAAGCCCTCGACGAGTACCAGCGCCGCCGCCTCGACCGAGCCTCCCGTGTCCAGAACCAGGCCCGCACCCACGAACACCTTTGGCACATGTCCGATCCTCGGGAGATCGCGCAGCGCAACCGCGTCCTCGGCTCCACAATGGAGATCGACCCCCCAGCGGAGACCGTGTGGGGCTGGCTGTTTCGCTATGACGTCGACCGCGACACCACCCGACCGATCTCCGACCCATCCGAGGTCATGCAGCGCCCCGAGTCCCGCAAGGCGTGGCAGATGTGGGCGACCATGCTCCAGCCCCGCGACCTCGACAACCAGCACCACGGCATCCGCGCCGCCTACGACCGCTTCCTGCTCCGCAACTTTCCCGCACTGCCCGAAACCCAGATCGTCGAGGGCAACGCCGACGGTGTCCCGCATGTCAAGGTCTCCCACCCCGGAACCGACGAGGGGCCGGTCGTGCTCCACCTGCACGGCGGCGGCTACATGATCGGCTCCGCTGAGGCATCGATCGGGCTCACCGCGCGACTCGCGGCCGCCGTCACCGGGTCCTGCCTCGCCGTCGGCTACCGCAAAGCACCCGAGCACCCGTTCCCCGCCGCGCTCGAGGACGCCGTCGCCGCGTACCGCTGGCTGCTCGGCCAGGGCACCGACCCCACCCAGATCCTGCTGTCCGGTGAATCCGCCGGCGGCGGACTCGCCGTCGCCACCGCTATGCGCCTACGCGACCTCGGCATGCCACAACCCGCCGGCATCGTCTCGATGTGCCCGATGGCTGACCTGACCATCACCGGCGCGACGATCGACGAAACCGCTGGCAAGGACCCCATCTGCACCCGGATCCTGCTCACCCAGATGGCCACCAACTACCTCCAGCTGCACGACCCGCGTGACCCCCTCGCCTCCCCGATATACGGCAACTACACCCATCTGCCCCCGATGCTCGTCCAGGCCGCGGACAACGAGGCGCTCTACAGTGACGCGCTGCGCATGGTCGAGGCCGCCCGACGTGACGGCGCCGACGTCGAACTCGACACCTACCAAGACAGCGTCCACGTCTTCCAGGTGTTCGATTTCCTCCCGGAGGCAACGCAGGCCCTCCAGCGCATCGGCAAGTTCGCCGAGCAATGCATGACGCGGTAGAAGACAGCACGAGGGCGCCAATCATGACCACGCCGCGCTCGCGCTCATCCCCCGATCGCGCTCGTCGGTCCGGATCCCGGCGTCGTCTCGGGCCCGAGCAGCGCGTGTGCCGGTCCGGACACGGGCGCGCGGTCGTGCGGGTCGTCGGTCAGCCGCACGCGTCCGATCGTGCGGGGTGAACCCGGGGCACCCCGTCTCCATAGGACCCAGGGCGCGTCAACTCCGGGCTGGACTGCTCGTTGTTCGCACGCCAAACGAGGCAGGTCCCTCCGGTGACTGCCAATCGGCTCCCAGCATCCCTCGGCTCAGCCGGGGACACCGGCTGGCGCCGTGGGCCCGGGTGGAGGGCCGCCGGTGCTCGACCGGGCGCGGCCCGCGGGACGGCGGGTCAGCGAGGCGCGAGCAACAGTCCCACCAGTTCTCGCCGGCTCCGCGCGCCGGTCTTGTCGAAGATCGCTTTGAGGTGGTCCTGGACGGTGTGGGCCGAGATGTGCAGCCCGTCGGTGATCGTCCGTGTGGACTCGCCGCGCAGTACCCGCGTGGCCACCTCGACCTCTCGCGGGGTGAGCGCATAAGCGCCGAGCAGCACGGACGGAGTACCCCTTGCGTCCGTAGGGTCCAGGACGACGGAGATGCCGCTCTGTCCGGCCGGTCCCTGCAGGCGGGCCGCGTGCAGGGAGATCCACTGTCCGTTGCGGGCTCGCACCGTCGCGGACGGCACCAGCCTGGCCCCCCGCTGCACGGCGTGGAGCGCGGCTGCCACGGAACACACCGCTGCGGGCAGCGGGAAGCCGGTCGAGTTCTCCCCGATGAGTTCCATGAGGTGCTCGGCCTCCGGTGTGCTCGCGACGATGCTCAGGTCGTCGGCCAGCAGCAGCACGCCGGGCCGGTTCACGGCCGATGCCTGCTCGGTCCGGCCGAGCGCCACGGACCGGCGCAGGGCGTGGGCGATGTGCGGCCCGACCCGTTCGAGCAGCGCCACCTCCCGCGTGCTGAAGCCCCGCGGGGACTCGGTGCGGTGCAGGCACAGGTAGCCCCAGCACTGCCCATCGGCGACCAATGCGGCCCGCAGCTCGTCCCCAAGCCCCAGCGGACGCATGATGTCCCGGTAGCGGCCGCTCGCGTACCGGTCGTTGCGTGTGGCGTCGTCGAGCGTGGCGACGTGCGCGGGCGCCGTCGCCAGTGACGCGAACGTGTTCACGTCGCCGCCGCGGAACTCGTTGTCCAGGAACAGGGGCGTCGACGCGGCGAGCGGCTCCTCCGTCCGCGCGCCGGTGAACAGCAGCGTCTGCGGGTCGGCGGTGGCGAAAAACGCCGCGTCCGCGGTCAGGAGCCTGCGCAGGTAGTGCAGCACCCGGTCCTGGACCAGCGTCGGGTCCGCGGTGATGTGGCACACACGCACGAGGTCCCGCTCCGCCTCCGCCACGTTCCGCCGGCGCACCATCCGCCCAGTGTCGACCCGCAACGGGTACGCGGATACCCCACGGTTCTGGGATGGAGGCCGGTACGCGGCGGGGCGACGCTGCCACCCATGACAACAAACAAGCAGCTCGTCGACGACTTCATTCAGGACCTGTTCAGCAAGGGCAACCTCGACGCCGTCGACCGCTACCTCGCCCCGACGTTCGTTAACCACGACCCGCCTTTCCCCGGCGCCCCTGGCGGTCCGGAGGGGCTCCGGCAGGCCGCCGCGATGTTCCGCGCGGCGTTGCCTGACTGGCACAGTGACCTCGACCAGCTCGTGGCCGAGGACGACATCGTCGTGGAGCGGTTCACGGCTCGCGGCACGCACAGTGGCGAGGCGCTGATGGGGGTGCCGGCGTCCGGCCGGACGGTCGTCCTCGCGGGCATCAACGTCTTCCGGATCGCCGAGGGCCGGATCGTCGAGCGCTGGGGCCGGCTGGACGAGCTCGGCCTGCTGCGCCAGCTCGGCATCGCCCCACCAGCGAGCGAAGGGCCGAACACCTGAGGCCTCACCGTGTATCGGCCGGGCCGAGGCCGCTCGGCCACGAAGGCCCAGCCCAGAAGGAAGTTCCAGGTGGGTCGGTGTGGCCGGTGCCAGGCGGCAAGAGAGGTCGTTCGGCGGCGCCGGGCCGGGCGTTTGACTGCGGCCACGTAATGAGTGCGGCCGCGTGGCGGCTGGGGTCGTGGGGCAGTGTGGTCGGTCCAGCAGCGCCAGGGATCCGCAGCCAGGCGCGGGCAAGGATCCGGACGGCGTGGTCGAGCCAGCGTGGCCGGCGGTCCGGCGCTCTGCAGTCTCGTCGTCGCGACATGATCGACTCCCACGGAAATCCCCACGCTTACCCCGGCCAACCATCGATCACGCCCGATTTCCGTCGCATACGCGGACCGGGGTTGATCACCGGAAACGACGCTGGCCGATCCCCGCTGACCACCGTGGCGGAGGGGACGTAGGATCCGTCAGGTCGCCGGTTCGATCCCGGCCCGCCCCACTTTGTGCAGTAAACGCGCTGTTGCGCGATCATGGGACTCATAACCCATTTCTTGATCGGCGATTGTCGTCTGCCCCGTTCGACGGGGTTCACCCTTTGATCGGACCCGTGCTCTTCCGTGAGTGCGTCGGCGCCGCGCCGGACGGCTGGCGGCCCGGACCGAGTGATCGAATCCAACCGTTATGCCAGCGCGTACAGGTACCCGAACGGACCGTCATCATTGCCGGGCCTCCACGGAGGTCTTCCGAGTCAGCGGCGGTTCAGGCAGTCGTCGGCGTGATGTGCCGTTCCACCCAGCATCCGGCACGTAGCAGCCGGGTCTCCTCGTGCGGTGCGCCGAGGAGTTGCAGCCCCAGTGGCAGGCCGGTGTCGGCCGTGCGCAATCCGGGCACTGCGAGTGCTGTGAGGCCGAGTGCCTGGCCGGCCCTGCTCATCGCGGGGTCACCGGTCGCGGCGCGGCCGTGGGGGGCAGGGCCTGGCGCGCCGGGAGCGAGGATGGCGTCGTACGACGTCAGCGGGCCGGCGATCTCCGATGCGCCCGCTGCGATGCGCTCGACGGCGGCCATGTAGTGGTCGTGCGGGATCGCGGCGCCGGCGTCGAGCAGGGCGCGTAGCGGGTCGCTGAGCTGGTCGGCTTGCCGGTGCTCCTCGGCGCGCTCACGGGCGGCTTCGTAGGCGAACACGACCTGGTGGTCGGTCGTCGCCTCGTCGAGAAGGGCCTCGGCCGGAAACCGCTCGACGGTCGCGCCGGCGTCGCGCAGTCGTCGGACGGCGACGGCGAAGGCGTCGGCCATTACGGGCTCGACCGCGTCGAGCGGGTCGCCGTTCCAGCACCACAGGCGTGGTGCCGACGACGGTGCTGCGCCGGCGTCGTCGTCGCCGGTCAGCAGCGAGAAGGCCAGGGCCAGGTCGCCGACGCCGGCGCCGTGCATGCCGTGCCGGTCGAGGCTCCCGCTCAGTGCGGCGATCCCGTCGGTCGGGACCAGGCCGCGGGTGAGGACCAGTCCGGCGATGCCGCAGAACGAGGCGGGTCGGATCGTGGAGCCCGCCGTCTGGGAGCTCAACGCGAGCGGGACGTGGCCCGCGGCGACCGCGGCGGCCGAGCCGCTGGACGACCCACCCGGGGTATGCCACGGTGCGATTGGATTGCGGGTCGGCCCGGGTGCGAAGTAGGCGAACTCCGTGGTGACCGTCTTGCCGACCGGGACCATGCCGAGCGCCCGCCACCGGGCGACGATGGAGGCGTCGTTCAGCGCGGGCGCCGCGTCGGCACGCAGCGGCGAACCGCAGCGGCTCGGTACACCCGCTACGTCGATGATGTCCTTGACCCCGAGTGGGACTCCGGCGAGCGGACCCGGGACCGCTGGATCCGGCACGGCGAAGCGTTGGGCCCAGGCCTGCACGGAGTCTTCGGTCTCTGCGATGCGCCGTCCGGCCAGCTCCAGCGGCTGCTCGACGGGCAGGTGGCCCCCGGCGAGGTTGCCCACGAGACGGCGCAACGACCACGGTCGATAAGAGGCGCTGCTGTCCACAGTAGACTCAGACGAGCGCTGTGCCGATGAGGCCCTTGCGCGTCACCAGCGAGGCGAGCGCGACTTCGTCCAGGGCGTCGGTGTCCGGGGGCCGCTCGGGCAGGACCATGTACCGGGACTCGGCGCTCGAGTCCCACACCGTGATGGTCACCGATGGCGCCAGTTCGAGGCCGAACTCGCTCAGTACCTCGCGGGGCTCGCGCACCACGCGGGCGCGGTAGGCCTCGCTCTTGTACCAGGATGGCGACGGGCCGAGCAGAGCGATCGGGTAGCAGGAGCACAGCGTGCAGACGATGACGTTGTGCTCGGTCCCGGTGTTGGCGACGACGTCGAGTCGCTGCTCCTGGAGCCCGCCGGCCATCGACAGGCCGAGTTCGCGGATCGCGGTGTTCGCGTCGTCGAGCAGGCGCCCGCGGAAGCCGGCGTCGACCCACGCGCGGGCCACGATCCGCGCGCCGTCGGCCGGTGAACCACCTCGGGCGTTCGCGTCGACCTTGGCGTCGATCTCTCCTGGTGCCAGCACTCCGAGGCGTTCGAGCGCCGATTCCAGGTGCCGGACCTGGGCGGCGATCGGTGCGTCGTCGTGGTCGGTGGTCATCTCATGCTCCTGCGGCGTCGCCGGTGTCCGGTTCGAGGTAGCTCTCCCAAAGCTCGATGACCAGGTCGTGGTCACCGGCGCCGAAGAGCTGGGCTGAGGAGAACCGGACCTGGTAGACCGTCTGCGGCGGCACATCCAGGCCCTGCGAGCGGTCGTCCGCCAGCGGGTGGTGCCCGCTCGGGGCGACGACCTCGCCGCGCGCGCCTCGGGCGTAGCGGGGCAGGCGGGTGTGGTGCGGCGGGTCCGCGATGCGGGTGCGGACGCGGTCGCCCGGCGCGAAGCGGTCAGCCACCGGTGAGCTCCTCCCAGCCCGCGACGCCCCTCTCCGCGAGCAGGGTCGTGATCGCGATCAGCCACCGCTCGTAGTAGCTCGCGGCCAGGAACTCGGCCGGTGGGATGCGTTCGACGGCGTCACGGAACTCGTCGAGGTTGTAGACACCCTTACCGACCAGCACCCCGTTGAGGGCGAAGACGTGCGCCTCCCAGTCGGCGTGGAACAGCGGCTCGTCGGCCTCCTCGTCGATCGCCGGGAAGCCCGTCATCCCGCCGACGTCGTTGATCCGACTCACTCCAGGACCTCTCATCCGCACCGATGGGCAGGGTAGGTCGATCGTCGCGAACGCTAGCCGAGAAAGTCCTCGACAGTCATCGGTGTGTGCCGGATCCAGACGCCGGTGAGTGGGTGAGAGCGCTTGGTCTCGTTGATCGTGGACCACTGGTACACGATCATTGGTCGCTTTCGGCGATGGACGAGAACGGCCGCTGCTGTCGACACTGTGGACACACTCGCTTGCCTGATTCCGTTGAGGAGCCCGAAAGTGCCGTCACCACCCGCGCAGCCGACGTCAGTGAATCCTCCGTCGCATTTCGGCCACCGGCCCTTCGTCTGGTCGGCGCCCTGAGCGGAGACCTCAGCGGCCTTCGCCGCCGAGCACAGTTGGAGCCGGTCCAGCCCGCCGTGCAGCATGTTCTCCGCGGCGGAGTAGGAGCTTGCCGCGATCCCGTGACCGTGGCCCCTCGGCGCTCGAGCTCGCGTGATCTCGCCGACGGCTGACCGTTCGCGTCGAGATGCTCGTCGCCGTGGTGGTGGCCTAGCGTCAGATTCGTGGAGTTCCGGGTACTCGGATCGATCGAGGTGCGCGACCGTGGGGCGCTCCGGGTGATCCCGAGTGCTCGGCAGCGGTCGATCCTTGCGGCGCTGGTCGTGCACGCCGGCGAGCGGATCTCCTTCGATCTGTTGGCGCGCATGGTGTGGCACGGCGCGCCGCCGCCGGACGCGCGGGGCACCCTGCACGCCCACGTGTCGCGGCTGCGGGGGGTGCTCTCCGGGGACGGCGCGGACCAGCCCCTGCGCACGAGCCGGGGCGGGTACGTCCTCGATGTCGCGGTCGACGAACTGGACGCGACGCGGTTCGTCCGCCTTACCCACGAGGCGAGGACAAGAGTCGGCGATGACCCCGCGGCGGCGCTCGAACTGCTGGACGAGGCGCTTGCGCTGTGGCGTGGCCCCGCCTACGCGGACGTCGCGGACGAGGAGTTCGCCCGCGCCGAGGCCGCGCGGCTCGACGAGCTCCGGCTGGTGGCGGTCGACGACCGTGTCGATGCATTGTTGGCGCTGGGCCGGCACGCGGAGATGATCGGTGAGCTGGAGGCGAGCGTCGCCCGGCACCCGCTGCGGGAGCGCCCGTGCGCGCAGCTGATGCTCGCCCGATACCGCGACGGGCGGATCGCCGAGGCGCTGCAGGCCTACCGTGCCCTGCGTCGCCGACTGGCCGACGAAATCGGGCTCGATCCATCGGCGGAGTTGCAGTGCCTGGAGGTCGACATCCTGGGCCGGTCGGACCGGCTCGCGCTGCCGCGCCGCCCGTCGGTGGCGTGTGTTCCGCTGCGACCGGCCGCGCTGACCAATTTCGTCGGGCGGGATGACGCGCTCGATGCTCTGGCCGTGCTGCTCGAGACGGCCCGGCTCGTCACGCTCACCGGCACGGGCGGCGCCGGCAAGACCCGGCTGGCGACGGAGTTGGCCGTCCGCATCGCCGAGCGGTTCCGCGACGGGGTGCAGGTGGTGGAGCTCGCGCCGGTCCGCACGGCTGACGCGGTGGCAGACGTGATCGCGACCGGTCTCGGAGTCGTCCGCAGCGGTTCGGAACCCCTCCTGCAGACCCTCGTGACGGCCCTGCGTCCGCGCCGGACCCTGGTGCTGCTCGACAACTGCGAGCACGTGCTCGACGCCGTGGCCCCGCTGGTCGACCGTCTCGTCCGGGGATGCCCGCACTTGGTCGTGCTGGCCACCTCTCGGGAGCGGCTGGCCGTCGACGGTGAGCACGTCTGGCCGGTGCCGCCGCTGCCCGTGCCGGCGCCGGGCGACGAGGCCGTCAACGATCGGGACGAACTACTGGCGGTGCCCTCGGTCCGGCTGTTCTGCGACCGCGCGGCGGCCGCGGATCCCGCGTTCCGGCTCACGACAGCCTCGCAGTCGGCCGTGGTCCGCATCTGCCGACGCCTCGACGGTCTCCCCCTGGCCATCGAGCTGGCTGCGGCCCGGGTGGGGGCGCTCCGCCCGGTCGATCTGGAGGCCCGCCTCGGCGCCCGGTTCGGCGTGCTGACCGCCGGACCCCGCGAGGACACCGGACGCCACCGCACCCTGCGCGCGACCATCGACTGGTCCTACGGGCTGCTCGATCCCGCCGAGGCTCGGATGTTCGACCGGTTGTCGGTGTTCCCGGGAGGGTTCGACCTGGCCGCAGCGGAGGGCCTGCGCCTCCCCGGGGAACCGCCGGTGGAGGCCGCAGCGCTGGTGGCAGCGCTCGTCGACAAGTCGATGCTGACCGCCGAGCCGGGCGACTCCGTGACTCGCTTCCGACTGCTGGAGACGCTGCGCGACTACGGCGCCGAGCGGCTCGCGACGCACGGTGAGGCGGCTGCGCTCGCCCGGGCGCACGCCGAGATCTACATGGTTCTGGCCGAGCGCGCGGACACCGACGTCCGCGGCCCGTCGGAGGCTCGAGGGGTCGCGCTGCTCGACCTGGAGATGGACAATCTGCGCGCGGCACATCGGTGGACGCTCGACCACGACCAGGCCGACCTCGCCCTGCGGCTGTCGGCCGCATTGCACTTCTATGCCGTGCACCGCCTCCGCGACGAGGTGTTGGGGTGGGCCGGGCTCGCCGCGGCGCTCCCGACTGCCGCGGGTCACTGCCTCCAGGCGACCGCCTACGCATCGGCGTCCTTCGGCGCCGCCCACCGTGGCGAGCGCGCCGCCGCACTCGAGCTGGCCGAACGGGGCCTCGCCGCGGCGACCGATGGAGCGACGCAGGCGGACGCACTGGAGTCGCTCGCCGTGGTCGCGATCTACGAGGGCCGGTTGGGGGAGACCCGTCGGTTCGCCCGTGCGGCGGTGGACGCCGCGCTGGCTGCGGGGGACGCGTACCGCGCCCAGTGGAGCAGCCACGTCGGCGCGCTCGCAGCCCTGTACGTGCACGATCCGGACGCGTCGGCCGCCGTCGAGGACGTCCACCGCGGCGCGGTCGCGCTTGGGAACCCCTCGCAGCTCGCGTGGGCGTACTACCTCGACGGCGAGGCGGCGCTCGACGGCGACCCCGACCGGGCCGTCACGCTGCTCGAGCAGGCGATCGAGCTGGCCCGGCCCGTGGGCAACGCATTCGTGCGCGGGGTCGCGCTGGTGTCGGCAAGTTCGGCGCGCGGACGCTCGGCGAACCCGGGGGCCGCGATCGGCCCTTTCCGCGACATCGTCGACAACTGGTGGCGAGCCGGTGACTGGACCCATCAGTGGACCACCCTTCGGAACCTGGTCGACCCGCTGCTGCGCCTCGGTGTCGACGTGCCCGCCACCGTGCTGCTCGGTGCGACCTCTGCCGCCGCGTCCGCACCCCCCGTCTACGGCGTCGGCGCCGAGCGGTTGGCCGAGGCGGAAGCTGTTCTCCGTGCGCGTCTGGGCGCCGAGCAGTTTGCCGCGGCCGACTCCCGTGGCCGCGCCATGGACGACGACGACGTGGTGGTCTACATCCTCGCGCAGCTCGACCTCGTGCTGGCCGACCGGCGCGGGTGAGCGGCTGCCGGTGTCAGGTGCTGATCTCGCGGTCCGTGCCGCGGTCAGTCAGCAGGTCGTCGACCAGGCGGGGGATCAACCCGCTTCCGTCGAAGCGGTGCGCGAGGTCCTCGTAGGCCAGGATCTCGCGGCAGACCAGTTCGCCGACGCGACCCGGGTACCGCAAGCGCGCGTACTCGGCCGCCACCCCGAACGGCCGCGACAGCTCGGCCGGGCTCAACGTCCTGTACCCCTGCCGGGTAGATCCGCCGAAGCTCTCGGTGAACCACCGAACCACGGCCGGTGTCGGGTCATCGGGCACGGTGCACCTCCAGCGGGCGATCGGTCCCCTCGTGGGTCCGACCGCGACACCGTCCGTCAGGCTCCTTGTGCCCACCTTGCCGGACGCTTGTGCGTCACCGGTCACACCATGAAGGTCACATCGGGCCCTGGTTCAGATCAGGCCATTGACTGAGAGGGGGTCAGGTCTGGTCGGGCATCTCGGCCCGAACCGAAGCGGCCAGGCGGCGCACGTCCCGCGGACCGTGGTCGGTCCGTTTGCCGCGTGGTGACAGACACTCGTGCGGTCCGACCGTCGGGTGCAACCGTCGATGCGCAGCGCCGCCTTCGCGCCGCAAGGGCGTCGCGTTGCAGGCAAACGTCGATGCGGCAACAGGTCGAGGGCCGCCCGTGATCAACGCCAACGGGAATGCCAACGCTTACGCCAGGTCTGAACCGATCCTGGGCGATCACCGCTCCACATCCACATCTCTGCTGATCAGCGAGAATGACGTGTTGCGCGATCATGGGACTCATAACCGATCGCGTGATCGGCGCAGGTTCGTCTGCCCTGTTCGATGGAGTTCACCGCTGATCGGCTCCGCCGTGCCCGTGGGAGCGTCGGTTCGACGACGGGGACAAGCCGTACCACCTGCAGGTCGCGGCGACCGAGGGGTTCCCGACCGGCGTGATCTGCGTGATCTACGCATCAGCCGAGACACCCGCCGGGTCGGCTGCGACGAGGTTACCGACCAGGTGCCGGAGGCGCGGTAGCGGCGCGCCGTTCACAGCGCGACGTCGACGCCCGCGCCGGTCCCGGACGCTGCCGCCAGCACGACCGCGACGGCCGCGACGTCCTGCGCGGCCAGGCCCATCGACCGGTAGACGGTCACCTGCTCGCCGCCGGCCCGCCCCGGACGCACGCCGGCGACGAGCTCGCCGATCTCGACGACGTCGTCGCCGTGCAGGGACCCCGCCGCGACGAGCTCGCTGACCTCGGTGACCCCGACCGGAAACGGTTGGAACGTCGTCTCCCGGTGCTCGACCACGACGAGCGAGCCGAGCAGCAGGTCCGGGTCGACCTCTCGTCCGGCCGCGCTGTATCCGACCGACGCGACGTGCGTGCCGGGGCGGACGTTGCCCGCGTGGAGCAGCGGCTCGAGCGTGCTCGTGGCCGCGCACACCACGTCGGCGGCGGTGACGGCGTCGTCGATTCCGCACGCCCGTGCGGGCAGGCCGGCCTCGCGCAGATCCTCGGCCAGCGCTCCGGCCTTTGCTGGGTCGCGGCCGCCGACGAGGACCTGGTCGAACGGGCGCTCGACCGCGCAGTACAGGGCGTGTGCCCGCGCCTGCGGCCCGGTGCCGAGGACGGCGAGCACACGCGAGTCCGGCCGGGCGAGCAGGCGCACCGACAGCGCCGAGCACGCCGCCGTCCGGGCGGCCGTGAGCAGCTCGCCCTCGACGGCGGCGAGCAGGCGTCCGTCGGCCGGGTCGAAGGCCAGGATCGTGGCCTGATGTGTGGGAAGGGCTGCGGCGTGGTTGCCCGGATAGACGGTCAGCAGCTTGGCGGCCAGAACGCCGAGCGCCGGACAGTAGGCCGGCATCGTGGCCAGCAGACCCGCCTCACCGACCCGTGCCGCACACCGCGGCGGAACCGACGCCCGGCCGAGGCTGAGGTCGGCCATCGCGTCCGCGACGGCGTCGACGAGCTTCGCGCCGTCGAGCAACTCCCGGACCGCAGCAGCATCGATCACCCGCACCGGCCCATGCTCCTGCCCTTCCGGGGCGGCGGTCAACGAGCTGAGATCAGGCACCGTCACCGGAGGGCCACTCCCCGTAACGGTCACCGTCGACTGCGCGAGCGTCTCCCCCGGGGAGGACCTGTTCGCCGCCGCTCCCGTCCGGTCCTGCGCTCGTGCCGGGGGTCGTCGGCAGATGCGGCGGTCACCCTCAGCGGAGGTCGCCGGGGAGACGTTCGTTGGTTTCGGGCAGCAGCGCCCGTCGCATGCCGCGGGCGGCGTCCGGTGTCTTGGCGTTGTCTGATCCGGCGACGGCCTTGCTCACCCCGCCTCGCTGAACGACGCGAGCGACCTGGGTCGCCCCCTCGGCGACCGCCGAAGCGCCGATGATGCCTCCCATCCAATTGACGAGGGTGGTGCCCAGGTCGCCGACGGATTCCCGCGCCCCGGGGAAGGCGACCAAGCCGATGAACAATACGACCACGGGCAGCGAGGCTGCTACGCGCAACGACCGAAATAGCAGCAGCCCTATCGCCAGCGCACCCAGCGCGGTGCCACCCACGCCGAAGGCGACCTTCATCGGTTCGGTGAACGGGCGGATTCCGCTGGCGGCGAGCCACCAGATCGCGGCGAGCAGCATGAAGAACAGTAGAAGAACAACGGGGCCGACGAAATCGATCTTCCTCCAACCCTTCGTAAATCCTGTAACCGCGGTCACGAGGAGGGGAAGGGCAATGCCGAGGGTGATCAGAATGGCCGTGACCACATCTGCGGCGTGCGAACCGACCGGCACGCCTGGTGCGCTTGCGGTTTCGGTACCGGGGATCAGTAACGCGACGACCCAGAACGAGACCACTGACAGCACGATGCCGCCCACGTGACCATTGGCAAGATCCAGCGGGTTGACCGACTCGTCGTCCCCACCCGCCACTGTCACCTCCTGCGGCGGTGGCGTGCTCTGGACGGACGCAGAGGTCTGGCCGTTCGGCCGTTCGGAGGTGGTTGCAGTATCGGTGGCGCTCACCTTGTGGACCTCCGGTTGCGGCGCGATGGCAATCCCGCAATGGTGATCGGCCGTCGCGGATAGAGCATCGCCAAGTTTGACTAGCACGGTGCCGGGTGGGCATCCCCGCTCATCGGGATTATTCGGACTCGGCGCCTGATCGCGTACCTCGACGGGGTGGAACCGATTGACGTGGGACTCGCCGCCACCGGAGTGGCTCCCCACGTGATGTATCCGATCCCGGCGATGAACGAAAAGAACCGGGATGACCGATATTTAGCCCTTACCGCTCGGAAACCATCGCCTCACCCGCGCGGTCGGCGAGGGAGCGGGCGGGGCCGTCCAGGAGGTCGGGCAGGGTGCGCGGGGGCGCTGCAGCAGATCGGGCGCGGCACGGCGGGAGCCGTCGAGGCGTCGGCCAGGGCGCCGGCGCGGCGACCGAGGCGGTCGGACTACGGCTGCGTCACCTGCTCGCGTGGCAGCCTGAAACAGAATGATGAAGACATAGTGTAGTGCGTTATACAGCTCGCAGCGGCCGCGCTCCCGATACTCCCCTTGCAGTGCCGCATGCGACGGGCGGCGGCGAGTACCGACGGGGAGGAATCCGTGTCCCAGAGTGAACAGGCGGCGCCCAACTCCATGCGGCGGATCGCGCTCGCCAGCATGACCGGCACCGTGATCGAGTTCTACGACTTCTTCATCTACGGCACCGCCGCGGCGCTGGTCTTCAACAGGGTCTTCTTCCCGGCGATGGGCGCGGCCGCGGGTACCGCGCTGGCGCTGGCGACGTTCGGTGTCGCGTTCGTCGCCCGCCCGTTCGGCTCGATCCTGTTCGGGCACTTCGGGGACCGGCTCGGCCGCAAGCGCACGCTGGTCGTGACGCTGATGACGATGGGCTTCTCGACGCTGGTCATCGGCCTGCTGCCGTCCGCGAGCACGATCGGCATAGCGGCCCCGATCCTCCTCGTGCTGCTGCGCATCCTGCAGGGGCTCGCGGTCGGCGGCGAGTGGGCCGGAGCGGTACTGCTCACCGCGGAGAACGCGCCCGTGAAGGCGCGGGGCAAGTTCGCGCTGTTCCCGCAGCTCGGCCCGTCCATCGCGTTCGCGCTGGCCAGCGCAACGTTCCTGCTGACAACGCTGACCATGAGCTCCGAGTCGTTCCTCGCGTGGGGCTGGCGGGTCCCGTTCATCGCCAGCGTCGTGCTGGTCGGCGTCGGCCTGTATGTCCGGGTGAAGCTCACGGAGACCACCGTCTTCGACTCGATCGAGCACACCAAGACCAGGCTGCCGATCTCCGAGGCGATCACGTCGCGGCCGCGGGCGGTGTTCCTCGGCGCCGGCTCGACCACCACGGCGTTCGCCTTCTTCTACATCGGTGTCACCTACATGACCACCTACGGCACCGCCGAGCTCAAGCTGACCCGTCCGACCGTGCTGGCCCTGGGCATCCTCGGCGGCGCGGCGATGGCGGTCACCACCATCATCTCGGCGATGCTCGCCGACCGGATCGGACGGCGGAACGTCGTCGTGCTGGGCACTGCCGCCGCCGTGGTGGCGGGCATCATCGCCTTCCCGATCATCGACATCGCCACTGCCTGGTCGTTCGGCCTCGGGCTGTGCCTCGTGCTCGGCGTGGTGGGGCTCGCCTACGGCGCGCAGGGTTCGCTGCTGCCGGAGCTGTTCCCGACCCGCTACCGCTACACCGGAGCCGGGATCGCCTACAACCTGGCCGGCGTGATCGGCGGCGGTGTGGTGCCGCTGATCGCGGCGGCGCTGGTGCCCGCCTACGGCAGCCTGGCGCTCGGGCTTGTCCTGACCGTGGTGGCGGCAATCGGCCTGGTCTGCACGCTGGGCCTGCCGCGTACCGGCGCGGAGTCGTTCGCGGAGCAGGACGCGCTGGCCACGCCCACCTAGACCGCCGCGCTGGCGGACCAGGCCGAGCGACACCTCCCCGGACGGCTCACAGGCCGGGCCCGCGCCGAGCGGGCCCGGCCCGTCGCGCACCTCCTCCGTCGGGAGATGTTCCTCCAGGGCTGGAGGACGTAACGAACAGCGATGTCCGATCGTCGACGTTCACCGCTCAACACCATCTCGGGTGTTGACCTGCACCAATGACGACGAGCGATTGCCACGGACGTCCGTAGGCAAGCGAACTCCGGACCCGTCAGGTCGTCGGTTCGTACCCGACCCGCCCCACCGGACTCCAGCTCAGCGCCTCGAGCGCGGGCTGGCATGCTCAGCGTCCGGCGGGCCGGTCGAGCAACGCGTCCTGCTCGGCGCGCTCGGTGTGGGTGGTGCTCTCGTCGCGGTGCATCATCTGCCCAACTTCCTGCCGCGGAGCGTCACGTCTCTGCGATGACGGTCCAGGACCACCTGACCCGCATCTACGCCGGATTCGGTGTGCGCACTCGCTCGGAACTGATCGATCGGCGGGACAGCGAGTGAGCTCGCGTGGTTCGGTGCCGACCGACCGGTCCGGCCCGCGACGCACCGACGAAAGGTCCGCATGACGATGACGGACTCAGCAACGAACCCAGCTCGGTTCGAACGCCCTCCATCGCCTGCGACGAGTCCGCGCCAGGTCGCACGCGACATCGGTCCCCAGTACGTCGTGAACGGCATGATCGGGCTGCTCTTCGCCGCGACCGGTCCGGTCGCTGTGATCCTGGCGGTCGGGGTCCAAGGTGGTCTCGACCAGCGGCAGATCGCGTCGTGGATCTTCGGTGTCTTCTTCCTGAACGGTATCCTCACCGTGCTCGCGTGCTGGGTCTACCGCCAGCCGCTGGCGTTCATGTGGACCATCCCCGGAAGCGTCCTGATCGGGCCGGCGCTCGGTCACCTCACTCTCGCCGAGGTCGTCGGAGCCTACGTCGTCACCGGGGCGTTGATCCTGGTCGTGGGGCTCACGGGCTGGATCCGTTCCGCGATGGCGGCGATCCCGATGCCGATCGTCATGGGGATGGTCGCCGGGGTGTTCCTCGGTTTCGGTACCGGGCTCGTGCGGGCGGTGACCGACGACGTCGCAGTCGCCGCACCGATGGTCGTGGTGTTCCTCGTCCTGACCGCCTGGACGGCCGCAGCCCGAAAGGTCCCGCCCATGGTCGGCGCCCTCCTCGCCGGTGTGCTCGCCGTCGCTCTCACCGGCTCCTTCCGGTTCGAGGCGGACGGCGCGAGCTGGCTCGCCGCCCCCCTGCTCGTGGCGCCGGCGTGGTCCTGGCAGGCGATGCTCGAGCTGGTGGTCCCCCTGGCGATCACCGTCATCGTCGTGCAGAACGGCCAAGGCGTGGCGGTGCTCCGCAACGCCGGGCACGACGCGCCCGTCAACGTCGCGACCGTGCTCTGCGGTGTCTGGTCGTTGCTCGCCGCCGCTGTCGGCGCCGTCTCGACGTGCCTCACCGGCCCCACGAACGCTCTGCTGACGGTCTCTGGTGAACGGCAGCGCCAGTACACGGCCGGTATCGCGTGCGGTGTGCTCGCGATGATGTTCGGCGCGCTCGCCCCGCTGTTCACGAAACTCATGCTCGCCACGCCGCCTGCGTTTGTCGCGACGCTCGGTGGACTCGCGATGTTGAGGGCGCTGCAGGCCGCGTTCGTCGCCGCTTTCGGGGGCCGTTTCACGCTCAGCGCCCTCGTCACCTTCGTCGTGACGGCGTCCGGGATCACCGTGCTGAACATCGGCGGCCCGTTCTGGGGACTCGTCGCAGGATTCGGCGTCGCATGCCTTGTCGAGCGCGGCGACTTCGCCCGCGACCGGGCGTCATGACCCGCGATCGAGAAGAGGTAGCCGGGAACTCCTGTGACGCCGGATGCCGGGAGATGGGAGCGGGGACGTTCATGCGCACCGTCGCCTCGGATCTGCGTTGCGGAACAGCGCTCCTGCGGAAGAACCGGGGCGCCGCGCGACGGTGTGGCGCGGACAGAGCGGGCCAGTCGCCGCCCGTGTCCGCTCCCGCCTCTGCCCTGGTCACGACGTCGACGACAGGTCCGCGCGAAGGCGTTCGGACCCGCGTTCCCAGAACTGCGGACCGCGGACGGGTTCGGGACAGGTGGTGCGGCTACGGCCTCCACCTGGTGCGGATCGTCGGCGGCCCGTGCGACGCTCCGAGGGCCGTCCGGCGCCGGGCCGGCGTGCCGGAAGGGGCCGACGTGTACAAGGTGATCGGGATCCTGAAACGCCCCGAGGGCATGGCCTTCGACGACTTCCGCCGCTGGTGGCTCGAAGAGCACGCGCCGAAGGTGCAGCGGTGGCCTGGCCTGACCGCCTACAACATCAACCTGTCACTGACCGGTGAGGAGGCCTTCGACGGCGTCGCGGAGGTCTGGTTCGACTCCGAGGAGTCGGCGCGGCGGGTGTTCGACACCCCCGAGGGCAACGCCGCGTGGGAGTCGGCGACGTCGGGATCCGGCGCCAGCGTGATCTTCATGGCGGAGGAGCACGTCATCGTTCCGGGGCCCTGACCCGCCCGTGCGCGCCTCGTGCGGTCCGGTGGGTGATCGCGCGTCAGGTCCGATTGCCCGAACCGCCGCACCGTGACGTCCGACCGCGGACGGTCCGTCCGCGCGATGTACCAGGCTTCCGGGAAGCGGGACGGCCGGGTATCGCGCACGTTCGAGCGCACGGCCGAGATCTGGCTGACCGCGGTCATGCCAGCACCTCGACGATCCGGTCGTGAAGCTCCTGGGAGCAGTCGGGGTAAGCCGGCGGGCGACGCTCACGGAACGAAGTGATGCCCTCATCGCCGTCGGGCAGATCTCGGATCAGCGCGGCGAGGACGGGCTCGGCGGCCCGGCCGGCGTCCGAGCCGTGACGCAGGGTGTGCGAGAGACCGGCCTTGACCGCGGCAACGACCGCGGGTGACACAGAGGCGATCGACTCGGCCAGCGTCAGCGCACCCTCTAGTGCCGACCCCCCGTCGTGGATCTCGGTAACGAAGCCGTGCTGTCTGGCCTCGTCGGCGCCGAACGGGGCCGCTGTGGCAAGCCAGCGGTAGGCCACGGGGTAGCTGACAAGATCGAGCAATCGGCTGAGCTGGCCGCCGACGGGGACCAAACCGATGGCGGCGCCGACACCACAGAAGCGCGCGCCGGGGGTGGCAACGCGCAGATCGCAGTTCAACGCCAGGATGAAGCCGGCAGCGTAGGCGGGGCCGTCGATCGCGCCGATGACCGGGGTGAGGATCTCGGACGGGCGGGTGAACGCCGCGTTGGCCACCGGATCACCGGCGGTCTCCGGGTTCTCCAGAACCTCCTGGAGGTCGTGGCCCGAGGAGAAGCAGCCCTGCGTACCGGTGACGACGATCGCCCGCACCGTGGGATCGGCCTCGGCGCGTTCGAACTCCTTCAGCAGGGTCGGCGCCATGGAACCGGAGAAGGCGTTGCGCTTGTCGGGGTTGTCGATGGTCAGGACTCGGGTCGCGCCCTCGTCGGCCACGCGGATTCCAGGTGCCATGTCTGCTCCTTGATCGGTGGACCACCGGGAGGGGAACCCGGCCGTGGCGAGTCGGAGCATTCGCCGAGTAACTCGGGAATCGTCGCGAGTGGCTCGACGCCCGACATGGTGGCGAGTATGCGCTCATCGCGCCACGGTTTCGAGGCGGTCGACGGCCACGCGGCGGTATAGATCTAGAGCACTTGATCGCCCGGAATCGGTGAATGCAGACGGTAAGGGTCGGCATTCCCGTTGGTCACGATCCTGTGCGGTGTCGGTCAGCAGCCGATCACCGCCCGAATGCGACTCGCGTCGGCGAGCACCTGGTCCGCCGTGGCTATCGGGATCTTCTTGCCGGTATCCACCCAGCCTGAATCCGGGCACACTGTTCGTGAGAACGGCGGGTACCTCCTGTCCGTCGCCGAGGACCGGAGGTGCCCCTGTGCAGGTGAAGTTCCTGCGGGCATCGTCCGGTGCGCGGATCGCCTACGCGACGGTCGGCAGCGGTCCTCCGTTCGTGATGGTGCCGCCCTGGTCCAGCCACCTGGAGGCGTTCTGGGAGCTGGACGGGTATCGCCGGCTGAGTTCCGGATTCGCAACCGGGCACACCGTGGTGATGTACGACCGTTGGGGCACGGGACTCTCAGAACGCACCCGGGACGACCTGTCACTGCGGGCAGACGTCGAGGTCCTCGACGACGTGCTGTCCCACCTGCGGCTGCGCCGAGCCGCCCTGTTCGGGTCGTCGCACGGTGCGCCTGCCGCCCTGGAATATGCGGCCGCGAACCCGAGGCGGGTGTCCCGGCTCGTGCTCTACAGCATGGAGACCGGTCACGGGCCGGACGACCCGCGCTGGACCGCGTTCCGCGACCTCTTGCTGGCCGACTGGGAGATGGGGTCGTTCGCCCTGGGCTCGGTGCTGCTTGCCGGTGCCGAGAAGGAGGAGATCTCCGCGTTCGCCCGGCTGTGGCGCCGCTGTACTTCGGCCGAGATGGCGGTCGGTCTGCAGGACGCCGCGATCCGACACGACAGTTCCGTCGCCATGGCGGCGATGCGGGTCCCGACTCTGGTGGTGAGCCGCCGAGACGACCGC
The DNA here is from genome assembly GCA_963822335.1 of uncultured Actinomycetota bacterium. Lineage (GTDB taxonomy): Bacteria > Actinomycetota > Actinomycetes > Mycobacteriales > Pseudonocardiaceae > Pseudonocardia. The sequence continues at coordinate 555,589 of CAWGHE010000006.1, read as the reverse complement.
TTGATCTCCGCGGAGACCTCCCGCGAGATCGCGACCGCGATCCCCGACGCCGAGCTGGTGCTGCTGGACGGCGAGGCGCACCTGCCGCACGAGGGCGACGTGGACTCGCTCGTCGCGGCGGTGCTCGCCTTCCTGGAACCGGCCCGGCGCCCGTCCGCCGGATCCCCGGGCCCCGGCGGGGCAACGGAACGGCTCACCGAGCGCGAGCGGGAGGTCCTCGACCACCTCGTGGCCGGAGCGACCAACCGGGCTATCGCCGATCGGCTGGTGCTCAGCGTGCGCACCGTCGAGCGGCACACGCTGAACATCTACGCCAAGCTGGGCGTGCAGGGTCGGGCCGAGGCGATCTCCGCGGTCTTGGGCCGGCAGCCCGACACCGCCCGCTGACCCGCGGCCGGGTCTCTGCACCGGCCCCTGCCGGCCGCCGACGTTCACCCCGCACCGTTCTCGCCCGGGTGCCCTGTACCCCGGGGAGGTGGCGGTACCTACGCATTGCCGCAGCCACGGCGGCGATCCGGTGCCGAATGTCCCTTTTGGTGGCTGGCGTGGATGGGTGTTCGCCCCGACGCGGTGGGCGATTCCGATTCCTAACGTTCCGGGCATCGGATCGTTCCGCTGAGGACGGCCAGGCCACGAGGAGCAGACCATGACCCACCCCACCGGTACCCGCGACGCTGCGTCGGAGGACATGCTGCTCGGCCCTGGCGACCCGGGCTACGAGCGTGCCCGGTCGCTGTGGAACGGGGCCATCGACCGTCACCCCGCGGCGGCGACCCAGCCCAGCGGGGCGAGCGACGTGGCTGACGCCATCCGGCACGCCAGGGCGCATGGCCTGGAGCTGGCGGTGCGCGGCGGTGGGCACAGCGCGTCCGGCGCCTCGTGCGTCGACGGCGGGATCGTGATCGATCTCGGCGCCCGGATGACGCGCGTCGTGGTCGACCCAGAGGCACGCCGGGCTCGCTGCGGCGGCGGCGCGACGATGGCCGACCTCGACGCCGCCACCCAGCAGCACGGCCTCGCGGTGACCGGCGGCACGATCAGCCATACCGGGGTCGGTGGGCTGGCGTTGGGCGGCGGGTACGGCTACCTGACCGGCACGGCCGGGCTGCTTACCGACAACCTCATGGCCGCGCAGGTCGTCCTGGCCGACGGCCGGGTGGTACGGGCCGACGCCGACGAGCACCCCGACTTGCTCTGGGCGCTGCGCGGGGGCGGCGGCAACTTCGGGGTGGTGACCGAGTTCGAGTTCGCCCTGTACCCGGTCGGGCCGCAGGTGCACGTGGCGATGCTGTTCTGGGAGCTGGAGCGGTGCACGCCCGCGCTGCGGTTGGCCCGCGACGTCTGCGCCGGGCTGCCGCGGGACGCCGGCGCCCTGGTGGCCGGGCTGAACGCCCCGCCGGCCCCGTTCGTGCCGCCAGAGCATCAGCTCGCCCCAGGCGTCGCCATGATCCTCGTCGGATTCGGTGACGCCGCCACGCACGACCACCGGATCGCCGGGATCCGTTCGCGGCTTGCCCCGGCGTTCGAACTGGTCCAGGACATGCCCTACGTCGCGCTGCAGCAGATGATCGACGGGTCCGGACCGTGGGGCATGCACGCCTACTCGAAGGGGATCGTCCTCGACGATCTGACCGACGACGCGATCGCTGTCGTCGCCGAGCACCTGCCCCGCAAGGCCAGCCCGATGAGCGTCATGCCGATCTTCCCGCTGGGTGGCGCCTACGCCGACGTCGCAGACGACGCCACGGCGCTGTCCGCGCGCCGCTCCGCCCGGTTCAACATCAGCATCGACGCGATCGCGCCGACACCTGAGCTGATGGCCACCGACCGGGAGTGGGCCCGCGGGCTGTGGGATGCCTTGCAGCCGTTCGCCAGCCGGGACGGCGAGTACGTCAACTTCATGTCCGAGTACGAGCCCGACCGCATCCGGTCCGCCTACGGGGCGAAATACGATCGGCTGGCCGCGATCAAGGCGATCTACGACCCGGACAACGTGTTCCGGGGCAACGCCAACATCGCCCCAGCCCGGACAGGGGTCTGAGCTCCGGAACTGGCGGCCGGCGCTCGTCCTCCCCGACCGGTTTCGGCGGAGTGCGGGCCGGATGCGGGCGCTTCGGAATGGCTGTTCATCAGCGAATGTTCCGGTTCAGCCGTGCTTGCCGGTGGTGAGCAGTACCGCGGAGTCCTCGTGAGCGTCGAGGCTGTGTCGGGAGGCGGGGACGATGAGGAGGTCCCCGGCCGATCCGTCCCAGCTGTTGTCGCCTGCGTGCAGGCGTACACGTCCGTGCAGGACGTGCACGGTGGCGTCGCCGGGGCTGTCGTGCTCGTCGAGGCCGTGGCCGGCGGCGAGCGCGATCAGCGTCTGGTGCAGGACGTGTTCATGGCCGCCGAACACGGTGCGGGCGCTGCGCCCGCTCGAGGCGGCTCGGGCCAGCTTGAGTTGTTCTCGCGCGAGGGCGGTCAACGAGGACTTCTGGGACATGGGCGAGAACACCTTTCCGGACGAGGAATCTCGGCCCCGGTGGGCGACGGTTGATGATCGGCACCGGCATCGTGAGGTAGTGGCGCATCTGCTCGACGACCGTAACGAAGTTCCCCACCCCCTGTGCGGCCGTTCTCCGGCAGCCGGCGCGCCCTTGATCAACGCCCACGACAATGCCCACGCCATTGACGGTGGTCTCGTGATGGGCCTCGTGCTCGTGGACTGGCCGCGACTCACCGACCTCCTCGCCGCCCACGAGCGCTACGGACGTCACGACGGATGGGCGGCTCGGGCCCAGGGGTCCCGGATCCGAGGTACGACCTCGTCGACGAGGATCTTCAGCTGCCGTCGCCAGTCCCATGAGGTGATCCGAAGGGTCACCTCGGTGGCGCCGTCGGCGTAGAGCCGCTCGAGGTCGTCGGCGACCTGCTCCGGCGTGCCGGCGGCGGTCCAGTGCCGGGCGTCCTCCCGGCTGAACACCGGGCCGTAGTACTCGCCGAGGAAGCGGTAGCTCTCCTCGTAGGCGTCGTCACGGTCCGGGTTGAGGTTGACGTTGTGGTATGCGGACACGGCGAAATCCGCGGGGTCGCGCCCTTCCTCGACCAGGTAGTCCTGGATCGTCGGCAGGTTGACCGTCAGGTGCTCGGGGCTCTTGCGTGTCGTCATCCACCCGTCGGCGAGGCGCGCGACCCGGCGCAGGGCCCGCGTGGCCGGCGGCCGGGGGGCCGGGTTGGACGCGATGTAGATCGGGGGCGGCTGCTGGACGGGCTTGGGTAGGACGGTCACGTCCTCGAACGAGGTGTACCGCCCGGTGTAGGTGACCGAGTCCTCGGTCCACAGTCGCCGCAGGATGTCGACGTTCTCCTCCAGCCGCGCGGCGCGGGAGGCGTCGGTGACGCCGTACTGCGCGCCCTCCCGCGCGGAGGCCTCCTTGGGCTTGACGATCCCGGTGCAGACAGCCAGCAGCATCCGTCCCCCGGAAAGCTGGTCCAGCGTCGCCCACTGGTCCGCGAACAGGATCGGGTCGCGGACCCCGATGCTGGCCATGCAGCCCACCGCGAGCGTGACGTCGGTGGTCACGGCGGCGAGCGAGCCGAACAGGGCCACGGCCTCCGGGCGGGGCTTGGCGAGCAGGCTGTCCCCGATCCACAGGGAGTCGAACAGGCCGGTCTCGTCCGCGTAGTGCCCGGTCTCGACGAGCTCGCTCAGGCTGAGGACGTCGAAGAACGCGCCGCGTTGCGGCAGGGTCAGCCCGATCGTCGGCGTGCGGGTCATCGCTGTCCTTCCGAGGGAGTTCGTCAGCGGATGGTGAGGTCTCCGTGCGGCGTGTCCAGCACCGCTTCCAGCACCGGTGGGCCGTGGACGAGCGGCAGCTCGACCTCGAGGGCGTCCAGGACCCGTCGTGCACCGGGCGGGTCCGGGTGGTGTCCGGTCAGGGACTCCAGCCGCAGCGCGGGGAGGGCGTCGGCGGTGGGATGCCGCGCCTCCATCCAGTCGATCAGTGCCGGCGCGAGCCCGTCGAGGCGGTCGCCGCGGTTGGGCGTCAGGCGCCACTCCAGTAGCCGCCCGTCGGGGGTCCGCCGGGACAACGGCGCGACGTCGCCGGGGTCGTAGCCGCGCTCGCGGGACCGGCTGACGCTCGCGTCGATGTCGGACGGACGGACGACCCACGCGGCCAGTCGGGGCCGATCGAGCCGGTCGATGCCGAAGACGCTCGGGCGCCCCCCGGGCGCCCCGGCATCGTCGGGCCCGATCAGCTCGAGATAGGCGGCGCCGCCGAGGGCGACGAGGTAGTTGCGCGTGCCCCGGCCGACGTGCCGGCCGCCGAGGACCGGGCGGACGCCGCTGCGGCGGCCGAACTCCTCGACCAGCTCGTCGACGTCGGGGGCCGCGTACACCAGGTGGTCCAGCCGCGGGTCGGTCACGGCCGGGCCTCCACCGGCACCTCGCCCCAGCGTCGCACGACGTCGAGTTCCTGGCCGAGGTCGAACAGGTCGAGCACCCGGCCGACCGTGTGGTCGATCATGTCCTGCAGCGTCGCGGGCCGCGCGTAGAACGCGGGGACCGGTGGCGCGATCACCGCGCCCAGCTCGGTGAGCTCGGCCATGGTCCGCAGGTGGTTGCGGTGCAACGGCGTCTCCCGAACCATCAGCACCAGCCGGCGACGTTCCTTGAGGGCGACGTCCGCCGCGCGGGCGAGCAAGGTCGAGGTGACGCCGGAGGCGATCTCGGACATCGACTTGACCGAGCACGGCGCCACGACCATGCCCAGGGTGCGGAACGAGCCGCTGGCGACCGCGGCGCCGAGGTCGGTGTTGGAGTAGGTCACATCGGCGAGCGCCGTGACGTCGCCGACGGCCATGTCGGTCTCGTAGGCGAGCGTCATTCGCGCGGACTTGGTGACGATGAGGTGGGTCTGCACCGGCGTCGGGCGGAGCAGCTCCAGCAGCCGCACCCCGTAGGCGACGCCCGACGCCCCCGAGATCCCCACCACCAGACGCGGGGCGGCGCTATCCACGGTGCTCCCCGGACTCCGCCGCCAGCCGGTCCGACCAGTCCGGTGGGGCGAGAGTGGTGAGGGCGTCGACGTCCAGGTCGCGCTCACCGGGCACTCCGATCCGGGTGAACCGCATCGGCGGCGCGTCCAGTGGGACGGTCGCATCCAGCCCCATCTTCGCGCCCAGGCCCTCGGTCGTGGACGGGTCGAGCTTGGAGCCCTGGCTCCCGGCCACCACGACCAGGTCGCGGTCGGCCTGGAACCGGGTTGCGACGGCCCACTCCACCTCTGTCGGGTGGTGCACGTCGACGTCGGTGTCGACCACGGTCACGTGCTTGATGTCGTAGTGCGTCCCGAGCGCGCCCATGATCACGTTCTTGGCCTCTCCCGGGGAACGCTGTTCGATCTGGACGTAGAGGTGGTACCGGCAGGTTCCGCCGCGGGAGAGGTGCACGTCGCGCACGCACGGGAAGCTGCGGCGCAGGCCGGACAGGAACGAGGCCTCCCGCGGAATGCCGCCGAGCAGCAGGTGCTCGAGCCCACCGCCGACGATCGTGTGGTAGATCGGCGACTCCCGGTGGGTCAGCGCGTCCACCTCGACCACGTGCCGCTCGGCGCGCTCGCCGTAGTACTGCGGGAACTCGCCGAACGGGCCTTCGGGCTCGCGCACCTGGGCGAGCAACCGCCCCTCCAGCACGATCTCGGCGTCGGCGGGGACGCGGACGTCGTTGGTGACGCACCGGGCGACCGGCAGCGGTGAGCCCCGCAGCGCGCCGGAGATCTCGAGCTCGTCGTGGTCGATCGGGACGATGGCCTGCGAGGCCATCAGCGTCAGCGGGTCGACCCCGATCACGACAGCGATCTCCAGGTCGGCGCCGGCGTCCTCGGTGTCCCGGAAGAACGCCAGCGTGTGCCGTGGCAGCAGCAACGCTCCCAGCCGGTTCGGCCCGCTGAGCTGCAGCCGGTGGATCGACACGTTCTGCACGCCGGTGTCCGGGCGTCGGGCGATCAGCAGCCCGGCGGTGATGTACGCGCCGTGATCGTGCTCGTTGTGCGTCGGGATCGGCAGCATCGAGGCCAGATCGACGTCGGTGTGCACGACCTGCTGGCATGCCGCGTCCTCGACCTGGACGCTCGGGACCGGCTCACGGCAGGCGCGCTGGTAGTGCTCCAGCAGCCGATCCTGCGGGACACCCGCCGCCTCGGCCATCCAGGCCCGGTCCGAGAGCAGCCCGGACACGATCGGGACCGGGTGGCCGCTCGGCTGCGGGAACAGGGTCGCGCTGCGGCCGTCCAGACGGTTCGCGATCCCGGCCACGCCGAACTTGAGGTCCACCCCGGGCCGGGCGATCGCCAGTCGGGCGGTGCGCTGCAGGCTGTCGAGCCACCCTCGCAGCGTCGCGCCTGCCGGAGGCTGGGCCCCGGTCATCCGATCTCCTCGCCGGTCGAGGTTCGTGTCCGGACCGGGCGGTCGGCGCTCTCCTCCGACGGAACGGCCTGTGTGTCGCCACGGCCGAACAGCTGTGCCACCGTCATGATCACCAGAGGTGTCGCGACGGCGACATAGGCGTTGTCGATACCGAACGGGTCGCCTGCGAGGAACCACGCCGTCGTGGTGACCAGGGCGGCGACGATCGACACCATGGCGGCCCGGGGGCTGCCGTAGCCCGGCTTGTAGAACATCAGGACGATCAGCACGGCCAGGGCCGCGCGCAGCGACTTCGCCAGGAACGTCACCGCGAGCACGTCGTCGGCGAACAGCGCCAGCGCGATCGGGAGCACCCCGGCGACGAACGTCGCGACCCGGAGGAAGATCAGGTCCTTCCGGTCGTCCCCGGCGCGGTTGAAGTACGGCCGGTAGAAGTCCTTGAGCATCAGGGTCGACGCGCCGATGACCAGTGCCGCGATGCTGCCGAGGATGGCACCGACCAGTCCGCACATCACGAGCCCGGTGAGCCACGGGTCGAGGTCGACGGCGAGCGCGGGCAGCGCGTCGATCGACTTGATGCCGGGATACAGGGCGGCAGCGACCATCCCGACGACCGCGGCGAGGATGCCGAACGGAACCAGCAGCAGAGCTGCGTAGAAACCAGCCCGCTGGGCCCGTCCGGGATCGCGGACCGTGACGACCGCCTGGACGACGTACTGGGTCGCGAAGATCGCGCCGATCCCGGCGATCAACCAGGCGAAGATCTGCGCCCAGCCCACCCCGTCGACGGAGAACCGCGCCGCGGGCAGTGCCGCCTGCAGCCGGTCGACTCCCCCGACGCGGTAGAGGCCGACGCCGGCCAACAACGCCACCGCAGCCAGCTTCATGATCGCGTGGAGGACGTTGGTGTAGACGACCGAGCGCATCCCGCCGATGATCACGTATACCGTGGCCAGGACGCCGACGATGACGATGGCCCAGGTCTCGTCGATACCCAGGAGAGTCGACAGGATCGCGCCACCGCTTGCGTAGATGGCGACGGCAACGATGAGTAGGGCGCAGGTCATGATCACCGATGTGGCCGTGCGGACGCCGTCGCCGTAGTGACGGGCCAGCGCGCCGGAGATCGTGTTCTCGCCGAGCGCCTTGTACTTCTTCGCCACGAGCAAGGAGAACAGGACGAAGCCGATCGCCAGCGCGAGCACGTTCCAGGCCGAGGAGATGCCGGCCGAGTAGGCCTGCTGGGCGGTGCCGACCGTCGCCGAGGTCCCGATGAACTCGGACATCAGCAGGAACCCGATCAGGATCGCGGGAAAGACGCGCGCCCCGTTCGTGAACCCCTCCGACGTTCGCGACGATCGCCGCGCGACATAGCTGAGGGCCGCCGTGAGGACCATGTAGGCCACGACGATGAGCAGGACGGTCCAGACCGGGTCCATCGATGTCTCCTCCCGATCGTCGATGCTCGTGCCGTCACTCCAGCCACCGTCGGTCCCGTTGGCGGAGCTGCCGAGGAACGCTCGACGCACTGGTCCGACCGTACGATCCGGATGGTGGGGCGGGGTATGCGCGATCGGCAATGGGAGCTATTGCACGGTTCGTGCTGCGGGTTGCGGTCGCCGCGCTACCAGGCGTCGCGCTCGTCGGCCACCGACGCCAGGAGGACGTCGAGGAACGCGGCCACCGGGGGTGAGTCGACCGCACTGCGGCGCCAGACGACACCCAGCTCCCGCCGGGCGGGCGGATCGGACACGACGATGGCGCCGTCCGCACCGCCGGCGGCCAACCGGGGCAGCAAGGCGACACCGAGGCCGCTGTCGATCATGCCGTGGACGATCGCCAGCTGGCCGGTCTCCATCACCACCCGCGGTGTGAAGCCTGCCGCGGCGCACAGCTGATCGGCGAGCTCGCGCAGTCCGTACCCGCTGCGCATGCAGACGAAGTCGTCGTCGGCGAGATCGGCGAGCCGCACGGACGGTCGGCCCCGCAAGCGGTGGTTCGGAGGGACGAGCAGCAGGATCGGTTCGCGCACCAGGGTGCGGGACCCCAGGCCGGCGAGTGTCACCGGCATGCGAGTGATCGCGAGGTCCAGCTCCCCGGCCTGTACGAGCTCCTCGAACTCGCGGGAGACGTCGTGCTCGACCAGACGCACCGTGATCGCCGGATGCTCGGCCCGGAACGCGGCGAGCACGGCGGGCAACACGCGCGCCCCGACGCTCGGTAGGACGCCCACGGCGACGCGTCCGCGCCGGCCATGGGCGACCTCCTCCACCCGCTGCCGGCCTCGCTCCACCTCGGCCAGCGCACGCTCGGCGTGCTCGAGGAATGCCTCACCCGCCGCGGTGAGCACGACGCGGCGGGCCAGCCGCTCGAACAGCGGGGTGCCGAGTTGCTGCTCCAGCTTGCGGATCCGGATCGACAGGGTCGGCTGCGCGAGGAACAGGGTCGCGGCGGCTCGAGTGATGCTTCCCTCCCGCGCGACAGCGACGAAGTTGCGAAGCTGGTTCAGCTCCACGGCGCGTCTACTGGGGCCGCCGACAGCGGCGGCCGGGCGGGCGAGCGCGCGTGATCATGACCGTGGCACGGACGGCCCCGACCCGACCACACCCCGAACCGCACATCGGCAGAGTGTACGTCGCCCGGCAGTTCAGGGCGGCAGATAGTGAACAGCCCCGGGTCGGTGGAGGCTCTGAACCCACGGAAGGGTTGGAGTCATGCCAGCGCCGAAGACGTACCCCGATGAGACTCGGGGGCGGTCGGTCGGGTTGGTCCTGGATCTGGTCGAGGGCGAGGAGCAGGTGACTGTGATCGCGGCGCGCTCGCAGGTGGGTGAGCAGCTCGGGAGCAGGTCAAGTCCGCTGGTGGACTCCTCCCAGGCGATCATCGCCACAGGACAGGAGTCCGGGAACGGGGGTCAGGCTCCCTCTGGACCCGTCAGGTCGTCGGTTCGAACCCGACCGCCCCACTCGGTCCCGCTGAGGAGGGTGGGCCCGTCGGCGATCAGTTCGGTGCGGCGGGTACGGCCGGTCTTGGCGAGCAGGTGCTCGATGTGTTTCTCGATGGTCCGTGGGGAGAGGAAGAGTCGTTCGGCGATCGCTCGGTTGCCATGGCCTTCGGCGGCGAGTGCCAGGACGTCGGTCTCGCGACTGGTGACGCCGAGCTCGCGGAGCTGGGATGGGACCGTGCTCTCCCCGCGGCCGCGGCGCGGGACGACCGCGCCTGATCTGCGCAGCAGGCCCCGGAGTACGGCACACCAGCGGTCCTCTCCTCCTCGTTCTTCCAGGTGGAGCAGGTCCTCCAACACCCAGCGGGCGGGGTCACCCCATCCGTCGGTGATCGCCGCGGTGGCAGTGAGGCGACGTGCTTGTCGCAGGTGCCAGCCGATCTCAGTCGGGGAGCGCATTTCCTGATCCGCCTGGGCGAAGGCTGCTTCGGCAGCGGCGGCCTCACCACGGCGGCCCAACCCGACGGCTTCGGCGAAGCGCACGAGTCCCCGGTTCCATCGGCACGTCACGGGGTCGGGTGTCTCGGGCGGCCAGTTCCGGTCGCGGTCCAGAACGGTGGTCACCAGGACCCATAACCCGACGGCCGGTGAGCCGGTGACCTGGTTGGGACGCCGTCCGAACTCGGTCATCGCCCGGTTGAGGTGGCTGTAGGCGGTCTGGTCGTCGGCTCTGCTGAGCGCCCGGTTGGCGCGGACGTGCCAGACGTCCCCGTTCAGGTGTGTATCGGCCGGGTCGAGGGCGAGGGCTTCGGCGGCAGCGGCCTCGGCCGCCTCCTGGTGGCCACGGAGGGTCTCGGCGGCAGCGATGAGCGCGAGTGCTTTCGGGAGCGTGGCGAGGTGGAGTCGCCGGGATGTGTCCACAGACCGCCGAGCCGTGGCGAGCGCCTGTTCGGGCTCCCACAGCATGATGCGGATCGCGGACTCCTCCAGATCGATGACCGCCACCGCGGCCAGGTCACCCACCGACCACGCCCGTTCGCGGGCCTCCGCCAGCAAGTCAAGCCGCAAGCTCTCCTGGACATTCGTGATCGCTGTCTCGTACGCAGCGCGCGCGGCGGCGACGGGGATTCCTGCCTCGTCGGCCAGGGCGCGGGCCCGCCCGCACAGCCGTTCGGCCTCGCGCAGGTCATCGCGGCGCGCCAGCCTGCCCAGGAGGAGCAGCGAGTCGACAGCGACGGCGGGCCTGTCCTCGCGCTCGGCTCCGGCCAAGGCTTCGGCCGCCAGCTCGGCCGCCTCGCTGATGCGAGCGTCGGAGATAGCCACCTGTGCGCCGACCACGGCCACACGCAGCGGGTCAGCACCGACCTCCCGGGCCGCCGCGAGCTCGGCGTCAGCGGCTGCCCAGTCGCCGGCCGTCGCGTGCACCCGGGCCAATCGAATCCGCGCTTCACCGGCCGCGACCGGGTTGTCGCGGAGCAGACCCAACAGGTTCGCCGTGACGGCGGCCGCCTCGTCGGTTCGTCCCGCCAGGGCCAAGACCTCGGCGAGTCCATCCTGGACCCGCGGATCCGCCCGGGCGAGCTCGCCGGCCCGTCGCAGCGTGGCTTCAGCAGACTCAAGGGCACCCCGGGACAGGTTGCGCCGCCCGGTCTCCAGCAGCAGTTCGGTCGCGACCAGGTCTTCGCGGGCGCGGACCGCGAGATCGGCCGCCAGATCGCACCAGTGCCCGTCTAGCTCCGGGTGCGCACGGCGGATCTGGACCAGCCCGCGACGTGCACACTCGACCTGCTCAACCGGGAGCATGGCGGCGAGGACGGCGTCGCGGGACAAGGGCATGCCGGAACCGCAGTTCGCCGGGGTCGTCCCCGAACTCGAGCAGGCCGCAGGCCGTCGCGGCCCGGATCGCCTCGAGCAGCTCACGCTCGTCCTGGTCGGTGATGTCACCCAGCAGCCGCCGATCGACACGCTCGCCCAGGACCGCGGCAGCTTCGATGCAGCGCCGGGCGGGATCGGGTAGCGCGCCCAAACGGTCGGCCACCGACTCGGCGAAGGAATCCGGTACATGCAATGCCGGGTCCGGCCCGGCGAGTAGCTCCTCGATGAGAAGCGGCGTTCCGGCACTTCGCCGCTGAAGCGCCGCGTCGACGGCCTTCGGCACCGACGCACCCAGACACGCCGCGGCCATCTCCGTGATCTCGGCATTGCTGAGCGCACCGAGCCGAAAAAGGGTGCAGGTGTGCCGGGTGACCAGTGCGTGGGCCAGCCGCACCGCCGGTGGGTCGGGCCCGTCGTCCCGGACCGTCACCACGAGCGTCAGCCGCTCTCCGGAGATGTTGTCGGCCAGGTACTCCACCACCGCGAGAGTCTCCGGATCCGACCAGTGCATGTCCTCGAGGACCAACACCAGCCCGCGATCCCCGGCCAGCGCAACCAACAGCCGCAGGGCCGCCTCGGCGAGCACGACCACAGGCTCGTCTCCGGTTGCCTCGGAGGACCGCCACTGCGGCAGCAGCCGACCCAGGACGCTGCGAACGCCACGAAGGGAGCGGCCGCGAGTGATCTCGTCGGCCACATCGGGAGACTGTCGCAGCCCCGCAAGCAGGGCCTCGACAAGCGGGCGAAAGGCACTGGCCCCGACGCCTTGCACCGCCCGCCCGACCAGCACCGGCACGTCCCAGGCGGCGGCCGCCGCGCCAACCTCGCGGGCCAGCCGCGACTTGCCGATCCCGGCCGGCCCCGCGAGCACAACCGTCTGGCCACGGCCAAGCCTCGCCGCTGCCAGCCCGGTCCGCAACGCAGTCAACTCCGTACGGCGCCCCACCAACACCGGGCACCGCACCGACGACATGGAGAGAGCCTAGGGGTGTCTCCCGCCGTTAGGTACGTGTCGCTGTCGCGCTAACTGCGTGCCGATGCCGATTCCACTACAGAGGCGCTCCACGAAGCTTTGATCTGGCACTGCTTCGAGGAGGCAAACACATGACCAGATCAACAGTCCCCACATCGCCATCCGGCGCTGCGGCCCTGCCGTACCACCTCACCGCCGGTGATGGCCCCGCCCTCTGGCATCTCGGCGCCCTGCTCACCTTCAAGGCCACCAGCCAGAACACGGGAGAGCGACTCTGGCTTCACGAGGCCTACGGCGCCTACGGGTACGCGACTCCGTTTCACCGCCACACCCGCGAGGACGAAGCCTTCTACGTACTCGACGGCCGTATCGCGATCTACGTCGGCGACGACGTGATCACCGCCGAGCCAGGAAGCTTCGTCTGGGCACCCCGCGACATCACCCATGCCTTCTGCGTCGAGTCCGACGAGGCACGCTTCCTCGCCCTTTCGACGGGAGGGGTGCTGGACCGCTTCTTCTTCCAAACCGGCGAGCCCGCACCGACTCCTACCCTCCCACCGCCCCCGGATACCCCACCCGACATCGACAGACTGGTCCAGGTAATGGGCGAGTACGGCGTGGAGATGATCGGCCCACCTCCCGAGCCTCGCACCACAATGTAGCGAGGGCCAGCAACGGCCAGCCCTCGGGGGATACCACCACTCCTGCTGGGGTGGCTGCTCTGCCATGCGCGTGCGACGGGCACCCCAGGGGCCGGTCGTCCACGGAGGTCACGGACCGAACAGGAACGACCCGCGCGCGGCCCAGCTGACGAGGTCGGCCAGCACCACGAGCGCCGCGAGGCCGAGACCGGTGGTCACGGCGACCCGCAGTCGGGGCGCCCACCGGTCGCGGAGGCGTTGCAGCGTCGCGAGCATCGCGCGGTGACGTCCCCGGAGCACGGCCAGGACCAGCAGGAACAGCGGAGCCTGGCTGACCGTCGTCCACGTGGCGTTCGCAACGATGACGCCGGACAGCGAGCCCTCCCGTCCGGCCAGCACGACCAGGGCGGCGAAGGACGGGTCGGTCGCTGCGGTCCCGACGAACAGCACGCCGGTCGCGACCAGCCCGAGGGTTCCGGCGCCGACCGTCCGTGGCTCGGTCGTCGTGGTCCCGCGGACGATCCGGGCGCCGGCCCACGCCGCCAGGACGAGCGCCGCGCCGGCTTCCAGCCCGGCCCGCAGGCCGGCCTCGGGCACCAGGGACGTCCAGTCGAACCGGGCCAGCCGTTCCCCGACGGTCACGGTCAGGACGGCACCGAGGCCAATGGTGCCGACCAGGACGATCGCTCCGAGGACAACGACGTCCCGGTCCCGTGCCCCGGCGGCCAGCGCGACGGCCGCGACCAGGGCGCCGGACGGGTCCAGACCGATCAGCCCAAGGCCGGCACCGAGCGCGAGTGACCCCAGTACTCCGCCGGTCACCGGCGATACCGCAACCGGACGTTCTGCGGCCCGAACCGCTCCCGCTCGACCTCGAACAGCTCGCGCAGTCTGGCGACAACGAGGGTCCGTCGCCGCCGGGTGATCGCCGGACGCCACAGGAACACCACGATCCGGCCACCCGGCCGGAGCACCCGGTGGGCCTCGGCGACCGCCGCCTCCGGGTCGTGCATCTCCTCCAGGCAGTAGCCCAGGAGCAGGACATCGACGGTGGACGTGCCCACCGGCAGCCGCGTGCCGTCACCGGCGACCTGCCGCAGCTCGGCTCCCGCCGCCCCGCCGCCCGGCCGGCCACGCAGAGCGGCCAGGCTGCCGGGGTCCGGGTCCAGCGTGAGAAGGGTTGCGGTCGACGGCAGGCGCCGGGCCAGCGCACCGGTGTAGAACCCACCGCCGCTGCCCACCTCGAGACAGGTGCCGAGTGGCGGGACGGGGACCCAGCGCACGTCGCGGCCGGCCAGGTCCCAGCCCAGGATCGCCCGCAGCACCGGGTTGCTGATCAACCGGTACATCCCGGCCGGGGTCCGCAAGCGCCGGCGGCCATCCCGATCGCGCCTTGTGGTGTGCGGGTGCCGCGGCTCGTCCGTGACCGGACACGGAGACGTCCTCACCGGACCGCTCGACGACCGTCCGCCGGAGCCCGGCGGTTCGTCACCGACGACGTCCTCGATGCTGGTGGGCTCGGCCATGCGCCGATCATGTCGCACGCCAGTGCCCCCGCCGTCCTCAGCCCGTCCCGACGTACGGACGTGAGTCCGGTCGGCCCAACCTCGCCGCGGTGATCGGGCAGGCTCCTCGGCCGACACGCCGCACCGGCTCCCATGCCCGCGCCCCTGCGGATCACATGATGTCGGGGTGGGTATCGATCGTGTTACCGGCACGCGGTCACAGCCGTGGACCGGGTCGGCCGTGCGGCGGCAGCGCCGTCGTCGTCGGCGTCGACGCGCCGCCGCGGCGGCGGCGGCGGTAACGGTCGTCGTCGCGCTCCTGGGGACCTACGCGATCGCCCGCGGTAGCGGTGACGGCGAGCCCGCGAGCCCACCGGCCGCGGCGTCTGCTCCGGCGACACCACCCAGCGCCGATCCTCCGCCCACCGACGCGCTCTGGCAGGACAACGCGGGCGTGTCCCACCTGTTCTTCCACTCGCTGATCGTCGACCCGAAGCGCGCGTTCGCCGATCCGCGGTCCGCGGCCGGCTACCACGATTACATGATCACGAAGCAGGAGTTCTCCCGCATCCTGACCCAGCTGTATGCGAGGAACTACGTCCTGATCAGCCCGCACCAGCTCGCGTCGGTGGCCGCCGACGGCAGGGTCACCGCAAAGCCGCTACAACTGCCGGCCGGAAAGCGGCCACTCGTGCTCTCCGTCGACGACGTCTCCTACTACGAGTACATGACCGGCGACGGGTTCGCCCAGAACCTCGTCGTCGCCGACGACGGGAGGGTGCGGAACACCTACGTCGAGGCGGACGGCACCGCCCATGTCGGTTCCTACGACGTGATGCCGATGGTCGACGACTTCGTTCGCGAGCACCCGGACTTCTCGCACGACGGAGCACGCGGCGTCATCGCGCTGACCGGATACAACGGAGTTCTCGGGTACCGCACCTCGCCCAGCGTCTACGGTCGCACGAACCCGGGCCTGGCCGCCGACATCGACACCGCCACGCGGGTCGCGAACGCCTTGAAGGGCGAGGGCTGGGAGTTCGCGTCGCATTCCTGGGGCCACATCAACTTCACCGCGTCGAGCCTCGGCGACATCGAGCGGGACACCCGGCTGTGGAAGGCGGAGGTGCAACCGATCATCGGGCCGACCGACATGCTGGTCTACCCGTTCGGGGCCGACATCTCCGGCCTCCCCGCCTACAGCGGGCCCAAGTACGAGTATCTGAGGGCACAGGGGTTCTCGTACTACTTCAACATCGACGCGTCCCGCACGGCGTGGGGACAGATGGGGCCCGACTACCTGCGCGAGGCCCGGATCAACGTGGACGGCATCAGCCTGGCCGCCGCGCTGCAGGGCCGTCCGGTCCTGCGCGAGTTCTTCGATCCGGCGAGCGTCTCGCAGGGCCCCGAATCGACACCGTGAGTCCGTCACGGACCGGCCCACCGTCCTCGCGTACGGGTGGGTTCAGCGGCGGTGCGTGCCGCGCCGGGCCGGACGGCGCCGGGCGGTGCCCTTCTTCGCGGGGGCGGGTGTCCCCGGTGCCGGGGTCCCCGCCGGGCGGGGTGTGCGGGAGCTGTTGACCGTGCGTCCGCGGACGATCCCGATGAACTCCTCCATCAGGTCGGTGTTCTCCGCGTCCGGCCAGGTGAGGACGACGCCCGATCCCGGCGCGTCGGTCAGCGGTCGGTAGGTGAGGTCCCGGCGGTGGTGGAGCCGGGCCAGTGACTGGGGGACGATCAGCAGGCCGACGCCCGCGGCGACGAGCTCGATCGCCTCGGCGGTCGTGGCGGGTTCGTACTCTGCCGACCGTCCGGGCCGGTCACCGGGCCAGGCGAGTGTGTCGTCCTGCGGGCGGAGGACGATCTCGTCGGCCAGGTCCTCGACTCCTGCCTCCTCGGCCGCGGTGAGCAGGTGCTCCTTCGGGACGACGGCCACGGTGGTCTCGGTGTAGAGCGGGATCGCGTGCAGCCCGGTCCGGTCGATCGGCAGCCGGACCACGCCGGCGTCCACCGCGCCGGTCCGGACCAGGTTCACCGCCTCGTCCGTGGTCGCCGCGACCAGCTCCAGGGGGACGTGGGGTCGGCGTTCGGCCCAGATCCGCGCCCACTTGCCCGGTGTGACGCCCGGGACGTAGCCGAGCCGGAAGGATGCGGTGTCGCTCGGCTCGGTCACCGGCCCAGGCTATCGGCCTCTCCGGCCCCGATATCCTGGGCGCATGACGCGGCAGAGGTCGACCCAGACGATGAAGCCCGCGACGGCGGCGAAGAAGCTCGGCGTGTACCTCGACGCCACGCCGGCCGAGTTCCGGGACGGCGTCGTCTCGCGCGACGAGCTCGATGCTCTGCAGGCCGATCCGCCCGAGTGGCTGCGCGAGCTGCGGCGCGACGGCCCGCATCCCCGCCCGGTCGTGGCGGACCGACTCGGGGTGTCGATCTCCGGTCTGGCCCGTGCCGAGATCACCGAGCCGCTGACCACCGCCCAGATCGCGGCGTTGAAGGAGGAGCAGCCGGAGTGGCTGCTCCGTGAGCGCAGCACCAGGGCCGACGCACAGGCTGCGGAGGCGCGGCTGCAGGCCGAGCGGTCCCGGTCCGCCCGGCCCGCGCGGTAGCCGTTGTCCATCGTCCGGTCAGGAGGCCGGACTCGGCCCGGTGCGGCTCGCCTGACGAGCCGGTGCGGCGAACGACGCCGGGGGCGTGGTCGCGATCCGGCGGCCGGCCCATCGTTCTGGCCGATCTGACGGTGCAGCCGTTCGACCGTCCGTCGCCGGCGGGAGTCACGGTGTGCGCAGCCTGCGCAGCAGCATCCTGCCGATCAAGCGAGTCCAGCCCACCACGATCAGGCTGATACCGGCCCAAGGCAGCACGAGCAGCACCAGTTGCAGCGCACCGAGCGTGGCCACGGGCAGCTGCCCGGCCACGGCTGCGGTTGCGATCGCGGTCAGCAGGGTCTGCAGGGTCGTCACCACCGTGGGTAGCACCGCGGGGGCCAGAAGGATCAGGTTGACCCCGAAGAAGAGCACCACTGGGATGAGCCCGGCCACCCACACGCTGATCACACGCCGGGCCCACGGCCGCAGCTCACTGACCCGGGGGTGAGTCGGGCGGCCCGGGACCAGGCCGCGCAGTACCGGCCCGAGGTAGCAGAACAGGTCAGGCACGCCGATCAGGTCGGCGAGGATGTAGTAGCCATCGAGCCGGATCGACGGCAGGAACTGCCAGGCGGTCTGGATGTGCAGCAGCACCAGCGCGACCAACAGCCAGGCGGTCCCGGTGCTGAGGTAGGCCACGCCCAGCGCGGCGATGGACATGACGTTGAAGTAGATCCCGCCGAGGTCGGTCCGCAGCCGGCCCCGCCGGCTGAGCCGGTAGGCGTCGGTGACGGTGCTGTACATCGCCGGCCACACCAGATAGATCCCGAGCCCCATCACCCCGGGACGGGCCCCGCCGTAGCGGCACGCGGTCACGTGCCCGCACTCGTGGAACATCCCCGATCCCAGCACCACGGCGAACACGAGCAACGTGGCCGCGGGGTCGGCGATCAGGGACTGCGCGCTGCTCACGATCCTCGGACAAGCCACCCAGGACGATGATCGCCAGATCGATGCTCACGAACCCGACCAGCACCGCGAGCACCACCACCGGCCAGAAGGCGGGCCGCAACACCCCGGCGATCGCCCAGCTGGCCCTCGACGGAATCACCGGCAGCCGGTACCGCAGTGCCAGCAACGCGTCGGGCCGGATCCGCACCGCCACATCTCGACCATTGGGATCGTCGGTCGTCGCGATCCCGGCGACGCCGAGCTTGCGCTCGATCAGGAACGCGACCTGTTCGGCGGTGACTTCCCGGCCGAACCCGGCACTCAGAGCGGACGCGAGCGCGTCGTGGTCGCGACGACCGTCGAGCAGCTCCGCGAGCAGGTAGAGCAGCCGCGGAAGTTGCACGATCTGACCGTCCGGCCGGCTGACGATGTACTTGGGTTCCTGAAAGCCCGAGCCCTGGTAGACGCCGATCAACTCGACACCCGGTGCGCGACGCGCCATCGGGCGGATCGCGGCCCCGGCCGGCGGGCCGGAGGCGCCGGCAGACGCAGACGCGGTGGCGGACTCGGTGACGATGACAGCCTCCAAGGTGTGAGCGGCGAACTGGCACAGGAGCCGTGCCAAGGGGGCGACCCGAGGGCCGCCCCCTTGTCCGGCCGTACCCCTGGCAAGGGCCGGATGACCGGTCAGTCGTCGAACACGTTGCCGAGCCCGTCGCCGCCGTTGCCGCCGTCGCCGCCGTTGCCGGCGTTGTTGGTCTGCTCTCCGAGGACGTTGATGTTGAGCAGGTTCACGCCGATGCCGCCGGCACCGCCGGCCCCGCCGGCCCCACCGGTGCCGCTGCCGCTGATGTCGGGCACGGTCATGACCGTGCGTGCCGGCAGCAGATCGATCTGCTGGGCCTCGAGTTCGGCGAAGCTGAGTACGTGTGACATTCCCGAATTTCCTCTCACGGATCGGCCCGGTCCATGACCGGACCGGATGGGAAAGAAGATCGATGACGAGTCCGCGGCCGCAGTTCCGTCGCTATGAGATTCCCCCGGAACTCGCGTTCCCCGAGTCTCATTTCTTGCAACTCGCTCCGTCGGGGATTTGCCCTGCGAAGCCAGCAATATCATCGTGGGCCAATCGGCCCGCGTCATTACGCAGAGACCATCGTGGACACTGGTTCTGGACCCGTCGGCGCCCCTAGCAACCAGGTCCGGGCCACCTAGACGGCGTGCTCGCGCTACCTAGGACAGCTGAACGCGGCTCGTCGATCCGGCGCCCTGGCAAGAGCCCATGTGCGGTCCGCGTCCGCCGGCGACCGGTATCGGGCTGGATTCGTGCGTCCGCTGACCGCCGGCAGCTGCTCCTAGTGCAGGTGGCGATCGAGGTAGGTGTGGTCGCGCAACTCGTGTCGGAAATGGATGCCGAGCTTGCGGTAGACGTTCGCCAGATGGGCCTCGACGGTGCGCACGGAGACGACGAGCCGATCGGCGATCACCCGGTTGCGCAGTCCGGCCCGGGCCAGGGCGGCGACCTCGGACTCGCGCGTACTCAGCCGGGGTCGGGGGATCGCGGCGAGCGCGGGGGTCCACACCGGCCCGCAGTACCGGGCCCACCGGTCGCAGGTCGCCGCCAGGACCACGGCCTGCCCACGGTGTCCGTCCCGGGCCAGGGCGGTCGCGGCGTGGGCGGCGGCCTCGGCGGCGAGTAGCGGGGCGCCCACCGCGTCGAAGCGATGGGCCGCCGTGGCCAGCTGGTGCGCGTCCTGGGTCGCCGCCGCCGCCGCGTGCGCGGCGTAGATGGGCACCAGCTCACCCTCGACGAGGCCGGAGAGCTCGACAAGCCGCTGGCACACCGGTCCCGGCGCGCCGAAACGCACCGCGGTGTGCAGGGCCCGCGCTTCCATCGCCCACTGCTGTTGCTCGGCCGAGACCGTGGCAGCGCACAGGGCCGCCTCGGCAGCGGCCCGGGGGCGGCCCTCGGCGGCAGATTGCCACGCGCGGGCCAGGAGCACGTGCGGCTCGAAGACCGGTACCGCGTCCTGATCCGGGTCGAGGGTGTCGAGGAGCCGAGCCGGGGTGTCGGCGTCGCCGAGCTGGGCGTATGCGGTGGCCAACTGCGCGACGCACAACTGCGCCGTACCCGAAGGATCACCGGCGCGCAGACCGACGTGTGCCTCGCTCAGCCAGCTGATCGCGGCGCTCACACGGCCGACAGCCAACGCTGCCGCACCCCGGTGGAGGGCCGCGACCGCATCGCCGGCCCAGGCCGGACCGGCCAGAGCCGCAGCGTGGAGTTCACCGGCCCGCAGTTCCAGCTCGCCGAACCGGCCGGTGAGTGACAGGGCCAGCAGCTCGGCCGTGGCCAGCGCGAGCCCGGTGACCGCGCCGTCGGTGATCGGACCGACGGTTGTCGGGCCGGTGATCCGGGCCATCGCGGACCAGCCCTCCCGGACGGCCGCGATCGCCTCGCCGGAGCGCCCCGCCACTGCCGCCGCGGCAGCCAGGGCCGCCCAGGCGGCGGTCGATCCACCGCTGTCGGGGTGGGTGTGGAGCGCCTGTCGGGCCAGCGCGGCGGCCCCGGGCGGATCACCACGGTAGAACGCCATCAATCCTTGCGCCCCATCGAGTTCGGTCGCACCGGCCGCCTCCCCGGCGCCGGGCCACACGGCCTGGGGGGCGGTGGCGCGGTCACCGATCCACGCGTGCGCCCGCAGCCGCGCCACCTGCGCATGCTCGCGCTCGGTCTGGGCCAGCGTCTCCGCTGTGGCCGCGGCGGCGGTGGCGTCGACGCCGCGCCCCTGCCCGGTCAGGACGTCGAGCAACGCGGCATGGGCGCCGAAGCCCGCCCCCGCAGCGATCGCGGCGCGGGCCAGTCGCTCGGCGCTGTCGAGGTCCAACGTCGTGGAGGCGGCCTGCGCGACATCGGTGAGCATCCCGTGGCCGATCGGTTCTCCGCACTCCAGGGCTAGCAGTGCAGCGCGTACCCGGTGTGCCGGTCTCACCGACTCTCGGGCGCCCTCGTCGAGGAGCCAGCGGCTGATCCGAGACCGGACGGCGGGCGGCGTCAGTGCGCGCAGCGCTTCAGCATGCACCGGGTGTGCGATAGCGATCACCGTGTCCTCGCCATCACGCTCCACAGTGATCAGCCGGCGGCGCTGCAGTGCGATCCAGGTCTGCGGCGTGACCAGTTCGGGCAACCGGTCCAGCCGCACGGGTTCAGCCGTCGCAATGATCTCCAACGCCTCCCGCTGTGCGGGGTCGAGACCGCGTGCCCGTGCCCCGACGACCTCGATCAGCCGCGAGGTCAGCGAGAGTCCGGCGAACTGCCATACCCCGTCGGTACAGCGCAGCGCCTCGGTCTCACGGCCGGCATCGAGCAGCTCCCGCAGGTAGAGCGGGTTGCCCCGGCTGGCCTCCCAGATCCGCTGCAGTGACCGGGTCTCCACCAGGCCACCGAGCGACTCCTGGACGAGGGCTTCGGTGTCGGCCCGGTTCAGCGGGTCCAGATCGAAGCGGGTGACCAGGTCGTCCTTGCCGAGCTCCACCATCCCGTCCGGAGTGGGTGCACCGGTTCGCATCGTCAGTACCAGCGCGATCGATCCGGTCAGCGCGACCTGCCGGACCAGCGCGAGGGAGAGGTCGTCGAGCAGGTGAGCGTCATCGATGGCGACCACCGGCCGGTGTCCACATCTGCTCTCGGCCAGACACGAGGCCGCAGCCTGCAGCAGCTCCATCGGCTCCTGTCGATCACCACGCCCGCTCTCGGTCGTCGGTAGCAGGTGGGCCAGTGCCCCCAACGGGACGGTGGAGGTCGCGACCGAGGCAGTCACCCAGCGTGTCGTACGCCCAGCAACCGCGGCGGACATCGCCAGCACCTCGCGCGCCAGCCTGGTCTTGCCTACCCCCGCATCTCCCGCGATCACCGCGCATCCGCCTCTGTCGAGGTGCTCGGTGATCGCCGCGCACTGCGTGTCGCGACCCCGGAATCCCCACGCCGGCGCGCTCGTCATGGCCCAGTCCGTCCCGGGTAGGTCGGGCAGCGATGCCACCGGCAGGTCCGGTTGCGCAGCCCGCGCGTCACGCGACGCGTTCGGTTCGGTCCGTCGGAATCGGACGGCCGCATAGTGGATGCCGAGGGGCCGGCGTGGCCGTGGTTCACCCGCGGTCAGCGGCACGGTCTGCTGTGGCCCGGAGCGGTGCGGCGCTCGGTCCGCACCGATTCGTCGGGCCGAGCAGAACGCCACTCGTGGGTTGACGCGGCGGTGGCAACTGCAGGCTGCGCCGTCCACCATCAGTGCCCATCGGCGTGCCCCCTGTCCCGGCCGGGTGCGCAACGGGGACTGCTCCCCGAGGCATCGGAGTGGGTGGTCAGTCGCCAGGGGTCCAGAGCGGCAGCGCAAACGTTGCCGCCGTACGCCGACGTGATCTACCGCTGTTCGGGTGCTAGAGAGTGCCAACCTATGCACTATCGGTAGTCGAGCCGGGTCCGATGGGGAATCGCCCCCGGGGCAGCGGGGGAAACCCCGGGACTCACAGGGCCTCCTCGATGCCGCTTCTCGCCGACGTGGCCGTCTCCGGTCGGCGCGGCCTGGAGCGCGTTCTCGGGAGCTCTTGCGCCGGGCCCCTGGCCGTCGCAGAGTGTCTTGATCAGTACGAAAGGGCGTCACGATGGACGATCTCGACGAGCTGTGGGGAGCACTGGACCGCATCGCCAGGACCCCACGGCTACTGGTCGCCTGCGGCTTCGACGGGGCGCTGGCGCCCGACTTCGGCGAGCCCGCCGGCGCGCGCGCCGAGCAGCCCTCCTCCGAGGCGCTCAACGTCCTGCTGGCGTTGCCCGGCACCACGGTGGCCGTCGTGTCGCGCCGCGACCCGGAGGAGGTCGCCGAGCTGATGCTGCTCTCCGGCTCCAAAGGCGGGCTGCGCCACGTGGCGCCGGCGGATGTGGAGAAGCTGCGCGACGAGGTCGACGCCACTGTGGCGGTGGTGGTCGGCGCGGGCGACGAGGCTCCGCGGGATCTCCTGCCCGGTGACCTCGGCATCACCGTGATGGCGGCGGACGAGCCGGAGAATCCCGGCTCCGGCTACGTCGTCGAGGACACCGAGGTCGTCGCCGAGGTGCTCGAGGAACTCGCCCGCCTGCGCCGAGACACCTGACGGGGATCCGCAGCGCTCGACGCGGCGAGCGGAGACATCGTCGCGCCTCCGGTTCTCCACACTCTTGCCGATGCGGACGGCTCACCGGCCCGCAACGATTCCGGCCACACATCGTGCGAGTTGCAGCGGCTGTGCCACATCGGGCATGAAGGGCCGACCCGCCCGCCGCATCGAGGGCGTGGACCCGGTCAGAGCTGAGCCGGGTGCGTGCCGCCGGTGGACGCACAGCCCGGCAGTGCACATGCTGGGGTCATGACAGCACCGGTCGACGAGCTCATGCAGAGCGCAGTCAAGGCCCGGCAGCGGGCACAATCCGCCCTGGTCCAGGCGGTCCGGGAGGCCCGGGCCGCGGACTGGTCGTGGGAGCGCATCTCGTCGGGACTCGGCGGCGTCCCGAACGCTGACGCGCTCCGCCGCGCGTTCGCCGCCGAGCCGGCCGGCGGATGCGGCGGATGCGGCAACAACGGGTGCGCGTGCGGGACGTGAAGGGCCCCGAGGCGGTGAACGAAGATGGGGCCGTTGCCTCATGAGGTCGGGGCCGATGAGCGCGACGCTCATCGCATGACCACAGACGAGCACGACCTCACGACCCTCACCGCCGAACGCACGGGCGGCGCCTACGTCGATGCGGGAGGCCTCCGCACCTACTACGAGGTCCGCGGTTCCGGTGATCCACTGGTGCTCCTGCACGGAGGATTCTGCACCGTCGAGACCTTCGACGGGCTGACGCCGGCGTTTGCCGAGCACTACGCGGTCCACCTGCCCGAACGCCGCGGGCACGGCCGCACGCCCGACGTCGCCGGCCCGATCACCTACGACGCGATGGCCGGCGACACGATCGCGTTCCTCGACGCCGTCGGGGTGTCGGGGGCGCACCTCGTCGGCTGGAGCGACGGCGCCGTCGTCGCGCTGCTGGTGGCGCGCCGGCGCCCGGATCTGGTCGGCAGGCTGGTGCTGATCGGCCAGCCCGTCAACCCCGACGGCATGCCGGACGAGATGCGGAAGATGTTGAGCCACGGGATGAACACAGAGATGCTGCCGCCCCTGCTGAAGGGGCTCTACGCGGCGACGTCGCCGGACGGGCCGGAGCATTTCGACGTCGTGGCGCAGAAGCTGTTCGCGCTGTTCAAGATCGAGCCGGACATGGGGCTCGACGAGCTCGCCGGGGTCTCCGCGCGGACGCTGATGCTGATCGGCGACGACGACCTGTGCACGGTCGGGCACGCCGAGGCGGTCCGTCGTGCCCTGCCGGACGCGCGGCTGGCCGTCGTGCCGGACGCGACCCACACGCTCCCGATGGACAAGCCGGACCTGACCGCCGCGATCGTGCTCGATTTCCTCGCCGGCTGACCGGGCCCACCCGGCTGCGACACCTGTGCCGATGCCGCGACCGGGTCTACCGTCGGTCGATGACGACGGCAGCCGGCTCGGTGCCGACCCGGGTGCGCCTCGCCGAGCTCGTCGCCGCACTCTCGCTCGGCGTCGACCTCGGGTTCGGCCAGCCGATGGAGCACGTGCTGCGCCAGTGCGTGATCGCGCTCCGGACGGCCGGGCACCTGCACCTCGACGAGCGGGAGCGCTCGGTCGTCTACTACACGGCGCTGCTGGTCAACGTCGGCTGCCACACCGATGCGCACGAGCAGGCCAAGTGGTTCGGCGACGACATCGCGTTGAAGGCGGGCAAGTACGCCCACGACCTGCACGGGCTGCGGGCCGCCGCGGCGTCGCTGCGACTGGTGGGCAGCGGCCACCAGGGCGTGCAGCGCGCACGCATCGGGATGGAGTTCGCCCTGCGCGGTCACCGCGAACTCGACGGGATGATCGAACAGCACGCCGCCCTCGCGCGTGACTTCGCGCAGCGACTCGGCCTGTCCGACGACGTGCAGGAGGCCGTCGGATCGTCCTACGAGCAGTGGGACGGGCGTGGGTGGCCCGGCCAGTGCCGCGGCGAGCAGGTGCCGATGGCGTCCAGGCTGACCCAGCTCGCCGAGTTCACCGAGGTGGCGCACCGGGTCGGCGGCGTTCCCGCGGCGGTGACACTGGCCAGTAGGCGCGCCGGTCGGCAGTTCGACCCGCGGTTGTCGGCGGCACTGTGCGCGCACGCCGACGAGATCTTCGACGGCATCGACGCGACCCGCACCTGGGATGCGGTGATCGCGTTGGAGCCCGCGCTCGGCGTGTGGCTGACCGAGGACCGGCTGGACGGGGCGTTGCGGGCGATCGCCGACTTCGTCGACCTGAAGTCGCCGTACATGCTCGGGCACGGACATGCCGTGTCCGAGCTCGCGGCGGGGGCGGGAACGCTCCTGCGGCGCCCGGCCGGCGAGATCCCGACCCTGCGGCGGGCAGGCCTGCTGCTCGGACTCGGCCGTCTCGGCGTGTCGAACGCGATCTGGGACAAGCCCGGCCCGCTCGGCGCGGGGGAGTGGGAACGGGTCCGGATGCACCCGTACCTGACCGAACGCATGCTGTGCCAGTCGGCCGTCCTCGCGCCCCTCGGCGCGGCCGCCGTGCTGCACCGCGAGCGTCTCGACGGTTCCGGGTACCCGAGAGGGCTCTCCGGCGCCGCGATCCCGCAGACGGGCCGCATTCTCGCGGCGGCCGACGCCTACCGGTCCATGCGCGAACCGAGACCGCATCGACCGGCACTGGCCGTAGAAGCAGCCGCCGCGGAGCTGCGCGCCGAGGTGAGTGCGGGCCGGCTCGACCGGGACGCCGTCGACGCGGTGCTCCGCACGGCCGGGCACGGCGTCGTCCGGCGGCTGCCCGGACCGGCCGGGCTCACCGCCCGCGAGATCGAGGTCCTCCGACTTCTCGCCCGCGGACTGTCGACCAAGGAGATCTCCGGCCGGCTCGTGATCACGACCAAGACCGCTCGGAACCACATCGAGCACATCTACACCAAGACCGGCGCATCGAGCCGGGTCACGGCGAGCCTCTACGCGATGCAGCAGGGGCTCCTGCTCGACGAGCCGAGCTGACGACCTGCGGGGCCGGCCGGGTGACGGCGACCCCGTCGACCGCGACACTGTCTCAGGTGCAGCCGCTCGCGAGGGCCCGGGTCCTCGGCCGGTTCGACCTCAGTCTCGACGGCGTGCAAGTGCCGCCGCTGGAGTCCGCCCGCGCCGAGTCGTTGCTGGCTTTCCTTGTGCTGCACCAGAACACGGCCACCTCGCGGCAGCACCTGGCGTTCCTGCTGTGGCCGGACTCGACCGAGGCGCAGGCCCGCACGAACCTGCGGCACCTCCTGCACACGCTCCGCCGTCGCCTCCCCGATGCCGACCGCTACCTCGAGGTCACGGCCCGCACGGTCGGCTGGCGCGCCGACGCCCCGTGCCGGCTCGACGTCTCCGCCTTCGAGGAGCTGCTCGACGCGCGCGGCGACGACGGGAACGAGCAGGCGTTGCGCGAGGCCGTCGAGCTGTACACCGGGGACCTGCTGGAGGGCTGCTACGACGAGTGGTTGATCGGCGAGCGGGAACGGCTGCGCCTGCGGCAGCTCGACGCGCTCGCGAAGCTCGCCACGCTGTGCGAGGACCGCGCCGACACCGACGGCGCGATCGGCTACGCCGAGCGTCTGGTGCGCGGCGACCCGTTGCGCGAGGGGGCCTACCGGCAGCTGATGCGCTGCCACGACGCGCGCGGCGACCGGGGACGGGCGGTGCGGGCCTACCACGTCTGCTGCTCCACATTGGAGCGCGAGCTGAGCGTGCGGCCCTCGGCCGAGACGGACGCGGTCTACCGGGGGCTGGTGCGTCACCGGCCCGATCCGGCACCGGCGGCGAGGGCGGGCCCGCCGCTGGTCGGACGCGGCCACGAGCAGGCGCAGCTCGCCTCCGCGTGGCGGTCCACCGGCGCGGGGCAGTCCCGGCTGGTCCTGGTGACCGGCGAGGCCGGCGTGGGGAAATCCCGTCTGGTCGAGGAGTTCCGCGAGTGGTGCGCGCGCCGCGGAGCCGCCATCGCCGACGCCCGTTGCTATCCGGCGGAGGGCTCGCTCGCCTACGCCCCCGTGGTCACCTGGCTGCGCTCCGCCGCGCTGCGGACACGTCTGCCGCGCCTCGACACGGCGCGACTCACCGAGCTCGCTCGTCTCGTGCCCGAGATGCTCGTCGACAGACCCGCTCTCCCGCCGCCGGCTCCGTTGCCCGAGGGCGATCAACGGCGCCGGCTGTTCGACGCCGTCGCCGCCCTCGTCCTGGCGGGTGGCGGGCCGTTGCTGCTGATCGTGGACGACCTCCAGCACGTCGACCGGGAGACCTGCCGGCTCCTGCACTACCTGCTGCGCGTGCAGCCCGCCGCGCGCCTGCTCGTGCTGGCGACCGCGCGCCGGGAGGACGTCGAGGCCGATCATCCGATGCACGACCTGCTCGCCGGCGTACGAGCCCGGGATCGGCTCGCGGAGATCGCGCTGGGGCGGCTGGATCGCGACGAGACCGCGGTGCTCGCCGAGCGGGTCGCCGGCGGCCGCCTCTCCGACTCCGACGTCGCGCACCTCTACGACGAGACGGAGGGCAATCCGCTGTTCGTCGTCGAGGCTCTGCGCGCCGGCTGGACGCCGGACGGCTCGCTGAGCCCACGCGTGCACTCGGTGATCGAGGCGCGGCTGGCGCAGCTCAGCGAGCCGGCCAGAGACCTGGTCGGGCTGGCCGCGACGATCGGGCGTGAGTTCAGCACCGACGTGCTGGCCGCGGCCACCGATACCGACGAGGACACCCTGCTGGCCGGCCTGGACGAGCTGTGGCGCAAGCAGATCGTTCGCGAGCGCAGCGAGGGTACGGCAGGGGCCACCTACGACTTCAGCCACGACAAGATCCGCCAGGTCGCCTACCTCGACGTCAGCCCGGTGCGACGGCGCCGCCTGCACGCGCGGATTGCGGCCGCGCTGGAGCAGGCCCACCGCGCCGACCCGGGTCCGGTGAGTGTGCAGATCGCCGCGCACCTCGACCGGGCCGGCGCGGTCGCGGCCGCCGTCGAGTGGTACCGGCGCGCGGCCGACGCCGCCCAGCTGCTGCACGCCGGTGCCCAGGCCGTCGGGTTGCTGAACCGGAGCCTGGAGCTGTTGCCCGCCCTGCCGGAGTCGCCGGACCGGGATGCGCGTGAGCTCGACATCCGCATCGCGCTGTTGGCGCCGCTGGTGTCGGTCGAGAGCTACGCGTCCCCTGCGATGTCGGCGAACCAGCAGCGTGCCCTCGCTCTCGCGCGGGTGCTCGGGGTCGAGCCGGCGCCGCCACTGTTGCGCTCGCTCGTGCTGAGCACGCTGACCCGGTCGGACTTCGTGCAGGCCACGGCGTTCGGCCTGCAGCTGCGCGCAGCAGCGGACCGTGACGGCGACGACGTCCTGGTCGTCGAGGCCGCCTACGTCCTGGGCATCGCGGCGTTCTGGCAGGCCGACCTGGAGACCGCGCGCCGGCAGTTCGAGCTCGCCGTCGAGCGGTACCGCGTCCAGGACCACACGACACACGTGATCCGCTACGCGCACGATCCGAAGGTCGTCTGTCTGAGCAGGCTCGCCAACACCCTCTGGTTCCTCGGCCTGCCCGGCGACGCCCGCGCGGCGAGGGCCGCGGCGCTCGACTGGGCCACGACGGTCGGGCACCGGTTCAGCCGGTCCATCGCGCTGACGTTCGCCGTGCAGCTCGCGCTGGACATGGACGACGAGCGGGAGCTCCGCGAGTACGTCGACGAGCTGCGGAGCATCGGTCACGAGGGCGTGACCCGGCACGTCGCGGCGGCGTTCAGCGGGTACGTGGCGGTCCTCGACGGCGACACCGACGACGGCATGGCCGCGATCAGTGCCGCGGTAGAGCACACCCGCGACGGTGGGGGTGCACCCGGACAGCACGCGATCATGGTGCGGCTCCTGCTCGCGGCGCATCTCGCCGCGGGCGACACCGACGCAGCGCTCGACGTCGCCGACCGGTTGCTCGCGATGGGTGGCACCGCCCGGCTCTGGGCGCCGGAGGCACGCCGCGTACGGACGGACCTCGTCGCGGGCGGCCGCACCGGGACGGCGTAGCGGAGGAACGCTCGTGGAACGGCGGGTCCCGCAACCTGCATCCGAGCAACCCGGCTCGGAGGAGGAACCCATGAGCGCGACCATGATCGAGGACTTCCAGGGCGTGCTGCTGCGGCCCGGCGACGACGGTTACGACGCCGCGCGATCGATCTGGAACGCCGGGATCGACCGCCGCCCGGCCCTGATCGCGCGCTGCCAGTCATCCGCCGACGTCGCGTGGGCGCTGGCGTACGCGCAGCGCAGCGGGCTGGAGGTCGGTGTGCGCGGTGGCGGGCACAACTACGGCGGCGCCGCGGTGCCCGACGACGGCATGATGATCGACCTCAGCGGGCTCGACCACGTCACCGTCGATCCCGCCGGGAGGCGCGTGCGCTGCGGCGGTGGCGTGACCCAGGCCCAGCTCGACGCCGCCACCCAGGAACACGGGCTCGCCGTGACCGGAGGGACGATCAGCCACACCGGGGTCGGCGGGCTCACCCTCGGCGGCGGCATGGGATGGCTGACGCGCGTGTGCGGGCTGGCCGTCGACAACCTCGTGTCGGCCGAGGTCGTGCTGCCCGACGGGCGCTGCGTGCGAGCCGCTTCCGACGAGCACCCCGATCTGCTGTGGGCGCTCACGGGCGGCGGGGGCAACTTCGGGGTCGTCACCGCGTTCGAGTTCCGGCTGCACCCGGTCGGCCCGATCGTGCACCTCGGAATGCTGTTCTGGGAGCTCGACCGCGCCGCCGCCGGGCTGCGCGTGGCGCGTGACGTGGTCGAGTCCCTGCCGCGCGACGCCGGCGGCATGATCGTCGTGATGAACGCGCCACCCGCGCCGTTCATCGCCGAGCAGCACCACTTCGCGCTGGGTGTCGCGCTGATGGTGGTGGGCTTCTCGTCCGCCGAGGAGCACGCGGCGCTCGTGGCACCGGCGCGGGAGTCGTTGCCGCCGCTGTTCGAGTTCGGCACCGAGATCCCGTACGGCGGGCTGCAGCAGATGCTCGACGAGAGCGCGCCCTACGGGATCGTGCACGCCTACAACAAGTCGCTCTACCTCGACGAGCTCACCGACGAGGCCATCGACGTCGTCGTGGAACGGCTGCCGGGCAAGACCTCGCCGATGAGCCTGCTCCCGATCTTCCCGCTCGGCGGGGCGTTCGCCGACGTCGACGACGACGCGACCGCGTTCGGTGGCAGTCGCTCCGCCCGGTTCGCGCTCAACATGGACGCCGTCGCCCTCGACGCGGCGACCATGGCCGCGGACCGGCAGTGGGTCCGGTCGCTGTGGGAGGCGCTGCTCCCGTTCGCGGCCGGCTCGGGCAGCTACGTGAACTTCATGACCGACTACGACCAGGACCGCGTCCGCGCCGCCTACGGCCCGGCGAAGTACGACCGGCTGGCCGCGATCAAGGCGGAGTACGACCCGGGGAACGTGCTGCACCGCAACGCGAACATCAAGCCGTTCGATCCGCGATGACGGTCCTCATCGACTGACGTACAGCTCCGAGAACGAGCTCGTGGCGTACGGAGCCGGCGCGATGATCCGGTGGCTCCCCTGCTGAACCTGGAACACGAGGTGGGCCTGCCCCATGGACGGGTCGGATGTCTCGTCGGGATAGAGCGGCACGGTCTGGGCCGGGGACCCCAGCGAGCGCCGCCAGTACTCGTCGCCGAACCACGCGCACAGGGCACGGACCTGGTCTCGCAGCGTCACCCGCTCGGACGTCTCGAACAGGGTCATTCCGTCACACCACGCCCAGGGAGCGGGCGATCAACATCCGCTGCACCTCGGAGGTGCCTTCGACGATGGTGAGGATCCGCGCGTCCTGATGGGCGCGGGAGGCGAGTCCGCCACCCACGACCCCGGCTCCTCCGCCCAGCTGGGTCGCGATGGCCGCCGCCTCGTTCGCCGCCTCCGAGGAGACGAGCTTGGCGATCGCGGCCTCCCGCTCGATGGGCAGGTCGTGGTCACGCTTCCAGGCCGCGTCGTAGGTCAGCACCCGGCCCTGGGAGGCGAGCGCGACGAGATCGGCCAGGCGGAAGCCCGTGTTCTGGAACTCGGTCAGCGGCCTGCCGAACACCTCGCGGTCGGTGACGAGCTCCAGCGCGTGCCGGAGACAGCCCCGGGTCACGCCGGTCCCCACCGCCGCGACGGCGATCCGGGCCCAGGTCAGGAACGACAGCGCGGTGCGCAGTCCCTCCCCCTGGAGGCCGAGCAGAGCCGTGCCCGGTACCCGGACCTCGTCGAGGTAGAGCGGGTGGGTGTCGGCGGAGCGCCACCCCAGCTTGTCGTAGTCCGGCCCGACCGTGACGCCCTTCGCGTCGAGGGGGACCAGGAACGTCGAGATCTCGTTCTGCCCGTCGTCGGTCCGGCCCGTGACCGCGAAGAGGATCACGTACCGGGAGAACGGCGTCCCCGAGTTGCTGATGAACTCCTTCGATCCGGAGATGACCCAGTCGGAGCCGTCGCGCACGGCCCGGGTCCGCATGTTCCGGGCGTCCGAGCCACCCGAGGACTCGGTCAGCCCGAAGGCCACGAACGACTCGCCGCGAGCCGCGTCGGGCATG
This sequence comes from uncultured Actinomycetota bacterium, assembly GCA_963822335.1. Taxonomy (GTDB): domain Bacteria; phylum Actinomycetota; class Actinomycetes; order Mycobacteriales; family Pseudonocardiaceae; genus Pseudonocardia. The sequence goes on along the minus strand of CAWGHE010000006.1, from coordinate 523,993 downwards.
ACCTCGGACAGGAGGTCCGGTCGGTCCGCCGCGAGATGGCCCAGCAGCGCGACGCTGACGGCCTGGACGTGCACGGTCGCTGCGAACGAGACGTCCACCGCGGCCGCCTCCTCGACGGTGACGCACAGGGTTCGCAGGTCCGCATCGGATCCGCCGTACTCGTCCGGCGCGAGCAACCCGAACACGCCGAGCTTGCCGGCCTCCCGGCACAGGTCCGGGTCGAACCTGTGCTCGGCGGAGCGCTGGGCAGCACCCGGCTCGACGACCTCCCGCGCGAACGTCCGGACCACCTCCTGCCAGTCGCGGTGGTCCTCGCCGAGCGCCCACGGCAGGCTGTGCCCGCCGTCGACAAAGGACTGCACGTCGTGCTGGGTGATGCCCACGCCCTCGCCTCCTCTACGCCCGCTTCTCGATCTGGTCCAGGATCGGGAGCAACACCTCGCGGAACGCCTCCGGGTTCTCCGTCGGCGGGAAGTGGCCCGCGTTCGGCATCCGCACGACCGGCAGGCCCGGGATCGCGTCGGAGAGCTCCTGGGTGTGCTCGGGCAGGCAGCTCAGGTCCCAGTCCCCGCCGATGACGAACAGGCCGGTGCGCTCCGCGTCGATCTGCGCGATCGTGTCCCGGACGTCGCAGTCGTTCGCCCCGGCGAGGTCCCCGGCCAGGACGCCGGGGCCCGCCTGCGCATAGACCCACTCGACCTCCTTGGCCCGGTCGACCGGGGAGTCGGGTGAGATCAGCGCCTTGATCACCGTCGTGAACGAGTGGATGTTGATGTTCGGGTTGTCGAGGGCGAAGCCCAGCTTCGTCCAGTCCGCGAACGCTCGCGGCTGGCAGGCGATCAGTCCTCGGTAGCGCTCCCACCGCTCGATGGCGACCGACAGCATGATGTAGCCGCCCATCGACGTGCCGAGCAGCGCCGGTCGATCCAACGACAGGGCGTCGCAGAAGGCGTCGATGAAGTCGAGCAGGTACGTGCGGGTGATCTGGTACGGGTCGTCGTACGTGCCGTCCGGCGGGAGCGAGCGGCCGTGCCGGGGCAGGTCGAACGCGATCACGCGGAACCGGCTGGTGATGTCCGGGTCGTTGAGCAGGTGCCGGTACTGACGCAGGTCCCCGCCGGCGGTGTGGATGCACACCAGCGGGATCCCCTCGCCGGCCTCCTCATAGGACGTGCGGTAGACCTGTCCGCCCAGTTCGATGTGGACATAGCGTCCGATGACGGGCTCGATGTAGCTCATCGCCGGCCTCCGGTGGTCGCGGACTCGATGACGGTGTTGTAGACCGGCAGGTTCGCGAACAGCCGCTCGATGTCACCGACGGGCGCGAGCGAGCTCGGGTACACGCCCGAGCTGACGTCCTCGGTGACCATCATCGCGATGAGCGACGAGTGCGAGACCGGGCGCTTCGAGAAGTACAGCTCCCAGTCCGCGGCGGGCCCGCTGAGCCCGAAGTCCGCCTCGCCGTGCCGGCCGGTGCGGACCTGTCCGGCACCGTTCGCGACCTCGATGGTGAGCACCTCGTCGTCGGCCTCGAAGGCCGCGACGAAATGCGCATTCTGTGTGGCTCGGTGGGTCCCGACCAGGCGGTCGAGGGTCGTGCTCATGGTCGAGACCCGCTCGTCGGAGAAGACAGCCATGACACCTCCAGTTCTCAGGACAACGTCGTCTGACTGGCCGGTGGATCGAGTGCCGCGCCGAGCGCGGCCTACCCAGGACCAGAGGAACCGTTGAAACAGAGTGAACCGTACAGTATGGTTTGAGCACTGTCGAGCTTCCCGGCCAGCTGTAGCGGCCGACGAAGCCGGTACCGAACGGCACCCGGGAACGAGGAGGTTCGTCAACGTGGACGCTCATGCGCGGCAGGACATCACCTACGCCGACGTCATCGCGGAGGCGCTCCAGCGCCACGGGGACCGGGTGGCGTTCGTGGCCGGTGACCGGCGGATGACCTACGCCGAAGCCGTCGATCTGACGGGCCGGATGATTCGGGCGCTCGCCGCGCACGGCGTGACCCGGGGCGGCGGGGTCGTCGCGCTCAGCCCGAACTCGCCCGAGGTCTTCCTCCTCCAGGCGGCCGCCTACCTGCTGGGCGCCCGGTTCACCGGGCTGCACGCGCTCGGTTCCCCGGACGATCACGCGCACGTCGTCGAGGACTCCGGGGCGACCGTTCTCGTGGTGAGCCCCTCGCACGCCAAGGCGGGTGCCGAGATCGTCGATCGGGCCGGCACGGTCGAGCACCTGTTCACGTTCGGGCCGGCCGACGCCGGCCGGGACCTGAACAGCGTGATCGCGGCCCTCGAGCCCGCTCCGTTGACCGGTTACGGCGTCGAGCCCGAGGACATCGCGTGGCTGCAGTACACCGGCGGCACGACCGGGCTGCCGAAGGGCGTCGCCCTCTCGCAGCGGGCGATGGCCCAGCAGGTGCAGACGTGGCTGGCCTCGTACGGGATGCCGCACTACCCCCGCTACCTGGCGGCGTCACCGATCACCCACGCGGCCGTGCTCGCCCTCCTGCCGACCCTCGTCCGGGGCGGAACCGTTGTCCTGCAGGAGTCGTTCTCGCCGGCCACCTACGCCGCGGCGATCGAGGAGCACCGGATCAACTACGCGTTCGCCGTCCCCACCATGATCTACGAGCTGCTCCGCCATCTCGAGACGGCCGACTTCAACCTGTCGAGCCTCGAGACCCTCGCGTACGGCGCTGCGCCGATCTCGCCCACCCGGCTGGTCGAGGCCCGCGAACGGCTGGGGCCGGTGCTGCTCCAGGGCTACGCGCAGACCGAGTCCGCGGGCGTGATGATGACCTTGCGCCAGCACGAGCACGACGGCGCCGCCCTCGAGCGGCTCAGTGGCTCGTGCGGGCGTCCTGCCGTCGGCTTCGTGTGCGCGGTGCTGGACGAGGCCGGGCGGGAGGTGCCCGACGGTGTGATCGGCGAGATCTGCACCCGCTCGCCTGCGGTCATGACCGGCTACTGGAAGCAGCCGGAGCTCACCGAGCAGGCGCTGGCCGGCGGCTGGCTGCACACCGGGGACATGGGGTACCGCGATCAGGACGGCTACTTCCACCTCGTCGACCGGCTCAAGGATCTCGTCATCTCGGGTGGGTTCAACATCTATCCGAAGGAGGTGGAGGACGTGCTGACCAGCCATCCGTCGGTCGCCACGGCGGCGGTTATCGGTGTGCCGCACCCGAAGTGGGGAGAAGAGGTCACGGCGTACGTGGTGCCCTCCTCGGCAGACGTCGACGTCGACGAGCTCATCGGGTTCGTCCGGCAGCGCAAGGGGCCGCACTACGCGCCGAAGACGGTCCACCTGATCGACGAGCTGCCGAAGACGACCGTCGGGAAGATCGACAAGAAGGCTCTCCGCGCCGTGCACTGGTCGGGCACCGGTCGTCAGGTCAACTAGGTGGCGACGACGGCACGTAAGATCGCCCGGTCGACGGCCCAGGGCGACCCGGCACTGGAGGAGCGGGATGGTTCGCAGCAGAGCGACCGACACACCCTCACTGGTCGCGGCAGCGGCCGTGGTCTTCGAGCGGAAGGGATTCCGGAACGCGACGATCGACGACGTCGCCGAAGCCGCCGGAATCGCCCGCGCCACGCTCTACAAGTACGCCGACAGCAAACAGCACCTGCTCGACATGATCGTCGAGGCGGTCCAGGACGAGATGGCCGCCGGCCTGGATGCGGCCCTTCGCTCGGACGGCACACCCCGGGAGCGGCTCCGCCTGTTCGTCGAGGCGCACGCCAAGGCGTTCCTGGACAACCGGGTCTTCTACGGGATCGTCTACACCGAGGAGAAGGAACTGTCCGACCGTGGTCGGAAGGCGTTCCGCGTGTGGGCCCGCTCGAGGACCGACGACTTCACCGAACTCGTCGGGCAGTACCTGGAGAGCCGGAACGCCGACGGGTCAGTGGACGCGGCGTTCGTCTCCAACGCGATCCTGTCGATGCTCGCCACGCTCCACCGCTGGTACCAGCCGGACGGGACAGTGGGCCACCAGCAGCTGGCGGATCACCTGTTCCCGCTCGTCGACGGAGCACTCGCCGGAGCGTCGCAGGGCACGGAGGCCGGCGCGACGTAGGCGTCACGCGGCCCCGTCGAGGTGCAGGCCTCCCAGGACGAGGTCGGTCCAGATGTCGGCGATCGCCGTACCCGTCAGCGTGCCGCTGGGGCGGTACCACTTGTTCACCCAGTTGCACATGCCGAAGATCGCCAGGGTCGTGGCCTGCACGGGCAGCTGCCGGAACTCGCCGTCGGCCATCCCCTTCTCCAGGATCCCCTCGATGAAGCGGGTGTACTCGCTGCTGCGGGCGTGCGCCTTCCGGCGGAAGGCCGGGGTCAGATCGTGGTAGTGCTCGAAGAACGCCTGGACGTAGCCCGGGATGGACTCGTTGGCGAGGACCATCTTGCTGATCGACGCCCGGAGCATCTCGGTGGCCGAGTCGCCTGACTCGGCCACCGACGCGGCGTGGTCCAGGAAGTCGTTCGCCAGCACCTCGTGCATCGCGAAGAGGATCTCGTCCCGGCTGCGGAAGTAGTGGTACAGCGCCGACTTGCTGATCTTGTTGGCGGCCGCGATGTCCTCGAGCGAGGCGTTCGCGTAGCCGACCTTGCTGATCACCTTCGCGGCCGTGTCCAGGATCTCCCGGCGCCGTCGGTCGCCCTTCCCCCCGGGAGAGAACTCCTTGAGCGTCGCCGTCCGTGAGGCGCGTCGTTCGACCATGCCGGGAGAGTAGCAGTCGGCGTCGCCACGACGGGTCGCACACGCGAGACACTGTCGACGAATTTTCCGTCCAACCGGTCGGGAAATCGATCAAAGATCCTGCTCAGAGGGCTGTTGACGCCGCCAGTACGACGTTGCTACTGTCCGACCAGTCGGACGGTTTTCGACCGACTGGTCGGACTTCTTCCACTGCTGTCGGCCCCCGGGCCCAGCTTCGGATCACTGGAGATTCCATGCGTGAGGTGAACATCGTCGGGGTCGGCATGACCCCGTTCGGCAAGTTCGCAGACGCCACCGTCGGTGGCATGAGCCGCAAGGCGGCGGCCGCCGCACTCGCCGACGCGGGTCTCACCCCGTCGGACGTCGGCGTGGTCGTCCACGCGAACTCCCTCCAGGGAGCGTTGGACGGTCAGCACTCGATGCGCGGCCAGGTGGCGGTCGGCGGCCAGGACTTCGGCGAGACCCCCGTCATCAACGTCGAGAACGCGTGCGCCTCGTCGTCGTCGGCGTTCCACGTCGCGCTCGGGCTGGTCCGGTCCGGGCAGTACGACCGGGCACTCGTCATCGGCTCGGAGAAGCTGACCGGGAAGCCGACCGCGCGAGGTCCTGGACGCCATGTTGTCCGGCACCGACCTCGACCGCGTCCCGGCCATCGGCCGGGAGCTCACCGGGACGGCCGAGGCGCCCGAGTCGTTCTACATGGCGATGTACTCCTGGGTGACCAGGAAGTACATGGAGCGCTCCGGCGCCACGAAGGAGGACTTCGCGGACGTCGCGGTCAAGAACTCCGCCGCTGCCGCGCTGAACCCGTACGCCCAGTACCGCACGCCGCTGACGCGGGAGCAGGTGCTCGCCGGCCGGGTGATCGCCGACCCGTTGACCGTCCCGATGTGCGCGCCGGTCGCCGACGGTGCCGCGGCCGTCGTGATCGAGGCCGCGGACTCGGACCCTGCCCGACCGGACGCGGTGCGGGTGCGCGCGTCGGTGCTGCGGTCCGGCATCCCGGGCGGGGCTGCCGTCTCCCCGGAGATACAGGCGTCGCGCGCGGCGTACGAGATCGCCGGTGTCGGGCCGTCCGACCTGGACGTCGTCGAGTGCCACGACGCGGCGTCGTCCAAGGAAGTGATCATGTACGAGAAGCTGGGTCTGTGTGCGCCCGGCGACGGCGCCAAGCTCCTGGCCTCGGGTGCGACGGCGATCGGAGGGCAGGTGCCGGTGAACTCCGGCGGTGGCCTCGTGTCGCGCGGGCACCCGTTGGGCGCCACCGGATGTGCCCAGCTGTTCGAGCTCGTCACGCAGCTGCGCGGACGGGCGGGGGAGCGCCAGGTCCAGGGCGCGCGGATCGCGCTCGCGGAGAACTCCGGCGGCTACGTGCACCCCGATCCGGGCGTCTGCGTGGTCACGATCCTCAGCCGGGACGCGTCGTGAGCACGGCGACGGCACCCGAAGCGACGGTCACGGACGGTCCCGCCGTCGTCGTCGAACGCCGGGACAGTGCGCTGTGGCTGCGGCTCAACCGTCCCGAGCGGATGAACGGGATCTCGCCGGAGATCCTCGCGGGTCTCGAGGCGGGACTCGACGAGGCCGAGCAGGACCCGGGCGTCCGCGCCGTCGTGATCACGTCCACCGGGCCGGCGTTCTGCGCGGGCGCGGACCTGACGCACGTCCGCCGGGTCGTCGAGGAGTCGGGCGGGCACCAGACGTTCCTCCGCGAGGCCGGTCGTGTGCTGTGCCGCATCGAGGAGTTCCCGCTGCCGGTGATCGCCGCGGTGCAGGGTCTCGCGCTGGCGGGCGGCCTCGAACTCCTGCTCTGCGCGGATCTCGTCGTCGCGGCCGAGTCCGCGCGGATCGGAGACGCGCACGCCAACTACGGGCTGCTCCCGGGCGGCGGCGGCTCGATCCGGCTGCCGCGCCGGGTGGGCCCGGCCCGGGCCCGCTACCTGCTGTTCACCGGCGACGCCCTGCCGGCCCGTGACTTCCTCGGCACGGACCTGGTCACCGTCGTCGCGCCGGACGACGAGCTGGGTGACGCCGTCGACAGGATCGTCGTCAAGATCGCCCGGAAGAGCCCGAGCGGCCTGCGCCGGATGAAGGAACTCGTCGCCGACGGCATGGAGGTCCCCCAGGCCGTCGGCCTGCGGATGGAGCTGCAGCAGTCCGCGGCGCACGAGCAGTCGCCCGACTTCACCGAGGGGCTCGCCGCCTTCTTCGGCAAACGCTCCCCCCGGTTCGGCGACCTGTCGGTCTCCACGGAAGGGGCAGCCCGATGAGCGCCGACACGGGAGTCACCTACAGCCGGCTGATCGTCGACGCGCTGACCGCCCGGCCCGGCCGGGAGGCGTTCGTCCAGGGCGACCGGCGGCTGACCTACGGACAGACCGCGGACCTCACCGGCCGAATCCAGCAGGTACTGGCCGAGCACGGGGTCGGGCTGGGCACCGGGGTCGGCACGTTGAGCCCGAACATGCCCGAGACGTGGATGGTGCAGGCGGCGACGTACCTCCTGGGGGCGCGCTACAGCGGCCTGCACCCGCTCGGCTCGGTCGACGACCACGTGCGGCTGTGCGAGGACGCGGACATCCGCGTGCTCGTCGTGCACCCGGATTTCGTGGAGACCGCCGCCGCCGTCGCCGCCCGCACGCCCGGGGTCGAGCACGTGCTCGGCCTCGGGGCGACGGAGCTGGGCAAGGACCTGCTCGTCCTGGCCGACTCGATGTCCTCGATCCGGCTCGACGCCGGTCCGGCGGGTCTCGACGACGTCGCCTGGCTGCAGTTCACCGGCGGCACCACCGGCGAGCCGAAGGGTGTGCCGAACACGCAACGGGCGTGCGCGGCCCAGGCCCAGATCTGGCTGAACTCCTACGGGGTCCCGGACCGGGCGCGCTACCTCGCCTCGTCGCCGATCACGCACGCCGCGCTGCTGACGATCCTGCCGACGCTCCTGCGTGGCGGCACCGTCGTCCTGCAGAAGGGGTTCGATCCGGAGTCGTGGCTGGCCACCGTGGCCGCGGAACGCATCGACATCGCGCTGATGGTGCCGACGATGGTCTCGGCCGTCCTCGACGCCCTGCGTCCCGGCGAGCACGACCTGTCCTCGATGCGCACCCTTCTCTACGGGGCGGCGCCGATGTCCCGGACCCGGATCGCCGAGGCGTGGGAGCGCATCGGGCCGGTGCTGCGGCAGGGCTACGCGAGCTCGGAGGCCGGCGGGCCGATCGCCGTCCTCGAGCCGGACGACCACGATCCCGCCGGCCCGCGACCGGAACTGCTCGACTCCTGCGGACGTACAGCGGTCGGGGTGCGGACGGCGATTCTCGACCCGGACGGCAACCCCGTGCCCGACGGCGAGGTCGGCGAGATCTGTGTGCGGGCTCGCGGCGTCATGACGGGCTACTGGCGTCGGCCGGATCTGTCCGCCGAGGTGCTGCGGCACGGCTGGCTCTACACCGGTGACATGGGCCGACGCGACGAGCAGGGCTACCTCTACCTCGTCGACCGCTCCAAGGACATGATCATCTCCGGCGGATTCAACGTCTATCCCCGCGAGGTCGAGGACGTCCTCATGGAGCACCCGGCACTCGCGGCCGCGGCGGTGATCGGCACGCCGGACCCGCGCTGGGGCGAGGCCGTGCGCGCCATCGTCACGGTCCGCCCCGGCGCGACCGTCGACCCGGACGAGCTGAAGGCGCTCGTCCGCAGGCGTAAGGGCCCGCACTACGCCCCCAAGGTGGTCGAGGTCGTCGACGGTCTGCCGACGACACCCGTCGGAAAGATCGACAAGAAGGCCCTGCGCGACCCGTTCTGGGCCGGGCACTCCCGCAAGGTCAACTGAGGAGGACCGATGCAGATCGACGTCAGGGTGCGCAACCCGCTCGAGGTCATCGGCGACGACGCCCGGCAGGCCGAGGAGCTCGGAGCCGACGGGATCCTCAACGCCGAGATCGAGGAGGACCCGTTCCCGGGGCTGGCGCTCGCCGCGGCACGGACGCAGCGGGTCTCCTTCGGGCCGGCCGTCGCCGTCGCGTTCGCGCGGACCCCGATGACCGTCGCCTACCCGGCCTACCACCTGCAGCGCTTCTCCCGGGGCCGGTTCCTCCTGGGCATCGGCAGCCAGATCCGGCCGCACGTCGAGCGCCGGTACGGGATGCCGTGGAGCAGGCCGGCGGCACGGATGAAGGAGTTCGTCTCCGCCCTGCGGGCCATCTGGCACACCTGGGACACCGGGGAGCCGCTCGATTTCGACGGTGAGTTCTACACGCACACGCTGATGGCGCCGATGATGTCGCCGACGCGCAACGAGTTCGGGCCTCCGAAGGTCTACCTGGCTGCCGTCGGCCAGCAGATGTTGCGCGTCACCGGCGAGGTGGCCGACGGGCTGTTCCCGCACGCGTTCGTGACCGAGCGGTACCTGCGCGAGGTCGTCGTGCCCACCGTCCGCGACGGCTCGCGCGCGGCGGGCCGACCCGACGCCGCCGTGGAGATCGCGGTGTCGTCGTTGATCGCCACGGACGAGGCCGAGTTCGAGGCCGCCCGCGCGCAGATCGGGTTCTACGCCTCGACGCTCGCCTACCGGCCGGTGCTCGACCTGCACGGCTGGGGGGCACTGCAGGACGAGCTGCACCCGCTGTCCAAGCAGGGCCGCTGGAGCGAGATGACGCCGCTGGTGCCCGACGAGCTCGTACACGCGATGACCGTGACCGGCTCGAACTCCGAGATCGCCAAAGGTCTCCGGACGCGGTTCGAGGGCGTCGCGGACCGCCTGAACTTCTACGTCCCGGGGGACGTGCCCCCGCCCTCGCGCTACGCCGACCTGATCGCCGAGCTGAACCGATGAGCCGGCCCGGACCTCCTGGAGCAGCCATGGAAAGCAGCAACCTGCTCGACCTCACCGGACGCACCGTGCTCGTCACGGGTGCCGGGCAGGGCGTCGGGCGTCAGATCGCCCTCCACAGCGCCGGGCACGGCGCGACGGTCGTGGTCAACGACTACCACGCCGACCGGGCCGCTGCCGTGGCCGCCGAGATCACCGACGGCGGTGGGCGGGCCGTCCCGGAGCGCTGCGACGTCACCGAGTACGAGGACGTCCTCGCCATGGTCTCCCGCGTCGAGGACGCGGTCGGCGGCGTGGACGTGCTGGTCAACAACGCGGGCAACGCCGGGCCCGTCGTCGACGGCACGGTTCCGGCACCTCCGTTCTGGGAGACCGGGCCCAAGGAGTGGGACCCGTGGTTGGGCACGAACTTCTTCGGCGTCCTCAACGTGACCCGTGCGGCCCTGCCCGGCATGGTGTCGCGCGGCTGGGGCCGGGTGATCACGACGATCTCCGACGCCGGACGGGTCGGCGAGCCCAACCTCGTCGTCTACGGCGGGGCGAAGGCCGGCGCGGCGGGCTTCTCCCGCGGTCTCGCCAAGGCCGTCGGCCGTCACGGGATCACCGTGAACTGCGTGTCCCTCGGCTCGGTCGACACCCCGGGCGTCGCGTCGCTCAACGCCGATCCCGAGCAGGTCAGGAAGAGCCTCGGCCGATATGTGATCCGACGCCTCGGCCAGCCCGACGACGTCGCGGGCCTGGTCCTGTTCCTCGCCTCCGGGTCCGCCTCCTGGATCACCGGGCAGACCTACCCGGTCAACGGCGGCTACTCCTTTGCCGTCTGAGCGCATGCCCCCGAACCCATCCCGACCCGTGAGAGGAGCTCACCGGTGAGCTACGTAATTGGCATCGACGTCGGTGGCACCTTCACCGACGCGTTCGCGACCGACGAGCACGGCCGGGTCCACTCGGCCAAGTCCCCGTCGACCCCTCCCGACTTCGAGCAGGGCGTCCTGAACGCCGTCGACGAGCTCGCCGCGGCGGCAGGTCTGGACACCGCAACGCTGCTGCGCGACACGTCGCACATCTGCCACGGCACGACGGCGACGCTGAACGCACTGGTCACCGGCGACGTGGCCGCGGTCGGGTTCCTCACCACCATCGGCCACGCCGACTCGATCATGATCATGAATCTGGAGGGCCGCTACGCCGGGCGGGACTCCGACTACGTCAAGAACATGACCCGGCACACGAAGCCCGCGCCGCTCGTGCGGCGCGGCCGGATCCGGGAGGTCACCGAGAGGGTCGACAGTGGTGGCGACGTCGTCGTGCCCCTCGACGAGGAGCGGGCCCGCGCCGCGATCGCGGAGCTGATCGCCGACGGCGCCGAGGCCTTCGCGGTCTCGCTGCTCTGGTCGTTCCTCAACCCGGCCCACGAGCGCCGGCTGCGCGAGCTCATCCACGAGCAGGCCCCGGCCGCGTACGTGGGCCTGTCGAGCGAACTCAGCCCGCGGATCCGGGAGTACCCCCGCAACGTCACCACGATCATGAGCACGCAGGTCGGCCCCCGGCTGCGGGACTACCTGGTCCCGCTGCGGGCGCAGCTCGACGAGCGCGGCTTCGACGGATCACTGCTCGTGATGCAGGGATCCGGGGGAGCGATCACCGCCGAGGACGCGCCGGACCGGGCGATCACGACGATCGGCTCCGTGCTCACCGGCGGCCTCGTCGGCTGCCGGAACCTGGGCCGCCAGCTCGGCCACGACAACATCATCTCGACGGACATCGGTGGGACGACGTTCCTGGTCGGGATGGTCGTCGACGGCGAGCCGGTGAAGTCCACGACCACCGTGCTCAACCAGTACACGATCAGCACCCCGACCGTGAAGGTCAGCACGATCGGAAGCGGCGGGGGCGCGATCGCGTGGCTCGACTCCGGCGGCAACCTCCGCGTCGGGCCGCGCAGCGCCGGGGCGCGCCCGGGGCCGGCCTGCTACGGCGCCGGCGGGGTCGAGCCCACGGTGACCGACGCCGACCTGGTGCTCGGCATCGTCAACCCGGACAACTTCCTGGGCGGCCGGCGCAAGCTCGACCGGGCACTGGCCGAGAAGGCGATCCGGGAGCGGATCGGCGAACCCCTGGGTCTGGACGTCGAGGACGCCGCCGCGGCGATCTACGCGATCCAGAACGCGCAGGCCGCCGATCTGGTGCGCAACGTCGTGGTGAACGCCGGCTACGACCCCCGTGACTTCGTCGTCTACTCCTTCGGCGGCGCCGGACCGGTGCACTGCGTCAACTACTCCCGGGACCTGGGAGCGAAGGCCGTCGTCGTGCCGCTGGGCGCGACCGCCGCGACGTTCTCCGCCTACGGGCTCGCGAGCAGCGACGTCGTCCTGGCCGGGGAGGTCTCGGACCCGGCGAACCTGCCGGTGCCGGCCGAGTCGATGCAGCGCGCCTTCGACGGTTTGGAGACCGGGCTGCGCGAGCGGATGGACTCGCAGCGCCTGCCGTTCTCCAGCATCGAGGTCACCCGCGAGGTCGACGTCCGGTACAGCATGCAGCTCTCCGAGGTCGCGACCCCGGTCCCGCAGGGCCGGATCGACGATGCCGTGGTGGCGGAGGTCGCGGACACGTTCGACGACCGCTACGCGCGGCTCTACGGCTCGGAGGCCGGGTTCCGCGCAGCCGGCCACCAGCTGATCACCTACCGCTCGTACGCCACCGGGACCCTCCCGGTGCGTCCCGAGCTGCCCGAGGCCGAGACCGGCAGCGGCCGCCCCCGGCCGTACGGGCGGCGGCGGGCGTTCCTCGCCCACGAGCAGGGCTGGCAGGACGTCGACGTCCACCACTACGCCGACCTGCGCGCCGGGCAGTCGTTCTCCGGCCCGGCCGTGGTCGAGGCGGACACCACCACCCTGGCGGTGCCGGAGGGTACCGACGCGGCCGTCGACCACCTCGGCAACATCGTCCTCACCAACGGGAAGGCCTGATCATGCCCGTCACGCCCGTACCCGGCTCGGAGAAGTTCTCCTACCGGCCCACCCCCGCCGCGCAGCTGCGCGAGATCGCGGGAGCCCACGTCCGGCTCCACGACGTCGACGCCGCGGACGTCGCGGCCGTCGACCCGCTCACCTACGAGGTCGTCCGGCACCGTCTCGAGTCCGTCACCTACGAGATGGGCGAGGCGATCAAGCGGATGTCCGGGTCGGTCATCGTGACCGACTGCAACGACTTCAACTTCGCGATCATGGACGAGATCGGTGACGAGGTCGAGATCGGCCTCTACAACACCGCCCTGTGCGCCGCGATCGACATGGCCGTGAAGTGGACGCTCGAGCACCGCGGCGCCAACCCGGGCATCCGGCCCGGCGACATGTTCCTGTGCAACGACCCCTGGGTCGGCGGTGGGCTGCACCAGAACGACACGGCGCTGTTCGCGCCGCTGTTCGTCGGGGACGAGCTGTTCGCCTGGACCGGCGCCGTCGCCCACCAGATCGACCTCGGCGGCGTCTCGCCGGGCAGCTGGTCGGTGAAGTCCACCGACGTGTTCTGGGAGTCCCTGCCCACGCCGCCGGTCAAGATCGTCGAAGGCGGTGTGCTGCGCAGCGACATCGAGGACGTCTGGTTGCGGCGCAGCCGGGTTCCCGCGCTCGTGGGACTGGACCTGCGGGCCAAGATCGGCGCCAACCACATGGCGCAGGAGCGTCTGAACGAGCTCGTCGACCGCTACGGGGCGACCACCGTCAAGGCCGTCATGCGCCGCATCCTGGACAACACCGAGCAGCGCGTGCGGGCCAAGCTCGCGGCCATCCCGGACGGCGAGTGGTCGGCCGTGGCCTACCAGGACTCGGCCCGCGAGGGCGACGAGTCGCTCTACCGGATCGTCTGCACCCTGACCAAGAGCGGCGAGAACCTGCACTTCGACTTCACCGGCACCGACCCGCAGGCCGACGGGCTGATCAACTGCACGCACGCCGGCGTCCGCGGCGGCATCACGCCGGCGATCCTCACCACGCTCTGCGGGGACATCCCGTGGGCCCCGGCGGGGGTGTTCCGCTGCATCGAGATCACCAGCGAGCCCGGCACGATCAACGACTGCACGTTCCCGGCGGGGATCAGCAAGGGCTCGGTCGCGTCCGCGTGGGCGACCCTCAACGTCGTCACGGAGTGCCTGGGCGGCATGCTCGACACCCACGAGGAGAGCCGCCCGAACGTCACCGGTGTCTGCCTCGGATCGTGGGACCTCGCCCTGCTCGCCGGGCTCGACCAGCGTGGGGCCCCGTTCGTCAGCATGGTCGGCGACGCGATGGCCGGAGGCTTCGGTGCCCGGTCCGATCAGGACGGTGTGGACACCGGCGGCATGGCGGGGGCGCCGATGGGCCGCATCCCCGATGTCGAGATGACCGAGTTCAGCTACCCGATGCTCTACCTGTGGCGCCGGGAGGAGCCGGACTCCGGCGGTCCCGGCCGCTTCCGCGGAGGTGTGGGCGGTTCGTCGTGCTTCGTCATGCACCGCAGCGCGGCGCCGGCGCTCCAGATGGTCGTCTCGGGTGGCGGGAAGGCGATCCCGCAGTCGTCCGGGATCTCGGGCGGCTACCCCGCGAACACCCAGCTGGACATGGCCATCCGGGGTGCGGACGTGCGGGAACAGCTGGCGGCGGGCCACCTCGCGTCCACGTTGGACGAGATCGTCGGCCGGCGGGAGGTGATGCCCCCGCACCTGGAGACGGTGCTGGGGGAGCAGGACGTGTACTACATGGCCTGGCAGGGCGGTGGCGGCTACGGCGACCCCCTGCATCGCGAGCCGGCACTCGTGGAGGCGGACCTGCGCGCGGGGAAGGTCACCGCCGCCGCAGCCGCCGACGTCTACGGCGTCGTCACCCGGCCGGGCAGCGGAGACATCGACGCCCACGGCACCGACGAGATGCGCCGCACCCTCCGATCCGATCGACTCGCGGGCGCCACCCCGCGGCCCCAGAGGAGCGAGTGATGAGCAAGCTCGACGACAACGTCCATCTCGGCGAGAGCGGCGAGCTGACCTGCGCGCACTGCGGCGCAACGCTTTCGGCAGCGGAGGAACCGCACCTGCACCGTGCGGTGGTCCGGACCGGGGACGTCTCGCTGGCAGGTCCGCACGTACGGGCCGCCGACCCGCCGGTGGTCGACGAGCAGGTCGAGTTCCGGCAGCTGCTGTGCCCGTCCTGCGGGACGGCTCTGCGGACCGAGGTCGTCGCCGTCGCCGACGTCCACACCAGGAGCGCGTCGCTCACCGGGGCCGCACGCCCCGCCGTCGGCTGAAGGGACACCCCAGGCTCGACGCCCTTGCCGGACACACGATTCTGATGTCCGGCGGCAGCCGGGGCATCGGCCTCGCCATCGCCGTTGCCGCCGGCCGGCGGGGCGCGAACGTCGTCATCCTGGCCAAGACCGACCGCCCGGATCCGCGACTGCCGGGCACGGTGCACACCGCGGTCACGGAGATCCGCCGCTCAACCTCGGTGCACAGTGGATCGGCACGTTCCCGGCGTACTCGCTGTCGAAGTTCGGCATGACGATCCTGACGCTGGGCTGGGCGGCGGAGTTCGGAGGTGACGGCATCGCGGCGAACTGCCTGTGGCCGGAGACGACCATCGCCACCGCGGCGGTGGCGAACCTGCTCGGAGGGGACGAGATGGTCTCGCGGTCCCGCGACCCGCAGATCATGGCGGACGCCGCGGTGGCCGTCCTGGACCTCCCGCCCGATCGGACCGGCACCACGTTCCTCGACGTCGACGTGCTCTCGGAGATCGGGATAGCGGACTTCTCCGGCTACGGTGGTGGTGCCGACCCGGAGCTGGACCTGTTCGTCGATCGTCGGTTGTCGTCAGCGGGAGACATGGCGCCGGAGAGTCCGGAACAAGCAGCGCTGGAGCCGAGATGAAGACCAAGGCCGCCGTCCTCCACGAGCCGGGGAAGCCGCTCGAGATCGAAGAGCTCGAGCTCGCCGCGCCCGGCGAGGGCGAGGTGCTGATCCGCTACACCCACGCCGGGCTCTGCCACTCCGACCTCCACGTGATGACCGGCCAGATCCAGGGGTGGCTGCCCATGGTGCTCGGGCACGAGGGCGCCGGAGTGATCGAGGAGATCGGCCCGGGCGTCACCCGCGTCGAGCCGGGCGACCACGTGGTCTGCTCGTTCATACCCAACTGCGGAACCTGCAGATGGTGCGCGACCGGCCAGCAGGCCATCTGCGACTGGGGTGCGAACACGATGCGCGGGTTCCTGCCCGGCGAGAGCTGGCCCATCTCCGGAGTCCGTGGCCGCTACGGCGCGATGTGCCTGCTCGGGACGTTCAGCCAGTACGGCGTCATCCATCAGAACTCGGCCGTGCGGATCGACGACGACCTTCCCCTCGACGTCTCCGCGCTCGTCGGGTGTGGGGTGCCGACCGGCTGGGGGTCGGCGACCAACGCCGCCGACGTGCGTCCCGGTGACGTGGTCGTCGTCTACGGGGTGGGCGGCATCGGGATCAACGCCGTCCAGGGAGCCCGGTTCGCCGGTGGACGCTCGGTCATCGCCGTCGATCCCATCGCGTTCAAGCGCGAGACGGCTCTGGAGTTCGGCGCCACGCATGCCTGCGCCGGCGCGGAGGACGCCCATCGTCTCGCGCAGGAACTCACCCGCGGTGTCGGCGCCGACAAGGCGATCGTCACCACCGACCATGCGACCGCCGAGACCGTCGCCGAGGCGTTCGACGCGATCGGCAAGTCCGGCGTCGTCGTGCTCACCGCGATGGGCGGCTTCACCGAACGCACCATCGCCCTTCCCGGCACCATCGCGACCCTCTGGAAGAAGACCGTCAAGGGCAGCCTGTTCGGCGACTGCAACCCCACCGCGGACATCCCCCGCCTGCTGGAGCTCTACCGGACCGGAGATCTCAAGCTCGACGAGCTCATCACCCGCCGCTACCGCCTGGACGAGGTCAACCAGGGCTACGACGACTTGATCGAGGGCCGCAACATCCGCGGCGTCATCGTCCACGAGCACAGCTGACCTCGGACGGCGGATACCACCACAGCCACGAGAAACAAGCGGAACCCGCTACCCCCGTCCCAGGGTGACACCGAAGTCCCGTCCTGGCCGACAGTCGCGGCAGAACGAGATGCCGCGGGTTCGTCGGGAGGTGGGGATGTCCGAGGTTCCCGAATCGCAGATGCCCGGTGCGGCACCGCCGCCCGGGTTCCACGGCAGTGGCCGGCGGAGCGGTTTCATGGATCTGATCGGGCCGTTGTACGTCGACGACGCCGATCCGAGGGCACCCGTTTTCGGCATGCGGGTCGACGACCGGCACACGAACAGTCGAGGCCTGGTCCATGGTGGGGTACTCACCACTCTGGCCGATTCCGCACTGGGCTACGGGGCGCTCGCCGCGCACGGTGAAGATCTGGCGATTCTCACCGCCAGCCTGACCGTGAACTATACCGGCAGCGCACAGGTCGGAGACTGGATCGAGGCGCGGACCACCCTCAAGCGAATGGGTTCCCGGTTGGCGTTCGCCGGCTGTGAGATCACGTGCGGCGACCGGCCCGTGGCGTCGTGCAGCGGAGTGTTCAGCGTTCCGCCGCGCGCGAAGGGGTAGCGCGGGACGCTCCGGGCCTGGCGGTGCCCTTCACGACGGGCCGGACGAGGTGCACATCCGCTCGCCAGGAGATCAACCGGCGGTGAGCCGGCCGCACATCGTCAGCGTGTCGCGGCTGCGCTCGGTCCGCAGGTCGATAACCAGCCGCCGTACCCATCCCGTCACCACGGAATTGTGCATGTGGACATCGGCGCAAACCTCGGCGACACCGGCGGCGGCGAGTGTATCGGCCAGTTCGTGGACCAGTCTCCTGCCAACCCCTTGGCGGTGGTAGGCGTCGGCGACGACGAGACCCACATTGACTGTGTGTTCGTCGTCGAATACCGCCATGATGTGTCCGACGACGGTCTCACCGGCGAGCGCCAGAAAGACCATCTGTCGCGCGGAGTTCGTGACCAGGTTGTGCAGCTGCTCCGGACTCACGTACTGGATGCCGGAGAGGAACCGGTGGTAGCGACTGTCGGGGGACAGCCCGAGGAAGAATGTGCCAACCGGAACGAGGTCCTGGCAGCGGGCTTGCCTGACGAGGATCTCGTTCCGGGTTTCCGTCGGAACAGACATGGATCGTTCCCCTGTTCTCTGAGAAGACCACGACTGTGGCGGTAGCCGCACATGTGCTTTCACCCTCGAACAGGGGTAACTTCCGTGGGCTCTCCTTGAGGACGCTTCCTTATGGCCGCTGGTGCGAACCGGCCGGTGACAGACGGAAGGAACCGCAATGATCGACAATCGGCTCGACGAGAAGTACGAGACGCTCAGGAAGACGGTCGAGGCGTTTGCCCGTGACGAGGTGGCCCCGGTCGTCGGCGACTTCTACCTGAGCGAGGAGTTCCCGTACGACCTCGTCGCGAAGATGGGTCAGATGGGTCTGTTCGGGCTCCCGTTCGACGACGCGGTCGGCGGCGTGGGCTTCGACTACTTCGCGATGTGCCTCGCGGTGGAGGAGCTCGCTCGCGTGGATTCGTCGGTGGCGGTCACGCTCGAGGCCGGCGTGTCCCTGGGTGCGATGCCCATCTACCGCTTCGGCACCGAGGAGCAGAAGCAGCAGTGGCTTCCCCAGATGTGCGCCGGTCAGATGCTCGGCGCGTTCGGACTCACCGAGCCCGGCGCGGGATCCGACGCCGGGGCCTCGCGCACCACCGCCGTCCGCGACGGTGACGAGTGGGTGATCAACGGCTCCAAGGCGTACATCACCAACGCGGGAACCGCGATCACCGGGGTCGTGACGGTGACAGCGATCACCGGAACCGACGACGACGGCAACAAGCAACTGTCGAGCATCATGGTTCCCTCGGGGACACCCGGTCTCACCGTGTCGAAGCCCTATTCCAAGGTCGGATGGACGTTCTCGGACACCCGGGAGCTCCAGTTCTCCGACGTGCGCGTTCCGGCTACCAACCTGCTGGGCGAGTTGGGCCGGGGCTACGCGCAGTTCCTGTCCATTCTGGCCGAGGGACGGATCGCGGTCTCCGCGGCGGGGACCGGGCTCGCGCAGGGATGTGTCGACGAATCGGTGCGGTACGCCCGGGAGCGGGAGACGTTCGGCCGGCCGATCGGCAAGCATCAGTACATCCAGTTCAAGATCGCGGACATGGAGGCACGTGCGCACACGGCGCGGCTCGCCTACTACGCCGCGGCCGCCGCGATGATGCGCGGTGAGCCGTTCACGCGTGAGTCGGCGATCGCGAAGCTGGTGTGCGCCAACGCGGCGATGGACAACGCGCGTGATGCCACACAGATCTTCGGGGGTTCGGGGTTCGTCAACGACACTCCGGTCGCCCGCTTCTACCGCGACGCCAAGATCTTGGAGATCGGGGAGGGCACGAGCGAGGTGCAGCGGATGCTCATCGCCCGCGAGCTCGGTCTGTGACGTCGGATGGAACGCAGGCGTACGTACGGTTGGGTGGACCCGGAGGAGCTGAACAAGGCCGGCCGCGGAATGGCGGGGCTCGAGTTCACCCGCCACCTGCTGGACTCGGGCGAGTGTGGACGCATGCCGATGGCCGCAACCCTGGGGTTCAGGCTCGCCGAGGTCGAGCGCGGATACGTCGTGTTCGAGGGCGAGGTGGGTGAGCACCTCTACAACCCGATCGGAGTGGTGCACGGCGGCCTCGCCGCGACGCTGCTGGACAGCGCCGCAGGGAGCGCCGTCCATACGTTGGTGCCGGCCGGCACCGGCTACACCACCCTCGACCTGTCGGTCCACTACCTACGTCCGGTGACGGCGGACAGCGGCTCCCTCCGTGCCGTCGGCACCGTGCTCAACAGCGGACGACGCACCGCCCTGGCCCAGGGCGAACTGCGGGACGCGGCCGGTCGGCTGCTCGCACACGCGACGAGCTCGTGCATGCTGTTCCCGGCCGAGGCCTGACCTCAGGCGGGGTTCTGCGGAGATCTGGTTCACGAGAGCAGGCCCATCACTCGCGCGCGATGTGCTGCCGCCGTTCGGTTGTGGACCGTCGAGCTCGGCGCGTTCACCGAACGGGTATCGGGTGCGCTCCAGGCGAGAGTGACGACACCGACCATCAGCGCCAGGTGCACGATGTAGGGCAGTTCGGTCGGAAGCGGAAGCCATTGGCCGAGGGCCCCGGCGACCAGCGGTCCGATACCGAAACCCAGGGAGAATGCGGCGGCCGAACGCCAGGCCCCGGCATGGACGCCGGACAGCTCCTTCACGCACGCGGTCCCCGCACCGAGTGCCGCTCCCGATGCGACTCCGGCCAGGAACCGACCGAGGTAGAGCGACGGCCACCAGACCGACCCGATCATGAGGACGGCCGAGGCGAGCGCCGAGACCACCACCGCGTGCCGGATGACCGCGCGGCGTCCGTAACGGTCGGCCAGCCGGCCGCCGAGGATCAGAGCCGGGACGAGGCCCACGGCGTAGATTCCGAAGACGGTCGTGATAGCCGATTCCGGCAGGCCGAGCGCGGACCGATAGACCAGCAGCAGCGGCGTGAACTGGTTGGCGCCCCAGGCGATTCCGAACAGCGCTGCGGCCGCTCGTATCCATCCTGGAATTCGGTGAGGGCGCGTTCGCGGTCCTGTGGTGATCACGACGCGCTGTGCCGTGTCGACTCGCGGCCCTCGTCCGTCCTGTGTGGAGTCGGCCACGATCGCGGTCGTGGCAGCCGTAAGGACTCCGGCGCGACGGACGTGTGTGCGGTGGCGGCCCGGAGATGTCCGTCCTGCTGAACGATCGAGCCCTTGCGCAGCATCGTGTCGATCAGTTCGGCGGAGAAGGCCTCGCGAGTCCGGTGCAGCAGCCGGGCCGCATCCCTGAACCAGGCCCGGGCATGCAGATACGACTCGACGGTCGTGACCGGCACGCCTCCCCGGATCATCAGGGCGTAGGCGAAGTTCCGCCGCGCGCCGTACCAGACGGCGCCGTCGGGGTCGTCGACCAGCCGCTGGGCGCGGCGGAGCGCCTCGGCGAAGGCCTGGCCCGTGTCGGCGGGAATCGGTCCATGGGACGGCAGCACCACGCGTGGTCGGAAGTCGGCGAGCCGTTCGAGGGAAGCGAGCGCGGTGCCCGCCGCGTCCGGGCCGTCGAGGGCGAGGTTCACCCAGCCGACGTCGAAGTCCGACAGGGCATCCCCGACGACGATCAACCGCTGCTCGGGCTGCCACAAGGCGAGATGACCCGGCGTGTGTGCGGGGGTGCGCACGACCTGCCAGTCCGCGTCGCCGAGTCGGACGACCTGCCCGTCCACCAGCGGTTCGTCGACGGAGTAGGCAGCGACGGGTTGGTCGAGGTACTCCATCAGGCAACAGCCCGGGTCGCGCCGCGCGATCGCCGAAGCGTCAGGGACGCTGGCGGCGATCCCGGCACCCGCGTCCTGGAGGAGACCGTTGGCGCCCACGTGGTCGGCGTGCCAGTGGGTGTTGACGACCAGGTCGAGCCGACGGGTGTGCGCGCGGACCCAGTCGGCGGTCTCCTCGGCGTGACCGACGAAGCCGCTGTCCACCAGCGTGGCCTGCTCTCCGGGCAGCAACAGCAGGTTGGCGTCCGGAAACGGCCGCTGCTGCCACACCAGCCAGTTCGGCAGCCGCTCGGCGTCGGGATCCACGGAACCTCCTCCGGGCGCCGGTTCAGGCCGGCCGCCTGCCATCTAGTAGGGAGTTAAATAGTCGGGCATCCAACAAAATGAGCACACGTCTGTCCGCGTCGCTGCTCACCGGCCGGATGCTCGTGGCCGGGCCTCAGATGTACGGCGCGAGAGTGGCACCGGGTCCGACGGGGCCGTTACCCCCGTTCCAGGGTGACGACGAGATCGCCGCCGACCCGACAGTGATCGGCGGGCGATCGGGGGCGCCCACCACACGACTGCAAGGGACCACCCATGCCTGGCTCGGAGATCTACGAGCGCTTCCTGGCGCTGCACCATCGCGCCACGTGTCTCGTCATGCCCAATGCGTGGGACGGGGTATCGGCACTGCTGATGGCGGACGCGGGGTTCGAGGCGATCGGCACGTCGTCGGCCGCGTTCGCGGCCACCCTCGGTCGTTTCGACGGATGTCATGCCGTCAGCCGCGAGGAGCATCTCGCGCACGCGACGCTGCTGCGCCGGCTCACCGGCCTGCCCGTCAACGGCGACTTCGAGGACGGCTACGGCGAGTCCGCCCGGGACGTGGCCGACACCGTCGAGGCGGCGGTCGCCGCCGGTCTCGCGGGCATCGGCATCGAGGACACGACGGGGGACCGGCACGACCCGATCCGCCCGTTCGACGAGGCGGTGGACCGGGTCCGCCACGCTGTCGTCGCCGCCGGGGCGCGCATCGTCGTCACCGGCCGATGCGACAACTTCGTTCAAGGCCGTCCCGACGTGGACGACACCATCCGGCGGCTGACGGCCTTCGCCGACGTCGGCGCCGACGTGCTCTTCGCCCCTCTCCCTCCGGACCTCGCCACCGTGCGGAGGATCGTCGATGCGGTTGCGCCCAAGCCGGTCAACGTCGTCGTCTCGCCTGCGGACGGGACGCTGTCGGTGGCCGAACTGGAGGCGGCCGGGGTCAAACGCATCAGCCTCGGGAGCGCGCTCTACACCCACGTCATGGCCGAGCTGGACCGTTCCGCTGCCGCGCTCGCTGCCGGCGATATCGCCACAGGAACCTCGGGCGCGCTGTTCAGGTTTCGTCGCCTGCTCCGCCAGGCCGAACCCGACCGCGGCGTGACCACGTCGTCGACCTCGTCGTGACGCCGGTGAGCGTCCTGGAGGTCCTCGCCCGACGCCGGACCGAGGGCCACGACGACGGATGCCGCATCGCGCTCGTGATCGAGGGCGGCGGGAGCCGCGCGACGTTCTCGGCCGGCATGGCGGCCGCCATCGAGGACCACGGGCTGGCCATGCTGCTCGACGACGCGTACGGGGTCTCGGCCGGCTCGATCAACGCGGCGTGGATGGTCGGCGGGAAGGCCCGCGAGGCGATGGCGCCATGGACCGATCGCTCGGTGATGCGGGCGACGATCAATCCGCGCCGATTGCTGCGCGGCGGGCGCGTGGTGGATCTCGACTACCTCGTCCACCACGCCTATCTCCACGAACTGCCCTTTCCCGGCGAGGCGATCCTCGCGAGCCCGGTGATCTTCCACCCGATGGCCACCGATGCGGATACCGGCGCATCCACCGACCTGGCGCCGCTGCTCGACGGTCCGTCCGCGCTGCGCAGCACCATCCGGGCGAGCGCGACGCTGCCGGTGATCGCGGGCCCGCCGGTCCTGCTCGGGAGCAGGCGCTGGGTGGACGGTGGGCTCTCGGAGCCGGTGGCGGTGCATACCGCGCTGACCCAGGGGGCGACACACCTGATCGTGCTGCGCACGCACGCTGCCGCACACGTACCGGCCGAACCGCCGAGCGTGGTCGACGCGCTCGTGCGGCGTTGGCTTCGGCGGCACGCGCCGGGGGTGGTCGACGCCTGGGTGCACCGCGTCGAGCGCGCGCATGCCACCGAGGCGCTGCTGGACGAGCTCGACGCGACGGGGCGCCTGCTGCAGGTGCGTCCTCCGGACTCCGCGCCCGCGGTGTCGCGCACCTCGACCGACGTCGGGCTGCTGGCCGAGGCGCTGCGGGTCGGCCACGAGGCGGCGGACACTGCGCTGCGGGCCGCCCTCGGAACGGTTCCAGACGGTCGCTGAGTTCTCTGCCGCTACTTCCAGCGATTCACGAAGTCGATCGCCGCCGAGTTGACGACGTCGGGGTGCGTCGCGCTCAGGAAGTGCTGGCCGCCGTCGACGATGCGCAGCTCCGCTCCGGCCGAGTTCGTGAACAGGCGGATCTCCTCCTCGGCGTTGGGTACCGAGTACACCGGGTCGGCGGTGCCCTGCAGCCAGAGGACCGGGCACCGGATGCCGTCCAGCCGGCCGTGCAGGCCGTCGCGGTCGCGCAGGTTGATCGAGCTGACCCGGAGACGATGGCGGCCGTCGTCGCCGACGTAGTTCCTCTGGTGCTCGGCGTGCCAGAACGCACGCTCGTCGGGGGAGACGTCCGCCCCGAAGCCCTCGGCGAGGACGGCGTCGACGAGCTCTGTCGGGATGACCCAGTCGTCACCGACGCTCGCGGCGAGGGCGTCGATGGCCGGGGTGCAGAACTCGATGCCGTCCCAGCAGCCCAGGTCCCGGCTGCGCTGGCTCTCGTCGTCCATCGAGCTGCCGAGCACGATGATGCCCTTGATCGTCTCGGGCGCCAGCATCGCCATCCGGGCGGCCACCCACCCGCCCTGTGACGTGCCCAGCACGAACGCCTCGCGGATACCCAGGGCGTCGAGGAGCTGCAGGTTGGCGATGGCGCTGTCCCAGTAGGTGAACTGCTGGTACGTCGACCGCGTATCACCGTGGCCGTAGAGCTCGATGGCGAGGAGGTTCGCGACCTCACCGAGCTTCGGGTCGGCGAACTGGGGCCGGTACAGCTCGACCGACGTGCTGAACGAGTTGACCAGCACGAGGGTCGGGAGCGCCGGGTCGTACGTCTTGCCGAACTTGTAGCCGATGGTCGACGTGCCCAGGTGGGGCACCGTGGCCGTCTGCCGCTGGGCGTTCATGGATCCTCCTGTATCTCGGGCACCGGGGAGGGCCCACTATGGCCTCGACACCGACCTGGCAGTAGGCCTGCGCGGGAGCGCGGTCAGTGGCTCTCCCGCTCAGGCCTCGGTCGCGCCCGGGGAATCATGGCGCTGGTGTTTCGTCGATCAGGTCATCGGATGAGGGCCGAACCCGCATGCTGCGCACTCGCTCGTGCGCAGCAGGTACGGACTCGCGGTCACACACGGGATCGGGTGGTGTCGAGCAGCGCGGCCTGCATCTGTTCGGCGAGCCAGTCGCGGTAGTCGTCCTCGGACCAGTCCTGGTCGAGGACGAGCGCCGCGTAGTGGGCGGGGTCGTTCAGGATCCAGACGCGGTCCACGGCACGCTCGACGGTCAGTCCGGAGCGCAGCGTTCCGGTTTCGGTGATCCGTTGCACCGGCATGGCGGCGCCGCGGTGGCGGTTGCGGGTCAATGTGGACCACAGGTCGGCGGTCTCCGGGGAGTCGCCGGCCGCGCGGCGCACGACGTCGAAGATCCGCGCGGCGCGCCGTCCGATCAGGGTGCAGACCTGCGCGTAGGCATCGAGTACCGCCGGTGGGTCGGACGCGTTCCACATCGGCGCGAACCAGGGGCGTTGGGCGACCGGGACCGGCTCGTCGTCGCCGGCCAGTGCCTCGTCGACGACCTGGCGCAGCAAGGCGGGTTTGGAGCCGAACGCGGCCGCCACGGTGGGCCGGGCGACCCCGGCGACCTGGGCGACGTCACTTCCTCGGCAACCTGGCCACCGTCAAGGCCGGCGGCGCGCAGACCCGCGGCCCCTGACCGTCGTGGAGTTCCTCAACCCGCCGGGCTTCGCCCCGCCGCTGCACCGCCACCTCGCCGAGGACGAGATGTTCTGCGTGCTCTCCGGATCCGCGGAGTTCCGCTGCGACGACCGGAGCCTCACAGCCGGCCCCGGCGACTTCGTGCTGCTCCCGGTCGGCCGACCCCACACGTTCCTCGTCGGGCCCGACGAACCACTGCGGGCCCTCCAGATCACCAACCCGGCGGGGTTCGAGGACTTCGCCGCCGAGGTCGGCATACCCGCCGCCGAGCTGCGCCTACCCGACCCGGGTCCGGTCGACCCGGCCGCCCTCGGCCACATCTCGGCGCGTCACGGCGTCGAGATCCTCGGCCCGCCCCCCGAGCCCGGTGCGTGATCGCGGGTTGAGCTGGTGCGGGTTGCGTGCGGACGAGGCCGAGCTCGACCTGCACGCGATCGTCATCGGCCGGTGCGTGGTGGCGCGGCGGGCAGGCGCACCGTGACGCAGAGCCCGCCGACAGCCGAGGGGACGAGGGTGAGTGTTCCGGCGTGCGCTTCGGTGATGCTCTTGACGATGGCCAGGCCGAGGCCGACACCTGCGTGGTCGGTGCGGATGCGTTCGGTCCCGCGCCGGAACGGTTCGGCAAGCGTGGACACCAGCTGCGGGTCGAGCGTCTCGCCGGTGTTCTCGACGGTGAGCACCACACTTCCGGACTGCGCGCTCGTGCTGATCCACACGGTGCCCTGCTCAGGCAGGTTGTGGACGATCGCGTTGTGCACGAGGTTCGTGGCCAACTGCAGCAGGAGCGCGTGCGAGCCGGTGGCGGACGTGATGTCGCCGGAGGTCTCGACGGTGACGCCATGCTTCTCCGCGAGGGGGAGGAGCGTTTCGGTGGCTTCGTCCGCTATGAGGGACAGGTCGACGTGTTCGCGGGTGAAGGACCGCTGGTCGGCGCGGCTGAGCAGGAGCAATGCTTCGGTGAGGTCGATCGCTCGAGCGTTGACGGCGCGGAGGCGTTCGTCGAGCTCGCCGTTGTCGCGGTTCGGATCGTTGCGGGCGACGTCGAGGAGCGTCTGTGTGATCGCCAACGGGGTGCGCAGTTCGTGGGAGGCATTGGCGGCGAATCGCCGCTGTTCGGCGACCTGGGCTTCGAGCTTCGCGAGCATGGTGTCGAAGGCGTCGGCGAGCTCGCGGAACTCGTCACTGCGGCCCGGTAACCGGATTCGATGGGAGAGCGACCCGTTCGCGGCCATGCGTGCGGCGTCGGTGATGCGGGTCAGGGGCGCGAGCATCCGGCCGGCGAGGATCCACCCTCCGACGAGACCGAACACCAGCAGGAACGCCAGGACGGCGGCTGTCGCCGGGCCGAAGACGGCTGGGCCGAAACTGCCCCGTTCGAACACACGGGGGATGTTGGAGAGGTCCGGAACGAGGTAGCTGGCGGGCACGTCGCGCAGCAGGAACACCCACACGGCGGTGAGGAGCAGAGCGCCGGCGAGCATGAGGAACGCCGCGTAGCTGAGGGCGAGTTTGAGGCGAACACGTACGCCGGGCGCCCTGTCCACGGTCTCCCTCACGCCCGGGTCACGGGTGCGGTATCGATGCGGTAGCCGACGCCGGCCACGGTGGCGATGATTCCGGGTTCGCCGAGCCGTTTGCGCAGGGCGGAGACGGTGATGCGCACGGCGTTGGTGAACGGGTCGGCGTTCTCGTCCCACGCCCGTTCCAGGAGATCCTCGGCACTGACGACACCGCCGTCGGCCGCGACGAGGACGTCGAGCACGGCGAACTGCTTCCGGGTGAGCGCGACGAAGCGGCCGTCGCGGTAGACCTCGCGGCGGAACGGGTCCAGACGCAGACCTGCGATCTCGCGCACGGGTGGTCTGCTGTGGGCGCGCCTGCGGTCGAGCGCTCGGAGCCTGAGCACGAGTTCCCGGAGTTCGAACGGCTTCGTGAGGTAGTCGTCGGCGCCGAGTCCGAAGCCGGAGGCCTTGTCGTCGAGCCGGTCGGCCGCAGTGAGCATGAGGATGGGCATGCCGCTGCCGCAGCCGACGATGCGCTCGGCGATCTCGTCGCCGGAGGGACCGGGGATGTCGCGGTCGAGGACGGCGATGTCGTAGGCGTTGACGCTCAGCAGTTCCAGAGCGGTGTCACCGTCACCGGCGAGGTCTGCCGCGATCGCCTCCAGGCGCAGTCCATCGCGGATGGCCTCCGCCATGTAGGGCTCGTCCTCGACGATCAACACACGCATACGCCCTCGATGCTAGGAGCCGGCACCTATCGTCGGCGTATCGAGAATTCCATACGTGCCGGCAACGCTGCGCTGCCTTCACTGGGAGGCATGGACCACGGCGAAGCGGAGCAAGCGTGATCAGAGGGTGGCACGACCTGATCTTCACGGAAACCGGCATCGCACTCTCGGCGGTGGCCGGACTGCCGTTGGCCGCCCTGGCGGTGTGCGCTCTGGCGTGCCGTCGGAAGGCCACCGGCACTGCGCCGGCGTGGGCCTGGCGCAGGTCCCTGGCCGAGGTCGGGATCGTCTACGGGACGGTGCCGTGGGTCTGGATGACCGTGCAGCCGGGCAGCCGGGCCGGTGAGGTTCCCGGGCGGACGAGCCTGGTGCCGCTGGGGGATCTGGTGACCATGGGGTGGCCCGGAATCGTCGGCAACCTGCTGGTGTTCGCGGCGCTCGGGTTCTTCGCCCCGATGCGCTTCGCGGCGCTGGCCTCGATACCGCGGATCCTGGCGCTCGCGGCGTCCTGCTCGGTCCTGATCGAGACCGCGCAGTACGTCCTGCAACTGGACCGGGTGTCCTCCGTGGACGATGTGCTGCTCAACGCCGCGGGCGCCGGGCTGGCCGCGCTGGCGTCGCACCGCTGGTGGTGGACGGCGGCCGGAGCGTCGCCGGCTCCGCCGACCTCGACCGCCCCGTTATCGGGACGCTGAGCCCTGGGCGCACGTCCGAGGACTCCCCATACTGGGAACCTGTCCGACACAGGTGGTGAGACCGAGGTGGACGGCTACGTCTGTGGCCCGGGGGAGGGCGACGCCTACGACTGGCGCGGTGCCCGCATCGTGATCAAGGCGGATGTCGAGCAGACGCTCGGCCAGCTGGCTGTCATGGAGTCGACCTACCCTCCTGGTCTCGCCGTGCCCACACACGTCCATCGGGGCGAGGACGAGATGTTCTACCTCCTCGACGGGCGGCTGCAGATGTTCTGCGACGCCCGGCAATGGACCGCATCACCGGGGACCTTCGTCTTCGTGCCACGCGATCATCCGCACAGCTTCACCGTGCTCGGCGAGTCGCCTGTCCGGGCGTTGGTCGTCGTCGGCCCGCCCCGGTTGGACCAGCAGATCAGAGCCACCGGTCACCGCACCTGAACCCGTTCATGCCGCGGGCGATGCAGCGCTCGTCTGGAGCGGGTGATGCGGGAACGGGCGGCGCGGGCGACGGTGGTTGCTCGCGCACACCCACCGGAGGTCGTCTTGTCCTTGTCCTCGAACTCCTCGGAAAACCTGCTCAACACCCGGGTCCTCCTGATCGGCGCCGTGCTGACCGCCATCGGCGGCATGCTTGCCACCCTCGGCCTGTCCATCGGGGGCGCGGCAGTGATCAAAGCTGCACGCCGGTGGCAGCAGCGGACGGAGATGACGCCTGCCGAGCTCGCGAAGCACGCGTTCGACGCGGCCCAGACGGCGAGGGCCGCGGGCGCGGGCGCATGGCGTAGTCCTCCCGCGCCGACCGGTTCCCTGCGGTCGTCGAGCGACGGCGCCCGGACCGCCGTGTCGTGACGGCGGCGGTCCCGGCGACCGCCCCGTGAGGCGTCGGCATGAACCGACCTTTCGGCCACTCCGGATGAGCGCTACACTTGTAGCGCTACGATCGTAGCGAATTGGCCTGAGGAGTCACCATGACCGACATCGACGTCGCGATCGTGGGCGCCGGACCTACCGGGCTCGCGTTGGCTGGCGAGTTGGCACTGGCCGGGGTCGGATGCGCGGTGTTCGAGCGCCGCACCGCCGAGCCGAACCTCACCCGCGCGTTCGCCGTGCATGCGCGGACGCTGGAGCTGCTGGATGCCCGCGGCCTCGCGGACCGCCTCGTGTCGAAGGGGATTGCGGTGCCGAGCGTGGCGCCGACCCCGGGCGCGACGCTGGAGCTGGGGATCCTGCCCAGCCGGTACAGGTCGGTGCTGATCGTGCCGCAGAGCGGCACCGAACTCCTGCTGGAGGAGCGGGCGCGGGATCAGGGCGTCCCGGTCCGGCGCGGGTACGAGGTGGTCGGCCTCAGCCAGGAGGACGACCTGGTGCGGCTGGACCTGGAGGGCCCGGACGGGCCGCAGACCGTGACCGCGACCTACGTCGTGGGAACCGACGGCGCACACAGCAAGGTCCGCGACCTGATCGGCGTCGACTTCGTCGGCACCCAGTACGCCACGCACATCATGCTGGCCGACGTCCGGCTCAGCCGACCGCCCGGCGACACCCTGTTCGGTGCCTCGACGACGGACGGGCTGGTGCTGTTCGTGCCCTTCGGCGATGGGTGGTTCCGCGCCATCGCCTGGGATCGCAGCCGTGAGGGCGCGCCGCTGGACGAACCGGTCACGCACGAGGAGCTGCTCAACTCGTTCCGCCGGATCGCCGGGGACGACTACGGGATGGGGAATCCGCGGTGGAGCACGCGGTTCCTCAGCGAGCGCCGGCAGGCGCGCCATTACCGGAAGGGACGGGTGTTCCTCGCGGGCGACGCCGCGCACGTGCACTCCCCGGTCGGCGGCCAAGGGATGAACACCGGCATCCAGGACGCGATGAACCTCGGCTGGAAGCTCGCTGCGGCCGTGCAGGGCTGGGCGCGCCCCGACCTGCTCGACACCTACGAAGCTGAGCGTCACCCCGTCGGCGAGACGGTGCTGCGGCTGACCGACGGGGCGTACCGGCTCGTCATGGCCCGCACCCGGGTGGGGGCGGCGGCCCGTCGGTTCGTGATCCGCACGCTGCTGCGGGTGCCGGTCGCGCGCCGGCGCATCGCGGGGCTGCTGAGCGGGATCGACATCCGCTATCCGCGGCCGGCCGGGGCCCATCGGTGGAGTGGTCGGCGGATGCCCGATCTGACCGGGAGCGACGGCGAGCGCGTCTACGAGGCGCTGCGTGCCGGCCGGTTCGTACTGGTCGACACGGCGGACTCGTCCGCGGTGACCGAGTGGTCGGACCGGGTGGTTGTGGTTCGCTGTCGGCGACAGGATGCGATGCCGGGGACCGTCCTCGTCCGGCCGGACGGTTACGTGGCGTGGGCGGCCGATCAGGCGAGCGCGGCCGAGGTCCGCTCGGCCATCCGGGACTGGTGCGGGCCGGAGGTCGTCCGGAGCGTGTGAGGGAGTAGATGCCGCCGTTCAACGCCCAGCGTCGAGACGAACTCGCGGACGCGGCCATCGAGGTACTCGCCAGGGAGGGCATTCGCGGGCTGACCCATCGCGCCGTGGACGCGGAGGCCGACCAGCCCCCGGGCACGACGTCGCGCTACTTCCGCACGCGGGAGGCACTGACGGGCGCCGTCGTGGAGCGGGTGCGTGCGCTGCATTTCGCCGACCTGCGACGGGCACCCCGCGGCCCGGTCGAGGCCGGCGAGCTCGCCGAGCATCTGGCGTCGATGGTGCACGCCGCCATCACCACCAACCGCGTCCGCCATCTGGCGATCATGGAGCTGTTGTTCGAGGCCACCCGGCGCCCCGATCTCACGCCCCTGATGGCCGCCACGCGCACCGCTCAGATCCAGCTCATGCGCGACATTCACCACGCGGCCGGCCTCGAGCTGACGGCAGCCGACGCCGAACTGCTCGTCGCCGCGATCACCGGGATCGTGCATGTCGCGCTCACCACGCCGGACGCCTTCGGCATCCGGTCACCCGAGGACGTCCGGCCGATGGTCCGCCGGACCGCGGACCTCCTCCATGCTGCGGTGGCCGGACGAGAGGGGGGTGTCCGATCAACGGCGTAACGCGACAGCGCCCGGTCCCGCACCTCGGCGCGACCTGAAGCGGCGGCCTCGGCTCCCGCTCGGCGGCCTACCCCCTATCGGGGGTGTGCCTTCCGCGCGACCTCCTCGCCGGCCCGCCGCTACCAGCGGCAACACGGATGTTGGCCTCTCGTGCCCGAATCGTGACCTTAGCCTGACTGGCTTAGCCCGATCGGGCTAGTGCATTCTTCTCTTCGACGGTCGTCGCCACCTTCTGGTGCGCTCCCCCAGACGACCAGCGCTTCTCATCGAGGAGAAATGTCATCCGTGCCTAGGAAGACTCTGGTCGCAGCTGTGCTCGCGGCCGTCGCGGTCCTCGCGGCAGCGTCCCCCGCGCTGGCCGACGACCACGACACCAGCAGCCACGACATCGTCGAGGTCCCCGTCTCGTTCGGCGTCGTCAACACGAACACCAGCAAGGTGCCCTGCGCCAGCGACGGAAAGCCGTACACGGTCAACGGCACGATCGTCGCGCCGAAGGAGGCGCTGGAGAGCGCCGACGCGGCGACGCTGTACCTGCACGCCGTGACGTGGGGCGACTACTACTGGCGCTTCAAGGACGTGCCCGACTACGACTACGCCCACCAGATGGCCGAGCGCGGGCACGTGTCCGTCGCGATCGACCGGCTCGGGTACGGCGACAGCGGCATGCCCGGCGGCAACGACACCTGCTTCGGCTCCGAGGCCGACGTCGCGCACCAGATCGTCGACCAGCTGCGCTCCGGTCAGTACTCGACCAGCGGCGCCGAGTCGTCGGCGTTCGACAAGGTGTTCCTCGGCGGCTCGTCCGTCGGTGGACTGACGGCGAACATCACCGCGTACTCGTACAAGAACGTGGACGGGGTGTTCAACCAGGCGTGGGGCGACGCCACCGCGACGCCGTACACGGCGGCCGAGACCGCCGACGTCGTCAGCCGGTGTCTCGCCGGGGGAGATCCGGGCGCCCCGCCGCACTACGCGGCGTTCGCGAAGAACTCCCGCGAGACGTTCTACTTCGCCAGCGCCGAGCAGGCGGTCCGCGACGCGGTCCCGGACGTCCAGCCGGACCCGTGCGGCCAGATCCTGTCCCTGCCGGCCGGCATCGCCGCCGACACGGCGTTCCTCGGTGAGATCGACGTTCCGGTGCTGGTCCAGTTCGGGTCCGCGGACCCGGTGTTCGGTCCGCACCCGCTGGCGATCGAGCAGATGGCGGCGCGCTACCTGGGCAGCCCGGCGGTCACCAAGTCGGTGATCCCGGACGCCTCGCACTACCCGCTGGTCGAGCGCGAGCACATGAAGGTCGTCGAGGACGTCGACGCCTGGCTCGACGAGAACGGCGGCTGAGGTCGCCCGGGTGTGGCCGCTGCCCCGGCCGTGCAGCGGCCACACCCCTCCCACCGCCCGGACCTGGGGCGGCTCAGACCTGCGCGGCTGCCGGCATGGCCCCGATCTGACTCAGGAACGTGACGTCGTCGAGCCGGTTCCAGCGTTCGACGCAGCGTCCGTCGACGAAGCGGAGGATCGTGATGCCCTCGGCGTCGATCGATGCCCCCGAGCCGCTCACCCCGAACAGCTCGCCGGTGTGGGTTCCGGTGAGCGTGAACCGGACGGCCACCCGGTCCCCGTCGGCGAACAGGTCCTGTGCCGAGATGGTGGCGTCGGGTACGCCGGCGCGCAGGGCCCGGAAGAACCCGGTGATGCCGTCGCGGTCGGGGGCGAACGCGGGCGGAAAGCCGTGGAACACGGCCTCGGGGCTGTAGAGGGTGGTGACGTAGCCGTCGACGTCGCCCGCGTTGAGCATCTGGACGGCCGAGGCGATCGTGGTGGCGTGGTCGGACATGGTGGACTCCTTCGTCGGATGTGGTTCGGGGGAGGTGGGCTACGCGGTCGGCCCGGTCACGGGCCGCCCGTCGGCGATCCAGGCGTCGAGCCCGCCCTCGAGATGAGCCACGTCGAGGTAGCCGAGCTCGCGCAGTGAGCGCACGGCCAGCGCCGAGCGGGCGCCGGTCGAGCTGTAGACGATGACCCGGCGGCCCGGCACGAACCCGTGGACGTGCGTCGGGGCTCCGGGATCGGCCTGGAACTCGAGCAGGCCGCGGGGGACGGCGACGGCTCCCGGAATGCGTCCGTGCGAGGTCTCGGCGGGTTCCCGGACGTCGACGAGCAGCACCCAGGATCGGGCGAGCTCGGTGGCCACGTCCGCCGGGGCCAGGTTCTCGATACCCGCCCTGACCTCGACGACGATCTGACTGGCGCCTGTCATGGCATCCTCCCGTGGTCCGTCGTCCAGCAGGTGCCGGCCGACGGACGGGACGATGTCAGCCGGGTGTTCCCGGAACGTTCCTGTCGCAGCGCGCCTCGTCGAGGGGCTGGCCGACGCGGCGGAACCCCTCGGCTGCCGAGCGGAAGCGGCGACCGGCCTCGTCGCCGTCGCCTCTGGCTCGCGCGAGATGTCCCCGGACCTCCTCCAGCGCCGCATCCCATGCCGGTAGCTGCATCACGACCGTGGCCAGGGTCTCGACGGCCTGGCCGTACCGGTCCGCCCGGTCCAGGTCGCCGGCGCGCGCGGCGGCGATCGCGGCGGGGACGGCGAGGGTGATCCGGCAGCCGGGGCACGTCTCCAGCGGGCCGCGGACGCCCAGCTCGGCCTCCTCCAGCCGGACCAGGGCGGCGGCGGGATCGGCGGCGGCGGAGATCCGGGCACCGTAGATGCGGTCGAGGAGGTGGAACCCGACGTCGGACTCGCGGGCGACGTCCAGTGCCTCGTCGAGCAACACGCCCGCCTCCGTGAGGTCGCCCCGGTGCATCGCCACCTCGGCCCGGCGCTGCACCGCCAGCGCTTCCCCGACCGCGCCCCCGGTGGCCCGGCTCAACCGTGCCGCCGCTCGGAGGTCGTCGTCGGCCTCGTCCAGGGAGCCCGACAGCAGCCTGGCTTCGCCGCGCAGAGTCAGGGCGAAGGCCCGGCCGCGCGTCGCTCCGAGCCGCTGCGCCTCGGCCAGGAAGGAGTCGGCGAACTCCACGACGTCCGGGTAGGGCCGGGCCCCGTAGAGCAGCCGCTGGGTCATGCACAGATGCCCGTCGAAGACGCTGATCGCCAGCTCGCGCAGCGCATGCGTGTCCAGGAGGTCGGCCCAGATGCTCGAGCGCAGGTCGTCGCGGGAGTGCGCGGCGGCCGCCTGTGCCCAGGAGGCGACGACGAGCGTCGTCCGGTCACCCGACTCCAGGGCCAGGCGGCGGCACTCGGCCGCCTTCGCGGAGCCCAGCGCCGGATCCGCGAACCCCATGACGGCCGCGCCGCTCAGCGCCAGCGCCTGCGCGAGCCGGCCGGACACCGACGCCGGTTCCAGCCCGTCGAGGGTCCGCAGTGCGCGTGGTGGATCACCCTGCTTGATCTCGGCCAGAGCCTGCATCGCCCGCAGGTCGTGCGACTCCGGCGCGTCGACGACCCGGGCGGCCGCGGCGTAGGCGGCGGGGGCCCGGCCGTCCCCGAGCGCGTCGAGGACCTCCGCCCGCATCCGCAGCGCCTCGCCGTGTTCCGGCAGGTGCGCCAGCAGGGGATCGAGCCGGCCGAGGGCGTCGTCGAAAGCGCCGAGCGCGACGTCCCGGTGGGCCGCGGCCAGCAACCAGGGCACGGCATCGTCCGGGCGGCCGCCGTCCAGCCAGTGCCGGGCGACGAGAGCCGGAGCGGCCCCGGCCGCGGCCAGTCGCCGGGCCGTGTCGCGGTGGATCGAGATCCGGTGGTGCGGCGGGACCTGCGCGATGAGCGCCTGGCGCACGAGGTCGTGCCGGAAGCGGTAGCAGGTCCCGGACACGACGAGCGCGCCGGCGTCGAGGGCCGCGTCGAGCAGCGCGAACGCCTCCGGCTCGGGCAGCCCGGCCAGCGAGGGCACGTCGAGCGGGTTCAGGTCGTCGGCCGCGACCGCGAGCCGGCGCAGCACCGCCGCGGTCGCGTCGTCGAGATCCACGAACCGCTCGGTGATCGCCTCCCAGACCGACGGCGCGACGGTCGCGTCCGCGGTGCTGCCGACCCCACGCCGCAGCTCCAGGGCGAAGAACGGGTTGCCCTGCGCCAGCGTGACGATCCGGTCGAGCACGACGGCATCCGGCGGCGGGTCGGCTCCGGTCACGAGCGCCGCGACCTCGTCGGGATCGAGCGGGCCGAGGTCGATCTCGGCGGAGCGTCCGGCCCGCTGCAGGCCCGCGACGGTCCGGGTCAGCGACGGCGGGGCGGCCTCGTCGCGGAAGGCGGCGACGCCGAGGAACGGGACACCGCCGCGGCGGGCCAGCTGTCCCCACAGGTCCACCGTCGCGTCGTCGGCCAGGTGCGCGTCGTCGATGACCAGCGCGACCCCGGCGACGTCCCGGCACGCCGCGATCAACCGGTGCACGGCCCCGATCACCATGTGCCGCGTGAGCCCGCTGTCGTGCGGCGGTGCCGGTGCGGCCAGCGCCGTCAGCTCGGCGAGCGTGGAGCGCGTCGCGTCCGGGAGCGTGTCGAGCAGGCTCCGGTCGCGGTGCAGCAGCTCCACCACGGCCGCCGCGACCGGCGCGTACGCGTCCCGCGCGGCCGTGGCGACCACCGTGACCACCAGCCATCCGCGCTCCCGCGCCGCGGCCCCCACCTCGCGGCATAGCGTCGACTTTCCGATGCCGGCCGGGCCGCGGACCACCAGCGCGCCCAGCTCGCCCTGCTCGGCCGCCTGCAGGACCGCGGCCACCCGGGCGAGCTCGGCCTGCCGGCCCACGACCGTCGAGGTGACGGGGCCGAGACCGGCGACGCACTGCTCGTACAGCTCGCGGCTCTGCGGGGACGGCGGCAGGCCGAGCTCGTGCTCCAGCGTCGTGCGCAGCCGTCCGTACCAGCGGATCGCCGCGTGCCGGTCGCCGCGGTGCAGCGCGGCCCGCATGAGCTCACGGTGGGCCTCCTCGTCCGCCGGCTCGACCTCGAGGAGCCGTTCCCACCGCTCGCCGAGGCGCAGCAGCTCGACGTGCAGGGCACGCAGCCGATCCCGCCGGGCCTGGGTCCACTCCTCGTACTGCCACTCCGGCAGGAGCTCGCCCGGGTCGTCGACGACGGCGCAGGCGGTGCGGTCGCCCGACGTGATCGCCGCCTCGGCGCGACGCTCGAACTCGGCGACGTCGGTGTCGACCGTGCCGGACGGGAACAGCGCGACCAGGCCGCCACTCAACCGCACGGCGTCGTCGGACCCGAGCGCCTGCCGCGCGTGGTGCGCGGCCTTGCGGAGGTTGGCGGCGCCCGCGTCGGGGTCCAGGTGCGGCCACAGGGTGTCGACGACCCGGTCGCGCACGAGCCGCTGCCGGTCGCACAGGGCCAGCAGCGCCACGAGCTCGGCGGACCGGCGGGTGGGCCACGCGGCACCGGAGACCGTCCGGCCCCCGACGTCGACCACCAGGCCGGCGAGCAGCGTGACGTGCACCCGTTCGAGCTGCGTCATGCCGACTCCTGCCTGGTCGCCGAGCGTGGCGACCATACCGAGGCCAGGCCCGTGCGCTACCTCGACGCGTCGGCGGGTGCGAACGCGTCCAGCACACGCTCCGCGTACGCCAGTGCCTCGCCGGCGTCGACGTCGGGGGAGCCGACCCGGGGTGAGAGGTTGAGGTCGAAGAAGACTTCGGTGACGCCGTGCGCGCGCAGGACCGCGAGGTCGTCGAGCACCTGCTCGCGCGTCCCGTGGAACGGCTGGCGCTGACCGCCGGGGTCGTCGTCGACGAGGTCGACGAGGCAGCGCACGACGATCCGCACGGCGTCCGGGTCGCGCCCGGCCTCGCGGGCGCCGTCGCGCACCGTCTCGATGCACGTGCCGATCTTGGTGAGGTCGTGGCGGCTGCTGCCGATCCAGCCCTCGGCGAGTCGCCCGGCGCGGCGCAGCGCCCGCCCGGCCGTGCCGCCGAGCAGTACCGGTGGGTGCGGTCGCTGCACGGGCGACGGGCTCACGTGTGATCGCGGCACCGTGTAGAACTCGCCGGCGAACTCGACCGGGTCCTCCGTCCACAGTGCCTGCAGGCAACGCAGGTACTCGTCCATCCGCGCGCCCCGACGGTCGAAGGGCACGCCGGCGGCGGCGTACTCCTGCCGCATCCAGCCGGTTCCGAGCCCGACCGTGAGCCGGCCGCCGGACAGCACGTCCAGCGACGCCATCGTCTTCGCGAGCAGCGCGGGCGCGGTGAAGGGCGCGCAGAGGGTCGCGGTCCCGAGCCCGATCCGGTCGGTGTGTCCGGCGGCGTGCGCGAGCGCGACGACCGAGTCGTGCACCGAGCGGTGCGTCGGGTCGAGACCGGCGTCGTCGCGGTAGAGCACGCGCTGGAACGTCCACAGCGACGCGTACCCGAGCTCCTCGGCACGTCGGGCGGTGCGGCGCATCGTGTCCGGGGTCGCCCAATTCCCCGCCACCGGCAGGCCGAACCCGAGCAGAGGCAGATCACGCGTCACGGAGAACAAGTCTGCCAGGTCGAGGGAGCACTGCAAGCTCTGTGCGCGGATGTCGCCACCGCCGGTCGCTCGAATTCTCGTCGCAGCGGCTGCGGGAGAACCGTGGGACAGCGCCACGCCCGGCCAGGTCTCGACCGGGTCCGACGTTCACGCATGACGGTGCCCGTGCCTCGAATCTGCTGGTCAAAGCTCTGTTCATGCACGATGAACAGCGGTGAAACGATGAACGGCTCGGAATTCTTGACCGGCGACGAGCGTGACTTAGATTGCGATGGTCACCGGCAGTTCTCTGGAAAAGGAGTGGAATGTGAAGACGCTGTTCAAGCGAATGGCCATCTCGATGGCCACCGTCGGAGCGCTCACGTCCGGAATGGTCGTGGTCGCCGCCTCGGACGCCATGGCGGCGGCGCCGTGCGGCCTCAGCTACACCACGGGCGATGTGCCGGGCGGCCCTCTGAAGATCGTCTACTACAAGATCCGCAACTGTCACGGCGAGACGGTCAAGCGCAAGTTGGACATCGCCGGCACCACCGACGACGAGTGCCTCACCATCGGCCCGGGGGAGACCGTGTCGAGGGAACGCGTCATCGCGGGCTGGGCGGGCGTGCGGGACATCAAGCCCTGCTAGCCCTTGTCGTTGAGGTCGATGCGGGTCGCGGCGATGCCGTCCTCGTCGGTGCCGGAGGTCGTCGGGTGTGGCGGGCTCACGACTGCAGCGCCGGGCGCTGCCCCGGGCCGGTCGTGGCGACCGCCTGCACCGCGTCGACGACGTACGCCGCGTGACTCGGCCGCGCTATGAGCGACTCGTGGGTGGCGCCCTGGACCACGCGGCCGACGGTGTTCGTCCCCTGGCCACGCATCCGGTGGTGCAGGGCGGTCAGGGTCCGGTTCCCGAAGGGCTGGTCGGACACCCCCAGTACGACGAGCGGGATGTCGCCCAGTGGCTCAGCCGCCTGGATCTGTGCCCGGCTCCGCGGCCACGCGTCGATCTGCTCGGCCTCGACGGCGGCGGTGCCCGGTCGCGCCGAACCGGCTCGCAGCTCCGCGGCCTGGCGGGACGGAAGGCCGTCCGTGATGGCGGCCGTCGTGTCGAACACGCGCAGCAGCCCGAGGCGCGCCGCCACCGTCGACGCCCGCAGCGAAGCGGCCAGCACGCGGTCGGCACGCGGGAACGGCCACTGCACCCACTGATCCGGATGTGAGCCGTCGGCCGCGACCAGCCCCACGATCTCCTCGGCGAACAGGGACGCGAACATCCGCACCGGCAGCCAGCCGAACGAGTGCCCGACCAGCACGAACGGGCCGTGGACCTCGGCCGCGCGCAACGCGGCCCGGAGCTGGGCGGCCATCGAGCGGGCGTCGCGCGGCACGGGTCCGCGTTCGCTCCACCCGAGCCCGGCGCGATCGTAGGCGACGACCGTCGTCGTCCGGGCCAGCGCCTGCTGGACCCAGTACCAGTTCGAGGAGAACGAGCCCAGGCCCGCCTCGAGCACCACCGTCGGTCCGGTGTCCGGTCCCCGGACGTCGAGATGCATCCGGGTCCCGTCGACGTCGAGCACGCGTCCGGGTGGGAGCAGGCGCCGGTCCTGCGGGATCACCGGTCCTCCACGACGGGCCCGGCCGGGACGGGACCGCGCATCGTCGGCTCGTCGAGCGGACGGGCGACGGCGGACGGGGGAGCGGCTCGCCACGCGTCGCGGTCGACGACCACGAGCAGCACCGCGATCACGATCCACAGCACTCCGGTGAGCACGTCCATGCGCACCGCGTCGGCGTCGGCGAACCCCAGCGCAGCCGGTGTCGCCGTGCCCTGCATGACGTGGAACAGCAGCGTCATCAGCAGGCTCCCGCGGGTGTGGTTGAACAGCCACACGTAGACGAACGTGATCGCGAACGAGCAGGGGATCCCGAACGGGGCCAGCATGCCGGCGGTGACCAGCGGGACGTGCCAGAGCGCGGCGGCCGCGCCGAGGATCGCGGCTCCCCGGAGCGGGGAACGGCCGGCCTGGAGCAGGGGCAGCGCGAAGCCGCGGAAGCCGGGCTCCTCGCCGACGGGCCCGTCCAGCGGGTTGACCCAGCGGGTCGCGAAGTTCACCGCGATGGCTCCCCACGCGAGCGACGCGAGTACCGGTGCCGGTGCGCCGAAGATCGCGACGTTGGCGAAGGACGCGACGGCGAGCACCGCGACCGGCAGTCCGGCCGCGACGAGCCACCACTGCCAGCCGACGCGCCACCGGATCAGCCGTGAGCCGAGGTCCCGGTATCCGGGCACGCCCTCGGCCACACCGATCACGATGAGGGCGGCGAGCAGCGGGCCGATCGGCAGGTGCGGGAACGGCAGCAGGCCCAGCGCCCACAGCGGCCACGGCCACCAGGTGATCAGGAAGGTGAGCCCGAAGAACGCGCCGAGCCGGTGCCGGCGGGTCCAGATGACGAGTGGGGACACGGTCGCTCCCGAGGGACGGTGGGATGGTCCGTCGACGGTCCCGCCCGGCGGGCCGGCGCTGTAGCGGGCGAGCCCGTGCCGAGATGCAGGGTCTGCCCTGTTCACAGGAGCCGAGACGGTGCGAGCATCGGGGGATGGCTGCGAGCGTGCTGATCGTCGACGACCACGAGTCGTTCCGGTCGGCCGTGCGCCGGCTCCTGGTGGCCGACGGGTTCGCCGTCGTCGGGGAGGCCGGGACCGGCAACGCGGCCCTGGTCGCGGTCCGGGACCTGCGCCCGGACGTCGTGCTGCTCGACATCGCGCTGCCCGACATCGACGGGTTCGCCGTCGCGGACACACTGTCCACGCAGGACGAACCGCCGGTCGTGGTGCTGGTGTCGAGCAGGTCGCGTGCCGACTACGGGGGACAGGTCGCGGTCAGCCCGGTGCGCGGCTTCATCGCCAAGTCCGAACTCTCCGGAGCTGCCCTGCGCAGCATGCTGCTCCCGCGGACGGCGTGAGCACAGTGGACGACGACGCCGGCTGAGTGTGATCGTCGCCGACGACGCGGCCTTGTTCCGGGAGGGGACGGCGCGCGTTCTCGGCGACGTCGGGTTCGACGTCGTCGCCACGGTGGGCGACGCGACCGCGCTTCTCGAGCGGGTCCGTGCGTCGCCACCGGACGCCGTCGTGGTCGACATCCGGATGCCCCCGACGTTCACCAGCGAGGGCCTGGACGCGGCCCGCACGCTGCGCGAGGACCACCCCGGCGTCGGCGTGCTGGTGCTCTCGGCGCACGTGGAGCCGCACTACGCGCTGCAGCTGATCGAGACGGGTGCCAGCGGTGCCGGCTACCTGCTCAAGGAACGGGTCACCGACGTGACGGAGCTCGGCGATGCGGTGCGCCGGGTCGCCGCGGGCGGTCTGGTGGTCGATCCGTCGGTCGTGGCCCAGCTCGTCGGCCGCAAGCGCGCGCACTCCGTGCTCGACGAGCTGAGCGAGCGGGAACGCGAGGTGCTGGAGGCGATGGCCGAGGGCCGGTCCAACCAGGCCATCTGCCGTCAGCTCTACCTGAGCCCCAAGACCGTCGAGGCCTACGTGCGGTCGGTGTTCGACAAGCTCGGCCTCCACCAGGCCGCGGACGACAACCGCCGGGTGCTGGCGGTGATCACCTACCTGCGGGACGCGCGGTGACCCGGACGACGAGCGCGCGCAACGCGGACGGGTCCCGCGGCAGGGAGAACCCTGGAGATCGACGGGAACACCGCGGTCGCGGTGGTGCCCGCTCCGGGTGGGCTGTGCACCGTGAACACCCCGCCCGCGGCCTCGACCCGGTCGGTGAGCCCGCGCAGACCGGACCCCTCGGGATCGGCCCCACCGGCGCCGTCGTCGGAGACACGCAGGACGACGTCGTCGCCGACCGCCCGCAGGTCGACGACGACCTGCGCGGCCGCGGCGTGCTTCGCCGCGTTCGCCACCAGCTCGGAGACGGTGAACCAGCACGCGTGTTCCACGTTCGCGGGCAGGCGCCCGACCGGTTGCCCGGTGAGCCGCACCGGTGCCGGCGCCCGGTCGGCGAGCTCGCGCAGCGCGCCGGACAGACCGGCCTCGGCGAGCGCCGCCGGGTAGGCCCCCTGCGCCAGCAGGCGGAGCTCGTCGATACCGCGATCGAGCTCCGCGCCGGCCTCGCGGATCAGCTCGTCGCTGTCGGTCGGTGACGTCCGGGCCAGCCGCACGGCCAGCGCGACCGAGAGCAGGCGTTGCTGTGCTCCGTCGTGCAGGTCCCGTTCGAGTCGTCGTCGCTCGCTGTCGGCGGCTTCCACGATCCTCCTGCGTGACGCCCGGAGCTCGGCGAGCCGAGCCCGGGCGGCGGCGTGCAGGCGCTGGTTCCGCACGGCCAGCCCGGCACTCGTCGCCACCGCGGCGACGAGCTCGGAGTCCGGGCACGAGTGCGTGACGACCGCGACGAGCTCACCGTCGTGCTCGATCGGTGTGCACGTCTGGCCCTCGCCCGGCGGGTCCGGCGTCACGGGCTCGCCCTGCCCGTCGACGAACACGGCACGCTCGGGGATCCAGAACGCCAGCACCGCGTCGGGGTCGTGCAGTGCCGCGGCCACGGCGGCCCGGACCTGCTCCGGCGTGGCGGCGACCTCGGCCGGACCGAGGACGATCGGCCCGGCGGCCGCCCGGTCGAGCCGGGAACGCGCGAGCCCCAGCAGCAGCGCGGCGGGCCAGACGACGAGGACGGCCTCGGTCGACCACGCGAGGGTCTCCTGCACGGACGGCGGTGCGCCGAGGACCGACGCCATGTACTGCACGACCGTCGTCGCCAGGATGGCGGCGCCGCCCCACACCGCCGGGCCGAGCTCGCGCCGGCGCGCGACGCCGGCCCGCTGCCAGCGGCGCAGCAGCAGGCCGAGCAGGACGACGAACAGCGCGGCCCCGAGCAGGACGACGACGATCACCGAGTCGTCGACGGCGGTGGCCGACGGCGGCGGTGTCTGGATCACCACCACGTTGAGCGGGCAGTCCCAGCACCCCCCGGCCGCGGCCGACAACGCGAGATACAACGCCGCCACCGGGGTGGTGATCAGGTACCCGAGTCCGATCAGCAGCCGCTGCCAGGTCGTCGTGGTCCGTCCGGTCGGGAACGTGACGAGCAGGTGGACGAGGACTCCGAAGTAGAGGCTCTTGGTCAGCACGCCCACCACGAACGGCGCGGGGGCCTCCACGGCGCCTGCGGCCCGCAGCAGCCAGGCGAACCCGACCAGGCACATCAGCGTGCCGGACCGGCTGCGCGGCCGGCGGCGGTGCGCGAGCAGCCCGATCCCGACGAAGGACCATCCGACCGCGACGTGGAGCACGACCGTGGGGCCCAGCAGGTCGGCCGGAACGGTGTAACCGCCCCAGACGATGGCGGCACCGGACGCGATCCCGGCCGCGAACCCGAGGGCCGCGACGACCGCCGAGCCCCTCACGTCGTGACCCCCTGGGCGTCCGGGACCGGGAGCTCGACGGTCATCGACCCCGCGTCGTCGACGAGCAGGGTCCCGTCCAGCGCGGCGGCCCGGTCCCGCGCACCGGGCAGCGGGTCCAGCGGGTCCTGGCCGTCGGTGCGGACCCGCAGTCGCACGCACCCGCCGGAGACCGTGAGGTCGATCTCGGCGAGGGTCGCCCCGGTGGCCTCCGTCCGTCGCAGGGCGGCCGCCACCAGCGCGTAACAGCCCTGCTCGACGGCGGTCGTGAACCGGCGGTCCACGACGTCGAGATGCGTCGCGATCGTGGACCGGTCGGCCAGGGAGGCCAGCGCGGGCCCGAGCCCGGCGTCGGTCAGCAGCACGGGGTAGATCCCCCTGGCCAGCTCACGCAGCTCCGCGAGGGCGCCCGCGAGCTCGGCGTCGGCCTCTGCGAGCAGCCCCGCCCGTGCCGGCCCGGTCTCGTCGCCGCTGGTGCGCAGCAGCGACGCCACGGAGGCCAGCCGTCGGGCGACCCCGCCGCCCAGATCCCGCTCGAGTTGCTCCCGCGCCGCGTCGGCCGCCTCGATGATGCGGGCGCGCGAGGCCTCCACCTCGCGCACGCGGCTGCGGATCTCGGCCTGCAGCCGCTCGTTCTCGAGCGCGATCGCCGCTCCCACCCGCACCGCCTGGACGAGATCGGGCTGGTCCGCGAGGGCCGCGTCGTGCACGAGCAGCCCGACCTCGCGGTCGTCGCGATCGAGCCGGGTGACCCCGGCACCCGACGGCGGCCCCGGATCCACCGGCGCGCCGTCGACGTCGACGTAGCCGCCGTCGCTCAGCCGGTAGGCCAGACGCAGGGTCGGGTCGTGCAGCGCCGCGGCCAAGGCGGCCTGCAGGCGTCCGGGGGGCAGC
This sequence comes from uncultured Actinomycetota bacterium, assembly GCA_963822335.1. Taxonomy (GTDB): domain Bacteria; phylum Actinomycetota; class Actinomycetes; order Mycobacteriales; family Pseudonocardiaceae; genus Pseudonocardia. Next base: position 480,272 of record CAWGHE010000006.1, on the reverse strand, counting down.
CCGACCCGCAGTGCGGCGACGAGATCGTGCACGGCCGCCCGGTCGAGGTTCCTGCGCAGCAGATCCACCCCGAGGCCGACTGCCCAGCCGAGCACGGCGACGGCGGCGCCCGGCGGCCACACCGGCGCGACCAGCTCACCGACCACCACCGCACCGGTGCCGACGAGCTGAGGCTGCAGCGCCCGTCGTCCGACCGCTCCGGCGGCACGCCACCGCGCGGCCACGACGACCGCGGCCGCGATCCACAGCGCGGCCGCGGCGAGGACCGGCCCGTAGACCGCGAACGCGGTACCCGCCACGTAGCCCGCGACGACGGCGGATCGTCGTGGCCAGGTACGCGCGCGTCCGGACGGGATCGTCAGCAGCAGGTGCAGGAGCACCCCGACGTACAGGACGGCGAGCCGGTCGTCGACGCAGCCGAGCCACCACACGAGCCCGAGGACCACCGTCAGGAGCCACGTCGGATTCCCGGGCCGGGATCCGCGCGCGGCCAGACCGACGGCGACGGCCGCCCACCCGGCGACCACGTCCGCGCCGGTCGCGTCCGGCGCGGTCACGAGGATCGCCAGTCCGACGCCGGCCGCGGCGGCCTGCTCGATCCCGCGTGTCACACGACCCGGACCTTCCACCCATCGGTGGTCGCAACAGTGCCGGCCGGGAGACAGTGCGTACTCGGGTCGCTCACGGTGTGACCTGCTCGCGGTCGGAGCGCCTGCCGGCGACGGCCCACGCGGCGACCACGACGGCCACCACCAGCAGCCCGAAGGCGATCAGCGTCGTCGCGTCCGGCGCGAACACCGGCTGCCCGCGGAGCGCCTGCCAGGTCAGCAGGACCATCAGGCCGAGGTAGCCGCCGGCCGCGACGAGCACCAGGCGTCCCCGTACGGCCGCGTCGATGGCGAACGTGGACAGGACGGCGGCCAGCAGGGGCAGCACCTGCAACGCGTGGATGCCCACGAAGTGCCCGACGCGCAGATCGCCGCCGACCGTCGTCCAGCCGAACAGCGGCACGCCCGGACCGCCGTCGACCACGCCGATGCTGTGCGCGCCCTCGCCGACCATGAGCATCCCGAAACCCATCCCGACGAGACTCAGCAGCAGGCCCAGGCGGATGCCCCACCGCATCCCCGGATCGGCGACCTTCTGGCGCAGCAACAGGACGGCGACGACGGCGGTGGCCACCCAGATCAGCGCGACGGTCATGCCCATCGCCGAGTACACGGCCCCGTCGAACGGGGTCTCCTCGTTGTAGTGGCTGCGCGTGCCGCGCACGACCTGGGTGACGATCAGGCCGACCTCGAGCGCGGAGGCGATGGCCAGGGCCCACCCCACCACCAGCCCGGTCCGCCGCCCCCGGGAGAGCAACGCGAGCATCCAGGCCAGCGCCAGCGCGTAGAGACCGAAGGAGAGCGCGAACTTCAGCGGTTTCAGCCAGATCGCGGCACCGAGGACGGTCCGGTCGTCGAGCACCACTCCGGCTGCCGCGCCGACGACGAGGACACCCATGGCCGCGGCGAACCAGAACAGCCCGGGATGGCCCCGCCGCGCGGTGGCGAGCACACCACCGACGGCTCGACGGGTCGCTGTGCGGCTGGCAGATGTCGTCATGGAAGCAGGGTCGACCGGTGGCGTGGTGCCGGACCAGCACGCCAGCCCTGGACATCGCTCAGGGTTGTCCCTGTAGTGGGTTTGCCGCGCACCCGTGCGCATGCCACGGTGAGATCACGGATCGAACCGCGACTCCACCCGTACCCGGTGGCGTATCTGCAGACCGGGGGTTGAGCACGCATGGGGGTGACCAGCGGCGCCGATCATCCCGACACCGCCGAGCGGAGCCTGGCGCACTGGGCCGAGCAGGGCCGTGCCGGGATGGAGTCGTTCTACGCGCTCGCCGTCGAGGACTACCGGCAGATGGTCGCCGCCCGTGACTGGGCCGCCGACCTGCGCGGAGTCGCCCGCGGCGACCGCGTGCGCGTGCTCGACGTGGCGTGCGGCAGCGGGAAGTTCCCGGCCGAGCTGATGCGCCGCGGCCTGGCCGACGCCGTGGCCGCGACGACCGTCGAGGTGGACCTCCTCGACCCGTCGGCGTTCTCGATCGCGGAGGCCCGGTCCGTGCTCGGGCCGCCGTTCGTGCCCGCGGCCGAACACGAGGTCCGGTTGCAGGACCTCGACCCGTCACACGGCGACTACGACGTCGCGTGGGCCACCCACGCGCTCTACGCGATCCCGCCGTCGGAGCTCGACGCCGGCTGTGGCCCGGATGGTGGCGGCGCTACGGCCGGGTGGCTTCGGGGCGGTGGTGCAGGCGACCACGACGTCGCACTACCTGCGTTTCGCCGAGCTGTACCGGGCCGCGTTCGCGCCGGCCGGGACGCCGTTCACCAGCGCCGAGCAGGTCGCGGCCGCGCTCGTGGCGGCGGGCGTCACGCCGTCGACCGGGATGCTGCGCTACACCGTGGCCCACCCGGACCGCGACGTCGTCGAGGGCTTCCTGCAGCGCTGCGTGTTCGACGACGCGGTGTCGCTGGTGCGGATGGAGTCCGCGGGCGCGCTGGGCGAGTACCTGGCCGGGTGCCGCGGGCCGGACGGCTACCGGTTCACCCAGGACGTCCACGTCCTGACGTGGGCGGCCTGAGCGCCGGACCCGGGGACCGGTTGGGATGGCCGGCGCTCAGTGCGCCGGTCGGCAGACGCAGCCGTGGGCCGAGCCGCTCGCGGCCGTCGCCGAGCAGTAGCGCGCGGAGATCGCGTCGTGGTCGGCCATGCGGTGCGGGCACACCGGGCAGGTCAGGGCGTCGGGCGAGGTCACGGTCTGGGTTTCGGGTGCCGTCATGGGCACGCTCCTCGGGTCGGCGGGGCGATGGATGTCCGTCGGCCGAGCGCTGGAGCCGTACGGGAGTGCCTACCGGATCCACTGTGGAATCACGGGACGAGCGGAGCCGCCGGTCCTCCCGGACCCGGCGGCCGTCGTCTCAGCGCACCTTCTCCGGGATGTGATCGATGGCGTGCAGGACCTGGATCGCCAGCCGCGTGGCTTCCGCCGCGGTCGTGATCGAGTTGCGCGTGAGCACTTCGGACACGAGCTTGACACGGTGCTCGTAGGGCGACTCGATGGTGACCGGGCCGGGCGCGCTCACACCGCCGTTCCATCCGGCGTAGCGGTTGTCGAGGGTCGCCGGTGTGGCGGTGGCGGACTCCATGGCGGTGTCTCTCCGGTCTCCGAGCGACGAGCGCGCCCGGGATGGCCTTGCGTCGGGACGGCAGCGGCTCGAACACCGCCATCGGAAGGCCTCGACTCCGTCGACTCTACTCGGGCCGGGTGGCGCCGCGGTGCCCCGGACGTCGCGAAACAGCATCGGACGTCACGAACCACCCCCGGTACACGGATGATCTCGGTACACGATGGCCAGGTTGTTCGTGTGGCGGCCGACTGCGGCGTGCGCCCTCTACCCTCGGCGGGGTGAACGACGAGGTCCGGGTGTCCCATGCCGATCGTGAGGCCGTCGTTCGCCGGCTCCGGCGGGCCGTCGACGAGGGGCGCCTCGACCTGCACGAGTTCGACGAGCGGGCCGCGATCGCCTACGCGGCGAGGACACGCGGCGACCTGGATCCGTTGACGGCCGACCTACCGAGGGACCTGTGGTGACTCCTCGAGGCGGCGTCGCGATCCGGCCGATCGGGCTAGACTGGCCTGACCGGGGCCACCTCGCGTAACGGCATCCACCGCCGCCACCGTCCTCGCTCTTCCGGTGTGACCGCGCTTCTCGACGTCACTGGTCGCCGCCCGCACCGGTACGACCCTTCATCCCACCGCGCTCGCGGAGCGCGGGTCGACCAGAGGACATCCCATGAGTGTCGCGTTCCTGACCCTCATCATCGCCGCAGTGGTCGTGCTGATCATTGCCGGCGCCAGTCTCAACCTCGTGCAGCAGTACCAGCGCGGAGTCGTGCTCCGGTTCGGACGGCTGATGCCGGCCGTCCGGCAGCCCGGTCTGCGGGCGATCATCCCGTTCGTCGACCGGATGACCAAGGTCTCGATCCAGACCATCGTGCTCAACGTCCCCTCGCAGGGCGCGATCACCCGGGACAACGTCACGGTCGGCGTCGACGCGGTCGTCTACTTCAAGGTCGCCGACCCGGTCAAGGCGACGATCGAGGTCGAGAACTACCTCTACGCCACGTCGCAGGTCGCCCAGACGTCGCTGCGTTCGGTGATCGGCCGGGCCGACCTCGACACGCTCCTGTCGGATCGCGACCAGATCAACGCCGAGCTCCGCGCCGTGATCGACACGCCCACCGAGGCATGGGGGATCACCGTCGAGCGGGTCGAGGTCCGCGACATCTCGCTCCCGGACGGGATGCGCCGGTCGATGTCCCGGCAGGCCGAGGCCGAGCGCGAGCGCCGGGCGCGGGTGATCGCCGCCGACGGCGAGTTCCAGGCGTCGACCAAGCTCTCCCAGGCCGCCGACGCGATGAGTGCCACCCCCGGCGCGCTGCAGCTCCGCCTGCTGCAGACCGTCACCGACGTCGCCGCGGAGAAGAACAGCACCCTGGTCATGCCGTTCCCCGTCGAGCTCCTGCGCTTCTTCGAGAAGTCGATGGAACGCGACGATCGCCCCGAGGCCGCGCCGGTCGCCGCGGCGCCGGAGAGGGCGGCCGTCAACGGGCACCCGGTGGCGCCCGGAGCGACGGGCACGACCGCCGTCCCCGAGGGGTAGAGGCTCCGATCCGGCGGCGGCTCCTCCCGGGGACGACGACGGTGATCAGCGCACGTAGCAGTGCTCGACCTCGACGCCCACCGTGTGCGGGGGGCTCGCGGGGGCGGCGTCGCCGAGCAGCTGGCGCAGTCCCGGTCCCAGGCGGGTGCGCATGAACGTCTCGGCGTGCTCGCGCGAGTCCCAGATGGCCACGATGCAGAGCTTGCCGTCGGCCGTGCCCGCGTAGCGGGCGACCAGGCCGTCCGGTTCGGCCAGGATGTCGCTCATCAGCTTGTCGAGGTTCTCGATGGTGCCGGCGGGTGAGTCGTCGACGACGGTCACGTAGGTCATGTCAGCCTCCTCGGTCCGCGGCCGGAGGTCGGCCGGGGAGCTGGAACGCTAGGGACCGCGGAGCCGCCGGACATGGGCCGGATCGCTCATCGTCGTACTCATCCATGCGGCGATCTGGGCGCGGGAGGTGAACCCGAGCTTGGTCAGGATGTGCGCGACGTGGTTGCCCGCCGTGCGCTCGGAGATCACCAGCCGGTCCGCGATCTGACGGTTGGAGAGGCCCACGGCCACCAGCTCGGCGACCTGCGTCTCCCGCGAGGACAGGCCGTCGCGGTCGGGCCCGAGCCGCCGGAGCAGATCCGCGCTCGACTCGTCGAAGGCGGTCATCCCGAGTGCACGGACGAGCCGGTCGCTCTCCGACGCACGCCGGCGGGCGTCGTCCCGGTCGCCCGGACCGGACCGGATCGCGAGTGCCGTCGCCAGATGGTGTCCGGCCTCGGCGAGGAACGCCGCGGCTCCGGCCCGGTCGCTCCGGCTCAGCGCGACGTGCAGGTCGGCGACGGCGTCGTCGAGGCGGCCCTGCGCGAGGGCGCCGATCCCGAGGGTCAGCTCGGCAGGACCGCAGTAGCTGACGCTGCTGCCGACGAGGTGCTCACCGCGGAACGCCTCCAGCGTGTCGAGTGCGCCCGCCAGCGCGTCGGGCCGGTCGAGCCCGGTCGCGACCAGCACGGTCAGTGCCGAGCCGACCGCGGTGAAGAACACCGGCCACGACCACGTCTCGGGCGGGCCCGCGAGCCGGAACTGGGCGTCGGCATCGTCCGGATACCCGGCGCGCAGCAGCAGGTAGGCGCGGGACACCCGGCCCACGGTGCGGAACCGCGGCGGCGGCTCGACCCAGGTCCGGGCGAACGCCAGGGCCTGGTCGGAGACGCCGACGTGCCGGGCGAGCGCCCACTGGACGCCCAGGAACGCGCCGGTCGCCGAGGATCTCTCGATCAGCCGCATCCGCTCGTAGCCGCGGACGGCCGCGGCGCGCGCGTCGTCGAATCGGCCCCTGGCCTGCGCGACGCACGCCTCGGCCCGGTCGCGGTGCCATCCGGCGGCCGGTCCGCCGACCCGGTCGACCGCGACCGTCAGCGGCGCCAGCTCGTCCTCGGCCCGGGTCAGCTCCCCGCTCTCGATCAGCGAGTCGATCCTCCAGAGCCGCCCCCACATCGCGGTCCGCGGATCGTCCGTGCGCTCGGCCACGACGATCATCTCGTCGGCGAGCGCGAGGCGCAGGGCACGGTCGGCCGGGCCGGGGCTGGCGTCGTGGCGGGCACGCAGGGCGGCCACGAGCGCCGTGGCATCGCCGCTCGGACGGGCCACGGCCAGGGCCTGCTCGCTCGCGGTCCGGGTGAGGTCGTGCTCGCCGGCGTAGAACGCGAGGTGGCTGCGCAGTGCCAGCAGCTGCGCCCGCAGCGGTTCCGCCGTCACCGAGGCCAACGCCTCCTCGCACAGCCCGGTGAGGACCACGTCGACCTCGGGGTCGGGGACCGGCTCCAGCACCAGAGCTGCCTGGGCGAGAAGGTCCGGCCGCCCGGCCGCCCGGGCGTGACCCGCCGCGGCCCGCGCAGCGGACAGTGCGGTGTCCAGGTCCCCGGCCAGGAAGCCGGCGCGGCCCAGCGCGAGGTGCGCACGACAGGCCTGCTCGTCGTCGGGCCACGCGACGGCGAGGTCGAGCGCGGCCCGGTAGAGCCGCACCCCCTCCTCGAACGCCAGCCCCCGCACCGCCTCCTCCGCGGCACGCAGGGCCCAGTCGCGGGCGCGCGCGGCGTCGCCGTAGGGCGCGAGGGCGATGTGGTGCCACGCCAGCTCGCCGAGATGCCCGTCGAGGTCGCCGGCCCAGTGCGCCTCCAGCGCGGCGGCGGCCGCCCGGAGCAGCGCCACCGTGTCCGAGGTCGGGATCGCGGCACGGACCGCGTCGCGGACCAGCGCATGGGCGAACCGCAGCTCACCGCCCGCCACCTGGGTGAGCAACCCCGACGCGACGGCCGCGTCCGCGGCGGCGAGGCAGCGCTCCAGCGGAACGTCCAGCATGTCCGCCACCACCGCGAGCAGGAACCGGCGACCGACCACCGCGCCCGCCCGGACGACCCGGCGGGGCTCAGCGGCGAGCTTCTCGACGCGGGCGCCGATCGCGTCGCGCACGCTGCCCGGGGCCCGATCGGGCGACCACGTCCCGTCCGCGACGGCCCGCGCCACCTCGCGGACGAAGAACGGGTTGCCGCCGGTGACGTCGTGCACCTGCGCGGTCTCCGCGGCGCCCGCGCCGAGGGCGTCGAGCTGTCGCGCGACGTCGGCGGGACCCCAACCCGCCAGCCGCAACGACTCCGCACGCGGTGCCCGGCCCACGTCGGCCAGCAGTCCGCCGAGCGCCTCGGAGAGCCCCGGATCGCGCACGGTCGCCATCACGAGCAGGGCGGCGTCCGCCGCCCGCTCCGCGACGTGGCGCAGCACCAGCAGCGACGCCTCGTCGGCCCACTGGACGTCGTCCAGGACGACCAGCAGCGGTCGCCGCGACGCCGCGGCCAGGACCGACCGCGCCACCGCCTCGACGACGCGGAAACGGTCCTGAGAGGACTGGACGTCCCCGGTGACCGGCTCGGGGACGTCCAGCGCCTGCACCACCTCGTGCCACGGCCAGAACGGCGGTGCACCATCGGTCTCGGCGCACCGTCCCCACACGACGGTCATGCCGGCCAGCGAGGCGAGCTCCTGTCCGAGCCGGGTCTTGCCGATGCCGGCCTCGCCGGTCACCAGCACGACCCGGCCCCGGCCCGCCCGGGCGTCATCGGCCCAGCCGCACAACGCGTCGATCTCGCGCTGCCGCCCGACCAGCGCGCCGGCGGACCCGGACATCAGCCCACGCGCCCCGGTCGGATCCGGGCACCGCGCCGCGCCGGCCGCTCGAGCACGTGGGCCTCCTGGGACGGACCGGACACCTGGCCTGAGAACTCGCGACGGACGGAGGCGGCGTTACCCCAGGACTGCCGGTCAGCCGGGGAACAGCGGGACGGTCTGTCCGGTGCACCGGCCGTCGGGATGCAGCAGCCATCCCATGCGCTTGCGGGTCCGCAGGATCACCGACGCGCTGTACGAGCGGAGCTCTCGTGCCGGCATGGGGCGCGAACGGAGCTCTCGTGCAGGCTGCGGTGCGGCGGGGGATCCCACCTCCTCGCGGCATGGTGGTGGCGGGCCTCTCGCTGCCGGCGGACGCGGTTGTGGCGACGGACGGCCGCCGAGCTGACCATCCTCGGGGGCGGACCGGACCGTCACCCTGGCCCGAGTGAGGTGGACATCCCCGGATGGCTGATCCGTGACCGTGCCACGCTGTAGGTACGGGGCGAGGGATCCCGGGACTGCCCCGCCGTGCCTCCTGGTCGCGGCCGGAAGAGCGGATTCCCACCCCCCGCTGCACGAAAGGAGCTCTCGAACTGAAATGGGGGCGCGAACGGAGCTCTCGCACAGGCGGCGTCGCGGCGGGGGACTACCTCCTCGCTACGCGGCGGCGAATGGCCGTCCACCTGCGGCGACAGGCTTGATTCGAACGCATGTTCCTGTAGAATAAATACATGTCCAGCGACCGGCTCGCCGCCGCGCACCGCCTCCTCACCGAGGCGGCCGACGCGCTGGAAGCCGCCGCCGGAACCGACGCCACCGACGACGACCTGATCGCCGCTCTCCCGCTCTGCCAGAACGTGGCCCGGCGCCTGGGCCGGATCAGCGTCGCCGCCACCGCCATGCTGGACCGGCGCAGCGTGTTCACCGAACGCGGCTACCGCAACGCCACCCTCGCGCTGAGCGACCTGCTCGGCTGCGACCGCAGCGACGCCCGCCAGGTGACCACCGCCGCGGAACACGTCCACGGCCGCACCAGCTTGGACGGGACGGAACTGCCGCCGACGCTGCCGGCCACCGCCGCCCGGTTCGCCGAAGGCGCCATCGGACTGGAGCATGTGCACGTCATCGCCGCGGTTCTGAACTCCGGCGCCGCCCGCCGCGTCGACCCGGACCGGCTCGCCGCGGCCGAACAGCAGATCGCCGACCAGGCTCGCCTGTACACCCCGAACGAGCTACGTACCTGGGCGACCCGGCTGATCGAGAAGCTCGACGAGGACGGTCCGGAGCCGGACGACGATCTGCCCAAGCCGCAGGTCAACGAGCTGAAGATCGTCCCGAACCGCACCGGTGCGGGTGGACGGATCAGCGGGCGCTTCGACGACGCCGCACTGTTCGATGCGGTCTCCACCGCGGTCGACGCCGCCTCCGCACCCCGGGACTCGTTGGACCGGCGCAAGCCCGAGGAACGTCAGGCCGAAGCCCTCGCCGAGGTCTGCGCCTACGCGCTTGAGCGCGCGCCGTCCTCCGTCGTCCCCGAGGCCGGTGGTCGTCGGCCGGTGATCAGCGTGCTGGTCACCCTGGACGACCTGCAGCGGCGCGCCCGGGCCGCTGTCCTGGATTTCGGCGGCACCGTGAGTCCGGAGTCGCTGCGGATGCTGGCCTGTGACGCCGGTGTCGTGCCGATCGTGATGAACGGCGCCGGGCAACCCTTGGATGTCGGGCGGATCAAGCGCACCGTTCCCGACGGGTTGCGTCGGGCGGTCGCCGCCCGGGATCGTGGTTGCGCCCATCCGGGCTGCAGCCGGCCGCCGTCGTGGTGCGAGGTCCACCACATCGTCCCGTGGGAGTCCGGCGGCGAGACCTCTTTGGACAACTGCGTGATGCTCTGCAAGGTGCACCACCGGCTCCTGCACCACTCGGAATGGCTGGTCCGGATCCACGACGGGCTACCGGAATTCGTGCCGCCCCGGTGGATCGACCCCGAGCAACGACCACGACGACAACCCGAGTTCGTCGACGTCGCGTGACCGCCGCGTGCTCCGGTCCCGTGCTGCGCTCCGATGTGGATCGGACGTGCGGGCGCGCCGCGAGTCGCCGTGCGTGGCCCACCGTCCAGACGCCATGCCGTCGGCAGGCTACGCCACGACTCAGAAGGCCGCCGTCATGGCTTTCCCGGTCAGATGCGGACGGGGAAGCTCGTCAGCCCGTGGATCAGCGTGCTGACCCGGAACGGGCCGGGCTCGCCGTCGAGGGCGATGTCCGGGAACCGGTCGAGCAGCGTGCGGAACGCGATCTCGCCCTCCAGCCGGGCCAGCGGCGCGCCGAGGCAGTGGTGGATGCCGTAGCCGAACGCCAGGTGGCCGGTGGTGTCGCGCTCGACGTCGAGCCGGTCGGCGTCGGCGAAGTGCTCCGGGTCGCGGTTGGCCCCGATCAGCGACACGAGCACGAACTCGCCCTCCGGGATCGTCGTGCCGGCGATCTCGACCGGCTCGGTCGTGAACCGGAACGTCGCCAGGTTGACCGGCCCGTCGTAGCGCAGGAACTCCTCGACGGCGCCGGGGACCAGGTCCGGGTTCTCGCGCAGGCGGGCGAGCTGGTCGGGGTGGCGCAGCAGGGCGAGCATCCCGTTGCCGATGAGGTTGACCGTCGTCTCGTGGCCGGCGACGAGCAGCAGGAAGGCCATCGCCGTCGTCTCGCCGTGGCTGAGCGTGTCGCCGTCCTCGGAGGCCCGGACGATGTCGGACAGCATGTCGTCGCCGGGATTCTCGGTCTTGTCCGCCACGAGGGCAGCCAGGAACTGGGCCATCGCACCCGCTGCGGCGGCGCGTTCCTCGTCACCGGCGCCGGACAGCAGCGTGTTCGACCAGTGCCGGAACTCGTCGCGCCGGTCCTGCGGGACGCCGAGGATCTCGCTGATCACGGTCATCGGCAGTGGGAACGCGAACTCGTCGAGCAGGTCGACCGACGGTCCGGCCGCGGCCATCGTGTCGGCGAGCTGTCCGGCGATCTCCTCGATCCGGGGCCGGAGCCGGGCGATCGCCCGCATCGTGAACGCCTTGCCGACGAGCTTGCGCAGCCGCGTGTGGTCCGGCGGATCCGCGTTGAGCATGTGCTGCACGAGCGACTCGGCGAGCGCCCGGGCCGGCGGCGCCTCGTCCTCGGCGTTGGCGGCCATCAGCTCCGGGATCCGCCTCGCGTCCTTGGCCAGGCGCGGGTCGTTGAGCGCGGCCCGGGCGTCGGCGTACCGGGTGACCAGCCAGAACGTCACGGCGTTCGGAGCGGTCGCGCGGACCACCGGACGGTCGGCGCGCAGCTCCCGGTAGAGCGACTGCGGGTCGTCGAAGAACGCCTCGTCGAGCTGAATCGGGCGGCTGTCCTGATCGATGCTCATCTCGTCCCCTCTCGCTGCTCCCAGAGTTGCACGACGCGTGCAAAAATGCACGGATGAGGAAAGGTCCGTCGGCCCGGGAGCGCAACCGCCGGTCGATCCTCGACGCCGCCTACGACGTGCTGCGCGCCGACCCCGAGGCCACGTTGGACGACGTCGCCGCCCGCGCCGGCGTCGTGCGTCGCACCGTCTACGGGCACTTCGCGGGTCGCCAGGAGCTGGTCGCGGCCCTGGTCCGGGCAGCGGCGGAGGACTTCTGCGAACGGGTCGGCGGCGTCCGCACGGACAGTCCCGACCCGGCTGCCGAGCTGGCCGCGGCCGTCATGCGGACCTGGGGAACGGCCCGCCGCTACGGACCGCTCGTCACGCTGGCCCGCCGGACGATGGACGACGAGGTCCGGGCCGCGATGGCGCCGTTCGCCGCGGTGATGGCCCGGTTGGTGGCGCGTGGCCAGGAGCTCGGCGTGTTCGCCGCGTACACGGATCCGCGGGTCCTGTCCGAGGTGATGGAGGGCGGATCCGCGGCCTACCTGCGGGCCGCCGAGGGCGGATGGTGGGACGGCGACGAGACCGACGTCGCGTTCGGTCATCTGATCACCCTGGGCGTGCGTCCCGACGACGCGCACGCCGCGGTGGACCGTGCCCGGCGACGCCCGGCCTCGTGATCAGGTGGACCAGTCGGCGGCCGTGATGCCGGCGGGATGCCCCGGCGGCCACTGCACGAGCTCGATCCGGTACCCGTCGGGGTCGGTCAGCCAGGACGTCCGCATCCCCGGCCCGAGATCGGCCGCCGGTTCGGCCTCGACACCCCGCGCCGCGAGAGCAGCGATCGTCGCGTCGAGGTCCTCGGTCTGGACGACGAGGTGGTTGACCGCGCTGGTGTCGGTCACCGGTCTCGCGGGGTCGTGCACGAGCTCGAGACTGACGAACGGGTCGTCGGGCAGCTGCAGCAAGGTCAGGCTGCCGAACTCGGTCTCAGGGACCCGGCCGATCTCGGCGTAGCCGAGCGCGGTGTAGAAGGCGAGCGAGCGTTCGGGGTCGGTGACGCGGAGCCCGAGGTGGAGCATGCGCATGGCGCGGCAGCCTAGGACTCGGCCCGCTCGCGGCGGAACTCGCTCGGCGAGACGCCGTAGCGGCGCCGGAACGCCTTCTCCAGGGAGTCGATCGATCCGAACCCGCTGGCCTGCGCCACGGCGGTGACGGTTCGTCCGGGGCGTTCCAGCAGGCTGCGGGCCCGTTCCAGGCGGGCGTCGCGGATCAGCGCGCTCGGCGTCGTCCCCGCGCGTTGCAGCACGGCCTGGACCTGCCGCAGCGACCATCCGACGTGGTGGGCGAGGTCGGCGCCGGTGAGCTCCGGATCCGGCGCGTGGTGCCGGACGACGAGCCGGATCTCCTCGACGAGGTCGCGCTCCGGCACCGCTGTCCCGTCGTCGGCGAGCAGGCACGTCAGCTCGGCCGCCTGGCCGCAGACGGTGTCGAACGCGGCCCGGGTCAGGCGCTCGCGGTCGTCGACGAGCGTGGTGAGCATGAGCGCGAGGATCCGGCCGGGTCCGTGGTCGAGCGAGAGGCGCGCGGACCCGAGACGATCGTCGATCTCGTTGCGTGGCAACGTGGCCACGAGCCCCCGGCTGTTCGCCGGGAGCCGCAGCGCGAACGGCTCTCCCGGCGCGAGCAGCACACCGTCGGAGTCCGAGAGGCGGGAGTCACCGCCATCGGTCCGCAGATCCGCGAGCCCGCTGAGAGGGAACAGCAGCCGGTACTCCTCCTCGATGCCCGCGCGGATCTGCGCTCGCGTGCGGCTGATCGTCTGCTCCTGCGCGATGTGCCAGGTGACCAGCTGGAACCGCGGCGTGCGCTGGCGGGTCGCGCGCGCGTGGAAGTGCTCCGGGGTCGGGTAGCCGTACGCGTGCGCGCCCTGGAACGCGGTGACGGTCTCGCTCCAGTGCGCGGTCCGGCTCGACGCCGGTACCTGCCGGGTGGAGACGGTCTCCACCTCGTACGCGTGCGCGGTCATCCCGGGCGTCCTTGCCGTGGTGGGACTGGGACCGGGCCGACCCTACTGATGCGGGAACCCCGGAACCACTGCCTGCGCACCGGTCCGGGTGCCGTGCGCGCCGGTCCGAGCCGGTACGCGCCGGTCCGGCCTAGCGTCGGCCGGACCGAGGAGAGGAGCAGACGATGACGTCGACTGCGCCGGACCTGCTGGGACGGCTCATGGGTGACGAGCCCGATCCGTTCCCGCTCTACGACGACCTGCGCGAGACCGCGGGCGGCGTGCACCCGTTCGACCCGCTCGGCTTCTTCGTGACGCGCTACGACGACGTCGCGGCGATCGGCAGGGACAACGCGACCTACAGCTCCGAGCACTTCTGGGACTCGCCGGCCGGGATCCACGACCCGTCGGACCCGGTGCAGGCGGCGTTCATGACGGTCAGCGCGCAGCAGTTCATGTTCCACGATCCGCCCTCGCACACCCGGATGCGCTCGGCGATGATGCCGGCCTTCACCGGCGTCGCGAGCAAGCGCTGGCGTCCGATCATCGAGGCCCGCGTCGGCGCGTTGCTGGACCGGTTCGAACCCGGCCAGGAGGCGGAGTTCATGGCGGACTTCGCCGGGGCGGTGCCGGTGGCGATCATCGCCGACGTCCTGGGCGTGCCCGAGTCCGAGCAGTCGGAGTTCCGTCGCTGGTCGCAGGCGCTGGCCGCGACGTTCGACCCGGGCATCCAGGGGTCGGCGCGCACCGAGGCGATCCACGCCGCGAACGAGATGGTCGAGTACCTGCGCGGCGTGATCGACGCGCGGCGCCGCGAGCCCCGCGACGACCTGACGTCCGCGCTCGTCGCCGCCCGCGACGACGACGGGAACCCGCTGCCCACCGACGAGCTGCTCGGCTCGGTGGCCCTGCTGCTCACCGCCGGCAACGACACCACCGTGAACCTGCTGGGCAACGGCCTGTCGTTCCTGTTCGCCGAGCCCGACGCACGGGCCGCGGCCGCGGACCCGTCGCGGATCCCCGAGCTGGTCGAGGAGGTGCTGCGGATGGATCCGCCGCTGCACCTGGACATCCGCAAGACCACCCGGGACGTGGCGCTCGGCGACGTCGACGTCCCCGCCGGGTCGCTGCTCTGGCTCGTGATCGCGGCCGCCAACCGGGACCCGCGCGCGTTCGGCGACCCGGGCACGTTCGACCCGGCCCGCTCGCCCAACCGGCACCTCACGTTCCTGCCCGGCTACCACCACTGCATCGGTGCGCCGCTCGCCCGGCTCGAGGGCGAGATCATCTTCACCCGGCTGCTGGAGCGGTTCCCGGGGATTGCGCCAGGCACCGGACCCGCGCATCGTCGGGTGGCGAACAAGGTGGCACGCGGCTGGCAGACCCTGCCGGTGCGGTTCTGAGCCCGGGCGCTCGACGGGCGAAGCAGCGACAGAGGAGGCCGGGATGCGCTGGGTGACCTACGACGCCGGTGCGGGGCAGCGCACCGGGATCGTGGACGGGGAGACCGTCCGCGGGCTGGCCGCGGGCACGACGCTGCTCGATCTGCTGACCCGCGACGAGCTCGCCGAGGCCGGCGATGGCGCCCGCCGGGACCCGGCCGAGGTGCTGCCACTGGACGGCGTGCACCTGCTGGCCCCGCTGCCGCGACCGCCGTCGGTGCGCGACAGCGTGGGCTTCCTCGACCACCTCCGCGGCTGCTACAAGGCGCTCGGCCGTCCCACGGACCTGCACGAGGCCTGGTTCCAGACGCCGGCGTTCTACTTCGCCAACATGAGCTCGATCGTCGGCCCGCACGACGACGTGCCGGTCGCACCCGGCTGCGCGATGTTCGACTTCGAGCTGGAGGTCGGCGCCGTCGTCGGCCGCGGCGGCCGGGACCTGCACCCGGACGACGCCGAGGCCCACATCGCCGGGTACACGCTGTTCAACGACTGGTCGGCCCGCGACGTGCAGATGCGCGACATGGCGCAGGGCATCGGCATGGGCAAGTGCAAGGACAGCGCGTCCACGCTCGGGCCGGCGCTGGTGACCGTCGACGAGCTGGAGCCCTACCGCAGGGACGGACGGCTGTCGTTCGCGTTGTCCGCCACCCTGAACGGTGAGGAGCTGACCCGCGGCTCGCTCGACGCGATGGACTGGACGTTCGGCGACATGCTGGCGTTCGCCTCGCGCGGGGCCGATGTCGTGCCCGGCGACGTGATCGCGTCCGGCACGGTGCCCGGCGGCTGCCTGCTCGAGCACGTGAGCACCCCCGACGTCGCGGCGGCCCGCTGGCTGCAGCCCGGCGACGTGGTGTCGCTGCGCGGCGAGGGCCTCGGGGAGACGCGGCAGACGGTCGTGCCCGGCACTCCCTTCGTCCCGCTCCGGTCCGGCTACTAGGAGGCGCCATGACCCACCTCGACTACCGGCACGGCCTGCACGACCTGGGCGACGGCTGCCACGCCTGGCTGCAGCCCGACGGCGGCTGGGGCTGGAGCAACTCCGGCCTGGTCACCGGCGGCGGCACCAGCCTGATGGTGGACACGCTGTTCGACCTCGCGCTGACCGAGGCGATGCTCGACGGGATCCGCCCGGTGACCGACGTCCATCCCGTCGCGACGCTGGTCAACACGCACTCCGACGGCGACCACGTGCACGGCAACGAGCTGCTCGCCGCCCGCGACGTCGAGATCATCGCCTCCGAGGCGGCCGCCGCGCTGATGACCCAGGAGGAGGTCGACGCGCTGGTGATGCTGAAGAAGCTGCCCGATGCGCGCGGCGACTTCGTGCGGAAGGTGTTCGGCCCGTTCGAGTTCGAGGGGATCACCGCCACCCCGCCGGACCGCACGTTCCGCGGCGAGACGAGCCTCGACGTCGGCGGCCGCGAGGTGCGGCTGATCCAGGTCGGCCCGGCCCACACGCCCGGCGACACGATCGTCCACGTCCCGGACGCGCGGCTGCTCTACGCCGGGGACGTGCTGTTCATCGGCGGCACGCCGATCGTCTGGACCGGCCCGGTCGAGCGCTGGGTCGCGGCCTGCGACCTCATGCTCGACCTCGACGTCGACGCGATCGTGCCGGGGCACGGGCCGGTCGGCGGCAAGCCGGACGTCGCGCGGATGCGCGAGTACCTGGTGTTCGTGGAGGCCGAGGCGCGCAAGCGGTTCGACGACGGCCTGACCGTCGACGACGCGATCCGCTCGATCGACCTCGGACGCTGGGCCGGGCTGAACGAGAGCAGCCGGATCGCCCAGAACGTCGTCAACGTCTACGAGCAGCTCGACCCCGACCGGGAGCCGATCGGGAAGCTGGGCGCGCTCAGCTGGATCGCCGCGCTGGAGGGGTTCGGGTCCTGACGCCCCCGGCCCGGGATGCCGCCGGGCGGCCCGGACGCCTCCTGCGGGGCCGGGAGCCCCGGTGGGTGGGTGGTCATGACGGGCCGCTGCACTTCTCGGGTGCGCGGCGGTCCCGCTAGCCTCGTCCCGGCCATGGCCGATGTGTTCATCTCCTACTCACGGGCCGACGCGGCGGTCGTGCGCCGGATCCACGCAGGACTGCTGACGGCGGGTCGGGAACCGTGGGTCGACTGGAACGACATCCCGCCGACCGCTCAGTGGATGGAGGAGATCCGGTCGGCGATCGACGCCGCGCAGGACGTCGTCGTCGTGCTCAGCCCGGCCGCGCTGGACTCGGCCACCTGTCGACGGGAATGGGAGCACGCGGTCCGGTACCGCAAGCGACTCGTACCGGTCGTCGTGCGCGACGTCCGCCCGGAGGACGTCCCCCAGGCCATCGCCTCCCTCAACTGGATCCCGTGCCGGGATGCGGGCGAACTCGACGCGGCCGTCGCCTCGGTCGTCCGGTCCCTCGACACGGATCTGGGCCTGGTGAAGATCCACACGCGCGTCCTCACACGTGCCTCGCAGTGGATCGAGCGAGGGCGGGACGACGGCTACCTCCTCCGTGGGTCGGAGCTCGGGGAGGCGCTGGTCTGGCTCACGGCGTCCGGTGACCGCAGGGGCCCGCTCCCCTCGTCGCTGCACTCGGAGTACGTCCAGGCCAGCCAGCAGGCCGAGGCCCGGGAGCTCGCCCGCACCACGCGGCTGTACAACCAGGCGGTGGCGCGACATCTCGCCGCGCAGGCGCGCGAGGTCGAACGCGAGCGCCCGGCGACGATCGAGCTGAGCGTGCTGCTCGCCGTTGAATCGGTACGGCGGTTCGCGACCGCCGAGGCCACGACGATCCTGCGTGAGCTCGTGCCCTTCCTGCCGCGGCTCGTGGCGCGGATCGACGTGACGCCGACCCAGAAGCTGGTCGCGTTCAGCCCGCGCGGTGACCTGCTGGCCACGGCCGCGGGACAGATGTCGCCCCTCGAGAACATCCAGTCGATGACGATGGAGGACTTCGTCGACCAGGCGGACATGGAGCGATGGGACGCGATCCGCGCCGACACGCCGGAAAATCCGAGCTACGGCGTCGTGCACCTGTGGGACCCGACGTCCGGGTCGGAGGTGGCGCACCTCGACCACGACAGATCGGTCCTCGCGATCGCGTTCACCCCCGACGGGAGAGGCCTCGCGGCGCGTACGAGTGCGGGAGTCGAGACGCTGTGGAGCCTCGACACGTTCGAGGAGGTTCCCGGACCCGTGCCGCCGGGTCTGCTCGACGAGGACCGCGAGCGCTACCCGCGGCGCCGTCGGGCGGCCGTGCCGCACCTGGACCCCGTGTACGACCTGCGTGACCGCCGGACCGTCCAGGAGGCGCTGCTCCGGCGGGGGATCGAGATCCCCGCGAGGTGGCGGAGCAAGGTCGACTCCGTGGACGTGCTGCTGGAGGACCTCTTCGGACGCGCGGAGGACTTCACCGACGACGGGCGGTACTTCTTCCGCGCGGATCGGGCGGCGTTGTCCGTGCGCAGCACGACGGACCAGCACGAGATCTGTCGCATCCCGGGGTGGGGCTTCCCCGGCGTCCTCGCCGTGCATCCGTCGGACCGCGTGGTGGCGACGCCGGCGGTGGCCGCCGTCCGCGTGTGGGAGACGGCCGGTGAATGGACGTCGCTCGTCGCGCGCGACGACTTCCCGTTCGAGAGGTTCCGGTTCAGCCCGGACGGCACGCTCGTCGGGGCGCTCGACCGGTCGGGACGCCGCACGCAGACACGCGCGTGGGACCTGCGGACCTGCTCGCCGGTCACCGATGCAGCGTGTCTCGACGCGCTGCGCGAGGCGATGCCTGCGTCGTCGCAACGGATGCCCCGGCCCGGACACAACGACCACTCCGGACTGCACCTGGTCGCCGGCTGGGAGCACTGGGGACGGACGGTCACCGTCCGTGCCACCGCGCACGCCGAGCCGTTCCTGACGGTCGAGGCCGACGAGTCGATCCAGGACGTGCGGATCTCGCCGGACGACGCGCAGCTGTCCGTCTGCACCGCAACCGAGGCCCGCGTCCATTCCCTGCCCGACGGCCGACCGATCGGCGCGTTCCGGCTGGACCCGGGATCGGCCCTGACCGTCGCGGTACCGGCTCCGGACGGCGACCGGATCGCCGTCGGGAACGCCGGCGGGTGGGTGGTGGTCCGGCGGATCCGGTCGGGGGAGCAACTCGGGCGCTTCGCGCACGAGGCCTCGATCTGCGACGCCGTGTTCACAGCGGACAACCGCTACCTGATCACCGCCTCCAGGGATGCTGCGGTGCGCGTGTGGGACCTGGACGACGGCTCGTGCGTCGGGCGGTGGGCCCCGGACAGCGCCGTGGAGCGGGCGGCGCTGAGCCCCGACGAGAGCGTCCTGGCGGGCCTCACGTCGAACGGGTCCCTCGCCCTGTGGCGATGGTGGCGCCCGGACGACCTGGTGGACGTCGCACGGAGGCGCCTCACCCGCGAGCTCAGCGACGAGGAGTGGACCCTCTACCTCGGAGACGACCCGCGTCCGTAGCGGTCCGAGGTCAGCCGGCCCGCTCCTCCATCCACCGCACGGCGAACGCGCAGATGTCGCGTGCGTCCACGACGAGCGAGTCCGCGGCGCCGACCCGGCCCGTGCGCCGGCGCCCGCCGGCCACGTAGTCGGTGACGATCGTGGCGAAGTAGTCGTCGTCGAACGCCTCGACCACCGGGTCGCTCGTGTCGAACTCCTCCACCGTCCGCCAGACGGTCCCCTCCGGCGTCGCGAACGGGACCTCGTAGCGGGCGGTCCGCTTGCCCGGCAGGTCCGCCAGGTGCTCGGCGTGGTGCAGCAGCGTCATCGTGTCCCACGGCGCCCCGATCATCGCGACCTTCCCGCCGGCCTCGACGAGCTTCGCCAGCGGCGACCCGGGGCCGTAGCCGTAGTCGATCGGGTGGTCGGCGACGAACCACGCCGCGTCCGCGCCGAGGGCCGCGACCGACGCGCCGGGCGACCCGCTGCGCAGCGCCCCCGGCCACGTACGCAGGTACTCGGGCAGGGCGCCGTTGTCCCGGATGGACCGCGACGCCGCGGGGTCGAACGGCGGGACGTGCGCGCGCCACGCGTCGGGAACGCGGCCGTCGTCGTCGAGCAGGTCCGTGTAGGGGGCGTTCCAGTCGGTGTAGGCCAGCACGGTTCCGCCGGGCGAGACCGCGTCGAGCAGCGCGCCGACGACCGTGTCCGGGCCGTCGATCATCGGCCCGACCGCGCGGAGGGCACCGTGGGCGAACACGGCGTCGGCGGCGCCCAGGCCGAGGGCGCGGAGATCGGCGGTCAGGTCGGCGCGGGTGCGCAGTGGTCCGGCGGGCACAGGCCGGGGAGCGTAGCGAGCCGCGAGCCCGCGGTCCCGTCGGTTTCCGCGGCGCGCGACACCGGCGCGGCGCGCCGGGGAGTGGCGGCCCGACCGGGCGGCTCCCTGGGAGACTGCGCGGCATGACGACCGAGCCGCGCCCGAGCCGCGAACAGGTCATCGAGTCCGGCGCCCGCCGCGTCGCCTGGTGGAGCGGGCGGTTCCTGCTGATCGCCGCGGCCCTCGTGGTGCTCGGCCTGATCGTCGGGCAGCTGTGGTCGATCGCGTTCCCGGTGTTCCTCGGGTTGCTGATCGCCAGCGTGTTCGAGCCGCTGGTGACCCGGTTGCGGGCCTGGGGCTGGCCGAGCGTGCTCGCGACGATCGTGGTGTTCCTGCTGGCGCTGGCGATCATCGCCGGCATCGTGGTCGCGATCATCCCGACCGTCGCCAATCAGGCGCCGCAGCTGACCCAGGGCGCGATCGGCGGCATCGACCAGGTCCAGGCCTTCCTGGCGGGCCCTCCGTTCAACCTCGGACAGACCCAGATCGGGCAGGCCGTGCAGACCGCCACCCAGCGTCTGCAGCAGAACGCCGCCGCGATCGCGGGCGGCGTGGTCACCGGCATCTCCGCGGTGGCGTCCGGCGTGATCAACATCGTGCTGGCGGTCGTCATCGCGTTCCTGTTCGTCAAGGACGGGCCCCGGTTCCTGCCGTGGCTGAGCCGGATGAGCGGTCCGACGGCCGGCGTGCACCTCGCCGCCGTCGGGGTCCGCGCCTGGGCCCGGCTCGGCGGGTTCATCCGCAGCCAGGCGCTGATCGGGTTCGTCGACTCCGTTTTCATCGGGGTCGGTCTGGTGCTGCTCGGGGTGCCGCTGGCGCTGCCGCTGGCCGTGCTCACGTTCTTCGGCGCGTTCATCCCGATCATCGGCGCGCTGGTCGCCGGGGTGCTCGCGGTGCTGGTCGCGCTCGTCACCAAGGGAGCGGCGACGGCCCTGTTCGTGCTGATCCTGATCCTGGCCGTCCAGCAGGTCGAGGGGAACCTGCTGCAGCCGTTCGTCCAGGGCAAGGGCCTCGGCCTGCACGCGACCGTCGTGATCCTCGCCGTGACCGGCGGCTCGAGCCTGTTCGGTATCGCGGGCGCGTTCTTCGCCGTGCCGGTGGCCGCCGTCGTCGCCGAGATCCTGCGCTACCTGGGGGAGCGGATCGACGACCAGACCGGTGTGGACGAGAAGCAGGACGACGTCGAGGTCGATGTGGAGGAGGACGCCGCCGAGCTGGCGGAGCTACCCGACACCACCGGGGACGCGACGGACCGATCGGGGCGACCGGACTGACGTGGCGCGCTATCGTGGGCCCATGTCATCGGACCGTGACACGTCGGCCTACGGGTCCGGCGCCGACCTCGCGTTCGACGCGCTCGCCGATCCCATCCGCCGGGAGATCCTCAGCGTGCTCGCCGAGGACGAGGAGGTGAGCGCGGGTGCGCTCGCCGAGCGCATCGACAGCGTCGGGCGCACGGCCGTGTCCACCCACCTGCGGGTGCTGCGTGTGGCCGGGCTCGTGACCGAGCGCCGCGCCGGCCGCTACCGGTACTACGCGATCGACCCGTCCGGGGCGGCCGCCGAGGTGATGCGGCTGCTGCACGGCCTGTTCCGGGGATCGTTGCGCGACGCGCGCACCGCCGTCGAGGACCTGCCCGACGCCGACCTGCGCGCCGAGGCCGGGATGACGGGGCGAGCGGTGTAGTCGTGGAGACCGTCGCGGTCTCGGTGGAGGAGTTCGCGGCCGTGCCGCCGGAGGTCGTGTTCGACCGGTTCGGCGCCGGCACGGGCGCGGGCTGGCTGTTCGGCGCGATCTGCGACCGGCTCGCGATCGGAGCCGTGGCGACGCTGCGGCCGCCGATCGGCGCAGCGGGCCCGGTCGACGTCCTCGGCCGGATCAGCGAGCTGCGCCGCCCGCACACGATCGCGATCACCCACGACCTGCCGTGGCGGGGACGGATCCGGTTGCGCTTCGCCGCGGCGCCGGGCGGCACCCGGATCCGCCTGCGGGCCGAGATCGACGAGCGCGGCCTGGAGTGGCTGATGCGCCGCCAGGGACTCCCCGTGCCGTCCGGGGCGGCGGTCGGCCCGCGGATCGGGCTGATCAGCAGCCGGTCCGGCTCCGGCGGCCTGTTCGCCTCCGCCGCGCAGAACGTGGCCACGCTCGCCGTCGAGGAGATCAACGACGACGGCGGCGTCGGCGGGCGCCCGATCGAGCTGCTCGTCGGCGACGACGCGACGGACCCGCCGACCGGGGCGCTGGAGGCGCGCCGGCTGGCCCGCGCCGGCTGCCGGGTGATCGTGCTGATGACCACCTCGGCGACCTACGACGCCGTGTCCGCGGCGCTCGACGGCTCCGACGTCCTCGTCGTCCAGCCGCACATGAACGAGGGTGGCGGGGAGAACCGCCTGCGGCTGCGCTTCGGCGAGCGCCCCGCCGCCCAGCTCACGACGGCGGCCGCGCCGCTCATGCGCTCGACCGGCGGACGGCGGTGGTTCCTCGCGGGCAACGACTACGTGTGGCCGCGCAGCGTGCACGCGGCCGCCCGCGCCGTGCTGCCCCGCTACGGCGCGCGGCTGGTCGGGGAGCGCTACGCCGCGCTCGGCACGACCGACTTCACGACGGTCGTCGAAGCGGTCGCCGCATCCGGGGCGGACATCGTGCTGAACACGTTCGTCGGAGCGGACAGCGCCGCGTTCGAACGCCAGTGCCACGCGATGGGCCTGCGGGAGAAGACCGTGTCCCTCGCCCCGGCCATCGACGAGGCGACGCTCGAGCGGATCGGGCCGCTCGCGGGCTCCGGCATCCACGGTGTCTCCGGCTACTTCCAGCACCTCGACACCGAGCGCAACACGTCGCTGCTGCGGCGCTACCGCGGCGCGTTCGGGCCCTGGGCGCCGCCGCTGTCGTCGCTGTCGGAGTCGGTGTTCGAGGCGATCCACATGTGGGCATCCGCGGCCCACCGGGCCCGCACGACCGAGCCCGGGCCGGTCGCCGACGCGATGCGGGCCGGGCGCTACGAGCTCCCGCGCGGGACCGTCGCGCTGGACGATGCCGACACCCTCCAGCAGCCGCTGCACCTGGCCGCGGCGCACGGCGCGACGTTCGGGTCGATTTCCCGCGGTTAACTCCGTGTCAACGCGTCAGCGCGCATTGACATGATCGGTGGGGGCTTCTAGCTTTCATTTCCACCCCCTCCGAGCCCCCGAGGAGCGCCCGTGGCGATCCCACCCCCCGACGCCGCCCGCCTGACGGCGCTGAACGAGCACTTCGCATTCGGGCTCACCCCGGCCGAGATCGACCAGTACGGCCCCGCGGTCGCCGCGACGCTCGCCGCCTCCGAGCGCGTCGAGGAGCTCTACGCGGCCACGGCGCCGACGGCCCCGGAGAGGGCCTGGTCCGCGCCGGAGGCCAACCCGCACGGCGCCTGGGCCGTGACGACCTCCATCGCGGGGGCCGCCGACGGTCCACTGGCCGGCAGGACCGTCGCGATCAAGGACAACATCTGCGTGGCCGGCGTGCCGATGGCCAACGGCTCGGCCACGGTGGCCGGGTTCGTCCCGCGCCGGGACGCCACCGTGGTCACCCGCCTGCTCGACGCGGGCGCCACGATCGCCGGCAAGTCGGTCTGCGAGGACCTCTGCTTCTCCGGCGCCAGCTTCACGTCGAAGCCGGCGCCCGTACACAACCCGTGGGACCTGGCGCGCAACGCAGGCGGATCCTCCAGCGGCAGCGTCGTGCTCGTCGTGACCGGCGAGGTGGACCTCGCCCTCGGTGGTGACCAGGGCGGCTCGGTGCGCATCCCGGCGTCGTTCTCCGGCGGGGTCGGGCACAAGCCGACCCACGGCCTGGTGCCCTACACGGGCGCGTTCCCGATCGAGCAGACGATCGACCACCTCGGACCGATGACGCGCACGGTCGCCGACGCGGCGTCCATGCTCAGTGTGCTGGCCGGTGTGGACGGTCTGGACCCGCGTCAGCCCAGCACGATCCCTACGATCGACTACACCACGGCACTCGCCGGCGGCGTCCAGGGCCTGCGCGTCGGCGTGGTCACCGAGGGATTCGGGCGCCCGGAGAGCGAGCCGGGCGTCGACGAGTCGGTGCGCTCCGCGATCGGCGTGCTGCGTGCCGCGGGCGCGACCGTCGACGAGATCTCGATCCCCTGGCACACCGACGCGATGGCGGTCTGGAACGTGATCGCCACCGAGGGCGCCGCGTACCAGATGATCAGCGGCAACGCCTACGGCATGAACTCGCAGGGGCTCTACGACCCGGAGCTGATCGCGCACTACGCGGCGCAGCGGATCACCCGCGGCGCCGAGCTGTCGAAGACGGTCAAGCTGGTCGGGCTGTCCGGCACGTACACGTTCCAGATGGGTGGCGGCAAGTACTACGCGATGGCCCGCAACCTGGCGTTCGAGCTGAGCAAGGCCTACGACGACGCGCTGTCCGCGTACGACGTGCTGGCCATGCCGACGCTGCCGTTCACGGCGCAGAAGATCCTCGACTACGACGCGCCGCTGGACTCCTACCTTCCGACCGCGCTGTCGATGATCGGCAATACGGCCCCGTTCGACGTCAGCGGCCATCCGGCCTGCTCGGTTCCGGCCGGGCTGGTCGACGGGCTCCCGGCCGGGCTGATGCTGGTCGGGAGGCAGTTCGACGACGCGACCGTGCTCCGCGCGGCGCACGGCTACGAGCAGGCGGTCGGCGGGTTCCCCGCACCGCCGTCGGTGTCCACAGTGACCACAGTGGGAGGAATCGCGTGAACGGCATCCACGATCTCGGCGGCAGGGACGGTCTCGGGGCCGTGGCGCCCCCGCCGGAGGAGCCGGTCTGGAAGGCGGAGTGGGAGAAGCACGCCCACACGTTCTTCCCGCTGGCCTTCCGCGCCGGACTGTTCGGGGTCGACGCATTCCGGTTCGGCATGGAGCAGATGGACCCGGTCGAGTACCTGACCTCGCCCTACTACGAGCACTGGCTGCACTCCGTGCAGCACCACGGGATCCGGACCGGCCACTGGGACCTCGCGGAGGTCGACAGGCGCACGCAGTACTACCTGGAGAACCCGGACGCGCCGCTGCCCGAGGACAAGGACCCGAACGGCGATCTCGTCGCGTTCATCGAGGCCGTCATCCCCGCCGGGGCACCCGCCGCGCGGGACACCGGCAAGCCCGCGAAGTTCTCCGTCGGCGACCGGGTCACCGTCGTGTCCGACGCCCCGCGCGGGCACACGCGCAAGGCGGCCTACGTGCGAGGCAAGACGGGCGACATCGTGCTCGCCCACGGCGAGATGATCTACCCGGACACCGCGGGCAACAACCTGGGCGAGGACCCCGAGCACGTCTACACCGTCCAGTTCACGAACGAGGAGCTCTGGGGCGCCGAGGCGGCCGAACCCAACGGGTCGGTCACGTTCGACGTCTGGGAGCCCTACATCGTGCCCGCCACCTCCTGACCACGCCGCAAAGGACCTCACGCCCATGAGCACGTCGGAAACCACCCACCAGGAACAGATCGCGGCCCGGGTCAAGGCGATCGAGTCGCTGATGATCGAGAAGGGCCTGATGACCACCGCGGCGGTCGACCGGCTCGCCGAGATCTACGAGAACGAGGTCGGCCCCCAGCTGGGCGCGAAGGTCGTCGCCAAGGCCTGGACCGACCCGGACTTCAAGAAGCGCCTGCTGGAGAACGCCTCCACGGCCTGCGCCGAGCTGGGTATCAGCGGCCTGCAGGGCGAGGACATGGTCGCCGTCGAGAACACCGACCAGATCCACCACGCGATCGTCTGCACGCTGTGCTCCTGCTACCCGTGGCCGGTGCTGGGCCTGCCGCCGAACTGGTACAAGGAGCCCGCCTACCGCGCCCGGATGGTGCGCGAGCCCCGCAAGGTGCTCAAAGAGGAGTTCGGCCTGGACGTGCCGGACTCGGTCGAGGTGCGCGTGTGGGACTCGAGCTCCGAGCTGCGCTACTGGGTGCTGCCGCAGCGCCCGGCCGGCACCGACGGCTACTCGGAGGAGCAGCTGGCCGCGCTCGTCACCCGCGAGTCCATGATCGGCGTCGGCAAGCCGAAGAACCCCGCCTGATGGGGGCCGACCACGGCCACGGTCACGGTCACCTCCCGTTCGCCGACGGCGAGGCCTACGAGGACATCGACGCCACCGAGGTCGCCGACGGCCGGACCGGCTACCGGCAGGACACGACCGAGCTGGGCGACGCCCGTCGCCGGGTGGAGAAGCTGCTCTGCGACCTGCCGCAGTCCGACAAGGGCTTCGACGAGCCGTGGGAGCTGCGCGCGTTCGCGCTCGCGGTGGCCGCGTACCACGAGGGCCACTACGAGTGGAGCGAGTTCCAGCTCTCGCTGATCGACTCGATCACGCGGTGGGAGAAGGGCGACGGCGAGGAGCCCTGGAACTACTACGAACACTGGCTCGAGGCGCTGGAGACCGTCCTCGCCTCCAGCGGGGCGCTGTCCGACTCGATGGCGCTCGACCACCGCACGCGCGAGGTGCTCGGGACCCCGCGCAACGCGAACCATCACCGGCCGCGTCGTGAGCCGGTGGTGATCTCGCCGGCCACGCGCTGAGGACCTCTCCCCGGCCGAACGAGCGGCACTTTCGAGCAGCGACGGCTCGAAAGTGCCGCTCGTTCGCGTTCGCGGGTCGGGCGCT
This sequence comes from uncultured Actinomycetota bacterium, assembly GCA_963822335.1. Taxonomy (GTDB): domain Bacteria; phylum Actinomycetota; class Actinomycetes; order Mycobacteriales; family Pseudonocardiaceae; genus Pseudonocardia. The sequence continues at coordinate 453,590 of CAWGHE010000006.1, read as the reverse complement.
ACACCGGAGCCGCCGTCCGCGCCGCCTCCAGGAACCGCTCGAGCTCGCCCGCCGTGTCCGGCCCGCAGGGCTGGAACACGATCTCGGTGACGCCGCGCGCCGCGAGATCCTCGAGCTTGCCGCGGACCTCGTCCGGGGTGCCGCTGATCGTGGCGTCGCGCAGCATGACGTGCCCGCCGGCGTTCCAGGCCGCGGTGTCGGCCTCGTTCAGCTCGACGCAGTGACCGGTGTGGACGGACAGATGCCGCTCGGCGGCGGGGGTCCGCTCGACGACGTCCATCCAGGCGTCGCCGCCGGGAAGGCCGCGCACCGCGTCCGGTCCGCCGAACTCGTAGGCGCCGTGGTACGCCAGCGCCCATCCGGGACCACCGGCGGCGCGCACCCGCGCCGCGTCGACGGGCTCGTCGCCGTCGAGGACGGTGCCCCACACCAGGAACGCGACCCACGGGTACTCGGTCATGAACTCCGGGGTGGCCAGGGTCGCGTAGAGCCCGTCGCCGAGCTCGCGGGCGACGGCGTCGCCCTTCGGGCCGAGCGCGCCGACCAGCACCGGGACGTCGACGGGCCGCGCGGGTGCGTGCCCGTCCGGGTGCAGCATCCGCATCCGGGCCCCCTCCCACTCGACGGTCTCGCCGCGCAGCAGCCCGCGGAACGCCCGGATGTAGGCGTCCATGAACGCCCAGGTGATCGCGCGGTAGCCCATCGCCCGCCGGCCGGTGAAACCGGTGCCGAACGAGACGGCCACGCGCCCCGGGGCGAGGTCGGCGAGCGTGGCGGTCGCGGCCGCGTTGGTCATCGGGTGCCGCAGGCTCGGGACGAGCACGCCCGGGCCGAGCCCGATCCGTTCGGTCCGCTCGGCCGCCAGTGCGAGCGTCATCCAGACGTCCGGGCTCTGCTGCGGGGTGTCGTACACCCACGCGCGGTCGTAGCCGAGCCGCTCGGCGAGCGCGATGTCGTCCGGCGAGCTCAGCGCCGTGGGGAAGGCGCACGACACGTCCATGTGTCCTCCGTTCGCGGGTCGGCCGAGACCGCCCGGTGTGCTTCCGGTCACCTGCTGACCGATCGCAGGGTCATCCGCCCGGCCGGGACGTGTCAAGGAGGTGCACGACGGGTCCGAGCGGGACGGGTGCGCGGGCCCGTCAGGCGGCCAGGGCGTTCTCGGGCAGCTCGAGCGCCCGTTCCAGATCGGCGAGCGCCTGGTCCTCGCCGGTCACCTTGATCGCGATCATGCCCAGTCCCGCGGCGGGCTTGCAGTTCACGCCGAGGTCGTCGAGGTAGACGCACTCTCCCGGCTCGACGTCCAGTGCGGCGCAGGCCATCTCGTAGACGCGCGGGTCCGGCTTGCGCACGCCGGCCTTGCTGCTCTCGACGACGTGGTCGAAGCGGGCCATCACGGCGGCGATCGCGTCGGCGGCCTCGGCCGTGCGTGACATCTGCGCCCCCTGCCCGGACGGCATGTTGTTCGTGACGCAGCCGAGCCGGTAGCCGCGATCGGCCAGCCGGTCCAGGGCCGTCACCATCCGTGGCCGGACGTCGCCGGACAGGCGGGCGAGCACGTCGCGGCCGGGGAGCTCGTGACCGAGCGCGCGGGCCTCGGCGGCGAACAGCGCGTCGAAGCGGTCCTCGTCGATCTCGCCGCGCTCGAACAGCGCCCACGCGTTGCCGTCCGGGTTCGTGGCATTGATCCGGCGCACGAGGTCGCGGGGCAGGCCCCGCTCGGACTCCATCACGGCGAACGCCTCGAACGGGGAGGACGTGATCACGCCGCCGAAATCGAAGATCACACACGTCCGCTCGGGCATGGAACGACCGTATCCGTACCCACGGGGGCTCCGCCCCCGTGCACCCCCGACCCCGCGGGGAGCCCGATCCGTGCGGAACCGCGGGGCTCCGCCCCCGTGCACCCCCGACCCCGCGGGAGCCCGATCCGGTGCGGACCGCGGGGCTCCGCCCCCGTGCACCCCCGACCCCGCGGGACGCTCGGTCCGGCCACTCACTCGGATGCCGTGCGCTGCTTCTGACGTGTACGCGAAGAGCGCGCACCGAGCGTTACCCCCGTCGTCGTTGCTCCGTTAGGAGTACTACCGGACCGGGCCCCGGACACAGCGCGCAGTGAGGCGCGATCGGAGCGCCGGCGGTGGAAGGTTCCGCTCCCCATGAGATTGCCGAAGCGAGTCGGCGTCGCGCTCCTCGCCGCCGGCCTGGTTGCCGGCATGACGGTCGGTGCCGGCACGGCGCTCGCTGCTCCCTCCTCCTCCGACCCGGGCGAGGCGGGCCCCGACCTGCTTCGTGCGCCCGCGGTCGACGCCCCCCAGCTGCAGAACGCCGGAATCTGGCAGGCCGACCCGATCGGGGTCTGCATGACCAGCGCCTACCGCGCCGGCGAGTACGTGCACCAGGGCTGCGTCTACGACGACGAGGGCGGCGGCAACCAGTACCGCTGGCCGGTCGACACGATCCTGCGCAACTACACCTACCCCGAGGACCCGGCCTACCGGCGCAACGCGGCCGACATCGTCGAGGTCCGGGCGAAGCCGCAGGACGACGCGACGGTCTTCCGGGTCACGATGAACACGATGACCGACCCCGAGCTCCTCGGGCTCACGCTCGCCCTCGGCGGCTCCGACGCTCCCCGCGAGGCCCCGTTCGGCGCGAACACCGTGATGCCGGCCGAGAAGTTCGTGACCGTGCACGGCACCGCAGGGCGACCGTGACCGACGCGTGCGACCGGCGAGGCGACCCCCGACGCCCCGTCCGTCGCCGTCGACACCGAGCGCCGGCAGGTCGAGATCCGCGTGCCGCACACCGCGTGGGACCCGCAGGGCAGCCAGCGCGTCGCGGCCGCGGCCGGGCTCTGGGACCGGCAGAACGACCGGCTACCTGGTCCCGCAGGTCGGCGCGGCCGACCAGACCCACCCGGGCGGCGCGATCGCCGGTGACCCGACGCCGTCGGCGTTCTTCGACTCGGCGTTCCGGTTCAACGAGCCGTTCGAGGCTCCGTACCGCAACAACGACCAGCGCAAGGCCATCGCCGACGGCGACCTCGAGCCCGTTCTTCGCCGACATCGACTTCGGCAAGCTGGCCGACGGCACCGACGACGAGTCCGGCGTCCCGACCAGCGGTTACATGACGCGGGTGTTCGCCAGCGCAGTTCGAGAAGGAGCAGGGACGGCGGCTGCCGAGCGACCCGGGCGGCCCGCCCCCGGCGTCGGGCACGCAGCAGGGCGGCCTCGCAGACCGGCTCCGGCGAGGGCTCGCGGCGACCAGCGCCCGTCGCCTGCAGTTCGGCTGGACCTGCCGCGACGACTGCGTCCCCGACCTGCCCGGGCGCCTGCAGCGCTACCATGGTCTACGTCCCGGAGCAGCCTGCCGCCGTCGGACGGCTACTCGTCGATGGTGTGGACGAACGGCTACGCGCTGCGCCCCGGCGACGACGTCGCCGGCGACAAGGACCTGTACCGCCAGTTCGCGGACCGTCCCGGCAACCCGACGATGATCATCGACGTGGACTTCCGCGGCGCCGAGAACTGGGGCTACGGCGAGTCCGGCGCGTCGGTGTTCGAGGCGATGGCCGACGCCCGCCGCAACTACGAGCTGAACGCGGAGAAGACCGCGATGAGCGGGTTCTCCAGCGGCGCGTACACGGCGAACAAGCTGTCGCTGACGTTCCCGGACGTGTTCAACAAGGCGTTCATCTGCGACGGCCTGAACGCGGCGCCGTCGTTCCCCGGCCTGAACGGCGTCGCCGACGCGGGCGCGCAGCTGACCGACCAGGACACGCTGACCAGGCACGAGGCGGGGTCGAAGATCTCCACGCTGCTGCCGAGCCGGCGCAACCAGCCGGTGATGGAGTGGGCCGGGGTCAACGACGACTTCATCCCCTACAACATCACCCGCGAGCGGGCCGACGCCTACGCCAAGGGGGACTACGACTACGAGTTCCTGTCCCACGTCGGTCTGGGCGCCGAGCACCTGGTGATGTGCAAGAACGGCATGTGGGACCCGGCCGTCACGTGGCTCGGCGACGAGCCGCGCGCGACCGACCCGCACCACGTCACCTACGTGCGCAACCCGCTGATGGACGACCCGCAGTCGGGTCTGGTCGGCGACAAGGCGTACTGGGTGTCCGGGATCGAGAGCCGCGACCCGGAGAAGCTCGGCACGATCGACGTGGTCAGCGACGGGCAGGGTCTGACCGACCCGCCGGTGGCACCGGCGGGCCGTGAGGTCCAGCAGACCGGGGGCACGTTCTCGCCGGTCAACCCGTACCTGCGCGAGTTCCGGCACTCCGGTGCCGCGCAGCCGGCCGACGAGCGCAACGAGCTCGAGATCCAGTCGGCGGGCGTCGGGGCGATCACCGTCGACCCGGAGCGGGCCGGCGTGGACTGCGACGCGCAGCTGAACGTGGCCACCGACGGGCCGCTGACGGTCACGCTGGCCGGCTGCGACCGCACGGAACAGTTCGACGGGACCGACTCCGGCGGCCTGGCCGCACCGGACACGTTCGCGCCGGACGACCCGCTGGCCCCGGTCGGTAACCCGGCGCAGGGCGCGCCCGTCCCGCCGGAGCTGGGCTCCCAGGTGCCGCAGGCGCCGGTGCAGGGCGCTCCGCCGCTGCGGTTCCCGCCGAACCAGCTCGGCCAGGACCCGAGCCCGGGTGACGGCGCCCAGGAGGACCCGACGCCGCAGGAGTCCACCGGCTGATGCGCGCCCGCCCGCGCCCCGCCGCACGCCTCGTTCGGCGTGCGGCGTCGGGCGCGGGTCGGCGCCGGCGGCGGTCAGGCCTTGATCAGCGCCTCGGCCAGGCCGGCGGGCTGGGTGAAGCAGGCCTCGTGGCTGCCCGGCGCGGACTGCGGTTCGACGCCGAGTCGCTCGGCGAAGCGGTTCCAGCCGAACTCGCCCGGCGGGAGGGCGACGTCGTCGACGCTGAGCACGTAGGACACCGGGACCCCGAGGGTGGCCGGGTCGATCGGGTCGACGGTCTCGGTGAAGTACTGCATCGGCTGCGGGACCAGCAGCGAGTGCGCGAGCTGCTGGAGCGGCTCCGCCGCGTCGTTCATGAACGCCTGCTGCCACACCGTGAACGGCAGCGTGCACGGAGTTGTTGCCGGACGCCTGCGCCTGCTCGTCGAACAGCTGCTGGTAGGGCGGCGGCACCTCGTCGTAGAGGGTGCGGCCGGCCGCCGGCACGAACGCGCTCCAGTAGACGACCTTGCGCAGCCGCGACGCGAGACGGTGCGCCGCACCGGTGATCACGTAGCCGCCCCAGCTGTGCCCGACGAGCGTCACGTCGGTGAGGTCCTCGCGCTCGACGAGGTCGACGACGGCGTCGATCGTGTCGGACAGGTGGTAGCGGGTCGGGTCGTCGCCGTCGTGCAGGCCGGGCAACGTCGGGGTCAGCACCCGGTGACCGGCCGCGCGCAGGTGCTCGGCCGTCGGCCGCCAGGCCCATCCGCCGTGCCACGCGCCGTTGACCAGCACGAACGTCTCGGACATCGGATCCTCCGTCGAGTGTGGATGTGGAACGACGGATTCTGCTGCGCAACGGGCTGTCGCGCGACAGGGCCGCCCGGGTCGGATCGTGACGGACCGGTGCCGATCCAGACATGACGCGTCGGAAAACCGAAACCAGGCGAACAGTAGGTTCCGGACACCGCCCCCGGCGACGGCGCCGGGCACGGACCGAGGGGGAACACGATGTCCGCAGCCGGCACGAGGTCACCACTGCGTGGTGGTCGCCCTCTGCTTCCTCACGATCGTCTTCGACGGCTACGACCTGATCGTCTACGGCTCGGTCGTGCCGAGCCTGCATCCGCGAGTGGTCGCTGTCCCCGGCGCAGGCCGGCGCGATCGGCAGCTACGCGCTCGCCGGGATGCTGATCGGTGCACTGGCGCGGGCCCGCTCACCGACCGGTTCGGACGGCGGCGGCTGATGCTGGCCGGGATCACCTGGTTCTCCCTGGCCATGCTGGCTGTGCGCGGCGGCGCCGGACCCGGCGCCCTCGGCCTGCTCCGGTTCGTCGCCGGGCTCGGACTCGGCGGGTGATCCCGAGCGCGATCGCGCTGACCGTCGAGTACGCGCCGCGCGTCGCGCCGACAGCTCTACAACGCCGCGATGTTCGCGGGCTACTCGGTCGGCGGCGTGCTCGCGGCCGTCCTGGCGATCGCGCTCGTCGCCGACCACGGCTGGCGGCCGATGATGGCACTCGGCGGTGCGCCACTGCTCGTCGTGCTGCCGCTGGCGTGGCGGTTCCTGCCGGAGTCCGTCGGCTGGCTGCGACGCCCGCGGCGCGCACCGAGGAGGCCGGCCGGCTCGCCGCGCGCTACGGCCTGGATCTCGACGCCCTGCGGCGACGCGAGCCCCGAGCGCCGGTCGGCGGCCGCGCGAGCTGTTCGGGCCCGCCCGGCGGCGACGCTGCTGTTCGGCGCGGCCGGGTTCTGCGGGCTGCTGCTCGTCTACGGACTCAACACCTGGCTGCCGCAGATCATGCGCGAGGCCGGGTACCCGCTCGGTTCGGCGCTGACGTTCCTGCTCGTGCTCAACGTGGGCGCGATCGTCGGCGCGCTCGGGGCGTCGCTGCTCGCCGACCGGTTCGGGTCGAAGCCGGTCACCGTCGCGGCGTTCGTCGTCGCCACCGGCTGCCTGCTCGCTGCTCAGCCAGCGGGTGGACACGGGCCTGCTGTTCGTCGCCGTCGCGCTCGCCGGGCTCGGCAGCGTGGGCACCCAGATCCTGGTCAACGGATACTCGCGGCGTACTACCCGACGGCTGCGGGCGACCGCGCTCGGCTGGACGCTGGGCGTCGGGCGGGCCGGGCGATCGTCGGGCCGCTGTTCGGCGGCTGGGTGCTCGCCTCCGCCATCGGGTTCGCGTGGAACTTCTACGTTCGCCGTTCCCGCGCTGGCCGGCGCGCTGCTCATCGCCCTGATCCCGGGGCGCGCGCGGCCGGGACCCGCGATTCGGAAGAGGTCAGGATTCAGACGAACCGAGTGTGAAAACCGGCCCGGTATGCGTGCCAGAATCCGGACATGCATGGATCGGTGGCGATCGTCGGTGCCGGCATCGGCGGGCTCGCGATGGCCCTGTCGCTGCACGCCCGGGGTGTCCCGGTCACCGTGTACGAGCAGGCACCGGAGCTGCGTGAGGTCGGAGCCGCGGTGGCCCTGTCGGCGAACGGCCTGCGGCCGCTCGGCGAGCTCGGGCTGCTCGACGACCTGGACGCGTTGGCCACCGAGCCGACCGAGCTGATCCACCGCGGCTGGCGCACGCACGACCGGATCACGGCGTTCCCGGTCGGGATCGACGGCTCCTACCGGGCCCGCTTCGGCGCCCCCTACCTCGGCATCCACCGCGCCGAGTTCCAGCGCGTGCTCGCCTCAGCGTGCCCGGACGGCATGGTCCGCCTCGGCACCCGCGTCGAGTCCGTGACCGACCTCGGCGACCGGGTGGAGCTGACCCTGGACGGCGGCGAGACGGTGCAGGCCGCCGTCGCCGTCGGTGCCGACGGCGTGCACTCGCGGCTGCGCGGGCACGTCGCGCCCGGCGCCGGGCCGGTCTACACCGGCACCAGCGGGTTCCGCGGGCTCGTCCCGGTGGCCGACCTGCCGTCGTTGCCGGACCCGTCGGCGATCCAGTTCTGGATGGGCCCGGACGCGCACCTGCTGCACTACGCCATCGGCCCGGACGCGGACACGGTCAACTTCCTGGCCGTCCTGGAGGGCCCGGACGACTGGACCGCCGGCGCCGGGCCGTCGTCGGTGCCGGACGGCACGCTCGCGGCCGCGTTCGACGGCTGGGCACCGGCCGTGCAGGAGATGGTCAGCGCCGTGCCGCAGAGCGACCGGTGGCCCCTCTACACGCTGTCGCCGCTGAACCGCTGGTCCACCGGCCGCGTCGTGCTCCTCGGCGACGCCGCGCACACGATGCTGCCGCACCACGGCCAGGGCGCGAACCAGAGCCTGGAGGACGCCGCCGTGCTGGCCGATCTGCTCTCCGCGCCGGACGCGCGCAGCGGCGACGGCCACGTCGAGGCGTTCGCCCGCTACGAGAGCCTGCGCCGGGCGCGCACGCGGAAGGTGCAGCGCAGCTCGCTGGTCACCTCCGACCTGCTGCACCTGCCCGACGGCGACGAGGCGGCCGCCCGCGACGCCCGGCTGACCGGCCTCGACCCGTGGCTGACGTGGATCCACGGCGTCGACGCGCGGGAGACGACGCGTCCGGTCCTGACCGGCTGATCCGCCCGGATCGCCCGCTTTTCCCGCAGCGGTTCCGACTAGGCTGTGCGTCTCGCATCCCGGGTGCGCTGAGCTCGCGCACCGGATCGCCGACGCGGGAGGGCACGTGACGAGTCAGGGCGTGGAACCGGCGGTGGAGCACCCCGTGCCCCGCCGCGGTCGCCGCCCGATGTCCGACCGGCACCGCAGGCTGCACCGCCTGGAGATCTCCCGCGAGGCCATCCGGCTGTTCCGCGCCCAGGGGGTGAGCCGGACCAGCGGCGAGCAGATCGCGGAGTCGGTCGGTCTGTCCGCCCGGACCCTGTGGCGCTACTTCCGGACGAAGGAGAGCTGCGTCGAGCCGGTGCTGAGCCTGTCCACGGACGCGTTCCTGGCCTGTCTGCGCCGCTGGCCGGAGGACCGATCGCTGGAGGAGCACCTGGTCGCCGACTACCGGCTGCCGGAGGAGGGCCTGGCCACCGACGGCGGATTGGTGCTGGCGGTGCTGCGCCTGTCCCGCGACGAGCCGGCGCTGCGCGCGATCTGGCTGGTGGTCAACGAGCGTGCCGAGCCGGTCCTCGCCGAGATCATCGCCGGGCGTCTCGGGCGGTCCGCCGACGACGTCGAAGTACGGGTGCAGGCGGCAGCGCTGAACGCGGCCCTGCGGATCGCGACCGAGGACATCGCCGTGTCGGTCGCGGACCGCCCGGGCCCGCAACTCGTCGACGACCTGCTGGCCCGCCTGTCCACCGCGGTGCGCGCCGCCACGACGGGCGTCGTCGGCGACGCGCTGGGCGCCCCCTGACCCCAGCGAGCGTCGATCAGGCCGCCGGGCCGTAGGTCAGGTGCACGATCCCGTTGTCGAACGACTCGCAGCCGGCGAGCGAGAGCGGGGTCTGCTCCGTGCCCTCAGGGAACAGCCGGATGCCGGTGCCGACCGCGATCGGGTAGACGAACAGGTGCAGCTCGTCGACCAGGCCGTCCGCGATCATCGCGCGGACCAGCTTCGCGCTGCCGCTGACGTAGATCCCGCCGTCGATCGAGTTCTTGAGCTCCCGGATCCGGTCCGCGTCGTAGGCGCCGAGGATCGTGGAGTTGTTCCAGGACGCCTCGGTCAGCGTGGAGGAGACGACGTACTTCGCGGTGTCGTTGAAGAACGGCGCGCCCGGGTCGTCTTCCACGGTGCGGGTGGACCACACCGGGGCGAACATCTCGTAGGTGGTGCGGCCGAGGAGAATCGCGCCGTCCGGGTCGGTGATCGCTCCGATCGCGGCGCCCATCGCCTCCGTGAACCCGTACTCCATCGTCCACATCGGAGCGTCGACGACGCCGTCGATCGTCGTGAACTCGTGGACCTTGATCGCTCCCATGGCTGTTGTGCCCCTTCGGTTCCCGGCTCGGCCGGCGGTATCTGTCGTGCTATGGGACCGGCCGGGAGCCGGGAACTCATCGGTGGCGGTCAGGCCTGCCGGGCGGCGACGGTCCGAGCGAGGATGCCGAGCGTGGCGCGCAACGACTCCGGGTTGATGACCGGGAACTCGATCCGGCCGCGGTACTTCTCGTGGATGCCCGACCAGTCGTAGTAGGACACGATGTCCGTCCCACCGTCGCTGCCCGGCGAGAGCCGGTAGCCGTAGACGTGCCCGATCGGCGGGTCCATGACCCCGCCGACGATCGTCCAGGCGATCTCGCGGTCCTGCTCGTAGGCGGTGATGTGCACCGTCACGTCGTACTCGCCGAGCGGGCGGTCACCGAGCGCCTCGCGGTCCATGTGCACCACGAACTCGTCGCCGACGCCGGTGACCTTGGATCCCTCGGCGGACATCAGCATCCCGGCGCTGTCGATCGCGACGTGCCCCTGCGGGTCGCGGAGAACGTCGAACACGGCCTCCGGCGGGGCGGCGATCCGGCGGCCGGCCTCCAGCCTCTCCTCTTTCATGTGATGATCGTGGCACGGAGGAGAGCGGGAGGGGACGTCGTGCGCCTGGAGACCTTGTTGCCGCTGGGGAAGGTCGACCCCGGCCTGCGCACCCCGGACCAGCCGCTCGACATCCACGCGGTCGCGGAGAACGCGTCGCTGCTGGAGGCCGTGGGCTACGGCGGGATGGTCGTCGAGGAGACCAAGGACGACCCGTACGTGCTGCTCGCGCTCGCCGCACAGGCCACGACCGAGCTGCGGCTGGGCACCGCCGTGGCGATGGCGTTCCCGCGCAGCCCCACGGTGACCGCCCTGCACGCGTGGACCCTGCAGAAGCTGTCCCGCGGACGGTTCACGCTCGGGCTCGGATCGCAGGTCAAGGCGCACGTCGAGCGTCGCTACGGGATGGCGTGGTCGGCGCCTGGTCCGTGGATGCGCGAGTACGTGCAGGCCGTGCGGGCGGTGTGGGACACCTGGCAGAACGGCACGCCGCTGGAGTTCCACGGCGAGCACTACGACCTGTCCCTGATGGTCCCGCTGTTCGACGCCGGCCCGATCGAGCACCCGGACGTCCCGGTGCACGTGGCCGCCGTGAACCCGTACATGTGCTCGGTGGCCGGCGAGGTCGCGGACGGCATGCGCCCGCACCCCGTGTGCACGCCGTCCTACATCCGCGAGGTGATGCTGCCCGCGGTCCGGCGCGGCGCCGCGCGCTCCGGCCGGTCGCTCGACGGGTTCCGGGTCTGCATGAAGCCGCTGGTCGCCTCCGCGCGCACGGACGAGGAGCTGGAGCGCAAGGTCCGCGACGCCCGCGCCCGGATCGCGTTCTACGCCTCCACCCGCGGCTATCTCGCGGCGTTCGAGCACCTCGGGCTGGGCGACCTGGCGGGGGAGGCCAAGCTGCTCTCCCGCGCGCAGCGGTGGGACGAGCTGCCTGCGCTGATCTCCGACGAGGTCCTGGAGCAGTTCGCCGTGATCGGCACGCACGACGAGATCGGGTCGCGGCTGCTCGACCGGTTCGGTGATCTGGTCACCGACGTCGAGTTCTCGATCGCCGTCCGCGACGACACCGACCGCAGCCTGCTCGCCGACCTGGCCCGCACGATCCAGGCACACGACGACGCCGCGGCCCGCGCGGCGATCACCGGCTGAGCGCGGGTTCGCGGCCGCCGCAGGGGTGACGGCGCCGCCGGGGTGCGGCGCGCTCAGGTCGCGCCGGCCTGCTCCGTGAGGTTCGGGGTGATCCGAGCGGTCGGGGCGGTGGGGGCGGACTCGACCGGCGCCACGGGGGTGATCGGGCCGACCGTGGGAATCTGGCCCGGCGGGATCCGCGGAGCCGGGACATTGCTCGTCGCGACCACCCGGTGCACGTGGTGCCGTGCGTGCGGCGGATCGATGACGTGGAGATGGCCGGTCCGCCGGATCCGCTGGCCGAGCGGCAGCCGGTGCCGGGGCGCGGCCACGAGCCTGCGGTAGACGCGGCGGAGCCAGAACCCGACGGCGGCGGCGACCGGCACCGCGACGAGCACGTGCCAGACCTGCGTCGCCCAGAAGTGGATGGTGGCGACGGTCACGGCCGTCAACACCAGCGCGGCCGTCTTGACCAGCAGGATCTTCAGGCGCAGCTCCCGGTCCCGGGTACCACGGCGCAGCTCCGGGGTGGTGCACGACAGCACCCAGACCCAGTACCCGGCTATCAACGCGAGCGCGATGTACCCGGTGATGGCGCGAAGGTCCATGGTCGGTGCTCGCTCTCTGCGCACGGCCCGTTACGCGCTGCCCGGGACAATCCGCACGGTCGTACTCCTGCGGCGGTCCGTAGGGTCCCGCAGGTGACAGCCCGCGCCACGGCCCATCATGCACCCCCGAGACCCGCCACGGAGCGGCGCACCGTGGGCCTGCTGGCCGACCCGGGTCTCGCCGCCGAGCTCGCCCACCGGCTCGAGGACGACCTGCCCGATCTTCTGGGCCGGCACGCCGGCGGCTCGTGGAACGTCGAGGCCGTCGAGGCGGCGTTGGAGCTGGACGAGAACGGCGCGCTGCCGATGGTGCAGATCGGCAAGGAGGCGCTCGAGGAGCGGGGCTGGGACGTCGTCGTCCTGATCTCCGATCTGCCGCGCCGGGCCGGGAAGGAGCCGGTGACCGCGGACGCCGCGACGGGGGACCGGGTCGGCCTGGTCTCGCTGCCGGCGCTCGGCGCCGTCGCCCAGCACCGCCGGGCCCGGGACACGGTCCTGCGACTGGTCGCCGGCCACCTGCTGCCCGGTCAGGGCGATCCGCAGGAGCAGGGCCGCGACGGGGCGGCCGGCGCGCTCACCCGCATCGAGGTCGAGGGTGAGACGTCCGGTGGGGACCGCGCTGAGGACACCGACGACGCGGGAGCCGGTGGCGCCGAGGACGCCGTCGACGTCCGGCTCGCGCTGACCGGCACCCGCGGCCGGACGCGCCTGCTGGCCGGGATGGTCCGGGCGAACCGGCCGTGGCGCCTGGTCCCGAGCCTGTCCCCGGCGCTTGCGGCGGCCGGCGCCGGCGCCGCGTTCGGGATCTTCTACTCCAACATCTGGTCGCTGGCGGTGGCGCAGGGTGTCTGGCGGCAGGCCGTCGTCTGCCTGCTCGCGATCGTCGCGATGGTCGCCTGGCTGATCCTGAACAACCAGCTCTGGGAACGCCGCGGTGACCGGTCGCTGCGCGAGGAGGCGATCCTGTCCAACGCCTCCACGGTGCTCACCGTGGCCACCGGCGTCGTGTGCATGTACGCGCTGCTGTTCGTGATCGCGCTGGTCGCCGCCGCGATCGTGGTGCCGGGCTACTATCTCGGCAGCACGCTCGGGCGCGAGTGGGGCCTCGACGACTACGTGATGATCGCGTGGCTGTCCTGCTCGATGGGCACGGTCGCCGGCGCACTCGGATCCGGGTTCGCCGACGAGAGCGCCGTGCGCCAGGCCGCCTACAGCCGTCGTGAGCTCGAACGTCGTCAGCGCCTCGACGAGCAGGACCCCGGGACGTCGTCCGACGAGTGACGCGGGCCACGTTGTCGTTAGCCTAGCTAAGTGATCGGGTAACCGACGATCATGCGGACCGACGACGATCAGTGGGACATCACGACGAGCGTGGGCGCGACCGCCCTGGCGGTGGCCGTGGGACGGGCGATCGAGAACCGGCGCGACGACGGACTCGTGCGTGACCCGTACGCGCAGGCGTTCGTGGACGCGGCCGGGTCCGCCCTGCCGTTGACGGACAGCCCGGCCGAGGACGACGTGCTGGTGTCGCAGGCCGGCTACCTCGGCGTACGCTCTCGCTTCTTCGACGACGCGCTCGGCGCCGCCGTCGCGGCGGGCACGACGCAGGTGGTGCTGCTCGCGGCCGGGCTGGACGCACGCGCCTACCGGCTCGGCTGGACGCCCGGCGTCACCGTCTACGAGGTGGACCAGCCCGCCGTCCTGGAGTTCAAGGACCGGGTGCTGTCCGAGGCGGGCGCCGCGCCGGAGGCCACCCGCGTGCCGGTTCCGGTCGACCTGCGCCACGACTGGCCGGAGGCCCTGCGCACGGCCGGCTTCGACCCGGCGCTGGCGACCGTGTGGCTGGCCGAGGGACTGCTGCCCTACCTGCCGGCCGACGCCGAGCGGCTGCTGTTCGAGCGGGTCCAGGAGCTGTCCGCGCCGGGGAGCCGGATCGCGGTCGAGCACGTCGCCGAGAGCGTCGACGAGATCGTCGCCAACCCGAGCTTCCGGTCGCTGTCCGAGCGCCTGATCGGCACCGACGTCGCCGGCCTGTTCTTCGACGAGCCGCGCGGCGAGGGCCCGGACGCCTGGCTGTCGGCGCACGGATGGGACGTCACGTCCGACCAGGTGCGGACGCTGGCGCAGGACTACGGACGCACGCTCGACGGCGACGTGCGGGACGCGATGGGCCGGGTCGAGCTGCTGAGCGCGGACCTGGGCGAGGCCGCCTGACCCGGCGTCCCGGCACCGAGGTTGTTCGTGATCTCGGAGCGGCATATGTTCTCCTGCGGACTCCATGCCGCGCGGGTGCGGCTGTGCGTCCGGATTCGGGGGTTCCATGGCAGCGGGATCGGCAGGATCGGCCTCGAACGGCTCCGGCGGGGGCCGGGAGGTGGTACTCGCTGCGGCCCGGTCCGGAACGGAGCGCATGCTGTTGCGCGCCTGGGTCGCCGACCACCACCCGTCCGCGCAGCTGATCCTCTTCGGGGCCCGCGCCGAACCGCCGTCGGAGCTGGAGCGGGTGCTCGACGGCGGGTCGACGCTCGTCGTGCCGCTGCGCGTCGCGTGGATCCCGCCGGAGGAGGACGAGGCGGGCCCGGTCCGCCGGGTCACCTCGCTGGCCGCGACGGCCGCGATGCAGCTGGCCTGGTGGCGGTTCCACCCGCAGCTGGCGAAGCGCCGCCCGGAGGCGGCGCAGGTCGTGGCCGGGGAGCCGGCGACCGTCGGGGACCTGGTGTCCCGCTTCGCCGCGCAGGAGGACGGGCGGCCCGGCTCGGCCGCGTTCGCCCGGTTCGTCGTGCGCCAGGCCGTGCTGACCTGCGACCGGGCCGAGCGCCGCATCCTCGGTGACCGGTACAAGGTGCCGCGGCGGATGGTCGAGCAGATCACCTCGTCGTCGCGGTTCCGGGACCTGGCCGGGCGGCTCGCCGGCGAGACCGGCCGGACGCGCGAGGACGTCGAGGAATACCTGCGTCGCTGTTTCCACGAGATGGCGGCGGTGCAGAGCCCGCCGGCGATCGACACGTTCCGGGCCATGATGGGCCCGCTGCACACCAAGGCCTGGGACGTGCACGTCGACGAGTCCGGTCTGGAGCGGCTGCGCGAGCTGAACAAGGAGCACGCGCTGGTGTTCCTGCCGTCGCACCGCTCGTACTCCGACCCGTTGCTCTTCGCCGAGGTGCTGCACCAGCGCAACTTCCCGCGCAACCACGTGCTCGGCGGCAACAACCTGTCGTTCTGGCCGATGGGCGCGCTGGGGCGCCGGGCCGGGATCGTGTTCATCCGGCGCTCGTTCGGCGGCGACACGATCTACAAGGCGGCCATGCAGGAGTACCTGGGCCACCTGCTCTCGAAGCGGTTCAACCTGGAGTGGTACATCGAGGGCGGCCGCAGCCGGACCGGCAAGCTGCGCCGCCCGCGCTACGGGCTGCTGCGCTACCTGGCCGAGGCGCTGCAGAGCCGTCCGGGCGTGGACGCGATCCTGGTGCCGGTCTCGATCGTCTACGACCAGCTGCACGAGGTCGGCGCGATGGCCGCCGAGCAGCGCGGCGGCGAGAAGAAGGCCGAGGGGCTCGGCTGGCTGGCCGGCTACTTCCGCGACCAGCGCCGGCACATCGGGACCGCGCGGGTCCGCTTCGCCGAGCCGTTCTCCCTGCGCGACGCGCTGGCCGAGACCGACGGCGGTTCGGCCCAGATGGAGAAGATCGCGTTCCGGGTCTGCGCCGGGATCAACCGGGTCAGCGCGGCGACGGCGACGTCACTGGTGACGTTCGCGCTGCTGACCGCGCGGGACCGGGCGCTGACGTTGCAGCAGGTGCGCGACGTCGTCGCACCGCTGGCCGACTACCTCGACGCGCGCGACGTGCCCGTTCCGGTGGCCGAGCTGCGCACCCGGCACGGTCTGCGGATGACGCTGGACCAGCTGGCCGAGGCGCACGTCGTGTCGATCTACGAGGGCGGCACCGAGCCGGTCTTCTCGATCTCGCGCGGGCGGCACCACGTGGCCGCGTTCTACCGCAACGGGGCCCTGCACCACCTGCTGAACCGGGCACTGACCGAGGTCGCGCTGCTGCGTGTCGGGGACGCGCCGGAGGGGACGCCCGGCGAGGAGCTGATCGAGCGCGCGTGGGCGGAGCTGTCCCGGCTGCGGGACCTGCTCAAGTTCGAGTTCTTCTTCTCCGACCGCCGTGAGCTGCGCGAGGACGTCCTCGGGGAGTTCGAGCTGATGGACCCCGGCTGGCGGCAACGCACGGCCCGCCCGGCCGACGCGCGGGCGGTCCTGCGTCAGGCACCGCTGCTGGTCGCGCCGGGGACGCTGCGCTCGTTCCTGGACGCCCAGCTCGTCGTTGCCGAGCAGCTCGCCGAGCTGGCGAGCGAGCCGTTGACCGACGAGAAGGAGTTCCTGGAGACCTGCCTCGGGGTGGGCCGTCAGATGCTGCTCCAGCACCGGCTGGACCGGGCGGACTCGGTGTCCCGCGAGCTGTACGCGACGGCGCTGCGGCTCGCCGAGAACCGCGACCTGGTCGCGCCGCAGAGCGAGGACGCGCGGGCCGTCGTGGCCACGGGACGGCAGGCGTGGCGCGATGAGCTGACCACGTTGATCGACGACCTGACGCGGCTGGGCCGGCTCGAGCGCGCCCGGCTGGAGGTGGTCCTCGGCGGGCAGAGCGAGTCGCCGTCCGGGCACGCCGGTGCGACGGCCGAGGGCAGCTCCGGCGTCGCGAGCTGACGAGGCGAGGAGATGACGGGAACGGACAGGGCGGTCGTCGCCTCCCAGGCCCGGGCGATCGCGGACGCGTGGTCGCCGGACGGTGCGCCGTCGAGCTGGTGGCTCACGGCCGCCACGTTCGCCGCGATCGCCGAGGAGGACGTGCTGCTGGATCTCGCGTCCGAGATCACGCAGGACCGGCTGCCGCCACTGCTCCTCGCGGCAGCCGTGCGCTACCTGGCCCCCGGCTCGGACATCGCCCGGCACTACCCGTCCCCGGGAGGCGCCCAGCCGCCGCAGGACCCGGCGTTCGGCGCCGAGCTGGCCACGTTCGCCCGCGCACGCCGCGACGACCTGGCCGGGTTGTGCGCGAGCCACCGCTACCAGATGAACGAGGTCGGACGGTGCGCCGACGTCCTGCCCGCCCTGGGGCGGATCGCCCAGGAGACCGGCCGGCCGCTCGCCGTCGTGGATCTCGGCACCGGTGCCGGACTCGGGCTGAGCCTCGACCGTTACCGCTACACCTACCGGATGCCGGACGGCACCGCGCACGACGTCGGCGACGACGCAGCCCGCGTGCGGATCGAATGCGTCGTGCGGTCCGGTGCGCCGCCGGTTCCGCAGCGGATCCCCGAGGTCGCCGACCGGGTCGGGGTGGACGTCGAGCCGCTCGACGTGGCGGATCCCCGGGTGCTGGCGTGGCTGGCGGCGTGCGTGCCGCCCGAAGCCGGCGCGGTCACCCGGTTCGAGGAGGCCTCGGCGCTCGCCCGGTCCGAACCCGCCCGCCGGGTTCGCGGCGACCTGATCGACGTCCTGCCGGACGTGATCGCCTCCGTGCCTGCGGACGTGCACGTGTGCCTCGTCGACACCTACGTGCACGTCTTCCTGGGCCCGGCCGATCTGGAGCGGTTCGACGCGCTCGTGGCGCGGATCGGCCGCGAGCGGGACCTGGACTGGGTGTCGGTCGACCCGCTCGTGCCGCTGGGTCCGGACGCCCGGACGACCGTCCAGGGCCTCGACGTCCCGCAGGACTGGGTGCGGGAGAACCGCGCCGGCGGGGTGTTCGGCGTGATCGGCCGCGTCAGTGTGCGCGACGGTGTGCGCACCGCGTCGGTGCTCGGCCGCGCCCATCCCGGTGCGGCGTGGCTCGACTGGGGGTGACCCCCGGCCCGTGGCTGCTGGGAGCGCCCGCTGGACGTAGTCTCTGCGTCGTGCACGCCGTTCCGGGAGCGGAGCAGACCGCCCGGCGCGGCTCACGAACCGACCGGGCCGGTCGGAGACCTGACGAGGGGAGCTCCGGTGTCGCTGGCTGACCGGCTGCGGGCAATCCGCGCCGCCCCCGATGGCCCGGGGACCGTGGCCTACTTCGACTACGACGGCACCGTCATCGAGGGCTACTCGGCCGGCGCGTTCTACCGCAAGCGACTGCGCGAGTTCGACGTCGGCCCGCTCGAGCTGGTCCGCACGGTCGTGGCCGGAATGCGCGGGATCCGCACCGACGACGACTTCCGCGAGTTCCTCGCGCTCACGCTCGAGACCTGGAAGGGCCGGACCGAGGACGAGCTGCACCAGTTGGGCCGCAAGCTGTTCCGCGACGAGATCGCCGGTCAGCTGCACCCCGAGATCTGGGAGCTCGTCGCCGCGCACCAGCAGCGCGGGCACCTGGTCGTGATGGCGTCCTCGGCGACCCGGTTCCAGGTGCAGCCGATGGCCGACGAGCTCGGTGCGGACGGTCTGCTGTGCACCGAACTGGAGGTCCGCGACGGCGTGCTCACCGGCCGCGCCGACGGCATGACGTTGTGGGGGCCGGGCAAGGCCGCGGCCGTGCGCAAGGACGCCGCCGACCGCGGCATCGACCTCGGCGACTGCTTCGCCTACGCCAACGGCACCGAGGACGCGGACTTCCTGTCCGCCGTCGGGCACCCGGTGGCGGTCTCGCCGACCGACGAGCTGCGCCGGCTGGCGACCGAGATGGACTGGCCGGTTCTGGACTGCGCGCCGCGCGGCGGGCTGTTCCCGTCCGGCACCGACATCGCGCGGACGGCCGTGTTCTACGGCGGGCTGGTCGGCGGCCTGTCCGCCGGCCTCGGCGCCGGGTTGCTCCGCGGGTCCAAGCGCCCGTTCCTGGATCTGGCCTGCAGCGTCGGCGCGGATGTCGGGTTCGGGCTGGCCGGCATCGACGTCGAGGTGACCGGTGCCGAGCACCTCGTCTCGTCGCGGCCGTGCGTGTTCGTGTTCAACCACCAGTCCAAGTTCGACGTCCCGGTGCTGATGAAGCTGCTGCGCGGCGGCTTCACCGGCGTCGCGAAGAAGGAAGCGGCCTCGATCCCGTTGTGGGGGCAGCTGTTCCAGATCGCCGACGTCGCGTTCGTCGACCGGGGCAACACCCAGCAGGCGCGTGAGGCGCTGCAACCGGCCGTGGACACCTTGCGCAACGACGGGATCTCGCTCGTCATCGCCCCGGAGGGCACCCGGTCGTCGACGCCGCGGCTCGGGAAGTTCAAGAAGGGCGCGTTCCACATCGCCATGCAGGCCGGGGTGCCGATGGTGCCGGTCGTGATCCGTAACGCCGGCGAGATCATGTGGCGGGGCGCGCAGACGCTGCGCGGCGGCACGGTCGAGGTGACCGTGCTGGAGCCGATCGACACGTCGGAATGGTCGGTGGCGACGATGTCCGAGCACGTCGACGACGTCCGCTCGCGGTTCGTGGAGGCGCTGCGGCATCGGCCGAGCGCCGGCGGGGAGGGCTCGTGAGCGAGGCCCCGCTGTCCTGGGGCGCCGCCCGCGAGATGTCGCCGTTCGAGGCGATGATGTGGCGGGCCGAGTCGGACCCGCGGATGCGCTCGCCCGTGCTGGCGATCGAGATCCTGGACACGACGCCGGAGTGGGACCGCCTCGTCGCGGCGCACGACTGGGCGTCGCGGATGGTGCCGCGGTTCCGGGAGCGGGTGCGCGATGCGCTCGGCGGCCTCGGCACGCCGTACTGGATCCAGGACCGCGAGTTCGACCTGCACTACCACCTGCGACGGGTGCGTCTCGCCGGCGACGCCAGCTGGGCCGAGCTGTCCGGCGTCGCCGAGCGGTTCATGATGACCCCGTTCGACCGGGAGCGTCCGCCGTGGGAGGCGATGCTGGTCGAGGGCCTGCCCGGCGGCCGGTCGGCGTACCTGCTGAAGATCCACCACGTGATCACCGACGGGCTCGGGGTGATGCAGCTGCTGGCTCAGCTGCACTCCCGGCGCCGCGAGCACGACGACGACAAGCCACAACCGGGCGCGCGCGGGCCGGAGGGAGTCGACCGGTTCTCCGAGCTCGACCGGTTCCTGCGCCGCGAGGCGGGGATCGTGCCGGCCGCGGCGCGGATGACCCGCGACGTCGTCGGCGCGCTGTCCCATCCGATCAGCGCCGTGTCCGAGACGCTGCGCTACCTGGACTCGGCCACCCGGGTGCTCTCACCGCCGCGGGGGGACAAGTCCGAGCTGCTGCGTCCGCGGGGGCTGTCCTGGCGCTTCGCCGCGCTCGACGTCGACTTCGCCGACCTGCGCGCGGCCGGGAAGGCGGCCGGCGGATCGTTCAACGACGTCTACCTCGCCGGCGTGCTCGGCGCGCTGCGGCTCTACCACGTCGAGTCCGGTTATCCGGTCGCACCGGACGCGACGCTGCGCCTGTCCGTGCCGGTCTCGATCCGGAAGGACTCGGACGACGCGGGCGGCAACCGGTTCGCGCCCGGGCGGCTGGCCGGTCCGTACGGGATCACCGACCCGGCCGAGCGGATCGGCGCGATCGGCACGCTGATGCGCTCGGCACGCGCGGAGCCGGCGCTGGAGAGCGCGGACGCCGTCGCACCCCTGCTGGCGCGGCTGCCCGGACCGCTGATGATGTCGCTCGCCGGCGGTTCGACGACCGGCAGCGACGTCCAGGCGAGCAACGTGCCCGGGCTGCAGCACGAGGTCTTCCTCTGCGGCGGGCGGATCGAGCGGGTCTATCCGTACGCGCCGCTGCCCGGCTGCGCGGCGATGATCTCGGCCGTCACGCACGGCGACGTGGTGTGCATCGGGGCGAACCTGGACGCGGCCGCGATCACCGATCGCGACCTGTTCACCGACTGCCTGGTCAGGGGGTTCTCCGAGGTGCTGGCCCTGAACCCGGGCTCCGCGGAGCCCGTCCGTCCGGTATGAGCGGCCTGCATCGCGGGGGCGAGGGACCCCCGCTGGTGCTGCTGCACGGCATGACGTCGTCCTGGCGGGCGTGGCGGCCGGTCCTGCCGCTGCTCGAGGAGCACCACGAGGTGTACGCGGTCACGCTCCCCGGCCACCAGGGCGGCAGCCCGTGGGACGAGGGCCGGGCGCCGACGATCGACGCGCTCGTCGACGACGTGTGCGACCAGCTCGACGAGCTCGGACTCGCCGCACCCCACGTCGCGGGCAACTCCCTGGGCGGCTGGATCGCGCTGGAGCTGGCCCGCCGCGGCCGTGCCCGCTCGGTGGTGGCTCTGTCCCCGGCCGGGGCGTGGGCGGTTCCGCGGGACATGTACCGGCTGCAGGTGCTGTTCCGGCTCGGCGCGCTGGTCACCGGCTGGCCGCTGATGCGGCGGCTGGCCACCGTCGGCTGGGTCCGCCGGATGCTGATGCGCGCCGTCGCCGAGCACGCCGAGCGCTACTCGCCGGACGACGTGGACGTGCTGTTCGAGGACCTGGCCGGCTGCACGATCCTCGAGCCGATGCTCGCCCGCGCGCACGACGACGGCCCGATCCGCGCGCTCGACCACCCCACCTGCCCGGTCCGGATCGCCTGGGGCGGGTCCGACCGGATGATCCCGTTCCGCCGCTACGGCCGCCCGATGATGGACGCCGTCCCGGACGCCGAGCTCGTCGTGCTCCCCGGGGTCGGCCACGTGCCGATGGTGGACAACCCGTCGCTGGTGGCGTGGACGATCCTGCAGGTCACGCGGTACGTCCCGGCATCCACCCGCGAGGGTGCCTGACGGCGTCGGCTCTCGGCCGGCCGTCGGCCGATGCAGGCTCGTGCTCTCGCTCCCGCGCTGGAGTACCTCAGGTACCGGCCTGCTCAGCGGCCCGTCACGACGATCCAGCGTCCGTCGCCGGCGGGGACGAGCAGCACGAGCGGGCTGCCCGCGGGTTTCACCTCGTCCCGTGGGATCGGTGCCGACCGCGACACAACGGTCCACCGCACAGTGCGCCCGTCGGGCAGACGCAGGGACACCGAGCTCCCAGTGCCGGCCGTGATCGGCGCGCGGAGCTGAACGATCCACCCGGCCGGAGCACGGACCGCACCCGGACCCGTGGGCAACCCGCCGGATCCCGCGCCGGCGAGCGCGACCGGCAGCCAGGTGGTCCCGACGACGAGGGCGCCCGCATCCGTGGTGGTGGTCGGGGGAGCAGGACTCGACGGGCTCCGCGACGGTGGCGCGGGCGTCTTTGAGACCGGTGTGGACGGCGGCGGCACCCGCGGTGTACTGGGAGCGGCCGGTACCGGCGCGGACGCAGGCGCGGGCGCGGAGGTCGGCGCTTGCGCAGAGGTCGGGCGCCGGCGAAATGGGTCGGCGGCGCTGGGCGCGGCGACGAATCAGATGTGGCCGGGGCCGGAGGCGCGAGCGCGGATGACGTCGCCGGCGCGGGGATCGCAGGTGTGACCGGCGACGGGCTCGCGGGTGTGGCCGCCCTCGGTGTTGCGGAGGTGGGGGAGGTCGACGGGGTTCCCGCCGGTGCCGGGCCCACCGCGGAGGGCTGTGTGGCGGCCGTCGGCGTGGTGCTCAGGTTGGTAGGGACCGGGGGTGCCGGCGACCCGCCAGGCACCGGGCCCGCCGCGGCGGGCGACTGCGGTTCCGGCGCCGGGACCGGTGGCGAGGAGACGGTCGGTGGCGTGGGGATCGTCGTCGCGGGCGAGGCCGCGGCCGCCTCGGGTGCCGGAGCCTTGGGCGGATCCGGGATCGGTACCCCCGCGGGCGGCGCTTGGTCCTGCGGCACCGAGCGATGCGGCGGCACCGACTGCACCGATATGGACGGTGCCTGCACGCCGGGCGGCGGGCCGGTACCCACCGATGTGGACGTCGGCGGTGTGACCGGGGCAACGGCGGGGCTCGGCGGTGTCGACGTCGATGTCAGCGGCGTGCCGGGGACACGGGCCGGACCTGGCGAGGCGGACGGTGGGACCTCGTCGGGGGCTGGTGCGGAGCCCGGCATCGGGCGGGCGCTCGGAGCGGGCACCGCCGGCGCCCGCTCTGGCACGGACTCGACCGCGGGCGGCGGCACCGGAACCCGGCCGGCGGCGATGTCGGCGTCCGACCGCGCGCGGCTCTGTGCGGCCGAGTCGGGTTCGGGGGGCTGCGGGGCCCGCGGCTCGGGCACAGCGGTCGGGAGCGGCGCAACGGGTGCGACGAACTCGTCGTTCGCCGGCGGGGCCTCCGGGTCCGGCACCTCGGGAACGTCCGTGAGCGGCGCCGACCCGCTGTCCGAGGAGGCCGGGCGGCTGGCACCGATGTAGTCGTCCCCGCTCCACCGGTACCAGGCCGTCTGCACCGGCTGGCCGAACGTCGGCGCGTTCACCATCCGGCCGTCGCCGATGTACATGCCGACGTGGTGGACCTTCCGGTAGGTCCCGTAGAACACCAGGTCGCCGGGCTGCAGGGGCGCACCGTCCGGCACACGCGGCCCGGCGCGGAACTGCGTGTGCGCGGTCCGCGGGAGGTCGACGCCGGCCTCGGCGTAGGCGAAATGGGTCAGGCCGGAGCAGTCGAAGCCACTGTCGCCGGCCTCCGGTCCGTCGCCGCCCCAGACGTAGGGCAGGCCGATCTGGGACATCGCCACGCGCAGGGCGGTTCGCGCACGGTCGTCCGGCGGCGCGGTCGCGATCGACGCCGGTCGCACGGAGACGGTCCCGGACCCGCCGCCCGGCCACACACCGGACAGTCCGGGGTCCGGTGTGGACGAGTCCGGCGTGGACGGCCCCGCGGTCGCGGGCGGTGCCCCGGTGGCGGCCGGAAGCCCGCCGCCCGGCGCGGACGGGACGCGCGACGGCACGGGGTCGGACCACGGCAGCGCCCGTCGCATCCCGGCGGGGGCGTCCGCGGTCCCGGTCGCCGCGACGACCGCGACTCCGAGCACGGCCGCCGCGACCGGCGCCCGGAGCCGCAGCAACCGGTTGCGGAGGGCGCGGCGGGTTTCCGCTCGGAGCGCGGCGCGGTTCGCGGCATCCCGGTCGGCGGCCGCGCGACGGGCCACCGCCAGCAGCGCGGCGTCGGCGTCGGCGGCTCGCACTGCGGCGACGCGGCTCTCGGCCGCCCGCTGGGCCGCCGCGCGGCGCTCGGCGGCCCGCGGCCAGTGATCGGCGCCCGGTCGGACCGGGACCGGCGGACCGGGATCGAGACCCTTCTCCCGCCCTGTCCACGCGACCGGCGCGGGCGTCGCCGGGAGTCCGGTAGCCGTGCGATCCGGCTCCTGTCCGACCTCCGGCGCGGTGCGCGGGCGCGGCATCTCCCAGCGGACGGTGGGCTGCACCGGGTTGCGGGCAGACTCGATCCCCGGCTGATCGGATGGCGTGCCCGCGCTTGTCATGGTGACCGGGACCGCGAGGAACGGGTCATAAGGTGATCGACGCTAGGGAGCCGCGCCGTCGGCGGCAAGGCCCAGGTCAGAGCGCTTATACGGCGTGGCCGGCCCGTGACGTCCGGATGGCGCAGCTGACTCGTTCAAGTGGTCGAGAGTCCGTTGATCCGCTTGTGGGGACGGGGGTGAGCGGTGACACCGAGCGGCTCCCGGCGCCCGGTCGTACGGTGCGGGAGATCGATTCGACCCGAGGAGCCACCGGTGAGCCAGCCCCGATCCGCACGCCCGCCCGGACCGCTGTCGGGCACGCTCGTCGTCGCCGTCGAGCAGGCGGTGGCGGCGCCGTTCGCGACCCGGCAGCTGGCCGACCTGGGCGCCCGGGTGATCAAGGTCGAGCGGCCGGGACAGGGCGACTTCGCACGCGGCTACGACTCGGTCGTGCACGGCCAGTCCAGCCACTTCGTCTGGCTGAACCGCGGCAAGGAGAGCGTGACGCTGGACCTCAAGGCCGCCGACGGACGCGACACGCTGGAGCGCCTGATCGAGCGCGCCGACGTCGTCGTGCAGAACCTGGCACCGTCGGCGGCCGAGCGTCTCGGCATCACCGCCGCCCAGCTCGTCGCACGCCGTCCCGCTCTCGTGGCGTGCGACATCTCCGGGTACGGCGCGGGCGGCCCGTACTCCGAGCGCAAGGCCTACGACCTGCTCATCCAGTGCGAAGCCGGCTTCGTGTCGGTCACCGGC
Source organism: uncultured Actinomycetota bacterium (assembly GCA_963822335.1). Classification (GTDB taxonomy): domain Bacteria; phylum Actinomycetota; class Actinomycetes; order Mycobacteriales; family Pseudonocardiaceae; genus Pseudonocardia. The sequence continues at coordinate 428,721 of CAWGHE010000006.1, read as the reverse complement.
ACACCGGAGTTCCCGGCCAAGGCGGGGATCGCGGTCGCCGACATCGCGGCCGGGATGTACGCGTACTCCGGTGTGCTGGCCGCGCTGCACCAACGAGCCCGCACCGGACAGGGGCAGGCACTGGAGGTCTCCATGCTGGAGGCGCTCGGCGAGTGGATGGGCTTCCCCTATCTGTACGGCCACTACGGCGGGTCCGACCCGGTCCGGGCCGGCGCCAGCCACGCGACGATCGCGCCGTACGGCCCGGTCGGCACCGCGACCGGCGAGGTCCTGACGCTGGCGATCCAGAACGAGCGGGAGTGGGAACGCTTCTGCGCCGACGTGCTGGAGCTCCCGGAGCTGGCCACCGACGAGCGATTCGCCGGCAACGCCGCACGCAACGCCCACCGCGACGAGCTCGCCGAGATCGTCGACGCCGTGTTCGCCGAGCTGCCCGCCGACGAGGCCCGGCGCCGTCTGGACGAGGCCGGCGTCGCCAACGCCCATCAGCGGACAATGGCCGAGTTCGCCGAGCACCCGCAGCTCGCCGCGCGCGACCGCTGGCGGGACACACCGACGCCCGGCGGGCCGGTCCGGATGCCGTTGCCGCCGGTCACGTCCGGGTGGGCCGAGCCGGACGGCGGGGTCCCGGAGGCGGGGGAACACACCGATGCCGTCCTGCAGTGGCTGGACGCGGAGGAGGTCACGTCATGAGTGCGCTCGCCGATGCCCTGGACGGGTGGGCCCCGGAACCGGTCGAGACCCTGGACGCGGTCGGCTCGTGGGCGGTGGGCGCGTTCTCCGGGATGCTCGACCTGCCGGCCACCGCCGCGGCCGAGGGTGACCCCGTGCCGCCGTTGTGGCACTGGTTCGCGTTCCTCGACCACCCCGCGCAGAACGAGCTCGGCGACGACGGCCACCCGGCCCACGGCCATTTCCTGCCCCCGGTTCCGGACCGGCGGCGGATGTTCGGCGGTGGGCGGCTGCGGGTCGCGGAGCCGATGCGCGTCGGAGCGCCGGTCCGCCGGCGTACCGGGATCACCGGCGTCGAGGTGAAGTCCGGGCGCAGCGGCGAGATGGCGTTCGTGACGGTGCGCCACGACTTCCGCGACGCCGGCGACGGCCGGCATCTGCTCACCGAGGAGCAGGACATCGTCTACCGCTCGCAGCCGGCCGGCAGCGTGCGGGGCATCCCGGCGCCGGAGCCGGTGGCGCCGCCGGAGCACGACTGGTCGTTGCGGATCGCGGCCGGGCCGCAGCTGCTGTTCCGCTTCAGCGCGCTCACCTACAACACGCACCGGATCCACTACGACCGGGACTACACCACCGGCGTCGAGGGCTACCCGGGCCTGGTCGTGCAGGGCCCGCTGCTGGCCATGCTGGCGCTGGAGATCCCCCGGCGGCACCGTCCGGACGAGCAGCTGAGCACGTTCGACTACCGGCTGGTCAGCCCGGCGTTCGACGGTGCCGACGTCTGGGCCGCCGGAAGCGCGGACAGGGACGGTCTCGACGTGGCCGCCGGGTCCACGGCCGGTGCCGAGTCCGTGCGTGGGCGGGTGACGACCGGCTAGCCGTACCCGGCCGGTCGCCGCACCGACCCGCGCTCCAACCGATACCGGACGACCGTCCGTCGTCACGCCGCGTCGTCACCGCGTGTCGGACCGTCCAGGAGGCACACCGCTTCTACCGTCCGTCAGGACGGTCACCTGATCGGGTGTCCCCGAAAGGGGGAAGCGATGGCGCGGATCTTCCGGGCGGTACCGGCCCTGATCGCGGTCGCGCTGCTCGCGGCCTGTGCCCGCACCAGCATCCCCGGCCTGGCGGTACACACCGAACCCGCCGTGGGCTCGCCGGTCGTTGCGAAGATCCCCGAGTCCGGCACCCCGGTCCGGGTGCAGTGCTGGGTCCGTGGCGACCCGGTCTCCGACGATCCCGTCTGGTACCGGATCGGGTCGCCGCACGACGGCTGGGTCACCAACTACTACGTCCGCTCCAACGGCGACCACGCCAACGCGCCCTCCTGCTGACCAGCGATCACTCGTGCTCCGGCAGGAGCGGGACCTGCAGCCCCTCGTCACGGTTCACGTTCACGGCACGGCTCACCGACGACGCGCCGAACCGGTGGCGCACCGCGTCCAGCGCGACGTCCAGGGCCGGCCCGCTGTGCGCGTCCAGCGGCAGCTCCAGCTGCACCGCGTCGTCTCCGTCGAGGTTGGACAGGGACAGCCCGATCAGCGTGATCCCCTTCTCCCGGATCAGGGGCGTCGCCGTCCGGAGCAGCGTGCGCGCCGCCTCGAGCAGGGCGGGGGTGTGCGCGGTCGCCACGGGCAGGGTGTGCGAGCGGGTGGCCCGCGTGAAGTCCCCGAACCGCAGCCGCAGCACGACCGTGCGGCACACCCGACCGCGGCGTGCCCGGCTCGGCCGGTCGGCCCCGACACGACCCGACCCGACCGCGACGGACCCGACGTCGATCGGCCCGACGTCGACCGGCCAGGCGTCCACCGGCTCGACGTCCGGACCGTCTGCCACGCCCGGCGTGTCCTCCTCGGTGGGCCCGTCCCGCCCGCCGCGCAGACGGCGGGCCAGACGGTCCACGATGCCCGCCAGGATCGCGTCCAGCTCCTCCTCGCTGCGCGGGCGCCGGCCCAGCGCGCGCTGCGAGCCGATCGAACGGCGCCGCCGACCGGTGTCGACCGGCCGCGGGTCGAGCCCGTGGGCCAGTGCGTGCAGGTGCCGCCCCGCGGCCTTGCCCAGGAACGACACCAGCGCCTGCTCGCCGAGCCGGGACACCTCGCCGACGGTGTGCACGTCCAGGGCGTGCAGCTTCTCCGCCGTCACCCTCCCGACGCCCCACAACCGCTCGACGGCCAGTGGATGCAGGAACGCGAGCTCGCCGTCCGGCGGCACGATCAGCAACCCGTCCGGCTTGCCCACCCCGCTGGCGACCTTGGCCAGGAACTTCGTGCGCGCCACCCCGACCGTGATCGGCAGACCGACCTCGGCCGCGACCCGGGCGCGCAGCCGCTGGGCGATCTCCTGCGGCGAACCCGCGATCCGGTGCAGGCCGCCGACCTCGAGGAACGCCTCGTCGATCGAGATCCCCTCGACGACCGGCGTGGTGTCCCGGAACACGGCGAACACGGCCTTCGACGCCTCGGAGTACGCGTGCATGCGGGGCGGCACGACCCGCGCCGCCGGGCAGAGTGCCCGGGCCTGCCGCCCGTTCATCGCGGTGCGCACCCCGCACGCCTTCGCCTCGTAGCTCGCCGCCAGCACCACCCCGCCGCCGACGATCACCGGGCGCCCGCGGAGCCGCGCGTCGTCCCGCTGCTCGACCGACGCGTAGAACGCGTCCAGATCGGCATGCAGGATGCTCGCCTCGCCTCGCACGAACAAATGTTCGCATCACCCACCGACAGAAGCGAGACCCGGCGGCGCGCCGGAGTGGTGGGCAGCGGTCGCGCCGGAGAGGATCGTCGGCAGCGACCCGGGAGGAATCATGCTGCTCGACGGCGTCAACCACATCGCCTGGATCTCCAAGGACGTGGCCCGGCTGGGCCGCTTCTACGCCGACGTGTTCGAGGCCGAGGTCGGTGAGACCCGCGACCACGGCCCCGGCGAGACCATGACGACGATTCGGATCGGCCCGCACACCGAGCTGAACATCGTCGTGATCGACGGCAACGCCGAGGCGGACCGCCAGACCCCGATGTGGGGCCGCGGCCGGATCGACCACGTCGGCTTGCAGGCCGCCGACGCCGAGGCGTTCGCGACGATCCGGGAGCGGATCGTCGCCAACGGGGCGGGCGACGGTCAGGTCAACGACTTCGGCGGCGTGTACAGCACGTTCTTCCGCGATCCGGACGGCCTGGAGGGCGAGGTCCTGCTCGCGAAGGACTGAGCACCACCGCATGACGTTCCTCGCACTGCTGGCCGCCGTCGGCGCGATGATCGGCAACACCGTCGCCGCGCTGTGGGAGGCCCGCGGCAGCAGGCTCGCGCGCTACGGCCGCGGGCTCTGGCTGCAGCCCTGGTTCCTCGCCGGGCTGGTCGCCGACGTGCTGGCCTGGGGGCTCACCGTCGTCGCCCTGCGGTTCCTTCCGGTGTTCGCGGTGCAGGCGATCCTGGCCGGGGCGATCGCCCTGACCACGCTGGCCGACAACGGCTGGAGCCCGTGGAACCTGGTCCGCCGCGAGCGGATCGGGGTGGTCGCGGTGCTGGCCGGGCTGGTGCTCGTGGCCGGCAGCGCGGAGCCGGACCGCCCAGCGCCCCTGCCGGCGGCCGCGACGCCGATCCTGCTCGTCTCGTTCGGGCTGCTGGTGGTCGTGGCGCCGTTCGTGTGGCGCAGCGGTCGCCCGATGCTGCTCGCGTTCCTGGCCGGGCTCGGGTTCGGCGGGACGGCGCTGGCGGTGCGCGCCGTGCACCCCGGACCGGTCTCCTGGGGTTCGCTCGGTGACCTGCTGCGTGACCCGCTCGTCTACGCCGTCGTCGTGATGGGCGTGCTCGGGGTGGTCGCCTTCGCCGGTGCGCTGCGCGACGGCGCGGTCGGGACGGCGACGGCCGTGCTGTCGGTGACCGAGGTCGTCGTGCCCGGTCTCGTGGGACTCGTGCTGCTGGGGGACAAGATCCGCCCGGGCTTCGTGGTGCCCGCCGTGATCGGCGTGGCACTTGCACTGGGCGGCGTGCTGATGCTGACCCGCTCGGACCCGGACGCCGAACGGGCCGCGCGGGTGCACTGACTCCCGGCACAGGAAGGTCTGCGCGCCCCGGTGCGTTGCGGCCAGGGACGGGGACCGCGGCGTGAGGAGAGGGCGATGACCACCACCGAGAACGACCTGCGCACCGAGTGGCAGACCTGGCACGACGAGCGCGAGCAGTGGCTGCAGGAACCGCACGGCTGGCTGAGCCTCACCGCCCTGCACTGGCTGGACTCCACGCCGTCGTCGATCCCCGGGCTGCCCGGCACCTGGCGCGTCCGCGATGCGGACACCGTGGAGATCACCGCGGCTGCCGCCGACGAGGTCCGCCTCCCGGACTCCGACGGTTCGGTCGACGGTTCCGCCGAGCTGCGCCCGGTGGACGGTCTGCCCGGCGTGATGGTGACCGTGGGGGACCGGGTCGTGGAGATCGCCCGGCGCACCGACGACTACGCGCTGCGGGTACGCGACCCGCAGGCGATCACCCGCACCGCGTTCGCGGGCGTCCCGGTCTGGCCGGTCTCCGAGGACTGGGTCGTGACCGGCCGGTTCACCCCGTACGACGAGCCGGAGACGATCACGGTGGACGCCGTCGTCGAAGGCCTGCACCACTACCCGACCGCGGTCGGGACGGTCACGTTCGAGGTCGGCGGACAGGCGCAGACGCTCGTCGCCCTGCCCGGCAAGGACGGCGGCCTCTCGCTGCACTTCCGCGACGCGACGTCCGGGCGCGAGAGCTACGGGGGCGGGCGCATCCTCCGCACGGAGGACCCGTCGCCGGACGGGACGGTCGTGGTCGACCTCAACCGCACGGTGAACCTCCCGTGCGCGTTCATCGCACACGCGACCTGCCCGCTCCCGCCGGCCGGCAACACCGTGACGGTGCCGGTCGAGGCCGGCGAGCGGAGCCCGCTGCGCCCGGACCTGGGCTGAGCCAGGCCGGAGCCAGACTGACTCGACTCCGGACCAATCTGAGCCAAATTGGCTCTTGCGTGGTGCCACATCTGGTGCCACAGTGGTGCACATGGAACTCGACTCGCATGTCGACCGCCTGCGCCACGAGCTCGCGGTCGCCGCCGGGGCAGCCGGTGAGGACGCCCGCGCGCTGGCCGAACGGCTGACCGCGCCGCTGGACTCCGCGGCGCGGTTGGTGCTGCTCGAAGCCCTGTCCGCGGCGGCGGACGAGATCACCCGTGAGCTCGCACCGGGCTCCGTCGAGGTCCGGCTGCGCGGCAGCGAGCCCGCGTTCGTCGTCACGGCTCCGCCGTCCGAACCGGCCGAGGCCGCGGCTCCGGCCGAGCCGTCGGGTTCGCGTGCGTCCCCGGACGCCGAGGACGGCCCGACCACCCGGATCAACCTGCGCCTCCCGGACGCGATGAAGTCACGCGTCGAGGCCGCCGCCGCGGGTGAGCGGCTCTCGGTGAACGCCTGGCTCGTCCGGGCGGCATCCGCAGCACTCGATCCCGGACCGGCGACGCCGGCCCCGGCGCGGGCGTCCTACACCGAGCAGCGACTCACCGGCTGGGTCCGCTAGCCACACCCGTCCCGATCCACCCCACGGCCGTCCCACCCGGGACGCGCCGTCATCCCGTCCTGCCCGGCCACGGGCGCAGAAGGGTCCTGTCATGCCCAGATTCGATACCCCGGAACCGATCTCGGTGACGCTGAACGCGGTGATCGCCGACGTCCGCGTCCGTGCCGGCGAGCGCGCCGACACCGTCGTCGAGGTCGCCCCGAGCGACCCGGCCGACGCCGAGGACCGCCGCGCGGCCGACGGCACCCGCGTCGAGTTCGCCGGCGGAACGCTGAGCGTCGTCGCGCCGAAGACGTGGGCGCGGTTCGCCCCCGGACGCACCGGCGGCGCGCTCGACATCACGATCGACCTCCCGGCCGGCTCCGAGATCCGCGCGTCCGCGTCGATCCTGGCGCTGCACGGCGAGGGCCGGCTGGGGCCGTGCTCGGTCAAGACCTCGGTCGGCGGCGTGACGCTGGAGGAGTGCGGCCCGCTGCAGGTCTCCGCGCCCGAGCGGATCGACGTCGGCCGCGTCGCCGGGCCGGCGAACGTGAGCGGCATCGGTGACATCCGCCTCGGCGTCGTCGAGGGCACCGTGACCGTGGAGAGCGTCAACGGCCACACCCGCATCGACTCCGCCGCCGGTGCCGTGCGCTGCCGCTCGGCCAACGGCGGGATCACGATCGGCTCCGCCGGCGACGACGTCGACGTCAAGACCGCCAACGGCGACCTCTACGTCGACGAGGTGACGCGCGGGTCGATCTCGCTGGAGACGTCCAGCGGCCGGGTCGGGATCGGAATCCGCCCCGGCACGGCCGCCCTGCTCGACGTCCGGTCCAGCTTCGGGCGCGTCGTCACCGACGTCGCGCAGGCCGACGGTCCACAGGAGACCGACGAGGTCGCCACGGTCCGGGCCCGCACCTCCTACGGCGACGTCGTCGTCGGCCGTCCGCAGAACGTCTGAGAGGGGAATGACGATGGATGCCATCACGATCACCGGCCTGCGCAAGGCCTACGGCGCCACCACCGTGCTCGACGGCGTCGACCTCACCGTCGCCGAGGGCACGGTCGGGGCACTGCTCGGCCCGAACGGCGCCGGGAAGACGACGATGGTCAACATCTGCGCCACGCTCGTCCCGGCGGACGGCGGCACGGTGCGGGTGGCCGGGCACGACCCGGCCGCCGACCCCGACGCCGTGCGCGCGTCGATCGGCGTCACCGGCCAGTTCGCCGCCGTGGACGGGCTGCTCACCGGCCGGGAGAACCTGCTCCTGATCGCCGACCTGGCGCACCTGTCGCCGGCCGACGGACGCCGCCGGTCCGACGAGCTGCTGGAGCGCTTCGACCTCACCGACGCCGCGGGCCGCCCGGCCGCGACGTACTCCGGCGGCATGCGTCGCCGCCTGGACCTGGCGATGGGCCTGGTCTCCCGGCCCCGCGTGCTGTTCCTCGACGAGCCGACCACCGGGCTGGACCCGCGCACCCGCCGCGAGTTGTGGCAGGTCGTGCGCGAGCTCGTCACCGACGGGGTGACCGTGCTGCTCACCACGCAGTACCTGGAGGAGGCCGACCAGCTCGCGGACCGGATCGCCGTGCTCGACCACGGCCGGATCGTCGCCGAGGGCACGGCGGAGCAGCTCAAGCGGCGCGTCCCGGGCGGGCACGTGCGCCTGCGCCTGGCCGGGCCCGAGGCGCTGACCGGCGCGGCGGCCGCGCTGCCCGGATCCGTACCGGACGCGGCCGCGCTGACCCTGGACGTCCCCGGCGACGGGCGCGTCCAGGGGCTGCGCACCCTGCTCGACCGGCTCGACGCCTGCGGCGCCGAGGTCGAGGAGCTGTCCGTGCACACACCCGACCTCGACGACGTGTTCCTCGCCCTCACCGGGCGTTCCACCGAGGTTGTTCCCGAAGGAGAGATGGCATGACCACCCTGACCCTCGCCGCGCGCGACTCGTCGACGATGCTGCGCCGCCAGCTGCGCCACATAGCCCGCTACCCGTCGATGACGCTGATGCTCGCCGGGATGCCGGTGGTCTTCCTGCTGCTGTTCGTGTTCGTGCTCGGCGGCACGCTCGGTGCCGGGCTGGGCGGGGACCGTGCGCTCTACGCCGGGTACGTGACGCCCGGTGTGCTGCTGATGGCCGTCGCCGCGGCCACCAACGGCACCGCCGTGTCGGTCGCGATGGACATGACCGAGGGGATCATCGCCCGGTTCCGCACGATGGCGATCTTCCGGCCGTCCGTGCTCACCGGGCACGTGGTCGGCAGTCTGGTGCAGACGCTGGCGACGGTCGCGCTGGTGACCGTCATCGCGCTGCTCGTCGGGTTCCGCCCGACCGCGGGACCGGTCGAGTGGCTCGCGGCCGCCGGCATCATCACGCTGTTCGCGGTCGCCCTGATCTGGATCGCGGTCGGGATGGGACTGACCGCACGCACCGTCGAGTCGGCCAGCAACATGCCGATGCCGCTCACGCTGCTGCCGTTCCTGGGCAGCGGGTTCGTGCCGACCGACTCGATGCCGACCTGGCTGCGGTGGTTCGCCGAGTACCAGCCGTTCACCCCGGTGATCGAGACCGTGCGGGGTCTGCTGCTCGGCGGGCCGGTCGCCGGGTACGCCGTGCTCGCGATCGGGTGGAGCGTGCTGCTCGGCGCCGTCGGGTACGTCTGGTCGGTGCGTCGCTATCGGTGATCCCGGTCCACGACGCCGTGCTCGACGAGACTGCGCGCGCAGTCGACGACGGTGGCCCGCGCCGGCCTCGGTGACCAGCCGAGGACGGTGCGGGCCTTCGTCGTGTCGTAGCCGTAGCGCCGCCCGAGCATCGGCACGATCCCGCCGAGCTCGGGCCGGACACGGGCCAGCAGGCGCACCGCGACGTCGGGCAGCGTGCGCCGTGGCACCCGCCGGGCGTCCGGACCCAGCTTCTCGCGCAGCTCGGCGGCCACATCGGACATCCACAGGAACCCGCCGACCGCGACGAACCGCTCACCCGCGGCCTCCGGCGCGAGCGCGGCGCGGACGTGCAGGTCCGCCACGTCCCGCACGTCGACGACGTTCAGCCCGATCCGCGGGACCCCCGGCATCCCGCGCAGCATCCGGGCGACGACCTCCACCGATCCCCGGCCCTCCGGGGAGAGGATCGGGCCGAAGACGGCGCCCGGGAGGACGGTCGTCAGGGTGGTTCGCCCGCCGAGCCCGGCGGCGGCGTCCCACGCCGCCCGCTCGGCCAGCACCTTCGACCGCCGGTAGGTGTCCAGCCCGGCCTGGTCCGGGTCGGTCCAGAGCCGCTCGTCGACCTCGCCCTCGGTCCCGGGCGGGGGAGTGGCGGCCGCACAGCTCGACGTCATGACCACGCGCGGGACGCCCGCCTCCGCGGCGGCGCGCAGCACCCGCAGGGCGCCCTCGCGAGCGGGCCCGATCAGCTCCTCCGGGTCCGCCGGCTCGGATCCGGCGCCCATCGGCGAGGCCACGTGCAGCACCTGCGCGCAGCCGCCCACCGCGTCTGCCCAGCCGTCGTCGGCGAGCAGGTCCGCCGCGACGACCTCCAGCCGGTCGCCGGGCTCCCCGAGCACGGCGCGCAGCCGGGCCTCCCGGCCGGTGTCGCGCAGCGTGGTCCGCACAGTGACGCCGCGGTCCAGCAGGGTCCTGATGCACCAGCCGGCGACGTACCCGCTGCCGCCCGTCACGAGAACGGTCATGTCGCCTCCCGGCGTTTCATTAGCCGATCGGCTAATGAAACGACTGTAGCATCCGGGCGTGACCACGCGGGCGGAACAGGCGGAGCGCACCCGTGCGGGGATCCTGGACACGGCCCGGCGGCTGTTCGCCGCCCAGGGCTACGCGGCGACGTCGCTGCAGCGGATCGCGGACGAGCACGGCGTGACCAAGGCGAACGTCTACTACTACTTCCGCACCAAGGACGCGATGCTCGACGCCCTGCTCGACCAGCACGTCGACGCCGTCGAGGCGCTGCTCGACCGGGCGGAGGCGATTCCGGACCGCTCCGGGCGCCTCGAGGTCGTGATCGACGGGTTCGTGGACCAGGTCGTCCGGGCGCACCGCGCCGTCGCGCCGGTCGACCCGACCGACCCCGGCGTCCGCAACCGGCCCGCGGCCGCGGCGCGCCTCGACGAGCTGTCCGCCCGTGCGCTGCGCCTGCTCTTCGGCGACCACCCGACCGTCGACGAGGAGGCCGGGTTCCGGATGGTCGGGGACCTGCGGCCGGTGACCTCCGCGTTCTCTCACCTGGACGACGACGAGCTGCGCGGCGTGCTCCGACGGCTGTGCCGGCGCCTGATCCCCGACCGGCCCTAGCGGCCCCGCCAGACCGGGGCCCGCTTCTCGGCGAACGCGGTGATCCCCTCGATCGTGTCCGCGCTGAGCATCAGCTCGTCGAGCGCGGCCGACGGCGTCGACGCCGCCTGCACGGTGTCCGCGACGGCGTCCGCGTCGGCCATCATCCGCAGCGAGGCCCGGACCGAGACCGGTGAACCGTCCAGGATCGCGCCGGCCATCTCGCGGGCGCCGTCCAACGCCTTCCCCGAGCCGGTCACCCGGTTCACCAGCCCGGCCTCCAGCGCTTCGGACGCGCTCAGCCGCCGCCCGGTCAGGATCATCTCGGTGGCCAGCCGCGGCCCGACCAGACGCGGCAGCCGGGCCACCCCGCCCGCCGCGGCCACCAGCCCGACCTTCACCTCGGTCAGCCCGAACGACGCGGACTCGTCGGCGACCGCGAGGTGGCACGCCATCGCGATCTCGCAGCCCCCGCCGAGCGCGTAGCCGTTCACCGCGGCGATCACCGGCTTGGTCATCCCGGGCCGAGCGGTCAGCCCGGCGAACCCGTTCGTGGGCACCCACATCGGCTTGCCGGCCGCCGTCCAGCGCAGGTCGTTCCCGGCGGAGAACGCGGTCTCGCCCGCCCCGGTGAGGATCGCGACCCACAGGTCGTCGTCGGCGAAGTAGGCGTCGAAGACCTCGTCCAGCTCGTCGTTCGCCGGCGGGTGCAGCGCGTTGCGGGCGTCCGGCCGGTCGATCGTCACCTCGAGCAGGTGCCCGTCCCGGTGCACCCGGACGTGCTCGTAGCCCTCGGTGCGGAACCCGACGGGCCGCCGCGGGCACAGCTCGTCCATCCGGTCCCGGGTGGTGGTCACCCGGTTCCCGATACCGAACGAGCGCGCGTACACCGCGGCACCGGCAGGCTCGCCGGCGAGCAGGTCCAGCGTCTCCTCGTCGCCGTCCGGGACGCGGGCGAGGAAGCGTCGCCCGTCGGCGTCCAGGCGGCCGACGACGACGCCGGTGCGCGACCCGTCCCGGCCGTGCAGCACCGTCCAGGACTCCACCGTGGACGGTCCGTCCGCGTGCTCGGCGCGCGGGGCCGTCGGTGCGCGGTCCAGTGAGGACTGGAGCTCGACGTCGTCGTGCGCGCGCCAGGGTGCCGGCGTCGTGGCGTAGACACCGGCCGAGTACTTGCTGGCGATCCCGCCGTTCGCGCCGACCAGGCCGAACGTGCCCGGCGCGGCGCGGCAGCGCTGCACCGTCTCGGCGATCGCGTGCAGCGAGTAGTCGTTCCCGGCCCCGCCGAAGAACGGCAGTCCGCCGGTGAGCGTGAGTCCGCGCGGATCGTCGGGTTCGAGCCCGAGCGCGTCGCACAGCGCCGACACCGCGATCGGGAAGCAGCTGTAGAGATCCAGTGCGGACACGTCGTCGAGGCCGATGCCGGCACGCTCCACCGCGGCACGGACGGCGGCCGCGGAGGCCGGCGTCGCGCCGAGGTCGGGGCGGTCCATCAGGTCGCGCTCGCGCAGGTCGCAGTACCCGTGCAGGAACACCCACCGGTCCTCGGCGACGCCGAGCCGCCGTGCGGCGCCCACCGAGCAGAGCAGGGCCGCCGCGGCCTGGTTCACCTGGTCACGGGACACGAGGTAGCGCGTGTAGGGGTCGGCGATCGGGCGGTTGCGCTCACCGGGGGTGGCGAGCTCGCCGGCGGTGCGCGCGGTCGGCGCTGCGGCGTGCGGGTTGCGCTCCGCGACGCGGCTCAGCGGCGCGAACAGCGCGCCCATCTCGGCGGCGTACTCGGCCGAGGTGCGGCCCAACCGGGAGCGCCGGGCGTTGTCCAGCAACGCGTACCGGTGCGACGGGCGCGGTCAGGCCGAGTGCGAGCTCGGCCCGGGTCGCGACGCCGGCCAGCCCGTAGCCGCGGTCCTCGAGCTGGCCGCCGACGGTCTCCGAGAAGTCCGGCGCGTCGTCGCGGCCGGACAGGTGCCGGGCGGTGGAGATCGCCTCGCCGCCGACGACGAGCGCGACCTCGCTCCCGCCGGCCGCGATCCGGCCGGCCATCTCGGTGACCAGGTGCTGCGGTGACTGCCCGCCGGTGACGTCCAGGATCGCGTGCGCGGGCTCGGCCCCGATCCGGGCGGCGACCGAGCGCGGCACGTTGTCCGAGCGGCCCAGCGGGGCGTGCGAGAGCGGCGTCGAGACCTCGAACTGCCGCACCGCGGCCACCACGTCCACGGCGCCGACGAGCGCATCGCCGGCCCCGCTGTCGCGCAACGCCTCCCGCGCGGCCTCGGCGGCGAGCTCGACGGCGGAGCGCCCGCGGTAGCCGGGATCGTCGATCCGCTCGGAAGCCTGGCCGACCCCGACCAGGACCGGTGTACTCGGGTCGATCATGCGACTCCTATTCCTGAACGATCTCCGTCCGTATCGACGGTAACCGTGGGCTGCGGGCCGGACAACAGGTGGGTCAGCGGTGGACGGCGCCGACCAGGAAGTCGACGAGTTGCTCGGCGTAGGCCTCGACGTCGGCGGCCATCTTCGCCTGCAGGTGCTCGGGCGCGGACCAGACGTGCATCAGCACGCCGCCGCAGAGCGTGTCGAGCAGCATCGTGACCGGCGTCCCGGGCGGCACCTCACCGCGCTCGATCCCGCGGCGCACCATCGCCCGCGCCGCGAGCACCTGCGACTCGCGCAGCGACTCCCAGCGCGTGCCGACCCCGGGGATCGACGGCGCCTCGACGATCAGTCGCAGCACCGCCCGCCCGCTCTCGCCCCGGTAGATGTCGAGGAGCTGACGGGTGAGCCGGACCAGGTCGCCGCGCAGCGTTCCGCTGTCCACATCGGCCACGTCCGCGAGGCGCAGCGTGAGCGCCTCGGCGAGCAGGCGTTCCTTGGACGGGTGGCGCAGGTAGATCGACGCCTTGCCGACGCCGGCCGCGCGGGCCACGGCGTCCATGCTGAACCCGGACCACCCGGTGCGTCCGAACAGGTCCACCGCGGCGTCGGCGATCCGGCGGTCGACCTCGGGGTCCCGCGGTCGCCCGGCGGCGGCGGTACTCATCGGGCCTCCCGGGGCTTGCTGAACTCCGGACCGCCACCTTACTGTGCGGGTCAGTTACGGACGGCTGTCGTTCAGGAATGGAGCACGCCGATGCGCACCGCCCTCACCGACCTGCTCGGCGTCGACGCGCCGCTGGTCGGGTTCAACCGCTCGCCCGGCGTGGTCGCCGAGGTCAGCCGCGCCGGCGGGTTCGGCGTGCTCGCCGCGACGATGTACACCCCCGCCGAGCTCGACGCGCAGCTCACCTGGATCGAGCGGCAGCTCGGCGGCCGCCCGTACGGCGTGGACCTGCTCGTGCCCGGCAACGTCGCCCACGGCGACCCCGCGGACCTGCTCGCGAGCCTGCGCGCGCAGATCCCGGACGAGCACGTCCGGTTCGTCGCCGAGCTGCTCGAGCGCTACGACATCCCGGCCCGCTCGCGCCCGCAGGAGCAGGACGGCGAGCTGCTCGCGAACTTCGACCCGAGCGGCGTCGCGGCCCTGCTCGACGTCGTGTTCGCGCACCCGGTCGGGCTGGTCGCGAACGCGCTCGGGCCTCCGCCCGCGACGCTCGTCGAGCGGGCGAAGGCGGCCGGGGTGCCGGTCGCGTCGCTGGTCGGCAAGCCCGAGCACGCCCGGCGCCAGCTCGAGGCCGGCGTGGACGTGCTGGTCGCGCAGGGCACCGAGGCGGGCGGGCACACCGGCACGATCGCCACGATGGTGCTCACGCCCGAGATCGTCGACCTGGCCGGGGACGCCCCGGTCCTCGCCGCCGGCGGGATCGCGTCCGGGCGGCAGATGGCCGCGGCGCTGGCGCTCGGCGCGTCCGGCGTCTGGTGCGGGTCGGTGTGGCTGGCCAGCCACGAGGACATCACCCCGGACCCGGTGAAGCGCAAGTTCCTGGCCGCGAGCAGCGCCGACACCGTCCGCTCGCCCGCCCGGACCGGCAAACCGGCCCGGCAGCTGCGCAGCGCCTGGCACGACGAGTGGGAGCGCCCGGGCAGCCCGGCTCCGCTCCCGATGCCGTTGCAGCCCATGCTGACCGGGGAGGCCTGGGCGCGGATCGACGAGGCGGCCGAGGCCGGGCACGCGGGCGCGACGGCGTTGGAGTCGTACTACATCGGGCAGGTGGTGGGCGGGTTCGCGGCGCTGGCCCCGGCCGCGGAGATCACGCGGCGCATGATCGACGACTGCGCGGCGCGTCTCGGCGAGCTCGGCCGTCTGGGAGCGGAGTCCGCCCTCCGTATCTGACGGTCAGGGTGCGTACTCGCGGCCCAGCAGGTGCCGGGCCACGACCAGCTTCGCGATCTGCGCCGTCCCGTCGCCGATCTCCAGCCCGATCACGTCCCGCAGGCGCTGCCCGACCGGGTTGTCGGTGGACCAGCCCGCGTGCCCGAACGTCAGCAGCGCCTGGTGCACGGCGTCCACCGACAGCTTCGGCGCCCACCACTTGGCCATGTTCGCCGGGACGGCCGGGTCCCCGCCTGTGTCCTTGAGCGACAGGGCCTCGTAGCAGAGGTGCCGGGCCGCGCGGATCTGCGTGGCGAACTCGACGAGCGGGAACGCCAGGCCCTGGAACTTCCCGATCGGCTGCCCGAACGCCTCCCGCTCCCGGGCGTAGGCCAGCGCATCGTCCAGGGCTGCGGACGCGACGCCCAGGCACATCAGCCCGATCACGGCCCGCGAGTAGTCGAACCCGCGCATGACGGCCCGGAACCCGTCGCCGGGGGCGCCGACGAGGTCCTCGGGGCCGACGCGTACGCCGTCGAAGTACAGGCTGGCGCGGCCGATCGCGCGGCTGCCCAGGTCGTCGAGCGGGCTGCGGGACAGGCCGGGGTCCGACAGGTCGACCATGAACGCCGACACGCCGCCGGCGCCGTCGCCGCCGGTGCGCGCGAACACGGCTCCGACGTGCGCGTACATCCCGAGTGAGATCGACGTCTTCTCGCCGATCAGCCGCCAGCCGTCGCCGTCCGGCTCGGCGCGCAGGCCCAGGTGCGCGGCGTCGGACCCGCGGTCCGGCTCGGTCAGGACCAGTGCCGGGACCGTCTCGCCGCGGGCCAGCGGCGGCAGCCAGCGGCCCAGCTGCTCCTCGGTCGCTCCGGCCAGCACGATCTCGGCGACGAGCGCCGAGTTCAGCAGCAGGTAGCACGCGTTGAAGTCGGCGCGGGAGACCTCCTCGGCCGCCATCCCGGTGGTGACCGCGTCCGCCTCCTGCCCGCCGAACCGCTCCGGGATCCGCAGCCCGGTCAACCCCATCCCGGCCAGCGCGGCGGGCAGCTCGGGACGCATCCGGCCGGCGACGTCGCCGGAGCGGTAGTGCGGCGCCAGTTCCTTCTCGCCGAACTCGCGCAGCGCGACGCGGAACGCCTCCTGCTCGTCGCTGAAGCCGAAGTCCATGGGCACCTTCGTGATTGCCGGGGGATCGACGCTACGTTCGGGTGCGTCCGGGCGTCAACGAGAAGAGGGCTGGGATGGCCGACTGCGGGTTCGGCGTGATGCTGCCGAGCTTCGACCCGTTCCGGACGGGACGCTCGCCGCTGCTCGAGGGCGCCGCGCTCGCCGAGGAGCTCGGCTTCGACTCCGGCTGGGTCGGCGACCACCTGAGCTTCCATCCGCCGGTGCTGGATGCGCTCGGCGCGCTGTCCGGCGCGGCCGGATGCACGCGACGCCTGACGCTCGGCACCGGCGTGCTGCTGCTGCCGCTGCGCCATCCGGTATGGACGGCCAAGCAACTGGCCACGGTGGAGGCGCTGGCGCCGGGGCGCCTGGTGGTCGGCGTCGGCGTGGGCGGCGAGAACCCCGAGGAGTGGGAGGCCGCCGGGGTGCCGGTCCGCGAGCGCGGCGCCCGCCTCGACGAGTCACTGGCGATCGTGTCCGCGCTGCTGCGCGGCGAGGCGGTCGACCACCCGGGCCCGCTGCTGCCGACCCGGTCCCCGGCGCTGGAGCCGGCGCCTGCCGTGCCGCCGCCGATCGTCGTCGGCGGCCGGTCGGAGGCCGCATTACGCCGCGCCGTTCGGGCCGGCGACAGCTGGATGGGCGTGTGGATGTCGCCGCGGCGGGCCGCGCAGGTGGGCGAGCGGCTGGGTGAGCTGGCGTCCGCGGCGGACCGCCCGGTGCCGACCCGGCTGATGATGGTGTTCGTGCACGTCGGCGACGACGACGACGGGGCGGCGCGGGAGGAGGCTGCCGCGTTCGTGGGCGGGCAGTACGGGTTGCCGTTCGAGGCGCTGGAGCGCTGGGCGCTGGTCGGCGGGGAACAGCAGGTGGCGGACGGCCTGAACGGGCTCGCCGACGCCGGCGTGTCCGGCGTGATCCTGGTGCCGGCCGCCCGCGACCCGCTGGAGCAGTACCGGCGCCTGGCCGCGCTCCGGCCGCTGACCCGGTGGGCGGGCTGACGGCGCGCCTGCGACAGCGACGGTCGGGGAGGAACCCGCAGTGTTCGGATAGGTTCGCCGGGGACGACGTCGTCGAACGAGGGAGAGCGCGGATGAGCGACCGGATCGCCGTGGTGACCGGGGCCGGGTCGGGGATCGGGCGGGCCATCGCGCTGTCGCTCGCCGAGGACGGTGACCGGGTGGTCGCCGCGGACCTGTCCGCCGAGGGCGCGGCCGCGACCGCCGAGCAGAACCCGGACCGCATCGTCGCGGAGATCGTCGACGTCGCCGACCCGGACTCGGTCGCGAACCTCGCCGCCGCCGTCGCCGAACGCGTCGGCGTGCCGTCGGTGCTGGTCAACTGCGCCGGCTGGGACAAGACCGGCCCGTTCCTGGACGCCACCCCGGAGTTCGCGGACAAGGTCGTCGCGATCAACTACCTCGGGCAGGTGCACGTCTGCCGCTCGTTCCTGCCCGCGATGATCGAGGCCGGGAACGGCGGGCGCGTCGTGAACGTCGCCAGCGACGCCGGCCGGGTGGGCAGCTCCGGCGAGACGATCTACGCCGGCGCGAAGGGCGGCGTGATCGCGTTCTCCAAGTCGTTGGCCCGGGAGATGGCCCGCCACCAGATCGGGGTGAACGTCGTGTGCCCCGGCCCGACCGACACCCCGCTGTTCCACGACAGTGTGGGCGAGAAGCTGGCCCAGTCGTTGATCCGGGCGATCCCGTTCCGGCGGCTCGCCCAGCCGGCGGAGATCGCCGCCGCCGTGCGCTTCTTCGCCTCCGACGACGCGTCCTACATCACCGGGCAGGTGCTGTCGGTCAGCGGCGGGCTGACGATGGCGGGCTGAGCCCGCGCGTCGCCGACTACTTCCGCCGCTACCAGCAGATCTTCTCCCGTGGGGGATCCGAGGGTTCCGTCTGACTCGCGGACAGGTGCGGCCGGGGGCCAAGGTGGGGCCATGCGCGCGATCGGAGTGAACGTCCACGGCGGCCCGGACGCCCTGGAGGTGCTCGACCTCCCGGAGCCGCACGCCGGCCCGGGGCAGATCCGGATCCGGGTGGCGGCGGCCGCGGTGAACCCGACCGACACCCTGCAGCGATCGATCCGGCGTCAGGAGGTCGGTCCGCCGTGGGTGCCCGGCATGGACATCGCCGGCACCGTGGACGAGGTCGGCGACGGCGCGGGCGACCTGCTCTCGGTGGGCGACGAGGCGATGGCGATCGTCGTGCCGGCCGGGACGCACGGGGCCTACGCCGAGTACGTCGTCGTCCCGGCCGGGTCCGCCGTGCCGCTGCCCGACGGCGTGGACGTCGTGGCCGCGTCGACGCTGCCGATGAACGGCCTGACCGCCCGCCTCGCACTGGACACCCTGGAGGTTCCGGCCGGCGGCACGCTCGCCGTCACCGGCGCGGCCGGGGCGTTCGGCGGGTACGCCGTGCAGCTCGGCGTCGCCGACGGGCTGCGGGTGCTGGCCGACGCGAAGGACGCCGACCGGGATCTGGTCCGTTCGCTGGGCGCTCACGTCGTCCTGCCTCGCGGCGACGGGTTCGCCGCCGCCGTCCGCGACGTCGTCCCGTCCGGCGTGGATGGGCTGGCCGACGGCTCGGTGCAGCTCGACGCCCTGCTCCCGGCCGTCCGGGACGGGGGACGGATCGCGACCGTGCGCGGGCACGACGGCGCGTCCGAGCGCGGGATCACGTGGCATCCGGTGTGGGTGCGCACGATCGCCGAGCACCGGGACAAGCTCGACGCCCTGCGTGCGCTCGCGTCGGCGGGCGGGCTGACCCCGCGGGTCGCCGGCACCTGGCCGGCCGAGAAGGCGCCGGACGCGCACCGCGCGCTGGAAGCAGGCGGGATGCGCGGCCGGGCCGTGCTGACGTTCTGACCCGAGTGTCGGCCGTCACGGGCTCGACGACGGTTGCAACGTTCGTCCAACCTGTGGTGCGGGCCACGGTCGTCGTGTTGACTGCGCTCGAATGCCCCGACGACCGCGGCGCCAGCCGGGCTGGCGAGCGCCCGCCGTGGCCGTGTCCCACCGCTCGTACGCAGGAGGAGCCCGTGACCCAGACACTCGAGAAGTCGGCGGCCCGCACCACGGCCGAGACCTGGCTGTCGGCGTTCGCCGACGCCCTGTCCGCCCGAGACGTCGAGCGGGCCGCGTCCCTGTTCGCGGCCGAGTGCTACTGGCGCGACCTGATCGCGTTCACCTGGAACATGACGACCGTCGAGGGCCGTGACGGGGTCACCGACCTGCTGAACGAGACCCTCGACAACACCGACCCGTCGGCGTGGGACTTCAGCGCCGAGCCCACCGAGGCCGACGGCACCACCGAGGCCTGGCTGTACTTCGAGACGGCCGTCGGCCGCGGCAGCGGGCACGTCCGGATCGTGGACGGCAAGGCGTTCACCCTGCTCACGACGCTCGACGAGCTCAAGGGCTACGAGGAGCCGATGCGGGAGAACCGCCCGTTCGGCACCGAGCACGGCGCCAACCCCGACCGCGAGACCTGGAGGGAGCGGCGCGAGCGGGAGCTCTCCGAGCTCGGCCGCACCCAGGACCCGGAGGTCGTGATCATCGGCGGCGGCCAGGGCGGCATCGCCCTGGGGGCCCGGCTGCGCCAGCTCGGGGTTCCGACGATCATCGTCGAGCGCAACGAGCGCCCCGGTGACTCCTGGCGCAAGCGCTACAAGAGCCTGGCCCTCCACGACCCGGTCTGGTACGACCACCTGCCGTACCTGAAGTTCCCGGACAACTGGCCGGTGTTCTCGCCGAAGGACAAGATCGGCGACTGGCTCGAGTTCTACACGCGGATCATGGAGCTGAACTACTGGGGCTCCACGACCGCGAAGTCCGCCACGTTCGACGAGTCGTCCGAGCGCTGGACGCTCGTCGTGGACCGGGACGGCGAGGAGGTCACGCTGAACCCGCGCCAGCTCGTGCTGGCCCTCGGCGTGTCCGGCAAGCCGAACATCCCGTCGTTCCCGGGGCAGGAGAACTTCCGCGGCGAGGTCCAGCACTCGTCGCAGCACCCGGGGCCGGACGACTACAAGGGCAAGAAGGTCGTCGTCGTCGGGTCGAACAACTCGGCGTTCGACATCTGCGGCGCGCTCTGGGAGGTCGGCGCCGACGTCACGATGGTGCAGCGCTCCTCGACGCACATCATCAAGTCGGACACGCTGATGGAGTACGGCCTCGGTGACCTCTACTCCGAGCGGGCCGTGGCGGCCGGGGTCGACACGCGCACCGCCGACATGGTCTTCGCCTCGCTCCCGTACCGGATCATGGGCGGCATCCTGAAGCCGGCCTACGACAAGGCCCGCGAGGTCGACGCCGACTACTACCAGCGGCTCGAGGACGCCGGCTTCGACCTGGACTTCGGTGACGACGACACCGGCCTGTTCATGAAGTACCTGCGTCGCGGCTCGGGCTACTACATCGACGTCGGTGCGGCCGAGCTCGTCGCCGACGGCAAGGTGAAGCTCGCCAAGGGACAGGTCGCCTCGTTCACCGAGAACAGCGTGAAGCTGGAGGACGGCACCGAGCTGGAGGCCGACCTGGTCGTGTTCGCCACCGGCTACGGCTCGATGAACGGCCTGGCCGCCGACATCGTCGGCGAGGACATCGCGAACAAGGTCGGCAAGGTGTGGGGCCTCGGCTCGGACACGACCAAGGACCCCGGTCCCTGGGAGGGCGAGCAGCGCAACATGTGGAAGCCCACCCAGCAGCAGAACCTGTGGTTCCACGGCGGGAACCTGCACCAGAGCCGGTTCTACTCGCTGTACCTGGCGCTGCAGCTCAAGGCCCGCCAGGAGGGCATCTCCACACCGGTCTACGCGCTGCAGGAGTCGCACCACACGTCCTGACCGCGTAGGCCGGTGCCCGGCGGCGTCGGGGTGGACACGACCGCCCGGCCCGGGGTCAGGTTGTCAGCAGCGTCGCCCGGATGTCGGTCTTGAGCACCTTGCCGACCGTCGACCGGGGCAGGTCGGGCCAGAACTCGACCTGCTTCGGTGTCTTCACGCTGCCGATGCGCGCCTTGACGAACGCGACCAGGTCGTCCGGGCCGACCTGGGCGGCGGGCTGCAGCTGCACGACGGCGGCGACGCGCTCGCCCCACTTCTCGTCCGGCAGCCCGACCACCGCGCAGTCCCGGACGGCCTCGTGGGCCATCAGCGCCTGCTCCACCTCGGCCGAGTACACGTTGAAGCCGCCGGTGATCACCATGTCCTTCGCGCGGTCCACGATGTACAGATAGCCGTCGGCGTCGAGGTAGCCGATGTCGCCGGTGTGGTGCCAGCCGTGCGCCGACACCTCGGCCGTCGCCTCCGGGTTGCGGTAGTACCCGGCCATCACCAGCGACCCGCGCACGACGATCTCGCCGCGCTCGCCGTCCGGGAGCAGGGAACCGTCGTCGGCCATGATCCCGACGGTGACCAGCGGAGACGGGCGCCCGGCCGAGGACAGCCGCTCGATCGCGACCGAGCCGTCCGCTCGCCGGTGCTGCGACGGCGACATCGTGGACACCATCATCGGCGCCTCGGACTGCCCGAACAGCTGCGCCATCGGCCCGATCCGCTCGAGTGCCTCCTCGAGCCGGGCCGCCGACATCGGGGCGGCGCCGTACCAGAAGCACTGCAACGACGAGAGGTCCGTCGCGTCCAGCGACTCGTGCCCGAGCACCATGTAGATCACCGTGGGCGGCAGGAACGTGTGCGTGACGCCGTGACGCTCCACGAGGGACAGGAACTTCCCGACGTCCGGGTAGGCCATCACCACGATCTCGCCGCCGAGCGCCATCACCGGGAAGCACAGCACCCCGGCCGCGTGGGTGAGCGGGGCCAGCGCGAGGTAGACCGGCCTGCCCTCGAACGGGTAGCTCATCAGCGTGAGTGCCGTCATCGACTCGAGGTTGCGGTCGGTGAGCATCACGCCCTTCGGTCGGCCGGTCGTCCCGCCGGTGCCGACGAGCGCGACGATCTCCCCGGGCTGGTCCGCCTCGGCGGGCGGGTCACCGGCCGCGGCCGCCAGCCAGCCGTCGAACGCGGCCGCGCCCCCGCCGTCGGGCCCGAGCCGGACGAGCGTGCGCAGCTCCGGCAGGGCCGGCGCGATCTCGGCCACCAGATCGTCGAAGGCCGGTTGGAAGATCAGCGCCGCGCAGTCGAACAGCTCCAGCAGCTCCCGGTTCTCCGACGCCCCGTTGCGCGGGTTGATCGGGCACCACACCGCGCCGGCGCGGGCGATGCCGAACACGCAGGAGAACGCCGTCGGGTCGTTGCCGGAGAGGATGCCGACCTTGTCGCCGGGCCGGACGCCCGAGCGCCGCAGCGCCCGCGCGACCGCATGGCTGAGGTCGACGACCTCGCCGTAGGACAGCGACTCCCCGTCCAGGGTCAGGCAGGGGGCATCCGGGCCCAGCGAGGCACCCTTGTCCAGATAGGACGTCAATGACACGGCGCGACCCTGATCACATGCCCATGCCGCCGTCGACCGGCAGGCCGACGCCGTTCACGAAGCGGGACTGGTCGGAGGCGAGGAAGAGGATGGCGTCGGCGATGTCGGAGACCTCGGCCAGCCGCCCGGACGGCGTGAGCTCGACAACGGCCCCGACGGCGGCGTCCGGGCTCTCGAACAGGCCCAGCCCGGACGTCTCCACGGCGAGCTTCACACCCATGTCGGTGGGCACCAGCCCGGGGTAGATGCAGTTGACGCGCACGCCGTAGCCGAGCTTGCCGGCCTCCATCGCCGCCACCCGGGTCAGACGGTCCACACCGGACTTTGTGGCCGAGTAGCCGGCGATCGCCGGGAACGCGATGGTCGCCGCCACGGACGCCACGTTGATCACGGTCCCGCCGTTGCCCGCGGCACCGCCCGGGCGCATCGTGCGGAACGCGTGCTTGCAGCCGAGCAGCGTGCCCAGCAGGTTGACCTCGAACATCGCGCGGTGCGCGTCCGGCTCCGCGTCGGCGATCAGCGAGGTCACCTCGATGCCGGCGTTGTTCACCACGATGTCCAGACCGCCCAACGTGGACACCGTGTGCGCGACGGCGGCCTCCCACTGCGCGTCGTCGGTGACATCGAGCTGGACGAACTCCGCTCCGGTGATGCCGGCGGCCGTCTGCTCGCCGACGTCCTTCGCGACGTCGGCGATCATCACCCGCGCCCCGGCCTCGGCGAGTGTCTGCGCCGCCCCTGCGCCCAGACCGCGTGCGGCTCCGGTCACCAGCGCCACCCGTCCGGTCAGATCCAACCCGGCCATCGGCTCGTCCTCCTGATCCACGTCGTCGTGCATCGAGTGATGCGAGACACACGGTGGCCGGGCCTCTGGACGACTGTCAAGAGATCTTTGGGCACTCGTCACGGTTTTCCTTGACGACCGTCCAGAAACCTGCGGGTTTCGGCTAGGCTCGGCCCCGGATCAGACGCCCCGACCACCCGGATGACCACGTGACCAAGCCCGCTGACCAGGCCTCCCGCCGCCCCGTCGACAAGTTCGAGGACCGGCGCCGCGAGCTCGCCGACGCGGCGCTCATCACGCTGGCCGATCTCGGTTACGCCCGGACGAGCCTGCGGGAGATCGCGCAGAACTCGGCGTTCTCGCACGGGGTGCTGCACTACTACTTCCGGAACAAGGTCGAGCTGATCACCTACTGCGTGCGGCAGTACAAGGCGATCTGCGTGCTGCGCTACGACGGCATCGCCGCCACCGCCGAGGAGCCCGGGGCGCTGGCCGAGGCGTTCGGCGAGGGCCTCGCGGCCACGCTCTCCGAGGACGCCCTGATGCACCGGCTCTGGTACGACCTGCGCTCCCAGTCGCTGTTCGAGGAGTCGTTCCGCGACGACGTGGCGGAGATCGACGACAGCCTGCAGCGCATGGTCTGGCGGGTGGTGACCGCCTACTCCGAGCTGACCGGGGCCGCGCCGACGTGCACGCCGTCGTTCGCCTACGCCGCGTTCGACGGGCTGTTCCAGCAGGCCCTGCTCCGGCACCTGTCCGGCTCCGACGCCGCGCTGGACGACCTGCGCGCAGGCGCGCGGCAGCTGCTGCCGCGCCTGTTCGCCGAGGCCACGGACCCACACGTCCGCCCCGCGCTCAGCTGATCGCGCCCAGGCGTGCCCGCTCGGCCTGCGCGGTCGCGTCCGCGCGCTCGACGAGGTGCTGCCCGCGCACGGCGATGAACGCGATCGCGGCGATCACCACCACCGCCGCCGCGCACTCCCCGGCCAGGAGTGCGGGGGAGGAGTCGAGACGCTCGCCCAGCCACCAGACGCCGATCAGCACGGCCACGACCGGGTCCACGCTGGTGATCACGGCGACGGCCGGGGAGACGAGCCGTCCCTGCTGGAACGTGTTCTGGCTCAACAGGAACCCGATCGGTCCGATCACGCAGACGACGTAGAGCACCGGGTGCCGGAACGGCTCGTCCAGCCCGATCCGCAGCTGCCCGGTGACGACCTTCATCAGCCCGGCGGTCACGCCGTAGAGCACGCCGGTGGCCAGCGCGAGAGCGAGCACGCGCGAGTGGTGCTGCACACCGGCGGCGTAGGCCAGACAGCCCAGGACGACTAATGCCAGCGCAACCGCGAACGGCAGTCCGGCGATCGGGTCGAGGACCTCCTCGTCGGCGGCGGCCGGGAGCGGGCGGGCCAGGAGCAGGAACGCGGCGATCCCGGCCGCGCAGCCCAACGCGGCCAGCAGGATCGGCGGATCCGGACGGTGGCGGGCCATCAGGGCCGAGAACCCGGCGGCGAACACCACACCGGTCACCAGCAACGGCTGAACGATTGTGATCGGGCCGAACGCGAGTGCGACGAGCTGGAGCGCCAGCGCAACGACCGTCGCGAGGAGGCCGAGCAGCCACATCGGCCGGGCCAGCAGCCGGGTGATCAGCCGCGGACTCAGCGTCGGCGTGACCTCGACCTCCTTCGTCGCGCGTTGCTGCGCGACCGTGGCGAGCCCGAACCCGATGGCGCCCAGCACGGCGGCCGGTACGGCGACGAACAGCATCACGCCGGCTTCACCGTCCATGCCCCACACCTCCGCTCCCGGCGTCGCGGGGTTCACGTTTTCTGCATACTCCTCAATGACGCGTGCACGCGAGCCGGAATTCCGTCGAGAAGGGGAACCAGACGCGGGTCGGCCGTGATCCCGACGCACGTGAGCGGCCCGCAGTGCAGCGCGCCGACGGCGAACCCGACGTCCCCGGCCAGCGGCAGCACCGGGTGGATCGCGCTGATCCGCCGCCCGCGGACGTGCACGGTCCTGCGGACCCCGGGCATCACGGACGCCACCATGTGGAAGAACCGCCTGCCGTGCACCAGCCGGACGACGGGTCCGCGCACCCCGCGGGGCAGCCGCCCGGCCGCGACGACGGCTGCCGCCGCGGCCTCCGGCCGTCCGCCGGTCCGCGCACGGTGCACGGCCCGGGCGACGGCCCCGACCCGTGCAGAGGGGTCCATCGGGCCGGTCGGCAGGTCGACCGGGACGACGGCCATCCGGTTGCCGACGGCGTGGGCGTCCTCCCCGGCCCGGGTGCGGGTGGTGATCGGGACCATCGCACGCACCCGTGACGTGGGGACGCCGGCCTCGGTGAACGTGTCGTGCAACGCGTCGGCGAACACGGCCAGCAGCAGCGCGGTCGTCCCGACGCCGTGCGCCCGGGCCGCCACGCGCACGGCCCGCCCGTCCAGTTCGACGCCCATCCGCTGATGGGTCGGCCCGCGTACGGGGCCGGTCAGCGGTGAGCGCCCGGCCGGTGGCATCGCGGCCAGGTGCCCGAGTCCGCGCAGCAGGAGCAGCGCACGCCGCCCCTGCGGAGGAGACGACGGCGAGCGGGTGCCCCGTCGGCCGGCAGACAGCTCGGCGGCCTCGTCGGTCAGCAGCGCCACGAGCGCGTCGGTGATCACCAGGCCGTCGCCGAGGGCGTGGTGGGCGCGGGCGAGCACCGCGACGCGGCCGGTCCCCGGCTCGGAAGCGACCGCCAGCTCCCATGCCAGGGCCGGGTCGATCGCCGAGCCGAAGAACGCGGTCGCCGCCTCGTCCATCGAGCGGTACCGGCGGTCCGGGCCCACGGTGAACGGCTCCGGGCGCACGTGACGGGCCGGGTCGGGCGCGGGGTCGCGCACCCAGCGACGCCGCCGTGCCGGGGACAGCCGGCGGCAGAGCAGCTCGATCCCGGGCGCGCGCCGTCGCACCCGATCGGCGAGCAGCTCCGGCCAGTCGTCCGGCGGCCCCGGCTCGAGCACGATCACGGCCCCGGCCTGCTGCGGCACCCGCCTGGTCTGGGCGTCGAGGAAGAACGCGTCCTCGGCGCGCACCCGGCCTACGTCCGGCGCGACCAGCCGGCCGAGCACGGCGACGTCCGCGCCCAGGTCGACCGTCCCGGCGTGCGCTCGCAGCACGGCCACGGCGTCGGCGTGCGCGCCGGGGTCGGCCAGCTCGCGGACCGCGTCGGCCAGCCCGAACGGCCCGGCGCAGAGGCGGGCCAGGCCCGCTCGGGCCAGGACGCGGGCGTTCGCGCGGCCGTGACCCGGCACCGAATCGACGAGCAGCAGCGGCCGGGCGCAGGCGATGGCCTCCAGGGCGGTCGCGCCGCCGGCGTTCGTGACGACGACGTCGCAGCCGCGCACGGCTCCTGCCGGGTCGTCGATCCAGTCCCGCACGTCGAGGCCGGTCCGACCGGCCGCCAGGCGCTCCAGTCGCCGGTACAACCCGGGATCGCGCCCGGCACCGACCAGGACGTCCGCGCCGGCGTCGAGCACGGCACGGCAGAGCCCGACCACGTCGCCGAACGCCAGCGACCCGCAGGAGACCAGCACGCGGAGCCGACCGGCGCGCGGCGCGTCGGCGGGCGGGTGGAACCGGCGCACGACCGGCGGCGCGCCGACCCGCACCCGGGCGCCCGGCGCCCAGCGGCGCAGCAGGTCGGCGCCGGCCGTGGTGCTCACCAGGTGCAGGTCCAGCTCCGGGCCGATCCACAACGGGTGCGGCGCCGGGTCGGCGACGACCGCGACGGCCGGTACCGGCAGGCGTCCGCGCCTGCGCAGCCGGGCGAGCCCGGTGATGCCCTCCGGGAACGTGGCGACCACCAGGTCCGGCCGGTGCCGCTGCAGCGCCGTGGCCAGGCCGCGCGCACTCCACACCCCGATCACCGCCCGGGTCCCGGCCCGGAACGGCGGCACCCGGCACAGCAGCCAGAAGTAGAGCGCGTAGAGCCACGGCAGGTGCCGCACGCAGCCCGCGTAGATCGATCGGAACGCCGGCGCGGTCCCGCGGCCCATCTCCCGCAACGTGTCCGTCCAGACGACCTCGATGCCGTCCCACAGCTCGCGGGCGCGCTCCTCGACGGCGCGGGCCGCCGCGTGGTGGCCCTCACCGAGGCTGCCGGTGACCAGCAGCAGCCTCCGGGGCCCGGTCGCGGGTCCGGCGCCGATCGCCGTCGGGGCAGGGTTAGCCTGCGCGCGTGGGCTCATCGGCACCGCACCGGGTCCTGGTGCTCTCCGCGCCGGTCGGCGAGGGGCACGTCGCGGCCGCCCGGGCGCTCGCCGCGCGAATGCGGGCGCGGTGGCCGCAGGCGAGCGTGCGCGAGGTGGAGAGCACCGGCGGCGCGCGCCGGGACCGGCTGCTCGCCACGGCGTACGCGGTCGTGATGCGCCGCGCGCCCGCGCTCTACGGGCTCGGCTACGACCTGCTCGTCGGTCAGCCCTGGTTCGCGCGGCTCTGCAAGTCCGTGGCCGGGTGGCGCCTGGCCCGCACGCTGGAGCCACTGCTGCGCTCCGAGCGTCCGGAGCTCGTCGTCTCCACCTACCCGATGATCACCGGCGGGCTGGCGCGGCTGCGCCGTCGCGGCGCGCTCGACGCGTACGGCGTCGCCGTGGTCACCGACGTCGCCGTGCACCCGTTCTGGGTGTGGGCCGGGATCGACGAGACCTGGACGTTGCTGGAGGCCTCCCGGCGGCAGGCCGCAGCCGTCGAACCGGGTGCCGACGTCCGGGTCGCACCTCCGGTCGTCGGGCCGCGGGTGCACCGCCGCGACCGGGCGGAGGCCCGCCGCGCGACGGACCTCGACCCGGACGCGTTCCTGGTGCTGGTCAGCGGCGGGTCGCTGGCCTTCGGAGGTCTGGAGACGCTGACCGGTGCCGTGCTCGACGCCGGGGACGGGGTCGTCGCGGTGGTGCTCTGCGGGCGCGACGAGCGTCTGCGTGCCCGGCTGGGCGCCCGCGCGCACCCCCGGCTGCGCGCGCTGGGCTGGACCGACCGGGTGCCCGAGCTGCTCGCGGCGGCGGACCTCACGCTCACGACGGCCGGCGGGATGATCGCCACCGAGTCGCTGTCGGCCGGGACCCCGGTGCTGTTCGCCGCACCCGTCGCGGGGCACGGCCGGGCGGGGGCGCGGATGACGGCCGAGGCCGGGCTCGCGCTCGTCTGCGCCGGGCCGGGTGAGGTCACCGCCGCCGTGCGCCGGCTGCGTGATGACCCGGCCGCGCGTGCCGCACTCGCCGGACGGGCCGCCGAGTTCGCCTCTCGGGACCTGGATACCGAGCTGGACGCGCTCGCGGGACGGCTGGGCCGGCGTTAGCCCACACGCAGCGGGCGCGGCACGCCCAGCCGCAGCCGGATCCCCTCGCCGGCCATGCTGCGGTGGAACCACCACAGCGACACGCCGATCCCGGCCGCGACGAGCGTGTACGACCCGGCCGTGGACACCATCAGGAAGTTGCCGACGGTCTGGGTAGCCAGCACGGCGAGCGTGGTCCCGCCGTTGACCAGGAAGACCGCCGCCCACAACAGCGAGACCTGCTTGAAGAACCGCTTCATGCGCGGGTGCCCGGTGAGCCGGTCCGGGAACGCGCAGAAGTCGTCGGCCAGCTTGGCCAGCAGCGGGCGGTCGAGCACGAGCGTGACCAGCAGCAACCCGGCGAACACGAAGTTCTGCACGGTCGGTTGCAGGAAGTACAGGAACGCGCTGCCGGTGGCCAGCCCGACGACCGTCCGCGCGACGAGCAGGACCGTGCTCAGCACCAGGATCGCCGGGACGGACTGCCCGATCACGATCCGCCGGCCGATGGCGACCACCGACCACGCGAGCGCGCCGTACAGGCCGGCGTCGAAGCCGATCTGGGTGAACAGCACCCAGAACACGGCCAGCGGGATGAGGGTGGACTCCAGCAGCGGCCGGCAGGCGCGCTTGAGCATCGCCCCGATCGGGGGGAGGTGGATCGTGGTCGACTCGCGACGCGGCCGGGGCCGCCCGGTGTCGCTCGGGACGTCGGTGTTGCTCGGAAGGGAAGTCATGCGGGCGGAGAACCTCTCGCAGGTGCCGGGGAGCATAGCGAGTGTAGGGACGGCCCGCCGGGTGGCACCGTGGAGCTCCTCCGTCCCGCCCGTGCACCGCGCCGACCGGCCCCGACGGGCGCGCCTCAGTGACCGACTGCGGCACGGATCGACTCGCGCAGGGACCCGGTCGTCGCGAACACCGCGGACGGCTCGTAGCCGCAGTGGGCCATGCAGTTCGCACAGCGGTCGTCCTTGCCCCGCCCGTAGGCCGACCAGTCGGTCTGCTCGACCAGCTCGCGGTAGGTGCTGACGTACCCGTCGTCGAGCAGGTAGCAGGGCCGCTGCCAGCCCAGCAGCGAGTAGGACGGGATCGCCCACGCCGTGCAGGACAGGTCGACCCTCCCCTCCAGGAAGTCCAGGAACATCGGGGAGTGGTTGAGCCGCCAGCGCCGCCGCCGGCCGCCGGCGAACGCCTTGCGGAACAGCTCCCGGGTCTGCTCGACGCCCAGCAAGTGCTCCTGGTCCGGCGCCTTCTCGTAGGCGTACGCGGGCGAGATCAGCATGTTGTCCACCCCGAGCTCGTCGTTGAGGTAGTCGAGGACGTCGATCACGTCCTGCGGGGTGTCGGTGTCGAAGAACGTGGTGTTCGTGTTCACCCGGAAACCGGCCGCCTTCGCCTGGCGGATCGCGTCGACGGCCTGGTCGAACACGCCGTCCTTGCACACGGACTCGTCGTGGCGCTCGCGCAGACCGTCGATGTGCACCATCCACGCGAAGTTCTTGTGCGGGGTGAAGCGGTGCAGGTGCTTGGGCAGCAGCACCGCGTTCGTGCACAGGAAGACGATCTTGTTCATCGCCAGCAGCTGCCGGACGATCTCGTCGATCTCGGGGTGCATCAGCGGCTCGCCGCCGGCGATGGAGACCATCGGGGCCCCGCTCTCGACGATCGCGTCGACGGCCTGCTCGACCGGCATCCGCTGCTTGAGCAGGTGCGCCGGTTGCTGGATCTTGCCGCAGCCCGCGCACTTGAGGTTGCACGCGAACAGCGGCTCCAGCTCGACGAGCAGCGGGAACTTCTCGACGCGCTTGAGCTTCTGCGTCAGCAGATAGGCGCCGAGGCGGATCGACTGGCGCAGCGGCATCGCCATGTCAGCTCACCTCCTTGGGGAGGGTCAAGCGGACGT
Organism: uncultured Actinomycetota bacterium; assembly: GCA_963822335.1. Classification (GTDB taxonomy): domain Bacteria; phylum Actinomycetota; class Actinomycetes; order Mycobacteriales; family Pseudonocardiaceae; genus Pseudonocardia. Next base: position 398,379 of record CAWGHE010000006.1, on the reverse strand, counting down.
CCTCGGAACCGGCGGCCGCCGTCCCGGTGGTCACGTGTCCGAGCCCGGGCAGGACGGACACACGTGGCTCGGCGAGGGTGACCTCGCGGTCGCCGACGGCGTCCAGCCAGGAGCGCAGAGCCGGCGCGGCGCGGCGCAGCACGCGCAGCGCGGTGATCCCGCGGGACACCGTGCCGGGCCGTCGCAGCGGCCGGTCCGGGGTGTCCACCACGACCCGGACGACGGCGAGCGGTCCGCCCGCGGAGGCCGAGGCGAGCCAGGCGGACTCCATGTCCACGGCGAGTGCGGACGGGTCGGCGCGGGCCAGTGCCGCGCGCCGTGCCCCGTCCACCGGGGACGGCACGCTCACCACCGGCCCGACATGCACCCGTAGGCCGAGCCGGCGCAGTGCGGCGGCCAGCGGTGCGGCGGCCGGGATCAGCACCGTGCCGGGGGCCGGTCCCCCGGTGACCCCCGGCCCTCCGCGTACCGCGTCGGCGACGACGACGTCCCCCGGCGAGATCCCGTCCGCGAGCGCTCCGGCCAGGCCGGCCACCAGGACCGGGCGGGGACCGCCGGACTGCAGCCGGGCGGACGCGAGGACCGAGCGGGCGAACCCGGACCCGGTGCGCAGCGGCGTGGTGGCTCCGAGACGGTCACCCAGCGCGCGGCGCTCCACCCGCAGCGGGGTCAGGACGACGGGGGCGTTCACGCGTCCGCCCGGTCCAGGTAGCGCCCGAGGGCGGTCACCGGGAAGACCAGCCGGTAGAGGTGGTAGTGGATGTAGAAGTCGCCCGGGAAGCCGGTGCCGGTGTAGAGCTGCTCGTCCCAGGAGCCGTCCGGCCGCTGGGTGCCGACCAGCCAGTCGACGCCGCGCCGGGCCGCCCCGCCGTCGCGATCCCCGGCGGCGAGCAGCGCCAGCAGCGCCCACGCCGTCTGCGACGCGGTGGACGCCCCGCGCCCGATCCATGCCGGGTCGGTGTAGGAGCGCAGGTCCTCGCCCCAGCCGCCGTCGTCGTTCTGGTGCAGCTCCAGCCAGCGCACCGCGGCCCGGATCGACGGCGAGGCTCCGGGCACCCCGGCCGCGACCAGCGCCGGGACGACGGCGCCGGTGCCGTAGAGGTGGTTCGCGCCCCAGCGGCCGAACCAGGAGCCGTCGGGCTCCTGGTGCGCGAGCAGCCAGTCGACGCCGCGCCGGCACGTGGCCCGGTCGCCGTGCCCCTCGGCGGCGAGCATCTCCACGACGTGCGCGGTGACGTCCGCGGACGGCGGGTCGATGACCGCGCCGAAGTCGCAGAACGGCAGCCTGGTGACCAGCGCGCGGGTGTTGTCGGCGTCGAACGCGCCCCAGCCGCCGTCCGCGGACTGCATGCCGATGTTCCAGTCGACGCCGCGCGTCGACCGCGCGGCCGCAGCCGCTCCGGGTCCGGGTGCGCGACCCGGCGCAGGGCGAGCACGACCTCGGCGGTGTCGTCGATGTCGGGGTAGTCGTCGTTGTCGAACTCGAACGCCCAGCCGCCGGGGGCCAGGTCCGGGCGGCGCACCGCCCAGTCCCCGCGCACGTCGGTGACCTGTTCGTCGAGCAGCCAGTCGGCGGCGCGCAGCACGTCCGCGTCGTCCGGTGCGGCGCCGGCGTCGAGCAGCGCGATCACCGCGAGGCCGGTGTCCCACACCGGCGACTGGCAGGCCTCGAGCCGCCGCACCTCGCCGTCCGGGCCGGGCTCGCGGACGACGAACCGGTCCAGCCCGGCGAGGCCCGCCCGCACCGCCGGGTGGTCGAGCGGGTAGCCGAGCAGGTGCAGGGCGAGCAGCGAGTACACCCACGGCGGCTGGATGCCGCCCCAGGAGCCGTCGGCCTCCTGGCGGGCGAGGATCCACTCGGCGCCGCGGCGCATCGCGAGCCGGCGCAGCGCCCGGACCGGCCGGCGCGAGTAGCGGTGCAGCACCCGGTCGAGCCGCTGGAACGCCCCGGCCCAGGTCAGCAGCGGCGACGGCGGCGGGGTGGCGGGAGCCGGAGCGCAGCTCGTCGACGCCGAACGGCAGCGGACGGACCGGGCGCAGCGTCACCACGATCGTGAGCGGCACGACGGTCTGGCGGGCCCAGCACGCCCAGTCGTAGACGTTGAGCGGGAACCAGGGCGGCAGGAAGATCAGCTCCGGCGGCATGTCCGGCAGGTCGTCCCAGGACCACAGGCCGAACAGCGCCAGCCAGATCCGGGTGAACACCCGGCTCGTCTCCAGCCCGCCCCACGCCCGGACGAACGCTGGGCCGCCCGCATGTGCGGCTCGTCCGGCTCGTCGCCGGCCAGGCGCAGCGCGACGTAGGCCTCGACCGTGGTGGACAGGTCCGGCGGCCCGCCGTGAAGTCGGCCCAGGTGCCGTCCGCGCGCTGCTGGGAGCGGATCCAGCGCGCGGCGGCCGCCGTCTGGGCCTCGGTGCGGATGCCGAGGAACTCGCGCAGCAGCAGGTCCTCGGCGTCCATGGTCACGTTGGTCTCGAGCTCGCCCTTCCACCAACCGGCGCGGTCCTGCAGGCCGCGCAGGTGGGCGACGGCCGCGTCCAGTGCCTCGGCGGGCGTGCGGGCGGTGGTGGTCGCGGGGACGGTGAGGGTCATCGGGTGCGGGTCCTCTCCGGTCGGGTGGTACTGCTCAGGACCGGCGGTCCACGAGGTGGTGGCCGAGCTCGACGAGCCGGTCGTGTGCCGGTGCGTCGGCTCCGGTGGCGTGCAGGGCGCGCTCGGCGAGCCCGATCCGGTGGGCCGCCTCGGCCGCGGCCCACCCACGCCCGCCACCGGCCTCGACGAGCGCGGCCGCGTGCCGCAGGTCGTCCTCGTCCGGCTCGGTGCGGGAGGCCAGCCAGGCGGCGAGCTCCCGGCCCGGCGCCCCGCCGTGCGCGATCGCCCACGTGACCGGCAGCGACTTCTTGCGTGAGCGCAGGTCCGAGCGCACCGGCTTGCCGGTGACGGCCGGGTCGCCCCAGATCCCGAGCAGGTCGTCGACGAGCTGGAACGCCATCCCGACCTCCATGCCGTAGGTCCGCAGACCGTCCACCAGCGGTGCGGGCGCCCCGGCCAGCACGGCGCCGATCGACGACGCGGCGGCCAGCAGCGCGCCGGTCTTGCCCGCCGCCATGGACAGGCACTCGTCGACGCCGACGTCGTCGCGGCGCTCGAACGCCAGGTCCTCGACCTGGCCGCGGATCAGCTCCCGGGTGGTGGCGGCGAGCAGCCGGGTCGCCTCCGGGGCGTGCGGCGAGCCGGACTCGAGCAGCACCTCGCGACGCGAGCACGAGCAGCGCGTCCCCGCAGAGCACGGCCGACGCCGCGCCCCAGCGCGCCCACACGGTCGGGCGGTGGCGGCGCTCGGTGTCGCCGTCCATCAGGTCGTCGTGCACGAGGGAGAAGTTGTGCACCAGCTCCACCGCGACGGCGCCGGGCAACGCATCCACGGTGGACATCCCGGCCGCGGCGGCGGAGAGCAGGGCGAGTGCCGGGCGGACGGCCTTGCCGCCGCCGCGACCCGGAGAGCCGTCCACTTCGGTCCAGCCGAGGTGGTAGGCGGACTGCTCGCGGCTCTCCGGATCCAGCCGGTCCACGGCCGCGCGCAGCGGCGGGGTGACGGCGTGCCGGCAGAGCTCGAGCACGTCCGGTAGGCCGATCGAGCGGTCGGCCAGTGCCTCGTCCAGCGCTGCGACGCCGGGTGCGGCGGCGCCGGGGAGCGTGGCGGTCATGCGGCCACCCCCGCCCGCGCCGGTGTGTCCAGCACGGTCGCGGCGGCGGCCGCGCCGCTGCGCACCGCGCCCTCCATCGTCGCGGGCCAGCCGGTGGCGGTCCAGGCACCGGCGAGCGCGAGGCCGGGCGCGGTGGTCGCCGGCCCGGGCCGCAGCGCCGCGCTGCCGGGCGCGGCCCGGAACGTGGCGTGCGGCTCGCGGGTGACGAAGAAGTCCAGCACCCGCGCGGTGCGTGCGGCCGGGAACAGCGCGGCCAGCGCCGGCAGGAAGCGGTCCCGCAGCCGGGCCACCGGCTCGCCGATCAGGTCGTCCGCGGCGGACTGGGACACGGCCAGGTATTGCGCGCCCGGTGGGTGGCAGCGGCCGGCACCGGACGGGAGCGTGCGGTCGAACACCCACTGCACAGGACTTCCGACGGCGGCCGCGAACGGGGTGTCCAGCACGCGCCGGTCGTAGACCACGTGCAGATTGACGATCGGGCTGGAGCCCAGCCGCTGCGCCCACCCGTCGGGCAGCGGCACGGTGCCCGGGGGCAGCAACTCCTCCGCCACGCCGGGCGGCACCGCACAGATGATCCGGTCCACGGTCAGCGTCTCCTCCCTTGTCAGATCGACGTGCCAGCCGGCGCTCTCCCGGCGCAGCCCCGTCACGCGTGCGCCGGTGCGCACGTCGACCCCGGCGGCACCCAGCGCGCGGCGCACCGCGTCGTCGTGCAGGCGGCCGAGCGGGACCCGCGCCCAGCCGATGTCCCCGGCGGCGGCGTCGGCGAGCAGGCCCTCCTGGAACACGGTGACGGCCAGCGCGAGCGAGGCACGGTCGGCGGGCGCGTTCAGCGTCGCGACGCCGACCAGGTCCCACAGTGCGTCGACGGCGCGGTCGCCCTGCCCGTGTGCGCGCAGCCAGTCGCCGAAGCTGCGACGGTCGGTGGCCGGGTCGTCGCGGTCCACCCGGCGCAGCGCCAGCGCGGCGGCGCCGAGGCGCACGCGCTCCGCCGCCGTCAGGGGGCCGTAGCCGGCCAGTGCCCCCGCGAGGTGCAGCGGCGCGGGCAACCCGGTGCGGCGCAGCCGTGCCGGCCGGGTGCCCGGGCGGTGCACCGGGATGTCGAGCCGGTCCTGCAGCGTCACGTCACCGGTCGCACCGAGCCGGTCGAGCAGCCCGCGGTAGGCGGTGCAGCAGCGCAGGAACACGTGCTGGCCGGTGTCGATCGCGAGATCACCGCGCCGGGTGGAGCCGGCGAGCCCGCCGAGTCGTGGGCGCGACTCCAGCAGCACCACGTCCGCCCCGGCGTCCGCGCAGGCCACGGCGGCCGAGACGCCGGCGAGCCCGCCGCCGACGACCGCGACCCGCGGCGTCACGGATGCGCCCCCCGCCCGGCCAGCGCCCGGACCGCGACCCCGACCTTGCGCCGCCCGGACAGCGACACCCGCCTCCCGTACACCGACGACGGGTCGGCCGCGATGTCGTCGAGCAGCTGCCGGTAGATCCCGGACATGGCGATCGCGCACGCGGCGCTGCGCCGGTCCAGGAGCGGCACCAGCCGCAGGCCGTCGTCGTACCATCCGCGTGCGCGCGCCGCGCAGTGCCGGATCAGCGCGTCCAGACCGCCGGTCGGGTCGGCGAGCCGGCCGTCGGCGTCCAGCTCGAGCCCGACGCCGAATGCGGCCAGCTCCTCGGTCGGCAGGTACACCCGACCGCCCCGCAGGTCCTCCCGGATGTCGCGCAGGATGTTCGTCTGCTGCAGTGCGATCCCGAGCTGGTCGGCGTAGCGCGCGGCGTCCGGGTGCGGGCGGGACCCGAACACGCCCAGGCACAGCCGCCCGACCGATCCGGCGACCTGGCGGCAGTAGCCGACCATGTCGTCGAACGTCCGGTACGGCCGCGCCGGTGCGGACGGTCCGCCGCTCGCCAGGTCCATCGCGACGTCGGCCTCGACGCCGTCGACGAGCTCGTCGAACGCGCTCAGCGGGATCGGGTAGCGGGCGCACGCGTCGGTCACCGCGGTGAGCACCGGGTCCGTGTGGTCCGCGGGTTCGCGCAGCGCGACGCGGACCCTTCCCAGCGCCGCGGTCTTCTGCGGGTGGGTGAGCGTGCCGTCGTCGCCGATGTCGTCGATCCGCCGAGCCAGCGCGTACACGGCGGACAGCGCCGCGCGCTTGTCCGGGGGCAGCAGCCGGATGCCGTAGGAGAAGTTGCGCGCCTCGCGGCGGGTGATCGCCTCGCAGGCCGCGTAGGCCTCGCGCGGGACGTCCGCTGCCCGGGTCATCGACGGCTCCGTGCGAGCAGGGCACCGGGGAGGTGCCGCACCACGTCCGAGCGGCGGCGGCGTGCCGCGCGACCGTCGTCGGCGAGCACGTCGCCGTCCGCCCGGTCGAGCGCGTCGGCTGCGGCACGTCCGCCCGCGACGTACCCGGCCACGGCGAGCCGCGACCAGCCGCGCAGTGCCCCGACGGCGAGGGCGCTGTCGTCGAGCATCGCCCTGGCCCGCACCGTCTCGTGCCGGATCAGCCGCCGCAGCTGCGGGCCGGCCCGTCCGGCGTCCAGGTCGGACTCGGCGACGCCGAACGCCCGCAGGTCCTCGGCGGGCAGGTAGACCCGCCCGCGGCGGCGGTCCTCGCCGACGTCGGCCCAGTGCTCGAGCAGCTGCAGGGCCCTGCAGACGGAGTCACACTCGCGCAACAGGTCCGGTCCGGCGGGCACCGCGAACAGGGTCAGCACGATCCGCCCGACCGGTTCGGCAGACAACGCGCAGTAGCCGACCAGCTCGTCCCAGGTCTCGTAGCCGGTGACCCACTGGTCGGCGACGTTCGCCGCGAGCAGCCGGTCGAACGGCTCGCGGGTCAGGCCGGTGTCCCGCACGACCGGCACCAGCGCCCGCAGCACCGGGGCACGCACCGGCGCCCCGGACCACACGCCGTCCAGGTCGGCGCGGAACGCGGCCAGCCGCTCGAGGCGCTGTTCCGGCGTGCGGCCGGGGACGAGCTCGGTCCCCGAGCCGGCCACCGGGACCGGCTCGTCACCCAGATCGTCGATCACCCGCAGCACCGCGTAGACGGCCCGCAGCCGCGCTCGCAGCCGCGCGGGCAGCACCCGCAGCGCGACCGGGAAGTTCTCCGCCCGCTCGGCCAGCAGCAGGCGATCATCCCGCGCCTCGGGCACGTGCGTGCGTTCGCTCGGCATGCTGAGGATAGTCCGCTCGGCACACGGACGATTTCTGCATCGATGCGGTCAATTCCGGATGCGCGGGATTGTCATCAGGGAACAAAGTGTCGAACAGCAGTGACGGCCGGATGGGGGTTCGAGTGGTGCACGGAGGCGACGCGGACAGGGTGGCGGCCGCACTCGGCCTGCGGTTGCCCGACTTGCTCGACGAGGTCGCGGGCGCGCTCGAGGCCGAATGGCCGGACTATGCGCGCTTCGTCGTCGAGCACCGGGCCGAGGTCGCGAACGCGGCCGGGCCGGTGGTGCACCGCCTGCTGCAGCTGCGGGTGGACGACGCGGACGAGGACTTCCCGGGCGCGGTGGAGAGGGAGCTGTTCGAGCACATCGGACGCATCCAGTGGCGGGAGGGCCGGGAGATCTCCAGCCTGCTCACCGCGTTCCAGGTGGGTGCCCGCGCGTTCTGGCATCACGTCGCGGCCCTGGCCGTGGAGCACGACGTCGGTGCCCGGCAGCTGGCCGCGCTCGCCGAGGGCGTGTTCCTGTTCGTCGACCAGCTGTCCTCGGCCACCACGCGCGGCTACGTGCGTGAGCAGTCCGAGTCCGGCGCCGCGCGGGAACGGGCCCGCGAGGAGCTCGTGGAGCTACTGCTCTCCGACCGGGCGACGATCGGGGCGGTGCAGTCGGCCGGTAGCCGGGCCGGGTGGCCGGTTCCGGACGAGGTCGGCATCGTGCTCGTGCAGGACGCCGACGCGCTCGACCGCGGCCTGCTCGGCTGGTTCGACCCGACCTCACTGCCGGTGCATCGGGAGAACCTGACCGGTCTGATCGTGCCGAACCCGTCGCGCGGCGGACGGCGCCAGCGTCTGGCTGCCGCGCTGCGCGGGGTGCCCGCGGTCGTCGGCGCGTCGGTGCCGCCGCAGCTGTTGCCGGCGAGCCTGCACATCGCCGAGATCGCAGCCCGGCTGCAGCGCACCGGGGTGCTCGACGACGACCCGGTGTTCGCCGACGAGCACCTCGACGCGATCATCGTGCACCGCGACGCCCGGCTGCTCCAGGTGCTCCGCGCCCAGGTGCTGCGCCCGCTGGACGGTGCGGCGCCGTCGTCGCAGGCGCGGTTGGTCGAGACGCTCGGCTCCTGGGTCCGGCACATGGGCGACCGGCAGGCGATGGCCGCCGAGCTGCACGTGCACCCGCAGACCGTCCGGTACCGGATGAACCGGCTGCACGAGCTGTTCGGCCCGAGCATCGACGATCCCCAGACCCGCATCCGCATCGCGCTCGCGCTCGCCTGGGGGGCGCCGCGCGAGGCCCGGGACGGGACGGGATGACGAGGTGTGGGACCCGCCACGACCGGGCATACGTGAGGCGCACCGGACGCTGAACCGTGTGTATCGCACCGTCGATCCGGTGCGCAGCCGAACGACGCGAAAGGAGCCATCACCCATGGCACCCATCACGAGCCCGCTCGACGACGGCGCGCGCGACATCACCGGTCGTGCGCTGCAGGACACGGTCGCCGACCTGACGGACCTCTCGCTCGTCGCGAAGCAGGCCCACTGGAACCTCGTCGGCCGCCAGTTCCGCGACGTGCACCTGCACCTCGACGAGCTGGTGGACACCGCTCGCACGCACACCGACAACGCCGCGGAGCGCGCGGCCGCGATCGGCGTGTCCCCGGACGGTCGCACCGCCACCGTCGCGAAGGAGAGCGGTCTCCCGCAGTTCCCGGCCGGCTGGGTCTCCGACGGCGACGTCGTCGTGAAGATCTTCGAGACGGTGGACGCCGCCGTGGCGCGCCTGCGTCCGCGGATCGAGGAGACGGACAAGACCGACCCGGTGACGCAGGACCTGTTCATCGAGATCGCCCGCGCGCTCGAGGAGGCCCGCTGGATGTGGCAGGCGCAGGCCGTCGGCTACACGCAGGACTCCTGAGCACGCCCCGGCGGGCGTGACCACCACCGCGCCCGCCGCACCGACCGGCCCCGGAACGCTCCGAGCGTCCGGGGCCGTCGTGCGTTCAGGCCCGGTCCGCCGCCGGCACGGCCGTCAGGAGGCGTGTGACCAGGCCGCGAGCCCAGCCCGCGTCGCCGGGGCGGCCGGTGAACACGGCCCGGTAGTAGAGCGGGCCGAGGAGCGCGTCCGCGGCCTGCTCGGTCGTCGGCACCGCGCCGCCGCGCTCCGCCTCGCGGTCGAGCATCGCGGCGAGCTGCGCGTGCCGGTCGGCCACGCACGCGTCACCGCCCTCCGGTCCGGCCGCCCCGAGCGCGGCTCGGGTCAGCGCGAGCACGTCCGGGTCGGCCAGGTCGGTGGCCACGTCGGTCACCCAGCGCTCCAGGTCGCCGTGCAGGTCGCCGGTGTCCGGAACCACGATGTCGCCGGAGAACCGGCTGCCGGCGACGTCGGCGAGCAGCTCCGCGATCGTCGGCCAGCGCCGGTAGACCGTCGTCGGGTGCACGCCCGCGCGGGCCGCGACGACCGGGATCGACGTGGCCCCGTCGTTGCCCTCGGCGAGCAGTTCGGTCACCGCACGGTGCACGGCCGCGCGCACCCGCGCCGAGCGCCCGCCGGGCCGCGAGCGCGGGCCGTCCGGCCGTTGCCGCCGTCACGTGACCCTCCTAACGCAGTGATCATTGCGATCGAGATGCTACCGTCGCGTCTAACGCAACGATACGTGCTTCAAGGAGCGCCCTGATCGACTGCGCTGTCCGCGCCGCCCGCACTGTCCCGCCCGGTCGCGTTCGCCGTCCGTCGCGGCGATCTTCGTGTGGTTCCTGGCGGCCTCCAGCGCGCCGTCCCCGCTCTACGTCGTCTACCAGCAGCGATTCGCGTTCACCGAGACGACGCTGACGCTGGTCTTCGCCGTCTACGTGCTGGCGCTCATCGCGTCGCTGCTGGTCGTCGGCGCGCTGTCGGATCACGTCGGGCGTCGCCCCGTGCTGGCCGGGGCGATCGCGCTGGAGATCGTCTCGCTGGTGTTGTTCCTGACCGCCGACGGCGTCGGGATGCTGCTCCTCGCCCGCGTCGTGCAGGGCGTCGCGACCGGGGCGGCCACGACCGCGCTCCCGGCCACGCTGGTCGACCTCGAGCCGACGCGGGGGAGGGCCGGGCTGATCAACGGCGTGGCGCCGCTGGCCGGGCTCGGGTTGGGTGCGCTCGGCTGCGGCGTGCTGGTCGAGTTCGCCCCGGCGCCGACGCAGCTGGTGTGGGCCGTGCTGATCGCCGGGATGCTGCTGGCCGCACTGGTGGTGTTCGCGATGCCGGAGACGATCGATCGCAGGCCCGGTGCGCTCGCCTCGCTGCGGCCGCGGGTCGGCGTCCCGCGCCGGATCCGGCGGCAGTTCGTCGCGATCGTGCCCATCCTGATCGCGAGCTGGTCGCTCGGCGGGCTCTATCTCTCGCTCGGCCCGTCGGTCGCCGCCGGGCTGTTCGGGCTGCGCAGCCACCTGATCGGCGGGCTCCTCGTCACGATGCTCTGCGGCACCGGTGCGCTGACGGCGTTCGCGCTGCGCGGTCGTCCGCCTGCCCGGGTGACGGTCCCGGCGGCCGTGCTGCTCGCCCTCGGCACCGCCGTCACGCTCGTCGGACCCGTGCTCGGGGCGCCGGCCGGTGTCGCGGTCGCCGCCATCGGGACGCTCGTCGCCGGCGTCGGGTTCGGCGCGGCGGCCTACGGGACGTTCGGCACGCTGGCCGGGCTCGCCGCGCCCGCACGAGCGCGGCGAGCTGTTCGCGACCGCCTACACGATCGCCTACCTGGCGTTCAGCGTGCCGGCCGTGATCGCCGGGATGGCGGCCACCGCGTTCGGGCTGCGCATCACGGCCGAGGTCTACGGCATCGCCGTCGCCGTGATCGCGGTGACGGCGGCGGTGCTCGGGCGGATCGTCGCGACCAGGGAGCCCGGCGCCGGTCGCCACCTGAACCGGCTTCCGGTCGATGACGCGTCGTGGACCAGCGGCCGACGGTCGTGCGGCCGTTCGGCTCAGCCTCTGGCTGATCGGGGTGCCGCCAAACGCCACTGATCGCTACTCGCGGACCATTCAGCGCGATGTCGGGCTTCTGGTGCAACTTCGAGTTGGCACGCCAGATCTCGGCATGGTTACGGTGTCTTCCGCTCGATCCACTCCCCCTCGGGATCGGCGAACTGCTCCCCAAGCATTCGGAGACACCTGTCATGGCTGGACGGCACCGCAAACCCACGAACACCGGCCGACGCGTCGCCCGTGTCGGTGCGCTGACCGCGATGGCCGCGGCGCCGCTCGGTATCGCCGGTACCGCGATGGCCGCGCCCGGTGGCGCGGCCCCCTCGGCGGCGAAGGACGCCACCTGGGACAAGCTCGCCCACTGCGAGAGCACCGGCAACTGGCAGGCCAACACGGGCAACGGCTTCAAGGGCGGCCTGCAGTTCACGCCGTCCACCTGGAAGCGCTTCGGCGGTACCGAGCACGCGCCGTCGCCCGATCAGGCCAGCCGCGAGGACCAGATCGCCGTCGCGAAGAAGGTCCAGCAGGAGCAGGGCTGGAAGGCCTGGCCCGCGTGCACGAAGAAGCTCGGCTGGCGCTGAGCAGTTCTGCCAGACTCCGGGGTGTGAGCCCCGATCTCGATCCGGTCCGCCGCATCGTCCCCGCAGAGCACGGCCTGTGCTCGGTCTCCGTGGTCCGCGCGGACGGAACCCCGCACTCCTCGCTGGTCAACGCGGGAGTGCTCGACCATCCGACGACCGGCGAACCGGTCGTCGGCTACGTCACCTACGGCCCGGTCAAGCTGCGCACCCTGCGCGCCCGGCCCGCGACGTCGATCCTGTTCCGCTCCGGCTGGCGCTGGGTCGGCGTAAACGGCGCCAGTGAGCTGATCGGCCCGGACGATCCCGGCTCCCGGCGTCGATGCCGAGCGCCTCCGCCTGCTGCTGCGGGAGGTCTTCTCCGCCGCCGGCGGCACCCACGACGACTGGGACGCCTACGACGCGGCCATGCGGTCCGAAGGCCGCGTCGCCGTGCTGGTCACGCCGGTCAAGGTCTACGGCAACTACTGACCGGCGCTTGCCGGCCCGCGGAACCTCGGCGGCGCCAGATGTGACGTAACCGTTGTGTGCTGCAATAGTGCGCCTCGACTGGTTAGCATCGGGCAACTACTCGCGATCGAGGGGGAGTCCGTGACCGCCGTCGAACACGCCCCCGAGCCACAGACGCGCAGCGCCGGGCCCGGGCCGAACTACAAGTGGATCGCGCTGTCGAACACGACGCTCGGCATGCTGATGGCGACGATCAACTCCTCGATCGTGCTGATCGCGCTGCCGGACATCTTCCGCGGCATCGGGATCAACCCGCTGGAGCCGGGCAACACCAGCTACCTGCTGTGGATGATCATGGGTTTCCTGGTCGTCACCGCGGTGCTGGTGGTCGGGTTCGGCCGCCTCGGCGACATGTTCGGCCGGGTCCGGATGTACAACCTGGGCTTCGCGGTGTTCACCGTCGCGTCCGTGATGCTGTGGCTGACCTGGCAGCAGGGTGACGCGGCCGCGCTGTGGCTGATCGGCTGGCGGATCGTGCAGGGCGTCGGCGGCGCGTTCCTGATGGCGAACTCGTCGGCGATCCTGACCGACGCGTTCCCCGGTGAGCAGCGCGGCCTGGCGCTGGGCATCAACGGCGTCGCGGCGATCGCCGGCTCGTTCCTCGGCCTGGTGATCGGCGGCCTGCTCGGCCCGGTCGACTGGAAGCTCGTCTTCCTGGTCTCCGTGCCGTTCGGGCTGTTCGGGACGGTCTGGGCGTACCTCAAGCTGCGCGACACCGGCGAGCGTCGTCCGGCGAAGATGGACTGGTGGGGCAACATCACGTTCGCGGTCGGCCTGATCGCGATGCTGGTGGGCATCACCTACGGCATCCAGCCCTACGGCGACTCGGTGATGGGCTGGGGGAGCCCGACCGTGCTGATCTGCCTGATCGGCGGCGTTCCTCGTGCTCGTCGCGTTCGTGCTGATCGAGCGCAAGGTGGCCAACCCGCTGTTCACGCTGTCGCTGTTCGCGAACCGCCGGTTCACGCTCGGCAACATCGCGAACCTGCTCGGCTCGCTCGGCCGCGGTGGCCTGCAGTTCATGCTGATCATCTGGCTGCAGGGCATCTGGCTGCCGCAGCACGGCTACTCGTTCGAGGAGACCCCGCTCTGGGCCGGCATCTACATGCTGCCGCTGACGGTCGGGTTCCTGATCGCCGCGCCGATCTCCGGCGTGCTGTGCGACCGCTTCGGCGCCCGCTGGTTCTCCACCGGCGGCCTGCTGCTGTCGGCGGTCAGCTTCCTGCTGATGCTGTACCTGCCGATCAACTTCGGCTACGTGCCGTTCGCGGTCATCCTGCTGGTCAACGGCCTCGGCATGGGCCTGTTCGCCTCGCCGAACCGGGCCGACATCATGAACAGCCTGCCCGCCGACGTCCCGCGGCGCCGGGGCCGGCATGACCGCGACGTTCCAGAACGCGGCGATGGTGCTCTCGATCGGCTTCTTCTTCAGCCTGATGATCGCCGGGCTGTCCCAGCACCTGCCGGCGGTGATGGAGGCAGGGCCTGACGCAGCACGGCGTCCCGGCCGTCCGAGGCGTCGCAGATCGCCGGGCTGCCGCCGGTCGCGGTGCTGTTCGCCGCGTTCCTCGGCTACAACCCGATCCAGCAGCTGCTCGGCCCGGTGCTCGGCTCGCTGCCGCCGGACCAGGCCTCGTTCCTGACCGGTCGCAGCTTCTTCCCGCAGCTGATCACCGGGCCGTTCGCCGACGGCATCACGGCCGCGTTCACGTTCGCCGTGATCGCCTGCGTGGTGGCCGCCGTCGCGTCGTGGTTCGCCGGCGGCAAGGTCAAGCGCCGACCGGTGATCACGAGTCGGTCGGCGGTGAGCTGGCCGCCGTCGCCGGCGACGCCGGCGGGCCGTCCGAGCTCGTCACCGACGACTTCGAGGACGGGCGGACCGCCCGGCCGCGCCTGGCCCGTGCCGGGGAGCTGGTCGGGCACCTGAGCACAGGCGGCGGCCCGGACGGCGTCGTCACGATCACCGACCGCGAGGGACACCAGGTCGCCCGCACGACGGCGTCCGGCGGCGAGTACGCGGTGCGCGGCCTGGAGCCCGGCACGTACACGGCCGTGGCCACCGCACCCGGCTTCCGCCCGGCCGTCGCGGCGGTGACGCTGAACGGCGTCGGTGTCGTCCGCGACTTCGCCCTCGACGGCAACGGCGTGGTCACCGGCTCGGTGACCGGCCCGGACGGCTGCGGCCAGGCGGGCGCGCTCGTGATCGCCACCGACGCCGGCGGGACGGTCGTCGCCCGGGCACACACGGCGACCGACGGGTCGTTCCGGATGGCCGGGCTCCCGGTCGGGCGCGACCACGCTCGCCGCGAGCGTGCCCGAGTACGAGCCGGACGCCCTCACCGTCGACGTCGACCACGCCGGGACGGCGACCGCGGACCTGGTGCTCCGGTCGTCGAACGGCGGCGTCACCGGCACCGTGACCGGTCCGGACGCCCGCCCGCTCGCGCAGGCGGCGGTCGTCGTGACCGGGCCGAACGGGGACGTCGTGGCCCGCGCGACCACCGACGTCGACGGTCGCTACGAGCTGTCCGGCATCCGGTCCGGGACGTACACGGTGGTCGCCAGCGTGCTCTCGCCGGCGTCGGCCGAGGTGCGCGTTCCGGCGGGTGCGCCGGTGCAGGCCGACCTGCAGCTCGGTGACCCGGTGGGGGACCGCGCCAGCCGCTGACCCGCGCGGTCTAGGGGAGCAGCGTCAGCAGGACGAGGAACGCCACGGCGACGATCGCGGCGCCGGCCAGGGCTCCGAGCATCGTCCACAGGAACGCGAGCTGTTCCGGGGCCGTCGTCGCGTCCGGGACGGCCATGACGGGCCCGGGCTCGGGGGCGCGCTGCGCGGGGATCAGCGCGGCCAGGTCGACCGGCTGCGCGGAGCGCGCGGTGTCGGACATGGTCGGAACTCGCGCGCCGGATCATCGGCGTTACCGCTACCGGCAGGCCGGGAGTGTCGCCGACGGCTCGTCGAGGAACCCGGCGTACACCCACGCCTGCGCGGGGTCGTCCGGTGTGGAGGTCAGGAAGTCCTTGCCGGGTGCGAACCGCGGCCAGTGGATCCGGTACCACCGTCCGCCGGCGCCGGTGTCCGGCCGCGGGTCGAACCCGGTTTCACCGACGCAGTCCGCCCACAGCGTCGCGCTCTCCGCGGTGCTGCCGATCTGCACCCCCTCCGGGTCCCGTTCGACCGGACGATCAGCCCGAGCGGCCCCACCGGTGCGACGGTGACCGGCCACGGTCCCGGACCGGACGCGCTCTGCGGCAGCAGCGCCAGTGCCGTCCCGCCGGCCGCCGCCGCGACGAGCACCGCGACACCGAGCGGCCACCAGCGCCGCAACCGGCTCCTGGTCCGCGGCTCCGGGTCCGCGGCGCGGCGTGGTTCCCGTGAGTCGGCGAGCAACGCCCGCCACTGGTCGTCCGGCTCGCCGCCGAGGGCGCGCAGGATGCCGTCGGCGACCGCGTTGGTCGGGACGACCTTGCCGTTGAGCGCGTTCGAGACGGCGCCGGTCGAGCAGTGCGCGGTCCGGGCGATCGTCTGGATCGTCGGGTTGCCGGCCTGTTCGCGCAGCATCCGCAGGTGGTCGGCGAACGGGTGCCGCCCGGTGTCCTCCTCGGTGGACATACCGTGACCAGCCCCTTTCGAGGCGTTCATGCCGTTCGTGGGCGTTCGCGATCACCCTATGGCACGAACGGTGAACGGCGGTGAACACTAAGGAGCAACGTCAGCAGGACGATGGAACGCCACGGCGACGATCGCGGCGCCGGCCAGGGCTCCGAGCATCGTCCACAGGAACGCGAGCCCTCCCGGTGCCGCGGCCGGGTCGGCCAGGACGGGCCCGGGCTCGGGGGAGCGCTGCGCGGCGTCTGCGCGGCCAGCGACCGGCTACGCTGAGCGCGCGGTGTCGGACACGCTCGGAACTCGGCGCCGGATGATCGCCGTTGCGCTACCGGCAGGCCGGGAGTGTCGCCCACGGCTCGTCAGAACCCGGCTACTCACGCCGCGCGGCATCGTCGGTGTGCTGGTCCGGGTCCCTGCCGGGCGCGAACCGTGGCCAGTGGATCCGGTACCGCCGTCCGCCGGCGCCTGTGTCCTGCCGCGGGTCGAACCCGGTTTCACCGACGCAGTCCGCCCACAGCGTCGCGCTCTCCGCGGTGCTGCCGATCTGCACCCCCTCCGGGGTCCCGTTCGACCGGACGACAGCCCGTGCGGCCCCACCGGTACGACGGTGACCGGCCACGGTCCCGGACCGGACGCGCTCTGCGGCAGCAGCGCCAACCCCTGTCCCGCCTGCTGCCGCCGCGACGAGCACCGCGACCCCGAGCGGCCACCAGCGCCGCAACCGGCTCCTGGTCCGCGGCTCCGGCGTCCGCGGCGCGGCGTGGTTCCCGTGAGTCGGCGAGCAGCGCCCGCCACTGGTCGTCCGGCTCGCGGCCGAGGGCGCGCAGGATGCCGTCGGCGACCGCGTTGGTCGGGACGACCTTGCCGTTGCGCGCGTTCGAGACGGCGCCGGTCGAGCAGTGCGCGGTCCGGGCGATCGTCTGGATCGTCGGGTTGCCGGCCTGTCGCGCAGCAGCCGCAGGTGGTCGGCGAACGGGTGCCGCCCGGTGTCCTCCTCGGTGGACATACCGTGACCAGCCCCTTTCGAGGCGTTCAGCCGTTCGTGGGCGTTCGCGATCACCCTATGGCACCAACTGTGAACGGCGGTGAACGGACTAATGGCTCTCCCGGGCCGCGGTCCGATCGAGGGTGGGACCCGGTCCGGCGAGGGGTGGGCCGGCTGGGTATCCACGGACGGTGAGCTGCGGATCCGCACGGTCCACCGCGACCGTTCTCGCGCTGATGGCCGCGTGCGCCGGCGTCGTGCCCGGACCGGCTCGCGCTGTACGGTCCCGCGCATGCTGCCGGCTGACGTCGCCGAGCTCGCCCGGCTCCTGCGCGACGGGTACTCGCCGGAGCCGCTCGACCCCGGCGTCGACGGACCGGCAGTCGTCGAGAACGACCACGGGTTCCGGTCCGTGAGCGTGCCGCGGTCGGCGATGCCTGAGCCGTGGCGGAGCTTCTGCCTCGTCGACGCCGCCGCGCTCGGCACCACCCTCGTGGTCACGTTCACCTGGGTGGACGGCGCCGACGACGAGACGGTCTACGTCATGCCACTCGACGGACGCGATGTGGAGCTCGACCTGTCCAGCGAGTTGCAGGTCGAGACGTTCCTCTCCCGGCTGATCGAGTTCACGCTCGGCTCTCCCCGCGAGATCTGGGAACGGGCGAGCACACCGATGAGCCCGAGGCTGGCGGTGGTGAGGCCGTACTGGTCGGTGGGTTGACCGGGCATGATCCGCGTGACGGCCACGGCGCCCGTTCGGTGCACGAGGTCCCGATCGGCCGGTTACCGGACTCGGTGCGCCGACCCCACCAACCGCTCGGCGACCTGCTCCGTGTCGAGGAGGACGACCGCCTCGAGGCCACGCAGGACGTCGGCCGGATCGTGTCCCGGCCCCCCGGCCGGGCGTTCCGGGACGCGATCGTCCGCGACGTCGTCGCCGAGGGAGAGGCCGTCCGCGCCGCCGATCGCGGCGATCTGAGCGGACGGGCACAGCAGGCTCCTCGATGCGTTCCGGCACGGCGTGATTCTGCCCGGAATCAGGTCCTTGCCGGCCGGGACGCTCAGCAGGCCTCGCGCCGCCCGGTCCGCGGCATACACCAGCTGGATCCGGTCCCCCGACGACGTTCCGGAAGCGATGCGGCCGCTGGACTGACGCCCGTCGGCGCGGCGGGCGCCGAATAGTCGTTGAGCTGCGACGATGGCCTTGATTCGAACATAAGTTCGAGTAGAATTAACGACATGCCCACCGGCCCGGTCGCTGACGCGTATCGCCTCCTCACGGAGGCCATCGATGCGCTGCAGACCGCCGCGGGTACCGGCGCAGCCGACGACGAGCTGCTCTCCGTGCTGCCGCTCTGCCAGGGCGCGGCACGGCGTCTGGACCGGATCTGCGTCGCGACCACCGATGCGCTGAACCGGCGCGGAACCCTCACCGAACGTGGCTACACGAACGCGACCCTCGCGGTGGCCGATCTACTCGGCTGCGAGCGTGGCGCAGCGCGCCGCGTGACGACGGCTGCCGAGCATGTTCACACCAGGACCGGGCTGGACGGCACGGAACTGCCGCCGAAGCTGCCGGCTACGGCCGCGCGCTTCGCGGAGGGCAGCATCGGGCTCGAGCACGTGCACGTCATCGCCTCGGTGCTGAACTCCGGTGCTGCCCGTCGCGTGGACCCGGAAAAGCTGTCCGCAGCCGAGGAGACGATCGCTGAACAGGCGTGTCTCTACACCCCGAGCGAGCTGCGCTCGTGGGCGACCAGGCTGATCGAGGCGCTCGACGAGGACGGTCCCGAGCCCGACGACGGCCCGCCGCCGCAGGTCAACGAGCTGAAGATCATTCCGAACCGGACCCGTGCCGGCGGGCGGATCACCGGCCGTTTCGACGACGCGGCGCTGTTCGACGCCGTCGCCACAGCCGTCGACGCTGCCGCCGCGCCACGGGACTCGCTGGATCGCCGCAAGCCCGAGGAGCGCCAGGCCGAGGCGCTGGCCGAGGTGTGCGCGTTCGCCCTGGAGCGCGCGACGTCCTCCGTCGTCCCGGAGGCCGGTGGCCGGCGGCCGGTGATCAGCGTTCTGGTCACAATGGACGACCTGCAGCGCCGTGCCCGCGCCGCCGTCCTCGACTTCGGCGGCACCGTGAGCCCCGAGTCGCTGCGAATGCTGGCCTGCGACGCCGGCGTCATCCCGGTGGTCATGAACGGCGCCGGCCAGCCCCTCGACGTCGGCCGGATCAAGCGCACCGTCCCTGACGGGCTGCGCCGGGCGGTCACCGCCCGGGACCGCGGCTGTGCCCATCCCGGCTGCAACCGGCCACCGTCGTGGTGCGAGGTCCACCACATCGTCCCCTGGGAGACCGGTGGCGGGACGTCTCTCGACAACTGCGTGATGCTCTGCAAGGTGCATCATCGGCTGCTCCACCATTCGGAGTGGCTCGTTCGGATCCGCGGCGGGTTGCCGGAGTTCATCCCGCCGCGGTGGATCGACCCGGCACAGAGACCACGGCGACAACCCGAGCTGGTCGACGTCGCCTGACGATCCGTGTCGGATCCTCGGAGCCCATGATCTGGACATCTGCTGTCTCGCCGCTGCACGCTGTGTCGGCGTCCCGAGGTTCGACAGGACATCAGAGGGGAACGTTCGTGGGTGCCGCCATCACCGGCGTCGAGACCGTCGACCTGCGCTTTCCGACGTCGCGGGAGCTGGACGGATCGGACGCGATGAACGAGGCGCCGGACTACTCGGCGGCGTACGTCGTGCTGCACACCGACGGCGACGCTCCGGACGGGCACGGGTTCACGTTCACGATCGGGCGCGGCAACGAGCTGGCCGTCCAGGCGGCGGAGCTGGTGGGAGGTCGCGCGGTCGGGATGGACGTGGACGAGGTCGTCGGTGATCTCGGTGCGTTCGCCCGGCACCTGGACGGGGACTCGCAGCTGCGCTGGCTCGGCCCGCACAAGGGCGCGATCCATCTCGGCACGGCGGCCGTCGTCAACGCGGCGTGGGACCTCGCCGGCAAGCGTGCCGGGAAACCGGTGTGGAAGCTGCTGGCGGACATGACGCCGTCGCAGATCGTCGATCTCGTGGACTGGCGGTATCTGCGCGACGCGCTCACGCCCTCCGAGGCGCGGACCCTGCTCGAGCGGGCGGAGCCGGGGAGGGCGGAGCGGGAGGCGAAGCTGCGTGAGACCGGGTACCCGGCCTACACGACCAGCGCCGGCTGGCTCGGCTACGACGACGCCAAGCTCGCCCGCCTCTGCCGCGAGGCGGTCGACGAGGGGTGGGACTCGATCAAGATCAAGGTCGGCGCCGATATCGACGACGACGTGCGCCGCTGCCGCATCGTGCGCGAGACGATCGGCCCGGACCGGCGGCTGATGATCGACGCGAACCAGACGCTCGGCGTCGAGGAGGCCGTGACCTGGTGGCAGCGCCTGGCGGAGTTCGACGTGTGGTGGTTCGAAGAGCCGACCAGTCCGGACGACGTGCTCGGGCACGCGGCGATCGCGGAGAGGATCGCGCCGACCCACGTGGCGACCGGCGAGCACGGGCACAACGCGGTGATGTTCAAGCAGTTCCTCGCCTCCGGGGGGATGGGGATCTGCCAGCTCGACGCCTGCCGGCTCGGCGGCGTGAACGAGGCCGTCGCGGTGCTGCTGCTCGCCGCGGCGCGGGGCGTGCCGGTCTGCCCGCACGCCGGAGGGGTCGGGCTGTGCGAGCTGGTGCAGCACCTGTCGATGTTCGACTACGTCGCGGTGTCCGGATCCACCGAGGACCGGATGGTCGAGTACGTCGACCACCTGCACGAGCACTTCGTCGACCCGGTGCGGATGCGGGGGCCGTTCTACCTCCCGCCGGAGGCGCCCGGATACTCGGCCGAGATCCACCCGGCGACGCTGCGCGCGTACGCGTGGCCACACGGCAGCATGTGGCGGTGACGGACAGCACGGTCGACCGGGCCTTCACCGCGTTGGTGGTGCCGATCGGGAACCGGGCTGCTCGCGCCGGTCAGCACCTCCCGTCGGACCGCGCACTCGCCGCGGATCTCCTTCGAGGCAAGCCCCTGTCCCGAAAGCCTCGAGGTGTCTCGCTACCGTCCGCAGCGTGACCGAACCGCTGCGTGCCGGGGTGCACGAACGCCTGCGCACCTCCCGCCTCGACGCCGAGCTGGCGCGCGTCGCGGACGATCTCGAACCTCGCTGGGACGGCGTTGCGGAAGCGACACAGCCGGAGGTCCTGTCCCGGCACGTCGCGGCCGTCGTGCGCCGGGCGCTGGCCAACAGCTCGGACCCCGCTGAGCGGGTCGAGTTGGTCAACCGGCTGGTCGAGGTCGTCGAGGACGCGCGGGACGAGCGCCTGCACATCGAGCTGCAGCAGCTGATCGCGCTCACCCGCGAGATCGCGCCCGGTGTGCACCATCTGGAGCGGCCGCTCACGCCGCTGTCGGACGCCGCCCTGCTCACCAATGCCTCGGGCGAGCCGACACTGCATGTCTCGCTGCGCTCCGAGCTGACCTCCGCCGACCGGGTGGACCTGCTCTGCGCGTTCATCCGCTGGCACGGCATCCGGCTGCTGGAACACGAGCTGGAGATGCTGCACGAGCGCGGCGTCGACTTCCGGGTGATCACCACGACCTACATGGGCGCCACCGAGCAGCGAGCCGTCGACGAACTGGTCCGCCGACACGGTGCGAAGATGAAGATCAGCTACGCGAGCGCGACGACCCGCCTGCACGCCAAGGCGTGGCTGTTCCGCCGGGAATCCGGCTTCGACACGGCGTTCGTCGGCAGCTCGAACCTCTCGAAGTCCGCGTTGGTCGACGGGCTGGAGTGGAACGTGCGGCTGTCGTCGGTCGCGACGCCGGACCTGATCCGCAAGTTCACGTCCACGTTCGACACGTACTGGGCTGCGCCGGACTTCGTGTTGTACAACCCGGAACTCCCCGCCGACTCGCAGCGGCTCGCCGATGCGCTCGGCAGCCAGAAGGCAGGTGCGACGACTCAGCTCACCGGTCTGGAGGTTCGGCCGTACCCACATCAGGCCCAGATCCTGGAGGCGCTGGCCGCCGAGCGGGAGGTGCACAACCGGCACCGCAACCTGGTGGTCGCGGCCACCGGCACCGGCAAGACGGTCGTCGCCGCTCTGGACTACAGAGGTCTGCGCGAGACGCTGCCGCGAGCACGGTTGCTGTTCGTCGCGCACCGCAAGGAGATCCTCGAGCAGTCCCGGCGGACATACCGGGCCGTGCTCGCCGACGGAGCGTTCGGCGAGACCTACGTCGGCGGGGACCGGCCGCAGCGCTGGAACCACGTGTTCGCGAGTGTCCAGTCACTCGCCGCATACGGGGTGGAGAACATCCCGGCGGACCACTTCGACGTCGTGGTCGTCGACGAGTTCCACCACGCCGAGGCCGCCACCTACCGCCGGTTGCTCGAGCACCTGCAGCCGGTGGAGTTGCTCGGCCTGACGG
Organism: uncultured Actinomycetota bacterium; assembly: GCA_963822335.1. GTDB lineage: Bacteria > Actinomycetota > Actinomycetes > Mycobacteriales > Pseudonocardiaceae > Pseudonocardia. The sequence goes on along the minus strand of CAWGHE010000006.1, from coordinate 376,384 downwards.
CGACGCCGGAACGGACCGACGGGCTCGACGTGCGTGACCGCTTCGGCGGGCGCAGCGCGTTCGAGCTCCGGCTCTGGGACGCGCTCTCGGCCGACCTGCTCGTGCCGTTCCACTACTTCGGCGTCGCCGACGACGTCGATCTCTCCGGCGTGGAGTGGACGCGGGGGAGCTACGACAGTTCTGCGCTCGACGGCCTCTACACCGGCAACGACGCGCGTGCCGCGAAGATCATTCGGGAGACCCGGGAGAAGGTCACCGACGTCGGCCAGATGCGCGCACTCGGATTCTGCGTGTCCGTCGCGCACGCCGAGTACATGGCCGAGGTGTTCACGCGCGCCGGCATCCTCAGCGAGGCGGTGACCGGGCGGACAGCGGCCGACGATCGGGACGGGGCGCTGCGCAGGCTGCGCGAGCGCGAGGTGAACTGCCTGTTCGCGGTCGACGTCTTCAACGAGGGACTCGACGTCCCTCGAGGTGGACACCATCCTGCTGCTGCGCCCGACGCAGAGCGCGACGGTGTTCCTGCAGCAACTCGGCCGCGGGCTGCGCCGCGCCGACGGCAAGGCCGTGCTGACCGTGCTGGACTTCATCGGTCAGCACCGCCGGGAGTTCCGGTTCGACCTGCGCTACCGGGCGTTGACCGGGAGCAGTCGCCAGGGTGTTCAGCGCGACGTCGAGGAAGGGCTTCCCGTTCCTGCCGTCCGGGTCGGCGATGGTCCTGGATCCGGTCGCCCAGCGAATCGTCCTGGACAACGTCCGCAGCCGGCTGCGCTTGACTCGACGCGATCTCGTCGCCGACGTCCGCGCCCACGGCGAGTCGGCGCTGGGTTCCTACCTGCAGGAGTCCGGCAGCGATCTGTCCGATGTGTACCGGTCCAGGGGCTCGTGGACTGGGCTGCGGCGGGATGCCGGAATTGCGGTACCCGCGTCCGGGCCGGACGAGGACGCGCTTGCTGCGCAAGCTCAAGAACCTCACTCACGTCGACGACCCGGAACGTGCCGCCTCTACGCGCAGCTCGCCGACCCGTCCGGGCCGGGTTACGACGAGCTGACCGACCGGGACCAGCGGCTCGCCCGGATGTTGTTCTTCCAGCTCTGGCCGGACCGCGGTGGGTTCGACGGCTACCAGGCCGGGCTCGATCATCTGCGCCGTCACCCGGCGGTGTGTGCGGAGATCGGGGAGCTGACGCGCTACACACTCGACCGGGCACGGCACCTACCGCGATCGCTCGGCGAGGGTCTGCAGCACCTCCCACTGCAAAGCCATGCCCACTACCGGCGCGAGGAGATCCTCGCAGCGCTGGACTGGGCGTCGTTGAACCGTAAGGCGTATGGGCACGCGAGCGGTGTCGCCTGGGCGCCGGAGTCAGGTGTGGACGCGCTGCTGGTGAACCTGCACAAGACGGAGCGCGATTTCTCGCCGACCACCATGTACCGCGACTTCGCCCTGGCTCCCGACCTGTTCCATTGGGAGTCGCAGAACTCGGCGTCGACGACGACCGGGAACGGACGGCGCTACCTCACGCATCGCGAGCACGGCAGCCACGTCGTGCTGTTCGTCCGGGACGCGCCGGGCGACGACATGGGAGACGGCGCGCCGTTCCTCTGCCTCGGAGCCGGTGACTACGAGTCGCACCAGGGGGAGAGGCCGATCGCGATCACGTGGCGGCTGCGCCGGGAGATGCCGGGGGAGACCTACCGTGCGGCGAGCGTCGTCGCGTCGTGACCGGCACTCATGCCGGGTCCCGCCGTCCGGTGAACAGCAGCGCCGACCCGAGCACCGGGAGTGCGAGGAGGACCAGCAGAGCCGGGGCGGTCCCGGTCACCGGCGCCAGCCCGCCGACGACGGCCGCGCCGATCCCGGCGCCGGTGAGGAACGCCAGCGTCGCGACGCCGATCGCGCCGCCCCGGCGTTCCGGCGGGACCGCGCCGTCCACCGCGGCGATCATGGCCGGCTGCCCGGTGCCGAACGCGGCCGTCACGAGCAGCACCGCGACGGCCAGCAGCCACCACGACCCCCATGTCACGCCCACGGTCGCGATCAGCAGGCCGAGCGTCGTCGTCGCGCAGGCCGTCAGGAGCGTGCGCCGCGGCCCGAACCGGCCGAGCATGGCGGAGGCGAGGTAGGGCGAGACCAGGCCGAGCGCGGCGGCCGGGACGAGTACCAGGCCGGTCGTGAGCGGTGACCAGCCCAGCGCCGCGAGCGTCAGCGGGATGCCGAGCAGCAGCGCGAACCAGCTGGCGGGGATCGCGGACGCGCACAGCGCGCTGCGCACGACCACCGGATCGGTCACGACCGCGCGCGGCAGGAACCCGTCCGGTCGCACCCGTACCCAGAGGGCGACGGCCGGTGCCCCGAGGGCCAGCAGGACGGCACCGACGACCGCGGCGACCGTCCCGGCCGACGGGGACTGGATCAGCAGCACCAGGCCGCTCGCGGCCACCGCGACCAGCAGCGCGCCCGGGATGTCCAGCCGCGCACCGTCCCCCGGCACCGACGAGCGGCGCCACAGGTAGGGAATCGCGAGCAGCGCCACCGACGGCAGCGCGAACGCGGCCCGCCACCCGCCGAGTGCCTCCAGCGCGCCGCCGATCAGCGGGCCGAGGGCGGACAGCGTCGCCGACGTCCCGGCCAGCCGGCCGAGCGCGGCCCGGCGGCGGCTCCCGCCGAGACGGGCGGACAGCAGCGCCGCGGCGAGCACCGGGATCGCGGCCGCCCCGAGACCCTGCAGGACCCGGGCCACCAGCAGGAGCGGCAGGTTCGGCGCGGCGGCGGAACCGAGCGCTCCGGCCGCGAGCAGCGCCGCCCCGCCGAGCAGCGGCAGGCGGATCCCGACCGCGTCCGCGATCCGGCCGTGCATCGGCGTCGCCACCGCGAGCGCGATCGCATAGGCGCTGACCACCCACGTCGCGGCCGCGGTGGACACGCCGAGCTGCTGCGCGAGCTGGGGGAGGGCCACCGTGACGCCGGATGTGGACGTGCCGGCCAGCCCGAACAGCAGGCCGAGCACGATCGACAGCAGGAGGCCGGTACCACCGCCGGTCGCGCGGTCTGCGTCGGTCTCGGCGGGGATGCTCACCGCCGGATCATCACCGATGGGACCGTTGCACGACGAGTGTGATTCGCCTCGTCTCAGCCCCGGGTCCGGGTCACGGCGACGAGATAGCGGCACGAGTGATCGCCCGGGTTGGCGTACGTGCAGGCCGCGGGCGGGCCCAGCTCGAGGCAGTCGCCGGCGTCGAGCTCGTGGGTGGTCGCGCCCTCGACGAAGCGCAGGTGACCGTCGAGGACCCAGATCTGGTGATGCACGAACGCGTACGTGTCGGCCGGGAACGTGATCTCCGCCCCGGCCGGCAGGTCGACGTCGACGAGCTCGAGGGGGCCACCGGTCGTCGGGGACACGGCGCGGCGGCGGTAGCCGGTCGCCGGGTCGGTCCAGACCGGCGCGTCCGCGGCGCGGCGCACCCGGCCGGGCGGCTGCTCCGCGCGGGCGACGAGCTGGGACAACGTCAGCCCGAGCGCGCCGGACAGGCGTCCGAGGAGCGCCGCCGTCGGCGCCGCCTCGGCCCGCTCGATCTTCGAGATCATCGCGCGGGAGACCCCGGAGCGTTCGGCCAGTGCGCTCGGCGACAGCTCGCACTCGCGGCGCCGGGCGGCGACGACCTCGGCGAGTGATGCGGTCAGCGGATCCGTCACGCTGCCATCATAGTGACGATCGCTGCTACTTTGGTGACGTGTGGATCCGACGCGCATCCTGCGACGACGGCGCCGCCTGCGCCGCGCTCTACGCGCCGTACGTGACCGACACGGCGATCACGTTCGAGACCGACCCGCCGTCCGCGCAGGAGATGACCCGGCGGATCGACGCGGCGAACGCCGACCACGCGTGGCTCGTCACCGGAGAGGGAACCGACGTGCTCGGTTACGCCTACGGCGGGGTGTGGAACGCGCGGGCGGCCTACCGGTGGGCGTGCGAGGTCAGCATCTACCTGCAGACCGGACTGCGCCGCACCGGCGCAGGGCGCTCGCTCTACGAAGCGCTGTTCGCGGTACTCGCCGAGCGCGGCTACCGGATCGCGGTGGCGGGGATGACGCTGCCGAACGACGCGAGCGCCGGCCTGCACCGGGCGACGGGCTTCGAACCCGTCGGCACGTTCCGGCAGGTCGGCTGGAAGCTCGACGCCTGGCGCGACGTCGCGTGGATGCAGCGCCCGCTCGCCGTACAGGCCGTGCCGTAGATCCACGGATCCGGCGGGTGCGGCGATCCGGCACGCGTTGCGCGACACGGTGGACGTGAGCCCAGGGGCGAGCGGTCAGGCCTTCTCCAGCTCGCTGTGCAGCTTGAGCACGGTCTGCCCGTTGGACTGCTCCAGCACGTAGGCCGGGTTGTCCTCGGTTCCGTTGCGGCTCTGCTTCGTCCCCTTGATCGTCCGCTCGATGCGCTCCGTGGCGTGGTCGACGACCTCGGCCTCGGGCCGGCCGTTGCCCCAGTTCCACGCGACCCGACTGCCCTTGGCGAACTTCTGAACCATGCGTCGGCGGATACCCGGCGGACGGGTGTTCACACCCGTGAACTGTCGGGGGCAGCCGGGATGGTGTCGCCATGAGCATCGACGATCTCCCCGTCCCGTCCGCCCTCACCGTCGACGTCTGGCGTTCCGTGCTGCACGACGTGATCGACGACGCGCTCGACCAGATCCTCCTCAGCGCCGAGAGCGAGTGGGGCGAGCCACCGGGTGACCCGCCGGACGGCGTCGAGCTCCCGGACCTCAGCACCGCGTTGCGCGACGGTCTGGCCGCGGAGATCGCGCGTGGGATCGCGTTCTGGGGCTGTGACGGAACGCTGAGATGTGCCCGGCGCTGGGCCGAGGAGATCGTCGACCAGGCGGAACCCCTGCTGGACACCTACCGCCGCCAGGGGATCCTCTGCGACTGCGCGGTCCTGCACCACATCCTCGGACGGGCCGGTCCCGAGCCCGGGTGTCCGCGCCGTCAGGACGGACCGTCGACCGGGAGCGGTTCCTGGCCGTGGTCGTAGACCAGCAGTCCGTCGTCGCGGCGCCGCACCCCGTCGGTCGGGTGGTGGTCGTGCAGGCGGCCGTCGTGCAGGAGATGGCGGACCGGGATCCCGCGGGCGAGCAGCGTGACGTCGGCGATCATCCGGCGGTGGCAGCGCCACCACACCGACTCCGAGCACAGCACGGCCGTCGGCGTGTCCACGGCCCCGGCCAGCACCTCGTCGAGCGCGGCCGCGAACTCGGGCGTCCGCATGTGCGCCGCGTACCCGACGAACGCCCGGTTGCGCAGTGCCGAGTCCGGCGAGCCCGCCGGGACGGGGCGCCGCCCGCCGAGGCGCTTCTCCCAGCGGTAGCCGATCCCGTGCGCGGGGAGCCAGTCGGTCATCGCGGAGCGGTCCATGTCCGGGTTGTGCCTGCTGCCGGGCGCGATCCGGACGTCGACGACCGCTCCGACGCCGGCCCCGGCCAGCAACCGGGCCAGCTCGTCGGCGGCCGCGGTGCCGTGCCCGACCGTGAACAGCTCCATGCCGTCCAGGGTCGCGGTCCGTCGCCGGGCTCACCAGTCCCACGGCTGCATCCACAGTGGATGAACCGAAGGGTGGCGCGTGCTACTCGCTCTCCTGCGGCCCGCCCGGCCCGTAGACGTCCCACAGCTGACCGAAGAAGAACCGGCCGAAGCGGTACAGCGACGCCGTCCCCTGTGGCCCGGACGTCCGGAACGTCGTCAGCTGGCGCATCAGGTCCGCCCGGCCGATCCGCAGCACACCCGCGCCGGCGACCGGCGAGTCCTCGTCGTCGTCGGGGTCGGCCGGCTGCTCACCGTCGTGACCGTCCAGCAGACGCGTGTACAGGGTCGTCGTGTCCCGCCACACGTCGATGCCGGGATCGTCGCGGACCTCCTTGTACCCGACGAGCGTGCGCCGGTTCCCGTCGCCGTCGACCACCGGCAGGCGGTAGACCATGCGCCGGGACCCGGCCTCCGGCCCCGCGACGAACAGGTTGAACCACCCCTGGTGGACCTCCAGCCGCCCGCCCAGCGCCTCCGACTCGACCCAGCCGTCGACCGTCGCGCGGTGCGCCCGCTCCGTGACGAACGCGTCGATGTCGTGGACGGTGATCGTGAGATGGACGGCCGCCTCGTAGCCGGACGACGCGCCGGTCTCCGGGTCGGTCTCGCCGAGTGAGAGTCGCCCGCGCATCTCCTCGGTGAACGAGAGCCCACCGGGCGGTGCCGATCGCCGCACCGGCCGGCCAGGTGGCGTCGAGGTGTGCACGGGCAGGTCCTCCAGGATCCCGTCGGCGAGCCGGTCGGCGTGCGCGGCGATCGTCAGCGACGGGTTCGGCCCGACCGGGCCGGGCATCGCGGCGCCGTCCGCGACGTAGAGCCCGGGATGGCCGAAGACCTGGCCGTGGTCGTCGCAGAGCCCGGTCGTCGGGTCGTGGCCCATCGGTGCCCCGCCCAGCGGGTGGACGGTCACGACGCGCCGGAAGAACGTCAGCGGGTTCTCCCGCAGTGTCGTCCCGAGCGTCTCGGAGATGCCGCCCATCGTCTCCACCACCCGGTCGAAGTAGTCCCGGCTGGTCTCGGTCGTCCAGTCGACGGCGAGGCGGTCCCCGTCCAGCGACATCTCGCCGTCGGGCACGTCGCGGCCCATGCCGAGCAGCGGGAGCGATCCCGACGAGAGCGTTCCGTTCCCGACCAGACGCGCGATCTCGTCGGAGATCCGCGGGTCCTCGGACCTCCGTATCCGCCGGCTCAGCCACTCCCCGAGGAAGTCGAGCGTCCGGGCCGCCTGGGCCGGCTGGGCCGTGTCGATCATCCAGTCCACGAAGCCCGGGTAGCCGCCGTCCTGCAGGTAGAAGCCGCGACCATCCCCGCCGTCGACCGTGTCCGGGACCCGGATCGTGCTGGTGATCACGGGGCCGTTGCTGGCGTCGAAGATCCGCTCCCGCTCGCCGGGTACGAGGAACGCCAGCATGTCGCCGTTGCCCGAGAACCGGCTGCCCAGCGCGTCGCTCAGCCCGGGCAGTCCCCTCTGGCTGCGGAGGAGCAGGTACGTGGTGCCGTAGGCCCCGGCGCCGAGGACGACCCGATCGGCGGTGATCCGCTTCCACAGCGGCGCGCTTCCCGGCTCGTCCGGCCGGTGGTGGACGTAGTCCAGGACGTAGCCGCCGCCGTCGCGGGCGCGCACGGCGTCGACCTCGCACAGCGTGCGCAGGTCCGCCCCGTGGTGCGCGGCGGCCGACAGGTACGTGTGGTCGAGGCTGTTCTTCGCACCCTCGTTGCACCCGAGATCGCACCCGCCGTCGAGATCGCAGGTGCGCCGTGGGACGCCGTGCACGTTGCCGTAGGGCGCCTCGTCCAGCGGGAGCCTCGGTTGCGGTGCCGCGCCGGGCCGCGGCGCGAACGACACCGCGAGCGGGGCCCGCTGCCACTCCAGCCCGCCTCGCCGGGCGGCCTCCTGCATGGCCGCGGTCTTCGGCGTCCCGGAGTACGGGTAGGGCGTCACGCCGAGCATCTTCTCGACGGTGTCGTAGTGCGGTTCGAGATCGGCCCTGGTCACCGGCCACGACTCGTAGCCACCTCCGGGCAGCGGGTCCTCGCGGACGAACCACTTCTCGTCCTTGCGCAGCAGGACGTTGGCGTAGATCAGCGAACCGCCGCCGAGCCCACTGGAGACGATCGACTCGAACCCGTCGAAGCTCCACATGTCGAACAGGCCGTGCCGGCCGCAGTCCGGGTCCCAGAACGCGCGGCCCAGCTCGCGCGGGGACCGGGGGAACGACCCCGGGGGATAGGCCCTCCCGCGTTCCAGCACCACCACGGATCTCCCGGCCTCGGCCAGGCGGAACGCGGTGACGGCACCGCCGAAGCCGGACCCGACGACGACCGCGTCGACGTGCTCGTCGGCGGTCATGGCCGGCCCGGTACGGGTAGCGGCGGGATCGAAATCGGGGCGCACACGGTGGTCTCCTCTGCTGGAGTCCGGCGTGACCGGGTCGCTCCACCGTGCCTGGTCCGCCTACGACTTGACCACTGCTCCGCTACGGGCGCGCGTAGCACTCTCGTAGGACACCCGTAGCAGCGTGCCCGACGCTGCAGGACCGACGGCGAGGAGGCTCGATGTACGACGGCCCGTCCACCGCCATCCCACGGTTCACCCACGACGGTGTCCCCGACGCCGCGGTCACCACCCATCCGTTCACGACCGACGACGGCCTCGATCTGAGCATGGTGCGGTTCTCCAGGGACACCGCGGGCGACGTGGTCCTCCTCGTCCCCGGGCTCACCACCTCGACCGACATGTTCGTGATGCCCGAGCACCGCAACCTCGTGACGTGCCTGCTCGACGAGGGCTACGAGGTCTGGTCCCTGGACGGCCGGATGAGCATGCGGCAGCCCTACAACGCGCGACCCCACCGCTTCACGTTCGACGACTGCGCGCTCTACGACTTCCCACCGGCCGTCGACCTGGTCCGCACGCACATCGGGGACCGGCGGCTGCACGTCGTCGCGCACTGCCTCGGTGCCCTGACGTTCGCGATGAGCCTGGTCGCGGGCCGCGTGGGCGGCATCGCGAGCGCGGTCCTGAACAGCGTCGCGCTCACCCCGAGGGTGCCGTGGTGGTCGGGGATCAAGCTCGGGGTCGGCCCGACCCTGTTCCCGCTGGTGGGGATCGAGGTCCTGGACCCGACGTGGGCCGGGCGGACGACGTCGCGGCGTGGGAAGCTGGTCTCCCGTGCGGTCTCGTTCGCGCACCGTGAGTGCGACGTGCCGGCCTGCCACCTGCTGAGCATGATGTGGGGAACGGGCTGGCCTGCGATGTACGAGCACGCCAACATGGACGAGCGGACCCACCACCGGGCCGCCGACCTGTTCGGACCGACGGGCCTGCACTACTACCGGCACATGCACCAGATGGTGCGCACCGGGCACGCCGTCACATTCCGTCCACACCGGAGCGGACACGCAGAGTTGCCGGACGACTACCTCACCCGTGCGGCGTCCCTCGAAACCCCGCTGCTGGTCACGACAGGCGACCGCAACCGGGTGTTCACCGACTCGAATGTCGTATTCGACGCCAGACTTCGCGATAAGGGTGGCCGCTGTCACGAACTGCGCGTGTTCGGGGGGTACGGTCATCAAGACGTGTTCATGGGCCGCCGCGTCGATCGGGACGTTTTCCCTCATCTCCTGGAGTTCCTGTCCCGCTCGCCGTGAGGGCCCGACGACCAAGCCCCGTCAGGGTGGGGACCGATGGAGTTTCGGCTGCTGGGTCCGGTCGAGGTGCGCGACCGGGACAACCCGCTCCGCCTGGGCGGGCAGAAGCCACGCACCCTGCTCGCCGTGCTGCTGCTGGACGCCGGCCGCGTCGTCGGGCCCGCTCGGCTGGCCGAGACCATCTGGGAGAGCGAGCCGCCGGCCACCGCGAGCACCCAGATCCAGGGATACGTCTCCGCGCTGCGCAAGCAGTTCGCCCAGGTCGCGCCCGGTCGTACGGTCATCGTGACGTTGCCCGCCGGGTACCGCATCGACGTCGAGCCCGACGAGCTGGACCTGCACCTGTTCGAGGCGCGCGCGGCCGCCGCCGCGCAGGCGCTGGCCGCCGGACGGGCGGACGAGGCGGGCACCGCGTACCGGGAGGCGCTGGAGCTGTGGCAGGGCCCGGCACTCGGCGGCGTGGCCGGGACGCTCGGGGTGGCCCGGGATCGTCTGGAGGAGGGCCGGTTGGCGGCCGTCGAGGGCCGGGTCGACGCCGACCTGCGGCTCGGCCGGCACGACAAGCTGATTCCGGAGCTGCGCGACGTCGTCGCCGAGCACCCGTACCGGGAGGTGCCGCGCCGGCAGCTCATGCTCGCGCTCTACCGGGGCGGCCGGGCCGCCGAGGCGCTGGCCGTGTTCCGCGACGCCCGCACGATTCTCGCCGACGAGCTCGGCCTCGATCCCGGCCCGGAGCTGCGGCGGATGGAGCAGGCGATCCTGGTCTCCGACCCGGCGCTGGAACCGCCGCCCTCGTCGGAGCCCGACGCGCCGGGCCTGCCCCTCCCCGCCCAGCTGCCGCCGGACATCGTCGACTTCACCGGACGTGGCGAGCAGGTCGCCGAGGTGTGCGATGCCCTCGGGCGGTCCGACGAGCAGTCGACGGCCGTCGCCGTCGCGCTGATCGCGGGCCGGGGCGGGATCGGGAAGACGTCGCTGGCCGTGCACGCCGCGCACCGGATGCGCGCCGGATTCCCGGACGGCCAGCTGTACATCAACCTGCTCGGTGCGCAGGACCGGCCGGCCGACCCGTCGGAGATCCTCGCTCGTTTCCTGCGGGCGCTGGGCGTCGCGCCGTCGCGGATCCCGGAGAGCCTGGACGAGCGCGGCGAGCTCTACCGCAGCCGTCTGGCGGGGCGCCAGGTCCTCGTCGTGCTGGACAACGCGGCCGACGAGGCCCAGGTCCGGCCACTGCTGCCCGGTGAGCCCGGGTGCGCGGTCCTGGTCACCAGCCGCGGGCGCCTCGCAGGGCTGGAGGGCGCCAGGCTGGTGGACCTGGAGATCCTGGAGTCCGACGCGGCGTTCGAGCTGCTCTCCAGGGTGGCCGGACCGGATCGACTGGCGAGCGAGCGGCGGGCCGGGGAGGAGATCGTCCGGCTCTGCGGTTACCTCCCGCTGGCCGTCCGCATCGCCGGCGCGAAGCTGGCGGCCAACCCGTTCTGGAGTGCGCAGCGCCTGGCCGACCGGCTGGCCGACGAGCGGCACCGGCTCGACGAGCTCGCGATCGGCGACCTGGAGGTGCGCGCCAACGTCGCCTTGAGCTACGAGGGTCTGGCCGGCGCGGAGAAGCAGTCGTTTCGCAGGCTCGGACTGCTCGACGCACCGGACTTCGCGACGTGGGCGGTGGCCGCACTCGCCGACGTGACGCAGGATAGCGCCGAGCACCTGGTCGACGCGCTCGTGCGCGCGCGCCTGCTGGACGGCGCGCGCGGACCCGACGGCGCCGTCCGCTACCGCTTCCACGACCTGCTGCGGCTCTACGCGCGGGAGCTGGCCGGCCGGGACGAGGAGCCCGAGGCCGCGGACGCCGCGCTGCGGCGGGCCGTGAGCGGGTGGTGTCACGGCGCCGAGGAGGCCTCCGCGTACACCCAGAGCGCGTCGTTCGGGATCGTCCAGGCCCCGGCGGACGGCTGGCGAGCCGAGCCGGGGGCGTTCGGCAGCCTGTCGGCCGACCCCCTCGGGTGGTACGAGGCCGAATGGCCCGCCCTGATGGCCGCCCTGGAACAGGCCCATGACCGGGACTGGCACGCGCAGGTCATCGCGCTCGGCGGCCGACTGGGCCCGTTCTTCGTGGTCCGCGGGCGCTACGACGACTGGAAACGGATCTCCACGCTGTCCCTGCACGCCGCGCGGCAGGTCGGGAACGCCGGCCGGGAGGCGATGGCGCTTCGCGCGCTCGCGGAGCTGTCGCTGCTGCGGGTCCGGCTGGACGACGCACGGTCGCAGTTCGAGCAGTCGATCGAGCGGTTCCGGCACGTGGGCTCCCGGGCCGGTGCGGCGCTGTCGGCCTCCGGGCTGGGTGCGGTGCTCACGTCGCAGGGCGATCTCGATGCGGCTCATCGGTGTCTGACCGACGCGCTCGTCGAGCTGCGCGAGGTCGGGGACCCGCGCACCACGGCGTGGACGCTGTCGCGGCTGGGCACGCTGTACCGCGACCGGGGAGACCTGGAGCTGGCCGCGGAGCACCAGCTGCTGGCCGTCGAGGCACTCGGCGAGCACGGGACCCCGGTCGACCGAGCCGGGTTCGAGGAGCGCCTCGCCGTCGTCCGCACCCGGCAGGGACGGGCGGCCGAGGCCTGTGACCTGTTCGAGCAGGCGCTGGCCGTGCGCCGCGTGAACCGGGACCCGTTCGGCGAGGCGCACGGTCTGCGCGGGCTGGGGGAGGCGCAGCGGGCGCTGGGCCTGCCGTCGGATGCGTTGGACTCCCTGACCGGTGCGCTGCGTCGGTGGCGCGAACTGGACATCCCGGTGGAGCAGGCGCGGACACTGACGCTGCTCGGCGCCGTGCACGACGATCTCGGCGATGCCACGTCGGCCGGTTCCGCCCGTGCCGAGGCCGCCCGGCTGAGCGCCGGACCGGCCGACAGCGGCGATGGAGCGAATTCGTAGCGGGGTCCGACACCCTCGAACCCATGGCAGTGCCGAGGACCCCGGACCGCACCGGTGGGTCCCTCGAGCGCTGCCGTCCCGGGCTGGTACATCGGTCCGGGGACACGCTCGGGAGCCCGCGGTGGACCGTGGATCGGCGATCGACAGGGGGGTGGTCGCCGGTCGGGGGCCGGCCACCGCCGGGCTCCCGAGCGTCCGTACGGCGCGTGTCGGCCGCCGCACGGGCCGGCAGCTCCCCTTCTGATCCGCCGACCGCCCGACCGGTGCGCTGTGGTCCCGTAATTCGGGACGGGGGGAGCCATGACCGCATCTGTTGCCACCACGTCCGTGCCGGAGGACCTACTGGCCCTGCCGTGCCGGACCCACGACCCCGACATGTGGTTCGCCGAGTCGCCCGTGCTCCTGGAACGGGCGAAGAGTCTCTGCCGGGAGTGCCCGGTCCGGGCTGCCTGCCTGAACGGCGCGCTCGCCCGGCGCGAGCCCTGGGGTGTCTGGGGCGGGTTCATCGTCGTCCGCGGAGCGGTCCTCGCGCACAAGCGCGGTCGCGGACGCCCACCCCGGCAACCGTCGGCCGCCGCGCAGTGACAGGGACCGCATCATGATCGAGCCGCGGACCTACGACGTCGTCGCCCTCACGGTGCCGATCGCCTACAACGTCCACGGCGACCACGACCGCCGCGGGACGGTGTTCGCGCTGGCCCGGCACGCCGAGCACCTGCGGGCGGTCGCCCGGGACTGGCCGCACCCGTACCCCGGCCCGGACGCCGATCCGGACGAGCTGCCGCAGCCGGACCCGCTCGTCCGCCCGTTGGTGCTACGTGCGTGCGTCGGCGAGCAGGTCGTGCTCGAGTTCCGCAACGAGCTCGGGCACCGGGCCGGGATCCACCCGCAGGGCGTGCGGTACGACGTCGAGCGTGCCGACGGCGGCGTGGTCGGCTGCAACCCGGACTCGGCCGCCGAGCCGGGCGGCCGTCGCCGCTACGTCTGGGACTGCGAGCAGGAGGGCGTGTTCTTCTTCGGCGACGTCGCCGACCTGCGGGGATCCGCCCAGGGGTCGCAGGCGCACGGTCTGTTCGGCGCCCTCGTCGTCGAGCCCGCGGGTGCGGTGTGGACGGACCCGGAGACCGGCGAGCCGCTGGCGGACGGGCTGTACGCCGATGTGCACGTGCCCGACGAGCCCGGCTTCCGCGAGTACGTGACGTTCCTGCAGGACGGCGTCCCCGACGACGGCGGGTCCGGGCCGGACGTCGCGCTCGCGAGCTACCGGTGCGAGCCACCCGGCCGCCGCCGGACCGCGCACGAGCGGTTCCGGGCCGCCGGCGCGCTCGACCCGGCGCTCGACGCGGTGGCGGACTCCGAGCAGGCCCACAGCTCGTGGCTGTACGGCGACCCTGCGACGCCGGTGCTGCGCGCCTACGCCGGCGACCGCGCACGGATCCGGCTGGTCCACGCCGGGATGCGGGCGAGCCGGGTGTTCCACCTGCACGCCCACCGCTGGCGCGCCGTCACCGGCGACGGGCGGTCACCGATCGTGGACACGGTCGGCATCGGTCCGCAGGAGGCGCTCACGATCGAGCCGATCGGCGGAGCCGGTTCCGTGCACGGCGCGGCCGGGGACGCCCTGTGGCGCTGCGCGGGCACCGACCTCTGGGGCATCTGGCGGGTGTTCGACGTCGCCCAGGACGGCACCGGCCGGTACCCGGACGGCACGCCGGTCCCGGCGCTGCGGGCGCTGCCGGGCCACCCGCCGCCCCCGTCGCCCACGCCCGCGCGGCCCGGGTTCCCGGCGTTCGTCGCGGGCGTCTACCCGCAGCGCTCGCCGCGACCGCCGCGGACGCCGTCGATGCCGTCGGGGACCGGGCGGGAGCCGACCGAGCTGGAGCGCGCCGCGTTCTGCGACGACCCGCAGCCCGGGGAGGCCTTCACCCGGGTCGCGCCCGCGGACGCACCGGTCCGCCGCTACCACCTCGTCGCGCTGCAGGGCGTGATCCACCATCACCGCGGTCAGTGGGCCGGCCGGCGCGACGACGACGGCGTGCTGTTCGCGCTCGCCGGCGAGGTGGCCGAAGCGGGCGGGCCGGCGGCGTTCCGGGCGCAGTTGGCGGCCGGTCAGCGGCAGGTGCACCCGGTCGCGATCCGTGCGGCCGCGGGCGAGGTCGTCGAGGTGACGCTGACCAACGCGCTGCCGCCGGGACCCGGTCCGGCGCTGCCGTTCCAGCCGGAGTGCGGGCTGCACGCGCACCTCGTCGGGTACGACCCGCTGGTCGCCGACGGCGCGGCCGTCGGCTGGAACTACCTCTCCGGCGCGACCACAGTGGACGCGGGCGAGGAGGACCACGCGCTCTACCGGACGTGGGTCTACCGCTGGTTCTGCGACTCCGAGCTCGGGACGGTCGTGTTCGGCGACCACCTGCTGCCCGGCGAACGGGCACGTCACGGGCTGTACGGGAGTCTGGTCGTCGAGCCCGCCGGAGCACGGTGGACCGATCCGCACGACCCGGGCCGGGAGGTCGCGAACGCCGAGTCGGCCGTCGTGACGCTGCCCGACGGCACGTCGTTCCGGGAGCAGGTCCTCGCCGTCTCCGACGGCGTCCCGCTGCGCCGCTACGTCCACAGTGGAACAGCGGAACCCGTCGAGCGGGACGGCCTGGCGGTCGGCTACCGGTGCGATCCGCTGCGCGAGCGTCCCGGCGACCCGGCCGAGTGGTTCTCCACCTGCGTCCACGGCGACCCGGGCACGCCGCTGCCGCGTGCCTATCCGGGGGAGCGGGTGCGGATCCGGCTGTACCAGGGCGCGCACGAGCGGCGTCACAGCTTCGTCGTGCACGGCCTGCGCTGGCGGGCCCGGCCGGACGACCCGTCGTCGCCGCTGTGCGGCCAGCACACGATCGGCCCCGGCGAGTCCGCCGACCTGCACCTGGACGACCTGCGCGCCCCCGGTGACCATTTGTGGTCGCTCGCCGCGAACGACGACACCTGGCTGGGGGGCTGGGGCCTGCTGCGCGTGCACGACGAGGAGAGCGCCGACCTGCCCTCGCTACCGGGCGCGTTCCCCGCTGCCGCGGCCGGCATCAGCTGCCCGGTCCGCCGGTACCGCCTGCACGTCCGCGAACGGGAACGGAACCACGGCGGAGGCCGGACCGACCCGTTCGCACTCGTGTACACCGCAGACGGTCCCGTCGGCGCCGACGACGTCGACGGCGGACCGCTCGTGCTGCGCGCCCGCGTCGGCGAGTGGGTCGAGGTCACGGTCACGAACGAGCTGTCCGGCCCGCCGCCCGCGGCCGCCGCGGACCCGCGGCTGCCGGACGGGGACGAGCCGGCAGCCCGGACCGTCTCCGACCGGGTGTCCCTGCACGCCGGTGGCCTGCGCTACGACGTGCGCGAGTCCGACGGCGCGTTCGTCGGCACGAACCCGGACACCACGGTCAAGCCCGGGCACTCGGTCACGTACCGCTGGTACGCCGACGCGCCCGGTCCCGTCCTGCTGTCCGACCGTGCGGACGTCCGCACCCACCGCCACCGCGGGCTTGTCGGCGTCCTCGTGGTGGAGCCGGCGGACGTGACGCCGGTGCACCCGTCCGGGCGCGGGAGCGGGTGGGTCGGCGAGCAGGCCCTGCTGCGGCGAGCGCGCGGGCCCGCCGAACGCGAGCTGGTGCTGCTGCTCGCCGACGGGCTGCGCCTGTACCAGGACGGCGACCGCACCCGGCCGGTGCGGGACGCCGGGTGTGACCGGGGTGGCCAGAAGGCGTTCAACCACCGCAGCGCGCACCTGCGACCGGACCGGCCCTCGCTGGCCGACCCGCACCCGCCGACGCCGGTGCTGGCCTGCGCCCCCGGTGAGCAGGTGCGGCTGCACCTGGTCGCGGCCGCCGACCGCACGGGGGACCACTCGTTCACCGTGCACGGCCACGACTGGCCGGTCGACGAGCGCCCGGAGGCGCCGCGGGTCGGCGCCACCGGCGGTCTCGCGACCGGGGGCGTGCGCACCCTCGCCCTTACCGCGGGCGGGCCGGGGGACTACGCCTACCGCAGCGGAGCGCTGCGGTGGGCGCTCGCCGAGGGCCTGTGGGGGCTGATCCGGGTGCGCCGCCCCTGAGCCGTCACCAGATGCGGACCCGCCGCCCCGGCTCGGTGAACAGCGCGTCGGTCTCGGTGACCCCGAACGCCTCGTGGAACGAGTCCAGGTTGGTCACCACGGCGTTGCACCGTAGGTCCGGCGGCGAGTGCGGGTCGGTGGTCAGCCTGCGGATCGCCTCCGCGTCACGGGTGATCGCGCGCCAGACCTGCGCCCAGCCGAACAGCACCCGCTGCAGGCCGGTCAGGTCGTCGATCACCGGCGGCTCGGTGTCCCCGCAGGCGATCCGGTACGCCTTGAGCGCGATCGTCAGCCCGCCGAGGTCGCCGATGTTCTCGCCGACGGTCATCGCACCGTTCACCGTGTGGTCCGGCAGACCGGCCGGCGACAGCCCGTTGTACTGGTCGATCAGGGCCTGGGCCCGGGTCTCGAACTCCGACCGGTCCGCGGCCTCCCACCAGTCGGTGAGGTTGCCGTCGCCGTCGTAGCGGGAGCCCTGGTCGTCGAAGCCGTGGCCGATCTCGTGCCCGATCACCGCGCCGATGCCGCCGTAGTTCGCCGCGTCGTCGGCCTCGGCGTCGAAGAACGGGGGCTGCAGGATCGCCGCCGGGAACACGATCTCGTTCATCCGCGGGTGGTAGTAGGCGTTGACGGTCTGCGGGGTCATCAGCCACTCGTCGTGGTCGACCGGGCCGCCGAGCTTCGCGTACTCGAAATCGTTGCGCCAGATTCCCGCACGGGCGACGTTGCCGAGCAGATCGCCCGCGTCGATCGTCAGCTCGGAGTAGTCCTTCCACTTCTCCGGGTAGCCGATCTTCGGCGTGAACTTGCCGAGCTTCTCCAGTGCCCGCTCGCGGGTGGCCGGGCTCATCCAGTCCAATGTGTTGATCGACTGCCGGTAGGCCTCGACGAGGTTCGCGACGAGCTCGACCATCCGCTCCTTGGCCGCCGCCGGGAAGTGGCGCTCGACGTAGAGCCCGCCGACGGCGTCGCCCAGCGCACCCTCGACCAGCGACACGCCCCGCTTCCACCGCTCGCGCAGGGCGGGGGTGCCGGACAGGGTGCGGCCGTAGAACGCGAAGTCCTCCTCGACGAGGTCGCTCGACAGATGGTCGGCGCAGGCGGACGTGATGCGGATCGCCAGCCAGGCCTTCCACTGCTCCAGCGGGCGCTCGGCCCACAGCCGGGCCGCCGCGGCGACGAAGCTCGGCTGGCGGACGATCACCTCGTCGTAGGAGCCTGCGGGCACGGCGAGCGCGTCCAGCCAGGCGTCCCAGTCGAAGCCGGGCGCGTGCGCGCGCAGCTCGTCACCGGTCATCAGCGTGTAGGTCTTCTCGGCGTCGCGGTTCGTGACGCGGTCCCAGGACTCGGCGGCCAGGGCCGTCTCCAGATCCATGACCAGCTCCGCGACGCGCGCCGGGTCGTCCAGGCCGACGAGCCCGGCCAGGCGCTCCAGGTGCTCGACGTAGGCGGTGCGGATCTCGGCCGAGTCGTCGTCGCGGTAGTACGACTCGTCGGGCAGTCCGAGGCCGGACTGGTTCAGGTTCACCAGATAACGGGTGGAGTCCTTGGCGTCGGTGGCGATGAAGTCGCCGAACAGCGACGCGCGCCCTTCGCGCTGGCGGCGGCCGAGCACACGCGCGAGCGCGGCACGGTCGTCCGCCGAGCGCACGTCGTCGAGCAGCGGCCGCAATGGCGCCACGCCCTGCTCCTCCACGCGATCTGTGTCCATGAAGGACGCATACAGGTCGCCGATGCGCTGCGCGTCGGTGCCGGGGGCGGCATCGCCCGCCGCACAGTCCTCGACGATCTGGCGGACGTGCTCCTCGGCGCGGTCGCGCAGGACCCGGAACGCCCCGTCCTGGGAGCGGTCCTCGGGGATCTCGTGGGTGCTCAGCCACCGGCCGTTGACGTGGGCGAACAGGTCGTCCTGGGGCCGGATGGCCGGATCGACCCACTGCAGGTCGAGGCCGGAGGGCTTCGGCTCGGTGGTGGTCATCCCCCCATCCTGCCTCGGCCCCGCGCACCCGGCCACGCCGCACTCGAACGACGTCCGCAAACGGCCCCGGACAACGATCTCCGAGGAGAATGCGCGGCAGGAATCGGAGGACCGTCTCGCTTTTTCGGCGCGCGAAACGGCTGTGGATGGACCATGTGTCCACGATGGACTACCTCATCTTTGAGTTAAAGTCCTTTGTGGAATACGATAGGCCGTGCGAGTGGGTTCCCGCTGTTGATTCTGCAACCAACGTCCGCGCGTGGTAAAGGCGTTCTGATGCATGTGCAGGCGAACCGTGCAGATGCGTCGCGCGATTGCAGTGGGCTGTCGCATGAGATGCGCCGAACGGCCGTGCGGTTCCGCGGGTGCGACGGCGGCAGGCGGCCGCGACCGCGGCTGATTCGGCGGACCCGCGGCGTTGGCCAGAATCGATCTTGAATTTTCTCGAACCGGTGGTGACGGTCGGTGCGAACAACCGGTGGGCGCAGCGCCGGCCCAGGTCCGTGCACGTCAGGGCGGCGGTCTCGGGGAACCCGATCGGAAAGCTGGAATTCGGTCGGGATCTTGTCGCGCATGCGTCCGTTTGGCCTAGAAAATGCATCCGACTGCGCCATGAACAAGTTCGACCGCCTGGCCGTCTCACCGCCTCAGTGATCTCCATGTAATGTCGCCGAAGCTGAACAGTAGTTCTGTTCGTCGTGGCGGGCGCTCGTGTCGTGGGGGTGCTTCGTTTTGCGGGCGCGGTGGAACCGTGGTTTCGTCCCTTGATTCTGGGGAATACACACCCGCAGGCCGTCCTGACATCACGAGAAGGTGATCCGAATATGAGCGCTACTTCCAAGATCGGGATGGCCGTGGTCGGCGGTTACGTCCTCGGCCGGACCAAGAAGGCCAAGCTGGCCATCATGCTGGGCGGCGCGCTGGCCGGCCGCAAGCTGAACCTGACCCCGGCCGGCCTCCTGTCGCAGGGCTCCAAGGTCGTGGCGGCGTCGCCCGAACTGGGCCGGCTCTCCGACGCGGTGCGCGGACGGCTGCTCGACGCCGGCCGCCAGGCGGCGATCGCCGCGGCGAGCAACCGCCTCGAGTCGCTGACCGACTCACTGGTGAATCGGGTGGAGAACATCGGCAAGCCGGTGGAGAAGGTCGCCGAAACGGCTGGGGACACGGCGGGTGCCGGCGTCGAGAAGGCCGGAGACACCGCGGGCGCGGCGGTCGAGCAGGTCGGGCATGCGGCCGACCAGGTCGGTGAGACGACCGAACAGGTCGGGGACACGACCGAGCAGGTCGGACAGACGGCCGGCAAGGCCGGGCGGACGGCGACGAAGGCGACCGGGAAGGCCGGTCGTGCGGCGAGCGGCGCCGGACGTACGGCCGCGGCGAGCAGCCGCGGCGCCTCGGAGTCCGGGACCTCGGCGGTCGTCTCCGACCCGTCGAAGTCGTCCGGGTCCGGCGCCAAACGGAAGAACGCACGGTCCGGAGGGGACGGTTCCGGGGGAGGCGACGGGGCCAAGTCGACCCCTCGCCGTCGGTCCACGTCGGACGCATCGACGTCCTCCCCGCGCCGCCGTACGGCCTCGGGGGCATCGAGGAACGGGACGCCGACGTCGTCGTCGGTGCGTCGCGGCACCGGATCGTCCCGGCAGGCGAAGTCGACCAACGGTTCGGCGGCCGGCTCCGGCCGGGGTGGCTCGAACCGGAGCGGGGAGGACAAGGCCGATGCCTGACAACGATGAGCAGCCCGCCGAGAGCACCGGATCGTCGGTGCTCGATCAGATGCCCATGGACCGGCTACGCGAGGTCGGGCAGACGCTGTTCAAGACGGCATCGGACAAGGCCGTCAGCGCAGCGCTGGGACAGGTGGAGGGTCTCGCCGACCGGCTGACCGACGTCGCCGACAACGGCGGGACCGGACTGAAGGCCGCCCTCGGCGGGGGTGCGGCGGCGGCGAAGGGCGAGAACCCGGCTATGGGCGCGATCAAGGGCGGCCTGTCGGCCGTCACCGACAAGGTCAAGAGCGCGGTCGGCCTCGGCGGTGGCGACGACGACGGTGAAGGCGGGGGCGGCGCCGGTGGCGGGGGCGGTGGCGGCGGCTCCGGCAAGTTCAAGTTCATGAACATCGTCGAGGAGCTCGACGTCGGCGTGCCGGTGCGGGTGGCCTACGACCAGTGGACCCTGTTCGCCGACTTCCCCACGTTCATGAAGAAGGTGCACACGGTCGACCAGGAGGCCGACGAGAAGACGAACTGGTACGCCCAGGTCTTCTGGTCCAAGCGCACCTGGCAGGCGACGATCACCGAGCAGATCCCGGACACCCACATCATCTGGCGCTCGACCGGCGCGAAGGGGTACGTCAACGGGATCGTCTCGTTCCACGAGCTGGCCCCGAACCTCACCAAGGTCCTGCTCGTCATGGAGTACTACCCGGTCGGCTTCTTCGAGAAGACCGCCAACCTGTGGCGTGCCGTCGGACGGCGTGCCCGGCTGGAGTTCAAGCACTACCGGCGCCACGTCATGGTGCACACGCTCTTGGAGCAGGAGGAGCTGGAGGGCTGGCGCGGCGAGATCCGTGACAGCGAGGTCGTCGAGACCCACGAGGACGCGCTGGAGCGCGAGGAGCGCGAGCGCGCCGAGTCCGATGAGGACATGGGTGCGGAGGACTCCTACGACGACGAGGAGTACGACGAGGACTCGTTGGACGAGGACGAGGCCGGCGAGGAGTACGACGAGGACGGGGAGCTCGTCGCGGAGGACGAGGAGTACGACGACGAGCCGTACGACGAGGAAGACTACGACGACGCCGAGGACGACGAGGTCGAGGCGGAGTCCGATGAGGACGCCGTTGAGGACGAGGTCGACGAGGCCGACGACGCCGAAGCCGATGAGGCCGACGACGCCGAGGAGTCCGAACAGGACGAGCCCGCCCCCGACGAGGGCCGGCGTGCCGGGACCCGCCGCCGGGCCCGTGCGGGAGCCCGCGGATGACGTGGGCAGACGCCCGGAACAGCACGTCCGTACGTCGGGGACACGAGGAGTAGTGAGCACATGACGGTCAGCCAGCGACAGGGGCCCAGCAAGGTCGACCGGGCCCCGCAGGGAGATCTGGCGCAGGTCATCGAACTGATCCTGGACAAGGGCCTCGTCATCGACATCTTCGTGAAGGTGTCCCTTGTCGGGATCGAGCTGGTGACGATCGACGCGCGGATCGTGGTGGCCAGTGTGGACACCTACCTCCGGTTCGCGGAGGCGACGAACCGCCTCGATCTGCACCAGAAGGGTGGCAAGGATCTGGGCGAGGTGATGGGTGGGATGGCCGAGAACACCACCCAGCGCGGTGCGAAGGGCGCGACCAAGGGCGCCCTGGAGGCCGGCAAGGAGAAGTGGAACGAGGCCCGGTCTGATCGGAGGAAGGAGCGGTCGTGAGCGCAGACACCGCAACGTACGTGTACGCCGTCGTCTCGGCGGACGCCGATCTGCCGGTGGACCTGGAACCGGTCGGCGGGTCGCCGGACGGGATCGCGATCATCGAGCACGGTGATCTCGCCGCCGTGGTCAGCGACGTTCCCGTGGACAAGCCGCTGGGGCGACGGGCGGACCTGGTGGCCCACGAGCGGGTGGTCAACTCGATCGCGGCGGAGACGACCGTGCTGCCGATGCGGTTCGGCGGCGTCGTCTCCGACGACCGCGCCGTGATCGACGAGCTGCTGGCGGAGCACCACGACTGGTTCCACCGGGCGCTCGACGAGCTCGATGGCTGCGTGCAGTTCGTGTTGCACGGCCGCTACGAGGAGGACGCGCTGTTCAGCCGGATCCTCGAGCAGAACAGCGAGATCGCGCGGCTCAGCGAGTCGGTGCGGGGCCAGGATCCGGACGCGACCTACTACGAGCGGATCCGCCTCGGCGAGGCGATCTCGAAGGAGGTCGAGGGTGCGCGGGCGGTGGACGCGACCGCCGCCGAGCAGTGGCTGGCCCCGTACGCGGAGGCCGTCACGAGCAAGGAGATCGCCGACGAGGACGGCGCCGTGCACATCGCGGTGCTGGTGCACCGGGACCGCCGCTCGGACTTCGAGCAGGCGGTGGACTCGCTGGGCGACGAGTGGGACGCACGGGTCGTGCTGCGGCTGATCGGCCCGGTGGCTCCGTACGACTTCCTGCCCTCGCCGGACGTGGAGGCCTGACGATGGGCCTGATCACCGGGCTGCTCACGCTGCCGCTCGCGCCGGTGCACGGCGTGGTGTGGGTCGCCGAGCAGTTGCGCGACCACGCCGACACCCAGATGAACGACCCGACCGTGATCCGCCAGAAGATCGACAATCTGGACCGCGCGTACGACCGCGGGGAGATCACCGTCGAGGAGCGGGACGAGCAGCAGGAGGAACTGCTGGAACGCCTGATCGGGGGGTCCCGGTCGGTGGTCGATGAGTGACGAACGCCCCAAGCGCCGTCGGCCCGGTGACCCGTCCCGGCGGCCGCGCCGTCGCTCCGACGACGAGGGGGGCGGCTCCACCGAGCGCCCACCACGGTCCGAGAAGGACGGGACACCGCCGCGGACCGGCGGCGCGCGGGACGACGCTCCCCGTCGCCGTCGGGCGTCCGACGGCGACGCCGAGCGTCCGGCCCGCCGCCCCGCCGGTGAGCGGTCCCGCCGTTCCCCGGACGGCAACGCCGAGCGTCCGGCCCGGCGGCCTGCTGGTGAGCGGTCCCGCCGTTCCTCGGACGGCGAGGCCGAGCGTCCGGCCCGCCGGTCCGCCGGTGAGCGGCCCCGGCGTAGCTCGGACGACGGGCAGCGTCGACGGCGGCCCCCGGCCGAGCGCCGGTCCCGACCTGTCCAGGCGGAACGCGAACCCGACGCCCCCGAGACCGACGCCCCGGACGCCGCGGACGTCGACGTCGACGAGGAGCAGGTCGACGAGCACATCGAGGACGAGCAGGTCGAGGACGACGAGCCGACCGACGACGACGAGCAGGTAGACCCCGAGCCCGAGCCCGAGGTCGACGAGGAGCAGTCCGACGACGAGCCCGAGCCCGAGGTCGACGAGGAGCAGGTCGACGACGAGCCCGAGCCGGAACCCGAGCCCGAGGTCGACGAGGAGGAACCCGATTCCGACGAGCGCGGTGACGCCGAGCCCGAACCCCCGGAGGAGAAGCCGCGTCCCAAGCGAATCGGTGCGCGTGCGGCGGCGCGGGCCGCGGTGGAGCAGGTCGTGGAGATGACCGGCAAGTCGCCGGAAGGCGTCACGTCGGTCAACCGCGCCGAAGACGGGTGGCTCATCGGGGTGGAGGTCGTCGAGACCGAACGGATCCCGAACTCGGCCGACGTGCTCGCGATCTACGAGGCGGAGCTGGACGAGGAAGCCGAGCTGATGTCCTACCGCCGGTTGCGCCGCTACCCGCGCGGCAAGGGCGACGACGAATGAGGCCGGCATGAGCGAGGCCGCACGATGGAACAAGCCCGGGCCGCCGCAGCAGCGCGCGCAGCAACAGCAGCAGCCGAAGGCCGACGGTGCGAACCTGGCGGACATCCTCGAACGGGTCCTGGACAAGGGCATCGTGATCGCCGGGGACATCCAGGTGAACCTGCTGGACATCGAGCTTCTGACGATCAAGATCCGGCTCGTGGTGGCGTCCGTCGACCGCGCCAAGGAGATGGGGATCGACTGGTGGGAGCGTGACCCGACGCTGTCCGCCGGGCGACGCGAGCTGGAGGACGAGAACCGGGACCTGCGCGCGCGGATCGAAGCCCTGGAGCGCGACAGCCGTGAGCGGAACGGAGCCGGCGGGCGCGAGCTCGACTCGGAGCCGGCCGGTGAGCCCGCCGACGCCGTCGTGGACGAGGACGGGCATGACGACGAGGACCTGGACGAGGACGCCGAGTCCGACGAGGACGCGGCTCTGCCCGGCGACGACCCGGACGACTACATCGAGGAGGACGACGAGGACGCGGTCGTCGACGACGAGGACGCAGACGACGAGGACGCCGTCGTCGAGGAGGACGACGACATCGAGGACGCGGTCGTCGTCGAGGACGCGGCTGTCGAGGAGGACGCGGGCGGCGACGATCAGCCTCGGCGCCGCCGAGGATCCGGACGGCGGGCGCGTGAACCGGACTCCGGCAAGGACGAACCGGCACGGACCGACGCGCCGAGCGAGGGGTCGGCGCGATCGGAGCCCGCACCGGACGAGCCACGCCGGAACGGGTCGGGCCGGAAGAAGGCGAGTCGCAGTGGCTCCGTGCGGAACGGGTCGGGCGGGGACGAACCGGGCCGGGACGACGCCGGGCGTGACGAGGCCGGCGGGGACGACGCCGGGCAGGACGACGGCGAGGGGAACGGTTCGGAGCGGGCCGCCCCGGTACGTCGCCGCCCCGGCAGCAGCCGCCCCCGTGGCTCACGGACGAGGTGAGGTGTGCAGGACGAGCTCAGCTACGTGTACGCGGTGGGGCTACAGGTCCCGCGCGGGGTGGTCGGCGACCTGAGGGGGATCGGCGACCACCCCGTGCGCCTCGTCGAGGCCGGGGATCTCGGCGCCGTCGTCGGCTCCGTGCCGGCGTCGGACTTCGCGGCCGAGGAGATCGAAGCGCGCCTGCAGGACCTCGCCTGGATCACCGAGACCGCGCGGGCGCACCACCACATCGTCGACGCCGTCGGTGCCCACGCGGTGGTCGCCCCGTTCGCCCTGGCCACGGTCTACCTGGACGACCAGCGGGTGGAGCAGGTCCTGCGGGATCGGAACGACACGTTCGTCGCCGTCCTGGAGCGGCTGCGGGGACGCGCCGAGTGGGGGCTCAAGGCATGGGCGCCGTCGACGCCGTCGCCGCGGACCCCGACCGGACGCTCCTCTACCGGTACCGAGTACCTGCTCCGCCGCAAGGCCGCGGTGCGCGAGACCGAGCGCGCGACCGACGTCGCCTACGACGCGGCGGAGGCGCTGCACGCGACGGCCGCCGGCGGGTCCGACGCCGCGCGCCGGCACCGCCTGCACGAGCCCGCGCTGTCCGGGCGGCCCGAGCCGATGGTGCTCAACGGCGCCTACCTGGTGGACACTGAACGCACCGCGGACTGGCGGAGCGCGGTCGAGGACGCCGCGACCCGCAGCGGTCTGGCGGTCGAGGTGACCGGGCCGTGGGTCCCCTACTCCTTCGTCGATCGGGAGCCGCAGTGAGCGAGGGCGAGCCCGTATGGGCCCAGGAGACCGAGCTGGTGCGGGCCCAGGACATCTCGGGTGGGGTGTTCGGTGGCCGCGAGGTCGCGCTGGTCGACCTGCTCGACCGGGTCCTGACCACCGGGGTCGTGCTCGCCGGTGACGTGACGATCTCACTCGCCGGCGTCGACCTGGTCCGGATCTCGCTGCGTGCGCTCGTCACCTCGATCATGCCGGCCGAGGAGAGGGGTCTGGGGCCGTGACGACCGAGGGTGAACCGGTGGCCCGGCGGGTCGAGATCGACCGGGACTCCGTCGAACGGGACCTGATGAAGCTGGTCCTGACGATCATCGAGCTGCTCCGGCAGCTGATGGAGCGCCAGGTGCTGCACCGCGTCGAGCAGGACGATCTCGACGAGGACCAGGTCGAGGACCTGGGCATGGCGCTGATGCACCTGGAGGAGGCGATGGACGAGCTCACCGCCAAGTTCGGCCTGACCGCCTCGGATCTGAACATCGAGCTCGGCCCGCTCGGCCCCCTGCTGCCCCGCAACCGGGGCTAGCCTGCCGGGCGGCCTCAGGACGCGGTGCGGCGCCGGCGGCGGCGCGGGACCTCCGGCTCCGGCTCCTCCGGGGTGGCGATCGCGAGCTGGGTGGCCTGGCGGCCCAGGACCTCCAGGTGGGCGTGGACGTCGTTGTGCGTCGGGTCCAGCGCGACCTGCTCGGCGATCTCGGCGGCCTGGGCGACGGCGTCGGTGAACGCCTGTCGCGCGGTGTCCATGCGCTCGGAGATCCGCTTGGCCGGTCCCAGACGGAGCCGGAACCGGGCCGGCTCGATCGAGTCGCCGACCGTGGCCAGGCGGCGCACCGCCTCCAGCTCGGCGTCGAGCCGGGTGCCGATCTCGCCCAGCCAGGTGCGGACCTGACCGGTCGGCAGCGCCTCGGTGATCCGGTGGAAGCGCGCCACACTGGACGCGCACTCCTGTACCCGGCCGTTCCAGTACCGGGACAGCGGGGCGGGCGGCGGATCGGGGGCCGGACGCAGGCGCATACCGAACAGGGTGCCGGATCGGCGACGCGGGGTGAACCGCGGGTCGGATGTCCCAGGATGAGGCACCGCGGATCGCGGACAGCCGCCGCACCATGGAGGTGCAGCTCACACGTCGACGAGGACAGGGGCACATCCATGCCGGATCTCGCACGCGGAACGGTGGACGCGAACGGTCTGACCTACACCTACCTGGAGGCCGGCGAGGGTCCGCTCGCCCTGTGCATGCACGGCTTCCCGGACTCGCCGTTCACCTACCGGCACCTGCTCCCGGCGCTCGCCGACGCGGGATTCCGGGCGGTCGCACCGTTCCAGCGCGGGTACGCGCCGACCACGCTGCCCGCCGACCCGGTCCACGTGCACACGTCCACGATGGTCGCCGACCAGATCGGGCTGGCCCGAGCGCTCGGCGGCACCGGGTCCGACGCGCTGCTGGTCGCGCACGACTGGGGCGCGGTCGGGGCGTGGGGCGCCGCGAGCCGGGGGGCCGACCTGTGGGGCCGGACCGTCATGATCAACATCCCGCCGTTCGAGATCTTCGGGCAGAACCTCGGCACGTACGAGCAGATCAAGCGGTCGTTCTACTTCTGGTACTTCCAGATGACCCGGATCATCGAGGACCGGATCCGGGAGAACGACTTCGAGTTCATCCGCGACATCTGGAACGACTGGTCGCCGGGCCACGACGCCACCGAGGACCTCGGGTACCTGCGGGACTGCCTGCGCGAACCGGACAACCTGCGCGCCGCGCTCGGCTACTACTGGGGCCAGTTCGACCCGACCTGGTTCGGTTCGCCCGAGTGGGCGGACGGGCAGGCGCGGGCGTGGGGCGGGGACATCCCGCAGCCCACCCTCTACCTGCACGGCACGAACGACGGCTGCCACGGCATGACGGCCGAGCAGTGCGCGCAGGTGCCCGACCACGCCGGGCCCGGCTCGGAGGGTGAGCTGATCGAGGGCGTCGGGCACTTCATGCTCGTCGAGCGCCCGCAGGAGATCAACCAGCGGATCCTGGACTGGCTGGGCCGCACGAAGCCGTGAGGCGCGCGGGCCGGAGCCCGTCGACGTACCGCCCGACCCGACCCGTCGCCAGACCGCGGCACCTGCAGCAGGCGCAGGCCGGTGGTGACCCGGCAGCCGCCCTCGGCGAGGCACAGGCCGCGGATGCGATGGCCCGCACGGCACTGCAGCTCGCGCAGGCCGACGTCGCGCGCTGGTCGGGACCGTCGTCGGGCGGCTATGGCTCCGGTCGCCGGAGCGGGGCGAGCGTCGGCGTGGAGCTGGGCGGTCTCGTGCTCGGCGGCATCCTCTCCGGCGCGCTGGGCGGCTCCGGCGGCGGATTCTCCGGCGGCGGGCTCGGCCGGTCGCCCGGCAGCTTCGGTGGCTCGGCCACGCGCGGACGCCGCGGCGGGGGCGGGCGGTTCTGAGACCCGGGCCGCCCGCCCGGGTCACGGGATGCGCCCGTCCACGGCCAGCGTCGGCACGTCGACGGCGACGGTGTCCGGGTAGATCAGCCCGGTGCCGGTGTTGAGCACGACGACGTCCTCCGACCCGTCCAGCCATCCGCTCTCGCGCAGCGTCCCGACCGCGGCCATGCAGGCACCGCCCTCCGGGCAGATCCACGTGCCCTCGTCGCGGGCCAGCGCGTGCTGGGCGGCGAGCAGCTCCTCGTCGGAGACCGCGACGGCGGTGCCGCCGGTGTCGCGGACGGCGTCGAGCACGAGGAAGTCACCGAGCGCCTTCGGCACGGTGATCCCGAACGCGACCGTGTGCGGATCTGCGGGTGCCACCGAGTCGGATGCCCCGGCGTCGAACGCGTCGACGATCGGTGCGCACCCGTCGGCCTGCACCGCGACCAGCCGGGGAAGGTCCCCGCGCAGCCAGCCGAGCTCGCGCATCTCCTGCAGCGCCTTGTGGATCGCGATGATCCCGACGCCGCCGCCGGTCGGGTAGAGGATCACGTCCGGCGCCCGCCAGCCGAGCTGCTCGACGATCTCGTAGCCCATCGTCTTCTTGCCCTCGATGCGGTACGGCTCCTTGAGCGTGGACGTCTCCTGCCACCCGTCGCGGCGGGTGACGGCGTCCGCGACGATCTTCCCGGCGTCCCCGATCAGACCGTCCACCAGGTAGAGCTCGCCCCCGGCGACGACGACCTCGCGGCGGGTGATCTCCGGCGCGTCGACCGGCATCGCGATCAGTGCGCCGAGCCCGGCGCGCGCCGCGTAGGACGCCCACGCCGCGCCGGCGTTGCCGTTGGTCGGCATGGCGACCCCGCGCACACCGAGCTCCGCGGCCCGCGACACGCCGACCGCGGCGCCGCGGGCCTTGAACGCGCCGGTCGGGACGAGCCCCTCGTCCTTCATCCGCAGGCCGGGCACGCCGAGGCGGGCGCCGGCGCGCGGCAGGTCCAGCAGCGGCGTCATGCCCTCGCCGAGCGTGACGACGTGCGCGGGGTCCCGCACCGGCAGCAGCTCGTGGTAGCGCCAGAGGTCCGGTGCCCGGCCGGCGATCTCGGCCGGAGTGACCGTGACCCGGTCCAGGTCGTAGCGGGCGAGCAGCGGCGCTCCGGACGGCGAGGTGCCCTGGACCCGGTCGGCGTCGTGCACGGACCCGTCGCGGGAGCACTCCAGGTGAGACAGCGTCGAGAACACGGGCTCAGCCGGGGTAGGGACGGTCGGACCGGGCCGGCGTGAGCACCGACGCCCACCAGACGAGCTGGTCGAGCATCTGGTCGGCGGCGTCCGAGGGGATGTCGGGCTCGCGGAGCTCGTCGCCGTCGAACGCCGTCTTGACCAGCGGGATGCCGACCGCGGTCCGCACGCTCACCATGTGCAGCTCGGCCGCGACGAGCCGCAGCCCCTCGGTCGCGCGGGCGCCGCCGGCGACCCCGCCGTAGGACACGAAGCCGACCGGCTTCGCCCGCCACTGCGCCTTCGCCGAGTCGAACGCCGTCTTCACCGGCCCGGGGAACGAGTGGTTGTACTCCGGCGTCACGACGACGACCGCGTCCGCGTGGCCCAGCTGCTCCAGGAGCGTGTCGCGGCCGGGGGAGTCGCCGAGGTCCTGGCGCAGGTCCAGGTCGCGCAGGTCGAGGCTGGTCAGCGTGATGTCGTCGCGGCGGGCGACCCGGCCGGCGAACCACGCGGCGACGGACGGTGCCTTCCGCACCTCGCGCGTGCTCCCGATGATCATGCACAGCTGAGTGGCCATGCGCACGATCGTCGCGCAGGCGGTGCCGACCGACGCGGTGCACCCTGGACGAATGCCCGAAGGTCACACCGTGCACCGCCTGGCGCGCCTGCAACGCCGGCGCTACGCCGGGCGTCCGGTGGCCGTGTCCAGCCCCCAGGGCCGGTTCACGACCGACGCCGAGATCGTCGACGGGCGCACGCTGGAGGACGTCGAGGCGCACGGCAAGCACCTGTTCCAGCACTACGGACCGGACACCGTGGTGCACGTGCACCTCGGGCTGTGGGGCCGGTTCGCGAACAAGCGCCGGCCGGAGGAGCCGCCGCGCGGCCAGGTGCGGATGCGGATGGTCGGCGACGCGTACTACGCCGACCTGCGCGGGCCGTCGGCGTGCGAGCTGCTCACCGACGTCGAGACGAAGGCCCTGCACGCCCGGCTGGGGGAGGACCCGCTGCGCGACGACGCCGAGCCGGAGCGGGTCCGGGCACGGGTCGCCCGGTCCCGCGCCCCGCTGGCGTCGCTGCTCATGGACCAGTCGCTGATCGCCGGGATCGGCAACGTGTTCCGCGCCGAGACGCTGTTCCGGACCGGGCTGGACCCGATGCTGCCCGGGCGGGAGCTGGGTCGCGAGCGCTTCGACGCGCTGTGGGCCGACCTGTCGGAGATGCTCGCCGACGGCGAGCGGCGCGGCCGGATCGAGACGCTGCGCCCGGAGCACGATCCGGCCCGCCTCGAGCCGCCGGACCGCGGCTCGGTGTGCGCGAGCGTCGTCTACGCCTACCGGCGCACCGGGAAACCCTGCCTGGTCTGCGGGACGCCGATCGCGCACCGCACGCACCAGGCGCGCAACCTGTTCTGGTGCCCCGGCTGTCAGGGGTGAGAACTCCTACCCGGTCGTGCCTGATGTCCGGTCTGTCCTGATCGTTCGGTGCCGAGTAACGTCGACGCGTGGTGACCGCCCGCTGGTCCTCCGAGCCGAGGGCAGAGCGCGGACTTCTCGTCCGCGACGTCGTGCTGTCCGTCGCCGCGCTCGCGCTGGCCGGGGCCGTCGTCGCGCTCGGCGTGACGTTCGCCGTGCTCGTGGTGGCCTACCTGGACACGTGCCCGACCTGCAGCTCGTCCGGTGCGCTGGTGTACGTCGGCGGGCCGGTGGTGGTCGCGATCGCGGCCGGGTTCGCCGGGCTCGCGGTCACCGTGTTGCGGATCGTGGACCGCCGCGCGTCCTGGCCGTTCGCGCTGGCGACGCTCGTGGTGTGCACGCTCGCCGTCGCGATCGGCGGGTACGCCGCGGGCGGCTACCTCGGCTGAGACGCCAGGTCAGGGACCGGGTACGTACTCCTTGAACCGGGCGGCCAGCGCGGCGTCGCCGTCCACGGTCAGGCCCGGCGCGTCCACCGGGATGCGGCCCAGCAGGAACAGCAGCACGTCCGAGTCCGAGCCGCGCACCGTGGCCGTCGGCGTCGCATCCGGGTCGGCGGCCCAGGTCCCGTCGGCCGCGGCGATCCGGAGGTCGACCGACGGCCCGGCCGCCGCGAGCACCGCACCGTCCGGGGCGCCGGAGCCGTTCGCGGCCAGCAGCGGGACGAACGCGGCGAGGCTGGTCGCGGTCGCCTCCGCCACGTCCGGGGCCAGCGGCGCGGGCTCGCCGAGCGCGTCGGCGACGTCCGAGGAGTGCACGCCCGCCTCCATCACGAACACGGTGAGCGCGAGCGGCAGCGGCACCGGGCCGTAGGGCATCGGGGCCGGGGCGGACAGGTCGTCCGACTCCAGCGCGTCGACCTGGGCGAGCAGGTCGGCCGCGGCCGCGCGCAGGCCGCCGGCCAGCACGGACGGCCCGTCCGACACGGTGACCACCCGCCCGTCGGCGGCGGCCTCGCGCCGGGTGCGGGCACCGGACACCGCGTCCGCCTCCATGCTCACGCCCCACACGGTGTGGACGACGAGGTCCGCGACGGTCCAGCCGGCGCAGCGGGTCGGGGTCACCCACCCCGAGGTGTCCAGCCGGTCCAGCCGGTCCACCGTCGCCGTCCACTCGCGGGCCAGTGCCGTCCGCACCGTGGCCGTGTCGAGCATCGTCGTCGCTCCTCTGGTGCCGCCGTCGGGGATCAGGGCACGAGTAGATCAGGAGACCAGGGCCGGCAGCCCCAACCGGTCCGCCGCGCCGGATGCGGCCCGGGTCAGTTCGACGGCCTGTTCCTGCTCGCCCGTCCCGCGCAGTGTGTCCGCCAGCGCGACCCGGCCCCGCACCGCCCAGCCGCGCGCGCCGAGCCGCTCGTTGCGGGCCACCCCGCGGCGCAGGTGCTCGGCCGCGGACCCGGTGTCGCCCGCGGTCGCGGCGGCGAGCCCGGCGAAGTGGTCGACCGCGCCGACGCACGCCGCCCCCGACCCGAGCACGACGACGTGCCCGGCCCACGGCTCCAGCAGCGGCCGCAGCGTCCCCGCCGCGGCGGCGTGCCCGGTCCGGTGGGCGGCGTCCGCGGCGAGGCAGAGCTGGTGCAGCTTGGCCATGTCGTCCGGGATGGCGGCGAACCCGTCGGCGGCGCGCCGGTCCAGCTCGTCGCAGGCCGCCCCGGTCCGCCCCGCGACGGCCCACGCGTACGCCAGCGATGCCGACCAGCGGTCCCGGCCCGTCGGGCCCTGCCGCGCGACCGTCTCGGCGACGGTGGCCTCGATCCGCGGCAGCGTCGTGGCCACCACGCCGTGGTCGACGGCGAACAGCAGCAGCTGCATGGCGTGCACCTGCCCGGCGTCGGCGTAGCCCCAGCGGTCGCCCTGCTCGCGGAACTCCTCCAGCAGCGTGCCGGCGTTCCGGTCGGCGGCGAGCAGGGCCCGCATCGCCGCCCACATCGAGGGGTACCAGGAGAACATCGGCCGGCCCAGCGCGTGCACCAGTGCGGTCGCCGTGGCCTGCTCCGCGGCGGACCCGTCGCCGTCACCGCTCTCCAGGAGGTCGACCATTCGCAGGCGGGAGGCGTCCAGCTCGGCCTCCGGGTCGCCGTCGCGGCGGGCCTGGTCGACCGCCCCGGTCGAGGCCTCCAGCCGGTCCGCCAGGCCTGCCGGCCCGGCCCGGGTGGTCCGCCAGGCCAGCAGCGCTGTGGCCAGCGCGCCCGCGTCGTCGTCCGCGCGGGCCACCGCGAGCGCCTCGGCGCAGGTCCGGGAGCCCGCGTCGGCGTCGCCGGAGTAGAAGCGGGCCTGGCCGAGCGCGGCCAGCACCCGGGCGCGCCACGGTCGCGGCGCGCGGTCGGCCGCCGCCTCCAGCAGCGCGATGCCCCGGTCGCCGTGCCCGTCCTTCTCGCGCTCCATCCGGCCGGCCAGCAGTGCCTGCTCGTGCCCGAGTGCGGCGTCCACCAGCACCGACGCGTCGTCCGGCGCGGCGTCGACGGCGCGGGCGAACGTCCGGGCGGCCTCGTCCATCGCGCCGGCCCGCCGCAGGCCCTCGGCCAGGCCCAGCAGCCGGCGGGCGAGCTCCGGATCGGCCGACGGCGTGAGCGCGACGGCGCGCCGGAGCAGCTGCACCGCCCGCTGCGGCGACGACGACAGGTGCAGGGCGGCCGCCCGCTCCAGCCAGTCCGCGGCATCCGCGGCGAGATCGTCGCGCTCGGCGGCGTCGCGCAACGACGGGGCCGCCCGGCACGCCTCGTCCAGGTGCGTCGCGATCAGGTCGACGACGCCGGCGAACGGCTCGCGGTCCTGCGCCCACCTCGCGAAGCGCAGGTGCAGCGACGCCCGCTCGGCCCGGGACAGCGACGCGTACGCGACGTCGCGGAGCACCCCGTGGCGGTAGGTGTAGGAGTCCGAGTCGACCGGGTCGTCGTGCGGGCCGACCAGCACGCCGGCCCCGGCGAGCCGGGTCAGCGACTCGCCCGGTTCACGGATGCCGAGGTCGGGCACCGCCCGCGCGGGGAACGTGCGGCCGGGCACCGAGCCCGTGGTGACCAGGCGGCGCTGCTCGGGCGGCAGCCCGTCGAGCTGGCCGAGGTAGATCGCGTGCACGCTGAGCGGGAGCTCGGCGGTCGCGCCGGTGCCCGCGAACAGCCAGGTCCCGTCTCCGCGGGCGGCCAGCGTGCCGGACTGCACCCAGGACCGCACCAGCTCCTCGACGAACAGCGGGTTCCCCCCGGCGGCCGCGGCCACGGCGTCGCGGACGGGGTCCGGGAGCACGTCCGGCCCGGTCAGGCCGTCCAGCAGCGCCAGCGTGCTCGCGCGGTCGAGCGGGTCGAGATGCAGCAGCGCGTCGCCGGTCCAGCCGAGGCGCTCCGTGGCCGCGGGGCGCCCGGCGCAGACGACCAGCGGGCTGCGCGCCCGGTTCGTGACGTGCGTGAGGAAGCCGACCAGGTCCGGGCCGACGAGGTGGGCGTCGTCGATGATCCAGACCGCGTCCGCCTCCGCGGCGTTCGCCTCCAGCACGATGGTCCAGGACGCGAACAGGTCCTCCGGCGTGGCGTCGAGCGGCCGGCCGTCGAGCAGCGCGCGGAGGAACCCGGCCGCCCGCTCCTCGCGCGGCCCGGGCTCGCCGCCACGGGCGAGGTGCCGGGCGGTCTCCGGACCGGCCACGATCCCGCCCGCGCGCATCAGGCCGGCGATCGGCTCGTAGCCGCTGCCCGGCGTGGCCGGCACCCGGGTGTAGCGGACCGGGCGCCCGGCCCCGGACACCTGCTCCGCGAACGCCTGCACGAGCCGGGTCTTGCCGACGCCGGGGGGCGCGACGACCAGCCGTCGTCGCGGGCCGGGGTCGTCGAGCGCGGTGCCGAGCAGCGCGAGCTCGCGGTGGCGGCCCACCAGCGGTGCCCGGCTCCCCGGACCGGCCGGCCGGTCCGGGCCGTCCGGGCGGCCGCGCACCCACCAGGCGGGGACCGGCTCCGACTTGCCCTTCAGATCCAGCGCACCGGCCGGCGCGATGTCGAACGAGCGCTCCACCGCGAGTGCGGTCGGCGCGTCCACCAGCACCGTCCCCGGGTCGGCCGCGGACTGCAGGCGGGCCGCGGTGTTGACCGGGTCCCCGGTCAGCCGCCAGTCCGCTCCTGGCCCGTGCGTGACGACGACCGCGCCGGTCGTGAGGCCCACCCGGACCTGCAGGACATCCGGTGCGAGCCCGAGCTCGGTGCCGAGCCCGCGCACCGCGTCCACGACGGCCAGCCCGGCGGCCACCGCGTCCGCCGCGTCCTGCCCGCTGGCGTTCGGGACGCCGAACGCGCCGAACACGGCGTCGCCGATGTACTTCTCGACGCGGCCGTGGTGTGCGGTCAGCGTCGCGTGGGCGAGCGCGAAGTAGCGGTCCTGGATCGCCGCGACGTCCTCCGGGTCCAGGCGCTCGGACAGCGACGTGAAGCCCACGAGGTCGGCGAACAGCACGGTCACGACGCGGCGCTCGACGCGCACGCCTGCCCGCTCGGTGCTCACGGGCTCAGGACCCACGGACCTCGCCGGTGTCCCACCCCAGCAGCTCGCGGCGGTGACCCTCGCTGATCGCGTGCAGCGCATCGAACTCGACGGCCTCGGACGGCGCGACCGCGACCCGCACGGCCGTCTCGGCGGTCAGCGTCGCGGTGCGGCTGCCCTCGATCAGGCCGCGCTCGCCGAGCACCGAGCCGGGCCCGAGCAGGCCGAGCTCCTGGCCGTCGACGGCGGCCGAGAGCACGCCGTCGAGCACCAGGTAGAGCTCCGCGGCGGGGTCGCCCTGGCGGGTCAGCGTCTCCCCGCGCTCCAGCGTGCGGATCTCCGGGCGCCGGTCCCCGCGCATGATCACGGCGGCGACCTCGCGCTCGAGCGCCGTCTCCACCGCCGACACGAACGCGGGGGAGTCCTGACCACCCCACGGGCTGTGCTCGCCGAAGCTCGTCCGGGCCCACTCGGCGAAGTCGGCCACTCCGGACTTCTGGTCCAGCGCGCCGTCGGTGTCGTAGATCCAGTGCCGCGGGAACCGGCTCGCGCCGGCCAGGCGGTGCACGACGCGGCCGTCGGCGTGCAGGTCCAGCTCCAGCGTCGTCCACACGAGCGGGCCCCGGACCTGGACGTACGGCGGGTAGGACACGCGGCGCGGCATCGGCATCGCCGGGCGTCCGCCGAACGTCTGGCGGAACGACACGCGGGTGTCCGAGCCGGGCATCTGCTCACGCTGGTGCGGGAGGGAGATCGCCGCGAGGCGGGTGGACAGCGGGCCGATCCGCAGCGTCGAGCCGCCCATCACGCCGCGGCTGTCGTCGGCGAACCCGGCGTCGACGATCTTCCCGTCGGCCACCTCGGCCCACGCCGAGAGGTGGTTGGCGAAGCGGAAGCGGTCCTCGGCGCCGGCGCGGTCGAGATCGGAGATGGTCCCGGCGCGGTCCGACGGCGGGTCGTCGTAGTGCGTGACGCCCGCCGTGAAGGAAGCCTTGGTGACGCCCGTGACCGCCTCGGAGGGGATCCAGCTCACCGACGTCGCCGAGCCGCTGATCAGCACGGCGCGATCATAAATGAGCACGCCTGCACTGGGTGATCATCGTCATCAGAATCGTGGACGCCGCGGACCCCGGTTCGCGCACCCGATGCAGGTGGTGGTGGCGGGCAGTGCCTCCAGGCGCTCCGGCGCGATCTCGCCGCCGCAGGTCAGGCAGCGTCCGTAGGTGCCGTCGGCGATGCGGCCCTCCGCTCGTCCGAGCTCGACGAGCTCCGTGCGGGCGGCGTCCAGCAGCCCCTGCAGCTGCGCGCGCTGCACGGCGATCGTCACGCCCTCCGGGTCGTGCTCGTCGTCGTGGCTGGTCAGGGACTGCTGCTCGGCCAGCGAGGCGAGCTCGCGCTCCAACGACGACGCCCGCGCGTCGACGTGCGCCCGCTCCGCCTCCAGCGCTGCCCGGTCCATGCCGTCGTCAACGCCGGCACGCCGGCCCGCGTTCCGTCCGGCTTTGATGGCGTCGCGCGTCCGGACCGGACCGACAGGTCAGGCGCCGGGAGCGATCTGCCAGCCCCCGGTGACCTGGACGGCGCGCACGGTCTGGGTCAGCTGCCGTCCCTTCACCGTCCCGGTGTAGGTCAGGCTCGCGGTCGCGCCGTCGACCTTGACGTCGGTGACCCGGATCGTGCGTCCCTGCTCGTCGAGCGCGTCGGCGGCCTCGGTCGCGTAGAGCGCCGCGTACGCCTGGTCGCAGGTCTGCGCCGGGATGTTGCGCGTGTTCAGGTCGGAGACCAGCGCCTTCTTCGCGTCGTCGGTGAGCGCGGCGCACGCGGTGGCGAAGTCGTGGCGCAGGAGGGCCTGGCTGTAGCCGGTGAACGTCGCGGTGACGGCGTCGCGGGCCTGCGCCGTCGGGTCCGGCGGGGGAGCGGCGTCACCACCGGAGCAGCCGGCCAGCAGGGCCAGCAACAGCGCCGGTGCGGCGACCCGAAGGAGGCGGGGGAGCACGGATCGACCGTACTGGCGGGCGGCGCCGGGACCCCGCCCGGTCCGGTGATCACGTCCTCGGCGGCGGAGCGCGACAGGTCTGTCGCTTCTCGCTGCCGAAACGGTGATCACCCTGCTGCCGGGGCCGCCCGCGGGGTGCCGATGTCGACGTGACCCGGCCGTGGCGGCACGGCGCCACGGTTCCGGAGCCGGGTGCGGGTAGCGTCCGTTCACCGTGCCGGTCGTATCCCGGACCATCCGCCGGACGGTGGTCACCCTCGCCGCTCTCACCCTGCTGACGCTCGCCGGGTGCGGAGCGGGTCGTGCGCCCACCGTCCCGCCGCCGGCCGCCTCGCCGCCGGCCCCGAGCGCGACGGCGCCGGCGGCGCCATCCTGTCAACCCGTGGCGGGGTTCGGGTGCGAGTGGTCGGCGCGGTTCGCCGCCGCGGCGAAGCGGATCGACGAGCGGCCGCGCGTTCCCGGGTTCGTGGCCGTGTCGATCACCGACCGGGTCACGGGGGCGACCTGGACCGCGGGCGACGTCGACCGTCCCGGATGGACGGCGTCGACGATCAAGCTCGCGATCGCCACCGACCTGCGCGAGCGCGGCGGCCTCACCGACGCCGACCGCACCGACATGGACGCGATGCTGCACTCGTCGGACAACGCGGCGACCGACCGGCTGTGGAAACGGCACGGCGGCGACGCGATGCTCGACCGCTTCCGGGACCGGTTCGGCATGCGGTCGGTGGCGTTCCAGCCGGGCTTCACCGACACGACCTACTGGGGCTTCGTGAAGTGCTCCACCGCGGACCTGGCCGCGATCGGCCGGTACGTGCTGGAGCGCACCTCACCCGAGGACCGGGCCTACCTGGTGGGCGCGCTGCGCGGCGTCGCGGACAACCAGCACTGGGGCGTGTGGGCGGCCGGGCCCGACCTGCGGCCGGGCACGAAGAACGGCTGGTCGCAGGAGCGCGACGACTGGGGCGAGCACTGGGTGGCGGCCACCGTCGGGTTCGCCGGCCCGGACGAGCGCTACGTCGTCGCCGCCACCGACCAGATGCCGTCGCCGGGCTCGCTGGACGGCGGCGTGCACACCGTCTCCGACGTCGTCGCGCTGCTGTTCGGGCAGCCCGTGCCGGCGCCGGTGACGGTGCCCGAGCCGGACGACTAGCGGGTCAGGCCCGCTCCACGACCAGCAGCGCGCTCAGGGAGTGCGCCGTGCCGAGGCCGCGCTGCAGCCCGTGCTCCAGCGCGCACAGCGACCTCGCCAGTGCCACCCGCCCGGCCGGGGCGGCGCCGAGCTCGTCCTCGACGGCGCGGGCGTCGGCGATCCGGTCGTTCCACGCGGCCGCGAACCGCTCCACGAACGCGCGCACCGGTTCCGGGGCGGCACCGGATGGCGGGTGGATCAGCAGCTCGCCGGGGTCGAGTGCGGTGTCGCCCGCGTAGAGGCTGTTGACCAGCGTCCGGTACGGCGGGATGTCCGGGTTGAACTCGCCGGTGGCGGTGTGCCGGCCGACGGCCACGGCCCGGTCGTGGAACGCGGCGGTCACCGGCCGGACGCCGGCGGCCGCGCACGCGTCGGAGATCGCCGACCACAGGCTGACCCGGGAGTGGAACGTCATCTCGCTGTGCGGCACGTCGTCGGTCCCGGCGAAGAACGACATCGCGTAGCGCCACGTCTCGCGCTCCCAGTTGGGCACCCACTCCAGCGAGTACCGCCCCAGGACGTCGACGACCATCCCGCACCGGTGGCCTTGCGGAATCGCACCGAACAGGGTGGTCAGCGCTTCGCGCAGCTCGTCCGGGCGCAGGTGGGAGAACGGGACGCCGGTGGAGAGCACGAGGTCGAACGAGCCGGCGTCGAGCGGCTCCCGCACGTCGTGGCGGGTGAATCCGACGCCGGCGTGCCCGTCGTGCAGCGCGGTCGCCGTGTCCACCATGTCGGCGTCGGTGTCGATGCCGAGGTAGTCGAGTGGCGCGGAGCCGACGACCTCCCGGAGCAGCCGCAGCGCGTCGCCGGTGCCGGCGCCGACGTCGAGTACCCGCAGCCCGGCCGCCGGATCGCGGCCCAGCGCGTCGAGCACCGCGGCGATCATGCCGCGGGTCGCCGGCTCCTCCCAGCGCCGTTTGACGGCGTCCCGGCGGTCCTCGGAGAGGTAATGCGCGGTGGCGTTCGCGTACGACGTGGACGGGGCGTGCTCGACCAACGTTCCTCCGGAGGCAGGCGACACGGACCGGCCCGGCACCCGCGTGGGGTCCCGGGCCGGTTGGAGATGCTAGTCCGCTCAGCGCAGATACTCGCTCCGCAAGCTCCGCTCAGACGACCTCGTTGAGCTTTCCGGTCGCGACGTCGAACACGAACCCGCGGACCGAGTCCTTGTTCGGGATGAACGGGTTGGCCTTGATCCGGGCGATCGACTGGCGGACGTCGCCGTCCAGGTCGGGGAACGCCTCGGCGGCCCACTCCGGCTTGATGCCGGTGTCGTCCTGGATGGACTTCTTGAAGTCGTCGTCGGTGAACGTGAGCATGCCGCAGTCGGTGTGGTGGATCAGGATGATCTCGGTGGTGCCGAGCAGGCGCTGGCTGATCGCGAGCGAGCGGATCTCGTCGTCGGTGATCACGCCACCGGCGTTGCGGATGACGTGCGCCTCGCCCTCGTTCAGGCCGAGCACGCCGTAGACGTTGATCCGCGCGTCCATGCACGCGACGACGGCGACGCCCTTGGCGGGCGGCAGGGGCAGCGGGCCGGAGAAGTTCGCGGCGTAGTCGGCGTTGTTGGCCAGCAGGTCGTCCGTGACGGACATGGTGATACTCCGGGTTCGAATGACGTCGCGGGCACGCGCCCACGACACAGGGGTGGGTCACGAGAGGCCGCGCGGCGGCCGGGGATCGGCCGCGCTACGCGGCCGTGCGACAGAACTCGTCGAACTGCACGATGCGACGGCTGGGCCAGAACGGCTCGAGCCGGGTGCGCATCACGGCATGAGTCAACCGTGTCCTGCGATCACGTGCAAGCCCGTGACGCGAGTGGCAGAAAAGATCGTCATCGCGACAGCCAGGTGTGGGCCGTGCGGCGCGAGATGCCGAGCGCAGCGGCCATCGCGGAGATCTCCAGGCCGCCGCGACGGCCCTCGGCGAGCAGGTCGCGCTGCCGCTCGCGCAGCTCCTCGACGGTTCCCGCCTCGCGCGCCCGATCCGCCTTCGCGGCGCTCGCGCGCATGTCCGCCAGCAAGGCCTCGGCCTCCGGCCCGGCACCCGCCCGGCTGCGCCCCACCCCCGGCCGCGGGAACGCCCGCACCT
Source organism: uncultured Actinomycetota bacterium (assembly GCA_963822335.1). Classification (GTDB taxonomy): domain Bacteria; phylum Actinomycetota; class Actinomycetes; order Mycobacteriales; family Pseudonocardiaceae; genus Pseudonocardia. The sequence goes on along the minus strand of CAWGHE010000006.1, from coordinate 336,104 downwards.
CGCCGGCGTCCCACCGCTTGCGCCGCCGCTCGTCAGTGCCGGGCAGGGGGGCGGGCGCCTGCCCGCGGCTGACGTACCCCAACCAAGTCGGCGTCTTCACGCCCCAGAACTCGGCACACTCCGCGCTGGTCCAGGTCTCGCCCACACCCCCGACCCTAGGAGCCCCGGCACCGAACGGACGTGGCACCCGTGCCGATGATGCGAACGAATGCCACATCCGTGCGGGCCGGACCGGGCCGGATGGCCGCGGGCGGCGGCGGTCAGCCGTCCCGGCCGTCGTCGACGAACTCGGCGCGGACGCCGAGCAGGCGGACCGGGCGGTCCGGGGCCAGCTCGTCGAGCAGCAGGGTGGCCATCTCGGCGATCGCGTCGCCGGAGCGGCCGGGGAACGCGATCGCGGCGCTGCGGATGCGGGTGCGGAACCCGGTGGTGCGCACCTTCGCCCCGACGCGGGCGACGTCGCGGTCCTCCTCGGCGACGTCGGCGGCGACCCGGTGGGCCAGCGCGACGATCTCGGCCCGCAGCAGCGCCGGGTCGGTGATGTCCTGGGCGAACGTCGTCTCCCGGCTGCGCGAGCGCGGGACGTACCGGCCGGTCTCCAGCTCGGTGCGGCCCATCCCGCGGCCGAGCGAGACGTAGTAGGGCCCCATCCGCGGGCCGAGGCGGGCCGCGACGACGCCGGGCCGCGACTCGGCCAGCTCGGTCACCGTCGTGATGCCCAGCTCGGCGAGCTTGCGGGCGGTCTTGCGGCCGACACCGGGCAGCGCCTCCGGGTCGCGGGCGCCCATGATCGCGAACCAGTTCCGCGCGGTCAGCTCGTACACCCCGCCCGGCTTGCCGAACCCGGTGGCGGTCTTCGCCTTCAACGTGTTGTCGCCGATCCCGACCGCGCACGACAGCCCGGTCAGCGAACGGACGTCGTGCTGGATCCGGCCGGCCAGGGCGTGCGGGTCGTCGTCGGTACCGACCCACGCCTCGTCCCAGCCGATCACCTCGACCGGCTCCCCGGTCGCCCGCAGCACGTCCATCACCTCGTCGGAGACCCGCTGGTAGTACGGGTTGTCGGCGGGCAGGTACACCGCGTCCGGCAGGCGGCGGCGCGCGGTGCGCATCGGCGTCCCGGACGACACACCGTGCGCCCGGGCCTCGTAGGACGCGGTCGCCACCACCGAGCGCTCGCCGGGAGCCCCGGTGCCCCCGACGACCAGTGGCTGCCCGGCCAGCTCCGGGCGTCGCAGGATCTCGGCGGCGGCGAGGAACTGGTCCAGGTCGACGTGCAGGATCCAGCGCGACACGGACAAGAGCTCGTCAGCCGGGCGGCGGCCCGGTCCGCAGCGCGGCCGCGACCCAGCGCAGCGACGACCGGTCGGTGCACGTGGCGAGCAGCTCGGCCTGCTCACGGCTGGCCCGGTCGGTCACCCGGTTCTCGAACTCCGCACGCAGCACGTCCGGGTCGGTGACCTGCTCGCCGGCCAGCACCGCCGCCGGCCCGGCCAGCGCGAGCTCCGCGATCAGCAGGCGGACCGCCCGGAAGCCGATCACCCGCATCCCGGCCGTCAGCGGCAGTGACCAGGACGGTTTCGCCTCGCGGCCGGACAAGGTCACCGACGACACGCTCAGCACGCCGCCGTCCAGCACGGCCCAGGCGTCCACGACGGGCAGGTGCGGCTCCCGGCTGCGTGCCTCCGGCAGGTCGTGCGCGGCCAGCCAGCGGCGCAGGCGCGGCCGGACGTCCCACCGGACGTCGAAGACGCCGGAGCAGACGTCCGATGCGGTCAGCACGTCCGTCCAGGCGGGGCCGTGCAGGTCCCGGTCGTCCTCGTGCTGGATCGCCATCGGTCACTCCCCCGGGTGCATGCGGCCCGATCCGGGCCGCGGCGCCCTCCGGCGCCGTGCGCGGGATCGGAGTCCCAGGGTACTGCCTCGCGAACCGGGCGGGCCCGTCGAACTGTGCCGGTCACCGTCCCGTGTGACACACGTGATCGCGTTCGGACCGTCACGTTCGGTCACCGTATGGGGAGGGGACGACACGATCGTGCGACCCCGCCGGCGGACCGTAACGGGGCAGGATGTCGCAAGCGATCCACAGGTGACGACGAGGTGGAGGCGACATGGACGGCCAGTTCGAGGCGGTGCCGGTGCAACCGGGAACGATCCCGCGTCCACGTGGTCCGGTGGAGCCGATGCAGTCGGTGCCCGCGCAGCGACCGATGGCGGCGTCGCGCGGTGTGGTCGACGCCGACCGCGGACGGGTGTTGGCCCGGTACGCACGGCTGATGCGCAGCGGCCGGCCCGAGGTGTGTCAGCCCAAGCGCCGTGAGCGCGTATGAGCTCGATCCGCGCTCGGCCGTGTTCGGCAACGACGGCAAGGTCATCTACCCGGACCGGGACGCCGCCGAGTGCGCGGCCCGCGAGCTGGAGGCGCTCGGCGGGCGCCCGCAGCGGTCCTACCTGTGCTCCCGCTCGCGCCACGGCCACTTCCACCTCACGACCGACCACGCCGTCGAACGGCACCGGGCCACGGTGCACGAGATGATCCCGCGCCAGAACCGCCGGGGCTGACGGGGTTCGGCCACGAGTTCGGGGCTGCCGGGCGGGCTGGGCTGCAACCCTGCCCCGCCCGTGATTCGATGCGCACGCCCACATCCGAACCCGGGAAGGGGAACGCGTGCGCGCAGTGCAGGTCGTCGAGCTGAACGGTCCGTCGTCGGTGCAGGTGGTCGACATCGACCGGCCGGAGCGCCCGGACGGGCACGTCCTCGTGGACGTCGCGGCGGCCGGCGTCAACTTCCCGGACGTCCTGCTCACCAAGGGCCTTTACCAGTACAAGCCGGACCCGCCGTTCACGCTCGGCTCGGAGTGCGCGGGCACGGTGCGCGAAGCCGGCGAGGGGAGCCGGTTCTCGGTCGGTGACCGGGTGGTCGCGTTCACCATGTCCGGCGTGTTCGCCGAGACCGTCGCGGTGCCGGAGTGGGCGGTGCTGCCGCTGCCGGAGAACGTTCCGTTCACCGCCGGCGCCTGCCTGCCGATGAACTACCTGACGGCGCACTTCACGCTGGCCGTCCGCGGTGACCTGACCGAGGGTCAGACGGTGCTGGTGCACGGCGCGGCCGGGGGCATCGGCACGGCCGTGATCCAGATGGCGAAGGCGCTGGGCGCCAAGGTGATCGGGGTCGCGTCGTCGTCGGAGAAGCAGGACGTCGTCCGCCGCGCAGGCGCGGACGAGGCGATCGGGGTCGACGGGTTCAAGGACGCGGTCAAGGACCTCACCGGTGGCGTCGGTGTGGACGTCGTGGTCGACCCGGTCGGCGGCGACCGGTTCACCGACTCGCTGCGCAGCCTGGCGCCGCTGGGCCGCCTGCTGGTCGTCGGCTTCACCGCGGGCGACATCCCGACGGTCAAGGTGAACCGGCTCCTGCTCAACAACATCGACGTCCGCGGCGTCGGATGGGGCGCGTTCGCGCTGGCCCGCGACGGCTACGTCGCCTGGGAGTGGGACGAGTTGCTGCCGCACGTCCGCTCCGGAGCACTGGACCCGATCATCAGCGGCACGTTCGGCCTGGACAAGGCCGGTGAGGCGCTGTCCCGCATCGACGACCGGGTGGTCACCGGCAAGGTCGTCCTGGAGACGTAGGTAGGGCTCAGCCCGCCGGCTCCAGGTCGCGCTGCAACGGCAGGTGCGGCCCGTCGGCGTTGCGGCGCGGCGCCGGAGCCGTGTGGTCGGCGAGGTCCAGCCGGTGGCGGGCGGCGACCGTCCGCCCCGGCCCGGCCAACTCCTCGAGTGCGTGCAGCGTGAGCGACCGTAGGCCCGGGTCGTCGCAGCGGCGCAGGAAGCGGTCCAGCTCGGCGGCCGCATCGCCGGGGTGGCGGGCGTGCGCCCACGCCGTCAGCTCGGCCTCGGCGACCTCGCGCCGGACCCCGGACAGCCGCACGCAGACGTACTCGATGTCCTCGTCGACCAGCTCGCCCGGCTCCGGCACGTGCATGCCCTGCTCGACGAGGATCTGGTGCACGGCCCACAGGCCCATCGGCGTCAGCGACACCACCGTCGGGTCCGGGTCCTCGCGCTGGGCCACCTCGGCGAGCCGGTCCAGCTCGTCGCCGTCGAGCGTCTCGCCGAGCTCGATCGCGCCGAGCATCTCGCAGGCGTCCAGCAGCGCCGTCACGTCGCGGCGCCACAGACGCTGCTCGACGTCCCCGGCGAGGTCGTCGACGACGCACCCGGCGTCCGCGTTCACGGTGTCGCGCACCAGCCGGTGGAAGTGCTCGAGCGGGACGGGGCCGCCGCCGGCCGCGTACAGGCTGACCCACAGCATCGGGAACGCCTCGGACATCGACATCCCGAACAGCGACGGCGACCCGAACACGTCCGTGCCGCCGAGGTTGTCGCCGAGCCGGCCGACGGCCTCGAACGCCCGCTGCCACAGCTCGATCGGCCGGTTCAGGACGCGGGCCGCGCTCTTGACCGGGACCAGCCGCCCGCGCACCGGGCGGACCAGGCGCGCGGCACGGGCCCAGCGCAGCAGCAGCGACACCTCCGGGAGGTCGTCGCTGGTGCGCGCGCTGTCCCGGTAGAGGTGGTCGAGCTGCAGGTGTGCGGCGAGGTCGAGGGCGTCCGTGCGGCCGAGCCGGCCGTCCGCGGTCAGCCGCCGCCCGGCGCGCACCCACCGTGTGAGCCGTCGCAGGTGATCCAGCGCCGTGCTCTGCTCGGCGGCCGACACCAGCGTCGCGGCGCCGGGCAGCTGGACGGGCGGCAACTCCGCTGTCCACTCCGGACGGACGGTGGGCTCGCTGCCCGCCGGGTCGGTGTCCCGGCGCATGATCTCGTTCAGCGCGTGCCGGTCGACGTCCGCCTCGCCGGAACCGGCGCGGTCCAGGAAGCGCTGCACCGCAACCGGATCGGCCGGGTCGACGCCGTGCCGGAGCATCTGGACGCCCCAGAACTTGCCGAGGTCGTAGTTGCGCTCGTCGGCGAGGCCGTCGTGCAGCGCGGGCGTGGAGTCGCGCACCTGCTCGTGCAGGTCCGCCGGGTCGGACGACTGCGGGTCCAGCCACTCGTGGTCGGCCAGGAAGTCGATCAGCGCGTGGAACGCGGGCGGGACGTCCTCGGGCTCGCGCACGGTCACCTTGCGCGGGAACCACATCCCGAGCGCGTCCGCGACGTGGGAGCGGTGCCAGCGGCCCAGGCGACGGTCCCGGGCGTACTTGTAGTCGACCAGGGCCGCGACGAGCGTGGTGTCGACCTCGACCCGGCGGTGCCGGGCCCAGACGAGGAATTGCTCGAGTAGTCCGTGCCGGGCCTCGGCATACCCCTGGTCGTCCCCGGGGGTGAACACGAGACGCATTCGGGCCACTGTGTCAGGTCCCTCCGTGTTCGTGATCCCGGGGTGGCAGAGATCCACTTTGCTCCGGGCGTGCGGTCATGACCGACCCTTCGCGTGAAGGTGTCGGGTTCTCTGTCGGACTCGACGGGTACAACGAGCGCGGCCGGACGCGGTCACACCGGATCCGGGATCGATCGGTGGACGGGGCGGTCCCTGATCTCACCCGCAGACCGACCGGCCGGGTGGGCGCGGACACTCCGCCCACCCGGCCGTCGGGTGTCTCTCCAGCCGGCCCGAGGGCAGCCCCGGGCCGGGTCCTCAGTCGCCGGCGACCGGCGCCCGCGGACCGTCCGACTTCTCGCCGTCGCCCGGCTCCGCGTCGCCCGCGCGGCGGACCTCGTTGCCGTCCTCGTCGAACTCGGTCTCGCCCGGCTCGGTCATCTGGTACCCCGGACCGGTCCCGGGACCGTTGTTGTACTCGGTCGCGGTCAGCTCGGTCCTCTTGCCGTCCGGGAACGCCCGCACGCGCAGGTAGAAGTCCACGCCGTGCCGTGCCGTCGCGTAGTCCACAGCCTGCTCGATGATCTCCGCGCCCTTCACGTCGCGCAGCATCATCGGGTCCCGGCGCAGGTCGCTTCGACAGCGCGAAGCAGAGCATGATCATGATCACCACGAACGGTGCGGCGACCAGGATCGTCAGGTTCTGGATCCCGTTCAGTGCGTCCTCGCCGCCGGTGATCAGCATCAGCACGGCCACGGCACCCATCACCGAGCCCCAGAAGATCACGATCCACCGGCTCGGCTCGATCGTGCCGCGCTGCGACAGCGTGCCCATGACGATCGACGCCGCGTCCGCACCGGACACGAAGAAGATGCCGACCAGGATCATCACCAGCAGGCCGGTGAAGGTCGCGAACGGGTAGGCCTGCAGCACCTCGAACAGCTGCGCGTTCGAGTCGTCCGAGAACGTCCGTCCGAGACCACCGTCGGCGACCGGCTTGGCCTGGAAGATCGCGGTGCCGCCGAAGATGACGAACCAGACCAGGGACACCAGGCTCGGGGCCAGGATCACGCCGCCGACGAACTCACGGATCGTGCGGCCGCGGCTGATCCGGGCCAGGAACATGCCGACGAACGGCGTCCAGGAGATCCACCACGCCCAGTAGAAGACCGTCCAGGACGACAGCCAGTCGAGCATCGGCTCGCCGCCGGAGGCCTCGGTGCGCCCGACCATCTCGAAGAAGTCGGTGAAGTACGCGCCGATCGACGTCGGGATCAGGTCCAGGATGATCACCGTCGGGCCGAGCACGAACACGAACAGCGCCAGGATCCCGGCGAGCACCATGTTGATGTTCGACAGCCACTGGATGCCGCGTGCGATGCCGGAGACCGCGGACAGGACGAACGCCGCGGTGAGCACCACGATGATCGTCGCGAGGATCGCCGGGCCGGGCTCGCCCTCGGTGAAACCGCCGGCCTTCAGGCCACCCGCGATCTGGTAGGCGCCGATACCCAGGGACGCGGCCGAGCCGAACAGCGTCGCGAAGATCGCCAGGATGTCGATCGCCTTGCCGATGCCGCCCTCGGCGGCCCTCTTGCCGATCAGCGGGATGAACGCCTGGCTGATCAGCTGGCGGCGGCCCTTGCGGAACGTCGAGTACGCGATGGCCAGGCCGACCACGGCGTAGATCGCCCACGGGTGCAGCGTCCAGTGGAACAGCGAGGTCGCCATGGCGACGTTCGCCGCCTCCGTCGTCAGCGGCTCCGCGGCCCCCGGCGGCACGGCCGTCGTGAAGAACGACAGCGGCTCGTTGACCCCGAAGAACATCAAGCCGATGCCCATGCCCGCGCTGAACATCATCGCGATCCAGGACACGGTCCGGAACTCGGGCTTCTCGGCGTCGGTGCCGAGCCGGATCTTGCCGAACCGGCTGAACGCCAGGAACAGCGCGAACACGACGAAGCCGGTCGCGGCCAGGATGAACGCCCACCCGCCGGCGCGCATCAGGCCGGACAGGATGCGTGCTCACGACGCTGCTCAGCGAGTCCGGGCTGATCAGCCCCCAGGCCAGGAACAGAAGAACGATGCCCCCGGCCACCCCGAAGATCGTCCAATCGGTACGCGGGCGGGGCTGCTCGGCCGCCGACCCGCCGGGCTCGGGGGCCTCGGCCCCCTTCTGCGGTTCAACTTGTGTCATGACTGGATACGCCCTTCCGGGCGTTCCTCCCCTCCGCGGTCACAACTGTCCCCGAACACACATCTTGCGAACATTGTCCGGGAGTGTAGGTAACGGCGCGCTTTCTGTCGTCCACCGCTTCTGCCCGGATTGCGCGTCTTCGCTGGTGGACGGCTTATCGTGGGCACGTCTCGATTCGGTGTCAGCCCCCGCGGTGCCCGGGTGACCACCCGGCGGAATCCACGCCGCCCGGAACCGGTGCCGCCGGGTCGTACGGGGTGCGGGTGAACACGAACGTGGCCAGGTTCAGCGCGTCCGGTGCGAGGCGCAGCGTCTCGCCGGCGAAGTACCCGTCCATCCCGATCCACGTCCCGTGCGGACCCGGCCGGAACCGCGACGCCGCGCCCCGGGCGTCCGAGCCCGCCGATGTGCAGCAGGCCTCCGGGGATCGCGCGCAGCACGTACGGCGCGGGTCCCCAGTACCAGGGCCCGAGCAGCACAGGGTCGACCGGCGGCGGCTCCGGGCGCCCACGCCTCGACGACCCGTGGCTCGGCCGCGCGCACGTCGGCCAGCATCGCGGCCGGCAGCCCGCCGTCCAGCCCGGCGGTGGTGTTGCCGGCGACGAACGCGCCGGTCGCCTCGTCGCGATCCACCCAGATCCCGGCCAGGAAGCCGGGCATCGACCCGCCGTGCCCGACCAGAGTGACGCCGTCGACGCGCGTCACCTGCACCCCGAGCCCGTACGCCGGCCACGCCGGCTGCGACGCGTCGACGCCTCCCGGCACGGTCATCTCCTCCACGGTGTCCGGCGACAGCACGCCGCCGGTGTCGCCGAGCAGGAACGACGCGAGCCGCGCCAGGTCCGAGGCGGTCGACCAGAGCTGCCCGGCCGGCGCCATCACCCCGGCGTCGTGCTCCGGCTCCGGGAGCACGGTCTCCGACCACGGGTGCACCGCGAACCCGGGCGCCGCGGGGGCGACCGGACGCGGGGTCGTCCGGCCCATCCCGAGCGGCGCGAGCACCTCGTCCCGTGCGACGTCGGTCCAGGCCCGTCTGCGCGCCCGGGCGACGACGTCGCCGAGCAGGCCGAACCCGAGGTTCGAGTAGTGGAAGCGCCGTCCGGAGGGCAGGACCCGGTCGACGTCGGTCAGCCCCAGCTCCTCGAGCGACCCGCCCGGGGAGCGCTCCCACCAGTCGCCCGGGCTCTCCGCCGTGAGCCCGCCCAGGTGCCCGAGCAGCTGGCCGATCGTGCGGTCGCCGAGTGGCGTGCCCGGCAGGTGCCCCTCCAGCGGGTCGTCCAGGTCGAGCGCGCCTTCGTCGCGCAGCCGCAGCACGGTCACGGCGGTGATCGTCTTGGTGAGCGACCCGATCCGGAACTGGACGTCCTCGGCGGGCCCCGGCAGGTCGCCGTGACCGGCCGACCAGGCGAGGGCCCCGTCCCGGGCCACGCCCGCGACCAGGGACGGGACGCGACCGTCGCGCTGGGCGCGTGCGGTGCGGGCGAGGAGGAGACGAGCGGTGGAGGGGAGCAGGCCGGTCACGCCGGGCAGCGTATCGACGCTGCCCGAGGGGTCCCGATCAGTCCGGCACCGCCGCGGGCTCACCGCCCTGCAGACGACGCAGCAGCGGCGCCGTCCGGAACCCGACCAGCGAGCGCATCACCAGCGACGTCGACGTCCGCTCCACGCCCTCGGTCGCGAGCAGCTGCCCGGCGATCCGGTAGAGGTCGTCGGCGTCGCGGGCGACGACGTGCACGAGCAGGTCCTCCTCGCCGGACACGCCGTGCACCTCCAGCACCTCCGGCACCCGGTCCAGCGCGTCCGCGACGGCGGCGAGCTCGCGCTGCACCACGCGGACCATGACGAACGCGGTCAGCGGGTAGCCGAGTGCGGCCGGGTCGATCCGGCGCTCGAACGTGCCGAGCACGCCGCTCTCCTCGAGCCGGGCGAGCCGGGCCTGCACGGTGTTGCGGGAGAGCCCGACCCGGTCGGCCAGCGCCAGCACCGTGCCGCGCGGGTTCTCGGCGAGGGCGAGCAACAGGCGCGCGTCGCGCTCGTCGAGATCGGTGGGCACTCTGCGCGCTCCTCGACGTCGTGACCGGGATATGGCGGGCAGAATGCACGGTGCCGGTCGCTCCACTTGTGCACGGATCGTCGCAGTGGTGGGCTCGTCGGGCAAGCTGCCCCCTCTCCCGCACACTGGAGTGACCGATGAGCACCGTCGCCCCGGCCCCCTCCGACACCGCCGCCGGCGGGACGAACGAGGCGCTTCGTGAGGTCGAGCGGCGGGTGCTGTGGCTCTCCACCGCGATCATCGACCACGCGAACCGGCACCGGTCCGACCCGAGCGGAGTCAAGGTCGGCGGGCACCAGGCGTCCAGCGCGTCGCTCGTGACGATCATGACCGCGCTCTGGTTCGAGCATCTGCGCTCCGGCGACCGGGTCTCGGTGAAGCCGCACGCGTCGCCGGTGCTGCACGCGATCAACTACCTGCTCGGCGAGCTGGACGAGCGCTACCTGACGACGCTGCGCGCGTTCGGCGGGCTGCAGAGCTACCCGTCGCGGGCCAAGGACCCGGACCCGGTCGACTACTCGACGGGCTCGGTCGGGATCGGAGCCACGGCTCCGATCTGGGGCGCGCTGGCCCGGCGCTACGTCTCCGCCCGGTTCGGCGGGGTCACCGCGGGACGGCAGTACTCCCTGGTCGGCGACGCGGAGCTGGACGAGGGCGCCGTCTGGGAGGCGATCCTCGACCCGATGGTCTCCGAGCTCGGCGAGGTCGTGTGGATCGTCGACCTGAACCGGCAGTCGCTGGACCGGGTCGTGCCGAACATCGGGGCGCCGCGGATCGAGGGCATGTTCTCCGCGGCCGGCTGGCAGGTGCTCACCGTCAAGTACGGGCACCTGCTGCACGAGCTGTTCACCCGCCCCGGTGGCGAGGCGCTGCGCGAGCGGATCGACGGCATGGAGAACCCGGAGTACCAGAGACTCCTGCGCTGCGACGCGGACGAGGTCCGCAAGCGGCTCCCGTCCGGGACGAGCAACGACCCGGCGCTGGCCGACCTCGTCGAGGGCCTCGACGACGAGACGCTGCTCGCCGCCGTGCGCAACCTCGGCGGGCACGACATCGCCGCGCTCGGTGACGCGTTCTCCCGGATCGACGACGACCGCCCGACCGTGATCCTCGCGTACACGGTGAAGGGCTACGGGCTGGCCAGCGAGGGTCACCCGCAGAACCACGGCTCGCTGCTGACCGAGCCGCAGATGCGTCAGCTGGCCTCCGATGTGGACGCGTCGCTCGACGATCCGTGGGCCCGGTTCTCCTCGGACGGAGCGGCGGCGCGGCTGTGTGCGGCGACCGCCGAACGCCTGAAGCGCCCGGCGCCGGAGCAGCTGCCCGGCGTCGCGCTGCCCACGGACATCGGCCGGACCCCGAGCGGGAAGGCCACCACCCAGGCCGCGCTCGGTCGGGCGCTGCTCGACCTCACCCGGGAGGCCCCGGAGGCGTCCGGGCGGGTCGTCACGCTGTGCCCGGACGTGTCGTCGACGACGAACCTGGGCGGCTGGGTGAACAAGGTCGGCGTCTGGGCCGCGCGGGACCGCAAGGACTGGTTCGACGACGACCCGGAGACGATCCTGCACTGGCGGGAGCGCCCGACCGGGCAGCACCTGGAGCTGGGCATCGCCGAGGGCAACCTGGTCGGCGCGCTGGGCGAGCTGGGGGCGACCTGGTCCAAGTGGGAGCGGCCGCTGCTGCCGATCGGGGTGCTCTACGACCCGTTCGTCGAGCGCGCCCTGGAGCCGTGGGCGTTCGGGATCTACGCCGGCGGTCAGTCGATCCTGGTCGGGACGCCGTCCGGGGTGTCGCTGGCGCCCGAGGGCGGTGCGCATCAGTCGATCACGACGCCGTCGGTCGGGCTGGAGCAACCGGGCTGCGTCTGTTACGAGCCGGCGTTCGCGATCGACGTCGAGTGGACCCTGCTGGCGTCACTGGCGAGGCTCGGACGCCCGGACGGCATCTCGGCCTACCTGCGGCTGTCCACCCGCCCGGTGGACCAGACGCTGGCCGCAGTGCCGTCCGACCCGGCCGCGCGGGAGCGGCGCCGCCGCCAGGTCGTCGCGGGGGCGTACCCGCTCCGTCGGGCCGGCGGGGACGCGGACGTGACGATCGTGGTCGCGGGGGCGATGGTCACCGAGGCGCTGGCCGCCGCGGACCGGCTCGCCGAGCAGGGGACCGGCGCCGACGTCGTCGTGGTGACGAGTCCGGGCCTGCTGTTCGAGGCGCTGCAGGCGCGCTCGGGGCATCCGGTCCCGGGCGCCTCCGAGCCGTGGATCCTGGACGCCGCGTTCCCGGCCCGGCGTGCCGCGCCGATGGTCACGCTGCTCGACGGGCACCCGCACACGCTGTCGTTCCTGGCCGGGGTGAACCAGGTCCGGGCCACGCACCTGGGCGTGACCCGGTTCGGGCAGTCCGGCGACCTCGCGTCGGTCTACCGCTACCACGGCATCGACGCCGACGGCGTCGTCGCCGCCGCGCTCGACCTGCTCTGAGCCCCGCCCTCAGGGCATCGGCGCCGGGGGAGGGATGTCCGGGCCGTCCTCGTCGCCGGGCGGGGTCGGCGGGTTGGCCGGGCCGGGGGGCTCGTGCGGCGGTGCCGCGGGTGCATCCGGGCCGGTCTTGTCCTGGACGCCGTCGGCGGCGTCGGCGAGGAACCGCTCGAACTCCGCGGCCAGCTCGTCGCCGCTGGGCAGGTCGCCGGTCAGGCCGTCGGTGAGCCCGCCCTGCTCGCGGGCGGCGGCGACCTGGTCGTACTGCTCCTCCAGCGCCTTCACCACCTGCCCGACCTCCTCCGACTCGCCGACCTGCTCGGCGATCTCGGACTCGGCCTGCTCGGCGGCACGGGACAGGCTCTCGGTGGGCAGGTACAGCCCGCCGGACAGGCCGGCGTGGTCGAGCAGCACGCGTGCGGCCTGCGGGTAGGCCGAGCGCGCCAGGTAGTGCGGCACGTGCACGGCGAAGCCCATCGCGTCCTGGCCCGCCTGCCCGAGCCGGTACTCCAGCAGCGCGGTCGCACTGCCGGGCACGTCGGCCGTCGCGAACCAGGGCGTGTGCCCCTCGACCAGCTCGGAGCGCGTGGCGTGCGCGGTGACGCCGATCGGCCGGGTGTGCGGCACGGCCATCGGGATGCCCTGCAGCGAGACCACCAGCCGCACCCCGAACTGCTCGATCAGCAGCCCGATCGCGGCCACGAACCGCTCCCACTGCATGTCCGGCTCCGGGCCGGAGAGCAGCAGGTAGGTCGTGTCCCCGGTGTCGGTGAGCGCGACGACGTCCAGCGAGGGCGGCGTGTAGGACTCCCAGTGGTCGGTCTCGAACCGCAGCGGCGGGCGGCGGGAGCGGTAGTCGACGAGCTGGTCCACGTCGAACGACGCGATCGGCGTCGCGTCCCGGCCCTCGCGCAGCGCCTCGACCGCGAGCGCCCCCGCGTTGCCCGCGTCGACGAACCCGTCCAGCACCACCACCAGCACCGGCTCGTCGAGTTGTGGCGCGTTCGGGTCCACCTGGTAGAGCTGCGCGGGATCGAGCACCACGTTCCTCCGTCGCGTCGGCTGGGCCGGACACCGTCCAGGGTCCGTCCGTCCGGTTCGATTGTCGTCGGTCCGGTCCGGCGCCGTGACACCGAGCCCGGCAATCCGACGCATCGCGACGGCCGCCCGGACGTGACGCGGCCCGCACACCCTAGGTTCCCCGGGCACGAGCGCGCAGAATGGATGATCGTCATGCCCCCGTCACGTCGCGCCTATCTGGTCTGGTCCGCCGGTCTGTTCGCCTATCTTGTGGGCGTCATGCACCGCAGCTCGTTCGGGGTGGCGGGGCTGGACGCCGCCGAGCGGTTCGGTGCCGCACCGGCCGTGCTGTCCGGCTTCATCGTGCTGCAGCTGCTGGTCTACGCGGCGCTGCAGATCCCGGTCGGCCTGCTGCTGGACCGCTTCGGCGCCCGGCGGATGGTGCTCACCGGGGCGCTGACGATGACCGCCGCGCAGGTGCTGCTGGCCCTGTCCACGTCGCTGCCGCTGGCGATCGCGGCGCGCGTGCTGGTCGGGGTCGGCGACGCGCTGACGTTCATCAGCGTGCTCTCGGTCGTCTCGGTCTGGTTCCCGGCGCGACGGGTGCCGCTGATGACGCAGCTGACCGCTCTGCTCGGGCAGCTCGGCCAGGTGCTCTCGGCGATCCCGCTGGCGACCGTGCTGCACTCGGAAGGCTGGACGGCGGCGTTCCTATCCGCGGCCGCGCTCGGCGTCGCCGCGGCGATCGCGGTGGCGGCGGTGTTCACCAACCGCCCGCCGGGGTCGCCCGTCCCGGAGCCTGCGGCGTCCCCGCGCGAGGTACTGGACGCCCTGCGCGCGTCATGGCGGCAGCCGGGCACCCGGCTGGGGCTCTGGACGCACGCCGGCACCCAGTTCTCGGCGATGGTGTTCGCGCTGCTGTGGGGTGTGCCGTATCTGGTCGCCGGGCAGGGGCTGTCCCCGACGGAGGCGTCGGTGCTGCTCACGGTGCTGGTCGGGGCGGGCGCGATCGCCGGGCCGGTGTTCGGCGAGTTCACCGCGCGCCACCCGTTGCGCCGGTCCTGGCTGGTGCTCGGCGTGATCGCGGCGACGGCAGGCGTCTGGACCGCCGTCCTGCTGACCCCGCCGCCGGCGCCGATGTGGCTGCTCGTGACGCTGGTCGCCGTGCTGGCCTGCGGCGGGCCGTGCTCGGCGGTCGGCTTCGACTACGCCCGCACGTTCAACCCGGTCTACCGGCGCGGGACCGCGGTCGGGATCGTCAACGTCGGCGGCTTCACGACGACGCTGCTGACCACGCTCGCCGTCGGCGCCGTCCTCGGGGTGGCCGGCGGGTTCACGCCGGAGGCGTTCCGGGTGGCCTGGCTGACGCAGTACCCGATCTGGCTGCTGGGGACGATCGGCGTGCTGGTCGCGCGCCGGAAGGCCCGCCGGGTGATGGCCGACGAGGGCACCGTCGTCCCGCCGCTGCGCGAGGTGCTGGCACGGCGTCGCACCGTCCGTAAGGGATAGACCCGAGTTGATCACTCGATAGTGAGAACGGATACCGTTACCGTTGCAGTCGAGACGGAAGCGGGGAGATCCGGGTGCGCATCGCGTTCGTGGGCAAGGGCGGCAGCGGGAAGACGACGACGGCGGCGATGGTCGCGCGCTGCCTGGCCGCCGCCGGCGCGCCGGTGCTGGCCGTGGACGCGGACATCAACCAGCACCTCGGCGTCGCGCTCGGGGCCGACCCGGACGACGCGCCCCCACCCTCGCTGGCCGCGGACCTGCCGTGGCTCAAGGAGTACCTGCGCGGGGACAACCCGCTGATCGGCTCGGCCGACGAGATGATCAAGACAACCCCGCCCGGTCCTGGGTCCCGGACCTGCACGCTCGACCCGGCGGACCCGATGCTGGCCCGCCTGTCCCGTGTGCAGGACGGGGTCCGGTACGTGGTCACCGGCGAGTTCGAGGCCGACGACGTCGGCGTGAAGTGCTTCCACTCCAAGACCGGCGCGGTCGAGCTCTACCTCAACCACCTCGTCGACTCCTCCGGCGAGTACGTCGTCGTGGACATGACCGCGGGCGCCGACGCGTTCGCCTCCGGGCTGTTCACCCGGTTCGACCTGACGGTGCTGGTCTGCGAGCCGACCCGCCGCGGCGTCGATGTCTACCGGCAGTACGCCGCGTACGCGGCCGAGTACGACGTCGCGCTGCGGGTGCTCGGCAACAAGGTCACGGACTCCGAGGACGTCGCCTACCTGCACGACGAGGTCGGCGACGCGCTGATCGGCTGGCTCGGACAGTCCGCGTGGGTGCGGGCGGCCGAGCGCGGGCGGGCCCGGCCGGTCGCCGAGCTGGAGCCGGAGAACCGCACGGTCTGCGACGCGCTGCGCGCCGACGTCGACGCCCGTGACCGCGACTGGGCCGCCTACCACCGCGACACCGTGGCGTTCCACCTGCGCAACGCCCGGTCCTGGGCGAACGCCGCGACCGGCGTGGACCTCACCGCCCAGGTCGACCCCGACTTCCTGCCCGGCCCTGCACCGCTGCGCGTCTGAGCAGCGCCCGAGAAGAAGGAGTCACACCATGTCCCTCGACGTCCCGACCGCCGTCCTGGACGACGCCCGCCGCGGCGAGATGGACGACGCCGCGTTCGTCGGCGTCGTCCGCGACTCGCTGCCCTACGCGTGGGAGGTCGTCTCCGCCGCCGTCGCCGACGGAGCCGACCGGCCGGACGCCCCGTTCGGCGAGCACGAGGTCCCGCCGCCGTCCGAGGCCGAGCGCGGTCAGCTGCTGCGGGCGCTGGCGTCGAACTCGATCCGCGGTGCGCTGGAGCGGCACTTCGGCGTCGTGCTGGCGTTCCAGAACTGCCACCGCGTCGCCGCGTTCACGCCGGCCGCCGTCGACTCGGAGATCTACCGCGAGTTCGTCTCGCCGCGCGGGCAGGTGCTCAACCAGACCCCGGAGCTGCGGGACTGCTGAGCGAGCATCAGCGCGGAGCCTTCACGACGAAACGGGCCCGACCCCTCGGGGGTCGGGCCCGTTCGTGTGCAGGACCTACTCGGCGAGCAGCCGGTAGATGGCCTTGCGCGCCTCGGCCAGGGACTCGGTCGCCGTGGCGACCTGCTCCGCCGAGCCGGCGGCCATCACCTGGTGGGCCGCGCCGTGCAGCTGGCCGAGCTCCTGCCAGAGCTTCGACGCCGGGTCGTCGTCGGTGCCCTCCTCGAAGGAGGACCACACGGCGTCGATCTCGGAGCGGTGCTCCTCGACGTAGCGGGTGCCCTCCTCGGTGAGGTGGACGACCCGCCGGCCCTCGGACTGCTCGACCCGGACCAGCCCCTCGTCCTCGAGCTGGGACAGCGTCGGGTAGACCGAGCCGGGGCTCGGCTTCCACTGACCGCCGCTGCGCTCGGTGATCTCCTGGATGATCTCGTAGCCGTGCCGCGGGGCGTCCGAGACGACGGCCAGGACGGCCGTCCGGACGTCACCGCGGTTCGTGCGCCGCCCGCCGCGCCGGCCGAAGCCGGGGGGCGGTCCGGGCGGGAACCCGGGACCGAAGCCACCGGGGCCGCCGAAGCCGGGGCCGCCGCGCGGGCCGAACCCGCCGCGCCGCCCGTGCGGCCCACCGCGACCGTGCGGGCCGCCGCGTCCGCGGCCTCGCGGTCCGCGCTCCTCGTCGTCCATCGACTCTCCCGCCGCCTGGGCGGCGTCGGCGACCTGGCCGAGCTTCTCCGCCATCCGCTCGAACGGGGGCCGGCCGCGGCGTCCGCCACGTCCACCTCGCCCGCCGAACGGTCCGTCACCTGGTGTGTTCCATGCGTTCATGATCGTACTCCTGTCGTGGTGAGCCTCCCCTTCGATCGGCTCGCGTGCCATCACGATATATCGCGACTGCTCACCGATGCAACCACTTCTTTTCGACGGCAGGGGCCCGCCCGCCCTCAGCCGCGTCCGGGGACGACCGTCGGGGCCACGCGCAGCCACTCCGTCATCGGGTGGCCGCGGCCGCCCACGGACGGTTCACCGGCAGCGGAAGACCGGGTCCAGCGCGCGCAACGCGGGGACGAGGTCCGGTCCCAGGACCGTGGCGGCGACGAGCTCCACGTCCGGGCCGCACGCCCGGTCCTCGTCCAGCGGCGGCACGAGTGCCCGCACGGCGCGCACGAGCAGTTCCGGCCCGGCGCCGAGCGCGTCCGGTGCGGCCAGCTCGACGGCTTGCACGGCCGCGAGCGCCTCGATCGCCAGCACCTGCCGCAGCCGGCGCAGCATGCCGGGCAGCCGCGCCGCGGCGTAGCCGGCGTTGGACGCGTCGTCCTCGACGCCGTCCGCCCCGGCCGGGCTGTCCAGCGAGACGGGTGTGGCCCGGTGCCGGATCTCGGTGAGCAGCGCCTGTCCGGTCTTGAGCAGCGGCCCGAACCCGGACGAGCCAGGGCCGCCGGTCGCGAGGTCGTCGGGCAGGCCGCTGAGACGACCGGTGAGCAGCCGCTGCATCCGCTGCACGGACAGCGAGGCCGTCTGGCACAGCGCCAGCGCGAGCGTGTCCAGCGCCAGTGCGAGGGCCGCGGTGTGGAAGTTGCCGGTGGAGGCGACGGTGCCGTCGTCGAGCACGAGCGGGTTGTCCCCGGAGCCGTTCAGCTCCGCGGCCAGCGCGGGGTGCACCGTGTCGAGCGCGAAGGCCAGCGCGCCGTGCACCTGGGACACGCACCGGATGCTGATCGGGTCCTGGACGCGCCGCGCCGCGGCCGGGTCGGTGAGCAGGCCGCCGCGCAGCAGGGTGAGCAGGTGGCCTGCCGCGTCGGCCGCGCCCGGTGCCGGCCGCGCCGCCTGCGCCCGCGGGTCGAGCGGGCTGCTGTTCGCGCGGAAGCCCTCGCAGGTCACCGACGCGACCACCTGCGCGCCCAGCAGCGCGTCCTCGGCGTCGGCCAGGGCGAGCGCCGCCGTCCCGGCCGTCACCGCGTTCGTGGTGCACAGCACCAGACCGTCCTTCGGGCCGGGCGCCACCGGGGCCAGACCGGCCCGGCGCAACGCCTCGGCGCCGTCGAGCACCTCGCCGCCGAACTCGGCCCGGCCCTCGCCGATCACCACCTGTCCGATGTGCGCGAGCTGGCACAGGTCGGCCGCACCGATCGAGCCGGTGCGCGGCACCACCGGGTGCACGCCGACGTTGAGCAGGGCGACCAGCTGCAGCGCCACCGCGGGGCTCGCCCCGCTCCCGCCGCGGGCGATGCCGCCCAGCCGCGCCAGCATCGCCGCCCGCACGGTGTCGGTGGGCAGCGGGTCGCCGACCGCGTTGACCCGCCCGCGGATGGTGCGGACGCTGAACGCGGCGAGCTCGTCGCGGGTCAGCGCGTACCCCGAGCGGGGGCCGAGCCCGGTGGTGATCCCGTAGGCGGGGACGCCCGCGTCGACCACTGCGTCCACCGCCCGGCGTTCGGCGGCCAGACGGTCCGCGACGCCGTCGTCGAGCGTGACCGGGACGCGGTCGCGGGCCACGGCGCAGACGTCGGCGACGTCGAGCTCGCCGCCGCAGGCGACGGCGCGGCCGGTCACGGGGTCTCGTTCCAGCGCGGCGACGTGGTGCGCGGGGGCAGCAGCCGGGCTTCGACGCGGACCAGGTGCGGGCCACCCGCGTCGATCGCCTCGGTCAGCGCGCGGGTGAGGTCCGGGCCGATCTCGGTGACCTCGGTGGCCGGCATGCCGAACGCGCCGGCGAGCGCCACCAGGTCGGGTGTGTGCAGATCCATGCCAGTCTGCCGGTGACCGGCCCGGGCAGCGTCGACACCCGTTCCGCCGGCGCTCCTCTCGATGTCATACCGGAGCATCCCGTACCCCCCGTCGTCGACGACGAGCACGACGACCGGCAGCCGCTCCTGCACCAGCGTGGCCAGCTCGCCGAGCCCCATCGCGAGACCGCCGTCGCCGCAGACGGCGAGGGTCGCGGTGCCGGTCGCGGCCACCCCGACCGCGGCGGGCAGGGCGAAGCCGAGCGTGCCCCAGCCGACCGGGTAGGCGAGCCCGCGCGGCCCGGCGGCGCGCGCGTACCCGCCGGCCCAGTAGCCGGCCACGGCCATGTCGCAGACCAGTGCCGCGCCCCGGGCCGTCACCGCGTCCACCGACTCCAGCAGCGCCAGCGCGTCGGCGCACGCCGGGTCGGTGGCGAGCCGGGCGCGCACCCGGTCCGCGACGTCGCCGTCGTGCCAGGGCTCCCGGGAACCCACCCGGTCGCGTACGGCCGGGAGCAGCGACGACAGCGGTCCGAGTGCGGCGACGTCCGGTTCCCACTCCGGGGAATCGGCCGGCGCGGCCGCGTCCACGGTGACCAGCACCGGCGGTCGCGGCATGGACCAGTTGCGGGTGTTCATGCCGTCCAGGTCGCCCCCGACGGCGAGGAGCACGTCCGCCGAGCCGATCAGCGCCGCGACCTCCGGCTCGTGCGGGGGCACGTCCACCGCACCGGCCAGCCCGCGCGCGTGGAACGACGTGACCAGCGGCGCACCGAGCGTCCGGGCCAGTTGCGCGGTCTCCTCCGGCGCGTCGAGCGCTCCGCATCCCGCCCACACGACGACGGTCCGGCCCCCGACGGCCTGCGCCACCGCGTCCGGCCCGTCGGCCGCCGTCCCGGCCGGGTCCGGGGACCGGGCGGGCGCGTCCGCGGCCGGCTCGCCCAGCACGTCGGCCGGCACGTCGACGTAGACCGGTCCGCGCGGCGGGGTCGTCGCGACCGCCACCGCCTCGCGGATCGCGACGGCGGTCTCGTCCGGCGTGCGCGGCGTGAACACCGACTTCGCCAGCGGCGCGAACAGGGCGGCCTGGTCGCGGGACTCGTGCAGCACTCCGCGCAGCCGTCCGGGCCGCCGCAGCCGCTGCGGGATCTCCGAGGCCACCAGCACGACCGGCGTCCCGGCGGCCGAGGCCTCGCCGAACCCGGTCAGCGCGTTCGTCGCGCCCGGGCCGGTGGTGACCACGGCGGCGCCGAGCGCTCCGGTCCGCCGGGCCCACCCGTCCGCGGCGTAGGTCGCGGCCTGCTCGTGCCGGACGACGACCGGGTCCCCGGGGCCCCGGTCGGCGCCCCAGAACGCGAGGTTGTGCACGCCCGGAAGGCCGAACACGGTCCTCGCCCCGCCGGCGTGCAGCACGTCGAGGACGTCGGTCGCGACCGTCCGGCCGCCGGTTGCGTCAGCCACGACGCGTGACGGTAGGCCTGCCCGGCACCGGGGGTCACCCGCGGGGCGCCCCGGACGGCTCGCCGCCGGCCGCCGCGAACTCCCGGAAGACGGGCTCGGCGCCGGCCAGCTGGTCCGGAGGGACGCGGGCGAGCACGGCCGCGATCTCGGCCCTCCGGTGGTCGTCGACGTTCGCGATCAGGCGCCGCCCGGCGTCGGTGAGCTCGAGGACCAGCCGGCGGCGGTCCCGCGGGTCCTGCTCCCGTGTGAGCAGCCCGGCCCGCACCAGCCGGTCGACCACCCGCGTCGCGTTCGACCGGTGCACCCCGAGCTCGAGCGCGGCCGCGGCGACGTTCACGCCGGGCCGTCCGGCCACGAGCACCAGCACCCGCAGCTGCGGCACCGTCACGGTGTCCCGGGTCGTCGCCGCGACCGAGCGGATGCTGATCGCGACCAGCACCCGGGCCGCGGCCAGCACCGCCTCGGTCACCGTGTCCGTTCCGGTCATCCCACCTCACCAGTTGAAGGGTGTCTCTTGGGCAAGATTTTAGCTTGCACAACAACTGCGGCAGCGCAACAATTGGATCACGGCGAAGGGAGCACGCGATGAAGGTGGCCGACATCCTGCGGATCAAGGGCGACGAGGTGCGGACGGTGCAGTCCTGGATCTCGATCGCCGAGGCCGTCCAGCTGCTGTCCGGACCGCCGCCGGTCGGGGCGCTCGTCGTCTCCGACGACGGGCGGGGCCGCCTGGACGGCCTGCTGTCCGAGCGCGATGTCGTGCGCCGCCTGGGCACCGACGGTCCGGCGCTGCTCGAGCGGACCGTGGGCGACGTGATGGTCCACCTCCCGGTCACGTGCACCCCGGACAACACGCTCGCCGAGGTCATGGCCACGATGACCCGCTCCCGGCACCGGCACCTGCCGGTGGTCGTCGGCGGGCGCGTCCGCGGCCTGGTGAGCATCGGCGACGTGGTGCGCCAGCGGCTGGCCGAGATGCAGACCGAGGCCGGCGTGCTGCGCGACGTCTACATCGCGAGCCGCTGACGCCGCGTACGTCCGGGTCGAGCGGTTCCGCTCATCGGAACGGCGTGGTTCCGCCCGGCCCGTCGAGCCGCCACCCTGTGTCGATATGAACTCCAGGGTGACGGCCGCGATCGTCGGACCGGGCAACATCGGCACCGACCTGCTGGCGAAGCTGGCGCGCAGCACCGTCGTCGACGTCCGCTACATGGTCGGCGTCGTCGAGTCCGACGGGCTCGCGCGGGCCCGCGAGATGGGTGTCGCGGCCAGCGCCGAGGGCGTGGACTGGCTGCTGCGCCAGGACCCGCTGCCCCGGATCGTGTTCGAGGCGACGTCGGCCAAGGCGCACCAGGCCAACGCGCCGCGCTACGCCGAGGCCGGCATCACGGCCGTCGACCTCACCCCGGCGCACCTGGGACCGATGGTCTGCCCTCCGGTGAACCTGCACGACAACCTGGACGCCCCGAACGTCTCGATGATCACCTGCGGCGGACAGGCGACGATCCCGATGGTGCACGCGGTGTCCCGGGTGACGCCGGTGCCCTACGCCGAGATCGTCGCGTCGGTCGCCTCCCGCAGCGCCGGTCCCGGCACCCGCGCCAACATCGACGAGTTCACCCACACCACCTCGGGCGCCGTCGCCGAGGTGGGCGGTGCCGAGCGGGGCAAGGCGATCATCATCCTGAACCCGGTCGAGCCGCCGATGATCATGCGGGACACCGTGTTCTGCATGATCGGCGCGGACGCCGACCGGGCGGCGATCACCCGCTCGATCCACGACATGGTCGCCGAGGTGCAGCAGTACGTGCCCGGCTACGCGCTGCGCGCCGACCCCCAGTTCGACGAGCCGCGCGAGAGCTGGGGCGGCCACGCGCGCGTCGCCGCGTTCCTCGAGGTCAAGGGCGCGGGCGACTACCTGCCGGACTACGCAGGCAACCTGGACATCATGACGGCCGCGGCCGCCCGCGTCGGCGAGCTGATGGCGTCGAAGATCCTGGAGGGGATCCCGGCATGACACGCCCCGAACTCCGCAACGACGTCCGGATCGTCGACACGACCCTGCGCGACGGGTCGCACGCGATGGCCCACCAGTTCACCGAGACCCAGGTCCGCGACACGGTCCGCGCACTGGACCAGGCCGGCGTCGAGGTCATCGAGGTGACCCACGGCGACGGGCTCGGCGGGTCGAGCTTCAACTACGGCTTCTCGCACACCGACGAGATGCGCCTGATCGCCGCCGCCCGCGAGGAGGCGGCGCAGGCGAAGATCGCGGTGCTGCTGGTGCCCGGCATCGGCACCGTCGACGACCTGAAGCGCGCCCGCGACGCCGGCGCGGACATGGTGCGCGTCGCGACCCACTGCACCGAGGCCGACGTGTCCCCGCAGCACTTCCAGGCCGCTCGCGACCTGGGCATGGAGACGGCCGGCTTCCTGATGATGGCGCACCGGACGCCGCCGGAGGACCTCGCGAAGCAGGCCCGGATCATGGTCGACGCCGGCTGCCAGGCGCCGTACTGCACGGACTCGGCGGGCGCGCTGCTCATGCACGAGGCGAAGGCCCGGTTCGAGGCGCTGCTCGCCGAGGTCGGCGACGAGGCCTGGGTCGGCTACCACGGCCACCAGAACCTGAGCTTCGGCGTGGCGAACTCGGTGATCGCCCAGGAGGTCGGGGTCCGCTACATCGACGGGTCGCTGTGCGCGCTCGGCGCCGGCTCCGGCAACTCGCCGACCGAGGTGCTGGCCGCCGTGTTCGACCGCCTCGGCGTCGGCACCGGGCTGGACGTGATGGCGCTGCTGCATGCCGCCGAGGACGTGGTGCACCCGTACCTGAACCGCTGGCCGAAGATGGACCGCAACGCGATCGTGCAGGGCTGGGCCGGCGTGTACTCGTCGTTCCTGCTGCACGCGGAGACCGCGGCCGAGCGCTACAAGGTGCCCGCCCACGAGATCCTCAAGCGCTGCGGCGAACTGGGGCTCGTCGGGGGCCAGGAGGACATGATCATCGACGTCGCGATCGGGCTGGCCGCGGAGCGCGAACGGGCTGAGCCGGACGCATCCCGGACAATGACGGAACGAACCGGACACGCGGCGCGTTGAACCGGACATGAATGCTGTGACGACTTCGCGCCGTCTTTCCGCGTTCCGCACGCTCTGGCGTGCGATCTCCGGACGGGGCCGCCCGGGCGGGCCGGACACCGGCGAACGCCTGCGGGCGATGCCGGACATGGTCACCGACACCCTACCGGGCGGTATCCGGAGATGGGCCGCGGACGGCTCATGCTGTTCGCGATCGCGCTGGTCTACCTGGTCTCCCCGGTCGACGTGGTCCCGGAGATGTTCCTGACCGTGCTGGGCCTGGGCGACGACGCCATCGTCGCGATGTGGCTGGGCGGGTCGCTGCTGGTGGAGGCGGACCGCTACCTCGGCTGGCGGCGGATGCAGCCCACCATCGTGGACGGTGAGCTGGTCCGTTAGCAGGACGTCCGGACGTAGTCGGAGAGTCGCTTGCTCGCGGCGGCGTACTCGGGGTCCGCGGTCGCTCGCTCCAGCTCCGGGTCGCGGGCGAGCGCCGAGGTGTCCCCGCCGTTGACCTCGAGCAGGCGCAACTGACGGTCGACGACGCCGACGACGCGGTCGGCGTCGGCGCGCAGTTCCGGCGGGGCCAGCGCGCTGACCTGCTGGTTCGTCGTGCGGACCTGGTCGGCGACCTCACCGACGTTCTCCACCTGCTGCCCGATCCGCCACCGGGCCACCGGCTGTGAGGCCTCCTGGCTCCGCGCGATCGCCTCGCAGAACGGGGTCGCCGCCGCGGCCGGGGTGGTGCGCGTGGACCGCGGGGTGATCTCGGTGATCGAGCTCCCGCAACCGGCCAGCATCGTGGCGCCCAGGAGCACCACCACGATCCGCCGAACCGCGTACATCGGTGCCTCTCGTCGCCGGGCCGGCCGCCGCCGGACGGACCCCGACCTTATCGGCGCGTTCCCCGTCCCCGAACGCCCGGTACGCCCGCCGACGTGCGGGTCCTACAGTTCCCGGTGTGCCGATCGTGACGGTTCACCTGCTGGAAGGCCGGTATCCCGCCGGTCAGGTGTCGAGGTTGCTCGCCGCGCTGACCGAGCGCTACGCCGCCGTGCTGGACTCGCCGGTCGAGCGCATCCGTGCGTTCGCCCAGACCCATCCGCCGGAGCTGTGGCTCACCGGCGGTGAGCCCGGCCGCTCGGCGCCGTACTTCACGGCGCTGGTGCTCGCCGGACGGCCGGTCGCGCAGCGGCACCGCCTGCTCGCCGACTTCACCGACCTGATCGTCGACGTGCTCGGCGTGGAGCGGGCGTCGGTGCGCGGCCGGATCGTGCCGGTGGACCCGGACGACTGGGGGATCGGCGGCGTGCCGGCCAGCGCCGCCCGCCGCACCGAGATCGACGCACGCGCGGCACGCTCCGATGGCTGACGGTCCCGGGTGGACCGTGCGTCCGGTCGGGACGGTGCGCTCGGAGCTCGTGGACCTCGACGACGCACCGCGCCAGGCCGACGAGGGCGCCCCCGCAGCGCGGCTGGAGCTCGACCCCGAGGTCGCACCCGCGCTCGACGGGCTCGCGCCCGGGGTCGTGATCGACCTGTTCACCTGGCTGGACCGGGCCGACCGGACGGTCCTCACGACGCGCCCGCGCGACGACGCGACCCGCGCGGACGCCGGCGTGTTCGCCACGCGCTCGCCGCACCGCCCCAACCCGATCGGCCACCACATCGTGACGGTCACGGCCGTCGAGGGCACGGTGCTCACGGTCGACCACCTGGAGGCGGTCGACGGCACGCCGGTGCTCGACGTCAAGATCGCCCTCGGGCCGGTCGACGCACGGTAAAGAAGGTGCCCTCCCGGGCGTCGTCGGAGATCCTGGCCGTCGACGAGACGAGGAGGCGACATGCACACCCTGACCGGCACCGGGGCTCCGATCCGCATGTGGACGGACCCGGACACGGTCGAGCCCGGAGCGCTCGAGCAGCTGCGCAACTGCGCGGATCTGCCGTGGACGCACGGGGTCGCCGTGATGCCGGACGTGCACCAGGGCTACGGCGCGACGGTCGGCTCGGTGGTCGCGATGCGCGACGCGGTGTCGCCGGGCGCGGTCGGCGTGGACATCGGCTGCGGCATGTCCGCGGTGCGCACCGACCTCGTCGCCGACGACCTGCCGGGCTCGCTGGCGCCGGTGCGCGCGCAGGTCGAGCGCGACGTCCCGGTCGGGCGGGCCGGGCACCGCGACGGCCCGGACCTGCGCCGGCTCGGTCTCGACCACGGTCACGGGTGGGACGGGTTCTGGGCGGGCTTCGAGCAGCTGCACCACCTCGACGACGCGTCCTGGACCACCGGGGACAAGCTGCGCACCAAGGCGCACGAGCAGCTCGGCTCGCTCGGGTCCGGGAACCACTTCCTGGAGGTCTGCCTCGACGGCGACGACCGGGTCTGGCTGATGCTGCACTCGGGCTCGCGGGGGATCGGCAACATCCTCGCGAACCTGCACATCGACAAGGCCAAGGAGCTGCCGCACAACCAGCAGACTCCCGGACCGCGACCTGGCCGTGTTCCTGTCCGGGACGCCGCAGATGGACGCCTACCGGGCCGACCTGTACTGGGCGCAGGAGTACGCGCGGCGCAACCGGCACGTGATGATGGAGCTGTTCAAGGCGGCGCTGGCCCGTGCGCTCGGCCGGACCGTGGGCTTCGAGCCCGAGGTGAGCTGTCATCACAACTACGTATCCGAGGAGAGCTACGACGGCGTCGACCTGATCGTCACCCGCAAGGGCGCGATCTCCACCGCGGACGGCCGGCAGGGGATCATCCCCGGCTCGATGGGCACCGGCTCGTTCATCGTGTCCGGCCTGGCGAACCCGGACAGCTACTGCTCGGCGTCGCACGGCGCCGGTCGGCGGATGTCGCGGGCCAAGGCGCGCAAGCAGTTCACGGTCGCGGACCTGCAGGCCCAGACCGAGGGCGTGGAGTGCCGCAAGGACGCCGGGGTGATCGACGAGATCCCCGGTGCCTACAAGGACCTGGACACCGTGATGGCCCAGCAGACGGACCTGGTGCGGGTGGACCACCGCCTGCGCACGATCCTCTGCGTCAAGGGCTGAGCGCGCCGGCGTTGCCTCATGTAGGGATTTCGTAGCGGGCGCGATCAACCTGTTCGGGTGACATCACGCCAGGACGAGGTCCTCGACGCGGCGGCCGGCCTGCACGACCTGATCGACGGCTACCGGCGAACCCAGGTCCTCTGCACGGCCGCCCGCCTCGGCGTGGCCGACCTGCTCGCCGGGGGTCCGCTGACCCTCGGCGAGATGGCCGCCGAGTACGGGATGCCGTGTGCGTGGCTGGGCCGGCTGATGCGGGCCCTGGTCGGGCTCGGCGTGTGCACCTCCGGCGAGGAGGGCTACCGGACGACCGCGCTCGGGCGGGCGTTGGAGGCCGGGGCACCCGGAGGGGCGCACGACCGGGCACTGGGGACGGCCGAGCTGTTCTACCCGATGTGGGCGGACCTCACCGACTGCCTGTTCCGCGGCGGCAGCGCGGTACAGCTGCGGTCCGGGCGGGCACCGATCGAGCTGCCGGGCGGGGCGGACGGCCTAGCGTCGCTGTTCGACCGGGCGATGGAGGATCTGAGCGAGCCCGAGGCCCGGTACGTCGCTTCGGTGACCGAGCTGCCGGAGGGGAGCGTGCTCGTCGACGTCGGGGGGAGCGCCGACCCACTGCTCGTCGAGCTGCTGCACGCCCACCCGGACTGCCGTGCCGTGCTGTACGACCTGCCCGGGGCGACCGACCGCGCGCGGTCCGCGCTGGCCGAGGCCGGGCTCGGCGCGCGCACCGACGTCGCGGAGGGGGACTTCCTCGTCGACGTCCCGGCCGGCGGCGACGTCTACCTGCTGTCGTTCGTCCTGCACGCGTGGGACGACGACCGCGCCACGGCGCTGCTGGGGGCCGTGCGCCGGGCCATGCACCCGAACGCGCGACTGCTCGTCATCGAACAGCTGCTGCCCGGCGACGATGAGCACGCCGAGTACGCGAGCATGCAGGACCTGCACATGCTCGTGACGACCGGTGGCCGTGAGCGCACCGAGGCCGACCACGCCTCGCTCCTGGCCACGGCGGGCCTGCGGCACACCGGCACCGTCGCCGTCGGGGCGCGGAGCAGCCTCGTCGAGGCCCGGCCGACGTGCTGGTCCGGATTCGGCGCCGACGCGTCGCAGTGACTCCGGGCAGCCGCGCCCGGTGGTAGCCGATCGGCTCAGAAGATCCCGCGCCGGGCGCCGACGTCGAGCGACAGCGTCGAGCCGGCCAGCGCGCCGGCGTGCGGGTCGAGCAGCGTGCCGACGGCCCAGGCGACCTCGTCCGGAGTGACGAGACGACCCAGCGGCGACTCGGCCGCGCGCTCGGCGAGCACCTCGTCCAGCGTGACGCCCCGCTTGTCGGCCGCGTCCTGGGACAGCCCGCGCAGCCGCGGGGTGTCCGCCGGCCCGGGCGCGACCAGGTGTGCCGTCACCCCGCGCGGGCCGTAGGCGACCGAGAGCTGGCGGACCAGGTTGGCCAGGCCCGCGTTCGTGACGCCGGCCGCGCACGCGTACGGCGCCGGCTCGATGCCGAAGTGCCCGCCGAGCGCGACGATCCGCGACCCCTCGGCCAGCCGGTCGTCGACGGCCCGGACCAGCCGCAGCAGCCCGCCGCACTTGAGCGCGACCGCCCGGCCGAGTGCGTCCGGTTCGATCCGCTCCAGCGGCCCGGCCGCGGGCAGGCCTGCCGCCTGCACGACCATCCGCACCGGCGCCGGGGTCCGGGCGACGGCGCGCGCGATCGCGCCCACCGCGTCGTCGGAGCCGATGTCGGCCGCGCACCAGCCGTCGCCCTCCGGTGGCGTGCGCACGACGGCGACGACGTGCAGCCCGTCGCCGCGCAGCCGGTCCGCGATCGCCGACCCCAGCGCGCCGGACGCGCCCACCACCACGGCCGTCCCGCTCATGCGTCCTCCTCGCGTCGTCCATGATCGGGCAGGCCCAGCTCGGCCCGGGCACGGCCGAAGACCTCGCCGGGATCGGTCAGGTCCAGCTC
The DNA here is from genome assembly GCA_963822335.1 of uncultured Actinomycetota bacterium. GTDB lineage: Bacteria > Actinomycetota > Actinomycetes > Mycobacteriales > Pseudonocardiaceae > Pseudonocardia. The sequence goes on along the minus strand of CAWGHE010000006.1, from coordinate 307,774 downwards.
CAGCGCGACCATGCCCGCCGTATGGGCCGGGACGATGTTCCACGGCATGTCGTCGACGAACACGATCTCCTCGGCGGGCACGCCCGAGCCGCTCGACCGCGATCGCGTAGGCCCGCGGGTCCGGCTTGAGCACGCCGGTGACCGACCCGTCGACCAGCACGTCGAGGCGCGCGAGCAGCGGGTGCGCCGGTCATCGCGCCGTCGCCGTGGAACGCGCGCAGGTCGTTGGTCAGCGCGCCGACGCGTGATCCCGGCGGCGCGGCGCGTCGTCGACCAGCGCAGCGGCCTCCGGCGCGCACGATGTCGTCGGACAGCCCGCAGAGCAGGTGCATGAACTCCTGCGATCGGCCAGCCCGGCCGGCCGAGCGCCGCGCCGACCTCGTCGCTGCGCCGCCTGCCAGTACTCCCGCTCCGTGATCTCCTCGGCGAGCATCGCTGTCCCACAGCGGGTCGCGGCTCCGGACCCGAGCGGCCCGCGACGGGCCGCGACCGCGGCGGCCGCCGGGTGCGCGCTCGCCCAGAGCGCCAGCAGCTCCACGCCGGACCGGAACACCGTCCCGCCCAGGTCCAGCAGCAGTCCGCGTCCGGCGCCACTCAGTGCTCCGGCTCGTGCGAGACGAGCTGCTCGGCCAGGACCACGGTGCGACAGCATGCCGCAGGCCGCGCACCAGCACAGGAAGTGCCGGTCGGCGGCCACCCAGAACTCCTGCACGAGCGAGGCGTCGGCGAGCGCGGCGCCGCAGCCGGGGCAGAACCCCACAGCTCCACGCCGGCTCCGGGTCACCGAACAGCGTCGTGACCTCGTCGCGGATGGGGGAGAAGCGGATCGAGCTCTCCCGCGTCCACAGCTGACGGAACTCCACCGCCGAGCCGAACTTGTCCCGCTCCATCGGCAGGTCGATCACGTCGTGCGGCTCCCGGTAGGTGCACAGCGGGTCCTCGCCGCGCGCCGACCCGCTCCATCTGCTCGGCGTAGAGCTTGCGCAGCAGGATCACGCCGAGGTCGGACTTGCCCAGGTGCTCCTTCGACCGGTCGGAGATCCGGCCCTGGGTGATCCACGCGCACGATGTCCTGCCCGTCGACGTAGTCGCGCAGCCAGCTCGCCCTGCTCGTCGCGTCAGCGGCACCTCGTAGGTCGGGACCGGGCCCTGCGGCGGCGCGCCGCCCTCGGGCCGGTAGGTCTGGTACCAGACGTGCCAGGTGTTCTCGTCGTCGATCGGCACCCGGATCTGGAACGTGGCCAGCCCGGCGGCGCCGACGCGCAGCATGTGCGGGAACACCAGCGGGTGGCCGACCTTCCAGTCGTCGTCGTCCTCGGTGTGGCCCTCCAGCACCCGCCGCTTGAGGATGCCGTGCTCGAACACCTCGAACGCGACCTTGACGTGCTTCTTCGTCACGACCGGGACCGGGCCGGCGCCGCCGAGCTCCTTGCAGGAACGATGCCGTAGCGACCGTGCAGCCACTCCACGTGGTACGGGTCGACCGAGTTCTCCATGATCTGCAGGAAGTTGCACGGCAGCTCCGCGTGCCCGATGTCGCGCCACGCGTCGTCCCAGACGAACAGGTCGTAGCGCGGCAGCTCGGGCGCCGGCGACGGGCCGAGGTAGGCGAACACCAGCCCGCCCAGCTCCTGCACCGGGTAGGCGGTGGCCCTGATCCGGTCCTTGAACGTCGAGTCGGCGGGCTCGCCGGGCTGTTCGAGGCAGTGGCCGTCGGCGTCGAAGCGCCAGCCGTGGTAGCCGCAGCGCAGGCCCTCCTCCTCGGTGCAGCCCAGCCAGAGCGCCGCCCGGCGGTGCGGGCACTGCTCGGCGAGCAGCCCGACGGTGCCCGTCGCCGTCGCGGTAGAGGACGAGGTCCTCGCCCAGCAGCCGCCGCTTGACCGGCACCCGGGTGGCCATGTCGTGGGTGGCGACCGGCCACCAGTAGCGGCGCAGCAGCTCGCCCATCGGCGTGCCGGGCCCGACCTGGGTCAGCCGCTCGGTTCTTCTCCTCGCTGAGCATGGCCCGGGACGGTAGGCACCCCGGTCCTGCCCGGAAGGCGTGCGTTGCGTGCCCGGGAACGCACCGCCCGTCGCCCACCTCGAATGCCGGATGACGTGCGCGTTCCGGCTGCGGGAACGGCCTGCTTGTCGTTGGGTGTGGCCGCTGTCACGGTCCTGCGGACACAGCCGACGCGGCCTGCCGCGCCCCGGCACCGATGAAGGAGTTCACATGGCCAACGTCGTCTCGCTGGACGAGTTCACCGGGGAGTGGTACCCGGGCTTCAAGCCCGAGTTCCTGGAAGGCCCCTACATCGTGGACGGCACCGGGCCGTTCACAGCCCGAGGACGAGGACCAGTTCTGGTTCCTCGACTTCCACTGGACGCGGGGCCTCACCCCGCTCGCCGCGTTCACGTGGGGCCACGACGGCTACTGCTGGGGCACCCAGCACGCCGCCGAGAACCTGCCGCTGCCCCCCGGCCGCGGCGTGACGTCCCGGTTCGCCGGCACCCACCTCTACGGCTCGGCCGATCCCGGAGACCGACCCCCGCGAGATCGGCGCCCGCGCCAACCGGCTCGGCACGAACCTGCCGCACTTCCTGCAGAACTACCGCTCCATCTGGGACGCCGGCCGCGACGAGCTCGAGGCCACCTGGGACCACTTCAAGGCGCATCGACCTGACGCAGGTCCCGACCGGCGACCTCCCCGGGCTGGTCCGCCAGGCGCCGCCAGTACCACAAGCGCTCGATGGAGATCCACTTCGGCGTCATGTACCCGATGCTGGTGAACTTCCTCGGGTTCTACGGCGCCTGCGCCGAGATGGGCATCGACACCAACCAGATCGGCAAGTTCCTCCAGGGCGAGGACACCAAGATCATGGAGACCGACCGCGAGCTCTACCGGCTCGCGATCAAGGCCAAGCAGACCGGCCTCGCGTCGGTGTTCGAGCAGAACGACGGCTCGACGCTGCGCGGCGCGCTGTCCCCCCACGGCGGCGTCGGCGTCGCAGTGGCTCACCGACTTCGACGACTTCCTGCAGGTCTACGGCGACCGCCAGGAGGCCACCTGCGACGTCGGCGTGCCCTCCTGGATGGAGGACAACCAGATCCCCCTGGACATGATCCGCAGCTTCGTCCTCAAGGAGGAGGAGCACGACTTCGAGGCGGCCGCCCGCAACGCGCTGGCCGAGCGTGACGAGGCGATCGACGCCGCCCGCTCCGGCCTGACCAAGGAGGAGCAGGCGGTCTTCGACTCCGGCCTGGCGTCCAACCAGGCCGCGAACTTCCCGTGGTGGCAGGACGACCACAACTACTACATCGACCTCAAGGTCATGATCCCGCTGCGGCGGATCTGCCAGGAGCTGTCCGCGCGCGTCGGCGGCGAGAGCAAGGACGACATGCTCTACCTGTTCTGGCCCGAGCTCGTCGACGTCGCGAACGGCAAGCCCTACAGCGGTGAGCTGAAGTCGCTGGTCAAGGACCGCCGCCAGTACTTCGACCACTGGGGCGACAAGCGCGGCGACATGCCGAAGGTGCTCGGGACCGTCCCGGAGACCGTCGAGGACCCGGTGCTGATCGAGATCTTCGGTCTGAACCCGGCCGCGATCCGCGCCGTGCAGAACCCGAACGCCCGCGAGGAGACCGTGCTCAGCGGCCTGGCCGCGGCCAAGGGGACGGCCACCGGCGTCGCGCGGGTGCTGCAGTCCTCGGACGACATGCACCGCCTGGAGCCGGGCTCGATCCTGGTCTGCGAGTCCACCTCGCCGTCCTGGACGCCGGCGTTCGGCAAGATCGCCGGCGCGGTCTGCGACGGCGGCGGCATGCTCAGCCACGCCGCGATCGTCGGGCGCGAGTACGGCGTCCCGACGGTGACCGCGTGCGGCATCGCCACCTTCGCGATCAAGGACGGCGACACCGTGCAGGTCGACGGCTCGACCGGCACCGTGACCGATCCTCAAGCGGGCGGCGGACGAGGCGACCGACGAGACCGTGGGGGCGGGCCAGGCGTGACATCGAGGTGCACACAGACGTCGGTGGTCTGGGTCGACGAGGTCGACCCGGCCACCGCGGTGGCCGCCGCCGGCTCGAAGATGGGCCGGCTCGACCGAGCTGCACCACGCGGGCGTCGAGGTCCCGCCCGGCTTCGCCGTCACCGTCGACGCCTACCGCAGGCACTGCGCGGAGACCGGCCTGGACGCGAAGATCGACGAGGTGATCACCGGGCTCGGTGACGCACCGGACGACGCGGCGGTGGAGACGGCGTCGGCGACGATCCGGCAGCTGTTCACCGACACCCCGATGTCCGACGAGCTGGGCGCGGCGCTGACCGAGGCCTACGAGGACCTGTGCCTGCGCCGCGCCGAGGTCAACGTGCCGACCGCGGTGCGGTCGTCGGCCACCGGCGAGGACGCCGCGGACGCCAGCTTCGCCGGGATCTTCGACACCTACCTCGGGGTCTCCGGACCGGCAGCGGGTGCTCGACGCCGTGCGGGACTGCTGGGGCTCGCTGTTCACCGGCCGGGCGCTGGCCTACCGGCTGCGCAAGGGGATCAGCCACCACGACATGCCGATCGCGGTCGGCGTGATCGAGCTGGTCCACGCGCGCGCGTCCGGGGTGGCGTTCTCGGTGCACCCGGTGACCGGCAAGCCGGACCGGGTCGTGATCGAGACGAACTGGGGCTGGGGCGAGGCCGTCGTGCAGGGCGTCGTCGACCCGGACCACATCGAGGTCGGCAAGTCCGACGGGCGGATGCTGAAGTACCAGGTCGCGCACAAGCGGATCGTCTCGGCGTTCGACTACGCCGAGGGCCGGGTCACCGAGATCGACATGCCGGAGAAGCTGGCCGACCGCCAGGTCCTCGACGAGGAGCAGGTCGCCGCGATCACCGACGGCGGTCCTCGCGATCGAGAAGCACTACGGCTACCCGGTCGACGTGGAGTGGGTGATCTCGCGGCACCGGCGGGCCGGGGACCCGGTCTGCATCGTGCAGTCCCGCCCGGTCACGGTGACGGCCGAGACCACGGCCCCCGCTACCTACGACCCGGTGGCCAACGCCCAGCGGTTCGTGTTCAGCGGCAAGCCCATCCCCGGGCGCTAGGCAGGGAGTCCCGGCCGGCTGGTTGCGACTTCGTCGCGGACCGGCCGGACCGGGTCCCCTCCCGACCCGGATAGGTCATCATCATCGGATGGGCACGAACGAGCCGACGGCCGGACGGTCGGGCGACGAGGGGCAGGGCGCGGCGGGGGATCCCTACGGCGGGTACACGCAGTACCCGTCCGGTCCGTCGTACTCCGGGTACCGGGAGGGTGTGCACGGCGAGCCGGTCCCCGAGAACGCGTGGCAGGACCCGTCGGGGACGACGGCGGAGTACCCGCAGGGCCCGTACCCCGGCCCGTACCCGGGGCAGGACCCGGCGGCCGGCTACGCCTCGCCGTACCCGCCCTACGGCGGTCCGCCCGGCGCCTATCCGTACCCGCCGCCCGGTCAGTACCCGCAGCCGTACCCGGCCTACCGGCCGACGAACGGGATGGCGGTCGCCTCGCTGGTGCTCGGCATCATCTGGATCTACTGGCTCGGCAGCATCCTCGCGCTGATCTTCGGCTACATGGCCCGCAAGCAGATCCGCGAGCGCGGGGAGGGCGGGGACGGCCTGGCCATCGCCGGGATCGTGCTCGGCTGGATCGGCGTCGGCGCGCTGGTGCTGTTCATCGTGGTCTTCGCACTCGCCGGTCTGGGCTCCGAGTTCAGCTGACCGGGCCTCCTCACCCGCGACGGCCCATCCGCCGCGAGACCAGCACGGCCGACTCGATCACCGACGCCCGCACGCGGCGCAGGGCGGCCGGCCCGGCCCGGTCGGTCGGAGCCGCGACGCTCAGCGCGGCCACGACGGCGCCGCCGGCGTCGTGCACGGGCGCGCCGACCGACACCACCCCGACCCGCGACTCCTCGAGGTTCTCCGCCCAGCCGCGCTCCGCGGCCTCGGTGAGCCGGGCCCGCAACGTGGACACGTCGACGATCGTGTGCGGGGTGATCGCGCCGCGGTTCCCAGCCGGCCAGCCGGGCGGAGAGCTCGTCGGGCGGCAGGGCGGCCAGCAGCACCTTGCCGGTGCTCGTCGTCGTCGCCGGCAGCCGGGTCCCGACCCGGGAGAAGATCCGGACGGTGTGCGGGCTCTCCAGCCGGTCGATGTAGACCGACTCCAGCCCGTCCAGCACGGCCAGCTGCACCGTCTCGCCGGTCGTCGCGCGCAGCGTGGCCATCACCGGAAGCGCCGCCTCGTGCAGATCACGGCTGGTGGCGACGCTCGCCCCGAGATCGAAGATCGCGAGCCCGAGCCGGTAGCCGCCGGACGACGAACCGCGTTCGAGCAGGCGCTCGTCGGCCAGCGTGGCCAGCATCCGGTGCACGGTCGACGTCGCCAGCCCCAGGCGCCGGGACAGCTCGGAGACGCCGAGCTCGCGGTCCTCGTGGGAGAACTCCTTGAGCAGCCGGGCCGCGTTGGCGACCGAGGCCAGACGCCAGGACTTTCGCGGGCCGTCTCCCTCCATGCGGGAACGCTATAGTCCGGGCGTGCCCGACGCCGGACCGGACCTGCCCACCGACGGGCTGGTCGCGGTCGTCAAGCGCGACTGCCCGACCTGCGTCGTGGTCGCCCCGGTGCTCGCCGAGCTGCCCGGACTCACCGTGTTCACCCAGGACGATCCGGCGTTCCCGGAATCCGTCCCGGCGATCGACGACACGGCTCTCGACGTCAGCCTCGCGCTGGACGTCCGGACCGTCCCGACGTTGCTGCGATTCGAGGGCGGCGCCGAGACCGGCCGCACCGAGGGCTGGCTGCGCCCGGCGTGGGAGGAGCTCGCGGGGGTCACCGGCCTGGGCGCCCGACCTGCCCGAGTACCGGCCGGGCTGCGGCTCGCGCACCGGCGACCCGGAGTTCGCCGACGAGCTGCTGGTCCGCACGCGCGGGGACACGCTGCACGCCCGGCAGCATCGAGCTGACGGCGCTGGAGGACGAGGCCGAGGCGCTGTTCGTCCGCGGCTGGACGGACGGGCTGCCGGTCGTCGCACCCACGCCGGCCCGGGTGCTGCGGATGCTGGAGGGCACCACGCGCGACCCGTCGGAGGTCGTCGCGACCGTGCCGCCCGATCTCGTCGAGGTCACCGTCGAGAAGGTCGCGATCAACGCCGTGCTGGCCGGGTGTCGTCCGGACTACCTGCCGGTCGTGCTGGCGGCGGTCGAGGCGGCCTGCACCGACGAGTTCAACGCGCACGGCCTGCTCGCGACCACGTGGGGCGCCGGCCCTGCGGTCGTGGTGAACGGCCCGGTCGCCTCGGAGATCGGGATGAACGCCCGCGGCAACGCGCTCGGCCAGGGCAACCGCGCCAACTCGACGATCGGCCGCGCGCTGCAGCTGGTGATCCGCAACATCGGCGGCGGCCGTCCCGGCGAGGTGGACCGCGCCGCGCTCGGCCACCCCGGCAAGCTCGGGTTCTGCTTCGCCGAGGACGAGGCGGGTTCGCCGTGGGAGCCGCTGTCGGTCTCCCGCGGGGTCGATCCGGGAGTCTCCGCGGTGACGGTGTTCGCCGCCGAGGGACCGCGCGGTGTCGCCGACCAGATCTCGCGGACACCGGAGTCGCTCGTCCGCTCGCTGGCCGTCGGCCTGCGCGGGGTGGCGCACCACAAGCTCGTCGGCGGCTTCGACGCCACGCTCGTCGTCTGCCCGGAGCACGCGCGGGTGTTCGCCGATGCCGGCTGGTCGCGGGCCGATCTCGAGTCCGCACTGGACGGCGCGCTGCGTCTGGACCCCGACGAGATCACCCGCGGGGCAGGCGGCATCGAGGAGGGCGTGCCCGCCGGGCGGCTCTCCGGGCCGGTGCCCAAGTTCCGGCCCGGCGGGTTGATGGTGGTGCACGCCGGCGGCGGCGCCGGCATGTTCTCGTCGGTGATCGGCGGCTGGGTCGGCGGGCCCGGCGGCAGCACACCCGTCACGAGGGAGGTACGCACGTGATCGTCCTGGACCCGACCGGCGAGCGGACGCCGGCTCACCGGACCGCGCGGGAACGCCCGGCCGACCTGACCGGGCTGCGCGTCGGCCTGCTGGACATCTCCAAGCCGCGCGGACCGGAGTTCCTCGCGCGGCTGGAGGAGCTGCTCGCCGCGCGCGGTGTCGCGGTGCGCCGCTACGCGAAGCCGACGTTCACCAAGCCGATGCCCGCGGACCTGCGCCGGGAGATCGGCGAGCAGTGCGACGTGGTGATCGAGGCACTGGCCGATTGAGGCTCGTGCACGTCGTGCAGTGTGCACGACTTCGTCGCCCTCGAGGACCGGGGCGTGGTGACCGCGTTCGTCGCGTCCACTGAGTTCGTCGACGCCGCCGCGGCGCAGGCACGCGCGCTCGGCTACGCCGACGTGCCCGCGGTGTTCGTCCCGCACCCGATCCAGGACCGCACCGACGCGGAGATGGCCGCATTGGCCGACGCGGCGTTCGAGGAGATCCTCTCGGCGATCACGACCTGAGGCTTTCCCTCCATGCGGGACGCCGCCCTTGTGGCGGGCACCCCGGCTTCCTACCGTCATCGGCACCCACCACGAGACGGGAGCCGGTACACGATGCTGACGGCCGAGCAGAACGACGAACTGACCCAGGTCGAGCCCGGGACCCGGATGGGCGAGGTGCTCCGCCGCTACTGGTACCCGGTCGCATTCACCCGCGAGCTGGCCGAGTTCCCGGTCAAGAGGGTCGAGCTGCTCGGTGAGTTCTTCGCCCTGTGGCGCTCGCCGCGCGGGCGCTACGGGATCATCCCGGAGCCCTGCCCGCACCGGAAGGCGTCGATGGCCTACGGCGTCGTCGAGGACGACGGCCTGCGCTGCCCGTACCACGGCTGGAAGTTCGACACCGACGGCGCGTGCACCGACCAGCCGGCGGAGAAGGACAACACGAAGTTCCGGGACCGCGTGCGGGCCACCGCCGGCAAGGTCGAGGAGATGGGCGGGCTGATCTGGGCCTACGTCGGCCCCGACCCCGCGCCGGAGCTGCCGCGCTTCGACACGTACGTGATGGACGGGTTCCGCGACATCGGCTGGGCCGACCTGCCGTGCAACTACGTGCAGATCATGGAGAACGCGGTCGACCCGCACCATGTCGAGTTCCTGCACGGACGCTACTTCGAGTTCATCGGCCGGCACGAGGGCTTCACCGCGCCCGCGTCGTTCGGCAAGGAGCACCAGCGCATCGGCTTCGACGCGTTCGAGTGGGGGATCATCAAGCGCCGCGTCCTGGCCGGGGCCTCCGAGGAGAACGACGACTGGAAGGTCGGCCACCCGCTGGTGTTCCCGTACAACATGCGGGTCGGTGGCGGCGGCATCCACCAGATGCAGATCCGCGTGCCGATCAACCGGACGACGACCCGGTTCATGCTCTACACGGTGCACGCCCCGGAGGGCTACGAGCCGATCGAGCAGCCGACGGTGCCGGACTACGAGATCCCGGTGTTCGACGACCGGGGCAACCACGTCGTGAACTACGTCGAGGGCCAGGACATCATGGCCTGGTGCACCCAGGGGCACATCACGGACCGGACGACCGAGCACCTGGGCCGCAGCGACATCGGTGTGGCCATGCTGCGCAAGATGTTCCGCCAGCAGATGGAGGCCGTGGAGCGCGGCGAGGACCCGCTGGGCACGACCCGCGAGCCGCACGAGCGGATCGACCTGCCGTGTGAGAAGGACAAGTTCCACGCCGGGGGCGCGCAGTTCGCGCTGGACTTCTGCGACATGGGCTCGACCCGGTTCTCGCCGATGCTGGACACGATCAAGAAGGTGCACATCAGCGCCGCCGAGCAGGTGCAGAAGGACAAGCAGGCGGGCCGCGACTCGTTCGTCCCGAAGGGCGGCATCGGTGACGCGACGCTGGCTCCGGACACCGAGGCCCAGGTCGACTCCGGGCCGGTCGGACGGGGCTCGGCTGCCGGCGGAGCCGGCGGGGTGGGGACGACACCGTGAGCCAGGGCGCGCCCGCACCGTGGGAACCGGCGATCGTCGACCGCCGGTTCGCCGCGGACGCCGAGGCGCACCGCCGGGACGCGCCCCGGTTCTGCCCGCACTGCGCCGGTGAGCTGGGGCTGGCCACCGAGTTCTGGGAGGGCGACGACCGTCGCTTCTACTGCTGGTGCGGTGCCTGCGACTGGACGGGTGAGGTGACCACGACGGGCGCGACGGCGGTCGGGCACGAACCGGAGCATTGAGCCGTGTCCGGGTAGTTTCCGCTGATGTCGCAGCGGCGGGCGGCGCCGGGCCACTGATCACGGCCGCGAACCGACCACCGCTCAGGCGCGGTCCAGGGCGCCGGTGAGGGCCGGCAGGTAGCCGCGGGCGTAGCCCCGCGACGTCGGGTGGTAGCTACCCGGCTGCGGCGGGTCGGTCGGCGGGTTGATCCACGGGTCGGCGCTGCACACCCCGTGTCCCGCGAACGCCGGGGTCACGTCGACGAACTCGGCCCGCCAGCGGCCCGCCGCGTCGCGCAGGACCGCGTTGAGCGTGTCCGCGGCCCGGTTCAGAGCCGCCCGGCGGGCGGCGTTCGGCACCAGCGGGGTCGCGCAGTCCGGGCCCGGCTCGAACAGCCGCGGGTAGCCCATCACGACCACCCGGACGTTCGGGCTCGCCTGCAGCCGTACCCCCGCGATGATCGGGACGACGGCCGACGGCAGCGCGTAGCGGGTGATCCGCTCACCACCGGTGACGGCCCGCTGGCAGTCCTGGTCGCGCTGCGCGGTGCTGCAGATACCCAGCACCGGAGCGAAGCCGATGTCGTTGCCGCCCACGGTGAGCGTCACCAGGTCGGTGTTGCGGGACACGGTGCGGACCTGCCGCACCAGCACCTCGCCCGCGGTGGCGCCGCTGCACGCCACGGAGACGAACGACGCCGGGTCGTGCGCGGCGGCCCAGCGGGCGGGGTAGGAGCGGTCGCTGCGCCGGCAGTCGCCGCTGCGCCCGTCCGGCTGCGCGCCGACGCCCGCGGCGTAGGAGTCGCCGAGCGCGACGTAGTCCACCGGTGGGGCGGTAGCGGTAGCAGCGGCGGCGGGGGCGCTCCCCGCAACGAGCATCAGACCGACCAGCAGTGGGAGCAGGAGTCGGCGCACCGTGTCATCCCAGCCGGTGCCCGGCCCGAGCCACAAGCCCCCGACGGTGTCGCCGCCGGTCGCGCCCGGGGTCCGGTCTGTCGGCCGATCGGGTGGTCGCGTCAGCTGCTGCGGACCTCGCGGCGGGGACGCGCCGGGGCCGACGTCGGCCACCCGTCCTGCCAGGGCGGGGAGAGCACCAGGTCGGGCACCGCCGGGGCGGCGACCGGCGGCGCGAAATGGAATCCCTGGCCGATGTCGCAGCGCAGGTCGCGCAGCTGCCGGCACTGCTGCTCGGTCTCCACCCACTCCGCGACGACCCGCATCCGCAGCGCGTGCGCCAGCTCCACGACGAGCTCGACCACCGCGAGGTCGACGTCGTACCGACCCCGACCGGTCCCGGGCCGGTCGCCGGGGCCTGCCGGCGCGCCGTTCACGAACTGCCCGGCGAGCTTGAGCGTGTGGATCGGCAGCCGCCGCAGGTAGGCGAGGTTCGAGTAGTCCGTGCCGAAGTCGTCGATCGCGATCCGCACTCCCGCGTCAGCGAGCGAGCGCAGCGTCGAGACGGACTCCTCGGTCGTCGCCATCAGCGCGCTCTCGGTCAGCTCCAGCTGCAGCAGCCGGGCCGGCCACCCCGTCTCGTCCAGGATCCGGGTGACGTCGGTCAGCAGCCCGAGCTCGTGGAGCTGTCGCGCAGCGAGGTTCACGCTGAGCAGCGGGGCGACCCGCGGGTCCGCGGAGCGCCAGGCGGCGGCCTGCTTGCAGGCTGTGTGCAGCACCGACCGTCCGAGCGGGACGATCAGCCCGGTCTCCTCGGCGAGGCTGACGAACTCGCCGGGGCCCAGCGTCTCCCCGGTCGGCAGCTGCCAGCGGACCAGAGCCTCGACCCCGGTCACCGCACCGTCGCTCAGCCGCACCAGTGGCTGGTACTCGATCACGAACTCGTCGCGGGTGATCGCCTCGGGCATCCGCGACGACAGTGCGGAGCGGCCGAGATCGGCGCGGTGGTGCTCGGCGTCGAACAGCGCGATCCGGTCGCCGCCGCCGCGCTTGGCGCGGTACATCGTCGTGTCCGCTGCCTTCATCAGCGCGGCCGAGTCGGTGCCGCCGTCGCCGCGCCGCACGGTCCCGATACTCGCCGAGATCCGGACGTCGCGGTCGCCGAGGGGGACCGGGCGCCGCGCGACGTGCAGCGCCGCCGTCGCCACGTCGTCAAGGTGGGTCCGGTCGGCAAGATGCTCAACCAGCACGACGAACTCGTCCCCACCCATCCGTGCCACCAGATGCCCCCCGGGAGCGAGCGCAGCCTGCAGCCGCTCCGCGACCGTGCACAGCAGCACGTCGCCCTGGTCGTGGCCGAGCGTGTCGTTGATCGCCTTGAAACCGTCCAGGTCGAGGTAGCAGACCCCGACCGCGGACCCGGCACGCAGCGCCTCGTCCAGCCGCTCGAAGAACAGGGCACGGTTGGCCAGGCCGGTCAGCGGGTCGTGGTGGGCCTGGTGGGTCAGGCGTGCGCGCAGCTCGTGGTAGTCGGTGACGTCGTCGATCATGGCCACGACGTAGCGCGGTCCGCCGTCGGGGTTGCGGACCAGCGACAGGACGACCTCGGTCCAGATCGTCCGGCCGTCCTCGCGGTGGAGCGGCTTCTCGATGCGGGCGTGGTCGACCCGGCCGGTGGCCAGGTCCCGGATGCGGTCCCAGATGTCCGGCGGGTCCCCCGGGTGCGTGTACCCCCAGAACAACCGGTCGCTGGGCCCCGCGTCCTCGTCACGGCCCAGGATGACGTTCAGCGAGCGGTTGGACTCCAGGACGGTTCCGTCGATGTCGCAGATCGCGATCCCGACCGCGGCCTCGGTGAACACGGCCTCGAACCGGGCCTGGCTGTCCCAGCGGGCCTTCTCCGCCGCCACCCTGGCCGCGAACGCCGACGCGGTGATCCCTTCCTGCTCGTCGCGGGTGCGGTCGCGCAGCGCGCCGGCGAACCCCGAGGCCAGTCGGCCGAGGACGTCCGCGACGCGTGCCGCACCGCCCGGATGCGCCGGGCATCCGGACAGCCGGTCGCCGAGCAGGGCGAGCGAGTGCTGCAGCGCGGACGGGTCGGTGAAGTGCATCGCGACGAGTGCGGCACCGGCGCGCCCGGGTCCGTCCGGATCGGACCCCGGGCGGTCGGACAGAGCGGCCAGTACGTCGTCGGCCATCGCGGCGAAGCGGGTCGCGAGCGTCTCCCGGTCGACGGCGGTCGTCCGCGATCCGGCGACGACGTCCTGCCAGGCACGGGCCAGCTCCGCGCCGTCGCAGGGGCAGGGGTGCCCGGCGTCGTGGCCGGTCATTCCCGCCTGCCCACCGCGACGAGGCCCGGGAAGTCGTCGTCGGCGTCGCTGCGCTCGTCGCCGGTGAGCTCCGGCCGCCACCGGGGCAGCACCACGACGCCGGGGTCGACCAGGCGCACGGACGACGGGAAGAGCGCCTCCACCTCCGCGCACGACCGCAGCGAGATGGGCGACGGCGAGCCGGGCCGGTTGTAGAGCCGCTCGATCGGTGCGGTTCCGGCCGCGCCGCGGCGCCCGTGGCTCAGGGCGAGCAGGCTGGACGGTGCGGCCGCACGCATGTACCGCGCGAGCAGGCCGGCCGGGTCCGCGTCGTCGTCGACGAAGTGCAGGACCGCGATCAGCAGGACCGCGACCGGCCGGGAGAGGTCGAGCAGGCCTGCGGCCGCCACCTCCTCGAGGACCGTGTCCGGTGACCGCAGGTCCGCACGGACGGTCGTGGCCCTCGGGTCGTCGGCGAGGAGGGCCTGGCCGTGCGCCACCGCGACCGGGTCGTGGTCGACGTAGACCACCCGGGCCTCCGGGTCCGCCTCGCGGGCGACCTCGTGCACGTTGCCGGACGTCGGGATGCCGGAGCCCAGGTCGAGGAACTGGTCGATGCCCTCGGCGCAGGCGAACCGCACCGCCCGTCGCAGGAACGTGCGGTTGTCCCGGGCCACGGCGGGCAGGTCGGGCAGTGCCTCGACCCCTCGTCGGCCGAACTCCCGGTCCGCCTCGAAGTTGTGCGACCCGCCGAGGTAGAAGTCGTAGACCCGGGCGACGCTGGGGCGGGTCGGGTCGACCTCGTCCGGCGACCAGCTGGGTCGGTCGGTCACACGTCCCCCCATCGGGAGCGCCGATCTCGTGCGGAGCCGTGTGATCATACCGATCCCCGTCCCGAGCCCGGCGAATCGGTGCCGTCGACGCGGGATCAGTCCTGCCCGCGCGCGTGCGCGCGCAGCCGCTCCGACCAGGACAGCGGTCGGGGGGTGGCGCCGACGTCGGCATGCGGGACGCCGTCGACCTCGACCACCGGGTAGACGCCGAGCACGTGCTGCGGCGAGCTGTCGCAGGCACCGGTGTCGAGGTCGAAGCGGTACCAGTGCCAGGGGCACACGACGGTCCGGCCCTCCCGCACCCAGCCCTGGTCGAGCGGGCCCTTGTTGTGCGGGCACGCGGCGTCGGTGACCCGGTAGCCGTCGTCCACCGCGAACGCGACGAACCGGCGCCCGTCGTCCGAGGTCAGGACGCCGGGGCCGGTGATCGCGACCAGCACGTGCCTACCGGCGGCCCGAGGCGCGCAGCTCGGCCAGCGACTCGCCGCCGACGAACCAGTGCTCCGGCTCGCACTCGTTGAGCACGACCCGGACCGACTCCGGCTTCGCGCCGATGGCCTCCTCGGCGGCCTTCGTCAGCGCCTCGCCGAGCGCGGCGAGCTGTTCGGGCGTACGTCCACGGGCGAGCGTCACCTGGATCAGTGGCACGTCGGACCTCCTATCGGCAGGCCAGCTCGAGGGTCCCGAGCCGGTCGATCGACGCGACGACGACGTCGCCCGCCGTGACGGGAACCGCGGCGGTGAGCCCGCCGGACAGCACGACCTCCCCGGCGCGCAGCCCCTCGCCGTCCGCGGCGAGCTGGCGCACCAGCCACGCCACCGCGGCCGCCGGGTGACCCAGCGACGCCGCTCCGGACGCCGTCGCGGCCACCTCGCCGTTGTGCTCCAGCACGACGCCGACCAGACGGAGATCGATCCCGGACACCGGAGTGGGGGACCCGACCACGAATCTGCCCGCGCTCGTGTTGTCCGCGACCACGTCGGCCATCGTGAACCTGTAGTCGGTGTAGCGGGAGTCCAGTACCTCGATCCCGACCGCGACGCCGGACGTCGCGGCCAGCACGTCGGTGGCCGTCACGTGCTCGCCGGCCAGGTCGCGGCCGAGTACGAACACGATCTCCGGCTCGCACCGCGGCTGGATCAGCGCGGACGTGTCCAGCGGCTCGCCGAGGTCGACGGCGTTCGCGCCGGCGAGAAACCCGAACACCGGGTCCGACACGCCGACCTGCGCCTGCTTGGCCCGCGACGTGACGCCCAGCTTCCAGCCGGCGAGCGGTCCGGCGGCGTCGCGGAGCTCGCGCTGCACCCGGTAGGCCGTGGGCAGGTCGAGATCCGGGACGTCCGTGGAGAGCTGCTCGATCGCGGTGCGGTCCGCGACGGCCTTCGACAGTCTCGCGGCCAGCTCGGTCACGTTGACACTCACGCGGCACCTCCCACGCGGATCGTGACCGGCCCGAGCCGGTCGAACTCGGCCCGGAACACGTCGCCGGGGGCCATCGGCACGGCCGCGTGCAGCGCCCCGGTCATGATCATGTGCCCGGGCTCGAGGGAGACCCCGGACTCGCCGAGCACGTTCGCCAGCCACGCCACGACGGCGACCGGGTCGCCCAGCGCGGCCGCCCCGGCGCCGGAGTCGAGCAGCTCGCCGTTGCGGGTCAGCGTCATCCCGACCAGTCGCGGGTCCCACCCGCCGAGCGGGACCAGCTGCGACGACGTCGCCATCGCACCGTTCGACGCGAGGTCGGCGACGGTGTCCGCGAGCTTGATCCGCCAGTCCGCGATCCGCGAGTCGACGATCTCCATCCCCGCCACGGCGCCGGCGATCGCGGCGCGGGCCTGCAGCAACGTGACGCCCGGCCCGGCGAGCCGCTCGCCGAGCACGAACACGATCTCCGCCTCGATCTTCGGCGCGATGAATCCGTCGAGATCCACTGTGTCGCCGTCCCGATGGATCGTCGACGCGAGTACCGGCCCGTGGTCCGGGGAGTCGACGCCGACCATGCGCTGCATGGCCTTCGACGTCAGCCCGACCTTGTGCCCGACGATCGTGTCCCCGTCCGCGAGCAGCAGGTCGATCAGCTCGCGCTGCACGGCGTAGCCGTCGGCCATCCCGAGCGACGGGTCCTCGTCGGTGAACGGGGCGATCGGCACTCGGGTCCGGCGGGCGTCGTAGAGCGCGCGCGCCTTCCCCGGCGCGTCGGTCACGGGCATCAGGGGTCACTCCTGTCTGTGCTTGTTGCGCCGTCGGCGGGGACCGGACGGCTCTCCGCGAGCGTGGACGGTGGAACGACGCCGGTCACCGTCACGGTTCCGGTGCGCGGAACGGCGGCGGTCTGCTGCCGTTCGCTGCCGCTCTCCGTGGCGCGCCGCTCCGGGCTGTGCCCGAGCCGGCGCGACACCGCCTCCGCGCCTTCGACGACGTCGGCGGCGATCCGGCGCCGCTGCCGCGCACCCAACCGCGCGACCGGCGCCGCGACCGACAGCGCCGCGACGACGCCACCGGACGTGTCCCGGACCGGCGCGGCCAGCGAGGCCACGCCGATCTCCCTCTCGTCGACCGCGGACGCCCATCCCTGCGCCCGTACCCGTCGCAGCTCGCCGCGCAGCTCGTCCGGGTCGGTGATCGTGTTCGGGGTGAAGCGGGCCAGCGGCCGGGCGAGATGGCCGTCCAGCACGAGCGGGTCGAGGTGCGCGAGCAGCACCTTGCCGGAGCTGGTGCAGTGGGCCGGTACGCGGCGGCCGGTCTCGGTCAGCAGCCGCAGCGAGTGCGCGCTCTCCAGCCGGTCGACGTAGACGACCTCCACCCCGTCGAGCACCCCGACCTGGACCGACTCGCCCGTCTGCTCGCGGACGTGCACGAGCACCGGCGCCGCCGCGGCGTGCAGGTCCAGGTGCACCCGGACCGCCTCGCCGAGCTCGTACATCACGATCCCGAGCCGGTAGCCGCGGTCGTCCTGCTCGAGCAGCCCCTCGGCGGCGAGGGTGACCAGCAGCCGGTGCACGACCGACTTGCCGAGCCCGAGCCGGCGCGACAGCTCGGAGACGCCCAGCGCCTCCTCGCGGCTCCGGAACTCCTTGAGCAGCCGCGCGGCGTTGCGCACGGTCGTCAGCAGGGCGTCGGTCACCGGGGCTCGTCCGGTGCCGGTGGCGACCACTCGTGGCGTCCGCCGACGGCGGCGAGCAGCGCGGCCCGGACCTTGTCCGGATCCGGGTCGGGGTCCTCGGCCAGCGCCCGGACGTCGTCGTCGTGCGGGCTGATCGCGCGTGCCAGCAGGGCCTGGGCGCGGGGGAGTCCGGCCACCGACGCGCCGACCAGCTCGTCGACCAGGTGCTCGCGGCCGCGGACGCGGCTGCGGATCGTGTCGAAGTCCCGGATCGCCGCCGAGTGGCTCGACGCGAGCCCGGTCCCGACGTGCTGCGCGTGGTGCGGCGTCAGCCCGGAGCCGGGCTGGGTGATGACGTGGTAGACGGTCGTCTGCACGCCCAGCACGCCGCGCACCTCGGCCGGGCGGGCGCCTTCCGACTCGTCGACCAGCCCGAGCGCCGGGATCACGATCGGGTCGTAGAACCGCAGCGACCACTCGAGATGATCGATGCTGCCGGTCTCCTCGACCTCCTGGCCGCGCAGCGGACCCAGGTCCTCGCGGGTGGCGACGAGGTGCAGGTTCCGCAGCCCGATGGCGGCGACCTGCACGCGTCCGGCCGAGGACGCCAGCGGCATCCGGCCGCGCGCGGCGGGCGGGAACGTGTCGGCCTGCGCGAGGTACGCGCGGTGCAGGTCGGTGACGTACTGCGCGACGGCGGCGCGCATCTTCTCCGGGCCGGGAACCGGTTGGTCGGACACCGGTCACCTCGCTTCTCCGCCGGTCATCGGCCCGCGCCGGGCGGGCGCGGCGGGAAGCCGGACGCTAGGAGCCCCTTCCGGCGGGCGTCAAGGCGGGACGCGCGGGCGTTCCCCGGTGCGGATCACCGGGCGCCCGGGTGACCGACGTCCCGCCGACACGGCGGCCGTCCGCGCCGGGACGGGCAGTACCGTGATGGTGTCGATCGACAGAACGTCGGCAGAACGGAGTCCCGCGGTGCGGATCGGTGTCGTGACCTTCCCCGGCTCGCTCGACGACGCCGACGCGGCGCGGGCCGTCGCCCGCTCCGGCGCTGAGCCGGTGGCGTTGTGGCACGGCGACTCCGATCTCGGCGACGTCGACGCCGTCGTGCTCCCCGGCGGGTTCTCCTACGGCGACTACCTGCGTCCCGGCGCGATCGCCGGGCTCGCGCCGATGACCTCCGCGGTCGTCGAGGCGGCCCACCAGGGCCTGCCGGTCCTCGGGATCTGCAACGGTTTCCAGATCCTCTGCGAGGCGGGCCTGCTCCCGGGCGCGCTGCTCGGCAACGCGGAGGGCCGGTTCGTCTGCCGTCCGCAGCGGCTGCGGGTGGACTCGACACGGTCGGTGTGGACCGCGGGTCTCGCGGCCGGATCGACGATCGTGGTCCCGATCAAGCACATGGACGGCCGCTACCACGTCGGCGGCACGGAACTCGCCGAGATGGAGGCGAACGGGCAGGTCGTGCTCCGCTACGCGTCCGGTGAGAACCCGAACGGCTCGGTCGCCGACATCGCCGGCGTCTGCTCCGCCGACGGCCGGGTGATGGGCCTGATGCCGCACCCGGAACACGCGATCGACCCGCTGACCGGACCGTCGACGGACGGCCTGGCGCTGTTCACGTCGGTTCTGCGCGGGGTGGCCGCCCCCACGGGCTGAGCCCACGGCCAC
The DNA here is from genome assembly GCA_963822335.1 of uncultured Actinomycetota bacterium. Taxonomy (GTDB): domain Bacteria; phylum Actinomycetota; class Actinomycetes; order Mycobacteriales; family Pseudonocardiaceae; genus Pseudonocardia. The sequence goes on along the minus strand of CAWGHE010000006.1, from coordinate 288,762 downwards.
GCGCTCGGTGGCCGCTCGCACAGGCCGGCCCTCGCCGCCCCGTATCCGAGCGCGCGAGCCCCGCCGGCTCGCCGACCGGTGTCGCCGCGCGGCGAGGCTTTGCCATGCGCACACGGACGCAACAGGCCGCCGGACGCGTGGATGTGTGCATTGCAAAGCGGCGACGGGACCAACCACCGCCGGGGGTGGCGGGGACTCGGGTCGTGCGGAACTTTCCGGAAGCCGGAACGGGCGGACTATCCAGCGGAACGGACGGGCTCTAGCGTCGAGGGCATCCGGCGATCCCCGACCCGTACAGGAGTCGTGCAGTGGGAATCCTCCGCCTTGCGCACATCGACGTCCGAACCCCCGACCTCGACCTGGCCTCGGCCTACTACTCCGAGGTGATGGGCCTGCAGACGGTCCAGCGCTCCGCCGAGGAGGCCTACTTCAAGTGCTGGGACGAGGAGGACCACCACTCCCTGCGCATGCGCTACGACCCGCGGGCGGGGATGGACTCGTTCACGTTCCGCGTCGAGGCCGAGGACGACCTGCACGAGTTCGAGAAGAAGGTCGAGGCCTACGGCTGCCCGACCACCCGGGTCTCCCGGGGGGACGCGATCGGCCAGGGTGAGTCGCTGCGCTTCGAGGTGCCGTCCGGCCAGGTCATGGAGCTGGTCTGGGACATCGAGAAGACCGGCAACATCCTGGGCAAGCACAACCCGCGCCCGACCCCGCCGCCGGACATGCAGGGCATCGCACCGCCGCGGATGGACCACATGCTGGTCAACGCCGAGGAGGTCGCCGAGGCGAGCTCGTTCTTCGTCGACGTGCTCGGGATGCGGCTGACCGAGCAGGTGCTCGACGGCAACGGCCACCAGCTCGGCGTGTGGCTCGCCGGCCGCACGAACTCGCCGCACGACATCGCGATCGTCAACGGCCCCAACGGCGCGCTGCACCACTGGGCGTACTGGCTCGACGACTGGGACCACGTCCGCAAGGCCGCGGACACGCTGGCCTACAACGGCGTCCAGATCGACCAGGGCCCGACACGGCACGGCGTCACGCGCGGCAACACGATCTACTTCTTCGACCCGCTCGGCATCCGCAACGAGGTGTTCACCGGCGGCTACTGGGTCGACCCGGACACCGAGATCATCACCTGGACCGAGGACAACTTCGGCAAGGGCCTCTTCTACTACGAGAACGTCATCAGCCAGCGCTTCCTGCGCATGCACACCTGAGGGGCTCTTCGATGTCGACAGATCGCATCCTCCGCCTCCAGCACGTCGAGATCCGCGTGCCCGACCTGGAGCTGTCCACCGCCTACTACACCGAGGTGCTCGGCCTGATCGAGTCCGCGCGGGAGACCCGCGACGGCGTCGAGCGGGTGTTCCTCAAGTGCTGGGACGAGCGTGAGCACCACTCGGTGATCCTGCGCGAGGCGCCCACGCACGGGCTGGACCACATGTCGTTCAAGCTGACCGAGGCCGCCGACCTGGACTACTTCGAGCAGAAGCTGGGCGCGGCGGGCGTCGCCACGAAGCGCTACGCCGCCCGTGAGCTCGGACCGGGCTGGGGCGAGGCACTGCGTTTCGACTCGCCGTCCGGGCACCTCGTCGAGCTCACGCACGGCACCGAGCGGGTCGGCAACATGCTCCCGATGACCAACCCGCCGCCGCGGCCGCAGGACCTGGTCGGGATCGCGCCGCCGCGCCTGGACCACGTGTTCGTGATGGCCGAGGACGTCGAGGCGTTCACCCGGTTCTTCACCGAGCTGCTCGAGTTCCGGATGACCGAGCAGATCCTGGCCAACGACGGCCACCAGCTCGCCACGTTCCTGGAGCACAGCCACACCCCGCACGACATCGCGGTGATCACCGGGCCGAACGGCGCGCTGCACCACTTCGCGTTCTGGCTCGACGACTGGAACGGCATCCGGGACGCCGCGGACACGCTGGCCTATCACGGCGTCACGATCGACGTGGCGCCCACGCGGCACGGCGTCACCCGCGGCTACACGACGTACTTCTTCGACCCGGTCGGCAACCGCAACGAGCTGTTCACCGGCGGGTACTGGGTGGACCCGGACTTCGAGCCGATCACCTGGACCGAGGAGGAGATGGGCCGGGCGATCTTCTACTACCACCGCCAGGTCAACGAGCGCTTCTTCACGGTGCATTCGTGAGTACGACCGAACGCCCGGACGCGCGCAGCGTCGACCGGTACGAAGCGCCGAACTATCTGGCGCGCTACCGGGAGCGGCAGAACCGCAACAACGCTGGAAACACTGCGGCCCCGTCGACCGAATCCTTCGCCGCGGACGTGCCGGCCGGTGCGGCCGAGACCGCCGACGCCTACTCGGAGACCGTCGACGGCACCGACACCCCGCTCTACCTGCGCCGGTTCCGCCAGCGCGGCGCGGCGGTGCCTGCCCAGCCGGTCGTCGAGCAGGACGGCGTCGAGTTCACCCCGGCGCTGGCCGCCGCCAGCCGGGGCAAGGAGGTCGCGGCGCCGACGGCGCGCAAGGCCGGCGAGAAGATCGTCTGCGAGATCTCGATCCTGCGCCACGGCATCACCCAGGGCTACTCCACCGACGCCGGACTGACTCCGATGGGCGGCTGGCAGGCGCACCGCCGCGGCCACGAGCTGGCCCGGCGCTGGTCGGACGGGGACAAGGTCCGGCTGGTCTGCGCGGACACCAACCGTGCGCGGCAGACCGCCCACCAGGTGTACCGCGGCGCGACCGACGGCCTGCAGATGTGGGGCCACGACGTCGAGATGGGCGAGCCGGAGCCGATCCCCGAGCTGCGCAACTTCGGCGTCTGGACCCCGGACGGGCTGCGCGACGTCACGTCGGCGTTCCGGCAGTACCAGTCCACGATGGAGACGCTCGAGCGGATGGCGGTCGGGGACCGGCCGCGCTGGCTGGTCGAGATCGACCGCTTCTACCGGACCCAGCTCGGCGGGGCGGACCCGATCCAGGAGTGGCTCACCATCCCGATGATGTACTTCGAGCCGCCCGCGCTCTGCGTGCGCCGGTTCTGGAGGGGCTTCCACCGGCTGGTGAACGAGATCCCGGCCGACGAGCTCTCCGCCGGCAACCACCGGATCATCGCCGCCACGCATTCCGGGCCGATGCGCGCGTTCGCCACCTGGGCGCACGGCTACGACCCGGGCGAGCCGCTGAACACCGAGGAGATCCGGGTGAAGCTGCGTGAGGGCGCGCGCACCGCGTTCGTCTCGTACCGCAACCGGGTGACCGAGGTGCACGTCCCGCCGCCGGACGAGTTCCCGCAGTGGGAGTCTTGACCGGCTCCTGAACGGCATAGTGGTGTGCGCCAACTGATCCGGCTCCAACGGGGGAGTCGATGACAGGGACGAGGTCCGCGATGACCCTGACCGGTGACGTCCACGCGCGACCTCTCGCGTCCGAGATACCGGAGGTGCGGCAGCCGGCGCCGATCCCACCGGACCACGCCGGCGTCCTGGAACCCGCTCCGGACGAGACCGGTGGGGGAGACGGGACGCTGCGGTCGGTGTCGATCGCGATGGCCGTGCTGGACTGCTTCGCCACCGAGCCGGAGCTGGGGCCGACCCGGGTCGCGCAGCGGCTCGGGGTCGCGAAGAGCACGGCCAGCCGGATGCTCGCCGCGCTGGCCACCGGCGGCATGCTGGAGCGCGACTCCTCCGGGCGCTACCGGCTGGGCCTGCGGATGTTCGAGATGGGTCAGCTCGCCGTGGACCGGCTGATGCTGCGCGAGGTGGCACTGCCGGTGCTCGGCGAGCTGCGTGAGGTGCTGCGCGAGACCGCCCAGCTCGCCGTCCCGGTCGGTGCGGACGTGCTCTACGTGGACCGGCTGGAGTCGACCGGGGTGGGGACGATGTTCCACAGCGAGATGTACCGGCGCGGGCCGGGTCACTCGTCGAGCGCCGGCAAGGCGATCGCCGCGGTGAACCCGCAGATGGCCCGCGCGATCCTGGAGCGCGGCTTCGAGCGCCGGACGCCGTTCACGATCGTCGACCCCGGCCGGTACCGCCAGGTGCTGCGCCAGGTCCGGGTGGACGGCTACGCCGCGTCGCGTGACGAGCACACGATGGGCATGTCCTCGATCGCCGCTCCGGTTCTGCTCCGCCGGGGCGCACGGCAGGTCGCGGTCGCCGCGATCTCCGTCGTCGGACCGACGCCACGGGTGCTGGGCGCACGTAAGGTCGCGGTAGTGCAGTGCGTGCGCCGGGCCGCCGCGACGGTGTCCGCGGCGCTGGAGCGAGGACAGTAACGAGACGCGAGGCGCGCATGACCACCACTTCCGACACTCCGGTCGAGTTCTCGCTCGGCGACCGCTACCGGGCCCGGTCCGGACCGGTGCTGCTGACCGGGGTGCAGGCGATCGCACGCCTGCTCGTCGAGCAGCACGCCGCGGACGCCGACGCGGGTCTGGCGACGGCGTCGTTCGTGTCCGGCTACCAGGGCAGCCCGCTCGGCGGCCTGGACACCACGCTGGCCGCGGCGCAGGACGAGCTGGCCTCGAGCGCGGGACTGCAGTTCGTGCCCGGCGTGAACGAGGAGCTGGCGGCGACGGCGGTCTGGGGCAGCCAGGTCGAGGTGCCCGAGCATGCGCGGACCGTCGACGGGGCGGTCGGGGTCTGGTACGGCAAGGCGCCCGGGGTGGACCGTGCCGGGGACCCGATCCGGCACGGCAACATCTGCGGCGCGCACCCGCGCGGTGGCGTGCTCGTGCTGGCCGGCGACGACCCCGGCTGCAAGTCCTCGACGATTCCCTGCGTCTCCGAGCGGGCCCTGTACGGCTACGGCCTGCCGGTGCTCTACCCGGACTCGGCCTCCGAGATCGTCCGGCTCGGCCGCTACGGCGTCGCGCTGTCCCGGGCGTCCGGCATGTGGGTCGGCATGAAGATCACCGCCGACGTCGCGGACGGGCTGTCGACGGTCGGACCGGACGTGGGCGACGTCGCGGTCACCGTTCCGGAGCTGGAGTGGGAGGGCCGCCGCTGGGAACGCGAGCAGGTCCCGATGCTGGCGCCGCCGGCGTCGCTGCGTGCGGAGGAGGCGCTCTACGGCCCGCGCACGGCGATGCTGCAGGAGTTCCTGGCCGCCAACCCGATCAACACGGTCGAGGTCGACGCGCCCGGCGCCTGGCTCGGGATCGTCGCCGGCGGCAAGGCGTTCACCGACGTCCGGCAGGCGCTCCGGGATCTCGGACTCGGCGACGACGAGCTGGCGACGGCCGGGATCCGCCTGCTGCGCCTGGGCATGATCTCGCCGATCGAGCGGGCGAAGGTGCGGGAGTTCGCGTCCGGCTGCGAGACCGTGCTCGTGGTCGAGGAGAAGACCCCGTTCGTCGAGGCCGGGGTCCGGGACGTGCTGTACGGCATGCCGGACGCGCCCGCGGTGATCGGTTCGTCCGACGCCGACGGACGCCCGCTGGTGCCGAGTGCGGGGGAGCTCACCGCCGCTGTCCTGGCCGGGCCGCTGCGCCGGGTGCTGGCCGGGCGCGTCGCGTTGTCCGAACCGCGCCGCGCGGCACCGACCCTGGAACTGCTGCCCGTCGCCCGCACGCCGTACTTCTGCTCCGGCTGCCCGCACAACCGCTCGACGGTCGTCCCGGAGGGCGCCGTCGCCGGCGGCGGGATCGGCTGCCACGCGATGGTCGCGCTGACCGGTCGCCCGGAGTCGACCGTCACCTCGATCACGCAGATGGGCGGCGAGGGCGCGCAGTGGATCGGGCAGGCCCCGTTCACGTCGGCGACGCACATGTACCAGAACATGGGCGACGGCACGTTCGCGCACTCCGGGCAGCTCGCCGTCCAGGCCTGCATCGCGGCCGGCGTCGACATCACCTACAAGCTGCTCTACAACCGCGCCGTCGCGATGACCGGCGGGCAGGACGCCGAGGGCGGCCTCGAGGTGCCGCAGATCTGCACCAAGCTGCTGGCCGAGGGCGTCTCGAAGATCATCGTCTGCGCCGACGAACCGGAGCGCTACCGGGCGCTGGACCGGCTGCCGCGCGGCGTGGACCTCTGGCACCGGGACCGGTTCGACGACGCCCAGTCGCAGCTCGCGGGCACGACCGGGGTATCGGTGCTGATCTACGACCAGCGCTGCGCCGCGGAGTCGCGACGGCTGCGCAAGCGCGGCGAGATCCCGGTCCGCCCGACCCGCGTCGTGATCAACGAGGCGGTCTGCGAGGGATGCGGGGACTGCGGCGCGAAGTCGAACTGCCTGTCCGTGCAGCCGGTGGACACCGAGCTGGGGCGCAAGACCCGGATCGACCAGTCGTCGTGCAACACCGACTACTCCTGCCTGGACGGCGACTGCCCGTCGTTCGTGACCGTGCAGGCGCCCGGGATCGCGAAGGGCTCGAAGCGCACGGAGCGATCGGACCCGCCGGATGTGCCCGACGTCGAGCACCCGGCGGCCGGTGACGTGTTCCTGGCCGGGATCGGCGGCACCGGGATCGTCACCGTGAACCAGGTGCTCGCCTCGGCCGCGGTGCGCGACGGGCGCGCCGTGCACGGGCTGGACCAGACCGGGCTCTCGCAGAAGGCCGGTCCGGTCGTGTCGCACCTGCGGGTCGCCGGGTCCGCGGACGAGCTGGGTCCGGCGAACCGGGTCGGCGCGGCCGGGGCCTACCTCGCGTTCGACGTGCTGGTCGGCGCGGACGCACGGTACCTCGCGAACGCGTCCCCGGACGTCACGACGGCCGTCGTGTCCACCAGCCGGGTCCCGACCGGCGCCCAGGTCCGCGACGCGTCGGTCGGCGCACCGGACGCCGGCGCCCTGCTGGAGCGCATCGAGGCCTCCACCGCGTCCGTCGTCGGGATGGACGCCTCGGCTTCCGCGCTCGCGCTGTTCGGCGACACCATGCCGGCGAACCTGATGCTGGTCGGCGCGGCCTACCAGTCCGGCGTGCTGCCGCTGTCCGCCTCGGCGATCGAGTGGGCGATCGAGCTGAACGGGGTCGCCGTCGCGGCGAACACGGCCGCGTTCCGGTGGGGCCGGGTCGCCGTCGCCCACCCGGCTGCGTTCGCCGCGGCCACCGGTTCGCCGCAGTCGTCCCCGGTCCCGCCGGAGCTTCCTGCCGGGGTGTCGCTCGACGACCTCGACGACGCCCCGGCGCTCGTCCGGATCGTGCGCCGGCGGGCCGCGGAGCTCGCCGGGTTCCAGGACGCGGCGACGGCGCGCCGTTATGTCGACGACGTCCGCGCGGTCCGGACGGCCGAGCGCGCACACGACTCGTCGTTCACCGCGTTCTCCGAGGCTGCGGCGGCCGGGCTGTACCGGCTCACCGCGTACAAGGACGAGTACGAGGTCGCGCGGCTGCTCACCGACCCGGCGTTCGAGCAGCGGCTGGCCGCCGAGGTGCCCGGTGGCGCCCGGATGCGCTACCGGCTGCACCCGCCGGTGCTGCGATCGCTCGGGCGGGACCGCAAGATCGCGTTCGGCCCGTGGATGCGCCCGGTGCTGCGCGGGCTGGCGCGCGGGAAGGTGTTGCGCGGCACGCCGTTCGACCCGTTCGGCCGGACCGAGGTTCGACGGCTGGAGCGCGAGCTGCGTGACGAGTACCGGGCGATGGTGCTGCGCCTGGCCGGCTCGTTGCACAGCGGTACCGGTGACTACGACACGGCCGTCGCCGCCGCGGAGGCGGCATCGGAGATCCGCGGTTACGAGGATGTCAAGCTCGCCGGTGTCGAGCGGTACCGACAGCGGCTCGCCGAGCTCGGCGTCGATCCTCGCTGATCGCCGGTCGGGCACGCGACGAGCGGTAGTGGATCGGTCGGGTCGGCGCGTGGCGTAGGGCGGCCGGCACCATGTGTGACGACGAACGGCCTCCGGGCCCGCTCGTCCGGTCGTCGCCGCGCGGTGTTCCCGCAGGTCGGACGCACGTTTGCCGCTCGTCCGCCGATCGACACCGCGGTGAACGGCGGATGAAGCCGGTCGCAGGGAGTTGCCGCCATTCGTCGCCGGCGAGCCTCCGGTGACCTGTCGATCATGCGGTCTCGGGTGTCGAAGCGTGACGACCGGCTAGCGTGGGTCTCGCATCACGAACCGGTCACGAATCGGACTCGAGCTCAACCCCCGATGAGCTCGCCCGTCCCCCGCGGGATGTCCGGCCGGCCGTGATGGCGAGAGGAATATCGTGGCACGGCATCGCTCCCCCCAGAGCCGTCGCCCGAGCCTCCCGCTCCTGTCGCCGCAGTTCGCGGCGACAGGAGCGGGCGCGGCCGGCGGCTACCGCGTCGGCGGCCCACACGTCCGGCATGCCCGCGGCAACTCCGGTTTCCCGCTGCAGTCGCGCTCGTCCCGGGTCGCCGCCGCGCTCGTCGCGGTCGGCGGCGTCGCCGGCGCGGCGCACGCCTCCGCCCAGGGCACGTTCCTACCGGACGCCGAGGAGATGGCCGGCTGGTTCGCCGTCTCCGACACGGCTCCGGCAGCCGCCATCCCGGACCCGCGTGCGCCCGCCGACGCGACGATCGCCGAGGGCTCCACGATCGCCGCGCTCGCGACGCCGGGGTCCGCACGCTCGGTCGCCACCACGGCCCTGACCGGTGCGGCTGCCCCCGACCTCGCCGGCCGGGCCGGTGCCGCGGTCTCCAAGGCCCGCGACTCGGTGCGTGACGTGCGTGCGGCCGCGGCCGCGGCCGCCGCCTCCGCGGCCGCGCCGGCCGCCGGGCGTCCGGCTGCGGCCGCGGCGGCGCCGGGTGGCGCGGTCCGGATCGTCTCCGGGCGCGTCACCTCCGGATTCGGCTCCCGGTGGGGCACCTCGCACCAGGGTCTGGACATCGCCGCGCCGATCGGCACGCCGATCAACGTCCCGATGGCCGGCACCGTGATCAGCTCCGGCCCGGCCAGCGGGTTCGGGATGTGGGTGCGGGTGCAGCACGCCGACGGCACGATCACCGTCTACGGCCACATCAACCGCTCGCTGGTGAAGGTCGGGCAGAAGGTGGCCGCAGGCCAGCAGATCGCCGAGGTGGGCAACCGCGGCCAGACGACCGGCCCGCACCTGCACATCGAGGTGATCCAGGACGGCACGAAGATCAACCCGAAGCCGTGGCTGGACCAGCACGGGTTCCGCTACACCTGATCCTGCGCGGCCGTCAGTCCCCGCCGGCGGCAGGCTCCCGATCGGCGGCCGGGACGTCCGCGGCGCCGTCCTTCGCGGCGGCGCCGTTGGCCGCGGGGTCGCCCGTGGGCACGGGCACCGCGAGTGCGGTCTGGCGGTTCTCGAACGCCTCCACCGCGCGGATCTTGTTGCTGACGTCCAGCGCGGCGACCTTGTAGGCCTCGGACAGCGTTGGGTAGTTGAGCACCGTGTCGACCAGGTAGTCGACGGTGCCGCCGCACCCCATGATCGCCTGCCCGATGTGGACCAGGTCGGTCGCGTTGGTGCCGAACACGTGCACGCCGAGCAGGGTGCGGTCCGTGGTGGACACGATCAGCTTGAGCATCCCGTAGGAGTCGCCGATGATCGCGCCGCGGGCGAGCTCCCGGTACCGGGACAGCCCGACCTCGTACGGCACGGACGCCTTGGTCAGCTCATCCTCGGTGCGCCCGCAGAACGAGATCTCCGGGATCGTGTAGATCCCGATCGGCTGCAGTTCGCGCAGCTCACGGGCCGGTTCATTGAATGCGTGGTACGCGGCCAGGCGGCCCTGGTCCATGCTGGTCGAGGCCAATGCCGGGAAGCCGATCACGTCTCCGACCGCGTAGATGTGTTCGACCGAGGACCGGTAGTACCCGTCGACGGTGATCCGTCCGCGGTCGTCCGCGGCCAGGCCAGCGTTCTCCAGGTGCAGTGCCTCGGTCATGCCCTGCCGCCCGGCGGAGTACATCACCGTCTCGGCCGGGATCCGCTTGCCGCTGGCCAGGTTCGTGATGGTGCCGATGTCGGTGACCTCGACCGAGGACACCTCCTCGGAGAACCGGAACGTGACGGCCTGATCGCGCAGGTGGAACTTCAACGACTCCACGACCTCCGGGTCGCAGAAGTCCAGCATGGACGGCCGCTTCTCGACGACGGTCACCTTCGTGCCGAGCGCGGCGAACATCGAGGCGTACTCGATGCCGATCACCCCGGCGCCGACGACGACCATCGAGCCCGGAACGCGCGTCAGCTGCAGGACCTGGTCGGAGTCGACGACGCGCTCGCCGTCGAACTGGACGACGTCCGGCCGGGCGGGCCGGGTCCCGGTGCCGATCACGAACTTCTCCGCGGTGACCCTGTTGTGGTCCCCGCGCCCGGCGCCCTCGACGACGACCGTGTGCGGGTCGGTGAACTGCGCGGTCCCGGTGAGGATGTCGACGTGGTTGCGCATCAGCTGGTGGCGCACGATCTCGACCTCCCGGCCGATCACGTGCTGCGTGCGGGCCAGCAGGTCACCGATGGTGATCTCGGACTTGACCCGGTAGCTGGCGCCGTACATCTCCCTCTGGGCGAATCCGGTCAGATAGAGGACGGCCTCGCGCAGCGTCTTCGACGGGATCGTGCCCGTGTTCACGCAGACCCCGCCCATCATGTGGCCCCGGTCCGCGACGGCGACGCGCTTGCCGAGCTTGGCCGCCCCGATCGCCGCCTTCTGCCCGCCCGGTCCGGAGCCGATCACCATCAGGTCGTAGTCGTACACGCGTCGGGCTCCCGTCCGTCGTCTCGCACCGCGGGGCGCCGGCACCGCCGGACCCGCCCGCGCCTCCCCGTCGCGACCAGCGTCGTCGCCTCCCTGCGCGCGGGCAAGCCAGGTCGTGTGAACAGCGCATCACGCAGCGGAACCAGAGGCCGCCCCGCAGGGCCGGTACCTCCTGCACCGTCGGGGGGCCTGGCCGGTATCGTTCGCTCACTGTCGACGAGAAACCGCCCGCCCGCGATGTCGGATGACCGCATCCGGGTGATCGGAGTCGTGTGCGCACGGCTCCGGGTGGCGCGACCGTCGGCTGCTCGGCCGCGAGGGAGGTGCGTCATGGCGACGATCAGTGACGTGGCCGCGCGGGCGGGGGTGTCCACCGCGACCGTGTCGCGGGCGTTCAACGGCAAGTCCACCGTCGACCCGGCGCTGGCCGAGCGGGTCTTCCACGCCGCCCGGGAGCTCGACTACCGCCCGAACAGCCTGGCCCGGAACCTGCGCCGCCAGGAGACGACGGTGCTGGCGCTGATCGTCTCGGACGTCGAGAACCCGTTCTTCACCTCGGTGGCCCGCGGCGTCGAGGACTGCGCGCTGTCCGCGGGCTACTCGGTCGTGCTGTGCAACTCCGACGAGAGCGTCGACAAGGAGCGCCGCTACATCGACGTCGCGCTGCAGGAACGGATGGCCGGCGTCGTCCTCTCGCCGACCGATCCGGAGCTGGGCCTGCGGTCGCTGCAGGAGCGCCGGACCCCGGTCGTCGCGATCGACCGCAGGCTGCCGGACCAGGACGTCGACCAGGTCTCGGTGGACAGCCGCACGGCGGCCTGCGAGGCGACCGCGCACCTGATCCAGGAGGGCTACCGGCGGGTCGGGTGCCTGACCGGGCCCCGCGGCGTCACGACCGCCGACGACCGGCTCGCACGGCCACCGGGACGCGCTGCGGGCGGCCGGACACGCCGGCGGCCCGGCGCTCGAGTGGCACTCCGACTACCGCGCGGCCGGGGCCCTGGATACGGCGCGGGAGTTCCTGGACGGACCCGAGCCGCCGGACGCGCTGCTCGTCGCGAACAGTGCGATGGCGATAGGCGTGCTGGAGGCGATGGGGGAGCGTGGCCTGCTGACCGGCCGGGACGTCGGCCTCGTCGCGTTCGACGACGCACCCTGGGCCCGGGCGCTGACCCCCGCCCTGAGCGTCGTCGTCCAGCCCGCCCACCGGATCGGCGCCGAGGCGGCGCGGCTGCTGCTCGACCGCATCGCCGACCCGGCGCGGGCGGTCGAGCGGGTCGTCCTGGACGCGAAACTGGCCGTGCGCGGGAGCTCGCGCCGGTCCTGAGAAGGCGGCGTCGTCTCGCGGGAGCCGCGGCGGGCGGGCCGCATCATCCTCCCGTCCCCGGACGGTCCGGGCCGAGCCGCGGCCGGGTGCGCGGCACCTGTCCACAACCTGGCCGTTGCGGCCGGTCGAGGCACGGTCGTCCACAGCCGACCGGACGAGCGCGTCGACGGCCCGGCCGACCCGCTCCGACGCTGCCGGCATGACTCCAGCGCCTCCCTCGCCCGCCGACCCCGACGAACCGGGCCCGGCCCCCTGCACGGATCCGTGCCGGCCCGGTCCGCTCCCGCCCGACCCGTGGGCCGATCCTCCCGCCGATCGGGACCCGCCGGACCCGGATCTCGCCGACCTCGAACGGCTCGACGACCTGTCCGGGAGGGACGACCTCGCCGGTCTGCTCGGTGCCGACACGGCCCCCGAGGTCGTGGTGCGTCTCCGCGGTGGTGACGAGCTGGTCGCGGCGCTCCCGGTGCTCCTCGGGTTCCACCCCGCCGAGTCGGTCGTGCTGGTCGGGTTCGGCGGGCGCTCCACGCAGCGGGTCGGGCTCACCGTGCGCGTCGACCTGCCACCGGCCGACGACGTGGGCCCGGTGTGCGCCGAGGCCGTGTCGGCGCTGGTGACCGACGCGCCGACCGGTGCGGCCGTGGTGGTCGTCGGCGGCGGACCGACCGGCGCGGGCGGCCGTCCGCCGCGGCCGGACATCGCCCGGGCCGCCCAGACCATGCTGGTCGAGGCCGGGGTCGAGCCGTTCGCCGTGTTGTGGGCGGCCGGTACCCGGCCCGGCGGGTTCTGGGCCTGCTACGACCTGCCCGGCCAGGACTGCGGATGCCGGGGCGAGGTCCCCGCGCCGCAGCCGGAGGCCGTCGCCGCGGCCTCCGCCCGGCGCGGACGCGGGGTGCTCCCGGACCGGGCCGCCGTCGGCGACGTCCTGGCCGCGGACGGCGACGCCGCGTTGCGCAGGCGGGCCCGCCTGTGGGCCCGCGAGCTGGACGCGGCGGCGGCCCGCGCGGGCACCGGACCGGAGCCGGACCGGACGGCCGAGCACCGGACGGTCCTGCGCCGCGCGGTCGAGGACGCCGCGGCCTGCCGGCTCGTCGTCGACGACGCGACCGTCCTGCAGTTCTGTGCCGCGTTCGCCGCGCCGGACATCCGCGACGACGCCGTTCGCCTCTGCCTCGGTCCGGACGCCCCGGCAGCCGAGCAGCTGTGGGCGGCCCTGTCGCGCGCGATGCCGTCGCCGGAGCTGGCCGACCCGGCCGCGCTGTTCGCTGTCTGCGCGTTGCTGCGCGGTGACGGAGCCCTCGCCTCGATCGCCGTCGAGCGTGCGCTGAACGTGCGGCCGCGGCACCCGATCGCCGGCGCGGTCGATGCGGCGCTGCTCGGGCTCACCGGTCCGACCGGGCTGCGGCGGACCCTCGAGCGGGTCTACGGCCGGCCGTGACCGGCCTGCGCCCGACCCTGGGCGAACTCCCACGCGTCGGCGACGATCCGGTGCAGGTCCGTCCGGCTCGGCGTCCAGCCGAGGTGCTCGGCCGCCCGCGCGCTGGAGGCGACGAGCACGGCCGGGTCGCCCGCCCGGCGCGGCGCGGTCACGGCGGGGATCGGGTGGCCGGTGACGGCGCGGCAGGCCTCGATCACCTCGCGGACGGAGAAGCCGTGCCCGCTGCCGAGGTTGTAGACGGCGTGGTGGCCCGGCGTGGCGTGGGTCAGCGCGAGCCGGTGTGCGTCGGCGAGGTCGTCGACGTGGATGTAGTCGCGCACGCAGGTGCCGTCCGGCGTCGGCCAGTCGTCGCCGTACACCGAGATCGACTCCCGGGTACCGGCCGCGACCTGCAGGACCAGCGGGATCAGGTGGGTCTCCACGGTGTGCCGCTCGCCGTAGGCCCCGTGCGCCCCGGCGACGTTGAAGTACCGCAGGCTCGTAGCGGCCAGGCCGTGCGCGGCCGCGTAGGACGAGATCATGTGGTCGATCGCGAGCTTGGTGGCGCCGTACGGGTTCGTCGGCCGCTCGGGAGAGGTCTCCGGGATCGGGACCTGCTCCGGCTCGCCGTAGGTGGCCGCCGTCGAGGAGAACACCAGCCGTGGCGTGCCGTGCGCGCGGAGCGCCTCGAGCAGCCGGAAGGACGTCACGACGTTGCCGTCCCAGTACCGCTCCGGACGTTCGACGGACTCACCGACCAGCGAGCGCGCGGCGAAGTGCAGGACGCCGTCGAAGCCCTCGGCGAGCACGTCGCCGGCCGCGTCGCCCAGCTCGGCCTCGACGAACTTGCAGTCCGGCGGGACGGCGTCGCGGTGACCGGTCGACAGGTCGTCGAGCACGACCACCTCGTGGCCCGCCTCGACCAGGTGCGCGGCGCACACGCTGCCGACGTATCCGGCGCCACCGGTGACGAGCAGCCTCACGGGTACCTCCTGTGTTCTCGGTGCCGGACGACGTTCTCACGTCCGGCCCGAGGGCCCGTCACCACGGGTCGCCGGCGCCGTGTCAGGCTGTCGCAGCGGCCTACCGGGCGCGGACGAGCACAGCGTGGGCCACCAGCGGGGCGACCGTCGACCGGTCGCCCTCCGCGACCACCGGCACCTCGTCACCGAAGCGCGGGATCGGCTGGACCTCCACGATGTTGCCCGGCACGATCCCGGCCAGCTTCAGCTCGCCCATCAGGTCGGCGTCGACCTGCACGTGCTCGGCGATGCGCCGCACCTCGACCGCTCCGCCACCGCGGCGGGCGAGCTCGTCGAGCCGCTGCAGCCCGACCTCGAGGGTCGGCGGCACCGATCCGGAGGTCTGGTCCGGCGGATCCCTGTCCAGGTCGTCCAGACCGGGGATCGGGTTGCCGTACGGCGAGACGGTGGGCTTGTGGAGCAGCCGGATGAGCTTGCGCTCCACGTCCTCGCTCATGACGTGTTCCCAGCGGCAGGCCTCGGCGTGCACCAGCTCCCACTCGAGCCCGATCACGTCGATCAGCAGGCGCTCGGCGAGGCGGTGCTTGCGCATCACGGCGACGGCCCGGCCCCGGCCGTCGTCGGTCAGTTCGAGGTGACGATCCCCGGCCACGACGAGGAGACCGTCCCGCTCCATACGCGCGACGGTCTGGCTCACGGTCGGACCGCTCTGCCCGAGGCGTTCGGCGATCCGCGCACGGAGCGGGACGACGCCTTCCTCCTCGAGCTCGTAGATCGTCCGGAGATACATCTCTGTGGTGTCGATGAGCTCGTTCAACTCGGGCCCCTTCGTTCGTTCCCCAGTCTAGCCCTGCAACGACCCGGGCAGTGGGAGACCTTCCGCGGGAGTATGAGCACCGTGGCCGATCTGATCACACCCCGTGCCCTGGCCGACGCGCTGGGAGGGGACCCCCGACCCGTCGTGCTCGACATGCGATGGCGACTCGGTGGTCCGCCCGGACGACCCGACCACGCCGCCCGCCGGATACCCGGCGCCGCGTTCGTCGACCTCGACACCGAGCTCGCCGCGCCGGCCGGGCCGGGCGCGCCGCGGGGCCGGCACCCGCTGCCGGAGCCGGAGCGGCTGCAGGACGCCCTGCGCCGGGCCGGCGTGCACGACACGTCGCGCGTGGTCGTGTACGACGACGCCAACGGCGCGGTCGCCGCCCGCGCCTGGTGGCTGCTGCGCTGGGCCGGGTTCGGGCCGGACCGGGTCGCGCTCCTGGACGGGGGCTTCGCGGCGTGGCTGGCCGAGGGGCTCCCGCTCGCCGGCGACGACGTCCCGGCGGCGCAGCGCGCGGCGGAACCCGCCACCGCGACCGGGACCGTGGTCGTGCGTCCCGGCGGGATGCCGGTGCTGGACACGGACTCCGCTGCTGCGCTGGCCACGGCGGGCGTCCTGCTCGACGCCCGCGCTCCCGCCCGGTACCGGGGCGAGACCGAGCCGGTCGACCCGCGGGCCGGCCACATCCCCGGCGCCCGCAACGCGCCCGCGGCCGACAACGCGGGTCCGGACGGTCGGTGGCTGGCACCGGACGAGCTGGCCGCGCGGTTCCGGGCGGCCGGGGCGGACGGTTCCGAGCCCGGCCGGCGCCTACTGCGGATCCGGCGTGAACGCGGCGGCGCTGGTGTTCGCGCTGGAACGCGCCGGTCTCACCCGTCCGGAGGCCCCCGCGGCGCTCTACCCGGGCTCGTGGTCGGAGTGGTCCGCCGACCCGGACCGTCCCGCCGCCACCGGGGAGTCGCCGTGAGCGGGACCCGCTCGACCGTTCCGACGGTCGCGGAGATGGCCGTCGTCGCCGTCCTCGCCTACGGTCGGCGCCCATGAGCGCGCGTACGGCGGTGGTGTGGACGCCGGAGTTCCTGACCTACCAGCTCTCCGACGACCATCCGCTGAACCCGGTCCGTCTCGAGCTGATGATGGAGCTCTCCAGCGAGCTCGGCGTTCTGGACGGGGTGGAGCTGATCGAGCCCGCCCCGGCGACCGACGCCGAGCTGACCCGGGTGCACACGGCCGAGTACCAGACCGCCGTGCGCTCGGCCCCCGAGGCGCCGTTCGGCGTCGGGCACGGGCTGGGCACGGCCGACAACCCGGTCTTCTTCGGCATGCACGAGGCGGCGGCACTGATCGCCGGCGGGTCGGTGCGCGCCGCCCGCGAGATCCACGAGGGCCGGGCCGACCGCGCCGTGAACATGGCCGGCGGTCTGCACCACGCGATGTCCGACCGCGCCGCCGGGTTCTGCGTGTACAACGACTGCTCGGTCGCCATCGCCTGGCTGCTCGACCAGGGCTACGAGCGGATCGCCTACGTCGACGTCGACGTCCACCACGGCGACGGCGTGCAGGCGTCGTTCTACGACGACCCGCGCGTGATGACCATCTCGATGCACCAGCACCCGCTCACGCTGTGGCCGGGCACCGGGTGGCCCGGCGAGCTGGGTCGCGGGGACGGCGAGGGGTACGCGGTGAACCTGGCGTTGCCCCCGGGCACCGGCGACGCCGGGTGGCTGCGCGCGTTCCACGCCGTCGTGCCGTCGCTGCTGCGGTCCTTCCAGCCCCAGGTGCTGGTCACCGAGTGCGGCGCGGACACCCACGCCGAGGACCCGCTGGCCAACCTCGAGCTGTCGGTGGACGGGCACCGGGCCATCTACCTCGCGCTGCGCGACCTGGCCGAGACCACGGCCGGCGGGAAGTGGCTGGTCCTGGGCGGTGGCGGGTACGCCCTGTTCCGCGTCGTGCCGCGGTCGTGGACGCACCTGCAGGCGGTCGCGCTGGACCGCGACATCGACCCGAACCGGTCGATCCCGGCCGACTGGATGGCCCGCGCCGCCAAGTACACCCGGGCCCCGCTCCCGGTGGCGATGGGCGACGGCGCGGACCCGTCCTACGACCCGTGGGAGGACGGCCACGGCGACCGCGTGGACTCCACGATCAAGGAGACGCGGCGGGCCGTGTTCCCGCTGCACGGACTCGACCCGGACGATCCGCGGGACTGACATGGCCCCCGACCGCTCCCCGCCGCCGCCCGCCGCCCCGAACGCCGGGCATCCGACAGCCGCCGACCCGGCCGCACCCGCAGCGCCGACAGCGCCCGTCGCGGTCCAGGACGGGGCCGTCGCGCCCTACCCACGCCACTGGGAGGCCGACGTCGTCGCCTCCGACGGCGGGATCGTGCACCTGCGTCCGATCCTGCCCGGCGACGCCGACGCCCTGCTCGCGTTCCACGAGAAGCTGTCCGACCGCACCCGTTACCTGCGCTACTTCGGGCCGCACCCGCGGCTCAGCCCCCGTGAGCTGGAGCGGTTCACCGTCGTCGACCACCGCAGGCGGGTGGCGTTCCTGGCGCTGCTCGGCGGCGAGATCGTCGCGGTCGGCCGGTACGAGGGTCTTGGCGGCGACGACGGCGCGCCGGTCACCTCGGCCGAGGTGGCGTTCGTGGTCCGGGACGACCACCAGGCCCGCGGGCTCGGCTCGATCCTGCTGGAGCACCTGGCCGCCGCCGCCCGGGAGAACGGGCTGTCCCGGTTCGAGGCCGAGGTGCTGGTGGAGAACCACGGCATGGTCCGGGTCTTCCGCGAGGCCGGCTACCAGGTCACGCGCGCGTTCGCGGAGGGCGTGCTGCACCTGGAGTTCGACATCGACCCGACGGAGCGCTCGATCGCCGTCCGGGACTCGCGCGAGCAGGCGGCCGAGGCGCGCAGCGTGGCGAACGTGCTCCGGCCGTCGTCGGTGGCGGTGATCGGCGCGTCCGCGGACGAGACCAAGATCGGCCACGCGGTGCTGACGAACCTGCTGCGGGCCGGTTTCAGCGGGCCCGTCTACCCGGTGAACCCGGACGCGCACTCGGTGCGCGGGGTGCGGGCCTACCCGTCGGTGATCGACATCCCGGACGAGGTGGACCTCGCCGTGGTCGCCGTCCCGGCCGCCGGGATCGACGAGGTGATGGACTCCTGCCTGGCCAAGGGCGTCCGCGCGCTCGTCGTGATCAGCTCCGGGTTCGCCGACGCCGGCGGCGGCGGCACGGTCGCGGAGCGGCGCCTGGTGGCCGAGGCCCGGGCACACGGCATGCGGGTGGTCGGGCCGAACGCGCTCGGCGTGGCCAACGCCGCCCCGGACGTGCGGCTGAACGCGACGCTCGCGCCGCGGATCCCCGGCCACGGCCGCACCGGGTTCTTCTGCCAGTCCGGCGCGCTCGGCACCGCGATCCTGGCCAGCGCCCGGGAGCGTGGGCTCGGCCTGTCCACGTTCGTCTCCGCAGGCAACCGGGCCGACGTCTCCGGCAACGACCTGCTCCAGTACTGGCAGACCGATCCGGCCACCGACGTCGTGCTGCTCTATCTGGAGACGTTCGGCAACCCGCGCAAGTTCGCCCGGGTGGCGCGGCGGCTGGCCCGGACGAAACCGGTCGTCGCGGTGAAGAGCGGGCGGCACACGGCTCCGGTGCCCTCGCACGCCACGATGTCCGCGCCGATCGACGAGGCCAGCGTGAAGGCGCTGTTCGCCCAGTCCGGCGTGATCCGGGTGGAGACCCTGCCGCAGCTGTTCGACACCGCCCTGCTGCTGGCCTACCAGCCGCTCCCGACCGGGCGCCGGGTCGCGGTGGTCGGCAACTCGACCGCGTTGAACCTGCTGGTCACCGACGGGTTGCTGGACGAGGGTCTGGAACCCGTGGCCGACCCGGTGGACGTCGGCTTCGCCGCCCAGCCCGAGCAGTTCGCCGCCGCCGTCCGGTCGGCCCTGAACGCACCCGAGTCGCCGGACGCGCTGATCGCGGTGTTCGTGCCGCCGATCGCGGTTCCCGGTGCCGAGTACGCCGAGGCGCTGCGCGACGCGGCCGAGGGTGCGGGCGTGCCGGTCCTCGCCGTGTTCCTGGCCGTCGAGGGCGTGCCCGTCGAGCTCGCGGTCCCGGGACCGGACGGCTCTCCGGGACCCGGTTCGGTGCCCAGCTACGCGAGCCCGGAACGCGCGGCCACCGCGCTGGCCCGGGTGACGCGTTACGCGGAGTGGCGACAGACCCCGGTCGGCGAGTTCGTGACACCGGAGGGCGTGGACCCGGACGCGGCCCGGACGCTGGTCGCCCGCCTCGGCGCCGAGCGCGAGCGCGTGCTCACCGACGAGGAGACCGTCGCACTGCTCGCCTGCTACGGCGTGGAGCTGCCCGCGTTCCGGCTGGTCGCGGGTGCGGACGCAGCGGTCGCGGCGGCCGAGGAGCTCGGCTACCCGGTGGCGCTCAAGGCCGACGGGGAGCGGTGGCGGCACCGCAGCGACTTCGTCGGCGTCCGGCTCGACCTGACGACCGCGGACTCCGTCCGCACCGCGCACCGCGAGATGGCCCGGCTGACCGGCTCCCCGGACGTCCACGTGCAGCGGATGGCGCCGAAGGGCATATCGTGCGTGCTCGAGGTGTCCGACGACCCCTCGTTCGGCTCGCTGCTGTCGTTCGGGCTGGCCGGCCTGGCCACGGATCTGCTCGACGACCGCGCCTACCGGGTTCTTCCGGTGTCCACCGAGGACGCGGCGCGGCTGGTCCGCGCCCCGCGCGCGGCCCCGCTGCTGACCGGCTACCGGGGCACCGAGCCGGTCCGGATGGAGGCGCTCGAGGACCTGGCGCTGCGGATCGGATGTCTCACCGAGGACGTCCCGCAGGTCCGCTCGCTGCGGCTCGACCCGATCCTGGCGTCGGCCGAGGGTGCGTTCGTGACCAGTGCCCAGATCACCCTCGGCCCGCCCCCGACCCGCGAGGACGCCGGCCCCCGCCGCCTGCGCTGACCTACCGGCTGCACCCCGGACGGAGGGGCGGCGTTCGTGCCGCGCCCGTCCGGCCGGTCCGGCGTGATGATCAGGTGCGGAACGTGACCTGCAGCGTCGGGGCGGAGGTGTCGGCGAAGAAGTCGTTGCCCTTGTCGTCCATCACGACGAACGCGGGGAAGTCCTCGACCTCGATCTTCCAGACCGCCTCCATGCCGAGCTCCGGGTACTCCAGCACGTCGACCTTGCGGATGCAGTCCTGCGCCAGCCGCGCCGCCGGCCCGCCGATCGAGCCCAGGTAGAACCCTCCGTTGTCCCGGCAGGACTCGACGACCTGCTTGGAGCGGTTCCCCTTGGCCAGCATCACCAGTGAACCGCCGGCCTCCTGGAACTGCTTCACGTAGGAGTCCATCCGCCCCGCGGTCGTCGGCCCGAACGAGCCGGACGCGTAGCCCTCGGGCGTCTTCGCCGGCCCGGCGTAGTAGACCGCGTGGTCGCGCAGGTACTGCGGCATCGGCTCGCCGGCGTCGAGGCGCTCGGCGATCTTCGAGTGCGCGATGTCCCGGGCCACCACGAGCGGGCCGGTCAGCGACAGGCGCGTCTTCACCGGCAGCGACGACAGCTGTGCGCGGATCTCGTCCATCGGCCGGTTCAGGTCGATCTGCACGACCTCGTCGGAGAGGTCCTCGTGGTCGGTGTCCGGCAGGTAGCGGGCGGGGTCGCGCTCCAGCTGCTCCAGGTACACCCCGGACGGGGTGATCTTCGCCTTGGCCTGCCGGTCCGCGGAGCAGGACACGGCGATCCCGACCGGCAGCGACGCGCCGTGCCGCGGCAGCCGGATCACGCGGACGTCGTGGCAGAAGTACTTGCCGCCGAACTGGGCGCCGATCCCGAACTGGCGGGTCAGCTCCAGCACCTGCTGCTCCAGGTCGGTGTCCCGGATCCCGTGTCCCAGCGGCGAGCCCTCGGTCGGCAGCCCGTCCAGGTAGCGCGCGGACGCGAGCTTGGCGACCTTGAGGTTGAACTCGGCCGACGTGCCGCCGACGACGATCGCCAGGTGGTACGGCGGGCAGGCGGCCGTCCCCAGCGAACGCAGCTTCTCGTCCAGGAACGCGGCCAGGCGCTTCGGGTTCAGCAGCGCCTTCGTCTCCTGGTAGAGGAACGTCTTGTTGGCCGACCCGCCGCCCTTGGCCAGCACCAGGAACTCGTAGTACGGGTCGCGGCCCGGCTTCTGGTACAGCTCGACCTGGGCGGGCAGGTTCGTGCCCGTGTTCTTCTCCTCCCAGAAGTTCAGCGGCGCCATCTGGGAGTAGCGCAGGTTCAGATCCTGGTAGGCCTCGAAGACCCCGCGCGAGACGGCGGCCTCGTCGTCGCCGCCGGTCAGGATCGCCTCGGTCTTCTTGCCGATGACGATCGCGGTGCCGGTGTCCTGGCACATCGGGAGCACGCCGCCGGCCGACACGCACGCGTTGCGCAGCAGGTCGGTGGCGACGAACCGGTCGTTGCCGGACGCCTCCGGGTCGTCGATGATCGACCGGAGCTGGGCCAGGTGCGACGGGCGCAGCAGGTGCTGGATGTCGGTGACGGCCGCGCGGACCAGACCGGTGAGCGTCGCGGGCGGGACCTCGAGGAACGTGCGGCCGGCGGCTTCGACCGTGGTGCCGGCCGGCAGGTCCAGCTCGCGGTACTCGGTCTCGTCCTTGCCGAGCGGAAGCACGTCCGTGTGGTGGAACTCGGGCATGGGTCCGGACGCTACCGGCCGTGCTCGCCCGCGCACGTGTCGAGAGACGAACGCGACGCCCGTCCGGCCGCTCCGACCGCTAACCGAAGGGTCCTCCGGTTAGCGGGCGACAGCGCCGGGAGACCGGGTTAACGTAGCGGCATGCCTGGCTCGATCCTCGGAACCTCCGTCCGCCGCGTCGAGGACACCGACCTCATCACCGGTGCCACGACCTATGTGGGCAACCTGCGCCGCGACGGCCTGGCCCACGTCGCGTTCGTCCGCTCGCCGATGGCGCATGCCCTCGTCGGGTCGATCGACACGGCCGAGGCCGCTGCGTCGCCCGGGGTGCTCGCCGTGTTCACCGCGGCGGACCTCGACCTGCCGGCGCACCACGGCCTGATGGTGCTCAACCCCGAACTGCCGCGCCCGCCGCTGGCCACCGACCGGGTTCGCTTCGTCGGGGAGGCGGTCGCCGTCGTCGTCGCCGAGACGAAGGCCGCCGCGGTGGACGCCGCGGAGCTGGTCGAGGTCGACTACGACCCGCTGCCCGCGGTCACCGACGTGGAGGCCGCACTGGCCGAGGGTGCCGAGCTGCAGTTCCCGGACACCGGCACGAACATCGCGGCCGGGCTGCGCGCCCCGACGAGCGATCCGCTCGCCGACGCCGACGTCGTCGTGCGGGCCCGGATGGTCAACCAGCGGGTCGCGGCGATGCCGTTGGAGGGCAACGCGATCCTCGTCAACCCCGTGGACCCGGCTGAGAACGACGGGCACGAGCTGGTGGTCCACGTGTCCACCCAGATGCCGCACCTGTTCCGCAGCCAGCTCTGCGGGATCCTCGGGCTGGACCAGGAGCAGGTGCGGGTGGTCGCACCGCACGTCGGCGGCGGGTTCGGGGCGAAGGCCGGGATGCTGGCCGAGCACACCGTCGTGATCGGTGCCGCGCGGCGCCTCGGCCGTCCGCTGTCCTGGGTGGAGACCCGGACCGAGAACCTGGTGTCGATGCCGCACGGCCGGAGCCAGGTCGGGTACTACGAGCTGGGTCTGAAGCGGGACGGGACGATGGTCGGCCTGCGCGCCCGGGTGGTCGGTGACTCGGGTGCCTACGCCGGGTTCGGCGGGGCGCTGCCGTTGCACATGACGTACCTGATGGCGCCGGGCGTCTACGACATCGCGAACGTGCGCTTCGACGCCGCCTCGGCACTCACGAACACGACGCCGATGGGGGCGTTCCGCGGGGCCGGTCGCCCGGAGGCCGCCGCGCACCTGGAGCGGCTGGTGGACATCGCCGCCGTCGAGCTGGAGATGGACCCGGCCGAGCTGCGCCGGCGCAACTTCC
Organism: uncultured Actinomycetota bacterium; assembly: GCA_963822335.1. GTDB lineage: Bacteria > Actinomycetota > Actinomycetes > Mycobacteriales > Pseudonocardiaceae > Pseudonocardia. The sequence goes on along the minus strand of CAWGHE010000006.1, from coordinate 265,559 downwards.
TGGACCCGTCGGGGTTCCCGCTGACCACCCCGGTCGGCGCCGCGTACGACGTCGGGGACTACGACCTGCCGCTGCGGGAGGCCCTGCGCATCGCGGACTACGACGGGGTGCGGGCCGAGCAGCGCCGCCGCCAGGAGGCCGGTGACCCGGTCCGGCTGGGCATCGGGATCGCCGTCTACGTCGAGGTCACCGCGGGTGGCGGGGGCAGCGAGTACGGCTCGGTGACGATCGCGGCGGACGGGACGGCGACGGTCTCGGCGGGCACGTCGGCGCACGGGCAGGGGCACGCGACGTCGTTCGCGATGCTCGTGTCGGACCGCCTCGGCATCCCGATGGACAAGATCCGCTACGTGCAGTCGGACACCGCCACCGTGCCCCGGGGCGGCGGCACCGGCGGCTCGCGGTCGTTGCAGATGGGCGGCACGGCGGTCGCCGCGGCGGCCTCCGACGTGCTGGAGCAGGCCCGCAAGCGGGCGGCGACGATCCTGGAGGCCGCGGCCGACGACGTCGAGCTCACCGACGGCGGCGAGTTCGGTGTGGCCGGGGTGCCGTCCTCGGCGACGATCACCTGGGCGCAGCTGGCCGAGCACGCCGCGGCCGAGGGCGGCGAGCTCGCCGCCGCGCTGGACTCCGAGCAGGCCGGCGCGACGTTCCCGTTCGGCGCGCACGTGTCGGTCGTCGAGGTGGACACCGAGACCGGACGCGTCCGGCCGCGGCGCCACGTCGCCGTCGACGACTGCGGGCGGATCGTGAACCCGCTGCTGGTCGAGGGCCAGCAGCACGGCGGGCTTGCGCAGGGCATCGCGCAGGCGCTCTTCGAGGAGGTCCTCTACGACGACGACGGCCAGCCGCTGACCGCGAGCCTCGCCGACTACCGGATGCCGACGGCGGCCGACCTGTTCTCGTTCGAGGCGTCGACCACCGAGACGCCGACGCACATGAACGCACTGGGCGCCAAGGGCATCGGCGAGTCCGCGACGATCGGGTCCACGCCGGCCGTGCAGAACGCGGTCGTCGACGCGCTCGCCGGGCTCGGCGTGCGGCACGTCGACCTGCCGTGCAGCCCGCAGCGGGTGTGGCGGGCCGTGCAGGCGGCACGGTCCGGCTCGCCGGAGGCGCACTGGCACGAGCCGCCGGACGTGTTCGGCGGCCTCCCGGTCCGCGGCGGCGGGGGATCCGAGGCCGACGAGACCGGTGCGATCTGAGCCGCGGCGTCGCGAACTGAGACGGCCCGGGGGCTGATCCCGCTGCGGCAGTGGCGCAGACTCTCCGCGTGAGCACGACGACCCGCGAACCCACCGAGACGGCGACCCTCCCGACCCGGACGGGGGATGCGCGATGAGGCTGGCCACGATCCGCACCGCGACCGGGACCCGGGCGGTCCGGGTGGACGCGGACACGGCCGTCGAGACCGGCGAGGCCGACCTGCGGGCGCTGCTGGAGCGCCCGGACTGGGCCGAGCACGCCGCGACGGCGGCCGGGCCGGTGCACGACGTCGCGACGCTGGACCACGCCCCGCTCGTCCCGGCCCCGGAGAAGATCATCTGCGTCGGCCTGAACTACCGGGACCACGTCAAGGAGATGGGCAACGAGCTGCCCGCCTACCCGACCGTGTTCGCGAAGTTCGCGCCGGCGCTGGTCGGGGCGCACGACGAGATCGAGCTGCCCGCCGCGTCGGACAAGGTCGACTACGAGGCCGAGCTGGCCGTCGTGATCGGGCGCCCGGTCCGCCACGCCGACTCCGGCGCCGCGCGGGCCGCGATCGCCGGGTACTCGGTCCTCAACGACGTCAGCATGCGCGACTTCCAGAACCGCACGAAGCAGTTCCTGCAGGGCAAGACGTTCGAGCACTCCACGCCGCTCGGCCCGGTGCTGGTCACGCCGGACGAGCTGGAGGGGGACTCCTGGCGGATCTCGAGCACGCTCGACGGCGAGACGATGCAGGACTCGACCACCGACCAGCTCGTGTTCTCCGCCGTCGAGCTCGTCGAGTACCTGTCCGCGATCGTGACGCTCAACCCCGGCGACGTGATCGCCACCGGCACCCCCGGCGGGGTCGGCCACGCGCGCACGCCCCCGCGCTACCTCACCGACGGCGCCGAGATCGTCGTCGCGGTGGACGGGGTCGGCGAGTGCCGCAACGTCTGCCGGGCCGTTCCGTGAACCCGGCGGTCCGGCTGCCGGAACGGGAGGACTCGCTGGCGTGGGCGGGGGACGGCGCCGCGCACCTGCGCGGGCTGATGTGGCGGATGGGCGACGAGGCGTTCGGCGCCCCGTCGCTGCTGCCCGGCTGGACGCGGGCGCACGTCCTGACGCACATCGCCCGCAACGCCGACGCGATGGTCAACCTCGTGACCTGGGCGAAGACCGGCGAGCCGACGCTCGCCTACCCGAGCCGGGAGCGCCGGGACGCCGACATCGAGGCCGGTGCGACGCGGAGCCCGGACGAGATCCGGGCCGACGTCGTCGCCTCGTCCGACCGCCTGGCCGACGCGGTCCGCACCATGCCGGAGCAGGCGTGGTCGGCCGAGATCGAGACGCCGCAGCGCCTCCGGATGCCGGCCACGGTGATCCCGTGGGCACGTGCGCGGGAGGTCTGGATCCACGCCGTCGACCTCGACGTCGGCGCGTCGTTCGCGGACATGCCGGCGCCGATGCTCGCCGTGCTGATCGCCGACGTGAGCGCGACCAGGTCCGGCCGCGACGGCTCCCCGCGGATGGTGCTGGAGGACACCGACTCCGGCGAGACCGTCGAGGTCGGCCCCGGACCGGACGGCCCCGACGGACCGGCGGGCGACCTCGGCACCGTTCGGGGCTCGGCTCCCGACCTCGCCGCCTGGCTGCTCGGCCGCACCAAGGGCACCGGGCTGCGCACGTCGGACGGCAACCGCCCCGGCCCCCTGCCCGCCTGGCTCTAAGGCCCGCGTCGGCGTCGTCGACCGGCCGCGGCGCGGCTCCCGCCCCGCTCCGCGCAGTGCTGAGGCGCTCCCGCTCCGCTCCGCGCTCAGTCCCGAGCCCTCGAGGTCCTCGATGCGCTGCTGCATCCGCTCCAGCTGGGCCTGCAGCAGCGCGACCTCGGCGGTCAGCACGGCCACCGCACCGGCGTCCGGCGGGACGTCGACGTGCCGCGACTCCGGGGCGGACCATGCCGGCGCGCCGGTCGGGACGGCCGGGCCGGCCACGTCGTCCACCAGCATCTGGACGTCTCCGGCGAGCTTGCCGAAGTCCTCCGGGCGCAGGACCGGCCGGTGCCCGGCGCAGCTGGGGCAGACCGGATCGAGCCGGCGCCAGCCGGCCGTCCCGGACCCGGTGTCGGCCAGCAACGCCGAGGCGCGCCCGCAGCGGCACGGGCGCAGCCGGACCGTGCGCACGCGCTGTCGGGAGTACCGGAGCCCGAGCTCGTAGCGCCGGAATCGGCCGGACGCCACCACCTCGAGCTGGACCGCGCCCTGGTGCTCGGGGGCGCACGCCAGCTCGCGGGCGTCGGCGACCTCGTGGAAGCAGTAGAAGCCGCAGTCACACCAGCGGGACGGGCACTCGTGGCGGGAGCCGTGCGCGCAGACGGCGTCGTCGACCCAGCGGTACACGTGTGCCCGCCCCAGCGTCACGCCACTGAACGCCGCGACCGTCCCGTCCGCGGACAGCATCGGGTAGGCCAGCTTGTATCCGACGAGCGGGCCGGGCGGGCGTTCCCGAGGGGTGCGGGCGAACCGCAGCCTCATGGTCAGCCGACCGGCGGCTGCCCGGAGACGACAGGCGCCCCGGTTCCTGCGAAATGGTCCGGCTCGACCGCCATCGGCACGGGGCGCTCGATCTCCTCGGCCCGGTCGGCGACCGGCGCGGGGCGGGCCTCCGCCTCGTGGTCCACGGCGAATCCCTCGGACAGCTTGCGACCCAGTCTCATTGACGCCTCCGTGCTGGTCGTGGCCGGTGTCCCGTTCGACGCGCTCCGTCGCTACAAGGCTGGCCCTCCGGAACCGCCTTGTCCAGAGGCGGAGGGCCCGTGGCCGGGGAAGGTAGGCTCGTCCGAGGCGCAGGGCAGGTCGGCACGTCGGCACGACAGCGACGGGTGGTGCGGGACCAGGTGCGGGGACGGGCGCGGTACGGCGTCGAGCACGAGTTGGCGTTTCTGCGCGACGACGGCTCGCTGGCCGACTTCACGTCGTTGACCCATGCCGAGGTCGCCGCCGTCGTCGGCGAGCTGCCCGAGGACCCGTCCGATCATGGTGACCTGCGCGTCGGCGACGCCGGGATCCGCCACAAGCGCTGGTACGCCGAGGGCTACGAGCGTCTCGACGATCGCGGCGAGATGATCCGGTTCGACCCCAAGGGCATCGAGATCCGCACCCGGGTGCACGACTCCGTCGGCGCCGTGTGCGACGCGCTGGCCGCCGACGCGACGCTGCTCGGCGACGTCGCATCCCGGCACGGGCTGCACCCGGTCGCGCTCGGGGCGAACCCGCTGCGCTCGGTCTACCGGCTCGACCCACCGCCGAACGAGATCGAACAGGCGCAGATGCGCGACTCGCCCGAGGAACGCACCGCCTACCTGCACATGGTCACCTACGGGCCGGACCTCAACCTGTCGTTCCCGGAGTCGGGGTCCGACCCGGCCGGGCTCGTCGACGCGGGCGCGAAGCTGACGTACTACAGCCCGTACCTGGTGCCGTGGTCGTTCTCCTCGCCGTTCCGCGACGGCCGCCCGTGGGGCGGGCTGTCGGCGCGCACCGCGCGGCGCACCGGGGCGCGCCCCGCCGTGCTCGTCTATCTCGACCCGGACGCCCCGCTGCTGCGCACCGACCCCACCCTGACCCGGCACGCGGGGATCCCGGTCGAGGTCGGGCGCATCGAGTTCAAGGCGTTCGACGCGATACCGGTGACCGCGGGCGAGGACCCGGCCGGTGACCCGGGCGGCCCCGAGCTCGTCGCGGCACTGCTGAGCCTGCTCACCGGCCTGCTGCGGGACCGGACGCTGACCGGACGGCGGCGGGTCCCGGACGCGGACGCGCACCGGAGGGTGGCGCTGTCCGGGTGGTCGGACCCCGCCGTGCGGGCGGGCTCGGAAGCCGTGCTGGTCGCCGCCGAGGCCGCGCTCGCGAACGAACCGGAGCACCGGGACCGCTTCGCCCTGCTGCGCGACCGGATACGGCGGCGCGACACCGTCGCCGCCCGGATGCTGGCGCGCCATTCCTGCGGCCACCCGGTCGCCGGGCTCCCCGGAGCCCCGGTGGGGCGTGCGTCCGGTGCGGCCGTGGGCGGGCCGACGTCCGACCCCCGGTTCGTGTCCCGAGGTGATCATCCCGCCGCGGGCGGCAGCTGACCACCGGCGTTCGTCGGTGGTCAGCCGCCCGTGCTCAGCTGTAGGAGTGCTCCGGCGCCGGGTACTCGCCGCCGCGCACGTCCTCGGCGAACCGGGCCGCCGCGTCCTGCAGCACGGCCCCGACGTCGGCGTAGCGGCGCACGAAACGCGGTACCTTCCCGCGGTTCATCCCGGCCATGTCCGGCCACACCAGCACCTGCGCGTCGCAGTCCGGGCCGGCGCCGATCCCGATCGTCGGGACGGTCAGCTCGGCCGTCACGCGCTTGGCGACGTCCGCCGGCACCATCTCCAGGACCACCGCGAACGCGCCCGCCTCCTGCATCGCCAGCGCGTCCTCGATCAGCCGGTCGCCCGCGTCGCCGCGGCCCTGGATCCGGAACCCGCCGAGTGCGTGCTCGCTCTGCGGGGTGAACCCGAGGTGCGACATCACCGGGATGCCGGACCCGGCCAGCGCCTCCACCTGGGGCGCGAACCGGGCGCCGCCCTCGAGCTTCACGGCGTGCGCGTCGGCCTCCTTCATGAACCGGAACGCGGTCTGCAGGGCCTGCTCGGGCGAGATCTGGTAGCTCCCGAACGGCAGGTCGGCGACGACGAGTGCGTGCTTTGCGCCGCGGACCACGGCCCGGGTGAGCGGCAGCAGCTCCTCGACCGTCACCGGGATGGTGTTGCGATGGCCGAACACGTTGTTGCCTGCCGAGTCCCCGACGAGCAGGACCGGGATCCCGGCGTCGTCGAAGATCTCGGCGGTGTACACGTCGTAGGCCGTCAGCATCGGCCAGCGGCGCCCTTCCTGCTTCCACTGGAGCAGGTGGTGCACGCGCGTGCGGCGCGGAGCAGAGGTCGCGGACTGGTCTGGAGTGCTGCTCATCGGTGAGCTCCTTCCTGCCTCGAGGCCCGCATGCGGGTCCCCGGGTTCGCCAACGTCGGCACTTACCAGCGTGGCAGCGCGCGGGCCCCGCGGCGCCGAGGTGTGGGAACCCTCACCCGGACCGGGTCCCCGGAGGACCTCCGGGACCGGCTGGCATGCTCGCCCCCATGCTGGCCCGACTGCTCGGACGCCGTTCGCCCGGACGACCGGCGGCGCATCCGCCCATTCGGTCCCGGCGACGGAGGACGCTCGCGGCGGCGGCCCTCGCCACGGTCGCGGTCAGCCTGCTCGGCGCCTGCACGGACACCGCCGACGAGGCGGCCGCACCACCCCCGCCTCCCGACCCGCCCCAGCTCGCCGCGTTCTACGACCAGCAGCTGCAGTGGGGCCCGTGCGCGTCCTACGCGTCGACCTCGGACTCCGCGGCGAGCTACGCCGACCCGTCGCTGGACTGCACCCGGGTGCGCGTTCCGCTGAACTACGACCAGCCGCAGGGCCCGACCGCCGAGGTCGCGCTGCTGCGCAAGAAGGCGACCGGCGACAAGATCGGTTCGTTGTTCTTCGACCCGGGCGGCCCCGGCGCGCCCGGAACGGGCTTCGTCGCCGGCAAGGCGGCCGACCTGGCCGCCACCCCGCTCGGCGAGCGGTTCGACCTGATCGGCTTCGACCCGCGCGGCGTCGGCGCCAGCCGTCCCGCCATCGACTGCCTGGACGACCGCCAGAACGACCAGGAACGAGCCGAGGTCTACGCCGACCCGTCGCCGGCCGGCGTGACGGCCGCGGAGGCCAACTCGCGGCAGTACGCGGACCGCTGCGCGCAGAAGACCGGCGCGGACAAGCTGGCGTTCATGGGCACCCGCGAGGTCGCCAAGGACATGGACGTGATGCGGTCGGTCGTCGGTGACGAGAAGCTCAGCTACGTCGGGTTCTCCTACGGCACGGAGCTGGGTACCGCGTACGCCGAGGCGTTCCCGCAGCGCGTGCGGGCGCTCGTGCTGGACGGCGCGATCGACCCGACCCAGTCCACGATCGACTCGTCGGTGAAGCAGGGCGCGGGGTTCCAGCTCGCGTTCGACAACTTCGCGAAGGACTGCGCGAAGAAGCCGGACTGCCCGCTCGGCACCGACCCGGCGCAGGCCACCGCACGGTTCCAGGCGATCATGCGGCCGCTGATCGACCGGCCGGTCCCGGTGGGCGACGGCCGGACGTTGAGCTTCCCGGACGCGATCACCGGCACGACGCAGGCGCTGTACCTGTCCGACTACTGGCCGATCCTGCAGCGCGGCCTCTCCGAGGTGGCGACCGGGCGGGGCCGGATCCTCGACCTGCTCGCCGACTCCTACTACGAGCGTGACGACCAGGGCCGCTACTCGAACAGCCTGGAGGCGTTCCAGGCGATCAGCTGCGTGAACAAGCCCGCGGTGACCGACCCGGCGCAGGTGCGTGAGCTCGCCGACCGGACCGAGCAGGCCGCGCCGTTCCGCTCCACCGGGCGCGGTGCGGTGGCCGCGAAGGACCCGTGCGCGTTCTGGCCGGTCCCGCCGACCACGCTGCCGCACACGCCGAATGCGCCCGGTTTGCCGCCGACGATGGTGATCTCGGTGACCGGTGACCCGGCCACGCCGTACCAGGCGGGGGTGGACCTCGCGAAGCAGCTGTCCGGGAGCCTGCTGACCGTCGAGGGGAACCAGCACACCGTCGCGCTGACCGGCAACCAGTGCGTCGACTCGAAGGTGATCTCGTACCTGGTGGACCTCAAGCCGCCCGAGGAGGGCGCGCAGTGCTCGTTGCCACCCGCCTGATGGGTGACCCCCGAAACATGCTCGTAACGCGAGGTTCCTAGGCTCCGCCACCATGGATCGCCAGCAGGAGTTCGTCCTCCGCACGCTCGAGGAACGCGACATCCGGTTCGTCCGGCTGTGGTTCACCGACGTGCTCGGCTTCCTCAAGTCGGTGGCGGTCGCCCCGGCCGAGCTGGAGGGGGCCTTCAGCGAGGGCATCGGGTTCGACGGGTCGGCGATCGAGGGCTTCGCCCGGGTCTACGAATCGGACATGGTCGCCCGGCCCGACCCGTCGACGTTCCAGGTGCTGCCCTGGGAGACGGCGTCCGGCGAGCACTACTCGGCGCGGATGTTCTGCGACATCGCGATGCCCGACGGCTCGCCGTCCTGGGCGGACCCGCGCCAGGTGCTGACCCGGGCGCTGTCCAAGGCCGGTGAGGCCGGGTTCACCTGCTACGTCCACCCGGAGATCGAGTTCTACCTGCTGCGCGACCTGCCCGACGACGGCACGCCCCCGGTGCCCGCGGACTCCGGCGGCTACTTCGACCAGGCGAGCCACGACGTCGCCCCGCACTTCCGGCGGAACACGATCGAGACGCTGGAGTCGATGGGGATCTCCGTCGAGTTCAGCCACCACGAGGGCGGGCCGGGCCAGCAGGAGATCGACCTGCGCTACGCGGACGCGCTCACCATGGCCGACAACCTGATGACGTTCCGGTACGTGGTCAAGGAGGTCGCGCTCACCCAGGGCGTGCGGGCGTCGTTCATGCCCAAGCCGTTCTCCCAGCACCCGGGCTCGGCCATGCACACGCACTTCTCGCTGTTCGAGGGCGAGACGAACGCGTTCCACGACCCGGACGACCCGTACGAGCTCTCGGCGACCGGCAAGGCGTTCGTGGCCGGGATCCTCAAGCACGCCCGCGAGATCTCCGCGGTGACCTGCCAGTGGGTGAACTCGTACAAGCGGCTGGTCGTCGGCGGCGAGGCCCCGACGGCGGTGAGCTGGGGGCACGCCAACCGCTCCGCGCTGATCCGGGTGCCGATGTACTCGCCCGGCAAGTCGTCGTCGCGCCGGATCGAGGTCCGGACGCTGGACAGCGCGTGCAACCCGTACCTGGCGTACGCGGTGATCCTCGGCGCCGGCCTGACCGGCGTGCAGAAGGGCTACGAGCTGCCCCCGGCCACCGAGGACGACGTGTGGGCGCTCACCGACACCGAGCGCAAGGCGATGGGCTACGAGCTGCTGCCGCAGAACCTCACCGAGGCGCTCGACGTGATGGAGCGCTCCGAGCTGGTGGCGGAGTTCCTCGGCGAGCACGTGTTCGACTTCTTCCTGCGCAACAAGCGGGCGGAATGGGACGCCTACCGGCGCAACGTGACCCCGCACGAGCTGGCCACGTACCTCCCCGTCCTGTAGGACAGGTCGATGTTCGACGATGAGATCGTGCTCGGCCCGCTGCCTGCGGGCATCACCCCCTCCGCGGACGCCCAGTGGCGGCGGAAGTGGAACGTGCTCGGCCATACCTACTGGATGAAGGCGGCCAGCGAGTCCAGTTTCGCGTTCGAGACGCTGGACCCGCCCGGCACCGGCGTCCCGCCGCACGTGCACCCGACCCAGGACGAGCACATCTACGTCCTCGGCGGCGTGTTCACGCTCTACCTGGACGGCCAGTGGGAGACGGCCGGCCCGGGCGACACCGTGCGGATGCCGAAGGGGCTGCCGCACGCCTACTACAACAAGGGCGACGACAACGCCCGCGCGCTGTTCTGGGTCAGCCCGGCCGGACGGCTCGCGCAGCTGTTCGACAAGCTGCACGACCTGACCGACCCGCAGGAGGTCGTGCGACTGTCCGCGGAGCACGACGTGGACTTCCTGCCGCCGGGGTCGGTGCCGGGCGCCGACTGAGGCTCGCCGTGATCGGCGCAACCGTCCGGATCGGGGCCATATCCCGCCCCGAGCCGGACCGATCGGCCGATCATGCGTCGATGATCCTCGTGGGACGGCGGCTCGGAGGGACCCGATGACGGCGGAGGACGTCGCCGACGCGATCGGCGTCGGCCTCGCCCGACTCGCCGACCCGGAGCGCGCCGAGGGGGAGGCCCGCTACCTCAAGAGCACGCGGGAGCACCTCGGCGTGCGCGTGCCCGACGTCCGGCGCGTGGTGCGGTCGGTCGTGCGTGAGTACGACGTCCGCAGCCGCGAGGACGTGCGCGCGCTGGCGAGGGCGTTGTGGTCTCCCGACTCCGTCCGCTCCCGGGGCCCGGGGTGGAGCGGCGAGGTGCACGAGCGGTGCCTGGCCGCGGTCGAGGTGCTCGTTGCGCACGAACGGGTGCTGGTGGCCGCGGACCTGGGGCTCGTCGAGACCCTGCTGCGCGACGCAGGCACGTGGGCGCTCGTCGACCCGTTGGCCGAGGCGGTGGCCGGCGGTGTCGTCGCACGGGACCCGGACTCGGACGGCGTGCTCGACCGCTGGGCCGCCGATCCCGACTTCTGGCTGCGCCGCTCCGCGCTGCTCGCGTTGCTGCGGCCGTTGAAGGCGGGCGGCGGGGACTGGGACCGGTTCGCCCGCTACGCCGACGCCATGCTCGACGAGCGGGAGTTCTTCGTGCGCAAGGCGATCGGCTGGGTCCTGCGGGAGACCGGGAAGCGCCGGCCCGAGCTGGTGGCGGAGTGGCTCGCGGAGCACGGCGACCGCGTGCCGGGGCTGGTCCGGCGGGAGGCGACGAAGTACCTGCCCTGAGCCGCTCGCGTGGCTAGCGGCGGACCTGCTCCGGCGTCGCGCCCGACGCCTGCGCGTAGCTCGCGATGATCGCGTCCCGCTCGTCGGCGGTCATCACGTCGTCGAGCCGGTCGAAGCCGTGCGGGGCGCGCCGTTCCACCTCGTCGATCACGCTCTCCGGACCGCCGATCCGGTTGCGCAGCACGACGTCCGCGGTGACCGGCAGGCGTTCGTCCTGGTAGGCGCGCAGGGCCGCGGCCGGGTCGTCGGGAGAGCCGGCCAGGTGCCGGCCGAGCGACTCCGCGTCCAGGATCGCCTGCCCGGCGCCGTTGGAGCCCATCGGGAACATCGGGTGCGCCGCGTCGCCGAGCAGCGTGACCCGGCCGTCGCTCCAGTCCGGCAGCGGGTCGCGGTCGCACATCGGGAACTCGAAGATCTCCTCGGTGGCCGCGACCAGCGCGTGGTGGTCGACCTCGTCGAGACGGAACCGTTCCGCGTGCCGGGCGGCGTCGGCCGGGTCGGCGGGCCGGGACCAGTCCTGGCGGCGCGGCGGCGGGTCCCCGTCGCGGCCGGTGCCCATGCAGATCGCCCAGTTCGTCAGCATCGTGCCGGGCGCGGAGCCGGGACCGATCGGATACACCACCAGCTTCGCCGCGGTGCCGCCGGCGATGACCATCGCGCGCCCGCGGATCTCATCGGGCCCGAACGCCGGCCAGTCGGTGGCGCCGCGCCACATCTGGACGCCGTTCCACCGCGGCGGGCCCTCGTCCGGGACGAACGCCGCCCGCACCGTGGAGTGGATGCCGTCCGCGGCGACCAGCACGTCGGTGCGCTCGTCGCTCCCGTCGGCGAACCGTGCGCGCACCCCGTCCGCGTCCTGCTCGAACCCGGTCAGCCGGTGCCCGAGCCGCACGGCGTCCGGCCCGAGGCGCTCGCGCACCGCGTCCAGCAGCAGCCGCTGCAGGTGCCCGCGGTGGAAGGACAGCTGCGGCAGCGTGAAGCCGGCCGCGGTCCCGCACGGGCGGCGCAGGATCGGCTGCCCGAGCCGGTGGGCGTAGGTCAGCTGCGCGATCCGGACGCCGGCCGCGTCGAGGGCCCCGAGCAGGCCGAGGTCGTCGAGAACCCGCACGGCGTGCGGCAGCAGGTTGAACCCGACCCCGAGCTCGCGCAGCGCCGAGCCCTGCTCGTGTACCCGGACCCGGATCCCGCGCCGGTGCAGCTCCAGCGCCGTGACCAGCCCACCGATCCCACCGCCGACGACCGCGACGTCCACGGCGCCCACCTCCCCCGAGTCCGGACCCGGCGAGCATGCCTCAGCTCCACCCCCACAGGCCAGGCGCTCGGACGCCGCGGAGGTCGAGCCGCGCCATGACCTTCTCCCGCACGCGTCGTGGTGCTCCCGCGCACGCCCGAGCGCATGCGGCAGCACCACACCCTGCGCGGGACCGTCGGGCGGCCGCCTGCCTGTGCCGGACGCGGCGGGATCAGCCGGCGTGCTCCCGGATGGCGGCTGCGACCACGTCCGGTGCGGTGGCGACGGCCTCGTGCCCCTGCCCCGGCAGCTCGACGACGATGGCCTGGGGCAGCACGGCGGCCAGCGCCGTCGTCGCGTCGCGCAGGTGGGTGGGGGAGTGCTCGCCGACGAGCATCAGCGTCGGCACGGTGACCGAGGCCAGCTCGCCGACGTCCGGCGGCAGGGCGGCGATCTCGCGCAGCTCGCGCGGCCAGAGGTGGATCAGGCTCCGCCACACCTGCCAGGCGGGAGACCCGCGCATCGACTCGACGACGGCCGCCGGGACGCCGACCACCTCGCGCAGGGCGAGCGTGACGGCGCCGTCCCGGTCGTCGTCGGCGATCCGCGCCTCGAGCGCCTCCCGCCGCCCGTCGGCGCCCGGGTCCCGCACCAGCGGCCACGGCGGCTCGTAGAGAACCAGGGAGGTGACCGGTGCGCCGTGCAGGGCGGCGCCGAGCGCGCAGATCGCCCCGCTGGAGTGGCCGGCGAGCGTGACCGGCGCGACCGTGTCCCGCACGCCGGTGTCCCGTGTGTCCCGCACCGCGCCGACCGCCGCGGCGACGTCATCGTACTCGCGGGCCAGCGAGTACGGCTCCGTGTCGCCGGAGTCGCCCTTGCCGCGGCGGTCCATCAACCAGGTCGCGTACCGGCCGTCGAGCAGGCGCGCGACCGGCCCCCACGCGTCCCGCAGCGACGGCCCGCCCGGGGCCGTCAGCAGCGTCCGCGGGCCGTCGGTCACGCGTTCGAGCGCGATCGACGTCCCGTCGGCGGAGCGGACGCGGGTCGGCGGGTTTCCGGACATGGCGACGATGGTGCCGTGCCGCGGGAGATCGGCGTCGTCGCACCGGCCGCGATGGGGCAGGATCGATGCCGTGGTGGACCGCCGGACTGGGACGTCGCTGGCACGCCTGGGCCTGACCGGCTCGGACGCCGAGCCGACGCTGACCGACCTCGGCTGGTGGGAGGGCGACCGCCCGGCCCGCGGCGCCGAGGAGATCATGTGGGCGCTGGCCCGCAGCCCCGACCAGGAGCTGGCGTTGCGGGCCGTCGAGCGGCTGGCCAAGAGCGCGCCGTGGCCGGAGATCGACAAGGCCCTGCACACCGACGCCGGCCTGCGCGGCCGGTTGTTCGCCACGCTGGGGTCGTCGACGGCGCTGGGCGACCACCTGATCGCGCACCCGGACCGCTGGCTGCTGCTGGCCGACACCCCGGAGCGCCGCAACCCCGCGCCGGACCTGGAACGGCGCACCGCGAACCTGCTGCGCGCCGTCGGCGCCGACCCGTCCGCACCGCCGCCCGGCTCGTCCGGGGGAGCCCGGGCCGGGCTCACCGGCTCCGAGGCGATCGCGGCCCTGCGCCTGGCCTACCGCGACGAGCTGCTCGGGCTCGCTTCGGCCGACCTCGCCGCCGTCGGGGACCCGACGCTGCCGGTGATGGAGGTCGACGACGTCGCGGGCCAGCTCGCCGATCTGGCCGAGGCCGCGGTGACTGCTGCGCTCGCGATCGCGGCGGCCGAGCAGAACCCACCGGACGACCTGCGCCTGGCCGTGATCGGCATGGGCAAGTGCGGCGGCCGGGAGCTGAACTACGTCTCCGACGTCGACGTGATCTTCGTGGCGGAGCCCGGCGGCGACCTCACCCAGGCCGCGACGAAGCTGGCGTCACGGGTGATGCGGGTGGCCGGTGAGGCCTGCTTCGAGGTGGACGCGAACCTGCGCCCGGAGGGCAAGCAGGGCGCGCTCGTGCGCACGCTCGACGGGCACGCGTCCTACTACAAGCGGTGGGCCAAGACCTGGGAGTTCCAGGCGCTGCTCAAGGCCCGCCCGATCGCGGGCGACCCGGTACTGGGCCGCTTCTACCTCGACGCCGTCGCCCCCCTCGTCTGGCATGCCGCGGAGCGCGACGACTTCGTCGCCGACGTCCAGGGGATGCGCCGCCGCGTGCTCGACCACATCCCGTCCGACAAGCAGGAACGCGAGATCAAGCTGGGCCGCGGCGGGCTGCGTGACGTCGAGTTCGCCGTCCAGCTGCTGCAGCTGGTGCACGGGCGGACCGACGAGTCGTTGCGGTCCCCGTCGACGTTGGAGGCGCTGGCCGCGCTCTCGGACGGCGGCTACGTCGGGCGCGACGACGCCGCGAACCTCGCCGCCTCCTACCGCTTCCTGCGCCTGCTCGAGCACCGGCTGCAGCTGCAGAAGCTGCGCCGCACGCACCTGCTGCCGGCCACCGACGACACCGACGGGCTGCGCTGGCTCGCCCGGGCCGCGCGGGTCCGCTCGGACGGGCGCCGCGATGTCGTCGGGGCCCTGCTCGCCGAGTGGCAGCGCAACGCGCGGCGGGTCAGCCGGCTGCACGAGAAGCTGTTCTACCGCCCGCTGCTGACGTCGGTGTCCCGGCTGGCCGCCGAGGGCGACGACGGGCAGCTCTCCCCGGAGGCGGCGAAGGCGCGTCTGGCCGCGCTCGGCTGGGTCTCCCCGGACGGAGCGCTGGGTCACCTGCGCTCGCTGACCGGCGGCGTGTCCCGGGCGGCGGCGATCCAGCGGACGCTGCTGCCGGTGCTGCTCGACGAGCTGTCCAACTCGGCGGATCCGGACCGCGGCCTGCTGGCCTACCGCCGCGTGTCCGAGGCGCTCGCCGACACCCCGTGGTACCTGCGCCTGCTCCGCGACGAGGGCGCCGTCGCCCAGCGCCTGATGATCCTGCTCGGCACGTCGGCGCTGATCCCGGACCTGCTGCAGCGCGCGCCCGAGGTGCTGCGGATGCTCGCGACGAACAGCGCCGGGGCCAGCCCCGAGCTCACCCGCGACCCGGCGGAGGTGGCGATCGCGCTGCGCACGACCGTCGCGCGCCAGCCGACACCGGAGATCGCGGTGTCCGCGGCGCGGTCCTACCGGCGGCACGAGATGCTGCGGGTCGCGTGCGCCGACGTGCTCGGGCTGCTCGACGTCGAGCAGGTGTGCACGGCGCTGTCCTCGCTGACCGACGCGGTCGTCGCGGCGACGCTGGACGCCGTCGTCGCCGCGCGGACCGACGACCCGCCGGCGCGGATCGCGGTGATCGGGATGGGCCGGCTCGGCGGCGGCGAGGTGGGCTACGGCAGCGACGCCGACGTGCTGTTCGTGTGCGAGGCGCGCGGCGACGCGACCGACCACGAAGCCGTGAAGTGGTCGACCGGCATCGTGGAGAAGGTCCGCAAGCTGCTCGCCTCGCCCAGCCTGGATCCGGCTCTGCCGATCGACGCCGACCTGCGCCCGGAGGGCCGGTCCGGGCCGCTCGTCCGCACGCTCGGCTCCTACCGCGAGTACTACGCCCGGTGGAGCGAGATGTGGGAGGCACAGGCGCTGCTCCGTGCCCGGCCGATCGCCGGCAGTGACGAGCTGGGCGAGGCGTTCACCGAGCTGATCGACCCGGTCCGCTACCCGGCCGAGGGCATCCCGGACGCCGCGGTCGCCGAGATCAGGCGGATCAAGGCACGCGTGGACGCCGAGCGGCTGCCCCGCGGGGCGGACCGCACGACGCACACGAAGCTGGGGCACGGCGGTCTCGCCGACGTCGAGTGGACGCTGCAGCTGCTGCAGCTCCAGCACGCCGGTGACCTCCCCGAGCTGCGCACCACGTCGACGCTGGAGGGCCTGCGCGAGGCCGAGGAGGCCGGGCTGATCGACGCCGGGGACTCCGAGGAGCTGATCGCCGGGTGGCGCTCGGCGACCCGCGCCCGCAACGCGATCATGCTGGTGAAGGGCAAGCCGGGCGACCAGCTGCCGCGCTCCGGCCGGGAGCAGAGCGCGGTCGCGGCCGCGCTGGGCTACCCGGCCGACGGTGACCCGGGCGTGTTCATCGACGACTACCGGCGCATCTCCCGTCGCGCCCGGGCCGTCGTGGAGCGGGTGTTCTACGGCTGGACCGACTCGTGACGCGGTAATCCAGTGGCCCGTGGCGCTAGCGTGGACCGGTGCCGTCGACGTCCACGCTGCTCACGTTCGTGCTGGCCTCGGTCGTGCTGGTCGTCGTGCCCGGCCCGAGCGTGCTGTTCATCGTCGGCCGCGCTCTGGCCCACGGCCGCCGCGCCGCGCTGGAGTCGGTGTTCGGCAACCTGGGCGGCGTGCTCGTGCTGATCGCGGTCGTCGCGGCCGGTCTCGGGCCGCTGGCCGAGCGCTCGGTGCTGGTGTTCGAGGCGGTCAAGATCGCCGGCGCGGCCTACCTCGTGTGGCTCGGCGTCCGGACGTTCCGCGCCCGCGGCGACCTCGCCGCGGCGCTGTCCGGTGCCGCCACCGAGGCGGAGATCGCCGACCGGCGGTTCGTGCGCCAGGCGTTCCTGGTGGGCGTGACGAACCCGAAGGCGCTCGTGTTCTTCGCGGCCGTGCTCCCGCAGTTCGCCGACCCGGCGGTGGGGAGCGTGCCGGTCCAGATCGCGGTGCTCGGCGTGCTGTTCTGCGTGCTCGCCACCGCACTCGACGGCGCGTGGGGCCTGGCCGCGAGCGCGGCCCGTACGTGGTTCGCGACGTCGCCCGCCCGCCTCCGCGCGGTCGGCGGGGCGGGCGGGCTGATGATCGTCGGCATGGGCCTCGGCCTGGCCGTGACCGGTCGGAAGGACTGACACGAGCCCCTAGGCGCGCAGGGCGGCGGCGACCCACTCGAACGCGGGCACCGTCGGCGGAGCCTCCCGGGGCGGCCAGCCGTTGAGGATCCCCAGCAGCTCCCAGTAGCGCTCCACCCGGCGGTCGGAGAACGTCTCGATCGTCTCCGCCACCCGGACCCGCTCGTCCGGGGCGAGGTCACCGATGCCGATCCGGCCGAGCACCGCCTCGGCCTCCGCCGATCCCGGCCCGACACCCGCCGCCCGGGCGGGTTCGGCGTGCTCCAGCACCGCAGCCGGGTCGTAGAACGACGGCTGGGTGAACTCGCCGCTCGTCCCGGTCACCGCCATCTCCCGGCACCGGGCCTTGAACGACGGGTCGCCGAGCAGCTCGGCCAGCTCCACCCACGCCCGCACCTGTTCGGTCGTCGGGTCCTCCGGCAGCTCGGCCGGCATCATCTTCATGCCCTGCGCGATGCCCGCGCCCGGTGCCTCCGGGTCGGTGCCGGCGAACACCTCGTCCACGAACTCGTCGATCATCTGCTGCCGCTGCGCGGCGGACAGCCTGGCCAGGTCGTTCATCAGGATCATCCCCCTCTCGTCGTGGTCCCCCTTGGCGAGCAGCGTGCACACCGCGCGTTGGACGCGGAGCGCACGGATCTGCTCGTCGATGGCACGGACGTGCGCGGACGCCACCTCGTCGACCCCCCGCCGTCGAGACAGCACCCCGCGCACGTCGTCCAGCCCCATCCCGAGATCCCGCAACGTGCGGACGAGATCGAGCCGGGCCACCGCGACCGCGTCGTAGCGCCGGTACCCGGCCGCGCTCCGGTCCGACGGCGGCACCAGACCCTCGTCGGACCAGAACCGGATCGTGCGGACCGGCACGCCGGTGCGGCGCGCCAGCTGCCCGATGGTCAGCGACACCGGAGTGGTGGTGTGTGATGCGGTCACGGGACACAGCCTCGGGGTTCCAGCCACTGGAAGGTCAAGGGGGAATCGCAGTGCGTATCGGGTTCGGTCTGCCGCAGTTCGGACGGGCGGCCGAGGGGGCGGACCACACGATGGACTTCGCCGCGGCGGCCGAGGAGCGCGGTGCGGCCAGCCTCTGGGCGGCGGATCGCCTGCTCGCCGCCGTCGAGCCCCGGGTCGGCTACGGCGGCGGGCCGGGCTCGGGTGGGCGGGCGATCCCACAGCAGATGCGCGCGACGCACGACCCGCTGGCCCTGCTCACCGCCGCGGCGGCCGTGACGAGCCGGGTGCAGCTGGGGACGAGCACGCTGAACGCGCCCTGGTACCCGGCGGCGCTGCTGGCCCGGCACGCGACCAGCGTCGACCGGATCTCCCGGGGACGCCTGCTGCTCGGCCTGGGCAGCGGCTGGTCCCCGGAGGAGTACGACGCGGTCGGCGTCCCGATGGGCGAGCGCGGGGACCGGCTCGACGAGTGCCTGGACGTGTTCGCGTCCTGGTGGCACGACGACCCGGTCCAGGTCGACGGCAAGTTCGCGACGATCGCGCCGTCGCACGTGCAGGTCAAGCCGCACGGCATCCCGATCTATCTGGCCGGATTCGCGCCGCGCGCGCAGCGCCGGATCGCCGAGCGCGCCGACGGGTTCCTGCCGGTGCTCGTCCCGGGCGGCGACCCGGACAAGGCCGTCACCGTGCCCTGGGAGCGCCTGCGCGGTCTGGCGCGCCAGGCCGGCCGGGACCCCGACGCGATCGGCGCCGTGCTGCGGGTGAACCCACGGGCCGGCCAGTCCGTCGACGACGTCGTCGCGGCGCTGCGTCGGGTCCGTTCCGAGACCGGGGTCGAGCACGCTTTCGTCGACCTGATGTATCTGGCCGACGACCCCCGCACCGCCCTCGACCTGGCCACCCGGATCCTGGACGCCCACCCCTGACCGGGCGGCCGGAGGGGGTCGGCACACTGGGGACGTGCAGACCGTCGACACCGCAGCGGACCTCGTCGGCCAGGCCTACGACCTGCTCGCCGCCCATCCCGCATCGTTGCTGTCCGCGCTGGTCGCGCTCGCCGTCGTCGTGTGGCAGCCGACCTGGAGGATGACCCGGACCGCCGTCACGATCGCCCACGAGGGCGGGCACGCGCTCGTCGCGGTGCTGGTCGGGCGGGGTCTGAGCGGGATCCGGCTGCACGCCGACACGTCCGGCGTCACGTACTCCACCGGCGCGGGGCGCGGCCCCGGCGTGGTGGCGATGTTCCTGGCCGGCTACCTGATGCCGCCACTGCTCGGGCTCGGCGGTGCGGTCCTGGTCGCGGCCGAGCTGGACCAGGTCGCGCTCTGGATCGGCATCGCGCTGCTGGTCGCCACCCTGTTCCAGATCCGCAACGCCTACGGCGCGCTGTCCGTGCTGGTCAGCGGCGCGATACTGGCCGCGGTCGCGATCTGGGCCGAGCCGGAGCTGCGCACCGGGTTCGCCGCAGCGCTGTGCTGGTTCCTGCTGTTCGGCGGCGTACGGGCCTGCGTGGAGCTGCGCCGCGGCCGTCGGCGGGGGCGGCTGCGGCACTCGGACGCGGACCGGCTCGCGGAGCTGACTCCGCTGTCCGGCGCGGTGTGGGCCGTGGCGTTCCTGCTGGTGTCGTGGGTGGTCACGGCCGGAGCCCTGTGGGTGGTGTTCGCGCCGTCGGGCTCGTCGGCCTGATCAGCGCCTGATCACCGGCCGGGCACCTCGAGACGGCCGCCGCTGTACTCGGCGATCCGGGCCCGCACGTCGTCGGCGACGCGGGCCGGGTGCCCGCTGTCGAACGGCGGCTGCGGGTCGTACTCGATCCACAGCTGCGCCGTGCGCGCCGCGACGTCGTCGACCAGCAGCTCGAGCAGCCGCAGCGCCATGTCGATGCCGGACGAGACGCCGGCCGCGGTGATGATCCGGTGGTCGAGCTGCTCGACCACGCGCCGCGTCACCGGCCGCGCGCCGAGACGCTCCAGCACCGGCAGCGACCCCCAGTGCGTCGTCGCCTCCAGCCCGTCCAGCAGCCCGGCCGCGGCGAGGACCAGCGAGCCGGTGCACACCGACGTCGTGAACCGGGTGCCCGGGTGCACGCGCCGCAGCCAGTCGACGAGCGGTCCGCCCTCGAGATGGTCCCGGCACCCCGGGCCGCCCGGCACGACGACCACGTCCGGGGCCGGCACCTCGTCGTACCCGGCATCGACGACGAGACCGAGCGCCCCGGTGTCGCTGCGCACGGTGCCGCGCTCGGCGCCGACGAACACCGGGTCGAACCCCGGCACGCGTTGCAGCACCTCGTACGGGCCGATCGCGTCCAGCACGGTCAGGCGGGGGTAGATCGGGATCGCGATCTGCACGGTCGACTCCTCCTGGGGCGAGCTCTGCCCCGGATCGTGCCATCCGCCACACCCGACGGGCACGGGTTCCGGGCCGGGGGCAGGATCGTGGGCATGGCAAACGATTTCGAGGACTTCAACACCCGCGTGATCCGCGAGTTCCGGGAGAACGACGGCCAGGTCGGGCCGCCGTTCGAGGGTGCCCCGATGATCCTGGTCCACCACGTCGGCGCGAAGAGCGGCACCGAGCGGGTCACCCCGCTGATGTGGTTCGACGGCGGCGACGACCGCTACGTGATCGTCGCGTCCAAGGCGGGTGCCCCGGACAACCCGGCCTGGTACCACAACCTGAAGGCGAACCCGGACATCACCGTCGAGATCGGCCACGGCCCCGAGGCGCGCACCGAGACCCACCAGGCGCACGCCGAGGAGCTCACCGGCGAGGAGCGCGAGACCATCTGGAAGGGCATCACGTCGGCCAACGAGGGCTTCGCCGGGTACGACCGCAAGACCGAGGGCATCCGCACGATCCCGCTGTTCGCGCTCACCCCGAAGGCGTAGGTCCGGACCGTCTGACAGGCTCTCCACCATGACGATCACGCTCGTGAAGGCTCAGGAGATAGTCAGTGCCGCCCACCGGTACGGCACCGAGCAGGGGTTCAACCCGCTGACCGTCGCCGTGCTCGACCCGGGCGGGGCGATCGTCGCGCTCGGCAGACAGGACGGCTCCGGCTACCTGCGCCCCGACCTGGCCGTCGGCAAGGCGAACGGCGTGCTCGCGCTCGGCATGACGAACCGGGCGATCGCGGCGCGCGCCGCCGACTCGCCGGAGTTCTTCACCTCGGTGGCCGGCCTGACCGGCGGCAAGATCTTCTCGGTGCCCGGCGGCGTGTTCGTCAAGGACGGCGAGGGCACGCTGCTCGGCGCCGTCGGCGTCACCGGGGACGCCTCGCTCAACGACGAGGCGGCGGCCGTCGCGGGGATCGCCGCGGCCGGGCTGGTGTCGGTCACCGGCGCCGAGTAGCCCGGAGTATGTGCCGCACCCCCGGGCGACGAGTCAGCCCGGGGGCGCGGAGGTGGCACGCGCGGGATCGCACGAGGCGAACAGCGCGTGCACGGATGTGGGGGCGTCCGGCGGCGGACGTGGTGACGAACCGCGAGGTCATAGCCGTGTATCCGGCCTGGCGGGTGAGCCAGGGGACTCGGCCGTGTGACGTGGAGCACCGTGAGTGCAGTCAATCAGCCGGTCCGCACCCCTGTCAACGGAGAGTCTCCGAGCGTGACGGGTCGTGCACGCTACAACGACTTCGCGACCAGATCGGGGTGGTGGCGGGCCGCGACCTCGGGGTGCGAGCGCACCCAGCCCCGCAGCGCGTTGTCGCCGAAGCGGGTCTGCACGTCGGCCTCGGCGGCCTGCTCCTCGGCGCCCGGGACCGGCTCGAGCGGCAGCGGTTCGAGCACCGCGTCCAGG
This sequence comes from uncultured Actinomycetota bacterium, assembly GCA_963822335.1. Lineage (GTDB taxonomy): Bacteria > Actinomycetota > Actinomycetes > Mycobacteriales > Pseudonocardiaceae > Pseudonocardia. Next base: position 244,005 of record CAWGHE010000006.1, on the reverse strand, counting down.
CGCGGGGACCAGAAGAACCCGATCGACTGGCGGGTCGTCCCGGGTGGGCACGGCAGCACGCGGTGCCGGGTCGCCACGAGGTGCCCGCGCGTCGCCACCTGCAGCATCTCGCCGACGTTGACGACGAGCGCGCCGGGGATCGGCTCGACGTCGACCCACTCGGCCGCCCCGAGAGGAGCGCCAGCGGAACGAGTATCGACACTGCTGGGAGCCGCCTGCAGGCCTCCGACGGAGTCCTGCAGCAGCAGTGTCAGGAATCCCCAGTCGGCGTGCGGCCCCACGCCCTGCGCGTCCGGGCGGTCGTCGTCGCGGCCGACGTAGCGGATGAGCTTGCCGAACCAGTGCGGCTCGCCGGCGAACGCGTCGTCGAAGCGCTCCGGTGCGACACCCAGTCCGTGCGCGATCGCCCGGGTCAGCTCCGTGCCGACCCCGGCGAGCAGATCGGTCCAGGCGAGCACCAGCGGCCGCAGGTGCGGCACGGTCGCGTCCGGCCAGCGGTTCGGGCCCTCCAGCGCCCGGTACGGCGCGTCCCACTCGGCACGGGGCCGCGGCGGCAGCTCCGGCCCGAAGTCGATCTGCTCGCGGGCGTCCGGACGGCCGGCGGTGACCTCGTGGCCGAGCCGGGTGTAGCCGCGGAAGTGCGGGGACTCGCGGTTGTCCAGCGCGAGACGGTCGTCCAGCGGGCGGTCGAAGAACGCCGTGACGGCGTCGAACAGGTCCTCGACCTGGCCCGGCGCCGCGCCGTAGCCGGTCAGCTGGACGAACCCGGGTGTGTGCAGGGCAGCGGCCAGCGTCGCGGTGAACGTCGGGTCGAAGGCACCGTCGGTGTCGCGCGCCCGGTCCAGCGACAGCACGGGAATCGAGGAGTGGTCCACGGGATCCATCCTCCGCGGAGGGGCACATCCCGACAACCGGGTCCATAACGTTCCGGCACCCGGTCGGTGGACAGGGGCCGAATGCACCTGCCGACTCGTCCGGGCAGGGATACTCTCGGTGGACAAGGGTCCCTTGCGGACCAAGGGGTGGAGCGGGTAGAGGAGCACGGACAATGCTGTGGACCATTCTGGGCTGGATCGTCCTGGGTCTCGTCGCGGGGTTCATCGCTCGCGCCGTCGTCCCCGGCAAGGACGACATCGGCATCCTTCGCACGATCCTGCTGGGGATCCTCGGGTCGGTGGTGTTCGGCGCGATCGCGGGCATCTTCACCGGCTTCAACGGGTTCCAGCCCGCCGGCTGGATCGGCTCGATCATCGGCGCGATCGTCGTGCTGGTGATCTACAACAAGGTGACGGGCCGCAAGAAGGTTCGCGGCTAGCACTCACGTCGTACCGCGCCGTCCCGGCCCTGGGGTCCGGGGCGGCGCGCCGGCGTGCGTGAACGCCCGATACCGGGTCGCGTGCCGCTGAGCGGCCGTGTCCCACGAGTGCGACGCGGCCAGCTCCCGCCCCGCGGCCTCCCGCACGGGATCGGGGTCGGCCAGGGCGTCCGCGAGCGCCGCCGCGAACCCCGGGGGGTCCGACGCGAACCGCGCGGCCGGGCCGAACACCTCCCGCAGCACCGGCAGGTCACGCGTCACCAGCGGGACCCCCGCGGCCAGCGCCTCCATCGCGGCGAGCCCGAACCCCTCCTTCGTCGAGGGGAACGCGAACGCCGCGGCCCCGGCCACCAGGCCGGGCAGCTCCCGGTCGTCCACCGGTCCGAGCACCTGCGGTGGCCGCGGCAGGGCCGCGGCCCGGGCCAGCACCTCGTCGCGGTAGGCGCGGTGGTCGAACAGCGAGTCCCCGCCGGCGACGACGAGCGGCACGTCCGGCAGCTGTGCGGTCAGTAGGGCCATCGCCTCCACCAGGTCGCGGGTCCCCTTGCGCGGCTCGATCCCGCCGACGGCGAGCACGTAGCGCCCGAACCGCGCGCGCCACGGCGCCCCGGCCCCGCCGGCCGCGGCGGCGGCGAACCGGGCCGCGTCCACGCCGTTCGGGATCACCTCGGGCGTGCGGCCCCAGCCCGCGGCGACCTCGGCCGCGACCGCCGACGAGACGCACACCAGACCGCCGGGTTCGGCGACGGCCCGCTCGTGGCAGGCGGCCAGCTCCGGTGTCGTGAACTCGTCGAGGTGGTGCACCGTGCGCAGCAGCGTGGGGTAGCCGTGCGCGGCACCCTCGGCGTTCGCGGACAGGCAGTCCTGCGCGTGCCGCACGTCCGCCGGTGCGGCCATGGTCAGCGCGCCCGCGAGCAGCCGGATCGAGCGCACGATGCGCTGCCCGACGGTCTCGCCCTCGATGTCCGGCACGGTCACCAGGCACTGCGTGACCTGCGGGTCGACGGGCCGGAAGAACGTCGTGTCGCCGCCGCGGGCGAGCGAGTAGACGGTCACGTCGTGGCCGGCCCGGGCCAGCGCCTCGGCCAGTGCGAGCGTGTGCACGACGCCGCCGCGGGGCTTGGTCGAGTACGTCGAGAGGCGGATCCGCAGCGGCTCCATCAGGCCTCCCGGTAGGTGTCCGGCCGGCGTTCCTTCAGGTGGTGCAGCACCGCCCGGGCCGAGCCGACCATCAGATCCGGCTCGACGTCGGCGACCGCCAGCCCACCCTTGGACCACGTCCGGGCCAGGATCTCCCCGCCCGGCCCGACGACCTTGGCCCGGCCCAGGAAGTGCAGCGCCCCGCTGCGCCCGCTCTGGTTCGCCGACAGCCAGAGGATCTGGTTCTCCGCCGCCCGGGCCTGGTCGTAGAGGTCGAACAGCCGGGCCTGGCGGTCCTGGGCCATCCGCGGGGCCCGGTCGGTCAGCGACGCGGGCCAGGCCGACAGGCAGGCGACGAGCTCGGCTCCGTCCAGCGCCAGCACGCGGGCCGCCTCCGGGAACGTCTTGTCGTGGTCGATCAGCATGCCCATGCGCCCGGCCGGGGTGTCGAACGCGTCGAACCCCTCGCCGCCGCGGAACACCCCGGCCACCCCGACCGGCTGGTGGACCTTCCGGTGCCGCCCGAGCACGCCGTCCCCGCTGACGCAGACCGCGGCGTTGTAGCGGACCGCCCCGGCGTCGTCGGTGCCGCCGTCCTCGCAGTACCCGACGCAGACGACCAGGTCCCCGGCCATGCCGGCGACCGCGCGGACCTCCGGGCCCTGCGGGTCGAGCACCGGCGGCAGCACGGCGGGCGCCTCCGGGTCGGGCCCTCGCAGGTCGTGCACGTAGCCGCCGAGCGCGCCGTCCGGCAGCGCCAGCACCGCCGCTCCCGCCTCCCGCGCGTGGGTGACGATCACCCGGATCCGGTCGAGGTCGAACGCGACGTCCCGGGTGAAGGCGGCCGCCGCGGCGGCGAGGCGCACCACGCCTACCGGCCGGTGGTCGCGACCACCGGGGAGTAGCTGCCCGGGCGCCGGTCGCGCAGATGGCCCATGTAGCGCCGGGCCCGGTCGACGAGGTCGTCCACGTCGACGGCGGCGACGGCCAGACCGGCCTCGGTCCCGGTCGTCGCGAGCACCTCGCCGCCCGGGTCGACGACCTTGGCCCCGGCCACCAGCTGCATGTCGCCGAACGTGCCGGCCTGGTTCGCCGACACCCAGACGATCTGGTTCTCCAGCGCGCGGGCGCGGTCGTGCAGGTCGAACCGGCGGGCCCAGCGGTCCTCGGACAGCACCGGCGCGCGGTCGGTCTGCGACGCGGGCCAGGCCGACATGCACACGACCGTGCGCGCGCCGTCCATGGCCAGTGCGCGCGCGGCCTCCGGGAACGCCTTGTCGTAGCAGATCATCATGCCGATCCGGCCGACCGGAGTGTCGAACGCGGCGAACCGGTCCCCGGCCGCGTACGAGTGGTGCTCGTCGAGCGGCTGGTGCACCTTGCGGTGGCGTCCCAGCACGCCGTCCCCGGTCACGGCGACGGCGCTGTTGTACGGCAGGCCGCCGCTCGCGTCGTCGCCACGCTCGCAGTACCCGGCCGTGACGACCATGTCCCCGGCCAGCGCGGACAGCCGCGCGATCTCCGGCCCGTCCGGGTCGAGCTCCGGCGGAGCATCGACGTCCCCGCCCACCCCTCCGCTCAGGGACGACAGGTACCCGCCCATCGCGGCCTCCGGCAGCGCGAGCAGGTCGACGCCGGCCTCGCGGGCCTCGGCGACGATCCGCTCGATCCGGGCGAAGTCCTCGTCGAGGTCGCGGACGAAACCGGCCGCCGCGGCGGCGAACGTCGTCGGGCTCATGCGTGTCTCCCAGCGGGTCCCATGCCGGTGACGGGACCCGTCACGGCAACCGTGATCTCCCCGTCCGGCCAGCGCAGCCGCACGCCGGTGCCGTCGGTCAGCTCGCCGCACTCCGCGGTCGTCGCGGGCCCGGCCTCCGGTGCCGGCGCGCCCGCGGCGTCCGCGGTGAGCAGCCCGAAGCCGGGGAAGCAGGTGAACCAGTCGCCGGCCGCGACGCCGGACGGCCGCGGCACGGCGGCCACGTCGAGCACGGCACCGGTGCCGCAGGACTCGGCGAGCATGCCGAGCGTGCCGGCGAGCCCGGCCATCGACACGTCCTTCGCCGCGGCCGGGCGGTGCGTCGCGTGCGGGCCGATCGCGCCGACCATCGCGGCGAGCTCGGCGCGGCTGCGCGACGTCGTGGAGTCCCACTGGCGGCCGGTGTGCCCGGGACGCCAGCCGCCGCCGAGGTCCGCGGTCAGCCGGACCCGATCACCGGGTCGCCCGCCACCGGCCGGGACCGGGTGGGGCGTGTGCCCGAGCGCGGTCAGCGACAGCGACGCCGGCACGTCGAGCTGGGTGTGCCCGCCGAGCAGCGGCACGCCGTACGCGGCGGCGGCCTCGCGCACCCCGGTCAGCACCCGGTGCGCGAACGACGCGTCCCGGGCCCCGACGGCGTCGAGCAGGCCGACCGGGCGGGCGCCCATCGCGGCGAGGTCGTTCACGTTGACCAGCACCCCGCACCAGCCGGCCCACTCCGGGTCGCGCTCCACCATCGACGGGACGATCGCGTCGCACGCGGCGACGAGGTCGCTGCCCGGGACGGGTGCGCCGTCGTCGCCGACGAAGCCGGGCGGCCCGAGCGCGCCGAGCAGCGCACCCAGCGGCGCCTTCGTCGCGTCCACAAGAGACTGGATCCGGCCGATCGGGTAGCGCATCCGCACGTGCGGGCGGCCGGCGACGGTGGTCGCGCGCACCCGTTCCCAGCCGAGCCGGGCGAACAGCCGCTCGTGCTGGACGTCGGCGTCGAAGCGCAGCGCACCGGCCGCCTCGGCGCGGGCGCAGGCGGCGCGCACGAGCGTCGCGCCCACCCGCTCACCGGCCCGCCGCGAGTCCGGCGCCACGACGAGACGGCTGCCGGTCCACCAGCCCAGGTCGTCGCCGCCGGGGTCGGCCGGACCCAGCCGGACGCCGCCGAGCAGCGCACCGTGCCCGTCGTGGGCGAGCAGGAGGACGGCGCGCGGGTCCTCGTCGTGCGCGTCGAGATCGGTGCGGCCGGTGAACAGGCCCTGCTCGCGCACGAACACGTCGTGGCGCAGCGCGTGGTAGGCCGCGACGAGCGGGTCGCGGTGGTCGTCGGCGCGGGCCTCGGCGACGACGGCACCGCGGGTCGCCGGACGGGGACGGCCGCCGAGCAGCTCGTCGGCGATCCAGCGCGGGGTGAGCGCTCCCGGGCCGTCCGGGCGGGCGCGGGGGTCGAGGACCGTCACCGGCTCAGCCCCCGACCGCGGAGAGCGCGCTGCACGCACCGCAGGCGGCGCAGCCGGCGGCCTGGTCGGAACCACGCATGCCGTTGTCGCGCAGCACGGCCGCGACCCGTGCCGTCACGTCGGCGAGCACGTCGGAACCAGGGCCCGGGACGCCGTCGTCGTAGGCGAGCGTGCCGGGGATCGGCCGGTAGGGGACGACGAACGGGTACACGCCGCGCGCCACCAGCCGGGCCGCCCCGTCGACGAGCTCGTCCGGGTCCTCGCCGAGCCCGACGATCAGGTACGTGGACACGGTGTCCGGGCCGAACACCCGCACCGCCTCGTCCCACGCGGCCCAGTACTGGCTCAGCGGGACGGTCGCCTTGCCGGGCATCCAGCGGCGGCGGACGGCGTCGTCGAGCGACTCGACGTGGATGCCGATCGCGGCCGCACCGGCGGCCTTCAGCTCGGCGATCGCGGCCAGGTCGTCCGGGGCCGGCGGCTCGCACTGGACCTGGACCGGGAGGCCGGGCACGGCGTCGGTGATCGCCCGGACGCAGCGGGCGAGATGGCGGGCGCCGCGGTCGCGGCCGTTCGAGGTGCCGGTGGTGAGCACCATCTGGGTCACGCCGTCGAGGCGCACGGCCGCCTCGGCGACCTCGGCGAGCTGCGCGGGGGTCTTGACCGCCGTCGTCGCGCCGGAGTCGAGCGACTGCTCGATCGCGCAGAAGCGGCAGCGGTCGGCCTCGGCGTAGCGCACGCAGGTCTGCACCACGGTGGACGCGAGCACGTCGTTGCCGTGCAGCCGGGCGATCTTCTCGTAGGGCACGCCGTCGGCCGTCGTGAGGTCGTAGAACGCGGGGCGGTCCACGGTGTCCACCGCGACGCCCATGTCGGTGACCCCGCCGTCGACCTCACGGCGCACCAGCCGGCCGTCGCGCAGCCGGTAGGGGCTGTCCGCGACGATCGGGACGGTCGTCTTCAGGCCGTCGACGAGCACGTGCCCGTCGGCGGAGGGCCCCGCGCCGCCGGGACGGCGCAGCGGGATGGTCGGGCCGAGATCGATCGCCACGCCGCGAACGGCCATCTCGGCACGGGCGTGCAGGCCGAGGTCGGTTCTCTCGTCGGACGGCGCGGACATGCGGACCTCCAGAGCTCGACGGACGAACGCGGATGCGACGCCGAGATGCGGCTCAGCGGTGCCGGGTGATCGACGACTCCGGCTGGGCCGCATCTCGGCGTGCGGTCAGAGCTGGTAGGTGGAGTTGATGATCGCGCCCTTGCGCGCGTAGTAGATGAGCGCGTCCTGGACGTCGAGCGGGTGCGTCGGGATGACGCCCTCGATCAGGTCCTCCTCGCGGGCGCCGTGCAGCGACAGCCCGAACCGGCAGCAGTACACCTTCCCGCCCTCGGACATGAACGTCTTGAGCTGGTCGTTGATGTTGTGCTCGCCGGGGAACGCGGACGTGCCGGTCGTCGGGAAGCCACGGGTGGCGAGGCAGTTCAGCGAGCCCGGGCCGTAGAAGTACATGGCCGACTCGAATCCCTTGCGCAGCGCGCGGGTGGCCTGCAGAACCGCGACAAAGGACACCGAGGACTCGTGCGCGATTCCGTGCACCAGCGTGAAGTAGCTTTCGCCGCCCTCGGCCTGCAGATCCGGGAAGACCTTCGTCCCGCCGTAGATGCTCGAACCCTCGGGCAACGACGGGTGCGGGATCTCCTCGAGGCTCTTCTTCTCGACGTCGGACAGCTCGATGCTGGTCATGCTCGTCTCCTTCTGGGAGTTCGTGGGGGTGGGGGCGATGCGCTGCGACAAGCAAACCGATCCGATATTTCGGCGGTGTTGACTCGGGACTACGTCGGCGAGTCGGAGCGACCATTCTGTGTGGATCACGTTACGAAACATTCGGAAACGGTTCCGTGGTCTGGCCGTCATGATCTGGAAATATGTGGGGATCATGGTCGCCGACTTGTGGGAACGGTTTCGACGTCAGGAGCGACGATGACTGCGGTGCACTCGGCCCGTACCGATGTGGACGGGGAGCACCGGCCGGTGATCGTGGTCGGGGGTGGGCAGGCGGGCCTGTCGATGAGCCGGTGCCTGGACAAGCGCGGCATCGACCATCTCGTGCTGGAGCGCGCGACGGTCGCGGACTCGTGGAAGTCCTACCGGTGGGACACGTTCTGCCTGGTCACGCCGAACTGGCAGTGTCAGCTGCCGGACTTCCCGTACGCGGGCGACGACCCGCACGGGTTCATGGTGCGCTCGCAGATCGTCGACTACCTGGAGGCCTACCGCACGTTCGTGGACCCGCCGCTGGTCGAGGGCGTCGAGGTCACGTCGCTGACCCGCGACGAGCGCGGCACGTTCCACCTCGTGACGACGGCCGGCGAGTGCACGGCCGACCAGGTCGTCGTCGCGACCGGCGGCTACCACACGCCGATCACGCCGCCGATGTCCGAGCCGATGCCGCCGTCGATCACGCAGGTCCAGTCGCAGGACTACAGGTCCGGCGCGAGCCTGCCCGAGGGCGAGGTGCTCGTCGTCGGGTCCGGCCAGTCCGGCGCGCAGATCGCCGAGGACCTGCACCTGGAGGGGCGGCAGGTCCACCTCGTCGTCGGGGACGCGCCGCGGGTCGCGCGGTTCTACCGCGGCCGCGACGTCACCGACTGGCTCGACGAGATGGGCTACTACCAGATGCCCGTCACCCGGCACCCGCGCAAGGAGGCCGTGCGGGCCCAGGCCAACCACTACGTGACCGGCCGCGACGGAGGACGCGACATCGACCTGCGCGCGCACGCTCGCGACGGCATGCGCCTGTACGGGCTGATGACCGACCACTGCGACGGCGCGCTGCACTTCCGCCCGAGCCTGACCGAGGCGCTCGACCACGCCGACGAGGTCAGCGAGTCCATCAAGGACACGATCGACGGGTTCATCGAGAGCCACGGCGTCGACGCGCCGGTCGAACAGCGGTACACGCCGGTCTGGCGCCCTGATCGCGAGGTGACCGAGCTGCGCCTGGCGGACACCGGCATCACCTCGGTGGTCTGGTGCATCGGGTTCCGGCAGGACTTCCGCTGGATCGACGTGCCGGTGTTCAACGGCCGCGGCGCCCCGTCCCACACCCGCGGTACGACGAGCGCGCCCGGCCTGTACTTCCTCGGCCTGGCCTGGCAGTGGACGTGGGGCTCGGGCCGGCTCTCCGGGGTCGGGGACGACGCCGAGTACCTCGCCGAGCGCATCCGGTCCCAGCGCGGCCTGACGGCGACGGGCCCACGCGGCGACGTCTGCAACGTGCTCGCACTGGGGTCCTGACCGGGGCCGTCTCCGCCCGGCACACTCGGGTCGTGAGCACGGCCACCGTCTCTGCCCCGTCCCGGCTCGGGCGGTGGGCTCTCCCGGCCCTGACGACGGTCGTGCTGCTCGTCGCGGCCGGCGGCTACGGCTACCACCGCGACGAGCTGTACTTCCTCGCTGCCGGGCGGCACCTCGCGTGGGGCTACGTCGACCAGGGACTGCTCACCCCGTTGTTCGCGTGGGTGGCCACCGGGCTGTTCGGTGACTCACTGGTCGGCCTGCGCGTCATCCCGGCGCTGCTCGCCGGTGCGGTCGTGGCCGTCACCGCGGCGATCGCGCGCGACCTCGGCGGTGGGCGGGGCGAGCAGGCGCTGGCCGCCGCCTGCATGGCGGTGTCGGCGATCCTGCTGCAGACCGGTCACCTGCTGTCCACCACCACGACCGACCTGCTGGCGTGGACGCTGGTCTGCTGGCTCGCCGTCCGGGCGCTGCGGAACGGCGGGGGGACGCGATGGATCCCGGTCGGCGCGGCCGCCGGCATCGGGCTGCTGAACAAGCCGCTGACCGCGTTCCTGCTCGGCGCGCTCGTCGTGGCGCTGGTCGCCGGCGGGCCGCGGTGGCCGCTGCGTGATCCGTGGTTCTGGGCGGCCGGTGCGGTGGCGGTGCTGCTGTGGGCGCCGTTCCTGCTGTGGCAGAACGCGAACGGCTGGCCGTTGCTCTCGGTCGCCGACGCGATCGCGGGCGGCGGGTCCGGGTCCAGCGAGCCGTGGTGGCTGGTCGTGCCGTTCCAGGCCGTGCTGGTGAGCCCGTTGCTGATACCCGTCTGGGTCGCGGGGATCGTCGTGCTCGCCCGGGACCGCACCCTGCGCGCCTTCCCGATCGCCTACGCCGTGCTGGCGATCGCGTTCACGGTGACCGGCGGGAAGCCGTACTACCTGTGCGGGCTCTACCCGGTGCTGCTGGCGGCCGGGGCGGCTCCGGTGCTGGCCTGGGCGCGGTCGCGGCTCCGACGGGCACTGCTCGCGGTGGCGGTGGTCCTGGCCGCGCTGGTGAACGTCGTGCTCATGCTGCCGGTCGTGCCGGAGACCGCGCTCGCGTCGACGCCGGTCCCGGCGATGGTCGGCGAGGTCGGCGAGACCGTGGGCTGGCCGGCGTTCGCCGGGACGGTCGGCGGCGTCGCGCGTGCCCAGCCGCCCGGGACCGTCGTGCTGACCCGGAACTACGGCGAGGCGGGAGCGCTGCAGCGCTTCGCGCCCGACCTCGCCGTCTACAGCGGACACAACTCCTACGCGGACTGGGGGACACCGGCGCCGGACGCGGACACGGCGGTCGTCGTCGGCTACGACCGAGCCGTGCTCGCCGGCTGGTTCGCCGACGTCGAGCCGGCGGCCCGCATCGACAACGGCGTCGGCCTGGACAACGACGAGCAGGGCGGGACCGTGTGGGTGTGCCGCACCCCGCTGCGTCCGTGGTCCGCGCTCTGGCCGGAGATCCGCCACGTCGGCTGAGCCAAGATCCCCTCTCCTGGCGATGACCGCCTGCACGCCAGCGTGATCGCATCGGTGGCGATGTCCACGAGCATGATCATCTTTCTGTCCGCGGTCGCGTGCGGCGTCCTGTTCGCCGCGCTCGCCGTCTACGAGCAGCGACGACGGATGCCGTGGCACGACGTCGCCTGGAAGATCCCGGCCTGGCTGCTGGCCGGGGCCACGGCGATGGGCGGCTTCTTCTACCTCATCGACTCGGACGTCGCGGGACAGACGCTCTACGAGATCGTCGCCGACGGCCCGGGCGCGGACGTGCCGTCGACGACCAGCTTCTCCGTCGTCGTCGAGCACCCGACGGCGACGCACGACCTGATGGTGGCTCCCGAGTCGTCGGCGAAGGTCGAGACGCCGATCGAGGTGCACGTGCGGATGACCGGGCCGGACGGGCGGTCACTGGTCGACGAGCCGCGCGTGCTGGACGTGCGGTGCCCGTCCGACGAACCCTGCGAGTGGTACACGTTCAGCAAGGACCTCGTGCCCGGCCGCGCCGGCCCGTACGACCTCGCCGTCACCGTGCTCACCCCGGGCGTCACGTCGTTGCACGTCCGCGTCGGCGACGCGGAGAAGACGGACGGTGAGCGCGTTCCCGGGTACTGAGTAACCCGTTCGGCCCCGCAATTGCAAACAAAACGTAACCCTCCCCGCGACCGTTCGTTTGACCTGAAACGGCACCGGAGGGGGTCGGCATGCCACAACCCACGTGGGATCCGCACGAACGTCGCTGGTTACTCGACGGCGAGGACGCCCCGGCGTCGCGCCGCGCCCGGCGGCGGTCGGTCGACGTCATCGACGAGCCCGTCACCGACGGGAGCCGCGACGTCCCCGATAGAAGCGCATGGGACGCCCCGCCATCGGTGGGCGCGGAGCTTACACGGATGGGATTCGGCGCCCGCGACCCCCTGTACGACGGTCGCGGACGGGCCGAACGACGTGACCGGCCCGCGCGATCCGCCCCTCGCCCACCGGCGCCGGCGGGTCCGGAAGTCTCGGACCTGCCGGACGAGCCCCGACGTCGACGCGCGGCTCCCGAGCCCCCGCACGACACCGGCCGCCACGACGCGGATCGATCCGGGGGGCGGCGGAACCCTCGCGCGCCGGTCGACGACGACACCGGCCGGCACTCCACAGGACGCGACGGTGCGGGCCGGCACCCGGCCGACGCGCTCCGTACGGCCGCCTTCCCTCCGGTTGCACCCGGTCCGCAGCGACGCGTCCCGGACGGGTACGACGCGCACGGCTACGACGCCGACGGCTACGACGCGCGCGGATACGTGGACCGGCGCGGCACGGACGGGTACCCGACCCCCGGAGGGACTGCGGGCCGGGGCCACAACCGGCGCGGCGCCCCGGGGCACGCCTACGACCTCGGCTACGACCGCGGCCGGGTCGATCCGGCCGAGGGCGACGTGAACGGCCACGCCCGCAACGGATACGGCTCCGCCGGCTTTCCTCCCGCCGCCGACGACCGGACCGGCTACGGACACCACGGGACGGGCCGGAACGGCTACGGTCCCGACGGCTACTCCCAGGTCACGCACGACATCGGCCCGGAGGAGTTCGACCGCAACGGCTACAGCCTCGACGGCCTCGACCGTGACGGCTACGGCCGTGACGGCTTCGACCTCACCGGTTACGACCGCGAGGGCTTCGACCGGTACGGCTTCGACCGCGAGGGCTACGACCGCGACGGGTACGGCGTGGACGCCTACGACTGGGGCGACTACGGGCCCGACGAGGTCGGTCCGGACCACGCGGCCTACGACCGGGACGAGTACTACGCCGAGGAGTACTACCCCGACGCCGACATCGACCGTGACGACACCGACGGCGAGGCGCCCGCCGGAGAGGTGGGGGGCCGGCGCGCGAGGCGCCGGGCCGCCGCAGCCGGTCCCGAGGAGACGCTGCTCGACGGACAGCTGACCCCGGTCGACGCGCCGTCCCCGGGGAGCCGGCGTGCCCGGCGCGCCACGGCCGGCCGGCGACGGTGGCCGTGGCTGGTCGGCGCCGCCGCGGTGCTCACCGCGGTCGCCGTGCCGGTCGGGGTCTCCGTCCTCGGAGGCTCGGACGACGGGCGAGAGACCACGAACGGCGGGGGCATCACCGGACTCGGGGCGACCGGAGGAGGCACCCAGTCCGGGGCGGCCCAGCCCGTGGTGGCCCAGCCCGGGGCTCCGCAGCCGCCCGCGTCGGCCCAGGTCACCTATCAGGTGAACGGCTCCGGGAAGGCGAACACGATCACGTTCGGCCACGGGACGGGGGTGGCCCAGACCTCCGGCGCGCCGCTGCCCTGGCAACAGGTCGGCCCGGCCGCCGAGGGGGAGTCCGAGTACACGCTCGCGGCGCAGACCTCCGACGGTTCCGGCGAGATCTCCTGCAAGATCCTCGTCGACGGTGCCGTGATCGCCGAGAACAGCGCGAAGGGCGAGTACGCGGCGGTCGCCTGCAGCGGCCGTCACTGACCGACGCCCGACAGCGATCGACCCCGGCCGGTGACACCGGCCGGGGTCGATCTGCGCAGGACGGTCAGCTCGTGCCGACCTGCTTCTTCATGTCGTCGACGACGGTCGGGTCGACCAGCGTGGACGTGTCGCCGAGCTCTTCGCCCTCGGCGATGTTCTTCAGCAGCCGGCGCATGATCTTGCCGGATCGCGTCTTCGGCAGATCCGGAGCGAAGATCACCTCCGCCGGGCGGGCGAGCTTGCCGATCTGCGTGGCGACGTGCTCACGCAGGACCTTCTTCAGCTCGTCGTCGCCCTCGGCCCCGCCCGTGAGCGAGACGAACGCGACGATCGCCTGCCCGGTGTCGGGGTCCCGGCGCGCGGCGACCGCGGCCTCGGCCACCTTCTCGTGCTCGACCAGCGCGCTCTCCACCTCGAACGTCGAGATGCGGTGCCCCGACACGTTCGTGACGTCGTCGATGCGGCCCATCAGCTGCAGGTCGCCGTCGTCGTCGAACTTGGCGCCGTCCCCGGCGAAGTACGCGTCCGAGTACTTCGACCAGTACGTCTCGCGATAGCGCTGGTCGTCCTTGTAGAGACCGCGCATCATGCCCGGCCACGGCTTCGTGAGCACCAGGTTGCCCGGCTCGTTCGCGCCGAGGGCGTTGCCCTCGTCGTCGCGGACCTCGAACTGCAGACCGGGGAACGGCTGCTGCGCCGACCCCGGCTTGAGCGTCGTGATCCCGGGCAGCGGGGTGATCAGGATGTGCCCGGTCTCGGTCTGCCACCAGGTGTCCATCACCGGCGCCTTACCGCCGCCGATGTGCTCGTGGTACCACTCCCAGACCTCGGGGTTGATCGGCTCACCGACGCTGCCGAGGATCCTGATCGTCGACAGGTCGTGTGCCTGCGCGTGCTCCGGGCCCCACTTGATGTGCGAGCGGATCGCGGTCGGCGAGGTGTAGAGGATCGAGACCTTGTACTTCTCGACGATCTTCCACCAGACGTCCTTGTCCGGGTAGGCGGGGACGCCCTCGTAGAGCACGGACGTGGCGCCGTTGGCCAGCGGCCCGTACACGATGTAGCTGTGCCCGGTGATCCAGCCGATGTCGGCGGCGCACCAGTACACCGAGTCCGGCTTCACGTCGAAGACCAGGTGGTGCGTGGTGGCGACGCCGGTCAGGTACCCGCCGGTGGTGTGCACGACGCCCTTGGGCTTGCCGGTCGAGCCCGACGTGTAGAGCAGGAACAGCAGGTCCTCGGCGTCCATCGGCTCACACGGGGAGCTCGACGGGTCGTCGGAGACGTCCGCGGTCAGGTCGTCGGCGTAGATGTCGCGGTCACCCATCGGCACGTCGCCGCCGGTGCGCCGGAACACGACGACCTTCTCGACCGTCGTCGGGCCGCCGTCCAGGCCCTCGTCCGCGTTCGCCTTCTGCGGGAACGGCTTCCCGCCACGCAGCGCCTCGTCCTGGGTGACCAGGACGGTGCACTCCAGGTCGTTGCAGCGATCGGCGACGGCCTTGCCGCTGAACCCGCCGAACACGACGGTGTGCGGCGCGCCGAGTCGCGCGCAGGCCAGCATCGCGACGACGGCGTCCGGGATCATCTGCATGTAGATCCCGACCGGCACGCCCTTGCCGACGCCCAGCTTCTTGAGCCCGTTCGCGAACTTCACGACCCGCTTCTGGAGATCGGCGAACGTGATGTCCTGAGCGTCCGGCGCGTCCGGGCCGTCATCCGGGACCGCGTGCAGGGCGACCTTGTCACCGTTGCCGGCGTCCACGTGCCGGTCCACGCAGTTGTGACAGGCGTTCAGCTTCCCGCCGACGAACCACTTCGCGTACGGCTGGTTCCACTCGAGAATCGTGTCGTACGGCTGGAACCAGTCGATCCGCTCTTTGGCCTGCTCATCCCAGAACTCTTCGAGCCCCTGCTCCTTCATCTCCGGCCGGGCGTTGGCCGTCTTGCTGAGCTCCGGGTCGGGCGGGTAGGTCCGTCCGCCGGCCTGTCCCTGCTGATCCGACACCTGCAAACCTCCTCGGACGTCTATGTCCAATTTCGTCACCTACCGGGACGGGCCCGGTCCGCCGGGTGAGGATGATGCCCGTCCCGAGCGCGATCAGCCACACCGGACACCCGGCACACCCGCCCGGGTGGTGTGGTCCCTGTCCGGTCGGGCAGTGTCCGACCCCGGGCGCGAAGGGTGCAGCTTCGCACGGGGCGTCGCGTTCGTCAGCCGCTGGGACATGCCGCGGGGGGTGTCGCGGCGCCGGGGAGCCCGATCCGCCCTGCCAGCCACGGCAACGAGCGTTGGAACGCGTCACTCCACACGGCGAACGTATGACCGCCTCCGGGCACGATCACCACGCACGTCCGGATGCCCGCGGCGCGCGCGGCCGGGACCAGCGCCCAGGTCGCCGCGAGCGGCTCGGTGTCGGCGTCGCCGACCTCGAACCAGCCGCCGAGACGTGGATAGCGCCGCTCGCCCAGCAGCGTCGACGGCTCGTGCGCCGCGAACGCCTGCTGCGACCCGCCGAACAGCTGTGCAACGGTGCTCGTGGTGTCGGCGTTGGTGTCGCCCAGGCGAGGCCCGACCAGCCCGCTGTAGTCACCGAACGCGCTGAACCGGTCCGGGTGCCGCAGCGCGAGCATGAGCGCGCACGAGCCGCCCTCGGACAGCCCCGCCACCGCCCAGGGCCGGCCGGGGTCCTGGGTGCCGAGTACGCGGACGACGGCCGTGGGGACGTCCACGGTCAGGTAGGTCTCGGCGTCGCCGAGCGGGCTGTCGACGCACTCCGTGTCGCCGTCGAGCGAGCCGTTGACGTCCGGCATGACCAGGACCGGGGCGAACCCGCCGTGCGCGGCGGCGAACGCGTCGGCCGTGGCCTGTGCCTGGCCGCCGTCGATCCAGTCCTGCGGTGAGCCCGGCTCGCCGTGCAGCAGCATCACGACCGGCAGCAGCGGGCGGTTCTTCGCGAACCAGGCAGGCGGCAGGTAGACCTCCGTCGACCGGGCGGTGAACTGGGACGCCGTGGCCGGCACGTCGAGGGTCACGATCTGGCCGACGTCCGGGACCTTGCCCTCCTCCTCGCGTGCCTCGGCGAGGCTGACGACGTCCTCGGCCGGTTCCCCGAGCGCCTGACCGACCGTGCGGTAGAACTCGAAGTGCGCGTTGACGATGCTGCCCAGCTGCAGCAGCACGAGCAGTACGACGGCGGAGACGGACAAGGCGCGCTGGAACGGGTGCCCGGCGTTGCGGCGCACGGACAGCAGGGCGAATCCGAGCAGGAGGAGCAGGACGGGCCCGACCGGCCACCAGTCGGCGAGCGGTACGCCCGAAATGTCGATCGTCACGGCATCATGGCCCGATGACGATCCTGGCGGGCCTGCTCGCCCTGCTGGCTGCGGCGCTGTTCGCGGTCGCCTCGGCCGCCCAGCAGCGCGCCGCCGCGGACGTCCCGGACGACGACGCCCGCGGCCTCGGTCTGATCAAGCGGCTGGTGCGCAGCCGCCTGTGGTGGGTGGGCACGCTCGGCGACGGCGGCGGGTTCGTCGCCCAGGCCGCCGCACTCGGGCTCGGCTCGTTGCTGCTGGTGCAGCCGCTGCTGGTCACGACGTTGCTGTTCGCGCTCCCGCTGTCCGCCCGCTGGGCCGGGCGATCGCTCGCGCGCACCGACGTGCGGTGGGCCGTCGTGCTCGTCGCCGCGCTCGCGGTGTTCGTCGTGGTGGGGGAGCCGACGGCGGGCGTGGACCGGGCACCGGTCGAACGGTGGCTGCCGGCGGCCGTCGTGATCGGTGTCGTGTTCGCCGCCTGCCTGGCCGGGGCCGCGGTCCGGCGCGGCACGTCGCGCGCGGTGCTGCTGGCCGTCGGCACGGCCCTGATGTACGGGGCCACCGCCGCATTGATCAAGGGGACGGTCAGCCTCGTCGACGACGGTGTCCCCGCCCTGCTCACGGCCTGGGAGACCTACGCCCTGGTCGCCGCCGTCGCGGTGGGGACGCTGCTGCAGCAGTCCGCGTTCCAGGCCGGGGCCCTCGGCGCGTCGCTGCCGATCGTGACGGTCGGGGAACCCGTGATCGCGGTCGCGCTCGGCATCGTCGTCCTCGACGAGCAGGTGCGCAGTTCGGGCCCGGAGTGGGTGCTGATCGGGGTGCTCGCCGTCGTGATGGCGGTGGCGACCGCCGCGCTCGCCCGGTCCGCGGCGCAGGTGACCCCGCCGGTCCCGGTACCGGGCTGAGGTTCGCCCGGTCACCGGGCTGCCGCGGGCTCGGCGGGGACGGCGGGTGTGCGCCCGCGCAGGAACGCGAACACGAACGGCGGCAACGACAGCACGACGACGGCCAGCAGGAGCAGGACGACGTAGGCGAACGTGTCGCCGGTCTTGAGCTGGCTCGGCGGCACGAACCCGAGCAGGAACGACACCACGCAGCCGACCAGCCCGATCCCGCCGACGATCCACACGCCGGGCAGACCGCCCGGGATCCGGTACGGCCGCGGGGTGTTCGGGCGCGTGTACCGCAGCCGGATCACCGCCGCGAACATCAGCGCGTACATCACGATCACGATCTGCGCGGTGACCGCGGAGAGCATCCAGTACGACGTGTTCACGCTCGGTACGAACAGGAACAGGAGTGCGAACACCGAGCCGCCGACCCCCTGGATGAGCAGCAGCGTCACCGGCACGTCGTTGCGGTTGACCTTGCCCAGCCCGGCCGGCGCGAGCCCCTCCCGCGTCACCGCCGCGACGCCCTTGGCCGGACCGAGGATCCAGGGCGTCAGGTGCGCGACACCGCCGAACGCGACGAGCAGCGCGAGCGGCACCAGCAGCCAGCCGACCGAGAGCTTGTCCAGCACGCTCGCGAACAGCTCCATCGTCCCGGACACGAGGCTGATCTGCTGCGCCGGCAGCACGAACGCCATGAACAGCGAGCCGAGCACGCTGAACACCAGCGTGATCGCCACCGCGAGCGCGATCGCCCGCGGCACCACCCGTCCCGGGTCGCGGGTCTCGCGGGAGTGGAACCCGGCCATCTCCATGCCGGTGAACAGCAGGATGATCCCGCCGAGGAACGCCAGGTTGCCCAGCGACACGTCGGGCACCAGTGCCTCGGCCGAGAACGGGATCTGCGACGGGTTGCCGGCCAGCAGGAACGCCGCGCCGAGGATCACGACCATCACCGCGGGCAGGATCGACCCGGCGACCGTGCCGATCGCGCCGATGGCCGACGACGCGCGCACGCCGAACAGGTTCGCCGCCGTCGTGCCCCAGAAGAACACCAGCATCACGACGACCAGGAACAGGTTGTTCGACGCCAGCGACGGGTCGATCGCGTAGGCCAGGGACGCGGCGATGAACGAGAGCACGGTCGGGAACCAGGCGATGTTCTCCGAGTAGTCGCACCACACGGCCAGGAAGCCGGCGCGGCCGCCGAACGCCTCCTTGACCCAGGCGTAGACGCCGCCGTCGCGCGGCCAGGCCGTGCCGAGCTCGGCGGCGGCCATCGCGATCGGGATCAGGAACACGAGCGCGGACAGCGCGAACAGGACCAGCATCGACCAGCCGTACTCGGCCATCACCGGCAGGTTCCGGGCGCTGACGATCGCCGCGACGTTGATCATGGCCAGGGACAGGACCCCGAGCCGCGCGCCGGCCTTCACCGGGCGCCCGATCCGCGGAGCACGGTCTCCAGCTGCTCCCGCACGGCGTCGTCGCCGTCCCCGCGGACCAGGATCGTCATGTCCCTCCAGGTGTAGACGACACCGCTGCCGCGGGGGCGGTTGCGGGCGGTGAGCTCCCGGGCGACGGTGTCGCGGTCGTCCCTCGAGGCGTACCGGTCGACCACGACGACGGCGTCATCCGGCCCGGAGCACACCTGCGCCAGGCGCACCGTCGCCGAGCGAGGTCGCCTGCTGCGCGAGCGGATCCGGCTCGTCGTCCACCGAGCAGACCTGTAGCCCGGCCCGCCCGGCGGCACCGATCACGTCGGCCACCGCACCGCGCTCGAACGCGGCCGTGTCGGTGTCGCCGGCCCACTGCACGATCGCCAGCGCCGCGACCGCGACGGCGAGCAGGACCGCGGCGCCGAGCAGGACGCCGCGTACGCCGCCGAGGCCGCCGTTGTTGCCGTGCTCCGTGGCCTGCCCCGTGCCGTGAGCGGGGTCGGGGGCATGCCGCCCGGTCGGCCAGGGATCGGGCTGGTCGTTCATGCCGCGTCCCGGCCGGGCGCCGAGGGCGCCTCCACCCCGCCGACCGCCCGCGGCACGAGCAGCTCCCCGACGCCCGGCACGGCGAGGAAGCCCTCCGCGCCGGCGTAGAGCAGCCCGACCCGCGGCAGGTCGCGCCGGTTCCGGTAGGCCAGGACCCGGGACAGCCAGCGCGGGTCGAACCGGTCGTTGAACGCGCGCAGCGACTCGATCTGGAAGAACGGGTTGAGCGCGCGGGCCGCCCGCCGCGCGACCTTCTGCGCTGGCGTGAACGACACGTTGTCGGTGAACAGGCGGCCCCACATCGCGAAGTTCATCGACAGCCGGGAGACGCCCCGCTCGCCCAGCTCCGCCGCGGAGGAGGCGATCAGGAACTCGGTCATCCCGTTCGGCGCGTCCGGGTCGTGGCGCATCAGGTCCAGCGTGTAGCCGAACGACGTGCCGTAGGCCGGCACCAGTCGCAGGAACCCGCCGGGCACGCCGTCGGCGTCGAGCGCGACGCAGAGCAGGAACTCCGGGTTCTCGCCGGCGCCCGCGACGTCCTGGGACAGCGACATCGTGAACCCGCGCTCCGGGGCCTTCCCGCGCCACCGTGCGCTGATCGCGTTGAGCTGCTCGACCAGCTTCGGCGAGGCGTTCGCCTCGGAGACGAGCCGGAACTCGTACGTGCGGCCCACCCGCCGCACGGCCGCGCGCAGGCTCTTGTGCTCGGGTCCCTCGAGTGTGAACGCGTGGCAGTCGATGATCGCCTCGTCGCCCAGATAGAACGCGGAGAACCCGCGCGAGGCGTAGAGCGGCATGCTCTGCTCCCGGGCGGCGAGCAGGGCCGGGTGCCAGGCGCGCTCGTCGCACATGGCCAGGAACTCGTCGAGGACGGCAGGCACCGACTCCGGCCGTCCGATCGGGTCCCCGGAGACGAGCGCGTAGCCGCCCAGGTACGTGTACGCGATCATGGCCTCGCCATCGGCGGCGAAGAAGAAGCTCTTGTCGTCGCGCAGCGCGAAGAAGGCCAGCGTGTCCCAGCCGTAGGTCTGCACGAGCCGGGTCGCGTGCGCCCAGTCGTCCTCGGTGTGCGGGTTGGTCGCGGCCAGTGGCCGGAACACCAGGATCACCAGTACGACGACGCCGAGGATCCCGAGCGCGAGCAGCGCCGCCGGGAAGAAGGCGGCGAAGAACGGTGAGGTGTAGGTGTAGGGCCCGTCCAGCCCGATCAACCCGGCGAAGACGGTGGCCAGCGCGCCGCCGAGCGTGAGGTCCGGGGTGATCCGTCCCCGCTCGAGGTATAGCGCGATCAGCCCGAACGCGATCACCGACGCGAGGTAGAGCGGGATGAAGCGCACCAGCCGGAACAGCGACGGCGGGTCAACCGGCGCGCGGAACTGCTTGCGCAGCAGGATCAGCGCGACGAGAAGCCCGCCCGCGATCACGGCGGCCACCGGGTGCGGGCCCTTCAGCAGGTGCAGCACGAGGCCGAGCGAGAACAGGCCGACGGCGACCTGCCAGGCCAGCCGTTTGCGCTTGCGGAGCTGGTCGGCCAGCAGGATCAGTAGCAGTCCGATGAGGACGGACGCGACGTGTCCGGCGACCGGGACCCACAGCGGTACGACCGCTCCCTCCCGCACCCCGAACCGGGCGTGCACGAACGGCAGGGTGGAGACGAGCTGCAGCAGCCCGGACAGACCCGTCAGCCACGCGACGATCTTCACCGCCCGGAGCCCGGTCACCTCGGAGGGGACCGGCTCGGGGGCCGGGTGCAGCGCGGTGACCGCCGCCGCTCCGGCCGCTCCCGCCGCGAGCGCCGTGCCCGCTCCGGCCCGGCCGTTGCCCGACGGGGTGCCGGCGCCGGCGCCGGCCGGAACCGCCGGGGCGGGCTGGGGCGGCAGCGGCTGGGCCGGGATGCCGTCCGGTGGCAGCGGCGTGGGCGGGACGAGCGCGCGTCGTGCCCCGGTGGGGCCGCCGTCGGTCGGGGTGAACTCCGGACGCAACGTCGGGAACAGCAGGACCTCGCGGATCGAGTCGACGCTGGCCAGCAGCATGACCAGCCGGTCGATGCCGATACCGAGCCCGCCGGTGCACGGCATGCCCTGTTCCAGCGCGCGCACGTAGTCGTGGTCGATGTCGCCGGCCTCCGGGTCGCCGCCGGCCTTCGCCTTCGCCTCCTCGGTGAACGCGGCCAGCTGTGCGACCGGGTCGTTCTGCTCGGAGTAGGCGTTGGACAGCTCGAACCCGGCGACGATCAGCTCGAAGCGCTCCACGTAGTCCGGGTCGTCGCGGTGCACCCGGGCCAGCGGCGAGACCTCGGTCGGGTAGTCGATGCAGAACACGGGGCCGACGACGTCGTGCTGCACCTTTTCGTCGTAGACCTCCTTCATCAGTCGCCCCGGCCCCCAGGAGTGCTCGTAGCCGATGCCGAGCCGGTCCAGCGCCGCCCGGGCCTCGGCCAGCGGCATGCCCGGGTGCATCCGCTCACCGGTGACGTCGGCGATCATGTCCGCGAACCGGGCGCGCGGCCACGGCGTGGCGGCCAGGTCGATCGCGTTCCCGCCGTAGTGCACGAGGAGCTCGCCCTCGGGCTTGCCGAGGGCGGCCCGTGCCGCACCGACGACCATGCCTTCGACCAGGTCCATCATGTCGTGGTAGTCGGCGAAGGCCTGGTAGGCCTCGAGCATGGTGAACTCGGGGTTGTGCCGGGTGTCGATGCCCTCGTTGCGGAACACCCGGCCGATCTCGAACACCCGCTCCAGGCCGCCGACGATCAGCCGCTTGAGGTGCAGCTCGAGCGCGATCCGCAGGTACAGGTCGATGTCCAGCGCGTTGTGGTGGGTGACGAACGGGCGCGCGGACGCCCCGCCCTGGATGTTGCCGAGCACCGGGCCCTCGACCTCGGTGAAGCCGCGGTCCTCCAGGTGGTGGCGGATCGCGCGGATCGCGGCGTGCCGGATCCGGAAGATCTCCCGGGTGCGTTCGTTGACCTCGAGGTCGAGGTAGCGCTGCCGGTAGCGCGTCTCGACGTCGGCGAGCCCGCGGTGCTTGTCCGGCGGCTCGGCGAGCGCCTTGCCGAGCAGGACGGCGTGCTCGACGGCGATCGAGAGCTCGCCCCGCTTCGTGGTCATCACGGTGCCCTCGACACCGACCCAGTCGCCGCGGTCGAGGTCGTCGAAGCGCCGGTGCTCCTCGTCGCCGCACTCGTGGGCGTCCACGAACAGCTGCAGCGCTCCGGTCCGGTCCCGCAGCCGGCCGAACGACAACCCGCCCTGGCGCCGGATCAGCTCCAGCCGGCCGGCCACGCGGACCCGCTCGGTGGTGCCGCTCGTCCGGTCCCAGGCCCGCGTGCGTCTCACGGATACCGGCCATCGTGTGGTCCGCGTCGAAGCGGTACGGGTAGGAGTCGGTGCCCTCCGCCCGGCGCTGTTCGAGCTTGTGCAGGCGCCGCTCGCGCTGGTCGTCCGCGTGCGTCGCGACCTCGTCCGTCACACCTGGACGATAGGTCCGGTTCAGGTGATCACCCAGAGCGCGGAAACCGCATACTCATTTTGGGGTATGCGCCTCACCCGGTAGCGATGCGGCGCATGCGTAATCGGGCCCCGAGGAACACCACGACCCCGACGACGAGCGCCGGCACCCACAGCACCCGGGACGTGACGGCGCCGATGCAGTCGCCGCGGATCCGCAGCTCGGCCTCGTCCGCCGCACCGGCGAGTACGGACGCCGGCGAGGAGGCGATGCCCTCGCCGGCCAGCCGGGCCGCGGCGATCCCGGCCGCGCGCTGCCGCACCGGGTCGTCGAGCACCTCGGCGGCGGCGACGGCACCCGCCGCCCGGCAGTCGGCCCCGGCCGCCGAGTACTCGGAGAGCACGCCCTGGATCGGCGTGGCGAGTACGAGCGTCCCGGCGAGCGCGACCACGGCGGCCATCGCCGCGACCTCCTCGACCACGGCACCCCGCGAGCGGCTGTGCGGGAGCCGGAAGAACGCGGCCAGCGTGGCGAGCAGGGCGAACCCGGCACAGGTCGCGAGCCAGTCCCACTCGCCGTTGCCGCCGAACGTCAGCGCGACGACCGCGGCCAGCGCGCCGCCGAGCAGCGCCGCCCGGTCGATCTCCCGCACCGGCGACTCGGTCCACGGCCTGCCGTTCATGTCGCGTGCCGCCCGTCGTCCCCCGCCGGACGGCCTGCGCCGTGCGCGAACGACGCGGCCTCGGGGCCGCGCTGCGGTTCCTGCTGACGGCCCAGCCGGGGCAGGACCCGGCGCAGGTCGTCGACCAGGAGGTCGGCGAGATCGTGCGAGAAGCCGTTGCGCACGACGATCCGCAGGGCGGCGATGTCGCTGCGGTCGGCGGGGAACGTGTACGCCGGCACCAGCCAGCCCTGCTCGCGCAGCGCGCCGGAGACGTCGAACACGGAGAACGGGGCGTCCGGCTCCAGGGTGAACGCGAACACCGGCAGCTCGGACCCGTCGGTGAGCAGCCGGAACGGGCCCAGTCCCGCGATCGTCGCCGACAGCCGGGTCGCCACGTCCCGGCAGGTCTGCTGGACCCGCCGGAAACCGTCGTGGCCCAGCCGCAGGAACGCGTAGTACTGGGCGATCACCTGGGCACCCGGCCGGGAGAAGTTCAGGGCGAACGTCGGCATGTCGCCCCCGAGGTAGTTCACCCGCAGCACGAGATCCTCGGGCAGGGCGGCCGTGTCCCGCCACAGCGCCCACCCGACGCCGGGGTACACCAGCCCGTACTTGTGCCCGGACGTGTTGATCGACGCGACGCGGGGGAGCCGGAAGTCCCAGCGCAGGTCCGGATCGCAGAACGGGGCCACCATCGCCCCGGACGCGCCGTCGACGTGGACCGGCACGTCCAGGCCGCCGCCCGTGGCCAGGTCGTCGAGCGCTGCGCAGATCTGCTCCACCGGCTCGTAGCTGCCGTCGAACGTGGACCCGAGCACCGCGACCACGCCGATCGTGTTCTCGTCGCAGCGCGCGACGGCCCCGGCGGCGTCCAGGTGGAACCGGTCGCCCTGCATCGGCACCAGCCGGGGCTCGACCTCGAAGTAGTTCGCGAACTTGTCCCAGCAGACCTGGACGTTCGAGCCCATCACGATGTTCGGACGGTCGGTGGACAGGCCGGCCGCGCGACGGGCGTGCTGCCAGCGACGCTTGAGCGCGAGCCCGCCGAGCATGCAGGCCTCGCTGGAGCCGGTGGTCGAGCAGCCGATCGCGGTCGCCGGGTCCGGCGCGTGCCAGAGCGCGGCGAGCATCCGCACGCACCGCTGCTCCAGGTCGGCGGTCCGCGGGTACTCGTCCTTGTCGATCATGTTCTTGTCGAACGACTCCTCCATCAGCCGCCGGGCCTGCGGCTCGGCCCAGGTGGTGACGAAGGTGGCGAGGTTGAGCCGGGCGTTGCCGTCGAGCATCAGCTCGTCGTGCACGGCCTGGTAGGCGACGTCCGGCTCGAGGCTCCCGGCCGGGAGCGTGAACCGCGGGATCTCCACCGGCTCGCGGGAGAACACCGGGTTCACCGTGATCCCGGGACGGTCCGGGTCGGACTCGGACGGCGGGTGCGCGATGGGCATGAGCGGTGACGGTAGTCGCGGGTCAGCGGGATACGGGTGCGGTGGCGATCATGTCGACCACGCGGTCCCAGCGACTGCGCGCCCCGGGCGGGAACCGGCGCTCGGACCGCACTGCGCGGCGCGACCCGGGCCGGTAGAACCGGCGCGCCCACGCCGAGGCGGGCTTGGCCAGCCGCAGCGCCGCGATGAGCGCGACCAGCGGGAACACCACGCCGACCAGTCCGAGCACGATCCGGCCCTTGAGGATCGCGATGAAGGCCAGCACGAGGTTCACCCCGATGGTGACGGCGATCCCGGCGCCCGTCCCGGTGTCGTCGCCGAACGGGTTCGCGCCGAGGACGAGCATCAGCCCGATCGCGGCAGCGACCAGCACGGCGTCCACCGAGCGTCGACCCTGGGCGCCCCAGTACACGTCGTCGAGGGTCAGCCACAACGCGAACTCGTCCAGTGTCAGCGCGGCGCCGACCCCGAACAACGCTGCCAGCACCTCCAGCCAGGGCGCCTCCGGCCGGTAGGTGAACTCGGCGACGCCGGCCGCGAGCATCAGGAAGATCCCGTACACCTGGTGATGGATGTGCACGCCGCCGACGGTCGTGTTCTTGAACGGGCCCCTCCCACGCCGGATCGCGTGGGTGATCAGCCGGGTCACCACGAACGTCACGACGAACGCGCCGAGCATCCACAGCATCGGCAAGCGCACGCCGGTCACCGTGATCTCCATCGGACCTCCCGAGAGGTGTACTCGGAACGGACCGGTCGAACGTGACGGTGTCGGGGGGTCAGACGCGCTCGAAGATCGCTGCGAGGCCCTGGCCGCCGCCGATGCACATCGTCTCCAGGCCGTAGCGGGCGTCGCGACGGACCATCTCGCGGCTCAGTGTCGCGAGGATCCGGCCACCGGTCGCGCCGACCGGGTGCCCCAGCGAGATACCGGAGCCGTTGACGTTGAGCCGCTCGTGGTCGGCGTCGGTGAACTTCCACTCCCGCAGGCACGCCAGCACCTGCGCGGCGAACGCCTCGTTCAGCTCGATCAGGTCGATGTCGGCGAGTGCGAGCCCGGCCGCGGACAGGGCCTGCGCGGTGGCCGGGACCGGCCCGATCCCCATCGTCTTCGGCGCCACCCCGCCCAGGCCCCAGGACACCAGCCGCACCAGCGGCCGCAGCCCCAGCTCCTCGGCCTTCTCCGGGCTGGTCACGACGCAGACCGCGGCGCCGTCGTTCTGCCCGGAGGCGTTGCCCGCGGTGACCGTGGCCTCGTCGTCGCTGCGGCCGAGCACCGGGCGCAGCGTGGACAGCTTCTCCACCGTCGAGTCCGGCCGGATGTGCTCGTCGGCGTCCACGACGGTCTCCGACTTCCGGGACCTGACGGTGACCGGGACGATCTCGTCGGTGAACCGGCCGGCCTGCTGCGCGGCGGCGGCGCGCTGGTGGGAACGGACCGCGAACTCGTCCTGCTCGGCGCGACCGATCCCGTAGTCGCGGCGCAGGTTCTCCGCGGTCTCCAACATCCCCCCGGGCACCGGGAAGTTCTTCCCACCCGCGGTGACCCGCCCCCGGGCCAGCGCATCCTCGAGCATCACGCCGCCGCCCTTGACCCCCCAGCGCATCGACGTGGAGTAGAACGCGGCCCCGGACATCGACTCCGCGCCACCGGCCAGCACCACCTCCGACGCGCCGGTCTGGACCTGCATCGCCGCGTAGAGCACGGCCTGCAGCCCCGAGCCGCAGCGGCGGTCGATCTGCATCCCGGACGCGGTCACCGGCAACCCGGCATCCAGCGCCGCGACCCGCCCGATCGCCGGGGCGTCCATCGTCGGGTAACAGTGCCCGAGCAGCACATCGTCGACCGCATCGCCGGGCAACTCGGTGCGCTCGAGCAGCGCGGTGATCACCGTCGCGGCCAGCTCGTGGGCCGGCACGGAGCTCAGAACACCCCCGAACCCGCCGACCGGCGTCCGTACCGGCTCACAGATCACCGCGTCCCGCATCGGGCTGCTCCTCTCCACCGCGGCGCACGAACGCCGCACTCGTCTCGTTCATCCGCACGAACGTCACATTCGTGCTCGTGCCGCCGCGTCAGTCACCGCGAACCGTTCGCGGTGTCCGTGCTCGTACCGTCGCACGCCGGCCTTCCGGGCCGCCCGCCGCACGAGTGTGACGTCGGTACCGCGGATCCGAACGAACGTCGCATCCGTGCGCCGGGCCCTCCGAACGCTTCGCCCGCCCCGCCGACCTCGCCGCGACTGATGTGGCATCCGTACTGGTCATCGGCACGAACGTCACATTCGTCCACCAGAGGCGCCGGCCGCGGCCCACCCGGCCCTGCCCTGGCCCCCCGGCGACCGCACGACTGTGGTGTCCGTGCCGTTCAAGCGAACGGGCGCCACGTTCGTTCGGGCCCTACGGCTCAGTGCAGGGTGGCGCCGGTCTTGTCGCGGACCTCTGTCTCGTCTACGCCGGGCGCCGTCTCGACCAGGTGCAGGCCCTCGTCGGTCACGTCGATCACGGCTAGGTCGGTGACGATCCGGTCCACGCAGCCCAGGCCGGTGATCGGCAGCGAGCAGCGTTCGACGATCTTCGGTGATCCGTCCTTGGCGACGTGGTCGGTCATCACGATCACCCGCCGGGCGCCGTGCACGAGGTCCATCGCCCCACCCATCCCCTTGATCATCTTGCCGGGGATGGCCCAGTTCGCGAGGTCGCCGTTCTCCGCGACCTCCATCGCCCCGAGCACGGCGACGTCGACGTGCCCGCCGCGGATCATCCCGAAGCTGTCCGACGAGCCGAAGTAGCTCGCGCCGGGCAGCACGGTGACGGTCTCCTTGCCGGCGTTGATCAGGTCCGGATCGACGTCGTCGTCGTAGGGGTAGGGCCCGACGCCGAGGATGCCGTTCTCCGAGTGCAGGACGACGGTCCGCTCGGCCGGGATGTGCCCGGGCACCAGCGTCGGCATGCCGATGCCGAGGTTGACGTACGAGCCGTCCGGCAGCTCGTCGGCCACGCGGGCCGCCAGCTCGTCACGGGAGAGGCTCATGACTCGGTCACCGTCCTGAACTCGACCGGCTTGTCGACGTCGGGCACGTGCACGACGCGCTGGACGTGGATGCCGTGGGTGTGCACCTGGTCCGGGTCGATCTCGCCGGGCTCGACCAGGTGCTCGACCTGGGCGATCGTGGTCCGGCCGGCGGCCGCGCAGTCCGGGTTGAAGTTCCGGGCGGCGCGCCGGTACACCAGATTGCCGTGCCGGTCGCCGAGATAGGCGTGCACCAGCCCGTAGTCCGGGACGAGCGCGCGTTCGAGGACGTAGTTCACGCCGTCGAACTCGCGGACCTCCTTCTCCGGGGACATGACCGCGACGTTGCCGTCGGAGTCGTAGCGCCACGGCAGGCCGCCCTCGGCGACGAGCGTCCCGACCCCGGCCGGGGTGTAGAACGCCGGGATCCCGTTGCCGCCGGCGCGCAGCCGCTCGGCCAGCGTGCCCTGCGGCGTGAGCTCCAGCTCCAGCTCACCGGACAGGTACTGGCGGGCGAACTCCTTGTTGTTGCCCACATACGACCCGACCGTGCGCCGGATCCGGCCGGCCGAGAGCAGCGTGCCCAGCCCGAACCCGTCGACGCCGAGGTTGTTGGAGATCGTCTCCAGGTCGGTCGCTCCCTGCTCGAGCAGGGCGGCGATCAGCACGGTCGGCACACCGGACATGCCGAACCCGCCCACCGCCAGCGACGACCCGTCGGCGATGTCCGCGACCGCCTCGGCCGCCGACGCCACCACCTTGTCCATCGTCTACTCCCGGATGTCCGACGGATGCCGGCACAGAGGCGTGACCTGCATCGTCATGTAGGGGAACAACGGCAGCCCGGACAGGATCTCGTGCAGCTGCCCGTTGCCCTCCACCTCGAAGATCGACAGGTTCGCGTACTCCCCGGCGCACCGCCAGATGTTCTTCCACTGGCCGGAACGCATCCACTCCTGCGCGTAGGCCTTCTCCCGGCCGAGCAGCTCGGTCTTCGCGTCGGCGTCCATGTCGGGCGGGAGGTGGACGTCCATCCGGACGGCAAAACTCTCGCTCATGCAGCAGGGTCCAGCGCGAAGTCGTAGGTGACCTGCTCACCGGTGCCGGACTCGGCCGGCTCCGGGTTCAGCACCAGCGCGGGCTTGACGGCCTGGGCGACGTCGCTCTCCAGGTAGTCGCCGCCGGTGAAGTAGAGCTGGGTGGTGATCAGCGTCTTGCCCGGGGCGCTCACCTTGAGGTGCAGGTGGGCCGGGCGCCAGGCGTGCCAGCCGGCTGCATCGATCAGCGCGCCGCACGCGCCGTCGTTCGGGATCTGGTACGGCGCGGGCTTCATCGTGTGGATCTTGAACGTGCCGTCCGAACCCGTCGTGACCTGGCCGCGCAGGTTCCACTCCGGGATGCCGGGCGCGAACTGCGAGTAGTAGCCGGCGTCGTCGGCCTGCCAGAAGTCGACGAGCGCGCCGTCGAGCGGGGTGCCGTCGAGGTCGGTCACCGTGCCCTGGAACAGGAACGGCGTGCCCTTCTCGTCGTCGCGCATCGGCAGCGTCGCCTCGCCGGTGAACTCCGGCGCGCCGGGCACGTAGTACGGGCCCTCGATCGTGCTGGTCGCGCCCTTGCGGTGGGCGTTGTTGACCTCCTCGACGACGTGCTCGAGCCACACGTCGAGGAACAGCGGCCACTCGCCGTCCTCGCCGACGCGGATCAGCCATGCCTTCAGCGCGTCGTACTCGGAGTAGGTCAGTTCGTGCTTGCGGATGACGTCGTGCAGCGCCTTGACCGCGTCGCCGGCGACAGCCGCGACCCGGGCGTGGTCGACCTCGCCGCCCTCACGGGTCCTGCTGCGGAACGTCTCGGTGGCCGAGGCGCCGGAGCCGGCGGCGGTGGCGTTCTCTGTGGTGGTCATCTCGTGTCTCCCAACACGTCGGTGTGAGTTCGGGACGGTCTGACTAGCGATCCTGGCGGTAGTGCGCGAGCTTCGCCGGGTCGATCTCGACGCCGATGCCCGGTCCCGGGCGCAGCCGCAGCTCGCCGCCGCTGATCTCCAGCGGCTCGGCGAGCAGGTCGTCGGCCATGTCCAGGAAGTTCGACAGCTCGCCGGCCCGGCGAGCGGTGTGCGCGTGCGCCGCGCCGAACGCGACGCTGCACGCGGTGCCCAGCTGGCCGTCGATCTGGTTGCCCATCACGACCTCCACGCCCAGGCCCTCGCACAGGTGCAGCACGCGCTGCGAGCCGGTGAAGCCGGTGCGGGCGGTCTTGATGCTGATCATGTTGGCGGCGCCGTCGAGCAGCTCGCGGGTGATCTCG
This sequence comes from uncultured Actinomycetota bacterium, assembly GCA_963822335.1. Classification (GTDB taxonomy): domain Bacteria; phylum Actinomycetota; class Actinomycetes; order Mycobacteriales; family Pseudonocardiaceae; genus Pseudonocardia. The sequence goes on along the minus strand of CAWGHE010000006.1, from coordinate 213,991 downwards.
CCGGGGCGGGTGGCGCTCTCGTCGGCGACGGTCGGGATCGACGTCCGCCCGGTGAGCCAGCGCCGGCCGAGCACCTGGTCGGCCGGGATCAGCTCCTCGGACAGCGTCAGGTCCAGGTCGGCCATCTGGTCCAGGGCGCGGGCCGCCTCGGACGGCGTCCAACCGCGGTTGCCGTCCACGTACAGCTCGACGTCCGGGCCGAGCGCGGCACGCAGCGCCCGGCAGGCGCCCACGTCCAGCGACACCGGCCGGCGCCCGACCTTCACCTTGAACGTCGTGATGCCGTAGGTGTCGCGCATCTTCTCGGCCTCGGCGACCATCACGTCGTCCGGCGCGAAGCCGACCATGTGCGACACGCGCATCCGGTCGGTGAACCCGCCGAGCAGCGACGACACGGGCAGGCCGAGCGTCCGGCCGATGACGTCCCAGACGGCCATGTCGAGCGCGGCCTTCGCCGCCGGGTTCGCGATCGTGCGGTCCAGCCTCGCGTGGATCTGCTCGCGGTCGAACACGGACAGCCCGACCACGTCCGGCGCGAACACCTGGTCGATCACCGCGATGATCGACGCCTGGGTCTCGCCGTAGGTGTAGGGGCGCGGCGGGGCCTCGGCGACGCCGACGACGCCGTCCTCGCCGTGCACCCGGACGAGCACGTGGTCGGCGGTGTGCACCTCACCGCTGGCGAAGCGCAGCGGCTTGCGGTACGGCACGGCGAACGGGATCGCCTCGATCCGCTCGATCTTCACGGGTTCCCTCCGGTGGGGGCGGGCGCCGCAGCGCCGAAGGCCGAGGACGCGCGCACCGCGTCCAGGAGACGGTGCAGGGCGGGGGAGCGGTCGCCGGTCCGCCAGGCCAGCGCGACCTCGACGTCGACGTCGTCGGTGACCGGCAGGTAGCGCACGCCCTCGGCGACGATGGCCTGCACCGACTCGGGCAGCACGGCGACACCGGCGCCGGAGGCGACGTGGGTCAGCAGGATCGGTGTGTCCGGCGACTCCTGGGAACGCCGCGGCAGGAAGCCGGCGTCCAGGCACGCCTTCTGCACGATGGAGTCCACGACCGACCCGGACGTCCCGTAGAGGACGAACGGCTCGTCCCGCAGGTCCGCCAGGCCGACGGCGTCGCGGGCGGCCAGGGGGTGGTCCTCGGGCAGGCAGGCGACGAACCGCTCGCGCAGCAGCGGCAGCACCTCGAGCTCCGGCCGCACGACCGGCGGCCGCAGCACGCCGACGTCGATGCGGCCCTCGACGAGTGCGTCCTCCTGCGCGCTGGTCAGCAGCCCGGGCCGGAACCGGAGCGAGACCTCCGGCATCTCGAGTGACACCAGACGTCCCAGCCGGGGCAGCACCCGGTAGGCGACGAGCCCGGTCGCGGCCACGGTGAGCACGCCGGCGTCCCCGGCGGCCACGCGCCCGACGCGCAGCTTGGCCGTCTCCACCGAGTCGAGGATGCGCACGGCGTCGGCGTAGAACGTCTCGCCGGCCGGCGTGAGGTCGACCCGCCGGGTGGTCCGCTCGAACAGCGTGGCGCCGACCTGCGACTCGAGCTGGCGGATGGCCTGCGAGAGCGGGGACTGGGCCATGTGCAGGCGCTCGGCGGCCCGGCTGAAGTGCCGGGTCTCGGCGACGGCGACGAAGTAGCGCAGCTGGCGCAGCTCCACGGCGCATCCCCTCCTCTCGGAGCTCTGACCGTAGGACGCAACACCGTGTAGGCACAAATACTCGATCCGACCCGTCTAAGATTCTCAGTAGCTTAATGGCGGCGAGCGGGCCAGCGTCGTCGACTGATTCTCGACCGAGAGAATCGTTTCCACGATGCTACGTCCGGATGCCGATCCGAACCGGGCGCCGGCTCCCGGCCGCGGAACGCTTGACGCCACGACGCGGACTCTGGCTATATAGAAACGTCTCAACAAGCCTCTCAGCAGCGCTGATCCATCGTGAACGGCGCAGTTGTCGAACCGTTACGAGCGGCTCGGGGTACGAGTCCCGGCCGTGCCACCTCCGGCAGACGAGGGAGAGATCGGTGACGGAGTACGACCCCGCCGCGCCGAACGCGCGGCGCTACCCACTGGTGATCACACCCGACGAGATCGACAAGATGCCGCGGCTGCAGTTCAACACCGGCATCGCGACGAACATCTTCGTCTCGCGCGAGCGCGATGACGCCCGGTACTTCCGCCACGGCTACTGCTACGGCGAGCCCGACCACCTGCCCTACGAGTGGGAGCAGCGCGACTTCGACGAGTCGCACTACGTGCTCAAGGGCAGGATCCACCTGAACATCAAGGACGCGGCCGGCCGGGAGATCGTCTACGAGGCGGCCGAGGGCGAGCACCTGTTCCTGCCCGCCGGCTACACGTACCGCCTGGAGGCCACCGGCGTGGCCTACACGTTCTTCTGGACCTCCGGCCCGTCGCCACGCGTCGGTGTCGCCGACGCCCCCGAGTACAGCCGCGAGCTGAAAGCCCTGAGGAGCTGACCATGGCCGTGACCGCCAGTACCTGGCAGCCGTTGCGCGGCGACAAGCGCTGGGCCTACCTGTCGCGCGCCCGCACGATCCGCGTCGCCACGCTGAATGAGGACTCCTCGATCTACCTGTCGCCGCTGTGGCTGGTCGTGCACCAGGACCGGATCTTCATCCCGATCGACGCCGCGAGCAGGCACGGGGACAACTTCCGTTCCGGCCGGTCGCTCTCCGCGCTGGTCGACGGCGGGGACGAGTACGCCACGGTCAGCGGCGTCCGGATCACGGGGTCGATGAGCGAGGTGACCGAGGGCGCGCTCGCGGACGTCCTCGCCGGGCTCGTGTTCGACAAGTACTTCCACGTCGGTCACCCCTACGCCGACAGCTACGTCGAGTTCGGCGAGGCGGCCGGGCGCACGTTCTTCGAGCTGGTCCCGGACCGGATGATCGGCTGGGACATGCGGGAGATCACGACGCTGGCCGTGCCGGAGAGCCGGACGCTGCCCGCACACGTGCAGGACCGCCGGCTGTGAGCGCGCTGCGCGTCCTCGTCGCCGGTGAGTCCTGGATCAAGCACACGACCCACCTCAAGGGCTTCGACCAGTTCCACACGACCGAGTACGAGGAGGGCGCGGGGGAGTTCCTCGGCGCACTCGACCGCGCCGGGTACGCCGTCACCTACGTCCGCGCGCACGAGGTCTCCTCCCGGTTCCCGAAGACGTCCGAGGAGCTCGATGCGTTCGACGTCGTCGTGCTCTCCGACATCGGCTCGAACTCGTTCCTGATCCCGGACGAGACGTTCCTGCGCTCCGAGCGCAGCGCGAACAAGCTCGCCGTGCTGGCGGACTGGACGCGCGGCGGCGGCGGCCTGGTGATGATCGGCGGCTACATGTCGTTCACCGGGATCGACGGCCGCGCCCGGTACGGCATGAGCCCGCTCGCCCCGGTCCTCCCGGTGGATCTTCTCGACCACGACGACCGGATCGAGGCGTCCGAGGGGATCAAGGCCGAGTTCGACCACCCGGAGCACCCGGTGCTCGGTGGCACCCCGGCCGAATGGCCGATGCTGCTGGGCTACAACAGGTTGCGCGCGAAGCCCGAGTCCACGGTCGTCGCGCACACCGGATCCGGCGATCCGCTGCTGGTGGTGGGGCCGGTCGGGGACGGGCGGTCGGTAGCATTCGCCTCCGATCTCGCGCCGCACTGGGCGCCGCCGGAGTTCGTGGGCTGGTCGCACTACCAGCGGCTCTGGACGTCGATACTCGGGTGGGCGGCCGGGCACGGCACGTAGGAGGTCCCTTCAGTGACAGTCCGATCGACGTCGGGACGGCGACGCCCCACGATGAAGGACGTCGCCGAGCACGCCGGCGTGTCGGTCAGCACCGTCAGCTACGTCCTCAACGACAGCGGGCCGGTCGCGCCGGAGCGGCGCAACCGGGTCCTGGACGCCGTCCGCCTGCTCGAGTACTCGCCGAACGAGTCCGCCCGCAGCCTCAAGCGGCGGTACGCCTCGACGATCGGGATGGTCGTCCCGGAGCTGGCGAACCAGTTCTTCGCGATGGTCACCGAGGGTGTGCAGAAGGCGGCGTCGGCGCGCGGCGTGCTCGTCGTGCTCGTCGTGCCGGACGCCGCCGAACAGCCCGAGGAGAACCAGACCAAGCTGCTGCGCAGCCAGCGCGTGGACGGCGTGATCTATCTGTCCGGGACCGGTGTCATGCCGGCCTCGCTCTACGAGCTGGCCCGGTCCGGGCCGGTCGTGCTCGTCGACGAGCAGATCCCGGGGATGGACCTGCCCGCGGTCGTGTGCAACTCCCGTCGCGGCGCGCGGGAGGTCGCGACGCACGTGCTGGAGGCGGGGCACCGGCGGATCGCCGTGATCGGCGGCCCGCCCGCGCTCTGGACGGCCCAGCAGCGCCTCGCCGGCTACCGGGAGGCGCTGGCCGGAGCGGGCCTGGACCCGGACTCGGTCCGGGTCCTCACCGGGGACTACCGGCAGGCCTCCGGCGCGGAGGCGGCCGGTGAGGTGCTGTCCGCGCCGGCCGGCGAGCGCCCGACGGCGCTGCTGTGCGCGAACGACCTGATGGCGATCGGCGCGATGCAGCGCTGCCGCGAGCTCGGGCTCCGCGTACCGGAGGACGTCAGCGTGGTCGGGTTCGACGACCTGCCGTACGCCCAGCTGCTCACCCCGCGACTGACCACGGTTCGCCAGCCCGCACACGACATGGGGTTCCGGGCCGCGACCGCGTTGCTGGACAGCCTCGACGGATCCGAGACCGGGCCGTTCGAGCAGCTGCCGGTCGAGGTGCAGGTCCGGGACTCGGTCGGCCCGCCCCCGTCGGGTGCCCCGTGACCGGGGTGCTGGTCGTCGGCGCGGTGAACGTCGACATGGTCGTCGCGACGCCCATGCTGCCCGGTCCGGGCGAGACCGTCGTGGGGGAGGGTGTGCGGCGCTACGGCGGCGGCAAGGGCGCGAACGCGGCGGTCGCCGCGGCACGGGCCGGGGCGCGGGTCCGCTACGTCGGTGCCGTCGGCGACGACGACCTCGGCCGCGGTGCGCTGGACGAGCTGCGGGCCGAGGGGGTGAGCGTCGACGACGTCGCAGTGCATCCGGGGTCGGCCACCGGCACCGCGCTGATCGTCGTCGACGGCAAGGGCGAGAACCAGATCGCGGTCGGCCTCGGCGCGAACGGCGGCGTCGACCCGGAGGCCGTCCGTGCGGCGCTGGCCGGCTCGCTCGACGCGGTGGGCTGCCTGCTGGTGAGCACGGAGATCCCGGATGCGGCGATCGCCGCCGCGGTGCGGGCCGGCGTGGCGGCCGGGGTGCGCTGCGTGCTGAACCCGGCGCCGGTCGTCGACGTGGTCGACGAGCTCCTGGATCTGGGTGTGGTGCTCACCCCGAACGCGGGCGAGGCGGCCGCCGTGGCCGGTTCCGACGGCCGGGACCCGGCTGCCGACGCCCGGGCGATCGCCGGGCGGACCGGTGCGCCGGTCGTCGTCACGCTCGGCGGGGACGGCGTCGTCGTCGCCGATCCGTCCGGGGACGTCGACCACGTGCCGCCGCGACCGGCGACGGTGCGGGACACGACCGGGGCCGGCGACACGTTCAACGGTGTGCTGGCCGCCCGGCTGGCGGCCGGGGACGACCTGCTCACGGCGGTGCGCACGGCGAACGTCGCCGCCTCGTTGTCGGTCACGGCCGTCGGTGCGCGGGGCGGCATGCCGACCGCGGACGCGATCGCCGCGGCGAGGGACGGGAGCTGAGATCGCGAACCCGGCTTGGGCGCCGGGTGGAATAGAAACCTTTCAACACCGGTGTGCTCTACCGTCGTGCGGGTCTTCCGCCGTCGTATAGCCCGGGGTTGCGCCGCCGTGCGCGATCGGCCGACTTCGGTCCTATGATCTGGGGTAACGCGCCAGACGGCGCCGGCAGCGGGCACGTCTCGAGCCCCGCTCGGTCGTGCTCCCGGCCGGGTCCGGCGCCTCCACTATGTTGACGGTCACACTAGAATCGTTAAAATCGTGTTGCTCGATCGCTCTACCCCTGGCGCCTGTCCGACCGGGTCCGCCAGGCTTCGAACCCGTGCAAGGACCTCTCGGGTCACGTGATCCGGGGCCGGGCCGACGTGCTCGGTGAGTACGACCTGGCGGCTGGAGTAGAAACGACTCTCGTGGAAGGTGAGCCAACCCGATGGGCTACCTCGACAACCTGATCATCAACACCGACAACTACAAGCACTGCCACTACCCGCTGTACCCGCCGGGTACGGAGTACGTCTCGAGTTACATCGAGTCCCGCGGCGGTGCCTGGCCGGTGACGCAGTTCGTCGGTCTGCAGGCCTACCTCCGCGAGTACCTGATGCGGCCGATCACGCTCGAGGACATCGACGAGGCCGAGTACATCGAGCGCGAGCAGGGGATGCACTTCAACCGGGACAACTGGCTCGGTGTCCTCAACGACTACGGCGGCTACCTGCCGGTGGAGATCGAGGCCGTGCCGGAGGGCACCGTGCTGCCGGCCCGCAACGTGCTCGTACAGGTCATCAACACCGACCCGAAGTACTTCTGGGCGACCAGCTTCTTCGAGACCGCCCTGCTGCGCGCGGTCTGGTATCCGACCACGATCGGGACCGTGAGCTGGCTGTCCAAGCAGGTCGTCAAGGAGGCGTTGGCCCGCACCTCCGATCACCCGGAGCTGGTTCGCCACATCCTGCACGACTATGGGGCCCGCGGGGTGAGCTCGCAGCAGTCGGCGGCTCTGGGTGGGCTGGCGCACCTGGTGAACTTCTCGCAGAGCGACACCGTCCCGGGCATCCTGGCGGCCAAGCGCTACTACAACGCCGGCAACGTCTCGAACTCCGGGCCGAACTCCGAGCACGCCGGCTTCTGCGCGTGGGGGCGGGACCAGGAGGCCGCGGCGCTGCGCAACATGCTCGAGACGTACTGGGATCACGGCGTCGCGCTGCTGCTGTCCGACACGTACGACCACGAGAACTGTGTCAAGAACATCATCGGTGGCGAGCTCAAGGAGATGATCGAGAAGTTCCCGGGTCTGGTCGGTATCCGACCCGACTCCGGCGACATCGTGCAGGTGACCTCGGACACGACCGAGTGGCTGATGGACGCGTTCGGCTACGAGACGAACAGCAAGGGCTTCAAGGTCCTTCCTCCGTTCATCCGCGTCGTCCAGGGCGACGGCGTCACGTTCGACAGCCTGCCCCAGGTGTTCATGGAGATGGAACGGCGCGGCCTGGCGGCGGACAACGCCGTGTTCGGCATGGGCGGCGGGCTGTTGCAGCACTGGAACCGGGACACGATGAACTTCGGCCAGAAGGCCAGCGCGGCGTGCGTCAACGGTGAGTGGCGCGACACCTCCAAGAGCCCGACGGGTGACTCCATGAAGCTGTCGAAGGGCGGTCGGCTGGCGCTGAAGTACGAGAACGGGACCTACACGACGGTTCCGCGCGACTCGATCCGCCCGGAGGAGAACCAGCTGGTCCCGGTGTTCCGCAACGGCAAGCTGCTCAAGAAGTGGGACTTCTCCGAGCTGATCGCGAACGCGGACAAGGAGGTCCCGGAGTCCTACTACATCGGCCACGTCGGTCAGATGCGGACGGTCTCGAACGAGCGGGCCGTCACCGTCCCGGCCTGAGACGGTCGTACCGTCCGGCCGCGGCCGGCGCGGCGGAGCGATCCGCAGGCGCCGGTCGCGGCCGCTCGTCCGCGACCCTCCGGACCACCGGGAGCTGAGCCGAGCATGACCCACCTGCACGTCTTCGACATGGACGGGACCCTGCTGCGCGGGGCCGCGTCGGTGGAGCTGTCCCGCCACCTCGGCACGTTCGAGCGGGCCAGCGCCATCGAGGACGGCTGGCTGGCCGGCGAGATCACCGACCGCGGGTTCTGGGAGAGCATGCTCCCGCTGTGGGATGGCGTGTCGGAGTCCGAGGTGGACGAGGCGTTCGCGGCGGCGTCGTGGATCGACGGGGTCCGCGAGGTGTTCGACGACGTCGTCGCCCGCGGCGAGCGCGCGATCGTCATCTCCCAGTCGCCGCACTTCTTCGTCCGCCGGCTCGAGGGGTGGGGCGCGTGGCGGGCGTACGGCTCGCGCGTCGGGCCCGGCGTCCCGGCCGAACAGTGGGCGATGATGACCCGCCGCGACAAGGTGGACATCACGCGCGCCGTGCTGGGCGAGCTCGGACTCACCGAGGACGACTGCGTGGCCTACGGCGACTCCCGATCGGACTCGGAGCTGTTCGCCCGCCTGCGGCACACGGTCGGGGTGAACGCCACGGACGCGTTGCGCGAGCTCGCGGCCGTCGCGTACGACGGCGACGACCTGCGGGAGGCTTACGCGCTGGGCCGCGGGCTGCTCGACCGTCCGGCGGTGGGTGGACGGGGGCGTGGATCGTGAGCACGACTGCCGGCGTACCGGCCGGCACCAGCCTGCCGCTGGGCTACAACAAGCGGCTCATGCTGTTCGGCGGCCGCGCGAACCCCGGCCTGGCCTCGGCGATCTCCGACCGGCTCGGGGTCGGGCTCGGGCCGGTCGTGCTCAAGACGTTCTCCAACGACGAGGTCTACTGCCGCTTCACCGAGTCGATCCGTGGTGCCGACGTGTTCCTCGTCCAGCCGATGTGCGGCAATCCGGCGACCGGCGTCAACGCGAACGACGCGCTGCTCGAACTGCTGGTCATGACGGACGCCGCGGTGGGCGCGAGCGCGCACCGGGTGATCGCCGTGACACCGTGGTACGGCTACTCGCGCCAGGACAAGAAGTCCGCGCCACGCGAGCCGATCTCGGCGCGGATGGTCGCCCGGATGCTCGAGTCGGCCGGGGTCGACCGGGTGCTGACGATGGACCTGCACGCCGGGCAGCTGCAGGGGTTCTCGCAGCTCCCGATCGACCACATGACCGCGCTGATGATGCTCGCCGACCACTTCGCCGGGCTCGAGGACCGACTCGTCGTGGTTGCTCCGGACGCGGGGCGGGTCAAGCTGAACAAGCAGTTCGCGACCCGGGTCGGCGCCGAGCTGGCGATCCTGGACAAGGAGCGCCCGGAACAGCAGGTCGCCGAGATCGGGCACGTGATCGGTGACGTCCGCGGCAAGACAGCGATCATCGTGGACGACATCATCGACACGGCGGGAACGCTGCGCGCCGCGGGCGAGGCCGTCATGCGGGCCGGCGCGTCCCGGGTGTTCGCGGCGGCCACGCATGCGGTCTTCAGCGGCCCGGTCTACGACAACCTCGCGGCTGCGCCGTTCGAGCGGATCGTGGTGACCGACACGATCCCGCTGCGTCCGGGCGCGCCGGACATGATCCACGTCGTCTCCTGCGCTCCGCTGCTCGCGGACTCGATCCGCCGGATCTTCACCGACGACTCCGTCAGCGAGGTCTTCGGCGGGAAGAACCACCTGTTCTGAACCGGGAGGAAGCGATGACGCTCGCCAGCGTGTGCGTGTTCTGCGGGTCGAACCCCGGCCGGTCCCCGGTCTACCTCGAGGCCGTCGCGACGCTGGCCGGCGCGCTGGCCGGCCGCGGCATCCGGCTCGTCTACGGCGGCGCGAGCGTCGGCACGATGGGTGCGCTGGCCGACGGTGTCCTGGCCGGGGGAGGTGAGGTCGTCGGCGTCATCCCGCAGGAGCAGGCGGGGCAGGAGATCGCCCACGAGGGTCTCACCGCGCTGCACGTCGTCGGCTCGATGCACGAGCGGAAGGCGACGATGGCCACGCTGTCCGACGGGTTCGTCGCGCTACCCGGCGGGCTGGGCACCCTGGAGGAGTTCGCCGAGATCGTCACCTGGTCGCAGCTCGGGTTGCACGACAAGCCGACCGGCCTGCTGAACACCGACGGCTACTACGACCGTCTGCTGGCGTTCCTCGACCACGCCGTCACCGAGCGGTTCCTGCGCGCGGCCGACCGCGAGCTGGTCCTCGTCGGCGACGACCCGGTGACGCTGCTGGACCGGATGGCCGGGTGGACGCCGCAAACCGGTCGCCGGTGGGCGGCCGTCGACCAGTCGGGCGGGTGCTGACTGCCGTCCGTCTCACGACAGACCTGGCCCGTTCGCGACAGGACCGGGTTCGGGGTATCCCCTCGCGCTAGCATGCGGCGTCCCCAGCCCCGGGCTCCGCCCGGTGGCGACCGTCTCCGACCAGCGAGGGACCGGAGATCGCATGGCCCCCGATGTCGCGGAGATCGCCGCCGCGGTGCGCTCGTGCCCGCTCGTCGACTGCCTGCACGGTGGCCGGCACGGCCGGATCGCGACCACGGGCGGCGGCGTCCGGCACGTCGGCGTGCTGGTGGGCGGCGACAGTCTCGTGGTGGGTGTCATCGGCCGGCCGGGAGCGACCATGGACGAGGTCGCCGCGCAGGTCCGCGCCGTCCTGTCCGCGCTCGCACCGGGTTATCAGGTGACCGTCAGCGTGCGGTCCGCGCGACCGCTGGCCTCCGATTGACCACCCGGGATCCGGCCCGCCTCACCCGGGCCGGACGCGGACCGCGCGCAGCGGCGGGCGTTCCCGCTCCTCGACGTCGTGCTCGACCGGGAACCAGGCACCGTGGTCCTGCCGGAACTGCACGAGCGGGCCGCCGTCGCCGGAGCCGGCGCCCGGGCTGCGCCGCAGCACGGTCGTGAGGATCTGGTGTGACATCGCGCCGAGCTCGGTCAGCGAGCGGTTGCGGTGCTTGCGGACGCCGAGGTTGACCTGGGCGAGCGCCGCCAGCCCGAACCGGGCGTGGGTATCGAGCAGCAGTCCGATCTCGACGCCGTAGCCGGGTGCGAACGGCAGCGACTCCAGCAGGTCACGGGTGGCGGCGTACTCCCCGCCGAGCGGCTGGACGACGCCGCCGAGACCGGGGTGCAGTGCGGCCAGCAGCGGCCGCACGAGCAGCTCGGTGACCCGGCCGCCGCCGGTGTCCGACTCGGTGGTGCCGAGCCGCAGCGGGCGCCGGTAGAACCCCTTGACCAGCTGTACCACGTCGCCGACGAGCAGCGGCTCGAGCAGTGCCGGGACCAGGAACTCCGGGATCCACCTCGACGAGGTCGGAGTCGAGGAACACGACCAGATCGCCGGTCGTCGCGGCCAGGGAGCGCCACAGCACCTCGCCCTTGCCGGGACGCACGTCGAGACCGGGCAGCACGTCCTCGCGGCACACGACGCGGGCACCGGCGCCCGCGGCCGTCTCCCGGGTGCGGTCGGTGGAGCCGGAGTCCAGGACCACCAGCTCGTCGACCAGGGGACCGGTGCCGCGGGTCAGGGGCAGCAGGCCGGCGACGAGCGCGCCGACCGTCGACTCCTCGTCCAGCGCGGGCAGCACCACCGAGACCCGGCGGCCCGCCTTGAGCGCACGCAGCTCGGCCGCACCGCGTCCCGGGTACTGCCAGGTGTGGGACTCGAACCAGGAGCCCAGCGCGGCGTGCCTCACCGTCCGGCGTCGGCGCGGAAGCCGCGCAGCCGCAGGCTGTTGCCGACCACGAACACGGAGCTGAACGCCATCGCCGCACCCGCGATCATCGGGTTCAGCAGGCCGAGCGCCGCCAGCGGGATCGCTGCGACGTTGTAGCCGAACGCCCAGAACAGGTTGCCCCGGATCGTGCCGAGCGTGCGCCGGGACAGCCGGACGGCGTCGGCCGCGGTCCGCAGGTCACCGCGCACCAGCGTGATGTCCGCGGCCTCGATCGCGGCGTCGGTGCCGGTGCCCATGGCCAGTCCGAGATCGGCCCGGGCCAGCGCGGCGGCGTCGTTCACGCCGTCCCCGACCATCGCGACGACCCGGCCGTCGGCCTGCAGCCGCTCGACGACGGCGAGCTTGTCTTCCGGCAGCACGTCGGCGATCACGGTGTCCGGGCCCGGGTCGATGCCGACCTCGGCGGCGACCGACTCGGCCACCGACCGGTTGTCGCCGGTCAGCAGCACCGGGGTGAGCCCGAGCGCGCGCAGCCGCGTCACGGCCTCGGCCGAGGTGTCCTTGACCGTGTCCGCGACGACGAGCACGGCGCGCGCCTGCCCGTCCCATGCCACCGCGACGGTGGTGCGCCCACCGGCCGCCTCCCGCTCGGCAACGTCGGCGAGCGGCCCGGTCAGCGGCATCGCGTGCTGCTCCAGCAGCCGCGGGCGTCCGACGAGCACGGCGTGACCGTCGACGACGCCCTGCACGCCGAGCCCCTCGTGGCTGGTGAAGTCCCCGACCGCGGGCAGCTCGCCCGCCCGGGCTGCCGCGGCCGCGACCGCCGCGCCGATCGGGTGCTCGGACGCGCTCTCCAGCGCGCCCGCCAGCCGCAGCGCCTCGCCCTCGTCGACGTCGGGGGCAGCGTGCACGCCGGCGAGCGACATGGCCCCGGTGGTGACCGTGCCGGTCTTGTCCAGGACGACGGTGTCGATCCGGCGCGTCGACTCCAGCACCTCCGGGCCCCTGATCAGGATGCCCAGCTGCGCGCCGCGCCCGGTGCCGACCAGCAGCGCCGTCGGCGTCGCCAGGCCCAGCGCGCACGGGCAGGCGATGATCAGCACGGCCACCGCGGCGGTGAACGCGGCCGTGGCGCCGCCGCCGGCCCCGAGCCAGAACCCGAGTGTCGCCGTGGCGACCGCGATCACGGCCGGCACGAAGATCCCGGAGACCCGGTCGGCGAGCCGTTGGACTGCGGCCTTGCCGTTCTGGGCCTGTTCGACCAGCGCGGCCATCCGGGCGAGCTGGGTGTCCGAGCCGACGCGGGTCGCCTCGACCACGAGCCGCCCCCCGGCGTTGACGGTGGCGCCGGCGACGGTGTCGCCGATCGCGACCTCGGCCGGGACCGACTCGCCGGTCAGCATCGACGCGTCGACCGCGGAGCGGCCCTCGACGACGGCCCCGTCGGTGGCGATCTTCTCGCCGGGGCGGACGACGAACCGGTCACCGACGGCCAGCTCGGACGTCGGGACGCGGACCTCCCGCCCGTCGCGCAGCACGGCGACGTCCTTCGCGCCCAGCTCCATCAGCGCGCGCAGCGCCGCCCCGGCCCGGCGCTTGGATCGGGCCTCGACGTACCGGCCGGCCAGCACGAACACGATGACGCCCGCGACGACCTCGAGGTAGGTGTTCCCGGCCCCGTCCGACGGCGAGACGGTCAGCTCGAACGGGTGCGTCATGCCCGGCATCCCCGCCGTGCCGAGGAACAGCGCGTACACCGACCAGGCCATCGCCGCCGTCGTGCCCATCGAGATGAGCGTGTCCATCGTCGCGGCGCCGTGGCGCAGGTTCGTCCACGCGGCGCGGTGGAACGGCGCGCCGCCCCAGGCCCAGACCGGTGCGGCGAGCGTCAGCGACAACCACTGCCAGTACGTGAACTGCAACGCCGGGATCATCGCCAGCACGACCACCGGCAGTGCGAGTGCGGCCGAGACCAGCACGCGCTGCCGCAGTTCAGCGGTCGGGTCGTCCTCGGCCCCGGTGTCGTCGTCCTGCGGCGGCGCGGGCAGCGCTGCGGTGTACCCGGCGGCCTCGACCGTGGCGACCAGCCGGTCGGTGCCGATCCCGCCGGGCGCGGTGACGGTGGCCTTCTCGGTCGCGTAGTTGACCGTCGCGGTCACGCCGTCGATCTTGTTGAGCTTGCGCTCGACGCGGTTCGCGCAGGACGCGCACGTCATCCCGCCGATCGTGAGCTCGACCCGCTGCACGTCGCCGCCGGGCGGCGGCAGGGTTGTCGTCATCTGCGCCTCGTCCTCAGACCCCGACGAGCTCGTAGCCGGCCTCGGTGACCGCGTCGCGCACGGCGTCGTCGGTGATCTCGGCGTCGCTGGTCACGGTGACCGCGCCGCTCGGCAGGTCCACGTCGACGCCGGTCACGCCGGCGATCTCGCCGATCTCCTCGGTGACCGAGGCGACGCAGTGCTGGCAGGTCATGCCGGTGACGGTGTAGGTGGCGGTGCTCACGTGCGAGGAGTCCTCTCGTGCGGGGGAGCGGATGCGGCGGTGCCGTGGTTCAGGAACGGACGAGGCGCGCGATGGCCGCGCTGGCTTCCTTGATCTTGTCGTCGGCGACCTGGCCGCCCTCGGTCACCGCGTCGGTCACGCAGTGCGTCAGGTGCTCGTCGAGCAGGCCGAGCGCGACGGCCTCCAGGGCCTTGTTGACGGCGGAGACCTGGGTCAGGACGTCGATGCAGTACTTGTCCGACTCGATCATCTTCGTGATCCCGCGGACCTGGCCCTCGATCCGGCGCATCCGCCGGATGTGGGCGTCCTTGCTGTCGGTGTAGCCGGGCATCGCACCCCTCCTCGGTCTCCACCGACTATACCCTTAGGGGGTACCGGCATCGCCAGGTGTCCGGCCGGTCGCCCGCACGGTCCACCGCGACGGGCCGCCGCGCAGGTCGGTGACGGTGAGCGGAGCGGCGTCGACCCGCCAGAACGCCGTCGGCGGCGCGCCCAGCACCACGACGACGGCCGCGCGCGCGACGGCCGGCCCGCACACCGCCGCCGTGTGACCGGACGGTGCAGCACCCAGCCAGCGTCGCACCCGCTCCAGAAGGTCGAGCAGGGACTCCCCGTCGTGCGGTGCGGCCGCGGGGTCGCAGAGCCACGCCTCGACGGCCGCCGGGTCCTCGACGGCGACGTCGTCGAGCGTGCGTCCGCGCCACCGTCCGGCGTCCCACGTGCGCAGGCCGGGATCGACGACGGCGGCCCGGTCGAGCGCGTCGCAGGTCTGCTCGCACGCGCGCTCCGCGCCCCGCAGCCAGCGGTCCGCGCGAGGTGCTGCCGGGCGCAGTGCCTCCGCATCGACGAGGGCCCTGACCTCCAGTTCCTCGTCGGCGGGGAAAGCGGCCGTCGCCGTGGCCCGGGTCGAGCCGTGCACGACGAGCGAGAGGCGGGTGGGGAGCTCGGACACGATCTACCGGCCTTTCCGGTGCGGGCCCCTTGACAGGACGTCGTCCACTACCGAACCTTAGTACACCTGATTATCTGTTCATACGTCTTCGCACGCCGCCCTCCCGGAGGTTCCCCGTGTCCCAGGCTGCCGTTCCCGCATCATCGGTCCCCGCGCTGCCGGTCGTCCCGCTGCGCGAGCTCGTCCCGTGGGCGGTGTTCGCCGGCGTGATCCTGCTGGCCCTGCTCTACCTGGTCGGCATGGACCAGGGCGCGACGTCGCTGTTCTCCGGGTCGATGATCCACGAGTTCGTGCACGACGGTCGGCACCTGCTCGGCTTCCCCTGCCACTAGCAGCTG
This sequence comes from uncultured Actinomycetota bacterium, assembly GCA_963822335.1. Classification (GTDB taxonomy): domain Bacteria; phylum Actinomycetota; class Actinomycetes; order Mycobacteriales; family Pseudonocardiaceae; genus Pseudonocardia. The sequence goes on along the minus strand of CAWGHE010000006.1, from coordinate 198,822 downwards.
CTGATCTACGGGAGACACAGACGATGGTGAGGACGTTGCTCGTCCGCGGCATGCTGGCCGGGCTGGCCGCGGCCGTCCTGGCGTGGGTGTTCGCCTATCTGGTCGGTGAGCCGGCCCTCAACGGCGGCATCGCCTACGAGGACATGGTCTCCGCGGCGTCCGGTGAGGCCGCCGAGGAGCCGATGGTCAGCCGGGGTATCCAGAGCACGCTCGGTCTCGGCGTCGGCCTCCTGATCTACGGGTTGGCGATCGGCGGCATCTTCGCCCTCGTCTACGCCGCGGTGTACGGGCGGATCGGCCGGTTGTCGCCGCGGGCGACGTCGGCCGTGCTGGCCGTCACCGGGTTCGTCGTGGTGATCCTGGTGCCGTTCCTGAAGTACCCGTCGAACCCGCCGGCCTCCAGCGACGACGACACGATCGGCATGCGGACCGGGACGTACCTGTTGATGGTCCTGCTGTCGGTCGCGGTCGCGGTGGCTGCCGTCATGATCGGGCGCAGGCTCGTGGCCCGGTTCGGGACCTGGAACGGGTCGCTGCTCGCGGTGGCCGGATACATCGTGGTGATCAGTGTCGTCGGCGCCTTGCTGCCGACCGTGGCCGAGACCCCGCAGGACTTCCCGGCCGCCGTGCTCTACGACTTCCGCGTCTCGACGCTCGGCCTCCACGTCGTGATCTGGGCGGTGATCGGCCTGCTGTTCGGCGCCCTGGTCGACGGGAGCGTCCGCCGGGCCGGTGTGTCGCTGGAGGCGGGCCGGACCGGATAGCGGGTGCGGTCGTGGTCGAGGACCCGGTCGTACGGGAGTGGTCGGACCGGTTCGCCATGCTCGGCGACCCGAGCCGGCTCCGGCTGCTCCTGCTCATCCACCGCGAGGGTCCGATCTCGGTCGGCGACCTGTCCGACCTGACGGCGCTCAAGCCGACGACGGTCTCGCACGCGCTCCGCATCCTCCGGTTCCACGGGATGGTGGACACGACCCGCGACGGCCGGTCCCGGCTCTACCGCCTCTCCGACGACGTCGCCGCCGCCCTGCTCGACCACCTCCCGGCCACGACCGGGACGCAGCGAACGAAGGCCCTGGACCCGGAACGATGATCCGCCTCGGCAGGACGGCCACGGTGCTGGCCGGTGTCCTGGTCCTTCTCGGCATGACCGCCGGTTCCGCGTCCGCGCACAGCGCCGGCCTGTCCGCGGAGGCCTCGCTGCCCCGGGTCGTCGCGCTGGACCCGCCGGTGCCCGGCCTCGTCGTGACCGTCGTCGAGGGCGGTGCCCGGCTGCAGATCGTGAACGGCACCCCGGAGACCGTCCGGGTGCTGCCGCCGGACGGCCTGGCCCCGGCCGAGGAACCGGTCGTGGCGCCCGGCGAGCGGGCCCACTGGTCGGACCGCCGCATCGCGGCCGTGTCCGCACGCGGTGCGGCCGGCGGACCGCCGGTCGCGTGGTCGGTTCCGCTCGTGGCCGGTTCCGAGACGGTCGCGCTCCGCGGGGAGACCGTCTGGCCGGAGCCGCCCGCGGGGTGGCTCTGGTGGGGCGCGACGCTGCTCGTCGCCGCCGGCACCGCCCTGCTCGGCTCGCGGGCCGCGGCCGGCCGGCGCGGCCCGGCGCTGGCCGTCGCCGCTCTGACGCTCCTCGCGGTGGGTGCCCACGTCGTGCACGTGCTCGGGTCCGCGCTGGTCCCGGTCGACGCCTCGTACTGGCCGACCGTGTTCGGGACGGCAGGGCTCGGCGTCGGCGCCTGGGTGTTCGCGCTGGTCGGGGTCGCCCTGACGCTGGCGCGCGTGCGGTGGGGCCTGCTGCTGTGCGGGGTCGGAGGCGCCCTGCTGGCCCTGGTGACGGCGTTCGACACCGCCAGCTTCGTCCGGGCCGTGCTGCCCTACGGGTGGGACCCGGCGCTCGACCGGGCGGCCACGGTCGCGGCGGTCGGGATCGGCGCCGGGCTGTTCCTGACCGGTTTCGCCGTGCTGCGCGCCATGACCCCCGACCTCGACGACGGCTCCGCAGCGGAGCCGTCCGTCCCCACCTACGAGGAACGTCGATGACCTTCCCCCTTGTCCGCCTGCTCGGCCCGATCGCCGTGCTGCTCGTCGTGGCCGGATGTGCCGCCGGCCCGCCGCCACCGGCGCCCGCCCCGGCCGCGGCGCCGGCTCCCGCGGCGGCCGCGTCCGTGTCGCCCGCACCGGACGCCGCGCAGACCGTCGCCATCACGTGGCGGGACGGCCGGGCCACCGGCGACGTCGGCACCGTCGCGGTCCCGGCCGGCCGGCCGGTGCGGATCACCGTGACGTCCGACGTCGCCGAGGAGATCCACCTGCACGGCTACGACAAGGAGGCCGCGGCGCCCGCAGGCGGTACCGCGACGCTGGCGTTCACCGCCGACATCCCCGGCGAGTTCGAGCTGGAGCTGCACGGCTCCGGGGAGAAGCTGGCCACGCTGCAGGTCCGGTGAGGGTCCCGGCCCACGGCGTCGGCACCCGCGGGGACCTGCCGGTCCCGGTGGAGTACGCGGCCGCCGCCGCGGGCCTCGTACTCGTCGGGACGTTCGTGCTGCTCGCGGTGCTGTGGCGGACGCCGCGGCTGCGCGGGGCCGACGGCGGGCGACCCCTGCCGGCCGGAGTCGCGGCCCTCCTGGACGCCTCGGCGACGCGCGCGGTGCTGCGCGCCGTCGTCCTGGTGCTCGCGCTCCTGGTCGTCGCGGTCGGGTTCACCGGGCCGTCGCAGACCCCGGACAACCTGGCGCCCTGGGTGTTCTACGTGACGTTCTGGGTCGGGCTGGTGCCGGCGTCGCTGCTGTTCGGCCCGGTCTGGCGGGTGCTGAACCCGCTGCGGACGCTGCACGCCGGCCTCGCCCGTGCGCTGCGCGTCGATCCGGAGCGCGGGGTCCGGGACGTCCCGTCCCGGGTCGGGCTGTGGCCCGCCGCCGCGTCGCTGGTCCTGTTCGGCTGGCTCGAGCTCGTCGCGCCCGAACCGGCCGACCCCCGGCTCGTCGCGGGCGTCCTGACCGGCTACGCGGTCGTCCAGCTCGCCGGCGCGATCGTGTTCGGGCGCACCTGGTTCGCGCACGCGGACGGGTTCGAGGTCTGGTCCACGCTGCTCGGCTCGCTCGCGCCGGTCGGCCGCCGCGCGGACGGCCGGCTCGTGCTCCGCAACCCGCTGGACGGGCTGGAGGCGGTCCGGCCGGTGCCGGGGCTGACCGCCGTCGTCCTCGTCCTGGTCGGGACGACGGCGTTCGACGGGCTGTCCCGCTCGACGCTCTGGTCGGAGGGGGTACCCGGCGGCCCGCTGTGGGGCACGGCGGGCCTGGCCGGAGTGATCACCCTGGTCGCCGGGCTGTACCTCTACGGCACGTGGCGCGCGGAGCCGGGCCGCCCCGACGGCCGCCCGCCGGTGCCGGTCGCGTTCGCGCACACGATCGTCCCGATCGCGGCCGGGTACGCGGTCGCGCACTACTTCTCGCTGTTCGTCTTCGACGGGCAGCTGCCGTTCGTGCTGGCGAGCGACCCGTGGGGGAGCGGCGCGGACGTGTTCGGCACGGCCGGGCGGGCGATCGACTACACGCTCGTCGGCGTGGGCGCGATCGCCGCCGTCCAGCTCGCGGCGATCGTGCTCGGCCACGTCGCCGCCGCCGTCGCCGCCCACGAGCGGGCCCTGCGGCTCTACCCGCCGCGGATCGCGCAGCGGATCCAGTACCCGATGCTCGGGGCGATGGTCGTGCTCACGTGCGGGGCCGTCGCGCTGGTGCTGGCGCCCTGAATCTCACGGCCCGGTCTGCAGCCGGGCCGCCTGCTCGTTGAGGTAGCGCTGTTGAGGCAGGCTGCCGGCCAACCGGGCCGCAGCCAGGAACGCCGCCACCGCGTCCTCCCGCGCCCCGGCGCGTTCGAGCAGGTGGGCCCGCGCCGCCACCAGCCGGTGGTCGTCGGTCAGCCGCCGGTCCGTCTCCAGCTCCGCGAGCAGATCGAGCCCGGCCTGCGGGCCGTCCGCCATGGCGACCGCGACCGCATGGTTGAGCCGGACCAGGGGGTTGTCCGTCAGCCCGAGCAACACCCGGTACAACGCGACGATCTGGCGCCAGTCGGTCGACTCGGCGGTCGGGGCCTCGTCGTGCACGGCCGCGATCGCCGCCTGCAGCTGGTACGGCCCGACCGGCCCGGCCGGCAGCGCAGCCGTGATCAGCGCGACCCCCTCGTCGATCGCCACCCGGTCCCAGAGGCCGCGGTCCTGGTCGGCCATCGGCACCAGCCGGCCGGAGGCGTCGGTGCGAGCCGACCGACGTGCGTCGGTCAGCAGCATCAGCGCCAGCAGCCCGGTCACCTCGGGGTCGGCCGGCACCAACCGGTGGACCAACCGGACGAGCCGGATCGCCTCGGCGGACAGGTCGGCCCGGAACAGCGCCTCGCCCGAGGTCGCGGCATACCCCTCGGTGAAGATCAGATAGAGCACGTGCAGCACCGCGGCCAGCCGCTCGGTGACCTCACCGCCCGGGGGCAGCCGGAACGGCACCCCCGATTCCGCGACGGTCTGCTTGGCCCGGGTGATCCGGCGGGTCATCGTGGTCTCGGAGGTCAGGAAGGCGTGCGCGATCTCGGCCGTCGTCAGCCCGCCGACCGCTCGCAGGGTCAGTGCGATCTGCGAGGTCGGCGACAGCGACGGGTGGCAGCACAGGAACAACACGATCAGGGTGTCGTCCTCGTCGCCACCCGAGCCGGTGGGGTCGTCGCCGGTCCGCTCGGCGGGCAGTGCGCGCTCGATCACCGCGTGCTCGCGACGTCGCCGCGCCTGATCGCTGCGGAGCAGGTCGACGAGTCGTCGCGACGCCACCCGGATCAGCCAGCCCCGCGGATGATCGGGCAGTCCGTCGTCGACCCACTGCCGGGTGGCGGCCAGCAGCGCGTCCTGGACGGCGTCCTCGCAGGCGTCGAAGCGGCCGTACCGGCGAACCAGCGCGCCGAGGACCTGCGGTGCGAGTTCCCGCAGCAGGTCCTCGACCGGCCGGTCGGGCACGGACATCAGCCGCCGATGTCGTCCGCCGACCCCGCGATCGGGCGGATGTCGGCGTAGGCGTTGGCCGCGACGGCAGCCGGACCCGGGCAGCCGGACAGTCGGCCGGCGATCTCGGTGGCGCGGTCGAAGCTCTCGCACTCGACGACCCAGTATCCGGCCAGCACCTCCTGGGTCTCGGCGTACGGGCCGTCGGTGACGAACGCCTTCCCGTCCTTCACACCGAGCCGGCGGGTGTGCACCGGGGCCGCGAGCCCGCGGGTCTCGACCAGCTCCCCCGATGCGGAGAGCTCGGCGTTGAACCCGTCCATGAACGTGGCCATCGCGGCGAAGTCCTCGGTGGTCCACTGGCTGTCCGAGCCCGGTGCCCCGCCCATGCCGTCGTAGTCCTGCTGTGTCCCGAAGGTCAAGATCATGTACTTCATCGTTGCGCTCCTCGCTCGGTGGGCGCCGGACGGCACCCGGTTACGGTGATACGTCGGAGCCGCCACGGTTGACCGGACATCACCCTCGGCAGGGTAGTGCTAGGCCCCGACCCCGGTGCTCGGAACCAGTAGCGAGGCGGGCCGCCAGCCCCGCAACGAGTTCACCAGCGCCAGCCCGTCCGCCGTGACGAGATGGTCGGGCGTCAGGACCCGCTCGCGGAGCACGCCCGAGGCGAGCAGCCGAGCCCGCTCGATCCCGGGCAGGCAGCCGCTCACCGACGCCGGGGTCCACCACCGGCCCTCGAGACGGACGGCGAGGTTGGCCGTGCACGTCTCGGTGACCTCGCCCCGCTCGTTCACGACGACGACGTCGCCGGCGTCCGGGTGGCGGGCCAGCCGGTCGTCGTAGGGGGAGCGCAGGGTGGTCTTGTGGTACGGCCAGCAGGTCCGCGAGTCCACCGGTTCCGGGTCGACCGCGAGCCGGACCGGGCCGTCCGCCGGCGTCGGGACCGCGGCGACCTCGACCGTGGTCCGGCCGTCCCGGTGGCAGAGCAGGCGCACCCGCGCGTCGCCGGCACCGGCGAGACGACGGTCCAGCGCGTCGCGGACCGCGGCCGGGTCGAAGCGGAACCCGAAGTACCCGGCCGACGCCGCGGCGCGGGCGATGTGGGCGTCGGCCGACCGGACGCCGCGGCCCGCCTCGTGGCGCATCGTCTCGATCAGGGCGAAGTCCCTCGGCCGGGCGTGCAGCACGGCGGCCTTCGCCCACAGCTCGGCGTACTCGGCTGCCGGCCGGGAGCCCCAGGTGATGCCGCCACCGGTGCCGTAGACGGCCCGGCCGCGCTCCCGGTCGGCGACGACCGTCCGGATCGCGACCGAGAACCGGGCCCGGAACGCTTCACCGGGCGGCGCGACGACGCCGACCGCGCCACAGTAGACACCGCGCGGCCCGTCCTCGACGTCGCGGATCAGTCGCATCGTGCGCCGCTTCGGCGCCCCGGTGACCGAGCCACACGGGAACAGCGCCCGGAACAGCTCGGTCAGGCCGGTGTCCGGACGGAGCCGGGCGGTGACGTCGGACGTGAGCTGGTGCACGGTCTCGTAGCGCTCGCAGGCCAGCAGGCGCGGCACCGTGACCGAGCCCGGTACGGCGACCCGCGCCAGGTCGTTGCGCACCAGGTCGACGATCATCACGTTCTCCGCGCGCTCCTTCGGGCTGGCGCGCAGCCGTAGCGCGATCCGCTCGTCCTCGGCCGGGGTCCGACCGCGGGCGGCGGTGCCCTTCATCGGGCGCATCGTGATCCGGTCGCCCCGGGTCTCGAAGAACAGCTCCGGGCTCGCACCGGCCACGACGAACCGCCCGGTGTCCAGGTAGGCGTGGTACGCGCCGCGCTGGGCCAGCGCGAGGTCGCGGTGCACGGCCGTCAGGTCCTCGGGCATCGCGGCCGTCATCCGGGTCGTGAGGTTGCACTGGTAGGTCTCGCCGTCCGCGATGTGCGCGCGCACGTGATCGACCGCGGCGGCGTGCCTGCGCTCGTCCCAGTCGCAGGACCAGACCTCCGCCGGGCGGTCCGGCCCGCCGGGGGCGAGAACCGGGGCGCGCTCCGGCGCGGCACCGATCCCGAACCAGACCAGCGGGAGCCCGTCCTCCGGCTCGTGCGTCTCCAGCTGCGGGTCGAGCCCGGGGGCGGCCTCGTAGGACACGAACCCGAACGCCCAGGCCCCGCCCGCGGTGAGCGCGTCGACGACGTCGAGGGCGGCCGGGACGTCCTCCGGCCGGTCCGCGACGACGACCCGGTCGACCCGCCCGAACACCAGTGCGGTGCCGGAGATCATGTCGTCGAAGCGGGCCCGGGGCGCTGCGCCGTACTCCATGGAGACCCCTCCCGCCGTTGTCGGACAACCGGCGAACCAGTACACACGGCCCGCGGCACCCCGCCGGCCCGGGGTCGGCGTCACGGTCGGCAGGCACCCGGGTGCGGGCGGTGCCCGGTGGTGATTCACCGAACGATCATTCACCCGAACGGCCGGATCGCTCAGCGTGTTCACAGGGCCAAGATGCTCTGATGTGATCATCGGGTCCGCGACCGCCGCGGCCCGCTGTCTCCGGGAGGTCGGGTTTCGTGCAGGTTGACCGGACGGTGCTCGAGGGTGTGCTCCTGCTGGCCCCCACCGCGGACACCGACGGCGAGGCCACGCTCACGTTCGACGCATCCGTCGCGCTGGCTCACGGAATTGACCACGTCCGTTTCATCCAGGATTCGCAGTCCCGGTCGGTTCGCGGCGTCATCCGTGGCCTGCACGGCCGGGTCGGCCGCGGCGAGGCCAAGCTCGTGCGGTGCGCGCACGGCGCGATCCACGACGTCGTCGTCGACGCCCGTCCGTTCTCCTCGACGTTCGGGCGCGTCGCCACGTTCCGCCTCGACGACGTCGGCATGCGCCAGCTCTACATCCCGGCGGGCTGCCTGCACGGGTTCCAGGCGCTGAGCGAGACCGCCGACACCTGCTACCGCATGGACACCCCGCACGACCCGTCCGAGGACGTCGCCGTGCGCTGGGACGACCCCGACCTCGCGGTCAGCTGGCCGTTCGCGCCGAGCATCATGAGTGACCGGGACATGGCGGCGGGCAGCTGGAACGACCTGCTGACCCGTGTCGGGGCACCCTGCCGGCCGGATCCCGTCGCCGCGTAACCGTCGCCTCCCGGGCTAGACGCCGGCGCCGAGCTCGGCGAGCAGCTCGGCGGCGCGGGCCGCGCCCTCGCCGCCGCCGGCCCCGGTGAACCAGCGGTCCGCGGCGGTGAGGAGCTCGACGGCCGTGGCGCGGTCCCCGCGCGCGAGCTCGACCTCGGCGCGCATGACCCGGACGAGCGCGACCAACCGCAGGTCACCGGCCCGTTCGGCCTCCGCCTCGGCCCGGTGCAGGGTCGCGGGCGCGTCCGGGTCGCCGAGTGCGTGCGCGGACTGCCCGAGATGGGCCCGGTGCAGGGCGGTGGCGCCGGGGAAGCCGAGCCGCTGGGCCGCGGCGGCTGCCGTGCCGTGGTGGCGGACGGCGTCGGCGAACCGTCCCTGCGCCTGCGCGACGCGGCCGAGCGCGGCCTCGGCGTGCTGGAGCCCCCACGCGTCGTCGAGCGGTTCGATGATCCGGGCCGCTTCCGCGGCGGCGATCTGGGCGGCGTCCAGGTCGCCGAGGGCGCCGTGGGCGAACGAGCCGATCAGCAGGCTCCCGCCGTGGTACCAGCGGTCGCCGGAGGCGGCGAACGCCAGCGCGGCGCGGCGCAGCCGGTCGGCGGACTCGACGAGCCTGCCCTCCTGCATCAGCACGAAACCCTCGAACCAGCCCGTGACGTCCGCGAGCGCGGGATCACCGGCCGCGAGCGCGACGGCGTCGTCGAGCGCGGAGCGGGCCGGGCGCAGGTCCCCGGACATCGCGCCCAGCCACGCCTCCAGGAGCAGGCCCCGCACCCGCAGGCCGACGGGTGCGTCGGTGGTGCGTGCGGCGCGCAGCCGCCCGGCGGCCGCGGTGTCGTCGAGCAGCACCCACGCCCACCCGAACCCGGCCGCGATCCGCAGGGCGGTCTCCGGGTCGTGGGCCCGGGCGCGCTCGAGCGCGGTGTCGATCGTCGCGCGCTCGGCCGCGGTCGTGGCCACGTACGCGGCCTGCTCCGGGCCCCGCACGCCCGCGTCGACGGCGTCGGCGAGCTCGCGGACCCACACGACCAGTGCGTCCGCGGCCGTCGCGTCCGCATCCGCCTCGGTGACGCGGGCGCGCGCGAACTCCCGGACGCTGTCCAGTAGCCGGTACCGGGCCGGGACGCCGTCCTGCTCGTCGGCCTGGACGACGACCAGCGACCGGTCGATCAGCCGCTCGACGACGTCGAGTGCGGTCGCGGCCGGGACGTCGAGGGCGCCGAGCACGTGCTCCAGCGCCGGGAGGCCGGCTCCGGACGGGAACTGGGCGAGCGCCCACAGCCCGCGCCGGTCGTCGGGGAACAGCAGGTCGTAGCTCCAGGCCAGGGCGGCGGCGAGCGTGCGGCTGCGCTCCGGGCGGGCCGAGGTCGGGTCGGTGAGCAGCGTGAAGCGGTCGTCGAGCCGGCGCGCGATCTCGTCGACGGTGAGCGCACGGGCGCGGGCGGCGGCGAGCTCGATCGCGAGCGGGAGCCCGTCGAGGGCCCGGCACAGCCGCACGACGGCGTCCTCGGTGGTCCCGGTCATCGTGAACGAGGGCCGGCGTTCCACCGCCCGCCGGGCGAACAGCGCGACCGCGTCCCGCTCCTCGAGCGGGGCGAGTACCTGGACGACCTCCCCGTCGAGGCCCAGGCGGCGCTGGCTGGTCGCGAGCACGTGCAGCCCGGGAACCGCGTCCAGCAGCACTGTGCAGAGCGCGGCGACGTCGTCGGCGACGTGCTCGCAGTTGTCGAGCACCAGGAGCGGCTCCGAGCCACGCAGCCCGGCCGCGACGTCGGCGGGGTCGACGCCGGGGATCGTGTCGGCCAGCGCGGCGGGCAGATCGGCCGCGGTGCGGGCGCCGTCGAGCCGGACGAGCCAGGCTCCGCCGGGCAGGGGATCGGCCCGGGCGAGCTCGGTGGCCAGCCGCGTCTTGCCGACCCCGGCCGGACCGGTGATCGTGACGAGCCGGTGCGCGGCGACGGCCGAGCGCAGCGCGGCCAGCTCGGTCGCGCGCCCGACGAGCGGGCCGCTCAGCGATCCGACGTTCCCCGCCCGCCGCACCGGCGCGGCCGGGGCCAGGTCCGGGTCGTGGGCCAGGACGCGCCGTTCCACCTCGGTCAGCTCCGGACCGGGGTCGACGCCGAGCTCGTCGGCCAGCAGCCGCCGCACCCGGCGCAGCGCGGCCAGGGCGTCGGCCTGCCGTCCGGCCCGGTAGAGCGCCGTCACCAGCGCCGACCACAGACGCTCCCGCATCGGGTACCGGTCGACGAGCGTCTCGAGCTCGCCGACCAGCTCCCCGGCGGCACCGAGCAGCTGACGTGCGGCGACCTCGTCCTCGGTCAGGCGCAGCCGCGCCTCCTCCAGACGGCCCCGGTCCGGCCCGGCCCACTCCCCGGCGCCGGGCAGGACCTCGGTGCCGAACAGCGCGAGCCCCGCCCGGCACTCGTCGAGCGCCCCCGCCGCGTCCCCGGCGGCGAGGCGCTCGCCCGCCGCGCGGGCGTGCGTCAGGGCGTCGGTCACGTCGACCCGGTCCACATGCAGCGCGTAGCCGGTCTGCTCCGAGGTCACGGCGGCCGTGCCGAGTGCGCGGCGCAGCTGGGAAACCTTGGCCTGCAACGTGTTCGGTCTCGTCCCGGCCGCGTCCGGCCACAGGTCGGAGAGCAGCCGCTCGGCCCGGACCGGGTGCCCCGCCTCGAGCGCGAGCCGCACCAGCAACTCCGTCGTGCGGCCTGCGGGCACCGTCACCGGAGCTCCGTCGCGGAGCACCGCGACGGGCCCGAGCACGGCGACCTCCAGCATCGGCCGAGCGTACGGCGCCGTCAGCCGGTCGTCAGCCGTCCATCAGGCCCAGCTGCCGACGCTGTCGGGCATGGACACGACCGACACGGACCGCCTGATCCGGGGCCTCGTCGTCGGCGACCCGGACGTGATCGACCGGTTCGCCGTCGGGGCCCCGGTGGGGGACCGGACGGCCGTGCTCGTCGCCGCCGCGCTGATCGCCCCGGCCGGCCGGTGCCTGCTCGGCCCCGCACTGGACGCCGCAACGACGTCGCGGGAGCGGCGCGTCGTGGCCGTCGCTGCCGCGTACCTGGGCGGTGACCCGGACCGTGCCCTGCTGCTCGCGCGGGACCACCTCGCGGAGGACCCCGACCACCTGCTCGTCGCCGCGATGGCGGCGGCCCTGATGGAGAAGAGAAGCTCATGACCACCCGACTCACGGCCGCGTTGATGATCGCCGCCGCCGTCCTCGTCAACGTCGCGTTCGCCGGCCTCGGCGCCGTGTTCGACTACCCCGACGTCCTGGGGCATCCGCCCGAGCAGGTCCTCACCGCGTTCAGCGCGCACCAGGGTGCCGTCGTCGGCTGGTTCGTCGTGCTCGCGATCGGCGCCGCGCTGCTCGCGCCGGTCGGCATCGGTGTCGGACGGCTCTCGAACGCCCGCGCCATGCGCTGGGCCGTCCCGGTCGCCGTCGCGGCCGCGGTCGTGCAGGTCGTCGGACTGTCGCGCTGGCCGCTGCTGGTCCCCGGATGGGCGGCCGACGGCGGACCGGCGGCCCGCGACGCGTTCGCCACGGCGAACCGCGTGCTGGGCACCGCGATCGGCGAGACCGGCGGGTACCTGCTCACCGCGGCGTGGACCGTGCTGGTGCTCGTCGCGCTCGGCACCGCGTTCGCCGGTCGCTGGTTCACCGTGCTCGGCGCCGTCTCCGCCGTGCTGATCCTGGCCGGCGTCCTGGTCCCGCTCGACGTGCCCGGCGCCGACCAGGCGAACTTCGCCGGCTACGTGCTGTGGAGCGTCTGGATCGTCGTGTTCGGGCTGCTGCTCCTCACCCGCCGCCACGCCGGCGTGCGCTCCTCCCAGGCGACCGAGGCCGTGCGATGACCGCCGCGACCGTCCGCTTCCCGACGCGGCGCTGGCTCCTCTGGACCGCCGGGTTCCTCGCGTTCCCGATCGCCGGGCTGGCCGGCGAGCTGGCGGGGCCCCTCGACGACCTCGGCTCGGCTCTGCTCGGCGGCGCCCTGACCGGGCTGGTCGTCGGGCTCGGGCAGAGCCTGGTGGGGCGCGGCATCGTCCCCGCCGTCCGCTGGACCGTCGCCACCACGGTGGCCATGGCCGCCGGGCTGGCCGTCGGGTCCGCCGCCGTCGGCTACCGCACGTCACTGCCCGCCCTCGCCCTGATGGGTCTGATCACCGGCGTCGTGCTGGGGGCGGCTCAGGCACTCGCGCTTCCACGGACGATGCCCCGCCGCTGGATCTGGGCGGCGACGACGCCGGTGCTGTGGGCCCTGGGATGGACGGTCACGGCCGCGATCGGGATCGACGTGGAACAGCAGTACACGATCTTCGGAAGCAGCGGTGCGGTGACGTTCTCGGCGCTGTCCGGGCTGGTTCTGTTGCTCCTGGTGCGCGAGTCGTGAACGCCGAGCACGTCGTGTTCGGGGCCGGAGCGATCGGCCGCGCCACAGTGGACGCCCTCGTCGCACGCGGCGAACGGGTCCGGCTGGTCAACCGGTCCGGACGGGCCGCCCTGCCCGACGGTGTGGAGGTCGTCGGCGGCGACGCCGCGGACCCCGCGTTCACGGTGCCGGTCGCGGCCGGCGCGCGGGTCGTCTACCAGGCGCTCAACCCGCCGTACCACCGCTGGCCTTCGGAGTTTCCGCCGTTGCAGGCCGCGGTCCTCGCGGCGGCCCGTGCGACCGGCGCCCGGCTGGTCAGCACGGACAACCTCTACTGCTACGGGCGCCCGGCCGGACGACCGCTCGACGAGACCCGGCCGGACGCCGCGCACACCGTGAAGGGGCGGCTGCGGGCCGCCATGGCCGCGGAGCTGCTCGCCGAGCACGCGGCGGGCCGTACCGAGGTCGTCATCGCGCGGGCGTCGGACTACTTCGGACCGGGCGCCGGGGCGCAGTCGAACCTGGGCGACCGGGTGGTCGGCCCGGCGCGGCGGGGGAGACCGGCGACCGTCCTGGGCGACCCGGACCAGCCGCACACGTACTCGTTCGTGCCGGACATCGGTGCGACGCTCGCCGCGCTCGGCTCGGCCGACGGCGTCACCGGCGAGGTGTGGCACGTGCCGAACGATCCCCGGACGCGGACGACGCGCGAGCTCGTCGAGATCGTGCAGGAGCTGGCCGGGCACCCGGGGGCCGGGCTCCGCCGGACACCGAAGGTGTTGATGCGGGCAATCGGGGTCGTGAACCCGACCGTCCGCTCGATCCTCGAGATGGGCTACCTGTTCGAGGAGCCGTTCGTGGTGGACAGCACGAAGATCACTACGCGACTAGGTTTGCGGGCGACGTCGGTGGAGGTCGCCCTCGAACGGACCGTGGGCGCCGAGGAGGACGTGTCTCCGCAACGACGGTGACGGTGGGCGGCCCGGGGCCCGAGGTGCCGCTGATGCCGGGGATCGTGCAGGCATCGTGCCGGGACGGCGGCGCGGACGGCGGGGCCGGCGCGGACGAAGTGCTCGGCGCGCTCGATCGCGTCGCGGTGGCGCGGCCGGGGCGGCGGCCCGGCCGCCCGGCGGGACGGCGGCGCGGCGGGGGCGCGGGCGCAGCGGGTAGGCGGCGGTCCGGCGGGGTGGCGGCGCAGCGGGACGGCGGCACAGCGGAAGGGCGGCGGTGTGGCGGGGCGGCACCGCATCGGCACAGCGGCGCAGCGGCTCGGCGGCGCTGCCGGCAGCGGGACAGCGGCCCGACAGCGGGGCGGCGCAGCGGGGCGGCGGCACAGCGGAAGGGCGGCGGTGTGGCGGGGCGGCGCCGTATCGGCACAGCGGCACAGCAGGACGGCGACACCACCACACCACGGCACCGCGGCGCGGCGGAATTACGGGCACCGCGACACCAGGCACGGCGACGCCACGGCCTGGCGCGACCACGCACAGCGACATCGCGGCGCGCAGCAGGGCGGCGCAGCGGAACGGGGCACGCCGGGACGGCGGCGCGGCGGCCAGGCGGCACTACGGCCCGGCGGCCCGACGACCGGCGGCCCGGCGGCGCGGCGGCGGGGCGGCGGCGCAGCTCGACGGCGGCACAGCGGCGAGGCCACGCGCCGACACCCCACGGCCCGGCGGCACCGCGGCCCGGCGACACGACACATTCGGCCCGGCCGCACGGCGAACAACTCGGCCGGGCGGCCCGCCGGCTCGGCGGCCCGCCACGCAGCGGCCCGGCGGCTTGGCGGCGCAGCGGGACGGCGGGACACGCCGGCACCACGGCACGCCGGCACCACGGCACGGCGGCACCACGGCACGCGGCGACGGCACCACGGCACGGCGGCACCACGGCACGGCACGGCGCACCACGGCACGGCGGCACCACGGCACGGCGGGACCGCCGCACAGCGACATCGCGGTGCGGGACGGCGCCACGGGATGGGGCACGGCGGCAGGCGGCGCGGGGGCACGGCGGTCGGGCAGATCAGGAGAGCAGGCCGATCCGATGCGACGCACGGCTCCGAGCGTGTGGCGGCCCGACTACGGAACTCGCATCGAGGGCAACCAGGACGGTCGGCTGAGATAGCTGCGGCCGGTCGGTGTCGTCGTTTGCACGCCGTCCCGTGTGCGTTCCACCCGCCAGCCCGGTTGTTCACGGAGATGGTTGTGGAATTCGCACAGACCTCTACCGTTGTCGAACTCGGTTAGCCCGCCGTCGGCCCAACGAAGAATGTGATCGATATGGCGGATCGGTGCGTCGCAATAGAGCTCGCTGCACCGGTACTTGTCGCGGGCCCGGATCAGGTTGGCGAGGAATCCGGTGAACGTTCGGCGCCGGGAATCACCACCGATGACGATTCCCTGCCCGGGTGATCAGTCGCCGCCAGGTCTTCCTGCCGGTGGTGGTGGCCAGCAGATCGGCCGGGACCGGTCCGTGGCCGGGGATCTCCGCCGGGAGCGGGCTGGCCGGGTCGACGATGGCCTCGATCGGCACCACGACCTGCACCTCGACGTTCACGGCGTCGGCGGTGGCCTGTCCGGTGACGCGTTCGACGAGGGTGTCGGCCATGACCTGCCCGCGCCCGCGGGTCATCGGCGCCGGATCCACCGACGCGTCGTTGAACGCCTTGTGCAGGGCGGCGTAGCAGGCGGCGCCCTGTTCGGCGGGTAGGTGCGCGATCAGGTCGGTCATCCCGTCCGCGGCCGGGCGCAAGGTCACCCGCCGCCCGGACCGTGCTGCGGCGCACCGGGTGCGGAACTTCCCCGGCGCGACCTGCGCGGCGAACTGTCGGGCCAGGCCGCGCAGCGTGCCGACCCCGAGGTGCGCGACGTCGCGGGCCGCGAGCAGCCGGTCGACCTCGGCCCGCTCGGCGGTGTCGAGGTGCGAGGTGGCGGTGACGACGGTGGAGACCTTGTAGGCGCTCACCTCGCCGGCGCCGAACAGTCGGCGCAGGTGGTCGAGGCCGTCGTTGAGGTCGCGGGCGACGCGGACGCGTTTGCGGCCCTCGGTGGGTGAGACGCGGCAGGCGTAGCCGATCTGCCCGGCGATGTCGCGTTCCAGCTTCTCCGGCTGCACCTCACCATGGGCAGTCTTCGCCGCGGCCTCGGCGCGGGCGAACGCCAACGTCCACTGCGACTGCAGCGCCTCGAGTGAGTGCTTCAGCGACTCCAGCTCCGCGATCCCGTCGATCAGATCGCCACGACTGAACGAGTCGGGAACAGACTTCCGTGGCATGTGCGACGGCTACCCGCATCAGCGCGAGACCGAACGACGGGAATCCGGCCGCGACAGATTCCGGACCGGTGTCCGGGGAGCTGTCGTCGACGACCGTGGTCATGCCTCGATTCTACTCGAACATACATTCGATATCCAGGCCTTTTCCTGCGGCCGTCGAGGTGGGAAGAGCGGCAGAATCGCCGGGGTCCCCCGGGTGGCCTTACGGGGCGCGCGCTTAGTTGTCGGGAGAGGAGTCGGCTGATCGGTGGTCGGCCGCCGGGTGTGGAGTGGGCTCGTTCAATGTGTAGTAGTGCCGGGTCCAGTTGTCGAGTGCGGCGAGTCAGTCGGTGTTGCGGTCCAGGGGCGGCGTAGGCGAGCTCGGTGAGCAAGGGTGCGGTTGAGCCGCGCGGCTTTCCAGTCGTCCAGTGCAGATGAGTCGGATGAAGCGGCGGCGGATTCCGATGCCGGCGCAGACCGGTTGTCGGTCAGGACCCGTTCGGCGTGGATCCCGTGCGCGTCAAACCACGTCGTTGTGCGGGGGACCCGCCGCGGATCAGGTCGCGTTCGTCGGGCAGGGCTCGACGTATGCCAGACGGGAGTGGTCGTCTACAGCGACGTGGAGGTAGTCGTGGTCGGTCGTCGGCTGCCGAGTGTGGAGTGGCTCGTTCGGTGTTGGAGTGGGGGTCCGATCCTCGATCGCGGCGGTGATCGGCGAGCTGGTCGAGGGCGGCGGAGCCGAAGGGGTGAGCAGGGTGCGGTCAAATCCGCTGCTCAGGCCCGGCCCTGGCGGGCCGGGGCACCAGGTCGCGACCCGGCTGAAGGACCAACATCTGCGCTGCGTTCAGTCCGCTCAAGTAGCTCACCTGGTGAGCCGAATTCCGGACCGGACGACCGATCCCCCCGACGCTGCCGGCCCACCTCCGCCCCGCCACCATCGGCGGACGGCACGCCCGCCGAACCTACCGGGAGGTCCCGACATGACCAGCAAGTTCACCGAGCTTGCGATCGATTGCGCCGATCCCGTCGGTCTCGCCGCGTTCTGGTGCGCGGTCCTCGACTACGAGGTGCAGGACGACGACGAGGACGACGGAATCGTCATCATCGGCTCCCCGCTGGTGCCCGAGGGCAAGAACCGCGTCGGCCCGGTGCCGCCGGCGTTGACGTTCGCGCGCGTGCCCGAGGGCAAGACCGTCAAGAACAGACTGCACCTCGACGTCAACCCGACCGACCGGGAGCAGGACGACGAGGTCCGTCGCCTGCTCGACCTGGGTGCGCGGCACGCCGACGTCGGCCAGGGCGATGCGAGCTGGGTCGTCCTCGTCGACCCGGAGGGCAACGAGTTCTGCGTCCTCGCGGGCCGCCATCCCTGATCGAGGCCGCCCACGGGCTCTCCCTCTCAGGCGCGGCGCCGGTGAGCGGCGAGCTCGGAGCGGGAGCGGACGCCGAGCTTCGCGTAGATCCGGGTGAGGTGGTACTGGACGGTCTTGATCGTCACGTGCAGCTCGGCGGCCACCTCGCGGTTCGACAGGCCGCGCGCGACGAGATCGGTCACCGCCGTCTCCTGTGGCGTGAGCTCGACGCCGTCGCGCTCGTCGTGCTCGTCGCGGGTGCCCGCCCGTAGCTCGCGGTCGCAGCGCTGGACGTGGACCAGCGAGCCGAGCGCGTCGAACTGCTCGCGCGCCTCCAGCAGGACCCCGTCGGCCTCGCGGCGCCGTCCGCCCCGGCGCAGCGTCTGCCCGAACGCGAGCCCGATGCGGGCGCGGTCGTAGCGCAGCGGGAGACCGTCCAGGTGAGTGAGAGCGTCCTCGAACGCGATCCGTGCGGCGTCGACGTCCCCGACAGCGCCGTGCCAGCGACCGCGCGCGTAGCCGAGGCGGGCCTGCGTCGAACGGTGCCCACGTGAGGCGGCGAGGAGTTCGTGTGGCCGCAGGAACGCGTCCGCGTCCTCGGTCCGGCCGAGCATGACCAGGGCGTTCGCGTATGCGTCCGCCCACGGCCACCAGCCGGGCTCGGACGCCGTGCCGTGGGACGTCCCGTCGGCCAGCGACTCCAGCTTGCGCACGACGCGTGCGTGGTCGGCCTGCACCTCCGCGACCTGCGCGCGGGCCAGGACGCTCGGGATCCGCATGATCGCGTAGTCCAGCGGTCCGGCCTCGCTGCGCAGCAACGCCTCCTCGGCACGGTCCCGGTCGCCGCGCATCGCGTGCACCTGCGCCGCGGTCCACTCCAGCAGCGGGGTCGCGAGCACGATCCCGGTGCGGGCAGCCAGCGCGCGGCCGTGGTCGACGACCGACAGCGCGAGCTGCCACTCGCCACACAGGAACCGGGCGCGGGCCAGCCACCCCAGCGCCCACAGCGAGATCCTGGTCGAGCCGCCGAGCGGGGCGTTCGGGACGGCGCTCTCCAGTGCGAACCGGGCCTCGTCGACGTCGTCGCCGAGCACGTCCAGCCAGCCCTGCCCCATCGTGACGCGCTGGGTCTGCGGGCCGTGCGCGATCGTCGCGGCGACCCGGCGGTACTCGTCGGCCGCGTCCGCGACGTGCCCGGACGCGGCGATTCCGAGCGGGCGGATCACGGCCGCCTCGACGGCAGGCGGCGACCCGGGGACGGCCAGCTCGGCCACGCGGTCGGCCCACGTCACGAGGTCGTCCCCGTGGCCGCGGGCCAGCGCGTGCAGGACGTGGCGCGTCGCGATCATCGCGGCCGTGTTCGGCTCGGTCCGCGCGTCGACGAGCTCCCAGGCCCGGTCCAGCTGGGTCTGCGCCTCGGCGGCGTGCCCGAGGTTGACGGCGAGGTAGCCGAGCACGGCGCCGCGCAGCGGGCTCTCCGGCGTGGCCTCGACGGCAGGGAGCATGGCGCCGGCGTCGCGCACCTCCCCGGCGCCGACGAGTGCGTCGACGGCCCGGATCAGGCGCTCCTCGCGCAGGGCGGCGGCCGCGGTCAGCCGGGCGGCGTCGAGCAGCAGCGCCGCGACCGCGCTCCACGCGCCGTCCGCCGCCGCACGGGCGGCCTCGGTGTCCAGGCGCCCGGCCAGCTCGTCGTCGTGACCGGGCGTCGCCGCGGCCCGGTAGCGCAGGCCGCGGACCGGGTCGGCGACGACGTCGGCGGCCCGGTGGCGGACGGCGGCCGCGCGGGCCGGTCCGATGTGGTCGAGCACGGCGGCGCGCACCATCGGGTCGGGGGTGGTGGCCATCGGGCCGTGCCGCCCGCCCGCCCGCGACACGAGATCGGCACGAGCGGCCTCGTCCAGCGGCGCGAACACGTCGTCGAGGCCCGCGACGGCCGCGACCTCGTGCAGCTCGGCGGGCATCCCGAGCACGGCGACCGCCTCGATCAGCGCCGCGGCGTCCGCCGAGCACCCGGCGAGCCGTCGCCGCACGGCCTCGGCGACGTGCGCCGGTGGCGGGAGGCGGACGTAGGGGTCGGCCCACTGCTCGTCGGGCACCTCGTCCAGCATGGCGAGCACGTGGCGGGGGATCCCGCCGGTGTGGCGGCGCAGGCGCTCGGCGGCCAGGTCCCCGAGCGCCCGCCCGGAAGCCGCGGCGAGCTCGGCGACCTGCGGCGCCGACAGCTCGCCGACGCGCAGCCCGTGCGGGGTCCGGCCGAGCAGCTCGGCCTGCTCCGGCGGGGCGCCGGCGAGCCGTGCCGCCAGCACGACGAGCATCGCGGCGTCCCGGTGGTGGGCGACCGCCGTGTCGAGGGCCTGCAGCGAGGCGAGGTCGGCGGCGTGCGCGTCGTCGACGAGCACGAGGGTCGCGACACCGGGATCGAGCGAGTCGACCAGGCGTCGCGCGACGGCGAATGCGTCGCCCGCCGTGTCGTCACCGGTCAGCTGGGTGATCACACCGAGCGAGCGGTCGGTCTCCCAGCCGGCGGCGCGCGCCCGCCGCACCGGGCCGTCGTGCATGGCCGCCAGCGCGTCGAGCACCGCCGTCTTCCCCGCGCCGGCGACCCCCTGCAGGGTCACCAGCCGGGGCCCGATGTCCCCGGCCCCGGCCAGCCACGAGCGCAGCGCGCCGAGGACGTCGTCGCGCCCGACGAGCCGGGACGGTGCCGAGGACATGCCCTCCTCAGCCCATGTCGCCGCCGGCCACCGGGAGCACGGTGGCGGTGATGTAGGACGCCTCCTCGGAGGCCAGGAACGTCAGCGCCGCGGCCTGCTCGTCGAGCGAGCCGTACCGCTTGAGCAGCGACGACTCGGTCGTCTGGTCGACGATCGTGCGGTACCAGCCCTGCTCCTGCTCACTCTCGGGAGCCGGACCGCGCGGGGTGCGCCGCGGGGGCGCGTCGGTGCCGCCGGGCGCGGTGGCCACCACCCGGATCCCGTGCGGGGCCAGCTCCAGCGCGAGCGCGGACGTGATCGCGTTGACCCCGCCCTTCGCTGCCGCGTACGGCACCCGGTTGAGCCCTCGGGTGGCGACCGACGACACGTTCACGATCGTGCCGCCTCCCTGCTCGATCATCGCCGGGGCGACCGCGCGGCAGCCCCACAGCGTCGGCCACAGCGACCGGTCGATCTCGGCCCGGATCTCCTCCGGCGGGTAGTGCTCGAACGGCTTGGCCCAGATCGTGCCACCCACGGTGTGGATCGCGACGTCGACGCGGCCGTACCGCGCGAGGGCCTCGGCGACCGCCGCCTCGGCACCCTCCCAGGTCTCCAGGTCACCGGTCACGCCGGTCCCACCGAGCTCGCGGGCCAGCTCGTGGACGTGCTCGGCCCGGTCGGCCAGCACGAGCGTCCCGCCCTCGGCGCCGATCCGCCGGGCCGTGGCCTCGCCGATGCCCTGCGCCGCACCGGTCACGAGCACGACCTGACCGTCGAACCGGCCGGGCGTGACGAACCGCGGGCGCTTCGCGTCGGCGGAGTCGCGCATGGCGCGGCGCATCGTGGCCTTCGAGTTCTGCGCGTGCTCGATGATCAGCGTGCGGGCACGGTCGCGGTCGCCGGCCTCGAACGCATCGACGATGTCGAGGTGGTCCTGCGCGCAGTTCGGGTGGCACCACACCGCGGAGCGCAGGGTCTCCTCCATCGCGCCCTTGACCCCGAGCGCGTTGTAGGCGTGCAGCAGGTGCTCGTTGCCGGTGAGCATGAACAGGTAGTCGTGGAACGCGGCGTTCGTCTCGGTGTAGGCGTGCGCGTCGGTGAAGCGCTCGTTCTCGGCGTCGACGTACGGGACGGTCGCCTGGGCGAGCAGCCGGTAGCCGGAGATCTCCCGCGTGCTCAGCCGGCCGATCGTCAGCTCCAGCGCGCCGAGCTCCAGTCCCTGGCGGGCGTCGAAGATCGCGTCCGACTTGTGGATCGACGGGTGTTCCTCGCCGATCACGTACCCGTCCTCGCCGACGACGTCGTCCGGAGGCGGTGCGGGGACCGGCGCCGTCAGCGGTTCCAGGTCGGAGGGCGGCAGGATCTCGCGGTCCTGCATCCCGCGGGCGTCGTCGTGGACTTCCAGGTCGCCCTCGTCGTCGACGCCGATCGGGTCCCCGTCGGTGGACCACGCGGACGAGATGCGCTGTCCGACGATCGTCCAGGCCGCGTCGTCGGAACCGACGTCCTCGGGCCGTCCGCCGCTGTAGAGGGGCTCGACCTCGCCGAACGTCGTCACCTGCTGCCCGAGCATCGAGCGGCCCTCGCGGCCGTCGAGCGTCAGGACCTCGCCGCTTCCCGACGGAACCGGGACGACGGTCTCCGGGGCCGGTGGGTCGTCGGTCCCGTCGTCCTCGGCGTCGGTGTCCGGCGCCACGTCCACGGTCCGCTGGTCGCCGGCCCTCGTGGCCTGGGGCTCCGGCTCGGCCTTCTCGCCGGCCTGCTCGTCCGGTTTCGCGGCGAGCGCGAACTTCTCGTAGTAGAAGCCGGACGGCTCGTAGCCCTGCTCGGAGAAGAACCCGCGCACCGCCTCCACCATCGGCGGCGGGCCGCACAGATACACGGCGGCGTCCCCGTCGTGGAAGTGCTCCGGTCCGATCAGGGACGTCACGTAACCCTGGTTCTCCGCGGCGGTGTTCTCGTCCGCGACGCAGTACTCCCAGGTCAGGACGCCGTCGCCGGCGAGGTCCCGGATGGTGTCCAGCTCGACGACGTCCTCGTCGGTGGTCGCGCCGTAGACCAGGTGCACCGGCCGCTCGCTGCCGATCTCGTCGAGCGTGCGCAGGATCGACAGGATCGGGGCCAGCCCGGTCCCGCCGGCGAGCAGTAGCAGCGGGGCGTCGGACTCGCGCAGGAAGAAGCTGCCGTGCGGGCCGGTCAGCTCGATCTCGTCGCCGACGGCGGCGCGCTCGGTCAGGTAGTCCGACATCTTCCCGCCGGGACTGATCTTCACCAGGAAGCTCAGCTCGTCGTCCTCCGGCCCGTTGGAGAACGAGTAGGACCGGGTGACCTCGGTACCGGGTACCGCGATGTTGACGTACTGGCCGGGCAGGAACGCGAGCTTGCCGCGCTCGGCGACGTCGATCCGCAGCGCGACCGTCGTCTCCGACAGGCGGTCCACGGCCGTCACGGTGCCGGTGTGGGTGGCCGCGCTGGTCTTCGCTACCGCGGAGGTGGTCGCGATCTGCAGGACCATGTCCGAGCGCGGCTTGGCCTGGCAGGCCAGCAGGTAGCCCTGCTCGGACTCGTCGTCGGACAGCGCGTCCTCGATGTAGGACCCGCCGTCGTAGTCGCCGGACTCGCAGAACGCCTTGCAGGTGCCGCAGGCGCCGTCGCTGCAGTCGACCGGGATGTTGATCCGCGACCGGTAGGACGCGTCCGCGATCGACTGGCCCTCCTTGCAGGTCACGAATCTCGTGACACCGTCCTCGAAGGACAGTGCGATCCGGTGCGTGGCGGTCGAGGTGGCCGGACGGTCTTCGGTGACGGTCATGTCCGGCCTCTCAGAAGTGGTAGATGTCGACCACGTGGTGGATGTAGTCGTTCTTCAGCACCACGGTCTTGCGGCGGATCAGCGGGGCGTCGCCGGAGAAGTCGATCGTGTAGAAGCTGGTGCCGTAGTACGGGTCGATCGTGTTGTAGCGGAAGTACATCGTGTGCCAGTTGAACCGGATGTCGACCAGGTCGCCGCGGCGCTCGATCACCTCGACGTTGGAGATGTTGTGGCTGGTCCGCGGCTCCGGGATCGACGTCGCCGACGAGCGCTCGGTGCGGATGCGGAACACCCGGTCCTCCAGGCCGCCCTTGTTGCCGTAGTAGATCAGTGAGATCTCGCGCTGGGGGTCCTCGGTGAGCCGGTCGTCGACGTCCCAGGACGGCATCCAGTAGACGACGTCGTCGGCGTAGCACTCGAGCCACTTCTCGAACTCGCGGTCGTCGAGATAGCGCGCCTCGCGGTAGAGGAACTGCTCGATCATGTTCTGGGTGATCAGCGTGCCGCCCGCCGGGGCCGCCGGGCCGCTGCTGTTCTGCTCGGTGGTGGTCATCGCGCGTCAGCCCTTCGCGGTCGAGGCGGTCTTGGTGGACGTCGACTTGGCGGCGGTCTTCCGAGTCCGAGTCCGGGTCTTGGCCGCGGTCCCGGTCTTGTTGCCGGTGGCCAGGCCCGAGCCGTCACGACCGGCGCTGCGACTGGTGTCCGACGACGGGATGGTGCCGTGGCCCTCGTCGCGGTGGCCCTTGCCCTCGGCCTCCTTGGCGATCGCGGCGCGCATCACCTGCTGCCAGTAGCCGTGCTGGACCGGGTAGAGGCCCTCGTCCTCGTTCTTCTGACCGGCGGAGATGACGCCGTTCATGTCCAGCGACTTCGCGACCTCGTCCGGTCCGGTGAGCCAGTGCTCGGCGCCGCGGCTCATGTCGTTCCAGGGCGCGGCGGTCGCGCGGTAGGTCAGCTGGCAGGCGCGGAACTCCTCCAGGTCGTCCGGGGTGGCCATGCCGGAGGCGTTGAAGAAGTCCTCGTACTGGCGGATCCGATGCGCCCGCGCCGCGTCGCTCTCGCCGACCGGCGCGATGCAGAAGATCGTGACCTCGGTCTTGTCCGGTGCGATCGGGCGGTAGTGCCGGATCTGCGTGGAGAACTGGTCCATGATGTAGACGTTCGGGTACACGCACAGGTTGCGGGAGCCCTTGACCATGAACTCGCCCTTGGCGTCCCCGAAGCGCTCCTTGAGCTCGTCCATCGAGTCCCAGAGCGGGCGGTCCTGAGGGTTGCCGGCGAACGTCCACAGGCACAGGTGCCCGTTCGGGAACGACCAGTAGCCGCCACCGGACTTGCCCCAGCTGCCCGCGTCGAGCGCCTTCGTGTCGTTCTTCGACTCGCCCGAGTCGCGACGCGACGTCGTCGCCGCGTAGTTCCAGTGCAGCGACGACACGTGGTAGCCGTCGGCGCCGTTCTCGGTCTGCACCTTCCAGTTGCCGTCGAACGTGTAGGTCGACGCGCCGCGCAGCACCTCCAGGCCGTCCGGTGACTGGTCGACCAGCAGGTCGATCACCTTCGTCGCATCGCCGAGGTGCTCCTCCAGCGGCAGCACGTCGGGATTCAACGAGCCGAACAGGAAGCCGCGGTAGGAGCCGAACCTCGCGACGTGCGTGAGGTCGTGCGAGCCGTCGGTGTCGAAGTTCGGCGGGTAGCCGGCGCCGTCCGGGTCCTTGACCTTGAGCAGCTTGCCGTCGTTGCGGAACGTCCAGCCGTGGAACGGGCAGGTGATCGTCATCCGGTTGTCGGTCTTGCGCCGGCAGAGCATCGATCCGCGGTGCGCGCAGGCGTTGATGATGCAGTGCAGCTCGCCCTGCTTGTCCCGGGTGATCATCACCGGCTGCCGGCCGATGTAGGTGGTGAAGTAGTCGCCCGGGTTCGGCAGCTGGCTCTCGTGTGCCAGGAAGATCCAGTTCCCCTCGAAGATGTGCGCCATCTCGAGCTCGAAGATCTCTTCGTCGGTGAAGATCCGGCGGTTGGCGCGGTAGATCCCGGCCTTCCGGTCCTCGACGACCGCGGAGTCGACGATCGACTCCACATGGGTGAGGTCTTCGGTCATGGAGGTCCTCCTGTGGTGGTGGTCACGCCGTTGTACCCCGGGAGGGGACTACCGGCACGGTGGCAGCCACCGGGCTTCCGGCGCGCCGGGGCAACACCTAGTCCCGGCCTGGGGTGGGGCCCAGGGGGTCGAGGATCTGCTGGTCAGGCGTGCTCGGCCGCGGCGTAGCGCGGGTTGGCGACGGCGAGCCGGGCGAGCACGGCCCGGCGGACGACGTCGGCGACGGCCGCGTCGTCCGGGTCGATCGCGCCGTCCCGGATCCCGGCGGCGAGCTCCGCGTCGTCCGCGCAGCCGATCCCGGCCAGACGTGCCCGGTGCTCGTCGCGGTCCCGTGACCCGGCGTCCAGCTCCCGGCGGAGGATGCCGACGGCGTTGCGCGCGACCCGGGCGAGGTAGCGGGAGCGGGCGTCGTCGGTGGTGAGCTCGTCGGTGAGGAACCCGGCGAGCGCGTCCAGCAGCTCGTCGGGAGTGGGCCGGTCCGGGCCGCCGCCGTCGTCGTGTCCGGGAGGGTCGGCGGCGAGCTCGCCGGGCCCGACGACCCCGAGCGCGAGCAGGGCGTCGTACTCGGACTCGACCGCGCGCCGTCCGAGCACCGCCAGCTCGAGCGAGCGTTCGCCGCCGGTGAGATGGCGGGCGGCCTGGAGCCGACAGAGCACCGCCCAGTGCGCCGAGCCGAAGACCTCCCACCAGTGCACGGCCGCCGCGTCCGGGCGGCGACCGGCCACCTCGGCGTAGCCGTCCAGGAGGTCCTCGCGCGGACCGAACCCGCCGACCGCCGGCTGCGCGCCGAAGCGCCAGGCGCGGGTGCAGACCCAGCCGAGGTCCTCGCGGGGGTCCCCGACGTGCGCGAGCTCCCAGTCCAGCACCGCCCGGAGGCCGTCGTCGCCGATCAGGACGTTGCCGTTGCGGAAGTCGCCGTGCACGAGCGCCGGTGCGACGTCCGGCGGCCGGTGGCTCTCCAGCCAGCGGAACGCGACCTCCAGCGCCGGGCGGGGCTCGCCGAACGCGGCGTGCTGCGCCCGCAGCGCGGCGAGCCGGTCCGGCGCGTGCTCGCACGTTGCAACAGCGGCCGGGTCGACGGCGTGGATGCGGGCGAGCGCCCGTCCGAACTCGCGGGGCAGCCGCGGCCGCACGGCCGCCCACCGGTCGTCGCGGAGCAGGCGTGGGGGGAGCGTCTCGCCCTCGACCCGGTCCATGACCAGGTACGGGCTGCCGATCCCGTCGCTCCCGTCGCCGTCGGCCACCAGCGCGGGCACCGGGACCCCGGCCGCCGCCGCGGCGCGCAGGCACTCGGCCTCGCGGGCCATCTCGCGCGGGCGCGGGACCTCCGGCGGGTCCCGGCGCAGCACCAGCGGCCGGTCACCGGCGTCGAACGACCAGGTCTCCCGGCTCGCCCCTGCCGAGAGCCGGTTCAGGCCGGTGACCGGCCCGCCGACCACATCGGACAGGGCGGCCGCGAGCGCGTCGGTCCCCGCCATGCGCCCAGGATAGATACGGTGGCGCAGTGAGCGGACTGCCGCCCGACGTCGTCGCGCTGCTCGAGGAGCTGGACGCGTTCGTTGCCGCCGAGATCACGCCGTTGCAGGAGCAGGACGACAACCAGCGGTTCTTCGACCACCGCCGGGAATGGGCGCGCACCGACTTCGAGAACGACGGCCTGCCCCGCCCGGAGTGGGAGGAGCTGCTCGCCGAGGCGCGCCGGCGGGCCGACGCGGCGGGCTTCCTCCGCTACGCGCTGCCGTCCGAGCTCGGCGGCCGCGACGGCTCGGACGTCGCGATGGCCGCGATCCGCGAGCACCTCGCCCACCAGGGCCTCGGCCTGCACAACGACCTGCAGAACGAGCACTCGGTCGTCGGGAACCTGATCTTCCCGCAGCTGGTGCACCTGTTCGGCACCGACGAGCAGCGCTCCGAGTTCCTCGAGGCGTGCATCACCGGTGAGAAGGGCATCGCGTTCGGGCTGAGCGAGCCCGAGCACGGCAGCGACGCGACGTGGCTGGAGACCACCGCCGTGCGGGACGGGGCGGACTGGGTGATCAACGGCGCGAAGCGCTGGAACACCGGTATCCACGCCGCGACCCACGACCTGATATTCGCCAGGACGTCCGGGGAGTCCGGCAAGGCGCGCGGGATCACCGCGTTCCTGGTGCCGACGGACACGCCCGGCTTCGAGGTCCCGTTCTACTGGTGGACGTTCAACATGCCCACCGACCACGGCGAGGTCGTGCTGCGGGACGTCCGCGTCCCCGGCTCGGCGATGTTCGGCGCCGAGGGCGAGGCGCTCGCCGTCGCGCAGACGTTCGTGCACGAGAACCGGATCCGACAGGCCGCCTCCAGCCTCGGGGCCGCGCAGTACTGCATCGACCGGGCCGTCGGGTACGCCAAGGAGCGGCATACGTTCGGGCGCCCGCTCGCCACCCGGCAGGCGATCCAGTGGCCGCTGGTGGAGCTGCACACCGAGGCCGAGATGTGCCGGTCGCTGATCCGGGACACGGCCGCGGACCTCGACGCGTGCAAGGCCGAGGGCCGCCCGGCGGTGAGCGTCGGGCACCGGGTGTCGATGTGCAACTACCGCGCGAACCGGCTGGTCTGCGACGCCGCGGACCGCGCGATGCAGGTGTTCGGCGGCATGGGCTACTCGCGGCACGAACCGTTCGAGCACATCTACCGCCACCACCGCCGCTACCGGATCACCGAGGGCGCCGAGGAGGTCCAGATGCGGCGGGTCGCCGGGCAGTTGTTCGGCTTCCTGTGAGCCGCGGCCGGGCCGGATCTGCTTCGCTGGCGCCATGACATCTCACGCCGACGCACCGCGCGTCGTCAGCGCCGTCCGGGAGGTCGCCGCCACCCCGGAGACGATCTTCGAGCTCATCGCCGACCCGGCCCGGCAACCCGCATGGGACGGCAACGACAACCTGGCCGAGGCCGCGGAGGGTCAGCGTGTCCGCGGCACGGGCGAGGTCTTCTCCACGCTGCTCACGATGGGCTCCGTCCGGGAGAACCACGTCGTCGAGTTCGACGAGGGCCGCCGCATCGCCTGGACGCCGTCCGAACCGGGCCAGCCGCCGCCCGGGCACCTGTGGCGCTGGGAGCTCGAGCCCCTCGACGGATCCCGCACCCGGGTCGTCCACACCTACGACTGGACCCGGCTGACGGACGAGAAGCGCCTCGTGCGCGCCCGTGCGACGACGACCGACAACCTGCGGGCCTCGCTCGACCGGCTCGCGGCCATCGCCGAGGGCCTCTGACGCTCAGTACCGCAGCTTGAAGCGGATCCGCTCCTCGATCTCGGCGCTGTGCCAGTGCCGGGGAGGGACCGGGTGGCCGCCGGCGTCGAGGTGCGCCGCGAGGGAGCCGCACCAGCCGCAGCCGCCGATGGGCGTGATGGCGGCCAGGCTCTCGACCTCGCGCCGGATCGCGACGTGCCGAGGGGGCACCGGTGGCGGGAACGGCATCGCAGGGACGTTGTTGATCACGATCGGCCGTGGCCTGCTCCCGGAGGAGGAGACGATCACGATCATCGCGACCGTGATGGCGATGCCGAACAGCAGCCCGAGCGGCGAGAACACGAACAGCAGGATCCAGGACATCGGCCAACCGACGAAGATCCACAGCAGGACCGCAGCCGCCGGGGTGAGCCCCGAGTGGTGCACCGGCGCCGGGAACCCCGGTCCCGCCTGATAGCCGTTCATGAGGGATCGATCGCCCGAAACGCGCAGGTCGTTACGGGTCACCGGCAGGGGTGCAGCTCCAGCCCTGCCGACCCCCAGTCGTCGACGACGAGCACGGCGCCGCCCTCGGAGTCGCAGATCGTCATCTTCCCGGCGGCGTCGAGCACGACGTTCGTGTACTTCGGGTTGTCGCCCGGCACGTACTGGTCGAGCTTCTCCCCGGTGACCGTCCACGTCTGGATCGCGCCCGGCGCGGTTCCCAGGTCGATCGCGCAGACGATCAGGTTGCCGTCGGTGTCGAACGTGAACCCGTCCGGGTGCCCGGAGTCCATCTGCACGGCCGTGCGCTCGTTGACCAGCCGGCCGTCGTCGACGTCGTAGGAGACGATCCGGGAATCGTAGGTGGACGCGACGTACAGGCGGTCGTCGACACCGAACCCGATCCCGTTCGGGAAGTACGCCGTGGACGTCAGCAGCTCCGCCTCGCAGGTCTGGACGTCGATGCGCCACAGCCTGCCGTCCGCGCCGCGGGGGGCGCGGGTCGGGTCGGTGACGTAGAGCATCCCGTCCGGGCCGAAGCAGAGGTCGTTCGGCGCGATCGGGTCGCGGTGCACCCAGTCGAACGAGCCGTCCGGACGCACGACCTGGACACCGCCGACGGAGTCGCGGCCCCACTTCGGACCGGTGGTGGACCAGCGGGCGCCGTTCTGCGCGACGTAGATCGAGCCGTCCGCGGCCAGGGTGGCGCCGTTCGCGCCGCCGCCGAGATCCGCTGCGACCTCGGCGCCGTTCTCGATGAGCTTGTACAGCCGGCCGTGGGTGATCGACGTGAAGTACGTGTCGCCGCCGGGGGTGTACAGCGGCCCCTCGGAGAACCCGACGCCGGTGGCGACGACGCGCGGTGCGGTGCGAGTACGGGTCATGCGGTGGTCGCTCCTTGCATCGGGGACGGATCGGCGCGGCGGACGTGCGAGCGGTCCAGGTCGGCGACGTCGCGGACCCCGACGAGCGTCAGTGCCCGCTCCAGCTCGTCGCGCAGGATGTCGAGGACGCCGACGACACCCTCCTCGCCGGCGACCGCGAGGCCGTAGACGTAGGGCCGTCCGACCAGGACGGCGCGCGCGCCGAGCGCCAGCGCGGTCACGATGTCGGTCCCGCGCCGGATGCCGCCGTCGAGGATCACCTCGGCGCGGTGGCCGACCTCGTCGACGATCTCGGGAAGGACGCCGAGGGTCGGCGGACTGTGGTCGAGCTGGCGTCCGCCGTGGTTGGACACGACGACGCCGTCGCAGCCCAGGTCGACCGCGCGGGCCGCGTCCTCGGCGCGCAGCACGCCCTTGAGGTACAGCCGCCCGCGCCACTGCTCGCGCATCCAGGCGAGGTCGTCCCAGTTCAGGCGGGACTGCATCAGCTCGCGCTCGGCGATCTCGACCGACCGGGCGGCGCCCGCGACCCCGCCTCCGGTGCCGACGTTCGCACCGGCCACCCGCTGGTGGCGCAGCATCTCGTAGGTCCAGCGCGGATGGCGGGCGAAGTTCAGCGCGCGCCGCGGGGTGAGCGTCGGCGGGATGCCCATGCCGAGCTTGCGCTCGCCCTCCCGGTTGCCCTTGACCGGCACGTCGACGGTGACGAACAGCGTCCCGTACCCGGCCGCCCAGGCCCGGCGCATCAGGTCCGCGGCGACCCCACCGGTCCCGGGGTAGAGCTGGAAGACGTGCTCGCGATCGGCGGCGTCGGCGACCTCCTCCAGCGACCACGACGACGTCGTGGACAGCGCGTAGCGGGTGCCGCGGCGCTGCGCGGCGCGGGTGGCGTCCAGGTCGCCGCTCCAGCGGGTCAGGCCGGTGAAGCCGGTCGGGGCGAGCATCACCGGCATCGACAGCTCCAGCCCGGCCGCCGTGGTGGCGAGCCGGTGGGTGTCGTGGCCGGTGAGCACGGACGGCCGCAGCCACCAGCCGTCGAACGCGCTGCGGTTCGCGGCGAGCGTGTGCAGGTCGTCGGCGCCGCCGTCGACGTAGGTCCAGACCATCGACGGCAGCCGCCGCCTCGCGGCCCGCCGGTAGTCCTCGACGGTGATCAGCCGCTCCGGCGCGCGCCAGTGCAGGTCGAAGCCGTAGGCGTGCATCAGGAGGCTCCTCCGAACTCGCGCTCGAACGCGGCGCCGATCCTGGCGACCATCTCCTCGTCGTGGGCGTCCGCGGTGTCGCGGGCGTCCGCGAGCACCCGGGCGACCTCCTCGGCGTGCCGGCGGGGGACCACGGCGACCCCGTCCGCGTCGCCGACCACGACGTCACCCGGCTCGACGACGACGCCGCCGCAGCTCACCGGCACGCAGACCTCGCCGGGATCGCGCTTGGCGGGGGAGAACGGGGTGGCGGCGCGGCCGAACACGGGGAACCCGCGGGCCGCGATGTCGTCCACGTCGCGCCACGCGCCGTCGATCACCACGCCGGCCAGACCGCGGGCGATCGCGGGGAGCAGCGCCTTCTCCCCGCCGCCGCAGCTGCCGGTGTGCCCGCGCCAGTCCACGACCAGCACGGATCCTCCGAACGCCCGGCCGAGCCCGCCGAACACGGCCCAGTTGTCGCCGGGCGGGGCCTTCACCGTGATCGCCACGCCCGCGAGGCGGGGCATCGACGGGTGCAGCGGCCCGATCACCGGGTCGAGAGTCCACAGGCGACCGACCTGGTCGCTGACGGCGGCCGCCGAACTCGCCCGGTAGACGTCCAGAACACGCGAGGGGAGGGGGTCGGGCGCCGGACCGATCCGCGGCGCGACGATCGCGCGGTGCCCCAACGGTGCGTCGGCCATCGGTCCTCCGGGGGTCGGCCGACGACTCCGGGGTGCGCGGGCCGATCGACCCAGATCCTCGGCGTCGAGGCATGGCATGTCCGTCGTCGACAACATAACATGTTATCCAGCCAACGCCAGCGCACCGAGGCGCCAGGAGGACCGCATGACGACTCTCGCGAGCACGCCCGCGACCACCGAGGCCGACCCGGGGGACCGGATCCCGGTCGTCGACGTCGACGTGCACCCCACGGTCGCCGTCACCGACGACTCGATCCGTGAGCGCCTGAGTGCACGGTGGCGCGAGCACCTCGATCTGATCGGGCTGCGCGACACCTCGACCGAGTCGCGGATCGTGCCGCAGCGCAAGTACACCCACCGGCTCGACGCGATCGACCCCAGCGGCCGGCCGGGCGTGATCCCGGACTTCACCCGCACGCAGCTGATCGACGAGTTCGACATGAGCGGCGTCGTGCTCGGTGACGCGGCGGCGCTGATGCTGACGAAGGGCAACACGAACTTCCCGCACCAGTTCGGCGTCGAGCTGTGCCGCGCGTTCAACGACCAGCACCGCGACGTCTGGCTGGCCGACGACCCGCGCTTCTACGCGTCGATCAACGTGCTGACCGAGGACCCGGCCGAGGCGGTCCGCGAGATCACCCGGTGCAAGGAGGGCCCGCGCGGGGACCGGTTCGTCCAGGTGCTGATCGAGCCGCGCACCGAGCAGGCGATCGGCCACCCGCGGTACTGGCCGCTGCTCGAGGCGTGCGAGCACTACGGCCTGCCGCTCGGCTTCCACACGTCACCGGGCCGGCGGATGACCGCGTGCGGCACGCCGAACTTCTACTTCGAGTGGCACACCGGCTTCCCGCTGCGGAACTACACGCTGTCCTCGAGCCTGATCTTCGAGGGCGCGTTCGACCGCTTCCCGGGCCTGAAGATCGCGCTGATCGAGCAGGCCTGGTCCTGGGCGCCGCCGTTCTCCTGGCGGCTCGACCGCAGCTGGGAGATGCTCCGGGCCGAGGTGCCGGACCTGCAGCGGCGGCCGTCGGAGTACCTGGGCGAGCACTTCTGGTTCGCCACCCAGCCGATGGAGGAGCCGGAGGACCCGGCCGAGTTCGAGTCGCTGCTGGGCATGTTCTCGGAGGTGATCGGGCTCGAGCACCTGATGTTCTCGTCGGACTACCCGCACTGGGACTCCGACTCCCCGTACGAGTCGGTGCCGTCCTACCTGCCCGACGACGTCCGGCGGAAGATCCTGGGGGAGAACGCGAGCGCCCTGTACGGCATCCCGCTCCTGGCCGGGACGGGCGTGCGTGCCTCCGGCGTCGCAGCGTGACCGGAGTACCGTTGCCGCCGAGATGACCATCGACTCCGCTCTCGACACCGGCTACGGCCGGGCCGGCGACCGGGTCACGGCGGCCCTGCGCGAGATGATCGCGAACGGCCAGCTGAGCCCCGGCGAGCACCTGCGTCAGGACGAGCTGGCCACCCGGCTGGGCAGCACCCGGGTCCCCGTGCGCGAGGCGTTCAAGACGCTCGCCGCCGAAGGCGTGCTGCGCCACCGGCGCAACCACGGTCACTACGTCGCGAAGCTGACCAGCCTCGAGCTGTCCGAGATCTGCTGGCTGCGCGACGCGTGCGAGAACCGCCTCGCCGCGACCGGGCGTTGGCCGTCGGACACCGAGATGGACGACCTGCGCGGGCGCAACGAGGCCATGCTCGCGCTGGTCGGGCAGACGGCGTACGAGATCGTGCAGGCCGACCGGATGTTCCACGAGGGCTTCTGGACGCTGTCCCCGATGCGGATCGTGGCCTCCGAGTGCGCCCGGATGTGGGCTCTGATCCAGCCGTACCGGTCCATCATGGACTACGGCCACGTCGTCGTGACCCGGATGCACGGCGAGCACGCCGAGATCGTCGACGCGCTCGCCCGCCGTGACCGGGACCGCTACTGCCGCGCCGTCGAGGCCCACCAGCGGCACATCTACGCCGTGATCGACCAGCTGGCGGCGGCCGAGGAGCCCAGCGCCTGAGCTGCGGGGTGCTACCCGAAACGCTCCTGCAGCGCGCGGATGGCGGCCTCGTAGATGTCCTTCGAGAACACCTGGTTGAGCTGCTCCTCCGCGCCGGCGTCGGCGTCGTACTCCGACCACCACTCGACGAACGACTCGCCGGTCATCGTCAGCGGCGCGACCCGCACCGTGGAGACGTAGCGCCGGACCCCGAACGGGTTCTCACCGACGATCTTGTAGGTCATCGTCATGGCCTCGTGGTCCAGCGCGAGCAGCTCCTCGTCGAGCTCGCCGCCGTCGCCGAGCGTGAGGTGCCGGACGGCGCCCGGGGCACCCTCGGATCCGGCGGTCAGCCTGCTGTTCGCGATGGCGGGCATCCAGTCGGACAGCCCGTTGAACTCGCGCAGCACGGCCCAGACGGACTCGGGCGGGGACTGGACCACACCACTGGTGTAGGGACGGGGCATTCTCGAACCTCCCGATCGTGGGGCGGCGACCCGGGCACCGGGCGCCGATCGTGATCAGGGTGGCACAGGGGCCGTCCGGTCAGAGCCGGTACCACCGCCGGGCCGTCTCGGACATCACGTTGGCGCGCATGCCCTCGTCGAGCCCGGAGAGGAACGCGGCGATGTCGTCGTCGTGGCGGTGCGGGTAGTCGGTGCCGAACATCAGCAGGTCGTCGGTGCCCAGCCACTCCACGATCTTCGCCATGTGCTCGGGCGGGCCGGCGTCGATCGGGGCCGTGGTGAACCGGAAGTGCTCGCGCACCAGATCCATCGGCGGGCGGTCCACCCACGGGATCTCCCGGCGCAGGCCCTTCCACTCCTTGTTCATCCGCCAGCCCCACGTCGGAATCCAGGTGAACCCGCAGTCGAGCATGGACACCCGCAGCGCCGGGAACTTCCGGACGACGCCCTCGGCGATCATCGAGATCAGCTGCGCGGCGTAGACCTGGGTCTCGGCTGCGTACTCCTCGACGTACCAGGACGGGAAGCCGCTGGTCGACGGCGCGCCGTCGGGGGTGCCGCCCCAGTGCAGCCCGAGCACCAGGTCGTTGCGGACCACGGCCTCGTAGAGCGGCCACCAGGCCCGCTGCCCGTAGAGCTGCTCGGACCGGACCGGGAGCACGACCTGCCGGAACCCGGGATGACCGCCGACCCGGTCGATCTCGTCGGCGGCGGCCTTCGGGTCGCGGGCCGGCACCACGAGCGAGCCGACCAGGCGCGGGTCGCGGTCGAGCCACTCGGCGACCGTCCAGTCGTTCACCGCGCGGGCCAGCGCCGCGGCCCAGTCCGGGTGGCGCAGCGAGTCGATCGCGTAGTAGCAGTTCAGGACGGCCTTCTCGACCTGCCAGGGGTCCAGGATGTGCCGCTGCACGGCCGCCAGGTCCGACGCGGGCGGGGCGCCGTCGAGGCGCCACTCGTCCCGTGCGGTGGTCGGGGCGTTCGGCGGGTAGGCCACGCTCAGCCCGGCCGGCCCGGCCCATCCGCGCTCGATGGCCCACTGCACCCAGACCGGCTCCAGGTAGGGATGCAGTGCCTCCTGCGACGGGACGGCGGCGTGCACGTCGACGTCGATCACCGGGCCCGACCAGAGCCGGGTCCGTTCGGTGTTCTCGAGCAGGGCGGTGGTCACGTGTCGTTCCCTCGCTTCCGGGGGCGGCCGGTGACCACCACGATGTACTCGGAGTCCACGACCACGTCGAACGTCTCCGCGGTGTACGGACCCGGGACGCGCTCCCCGGAGTCCGCGGAGACCTGGGCCCCGCTGCGCACCTCGACCGGGAACCGCCGTGCCTTCACCCGCTTCGGGTCGAAGTAGGACTGTCCGGTGTGCACGTCGAACTCCCAGCCGTGCAACGGGCAGGTGAGGAACTTGCGGCCCTCGTCGAGCCGGACGTCGCCGGGGCCGCTGGACTCGACCAGGCCGATGACCTGCCCGTCGCACAGCGGGCCGCCCATGTGCGGGCAGCGGTGCAGGAACGCGACGTACTCGCCGTCGATGTTGAACACGCCGACCTTGCGGCCGTCCACCTCGACGATCACCCGCTCACCGGGCGGGAGCTCGTCGGTACGGGCCACGACGTGGTTCGCCATCGTCACACCTCTCTCAGGGCGCGCTGGTTCATCTCCGGTGCGAACCACGCCGCGCCGGCGCTGAGCAGGCAGACCACGAGCATGAAGACCGCGACCCACAGGTAGTTCGGGGCGCCGCCGGCCGCGACCAGGAGCGACGTCGCGATCAGCGGACCGAACCCGCCGCCGATCGCCCCGGCCACCTGGTAGCCGAGCGACGCGCCGGTGTAGCGGGTGCCGGTCGAGTACAGCTCGGCCAGGAACGCGCCCATCGGGCCGTACATCATCCCGTGCGCGACGTAGGTGAACAGCATCGCGGCCAGCAGCAACGTCCACGAGCCGGACCCGAACGCCGCGAACAGCGGGAACGCGGAGATCCCCAGCAGCGCGCCGCCCCAGTAGTAGATCCGGCGGCGTCCGATGTGGTCGGAGAGCAGGCCGAACAGCGGCAGCGCGATCAACTCGACGACGTTGGCGATCGTCTGCGCGGTCAGTACCTCGGCCCGGGAGAACCCGGTCTGCGTGCCGTACGACGCGCCGAACGTGATGAACACGGCGCTGGCCGCGAACGGGCCGATGACCAGCAGCACGCCGACGGCGACGTTGCGCCAGTCCCGGGTCAGGACCTCCACGATCGGAGGCTTCGACGGCAGCGCCCCGCGTTCGGCTCGTGCCTTCTCGAACACCGGGCTCTCGTCCACCCCGAGCCGCACGTAGAGCCCGACCGCGACGAGCACGATCGAGGCCAGGAACGGGACCCGCCAGCCCCAGGTGAGCAGATCCTCCTGGGGGAGCAGGGACAGCAGCGCGAACGCCGCGGTGGACAGCGTCACGCCGGTCGGGACGCCCATCATCCCGACGCTGCCCCACAGCCCGCGGCGTCGGTCGGAGAAGTGCTCGATCGCCATCAGCACGCCGCCGCCCCACTCGCCGCCGGCCGCGAGACCCTGGATCACCCGGGCCACGACCAGCAGGATCGGCGCCCAGATCCCGATCTGGGCGTAGGTCGGGAGCACGCCGACCAGCACCGTGCCGAAACCCATCAGCACGATGGAGGCGACCAGCATCTTCTTGCGGCCGATCCGGTCCCCGAAGTGCCCGGCGATGATCCCGCCGATCGGGCGGGCGAGGAACCCGCTGGCCAGCGTGCCGAACGCGGCCAGTGTGCCGACCACCGAGTCGACCTGCGGGAAGAACAGGACGTTGAAGACGATCGCGGCCGCGGTCCCGTAGATGTAGAAGTCGAACCACTCGATGACCGTGCCGATGTAGGTCGAGGTCAGGATCCGGCGCTTCGAGTTCCGGCGGGTGCTACGGGCCTCGCCGCGGGAGTCTGCCGTCAGTGCCATGGGGCTCAGGTCCTGGCTTCGACGATGGCGTGCGCGGGGCAGCCGGCGATCGCCCGCCGGGCGGCCGCCTCCTCGCCCTCGGGCACCGAGCCGTCGCCGCGCTCGGTCGCGTAGCCGTCGTCGTCGAAGTCGAACAGATCGGGGGCGTGCCCCTCGCAGAGGCCGAAGCCGTCGCACAGGTCTGGATCGACCGTGATCCTCATCGGGACCTCCAAGCGCCGTTGCCAGGTGTCGGGCGGCCGAGAACATAACATGTTATCTCCGGATGACGGCAAGTCCTCTCCGTCGATCCGCCTGCGCACGGCCACCGTCCGTCGTGCGCGTGCCGCCGTCCGTCTCGGTGGGCCGCACGCTCGTCGCGATCGCTCCGGATCCCGTTTTCGCCGGGTACCGGACGGGCATGTCGAGTGTCGAGCCGCCCGCGACGTGTGCGCGGTCCGACCGAGGAGCCCCACATCTCTGTACGCGGCGCGATGGTCCCCGCATCGGCGAGCCGGCCGACCGTGAGTCCCGGACTGCTGAACGCGGCGGGCGTCGTGCTCGGCATCGTCGGCACGGTGGTGGCGCTGGTGCTGCTCGGCGGCGGCCTGAACGGCACGGAGCCGCTCGCGGCCTCCCGCTCCGCCGAGGCGGTCACGGTCAGTGCGTTGCAGATGCTCGGCGGTGGTGCGGCGCTCGGGGGAGTGCTGCTGGCCGGACGGGTGGTGTCACCGTGGGCACCGTTGAGCTCGGGTCTGCTCTGGGCGCTGGGCTCGCTGGTGACCCTCGCGGATCCCACGATCGCCACCGGTGAGGCCGCCGCGACCCTGTCCGGGCATCAGCTCGGACTGGGGCTGGCCGCGCTCATGCTGCTCGGCGCCGTCGCCCTGAGGCCGGGTCGGACCGTCCCGGCTCGACAGGACGTGCCCGCCCAGCGGCGCACCGACCGGGATCTCTCACCCGTCGTACCGATCGCCATGGCCCGCCCCGGACCTCGTCGGCCCGACGGGCCGGGGCCGCGCCACCGCGCCGCCCCGCGGGTGCCGGTCCCCGCGATGTACCCCCGCCCCCCGATCCCGCGAGCCCGCCGCCGTTCGGGGTGAGCGGGTTCGTCACGGCCCGTCGTGTGCCGGGGTGCGTTCGGTGCTGGCGGCCTGGAGCTGGCGGCGCAGCGACTCCTGCCCGGAGTGGGCCGGGTCCGTGGTGAGGAACTGCTCCACCAGCGCGCTGAAGCGGTGCGGATGGTCGAAGTGCGGGAAGTGCCCGGAGCCGTCGAAGATCTCCAGGTGGCTGCCCGGGATCAGGGCGTGCGCGGCGCGGGTGTGCTCGACCGGGATGATCGGATCGCGGGAGCCGCCGATGAGCAGCACCGGGATCCCGTCGAGCAGGTAGAGACGGGTGGTGCCGTCGAGGCGTTGCCCGGCCCCGTTGAGGGCGCCGCGCACGGTCTGGACGAACGCGCCGCGTGCACCGCGGTCGCCGAACGTCCCGAACGCGCTGGCCAGACCGTCGAGGTCGCCGCCGGACAGCGACGGGGACAGTTGCGGCATCAGCCGGGCGGCACGCTGGGACAGGTGGGTCAGCCAGCGCGGCGTCAGCGCCGCAGTGGTCTGCAGCACGGTGGAGGCCCCGGGCAGGGTGGCGGCGCGCAGGGCGGGGGTGACGTCGGAGCCGAGCCCGCCGCTGGCGACGAGCACGACCCGTTCGACGAGCTCGGGGAACTGGTAGGCGTACTGCATCGCGATCCCGCCACCGAACGAGTGCCCGACGATGGTGGCCCGGTCCAGGCCGAGCACCAGCAGCAGGTCGCGGACCTCGGTGGCGTAGGCGCCCAGTGAGTAGTCCCCGCTCTGCGGCTTGGCCGAGGCGCCGTGCCCGAGCAGGTCCGGCGCGATCACGTGGGCGTGCCGGCCCAGGTCGGGCATCACCGGCTCCCACGTGAGTGCGCTGCTGGCCAGCCCGTGCAGCAGCACCAGGACCGGGCCGTCGGTGTCGGCCCCGGCCTCGAGAAAGCTCGTCGCCTGGCCGTGCAGTTCGATCTCGCGGCGCGTCACCGTCGCGGGCGGGCCCGAGGAAGCGGTCGCGGTGCTGCGCCCGAGGCTCCGCAGAGCGCGGCGCCGGGGGCGGACGGGTGTGCTGGTCATGGGTGCCTCCACCTCCTGTGGGGCCGGGTGCGCGGCGGTCGGGATCGCGACGGGGAGCAGGCTCGCGGCCGTCTCGCGCTACTTTCGAGACTACCCGTCCGCCCCTGTGCTTCACTCGGCAACGACGAGCTCGTCACCGATGACGAATCTCTCGCGAGCGCCCCCGGCGAGGGGGCGGAGTAGGTTCGCCCCATGAGTTCTCCGAGCGCCGACAAGCCCGTCGCGGGACGCGTACCCCAGGTCGGAGCGTCGGACTACCTGCGCTCCGTGCTCGCCCCGATCCACCAGGACGAGGCCGCGTCGGTCGCCCTGACGGTGGCCGTCCCGGCCGGGATCATCCACGGCCACGCCGTGCACCCGGCGGTCTGGCTGCGGCGGATGGCGGCCGAGGTGCGTTCCCGGCCCGGCCCGGAGGCGGGCAAGGACAGCATCGCGCGGATCTTCGAGGCGCACGCGTCGCGCCGGGACGACAAGGGAGTCTCGGCGGAGGTCCTGATGGCGTCGATCAACCACCTCTACCTGGTCGACGCGACCCTGACCTCGGCCACGCCGTCCACGCCGGTCGGGCGGGGCACGCTGTGGCAGGTGGACCTCGCCGACGTCTCCGCCTGGACGATCGGCCCACCCGAACCGGCCGCGCTGCCGTAGCCGGGGCGCCGCCGTCGGTGCGGGGTCGTCACGGCACGGCGGGCGCTCGTTCCGCACGGTAGCGGTCGAGCCGGTTGATGATCGGCGTCGCGGTGATCCCGTGGACGACCACGGACAGCACGACGGCCAGCGCGGTCACCGCCCACACCAGCGGTGTCCCCGGGAACGGGGCGTGCGCCGCAGCGTAGGCGACGTAGAACAGCGAGCCGATCCCGCGGATGCCGAACAACGAGATCACGATCTTCTCCCGCGGACCGGCTCGGGCGCCGACCAGCGACAGCCGCGCCGCCAGGGGCCGGACCACGAACACGACCACTACGGCGAGCACCACCGCGGGCCAGGTCAGTGGACCCAGCAGGCCGCGCACGACCGCCCCGCCGAGCAGCACGAGCAGCAGCACGATGAGCAGTCGCTCGATCTGCTCGACGAAGTCGTGCAGCACCTCGTGGTAGTCGGAGTCGCGCTCGGTGGCGCGGATCGAGCGCGCGCACAGGAACACCGCGAGGAAGCCGTAGCCGCCGGCGACCTCGGTGACCCCGTACGCCAGGAACGTCGCGGCGAGCGCGATGAAACCCTCGGCATGCGAGGCCAGGTGCAGCGCCGACGAGCGGCTGCGGAAGAACAACCGGCCCAGGACCTTTCCGACGAGCAGGCCGCCGACGGTCCCGATCACGATCTTGATCAGCACGTCGTGCAGCAACCAGTCGCCGATCCAGCCCGACGGCGCGGCCCCGACCGATGCCATGGCGATCGCGGCGTAGACGAACGGGAACGCCAGCGCGTCGTTGAGCCCGGCCTCGGAGGTGAGCGCGAACCGGACCTCGTCCTCGCCGTCGGCGTGCCCGCCCGGCTGCCCGACCTGCACGTCCGAGGCCAGGACCGGGTCGGTCGGGGCGAGCGCGGACCCCAACAGGAGCGCCGATGCGGGCACCAGACCCAGCCACCACCACCCGAGCAGGGCGCCCGCGGCGATCGACAGCGGCATCGCCACGATCAGCAGGCGCCATGTCGACGACCAGGACCGCCATCCGATCGGCCGGTCGAGCTTGAGCCCGGCACCCATCAGCGCGACGATCACGCCGATCTCGGTGAGGTGCTCGGCCAGGGCCGGGTGGGCCATCGGGTTCGGGTCGGGCAGGGCGGGGATCGCCGTGTAGAGCACGGCACCCAGCCCGAGGAACACGATCGGCAGCGAGAGCGGCCGTCCGGACAGCAGCCGGGGCAGCAGTCCGGCCAGCAGCGCGGCCACACCCACGACGAGGTAGACCAGATCCAGCAGTTGCATTCGGTGTGTCCTCCGTCGTCGTGACGATCACCGGAATGCCCTGGTGGCAGCGGGATAAACGGATCGATCAACCGAACCGATGCGGAGCGCATGTGATGCACCTCGACGACCGACCGTTGTGCCGCCGGTGCGGCGTGCAGTTCCCGGAGGGCGTCGACCCGGACCACTGCCCGGTCTGCGAGGACGAGCGCGAGTACGTCGACTGGGACGGCCAGCACTGGACCACTCCCGCCGACCTGTGGGCCGAGGGTGTCCGTGGACAGGTGCGCGAAGAGGTGCCCGGTCTATGGGGCGTGGGGACGACGCCGTCGCTCGCCATCGGGCAGCGCGCGCTGCTGGTGCCCGGGAAGGGCGGCAACGTGCTGTGGGACTGCACGGCCCTGCTCGACCGCGACACCGTGGACCGGGTGCACGAGCTGGGCGGAGTGTCGGCGATCGCGATCTCGCACCCGCACTACTACTCCACGATGGCGGCGTGGAGCCGCGAGTTCGACGTGCCGGTCTACGTGCACGCCCGCGACCGGGAGTGGGTTCCGGCCGGGGTGGAGGTCGTGGCGTGGGAGGGGGACGAGCGGGAGATCCTGCCCGGACGCACGCTCCTCCGCCTGGGCGTGCACTTCGCCGGCGGCACCGTCCTGCACTGGGCGCAGGGACTCGACGGGCGAGGCGCGATGTGCACCGCCGACATCGTGACCGTGGTGCCCGACCGGCGCTGGGTCGGCTTCATGTACAGCTACCCCAACCTGATCCCGGAGCACCCGGACACCGTCCGCAGGGCGGTGGCGGCGCTGTCGGGGTACCGGTACGGGTCGCTGTACGGCGCGTGGTGGGGCCACGTGGTCGCCGACGACGCGCACGAGACGGTCGTCCGCTCCGCACGCCGCTACCTGGCACACCTCGGGCTCGAGCTCGACCCGACGTGATCCGGCCCGCGGGCGTGGAGCAGCTGCACCCGGGTGCCGTGCTCACCTCGCCGGATCGCGACGGAGTCGAGCACCTGCTTCATGATCGTGATACCGAAACCGCTCCCGATGCCGAGCTCGGCCGGAGTCCGCCAGCGGCCGTGGTCGACCACCTCGACGCCGACCAGGTCCGCCTCGGCGGAGAAGATCAGGTCGACCGTGCCGCCGCCGGACGGGTACGCGTGTTCGACGACGTTGCTGACCGCCTCGTTCACGGCCATGACCACATCGGAGACCACGTCCGCGTCGAGCCCGAGGTTGCTCAGCCAGGCGCGGGTGTGTGCGCGGATGCCCGACAGTTGCCGCGCCTCGGCGGGCCATGTCCGGGTGTGCGGGGTGGCACGAGTGAGCCCGGCCCCGCCGAAGTCTACTGTGGTCATGTCTCCCCGATGCCGATTCTGGCCGGGGGTGGACTCCGCCCGGTTCGGCCACCGAGGTCCGGGGCGACACTGCCGTCACGGTAGCAACACGACCGGTCCAGCGCCGGATCAGCGGCGTGATGCGCGCCGGCCGGCGTCGTCGTGCTGCTGCTGTGGCTCTACCTGACCGCGTACATCGTGCTGCTCGGCGCCGAGATCAACTCGGCGGCGGAGCGGCATCCGGACGACGACGGCCCGTCGAACGGTGCCTCACGGGATCAGACGTCCTAAGCTGGACCGATGAGCGACGTCGACACCGGAAGCGATGTGGAGGGCTTCCTGCGGTCGATGGACGTCCTGCTGGGCGAGACGAGCGAACTCGCCGAGCCGGCCGACCCGGCCGCCGACTCCGCCGAGGACCGCGCGGTCCTCACGGCGAGGGTGCGGCGTGCGCGCGCCCGGTCCGAGGCGCTGGGGAGGCGGGTGGAGGCCCTCGGGGAACGGCATCAGGAGCTCCGCGCCCGCGTCGCCTCGGCTCCGGAGTTCGGGCCGCCCGCCGTGCACCGGGCGATCGGCATGATCATGCTGATCTTCGGCCTGAACGCCGACCAGGCCCGTCTCCTGCTGACCGTGGTGAGCTGGCGTCGCGCAACGACCGTCGAGGACATCGCCGATCGGATGGCGGAGTGCTGCCAGGAGGGTGAGGACCCGTCGCTGGCCCTGACGTCGGGTGATCCGGACGTCGACCGCACGGTGCCCCTCGTCGTGCGTCGCGCGTTGAACTACATCGAGACGAACGCCGGGAAGGCCATCACGATCGACGACGTCAGCGCGGCGGCCGGTGTCCGGACGCGGGTGCTGCAGTACACGTTCCGCCGTCACCACGGGAGCACCCCCAGCCGGCACCTGCAGCGTGTGCGGATGAGCCGGGCGCACGACGACCTGCTGACGGCCGACCCGACCCGCGGGGACACCGTCGGTGAGATCGCCACCCGCTGGCAGTTCACGCACCACGGCCGGTTCGCGGTCGACTACCGGAACGTCTACGGCGTCTCACCCAGCGAGACGCTGCGTCACTGACCGGATACCGGCCGCCGGAGCGGGGTACGGACAGGTACGCCGTCGCGCCCGGCCCGGGCATCGCGATGGCGTAGGCCCTGTCGGTACAACCCTTGCTGCCGGCAGGGCCGTCCCACCGTCACCGGGACGGGGACCGACCGGCACTCACGCGCCGTCGTCGTCGGGCGCGTCACGGCGGCTCTCCGCCGTCTCTCGGTCGATCTCCCCCTGCTCCCGCCCCGACGTGCGGTGCGAGCGGTCGAGCGCATCGCGGGAGCGTTCGAGGAGCTCGGACGACCGCTCCACCGTGTCGCGGTCACGGCGCACGGTCTCCTCGGCGCGGGCGAGCATCCCCGGAACCTCCTTCCCCATCGCCCGGCCGAGCTCGTCCAGGCGAGCCTCTCGCTCGTTGGTCGCCCTCTGGCGGGCGTCGGCGTCGGTGTCCCGCTGATCGGCGGTCGACTCCCGCTCGTCGGCTGCCGCGTCGCGCGCGTCGGCCGCGGCGTCGCGGGCGTCCGCGCGGCTGTCGCGGTCGTCGGCGACCTCCTCCCGCCGGTCGGCCTGCTCCTCGCGGCGGCGGCTCGCTCTCTTCCGGCGGGTCGGTTCCGCCGCTCACGTCGTCGGCTCCGACCCGTTGTTGTCGGCGGGATCCATGAGCACGATGGCGCCGGTCGGTTCGTTCTCGCGCAGCGTGAGCGGCGACGCCGACACCGCGAGATCGACCGGACGGCCCCGGCGGTTGATCGCCCCGAGCCGTACGGGCTGCTCCGAGCCCTTTCCCGCCACCGCCGCGCGGATCAGGGGCCGCAGCTGTTCGATGGAGACGTTGAGGTCCAGGTTGAGCAGGTGCCGCCCGACGGCCTCCTCCGCGCGGAGCCCCCACAGGTCGTCGGCCCGGCCGTTCCACGCCCGGACGACGAGATCGGTGTCGACGACCACGACCGCGGTCCGCAGGCTGCCCATCACCGACTCCATGAACAGGTTGGCCTCGTCGAGCTGTTCGGTGCGCTGGCGCAGCTCCTCGTTCATCGTCTGCAGCTCGTCGTTCGTGGACTGGAGCTCTTCGTTGGTGGTCTCGAGCTCCTCGACGGTGGACTGGAGCTCTTCGTTGGTGGTCTCGAGCTCCTCGACGGTGGACTGGAGCTCTTCGTTGGTGGTCTCCAGCTCCTCGACGGTCGACTGGAGCTCCTCGTACGCGGCCTCGACCTGCCGGTGGGCGTCCTGCAGCTCGCCGGTCATCCGCTGGTAGCGGGTGACGTCGTTGAAGAACAGGGCGACCGCCGCACCGTGGTCGCCGTCGCTGTCGAGCGGCACGACCTGGACGTCGAACCAGAGTGTCTCGGTGGCCGAGCGGGAGAACTCGATCGCCGTGCTGCCACATCGGGGTCCGGTTGCGGCGCACGTCCTCGAACGAGGCCCGCAGTCCCGCGACGCGATGGCACAGGTCCAGGTCGGTGAACTGGAGTCCGACCTCACGCGACGTCACGCCGAGCTGCGCC
Source organism: uncultured Actinomycetota bacterium (assembly GCA_963822335.1). Lineage (GTDB taxonomy): Bacteria > Actinomycetota > Actinomycetes > Mycobacteriales > Pseudonocardiaceae > Pseudonocardia. The sequence goes on along the minus strand of CAWGHE010000006.1, from coordinate 154,290 downwards.
TCGGCCCGCTGGTTGCGGGCGACGACCATCCCGTCCCCGGCCACGACGAGCGTGGCCAGCGGGCTCGCCAGCAACGCCTCGTCCTCGAGTCGCCCGTCGGGCGGGGAGTCCGCGGAACGCGCGTGCGCCGAGCCGAGCCGACGCGGGCGTGTCGACCTGGTCGGCCTTGCGGAAGAACCGGCGCCGCAGGTCGTAGGGCACGAACAGACGGGCGTGGCTCAGCAGCATCTCGGCCTTGCCCAGGAACATGACTCCGCGGGCGTTGAGCGCGAAGTGGAAGCGGCGCAGGACCTGCGCCTGGGTCTCCGCGTTGAGGTACATCAGGGTGTTGCGGCACACCAGCAGGTCCAGCCGACTGATCGGGGCGTCCTGCACCAGGTCGTTGCGCCCGAAGATGACGTTGCGTCGCAGGTCGGCGCGGAACGTGTGGCGCGAGCCCGCGCGCTCGAAGTACCGGTCGCGCCACTCGGCGGGCACGGGCTCGAGGTCCCGATCGGTGTAGGTGGCCTGACGGGCCGTGGCGAGGGCCTCGTCGTCGACGTCGGTTGCGTAGACCTTGACCCGCTCCCGGAACTCGGCGACGCCGAGCGCCTCCGCGAGCACCATGGCCAGCCCGTAGGCCTCCTCGCCGCTGGCGCACCCCGCCGACCAGACGCGGATCGGCTCGCCCGGGGTCTTCGAGGCGATGATCGCCGGGATGATCTCGTCCTGCAGCTGACGCCACGCTTCGGGGTCCCGGAAGAACCCGGTCACGTTGATCAGGATCGTGTTGAACAGATGCGTGAACTCGTTCGGGTCCACCTGCAGCCGGTCGAGGTACTCGGCGGCGTCGGTGGCCCCGATCTGCTGCATCCGCCGCTCGACACGCCGCTGCACGCTGGAGCGCTTGTAGCCGGTGAAGTCGAACCCGCGGCTGTCCCGGATGAACTCGAGCAGTGACTCGAAACCGGGCAGTTCCTGCTCGCTCACGATCGGTCGCCTCCGAAGTCGTCGGTGTCGGCCCGCAGGCGGCCGCCCGTCCGGCCCGCGGTACCGTTGTCCGGACGGTAACGATGATCACCGATGAGCAGCCGTCGCAACACGTCGGCGTCGCCGTGTGCGGCATCGGCCGCCTGCCGCGCCCGGGTCGCGACCCCGGTCTGGCCGGTCGACGCCGCCGCCTCGGCGACCCGGTGCTGCAACGACGCCTTGTCCTCGAGCGCGCGCAGTGCCGAGTACAGGGTCCGCTCCACCGTGTCGTCCTGGGCGACGCCGAGGCTCCCGGACGACCAGGCGTGCCCCACCCGACAGCGATAGCGCCCGTGGCCGCCGGACCCGACGCCGAACAGCGGGCCGTCGCAGTCCGGGCAGGCCAGGCCGGCCGGCTCGCCCGGGGGGTCGCGATCGGCGACGATGTTGTCGCCCCGGCTCACCCCCACCTCGTAGACCAGCTGGTCCGACGGCCGGTGCCCGCCGAGCGGAGACCGGTCGAGGATCTCGCCCAGTGCCGCGCCGATCGCGGCGACCGGCCGGACGGCAGCGCCCGGCACCTGGTCGAGGGCGGCGCCCGGCATCCCGTCGTACATCGCCTCGACGGGTTCCTGGACCACGGCCGCACCGCCGTGCCGGACGATGTCCAGCAGCCCGGCGGCACCGTCGTCGAGCATGCCCGTCAGCACGACCCCCACCGCCTCGGGACCGGCCTCGAGGGCCAGCGACCGGAACAGCGGGTCGATCCCCGGGCGGTGGCCGTTCTCCTTCGGCCCCCGGCTCAAACGCACGTGCCCCTTCTCCACCAGCAGGTGATGCCCGGGAGGCGCGACGTGGACCCGGCCGGCGCGGAGCGGGTCCCCGTCCCGGCCCGGCACGACCTCGAGTCGGCAGTGCCGCGAGAGGATCTCCGGGAGGACGGTCGGCGCGGCCGACGACTGGTGCAGGACGACGAGTACCGCCGCCTGGAGCTGTGGGTCGAGCCCCGCGACGAGCCTGATCAGAGCGTCCACCCCGCCCGCCGACGCGCCGACGCCGACCAGCTTCAGGTTGGTCATGGGCACTTCCCTCGCACCGCTTGCGGGACCGCCGGGTGCCGGACAGCCGGACGGGACTGCGATCCTAGGCGTATCGGTGCGACACTGGCGCGCGACGTAGCTTGTTCCTCCGTCCCAGGGTCGGCTCATGCGCGACGATGCGAATTCTCACCCCGGCTCCGGAGACGATGACCTCGCTGCCATGACCGACCGGAACCGACGGCAGTCGGCCGAGCTCGCGGGCCGGCTCGCCGAGCTCACCGACGGCATCGCCGACTCGGAGCTACGCCTGGCCGCGGTCCTCGAGGAATCGGCCCGGCTGCGACCGCACGCCGCGGACCGGCTGAACAAGGCCGCGGCCGAAGCCAGGGCGTTCGCCGACAAGGAGCGTGACCACGGCCGGCGTCTGCGACAGCACGACGGGGCCGGCCCCGGTGACGAGGCGACCGACGGCTGAGGGCCGCGGGGGAGCGGTGGTCGGCTACCCGGAGGGTGCGCCCCGCTCCGCCGCCTCGTCGACGACGCTGCGTGCGACGTCGACGAGCTTGACGTTGGTGTGCTGCGAGCGCCGGACCAGCATCCGGAAGGCCGCATCGGCGTCCACACCGTGCTGCACCATGAGCACGCCCTTGGCCTGCCCGATCACGTCGCGCCGGGCGACGGCCTCCCGGACGGTGTCGCGCTCCGCCGCGTACGCGAGCGCCGTCGTCGCGTAGCGGGCGAACATTTCGCCCAGCGTTCCGGTCGACGCCGGGAACGCGCCCGTCTCGTCGGTCCACAGAGCGAGAGCGCCCGTCTTGCTGCCGCACCGCAGCGGGACGGCGACGACACCGCGGACACCCAGACCCGCGACCGCCGAAGCGAACCACGGCCACCCGTCGAGATCGGGCGCCTCGACCGTCCGACCGTCCGTGGCAGCGTCGACGCACGGTCCCTGGCCGATCCGGGACTGGATCCCGATCAGCTCCGTCCCCACGTCGTCGCTCGCCAGGCTCCGCTCCACGCGGCCGTGCTCGTCCCACAGGATGAGGGTCGCGTGGCCGATCCCGGGGACGTGCTCCGCCGCATCGCACACGACACGGTGCAGGGCGGAGTCAGGTTCGCTGCCGGCCCCGGCGGTGTCGACGTCCTCGGCTCCGTGGAACCGGGCCGCCGCCCTCCGTCCCTGCTCACGCTGCCGTCGGATCCGCTCGAGCCCGGCCCTGGCCCTCTCGGCCAGCTCGGGCAGCGGCTCGCGGACCCGCTGTGCGCGGTGGGCAGCCATACGGGCACGCGACAGATGGATGGCGCGGTTCTCCTGCGCCTGCCCGCTCGACCCGGTCAGCTCGGTGTCGTCGACGGCCGATCCGGACGGGTGCGTCCGTCCCCGGATTCAGATCGCGGAGCTCGCCGGACAGGAGCTCGACGAGCGCTTCCAGCTCCTCGAGATCGGCGCTCTCGTCGACGGCGTCGCCGCCCTCGTTCTTCGGTACCTGGTGAGAACTCCCCACCCCGCAGATTCGACCACAGTCCGTCGGGGACGGCGCGGCGTCGTGCACGTCAGGAGGAGTCGGGTGCGCCCCGTCGCGCGTTGGCGTTCCGTTCGGTGGTGAGCCAGCGGGCGACGTCGGCGAGCTTGATGTTCGTGTCCTGTGAGGACCGCACGAGCATCTGGAACGCCTGGTCGTCGCGGACCTCGAAGCGTTCCATCAGGATGCCCTTGGCCTGCCCGATCACGTCTCGGGTCTCCAACGCGATCGTGAGCTGGGTGGTGCGGTCCGCACCGTGGAGCAGGATCGCCGCCTGCAGTCCGAACAGTCCGGCCACCCTGCGTGCCGGTTCGTCGAAGGCGTCGGGCTTGTCGGAGTACAGGTTCAGGGCGGCGGTGCCGTCGACCGACAGCTGGGTGGACATCAGCGACCGGTAGCCCAGGTCCACCGCCCGAGGGGCGAACCGCGGCCAGCGGGCGGACCCGGGCTCCTCGGCCAGGTCCTCGACCACGATCACCCCGTCCTCGGCCGGTTCCGCGGCCGCGGTGATGCACGGCCCCTCCTCCAACTCCGCCTGCAGCTCGTCGAGCTTGCGGACGGCCTCGCCGGTCGGGCCGCGCGAGGTGATCTGCCCGCGTTCGGCCAGGGTGACGCCGCCGGCGTCGGCTCCCGGCACCGTCTGGACGGCGGCGACGACGATGTCGGCGAACACGTCGCGGCCATCGGCGGTGCTCTGGCGCGCCAGCAGGTCGTGAGCGGCACTCCGCAGAGCGGTGACCAGACGGTCGCCCTGCTCGGACTCCATGAGACGCGCCCTTCGGGTCGCGGCGAGTTCCGGGACGAAGTTCGCCTCGATTTCGTGTAGCGGACGAGCGTAGCGTCTCCGGGCTCGTTCCCCGGGGCCAACCGGTCCGACCGTCCGAGACGCCGACTGGACAGCTTTTACGCAGGGTGTCTACGCTTCTCCGGTTCGGATCGCGGACAGGGCTTTCCCGCGTATCGCTCGCCGGTACGCGCATCGGGGTTCACATCGCGACGCCCCGGCCTCGCTCCGCGGTCTCGCCTGCGTGGCTTCGTTCGGGAGTCCGATGTGTACTCCACTGGTCGACGGTCGAACCGCCCGCCGGGACGGTCGATGAGCCTCGGAGAGGACGCGCGTACCCGGGAGTCCGGTGAACGGCGACTGTCCGCCTCCGTTCGCCGCCCGCTGTCCGCCGTGCTCCTGCTGTGCCTGTCCGGCGTCGTCGACGAGGACACCGTCGCGGTGATCGACGAGCACCTCGACGCCCCGGCCGGAGAGATCCTCCACGTGGTGATCGATCTCCGCGCGATCGCACCGCTGACCCCCGGTGGTGTGCGGGCCCTCCTCGACCTGGACCGGCGCGCCACGCATCGGGGGACCGTCCTGCACCTCGCCGGCGCCGACCGGCACGTCCTGCTGCAGCGGCTGTTCGACGCCCGGATGCTCAGCGCCGCACGCTGGTGCAACGACCTTCTGCCGGGCGGCCCGGCCGGCGAGCGGCACGCGCCGACGAGCTGACCGTGCCGGCGGGTCATCCCCCCGCCACTCTCAACGTATAGCCCACCGAGGGGTCTTGCGGCAAGACCCCGGTCGTCCCGCACACTCTCCCGGCCGAACGCGTGACCTGCGGAAATCGGTGGCCGACGAGTGGGGGTTCTCGTGATCGACGTGATCGTTGCCGGTGGCGGGCCGACCGGCATGATGCTGGCCGGCGAGCTGCGGCTGCAGGGTGTGCGCGTGCTCGTGCTGGAGCGGGACGCCGAGCCGACGAAGCATGTCCGGTCGCTCGGCCTGCACGTGCGCAGCATCGAGGTGATGGACCAGCGCGGTCTGCTGGACCGGTTCCTCGCGAACGGCCGGCAGTTCCACGGGGTCGGCGGCTTCTTCGCCGCGATCGACAAGCCGTGGCCGGAACGGATGGACACCGCGCACGGCTATGTCCTCGGCATCCCGCAGCCGGTCACCGAGCGCCTGCTGGGCGAGCGCGCCGCGGAGCTCGGCGCCGAGGTCCGGCGCGGCTGCGCGCTCGGCGGGCTGAGCCAGGACGAGCAGGGGGTGACCGTCGAGCTGGCCGACGGCACCCAGGTGCGATCGCGCTACCTCGTCGGCTGCGACGGCGGCCGCAGCACGGTGCGCAAGCTGCTCGGCGTCGGTTTCCCCGGTGAGCCGGCCCGGCTCGAGACGTTGCTGGGCGAGATGGAGGTGGACGTGCCGGCGGAGACGCTGGCCGCCGTCGTCGCCGAGGTCCGCGCGACGCACAAGGGATTCGGCGTCGGGCCGTCCGGGGAGGGGCTGTACCGCGTCGTCGTACCCGCCGACGGTGTGGCCGAGGACCGGGCGGTCCCGACCCTCGAGGAGGTCAAGCAGCAGCTGCGGGTGTTCGCCGGCACCGACTTCGGCGTGCACTCGCCGCGCTGGATCTCCCGCTTCGGGGACGCCACCCGGCAGGCCGAGCGCTACCGGGTCGGCCGGGTGCTGCTGGCCGGCGACGCGGCCCACGTGCACCCGCCGCTGGGCGGGCAGGGCCTCAACCTCGGTGTCCAGGACGCGTTCAACCTGGGCTGGAAGCTGGCCGCCGAGGTCGGCGGGTGGGCACCGGAGGGGTTGCTGGACACCTACCAGTCCGAACGTCACCCGGTGGCCGCCGCGGTGCTGGACAACACCCGCGCGCAGTCCGAGCTGATGTCCACCGAGCCGGGCCCGCAGGCGGTGCGCCGGCTGATGGCGGAGCTGATGGAGTTCGAGCAGGTGAACCGCTACCTGATCGAGAAGCTCACGGCGATCGGGGTCCGCTACGACCTCGGCGAGGGCCACGACCTGCTCGGCCGGCGGATGCGCGACGTGGCGCTCAAGCGGGGGCGCCTCTACGAGCTGATGCACGGCGGGCGCGGTCTGTTGCTCGACCAGACCGGCCTGCTCTCGGTCGAGGGCTGGGCGGATCGGGTCGACCACGTCGTCGACGTCAGCGAGGAGCTGGACGTGCCCGCGGCGCTGCTGCGCCCGGACGGGCACGTGGCGTGGGTCGGTGACGATCAGCAGGAGCTGCTCGACCGGCTGCCCACGTGGTTCGGTGCTGCCGCCGACGTGGGTGCGCGGGCGGGCGCCCGGTAACGGGCGTTCCGGACGGGGCGAGCCCGGTAGGGGCCGACGTCCGACCGGCCGACCCGCACCCCGGACAGGAGCACGACCATGACGACCACGCGCGACCTCGGCCTGGAGCAGGCCAACAAGGACCGGGTCCGGGATGCGTTCGCGGAATGGGCCGCAGGGACCGGCGGCCCGTTCGCCCTGCTCGCCGCGGACGCCACCTGGACGATCGTGGGGAACAGCCCCGTGTCGCGGACGTACTCCAGCCGTGACGAGTTCATCGAGGTCGTCATCGACCCGTTCAACGCCCGCATGTCGGAGCCGCTCGTGCCCACCGTCCGCGGGGTGTACGCCGACGGCGACTGGGTGATCGTCCTGTTCGACGGCCGCGCCACCGCGCGGGACGGGCAGCCGTACCGGAACACCTACACCTGGTACATGCGGTTCGACGACCGCGGCGACGGCTCCGAGATCGTCGAGGTCGTCGCGTTCTTCGACACGATCGAGTTCACCGACTTCTGGAACCGGGTCAGCCCCGCGTGACACGGGTCCGGCTGGGTCAGCGTCGGAGTCCAACCACGGCCGAGTCATGATCTTCGGCGGAGGCGTGCCCCTCACGACGGGGAACACCGTCGTCGGAGCCGTCGGGGTCAGTGGCGGGACCGGGGAGCAGGACCAGGCCGTCGCGGACGCCGCCGCGAAGGGCCTCTGACCGCCCCCGCAGTGCTCACACGGTGCCGGCTCCGTCGGCGGTGAGACCGGACAGCGGCTGCCGTCGTTCGGCCAGCAGGATCACGTCACGTTCGCGGGCGGTGAGTCCGCCCCACACGCCGTAGGACTCCTGCACGGTCAGGGCGTGGCGGCGGCAGGCGTCGATCACCGGACAGGCCGCGCAGATCTCCTTGGCGGCCTTGTCGCGGGCGTGTGCGGCGGGACCACGCTCGTGCGAGGGGTGGAAGAACATCGCGCTGTCCATATCGCGGCACGCCGCCTGCATCTGCCACTCCCAGATCGGGGTGATCGGCGGGGGGAGCCTGCGCACATCGGCCATGACAACGGAGCCTTTCCGCGCGACGCAGGACGTCGGCAGAACGAGGGTGGCCGCGACTGCCGTGAGCAGCGCGGTGAGGAGCCTGCCCATACCGTTGCACAAGCGGTGCACGCCCGGCAACGCGAGACAGGGCACCGGGCCACATCACGGCCTCCAGGACATAGGATGCCGCCAGATGCGCGACACTGACCGCATGACCGCGTCCCCGGACGTCTCGGAGCCGGCGGGGCCCCTGTGGTCGACCGCCGCCGTGGCGCGACGACTGGGGGTCTCACCGGCGACGCTGCGCAGCTGGAGCCGTCGGTACGGGATCGGGCCCGCCGGCCACGATCCCGGGCGGCACCGCCGCTACACGGCGGCCGACGTCGCCGAGCTCGACGCCATCCGCAGGCTGGTCGGCAACGGGGTCGTCCTTCCCGCCGCGGCGGAGATGGTGCGCCGCCAGCGTCTCGCCGGGTACGCCGCTCCCGCCCGGTCCCCGGATCCCGTCCCGGTGCCCCCGGGCGCGAGCGCGCCCGTGGCCGAGCTGGTGACGGCCGCGGTCCGCCTCGACCCGGATACGGCCGACGACCTCGTGGCGGCCGAGCTGGGCGAGCACGGGGTGCTCGCGACCTGGGAGAGGCTCTGCCTCCCGGCCATCCGCGGCCTCGACCCCGTCGTCGCGGGGGACCAGGGATGCGTCGACTCGCAACTGCTGCTGAGCTGGGTGCTGATCGGCTGCCTGCGCCGGCTCTCCCCGACCACCGCCGCCCAGGGGGGCCGACCCGTCCTGCTCGCCTGCACGGCCGACGAGCAGCACACCCTCGGTCTGGACGTCCTGCATGCGGCTCTGGCCGAACGTGGGGTCCGGGCCCGCATGCTCGGCGCGACCGTGCCCGACCCGGCGCTCCTGCACGCGGCGACGCAGCTGCACCCGTCGTCCGTGGTCGTGTGGGCGCAACGCCCCGACACGGCCCGGCCGGCCCTGATGACGGAGCTGGGTGCGCACACCGACCTGGTGGTCGCCGCGGGCCCCGGCTGGTGCGAGAGCCGGTTGCCGGCTGCCGTGACCGAGGTCGACGACCTGCGCGCCGTCCTCGCGCTGGTCGGTACCGGAACGGGCCCCACCGCGACCTGACCGGGGTCGAATTGCGGCCGTCAGGCATCGGCCGTAGCGTTCCCGGTGAACGGTCTCGATTTCGCGCATCGAGATATCTTTCGGTGTTCCGCTTCCCGTCGGCGCACTCACTTCTCCCGCCCGAATAGCCGATCGTGGCACGGGCGACGGCCGATCTCGGAACCCGCACCCGGCGCCTACGGCGCGGTCACGGCGTGACTATCCCTCGAGGGTTCCGTGAGCGGTGCGGTACCGGTGCCGCATCAGACCGTTGACGGTCCGGTCGGCCGGGATCTTGTAGCCCTTGGATTCGTGCCAGGCGAGCACGTCGGCGTCGGTGCCCTCCGACGAGGTCGCCGCCGTCTCCGCGACCGGGGCCGCTGCCGGAGCGGGAGCCGTGCCGTTGCCGGCGTCGCGGTAGGCCTGCGCGACCGCGGACGGGATCCGCCCACGGTCGGACAGGTCGTAGCCGTTGCTGCGCGCCCACGACCGCATCGCCTGGGCATCGGGTCGCGAGCGTGGCGTGTCGGCATCGGACCGCGACGTCCGTCGCGTGCGGGCGGCCGGTGTCGCTCCGCCCGCGCGGCGGGCCGCCGCGACGTACGAACTCAGGTGCTCACGCAGGGCCGCCGCGTGGTCGTCGGAGAGGTCGATCTCGTAGGTCGCGCCGTCCAGCCCGAACGTCACGGTGCTGTCGGCGCTACCACCGTCGAGGTCGTCGACCATGTGCACGATCTCCTGCTTGGCCACGGGCCATACGATGCCACGTCCGGGCCGACAATTCCGGATGGCCGGAAGGACAGGCCCGGCTCAGCGCTCCAGGAACGCCGCGAGGTTGTCGAGCGAGGAGGCCAGGCCGGCCGCGTGGTCCTCGGCGGAGATCCCGGACGGGACGTCGTCGGCCCGGATGTCGACGCGGCTGCCACCCGGCACCGGTCGCACCTCCCAGCTCATCGTCATCGTGCCGGTGAACGCCGGGTCGTCGGAGACGAAGTCCACCGCTTGGACCACCCGCACGCCGGGAACGATCTCGACGTACCGGGCCTCGACGACGTCGGAGCCCGCGGTCGTCTTGCCGGGCGCGGAGGACGCGTCCTCGTAGGTCAGGACCAGGCGGTACCCGCCGCCGGTCCGGAGATCGAACCGCTCGAACGTGCCGCGCATTCCCGCAGGCGGCAGCCAGGAGGCCAACGCCTCGGGCTCGACGAGAGCGCGGTAGACGCGGTCGGCCGGCGCAGGGACGAACCGGGACGCGGCATCCGTTCTGGTCACGTCGGCACCCTAGCCCCGGCGGATTCACGACGGTTCGTGCCGAATAGTCGAACCACCGCATCGAGGGGTGGCCCTTTCCGAATTCTGGAGATCCCCCGGGGCGCGCGGGGTGCACTGAGTCCGACGGGTCAGGCGGCGGCGAAAGCGCGTCGCAGGGCGCATTCCTCGGGGTCGGCGAACCGGGCGACGAGCGGACCCGCGCAGGCCCCTCCGATGGCGGCCGCGACCCGCTGGACGGCGGAGTCCGGGGTGAGCAGGAACAGCGCGGACGTGCCCGGGGAGATCCGGTCCCGGACCGCGAGCAGGAACCGGTCCGGGAGCCCGATCCGGGTCAGCCCGAACGACCTGCCCGCGTCGTCGCGCAGGTGCCCGGTGAGGGGCAGGAGGAACACCAGCCCGAACAGCAAGCCCCAGAACGCGCCGGACAACGCGGCGAGACCGGTGGTGCTGCCGGCCTGGTACGTCCGCGGTCGCGGGTCGCCGGCCGGCCAGGAGAGGACCGACGCGTCGTCGACGGTGAGGTGGCCCTGCATCTCCAGCCGCCCGAGCGTGCGCAGGGCCGGCTCGGCGGACTCCGGAGTGTCGAAGATCCAGATGCTGAGGCTGGTCACGGTGGCCTCCTCGTCCGTCCGGGGGGCGGTGCGGTGCCGCCCTGTCGTCCGTACGGTCGCGCGCCGGTCTCCAGCGCTCGTCCAACCCGGCTGCGCACCGGTGGGTCGCTTGGACCGGGATTGGAGACGCCCCGGCGATGGTGGGTCCCGATGCCCCTCGTCGACTCACCGGAGGCCGGACGTGACCCTCTACATCGAGGACCTCCTCGCCGTCCTGCAGGAGGGTGGGGACCGGCCCGTCCTGCGGCACGCCGGCGTCGATACCACCGCCGCGGCGCTGCTCGACTCGATCCACCGGTACGCCCGCGCCCTCGACGGGCTGGGTGTCGGGCCCGGGGACCTGGTCGGGCTGTTCGCCCCGCACCGGCCGGAAGCCCTCGCCGTGCGCTGGGCGGCGCACCTGGTGGGGGCCGGGACGGCGTTCCTGCCGGACCCACCCGAACCGGACGTGCGCGCCCGGATGATCGAGCAGTTCGACCCGCAGCTGATCGTGCTCCTCCCGGAGACGGCGGCGCTGCTGCCGCCCGGCGTGGCGGTGCCGGTGGCGGCGATCGGGCCCGTCGCCGGCGTCGGAACGCGACTCGACGAGCTCGCCGCCGCCGAGTCCGGCGGACCGTTCGCGTCCCGGGCGCGCGGCGGGGACCTGGCCGTCGTCATTCCGTCCGGCGGCACCACCGGCGTGCCGAAGGGCAGCCGTCGCGACTTCACGTCCTACACCGCCGGGGTCGTCACGCCGGCCGCGCCGGACCGCCGCCAGCTGGCCAACGGCAGCCTCGCGCACCTCACCCAGATCCTGGTGGACCAGACCGTGCTCGGCGGCGGGATCGCCGTCCTGCAGGACCACTACGAGCCGCTCGCGACGCTGGAGGCGGTCGAGGCCGAGCGCATCACCCACCTGTTCCTGGTGGAACCGCAGCTGTTCGACCTGATGGACCGCCCCGAGGTGGCCTCCTTCGACCTCAGCTCGCTGCGCGCCGTCACCCACATCGGCGCGAACGCCGCACCGGTGCTGCGCCGCCGGGCCCGCGAGCGTCTCGGCCCGGTGGTCGCGCACACCTACGGCGCGAGCGAGGTCGGCATCGTCAGCGCGCTCTCGCCCGCCGAGCACGACCGCCCGTCCCGGTTCCGGTGTGCCGGGCACGTCCGGCCCGGCGTCGACGTCCGGTTCCGGGCGTCCGACGGCACGCTCGACGTGGAGGGCGGGATCGAGGTCCGCTCGCCCGCGATGGCGCAGGGATACCGGCACCGGCCGGACGACCAGGCCGGTCACTTCGTCGACGGCTGGTACCGCACGGGCGATCTCGGCGGGTACGACGACGAGGGCATGCTCCGGGTCGACGGTCGCGCGGAGGACAAGGGCGGGCCCGACGGCGTGCCGTTCGTCGACCTGCAGGACACGCTGTGCCGCATCCCGTCCGTCCGGTACGCGGTGCCGGTCTTCGATCTCGACCGGGGCGTGCGCATCGCAGCCGTCGAGGCGTGGCCCGGCGGGCGGGTCGACGGCGTGGCCTGCGTCGACGCGGTGGCCGCCGAGCACGGTGCGGCGATCGCGGCCTCGCTGCAGGTCCTGCCGATGGGCCGGATCCCGCTCACCGAGCAGGGCAAGCCGGACCGGCTCGCGATCCGTGCGATGGCCGTGGGCCACGCACCCGTCGAGGCCTGAGCCGCGCCGCGGGCGCTCCTGCGGCCGACATCGATCCCCGTCCCGACCATCCACAGGAGACGACATGTCCACGGGACCGTCGCTCGGCGACACCATCCGGCTCGACGACCGGACCGTCCTGGTCCTCGGCCAGGAGCTCGACGTCGCCCACGACCGGCCCGACGTCGCCAACGCCCTGGTCCACCGTGCCGGCGAGACCCTGTTCCTGGTCGACACCGGTGTCACCACCGCCTTCCGGACGGCCCTGCGCGCCGCCGCCGACCAGGTCGGTGACTGGTCGCGACTGGTCGTGCTCACCACCCACGGCCACCCCGACCACGTCGGCAACAACGACCTGGCCGACGAGATCGGCCACGGGCGCGGCGTGCCGGTCGAGCACTACGTCCCGGCCCGGGACCTGCCGCAGATGCTCGACCCGGCGTCCTACTGGATCCGGTCGTTCTCCCGGATCGCCGGCGTCGTGCCGCTGCCCGCGCCTCCCCGGCTCGCCGGCGACAAGGTGGTCTCCCTGTTCCAGCCGCTGCGCCCGTTCGCCGCGGTCACCGCCACCTACGAGGAGCGGCCGCTGGAGCGGATCGAGTTCGGCCCGGTCCCGATGACCGGGTGGTCGTTCGCCGACGGTGCGGTCCGCGTACTGCGCAGCCAGGGCCACTGCGCCGGGCACGTCATCGTGCACCTGCGCGACAGCGGCATCGTGCACCTGGCCGACGAGGGCAACGGGCCCTGCGGCGTCATGCACGACGCCGACCAGCTCAAGCTGCAGACCGTGCTCGGGGCGGTCGCCGCCGTCTTCGAGGCCGGCGCGGCCGAGACGCTGACCGACGGCCACACGTTCTCCGTCCGCCGGGGCGCCGACGCGGGCGCCTACCTGGCGGGCCTGCTCGACCAGGCGATGTCCCTGCAGCAGGTCGCCCTCTCGGCGACGAAGGGACGGACGTCGGTGGACCCGCACGAGTTCGCCACGGAGTACGCGCACGGCCTCGCCGAGCTCGGGGTCGGCGGCGCCAACCCCAACCCGATGTTCACCGGGATGATGGCGGTCAACCACCTGGCCGAGGTCGGCCTGCGACCCGACGGGTCCCGTCCCGGCGCGGCCTGGTCGCGGCCCGCGCTGGTCGATCCCGCCCCGGTCGCCGGCATGCCCCGCGGACTCGCCATGGTTCCCGCCGCCGTGGCGATGCTGCGCTGGAAGCTGCAGGGACGAGACCGGTGAGCAGCGCCGGGTCCCCGCCGTCCGCGGACACCGGGTCGTCGCCACGGCGCTGGCTGGTCCTCGTCGCCATGACCGGCTCGCTGTCCATGATCATGCTGGATCAGACCGTGGTGTCCGTGGCGCTGCCGACGATGGCGCGCGACCTGCCGCTGTCGGTGCACGGGCAGCAGTGGGTGGTGAACGCCTACGTCCTGGCGCTCGCCGCCCTCGTCGCGCTCGGCGGTCGCGCGGCCGATCTGCTGGGCAGGCCACGGGCGTTCCGGATCGGCGTGACGCTGTTCTTCCTCGCCTCGGCCGGTTGTGCGCTCGCTCCGGTCGGCCCGGCGGGGGAGGCCACGATCATCGCGTTCCGGGCGCTGCAGGGAGCCGGCGCGGCGCTGATGATGCCGGTCTCGGCGACGATCGTGATGGGCGCCTTCGACGAGCGCGAGCGCGGGAGGGTCATGGCGATCTACGCCGGGATCAGCCAGATCTTCCTCGCGCTCGGGCCGCTGGTCGGTGGCCTGCTCACCGAGTACGTGAGCTGGCGGGCGGTGTTCCTGCTCAACGTGCCGGTCGGCATCGCCACCCTGGTGCTCGTCGCGGTGGCGAAGATCCCGAACCGGCCCGATCGCGCGGGCTCGGGGATCCGCCCGCTCGACGTCGTGCTCGTGGTCGGCGGGCTCGCCGGGACCACCCTGGCCGTGCAGCAGTCCGCGGTATGGGGCTGGGGATCGCCGCTCACGCTCGGTCTGATCGCCGCCGGTGTGGCGACGACCGCGTGGTTCGTCGTGCGGCAGATGCGCTCGGCCGACCCGCTCATCCATGTGCGGCTGCTCGCCGACCGTGGCTTCACCGGTGACGCCGTGGTCATGGCCCTGGTGCAGTTCGGCCTGCTCGGGATCGTCCTCTACAGCGCGATCTACCTGCAGGAGCTGCTGGCCTTCGGACCGATGCAGGCCGGCCTGGCCGCCCTCCCGCTGATCCTGCCGCTCACCCTCGCCGCCCAGGTCGGCGGCCGCTGGTTCGACCGCGCGGGCGTCCGCACGCCGGTGCTGACCGGCATGGCGGTCTGCACGGCGGGTACCGTCGCGTGGCTGCTCGCCCTGCCCGGACTGAGCTACGGCTGGCAGGTCCCCGGGATGGTGGCGGTGGGCGTCGGTCTCGGGCTCACGTTGTCGCCGACCAACACCGACGCGCTCGGCCGGATCGACGAGGCGGAGCGGAGCCAGGCCGCCGGCGTGGTGCAGACGGCTCGGCAGCTCGGCGGGACCCTCGGGGTCGCGGTGATCGGGAGCGTCGTGCTCCTGAGCGGACCGGACACGCCGGGCCGCACCGGCACCGCGGACGCCATTGCGGCGGGGTTCGGCTGCGCGGCCGTCGCGTTCGCCATTGCGCTGCTGGCCGGCGCCTGGCTGCTCGCCCGTGCACGGACCGTGGCGGCGTAGCCGTGGACGTGGGGCGTCACGCCCGGACGAGGTCGACCAGGTCGGCGAGCGTCAGGCGGGTGCCCTCGGACCGGGCCCGCTCCGCCTCGGACCGGTCGAGGGCCGCGGTGGCGGCGTCGACCAGGTCGATGGCTCCCGGGCTCGACGGCCACAGCATCCCGCTGCGGGCGTGGTGTGCCTCGGCGAGGCCGAAGGCCCGCACGGCGTTGCCGTGGTCGCCGGTGAGCGCGAGCGTGCAGGCGAGCGTCTCGGCCGCGAACGGGTTCTCCTGCTGTCCCAGCTCGACGACGTCCTCCATCGCGGCCACCGCCCAGTGCAGCGCCTCGGCCGGGCGGCCGCTCTCGAGCAGTACCTGGACCGCACCGGACGCCGCGATCCAGGCGGTGTAGAAGTTGTCGTCCGCGCGAGCGTCGGTGTGCAGGGCGGTGAGCCGGGGGAGCAGGTCGGGATGAGCGGCGGCGTCGAACACCGGCGCCACGATCTCGGCGTGCCGGACGGCGACGTCGAGCTCGGGCGCGCCCCCCGCGATCTCACGGACCGCCGCGGCCATCTCGTGCACCAGCGCCGTGTCCCCGGTGGTGAACACGGGCCCGGTCGCGATGGCGAGGTCGGCGCACAGGAGCGCGGCGTCGGGACCGGTCGCCCCCCGCGCCTCGCCGATCGCCACGCGCAGTTGCTCGCGGCCGGCGTCCGGGCGGCCCTGCACCGTCATGAGCGCACCCACACCGATCCGGACGAGGGCGCGGTCGGCCGGGGTACCGAGACCCGGGTCCCGCTCGCAGGCGGCGAGGGCCGTGCGCGCCCAGGCCAGGCCCTCGACGGCCATGCCGCTGAACGTCCAGTACGTGCCCGCCCGGGCACACAGGGCGACGCCGAGCGCGGACGGGTCGTCGACGAGCGTGTGCTGCAGCGTCGCGCGCAGCGCGGCGAGATCGTCGTCGAGCGCCCGGCACCAGCGCGCCTGCCGGCGTGACCCGAACGGTGGCCGCGCGCGCACGAGCCGTTCGACCCAGCCGTCGCGCGCCCGATGGACGTCCTCGGACAGCGATCGCGCCGCGTGGAGCGCGTGCCCGCGGACCGTCGCGAGCTGCGCGAACCGCGACGGACCACCGGCCCGGGCGGGTCCGAGAGCAGTGAGCAGCGACCGGTGCACGAGCCCGGCGACGGTGTCCGCGGCGGTGGTCGGCGACGCGCCCTCCAGGGCGGTCGCGAGCTCGGCGGTGAACGGTCCGGGCACGCCTGCGGCCGCGCGGTGCAGCGTGGCCTCGGGGCCGGGCAGCGCCCGGTAGCTCGTGTCGATCGCCCCGCGGACCGTGCCGTGGTGCGACGCCCGGCCGCGGCCGATCCGGCTCAGGCTGCTGGCGTCCGCGCACACCTGGACCGCGATCTCGGGCAGCGAGTAGGCCCTGCGCCCGGCCGGCGGCGAGCTCGAGCGCCAGCGGCAGGCCGTCGACGGCGGTGGCGATCTCGGCGGCCCGCGCGCGGGACTCCTCGTCGTGCGTCCGGCCCGGTGTCTGCTCCTCGAGCCGTTCGAGGAACAGCTCGACGGCGGGCGAACCGTCTCCGCTGCTGTCCAGCGGGCGCAGCGTGTGCACCTGCTCCCCGGCGATGTCGAGCGGCTCGCGGCTGGTGGCCATGACGCTCAGCGTCGACCCGTCGGCGAGGAGCTCCTCGACCAGTTCGGCGACGGCGTCGAGTACGTGCTCGCAGTTGTCCAGGACCAGGAGCATCCGCCGGTCGCGGGTGAACCCGCAGAGCGCCTCGAGCGAGCCACCGGTCACCGGCACCGGCAGCTCGACGGCCGAGCTCACCGTGTCGAGCACCCGATCCGCCGTGGCCGCGGTCAGGTCGACGAACCACACCCCGTCGGCGAAGTCGGCCGCGACACACCGGGCGGCGTCGATCGAGAGCCGGGTCTTGCCGCACCCGGCGGGGCCGGCCAGCGTGACCAGCGGGTGGAGGGACAGCACGCCGGTCAGCCCGTCGAGGTCCTGGTCCCGCCCGACGAGCCGGTGCCGGGGTGAGGGCAGGTGCACCGGAGTGGGCGCCCGCCCGGGTGCCGGCTCCGGGCGGGACACCGGCACGGCCGGGGCGGCCGGGGCGTCGTCGAGAAGGTCCGCGTGCAACGCGCGCAGCTCCGCCCCGGGCTCGATCCCCAGCTCCCCGACGAGGACGTCGCGGGCCTGGCCGTAGGCCCGCAGTGCGTCGGCGCGCCGTCCGCTGTCCCGGAACGCGACCATCCGGTGGACCCACAGCCGTTCGCGCAGCGGGTTCCTCGCCAGTGCCGTCTCCAGCGCCACCAGCGCCCGCTCGGCGGCGCCGGTGGCCAGCAACGCGCCGATGTGGGCGTCACCGACCTGCGCGTGCAGCTCCTCCAGACGCGCGGCGGCGGGCCCGGCCCACGGCGCGTCGGCGGCCTCGCCGTAGGGCCGCCCCCGCCACAGCGCCAGTGCCTCCTCGGTGCGGCGCAGGGCCCGCTGCGGTGATCCGGCGGCCAGGAGTTCGGTGGCGTCGCCGGCCAGCCGGGCGAAGCGCAGGGAGTCCACCTGGTCGGTCGTCGCGACGAGCCGGTACCCACCGGCGTCGCGGACGAGCGTCGTCGACGGCTGCCCCGGACGCCGGTCCGGCTCGAGGGCCTGCCGGAGCCGGAAGACGTGGGAGTCCAATGTCGATGCCGAACGCGCGACACCGTCGGCACCCCACATCGCCTCGGCCAACGCGTCGAGCCCGACCCGGCGGCCCGCATGGATCAGCAGCAGCGCCAGTGCGGACTCCAGCCGGGCACCGCCCACCGGGCGGGCCTGCCCGTCCTGCTCCACCAGCAGCGATCCGAGGTCACGGAACCGCACCGGCGACGGGCGAGGTGCGGTCCGGGCGGGGGTCGTGAGGGCGGCACGCGACCCGACCTCGCCGGCGACCGTCATCGCGCGGCGGCCGTGACGCGGTCCGGGTAGGAGACCGCGAGCAGGGCACTCCAGGCCACGCCGTTCGCGGCGAGCCTCTGGGCGACGAAGGAGAACGCGATCCACGGCAGGAAGCCGAGGACGAAGCCGAACCGGCTCAGCGCTGCTGATCTGTGCGGGGCGGCCACGTCGGCTGACGTCATCGACGATTCGTTCCTCTCGACGAGTGGTCGCGACGGGCGGGAAATCGTTCACCCCGCCGTCGGCGGGCGTCCGGCTATGGCGGACTCGAACCCGATCGGACGGGCGTTACCGCCCACTGCCCGGGTGTGGCGGAGCCGTCCCTATCGCGACCGGCCGAGCGACTGTATGATCTGTGATCACAGATCACAGAATCGTGACGAGGGGGCTCCGCCATGGAGACGCCGACGGTCGGCGGTGCGCTGCGCAGGGTCGATCCCGGCGCCCGCGTCGGGGACCAGGTCTTCGACTCGATCCACGAGGCGATCCTGGACGGGACGCTGCCCGCAGGGCACCGGCTCCGCATCCGTGAGCTGGCCGACGAGCTCGGCACCAGCGTCATGCCGGTGCGGGAGGCCATCCGGCGCCTGGAGGAGATCGGGCTGGCCGAGGCCGTGCCGTACAAGGGCGCGGTCGTCAAGCAGTTCACCGACGAGGAGCTGCTCCACGTCTACGCCGTCCGGCGGCTGCTCGAGGTGGAGGCGGCGGCGGCCGGCGTGGCCGGGATCGCGGCGGACGGGCGCACCCGGCTGGAACGGGTGCTCGGCTCCATGCGGGACGCGGTCGCCGAGGGTGAGGTCGTCGCCTACCTGGACCGCGACGAGGAGTTCCTCGAGATCCTCTACGACGCCGCCGGGAACCCGGTCCTCACCACGACGATCCGCGGCCTGTGGTACCGCTGCCGCTCGTACAAGATCGTCGGCGCGCGCCGGGCACTCGACTCGGGGCAGGCCGACCGTCTGCTCGCCTACCAGACGAGCCTGCTCGACGCGGTCGTCGCGGGTGACCGGGAGGCGGCGGCGCGGGTCACCGCCGAGTCGCTCGACGTCGCGACCGAGCGCATCCGCTCGGCGTTGCCCGATGCGCCGGCACCGGCATGAAGGAGCGCACGTGAAGGACGCAGTGATCGTCGGGGCCGGGTTGTCCGGCCTGTCCGCGGCCTGGCGGCTGCGCCACTGGGACACCACGGTCCTCGAAGCAGGGGAACGTGTCGGCGGACGGATCCGCTCGGAGAGGCGGGGACCGTACTTCCTCAACTGGGGCGGTCACGTCTTCGCCGGGGCGGACACGTCGACCGCGGCGCTGCTGGGCGAGACCGGAGTCGGATCGGTGAAGGTCCCCGGTTCCCTCACGGGGCTGGCGATGAATGGCAAGCTCCTGCTGAGAGGCCGCGTCGAGACCTACCCGCTGCGCGTCCCGATGCCGCTCGCGGCACGGGCCGCGCTCGTCCGCACCGGCGCGAAGGTCGGCCTCGACGTGCTCCGCTACGCCCGGGCCGTCGCGCTGCGGCCGGGGGAGACCGGAGCGACCCGCCAGCAGCGGATCTACGACTTCGAGAACGACCGCTCGTTCGCCGACTACGTCGGCGACCTGCCCGGGGACGCCGAAGCGCTGTTCCGGCCCACCGTGACCCGCTCGGCCGCCGACCCGGACGAGCTGTCCGCCGGCGCCGGCATCGGCTACTTCAGCCTGGTCTGGAACATCGGGCAGGGCCTGGACCGCAGCATCGCCGGAGGGCCGTCGGTGCTGACCGAGACCGTCGCGGCGGCCCTGCGCGACCGGGTCCGGCTCGGGGCCTCGGTGCAGGAGGTCGTGCACCGCAGGGACTCCGTCGTCGTGCGCTACACGGCCGACGGCGTCGACCACGAGATCGAGGCCCGCACGGTCGTGCTGGCCACCCCGGCCCCGGTCAGCCACCGGGTCGGCGTGGACCTGCCGGCCGACGTCCGCGACGCGTTGTCGCAGATCGTGTACGGGCCCTACGTCAGTGCCGCCTTCCTCACGGGCGAGACGAGCCGCCAGGTCTGGGACGGCGCCTACGGCATCGCCACCCCCAAGCGGTCGTTCAACGTGGCGCTGAACATGGGCAACATCGCCCGCGGCGCGGAGAGCCACCGGCGGCCCGGCGGGAGTCTGATGACGTTCTCGCCGGCGAGCCTGGCGCGCAGGCTGATCGACCTTCCCGACGCCGAGATCCTCGACATCTACCTGCGCGACCTCGACGAGGTCCTGCCCGGCTCCGCGGGTCTTGTCGAGGAGGCGCACGTGCAGCGCTGGCACACCGGCGCGCCGTTCTGCTTTCCCGGCCGCGGCGCGCTGCAGCCGGTCCTGACCCGACCCTCGGAGCGGGTGTTCCTGGCCGGGGACTACCTCGGCACGCTCTACACCGAGACCGCGATCTCCTCCGGCTTCACCGCCGCCCAGGAGGCCGCCGCCGTTCTGGCCACCGAGCGCCAGACCCGGGCGCGCACCGGCGCGCCGGCCCACTGATCCACACCACGAACGCCGGAGACGGAGAAGACATGTCCCAGGACCTCGCAGGCGTGCTCACAGCACTGGCCACCCCGTTCGACGCCGACGAGCGGGTCGACGTACCCCGGCTGAAGTCCCTCGTGGACCGCTCGGTCGACGGTGGCGTGGACGGAGTCGTCGCGTGCGGCTCGACCGGCGAGTTCGCGGCCCTGACCGCCGACGAGCGCCGCCTCGTGGTGGACACCGTCGTCGAGCACACCGCGGGCCGGGTGCCGGTCGTCGCCCAGACCGGCGCCACCACCACCGCCGAGGCGATCACGCTGTCGAACCACGCCCGTGCCGCCGGCGCCGACGTCGTCATGCTGGTGACCCCGTACTACGAGCCGCTGACCCTGGCCGAGACGGTCACCTACCTCACCGACGTCTGCTCCGCCGTCGAGCTGCCGGTGATGCTCTACAACATCCCTCCGGCGACCGGGGTCAACCTCGACCCGGACACCGTGGCGACGCTCGCCCGGGAGCTCGACAACGTCCGGTACGTGAAGGACTCCAGCGCGAACATGGAGCAGGCGCTGCAGCTCATCCACCACCACGGTGACGACATCGCGACCTTCGTGGGTTGGGACAGCCTCATCCACGCGTCGCTGGTCGAGGGTGCGGCGGGCGTCCTGGCCGGCGCCGCGAACGTCGTGCCCCGGGAGATCGTGGCCGTGTACCGGGCGATCCGCTCCGGAGATCACGCCACGGCGCTGGCCGAGTGGCACCGGGTCTACCCGGTGATCGACGCGCTGATCTCGGTCCCGTTCATGCCGGCGATCAAGAGCGCGCTGGCCTCGATCGGACACCCGATCGGCTCGCCGCGGCGCCCGATCGCGGACCTCGCCCCCGAGCACGCGCAGCGGATCGAGAAGCTGCTCGCCGCGCTGTGACCGGGAGCCACGTGGTCCGACCGGCTCAGGCCTGAGCCGCGGGACGGGGGCCCGGGACCGGGGAGGGGAACGTGAACCCCTTGACGATCAACCAGATCGGCAGGACCAGCTCGAAGACGGCGCCCGGAAGCAGGGTGACGAGCCCGATGCCGGCGGTCACCTCGACCACGCCGTACATGTCCAGGATCCCGCCCAGCAGCAACGTCGGGTAGCTGATCAGGCCGAGGACGGCGAGCGGGCGCGGGATGATCCGCGAGCGGTACAGCAGGACGGCCATGCACATCCCGGCGGCCGTGGTGACCAGGTAGATCAGCAGGATGGCGACGCCGTACTGGGCCTGGAGCATCGTGCCGAGGCTCGTGGCGACGGCAGCGTCGACGGTTCCCTCGCGCAGGCCCTCGCCGAGCTCGATCGCCAGCAGCGGCACCGACAGGTAGAACAGGCTCGCGGCGAGCTCGGCGACCCGGAAGCCGACGTGGGCCAGGGCCAACGACTCCCCGTGGCGCTTGAGCAGCGGGAACAGCAGGACGGCGATGCCGACCACCCCGAACTGCGCGAACAGCAGGACCCCGGCCGTCGCGAGGGCACCGGTCTGTGAGGCCGCGCCGATCAGGAAGTCCGGCCGGCTCAGGACCGCGGTGTTGAGCGTGTCGGCGACGATGAACGCGGTCGTGGCCGTGAGGAAGAGCAGCCCGACGAGGATCGCGGTCCTGCGGGTGGAGGCCGTCGTCGGGCCGTCCGGTCGTGGGGGCGGGTCGTTCACGTTCGGGACGAGTGGGGCGTCGAGCAGTGACATCGTGGATCTCCCTGTGGTCTGTGATGGAGCCGTGCTCATCGGAGGTCGAGCTCTCAGAGGGCGATGACGACCTTTCCGCGGACGTGACCCTCGGTCATGTACGTGACGGCCTGCGCGGCCTCGCTCAGGGGGAAGGTCCGGTCGACGGCCGGCGTCACGGCTCCGGACTCGGCGAGCTCGGCCAGAACGCGCAGGTCCTCGCCGCGCTCGGAGGCGGCCAGTGGAGCCAGCGTGTGCCCGACGAACGGCGACAGGGCGAGCGCCCGGAGCGGCCGGTCGGTACCGCCGAGCCACCGTCCGCCCGTCTCGCTGCCGACGATGACCAGCGTTCCCCGGGCGGTGAGTGCACGGCGGAGGTGGGTCAGCGAGCGGTGGCCTCCGGTGTCGAGGATGACGTCGTAGAGCTCACCGGAGTCGGTGATGTCGCTGCGCGTGTAGTCGACGACATGGTCGGCCCCGAGAGACCGGACGAGGTCGACCTTGGCCGTGCTGCAGACGCCGGTGACCTCGGCCCCGAACGCCTTGGCGATCTGCACGGCGAACGTGCCGACCCCGCCGGACGCGCCGACGACCAGCACCTTCTGCCCGGACGTGACGGCGCCGCGGTCACGAACGCCCTGCAGGGCGGTGATGGCGGAAACGGCGAGTGCGGAGGCCTGCACGAACGTCAGGTTCGCCGGCTTCGGTGCGAGCTTCGCCGCCGAGGCGCGGGTGTACTCGGCGAAGCTCCCCTCTCCGATGCCGAACACCTCGTCGCCGGGTCGCAGGGTCGTCACGTCCTTGCCGACGGCGTCCACCACCCCGGCGAGCTCCCGGCCCCGGACCGGGTCCGACGGTGCCCGGAACCCGTAGCCCATGAGCCGCATCGGGTACGGCAGGCCGGTCATGAGGTGCCAGACACCCCGGTCCACGCCGGCCGCGTGTACCTGCACGAGGACCTCGTCGTCGCCGATCTCGGGCCGGTCGATCTCGGCGAGCCGCAGCGTCGTGCCGGCGTCGTCGCCGTAGCGGTCCTGGATGACGGCCCGCATCGTCGTCGCCCCGGTCCTCGTCCCGGTCGTGGCAGGCAGTGCCTGCGTCGGCCGGTCGGTGTCGCTGGTTCCCATGGTGATCTCCTTACGCTGTAAGCTTATGACGTAAGCTGTACGCTTACGATGTAAGGGAGTCAAGGAGGTGGCGGGTGGTCGACCCGAATGCCGAGGCCAGGGCGCCACTGAGCCTGGACCGGGTGCTGCAGGCGGCGATCGCACTGGCCGACGCCAGCGGCATCGAGTCGCTGACGATGCGCAAGCTGGGTGTGGCACTGGGGGTGGAGGCGATGTCGCTGTATCGCTACGTCGCCAACAAGGCCGATCTGCTCGACGGCATGATCGACAGTGTCTTCGCCGAGATCGAGGTCCCGTCGGGGACGGACTGGCGATCGGCGATGCGCCGGCGCGCGTTCTCGGTCCGCGAGGTTCTCGGGCGGCACCGGTGGGCGGTCGGGCTGATGGAGTCCCGGGCCAGGCCCGGGCCGGCGAACCTGCGCCACCACGACGCCGTGCTCGGGGTGCTGAGGGGCGCCGGATTCTCGGTCGTGATGGCGGCCCACGCGTACTCGGCGCTGGACAGCTACATCTACGGGTTCGCCCTGCAGGAACCGAGCCTGCCGTTCGAGGCGGGCGAGGAGGCCGAGGAGGTGACGAAGGCGATCATGGCGCAGTTCGCGTCCGGTGCGTACCCGCACCTCACCGAGATCGCGGTCGAGCACGTTCTGCAGCCCGGTTACGACTACGGCGACGAGTTCGAGTTCGGGCTCGACCTGCTCCTCGACGGACTCGACCGGGCCGCCCGCGCGTCGTGAGGCGGGACGGTCGAACCGTGAGGTCGCCATGACCTCGCTCCTCGGAATTATCGCGCGGCGGGGATCGGGTTGCTGCGCACCGGTGGTTCGCCGTCGGTGAGGCGGGGGCCACGGATGACCAGCCACAGGGCCAGCAGGAACTCGCCGATGAACGTGAACGCGCCGATCGAGGTCCACGGGCCGGGGTAGAGCACGGTGCCGAAACTGTCGATCATGTAGCCGAGCCCGGATGCGGCGAGCAGGACGCCGAGGAGCCGCGGTGCGTACCCCGATCGATAGGCCAGGTAGCCGATGAGCAGCAGGTGGATGCCGAAGAGACCGAGCGCGACGACCCACAGGTCGTCGAACGCGGTGATCTCCAGCAGTGCCTGGGCGCGGAGCTGATCCGGGCTGACGACCGAGAGGTACGCGTCGTCGCCGAGCAGGCGGAGCGCCCCGAGGAGATGCCCGATCGCCGCCAGGAAGACGGCGGCGAACACGAGCCGGAATGCTGCCGCGAGCAACGACAGGTGTCTGTCGACCGGGCTGAACACGCGGTAGAGCGCCCAGGCGACGACGACGTCGAGGGCGATCACCGCGATCAGGGCCATGACGCCGAGCCGGAACACGCCGTCGGAGGCGGCGATGTCCGTGGCCGTGCGTGTGGCGTCGCCCGCCGTGACCAGGCCGTCCAGGGCGACGAACTTGGCGAGTCCGGCCAGCACGGACATCAGCAGGAGACCGACCCCCGCGGTGACGGCGGCGTGGCGGATCGACCAGCCCGCCTCCGCCCTCGGCGCACCGGACGGCGTCGGGTCGCCGGTGTGCCGGTCCACGGGTGGAGGTGGCGGCGTGCCCGTGCCGGTCCCGTCGATCACGCAGGGACCAGCGGTGGTGACTGGGCGGAGCCGGAGGTGCCGGACGGGAGGGGGCCGTTCGGGCCGGACGGGGGCAGCGGATCGCTGCCGCCCTGGTCGAGGCGGAACGGCGGGTACTGGTCGGTCATCAGCGCTGCGTACGCCGCGACTCGGATCGCCCAGCGGTTCATGCCCATCACGACGTCGAACATGCCCCGGGGGTACCGCCCGGCGAACAGCAGCACGATGCCGGCGAAGAGCACCAGCACGGTGATCAGGCCGGTGGTGGAGTAGGTGTAGGGGTAGTCCATCCCGCCGTATTGCGCGGTCGCGGTGGCGGTGCCACCGACGAAGAACGCGACGACGATGTACTGCGGGATGGCCAGCAGCCAGGTCTTGACCAGGGCCAGACCGCGGGAGAGGTGCTCCGGATAGTCGACGTCGAGCCGGGCCGGATAGTCGGCGACGTCAGCCAGGGTGAACGGCGGGTAGCGGTCGGTCCCGAGGGCGCTGTAGCCGTAGTACGAGACGCGCCACGACCAGCGGAACACCCCGAGGTTGAAGTCGAAGATCCCCCGCGGGTAGCGGCCGGTGATCAGGATCGCGACCCAGGCGATGATCGTCATCACCACGAACGCGATCCAGAGGAACGCCAGCACGATCACGTGCGGTATCAGCAGAAGCCATTTGACCAGCCACAACCCGCGGGAGAGCCCGGGATCGAGCCGGCCCTCGACGCGGACCGGGTACGGCCGTGGTGTGGTCATCGGCGTGAGCGGGCTGTCGGACATCAGTTGTCTCCTGTGGACGAAAGTGCGGCGGTCAGACGGAGGCGTCGCGGTCGGCCGGCGCCCCGGGTGCGGTCATGCCTGCGGTGATCGGCGACGGGCTGAATCCCTTGACCACCAGCCAGACGCCGAGCGAGAGCTCCCAGACGAACACCGGGAGTGCGACGATGCCGGCAAGCGGTGAGAGCTGGTCGAAGAACCCGAAGAGCACCCCGGCGGTGGACGCGATCATCAGTGGCCCGGCGACGAGCCCCAGCAGCGGGATGGCGCGGGGCACGAGTCCGGAGCGGAACAGCAGGTAGCCCAGCAGCAGCGCGTTCAGGCCCGCCATCAGACCGGGGCCGAGCAGGAACGTCCAGTCACGGATCGCGACGAGTGCCTGGCCGGTGATGAGCAGTGAGGTGGCGTCGGCTCCGGCGCCTGTGGCGACGTCCTGGCGCAGGGTCACCACCGACAGCAGGCTGATGACGCCGAGGAAGATGACGGCGGCTTCCATGACGCGGGTGGTGACGAAGCCGAGCGCTGCGGCTTCGCTCTGCCGTTTGACCACCGGGAACAGCACGACGGCGGTGCCGACACAGGCCACAGCGTTGATCACGTCCAGGAGCAGGCCCCAGAGGACCCCGGTCGCGGAGCCTGCACCGAGGATGAAGTCCGGGTTCTCGAGCACGGGCGGGAGAAAGACGAGCGCGGCGGGTATCGAGACGATGAAGGTGATCAGGTACAGCGCGCCCGCGACGAATGCGGTCTTCCTCAGTGAGTCCATCGGGACCCGGGACCGGGGTGGGGGCAGCGGCTCGCCCGCGTGTCGTTCCGTGGGTGGCTTCGGAGTCAGGGTCGCCATCGGGTCCTCGTCACGGGAGGTCGCGGTCGTCGCTCCGGCGGGTGTCGAGGCGGTCCGTGCATTATCTCTGGACGCCGTACAGTATTATTCCCCGTCGACGCTGTACGCTGTACAAAAGAAAGTCAAGGGGAGGCCCGCAAAATTGATGACAGCAGATCCGGCAGCCGCGTCGGCGCGCCGGCCCGGTCCACGCCGGGCTCTGACCGAGGACGAGATCCTCGACGCCGCGCTGGACCTGCTCGACGACGGCGGTACCGCCGCGGCGTCCGTGCGGGGCATCGCCGCCCGGGTCGGGGTGGCCCCGAACGCGGTCTACACCTATTTCCCGGACAAGGCCGCGGTGGTCGAGGCGATCGTCGAGCGCCTGCTCGGCGAGGTCGACCACGACGTCTTCGCCGATCGCTCCCAGCCGTGGCGGCTGCGGGTGGAGGCGGTGGCACTGGAGCTCAGAGCGCGCCTCTCGGCGCACCCCGGTGCCGTTCCTCTGATGCTCGGGGGCCCGATGAACGGGCCCCGGGCCCTCGCCCTCAACGAGCGGCTCCTCGAGCTGCTCGCCGACGCCGGGCTCGACCCGATCGACGCCGCGCGCGCGGCTCACCTGCTGTTCGTCTACGTGCTCGGGTCGATCGCCCTGGAGGTCGCCGACCTGCACCGCCCCGGCCCGCTACCGCCGGAGTCCGAGCGGGTGGCGGCCCGGCACCGGGTCTTCGCGGCGGCTCCGGCCGAGCTCCTTCCCCGCACCAGCGCCGCGGCGTCCACCTTGGCCGGCCACATCTCGACCGAGCAGTACCTGTGGGGCCTGCACCGGATGCTCGACGGCATCACCCTGCACACGGCCGCCGGCCGTGACGGAGGTCCGTGACGGCGGAGCACGGCGTCAGCCGATGCTCAGGCCGGTGTCGTTCGGACGGTCATCGGTTCCCCGGGCCGTCCGAAGATGCTGAGGATCTCCGCGGGGCCGTCGCCGGTGCTGCCGAACCAGTGCGGCACGGCGGTGTCGAACGACGCGACGTCGCCCGGCCCCAGGTCCCAGTCCTGGTCGCCGAGAACGACACGCATGTGGCCGGACAGGACGTAGATCCATTCGTGGCCCTCGTGCGATCGCGGCTGCGGGACGACGTGGCCGGCCGGGATGACGATCTTCCAGGCCTGCCTGCCGCCGGGCTGCCCGGTCAGGGGAATCACTGTCCGGCCCTTGACGCGACCTGGCTTGAGACGCAGGCGCGGGTCGCCCTCCGCGGGCGCGGCGACGAGGTCGTCGAGTGCGACCCGATAGGCGTGCGACAGCGCGAGGAGCAGCTCCAGGGTGGGCCGGCGCTGTCCGGTCTCCAGTCGCGACAGGGTGCTCGTCGAGATACCGGTCGACGTCGCGACGCCGGCGAGCGTCATCCGGCGTTGCGTGCGGAGTCGCTTGAGGCGGGCCCCGACCTGGTCGAGCGCGGCGGCGATGGCGGCCGCCGAGGTGTCCTGCACGAGGACCATCTGACTCCCGTTTCCCACAAACGGCAACGTTCGTAGGCGAAATACCCGGGCGGCCCCATTCTTGCGGACATGAGCCAGTCCGACGTAGTGATCATCAGCAGGGCCGACGAAACGCTGTCCACGCGCCGCCTGAACGTCATGCGTTTCGGCTACGCGTTCATGGGGGTGGGACTGGTCGTCGTCAAATGGCCGCTTCTGCTCGAGGCCCGTTCCCTCCCGGTGGCGGACGGGGTGGTCGTCAGCCTGCTGACGGCCCTGTCCCTCCTGGCGTTCCTCGGGCTCAGATACCCCGTCCGGATGCTGCCGATCCTGCTGTTCGAGGTGGCCTGGAAGGCGATCTGGATCGCCGCGGTCGCCGTCCCCCATCTGCTGGCCGGCGACATCGACGACGCCACCGGCGATGTCCTGTTCAGCTGCTCCTTCATCGTCGTCATCGTCGCCGTCATCCCTTGGGGATTCGCCTGGAGGCGTTTCGCCAGGGCACCCGGGGACGCGTGGCGCTGACGCCTGCGCTCCACCGCTCCGCGCCGGGTCAGTGGTCGGTGGTCAGGTCCAGATAGCGGGCCGGGTCACTTCCGGCTCGCGCGCCGCTGTGCATCCAGCGGTCGAAACCGATGGGGTCCCGCCGCTCGAGCTCGTCGAGGAGGCTGCCGCGCCAGGCCGCGATGTCCTCCCGCGTGGGGCCGTCGGGCATGTCGAGCAGCGTGAAGTAGCTGCGTTGCCACGCCCGGCACAGTGCGGGGGTGGGCAGGTCCGCGGCATCGGGGAGGCGCTCGGGCACGTCCGGGGGAGGGAGCGGCGTCGGTCGGGGATCGTCCGAGCGGCCGCCGGTGGTGGGTGCCGACCGGGGGAGCTGCCGCAGCGCCCGCAACGCCCGCACCGCGAGCACGAGGAGCAGGATCACGACCACCGATGTGCCGGCGGCAGGACCCAGTACCGACACGATCCCGGTGAGGACCAGGCAGGCGGCCGACGTGGCGACCCCGGCCAGGGCGGCGCGCCTGCGGACCGTGCGAGCCGGTGGTGGGGGTTGCTCGGCCGTCGCCCGGTCACTGAGGATGATGTACGCGGCGCCGGCGATGATCCCGCCGAGCACGATCCACATCGGCAGCAGGGACGGTACGGACACGGCGCCGATCGAGCCCAGGAGCACGCACAGACCGCCGAGGGCGACGGACAACGCACGAGGCACGACGGGGCCGGTCACGGTCGTCGTCCGTGACCGCTACGGAGCGTCGCCCGGGGACCCATGGCGTGTGATGACGCGACGCCGGCTGACATGGGATCTCCTCCGCGCTCACCAGGCACGTGGCAGGAGAGGTCACGTGCGGTCACCGGAGGTCCAGAGCAACTGCGAGCAGAATACCGCGGGAAGGCCGCGGCGGATCGACCGTCCGGGTTCGGGTTTGAGGTGCCCTTCCTGGTCACCGCACGCGGTAGCGCAGGTGGGTGACGTGCTGCGCGGGCTCGACGTCCGACGTCGTCAGCCGGCGGACCAGGTCGAGCTCGACCTGCCCGGCAGGCAGGTTGTCGAACAGCCGCCGTCCCTGGCCCAGCAGGACCGGTACGACGTGCAGCTCCAGCTCGTCGAGCTCGCCGGCCCGCAGCAGCGACTGCGCCGCCCCCGCTCCGTGCACCATCACGTCGCCGGCCCCGGCCGCCGCGCGGGCCTGCGCGGCGCAGTCGTGCGCGTCGGTGACGTACCGGACGCTTCCGGGTGGCGGCGCGTCCGGGACGCTGTGGGTCAACACGAAGATCGGTACGCCGTCGTGGTGATCGCCCTGCCACTGGCCGGCGTGCTCGTAGGTCCGTCGCCCTGCGATGACGGCGCGGGTGGCGAGCATCTCGGCGTACACCTCGCCGTTCGGGCCGGGATCGGCGCGCCGGTCGAGCCAGTCGAACAGGCGGAACCCGTCGGCTCCCATCGGCGCGTCGACACTGTCGTCCGGCCCGGTGACGAAGCCGTCCAGGGACACGGTCATGTACAGGCGGATCAGTCCCATCTCAACCCTCCGACCGCACGCGGTAGCGCAGGTGCTGCACGTCCGGCCCGTCGACGGCGCGGACCAGCTCGAGCTCGACGTGCTCGGGCGGCATGGCGTCGAACAGCCGAAGGCCCTGCCCGAACAGGACCGGAACGAGGTGGATCTGCAGCTCGTCGAGGACGCCGGCGGCGAGCGCCAGCCGAGCGGTGACCGCGCCGTGCACCAGCACGTCCTTGTCGCCCGCGGCGGCCTTGGCCCCGCGCACGGCGTCGGCCACGTCATCGACGTAGGTCACCGCGGGCCAGCACATCGCGGGATCGGGCGGGCGGCGGCTCAGGACGTGGATCGGGACGCCATCGTGGTGATCACCGCCCCAGCCGCCCGCGAACTCGAACGTCCGTCGGCCCACCAGCACCGCCCCGGTGGACAGGAGATCGTCCATCACCTCGCGGTTCACACCGGTCAGGTCGGCCACGGCCTGGTTGTGGTCGGTGCCGGTGCCCATCCCGAGCCACTCGTGCAGGCGGTGTCCACCGTCGCCGAGCCCGTTGTCCGGGCCGTCGTCCGGTCCGGCGATGAACCCGTCCACCGACATCGACATGGAGAGCACAGCCCTGCCCATGGTCATCTCCTCTCACGCGGGACGCGCGTACGCCAGGGGAGACCGTCCGGGTTCGTCGAACTCGTCGCCGGCCTGGACACACGAACGCCGGGCCCGGAGTGATCCGGGCCCGGCGTTCGTGGTGGACGGGCGGACTACCGGCCGCGCAGCTCGCGGCGCAGCAGCTTCCCGGTGACCGTCTTCGGGATCTCGTCGAGCATCTCGACCTGGCGGGGGTACTTGTAGGCCGACATCCGTTCCTTGCAGAACGCGATGAGCTCGTCGGGCTCGACGTTCTGGCCCGGGCGGACCGAGACGAACGCCTTCACCGTCTCGCCGCGGTACTCGTCCGGCACGCCGACGACGGCGGCCTCGCGGACGGCGGGGTGCTCGTAGAGCACGTCCTCCACCTCGCGCGGCCACACCTTGTACCCGCCGGCGTTGATCTGGTCCTTCTTGCGGTCGACGACGTAGAACCAGCCCTGGTCGTCCATGTAGCCGACGTCGCCGGTGTAGAGGGCGACCGAGCCGTCCGGCGCGCGCAGCGCGTTCTCGGTCTCCTCCGGCTTGTTCCAGTAGCCGGGCACCACCTGCGGGCCGCGGGTGACGATCTCGCCGACCTCGCCGACGTCGGCGGGGGTGCCGTCGTCGCGGACGATCGCGACGACGGTGGAGAACGTCGGCACGCCGACCGAGAGCGCTCCGGACGCCTCGTCCACCGGGGCGTCGCCCTCGAACGGCACGCCGTGCGACGGCGAGCTCGTCTCGGTCAGCCCGTAGAAGTTGTGGATGTAGTGTCCGAAGTGGTCCTTGAACGCCTTGATCGTCGTGGGCGGGATCGGCGCGCCGCCGGAGTAGATCCGGCGGAACGAGCTCATGTCCTCGCGCTGCGCGCCGTCGACGTTCATCAGCGCGATGAACACCGTGATCGAGCCGATCGAGAACGTCGGCCGGTGCTCGCGGATCGTGTCCAGCATGACGGCCGGGTCGAACCGGTAGGCCAGCACCAGCGGTGCCGGGAGCAGCAGCGCGATCGCCAGGTGCCCGACGACGCCGGTGATGTGGAACAGCGGCGCCACGCCGAGCACGGTGTCGGTCTCGTCGAGCTTGATCCAGTCCCGGTAGGTCTGGGCGTTGAACACCACGTTGCGGTGGGTGTTCATCGCGCCCTTCGGCGGGCCGGTGGTGCCCGACGTGTAGCCGAGGAACGCGACGTCGTCCGGGCCCAGCTCGACCGGCTCGGGCTTGCGCCCCGCGGCCGCCTCCAGGACCTCGGACAGGTCCTCGGTGCCCTCGTGACGGACCCGCTCCACACCCTTGAACAGGCGCTCGTCGTGGCGGGTCTGGTACTCCAGCGGCGACGTCGTGAACGAGATCCGCACCGCCGTCTGCGGCACGACCTTCGCCGCGATCTCCCAGAGGTCCTCCTGGGCCACGATCGCCGTCGCGCCGCAGTCGGTGAGCAGCGTGGTCAGCTCCCGCTCCCGGCTCATCGGGTTGATCGAGACGACGATCCCGCCGGCCTTCCACGTCCCGATCACGGCGATCAGCGCCTGCGGGATGTTCTGCAGGTAGGTCGCGAGCCGGTCACCCTTCGCGAAGCCGCGCTCGGTCAGCGCGACGGCGAAGGCGTCCGAGAGCTCGTCGAGGCGGGCGAGGGTGATCGAGCCGTCGAAGTACTTGACGATCTCGGTCTGCGGCGCGCGCGCCAGGGAGTCCTCGAACACCGCGAGCATGCTGTCGAACTCGGGCTCGATGTCGGCCGGGTAGTCCTCGCGGTAGCGCGCCAGCCACGGGCGCTCCCCGTAGACCCCGGTGCCGGCGGCCGTCACCGGATCACGACCGGGTTGACCGGCGAGCCAGAGCCCCCGACGACGTTCAGCGGCGCGGCCGTGTACAGGAAGTCCCAGCGGTTGTCCGCGGCGCACGCGTCGGCGAGCTTGTCCAGGATGCAGATCTCGGTCAGCACGACGCCGAGGTTGCGCATCAGGGCGCAGTGCAGCGGCAGCAGGACCCCGGTCTCCGGGTTCGCGGTGACCTCGTTGGCGATCGTGTCCGTGATCAGGTTCGGGATCTCCTTGTCCTGGAACCACTGCACGAGCTCGCGCGAGTAGGTCAGGCCGGGCTCGATGAAGTTCGCGTAGAACTCCTCGGCGGGCGTGGCGTAGAAGTAGGCCAGGAACCCGGTCCGGATGAGCAGGATGTCGCGCTGCCCGAGCTCGACACCCTGGGCCTTCGCGGCCGCCTCGAGGTCGTTGTGGTCGAACGTCTCGCCCTTGTCGAGCCACTGCTTCCCGCGGTGGCGCGCCATGTCGATCAGCACGCCACGACCAACGACGCCGCGCTCGGCGATCGGCTGCACCGAGGCCTTGGACAAATCGTCCACCGTGGTGCGGGCGTCGTAGCCGTTCCAGATCTGGCCGTCGTACCAGACGTGACCCAGCGCGTCGTACTGCGTGGAGCCCTGCAGGAAGATCTCGGCCTTGTCGTCGGCGTAGTGCAGCCCACCCGGGAACGCGGGCGCGCCCTCCTTGCCCTCGTCCCAGGACGACTCGTCCCAGACCACGGAGCGGTTGATGCTCTCCCGGCCGGGGAACACCGGGTCGCCGTGCGGGTGGCCCATCGCGGCCTGCAGCGGGAAGACCTCGCCGGACTTGATGTGCTGCGCGCCGCGCAGCACCTGGGCGGCGTCGAGGTAGTTCAGTGAACCGACCTCGTCGTCAGGACCCCACTTGCCCCAGTTCGTCGGGGTGTCAGCGCCGAGCAGCTCGGCCATCGTGGGTGCTTCAGACATCGATGTCTCCTTCGGCACGCACGCGGAGAAACGCGTGCGATCGATCGCACGGTCAGACGTTTAGGTGATGATGCCGGAGCCATAATTAGACGTCAATGAGCCTTGCCGCTTCCCTTGTTCATGGGGGATGTTTAGTAAGTCTGAACAGCGAAGGGCGGCGAGATGACCGGCGGTCACCCGGCGGACGGGGACCTGGGCGCCCGGATCCGGGTGGTACGCCAGGCCAGGGGGCTGAGCCTGCGCGGGCTCGCCGCGGCCCTGTCCGTCAGCCCGGCGACGTTGAGTCAGATCGAGAACGGGCATACCGGGCTGAGCGTGAGCCGGCTGAGCCGGATCGCCGAGGCCCTCGAACTGAGCGTCCCGGCGATCCTCGACATCGGGAGCGTCGTCGACCCGATCGTGCCGCCGCCGCCGCGGGTGCCGGCGTCCCCGGTCCGGGACTGGCGGGTGTACGGGCCGCTGGCGTTCGACCCGGTCCTGCGAGCGGCCCTGGACGAGTTCCTCGACATCGGTTACCACGGCGCCACGGTGCGCGGGATCGCCTCCCGCTGCGGCCTGTCCGTCGCCGGGATCTACCACTACTACCCGAGCAAGCAGCGCATGCTTGTCACGATCTTCGAACTGACCATGACCGACCTGCTCGCCCGGGCCGAGGCCGCGCGTGCGGAGGGCCGCGACCCCGTGCAGCGGTTCGCCCTGCTGGTCGAGAACCTCGCGCTCTACCACACCCACCGCAAGGAACTCGGGTTCGTGGGCGCCAGTGAGATGCGCAGTATGGCCGGCGTCGACCGGGAGCGGATCGCCGAGCTGCGCACGGTGCAACAGCGCATGGTCGACGACGAGGTCGCCGCGGCCGTGCGTGCGGGCGCGTTCCGGGCCGACCGCCCGCACGAGGCCGCGCGGGCGGTCGTCACGATGTGCACGGCGCTGCCCACGTGGTGGAAGCGCGACGGGTCCCTCGCCCCGGAGCAGGTGGCCGAGCAGTACGTGGGGTTCGCGCTGGAGCTGATGGGGTACCGGTCGACGAACTGATCCGTCGTCATCCCGGGCGTCGCCGGTGACGAATCACTGCCTCCGCCACCGCAAGGTTGATCACCCACCCGGCGCCGTTGAGCAGCGCGATGCTGAGCTCACCGGTACCGAACGCGGCGGATCCGAAGCCGAGGGTGAAGATCTGTGTGCTCGCGCCCAGGCCGATCGCGTAGGCGCGGATCATCCAGGCCCGGTGCCGGCCGACGTCGCGGCGCCTGATCGCGCTGAGGCCCGCGACGATGCTCGCCGCCCAACGCCGCAGCGAAGAACAGGCGGAGCGAGTACAGGAGGTCCCCGGCGCCGTCGGTGTGCGCGTAGAACAGCGTCAGCCACAGCGCCGACAGCGCCGCGGTCAGCCCGAGCAGCACCAGGAGACGCCCGGCCAGGGGATGCCAGGCCAGGGCGCGCCCGCGCCGCCGGAGCGCCGTGGGGAACTGGAACGCACCGAGAACGGTGAACCCGGTTCCGGTGACGGCGTGCACGATCAGCGCCGGGGCCGCGACGGACCGGGCGTCCGTCGGCGCGACGGCCGGGTCCGTCGCCAGGTCGACCAGGATCCTGGCGAGGCCCGGGACGAGCGCGAACAGGGCCAGCCCGGCCGACACCAGCCATGGCCAGACGGGGGCCGGGGTGGCGGGCGCGGCCGGTGCGGTGCTGGACATGGGCTTCTCCTGACCGGACCGGGAGGGACGTGGTCTGTGGGGCCCGACGGGCTACGGGTCGTGCTGTAGCGGGGGATCGGCCTCGACGGGCGTGACCGAGACGAGGGTGGCGCCGAGATCGCGGATCTTGGCGAGCAGGCCGTGCAGCTCGGACTGGTCGGCCACATCGCCGCGCAGGGTGGTGGTGCCGTCGTCGTCGTGGGTGATGGCGAGGTGGCCGAACCAGCTCGACCAGTGCTGGTCGAGGTGGCCGAGGATGCGGAGGTCGTAGCGCACGGGTTACGCACCCGCCGCGGTGACGGGCCGGTCGGAGATCGCGGCCGGGTCCGTCGTCGTGCTCCGTCGCGTCATGCGCCACAGCGAGTAGCCGAGCGCGATCATGGCGATGCCGTTCGGGAACGCGAGCAGCCGGTAGAACGCGTCCGGCATGAGCGAGAGCACGGCGGACGCGACCCCTGCCACGGCGAGCAGAGCGCACGCCCAGCGCGCCAGGACGTTCGCCCGGTACAGGGCGATGCCGAAGACGAGACCTCCGACCAGGTAGGCAACGCCCTGGAACTGGATGAGTGTCGCCAGTGCCCCGATGTCGCCGGTGGCCGAGCCCCCGGTGGAGGCGGCGAGGACGTCGTCGACATAGGCGGGGTTGCTCCCGGCGAGGGACGGCAGGACGTACGCGGCGACGATCGAGGTGCTCGCGATGGCCAGATAGCCGGCGGCGAGCACGAGGTAGCCGATGAGCCCGAGGATCCCGTTGCGGCGCACCTGGCTCAGGTACATGCCGGTGATGCCGGTCAGCGCCAGCGCCGCCATCGCCACCTTCAGCGAGTTGCGGACGGCCACTTCGGTCGTGGTGATGGAGGTGGCGTCGAGGTGCGGGTGGTTGATCTGGACGCCGATGAAGATCACGCCCGCGGCGACCGCGGCGACGCCGGCGGCCCGGGTGAGGGTGGTGGTCGTGACGACCGGTGTGAGTGTCATGTCCGGCTCCTTCTTTCCGGTGGTCCGTGGCGGGTGCCGCGGGATGTCCGGAACGTAGGGCGCGGTGTGGTGGGCAGGCGTCACCACATGTGGTGACCGCTGATGTGACCGTGCGCGGGACCGCCGCTACAGCAGGCCGAGCTCGCGGGCCCGGCGGACGGCGGCCGAGCGGCTGGTGACATCGAGCTTCGTGTGGATGCGTTTGGTGTGGGTGCGGAGCGTGTTCACGGACACGAACAGCTGCCGGGCGATCTCGGGCCCGGTGAGGTCGCCGGCGAGGAGGCCCAGGACCTCACGCTCCCGTTCGCTGAGCGGGTCGGCCAGCGCGTCGCGCCCGCCCGCAGGACGGCCGGCGCCGGTGGCCGGGACCGACCGGGCGGCGTCGAGGAGGCGGCGGGCGTGCTCGCGCAGCAGGTCGAACTCGCCGCCGTCGCCCTGCACGGCGACGGCGTCCTCGAGCAGGGCGAGCATCGGTGCGCCCTCGTCGAGGAACAGGCGCGTGTAGCTGTGCGGCTCCGGCGCCCGGGCCAGAGCCCGGCTCAACTCGACGAGCGCCTCGCGGCGGTCGCCGCGCGCGTGGTGGGTCAGCGCCCGCAGCGTGCCGATCTCCAGCAGGCTGCCGGCGCGCGTCGGCTCCGCGTCGGCGTGGAGCCGGTCCAGCAGCGCCGCGACCTCGTCGAGCGCCGACGGGTCGCGGGCGCCACCCGCCGCGGAGTCCCGGTGGTGGCGGGCGAGCAGCAGCCGGACCAGCGTGAGGTGCTCGAACTCGCGCAGGAACGTCACCGCGTCCGCGGGCGTCACCCGTCGATCGCGTGACCACCGCTGCGCGGCGTCGAGGTCGCCGTCCATGATGTGGACGCGGGCCTTCAGGGCGTGGATGGGCCGGATGTCGGGGTAGAAGCCGGGCCGGTACAACGCCTCGGCCTCGTCCAGCAGCCGTCTCGCGGTGGCGTGGTCGCCGGTCGCGGCCCGCACGTGCGCGGTGGCGACGTACCAGCGGTGCCGGTTCTCGGTGATCGAGCCACGTTCGGCGAGCAGTCCGGCCGTCTCGAGGTGTGCCGCCGCGCCGGTGAGGTCGTCGAGCTCGCGATCCACTTCGGCCAGTCCCACGTGCAGGTCGGGGGTGGCCCGCGGGTAGGGCTCGCCGTGCCCGGTCGCCGTCGCCAGCGCACGTTCGTAGAGCCGGCGGGCGCGGTCGGGACGGCCCGCAGTGATCCACATGTCGCCGAGCACCACCGTGCTGTCCAGCTCGTCGACGAGGTTTCCGGCGGCGTGCAGGCTGCGCACCGCGTCCGAGAACGTGGACAGGGCGGCCTCGACGTCGCCGGCCGCCCAGGCGGCCAGACCGAGGAACCCGCCCGCCGCTCCCCGGACGAAATGGTCGTCGGCGCCGGCCAGATCCAGTGCCTGGCGGGCGTGGCGCACGGTGGCCGGGACGTCGCCGCGTGCCTGCGCCAGCGCGGCACGGTAGACCCACACGGTCGCCGGGGCGGTCCGCAGGTCCTCGGTGTCGGCCCAGGTCGCTGCGAGTGCCCGATCGTGGGCGCCCGCGGCCAGCGCGGCGTCGGCGTCGTCGAGCCGGAGCTCCATCCCGTCCAGGTCACCGGTCATCATCAGCGACCACGCGGACATGATGGACAGGACGGGGCTGCGGCGCGCCACGGGTTCCGGCAGCGATCGCATCCAGCCCAGCAGCACGCTGTCCTGCCGGTTGCGGCTCATCTCGGGCAGTGCCGACTCCATCAGGTAGCCGGCGCGGTCGTCGTCGCCCGCAGCGAGTGCGTGCCCGACGGCGTCCTCGGCGAAGTGGTGCTCGTCGTACCAGTCGCTCGCCGCCCGGTGCAGCGCCGGGACCTGCTCGGGGTGCTCGGCGAGCAGACGAGCGCGCAGGACGTCGCCGAACAGGTGGTGATACCGGTACCAGGTGCGTTCGGCGTCCAGCGGGACCAGGAACAGGTTGCCGCGGTCCAGCTCCTCCAGCGTCCGGGCGCCGTCGGACCCACCGGTGACCGCGTCGCACAGGGAACCGGTGAGCCGGTCGAGGACAGCGGTTCGGAGAAGGAAGTCCCGCACCGCCGTCCCCTGGCGGGTCAGGACCTCGTCCATCAGGTAGTCGATGACGAAGCGGTTGCTGCCGGTGAAGGCGCCGATGAACGCGACGACGTCCGCACGGTCCGAGACCCCGCGCAGGGAGAGCGCAGCCAGCTGGAGGCCGGCGACCCAGCCCTCGGTCCGTTCGTCCAGGGCCTGCACGTCGCCCGCCGTGAGGTCCAGGCCCATCACCTCGGTGAGGAACGCGCGCGCCTCCGCCGGCGCGAAGCGCAGGTCCGCGGCCCGGATCTCGGTCAGCTGCCCGCGGCCACGCAGCCGCGACAGCGGCAACGGCGGATCCGAGCGCGTCGCGACCAGCAGATGCAGATGATCCGGCGCGTGGTCGAGGAGGAACGTCACGGCCTCGTGCACGTCGGCCGCGTCGATCACGTGGTAGTCGTCGAGCACGAGCAGCCAGTGGGCGTCCGGGTGCTGCCGGCCGGCGCGGACGATCTCGTTGACGAGCGCGGTCAGCGTCGCCGACGCGGGCGCGGCGGGCGGCGCCTCCGGGCCGAGGTCGAGCCCGGCGCCGGACAGCGCTGCCCAGAGGTGGCCCAGGAACCGCGGCAGTGCGTTGTCGCCGTCATCGAGGGACAGCCATCCCACGCGCTCCTGACGGGCGGCCCAGTCGGTGAGGAGCGTGGTCTTGCCGAAGCCGGCCGGCGCGGAGACGACGGCCAGCCGATGACCGCGGTCCAGGGTGCCGTTCAGGCGGTCGGCCAGCCGGGGGCGCGCGACCAGTTCCGCCCGCGGGGTCGGCGGGAACAACTTGGTGGCGAGCACCGGGGTCGACACCGGGAGAGCATAGAAGCCGCGCAGGCCGATCCGGGACGACCGAGACACCGGAGCGACGCGGGCAGGCCCGGGTCGGGCTGGACGTCGTCGTGCTCGAGGCGAAGGCCGGCGTGCGGGGTTCGCCGGGGCGACACGGAGCCCGCCGGCTCAGCTCGTCAGGCGCGGGGCCTCGAGCTCGGCAACCGCGATCTGGCGCATCCGGTGTTTCTGGACCTTGCCGCTCGCCGTCTGCGGGTAGGAGTCCACGAACCGCCACAGGACCGGGATCTTCGGGGTGGACAGCCGCCGGGCGCAGTGCGCCAGCAGTCGTTCCGGGGCGCGGACGGCCTCGTCGCGCAGCCGGACCCACGCCATGACCTGCTCGCCGTAGACCGGGTCCGGGACGCCGATGACCTGCGCGTCGACGACGTCGGCGTGGGTGTGCAGGACGTCCTCGATCTCGCGCGGGTAGATGTTCTCGCCGCCACGGATGATCACGTCCTTGATGCGGCCGACGATGCGGACGTAGCCCTCCTCGTCCATGGTCGCGAGGTCGCCGGTGTGCATCCAGCCGGCGTCGTCCACCGCGTGCCGGGTGGCCGCGCCGTCGTTCCAGTAGCCGATCATGACGTGGTACCCCCGCGCGCACAGTTCGCCGGGTGTCCCGGTCGGAACGGTGTGCCCGGTGGCCGGGTCCGCGATCCTCACCTCGACGCATCGGCTCGGCCGGCCGACCGTGCAGGTACGCAGGTCGGCGGGGTCGGTGTGCAGGGTCTGGGTCGTGGTCGGGGAGGTCTCGGTCATCCCGCTGATGATCGACAGCTCCGGTACGTGCATGTCCTCGCGCACGCGTTGGACCAGCTCGGGTGGGCAGGGCGCGCCGCCCATCAGGCCGGTGCGCAACGACGACAGGTCGAACTCGGCGAAGCGCTCGTGGGCGAGCATCGCCACGAACATGGTCGGGACGCCGTACAGCGCGGTGCACCGGTGGTCGTGCACGGCCTGCAGGGTGGACAGCGGCTCGAAGGCCGGGCCGGGGAGCACGAGCGTGCTGCCGTGGGCCAGGGTGCCCAGTGCGCCGAGCACCGAGCCGAAGCAGTGGAAGAACGGCGCGGGCATGCACACCCGGTCGTCCGGTCCGAAACCGATGTCGGAGCACGTGAGCAGGGCGTTGTTGAGGACGTTGCGGTGGCTGAGCGTGGCGCCCTTGGGGGAGCCGGTGGTGCCCGATGTGTAGAGGATGGCGACCGGGTCGGCGGCGTCCACCTCTCGCTCGTGCCGGGCGAGGTCGTCGGGTGTGATCGAGGACCCGGCGCCGCAGAACTCCGTCCAGTCGGTGTCGAACACGATCGACCGCGCGAGGGCCGGGCAGTCGACCGAGGCCCCGCGGGCGGTCGCGACCATGTCGTGCGACCGGAAGCTCTCCGCGAGGACGAGCATGCGGGCCCCGGAGTGGTTGAGCGCGTGAGCCAGCTCGGAGGCGGTGTACGCGGGGTTGACGCAGACGAGCACGGCGCCGATGCGGGCCGCCGCGAGCTGGACGACGGTCCATTCGTATCGGTTGGGAGCCCACAGGGCGACGCGGTCTCCGTGGCGGATGCCCTGCGCGAGGAACGCCCGGGCAGCGACGTCGGTCAGTTCCCACAGCTGCCGGTAGGTGCAGCCGGATCCCTGGTGGGCGCTCACGATCGCCGGGCCGTCCGGCCGGCGTGACGCGACCTCCCGCAGGTGTTCCCCGACGGTCAGTCCGGACAGAGCGGTCGCGTCCGGACTGCGGGCGAATGACCGGGACATGGGCTCACCGCCCGGCATCCGCGACCGCGGTGGGTACGAGTCGCCGGGACTCCGGGTTCCAGACCTGGCGGATGTTGGCGATGATCTCCTGGCTGTACATGCAGCGGGCCTGCGAGCGGGCGTAGCCGGACATGTAGCGCCGGAACACGTCGATCGGCTCGGCCCCGATCCGGACGGCCTGGCGGTTGGCGTGGATGCCGACGGCGCCGGTGGCCGTGAGCCCGTCGACCGACTCCTCGATCGCCCGGTCCATGCCTGCCTCGTCGTCCACCACGTCGTCGGCGATCATGCGGCCGAGCGGGGTGTCGGCGTGGAAGTCGCGGTTGAAGAAGATGCCCTGGCGGGCGGCGCGTTCTCCGACGAAGCGGGGCAGCCGCAGGTTGCCGCAGCCCGGGATGAAACCCTCCTTGCGCGCGGGCAGGTTGAAGTAGGACCCGCGTTCGGCGAGCACGCGGTCCATGACGAGCAGGTACTGGCACCCGCCGCCGATGGCGAACGCCTCCACCGCGGCCACCCAGGGCTTCTCGTGCCGTTCCTCGAACTCGCTCGGCGCCGGGGAGCCCGCCGGGTGGCCGCGGAAGAACTTGTTCAGCAGGCCCAGCTCCCGTTCGACGAGGAACTCGACGAACGCGATCTGGCCGTAGTACAGCCGGGTGAGGTTGATGCCGGAGTCGAACACCCGCCGCCCTGCGTACTTGGGGTGCACCGCCCGGCCGCCGCGGAGCACGCACACCTCGATGTCGTCGTCGAGCAGCAGCAGGTCCGCCGCGATCTCCATGGCGCGGGCGGACTCGTCGTCCTCGGCGTTGAGGTAGTGGTGGTTCTGCGTGCTGACGACGCCGTGGTTGCCGTGCCGCTCCACGGCGATCGGGCCGAGGTCCAGACGTCCGGTCCGCTGGAACTCGGGGAGGAGCCGGCCCGCCTCCGGCAGGGGCCGGGTCATGGCATGGATCAGGTGGAAGCCCGCGCGGCGGTCGGACAGCACGTGCGACAGCAGCAGTCCCTGGTCGATCTCCCAGCCGTCCTTGTCGGCCTGGGAGAACTGCCGTTCGGCGGTGATCTGCTCACGGGTCGGGGTCAGGCCGGGGACGAGCTCGGACGCGCGGTACGCGAGGTCGCCGGCACGCAGGTCGTCCTCCAGCCCGTCGGTGAGCTCGTCGTAGATCTCCGCCGTGTGCAGCGCGAGGAAGCGGTCGCGCAGGTCGCGCCCGTCGGCGAGCAGGTCGTCGGCGAGCTTCTGCTCGGCCGGTGCCCGGTCGGGGCGCGGGGGAACGCTGTCGAGGTCTGCACGGATCGCGCCCCAGGCCTCGATCGCGATGCGCCGGTCCTTCGCGAGGTGTCCGACGAGATCGGGGGTCGAGTTCGGCATGCGTCAGCTCCTCAGCAGGGGCAGTCGAGTGGGGTGGTCGAGTTCGGCGACGAGCTCGGTAGCGCGCTCGGTGGCCGCGGCGACGCCGGCGAGCTTGACGTCCTCGTAGCCGCGGATCAGGTCCGGCAGCTCGGCGAGCCGGCGAACGGTCTCCTCGGTCATCGGGCGCAGCTCCTCCAGCCCGGCGCGGACGAGGTCCCGGTACCACCCGACGAGCCGGCGCTCCTCGCGCCGGACGTGGGCGTGTCCGAACGGGTCGAAGCGGGTCCCGCGCAGCCGCCGCGAGGCGTGCAGGACGTGGAAGACGAGCTCGAACCACCGCCCGAGCCGCAGCTTGCGTCGCATCCCCAGCGCGCGCAGCACCGGCGGTTGCAGGTGGTAGGTGATGCTCGGCCGGGGGCCGAACAGGGACTCGTGCCGCTGCCGGGCCGCGGCCGTCAGGTGGAGGCGGGCGACCTCGTACTCGTCCTTGTAGGCCATGAGCCGGTACAGGTTGCGGATCACCGCCGTGGTCACGGCCCCGCTGCCCCTGCGCTGCCGCTCGGCGTCCGCCACCTCCCGTACGAAGCCGACGTAGTCACG
This sequence comes from uncultured Actinomycetota bacterium, assembly GCA_963822335.1. Taxonomy (GTDB): domain Bacteria; phylum Actinomycetota; class Actinomycetes; order Mycobacteriales; family Pseudonocardiaceae; genus Pseudonocardia. The sequence goes on along the minus strand of CAWGHE010000006.1, from coordinate 111,797 downwards.
CGCGTAGCCGGCGTCCTGGAACCGGATCAGCTCGGCGGCACGGACCGCGAGCAGGCGACGGGCCTCCTCGCCGAGATCAGCCAGCCCGGAGACGAGCTCGTCGTACGCGGCGGCGTCGCTCGACCGGAGACCGGCGCGCTGCGCGGCGACCTCCTCGTCGGCGTTCCGGCGCTGCGGTGTGGTCATGGCCGCGACGGCCGCGGGGTCGTGCACGGCGAGGCGGCCGTAGCGGAAGGCCTGGACGTTCTGGTCGACGGCGGTCCCGTTCAGCCGGAGGGCGGACTCGATGCTCTCGGCGCTCAGCGGGAGGAGCCCGGCCTGGTGCGCGGCGCCCACGGCGACGACGTTGGTGGCCATGTAGTCGCCGAACAGCTTCTCCGCGAGCTCCTGGGCGGCGACGGTCACCGATCGGCCGGAGTCGGTGAAGCGCTCGATGGCGGCGGTCATCGTGTCGATCGCGGGGTCGAGGCGCGCGTTCCGGATCATCTCGCCGGTCGGCAGCAGCGAGCTGTTGACGACGGCGGCGGTGCGTTCGGGAGAACAGCGGTCGAGGTTGGCCGGGTCCGCGGCCGCGGCCAGGTCGAGGGCCAGCAGCAGGTCGGCCCGAGCGCGGGCGACCGTGTTCGCCGGCAGCTCGTGACCGCGCGGGCAGATCGCGATGTTGCTCAGCACCGCGCCCCACTTCTGGGCCGCGCCGGTCTGGTCGTAGGTGACGCAGTCCCTGCCGTCGAGCAGCGCCGCCCAGGCGAGCATCGCGTTGACGGTGAGAACCCCGGTGCCCCCGACACCGGGCACGTACACCTGGTACGGCCCGTCCAGTCGCGGTAGCTCCGGGTCGGGCACCGCGTCGGCGCCGAGGTGCGGTGCCCGCGGGCGGCGCGGGGGTTCGGTGTTCGTGACCGTGACGAACGACGGGCAGTCGCCGACCAGGCACTCCTGGGCCTGGTTGCACGAGGACTGGTGCACCGCGGTCTTCGGTCCGAACTCGGTGTCGACCTTCTGCAGGGACATGCAGTTGGTCTTGGCTCCGCAGTCGCCGCAGTTCTCGCAGACGTCCTCGTTGATCACGACGAACGTGTCCGACCGGGGCAGCAGGCCCCGCTTGCGTTGCCGCCGCTCCTCGTTGGCGCACATGCCGTCGTAGAGGAAGATCGTCACTCCGGGCGTCTGCCGGAGGTCCGCCAGCACCGCGTCGACCTGCTCCGCGCGGTGCACCCTCGCGATCGTCGGCAGATCGGCCCGCCGGTAGTCCGAAGGGGACCGGGCGATCACCGCGATCTTGGCGACACCATCGAGCGCGAGCGCCTGACACAGCCGCGGGACGTCCGAGCCGCCGACCGGCTCCTGCGCTCCGGTGTTCGCCGCCGAGCCGTTGAAAAGGATCTTGAACGTGAGGCTGACGCCGCTGGCGACGGCGAACCGGATGTTGAGGTAGCTGGAGTGGAACAGGCTGCCGTCGCCCTGGTTCTGCACGACGTGGTCGAGATCGGTGAACGGGCTCAGCCCGACCCAGCCGGCACCCTCGCCGCCGAGCTGGAACGTGGCGTCCACCTGCCGGTGGGGCTGGTCCATCACGGCGGCGAAGATGTGACAGCCCGGCGATCCCCAGGCGACGTGGTCCTCGGGGTGCACCGTCGACACGTTGTGCGGGCAGCCCGAGCAGTAGTTCGGCGCGCGGCGAAGGGTCGTGACGTAGTCCCGCTGCCGGACGGTCTCGACCGCGGCGAGCCGCTCGGCCGCCCGGTCGGGCAGGCGCCCGAGCCTGCTCAGGCGGGGCGCGAGCGTCGCGGCGATCACGTCGGCGTCGAGGCTGCCGTAGTCGGGGAACACCGGGCTGCCGTCGACGTCCCGCTTGCCGATCACGCGGGGGCCGGCCGGGACCTCGTAGAGCGCTTCCTTGATGCCGTGCTCGAGCAGCGGCCGCTTCTCCTCGACGACGAGAACCTCGGTGACGTCGGTCAGGGTCTCGCGGAGGAAGTCGGTATCGAGCGGGTAGACGACACCGAGCTTCAGCACACGGACGCCGAGCGCGCGGAGCGCGTCGTCGTCGAGCCCGAGTTGGCGCAGGGCCTGCATCGTGTCCGCGTGGCTCTTGCCTGCGGTGACGACGGCCATCCGGTCCCGGTCGCCGTGCACCGTGAGGGTGTCGAGCCCGTTCGCCCGGGCGTAGGCGGTCGCTGCGGCCAGTCGCTCGTCGAACACCCAGCGCTCGGTCTCGATCGACTGCCCGGGGAAGAGCATGTGGTCCTGCCGCTTGCGGTACGGCCGCCCGTCGATCTCCAGCTCCGGAACGACGATGCCGGGCCGATCGGGGTGCACCCGCACCGTCTGCCCGCCGTCGCACAGCTGACCGACCAGCTTCATGCCCACCCAGCAGCCGGCGAAGCGCGACATCGCGACGGCGTGCATGCCGAGCTCCAGGAACTCGGCCACCGTGGCGGGATAGACGACCGGGATGCCATGGTGCATGAACGCGTACTGCTGCTCGTACGGCATCGAGGAGCTCTTCGCCTCATGGTCCTCGCCGCTGAGCACCACCACCGCGCCCTGCTCCGAGGTGCCGGCGAAGTTGCCGTGCCGCAGCGCGTCGCCGGAGCGGTCCATCCCCGGGCCCTTGCCGTACCAGAAACCCGTCACGCCGTCGAAGCGGCTGTGCGCGTACCGGTCGAGCATCTGGGTGCCACGCAGGGCGGTCGCGGCCAACTCCTCGTTGAGCGCGGGAACGTGGACGGCGCCGTGCTCCTCGAGCATGTTCCGCACCTGCCCGAGGGCGAGGTCGAGGCCCCCGAGCGGGGACCCCTGGTACCCGCTCACGAAGCTCCCGATCCGCAGTCCGGCCTCCCGGTCGCGGCGTGCCTGCGCCAGCACGAGCCGCACGAGCGCCTGTATTCCGGTCAGGTGCACCCGCCCGTCCTCGAGCGTGTACCGGTCCTGCAGCGTGACGACGTCCGAACCCTGATGTGTCGACGGCGGCGCCGGGGTCATCGGGTGCTCCTTCGACGTCCGTTCGAGGCTGTGACCTCGATGGTCGCTAGTCGGGGCGTCCCGAACTGTCGCCTGGACCACAAATTCGCGTCACGACGCGCACCCTGGCCCGCTCGCTCGGATCAGGCGGTGATCCGGGCCGCGTGCCGGCGCAGGGCCGCGACGTCGGCGACGACGATGTCCCAGCCGTCCTTCTCCACGATGCCGACCGCGGCGAGCCGGGAGAGCTCCCGGCTCATCGTGACGCGGTTCAGACCGATGACACGGGCCAGCTCCTCGATCGGCTGGCGGATCGTGAGGCCGATGCTGTCGGCGGACTTGCGCACCCCGTAGGCCCGCACGAGCTGGTCGAGAAGCAGGATCACCCGATCCCCGGCACACATCCGGTCGGTCGCCAGGTGCATCGCCAGCACCCTGCTCTTGCGAGACAGCGCGTAGGCCAGGTCGAGTGCCACGGTGGGGTCGCGGGCGATCGCCGCGAGGAGTGTGTCCCGGCTGATGACCCGGCATTCGCACCGGGTCATGGCGGTACTGGTCACGAAGTACGGGAGGCCGTCGAAGCAGGCGGACTCACCGAAGCTGGCGCCGGGCTCGGCGAAGCAGAGGACCCGTTCGGTGCCGTCGTTCAGGGAGAGGAAGATCCGCACGCGTCCGGAGACGAGGATGAAGAAGTGCGTCGACGGCTGGCCCTGCTGGTAGATGAACTCGCCACGACCGAACCGGCGTACCGTGCCCAGCTCGCCGATGCTCGGCGGCATTCCGGAGTCGGCCTCGAGCAGGATCGGCGAGGACTCGGCCTCGCCCGGGTGGAGGCGCTCGAGAACGGGCGGCGGGTCGTCGGCCGCTCGGCCCGACTGGGCGCCCCGTCCGTCCTGGCGCGGTATTCGCGCGCTGAGAACGGAGTGGTCTGCCGACATTGTCGCCCTCCCAACCAGAGCCCCCACGGTCGTGGCCCGGACCGCGAACCGGGCACCCGGACCGTGCTACCCGCCGGCCAACACGTGGATGCTGCAGGCGGCGTGGTCGTACCCGCTGATGCCACCCCCGGTGCAATGCGTCACGCCGAGGCGCGCCCGCCGACCGTCCCACGCCGGCGGATCCCGAAGCCACTCGACGACCTCGACGACCTGGGCGAGGCCGGTGGCCCCGATGGGATGGCCGCGGGCGAGCAGTCCGCCACTCGGGTTCACCGCACACGGCCCGGTCCGCCCAGTGTGTCCGGAGCGCACCAGCTCTGGTGCCTCGCCGAACCCGCACAGTCCGAGCGCCTCGTAGTACTGGAGCTCGGCGATGCTGAACGCGTCGTGCAGTTCGATGACGTCGACGTCGTCGGCGGTGATGCCGGCTTCGGCGTACGCGTCGGAGGCGACGCGGGCGGTCAGGGGCTCGCGGGTGAGGTCGTGGGCGCCGGTGGTGCCCGACGTGAACCGGCTCGCGACGACCGACACCGGACGCAGGCGCTCGCCCGGATGGCGGGAGACGACCGCCGCGGCGGCGCCGTCGCCGGAGCCGGAGCACTGCAGCAATGTCAGCGGATCGGCGACCGGCCGCGACGCCAGCACCTCCTCGACGGTGGGCTCGGTGCGGTACTGCGCGCGCGGGTTCGCCGCCCCGTTGCCGCGGTTCTTCACCGCGACCGCCGCCAGATCGTGCACGGTCGCACCGGTGGACGCGAGGTAGCGCTGCGCCCGCATCGCGTACACCGCCGGCATCGTCACGCCCTGGGCGACGTCGAGGTCGTCCGGGTTCAGCGGCAGGGTTCCACCGCCGAACCTCGACAGCTGCTCCACGCCGAGCACGAGCACCGTGTCGTGGAGTCCGGTGCGGATGGCGTGCACGGCGAGGTGCAGGGCCACCGCCGAGCTGGAACAGGCCGCCTCGACGTTGTAGCCGGGGCGGCCGGTCAACCCGATCCCCGCGGCGATCCGCTGCGCGGGCAGCATCCCGCCGTAGACGTTGCCGCAGTAGACGGCGTCGATGTCCTCCGGAGTGACGCCGGACTGGCGGAGCGCGTCCAACGCGGCGGCCGCACCGAGAGACTCGATCGTGTCGTCGGGGCGGCGACCGAAGGCGGTCATACCGACCCCGATGACGTGCGCGGCGGTCATGCGGGCCCCTGGTCCGGCGCGTCGGTCACGCGCCGGAACAGCCAGCCGCGCAGCTCCCGGTCCGGCCCGTCGCGCAGCACGCCCGGCACCGCCTCGACGGTGTCGCCGACCTCGATGTCGGCCCACCCGTGCAGCCGGCCGCACACGCGGATCCCGTCGGAGAAATCGATGTAGGCGACCGCGTACGGAGCCTCGATCCCCGCGGCCGGGACGTGCGTGACGGTGTAGGCGTGCACCGTCCCGTGCCGGGGCAGCGGCACCGTCGCCAGGTCGCTGCCCTCCCAGCAGGCCGGGCACGCCGCCACCGGCGGGAACGTCGGTGTGTTGCAGCGCCCGCAGCGCGTGGCCAGCAGGAGGACGCCGTCGTCCTCCTGCCGCCACGCGCCGGGCGCCAGGGCGGTGCTAGGCATCGCCCGAGGCCGGCCGCGCGCCGGTCAGGCCCGCGTACTCGGCCTCGAGCGCGCCGAGGGTGTCGCGGCCGACCGTCTCGATGTAGGCGTCGTGACCGGCCGGGCCGGTCACCCACCTCTCGAGGTACGCCTCGAGCCCGCTGCGGTCCCCCTTGCGCACGCCCGCCGTCGCCCGCACGTAGTCCTCGATGTGCCGGGCGTCCTCGGCGTAGTAGCCGTGCGACGCGTACGGGTGTGACCCGTGCGGGGCGACGACGATCGCGTCCGCGTAGGGCACCGAGGTCATCAGCGGGTTGCCGCGGATGTCCTCGTTGTCGACGAGCCGCTCCGTGGTCAGCGCGACGCGATCGGCCGCGCGGGCCATGATCCGGTCGCCGAACCGGGCGCCGGGGTGCCGGCCGTTGCCGTACTTGTCGGCCTCGCCGACGTGCAGGAACGTCCAGTCCACCGGCAGCGCCGGGACCGCCACGTACTCCCGGCCGTCGCCGAGCGGGCTCTCGAAGACGACCAGCTCGTCGTTCAGATCGACCACGCTGCTGCCGATGCCGCCGCGCCACGCGAAGAACTCCTGGCCCATCGCGCGGGCCTGCAGTCCCGCGTACAGGATGTACTCCGATGTCTCCTTCAGGGTGACCTCGCCGGACTCGACGGCGCGGCGGAAGCAGCTGCCCACCGCCGAGTAGAGCTCGCCGCCGCAGTACGGGGCGACGAGCGTGCCGACCACACCCGCGCCCAGCAGGAGGTCGATCTCCAGCCCGGCCGTCGCGGCGCCGACGAGCGTCAGGTCCTTCTTGCCTTGCCGGATCAGCTCACGCACCAGCGGCATCGGGTGGTTCGCCGTCACGAACCCGCCGATGGCGACCGTGTCACCGTCGCGCACGCGCGCGACGACGTCCTCGGCGGTGGTGACGACCTCCCTGCCGCTTGGGGGGCCCGTCCGGCAGGTCGACCGGTCCGGTCTGCAAGGGTGCTGCGGTCCTGCTCATCGCTGCAGCACCCCCGTCCGGTCGATCTCGCCACGCAGCACGTCGAGCTCGTGGGCACTCGGTGGTTCGTGGTGGGCGAAATGCGGGGACTTCACGATCTCCCAGCCCGTTGCCTCGGCGACCTCCTCCTCGGTATGGCCGGGGAACAGACCCACGAGTGCGGCGGTCTGGTCCGGACCGGAGAAGTCGAAGACGGCGAACGGGGTCACGATGAACTGCGGACCGTTCCCGGCCAGGTCCTTCTCCCGGTAGGTTCGCGGGCCCGGCATCGAGACGAAGTCGACCTCCTCCACACAGCGGTTACGGTCGTGCGCGGTCATGAACACGAACGCGTCCCGCACGGTCGTGACGTCGTTGATGCCGACGCTGCCGGGACCTCGGAACTGCCACTTGTCCTTGGAGCCGATGCCGATCAGGTTGACGTTGCCGTGCTTGTCGACCTGGATCCCGCCGACGAAGAACTTGTCGGCGAAGAAGTACTTGTTCGTCGACTGCCACGCCTCGGTGTTCTCGTAGTAGTCCTCCCGGCCACCGGGCGGGCCGTAGTGATTGAACGTGTCGTGGTGCTCGAAGTAGGCCTCCGCCCAGTTCATGATGCGGAAGTCGACCGAGGTGCGCGGCAGTTCGTCGATCTCCCGGTCGACGACGTTGCACAGGAACGCTCCGCCGCCGAGCTGGAGCTTGAGGTTGGGGGCGTGGGTCTTCTGGGCCAGCATCGTCGCCGCGAACGAGATCTCCGTGTGCGCGCCCGAGCAGATGCGGTCGGTGTCCCTGATCTGACGTGCCAGGAAGACCGCCATCATCTCCTTCCAGCTGGCTGACGCAGGGTCGGCGCCCGCTTTCGCGGCTCGCTGGGTTGTTGCGGTCACTTTCTCCTCCTAGTGGTCTTCGCACACTGCGTGCACCAGAGCGTTCCGCCGCATCGAATTCCGTTCATCGGGTGCTGACGAAGACGGACTTCTCCTGGGTGAAGAAATCCATGATGCTGAAGCCCATCTCGCGCCCGTGCCCGCTCATCTTGTAACCGCCGTACGGTGACGACGAATGGAGAATCCCGAACGAGTTCACGTACACGTTGCCCGCCTGGAGACGACCTGCCACCCTGATCGCGCGGCCGACGTCCCGGGTCTGCAGCCCGGCAGCCAATCCGTAGCGTGAGTCGTTCGCCAGTGCCACGGCATGGTCCTCATCCGTGAAAGGAATCGCCACGACGACCGGGCCGAAGACCTCGTTCTGCGCGATCTCGCTGGAATTGTCGACGTGGGTGACGATCGTCGGCTCGTAGAAGAGCTCGCTGTCCAGGCCCTCGACACGCCGGGTCCCACCACCCCGGACGAGTTCCGCGCCGGACGCCACCGCCCCGTCGACGAAGCCCTGCACCCGCTTCAGCTGGTCCCCGTCGATCAACGGCCCCATCGTCGTGGCCTCGTCCATCGGATCGCCCATGACGGTCTTCACGTCGGACTGCCTGCAGAGCTCGTCCAGGAACTCCTCGTAGATCGTCTCCTGGACTAGCAGGCGGGTGCCCGCATGACAGTTCTCGCCCTGGTTCACGACGAAGGCCGTGTAACTGGTTGCGGCCGCGGCGGGGATGTCCACGTCGTCGAACACGAGGTTGGGGGACTTGCCGCCGAGCTCGAGGGTCACGGGCACGGCCCTGGCCGCCGCACTCGTCTGGATCACTGCCCCGGTCTCGGTCGAGCCGGTGAAGGCGATGGCCTGGACACGCGGGTCCTTGCAGAGGGCCGCGCCGGCCACCTCGCCGATTCCCGGCACCGCGTTGACGACGCCCTTCGGCGCCACCTCGTCGAGCAACTGCACTGCGAGCAGCGGAGCGAGCAGTGCCTGCTCTGCGGGCTTCAGCACGATCGTGTTCCCGGCCATGATCGCCGGAGCGATCTTCCAGATCGCTTGGAGAAGGGGGTAGTTCCACGGGATGATGCCGGCAACGACGCCGTGCGGCTCCCGAACCGTGTAGTTCAGGAACGAACCGGGAATCCGAACCGTCTGCCCGTTCACCTTCCCGGCCATGCCGGCGAAGTATTCGACGGCATCCGGCGCCGTCCGCAGGTCGACCTTCTTGCTGATGCTGATCGGCTTGCCCACGTCTCGTGTCTCGAGTTCGGCGAGCTCGTCGGCGTGCTCCCGGATCGCGTCGGCCCAGTCCCGCAGAACGCCGGCCCGCCGGGACTCACTGGCACGGCTCCATCCGGGAAACGCTTCTGCCGCCGCAGCGCACGCGTCGGCGACGTCCGACTCGCCGGCCGAGGCGACCTCGGCCAGTACCTCGCCGGTCGCCGGGTTTCGTACGGGAAACGTCTCCCCGCTCGCGGCGCTGCGCTCCTCCCCGCCGATCCGCAGTCCGTATTCGCGAGACATGGATATCTTCCCTTCTTCGACGTGCGACGACGTGGTGGTGCATCGCTCTCATACCGATGTGGAGTCCGCCGGCCGCGCGGTCGCAGGCGAGTACCGTTTGCGCAGCTCCCGCCGGAGCAGCTTTCCGACCGAGCTGCGCGGGATGTCGTCGACGAGCAGGAACCGACGTGGCACCTTGTAATGGGCGAGCCGTTCGCGGCAGTGGTTCTCGAGTTCGTCGGCGTCGAGTCGGCCGTCGACGGGCACGACGGCGGCCCACGGGATCTCACCCTTGACCGGGTCCTCGACCCCGAAGACCGCGCACAGTTCGACGTCCGGGTAGGACTGGATCACCTCTTCGACCTCGGCCGGATAGATGTTGTAGCCGGCGCAGATGATCATGTCGTTCTTGCGGTCGACGATGTAGAAGAAGCCGGCCTCGTCACGCCGGGCCAGGTCGCCGGTGTGCAGCCACCCGCCGCGTAGCGACTCCGCGGACGCCTCCGGACGCTCCCAGTAGTGGGCCATGATCTGCGGGCCCCGGGCGATCAGCTCGCCCACCTCACCGGTCGGGACGTCCCGGTCCTCGGCGTCGACGACGCGGATCTCGGTCATCGGGTAGGGCAGACCGCAGGACAGGTCCGGGGTCTCGCCGTAGCGCAGCGAACCGGTCAGGTTCCCGGCCGCCTCGGTGATGCCGTAGCAGTCGAGTACCCGCGCGCCGAACCGGTCGCCGAAGCGCTCACGGATGCTGCTGGCAAGCGGCGCGCCGGCGCTGATGGCGACCTGGAACGCGCTCAGGTCCAGCCGCGCGAGGTGCTCGTCGGGTAGCCGGCTGAGCATCGCGTACGTCGTGGGCACCCCGGCGCAGGTGGTCGCCCGCGCAGCGCTGAGCACGTCGGCGAAGGCCGGTGGGTCGAACGCAGGCTGCGCCACCATCGTCGCACCGGCTACGAGCAGGCCACCCATGATGATGTTGCCGCCGAACAGGTGCACCAGCGGCATCGCCTGCACCAGCACGTCGTCGGCGCGCAGTTGCAGCCGGTTGGCCGACAACACCGCCTGCATGGACATCGAGTCGTGGGTGTGCACGATGCCCTTCGGCAGGCCCGTCGTTCCCGAGCTGTACGGCAGGCACGCCGGTGCGGAACCCGGCGGGAACGGAAGATCGGAATCCGGTCGGGCGAGCAGCTCGGTCAGCTCGGGGCATCCCTCGATCCGCTCGGCGCCGGTCGTGACGACGCGTAGGCCGGGCAGCCTGCCGACGACATCCGAGAGTCGCGAGAGGTTCGCCGGCGTCGTCACCAGGAGCGACGCTGCGCTGTCGGTCAACAGGTACTCGACCTCACGCGGAGTGAGCGCGCCGTTGACCGGATTCGCGACCATGCCCGCACGCATCGCGCCGTAGAAGCCGACGACGTAGTCCACGCAGTTCGGCAGGTACAGGCTGACGCGATCACCCGGCCGGAGCCCCAGCTCCAGCAGGGCCGCGGCGAACGCCCGGACCTGGGCCGCCAGCTCGCCGTAGCCACGGCTCTCGTCCCCCACCACGCACGCGGTCCTGCCCGGAACCGACTCGCCGTGCCGGTCCAGCTCACGAACCAAGGTGGTCATCACACTCACCCTCCGTTGGATTAGTGTGATTCCACAGTATCCCGATGCCGTAGCATGTCAACCTGCGCTCGGAAGGGGACAGGTCATCGCCCAGCGCGGGGGACGGAGGAGAGAATGCGAGCCGTGAGCGATGCACAGGAGGCGGGCCCGCCCGGCCAGCCCGGCCGGACCGAGCAGCTGTCGGATCTCGAGGTGGCGCTGCTCGGGCTACTCAGCGTGCGACCGATGACCGGGTACGAGATCGGTCGGCACTACGCGCGAGCGTTGGGACCGTGGTGGGAGACTCCGCGCACGCAGATCTACCCGAAGCTGCGCGAGCTGCAGTCCCGCGGCCTGATCGACCAGGAGCACGTCGTCCAGGAGGGCAGGCCCAACAAGCGCCTCTACTCCATCGGGCCTTCCGGCACGGCCGCGCTGACCGGTTGGCTCACCGGTCCGATCCGCCGGACCGACATGCGGCACCACATGATGATGCGGCTGTTCCTCGGTAACCAGCTGCCGACGGAGGTCATGTGCGAGTTGCTGGAGAAGTACCGCGCCGAGACGGCCGAATGGGCCGAGTCGCTGCGCGAGGCGCGGGAGAAGTTCTCGGCATCCCTCGCGGGCCCCTACCGGGCCAGCGTCTACTACGAGCTGCTCAGCCTCGACCACCTGATCGCCGTCGCCGACCTGGAGGTCTCCGGGACCGAGAAGGCGCTGCGAGCCATCAAGACAGCTCCTGAGTTCCGCCCCCGCGAGAACGGCGAAGAGCTTGCCCAACTGCTCGACATGTACCGCGACCAGAATCGCTGATCGATCGCCTTCGCTCCGCCGGGAAGGCGGCACCCGTTCTCGCCGGTGCCCCACAGTGCCCGACGTCGGTGGACGTCGTCGAGGCGCTGCCGCGCAACGCGTCCGGGAAGGTGCTCAAGAAGGACCTCCGCGCCCCCTACTGGCCGGGTCCGGATCGGCCCGCCGGTTAACATCCGACGATGACCAGCGGAATCGGCCGGCGGCGGGCGGCCGCGCTCGACGAGGGCGGCGCCGCCTACCAGGAGCGCCGGGCCGAGGTCATCCGCGCGGCCGGCGAGGTGTTCAAGCGCAACGGCTACCGCGGCACCAAGATCGGTGACATCGGCGAGGCCCTGAACATGGACCGGGCGACGGTCTACTACTACGTCGGCAGCAAGGAGGAGCTCTTCCACCAGGTCGTCGGCGACGCGGTGGAGAAGAACTGCCTGCGCGCCGAGGCGATCGTCCAGGATCCGGGCCCGGCCGACGAGAAGCTGCGGACGCTGATCACCGAGCTGATGGTCTCCTACGCGGACGCCTACCCCTACCTCTACGTCTACATCCAGGAAGACCTGCGCTCGGTGAAGGCGTCGCAGTGGGCGCGCACGATGAGCCGGTTCACCAAGCGCTACGAGAACGCCGTCGTCGCCATCGTGGAGGACGGCGTCGAGGAGGGGACGTTCGCGATCGACACCCAGCCGTGGGTGATCGCGTTCGGGATCATCGGGATGGTCGCCTGGTCGAATCGTTGGTTCGACCCGAACGACAGCCCGGTCCCGGCGCGCGAGATCGGCGCGGCCTACGCAGAGACGGTGGTCGGCGGACTCGTCCGCAACGCCCCGGGGCGACGCGGTTCGGCGTGACCGGTACTCCTCCTCGCGCCGTCCCGGCGTCGGAGTGGATGATCGGCCCCCACAGCACGGTCCTCCGGGAGAGGGAGGTGCACCGGGATCATGGCCGGCAACGCTTCCAGCGGCTCGCCCGGACCGGCCTCCGACGGCCGGCACACGCGGTGGAACGCCCACCGGGCCGAACGCCGGGAGAAGATCGTCGACGCGGCGCTGGCGGTGCTGGGCGAGACCGGGCCGGAGTTCGGGCTCGACCAGGTCGCCGCGCGGGCCGGCGTGACCAAGCCGGTGATCTACCGGTTCTTCGGTGACCGGGCGACGCTCGTGCACGCGATGGGCGAGCGGGCCACCAACCGGCTGGCGGAGCGCATGATGCCCGCGCTCTACGACGAGGTCGCGCTCGTTCCCCGGATCCGCGCGGTGATCGACGCGTTCATCCGGTTCCTCGACGACATGCCCACCGTGTACTGGCTCTTCGCGCGTCCGGTGCCGGGAAGCGGTGGAGAGGTCGTCCACGCGCACAAGGAGTTCGTCGCGTCCGCGGTGGCCGGCGTGCTGTCCGAGTACATCCTGTCGTTCGGGGTCGAGGTGCCCCACGACGCGGAGAAGGTGTGGGCGCACGGGTTGGTCGGGTTCGTGCAGAACACGGCCGAGTGGTGGCTCGAGCACCGCACGATCGGGCGCGACGAGGTCACCGACCAGCTCACGACGCTGGTCTGGACCCAGATCGAGGGCGCCGCCCGCCTCTACGGCGTGCACCTCGACCCCGACGCTCCGCTCGGCGGGGACTAGCTCTTCCTGCCCGGACGGGTGACACGAAGTACTCGTTACGCCCCGTATAAGATACCTTCCGGTCGACGTGCCCAGGCGCGTCGACGGCCGCGGCATCCCGGGGGGCCGTGGCTGCACCGTACGGAGGGGGAAGTGCATGACCGAGGGTGCGAACGCGCACGGACCCGCGTCGTTGTTCGACGCCGCCAGCGACCTGGCGCCGGGTGGACCGCGCGCGAAGGCGCAGGGCTGCCTGTGCTCGGTCCTGGCCAACGCGGCCTTCCGCGCCGGACAGATGGACGAGCCCTGCGTGGACCCGCGCTGCCGGTTGCACGCCGGCGAGTAGCCCTCCCGACCGACCTGCGGTGACCGCGGCGCAGTCCTGTGCCGGTCACCGCCGCCGGACCGGGGCGGGGCCGCTCGGGGTGGTCCCGCCTCGGTTGACGAGGTAGCACCAGGAGCAGGAATGCGCTCGCGGACCGGCTGCGTCGGCTGTCCGCCGCCGCCGCGGAGCACAGGCCGCAGGGAACGGGGGGATCAGCCGTAGTAGTCGCCGCCGCGGGAGAACTCGACGAAGATGCACGGCTCCTCGCCGACGCACCACGCGTCGTGGCCGGGCGGGAGCATCATCACGTCCCCGGCCCCGAAGATCTCCTTGGTGCCGTCGCCCATCCGGACGCCGAGCGCGCCGTTGACGACGACGGCGACGTGCGGCAGCTCGCACAGCTCGGTGCCGGCCTCGGGCTTGAGGTCCTTGGACCACACCGCCCCGACGTCGAACGTCACCTCGGTGACGCTGACCCCGTCCAGCTCGGCGGTCCGCTTCGAGATCAGGCCGTGGGCGTCGCCGGGGATGTCGGCGAAGGACGCCCGCTGCATCGCGCCGTTGTAGGTCGCCACGAGTCACTCCCGTCGATCGGGTTCGGTGCCGTGGTCCAGCACAGCACATCGGAGTCCGTCCGAGGCGGTGGAGAACGGCGATTCCCTCCCACCAGGCGGAAGGACCGGTGCGCCGGGAACGGACGGACGGCACGATCCGCCCATCAGACGACCAATGGAGGCCGCCGTGACCACCTCACCCGCCGCCCCGCAGGGATCCGGACCGGATGCCGGTGCGGCGGCGCCCGATCCGCGACGGATCCGCCGGGTCGCGCTCGCCAGCCTCGTCGGCACGTCCATCGAGTGGTACGACTTCTACATCTACGGCCTGGCCGCGATCACCGTGTTCGGGCCGCAGTTCTTCCCGGGCGTCTCGCCGCTGGCCGCGACCCTGGCCGCGTTCGGCACGTTCGCCGTCGGGTTCGTCGCCCGGCCGATCGGCGGCGTGTTGTTCGGGCACCTCGGCGACCGGATCGGGCGCAAGAACACGCTGGTCGCCACGCTGCTGACGATGGGCGTGGCCACCACGCTGATCGGGGTGCTGCCGAACTTCGCGGCGATCGGCCTGGCCGCCCCGGTGCTGCTGGTCGTGCTGCGGGTGCTGCAGGGCTTCGCCGTCGGCGGGGAGTGGGGCGGCGCCGTGCTGCTCTCGGTGGAGCACGCGCCGGAGAACCGGCGCGGCTTCTACGGCAGCTTTCCCCAGCTCGGGGTGCCGATCGGGCTGGTCGCCTCGAACGCGGTGTTCCTGGCGATCGCGGTCGCGCTGCCGGCCGAGGACCTGCTCTCCTGGGGCTGGCGGATCCCGTTCCTGCTCAGCGCACTGCTGGTCCTCGTCGGGCTCTACGTGCGGCTGCGGGTGGAGGAGAGCCCGGAGTTCGTCGCCGCACCGCGCGCGGGGTCCATGCGTCTGCCTATCGTCGCGGTGCTGCGCGAGCACTTCCCGCAGGTGCTGTGCGGGATCGCCATGTTCGGCGGGATCACCGCGGTCGGCTACATGGCGGCCACGTTCTCCATCCAGTACGGCACGAGCACGCTCGGCCTGCCCCGCCCCGCGCTGATCGCGGTGGTGCTGGTGGTCGCGGTCCTGGAGATCCCGCTGATCCTCTGGGTGTCGGCGAAGTCGGACCGCTGGGGCCACGGGCGCACGATCCTGTGGGGCGCGGTGGCGACCGCGGCAGCCGCCGCGGTGTTCCTGCCGCTGCTGGCTAGCGCGTCGATCGCGCTGATCGCGGTCGCGGTGGCCGGGGCACGGTGGCTCTCCGCTCCGATGTGGGGACCGTCCGCGGCGCTCGCCGCGGAGTCCTACCCGACCGAGATCCGCTACAGCGGCTCCTCGGTGGGCTACCAGCTCGGCTCGATCTTCGGCGGGGCGCTCGCCCCGATCCTGACCACGCTGCTGCTGGCCTCGCCGCTCGGGATGGCCGGGGCCTCGGTGTACCTGGTGGCGATGGTCGTGCTGTCCGGGATCGGGGCGGTCTGTGCGAGCCGGATCGCCCGCGCCTCGACCTGACTCCACCGTTGTACGGTCGTGCTCGTTGCTGTCGCTGTGTCGGAGGTGTTCGTGCCGCACGTCGTCGACTTTCACACCGTCTCCACGGCCGGTCTGGAGTCCTCCCCGGTCGCCGACGCTCTGGCCGGTCTCCGGGCGAACGAGGCCCGGTACTTCAAGAACAAGTACGACCACGTGTTCACCGTCGATCCCGCGACCGACGCCGCCGAGACCGTCGACTGGGTCAGCGGCATCCTCGAGAACGAACGCGACCTCGTCATCGCGGCCCGACCGCTGGAAGCCTCGTCCTTCGTCGCCGACGGAACCCGGTTCGCCTACGTGTTCTACGAGTCGGGACTCTCGATCAACGTCATGTACGGCCTCGAGGACGGGAAGAAGCGGGCCGTGGGATTCAAGCTGTCGGACGGGATGCCGGTTCCCGACGAGCTCGCGTCGACGTTCAAGTTCGCGAAACAGAAGTCGAAGCTCGCGGGGACCATCCGCGGTTCCTACTTCGTCATCAAGGGCGAGTACTGAACGGTCGAGCCCGTCAGCGGATCACTCCCCGAGGACCCGCTCCATGGCGCGTGCGTAGGTCCGCCACTGCTGGGTGCGTGACGCGAGAATGCGCTCGCCGCTGTCGGTGAGGACGAAGCGGCCCGGTCCGCCGCGCCCGGTGTCGGCGATCAGCCGGTTGTTCCGCAGCCGGTGCAGCTCGTGGTAGACGCGGCGTTCGGTCAGCTCGACCGCTCCGCCGCTGCGCTCGCGCACCTGCGCGATGAACTCGCGGCCGTTCGCCGCCCCGTCGCGCGCGACGGCCAGCAGCAGCAGATCCACGTCCTGGCGGTCTCGCACACGCGCGGTCCGCACTCGGCGGCGCTGCGCTGGGGCCGCCCGGCCCGGCGCTTCCTTTCTTGGTTTCACGCGGCCCGGTGCGGGGTGTGCAGAACGGGCGGTGGGTGGTTCGGGAGTCGCCGCGGTCTCGGTGCGTCGTTCGTGGGGCACGGCCGGCTCTCCCGTTGTGCTGGTGTCGGGTCGGGGCCCGTCGTCCGGGTCGTCGACGGCCTGGACCGGTGCCCGTCGCGGCGCGAGCAGTCCCCGCAGGACGCCCGCCGCCGAGTCTCCGAACGCCGAGCTCAGGTCGGCCCGGTCGGGCTCGACGGTGTCGGGGTCGGGCTGAGCGCGGGTCATGCCGGGCCCGCCGCTCCGGCTCGGGTGCCGCGCTCGGCGTCCTCTTCCGCCTGCAACGCGGTGAGCACCTCCACGCCGAGTGCCCGGTAGTCGCCCGCGACCCCGGCCGCGGACGAGGAGAGTCGTGGTGCTCGGATGTCCATGCGCAATGCCTCCCACCAGGCCGGCTGTGCTGCGGCCTCGATCTCCAGCTCGTGTGCGAGCCGGCCGAGCCGACGCGCGTCCTGTGCGGTGCGTTCCGCGTGCCGGATCGTCGTCTCGAACCACGGCGAGTGGCCGCCGAACGCCTTCTCGATCGCCGCCCTCGCCTCGCCGTGGATCGCGCTCGAGCGCGATCCGGTGCCGAACAGCACGACACCCAGCAGGGACAGCCGGGGGTTGACCTCGCGTGCGAGCGCGAACCGGTCCGCGACCAGCGTCATACCGACCAGGCCGCCGACGTCGGACTTGGTCGGCATGAGCACCCACCGAGCCGCGGCCAGCGCGAGATCGGTGAGGATCGTCGACTCCGGTGGACAGTCGACGAAGACCAGCTCGTACCGGTCCGAGATCGGGGCGAGCACGTCGCCGAGCACCCGGAACGCCGTGCGCCCGTGGTGCTGCAGGCGCGACACCATGACCGGTGTCAGGTCCTCCAGGCGCGCTCCGCCGCACACCACGTCCAGGTTGGGCCGGATGTCGTGGGCCGGGGTCAGCGGGGCTTCGGCGATGACCGACGCGAGCAGCCCGGCGCCGCGATCGTCCGGTGCCGTGCCGCGGAAGCCGAGGTCGTCGGCAAGGTTGGCCTGCCGGTTGAGGTCGATCAGCAGGCAGCGGTAGCCCGCGCCGGCGAACTGGCCCGCCAGGTTCGCGGCCACGGACGTCTTCCCGACCCCTCCCTTCTCGTTGACGATCGCGATGACCCGCGACAGGGCGGCGTCCCTGCGTCGACTCCTCGGACGTTTCGCCACCGGACCTCCGCACCGAGTTCTTCTGCTGTGTCGTTCGTGCTGCGGCGCAGGGTGGTCACCGCTCCGTGGGGTGCACAAGCACCGCGGCCCGTGTCTCACACAGTGCGTTCCGATGGCGCAGCGCACTGTGTCGGTTGCCGATGCCACGGCCGTCGGTCAGCCCAGCGTGGGTCTCGCCTGCGACCGTTGTGAGGGCGTGTCGCACCGGACGTCGACGGCCGGGATCGGCGCCCGGTGTTGCGACCATCCCGCTGGTCGGTGAGTGTGGTTCGACGGACACCGGCGTCCCTCGACCGGGAGAACGCACATGACGCTTCTCGACGCGCACACCGTCACGACCGCCGAGCGCCTGGCTGACGAGTGGCTGGCCGCGTTCGGTACTGCACTCGAGTCCGGTGACACCCGTACCGCGGCGGCCCTGTTCGCCCCGGACGGGCACTGGCGGGATCTGCTGAGTTTCACCTGGCAGCTGCGCACGTTCTCCGGCCCGGCGCAGATCCGGGAGGCGCTGGCGGAGACGCTGGCCGCGACGGGGGTCGGGAATCTGGTCAGGCGGTCTCACCCCGCGCCGCGGGTGGTGTGGCGGGCGGGGCGGGAGTTGGTGGAGGCGTTCTTCGACTTCACGACCGCGGTCGGCCGGGGCAGCGGCGTGGTCCGGATCGTCGACGGCGTCGACGGCGCGCGGGCCTGGGTGGTGCTGACGACCCTTGAGGAGCTCACCGGCTTCGAGGAACCGACGGGGGAGCGGCGCCCCCGCGGCGACGTGTACTCGCGCAACTTCGGCCAGAAGAACTGGCTGGACCATCGCACCGTCGAGCAGGAGTACTCCGACCGGGACCCGGCCGTGCTCGTGGTCGGCGGTGGCCAGGCCGGACTCGGCGTCGCCGCCAGGCTGCGGCACCTGGGCGTGGACGCGCTGGTGGTGGACCGGATGCAGCGGGTCGGCGACAACTGGCGGCAGCGGTACCACTCGCTGGCCCTGCACAACCAGGTCTGGGTGAACCACCTGCCGTATCTGCCGTTCCCGGACGCCTGGCCGGTGTACGTGCCGAAGGACAAGCTCGCCAACTGGTTCGAGTCCTACGTCGACACGATGGAGATCAACTTCTGGACGTCGACCGAGTTCGTCGGGGCGCGCTACGACCCGACGGCGCGGTGCTGGAGCGCGACCGTGCTCCGGGACGGGGCGGAGCGGGTCCTGGCCCCGCGGCACATCGTGATGGCCACCGGCGTCAGCGGGATCCCGAACGTCCCGGACATCCCCGGGATCGAGGACTTCGCCGGGCAGGTGCTGCATTCCAGCACCTACCGCGAGGGCGCCGACCAGGCCGGGCGGCGCGCGCTGGTGATCGGGACCGGGAACAGCGGGCACGACGTGGCGCAGGACCTGCACAGCTACGGCGCCGCCGTGACGATGGTGCAGCGCAGCCCGACGACCGTGGTGCAGGTCGAGCCGACCGCCCAGCGGGTGTACGCGCTGTACACCGAGGGGCCGCCGACCGCGGACTGCGACCTGCTGTTCGCGGCCACGCCGTACCCGGTGCTGGTGCAGGGGTATCAGCAGCTGACCGAGCAGGCCCGCGTGGAGGACCGGGAACTGCGCGAGGGCCTGCGCCGGATCGGGTTCCGGACCGACGACGGCCCGGACGAGACCGGGTACCAGATGAAGTACCTGCGCCGCGGTGGTGGCTACTACCTCAACGTGGGCTGCTCCGATCTGCTGATCGAGGGGGCGATCGGGCTGCTGCAGTTCGCCGACGTGCAGCGGATCGTCCCCGACGGCGCGCTGCTGCGGGACGGCACGACGGTGCCGGCCGACCTGATCGTGCTGGCCACCGGGTACCTGACCCAGCAGGACCTGGTCCGGGACCGGTTCGGGGACGCGGTCGCCGACGCGGTCGGCCCGATCTGGGGCTGGGACGACCACGGCGAGTTGGCGAACATGTGGACCCGCACCGCTCAGGAGGGGCTCTGGTTCACCGCCGGGAGCCTCGCGCAGAGCCGGATCTACTCGGCGTTCCTGGCGCTGCAGATCAAGGCCTGCGAGGAGGGGCTGATCGACCCGGCCGCACCACCCCTCCCGCGCGCGCTGGCCCTCGCCGACCGGTCGGCGGGCCCGTGAGAACGGACGGTGCGGCTGTCCGGCGCCACGGGGACAGGACCGGCGCGCACCGGATGGTCCCGGAGGATCGGACCGGCCATGCTGCACCGGCCAGCAGATCCCGTCCCGACAGGAGACGCCCGTGTCCGTCCTCTCAGCCCTGGTGCAGGCCACCCGGTCCGGATCGGTGAGGGTCGTCGACCTGACGACCCCGCTACAGGAGTCCACGCCGATCCTGGAGCTGCCCGAGCCGTTCGCGAACACGTCGCGGTTCCGGCTCGAGGAGATCTCTCGCTACGACGACCGCGGCCCGGCCTGGTACTGGAACGACATCCACACCGGCGAGCACACCGGCACCCACGTCGACGCCCCGAACCACTGGGTGACCGGCCGCGACGGCCTCGACGTGTCGCAGGTGCCGATGAGCACGCTGGTCGCGCCGGTCGCCGTCCTGGACGTGACGGCCGAGGTGGCCGAGGACCCGGACCACCTGCTCGAGGTGGACGGCATCCGGGCGTGGGAGTCCGAGCACGGCCCCCTGCCCGACGGCGGCTGGCTGCTGCTGCGCACCGGCTGGGAGTCGCGCAGCGGCACCCAGGAGGAGTTCATGAACGCCGACGGGGACGGGCCGCACACGCCGGGCGTCTCCGCCGAGTGCGCGCGATGGATCGCCGAGTCGTCGCCGCTGACCGGGTTCGGCGTGGAGACCGTCGGTACCGACGCCGGTGGCGCCGCCGGGTTCGACCCGCCCTTCTCCTGCCACCACTTCCTCATGGGCGCCGGCAAGTGGGGTCTGACCAGCCTGCGCAACCTCGGCGCGCTGCCGCCGACGGGTGCCGTACTGGTGGTGTGCCCGCTGCCGATCGTCGGTGGGTCCGGGAGCCCGGCACGCGTTCTGGCCCTGGTGGAGACGTGAGCCCGGGTGGGACCGTCGCCGACCAGGTGGGGGCCCTGCTCGGTGACCTCGGTGTCGGGCACGCCTTCGGTGTGGTGGGCAGCGGGAACTTCCACGTCACGAACGCCCTGCGGGCGGCGGGCGTCGGATACACCGCGGCGCGGCACGAGGGCGGCGCGGCGACGATGACGGACGCCTACGCACGTACCAGCGGCGAGGTCGGGGTGCTGACGCTGCACCAGGGATGCGGTCTGACGAACGCGCTGACCGGCATCACCGAGGCCGCGAAGAGCCGCACCCCGCTTCTCGTGCTGGCCGCCGAGACCGCCGCTGCCGCGGTGCGCTCCAACTTCCGCATCGACCAGGACGCAGTGGCGCGCTCGGTCGGCGCGGTCGCCGAGCGGGTGCACTCGGCCCGCAGCGCCGCCGCGGACGTCGTGCGCGCCTACGGAATCTGCCGCGACCAGCGCCGGACCGTGGTGCTCAACCTGCCCCTCGACGTCCAGGCCGAGACCGCCGTCGGCGGCGCCGTCCCGGCGCGGGTCACCTGGTCGCCGGCCCGGCCGGACCCGGCGACGGCGAGCGCACTGGCCGGCGTCCTGGAGCGGGCCGAGCGGCCGGTGTTCGTCGCGGGCCGCGGCGCCCGCGACGCCCGCGCCGAGCTGGAGGCGCTGGCCGACCGCTGCGGTGCGTTGCTGGCGACGTCCGCTGTCGCGCACGGGCTGTTCGCCGGCCACCCCTGGTCGCTCGGGATCTCCGGCGGCTTCGCCACGCCGCTGGCCGTGGAGCTGATCTCCGGCGCCGACGTCGTCGTCGCGTGGGGTGCGTCGCTGACGATGTGGACGACACGGCACGGTGACCTGATCTCCCCCGGGGCGACGGTGGTGCAGGTCGACGACACGGTCGACGCCCTGGGGGCGCAGCGTCCGGTCGATCTCGCCGTGCTCGGCGACGTGGCTGCGACCGCGCGCGACGTGCTCGAGGCAGTCGGCGCGAACGCCGGCCTGCGCACCGGCGCGGTCGCCGCCCGGCTGCGCACCGAAGCCCGGCATGCCGCCCCGGCCGACGACGGAAGCGGGGACCGGATCGACCCGCGGGTCCTCTCCGCCGCCCTGGACGGGTTGCTGCCCGCCGAGCGCACGGTCGCCGTCGACTCCGGCAACTTCATGGGGTACCCGGCCGGCTACCTCGCGGTGCCGGACGCGGCCGGGTTCTGCTTCACCCAGGCGTTCCAGTCGATCGGCCTCGGGCTCGCGACGGCAATCGGTGCGGCACTGGCCCGCCCGGACCGGCTCGCGGTGGCCGCCTGTGGCGACGGCGGGTTCCTCATGGGCGTCAGCGAGCTGGAGACGGCCGTGCGGCTGGGCCTCGGGATGGTCGATCGTGGTCTACGACGACGCCGGCTACGGCGCCGAGTTCCACCACTTCGCCGACGCCGACCAGAGCTGCGTGCGGTTTCCGGACACCGACCTGGCCGCGATCGCGCACGGGTACGGCTGCGACGCCGCGGTGGTCCGCTCGACCGCCGACCTCCATGTCGTGACCGGGTGGCTCGCCGGTCCGCGGAACCGACCGTTGTTGCTCGACGCCAAGGTCATCGCGGACGCGCCGTCCTGGTGGCTGGCCGAGGCGTTCGTGGGCCACTGACCGGACGGAGACCGGGGGCGCCGTGGGTCCGCGTGGCGCCGTCCGGGCCGGTCCGCGTCAGAGCCGGCACCCGTCCGACAACGGCATCAGCGCTCGAGACCCGCACCGGTCCCGTGCAGCTGCTCGATGGGCGTCGGCGAGAGCGTGCGGTCGGCTGCGAGCACCTCCCCGGCCGTGGCGCGGCCGGAGCGGACCGCACCCTCCATGTAGCCGTTCCACTCGACGGCGTACTCGGCTCCGGCCCAGTGGATCCGCCCCACGGGCGGTCGCAGCGCCTCGCCGAACCCGGTCCACACACCGGGGGCGAAGTGGGCGCCGTAGCAACCGCGGGTGAACTCCTCGCTGCTCCACTCCTTCTCGAGGTAGTCGACCGGGTCGGCCGCCCGGGGTCCGAAGTAGCGCACGAAGCAGTCGAGGACCGTTCGGCGTCGTCCGGCGTCGTCGAGTCGCTGCCAGCGGCGGGCCTCGCCGCCCTCGACGAAGCCGAGCAGCACGCCGGTCGAGCCGTCGGGAGGGGAGACGTCGAACGTGACCTTGACCGGTCCGCGGTCGCCGGCCACCTGGCCGTTGAGGCCGTCCTCGCGCCAGAACGGGGTCGGGTACGCGGCGAACGTCTTGACCACGCTCCCGGCCGGGAGTCGCTGGGTCAGCTGGTCCCGCCACGCCGGCAACGGCGGGTCGTAGCCGAGCCGCCCGGCCAGCGTCGGTGGGATCGCCACGACGACGCGGTCGCACGTGTGGATGTCGCCGGACCGGGTCCGGACGGCGACGCGATCGCCGTCCTGCGCCAGCGCCACGACGGGCGTGCCGAGCCGGACGTCGAGGGCCTCGGCGAGTCGTTCGGCGACGAGGACGGAACCGCCGGCGACCCGGTCCTGCTGCGCGCCGCGGTCGACGGCGAGCAGGGTCTCGAGGTCGGCGTTGCTGACCGCGTAGAACAGCGCGTGCAGCAGGGAGATGTCCCCGGCGTCGGCCGCGAACACGGCCTCGGTCGCGATGCGGAAGTACGCGCGGCCACTCGGTGTGCGCAGGTTCCGCCGGATCCACGTCTCGAACGTCTGCGTGTCGAGCAGGTCGGCTCGTCGGTGCGTCCAGGGACGCGCCGGGTCGACGGTGCGGGCCAGCCGGCCGAAGCGGGCCATGCCCTGTGCCAGGTCGGCGAGCGCGACCGGGTTGAGCCGCGGTACCGCTCCCTTGCGTCCGGCGAGACGCGAACGCCGTCCCGCCAGCTCGATCAGCATCTCGCCCTCGTCGTTCCACGTCCGGAACGTCGAGAGGCCGAGGCGCTCGACCAGCTGGTACATCCGCTCGTGCCCGTCGCCGAGCCAGGTGCCGCCCAGCTCGACCGGGCAGCCGGCGACGGCGCCACCCTCCACGCGGCCGCCGACCCGGTCCCGAGCCTCCAGGACGACCACCTCGACGCCGGCATCCTGCAGATCGGTGGCCGCGGACAGTCCCGAGAGCCCGGCGCCGATCACAACGACCTTCATGTCACACCCCTACCGTCCGGGAGCACGCCCCGGCGTCTGCGGACGGACCGACTCAGTCAGTCGACTGACTGTGTGGGACTGTAGAGTCGCACACGGTCGCGGAGCAAGGCCGCGTGACAGCATTTCGGCGACCGGAGGGAGTGCCGTGCCGCACGTCGAGGCGTCGGTCCGACGCACGCAGCTGGTCCATGCCGCCCGCACCGTGCTCGCGCGGGACGGTGTCGCCCGGACCTCACTGCGCGCCGTCGCCGCCGAGGCGGGCGTACCCCTCGGCACGATGCAGTACGTCTTCCCCTCGAAGGACCAACTGCTGCGTGCGGTGATCGAGGACGTCGGCCGGGAGATCGCCGAGGTGCTGCGAGTCACGGCCGAGTTGGACAACGGGCTCGAGCACGCGATCCGCTTCGGTGTTTCGACGTTCTGGGCGAGGCTCGTCACGAGCCATGTCGGACTACAACTGATGCAGTACGAGCTCACGACGTACTCGCTACGCACCTCCGGGCAGGAGTACCTTGCGCGCCTGCAATACGAGCGCTATGTCGCCGTCGTTGCGGAATGGTGTGAACGAGCCGCCACACTGGCAGGCGAGACCTCGGCGGTGCCTTTCGACCGCCTCGCGCGAATAATCGTGGCGAGTATCGATGGGCTCATCCTTCAGTACATCTCCGACTCGGACGACAAGCGATCCCGCGAGGACCTCCAGGCGGTCATCGACATGGTCGTCTCGCTCGCCGGCGTGCGGCCTGGTGCCTAGCCCGCTTCGATCCGGCGCGCGCTCGCGACCGGGCCGCCGACGCCTGGCGTGAGTCGGGATTCTCGGGCTGCTCACACCCTCCTCTCAGACGGCGGGTGCAGGCTGGGGACATGAGCGTGGTGTGGACGGTACTGGGCGCGGCGTTGCTGCTGTTCGAGCTGTTCCTGGTGGCGCGGGTCGTCCTCGACTGGGTCTTGGTGCTGAGGACCGGATCGACTCCGGACCGGCTCGGTCCGGTCCGCAGGGTCGTCCACGGTGTGACCGAGCCGGTGCTGGCCCCGGTGCGGCGGGTGATCCGGCCGGTGCGTGCCGGGTCGGTGGCGATCGATCTGGCCCTGCCGGTGGTGTTCGTCGTGGTGCTGATCCTGCGCGCGCTGATCCCGTAGCGACAGTCACGACGGTCACGGTCTGAGGCCCGACCTGCTCAGAGCGCGGCGATGCGCCCCAGCGGTCGCCTGTCGGACCGGCGGCCAGGGCCGCGCGCGAACGGTGGTGCACGCGTGTGCCGGCGGTTGCCATGGGGTTGCAATCCGAGTCGTGGAGGAGGTGAATGAAGACTCGGTGTCCCGGTCCCGGCCGGATGAGGACGCCGACCCCTGTGAGGCCCTGAAGGGGAGACCGTGGGTGAACTGTGCGGGCATCTCCGAGATGCCCCGGCCGGTGCCGAGCCGGACGTGGCCGCCTGTGAGGACTGCCTGCGAATCGGCGGGCAATGGGTTCATCTCCGGTCGTGCCTGAGCTGTGGGCACGTCGGATGCTGTGACTCCTCCCCGAATCGGCACGCCAGTGCCCATTTCGCCGAGTCCGGACACCCGGTGGCCCGCTCCGCCGAGCCGGGCGAGGGCTGGCGATGGTGCTTCGTCGACGAGATCGTCGGGTGAGCGGCGCGATCGGTGACCAGCGCCGTGTGAAGCCGGTGCTGCTCACCGTCGACGACGATCCCGGGGTCTCGCGGGCGGTCGCGCGGGACCTGCGGCGCCGCTACGGCGAGGAGTACCGCGTCGTCCGGGCCGGGTCGGCACCGGAGGGCCTGGAGGCCCTGCGCGAGATCAAGCGCCGGGGCGACGTCGTCGCTGCGATCCTGGCCGACTACCGGATGCCGGAGCTGAACGGGATCGAGTTCCTGGAGCAGGCGATGGATCTGTTCCCCCGGGCCCGACGAGCACTGCTGACCGCCTACGCGGACACCGATGCCGCCATCCAGGCGATCAACGTCGTCGATGTCGATCACTACTTGCTCAAGCCGTGGGAGCCGCCCGAGGAGAAGCTCTACCCGGTGGTGGACGCGCTGGTCGAGACCTGGCACGCGGTCGCGGACGCGCCGGTGAACGACATCCAGGTGGTGGGACACCGCTGGTCGGCGGGCTCGTACCAGACACGGGACTTCCTGGCCCGCAACGCGCTGCCGTACGTGTGGTACTCCAGCGAGGAGCCGGAGGGGCGCCGGCTGCTGGACGCCGCGGCCGCCGGGCCTGCCGATGTGCCGCTGGTGCTCACCCCGGACGGCACGGCGCTTCGAGCCCCCTCCGATGCGGAGATCGCGGCGGCAGTGGGGCTGTCGGTGCAGCCGGCTGCCGAGTTCTACGACCTGGTCGTGGTGGGGGCGGGCCCGGCCGGTCTCGGGTCCGCGGTCTACGGCGCCTCGGAGGGCCTGCGCACGGTGCTCGTGGAGCGCCGGGCCACCGGCGGGCAGGCCGGGCAGAGCTCGCGCATCGAGAACTACCTGGGTTTCCCGGACGGAGTGTCCGGTGCACAGCTGACCGAGCGGGCGCGACGGCAGGCGATCAAGTTCGGCGCCGAGATGCTCTCGGCCCGTGACGTCGTGGCACTCGAGGCGCACGGGTCGGGACGGGTGGTGTCGTTCGACGACGGTTCGCGGGTGTCCGCGCACGCGGTGATCCTGGCGACCGGGGTGGCCTACCGGGCGCTCGAGGCACCCGGGGCAGCCGAGCTGACCGGGCGGGGGGTGTACTACGGCTCGGCGACCACCGAGGCCGCCGACTGCGCCGACCAGGACGTCTACATCGCCGGCGGAGCGAACTCGGCGGGCCAGGCCGCGGTGTTCTTCGCCCGGCACGCCCGCCGGGTCGTGCTGCTGGTGCGCGGGCCCAGCCTGGAGGCCTCGATGTCGCACTATCTGATCCAGCAGCTGGACAGGCTCGGTGGGGTGACGGTGCGTGCGAACACCGTCGTCGAACGGGCCGAGGGCGAGCGGCACCTCGAACGGCTCGTGTTGCGCGACACCAAGACCGACGAGCAGGAGACGGTGTCCACCGAGCACCTGTTCGTGTTCATCGGTGCCGCCCCGCGCACCGACTGGCTCGACGGTGTCGTGGCCCGTGACGAGCGGGGATTCGTGCTCACCGGTCCCGACCTGCTGGTCGACGGTGCGCGCCCGCCCGGCTGGCGGCCCCGGCGCGACCCGTACTACCTCGAAACGAGCCTGCCGGGCGTGTTCGTCGCCGGTGACGTGCGGGCCGAGTCGGTCAAGCGGGTGGCCTCCGCCGTCGGTGAGGGTGCGATGGCCGTGACGCTGGTCCACCGCTACCTGGCCCAACGATGACGGCGACACGATGAGCGGGCCGGACGGTGACGGCACCACCGGGACCCGGTTGGCGCCCGCGCAGCTGCGGGAGCTGTTCCTCTTCGAGCGCCTCACCGCCGACCAACTGCAGTGGGTGGCCGAGAACGCAGCGGTGACTGCCCACCCGGCCGGGAGCGACGTCGCCGTCGAGGGCGAGCCCGCCGAATGCTTCCTCGTGCTCCTCGACGGCACGTTGCGGATGTCGCGTCTGGTGCAGGGCGACGAGGTGGAGGTCGGGCGTTCGGACCAGCGCGGTGCCTACGCCGGAGCGGTCCAGTTCTACCTGTCCGACCGCATCCCGCAGACCTACGGTGCGACGGTCCGGGCGGTCACCGACTGCCGGTTCCTGTCCCTTCCGGCCGCAGAGTTCGCCGACCGGTTCGCTGCCTGGTTCCCGATGGCGGTGCACCTGTTGTCCGGGCTCTTCCTGGGGCAGCGCAACATGGCCGAGATGGTCGGGCAGCGGGAACGGCTGCTGGCGTTGGGCACGCTGTCCGCAGGATTGATGCACGAGCTGAACAACCCGGCGGCGGCCGCGGTGCGGGCGGTCGAGACGCTGCGCGACCGGGTTGCCGGCATGCGGCACAAGCTCGCGCTGATCGCCGAGGGGCGGGTCGACCCGGAGAGCCTGTACCGGCTCACCGACCTCGCGGAGAAGATCGTGGCAGGCGCCGCGGACGCGCCCGAACTCAGCCCGCTCGACGCCGCGGACGCCGAGGACGAACTCGGGGACTGGCTCGCCGACCGCGACGTAGCCGCCGGATGGGATATGGCTCCGGTGTTCGTCGGTGCCGGGCTCGCCACCGACGACCTGGAGCAGGTCGCCGAGACCGTGGGACCGGACTTTCTGGAGCAGGCGGTGCGCTGGCTGGCCTACACCGCGGAGACCGAGTCGTTGATGAACGAGGTCACCGACGCCGTCACCCGGATCTCCACGCTGGTCGGAGAGGCCAAGCAGTACTCGCAGCTGGATCGGGCCCCGCACCAGGACACCGACCTCCACGCCGGTCTGGACTCGACGCTGGCGATGCTGGCAGGGCAGCGCGACGACCGGATCGCCGTCGTCACCGACTACGACCGCACCCTGCCGCTGGTCCCGGCGTATGCGGGCGAGCTGAACCAGGTGTGGACGAACCTGATCGTCAACGCGGTGGACGCGATGCTCGCCCAGGACCCGCCGGGCGGCACGCTGACGCTGCGCACCGCCCGTGACGGAGACCGTGTGCTGGTGGAGATCGGAGACACCGGCCCGGGCGTGCCGCCGGAGATGGCCCGGCGCATCTTCGAGCCGTTCGTGACGACGAAGCCGGTCGGCCAGGGCACCGGGCTGGGGCTGGACCTGTCCTGGCGGATCGTGGTCAACCGCCACGCAGGCGACCTGCGGGTGGTCTCCGAACCGGGCGACACCCGGTTCCAGGTCCGGCTCCCGCTGCACACCCCGGAGGCGTGAGGCGACCCCTCAGAAGCCGCATCGCCGCTCTGATGGAGGTGCCCGTTCGTCCACACGGGCGTCGTTGCCCTCCCCTGAGGCTCCCTCGGAACGCGTCGCACCGGTTATGTCGTTCCATGGACGGATGCCGATTGGGACCGCTCGCTGACCGAGAAGGAGTACGGCATGGACGCGCGTGACATGGTCGCCGTCGAGGGCCGAACGCTGACTACCGCACGGCTCACGATCCGGCCCTGGGACCGGCAGGACGTACCCGCCGCGCTGGCGGTCTACGGAGACATCGGCGTCGCTCGATGGCTCACCCCCGCCATGCAGGAGATCACCGACACCACGTCGATGAGCGACCAGCTCGAAACCTGGCTCCGCGAGAACGAGACGCTGCCCGATCCAGCCGGGCGATGGGCCATCACACTACGTGAATCCGGCGCAGTGATCGGCGGTTCCGCCCTGCTGCCGTTGCCGCCCGACCACATCGACCTCGAGATCGGCGTTCAGCTGTCACCCGCCGCGTGGGGCAGCGGGCTGGGCGCCGAGGCAGGTCACGCCGTGGCGCACTACGCATTCAGCAACGGCGTCGACGAGCTCTTCGCGGTCGCGCGCCCGCGCAATCACCGCGCTGCGGCCATGGCGCTCCGGATCGGGATGAGGTGGGTCGGCGAGACCGAGAAGTACTACGGCCTGAACCTGCAGATCTACCGCCTGCGCAAGGGCGACCTCGACCTTCCTGATCTACCCGGCCAGCACCCCTCCGGCTGAGACGACGGCTCGACGACTCCGCTGCCAGGCGGCGACGAGGACCGGCCCACATGGTCCGGGTTTACTGAGGCCCGCGAATCTGTATCGGGATCGCAGCGTCGATCTGGTTGTCTACGACGACGGGGTCCACCCATTGGTTCTCGGGGCGGATGAGGTCGATACCGACGAGCGTCGGAGGGGGCTCCTCCCCTTGGTGTTCGATCGCGTTGCCGATGATGACGGGGTTCCCCAGCATGTCCGGTGGCTGACCGGGTCCGATGATGATGCCGGCACCGGCGAAGTCGAGCACGATGTTGTCGGCGACGCGGATGCCATGGTGCGTTGTTCCGCCGACCGTCAGGACCCGGATGCCGGGACGTTGGTTCCCACCATGGACCTGGTTGCGGCCCACTTCTGCGTCCTCCCCCCGTGCGGTGACGTCGATTCCGATGCCGGCAGTACTGATGTCGTTGTCGACGACGGTCAGCCGCTCAGCGTTGCCGCTGATGGAGATGCCGTCCGCCTGCTGCCCGGCAGCGAGGATTCGGTTGCCGTCCAGTTGCAGGTCGACGCATCGGCCGTGAAGGCGGATCATGGCGCCGGTCAGGTCGGCCGAGCCGGCGTCGATGGTGTTCCCGCGCAGAGTCAGTTGTTCGGTGTGCGCTCCGCCGAGGCTTCCCCCGGTGAGGGTGTTGTGGGCGAAGCGGATTCGCCGAGACGGCCGATCCGGGGAGATGCCGCTGAGAGACACGGCCGTCGCAAGATTTCCGTGCACGAGCGTGTTGAAATGGATGACGACGTCGCTCGGTGCTTCTACGGTGGCCACTTCGCTTGTCGGTTCGAGGT
The DNA here is from genome assembly GCA_963822335.1 of uncultured Actinomycetota bacterium. Lineage (GTDB taxonomy): Bacteria > Actinomycetota > Actinomycetes > Mycobacteriales > Pseudonocardiaceae > Pseudonocardia. The sequence continues at coordinate 81,935 of CAWGHE010000006.1, read as the reverse complement.
CGATGCATGCGTCCTCACCCGGCGGAGTCATGTCGATGGAGCAGCGCCGTAATGTCAGCGTGTTGACTTCTCGCTGAACGGCGACCCCGGTCCGATGGTTCTGAATCAGGTGGCATCGGTCGACAACGACGCGGCGCGTTGGGCTGGTTTCGGCCCCGAGAAGCCGCACGCCGTCACCCGCCGACTGGAACACCTCGACATCGTCGAGCACCACGCCGTCACACCCCGCGTTCAGGAAGACGCCGTGCATCTGTTCCACGCCACCTTTCGACATCGTCAGGTAGGCACCATGAACGGTCAGTCCGGCGATTCTCAGGTCGTGGCAGTCCTTCGCCATGATCACATGAGTGTCCTTGACGACGGGCCCCCCTCTCTGCAGGTCCTGCTCCGGCATGAGCCTCAGGACGGTTGCGCCACGACCCGAACCGCGCAGGGTGAGGCCGTTCACGCCGTTCAGCGCCACGGCAACCAACGCCCCGGTTTCCGTCGGCAGCGCGGTGAAGTCGTAGACGCCCGGACCGAAGACGATCTCCACCGGGTCCGTGCCGGGGTTCACCGCGCCTTGCAGGCCGGTGAGCAGGGACGGCGCGGAGTCCGACTCCGGCCGCCACACGTCGGCCGGGCCGTCGATGACCGTCCGCTGCGCCGGCTCCGCCAGCACGACCGTCGTGTCGTCGGTTACCTGCTCGATGGTGGTCAGATGATGGCCGGCTCCCTCGAGCGTCACTGGCAGGTCGAGGTCGAGCTTCGAGAAGCGGGCCTCGGTGCTGCGCAGCACCTTGCTGCCGACGATCATCGTCGCGTCCTCGACCTCACGGTCGCCGACCGTCACCCGCAACGGACCGACGCTCGCCCGCGCGTGATCGCTCAGCTTGGCGCGGACTCCGTCGTTCGCGACGGCGCCGGCAGGGTTGACCGATGTCGAGGCGGCATGGGCGAGGAACAGGTCCTGCTTGCCACCGGACGCCGGATCAACCTCCGAGATGTCGGTGAGCAGCGGAAGCCCGCCCGGGCCCGCGCCCTCGACAACGATGCGCCATCCTCTGTGGACGCGCCGGACGAATGGACCCTCCGTCGGTGTCAGCGTAACAGTGAGCTTGGTCGAGGCCTGGACGATCGCCGCATTCGTCACCTCTTTGGCTTCCGGCAGCCCTTCGATCGTGGCGGCCATGTCGACAGCGCCCGGGACCGAGATCGATGCACCCACATCGACCCCGAGAACGGCGCCGGCAGGTACCGTCATGGCAGGGGACCCGGCCGAGATCGAGACCTCCCGAAGCCATCGGCCGACGGGCACACAGTCCAAGTCCTCGGCATTAATGATCACGAGGCCTCCCGCTCGGGGCCAGCCGCCACCATGGTCCGACAACGTCATCCCAACGGCAACGAACCTAAGGGGTCGCCATCCGACTGTAGTCGGATCGCTATACCAGCAGCAGTAACACGTCCTTGAGGTAGTCAACGTTGGGTACGGCCGCCACTCACATTGACGCCCCTGAGCGCACCGCCATCAGGGGCAGTGCGGAACATTGTCGCTCACGGCTTGAATACGACGATGCCGCACGGTTCCCAATCCGCTGCCTCGAAATGTGCAGGCGATATCGCCGAACGGCGATGGCTCGTTCAGCGCTGGTTGAACCGCGCCGATCGCTTTTGCAGGAACGCGTCGACGCCCTCGGACACGTCCGGGCCGGAGTGCAGCGCGGCGTGCGCCCAGTAGTTCGCGGACAGCGTGGCGGCGAGGTCGACGTTCCAGCTGGCGCGCAGGGACTGCTTGCTCGCCTGCACGGCCCGCCAGGATTTCGCTGCGATCCGCTCGGCGAGGGCGGTCGCCTCGGGGATCAACTGGTCGGGCTCGACGACCCGGTTGACCAGCCCGAGCTCGCGGGCGCGCGCCGCGTCGACGACGTCGCCGGTCAGCACGAGCTCCGCGGCGACGCCCGAGCCGACGAGCCGGGGAAGGAACCAGGTGCCGCCGTTGCCCGGCGGAAGGCCGAGGTTGATGTAGGTGTGGCCGAACTTCGCCGTGGACGCGGCGAGGCGTACGTCGCAGGCCAGCGCCAGGTCCATGCCACCTGCGGTGGCGCCGCCGTTGACGGCAGCGATCAGCGGGAGCCGGGAGGCCACCATCTGCTCGATCACCGGGAAGATCACCCGGGCGTTGTAGGGCTCGCCCGTGCGGGGGAGCTCGTGGTCGAGGTAGTCCCGCATGGCCTTGAGGTCGGCGCCGGCCGAGAACTGTCTCCCGGCGCCGGTGATCACGACGGCCCGCACGCCGGTGTCGGTCTCCAGTGTGGACAGAGTCTCGACGAGGTCGGCGGCCATCTCCGGCACGACGCCGTTGCCCCGGTCCGGGCGGTCCAGCGTCAGCAGGACGACGCCGTCGGCGACGGTCTCCGTGGTGAGGGTGCCGTGCATGGGTGTCGCTCCTTCGTTCCAGGTGTCAGCGGCCGGTGAAGCGGGGCGCGCGCCGCTCCTGGAACGCGGTCACCGCCTCCACGTGGTCCTCGCTGAGCATCGTGGTCATCTCGTAGCCGGTGGAGGCGTCGAAGGCGACCCCGAGCGCGTCCTTCACCAGCTTGTTCACCGACATTTTCGTGTAGCGCAAGGCCATCGGAGCGGCGGCGGCGAGGCGGCGCGCGCATGTCATCGCGGCGTCGAGCAGCTCGTCGTCGGGCACGACGTGGTTGACCAGGCCGATCCGCTCGGCCTCGGCGGCCGGCACCGGGTCGCCGGTCATCAGGTACTCCTTGGCCCGCGCCGGCCCGACCGCCATCGGCCACGCGACGACGCCGCCGTCGCCGGCGACCAGGCCCGCCCGCACGTGCGGGTCGGCGATCTTCGCGCTCTCGGCCAGGTAGATCACGTCGCCGAACAGGGCGAGGCTGGCGGCCAGTCCCATCGCGTACCCGTGCACGGCCACCACGATCGGCAGCTCGACGTCGAGCAGGTCCCAGATCATCTGCTTGGCGTCGCGGCGGAGCTCGAACGAGCGCTGCGGCGTGCGCAGCTCGGTGAACCAGTCGAAGTCGCCGCCGGCGGAGAACGCCTTCCCGCGGCCGCTGATCAGCACCGCCCGTGCGTCGTCCTCCTGCTTGAGCTCGCGGAACAGGCGGGTCAGGTCGTGGTGCATGGCCTCGTCGACGACGTTCATCTCGCTGCCCGGGTGGTCGATCACGACGTGCAGTACGTCGGCGTCGCGGCTGATCTCGAGGCGGGTGAAATCGTCGGTGTCCACGGGGCAGCAGCCTAGCGTGCTACGGAACAAATAGTTGTTTGTTGGTGTGTCGCGCGTCGGGAGTCAGCTGGACCGGGTGCTTGTCGCAACCATCCCGGCCAGGGCGACGTCGGCGAACTCCTCTCCGACCTCCTCCGGCCCGAGCGCTCCGGACGGCTTGTACCAGCCAGGCGCCGAGTTGAGCATGCCGATGATCGCGAGAACCGTGACCCGCACGTTGCCGACCGACCGGAGCTCCCCGGAGTCGATGCCGTCCTGCACGATGACGGTGAACAGGTCCTCGTAACTCTGTCGTTTCGCGATGACGGCCGGGTGCTTGTCCTTCCCGAGGTAGGTCCACTGCTGGAACGCGACCCGGGTCTGGTCCAGGGTTCGCGCCAACACGCGGAAATGGGCCACGATCGCGGCACGCAGCCGAACAGGGGCCGGATCCTCGGTGTTCGCTACGGCGCCGATCTCGTCGAGGTAGTTCTGGATGCCGCGTTCAACGATCCGCAGCAGGAGCTCCTCCTTGCTGCTGATGTGCACGTAGAGGCTTCCCGGGAGCAACCCGACGGCATCGCCGATGTCGCGCATGCCGATCAAGGGATAGGTGCGCTCGCTGAAGAGCCGGACGGCTTCCTGCTCGATCAGCTCCACCGACACCGGACCCGACTCCCGGGTACGGCGGGCCGCGCGTTCCGAAGCCACCTCGGACGCCCCTCTCGTCGTACCCATCGTTGCACGGGCACGAACGGGAAGGAGACGGCCTCACGATCAATTGATTGATCGTGCCCGCCCGTCGTCGTGCCCGCCCGCGGTGTCGGCGGACCTCACAACGACAGGGCGGCGAGGGCCTCGTGGGTGATGCCGAGGCCGAGCTGCTCGTGCATCAGTCGCTTGATCTCCCGGGTGAGCAGGACGCGGGTGTAGCGGTTGGCCAGCGGGGGTTTGCCCGCGATCCTGGTGGCGATCTCGCGTGCCCGGGGGAGGACCTCGTCGACGCCGAGAACCTCGTTGACCACGCCGTACTCGAGTGCCTGTTGGGCGTTGAGCTCCTGCTCGGTGAGCAGGAAGTACCGCCCGCGCTGCGGCCCCAGCACGTGCATCCAGCAGACGTGGGCGCCGTCGCCGGGCACGATGCCGTTGGCGAAGTGGGGTGCGTCGGAGAACACGGCCGTGTCCGCTGCGATCGTGACGTCCGAGAGCACGGGGAGCTCGGGGTGGATCGTCGCCGGCCCGTTGATCGCGGCGATGACCGGGACCTCGATCGACATCAGGTTGTTCAGCAGGCGCTGGCCCTCGAAGATGATGTGGGACCAGTCGGTGGCGGTGCCGAGGTTGAACGTCGTGAAATCGATCTCGGAGCAGAACGAGTCGCCCGTGCCGGTGAGGACCACGACCTTGTTGTCGGGGTCGCAGGCGATGTCGGTGAACGCGTAGGCGAGCTCGTCGTGGGCAGTGGTGGTCCAGATCAGGCTCTTGCCCTCGGTGTGCAGGGTGATCTGCAGGACACCTGCGTCGTCGCGTTCGAGCTTGATGTTCTCGTACTTCGTCGAGTACTGGTCGAACGTCGGAGCGATTCGCGGCATTGGTCTCGCCCTTCGGGTGGGTGAACAATCGTTTGTTCTGAGAGGCTAGCGCAGTCCCTGAGGGCCGACAAGCGTCGCCGTGCAGGCCCCGAACTCGCGCCGGTGACGCGCCTCAGACCGGGGCCGGCGGCCCGTTCATGCGCCCTGCCTGCGGTCCGGTGTCCACATGATCGTCGTGGACGCGGTGACGTGCACCGAGCGAACTCCGGGAAGCGCGCCGACCAGGTCGGCGATGTAGCGCTGGAGGCCGGAGAAGTGCACGCACGAGGTGTCGGTGAGGACGAGCTCCACACGTACCTCACCGTCGCGGCACTCCACCTGCTCGACCAGACCCATCTCGCAGATGTCGATCGGCTCGCGCATCAGGAGGCCGCAGGGTTCGGGCACCCGCCGCAGCTCGTCGCGGACGCGTTGCTCTGAGGGCATGACCGCGGTCACGGGGCGACCGCCGTGCCCGCACGCAGCGCCGCCCACGGGCGGACCGGGCCGGTGCGGCGCCGGTGGGCGAACTCGTCGTCCGCGGTCGCGGCGCGCACGGCGTCGGCGTCGATGCCGTGCGTGCGCAGAGCGTTCCCGCCCAGGATCTTGCGACGGTCGTCCGTGGTCAGCTGCGGGAAACCGTGTTCGTCGATCACCTCGCCGGGGAGCTCGTAGCCGTCGAACGCGGACAGCAGCGGCGCGGGATGGGAGAGGTTGGAGCCGCTGCCGAACAGCAGTTGGTCGGAGCCGCACGCCTCCAGCAGGGTCCCGAGGATCTTCGCGAACACCTTCGGCCGGACCACCACGTAGGCGAAGACCGACTCCAGGGTCGCGTACAGGTTGCGGTGGCGGGCCAGCAACTCCGCGGTCCGGTCCAGGAAGGCGGCGCCGGCATGCACCATGAAGAAGTTCAGGTCGGAGAATCGCTCGAGCGCCTCGTCGAGGTCGTCGACCTCGAAGGCGCTGCGCGGTGCCGGCGGTAGCCACAGCGCCTTGTGCACGGCGACGTTGCGGATGCCCAGGTCGCGAGCCGCTTCGAGCAGCGGGGTCGCGAAGTCCGACCCGTCCATCCGCCAGCCTTCGCCGGTGTTGTCGTAGAAGAAGGCAGGATAGAGCTTGAGGCCGTCCACGCCCAGCTCACGAACCTGGCGTTCGAGCTGCGCGATCGCGGTGTCGGTGGTCGGCGTGTCGACGGTGGCGTAGAGCCGGAACCGATCGCGGTGCCGGTCCCGGAAGGCCGCGGCGCGGTCGGGATCGGTGACGTGGTTGATGGCGAAGCCGAGGTTCGGCAACGAGTGGATGATCGCGAGGTCGACGGGGCTCTCGACGAACAGCGAGTCCGCGATGGCCTCGAACGGGAAGTCCGAGAAGAACTCGTCGCGGCTGAGCAGGTGCTCGGGGTGGTTCGGGCCGGTGGCGAACACATGTGCCCCGTAGACCGACTCGAGCTGCTCCGCCGCCGCCGGGTTCCGGTTTGACGCGTCGAGGTTGTACGGGTGAACGACGGCATCCACCACGACTGTTCCGTCGAGCACGGTGGGCCCCCAGGTTCGCGGTCTGAACAAGTGTTTGTTTGAGACTCCCACGAGGCCGCGGGAGCGTCAACCGCGTCCGGCAGGCGTCCAGGCGCGACGCAACACTCCCTGCAACAGGCCCGGTCTCGTACGACCCCTGCCGACCACGACGACGCGTGGCTCGCCGGTCACGACGTCCGGATCGGCGCCGGGTCGACCGAACCCTGTTCGATCATCGTCACCGCACGCTGGGTCAGCAGGAACTTCTGTACCCGTCCGGTGACGGTTGTCGGCAGCTCGTGGGCCTCGGCGAACAGGACCGCCGCCGGCACCTTGAACCGGGCCAGCCGGCTCGCGCAGTACGCGATGAGGTCCTCGCTGCTCGGACGATCCGGCGTCGACACCACCCAGGCGCAGCCGACCTCGCCCATCCGCGGGTGTGGAATGCCCACGACGTGTGCGGCGAGCACCGCCGGGTGATCCGCGAGAACCTTCTCGATCTCGCCGGGGAGCACGAGCTCGCCTCCACAGCGGTAGGACTCCTTCGTCCGGCCGGTGAGTATGAGATAGCCGTTCTCGTCGATCCGGCCGAGATCTCCGGTGCGCATCCAGCCGTCCTCGGTGAACAGCGCCGCGGTCTCGGCCGACTTGTCGTAGTAGCCGTGGGTGACGATCGGGCCCCGCACCACGAGCTCGCCGACCTCGCCGACGGGCAGCGTCGCCCCGGTTCCGGGGTGCACCGTCCGGTAGACCGCCAGCACTCCGCCGAGTTCCGGATCTCCGGCCACACCGGCCGGTTTGAGGCAACCGTTGGTACCGGCCAGGCGGTCGATCGGGTCGCCGGGCTGGGTGCAGGTCGTCGAGGCGGTGGTCTCGGTCTGGCCGTACGCGGTGAACAGCTCGTCGACGCCGAGCACGTCCTGCATCTCCGGGAACATGCCGGGGGAGTGCGCCGCACCGGAGCTGAACATGACGCTCAGCGAGGAGAGGTCGTAGTCGCCCGCCCTGGCCGTCGTGAGCACCTCGGTGGTCATCGCCGGCACGCAGATCAGCTCGTCGATGCGGTGTGTCCCGATGTCCCGAAGGATCTTGTCGGCAACGAACGTCGGATGCGGACAGATGGCGCCCCCCACGAACAGCGCCGCGACGAGCCCTTCGATGTAGCCGAATACGTGATAGATGGGCAGGGCGTAGAGGATCCGGCGTCCGTCGGCGAATGCCCGGGTGTACGCCGACGAGTAGGCGGTACGGAGTAGGGCGTCGTGGCGCAGCATGGCGCCCTTGGCCTGGCCGGTCGTGCCCGAGGTGTAGAGCAGGTCCGAGTTGGCGTGCGGGTCCGCCTCGGCCGTGCGCTCGGCTACCTCCGCGTCGCCGATGCCGTGCGCCAGGTGCTCTTTTCGCCCAAGGGAGAGCAGGCCTTCTCGGCGAGCGACGACAAGACCGTCAAGATCTTCAACGTCGGCCGACGGCAAGGAAGTGCGCTCGTTGCCTGTGCACGATGGCGCGGTCGTCGGCTTGGCGGTCACGCCGGACGGCACCCGCCTGGTGACGGCCGGCGCCGACAAGACGGCCAAGGTCTGGAACCTGCTCGCCAAGCCGGATGAGTTCAAGCCCGCGCAGTGTTCTGCCGCTTCCGGGTGTTCCGCAACGCTCTGACCCTGAACCCCGCGGGCACTCGGCTCGCCATCGGCACTGCCGAGCCACAGATTCGCGTCTTCGACCTGGCCCTGGGACGCGAGGTGCAGGCGCTTGCCGGACCATGCCGTTCCCGTCAAGTCGCTCATGTTCCTGGGCGACAATCGCACGCTGCTGACCGGCTGCCGCGGACAAGACCGCACGCTTGCTCGACGTCGGCGTGCTCGTCGTCTTCGAGGCGCACAAGGACGGCGTCGTCAGCCTGCAGTATCACTCCGACCGGCACGCAGCTGCTACCGCCGGCAAGGACAAGACCGTCAAGCTCTGGGACCTGGCGAAGAACGCCGTCATCAAGACTTTTGGCCCGCTTGCCCGAGGAGATCAAGCAGGCCGTCTTACAGCCGCGATTTCACGCTCGTCGGCGTCGGCCACGGGCAAGTCCGTCAAGGTCTGGAACCCCGCCGACGGCAAGGAAGTGCGTCAACCTCGTCCACCCGGCCGACGGTGCTGTCGCTGTCCTTCAACCAGGACAAGACAGCGCATCGCCACCGGCTCGGCGGACAAGCAGACGCGGCTCTGGGACGTCGCCACCGGCAAGGAGCTTGCAGTTCTTCCCGCAGGAAGACGCGGTCGAGGCGGTCGTCTTCGATCCCAAGGGAACGTTCATCGTTTCCGCCGCCGGCAAGACGCCCGGCGTCGACAGCCCGGCGCATCACCAAGCAAATGGAGGCGAGCAAGGAGCCGGTGCACGCCCTCACCGTGTACCGCGAACTCCACGCACGTCCTCACCGGCGGCGCGGACAAGGCCGCCAAGCTCTGGAACCTGGCCAACGGCAGCATGGAGAAGAGCTTCCCGGCCGGGGACGAGCTTCAGGGCGGTCGCGATCAACAAGGCCGTCCAGCTCGTCGCCATCGGCGGGCGCGGATCAGGTCGTGCGCGTCTTCAACTTCGCCGACGGCAAGGAAATCGGCTCGGTCAAGACGGGCGGCCCGTCCAGGCGCTGACCTTCACGCCGAACAACCGCGTGCTCGCCGCCAGCCTGCGCGCGACAAGATCGATCCTCGCCTGGAGCACGCCCTTCCACCCGGTACGCCGCCGGCGCAAGGAGTTCCTGGAGCCGTCCAGGCCTATGCGGCCGCTGAGCCGATCAAGGACCTCACCTTCGCCGCCGACAACGCCACGCTGTACCGGCGGGCGGAGCAAATCGCTGGAGGCCTGGAAGCTGGCGTCGCCGACGCCGATCGCCGAACTTCCCGCATCCCGAACATTGTCGATTGCGTCGCCTTCCAGCCGACGCCCGGCGGCAACCTGCTCGCCTCCGGCGGGCACGACGGCAAGATCCGCCTCTTCGACCTCGTCAAGAAGGCCGTGCCAAGGAAATCAACGCCCACACCCTCAAGGAACGCGCATGATGATCTACACCGTCGTCTTCACTCCCGACGGCAAGCAAATCCTCAGCTCCGGCGTACGACAACAGCCTCAAGCTCTTCGACGTCGGCTCGCGGCAACCTGGTCCGCGAGTTCAAGGCCTTCAAGGCGAAGGAGTTCGAGAAGGGGCACACCGAGCCGGTCTTCAGCGCCGCCTTCAGCCCCGACGGCAAATTCCTTGCCTCCGGTTCCAGCGGCCTGGAACGGGTCATCAAGATCTGGAACGTCGGCGACGGCAGCGGTCGTCCGCGACCTGCAAAACCCGAGCATCAAGACGCCGCCCAAGACGCCGGTGCAAAGCCATCCCAACTTCATCTACCAACTGCGCTTCACCAAGGATGGCAAGCTCATCAGCATCGGCGACGCTCCCCTCAACAAGGGCTTCCTCGGCATCTGGAACCCGCTGGACGGCCGGCTCCTCTTCGGCGAGGCGCTGCCGATGGGCTGCTTCTTCGGACTGGACGTCTCGCAAGACGGCTCGCTGCTGGCCATCGGCGCCGGTCCCCGAGGCCGACCAACGCCCGAGTTCAACAGCGCCTACATCGTCCGCATGCCGGCGGTGAAGTAAGCTTCAATCGCATTTTCCTCACAAAATCATGGTGCACAAAATCATAATCGATCATGATTTTGTGATTCATGATTTTGTGATGAAGTCATGGAGGATATATGCGCACGATTATCTTTGATTTCGGCAATGTCGTCGGGTTTTTCGATCATGACAAGACGCTAAGCAAGGTGCGGGCCTTCACCGACATGGAGAGAGACTCCATGTACCAGTCGGTGTATGCGACCGATCTGGAGGATGTCTTCGAGAAGGGCCTGATCGACGAACCGGAGTTTCTGCGGCGTGTCGTCGGCCTCTGGAACCTGAAATGCCCGGAGGATTTCCTGGCCCAGGCCGTCGCCGACATCTTTCATCCCAATCCAGAAGTTTGCGAGCTGATCCCGCGCCTCGCCGGACGTTATCGCCTGCTGCTGGGAAGCAACACCAACATCCTGCATGGCCGAAAGTTTCGGGAACAATTCGCGGACATTCTTGGGCACTTCGATCGGCTGGTGCTGTCCTACGAGGTTGGCGTTCGCAAGCCGCACGCCGATTTCTTCCGACACTGCCTGCTTCACGCGGAAGCGAAGCCGGAGGAATGTTTATTCATCGATGATTTGCCGGCGAACATCGAGGGGGCGAGGCAGGTGGGGATGAAAGGGTTGGTGTATCGGGCGGGGGAAGGGTTGAGGCGGGAGTTGGAGGTATTGGGTGTACAAGTTGCGTAAAAGGACGTGTTGGTGAACTCGACCGGCACGCCAAGGTGTTTGGCCCAGGCATCCTGCCGCTCCTTGGCCCTCTCCATGCCGATGCTGTTCGTGAACGTGGGCGGCGACTCTGACTTTGCTGCGGGAATCGGTTTCATATCCAGGGGCATAGCCCGAATCTGCATGTTCAGGCGGTCGCCTCGGTTGAGCTTCACCTGGAACCCCTCCTTGCTGACTTCGCGCGTGTGATTCCCATCGGTGATCAGAATGGAATCGATTCGTTGATCGGGAGCACTTCGAACGGCCACACGGTAGAAACCCGGGGCCACCTTGAATTCACCTTGGGCCAAATTCAGCGTACTACCGTCCTGTTCATTGGTGAGCACCAGGTCTACTTTTCGCGCCATTGGTCTCCACCGTGAGAAGCGCGTTGCGGGGCCAAACGAATGGCAGTCCAAAAAGGGCCGCCGCACTCAGCGCTGCGGTGAGCAGGAGGAGCATCGCCGCGGTCACCTGCTTTCTCCTGGGGGACCTGAGGGGTGACTTTCCCCGAGGGATGCGGGAGAAATCCTTCAGTTTGGAGTTCGCCTTGAGCTTCGCCTCGCAATCGGCGAGCAGGTCGGCCACTTCCCGGGCCGACTGGAAGCGGTCCTCGGGGTTCTTGGCGTGCAGCTTCGCGATGATGTCGCACAGCCACTCCGGCGTTTCGGGAATGATCTCCGGAATGGGCCGCGGCGTCTCCTCGGCCACGCGCTTGAGGACCGCCAGCGTGGAGGTGGCGCGAAACGGCGGCCGGCCGCTCGCCATCTGGTACAGCACGCTGCCCAGGCTGAACAGGTCGGCCCGCTGGTCGATCTTGCTGCCCGAGGGCCTGCTCCGGGGCCATGAACATCGGCGTGCCGGCGATGATGCCGCTCTGCGAGATGCTGGCGTCGTCGGCGGCGCGGGCCAGGCCGAAGTCGGTGATCTTCGCCTTGTGCGACCCGCCTTCGAGCAGGATGTTGCCCGGCTTGATGTCGCGGTGGATCAGGTCGCACGCATGGGCCGCGGCCAGCCCCTCGGCGATCTGCCGGCCGATCCGCAGCACCTCGGGCACGTCCAGCGGGCCGCTGCGGTCGAGTTTCTGCTGGAGCGTCTCGCCGGGGATGAACTCCATCACCAGGTAGGGCAGCGGCTGTTCGCCGACCTCGTAGACCTGCACCACGTTCTCGTGCCGCACCGGCGCCGAGGACCGGGCTTCGCGCAGGAACCGCTTGCGGGCCGGGGACAGTGGTCGGCAATCTGCGGGGCCATCACCTTGACCGCGACCACGCGCTGCAGCATGTCGTCGAAGGCGCGAAAGACGATGCCGAAGCCGCCCTTGCCGAGCACCTGCAGCACCTCGTAATGCCCGAGCCGGCCGAGCGAGTCGGGCCGGCTGGACGGGTGACAGGAAGTGCAGGTCGTCGGACTCGTCCTCGCGGACTGTTTTCGGCGGACATGCCATCCTCCGCGATCGAATGGGGGTGTCATGGTCGTCGAGCCGGCTCTGGACCTGCTCGGCCGCCGGGACGTCCAGGAACTCCCCGAGCGGAAGTGGGCGGCGAGCAGGGCCTCGACCTGGCGGCGGAACTCGGCGTCGTCGCCGCAGGCCTCGTCCAGATAAGCGGTCCGGGCGGCCGGCGTCGGGTAGGTCGAGGGCGGCGAGAAAGACTTGTTCTTCGGTCATGGGCGAAGTCCTCCGACATGGGTCCTCGGCGGACGGCTCTCGACTCTCCAATGCGAAATTCGCTGACGCGAAAGCTGGCCAACGAATTCTTCAGGATTTTTCCTCCGCCCCCTCCACGGCGTCGCCGCAGCCAGGCCCGGGCGTACGCCCAGTGGCGGCCGGCCGTCGCTCGCGACAGCCCGAGCGCCGCGGCGGCCTCGCGCGAGCGTCAGCCCGGCGAAGTAGCGGAGCTTGACGAGATCGGCCTTGAGCGGGTCCTCGGCCGCCAGCCGGGTCAGGGCCTCGTCCAGGGCGAGCAGGTCTTCGCGCGGCTCGGGGCTGGCGGCAGGTCCGGGTCGAGTTCGAGCCGCCGCGGTCGCCCGCCGTGCCTGGCGGCTGCTTTCCGGCGGGCGGGGTCCACGAGGATGCGCCGCATGGCCTCGGCCGCGGCGGCGAAGAAGTGGCCGCGGTTGTCCCAGCGGGCGCCGTCGGCCGGGCCGACCAGCCGCAGTACGCCTCGTGGACGAGGGCCGTCGCGTTCAGGGTGTTGCCGGGGGCTTCGTCGGCCATGCGCGGCGGCGAGCTTCGGCAAGCTCGTCGTAGACGAGCGGCAGGAGGTCGGCGGCCGCCTGGCGGTCCCCGGCCGCGGCGGCGTCCAGAAGAAGGGTCACGTCTGGCATGCCGGGATTTTACCCGATTCTCACGGCGAGGAAGAGTGAAATGCGGTTTGTGCGGCAGATCTTCCGCTCTGATTCTGCCTATCAGCACCGCGCACGAAGGGACATGCCGTGCTTTGGGCTGGGCGTCTACTCCGTGCGCGGCTCCTAATGGCCGGCGTTCGTGTCGGACCTTGGCCAGGAAGTTGCGTAGATCCAGGGGGAGGGGCATTTCCCAGTGCATCGGTTCGGTGGTGATGGGATGTTGGAAGCCCAGCTCCGCCGCGTGCAGGAACAGACGCGGACAGCCGCTCAGGTCGGGGATGGCATTGCCGCCGGGGGGACGGTTATAGACCTTTTCGGCGCAGACGGGATGTCCCGTCTCGGCGAGGTGGATGCGGATCTGGTGGGTGCGGCCTGTCTCCAGGCGGCAGGAAAGCAGGGTGTAGCCGGACAATCGCTCGACCACCTCGACATGAGTGATTGCCTTCTTGCCGACTCCGGGGAGGGTGTTACTGCCGCGCCGGCCGTCGCCCCGGTCGCGAGCGAGGAAGGATTCGATCGTCTGGGACTCGACCCGTCCATGCACGAGCGTGAGATAGCGGCGGAAGACGCTATGCTTGCGAAATTGCAGGCCCAGGCCGCGTTCGGCGTCCACGGTGCGGCCGAAGACGACCAGGCCGCTGGTTTCCTTGTCGAGCCGTTGCACGATGCGGAGGCGCGGTTTGCCGCCCTGCCCTTTTTTGGGGAAGCGAGCGCCGGTCTGCCGGAGGACGAGGTCGTCGAGCGTGGGGACCAGGAGCCGGCGTTTCTCCTCCCACTGGCGTTCGGAGGGGTGGCGAACGGTCGAGACGCCGGGGGGCTTTTCGACGACGATGATGTGATCGTCGATGTGGCGAATGACGATGCTGTCGATGAGTTGGGGGCGGGGCGGCGGGTTTGGAGAGAACCTCGACGGTGTCGCCGGGCCGGAGTCGGCGGGCGTCGTCGAGCCAGAGTTCGCCGTTGACCTTGACGAGGCGATTTTCGATGAGCCGGCGCACCTGCGACCAGGATTGGTCTTTCAGAAAGAAGCGCAGCACGGCGGCGACAGTTTGCTCGGCCTGTTCGGGAAGGACGGTGAAAGATTGCTGGGTCGGTGCGGTCATTACTGTCCGTTAACAGGAAGTTTCAGTTTTTGTACGGTCCGACGGTAGGAGGCATCCAGGTCCAGGGGCAACTGGTAGCCACCCTTGAGCCACAATGGCAAGGTCGGCAAGGGCTGGCCCAAAGCCAGTGGCTCATACCAGACTTCGAGTCGTGATTCATCTTTTTGTATCGCGGGATGATAGGATCCGGCGAAAAGATGGGCACCGGTTGGATTCTGGACTCCTCCAGCTCTCTCCAGAAGTGCATGGTGAAGATCCGCGTTCCGGGTCGTTACGATATCGACGAGCACTACGCCCGCGCCCTGGTGCAGGTAGGCAGCACACTTGGAAACAAACGCTTCGCGGCTTGCCGGTCGGTCCTTATTTCCCGGGCTCACCAATTCGATCGCGCCGGCAAGCGCCGGCCCGCCCTCGTTGCGATGGATCTGTACTTCGACAGTATCCGTAACCAGAGTAAATGGAATGGTCAGGTGGGGAGCGGAAGGTTGCCAGCCATGTGCGGGCAGAGGAGAATTGCTCTCCTGCCAGGTCGCAACGTCGATCTCGATGCTGAATTGCACCAAAGGCTCCGCGTAAAAGCCCGTCCCCAGGCGTTCATTCAGGTCTTCCGCGATGTACGTCGCCCAGGCGCTGTGGAACGACGTCCAACTTCGGCGCGTGGCGAGAAGGCCCTGAAAGTGGTCTTGGAGAGGCATGGGATACTCTAATCAACTGATTGAGTGCATCGCATGATTGGCCTGGTTTTGTTGCCAACGCCGTAATGGGATCGATGTCCGACCGTGCATGCGGGGCGATGTGTACATCTTACTGTTAAGGCAAAAGCCCACAACTCACTACGATCCAGAAGATCCTCACCTACCCTTTTCTCAGCTCCCCGAAGGCCAGGTTCATCGCGTCCTTGAGCATGGAGCTGTCGTTGGAGTAGACGACCAGCCGGGCCCCCTGGCGGATGGTGCGCAGGGCCTGGTCGGTCTTGCCGAACCAGCAGCCGGCCGCGACGTGGTGCTTGTCCGCGGTGTCGATGACCCGCTTGAGCATCGCGATCAGGTCCTTGTGGTCGTACTCGTTGGGGATGCCCATGTTCGTCGTCAGGTCGTTCGGCCCGACGAAGACGGCGTGGACGCCGGGGATCGAGCAGATGGCGTCCAGGTTCTCGACGGCCGGCACCGACTCGATCATCGGGATGAAGACCGTGTCGGCGCATTGCACCTGCGTGACGTAATCCTGCGTCGCCTTGCTGGGCCACTCGTTCTTTTCGATGACGCGCTGGAGCACCTTGCCCTTCAGGGGCCGATACACGGCCGCGGCCGCCAGCGCCTTGGCGTGCGCCACGTCCTCGACGTAGGGCACGACCACGCCGTCGAACGAGTCGCACACCTTCGCCACGTCGTCGGGGTCGCGGCTGTGCGTGCGGGCCAGGCAGGCGATGCCCTTGGCGTTCAGGGCGTAGCGGAGCGGCATGAAGTCCGCGATGTCGAGGGCGTTGTGCTCGGCGCTGACGATGACGAAATCGAGCGCGCCCGCCGGGAGGAAATCGACCAGGGCCGGCACGACCGCGTGCTGGATGAGGGTGCCGTACACGCGGTCGCCCTTGATCAGTTTGTCCTTCAGTGCTCTTCCGCTCATGGTGAGTCCATTGGGGTATGGGTTGCGTCGAGTTTATTTCTTGTCGTTGATTTTGGCTTTATCGAAAACGCGGATACGGAGCACCCCTTCAACGTCGGAGCCGAAGATGACGCGGGCGTGCACGGTGGATTTGAAGATCTCGTTCTTGAGCCCGCCTTCCACTTCCGTGGCTTCGAACTTCCTCGTCTCCGGGTTGAGCCACCCCTTGACGATCCTTGTCTTGTCCGTCGCGTGGTTCGTTCTGGGCGGACCTTCCTCCTTACCGCCGTAAAAGCCGCTGCCCCACATCTGGATCATGGTGAGGGAGTTCCCTTCGACCTTCACAATCCTGACCGCCCGCTCGTCGTTCAGACGGATCTCGGTAATCTTGTTCTCAGCGTTGGTGACGAGGTCGGCCGGGATGTAACGGGCTGCCCACTTCGGGGTCTTGCTGGGCACTTTGAATCTTTTGAAGAGATCGTAATCGAGCCCGCTTTCAACGATGGCCCCTTCGTATTGCTTCGTCGCCTCATTGTAGCCCCCTTGCAGGATCAGAACATTGTCGGCGACGCTGAGCGTGATGGGCCGCCCTTCCAGCCCTTTCATCCTCGACGTCCCGTCCTCCTTGACGAAGCTAACCTTCTTCCCCTCTACCAGAAAAACCCGGGCCTTGAACTCGTCGGCGACGGCAGTCCCTTGCATCAGAACGACGAAGGCGATGGCAAGTATGGCAAAGCGCATGAAAGCCTCCAACCCTGTTGAAGGAGGGAATTGTCATCATCCGGGGAGATTGTAGCGAAAGGCCGAAGCACGATCTCATACCGTGCGACATGGCGTAGCCAACCTGGCTCCCCACTTGATCACCTTGATCCATGGCGTTCAGGATGCGCGTGACTTGGCTCATGGAGATCAGTTTACCTCCAGGGAATCTACTCGTCATTTTTGACAGGGGGGCGGGGTTGAAGGGGTTTCAGCGCGAGGCGAAACGAAGAATAAAACGCATTTTCAACAGCAATGCGAGGATTAGAGCCTTTTTTGGGTTGAAGTTCAACGAGTCCCTACCCTCGTCAGCGCTGACCGGGCCGGCGGGTGAGCTGAGCGTCGGGCGCCCCTCTGGCCAGGGTGGCCAGCAGGTCGCGGGCCGCCAGAGTGTTTGACCATTCCAGCAGCGTGACGGCGCACAGGCTGCGACGCCGTTCCGTGGCCACGGGTTCGCTTTCGAGTCGGCGCAGGAGTTCCCCGGCGCAGGCCGCCGGCCTCGGGGGCCCTGGGATTCTCGGCAGTTTTGTGCAGTGTCTCGCGGGCGGCCTGGCCCAGGCCGGCAAAGGTTTGCATCGCGCGTTGCCGCACGAAGAAGTCTTCGTCATCGAGTTCCACCACCAGGGTTTCCAGCTTCTTCGGCTCAACATTGCCAATGGCGCACAGCCAATCGGCCAGCAGCACCGGCGTTTGCGGGCAAGCGGCCAGCTTCCAGGCGGC
The DNA here is from genome assembly GCA_963822335.1 of uncultured Actinomycetota bacterium. GTDB lineage: Bacteria > Actinomycetota > Actinomycetes > Mycobacteriales > Pseudonocardiaceae > Pseudonocardia. The sequence goes on along the minus strand of CAWGHE010000006.1, from coordinate 64,743 downwards.
CTGCCGCGCCCGGGCGGCATCGGCATCGCCCAGCTCCTGCCACAGGCTCGCGGCCTCCTTGGCGGACAGTTTCAGGGGACGAAGCTCGCCCTTGTCCAGAAGGCCATCGGTGGCGTCCCAGATTACGAGTATGCCGTCGTCCGCGGCCGTTGCGATGGCGCGGCCATTGGGCGCCCAGGCGATGGCCTCAAACTGTCGGCTCCCCTTGAAGGACCCCAATCTTTGCCGCGTCACGACATCCCAAAGACTCAACTCGGACCCGGAGGTGACGGCGAGCGTCGCGCCATCCGGAGAAAAGGCCAGAACACCGATATGACTTGAGGTGGGCAGCTCGAACATGGCCGGGACCTTGTCCAGGCCGATGGCGCCGGCACGGGCATCCAGCCGCCAGAGCCGAACAGGATCATGATTACTGGCGGCAGCGAGAAACGCGCCATCGGGCGAGAAATCGAGCGTGGCGCCGGTATGCAGGTTCACATCCTTGAACCGCCGCAACTCCTTGCCCGAAGCCGCGTCCCACAGGCCCAGGCTTTGGTTCTCCCCGGCCCAGGCGAACATGCTCCGGTCGGGCGAAATGGCCAGGTCCAGAAGTCGCGACTTGTGCTTGCCGATCGTGCGGAGGAGCTTGCCCTTCTCCAGCTCCCAGACGCGAATCCGGCCGTCCCAGCAGGCGCCGGCGAGTGTTTCGCCATCGGGCATCAGGCAGAAGCGCGAGACGTGCTGCGTCTCCTCACCGAAGCAGAGCAGCTCCTTGCCGTCCGCGCTCCAGCGGCGAAAGACCGCGGTCGACGTCGTCTGATCCATGGAGAGGAGCGTCTTGCCATCCGCCGCATAGGCGAGCTGGCGGACGCCCCAGTACGTCCCCACGTTCTCGCAACGGCGCAGCTCCCGGCCGGCGAGCCAGTCCCAAAAGCGGATCGTGTTGTCCTTTCCGCCGGAAACCAGCGTGCGGCCATCGGGCGACCAGGCAAGCGCCTGAGCGGGGCCGGCGTGCCCGTGTGGTGGATCGATCTCCGTGCCGCTATCCAGGTCCCAGAAGCGGAGGCGTCGATCCGAGCCGCCGGAGGCGAGCGTCTTACCATCGGCCGTGAAGGCGAGACTGGCGACGGACCCTTCATGGGCGCACCACTTGCGCAGCTCCTTGCCCTTGACGACGTCCCAGAAGCGCAGCCGGCCGTCGGAGTCGCCGGAGACGAGTACGCCATCGGGCGCGAAGGCGACGGCCAGGGTGCCGCTGCCGGGCAACTCGTGGAGACGTTTGCCGGTCTCGATATCCCACACGGCCAGAAGCGACCGATAGGATTTCTCCCCAATAAAAAGCGCGAAATCGCCCGCCGCGAGCTTACCGTCGGGCGAGACCGCGGTGACGCCGTTCCACTCGACCGGCCCGTCAAGGACGTGCAGCTTCTTGCCCTCCACCGGATCCCAGACCGCGCGCGTCTTGTCACCGCTGGCGGAGACGAGCAGGTTCCCGGCGAAGACGAGGCGCTGAATGTATTCCTTGTGCCCCGTGAGCTGACGTTCGAGCTTCAGATCGCGGCTGAACAGTCCAATTTCATTACCATGCCCCGCCGCAATCGTTTTTCCGTCGGCGGACCAGACGATGCAATTGACGGTGGCGCTGCAATTGACCTTGCCAAGCAGCTTGCCGCTTTCGACTTCCCATAAGCGAAGGTTGCTGCCGTTGTCGCCGGCGGCCAGGAGGCGTCCGTCGGGAGAGAGGGCGGCCGACATATGCGACGAACCCTCGCTGTCGAAGGAGCGGATGACTTTCCCCGTGGCCCGGTCCCACACGCGGACGAGCCGCTCGCTGGAGGGTACGACCACGCTTTTCTCCCCGGGCATGAAAGCAATGGACCGAGGCCCGGAGCCATGCAGAAAACGCATGGACCCGAGACGCACGAGGGCGCCGCGGGGCAAGGTATCCTCCTGGGCCCGTGCTCCCTGGACAAGAAAGAGAAACCCCGCAGCGGCGAAGATCGCACGGGAACGCGAAGCGGTAATCGGCAACAACATGTGGCAAGTCCTCCCGATACCTAGACGATACCCGAACCTGCTTGGTTGGTTGGCCGGTTGCCAGCTAAGGAACCCAGCCGGGCAACGCGGCCGCCTGCTTCACCCACGCCGCCATCTGCGCCTCGTCGAGCTGGTCGTCTTCGTGGATGTCGATCCAGCGCGCGTCCTTGCTCTTCGGCGTGCCGCCGGGCGGAACGGGTCGCAGCGACGTGCCGTTGAAGAAGGTCACCTTGACGTAGCGGGTGAAGACGTGGAACGACAGGAACCAGCCCTGGCCCTCGATGCCGTAAAACGGCGAGTTCCACTTCACGGCCTTGCGCACGTTGGGCACGTTCCGCACGATGAGCGCGTCGAGGCGCTTGCCGAGGTCGCGCTTCCAGCCCGGCATCGCGGCGATGTACGCCTGCACCGGGGCGTCGCCGTCCGCCTTCGCGATCTGCGGGTTGCCGCCGGAAAGGAGTTTCACGGGCTTGACTTCACTCAGCACCTGGCTTGGCCTTCGCGCCTGCCTTCGCGGGACTTGGACTTCGGGGCGCTGGACCGGAGATTCTCCGCGACCGCGGCCTGGATCAAGGCCTTGAACGCCTCGGCATCGAGCACCTCTCCCTCCCGGATGTCGATGGCGCGACGCGTGTTTCCCTCGAGGCTGGAGTTGAAGAGCCCCCGAGGGTCCTCCAAGGAGGCACCCCGGGCGAAGGTCAGCTTGACCACCTGTTTGTAGGCCTCTCCCGTGCAGACGATCCCGGCGTGGGACCAGACGGGCACGCCCAGTGGGTTCGTGGGCTTGATCCATTTGCGCTCCTCCACGATGTCCGGGTCCGCCTCGTGGATGAGGCGGCGAACCTCCGCCAGGGTCTCGGCGCGCCAGTCACCTGGTTTGGCCTTAGCGCCTGCCTTCGACGTGCCCTTGGCCTTCGGCTTCGCCTTGCTTTCAGACATCATTCGTTCCTTCCGTTCGCAGCACACATATTCCGGCATCGGAACTCTGGCGAGTTCCGCTACGGGGTATTTTGTAGCGGAACACGCTGGAGTCCGCTAATCCTTTGTAAATTGTGTCGGAGAGAAAACAGCGTGCGATACTACTGCCCTTCCAGCACCCCCCGCCACCGCCCCGGCACGCCCTCCCATGCCGTTTGATACGTGCTCCAGTGGCAAGTACACCGCGCCGTCGGATTCCAGGATGAGGGGCATGTCGGGCAGTATATCGCCGACGGCGACTGGTTCCACGTAGGCCTTCACGACCAGGGAGGACTCGTAGGAGACCAGAGTCAGGGGTTTGTCGGGTGGCGGGTCGAAGGGGGAATCGTCGGTCACTTCTTGCCAGATGGCGGCGTGGATGCCCTTGGGATCGCGTTTGGTGGGCGGGAACAGGTCGATGATCAATAGGTGGATCTTGTGTTCGAGCAGTTCCAGGGCCTTGTCGAGAAAGGCGCGGAACGGGTTGCGGGCCGACTTGTTGCCGGGGGAAACGATTTCCAGCATGGCCACGATGCGGTCGTCGCTGACATGGCGGACGACGATCGCGCTTTTCTTGCGGCGATAGAACTCCGCATCGGTCTGGGCGGTGAGGCGGGCGCGGGGCTGGGCCAGGGTTGCGGTCGTTCCCGAGGGATCTGGCGGTTCAGTCGGCGGGGCCTGGAGCGTCAAGACATCGGGACCGAAACCCGCGGCCTGTTGTTCGGCCATGGCGTAATATTCGGCCGGCAGTATCCCCGATTGAGCGTGCGCGATCTCGGTGATCCAGTCGTGATGAAAATGATGGAAGATTCCAGGGCGCGACCCGGGTCCAATCGTGGATAGGCATGGCTTGAAAACCTCCATCGGCATTGAATCCGTGGAACGGACAAGGGCCTGCTTGATCGGCTGGCTTACTTCACTGTATCCGGTCGCGTAGGTTTCGGGCGATGTAGATTACCTTGCCATGGTGACGGGGTCGATGCCAGTGTAGTACATGCATGACGATCTCGGTGTCGGGGTGGCTTTGCTCTCGTCAGTGCACGACTTCGATGTGCGTCTGGTCCCACGTCCGCGAGTTCTTTCACCACGTCGAACGCCGACTCCGGACCATCAAGCCGCCAGCCGACGTTGTCAGTATCACCGAATACCAGTTTTCGCCTCCAGGCGGCTACCAGCTGTTGCGAACGGAGTCGGGTTAGGCTAATCGTCAGCACCCTCGCAGAGACGGCGAGCCCGTACCGTTGATTCGTCAGGCTGCCCATCGATCGGGCAACCAGAGCGCAACCGCGAACGGGTCGCTGATTCGCTCGTCTTCCGATGTCGAGCATCGAGCCATAGGTCTTGCAGGCCCAGTCGTATCAGCAGCGTGAATAGTAGTGACCGCACTTTCACACACGCCTGCCATCGCAGGGCTCCTAGACCACCTCAGTACCCTCATTACGGATCTTCCCCTTGTTTCCTGCCGCTTGTGCCGACTTCCGCCCCGGCCGGTAGCCCTGCTTCGGCAGGCCCCGCTCGCCGGGCCGCTCGCCCTTCGCCGGGTTCGCCACCGTGTGGTAGTGGTCGCCCGCACCGCGTCGTTGGCCCGCTCGCCGCCGCGCCTCGAGCGCCTCCTTCGGCGGCTGGGCGGGGATCAGGCCGTCGCAGCCGCCGCCGATCAGGTCCGTGCCGGCCCGCCTCGATCAGCGCCTCGCGGACCTCGAAGTAGTTCTCCGGCTTGAAGAACTGCAGCAGCGCCCGCTGCATCTTGCGGTCGCGCAGGTGCCTGGCGATGTAGACCTCTTCTTGCGTGAACGGGTCGATGCCGGTGTAGTACATGCACGTCGCGATGTCGAACGGGGCGGGGATGAAGTCCTGCACCTGGTCGGGCCGGTAGCCGTTGCGCTTCAGGAACACCGCCAGGTCGATCATCGCGTGCAGGTCGCTGCCGGGGTGGCTGGCGATGAAGTACGGCACGAGGTACTGCTTCGGCTTGCCCGCCTCCTGCGACGCCTTCTTGAACTCGTCGGCGAAGCCCTCGAAGTTGTCGTTCGCCGGCTTCTTCATCAGGCTCGAGCACGTGCGGGTCGGTGTGCTCCGGGGCGACCTTCAGGTGGCCGCCGACGTGGTGGGCGGCCAGCTCCTGCATGTACTCCGGCGACAGCTGGGCCAGGTCCATGCGGATGCCGCTGGCGACCAGCACCTTGCGGATGCCCGGCTCGGTGCGGGCCTCGCTTCATCAGCTCGATCAGCGGGCCGTGGTCGGTGCCCAGCAGCTTGCAGATCGTCGGATGCACGCACGACAGCCGCTTGCACTTCGCCTCGACCTCGGGCCGCGTGCAGCGCATCTGGTACATGTTCGCGGTCGGGCCGCCGATGTCGCTGACGACGCCCTTGAACTCCGGGTCGGCCGCCATCTTGCTTGACTTCGCTGCAGCACCGACTCCTGCGAGCGCGACTGGATGATGCGGCCCTGGTGCGCGGTGATCGAGCAGAACGTGCAGCCGCCGAAGCAGCCGCGCATGATCGTCACCGAGTCCTTGATCATCTCGAACGCGGGGATCGGCTCGCGTGTACGACGGGTGCGGCCGGCGCGTGTACGGCAGGTCGTAGACGCGGTCCATCTCCGCCTCGCGACAGCGGCAGCGCCGGCGGGTTGACGACGACGGCCTGGCGGTCGTGGAACTGCACCAGCGTCTTGGCGTTGAACGGGTTGGTGTTGATGTGGATGAGCCGCGTCGCCTCGACGAAGGCGAGCTTGTCGGCTTTGACCTCCTCGAAGGAGGGCAGAAGGACGTGCTCGCCGCGTGCCGGCGTGCGATCGCCGAGTCGGCGTCGGCGCGATCGCTCGTCGGCTTCGCAGCCAGCGCTGCGGATCTCGCTTCGCGCCCAGGACATACGCGACGCCGCGCAGGTCGCGCAGGTCCTTGCACCGTCTTGCCCGCGGCCAGGCGCCGGGCGATCTCGACGATGGCCGTCTCGCCCATGCCGTAGACGACCAGGTCGGCCTTGCAGTCGAGCAGGATCGACCGGCGGACGGTGTCGCTCCAGTAGTCGTAGTGGGCCAGCCGCCGCAGCGACGCCTCGACGCCGCCGGCGATCACCGGCACGCCGGGAAACGCCTCGCGGGCCCGGTGGCAGTACGGCAGCGTCGCCCGGTCGGGCCGCAGGCCGATCCGGCCGCCGGGCGAGTAGGCGTCGTCGTTGCGGACCTTCTTGTTGGCGGTGTAGTGGTTGATCATCGAGTCCATGTTGCCGGCGCTGACGCGCGAAGAACAGCCGCGGCCGGCCGAACTGCCGCCACGGCTCGCACGACTGCCAGTCGGGCTGGCTGAGGATGCGCGACGCGGAAGCCGGCCGCCTCCAGCACGCGGCCGCAGGATCGCCATCGCGAAGCTGGGATGATCGACGTAGGCGTCGCCGGTGACGAAGACGACGTCGACGGCGTCCCAGCCGCGGGCCTCCATCTCCTTGCGGTTGGTCGGGGCCAGCGGAGCGGGGGCATCGGTCCAGAGGACAGGGGCAGAGGAAAAGCGAGGAGTGTTCACGATGATCTGTCCTGGTCGTTCGCCGGATCAGCGGGTAAGTCTTGCATCAGGATCTCCGTGGGTCGAAGCCTCTATTATAAGCCGATCTGCGGTGGGCATATTGCGTGTTCCTTTTGTATCGACGGCTCGGTGCAAAAGACCGACTCGCCTGGAACAATTTCCAGGCCACGTCGACTGCCAACAACTTCCCCCTTTAGGAGATAAGCCATGGCCGGCAAAACCATCTGCCCCGTCTCCCGCAACCAGTTCGTCGAAGGCGCCAAGCCCGTCGAGGTCATCATCGACGGCAACAAGTTCTCCGCCAGCGTCAAGGAGTTCTCCACCGGCTCCCTGGGCTGGTATCTCAACGGCAAGACGTCCGTCCAGATCAACGGCGTGCCCGTCGCGGTGCAGATCGGCCTGAACCTGACGATCGTCGGCAGCAAGGAATTGCCCAAGTCGCCTGGCAGTGCGCTTCGGCGGAAGCGAACGGAGCGGAAGGAAACGGGACTGAAGAGGCGCGAATGGCTAGCTGAGAGAACGGAAGTGGCAAGTGACTAAGTGACGAGTAAAACAAGAGTGACGAGTGACGGGCAGGTTTCGTGCTCCGCATCACTCGTCACTTTCCTCGACTCGTCTTACTTCGACGATTACTTGCTGGTGATCTTGCTCACGTCCTTGACCACGGTTTCGATGGCCTTCTCGTTCAATTCACCCTTCTTGAAGGAGTGATTGGCGCGGACGGTGAAGTCGTTGTAAAGGAACAACCGTCACCTCGGCGTCCTTGGCGATGTTATAGCCTTCGGGGCCGCTGGGGTTGTCGATCGACAGCACCAGGCTCTTGATGCCGTTCTTGCTCGCCAGGTCCTTGAGCTTGGCTTCCAGGTCATCCTTGTCCGTGCAGAAGACGGCGAAGGCGCCCATGTCGGCACCCTTGTTCTTCACCGTGGCTTCATCGAGCTTCTTGATCAGCTTGGCGACTTCCGGGCTGGCATCCCGCGCGAAGACCACCGCGACCGGGCTGGGACCATGCTCGCAGAACAGGCAGTTCTTCTTGCCGGCCTTCGCGCCCGTGACGTTGAGCGGGTGGAACGGGCCGGGAACCTTCTCGCCGACCTGCGGGCCGGACTTGGCGGTGCCTTCCGCCCATACGGAGCCGGCGACCAGACCCAGGGCCAGACAGGCGGTTGCGAAAGCGAGCTGCTTCTTCATGAGGAAAACTCCAATAGGGAACTGAGAAATCCTGGACGTCTAAAAACGCCCCCTCCAGGAGTTCAGTCAATTAGAGACGCTAATCGCCTTTGATTGTATTCAAAAGAAAATCTTATCGCATGGAAGGCCATTTTAGCAACCGTTGGACTGTGTTTCACGTTCGGCTACTCCTTGGCCAATGCGAATTCGTGAGAGTGGTTCTCGAATGTGGCACGAAGAAGGTCGACCAAGCCCGACTCGTCAATACGTTCCAGGGCGCCCTTGGTGCTGACCCAGGAGCGTATGCGGATCGAGCGTTCCGGCCAATCCTGCGCCACTTCGGTTACCTGGAGGAGAAAGACGGTGACGTGATAGGAGCCTGCCCCCTTCTCGTAAAGATAGCTGCCCAGGGGTTCAGCTTGCAGGACGCCGCCAGTCCCGCCTCCTCCCATGCTTCCTGCAGGGCGGCTTCGCCCGCGGTTTGGCCCGGTTCGATGAGGCCCTTCGGAATGACCCAGCGCTTGCCATTGCTCGAGGTGATCACGCAAACTCGGCCGTTCTTGACTGGAAGAGCAGCGGCCTGACGAATGAAGCCGGATGCGTCGTTGGCCATCGTGGCGCTCATGAGATGGAGCAAACCTTTGTTTCAATACTGGCGATGTATCCATTCTTTTCAAGGGCGATTCCGGATTTTCCTTCAGTCCTCGCCGAAATCTTCCCAACCCTGCTCCTGCGGTTTAGCCTTGGCCACGACTCGTATGCCCAAGTTGCTCTGCGCCGCAATATCATCGTATTTAGAATAAGATGACGGCAAGTCCGCCAACCCCTCACCGAGAGCAAGTCATGATTCGCATTGCGCCATCGATTTTAGCCGCGGATTTCAGTCGGCTGGGCGAGCAGGTCGCTGAAACGGAGCAGGCGGGCGCCGACCGCGTTCACGTTGATGTGATGGATGGGCACTTCGTTCCGAATCTGAGCATGGGCGCCGGTGGTGGTTACGGGGTTGAGGCCCAGGACGCGTCTCCCCCTCGAGGTGCATTTGATGGTGGAGGACCCGGCGAAATTCATCGCTTCGTTTTTGAAGGAAGGGGCCGACACGATTCTCTTCCACCTGGAAGTCGTGCCGCGACCGGACGCCTTGATCGAGCAAATTCGCGGCCAGGGAAAGCGCGTTGGACTGGTGGTCAATCCGGGCACGCCGGTCGAGGTGATGGAGCCGTTCCTGTCGCGCATCGACATGGCCCTGTGCATGACGGTTCATCCAGGCTTTGGCGGGCAGCCCTTTTTACCGGAGAGCCCGGGTCGAATTCGCAAACTGCGCGAGCTTATCGATCGCTTAATCCCGCCTGCGAGCTGGAGGTGGACGGGGGCATCGACCACGGAACCGCGCCGGAGGCAGCGAAGTCGGGAGCCACGTACTCGTGGTGGGTACAGGCGTCTTTCGCCATCCCGGCGGGCCAGGCGAAGGGGTACGCGCCGTGCGAAACTCGTCGAGGGATAATGCCAAGGCGATTCGGCGTTGCCTGGAACTTGTTCCGGGCGAGCCGGATAGATTGACGGCAAGTCTCATGCCCGAGATGCAGGTGTGAGTGAGTTCCGACTCTGCCCGGAACAAGTTCCAGGCTACGTCGGATTTATTACGGCTACGTTCGCTCGATCAGGCTTTGGGATTTGATGACCGTGTTCTCTTCCGGGAAGGTGTGGAAGGCGGAAAGAAAGAGGCAGCCCGGCCGGGTCTCGACTGACACATAGCTGAGCGGCGCGATGGTAAGGCGGTGATTGGGCTGGAAGTTATGGAGGATGCCGCGCTTGGTGCCGTCGGTCAGGATCTCCTCGTGGACATGGCGGAAAATCTCCGGCGCCAGCGTCTCCACCTGGAAGCTGAGCTGATAGGTGATTCCGCGGCTGCATGGATAGGTGGCGGAATGCTCGCCGCGCATGCGATAGTGAAGCAAGCGATGTTGGGGGGAAAGCTCCTGATCGATGTCGGCGAGCTCGGTCAGGACCAGAGACGGGTTTTGCCAGGTGATGACATGGCCGGTGCGCGTGATGCGGATGGTGAGGCGATAGTCCTCGCGCTGGAAATGGCGCAGGGAGACCGTGTCGAAAAGCTCCGGATGAAGCGGACGGGCGTGAAGCTGAAAAACCAGGTCGGCAACGCGGGGCCGGACGAAATAAACACTCATGACGCCATCTGTCCCACCTATTTTCCTTCTCTGGAAAGCGAGGATGTGAGGATTATAGACTAGAGGGAGCAAGCGTCACAATGGCGGTTCGGCCATCAGAAGGCGCAACTGCAGGGAGCATTCACGTCTCCATCGCCTGACCGGCAAGCATGAAAAAAAGGGGAGAAGTGATTCTCCCCCTGGTCCGTTCTACATCCCTTTGATCTTGCTCTCTAGGTCCTGCGAGGCGTCGAACTCCAGGCGGCGCCGCGGGGCCGGGAAAGCAAAGATCAACACTTAGCGGCTCACGACGCTGGTCGAGGTGAAGCTGAACGGAACCTGCGAGACCTGGCCACCGCGAACGGTGACGGTCTGCGTTTCGACAACGGGGCGGCCTTCGCGAACCACTTCAGCCCGCAGCGTGTAGACGTACTGGCTGTTGACGTCCAGAGCGGGGGTGATGAAGGTGCGACGGTCGCTGGTGGAGGTCGTCGTGGTTGCCGTCGATGCTCAGCTTGGCATCGGCGGGCAGGGTGACAACGATCGTGGCCGGCGTGGTGCCGGTCACTTCCTTGACCTTGGGCGTTTCCTTGGTCTTGGGCAGTTCCTTGGTCTTGGGCATTTCCTTGGTCTTCGGCTCGACGATCACGCCGCCGCCGTCAACCGGGGGAACAACAACGCCGCCGCCGCCGTGGCAGCCGCCGTCAACGATCACGCCGCCGTGGCAGCCGTGGCCATCGTACAGCCGCCGTGGCAAGAAAAGCCGTTGCAAGAATAGCCATGGCAGGAGCTATGGCAGCCGTTGCAGCCATTGCAGCGCGTGCTTGCCGAACAGACCGCCGTGACCACGGCCGCTGGCAGGCAACCGTGGCAGCCATGGCAGCCACTGCAGCCACCGCAGCCATGGCAGCCATGGCAGCCGCGCCATGACAGCCGCTGTCGCAGCCGTTGCAGCCATTGCAACCACGCCGACCGAAATCCGCAGAGTCCGAGCCGGTCGTGATCGCCATCATCAGAACCACACTGTACATTGCAAAAACCTCCAGCAAAGTAAGGGAAGCCAACCCACGCAAGTCTTATGGTGAAACCATCAGGCCTGGAGCCGAAGTTAAAGGCGTTCCTTTCCAACCGGTGTCCGAAAGCAGGAAACCAGCGTTTCGTCCTGAAACTGAATGTGGTCTGGGAAATTCTTCCGTCTGAGAAGGATAGTAAAGATAGTTAAAAGGAGTGTCAACTGTAAAAATGGGAAGGATACGACGGAATTTGGAAAGCCTAGGGTGACGGATTGTAACGCTTTTGCGGGGGGAGCGTCTTCTCACGCGGCTTTAACACGCTCCAATACGCCTCTTTTCATGGCTTCCCCCAAGCAAGGAATTGCCAGTTTTCTGGCCTCTTTCCGGCGGAAGTAAGCCGGAGGGACACTTGGCTAATTCTTGCGGGATGTGGCGGAGATTTTGCAGCGGGCCGACTTAGCATCGCCGAACGCATATCGAGTATCATTGCCTTGGGAAGAACCGATCCGAGTCGCTTGTGCCCATGACGCCACAGGATAGGGCGAAGGGCGGCTTCCCTGACCATCCGGAAGGGTCGACATGGCAACGGCCGACATCACCATTGCCCGCCGGGAAGACTGGATCCTGGCCAATCCTTGGCCCTTTGCGCTGACGGGGCTGACTGGTTGCCTTCTTGCCCTGGTGACGACTCAGCTGCTCGGATCCGGAGCAGCATTTTCTGCGCGGGCTTTTCTTCCTCGTGGGGCTCTTCCGGCAGCGGCATCAGCGTGGTCATGCACTTGAACTCCTCGCGACCTGCCGCGCTCGATCAGCTCGGGCGGAAAACCCGTATCGTCGTGGTCACGTTCCTCGGCGTGCTCTTCGCGTGCGCGGCCCTGGGATTGACGGCGGCGCTGGTCATGAGCATCCTTGGCGATGCCAGGGTGCCCGTGGCGCTGGGGCAGCTTGCTGGTGGCGTGGGTCGTGGTGGCGCCCATGTGCGCTTATGCCGCCGCTGCCTGTTGGCGGGCCCGCGAGTCCGAAGGGGGCACTTTCCTGGGGGCATGAAGCCGCCTTGCTTTTGGTGCTTGCGGGGTTGAGCTGCGTCCTGGCCTGCTGGTCGCTTTACTTTGGCCGGGAGCAACGATATGACTGGATGACGATGCGGCTCTTTTTGAGCGTGGCCGCCTTTGCCGCCTTCGTGAGCGCCTCCTTTTTCCTGGTCAGCCAGAGAGTGCGCCGCGTCGGCCTGAGCGCGTTGTTTATCCTGCACTTCGGGGGCATCTGCACGGCGGCGCTGGGACAGTCGCCCTCTCCCTGGCTTGTCGCCCAGCTATGGGGCCGGATCTATCGACCCTACCTGGAGTTCATGTACCTCAACAATGCGTATCACTTCTACGCGCCGGAACCCGATGCCTCGAGTTACCTCTGGTTTCGCTTGATTTACGAGGATGAGAAGGGCAACCCGCATGGTGTCTGGCACAAGATTCCGGAAATGGACGAAAAGGGGACGCACGGACATACCGTCGCCTCTGGAATATCAGCGGTATTTGTCGCTTACGGAGAATGTCGCCCAGGGTTCGGGAACGATACCCAACCTGATCGACTTGACCGTCCATCCCCTGACGCCAAACGAGGAAGAGGACTGGATTCAGACGTATTACATGGTGCCGGCCATGAAATCCCGCTGGCGAAAAACCGACATCGCCGTCAATTTCAAGCTGCTCAAGAAAATCCGGGACGAAGAAGCAAAGAAAGTCGAAAGTCATCGGCCTGCGACAATCCGGTGAAGCTGCCTGCCAAGAACGATCCGCTCCCGAATCTGAATCCCATCGATTACCCCGATGCCTATCCGTTCGATCCCCGTTACCCCGCCACACAGCAATACTCACTGCCGAACAAGAACGCCTATGCGTTGATTTCATCGTATGCGCGGCATGTCAGTCGTCGGCCGCATCCGGAGCACCCGGACTGGGAAGTCAAAAGCGTGAAGGTATACAAGGTGCGGCACATCCTTATCCCGGAGGACGCCATCGTCTCACGCAGGATCCCCAGGATCCGATCTTTTATCAACCGTATTACATGGGGGAATATCTGCCGAACGGCGACATCAAGGAGCCGCTGGATCCCCTTTTGTTCTGGATGATGCCGATCCTGAGGCGTGAGTATGAGAACAAGCCTCCTCTCACCGTCGACTTTGCCCGCCGACATGCAGGAGACGAGAACTGGGCCAGTACCGTGGACGAAGAGGGGCAACGGCGGTGGTTCAAGCCGAATCGACAGACATTCGCGCCGTGACGCTGCGCTCCTCCAGCCTACGCCCACTTCGCGGTGATGGAGCCCAATGCGCCCCTCATATTGCAAATTGAAAATTGAAAATTGCAAATTGAAAGAATTGTGTAAGCAGCGTGTTTGAGAACAGGATTATTCTCCATGAAGCAGGATTTGCCCCCTGTGTCCCCGAGCGGGAAGGAACGCTTCGCGGGCCTGGAACCGGTTCTGGTTCACGCCGGCCGATCCGACGCTGCTGGGGCTGATCCGCATTTGCTGCGGGGCGATCACGGTCTATTCGCTATTCATCTACAGCTTTCGTCTTCAGGAATTCATGGGCGAGCACGCCTGGCTCGACCTGGAAACCCGGCTCAAGGACGTACACGAACTTCCACGCGAGATTGAAAGCCCGTTGAACTACATTCGGCCGACAGTTATCCCGGCGAAAACACCGGAAGAAGCGGCCTATAACGAGGCTTATCGCAACGAGTTCAAGACTTACCCGCCCTTGCCCTATCCTGCGACCGCTTCGGCACGCGACTTCGCCCTCTGGTTTCGCCGACAATATCAAACGCGACGTGCAAATGCAACGGGCTGCGTCCGCCGGAGACCAAGAGGGAGATGGAGTACGTCATCGATTACACGGACAAGTTCCTTGGCCCGCCTCCTGCCTACCCGAACTTCGACGATCCGGAGAAGGCGGCCGAGGAAATAGCCGAAATCGAAGCGTACATCGTGACCCATGGACGGGACCCGCGCATGGTTTACGCGCAGGGCACGCGGGCCTGGTCCCTCTGGTTCGACCTTACCGACCCGACCGGCATGGCGCATGGCGCATGCGGCTCGTGGTGCTGATGGCCTTCCTGTTCATGATCGGCTTCTGCACGCGCGTCACCTCCGCCCTCACGTGGATGGCGAGCCTCTGGTACATCCACCGCAGCCCCGTCGTTCTCTTCGGCGTGGACACGATGCAGATGATCATGCTCCTGTACCTGATGATCGGCCCGAGCGGCGCGGCGCTGTCCGTGGATCGCCTCATCGCGCGCTGGTGGAGCCGGAACAAGCTCAGCGTGGTCAATCGCTGGCGAGCGCTGTGGGGCAAGCCGGCCCTGAACGCGGAGCAGATCGTGCCGGCCGTCTATCAGCCCCAGGCCCGTTCCGAGCGTCTCGGCGAACGTGGCGTATCGGCTGATGCAGATTCACCTGTGCATCATCTACTTCATCGCGGGAGCGTCGAAGCTCCTGGGCCAGGCCTGGTGGAGAGGCACCGCGGTCTGGGGGACGCTGGCGAACTATGAGTTCGCGCCGATGCAGTTTCCCGCGTACATGTGGTTCCTGCGGCAGGTGGCCGAGGTGCGCTGGATCTTCAACCTCTTCCTCACCACGGCCGGCTGGTTCACGCTCGCGTTCGAGATCTCCTACGCCTTCCTGATCTGGAGGCCGAAGATCGCGCTGGTGGGTCCTCGGCGGGGCCATCCTGCTGCACGGCTTCATCGGCTTCTTCATGGGCCTGAAGACGTTCTCCCTGATGATGCTCGTGATGAACATGGCGTTCTTGACGAACGCGGAGGCGAGCTGGTTTCTGCGTTTCTTTGGCCGTTCGCGCGGCCCCGAAGCGCAGGGCGGAACGTCGACGACGTCCCCGGAGCTTTCGATGGGAGGATCGGCGACGTCTTCCGCGGGCAGCACCGCAATCCAGGAAACCGCGACGAAAATAAAGCGGAAGTGAGGGATTCGGTGAATCGGAACTCTGGCGAGTTCCGATACGGCGTTATTTTGCGCCGACGCAGAAGAGGTGGCGATCGGAGCGAATCAGGAGTCGATCGCCGAAGAGGGCGGGGCTGGCGTTGAAGACGCTGCGGTCGCCCAGCGGGTTGGCAGCGAGGACCTTGAACTCGGGGGCGGCGGGGAGGACGAAGGTCGTGCCGTTGCGGCCGATGTAATAGATGCGGTCGCCGGCCAGCACCGGAGAGGCGTAGATCTGGTCCGGGCGATCAGCGCGTTCCTCGTATACGATTTTGCCTGAATGCGCCTCGGCACAGTAGAAGATACCCAGGTTGTCGTTGGCCCAGTAGACGTGGCCCTTGTGATAGAGGGGGGAAGCGACGTTCGATCCCTTCGTGAGGGACCACAAGCGATGGGTCTTCGTCACGTCCCCCTTGCCGCCGGTGCGGACCGCGAGTGCACCGCCCGGGTTGCGTCCGCCAATGCAGTAAACGACGCCATCGTTTGCGACCATGCTGGGCACCATGTACCAGGGGATATCGGTGGCGCAGGACCAGAGTTGAGTGCCGGTATCAGGATCAATGCCGAGCACCTTGCCCATGATGGCGACCACGAGTTCGGTCTTTCCCTCGGTCGTCTTGACGAGGATCGGCGTGTTCCAGGATTCGCGTATGCCTCCAGTGCGCCAGCGTTCCTTGCCCGTCTCCTTCTCCAGTGCCACCAGCGAGGTGCTCTCGACGCTCGCATTCACGATGACCAGGTCCTTGTAAAGAATGGGAGATGCGGCAGAGCCCCAGTCTTGCTTGCCGGTTCCCACGCCCGTCTGCCAAAGCTGTTTGCCCTCCATGGAAAAGGCCAGCACGCCGGAGGCGCCGAAGAAAACGTAGATGCGTTCGCCATCGGACACGGGGGTGGCGGTGGCGTAGCCGTGGGGATCGCGTTTTTGGCCCATCTCGGGCACAAGCGTCTCGGCGGACTTGTCCCACACGGTTTCGCCATCGTGGGCCAGGCAAAGCAGATGACGGCTCAGATCCTGCAGCGTGGCCGGCTTGGAGGGATCGCCGCCGCTGTAGTAGGTGATGTAGATGTGCTTGCCGACGATGATCGGGCAGGACGTGCCGCGCCCTGGAAGTGCTTTCTTCCAGAGAAGGTTTTCCTTTTCACTCCATTTTAGCGGGAGCTTTGCATCCAGAAGGACGCCCTGTCCATCGGGCCCGCGGAAACGTGGCCAGATCAGGTCCTTGTTCTGCGCCTGGGCTGAGACAGGACCCCAAGAAAGGAGGGACAGGGCTGCAATTTGGAAAAGGCGCATCATTTTGAGTTGCTCCGAATGGCCAATCACCTGTTGGGCAATGCTTCGCCATCGAATTTAACGGCACCGGTGCATGCAGGCAAAAGGAATCGCTTTTTTTCGATGAGCGTCGCTTCCATTTTCCTTGAAACGACGAGGCTGATACCTTTCAATGGCATGGGCATATACGGTTTTCCGGTTAACCGAAGCGCAGCGAGAGAAGTCACTCGCTTGCGCGTCGTGCTAACGAGAGAATGCGAACGTGCTAAAGAGAAGAAGGAACCTAATGAAGCGCATCATCGCCATCAGCCTGCTGTGTCTCCTTGCCACGAGCGTGAGCGCGGACACCAAGGTGACGCTGGTGCGGACGCCGGATCATGGCATTCAGCCGCAGGCGGTCGTGGATGAGACGGGCACGCTGCACCTGGTTTACTTCAAGGGCGATGCATTGGGCGGGGACCTTTTCTATGTTCGCCGTCAAGCCGACGCGCATTGATACGGTCCCGCGCTGCGAGTCAACAGCGTTGTGGGAAATCGCCGTTGCCGCCGGGACGGTTCGCGGCGGACAACTGGCCGTCGGAAAAGGGGGCCGCGTTCATGTCGTCTGGAACGGCTCGGGCAACGTCAAAACGATGGAGGGGAGCCCCGTCCTCTATAGCCGTCTCAACGATGACGGGAAAGGCTTCGAAGAGCAACGAGACCTGAGAAACCATACCGGCATTCTCGACGGTGGGTGCACGGTGGCGGCGGACTCCGCTGGCAGCGTGATCGTGGCCTGGCATGCTGTGGAGACGGGCGACAAGGGGGAGGAGCAACGGCAGGTCTGGATCGCCCGCTCAATGGATAACGGCAAGACCTTCAGCAAGGAAGCCCCGGCCTGGGCCGAGCCGACCGGCGCCTGCGGTTGTTGCTCGATGCGCTTTCAGCGATGGTCAAGAGCGCCGTTCACATGCTGTACCGCTCGGCCAGGGAAGACGTCAACCGCGACATCTATCTCTTGTCCTCCAACGATCAGGGGAAGACCTTCAAGGGGGTCAATCTGCACAAATGGAAAATCAACTCGTGCCCCATGAGCACGATGGCGATGGCCCAGGGACCGCAGGGAATCGTGGCCGCCTGGGACACGCAGGGCCAGATCTTCCACACGACGATCAAGCCGGGTACGACGGAGTTCAGCAAGATCCAAAGCCCGACTCACGGCGGCAAACAGGCCAGGCACCCGGCGCTCGCCATCAATGCGGAAGGGGAAATGGTCCTGGCCTGGACGGAGGGGACTGCCTGGAAGCGCGGCGGCAGCCTCGTCTGGCAAGCGTTCGACAAGGTTGGCAATCCGACGACGGTGCAGGGAAGGCTGGAGGGAGGGATTCCGGTGTGGGGCCTGCCCACGGTGGCGGCCACGAAGGATGGGTTTGTTGTCATTCATTAAGATGCGATTTCGGGGGGATTGGATATGAGAACTCTTATTGCAATGCTGGTGGCGGCGAGTTGGTGCGCGTCGGCGAGGGCGGACAACTGGCCAGGTTGCGCGGGCCGACGGGCCGGGCGTCTCCGCGCGAGAAGAACCTGCCGCTGAAGTGGAGCCAGACGGAGAACGTGCCGCTGGAAGGTCGCCCTGCCGTGCGCCGGGAACTCGACGCCCGATCATCTGGGGCGACCGCGTCTTCATCACCCAGGCCAGCGACCTGACGCAGTGGCCGCCGAAGGTGCCCGAGCCAACTACGCCGGCGGCGCCTCGGCCGGCGGGCACGCGATCGCCGAGAAGCGGTCGGTGATGTGCTTCGACCGCGCCGACGGCAAGCTCCTCTGGCAGCGCGACATCGATCTACAAGGAGCCGGAGATCACCCACCCGACCAACCCGTTCTGCTCCGCCTCGCCCGTGACCGACGGCGAGCGCGTGATCGCCAGCCACGGCTCGGCCGGCCTGGTCTGCTACGACTTCGAGGGCAAGGAACTCTGGCGCTACGACGTCGGCAAGCTCGAACACCTCTGGGGCAACGCCTCCTCGCCGATCCTGCACGGCGACCTGTGCATCCAGTGGTGCGGCCCCGGCGAGCGGCAGTTCCTCCTCGCGGTCGACAAGAAGACCGGCAAGAAGGTCTGGGAGACGCCCGAAGCCGGCGGCGACACGGGCATCACCAGCAAGAAGTTCCTCGGCTCCTGGGCACGCCGATCATCGCCCGCGTCGGCGACCAGGACCAGCTCATCTTCGCCGTGCCCGTTCAAGCTCACGGGCTACGACCCGAAGACCGGCAAGGAACTGTGGTCGGCCAAGCGGGCCGGGCAGCTACTGCTACTCCTCGCCGCTGTTCGTCGATGGCGTCGCGATCTACGGCAGCAGCCTGGTCAAGCTCGGCGGCACCGGCGACATCACGCAAGGACCAGCTCAAGCTACAGGGTCGGCAGCATGTACATCAGCACGGCCGTCATCGCGGGCGACTACCTCTACACGCTCAACAACGTCGGCGTGCCGCCTGCTACGAGTGGAAGACCGGCAAGGAACTCTGGAAGGACCAGATCGACGGAGCGGCCCGGCGGCGAGGACGCCTGGGGTTCGCCGGTCCACGCCGACGGGCGGATCTACATCACCGACCAGCGCGGCACGACCGCTCGTCTTCGCCGCCGGGCCGAAGTACGAGCACCTCGCCACCAACCACCTCGACGAGCCCACCAACGCCTCGATCGCCATCTCCGGCGGCGACCTCTTCATCCGCACGCACAAGCACCTGTGGTGCATCGGGCAACGAAAAGTAACGACTCGCGAGGGTCGCGCCATGCCACTGCCGATTCTGGGCTCGTCGGGTTGCCTGCCGGTCGCCGCTGCGCCGGCCGGGGCGGCGGACGTCGAGGTCACCGGCATCAGGCGGTCCATCGCCACGGGCAGACCTTCGTCACCTGGAAGGACGCCGCGGAGGGCGAGGCGGGCGCGAAGTACCGCTACAGCCTCTACCGCTCCGACCGAGCCGATCACGGCGGAGAACCTCGCCCAGGCGGAGCTGTGCTACCGCGGCGTGCTCAACAACTCGGCCAAGCTCTACGGCTCGGCGTTCAACCTGAAGGACCGGCTCGACCCGCAAGCCGTACGGCGTCATCGAGGAGGGCGGCAAGCCGCTGCCGCCGTGGAGCGGGCTGGCGGTCCACACGGTCCGGAAGCCGGGCAAGGCGTACTACGCCGTCGTCGCCACCGACGAGAAGTTGAACCGCGGTCGAGCAAGGTCGTGCCCGGCAAGAGCGCGACGACCGAGGCGGTGGACGAGAAGCCCGGGCCCGATCCAGCCGATCAAGCTGTACGACTCGAAGGAGCGCAAGGGGCCGTACGTCGCCAACACCAGCATCACCGGCAAGAAGGGCCTGCCGCTGCACGTCACCCTGCACGGCAGCCAGTCGAGCGGCGGCGGGGCCGGCGAGTACGGCGACTACTACCTCTTCTTCGGCACCCCCGAGATGGGCTACCGCGACGGCCTGCCCGGCGTCTTCTCCGTCGAGGAGCACCGCCGCAAGGACGGCAACCGCCTGCTCCTGCGGGTGCGCGACGCCGTCGAGCACCCCGAGCGGCACGCGGGCGATGGAGACGTACTGGTTCGGCTACTCCTGCGTGCCGCAGGGGGCGAAGCACGCCGAGCCGCGCGTTCTATCCGTTCACCGAGAACCGGCTGCTCTGGATGACGTCGACTGGGTCGTCGAAGCGCTACGGCGCCGACCCCGAGCGGGTCACGGTGGGCGGCAGTTCGTCCGGGGCGGTCGGCTCGATGAACGTCGGCTTCCGCCACCCGGAGCTGTTCGCCGCGGCGTATCCCAGCGTCGGCCGGGTCCGGCGGGTGCCGGCGATCGCGCTGGAGGGCAAGCTCGACCGCGAAGGAGCGCGCCCTGCATGGCCGACGGCAAGACCGCCTACTACGACCGCGTGGACGGGCCCGAAGTTCGCCGCCGAGCACCGCGGCGACCTGCCGTTCCTCGGCTGGGCCTGCGGCCGGCACGACGGCTACGCCACCTGGCAGGAGCACATCGACATGGTGAAGGCCATGACGGCGGCGCCGCCACGGCTTCGCCTTCGCCTGGAACAACGGCGACCACGGCGACGGCGGCAGGGCCATGGAGGCTGATCACCAAGTACTACCCGGCGGAGAAGTTCGCCCGCAACCGCAGCTACCCCGCCTTCGGCAACAGCTCCCTCGACCACAACATGGGCAACGGCGACCCGAAGGACGGCGACCTGGAAGGCGGCATCAACCTCGGCTTCGACTGGAAGGACGTCGATCGACGAGGAGGAGCAGTGGTCGGTCACGCTGTCGAACGAGCTGGCGAAGGAAGACATGACGGTGGACGTGACGCCGCGCCGCTGCCAGAAGTTCAAGCCGCGCCCCGGGACCAGCTCTCCGCTGGACCTCCTCCACCGGCGCTTCCGGCACCGTCACCGCCGACCGGGATGGACTGGTGACGGTGGCGAAGGTTCTCCTGCGGCCGGGAGTGGGGACGACGTTGAGGATTGGGAAGGCAGGGCCATGAGATGGGGGATCGGAGGTTCCCCACGATCCGGAAGGAAGGTGGTCATTCCTTTTCGGCCAGGAGACCACGCAAAGCACGCAGGCCCCGTTGCAATAGCCCGGCGACGGCGGAGAGCGTTTTTCCCATGCGCTCGGCGACCTCCTGAACGGGGAGTCCCTGATAATAATGCAACACGACGGCTTCGCGCATCGATTTTCGGGCAGGGTATCCAGGGCGGCGGCGACGCGGACGGCCCATTCGTTTTTCTGGGCCTGCTGGCTGGGCGAGGATTGTTGCCCGGCCAGGAACGCTTCGAGGCGGGCGGAGGATTCGTCCAGGGCGGCTTGCAGCGACTGTTCGCGGGCGACGTCGCGCTTGCGCGGCGCAGGTCGCGCACGGTCCGGGCGAGCTGACAGGCCAGGATGCTGCGCAGCCAGGCCGTCAGTTGCGGCCCGCCGCCGGTGAAGTTCGGGCCTGCCCGGTGCGCCTCCAGAAGGGTTTGCTGCACGACGTCGCCGGGTCGACCTTGGCACGCAGGCGCCCGTCGAGGTTCAGGCGTGCGAGAAGCATCAGGTAACCCCGGTGCTGTTCCAGGAGTGGCGCGAGATCGTCCGGCATGCGTCCCCCTGGGATAGATATTCCCAATGCGGAGAGAGCGGCGAGCTTTTTTGGGTGGGGTTTAGAAATAATCAAGACGGAGGAAAAGGGGATTCGGAATCAGGGCTCCAGGTTCTTCCAGTCGAC
The DNA here is from genome assembly GCA_963822335.1 of uncultured Actinomycetota bacterium. Lineage (GTDB taxonomy): Bacteria > Actinomycetota > Actinomycetes > Mycobacteriales > Pseudonocardiaceae > Pseudonocardia. Next base: position 43,402 of record CAWGHE010000006.1, on the reverse strand, counting down.
CTTCCCGCCTTTGGTGTTGCTGATCGCCAGACGCAGCGTTGGGGCGTCGAAGCGCCGCCCAACCCAAACCACCGAGCTGTCCGCCCGAAGGATGTGGAAGCCTTCGTCGAACAGGCCGCCCAGTTTCGGCAAATTCTTCCTGGGGTCGTAGGGGATGTCTTCTGGCTTGGTCCATGGCACAGCCTCACCTGCCTCCGCGACCAGGATCGTGTCCGAGGTGGAAGATACCATTTTCACCGGTGACCGTCCCTTGTCGCCTTCAAACATCGTCCCCGGGCCAGTGAAGGCCTGGTAGTAAGTTGAATGGGGCTGTTTCGTCTTGCCGCGCACAGGCGTGTAGATTGCGGGCATCTTCTCCAGGAGCGCCAAATTGTGCTTGCTGTCCCACGCCTCGTTGAGTTTGAACTGTCCGTAGAGGTCCTCCTGGTTGAGGTAGGGTAGAAGGGCGACGCGCCAGCTCAGCAGCGGCTTGCCGTCCTTGTAGATCGCCGCCGCCGGGAACCTGTTGAACGTGTTTAAGTAGTCAAAGAACGCCGTGCCAAGCTGCTCCAGGTTTTTTTCGGATTGCTTCTGACTTGGCGGGCGAGCTTCCCACTTCTGAGCCTTCTCCACCACCTTCTCGACCGCCGGGTCGAGCTTGTCCCTCTCCAGCACGATCAGCACGGTTTCGCTGAAAGCCGCCGCCTCGAACTTCGTTGGCCGCTTTTCCTTGGCTTGCTCGTTGAAGCAAAGCGTCAATATGCCCTTCTCGAACTTGTAGATACCAAGTAACGGCTCGTCGCCCTCGAATTTGAATGTCAGGTCGATCTGTTTCGGCGTCCTGGTCGGGTCGGTTTTGAAAATGCCGAATTTGAAGGTAGGGTCCTTCATTGGGGCGACCGGAAACGACCAGACGATGACCTTGTCCTTGAAGCGGAGGGCGCTGGCCCCGCCCCGCTCCTGGATCAGCATGCCCCCGGTGAACGACTTGACCTTCCATTGGTCGTCGAGGCTGTCGTGCTTCTCCTGAGCCTGGGCCGGCCGGGTCAAGGCCCCGACCAGGATCGGCGCGGCTCCCAGCGCCACCAAGAGCGGCAGATAGACGAGGAACCTGGATTGGTGCGGGACCATGAGCGTGCTACTCCCTGGTGGTGAGATGGGCATGCAAGACGAGAGGAGAAAGGAATCGGGTCCATCTTCGGAACACGTTCCCCTGGAATAGATATTCCCAAAGCGAGAAATGCGTAGCGCGAAACGAGGTCGAGATATTCCAGGCATCGCGCAAGCCCGGCGCACGCCCGCGTTCCTTGCCAGTCTCCTTCTCAAGGGCGACGAGCGACATGCGCTTGACGCTTGCATTCATAATGTCCGGGACAAGGATGCGATCGGGAGGGGCGGAGACATGATGATTTGCTTCGAGTTGGCTTTAACTATTTGCGGCGTGAAACTGCTTCGACGTCGTTTCAAAACGTGGGGCAGACATTCCTGTCTGCCGGGAAAAGGCAGGCAGGAATGCCTGCCCTACTTGGTTCTGAAACAATCTGCTTCACGCTCCTTTCCATTTAACGGGATAGCTCCCATTTAGAGATATAGGCCATGAAACCAGATATGAAAGAACGGCGAGGGTTGTGGATCGGCGCCGGCCGGCCGGGGTTGATGGCCCTGGGCGTCCTGATGTTGCTCGGTGCCTCGGCATCCGCTTCGGACTATGAGAAGGCCGTGCTGGCGAAAAGGCCCGTCGGCTACTGGAGACTGGGGGAAGCCAGGGGGCCGACGATCTTCAATCGCACCGGCAAGGGTCATCAGGGCCTTACCCACGGCAAGCCGATCTTCCGAGAAAAGGGCGCGCTCAAAGGCGACAAGAACACGGCCATCGAACTGGATGGGAAAGGATCGTACATCGAGATACCCCATCACAGATCTTTCAGCCAACCGACGAGCAAGAAAGGCTTGACGGTGGAAGTCTGGGTGCGGCCCGATGTCCTCGACTTCAAGGGGAACTCCGACAACCCCTATATTCACTGGCTCGGCGTGGGCGAGGGGAAGCAACAGGAATGGGCGTTGCGGTTCTATAGCCGAACCGCGAAGGATCGGCCCAACCGCATCTCGGCCTACCTGTTCAACCCAGAAGGCGGTCTTGGGGCGGGCGCCTATTTTCAGGACACGCTCAAAGCGGGCGAATGGATGCACGTCGTCGCCTGCTTCGATCCCGGCGACTATCGCACGAAAAACGCCGGCGTCAGCATCTACAAGAACGGCGTGCTCCGGCTCGGCCCCCCCTCGCCCGGGGCGCTTTACAACCACCCGGAATGGCAGATCAAGTCGGTCTCGGGGACGGCGCCGTTACGGCTGGGCAAGCGTGATGGGTCATACTCGCTCACGGGGGGGCTGGATGAGGTGGCGATTTATCCGCGGGTGTTGAGCGCGGGTGAGATCATGGCGAATTACAGGGCGGGGAAGGGGAAGTGAGACTTCTGATCCGTCAGGGCCCCGTTCGTTCGAGCGCGAGGAAGGTGTCGATTTCTTTCTTCGTTCTTGGGTGATTCCGGGCCGCCCGCCGCTCGCGCAACGCCGTCTCGAACGCGCCCTGATGGTAACCAGATGCTAGATTGGCGTCCGAGTGCCGCGGCACATGAATCGGGCCTCAGTTGCCAAACGGCACCAGGCGATACGACATCGACACTTCTTTCGCGGGGACGATCCGGTCCGCGAGCCGAATCATCACTGTGTTGTTGTTGCCGCGCAGGACGGGCCGGGCCTTGTCGAAAAGGATGCGCACGCCGAACCCGCCACGATCGATCAACACTCCTGCCGCTTCTGCGGGCTCCTTGCCAAGGGCTTTTCCCACTTTGCCGTCTGCTTCGAGCAGAGCCACGATCGTCGGCCCCTTTACATCACGTTGGTTCGGCTGGAAGGGAATCATCTCATAGGCCTCGCGCACCTTGCCGCGCAGGTTGTTCTTGAGCCAAAGGCTCAACAGGTCCGCGAAGTTGGTTTCATCCAGCGCTACCGAGCAGGCGATCTCGTCGTCCTTGAACGAAAATGTCCTCCGAACTGCGCAAGGGCGTGTTGCGAATTTCGCCGCTGCTGACGACCTCGTTCTTTTTGAGCGAGGCGTCAGGGTGCTCACTATCCCCGGAGACGAACGGAGTGCCGTCCGCCTGGATGCCGGCGAGCGTGTGAAGATGGAAATTGCGCCAGAGTGAGACATCCATGTCCTCGCCATAGCTCTTGTTCAACGTAGAAGCCAGGACGAGTCCCTTGCCGGGAATCTGGAGCTGACAGAGCATTCCGCCGCCGTAGCCAGATTGGCCGGGATGCGCGTTTGATTCCCACTTGGGGCTGAGTCGGCCATGATACGTAAGGGCATAGTAATTCTTGCGGCGAGCAGCGAAGAACTCGTCGGCCTTGTTGACGGAGTCGGTGAAGTCGGGCCCAGGCAATCCTTTCCAGGCGAAGGGACCCTCTTTCAGCGGTTGCCCCTCGGGAGGAAAGCTGGTTCGCGTGCTCCAGGGGCCCGCGGGCACGTTCTCATCCGCGCGGGTATAGCTGAACCAGCGATTCACGCCATCGTGGACCTTCGCGAAGCGGTCGTCATCGGGGAAGTCCGCCCGGATCGCCTGCCAGGTCGTGAGGATATACGACGCGTAATGGTATGCGTATCCGAACCCTTCCTGCACGGGCCCCGATGGTCCCACGCCGACACGCTCGCCCCAGCCTCCGGTCGTGAATCGTTGCCAGTAGATCGTCGAACAATTCTTTCTGCAGTGGATCGTTCGTCGCTTCGTGGCAATAGCGCAGCGCCGCGAGCACCTGCGCATAGGCATTGCCGTTGACGCGTTCCCAGGTTCGGCAGAAGGCGAGCCGATCGCCGCTGACGAGGAAGGCCTCGCGCACGATCGCCTTGACGTCGTCCGGCGCGTCCGACTCGCGTAAGATCCGCCAGGCCGGTCGCCAGTAGTGCCAGGCGTAGTTGCCAAACTCGTAGGCCATGTTCGCGAACGGCCCGCCGGCGGCGTTGGCGACGTGATCGTGGGGCCCGATGGCCCGCAGGCCCGCATGCAGATCGCGCAGGGCGACGTTGAGGGCCGCCCTGTTCTTGTGGGCCGGATAGTTGTGCATGATGACGTCGCAGGCCGGCGGACCGCCAGTGGACGCCGTTGACGGGCAAGAAATTGGGCCGGATCGGCAACGCGACGAGATCTTTCGGCGGCGTCAAATATCCCGCGGCCGGGTCGGCAGGCTTGCCCTCCTTTGTCTTCACCTCGAAGTCCGCAGGCGGCAGCTTTTTCAGCCAGTCGTGAAAGCGCACCTGAAAGCCGTGCCAGAAGACCTGCCCATCGTGATAGATCGCGCCTCCCTGCACGGCGCGAGCCGTCGCTTCGTCGGGGGCGTATACCGCCGGCGCCACGCGCTCGCCTCGATAGTTCACGTTGGCATTCTTCGCCAGTCGGAACTTCAGCCCGAGCAAGAAATCGCCTGCCCCGGGACCAACCTCCACGGTGAGTACCTGGTCGTCGTACTGGCCCGGCTTCTCGAAGGTGAGTTCGATCCTTCCAGAACATCTGGCCCGTCTTGCCCGTGAGCATCGTCCTTGCCGTCCGGGCCGCGCACGACCACCGTCCGTTTGCGCGGCTCGTCGTACTCCGCGAAGGTGGCGAATAATCCCACGCTGCCACGCGGCACATAGACGTGGCTCTTGCGCCATTGCTCGCCATGCCCATGAATCCAGTCGGGATGTCCCGCGATGGCATGGGGCATGGCGGGGTCGATCTTCAGCGTGACGTAATGGTCGATGCAACCGACAACAAGGACGCGATACACTCCTTTCTTTGCTCCCTTGACTGAAAACGTGAAGTCACGCTTCGCCACGGACCCGAGCCGATCCGGCTCCGAGAACGCGCTCCAGCGAATCATCGGCTGCGTCCCCTTCATGTAGCAATAGGCGTAGTACCATGCTTCATGATCCCATGCGCCCATCGGCGGCAGGAACGCCCTGGAGACAACGCCATCGTCGGGAATTACCTTGCGCACCAGCGGCATTCCGTCCGGGTCGTATACCTTGACCAGCACCTCCCGCGGCCCCGTCTCAAAGAGATTGAGATCGCGCACGGTCGAGGTGGACGGCAAAGTCCTTGCCGTCCGCGTTGTTGACAAACGCCGTGATGCCGTCCTGGAGCCGATGCGTGGACTGGGCGGGCAAGATCGAAGTGCAGGCGTGTACGAGGGAGAGGGCGAGTAGCCAGCGAATCATGAAGGATTCCTTTGTCAAGGGTTTGTTTGTCGCAAACTGGCAGATGGGTTGCGAGCACTCCGGTCTGGGCCTACGGTTCGCGATATTCCTTCGTCAGGTGTGTCGAGATGATGCAGCCGATTGCGAAGCAACTGCAAGTTCTTCACATCCGCATCGACCAGGAACGCGGAGCCTGTGTGCGGCCTCGAAAATCCCAGGTCGTTATCGCGGAACGTCAGGTCGTGGTGAGCGCCCTCGATAACGACGCAAGCCTTTGCGGCCGACGTCTCCCGGCTGTTGCTCTTGCCGGGACGCGAGCCGAGATTGTCCTTGATCACGTTCTTCTCGAACACGTTGCGATGAGCCCCATGCTCGGGCCTGGGCGAATCGCGGCGAAAGAGGACGCCCGTCTCCGCATTGTTCGTGACGCGGTTCAACCGAAAGATGTTGTCGGTGTCTTCGAAGCCAATCGAGATGCCGCAACCGGCGTTGTCCGTGATGTCGTTGTTCTCGAACAACATCTTGCGAACTCCGACGCAGACGAACAGGCCGACGTAGCCATTCCTGGTCAGCTTGTTCTTTCGAACGATGCAATCATGCGACCCGCTGCCGGGATGGAGGCCGACGTTGAAGTTGTTCTCGCACAGGCAGTGCTCGATGGTGACCTTCGTACATTTCTTCTGAAAGCTGATCGCGTCGCCATGGAACTTCCGAACGACGCAACGGCTCACGAGCACGTTCTCGCAGCCGAAAAGATAGATGCCGCCGCCGCGGCAGCCGCCGAGATACTCCGAGCCCGGAATGCCAAGATTGCCTTCAATGATGAGTTGCTGGACCGATGCGTTTTTTACGTTCACGCCCGCGACGCCGGAGAAGGCATGTTTGACCTCGGCATTCCGCGCGATGAGATAGGCGCTTTCCGCAGGCTGTCCGATGCGGAACGATCCTGGTCCCAGCCTGGCAACGAGCGTGGCCGTGGTCACCTCGAAGCCGTGCCCCGCCCTGTCCTCGAGGGCGATCGCGTCGCCCAGCTCGAACCCTGTCGCGTCCACGAGAGTGATCTCCGTCGCTCCCTTGGCAACATCCTTCGCCAGGGCGCTCTTGCGCCCCGGGACCAGCACGAGGACCGTCCGCTCGGGAACGCCGACGATGTGAACATTGTTCCGCAGTTGTAGCGAATGTCGAAGGATATATCGTCCGGCCGCAATTTCGACGGTGCCGCCGCCCAGGTTGGCGACGTAATCGATCGCCGCCTGAAGGGCGCGATGGTCATTCCCCCGCATGTCCCCCTGGTCGATGCCGACACGCACGATCGGCCGGTCCGAGACGGGCCCGGCCGAGCCCAGCGAGGGGAAAAGTATACCGATCAGCAGGATTCTCAATGGATGCCTCATGCGCAACATCATGACACCTGCGAATGGAGGACGCTGCCGTCCTGGCGCCGGCGTTGTCGTCGTCAACATAGAGGTTGGCCGGGATTACGGTCCGAGGGCCGTCCTGCCCTTTACCTGACGCAGTTTGCTTTTGGCCAGTCGCGGGTTGAGCCAGCAGTCGTCCCGCCCATCCGCATTGTACAGGTGTTGGGAACAGGTGCTACGAGTACCTCTTCCCTGTGCCGCGTTTGCGGCCCTAGAGCCTGTTATTGACTTATATCCGGTCGATTATTCGGCTTGGAGGATGAGCACGACACGGAAGTCGTAGCCGAGTGAGGTTTCGGATTCGGATACCAGCTGCCTTTTTTTCAATGCGGGCATGAATTCGTTTAGTCAAGCTACGTGGTGAGGAAAAACGTGCGGACGGCGCTTATGCCGCAAGGCCTGATGGAGGGAGGAGTTGCCGCAAGGATGGCCCTTTTATCCGAAGAATGGTTCCAAGGGTGAGAGGGTGCGGTAAATGAATTAAATCAAACGCATTTTTTGAGCATCGTGCTGCCCTTTTGGCGAAGGGTGGAGGGTTTTCGTGCCAGTAAGAAACCGGCACCACGGGAAGGGGGATTTCCTTTCTCAGGGTAAATCCAGTGCCGCCTTCAGGCCAGTCGGCAAGTTGAATGGTCGAGCGCCGGCGATAGGTGGCCAATCACCTGCAGAATGTTGTCCTGTTCAATCGTGAACAGGTTGTAACAGGACACGAGGGATGGAAAGCTCAGTTCCGACGATGATCCCTCCGGGGCGCGCTGGGTCAATATAGAGGTGACTTGGATCGGTTTTTCGCCGCAGGTTGCCCGTGATCATCGCGACAACGGTCTTGCGAATCCTTTGGTTGTCGCGATCGTTTTGAACGACAAGAGCAGGCCGAACCTTCGATTGGCCGGTGTCGGTGAATGGGAAGTCCACCATGACGACATCCGCGCGCCTGGATCATGGTTTCCTTCCATACTTTTCCTGGTAGTAGCCCAGCGTCGGATCGTCGGCGTCGTCATCGCGCATGGCACGCTCAACCAGTGTGGCGACCTGGGTCATGGTCAAGCCGCTATCAGTTTCCGCAAGGGTGCGAAGAAGTTCATAGCGTTCCACGCCGACAAGGACGAAGGTCCGTTTGGTGCGTGGGTCGACAAGGTGAGGTTCTGCTTCCGCATCCACTGCCTTAAGTTGTTCTTCGGTTAGCTCGATCATGATTACCTCCTTTCGGTCATATTAGCACGCGGATCAAGTTACTGGAGCGGTCCGCCCGGTTCTGCGAACCGGGGCTAAACGTCGACGGGTCGGCCTTCGCGGGCGGAGAGGGCGAGGGCGTCGAGGACTTTGAGGGTCTTGACGGCTTCGTCGGGGGAGGGGGTGAGGGGTTTCTTTTCCAGGATGGCGCGGGCGAAGTTTTCGAGCATGCAGGTGATCTGGTCGCGGCCTTCGACGCCGGTTTCCTCGATGTGGTAGCTGCCTTCGCGGCGGACCTCGAAGACGGCCTTGGGGGGCGGGACCCACATGTCGGGGATGGTGACGACGCCGGTGGTGCCGGTGATTTCGAGCCACTGGCGGAAGGGGTGGACGAAGCCGCAGTCGAAGCTGGCGGTGCGGCCGTCGGGGAACCAGAGTTGGCGCCATCATGGAGACGTCGACGCCGTGCTGGAAGCGGGCGGAGGCGAAGACGCGGATCGGCTCGGCCTGCATGGCCCAGCGGATGCCGTAGACGGGGTAGCAGCCGACGTCGAGCAGGCTGCCGCCGGCCGGTGTCGGGCTGGAGGCGGATGTTCGTGGGGTCGGGGTCGCAGGAGGAACGTGAACGCAGCCGGTGACGTGGCGGACCGGGCCGATGCTGCCCTGGTCGAGGAAGCGGCCGCAGGAGGGCGGTGCGCGGGTGGTGCGGCCACATGAAGCCGTCCATCAGCAGGACGTTCTTCGCCTGGCAGTAGGCGACCAGGTCGGCGGCTTGCGGCGGCGGTCGGGGCAGAGCGGCTTTTCGCAGAGGACGTGCTTGCCGCGGTCGGCGGCCTTGCGCGTCCACTCGTCGTGCAGATGTGTTGGGCAGGGGGATGTAGACGGCGTCGATGTCGGGGTCGTCGAGCAGGGCGTCGTAGCTGCCGTGCGCCTTCGGGATGCCGGCGGCCTTGGCGGCGGCCTGGGCCCGTCGAGCGAGCGGCTGGCGATGGCGAGGAGCTCGGCATGTTCGGCTTGCTGGAAGGCGGGGAGCAGCCGATCGTTGATCTTGGCGACGCCGAGGATGCCCCAGCGCAGGGAGAGGTCAGGCATGGTGTGTGTTCCTCCGGTGGGGGATGTTATATGGAGGAAGGACGCTGCCTATTTCTTGCGCGTTCGTTAGCACGAAGCGCGAGCGAGTGAACACGGGTGAACACTCGCTGGCGCGTCGTGCTAACGGGGTCGTGCGAGCTGAGTGGGTCAATCGCAGCGTTCAGTGATTTCGATGTCGAGGGTCATTTCGAGGCGGGTGTCGAGGCTGCCCGAGTCGGGGCCTCGGGCCTTGGTGGCGATGTGGAGGATGCCGCGCGAGACGTAGCAGGTTTCGCTGCCGTCCAGGTTCATCTCGACTGCACTCTTGTAGCTCAGCAGGGAGCCCTCCTTGATGGGGAGTTCTGCGCCCTGGTAGCGGGTGCCGGCGAGAGGGACTTCGACGAGGTATTCGATGAGGCCATAGTTCTTGCCGCCGCGCGGGGTGATCTTCTTGAGGGTGCCGATGGCCTTCACCTTGGTGAGGTCGACGTCGTATTCCTGAATCCAGCGGCGCGGGTTGATGGGCCAGGACTCGTCGAGCTTGACGGGCTTGGTGGGGAGGAGATCGTTCCAGTCGGCGCGAGTCGGGTCGCAGGGGATGCTTTGGTTTTCCAGGTCCATCAGGACGGCGAGGGGGAGCTTGTCGCCCTTCTCGGAGAAGATCTCGTCCCGGCCGGCCTTTTCTGCATGGAGGAACTTGCGGCCCGCGAAGGCGAGGGCATAAGGCTGGCCGTTCTGCCGGCGTTCGGCCTGGTCGAAGGTGCGGTAGAACATGAGGAGACGGCCTTCCTTACTGAAGGAGAGGGGCTCGATGGAAAAGGAGAGGCGGTCGTCGCTGGCGAAGGCAGTGTCGAAGACGCTGCGGCCGGCGGGGCTCCATTTCTGTGCTTCGAGGTTGCTGCGCATCTTGATGTCGACGACGAGCAAGTTGCCTGGAGCGAGGGGTTTCTTGCGAATGGCGACGGGGCCCTGCGCGCCGCAGAAGGCGGGAAGGGTGGCGAGGCAGAGCATGCCCAGGAGAAGCCGATGAGTCATGGCATCCCGTCCCATGTCAGAGTCGAATGCGGACGAGATGGTCAAGCGGACCGTCGCTGACGCTTTCGGCTCGAAAGGTTCGTGATTCCGCGAGGATGTTTACTGCGGCGGCTTATACGCATGGGGATAGGGAGAATCAATGTGAGGTTGGCAGAGTGTGCCGGGTTCGGGAGCCCGCGGGCATTAAGAAGAGGCGTGGGGCACCACCGGGATAAACCCGGTGGTTCGCGAATATCGAGACGGCATACAAAAAAAGGAGCGAAGAAAATGCGCAAAGTGCTTGTGTCCGGTGAAAGCATCGGTATCATAGTGACGTACATCCCACCCAGTTTGCCCACCTTTTTTTGACCTCTTGGACGAGCCACCCATGAATACGCCTGCCGCTTCCGACGTGGAAATGCTCGAAACCCTGCGCCATGCCCACAAGAAGATGCGCAATGAGATCGGCAAGATCATCATCGGCCAGGAGAAGGTGCTCGACCAGCTGCTGATGGCCATCTTCTGCCGGGGCCACGCGCTGCTCGTCGGCGTGCCCGGCCTGGCGAAGACGTTGATGGTCAGCACGCTGGCCCAGGCGCTCGACCTGAGCTTCAAGCGCATCCAGTTCACGCCCGACCTGATGCCGACCGACATCACCGGCACCGAGGTGATTCAGGACGACCAGGCGACCCGGCAGCGCATGTTCAAGTTCCTGCCGGGCCCGATCTTCGCGAACATCGTCCTCGCCGACGAGATCAACCGCACGCCGCCCAAGACGCAGGCGGCCTTGCTCGAAGCGATGCAGGAACGCAAGGCGTCGATCGGCGGCGTCGACCACCCGATGAAGAGCCCGTTCTTCGTGCTGGCGACGCAGAACCCGATCGAGCAGGAAGGCACCTATCCGCTGCCCGAAGCCCAGCTCGACCGCTTCCTCTTCATGATCAAGGTCGATTACCCCACCGACGCCGAGGAAGAGCTGATCATGCGGCAAGGGACCAGCGACGTGCAGCTCAGCGTCTCCAAGGTGCTGCACGGCGAGGACATCCTGAAGCTGCAGCAGATCGTGCGCCGCGTGCCGGTGGCGGACCACGTTTTCGATTACGCCAAGCGGCATCACGCGCATGAGCCGGCCGGGCACGCCGGAAGCGGCCGCCTTCGTCAACAAGTGGCTCACCTGGGGCGCCGGTCCGCGCGCAGCATGAACCTGATCATGGCCGCCAAGGCGCATGCGATCCTGGAAGGCCGGCACCACGTCTCCACCGACGATGTTGCCGCCGTCGCCGAGCCGATCCTGCGGCACCGCCTCATCCCCAACTTCACGGCCCAGAGCGAAGGCGTGACGGTGGAGAATATCGTGCAGAGGCTGTTGAGTGCGGTGGCGAAGATCAAGGCCGCGTAGTCCGCCGCAAGGGGCCTAGCCCACTAAACCGCAAGCGACGCACAAGCAAATGGCATGTGCGCTCGTATGAGTCTCGAAACGCCGCGGATTGACCCATGGCCACGGTTTCTGAAAAGCTTCTGGATGCTCGTTCGTTCGCGCGTCTGCCTGAGCCGGCCGATGGTTCGAGGCAGGAACTCGTGCAGGGGGTTGTCGTTACCATGCCTCCGCCCAAGGGCCCCCATGGCCAATGCTGCGCTGAACATCGCCGCCATCCTCTGGAACTTTGTTCGGCAGCACCGTCTGGGCCGCGTGCTTTCAAACGACACTGGAGTCCTGACCGCCACGAACCCAGACACCGTCCGCGGCGGCGACGTGCTGTACTTCAGCTACGACCGTCTGCCGACCCTCCCGGAAACTGAGTACATCCGCGTCGCGCCGGAGTTGGCGGTAGAAGTCCGCTCCCCCAGTAATGAGGACGACGCGGTTCATGACAAGGTCGTCGAGTATCTCAACGCGGGCGTGCTTGTGGTTTGGGTGGCCGATCCGAAAGAGCGGACCGTGACGGTCTATCGCGCCCCGGACGAAGGTAAGGTCCTGCACGAGAAGGCCGTCATCACCGCCGAAGCGGTCCTCCCCGAGTTTTCCTGCCCGTGGCCGACTTTTTTCTGGATTGTCCCTGATGGCCAACTATCTTCATCCCGAAGTCGTCTCCCGCGCCCAGGCTCTTGGCGTCAAGGCCAGGACCATCGTCGAGGGGTTGCGCGTCGGCGATCATCGCAGTCCGTATCGCGGCTTTTCCGTCGAGTTCGTGCAGCATCGCGAGTATGTGCCGGGCGATGATATCGCGGCACATCGACTGGAAAAGCTACGTCCGCAGCGACCGCTACACCATCAAGCAGTACGAGCAGGAAACCAACTTCGCGGCGCACCTGCTGCTCGATGCCAGCCGTTCGATGCTCTATGGCGAGGGGCGACGAACAAGCTGGAATACGCCAAGCTGCTGACGGCGTGTCTCTCCTATCTGATCATCCATCAGCGCGACAGCGTCGGCCTGGGCGTGTTCGACGCGGGCTGGCGGACCCGGCTTGCCGGTCAGCGGCCAGCCGGGGCACGTGCACAAGATCCTGGAGACGCTCGAAGGCGTTCGAGCCGCGCGACAAGACCGCCATCGCGCCGCTGCTGCATGACCTGGCCAATCAGGTGCGGCGGCGCGGCCTGGTCTTCCTCATCTCCGATTGCTTCGAAGACGTAGGCCGTTGCTCGATGGTTTGCAGCACCTGCGTTTCGGCGGGCACGAGGTCACGGTCTTCCACGTCCTCCATCCCGGACGAGATCGAGTTCCCCTTCGATGGCATGGTCAAGTTCGACGGCCTGGAGTTGGGCGAGAAGTTGCTGACCCGGCCACAGCTGATCCGCAACACCTACCTGAAGGCGCTCAAGACCTACATGACCGAGTTCCAGAAAGGCTGCGAGCGCAATCGCGTCGATTACGTGCAGTTGAACACGGGCCGGCCCGCTGGCGGAGGCACTGACGGCATATCTGGCAAAGCGGCTGAAGTTCCGCATGGTTTAGACAACGCTTGTGGTGCGGCGCGATAAGATGTCGGTCGAGTTAAGCCGCAAGCGGAAGAAAAATAACAATGAATCCAACACCTGGACTCGCCCTGTTCGCGTTTTTTCAGAGCCCTGCCTTGCTCGTCGGGCTGGCGGGAGTCTCGATTCCGATCATCCTGCACCTGTTCTTCCGCAGCCGGTTTCGCGTCGTGCCGTGGGGGGCGATGAAATTTCTGCTCACCAGCATCCCCCACTTGCCGCGGGAGGCGCGGTACTCCTCCATGCGGTGCCGCATCACCGGCCAGAGGTCGACCGGCATGAGGGCCTGGACGTGGGCCCAGTACTCCACCAGCCGGCGCGGACGGCGCTCGGCGGCGCGGGTCAGCAGCGCCGGGTCGTAGGGGCCCATCCGGCTGAACAGCGGCATGTAGTGGGCGCGCTGGAGCACGTTGACCGAGTCGACCTGGAGCACCCCGGTGCCGCTCGACGGTGCGCGCGAGCGTCCGCATCGTCGGCGTCGCGTGGGGCGGGTCGAGGAAGCCCTGGGCCGCCAGCGCCACCCGGCGCGCCTGGGCGAGGCTCAACGACTCACGGGGCGACGTCGGGTCGGGGCACCGCCGCAGGCTAGCCGCCCGGCACCGACAGCTCGCCGGCTCAGGGGATGTCGAGGATCTTCTCGCGCACGGCGTACATGACCGCCTCCATGCGCGAGTGGAGCTGGAGCTTCTCCAGGATGTTGCGGACGTGGTTCTTGACCGTGTTCTCGCTGATGAACAGCTGCTTGGCGATCTCGCGGTTGTTGAGTCCCTGCGCCACCAGCCGCGAGCACCTCGAGCTCACGCTCGGTCAGCCGCGGGGTCGGCACCGCCTGCCGGTCCGTGCGCGCCATCTGCTTGAACTCGTCGAGCAGCTTGATCGCCATCGAGGGGCTGATCAGCGACTGCCCGTCGGCGACCACGCGGATCGCCTGGGCGACCTCCTCGATCGAGGAGTCCTTGAGCAGGTAGCCGGAGGCGCCGCTCTTGACCGCGTCGTAGAGGTCGGCCTCGTCGTCGCTCACCGTCAGCATGATGATGCGCGCCTTGGGGGCCGCGTCCTTGAGCGCCGCGCAGGCCTCGATCCCGGTCTGGCGCGGCATGCGGACGTCCATGAGCACCACGTCGGGCTGGGTGCTGGCGGCCAGCGCGGCCGCGGAGACGCCGTCGGCGGCCTCGCCCACCACCTCGATGTCGGACTCGACACCGAGCAGCATGGTCAGGCCGCGCCGGAACAGCTCCTGGTCGTCCACCACGAGCACGCGGATGTCGGACGAGGCCGGAGCGTGCGGAGGGCGGGGGGATGACCACCCGTCCGATCATGGCACGGACGGACTACTCCGGATAGCGAATTCGGATACTCACCGCCCCTGTCACTCCCGGTGGGGACGTTGGTCACTTCGGGCTACGCCCGCGGTCACACAACGGGTCCCCACCGGGAGGACGGGGCGGTCGAGCGGGCTCAGGTCACTCCTGGGTGAGCGCGATGACGCCGTAGTCGTAGCCCTTGCGTCGGTAGACGACCGAGGGCCGGTCGGAGTCGCTGTCGACGAAGAGGAAGAAGTCGTGGCCCACGAGCTCCATCTCGTAGAGCGCCTGGTCCAGGCTCATCGGGCGCGCCGGGTGGGTCTTCTCCCGCATCACGATCGTCCCGTTCGACGCGGTCAGCCCCTCGGCGGCGCTGTCCTCGGCCGCGCTGTCCCCGCCCTCGCCGTCGAGGGTGAGCAGCGAGCCGTTCTCGGCCACCTCGAGGCCGGCGAGCGCCTGCGACACCGAGACCGGCGTACGGCGACCGTGGTGCACGCGCCTGCGGTCGGCGGCGCGGCGCATCTGGGCCGCCATCTTGTCCAGCGCGAGGTCCAGGGCACCGAGCTTGTCCTCGGCGGCCGCCTCGGCGCGCACCACCGGTCCCTTGGAGAAGGCGGTGAGCTCGACCTTCACGGCCCGGTCGTGCAGGCGCGGGTTGCGCTCCAGCTCGACCTCGACCTCCATGCGGATGACCCGGTGGTCGTGCTTCTCCAGCCGACCGACCTTCTCCTCGACGTGCTCACGGAACCGATCCGAGACCTCGCAGTGACGACTCTTCACGACAACATCCATACGCACCTCCGGTGTTGAGCGGGTTATCTGCGTCGAGGCGTTCCGACGCCGTGCACCGTGGCTCCCTGTCGAGTCACGGTCCCGAGAGTGGAGTCCGTCCGGCCGACCTGGTCTTCGACCCCACAACCGCCTGCTGAGGCTCTCGCAGCTTCTCCGCCACTACCCGCCTTCTCGCCGGCCGGGAGCACATCTGGTGCTCCCGCGACGGCAGGACTTACTTCTAAGCCGCACCGTGATCGAGCCCGCGAGGGGCTCTTACGTGGACCGTTTCGCCTGCGACTGGCATCGGCTTGCCAGGAGACGTCACCTGCTCTGACCGAGCCGGGACGCACCTCCTCGGCGCAACCACGGACCCGGACGGACTCCATGCACAGACGCTAGTGCTCCGCGGCGGTCGGGGGAACCCGATCGTCCACATCATGGCTGGTTCTCAGGTGTCGGCGACGGTCAGCGGGGAGGGACCCGGCGGGTGGTCGCGGCGACCACCGCGACCGCGTGCACGCGCACGCCGGCGTCCTCGAGGGCGCGCTGGGCCTCCCGCGCCGTGGCGCCGGTCGTGAGGACGTCGTCGACGACCACGATCCGCGCCGCGGCGCCGCGCGCGCCGCCGGCGCCGCAGCGCCGGGCCGGGGCGCGAAGGCCTCGCTGAGGTTGGCCGCCCGCGCCCCGGCGTCCAGACCGGCCTGGTCCCGGGGCGGGCCCGGGTCACCAGCAGCGGCCGCACCGCGGCCGGCACGCCCCGCGCGCCCGCAGGCTCCGGGCCGCGCCGCGGGTCAGCCGCAGCAACGGGTCGTGGCCGCGGGCGCGGACCACCGCCGGGTGGCTCGGGACCGGGCACCAGCGCACCACGCGGACGTGCCGCCGCCGGCCCGGTGTCGGGCCCGGCCGCGGCCCGACCGCCGCGGTCAGCACCGCGACCGCCAGCAGGTCCCCCAGGGGCCGGGCCAGACCGTGGCAGCGCCCGCTCCTTGTGGGCCAGGACCATCTGCCGCACCACCCCGGCGTACTCCGCCGCGCACCAGGGCGGGGCGAGACCGGGCGGGCTCGGCGTCGGCGGGCACGCCCGGCCCACCGCGGGCAGCGACGCCGCGGCAGCCGCGGGCACAGGACACGACCAGGACGCCCGCACCCGACGCAGCACGACCCCAGCAGCAGGTCGACCAGGGCGTCACGCACGCGCCCACCCTCCCCGCGGCGGACGGCCGGCCGCAGGGTGGGCGCGGTCGGGCTGTGGAGCAGCGGCCGCTCGACCGGCGGCCGCGTGCCCGCGCTCAGCCGACGTACGTCGCGCCGCGCAGCAGCGCCGGGCAGCGCCACGGTCGGCCCAGCGCCCGTCGGCGCCGAGGTCGAAGACGTTGCCGCTCCGCGTCGCCGACCAGCAGGCTCTGCGGCGAGCCCGGGCGAGGCGGCCATCGTCTGACCGGACTCGAAGAGCAGGTCCAGGCGCGGCGCCCCGGTGGCCGCGACGGTGGCCCCGTCGGTCGGCAGCAGCTGCACCCGCGTGGAGAACCCCGAGGGCCGGGTCATGACCGCGACCGTGGTGGGGTCCCACCAGCCGACCGCGCGCGGGCGCCGCAGCGTGTTCGGCGCCGGCAGCGTCGCGCGCGAAGGCCAGCCGCAGCGGCGCCCCGAGGTCGTCGCGGACGACACGGAACAGCCGCGCCTCGACCTCGCCGTCGGGCAGCCGGGCCAGCACCACGAAGCGGCTCCCGTCGCGCGACACGGCGGCGGCCTCGAGGCGGACGCCGCGCAGCTCCGGGTCCGCCGAGCCGGACCCGGTCGCCGTCCGAGACCACCGTGACCGGCCGGGAGGTGCTCCCCCCGGTCGACCACCCACAGCCGTCCGGTGCGGTCCCACATCGGCCGCAGCACGTCGGTGCCGCGGCCGACCAGCGGTCGGGCGGACCTCGGCGCCCTCGCGCGAGGTGATGCGCCACACGCGGGTGCCGTCACCGGAGACCACCGCGGTGCGGTCGCCGGCCAGGCTCACGCCCGAGGGAGCGCGGTCGTCCGGAGACCTCGGCGCGACGGCGGGGCAGCACCGCCACCGTCGACTCGGCGCCGTCGGTGAGCCGGACGATGGAGCGCCCGACAGCCCGAAGAGGTCCGGCGAGGCCCAGTCCACGGTGGGGCTGTACTCCTCGCCGGTGGTCACCGGCAGCACCTCCTCGCCGCCCGGGCAGGCTGAGCGGGGCGCCGTCGACGAGCACCCGCACCCCTCGCACCTCCGGCAGCTGGCCCAGCGTCGAGGTCAGCTGCGCCAGCGCCCGGTTGAGGTCCGCGGGGCGCAGGTCGACCATCTCCGCGCCGAGCGGGACCTCCGCGATCCCCCGGCCCCGGATCGGCACGCCCGACGCCCAGGTCGGTGCCGATGGGCAGGTAGGAGCGCTCCACCTCGCGGCTGCCCGGCCGGCGGGCCCTGGAGCAGGCCGGCCACGAGCCGGGTCGCGGCCTGCACGCCCGTGGGCAGGTAGACCGGCTCGGGCACCAGGATCGACCCGGTGGGGTCGAAGAAGGACAGCGTCAGCGCCTGGTAGCGGGACTCGAAGTGGGTGCGCGGGATGACCAGCGCCGGCGGCGGGTCGACGATCCGCCACTCCTGCGCCCTCGCGCTCCACCCGCACCCGCAGGCGTGCCGCGGCCGTCCTCGCGACCACGGCGCCGCGCCAGCGACCGGTCGGCGTCGAGCGCCGAGGCGCCGCGCAGCCGGATCACCACGTCGGTGCCGCGGGCCACGCACCTGCTGCGAGGTGTAGACGATGGTGCGCCGGTCCGGGCGCCAGGCGGCGGCGGCGTCGGCGGTGAGGTACTCCTCGGCGACCCGGGTGCTCACCGGCACGGCCTGCTGGGCGCTGAGGAAGCCGGCGACGATGTCGTCGGGCAGCGCGCCCTGCCGGGGACCCGGCGGGTTGTAGTCGAACGGCTGCGCCTCGAGCGGTCCCGGCCGCGCCGGCCCCCCGAGACCACGGGCCCGCCGTCGGGCAGCGCCGAGCAGCCGGCCGCGGCGAGGCACGCGGCGGCGAGCACGGTCACCACGGCCGCCGCCGCGCCGGGCGCGCCCGGGCGCGTCACGGGGTGCCCACCCGTCCGGGCCGCGCCGGGACCAGGCCGGCGTCGCGCGGCACGAGCGGGCAGGGGGCTGTGGGTGAGCGCTCCCCCGGCACGGCGCGGCAGCGTGAGCCGGAACTGCGAGCCGGCGCCCGGGGCGCCCCAGGCCTCCAGCCAGCCGCCGTGGAGCCGGGCGTCCTCCTGCGAGATCGACAGCCCCAGCCCGGTGCCGCCCGAGCGCCGCACCCGCGACGGGTCGGCGCGCCAGAACCGGTTGAACACCCGCACCTCGTCGCCGGGCCGCAGCCCGACGCCGTAGTCGCGCACGGCCAGCGCGCTGCCCTCGGCGTCGGCGTCGACGAGCACCACGACGTCGGAGGAGTCGGCGTAGTCGATGGCGTTGGTGACCAGGTTGCGCACGATCCGCTCGAGCCGCCGGGTGTCGGCCTCGACCACGCACGGGCCGCCCGCGCGGCTGCACCACCAGGCGGACGTCGCGCTGCGCCGCCAGCGGCGCCAGCGAGCGCCACGACCCGGTGGGCCACGTCGACGAGGTTGACGTCCTCCACCTCGAGGGCCGCCGCGCCGGCGTCGAACCTGCTGATCTCGAGCAGGTCGGCCAGCAGCGTCTCGAACCGGTCGAGCTCGTTCTGCAGCAGCTCCGCCGACCGCGCGGTCACCGGGTCGAAGCGGTCGCGGGCGTCGTGCAGCACGTCGCTGGCCATCCGCACGGTGGTCAGCGGCGTGCGCAGCTCGTGGGAGACGTCGGAGACGAAGCGCCGCTGGGCGGCCGACATGTCCTCCAGCTTGCGGATCTGCTTCTGCAGGCTGGTCGCCATGTGGTTGAAGGACATCGCCAGGCGGGCGATGTCGTCGTCGCCCTTGACCTGCATCCGCTGCTCGAGGCGGCCCGACGACAGCCGCTCCGCCGTACGCCGCGCCAGCCGGACCGGGGTGACGACCTGCCGCGTCACCAGCCAGGTCAGCGCCGCGACCAGGATGAGCAGGAGGACCCCGCTGGTGAGGATCGCGCGCTGCACCAGGTCGATCGGTGCGCTGCTCGGCCGACATCGGGAAGAGGTGGTAGAGCGCGTAGGTGTCGCCGTCGGCGGGCAGCACCAGCCGGGTCCCGACCGCGACACCCGGGACGTCGGTCCCCCGCGCCGCCGGCCCGCCCGCTCCGCCGGCGCTGTCGTCGTACCGCAGCCGGGTGAAGGTCCACAGCTGGGCGTTCTCCTGCGGCGCCCCGACCCGCGCGGTGAGGTCGGGCGGCAGGCTCGACGAGGTCGAGGCCCGGGGTGAACCGCTCCCCGCCGCCGTAGGCCCGGCCCTCCTCGTCGACCGAGAGCGGCCCGACGAGCACCACGTCGTAGCCGCGCACCGCGCCGCGCGAGATCTCGGTGGACATGAGCGAGGCCAGCTGGGCGCTGGCCTCGAAGTCGGGGGTGGCCGCGCTCAGGCTGACCTGCAGGTCCTCGGTGGCGCGTCCGGACTCCGCGACGGCCTCCTTGACCCGCTCCTGGACCAGCCCGTCGGTGACCTGCCGCAGCAGGGTCCAGCCGACCAGGGAGACCACGAGCGCGGAGAGCAGCACCGTGCTCAGCACCACGCGGGCCTGGATCGAGCGGCGCCACAGCGTCGCGACGGCGCGCAGCGGACGGGCCGCCACGCCCCGCACCCGCCGGGCCGTCACCTCAGCCGGCCTTGTAGCCGACGCCCCGGACGGTCACCACGATCTCGGGGTTCTCGGGGTCGCTGCTCGACCTTCGAGCGCAGCCGCTGGACGTGCACGTTGACCAGCCGCGTGTCGGCGGCGTGCCGGTAGCCCCAGACCTGCTCGAGCAGCACCTCGCGGGTGAACACCTGCCACGGCTTGCGGGCCAGGCACACCAGCAGGTCGAACTCCAGCGGCGTCAGCGCGATGACGCTCTCGCCGCGGGTGACCCGGTGGCCGGCGACGTCGATGTGCAGGTCGCCGATGGTGAGCTGCTCGGGCGGCGCCGCCTCGAACTTGCGCACCCGGGCGCGGATCCGGGCGACCAGCTCCTTGGGCTTGAAGGGCTTGACGACGTAGTCGTCGGCCCCCGACTCCAGCCCCTCGACCACGTCGACGGTGTCGCCTCGCGCGGTGAGCATCACGATCGGCACGCCGGACTCGGCCCGGATGTCCTTGCAGACGTCGATGCCGTCACGGCCGGGCAGCATCAGGTCGAGCAGCACGAGGTCGGGACGGAAGTCCTGGAAGGCCGCCAGCGCCTCGTTGCCGTGCGAGCACACCTGGGGCTCGAAGCCCTCGTTGCGCAGCACGATCGTCAGCATCTCGGCGAGCGCGGAGTCGTCGTCGACGACGAGCACCTTCGCCCGTGCCGTCGACCCCGCGTCCACCGCCATGTCCTCGCCTCGCTCGTCCCGTGCGCTGCCGACCGCGGATCAGTACCGGTACTGGTCGGACTTGTAGGGACCGGCCTTGTCGACGCCGAGGTAGGACGCCTGGGCCTCGGTGAGCTCGGTGAGCTTGACGCCGAGCGAGCCGAGGTGGAGCCGGGCGACCTCCTCGTCGAGGTGCTTGGGCAGCACGTAGACGCCGGTCGGGTACTCCTCGGTCTTGGTGAAGAGCTCGATCTGGGCCAGCACCTGGTTGGTGAACGAGTTCGACATCACGAACGACGGGTGGCCGGTCGCGTTGCCGAGGTTCATCAGGCGGCCCTCGGACAGCACGATGATGGTGGTGCCCTCGGGGAACGACCACACGTCGACCTGCGGCTTGACGTTCTTGCGGACGACGCCCTCGAAGGACTCCAGCCCGGCCATGTCGATCTCGTTGTCGAAGTGGCCGATGTTGGCGACGATCGCCTGGAACTTCATCCGCTGCATCTGCGTCGACGGTGACGACGTCCTTGTTGCCGGTCGCGGTGATGATGATGTCGGCGACCGGGAGCACCTCGTCGAGCGTGGAGACCTGGTAGCCGTCCATGGCCGCCTGCAGCGCGCAGATCGGGTCGATCTCGGTGACGATGACGCGGGCGCCCTGGCCGCGCAGCGACTCCGCGCAGCCCTTGCCGACGTCGCCGTAGCCGCAGACGACGGCGACCTTGCCGCCGATGAGCACGTCGGTGGCGCGGTTGATGCCGTCGATGAGCGAGTGGCGGCAGCCGTACTTGTTGTCGAACTTGCTCTTGGTCACCGAGTCGTTGACGTTGATCGCCGGGAAGAGCAGCGAGCCGTCGCGCATCATGTCGTAGAGGCGGAGCACGCCGGTGGTGGTCTCCTCGGTGACGCCCTTGATCGCGTTCGCGATCGGGGTCCAGTGCGTCTGCGCTGCGCTCGAGCTGGGCGCCGAGCACCTCGAAGACGATCCGCTGCTCGGCGCTGGCCGCGGTGGCCGGGTCCGGCGCCACGCCGTTCTTCTCGGCCTGGACGCCGAGGTGCAGCAGCAGGGTGGCGTCGCCGCCGTCGTCGAGGATCATGTTCGGCAGCACGTCGGCGCCCTGGCGCGGACCAGTCGAGGATCTGCTGGGTGCACCACCAGTACTCCTCGAGGCTCTCGCCCTTCCAGGCGAAGACCGGCACGCCCTGCGGGTCCTCCGGGGTGCCCTCGCGGCCGACGACGACCGCGGCGGCCGCGTGGTCCTGGGTCGAGAAGATGTTGCAGGAGGCCCAGCGGACCTCGGCGCCGAGGTCGACGAGGGTCTCGATGAGCACGGCGGTCTGGATGGTCATGTGCAGCGAGCCGGCGATGCGGGCGCCCGCGAGCGGCTTGCGCGGCGCCGTAGCGCTCGCGCATCGCCATCAGGCCGGGCATCTCGTGCTCGGCGAGGGTGATCTCGGTGCGGCCGTAGTCGGCCAGGGACAGGTCGGCAACCTTGAAGTCCATGAAGGGTTCCTCTGGTGTGACAGGGGTGGGTGTGCGGCGCATCTGCGCTTCGTCGGGATCTCCCGCGCATACCGGGCCCAGACTACCTTCCCGGTGGCCACCGGCCCCCTGGGCGGCTCAGTGACGCCGGCCGGCTGCCGGGCCTGCCCCTGACCTGTGCACCAGGTGCATCGACCGCGACCACGACGGCGCCGACCAGCAGCCCGACCACGGCCGAGGCCAGCGGTGTTGACGATCCAGCCAGCACGCCGCCGATGCCCGACGACGGCGTCGTGCACCGCCTCCTCGACGTGGTGCACCGACGTCGTACGGCGCGTGCCAGCCGAGGTCGTCGAGCCCGACCAGCAGGATGTGCCCGCCGACCCAGAGCATCGCGGCGATGCCGACCACGGAGATGACCCGCAGCAGCCCCGGCATCCCGCGCACCAGGCCGAGGCCGATCCGCTGCGACGCGCGCCGACGAGCGCTCGGCCAGGCGCAGCCCGACGTCGTCCATCTTCACGATCAGCGCCACCACGCCGTACACCAGCAGGGTGATGCCGATCGCGACGACCACGAGGATCAGCGGCGCGCGAGACGAAGGGCTGGTCGGAGACCTCGTTGAGCGCGATCACCATGATCTCGGCCGACAGGATGAAGTCGGTGCGGATCGCGCCCTTGACGACCTCGTCCTCCTCGGGCTGCGCGGCTCGCCGCGGTCGTCCGTGCCGCCGCCGTCCCCGTGCGCCTGCGTCCGTGGCCGCCGCCTCGGCCAGGCGCCCCAGACCTTCTGCGCGCCCTCGTAGCAGAGGTACGTCGCGCCGAGCATGAGGATCGGGGTGATCACCCACGGCAGGAACTGGCTGAGCAGCAGCGCCGCCGGGCAGGATCACCAGCAGCTTGTTGCGCAGCGACCCGGTGGCGATGCGCCGGATGATCGGCACCTCGCGGTCGGCGGTGACGCCGTGGACGTACTGCGGGGTCACGGCGGTGTCGTCGACCACCACGCCGGCGGCCTTGACGCTGGCCCGGCCCGCGGCCGCGCCGATGTCGTCGACGGAGGCGGCGGCGAGCCGGGCCAGCGCGGCGACGTCGTCGAGGAGCCCGAAGAGTCCGGCGCTCATCGCGCGCGCTCCGGACGCGGCGGGGCGGGGCGGGGAGCGGGCGGGGTCACCGCCCAGCGTAGCGAGCGCCGCGCTCCAGGGTAGCGAGGACGTCCGGCTCAGCGCCCGATGCGGCCGAGGCCCAGGGCCAGGTACGCCGCGGCGTACCGGCCCTGCCCGAGCAGCGAGGCGTAGCGGGCGACCTCGCTGCCGGTGTCGCAGGTCAGCAGCTCGACGCGGACCCCGCGCTCGTCGGCCTCGGCGGTGAGCCGGCCGCGCTGCTCGACGACGGTGGGGTCCTCGGCGCCGTCGTCGAGGACCAGCAGCATCGGCCGACGGTCGGCCGGCTCGCCGGGTCGGACTCGGGGTCGGCGAACGGGTCGGAGAAGACGTCGTGCGGCCGGGCCGCGGCCACGAGCGGCAGCAGGTGCTCGGCGTCGCCGGCCACCGTCGTGCGGCCGCTGGCCCGGCGGACCGCCTCGGAGACCCGGCGCGCGGCCCGGGCGGCGAGCACCGAGCCGCCCCAGCACAGCGGCGTGGAGTCGGCCAGGGCGATCGCGACCATCTTGGCGGGGTTCACCGCGAGGTCGCGGTGCGGCGAGCAGGCCACCGCCACGTCGTCGAGCGCGGCCGCGACCTCCTCGGGGTCGGTGTGCGGCCCGAGGTCGACGCGGGAGAGGAACTGCAGCATCACCACCGCGGTGGCCAGCTGGTCGCGCGAGGTCGGTCGGGAGCACCGTGGTGTGCCGCCCGGCGGCGTGCTCGGCCACCAGCGACTCGGGCGGGCAGGCGACCACGACCTGGCAGCCCCGGCGGACGGCCTCGGCGACGGCGCTGGCGCTGCCGGGGTCGCCGCCGTCGGGCGCGAGCATGACGACGATGTCCAGCGGACCGGTCCAGCCGGGCAGGCCGGGGTTGGGCCACGCGACGAACGGCACCGGGCACGCCGGCTCGAGGACCGCGCGCAGCAGCCGCGAGTCGGGGCCGGCCGCGATGACGGCGCGCGGTCGGTCGTCGCGGCTGACCGCGACCGCCGCGGCGACGGCGTCGGCGGCCGCGACCGCCTCGCGCCGGACCCGGCTGCCGGCCTCGGCCAGCGACCGCAGGGTCGCGTCGGCGCGGGCCAGCGCTGTCCGCGTCGTCGAGCAGGGACTCGTCGAACCACTCCGCCACGTGCGTCTCCTCTCGCGGCCGGTCCGTCAGGCCCGGGTGCGGGCCTCGTCGACCAGCAGGATGGGCACCCCGTCGCGGACCGGGTAGACCCGGCCGCACCCGCGGCAGGCCAGCTCCTCGCGCCGGGGCGGCGCGAGCTCGGCGCGGCAGGCCGGGCAGCGCAGCAGCTCGAGCAGCCGGGGGTCGAGCGGCAGGCCGGTCGAGCGGTGGTCGTGCGTCATGACGCCTCCTGGTTGCGGATCATCGAGAGGACTCTGTCACGGACGGCGACCATCGTCGCCTCGTCCGCGGCCTCGACGTTGAGCCGCAGCAGCGGCTCGGTGTTCGAGGCGCGGAGGTTGAACCACCAGTCCGCGGTGGGTGAACGGTCAGCCCGTCGAGCCGGTCGACCTCGACGCCGGCCTCGGCGCCCACCGCGTCCTCGACGCCGGTCGCCACCGCGACGGCCTGGTCGGCGCACCTCGGTGTTGACCTCGCCGCTGGCGACGTAGCGGGAGTACTCCGCCAGCAGCTCGCTCAGCGGCCGCTCCTGCTCGGCCAGCGCCGCCAGCGCGTGCAGCGCGGCCAGCATGCCGGAGTCGGCGCGCCAGAAGTCGCGGAAGTAGAAGTGCCCGGAGTGCTCGCCGCCGAAGACGGCGTCGGTCTCGGCCATCGTCGCCTTGATGTAGGAGTGGCCGACCCGGGTGCGCACCGGGACGCCCGCCGCGCTCGCGCGACGATCTCGGGCACCGCCCGGCTGGTGATGAGGTTGTGGATGACGGTCGCGCCGGGGTGCCGCAGCAGCTCCCGCGAGGCGATCAGGGCGGTGACGGCGCTCGGGTCGACCGCCTCGCCCCGCTCGTCGACGAGGAAGCAGCGGTCGGCGTCGCCGTCGAAGGCCAGGCCGACGTCGGCGCCGCTCGGCGCCGCACCGCGGCCTGCAGGTCGCGCAGGTTCTCCGGCTCGATCGGGTTCGCCTCGTGGTTGGGGAAGGTGCCGTCGAGCTCGAAGTAGAGCGGCACCACGTCGAGGTCGAGGCGGCCCAGCACCGCCGGCGCGGTGTGCCCGGCCATGCCGTTGCCGGCGTCGACGACGACCCGGAGCCGGCGTCCCGCGGACCGGCGCCAGCGTCGTGCAGGTGGTCGGCGTACGCCGTCGAGGACGTCCTGCTCCTCAGCGCGCCGCGCGTGCGGCGCCTCGCGGTAGGCGCCGGCGGCGACCAGGTCGCGGATCTCGGCCAGCCCGGTCTGCTGGCCCACCGGCGCCGCGCCGGCCCGGCAGAGCTTGATGCCGTTGTAGGCCGCCGGGTTGTGGGAGGCGGTGAACATCGCGCCGGGCACGCCGAGGGAGCCCGGAGGCGAAGTAGAGCTGGTCGGTCGAGGCCAGCCCGACCAGCGACGACGTCGGCCCCGGCGTCCTGGGCGCCGGCGGCGAACTCCGCGGCCAGCCCCGGGCTGGTCTCGCGCATGTCGTGGCCCACGACGATCCGCCGGCCGCGCGGTCTCGCGTCGGCGCCGCCGAGGCACCACCTGGACGAACGCGTTGCCGTCGGCCCGGGCGAGCCCGTCGTCGATCTGCTGCGGCACGAGGCCGCGGACGTCGTAGGCCTTGAACACCGCCGCCACCACGCGGGGTCAGGAGCAGGGCGCATGGCCGCACCCTACTGGCGCCGCGGCGGCCGCCGGCGCCGGGGTCAGTCGGCGAGGGGGCGCAGCACGCGCAGGTGGCCGCGACGGCCGCGTCTCCGGAGCCGGGTGGCCGGGGCGGTCGGGGCCGTCCGGTCGTCCTGCCGGGCCGCCGTGCCGCCCGGACCGGCCTGGCCGCGCACCGCGGAGACCGGCGGCACGGGCGGCGCCGGACGCGCCGCCTCGCGGACGGCGTCGGCCAGCGCGAGCAGGTCGTCGGTGCTGGGGCCGAGCGCGTCCGGGTCGGGCGCCAGCCGCATGACCTCCCAGCCCCGCGGGGCCGAGAGCCGCTCGGAGTGCTCGTCGCACAGGTCGTAGGCGTGCGGCTCGGCGTAGGTGGCCAGCGGGCCGAGGACCGCGGTCTGGTCGCCGTAGACGTAGGTGAGCGTGGCGATGGCCGGACGCCGACAGGCGGTCCGGGAGCAACGGCGCGCAGGACTCACGTCGCTGACGGTACAACCTGCGGGCGAGCCCCTCGGCTTAGGCTCGCGGGATGTCCGACCTCGTGCCGCCGCGTCCGACTCCGCGTCCGGCTCCCCGTCGAACGGCCGCGACCGGCACGGACGGGGGATGCGGGGGCCGGCGGTGCTGGCCGGGCCGCTGACGCCGCAGGGGCCGCCGCGACGGCCGAGCCGCCGCGACCGCTTCGACGCGGTGGTGCTCGACGTGCTCGGCGCGCTGGAGGCGCGGTGGAGCACGGAGCTGGGACTGGTGGAGTTCGCCATCGAGGAGACCCCGCTGCATGCCGGCGGACTGGAGCGCCCCGACCGTGCCGCTGGGCTCGCTGGTGCCGGGCACCGGCGGTCGAGCCGAGCCGCGTGGTGCTGTTCCGCCGACCGATCGAGATGCGGTGCGAGACGCCGGCCGACCTGGGCGCGCTGGTCTACACGGTCCTGGTCGAGCAGGTGGCCGAGCTCCTCGGGCGTCGGCCCGAGGACATCGACCCGCGCGAGCAGGACGACTGATCCGACCCTCGGGTCAGACCGCGGCCTTCTTCAGCTTGCGGCGCTCCCGCTCCGACATGCCGCCCCAGATCCCGAAGCGCTCGTCGTTGGAGAGGGCGTACTCGAGGCACTCACCCCGGACGTCGCAGGTGAGGCACACCCGCTTCGCCTCCCGGGTGGAGCCGCCCTTCTCGGGGAAGAACGCCTCGGGGTCGGTCTGGGCGCACAGTGCGCGCTCCTGCCACCCCAGCTCCTCGGTCTCGCTCTGCTCCGCGTCCAGCACGAATAGTTCTCGCATGTGTCCTCGCCTTTCAACCCGTGAGACCCCCGAAGGTCCCAACTGTTTCCCTGGTTGCCTTCCCTCTGTCGCATCCGAGGTCCGTAACGTGTGCAGTCCAGATCGCGAGGCGCTGGGGAAGGATGCCGGCTGCTGTCAACGTGACTTCGTGAATGACACTGAGGGAATTACAAGCCTGTCGTACCACGAAAGTCAACACCAGATCTGTTATACGGCGAAATTCGCCGACGCTCCTGGAAGGGGTGATAGGGGATGTCCGGACCGCTGCGATGCACCGTCCTCTCGGGCGGGGTCGGCGGTGCGACGTTCCTGCGCGGGCTGCGCCGGGTGCCCGATCTCGAGGTCACGGTGGTGGCCAACACCGCCGACGACCTCTGGATGCACGGGCTCAAGATCTGCCCCGACCTCGACACGGTCATGTACACCCTCGGCGGCGGGATCGACACCGAGCGCGGCTGGGGCCGCACCGACGAGTCGTGGCGCGTGAAGGAGGAGCTGGCGGCGTACGGCGTGGAGCCGACGTGGTTCGGGCTGGGCGACCGCGACCTGGCCACCCACCTCGTCCGGACCCAGATGGTCGAGTCCGGCTACCCGCTGTCGGCGGTCACCGCGGCGCTGTGCCGCCGCTGGCAGCCGGGGGTCACCCTGCTGCCGATGACCGACGACCGGGTCGAGACCCACGTGCTCGTCGACGACGACGCCGAGCCCTCGGGCCGCCGCGCGATCCACTTCCAGGAGTACTGGGTGCGGCTGCGGGCCCAGGTGCCCGCCCGCGGCGTGGTCCCGGTCGGGCTCGACCGCGCGACGCCCGCCCCCGGCGTGCTCGAGGCGATCGCGCAGGCCGACGTGGTCGTCGTGCCGCCCTCCAACCCGGTCGTCTCGCGTCGGGCACCATCCTCGGCGTGCCGGGCATCCGCGACGCGCTGCGCGACGGGCCCGCCCCCGTCGTGGGCCTCTCCCCCATCGTCGCCGGCCGCCACGTCCGCGGCATGGCCGAGCAGCTGATGACCGGCCTGGGCATCGAGGTCTCCGCCGCCGGGGTCGCCGCGCACTACGGCGCCCGGTCGCGGCGACGGGGTGCTCGACGCCTGGCTGGTGGACGCCGCCGACGCGCCCGACGTCGCGCGCGTGGAGGCCGGCGGGATCCGGTGCCGGGCCGTGCCGCTGATGATGACCGACGACGCGGCCACCGAGGCCATGGCGCGGGCCGCGCTGGCGCTGGTGGGGCGGTGACCGTCGACCGCCGAGTCCTCCCGGCGCCGGCTGCGCGTCGACGTCGTGCCCGGCGTGGGCGAGGTCGCCGAGGGCGCGCGACCTCGCCGCGCTGCTCGACGGCGCCGCCGCTCGACGACGGCGACGTGGTCGTCGTGACCAGCAAGATCGTCAGCAAGGCCGAGGGCCGGGTCACCGACCGCGTCCAAGGACGAGGCGCTCGCGGACGAGACCGTGCGGGTGGTGGCCCGCCGCGGCCCGACCACGATCGCCCGCACCCGTCACGGGCTGGTCATGGCCGCGGCCGGCATCGACGCCTCCAACGTCACCGCCGGGCGCCTGGTGCTGCTCCCCCTCGACCCCGACGCCTCGGCCCGTCGGCTGCGCCGCGCGCTGGCGCGAGCGACGCGGCGTCAACGTCGGCGTCGTGGTGACCGACACCGCCGGTCGCGCCTGGCGCGTCGGGCCAGACCGACATCGCGGTCGGCGCCGCCGGGCTCCGCGGTGGTCGACGACCACGCCGGTCGGGTCGACGGCTACGGCAACGTCCTCGCCGTGACGCTGCCCGCCGTCGCCGACGAGATCGCCGGCGCGGCCGAGCTCGCCACCGGCAAGCTCTCCATGAGCCCCCTGTCGGTCGTCCGCGGCCTCGGCCGGCTCGTGCTCCCCCGCCGGCGAGGACGGTCCCGGCGCGGTCGCGCTGGTGCGCCCCGAGCACGAGGACATGTTCGGCCTGGGCGCCCGCGAGGCCGTGCTGGCGGCCCTGGCGGCGGCGACCGGCCGCCGAGGCCCGGTCGGGCCGGCCACCCCGGCCTCGGGGCGCCGGTCGCGGCCGGCGAGCTCGTCGCCGCCCTGGCACCGCCCTGGCGACGCCCTGGCGCTGCACCGGCCCCGCGCGCGGCGTGCCGTCGACGGACGCGCACCGGGTCGCGGTCGACCTGGCCGGCCTCGACGAGCGGGCCCGCGGGCCGGGCCGAGGTCGTCCTCGGCGCCGTGGCGGCCGCCCACGGCTGGCGGGTCGACGCGCTGCACGCCACGCGTGCGGCCCTGGTCCCGGCGCTCTCCGTAGACTGACGCCCATGGGTCAGCGCCGTGGGTGAGGCACTCGCCCTCTTCGGCGTCTCCGTCGCCTCGGCGCTGGTCCCGCTCATCAACATCGAGGTCTACCTCGTCGGTCTCGCCGCCGTGCGCGACTCCACCGGGATCTGGCTGCTGGCCACCATCGCCGGGATCGGCCAGATGGTGGGCAAGGTGGTCTGGTACTACCTCGGCGCCAACGCGCTGAAGTGGCCGTGGATCGCCAAGCGCGTCGACACGCCCAAGGGGCGCGCCACCCTGGAGAAGTGGCGCAGCCGCACCAACGACCGGCCGGTGCTGGGCGCCACGCTGCTGTTCGCCAGCGCGGTCAGCGGCTTCCCGCCGTTCGCGATCGTCGCGGTGCTCGCCGGCCAGCTGCGCATGAACCTCGTGACCTTCATCGTGGTCGGCACGGTCGGGCGCACCCTGCGGTTCGCGGCCTTCCTCGGCGGCGCCGGCTTCCTCTCCGAGCTGTACGGCGCCGCGCTGGGCTGAGCCGGCCCGCGCGACGCGGCCCTCAGGACACCCGGTCGCCGCAGGCGACCCGCGAGCCGGCCTCCACCGACGGCCCCGGCCGGCCACGACCGCCTCGTCACCGACGGCCGCGCCGTGCACCCGGGCCCCCGCCTCGACGCGGGCTCCGGGGCCGAGGACGGAGTCGACGACCACGCCGCCCTCGCCGACGTAGGCGCCGGCCATGAGCACCGAGCCCCGCACGGTCGCCCCGGCCTCGACCACCACGCCGGAGGCCGCCGTCGTGCCGTCGAGCAGCTCCCCCTCCACGCGGGCGTCCGGGTCCACCCAGGCCGCGGCCGGCGCGCTGGACGACCGCCGGGCTGCTCGGCGACACCCAGGACGAGGTCCCGCGACGCCGCCACGAGCGCGTCGGGGTTGCCCACGTCGCGCCAGTACGCCGACTCGACCCAGCCGACGACGAGGGCACCGTCGGCCACCAGGCCCGGGAACGTCTCGCGCTCGACCGAGACCACCCGCCCGGCCGGGATCGCCTCGACCACCCGCCGACGGAAGACGTAGCACCCGGCGTTGACCTGGTTCGAGACCGGGTCGTCCGACTTCTCCACGAAGGCCTCGCACCCGGCCCGCGGCGTCGGTGGGCACGCACCCGAAGGCCCGGGCGTCGGGGACCTCGACCAGGTGGAGCGAGACGTCGACCGGGCGCCCGTCCCGGGGCCGCTCGAAGTCGGCGAGCTGGGCGGCGAGGTCGTGGCCCGGAGAGCACGTCGCCGTTGAGGACGACCACGGCGCGCTCCGGCTCGGGGGCCAGGGCCTCGGCGGCGTTGCGGATCGCCCCGCCGGTGCCCAGCGGCTCGTCCTCGGTGACGTAGGTCAGCCGCACGCCGTACCGGCTGCCGTCGCCGAGCACCGGGAAGAAGAGGTCGGCGTGGTAGGAGGTGGCGAGCACGACGTGCCCGACGCCGGCGGCGGCGAGCTTGCCGATCTGGTGCTCCAGGAACGCGACCCCGCCCACCTCGAGGAGGTGCTTGGGCCGGCGCTCGGTCAGCGGCAGCATCCGGGTGCCGAAGCCTCCGGCGACGATGACCGCCTCGGGGGCCAGCCGGCGGCGGCCAGGGGGCAGGCACCCGAGGGGGCGGGGACGGGGTGAGGCGCGGGCACGGCGGCATCCTGCCACGTGCGTAGGCTGGCGCGGTGTCCCGTCCCTCCGCCGCCGCCGACGTCCGCCGCGCCCTGGAGCACCAGCTGCGCGCCGACGGCAGCCGCCCGCTGGTCACGTTCTACGACGACGCGACGGGCGAGCGCGTCGAGCTGTCGGTGGTGACCTACGCCAACTGGGTGGCCAAGACCGCCGGCCTGCTCGACGACGAGCTCATGATCGAGCGCGGCGGCACCGCCCTCGTCGACCTCCCCACGCACTGGCTCGGCCCGGTGTGGCTGGGCGCGCTGTGGAGCCTCGGGGTCGCCGTGACCGACGACCGGTCGCGCGCCGGGGAGGTGGACCTCGTCGTGTGCGGGCCCGAGCGACGTCGCGGAGCACGCCGCCTCCGGGGTGCCGGTCGTGGCGCTGTCGCTGCTCCCCATGGCGGGCGCGGTTCCGCTCGCCCCTCCCGACCGGCGTCGTCGACTACGGCGAGGTGGTGTGGAGCCAGCCCGACCTGTTCGTGCCGGCCGACCCGCCCGAGCCCGACCGACCTGGCGTGGGTCGACGCCGACCGGCGCCTGGTCGCAGCAGGACCTGCTGGCCGAGGCCGCCGGCGTGCCCGGCCGGCTCCTCACCGAGGTCTCGCCGACCTCGCGTGCCGGGCTCGGCGCGTTCCTCGGCCCGCTGCTGTCCGGCGACGGCACCGTCTGGGTGCGCCACGGTGAGGCTGCCGGAGCCCGCCGGCTCGCGGAACGCGCCGCGTCGGAGCGGGCCACCCTCGCCTGGCCGCCGGCCGGCCAGCCGGGTGAGCCAGGTCAGCCGGGTCAGCCGCCGAGGTCGTAGCGGTCGAAGCCGCTGCCCATGCGCCACCCCGGCGTCGAAGCCCGTCCTTGGTGCCGCGGAGCAGCCACAGGTCCCCGGTGGCGGTCTCGCGCGCGACGACGTCGGAGCGCCCCCGGCCGTCGACGTCGCCCAGGCCCACGCAGCCAGTCGTAGCGGCTCGGCGCCGGTGCCGACCCGGCTGCCGTCGCCGCGGCCGGACCCGAGCAGGCTGACGTGACGCGCCAGGGTGCCGTCGGGCTTGCGCGAGGACGACGTCGGCGAGGCGCGTCACCGCCCCAGGTGTCGACGCCGACCGCCCGGTCGGCCTGCACGGCGTCCGAGGAGACGACGGCCTTGCGGAAGCCGGTCGCCGCCGTTGCCGGGGTAGACCCGCAGGGAGCCCTGGAACTGTCCGAGCAGGTCCGGGTGGCCGTCGCCGGTCACGTCACCCGAGCGGGGCGACGAGGTCGACCGCGCCCCACCCCTCCGCGGCCTTCGACCGGTGCGGCGAAGGTGTCGTCGCCCGCGCCGCGGTAGAGCATCATCGCGCCGTTGTCGCGACGCGTCATGAAGTCGCCGTGGCCGTCACCGTTCCAGTCGCCGACGTTGAGCAGCAGGTCGATGCTCCCCAGGCCGATGCCGGTGTCGACCACGGCTCGCGAGGTTGGTGCGCCCGCTGTGCGCGGTGGACCCGCAGCGTGCCGTCCGTGCCCGATCACGGCCAGGTCGGGCTTGCGCGTTGCCGCGCGAGCTGGCCGGCCAGGCCCAGCCAGCGCGCCGCGGCGTAGCCGGCTCCAGCCGCCGAGTCGCGCGGTCCAGGCCGCCGGCGCCGTCGCCGGGGAAGACGTACGTCAGCGCCGGTGGCGCGCACCCGGGCGACGAGGTCGTCGACGCCGTCGCCGGTGACGTCGCCGCGCCCGCTGAGCAGGTCGAACCGGTTCCACCTGCCCGGCGACCGGCACCGGCGTCGCCCCAGGCCGCCGTCGCCGGTGCCCGGGACCAGGAAGAGGTCGGCGCCGGCACGCGCCACCAGGTCCTGGTTGCCCGTCGCCGTCGAGGTCGCCGGCGCCGGCGGTGAGGTCGTAGCCGGACCACGAGGCGACCAGGGTGCGGGCGGCGGCGAAGGCGCCGTTGCCCTTGCCCGGGAAGAGCCGCAGCGCGCCCTTGCCGTTGCGGCCCGACGAGGTCGGCGTTGCCGTCACCGTCGAGGTCGCCGGCGCCGGTGAGCTGGTCGAGGCTGGCGAAGCTCGGCGTAGGTGCGGCTCCGCGCGGACCGGCGCGCTCGACGGCGTCGCCGCGCAGCAGCGACCGCCTCGCCGGTGTCCGCCTGGCGGGCCACGAGGTCGCCCGCGCCGTCGCCGTCCAGGTCCCCGGCGGCGGCGACCAGGTCGGCGCCGCCGAGGTCCCGGGCCGCCGATGCCGCTGTCGACGAAGGAGAGCTGTCCGCCGGTGCGCACGACGACCGCGTGTGCCGGTGCGGGTGTCGCGGGCCACGAGGTCGGGCCAGCGCTTGCCGGAGAGGTCGGCGTCCCGGTCGGTGGTCGTCACGGGCGTCGACCGGCTCCGGGCGGCGGGGCTCGGCCGCCCTGGAGCGCCGCGGTCGCCCGCCGGATCTCGCCGGCAGCTTGGCGTAGAGGTAGCGGCCCGGGCAGGCGGTCGAGCCGGCGTCACGGTGGCCGTTGATCGCCTGGAACCGGTCGCCGGCGATGACTGACGTCGGTGTCGTCGGCCTTGATCCCGTGCAGGCCGAGCTTCCAGGCGAAGAGCGCCGCGTAGGCGTCGAGCATGACCTGGCTGGGCTGGGCGGTCTCGAAGTTGCCGATCGCCGACATGGCGAAGGAGTCCTCGTTGTAGCCGAGGGTGTGCGCCCCGACGACCGGGCGGGCGACGCCGCCGTAGCGTCCCTCCCAGATCCGGCCGAAGCGGTCGACGAGGAAGTTGTAGCCGATGTCGCTCCAGCCCAGCGAGCGCGTGTGGTAGGCGTAGATCCCGCGCAGGAGCGACGGCACCTGGTCCCGGCTGTAGTCGTTGGCGTTGACGGTGTGGTGGACGAACCCGCCGTTGATGTCGCCGTACCGCAGCGACCCGCGGTCGCGCAGCGACTCGTCGGCGCCCCACTGGTCGCGGGAGAAGATCTGGGGCTTCGGGGCGCTGACGCCGGCGGTCTGCACGGCGGCGGCGCTCAGGGCGGCAGCGCGGCGTCGCCCGGTCCCCGGCGCCGTCGCCGGCGTCCGCTCCAGGGTCGCGGTGTCGATGGCGGGCGCCTCGTACGCCGCGCGCTGCTCGTCGCCGGGGTCGACGATGTCGAGCTCGAGGCCGGTGGGGGTCTCCCCCTGCAGCACCGTCACCCGGGCCTGGACCCGCCGGACGTCGCCGACGACGACCGCGTCGGTGCCGCCGCGGGCGTCGGCGTCGTCCTCGGCCGGCTCCGGACCGTGGTCGGGGTCGAAGTGCATCTCCTGCCAGGGCGACCAGCACGCTCGGCCCCGCGGGTGCGGACCGCGACCTCGACGTCGTCCTCGGTCAGCGGCTGCCCGCCGCGACCAGGTGACGCCCACCGTGGCGTAGCCCGGGGCCTTCTCCGGCGCGCTGGTGACCACCAGGGGCCCGCTGGTGCGACCGGCGCGCTCCGCCGTCGCGGCGGGCCTGCGTGGCCCGCGTCGACGAGCGGCACCGAGCGCACGGTGGGCTCGACCGGGGCGGCGGAGACCAGCGACAGGCCCCGCCGCGCACGGCGAGGTGCACCGCGCCCGGCGGCCGCCTGGCCCGGAGGGTGGGACGACCTCGAGCTCCACCACTCCCACGGCGGACAGGCCGACGGCGGCGACCGCCGCGAGGACGGTCGACTGTTGGCACAGCACGGCAATACGACGGCGCATCTCGGGCATCGTGAGGGGTCTCCCAGCGGCTCACTCGGTCTCAGGTGTTCACAACATGTCACACCAGTAACAGAGGACCGCAATGAGTTCGCGTGAACTACAACGACTGTATTTTGTCAGCCCGACTTAAACAACAACCGTGTAACTCAGATGTCGGCGCCGTACTCGGCGTCGTCGTCGTTCTCCTCCTCGGTGTTCACGTCGTCCGGCTCGTTGTCGTACTGGAGGTAGCGGATGCCCTCCTTGGTGGGCCCGTCGTAGCCGAGGACGCCCTTCTCGAGCACCAGCACCCGGTCGCACATGCGCTTGACCGAGGGCGCGGAGTGGCTGACGTAGAACAGCGTCCGCCCCTCCTTCTTGATCTCCTCCATGCGGGCGATGCACTTCTTCTTGAAGGGCTTGTCCCCCACCGCCAGCACCTCGTCGACGAGGAAGATGTCGGACTCGGTGTGCACCGCGACCGCGAACCCGAGCCGGGAGAACTGTCCCGAGGAGTAGTGCCCCACCGGGGTGTCGAGGTGTCGCCCGATGTCGGCGAAGTCGATGATGTCGTCGAACTTGCGCTTGGTCTCCGCCTCGGTCATCCCGAGGATCGCGGCGTTGAGGTAGATGTTGTCGCGACCGGTCAGCTGCGGGTGGAAGCCCGCGCCCGTGGCGATCAGACCGGCCACGCGTCCCGCGGGTGCGCACCGATCCCGAGTCGGGCCGCATCACGCCGTTGATGATCTTGAGCAGCGTCGACTTGCCCGACCCGTTGAGTCCCATCAGCCCGATGGACTCCCCCTGCTGGACGGTGAAGCTGACGTCGTCGAGCGCCATGAACGTGTTGCTGACGTCCTGGCCGCGGGCCATCGCCACCGTCATCTGCTTGAGCGTGCGGTGGAAGCGGAGGGTGAACTGCTTGCTGACGTTCTCGACGACGATGGACTCGGTCATCTCAGAGACGCTCCGCGAACTTGTTCTCCAGCCGGCGCGAACACGAGCTGCGCGAAGACGAGCACCACCAGCGGCGACCCCGAGGTGGGCGAAGCCGAGCGTGAAGAGGTTGTCGGGCATGTGCTCGGCGATCGTCGCCTCCGGGTCGGGCGTGGCGCCGACCCAGAAGAAGCGCTGGTTGAGCAGCACGGCCTCGGCGACCGGGTTGAGCAGGTAGTACTGCGCAGCCGCGCCGAAGCGCTCGTTGACCATGCTGTAGGGGTAGATCATCGGGCAGGAGAACGTCACGAAGATCGTCAGCGTGCTCACGATGTTGCCGAAGTCGCGGAAGAACACGTTGGCCGCGCTGAACAGCAGCGCGACCGCAGTGCCCCACACCCCGACGATGGCGAAGCCGAGCAGCCCCGCCCCCAGCCCCACCGGGTCGGGCGTCCACCCCACCGCCACGCCGGCCACGGTGAGGATGACCAGGCCGGGCACGACGTGGAAGGCCGAGACCATCATCGACGCCACCGGGAACATCTCCCGGGGCATCGACATCTTCTTCACGATCGCCTTGTTGCGCACGATCGAGCGGGTGCCGGCCCCGAAGGTCTCGGTGAAGTAGTGGACGAACACCAGCCCGGCGAACACGTGGATGCCGAACATCGGCACGCCCTCGTGCAGGTTGAGGATGTAGCCCATCACGAAGAAGTAGACGGCGAAGCGCGCCGCGGGCTGGACGTAGGACCAGAACATGCCCGAGGAACGACCCGCTGTAGCGCGCCTGGATCTCCTTGCGGACCAGCAGCCGCAGCAGGTAGCGACGCCGGAAGACGTCGACGAGCCCGCCGGTGGCCCCCGGGGCCACCAGCGGGGCGTCGGGCACGCGGTCGGGGTCGACGGTGT
This sequence comes from uncultured Actinomycetota bacterium, assembly GCA_963822335.1. Classification (GTDB taxonomy): domain Bacteria; phylum Actinomycetota; class Actinomycetes; order Mycobacteriales; family Pseudonocardiaceae; genus Pseudonocardia. Next base: position 6,929 of record CAWGHE010000006.1, on the reverse strand, counting down.
GATCGACGGGGATGTGCGTCACGAGCGGGCGATGCCCTCCACACCCGGCCCGCTCGGCAGCCCGGCGTCGAACTCGTCGTCGTCGAGGCCCTCGAAGGTCAGCTTCCACTTCTCCGGCGACGTCAGCTCCGGCAGCGCCTCGCGGTAGCGACGCGCCAGCTCCGGCCACTCCTGGTAGAGCCGCTTGTGCATGGCGGTGGAGCGGGCCAGCTGCGCGCGGAACTCCGCGGTGTCGCGGCGGTACCACGAGGCGGCGACGCCGTCGGCGGTCGAGACGATGGCGGAGTCGAAGTGGGCCAGCCGGTACCAGCGCTGGTCGACGTGGGGCACGATCCCCTCGGGGTGCTCCTGGGCCAGCGGGCGCGTCGGCGTGAGCTGCCGGACGAGGCCGGTGACGGCCATCTTGACCTTGCCCACGGTGTCGCCGGGGTTCGGGACACCGCGACCGCGCCGCGGGGGCTTCTTCAGCCGCGGGGCCGGGAAGTCGTCGAGGTCGGCCGAGGAACGCCCGTCGGGGTACTGCTCGCGCAGCGCCGCGGAGCTCCTTGAGCCGGAACGTCATGTCGCGGTGCATGCGCTCGGGCCCCTCCAGGACGTCGGAGAGGGCCATGAGGATGGTCTCGCCGGTGCTGTACTGCATCGACATCAGCCGCTTGACGTGGTTCTCGAGGCTCTCCATCGACCAGCCGGCCACCGCGCTCGTAGGGCGAGTGGAGCAGGCCGGAGATCGAGGCGGTTGCGCTCGTGGAAGTAGGCCTGCCAGTCGAGCGTGTCGTCCTTCTCGGTCCACGGGACGTGCCAGACCGCGACACCCGGCATGGTCACCGTCGGGTAGCCGGCCTCGCGGGCCCGGAGCCCGAACTCGGCGTCGTCCCACTTGATGAACATCGGCAGCGACAGGCCGATCTCGCGGATCACCCGGGTGGGGATCAGGCACATCCACCAGCCGTTGTAGTCGACGTCGACACGGCGGTGGAGCCAGCTGGTCGAGCGCAGCGACTTGCGCGCGAAGTCGTGGCCGTGGACCGTCGCCGGGGCCGGGCCCCAGAACCAGCGCCAGGTGCCGATCGCCTCGCCGTAGGCGTGCATCACCGAGCGGTCGTAGAGGCTGAACATCTGCCCGCCGACGAGGACCGGCTGCTTGGCCAGGTCGCCCAGCGCCACCGCGCGCAGGATGCCCTCGAGCTCGCAGACCACGTCGTCGTCGAGCAGCAGGACGTAGTCGGAGTCGCCGCGCGAGACCCCCTCGCTCATGGCGCGGGAGAAGCCCGCCGGAGCCGCCGAGGTTGGGCTGCTCGATGACCCGCAGCTTGGAGCCCAGCGCCGCGGCCGCACGCTCGAAGTCCTCGTTGTGCACGACCTTCTGGGTGCCCTGGTCGACGACGATGACCTCGTCGAGGATCTCCAGCACCGTGCGGGTCCTGGCCGAGGTTCAGCAGCTGGGCGACGCAGAAGTCGGGCCGGTTGAAGGTCGTGATGCCGATCGTCAGCGTGCTCGACGTCGGTGCGGTCGGTGGGGAAGCCCCACACGGCCGACTCGATGACGATCTCGCGTCGCCGGCCTCGACGTCGAACCAGTACCACCCGCCGTCGATGAAGGGCTTGAGCGGCAGGACGAGCTCGATCTCGGTCGGCTCTCGGCGGAGTCGACCGTCGCCGAGCTGGCGCGGACGACGTGCCCCTTGGAGGTGGAGCGGTAGACGATGACCGCGCCGTCGCCGCGGGCGCGGATCTTCAGCGTCACCGACTCGAAGTCGGTCCACCGGCGCCAGTAGCTGGCCGGGAAGGCGTTGAAGTAGGTGCCGAAGGTCAGCCGGTGCTCGGCCTCGACGACGGTGTGCCCGGAGTCGGTCACCCGGCCGTGGCCCATGATCTTGTCGGTCTCCGAGGAGGTCGACGCGGCCTCGCTCGGCACCCTCGTCGTGGCCGGCGCCGGACTGGCGCGACGGCGCCTCCGCCGCCGCTGAAGCCGGACACGCCGGCCAGGTAGAGGGAACGGACGTCGAGCTCCTGGTCGGCGCGCATCAGCGTGCGCTGGACGACTCGGAAACCCTCGCTCTCAGCGCTCGGGAGAGACGGGGGTCGGGGTCGCGTCACTCACGTGGTTTCCTCGCAGAATTTGGCGGCGCCTGAACTGGTCACGGTACCAGCGCGCAGACCGGGACCCGCGCCACGCCCTGCTAGCCTTCGCCGCATGTTGCCCCATGGCGGGACTGGGACGTCCGCCTGCGCAGGAGACCGACGGTGTACCTCCACATCGGCGCCATGAAGACCGGCACGACGTACCTGCAGGGTCTGCTGTCGGCCAACAAGGAGCGTCTGGCCGACGCCGGCTACCTCTTCCCCGGGCGAGCGGTGGACCGACCAGAGCCGCGCCGCCGCCGACGTCCTGGGCTTCTCCGCTCGACGACCCGCGCCGCCGGGCGGCCGTGGAGGGTCGCTGGGACCGCATCGTGGCCGAGATGCTGGCGCACCGGGGCGCGGCAGGAAGGCGTCGATCTTCTCGATGGAGTTCCTCAGCTTCGCCGACACCGAGCAGGCCACCCGCATCCTGGACTCGCTCGAGCGACGCCCGGCGTCGAGATCCTCCTCACCGTCCGCGACACCGTCTCCACCATCCCGGCCCAGTGGCAGACCAGCTGCCGCAACGGCGGCGCAGGTGCCCTACCGCCGCTTCGTGTACGGCGTCCGCGACGCCCTGCGGAGCCGCGAGCAGGACACCGCCCCTGGCAAGGCGGTCGCGCATGTTCCGTCGCACCCAGGACATCGAGCGCATGCTCGACGTGTGGGTGCCGCTCGTCGGCGCGGAGCGCGTGCACGTGGTGACGGTCCCGCCGCGCGGGGCTCGGACCCCGCGCTGCTGTGGCACCGGTTCGCCTCCGTCGTCGGCGTCGACCCCGAGGTGTGCGAGCAGCCCGAGGACGTCTCGAACAGCTCGCTGGGCCACGCCTCGACCGAGCTGATGCGGCGGATCAACAAGCAGCTGCACCTGTCCCCCACCGACTACACGCTCCTGGTCAAGGGTCCCCTCGCGCGCCGCATCCTCGGCTCCCGCGCGTCGAAGTGAGCAGCCCATCCGCATGCACCGGCGGGTCACCTCCTCGGCGTGCGCTGGAACCGCCTCATGCGGGCCGCGATCGAGCGTCACGAGGTCCCGCGTGGTCGGCTCGCTGGACGACCTCGACGTGTCGCCGCCCGACGCGTCCCTGCGCCGCACGCTCCCGCCGGCGTCGACGCCCGAGGAGCTCCTGGCCGCAGCCGTCCACGCCCGCGACGGCCTGCTCGCGCTGCGCGAGCAGCTCGGCGCGGAGCTGCCGGACCGGGCCGCGACGCCGCGAAGCCCCCGCGCCGTCGAGGTGCTGCGGCTGCCGCACCTCCCGGTCGACGCCGGTGACCGCCGGCGGACCGCTGGACCGACGAGGCCGAGCCGCTGCGGGCGGCGGTCGCAGAGCTGTGTCGACCTGGTCGAGGAGTGCGTCGCGATCTCGCACGAGAAGCTGCTGCCCGAGGGAGACCAGGCCGCCACCTCCGCGAGCACGTCCAGCTGATCGGCGCCGGGGCTCGCCGGGTCTCAGGCCACGCGCGGGTAGATCCGTTCCGCCTCGGCGCGCTTCGTCTCGTGCAGGCCGGACGCCTGCCCCCGGAAGCGGCCGGAGACCGCGGGTCCGGGCAGGCTGTGTCGCTGCCGTGCGGTGCCACCGGCCATCCCGTGCCGGCACTCCCGCAGCGACGCGTGCAGGCTCCGGTAGTAGTGCTCGTTCGGCTCCAGCACCACACCCTCGGCTCCCGTCGCCGCCGCGAGCAGGTGGACGTGGAAGCGTGTGGTGATCCAGGTCTGGTCGTGCTGCGCGGGGAACCCGTCGCGCCACAGGTCGATGAAGGGCACGAAGCCCTCCTCGCCGATGAGGTCGGACAGGCGGTCGAAGGCGATGCGGTCGACCCCGGGGATCGCCTCGAGGTAGCGCACGGTCCTGCCGGCCAGCCGCGGAGCGGTCAGCAGCTCGCGCACCGCCCCGATCGCGGTGTCGAGGTCCTGCTCGGTGATCATGTCGCTCTGCAGGCACACCCAGACGTCGCCCCGCGCTCCCCCTCCGGTGTGACCGCCGCGGCGGAAGCCCGCGACCCGGTCGAGCCCCAGCAGTGAGTCGTCCGCCGTCAGCGGGATCCCGGCCGCCTCGGCGCTGACGGAGTCGCGCGCGCTCGCATGGTCGAAGCCACCCAGGATCTCGGCGACCAGGGTCTCCCGGGTCAGCGGCGTCAGCCCGATGCCGGTCGCGACGAGACGCGCGCCGCCGAGCTCGCGGAGCTGACGTCCGACCTGCAGCAGCTGGAGGTGGTGGGGCCACAGCCCGTTGACGTAGCCGCCACCCACCACGTGGTAGGTCGTGGCCCGCCGCAGCGCCAGCAGCCCGAGGTCGTAGCGAGGTGATCCGAGGTGCGCGACCCGGTCCTCGACGTGCCGGTCCCCGTCGGCGTCGGTCCATCTCGGCGGTCTCGCGCGCCAGACGCCAGACGATGTCGGTGACCCGCAGACGTGGGTGCAGCCCGTCGAACAGGACCGCGCTGACACCCGGGTCGCTGCAGTCCAGCCACACCTCGGCCTCAGGACGGGCGGCGGCGAGGAACCGCAGCCAGGCGGCGGTGCTGAACTCGTCCCCGAAGTTGGGGAACCCGCAGGTGGAGACGAGGTAGATGACCTCGCTCGCGGCCCTCCCGTGCTCACGGACGGCTCATGGGCAGGAACACCTACGGGGAGTCGGGCATCGGGTCACCCTAGCAACCAGCCGGAGCCGATCCGGCGCCTCGCCAGGACGGGCCGCGGGTCAGCGTCGACGCTTCATCTCGACGGTCACGACGAGCGGACGGTGGTCGGAGCCGGAAGCCGCCCATGATGCGCTGCGTCGACCGGCAGCGAGCCCGTCGCCGGAGGTAGTAGACGTAGTCGATGAGGCGGAGACTGTGCCCGTTGCGGAGGACGTGGGTCCCCCGTCTCGGCAGACCCGGTGGCCTCGTAGCTGGCCCGCATGCCGACGTCGTGCATCCGCGTGTAGGGGAACAGCCGCGGGCGGGCCACGCGGTCGCTGCGGTAGCTGACGTTGAGGTCGCCGACCACGAAGACCGCCGCACCCGTGCCACGGAGCCGCTGGACGATCTCCTGCAGCCCGCGCATGTGCTTGCGGTACATCTCCAGCCGGCGTCCCGCCGGCGCGTGTTGGGCTGCCCCGAGCCCGTCTGCACCGTGGGCACCGCGTGGTTGTTCAGGACGTAGAGGTGCCGCCCGGTGATCCGGTCCCGCAGGTGGACGGTGTTGACGTACCTCGCTCGGAGCACCGAGGGACCCGCACCGCGGGGGCCGACCCGCATCGCCGGCGTCACCTGACGGCTGAAGCTCCCGACCAGGGCGAGCCGTCGGTCCCGCCACAGGATCGGGGTGCTCGCCGCGACCGCCCCGGACGGCACGAAGGCCCGGAAGCGCGCACCCGCGACAGCTGACGAGGGCCCGGCGGACCCGCGCCCGGCGGTCGGGACTGCCCATCTCCTGCAGCGCCAGCACGTGCGGGCGCCCCTTGCGGATGACGCCGACGATGTCGCTGGCAGCGGCCCGCGTGCTCCCAGGGTGGCCGCGGTGTTGAAGGTGCGCGATCCGCAGCGGGGCCGACGTCGTGCCTTCGCCCCGGCGAAGGTGGCTCCGGGCACGTCCGGGCGCCGGCGCCTCACCGTGCCCGAGGCAGGACGAGCGCCGCGACGGCGAGGCCGGCTGCGAGCACGCCGGCCAGCGCCACCACCGGGCGGCGGGTCTCGCGATCCTCATCGGGCTGCACCTCGCTGCGGACGGTGCGTGTGGGACAGAAGTGATGCGTGTGGTTTACGTCCGCCCCGGCAGGCTAACCTGCCATCGCCCGTCCGTCACGTCTTGGGCGACCACGAGAGGTTCCCCCGTTCGGGGGACGCCACGTGCACCTCCGATGCCCGGCTCGCACGGTTCCCTGGCTCAACTCGCCCGAGGGGCTGAGTTTGTCGCGCTGGGCGCCTCGGAAAAGGCAGGATGAGGACATGCTCTCGCCTCGACCTGCCCCTCGCCACGCCCACGCGCACCGGACCGTGGCCGGCTGATGGCGAGCAGGGTCTACCTCCACATCGGTGCGCCCAAGACCGGGACGACCTACCTCCAGACGCTCATGGACCGCAACCGCGGAACACTCGAGCAAGTCGGCGTGCGCTACGTGGACGGGCTGCACCGAAACGACCGCGTGTGGGCGACCGAGGTGCTCCGCGACTCCATGAAGAACAGGCCGGCACATGCCTCGGGGGCGTGGGACCGCATCATCGAGCAGCTCGGTGCGTGGCAAGGCACGGCCGTCTTCTCGCACGAGTTCCTGGGCGCCTGTTCTCCGGAGCAGGCACAGCGGGTGTTTCGCGATCTCGCGCAAGCCGAGGTGCACGTGGTGTTCACCGCCCGCGACTACGTCAGGCAGACCGCGGCCGTCTGGCAAGAGCGGCTCAATACGGCTTCGACACCCCCTTCTCCTCGTTCACGCTCGACAACGACACGCCAGCATGGTCCTGGCGGACACAAGACGTTCCCGCCATCCTGGATCGCTGGTGTCGAGACATGGATCCCACGCGCGTCCACATCGTGGTGGTCGCCCCGGGCACCTCCCCACCCGAGGAGCTCTGGAACAAGTTCGCCTCGGTGATCGGCGCAGAGTCGGCCGCCGTCGATGAGGTGCGGACCGCGAACACGTCGCTGGGACTCGTGGAGGCTGAGCTGCTCCGTCGGGTCGATCAGCGCGTCCGTGAGCGGGGACTTCTTCGCCGACCACCTGAGCGGACCCAGATGCTTCGAGACCTCCTCGCGAACTCGATTCTCTCCAGGGGCTCGCGCGAGCGCTTCACGGTGCCGCCCGAGAGCTGGCACGACCTTCGGC
>CAWGHE010000005.1:0-1993884 GCA_963822335.1 uncultured Actinomycetota bacterium | reverse complement strand
GAGGTCATCGGGAAGCAACGGGTTGCGCACCGGCGCTCCACCGGCCGCCCGTCACCCATCCAGCGGTGGGGCCACCCGGGCGCTACCCGCGAGATCGCCGTGGTCGCCATGGCCTTGACGCCGTGTGTCCCGCTTCCCGCCCTTGCTCCGGCGCCGGCGCGGCCGGTCGTCGGGTCGTCAACGACCTGCACCCGCGCGATCCCGAGGATTCGCTCGTAGGCCCCCCGCGCTGCGTCGGCCTCCGCGTCGGGGGAGAACCAGGCGCTCCGCACGTGGTCCGGCCAGGCGGGCCCGGCGGGGCCCGTCGTGAACAGCACGGCGACCGACGCCAGCACCTGCACGACGCCGTCTGCCGGGCGGGAGGCCAACTCGAGTAGCACCGATCCCTCGTGCAGGCGTACGGCCAGGCTGCCCACCTCCGCGGCGCGCCCGTCGACGGCCCGGGCCAGGTCGTCCGGTGGCAGGCTCCTGTACCTGCCGACCTGCTGGGCGATCTCGGCCCGCAGCAGGAAGTCGCAGATCATGTTCAGCGACGTGGTCAGCCCGGCCAGCCAGCGGAGGTCGGTCGCGCCGGCGGTCGGCATACAGCGCAGAGCGAGCCGGATCATCATTCCTTCTCGGCGCAGGGATGACACTGCCGTCGGCTGCGGGGGCGCAGCAGTGCCGCCGCACGGCACAGGTCGTCTGTCGCCGGGCGGCCGCCCGGCGGTCCATCGAGGGCCTCGAAGACCGTGTGCCAGGCATCGGCCGTCCTGGCGGCCCCGAACAGATCGATCCCGTCTGCACGAAGATCGTCGCCCACCAGGACGGCGACCGAGCCCCACAGGTCGCGTGCACCACCGGCGCCGGGACGGCACGGAACGGTCAGGTACTGCGCGAGCTCCGTGAGCATCGTCGTGACGTCATCGAATCGGGACTGCAGATCCCGCACCTGAAGGCCGGCGAACCCGGACATCGACGCGGAGAACCGGGCCTGCACCGCGAGCGCGGCGGACTCCAGCCGCTGTAGCTCGGCGGCGCTCTGTCCGGTGGTACGGCGAAGTCCGTCGCAGGCGTCGTTCAGTGCATCGAGCAGATCGGTCAGCATGCCCCGGATGAGAGGGTCCCGTTGCTCCTCGGATTCCTCGGGGGCGGAGATCCCGAGGACCGATGCCGCGAGCGCGGTGAGGTCGGACGGTCCGGCCCGGTGGTGCGGTCCGGGGTAGCAGTACAGCCGGTCGATCACATCGTTCGGCGCAGTGTCCATGCAGAGCTGGTCGGTGCCGATCATCGCGCGGGCGCGCTCAATCGCCTCGAAGAAGCGCAGGCGGATCCCGTACTGGTACAGGAGCATGAGGACACCGGCGCCGCGGACACGTTCCTCGCTGATGAGGGCAGGCCGAGCGATGACGGGTGGTGTGTAGCCGAGGTGGGAAAAACCGCGTGGTGTGGTCATGGCGAGATCCTGAGGTCGGACGCCGTGGACGGCGTGCGTGATCGCGATGTGCGTACGCTCGGCTCGGGATGGGCATACCCACGCCGCGGAACTCCACGTTCCGCCGGCGGTCGCCTCGAGCCCTGGACCGGACGCACACCGTCTACCCGGCCTGCTGCGTCCCCGATGAATTGAACTCCCAGCGGCGGGGTGGCGCAAGGCCGCCGATCGGACGCGCAAGGACGGCCGTTCTGGCCGTTGGGTTCGGGAAAATAGGACGCTAACGTAAGAGGTACCTGGTCGCGGGGGTCAGGGCGGGGAGCCGGACAGTGGCCGGATCGCAGTCGAGCTGTGCCATCCACATCGCAAGGGATCGGGACGCGGAGCTGGCCGCGGCCGTCGGGGCCGACCTGCGGGCGCGATCGGTCACCGTACGTCCGGTGTCCCGCTCGTCCGCTCCGGACGGGTCCGGGCCGACCGCCCACCTCTGCGTCTGCGTCGAGCCGACGGAGGCGCTGACCGAGGTGGTCGCCGGGCTGGCGACCGGGGGCCGGCGGGTGCTGGTCGTGGTAGGCGCGCGGGGCTGTCCCGAGCGCCTGGTCTGGAGCCTTCTGGCCGACGGCGCCTGCGACGTCGTGAGCTGGTCGTCCGCCGCGGACACCGGGGCGGTCGTGCGGGCCCGGCTGCAGCGCTGGTCCGAGGTCGACCGGGACGTGGCGTCGGACCTGGTCCGCCGTCAGCTCATCGGTGGCTCGGAGCTCTGGACCGCCGCGGTGCGCCGCGTCGTCGAGGTCGCCCGGTTCACCGGGTCGTCCCTGCTGGTGATGGGCGAGACCGGCACCGGCAAGGAGCTCGTCGCGCGGCTGTTCCACCACCTCGATCAGCGGGCGGACAAGGGCGACCTGGTCGTCGTCGACTGCACGACGATCGTGCCGACGCTGTCCGGGAGCGAGTTCTTCGGTCACGAGCGGGGGGCGTTCACCGGTGCGATGGCGGCCCGGGACGGGGCCTTCGCGGCCGCGGATCGGGGAACCCTGTTCCTGGACGAGGTCGGGGAGCTGCCGCTGCCGCTGCAGGCCGAGCTGCTGCGCGTGGTCCAGGAGGGCAGCTACAAGCGCGTGGGCGGCGACGTGTGGCGGACGGCGCGGTTCCGGCTGGTCTGCGCGACGAACCGCGATCTGCTCGCCGAGGTGCTCGCCGGGCGGTTCCGGCTCGACCTCTACCACCGGCTCGCCGCGAACGTCGTCGTGCTCCCGCCCCTGCGTGAGCGGCGCGGCGACGTCCTCGCCCTGTTCCGGCACTTTCTGTCCGAGCTGACCGGCCGGTCCGACGTGCCGATCGACGGCTGCGTGGCCGCCCTGCTGGAACGGCGCGACTATCCCGGCAACGTACGGGACCTCCGGCAGCTGGCGGCGCGGATCGTCGCCAGCCACGTCGGTCCCGGCCCGATCACCGCGGGCGACGTGCCGGAGGAGGAGCGGCCCGCGCGGTCCGCCGACGCGGCGGACGCGGTGCGCGACCGGCTCGAGCACGCGGTCCAGGGTGCCCTCGCGGCGGGCGTCGGGTACCGGGACATCCGGGAGTGGGCCGGTGACGCGGCGGTGCGCCTGACGATCCGGCAGTGCGGCGACGACCTGCAGGAGGCCGCCCGCCTCCTCGGGGTCACCGACCGGATGCTGCAGAAGTGGCGGGCGAACGGACGCGCGCTCGCCCGGACCGCCGTCGAGGCGATCCCGTGACCGGCCGGTCGCCGCGTTCCCAGACGTCCAGTGCCGTCAGCGCCAGAGCCGTCGCACCGTCGAGTACCGCACGCTCGGCCCGCGGACCGGTCGCGGCCGCCGCGAACCCGCGGGTGTGCGGGACGACGTCGTCGTCGCTGATCGCGATCATCGGGTGGATGGCCGGGACGAGCTGACCGACGTTGCCGAGATCGCTGCTGCCGCTCCGCCCGCGCGGGGCGACCGGCAGCGGCCTCCGGCCGAGCGCGCGGACGTGCTCCTCCCACCGCGCGGCCAGCCACGGATCGGTCGGCAGCTCCGCGTAGGCCGGCCCGGTCCGTCGCACCCGCAGACCGGCCCCGACCGAGGACGCCCCGGCACGCAGGGTGCGTAGCACGTGGTGGGTGACCGGCCCCAGCGCGGCCGCCGTCGGCGCCCGGACCAGGAACCTCGCCTCCGCCCGGTCCGGCACCACTCCGGGGACGCGGCCGCCGTCGAGCAGGACGCCGTGCACCTGACCGCCCGGCGGCAGCGAGGCCCGCGCCGCCCAGAGGCCGGTGTACCCCAGGACCAGAGCGTCCAGCGCGTTGACGCCGCGCTCCGGGAACAGGCTCGCGTGGGTCGACCGGCCGACGGTGCGTACGGAGAGCTGGGTCGCGGCCACGATCCGCGGACGGGCCGTCTCGAACGCGTTGGGATGCACGAGCATCGCGGCGCGCACGCCGCGCAGGACCCCCGCTCGGGCGAGCAGCACCTTGCCCCCGCCGCCCTCCTCCGCCGGGCTCCCGACGATCCGGACCCGGCCGTACCCGCTGCTCGGCCAGCCCGGCGAGTGCGATCCCCGCGCCGAGCCCGGCCGCGGTGATGACGTTGTGCCCGCAGGCGTGACCGAGCCCGGGCAACGCGTCGTACTCGCAGAAGATCGCGACGGTCGGCCCGCGGTACCCGGCGTCCGCGACGACGGCGGTGGGCAGCCCGCCCGTACCCGCGCCGGACCCGCAGCCCGTGCCGCGCGGCGGCGGCGGCGAGCAGGGCCGACGAGCGGTGCTCGGCGAAGGCGGGTTCGGCGAAGCGGTGTACGGCGCGCGAGACGCGCAGCAACTCGCCGGACACCTGCTCGACCCGTGCGCGCACGACGGCCCGTGGCCCGCTCACCGCCGCCGCCAGGGGTCGTCGGCGACCGGTAGCTCTCCGGCCGCGCCGGGATCGGGCAGTGGTGGCCCGGTCCGGACCCTGTCGACGAGGCGAAGGATGTTCCCGCCGAGGACCAGACGCCGTGCGGCCGACGGCAGCTCAAGGGCGTGCACCTTCTCCAGCTCCACGCCGGGGTGCAGCCACGGCCCGTCCGAGCCGAACAGCACCCGTGCCCGGCCCGGCCCGCCGGACCGCCTCGCCGAGCAGGTCGAAACGCCGCACGCCGGAGGTGTCGGTGTGGACGTTGCGGTGCCGGGCCAGCACGTCCAGGAACGCGCGCTGCGCCCGCCAGTCGTCGGCGAAGCTGCCCAGGTGGGGCACGATGAAGGCGACCCGCGGGTACTCGGTCGCCACCAGCTCGATCGGGCCGATCTCGCCCATCGGGTCGTAGAGCACCGGCAGCCGCCAGCGGTCGGCGACGGCGCAGATCTCCCGGGTCAGCCGGCCGTCGTGGCGGTGGGCCTTGATCCCGCGGAAACCGTGCCGCCGCACGGCTCGGCCGACCATCGTCGGCGATCCGGCCGCGGTCGCGCTCGGGGTGTACGAACGCGAATCCGAGGAACCGATCCGGCGCCTCGCGCCACGATGCCGGCGACCTCCTCGTTCGCCGCGGCGTAGTCCGAGCTGAACGGCGCGAACAGCACCGTGCCGTCGATGCCCGCGTCGTCGGCGCGACGGCAGTAGTCGCGTAGCGGAGCGGCCGTGTCCCACGGTCCGGTCAGCCCGTCGCCGGTGCCGGCGTGGCAGTGGCAGTCGATCACCGGGGGGTTCGGGTGCGCCGCGTCGGCGCGCGTCTCAGCGGGCATGACGCACCGACCCGTCGAGCCGGGCCCAGCAGGCCCCGAGCAGCCGTGCGGCGTGCTCGACCTCCGAGCGCCGGTGCGCCACGGTGACGACCAGCGTCACCGCCGCTACGTCCTCCGCACGCCCGGCGCAGCACCGCCTGCACCCCGCCCGCGGCGAGACGGTCCAGCAGCCGCCGCCCGGCGTCAGCGCCGACGGTGGGTGTGCTCTGCACCGGGAACGAGCCTCCGACGAGCGCCAGACCGCGGGCCGCCGAGACGGCCCGGAGCGTACGGACGCGCCGCGCCAGGCGGGCCCGCAGCGCGTCCCCGCACCGGGTGCCGACCTCGAGCGCGGCATCGGCCGCGGCGATGTCGGCGGCCGAGGGAGGTCCGGCGTGGACGGCGCTGCCGGTCGTCCGCACCGCGGCGACGACTTCGGCCGGGCCCGCAACACACGCGACCGGCGCGCCGAACGCCTTGGCCAGCGACGACACGGTGACCACCCCGTCGTGCGGATGGCCGGCGTGCCGGACCGACCCACCACCGCCGTGCCCGTACGGATCGGCCGGTCCCGGGTCCGCGCCGAGCACGCCGAATGCCTGGGTGTCGTCGAGCAGGATCCGGCCTCCGTGGCGGTCCAGCGCCGCGGCAGACGGCCGCGAGCGGGTAGGAGCGGCCGCAGCCGGTGCACAGCCCGTCGGCGAGGACGACCGGTCGCAGGCCGCGTCGGCGCATCCGGCCGGCCGCCTCGGCCGTCGCCGCGACGTCGTGGTGGGGAACCCGCCGCACCGCGACGCCGGCCCCGGCGGCCCGCTGCGCGGCCCACCGGCCGACCGGGTAGACACCGGCGTCCACGATCAGCCCTCCGCCCGGACGGGCGAGAACCTCCACGGCGTCGCCCAACCCGTGCAGTGTCGAGCGGACGAGCGTCGCCCGCTGGGCCCCGGCCAGCGCCGCGAGCCGCGCCGCCACCGCGCCGGCACCCGGCGGGTCGCCGAGCACCGCTGGTCGCGCCGGTGGTCAGCGCGGTCCATCCCGGAAGCGCGTCCGAGGGGTGTCGCAGGCCGAGGTAGAGCGACGAGGTGAAGTCCGCCATCGCCGCGGTACCGGCTCAGCCCAGCGCCCGCTGCCGGGCGACCGGCCGTCGGCGGAGCAGGTAGGCGGGCACCGTCGAGTCCACCTTCTGCGTCAGGTCGACCCCGGTCGCCGCCCGGTAGGCGTGCGTGTAGCGCTGGATCTCCGGGCGCCAGTAGCGGGCCCAGTTGGCCGCCTGCAGCGGGTCGTTGACCACGCTCCAGTTTCCGTAGCGGATGCCCAGCAGCAGCTGCTCCCCGAACACCCCCATGTCCCGGCTGTGCGTGATGCTGGCGTCGGACCAGCCCTGGAGCTGCTTCATGGTGTCCACCCGGTCCATCCATCCCTCCTCGTACGGGACCATCGCCCGGCCGCCGAGGAACTCGCGCATCTCCGGGCGGGCGAGCAGCCACTCCATGATCAGCATCTCGGCCCGGGAGGTGGACGGCAGGTCCCCGAACTGGTTGTGCGCGCCCTCGGCGAGGATCAGGTGCGTCTCGCGCAGCGCGTTGAGCACCGGGAAGCCGTCCGCGATGACGGTGGTGTCGTCGTCCTCCCGGAAGAAGCGCGCGCAGCAGTTCAGCAGCGTGTGGAACGACTCCAGGAACCGCGACCGGCTGTCCACCGTGCTCCGGCTGGGCATCGCCTTGCCGAGCAGCGTGAGCCCGTACTCGTGGTCGTACTCGAACGCCCGGCGCCGCACGGTCAGCCGGTGCATCTCGTCCTCGGCCCAGCCCCAGAACAGGTTGGCCAGCGGCCGGAGGGGGTCGAGGTCGAACCGGGCCAGCGGGTCCGGGCCGTCGACCATGCGACGGTTCTGGAAGCGGGCCAGTACGGCGTTGAGGGTCTGGACGAGCAGGCCCTCCTCGTGCCAGTACGACCAGATCAGCTCCATCGCCGGCGGTCCGGTCAGCCGCGAGCGGAGGATGCCGTAGCAGTTGTCGGTGATGTCTCCCGGGTCCTTCAGCGGGAGGTCCGACAGCCGTTCGCGGATGATCGTCAGGTACGGCATCGCCACGCTGCCGTCCTGGCCGAGCTTCTCGTAGTAGAGGTCGCGCAGGGCACGCAGGTCGCCAGAGGTGAGCCTTTTCCGGCGACCGTACCGGCGCTTCTCCTCGTCGAGGAACGCCGCCGCCGACGACGAGCCGGAGCCGAGTTCGGCCTCGGTCAGGTCCGGGTCGAGCAGACCCTCCGGGGTGCTGCACTGTCCGTTCTCGACGATTCCGCACTCCTGCATGAGGAACGCGTCGGTGGCCTGCTTGAGCACCTGGTAGGCCTGGGTGCCGGTGAAGTTGAGCCGTGCCGCGGTGCCCCCGGGGTGGCGGACGTCGACGGCCCGGCACATCACGTCGTCGATGAACTTCTGGTAGCGACGGAACGCGATCGCGTTGGTCCGGTTGCGGATGACCGTCCACAGGATCTGGTCCGGCGTGGGTTCCGAGTTGGTGCGCTGCAGGCTCACCGGCACGGTTCCCTCCGAGCCGACCACCCCAGCCGGCTGCACGGTCACGTCCCACGCGTCGGTCCACTCGTTCACGCCGCCCATGCCGGTGGCGATGCGGGGCTCGGCCAGCGCCTCACCGCCGCCGCTGCGCCCTTCCATCCCGGGCAGGACGTCCTCGTCCTGCGGGGGGCCATCCACGCCGTCCGGCGGATCCTGCTTACGCGCCCGGGGCAGCCGCCGGGCGGAGACCGCGTAGCCGCCCGGAGCCGGGGGGACGAAGTCGAAGTTCGGGCCTACCTCGGAGAACGTCTGCTCGTCGGTCGACCGCGGGCCGACGACCCGCCAGTCGATTCCGTGGCTATCGGTACGGGTGTGGTTTGCCGTCCAGGAGCGCCTGGATGCGGACCGTGGTCCCGGCCGCCACCGGGTCCCGGGGGAAGCCCTTGAGCGTGAACCTGTTGTTGGACACGGCGTGTCCTCCTCATCAACTCGTTGTCGTCGTCGAAAGCGGCCGGGCGTGCGCGCACAGCACCGACGTGTCGAGGCTGCTGCGCACGGCCCACCGGGTGAGTTGCTCGTCGAGCAGCCGGGTCTCCTGTTCGGGGGTGAGCAGCCCGTCGCCTCTGGCCTGGCCGATCACGGCGAAGGTCAGCGCCGGCGATGCAGCCGACATCCGTCCGGGCTCCGCCCGCCACGCCGCGTACCGGCGCAGCAGGTCGTCACGATGCCGCCCCGGCAACGCGAGCACCGCCCCGAGTGGCCGGCCGCGCAGGGCCGGGGGCCGGTGGTCGAGCAGATGCCGGACGAAGACCGGAAGGTGGTCCAGAAGGTCGCCCAGGACGACCCGTGCCGCCGCCGGCGCCCGCTCCAGCGGATAGAGAGACGACCACAGGGACGCCAACCGGCTCCACTGTGGATCCGGGTAGAGGGCGTGGCCGAGTGCGCAGCTGAGCTGCACGCGTATCCACGGCACCGGGTGCGGATCCTCGCCACCGAACCGGAACACGAACCACCGCGGCAGGCTCACCACGCCGATCAGGCCGAGGGTGGCGCCGACGCCGAGCTTGGCCACCGACCAGAGATCGGCGACGATCTCGGAGATCCACCGTTCCCAGTACCGCCACGCCGTCCGATCGGTGGTGGTCCGGGCTCGGCGCCGAGCCGCGAGCAGCGCCGGGCGCAGCGACTCGACGAGGCCGAGCAGGGCGGCGCCCTGGTGGCCGACCTCGTGGATCAGCGACGACGCGATCCCGTGGCCGATCATCCGCTCCCGCGGTACGCGGATCAGTGCCACCGGGTTCGGCTCCCCGCCCGGCAGCCGAGTCCTGGCACGTCTGATCGCCGCTCCCGGGCCCCTGGCCAGATAACACAGCACAGGTGGGGGCTGCGGGACCGGGCCGGGCAACCGCAGCGCATCGGCGGCCAGGATGTCCAATCCGGACAGCCACACGCCGGTCCGGTGCTCGCTGCGTTGCGTGACGGCCTCGGTGAACAGGTCGAACTGGGAGAGCACGTCGTTGAACGCCAGCCGGATCAGGGTGAAGCGGTACTGCTGATCCGACGGCGCCGCCGTCCGGCCGGGCCCACGCAGCCAGCGCAGGAATCCGGTGACCCGCGCCCGCAGCGCCGACCTGCCATCGAGCAGGAACCGCTCGACGGCGGACAGAGCGGCCGGCAGCGGCATGGCGGCCGGGACCATCGTCTCGTGCAGCGCGAACGGGCGTACCCGGTCCAGCCGGGTGAGCAGGGCCCGGGCCTCCTGCTCGAGGAAGACGGTCGCGGGGGCGGGCATGCCGGTTCCCTCAGACCCCGTGGATGACGATCGTGCGGCCGTCCCGGGTCCACCGTCCGGCGCTCGCGCCCTCGTTGCCGCCGTCGTCCTCGTCGCCGCCGTAGGCGTCCGGCTCGTCACCGGGGTGCGCCCCGCCGCGCCGGCCGCCCGGCCTGGCGCCGTGGCCGCCCCGGCGGGGGCGGAAGCGGCCGTCGCTCCCGCGCCTGCCCGTACGGTTGGGCACCAGGCCCGGCGCGTGCCGGCGGGCGGCCGTGGTCAGGGCGGCCCGAGCCACCGCCTGCGGCGGTGCGCCGCGCGGAGCCCTGGCCGCGTTGCGCGCGGCGGCCGAGGCGAAGCGCACGTAGCTCCGCGCCACCTCGAACTCGGCCTCCTGCTCGCCGAGGCCCTCCAGCTCGAGCTCGAACATCTTGCTGGCCATCGAGCCGAGCTTGGATCCGATGACCCCACCCACCCCGGGCAGCACGAGGTTGCCCAGTGCGCCGGCCGCGACCGGTAGTGCGGTCTTGGCGATCCCCTTCAGCGCTCCGCCGAGCGCCTTCCCGACCGGGCCCTTCACGACGCCGCCCACGGCCTTGGCCGCACTGCTGATCAGCTTGCCGAGGAACTGCTCCAGCTCCTCCTCACTGGCGATCTCGAGCAGCTCGGCCGCCAGCTCGGTCTCCTGGGAGGACGAGGACAGCTCACCGCCGCCGAACTCCCACTCCGAGCTTTCGCCGCCCCACTCCTGGGATTCCCACTCCCCGGACTCCCACTCGCCTGCTCCTTCCATCGACTCGTAGGTCTCCCACTCCTGGCTCTCGAACGCACTCATCGCTGCTCCTTGACGGTCGGGACACGGCGGCCGCCGTGTCCTGTTCACAACCCGAAGATCACGACGTGGTCGCCGCGTCGCTCCCATCGCCCGCTCTGCCGGCGCGCGGTCCCGGCGTCCGCCGCCCCGCCACCCGCGGCCCCGGCGCCCGCGGGAAGCGCACTGAGCAGCCCGGGGGCGAACCGGCGCGCCGCCGTCGTCGCGGCCGCGGTCGCCACCGCCCGGGCCGGAGCGCCAGGGGGCGCCTGGGCGGCCCGGCGGGCGGCGGCGTCGGCGAACCGGACGAACGCCTTGGCCGACTCGAACTCGCGGTCCTCGCGGGTCAGCCCCTCCAACTCGAGGCCGAACATCGCCCCGGCGGCCTTGCCGACCCGCCGTCCGGTCCCGGCGTGCTGGGGCCCGACGGCGCCGCCGATCGCCTGCCCGAGCATCGGCAGCGCATCGCCCGCCGCCTTTTTCAGAACCCCACCGAGCGCCTGCCCGGTGTCCGATCGCGCGAAGTCCCGCACCGCCCCGGCGGCGCGGCTGATCAACTTCCCGAGGAAGCGGTCGAGCTCAGCGGCGCTCTGTACCTCCAGCAACTCGCCCGCCAGCTCGGCCTCACCGGCTGTGCGCGAGGGCCCGTCGCCGGACTCGTAGGACTCGTAGGACTCCTGCGCTTCGTAGGTCTCGGACGTCTCGGACGTCTCCGCGGAGCCGCCGGTGAGCTCCCCGAGCACCTCCAGGAACTCCTGCTGTTCGCGGGAGGTCCCGCGCTCCGGCCGGCCTGCCTCCCCGGCGGGTCCTCCGCCGTACTCGGCGATCTCGAACATGGCGCGGTCCAGATCGTGCATCGCGACCTCCTCCGGGCGGTTCTCTCGGTCCTGACCAGGGAGGTGCACGTCCCGTGCCAGGTTCGGCCCGGCCGGGACGCAGGCCGTGGCGAACCGGCGTTCGGGCGGGACCGCGGCAGGACGAACGCCGGTTCGCAGCCTTGGTGCCCGGGGTCAGCGGCCCGCACGATGACGGCCGTGGACATGGTCGCGAGGGTCGAACACCGGCAGCGGATGGAACACCGCATCGGACCGGCGCAGCTGCTGCTGTCCGAGCTGCTGCCGTTGCCCGCCAACGAGCTGGCGGCGCGGCTGACGTCCGAACTGGACGCGAACCCGGCGCTGGAGCTGCCCGAGCCGGCCACGTGCGCGGCATGCGGGCATCCGGTGTGGCGTGGCCGGTGCACGACCTGCCCGTTCGTTGCGCTGCACGAGCGGACCGCCGACCCGGTGTCGATGCAGTCGGCTCCCGCCGCACCCCGCGAGCGGCTCCTGACGGACGCAGCGGCGACGCTGGCCCCGGGTGACCGGGCGATCGCGGCGCATCTGGTGGCCGACCTCGACGTCTACGGCGTCCTCGACGAGCCCGTCCCGCGGGTCGCGAAGCGGATCGGGGTGACCGACGGGGACGTCCGGCGGGTGATCGCGTCGCTGCGCCGGGCGGGCTGGCCGGGCCTGTGTGCCGGTAGCGTGGCCGAGAGCCTGCGTCTGCAGGCGGTTGCCGCCGGCGGCCCGCACCTGCCGCCGGAGGTTCGCACGCTGCTTGCGGCCGGGCTGGACATGCTCGTCGCGCCCGTGCCGATCACCGTTCTTCCCCCGGCGCAGCTGCGGCGGGCCCTGTCCTGGCTACGCGTGCACATCACCGCCGAGGTGTTCGAGTGCGCCGAGTCCACGACGGTCGCTCCGGTCGACATCGTGGTCCGGCGGACCGGTCACCAGTTTCGGGCCGACGTCGTCGCGGGACCGTGGTCCGCGGCTCGGGTGGCCGAGTCCTACCGTGCCGCGGCCGGTGACCCCGCCGTCGACGCGGCCCTCGAGTGCGCGGACCGGTTCGTCACCGCGGTCGAACGTCGCGAGCGGGCGGTGAAGCGGGTCGGTGACGCCGTCGTCGCACGTCAGGCGGGTCGCATGCTGGCCGGACGCTCGGCGCACCGACCGCTGACACGCCGCGAGGTCGCCGGAGAGCTCGGCCTGCACGAGTCCACCGTCAGCCGGGTCGTGGCCGGCAAGCACGTCGCGCTCCCGTCCGGGGAGACCATCGCTCTGGCGAGCCTGTTCGGATCTGGACACGACGCCCAGGAGTGCCTGCGCGAGGTGATCGGTTCCGAAGAGGTTCCCCTGTCGGACTCCGCGCTCGCCGCCGCCATGAGCCGGCGAGGGCACAGGGTGGCGCGCCGCACCGTCGCCAAGTACCGCGCCGAGCTGGGGATTCCGGACGTCGGCCGACGGGTGGTGGCCGGCACGCGGCGCCCGGCCGCCCTCCCTGTGTGAAGGAGATGACGATGGCGCAGACGACGACCCGACCCGGACGGAACCCGCACCGGGAGTTCCTGGGAGAGCTGGCCGATCTGACACGTGGACCTGCGGCGGGGTCACGTGAGGTCGAACTCGGGCAGTCCCCGGCGGCCGCACAGTCCGCGAAGCGTGCGGCGGCCGTGGGGCCGGAGGCCGACGCGGAGTGCCGGACCGGCACGGCGACGCAACGCATCGGCGGCCGTCCATGGGACAAGCCCCCGACCCTCGGCGCCACCATCCCGATCGACAAGCTGAACGGCGGGACCGCCGAGATCAAGCCGCACGTCTCGCGGGCGATGGGACAGGGGCTCGAGCAGCTCCGCAAGGGCCAGCCGGACGGCCAGCGGTTCCTGATCACCTACCGCCCGGTCGGCATTCGCCCGGATGGCCGGGCCGCGGCGGTCTGCGTGTACGCGCTCGGCTTCACGAACATTGCCGACGTTCCCCGCGATGTCGCTGCGCTCCGCGCGCGTACCTGGGCCCACCTCGGCCGGGCTCCCCTCCCGGAGCGAATCCCGTTCCCCACGGTCGTCGACGGCGGATTCTTCGGCTCGGCGGTGGAGCGCCACGTCCGGAAACGCTTCGGTACGGCACTCGTCCGGCCGGCGGGGCGCACGGTCCGGCCCGGAACCGGGGGGCACCTCCCCGGCCCGGACGTCCGCTATGAGCAGGCCGAGTTCTACGCCGAGCTGGCCCGTGAGCTCGGCGACCCGATGCTGGCCGAGCTTGCCGCGGAGATGCTCCACGGTCCGACTCGGCCCGAGCAGGCGACCATGAGGAGGCGGACATGACGACGGCAGCACGAGCGGGGGCCGATGAACAGGCCGAGTTCCTGGCTGAGCTCACCGAGCTGACGGGATCGCGGGCAAGCGGGCGTTGGCCCGGCCCCGAGCACGAGACCGGCGGCGCCTCGATGCCGGATTCGCCGGTCGCCGCCGGGACGAGCTTTGCGCTCGGCGCGGCGGCGGCCACCGCGATCGCGGCCGGGGAGCGGAGCGAGAACGTCCTGACCAATCTCGTCTTCGCGGCACGCCACCCGGAGTTGGGCGGACGGGCGATCCGCCCCGGCGAGAGCGCGCTGGCCGCGGAGTGGCTGCAGATCCGGGAGACGCTCGTGCGCCCGGCGCTGCGGGGACTGGGCACGCCGGCGACGGCCGGGACCGGGCAGCCGCGGAGCACGACCTGGATCTCCCAGGCCTGGAAGGAGTACTACTGCGCGGAGAGCAAGATGGTGACCGTGCAGGTCCTCAGCACCCGGACACCGGTGAACCCGGAGACCGTCGGTGCCTACGCCCGGCTGGCTCATGCGCTGAGCAGCACCGGCTACCAGGCCTCCAGCACGTGGTGCTACATCTGCCGATCGATCGCCGGGACGTCGACGCCGTCACTGCATTCCTACGGCCTCGCGATCGACGTCGACCCCACCTGCCACCCGTTCCGGACGAGATCCGGCCTGGTCCGGTTCTCCAACCGGGGCAGCCAGGCGGAGCGGTGCCGCGATGTCGCCGCCGACGCCGCGGACACCGCCTTCACCCCCGGCCAGGTCGCCGCCGTCGAGGCGATCCGCACGGTGGACGGGCTCCGGGTCTTCGCCTGGGGCGGCCGGTGGCGCAGCGCCAAGGACGCGATGCATTTCCAGATCGACGTGAGCCCGGCAGAGCTGCGCCGCGGCCTGGCGCCGCCGTGAGGGTCCTGACGGTAAGGGCGTCGCACGCGTGGGCGACGCCGTCCCCGGGGCACACCGGTCCGACTGCTACCGCCGGAGGCGACGCGAAGCCGGGGTGCGAACGCTGGGAGTGGGACGTGACACCGTGCCGTTGCCTGCACGTCGACTGCACGCTCGACTGCCCACGGGACGTTCGAGGCCGGTGCCCGGATCCTCGAGATGGAGTCCAACGGCTGCCGTCAGCCTCAGCCGTCGAGCAGTAGCCGGTGCTCGTCGGGCAGGAGGCTCCACCAGCGCTCCCGGGCGTCCCGGGCCGCCGCGTCGTCCAGCTCGCCGGGCAGGCGCAGCCGCGACAGCCCGCCGTCCGGGAACACGTCGAGGCGCAGGTGCGTCGCGGCCGGTGCACCGGGCAGCAGGAAGCGGTGCCGGGTGTCCGGCTGGACGGCGACGTGGTCGAGCAGCACCGCCCAGTCCGATCCGGCCCGCTCGTCGCGGGTGCTGACCGACACCCACCCGGGCGCGTTGCCGACGAACCAGGTCGTGTCGATCTCGACGTGGCGCGGGACACCGGCCGCGGCGAGCGCGAACACGGCGAAGTCGTTGCCGCCGTCGCGCCGGCGGGCGTTCTCCCAGCCCTCGCCCATGTGCCGGGCGCGGCCGGGCAGGATGATATTGCCGGGGGACGCGTAGAACGCGTCCGAGCACTCGACGAGCCGGCCGCCGTTCTCGGCCGCGAGCAGGTCCACGGTCCCGTCCAGGAACCGCGGGTCCGCGACGACGGTGCCGTGCACCCGCAGCCGGGCCACCCCGCCGTCCGGGTGGATCGAGAGCCGGACGTGGGTGAACCGGCGGGAGTCGCGGACCTCGTAGACGTTCGCGGTGTCGCCCTTGGCAGGCGAGCGCTCGACGATCGTGTGCCACGTCGCGCCGTCCAGCTCGACCGGCGACGGGTAGCCCTCCACCGACGCCGCCTCCACCGAGATGTGCGGCGGGTAGTTGCCGCGGAAGAACGCGGTGTCGACGACCACGTGGTCGATCACGCCGGCCGCCCCGAGCCGGACGACGGCCCAGTCGTGTCCCTCGTCGCGACGGCGGCGGGTCTCCCACCCGTCGTAGACCTTGCCCTTGTGCCCGAACTCGGTCGGGTCGAAGCGCGGAGCCTCGGGGCGGATCAGGTTCTCGCGCTGGGCGAACAGCTCGTCGTTCGCGGCGACCACGCTGCCGCCCAGGGCACGCGAGGCCAGGTCCGGGAGGTCGGGGGTGATGGCGTCCATGTCTCTCCTCGGCTGGATGGTGGCGGGTCGAGTATCCGTGCGTGGGCGTCAGCCGTGGGGCACCGGCTGGCGCGCGATGGTCCGTCCGATCCGTCGGAGCAGGGCCCGGGTGTCGCGCAGGGCGCTCGCCCGGTCCGGCGCGAGCGCGACGAGCGTGTGCAGGCCGGCGAACCCGGCGGTGCGCAGCGTGGTCTCGTCCAGGGTGCTGTCGCCGGCGACGGCGAGCACGGTCGCGCCGGCGGCGCGGGCGGCGTCGGCGACCCCGGCCGGGGCCTTGCCGTGCAGGGTCTGGTGGTCGAGCCGTCCCTCGCCGGTGACGACGAGGTCGGCGCCGTCGACGGTCCGGGCGAAGCCGATCAGGTCGAGCACGGTCCGCACACCGCTGCACCGGGTCGCGCCGAGCACGGCGGCGGCGCCGCACATCGCGCCGCCGGCCGCGCCGGCCCCGGGGTCGCCGGCGACGTCGCGGCCGGTGCTCTCCTGCAGGACCCCGGCCCAGCGGGCCAGGGCCGCGTCGAGCTGCCGGACCTGCGCCGCGTCCGCGCCCTTCTGCGGGCCGTAGACCGCGGCGGCCCCGTCCGGGCCGAGCAGCGGGTTGTCCACGTCGCAGGCGAACACGAACCGGGCCCGCCGCGCGCGCGGGTGCAGTGTGGACAGATCCAGGCCGGCGGCCCGCGCCAGGGCGGCGCCCCCCGCGGGGAGCTCCCGGCCGGCCGCGTCGAGCACCCGGGCGCCGAGACCGGTCAGCAGCCCGGCGCCGCCGTCGGTGCTCGCGCTGCCGCCCAGGCCGACGACGATCTCGTCGACGCCCCGGTCGAGGGCGTGCGCGAGGACGACGCCGAGACCGGCGGTGCCGGCCTCGAGCGGGCGGAGCGCGCCGCCGGGCAGCACCCCGAGCCCGGCCACGGTCGCCAGCTCGACGACCGCGACCGGCCCGCGCCGCGCGTAGGTCGCGGTCAGCGGGTCGCCGACCGGCCCGGTCGCCGCGACCCGCACCGGCTCCCAGCCCGCGGCCAGCACGGCGTCCACCGTGCCCTCGCCGCCGTCGGCGACCGGGGCCCGGCGCAGCTCCCACTCCGGGGCGACGTCCGCGATGCCCGCGGCGAGCGCGTCGGCGACGCCGGGCGCGTCCAGCGAGCCCTTGAACTTGTCCGGCGCGAGCACCACGCGGGTCATGCGTCGAGGAGGCTGACGGCGGTCGGGGCGTGCTCGCGGACGGTCGCGAGCTCCTCGAACTCGGTCACCGCGTCGATCTCCGCGCCGCCCATGGACACGTTCGTGACCCGCTCCAGGACGACCTCGACGACGACCGGGACCTTGTGCTCGCGGGCCAGCGTCCAGGCCCGGCGCAGGGCCGGGGCGATCTCCTCGGGGTCGGCGACCCGCAGCCCGACGCAGCCCAGCCCTTCGGCCACGACGACGTGGTCGACGCCGTAGCCCTTCGGCGCGGGCTCGTGCGCGTCGCCGTCGACGGCGTCCCGGGTGTGGATGTTGTCGAAGCCCAGCTGGACGCAGTAGTCCATGTCGAAGTTGCGCTGGGCCTGCCGGATCAGCCCGAGGTAGGAGTTGTTCACGACCACGTGCACGTACGGCAGGTTGAACTGCGCTCCGGCGGCGAGCTCCTCCATCATGAACTGGAAGTCGTAGTCCCCGGACAGCGCGACGACCGGGGTGTCCGGGTCGGCGGTGACGGCACCCAGCGCGGCCGGGATCGTCCAGCCGAGCGGACCGGCCTGACCGGCATTGACCCAGTGCCGCGGCCGGTAGACGTGCAGGAACTGCGCGGCCGCGATCTGGGACAGCCCGATCGTCGTGACGTAGCGGGTGTCCGGGCCGAACACGCGGTTCATCTCCTCGTACACGCGCTGCGGCTTGATCGGGACCTCGGTGAAGTGGGTGCGCCGCAGCAGCGTGGACTTGCGCGTGGCGCAGGCGGCCACCCAGCTCGACCGGTCCGGCAGCGTGCCCGCCGCCCGGCGCCGCCGGGCCTCGGCGACGAACGCCCGCAGCGCCGCGCCGGCGTCGGAGACGATGCCGTAGTCCGGCGCGAACACCCGCCCGATCTGGGTCGGCTCGATGTCGACGTGCACGAACGTCCGCCCGCGGCGGTAGGTGTCGAGCCCGCCGGTGTGCCGGTTGGCCCACCGGTTGCCGATCCCGAGCACGAAGTCCGACTCCAGGAACGTCGCGTTGCCGTAGCGGTGCGAGGTCTGCAGGCCGACCATGCCCGCGGAGAGCGGGTGGTCGTCCGGGATCGCGCCCCAGCCCATCAGCGTGGGGACGACCGGCACGTCGAGCACCTCGGCCAGCTCGACGAGCAGCGCCTCCGCACCGGCGTTGACGATCCCGCCGCCCGCGATGATCAGTGGTCGCTCGGCGGCGCACAGCATCTCGATCGCCTTGGCGGCCTGGGCCGCGCTCGCGGCCGGGCGGTGCACCGGCAGCGGCTGGTAGGTGTCCGGGTCGAACTCGATCTCGGTGAGCTGCACGTCGATCGGCAGGTCGATCAGCACCGGGCCGGGACGTCCGGAGCGCATCAGGTGGAACGCCTGCGCGAACGCGCCGGGCACCTGCGCGGCCTCCAGCACGGTCATCGCCATCTTCGTGACCGGCCCGGCGATCGACGTGATGTCGACGGCCTGGAAGTCCTCCTTGTGCAGCCGCGCGACCGGCGCCTGCCCGGTGATCGCCAGGATCGGGATCGAGTCCGCCGCGGCCGAGTACAGCCCGGTGATCATGTCGGTGCCGGCCGGGCCGGACGTCCCGACGCAGACGCCGATGTTGCCCGCGCGCGCCCGGGTGTAGCCCTCGGCCATGTGTGCGGCGCCCTCGACGTGGCGGGCGAGCACGTGGGAGATCCCGCCGTGCGCGCGCATCGCGGAGTAGAACGGGTTGATCGCGGCGCCGGGCACGCCGAACGCCTGCGTCGCACCCTCCAGCTCGAGGATCTTGACCGCCGCGTCGGCGGCACGCATCCGGGGCATCAGGTGCTCCTCTGGTTCGGGGTGTCCGATCCGCGGCCGGACAGCCGCGCGATCGTGCGGTACAGGGCGGAGTGGTCGAGCCCGCCGTCGCCGGCGGCCCGGGTGGCGGCCACGAGCTGGGCGACGAGCGCGCCCACCGGGGTGACCACACCGGCCTCCCGTGCGGCCGAGGTCACGATGCCCATGTCCTTGTGGTGCAGGTCGATCCGGAATCCCGGCGCGAACTCGTCGCCGAGCATCTTCGGGGCCTTCTGGTCCAGCACGGCGGAGCCGGCCAGGCCGCCGCCGAGCACCTCGACGGCCGCGGGCAGGTCGGCGCCGTGCGCGTCCAGGAACACCAGCGCCTCGGCGAGCAGGGCGATGTTCCCGGCGACGATCAGCTGGTTGGCGGCCTTCACGGTCTGCCCCGCGCCGCTGGGGCCGACGTGCACCACGGTCTTCCCGACGACGTCGAGCAGCGGGCGGGCCGCGGCCACGTCGTCCTCGGAGCCGCCGACCATGATCGACAGCGCGGCGTTCTCGGCACCGGCCTGCCCGCCGGAGACCGGCGCGTCGACCATCCGGAAACCGCGCCCGGCCGCGTCGGCCGCCAGCTGGGCGGCGACGTCCGGTCGGATCGTCGAGAAGTCGATCACCAAGGTGCCCGGCGCGGCGTGCGCGAACACGCCGTCCTCGCCGGTCAGCACGTCGGTGACGTCGGGGGAGTCGGGCAGCATCAGTGCGACGACGTCGGCGCCGCGCACGGCGTCCGCGACCGACTCGGCGGCCCGGCCGCCGGCGTCCACGAGGGGCTTCGCCTTCTCCGGCGAGCGGTTGAAGCCGGCGACGTCGTGACCGGCGCCGGCCAGGTGGCGGGCCATCGGGCCGCCCATGATGCCGAGCCCGACGAACGCGATGGTGGTCATGAGGTGGGTCCTCTCAGACGGTGGTCGTGGCCAGCCAGGCGAACGGATCGTCGGCGGTGGCCTTGTACTCGAGTCCGACGGTGCCGTCGTAGCCCGCGGCCGCGAGCCGGTCCAGCCAGGCGTCGAGCGGCAGGTCTCCGGTGCCGGGCTCGCCGCGGCCGGGGGAGTCCGCGATCTGCACGTGCCCGACCCGGTCCGCGTAGGAATCGATCGCGGCCGCGACATCGTCGCCGTTTACGGACAGGTGGTACAGGTCGGCGAGCAGGCGCAGCGAGTCCACGCCGTGCTCGTCGCGGACGCGGTCGAGTACCGCGACGGCGTCCGCGGCCGTGCGCAGCGGGTAGGCCGGGACGCCGCTGACCGGCTCCACGAGCACGACGGCGCCGATCGCGGCGGCGGCCCGCCCGGCGGCGGCGAGGTTCTGTGCGGCGAGCGCGTCCTGCTCGGCGGGGTCGACTCCGCCCTGGCGGTTGCCGTAGAGCGCGTTGAACCCGGACGTGCCGAGCTGCGCGCCGATGCCGACCGCGACGTCGATGTTGTCGCGGAACTGCTGCGACCGGGACGGGTCGGACAGCAGCCCGCGGTCGCCGGAGGGCATGTCCCCGGCGGCGAAGTTGAGCCCGGAGAGCGTGACACCGGCGTCGCGGACAGCGCGGACGAACGCGTCCACGTCCGGGTCCGCGGGGACGGCCTCGGCGAACGGCCACCAGAACTCGACGGCGTCGAAGCCGGCGTCGCGGGCGGCCTGCGGGCGGCGGTGCAGCGGCAGGTCGGTGAGCAGGATCGAGCAGTTCACGGTCCAGGACCGGTCGGTCATGGCGTGCTCCTCCTTCGGTGGTCAGGAGTCGGGGTCGGGCATGCCGCGGTAGGCACGCCAGCCGCCGTGGGCGGTGATGTCGGTGAGCTCGTCGGCCTGGGCCTCGAGCACGCCGGGGCGCAGGCCGACCGCGAGGACGGAGCGGCCGTCGTCGAGCTCGATGACGGTCAGCTCCAGCTCGGGCGGCTCGTCGGGCAGGAAGTCGGTGCGGACGGCGTCCAGCGAGACGTCGTAGAGCTCGCCGGTCACCGCTCCGCCGTCGCCGGCGGAGAGCAGGATCGCGGGGAACGCGTCGCGTACCGCGAACATCCGGTAGTGCGGAGCCGTGGTGACCGTCCCGAGGAACGGGTGTGCGGAGACGTTGTGGTGCAGGCGCCCGCCGCGCATCGCGTCTCCCGAGCAGAACAGTCCGGGCATCCTCGACTCCGTCCGAGAGATTCCGCATCGCGGAATAATGATTTCGTCTTGCGAGAGATTCTGAGCACGGCCGTCCACGGGTGTCAAGGGTCACGCCGTCCTTCTCGACCCCTTGACGGCCGTGTGAGGGCGCTCCTACCTTCCTTCCGCCAGGCAAGAGACGCATTCCGCATCGTGGAGCGCCGGCCGCCCCGAGACGCACTGACACCGCAAAGGACGGACGCATGAAGATCCTCGTGGTCAACGTCCACGCGGCCGCACGCGTCACCGGACGGATCGCGTGCCGGTCGTCAAGCGGGTGGCGGGGCCGGACACCGGCCGAGTCGGGTGACGGTGTCGACGCCGTACACTACCGGCGGCGCGAGTCACCGGCTGGCCGCTGTCCGGCCCGGAGGGTGGAGCGATCATGAGCGAGCACTCCCACGACCTGGTCGTGCGCGGCCGGCAGATCATGACGACGGCCGGTGTGGCGCCGCGCGAGGTCGGCGTCCGGGGCGGCCGGGTGGTCGCGATCGAGCCGCTCGGCAACGGGCTGGACGGCGCGCGCGTGCTGGAGCTGGCCGACGACGAGGTGCTGCTCCCCGGCCTGGTGGACACCCACGTCCACGTCAACGAACCCGGCCGGACCGAGTGGGAGGGCTTCGCCTCGGCCACCCGCGCGGCCGCGGCCGGCGGCGTCACCACGATCGTCGACATGCCGTTGAACAGCATCCCACCGACCGTCGACGTGGAGGCGCTGGAGACCAAGCGCGCGGTCGCCGCCGACCAGGCCCACGTCGACGTCGGGTTCTGGGGCGGCGCGGTGCCGGGCAACACCGGCGACCTGCGCGAGCTGCACGACGACGGCGTGTTCGGCTTCAAGTGCTTCCTGCTGCACTCCGGGGTGGACGAGTTCCCGCCGCTGGACGCGGACGAGATGGAGCGCGACATGGCCGAGCTGGCCACGTTCGACGCGGTCATGATCGTGCACGCGGAGGACTCGCGGGCGATCGACCACGCGCCGTCGC
This sequence comes from uncultured Actinomycetota bacterium, assembly GCA_963822335.1. Lineage (GTDB taxonomy): Bacteria > Actinomycetota > Actinomycetes > Mycobacteriales > Pseudonocardiaceae > Pseudonocardia. The sequence goes on along the minus strand of CAWGHE010000005.1, from coordinate 1,972,255 downwards.
CGGTCGGCGCCCGGTACTCGTCGTTCCTGGCCTCGCGCCCCCGCGGGGCGGAGAACCTGGCCATCGCCGAGGTGATCGAGCGGGCGCGCTGGACCCGGGCCCGGGCGCACGTGCTGCACGTGTCGTCCTCGGACGCGCTGCCGATGCTGGCCACGGCCCGCCGCGACGGCGTCCGGATCACCGCGGAGACGTGCCCGCACTACCTGACGCTGGTCGCCGAGGAGATCCCGGACGGCGCGACGACGCACAAGTGCTGCCCGCCGATCCGCGAGGCGTCGAACCGGGAGCTGCTCTGGCAGGGCCTGCTGGACGGCACGATCGACTGCATCGTCTCCGACCACTCGCCGTCGACGGCCGAGCTCAAGCTGCTGGACTCGGGGGACTTCGGGCTCGCCTGGGGCGGTGTGTCGTCGCTGCAGCTCGGGCTGTCGCTGGTGTGGACCGAGGCCCGGCGCCGCGGCATCGGGCTGGACCGTGTCGTGGAGTGGATGGCGACCCGGCCCGCCGAGCTGGTCCGGCTGACCGGCAAGGGCCGCATCGCGCTCGGCTACGACGCGGACTTCGCCGTCTTCGCACCCGACGACGCCTACGTCGTCGACGCCGCCCGGTTGCACCACCGCAACCCGGTCACGGCCTATGCCGGGCGTGCGCTCGCCGGGGTCGTCCGCCGCACGATCCTGGCCGGCACCGAGATCGTCGGGCCGGACGCGGACACCGCCACCCCGCGCGGGCGGCTCCTGCGCCGCGGCGCGGTGGAACCGGCGCCCCGGCCGACCGTGACCGGGTAGAGTTTCACCATGCGGAAACCCGATACCGAGAACGGGGAGCTGTCCGAGGGTCCCGCCGCGCGATCGAGCACCGTGCAGTCGGTGGAGCGGGCGATCGACCTGCTCGAGGCCATGACCGACGCGGGCGGCACGGTCGGGCTCTCCGACCTGGCCGCGACGTCCGGGCTGCCGCTGCCGACGATCCACCGCCTGGTGCGCACGCTTGGCAGGGCGCGGCTACGTGCGCCAGGAGTCGTCGCGCGAGTACGCGCTGGGCCCGCGCCTGGTCCGCCTCGGCAACACGGCGGGACGGCTCGTGGGCGTGTGGGCACAGCCGCGGCTCGCCGCGCTCGTCGACACGCTGGGGGAGAGCGCCAACCTGGCGCTGATGGAGGGCTCCCAGGTCGTCTACGTCGCCCAGGCGCCGGGACGGCACTCGATGCGGATGTTCACCGAGGTCGGACGCCGGGTGTCGCCGCACTGCACGGCCGTCGGCAAGGCGTTGCTGGCGCGGATGTCACCGGAGCGGGTCGCGGAGATCCTCCGGCACACCGAGATGGTCGCCCACACCGACAACACGATCACCGACCGCGCGACCTACGAGCGCGAGCTCGACCGCGTCCGCGAGGCCGGCCACGCGATCGACGAGGGCGAGCAGGAGCTCGGTGTCCGCTGCGTCGCGGTCGCGCTGGACGGGTCGCTCCCGGCCGCGGTGTCGATCTCCGGGCCGACGACGCGCATGACCGACGCGCTGATCGAGGCCGCGGTGCCGCAGCTGCGTGCGACGGCGGACGCGCTCGTCGAGGAGATGGCGAAGCAGGGCACGCCCGCGACGGCCTGAGAAGGCGTTGCGAAACCCGGGCGTCCGGGTGATCGATCCGGCACCGGTCGGCTGTCTGACCGCCGCGCGGGATCGACCGGCACGTCATGGCGGCCGGCGCCGCCGGTAACGTGCCCGTCGATCGGCGGGCGGGATCGAGTGTCACGTTGTGGCGGTCGGCGCCGCCGGAACGTGCCCGCCGATCGGCGGGCGGGATCGAGTGTCACGTTGTGGCGGTCGGCGCCGCCGAAACGTGCCTGCCGATCGCCGCGCGGGATCGGGCGCGACGTTCTGGCGGTCGCGTCCGCCGGAACGCGGCATTCGAACGCGGCGCGGGAGCGCGTCGGCACGGTGTCGGTGTCCGCGCCGGCCTGGCGACGATCCCGCTCGAGCCAGCTCGGAGTGGTGCGCTGCGTGGGCCGGGACGGAGATCCTGACGTGCCGAGTGGTCGAGTCGGCGCAGCCGGCAGTGTCTGTCGGATCGTACGAACTCAGGCCGCGGGAGCGGGCCGCCGTTCGTCGTTCCGGTGGGTGCCGGGCCCGCCCGTCGCCCGGGGATCGTGATCTGGATCCCACCGGAGCTCCAGCGAGGTGTCCCGTGCCCGGAACCGTCAAACGCCGCCCCCATCCCGTCGACGAGGTGCTGCCCGCACCGAAGCTCGCCGTCTACGGCCTGCAGCACGTGCTCGCGTTCTACGCGGGCGCAGTGATCGTCCCGATCCTGCTGGCCGGAGCGATCGGCCTGTCCGATGCCGAGCTGATCCATCTGATCAACGCGGACCTGTTCACCTGCGGCATCGCGTCGATCATCCAGTCCGTCGGGTTCTGGAAGATCGGCGTGCGGCTGCCGCTGCTGCAGGGCGTCACGTTCACCGCCGTCTCGCCGATGATCGCGATCGGGATGGCGGCCGGGGGCGGCACCCAGGGCCTGCTGACGATCTACGGGTCGGTGATCGTGGCCGGACTGGCCACGTTCTTCATCGCTCCGTACTTCTCCCGGCTGATCCGGTTCTTCCCGCCGGTCGTGACCGGGTCGGTGATCACCATCATCGGGCTGGGCCTGCTGCCGGTCGCCGCCCAGGACGCCGTCGGCGGGGCGGACGCGCCGGACCCGGGCAACCCGGTGAACCTGGCGCTCGCCCTGGGCACGCTGGCGGTGATCGTGCTGATCCAGCGGGTCTTCCGCGGGTTCATGGCGACGGTCGCGGTGCTGGTCGGGCTCGTGCTCGGCACCGGCGTCGCGTGGGCGATCGGGATGGTCGACTTCGCCACGGTGACCTCGTCGTCGTGGGTCGGGGTCACCACGCCGTTCCACTTCGGATGGCCGCAGTTCAGCGCCGCCGCGATCGTGTCGATGGTCGTCGTCATGCTGATCACCGCGGTCGAGACGACCGGTGACGTGTTCGCGACCGGCGAGATCGTCGACAAGCGGGTCGGCCGCGAGGACGTGGCCCGTGCCCTGCGCGCGGACGGCCTGGCCACCACGATCGGCGGCGTCCTCAACTCGTTCCCGTACACCTGCTTCGCCGAGAACGTCGGACTGGTCCGGCTGACCCGGGTGACCAGCCGCTGGGTGGTGGCCGCGGCCGGCGTGTTCATGATCCTGATCGGGCTCGTGCCGAAGGCGGGCGCCGTGGTGGCCGCGGTGCCGCACCCGGTGCTCGGCGGGGCGGCGCTGGCGATGTTCGCGACCGTCGCCGTCGTCGGGATCCAGACGCTGGGCCGGGTCGACTTCCACGACCACCGCAACGTCGTGATCATCGGGTCCAGCCTGGGTGTGGCCGTGTTCGTCACGGCCCAGCCGGACGTCGCGCAGGCACTGCCGGCGTGGGCGCAGATCCTGTTCGGCTCCGGCATCACCGTGGGCAGCCTGACCGCGATCGTGCTGAACGTCGTGTTCCACCACCTCGGCGGCGGCCGCGGCCCGGCCGTCGCCGGAACCCCGGGGAGCACCGTGCGCCTGTCCGAGGTCAACGCGATGGACCGGGACACGTTCGTCGCGACGTTCGGGCGGCTGTTCCAGGGCCCGACCGGCGCCCTGGCGCGGGCCTACGAGCGGCGCCCGTTCGCCGACACCGCCGCGCTGCGCTCGGCGTTCCAGGAGGCGCTGTTCTCCGGGCCCCAGGCCGAGCAGCGCGAGCTGATGGCGCACTACCCCGACCTGGGCGGGGACACCGTCGCCGACGGCGACGCGGGCGAGGACTCGGCGCGCGACCAGTCCTCGGCCGGCCTGACCCGGCTGGCCGACACCGACCGCGAGGAGTTCGCCGACCTCGCCGCCGCCTACCGGGAGCGGTTCGGCATCCCGCTGATCGTCTGCTGCCGCGACGCCCACGACCGCGCCGGGATCCTGCGCGACGGGCTCCGGCGGCTGGACAACTCGGCGGCCCAGGAGCACGCCGCGGCCCTGATCGAGATCGCGAAGGTGGCCAACCACCGCTTCGACGACCTGGTCGCCGACGCCAACCCGATCCAGAGCGCCCGTGTGCGCAGCATCGCCCGGGACGACCGGTGACCCGGTCCGTCGGGGAGTTCGACGCTGCTGCCCGCAGGCGAGGCGCGGCGGGAGCTGCTCGACGTGTGCGCCGCACCCCGGTGGGCGGACGCGGTGACCGCCGGGCGGCCCGTACGGCTCGGTCGCCGCCCTGCAGGACGCCGCCCGGGCCGCCCTGCAGCGACGCGCGATCTCGACGACGCCCTGCGCCGGCCACCCGAGGATCGGCGACCGGGTCGCGGCCGGGCGCTCGAGGTGCCGAGCAGTCCCGGGTGGCGTCGGCCGGCGACGACGTCCGCGCCGCGCTCGCCGCGGGCAACGCCGAGTACGAGCGCCGGTTCGGGCACGTCTACCTGGTCTGCGCGGCCGGGCGCAGCGCGGAGGACCTGCTGGCCACGCTGCACGAGCGGCTGGACCACGACCCGTCCACCGAGCGGGCGGTCGCGCTGCGCGAGCTGGCCGCGATCAACCGGCTGCGCCTGGCCGGGCTCGTGCGCGAGGGTGCGGCATGAGCCTCTCCACCCACGTCCTCGACGCCGTCACCGGGCGACCCGCCGCGGGCGTCGCGGTCACCCTCGAGCACGGCGGCGCGGTCGTCGCCACCGCCCGGACCGACGACGACGGCCGGGTCCGCGACCTGGGCCCGCTCGCCACCGGCACGCACCGACTCACGTTCGACACCGGCGGCTGGTTCGCCGCCACCGGGCAGCAGACGTTCTACCCCGAGGTCACCGTCGCGTTCGGCGTCGACGACCCGGACGCGCACCACCACGTGCCGCTGCTGCTGTCCCCGTTCGCCTACTCGACCTACCGCGGGAGCTGAAGAAGACATGGGCATCGTCCTGGGCGCCAACCAGTACGGGAAGGCGGAGAACCGGCTGGTCCGGATCCAGCGGTCCACCGACCGGCACGAGATCCGCGACGTGACCGTCTCCACCGCGCTGCGCGGCGAGTTCGCCGACGCGCACCTGTCCGGGGACCAGTCGCGCGTGCTGCCGACCGACACCCAGAAGAACACCTGCTACGCGTTCGCCCGCGAGCACGGCCTGGACCAGATCGAGGACTTCGCGCTGGGCCTGGCCCGGCACTTCGTCCGCGACGTCGAGCCGGTGACCGGCGCGACGGTCGCGATCGACGAGCTCGGCTGGCAGCGCGCGCCGGTCGGCGAGCACGGCCACGACCACACCTGGGTGCGCACCGGGCCGGAGGTGCGCACCGCCGAGGTCACCCTCGACGGCGGCGACGAGCGCGTCGTCTCCGGCCTGCGGGACCTGGTGCTGCTCAAGTCGACCGGCTCGGAGTTCCACGGGTTCCTCGTCGACGAGTACACGACGCTGCAGCCGACCAACGACCGGATCATGTCGACCTCGCTGGTCGCCCGCTGGGAGCACGCCGGCAGCACCGGGGAGTGGGCGAAGACGTTCGCCGGCGTGCGGCAGATCCTCGTCGAGCGTTTCGCGACCGTGCACTCGCTGGCGCTGCAGCAGACGCTGTGGGAGATGGGCAAGGCCGTGCTCGAGACGCACCCGGACGTCGTCTCGATCAGCCTGTCCGCGCCGAACAAGCACCACTTCCTGGTCGACCTCGCCCCGTTCGGGCTGGACAACCCCGGTGAGGTGTTCTACGCGGCGGACCGCCCGTACGGCCTGATCGAGGCCACGGTCACGCGGGACTGACTACTGCCCGTCCTGGCGGTTGATCAGGGTGGCGAGCATGTCCGCGATCTGCTGCTGACCCGCGGCGGTCTGGTCGAGGCGCCCCCGGATCTCGGCGAAACCGCGGTCGACCCGGGCGAAGCCCTCGGCCGTCTGCACGCCGAGTGCGTTGATCGCCGGCCGGTTCGCGTCGATGGCCGTCCGGTTGGCGTCGATCGCCGTCCGGTTCCCATCGACCTTCCCGCCCAGGTCGGCGAGATCCCGGTCCCGCGCGGCGGCGAGGTGCCGGGCGGCCGTCGCGTCGGAGGCGACCTCCTCGATCCGAGCCTCCAACGCTGCGACCCGGACCTCGAGATCGGAAGGCTGCGTCACGGCGGCGAGTCTACCGAGCCGGACCTCCGAACCGGGAGAGATCCGCGCGACCGGTGCCGGCCGTGAACTCCGGAGCTCGGATCACCGCGAGCGCAGCGCCAGGTAGAGGTCGACCCGGTCCGGGAACCGGCTCAGGTCCCGGCCGGTGAGCTCCTCCACCCGCCCGATCCGGTACCGCACGGTGTTGACGTGCAGGTGCAGCCGCTCGGCGGTGCGGCTCCAGGACGCGGCCTGGTCGAGGAACTCGGTGAGCGTCTCGCACAGTCCGGCCCCGTTGCGGGCGTCGTAGTCCAGCACGGGACCCAGCACGTGGGCGGCGAACGCGCTGCGGACGTCGTCGGGGACGCTGGCCAGCAGTGCGACGTGCGAGGTGATCTCGCCGGCCCCGGCGACCGACACCGGACCCGGCCGGGCCGCCGCGAGGTCGCGCGCGTGCAGGGCCTCGCGCAGTGCCCCGGACAGCGCCGACGGCCCGGCCGGGCGCCCGGCGCCGACATCGAGCCGGAGCGATCCGAGCCCCGGTGCGAGACGCCGCAGTGCCTCCAGCGCCGGGTCCAGCACCGCGCCGTCGCCGCCCGGTGGCACCCGGACGAGCGCGACCGCCGACCCGTCGTGCACCCCGACGGCCGCGGGCCCGGCCGCCGCGGTGGCGTCGATCAGGATCGTGCGCGCGGTCTCAGCCGGGTCCGTGCCGCCGCTCATGCGCACGACCAGCACCGCCAGCCCGGCGTCCGGGTCCACGCCTGCCTGGTGCAGGCGCACCCGGGTCTCCGGCCGGTCGCCCTCCCCGCCCGCGATCAGGGCCACCGCGTCGTCGGCGATGCCGCGGGCCACCTGCACGCCCTCGCGGAGCCGGGCCCGGTCCAGCGCGGCGATCGCGGCGAGCTCCCCGACGGTGTCCGCGGTCTCCGGGTCCCAGTCCGACACGGCGCCCTCGACGGCCACGAACCACGAGGTCAGACGCCCTGTCCCGGAGCCGACCGGGAACACGGAGTGCCGCCCGGCCGGGGCGGGCAGCCGGTCGGCGGACAGGAACGCGGCCACCGCGGCGTCCCGCTCCCCGTCCGGCAGCGACGGTCCGGCCAGCACCCGCCCGGACGCGGACAGCACCCGGCAGGTCAGCCCGGTCGCCTCGGACACCTCGCCGGCGAGCTCGCCCAGCCCGACACCGCCGGCCACCGCGGACAGCAGCCGTCGCTGCCGGCCCAGCGTGTGCGCGAGCCGGTCCCCGCGCGCGGCGGTCAGCGCTCCGATCACGATCTCGGTGACCGTGCCGAACGACACGTCCTCCGGCACGGCGACCAGCATCAGGTCGTGCCGCCGGCAGGCCTCGACGACGTCGGCCGGGATCTCGCCGAACACGGCCTCGCCCGCGGCCAGCGCGGCAGCGCCCGCCGCCGCCACGGCCGACACGAAGCGCTCCGCGTCGCCGTCCTCGCGCCGCCACACCAGCCCGGAGATCACCAGCTCGCCGCCGCCCAGGTAGCGGCCCGGGTCGATCAGGTCGGTGGTGTAGACCCAGCGCACCGAGCGGTCGAGCGCTCCCTCGGCGGCGTGCAGCACGCGCAGCCGGAGGTCCGGGCGTGCCACGAGCTCGCGCAGCAGCATTGGAGGAACCTACAACCCGGAGGGTGCCCGCGGTGCGCGATTCGTCGCGGCGGCGACTACTGGCCGGACCCCGTGCCCGCTTCCATGGTGCACATGGACTTCCTGGCTCCGACGACGTGGGCGGACGCCCTCGCGGCCAAGGCCGAGCACCCGGACGCGGTGCCGGTGGCCGGCGGCACCGACGTCATGGTGGAGATGAACTTCGACCACCGCCGCCCGCCGGCGCTGCTCGACCTGACCCGTGTCGCCGAGCTGCGCGAGTGGGCCCGGTCCGACGGCCGGATCCGGCTCGGTGCCGGGGTCACCTACGCCCGGGTGATCGACGAGCTCGGCGCCGAGCTGCCCGGACTGGCGATGGCCGCGCGCACCGTGGGCTCGCCGCAGATCCGCAACCGCGGCACGGTCGGCGGCAACCTCGGCGCCGCCTCGCCCGCCGGGGACAGCCACCCGCCGCTGCTCGCCGCCGACGCCGTCGTCGAGCTGGCGTCGGTGCGCGGGACGCGCGAGGTGCCGGTCGCCGAGTTCTACACCGGGGTCAAGCGCAACGCCTGCGCCCCGGACGAGCTGATCGCGGCCGTGCACGTCGGCGCGGCGGGCGGTCCGCAGCAGTTCTGCAAGATCGGGACCCGGAACGCGATGGTCATCTCGGTGACCGCGTTCGGGCTGGCCCTGCACCCCGCCCGCAAGGCCGTCGGCGCGGGCATCGGGTCCGCGGCGCCGACCCCGCGCCGGGCGGACGCCGCGGCCGGGTTCCTGGCCGGGGAGCTGGACGCAGCCGGGCTGTGGGACTCCCGCGGCCCGCTGCCCGAGGGGCTGGCCGTGGAGTTCGGCCGCAAGGTGCGCGACGCCGCCGCCCCGATCGACGACGTGCGCGGCAGCGCCGCGTACCGCTTGCACGCGCTCTCGGTGATGGCCCGCCGCGCCGCCACCTGGGCCTGGGACGACTACCGGAGGGCCGCCTGATGCGGATCGAGCTGACCGTCAACGGGACATCCCGCGAGGCCGACGACGTGTGGCCGGGCGAGAGCCTGCTCTACGCGCTGCGCGAGCGGCTCGGCCTGCCGGGCTCGAAGAACGCCTGCGAGCAGGGCGAGTGCGGCTCGTGCACCGTCTACCTGGACGGGCTGCCGGTGTGCTCCTGCCTGGTCGCCGCCGGTCAGGCGCACGGCCGCGACGTGACCACCGTGGAGGGACTCGCCGACGGCGACGACCTGCACCCGGTGCAGCAGGCGTTCGTCGACCGCGGGGCCGTGCAGTGCGGGTTCTGCACGCCCGGCTTCGTGGTCACCACGCACGACCTGCTCGAGCGCAACCCCGCGCCGTCCGACCCGGAGATCCGGGAGGCGCTGGCCGGCAACCTCTGCCGCTGCACCGGCTACGAGAAGATCATGGATGCCGTGCGCACCGCCGCGACGGGGGCCGAGCAGTGATCATCGAGGGCGCGCACGTCGTCACGGTGTCCGGCAACGAGTTCCCGGACGGGCACGTCGTGATCGACGGCAACCGGATCACCGCCGTCGGCGCGGGGCCGGCGCCGCGGACCGGGGGCGAGTCCGTCGTGGACGGGCGCGGCTGCCTGCTCACGCCGGGGTTCGTGAACACCCACCACCACCTCTACCAGTGGGTCACCCGCGGCCTGGCCGTCGACGCGACGCTGTTCGAGTGGCTGACCACGCTCTACCCGGTGTGGGCCGGCATCGACGAGCACGCCGTGCACACCGGCGCCACCGGCGCGCTGGCCCGCCTGGCGCTCACCGGCTGCACGACCAGCACCGACCACCACTACGTGTTCCCGCGCGAGGGCGGTGACCTGCTCGGCGCCGAGATCCGCGCCGCGGCCGAGGTGGGCCTGCGGTTCCACCCGACCCGCGGCTCGATGGACCTCGGACGCCGGGACGGCGGGCTGCCGCCGGACGACGTCGTCGAGGACCGGGACGCGATCCTCGCCGCGTCCGCGGACGCCGTCGCGCGCTGGCACGACCCGTCGCCGGACGCGATGGTGCGGATCGCGCTCGCGCCGTGCTCGCCGTTCTCGGTGACCGGCGAGCTGATGCGGGAGTCCGCCGAGCTGGCCCGCGAGCTGGGCGTGCGGCTGCACACCCACCTGGCCGAGACCCGCGACGAGGAGGACTTCTGCCGGGAGCGGTTCGGCTGCGCCCCGCTGGAGTACGTCGAGGGGCTGGGCTGGACCGGCGAGGACGTGTGGTTCGCCCACGCCGTGCACCTCGACGACGACGCGGTGAAGAAGATCGGCGCCACCGGCACCGGCGTCGCGCACTGCCCCAGCTCGAACGCCCGCCTCGGCGCCGGCATCGCCCGCACCCGCGACCTGCGGGACGCCGGTGCCGCCGTCGGGCTCGGGGTGGACGGCGCCGCGTCCAACGAGGCGTCCAGCCTGCTGGAGGAGGTGCGGCACGCCGTGCTGTTCGCCCGCGCCGTCGGCGGCCCGACCGCGCTGACCGTCCGGGACGCGCTGGAGCTGGCCACGCTCGGCGGGGCCGGCGTGCTCGGCCGGGCGGGCGAGATCGGCTCGATCGAGCCGGGCAAGCTCGCCGACCTGGCGCTCTGGCGCCTGGACGGGCTGGCGCACGCCGACGTCGCCGACCCCGTCGCGGCGCTCGTGCTCGGCTCGCCCCCGCCGCTGGAGCTGCTGCTCGTCGACGGGCGCCCGGTCGTCGAACGCGACCGCGTCCTGACCGTGGACACCGACGCCGTGGCGCGCGACTGCGCCGCCGTGCACCGCACCCTGCTGGAGAAGGCCTCATGACCACCACCGAGCAGCCCACCACGACCACGACGGGCCGGATCGGGGACAGCCCGCTGCGCCCGGACGGCACGCTCAAGGTCACCGGCGAGTTCGCCTACTCCTCGGACCTGTGGCACGAGGACATGTGCTGGGGCGTCACGCTGCGCAGCCCGCACCCGCACGCCCGGATCCGCTCGATCGACACGACGGCCGCGCTCGCCGTCCCCGGCGTCGACGCCGTGCTCACCGCCGGCGACGTGCCCGGGCTGAACCGCGTCGGGCTCGAGCACCTGGACCAGCCGGCGCTGGCCGAGGACGTCGTGCGGTTCCAGGGCGAGCCGGTCGCGCTCGTCGCGGCCGACCACCCGGAGACCGCGCGGCGGGCCGCGAAGCGGATCGTCGTCGACTACGAGGTGCTGCCCGCCGTCACCGACCCGCAGCGCGCCCTGGACGACGACGCGCCGGAGGTCCACACCGGACACGAGGGTGGCAACCTCGTCCGCGGGGTGCACATCAGGCGGGGCGGGCCTGCCCCCGAGGCGCCGGTCGTCGTCGCGCTGGACTTCGAGGTCGGCATGCAGGACCAGGCCTTCCTCGGGCCGGAGTCCGGGCTCGCGGTGCCCGACGGCGAGGGCGGGCTGGACCTCTACGTCGCCACCCAGTGGCTGCACGTCGACCAGCAGCAGGTCTGCCGGGTGCTCGGGCTGACCCCGGAGTCGGCCCGGCTGCACCTGGCCGGCGTCGGCGGCGCGTTCGGCGGGCGCGAGGACCTCTCGATCCACGTGCACGCCTGCCTGCTCGCCCTGCGCACCGGCAAGCCGGTGAAGATGAGCTACTCGCGCGAGGAGTCGTTCTTCGGGCACGTGCACCGCCACCCGGCGTGGCTGCGCTACGAGTTCGGCGCCGGGACCGACGGGACGCTGCTCTACGGCAAGGCCGACATCCTGTTCGACGGCGGCGCGTACGCCTCCTCCACCGGCGCGGTCGTCGGCAACGGCGGCACGCTGGGACTCGGGCCCGTACAACTTCCCGAGCGTGCACGTCGAGGCACGCGGGGTCTACACGAACAACCCGCCGTGCGGGGCGATGCGCGGCTTCGGCTGCGTGCAGGCCGCGTTCGCGCACGAGGCGCTGATGGACGCGCTGGCCGACCGGGTCGGCGTGGACCGGATCGAGCTGCGTGCCCGCAACGGGATGCGCGAGGGCGACCGCAACATCACCGGCCAGCTGATCGACTCCGCGGCGCCGGTGGCCGAGCTGGTCGCGCCGGGTCCGGGACATGCCGCTGCCGCCCCCGCGCTCCGCCGAGGTCGACCTGCGCGACCTGCCCGGCGGCGTCGCCAACACCACGCACGGCGAGGGTGTCGTCCGCGGCGTCGGCTACGCGGTGACCTACAAGAACGTCGGGTTCTCCGAGGGCTTCGACGACTACTCGACGGCCCGGGTGCGGCTGGAGGTGCTCGCCGGCGAGCCGGTGGCCACCGTGCAGACCGCCGCGGCCGAGGTCGGCCAGGGGCTGATCACCGTCGAGCAGCAGATCTGCCGCACCGAGCTGGGCGTGGAGCGGGTCGTGGTGCACCCCAAGGACACCACCGTCGGCTCCGGCGGCTCGACCTCGGCGTCCCGGCAGACCTACGTCACCGGGGGAGCGGTGCGCGCCGCCTGCGAGGCCGTCCGGGCGCGGGTGCTGGCACGCGCCGCGGCCGCCGTCGGGCCCGGCGGCCCGGCCGGCCTGCGGCTCGACGGCGACAAGATCGTCTCCGCGGCCGGCGAGGTCGTGGCCGGCCTGGCCGACGTGCTCGGCACCGACGCCGTCGACGAGACCGTCGAGTGGCGCCACCGGCCGACCCAGGAGATCGACCCGGAGACCGGGCAGGGCGACGCGCACGTGCAGTACGCGTTCTCCGCGCACCGTGCCGTCGTCGACGTGGACGTCGAGCTCGGCCTGGTCAAGGTCGTCGCGCTGGACACCGCGCAGGACGTCGGGCGGGCGATCAACCCGGACGCCGTCGTCGGGCAGATCCAGGGCGGCTCGGCGCAGGGCATGGGCCTGGCGCTGATGGAGGAGGTGGTCGTCGCCGACGGGCGGGTGCGCAACCCGTCGTTCACCGACTACCTGATCCCGACGATCCTGGACACCCCGCCGATGCGGGTCGAGGTGCTGGAGTACCCGGACCCGCACGCGCCCTACGGCGTGCGCGGGGTGGGCGAGCCGCCGACGATCTCCAGCGGCCCCGCGGTGGCGGCCGCGATCCGCGCCGCGACCGGGCTCGACCTGCGCCGGGTGCCGGTCCGTCCGGAGCACGTCACCGGGACGCAGTGACCCGGATCGATCACCCCGCTATCGCGGCTCCGTGCTGCTCCGGCCGGGCTCCGGCCCGCCATTGCCGCGGTCGTCACGCCGACGGCGTTGCGGAAGCGGTTCGAGAAGAAGCTGGGGTTCGAGAAGCCCCACGACTGCGCGATCGAGGCGATGGAGCGGTGCCGCAGACCGGGGTCGGCGAGATCGGCCTTCGCTCCGTGGAGCCGCTGGTCGATGATCGACTGTTCGAGGCTGGACTCCAGCGTCTCGTAGAGCTTGTACAGCGCGCGGACCGACAGGCCGTTCTCGGCCGCGATGCGTTCCGGGCCGAGATCGGGGTCGCGCAGATGCAGACGGACGTAGGCCTGGACCCGCGCGGCCGTCGACGTGTGCAGCGCGTCGTCGGTCCGCCGGCCGTCCCCGGCCGCGGAGAGGATCAGGGCGTGCATGAGCTCGACGGACGCCGCGCCGACGTGGTGTGCCGCCCCGCTGTCGGCGAGCTCCTGCGCGTCCGCCGTCACCCGTGCGATGTGGTCACGGACCAGCGGGTAGAGCGGGCTGCTGTCCAGGTTGCGTGCGGCCCGGCGGATCGTGTCCATCGGCAGGCCGAGATGGTCGTAGTCGACGTGGAACGCGTAGGAGGCACCGTCGGTGGGCCAGCTGTAGACGTACGGGGCGGACAGGTCGACGAGGATGAGGTCGCGGGGCCCGAACGTGCGGTTCTCGCGCTCCCACATCAGCTGGTTGCTGGCCCGCATGGGGAGGGCGAGTGCGATGGGGCACTCGTTCATCGCCCGGGACAGGCGTGGTGTCCGTCGCAGGGTGGTGCCGGATGCGTCGATGTTGAAGACCTTGGCCGTGCCGAGGTCGAAGACGTGCATCTCGGCGTGGAGCTCGACCTGCTCGTCGAACGTGGCCATGCTGGTCGTGCAGTTCTGGCTCACCGCGGCCTGGAACGCGTCGGCCCGGTCCGCAGCGGGAACGGACGCCGTGTCGAGGACGAGAATCGTGACCACCCGCTGGACGTGACTCGACGGACCGTGCTCGGCCTCCACAGTCGTGCCCGCACAGAGATCCAATCAAGCCTCGCCCCGGGATTCGGCACGGGCGTCATCAATGTGAAGTATCGGGGGAGACTCCTGCCAATTCGGTGCCGACTCCGGCCTCCAGCCAGCGCAGGCCGTCGCGGAACTCCTGCGGTGCACGGTCGAACTCCGCCTGAGCCGCTCGCCGTCCCTGCCGGAAGTGGCTCCACCCCTCGTAGTGCACGGGGACGATCGTGCGCGGGCGCAGCACGTGCCACAGCCGGACCGCGTCGCGCGCGGTCATCGAGTATCGGACCGGTCCGGTGATCGGGAACCGCACGCCGCCCAGGTGCAGGACGGCGGTGTCCACGGTCAGGCGTTCCGCGGTCCGGCGCAGGTCGTCGTGGAAGACCGTGTCCCCGGAGATCCACACCGTGTCGGGCGCGACACCGACCGCGAACCCGATGACCTCCCCGACGACCGGCCGCGAGAGCGGTGGTCCGTGGCGGCACGGGGTGGCCGTGATCTCCAGCGGCGTGTGCGCGGGCGACTCGAGCGTGGTCGTCGACCACGGGGACAGCCCGACCACGCTGTCCGGGCCGGTGGGGGAACGGCGGAGCCGGCGCGCCGCCGACGTCGTGGTCAGCACGGTCGGGACCGTCCCGAGCAGGCCGCGCCCGGCGGCGTCGAGGTTGTCGCCGTGATGGTCGTGGGTGAGCAGGACCGCGTCGATCCGTCCCAGCTCGGCCGGGCGCAGGGCGGGACCGGCGACCTTGCGCGACGACGTGCCCCAGCCGAAGTCGTAGCGACGTCCCGGCTGGTCGAACGTGGGGTCGGTCAGCAGCCGCCACCCTCCGACCTCGATCAGGAGGGTGGGGCCGCCGACGTGTGTCAGGCGCACGGCCTCACGCGTTCACCGTCTCGGCGGGCAGCTCCGCCTCGGCCGGTACCGGCGGGCACTCGACGATCGGCGGCGGGTCGGTCGCGTGCCGCATCGCCCAGGCCAGGACGTAGTCGGCGATCTCCTCCCAGCCGGGAGCGGCCGGCAGCAGGTGCGGCATGCTGCCGTACTCGACGACGTCGGTGATGGTCGTCTCGCCCTGGTAGTGCGCGGCGTTGGACCACTGCACCTTCGGCGGCATGATGTGGTCCTTGCTCCCGGCGACGAACAGCAGCGGTGCGCGGTTCTCGTTGCGGTAGTCGACCCAGGTGCCCTGCCGGCCCGGGGTGAGGTTCGCCAGCGCGCTCTCGAACAGGATCTTGCCGGAGACCGGGATGGCGTAGCGCTCGTAGAGCCTGCGGGCCTCGTCCTCCGGGAACGTGTTCGTGAACGCGTAGTTCCAGCGCTCGAAGTCGTAGCCGACGGCGCGGTGCCGGTTCGCCGGGTTCTTCAGCACCGGGAACGTCGAGCGCACCTGGGACAGCGGAACCACCGGAACACCCTCGGTGGGGGCGGAGTTCAGGGCGACACCGGCCGCTCCGAAGCCGTGGTCGAGCAGGACCTGGGTGAACGCGCCGCCCGCCGAGTGCCCGATGAGGATCGGCGGTGCCGGGAGCTCGCGGATGATCCCTTCGAGGTGCTCGACGACGCCGGGGACGGTGAGTGCCTCGACCGGAGCCGGGTCGGCGTTGAGGGCCTCGACCTCGACGTCGAAACCGGGGTACCCGGGGGCGATGACCCGGTAGCCCTGGCTCTCGTAGCGGGCGATCCAGTCCTCCCAGGAGCGGGGCGTGACCCAGAAGCCGTGGATGAGGACGATCGTGTCCGGTGCCGGGCGGGCGTGCGTCATGGAGGTTCCCTCCTGGGGATGCGAGGTCAGCGCTGCGTCAGGAGGGAATCTGGCACCTGCCGACGGTGCCGGGTTTGTCCTCGGCGCACAGATCTGTTCTGTCCGCGCACCGGAGCCGGGCGGTGACCGGGGCGATGACGGGTCAGGACGCCCGCATCGCGGTCCATTTCGACCAGGGGATCGTCCAGTCGTAGATGTCCCCGTCGGCCGCCGACAGCGTGACCGGGCTGCCGGTGACCTCGACCGGGTCGCCGATCAGCGTCGAGTCGTAGAACGCGTGCGCGTTCTGCTCGTTGATGTTGATGCAGCCGTGGGTCAGGTTCTGCTGCCCGATCGCGTCCAGGGTGAGCGGGTTGAAGTGCACGAACTCGCCGTTGTTGTTGATCCGTACCGCCCAGCGCACGTAGATGTTCGCGTAGCCGTAGGCCGGGTTGGACAGGTACTTCTCCGGGTCCTTGTTGGTGACCACGTGCGTGCCGGCCCGGGTGACCAGGTTCAGGTCGTCGCCCATCCCGAAGCTGGCCGGCGCCTTCAGGACCGGCCTGCCGTCCCGGTAGACCACGAGGCTGCGGGTCGCCGTGTTCGCCTTGGTGACCTGGTTGCGCCCGATCACCAGGTGGTTGGACAGGTCCGCGGCGCCGTAGGTGCCGTCGCCCATGTTCACCCCGAACAGGTTGGCCGAGACGTCGACGGCCGTGCCCGGCCGCCAGTAGGTCTTCGGCCGGAAGTGGATCCGGGCGCCGTCGGCGGTGTCGGGCAGCCACGCCCAGGCGCCCTCGTTGGGATCCGACATCCGGATCGTCAGGGCACGCTGGACCGCCGCGCGGTCGCGCACCGGGCCGTCGAACTGCAGCTCGACCACCGCGGCGACCCCGACCGTGGTGCCGTCGGCGATGCTGAACCGGGCCTCGCGCACCTTCTTCGGAGCCGAGGTGCGGAACGACCCACGGATCGCGACCGGCCTGCCGTCGTCGCCGGTCGCCCTGCCGGACCAGGTGTAGGTGCGCCCGTAGCCGAGGTTCTGGGTGGAGGTCCAGGCGTGCCGGTCGGACGGGCGGATCGCCCCGGCGACGCGACGGCCGTCGTCACCGGTGAGGGTGACCGAGTCGAGCGTGCCGTCGTAGACCGCGACCGAGACGTGGCCGCCCGGATTCACCCCGGCGGCTCCGGCCCCGGGGGTCGTCACGATCCTCGCCGGGCCGGCGGGTGCTGCGGGCCTCGTGGCGGGCGTCGTCGTCCCGACGACCCCCGCGACGACGACCAGGGCGGCCAGTAACGCCACCAACCCGAAGACACCACGAGATCCGGACACCGTTCCCCCACTCGAGTTGGCAAGACATACGCGCAGTCGCCGTCACTCTCGCGTGGAGGAGTGTCGAACGCACGATCGTGAGCGTTGCTGCAGGCGGCGTGTCGCCGTCGACCACTATGCCGACACCGATCGCAGCGCGTCGTCGGAGTCGTATCCGCAATGATTGATGAGTAGCCGTTCTCTGTTCACTATCGCCCTGCGCTCGTCGTCGTCCGGTCGATGTCGGCCGGCCGCCATGTAGATCGTCGACGTGTGTGCGGTCGGCGTTACGAGCCGTCGCCCGGAGCAGCGCAGGCCGACCTGAAACGCTCGGTACGGTCGAAACGAGTTCACCCCGATTAATGAGACCTGGCTCACACAATCAGCTCGGACGGGGATACGTCATGACCTCACCGAACACCGGTCCCCCGGCAGGGTCGTACGGTTCGTACCTGGGCAATACACCCGCATTGAGGTCACCCGCTCGCCGGCGACTGCGGACGTTCGCCTTCGACCCGATGACGACCCGTCTGTCCAGCCGTTACCTGGTCGTCGACGTGCGATTCGAGAAGAATCTGGCGCCGGGCCCGTCCGGGGCACTGGTCCAGGTCGTCGACCGGGACGCCGCCCGCGACTGTTGGTACCGGGCCGTCGATCTGGACGACCCCGCGGCGCTGGCCGCCGACGGGCTGCAGCCGAGCGAGTCCGATCCGCGCAGTCACCAGCAGGTGGTGTACGCGGTCGCGATGGCGGTCATCGAGCGATTCGAGCAATTCCTCGGCCGGCGATTCCGGTGGCGCTCCGATGACGTGCTCGTCCTGGTCCCGCACGCCTTCGAGGGGCGCAACGCGTTCTTCGACCCGCGGCGATCCGCCGTCCTGTTCGGCTACTACCGGGCAGACGTGGACGATCCCGGAGCGAACCTGCCCGGCCAGATGATGTTCACATGCCTGTCCTCCGACGTCGTCGCGCACGAGGTCACCCATGCGCTCCTGCACCGCGTCCGTCGCGACTTCGACATCCCGACCAACGACGACGTCTTCGCCTGGCACGAGGCGTTCGCCGATCTGGTGGCCCTGTTCCAGCACTTCGCCTACGCCGACATCGTCCGTCGCGCCCTCGCCGATGCCGACGGCGACATCGCCCGGGGCGCGGGCCTGCTCGACCTGGCCCAGGAGTTCGGCGCGTCGACCGGCCGCGGCGCCGCGTTGCGCAGCGCCATCCAGGACGGCGATCCGACCCCCGCGCGGTTCAACGCCGCGACCGAGCCGCACGAGCGGGGCGCCTGTTTCGTCGCGGCGGTGTTCGACGCGTTCCGGGACGTGTACCGGACCCGGACCTCCGACCTGCTCCGCATCGCCACGGGCGGTACGGGCGTCCTGCCACGCGGCAGCCTGCACCCCGACCTGGTCGGACGGCTCGCCGACGACGCCGTCGCGACGGCCGATCAGCTCCTCGGGATCGTCGTGCGGGCCTTGGACTACCTCCCGGTCGTCGATCCGACGTTCGGTGACGTCGTGCGGGCGATCGTCACGGCGGACCGCGATCTCTATCCGGAGGACCCGGGACGGCTGAGGATGACGCTGGTCGAAGCGCTGCGCCGGCGCGGCATCTACCCGGACGAGGTGCTGTCCCTCGCCGAGGGCAATCTCTCGTGGCCCGGGCCGGCCACGCCTCTGCGCATCGGCGACGACCGACATGTCGACCTCGCGCCGCTCATCCTGTCCGCCACCCAGGATCTGGACCTGTCCGGGGCGGCGGGCGACAGCCCGTGGCTCGAGGCGACGGCCGACGGTGCCTCCGAACCCCGGGACGCCGACCCGGAGGACGTCGCACAGTCGGCTCTGGGCGGGTTGGCGGTGGCCCTGATGCGCTGGGCCGAGGCGAACGCGGCGACGCTCGGGTTGGAACCCGACCAGAGGATCTCCCTGCGCGGCATGCACGCCACGTTCCAGCGCGGCTCCGACCACCATCTCCAGCCGCACATCGTGCTGCAGTTCTGTCAGGAGCGACCTGACCTGGCCGACCCCGTGCTGCTGCCCACCGTGCGAGCAGGCACGACCGTCATCGCGTCGACGTCCGGCTGGGTGCGGTACGTCATCGCCAAGCCGCTCCCGGCGCCTGCCGGGACCGACGCTCCCGCCGCCGGCTCCGGCGGGCGACCGCAGCCCGACTACGGGCCGGCGGGGAGAACCGGAGCGGCGAAGAGGCTCCGCTCCAGGCAGGACTGGGCAGCCGGGGTCATGGCGGGCGACCCGACCAGCCCGTGGACCCCGCAACCCGCGGTCGAGAGGCTGACCTTCGCGAACCTGCACGGCAGGTCGACATGAGCGGCACGGTGGCGATCCGGATGTACGACGTCGGGTTCGGCGACGCCTTCGTCGTCACCGTCGACCGCGCGGGCCAGGTGTGGCGCATGCTCGTCGACTGCGGTGTTCACAACCAGGGGAGGGCTCGGCCGATCGAGGAGTCGGTCGGCGCGATCATCACCGATCTCACCGCGGCCGGCGGCGCGGACGCACCCCGTCTCGACGTCGTCGTCGCCACCCATCACCACGCCGACCACATCGTCGGGTTCGCCAGGGACGCCTGGGAAAGGTGTCGGTGGGTGAGGTGTGGGTCCCGTTCGTCGAGGACGAGCACGACCCCGACGCGATCGGCCTACGCGCGCGCCAGGACTCCGCCGCCGAAGCGATCACCCGGCTCGCCGCGGCCCGGCTGGCCGCCGACGGAGAGAACGATGCGGTGCGTACGGCCAGGATGCTCGCCGCGAACTCGTCCGGGAACGCCACCGCAACTGATCGGCTGCTCGGCCGCAACGGCCGGTCGTTCCGTGGCACGCACGACGTCCGGTACCTGCCGTCCCGTGAGGCGGCAGAGAACGTGGTGCAGACGGGTCACCCTGACGTCGTCGCGCACGTGCTCGGTCCGTCCCGCGACCCGAACGTCCTCAAACGGATGGACCCGCCCGCGAGTGCGCGGTGGCTGAGTCTGGACAGCCCCGAGCAACTGGCCGACCCGCTCGACCGCCCGCTGTTCGCGCCGGTCTACGTCGATGCCGAACGGCCCCGGGACGACAAGGAGACCCGGTCCCTGCTGCGCCGGCTGCGCCTGGAGCGCATCGGCGACGACGACCTCCTCGCGGCGGCCTCGATCCTGGAGAACGCCGTCAACAACACGAGCGTGTTCTTCGTGCTCGACGTCGCCGGGGTCGGACTGCTGTTCCCCGGCGACTCGCAGCAGGGCGCCTGGGAACACGTGCTGGGTGACCCTCAGACGTCCGCCCGCATTGCCGACGTCGCGTTCGTCAAGATCGCTCATCACGGCTCCGGCAACGCCACCCCGCGCAGCTACGTCGAGTCGGTGCTGCCCGACAACCGGCTCGCGATGCTGCCCTGGGGTCTGGTCAAGCGATGGGCGGACACCATCCCGCAGCGGAACCTGATGGCGGCACTTGCCGAGCACCATCACACGATCGTCCGCGCCGACGAGCCACACGCGGGCGACCACGTCACCGTCTCCGGCGACGGACTGTGGTCCGAGATCACGATCGCTCTGCCCTGATCACGATGGAGCGCACATGACTGCTGCAGCAGGAAGCGACCTCGGCCCCGACCGGTCCGCCCACATCACCGGGCCGGTACATGCCATTCCCGGCGATGACGGCGGCGCACCGGTCGCGTACCCGCCAGGTTCTCGACTCGTTCGCCGACGGCACCCGGACGGGCACCTACATCGGGATTCGCAGCGACATCTCCCGTTCTGGTGTCGACGACCACCTCCCCGCGTCGCCGGAGCGCACCCGCGCCCTGGCGGGATTGCCGACCCGACTCAAGCGGCTCGACAGCTCGACGATCAACGCCCTGGTCAACTGGGGGTACGCCGCCGCGGACGCCGGCCTGCGCGGGCACCTGGACAAGGCCGCGGTTCCCGGGACGTTCCCGATGCCGGGGAGTCTGGTGAGCTGACTGCGCCCGCACAGGATTGATCAATTGCGCGGGGCAATCGCCGGGTGGTGGCTGACCTCGACTTCGGAAGAAGGGCTACCGGGGGAGCGGAGGCGGGTCGTCGAGGACCTCCCGCGGCGGGGCGAAGAACAGCCCGCCGGTGACGGCCGTCGAGACCTCCAGGAGCCGGTCGGTGTTCCCGGCCGGCTCGCCGACGAACATCCGGGTCAGCATCCGCTCGGTCACCGACGGGTCGGCCGCGTACCCGGCGAAGTACGTCCCGTACTCGCCGCGCTCGAGCGACCCGAACGGCATGTTGTCCCGGACGATGTCGCGTTCGGTCCCGTCCGGGTCGGTGATCGTGGTCAGGGTGACGTGCGAGTCCGAGACCTTCTGGTCGTCGGGGATCTCGATGTTCTCCAGCATCCGCCTGCCGACCGAGGCCTCGCGGTCCTCGACCGGCTTCGCGGTCCACTTCTGCAGATCGTGCAGGTACTTCTGGACGATCAGGTAGGAGCCGCCGGA
The DNA here is from genome assembly GCA_963822335.1 of uncultured Actinomycetota bacterium. Lineage (GTDB taxonomy): Bacteria > Actinomycetota > Actinomycetes > Mycobacteriales > Pseudonocardiaceae > Pseudonocardia. Next base: position 1,950,913 of record CAWGHE010000005.1, on the reverse strand, counting down.
GAAAGCCGGGTCCTCGTCCCCGACCAGCGCGGACGCCACGGCGTCGTGGCCGTCGGGATTGGCCGTGCCGTCGACGAACCCGAGCAGGTCGCGCCGGTCGAAGTACCGGAACCCCTGCACCTCGTCGACGACCGTCACGGCGGGCCCGAGCTCGTCGATCACCCGCCGTCCGAGCTCGAAGCACGGGTACGGACGGGTGGAGCGCACGTGCAGGAACAGGTCGCCTGGCGTCGACGGCGCCCGGTGCCGGTCGCCGGCGATCTCGCGGAACGGATGCAGCTCGGACGGGCGGCTCCCGGACAGCAGCCGGTCCCACGCGTCCGACGAGATCCCGAGGACGCAGGCCAGCCCCTCGCCGGGGTGCGGGAATCCGACGGAGCGGACCAGCCCGGACAGGGCGGGCAGGAAGTCGTGCGCGGCGGCCTCGTGTCCGGGGTGGACGGTGAGCGTCAGGAACAGGGCGCTGTCGGTGAGCGGGGCGAGGACGTCCTGCGGGGTGCGCACCGATGTCTCCGATCCGGGTCGTGGTGGTGGTCCGGCTCCGTGGATACGGCTTCGGAACCTACTCGGCCGGGGGATCGACGCCCGCGTAGGAGTGCGCGAACCACCGGGCGAGCAGCGGGTCGTCGCGGAGTGCGGTGATCCACCCGGTGCGCAGGCCGTCGGCGAACCCCGTGCCCTCGGTGTGCCCTCCGGCCGACGGCGCGGACAGGATGCGCAGGAGCCAGTCGGAGAACGCCTGAGTCCGCCAGACCACCGGCAGCCGGGTGTCGGAATAGGCGGCGAGCCGCGACGGGTCGCGCGCCGGTCCGAAGCGGTCGACCAGCCTGTACGCCAGCTCGACGGCGTCGCCGATGGCGAGGTTCATGCCCTTGCCCCCGGCCGGGGTGATGAGGTGCGCGGCGTCCCCGGCCAGTGCGATCGGGCCCTGCTGCATCGGTGCGACCACCCGGGTGCGCAGGTCCAGCGTGCCGACCTCGGCGATCTCGGCACCGTCGAGCGCCCGGCCGGCCCCGAAGCGCTCGGCGAGCTCGGTGCGGATCGCGTCCGCCGACCAGTCGTCCGCGTCCTGGTCCGGTGGCACCTCGAGGTAGTACCGCGTCTCGTCCGGGCCGCGGCGCAGCTGCGCCGCGAACCCGTGCGGGTGGGCCGCGTAGACGGTGTGCCCGACCATCGGCGGCGCGGTGACGGCGACGACCAGCCATCGGCCGGGCAGCGATCGTTCCATCACGGCAGGCCGGGTGAGCGCCGCCGTGACGCGGCTCCCGGCCCCGTCGGCGCCGACGAGCACCTCCGCGTGCAGTTCCCGGCGCTCCCCGTCGGGTCCCGCCAGGACGACCGACGCCCCGCCGCCGTCCACGGTGCGGACCGCGACGACGTCGTGGCCGAAGCACACCGGAGCGCCCGCGTCGACGACCGCGTCGGCGAGGGCGCGCACCAGGCGGTGCTGGGGGAGGAGAACGTGCCCGCGCCCGCCCGTGAGCGCGCCGTAGTCGATCGTCACGGCCGTGCCGGGGGCGCGGAACTCGCAGCGGTGGTTCTCGGTGTCGAGCGGCAGGATCGGCGCACCGAGGCCCTCGCGCTCGAGCAGCCGGGCGATGCGCTGCTCCATCGCGCCGGCCTTCGGGACCCGGCCGAGCGACTCCGCATCGGAGCGCTCGACCAGCAGCGCCGGCACCCCGTCGCGGTGCAGCAGCCACGCGAGGACCAGGCCCGCCGGGCCCGCGCCGACGATCACGACGGGCCAGGTGTGTTCGGTCGGCGAACTCATCCGCTCACATCCCGGCTGAGCCCGGATCGACGGCCGAGCCGCTGTTGGCCAGCGAGGACATCATCACGGTGCCCAGCCGGCCGGTCCGGTCGAACAGGCTCGTGCGGGCGAGCGCGATCCCGTCGCTCTCGTGCCTGCCTTCGGCGAGGATCCCGATCCCGCCGTCCCCGTCGGGTAGGCGGGCGAGGGTGAGCGTGAGGTCGGCGTTGATGAACTCGATGCCGTGGCTTCCCCAGTTGCCGGCGAGGTTCGACGAGTCCGCGACCGTCGCGACGCGCTGGAACGCGCTGGGCTCCTCGTGCTCGACGACGGCCTCCGGGAGATGGAACGTCGCCTTGCGGGCGCCGTTGCGGTGGGGCGCGGCGTCACCCGTCCACCCGACCGGCCCGCTGAAGTAGAGGGTCTGCTCGCTCGTCGCGGGGCGGAGGTCGGGGACGGGCGGAAGGTCGGCGCGGTCGTGCTCGGCGTCGGAGTTCCAGACCGCGCCGGCCGCCGGCGGACTGTCCGTGGCGAGCAGCAGGGCGCTCGCCCGGGCGACCACGACGTCGTCGTGCAGGAGGACGGTGTCGATCAGCCGCAACCGGCGTCCGCGCCGTACCACCGTCGTCTCGGTGGAGACGGGTTCCATCGGGGCCGGCCGGAAGAGGTCCACGGTCCACCGCACCGGACGGAACCGTCCCGCGTCGTCCCACTGCGCCGCGGCGCGCTCGCTCGCCCGGGCCAGTGCGCCGCTGGCGGCCGTGCCGCGGATCTGTCCGGGGCCACCACTGCCCCACCCGCTCCGTGCGCGTGGTCGGGGGATCAGCACCTCGGCACCGTTCTCGATCTCCGCCCGGAAGAAGGCCACGTCCCGTCCTCGATTCCCCGCCCCGGGCAGCCGCCGGGGTCGTGTGTGCTCGACCTGCTGGAGGCGACGGCACGGGGTGCCCTCGCCGACGATCATCAGGGAGCATCGCGGACGGAGCGCCCGGCGTCGAACCGGCCCGGATCAGGAGGGCCTGCCGGCAGGCGGGGACGGCTCGTCCGCCCCTCCGGTCCGCGTCTGCCCGGGGCCGGGCCGTCCAGGGCAGGGTCCTAGGCTCACCGGGTGATCGGGTCGCGGCACCTCCGTCCGGCCCCGGCCCTCGCCGGGGCGGCCATGCTGCTCGCCCTGCTCGCCGGATGCGGGGACCAGCGGCCGCTGACCGACGGACCACTCCCGACCGACCAGGCCGACGGGCTGACCCGGATCGTCCAGCTCGCGGGCGAGCGGGTGACGCTGTCCGACCAGGTCGCCGCGTCGAAGTTCGGGACGCCGCAACCGGTCACCGATCCGGCGCGGGAGGCCGCCGTCGTCGCGGACGCGCGAGCCGACGCCGGCCGCGCCGGCGTCGACCCGGAATGGGTCGCCCGGGTGTTCACCGACCAGATCGCCGCCAGCACCCAGGTGCAGAACGCTCTGTTCCGGCTGTGGACCGACCAGCCCGCCACCCGTCCCGCGCAGCGCCCGAATCTGGCGACGGTGCGTCCCGAGCTGGACCGCGTCGGGGACGAGCTGGTCGCGGAGATGAAGGCGGCCGCCCCGGCGCGTGGGCACGAGGAGTGCCCGGCGCGCCTGGCCCAGGCCGCCGTCGCCACGGCGAAGCCACTCGACGAGCCGCACAAGGCGGCTCTCGGGCGCGCCCTGGCGTCGGTCTGCGACGGGTAGGGCTAGGTTCTGCCAGATGCGCGCTCACCGCATCATGACCAACCTCCGGGTTCCCGACATCGAGCGGGCCAAGACCTTCTACACGGACTTCCTCGGGCTGAGCACCGAGGAGTTCAACATGGGCTGGGTGGCCCGTTACTCGTCCCCGAACGGCCGGGTGAACGTGCAGCTCGTGACGCACGACGCGACCGCGAGCGAGGACTCGGTCGCCTCCGTCCTCACCGAGGACGTCGACGCCGCCTACGCCGAGGCGCAGGAACACGGATACGAGATCGTCAAGCCGCTCACGACGGAACCGTGGGGCGTGCGCCGGTTCTTCGTCCGAGACCCGGGCGGCAACGTGCTCAACATCGTGGGCCATGCCGAGTAGGCCCGGCTGATTGCCTTGTCCGGGAACGAGACCTGGTGATCTCGGGACCTCGGTACGTACGATCCCCGGTGCACGATGGACGGATTCCGTATCGCGGAAGCCGGAGGGGGTTTCAACGATGCAACCTGCGCCGAGCACACCGACCACGCCGACACCGAGGGAGACCCGAAGAGTCGCATTCGCGACCCTGATCGGCACCTCCATCGAATGGTTCGACTTCTTCGTCTACGGCGCGGCGGCCGCGCTCGTGTTCGGGAAGCTGTTCTTCCCGACGGACAACCCGCTCACCGGGACGCTGCTGGCGCTGTCGACGTTCGGCGTCGGCTTCGTCGCGCGACCGTTCGGCGGGGTCATCTTCGCGCACTTCGGCGACCGGATCGGGCGCAAGTCGATGCTCGTGCTCTCGGTCGTGATGATGGGCGGCGGCACGTTCCTCGTCGGGCTGATGCCGACGTACGCGACGATCGGCATCGCCGCGCCGATCCTGCTCGTGCTGCTGCGCATCGTGCAGGGCATCGGTCTCGGCGGGGAGTGGGGCGCGGCCGCGACGATGGCCGTCGAGTACGCGCCGCCGAACCGGCGCGGACTGTTCGGCAGCTTCCCGCAGACGGGCGTTCCGGCCGGCATGCTCACCGCGAACCTGGCGCTCCTGCTCATGTCCGCCGTGATGTCCGACGAGGCGTTCCTGGCCTGGGGCTGGCGGGTGCCGTTCCTCGCGTCGATCGTGCTCGTCGGCGTCGGGATCGTGATCCGGCTGCGGGTGGCCGAGTCACCGGTGTTCGAGCAGGCGCGGTCGGCCGGCAAGATCGAGCGTCAGCCCGTGCTCGCGGTACTGCGCAGACAGCCGGGCAACGTCCTGCGGGCCGCGGGCCTGCGGTTCGCCGAGAACAGCACGTTCTACATCCACACCACGTTCGTGCTGACCTACGGCACCGTCGCGCTCGGGATGCGGCGCGCCGACCTGCTGATCGCGGTGATCGTCGCGTCGGCGCTCGGGCTGGCCAGCATGCCGTTCTACGGCTGGGCCTGTGACCGGTTCGGCCGCCGTCCGGTCGTGCTCTGGGGCTCGATCGTCCTGCTGCTGATGAGCTGGCCGTACTTCTGGGCGCTCGACACCCGGTCACTGCCGTGGATCGTGCTGGCCACCGTCATCGCGGTGAACGTCGGCAACAGCGCGGTCTACTCCCCGCAGCCGGCGTGGTTCTCCGAGCTGTTCGAGCCCGAGGTGCGCTACAGCGGGGCGTCCATCGGCGCGCAGGGGGCCAGCGTGTTCGCGGGCGGCCTGGCCCCGGTCATCGCGACGGCGTTGCTGGACGCGACCGGCAGCTACAACTGGATCGCGGTCTACATGACGGCGATGATCCTGATCACGATTGTCGCCGCGGTGCTGTCGCCCGACCGGTACCGGGCGGCACTGAAGACGGGCGATCCGGTTCCGGTCTGAGGCCGGCGCCGGGCGCCCGGCGCCGGGCCGAGGGGCGTACCACGCCAATGCGACAGGGCCACCGAAATCGGTCCGCAGCCGGTAACGCCGCCATGACTCTCCGCGAGCTATGCCCTGGCTCACACGATCGGGGAGGCAGGGATGGCCACAACGACACGGCAAGCAGCGTGGCGCACCGGCGGCGCCGCGAACGGCTGGCACGACGACCTCGTCTGGTACGCGGCCGCGATCCATCAGATGCGGCTGCTGTCGCCGGGCTACGACGACTTCCTCGCGCTCTACGACCAGAATCCCGGGGCGACGTCGCAGCTCGCGAACATCGCCCGGCAGTGGTCGGACCCGCGGAGTCTCGGCTATCAGTCCCAGGTCCACGGCACGTTCGTGAGGGCGGTGAACTGGCCGAGTCACGCCGGGAAGAAGGCGCTGTGGCAGGAGTGCGCCCACAACCACTGGTTCTTCCTGCCGTGGCACCGGGCGTACCTGCTGGAGTTCGAGGCCATCGTGCGCAGCCACGTCGAGGACCTCGGTGGTCCGTCGGACTGGGCGCTGCCCTACTGGAACTACTCCGACCACGCCGCCGACGCGCAGCGTCTGGAGCTGCCGCAGCCGTTGCAGGGGGCGACGCTGCCGGCCGGGGTCACGGTGCCGGGCGTCGACGCGGCACCCGACGGGACGTTCCCCAACCCGCTGTTCAACCCGACACGCCAGGGGCCCGTCGCCGGCGACGATCCCGGCTGGGCGACGGCGACCACCGCGCTGCTCCGCCCGCACTTCGCCAACCAGGAGGACACGGGTGCCGTCTCGCTCGGCGGTGGGGTGCTGGAGGACCCGAACAACGCGGCTCTGTTCCACCGCGCGAACGAGATCGGCATGCTGGACATCCAGCCGCACGGATCGACGCACGGCGAGGTCGGCGGCACGATGAACCAGTTCGAGACGGCCGCGCTCGACCCGGTGTTCTGGATGCACCACGCCAACATCGACCGGCTGTGGGAGACCTACGCCAACGATCTGAAGCACGGCTACCCGTTCACCGGGAACGCCGGAGCCGGCACCGCTGCCCGCGCCTCGTGGGAGTCGCACCAGTTCCGCTTCAACCGGCCGGACGGGACCACGTCGACGTGGACGGCGAAGGACGTGATCGACATCGACGTCCTCGGCTACGCCTACGACACGACGGCGGCACCGCCGCTTCCGGCGAACGCCCCACCCGCACCGCAGGGATCCGGTGTGGACCCGTTCGGGCTCGACGCCGCCGCCGGGCCGGAACCGATCGCGGAGGGTGCGACGGCCGCTCTCGGCGCGGACCAGGAGGTCGTGCTCAGCGGCGGGGACGGCAGCGACGCGGACACCGGCGTCGAGGCGTTCCCCGGCCGGACCCGCTGGGTTCTGCGGTTCGACGGCATCCGGGCCGCCGCGCCGGCGCCGACGTCGTACCACGTGTTCCTCGGCCTGGAGTCCGGCGCGACCGCCGACCCGTCCGACGCCGAGCACTACGCGGGCCTGCTGTCGCTGTTCGGGGTCTTCGAGTCCAGCCGCGACGACGGCACCTCGTCCGCGGCGGGCCAGCGGCGGACACTCGACGTCACCGACGTGGTGAACGCCCAGGCCTCGACGCTGCGGCCGCTGTCCGCTCCGGTGCGGCTGGTGGCGACGAACCCGGACCGGGACCTGGGCGCCGCGCAGATGTCGATCGAGCGGATCGCCCTGGAGTTCGCGTGACGGTTGCCGCCGCTGCAGCGGCGGCCGGTCCGGGCGTCCGCCGACGGTGGAGGCTGCTGCGGGAGCGCCATCCGGAGTGGTGGCTCCGGGGCGTCGGGGCCGCGGGCCTGCTCGTGCTCGTCGGGGTGTTCGCCGCCGGTCTGGACGGCGGGCACCACGACCACGCGACAGGCTCCGCGGCGCTGGTGCCGCACGTCGTGGCCGGGATCGCCATGGTGGCGGTCATGGTCCCGCTCGTCGCGCCGAACGTGCGCTACTCCGCGCTGCGCAGCCCCCGCCGGGCACGTGGCCGGATCGCGGCCACCGTCGTGGCGGGCTACGCGCTCGTCTGGGCCGGCGCGGCCGTGGTGCTCGGTGTCGGTGCGTGGCTGCTGGTCGGCGCGATCGGCGAGCTGGCGTCGATCTTCCTGGTCACCGTCGTCGCGGTCGGGTGGCAGTCGACGTTCCGGAAGCGGCGGGCACTGGCCCGCTGTGACGCCCTGCTCGCCCCGCCGCTGGACCGGCGTCGCGCACGCAGCGCCTGCCGGAGCCACGGCGTCGCGCTGGGCCGGGACTGCGTGCAGAGCTGCTGGCCGCTGATGGCGCTGATGGTCGTCGCCGCGCACAACCCGCTCGTCGTCGTCGCGACGGCCTGGGTCGCCTGGTACGAGCGGCGCCGCCGCCCGCACCACGACCCGGCCACCGCGCTGACGTCGCTGGTGATCCTGATGTCCGGCGCCGTCGCGGTCGCGACCTCCGCCCTGCTGGCCGGCACCTAGCCGGAGCGGGCGAGAACCGGGCCGGGAGTGACCGTGACGGGCTCCCGGCCCGTCGCCGGGGACTCGACGTCGAGCCACCGGACCCCGTCGGGCAGCGTCTCGATGTCGTGCACGGAGCCGAGCGTCGCGAGGTCCGCGACGAGCGCGACGTCGGCCCGCTTGCCGTCGCCGAGGACCGAGACCAGGGGACGGGCGGACCGGCGGCGCCGGTGCCACAGCGCGCGTAGCCGCACCGGGGTCGCCCGCCGGGCGCCGTGCTGTCCCACCCGGAGGACGTCGACCGCGGCCAGCCGCCGGGCGAGGTCCGGGTCCGGTGCGACGTCGTCCGTCCCCCACGCGCGGTCGAGGACCGGTGCCCACCCGGCGGTCTGCGCGTCGCCGGGCAGCAGGAACGTCCGGTTCCCGACCGTGAGCAGCAGCATCACGCTCGTGTTGCGGGCCACGTCGGCGACGGCGGCGGCGATCCCCAGCTGCGGCGCGACCCGCCGATCGCGCACCCGGCGCACCAGCCGTTCCGCGGCGCCGGCGCCACCCGGGTCGGCCAGGATCGTGAGCGCGCCGGCCCAGACGTCGGGCGCCGGCGCGACCGTCTCCGGGAGCATCCCCTCCGCGTCCAGCGCGAAGACGTCGCGGCCGGGGCGGGTCAGGTCGGGCTCCGCGCCCGGCGGGCCCAGGACCTCCACCGTCACCCCGGGCAGCTCCGCGTCCAGGACGTGCGTGTCGCCCGCCCGGACGTAGGCCGCGCGCCCGGCCCGGCTCCACTCGTCGAGCAGCCCCGACGCGGCGGTGCCGGTACGTTCCGCGCTCGCCAGCCTGGCGGGGAGGTCGGCTCCGGGTGCGTCGGTCCAGGGCCGCACCACCACGTCGGGACGCAGTGGCCGGAGGATCTCCGCAACCGCCGGGTCGTCGAACCCGGCGTGGTCCTCGGTCTGCGGACGGGTCGCGACGACGGCGTCGAGGCGTCCCTCGCAGTGCTCGGCGACGGCGGAGGCGACCTCGGCGAGCGACGGCCCGCCCCTGCGGGGTCCGGTGGTGCCGCAGTCGACGAGCACGTGCCGTGTGCGCCTCCCGTCGGGCAGCGGGGAGCCGTACCCGACCGTCAGCAGCAGGCAGTCACCGGACCGGAGTGCGTAGATCCGCAGCCGGACGCTGCGTGGCCGGGGTGTCATGCGTCGGCCTCCTGGTGCAGCAGCGCGAACCGCCGCCGGTCGCCGGCCCCGTCGGAGGCGCCGAACGAGCCGTCGTTGCCGCGCACGCCGTGCTCGACGAGGTGGGCGAGCCGCCGGTTCTGGCGGCTCAGATCGAGCAGGGGCTGGCGCTGGTGGAGGCGGAACCGGCCGAACTGGTCGAACACGAGCACGCCGCCGCCCCACAGCTCCACGACCGTGCCCGGCTCCAGCCCGGCCGGCGCCTCGATGCCCGGGGGCAGGCGGTCCGAGGTCGTCCGCAGCGTCTGGACGTAGTCGGCGAGGACCTCGTTCACGATCAGCCCGTCCGGCCCGACGCGCGTGCTGGCGAGGACCCGCTCGACCCTGGTGGTGAACCGCACGTCGATCCCCAGCGCCGCCGCGTTGTTCCAGATGAACTCGTAGACCTCCTCCGGGGACGACCGCAGCGCGACGAGGTTGAGGTGCTCGTAGCGCAGGCCGAGCCCGGCGTCGGTGTCCGGATCCGGGTCGTAGGGCGCCTCGGTGGCGGGCCGGTCGGCGGGCTCCGGCGCGGCCGTCCCGTCGACGTCGACGATGCGGTGCAGCCCTCTGATCCCGAACCTCTCGAACGTCGCGGTCAGCGTGTCGCGGTACCCGTGGTCGTCGTCGGGGGAGAGCCGCTGGTCGGCGGTCAGGACCGCGTCGAGGACGTTGCCGAACTCGAGCTCGACCGGCGGGAGGTAGTCCAGCGCGCGCAGGACCATGCCGAGCAGGTGCCGTGCCGCCTTGACCCCTTCCTCCGCGACCCGGCTGCTGTCGAGCCCGCCGCCGTCGGTGCGCAGCGATTCCAGCCGGCCCGCCCAGATCGTCACGAACGTCTGCATGAACGCCGCGACCAGCACCTCGGCGCGCCGGTGGGGCTCGGCGAACGCGGGGTCGCTGATCCAGTCCGTGTTCGGCGTCATCGTCACCGAGCGCCGGAGCGCCTCGGAGCGGCCGGACCCGGGGTCCCGCGCTCCCATCTGGTCGGCCAGCCCGAACAGCGGCGTCGTCGTCAGCACCGCCACCCTCTGCTCCAGCCGGGCCCGCTTCTGCTCGGCGGAGTCGTCCGGCGTGGGTGCCGCCCCGTCGCCGTCGAGCCGCACATGTCCGTCCTTCGGGGACAGCAGGTGCTCGGCGACGCCGTCGAGGTCGAACACCGACAGCAGCGCGACCAGGTCGGCCAGTGCCTCGTGGAAGGCCATCTGGTCGGGGAGTCCCGGCTCGGTGAACCGGGGCGCAGGCCGTCGAGGACGGCGTGGCCGACCTCGTGCGCGACGATGTCGTAGGACAGCGCCGTGTACAGCGCGGGGCGTCCCGACAGGGCCGTCATCCATCCGAAGAAGACGGCGTTGTGCTCGCGCGAGTAGTACGCGTTCCGTCCCACCTCCGCCTGGGGGACCAGGAACAGCTGGTGGTGGCCCGAGTTCCACGGGATCGGCCGGCCGAGGTGTCGCTCGAACAGCGCCAGGGTGCGGGCCGCGACGGCGTAGACGTTCTGCGCGCGGAACTCCCGGATGCCGGCGAGCGTGACCGGGTCGGGGTGCGCGTCGGAGCCCCAGGGGTCGCGGTAGGTCCAGGAGTCCCCGTCGGTGAGCACGACCGGGTCGGCAGCCTTCCCGCTGCCGATGTTGAGGTCGACCACGTGGAAACGCTGCCCGCGCGGGCCGCGCGCGAGGCGCCCGGCGGGCACCGGAACCGTGACCAGGACGGGGCCGTGGTCGTCGACGACGCTCGGGTCCTGGGCCATGACCGTCATCGGCACGGTCTCCTTCTCCAGGAGCGTCCGCGGCGGCGCGGCCCCGGTGATGCTTCGTTCCACACCCGCCTCCTGTGGTCCGGCGACCCGCCGCAGATCCGACGGTGGACTCGGGCCATGCAACGGGGTGTTACGCGCGACGTTCTCCAACGCGGGGCGGTAGTGCCGGCGCTACGTGCCCGCGGGCATCGCCGTCGACGACGGGTGCACCGACGGCTCGACGACGCCGACCTCGAGCACCCGGTGAACGGGTCCGGACGGGACTGAGCTGCGGTTCGCGAACCGCCGATCCGCATCAGCCCACCGGATGGCCTCGCCCGCGCGTCGGCTCATCGGCCCGCCTCGTCCGGCCTGGCTGGACGGTCCGCTATGAAGCCGCCGGCCCGTCGGCGTTCGGCGTGGTCCTCGCCGAGCCAGCTGCCCAACCAACGCCGACGATCACGACGGACGCGAGTGCCATCCATTGCCGACCAGATCGGGAGCGCCGCGCAGCTTCGATGCGCCTGACCGCCGGACTCGCCGCGGGTGGGATCGGGCATCTGCACGCCCGCCTCGGCTCCGCACCCTGGGTCGACGCCGGATGGCCTTCGTCAGCGATCACACCCGGATCGGGGCTGAGCCCTTACCGACGTCACGGCCGCATCCTCGCCGCCTGCGTGACTCATACGGGCGCCGGCGATCCGCGGGCTGCTCGCCGCCGGCACAGTGACCGGAGCGACGATCGGGAAGAGACCGCCAACGTGCCCACGTCCGACCCGTTCCCGGCCCTGCCCGCCGACCCCCCGATCCCGTTTGCGATCGCGAACATATGCTGGCTATCGAACAGATGTTCGAGTAATATCGAGGCATGACCACGGTCGTCGACGACAGCTCCCCGGACACCGGTCCGGGATCTGTCGCGGCCGGATTGCCGTCGTTCGGTCTCGCGCTGATGCGGGTAGCCGTCGCACATGCCAAGGAATCTCTTCCCGACTCGTTCAGTCGTGGCGATCTGATCGACGGGATCGCGGAGCTGGAGTCGCTGAAGCATTCACTGGACGCGCTGCAGTCGCAGTGGACGCTGGCGTTCGCCCGCGCCGAGGCCGCGGCGCAGACTGCGCACGGTGAGGTGCAGCCGGAGAAGCTGGAACGCGACATCGCCGGGCAGATCGGCTACGCGTGCCGCGTCTCACCGACCGAGGGCCGCAAGCGTGTCCGCGTCGCGCGCGACCTCAACGACGGCCTCGACCACCTGCGCCGGCTGTTCGGCGCCGGTGAGGTGAGCGCCTACAAGGTGTCCACCGTCGTCACCGCCACCTCGCACCTCGACGCCGCCGAGCGGGCCGAGGTCGACCGGCTGCTCGCGGCCCGCGACGTCGCGCACCTCGGGGTCGGCACGCTGCGCGGCCTGGCCCGACAGTTCGCCGCGCAGGTCGCGCCGGAGAAGTTCCGCACCCGGTGCGCCGCAGCACGGTCCGGGCGGCGGGTGACCTTGCGCCCGGCCGCGGACGGGATGACCGACCTGATCGCGCACCTGCCCGCCGAACAGGGCGCCGCCTGCTACGCCGCCCTGCACAAGGCGTTCACCGAGGCGTCGGTGGATCCGGCGCCGATGACCCGCGGGCGCGGGCAGGTCATGGCCGACACGCTCGTCGAACGCGTCACCGGGCAGGCCACCGCCGACGGCGTGAACGTCGAGGTGCAGGTCGTGGTGCCGATCGAGGCGCTCGTGGACCCGGACAGCCCGCTCCCGGCGGAGATCCCGGGCCACGGGCCCGTCCCGGCCGAGCTGCTGGCCACCACGACCGGGAAGAAGACCTGGCGGCGACTGATCACCCGCAAGGGAATCGTCATCGGCGGCGACTCCCGGCGACGAACATTCTCCGGATTCCTCGCCAACCTGATCCGGGCCCGCGACAAGTACCGGTGCAGCGAGCTCTATTGTGACGCCCCGATCCGCCATATCGACCATATTCTCCGCTGGACCGACGGCGGAAGAACCGAGTTCGACAACGGCCGAGGGCTGTGCGAATTCCACAACCATCTCCGTGAACAACCGGGCTGGCGGGTGGAGCGGACACGGAGCGGTATCCGCACGACCACTCCGACCGGGCACAGTTACGTCAGCCGCTTCACTGCGCTGGAGTAGATCGCGCCGGCTCGCCGAGGCGCACCGACATCTCGGTCCCGCCGCGGTAGGGAAGGCGCACCGACACGAAGCCGTTGGCCGGGTCGCGCATCCATTCCAGGTAGGGGGCGTACGCGGCGCGCATGACGCCCACGTTGTCGGTGATGACCACGCCGCCGGGCCGGATGCTCGGGCGAGGAGGCGCAGCACGTCGAAGGCGGCGTCGGGCGCGCCGTCGTTGAGCAGGAGGTCGATCGGCTCCTCGATGTCGGCGAGGGTCTGGCGGGCGTCGCCGACGCGCACGTCGACGTACTGCTCCAGGCCTGCCGATCGCAGGTTCTCCCTGGCTTGCTCGGCCTTGTTTGCGACGACCTCGGAGCCGATGACAGGTGCCCCCGCCGTTGTCGCGAACCGCGGCGGCCAGTCGTCGAGGCCGGCCAGGCCTGTCACGGCCTCTACTCCGCGCGGAACGCGAGTCCCCGCTCGGCCAGCTCCTCGGTGAGGATCCGGACCGCCTTCGGGCCGACGCCGTGGATCTCCAGCAGCTCGCGCGGGGTGGTCTCGGTGAGCTGCTGGTAGGTGGTCACGCCGTGCACCGCGAGCTCACGGCGAGCGACCTTCCCGATGCTCGAACCGAACTCGGACTCCGCCTCGGTCATCGCGGTTCCCTTCTCGGAGGAACGGTGTACTTGCCCATCGCCGCGAGGCGCCCGGCCAGCGTCGCGATGGCGTCGGAGTCGGCGTTGCTCACGCTCACCCGCATCGTGTGCCGGTCGTCGGGCAGGAAGGCCGTTCCCGGGATGACGAGCGTGTCGTGGGTGAGCAGAAGGTCCTCCACGACGTCCTCGGTGGACCGGTCGTCGAACGGGTGGCGGACCCACGCGAAGAACCCGCCGAGCGACAGGACCTCGAACCCGCCGGGGCGTTCGGCCATGGCCTCGGCGAACCACGCGCGCCGCCGCGCGATCTCCCGCGCCTTCCCGGTCCGCCACTCCCGAGCCCGGGTCAGCCCGGCCCACGCCGCCTCCTGCCCGACGTGCGGCGAGCAGATGGCGACGCAGTCCATCACCTTCAGGATCTCCCGGTTCAGCTCCGGCGCGGCGACGACGGCGCCCACCCGGTAGCCCGGGATGGCCAGGTCCTTGGAGAACGAGTGCAGGCTGACCACGGTCCGCCGCCAGTCCGGGTCGGCGAACAGCGCGTGCGGCGGGGCGTCGGTGTCCCGGAACGAGCGGTAGGTCTCGTCGAGGACCAGCGCGACGTCGTGGCGGCTCGCCAGCGCGGCGAACGCGGCGATGTCCTCCGGCGAGAGCGTCAGTCCGCTCGGGTTGCCGGGCGTGATCAGCGAGATCGCGCGGGTCCGCGGCGTGATCAGTGCCTCGGCGTCGGCCGGTCGGGGCACGAGGTCCGGACCGGGCTCGAGGTAGACCGGACGCACGCCGTTCATCCGCAGCCACATGTCGTGGTTGAAGTAGTAGGGCAGCGGCGTGATCACCTCGTCGCCCGGCGCGCACAGCGCGGCCGCGAGCACGCAGAACGCCTGGTTGCACCCGGCGGTGATCAGGACGTCGTCGGGCTCGACCGAGCCCGAGTAGTCCCGGCTCAGCTCGTCGGCGACGGTCCGGCGCAGCTTCGGGATGCCGGGTACCGGGGTGTAGGTCGAGCTGGCGGGGTCGGCGGCGACGTCGCGGACGTGGTCGACGATCTCCGGCGGCGCGGGCCATGGCGGCGCGGCCTGCGAGAGGTCGAGCAGCCGGCCTTCGCCGGGCCACCGCGCCAGCAGCGCCTTGGCCGCGCCGATCGGCGAGTCGATCCCGGCCACGGTCCGTGGGTTCAGCCGCACGCGAGCACCTAGCTCCCCAGGTGGGCGTACTGCTCGCGCAGCGATCGCTTGAGGATCTTGCCGCTGGCGTTGCGCGGCAGCTCGTCGACGAACACGACGTGCCGGGGACGCTTGTAGCCGGCGATGTGCTCGCGGCAGATCGCGATCACGTCGTCCGCGGTGAGGCTCGCTCCGGGCGCGAGCACCACGGCGGCGCACGGCGTCTCGCCCCACTGCTCGTCGGGCACCGCGATCACGGCGGACTCCTGGATGTCCGGATGGTCGGCGAGCACGTTCTCGATCTCGGCGGGATAGATGTTCTCGCCGCCGGAGAGGATCATGTCCTTCGTCCGGCCGATGATGTAGATGAACCCGTCCTCGGTGATCCGGGCCAGGTCGCCGGTGCGGCAGAACCCGTCGACGAACGTCTCCGCGCTGGCCTCGGGCTTGCCCCAGTACACGCCGCCGACGGCCGGGCTTCGGGTCCACAGCTCGCCGTCGGAGCCGTGGGGGAGCTCCTCGAGGGTCTCCGGATCGACGATCCTGATCTCGGTGAGCGGGAGCGGGAAACCGACGCTCGTGCGGTGCTCGTCGAGCCGCTCCGGGTCCATCGCGGTGCTCATCGCTCCGCCCTCGGTGAGCCCGTACACCTGCTCCATGCGCACCTGCGGGAACCGGGAGCGGATGCGGTCCACCGCCCAGCCGAGGATCGGCGAGCCGCCGGTGACGACCCGGCGCAGGTCCGGCACGTCGACCCGGTCCAGTTCGGACCAGGACATCCACTGGTAGATCGTGGCCGGCAGCAGGAACGTGTCGGTGCAGCGGTGGTGGCGCAGCACCTCGACGATCCGCTCCACGGTCAGGCCGGTCGAGCGCATGTGCACCGAGTGACCACCGGAGAGCAGCACCGGCAGGTTGCAGTCCTCGAACCCGCTGACGTGGAACATCGGGGTCGTGCCCAGGTGCACGGAGTTCCGGTCGTAGCGCCAGTAGAGGGACTCGATCGCTGCGAACCACACGGTCTGCCCGTGCGTCCAGAGCGCGCCCTTCGGGTAGCCGGTCGTCCCGGACGTGTACATGATCATGCACGGGTCGGTCTCGGCCGGGTCCGGCACCGGCGGCTCGCCCGCGTCGCCGTCGAGCACCGACTCCGGGTGTGCGCCCGGCAGCGACGACGCGTCGTCGAGATCCGGGGTCTCGACGAACACGACCGACTCGCGGACCGGGGTCTCGCCGAGCACCGGCGCGAGCTTCTCGCCGAACCGGCCGTGCAGGCACAGCAGCGTCGTGCCGGAGTCGGTGAGCGCGTACTGCAGCTCCGGGCCGGTCAGCCGCCAGTTCAGCCGGACCGCGATCGCGCCGATCCGGGTGATCGCCAGGTAGAGCGCCCAGTACTCGAGGCTGTTGGCCAGCAGGATCCCGACCCGTTCGCCGCGCTCGACGCCGCGGGAGAGCAGTCCGTTGGCGTAGCGGTTCGTGTGCTCGGCGAGGTCGCCGTAGGTCCAGGTCCGATCGGTCTCGAGGGAGAGCGCCGGGCGGTCCGCGCCCCCGTCGCCGGCCGCTTGGAGCATCTGACGGGTGAGGATCCCGGTGAACATCCACTGACCGTACGACGCGTGTGACCGGCACCACCAGGGTCGTCAGAGCACGCGGACCGACCGGCCGCCACTGATCAGGACGATGTCGGAGAAAGTGGCCAAACCCCGGCGGCGTCCGAAGTGGCTGACCGCGATCAGCCACACCCGCACGATCCGTTCCGGCGCGGGGCCGACGAACCGCTCGTGATCGTCGTACAGCCGGCGTGACTCGCGGTGCGCGACGCCGAGCCCGTCGGTGCCGCTGCGCAGCGGCACGTGCGTCTCCCGCTCGGTCCAGCCGCGGACCGGGCAGGCGAACGCGCCGATGACCGGCTCCAGTGCGGCGCTCCAGAACCACGTCAGGTCCCGGCCGCTGTCGAACTCGACGGCGATCGAGACGTAGTCGTGGGTGAACGTGGTGTCCTCGGCTGCCGTCGCCGGGAGCTCGTCCACCTGCCACGTCCACTCCAGCACGGTGTCCGGGGTCAGCGCGACGTCGACGGGCGTGCGCAGGATCCCGGCGTCGTCGTCGCAGACGACGTCGATCGCCGGCCGACCGTCGAGCGTGGACTCGCGGTAGATCTCGCCCGGCCCGAAGTCCAGCAGGTACTCCCAGCCGCGCGGCACGGCCACCGGGTGCGCGAGCCGGACGCGCTCCGCGGCGACGAGCCGGGGGTCCGCGACGTCCGCGCCCAGGCCGGCCAGCCCGTCGGCCGGGTCGGTGCCGGCGGGCCAGCGCACCGCCGTCACGGACAGCCCGCCGGAGACCTTCCGGTAGGGCGCGTCGCCGGTCGCCAGCCGCCCGCGGCGGTCGGCCCAGGCCCCGAGGTAGACGCACAGCTCCAGCTCGCCGTCCGCGTCCGCGGTGAACGTCGTGGTGTCGGCGGTGCAGCCGGTGATCTCGCCGCCGACGACCCGGGCCCACAGGTGGTATTTCGCGCCGGCGCCGACGTCGTGGCGCCGTGACCAGCGGACGAATCCCGAGCCGAGCAGCGTGACGCGGTCACCGCGCCGGACCCGCATCCCGGTCGGTGTCCACGGCGGACGATCGGCCGGGAGCTCGACGTGCACGGTCTCGGTCATCCGATCACGGTGCCAGGCCGGCGCACGCAGCGTCACCTCGTCGCTCGATGGGGTCATGACGTGGTCCGCGCGCTAACGACGCTCTCCGGCCGAGCGGTGTACCGGGCGGGACCGCACCGGAGCGTGCGGCGAGATTCGGACGGAGGTGTCGCATGCGCGAACGTGAGGGTGGACCGGGGTTCCGGACGGTGGCCGAGGTCGCGGCCACGATGCGGGTGTCGCCGATGACGGTGTACCGCCTCGTCAAGTCCGGTGAGATGCCCGCGGTGCGGGTCGGGCGCAGCGTGCGCATCCCGGCCGACGCCGTCGACGAGTACCTGCGCGGGGCGTTCGTCGACGCCGTGTGATCCGTCGCCTCAGCGCGGCGCGTACATGATCACCGCGACGCCGACGAGGCAGATCAGGGCGCCGACGACGTCGTAGCGGTCCGGGCGGAAGCCGTCGGCGACCATGCCCCAGGCGAGCGACCCGGCCACGAACACCCCGCCGTAGGCGGCCAGGATCCGTCCGAAGTTCGCGTCCGGCTGCAGCGTGGCGACGAAGCCGTAGAGCCCGAGCGCGACGACGCCGGCGCCGATCCAGATCCAGCCGCGGTGCTCGCGCACGCCCTGCCAGACCAGCCAGGCCCCACCGATCTCGCACAGCGCCGCCGCCACGAACAGGGCGACCGACCGCAGGACCGTCATGCGAGCAGGTCCCGCAGCATCCCCTCGGCACCGTCCGGGGCGTGCACGTCCAGCGTGATCCCGCCGGGGGACACGGTGAGCCGGAACGTGAGGAACGCGCAGCACCGCGACTCGGCCGCCACGAGTGCGGCGATCTCGTCGAGCCGGTCGGACGGTGGGTGGACCCGGATGCCGCCGCTCACCAGGTCCTCGCGGGGCGCGCCGTCCAGCACGGTGTGCCAGCGCTCCCTTTGCTCGGCCTGCTCGGTTCCGGTCAGGGTGCAGGCGATCGGCGGCGCGTCGGTGGGCTCGGGATCCCCGAGGAACGCGCAGGACGGATCGCAGGGGGTGTCGCGGGCGGGAAGCGCATCCAGCCGGGACAGGGCCGCGAGGAGATGGGCGCGGAACGCGTTCAGCTCCGCGACCCGCTGCTCGGTACCGGCGATCCGCTCGCGCAGCAGCGGCCCGAGCGTGTCCCGGACGTCGCGGCACCGGCCGTCGTCGCGGACGTCGACGAGGTCCCGGATCTCGTCCAGCGAGAGCCCCAGGTGCTTCGCCGTCGCGATGAACCGCAGCCGTTCCACATCGGACTCGTCGTAGGTGCGGTACCCGGACCGGGTTCGCCGTGCGGGCAACAGGCCCCGGGACTCGTAGTAGCGCAACGTCGTCGCGGGCATCCCGGTGCGCTCGGCGACCTGGGAGATCCGGTACCGGTCCACGGTGGGAACGCTAGACCTTCGAGCCGGGGTGAAGGTCAAGCCGAGGGCGGGACCGGGGAGACTGTCCGTACGCGGGGCGGGCCCGCCGACGGGAGGTCGACGGATGCCAGGCTCGATCCCACGCCGGATCCTCGCCGCGCTGCTGGCGGTGTCCGCGATCCTGCACGTCGTGACGGCCGTGCGGCTGTGGCCGTCCGTCGTGGCGGTGATCGCGGTGGTGCTCGCCGCGGCCGCGGTCGCGGTCGCGTTCCTGGTGCCGGTCCGGAGCCGGCAGGGGGATCTCCTGGCGGCGATCTTCGTCGGCGCCGCCGGGGTGCTGGCGTTCATCGTGCCGGCCATCGTGGCGCTCGGCGGCGGGACCGCGCCCGGGACCGTGCTCGAACCCTGGTCGGTCGGCGGCTTCCTGGTCGACACCGTCGTGGTCCGGCTCGCCGCGATCACGCTGCGCCGGGAGTCGAGGGCGGGTACCGCGCCCTGACGGGTCTACCGGCTGACCCGCCGTCGAGCGCCGATCAGGACTGCGACATCCGCTGCCAGGCGGCCGCCGCGCCGGACTCGTACTCCTTGGTCGCCTGCTCGACGGCCGCGACGGCGTTGCCGGCCAGCATGCCGACGTTGTTCTTCGCGAACTCCAGCGTGCCGACCCGGTTCTGGTTGCGGTAGCTGCGGAAGTGCGGGATGACCTCGCTCGCGAAGAGCTCGAAGTTGCGCAGCGTGGCCTGGTGGTCGGCCAGGTCGTGGATCAGGATCAGGAACGTCCCGAAGCCGCCGGTCTGCTCCTGGAGCTTCTCGATCCGCTCGATCGCCTCGTCCGGGCCGCCGAACGTGCCCTTCCCGAAGATCGTCATGCCCTCGTCGCGCCAGTGGTCGATCGTGGTCTTCGGCGACGCGCGCCAGGACAGGTCGTCGTCCGGCGCGGCCCACACCTCGGCGTACTCCGCCGCGTACGGCAGGCGGCGGGCGACGATCCTGTCCAGCTCCGCGCGGTCGTCGGCGAGGAACATCGGCTCGAGCACGCGCCAGCTGTCGCGCCGGGCCTCGTGCCCGTGCGCGGCGGCGACCTTCTCGTAGGCGGCCCAGTTCTTCGGCAGGGCGTCGAAGCCCTGTGCGGTGCCCGCGGCGAGCGAGAGCAGCGACAGGCCGAGCGTCCCGCACAGCTGCGACCCGCTCGGCGACGCGATCGACGCGGCCGCGACCTCCATCTCGCCCGGCCCGCGGTAGGGGAGCAGGTGCAGGCGGGCGTCACGCAGCGTGAACCAGTCGGTCTCCGCGGAGACCGTCTCGCCGCGCAGCAGCGGCATGATCACTTCGAGCGCCTCGCGCTGACGCCGCCGCTGCACCGTGGTGTCGATGCCCATCATGTGCGCGTCCAGCGGCAGCTTGCCCGGGCCGGTCCCGAAGATCACCCGGCCACGGGTCATGTTGTCCAGCTGCACCATCCGGCTCGCCGAGATGAACGGGTGGTGGTAGCTCAGCGACATCACGCCGGTACCGAGCTTCATGTGCTTCGTGTGCTCGGCGATCGAGGCGAGGAACAGGTCCGGGGACGAGATCGTCTCCGAGCCGTTCGAGTGGTGCTCGCCGATCCACACCTCGTCGAAACCCATGTCGTCGATCTCGGAGATGACCTTCAGATCCTGCCGCAGCTGCAGGGCCGGGTCCGCGTTGTGCGGGTGGTGCGGGGCGAAGAACACTCCGAAGTTCAGGTACGGCGTCACTGCTCGTCTCCTCGTTGCCTCCGATGCGCGTGCACCGAGTGTGACGCGCATCGCATCGGCCGCACCATGTCCACCGGCACAGACAACGACGTCGCGGCTTGTCCCGCAGGACAAGCCGCCCGGATCACCCGAGGAACCCGTCGACCAGCTCCAGGCTGCGGGCGCGCAGGGTGGCCCGTGCCTCGGCGTCGTAGGCCTGCGCCTTCGCCCGCGCGGGCTTGAGACGGTCGAAGAACTCGCCGGTGACGCCGTCGAGCTCCGGGTCGAGGGCCGCCCGGGTGACCGACTCGACGCCGGTCTCCAGCGAGTCCACCGAGCCGGACCGCTCGCCCAGCACGATCTTGGTCGGCATGTAGGTGCCCGGGTGCAGGCTGGTCACGGTCAGCTCCGCGGCCGGGACCCGCTGCGCGAGGTCGAAACCGCCCATGACCTGCGCGAGCTTGCTCTGCGCGTAGGCCCGGGTGCCGGTGTAGCCCTGCTCGAGCATCAGGTCGTCGAAGTCGAGGTGCTGCTGGGCGAGCGACGCGACGTGCACGACGCGCGACGGCACGCCCTCCCCGGCGCACGCCCGGAGATGGTCGACGAGCAGCTCGGTGAGCAGGAACCCGGACAGGTAGTTCACCGCGAACCGCAGCTCGTGGCCGTCGACGCTGGTCCGCCGCTCCCGCCCGTCCGGCACGCCGGAGCCGATGCCGGCGTTGTTCACCAGCACGTCGAGGTGCACGTCGCGCAGCTCGGAGGCGAGCCGGGCCACCTGCGCCAGCTCGGCCAGGTC
Organism: uncultured Actinomycetota bacterium; assembly: GCA_963822335.1. Taxonomy (GTDB): domain Bacteria; phylum Actinomycetota; class Actinomycetes; order Mycobacteriales; family Pseudonocardiaceae; genus Pseudonocardia. The sequence goes on along the minus strand of CAWGHE010000005.1, from coordinate 1,929,749 downwards.
CGCGACGACCGTGCGTGGCCGTTCGGCGCCGGTGGAGCGGGCGATGTCGTCGGCGACGGAGTCGACCCGCGGTCCGTGCCGGCCGTGCAGGATCAGCCGGAGCCCGTCCTCGGCGAGTCGCCGGGCCAGCGCGCGGCCGAGCCCGTCGGTGGCGCCGGTGACCAGGATCGTGGGCGGCTCGTTCGTCACAGGCGCTCGCTCATCTCGTAGACACTGTCCGGTGACCCCATCACGAGCGGGTCCGGGACGCCGACCGCCTCGGGGTCCTTGGTCGGGTAGTCCAGCGTCGAGAGCACCCCGCTCATCGCCGCGATCCGCCCGCGGCGCTTGTCGTTGCTGCGCACCACCGTCCACGGCGCCTCCGGGATGTCCGTGGCGCCGAACATCGTCTGCTTGGCCCGCGTGTAGTCGTCCCAGCGCTCCAGCGCGGCGAGGTCGACCGGGCTGAGCTTCCACTGGCGCAGCGGGTCCAGCACCCGGATCAGGAACCGGGTGCGCTGCTCGGAGCGCGATACCGAGAACCACAGCTTGACGACGTGGATGCCGTCCTCGACCAGCGACGTCTCCAGTCGCGGCGCCTGCCGCAGGAACTCGCTGTACTCGTCGTCGGTGCAGAAGCCCATGACCGGTTCGACGACGGCGCGGTTGTACCAGGAGCGGTCGAACAGCACGATCTCGCCGGCGGCGGGGAGCTGGGCGAAGTAGCGCTGGAAGTACCACTGCCCCTGCTCGCGCGGCGACGGCTTCTCCAGGGCGACCACCCTGGCCCCGCGCGGGTTCAGGTGCTCGGTGAACCGCTTGATCGTGCCGCCCTTGCCGGCCGCGTCGCGGCCCTCGAACAGCACGGCCACCCGCTGCCCGGTGTCCTTGACCCAGGACTGCATCTTCAGCAGCTCGATCTGCAACGCGCGCTTGCGGGCGTAGTAGATCTCCGGGTCGATCCGCTCGGAGTAGGGGTAGTCCTCGCGCCAGGTGCCGACCTCGGTGCCGTCGCGGCGGATCAGCACCAGCTCGTCGTCGTCGATCTCGCGCACGGTGTAGCCCTCGAGGTCGTCGAGCAGGTCGGCGGCCTGCAGCGCCTCGCGCAGCTCGCGGCGGGTGCGTTCGGAGTGGCCCGCGCCGCCCGGGGCGCTGCGGAACGACTCGACGACCCGGTCCAGGGATGACGTCACCGCCCCATCATCGCAACGCCCTCGCGCCGCGGGCGTCCAGGACCGCGGCGCTCGCTCAGCGACGCCCCGGCGGGCGCCCGGCGAGTGCCCGGTCCGGCCGCCGGAACGGCAGGCCGGCGACGGGGGTCAGTCCTGGTCCGGCGGGACGAGCCGGTCGCCGGGCCCGCCGCGGTCGGCGTCCTGACCCGGGACGGCCGGGCCGTGGCGGTGGTGACCGGATCCGTGCCCGCCCGGGCCCGGACCGTCCGACCCGAGTGCGCCGAGCGTGATCCCGGTGGCGGCGCCGGCAAGGGTCAGCCCGGCCAACGCGGCGCCGAGCACCAGCAGCGGACGGCGGCCACGCCGGAACCGCCCGCGCGGTGTCGTCATGCTCCCACCACCAGCGCGCCGAGCAGGGCGCACACGACGAACCACGCCAGCGCGACCCAGGCGAGGACGACGGCGGTGCGGCACTGCTGGGTGCTCGGCCGCTCCGCGGCCGGGCCCCACACGATCAGGTGCGCGCGCCAGACCAGCGACTCCCGGATCGACGCCCAGGAGGGTGCCCCAGCGGCCGTCGCCGGGGGCGTTCCGGGCGGCAGGTCCGCGACGAGTGCGGTGAGGTCGTCGCGGTGCCGGGCGGCGTAGGCCGCGGTCGTCCGGTCGCCCGCCTCGTCGAGGTCCAGGCGACCCTCGCCGACGGCGTCGTGCAGCCGGCGGACGGTGTCCTCGCGCTCGGCGTCCGAGGCGAGGACCTGCGTCGTGGCCGCCAGTGCGGCGGCCGGTGGGGTGGCTACGGCCAGGCGTGGCGCGGGCGGCGGGCCGGGCTCGGGGGCGGCGGACGACATCGGACTCCCGTCGTGGTGGCGGTCGTTCAGGTGCCGTCCATCCTCTGGGCGGGAGGTGAGACGTCGTCGTGGTCCGGTTCGGAAACGGGTAAGAACCGCGACCGCGCCACCGTGAACCCCACCTCGGAGCCGCCACCGGGGCGGGGACCGGCGAACACCGTTCCGTCGTGCGCCTCGGCCACGTCCCGGACGATGGCCAGCCCGAGCCCGGAGCCGGGCAGTGCGCGCGCCGTGTCCGCGCGGTGGAACCGGTCGAACACGCGTGGCGCGTCGGCCGGGTCGATCCCCGGTCCGCGATCGGCCACGGTGACCACCCCCTCGCGCACCCGCACCTCGACCGGCCCGCCGCCGTCGTCGAACTTCGTGGCGTTCTCCAGCAGGTTCCCGACCGCGCGCTCCAGGGCGCGCGGTCGGCCGAGCACCAGGCCGTCGTCGGCGTCCAGGGTGATCTCCCGGCCGGTGCGCCGGCGCACCCGGTCGGCGGCGCGCTCGGCGACGGCGGAGAGCGCGACCGGCTGTTCCGGCTCGTCGGCGTGCCGGGAGAGCGCGAGGTCGACCAGCTCGTCCACGAGGCGGGACAGCTCGCGGGTCTCGCCCTCGACGTCGTCGACGAGACGGGCGCGGGACTCCGGCGGCAGCCGGTCCAGGCGGCGCAGGACGGACGCGTTCGTGCGCAGGCTGGTCAGCGGGGTGCGCAGCTCGTGCGCGGCGTCCTGCACCAGGCGTTCCTGGGACGCCCGGGACGCGGCGAGCTGGTCCAGCATCGTCGTGAACGACGTGGACAGGCGTCCGATCTCGTCGCGCCCGCCGACGTCCATGTCCGGGTCCGGCCGTCCGGTCCGGCCGGCCTTGTCGGCGGCCGCGGTGAGGCGCACCAGGCGCCGGGTGATCTGCCGTGCCAGCAACCATCCGGCGGCGGCCGCGGCGAGCAGCACGAGCGCGCCGGTCCAGGCGATCTCGACGGCGGTGCCGGACAGCACGCGCTGGGTCTCGTCGATGTCCGTGGCGACCTGCAGCGCCCCGCGGCCGTCCCCGAGGGAGGTGGTCATCTGGCGGTAGGTGTCCGGGCCGACGTCGACCTCTGTGACGTCCGTGCGCCCGGCCGCGACGGCGGCCAGGGCGCGGACGTCGTCGGTGACCGGGAGCGCGACCGGGCGCCCGCCGAGGAAGCGGACCGTGCCGTCCGCGGCCACAGCCTGGGCGACCAGCGGCTGCCGGTCCTCCTCGTCCGGCCCGTGCCCGTCCGGGCCGCGCCGGTCCCGTTCGGGACCGCCGGGGCCGGGCCCGTCCGGTCCGCGTCCGGGTCCGCGCAGGTCGCTGGTCTCCGGGGCGGCGGCGAGGACCTGTGTCCCGCCGGCGGCCAGCGCCGTCGTCACCGCGCGCAGCGACCGGTCGATCTCCTCGGTCGTCCGCTCCGCGGCGGCGTTGTAGCTCAGCGCCCCCACCGTTGTCGCGACGACGGCGGCGACCAGCGCGAACGCCAGCGCCAGCCGGGTGCGCAGGTTCACGGCTCACGCACCGCGCGGGCGGCGACGAGGAGGTGGGGCACCCCGCCATGGTGCCGTGCCGGGCGCCCGGTCAGCGCAGCAGCAGCCGGTCCATCGCGTCGACGAACCACGCGGCCTGCTCGTCCGGCGTCCATCCGTAGTCGGCGAGCAGGGTCTCGCCGCCGTCGGAACCGAGCAGGTAGGCCAGCACCTCGGTCGCGCGGTCGACCGTGAGTCCTGTGCGCAGCAGCCCGGTGTGGCTCTCGACGATCCGGCGCAGGTCGTCGTGTCGGAGGCGCTCGTAGCGCGCCCATGCGTCGGCGATCTCGGCGTCCGTGGCCGCCGCGGCCCGGAACATCCGCATGACCGGCCCGAACGCGGGGGAGCGGGATCGGAACAATGCCCGCAGCGCATCGAGCACCGCGGCCTTCCCGGACGCCTCGACGACGGCCCGGAACGGTTCCCGCTGCGCCAGCGGGTCCTGTTCGCCGTCCCCGACGATCGCGCGGTCGACGACGGCGAGCAGCAGCGCGGGCTTGGAGCCCTGGGCGAACACGGTCTGCGGCGCGACGCCGGCCTCGGCGGCGATCGCCTTCATCGTCGTGCCCGTGTAGCCGTCCCGCAGGAAGCACGTACCGGCCGCGGTCAGCACGGTGTCCCGCGTCCGGCGGGCCTGCTCGGCCCGCAGGGGTGACCGGTACACACGCGTCATGTATTGACCGTATCATCGCAATATTCGTAGTATCGAAGATCTAGCGAAAAGGAGCCACCACCATGACGACTACCTCTCCTCTGGGGTCGGCCGACCGGGTCGCCCGGGCGATCAGCCGCCCGTTCGCGCGTCTGCACACGGCGTTGCTGCGCCGCACCGGGATCGGCCGGCGCTTCCGCGGGGGCAACGTCCTGCTGCTCACCGTGACCGGGCGGAGCAGCGGGGAGCCGCGCACGACACCGCTGCTGCACCTGCGCGACGGGGCGGACTACGTCGTGGCCGCGTCGAACGGCGGCATCGACCGGGAGCCGCAGTGGTGGCTGAACCTGCGGGCCGACCCGCACGCCGTCGTCGAGGTCGACGGGCGCTCGGTCTCCGTCGTGGCCCGCGAGGTCGACGGCACGGACCGCGACGCGCTGTGGGCGCGGCTGGTCGACTCGCTCGACGCGTTCACCGGGTACCAGGAGAAGGTGCGACGCCGGATCGCCGTCGTCCGCCTGACGCCGGAAGGCTGAGCGGCGCAGAATGTCCGGATGACGACGGTCGAGCCGGACGCGGACCTGTACCGCGCCCAGGGCACGGATTTCTTCGCGATCGACGACTGGCTGACCGGCGACGAGCGCGCGATCCAGGACCGCGTGCGGGCGTTCGTCGACGACAGGCTGCTCCCAGTCGTGAACAAGTACTGGGAGCGGGCCGAGTTCCCGCGTGAGCTGGTCGAGCCGTATGCGGAGCTCCGTGTGGCGGGCGGCTCGGTGCAGGGCTACGGCTGCCCCGGGATGAGCGCCGTCGCGGAGGGCCTGGTGACCGCGGAGCTGGCGCGCGGAGACGGCAGCTTCTCCACGTTCAACTCCGTCCACTCCGGACTCGTCGCGTCCACGATCTCGCTGCTCGGCGACGAGGAGCAGAAGCAGCGCTGGCTGCCCGAGCTGGCCGCGTGCACGGCGCTGGGCGCGTTCGCCCTCACCGAGCCGGAGCACGGGTCGGACGTCGTGCGACTGAACACGCAGGCCCGCCGCGACGGCGACGAGTGGGTGCTCGACGGGCGCAAGCGCTGGATCGGCAACGGCTCGGTGGCCGACCTGGTGGTCGTCTGGGCCCGGGACGAGGACGGCAACGTCGGCGGTTTCGTCGTCGACCACACCTCGGGACCGGTAGCGGGGTACGAGGCGACGGTGATCACCGGGAAGACGAGCAACCGCGCGCTCTGGCAGGCCGACATCGAGCTGACCGGCGTACGGCTGCCGGCCGACGCGCGTCTGGCCGGGTCGCGCACGTTCGCGGACACGAACATCTGCCTCACCAAGAGCCGCCAGGCGATCGCCTGGGAGGGGCTCGGGCACGCCGTCGGCGCCTACGAGTACGCACTGGCCTACGCCACGCGCCGCGAGCAGTTCGGGCGGCCGATCGCCGGGTTCCAGCTCGTGCAGGACAAGCTCTCGCACATGCTCTCCGACATCGTCGGGATGCAGCTGACCTGCATGCGGATGGCGCAGTTGCAGGACCAGGGACGGATCGAGATCCAGCACGCGGCGCTGGCCAAGCTGCAGACCGCGTCGGCGGCGCGGCGGGTGGTGGCGATGGCGCGGGACATCCTCGGCGGAAACGGGATCCTGCTCGACCACCACGTCGCCCGGCACCACGCGGACATGGAGGCGGTCTACACCTACGAGGGCACCGACACGGTGCAGTCGTTGATCGTCGGCCGGGCGGTGACGGGGCACAACGCGTTCAGCTGATCCGATGCCGACCCGACACAAGATTCGATCTATTGCTCGAATGCGGAAACCCTGTCGGACTTGACCCGCGGACGCGGATGAATCATCGACTTCCCGTTGGTGACGCCCTGTTCGCGTGCGTCAGCAACGAGTAACCCGATCGGGCGCGGTTCGTTGGCCGCCTATGCACCAAACGAACGGTACGGCCGAGTATCCGATTGCTCTGGGTCCGCTCGCCCAGGGCTCCGGTGTCGGAAGCCCCGTGGTCAACGTCGCCGTGTTCGGGGCGCTCGTGCTGTTCACCCTCGTCGTGGTCGTGCGGGTCGGACGGACCAACCGGACGGCGTCGGACTACTACACCGGTGGTCACTCGTTCACCGGCTCGCAGAACGGAGTGGCGATCGCCGGGGACTACCTCTCCGCGGCGTCGTTCCTCGGCGTCGCCGGGCTGACCGCCCAGTTCGGCTACGACGGGTTCATGCTCTCGGTCGGCGCGCTGGTCACGTGGCTGGTCGCGCTCCTGCTCGTCGCGGAACTGCTGCGCAACACGGGCCGCTACACGATGGGCGACGTCATCGCCTACCGCACGCGCCAGGGGCCGGTTCGTGCCGCGGCCGCGGTGTCCACGCTGGTCGTGACGTTCTTCTACCTGTTCACGCAGCTGGTCGGCGCCGGCGGGCTGATCGCGCTGCTGCTGCACATCCCGAACAGCAACAAGTTCGGCCAGGCACTGGTGATCATTGCGACCGGGTTCCTGATGATCTTCTACGTCCTCGCGGGCGGGATGAAGGGGACCACCTGGGTCCAGATCATCAAGGCCGGCATGCTGATGGTGATCACGCTCGTGCTCGCGTTCTGGGTGCTGGGCCGCTACGGGTTCGACTTCTCGGCGCTGCTGGGCGACGTCGCCCGCAACAACGAGCAGGGCGAGGCACTCCTCGCGCCCGGGCTGCAGAACCCGACCTCGGCCAGCAAGCTCGAGTACATCTCGCAGACCGTCGCCCTCGTGCTCGGGACGGCCGCCCTGCCGCACATCCTGATGCGCTTCTACACGGTGCCGACGTCCGCCGAGGCGCGGCGATCGGTCGTGTGGGCGATCTGGCTGATCGGCGGCTTCTACCTGGCCCTCGTGGTGGTCGGCTTCGGCGCGACCGCCCTCGTGGGCGTGGACCGGATCGCCACCGCACCGGGTGGGTCGAACGCCGCGGTGCCGCTGCTGGCGTTCCGGCTCGGCGGGGAGCTCCTGCTCGGGCTGGTGGCCGCGGTCGCGTTCGCCACGATCCTCGCCGTCGTCGCGGGGCTGACGATCACCGCGTCGGCGTCGTTCGCGCACGACGTCTACGCGCGGGTGATCCGGAAGGGGACCGCGACCCAGGCCCAGGAGCTCCGGGTCGCGCGGCGGACCGCACTCGTGATCGGCGCCGCGGGGATCGGCGGCGCGATCGTCGCGAACGGGCAGAACGTCGGCGTCCTGGTGATCCTGGCGTTCGCGGTGGGCGCGTCGGCGAACCTGCCGACGATCCTGTTCTCGTTGTTCTGGCGACGGTTCAACACGACCGGGGCGCTGTTCAGCATCTACGGCGGCATCGCGCTGAGCGTCGGGCTCATCCTGCTGTCGCCTGCCGTGTCCGGGACGCCGAAGTCGATGCTGCCCAACGTGGACTTCGCGATCTTCCCGCTGTCCAACCCGGGTCTCGTGTCCATCCCGGCGTCGTTCCTGCTGGGTGTGCTCGGTACGTACCTCGGCCGTCCGGACGAGGATCCCGCTCGGCGCTACGCCGAGATGGAGGTGCGGGCGCTGACCGGCACCAGCGCCGCGTCGGCGCCGGCGCCCGTGACGGCCGACCCGGAGCCGGCATCGGTCGCCTCCGCATCCGCCTCCGCCTCCACCTCCGCCTCCGCCGGCGCCGGGCACGACCAGCCGGCCGTCGAGGACCGCCCGGTCCGGCGGCAAACGGTGTTCGAGGACAGCGGGCCCGCGAACGCGCCCGCCGGCCGGGACTGCTCGGGCGCCGGGGTCGTGCCTGTCGAACGGGTCGACGGTCGCTGGTACGGCCACCGCCCCGGACCCGGGAGGGTCGACCGGGATGCGCCGACGCCGCGGAACATCTCGCCTGCGCGGACCCGGGTCGCCGAGCCGGAGGCGGAGACGATGCCCGTGCCGCACATGCAGCGGCCCGGCGGGCCGGTCCGACGGCCCCGCCCGGGCGGCAGGTGATCCGTGGACGGATCCTTCCGACGCCACCCGCATAGCGGGCCGCGTTCGGCGCGGCCGCGTTCGCCGGGAGTCGGTACTCTCGTCCGTTGTCGACCTCCGGCCGACCGACGAGCTGAGGTGGCGCGTGAACGACCACTCTGCGAGGGGACGGCCCCTCGACCCGGACGAGATGCGGGCCCTGCAGGGCATCGAGCGTGACCTGCGCGACGAGGACCCGGAGTTCCCGCAGCGGCTCCTGTCGCAGCCGGGGGTGTGGCACCCGCCGGTCCGCCAGACCGGCACGCCGCTCAGCGTCCGGTTGGTGATCGTGGTGCTCGGCGGTGCGCTGGTCTTCGCCGGGCTGATCTACCTCGTGCTGCCCGAGCAGCTGATCGTTCCGGTGGTTCTCGTGACCCTGCTCGGTCTGCTGCCGGCCGGCTGCCTGATCTGGGCCCGGCGCTCCGGCGAGCTCTGAGCCGACCGGTCCTGCCGGCGCCGTGCTGCCGGGCGGATCGTGGAGGCGACCGGCGGGGGCTGAGCGCCGATATCGTGAGGCATGCCCGAGCGCCCGGCCGGTCCCACCGCGCCGGCGGGCACGTCGGCGGCTACCCGTCTCGCCGTTCTCCTCGTCGCCGTGGTCGTCGGGGTGCTCGCCGCACCGATCGCGACGCACACCTGGCAGTCCACGGCGGTGACCGGTGCGATCGGGCTCGTCGCGGCGGTCGCGATGATCGTCGGCCGCCCGCGCCGGACCGGTCGCCCGGTGCGGCGGCTCGGCCCGGCTGCGGTGCCGTGGTTCGTGGTCTTCGCCGCGATCACGGCGCTGGAGCTGGGTGCGCTGGCCTACGGTGACCGGCCGTCGTACCCGACGATGAGCTGGCTGCTCGGCCCGTACTTCGTCGAGCCGACGGTGCGGTTCGCCGGATACGTGGTGTGGATCTGTGCCGGTTGGTGGCTGGTCCGGCGATGAGCGCCGGTTACGCCGCGACGATCACCGGCTACCTCGCGCTGGTCGCCGTCGCCGTGGTGCTCGAGATCCTGGGACGACGCCCGGGCAGCACGGTCCCGACGTTCTCCGACGTGGCCACCACCGTCGCGGCCACCGCGGCAGGCCGGATCGCGCTGCTGGGCCTGTGGTGGTGGGCGGGGTGGCACTTCCTCTCCCGCAGCAGCCTGCCGCCGGGTTGGCCGTACGGCTGAGTGCCGGTGATCGGCGGGGTCAGGGAGCAGTGGCGCGCTGCACGTCGCGGACCATGAGCGCGACCTGCAGCTCGAACACACCGCTCTGGTCGCGGGGGTCGGTGCCGGTGAGCCCGGCGACGCGGCGGAGCCGGTAGCTGACGGTGTGCGGGTGCAGATGCAGCGTGCGTGCGGTGTCGGCGGTCGAGCAGCCGGTGCGCAGCCAGACCCGCAGGGTGTGCGCCAGTTCGCCGCCTCGGGCACGGTCGTGCTCCTCCAACCCGGCGAGTCGGCGGTCGGCGAGGCGGCGCAGGCCGTCCGGTGTGCCCGTCTCCAGCAGCATCGCGGCCACGCCGAGCCGGTCGAGGTCGATCACAGCGGCACCGCCGTCGCCGGCCAGCCGGTGCGCCGTCCGGACGGTGCGCCAGGCGACCGGGTAGTCCGCGACCTCGGTCACCGTGCGGCCCAGCACGATCGACTCCCGCTTGCCGGCGAGCGCAGAGAGGGCGGTGGCCAGCGTGTCGCGACCGGACGGGTCGCCGGGCACGAGCACGACGAGTGCGCCGTCGTGCTCCCCGGCGAGCGGTCGCGCGCCGAGCCGCGCGGCCAGCCCGTCGACCAGCGCTGCCGTGCCCGACGGCCCGGAGCCGGGGACCGCCCCGCCCTGGGCACCGCCGGCGGGGACCAGCACGACGGTGTGCGGCCGGGTCAGGTCGTGGCCGAGCGCCCGGGCCCGGTCGAGCAGGCTGCGCTCGTCGCCGGTACCGCTCACCAGCTCGACGGCCAGGTCCCGGGTCAGCCGCAGCTCGGTCTCCACGGCGCGGTGGCGTTTGAGCAGCTCGAGGGCCACGAGCAGGGAGAACCGCTCGATCACCGGGCGGTCCGGCCACTCGGCGCTCGCGTCCGTGTCCGCGTCCGAGTCCGGGCGGGACACCCACAGGCGGGCGGCGAGCTCGTCGGCGACCGCGACCGGCACCACCCACGCCCGGTGCCCGCGGGTCGGCCGCACCCGCACCGCCGTCCGCTGGTCGTCCACCGTGGACAGGGCGCGGGCGAGCGTCCGGCCGGAGCGTGCCCCGGGCGGCGGCGGGACGCCCGGCGTCCGGGTCCCGGCGCGGCTCAGGGGCACGCCGTCGAGCGCCTCCAGCGTCACCGACGCGCCGAGCGCCCGGGCCAGCGCGTCGAGCACGTCGTCGAGCCCGGCGTCGTCGAGCAGCAGCCGCATCACGTTGCGGTCCTGCTCCTCGGCCCACTCGCGGCGCTCCCGTTCGCGGAGCAGGTCGGCGATCGTGCGCTGCTCGGCGTCGCGGAGGTCGGCCGTCTTCAGCACGGTCGCGGCGTACTGCGCCATGAGCTCGGCCAGGGCGAGCTCGTCGGCGCCGAAGTCGCGCACGGTCGTCGTGTAGCCGACGAGCACCCCGGCGATCGGGTCGTCGCCGTCGCCGCCGAGCGGCACCGCCAGCACGGAGCGGATGCCCTCGGCGCGCACCAGGTCCCGCCACGGGCGCAGCGTGTCGGTCGTGGCGACGTCGCGGAGCAGCACCGTGCGGCGCTCCCGGACGGCCTGGGCCGCCGGCAGGTCGGACTCGTGCTCGTCCGGGTGCACCAGCAGCGGGTGCGCGGCTTCGAGGTCCTGCAGGTAGTGCTCGGTCAGGGCGTGCCCGGCGCGGACGACGAGCCGGTCGCCGCCGTCGTCGAGCAGCATCACCGAGCAGCGCTCCACGCGCACCAGCTCGCAGGTGTGCCGGGCGACGCGGCCGAGGAGGGCCTCGCGCGGCTCGTCGGCGTTCAGGGCGCGCAGGACGTCCGACGCGGCGGCCATCCACGCCGGTTCCGTCCCGATCATCGCTGCTCCCCGTTCGATGCGTGGACGGCACAAGGACCCGCGGCCGACGTTGGGCGTCGCGACATAGCGTAGCCGCGCCGGCTGGGCGAGCATGTGTCCCACGTCACGAGGATGAGGTGATCCGCTTGTACCGGGTCGGCATCGACATCGGCGGCACGTTCACCGACTGCGTGGCCGTCGACGAGGACACCGGCGCCGTCACGACCTGCAAGGTCCCGACGACGCCGCACGACCAGTCCGAGGGGTTCCTCGCCGGGATCGAGGCCCTGGGCATCCCGGTCGGCAGATCTCGCTGGTGCTGCACGGGTGCACGGTCGGGCTGAACGCCGTGCTCACCCGCACCGGGGCGACGATCGGCGTGATCACCACCGAGGGCTTCCGGGACGTGCTCGCGATGGGCCGCGGCCAGCGGCCCAGCGGGGACCAGTTCAACCCGCGCTGGCAGCGGGCGTTCGGCGACGCCCGGGACCCGTTCTGCCCGCGCCACCTGCGCCGCACCGTGCCGGGCCGGATCGACCGGACCGGCCAGGAGGTCGTGCCGCTCGACGAGGACGCCCTGCGCCGCGAGGCGGAGTTCCTCGTCGGACAGGGCGTCGAAGCGGTGCTGGTCTGCTTCCTCAACGCCTACGCCGACGACAAGCACGAACGGCGCGCGGCCGCCGTCGTCGCCGACGTGGCGCCGGACCTGCCGGTGTGGACGTCGACCGGGGTGCACCCCTGCTTCAAGGAGTACCCGCGGTTCTCGACGGCGGCGGTGAACACCTACGTCGGCCCGCTCGTGCAGCGCTACCTGGACCGGGCGGAGCGCAAGCTCGCCGACGCCGGCTACACCGGCCCGCTGATGGTCATGCAGTCCAACGGTGGCGTGCTGCCGGCGCGGACGGCCCGCGAGCGGCCCGCGTACACGCTGCAGTCCGGCCCGACCGGCGGCGTCACCGGCACCGAGCGCGGCGGCCGGCGGATCGGCAAGCAGAACCTGATCACCCTGGACATCGGCGGGACCAGCGCGGACTGCGCGGTGATCGCCGACGGGCGGCCGGCGCTCACCACCGAGCTGGAGCTCGAGCACGACGTGATCATCGCGCTGCCCGCGATGGACGTGCACTCGATCGGCGCCGGCGGCGGGTCGGTGGCCTGGGTGGACCGGCGCGGCGCGCTGCGGGTCGGCCCGCGCAGCGCGGGCGCCGAGCCCGGGCCCGCCTGCTACGGCCGCGGCGGTACCGAGCCGACCGTCACCGACGCGCTCGCCGTGCTCGGCATCCTGGACCCGGCGCGGTTCATGGGCGGGAACGCCCGGTTCGACACGGACGCCGCCCGCGCGGCCGTCGAGCCGATCGCGGCCGCGCTGTCGCTCACCCCAGAGGCCGCGGCGCAGGCGATCGTGGACATCGCGACGTCGGCGATGGTCGAGGCGGCGCGCGAGGTGTCGGTCTACAACGGCATCGACCCGCGCAACTTCGGCCTCTACGTCTACGGCTCGGCCGGGCCGGTGTTCGGGCCGCGGATCGGGCGCCGGCTGGGGGCCGAGTCGGTGGTCGTGCCGCCGCAGCCGGGCGAGCTGTCCGCGTACGGGCTAGCGCTCGCCGACCTGCGCTGCGACGTCGGGGAGCCGATCGTGCGGGCGCTCGGTGCGCTCGCCCCGGACGAGCTCCAGGCGGCCTACGACCGGCTGCGCGACGAGGCCGGCCGCACCCTGACCAGGGAGAACGCCACCACGCAGGGCGAGATCGGCTACGTCCGCTGGCTGGACGGCCGCTACCAGGGCCAGACCTGGGAGACCAACGGCGTCCCGGTGCCCGACGGGACGCTCGACGACGCCGCGATCGACACCGTGCGCGCCAACTTCGACGAGACCCACCGCCGGACCTGGGGCTACGCCGTCCGCCGGGCCGACGTGAAGGCCACGATGGCCCGGGTGACCGCGACCGTCGAGCTGGGCACGCCGGACGCGCCGGAGCTGTCCGCGGCACCCGGGCGCGGCGACCCGACGACCGGCCGGGTGCATCTGGACGGGAGCTGGCAGGACGTCCCGATCGTCGAACGGGACCGGCTCGCCGCCGGGGAGACCGTGGACGGCCCGGCGCTCGTCGTGCAGCCCACCGCGACGACGCTGCTCGAGTCCGGCGACACCGCGACCGTGGATCCGACCGGGCACCTCGTGATCACCTGGAGCCGCTCGTGAGCACCCCCAGCGGCGAGCACGCCGTCACCCTGGAGATCATCCGCAGCGCGTTCTTCGCGACCGTCCGCCAGGCGGGGCGGATCATCCTGCGGTCGTCGTTCAGCCCGATCATCCGGGACGCCTTCGACTTCTGCGTCACCCTGATCGGGCCGCCGCCGGACGAGGCGCCACGAGATGGACCTCGACGTCGTCGCGATGAACGAGAGCCTCGCGCACTTCTCCGGCGTGATGCCGTTCATGGTGCGCAACATGCTGTGGGAGTACGGCATCGAGAACCTGCGCCGCGGCGACATGATCGCGCTGAACAACCCGTTCAAGGGCGGCAACCACGTCTACGACAACGGGTTCTTCAAGCCGGTGTTCGTCGGGGACCGCATGATCGGCGGGGTGGCGGTCAAGGCACACCTGATGGACATGGGCGGGGTCACCGCGGGCGGCTACTCCACGCGCAAGCGGAGCCTGTTCGAGGAGGGCGTGGTGATCTCCGGCGTCCCGGTGTTCCGGGACGACGAGCCGTACACGCCCGGGTTCAACCTCTACTTCGACAACTCCCGGCTGCCGGACAACATGCTGGCCGACCTGCAGGCGTTGCACAGCGCGTGCTCGTTCGCCGAGGAGCGCCTGCTCGCGCTCGCCGAGACGCACGGCGTGGACACCGTGCACGACGCGATGGCGTACACGTTGGACTACGCCGACCGCTCGATGCGCGAGGGCCTGCGGGCGCTGCCGGACGGCGACTTCGTCGGCGAGGACGGGATCGACTGCGACGCGTTCGTCGACGAGCCGTACGTCGTGCGCGCGGCGGTGCGCAAGCGGGGCGACGAGGTCGAGGTCGATTTCTCCGGCTCCACCCGGGAGGCCACCTCGTCGGTGAACTGCTCGGTGCTCGACGCCGCGAACGGCGTCTACACGGCGCTCAAGTTCCTGTGCGACCCGCACAACCCGAACAACGCCGGGGCGTTCCGCTGCATCTCCGTCGTCGCGCCGGAGGGCACGTTCATCACGGCCCGGCCGCCGGCCGCGACGACGATGTACTTCGACGCCGCCGAGGCCGTGTTCAACGCCGTCACGAAGGCGATCCTGTCCGGCAGCCCGGCCGAGGCCGGGTTCGGCGGGCACTACGGCTCCAACATGGGCCTGCTGATGACCGGCACCACCGACGCGCCGCCGTCGTCCGGGCGCCGGGACGCGGCCGGCGGGGTGGGGGAGCGGCTCGCCGCCGCGACCCAGTCGATCCCGGTCGTGTTCCCCGACGAGACGGGGTCGGGCAAGAAGCTGTTCGTGGCGCCGATGCTCGCGCTCGGCGGGTTCGGCGCGTCATCCGACGGCGACGGCGAGAGCTTCGTGTCGATGAGCCAGCAGAACATCATGGACATGTCCATCGAGTCGATCGAGGAGGACCACCCGGTCGTCGTGCTGCGCAAGGAGTTCGTGGCCGACACGGGTGGTCCGGGCGAACACCGCGGCGGTGCGGGCGTCGTCTACGACCGGATGCTCGCCGGCGACGCCGACGTCTACCCGATGCTGCTGCACCTGCGGATCCTGCCCTGGGGCGCCGGTGACGGCGGCACCGCCGGCCGGCCCGGCGGCGCCTGGATCGGCGAGCCCTCCTCGAACGGGAACGGCGGTTCCCCGGCGCGGACCTGGCTCGGCGACGACCCGCCGATCCGCCCGCTGGCCGGGTACTTCGACAGCGCCGGGCAGGCCACCGCACCGGGCGAGGGGCAGTGGGTGTCCGGCCTCGCCGACGTCGCCGCCGTGCCCGGCACGCTGTTCCGGGTCCGCACACCCGGTGCCGGTGGCTGGGGATCGGCGTGGCGACGGGACCCGGACGCGGTGCTGCGCGACGTGCGCGACGGCTATGTGAGCGTCGGCGGTGCCCGCGCGGACTACGGTGTCGTGGTCACCGGGGACCCGGAGACCGAACCCGCGGCGCTGGCCGTCGACCGGGCCGCGACCGACGAGCTGCGCAGGAGTGCGTGATGGCGATGCTGTTCGGGCGGCCGGAGGAGCCGGAGCTGTCGGTGACCCGCACCGACCTGGGCAAGACATGCCCGTCCTGCGGGAGCACTGCGGTGCAGGGCTACCCGCTGCTGGAGGTCACCGGTTGGTGCCTGGTCGCGCGTTGCACGGACTGCCTGCACGTCCTGCGCCGCGAGCCGAGCCCGACGCCGTTCGGGTTCAGCTACGTCCCCTACTCCGCGCACCTCAAGGAGCTGTAGGCGCTCGGGTGGACGACACGCGCTCGGCCACACTGCCGGTCGGCTGGGAGGGGTGCTGCCTGCGCTGCGGGCGGCCCGGCACCCTCGCCGTCACCGGGTGCCCGGCCTGCGCGCGGAACGGCGTCGGAGCTCCCGTCGTGCCGCGGCGCACCGGAGCGCCCTCGCCGTTCCCGGTCGCGGTCCCGGCCGGGAGGGGTGCGATGTGGCGGTGGGCGCCGCTGCTGGTGCCCGTCGGTGACCCGGTGAGCCTCGGCGAGGGCGGCACGCCGCTGGCCGATCTCGACGGGCTGCCGGGCCGGGTCCTGCTCAAGGACGAGCGGGCCAACCCCACCGGCTCGTTCAAGGACCGGCTGGCGTCGGCGGTGGTGAGCGGTGCCCGGGCCGCCGGTGCGACGACGGTCGCGCTGGCCAGCAGCGGCAACGCCGGTCTCGCCGTCGCCGCCTACGCCGCCGCGGCCGGGCTGCGCGGCGTCCTGCTCGCGACGCCCGGACTGCCGGAGCCGACCGCGGCCGGCGTCGAGGCGCTCGGGACCCGGCTGCTGGTCGCGGCATCGTCCGCGGACCGGTGGACGGCGCTGCGCACCGGCGTCGACCGGCTCGGATGGTTCCCCGTCACGAACTACTCGAACCCGCCGGTGGCCAGCCATCCGGTCGGCGTGCACGCCTACCGCACGATCGCCTACGAGATCGCCGAGGCGCTGGACTGGCAGGTGCCGGACTGGGTCGTGCTGCCGGTCTCCCGCGGCGACGGGCTGTTCGGCGTCTGGTCCGGTTTCGCCGAGCTCGCGGAGCTGGGCCGCACCTCCGGCGTCCCGCGGATGCTCGCCGTCGAGCGGTTCCCGAGCCTGACCGACGCCCTGGCCGAGGGCGTCGATCAACCGCGGGCGGTGCCGGGTGGCGGGCCGGTGGACGCCGGGTCGATCGGGGACCGGCGGGCCACCGCGATGGCCCTGCACACGCTGCGCGCATCCGGCGGGGACGCGGTGTGCTGCGACGACGTGGACCTGTGGTCGGCGTGGCGCCGGCTCGCCGCGCGGGGCGTGCTCGTCGAGCTGTCCTCGGCGGCGGCGCTGTGCGGCGCCGAGGCTCTGGCCGGCCGCGGCGCACTGACCGACTCGTCGACGGTCGTCCTGGTCGTGACGGCCGGGGCCCACGCGCAGGCCAGCGCGACCGCTGGGGCTCGAGCCTGTGGGGTCCGCGTCGAGGACCCGACCGACGCGGTCGCGCTGGCCGCCGCGGCGTCCGGCTGACCTACGCTGCATCTCATGGCGAGGTCACGACGTGCGCGGGTGGAGGACGTCCACGCGCTCGCGGCCGGGATGCCGCACGTGACCGTCGTGCGCGGCGGGGCGGGCAACCCGGTCTACCAGGTCGGCGGCAAGTCGTTCGTCTTCTTCCGCACGCCCCGGCCGGACGCGACCGACCCCGAGACCGGGGAGCGCTACCCGGACGTGATCGTGTTCTGGGTGGAGTCCGAGTCGGACAAGCTCGCGCTGGTCCAGGACGACTCGACCCCGTTCTTCACGACCGCTCACTTCAACGGTCACCCCTCGGTCCTGCTGCGCGCGAGCCGGCTCGGTGAGCTGAGCCGGGAGGAGCTGGCCGAGGTCGTGCAGGACGCGTGGCTGTCCCGGGCCTCGAAGCGCCGCCGTGAGACCTGGCTCGCCGAGCACGACGCCGGGCCCTGATCGCCTCTCGCACAGGATGTGGCGTCGTGTCACGGTGGCGGGATGGACGTCGAGGTGCAGAAGGCGGCCGGGCTGCTCACGCACGCCGACCGCGTGACCGTGCTGACGGGGGCCGGAGTGTCCACCGACTCCGGCATCCCCGACTTCCGCGGCCCGCAGGGCGTCTGGACCCGCGACCCGGCCGCGGAGCGTCTCTCGTCGATCCAGGCCTACCGCGACGACCCCGAAGTGCGCCGCGAGTCCTGGCGGCAGCGCGCCGCGCACCCGGTGTGGACGGCCCGCCCCGGCCCCGCCCACGAGGCGCTGGTGACGCTGGAACGCTCCGGACGGCTCGTCGCGCTGCTCACCCAGAACATCGACGAGCTGCACCAGGCCGCGGGGTCCACGCCGGAGCGGGTGGTGGAGCTGCACGGCACGATGCACCACACCGTCTGCCTGTCCTGCGAGGTCCGGGCCCCGATGGCGGAGACGCTGGAGCGCGTCGCGGGCGGTGAACAGGACCCGCCGTGCGCGCACTGCGGCGGGATCCTGAAGTCGGCGACGATCTCGTTCGGTCAGGCGCTGGACACCCGGGTGCTGCTGCGGGCGCACGCGGCGGCACAGAACTGCGACGTGCTCGTCGCGGCCGGGACGTCGCTCGGCGTGCATCCGGCGGCCGGACTCGTCGACGTCGCCGTGGACGCCGGCGCCGACATCGTGATCGTCAACGCCGAGCCGACCCCCTACGACGACGTCGCCACCGTCGTCCTCCGTGGCGGGGTGGGGGAGTTGTTGCCCAGAATCGTGTGATTCCGACAGTCCGAACAATGGGTGCGAATTAATTCGGTGAACAGTTCCGGGAATGGTGCAAGAATTTCGGTGTGTCGAACGCCGCCCCTCCCGAGTACCGCACCCCGCCGCGCGAGCTCCGTCCGGTCGTGACGTTGCTGCTGGTCAACCTCGCACTGTCGGCGCTGCTGGCGGTGCTGCTGCTGATCTTCCACACCAGCCTCGTCGACTACCAGATCTCGCGGATGAACGTTCCGCCCGGCGCCGACGTCGAGGGTCTCCGGACCGGGCTGACCGCGAGTCTGTGGTCGCGGGTGGCCACCGTCGCGGTGATCGCGATCGTCTACTCGTTCATCATCCGCTCGCTGCGACGCGGTCGGCGCCGTTCCTGGATCCGGATCATGATCCTGTCCGTCGTGAGCCTGGCCGGCATCGCGTACCTGATCTTCTCCGGCCAGTACCCGGCCTGGGTGCGGGTCGAGCAGGTCGTCCAGGCGCTGGTGCTCGTCGCGCTGCTGTGGGCGGCGACCCGACCGGGCGTGCGGGCGCACTTCCCGAAGGCGGCCGCCGTCCGGGCGTAGCTCCGTTGTTCAGAGGACGGTGAGCAGCACCGCGCCGACGAGCCCGCCCAGCACGACGACCCCCGGTCGACGGCGTGCCGAGCCGCCGGCCGCGTCCGGCATGATGGCGGCAATGGTCCGCGTCATGATCCAGCCGTCGGTCGGACTCCCGCGTTTCCGGCGGAACTGGGCCCGGACTCTGGATCAATTGGCGTCGTTCGACGACGGCGTCCGCGGGCCCGCGCTGAACGCCGGGGAACGGGCCGATCTGGATCTGTTGCATCCGTCCGGATCGGCGCATTTCTGGGGTGCCACCGCGGTCCACGACCGGCGGATGGAAAAGATCGGAACCGGTGACGTGGTGCTGCTGACCGGGCGCAAGCACGTGCTGGCCGTCGGCGAGATCGGGCTGGTGTTCCGCAACCCCGGGTTCGCCCGCGCCCTCTGGGATCCCGAGCCCGGCACGTGCAACTGGGACAACGTCTACAGCCTGCTGCACCTGGCCCACACCAAGATCCCGTACGAGGCGGTGTGGGCGTTGCCCGGCTTCCGGGCCGGGGACAACTTCATGGGCCTGCGACTGCTCGACCCGGACAAGGGGGCGACGGTACTGTCCGGTCTCGGCATCACGACGACGACCCACGACGACGGGTTCGCCGTCCTCGGCTGATGCGGATGCATCTGCGAATGGTCACGGCATTCGCACGAAGATCGTATTTCTTGGGCCGTTCGCCCCCGTCTCCTGCTCCGTTCGACCTGTTGTTCTTCACCATTTTCACCGCATTATAGGAATCTTCCGGTAGTTCGTTTCACGGTGCGTGACCGGCGGGTAGTCAGGGGTTGCTGCGTTCGCACACTCGAGGGGGAGCCATGACCGATCTTCCGTCCGGATCACTGCCACGGGGATCGGTTCCCGGGCCACCGCCCGTCCTGTGGGCGCCATCGCTGGGTTACCCCGGCAGTGCGTTCCATCCGCCACTCGCGATCTGGCACCCGCACTGGAAGGTGTGGGTGATGCTGGAGCTCGGCGACCCGATCGGCAACATTCCGCCGGAGGACGCCGTCCTGCTGTCCCCGGCCGTCGGGGCACACGAGTAGCTCGACGCACAGGTGCCGCCGGAGCGCGGCTCACGTGTGCCCGGTGCGCTCGATCCCCTGGGACTGCGAGCAGTAGATCTTCGTGCAGCTAATCGCATGGGCCAGGCGCGGGGACTGCCGGAGGGCTGGGCGACGCGTCGGCGACAGGACCGTTCGGACGGCGACACCGTCTCCCGCAGTCAGGGGTGGCGCCGCCCGCTCTGCCCGATCTGTACGGTTCTCCCATGGACGCACGACACGAACTCCGCCCGACCGCCCCCGCGGGGAGCTGACGATGCCGCGACGCCTGATCACCGTGGTCGCCGTCCTCGCCCTGGCCGGTCTCGTCGGCACCGTGCTGATCTACCTGGTGCCGCTGGGCTGATCCGGTTCGGAGGCACGACCGTCGCGCAGCGCCTTGTACTCGACCACCAGCCGTTCGACGGTGGAGATCCGCGGGCCGGTCGGAACCGGGTCGTACGGGGTCACGTTGACGGTCCGGACCTGCCAATCGGTGCCGTCCGGACCGTGGTCGAGGTCGAGCACGTTGACGCAGCAGGTGGTCTGCTCCAGGTGGCCCAGGTAGGTCCCGCGCCCGAGGAGCGCTCGGGAGAGGATCGCCCGGTTCACGCCGCCGTGCAGCACGAGTAGCGCGGTCGACCAGTCGTCGGCGAGCAGCCGGTCAACGGCGGCGTCGACCCGGTCCAGCATCGCGCCGACCGTCTCGCCACCCAGGTAGGACGTGTCTCGCGCCGGCTGCTCCGGCCCGCGGAACGCGAGGGTGAACGACTCGTAGAGCTCGTCGTCGGGTACCGCGTCCGGACTGCCCGGACGGAATTCGCGCAGGTCCGGCCACGCCTCGGGTTCCGGGTGTGCCGCGCCGCCCTCGGTGAGCACCAACCGGGCGGTCTCCTCGGCTCGCCGCATGCCGCTGGTGACGACCCGGTCGATCGGAACGCCGCGTAACGCCCGGCCGGCCGCGGCGGCTTGGCCTCGCCCCTCCTCGGTCAGGGGCACGGCGTCCGGGTCGGCGACGCCGGAGTCCGGGAAGTAGGCGACGGCGCCGTGGCGCATCAGGTAGATCCGGCGCCGTGCGGCCAGGTCCGGCGCGCCCCGGCCGGTGCCGGCGAGAGTCACCACGCCGGGAACGTAGCGCCGCCGTGCAGGCGTCACGCACCCTGCTGTGGTGGTTGACACACCGATCGCACCCGGAGATCGGTGCCGCCAAGGCGGAGATCATGGGCCTGGCCCAGGAGGTCGTCCCGGCCGGCACGGCGCACCTGGAATACACGATTCGCCCGCCGTACCGCGCCGGCCATCCGGGCAGCAGACGAACGTGACATCCGCGCCGATGATGCGAACGAACGTCACAGTCGCGCCGCGAGGCCTGGGGACGTGGTGCGCACCGTCACGCCCCCGTCGGCGGACGAACGTGACACCGGTGCCGATGACGCGAACGGAAGTCACACTCGTGACACCACCGGGAGTGATGCCGGGACAGGCCCGGTGTGGGGCTGCGGGGTCAACCTCGGCCACCGACGAGGCGCCTCCCGAAACGGTTCGGCGAGCGAACGGCTTTCTGGACCACGGCGGAGTCCGAGCGTTCTCTACGGCCGATGGCCGGCGCGACCATGATCGACGGCGGTCCGGTCAGCGGGGAGACGCCGCGACCCGCACCCGCGTGCTCGCCCCGTCGGACAGGAACGACGCCACCTCCCGTCCCTCCTCGGCAACGGCCGTCCGGTCGGCGCGCGTGAACCGGCGCAGCGGGGTGACCGTCACCGTCCCGGACTCGACCGTCCACGTCGCCGCGACCCGGCCGTCGACGAGCACGGCGCGCTTTCCGCTGACCGACAGGCTCTTGTGCGCGTCGTCGATGATCCGGCTGCGGTCGTCGTAGCCGAGGATCGCGTTGTCGAATGCCGGCAGGAACCGCACGGGCGCAGGAATGTCCGGGTCCGGGCGGGGCGCGTCGGGCAGGTCGAGCAACTCGCGGCCGCGCTCGTCTCGGAACGAGACCAGCTCGTCGCGCACGGCTGCAACCGCCGCCCGCAGCCCGGCGAGACCGCACCAGGCGCGCAGGTCGGCCGAGGCGGCCGGGCCGTACGCGGCGAGGTAACGGCGCACCAGCGCCTGGCCGGCCGAGTCGGCGTCGTCGAGCGGGTCGGGATCGCGCCCGAGCCAGGTGCAGAGCTGCAGGTTGTGCGCCCCGGCCGTCGAACCCCAGACGCCGCGCGGCGGGAGCTGCACCATCGGGACGAGCACGATCGCCGCCTCGCCGAGCACCCGCGGCCCGGGCTCGGGCCAGCGCTCGGCGAGCGCCCGCCCCAGCTCGGGCATCGTGCGGGCCTCGCCGTCGGCCAGCATCTCCCGGGCCGCCGCCGCGAGCTCGTCGAACTTCACGCCGTTCAGGTCGCCTCGGTACACCCCGAGCAGGCGCTGCTGGAGCATCGCGTCATGCCGGGACCGCCAGGCCAGCGCGTCCTCGGAGGTGACCAGGTGCACGGTGCGCCGCATCAGGTGCGTGCGCACCACCCGCCGTCCGGTCAGCAGGTCCGACAGCGACGCCGGATCGAACCCGCGCAGCCGCGACCACAGCCCGACGAACGGCTCCTGCGGCTCCTGCGCCTGCAATCCGGCGAGGTGGGCGACGGCATCGAGCACCGGCACGTCGGCCCGCTCGAGCAGGAACTGGCGGGCCAGCGCCGCGCGGTTCAGCGCCCGCGCACCGAGAACGGTCACGGCGGCCATTGTGCTTCTCAGCCCGCCGTCTTCCCGTCGATGCTCTCCCGGATGATCTCGGCGTGTCCGGCGTGCTGGGCCGTCTCCTGGACGAGGTGGATCAGCACCCGTCGCATGCTGCGCACCGCGCCTGGCTCGTTCCACGGTGCATCCGGCAGCGGCTGCGTCACGGACAGGTCGGGAATCGCCGCGACGATCTGGGCGGTCCGGTCGGCCACCTGCCGGTAGCGGCCCAGGATCCCAGCCGCCGTGTCGCCCGGCTGCATCCGGAACTCGTTCCCGTGGTCGATCATCCACTGCGGAGGCTGGGCGGCCCCGGTGAACAGGTCCTGCCAGGTCACGCCGTCCGGCAGGTCCAGGCCCATCGCGGACGGGCCGTTCTGGATGAACGCCATCCAGCTCTCCTCCATCGACGCGACGTGCTTGAGCAGCCCGCCCAGGCACAGCGCGCTCGCCGTCGGGGCCTCGCCCAGCTGCTCGTCGCTCAGCCCCTCGACGGTCCCGGTCAGGGCGGACCGCGCCTCGGCGAGCTGGTCGAGCAGGTCGGTGCGCTCGGCGTCGAGGCCGGTGGGGGCGGTGCTTGTGGTCATCAGATCCTCCGTGGTCCGTCTCGCTGACAGGAGAACCATCGCAGGAGAAGCGGTCAGTTTCTGGCCTCTACTTCGGGCAGGATGAGATTCATGCGGGAAACCTCGGCGCGGCTGCTGTCGCTGCTCTCGTTGCTCCAGGCCCGCCGGGACTGGCCGGGGCAGCTGCTGGCCGAGCGCCTCGACGTCAGCCCGCGCACGGTCCGCCGGGACGTCGATCGCCTCCGCGAGCTCGGCTACCCGGTCCAGGCCGCGAAGGGACCCGACGGTGGCTACCGGCTCGACGCCGGGACCGAGATGCCGCCCCTGCTGTTCGACGACGAGCAGGCCGTCGCCCTCGCCGTCGCGCTGCAGATCGCCGTCACGACGGGGGTCGGCATCGAGGAGGCCGCCGCCCGCGCGCTGACCACCGTCCGTCAGGTCATGCCCGCCCGGCTGCGCAACCGCATCGACTCGCTGCAGTTCACGACCGTCCCCACCGGCGCGCCGGCGAACCCGCAGGTCGACAGCTCGGTTCTGGTCGCGGTGAGCGGGGCCGTGCACGCCCGCGAGGTGCTGCGCTTCGACTACGCCGCGCCGGGGAGCGAGCGCACCGACGGCCCGCCGCGCCGGGCCGAGCCGCACCACCTGGTCACCTGGGGCGGCCGCTGGTACGCCGTCGCGTGGGACCTGGACCGCGACGACTGGCGCACGTTCCGGGTCGACCGGATCACCCCGAAGACCCCGAACGGTCCCCGGTTCACCCCGCGCGAGGTGCCCGGGGGAGACGTGAGTGCGTTCGCGGCCGCCCGGTTCCGGGGGGCCGAGCGGCCGGCCAACTGGCCCTGCCGGGGCGAGGTGGTCCTCGACCGTCCCGCGTCGGTCGTGTCGACCTACACGCGCGACGGCATGGTCGAGGAGCTCGGGCCGGACCGCTGCCGGCTCGTCCTCGGGTCGTGGTCCTGGGTCGGCCTGGCCGCCTCCCTCGGCCGGTTCGACGCGGACATCGAGGTCGTCGGCCCGCCCGAGCTCCGGGACGCGTTCGAGCGCCTCTCCCGTCGCTACGCCGCCGCCGCAACCGGCTGATCCGTCCGGTCGTGCTTGACCTCGCCGGCGCGGGCGACTAACCACATCGAAATGCGGAGAACGCCGTGAGCGACCAGTACGAGACGCTGCTCTACGACACGGACGCGCGGATCGCGACGATCACGCTGAACCGCCCGGACGCCCTGAACACGATCGTCCCGCCGATGACCGACGAGCTGGAGGACGCGGTCGACCGCGCCGTGCTCGACCGGGAGATCCGGGTGATCGTGCTGCGCGGGGCCGGCCGGTCGTTCTCCGGCGGGTTCAACTTCGGCGACGGCTTCCACTACTGGGACGACTGGCTGACCACCGAGGGCCGGTGGGACCCCGGCAAGGAGTTCGTGACGTCGATGGCGCCCACCACCGGGTGGGTGCCGAAATTCATGAGCCTGTGGAACTCGCCCAAGCCGGTGATCGCGCAGGTGCACGGGTGGGCCGTCGGCGGCGGCAGCGAGATGGCGCTCTGCGCCGACCTCGTGATCATGAGCGAGGACGCGCAGATCGGGACGCCGTACTCGCGGATGTGGGGCTGCCACCACGCCGGGATGTGGATCTACCGGCTCGGCCTGGCGAAGTGCAAGGAGCTGGCGCTCACCGGGCGGCCGGTCACCGGCGTCGAGGCCAAGGAGATCGGCCTGGTCAACGACGCGGTGCCGTTCGAGCAGCTCGAGGACACCGTCTACTCGCTGGCCGAGCGGCTGTGCACGATCCCGTTGTCGCAGCTCACGGCCATGAAGTTCGTGGTCAACCAGGCGTACTCGAACATGGGGCTGGAGTCGACGCAGAAGTACGGCTCCGCGCTGGACGGGATGCTGCGCAACACCCCGGAGGCGCTGGAGTTCGTGGAGATGGCGGCGAAGGACGTGCAGGATGCGATCCGGGCCCGCGACGAGCCGTTCCAGGACTACTCGCGCGGGACCAAGCCGGACAAGAACAACATCGTCTCTCCCGAGGCGCCCCGGCGCGGCGGCAGCAACTACTCCCGCTCCTGGGGTGGCGACGCATGACAGAGGTCCGCGACGGTCGGCAGCGCCGGACCCCGCACGGTCAGCGGTCGAGCAGGACGCGGGCGAGCGCTTCCGGCGCGGTGACCATGGCGTCGTGCCCGGTGTCCAGCACGTCCAGGCGCCAGCTGGCCGAGTCCCGCGCCGTGGCCGCGAATCCGGCGAACGCGTCCGGGCCGGGCTTGTCCGTGCAGTGCACGAACCGGCGCGGCAGGTCCGGGACCGGTTCCTCCGGGAGCGGATCGGCCAGCCCGCCGATCGGGTAGGGGCACAGACGCGGGCGCAGCCAGGCCCGGTCGTCGGGATCGCGGACGGCCCATCCGTCCATCGCGACGTCCGGGTCGAGGACGACCCGTCCGGAGGCGTCGACGAGCGACCGGAAGTGATCGACCCGCGCGGGGGGCAGCAGGTCGAACACGGATCGGCCGGGGCCGGGCACGAACGCGTCCAGGTACTCGAGCCGGGCGAGACGCTCCGGGGCCCGCTGTGCCACCCCGGTGATCACCGCGCCGCCGGAGCTGTGCCCGACGAGGACGACGTCGTGGAGGTCCTCCATGTCCAGCAGCGCCACGACGTCCTGGACGTGCGTGGCCAGCCCGACCCCCGGACCGGCCAGGTGCGCCCGCTCGCCCAGACCGGTCAGTGTCGGGCGGTGCACGTCGTGCCCGGCTGCGCGCAGCAGCGGCTCGACGCGGCGCCAGCACCAGCCGCCGTGCCATCCACCGTGGACCAGCACGAACACCATCTCGCCAGTATGGATTCGGCCCGGACGAGCGGGCACCGCTGTCCGGTGGCGGGTGGCGGGTAACGCCCCGATCGGCGGGGACGAGTCCGTCGGCGTCTGGGGGAGCGATGACCCGAGTATCGAACCGGCGGGACGTCCGCTGCCTGGTGGGCCGCCGTCCGGAGTGGACGGCTGCGCTGGGCGCGCTGGACGCCGCGGCGCACGTCCGGCGCGCGCAACGCAGCGCGGACGTCGGAGTACCGGGACGGGTCGGTCGCCCTGTCCGCCCTGACGTTCGCCCGGCTGGAACCGCGTGACGGCTGGGAGCGGCTCGTCGCGCGCCCGGAGCTGATCCCGAACGCGGTGGAGGAGGTCGCCCGCTACGACAACCCGGTGCACGGGTTCCTGCGGGTGACGACCGCTCCGGTCACGATCGCCGGGACCGAGCTGCCCGCCGGGTCCGACGTGCTGCTCGTCTACTCCTCCGCGAACCGCGACGAGGAGCTCTGCGAGCGCCCGGAAGAGTTCGACCTCGAGCGGCCCCCGACCCACCACCTGGGCTTCGCGCTCGGCGCGCACTTCTGTCCCGGCGCGCCGCTGAGGAGGCTGCAGGTCGGCATCGCGCTGGAGACGCTGGTCCGCCGTCTGCCCGGGCTGCGGCGCGCCGACGACGGCCCGGTCCGCCTGCGCCGGGACTTCACCATGCGCGGCCCACTGGAGCTGCTGGCGACGTGGTGATCCGCGTTTCCGCTGATCACACAGGGTACGGCCGGGCGTAACGGCCGGCTAGGTCCCGGCGAGCCCCACCCCACGGAGGTGGTCGACGTGCGTGTCGTGATCGTCGGGTGCGGCCCGGCCGGACTGTTCCTCGGCGCCGCTCTGGCGCGCCGCGGGCACGCCGTCACCGCGGTCGACCGCGACACCGGACCGGAGGCGGACGGGCGCTGGCCGCGGCGCGGGGTGATGCAGTTCCACCACGCGCACGGCGTCCGGTTCCAGGTGGGCGACGCGCTGCTGGCCGAGATCCCGGAGGCGTACGACGCCTGGGTCGACGCCGGCGCCGAGCCGATCACGTTCATGCTCCCGAACGGGACCGCTGTACCCGGCGGCATGCGGTCGCGGCGGGAGACGCTCGAACGCGCCCTGCGCGACACGGTCGCCCGCGAGCCGGACCTGGAGCTGCGGACGGGCCACGCCGAATCGGTCCTCGTGGAGAACGGTCGGGCGACCGGGGTCCGCGTCGACGGCGAGGACCTCCCGGCCGACCTGGTGATCGACGCGTCCGGGCGGTCCGGGCGCCTCACCCGCGACCTCGCCCCACCGCCCGCGGTGGCCGGGGACACCGGCGTCGCCTACGTGGACCGGCAGTACCAGCTGCTCGACGGCGCGATGCCGGGGCCGATGACGAACCAGCTGGCCTGGCAGGCCGACCTGGACGGCTACCAGGTCATCGTGTTCCTGCACGAGCACGGCATCTTCTCCGTGCTGATCGTGCGCCCGGTCGACGAGCCGGACCTGGTGCACCTGCGCGACGAGGCGGCCTTCGAGGCGGCCTGCCGGGCGATCCCGGGTCTGGCCGTGTGGACCGACCCGGCACGCGCGCGGCCGATCACGCCGGTGCTCGCCGGCGGGCGCCTGGTCAACCGCTTCCGGGAGCAGGCGGACCTGCCCGGCCTCGTGCTCGTCGGGGACGCCGTGTGCACCACCACGCCGATGTACGGGCGCGGGCTGGCCACCGCGATGATGCAGGCCCGCGAGCTGCTGCGGCTGCTCGACGAGCACGGGAGCGGCCCGTTCGACCCTGCCGGGTTCGGGCGCTGGTGCGAGGAGCACATGCGGCCGTGGGTGGAGGACCACGTCCGCGACGACGAGAACACGCGCCGGCTCTGGGCGGGGGAGGACATCGACCTCGACGGACCGCTGCCGACGAGCCTCGTCGCCGCCGCGGCCGCGGCCGACCCGGAGATCGCCCCGGTGCTAGGCCCGATCCTCGGGATGATCAACGGGCCGGCCAGCCTGCGGGACGTGGAGTCGCGTGCCCGTGAGGTGTACCGGCGGGGCTGGCGCCCGACCCCGGCCGACGGCCCGGACCGTCGCGAGCTCGTGAGCATCGTCCGCGCGGCGATGGCCCCGGCCTGAGCCCGCCGCCCGCCAGCGGGATGCTGGGCGGGATGAAGCGCACTGCGACGGACGACACCGTCATGCCCACGGTCACCCTGCCCGGCGGCGAGCGGGTCGCCGCGCTGGGCCAGGGCACCTGGGGCATGGCCGAGGACCCCACGCGTCGTGCCGGCGAGATCGCCGCGCTGAACCGCGGGATCGACCTGGGGATGACCGTGCTGGACACCGCCGAGATGTACGCCGACGGCGGCGCCGAGGAGCTCGTCGGTGAGGCGGTCGCCGGCCGGCGGGACGAGGTGTTCCTGGTCGACAAGGTGCTGCCGGGCGACGCCGACCGGCGGGGCACCGTCGCCGCCGCGGAACGCGCGCTGCGCCGGCTGCGCACCGACCGAATCGACCTGTACCTGCTGCACTGGCGTGGCCGCCACCCGCTGGCGGAGACCGTCGCGGCGTTCCACGAGCTGCGCGAGCGGGGCATGATCCGCTACTGGGGTGTGTCGAACCTGGACGTCGACGACCTGGACGAGCTCGTGGCGGCCGGCGGCGACGGGCTCGTGACCGACCAGGTGCTCTACAACCTGACCCGGCGCGGCCCGGAGTGGGACCTGCTGCCCTGGTGCCGCGAGCACGGCGTGCCGATCACCGCCTACTCGCCGATCGAGCAGGGCCGCCTTCTCGGATCCCCCGCGCTGCACGACATCGCCGCCGCCCACGGCGCGACGCCCGCGCAGGTCGCTCTCGCCTGGGTGCTCGGACAGGGCGACGACGTCGTCGCGATCCCGAAGTCGGCCGACGTGGCGCACGTCGAGGAGAACCGCGGAGCGCTCGCCGTCACGCTGACCGCGGACGACCGCGCCGGCCTGGACCGCGCCTTCCCGCCGCCGGAGCGCAAGCGGCGGCTCGAGATCCTCTAGTCGCTCACCCGGACAGCACCGACGCGAGCACGACGCGGACGAGCCAGTCCCGGAACGCCGCGACCGTCCAGCCGCGGTCGACGACGAGCCGCCGGTAGGCCGCGCTGTCGTTCAGCGTCCACAGGACGTCGGCGGCCTCCTCCGGGGACAGGCCCGCCCGCAGCCGGCCGATCGCGTCGAGGTGCCGGGCGAACGCCCGCGCGCCGTCGAGCCGCTCCGCCTCGGACCGCGCCAGCAGCTCCGCCGCGTCCGGGTCGGAGTCGGCGGCGACCACCACCACGTTCCCGATCGCGGCGGTGCGCTCGGCGACCTCGGCGAGCATCGCCACCCAGAGCCGGACCGCCTCCACCGGGTCGGCCGTCGCCCGGATGCGAGCCACGGCCGGCCGGTCGGCCATCGACACCGGCTCGTCGTCGCCGACCACCGAGTGGTCCCAGACCAGCTTCAGCAGCGCCGGCTTCCCGCCGACGGCGTTGAACACGGTCTTGCGGCTCACCCCGGCGGCCTCGGCGACGGCATCGAGCGTCGTCGCCGCGTAGCCGCTCCGGACGAACAGGTCGGCTGCGGCTGCCACCACGGTCCGGCGGGTCTCGCGGACCTGACGGGCCCGCAGGTCCGACCGGTAGGGCCGCCGTCCGCTGTCGGTCGTCATCGTGCTTGACCTCCGCCGACTTTTGGGTACATCCTTATGGTAACCAATACACGGGCAGGGTAGCGGATGGAGGGGTCGCCGTGCGAGTCGCGATCATCGGAAGTGGTCCGACCGGGCTGTTCCTCGGTGCGGCGCTCGCGCGCCGCGGCCACGACGTCGTCGCCGTCGACCGTGATCCGGGCCCGGACCCGGACGGCACGTGGGCGCGCCGCGGCGTGATGCAGTTCCACCACGCGCACGGCGTCCGGTCGCAGGTCGGCGACGCCCTGCTCGCCGAGATCCCCGAGGCGTACGCGGCCTGGGAGGCCGCCGGGGCCGAGCCGATCAGGTTCCTTCTGCCGGACGGGAGCGGGGTGCGCGGCGGGATGCGATCGCGGCGCGAGACGTTCGAGCGCGCGCTGCGGACGACCGTCACCGGCCAGGAGGGACTGGAGCTGCGGTGCGGTCACGTGGACGAGGTGATCGTGCGCGACGGTCGCGCGACCGGCCTGCGCGTCGACGGAGCGGAGCTGGCGGCCGACCTGGTGATCGACGCCTCCGGTCGGACCGGGCGCGTCACCCGCGACCTGCGCCCGGAGCCGGAGCTGTACGGCGACACCGGCGTCGCGTACGTCGACCGGCAGTACCGCCTGCACCCGGGTGCCGAGCCGGGCCCGATGGACAACCCGCTGGCTTGGCAGGCCGACCTGGACGGCTACCAGGTGATCGTGTTCCGGCACGAGGCCGGCATGTTCTCGGTCCTGATCGTGCGCCCGGTCGAGGTGACCGACCTCGTCGGACTACGCCACGAGGCCGCGTTCGAGGCCGCGTGCCGCGCGATCCCCGGTCTGGCCGACTGGACCGACCCGGACCGCTCCGAGCCGATCGCGCCGGTGCTCGCCGGCGGGCGGCTGGTCAACCGCTACCAGGGCCAGGCATACCCGGCCGGACTCGTGCTGGTCGGCGACGCCGTCTGCACCACGACGCCGATGTTCGGCCGCGGGCTGGCCACCTCGATGATGCAGGCCCGCGAGTTGCTGCGCCTGGTCGACGAGGCGGCCGGAGGCCTTCCCGACCGGGACGCGTTCGAGTCGTGGTGCGACGCGCACATGCGGCCGTGGGTGGCCGACCACGTGCTGACCGACATGACGATCCGGCGGCTCTGGGACGGCGGGGACCTCGACCTCGACGCCCCGCTGCCGGCGGTCATGATCATGGCTGCCGCCGAGCAGGACCCGGAGATCTCCTCGGTGCTCGGGCCCTACCTGAGCATGCTCACGGGGCCGGACAGCCTGGACTGCATGCAGGAGCGTGCCCGCGCCGTCTACCGCTCGGGCTGGTTCCCCCCGGTGGACGAGGGCCCCGACCGTAGCGAGCTGTGCGCGATCGTCCGGGGCGCACTCGCCCCTGCCTGAGATCTGAGGTGTACGGCGCGTCGGACGGGTGATCGACCCCGAGCCGTGGACGATGTGATCAGGACAACCTGCTGCGCACGGCAGTGATCTCGACCCGCTGCGGGAGGTCCGACGTCGTCGGGGGAGTCGACCGCAGAGGAACGGCCATGCGCCAGTGGGGCGGCGAGTCGGTCGCGAATGGACGTTATGCCATCGGTGACGTCGTGGGACGGGGCCGTCGATCCCGCGTGCACGCCGGATACGACCGCGTGCTCCGGCGCCCGGTGGCGGTGAAGTTTCTGCCCGCCGAGGACGGTCCGACGGCACGCTGGCGGACCGAGGCCGCGGCGCTCGACCGCTTTGACCACGCCCACATCGTGCGGCTGCTGGACGGCGGCGAGGCCGGCGACGACGCGTTCCTCGTGCTCCCGCTGATGACCGAGACGCTGGCCGGACGGATCTCCCGCGCCACGTTGAGCAGGGACCACGCGGCGAACGTCGTGCTCGGGCTGGCCGACGCGCTGGGCCACGTGCACCGGGCCGGACTCGTGCACGGTGAGGTGGACGCGGACGGCGTGCTGCTCGACGACGTCGGCGTCGCGCGCTGGGGCGGGCTGCCGGACCCGACCGCGACCGCCGCCCGGCGCGCCGTCGACCAGGATCTCCACGCACTGGCCGTGCTCGCGGTGCGGTGCGTGACCGGGGACCGATCCGGCCGGTCGGCACCGTCGGCCGTGCTCGACGCGATCCGTACCGCGTCCGCGGCCGGGCAGCACCTGCCCGGCCTGCGGCGGCGGATGGCCTGCTCGCTGGAGTCGGTGGCGCTTGTCCCGGCCCGTCGCGCGGAGCGCGTCGTGGACGTGGCCCGGCGGTTCCGTCCCCGCGGGCGGCCGGGGTTCGCCGCCGTGCTCGCGGCGGGGTTCGCGGCGAGTGTGCTCGGCAGCATCGTCGTCGCCGGCGGGACGCTGCGCCCGGACACCGGCGACGAGCTCGCCGTGACGGCACCCGTCGCCGTCCTCGCCGAACCGTCCGGGTCGGACGTCGTGTCGTCGGTGCAGGGCGCCCTGGACCGGCTCGGATCCCTCGCGGCCGAGCCGCCGCCCGCGCCCGCCGAGACCCGCGAACCTCCGGTCGCCCGGGTGGCCGAGGACCGTGGGGACTCCGCGGACCGGACCAGCCGGCCGCCCCGCAGCACCACCCGCGAGGACGAGCAGCCGCCGAGATCCTCGGAGGAGGCCCGGCCCGACCGCGGCGACACCGCGACGGACGGAACCCGGCACACCCGCGACCGGTCGGACCGCGGCCGGAAGACCGACGACGAGGCCTCGGACGAGTCACACGGGGGCGGCCTGCCCGGCCTCGTGCGTCACGTCCTGCACGGGCTGTCCTGAGCTCCCGCCCCCGTTGATCGTCCTCCGAACGGAGGTCGACGGAACGCCCGCTCCCGGGAAACGATCGGGCGTCGCCGTCGACGGGGAGGTCCCGCGTGCTCACATCCGCCTCGGCCTGCACGCTCGGCGATCTGCTCGACCGTCGCGCCGCGGAGTGGCCGGACGCCGAGGCGCTCGTGTTCCCGGACCGGCGCTACACCTACGCCGAGCTCGCCGACCGCGCCTGGGCGGCGGCACGCGGGCTGCTCGGGCTCGGCGTGCAGCCGGGCGACCGGGTCGGGATCCTGCTGCCCGCGTCGGCCGACCTGCTCGCCGTGCTGTTCGGGGCGACGACGATCGGTGCGATCGCGGTACCGGTGAACGCGCGGTTCACGACCGGGGAGGTCGGCGGGCTGGCCCGGCACTCCGGCATGGCCGTCCTGGTCACCGACGACCACGGGCGCGACCTGGCTCCGTCCGACGCGCCGGAGCTGCGGCACGTCGTCGACCCGGAGGAGCTGGTCACCGGGCCCCGCGCAACCGACGCCGACGTTCGGCGCGAGCAGGAGTCGGTCCGCGTGCGGGACACCGCCGTGATCGTCTACACGTCCGGGACGACGGCCGCGCCGAAGGGCGCGATGCTCTCGCACGAGGCACTGACCCGGCTCCCGGCCGGGATCGCCGAACGGATGGCGCTGACCCCGGACGACCGCGTCTGGACGGCGATCCCGCTGTTCCACGGCGGTGGCATCACGTTCGCGCTGAGCTGCGTGACGGCGGCCGCGCCGTTCGTGCACCCGGGGACGTTCGACCCGGCGACGACGCCCGCCTACCTGGAGTCCGAACAGGTCACGGTCGCGCTCGCCGCGTTCGAGACGATCTGGATGCCGGTGCTGAATCACCCCGACCTGGCCCACCGCGATCTGTCCCGGATCCGGCTGGTGATGGCCGTCGGCGTCCCCGAGCGCCTGCGCGAGATGGCGGCCCGCCTGCCGCACGCGACGCACGTGTCGTGCGTGGCGATGACCGAGTCGTCGGCGTTCCTGACGCTGGGCCGCCTGGACGACCCGCCGGAGGCGTTCGCGACGACCGGTGGGCTGCCGATGCCCGGCATGCGCTGCCGCGTCGTCGACCCGGACACCGGCGCCGACGTGCCGCCGGGCGTCGACGGCGAGCTGTGGTTCCGCGGCCCGAACGCGTTCGACGGTTAC
The DNA here is from genome assembly GCA_963822335.1 of uncultured Actinomycetota bacterium. GTDB lineage: Bacteria > Actinomycetota > Actinomycetes > Mycobacteriales > Pseudonocardiaceae > Pseudonocardia. Next base: position 1,896,351 of record CAWGHE010000005.1, on the reverse strand, counting down.
TTCCGCGACCCCGCCGAGACCGCGCGGGTGATCGACGCGGAGGGCTGGTTCCACTCCGGCGACGTCGTGGTCGCCGACGCCGACGGGCGCCTGACGTTCCGGTCCCGGCTCAAGGACATGCTCAAGGTGGGCGGGGAGAACGTGGCCGCGGCGGAGGTGGAGGGGCACCTGCTGACCCACCCGGCCGTCGGGATCGTCGCCGTCGTCGCGGCTCCGGACGCGCACTACGTGGAGGTGCCGGCCGCGTTCGTGCAGCTCCGCGACGGTGCGAGCGCCACCGAGGAGGAGCTGATCGCGCACTGCCTGGACGCGATCGCGACCTACCGCGTCCCGCGCTACGTCCGGTTCGTCGACCAGTGGCCGATGTCCGGCACCAAGATCCGGAAGGTGGAGCTTCGCGAACGGATCGCCGCGGAGCTGACGGAGAAGGGGATCACCGAGGCGCCGCGCCTGCGCTCGGCCCGCTCGGCGGGGCGGGCCTGACCCGTCAGCTGCCGGCGGCCGGGGCGGCGAGCCGCGGGGCCTCGGTGACGCCGGCCTCGGCCAGCTCCGCGGTCAGTGCGTCCCGGAGCCGGAACTTCTGCACCTTCGTCCCGGACATCGGCCACTCGGTCGACGAACCGCACGTAGCGGGGCACCTTGAACGTCGCGATCCGGCCGAGGCAGTGGCCGATCAGCTCGTCCTCGCCGGCCGCCGCACCCGCCCGGAGCTGCACGAACGCGGCGGGAACCTCGCCGTAGCGGGCGTCCGGCACACCGACGACCTGCACGATCCCCACCGCGGGGTGCTCGGACAGGAAGCCCTCGACCTCCGCGGCGGCCACGTTCTCCCCGCCCACCTTCAGCATGTCCTTCAGGCGCGACCGGAACGAGAGCCGACCGTCGGCGTCGGCGACGACCAGGTCGCCGGAGGAGAACCAGCCGTCGTCGTCGATCCGGGCGGCGGTGAGCTCGGCGTCGCGGTGGTAGCGCGCGACCCGCGACGCCCCGCGGAACCGGAACTCGCCGGGCGTGCCGGGCGGCACCGGCTCCCCGGTCGCCGGGTCCACGACCTGCGCCTCCATGTGCGGCAACGGGATCCCGCTCGTCGTGGTCCGCGTCTCCGGCGGATCGTCCGGCGAGCCCAGGCAGCAGAACCCGAACGACTCCGTCATGCCCAGGCAGGACACCTGCACGGCGTGCGGCAGCCGCGCCTGCATCGCGCGCATCCGCTCGGGCGCGCCGACGTTCGCGACGATCCGCAGCGCGGAGAGGTCCGTCGCGGCGAAGTCCGGGTGCTCGAGCACCGGCAGCCAGATCGTCTCGAACGCCGGGAACCCGACCGTGCAGCGCTCGTCGGCCAGCTGGCGCAGTGCCGCACCGGGTTCGAACGGTCCGGAGTGGACCATCCCGCAGCGTCCGGCCAGCGCCGCGACGGCCACGTCGAAGCCGCCGCAGTGGAACATCGGGAGCGGCGTCCAGAACCGGTCGTCGGGGCGCAGGCCGAGCCGTGCCGCGACGGCCTCGCCCTCCGCGACGAGCGAGCGGTGGTCGTGCAGGCAGCCGCGGGGGCGGCTGGTCGTGCCGGACGTGTAGAGGTTGAGGATCATGTCGTCCGGCCGCAGGGCGGCGCGGGCGGCGTCGGCGGGCCCGGGGTCCCCGTCCGCGAGCCGGGGGAGGAACCCGGGTGGCGTCTCCCCGTCCAGCGCGACGACGGTGCGCAGTGCTGGCGTCCCGGGCAGCGCGAGACGGCCGGGGTTCGCCGCGTCCAGCCCGGGCAGCGCCTCGCCCAGCCGGTCCGCGAACGCGGACGTGGTCAGCAGCAGCCGGACGTCGGCGTTGTCGATCTGGTACGCGAGCTCCCCGGCGCGCAGCCGCACGTTCACCGGCACCGTCACCGCGCCGATCCGCGCAGCGGCGAGCCACCACGTGACGCTGTCCAGGCCGTCAGCCAGCAGGAGTCCGACGGCGTCGCCGGGCCGGATCCCGGCCGCCCACAGCGTCCCGGACAGCCGGCGCGCGGTCCCGGCGAGATCGGGCCAGGACAGCCGCCCGTCCGGGAACGCGACGCCCTGCTCCGGCGCGTCCGCTGCGCGGTGTTCCAGCAGGTCGAGCAGCGTGAGGTCGGACATCGAGGCTCACCTACCAATCGTTTGACAAACTAGCAGCGCCCCGGGAGTGTGGACAGGTGCGCGAGGAGGATCTGCGGGCCTGTCTGGGCCACCGTTTCCCCGGCGGCAGCGCGCGGATCGAGCCGTACGTGGACTGGCTGGTCCGGGACATGACCGGCGCACCGCCGCCGGACAAGCGTGGGGTCGTGCACCCGACCGTCGCGTTCCTGGCGGCGACCGAAGGGCTCGGCGTCGGCCTGGAGGACGTGTTCGCGCTGTTCGGCTCCTCGTCGGCCGACGGGCCGCTGCTCGGCGAGTGGGCCGTCGATTTCGCCCAGCCGCTGCGCGCCGGGATCGTCTACGACGTGATGGCCGAGGTCTCCGACGTCCGCCGCCGGACGGGCGACTCGGGGACGTTCGACCTGGCCACCCTGAAGATCGAGATCGTCGGCCCGGACTGGGCGACGCACGCGACGGTCCGTCCCACGTACGTGTTCCCGCGCCGTGCCGAGCCGGGAGCCCGGCTGTGAAGCTCGGCGACGCGCTGCCGACCCTCGAGGCGATCGCGGACCCGGCGGCGATGAAGACGATGGCCGCGCTGCTGCGCGACCCGAACATGATCCATCTCGATCCCGCCGTCTCCGACGGCCTCGGGTTCGGCCCGCGCGTCGTGGTCCAGGGCCCGATCACGATGGGCTGGGTGCACACGATGCTCGCCGGCGCCGCCGGCGGGCCGGAGCGGATCCTGGCCACCCGGTTCCGGTTCCACGCCATGGTGTTCGGGGGCGAGCGAGTGGTGGCCGGGGGCGAGGTCACGGGCATCGTCAGCCGTCGCGGCAACGCGCGGGCCGCCGGCCGGACGGACGGCGCTGCGCCCGGTGAGGTCGTCGAGTGCGCGGTCTGGCTGGACGTGCACCGCCCGGACGGGCCGGTCCGCGCACTGTCCGGGACGGCGCGGCTGCGGCCGGTGGGCGGATCGAGGTAGGGAGAGGGCATGGCGAGCTACGACGTCGTGGTGATCGGAGCCGGCGCCGCCGGGCTGTCCGCCGGTGCGCTGCTGGCCGCCGAGGGCAAGCGGGTGGTCGTCCTGGACCGCAGCACCGTCCTGGGTGGACGCGCGCTCGCCGTGCCGGACGAGGGGTTCACGGTGAACCTCGGCGGCCATCTGATCGAGGACCCCGGTTCGGGGCTGACGAAGGTCTTCGAGCACGTCGGCAAGGAGCTCGTGCACGGCGAGGTCTCCGAGGACATGCCGATCTGGGACAACGAGCGCGGCTGGACGTCGATCCGGGACCGCTACACCGACCGGACCGAGCTGAAGAAGGTCATCAAGGCGCTGGTGCAGACGCCGTACGAGGCGCTCGACGCGTGGGACGACCGCCCGCTGCGCGAGTGGATCCACCAGTACACCGACGACCAGGGCGTCGTGGACCTGTTCGAGTTCATCACCGTGCTCGAGTGCATGACCGAGAACTGGTACGACCACTCGGCCAGTGACAACCTCTACGTCCGCAAGATGCATTTCGAGGAGCGGGGCACCGCCGCCTACTCGTGCTGGCCCGGCCAGGGCTGGGACGGGATGTGGCGCGATCTGGCCGACGCCCTGGAGACGCACGGCGGGGAGCTGCGGCTCGGCACCGCCGTCGAACGCGTGGTGATCGAGAACGGTGAGGTGCGCGGCGTCGCGATCGGGCGCGAGCCGAAGATCCTGCCGAACGAGTTCTACGAGGAGGAGATCCTCGAGGCGTCTGCCGTGATCTCCACGCTCCCGGTGTGGACGGTGCTGAACGTCGTGCCGCGCGGCGAGCTGCCGGAGTGGTACACCGCGCAGATCGACTTCCTGGCCCAGGACCGGTTCCGGGTGGCCTGGCTCGGGCTGCACCTTGCCACCGAGGAGCCGGTCTGGAAGTACGACCCGCGCGAGCTGTCGACGTGGACCGAGACCCCGTCGACGCCGTCGTCGGGCTTCATGTTCGACCAGTCGGCGATGGACCCGTCGAGCTCGCCGCCGGGCACCCATCTGCACACGATGGGCTCGATCATCCCGGGCGCGAAGGGCCGGGACCGGCAGTGGTGCCGGGACCGGATGGACGCGTTCGAGCGGGACCTCGTGACGATGTGGCCGCAGTTCGCGAACCCGGTCTGGCGGCGGCGGCACCTGGTGTTCGAGCCGTCGTTCGGCGTGATCCAGATGCCGGGCCTGGTCGGCCGGTACCGGCCGCACTGGCGGGCCCCGAACGTCGAGGGCCTGTGGTTCGCCTCGGAGACGTTCCGGTCCCGCGGCATCGGGACGGACCGCGCCGCCCGGGCCGCACTGACCTGCGTCGAGGACTATCTCGGGCAGCGGATCCCGACGTTCGGCGAGGGATGGCGGTACTGATGGATCGCCTGGAGCTGGGCATCCCGGGCCAGATCATGCCGCCGGCCGACGCGGCCGTGACGTTCGCTCAGAAGGCCGAGGCCGACGGGTTCGACGCCGTCTGGTGGCCGGACCACCTGATGGGCTGGCACCCGGACACGATGTGGACGCCGGACCTGACCGGGCTGGCCGAGCTCCAGTCGTCGCCGCACGTCTACTTCGACCCGCTGGTGATGATGGGCGTGGTCGGGGCGCAGACGTCGTCGATCCGGGTCGGGGTGTGCGTGACCGACCTGATCCGCCGGAACCCGGCGATGACGGCGGCGTCGGCGCTGACGCTCGACCACGTGACGCAGGGGCGCGCGATCCTCGGGCTCGGCTCCGGGGAGCGGCTCAACGTGACGCCGTACGGGATGGACTTCACGACGCCGGTCGCCCGCCTGGCCGAGGGGATCGAGGTGATGCGCCGGCTGTGGGACGCCGACGGGCCGATCTCCTACGCCGGTCGGTTTCACGAGCTCGACCACGCGGTCCTGGGACTGAATCCCTACGGCGACCGCCCGCCGGAGATCTGGACGGCCGCACACGGCCCGCGGATGCTGCGGCTGACCGGGGAGCAGGCCGACGGCTGGCTCCCGACGAAGATGACCGCTCCGGACTACGGCAAGTCGCTGGCCGCGATCCGCTCCGCGTCGACCGCGGCCGGGCGCGACGAGGACTCGGTGACGCCCGGGATGCTCGGCTACGTCCTCATGGGGCCGGACGAGGAGACGGTCCGGCGGCTCACCGAGGCCCCGCTGGTCCGGGCCCTGTGCGTGCTGCTGCCGTCCCAGGTGTTCCGCGACCTGGGTGTCGAGCCGCCGTTCGAGGGCACCGGGTCGGGTTTCCACGACTTCATCCCGAGCACCGTGCCGCGCGAGGAGTCGATGCGGATCATCGACGCGATCCCGCCGAAGGTGGTGCGCCACTACGCCTTCGCCGGCACGCCGGAGCAGGTCGCCGAGGAGCTGGCCGAGTACCGCGCGCAGGGACTGCGCCACCTGGTGCTGTGGAACATCACCGCGTTCGGCGACCCGTCGCTGGCCGGGTGGTCGTTCAAGGCGATGCGCGAGCTGAAGGAGGCTGTGTCATGAGAGAGACAGGCTCGTGAAGGATCTCGTCGAGCGCTACTTCGCGGCGGTCAACGACGAGGACTGGGACTCACTCGCCGCCCTGTTCGACCCGGACGTGGAGATCCACACGACGGGGGCGCGGCCCGCGATCGGCCGGGACGCGGCGGTGGCGCACCTGCGGGCCGTGCTGGGACCGTTCGCCGAGCACCGGGACCTGGTCGTGCGCTGGATCGACGCGCGGGCCACGATCGTCTGCGAGATCGCGTTCGACGGGCGGCTGCGCGACGGCCGTGCGGTGGAGTTCGAGGCGCTCGACGTGTTCGACGGCGACGACCGCGCGATCACCCGCATCGGCACCTGGTACGACACCCGCGCGGTCGTCCGGCAGATCCGCGGATGACGCTCGCCGCACCAGCCCGCGATGGGACGAGAGCTCCATTCGCGCGCTCGGGCTGGACGAACGCTCCGCTCGCGCCGGTCGGAGGTGCGTTGCGCCCCCCGGCCTCCGGGCCGTCGGGTTGGACGAGAGCTCCGTTCGCGCGCTCGAGTTGGACGAGCGCTCCGCTCGCGCAGGTCGGGACGATAGGGGCGCGCGCGTGAGCGTGCGGCTCGGGGTGACCCTGCCCGTCGAGGACGGGCTGAGTGCGCCCGAGTATGTGGACATCGCCCGGACGGCCGAGGAGTGCGGGTACGACTCGGTCTGGGTCGGGGAGGTCGCCGGGCCGGAGGTGTTCTCGATGCTCGGGCTGATCGCCGGCGCCACCGACCGGATCGGGCTCGGCACCGGGATCGCGACGGTCTACCCACGCACCGCGCCACTGGCCGCGATGGGGTTCGCGACGCTCGCGTCCGCGGCGCCCGGCCGCGTGCTCGCCGGGCTGGGCGTGAGCAGCCCGATGATCGTGCGCGACTGGCACGGGCTCGCCTACGAGCGCCCGCTCGCGACGATGGAGGCCTACGTCGCGGCGCTGCGCGCGGCCTGGGCGGGGGAGAAGGTGCGCGGGTTCCGGGCGTCGATGCGCCCGCCCCAGGCACCGCCGGTCGTCGTCGGCGCGATGAACCCGCGGATGCTGCGCCTCGCCGGCCGGATCGCCGACGGCGTGTTCATCACGTGGTGCCCGCCGGGTGAGGTGGCCGGGCGGCTCGCCCACGTCCGCGAGGGCGAGGCCGAGGCCGGGCGCGAACCCGGCTCGGTGTGGGCGATGACGTCGTTCTGGGCCTACGCCGGCGACCGGACCGACGAGGCCATGACCCGGCTGCGCCGGATGGTGCTGCAGTACGCGATGGTGCCGACGCACGCCGGGTCGTTCGCCGGCGTCTTCGACGAGCTGGAGCGGGCCACCGCCCTGTGGCGCGACGGCGAGCGGGCGGCCGCGCTCGCGCTGGTGCCGGACGAGGCGGTGCACCATCTCTGCGCCCTCGGCGACGGCGCGACCGTCGCGCGCCGGGCGGCCGAGTTCGGCGAACGGGGCGTCGACCTGGCCCTGCTTCTCACCCCCGGAGCCGTCCCGGGCGACGTCCACGGACCCCACGACACGATCCGCCGTACGGCGCAGGCGGCTGCTCTCAGCGCCGATTGACGTGATCCAAGCCACACAGTAGCGTCGAATTCCGCTAGGAAACTCGGTCCGCGCCACGGCGCGCGGGCGATCTTCTGCGCGCAAAGCCCGCCCCGGCCCCTGGTGAGCCAGATGCGTCCTGCGCCGAGAACGGCGTGTTCTCGCACGATTCTCGGACGACCGCGTCCCCCACCCTGCGCCCGAGTGGCGTCGAGGAGCGACAGGCCATGCACGGATACGACCCGCGGACCGCGACCGGAATCCCGACCGAGCCGGTGGGCTCGATGCCCCGGCCGGCGAAGCTCCAGGAGGCCTACGCGGCCTACGACGAGGGGAAGATCGACAAGGCGGCGCTGGAGGTCGAGCAGGAGGCCGCGGTCAAGGACACGATCGACCGCTACCAGTCCACCGGGGCTCCGATCATCTCCGACGGCGAGCAGCGCTGGTCGTCGTTCGCCACCTACCCGATCACGGACACGCTGGCCGGGACCGGGCTCGCGCCCTCGCTGGGCCCGGGCGGGCAGTTCTTCGCGATCTTCGCCGACGGCCACGGCCGCCAGCTGCCGAAGCTGGAGCGCGGCCCGTTCGAGTACAACAACTACGCGTCGGACTCGTTGAGGAAGTCCATCGGCTATGCCAAATCGCCGATGAAGCAGGCGGTCATCTCGCCGTCGATGCTCGCGCTGCTCTACCCGCTCAAGGACCCCGTCGAGGGCTACAGCCGCGAGGACTTCGAGGCCAAGCTGATCGACGAGTGCGAGCGCGACATCCGCCAGGCGTTCGAGGCCGGTGCGGCCCGGGTGTCGGTGGACTTCACCGAGGGACGCCTTGCCACCCGCGAGGACCCGCGCAACCCGTGGACCGGCGCCGGTCTGCTGCCGCACTTCATCGAGCTGATCAACCGCGTGATGGCCCGCTTCGACGCCGGCGAGCGCGTCGACATCGGCGTCCACACCTGTCCGGGCGGCGACCGCGACTCCGTGCACTCCGCGGACGTGCCGTACAACAACCTGCTGCCCGAGATGTTCAAGATCAACGCGGGCTACTTCCTGATCCAGCTGGCCAGCGAGCGGGAGAAGGACCCGGTCTACGAGTCGATCGGCAAGAACCTGCGCACCGACGCGGACGGCGTCACGCAGATGGCCTACATCGGCGTGATCAACCCGGGGAACCCGCGGGTGGAGGGCGCGCAGGAGGTCGCCGACCGTCTGATCCGGGCTGCGGACTTCATCCCGAAGGAACAGCTGGGGTCGACCGACGACTGCGGCTTCTCCCCGTTCTCGATCGACGAGAAGCCGAACCACGGGTCGCCGGACTTCGCCCGGGACGTCGCGTTCCAGAAGATCAAGAACCGGGTCGAGGGGACGAGGATGGCCGCCGAGAAGCTGGGCATCTCCTGAACTGAACGTGTACTGCTGCGAGGGGTCGGCCCGGCGCCCGTGATCGGGCGTCGGGCAGCGCAGGCGGACAACGGCGTCCGTCTGCGCGTCCGAGAAGTCGATCACGTGAGCTCTTCTGTCAGTTCCTCCTTGCGGTGCGGCCGAGGCGCAGTGCCGAAACACCGAAGAAGATGCCGCCGAGCAGGGCGTAGCCGGCCAGGGCGACCAAGGATGCTCCGGCGTTCGAGGCCATGAGGACGAACGAGACTCCGGCCAGCACGGAGATGGACCCGCTGGCGATCATCGCCCACTGTCCTCCCCACTGGCGACGCCGGACGGCGACGACGAGCTGCACGATCCCGGCCGCGGCGGCCCAGACCCCCCAGACCTGCAGGACGGCGGGGATGCCCGAGGCGAGGGCGACGGCCAGCCCGACGGCGGCGAGGGTGCTGACCGCGATGTTGACGTAGAGGCCCGGGGCGGCCGCGCGCGCGGAGCGTGCGTCGAGGACGGCGGCGGCCACGTCGAACACCGGGTAGAGCACGAGCAGGATCGCCTACGCGGCGCCGATGCTCGACGCGGTTGCGAACAGCAGGACCGCCCAGACCAGGGCGAATCCGAAGCGCACGATGTACAGCCGCCGAGGTGGCGGTGCGGTGGTGGCAGCGACAGGGGTAGTGGTCGTGGTCGTGGTCACGACAGTTCCGCCGATAGCGCCGGATCCACGTTCCAGCGCGGCGTCGAGGGTCTGCTCACCGTCCTCCACTGAGCCCTCGGACCCGCTCGGCGCCGAACGAGCGGGGCCGGGTAGAAGCGGTGGATCCCCAGGTGGAGGCGCTTGTCGGGCACCGGGGGTGATGCTAGTCTCGCCGCTACCAAACGGCCGTTAGACACAGGCGTCGAAGCCCGGAGGTCCCGTGTCCGCACCTGACATCCTGTCGCCCGAGTTCGCCGCCGATCCGTACTCGGCGTACCGCACGATGCGCGACGAGCACCCCCTCATCTGGTACGAGCCGATGCAGAGCTACGTGATCAGCCGCTACGCCGACGTCGAGCGGGCGTTCAAGGATCCGGTGTTCACCAGCCGCAACTACGACTGGCAGCTCGAGCCGGTACACGGCCGGACGATCCTGCAGATGGACGGCCGCGAGCACTCCACGCACCGCAACCTCGTGGCGCCGGCGTTCCGCGGCCGCGAGCTGGCCGAGAAGTTCGTGCCGGTGATCGAGCAGAACTCGCGCGAGCTGATCGACGCGTTCGCCGCCGACGGCAAGGTCGACCTCGTCGACCAGTACGCGACCCGGTTCCCGATCAACGTCATCGTGGACATGCTCGGGCTGCCGAAGACCGATCACGAGCACTTCCACCGCTGGTACACCTCGATCATGGGGTTCCTGTCGAACCTCTCCGGTGACGAGGAGGTCATGGCGGACGGGATCCGGACCAAGGGCGAGTTCGAGGAGTACCTGATCCCGATCATCGCGGCCCGCCGCGAGAACCCGGGCGACGACCTGCTGTCCACGCTGTGCACCGCCGAGATCGACGGCGTGCGGATGACCGACCACGAGATCAAGGCGTTCTGCAGCCTGCTGCTCACCGCGGGCGGCGAGACGACGGACAAGGCGATCGCCAGCCTGATGTCCAACCTGGTCGCGCACCCGGAGCAGCTGGAGGCCGTGCGCGCCGACCACGGGAAGATCGCGGCCGCGTTCGCCGAGACGCTGCGTCACTCGCCGCCGGTGCACATGATCATGCGCCAGCCGGCGGAGGACGTGGAGCTCTCCGGCGGCACGGTCGAGGCCGGCAAGACCGTGACGTGCCTGATCGGCGCGGCGAACCGGGACCCGGAGCGCTACGCCGACCCGGACGCGTTCGACATCCACCGGCCCGACCTGGACCAGGGCCGCGCCTACACCGCCGGCGCCAACCACACGGCGTTCTGCCTGGGCCGGCACTTCTGCGTGGGCGCCATGCTCGCGCGCACCGAGCTGGAGACCGGCATCGCGCAGCTGCTGGACGCGATGCAGGACATCCGGTTCGCCGACGGCGCCCCGCCGCCGGAGCAGGCGTCTTCACCCGTGCCCCGTCCGAGGTGCGGCTCACGTTCACCCCCGCATAGGAAGAGCACCGCCATGACCGCACGCGCGGAGATCGAGGACGTCCTGGGCCGGGCCTCCTGGGGCTACGACGAGAACGACGTCGACCTGATCGCGGCCCAGTTCACCGAGACGGCGTCGATGACCCTGCAGATCGGCCGCGAGGGCGACACGATCGGACCGTTCGAGGGCCGGGACCCGATCCGCAAGCTCCATGCGGACTCGCTGGCCGCGCAGACCGACCAGCGCCGGCACAACGTCTCCAACCTGACGATCTGGTCGGAGACCGCCGACGCGGCGACGGTGACGAGCAATCTCACGCTGCTCTCGATCGAGAACGGTGCGATCAAGGTGCTGTCCTCCGGCTGGTACCGCGACGAGTTCGTCAAGGCCGGCGACGGGTGGCGGATCGCGCGGCGGCACGTCTACCTCGATCTGCCGTACTGAGAATGGTCAACATCGGCCGGATCCCGGAGAAGTGGGCGGCGCTCACGCCGACGGGGGACGCGATCGTCGACGTCCCGGGCGGGCGGCGGATCGCCTGGCGCGAGCTCGACGGCCGGGTGCGCCGCCTGGCCAACGGTCTTCTCGCGCTGGGCTGCTCCCGCGGTGACCGGGTCGCGATCCTGGCGAAGAACTCGATCGAGTACCAGGAGCTGTACTACGCGGCCGGCCGCGCGGGGCTCGTCGCGCAGCCGCTGAACTGGCGTCTCGGCGTCAAGGAGCTGGCCCGGATCGTCGATGACGGTGCCCCGAAGGTCCTGATCTGCTCCGACGAGTGGCTCGAGACCGCGCAGGAGCTCGCCCGCCTGGTCGACGTCCCGCACTGGCTGCAGTACGGGGCCGGCGGCGACGGGTCCTACGAGGACCTACTGGCGCGCAGCCCGGACACCGAGCCGGAGCCGTCGGCGCACGTCGGGGACGCGGACCCGTTCTTCATCCTCTACACCGGCGGCACGACGGGCGAGTCGAAGGGTGCGCTGCACACGCACACGTCGACGTCGTTCGGGATGCTGAACCAGACCGTCGCCGAACGGATCGTCGCGACCGACGTCTACATGCTGACCGGGCAGATGTACCACATCCCGGTCGTGCTCTCGATGAACTACATGCGCCACGGCTGCCCGCTGGTGCTGATGAACTTCGAGGCGACGACGGCGTTGGAGATCATCCAAGCCGAGCGCGTCTCCGCGTTCCTCGGCATCACGACGATGCTGAACTGGATGATGGCCGTGCCCGGCTTCTCGGGCTACGACCTGTCCTCGCTGCGCAACATCCAGTACGGCGGCGGGCCGATGCCGTCCACTGTGGTCAAGGCGGCGCTGGACTCGTTCCCCTGCACGCTGATCCAGGGTTACGGGCAGACCGAGGGCACGACGATGTGCTTCCTGTCCCAGGAGGACCACCTCGACGCCGTGCGCGGCATCCGCCCGGAGCGGCTGCGGTCCTGCGGGCGCGAGGGGTTCGTGACGACGGTGCGGATCGTCGACCCGGACGGCAACGAGGTCCCGAAGGACGGCCGCACGGCCGGGGAGATCGTGATCCGCTCCGAGGCGAACATGACCGGCTACTGGAACCGGCCCGACCTCACCGCGTCCACCTTGCGCGACGGCTGGATGTGGACCGGCGACGTCGCGACCTGGGACGAGGACTCCTACGTGTTCATCGTCGACCGTGCCAAGGACATGATCATCTCGGGCGGCGAGAACATCTACTCCGTCCAGGTCGAGGAGGCGGTGAACCAGCACCCGTCGGTGCTGGAGTGCGCCGTGATCGGGGTGCCCGACGACGAGTGGGGCGAGAGCGTGAAGGCGTTCGTCGTGCTCAAGCCGGGCACCGAGGCCACCGAGGCGGACATCGTGGACACGGCGCGCCAGCACCTGGCGTCGTACCAGAAGCCGCGGTCGGTGGACTTCGTCGACGCGCTGCCCAAGGCGCCGACCGGGAAGATCCTCAAGCGTGACCTCGCCGGCCGTACTGGGCCGAGCGGGACCGTTCCGTATGACGCGGTTCGCCAGAGGCGCGTCACGTGCTCGGCACGGGGGGTGCCGGGCTCGTCGCGGCCGTCGCGGCCGCGGACTCCGGAGCCGACGTGACGGTGGTCGAGAAGGGGTCGCACGTCGGCGGGACCACCGCGTTGTCCGGCGGGACGACCTGGATCCCGGCCGTCGAGGGCGGGCGCGAGGAGGCGCTGGCCTACCTGGAGTCCTTGTCGCACGGGCTGATCGAGCCGGCGCCGGCCGAGGCGTTCGTCGACACCGGGCCGGAGTTCCTGGCGTGGGTCCAGGCCCGTACGCCGGTCGGCTTCCACGTGGTGCCGGGGCTGCCCGACTACCACCCGGAGCACCCCGGCGGGAAGCCGAAGGGCGGGCGCTCGCACGACCCGGACCTGTTCCGGGTGGGCGCGCTGGGCGGGTGGTCGGACCGGATCGTGATGCCGGAGCGCACGCCGCGGCTGATGCTCACCGAGGTGCCGCTGGGCGGCGGGGACGGCACGACGGCGCCGGGCACGCCGGACCGGGCGCAGCGCAAGGCGGAGGACTGGCGGGGCTGCGGTCACGCGCTGGTCGGCGGCCTGCTCTCCTACCTGCTGGACCACGGTATCGAGCCGCACGTCGGCGCAGGGGCAGCCGAGCTGCTGTTTCGCCGGCACGAATGTGGCGTTCGTACCGATGATGCGCACGAACGTCACATTCGTCCGGCCGCGGGGCCGGGCCGGGTGGCGGGGGTGCGGCTCAGTACGCGGCCGGCAACGCGATGGCCGGTACCACCGGGATGGTCTACGGCGGTGCGGGCGGGACGCTCGGCCCGGCCATGGTGTCCGGCTACCGCGCAGGCCGCCACGCAGCGGGGGTCCGGACGTGACCGGCCGACCTCGCAGGGCGTTGCCGGACCTCGCAGGGCCCGCACGGCCTGTGACGCCGGGGGAGCGCCTGCGAGGTCGGACCCGGGTCGGTCGTCCGCCGGATCGGCCCCGCCGAGATCGTTCGGGGCCGGTCGGAGGTGGTCGCGGGTGACCCGCGCACAGCACGATTCCCGGGTGGACGCCACCAGTACCGATGCCGCCCTGACCCTGCCCGGCACGCTGCGCCGCACCGCGACCGTCGCGTCGCTGACCAACCCGGACGCCGGCGTGGTCACGCCGGACGAGCGGGCGCCGTGGGGCCGGATCCTCACCGGCGCCGAGGCGCTGGCCGCGCGGCTGGCCGAGCTCGGCGTCGAGGAGGGGGCGCGGGTCGGGCTCGTCGCCGGGAACGGCGTCGCCGGCATCGAGATGCTGTTCGCGTGCGGGATGCTGAATGCGGCCTGCGTGCCGGTGAACACGCGCTACACCGCCCCGGAGATCCGGCACCTGCTCGCCGACGCGGCCGTCGACACGCTGGTGGTGACCGACGAAGCGGAGCTCGTCGCCGGCGCCGTGCCCGACCTCGGCGCGGACGGACCTCCGGACGGGTTGCCTGCGCTGCGCCGGGCCGTCGTGGTCGGGGCGGACCGTCCCGGCTTCGTGCGCGTGGACGACGACCCCGGACCGTCGGCCCCGTTCCGGTTCGCGAAGCCGGACGACGTCGCGCTGATCGTCTACACGTCCGGCACCACCGCGCACCCCCGCGGCTGCCCGCTCACGCACGCCACGCTCGTCGAAGCCGGGCGGGCGGTGGGACGGGGCCGGTTCCGCTGCGGGCCCGACGACGTGCTGTGGGACGTCCTGCCGTTGTTCCACCTCAGCTTCGTCAACCCGCTGCTGGCGATCCTGGACGCCGGCGGCACGTTCGTCACCGACCGCCGCGTCGACGCCGGCCGTGCACTGCACCAGATCCGCGACGAGGGCGTCACGGTCGCGTTCACCTGCTTCCCGACCGTGATGGACGCGCTGCTGGCCCACCCCGACTTCGACGAGTGCTTCGCCGGCGTGCGGCTGATGCTCAACGTCGGTACGCCGGAGACGTTGCGCGCCATCCAGTCCCGCGCTCCGCGCGCGATCCAGCTGACGTCCTACGGCAGCAGCGAGATGGCCGGCATCGCCGCGACCACGCACCCGGACGACCCGGACGACGTCCGGCTGGGCACCAACGGGTTCCCGCTGCCCGGAATCGAGCTCACCGTCGTCGACCCGGACACGCGTGGGCCGCTTCCCACCGGTGAGGCCGGCGAGGTCCTCGCCCGGGGTACCGGCATGTTCACCGGCTACGTCGGCGGCGAGCCGCACGACCGCACGGCGTGGTTCGCCAGCGGTGACCTCGGACTTCTCGACGCCGACGGCCGGGTGCACTACCGCGGCAGGCTCAAGGACATGGTCAAGGTCGGCGGGGAGAACGTGGCCGCGCTGGAGATCGAGTCGGTGCTCGCCGGTCACCCCGGGGTGCGCACCGTCGCCGTCGTGCCGGCTCCGGACCCGCGCTACACGGAGGTGCCGGCCGCGTTCGTCGAGCTGCACCCCGGCGCGAGCGCCAGTGCCGAAGAGCTGCAGGAGCACTGCGCGGCAACGCTCGCCCGGTTCAAGGTTCCGCGCCACATCCGTTTCGTCACGGACTGGCCGATGTCCAGCACCAAGATCCGTAAGGGTCCGCTGCGCGAGCGAATCGCGGGCGAGCTGAGGGGAGATCCATGACCGGACGGATGGAAGGCAAGGTCGCGCTGGTCACCGGCGCCGCCCGTGGGCAGGGCCGCAGCCACGCGCTGCGGCTGGCGCGGGAGGGCGCGGACATCGTCGCGGTCGACCTGTGCGGTCCGATCGACACGATCGAGATGTACCCGCCGTCCACACGGGACGATCTCGCCGAGACCGTGCGGCAGGTCGAGGAGCTGGACCGGCGGATCGTCTCGCACGTCGCCGACGTCCGGGACTCCTCCTCGCTGGGCGCCGCCGTCGACGAGGGCGTGTCCCAGCTCGGGAAGCTCGACGTCGTGTGCGCGAACGCCGGGGTCTTCGAGATCTCACCCGCGCTGGAGATCACCGACGCGATGTGGCGGAACATGATCGACGTCAACCTCACCGGCGTCTGGAACACGTGCCGCGCGGCGCTGCCGCACCTCGTCGCGAACGGCGGCGGCGCGATCGTGATCACCAGCTCCACCGCCGGGATCAAGGGCACACCCAACACCGTGCACTACACGGCGACCAAGCACGGCGTCGTCGGAATCATGCGGACGCTGGCCAACGAGTTCGCCGGGAACAACGTCCGGGTGAACACCGTGCACCCGACCGGAGTGGACACCGACATGATCATGAACGAGAAGACGTGGGGGCTGTTCTCGCCCGACGATCCGACGCGTGAGAAGGCGGCGCCGGCGTTCGAGTCGCTGCACGCGCTGCCGGTGTCCTGGGTGGAACCGGTGGACATCTCCAACGCCGTCCTGTGGCTGGCCAGTGACGAGGCACGCTTTGTCACCGGTGTGACGCTGCCCGTCGACGCCGGATGGACGATCAAGTGACGTCGGCCGAGCGGAGCGAGGGGACCGAGCGCAGGGAGGCCGCCATGGGCCACGGGCGGATGGAGGGCAAGGTCGCGTTCGTGACCGGCGCGGCCCGCGGGCAGGGCCGGGCGCACGCGGTGCGGCTCGCGCAGGAGGGCGCGGACGTGATCGCCGTCGACGCCTGCGCGCCGATCGACACCGTCGACAAGTACCCGCTGCCCACGACCGAAGACCTGGACGCGACCGTCGCCGAGGTGGAGCGCCTGGACCGGCGGATCGTCGCGCGGGTCGCCGACGTGCGGGACGCCGGTGCTCTGGCCGCCGCGCTGGACGAGGGCGTGACGCAGCTCGGGGGTCTCGACGCCGTCGTCGCGAACGCCGGGATCGCCACGTACGGCGCCGCCACGGATCTCACCGAGGACATGTGGCGCACCATGCTCGACGTCAACCTGACCGGCGTCTGGCACACGGCCGTCGCCGCCGTGCCGCACCTGCGCGCCCGCGGCGGCGGGTCGATGGTGTTCACCAGCTCGATCGGCGGGCTGAAGGGGATCATGGGCGTCGCGCACTACGTGTCGGCCAAGCACGGGCTCGTCGGGCTGATGCGCACGATGGCGAACGAGCTGGGTCAGGAGCGGATCCGGGTGAACACCGTGCACCCGACCAACGTGGACACCCACATGATCCAGAACCCCGGTACCTGGGGGATGTTCGCCCCCGGCGACCCGAACCCCACGCAGGAGAAGGCGATGGACGGGTTCCGGTCGCTGAACGCGATGCCGATTCCGTGGGTCGACCCCGTCGACATCGCGAACGCCGTGCTGTTCCTGTCCAGCGACGAGGCCCGGTACGTGACCGGCGTGGCGCTGCCCGTGGACGCCGGTGCGAATATTCGCTGAGTACTCTCTAACAAACGGTCGGCCGATGAGAAGGAGGCGAGCGGCGTGCGCCAACCCGCGGGTCGCAGTGCGCGCCGCTCCGGCGGAGAGCGCAAGCCCCGCGAGGAGCGCTGGGCCGAGCTGATCGAGGTCGCCACGCAGGTCTTCTACGAGAAGGGCTACGACGGCGCGTCGCTCCAGGACATCGCCGACCGTCTCGGGATGCTCAAGGGCAGCCTCTACTACTACATCCAGTCCAAGGAGGACCTGCTCTTCGACGTGATCAGCTCCGTCCACCGGGACGGGCTGGCGGTCGTGCGGGCCCGCGCCGAGTCGCCGGGCGATCCGCTGCAGCGGCTGGAGAACGTGATCGTCGGGCACGTCGAGCACACGTGCGCCAACCTCGTCCCGACCGCGGTGTTCCTGCACGAGCTGTCGGCGCTGCCGCCGGAGCGCCGGGTCGAGGTGCTGGGCAACGAGCACGCGTACCAGGGTGTGTTCCGGGGCCTGATCGAGGCAGGGCAGGCCGAGGGTCTCGTCCGCCCCGACGTCGACCCGCGGCTGGCGGCGCTGTCCGTGCTGGGCTCGACGAACTGGGTGTACCGCTGGTTCCGGCCGGGCGGCTTGTTCTCCGCCGAGCAGATCGCCTCCGAGCTGGCCGGCATGGCCGTGCGCGGGATCGCGACGCCGGAGGCGCTGGCCGCACGGACGGTGTGAGGCCGGCCGACGGCCGATCACCGGTGCGGGGCCTCGTGCCGTGTCGCTCGTACGTAGAGGTTGAGACGGCGAACGGCACCGATCCGCCATGGAACACTCCGTGTATGGCGACCGCTGCGCGGCCGAGCACGAGCCACAGCAGCGCGTCGCCGTGGCCCTCGACGCTGTCCCGCCGTCGGCCGCTCGGGCTTCCCCCGGCGCCGACTCTCGCTCTCCGTCAGCTGCTGAGGGCGTGGTGGCCGGCGGTCTATGGCGCTGCACTGGGCGGTGTGCTGTTCCTGGTCGCGCACCGGGCCATTCCCGACGACGGCCTGATCTCGCTGTCGTTCGCCCGGAACCTCGCCGAGCACGGCCAGTGGGCGATCACGACCGGCGTCGAGTCGAACACCGCCACCAGCCCACTCAACGTGTGGCTGCTCGCCGCCCTCCATCTGCTCACCGGCTATCGCGCGTTCGTCGCCGCGGCGTTGCTGCTCATGGCGTCGCTGGCCGTCACCGCGATCGGACTGCGGCGGCTCGGCGGACCCGAGGCCGCGGTGCTCGGGCCGGCGCTACTCGCGACGTCGCCGGTGCTGACCTCCAGCATCGGGTTGGAGACCTATCTGAGCGCCGCGGTCATCGTCGCGCTGATCTGCTCGGCCGCCGGCGGCCGGTGGGTGCTGGCCGGTCTGCTCGCCGGGATGGCGTTCCTGGCACGGCCCGATCTGACGATCGCTGCGGTCGCCGCGGTCCTCGTGCTGGGAATCGCCGTCCATTCACGCGTGCTGTGGGCATTACCGATCGGCGCGGCGACGACGCTGCCGTGGGTGCTGTTCTCCTGGTGGCACTTCGGGTCGGCGTGGTCGAACTCGGTGCCCGTGAAGTGGGCCAACGGGTCGTGGGGCGGTGCGACGCTCGCCGACGCCTCGTACTGGTGGGATTCGTTCCCAGGCCCGGCGGTGCTGATCGCCGCCACCCTCGCCGCCGGCGTGATCGCGGTGGCAGTGGCCGTCGCCCGCGGGCAGTGGGTGGCGGTCGCGTTCGGGGCGGCAGGTGCCGCGCACCTGGTCGCGTTGGCCAGCACCGAGACCCCACCCATCGAGTACTACCTGGCGCCGTCGATCGTCGGACTCGGGCTCGCGCTGGTCCTCGTCGCTGCCCGGTCGGGCCGGTGGGTGCTGGCCGCGCCGGCCGTGATCGTCGCCGGCGCGGTCGGGCTGTCGCTCGTGTACGCCCCGCTGTGGGTGCAGGGCGTCGCACCGATGCGCCAGAACATCGCGACGAACGACGAGTACCGGGCGATCGTGCAGGGCCTGCCCACCGACGGCGCCGTGATGGGCGGGGAGATCGGCGCCTACTCGTTCTACTGCCAGGACCGGCGGCCGTCGTGCACGGTGGTCGACCCGGTGCTGTCCGACCCGGCCCGGGTCGACACGCTCGTGTCGCGGTGGCGCCAGGTCCACCCGGCCTGGGACCTGAACTACCGTCACTACGAGGTGCCGGCTCCGGTGCCGGTCCGCTACCGGATGGATCTCGGCCTGAACACCTGGCGGCCGGGGGACTGGCCGGTGACGCGCTCGCCCCTGACGCCCGGCCCGCAGCGGTGGGGTCGCCTGTCCTTCGAGCCGAACCCGATCACCCCGAGGTAGCCGGTCACCTGCAACGTGGCCGGCGGGCCCGCGCAGCCGTCCGGATCGCCGGACGATCGTCAGCCGAGATCGGCGAGCACGGTGCCGGCGGCGACGGTGGAGCCCGGCGTCACGTGCACGGCTGCCACGGTTCCGTCGCGCGGGGACCGGACCTCGATCTCCATCTTCATCGCCTCGAGCACGACCAGGACGTCACCCGCGGCGACGGTCGTCCCGGTCGGCGACCGGCACGTCGACGACGGTGGCGTCCATCGGCGCGGCCGGTGGCCGTCCCGGACGGTGGGGCCGGCGTGGTTCGGCGGGGCCGTCGTCGGTCCCGGGCGGACCGTGCGACCCGGCTCGGGATCGCGATCTCGACCGGGCCGCGGTCGGTCGCGATCCGCACCCGTCTGACGCGCACGGCCCCGGATCCCGAACCAGGTGTCGAGCCGGGTCCACTCGCCGCGTCGCCGCTCCGGCCCACACCGGCGGCGACCGCGCCGCCCGGACCCGCGCCGGCCGGACCGCCCGGCTCCGGGGGAGTCGTGGGTGCCCAGTCCCGCTCGACCGAGCCGGTGTCGTGCGTGACGGCCACGAAATCGTCCCGGTCCAGCACCGTGCGCAGGTAGGGCGCCGTCGTCGGGATCCCGCCGACGGCCAGCTCGTCCAGGGCGGCCGCGAGACGGCGGCGCGCGGTGTCCCGGTCGGGTCCGCGGGCCAGGACCTTGCCGATCATCGAGTCGTACTCGCGGGCGACCGTGTCGCCCGCCTCGACGCCGAGATCGGAGCGCACCCACGGCCCGGAGGGCACGCGCAGCGCGGTGATCGTCCCGGGTGACGGCACGAACCCCGACCACGGGTCCTCGGCCGCGATCCGGGCCTGGAGCGCGTGCCCGGTGACGACGACGTCGTCCTGGGTGAACCAGAGCTTCTCCCCGCCGGCGACCGCGAGCTGCGCGGCGACCAGGTCGACGCCGGTGACGAGCTCGGTCACCCCGTGCTCGACCTGCAGGCGGGTGTTCATCTCCAGGAAGAAGAAGTCGGAACCGGCGACCAGGAACTCCACCGTGCCCGCGCCGACGTAGCCGACCTCCCGCGCGAGGTCGACGGCGGCCGACCGCAGCGCGTCGCGCTGCCCGGTGGGCAGATCCGGGGCGGGGGCCTCCTCGAGCATCTTCTGGTGCCGGCGCTGGACCGAGCAGTCCCGGTCGCCGAGGTGCAGCACGGTGCCGTGCGCATCCGCGAGGATCTGCACCTCGACGTGCCGCGGGCGGTCCAGGTAGCGCTCCAGATAGACCTCGCCGCGCCCGAACGCGGCCGTGGCCTCCCGCGCGGCGGCGGCCAGCGCGTCGTCCAGTTCGGACAGCCCGCGGACCACCCGCATGCCGCGCCCGCCGCCGCCGAACGACGCCTTCACCACCAGCGGCAGGCCGAGCGCGGAGGCGTCGTAGCCGGCCGGGACCGGACCGTCGCTGCCCGGAAGCACCGGCACGCGCGCGTCGGTCGCGGCCCGCCGGGCCGCGACCTTGTCGCCCATCCGCGCGATCACGTCCGGCGGCGGGCCGACCCACGTCAGGCCCGCGTCGATCACGGCGGCAGCGAACCGGGCGTCCTCGGAGAGCAGCCCGTAGCCCGGATGCACGGCGTCCGCGCCACTCGCCGCGGCGGCCGCGAGCACGGCGTCGGCCGACAGGTAGGACTCGCGTGCCGGCGCCGGCCCGATCCGGTACGCGGAGTCGGCGAGGCGCACGTGCAGGGCGCCTGCGTCCGCGTCGCTGTACACGGCGACCGCGCGCAGGCCCAGCTCCCGGCAGGCGCGAACGATCCGGACGGCGATCTCGCCGCGGTTCGCGATGAGGACCGAGTGCACCATGTGCTCCACTCTGCCGGGTGCCGTGCGCGGCTGGAACGGCTGTCTACCAACCGTCCGTCTGGTACTGTATCGCGAACCGGAGGAGCCGACGAGGAGGCGCGTTGCCTGGCCAGGAACCCGGCGTCGACCAGCAGATGGCGGACCGAGTCGCCGTGCTGCGCGAGCACCGGGAACGGGCACTGGCGATGGGCGGGCCGGACGGGCTCGCCAAGCACCGGGCGTCCGGGCGGCTGCCGGTGCGCGAGCGGATCGACATGCTCGTCGACCCGGAGTCGTGGTTCGAGATCGGCGCGCTCGCGCTGCCCGAGCGGCGCACCGCCAAGCACGTGCCGGGCGACGCCGTGGTCACCGGGTTCGGTCTGCTGGACGGGCGCCGGATCGGGGTGATCGGGATCGACGCCAGCGTCGTCGCCGGCACCACCGCACCGATCTCGATGCGCAAGCAGGGCAGGCTGATCGAGCACGCGCAGCGGCACGGCTTCCCGCTGGTGCTGCTCTGCGACGCCGACGGCGGCCGGATGCCCGACGTGTCCGGCTGGCGGTTCTCCGGGCTCCCGCTGGACTTCACGACGTTCCTCAAGCCCCCGCCCGGCGTGCCGCCGATCCCGCGCGCCGCGGCCGTACTCGGGCCGAGCTACGGCGACTCCGCGCTGCACGCGTCGACGGCGCACTTCGTGGTGATGACGCGCAGCGCGTCGCTCGCGCTGTCCGGGCCGTCCGTCGTGGAGCCCGCGATCGGCGAGAAGATCAGCGACGACGAGCTGGGCGGACCCGCCGCGGCCACCGAGGCCGGCAACGCGCACCTCGTCGTCGAGACCGAGGCGGACGCGCTTCGACGCGATCGCGGCGTTCCTGTCCTACCTGCCCGCCCGTGCGGGCGGCGCCGGTCCGGTGGGCGCCGCCGTTGCCGCCCGTCAGCGGACGATCTGGACGCGATCGTCCCGCTCGGCGCCCGGTCCGGCTACGACATGCACGACGTGTTCGCCGCCGTCGCGGACGCCGCGTCCGTCCTCCCGTGGGCCGACGCCTGGGGCGGCTCGGTGCTGTGCGCCCTGGCCCGGATCGACGGCCGCCCGGTCGGGCTGGTCGGCAACCAGCCGATCGTGCGGGCCGGCGCGCTGGACCCGGCGGCGCTGGCCAAGGAGCGCGCGTTCGTCGACCTGTGCGACACGTTCGGCCTGCCGCTCGTGTTCCTGCACGACGTGCCCGGGCTGATGATCGGCACCGCGGCCGAGCGCGGCGGGATCCTGCACGGCTACGAGGCGCTGGTCTCGCGCATCGCCGAGGCGACCGTGCCCAAGATCGGGGTGGTGCTGCGCAAGGCGTACGGCGGCGGGCACTTCGCGATGGGCGGGCGGCCGACCGCACCGGACTTCCTGTTCGCGTGGCCGTCCGCGGAGCTGGGGTTCATGGCGCCGGAGACGGGCGTGCGCACGGTCAACCGGCGGCGCCTGGAGACCGTGCTGGCCGAGCAGGGCCCGGACGCGCACGCCGCGCTCGTCGAGGAGCTGACCGCGGAGTGGATCAGCGAGGCGGAGCCGTGGGAGGCCGCGGCCCACCTGTCGCTGGACGACGTGATCGAGCCGGCCGAGACCAGGCGCGTCGTCGCGGCGGCGCTGTCGGTCGCCGCGCACGAGGAGGTCCGATGAACCTGCGGGTGGAGACGGACGGCGCGGTCGCGACGATCACGATGGACGCGCCGGAGAAGCTGAACGCGATGGGCCGCACGTTCTGGCCGGATCTGCGGAACGCGCTCTCCACACTGGAGACCGACGGGAGCACCCGGGTCGTCGTGATCACCGGGGCGGGTCAGAAGGCGTTCTCCGCGGGCGGGGACATCGCGAGCTTCGCCGAGCTGGACGGTCCGGCCGCGAAGCGCGAGTTCCAGCGCGATTGCATGCGCACGTTCTCCGCGGTCGAGGAGAGCCCGCTGCCGATCGTCGCCGCCGTGAACGGGTACGCGATGGGCGGCGGCTGCGAGCTGGCCCTGGCCTGCGACGTCGTGCTGGCCGCCGACCGCGCCGTGTTCGCGATGCCGGAGACGGCGGTCGGGCTGGTGCCGGGCTTCGGCGTGCTGCGGGCGCCGTCGGTGATCGGCCGCGCGTGGACGAAGCTGATGATGGTCGGCGGGGAGCGGGTCGACGCCGAGACGGCCCTGCGGATCGGCCTGGTGCAGAAGGTCGTGCCCGCCGCCGAGCTGGCCGCGACGGCGCGCAAGCTGGCCGAGCGGATGGCGGCGGCCGCACCGCTGGCCGTCGCGACCGGGAAGGCGCTGGTCAACCGCGGGGTCGACCGTGGCGAGTTCGACCACTCCACGGCCGCGCTGACGGCCCTGCACGGAACCGCCGACGCGGCCGAGGGGATCGCCGCGTTCGTCGAGAAGCGCGCGCCGACGTTCGAGGGGCGGTGAGCGGAGCGTGCGGAGCGAACGGACAGCACCGGTCCCGGAACCGCTGGTCGCGCTCATGCGCCGCTACGTCGTGGACTACACGAACCGGCACGACACGTCGTTGTGTGCGGAGCTGATGGAGCCGGACTACACGCTCCGGATGGGCTCGCACGTCGTCGCCGGGCGCGACGACGTCTACGTCCCGGCCGCCGCCCGCCAGTTCGAGCAGTTCCCCGGTCTGGGCCTGACCGTGCACGAGATCGTCACGAACGGCGACCGGCTGGCGATGCGGTTCACCGAGCACGGCGCGTCGGTCCGGCACGGGGGCGCGCTCGCGTCCTGGACCGGGCTGGGCCTGTACCGCTGGAACGGGCGCCGGCTCACCGAGAACTGGGTGGAGCAGGACTACCAGGCCCGCCGCCGTCAGCTCGCGAGCGGCGGCGCCCCGGACCCGGTGGCGGCCCCGGCCGTCGCCCCGTGGGACACCGTCGCTGTGCCCGCCGACGCCGGCGCCGAGCAGGTGGTGCGGGACTGGGTCGCCGCCGGTCTACCCGGCAACGGCGTGCGCTGGGACGACGGCGACGGTGCACCTCTGCTGGACGGCACGGCCGCCGAGGTGGACGACATCTTCTCCGCGGGTGACAGGGTCGCGGTGCGGGTCACGCGGACCGGCGCGTACGTGGGAGGCCTGGACGGCGTCGACCCGTCGGCCGTCGGGCGTCCGGCGACGCTTCACCTGGTCGCGCTCGCGACGGTGACAGACGGCCAGGTCGTCGGCGGTCACGGTGTCCGCAACCGCCTCGACCTCGCTCGCTCCCTGGCGCGGGAGGCCGCATGATCGTGGGTATGCCGGTCCGGTCCGGCACCGTTCCATCGGTCTCCGGATCACGTCCAGGCTCGACGGCCACGGCTTCTGCAGCCGGAAGATCGAGTGGCACGTTCGCGCGGTCCGCCCCGCGGAAACGTGCCGGTCGATTGGCGTGCGGGATCGACCGGCACGTTCGGGCGGTCCGTACTGCGGAAACGTGCCGGTCGATTCGCGTGCGGGATCGGGTGGCACGTTCGCGCGAGGTCCGCCGGCAGAACACGGTCCGGAGGTGGTGACGTGACGACCGGTCTCGACGACGACCTGCTCTCGCCGGAGGCGACGGCGGACCCCTACCCGCTGCTCGACGCGCTGCGCACCCACGACCCGGTGCACTGGAGCCCGCAGCACCGGGCGTGGCTGCTCACCCGCTACGACGACGTGTCCGCCGCGTTCGCGGACAAGGCCCTGTCCAACGACCGGGTCCGCCCGGTGCGCGCCGCCCGCCAGGCGCGGGGTGAGACGCCGGGTGCCGCGGACCGCGTGCTGGCGCTGATCGGCGACTGGATGGTGGTGTCCGACCCGCCGGAGCACACGCGGCTGCGCCGCCTCGCCGCCGGCGCGTTCAAGGGCCAGCGGATCTCCGCGATGGACGCGCAGATCACCGCGCTGGTCGACGAGCTGATCGACTCCTTCACCGGTGGGGACCTGATCGCCGGCGTCGCGTACCCGTTGCCCGCCACGGTGATCGCGACGATGCTCGGGGCACCCGTCGCCGACCGGGACCGGTTCCGCGAGTGGTCCGACGAGCTCGCGCTGGTCGCGTTCGGCGGGGGCGGGAGCGACCGGCACGAGCGCGCGCTCGGCGGCCTGCGGGAGATGGACGCCTACTTCCGTGAGCTGATCGCGCGGCGTCGCAGCGAGCCGGGCGAGGACATGCTCACCGCGATGATGGGAGCTGACGGCGACGACCGGCTCTCCGACGACGAGCTGTCCGCGATGTGCGCGCTGCTGCTGTTCGCCGGGCACGAGACGACCACGAACTCGATCGCGAACGCGACGCTCGCGCTGCTGCGCCGCCCGGACGACCTGGCCCGGCTGCGCGCGGAGCCGGACCTGCTCGCCCGCGGCGTCGAGGAGCTGCTGCGCTTCGACGGGCCGATCAAGGTGATCAACCGCTGGGTCGTCGACGAGACCGAGATCCGCGGCCGGACGATCTCGCCGGGCGAGCGGGTGCACCTCGTGCTGGCGGCGGCGAACCGGGACCCGGAGCGGTTCGCCGACCCGGACTCGGTGGACGTCGACCGCAGCCCGAACCCGCACGTCGCGTTCGGCAAGGGCATCCACGCCTGCATCGGCGCGCAGCTCGCGCGGATGGAGACCCGGATCGCCGTCGGGCGGATCGTGTCGCGGTTGCCGGGGCTCGCCCTGGCCGCCGAGCCGCGCTGGAAGCCGTCGGTGGCGTCGCGGTCGCTCGAGGCGCTGGAGGTGACGGTGTGAAGATCTCGGTGGACTCGGGCGTGTGCGAGGGGCACGGCCAGTGCATGGTCGTCGACTACGAGCTGTTCCCCCTCGACGACGAGGGTTACTCGGCCGTCGGCACGGACCATCCTGTTCCCGAGGGCGAGGAGGACGTCGCGCGGATCGGCGTCGACGCCTGCCCGGTCCGCGCGCTCACGCTCCACGAATGACCGGGCACGACGTTCTCTTCGAGCCGGTCCGGCTGGGCCCGCTGACGCTGCGCAACCGGCTGGTCATGGCCCCGATGGGCACCTGCCTGGACAACGGTCGGCTACATCACCGACGACACCGTCGCCTACTACCGCCGCCGCGCCGAGGGTGGCGTCGGGACGATCACCGTCGAGGGGTGCCTCGTGTCGGCGGACACGGTCGGCCCGGAGCCCCGTCTGTCCGGGCCGCAGTACCTCCCGGGTCTGCGCCGGCTCGTCCGCGCCCTGCGGCCGCACGACGTCACGGTCGGCGTGCAGCTCATGCACCCGGGCCGCCAGGTCGTCGAGGGTCCGTCGGTGGCGCCGTCGCCGGTGCCGCTGAACTCGGCCGCCCCGGTGCCGCACGAGCTGACCGTCCCGGAGATCGACCGGATCGTCGCCGACTACGCCGCGGCCGCCGTCCGGGCCCGCGAGGCCGGGTTCGACTTCGTCGAGGTGCACGGCGCGCACGGCTACCTGCCGTCGAACTTCCTGTCCCCGCAGCTCAACCTGCGCACCGACGGCTACGGCGGCGACCTCGCCGGTCGGGCCCGGTTCAGCGTGGAGGTCGCCCGCGCGATCGTCGAGACGTCCGGGCTGCCGCTGGTGTGGCGGCTCAACGGGGACGACGGCGGAGCCGGCGGGCTCGGTCTCGACGAGTCCGTCGAGGCGGCGCGCCTTCTGGATCGGCCGGCGCCGCGGCGATCTCGGTGACCGCCGGCACGTGGCTGTCGCTGCAGGTCACGCTCGCACCGATGTCGGTGCCGCGCGGCGCGATGCGCCCGCTCGCGGCGGCCGTGCGCACGGCGGTCGACGTGCCGGTGATGGCCGTCGGCCGGCTCGACGACCCGTCCGACGCCGCCGCAGCGGTCGCCGACGGCGACGCCGACCTGGTGCTCCTCGGCCGGGGGCTGATCGCCGAGCCGGACTGGCCCGCGAAGGTCGCCGCCGGGCGGCTCGACGACGTGCGGCCCTGCATCGCCTGCAACGCGTGCGTCGACCTGGTCGGGCGCGGTGAGCGGGCCCGCTGCGCGGTCAACCCGGAGGTCGGGCGGGAGCTCGACCTGGGCGGTCGAGCCGGCGTCCTCGACACGTCGGGTCATGGTCGTCGGGTCGGGGCCCGCCGGGCTGGAGGCCGCGCGGATCGCCCGGCTGCGCGGCCACGACGTCACGATCTGGGAGCGCGACGGCGAACTGGGCGGCAAGCTGGAGGTCGCGTCGCTCGCCCCGAGCAAGCACGAGGTGCTGCGCTACCGCACCCATCAACGTCGCGTGCTGGCCGACCTCGGCGTGGACGTGCACCTCGGTGCCACGGTGGACACCGGCGTCGTCGCCGCGCGAGCGGCCGGACGTGCTGCTGCTCGCCACGGGCGCCGACCCGCTGGTCCCGCCGATTCCCGGCGATCGATGCGCCGCACGTGCACGACGCCCAGCGGCTGCTGCGCGGCGAGATCCCGGTCCAGGCCGGGCAGCGTGTGGTGGTGGTCGGTGGCAGCGCCACCGGCTGCGAGACCGCGGAACTGCTGGCCGCCGCCGGCGTCACGGTCGCGATCGTGGAGATGCGACGGTCGCATCGGCGCCGGCATCGAGGCGATCACCCGCCGGACGCTGGTCCGGGGCCTGCGGAACGCCGGCGTGGAGATCCTCACGAAGGCCACCGTCGTCGGCATCGGACCGGACGCCGTGACCTGGACCGACCCCGACGGCACGGCGCACGAGACGCCGGCCGACCTCGTCGCCCTGGCGATCGGGTGGCGCCCCACCGGCGGGTTCGCGGTACCCGACGGCGTCGAGGTGCGCGTCGTCGGTGACGCGGAGACCCCGGCTGACTTCGTGCGCGCCGTCAACGAAGGTGCCGACGCCGGTCTCGCGGTCTGAGGAGTAGGGGAAGCCCGGTGGCCCGGCCCCGCGGGCACCCGATCACGCCGCGGACAGCGCGAACCCCTCGTAGCCCTTGGCCGCCACGTCGTCGCAGCGTTCCCGGTAGGTCCCGACGCCGCCGATGTAGGCCATGAACACGCGCGGCTTGCCCGGCACGTTCGAGCCCATGTACCAGGAGTCGGCGGTCGGGAAGAGCGTGTAGTTCCCGACCTCCTCGACGTGGGCGACCCACTCGTCCTCGGCCTCGACGGTGGGTTCGGCCCGGTCGAGCCCCTGCGTGCGCAGGTGGACGATCATGTCGGTCACCCACTCCACGTGCTGCTCGATCGAGACCATCATGTTCGACAGCACCGACGGGCTGGACGGCCCGGTGATCGTGAACAGGTTCGGGAACCCGGCGACGGCCACCCCGAGGTAGGTACGCGGTCCCTCGGACCACTTGTCCCGCAACGCGAGTCCGCCCCGGCCGCGGATGTCGATCCCGTTCAGCGCGCCGGTCATCGCGTCGAAGCCGGTGGCGAACACGATCGCGTCGACCGGGTACTCGCGCTCGGTCGTCCGCACGCCGTCCTCGGTGATCTCGACCAGCGGCGTCTCCCGCAGGTCGACCAGGTCCACGTTGTCCTTGTTGAACGTGGCGTAGTAGCCGGTGTCCAGGCACGGCCGCTTCGTGCCGTACGGGAACGAGCGCGGGGACAGCTTCTCGGCCAGGTCCGGGTCGTCGACCGTCTCCCGGATCTTGCCGCGGACGAACTCGGCCGCCGTGTCGTTGGCCTCGGCGTCGGTGAGCGTGTCGGTGTAGGCGCCGAGCACCGCGACCAGGTTGCCCTGCGACCAGGCCGCCTGGTAGGTCGCGGTGCGCTCGTCGTGGGAGACCTCCAGCGCGGACCGGGTCGCCGGCTCGACCGGCACCCCGAACCCGGACGTCCGCTGGGCCTCGCGCCACTCGCGGTAGCGGCCCTTCATGTCCGAGATCTCGTCCTCGCTCAGCGGGCGGTTCCCGGCCGGCATGGAGAAGTTCGGCGTCCGCTGGAACACGACGGTCTCCACGGCCTGCTCGCGCCATGATCGGGATCGACTGGATGCCGGAGCTCCCGGTGCCGATCACCGCGAGCCGCTGTCCGTCGAAGTCGACGCCCTCGTGCGGCCAGTGCCCGGTGTGGTGGATCGGCCCGCGGAACCGCTCGGCGCCGGGGATCTCGGGCGCCTTCGACCTCGACAGGCAGCCGGTCGCCATGATCACGAACTGGGCGGTGACGGTCTCGGCGTCCGTGGTGACGGTCCAGCGCGCCGCGGAGTCGTCCCACACGCAGGACTCGACCCGGGTGCCGAACGTGATGTCGCGGCGCAGGTCGAACCGGTCGGCCACGTGCTCCAGGTAGGAGAGGATCTCCGGCTGGGTCGGGTACTTCTCGGTCCAGGTCCACTCCTGCTCGAGCTCGGGGGAGAACGAGTAGGAGTACGACAGGCTCTCCACGTCGCAGCGGGCGCCGGGGTAGCGGTTCCAGTACCAGGTGCCGCCGACGCCGTCGGCGGCCTCGAACACCCGCGTGGTCAGTCCGGCCTCGCGCAGCCGGTACAGCTGGTAGAGACCGGCGATCCCGGCCCCGACGACGACGGCGTCCAGTTCGGTCCGTGCCAACGGATCCCCCTCAGGCCAGGTGCCGGTCGAGGTTCTCGACCGCGTAGGACAGGCCTTCGTCGTGGCCGGGCAGCACGCCGACCATGGTGAAGAAGCCGTGCATCTGCCCGGAGAACCGGCGTGACTCGACCGGGACCCCGGCCGAGCGAAGCCGTTCCGCGTAGGCCTCGCCCTCGTCGCGCAGCGGGTCGTGCTCGGCGGTGAGCACGATCGCCGGCGGCAGCCCGGTCAGGCTGCCGCTCCGCAGCGGGGACGCGTCCGGGTTCGTACGGGTGTCCGGGTCCGGCGCGTAGTGGTCCCAGAACCAGACCATCGAGTCGCGCGAGACGAGCAGCTGGTTCTCCGGGTCGCTGTAGCTGGCGTTGTCCACGTCCGCGTCGGTGACCGGGTAGACCAGCACCTGCGCCGCGATCGACGGGCTGCCGACGGCCTTCGCCCGCTGCGCCGCGATCGCCGCGAGGTTCCCGCCCGCGCTGTCCCCGGCGACCACCAGCGGGACGTCGGCGGCGGCGAGGTCGGCCTTGCGCTTGTCCACCCACTGCAGGACGGCCCATGCGTCCTCCGTCGCAGCCGGGTAGCGGTGCTCCGGCGCCAGCCGGTAGTCCACGAGCACGACGGTGGCACCGGTCCGGTTGGCGATCTTGCGGCCCAGGTGGTCGGTCTCCTCGATGTTGCCGATCACCCAGCCGCCGCCGTGGTAGTAGACGATCAGACCGCGCGGCGTGCCCTCCGGAACCAGGACCCGCACCGGGATGTCCCCACCAGGGCCGGGAACGGTCATGTCCTCGGCGCGTGCCACCTCCGGGCCGGGCCCGTACATCTCCCGCAGCATTCCGCCGAGACCGCGCGCCTCCTCCGGCGTCATCTCGTGCAGCGGCTTCAAGCCGGTCTCGGTCATCTCGCCGAGCAGGGCCGTCGTCGCGTCGTCCAGGGCCATGGATCCACCTCGTCGTCGGATCGGAGAGAGCGTCGTTCCGCATTCTGACGGTCGTTTGGTGGGTTGTCGACGGTCGTTCGAGTCCACGGGGCTCGCCGAGGGCGCCGCGGTGGGGGAAGGTGACGGTATGCAGCTCGTCACCGAGAACAACATCACCGACCTCGCGGTCGAGCGCTGGGCCACGGCCACCGACCCGCGCACCCGCGAGCTCATGTCCGCGCTCGTCCGGCACCTCCACGATTTCGCCCGCGAGACGCGCCTGAGCGAGGCGGAGTGGATGGCCGCCGTGCAGTGGCTGACCGCCGCCGGGCAGATCAGCGACGACAAGCGCGAGGAGTTCATCCTCGCCTCCGACGTGCTCGGCCTGTCCATGCTCGTCGTCCAGATGAACCATCGCTTCGCCGAGGGCGCGACCCCGGCCACCGTGCTCGGGCCGTTCCACATCGAGGGCTCGCCGGAGCTCGAGTTCGGCGGCGACATGTCCGACGGGCTGCCCGGTGACCCGCTCTACATCACCGGCACGGTCCGTTCGATCGACGGGGGACCGGTACCCGGTGCCCTGCTCGACGTCTGGCAGGCCGACGCCGACGGCGTCTACGAGTCCCAGCTGGACGTCGACGAGGCTCGGCTGCGCGCGAAGTACGCCGCGCGCGAGGACGGCTCGTACTGCGTGCGCACGATCGCGCCGGTCGGGTACGCGATCCCGATGGACGGCCCGGTCGGGTCCCTGATCCACCGTACGGAGATCGAACCGATGCGCCCTGCGCACGTGCACTTCCTGCTCACCGCGCAGGGGTACGCGCCGCTGATCACCCACCTGTTCCGCGAGGGCGCCGAGTACCTGGACCGCGACGTCGTGTTCGGCACGAAGGAGGAGCTGGTGGTGACGTTCGAGTCGCGCGAGCCGGGGCCGACGCCGGACGGCGGGAAGTCGGAGGTCCCGTGGCTCGAGGCCCGCTACGACTTCGTGCTGCAGCCGGTATGAGCCCGGGCGGTCGACGGGCGAATCAGCAGCACATGAGCGACCTGCTGTTCCCCACGGCCCTGGTCGGGAGCTACCCGCAGCCGGACTGGCTGATCGACCGCGCCGGGCTCACCGGCCGGATGCCGCCGCGGGTGCGGGCCAAGGAGCTCTGGCGGGTCGCGCCGGAACACCTCGCGGAGGCGCTCGACGACGCCACGCTCGTCGCGATCCGGGCGCAGGAGGAGGCCGGGCTGGACGTCGTCACCGACGGCGAGATCCGCCGGGAGAGCTACTCCAACCACTTCGCGACGGCGCTCGACGGCGTCGACGTCGACAACCCCGGCACCGCGCCGAACCGCAGCGGCGAGCCGATCCCGGTCCCGCGGATCGTCGGGCCGATCCGGCGCTCGGATCCGATCGAGGTCGACGACGTGCGGTTCCTGCGTGCGCACACCGACCGGACGATCAAGATGACCGTGCCGGGGCCGTTCACGATGAGCCAGCAGGCGCAGAACGACCACTACCCGGACATCGAGGCCGCGGCGATGGACTACGCGGCCGCCGTGAACGCCGAGATCAAGGACCTGCACGCGGCCGGCGCCGACGTCGTGCAGATCGACGAGCCGTGGATGCAGTCGCGACCGGACGCCGCGCGGGCCTACGGCCTGGCCGCGCTGAACGCGGCCCTGGACGGCGTCACCGGGACGACGGCCGTGCACATCTGCTTCGGCTACGCCGCGATGATCCCGGGGCGGCCGTCCGAGGGGTACTCGTTCCTGCCGGAGCTGGCGGAGTGCACGACCGACCAGATCTCGATCGAGACCGCGCAGTCCGGGCTGGACCTGGGCGTGCTCGCCGACCTGGCGGGCAAGACGATCGTGCTCGGCGTGATCGACCTGTCCGACGAGACCGTGGAGAGCGACGACGTGGTCGCCGCCCGGGTGCGCCGCGCGTTCCCGTACACGTCCCCGGAGCGGATCGTGATCGCGACCGACTGCGGGATGAAGTACCTCCCGCGGGCGAGCGCCGAGGGCAAGATGCGGGCGATGGCCGGGGCGGCGGCGATCCTGCGCTCGGAGGTGTGAGCTCGGAGGTTTGAGCAAGGCCCGACCCGCCGGACGGTGGCCTCTTCCTGTCAGGACGGTCGACGGTGCCCGGCGAGGCGGATCCACTGATCGTCACGCCCGCGTGACAGTCCCGGGCGGCGACGAAGGGACCGCCATGAGCACGATGATGATCGCGACCATGAACCTGGTCGAGCACCTCAGCCAGATCCCGTTCCTGCCGACGGACGGGTTCGCCGTGCTCGCGCAGGACGGCGGCTGGAACTGGGACGACTTCTGGAACGGGGTCGACCGGGGGGCCTGCGCGGCGCAGCCCTGGTTCTGCTGACGAGCCGCCGGCGCCGTCGCCGGGTCAGAGTTCGCCGGCGAGCAGCGCGTCGTCGCTGATGTGGCGTGGGGCCGGCTCGGGGTCGGGCTCCGGCACGGGCCGGGTGCCGCACCGCGGGCACACCGCCGGTGCGCCGCGGAGGCGCGCCCGCGCCTCGTCCAGCGACACCACGTCCGCGCCCATGCCACCTCCCGTGTTACGGACAGGTTACCGGGCCCGCCCCCGTCGGCGGGAGGGCCACGGACCGCTCCGTAGACTGCCCGGGGTGTCCGAATCCGTCCCGGAAGCAGGTGTCGTGCGCGCCGGCGACGAGGGCGTGGCCCGCCGTCTCAAGGCGCTCGCCTGCACCGCCCCGCTGCACGACCTGGACGCCCGCAAGGGCCTGCTCGACTGGGCGGACGCCACCGGGTACCAGATGGCCGAGATCGGTCTGCAGGCGATCGACCAGGTCACGCTCGCGATGGACTTCGACCACGGCGCCGACCAGGACCAGGTGGTGCGCCGGCTGCTGCCGTTCGTCGCCGCCCAGGCGCCGGGGTCCCCGACCGCGGAGCACGAGCGCGTCGGGCACTGGGTGATCGAGAACCTGATCAACGTCGGCAGCCTGGACCGCGGGTTCGCCGTCGACTACGGCAGCATCGACCCGGCCGGGCGCTACGTGCGCCGCCGGTTCGACTTCAAACTGCTCGTCGAGGTCGCCGCGCCGGACGGACGGGTCTACCTGCGCGCGTCCGACGAGGCGATCAACGTGCTGGTCGGCGCGCTGGACACGGACGTCGAGTCGGCGCAGGTCGCGTCCGAGGTCAAGCTGGAGAACCTGATCAGCCGCGGCCGTCTCGGCGACGCCCGGCTGGCCGCGGAGCAGGCCCGGTACCGGACCGTCCAGTACGCCGAGTCGCTGCGGGCGAAGCTGGAGGCCACCCGCCGCGACGTGCGGTCGGTGGACTGGCTGGAGAGCGTGCCCGCGCTGCTCGACGACGCGCTCACCCACATCGAGGGCCGCTACCGCGCGGAGACGGCGATCCTGGCCAACATCGCCGACGCCCGCGACGAGGCGACCGAGCCGGACCGGCGGCGGCAGGCCGCGGAGCTGGTCGGCGTCGTCGACGACTGCATCCAGCGCCACACCCAGCTGCAGACGCGCCTGCAGGAGGCCGGCGCCGCGTTCCGCGCCGAGCAGGACCGCCAGCAGTTCGCCGGGCGCCCGCAGCGGTCCGCGATCGACGTGTTCGGCCAGCTGCTGCGCCCGTCGCTGGGGCTGCCGGTGGGGATGGCCGCGTTCCCGGCCGTCGCGTTCTTCTCCGCGGGCGCGGGGACCCGGGTACCGAGCGTGCCGAGCCTCGGCGGGCTGGTGGAGACGCTGCTGACGCCGCCCGCCGAGCGCGACCCGTTCGGCCAGGAGATGCCCGAGCCGGAGCTCGAGCCGGCCGAGCCGGAACGCTTCGGCGAGCAGCGCTGGACTGCGGCGACCGCCGTGCTGCCGGCGAACGGCGAGGCCGTGCGGCTCTCGGAACTGCTGTCGCGGGCCCGTGCCGAGGATGCGGAGCTGCCGGCACTCGTCGCGCTGCGGGCACTGCACGCCGTCGGGACCGCGATCGGCACCGCCCGCAACCAGGGCGACGACCGGGTGCTCGTCGCCGTCGACGACGGCGAGGTCCTGCGCGACGGCGAGTTCGCCGGTGCCGACCTGCTCGTCGCGCTCGCGGGGGTGGACGGCGAATGAGGACCGTGTCGAGTGTGGACGTCGAGTCGGCGTCGCGGCTGGTCGCGTTCGGGATGCGCCCCAAGGCGCTGCCCGGCCGTGAGGCGGCCTACGCCGAGCTGGTCCGCCGCTACCGCGAGGACGACGGGTTCGCCGACACCGTCCAGCGCGTCGCGTCCGGTCTCGGGCTGGTGGTGCTGGCCGTCGACCCGTCGCCGGGGATCGTGCTGGCCGCCGTCGAGGAGTCCGTGTTCGAGATCAAGATGGACGAGTACGCGCGACGTACGGCGCTGGCGAACCGGCAGGCCGACCGGGTGCTGCACGGCCTGGCGCATCTCGCCGCGGCCGCGCTCGCGTTCCCGCGCCCGGACGATCTGGGCAACGACAGCTACGTCGGGCGCGTCTCGGTGGACCAGGTCGACGGCGCCGTGCGCGAGGCGTCGCGGGTGCTCTCGGAGCGCGTTGCCGGCACCGACGAGTCCGACCCCGAGTCGGACGCGCCGCAGCTGGAGGCCGTCTGGCGGGTGTGGCTGCGCCGCCCCGAGGCGACCGCGACGAAGGACGGCCGCGCGGGGGAGTCCACGACCCGCGGCATCGTCGGGAAGGCGCTGCGGTTCCTGGCCGACCAGGGCTTCCTGCACCCGGTCGGCACCGAGGGCGTGTACCGGACGACCGCGCGCTACCAGGTGCAGGTCCGGGAGCTGGCCGCGCAGCGGGCGTTCGACGAGCTGCTGGAGCTGGGCGTGCTGCCGGCCGGGGACCCCGAGGGAACACTGCGCAAGGAGCCCGCCGCGGATGTATGAGCTCTCGCGCGTCCGGCTGTTCTCCGTGGGACCGGCCGGCGCCCGCTACCAGGACGTCACGCTCGACCTGCGCGGCGTCGGGGAGGCGGTGAAGGTCGCGCACCAGGAGGACCTGTTCGCGGCCGACGACCCGTCCGACGGCGCGGCGCGCGTCCCGCGGCGCCCGGCGCCGGCGTCGGTGCTGTTCCTGGAGAACGGCGGCGGCAAGTCCGTCCTGCTCAAGCTGATCTTCTCGGTGCTGCTGCCGGGGCGCCGCCAGGTCGTCGGCACCACCAGCACGAGCGTGCTGGAGAAGTTCGTGCTGGCCGAGGACGTCGCGCACGTCGCGCTGGAGTGGATGCACACCGGGACCGGACGGCTGCTGGTCACCGGCAAGGTGTCCGAGTGGCGCGGGCACGTCGCGTCCTCGGACCCGGAGAAGCTCGCCGACGCGTGGTACTCGCTGCGCCCGCACCCCGGCTTCGGGCTGGACGACCTGCCGTTCACACTCGACAAGCGCCGGGTGACCGCGACCGCGTTCCGCGACCGGCTGCACGAGGCCGACCGCGAGAGCCCGGAGTACGCGCTGACCTGGGAGACCGGGCAGCGGGACTGGACCCGCCATCTCGTCGATACCGGGCTGGACCCGGAGCTGTTCCGCTACCAGCGCACGATGAACGCCGGCGAGGGCGAGGCGGCCGAGGCGTTCTCGTTCCCGTCCGACGAGGCGTTCGTCGACTTCCTGCTGCGGGCCGTGCTCGACCCGGAGGAACCGCAGAACCTCGCCGACCTCGTCGCCGGCTACGCGACCAAGCTCGCCCAGCGCGAGGAGCTGGAGACCGAGCGGGAGTTCGTGGACGGCACGCTCGCGCTGCTCACGCCGCTGGTCGAGGTCGAGGCGGCGGCCGTCGCGGCGCGGGCGAAGGAGACCTCGGCCCGCGACGGTGCCCGCTCGCTGGCCGCGGCGATCGTCGCCCGCCGGGCCGTCGAGGACGAGCGGGCCGCTGCCGCCGAGGCGGCGCTGTCCGACGCCGACGAGGCGGAGAAGGACGCGGTCCGCGGCGAGCGACGGTGCCAGGAGACCGTCGCCGAGCTGCGGCGGCTCACCGCGGCCCTGGAGGTCGAGGCTGCGACGCGCGCCGAGGCCGAGGCGACCCGCGAGCGCGACGAGGCGCGGGCAGGAGTGGACGCGTGGGCGGCCGTCGAGCCCGTGCTGCGGCACCGGGTCGCGGCGGGGGAGGCCGCCCGGTTGCGGGCGCGCGTCGACGCCGAGCAGGAGAAGGCGCGGCCGGCGCTGCACGCTCGCGCCGACGCCGCCCGCGCGCTGGGCGCCGCCCTGCAGGCCACGGCCGCCGAGGCGGACGCGGCGGCGGAGGCGGCCGGTACCGAGCAGGAGGCCGCGGACGAGCGGGCCGCGACGGCGCGGGCGACCGAGCTGGAGCGGTCCTCCGAGGCCGCCGTGGCCGAGCAGGTCGCCGACCGCGCACGCACCGATCTGACCGCCGTCGACGACGCGGTCGCGGCGGCCGAGCGCGCCGGGCACCTGGAACCGGGCGCCGACGTCGTCGCGGCGGCCGCGGACGCGCGGGACCGGGCGCACACCGCGGCGCGGGCCGTCGACGACCTGCACGCCGAGGCCGAGCAGCTGCGCCGGGACCGTCGCGCCGCGGAGGAGCGCCGGGGTGACGCGCGGTCGGCCGCCGACGCGGCGCGGGCAGCGGTGCAGACCGCGAGCGCGGCGCACACCGACGCCGTCGCCGCCCGGGACGCGCTGGCGGCCGAGCCGCGGGCGGCCGAGCTGATCGGCGTCGACGCCGTCCGGCCGGACACGGACGCCGAGCTGCTGGTCGAGCGGCTCGCCGCGGCCGTCGGGACCGCCGAGCGGGAGCGCACGACGCTGTCCGGGGAGCAGCAACGCGACCAGCGGGCCCTGCGGGCGCTCGGCTCCGGCGGGCTGCTGCCCGAGCCCCCGGAGATCGAGTCCGCGCTCGGCGTGCTGGAGACGGCGGGGATCACGGCCTGGTCCGGCTGGCGCTATCTGGCGATGCTGCCCGCCGGGGAGCGCGAGCCGGTGCTGGAGCGGGTCCCGCATCTGGCGGGCGGCGTGCTGCTGAACAACCCGGCCGACGCCGGCCGGGCCCGCGAGGAGCTCACGGCGGCGCGGCTGCTGCCGTCGTGCGTGGTCGCGGTCGGGTCGACGGCCGCGGTGAACGAGGCAGGCGCCGCCCCGGGCATCGAGCTCGTCGTGCCGCCGAACCCGGCGATGTACGACGAGGACGCGGCCGCCGAGGTCCGGCAGACCCTCGAGGCCGAGACCGCGGCACGGTCGTCGCGCCTGTCCGAGCTGGCCGCCGCGCTGGAGACCGACCGCGAGCTGCGGGCCCGGTTCGCCGCGTGGCGGGAGCGCCGTCCGACCGTCGACGAGCTCGCGGACACGCTGCAGGAGCAACACGACGCGCTGGCCGCGGCCGAGCGCACGGTCGCCGAGGCTGCCGCCGCCGTCGACGCGCTGGACGAGCGGGCCGACGCGTGCGAGGCCGACCGGCCGCGACGTGAGCAGGCCGCGACGGCGGCCCGTGAGCGCGCGGACGCGCTGCGAGTCCTTGCGCGACAGGGTGTCCGGCCGGGACGAGCTGACCGAACGCCTGCGTGCCGCCACGGCGGACACGGCACGGTCCCGCGAGGCCGCGGCGAGTGCCCGGGCCGACGCGGAGAAGGCGTCCGCTGCCGCCGCGGACGCGCGGCGGACCCGTGACCGCCAGGAGTCCACGGCCGTCCGGGCGCGCGAGGAGCAGGCCGCGCTGCCGCTGGAGGACGAGCTCCCGGCAACGCCGGGGGACACCCCGCTCGGCGTGCTGCGCGAGGAGTTCCGGCGTGCCGACTCCGCCTACGCGACGGCCGAGGTCGACGTGGACCTGCGCGGCCGGCTGGAGTCCGCCGAGCACGCGGTGTCGTCCGCCCGCGAACCCCTCAATGATCTCGGTCCCGGCGTGCTGGACGCGGCCGAGGCACTGCTGCGCACGCCGGACGGTTCCGACGCCGGCTCCCGCCGTGCTGCCGCCGAGCAGGCGCGGACGGCGTTCACCGTCGCCGACGACCGGCTGCGCAAGGCTTCCGCCGCCGTGGCCGTCGCGGAGCGGGAACTGGCGTCCTTCCCCGACCGGCCGCGCCCGATCGACGGCTACGACCGGCCGCGCGACGCCGCGCACGGCCGCGAGCTCGTCGAACAGGCCGACGGTGCGCGCCGCGCCGCCGAGGACGCGGCGGCCGCTGCCCGGAGGACGATGCAGGCCGCGCGGGACGCGCACCTGTCGGCGACCCGCTCGGCGGAGGGCTTCGGGCACGTCGTCGCCGGGATGGACGACATCCCGGACGCGACCGGAGCGGCCCCGTTCGACGGCGACGTCGACGCCGCGCTGGAGGCGACGAAGCAGCGCCAGTCCGGCGTGCGCACAGCGGCCGCCGCGCGGCACGGAGCCGAGAAGGACGTGCGGGAGGCCGTCGACGCCGTCGCCCAGTTCGCGCAGGACGCGAGGTTCACCGCACTCGCCGGCCCGGTGCGCCGGCACATCACCGGGGTCGCCCGGGCCGACATGCCCGGACTCGCGCCCGAGTGGATCGCCGCGCTCCGGCCGCGGCTGCGCTCGCTGGACGACGACCTCGCGCACATCGACCGGCACCGCTCCGGCATCGTCACCCGGCTGACCGGCATGGTCGGCGAGGCGGTGCGCACGCTGCGGCTGGCCCAGCGCCTGTCCGAGCTGCCGGACGGTCTCGGCGACTGGTCCGGGCAGCAGTTCCTGCGGATCCGGTTCGACACCGTGGAGGACGCGGTGCTGCGCGACGAGCTGGGTGCGGTGGTCGACCGCACCGCCGCGACCGCGACCGAGGGCAAGGGGCCGCGCGAGCTCCGCGACGGCATGTCCCTGCTGCTGCGCGGCGTGCGCGCGGCGATGCCGAAGGGCGTCCGGATCGAGATGCTCAAGCCCGACGCCGTGCTGCGCACCGAGCGGCTGCGGGTCTCCGAGATCCGCGACGTGTTCTCCGGCGGCCAGCAGCTCACCGCGGCGATCGTCCTGTACTGCACGATGGCCGCGCTGCGGGCGCACCAGCGCGGGCAGGGCCGCCGCCCGCACGCGGGCGTGCTGTTCCTGGACAACCCGATCGGCCGCGCCTCCGCCGGTTACCTGCTGGAGCTGCAGTTCGGCGTCGCCCGCGCGCTCGGGGTGCAGCTCGTCTACACCACCGGCCTGTTCGACGCCGGCGCCCTCGCGGCGTTCCCGCTGGTCATCCGCCTGCGCAACGACGCCGACCTGCGTGCCGGGCGGAAGTACCTGTCCGTCGACGACCGGGTCGCGACGGTGCTGGGCGAACCCCCGGACGCCGACGGCACCGGTGCGGTCTCGGCGACCCGGCTCTACCGCCGACCCGAGCCCGCCGCCGGGTCCTGACA
Source organism: uncultured Actinomycetota bacterium (assembly GCA_963822335.1). GTDB lineage: Bacteria > Actinomycetota > Actinomycetes > Mycobacteriales > Pseudonocardiaceae > Pseudonocardia. Next base: position 1,856,610 of record CAWGHE010000005.1, on the reverse strand, counting down.
CACGAGGTGGCCGGTACCGGGGGCCTGCGCCGGGTGATCAGCGGACCGGGACGGCCTGGAGCAGAACGGTGAGCACGCGCAGGGCGGTGTCCATCCGCCGCACGACGGCGGCGACCGCGGCGTCGGGGTCGTGCGCCGCGATCGCCTCGACCAGTGCCGCGGTCTCCGGGTCGCGAGGATCGTCGCGGGTGAGCTCGGCGTCGTCGAACGTCGTGGACAGCGTCGTCTGCAACGGCTCGACCAGGCCGCGGTACAGGTCGGCGAGCAGGGCGTTGCCGCTCATCTGAAGGACGTGGTCGTGCAGCGCGGCGTCGGCGCGACGCCGGCTCTCGGGGCCCACGGCCTCATCCCGGGCCGCGGCGTGCTCCTTCAGGCGCGCGACGTCGGCGTCGGAGCCGTTCGTGGCCGCGAGCCGGGCCATCTCGACCTCCAGGCCGCGACGGACCTGGAACGCGTCGAGCGGGTCGGCGTCGACGGCCCGGCGGCGCAGCACCGCGTCGATCTCCCGGACCGAGCGCACGTAGGTGCCGTCGCCCTGGCGGACCTCCAGCATCCCGGAGTGCACGAGCACCCGGACGGCCTCGCGGATCGTCGACCGGCCGACCTCCAGCTCCCGGGCCAGGGCCGCCTCGACCGGCAGCCGCTCGTTCAGCGCCCACGTGCCGTCGGCGATCCGGCGGCGCAGCTGGTCGATGACGCGGTCGGTGAGCCCGCCGCGCACGACGGGGTTCAACCGTGGATCCGGTCTCGCGCCCATGACGCGAGAAGGTACTCGCTCGGATTCATCTGATGACCTGTTGAATCTCCTGATGTGCTCTGTCACGCTCCGGGTAGCGGCTCGACCCCGGGAGGACGCAAGGTGGTGGTGCCATGACCATGGAGATCCAGCACCTCATGTGGAAGATCGAGGGCATCCGCGACGCGTTCAACCAGGCCGTGTTCGTCGACCGTGACCTCGACGCCGCGATGGAGAACGTCGGCACCGAGTGCGTACTGGAGACGGTGCCGGGGGTGGTCGGAGCCAGCGGCGAGGACGACGTCCGGCGGTTCCTCGCCGAGGACGTGATCCCGCACGTGCCGTCCGGGCTGGAGTTCACCCGGGTCTCGAAGACGTCCGACCAGCGCCGGGTCGCGCACGAGATGACCGTGCGCTTCACCCACGACCGCGAGCTGCCGTGGCTGCTGCCCGGCGTCGCACCGACCGGCCGCGACGTCGAGACGAGCGCGGTGTCGGTGGCGTCGTTCAAGCACGCGTCGAAGCTCGGTGTGACCCACTCGCGGATCATGACCTACCGGATCACCTGGGACCGCCTCGACGTGATGGCTCAGCTCGGGCTGCTCGACCGGGAAGCCGTCGTGGTCCGATCGGGACTCTGAGCGTCGCGCCGCCGCTGGCAGGCTGTGCGGCGTGCGCAGCCCGACGGCCCACCTGGCCAACCTGGACCTGAACCTGCTGGTGACGTTGCGCGAGCTGCTGCGCGAGCGCAACGTCACCCGGGCCGCGGCCCGGATCGGGGTCACCCAGCCCGCGGCCAGCGCGTCGTTGTCCCGGCTGCGCAGGCACTTCGACGACGAGCTGCTGGTCCGCCGGGGGAGCGGCTACGTGCTCACCCCGCTGGCCGCGCAGCTGGCCGACCAGACCGAGGCGGTGTGCACGGCGGCGGAGCGGCTGTTCGGGGCCGGGCGCGGGTTCGAACCGGAGACCGCCCAGCGCGGTTTCACGCTGCTGGTGGCGGACTACACGGTCGCGGTGCTGGGCTCCGACCTGTCCGCGGCCCTCGCCCGGCGCGCACCCGGGGTGGACCTGCACCTGCGGCTGGTGCGTGAGGCGTTCGCCGCCGACATCGGGGAGACCATCCGCCTGATCGACGGCATGATCGCCCCGCCGGCGGTGCGGTTCGAGTTGCCCGAACTGCACTCGGTCGAGCTGTTCACCGACCGCTGGGTGTGCGTGATGGACGCGGCCAACCCGGCCGCTGCACAGGGCCCTCCGACCCTGGATCGGCTGTCCCGGATGACGTGGGTGGTGCCGTTCCAGCCGGACCGGGGATTCGCCGCCTCGGCCCCGATGACCCGTCAGCTGACCCGGCTCGGGCTGGAACCGACGATGCGGGTCCGGGTGGAGAGCTACCTCGCCGTGCCCTACCTGGTGGCCGGTACCGACCGGGTCGCGCTGCTGCAGGAGCGGCTCGCCACCCAGGTCGCGGGCCCGCTCGGCCTGGCCGTCCTGGAGTGCCCCGGTGAGCCGGCGCCGGTCCGGGAGCGGCTCTGGTGGCACACCGACCTCGACTCCGACCCGGCTCACAGCTGGCTGCGCGACACCCTCGTGGAGCTGAGCGCAGCGCTCTGAGCTGGCGCTATAGACCGAGTCGATGCCTCGCAGGCGGATCGGTTATTTCCGCGTGCACCGGCGGCGTTCCTAGCGTTGGCGCCATGCCGCACGCGCTCACCGACCTGCCGGTCCGCACGGTCGTGCGCGACCGGCCGGTCGCCGCCACCGACCCCGCCGAGCACGCGGTCTCCGCCGACGTGTGTGTCGTCGGCGCGGGGATCGCCGGGCTCTCGGCCGCGGTCGAGTCGGCGAAGCTCGGCCGCGACGTCGTGCTGGTCGACGCGCTGCCGGTGCTCGGCGGGCAGATGGTGAACTCGCTGATCGGGCTGTTCTGCGGCGTGTTCGGCAACGCGCCGGAGCACCGCAGGCTCACCCACGGGATCTTCGACGACATCTTCGCCGCGCTGGAGCCGACCGGGGACATCTTCCACCGGGTCGGGCACACCACCACCGTCGGCTACGACGAGGTGCGGCTCGGGCGCTGGGTGGAGGACACCGTGCGTGCGCACGGCATCCGGGTGCTCACGGGCGCGGCGATCGTCGGCGTCGAGCGGGACGGTCCGCGGATCGTCTCGGTCCTGTTCGCCACCCGCTACGGTCCGGTCGAGGTGGCCGCCGCCGGCTTCGTCGACGCCAGCGGCGACGCCGCGCTGGCCTGGGCGGCCGGGTGGGAGTGCCGGCTGCCGGAGCGGGAGATCTACGGCAGCCAGCAGCTCGTCGTCGAGAACCTGGACGAGAACCAGCGGCCCGACCCCGGCGAGCTGGCCGAGCGTGTCGGCGCGAAGGCAGCGGAGTACGGGCTGACGCGCCACGACGGTCTCGCGTTCTTCTTCCCCGGCCGCGGCACCGCGGTGCTGAACATGACCCACATCGAGGCGCCGCTGGACCCGATCGCCGCCTCCGCGGCGCAGATCGAGGGCAAGGTCCAGGCCGACCGGGTGGTCACGTTCCTGCGCACCGAGTTCCCGGAGGTGTTCGGCAAGGCCACGGTGCGCTCCTACGGCCTGCCCGGGCGCCGCCAGACCCGCTGGGTGCGGGCGGTGCACCAGCTCACCGTGGACGAGGTCCGCGCCGGTGTCCGGTTCCCGGACGCGGTGGCGCGCACCGCATGGCCGATCGAGCTGCACGACAGCCCGGAGGGCTACGTGTGGGAGACCTTCGGCCCGGACCACGTGCACTACGTGCCGCTGCGCTCGATGACCCCGCCGGACGCGGACAACCTGATCGCCGCGGGCCGGTGCGTCGACGGCGACGCCGCGGCCCTGTCCAGCGTGCGCGTGATGGGCCCGTGCGCGGCGATGGGGCACGCCGCCGCGCACGCGTTCGACCTGGCCGGGAACGGGAGCGTGCACGACGTGTCGTACCCCGCGCTCACCGCACGGATCCAGGAGAACGTCCACGACGACTGAAGGGGCGGCGATGATCCTCACCGACCGCGAGAAGTCGATGGCCGACGGGGCCGAGGGCCCGGCCGTCGCCGCCGCGATGGATCTGCTGGTGCGCTACGGCGCCGCGCTGGACGCGGAACAGCTGTGCGAGGTCCGCAACGTCGCGGGCACCACCACCCAGCCGTCCCCCGTCAAGGCCCGCCTGGTCGCCGAGGGCGGGTGGGACAAGGCGTTCTCGGTGATCAACCTGGACTCCGACGAGGATCTGGCGATCCCGCCGATGGCCGTCCCGACCTGCCAGCTGCAGCAGGGCTTCGGGCCGGACTCGGTGGGCACCGTTCCCTACCCGGCGGAGTTCGTCGCGCTGCAGTCCGACGCCGAGGCGTTCTACGGGCGGCGCGGGGTGTCGATCCTGGCCACCTGCACGCCGTACCAGGTAGGGAACCTTCCGGTCCGCGGCGAGCACTGTGCCTGGATGGAGTCCTCGGCCGTGGTCTACGCGAACGCGGTGCTCGGTGCGCGGACGAACTGCGAGGGCACCGCGTCGACCGGTGCGGCGAGCCTGACCGGGCGGGTGCCCTGCTGGGGCAACCACCACGAGGAGCAGCGCCGCGGCACCCACCTGGTCCGGGTGGACACGCCCGTCGAGTCGTTCCTGGACTGGGGGCTGCTCGGCTACTTCGTCGGCGACGTCGTGCAGGAGGCCCGCCCGGTCGTGACCGGCCGGCACGCGCTGCCGGACCTGACCGACCTCAAGCACTTCGGCGCGGCCGCGGCGTCGTCCGGCGGGGTCGAGATGTACCACGTCCCGGGCGTCACGCCGGAGGCCCCGACGGTCGAGGTCGCGTTCGGCGCCGCGCCGGTGCCGGAGCCGGTCGTCTACGGCGCGGCCGAGCGCCGGGCGACCTACGAACGGCTCAACGACCAGGGCACGACGACCGACGTCGACTTCGTGCTGCTCGGCTGCCCGCACGCGTCGCTCGACCAGCTCCGCGACGCCGCCCGCGCGCTGGACGGGCGGCGGCTGCACGACGGGACCGAGCTGTGGATCATGGCGCCGCGGGCGCTGGCCGCGGTCGCGGAGCGCAGCGGGTACACCGCGGTGATCGAGGCCGCCGGCGGGAGGGTGCTCACCGACTCCTGCCCGGCGATGTCGCGGACCGCGCCGCCGGGCACCCGGGTGTTCGCCACCGACTCGGCCAAGCAGGCCCACTACCTGCCCGCGATCCTCGGCATCGAGGCGTGGTTCGGCACCACCGCGGAGTGCGTGGACGCCGCGGTGACCGGCCGCTGGTCCGGTGAGCTGCGGTGAGCCGGGCGTGGGTGGCGCCGCCCGCTCCGCGGCACGCACCGCGGACCGGACGGGTGGTCCTGCGCGGGCGGACGGTCGTCCCGGGTGCGGTCGAGGGCGAGGTGCTCGTCTCCCCGGACACGATCTCCGGCTGGGGCGGGATCGACCCCGCCACCGGCACGATCATCGAGGCCCGCCATCCGCTGTGCGGGGTGTCGTTCGCCGGGAAGATCCTGGTCTTCCCCGGGGCGAAGGGTTCCTCGGGCTGGTCCGGCTTCTTCCAGGCCACCCGGCTGAACGGGGTCAACCCGATCGGCATGGTCTTCTCGGTGACGACCACCAAGGCCGCGCTCGGCGCCGTCGTCACCCGGGTACCCGCGCTGTCCGATCTGGATGGCGACCCGGTGGAGGTGCTGCGCACCGGCGACCGGATCCGGCTGGACGCGGACGCCGGCACCGTCGAGCTGCTCGCCGGGCAGGCGCCATAGACGCCGTCGATACCGGGCATCCGAAGTCTTACTTTCCGGACGTCCCGGCCCCGCACCTACCGTCGGAGGAATGCGCATCGTGGTCGCCAGGGTCGACGACTTCCCGCCCGGCGAGCGGCGGATCGTCACCCACGGCAGGCGCTCGATCGGGGTGTTCCGGGTCGGTGACCGGTTCTTCGCGGTCAACAACCACTGCCCGCACCTGGGCGGGCCGCTGTGCGAGGGCCGCACCCAGGCGTGGGTCCGGTCGAGCCGGCCGGGGGAGTACGTCGTCGACGGCGAGCGCACCCTGATCGCCTGCCCGTGGCACGGCTGGGAGTACGACCTGGCGACCGGGCAGTCCTTCGCCGGCCCCGGCGTGCCGCCGGCGCGGACCTACTCCGCCGCCGCCGTCGACGGCGGCGGCGGCGAGTCCCCGCACGGCGAGCCGGTCCGGATGGGTCCGGGTGGGCGCCGCCCCGGCCCGTACGTCGCCGAGACCTACGACGTGACCGTGGAGCGGTACGGGCCGGACGCGCACGTCGTCGTCGACACCAGTACCCGCGCTGAGACGGGAGACCCGCGATGACCCTCGCCCCGACCCGCCGAGCCGGGCACACGATCGTCGACACCGACATCCACCCGACCTGCCCGGTGCCGGAGCTGCTGCCCCGTCTCGACACGCGCAGCCGCCGCCGCTGGGAGCTGTTCGGCAGCCGGGTGCCGAGCCCGCCGGAGGTCTACCCGCGGGTGCGCAACTCCGGGTTCCGGCTCGACGCCTGGCCGGACGGGGCGCCCCCGGGGAGCGACCTCGACCTGGTCCGCGCGCAGCTGCTCGACGAGTTCGACGTCGACCACGGCGTGCTGATCCCGCTGCAGGCACACGCCTGGGGCGCCGAGGAGCCGGAGTACGCGGCGGCGCTGTGCCGCGCGCTCAACGACTGGATCACCGAGGTCTGGCTGGACGCCGAGCCGCGGCTGCGCTCGTCGATCGCGGTACCGCTGGAGTCGCCGGACCTGGCCGCGGCCGAGATCCGCCGCCGCGCGGGCGACCCCCGGTTCGGCCAGGTGCTGCTGGCCACCGGTGGGGAGTCCGGGTTCGGCCGTCGCCGCTACTGGCCGATCTACGAGGCCGCGGCCGAGGCCGGGCTTCCGGTCGCCGCGCACACCGGTGGCCTGGAGCAGCACCGCGGCGCCGGCTGGCCGTCGTTCTACCTCGAAGAACACGTCTGGAACGCCAACACGATGGGCGCGCTGGTCACGAGCATGCTCTGCGAGGGCGTGTTCTCCGCGTTCGCCGACCTGCAGGTGGTCTGCGTGGAGGGCGGGCTGGCCTGGTCGGCGCCGCTGATGTGGGCCCTCGACGACGCGTGGGCGCTGCTGCGCGAGGACGTGCCGCACCTGGACCGGCCGCCGTCGGAGGTGCTGCGCGAGCACCTGTGGTTCACCACCCAGCCGATCGAGGAACCGGGGGATCCCCGGGACATGGAGACCGTGCTGCGCCACGTCGGCATGGACGACCGGATCATGTTCGCCTCGGACTACCCGCACTGGGACTTCGACTCGCCGCGGGCCGCGCCGCGGACGTTCCCGGCCGCGCTGCGCGAGCAGATCATGGGCACGAACGCGTGCCGCCTGTACGGCCTGCCGGAGCGGGTGCGCTCGTGACCGCGAGCATGACCGGGATCCGCACCGTCGACACGGACGTCCACTGTGCTCCGTCGTCGCTCGCCGACCTGACGCCGTACCTGGACGCCTACTGGCGGGACTACGTCATCGAGGCCGGGCTGGCGCTCTCGCCCCACCAGGGCGGTGCGTACCCGCCCGCGATCGGACCCGGTGGCACCCCGGCGTCGGGCCTCCCGGAGCTGACGTCGCTGTCCGGCGTGGACGCGTCGGTGCTGGGCTGCACGACGGCGTTCCACACGAACCGCAACCCCTACTACGAGGCCGCGCTGTGCCGTGCGGTGAACGACTGGCTCCTCGAGCGCTGGGAGCCCCACGACCGGCGGCTGCGGATCGCGATCACCGTCCCGGTGCTGGACGTCGATGCGGCGGTGGGCGAGATCGAGCGCCTCGCCGCGCACCCCGGGGTGGTCGCTGTCCTGCTGCCGGTGCGCGGTGACGCGCGGTGGGGCCACGTCGCGAACCGCCGGCTGCTGCGCGCGGCGGCCGGGCACGGCCTCGTGGTCACGCTGCACGCGTGGGGCCGCGGCGGGCAGGCCGCGCAGGCCAGCGGGATGACCCACAGCTACCTGGAGGACTATCTGGGCAACTCCCAGGTCCTGGCCCAGGCGCAGCTGACCAGCCTCGTCGTCGAGGGCGTCTTCGCCGAGCTGCCCGGGCTGCGGGTGACCGTCGCCGAGTGCGGTTCGACGTGGCTCCCGGCCCTGCAGTGGCGCTTCGACAAGGACTGGAAGGGCGTCTGGCGTGAGGTCCCGTGGGTGGACCGGCCGCCGTCGGAGATCCTGCGCGAGCACGTCCGGTTCACCACCGCCCCGATCCACCTGCCGGCCGACCCGGTGCAGGCCCGCGAGGTGCTGGACCTTCTGGACCCGGGGCTGCTGATGCACGCGAGCGACCACCCGCACGACCACGGGCCCGGTGCCGCACGTCTGGACGCGGTGCTGAGCCCGGACGAGCGCGTCGCGGTGGCGGGCGGCACCGCTGCGGCGTGGTACCGGCTGGGGTGATCCTCACCGTCTCCTCCGGTGCCCGGATCCGGGTGCGCAGCACCGGCGACGGGCCGCCCGTGCTGCTGTTGCACGGCTGGCCGCAGACGTCGGCGATGTGGCATCGGGTGGAGCCCGCCCTGGCCGGGGCGCACACGGTCGTCACCGCCGACCTGCCCGGCTACGGGGACAGCCTGCTGCCCCCGGACGCCGACGTCGCGGCGTCCGGGAAGCGGGCGATGGCCCGCGACCTGACCGAGGCGATGACCGAGCTCGGGCACCACACGTTCGCCGTGGTCGGGCACGACCGCGGCGCGCGCTGCGGGTTCCGGCTCGCGCTCGACCACCCCGGGCGGGTCACCGCGCTGGCCGTCCTCGACGTCCTGCCGACCGCCGACGTGCTGGCCCGGGCCGACGCCCGGTTCGCCCGTGGCGCCTGGCACTGGTTCCTGCTCTCCCAGCCCGCCGACCTGCCGGAGCGGCTCGTCGCCGCCGACCCGGACGCCGTGCTCGGGCGCGGCCTCGCCGCGGTGTGCGAACCGGCGGCCCTGCAGGCCTACCGGGAGGCCTGGGCGCGGCCGGAGGTCGTGCGCGGCATGTGCCAGGACTACCGGGCCGGGTTCGACGTCGACGTGGCCGACGACGAGGCCGACCGCGGGCGGCGGTGGATCACCTGTCCCGTCCTGGTGCTGTGGGGCGAGCGCGGCCCGCTCGGCGCGGTGCCGGACGTGCTCGACGTGTGGCGGTGCTGGGCGCGCAGCGTGCACGGCCGGTCGCTGCCCACCGGACACCATCTCGCCGAGGAACGGCCCGGCCCGGTCGCCGACGCCCTGCTGCGCTTCCTCGCCGGAACGGCGCTCTGAGCTGGGAGAATAGACGCGGCTGATGGCGCTCAGGCGGATCGTCTATTTCCGCGGTGCGAGCGTCCTTCCTAGCGTGTCCCAGATCGCACCCGTCCCGACCGGCTGCCGCCCGCATCGACGCGAGGGAGAGCCCACCGTGCCCATCACCGCTTCCCGGACGGGCAGAGCCGCCCGGGCACTGGCCGCGCTGCTGCTCGCCGGATCCGTCCTCGCCGCGTGCGGCGGTGGCGGTGAGAAGAGCGCGGACGGCAGGGACACGATCACGTTCCTGAACATCCTGCCGCTGGAGAGCCTGTCCTACGCCCCGGAGATGATCGCCGACACGAAGGGCTTCTTCGCCGCCCACGGGTTGGACGTCCGGTTCCAGTCCACCCAGGGCTCCGCACCGGCCATCCAGACCGTGCTCGCCGACGGCGCCGAGATCAGCCGCGTCGGCGACGTCGAGACGATGATCGCCGCCGGCAAGCGGGGCGCACCGCTCGTCGCGGTCGGCGAGCTGCCGCACACGGGCGGCATCCGGATGGTCTCCACGAAGGCGAAGCCGGTGACGCATGCGGCCGACTTCCGCGGCAAGCTCGTCGGCACGCCGTCCGAGGGCGGGACCAGCTCGATCACGCTCGACCTCGTCGCGGGCTCCGCCGGGATCCCGCCGGACCAGGTCCGGCGCCAGGTGGTCGGGCTCAGCCCCGGCGTGTTCGACCTGCTCACCGCGGGCCGGGTGGACGCCTACGTCGTCTCGCTGGACACCGCGACCCTGCTGGCGCAGACCCGCCCGGAGGCGGTGGTCTACGACCCGAACACCGAGATCTCCTCCGGGGCGCAGGTGTACGTGACGTCGAAGTCGCAGGCCCAGGACGCGCAGACGCAGGACCGGCTGCGCCGCTACCTGGCCGCGATCCAGGACGCCACCGCGTTCATCACCGCCGACGAGACGAAGGGCTTCGCCGAGACCAAGCGACTGATCGCGTCGAAGTACAAGGTTCCCGCGCTGAGCCGGCCGAAGGTGGCCGACGCATCCCTGACCGCCTACGTGGACTCCTACGCGGCCGGGCAGACCCCGGTCGGCGTCGACATGGCGAAGTGGGGCCGGTCCTACGCCGAGGTTTCGCGGATCGGGCTGGTCCCACCGGGCCTGGATCCGAACGCGTGGGTCGACACCTCGTTCGCGCCGGCGGCGAGCGGATGACCGCCACGAGTAGTCGCAACGGCGTCGCGCCGGAGACCGGCCGGGCCGTGGGCCTGCGGGTCGGCGGGATGGACAAGGTCTACCCGACCCGCCGCGGGCAGGTCGAGGCGCTGCGCGGGATCGACCTGGACATCGCGGGCGGCGAGTTCGTGTCCCTGGTCGGGCGGTCCGGCTGCGGCAAGACGACGCTGCTGCGGGTGCTGTCCGGGTTGCTCCCGCCGACGTCGGGGACGGTGGAGGCGGGCGGGCGACCGGTCTGGGTCGACGGCCGGCGCGACGACGCCGCGTTCGCCTCGTTCGGCCTGGTGTTCCAGGAGGCGAACCTGTTCCCCTGGTACACCGTCACGGACAACGTCGCGCTGCCGCTCAAGCTGCGCGGCGAGGCGAAGGCGTCCCGGCGGGCCCGGGCGCGCGAGCTGTGCGCCACGGTCGGGCTGTCCGGGTTCGAGGACGGCTACCCGCGCGAGCTCTCCGGCGGCATGCGGCAGCGCGCGGCGATCGCCCGGGCGCTGGCCTGCGACCCCTCGGTGCTGCTGATGGACGAGCCGTTCGGGGCGCTGGACGCGCTCACCCGGGACCGGATGAACATCGAGCTGCAGGCGATCCACGCCGCCTCCGGAGCGACGGTCGTGTTCGTCACCCACTCCATCCCGGAGGCCGTGTTCCTGGCCGACCGGGTGGTGCTGCTGACCCCGCGCCCGGGGCGGATCCGGTCCGTCACCGAGGTGGGGCTACCCCGCCCGCGGTCGCTGGAGACCGAGACCGGGGCCCGGTTCCAGGACATCGTCCGCGGCCTGCGCCGCGAGCTGGACGAGGAGGACTGATGGCGGTTGTCGACCGGACGCGGACCCCCGCGACTCCCGCACCGGACGCCGACGGCGGCGAGCGGGTCTGGATGAAGCGGCTGCCGTGGGTCAGCGGCCCGCTGATGCTCCTGGTGCTGCTGGCGGCCTGGCAGCTCACGATCTCGGTGTTCGGGGTCTCGGAGTTCATCCTCCCGTCGCCGTCCGCCGTGGCCGGCGCGCTCGGCACGCTGCTGACCGACCCGGACATCTGGGGCCACATCGGGATCACGCTGCTGGAGGTGCTGGTCGGCTTCGCCATCGCGATGGTCGGCGGCGTCGTGGTCGGCGCGGTGCTGGGCCGCATCGAGTGGCTGCAGCGCGCGGTGCAACCCGCCCTGGTGGGGTTGCAGGTGGTGCCGAAGGTCGCGTTCGTGCCGATCTTCGTGATCTGGTTCGGGTTCGGCCCCACGTCGAAGATCATCATGGCCGCGCTGCTCGCGTTCTTCCCGATCATGCTGAACGTGATGCTCGGGGTGCGCTCGGTCGAGCGCGGGCACCACGACGTGATGCGCGGGCTCGGCGCCGGGCGCTGGGCGACGTTCCGGGACCTGGAGCTGCCGAGCACGCTGCCCTACATCTTCGCCGGCGCCGAGGTCGCGATCGTGTTCTCGGTGATCGGCGCCATCGTCGGCGAGTACCTGGGCGGCAGCGAGGGACTCGGCTTCCTCGTGGTGTCCAGCCTGAACTCGCTGGACGCGCCCCGTCTGTTCGCCGTGATCGTGCTGCTGGCGGCACTCGGCTCGCTGCTCTACGCCGCGGTGACGATCACCAAGAAGCTGGTCATCCCCTGGCACGAGTCGGTCGCCACGACCGTCTGAGGGACCGCTCAGTTCCCGGCGGCCGGCCGGTCCTCCTGTCATGACCGCCACACCGCAGGAGATCGCCGAGGCGTTCTCGCGCCACCGTTTCGCCGACGCGTACCCGCACCTCGCTCGGGACGTGCGCTGGATCGCGCACGGTGTCGGGGAGACGGTCGGCCGCGACGCCGTCGTCGCCGTCTGCGAGGACACGCTCGCCCAGCTGCGGGACACGACGACGACGTTCCGGTCGTTCCGCACGATCGTCGGGACCGACGCCGTCGTCGTGGACGTGGTCGCGCACTACGGCGGGCCCGACGGTGAGTTCGTCGTCGCGTCCTGCGACCTCTACGACTTCGCCGGCGGGCTGGTCGCCGCGATCACGTCCTACACCGTCGCGCTGCAGTGAGCTCGCCGCGCAGCCAGGTGAGCTGCTCGGCCCACGCCGGCGCGTCGGCGAACCGGCAGGATCCGACCATCTGGGCCAGGTGCCGGAGGTGGCGCTCCCGGGCCTCCTCCCGCCGGGCGGCCATCGCGGCGGCCGTCGTCCCCGGCGTCGCGGCGAGGCACGCGTCGGACAGGCCGATCGACACCCCCTGCGACGCGAGCGCGTCGCGGGTGAGGGCCGCGTCGCCCACGGGGACGGGGGCGCCCCCGTGCACCGGCACCGAGACCCCGGCCGGTCGGCGGTCCGTCGGGGCCTCGGGTGGGATCACGATGCCGTCGAGCAGCCATCCCGTGTCCGGCCGGTCGATCCGGTCCCGCAGGGACGCGCCGCTGCGGGGCGGCCGGTCCGGTCCGGACCATCCGACGGTCGTCCACCTGGCCGACCCCAGCCGGTAGGCGTAGCCGTCCGGAGCGGCGGCACAGCGGAGATCCCCGTCGTCGGTCCCGTCCGAGCGGACCGTCACCGTGGCCGCGGTCCACGTACGGGGTGGGCGGAGGCGGTCCGACGCGGTGACGGCGCGCCGGCCGGTGGCGTCCACCCACCCGGGCCCGGCAAGCGCGGGATCCGCCCGGCCGGTCACCTCGATCCGCGTCTCGGCGCGGACCCGCCGCCACACCGCGACGTGCAGGGCGGCCCGGTCCAGGTGCGCCGTCGCCGGCCCGTCCCGACGTTCCGGTGCCGGACCGTCCCAGGCCAGCGTGCGCGACCGGGTCAGCCTGTGCACGTCCAGCTCGTCCGGCGTGACGCCGAGTTCCAGCAGCAGCGTCAGCGTCGCGGCCGGCACGCTCTCCACCGCGGTCGCGACCGGTCGGATCCGGCCGGCGCACAGCCGGACCGGGCCGTACCGGGCGGCGAACAGCGCGCACGCCGCCGCGACGGTGCCGCCGCCCAGGACGGTGCGCACGGGTCAGGGCAGCGGCGCGACCGGATCGAACCGGCCGTCCGGGGTCGGCGGGACCGCGAACACCGGCAGGCTGCCCCCGGCCGCCAGCTGCACGCACGCGCCCTCGACGCCGTTCGGACCGAGCATCGCCGCACGCGCCGCCGTGATCGCGGCCCCACCGGCCGGGACACCGACCCGGTAGCCGTCGTGGAGGTGGCCGAGGACGGTCGCGTAGCGCTGCTGCAGCGTGGCGAGAACCGCGTCGCCCTCGGCGGGTGTGTCCAGGGTCAGCAGGTAGTCACCGACCGGATGACGTCCGAGCCATTCCTGCAGCGTGCGGAACGTGCGGTAGTGGTCGGCTCCCTCGGCCATGACCTGCCCGACGGTCGCGGCCTGCGTCTCCTGGCCGTCGCGCTGATACGTGGCGAGGATCCGCCCGTACAGCGCGTCCACGGACTGCGACGGCGCCTCCACCTGGACGAAGTGCTCGAGGACCTCGGGAGTGAGCGGGCGGAAGGCGACCGGCCGGCGCACACCCCCGGGCTCCGGGACGACCGTCGCCACGCCCAGAGCCGGGACGAACGGCCCCGCCGCGCCGGACGACTCGTGCTCGTCGAGCAGCAGCCCGTTGACGGCCTTGAGGTGCCGCATCTCGGACGCGGCGACCCGCAGCACCTCGTAGCGTGCGGCCCGGACGTCCTGGCGCAGCGCGGAGTTCGCGGCCCCGGCGGTGACGTCGACCGAGTAGGCCGCGGCCAGGTACTCCAGCATCACGGCGAGCTCGACGCCCGCGGCGTAGCGCAGTGTCGGTACCAGGTCGGCCCGGTCCAGCGGGGCGCCGGCGACGGTCGTCGGGGCGTAGGCGGTCCGCTGCTCCCGTCCGTCCAGTACGACGTCCAGCTCCTGCCAGCGGTCGTTGATCTCGTTGTGGTCCATGACGCCGTCGACCCGGTCCAGGACGACCGGTGGCGGCGAGGTCAGCCGGTCACTGCGCAGCCACCCGACGCGTACCGCGAAGTCCGGGTCCCCGGGGTCGGCGGCGGGCGGCAGGGGAGGCTGCGCGATGTCCGGGTGGTTCGACGCCCAGTAGAAGCAACCGCAGTCCCGGAAGTCGTGTGTCCACGGCGAGCAGAGCGACTGGGTCAGCTCGCCGGGCTCGAACATCGCGGCGAACGCGCCGTCGTCGGAGAGGTAGGACGCTCGCGGCGCGCTCACCATGACCGGCTGGGCCGAGCCGGGCACCCGCACGGTGAGCGTCACGGTCGAGCCGGGTACGAGCAACCGGACCGCTGTCCAGGGGTCGACGGGGTCGCCGGCGTCCGTCCCGAGCGAGGCGACGGCGTAGTCCCGCTGCCCGTGACCGGCGAACGTCCCGGCCAGCCGCTGCACGTCGCCGCCGGCGTCGGCGATGCTGGTCAGGCCGGTGAGCAGCGCGCCGGTGACGCCGTCGGTGGTGGCCCGCTGCAGGTCCACGGCTGCGACCGCGATGCGGCCCCTCACGAACTCGACCACCAGGTACGGGAAGAACCGCCGCTCCAGGTTCCGCAGGTCCGCCTCCAGGCCGGGGAAGCAGTTGCCGACGCCCGCCTCGAGCTCGGTGACGACCGGGTTGCCCGCGGCACGGGCGTCGGCGAGCCGGGCCGTGCGGTTGCGGGGTTGCAGCTTGTCGGCGGGCATCAGCGTTCTCCGAACCAGTCGGGCCGGGCGGCGGACAGGGTGCAGTAGGCGTCCAGGCAGTACTCGAGCCACTCACGGATGGCCGTGCACGACGCGTCCGAGCGGGCTGCCGCCTCCTGGTGACAGCCTCCGCTGCACAGGTAGCGGGCCCAGCAGCTGCGGCACGGCTCGACGCGTTCGACGTGCCGGGCGGCCAGGAACGCCTGCTGCCGTGCGGGGTCCACGGGAGCCCCCTGCCCGGAGCCGAGCGCGAACACGTCGTCGCCGATCGCGCGGTGGCACGCGTACCAGCGACCGTCGGTGGCGACGGAGGCGTACCCGCCGCCCGCGCCGCACGGGAACGGTGACGCCGCTCCCGCGTGCAGGCGGCGCAGTGCCGTCACGAGGTTGTCGTACCCGGTCTCCCCGCCGGCCAGCAGCGCGGCGAGCTCCCGCTCGGCCAGCGCGATCGACGCGGCCGTCCACTCCGGCCAGTCCTCGTCGGTCAGCGCGCCGAACCCGAGGCGGACCGGCGAGAAGCCGACCCGTCCGAACCCCTCGGCGACCAGCTCGTCGTAACGGTCGGTCAGGTCGAGACGGCCCGTGGTCAGGGTGGCCCGCGCGGTCACCGAGGCCCGGCCGGGATCGGTGAGCAGCGGGGCCACACCGGCGATCACCTCGTGGAACGTCGGCCCGCCGAGCAGGTTGCGGCGCAGGAGATCGTGCGTGCGCCGGCCGCCGTCCACGCTGACCGTGAGCGCGAACGGGTGGTGCCGGACGAGCTCGTGGTCGTCAGCGCGCAGCCGGGTGCCGTTCGTGGTCGCCGAGAAGCCGATCGGCTGTCCGAGCGCGGCGGCGCGCTCGCTCGCGTAGCGCACGACGTCGTGCACCAGCGCCGGGTGCAGGAACGGCTCGCCGCCGAGGAACCCGACGGTCGCCCGGGAGCGGCGGTCACAGCCGGCCAGCAGCGCGTCGACGGCGTCGGCCGCGGTCGGTCCGCTCATCGAGCCCCGCTGGCGGCCGTCGAAGCGTCCACGGTCGGCGTAGCAGTAGGCGCAGCCGAGGTTGCACGCCGACGTCACGTTCAGCGAGATGCCCTGGGGCGCGACGTCCGGCACCGCGTCCAGCCCGAGCGTGTCGCCGTGCTCCAGGAACGGTGCGAGCGCGGCCGGATCAGGTCCGGGCGAGTCGGCGGGGAGGTCCAGGATCTGGCTGCCGCGCAGCACGAGCACGTGCCGGCCGTGGCGGGACTCGAACGTCCGCCACGCGGACGGCGCGCTCATCCCTCCTCGCCGATAACGTCGAGCACCTGACGGCGGCGCTCCTCGGCCTCCGGGGAGAGCGGCGCCGGAGCGCCGCCTGCGGGCGGCGCCGGAACCGGTCCCGCCGGCGGGGCACCGGCGGCCACCAGGTCGTCGCGCCAGGCCTTGAGCAGGTCGTACTGCCAGTGCGACAGCGTCAGCGGCCACCGGTTGCTCTGCGCCATGAACGGCGGCATCCGCATGTCCCACACGGTGCGGTACGTGCCGTTGTCGATCGGGCCCGTGGCGTCGATCGTGAACGGAGGCCGGACGAGCCGGAGCAGGCGGTCCGGGTTGGCGAGCACCCAGTCCACGAGCTGGTTCACGTCCGACAGCGACCGGTGCCGTTCCCGGGCCCTGGCCGACAGCGGGAACGGCTCGGCCCGGGTCCGGCCGTCGATCCGGATGTCCGGGTCGCGCAGCCGGTCGCGACCGCCCATCGCCCGGGGCGTGGCGTTCGCCGGATCGACGCCGTCGCCGTCGATCGGGGTCGGCCGCGGGTTCCGCAGCGCGGAGGCCTGTCCGTCCCGCAGGTAGTCCAGATCCAGCAGCGAGACGGTCTCGAAGATCCGCTCGAACAGGTCCTCGACCCACTCGGCGCGTTCCTGCGCGGTGAGCGACGCGTCCCGGGCGGGGTCGTGCTCGCGGTCGTTGAGCTCGTCGGCGATCGACAGGAACGGCCGCCGGTCCGGGGCGAAGTGGGGCGGGCCGACCGTGATGTTCGCGTGCGCGCCCAGTTCGCGGCCGCCGACCGTGAGCGCGACCGCGACGACGGCGTCGCACGTGTCGTCGACGACGCCCAGCGAGGTGCCTTGCTGGTTCACGTCGACGGTGTCGCCGGGAACGACGATCCCGCGCGGCTGGGCCCCGAACCACCCGGCGCCCGGGTCCAGGAACGTCCGCTCCGGCGGCACCGCCCGCGGTTGCACAGACGCGGCCTGGGGCGGGCCGTAGCTCAGGCCGGTCGCCGGGGTGAACCGGAGCCGCAGCACGTCGAGCCGGATCGTCGGGGGGAACACGGGTGTGGCGGGCTGCGACTGCGGGCGCAGCACCTGGACGGTGCCCAGCGGGATGTGCCTGCCGCGCGGGATCATCGGTGTCGCCACGTCCGGCGGGCTCTCGCCGCGCAGGACGTGCGGATCGTGGTCGGTCGCGGTCACCGTGACGCCGGGGAATGTGCCGAACCGCAGGGCCCGGTTCAGCGTGCGGTGCGCCGCCTTGAGGTTCATGGCGGTGACCGTGAACGCGACGTCGTCCTCGGTGACGCCGTTCGCCGCGAGCAGCGCCGTCGTCACCGGGACCGACGTCTGGCCCGCCGGCGGCCCGTCGCCGGTCCGCGCCCACAGCTCCAGGAACGGCGCGACCGGCCGCAGCAGCGCGCCGTCGCGCACGACGACCTCCGTGGGCAGCGTCGGCGCGACGCCGGCGTTCGCCGTGACCCGCAGCGTCCAGTCCGGACGGATCCGGGTCTCCGCGATCGTTTGCGGGTCGCCCGGACCCCAGGTGAACGCGGCCATCGGTGTCGAGCTGCCGCCGAGCCGGGCCACCGCCACCGATGGCGTGAAGAACAGCCTGCGGATGGTGTCTGCAGCCACCTTGGCCTCCTCCGACGGCGGACGCCCCGGAGACTCGGCGGACTGCGACAGTGTGTTACACGTCGCTCACGGCGCGGAACGTCTCCTCGGACGGCGAGACGTTCGTGCGCGACGCGACCCACGACGCGATCTGCTCGACGGCGTCGTCGACCGGCACGCCGTTGCGCTGGCTGCCGTCGCGGAACCGGAAGCTGACCGCGCCCGCCTCGGCGTCCCGTCCGCCCACGAGCAGCATGAACGGCACCTTCTGCATCGTGTGGGTGCGGATCTTCTTCTGCATCCGGTCGTCGCCGGCGTCGACCTCGACGCGCACGCCCCGGCGTCGCAGACGGTCCGCGACCTCGCGCACGGCCGGCTCCTGCTCGTCGGTGACCGGGATGCCGACCACCTGCACCGGGGCCAGCCACGCCGGGAACGCGCCCGCGTAGTGCTCGGTGAGCACGGCGAAGAACCGCTCGATCGACCCGAACAGCGCCCGGTGGATCATCACCGGCCGCTGCCGGGATCCGTCGCTCGCGGTGTACTCCAGCTCGAAGCGGTCCGGCAGCATCAGGTCGACCTGGATCGTCGACATCTGCCAGTACCGGCCGATCGCGTCCTTGGCCTGCACGGAGATCTTCGGGGCGTAGAAGGCGGCGCCGCCCGGGTCGTCGACGAGGTCGAGCCCGAAGCCCTCGGCAGCGGTCCGGAGTGCCTCCGTCGCCTCGGCCCAGTGCTCGTCGGAGCCGATCGACTTCTCCGGGTTGCGGGTGGAGAGCTCCAGGTAGAAGTCGTCGAGGCCGTAGTCGCGCAGCAGGTCCAGCACGAACTGCAGCAGCGACGCGATCTCGCCCGGCATCTGCTCGCGCGTGCAGTAGATGTGTGCGTCGTCCTGGGTCATGCCCCGCACCCGGGTCAGCCCGTGCACCACCCCGGAGCGCTCGTACCGGTAGACCGTGCCGAACTCGAACATCCGCAGCGGCAGCTCCCGGTAGGAGCGCCCGCGCGAGCGGAAGATCAGGTTGTGCATCGGGCAGTTCATCGGCTTGAGGTAGTAGTCGACGGCGGGTCGCTTGATCTCGCCGTCGGCGCCCCGCTCCTCGTCGAGCTGCATGGGGGGGTACATGCCCTCGGCGTACCAGTCGAGGTGCCCGGACAGCTCGAACAGCTGGCCCTTCGTCGCGTGCGGGGTGGTGACGAACTCGTACCCGGCCTCGACGTGGCGCATCCGGCTGTAGTCCTCCAGCTCCTTGCGGAGGATGCCGCCCTTCGGGTGGAACACCGCGAGGCCGGAGCCGATCTCGTCCGGGAAGCTGAACAGGTCCAGCTCGGCGCCCAGCTTGCGGTGGTCGCGGCGCTCCGCCTCGGCGATGCGCTCCAGGTAGGCGTCCTGCGCCTCCTGCGACTCCCACGCCGTGCCGTAGATCCGCTGCAGCTGCGCGTTCGCCTGGTCGCCGCGCCAGTAGGCCGCGGCGCTGCGGGTGATCGCGAACGCCGGGATGTACTTGGTGGTCGGGATGTGCGGGCCGCGGCAGAGGTCCGACCACACGGTGTCGCCGGTGTGGGCGTGCACGTTGTCGTAGATGGTCAGCTCGCCGGAGGCGTCGACCTCCATGACCTCCCCGCTGTCGACGTCGTCGTCGCTGCTCTTGAGGTCGATCAGCTCGAGCTTGTACGGCTCGCCGGCCAGCTCGGTGCGCGCCTCGTCCTTCGACTCGAACCGCCGCCGGGAGAACCGCTGCCCCGACTTGACGATCTTCTTCATCGTCGACTCGATCTTCTTCAGATCGTCCGGGGTGAACGGGGTGTCGACGTCGAAGTCGTAGTAGAACCCGTCCCTCACCGGGGGGCCGATGCCCAGCTTCGCCTTCGGGAACAGCTGCTGGACGGCCTGGGCCAGCACGTGCGCGGCCGAGTGCCGGATGACGCTGCGGCCCTCCTCGGTGTCCGCGCGCACGGTGACGACGTCGGTGTCGGCCTCGGGAGCCCACGCCAGGTCACGCAGGGTGCCGTCGGAGTCGCGGACGACGACGATCGCGTCCGGTCCGGTGGTCGGCAGGCCGCCCTCCCGCACGCGGGCCCCGGCCGTCGTCCCGGCCGGCACCCGGATCGGTGCGGATGCGGGCGGGGCGGGCGGTACGGACACTTCTCAGGCCTCCGGGAATGCGGGAACGGTGCACGTCGAGCCTACCGACGCCGGTCACGGCGATATCCGCCCGGCCCGCCCGGTCAGCGGGCGCGCGTGCCGGGACGCGGATCGGGGCGGCCCTGCGCGGTCGGGGGCGCCGCCGCCGGGGTCTGCGCCGCGGGACGGTCACGGGCGCTGCTGCCCGGTGCCGAGGTGGCGGGTGGGGGCGCCGCGGTACGGCGAGGTGCGGCCGTCGGCGGGGTGGGCGCCGGACGGGGGTTCGCGGCCGCGGGCGCCGGACGGCGTGCGTTGCCCGCCGTCGACGGACGCTCCGGGACGGCGGAGCGCGACGGCGGCGCGGCACGCCGGGGAGCCGGCGTGGCGGAGGCCGCGGCGCCGGGACGGGCGGTGCCCGGACGGGGCGGGCCCGGGACGACGCCCTGCAGCGTGCTGCCCGGCAGCACCGAGGCCGGTGGGAGATCGACGGGCGCGGCGCGCGGCGGGGTGACGGGCGTGCGCGCGCCGGCCGGGGGCACCACCGGGGTGTGCGGCCGGTCCGGGTCGGCGAGGTCCTGCTCGACCGTCCGCCAGGCGGCGACCGCGCCGGTCCCGGCGACCAGGACCGCCGTCGCCCCGCCGGCTGCGAGCAGTGCCCGGCCGTGCCGGCGACGCCGGCGTCGACTGCCGGGGACGCGGACCGGGGCGGCGAAGGTGTGAGCGTCCTGCTCGTCGTCGCCGTAGCCGAACGGCACGGCGGAGAACGCCGCCGTGCCGGTTGCCGGGGGAAGGTTGGACGCCGGCGGGTGACGGTGCGGCCCGACGACGCCGGCGCTGGTCGGGGAGTCCGCGGACCAGACGGACGTGCCGAGCCCGGTGAATGGCGCGAATCCGGTCGACGTGGCGGACCAGTCGTTGTCGGCGGATCCGGCGGCTGTGCCGAGGCGAGCGCGGCCGGCGGCCCCGGCGGAGGGGGCAGCAGCAGGCCTGGCACCGACGGTGGCGGAGCCGGCGGGCCCGATGCCCCCGGTCGAGTCGACGGTGGATGCAGGCCCGTCGTCAGGTGTGGATCCGGCGGGTGAGGGGACCGCGGCGGATCGGGCCGCGTCGCTGGACCGCTCGGGCTCGGCGAGTCCGGTGGACGCGACATCGTCGTCCGACGCGGCGGGCTGGAGGGAGGCGGCGGGCTCGGGGGAGTCGGTGAGCTCGATGGCCGATGCGGCGGGCCCGGCGAGCGCGACGACGTCGTCGGCCGGCGACATGACGGCGGCCGAGCCGGCGTCGGCAGGCTGAGCGTTCACCGGCGCGGCCGCGCCGGATACGGGAGGAACCGGGCCCGCCGACGGTTCCGAGTTGCGCCGGCCGGCGCGCGGGGACGAGGTCGACCGTGTGACGCGCGTGTCCCACGGTCGCGGAACCTCCGCGCTCTTGCGCGGGCGCGGGGTCCAGGCCCGTCCGGTCCGGGACCGTTGGGCGGGCGGGGCCGGGACGGGGGTGACATCCGGCTTATACGCCGCCGGCCGGGCGGACGGCGGGTCCGTGCCCGGACGCGTCGCGACCAGTGTCCCGCCGGACCGCGCCGGGCGGGTGGTGCGCGACGGCGCCGTCTCCAGCGCGGTGATCACCTCGTCGGTCGACGGCCGGTACGCGGGGTCGGCTGCCAGCATCGCGACGAGCAGGCCGGCCATCTGGTCGGTCGCCCCGTCCGGGCGGGGTGCCGGCTCGTCGCGCACCCGGGAGCGGTAGGTCGCGTCGTCCTCGCCGGCCAGTGGCGGGAACGGCGGCGCGCCGGTCAGCACCGTGTACAGAGTCGACCCGAGCCCGTAGACGTCGGCCCGCTCGTCGATCACCGTGCCGGAGCGCAGCGCCTCCGGGGCGGCGTGCAGCAGCGTGAACCCGGCGGCGGTGGGGGCGTGGTCGCGCAGCACGGCCAGCCCGAAGTCCGCCAGGACCGGCGCTCCGCTCGTGCGCAGCAACAGGTTCTGCGGCGTGACGTCGCCGTGCAGCACGCCGGCCGAGTGCGCGAAGCGCAGCGCCCGGCCGATCGTCGACCCGAGTGCCGCGACCCGGTCCGCAGGCAGCGGGCCGCGCATCCCGACGAGATCGTGCAGCGACCCGTCGCAGCGCTCCGAGATCAGGTACGGACGACCGTCGCCGAGCACGCCGGCGTCGTAGACCGTCAGCACGTGCGGGTACTGATCGAGCCGTCCGATCGCGCGGCACTCGGCGCGGAACCGCTCGGCCGCCTGGTCGTCAGCGAGCGTCACCCGGAACACCTTGGCGGCGACCCACCGCTCCAGGTGCTCCTGGCGGGCCAGGTAGACGTCGGCGAGCCCTCCCCGCCCCAGCAGGGAGAGGTCGGCCAAGCCGGGCAGCTCCGGGACCTCAGACGTCACAACAGACACGCTAAGCGACAACCTGCACACCGAGGGTCGTCTCGCACGACGTGTCCGCGACCATCCCCCTGTCGGGCGGACCGTTCGTCGCACCCCTTCAGAAATTCTTCCGCCGCGTTGTCGATTCCGCACCACCCCGTGCGTCGTCATGCTGTGCGGCACCCGAGCCGCACCGGACGAGACGGAGAACACCATGAAGTACATGCTGCTGATCTACGGCGCGCAGCCGGCCCAGCCCCCGACCCACGCGGAGATCCAGGAGGAGATGAACCAGTACTGGGAGTACGAGAAGGCCGTCGCCGACGCGGGCGTGAAGCTCGGGAGCGACGCCCTGCAGGGTGTCGAGACGGCGACCACGGTCGCGGTCGCCGACGACGGCACGCGCACGGTCACCGACGGCCCGTTCGCCGAGACCCGCGAGATCCTCGGCGGGTACTACCTGCTCGACGTGCCGGACCTCGACTCCGCGCTGGAGTGGGCGGCGAAGTGCCCGGGGGCGCGGCACGGCCAGAAGGTCGAGGTCCGGCCGATCCAGGAGTTCGACCTGCCGTGACGACGGGCGACGCGGCCGGCCTCGTCGAGCACGTCTTCCGCGAGGAGCGGGGCCGGCTGCTCGCCGCGCTCGTCTACCGGTTCGGTGACCTCGACCTGGCCGAGGAGGTGGCCTCGGACGCGATCGCGACGGCGCTCGAGCGCTGGCCGGTCGACGGTGTGCCGGACAAGCCGGGGGCGTGGCTGCTCACCGCGGCACGCCGTCGTGCCGTGGACGTCCTGCGCCGGGACCGCACCTACGCGTCGCGGATCGCGATCCTCCAGGCCGAAGCCGACCGGGACGGCCCGGCGGCTCCGGTACCGGAGAACGACGGCGTGCCGGACGAGCGGCTGCGGCTGTTCTTCACCTGCGCCCACCCCGGCCTCGCACCCGAGGCACGGACGGCGCTGATGCTGCGATGCCTCGCCGGGCTGGACACGCCGGAGGTGGCCCGGGCGTTCGTCGTGCCGACCGCGACGATGGCCCAGCGGATCGTCCGGGCCAAACGCAAGATCCAGCAGGCGCGGATCCCGTTCCGGGTGCCGGACGCCGACGAGCTACCGGAGCGGCTGCCCGGCGTGCTGCAGGTGATCTACCTGGTGTTCACCGAGGGCTACGCAGCCAGCGCAGGTTCCGATCTGACCCGCCCGGACCTGTCCGACGAGGCGATCCGCCTGGCCCGCATCCTGCTGCGGCTGCTGCCCGACGAGCGCGAGGTCAGCGGCCTGCTCGCGCTGATGCTGCTGATCGACGCCCGTCGCGCGGCCCGGGTCGACGACGACGGCGGGCTCGTCCTGCTGGAGGACCAGGACCGGTCGCTGTGGGACCGGGGCCGGATCGAGGAGGGCCGGACACTGGTGGTCCGCGCGCTGACCGGCGGGACGCCCGGCCGGTACGCGCTGCAGGCCGCGATCGCGGCCGTGCACGTCGAGGCCGCCGACGTCCCGACGACCGACTGGCCGCAGGTCGTGGCGCTCTACGACGTCCTGCTCCAGGTGGCACCGAGCCCGCTCGTCGAGTTGAACCGGGCGGTCGCCGTGGCGATGCGCGACGGCCCGGCCGCCGGGCTCGCGCTGCTCGACGCGCTCACGGCCGACCGGCGCCTGGCCGGCTACCACCTGCTCCCGGCCTCGCGGGCCGACCTGCTGCGGCGCCTCGGCCGGCGCGACGAGGCCGCCGAGGCCTACCGGGAGGCGCTCGCCCTGGTCGGCAACGAGCCGGAGCGCGCGTACCTCCTCGGGAGGCTGGCCGGCGTCGAGGGGTGACAGGCTGGCCGCGTGCGGATCATGCGGTGGTTGCGCCGCGCCGGGCTCGCGCTGCTGGCGGTGGTCGTCCTGGTGGTCGCCGCCAGCGGTGCGTATCTGGGCTGGGACCGGCTGGACCCGGTCGTGCTCGACGTTCCGGTCCCCGGCTTCACGGTCGACGCGGCCGGCGTTCCCACGCACGTCGAGCGCTGGCCCGCGGCCCGCCCGAGCGGGCTCCCGCCGCTGGTGCTGGTGCCCGGCTTCGCCGAGTCCACCTACGTCTGGTCCCGCGCGGCGCCGCTGCTCGCGGTCGACCGCGACGTCTACACCTACGACGTGCGCGGCTACGGCTGGACCGCCCGCGTCCCGCCCTACACGCTGGACGCGGACACCGACCAGCTCGCCGGCGTCCTGTCCGCACTGCACCTCACCCGCCCGGCCGTCGTCGGGCACTCGCTCGGTGTGGCGATCGCCCTGTCGCTGGCGCTGCGCGACCCGTCGTCGATCGATGGGGTCGTGGCCGCCAACGGCGACGGCACCCCGTTCTTCGGCGACGACCGCTCCGGCTCCGGTGGCCGTGGCGCCCGGACGTTGCTGCTCCCACCGGTCGTTCCCGCGGTGATCACGGCCGTGGTCCGGCACCGGGGTCCGGTACGCGAGCTCGTCGCCGACCAATGTGGACCCGGCTGCCCGCTCGACGAGGCCGCGATCGACCGCTGGCGTGCCCCGTTCCTGCTGCCCGGTGCCGTCGACGCCCTGGGCGAGATCGCCCGCCGCCCGCTGATCGGTCTCACCGACGCCCAGGAGTCGGCCGTCCGGGTGCCGGTCGCGATCGTCTACAGCAGCGAGGACTCGAGCTTCGACCGCGACTCCGCCACCGCGACGGCGGCCCGCCTGCACGCGACGTCGGTCCACGAGCTCGCCGGTGAGCGTCACCTCGCGCTGCTCGGCAACCCGTCCCGGTTCGCCGCCGCGGTGCAGCGGGCACTGGCCGGTCGCTAGAGCTCGATCGGCCGGCCGTGCGGTGTGGCGCGGGCCGCTCGTCGCCACGCCTCCTGGCGGTCCGCGAGGTCGTCGTCGCTGGTCAGGCTGCTCGCGACGACGACGCGCTCGAGCGCGGTCAGCCAGCAGGCCCAGTAGTCGTCGCCGCCGGGCTCACGCAGTGCTCGGCCGAGCTCGGCGGAGAAGTCGGGCCACGCGAAGCGGCCCTCCTCGTGCAGCGCGCGGGCGAGCGCGAACGCCTGCGCGTGCCACGGCTCGTCGAAGGGCCGCTCAGGCGGGTTCAAGGTAGCTCTCCCACGCGTCCACCGAGACCTCGATGGTCGGGTCGCTGCCCTCGCCCCACAGCTCGGTCCCGGTGAAGCGCACGGTGTACAGCCACTCCGGGCTCTCGCCGAGGCGGTGCGCATTGCGGTCCGGCAGCACGTGCGCGCCGTGCACCAGCTCGACGACGCCGCGCCGACCCCGCACGTAGCGGGGGAGCCGGGTGTGACCGGTCGGATGGACGTTGCGCGCCCGCACGCTCTGCCCGACCTCGAACGCCGCCGCGGTGTCCGGGGGCCGGTCCGCGGGGGCACCGCGGCGCAGGGCCGTCGCGACGCGGTCCGGCGAGACCGGACCGACCCCGTCGTCGCCGGGCCGCAGCGACCGGCCGGCGTCCAGCTCGTCGTCGCCGACGATCCCGTGTCCGACGAGCAGCCGCTCCAGCGCGTCCAGCCAGATCCGGTAGTACGGCGAGGTGAGGTAGAGCGCCGGCGGCCGGTTCTCGCGGACGTGGCGGGACTCGTCGATCGACCAACGCCCGAGCATCGCGCAGGCCAGCGTGATCGCCATCGTCCGGCGCTCCCAGTCGCCGCGGTAGTGCGGCGCGTCCTGCGCCTCCGGCTCGACCGGCCCGAATCCCATCGTGCCGCCGAGATCGTGCGCGCCGTTCATGCCGGCGTGTCCGCTTCGCGGACCCCGACCATGGAGTCGCGGCTGACGATCGTTGCGAGCCGTTCGGCGTCCCAGCCGTCGGTGCCGTCCGGACGCCGGGGCACGACGAGGTAGCGGACCTCCGCCGTCGAGTCCCAGACCCGCACCCTGGTCTCCGCCGGCAGCTCCGTGCCGAACTCCGCGAGCACGGCACGCGGCTCGATCACCGCCCGGGCGCGGTAGGCCGCGGACTTGTACCAGGCGGGCGGGATGCCGAGCACCGCCCAGGGGTAGCAGCTGCAGAGCGTGCAGACGACGAGGTTGTGCACGTCGGCCGTGTTGTGCACGGCGACGACGTGCTCGCTCTGCCGCCCGCCGATGTCCATCTCGGCGAGTGCGGACGTCGCGTCCGCGGCCAGCCGGGCGTCGAAGTCGGGGTCGGTCCAGGCGCGGGCGACGGCCCGGGCCCCGAGGTGCGGGCCGATGCGCGTCTCGTAGGCCTCGACGATCTCGTCCAGCGCCGCCGGCTGCACGTAGCCCTTGTCCACCAGGATCGACTCCAGGGCGCGTACCCGGACGTCCATCGGTCCGAGCTCGCTTCCGCCGTGGTCGTGCCGCGTGTCCACCACGGCTGTCGAGCTTACCGGTGCACGGCGCGGAAAACCTCGTCATCGCCGTTGACGAGGTTGGGGCGGCGGTCTAACGTCGTCCACGACAGAGTCAACGAATGCGGAGCGTGGATGGCCGAGGTCTACGTCGGCGTCATCGGCATCGCCGAGGCGATGGGGGTGACCCGGCATGCCGTGCACAAGTGGCGCTCCCGCTACCCGCCGGACTCGGATCACCCGTTCCCGGAGCCCGACGTCGAGGTCGACGGAACGCCCGGCTGGCGGCCGGACCGGCTGGAGGAACTGATGCACTGGCGCGATGGCCTGCCCGGGCGCGGCGCCGGCGGTGGGCGCCCGACCGCGGCACGGCTGGAGTACTTCAACGCGGCGACCGCACGCGGCCTGGACCGGGACGAGGCGGTTCGGGCGCTCGCCACGTTCGCCGACGAGTTCCCGGACATGACCGAGCCGGAACTCTGCGCCTGGCTCGTCGAGAAGTTCGACTTCTGACGTGCCTGGGCAGCCCGGGGGTCGTCCTGACATTCATTGACCCCCCGGGGCAGGGCCTGCGATCGGCCAGCTGGCGCTGTTCACGTCCAGCATCTCCGCCGCGAGCCGGACCTCCACGGCAGCGACTGCCGCGACGGAACACCGAGCAGCTGACCTGGGGGCGGGCTTCACCGCCTGCGGCGAGCATCCGCAGTGCCGATGCCGACACGACCCTCGCACCATCGGCGATCGAGACCGCGGCGACCGCGCGACCGGGAACGTGTCGGCCTGCGTGAGGCACGCATCTTGCCGCGGGCCCACGATCGCTGTGCTCCCCTCGACGTCGGGGCAGGCAACGGCGAGCGTGCCCGTTGCCCATTTCTCGCCTGGTCTGGTCCCCGCGCTGCCGACCGGGGAACGGACCGCCACCGGACCTGCGGCGCGTCCGCGGCCACGCGGTGGGAGCCGAGGTTGCGCCGGAGCCGGCGTGGGTGCTCATTCATTGCGCATTCACGTCGATTGGTCGGCATGGTGCTAGCGGCGAACAGGACGGCTCATGTAGCTGTGCCCGGTTGGTGTCGTCGTGAGAACGCCGTTCTTCGTCCGCCGGACCTGCCACCCCGCTTCTTCGCGCAGGTAGTTGTGGAATGCGCAGAGCCCGCGGCCGTTGTCGAATTCGGTTCGGCCGCCGTCGGCCCACCGTTGAATGTGGTCGATGTGGCGGATCGGGGAATCGCAGAACGGTTCGCTGCAGCGGTGTCGGTCTCGAGCTTTGATGAGGTCGGCGAGAACTCCGGTGAAAGTTCGGCGGCGGGAGTCGCCGCCGATGACGATCCCGGCCCGGGTGATCAGCCGCCGCCAGGTCTTCTTCCCGGTCGTGGTGGCCAGCAGCTCGACCGGCACGGGTCCGTGGCCGGGGAGCTCGGCGGGCAGCGGGCTGTCGGGGTCGACGAGCGCCTCGATCGGCACGACGATCTGGACCTCGACGTTGACGCGGTCGGCGGTGGTCTGTCCGGTGACGCGTTCGACGAGGGTGTCGGCCATGACCTGCCCGCGTCCGCGGGTCATCGGCGCCGGGTTCACGGACGCCTCGATGAACGCCTTGTGCAGGGCGGCGTAGCAGGCGGCGCCCTGTTCGGCGGGTAGGTGCGCGATCAGGTCGGTCATGCCGTCGGCGGCCGGGCGCAGCGTGACGCGCCGGTCGGAGCGGGCGGCGGTGTGTCGGGCCCGGAACTTCTCCGGTGCGACCTGCGCGGCGAGGGATCGGGCGAGGTCGCGCAGCTTGCCGACGCCCATCTCCGTGATCGGGTGGGTGGCCAGGAGTCGGTCGAGTTCGGCGCGTTCGTCGTGGTCGAGGTGGGTGGCGGCGGTGACGATGGTGCCGGTCTTGTGGGCGCTGAGGTGTCCGGTGGTGAACAGGCGGCGGACGTGGTCGAGGCCGTCGTGCAGGTCGCGTGCGGTGCGGACGCGTTTGCGGGCTTCGGTGGGGGAGATCTTGCAGGCCGGTGCGATGTGGCCGGCGATGGTGCGTTCGAGTTTCTCGGGTTCGACGGTGCCGGAGGCGGTCGCTGTGGCGGCGTGGGCGCGGGCGAAGGTGAGCGTCGTCGCTGATTGGAGTGCGTCGAGCGCGTGTTTCAGTGATTCGAGTTGGGTGATGTGGTCGATCGCCTCGGCTTGGGTGAGTGATGCGTCGAGTGATTCGGTGGTGTGTTCGACGGCGCGTTGGATGGCGGCGAGGTCGAGGTGTGCGAATGCGTGCGCGACAGGTCCCGGCAATGGTGTCGGGGAGTGCGCTGTCGGTGGCCGCGGTCATGCCTCGATTCTACTCGAACAGATGGTCGAACGGTAAGGATCGTTCGCGATCGACAATGAGAAGTTCTCAGCAAAGTTCAGCGTGACCCCGGAGCGTCGATCAGGGGAGGGTTTCAGCGTATCAGGTAGGCCGCTGTGATCGCGGGTGTTGTCTGCTGACGCCGCGGTCGGCGCGCCGGTCCGCAGAAGGACCGTACGAGCGGGCGGCGGGGTGTCTCGCGGGGGTGTGGCGCTGGTCGACCCGCCGCCGCCGGCCGGACTGCCCCGGTAGCGGGTTCGGACGACCATGACGGCGGGCCCCGGCGTACGGCCGCTGCGCGGCCTCGCCATCGGACTCGCACAGCAGGCCGAACCCGTTGCGGCGCAGGTGAAGCGTAGCCGGCTCAGTGATCGCGGCCCGTCCCCGACGACGAGGCCGGGCGACCCGATCTCAGGCGATCCGCTGCAGTCTCTGGATGGTCAGGCCGTTCTCGTCGAGCAGATCCGGGATCAGGCCGGCGAAGCGGGCCAGGTGGGGCTGCTGCAGGTGCGCGTCGAGGTGCGCCCCGGACTCCCAGTTCTCGTACAGGTAGAACACGCCCTCGTCCTCGCGGCTGACGTGCAGGTTGTAGTTGACGTAGCCGTCCTCCTTCGAGGTCGGCTCGACCAGCGCTTCCAGCTCACGGCGGAGCTCGGCCTCCTTGCCCGGCTTCGCGCGCATGTGCGCGATCACGGTGAGGAGGTTCGGGTTGCCGTCGGTCGGGGTCGTCATGGTCGTGTCGTACCACGCGCAACGCTGTGCTCGCCCGCCGGAGCGCCGGTAGCGTCTGCCGGCATGAGCGCGACCGTCGAAACCCCCGGTGCCGGCACGGCGGAGATCGCCGAAGGCATGGCCGACGCGGCACTGGCCTGGCTGGACAGCCTCGATCCGCAGCAGCGCCGGACCGCCACCGGCAACGCCCCGGGGGCGGACGCCGAGACCGACGCCGAACGCCGCCGCTGGTTCTACACGCCCACCGACCACGGTGGGCTGACGTTCCACGAGCAGCAGCCGGCGCAGCAGCGCGCGACGATGAAGCTCGTCGCGTCCGGGCTGTCGCGCGCCGGCTACGTCACGGCGGCCACGGTGATGGGCCTGGAGAACGTCCTCGACCACACCGAGGGCTTCGTGGTGATGTTCGACCGCGCCCGCGGCCGGGACCCGGGCATGTACTACCTGCGGGTCTTCGGCGAACCGGGCCCGAGCGGGACGTGGGGCTGGCGTTTCGGCGGGCACCACATCTCGATCAACATGCTGGTCGTCGACGGCCTGGTGGTCGCGTCGACGCCGTGCTTCCTGGGTGCCGACCCGGCGACGTCGGAGCTGCTGGGAGGCTCGCGTCTGCGCCCGCTCGGCCAGGTCGAGGACCTGGCGCGCGACATCGTCCGCTCGCTGCCGGCCGACCTGGCCGCGCAGGCGGTGCTGCTGGACAACGCGCCGTCGGACATCGTGGCCGCGAACCGCACCGTGGTGAGCGAGGGGGACCAGGTGGTCCCGCTGTCCGGGATCTGGCGCGCTCCGTTCGGCAAGCCGGAGGAGCAGGAGAAGCTGCAGAAGATGAGCGACGGCATCGAGGAGCGTCAGGGGCTCAGCGGCGCCGACCACCGCACGATCGAGCTGACCGACGCGCCGAAGGGCGTGCCGGCCTCCGCGCTCGACGCGGCACAGCGCGAGCAGCTGCGGGCGCTGCTGGGCACCTACCTGCAGCGCGTGCCCGAGGCGCTGTCACCGATGCGCGCATACGACGACGACGCCGCCCTCGACGCCGTGCACCTCGCCTGGGCAGGTCCCACCGAACCCGGGGCGGGCCACTACTACCGCCTGCAGGGCCCGCGGCTGCTGATCGAGTGGGACAACACCCAGCGCGAGGCGAACCACGCGCACTCGGTCTGGCGGGACCCGACGCGCGACTTCGGCCTGGACGTGCTGGGAGCGCACCGCGCCGCCCACCACTGAACCTCAGCCGTGGGCCGCGGCGCGGAAGTCGGACAGCATCTGCGGCCCGGCCGGTGACGTCCAGAGCACCTGGGTGAGCAGCAGGCTCGTGGTGTCCGTGGCCGGGTCGGAGCGCCAGCCGACGCCGAGCCCGCCGTCCCATCCGTAGCGGCCACGCCCGTCGACGGCCATGCCGAGGCCCCAGCCATCGCCCTGCAGGAACATCCCGGCGCCGGCCCGCTGGGCCGCGGTGAGCCGGTCGGTGGTCATCTCGGAGACCGAGCACGGCGAGAGGACCGGCCCGCCGCCGTCGCGCAGCATCCGGGCGAACGCCAGCATGTCGTCCACCGTGGACACCAGGCCGCCCCCCCCGGACTCGAACGCGGGCGGGGCGGACCAGACGCCGTCGACCGGGTCGAACACGTCGAAGCCTCCGCCGTCGGCCGGGGACAGCTGGGGGCAGAACCGGTCGAGGTCGGTCGCCGGCACGTGGAAACCGGTGTCGCGCATGCCCAGCGGCGCGAAGATCCGCTCGGCCAGCAGGTCACCGAGCGACCCTCCGGTGGCGCGGGCCAGCAGCACCCCCAGCGCGTCGGCGCCGGTGTGGTAGAGCCACCGCTCGCCGGGCTGGGCGATCAGCGGCAGCGCGCCCAGGCGGCGCATCCACTCGTCGGGTCCCGGAGCCGGCTGCGACCCGGGCGGGCCGTCGCCGCCCAGCGCGGCCTCGGCGTAGGCGAGCTGGATCGGATACTCGGCCGGGAAGACCGGCAGGACGCCGATGCCGAGCCGGAAGCTCAGCAGGTCCTCGACGGTGATCGGGCGCCGGGCCGGGACGGTGTCGTCGAGGTCGGCGCCCTCGTGTCGCAGCACCCGGCGGGCGGCCAGCTCGGGAAGCCAGCGGTCCACCCGGCCGTCGAGCTCCAGGACGCCGTCCTCGACGAGCGCCATCGCCGCCGCGGCGACGATCGGCTTGCTGACCGAGGCGATCCGGACGATCGTGTCCCGGCGCAACGGGACGCCGTCGGGGCCGGTCGTGCCCCGGACGTCGACGGTCGTCTCCCCGCCGCGCACGACCGCGGTGATCGCGCCCGGGACGGTGCCGGCCTCCAGGTGCGCGGGTCAGCACGTCCTCGACGGCGTCGTGCGGTCGCGTTGCGGGCATGATGGTCCTCCCGGGACGTGGTGTCACCGATGTCGACTCCACGCCGGCGGGCGAACTCATCGGCTTTCGCCCGACGCCCCCCGCGATCAGGCGCTGGGCCTGGGACAGGGGCTTCAGCCGCGGGCCGTCCGGCCACCAGTCCGCACACAGCACGATCCCGGGGGCGACCATCTCCAGACCGGGGAACAGGCCCTCGATCTCGACCTGCGCGTGCGGAACATGCCGCTGCCCATCGGGCTGTGCACGAACACGTTCTCCAACCGGCGAGCGACCTCGCCGTCCTCGCCGCCTCCTCCGGGTCGAAGAAGTGGGCGATGACCACGTAGGAACCGGACGGAAGGCCCGCGACGTACTCCTCCATGATCGATCTGCGGCGAGCGCGCCGGGTCGTCGTAGTGGTGCAGGGTCCCCGTTCTGGATCAGGGCGATCGGCTCGTCGAAGTCGAGGAACGAGCGCATCGCCGGGTCCGCGAGGATGGAGCTCGGCGCGAAGATGTCGCCCGGGGCTGAACATCGTCTGCTCGTTGTCCTCGAGCAGCGCCTGGCCGTGCGCGACGACGCTCGAGTCGTTGTCCACGTAGACGACACGGGCCTCGGGGTCGATCCGCTGCACGACCTGGTGGGTGTTCTCCGCGGTCGGCAGCCCGGAACCGCAGTCGAGGTACTGCGTGACGCCGCTCTGCGAGGCGAGGAAGCGCAACGCCCGGATCAGGAAGTTGCGGTTCTCCACCGCGAACAGCTTCGCCTCCGGCGCGACGGCCTCGACCCGGTGGATCGTCTCCCGGTCGACCTCGTAGTTGTCCTTGCCGCCGAGGGCGTAGTCGTACACCCGGGCGATGCTCGCCTTGGTCGTGTCGATGTAGCTCGGGGCGGCTCCGTCGGCGGCGGCCATCTCGTCCTCCCGGGGTGCTGTTCCGGTCGTCCGGGTCGGACGGGTCGAGGCTAGCGGTCGCGCGGATCAGGGCTTGCGGCCGATCCCGCCGACGATGCACCTCTGGGCGGGCGCGAGCGGTTTGATCGCCGGTCCGTCCGGCCACCAGCGCACGCACAGCTCGATGCCCGGGGTGATCATCTCCAGGCCCGGGAACATGCCCTCGATCTCGGAGCGGGTGCGGAAACGGCCGCTGCCCATCGGGCTGTGCACGAACACGTCCTCGAGCCGGCGGGCCAGCTCGCTGTCCTCGTCCTCCGGGTCCATGAAGTGGCTGACCGCGACGTAGGAGCCGGGCGCCAGCGCGTCCACGTACTCCTGCATGATCGACTGCGGGGTCCGCGCCGGGTTGTCGTAGTGGTGCAGCGTGCCGAGGTGGAACAGGGCCATCGGCTCGTCGAAGTCGAGGAACTTGCGCACGTCCGGGTCGTCGAGGACGTTGCGCGGGTCGAAGATGTCGGCCGGGCTGAACATCGTCCGGTCGTTGTCGGCCAGCAGCGCCTGCCCGTGCGCGATCACCGTGGGGTCGTTGTCCACGTAGACGACCCGCGCCTCGCGGTGCAGCCGCTGCGCGACGTGGTGCGTGTTCTCCGCCGTGGGCAGCCCGGATCCGCAGTCGAGGAACTGGGTGATCCCGGCCTCGCCGGCGAGGAAGCGCGTGGCGCGGATCAGGAACGCCCGGTGGTCGACGGTGAACTGCTCGATCTCGGGAGCGACCGTCTTCAGCTTCTCGACGGTCTGCCGGTCGATCTCGTAGTTGTCCTTGCCGCCCAGCGCGGCGTCGTACACCCGGGCGATGCTCGCCTTCGTGGTGTCGATGTAGCTCGGCGTCGCTCCGCCCGCGGTCATGGTCGTCCCCTCGCGCCACGCCCCGGTGACGGGATGTCACCGGGATAGGATCACGATACCGGCCCCGACGAGCGCCGGGCGACGCCCTCCGGAACCACGTCACGGTGCCCACGCCGCAGGTCGCGGCGGTGTACGGTGACCGCTCGGCGTGCCGCCGTCGTGTGGCCCCGAGTACGACGTTCAGGTGACCGGAGGAGTCCGTCCCGTGGCCTCGAGCCCCACACCCGAAGACGGCGCAGGGATCACGATCGGCGCCGAGGGCACACCGGACGCCGGTCCGACCGCCCGCCGGATCCTGCTCGGTGCGCTGCTCAAGCGGCTGCGCGAGCGTGCAGGGGTGGGGCGCGCCGACGCCGCGTACGAGATCCGCGGCTCGGACTCGAAGATGAGCCGGCTCGAGGCGGGCAAGGTCTCGTTCAAGGAACGCGACGTCGAAGACCTGCTCAAGATGTACGGCATCACCGAGGACGCGGACCGCGACCGCGTGCTCACGATGGCCAGGGAGAGCAACAAGAGCGGCTGGTGGCAGCGCTACAACGAGGTCATCCCGAGCTGGTTCGAGGACTACGTGGGCCTGGAGGTGTCCGCCTCCCGGATCCAGTCCTACGAGCTGCTGTTCGTCCCCGGCCTGCTGCAGACCCCGGAGTACGCCCGCGCGCTGGTGAGCGCCGGGCGTCCGGACGCGACGGACCCGGGCGTGGAGCAGCGGCTCAAGGTGCGACTGGAGCGCCAGCGGATCCTCCGGCGCCCGGACGCGCCGACGTTCTGGGCAGTGCTCGACGAGTCGGTCCTGCACCGGCCGATCGGCGGTGAGGACGTGCTGACCGCCCAGATGGACCACCTGCTGGAGATGGCCGCGCTACCGTCGGTGGTGCTGCAGATCCTGCCGTGGCACCTCTCGGGCTACGCCGCCGAGCACGCGTTCACG
This sequence comes from uncultured Actinomycetota bacterium, assembly GCA_963822335.1. GTDB lineage: Bacteria > Actinomycetota > Actinomycetes > Mycobacteriales > Pseudonocardiaceae > Pseudonocardia. The sequence goes on along the minus strand of CAWGHE010000005.1, from coordinate 1,821,963 downwards.
ATGCTGCGATTCGCCGAGCCCGAGCTGCCGGACCTCGTGTACCTCGAGGAGCACACCGGCGCTGCCTACCTGGACAAACGCCCCGACGTCGAGTCCTACACCCGGATCATGGACCGCCTCACGATCGACGCGTTGTCCCCCGAGGCCAGCCGGCGCCACCTCACGAAGCTGCGTGCCGAGCGCTAGAAAACAACCGCCTGCCGCCGCACCACCACCGGTCACCCTGTGCGACTGCACCTGCTCCGATCCGCTGATACCTTGCGTTTGGTCCCATCGGATGCACATGCATGTGAGGAAGGCGTTCGCATGAGCACGTTGCACGTGACGATTGACGAGCTGGCGTGGCGCAAGAGCCGCCGCAGCGGCTTCCAGGGCAACTGCGTCGAGCTGGCGGACGCGGGCGACACGGTCGCCGTCCGCAACTCCCGGTTCCCGCAGGGTGACGTCCTGGCGTTCCCGGCCGGTGACATGGCGAGCTTCCTGGACGCGATCAAGACCGGCGAGCTCGACGACCTGGCCTGACGAGGCCGGTCAGCGGTCCCGCTCGAAGACGGTGTGCGTGGAGTAGCCCTTCGCCGGGCCGCGCACGTCGATGTCGACGGTGAACCGCTCGGGCAGCGCGAACGCGTAGTGCCCGACGTAGGTGTCCGCACCGCACAGGTGCGTGTCGACGGCCTCGGTCACCGACCCGTCGACCCGGAGTGCGTGCAGTGTCCGGCCGAACGTGCCGGGCTCGACGAAGCAGACCCGGATCGTCCCGTCCGGGTCCAGGAGGTAGTGGTACTCGCGGAACGCGTCCCCGGTGTGACCGTTCGCGAACTCGACGCGGCCGTCCTCGCGGTAGTGCAGGACGCCGTCGCGCACCGGCCGGAACCGGGCGATACCGGACATCGTGCCGAGACCGGGGGCGAACGTCCGCTGCAGGCGCCAGTCACCTTCCAGCGAGCCGAAGATGTCCGTCACGCCGTTCCCATCCGCCGTCGAGCCGCCTCCAGCCCCAGCCTAGCGGCGGCCGGGTCGGCCCCGGGCCCCCGCAACCGGTACTGGGCCGGGACGACCGGGTCGCCGTCGCGGAGATCCGCCGGCTCCGGCAGGACCCCGAGCCCGGCCGCGATGGAGTCGCCGAGAGCGACCGGGTCGCGGTAGGGGAACTGCGGGCGCGGGCGGGCCTCCCGGATCGCCCGGGCGTCGGCCAGCCCGGCTTTCGACTCCCGCCGGCCCGGCCGCGGGGCGGCGCCGGCCAGCACCGCGCACGCCCACCGCGCCTGCAGTTCGACGACGCCGAGATGCGGTCCGCGGTAGAGCCCGACGAACGCGTGGTCCGGCAGCGCCGGATGCAGTGTCGCGCGGTCCAGCAGCAGCGGCAGCAGCGGATCGTCGAGGTTCACCCCGGGCGCCGTGCGCAACTCGGGCAGGGGCAGGACCGTCCCGTACCCCGTGCACCAGACGACGGCGTCACAGCCCACCCGCGCACCGTCGTCGAGCTCGAGGTGGTGGGCACCCGCGCCGACCACACGGCCGACCGCCATGCCGACCCGCCCGTCCCGGACCAGGCCGGGCAGCCGGTCGGTGAACACGACCCGCGGCGGGCGCGACGAGGCGGGGTCCAGCCGAAGCCGAGGGTCGAGCGCACCCGGGTTCCCGCCCGCGTCGTGCAGCGCCCGGTTGCGCTCGCGGTGCGTCGGCGGGGGCGCCCGGCGGGCGGACGCCAGGTCCCAGGGCACCGCCGTGCCGTCCGGGCCCGGCAGGTACCGCGGCGCGATCCACGCGGGCCGGGCCGCGACGAGCGTGACGTCGATCCCGGCGTCACCGAGCTCGGCGGCGATCTCCGCCCCGCTGAACGCCATCCCGACGACGGCGACCCGCTGCCCGGTCAGTGCATCCGGACCCCGGTAGTCGCTGCTGTGCAGGGACGTGCCGTCGAAGAAGGCCGAACAGATCGGGACCTGCTGCCGGGAGAAGATCCCGGACGCGACGACGACGGCGTCGGTGTCCGGCCGGTTCCGCCCGCGGATCTCGGAGCCGGTCACGACGTAGCGGTGCAGCCCGAACCGCTCGGCGTAGCTCTCCAGGTAGGCGTGCATCTGCCCGGCCGTCGGGAAGTCCGGTGTGTCTGCGGGCCACGGGTGGTCGGAGAAGCAGCAGGTGTGCCGGGAGATGTTGGTGCGCAGGCCCGGCCACGTCGCGCCGCCTGCCGGACGCCACAGTCCACCGATGCCGTCGGAGCGCTCGTGGACGACCGGTTCCAGCCCGAACTCGCACGCCGCCTTCGCCGCGGCCAGTCCGGACATCCCGGCACCGATGATCGCGACGCGACGGCTCACGCGTCCGATCATCCCGGTCCGGGGTACGAATACGGGTGGACACGCACCACGCGAGGAGGACCCTGATGGCCGACCTGCTCTCCCGCCCCGGAAACCGCCGCGCCCGCCTGCGCGCGCTGCTCGACGCCGGCGAACCGGTGCTCGCCCCCGGCGCCTACGACGCGCTGACCGCCCGCCTGGTGGAACAGGCCGGGTTCGACGCCGTCTACATGACCGGGTTCGGCAGCACCGCGTCGCTCCTCGGCCGCCCGGACGTCGGCCTGCTGGGACAGGCGGAGATGGCCGACAACGCCCGCCGGATGGCCGCCGTCGTCGACGTGCCGCTGATCGCCGACGCGGACACCGGCTACGGCAACCCGATCAACGTCGTGCGCACCGTCCGCGAGTACGAGCAGGCCGGCGTCGCGGCGCTGCACCTGGAGGACCAGGTGATGCCGAAGCGGTGCGGGCACATGTCCGGCAAGCAGGTCGTGCCGTCCGCCGAGATGGAGGCGAAGATCCGCGCCGCGGCGGACGCGCGCACCGACCCGGACTTCGTGATCATCGCCCGCACCGACGTCGTCCAGGTCGAGGGCGTCCAGGCCGGCGTCGACCGCGCCCGCCGGTTCGCCGACGCCGGTGCCGACGTGCTGTTCGTCGAGGCGCCGACGTCCGAGGCGGACATCGAGAAGATCGCCGAGGCGCTGTCCGGGCACAAGCTGCTGTTCAACTGGGCCGAGGGCGGCCGCACCCCGGCGCTGTCGCTGGACCGGCTGCGCGAGCTGGGTTTCGCCCTCGTGCTGTTCCCGATCAGCACGCTGCTCTCCGCGACGGCCGCGGTCCGGGCGTCGCTGGAACGGCTGCGGACCGAGGGCACGCCGGACGTCGAAGCCGGTGCGCTGGACGACTTCGCCCGGCTCGTCGGCATCGACGAGGTGCGGGAGCTCGAGGAGCGCTACCGGACGTGATCTGTCGGAGCTACAGCTGCACCCCGCGGGTCAGGGCGCCGTCGACCACGAGGTTCGTCCCGCTGATCCGGCTCGCGAGCGGGCTGACCAGCATGACCACCGCGTAGGCCGTCTCGGTGGGGTTGCCCATCCGGCCGGTCGGGTTGAGGCCGAGCACCGTGCCGAAGAACGCGGGGTCGCCCTGCTCGACGCTGTGCCAGACCCCGCCCTCGAAGTAGACGTTGCCGGGGGAGACCGCGTTCGCGCGGATCCCCTTCGGCGCCAGGTCGAGGGCCAGCCCGGACACGTAGTGCACCAGCGCCGCCTTCATCACGCCGTAGGAGCCGTCCGCGAAGTCGATCTCCCGGCCGGACACGCTGGACACGGCCGTGACGGAGGCGGCGTCGCTGCGTTCCAGGTACGGCTGGGCCGCCTCGACCAGGTGCACGGTGTGCATCAGGTCGACCTCGAAGCTGGACCGCCAGTTCTGCTCACCCGGCCCGATGGCCAGCGCGCTCACGTTCGCGACGACGGCGTCGATCCCGCCGAACCGCTGCGCCGAGTCCTCCACCCAGGCCGCGACGGCGGCACCGTCGGCGACGTCCAGGGCGGTCCCGGCGACGTCCGCCCCGGCCCCGGTCAGCTCGGCCTCGGCGGCCTTCACACCGTCCGCGCCGCGGGCGCAGAACGCGACGCGCGCGCCCTCGGCGGCCAGGCCGTCGACGATCGCGCGTCCGATCCCTCGTGATCCGCCGGTGACGAGCACGACTCGGCCGGACAGCTGCAGGTCCACGGTTCTCCTAGACGGTTCGGGCCTGCTCGCGCAGGTGACGGTGGACGCCGCCGTAGGCGGCGGCGTCCGGAAGCAGCGACTTCGCGATCTTCGTGACGGCGCTGTAGTTCGTGTCCACGACGTTCGCCAGCGGCGACTCCGAGGCCTGGGTGAGCAGCTGGTAGGCGTCGAGGCGGTCCAGCCCGTACAGCTCGCCCAGCCAGGCGATCATGCCGATCTGGCTGGCCCGCCACGCGTCCTCCAGCGGCCGCGACGACCCGACGACGGCGTAGTGCGTGTCCGACTCGATCCGCGGCCACGCCGGGGCGGGCTGTCCCTTGATCAGCTCGACGATCAGCACGACGTCCATCGCGCCCTCGACGGCCGTCCCGCAGCTCTCGCCCTCGCCCTGCCGGTAGTGCCCGTCGCCGACCGAGAACAGCGCGCCCTCGACGTTGACCTGCAGGTAGCAGGTGGCGCCTGCCCGCATCTCCGGCGTGTCCATGTTGCCGCCGAACACGTCCGGCACCAGCGAGCTGCGCACCTCCCGGCCGGGCGGGGCGACGCCGACCGTGCCGAGCATCGGGTTGCACGGCAGCTCCAGTTGCAGGTCGACGCTCGTCGCCTCGAACAGCACCGTGCCGCGGTCGCGGTCGAGCTGGTAGATCCACGTTCGCTCGGGCAGCGGCTCGTGCAGCAACGCCGTGCGGTCGGTGACCGAGAGCGCGCCGAAGAACGGGATCGTCGTCGACGCGCCCCAGTCCCGCGCGGGGGAGAGCCGGGCGATGTGCAGCGCGAGCGTGTCGCCGGGCTCGGCGCCCTCGACGAAGAACGGCCCGGTCTGCGGGTTGACCTCGGTCATGTCCAGCACGTCGCTGGGGCGGTGCGTGGTGCTCGTCAACCGTCCGGAGAACGCGTCCTCGGTCCAGAGCCGCAGGCACGTGCCGGGAGCGATCCGGTGCGTCGGCGCGACCCCGCCGAACGTCCAGGCGTACTCGTGGCGCTCGGGGCGGTACTCGACGACCTGCATCGGGCGATCCTGGCGTGCACGGGTGCCCACGGCAACAGTCGCGAACATCAACGCCGTCGGAGCCGGGTGGGAGCGCGACCGGAGCTTCGGGTCCGGCCGGGCTGCTGACGACTATCCTCCGGTGCTGTGCCCCGGGTAGCCGCGGACGTGGTGCGCCACCTGCGCCGCGCGCACGACGAGATCGATCGGAACTACGCCGAGCCGCTCGACCTGGACCGCCTGGCCGGGCTCGCCGGGATGTCGAAGTACCACTTCCTGCGCTGCTTCGCCGCCGTCTACGGGCACACGCCGGCCGCCCAGCTGACCCGCCGCCGGATCGAGCGTGCGCAGGACCTGCTGCGCGCCACGAACCTGACCGTGACCGAGGTCTGCATGCTCGTCGGCTACTCCAGCCTCGGCTCGTTCAGCTCGCGGTTCCGGCGGCTGGTGGGGACGAGCCCGTCGGACTACCAGGCACGCTGGTCGGCCCGCGGCGCGCCACGGATCCCCGGCTGCTTCGTGTTCATGCACGGGCTCTCGGACGTCGCACCCGGTTCGGCAATCGCGGAGAAGCCGACCGACGAGCCCCGTCGCTAGCGTCGTACCCATGCTGACGAACATCTCCCTGATCACCCTGTGGGTCACCGACCAGGACGAGGCCAAGAAGTTCTACGTCGACGTGCTCGGCTTCGTCGAGGGCAACGACGTGAGCATGGGCGACGGGTTCCGCTGGGTCACGATCCACCACCCGCAGCACCCGGAGCTGGAGGTGACGCTGATGGTGCCCGGCCCGCCGCTGGACGAGGGCATGGCCGACGCGGTGCGCCGGTCGCTGGCCGCCGGCCGGATGGGCGGGTTCGGGCTGACCACCGACGACTGTCGCGGCGACTACGAGAAGCTGTCCGCGAAGGGCGTCGAGTTCACCCAGCTGCCGTCGGAACGGCCGTACGGCGTCGAGGCCGTCATGCGTGACAACTCCGGAAACTGGTTGGTCCTGGTGGAGCAGAAACCCTACGACGGTTCGGAGTTCCCGCACGCGACGTGATCGACGCTAGGCTGCGCCGATGGCGAGGTACTTCGATGTGCACCCGCAGAACCCGCAGCCGCGCAGCGTCTCCCAGGTCGCGGACATCGTCCGCGACGGCGGGTTGATCGCCTACCCGACGGACTCCTGCTTCGCGCTCGGCTGTTCGCTGGGCAACAAGGAGGGGCTGGAGCGGATCCGGACGATCCGCCACCTCGACGACAAGCACCACTTCACGCTCGTCTGCGCCGACTTCGCCCAGCTCGGGCAGTTCGTCCAGATCGGCAACGCGGTGTTCCGCGCGATCAAGGCGTCCACCCCGGGCAGCTACACGTTCATCCTGCCGGCCACCAAGGAGGTGCCCCGGCGGCTGCTGCACCCGAAGAAGAAGACGGTCGGCGTGCGGATCCCGGACCACGCCACGACGCAGGCGCTGCTCGGCCAGCTCGGCGAGCCGCTGCTGTCCTCGACGCTGCTGCTGCCCGGCCACGCGGAGCCCCTGACCCAGGGCTGGGAGATCAAGGAGGCGCTCGACAACGCCGTCGACGCCGTCATCGACTCGGGGGACTGCGGCGTCGAGCCGACGACCGTCGTCGACCTCTCGGGCGACGAACCGGAGATCACCCGGGTCGGCGCGGGGGACCCGGCGCGCTTCGAGGAGTAGCTCCGATCGGGCCGCCGGAGGCACCCGGCAGACTGGAGCCATGCTGACCGCACCCGAACGCCCGGCCGGGGTGTGGCTCCGGCGGGCGGAACGCCTCGCGGCCGTGCGCGACCGGCCGACGGCGATCGGGATGGCGGTCGTCGTCGCGGCGGTGGCCGTCGGGGTGTGGGCGACGTGGTCCACGACGATCGACGACGCGTTCATCACCTACCGGTACGCCCTGAACTGGGCGAACGGTGACGGCCCGGTCTGGAACCCGGGCGCCGACCCGGTCGAGGGGTTCACGAACTTCGCCTGGACGGCGTGGCACGTGCCGTTCATCGCGCTCGGCGCCTCGCCGCCCGTGGTGTCCAAGCTGACGTCGGCTCTCTGCGCCGTGCTGACCGGGTGGCTGCTGCTGCGCGAGCCGCGCACGCGGGTCGGCCGTACCACCGCGGTGGGCGCGTACCTGCTGTTCCTGCCGACGTACCTGCACGTCGTCGCCGGGCTGGAGACGGCGGCGTTCGCCCTGGTCGTGCTGCGTGCCGTGATCGTCGGCATGCGGGCGCTCGACGGGCGGGACGTGCGCGCGTGGGAGCTGCCGCTGCTGCTGATCCTCGGCGGGATGCTCCGGCCGGAAGGTGCCGTCGCCGTCGGCCCGGCGTTGGTCTGCTGGTTCTGGCTCCGCCGCCGGGACCGCGCGGCGCAGGTGTGGGCCGCCGTGGCGGTCGTCGTCGGCGGGGCGTACTTCGTGTGGCGCTGGTCGTTCTTCGGTCACCTGCTGCCGAACACGTTCTACGTCAAGTTCGGCAATCTCGACGCCGGCGGGCGCTGGATCTCCTCGACGGTCCTGGCGCTGCTGCCGCTGCTCCTGCTGGTCGTGGTGCTGGCGGCGCGACGGGTGACCGCCCGGGCCGGGCTGCTGGCCGTGACCACGGTGGGGCTGCTCTGGGCGCCGTACGCGCTGTCCGGGCCGTCGATGGACTACGTGCACCGGTTCGCGTTCCACGCGGTGCCGGTGCTCTGCCTGACCGCCGGGCTCGCCCTGGACGCGATCGGCCCGCGCCGGATCGCGGCCGCGGTCGGTGTGCTCGCGGTGGGCTGGACCACCGTGGCCGGAGTCGCCTCGCCGGACACGCCGGTGATCCTCAACTACGGCGCGGACCTGCAGCGCACGCACGCCGCGATCGGCCGGGGCCTGGCCGAGGCCGCGGTGCCCGCGCCGGACCGCACGCTGGCCGTCTCCGACGCCGGCGCGATCCCCTACGAGAGCGGCTGGACCGCGACCGACTACATCGGCCTGAACGACGAGGCGATCGGGCACGGCGCGCCGCCGACCGGGGTGGTCGCCGCGGCCCGGCCCACCGTGATCGTGGTGACCGGGGGACCGGTCGGGCCGCCGCCGAGCGCGTACGGAATGGACGTCACCCAGGTCACGGCGGGCTACGAGCGGGTCGCCGGGGTGTGGCTGCGCGAGGGCTACTGGCAGTACGTGTTCGTCCGCCCCGACCTCGCCGGGCCGGTGGGGTCCGCGGTCCGGGCCGAGGTCGGACAGGCCCAGGCGGACTCCGACGGGCGCTGGGACGAGACGTGGAGCCGCTGGCTGGACCGGATCACGCCCTGAGCAGGCGTTCCGTGGCGGCGGCCAGCTCGTCGCCGGGCATCGTGCGGCCCAGCAACGACTGCAGCAGCACGCCCTCCACCAGCGCGACGACCGACCGCGCCCGCGCCGGATCGGTCCCGTCCGAGACCAGCAGCGCGGCCAGCCGGTCCGCCCAGCCCAGCGCGACCGGCGCCAGCTCCGGCCGCCGCGCCGCGAGCAGGTAGAGCTCGTACTCCGCGGCCATCGTCGTGTCCCCGGGCCGCACGTCCCACCGCTGCACGGCGGCGACCAGCTCGTCGACGACCTCGCCGCCCGCCCGGACCCGGTCCGCGGCGTCGTCGACGGCCTGCTCGTAGCGCCGCCCGGCGCGGGTCAGCGCGGCCACCAGGATGTCGTCGACCTTTCCGAAGTAGTAGACCGGCGTGGCCGGCGGAACACCGGCCTGGGCGGCCACGGCGCGGTGCGTGACCGCGCCTGCGCCGTCGCGGGCGATCACCGCCATCGCGGCGTCCAGGAGCAGTTCGCGACGCCGGTTCCCGCGGGCCCGGCGGCCGTCCACCGCGTCGTCGTCGCTCATCGGTGCTCGGCTCCCATCTCGAGGGCCAGGACGCCTCCGATGACGAGCGCGATCCCGCCGATCTGGACGAGGGTCAGGCCGTCGCCGAGGAAGACCGCGCCGATGACCGCGACGAGCGCGACGCCGGCAGCGGCCCAGACGCCGTAGGCCACGCCGAGCGGGATGCCGCCGACGAGTGCGCGGGACAGCAGGAGGAAGGCCGCGGCGTACCCGACGACGACGACGATCGACGGCACCAGCCGGCTGAGCCCCTCGGACAGTCGCAGGCTCACGGTCGCGGCAACCTCGGACACGATCGCCAGTGCCAGGAACACGCCGGCCGGCATGGCCCGCCTCCTCGATTAGTGATGCATATGTACAACTAGTCTACGCGACACGCCGGAGAACACGGTTGCGCGCGCCCGGCGACGACCGGCGCTACGGTTCCGGACGAAGCACCGGTCCCCGTTCCGCTCGCGGCCCGTCGCGTCAGCCCGTCCGCCGGGCGTGTCGCGGTCGCCACCTGCGAAGTTCGACGCCGTCGGCGCACCGCCGGGCACCGCGTGTCGCACCGTCCACCGCACGCCGCGAGGCAGCCCGGCAACCGGCCGGTAATCTCATTGTCCGAACGACCCGATCCTGACCGTGGGTCGGCGCCGAGGCCCGCCAGGGGTCGCAGGAGCGTTCGGAGGACAGCACGTGCGAGACGACCCGACGGGCCACCGGCCGGGCGGTCCCGCGCCGGGCGGACCCGGGGCCGGGGCCGACACCGTGCTGGCCGCACTCGCCCACCGGCTGCGCGCGCGCTCGGAGCGCCAGCAGCTGCTGACCGAACGCCTGCGCAGCGGTGAGCTCCGGCCCGGTGCACTCGCCGACCTCGCCGAGCTGTCCGCCGCCGCCCGCCGTGGCGTCCGCGACGGCGACCACATCCTGGTGATGGCCGGGGCGGAGGTGCCCCGGCGGGGTGGTGGCGGACCGGAGCCGCTGGGCCAGGCGCTGTCCACCGCCGTCGCGGCGAGCGAGGCCGCGTCGCGGACGGTCGTCCCGCCGACACCGAGCGTCTCGCTGGAGCCGTCCGCCGGTCCGGTCTTCGCGCAGATCCTCGCCGAGCTGCTGGCGCACGCGACCGCGGCGACCGGGCCCGGCGAGCGCCTGGAGCTGCACACCCGCTGGGGTCCCGACGGCGGACTGGTGCTCGAGCTGCTCAGCCCGCGCCCGGTGCACACGCGCACTCCGGTCGAGGAACTCGACCCCATGCTCGCCGCAGGTGCCCCGGACGGTCCCGTCGAGCCCCAGGAGATCGGTCTCTTCCTGGCGGCCCGGCTCGCCCGCGCGCTCGGCGGGCGGCTCGGGGTCCGTGGCTCGGCCGGCGTCGCGTCCGCTCCCGGGCCGTCACCGGTCGCGGTGCTGCAGCTGCCGCCGTCGGTGTTCGGCGGCGCGCGGTCCGGCGCGGAGGACCGCGACAGCCGGCCCCCGTCCGACGCTGCCTCCGACGCCTTCCGACGCCTCTGCCTTCGAGGCGGCCGGCGAGCCCCCGACCGGCCTCGTCCCGTCCGGCCCCGTCCCCGCGGCGTCGGCCGACCCGGAGCCGTCGATCCCGCCGTGGCCGCCGTTGGCGGCCGCCGCCGAGGCCGCGTCCGCGAACGGCTCTGCTTCGGACCTCGGGTCCCCGCCCGACTCGCGGGACGTGCCGTCCGGGCCGGGGCCGATCGCGCGGCTGCCGGTCCCGCCTGCTCCGTCCTCCTCGCCACCGCCGCCGGACCCGTTCCCGCCGGCCGAGCGCTCCGGTCCGTCCGATGCCGGCACCGCCGGCTCAGCGGGTTCCGGGCGGCCACCGGGCCCGTCGGGGTCCGGACTGCAGATCCCGCCGGGAGCCGGTTCGCGCGGGTCGGGTGCGTTCCCGGGGTTCCCGGGAACCCCTTCCCAGCCGGATCCGAACCGACCGGGCCCGCTCCAGGCCGGCCCGGGTCAAGCCGGTTCCAGCCAGGGCGGTCCCAACCAGGCGGGGCCCAACCAGGCGGGGCCCAACCAGGCCGGGCCCAACCTGGGCGGACCCAACCAGGCGGGTCCGGACCAGGGCGGGCACCACCAGGCGGGTCCGAACCAGGGTGCAGCCAATCCGGCCCATCTGAACACGGGCGGTTCGCACCAGGGCGGTCTGAATACGGGCGGTTCGCATCGGGGCGGTCTGAGCCAGGGCGGTCCGAGCCAGGGCGGTCCGAGCCAGGGCGGTCCGAGCCAGGGCGGTCCGAGCCAGGGCGGTCCGAGCCAGGGCGGTCCGAGCCAGGGCGGTCCGAACCAGGGCGGTCCGAGCCAGGGCGGTCCGAACCAGGGCGGTCCGAACCAGGGCGGTCCGAACCAAGGCGGTCCGAACCAAGCGGGGCCGGATCGGACGGGGTCGAACCCGGCTGGCCCGTACTTAGCGGGGCCGAACCAGACGGGCCCCGACCTTGCCGGGCCGAACCAGACGGGCCCCGACCTTGCCGGGCCGAATCAGACGGGCCCCGACCTTGAGGGGCTGAACCGGACGGGTTCGAACCCGTCCGGCCTGTACCAAGCGGGTCCGAACCAGACAGGCCCCGACCAGGCGGGGTCGAACCTCTCCGGCCCGAACCAGCCGTGGCTCGGGCGCCCGACGGCGGGCGGCCCGCCTGCTGACGTGCCGTCGGTGACGGAGGCGCTGCCGGTGCCCGGCACCACTCCGCCGGTCGAGCTGTTCGGGCCGTTCGACTCCGAGGTGCCGGTGCCGGTCGACGACCTGGACGGGACGCCGATCTTCGCCGCCGTCGCGTCGGCGTGGTTCCGGGACCCGAGCACGCCGCCGAACGGTGCCGCGGCCGGACCTCCGAACGGCACCAACGGCCGTCGGCCCGACGAGCCGCCGAACTGGTCGACGGTCGTCGACGCCGAGTTCGAGGCAGCGCGTTCCCGGGCCGACCGGGTCGTCGAACCGCCGGTCAGCGCGAACGGGCTGCCGCAGCGGCGCCCGGGCCAGCAGATGGTGCCGCCGTCGCGCCGGGACGACCCGTCGGCCGGCCACCGGACGCCGAGCTCGGCGGAGCGCCAGCCGGACCGGGTGCGCAACCGGCTGGCCAGCTACCAGCGCGGACTTCGGGAAGGCCGGCACCGCGCGGCCGAGGAGAGCTCCGGACCGCCGCCCGACGCCGCCGAGGCCCGCAACCTCAACGGCGCCACCTCGCACGGCCGCAACGGTCACGCCGGCTGAGAATCCCAACCCTGCGGGTCGGACCAGGCCTGCAGGGTGCGGCGGCTGTCGAAGCGCCGCTCGGCGCCGGTGACCGGGTCGGTGAACTCCAGCGTGCGGGCGAGTAGCTGCAGCGGCCGGGTGAAGTCGTCGAGCGGGCGCTCGTGCAGGTCGGGGTAGAAGTCGTCGCCGAGGATCGGGACGCCCAGCTCGCTCATGTGCAGCCGTAGCTGGTGGGTGCGGCCGGTGCGGGGACGCAGCGTGTAGCGGGCCAGCTCGCCCCGGACCTCGGCGAGCTCGACGCGCGTCTCGGCGTTCACCGGGCCCGGCTCGGTGCGGGCCTGCACGATCCCGCGGTGCTTGACGATCCGGGAGTGCACGGTGCGCGGGAGATCCAGTCCGGGGTCGTGCGGCGCGACCGCCTCGTAGGTCTTCCGCACCCGGCCCTTGGCGAACAGCGTCTGGTACGCCCCGCGCCGCTCCCGGTTCACGACCAGCAGCAACAGCCCGGCCGTCGCCCGGTCCAGCCGGTGCGCCGGGCCCAGCTCCGGAAGCCCGAGCTCCTGGCGGAGCCGGACCAGGACGGTCTCGCGGACGTGGCTGCCGCGCGGGATCGTGGCGAGGAAGTGGGGCTTGTCGACCACGACGACGTCGTCGTCGCGGTGCAGCACGTCGATCCGGAACGGCACCGGCGTCTCGTCCGGCAGGTCGCGGTGCACCCACAGCGTGGCGCCCGGCACGAACGGGGCGTCCGGAGTGAGCGGGCCGTCCTTCCCGACGATCTCGCCGGCGGCCAGCAGCTCGTCGATGCGCGTGGGGGAGACCCGGGTGAGCCGGTCGACCAGGTGCGCCCGCATCGTCGGCCAGTCGCCGTCGAGGGGTGTGCGCAGCCGCGCCGCGTCCAGCCCGTGCCGCTGGGGCAGCGGGGAGCGCGGTGTACGCCGCCGCCGTCTCGTCGTCACCGCACCATTGTCGCCGGAAACACCCTCGGTCCCCGGCGCGGGCGTCGTTAGCATCGGCGGTCGTGAGCGCAGCGACCTACGGCACCTACCTCGCGATCTCCGTCGCCCTCGTGCTGGCCCCGGGACCGGACACCGCCGTCCTGCTGCGCTCGGCGCTGGCCGGCGGCCGCCGCCGCGGGCTGATCACCGCGTCCGGGGTGTTCTGCGGGAACCTGCTGCAGGGCACGATCGCTGCGGTGGGGCTGGGCGCGGTGCTGGCGCAGTCGCACGTGCTGTTCACGGTGCTGCGCTGGGTCGGTGCGGCCTACCTCGTCGTGCTCGGGGTGCAGGCGCTGCTGGCCGCGCGCCGCGGCGACTACGCCGCCCTCGGGAACGCGCCCGCCGGTAGCGGGCGCCGGGCGTTCGCCACCGGCGCACTGTCCAATGTGACCAACCCGAAGGTGCTGGTCATGTACCTGTCGGTGCTGCCGCAGTTCCTCACGCCGGGCGTGACCGGCGTCGGCGACGCGCTGCTGCTGGCCTGGACGGTAGGCGTGCTCGGCCTGGTCTGGCTGGCCGGCCTGGCGCTCGTCGTGCACCGTGCGCGGGCGTGGTTCTCCCGGCGGCGGGTCCGCCGCGCGTCGGACGCCGTGACCGGCGTCGCGTTGCTCGGCTTCGGTGCGGCTCTGGCCGTGGAATGAGTCCAGGGCCGTGCGCAGGGTCGGGCCCCGCGCGCCGATGATCGGCTGTCCAGTCCGGATCGGGGCGGATTTCTGCCCGGACCCGGACGCGGCCGCTGATCTTGTGTGGCGCTGGTCCGGCGTTGGCGGGTGATTTCCGGACCGGTCACCGCCGTCCGGCGAAGCGCGCCGGTCCGACCCCGAGCATCCGGGTGAAGTGCCGGGTCAGGTGGGCCTGGTCGTGGAAGCCGACCCGCGTCGCGACCTCGGCCGGGGCAACACCGTCGAGCAGCAGATGCCGCGCGCGATCGATCCGGCGTCCGGTGACGTAGGTGTGCGGCGGCAGCCCGAACTCGCGGCCGAAGCAGCGCACCAGGTGCGTCGGGCTGGCGTGCAGGATCCGCCCGGCCTCGTCCAGGGTCAGGCCCTCGACCAGGCGGGAGTCCAGCAGTTCCCGCAGCCGGCGGGCCAGCGGGCGGTCCCCGATCCGCGGCGCCGGCGCGTCGCGCGGCGCCAGGTGCGAGCGCAGCCGCTCGGTGATCGGGCCGAGCCTGCTCTCGGCCTCCAGCTCGTCGCCGCCGGTGAGTGCACCGTGCAGCTGCGCGATCCGGTTGCGCAGCAGCGGGTCCGACAGGTGCGGGCGATCCACCGCCGGGCCGATCAGCTCGGTGGGTAACGAGCTCTCGTCGAGATAGACGACGCGCTTGTGCAGGTCGGTGGTGCGCCCGTCGTGCGGGACGTGTGGTGGCAGCAGCATCACGACGGCCGTGTCCGCGTCGTGCTCGTCGTGGTGCAGGTCGTAGCGGACACCGCCGCGGTCGACGAGCAGCAGCGTCCACTCGTCGTGGGTGTGCATCGGGTAGGCGTGGTCGGTGAACGCGGCGTGCAGGACCTCGGTGATCCCGGGGACCCGCGGCCGCCACGCGCGCACCTCGGTACCCATGTCAGGAACGTACAAGACCGGCCGCGTGGCCCACCCGCACGATGACTCCCATGAACGCCTTCCCGACGAAGATCGCCATCGTGGTCCGCGACGACCTGGAGTCCTGGCAGCGGCTCAACGTCACCGCGTTCCTCTCCAGCGGTGTCGCGGCCGCCGTGCCGGAGCTGATCGGAGAGCCCTACCTCGACGGGAGCGACCAGACCTACCTTGCCGTGTTCGGCCAGCCGGTGCTCGTGTTCGAGGCGACGAAGGACGTGCTGACCGCGGCGCACTCGCGCGCGCTCGGGCGCGGCCTGCCGGTGGCGGTGTTCACCTCCGACCTGTTCGCCACCGGCAACGACGCCGACAACCGGGCCGCCGTCGCCGCCGTCACGACCGAGGCGCTGGACCTCGTCGGGATCGCCGTGCACGGCCCGCGGAACGCGGTCGACAAGGTGACGAAGGGAGCCCGGATGCACCCGTGATCTCCCCGGTAGCGTCCTGCTCGTGACGGACACGGACCTGCCGCTGGCCGGTGTACGGGTGCTGGAGCTGGGCAACTACATCGCCGCTCCCACGGCCGGGCGCCTGCTCGCCGACTTCGGCGCCGAGGTGATCAAGGTCGAGCGCCCGCGGACCGGCGACGAGCTGCGCAACTGGCGCCTCTACGCCGGGGACACCTCGATGCTCTACCGCACGCTGAACCGCAACAAGCGCTCGGTCGTGCTCGACCTGCGCCGCGACGCCGGCAAGAACGCGGTGCTGGAGCTGACCCGGCAGAGCGACGTCGTGCTGGAGAACTTCCGGCCCGGCACGCTGGAGCGCTGGGGCCTCGGCCCGGATGACCTGGACCGGGCCAACCCGGAGATCGTGCTGGTGCGGGTGTCGGCGTTCGGGCAGACGGGACCGCTGTCGCGGCGGCCCGGGTTCGCGGCCGTCGCCGAGGCGATGGGCGGGCTGCGGGCACTGGTCGGGGAGGCCGACCGGCCGCCGTCGCGGACCGGGGTGTCGATCGGCGACTCGATCGCCGGCCTGTACGCGGCGTTCGGGGCGATGATGGGCCTGTTCCAGCGCGAGACCCGGCGCGGTACCGACCGGACGCAGCACCGCCGGGTGGACGTGGCCCTGAACGAGGCCGTCCTGTCCATGATGGAGTCGCTGGTCCCGGACCACCTGGCCTACGGCGTCGAGCGGTCCCGGGTCGGCGGGCGGATGGAGGGCATCGCGCCGTCCAACGCCTACGTCTGCGCCGACGGCGGCAGCGTCGTGATCGCCGGCAACGGCGACTCGATCTACGGCCGGTTCATGCAGGTGATCGGCCGCGAGGATCTCGGCGAGGCACCCGACCTGCAGAACAACGCCGGGCGCTGGGCCCGTCGCGACGAGCTGGACGAGGCGATCGAGGCCTGGACGCGCACGCTGCCACGCGCGGAGGCGCTGGACCTGCTCCTCGACGCCGGCGTGCCGGCCGGGCCGATCTACGACGCCGCCGACATCGTGGCGGACGAGCAGTACGCGGCCCGCGACATGGTCCAGTACTTCGACGTGGACACCGGCGGGGACGTCCCGGCCAGGGTCGGTTTCCCGGGCGTCGTCCCGGTGCTCGACGGGACGTCGGTACCGGTCCGCACCGTCGGCCCGGACCTCGGCGCGGACACCGACGACGTGCTGCGCACGCTGCTCGGCTACTCCGATGAGCAGGTCGCGGCGGCCGTCGGCGACCGGTGATCGGCGCTCTCCCGACTCAGTCGCGGCGGTTCAGGTACAGCCCGGCCGCCTCCCGGTAGCGCTCCCACAGACCGGCGGTCTCGGTGCCGTCGTAGCGGGCGGGCGGCGTCGCAGGCTTCCACGTCGGCGGCGCGCCCCCGCCGCGCAGCGCCCACGCGGCCTGCCGGGCGGCGCCGTCGGCGACGTACTCGCCGGGGTCGGGCACGGTGACCGGCACGCCGAACACCGACGGCGCGATCTCCCGCACGGCCTGCGACCGGGCGGCGCCGCCGACCAGGCGCACCGCCTCCACGCGCACGCCCTGCTCGGCCAGGGCCCCCACGCCCACCCGCTGCGCGCACAGCATGCCCTCGACGGCGGCGCGGGCGAGGTTCTCCCGCGTCGTGTTCGCGAGCGTCATGCCGTGCAGCGCACCGGTCGCGTCCGGCACGTTCGGGGTGCGCTCGCCCTCGAGGTACGGCACGACGACCAGCCCGCCCGCGCCGGGCTGAGCCGCCAGCGCGAGGCGGCTCAGCTCGTCGAGATCGACGCCGAGCATCCGGGCGGCGGCGTCCAGCACCCGCGCCGCGTTCAGCGTGCACACCAGCGGCAGGAACGCGCCGGTCGCGTCCGCGAACCCGGCGACGATGCCGGTCGCGTCCCGGGCCTGCGTCGCCGACCGGGCGAACACCGTGCCGGACGTGCCGAGGGAGACGACGACCTCGTCGCCCGCGTCGACGCCGAGCCCGGCCGCGGCGTTGTCGCCGGCGCCCGCGCCGACCCGGACCCCGTCCGGCCCGGCGACCGACTCGGACGGGCCGAGCACCCGCGGCAGGACGACGTCCCGGCCGAGCGCGCGCTGCAGGAGCCCGGTCCGGTAGGAGCCGTTGCGGGCGTCGTAGTAGCCGGTGCCGGAGGCGTCCGAGCGGTCGGTGACCAGCTCGTCGAGGCCGGGTGCCCCGCGCAGCCGCCAGGTCAGCCAGTCGTGCGGCAGGCACACCGCGGCGGTGCGCCCGGCGTTGTCCGGCTCGTGCTCGGCGAGCCAGCGCAGCTTCGTGATCGTGAACGACGCGACCGGCACCGAGCCGGTCAGCTCGGCCCACCGGTCTGCGCCGAGCTCGGCGACCAGGTCCGCGGCCGCGGTGGCCGAGCGGGTGTCGTTCCACAGCAGCGCCGGCCGCACGACCGCGGCGTTCTCGTCGAGGCAGACCATGCCGTGCTGCTGCCCGGCGACGGCGACCGCGTCGACGCCG
Organism: uncultured Actinomycetota bacterium; assembly: GCA_963822335.1. GTDB lineage: Bacteria > Actinomycetota > Actinomycetes > Mycobacteriales > Pseudonocardiaceae > Pseudonocardia. Next base: position 1,804,398 of record CAWGHE010000005.1, on the reverse strand, counting down.
TCCAGTCCACCGGCCTGGCCCAACGCCTCCTGCAGGGCCTCCCACCAGCGCTCCGGGTCGATCTGGGTGCCGTCCGGATGCGAGGCCCGCCCGGACCGGACCAGCTCACCGCTGTCCGCGTCCCGGACGACCACCTTGCAGGACTGCGTCGAGGAGTCCACTCCGAGCACCAGCGCCATCCGTCCACCCTGCCATCTACGCGGGAACGGGCTCGCCGGCCCGGGGCCGCGTCGATGTGGCCGGATCCGGCACCGAGCTGACACGCTCTCGTCCATGAGCGACGAGCAATGGTTCTGGTGCTTCGTGCACAACAGGGTCGAGCCCCTCGAGGGGTGCCCGGCGAAGGACCGGATGGGTCCCTACAAGGACCGGGAGACGGCGTCGCGGGCCGTGGAGATCGCCCACGAGCGCACGAAGCAGCAGGACAAGGAGGACGAGGACTGGGAGTGGGGCCCGAACAAGTGAGCCGCGTCGTCGTGGTCACCGGCGGCAGCCGGGGCATGGGCCGCGAGATGTGCCGCGGGTTCGCGGCGCAGGGCGACCGGGTCGTCGTCGCCAGCCGCAAGGCCGACGCCTGCGAGGCGCTCGCCGCCGAGCTGCGCGACACCCACGGCGTCGAGGCGATCGGCGTCGGCTGCCACGTCGGGCGCTGGGACGACTGCGACGCGCTCGTCGACCGGGTGCAGGGCGAGTTCGGGCGGATCGACGTGCTGGTGAACAACGCCGGCATGTCGCCGCTCTACGAGTCGCTCACCGCCATCACCGAGGAGCTGTGGGACAAGGTGATCGCGGTCAACCTCAAGGGCGCGTTCCGGCTCGGCGCCCGGTGCGGGGAGATCATGGCCGCGGCCGGCGGCGGGTCGATCGTGAACGTCTCCTCGATCGCCGCGGTCGCCCCGAACCCGCGGGAGCTGCCCTACGCGACGGCCAAGGCGGGCCTGAACGCGCTCACCGTCGGGCTCGCCCGCGCCTACGCGCCGTCGGTGCGGGTGAACACGGTCATGCCCGGCCCGTTCCGCACCGACATCGCGGACGCCTGGCCGGCCGAGATGATCGAGCGGTTCGAGAACGAGGAGATCCCGCTGCGGCGCATCGGTGAGGCCGGCGAGGTCGTCGGAGCCGTGCTGTACCTGACCGGCCCGTCGTCCTCGTACACGACCGGCGCCACGATCAAGATCGACGGCGGACTGACCTGGTCGACGTGATCAGCGCCGGGTGAGGCGCACCGGGATGCCGCCGATCGGCACCGGCAACGACGTGTTGTCCCAGCGCAGGTCGTAGCCGGGCACGATGTCCCAGCGGAACCGGCGCAGCATCTCGTGCAGGATCGCGGTCACCTCCAGCGTGCCGAAGTGCAGCCCGATGCACTTGTGCACTCCGCCGCCGAACGGCACCCAGGCGTCGCGGTCGGAGCGGTCCTCGCGCCGGTCCGGTCCGAAGCGCTCCGGGTCGAACCGGTCCGGGTCGCTCCAGCAGGTGCGGTCGTAGTGGTTCACCGCCGGCGCCACGACGACCCGGGTGCCTGCCGGGACGTGGTAGCCGGCCACCGAGGTGTCCCGCACGACGCCGCGCATCACGATCGGCACCGGCGCGTCGAGGCGCAGTGCCTCCCGGATCACCATGTCCAGGCTGGTCAGCGACCTCAGCGCGGCGACGTCCGGGACGGCGCCGCCCAGCGTCCGATCCAGCGCGTCGGACTCCGCGCGGCAGCGCTCCTGCCACTCCGGGTGCCGCGCCAGGTGGTAGGCCGCGGACGACACCGTGATCGTCGACGTGTCGTGCGCGGCCATCATCAGGAAGATCATGTGGTTGACGACGTCGTCGTCGGAGAACCGCTCGCCGTCGTCGGTGACGGCGTGGCAGAGGGCGGAGAACAGGTCGTCGCCGTCGCCGGCGCGCTTGGCCGGCAGCGTCTCGGCGAACCAGCGCTCCAGGTAGGCCCGCCCGCGCAGGCCCTTCCACCACCGGGTGCCCGGGATCGGGTGCCGGACGAACGAGTTCGCCGCCCGCACGCAGTCCACGAACGCCTTGTTCACCGCTGCTGCGTCCGGCCCGCTGCGCGCGTCCATGAACACCTGCTGCGCGACGTCCAGCGTGAGGCTCTTCAACGCCGGGTAGAGCCGTAGCTCGCGGCCCCACGTCGGCAGGACCTCGCGCACGACCGGAACGGCCCGCGCCACGTAGCTCTCGATCCGCGGGGCGGTGAAGGCCTCCTGCATGATCCGCCGGTGCGCGCGGTGCTCGTCGGCGTCGAGCAGCATCAGTCCACGGTGGAAGAACCGGTCGATCATGGACCGCCAGCCCTCCTGCGTGAAGACCTTGTCCCGGTTGGTCAGCACCTCGCGGGTGGCGGACGGCCCGGTGACGACGATCGCGTTCCCGGTCGGCCCGCGCATCCACCAGACCGGGCCGAGCTCGTCGGTCCGGGCCCGGTTGAGCCGGCTGCCGAACCGCATGTAGGGCAGGGCGTGCCCGAGCACCCGCAGCCCCGCGTCGCCCGGCACCGGGAGCAGTCCCTCGGGTGCGGGGGCGAACGGGCCCGGATTGCGCCCGTGCAGGCCGTGCTCCATCAGCGCCGCCTCCCACCGCTGCGGCATGGGCAGATGCAGCACCGACGACCACCGCTGCCGGGCGGCGTCGACCAGGCGTCCGGGGCGCACGCGTTCGAGGACGGTCACGACGCCGAAACTAGACACATGCCGTCGATGTGTCCACATGATTGACGCATCCCGCTACATTGTCCTCGTGGCGGAGCGACGGTCGATGGCGCGGCGGGCACGCGAGGACCTGCGCGCCGACGCGCTGGACGTCGCCGAGGAGATGGTCGTCGCCGACGGTCCGCGGGCGCTGTCGATGCGCGAGCTCGCGACGCGGACCGGGGTGAGCCGTCAGACGCTCTACAGCGAGTTCGGCGACCGCGCGGGCGTCGCGTCGGCGCTCGTGCTGCGCGCGACGGACCGGTTCCTGGACCGGATGGAGACCGCGCTGGCCGGCGAGGACGACCTGTACGCCGCCTGGGCGGCGATGGTCGGGGCGGCGCTGTCCGAGGCAGGGGAGAACCCGCTGGTCAAGGCGCTGATCACCGGTGAGTCCGAGCTGTTCGGCGCCGACGCCGGACCGATGGTCGACGCGGCCACCGACCGTGCCGTGACGAACATGGCCCGCCACTGGCCGGATCTGGACCCGGGCGAGGTCGCCCTGGCCGCGGAGACCGCCACCCGGCTGACCGTGAGCCATCTCGTGCTGCCGCGGCACCCGCCCGACACGGTCGCCCACCAGGTCGCCACCGTCGTGACCCGGATCCTGCGCCGGGCCTGAGTCAGCTCATCGCGGCGAGCACCGCGGCCGTGTCGTTGATCGACTCGAATGCCGTGATCCGGCCGCCGTCGACGTCGAACAGGTGCGCGAACCGGCCGCGCATCGCCTTCCCGGTGGCCCGGTGGGTGCCCTCGTACCAGCCCAGCGCGAGGACACGCCCGCCCAGATCGGCGTACTCCTGCGGCGCGGGCAGGAACGTCGTCCAGTCCTCGCCGAGGCGCACGAACAGGTCCTGCACGATGGACTCGGGCCCGACGAACGTCCCCGGGTACGCGCTGCCGGCCGCCTCCGTCCAGCGGATCCGAGGGTCGAGCAGGGCGAGCACGCCGGGGATGTCGCCGCTGCGGAACGCCGCGTACGCCCGCTCCACGACGGCGACGTCGGTGCTGGTGGTGGTGTTCGTGGTGGTGTCCATGGCCGGTACCTCGATTCAACGGGTGCGGTGTGTGCGGCCACCGTGCCGGGGCGGGGCGCACCCCGGTATCGGTGGTTCCCGCCGGGCCCGCCCTCAGCCCGACGTGGGTACCTGGGTGGGTACCGACGCCAGCCATGCGGCGATCTGCGCGCGGGTGCCGACCCGCAGCTTCGCCCGCAGGTTCTCCGCGTGGCGCTCCGCGGTGCGTTCGCTGATCCCGAGGCGGTGGCCGATGTTCCGGTTGGTCAGGCCCTGTGCGATCAGCCGGGCGACCTCCAGCTCGCGGTCGGTGATCCGCTCCGGTCCGGCCGCGCCCGACGTCCGCGCGGCGCGCTCGCAGTGCGGCTGCAGGTAGGGGTTGCGCCGGGACCCGCCGCGTTCGCGCAGCGCGTCCGCCGTGTCGAAGAGTCCGGTCGCCTCGGCGTGGTCGCCGCGCGTGGCCGCGACGCATCCCAGTCCGTCCCAGCAGTCGGGCAGTGACCGGACGTCGCCGGTCTCCTCGAACGCCGCGGCCGCAGCGCGAAACCGTGCCGCGGCGCCGTCGAGGTCGCCGTCGAGGAACCCGAACCAGCCCAGGAACCACGTGGCCTTCGCCCCGCCCCACCGCGACGGCACGACGATCTCGGCGTTCTCCTCGAGCAAGGCGACCGCCTCGGCGCGGCGGCCCTGCGCCCACCGCAGCAGCCCGAGCCCGCACGTCGTGCGCAGCAACGGCATCCGCTCGCCCGCGGCGCGGGCGAGCGCGAGGCCGCGCTCGGCCGCGTCGACTGCTCCGTCGACGTCGCCGCCGACGAAGTGCGAGATCGCCAGCGTGCCCGCGCACCAGGCCACGCCGCCGTCGTCGCCGCCCGCCGCGGCCAGCGCCGACGCCTCGGCCAGCGCGGCCCGCGCGGCGGGCTGCTCGTTGCGCCAGATCAGCAGCAGGGCCAGCGCCCGCAGCGCCACCTCGCAGGCACCCGGGTCGGCGGCCGCCTCCGGCCGGTCGAGCAGCCGCCGCAGACGGCGGCTGCCCTCGCCGAGGTACCCGCGCATGTCCCAGAGGTAGTAGAGGTCGGCAGCTGTGCGCAGCCCGACCGCGGTGTCCTCGGGTGGGCATCCGTCGAGGACCGCGCGCAGGTCGTCGAGCTGGGCCTGCGCCGCGTCCAGTGCCGCGACCTCATCGTGGCCGGAGGAGATGGCCCCGACCCGGGCGGCGAGCGCGTGGCACCAGGTCGCGTGCCGGCCCCGCACAATCGTCTCCTCGCCGGAGCCGCACAGTTCGCGGGCCGCGAACTCTCGCACCGGTGCGAGCATCCGGTGGCGCATCGTCGATCCGGAAGGGACGCTCTCCACGAGGGACTGGTCGACGAGCGCGAGCAGCGGCGCCGTGACGTCCGCCCCGCCGTCGGCGCACACTGCCGCGGCGGCGTCGGCGGTCCAGCTGCCGGCGAACACCGACAGCCGCCGGAACAGCCGGCGGGCCGGCTCGTCGAGAAGGGCAACGCTCCAGCCGACGGCATCGTCGAGGGTGCGGTGCCGGTGCGGGACGCCCCGGCGGGGGACGTCCGGGACCCGGCACGAGCGGATGCGGTCCAGCGTCGCGGCCGGCCCGAGCGCTCCGACCGGCGCCGCGGCCAGCTCGAGAGCCAGCGGCAGCCCGTCGAGCGCCCGGCAGATCTCCGCGACGGTGTGCAGTTCGCCGGCCGGGCGCGGTGCGGCGGCGCCGATCCGGTCGAGCAGCAGCGCCATGCTCGGTACGCAGGGGTCGGGCTCGCCGTCGTCGGGCACGGGCAACGGACCGAGCGCCAGCACCTGCTCTCCCGGCACGCGGAGCGGGGCGCGGCTGGTGGCGAGCACCCGCGTCCCGGCGCACCCGGCGAGCAGCTCCGCGATGTCGTCCGCCGCGTCGAGCAGGTGTTCCAGATTGTCCAGCACGAGCAGCACCGACTGGTCGCCGAGGTGGCGCAGCAGGGTGCTCGTCACCGGGCGGGCTCCGGCCTCGCTCAGACCGAGCGAGCGCGCGACCGTCGGCAGCACGAGCGCTGGATCGGACAACGGCGCGAGGTCGACGAACACGGCGTCCGGCTCGTCGCGGACGGTCTCGACGGCGAGCCGGGTCTTCCCGCACCCGCCCGCGCCGACGACGGTGACCAGCCGGTGTGCCCGCATCAGATCACGGGCGGTGGCGAGCTCGCGCTCCCGCCCGAGGATCGGTGTCAGCGGCACCGGCACGCGTCCGCCCACGGCCGGACAGTCTAGGAGCCGATCGTGCGTTGCAGGTAGGCGACGGCCCGGTCAGCCGCGCGTGAGCCGCGGCAGCACCGCGGAGGCGATCGCGATCATCACCCCGGCCGCGATCGCAGTCAGAGCTATCAGCAATGCTCACCTTTCCGGGTGGCCGTGCCGACCAGCGCCGTCTCTATGGTCGAGCCGGTGACCTGCAGGGTTCCGTCGGCGTCCTCGGCGACCGTGATCAGGAACTCGTCCCCGACCCGGACCGGCGCGACGAAGCGCACCTGCAGGTCCGTCCAGTCCGGGGTGACGTCGTCGAGCGCCCGCTCGACGACCGCGAGGAGGTAGAGGCCCTGGACGAGCGGGCGGCCGAAGCGGGTGCCTGCCGCGAACTCCGGATCGGTGTGGATGTGCCCGGTCCCGCCGCTGAGCTGCCCGAACGCGTCGACGTCGTCCTGGGTGAACCGGACCCGCACCGTCGTCATCGGGTCGCCTCGCCCCAGAGGAACGTCCCGGTCGTCGTGGCGACCGGAGCGCCCTCGTGCGCGTACTCGATCTCCAGGTCCACGTACCGCCGGCCCTTCCGTTCGGTCGCCCCGCTGACCCGCACGACGACGTCGAGCACCGCGCCGACCGGGACCGGCCCGTGCACGACGACCCGCTGTCGCGTGTGGATCGAGCCCTGCTCCATCCGCCCGCCGAGCGCGGAGAACATCGGCCGGAACGTGCTGAACACCCACGGCCGCACCGTCGTCGACGGGCGGTCCGCGCCGATCAGCCGGTCGTACTCCGCGACGAGCTCGGCGCTCACGTGATACGTCGTGCGCAGCTCGCGGCCGGGCTCGAGAGCGTCGAACGGGACGTCGTCGAACTCCTGGGGCAGGCGTCCCACGGCTACCCGACCAGCAGCACGTGCAACGTGCGCGGACCGTGCACGCCCTCGACGCGATCCAGCTCGATGTCGCTCGTCGCGCTCGGGCCGCTGATCCAGGTCTGCGGGCGGGCCGGGTCGAGCGCGGCCACGGCCTCCGGGACCCCGGCCACGACCTGGTCCGCGCGGATCACGCAGACGTGCAGGTCGGGCACCAGCGTCGCGGCCCGGCGCCCCTGGCCGGGGCCGTGGTCGAGCACGATCGTCCCGGTCTCGGCGATCCCGATCGTCGCGGTCGACACCACGGCGTCGCAGCGGTCGAGTTCCGTGATCGGTACGTCCGGCCCGTCGTGGACGGCCTCGACGTCGTCGGGAACGAGATCGTCCGGGAACCCCGGCGGCACGAGGACGCGGCGGGCGTCGGAGCCGTGCAGGGCCGCGCGCACCAGCTCGGCGGCGCCGGTCGCGGTGGTGCGCTCGACGACGGCGCGGTAGTCCGCGACGCGTTCGGCGAACAGGTCGACCTGCGCGCTCGTCGCCGGTCCGGTCGCCGGGACGGGCCGGGCGAACGGCACGTCGGTGGCCGGGTCGGCGACGGTGACGTCGCCCAGCGCCCGCCGGGCCCGGCCCAGGATCTCCTCGCGGGCGCTCACGACCCCTCCGTCCGTCCGCCGTCGGTCCGTTCCCACCAGGAGCGGAACGACTCGGCCGCGGGCACCGGGACGTCCCGCGAGCCCGACCAGGCCGCCGCCGGACCGGGCAGCGCGCCCAGCACGGGCGCGCCGCCGGGCGCGGCGTGCGCGAGCCGTCCGGCCAGCTTCGCGCCGATCCCGGCGACCTTCTCCGCCGCGCCGGTGCGCCCGGACGTCGACAACGTCCACGACGCCGCCCGCATCGCCATGTCCTGCACCGACGGCAACGTGGACGCCTCCTTGTGCGCGTCGACGACCTTGCTGCGCAGGTGCACCAGCACCTCGGGGATGTCGATGCGCACCGGGCACACGTCGAAGCACGCCCCGCACAGGCTGGACGCGTAGGGCAGCGAGTCGGTCTGCTCGTCGTGCCCGACGCCGCGCAGCAGCGGGGTGAGGATCGCGCCGATCGGGCCGGGGTAGACCGAGCCGTAGGCGTGCCCGCCGGTGCGCTCGTAGACCGGGCAGACGTTCAGGCACGCCGAGCACCGGATGCAGCGCAACGCCTGCCGCCCGACGGTGTCGGCGAGCGCGTCGGTGCGGCCGTTGTCCAGCAGCACGACGTGCACCTCCTGCGGCCCGTCGCCGGGCGTGACGCCGGTCCAGGTGGACGTGTACGGGTTCATCCGCTCGCCGGTCGAGGACCGGGGGAGCAGCTGCAGGAACACCTCCAGGTCGGCCCACGTCGGGAGGATCTTCTCCACGCCGACGACGCTGACCAGCACCTCGGGCAGCGTCAGGCACATCCGGCCGTTGCCCTCGGACTCGACGACGGTCAGCGTGCCGGTCTCGGCGACGGCGAAGTTCGCCCCGGAGATCGCGACCTTGGCGCGCAGGAACTTCTCCCGCAGGTGCGCCCGGGCGGCGGCGGCCAGCTCGCGCGGCACGTCGGTCAGGTCGGGTGGCGCGGCGCGGCCCGCGGTGCCCATCTCGCGCAGGAAGATCTCGCGGATCTCGGCGCGGTTGCGGTGGATCGCCGGGACCAGGATGTGGCTGGGCAGGTCGTCGCCGAGCTGGACGATCAGCTCGGCGAGGTCGGTCTCCCAGGCGTGGATCCCGGCGCCCTCCAGCGCCTCGTTGAGGCCGATCTCCTGGGTGGCCATCGACTTGACCTTGACGACCTCGCCGGTCTCGTGGCGCTGCGCGATCTCGACGACGATCCGGTTGGCCTCGTCGGCGTCGCGGGCCCAGTGCACGGTCGCGCCGGCCGCGGTGAGCGAGCGTTCCAGCTGCTCCAGGTAGTGCGGCAGGTGCCGCAGCACCCGGTCCTTGATCGCTTCGCCGGCGAGGCGGAGCTCCTCCCAGTCGTCGACCTCGCCGACGACGGCGGCCCGCTTGGCCCGGATCGTGCCGGTCGCGTGGGCGAGGTTGCGGCGCAGCTGGGTGTCGGCCAGCGCGGCCTTCGCCGCGGTGGGGAACGCCGGCATCCCGACGAACGTGGCGGTCACCGGGTCACCGTCGGCGTGCTTCCGGCCGACCGGTCGTCGTCGGCCCGCTCGGCGCCGGACACGATCGGTTCGGTCTGCGCCAGCACCTCGGCCAGGTGCATCACCCGCACCCCGGACCGCTGCCGGGACAGCAGCCCTCCGATGTGCATCAGGCAGGAGTTGTCGCCCGCGACCAGCACCTCGGCCCCGGTCTCCCGGACGTGCCGTGCCTTGTCGTTCCCCATCGCGATACTGGTTTCGGAGTTCTTCACGGCGAACGTGCCGCCGAACCCGCAGCACTCCGCGTCGCCCGGCAGCTCCTCGAGCCGCAGGCCGCGCACCGCGCGCAGCAGCCGTGTCGGACGGTCGCCGACGCCGAGCATCCGCAGCGAGTGGCACGTGGGGTGGTAGGTGACCCGGTGCGGGAAGTAGGCGCCGACGTCGGTCACGCCGAGCACGTCGACCAGGTACTCGGACAGCTCGTAGACCGGGGCGGCGGCGTCGACGCCGCGCACGAGCCCGGGGTCACCGGAACGCTCGGCGACGATCCGGTGCTGGTGGCGGACCGACCCGGCACACGACCCGGACGGCGCGATCACGGCCTCGCACCCGGCGAACGCGTCGAGGTGGTTGCGCAGCAACGGAACCGCCTCGTCCAGGTACCCGGTGTTGACCATCGGCTGGCCGCAGCACGTCTGCGCCGCGGGGAACGCGACCTCGACGCCGAGGCGCCGCAGCAGCCGCACCACGGCCTTGCCGGTGTCCGGGAACAACGCGTCGTTGAGGCAGGTGACCATCAGGCCGACCGTCATGGGGCCTCCGAAAGCGCACGGTGGTGGGTGGGCGTCGTCCCCAGCATCGTGCAGCCCCGGCGCCCGTGGTGCACGCGCACCCTGGTGGGCACGATCACGCTTGCTCCGCACCGCGGGCGCGGGCAGCGTGGACGGCCCGTACCTCCCGGAAAGGGCATCGCGTGAGCGAGCAGGTGTTCGAGGCCGTCGAACGGAACCGCCGCGCGTTCGCCGACCTGGTCGGGAGCCTGACCGAGGAACAGCTGGCGCGCCCGAGCCTCTGCGACGGCTGGGACTGCCGGACCGTCGCCGGCCACCTCGCGGCGGCCTCCGCACCGGCGTTGGGCGAGTTTCTGGGCGCGCTCGTCAGTGCCCGCGGGAATCCACACCGGGCGAACACCGCCCTCGCGGTCCGGATGGCCCGCCTGCCCACGGCCGAGCTGGTCGCCCTGCTGAGGGAGCGTGCGTCGGAGCGCAAGACCCCGCCCGTCGTCGGCGCGAACGCACCGCTGACCGACGCACTCGTGCACGGCGCCGACATCGCGTTCCCGCTCGCTGTGCCCATCGGGCCGGACCCGGGGGACGTCCGTCTCGCGCTGGAGTTCGTCACGGCCGGTCGTCCGATCGGTTTCGTGCGCCGGGGATGGCTGGACGGTCTGCGGCTGGTCGCCGACGACGCGGGGTTCGTCCACGGTGACGGTGCCGAGATCTCGGGGCGGGGGCTCGACGTGCTGGTCGCCGCATGCGGGCGTCCGACGGCGCTCGAGCGTCTGGACGGGCCGGGCGTGGCGGTGCTGCGGGGGCGGATCGGTACCTGAAGGGCGCGGTCGGCTCGGCAGTGAGCTCGACCGACGCCCGCTGTCTCAGATCTCGTCGGCCTGCGGGATCATCGGGGTCAGGCCGATCTCGACCAGGCGGTCGTTGATCGCCTGCGCGACCACGTCGTACTGGTGGTCGCCCAGCTCGTCGTTGCCGGTCAGGGCCGACTCCAGCTCCGCGTGGCTGACCATGTCGCCGATCCCGTTGCCGGCGCTGCGAAGCTCGTCGACGGTGAGTTCGGCCAGCCCGAGCCCGGCCCGCAGTGCGCCGTTTCGAGCGCTGAGGCGATCGATCGTGGTAGTTCCGCATTCAAGACTCATATCTCCGTTCTACCCGGTCGCAAGACCCATCGACGCATCACGGGCGAGTGAGCCTGATCATGCGACGAATGCCGCGGCAAAAGCGCCGGTGGGAGCCACACGGCCACGGCTGCTGTGTGCCGGGTCTCCGTCCGGGGAACGGTTGATCAGCGGGTGGCTTCGGCGTGGCGCTCGGCCAGGTGGACGTAGGCGGCACCGGACATCTCGATCATGCCGCGCTCGCCGTCGTTGACCTCGCGACGGACCTTGGCCGGCACGCCCGCGACGAGTGACCCGGGCGGCACCTGCATGCCCTGGGTGAGCACGGCGCCGGCCGCGATCAGCGACCCGGTCCCGACCGACACACCGTTCATCAGCACCGCACCCATGCCGACCAGCACGTCGTCGTCAATGGTGCACCCGTGCACGACGGCGCGGTGCCCGATCGTCACGCGGTCGCCCACGTTCACCGGGAAACCCGGGTCGGCGTGCACGACGGTGCCGTCCTGGACGTTGGTCCGGGCGCCGATCGTGATCGACTCCATGTCGCCGCGCAGCACGCACGTGTACCAGACGCCGGACTCCTCGCCGATCGTCACGGCTCCGGCCAGCACCGCACCGGGGGCGATCCAGGCCCGCTCGTGCACGGACGGGACCTTGCCGTCGATCTCGATCATGGACTCTCCTTCGACGCCGGCGGGAACGGTCGTGATCGTGCCGCACCGGCCGGCGGGCCACGCCAGGGGACTAGTTCCCGGCGGCGTCCTCGAAGGCCCGCAGGACGTCGTCGCTGAACAGGACGAACCGTGCCTCCTCGACGCGAGCGCCCACGTCGAGCACGGTCCGGACCGCGATCCGGGCCGCGTCCGGGATCGGCCAGCCGTAGATGCCGGCCGAGACGGCGGGGAACGCGACCGTCCGCGCGCCGAGCTCGTCGGCGACGCGCAGCGACTCGCGGTAGGCCGAGGCCAGCAGGTCCGAGCGGTCCTCGCTCTTCGCGTACACCGGCCCGACGGTGTGGATCACCCAGCGGGCCGGCAGGTTCCCGGCCGTGGTGGCGACGGCCTGGCCGGTCGGCAGCCCGTCCGGGTACCGGCCGGCGCGCAGCTCCCGGCACTCGGCCAGGATCTCCGGGCCGCCGCGGCGGTGGATGGCGCCGTCCACGCCGCCGCCGCCGAGCAGCGAGGAGTTCGCCGCGTTGACGACGGCGTCCACCTCGGCCTCGGTGATGTCACCGCGCACGGTCACGATCCGGGTCACGTTCGCGTCCTCTCGTCGTTCAGCTTCTGCAGCAGCGGGATCGAGGCGATCTTCTGCTCGGTCAGCGACTCCCACACGATGCCGCCGGACGGCCGCTCGCGGCGGTGCTCGCGGCAGTCGACGATCCGGTCCGGGGTCACGACGAGGTCCACCGGCGCGTCGTGCGAGCTCCACGGGATCTCGCCGGCGCCGCGAAGCTGCAGCTCGTGCACGGTCGTGACGACGAGCGTGTCGTCGCCGATCAGCCCGGCCTCGCGGGCGAGCGCGAACTCCAGGTCGGCGAACCCGCCGCCCTTGCCGAGCCGTGCGCCGTCCTCGCCGACGGCGACGCATCCGGTCACGACGAGCCCGACCGGCTCCAGCGCGTCCACCGATATCCGGCGGGCCGACCGGGTCGCGTTCTTGATCGACACGGCCTTGCGCGGCGGGTCCGCGAGGTGGTCCGGGTCGAGCAGGAAGAACGGGTCCGGCTCGGCCAGCTTCGGCACGGCCATGTAGACGGTCTTGCCGTCCTCCAGCGCGTACTGCCGCACCGGGAGCTGCGCGGAGTCCGGGTTGGACTTGACGGTGTGCGCCCCGGCCCACGTGTCGGTGTCGCGCAGGCGGCGGGCGGCCGCCTCGGCGCCGGTGAAGTTCGAGATCCGGTTGCGGGCACCGGGGAAGCGGGCCACCTTCGCCTCGGTCAGCGCCGTCCAGACCTCGTCGCGCAGCGCCGCCTTGCGTTCGAGGACGTCGGCGTCGCCGCCTGCGTCGTGATCGTGCCGTCTCACACCGATCAGCGTGTCAGCCGCTGGTCAGTGGTTGCGCAGGGCGTCGACCAGCTCGTCCTTGCTCATGTCGGAGCGGCCGTCGATGCCGATCCGCTGAGCGCGCTCGTAGAGCTGGTCCTTGGTCATGTCCTCGTAGTTGTCGGCCTCGCCGCCGCGCTCGCCGACCGTGCTGCGGCCCTCGTTCGCCGCGGCGTTCGCGATCCGGGCCGCCTTCTCCTTCGACGCGCCCTCGTCGCGCAGGGCCTCGTAGGTCGTCTCGTCCTTGATGCTGTCCGCCATGGCCGGTGGATACCCGGGGATCCGGGGGGTCAACCGGCGTCGCCGACCGCGTCGGTCAACCGGTCCAGCAGCGGCAGCTGGCCCTTGACGATCTTCTCCCGCGCCGTGTCGAGGTCGAACCACTCCGCGCGGTCGATCTCCGGGAAGCGGACGGTCCGTCCCGACCGCGGCGGCCACTCGACCTCCACCCAGCTGCCGTCGTCGGTGCGGTCCGCGACGGCCTCGGCGCCGGTGAACCCGCTGCCGTCCAGAGCGAACGCGGTCACGATCTTGCGGGACTGGCGGACGGAGCCGAGGTCGAGCGGGTCGCCGTCCGGCGGAGGGACGCCGATCTCCTCGGTGAACTCGCGTCGCGCGGCCGCCTGCGGTTGCTCGTCGGGGCCGTGCTCACCCTTCGGGATCGACCAGGCCGCGGCGTCCTTGCGGGACCAGAACGGTCCGCCCATGTGGCCGAGCAGCACCTCGACGCCGTGCTCGCCGCGCCGGAACAGGAGCAGTCCGGCGCTGGTCACCGGTGCCATCGGGCCCTCCTGTCGGTGCGGTCGATCCGGTGCGGCGGTGCCGTGGACGCCGGCCCGCCGCGATCGGCGGCCGTCCCGGACCGCTGTGGCGACCCTAGCGATCCGGCGGGCACCTCCTCCTCGCGGAGGATCCGTTCGCCGGCGATCTCCGCCGACGCGGTGACGCGCCGGACCGGGGCGACCACCTACGGTCGAGGAGGCGCCGGCGGCGGATGTCCGCCACGGGAGGGGGAGCTGATGAACGAGTCGAGGACCGACCCGGAAACGGAACGGCCGTCGGACGGACCGCCGGGCTCGCCGCCCGCGGACCGTGACGGAGGTGCCGCCGGGCCACCACAGACCTGGCGGGACGTCCTGCCGTGGGACGGCCCGGCCCAGCGCGGCGACAAGGTCCTGCTCGGGCTGATCCTCGGGATCCTCCTGGTGCTGATGGCGACGCTCCCGCTGCGGCCGTTCCTGCTCGCGTCGCATCCGATCGTGCTGGAGTTCGTGACGGGCAGCCTGTCCGCGATCGGCGCGGGGGCGGCCTTCGCGCGGATCGGCGAGGTGCCGCTGTGGCTCGTCGTCGTCGCCGGGGTGTTCGGCATGATCAAGTTCGACTGGCTGTTCTGGCTGGCCGGACGCCGGTGGGGCGCGAAGGTGGTCGCGATGTTCGCACCGGGGGAGCGGGCACAGCGCTTCGTGGCGAAGGTCCGGTCGTGGCCGCGGTGGGTGCTGCGGCTGGTGCTCGCCGCGGCCGCGTTGCCGGGCGTCCCGGCCGCCGCGGTGTTCGCCCTCGCCGGGCTCAGCCGGATGCGTCTCGGCACGTTCCTGCTCTTCGACGCGATCGGCGCGCTCGCGATGACCGGTCTCGTCGCGGGCCTCGGGTACGGCCTCGGGCAGCAGGCCGTCGACCTGGTGCTGCTGATCGACAAGTACGCCCTGTGGATCAGCCTCGGCATGATCGTGGTGGTCGCCGTCCTGGCCGGGCGGCGGGCCAGCCGCCAGGCCGCAGCCGGCTGACGACGGTCACAGCCGGTCAGAGGGTCCCGAGACGCTGCCTCAGGCCGCTGGCCCGCACGGCCTCGCGCCCGATCGCGGCCCGGACGGCGTCCTCGGTCCCGACCACACGGACGGCGCTCCGCGCCCGGGTGACCGCGGTGTAGAGCAGCCCGCGGGTCATCAGCGGCGACTCCGGCGGGGGCAGCACGACGGTCACGCCGGTGAACTGGCTGCCCTGGCTGCGGTGCACGGTCATCGCGTACACGGTGCTCACCGCGCCGAGCCGTGCCGGTTCGAAGCCGGTCGGGCGGCCCTCCCGGGCGAACACCGCGCGCTTGCCCTCGTCGGTGCGCACCACCACGCCGGTGTCGCCGTTGAACAGGCCCAGGTCGTAGTCGTTCGCGGTGACCAGCAGCGGGCGGCCCGGATACCAGGGCCCCTCCGCGTCGAACCCGGGGTGGGCGGCGGACAGCCACCGCTCGATCTCGGCGGTCCAGCGCGCGACGCCGTACGGGCCGCGGCGGTGCCCGCAGAGCACCCGGTGCGCGTCCAGCACCCGCATCGCGGTGTCGACCGCACCGGTCTCGGCCGCGCCGATCAGGTCGGTCCCGGACCGGACGACGTCGTGGCGGAGCGTGTCCAGCCGTCCCGGCTCGATGTCCGCCGGGTCGGCGTCGACGAACGACAGCTCCGCCGACGGGGTGCGCAGCAGGCGGACGGCCGCGTCCGCCTCGCCGTCCCGGACGGCCGCCGCGAACTCCGCGATCTGCCCGCGGAAGCGCCAGTTGCGGTCCAGGCGGACGACGCCGTGCACGACCGGGGTCTCCGGCCCCTCGACGCCGGGGTCGTCCTGCGGGGCGCCGATCGGGGTGTCGGCCGGCTCGCGATCGGCGCGGAACGCCCCGCTCGCGCGCAGCGCCTCCTGCAGCCGCGGCTCCGGTTCGCCGCGGGCCCCGGCGAGGTCACCGAGCACCGCACCGGCCTCCACCGACGCGAGCTGTTCCGGGTCCCCGACCAGCACCAGGCGGGCGTCCGGCCGGACCGCCTCGAGCAGCCGCGCCATCATCGTCAGCGACACCATCGACGTCTCGTCGACCACGACGACGTCGTGCGGCAGCCGGTTGCCGCGGTGGTGGCGGAACCGTCCGGTCCGCCCGCGGGAGCCGAGCAGCCGGTGCAGCGTGGACGCGGTGGTCCCGGCGACCTTCTCCCGGTCGCCCTCGGGCATCAGCTCGACCGCCTCGGCGACGGACTGGGTGAGCCGCGCGGCCGCCTTGCCGGTGGGGGCGGCGAGCGCGACCCGCAGCCCGGGCCGTCCCGGCGGGCCCGCGGCGGCGTGCAGGTCGTGCAGCACGGCGAGCAGCCGGGCCACGGTCGTCGTCTTGCCGGTACCCGGGCCGCCCGCGATCACGCTGACCGGGCGCAGCGCGGCGACGGCGGCGGCGAGCCGTTGCCGCTCGGCGCCCGCGCGGCCGAGCAGCCGGTCCAGCGCCGCGCAGAGCCGCTGCGGGTCGACCGGCCCCGCGGTGGCCGCCGCGCCGGCGTCGGTCCCGGAGCGGGCGACGAACTCGCGCCGGACCAGCTCCTCCTCGAGCCAGTAGCGCTCCAGGTACAGCAGGTCCCCGACCAGGCGCAGCGGCCGTCCGGGCGGGCCGTCCGCGCCGTCGGTGACCAGCGGGCTCGCCGCACAGGCCGCCCGCCACGCCGCCGTCTCCGCAGGCCACGGCAGTGACGAGAGGTCCAGCTCGACGTCGCCCTCACCGGTGACGGTGTCGCGCACCGTGGACAGGTCGACGCACACCGACCCGTTGCGGATCGCCCGCACGGCCAGGGCGACGGCGAGCACGACCGGTTCCGGCTCGGCGGCGGCGAGCGCGGCCGGGTCGGTGCGGCCGGTCGGGTCACCGCGACCGCCGAGGCGGGCGAGCCGCCGCGCGACGTGCACGTCGCCGGGAGCCAGCACGTCGGCGGTGTTGAACGCGGCCAGCACCCCGGTCGCGGACCGGGCGGCCCGCGGCCCGAACGGGTCCCGCTCCGGTGCAGAGGGGGCGGCGGTGGGAGACGGGGTCACGGGGCACCTCCGTCCAGCAGGTCGGACAGCTCGGTCACGAGCCCGGCGGGCGGCCGCCAGGCGAACACCCCGCACGGCGCGGTGAGCGGGCCGTCGCCGGTGACGGGGGTGTCCGGCCCGCACATCCCGCGCAGGAACAGGTAGCCGACGCCGCCGAGGTGGGTGCCGGGCTCGTAGCCCGGGAGCCGCCAGCGCAGGTAGCGGTGCAGCGCGACCGCGTACAGCAGCGCCTGCAGCGGGTAGTGCGCGTCGATCATCGCGTCGGCGAGCCGGGCCACGGTGTAGTGGGCCGCGGTGAGCGGCTCGCGCCCGCCCGGGGCGCCCGGGCCGAGCCAGTTCGTCTTGTAGTCCACGACGACGAACCGGCCGCCGACGCGCAGCACCGAGTCGATGCTGCCGGTCAGGTAACCGCGCAGCGGCTGGTCCGCCAGGTCGGGCGCGTCGAGGTGCTCGGCGTAGGCGTGCAGCACGTCGTCGGGCCCGAGGTGCCGGCGCACCGCACCGGCCACCTCGGCCAGCGTGACCCGGCGCCGCGACGGGGTGTCCCCACCGCACAGCGGAAGCTCGAACTCCAGCTCGGAGAGCCGGTCGGCGGGCGCGACGTCGGCCAGCGCGCGCCCATCGGTCAGCGGCCCGAGCGGGGTCCGCAGGACCGGGAGCAGCGCGTCCGCGAGCTCGCCGGGGTCGACGTCGGCCGGCTGGCGGCGCAGCTCGTCGGTGGTGCGGGTGACCAGCTCGGCGCGCAGCGCGGCGTCGCCGGCCGCCGCCGTCGTCGTGTCGACGTGCTCCAGGACGGCGTGCACCAGGGTGCCGAACCCGGCGCCCATCGGGAGGTCGGCCATCGGCGAGGGCACCGTGGCCGGGTCCACTCCGGACACCGGCTCCGGTGCGGCGCGGCGGGTGTCGGGGGCGGCGTCGGGCTCGTCGACGATCCCGACGTCCTCCGGTTCGGTCAGCACGCCCGGCGGCACGACCTGCTCGTCGTCCGGCTCGTCGGCGTCCAGGTCGGCGGCGGGCCGGTGCGCGGCGTGCGCCGCGGCCGTCAGCGCCGTGTAGGACGTCCGCCGCCACGCCGTGTCGAGGGACCGCTCGAACCGGGCGACGACGGGGTCGTCGCTCGGCGGCCCCACCGGCGCCGGAACGGGGTCCCGGTCGTGCATCGTCTCCACCTCGACCCCGGCCGGGGCCAGGTGCTCCCGGAACAACGCCAGCGCGTTCGCGTCCCCGGGGACCTTCACCTTCTGCGCCGGTCCGGTGCCGGGCGCGGGCCGGCCCACCAGCATCCGGTGCAACGACCCGGCCGCGGTGTTCGTGGTCGGCGCCCACCAGGCCACGATCTGGCTGCACGCGCGGGTGAGCGCCACGTAGAGCAGGCGCAGGTCCTCGCCGGCCTCCTCGCCCAGGTGCCGGTCGGTGCGGTCGGCCCGGTCCGGCCCGGTCGGTCCGCCGATGTCGAGCCGCCGGACCGGACGCCCGTCGACGGTCTCGTGGAACAGCAGCGGATCGGGCCGGTCGTTGACGTGCCGGTCCCAGGCGAAGGGCAGGTAGACGACCGGGAACTCCAGCCCCTTCGAGCGGTGCACGGTCACGATCTGGACGGCCTCGGCGTCCGACTCGAGCCGTCTGCTCCGCTCGGCGGACGTGTCGGCCGTCGCCTCGCCGATCCGGTGCCGCAGCCACTCGGTGAGTGCGGTCGGGCCGAGATGGCGCTCCAGGGCCGCCGAGTGCAGCACCTGACCGATGTGCCGCAGGTCGGTCAGGTCGCGCTCGCCGTCCGGGCGCGACAGCAGGCGCCGGGCCGGGTGGTGGCGGGCGAACACGGACTCCAGCAGCGCCGCGACGCCGCGGTCGGCGAGCACGGCGTGCCACGCGCGCAGGTCGGCGCCGAGCGCGTCGACGATCCGGTCCGCGTCCGGGCCGCAGAGATCGGCGACGGTCCGCCCGACGAACCGGGTCAGCGCCGCGCCGCGCAGCCGCTGCGTGCGGTGCGGCTGCTCGACGGCCTCCAGCAGGGTCAGCCAGTCGGTCGCGGCCGGGGTCGTGAACACGCTGGTGCTCCCGGTCAGCACGGCCGGGACGCCGGCGGCCGCGCAGGCGTCGCGCACCAGGGCGCCCTGCGCGTTCGTGCGCACCAGCACGGCGACCTGCCCCGCCCGCAGCGGGCTGCCGTCCCAGGTCGCACCGGACGCGAGCAGCGCCGACAGGTCGGCGGCGACGTCGGTCGCCACGACCGGCCGGGCCGACGCGACCCGGCCGAGCCCGCCCTGGGTGCAGTCCAGCCGGTCCCGGTCGACCAGCCGCAGCCGCACCGGCGCCTCGCACGGCGCCCCGGCCAGCCGTCGCCCGTGGTGGTGCGACTTCA
This sequence comes from uncultured Actinomycetota bacterium, assembly GCA_963822335.1. Classification (GTDB taxonomy): domain Bacteria; phylum Actinomycetota; class Actinomycetes; order Mycobacteriales; family Pseudonocardiaceae; genus Pseudonocardia. The sequence continues at coordinate 1,785,311 of CAWGHE010000005.1, read as the reverse complement.
CCGGCCGGACCACGATGTCCGGGTGGCCCAGCGCGGCCTGCCCGAGCATCGCCTCCAGCGCGGTCAGCAGGTCGGCGTCGCTGCGCCGGTTCGTGTCCAGCGTGGCCTGGTCGTCGGCACGGCGGGCGGCCTGCAGGTAGCTGTGCACGTCCGCGCCGCGGAACGCGTAGATCGCCTGCTTCGGGTCGCCGATCAGCACCAGCGTCGTGTCCGGCGCGTGGTGGAACGCGTGCTCCAGGATCTCCCACTGCCACGGGTCGGTGTCCTGGAACTCGTCGACCAGCACCACCGAGTAGCGGGCACGCAGCCGCTCCCGCGCGGCGGGGCCGCGCAGCGGGTCTCGCAGGGCCTCGGCGAGGCGGGTCAGCATGTCGTCGTAGCTGAACACCCGGCGGCGCCGCTTGCGCGCGTCGACCTCCTTGCGCACGGCGGCGGCGAACCCGTACCGGGTCGCGGCCGCCGACCGCGGGTCCGCGCCGGCGGGCTCCAGCTCGGCCTGCGGATCCGCGACCGCGGACCGGGCCAGGGCCAGCGCGTCGGCGCGGGAGAAGTCCGGCGTGCCGGCGCCCGAGGCCGCGTACTTGCGCACGTAGAAGTCGTCGACGACCTCGGCGACGATGTCGTCGATGTTCTCGACGAACTCCGCGTCGGGATCGTTGTCGCCCGCGATGCCGAGCCCGGCCAGCATCTGCTGGCAGAACTGGTGGGTGGTGGCGATGGTGGCCGCGTCGAACGCCGCCGACGCCGCGGCCAGGCGCTCGCAGCGGCGCTGGACCTCGTCGCGCTCGCCGCGGGCGAGCAGCCCGACCACCGGGTCGGACGGGTCCGGAGCGGCCGCCGGGTCGCCGCCCGCCGCGAGCAGCGCCGCCAGCGCCCGCTCGGTGCCCACGAGACGTTCCCGGACCCGCTCGCGCAGCTCCTGGGTGGCGTCGCGGCCGAACGTCACCAGCATCAGCCGGTCCAGCCCCGCGACCCCCTCGGCGACGTAGCGGGTGGCCAGCGCCGCGATCGTGTACGTCTTGCCGGTCCCGGCGCTGGCCTCCAGCACCACGGTGCCCGAGGGCAGCGGCCCGTCCACGGCGAACGTGCGGGCGGAGAGCAGGTCGGTCACGGCGCGTCCCTCCTCTCGTGCGCGAGCAGGGGCCGCCACAGCCGCACCGCCAGCGCACCGAACCGGGTCGGGTCGTCGTCGGAGCCGGAACCGGGGACGGCGATCAACGCGTCGAGCGGGCGGCGGGGGCCGAGCACGAACGCCCAGGCGGCGTCGTTCCACTCCGACCAGTCCTGGCCGCTCCACGTGCTGCTCGCCGCGGCCTGCGCGTTGACGGCGACCATGCCGCGGGAGCGCGCGGAGGCGTACGACGCGGCCGTCTCGGTCGGCAGCGGGAGCGGTTCGCGCAGGCCGTCACGGTGCAGCGCGACGAGGTCGGCCAGCACCGTGCGCGCCGTCTGCGCGTCCACCGGCCCGAGGAACGAGCGCGCGGCACCGCCGCCGCTGCGCCCGATCGTCACGGCCGTCCACTCCCGGTGCGGGTGCGCGGCGGTGAGCGCGAGCAGCTGCACCCAGGCCCGCAGCCGGTGCTTGGCCTTGAGCGAGGAGTACTCGACCCGGACGATCGCGTCGCCGTGCAGGCCGGGCACCGTCCCGGCGACGACGATCCCGTCCTCGGCCGTACCGGTCAGCGGCGCGAGGACGTCCTGGGAGCCGGCCTCCCCGGTCCGCACGGTCTCCGACGCCAGCACCAGCGCCTCGACCCGGCCACCGATGTCGTGCAGCACCGCACCGCCGAGACCGCCCGGCGGGAGCTCGCCGCGGCGCCACTCGGCGTCGCGGCAGTCGGTGGCCCCGGCGCCGGCGATCCGGTCCGCGAGCAGCCGGTCGCCGATCTTGTACTTGGCCAGGTTGTCCAGCTCGACCGGCAGGGCGTCGTCCGGTTCCTCGTTCTCTCCCGGTGCCCGGACCTGCACCCGCTGGCGCAGGAACGCCGCGGCCGGGTGCTCGACGAACCGGATGAGGTCCTCCAGCTCGACGGTCCCGGCGCCGTCCGTGGCGTCCGGCAGCGGCGACGCGGGGAACAGCGGGACCGCCGCCCGCGGCCCGCCGGCGGCCACGGCACCGCGCAGCGCGTCCCGGTCGAAGCTGAACGGGCCGGTGGCGAGCAGCCCGCCGGGCTCGAAGTTGCGCCGGTCGAACGGCTGCAAGGGGTGCCGCGCGCGCAGCGCCGCCGACGCCGGCTCCCCGGTGCGGGTGCGCACGGTCGTGTCCACGGCGTCGAACAGCTCGCCGATCGGCACCGCAGGCGGCCGCTGGGCGCCGGTGCGCTCGTCCGCCCCCGAGCACACGACGACCAGGTGCTCGGTGGCCGCACCGACCGCGTCCAGGAGCAGCTGCCGGTCCTCGCCGCGCGGGTCGCGTTCCCCGACGACCGGGCCCCGGGCCAGCACGTCGTCCCCGTCCGGGGCCCCGGCGCGGGGGAACACGCCGTCGTCGCAGCCGAGCAGGCACACCACGCGGTGCGGCACCGCACGCATCGGGACGAGGGTGGCGACGGTGAGCGTGCCGGTGCGGAAGTTCGCCCGGCTCGGCCGCCCGCGCAGCCGCTCGGCGAGCAGCCCCCGGACGTCGGTGAGGTCGAGGTCCACGGTGGCGGCCTGAGGGCCTGCCGAGTGCAGCACGTCCGCGAGCTCGGCGCGGGCCTGCGCGGCCTGCCAGGCGTCCGAGGGAGCCGTGTCGGTGAGCGCCGACAGTCCCTCCTCCAGGGCGGCGATCCACTCGGTCAGCGGCTGCGGCCCGCGCAGCGCGGTGAGCACGGTGTCCAGCCGGTCGACGATCTCGGCGAGCCGGCCGACGAGGTCCACCCGGGACGAGTCGACCTCGTCCAGCGGCAGGGCGGTGCCCAGCCAGGCCGGTGCGCCCGGCGTCTCGGCCATCGCGACGCCGAGCAGGATCCGGTCCAGCCCGGCCTGCCAGGTGTTCTGGCCGAACGTCCCCAGCTTGTAGGGGGTGCGGTGGGACGCGTCCAGCCCCCAGCGCACCCCGGCCGCGGTGACCAGCTCGGAGAGCGTCTCCAGACCGTCGTCGTCGAGCCGGAAGCGGCGCCGGACCGGCCCGGACGCCACCAGGTCGAGCACCTGGGACGCGGTGAGCCGGGACCCGGCGAGCTCGAGCAGCGTGGACACCGTGCCGAGCAGCGGGTTCGCCTGGCGCAACGCCCGGTCGGCCAGGCGCACCCGCAGCATGTGCCCGGGGTGCAGCTCGTCCCGCGACGGTCCGCCCGCGTCACCGGCCGATGGATCCGGGGCCAGCCCGAACGACGCCGTGATCAGCGGCGCGAACACCTCGATGTCCGGGCACATCACGACGATGTCGCGGGGTTCGAGCGTGTCGTCGGCGGCGAGCAGCCCGACCAGGGCCTCGCGCAGCACCTCGACCTGCCGGTCCGGCCCGTGGCAGGAGTGCAGCACGACGCTGCGGTCGCCGTCGTCGAGCAGCGGGCGCTCGCCGGGCGGCACCGGCGGGGCGTCGTCGCGCAGCGCCTCCTGCAGGCGGCGCAGCAGCGTCGGCGGCCCGTCCGGAACCGGGGCCGGATGGTGGGTGTCGGTGACGCCGGACCCGGCGGCGGGCAGGCGCAGCGCCAGCTCCCGGACGTCGCGGCCGAGGGAGCGCAGCAGCGGGTTCCGGACCCGGCGCGCGCTGTCGTCTCCCGCCCGCGGGGGTGGATCGGCGGGGCGTTCTGCCCGCACCGCGTCCCACATGACCGGCGAGGGATGCGGCAGCCACAGGTGCACGTCGCGGTGGGCCGCCAGCGCCTCCAGGACGGCGAGGTGCTCGGCGGCCAGCCGGGTCGGCCCGAACAGCGAGATCCGCTCCGGCAGCGGGCCGGGGGAGGCGCCGTCGCGCAGCGCGGTGACGGCGGCGTCGAGCCGCTCCGCCGGCCCGTCCGCGGCGAGCCCGGCGCGCAGCCGGCGCCACAGCTCGGGCTGCCACGCCAGGTCCGGCGGCACCGCGTCGGCGCCGGCCGCCCACGCGCGCAGCAACGCGGGCCGGTGCGTGGCGTACGAGCCGAACAGCCCGGCCAGCGCCCGGGCCAGCGCGTAGCGCCTGCCCTGCCCGCCGCGCTCCAGGTGCGCGGCCAGCCCGGAGAACCGGCCGTCGCCCGAGGCCACCGCGCCGTCGATCAGCTCCAGCAGCGGCCACACGGCGCGGCCGGGAGCCCAGGGGTCGGCGTCCCGGTCGGTGCCGGTGACGGTGTCCACGACGTCCCCGAGCAGGGACGCGGGGGAGGGGAACTGCACGTTCGCGCACACCCCGGCGCCCGCGCCCGGGCCGGCACCGAGGCGGTGCGACAGCCGCTGCGCCAGCCACCGCTCGACGCCCCGCTCCGGGACCGCGACCACCTCCGGCGAGAAGGGATCGCCGGAGGGTTCGGCGAGCACGACGGCGAGCGCGTCCACGAGGGTGTCCGCGCGCTCCGCCCGATGCAGCTCCAGCACGAGGGCCACGCTATCGGCGACCCCCGACGTTTCCGGAGCGGGTGTTCACGGTCGCGAACCGTGATCGTCGAAGCGGAACCCTCACCAGGACGAGACGGCGTAGTCCTTGAGGAAACAGCCGTGCAGGTCCTCACCGGACTCCCCGGCGACGATCGGGTGGTAGACGCGCGCGGCGCCGTCGGAGAGGTCCAGCGGCGCGTGGAAACCCTCGTCGGCCAGGCGCATCCGCAGCGGGTGCGGCCGCTCGTCGGTGATCCACCCGGTGTCCACCGCGGTCATCAGGATCCGGTCGGTGCCGAACATCTCCTCGGCGCTGGTGCGGGTGAGCATGTTCAGCGCCGCCTTGGACATGTTCGTGTGCGGGTGGCCGGGACCCTTGTAACCGCGCGTGAACACGCCCTCCATCGCGGACACGTTGACCACGTACTTGCGCCGCGCCGCCGACGCCGCCATCGCCGCGCGCAGGCGGGAGATCAGCACGAACGGTGCCGTCTGGTTGCACAGCTGCACCTCGAGCAGCTCCATCGGCTCGACGTGCTGCACGTGGTCGACCCAGCTGTTGGCCGCCGCCGTGTCCGGCAGCAGCCCGCCGGCGTCCACGGCGGTCCCGGCCGCGATCCGGTCCGGGGTGGCGCTGCGTGCCGTCGTCGCGAGGGAGGCGAGCTCGGACGCGGCGATCGACGCCGGGCGGACCCCGGTGGCCGCGGTGAACGTGACGATCTCCGGGAGCTCCCCGGCGGGCAGCGCCTCGTGCTCGGCGGCCTCCAGCGCGGAGTACGAGCCGGCGGAGCGACGGACGGTCTGCGCCGCGTTGTTGACCAGGATGTCGAGCGGACCGGCCGCGGCGACCTCGTCCGCGACGGCGACCACCTGGCCCGGGTCGCGCAGGTCGACGCCGAGGATCCGCAGCCGGTGCAGCCACTCGGGCGAGTCCTCCAGCGCGGCGAAGCGCCGGGCGGCGTCGCGCGGGAAGCGGGTGGTGATCGTGGTGTGCGCCCCGTCGCGCAGCAGCCGCAGCGCGATGTACATGCCGATCTTCGCCCGGCCGCCGGTGAGCAGCGCGCGCCGTCCGGTCAGGTCGGTGCGCGCCGTGCGGTGCCGGTGGTTCGCGGCGGCGCAGGACGGGCAGAGCTGGTGGTAGAACGCGTCGACGACCGTGTAGCGGCGCTTGCAGACGTAGCAGCCGCGTGCCGTGCGCAGCTCCCCGGCCGACGCCCCGTCCGCGGAGGAGACCAGCGGGATGCCGCGCGTCTCGTCGTCGGTCCGCCCGGGTGCCCCGGTCGCGGTGGCCGCGGTGACGGCCGCGTCGGCCTCGGCGTCGGCGCGGCGCTTCTCGGCCCGGCGGCGCAGCCGGACCGACTTCCAGATCCCCGCGGTGGCCCGGCGGACCGTGACCGCGTCCGGGTGCTCGGGTGGCAGGTCGTCCACCTGGGACAGCACGCGCAGGCACGTGGCCAGCTCGTCCGGGTCGATGACGTCGGGTTCCGCGATCGGTTCGGTGGTGGACACCGGACTCCTGGCACTCGGCGGGCGGGACGGTCCCAGTCTAGGTACCGGCCAGAGCGCCCGGCGTGGTGCCCAGCTCGGCCCGCACCATGGCCCCGAACGCGCTGGGTGTCGCGTACCCGACACGGGCAGCGACCCGCGACGGCGACTCGCCGCGGGCCAGCGCCTGCAGCGCGGCCGCCAGCCGGGCCCGGCGCCGCCACTGGGCGACGCCGAGACCGGTCTCCTCCCGGAACCGCCGCTCGACGGTCCGGCGCCCGGCCCCGCAGCCGCGGCACAGTGCGTCGGTGCCGCCGGGCTCGCCGGGATCGGCGAGTACCCGGTCGGCGACGGCGCGCGCGACCGGGTCCCGCGGCAGCGGGAGCAGCAGCGGCTCGACCGGCTCGGCGGCGGCCAGCTCCAGCTCGAGCAGGGCGGCCAGACGCTCGGCGGACGGGTCGGTCGCGCGGTAGAGCGGCGCCCGGTCCACAGCAGCCAGCACCAGTTCGCGCAGCAGCGGCGACACGGCGATCACCCGTGCCCGGCCCGGACCGGATCCGCGCAGGTAGAGGTTGCGCAGCCGGGTCCGCGACGCCGTGCGGATCCGGTGCGGCGTCCCGGCCGGCACGTCGACGGCGGCGCCCGGCGGCACGAACCACGAGCCCTCCGGCACCTCGACCGTGATCGCGCCGGACGTCGCGAACAGGACCTGCCGCCACCCGGGCGGCTGCGGCGGGACAACCGTGCCCGCGGGGTGGGTGACGGCGTAGCTGCGCACGTCCGGTTCCTGTCGCATCCACGACAGCATGTGCCGTGCCGTCGACGGAGCGCCAGCCCTCCGGGGTCGAGGATCGTCGTCATGAGCACACCGAGGACCGGCGACGTCGCGCACGTCGCGATCAACGCCGACGACCTGGACGCGACCCGCTCGTTCTACGAGGCCGTGTTCGACTGGCGCTTCGAGGCCTGGGGCCCGCCGGGCTTCTACCAGGTCGGGCACCCGGCCGGCGGCACGCCGGGGCCGATCGTCGCCCTCCAGCAGCGCCGCACGTTCGACGACGGCACGGCCGCCCCCGCCGAGATCACGGTCGCCGTCGACGACGTCGCCGCGGCCTGCGCGGCGGCCCGTGCCCGGGGCGGGCGGGTCCTGATGGAGCCGACCGTCATCGCCGGCGTGGGCGAGCTGGCGTTCCTCGCCGACCCGTCCGGGACGCCGGTCGGCGTGATGCGCTACGACGCCGGCGCCGAGTAGCTACGACGCGAGCGCCGGCCGCGCGATCCCGACGGCGTCGGCGAGCTCGTCGAAGACGGCGATGTTCAGCTCGAACGCGTGCACCGCCTCCTGGGCGATGCGGGAGTGCTCGTCGGGGCCCCACGGGGCGGCGTCGAGCAGGGCGCGGTAGCGCGTGCGGAACTTCGACGGGCTGCCGAGCGCCTTGAAGTCGTAGAACAGCGCGCCGGGCCCGGTGACGCCGTAGGTGCGCTCGAGCAGCTTGCCGACCATCTGCCCGCCGGCCAGGTCGCCGAGGTAGCGGGTGTAGTGATGAGCGACGAAGCGCGGCGGGTCACCGATCGACGCGCAGATCCGGGCGACGTAGGCCCGCGTGGCCGGAAGGACCCGCGGCGACGTGGTGCCGAGCGCGGTCAGGTCGGTGCGCAGCGACGGGACGCGGCGCAGCTCCTCGATCAGGAACGGTCCGACGACCGGGTCGTCGGCGAGTGCGTCCGAGGCGGCCTCGAGCGCGCCGTAGATCGCGCGGTGCTGCTCGGCCAGCAACGTGTAGTGCGACAGAGGCAGCTCACCGGCCAGCAGCGCGCCCATGAACGTCGAGTGGTGGGCCCGCTCGTGGACCTCCATCGTCGCCTGCCGCAGCGCCGCCGAGAGCGGTTCGCTCATGACCCCTCCGATCGAGCTGACACGGTGTCAGTTCGATGCTAGGGCACCGGCGTGGGTAAGGCTAGCCTTCGCAGGCGACCGGCGACACCATTCGGCGCACGATCCGCACGGCGGCCTCGATCGACGCCTCGACCTCGTCCGGTCCGACGTCGACGATCCGCCGCGCGGACAGTGCCGTGGACACCATCGCGACGAGCACGTCCGGATCCTCGGCGGCCATCTCACCGGCCGCGACGCCGTCGGCGACGATCCGCTCGAGCCGCCCGGAGATCGGGTCGGCGTGCGCGGCGACCCGCCGGTAGGCAGCCGGGTCGAGCGCACCGGCCAGCGCCTGACCGGGCGGCAGGTGGAACTCGGAGAGCCGCCGCAGCTGCAGCCGGGCGAACACGGCGAGCTGCTCGACCGGCGTCGTCGCCTGCTCCAGTTCCGCGTCCAGCTCGGCGACGTAGCGGGCCGCCTCCTGCTCGACGAACGCGACGAGCAGCGCCTGCCGGTCCGGGAAGTGGTTGTAGATCGAGCTGCGGCCCAGCCCGGCGGTCGCCGCGACGCCGGAGAGCGTGATCGACTCGAACCCGCGCTCGTAGAGCTGCTCACGCAGCGCAGCGAACACCCGGGCGCGGACCTCGTCCCGGTGCGCGACCAGCGAGCCGCCCAGCACCTTCGGCACGGGTGGAGCCTACCTCGCTACAGCTTGCCCAGAACCGTCTCGGCGCTGCTCACGTCGACGTTCGTGGGCACGTCCTCGACGGCGACGTCGCGGACCGTGCCGTCGTCGATGATCGCGGCGAACCGCTGGAAGCGGGTGCCCAGCCCGAAGCCCGAGCCGTCGAGCTCCAGCCCGGTCGCCTTGGCGAAGTCGCCGTTGCCGTCGGCCAGCATCTCGATCGCGTCGCCGGTCGCGCGGGCCTCGCCCCAGGCGTCCATCACGAACGCGTCGTTCACGGCGATGCAGGCGACCTTGTCGACGCCCTTCTCCTTGAGCCTGTCGGCGAGCGCGACGTAGCCCGGCAGGTGCTGGTCCGAACAGGCGGGCGTGAACGCCCCGGGCACGCCGAACAGCACGACCGTGCCCTTGCCGAGGACGGTGCCGGACTGCGCCGGCGCCGGGCCGTCGGAGCCCATGGTCATGATCGTGACGTCGGGAATGGTGTCGCCAGCGGAGAGGGCCACGTCGGCTCCTGGTTCAGTCGATGATGATCTGCGGCGAAGCCTAGCCTTGCGCACTCATTCCATCTCGGCGAGCGCCTTCTTCGCCTGCTCCAGCTCCGCCTCCAGCTCGGCGACGCGGGCGGCGCGTGCGGACCGCGCGGTGTCGATCACCTCGTCGATCGGGCCGGCGAGGTCGGCGTGCAGGGCCGCCGCGGCCTGGGAGACCGCCGCCGCGGTGACCGGGAGCCCGCGGGCGACCCACGTGCTGCCGTTCTTCAGCTCGGCCTGCCACTCGCCGTCGGCGGACCCGGAGACGGTCAGCGTCATCGACACGACGCGGGTGGTGCGGGCGGCCGAGCCCTTCGGGCGGCCACGCTTGGGCTTCTCCGGCTGCGCCTCCTGATCGGTCGCCTCCGGAGTGGTCGTCTCCGGCGTGCTCGTGTCCGGGGTCGTCTCCGAAACGGTCGGCGAGTCGGGGGCGTCGTCCACGTTCTACCTCACTTCGTTCGGGTCTCGGTGGCGCGATTCAGGGTGAGGGTAGAACAGGCGTTCGACGCCGCCGACCCGGGGTGGCTGCTCGAGCGCCGCCGGTGTCACGATCACCCGCGTGCTCATCGAACGCCTCGACCATCTGGTGCTGACCGTCGCCGACCCGGACCGGACGATCGCGTTCTACCGCGACGTGCTGGGCATGGAGGAGGTGACGTTCGGCGAGGGCCGCAAGGCGCTCGCGTTCGGCTCCAGCAAGATCAACTTGCACCGGGCGGGCCACGAGTTCGAGCCGAAGGCCGACCGGCCGACTCCGGGCAGCGCCGACGTCTGCCTGGTCACCGCCACACCGCTGGAGCAGGTGCGAGCTGAGCTGGCCGAGCACGGCGTCCCGGTCGAGGAGGGGCCGGTCGAGCGCACCGGGGCACGGGGGGCGTTGCTGTCGGTCTACGTCCGCGACCCGGACGCGAACCTCGTCGAGATCAGCAACGCGCTCTAAGCGGGTTCCTTCTCCGGGTAGAGCCGGCCGCCGATCCACGAGAACGGAAGGATCAGCAGCCAGGACAGCTTCGCCCAGCCCGGGTCGACGAGCGCCAGCGGCACCGACGGGATGAACGCGAGGTTCGGCACGATCGTGCGGCCGAGGCTGATGCGGATCTCCCACGCCGTGACGTCGGGGCGGAGCAGCCCGCGGTGCCGCGAGGCGTACCACCACAGAGCGGTCGCCGTCGCGCCGACCGCGATCAGGTTCAGCGCGTAGAGCACCGTGGCCGCCGTGCCGCCACTGTGCGTGCCGAGCACCGACGTCGGGAACGGCAGGAACGCGATGCAGAACAGGTAGGCCAGGTTCAGCGTCATCAGGCCGCCGTCGGCGCGCGCCATCCGCTTGAAGACGTGGTGGTGCAGCACCCAGTAGCGCCCGATCACGGCGAAGCTCAGCGCGAACGTGAGCATGCTCGGGACCAGCGTGAGCAGGTCGTCGGCGACCCGGGCGCCGTCGATATCCGCGTCCGCGAGGGGCAGGACGAGCAGCGTGATGGCGATGGCGAACACGCCGTCGCTGAACATCGTCATCCGTTCCAGGCCGCCGTCGCGGTCCTCGACGTCCTCGTCCACTCGCGTGTCCTCTCGTACGATCAAGGCGGAATGTACGCGGCGTAGGTTCGCACCATGGTCGCGACGATCCGGTTCCACGAGCTCGGCGGTCCCGAGGTGCTGTGCATCGAGGACGTGCCGGTCCGCGCGCCCGGGCCCGGCGAGGTGCGGATCCGGGTGGACGCGATCGGCCTGAACCGGGCCGAGGTCAACTTCCGGCGCGGCACCTACGTCGAGGACGCGCGGCTGCCGGCCGGGCTGGGCAGCGAGTGCTCCGGCGTCGTGATCGAGACGGGGCCGGGCGTCGCGCGGTGGGCGCTCGGCGACGCGGTGAGCGTGCTCCCGGCCTTCTCCCAGAACGACTACGCGGTCTACGCCGAGGAGGCGGTCGTTCCGGCGTCGGCGCTCGTGGCGCGCCCGGACGGGCTGGACGCGGTCGAGGCGGCGACGGTCTGGATGCCCTACCTCGCCGTCTACGGCATGACCGAGCACGTCGTCCGGTCGCGGCCGGGGGACCGGTGGGTGGTCACCTCGGCGGCGAACAGCGTCGGCGTCGCCGCGCTGCGGGCCGCCCGGCACGTCGGCGCCACGGCCGTCGCCACCGTCGCCGGTCCCGAGCACGTCGACGCGGTGCGCGCGGCGGGCGCCCACGACGTCGTCGTCACCGAGGGGTGCGACGACCTCGCGGCGGCCCTGCGTGCGGCGCTCGGCGCCGGCGCGGACCTGGTGCTCGACGCCGACGGCGGCCCGCAGGTCGCCGACCTGGTCCGGGCGTGCGCGCCCGGCGCGGCGGTGATCGTGCACGGCGGCCTGTCCGGGCAGCCGACACCGCTGCCGGGCGGGACGTACGCACCGGTCTGGCTGCGCCGCTTCCACCTGCACGAGGTCACCGGCGACCCGGACGCCCTGCGCCGCGCCGAGCACTTCGTGCGCTCCGGGCTGGACACGGGCGCGTTCGCGCCGATGGTGGACCGGGTGTTCGCCTTCGACGACGTCGCCGCCGCCCATGCCTACGTCGACTCGCCGGACCGCGCTCCGGGGAAGCCGGTGCTGCGCGTCCGGCCGGGGTCCGATGGCGGCCCGCCGGGACGTCTCGATACTGTTTCGCCATGATCGAGCGTTCGCTGATCGTGACGAAGGTGTCCGCTGATCGCATGCCGTCCGAGATCGGCGACGTGCAGGCTCTGGACATCGACTACGTCGGCAACCCGGAGCTGCTGGAGCGCCTGGGCGCGGACCGGCGGGTGCTGTCGCACACGCTGACCCCGCTGCCGGACGGAAACTTCCTCCTGTCGCTGTTCGTGGAGCCGCGCGGCCTGGGCGCCTGACGACGAGCCTGGTCGGCCTGCTCGACAACTCCTCGCCGAGGACGCGCTGGAGCACGACCGTCGAGGGGCGCGGACGGGCCGCTGACCCGGCCGTGTGCCGCACCGGCGGTTGACCGGGCGCGGGGCGGGAACCCCGCGCGGTATGACCGAACCATCAGGCGATGTCGCCCACGAAGTGATGATCGAAGGCAAGGCCCACCCGTGGAACGAGGACACGATCACGGTCGCGGACATCCGGCGGCTCGGTGGGCTGCCCGCGGACGCCCCGGTGATCGAGGAGGACCTGCGCGACGGCTCCCGCCGGACGCTGCCCGACGACGAGGTGCTCCGGCCCGGTCCGCTCGAGGCAGGGGAGCGGCCCAAGAAGCGAGTCAACTTCCGCGCGGGCTGACCGCGACGCCGCGCTGCGCCGCCCGGGCGAGCGCGGACGCGGAGATGGACGGTTCGCCCGTCGCGCCCTTCCTCGGCCCACGGACCCCGTCCTAGCGTCGGGACCGACCGCGAGACAACGACGTCGAGGGAGGGCGCGGCATGCGCACGCGTGGAGCAGTGGTCCGGCAGGCGCCGGGCAAGTACGAGGTCGTCGACCTGGAGCTGGACGACCCGCGACCGGACGAGGTCCAGGTCAAGCTGGTCGCGTCGGGGCTCTGCCACTCCGACGACCACTTCGCGACCGGCGACATCCGGGTCGGCACCTATCCGATGGCCGGCGGGCACGAGGGCGCCGGGATCGTGACCAAGGTCGGCCCGAACAGCAAGGGTCTCGAGGAGGGCGACCACGTCATCTTCTCGTTCCTCCCGTCCTGCGGGCACTGCCGCTGGTGCGCCGGCGGTCAGCAGAACCTCTGCGACCACGGCGCCTCGATCCTGGAGGGCCCGCGCTGGACCGACGGCAGCTACCGGATGCACACCGTCGAGGGGAACGAGCCGGTCGGCCAGGCCTGCGGCATCTCGACGTTCTGCGAGTACACGACCGCGTCGATCGAATCCGCCGTCAAGATCGAGAAGGACATCCCGCTGAACGTGGCCTGCCTGGTCGGCTGCGGCGTGGGCACCGGCTGGGGCTCCGCGGTGAACGCCGCCGAGGTGCAGCCGGGTCACACCGTGATCGTCATGGGCATCGGCGGCATCGGCATCAACGCGGTCCAGGGGGCCCGGCACGCCGGGGCGTCGAACGTCATCGCCGTGGACCCGGTCGCGTTCAAGCGCGAGAAGGCCCAGGAGATGGGCGCGACGCACGCCGCCGAGTCGATGGAGGAGGCCACCGAGCTGGCCAAACAGTTCACGAACGGCCAGGGCGCCGACTCGGCGATCGTCACCGTCGGCGTGACCACCGGCGAGCACGTCGCCCAGGCGTTCGCGTCCATCCGCAAGGCGGGCACGACGGTCGTCACCGGGATCGGGAACATGGAGGAGGTCGGCGTCCCGATCGCGATCTCCGAGCTCACGCTGTTCCAGAAGCGCCTGCAGGGCGCGCTGTTCGGCGGCTCCAACCCGAACTGGGACATCAAGCGGCAGATCCAGCTCTACCGCGACGGCGTCCTCAAGCTCGACGAGCTGGTCACCAAGACCTACACGCTCGACGAGATCAACCAGGGCTACCAGGACATGCGCGACGGCAAGAACGTCCGCGGGGTCATCGAGTACGCCTGAGGGTCACCCGGCGACCAGGCCTGAGAACCGGTCGAGGTCGACGTTCCCGCCCGACACGACGACGCCGACCCGGGCGCCCGCGAAGCGCCCGGGGTCGGCGGCGACGGCGCTGCGCAGCCCGGCCATCGCGAGCGCTCCGGTCGGTTCCACCAGCAGTTTCATCCGCGTGGCGAACGCCCGCATGGTGTCGACGAGCTGGTCGTCGGTGACGGTCAGGACGTCCGTGACGTGGTCGCGCAGGATCGGGAACGTGCGGGTGCCGAGTGCCGTCGTCGCGGCGCCGTCGGCGATCGTGGTGGGTTGGTCGATCCGCACGATGTGCCCGGCGCGCAACGACTGCCGTGCGTCGTCTCCCGCCTCCGGCTCCACGCCGTAGACGGCGCAGCCGGGGGAGAGCGCCTGTGCCGCGAGCAGGGACCCGGACAGGAGCCCGCCCCCGCCGAGGCAGACGAACAGCGCGTCCAGCGGGCCGGTGTCCTCGAGCAGCTCCAGCACGGCCGTGCCCTGCCCGGCGATCACGTCGGGATGGTCGAACGGCGGCACGAGCGTCATGCCCCGCTCGCCGGACAGCGTCGCGGCGATCTGCTCGCGGTCCTCGGTGTAGCGGTCGTAGGGCACGACGTCGGCGCCGTAGCCGCGGGTCGCGGCCAGCTTGCTCGCCGGGGCGTCGGTGGGCATGACGATCGTCGCCGGGATGTCCAACAGGGACGCGGCCAGCGAGACGGCCTGCGCGTGGTTGCCGGAGGAGAACGCGACGACGCCGGCGGCGCGCTGCCCGGGTGAGAGCCGGGACAGCGTGTGGAACGCGCCGCGGAACTTGAAGCTGCCGGTGCGCTGCAGGTTCTCCGGCTTGACGAGGACGCGAGCCCCGAGCTCGTCATCGGTCAGCCGCGAGGTGAGTACCGGCGTGCGGTGCGCGGTCCCGGCGATCCGCGACGCGGCCGCGCGGACGTCGTCGGGGGTGGGGAGGTCGGGCGGGTCGGCGGCCATGGGAACAGTGGATCACGCCGGTCGGCGGGGGCGGCCCGTGCCGCGGGCGGGCGTGGCGGAGCGCGGGTCCTCCGGCCAGGCGTGCTTGGGGTAACGGCCGCGCAGCTCCGCGCGGACCTGCGGATACCCGTTGTCCCAGAACGACTCCAGGTCGGCGGTGACGGCGGCCGGCCGGCCGGCGGGCGAGAGCAGGTGCAGCACGACCGGCACGCGGCCGCCGGCCACGGTCGGGGACGCGGTCCAGCCGAACGCCTCCTGCACCTTGACCGGAAGCACCGGCGCGTCGCCGGTGTAGTCCAGCGCGATCCGCGACCCGCTCGGCACCGGCAGCCGCTCGGGGGCGAGCTCGTCCAGCCGCCCGACGTCCGCCCCGACCTGGGCCGCGACGTACGCGCGCAACGCATGACCGGCCTCGACCTTGGCCAGGTCCGCGCGCCGCCGGGCGGTCGCCAGCGGCCCGGCCAGCCACCCGTCCGGTTCGGACGCACTGTCGCGCAGGCTCTGCTCGTCCACGGCCGGCCACGGGTCGCCGAGCGCGCGGTGCAGGAAGCCCAGCCGCTCGCGCAGCGACCGGGCTGTCGCGGTCCAGCGGAGCAGCCCCGTGCCCTCCGTGCGCAGGCCGTCGACGAGCGCGGCCCGGATCGCGTCCGGATCCGCGTCGGTGACCGGGCGCTCGTCCAGGACGATCGCGCCGAGGCGCCGGACCCGGCGGGCGACCACGTCACCGGCCCACCCGACCTCCGTCGCCACGCTGAGCAGCGCGGCCCCTGCCTCCTCGGCCACCTCCCGGTCCGCGGGCGCGGCCAGGCGCGCCCGGCCGTGCGTGTCCCCGGGGCGACGGTCGGCGACGGCGACCGCCAGCCACTCGTGGTCGCGCAGCCCTCCCGGGACCTCGACGGCCGTGCCGCCCGCCATCAGGTAGAGGCCCGACCCGACCTCCCGGCGGCGGGCCAGCCGCTCGGGATGGGCGAGCCCGACGACCAGGGCGGAGTCGGTGCGCCGCGGTCCGTCCCCGGACCCGGCGTGGCGCCGGGCCAGGCCCGTCAGGCGCCGGACCTCGTCCCGCCACCGGCCGGAACCGGGCGCGCGACCGGACCGCAGACCTCTGAGGGCGGAGTCCACGTCGGACTCCGCGCCGCCGGGGGCGTCGGCGTCGAGGAGCGCGACGACCTCGGCCGCGGTCCGCGCGTCGACGCCGGGGTCGAGCAGGGCGCGGGCCAGCCGCGGGTGGAGTCCGATGCTCGCCATGCGCGACCCGCGGTCGGTCACCGTGCCGTCGGTGTCCAGCGCGCCGAGCGCGGCCAGCACCTCCCGCCCGGCGGCGAGCGGACCCGGCGGCGGTGCGTCCCACCACCGCAGGCCCGCGCCGTCCGGCGTACCCCAGGCGGCCAGATCGAGCGCGAGGCGGGTGAGGTCGGCGGTCCGGATCTCCGGCTCGGGGGCGCGGACCAGCGTCTCGCCCTCGGGCCAGCACCGATACACGTGCCCGGGCGCCTCCCGCCCGGCGCGGCCCGCGCGCTGTTCCGCGACCGCCCGCGACACCCGCCGCGTGACCAGCCCGGACAGTCCTCGGCGGTGATCGGTGTGCGGGAAGCGGGCGAGGCCGGCGTCGACGACCGCGCGCACCCCGGGCACGGTCAGGCTGGACTCGGCGACCGACGTCGCGAGCACGACGCGCGGCCGCGGGCCCTCGCGCAGCGCCGCGTCCTGCTCGGCCGCGGGCAGGCGGCCGTGCAGGGCGAGCACGTCGGCGTCCAGGTCCCGGTCGTCGCGCAGCATCGCGGCCACACGGCCGATCTCCGCGACGCCGGGCAGGAACGCCAGCACGCTGCCGTGCGCGCGCGCCGTCCGGACCGCGCGGGCGACGGTGACCTCGATCCGTTCCCCGCGCGCCGGCGGGACATGGTGCACGTCGACCGGGTACGTCCGCGCCTCGACGGTGAGCACCGGGACGTCGCCGAGCAGCTCGGCGGGCCGCGCCGCGTCCAGCGTCGCCGACGTGGCGAGCAGTCGCAGGTCGGGCCGCAGGCCGTCGCGGGCGTCGAGCAACAGCGTGAACAGCAGGTCCGCGTCCAGATGGCGCTCGTGGCACTCGTCGAGCACGACGGTGTGCACGCCCGGCAGTTCCGGGTCGGCGGTCAGCCGGCGAAGCAGCAACCCGGACGTGACGACCTCGATCCGGGTCCGCGCCGACGTCGTCGAGTCGCCGCGCACGGAGTAGCCGACGTCGTCGCCGACGGTCGTGCCGAGCAGCGACGACATCCGGGACGCGGCGGCGCGGGCCGCGACCCGGCGGGGTTCCGCGACCAGCACCCGTCCTGTGTCACGAGCGAGCGCGAGCGGGACGAGCGTCGTCTTCCCGGTGCCCGGCGGGGCGACGAGCACCGCTCCGCCACGGTCGTCGAGTGCCGCCGACACGTCCGGCAGCACGTCCCGCACCGGCAGGTCGGGCAGCTCGAGCGGCACCGGACCAGTCTGCCCGCGTCCGGACGCGGGACGGCGGGGCGCCCCCACTGGGAGGGGCGCCCCGCCGTCTGTGACCGGCCGGTCAGCCGCCGGTCGAGTTCCCGCTGGTGGTCGTGGTCGTCGTCGGCGGCGTCGACTCGCCCGACTCCGGTTCGACCGCGAACGGCGCGACCGACTCGGCGGACTCCGTCGTCGGCGTGGCCGGCTCGACGGCCTGCACCGAGTTCGGCGAGAGCGCGAACGACGAGCCGGTGAACGTGTACGTCCACGTCTGCTGCTCGGTCGGCGTGGTCGTGTCGTCGGCGCCGAACACGTCCATGTTCGCGGTGAGCGTGTCCCCGCTCAGGCTGATGGAGCGGAACTCCGGCATCTTCGGGCTGCCCGGTACGGACTCCGGAGTCACCGTGGCCAGCGTCTGCCCGTCCGAGCCGATCATCTGGATCTGCTCCTGGGTTCCGCACTTGACCAGGACGGCCGTGTCCTCCTTGCCGTCGTTCGTCACGTCACCGCTCGCGGTGTCGGCGATCTTCGAGCCGGCGGGCGAGCCGTCCGGGCACGTGGCGAGGGTCGTCGGGTCCTTCGGCGTGGCGGCGGGATCGTCCGGGTTCGCCGGATCCCCGGGAGATCCGGGCTCGCCCGGCTGCGGGTTCTGCCCGGGCGGGGTGTTCGGGTCACCGGGGGTCTGACCGGTCGGGCGGCAGGCTCTCGCCGTACTCGCCGTCGGGCTCGTTCGGCTGGTAGCCGGGCTTGTATCCGCCGGTGCGGACGAACGGCTTGTTCTTCCACGGGTCGACCAGCGTGTAGTTGTTGACCACGGTGGTGGTGTTCTGCACGACCGTGATGTTGGTCTGGTTGAACGACACCCACGTCGGGCCGATGTAGACGGGCGAGGTCACCAGCGTCGGCGCGGTCAGCGGGTTGCCGCAGTAGCAGCGCACGACAGGCGTGCCGTAGCGGTCGACGAACACCGCCGTGCCGGCCTGCAGCACGGAGCTGACGACGGTCGCGCGCCCGCTCACGTAGCCGTGGTTCGTGACCTGGGTGTCCGAGCGCAGCAGCACCGGCGTCAGCGTCGACACGTAGCTGTCGATCTGCGTGGTGCTGATCCCGAGCACCCCGGACCACGCCGCGGCCTGATCCGGGTGGGAGTTCAGGAAGCCGCTCAGCTTCGCCGCGTCGCACGTGCGGTTGTCGCGGGTGCCGCCGTAGAGGCCGGGCGTGTCCCCGCGGAACGAGCCGCCGGTCTTCGTCGGCGTCGTCACGTTCGGGGCGTCCGTCCCGACCGTCGGCATGAACGGGTTCTCCCCGGCGGTGTTCACCGGCTCGCGGGTCACCTCGGCGGCGTTCGCGGTGCCACTGGTCAGCGACAGCGTGACGAACACGCCCGCGCCGATGACGAGTGCCGTGACGGCCGCGATCAGGGCGATGGCCCATCCCGGCGCCCCGGTCCGCGGTGGTGGAGGCGGTGGAGGCGGTGGAGGCGAAGGCCATGCGGTGGACATCGTGCGGCTCCCGTCGTGCGGGTGGATCCGGCGGTGGGCCGGTCGGTGTACACCTCGCGTGTCGGGCGTGGTAGTGGCGCTATTAGCGTCGATCATCTTTATTGATGAGAGGGTGACGCCCTCGACGTCCTCGCGCGGGCCGTCGGCCTGACATAGGTTCGGGTCGATGCCACCGGATCCGGGAGGTCGCCGATGAGCGCCGACACGTCCACGCCCGTCTCGGACGCGGTCCGCGTCGAACAGGCGGCCCGGGCCGTCGTCGCGGAGCACGACCCGCGGTCGGTGCCCCGCGAGGAGCTGTTCGGCGCGCTGTTCGACGCCGGTCTCGCGTTCGTCGGTTTCCCGGAAGGCCTTGGCGGACTGGGACTCTCGCGCGGCCTGCAGCCGGTGGTCGACGGTGTCGTCACCGAGGCGGGCGGGCCCCGCGGGTTCGCGGTCAACCCGATCGGTTATGGGATGGGCGCCCCGGTCGTCGCCGAGTACGCGCAGAGCCGGGAGCTGGCCGCGCGGTGGCTGCGCCCCCTCGCGACGTGCGAGGAGATCTGGTGCCAGCTGTTCAGCGAGCCCGGCGCCGGCTCCGACGTGGCGGGCCTGTCCAGCACCGCGGTTCCGGACGGCAACGAGTGGGTGCTCAACGGCCAGAAGGTCTGGACCACGCTCGCGCACGTCTCGCGGTGGGCGATGGTGGTGGCGCGCACCGACCCGGACGTTCCCAAGCACCGCGGGCTGACCTACTTCGTCATGGACATGGATCAGCCCGGCGTCGAGGTGCGGCCGCTGCGCCAGATCACCGGGCAGGCCGAGTTCAACGAGGTCTACCTCAACGACGCCCGGATCCCGGACGCCCACCGGCTCGGCGACGTCGGCGCCGGGTGGCGGGTCGCGATCACGACGCTGATGAACGAGCGGACGGCGATCGGTGGCGTGACCGGACGGCGCGGCACCGGTGCCATCGCCGAGGCGGTCGGGCTCTGGAACGCCTACCCGCAGCGGCGCACACCGGTGCTGCGGGACCGCCTGGCACGGCTGTGGACCAAGGCCGAGGCGCACCGGCTCACGCTGTCCCGCGCGCGTCGCACCGCGACCGCGGGCCAGCCCGGCCCGGAGGGCTCGGTGTCCAAGCTCGTGGCGGCCGAGCTGAACCAGGACATCTACGAGTTCTGCATGGACCTGCTGGGTCCCGAGGCGCTGCTCTACGACGACTACACGATGCGCCGCGCCGACCGGATCGGTCACGACCCGGGCGCCACGCTGCAGCAGCGGTTCCTCCGCAGCCGCGCGAACACGATCGAGGGCGGGACGTCCGAGGTGATGCGCAACATCCTCGGCGAACGGGTGCTGGGCCTGCCCGGTGACATGCGGGCCGACTCGGACCGCCCCTGGAAGGAGGTCCCCCGTGGCTGAGTCCCGGGAGTTCGACGTCTCGGCCGAGCAGCAGGAGCTGCGGACCGGTCTGCGCCGGTTCTGCGAGCGCCAGTCCGACGAGGCGACCGTGCGCCGCCAGATGGAGTCCGACTCCGGGTTCGACCGTGCACTGTGGACCCGTCTGGGCTCGGAGCTGGGTGCGCTCGCGCTGGCCGTCCCGGAGGAGCTCGGCGGGGCGGGCGCCGGGATGGTCGACCAGGCCGTCGCCGCCGAGGAGCTCGGCGCGGCGCTGTTCTGCGGCCCGCTGCTCGGCACCGTCGGCCTCGCGATCCCGGCGCTGGTCGCGGCGCCCGCGGGCGCGGTCCGCGACGACCTGCTGCCCGCGCTGGCCGAGGGCGCCCGGACCGCGGCACTCGTCGCGCCGCTGTTCGCGCCGTACGACCCGTCCTCGACGACGGTGTCCTGCAGCGGTGCGGGGGAGCGGACGACGCTCTCCGGCACCGTGGACCAGGTCCCGGACGCCGCCGCGGCGGACGCGCTGCTCGTCGTCGCCTCGTCCCCGGACGGGCCGGTGCTGGCGCTGGCCGAGGCGGCCGAGGTGACCCCGCGCGGCTCGCTGGACCTGACCCGGCGCCACGCCCGGGTGACGCTCGACGGCGCCGCCGCGCGGGTGATCGCGACCGGCGACGACGCGGACCGCGCGATCCGCGCCGCGTACCTCACCGGCGCGACGCTGCTGGCGGCCGAGCAGGTCGGGATCGCCCAGCACCTGCTGGACCTCACCGTCGCCTACGCGAAGGACCGCCTGCAGTTCGGGCGCCCGATCGGCTCGTTCCAGGCGGTCAAGCACCGGTGCGCGGACATGCTCGTCGCGACCGAGCACGCCCGCACGACGGCCCTGCACGCGGCCTGGGCGCTGTCCGACCCGTCGCTCGACGACCCGGAGCTGGCCGTCGCGATGGCGCAGGCGACCTGCTCCGAGACCGGCTACCGGGTCGCGGCCGACACCATCCAGATGCACGGCGGGATCGGCTTCACCTGGGAGCACCCGGCGCACCTCTACTACAAGCGCGCCGTCGCCGACGCCGCGCTGCTGGGCAGCGCCGAGGCCTATCGGGAGGTCGTCGCGTCGAAGGTCCTCGACGCGGCGGCCGGCGCGGCGGCACCGGCGGTGGCGACCGGCTGACTCCGGGCCGGGCGACGTCGGCAACTGCTCCTGGAAATGGTTCGCCCACCGAACGGTTTCCTGGACCACCAACCAATGTGCGCCGATGGCATCCAGCGGCCACTCGATGATCGTCGCCTCGGCGTTGCCGGGGCCCGGCCCGCCGAGCAGACTCGCCCGCGTGGACCTGCTCGACGACGCCCGTGCGCTGCTGCCCGACCTGATCGAGCTCCGCCGCGACCTGCACCGCGAGCCGGAGGTGGGCCTGGAGCTGCCCCGCACCCAGGAGCGCGTGCTGGCCGAGCTGGACGGGCTCGGGCTGGAGATCACCACCGGCACCGGGACGACGTCGGTGACCGCCGTGCTGCGCGGCGGCGCCGGGGACGGCGAGACCGTGCTGCTGCGCGGCGACATGGACGCGCTGCCGGTCGGCGAGTCCTCCGGAGAAGACTTCGCGTCCGGCAACGGCAACATGCATGCCTGCGGGCACGACCTGCACACGTCCGCGCTGGTCGGGGCCGCTCGGCTGCTCGCGGCGCACCGCGACCGCCTGGCCGGCGACGTGGTGTTCATGTTCCAGCCCGGTGAGGAGGGCTGGGACGGGGCGCGGGTGATGGTCTCCGAGGGCGTGCTGGACGCCGCCGGGCGTCGCGTCGACCACGCGTACGGCCTGCACGTGCTGTCCGGCCTGATCCCCGCGCCGACGCTGACCAGCCGGGCCGGGACGTTCTTCGCCGCCTCGCACGACCTCGACGTCGTCGTGCGCGGCGTCGGCGGTCACGGCTCCAGCCCGCACACCGGCCGCGACCCGATCCCGGCCGCCGCCGAGATGATCACGGCGTTGCAGACGGCGGTGACCCGCCGGTTCGACGTGTTCGACCCCGTCGTGATCACGGTCGGGCTGGTCCGGGCCGGGTCGCGGCGCAACGTCATCCCGGACACGGCGACGTTCGAGGCGACCGTGCGCAGCGTCTCCCCGCGGACCGCGGCGCTGCTGCCGGAGGTCGTCGACGAGGTGTGCCGCGGGATCGCCGCCGCGCACGGCGTCGACGTCGAGGTCGGGTTCCGTGACCTCTACCCGGTCACCCGCAACGTGGCCGAGGAGGTCGACTTCGCGCGCGACGTCACGGCCGAGCTGTTCGGCGACGAGCGCTGGACGCCCGCCGAGACGCCGATGATGGTCTCCGAGGACTTCTCCCGGGTGCTCGACGAGGTGCCCGGGGCGTTCCTCGCGCTCGGCGCCTGCCCGTCGGACACGGACCCGGCGCGCGCCCCGATGAACCACAGCCCGCTCGCCCGCTTCGACGATGCCGTGGTGGCCGACGCCGCCGCGCTGCACGCCGGGCTCGCGGCGACCCGACTGGCTCCCCGGACGTGAGCGAGGAGGGCGGGGACCCGGTCTGCTGGCTGCACCGCGTCTGCCCGGAGTGCGGGCTGTTCTCCGTCGAGGACCCGCCGACCGTGTGCGAGCGGTGCGGCACGGAGATCCCAGCGCAGCCCTGAACGTCGCAGCCCGGCCGTGAAACCGCGGTGACCGGCCGCCCGCGAGCGCCTACTGTCCGGTCCCCGTGACCGAACCGCCCCGGGCGCTGCGCCGCGAGCCCGCGTTCCGTGCACTGTGGACGGCTCGCGCGGTGTCGGTGGCCGGGGACTCGGCCGGCCTGGTCGCGCTGCTGCTGTACCTGTCCGATGGCGCCGGGCAGGCGTTCGCGGTGGCCGCGCTCCTGCTGGTCGGCGACGTCGCACCGGCGCTGCTGGGCCCGCTGACCGGCACCCTGGGCGACCGGTTCGACGCCCGCCGGCTGATGATCGCCTGCGAGCTGGTGCAGGCGGCGACGGTCGGCGCGCTGGCACTGACCCTGCCGCCGCTGCCCGCGCTGCTGGCGCTCGTCGCGCTGCGGTCGGTCGCGGCGCAGATCGGCCAGTCGGCGGCCAGGGCGGCACTGCCCGCGATCGTGGACGGCCCGCGCCTCGGGGCGGCGAACGCGGCGCTGGGCCTCGGGTCGAACGGCATGGAGGCCGTCGGTCCGCTGGCCGCGGCGGCGCTGCTGCCGGTGGCCGGGATCTCCGGCGTGCTGGTGCTCGACGCCGGGTCGTTCGTCGTGTCCGCGGCGCTGCTCGCGTTCCTGCCGGCGCTGCCGCGCCCGGGTGGAGGGCCGGGCGCGCGGCCGTCCCTGCTCGCCGACGCACGCGACGGCCTGCGCTACCTGCGTTCGACGCGTCTGGTGCGGGCACTGTGCCTGGGCTTCGTCGGCGTGGTCGCCTGCAACGGCGTCGACGACGTCGCGTTGGTCTACCTGGCCCGCGACGCGCTCGGCGCAGGCGAGCAGGTGGTGGCGGCGCTCTACGCCGCGGTCGGGATCGGCCTGCTGGTCGGCTACCTGGTGCTCGCCCGCCGGACCGGGCGGCTCGTGCTGCTCGTCGTGGCCGGGTTCGTCGTGTCGAGCGCCGGGAACCTGCTGACCGGGCTGGCGTGGGCGGTGGCGGTCGCGTTCGGCCTGCAGCTGCTACGCGGCGCCGGGCTGGCCGCGATCGACGTCGGGGTCAACACGCTGCTGCAACGCGTCGTGCCGCCGGCCCTGCTGGCGCGCGTGTTCGGCACGCTCTACGGCGGGATCGGGGCGGCGGCGGGACTGTCCTACCTGTTGGGCGCCGTGCTGCTCGAGGCGGCCGGGCCGCGGGTCACGTTCGTGACGGCGGGTGCGGCGGGGCTCGTCGTCACGGCCGTCGCGCTGCTCGCGCTGCGGCGGGCCGACGAACCGGTGCCGTGACAGGCTGGAGGGCATGCGTTCGCTGCTGCTCTCGCGTCGTGACCTGGACTTCCTGCTCCACGAGTGGCTCGAGGTCGAGAAGCTGACCACGCGCGAGCGGTACGCCGAGCACGACCGCACGACGTTCGACGACGTGCTGGACCTCGCCGAGCAGGTCGCGACCGACCACTTCGCCTCGCACCGCAAGATCTCCGACGCGAACGAGCCGGAGTTCGACGGCCGGACGGTGACCGTGCCGGACGAGGTCAAGGCCGCGCTCGACGTGTTCGCCGGCACCGGGATCGTCGGGGCCGGGATGGACGAGCGGGTCGGCGGGCTGCAGCTGCCCGCCGTCGTCGCGCAGGCCTGCTTCGCCTGGTTCCACGCGGCCAACGTCGGCACCGCCGCCTATCCGTTCCTCACGATCGCCGCCGCGAACCTGCTCCTGACGCACGGCAGCGAGGAGCAGATCGACACCTGGGTCCGGCCGATGGTGGAGGGGCGCTACTTCGGCACGATGTGCCTGTCCGAGCCGCAGGCCGGATCGTCGCTGGCCGACGTGACCACCCGCGCCGAACCGCGCGACGACGGCACGTACCGGCTCACCGGCAACAAGATGTGGATCTCCGGCGGGGACCACGAGCTGAGCGAGAACATCGTCCACCTGGTGCTGGCGAAGATCCCGGGCGGTCCGGCCGGGACGAAGGGGATCTCGCTGTTCGTGGTGCCCCGGGTGCTGGAGTCCGGCGAGCGCAACGACGTCGCGCTCGCGGGCCTGAACCACAAGATGGGCTACCGCGGCACGGTCAACACGCTGCTCAACTTCGGCGAGGGGCTTGCGACGCCGGGCGGCGAGCCGGGCGCCGTCGGGTACCTGGTGGGGGAGCCGCACACCGGGCTCGCGTCGATGTTCCACATGATGAACGAGGCCCGGGTCGGGGTCGGGGCGGGCGCGACGGCGCTCGGCTACGCCGGCTACCTGAACGCCCTGGACTACGCGCGCACCCGCCCACAGGGCCGCCCGGCGGGCGCCAAGGACCCGGCGTCGCCGCAGGTCCCGATCGTCGAGCACGCGGACGTGCGGCGGATGCTGCTCGCGTCGAAGTCCTACGTGGAGGGTGCGCTCGCGCTGAACCTGTACTGCGGCACGCTGCTCGACGACGAGGGCACCGCGCCGGACGCCGACGACCGCCGCCGCGCGCACATGCTGCTCGAGGTGCTCACGCCGGTCGCGAAGAGCTGGCCGTCGCAGTGGTGCCTGCGCGCCAACGACCTGGCCATCCAGATCCACGGCGGGTACGGCTACACCCGCGAGTACGACGTCGAGCAGCTCTACCGGGACAACCGGCTCAACGCCATCCACGAGGGCACGCACGGCATCCAGGGGCTCGATCTCCTGGGCCGCAAGGTCGTGATGTCCGGTGGCGCAGGGCTGGACCTCCTGGTGTCCACGGTGGACCGGACGGTGCAGGCGGCACGCAAGGCGGGCGGGGAGCCGGCGGAGCTCGCCGAGGGTCTGGACCACGCGATCCGGCGGGTCGCCGAGGTGACCGCGACGCTGTGGGACGCCGGGGACCCGGCGGTGACGCTGGCGAACTCGTCGGTCTACCTGGAGGCGGTCGGGCACGTCGTGATCGCCTGGATCTGGCTGGAGCAGCTGCTCGCGGCCGGAGACAGCGAGGGCGCGTTCTACGACGGCAAGCGCGCTGCGGCCCGCTACTTCCACCGCTACGAGCTGCCGTCGGTGCATCCCCAGCTGGACCTGCTCGCGTCGCTGGACCGCACGACCCTGGACGTCCGCGAGGACTGGTTCTGATGATCGACTTCTACCCGGTGGACGGCGGCTACCTGGCCCGCTGACCTGATCGGAATGGTTGTGGTCCCGATCACAAAGTGGGAGAGTCGGGCTGGTCAGGCCCCACCCACCACAGCTGGGGGCCCGGTAAGCGATGTCGGAACTCGAACCGCGCAATTTCCTGCAGCCCTGCCTCCTGCTGCTCCTGCGTGAACAGGACGATCATGGCTATGGCCTGGTCGCCCGGCTCCGCCCACTCCACGACGGCGACGGCGACGCCGGCGGGATCTACCGTGCGCTGCGCGGTATGGAGCGCCACGGGCTGGTGCACTCGGAGTGGCAGGCCTCCGACGTCGGGCCGGCCCGGCGCACCTACCGGATCACGTCCGAGGGTCGCGCCTGCCTGGACGCGCAGGCGCTGGAGCTGGCGAACGTGCACATGGCGCTGCACGTGTTCATGGAGCGCTACGAGCAGCTGGCCGGACACCGCACCGGCCCGACCGCGCAGGGGGTGATGACCCATGACCCGGACGATCGAGGCATCCGCGGCGAGCGCGGCGTTCGCTCGACGCCGCGATCCCGTCGCGGCACTGGCCAGTGACGCGGACCGCCTGGCCGCGGCGTGCCGGGACATGGCCGTGCGCTTCCGCTCCGGCGGCCGGCTGCTCGCGGCGGGGCGCGGGCCGTCCGCCGCGGACGTGGCGCACGTCGTCGTCGAGTTCGTGCACCCGGTGATCGTCGGGACCCGGGCGCTGCCCGCGCTGGCGTTGCCGGACGGCGGTTCGGCCGGCTCGGTCGCGCTGTTCGGCGAGCCCGGTGACGTGCTGCTGGTGTTCTCGCCCGACGGCGCCGATGCGGACCTGATCGGCGCGCTGGAGCGCGGCGTGGACGACGGCCTGCTGACGGTCGCGCTCACCGGCTGCGGTGGGGGAGCGGTCGCGGCCGTGCCCGGGGTGGACCACGTGCTGGTCGCGGACTCGGACGACCCGCGGGTCGTCCGTGAGGCCCACGTGACCTCCTATCACGTGCTCTGGGAACTGGTGCACGTGTTCCTGGCCGGGAACCGGCGATGACCGGCCCGAACCCGTGCGAGGGCGACGTCTGCATCACCTGCTCCGACGCCGCCGTCGAGGTCACCGTCTTCTCGCTGCTGGGCGACGGGCTGGCGCTGGTGGACACCGGCGCCGGTACCCGGGAGGAGGTCAGCGTCGCGCTCGTCGAGGCCGGGGTGGGCGACGTGGTCCTCGTGCACGCCGGCGAGGCGATCGCGACCGTCCACCGGGGAGCGACGCCGTGACCACCGACGAGCTCTACCCGTTCCTCGCCGCGCCGGCGCCGGCCCGCGACGACGACCTCCTCGCCGACGTCGCGCGCTCCACCCGGGACAAGGTCGCCGAGATCGGGCGGCTGCGCGCCGTCGTCGTCGACCGGGAGGCGGACGCGCTCGCCGCGTGCGCCACGGCGATGGCCGCCCGGTTCGCGGCCGGCGGGCGGCTGTACTCGTTCGGCAACGGCGGGTCGTCCACCGACGCGCTGGCCGTCGCCTCGCTGTACGCGGCACCCGGCCCGGGGCACCGGCCGTTGCCCGCGCTGTCGCTGGCGGCCGACGTCGCCTCGCTCACCGCGCTGGCCAACGACGTGTCGTTCGACGTCGTGTTCGACCGTCCGCTGCGCGCGACCGGCCGCGCCGGTGACATCGCGTTCGGACTGTCCACGAGCGGCGGCTCGGAGAACGTGCGCCGTGGGATGGAGGCGGCACACGAGCGGGGGATGCTGACGGTCGCGCTGGCCGGGGCGGACGGCGGCGCGCTCGCCGAGGCGCACCGGCAGGGACGGATCGCGCACCTGTTCGTCGTCCCGTCGCAGTCCGTGCACCGCATCCAGGAAGCGCAGACCACCGTCTACCAGGTGCTCTGGGAGCTGGTGGGCGACGCGCTGGCGCCGTGATGCGGCTTGCGGTCCGGGTCCGCGGCACCGTGCAGGGCGTCGGGTTCCGGCCGTTCGTCTACGGCGTGGCGACCCGGCTCGGGCTGGCCGGGCACGTCGGCAACGACGAGCGCGGCGTGCTGCTCGAGGCCGAGGGACCGGAACCCGATCTCGACGCGCTGGTCGCAGCGCTGCGGCAGGGCCCGCCGCTGGCCGTGGTCACCGGCGTCGAGTGCGCGCCGCTGCCGCCACGCGGCGGGATCGGGTTCGTGATCGTCGCCAGCTCCGGGCACGACCGCGCGGCCGCCACGACGGTCCCGCCGGACTCCGCGACCTGCGCCGACTGCCTCGCCGAGCTGCGCGACCCGGCCGACCGCCGGTACCGGCACCCGTTCGTCAACTGCACGAACTGCGGGCCGCGGCTGACGATCGTCACCGGCGTCCCGTACGACCGCGCCACGACGACGATGGCCGGGTTCGCGATGTGCCCGGACTGCGCCGCCGACTACCACGACCCGGCGGACCGGCGGTTCCACGCCCAGCCCGTGTGCTGCCCGTCCTGCGGGCCGGCGTTGCGCTGGTCCGGCGCCGGCTCGGGTGACCCGATCACCTGCGCCGCGACGGCGATCGCCGGTGGCGCGGTCGTCGCGGTGAAGGGGCTCGGCGGGTACCACCTGGCCGTGCTCGCCGTCCGACGAGCGGGCCGTCCGGACGCTGCGCGGCCGCAAGCACCGCGAGGACCGGTCGTTCGCGGTCGCCGTGCCGGACCTCGCCGCCGCCCGCGCGCTCTGCCACGTCGACGACGACGAGGCCGCGCTGCTCACGTCGCACCGGGCGCCGATCGTCCTGCTGCGGCGACGGGCCGGCGCGGCCGTCGCCGGGTCGGTCGCGCCCGGCGACCCGTACCTCGGCCTGATGCTGCCGTACACACCCGTGCACCACCTGCTGCTGGACTCCGTCAGGGAGCCGATCGTGCTGACCAGCGGGAACGTCTCCGACGAGCCGATCGCGCACCTCGACGACGACGCCGCCGAGCGCCTGGCCCCGATCGCCGACGGCGTCCTCGCGCACGACCGTGCGATCCGCACCCGCGCCGACGACTCGGTGCTGCGCGTCGTGCGCGGGCGCCCGTACCCGGTGCGCCGCTCCCGTGGCTACGCCCCGGAACCGATCCGCCTGGCTGTGAAATCCACAGGGCCGGTCCTCGGCGTCGGTGCCGAGCTGAAGAACACGTTCTGCCTGCTGCGCGGCGACCAGGCGTTCGTCTCGCACCACATCGGCGACCTCGCCAACGCCGAGACCCTGCGGGCGTTCACCGACGGCGTCGCGCACCTGTCCCGGCTGATCGACGTCCGCCCCGAGATCGTCGCGCACGACCTGCACCCGGAGTACCTGTCCACGAAGTGGGCCCTGGAACTGGACGGGGCCGATCTGGTGGGGGTGCAGCACCATCACGCGCACCTCGCCGGATGCCTGGCCGAGCACGGTGAGGCCGGGCCCGGTGATCGGGATCGCCTGCGACGGCACCGGTTTCGGGACCGACGGCACGCTGTGGGGCGGCGAGATCTTCGACGTGTCGCTGGCCGGGTTCGATCGCATCGCGCACCTGGAGCCGGTCCCGCTGCCCGGTGGCGCGACCGCGATCCGCGAGCCGTGGCGCACCGCCGCGGCCTGGCTGTGGACGCTGGGGGAGGAGTGGCCGGCCCTCGACCATCCCGCGCTGCCCGGCGTGATGCGGCTGCTCGCAGCGCACGGCGCAGGTCGGATGCCCCAGCCGGTCACGACCGGCGCCGGCCGCCTGTTCGACGCCGTCGCGGCACTGTGCGGGGTCCGCGACCGGGTCACCTACGAGGGACAGGCCGCGATCGAGCTGGAGCGTTGCGCGGACCGGGGCGTCCGGGACGGCTACCGGGTTCCGGCGAACGGTTCCGTGCTGCCGGCCGGGGACCTGGTCCGGGCCGTGCTCGCCGACCTGCGGGCGGGCGTCGGCGTGCCGGTGGTCGCGGCCCGGTTCCACCACGGGCTGGCCGCGATGCTGGTCGGCGCCGCGGCCGGGGCCGCACGGGACCGCGGCCGCGACACCGTCGCGCTCTCCGGCGGGGTGTTCGCGAACCTGATCCTGCTGGAGTCCGTCCGCTCCGGGCTCGAGGCGGAGGGCCTGCGCGTGCTGGTGCACTCGCAGGTCCCCTGCAACGACGGCGGCATCAGCCTCGGCCAGGTCGCCGTCGCCGCCGCGGTGCGCGGATGAGGATCAGCCGGCCTCGCGGGCGGCCAGGCTGCGGGCGCGGCGGCGCTCGACGAACGCGCGCTGCTTGTTCGCCGCGCCGCACACGGCCATCGAGCACCAGACCCCGGAGCCGTTGCGCGAGGCGTCGTAGAACGCCGTCCGGCAGCGCGGGTCCCGGCAGACCTTGAGCCGCGACCACGCCCGCTCCCCGGCCAGCACCGGCCCGGCGAGCACACGGGCGAGCGCCTCGTGCACCCCGGGCCGCACCGCGAGCAGGTCCGGTTCGGGGGTCAACGTGACCCGCAGCGCCAGTCCCGGTGCGACCTCCTCCAGCCGCTCCCGCGCCGCGGCGTCCTCCGGCTGCTCGGAGTCGTTGTGCGGGGCCAGCGCCGCGCGCACCCCCTCGCGCACCACCCGGGCCAGTTCGACGTCGGCGTCGGTGACGTCGCCGTCGGAGACCTCGACGCCCCGGGCCCGGCACCAGCGGGCCAGGTCCGCCGGGTTCGCGAGGTTCTCGTCGCCACCGCCGGCCAGGTGGCCGAACCAGGTGTTGACGAGCTCCAGGGCGGGCTCCAGCGGGCGCGGGATCGGGGCATCCTCCATGCCGCGAAGGTTACCAGTGTTCGCCGTTGACAGGTCACGATGTGACCGGCAAAATATGTACAGCGGTCACCGAGACTGCAGGTCGTTCCCTCAGCCCCCGAGGAGTCCTCGATGTTCCGCGGTTTCGCGACGCTCAACCTGTTCGCCGACGACCTCGCCGCCGCCCGCGACTGGTACGCCGAGCTGTTCGGCGTCGAGCCGTACTTCGCCTACCCGGCCGAGACGCCGGCCTACGTCGAGTTCCGGATCGGGGACGACGCCGACGAGATCGGGATCATCGACCGCCGCTACGCGCCTCAGGGCGCGTCGTCCGGACCCGGAGGCGTGGTGATGCACTGGCACGTCGACGACTTGCGGGGCACGCTCGCGCGCCTGGTCGAGCTGGGCGCCACCGAGTACCAGCCGCTCACCGAGCACGGCGACGGCGGCGGGTTCGCGACGGCGTCGGTCGTGGACCCGTTCGGCAACGTCCTGGGCATCATGCACAACCCGCACTACCTGGAGATGCTGGCCGCCCGCACGGCCGCCGCAGCGCCGGTGCAGGCGTGACCACCGTCGTGGTCGACGGGCTGGTGGAGGCGGCGACTCCGGCCGAGTGGCGGGCGTGGCTGGAGCGGCACGCCGGGACCGAGGCCGAGGCGTGGCTGGTGATCCCGCACGCGCGCTCCGGACGGCCGGGGATCAGCCACCGGCAGGCGATCGAGGAGGCGCTCTGCTTCGGGTGGATCGACGGGTTGGCCCGCCGCCACGACGAGGGGTCGTGGCGGCAGCGGTTCACCCCGCGCAGTGCCCGCAGCGCCTGGAGCAGCATCAACCGCGAGATCGTCGAGCGGCTGACCCGGGAGGGCCGGATGACCCCGGCCGGCCAGGCGGTGATCGACGTCGCCCGCGCGAACGGGATGTGGACGCTGCTCGCGGACGCGCAGGCCGGTGTCGTCCCGGACGACCTGCGGGCCGCGCTCGACGCGGACCCGGCCGCGGCCGCCGGGTGGGAGGCGCTGCGCCCGTCGGCGCGCCGCGCGTGCCTGGAGGCGCTGGCCCGGGCGAAGCGGCCGGACACCCGGCGTCGCCGGATCGACGAGGCGGTCGCGACCGCCACTACGTGACGAGCCCGCGCGCCAGCTCGCGCGCCCGGACCAGCGCGTCCCCGTCCCGGTCGACCCCCCGCTGGGCCGCCGCGCCCTCCAGCAGGAGATAGAGGTGCTCGGCCAGTGCGTCGTCGTGGCCGGGTGCGTCCTCGGCCAGCAGCCGGGCGATCTCGGCCCGGACGGCGGTCTTGTGCTCCCGGATGACGGCGCGACCCGGGTGGTCGTCCGGAAGCTCGGCCGCGGCCCGCTGGAACCCGCACCCGCGGTCCAGGTCGAGCTGCGGGTGGTCGCGGTAGGCGTCGAACACCACGAGCACCCGGGGTGACGGCGCGCCCTCGAGGCGTTCCTGCAGGTACTCCCACCACAGCGCATGCCGCCGGGCCAGGTACGTCGCGACCAGATCGGCCTTCGAGCCGAAGCAGTCGTAGAGCGTCTTCTTCGTGACGCCGGCCGCTCGGCGATCCCGGCGACCCCGACCCGCGGTGATCCCGTCGGCGTAGAACAGCGCGGACGCGGCCGTGAGCAGGCGACGTCCGGCGTCGGTGGCCGGCGCAGTGGTGTCCACGGTGGCGAGTATACCGACCGGTGGGTTACCTTCGGCGGAGTAAACCGATCGGTCTACTCGCGGGAGTGATCATGAGAGCCGTACTGCTGACCCGCTTCGGCGGACCGGACGCGCTGGAGTACCGCGACGACGTCCCGGATCCGGTGCCCGGACCGGGCGAGGTCCGGATCCGGGTGCGGGCCGCGTCGCTGAACAACACCGACGTCTGGACCCGCGAGGGTGCCTACGGCTCGGCCGACGACCCGGACGCGCGACCGGCTGGCGGCGCACGGCGTTCGCGTTCCCGCGGATCCAGGGCGCCGACGTCGCGGGCGAGATCGATGCGGTCGGCGACGGCGTCGCACGCCGACCGGGTGGGCGAGCGGGTGCTCGTCGACCCGATGATCTACGACGGCGGTGAGCGCGCCCTCGTCGAGACCGACTACCTGGGCAGCGAGCGCGACGGCGGGTTCGCCGAGCTGGTGACCGTGCCGGCGTCGAACGCGCACCCGGTCGGCGGGAGCCTCTCGTTCGCCGAGCTGGCGGCGCTGCCCACGGCGGCGACCACGGCGATGCGGATGCTGAACCGCGCCGGGCTGCGGGAGGGGGAGACGGTGCTGGTCACGGGCGCGTCCGGCGGTGTCGGGTCGTCCGCGGTGCAGATCGCGAAGGCCCGGGGCGCGAGCGTCGTCGCCGTGGCGGGGAAGGCGAAACACGACGCGCTGCGGGAGCTCGGGGCCGACGAGGTGCTCGACCGGGACGCCGCGATCCCGCAGGGGGGGAGGTCGACGTCGTCGCCGACGTCGTGGCCGGGCCGTCGTTCGGCGGGCTGCTCGCGGCGCTGGCCCCGCTCGGCCGCTACGTCGTGGCCGGTGCGATCGCGGGCCCGCTGGTGCAGACCGACCTGCGGACCGTCTACCTGCGACAGCTCACCCTGATCGGCTCGTCGTTCGGGACGCACGACGACTTCGCCGCCGTCGTCGAGCTCGCGGGCAGCGGTGCGCTGCGGGCACCCGTGGCGGGCCGGTACCCCCTGGAGCGTCTCGCCGACGCCCAGGCGCAGTTTGCGTCGAAGGACTTCGTCGGCAAGCTGGTGGTCGAGCCGTGACGCTGCGCCTGCGCTGAGCAGGGTGTGACCGAGCACGCGGAACCACGGAGTGATCCCGGGAGTTGCCCCCGATATGGCCTCCACCATGACGCCGTCCCGCCGCGCGACCGCACCGCTGCTGCTGCGCGCGGCGATCGTCGTCGTCGTGCTGACCGCGCTCGTGCTGGTGGAGACGACGTCCCGGTCCGGCGTGCTGTGGCGCCTGACGACGTTCACCTACCAGGTGAACGTGCTGGCCGCGGCGTTCTACATCTGGGCGCTGGTGTCGCCGAAGGCGGACGCGAGGCCCGGGCTGCGCGGGGCCGTCGTGCTCTACGTCGTGGTCGCCGGGCTGGTCTGGAACCTCTTCCTGAGCGGCATGAGCATGGGCTACACCCCGGCGAACGTGCTGCTGCACGTCGTGATGCCGGTGCTGGCGATCGCCGACTGGCTTGCCGTCGGCCGGAACCAGGATGCGGTGCGCTGGTGGCAGCCGCTGGCATGGCTCGCCTACCCGGTCGCCTACCTCGGCCTCGCGCTGCTGGTGCTGAACGAGGCCGGCCGCCGCGCGCCGTACTACTTCCTGGATCCGGAGTCGGTCGGCGGCGCGGCCGTGGCCGGCAACGTCGCGCTCCTCGCGCTGGCCTTCGCCGGGCTCGGCTACCTGCTCACCGGCCTGGGACGGATGGCGGTGGCGATCCGGGAGTGACGGCGCCGACCGGGTGGGATGTCCGACATCCTCGCCGGTCGGGTCGCTGCACGGCGGCACCGACGGTAGCGTTCCGCTGGTCAAGCAGGTTGCCCCCGACCCCGGTGACCGACCCACCGGTTCAGGTCCACTCACGGAGGCTCCTGCCGTCCTCGGTCCGCAACGCGAACCGGTTCCGCTCGAGTCCCACCGCGCTGCCGGCGATCTCGCAGTCCCGCGGCGCAGCACGACCGACCACGACCGACCGCGACCGACGACGGGTCCGCCCGGGGCGCACGCAACGAGAGGCGATGCATGAACGGGACCACCGCTTTCCGCTACACCGGCACGGCCATCCTGTCGGTCTGCGGGGTCGACGCGCCGCATCGTCGTGACCTCCGCCGAGTTCGACGACCGGCTCGCCGGAACCTACGAGCGGGTCGGGCTGCGGCCCGGCCTGCTGCAGGGCCTGGCCGGCATCACCGAGCGACGGTGGTGGCCCCGCGACGTCGGCTTCTCCGACGCGGCGGCGATGGCCGGGGCGAAGGCGCTGGCCGAGGCGGGTGTCGATCCCGGCGACGTCGGGCTGCTCATCGACACCTCGGTGAGCCCGCGCCCACCTCGAGCCGTCCTCCGCGGTCGCCGTGCACGCGGCCCTGGGCCTGCCCACGACCTGCATGAACTTCGATCTGGGCAACGCCTGCCTCGGCTTCCTCAACGGCATGCAGCTGGCCGCCACGATGCTCGACGCCGGCCGCATCGACTAC
Source organism: uncultured Actinomycetota bacterium (assembly GCA_963822335.1). Taxonomy (GTDB): domain Bacteria; phylum Actinomycetota; class Actinomycetes; order Mycobacteriales; family Pseudonocardiaceae; genus Pseudonocardia. The sequence continues at coordinate 1,750,758 of CAWGHE010000005.1, read as the reverse complement.
GCCCTGATCGTGGACGGGGAAGGCACGCGGCACACCCACGAGGTCACGCTCGACCGGCTGGCGCGCTCCGACGCCACACGGGAGGACGTGCTGTCCCAGTTCGCCACGCTCACGCTGGGATCCGGCGCGGCGGCGATGGTGCTGGGCCGGGCCGAGGCGCACCCCGAGGGCCACCGGTTCCTCGGCGGGGTGATGCGCGCCGCGACCGAGCACCACGAGCTGTGCATCGGTGACCTGGAGTCCATGCGCACCGACGCGAAGGGCCTGCTCGACGCCGGTGTCGAGCTCGGCACGGCCGCGTTCACCGACGCCCGGGACGAGTTCGACTGGGCGGACATGGACCGCTACTGCGCCCACCAGGTGTCGCGGATCCACACCCGCGCCATGTGCCGGGCACTGGATCTCGATCCGGGCCGCGTCCCGCTGACGTTCCCGACCCGGGGGAACATGGGCCCGGCCGCGGTGCCGTTCACTCTCGCCATGGAGGCCGACTCGCTCGATCCGGGAGACCGGGTGCTGCTCCTGGGCGTCGGATCGGGCCTCAACGTGTGTCTCGCGGAGGTGATCTGGTGAGCCGCTGGGCCGCCGCGACGCTCCCGCCCCCGCTACCCGGGCTCGATCCCGACTGGTCGCGGCTGGTCAGCGCCGACGACTCGGACGGCGTGCCGCGCACCTGGCACGTGCTCGACAACGGCGCCGAGCCGACGGCCGGGACGATGGTCTGCGTCCACGGCAACCCGACCTGGTCCTACCTCTGGCGTCGCTTCCTGGCCCACGCCCCCGAGGGGTGGCGGGTCCTCGCCGTCGACCACCTGGGCATGGGTTTCTCCGAGCGCACCACGGAGCCCCGCACGTTCGCACAACGCATCGACGACCTCGGGGCGGTGACCGGCGCGCTCGGGGTGACCGGACCGGTGGTCTCGGTCGGGCACGACTGGGGCGGGCCGATCTCGCTGGGCTGGGCGCTGGCCCACCGGCCGCAGCTGCGCGCGGTCGTGCTGGCCAACACGGGGGTGCACCAGCCCGCCGACTCGGCCGCCCCGACGCTGATCCGCCTGGCCCGCACACCGCTGTTGCGGACGACCGTGTGCACGGCGACCGACACGTTCGTCCGGGCGACGAGCGCGCTGTCGCGGCCGCCACTGGACCCGGGCGTGCGCGCCGGGCTCGCCGCGCCCTACCGCTCCGCCGCTCGCCGGCACGCGATCGGCGAGTTCGTCGCCGACATCCCGCTCGAACCCGGCCATCCGAGCACCGCGACGCTCGACGCCGTCAAGGCGGGGCTGGCCGGGCTGGCGGACGTCCCGGTGCTCGCGCTGTGGGGCCCACGTGATCCCGTGTTCTCCGACCGGTACCTGCGTGACCTGCTCACCCGGGTGCCGCACGCCGAGGTGCACCGCTACGAGACCGCATCGCATCTGGTGACCGAGGACGCGCCGCAGACGGCGCACCACACCTGGCAGTGGATCCGGGCCGGCGGCGCGGACGCGGAGGCACGCCCGGCCCGGTCGTCGCCGACCCGTCGGACCCTGTGGGCGGCCCTCGACGAGCGCGCCGACGACCCGGACACCGCGGTGGTGGAGCTCGCGGGCCGCCAGCGGCGCATCTCCTTCGCGCTCCTGGCGCGGCGGGTGCGCGAGATCGCGGCCGGCCTCGCCGCGCACGGGATCCGCCCGGGGGACCGGGTCGCGATGCTGGTGCCGCCCGGTCCCGACCTCACCGCCGCGGTCTACGCGTGCTGGCGGGCCGGCGCCGTCATCGTGGTCGCCGACCCGGGACTCGGGCCGCCGGGCCTGGCCCGGGCCCTGCGCGGAGCCGGGCCCGGCCACGTCATCGGCGCCCCGCGCGGGCTCGCGTTGGCCCGGGCCCTCGGCATACCGGGACTCCGGATCACCACCGGGTCCCTCACCCCCGCGGCGCGCCGGCTGCTGGGGGCCACGCACGGGCTGGCCGGGATCGCCCGGGACGGACGCGGCCGCGACCTGCCTCCCGAACCGGACGCGGACGCCGAGTGCGCGGTCCTGTTCACCTCCGGGTCCACCGGCCCGGCGAAGGGCGTGCTCTACCGCCATCACCAGGCCCGGGCACAGCTCGACGCGCTGCGCGCGGCGTTCGGCATCACCGCCGACGACCGGCTGGTCGCGGCGTTCCCGCCGTTCGCCCTCTACGGCCCGGCGCTGGGCATCGCCTCGGCCGCACCCGACGCGCACGCACCGGGACAGATCACCGCCGTCGCGCTCGCCGATGCCGCAGTCGCCGTCGACGCCACCGTCGTGTTCGCCTCGCCCGCGGCGCTGCGCACCATCGTGGCCACAGCGACGTCGGGACTGACCGACCGGCACCGCGAGGCGCTCGGACGGATCCGCCTCGTCGTGTCCGCGGGGGCGCCGGTTCCGGCGGCGCTGCTGCACGAGTTGCGCGCGGTTCTCCCCGCCGCCGAGGCGCACACGCCGTACGGCATGACCGAGGCGCTGCCCGTCACCGACATCACCCTCTCCGAGATCGACGCCGCGGGCCCTGGCGAGGGGGTGTGCGTGGGTCGTCCGCTCGCGGGGGTCGAGCTACGGGTGAGCCCGCTGGCCCGGGACGGCCGGGCGGACGGGCCGCTCACCGACGCCCCCGGTGTCACCGGTGAGGTGTGCATCCGCGCCGACCACGTGAAGGACCGCTACGACCGGCTCTGGGCCACCGAGCAGGACAGCTCCCGCGACCCGGGATGGCACCGCAGCGGCGACGTCGGGCACCTCGACGACGCCGGTCGGCTGTGGGTGGAGGGCCGGCTCGGCCACGTCGTGTCGACGCCGGCCGGCCCGGTGACCCCGGTCGGGATCGAGCAGCGGGTCCAGCCGGTCGCGGGTGGGCCGGCGGCGGCGGTCGGCGTCGGGCCGCCCGGGACCCAGCAGGTCGTCGTCGTCCTCGCCGCCGACGGGCGGCCGGGGGTTCTCGCCGACCCGGCGCTCGCGACGGCCGTGCGGACGGCGTCCGGAGCCGAGGTCGCGGCCGTGCTCACCACCGACCGGCTGCCGGTCGACGTCCGGCACGCCGCGAAGATCGACCGGACCCGGGTCGCCCGCTGGGCCGAACTCGTCCTGGCCGGCAGATCGGCCGGCCGCCGGCCGTGAACGTGCTGGTGACCGGCGCCAGCGGGATGCTCGGTGCCGCCGTGGCGGACACGCTGGCCGCCCGCGGCGACGCGGTGACCGTCCTGCAGCGCCGCCCGTCCGGACTGCGCCACCGCGAGGTGCTCGCCGACATCACCGACGCCGACGCGGTGACCGGGGCGGTCGCCGGCCACGACGCCGTCGTCCACCTGGCCGCCAAGGTCGGTGTCACCGGTCGCCGGGCGGAGTTCGCCCGCACGAACGTCACCGGCACCCGGACCGTCCTGGCGGCCTGCCGTGCCGCCGGGGTCCGGCGGCTCGTGCACGTGTCGTCGCCGTCGGTCGCCCACGCCGGAACCGCGCTCGTCGGCGCCGGTGCCGCGCGCGCCGACCCGGGCCGGGCGCGCGGCCACTACTCGCGCAGCAAGGCCGAGGCCGAGCTGATCGCGCTGGACGGCTCGCGGGGCCTGCCGGCCGTCGTCGCCGTGCGCCCGCACCTCGTGTGGGGGCCGGGCGACACCCAGCTCGTCGGCCGGATCGTCGAGCGGGCACGGGCCGGGCGGCTGCCCGTCCTCGGGTCCGGGGCCGCCCTGATCGACACCACCTACGTCGACAACGCCGCGGACGCGCTGGTCGCGGCCGTGGACCGGTGCGAGGACCTCGACGGCCGGGCGCTGGTGGTGACCAACGGCGAGCCACGCCCGATCGCCGAGCTGCTCGCGGCGATCTGTGGCGCCGCCGGGGTTCCGGCGCCCCGGCACGCGGTGCCGCCGGCCGTGGCGCGGGCGGGTGGCGCGGTCGTCGAAGCGCTCTGGGCCGTGGTGCCCGGCTCGCCCGAGCCGCCGATGACCCGCTTCCTCGCCGAGCAGCTCTCCACCGCGCACTGGTTCGACCAGCGCGACACCCGCGAGGCGCTCGGCTGGACGCCCCGGGTCAGCCTGGACGAGGGGTTCGCGCTCCTGGCGCGCTGCTACGAGCGACCGTAGGCCCCGGACGCTCTCAGCCAGTCGTACCAGGCGTCCAGGCCGTCGCCGGCGGTGGCGGACACCTGCAGGATCTCCGCCTCCGGGCGTGCGCGACGGATGTAGCCGGCGCAGCGCCCGACGTCGAAGTCCACATAGGGCAGCAGGTCGATCTTGTTGATCAGCACCAGGTCCGCGGTGCGGAACATGTGCGGGTACTTGAGCGGTTTGTCCGCGCCCTCGGTCACCGAGATGATCACGACCCGGGCGGACTCCCCGAGGTCGAACAGCGCAGGGCAGACGAGGTTGCCCACGTTCTCCACGAACAGCAGGGAGCCCTGTTCGGGATCGAGCGCGCGCAACCCGTCGACGATCATGTCCGCGTCCAGGTGGCAGCCGGCACCGGTGTTGATCTGGATCACCCGCGCCCCGGTGGCGCCGATCCGGTCGGCGTCGAGCAGCGTCTCCTGGTCTCCCTCCAGCACCGCGCACGGGATCTCGCCGCCGAGATCGGTGATCGTCCGTTCGAGCAGCGTGGTCTTGCCGGAGCCGGGCGAGCTCATCAGGTTGAGCGTGACGATGCCGAGCTCGGCGAGCCGGCGCCGGTTGCGGTCGGCCAGGGCGTCGTTCTTGGCCAGCAGGTCGACCTCGAGGGAGATCGCGCGGGTGTCCGGCGCGTGCGGGTGCTCGTGACCCCCGTGGCCGTGGCCGTGGCCGTGGCTGTGGTCCTGGGCTGCTCGAGGGTCGACCACCCTCACCCCGGCGTCGTCCGAGCATCCGCAGGTGGTGCACATGCCTGATCCACCTCCACCCCTCTGATCCGCAGCCCCGCCCCGCCCGTCACCTCGACGTCGGCGCTGCCGCACGCGCACAGCGGGAGCACCTCGGCCGTGCCGAACTCCGCGCCGCAGGCGCGGCACCGGGCGGACCCGGCGGGCCGGTCGAAGTCCAGCTCGGCGCCCTCCAGGCCGGTCCCGGCGGTGACCAGCTCGAAGCAGAACGCCATCGCGTCCGGCACGATCCCGGACAGCTGCCCGACCTCCAGCCGCACGCGACGCACCCGGACGTCGCCGAGCTTCTCGACGATCTGGTCCACGACCTGCTGCGTGATCGACAGCTCGTGCATGGTCAGCAGATCCGGGGGAGCGGGTCGCCGACGAGGACGTCGACGATCCGGGTCCCGCCGAACGACGTCCGCAGCAGCACGAGCCCGGGCGGGTCGTCGGCGACCGTGCCGATGATCGCGGCGCCCTCGCCGAGCGGGTGCGCGGCCAGGGTGGCGAGCGCGGTGTCCGCCATCTCCGGAGCGACGACGGTCACCAGCCGGCCCTCGCACGCCACGTAGAGCGGGTCGATGCCGAGCAGCTCGGACGCCCCGTTCACCACCGGCCGGACCGGGACGGACTTCTCGTCCAGCACGACGGCGACACCGGACGCGGTCGCGACCTCGTTGCAGATCGTCGCAACGCCGCCGCGGGTCGCGTCGCGCAGGCACCGCACGCCGTCGCCCACCGCGTCGAGCAGGTCCGCGGTGATGCCGTGCAGCGACGCCGTGTCCGAGGAGATATCGGCGACGATGTCCAGCTCGCCGCGGGCGAGCATCACGGTGATGCCGTGGTCGCCGATCGGGCCGGACACCAGCACCCGGTCGCCGGGCTGCGCCGTGGCGGCGGAGAGCGTGAGGCCACGCTCCAGCGCACCGACGCCCGCCGTCGTGATGTAGCAGCCGTCGGCCTTGCCGCGCTCGACGACCTTCGTGTCCCCGGTGACGATCTGCACGCCGGCCTCCGACGCGGCCGCTGCCATCGAGTCGACGATCCGCCGCAGGTCGGCGATCGGGAAGCCCTCCTCCAGCACGAACCCGGCCGACAAGTAGAGCGGTCGTGCGCCCGTCATCGCCAGGTCGTTCACCGTGCCGTGCACGGAGAGCGAACCGATGTCGCCGCCGGGGAAGAACAGCGGCGAGACGACGTGCGAGTCGGTCGTGAACGCCATCCGCCCCGGGCCGGGCAGCGTCAGCGACGCGCCGTCCTCGAGCTGCTCCAGGACCGGGTTGCGGAACGCCTCCAGGAACAGCGCCTCGATCAGCGTCTGCGTCGCCTTGCCGCCCGCACCGTGCGACAGCGTGATCCGCTCCTCGCGCAGCTTCGGACGCCGGGCCCGTGCCTTCGCGATCCGCTCCAGAACCTGCTGCTCCCGGGACGGGTGGTCGGTCCCGGGCACCGGGCCCTCGGCCTCGGCAGCGGCGACCGCCTCCTCGGCCCAGCTCGCCCGGGTCGGGATGGCGGCCCCGAGATCGTGGGTCGTCATGACCGCACCGCAGCTTCGAGACGCTCCCGGGTGAACCGGCCGAAGTTGTAGTACGCCGCGCAGGCGCCCTCGGACGAGACCATGCACGTGCCGATCGGTGTCTCCGGCGTGCAGGCGGTACCGAACACCTTGCACTCCCACGGCCGCAGCACGCCCTTGAGCACCTCGCCGCACTGGCAGGCCTTCGGGTCCGCGACGCGCACCCCCGGCACGTCGAAGATCCGTTCCGCGTCGAACGCCGCGAACTCCTCGCGCACCTGCAACGCCGACTGCGGGATGAACCCGAGCCCGCGCCACTCGAAGTGCGGGCGCAGCTCCATCACCCGCGAGATCACACCGAGCGCCGTCGGGTTGCCCTCCCACGGCACGACGCGCGCGTACTGGTTCTCGACCTCGCAGCGGCCCTCCTTGAGCTGCAGGAGCAGCTGGTAGACCGACTGCAGGATGTCCAGCGGCTCGAAGCCGGCCGTGACCAGCGGTTTGCCGTGGTCGCGGGAGATCCACTCGTAGGGCCGGCAGCCGATCACGGTCGAGACGTGCCCGGGTCCGATGAACCCGTCCAGGCGCAGGTCCGGGGAGTCCAGGATGGCCTTGATCGCCGGCAGGATCGTGACGTGGTTGCAGAAGATCGCGAAGTTGTCGAGCTTCTCCGCGGCGGCCCGCAGGACGGTCATCGCGGTCGACGGCGCCGTCGTCTCGAACCCGATGGCCATGAACACCACGCGCTTGTCCGGGTTCTTGCGCGCGATCTTCAACGCGTCCAGCGGCGAGTACACCATCCGGATGTCCGCGCCGGCGGCCTTGGAGTCGAAGAACGACCCGCGACCGCCGGGCACCCGCATCATGTCCCCGAACGACGTCATGATCACGTCGTCGTGCTCGGCGAGCGCGATCGCGTCGTCCACCCGCCCCATCGGGATCACGCAGACCGGGCAGCCCGGTCCGTGCACGAGCGACACGGTCTCCGGGAGGTAGTCCTCCAGGCCGTGCTTGTAGATCGTGTGCGTGTGCCCGCCGCACACCTCCATGAACTTGTAGTGCCGGCCCGGCTCGCACAGCGCGGCGATCTCGCCGGCCAGCGCGCGGGCGGTGCCGGCGTCGCGGAACTCGTCGACGTACTTCATGTGCCGGCTCCCTCCTACGTGATGTCGGACGCGCGCAACGCGTCGAGCTCGTCGGTGTAGGCGTCGCCGACGCCGGTGAGCCACTCCAGCGACGCCTTGGCCTCGGCCTCGTCGATCTTGGACAGGGCGAACCCGACGTGGATCAGGATCCAGTCGCCCGGCCGCAGGTCGATCTCGCCGCCGGCTCCGTCCTCAGATGACGCAGTGTCGCGCAACAGTCCGATATTGACCGCCCGCTGCACGCCCTCGACGCTGACCATCGCCAGGTCGTCGTGCTCGGGCATGAACGAGACCACTTCACCGGGTATCCCCAGACACATGTCGACGCACCTCACATCGCGCTGATCTTGCGGTACCGCTCGATCTCGTCCGCCGAGGCGACGACCGTCGCGGCGACCCCGGCCAGCAGGGCCAGGAACAGCAACTTCAGGAACTTCACGGGTGTGCCCCCTCTCGGGTGTCGAGAAGCAGATCGAGGAGTTCGTCGACGACGGCGAGCGCCGGTCCGACGGCCTTGGCGACCGGGGCGGACAGGCCGATGCCCTCGTCCGTCGTCGCTGGTTCGCAGCCGAGCACCAGCACGCGGCCGACGGGGGAGTCCACACCGGTCGCGGCGGCCAGCTCGCGCAGCAGCCCGAGCACGACGTCCGGGCTCATGTCGTGCCCGTCGACCTGGATCCCGGCCTGCTGCGGCGGTCCGTCGTAGGAGTGCTCCAGCCGGTACAGCGTGCCGGGTGGCCCGTCCCGGTGCATCGCGTCGACGAGCAGCAGGCCCGCGTAGCCGTCGAGCAGCTGGTAGGCCAGGTGCACGCCGCGGATGCCGACGTCGACGACCTCGACGTGCTCCGGCAACCCGCCGCGGCGCAGCAGGCGCTGCGCGACCTCGACGCCGAACCCGTCGTCGCGGAGGAACACGTTCCCGATCCCGGCCACCAGTACCCGCCCGCTCACGAGACCGGCTCCAGCTCGTCCGGGCTGAAGTAGCGGAAGCGGCCGTGCGCGAGCTGCATGTCGGCGGCCGGGTCGTCGTCGACCGAGACCGCGACGTGGATCCTGCCGTCGACGTCGTGCACGACGGCCTGCACGGTCGCGCGCATGCCGGCCAGGAACCGGTCCTGGGCGTCCGTCCCGGTCCCGGGGCGCAGCACGACCGCGCTGCCCCGGGCGACCGCGGCGTCGCCGACCAGCACGGAGTCGGTCTCCGGGTCCACCGACGTGTCCGCGGCCGGGTCCCACCACGGGGTCGACTCCGGCGGTGCCGTCTCCGGGGAGTCCGACCCGGACGGGGTCACGAACGTGGGAATCCCCTCGTCGGTCTTCCCGGTCGGCCCGCGCAGCGACCGGATCGCCCCGTGCAGCCGGTCCAGCATCTCCGGCGGCAGCGCCTCGACCGCGTCGATCAGCTCGGCGGCGCGCGGGTCGGTGGCCCGGGCCTCCGCCTTCTCCGCTTCGGTGAGCACCATCGTGCGCAGGGTCAGGATCTCGTCGTTCTCGGTGCCGTCGAAGAGGTTGATGCCGCTCTCCGGGGCGATCTGCGCGTGGTCGCCGAGGATGATCGGCGAGCAGAGCAGCAGGTCGGAGCGGTCGTCCGGGCCGGCCAGCTGCGCCCACAGATTCTCCGAGGCGCACTCGGCGACCCGGTCCCGGGCCCACTCCGGCGGGTCGGTCGGGGACACGAACGATCCCGGCTGCACCGCCAGCAGCGTGTGGGTCCCGATCAGCGCGGCGCGCAGCGCGTCGTCGCGGGTCGCTCCGGGTGCGGCGGCGGTCTCGTTGCGGATCTCCAGGGCAAGCCGCAACGTCGCGTACGGGCCCGGGATCTCCGATGCGGTGAGCCGCGCGTACGCGGACAGGGCTCCGCGGGTGCGGACGATCCGGCCGGCCGGTGTCCCGTCCGGATGGGACAGACGTTCCTCGGTCCAGGACGCCGGACACGTGATCGGGATCGTCGCCCCGGACATGATCTCGGTGAACGACAGCTCGGCGTCCACCTGCTCCGGGATACCCTCGTCGAACGCGAGATGGCGGGCGTCGCCGACGGCCAGCTCCTCGACGGGCCGGCCGTCGGCATCGATCAGCGAACGGCGCTCCTGGTGCAGGAACCGGACCCGCACCCGCAGCGTCGCGTCGTCCCCGCGCGGTTCCACCAGCACCTCGACCCGCTGGTGATCGACCTCTCCCGAGTCCGTGCCGTGACCGGCAGGCATCAGTACGCCCCACTGCCAGCGCACCCGGTTCTTCTGCGCCGACGCGCGGTAGGGGTAGAGCAGGTAGCCCTCGTAGAGCACGGCGTCGGCGACGGCGGCGATCTCCTCGAACGGATCCGCGCCGCTCATGCCCCGGCCTCCTTGAGGAGCCGGTCCACGGCGTCGTCCCAGCTGACCGCGTTCTCCGAGCGGTAGGCGACGAGCCGTTCCAGGACGTCGCGGCGCAGCCGGACCCAGCCGGCGTCCGGGAAATGGGAGTCCATCGCGTCCCGCCAGACCGCGACCGGCAGCCGGTGGTGCGCCTCCTCCTGCCAGGACACGAGCCCGACCTGCACCCCGTCGTCGCCGGCGTAGAACATCGTCCCGGAGAACAGCAGCACCAGCGGGACGTGCCCGCCGTCGAGGCCGGCGAAGTAGCGCCCGGACGCGACGTCGAGGTCGTAGGTCAGCGGGATGTTCACCGGCACCGTCGTGGACCCGGTGAACGACCCCACCATGATCGGCACGGTGGCCAGCTGCAGCGGGTTGAGCGTCTCGCCCCAGCGGTGCGCCTCGCCGAACAGGTCGGACAGGCGCGCCGTCTCGGCCTCGGTGTAGCGCCGCCCGCGCGGGTCGATGCGGACCTGCACGCGCAGCGCGATGCTGTGCACGCGCCGTCCGGTGCCGTCGTCGACCCGCAGGTCGAGCTGGATCGACGGCCCGGCCGCGTACGGCTCGGACCGGGACCCGGTGCAGGCGAACGACAGCGTGCTCATGACGTCAGTTCCCGCGCCCGGGACGAGACGTCGTCGAAGAACCCGTCGATCGCCTCGCGGGCCTCGCTGCCGCCGTCGAACCCCCGCCAGTACAGCCGGGTCAGCCCGACGAGCCGGTAGCAGGCGTCGATCGGGACCAGCAGGCACGTGGCCGGCTCGCGGCGTACCAGCAGCGCCTCGACGTCCGGTGACATCTCGGCGGCGAGCGAACTCGCCCCCACCCCGGACGACCAGTTCTCCAGCGACAGCTCGCTCTCCGTCGCCCCCGCGGGGCTCGGGTAGCAGGCGACGATCGCCCCGCGCGCGGAGTTGTACAGGAAGAACGCCATGCCGACCGGGATCTGCAGGGCGTCCCACTGCCCGTCGTCCAACCGGAACCCGGGATCGACCAGGTAGCGGTCCGGGACCCGGCGGTAGTCGCCGCCCCCGGCGCCCGGGTTGTCGAACAGGAAACCGCACGGCCCGCACGTGCACAGCAGCCGCCGGTCCGTCACGTGCACCAGGTGCGGGTGCTCGTGCGGCACCGGCGTCGCGCACATCTCGCAGCGCTCGGGCTCCGGCTCCGGATCGACGAGGAAGCGCCGCAGGCTGGTCACGACGACGCCCGCATCCCGATCTGCAGCAGCGTCGGGCCTCCTTCGGTCTCCACGAACGCGACGCCCGCCGAGTCCGGCGCGGCGGCCGTCACCTCGTCGGAGACGACCTCCTTGACCGTCGCCCCGCCGCAGCCGCTCGCACCCAGCGCGACCCGGACCGAGCCGTCGACGTCGATGCCGAGGAGCTCGACGTCGCCGCCGTGGCTGCCCAGCTTGCGCTTCGCCGCCGATATCGCGTGCTCGACGCGGGTGCGCACGTCCACCGGATGCAGGTCGTGCAGCGCGAGCAGACCTCCGACCAGCGGGTCGGCCGCGAGCCGGTGCACCGCACCGTCACCCGTGCCGGCCCGGCTGATCGTGACGATCTGCTCCAGCCCTGCCCCGTAGAACCGCATGAGCAGCCGCACCAGCTCCTCACCGGCCGGGCGCGCCGACGGATCGAGTGAGTCCAGTACCTCCTCGATCCGTTCGGCGACGCTCGTGGGATCCAGCTGGTCTGCCATCAGATGACGTTCAGCGAGCCGGGGGAGTGCGTGACGTGCCGGTCCACGCCGCCTCCGTACATGTGCACGCCGCACGGCAGGCAGGGGTCGAAGCTGCGCACGGCGCGCATGATGTCGATCCCCTTGAAGTCCTCGCCGCGGTTCTCCTCGAAGATCGGCGTGTTCTGCACGGCGTCCTCGTACGGGCCGGGTGTGCCGAACTGGTCGCGCACGCTGCCGTTCCACGGCGTCGGCGGGTACGGGTGGTAGTTCGCGATCTTCCCGTCCCGGATCACCATGTGGTGGGACAGCACGCCGCGCACGGCCTCGGTGAACCCGCAGCTCACCGCGTTCTCCGGCACGGTGAACTTCTCCCAGGTCTTCGAGTTGCCGCCGCGCACCTCGGCGAGCGCCTTCTCGATGAAGTGCAGCGCGACGCCTGCCGAGTAGGCCTGGAAGTAGGTCCGCGCCCGGTTGCGCTCGATCGCGTTGGACAGCGGCGCGCCCTTCGAGTCGACCGGCGGCTTCCACTCGAAGCTGGCCTCGGGCTTCAACGCCGTCCGCGGCAGGTTGATCACCACGCTGTGCCCGGTGGACTTCACGAACTCCGTGTCCACCAGCCCGGACAGTGCCGTCGGCCAGAGCCGCGCGAGCGGTCCGCCACCGGTGTCCAGCGGCAGGAAGTCCTTGCCGTCGAACCAGCGCGGCGACATCGTCCACGAGTACTTGTCGTCGAAGTCGCGCTTCTGCGGCGCCGGGATCGTGTGCTGGTTCCACGGGTGGCGCATGTCCACCGGGTTGCCCAGCGGGTCGTGCTTGACGAACTGTTCCTGGTCCTCCCAGTCCCGGTAGAACGAGTGCCCGAGCAGGATCCGGATGCCGAGGTTGATCTCCACGAGGTCGTTGGTGACCAGCTTGCCGTCCACCACCACACCGGGGGTGACGAACATCTTCCGGCCCCAGTTGGTCATGTTGCGGTAGTTGAAGTCGCAGTGCTCCGGGTCGTTCAGCGAGCCCCAGCAGCCCAGCAGCACCCGCCGGCGTCCGACCTCCTCGTAGCCGGGCAGCGCGATGTACATGAAGTCGAACAGGTCGTCGTGCATCGGGACGACCTTCTTCATGAACTCCACGTACCGCATCAGGCGCGTGTAGTAGTCCGTGAACAGCTGGATCGTCGCGTGCGTGCCGACGCCGCCCGGGTAGAGCGTGGAGGGGTGCACATGGCGGCCCTCCATCAGGCAGAACATCTCCCGGGTGTAGCGGCTGACGTGCAGCGCCTCCCGGTAGAACTCCCCGGTGAACGGGTTGAGTGCCCGCATGATGTCGCCGACGGTCTTGTAGCCGTGCTCGGCCGCGTGCGGTGCGTCCGTCCGGTTGGCCAGCTCCAGCACGCCGGGGTTGGTCTCCGCGATCATCTTCTCGCAGTAGTCCACCCCGACCAGGTTCTCCTGGAAGATGTTGTGGTCGAACATGTACTCGGCGGCCTCGCCGAGGTTGATGATCCACTCACCGAGGTGCGGCGGGCGGACGCCGTAGGCCATGTTCTGGTTGTAGACCGAGCAGGTGGCGTGGTTGTCGCCGCAGATCCCGCAGATCCGGCTCGTGATGAAGTGCGCGTCGCGCGGGTCCTTGCCCTTCATGAAGATCGAGTAGCCACGGAAGATCGACGACGTGGAGTGGCACTCGGCCACGCGCTGGTTCGGGAAGTCGATCTTCGTGTAGATCCCGAGCGACCCGACGATCCGTGTCACCGGGTCCCAGGACATCTCGGTCAGGCCGGTGGAGTCCTTCGAGGCCTCGGCGTGCTTCGGCTGGGTGGTGGTCATGGGTCACCAGACCTTCGAGTAGCCGGTCGTCAGTTCGCGTCCCTTGTGCCGCCACTTGGGCTCCGCGTCGAGCTTGCGTTCGGTGATCTTGCGCAGCCGGTTGATGACGCTGCCGTAGGACTTGCTGGCCGCGCTGGACACGAGCGAGCCCGGTGGCGCATCCATGAACGGCATGAACTTGTCCGGGAAGCCGGGCATCGTGCAGCCGATGCAGATCCCGCCGACGTTCGGGCAGCCGCCGACGCCGTTGATCCACCCGCGCTTGGGCACGTTGCACTTCACGACCGGGCCCCAGCAGCCGAGCTTGACCAGGCACTCCGGCTGGCCGTACTCGGTGGCGAACTGGCCCTGCTCGTAGAACCCGCCGCGGTCGCAGCCCTCGTGCACCGTGTTGCCGAACAGCCACTGTGGACGCAGCGCGTCGTCCAGCGGGATCATCGGCGCCTGGCCGGCGGCCTGGTAGAGCAGGTAGAGGATCGTCTCGGACAGGTTGTCCGGGTGGGTCGGGCAGCCGGGCACGCAGACGATCGGGATCCCGGCCTTGGACTTCCAGCTCCAGCCCAGGTAGTCCGGGACGCCCATGGCGCCGGTCGGGTTGCCGGCCATCGCGTGGATGCCGCCGTAGGTGGCGCACGTGCCGACCGCGAGGACGATCGTGGCCTTCGGCGCGAGCCGGTCCAGCCACTCGCTGGTGGTGATCGGCTGGCCGGTCATCGGGTCGTTGCCGAAGCCCGACCAGTACCCCTCCGGCTTGATCGCCTCGTTGGGGATGGACCCCTCGATGACCAGGACGAACGGCTCCATCTCGCCGCGTTCGGCCCGGAAGAAGTTCTCCAGGAAGTCGTCCTTGGACCCGATCGGGCCGTTCTCGAAGTCGATCAGCGGCCAGTGCACCGCGACCTTCGGCAGGCCGGGCAGTGCCCCCAGCGCGATCTCCTCGATGCTCGGCTGGGTGGCCGCGGTGAGTGCGACGGAGTCCCCGTCGCAGCTGAGCCCCGCGTTGATCCAGAGGATGTGAACCGGGGCGTCGGCCCCGTCGTCGCCGGGAGAGGACATGCGTCGCCGCCTCGCGTATGTGGTGGGGATCACGTTGTAACGGTGATCGGCCGTGCGGCGTAAGTGAGATCGGCAGCTACGTGGGGGACGCTACGTGCGTCGAGCTAGGTGCCCGGTGCACTCAGATCCGAGCCGCGGGAGGCGTGTGTGATCGACGACGGCGACCTGGTCCATCTGCGCCGCTGCCTGGAGCTGGCGGCCGAGGCGCTGGCCGACGGGGACGGGCCGTTCGGGTCCGTGCTCGTCGCCGGCGACGGGACGGTCCTGGCCGAGGACCGCAACCGCGAGACCAGCCGCGGGGACGAGACGCGCCACCCCGAGTTCGAGCTGGCTCGCTGGGCGGCCGCGCACCTCACGTCTGAGCAGCGCGCGGCGGCCACGGTCTACACCTCGGGGGAGCACTGTCCGATGTGCGCGGCCGCGCACGGCTGGGTGGGGCTGGGCCGGATCGTCTACATCGGCTCGTCCGCGCAGCTCACGCAGTGGCGTGCCGAGCTGGGAGCCTCCGGATCACCGGTGGCGCCGCTGCCGATCCGCGACATCGTGCCGGGTGCGGTCGTCGACGGTCCGGCGCCCGAACTGACCGACCAGGTCCGGGAGCTGCACCGCAGGCACTATCGCCAGGATTGAGGTTCGCGGTGCAACGGTCTCGCCGAGACTGATCATCGTGCGGGGGACCTCGGCCGAGCGCACCGGCCTGGTCGTCGGCACCGCCGAGGCCGTCCCGCTGTCCGACGGACCCGCCAGTGGTGATCGTCGACGGGACCGGGACGCGGAGATCGCGTCGGAGCTGCAACCTGTCCGCCTACAGGTCCAGGACCATCTGAAGTCGATCTTCGCCAAGGCCGGGTGCGCAGCCGCCGGGAGCTCGCGGTGGCCGTGTTCTACGACCACTACGGCGCCTCGCCTGGGCCGGGGTCGGCCCGCCCCGTCCGGCCGGTTCGCCGCCGGCGACGGGGCGGATGCGCCTGCCTGACGCGCCGGCGTCCTCTCCTCCGGGTCAGTGCCGGTGGCGCGCATCGGGCGGCGCCGGGGTGGTCGGCGTCGGCGGCCGCCGCGGCCGTCGTCGCGACGCTGAGGCGGCGCCGCCGCAGTTGCGGGGCCTCGGTCGGACGGACTGGACCACGAGCACGACGATCACGGCGAGCCCCGACTGGGCGCAGGGAGCTGGCCGGCCCGCCCGACCGCGTCCCGATCATGCTCAGCGTGGACGGGCAGCACCCTTCTCGAGGCCCCGCAGCTCATTCGACGCGCCCGCAGCCGGAGTCGGGGGCCATGGCCCGGACCGCCAGGTATGACGCGCTGAGGCCGAGCAGCTCACGCCCGCTTCGCGACGACACCTGGCCTCGGGTCCCGGGTCTCCCGCGTCCCGCACGGGCGGCCGGTCCGGTACGAGGCCTGTCGAGGTGTTCGGCGGACATCGACGGGATCGGCACAGTCGATCGCACGCTCGGTAACGACGACGACTCGTCCGACCTGGATGCCCCGGACCGACGGCGAGGCCGAGCGGATCAACCGCATCCTGCTCAGCGTCGTCGGCTCCCACGCCCTCGACGGGCAGCAGCGCAACCGCTTCGCCGCACTCGACGAATGTCTGGCCACTCCAAACACCGAACGAGCTTCAGTCGCGCGGCCAGCGAACCTTCTCAGGCTGCCCGGCGAGTTCTGCACGACCCGAGGCCGACGCGCCACATGCCGCTCTTTCCCAGGTCGAGGGCCCGGAAAGGCTGGATATCGAACGCATGTTCGAGTAGAATCGAGGCATGACCACGGTCATCGACGACAGCTCCCCGGACACCGATCCGGGGTCTGTCGCGGCCGGATTCCCGTCGTTCGATCTCGCACTCATGCAGATCGCCGTCACGCACGCCAGCGATACCACCGGCGACTCGTTCACTCGGGCGGAGTTGATCGACGGGATTGCGCAGCTGGAGTCGCTGAAGCATTCGTTGGACGCGCTGCAGTCGCAGTGGACGTTGGCGTTCGCCCGCGCCGAGGCCGCGGCGCAGACTGCCCATGGTGAGGTGCAGCCGGAGAAGCTGGAACGCGACATCGCCGGCCAGATCGCCTACGCGTGCCGCGTCTCACCCACCGAGGGCCGCAAACGCGTCCGCGTCGCCCGCGACCTCAACGACGGCCTCGACCACCTGCGCCGACTGTTCGGCGCCGGCGAGGTGAGCGCCTACAAGGTGTCCACCGTCGTCACCGCCACCTCGCACCTCGACGCCGCCGAGCGGGCCGAGGTCGACCGGCTGCTCGCGGCCCGCGACATCGCGCACCTCGGGGTCGGCACGCTGCGCGGCCTGGCCCGACAGTTCGCTGCGCAGGTCGCGCCGGAGAAGTTCCGCACCCGGTGCGCCACAGCACGGTCCGGGCGGCGGGTGACCTTGCGCCCGGCCGCGGACGGGATGACCGACCTGATCGCGCACCTGCCCGCCGAGCAAGGCGCCGCCTGCTACGCGGCACTGCACAAGGCGTTCAACGACGCGTCGGTGAACCCGGCGCCGATGACCCGCGGGCGCGGGCAGGTCATGGCCGACACCCTCGTCGAACGCGTCACCGGACAAGCCACCGCCGACGCCGTGAACGTCGAGGTGCAGATCGTCGTGCCGATCGAGGCCATCGTGGACCCGACCAGCCCGCTCCCCGCGGAGATCCCGGGCCACGGCCCGGTCCCGGCCGAGCTGCTGGCCACCACCACCGGCAGGAAGACCTGGCGGCGGCTGATCACCCGTGCCGGGATCGTCATCGGTGGTGACTCGCGGCGCCGGACCTTCACCGGAGTCCTCGCCCAACTCATCAGGGCCAGAGATCGACACCGCTGTACCGAGCTCTACTGTGACGCCCCGATCCGGCACATCGATCACATTCGACGGTGGGCGGACGGCGGGCGTACCGAGTTCGACAACGGCCGAGGGCTGTGCGAGTTCCACAACCATCTCCGTGAACAACCGGGCTGGCGGGTGGAACGCACACGGGACGGCGTGCGAACGACGACACCGACCGGCCACACCTACGTGTCGCGCTAATAGACGGGATTGCGTCGCGTTGTCTCCGCCACCTCCACGAGCAGTCCTGGCCGCACGGGTCGCCCGGCGCCCAGCGGCCCCCAAGTGCTGGTGCCCGGCGCCCAGCGCCTCGACCGGCCACATGGTTCGGCCTCGTCCGGCGAGGTGAGGTTGTCGCGACCGGGTCCGGCCTGCGCTCCGCCGCCGAGTGGCGATCGGGCCATCAACGGTCGTCGGCCTCCGGTCTCACGGCGTTCGGTCACGGGACGCGCTATCCCCGCACGACACCTCCGTCGGGACGCCGCCCACCGCCCTCGTTGCACTCGACGGGGCATCCCGATGTCGTCGACAACAACTCCCACACGCACGGTCCTACGACCACGTTGCGGCCGGTGTGGCGGAGGGCCCGGCCGTCTTCCGGCCCGGGCGTGCACGCCTTGGGTCGTCGGTTCGGTGCGCTGCCTCGCAGCCGGGTCGGTGAGGTGGCCCGGCTGCGCGGGACGCGCGCTTGCCGGCGTGGGGCGGACCGACGGCTGGGGTCCGAGGTGTGCCGCCTGCGGCGTCGGCTCGGCGGGGAGCCTGACGGCTGAGTTCCCCCCGGTGCGGTCAATACACCCGGTCTCGCCGACCGGGTCGGCGCGATCACGCCGGGCAATGAGGCCGACCTCGTCCTGCTGCGCACCGCCGAACCGGGTGATCTCGACCGCGTCCGAGGGCTCGTTGCGGCCCGTCAGCATGCCGGCACCGGCGTGACGTGCCTCGCACCCAGCGTGACAGTCAGTCCTGACTGTTTGGTGTTACGGTCCCTCTGGCGACGACGCCACGAGGCGCCGTCCACCCCGTCGCCGAAGGAGCGTGGGACGTGCGAGACGCAGTCATCGTGGAAGCGGTGCGCACCCCCGTGGGTAAGCGCAAGGGCGGCCTGGCCGGGGTCCACCCGACCGACCTGTCGGCCCATGTCCTGAAGTCGTTGACCGAGCGCGCGGGTGTCGACCCGGCGCACATCGAGGACGTCGTCTGGGGCTGCGTGTCCCAGGCCGGCGAGCAGACGTTCGACATCGCTCGCAACGCCGCCCTCGCCGCGGGCTTCCCGGAGACCGTCACCGGCGTGACCGTCGACCGCCAGTGCGGGTCGAGCCAGCAGGCCGCCCACTTCGCCGCGGCCGGGCTGATCGCCGGTCAGTACGACGTCGTCGTCGCCGGCGGCGTCGAGTCGATGACCCGGGTGCCGATGGGCTCGTCGCGGATGGAGCAGAACCCGTTCGGCGAGGCGTTCATGGAGCGCTACGGCGCGTTCCCGAACCAGGGCGTCGGCGCGGAGATGATCGCCGAGAAGTGGGGCTTCTCCCGCACCCAGCTCGACGAGTTCGCGCTGGAGTCGCACGCGAAGGCCGCCGCCGCGCAGGACGACGGCCGGTTCGACGGCCAGATCGCCCCGCTCGCCGGCGTCACCGCGGACGAGGGCGTGCGCCGCGGCGGCACGCTGGAGGCGCTCGGCCAGCTCAAGACCGTGTTCAAGGACGCCGACCAGGGCGGCGTGATCCACGCCGGCAACTCCTCGCAGATCTCCGACGGCTCGGCCGCGCTGCTGATGATGACGTCGGAGAAGGCGCAGGAGCTGGGGCTGACCCCGATCGCGCGGGTGCACACGGCCGTGCTCGCCGGCGCCGACCCGGTGATCATGCTGACCGCGCCGATCCCGGCCACGGAGAAGGCGCTCGCGAAGTCGGGCCTGTCGCTGACCGACATCGGCGCGTTCGAGGTGAACGAGGCGTTCGCCCCGGTGCCGCTGGCGTGGCTGGCCGACATCAAGGCGGACCCGGCCGCGCTGAACCCGAACGGCGGCGCGATCGCGCTCGGGCACCCGCTCGGCGGGTCCGGCGCCCGGATCATGACCACGCTCGTGCACCACATGCGCGACACCGGCACCCGCTACGGCCTGCAGACCATGTGCGAGGGCGGCGGCCAGGCGAACGCCACCATCCTCGAGCTGCTCTGAGGCTCCCCGAGAAACCGGAAGGATCCACCAGATGGACATCAACGGAGCCGTCGCGCTCGTCACCGGCGGCGCGTCCGGCCTGGGCCTCGCCACCACGGAGAAGCTGGTCGAGGCCGGCGCGAAGGTCGTGATCGTCGACCTGCCGTCGTCCGCCGGGCGAGGCCGTCGCGGACAAGCTCGGCGACACGGTCCGGTTCGCCCCGGCGGACGTGACCAACGAGGAGCAGATCACCGCCGCGCTCGACGTCGCGGCCGAGCTGGGCACGCTGCGGGTCGCGGTGAACTGCGCCGGTATCGGCAACGCAGTTCCGGACCGTCGGCCGGAAGGGCCCGTTCCCGCTGGAGGAGTTCGTCAAGGTCATCAACGTCAACCTGGTCGGCACGTTCAACGTGCTCCGGCTGGCGGCGGAGCGGATGACGGCCAACGAGCCGGTCGACGGCGACCGTGGCGTGATCGTCAACACCGCTTCGATCGCCGCGATGGACGGCCAGATCGGACAGGCCGCCTACTCGGCGTCCAAGGGCGGGATCGTCGGCATGACGCTGCCGATCGCGCGCGACCTGGCCGGCATGGGCATCCGGGTCTGCACGATCGCGCCGGGCCTGTTCGAGACGCCGCTGCTCGCCGGGCTGCGCGAGGAGGCGATCGAGGCCTCGCTGGCAAGAGATGCCGCACCCGTCGCGCCTGGGGCAGCCGAGCGAGTACGGCAAGCTCGTCGCCCACATCGTCGACAACCCGATGCTCAACGGCGAGGTCATCCGCCTCGACGGTGCGCTGCGCATGGCGCCGAAGTAGGAGGATCCGCGATGAAGCGCACGCTCTACGAGTCCGACCACGAGGCGTTCCGGGAGGCCTACCGGGCCTTCGTCGAGAAGGAGATCGTCCCGCACCACGAGCAGTGGGAGGCCGACGGGATCGTCCCCCGGGAGCTGTTCACCACCGCCGGTGCGGCCGGGTTTCCTGGGCATCGACATCCCGGAGTCCTACGGCGGCGGGGGAGTGCAGGACTTCCGCTTCAACGCCGTCGAGTCCGAGGAGCTGATGCGTTCCGGCGCGGCGGCGGCCGGGCTCGGCCTGACGCTGCACAACGACATCGTGCTGCCCTACTTCCTCGCCTACTGCAACGACGAGCAGAAGCAGCGCTGGCTGCCCGGCATCGCGTCCGGTGAGCTGATCACCGCGATCGCGATGACCGAGCCGGGCATCGGCTCCGACCTGGCGTCGATGTCCACCACGGCGATCCGCGACGGCGACCACTACGTCGTCAACGGCGCGAAGACGTTCATCACGAACGGGATCAACGCCGACCTCGTGATCACCGCGGTGAAGACCGACCCGTCGCAGAAGCACAAGGGCATGAGCCTGCTGGTGCTCGAGCGCGGGATGGAGGGCTTCGAGCGCGGCCGCAACCTGGACAAGCTGGGCCAGCACGCGCAGGACACCGCGGAGCTGTCGTTCACCGACGTGAAGGTCCCGGTGGCGAACCTCCTCGGACCCGAGGAGGGCCAGGGCTTCACCCAGCTCGTCTCCAACCTCCCGCAGGAGCGGCTGTCGATCGCGATCGCGGCCGTCGCGGCGGCCCGGACGGCGCTGAACCACACGCTGGAGTACGTCAAGGAGCGCAAGGCGTTCGGCCAGCCGATCGGCTCGTTCCAGAACTCCAAGTTCGTGCTCGCCGAGATCGACACCGAGATCGACATCGCCGAGCACTACACCGACGACTGCGTGCGCGCGCTGAACGCCGGCGAGCTCACGGCCGTCGACGCGTCGAAGGCGAAGTACTGGTGCACCGAGCTGCAGGGCCGGGTCGTCGACCGCTGCCTGCAGCTGCACGGCGGCTACGGCTACATGAACGAGTACCCGATCGCCAAGGCCTACGCCGACGCCCGCATCACCCGGATCTACGGTGGCACCACCGAGATCATGAAGGAGGTCATCGGCCGGAGCCTGGGGCTGTGACCACTCGGGCGCAACGGTCCGAGGACAGCCGCGGCCGGATCCTGGACGCCGCCGTCGCCTGCCTGGTCGACGGCGGCTACTCCGGCGCGACGACGCTCACGATCCAGGGTGAGGCGGCCGTGTCCCGGGGCCGGCTGCTGCACCACTTCCCGTCCCGCGACCGGCTCCTCGTCGCGGCGGCCCAGCATCTGGCCGTGAAGCGTGTGGCGGACACCGAGGAGCGGGTCCTTCGCCTGCTGGACGCGCAGCGGGACGCGGTCGGCTTCGAGCGGGCCGACCGCGTGATCGAGCTGCTCTGGCAGAGCTTCTCCGAGCCGCACTTCTGGGCGTCGGTCGAGCTGTGGACGGCGGCCCGCAGCAGCCCGGAGATCGCCGACGCGCTCCGGCCGGAGGAACGCCTGCTCGGCTCGGCCATCCGCGCGTCGATGGCCCGGATGTTCGGCGACGAGCTCGCGTCCCGGCCGCGGTTCAGGCAGCTACGGGACCTGCTGCTGACGTCGATGCGCGGTGCGGCGCTCACCTACACGTTCGATCCGCGCGACCCCGCGACCGACCCGATGCTCCCCCAGTGGAAGGACCTGGTCCGGGTCCTCCTGGAGCGCTGACACCACCCCCACTCCTCCACTCGCACGGGGGCGTTGGTTCGTTTCGTCTCAGATCTGAACTTTTTCTGGTCAGCGAGGCTGTTCTATGATCCAGTTAGCCTCGCCTTACATCAGCTAAGCGTAGGTGACGAGCGCGAGAGGACGAGGATGACCGACGCGACGCCCGGAAGCGAGCACGAGGTCTACGACGTGGTCGGCGTGGGGTTCGGGCCGTCGAACCTCGGGCTGGCCATCGCGCTCGAGGAGCACAACGCCGCCGCCGCGCCCGGAGACCGGGTCACCGCCAGGTTCGTGGAGCGCCAGGAGAAGTTCGGCTGGCACCGCGGGATGCTCCTGGCGGACACCACGATGCAGGTGTCGTTCCTCAAGGACCTGGTCACGCTGCGCAACCCGACCAGCTCGTTCTCGTTCCTGTCCTACCTCCAGGCGCGCGCCCGGCTGGTCGACTTCATCAACTACGGGAGCAACTTCCCGACCCGGCTCGAGTTCCACGACTACCTGGAGTGGGCCGCCTCCCGGCTCGGCGATCGCGTCGACTACGGCGCCGAGGTCATCGAGGTCATGCCGGTCCGGGACCGCGCGGCCGGGGCCGTCGAGCAGGTCGAGGTCGTCTACCGCCACGGTGGGGCGACGCGCCGGGTGCGTGCCCGCAACGTCGTGCTGGCCACCGGCCTGACCGCCGGCGCTGCCGCGCGGGGTGACGGCGGGCCCGCGGATCTGGCACAACAAGGACCTGCTGCACAACGCCGAGGCGCTCACCGACACCGAGCCGAAGCGCCTGGCCGTGATCGGTGCCGGGCAGAGCGCCGCGGAGAGCGTCGACTACCTGCACCGGACGTTCCCGACGGCCGAGGTCTACGCGGTGTTCGCCCGCTACGGCTACAGCCCGGCCGACGACAGCTCGTTCGCGAACCGGATCTTCGACCCGTCCGCCGTCGACGACTTCTACGCCGCGCCGGACGGGGTCAAGGAGATGATCCTGGGCTACCACGCGAACACGAACTACTCGGTCGTCGACCCGGAACTGATCGACGGGCTCTACCGCACGCACTACCACGAGCGCGTCGCCGGCAAGGAGCGGCTGAAGTTCTGCAACGTCTCGCCGCGTCGCCGACGTCGTCGAGGTCTCCGACCGGGTCGAGCTGGCCGTGGAGTCCCTGATCGACGGGGATCGCGAGGTGATCACGGCCGACGTCGTCGTCTACGCGACCGGCTACCGGGCGGACGACCCGCTGTGGCTGCTCGGCGGTGGCCTCACCGAGGCGTGCGGCCGGGACCTGGAGGGACGTCTGGACGTCCGCCGGGACTACCGGGTCGACACCGGATCGCTGGCCGACGGCACGCCGGTGGCGGTCGGCATCTACGTGCAGGGCCCCACCGAGCACACGCACGGCATCTCGTCGACGCTGCTGTCGAACGTCGCCGTGCGCTCCGGCGAGATCGCCGGCTCGATCGCGGGCGAGCAGCCGGTACCGCCGCCCGCGGGCACCGGTGATCCCGGCACCGGCGACGCCGGCTCCGCGCCGGCCGCGGCCGGTGTCACCCGCACGGCCCTCTGACCGCCCACCCCGATCCGACGCGCTTCCGCACCGAGGAGACACCTGTGTCCACGAACCCGTTCGACGACGAGAACGGCACGTTCCACGCGCTGGTCAACGACGAGGGCCAGTACTCGCTGTGGCCGGCGTTCGCCGATGTCCCGGCCGGCTGGACGGTCGAGCACGGACCCGCGGACAAGGCGGCCTGCCTCGAGCACATCGAGCAGCACTGGACCGACCTGCGCCCGCGCAGCCTGATCGAGCGCACCGAGGCCGGCCGCCCGTCCGCCTGAGCCCGGCCGCCCAGCCCGCGACCCGGAACCCCGCACCAGGAGCCGTCGTGACCCGCACCCTGCCCACGCCGTCCGATCCCGGCACCGACACCGCAACCTGGCCCCGGCTGTTCGCCGAGCGGGTCGCGGCCGCACCGGACGCGGTCGCCGTGTGCGCAGGGGCGCCGGGCGGCGACGACTACGCCGAGCTGACCTACGCCGAGCTCGACGACCGGGCGGCCCGGCTGGCGGGCGTGCTCGCCGCTCGCGGTGCGGGGCCGGAGCAGCTCGTCGCGCTGGCGGTCCCGCGCGGCGTCGACCTCGTCGTCGCGATGGTCGCCGTGCTGCGGGCCGGCGCGGCGTACCTGCCGGTCGACCCGGACCAGCCGGCCGCGCGCACCGGGCAGGTCCTCGACGACGCCCGGCCGGTCGTGCTGGTCGGGACGACGCAGACGGTCGCGGCGGTCGAGGACCTCACGCACGGGTGCGCGGTCGTCGTCCTGGACGACGCGGACGACGCGGTCGCGATCGCCGCCGCGGACCCGCTCCCGGTGCCGGACCTGGACGTCCGCAACGCGGCCTACGTGATCCACACGTCGGGCTCGACCGGACGCCCGAAGGGCGTCGTGCTCACCCACAGCGGCGTCGCCAAGCTGATCGAGACCCAGACCGAACGGCTCGGGGTGGGCGACCACTCGCGCGTGCTCGCGTTCGCGGCCACCGGTTTCGACCTGGCGTTCTGGGAGCTGTGCCAGGCACTGCTGTCCGGCGGCCGGCTGGTCATGGTCCCCGCCGAGCTGCGTGCGCCGGTTCCGGAGCTGGCCGCCTACATCACGGCGCACGGGATCACGCAGATGGCGTTGCCGCCAGCGCTGCTGGCCGCGCTGCCCGACGGCGCGACGCTCCCGCCGGCGACGCTGCTCGCGGGCACCGAGCGGGTGTCCCCGGAGCTCGTGGCGCGGTGGGGCCACGGCCGCCTGATGTTCAACGCGTACGGCCCGACCGAGGCGACCGTCAACTCCACGCTCGGCGAGTGCGACCCGCACCGGGCCGGGACGAGCGTGCCGATCGGCGTCGCCGACCCGCAGACGACCGCGTACGTGCTCGACGAGCACCTGCGCCGGGTCCCGGCCGGTCGAGGACGGCGAGCTCTACCTCGGCGGGCCCGGGCTCGCCCGCGGCTACCTGGGCCGGCCGGACCTCACCGCCGAACGGTTCGTCGCCGACCCGTTCGGCCCGCCCGGCGGGCGTCTCTACCGCACCGGGGACCTCGTGCGCTCCGACGAGCACGGCTCGCTGGAGTTCCTGGGGCGCACCGACGACCAGGTCAAGATCCGCGGTTTCCGGATCGAGCCCGGCGAGGTCGAGTCCGTGCTCGCCGCCCACGACGACGTGCGCCAGGCGACCGTGCAGGTCACCGAGCCGCGGCCGGGCGAGCGGCGCCTGGTCGGCTACGTGGTGGCCCACGACGGGCACGAGGACGCCGGTCTGACCGGGACGCTGCGCGAGCACCTGCGCGACCACCTGCCCGAGCACATGGTGCCCGCCGCCGTCGTCCTGCTCGACGAGCTGCCGGTGACGTCCAGCGGCAAGATCGACCGCGCGGCGCTGCCGGAACCGGACCTGTCCGCACTCGTGCGCGGGCTGCGGCCGGGCTCGCCGCGCGAGGAGCTGCTCTGCACGCTGTTCGCCGAGGTGCTCGAGGTGCCCGGCATCGGCGTCGACGACGACTTCTTCGCACTCGGCGGCGACTCGATCAGCTCGATCCAGCTCGCCCGCCGGGCGCGCGAGGCGGGCCTGCGGTTCACGCCGCGCCAGCTGTTCGAGCACCCGACGGTGCAGGAGCTGGCCGGCGTCGTCACGGCCCGCAAGCCCCGGCGCAGGACCGCGGAGCCCGCCGAGGACACGCCCGCCGCCGGGACCGTCGAGCTCGACGACACCGCCCGGGCCGCGCTGGAGAACCTCGGCGAGATCGTCCGGGTCGGGCCGGTGTCGGCGCTGCAGGAGGGCTTCTACTTCCACGCCGCGCTCGGCGACGACGCCACCCAGGTCTACACCGTGCAACGCGTGGTCGACATCGGCTCGGCCGACGGGTCGCCGGTGGACGGCGCCGCGCTGCGGGCCGCGTTCGAGGCCGTGCTGGAGCGCCACCCGCAGCTGCGCGCCGGGTTCGCACAGCGGGGCGACGGCCGGATCGTGCAGGCCGTCGCCGCGCGGGTCGAACCGGACTGGTCCGAGGTGGACATGGCCGGGCGTCCGGCGGCCGAACGGGCGGCGTTCCTGGACGCGGAGCGCCTGCGCCCGTTCGATCTCGGACGGCCACCGCTGGTGCGCGCGGCCGTGCTGCACTCCGGTCCGGGGCGGGCCGAGCTCGCGCTGACGTTCCAGCACGCCGTCCTCGACGGGTGGTCGGTCGCGCTCGTGGTCCGGGAGGTCCTGCAGCGGTATGTCGACGCTGCCGATGCCGTGCCGGAGGGAGGGGACCCGGCCGAGCGGCTGACCGCCTGGTTCGCCCAGCTGGACGCCGTCGCGGCCGACCGTCCCGCCGCGCTCGCCGCCTGGACGGAGGAGCTCGCCGGGATCGACGAGCCGACCCTGCTGGTGCCCGCCCTGCCCCCCGGCCAGGGCCCGGAGACGGGCGCGCGCCGGGGCGAGGGCCTGCACGAGCAGTGCGAGCTGGTGCTCGACGAGCGCCGCACGGCCGCGCTGACCGAGCAGGTCCGCGCGCACGGGATCACGCTCTCCACGCTGCTGCACGGTGCCTGGGGGCTCGTCGTCGGTGGGTTGACCGGGTCCGGCGACGTGCTCGTCGGCAGCACCGTGTCCGGCCGGGACGCGCCGGTCGCCGGGATCGACGAGGCGGTCGGCCTGTTCATCAACACGCTGCCGGTGCGCGTGCGGTTCCGGCCGGGCGAACCGTTGGGCGAGCCGCTGCGCCGGCTGCACGCGTCGCGGGCCGCGCTGCTCGACCACCAGCAGATCGGGCTCGGCGAGCTGCAGCGCCTCGTCCGGGACGGTGCCGCCGTGGAGCCGTTCGACACGCTCGTCGTCGTGGAGAACCACCCGCAGGCCGGGGACACGGCCGTCGACGGCGGCCTGCGGGTGCACGGCGAGGACGTGCGCGACGCCGTGCACTACCCGCTCGCGCTGCTCGCCGGCCCCGGGCGCGAGCTGAGGCTGACGCTCAAGTACGACGCGGACCGTGTGCCTGCCGCGGCGGCCGCGCTGCTGGTGGAGCTGCTGGAGCGCCACCTCGACACGTTCGCCCGCGCCCCGCGCACGCCCGTCGCCTCGGTCGCGCTGCGGCCCGGCGCGCGCCCGGACACCGGCCCCGAGCTGGTCGTTCCGCACGCAACGCTGCCGTCGCTGATCGCCGACCAGGCCGCCCGCACGCCGGACGCGACGGCCGTCGTCGGACAGGACGCGACGTTGTCCTACGCCGAGCTCGACCGCCGCTCGGCCGAGCTGGCCGGGCGGCTGCGGGCCCGCGGTGCCGGACCGGGCCGCATCGTCGGCGTCGCCGTGCCGCGGTCGGCGGAGCTGATGGTCGCGCTCGTCGGCGTGCTGCGCAGCGGTGCCGCCTACCTGCCGCTGGACCTCGACTACCCGGCCGAACGGCTGGCGTTCATGGCCTCCGACGCCGGCGTCGACACGGTCGTGGTCGACTCGGTTCGACCGGAGCTCGACGGCGTCGAGCTGGTCCCGACCGCCGACCAGGGTTCGGCGCCGGACACCGCCGACCCGGATCCGGACGACGCCGCCTACCTGATCTACACCTCGGGCTCCACCGGGCGGCCGAAGGGTGTCGTGGTCAGCCACCGGGCGATCGTGAACCGTCTGGTGTGGATGCAGGACGAGTACGGACTCGTCCCGGACGACCGGGTTCTGCAGAAGACCCCGGCGAGCTTCGACGTGTCGGTGTGGGAGTTCTTCTGGCCGCTCTGCCGCGGCGCCGCCGTCGTGCTCGCCCGCCCGGACGGGCATCGCGACCCCGAGTACCTGGCCGGGCTGATCGGGCGCGAGCGGATCACGACGATGCACTTCGTCCCGTCCATGCTGGAAGGGTTCCTCGCGGCGGGCGCGGTCACCGCGGACGCGTCCTGGGCGCGGCACCTGACCCGCGTGTTCTGCAGTGGCGAGGCGCTCCCGGCGGACGCGGCCGCGCGCTGGCGGGACCTGACCGGCGTAGGCGCTGCACAACCTCTACGGGCCGACCGAGGCCGCCGTCGACGTCACCTACCACCCGGTCGGCCACCCGCCGTCGGAGCCGGTGCCGATCGGACGCCCGGTCGCGAACACCGGCGTCCAGGTGCTCGACCCGTACCTGCGGCCGGTACCGGACGGCGTCCCGGGCGAGCTGTACCTGTCCGGTGTCCAGCTGGCCCGCGGCTACCACGGCCGCCCGGGCCTGACCGCCGACCGCTTCGTCGCCGACCCCTCCGGCGCCCCGGGAGAGCGGATGTACCGCACCGGCGACGTCGTGCGCCGGGTGCGCGACGGCGAGCTGGAGTACCTCGGCCGCGGCGACGACCAGGTGAAGATCCGGGGCAACCGGATCGAGCTCGGAGAGATCGACACCGTGCTCGCGACGCTGCCCGGTGTCGCGCGTTCGGCCGTGGTCGCGCGCCGCGACGGGGCCGGGCACGTACTCGTCGGCTACGTCGTGCCGGACGGCTCGGAGGTCGACCCGGAGGCGTTGCGCGCCACGCTGGCCGAGCGGCTCCCGGCGCCGATGGTGCCGTCCGCGGTGGTGCTGCTCGATGCGCTGCCGCTGAGTCCCAGCGGCAAGCTGGACCGCGCCGCGCTGCCCGCTCCGGAGACCGTCCGCTCCGGGCCCGCCCGCGAGCCGGCGACCGACGCCGAGCGCACGCTGTGCGCGGCGTTCGCCGCCGTGCTCGGCCGCGACGAGTGCGGGCCGGACGACGACTTCCTCTCCCTCGGCGGGGACAGCATCACGTCGATCTCGGTGGCCACCCGGGCCCGCGACGCCGGCCTCGACGTCGGCCCGCGGGACGTGCTCGCCGGCCGCACCCCGGCCGGCATCGCGGCACGGGCCGGCGCGCTCACCGCGAGCGAGATCCCCGCACCGGTGGTCGACCTGCCGGCCGAGCAGATCGACGAGTTCGTCCGCGCCGCGCCGGTCCCGGTGGACGAGGTGTGGCCGCTCGCGCCGCTGCAGGACGGGCTGTTCTTCCACGCGTCGATGGAGGACAGCGGTGACGTGTACACCGTCCAGGAAACGATGGAGCTCGCCGAGCGCATCGACCTCGACCGGCTCCGCGCCGCCTGCGCCGACGGTGATGGAGGCGAACCCGGCGATGCGGGCCGGGTTCACCAGCGAGGGCCTGGACCGGCCCGTGCAGTTCGTGGCCGCGCACCTGGACCCGCCGGTCGACGAGGTCGACCTGGGCGACGTGCCGGCCGCGGAGATCCCGGAGCGGGTCGAGGCCGCGCTGGCCGCCGACCGCGCCGTCCCGTTCGACGTGACGCGGCCGCCGCTGTTCCGGCTGCTGGTCGTCCGCGCCCCGGACCACGACCGGCTCGTGATCAACCGCCACCAGCTGGTGTGGGACGGCTGGTCGGCCTGGCTGGTGATCGGGCAGCTGCTCACCGCCTACGCCGGGCGGGAGATCGGCCCGGTCGGCTCGTACCGCGACTACCTCGGGTGGCTCGCCGCCCAGGACCACGACGGCGCGACGTCCGCGTGGCGCGCGGCGATGGCCGGGCTGGAGGAGCCGACGCTCGTCGGCGACACGTCGTCGGACGTGCCGGTCACGGTCGCCTCCGGCGAGCGGCACGCCGAGCTGTCCGCCGAGGACTCCGAGCGGCTGCGCGAGCTCACCCGCACCCGCGGCGTCACCGCGAACGGCGTGCTCGCCGCCGCGTGGGGACTGACGCTCGGCGTGCTGACCGGGCGCACCGACGTCGTGTTCGGCACCGTCGTCGCCGGGCGGAACGCGACCGTGCCCGGTGTCGACACGGCGACCGGCCTGTTCATGAACACGGTCCCCGTCCGCACCGGGTTCCGGGCCGGGGAGACCGTGGCGGACGCGCTCGTCCGGCTGCAGGACGAGCGCCTGGCCACGATGCCCTACGAGTTCGTCGGGCTCGGCGACATCCAGCGCGTGTCCGGGCACCGCCGCCTGTTCGACACGCTGTTCGTCTACCGCCTCGAGGGTGGCGACGACCAGCTGGCGGCGTTGCGCGACGAGCACGGCGTGCTGTCCCTGAACGGCGTCGACCACACCCACTTCCCGCTGAACCTGGTGGTCACGCCGGGGGAGCGGATCGACGTGATGCTCTCGCACGCCGTCGACGACGACGCCGCGGCCGCCGTGCTCGACCGCTACGTCGGGCTGCTGCGCCAGATGCTGGCCGACCCGGACCGCGCGACCGGCCTGCTCGACCCGTTGCTCGACGCCGAGCGCACGGCGCTGGCCGGCGTGCGCGCCGGCGACGAGATCGAGATCGGCACCGAGACCGTCGCCGACATGCTGGCCGAGCGGGCCGCCCTGGTCCCGGACGAGATCGCCCTGGTGCAGGACGAGGCGCGGTTGACCTACGCCGAGCTGGACGCCGCCGTGAACCGCACGGCGCGGATGCTGCTCGAGCGCGGCGCCGGGCCGGAACGGGTCGTCGCGCTGGCCGTGCCGCGCTCGGTGGAGACGGTGATCGCGCTGTTCGCCGTCCTGCGCACCGGCGCGGCGTACCTGCCGCTGGAGCTCGACCACCCGGCCGAGCGCCTGCTCGACACGCTCGCCGACGCGGCGCCGGTCCAGCTGGTGACGGTGGGGCGCATGGCCGACGCGCTCGCCCCGTCCGGCGTCCCGGCCCTCGTGCTGGACGCCTCGGACACGCTCGCCGCCCGCGAGCGGACCGATCCCGCCCCGCTGTCCGACGACGAGCTGGGCGCGTTCCGCCGGGACGCGCCGGACCGCCTGGAGCAGCCCGCGTACCTGATCTACACCTCCGGCTCGACCGGGAAGCCGAAGGGCGTCGTCACCCCGTACCGCGGGCTGACGAACATGCAGCTCAACCACCGCCGGGAGATCTTCGACCCGGTGGTCGACGCGGCAGGCGGGCGACGGCTGCGGATCGCGCACACCGTCTCCTTCGCGTTCGACATGTCGTGGGAGGAGCTGCTCTGGCTCGTCGAGGGCCACGAGGTGCACGTCTGCGACGAGGAGCTGCGCCGCGACGCCGACGCGCTGGTCGCGTACTGCAGGGAGCACGCCGTCGACGTGGTCAACGTGACGCCGACGTACGCCGCGGTCCTGTTCGACACCGGCCTGCTGGACGGGCCGCACCCGCCGCCGCTGGTGCTGCTCGGCGGCGAGGCGGTGTCCGACGCCGTGTGGGACGCGTTGCGCGACAACCCGGCGTGCTCGGCTACAACCTCTACGGCCCCACCGAGTACACGATCAACACGCTCGGCGCGGGTACCGGGGACTCGGACACCCCGACCGTCGGGCGCCCGATCACGAACACCGCGCGCGCACGTCCTCGACCCGTGGCTGCGTCCTGTCCCGCACGGGGACCCCCGGCGAGCTCTACATCGCGGGGGCCGGCCTGGCCCGCGGCTACCTGGACCGGTTCGGGCTGACCGCGGAGCGGTTCGTCGCCGACCCGTCCGTGCCCGGCGGGCGCATGTACCGGACCGGTGACCTGGTCCGGCAGGGCCCGGACGGGATGCTCGACTTCCTCGGCCGCACCGACGACCAGGTCAAGATCCGCGGGCACCGGGTGGAGCCGGGCGAGGTCGCCTCCGTGCTGTCCGGTCACGACGCGGTCGCCCGCGCGGCCGTGGTCGCGGACGCGCAGGCCGGGCTGAAGCGACTCGTCGGCTACGTCGTGCCGGCCGACGGTGCCGACCCGACGCCCGACGAGCTGCGCCGCCACCTGCGCGAGCGGCTGCCCGAGCACATGGTGCCGGCCGCCCTCGTCGTCGTGGAGGGGTTGCCGCTGACCGTGAACGGCAAGCTCGACGTCGCGTCGCTCCCCGTCCCGGACGCGGTCGCCGCCGGGTCGGGGCGGCCGCCGAAGGGCGCCGCCGAGGAGGCGCTGGCCGGCCTGTTCGCCGAGGTCCTGGACGTGCGCACGGTGGGAGCGGACGACTCGTTCTTCGATCTCGGCGGGCACTCGCTGCTCGCCACCCGGCTGCTGTCGCCGGGTGCGGCGGGCGCTGTCCGCGGAGCTCGCGCTGCGTGACCTGTTCGAGGCCCCGACGGTCGCCGAGCTCGCCGTGCGCATCGACGGGCACTCCGGCCCGGCGCGCCCGGAGCTGACCGTCCGGGAGCGTCCGGAGCGGCTGCCGCTCTCCGCGGCGCAGCAGCGGCTGTGGTTGCTCCAGCAGCTGGAGGCGGGGTCGGCGGCCTACAACTTCCCGATCGTGCTGCGCCTGACCGGCGCGCTCGACCCGGACGCGCTACGGGCCGCGCTCGACGACGTCGCCGGCCGGCACGAGGCGCTGCGGACGGTGTTCGCCGAGCGCGACGGCGTGCCCGTGCAGCGGGTCCTGGACCTCCGTGCCGGTGCCGTTCGCGGTCGTGGACACGGCCGAGGACGGACGACGCGGGTTCCGGAGCGGATCCGCGCCGAGCTGGACCGGCCGTTCGACCTGGCGAGCGAGGTGCCGCTGCGGGCGACCCTGCTGCGCGCGGCGCCGGAGACGCACGTGCTGGTGCTGATGCTGCACCACATCACGACCGACGAGTGGTCCGACCGCCCGTTCCTGTCCGACCTCGCCGCCGCCTACCGGGCGCGCCGGTCGGGGACCGCGCCGGACCTCGCGCCGCTGCCGGTGCAGTACGCGGACTACGCGCTCTGGCACCGCGAGCTGCTCGGCGACGCGGCCGACCCGGACTCCGTCGCGCACGCGCAGCTCGAGTGGTGGGCCGGCGAGCTCGACGGCGCGCCGGACGAGCTGGTGCTGCCGTCCGACCGTCCGCGGCCCGCGCGCCCGTCGTTCCGTGGCGGGACCGTGCACACCGCCCTCGACGACACGACCCGCGCCGGCGTCGCGGCGCTCGCGGCCCGCACCGGGGCGAGCCCGTTCCTGGTGCTGCACGCCTGCGTCGCCGCGTTCCTGCACCGGCTCGGCGCGGGCGACGACATCGTGCTCGGCGCACCGGTCGCCGGACGCACCGACGACCGCCTCGACGACCTCGTCGGGTTCTTCGTGAACACGCTCGCGCTGCGCACCGACGTGTCCGGCAACCCGGACGCTCGACGAGCTGGTGGCGCGCGTGCGCGACGCCGACCTGGCCGCGTTCTCGCACGCCGACGTCCCGTTCGAGGCCGTCGTGGAGCGGCTGAACCCGCCGCGCACACCGGCCCGCAACCCGCTGTTCCAGGTGATGGTCGGCTACCACGCCCGCACCGGGGACGCGCTGGCGCTGGACGGCGTCACGGTCGCCGCGGAGCCGGTGGAGGCGACGTCGGCGAAGTTCGACCTCGTGTTCAGCTTCACCGAGAGAACCGCAGGCGGAACGGGCACCGACGTCGACGGCGGGCTGACCCTCGGGCTGGAGTACGCCTCGGACCTCTACGACGAGCCGACGGCGGCCCGGCTCGCGTCGCGCTTCGCCCGGTTCACCGCCGGCCTCGTGGCCGGCGGCTGCGGGATCGGCGACGTCCACGTGCTCGACGATGCCGAGCGCGCGCTCGTCCTGGACGGCTTCAACGCGACGGACCGGTCGGTCGAGGAGCGGACGCTGATCGAGGCGTTCGAGCGCAACGTCGCGGAGCGCCCGGACGCGGTCGCCGTGGTCGACGGCGACCGGACGGTCACCTACGCCGAGCTGGACGGGCTGGCCGACGGCGTCGCCGTACTGCTGGACGGCGTCGGCCCGGAGGACGTCGTCGGCGTGGCCGTGCCGCGGTCGATCGAGGTCGTCGCGTCCGTGCTCGGGGTGCTGAAGCGGGGCGCGGCGTTCCTGCCGCTGGACCTGTCGCACCCGGCGGAGCGGATCACGTTCATGCTCGGCGACTCGGGCGCGTCGGCGCTGCTGGCGACGGCGGAGCAGTCGTCCCGGGTCGAGACCGACGTTCCGCGGGTGTTGTTGCCGGACAACGGGATAACTCCCGAAGGCCGGACCGCCTACCGGCGTCCGTCCGGTGTGGACCACGCCGCGTACGTGATCTACACGTCGGGATCGACCGGGCGGCCGAAGGGCGCCGTGCTGACCCACGACGGCATCGCCAGCCTCGCCGCGACCGCGGTGGACCGGATGGGCGTCGGAGCGGACAGCGTGGTGCTGCAGTTCGCGTCGATCGGGTTCGACGTGTTCGTCTTCGAGCTCGTCCAGGCGCTGCACGAGGGCGGCCGGCTGGTCGTGCTGCCGGACGACGCCCGGGTCGCCGGGCCCGCGCTGACCGACACGCTGGACGCGCACCGGTGTCACGCACGCGATCCTGCCGCCGTCGCTGGTCGCGGCGCTTCCCCCGGACCTGGTGATCCCCGACGGGACGACGGTGCTGGTCGGCACGGAGGTCGTGCCGCCGCACGTGATCGAGCGCTGGGCGGGACCGCTGCACCTGCTCGGGGCCTACGGGCTGACCGAGGCGACGGTCAACTCCACGCTCTGGGACGCCGTGCCCGGCTGGGAGGGTCCGACGCCGATCGGCGTCCCGGACCCGAACACCCGCACCTACGTGCTCGACGAGCGGCTGGCGCCGGTGCCGCCGGGCGTCGCCGGTGACCTCTACGTCGCCGGGCGCGGGCTGGCCCGCGGCTACATCGGCCGTCCGGACCTGACCGCGGAGCGGTTCGTGCCGTGCCCGTTCGCCCGCCCGGGGGAGCGGATGTACCGCACCGGCGACCGGGCCCGCTGGCGCGCGGACGGCAACCTGGACTTCCTCGGCCGCTCGGACGCCCAGCTCAAGGTGCGCGGGTTCCGGATCGAGCCGGGCGAGGTCGCGGCCGCGCTGGCCGAGCCACGACGACGTCGCGCAGGCGGCCGTGCTGCCGGATCGGCACGGCGACGTCGTGCGGCTGGTCGGGTACGCGTCGCCCGCCGAGGGGGCCTCGCCGGATCCGGCCACGCTGCGCGCGCACGTCGCGGACCGGTTGCCGGAGTACATGGTGCCCGCGGTCGTGCTCGTTCTCGACGGGCCGCTGCCGCTGACCCCCAACGGCAAGCTGGACCAGCGGGCCCTGCCCGCGCCGGACTGGTCGGCACTGGCAGGCTCCCGGCGGCCGTCCACGGCGCGGGAGCGCCGGCTGGCCGACCTGTTCGCCGAGGTCCTGGACCTGCCCGAGGTCGGCGTCGACGACGGTTTCTTCGACCTGGGCGGGCACTCGATGGCCGTGATGCGGCTGATCGGGCGGGTCCGCACCGAGCTCGGCGCCGACCTGACGGTGCGCGAGGTGTTCGACGCGCCGACGGTGGGCGGGCTCGCGGAGCTGCTCGAGGGTGCCTCGGGGCAGGCCCGCCCGGAGCCGGTCCATCGGCCGGGCGCCGACGCCGGGGGAGCGCTCGCCCCGGCGCAGCGCTGGCGGTGGGAGCGGCACCTGGCCGCGGGCCCGGACGGCTCGCCGCCCGACCACGCGCTCGCCCTGTGGCCGGACGAGCCCTACGACGCGGACGCGCTGGCTGCCGCACTGGCCGACGTCGCCGCCCGGCACGAGCCGTTGCGGACGGTGTTCGACCCCAGCCCGGTCGCAGCCCCCGACGCCGACCCCGGTGATCGGCGGGCTGGTGCCGATGAGGGCCACCCACGGCCCGGATCCGCACCCGACGACCATGATCGATCGTTCGGCAGTGATGACGGTCAGATGCGTCCGTCTGCACTGCCGAAACGCCGATCACCGGCCCGGATCGTCCGGGACGCCGGCCCGGAGCTGCGCCGCGAGACGGCCGGTGATCTGGAGACCCGGCTCCGCGAGCTGGCCGCGCACCCGGCCGACCTCACGGCGGAGCCCGGTCTGCGGGCGCACCTGGTCACCGGGCCGGACGGCGGGCAGGCCCTGCTCCTGGCGATGCACTACCTCGCCGTCGACGAGTGGTCCGTCGTCCCGATGCTGCGCGACCTCGGCACCGCCTACGCCGCCCGCCGCGACGGCCGCGCGCCGGAGTGGGAGCCGCTGCCGGTGACCTACGGCGACTACGTGCGCTGGACCGGCGAGGTGCTCGGCGACCCGGCCGACCCGGAGTCGCGCCACGCTCGTGATCTCGCGTTCTGGCGCGACCGGCTGCACGGTGCCGCCGGACCCGGCCTCGCACGCGCGGAGCCGGCAACCTCCGGCGACGATCGGCCGCCTGGCGGCGCCGGGTCGCGCCCCGCCCACGGCCGGACCCGGCCGGCGGCGTCCGCGCGGACTCCGCGGTGCGGCTGTTCGAGCTCGACCCGGACCTGCACCGGGACCTGGCCGCGCTGGCTCGCCGCACGCGGACCAGCCTGTTCATGGTGCTGCGCTCCGCACTGGCCGCGGTGCTGGCCGACGGCAACGGTGACGTCACGGTCGGCTCGTTCGCCGCGGGCCGCGCCGAACCGGTGCTGCATCCGCCTCGTCGGCTGCCTGGGCAACGTCGTCGCGCTGCGTGCCGACGCCTCCGGCGACCCGACGTTCACCGATCTGCTCGCCCGCGTCCGCGACGCGGACCTGACCGCGCTCGGACCACCAGGACGTCGGTTTCGCCGACGTCGCGGCCGCGGCCGGCATCACCCGTCCGCGCGCGGTGGTCGTCCAGCACGAGCAGGCGGGACTGGTCGACGAGCAGAGCGTCCTGGGCCGGCTCGAGGCGATCCACCCGGGCGCCTCGGCGGCGGACCTCACGCTCGCGTTCTACGAAGCGGGCGCAGGGGACCCCGTCACCTGCGCGTTGACCCACCGCACGGCGGTGCTCGACGGGAATCAGGCGACCGGACTCGCCGACGCGCTGCTCGCCCTGCTGCGGGCCGCGGCCGCCGATCCCGACCGGCCGCTGTCCCGGCTCACCGGCTGACCCACCACCACCAGGAAGGACACCGCCATGCGCATCGTCATGTTCGGATACATGACCTGGGGGCGACGGACCGTCGAGGCGATCCTCGACGCCGGCCACGAGGTGCCGCTGATCGTCACGCACCCGGACAGCGACAACCCCTACGAGAAGATCTTCAACGAGTCGGTCTCCGAGCTGGCCGCGGACCGCGGCATCGGATGCCTGGTCCGCAACCGCGCCGACGACGACGAGGTCAAGAAGGCGATCGCGGACGCGGACGCGGACATCATGGTCGTCTGCAACTGGCGGACCTGGCTCTCCCCGGACGTCTTCTCCATCCCGCGGCTGGGCACGTTGAACGTGCACGACGCCCCGCTGCCCGCCTACGCCGGATTCGCGCCGCTCAACTGGGCACTGGTCAACGACGAGTCCGAGGTCGGCGTCACCGCGCACATCATGAACGACGAGTTCGACGCCGGCGACATCGTCCTGCAGCGCACCACCCCGATCACCGACGACGACGTGATCACCGACCTGTTCGACCGGACGCTGGCGATGTTCGGGCCGATCACGGTGGACGCGCTGGAGCTGATCGAGTCCGGGCGCACCGACTGGACGCCGCAGGACCGGCGGGCCGCGTCGTACTTCCACCGGCGCACCGAGGAGGAGAACCGGATCCACTGGGACTGGTCGGCCCGGGAGCTGTTCAACCTCGTCCGGGCCCAGCTCGACCCGTACCCCAACGCGTTCTGCTTCCACGGCGGCACGCGGCTGCGGATCCTGCGCGCCCGGGTCACCGAGAAGACCTACGGCGGCACCCCGGGACGGATCTTCATCCGGGACGGCTCCGGCGTCGTGATCGTCGCCGGCGCGGACGCCCGGCGCGGCCGCAACCCCGGGCTGGCGATCGAACGGGTGCGTCTCGACGACGGCACCGAGCTCGACGGCGTCGAGTACTTCACGCGGATGGGCGGCTACCTGACCTCGTACCCGGTTCCCGACGTCTGATCGACGCGCTCAGGCGAACGTGCGGACGATGTCCAGCACGCGGTCGCAGTCCGGACCGCTAGCGGACAGATCCACCCGCTCCGGGGTGGTCCGGCGGGCGGCGACAAGGCAGAAGCCCACCGCGTCTCCCCGCACGATCGTGGCCGGATCGTCGTCCAGGCCGAACTCCCATGTCGACCCGTCCGGGGCGCGGAGCTTCAGTCCGAACCCGCCCGCGGGTTCCCGGCCGTCCTTGGCGAAGGCGTAGGGCAGGGTGCGCCAGGCCAGCCGGGCGACGTGCCAGATCCGGTCGGTCGGTTTCTGCCGGATCCCGAGCCCGTACAGGACGTCGCCGGTGTGGATCCAGCACTCGGCCAGCCGCGTCGTCGCCAGCGTGCGCGCCGGCAGGCTGCCGACGGCCCACGGGACGGGCTGTCGCGGGTCGGCCGCGGCCAGCGTCTCGCGCGCCATCGACGAGGCCGCCCGCCAGCGCTGCAGCACCTCGGCCGGCGAAGCGCCGCGCTCGCGGGCCACGGCCGCGTCGACGCTCGCGTCGACGTCCCCACCGGCCCAGTCGGCGCCGCTGCTGTCGCCACGTGCGTTCGCCGCGGCCAGCTCGTCGGTCTGGGCCAGGTGCAGCACGACGTCGGAGACCGTCCACCCGGGACACCGCGACGGGCGGGCCCAGTCCGCGTCGTCCAGCGGAGCCAGCGCCTCATCCAGCTCGGCGTGCTGGGCGCCCAGCGCCTCCACGATCTCCCGCACGTTCGTCCTCCGTTGCTCCGGCTGCCGTCCGGCCCGATCATGCCTTAGGCGAGCACGGACCGGCCGTAGGCCTCGACGGTCGCGTCGATCGCGTCGTGCATCGCGTAGAGCGCGACCTGGTGCACACCGAGCCCGGCCAGCTCGTCGAGCCGCTCGCGCTGCATCGAGGGCGGCCCGAGCAGGCAGAACCGGTCCACGACGGCGTCGGGCACGAAGTCGGTCGACATGTTCCCGGCGCGGCCGTGGTGGGAGTAGTCGTAGCCGTCGCGGCCGGTGATGTAGTCCGACAGCTCGTGCGGCACCGCACCGGTGTCGCCGTAGCGGGCGATCAGGTCCACGACGTGGTTGCCGACCATGCCGCCGAACCAGCGGCACTGGTTGCGCGCGTGCGTCAGCCCGGCGGCGGACCCGTCGGTGACGTACGCCGGCGCGGCGACGCACATCGTGATCGAGTCCGGGTCCCGGCCGGCGTCGACGGCCGCCTTCCGCACGGCGTCGAGCGTCCAGCGGACGATGTACGGGTCGGCGAGCTGCAGCACGAACCCGTCGGCGACCCGCCCGGCCAGCGCGAGCGCCTTCGGTCCGTACCCCGCAATCCAGACCGGCACCGGCGCCGTTCCGGGCGCGACCCACGGCATCGACATGCCGTCCACCGCCTCGCCTGCGGTCAAGCCGCGGATGAGGTGCGTGGCCGCCTCCACCCTGGCCAGAGTCGACGGTGGTCGGCCCTGGGTGCGCAGCGCCGAGTCGCCGCGCCCCATGCCGCACACCGTGCGCGGGCCGTACTGCTCCACGAGCGTCGCGAACATCGAGGCCAGCACGGACGGGTCGCGGGTGGCCGGGTTCGTCACCATCGGCCCGACGATCAGCCGGGACGTGCGCTCCAGCACGGACCCGTACAGTACGAACGGTTCCTGCCACAGCAGATGCGAGTCGAACGTCCAGCCGTGTGTGAACCCTTGCGACTCGGCCCGCACGAGCCGATCGGTCAGCAGCGACGACGGCGGGTCGGTCTGCAGCACCAGGCCGAGATCGAGTCCGTTCATCGCAGGTACTGGCAGGTGTCGCGGCGCAGGAAGCGCCCGTGGCCGGGTGCGCCCAGATACTCGCCCCGGTCCAGCACCACGCGCCCGCGGGAGAGGACGGTGCGCGACGAGCCGGTCGTCGTCCGGCCCTCATAGGGGGAGTAGTCGACGTTCATGTGGTGCGTCGACGCCGAGTGGGTCTTCGTCGCGGCCGGGTCGTACACGACGACGTCGGCGTCCGAACCGGGTGCGATCGTGCCCTTGCGCGGGTAGAGCCCGAACATCCGGGCCGGGGTGGCGCAGGCCAGCTCGATCCACCGGCGGTGCGAGATGTGCCCGTCCAGGACGGCGTGGTGCAGCAGGTCCATCCGGGTCTCCACACCGGGCATCCCGTTCGGGATCTTCGAGAAGTCGCCGACGCCGAGGTCCTTCTGCCCGGTGAAGCAGAACGGGCAGTGGTCGGTGGACACGACGGACAGGTCGTCGTTGCGGAGACCGCGCCACAGGTTCGCCTGGTGCTCGGCCGGGCGCAGCGGCGTCGAGCACACGTACTTGGCGCCCTCGAACCCCGGCCGGGCGAGCTCGTCGACGTCCAGGAACAGGTACTGCGGGCAGGTCTCGGCGAACGCGTTCAGGCCCGCCTCGCGGGCTTTCGCGATCTCGGCGAGCGCCTCGGTCGCGGACAGGTGCACGACGTAGAGCGGGGCGCCGGCGACCCGGGCCAGCGCGATCGCCCGGTGCGTGGCCTCCGCCTCGAGTAGCGCGTGCCGGACCTCGCCGTGAAACCTCGGGTCGGTCCGCCCGGCCGCCAGCGCCTGCTCAACCAGCACGTCGATCGCGATGCCGTTCTCCGCGTGGATCATGACCAGGCCGCCGGTGTCCGCGGCCCGCTGCATCGCGCGCAGGATCTGGCCGTCGTCGGAGTAGAAGACACCCGGGTAGGCCATGAACATCTTGAAGCTGGTCACGCCCTCGCCGACGAGCGACTGCATCTCCTTGAGCGACGTCTCGTTCACGTCGGAGAGGATCATGTGGAAGCCGTAGTCGATCGCGGCGTTGCCCTCGGCCTTCGCGTGCCAGGCGTCGAGCCCCTCACGCAGCGACGAGCCCTGGGACTGGATCGCGAAGTCCACGATCGTCGTCGTGCCGCCCCAGGCGGCGGCCCGGGTGCCGGTCTCGAACGTGTCCGAGGCGAACGTGCCGCCGAACGGCATCTCCATGTGCGTGTGCGCGTCCACGCCGCCCGGGATCACCCAGCAGCCGGTCGCGTCGACGACCGTGTCCGCCTCGAACGGCACGGCGCCGGGCGCGGCGACCGCGACGACCGTCTCGCCGTCGATCAGCACGTCCGCGCGTACCTGGTCGGCCGCGGTGAGGACGGTGCCGCCCTCGATGCGGGTCCTCACGGCCGGACCAGCGGGCCGTAGGCGTCCGGTCGGCGGTCCCGGTAGAACGCCCACTGGTTGCGCACCTCGTCGATCAGGCCGAGGTCCAGGTCGCGGACGAGGAGCTCCTCGTCGCCGTCGGAGGCGGGGTCGCCGACGAACTGCCCGCGCGGGTCGACGAAGTAGGACGTGCCGTAGAAGTCGTTGTCGCCGTACTCCTCGACGCCCACCCGGTTGATCGCGGCGACGAAGTACTCGTTCGCGACGGCGGCGGCGGGCTGCTCCAGCTTCCACAGGTACGCGGACAGGCCGCGGCTGGTGGCGCTCGGGTTGAACACGATCTGCGCGCCGGCCAGGCCGAGTGCGCGCCAGCCCTCCGGGAAGTGGCGGTCGTAGCAGATGTAGACGCCGACCTGGCCGACCGACGTGTCGAAGACCGGCCAGCCGAGGTTTCCGGGGCGGAAGTAGTACTTCTCCCAGAACCCCTTCACCTGCGGGATGTGGTGCTTGCGGTAGCTGCCGAGCACGGTGCCGTCGCGCTCGATCACGACGGCGGTGTTGTAGAAGTTGCCGGCGCTCTCGCGCTCGAACACCGGCACGACGAGCACCATGCCGGTCTCGCGGGCCAGTGCCTGCATCCGGACGACGGTCGGGCCGTCGGGCACCGGTTCCGCCCAGGCGAAGTGCTCCGGCTCCTGCACCTGGCAGAAGTAGGGGGCGTTGAACACCTCCTGGAAGCCCATCACCTGCGCGCCGTGCTCGGCGGCGGCGCGGGCGTGCTCCTCGTGGACCTCGATCATCGACGACGTGTCGCCGGTCCACTTGGCCTG
The DNA here is from genome assembly GCA_963822335.1 of uncultured Actinomycetota bacterium. Taxonomy (GTDB): domain Bacteria; phylum Actinomycetota; class Actinomycetes; order Mycobacteriales; family Pseudonocardiaceae; genus Pseudonocardia. The sequence continues at coordinate 1,709,039 of CAWGHE010000005.1, read as the reverse complement.
CAGGACCGCCGCGCGGACGACGCTCATGACTGGCTCCTCTCGTTCGTTGTGTCCGAGCCTGCACCCTCGACCGTGTCCACGGGAGGCCGTCGCGACGCGGGCAGCGCGGCCCGCAGGCCGTGGTAGGCCAGCAGCAGGACGATCGTGCCGAACGCGATCCCGGACAGCTCGAAGGCACCGATCGTCAACGTCACCCCGCCGATGCCGATGATCAGTCCGGCGGCCAGCGGGATCAGGGTCGCCGGATGCCCGAGGTCGACCCGGTTCTGCACCCAGATCTTCGCGCCGAGCAGCCCGACCATGCCGTAGAGAACGATGGTCAGCCCGCCCAGTACACCGCCCGGCACGGCGACCACGACCGCGCCGAGCTTCGGGCAGAACCCGAGCACCACCGCCACGGCGGCGGCGACCCAGTACGCCGCGGTCGAGTAGACGCGGGTCGCGGCCATGACACCGATGTTCTCCGCGTAGGTCGTGGTCGGGGAGCCGCCGACCAGGCCGGCCAGCGCAGTGCCGAGTCCGTCGCCGGCCAGCGCCCGGCCCAGGTATGGGTCCAGGTCACTGCCGGTCATCTCCTGCACCGCCTTGACGTGCCCGGTGTTCTCCGCGACCAGCGCGATCACCGACGGGAGCACGAGCAGCACGAACGCGAAGGAGAAGGTGGGCAGATGCCAGCCGGCGATCTCCTGCCCGTCGGGCCCGGTCATCGTCGCCGGGGGCAGCCCGATCCAGTCCGCCTGGCTGACGGCCGACAGGTCGACACGGGGGTGCGTCGACACGTCGCCGTTCCCGTCCGGCCCGGTGATCGGCCCCGCCGTGGCGTCGAGCAGGACCGAGAACGCGAACCCGGCCACGAGGCCGATCAGCACGCCGATCCGGCCCCAGAACCCGGGCAGGAGCACCGCCGCGGCCATCACCACGATCATCGTGACGAGTCCGGCCCACTGGTCCTGCGGCCAGTAGACGGTCGCCGCGACTCCTGCCAGGTTGAACCCGATCAGCATCACGACCGCACCGGTCACCGCGGGCGGCAGGACCGCGGTGACGACCCGGGCGCCGAGCCGGTGCACGACCAGGCCGATCACCAGCAGCACCACGCCGGCGACGCAGATCGCGCCGGTCACCGCCGCGGAGTCGCCGCCCTGGGCGCGGATCGCGGCGACCCCGCCGACGAACGACGCCGACGTGCCCAGGTAGCTCGGTATCCGCTCACGCACGATCAGCAGGAACAGCGCCGTCGCGACGCCGCTGACCAGGATCGCGATGTTCGGGTTCAGTCCCATGAGGACCGGGAAGACGAACGTCGCCCCGAACATCGCGACGACGTGCTGGCCGCCGAGACCCACCGTGCGCGGCCACGACAGCCGCTCGTGCGGAGCCACGACCTCACCCGCGGGCGGCGACTTCCCGCCGTGCACCACCGTCCACCCGACCCGCGCCATCGCCGTCCCTTCGTGATCATGCCCGAACGGCCCAGGCTGGTCCGGACGCGGCGCCGGGACAAGCACCGTGCCGGGGCGGCAACCGGGAGTTCACACGGTGGAGGTCATATCGGTGCCGCGCCCAGCACCGCGTCCCGCAGCCGCACGCCGCGCCGGGCCTGCGCGAGCCGGTGCACCGACCGGGCCAGGGTCACCAGTCGCTGGGTGCGCCGTCGGCGGGCCCGGTCGTAGGCGGCGAGCCCGTCCGGGATCGACCGGCCGCGCAGCGACGCGGCCAGCGCGACCCCGTCCAGCAGGGCCTGGCACGCGCCCTGCCCGAGATCCGGCGTCATCGCGTGCGCGGCGTCGCCGAGCAGGGCCAGCGACCGGCCGTCGGTGTAGGCGGGCAGGCGCGGATGCAGATCGCAGAGATCGTGGCGCAGGTAGCCGTCCTCGCCCACCCGGTCGAGGACCCGCGGAATCGGGTCGTGCCAGTCGCCGAACCGCGCGCGCAGGAGCGCGAGGTCGTCGCCTGCGGCGCGCACGTCGGCGGCGGGGAGCGTGGCGTACCAGTTCGCGCGCTCGCGCCCGGCGCCGTGCGGGAGCACGCCGAAGCGGGCGCCCCGCCCCCAGGTCTCGGTGCCGGCGTCGACGCGCACGGCGGCCACGCCGCGGAACGCGACGGTCCCGGTGGAACGCAGGCGGTCGGCGGGGTCCTCACCGAACAGCAACCCACGAGCCGCGCTGCGGATCCCGTCAGCGCCGACGACCAGGTCGTACTCCTCGCGCAGGGCGGCCACGTCCGCGGCGTCCACCGGGCGGCCGTACCGGACGACACCCTCGGGCAGCGCCGAGACCAGCAGGCCGACGAGGTCCGGACGGGCCACCAGGTACGCGACGGATCCGCGGCGCCGGTCGACCTCGATCGACACCAGCCGCCGCCCGTCCGGCCGGCACAGCGACATCGACGACTGGCGGACCGACCGGGCGCGCAGACCGTCGCCGAGCCCGAGCCCGTCCAGCGCCCGGACCGCCTCGGGCCACATCCCCAGGGCGGTGCCGTCCGTCGCCGGCGCCGCCGCGCGTTCGAGCACGGTCACCCGCCACCCGTCCCGCGCGAACCCGGCCGCCGCGGCCGAGCCACCCACCCCGCCGCCCACGACGGCCACCGATCGCGTCATGGGCCGGACGCTACTACAGATGTAGTGCGGTGACTACACCTGTAGTATCCGGGCCATGACGGACCGCCGGACGCAGCTGCTCGACGCGGCTCTCGACGTCGTCGGGACCCAGGGCCTGCGCGCGCTGACCCACCGTGCGGTCGACGCGGCGGCGGACGTGCCCTCGGGCTCCGCGTCGAACGTGTTCCGCAGCCGGTCGGATCTCGTCGGGGCGTTGCTGGACCGGTTGCTGGAGCGCGAGGTGGGCGTCTGGGAACGCCTCGCCGGTCCGGTCGGGGACTCGTCGCGGACCCGCGCCGAGGCGGTCCGGGCCACCGCCGACCTGCTGGCCGGTGCGGTGGCCGCGCTGCTGGGCCCGGCCCGGCCGCTCAGCCTCGCCCGGCAGGCCCTGTTCCACGAGGCCGCGTTCGATCCCCGGCTGCAGAGCCGGGTCACCTCCGCGCGGGAACGGCTCACCGCGGTGGCGCGCACCTGGCTCGCCCGGCTGGGCCTCGACGTCGACGACACCGGCGTCTCGTTGCTGCTGGCCTCGGTGAACGGCATGCTCGCCAACCAGATCGCCGGCCCGGAACCCGGGTTCGACCCGGCCGCCGCGCTGCGGGTCGTGCTGGATGCGGTGGCGGCACCGGAGGAGGAACGATGACGGCTCGCAGGTCGTGGCTGGCCGGTGCGGTACGCACCGGGATCGCGCACTGGGGGTTCGGCAACCTCTACGAGGAGGTCGTCCGGATGCCGGAGCGGATCGCCGAGCGGCCGTCGCCGTCCGGCTCGCCGTTCGGGCCGGGGGAGCCGGCGCGGTACTACGTGCCCGCCGGCCCGCTGACGATCGTCGCAGCCGTCGTCGACGCCGCCGCGGCGCACCGCGACGGGAACCCGCGCCCGGCCGTCACCGCCGGTGCGCTGGTCGCCGCGGGCGGCATCGGCGGGTACCTGATCCGCACCGTGAACGTGCCGCTCGTGTCCGGGACCGCCCCCGGGCACGACCGGGCCGCGATGGTCGCGCGGTGGCACCGCTGGAACCGGATCCGGCTCGTCCTGCTCGGGGTCGCCGCCGCCAGCGCCGGGTGGGACGAGCGGGTGCGGTCCGGGCGCGGGTCGCGCGCCGGGGTGTCGGGCTGATCCCGCCGATGGCCGCGGCGCCGGCACCCGGCGCCGCGGCCACGGGACGTCAGCCGGCCAGGCCCTGACCCTTGAGCGCCGCGTCCAGCCTCGGCGCCATGTAGTCGATGGCGTAGGGCAGGCTCAGCGGGCTGGAGTAGCCCAGCGCGCCGGCGAACTCCGTGGTGAACGTGTCGGACAGGAACGCCACGCGGCCGGCCTTGACCGCCGGGATGTTCGCGAACACCGGGTCGGCCATGGCCTCGGCCTTGCTCCGGCCCAGCACCGCGATCACGTCCGCGTTGAGCTCGCCCTGCTTCTCCTTGGACAGTGACGTCGATTCCGCCGGCACGTCGAAGCCGAGACCCTGGAACGCCTGGGCCCGCAGGTCGTCGGTGCCCAGCTTGGTCGCTTCGCCCTCGACGACGAAGTCGACGCTCAGCTTCTTGCCGGCGAAGCCGGGGTGGGCGGCCCTGACGTCCGCGAACTTCTTCTCGGTCGCCGCAACGGCCTGGTCGGCCTGCGCCGTCCTGCCGAGCGCCTGGCCGGTGATCTTCGTCTGCTCCTGCCAGGTGGCCGCGTCCGTGCCGTCCGGTGTCGGCTGGGCGATCGTGGGGGCGATCTGGCTCAGCTTGTCGTAGGTCGCCTTGTCCAGGAACGAGTACACACCGATGATCGCGTCCGGCTGCAGCGCGGCGACCTTCTCCACCGGCACGGTCTCGCCCTCCAGCGGCTCGGGCTTCTGGCCGCCCTGCGCCTGCTGGGCCCACGGCCGGTTCTGCCAGTCGAAACCGCCGGAGAACTCGCGGACCCCCACCGGCACGACGCCGGTGGCCAGGACGAAGTCGGCGTCGTTGTAGCCGATGGCGACCACCCGCTTCGGCTCGGCGGGGATGGTCGTCTGGCCGAACGCGTGGTTCAGCGTGACCGGGAACGCGCCGGAGGCGCCACCGGCCCCCTCATCGGACGGGGCGTCGCTCCCGCAGCCGGCGAGTGCGAGCAGCAGGACGGCGACCGCGGCGACCGACCGCAGCAGCGCTCCCGGTCTCACGATGGATCGGGGCATGACGTTGCCTTTCTCTCAGTGAAGGGGCCCGCGGGCGCGGACACCGATCAGTCGCGCGTGGTGGTGGTAGTGGCAGCACGCTGTCCGGACCAGGCCGACCACAGGCGGGCGTAGCGCCCGCCCGTGGCGACCAGGTGATCGTGGGAACCCCGCTCGACGACCCGGCCGGCGTCCAGGACGACGATCTCGTCGGCGGACGCGGCCTGGGTCAGCCGATGGGCGACGACGAGGCCGGTGCGGCCCTCGAGCGCCGCGACGGCGGCCGTCTCCAGGGCACGGGCCCCCGCGCTGCCGGCCTCGGCGGTGGCCTCGTCGAGGATCACCACCGCCGGGTCGGCCAGTACGAGCCGCGCCAGGGCCAGCTGCTGGGCCTGCACGACGGTCAGCTCGTGACCGCCCTCGCCGACGACCGTGTCCAGGCCGTCCGGCAGGTCCTCGGCCCAGATCAGCGCGTCCACCCGCCGCAGGGCGGCGCGCAGGTCGTCGTCGGTCGCATCCGGACGGGCCAGGCGCAGGTCCGCGGCCAGCGGGCCGGCGAACACGTGCACCTCCTGGGTGACCAGGGCGACCGAGCGCCGCATCTCGTCGGGACCGAGCGCGGCCAGCGGGACCCCGCCGATCTCGACCGTCCCGGACGCCGGCGCGTGCAGCCCGGCGACGAGCGAGGCGAGCGTCGTCTTGCCGGCGCCGCTGGCGCCGACGAGCGCGACGCGTGCCCCGGCCGCCACGTCGAGGTCCACGTCCGAGAGCACCGGGTGCCCGGCGACGTAGGAGTGGCCGAGACCGCGGATCCTCAAGGACCCGTCGGCCGGTCGCGCCGGGACCTCCGGACGCTCCGGCGGATCGACGTCGGCCACGCCGATGAGCCGGCGCAGCCCGGCCGCCGCCTCCTGCGCGGCGTTCAGCTGGAACAGCACGATGTTGATCGGCGTGAACAGGTTGATGAAGTACAGCGCCGCGGCACTGGCCGTGCCGATCGTCGCGCCACCGGAGCGGACCAGGACGAAGCCCGCGACCAGGACACCGCAGACGCCGGCGAACTCGGCGCCGTTCAGCCGGCCGAAGAAGCGGGTCTGCATCCGGACGACGCTCATCGCGAGCCGGACGACCTCGTCGACCCGCTCGCGGATCCGGCCCGAGTGCTCGTCACGCAGCCGGAACGCACGGACGGTGGACACGCCGCCCGTCGTGTCGAGCAGCTGCTGCTGCTGGGCGCCGCCCGCGATCCGCTGACTCGCGAAGATCGGCCCGGAGCGTCGCAGGTACCAGCGGGCGGTCCCGGCCTGGATGGGGACGGCCAGCAGCGCACCCAGCGCGAACCGCCAGTCGAGCGCCGCGAGGCCGACCAGCGTGAGCACGACGAGGAGCGCCGCGCGGGCGAACTCCGGCAACGCCTGCCGGACGGCGTCGGCGACGACCTTCACGTCGTCGGTGACGCGCGAGGTGAGGTCTCCGGATCCGGCCCGTTCCAGGCGAGCCAGTGGCAGGCGCAACGCCCGGTCGACGAACCGTTCGCGCAGCTGCGCCAGCATCGTCTCGCCGACCTGGGTGATGAGGGCGACGCCGAGCGCGACCAGCACGCCCTGCCCGAGCGCGACCCCGACGAGGACCAGCACCGGGACGGTCAGCGCCGCCTCGCCCTGCCCTCCGGCGGCGACGTCGACGATCCGCCCGAGCAGCGGAGCGGTCAGCAGGCTCACCGCCGCGCCGGCGACGAGCACGACCAGCGCCGTCACGGCGAGCCCTCGGCGGGGGCGTACGAGCTCGCGCAGCACGGCGCGCATCCGCGCGCCGTCGGCGATCGGGAGCAGGCGGTCGGTCGGGGCGCTCATCCGGTCACCACCGCGCGGTAGTCGGGGTCGGCCATCAGCTCGTCGTGCGTGCCGGAGGACGCGATCCGCCCCGCAGACAGCACGACCACCCGGTCGGCCACCGCGAGCAGGGCCGGGCTCGTCGTGACCAGCAGCGTGCCGCGATCCCGGCGGACGTCCCGGAGACCGGACGCGATCCGGGCCTCGGTGACCGTGTCGACGGCCGTCGTCGGGTCGTGCAGCACGAGGACCGGCGCGTTCGCGGCGAGGGCGCGTGCGAGCGCCACACGCTGGCGCTGGCCGCCGGACAGCGAGGTTCCGCGGGCGGCGATCTCGGTGTCCCGCCCGGACGGGAGGCTGTCCGCGGCCTGGTCGGCCTGCGCTGCGGCCATCGCCGGTTCGAGGTCACGCGCGGGCGAGGCGCCGGCCAGCACGTTGTCCCGCAACGAGCCGGAGAACAGGTGCGCACCGTGCGCGGCGACCAGCACGGCCGTCCGGGCCGAGTCCGGTGCGAGGTCGGTCAGCGGGACGCCGTCGAGGTCGATGCGCCCGGTGCCGGGTTCGACCTCCCGGGCGAGGCAGCGCAGCAGGTCGCCGGCCTGCGCGGGGTCGAGCGCGACGACGCCGAGCAGTTCCCCCGGCGCCAGGTCGAGGTCGAGGCCGTCCAGCCCGCCGTGGACCAGCCCGCGCACGTGCAGTGCGCCCTCACCGACGTCCGGCGGTGCGTCGTGGCGGCCGGGGCCGACGGCGTGCGGGGTGGACAGCAGTTCGGCGATCCGGTTCGCCGACGCGCGGCCCTGCGCGATCCGGGCGCTCACGAAACCGGCCACCTGCAGTGGGTTGACCAGGAACTGGGCCAGTCCGACGGCGGCGACGAGCCCGCCGACGCTGATCGATCCGTTCACCGCCAGATGCCCGCCGACGAGCGCGATCAACGCCAGGAACAGCCCGTTGGCCAGCTGGACGGCGCCCAGGAACCCGCCCTCCGCACGTGTCGCGCGCAGCGTGGCGCGCAGCGCGGAGCGGCTGGTGGCGACGTACTGGGAGACTGCGGCGTCCTCGGCGCCGATCCCCTTGAGCACCCGGATGCCGGTGACCAGGTCGGCGGCGACGCCGGAGGCCTGCGCGGCGCGCTCCTGCTCCGGGCCGCTGCGGCGTTCCAGGGGCTTGCCGACACGCTGGACCAGCCACAGCAGCGGTGGCGTGCCGAGCAGGATCAGCAGCCCCAGCGGGAGGGAGATGGTCAGCAGCGCGACGGCGGCCACGGTGACCGCGGCGATCGCGGAGAGCCCCAGCGGCAGCGCGAAGTTGACGATGGCGACTCGTTTGGCGTCCGAGACCGCGACGCTGACCAGCCCGCCGGGCAGACGTCCGGACTCGGCGCCCCCGCGCGGGTCGAGCAGCCGCCCCGCGATCAGCATCCGGAGCCGCGCGTCGGCGTGCACGTCGGCGTGCCAGGCGCTGCGTGCCCCGAACCGGTAGGACGTCGACAGGAACAGGAAGTCCGCGCCCAGCACGGCCAGCCACAGCAGGAGCGCGGGGATGCTCCCGGTCCCGACCGCCTCGTCGATCGCGACCCCGACCAGGACCGGGACGAGCGCCTCACCGGCCTGGTGGCAGCAGAACAGCAAGGAGGCGAGTGTCAGGCGGCCACGGAACGTTCGGATCGAGTCGCGGAGCACGCCGGAACCGGACGTCGGGGCACCGGGCGTTGCTCCCCCCGGCAGCGTCAGCGACCCTGTCATGTGGAGAGGCTAACCTGACAAACGCCGTGTGATCAGGTGGGGCATGTGAGAAATGTCCAGATCTCGTCGACGTGTCACGACCGTGACCGAGCGGCACGGCAGGTTGGGGACCATCCGCGGGCGTCGCGTGCGTCCGGACGACGAGGGGAGCCGGTGTGATCTTCGTGGGCGACGGGGCGTTGCTCTGGCGGGCCGTGCGCCACGCCGTCGACCGGGGCCACGCGGTCGACATGGTGTGCACGGGTGGACTGGCGGCCGCGCCCGCGTCGGTGTCCGGTGTGGATGTCCGAACCACGGACCGGATCGACCCGCTGGCCGGGGAGATCCACGCCGCGTGCACCGACGGGCTCGTGTGGTCGATCGACAACCGGTTCCTGTTCGGCGAGCCGGTGCTGTCCGGGGACCTCGTCGTCTACAACATCCACGGTGGGCCGTTGCCCGGCTACCGTGGCGTGCCGCTGGCGACGGTCGCCTACGCGATCCTGAACGACGAACCCGAGTTCGCGGCCACGCTGCACCGGGTCGATCCGGGCATCGACACCGGCCCGGTCGTCGCCGAGGACCGGTTCCCGATCGACCCCGAGGACGTGTTCGAGGACGTGATGGCTGAGCTGGTGGAGGCCTGCCACCGGCTGTTCGTCGAGAACCTGGACGCCGCGGTCGCCGGGACGATGACGACCCGACCCCAGCCGGACGGGCCGTCCGGCTACTACGGCAACAAAGCCGTCGGACGGATCCCGGAGCACCGCGACGACCCGAACTACGAGCGGGCGACCGACCTCGGGATGTTCGAGGACTTCTTCCCGGACGCGGCGGCCGCCTGGCGCTGATCTCTCACACCCCCGCGCCTCCCGGACCGGACACGAGGGACCACAGTTCGTCGACGTGCCGGTCCGTCGTGCCGAGCGAGCCGAACGCGACCCGGATCACGTACCGGCCGTCGATCTCGGTGTGCGACAGCAGTACCCGCCCCGTGGAGTTCGCGTGGTCCAGCAGCGCCCGGGTCGCGGCGTCGTCGTCGGCCGTTCCGGTCGCACGCAGGCAGACGAGCCCGAGCGACGGCGGGGCGGCGAGCTCCAGGCCCGGGTGGGCCCGGACCCGGCGGGCCAGGTCGTCGGCCATCCGGACGTGTCCGCGCACGTGGTCGCGCAGCCCGTCCAGGCCCTGGCCGTGCAGCACGGCCCACAGCTTCAGTGCGCGGAACCGCCGCCCGAGCGGCACCTGCCAGTCCCGGTAGTCGACGACGGCGCCGGAGTCGGACGCCGCGTCCCGCAGGAACGCCGGGGTGATCGACAGCGCCGCGGGCAGCCCGCGGGCGTCGCGGACCCACATCAGCGACGCGTCGAACGCGGTGAGCAGCCACTTGTGCGCGTTCGTGCAGAACGAGTCCGCGAGCTCGACGCCGTCGACCAGGTACCGGAACTCCGGACACAGCGCGGCCACGCCGGCCCAGGCCGCGTCCACGTGCACCCACGTCCCGTGCCCGCGGGCCACGCGGGCGACGTCCGCGACCGGGTCCACGGCGCCGGTGCCGGTCGTGCCGACCGTCGGGCACACCAGGACCGGCACGAGACCGGCCGCGGCGTCGTCGTCGAGCATCGCGGCGAGCGCGTCCGGGTCCATCGTGCGGGTGCCGGGCGAGAACGGCACCGTGCGCACCCCGCGCTCGCCGAGCCCGGTCACCCGTGCCGCCTTGGCCAGTGACGAGTGCGTCTCGCCCGTGACGTAGACCCGCTCGGCGCCGGTCACGCCGGTCTCCCGCCACGCCGGGTTCGCGCGGTGCAGCGCCGCGAGCAGCGCGACCAGCACCGCGGACGACGCCGAGTCCTGGATCACCCCGCCCCCGCCGCCGGCGTGCGTGAACGCCTCGTCCAGGCCGAGCGCGCGGGCGAGCTGGTCGGTGATCGCCTGCTCCACCTCGGTGCAGGCCGGGCGAGGTGGACCAGAGCATGCCCTGGGCGCCGAGGCCGGAGGACAGGATCTCGCCGAGCAGCGACGTCAGCGACGCGTTCGCCGGGAAGAACGCGTGGAAGCCGGGGTGCTGCCAGCGGGTGTCGGCGCTCGTGACGATGTCGCCCACCAGGTCCGGCAGCGCGTCGAGAGCCTGCGGTGCCTCGGCGGCCTCGGACGGGAACCGCGCCCGCACCGACCCGGGTTCGACGTCGTCGCGCACCGGGAGGTCGTCGAGCCCGGCGCGGTGGTCGGCGACCCAGTCGACGAACCGGTGGCCGAGCCTGCGGAACTCCTCGGGGTCCAGGTCCGGCACAGGGTCAGACGGCCGGCTCGGAGACGAGCGTGCCGGCCGCGTTCTCCTCGCGCAGCCGCGTCTTGAGCACCTTGCCGCTCGGGTTGCGCGGCAGCTCGCCGACGACCGAGACCTGCGTCGGGCGCTTGTAGGCGGCCAGCCGCTCCCGGGAGAACTCCTCGATCTCGCCGGGCGTCGGCGGGTCCTGGGCGTCGGCCGGCACGACGACGGCGAGCGGCGTCTCACCCCAGCGCGGGTGCGGCACGCCGATCACCGCGACGTCGGCGATCTTCGGATGCGCGGACAGCGCGTTCTCCACCTCGGCGCAGTAGATGTTCTCCCCGCCGGAGATGATCATGTCCTTCTTCCGGTCGACCACGTAGAAGTAGCCCTCCGGGTCCTGGCGGACGAGATCGCCGGAGTGGAACCAGCCGCCGCGGAACGCCTCGGCCGTCTCGGTGGGCTTGTTCCAGTACTCCCGCATGATGGTCGGGCCGCGGTAGACGATCTCGCCGACCTCGCCCGGGGCGACGTCGACCATGTCGTCGTCCACCACCCGCACCTCGACGTTGATCATCGGCGTGCCGATCGAGCCGATCTTGCGGATCGAGTCCTCGCCGCGCAGCGTGCAGGTCACCGGGCTGCACTCGGTCTGCCCGAACGCCGTCACGACCTGGGCCTGCGGGAACACGTCGATCATCGTGCGGAGCAGCGTCGTCGACGCGGGCGCCGCGCCCCAGGAGATCCGGTGCAGCGCCGACAGGTCCCGGTCGCGGATGTCCGGCACGGCGCACATCGCCGCCCACTGGGCCGGCACGAAGAAGCACGAGGACACGCGCTCGCGTTCCAGCAGCGCGAGCGTGCCGGCCGGGTCGAAGCCCCCGGACGTCGCGATGATCGTCCGCCCGCCGGAGATCAGCGGCGGGATCATCCCGGCCATCCCGGCGATGTGGAACAGCGGCGCCCCGGACAGCCAGACCTTGTCCTCGGCCGCGATGCCCAGGTGCGCGATCTGGGAGAACGCGTGCAGCAGCAGGTTGCGGTGGGTGAGCACGGCGCCCTTGGGGCGGCCGGTGGTGCCCGAGGTGTACATGATGAACGCGGCGTCCTCGTCGGCGACGGCGGCCTCGGAGTACACGTCGGACGCATCGGCGAGCACGTCCTCCAGCGGGTTCGCCCCGCCGCCGATCGTGATCACCGGCCCGACCCCGGGCGCCTGCGCGCGGGCGGCGTCGACCGCGGGTGCGAACGCCTCGTCGCAGATCACGGCCATCGCGCCGGAGTCGGACAGCACGTAGGCGATCTCGTCGGCGACCAGGCGGAAGTTCACCGGGACGCAGATCGCGCCGACCCGCAGCACGGCGAGGTACGCCTCGACCAGCTCGACGCTGTTCAGTCCGAGCACCGCGACCCGCTCGCCGTGCCCGACACCGCCCGCGGCGAGCGCGTTCGCCAGGCGCGTGACCCGGCCGTCGATCTCGCCGTAGGTGCGGGCGACCCGTGCGTCGGAGAACGCGACCCGGTCCGGGCCGGTGCGCGCGTGCCGCGCGACGAGATCACTGAGCGTCATCCCGCGCCCCGTCACGCGTCCGGCCTGCCGGCCCGCCTCCACCGTGCTCACGTCCCACCACCCGATCCCCGTCGACCGCTGCCGTCCGGGCCACTGCTGCTTGCCGCGCAGGCGGGCGGCAAGAGGCCGGACGGGCCGACGACGGCCGCCGCGGGTCAGGCCGTGCCGCGGGTTCCGCGCGGTCGCGACGTCCCGCGCGGACACGGCCGGGCGGTCCGGGGGAAGGTGGGCCGGTGACGTGCCCCACCGACCGTCGCCCGGACGAGGCCGGGGTCCCCGACGGCGTCCGGCGCCTGCGGCTGCTGCAGCTGGCCACGCTGGTCAGCACGTGCGACCGGTTCGCGATCGCCCCGCTGCTCGTTCCGATCGCCGCCGACCTGGACGTGCCGCTCGCCACGGCGGCCGCGGTGGCGGGCGGCTACTTCCTCGCCTACGGGCTGATGCAGGTGATCTGGGGCGTGGTGAGCGACCGGGTCGGGCGGGTCCGCGTGATGCGGCTCGCGCTGGCCGGCGCCGTCGTGGCCGGTGCGGCGTCCGCGCTCGCGCCGACGATCACGGTGCTGGTGATCGGCCGGGTGGTGACCGGAGGGTGCTTCGCGGCGCTGATCCCGGCGTCGCTGGTCTACGTCGGTGACACCTGGCCGGAGCGGGTGCGCCAGCGCCCGCTGTCGGACGTGCTGGCCGCGTCCGCGCTCGGGACGGCCGTGGCGACGGCCGGTGCCGGGTTGCTGGCCGACCTGGTCGGGTGGCGGGCCGTGTTCGCGGTGACCGCGACCTCCGGAGCGGTCCTGATCGTGGCGCTGCGCGGGTTGCCCGAGCCGGCCCGTGCGGAGGGCTCGCCGGAGGCGGCGGGGCTCCTGCGCCCGCTGGGCGTCGTCCTCGGCAGCGGATGGGCCTGGGTGATCCTGCTGCTCGCGTTCGTCGAGGGGATGGTCGTGCTGGCGGTGCTCACCTACCTGGCGCCCGCGATGCAGTCGCTGGGCTCGACGGCGGCCGTGGCCGGCCTCGTCTCCGGGGCGTTCGGGGTGGCGGCGCTGCTGTTCTCCCGCGTGGTCCGGCGACTGGTGGGCCGGGTCCGGCCGGCGGGCCTGGCCGCGATCGGGGGCGGGTTCCTGATCGCGGCCTGGGCCGGCCCGTCGGTGGCCGTGAACGTGGTGACCGTGCTGACGGCGGGCGCCGGGCTCGGCGGGGCGTGGGCGTTCCTGCACTCCACGCTGCAGGCCTGGGCCACGCAGGTCACGCCACAGGCCCGGGCGACGGCCGTGGCGCTGTTCGCGACCGTGCTGTTCCTGGGCAGCTCGGTGGGGACCGTGCTGGCCGCCCCGCTGGCCGACGCCGGCGCGTTCCGCACGCTGTTCACCGCGGCACTGATCGTCGCGGCGCCGCTCGTCGTCGCCGCGGTGCTGGCCCGGCGCCGCTACGGCCGGGCCGGCTAGCGGGGTCAGCCGGTGTAGCGGTCCCGCAGCTCGCGCTTGACGAGCTTGCCGGTCGCGGTGCGCGGCAGGAAGTCGGTGAAGTCGACCGAGCGCGGGGCCTTGTAGTGCGCGATCCGTTCGCGCACGAACCCGATCAGCTCCTCCTCGAGTTCCGCGCCGGTCTCGACGCCGTCGGCCGGCTGCACGACGGCCTTGACCGACTCGCCCATCTCCTGGTCCGGGATCCCGATCACGGCGACGTCGAGCACCTTGGGGTGCAGCGCCAGCTGGTCCTCGACCTCCTGCGGGTAGATGTTCACCCCGCCCGAGATGATCATGAACGCCTTGCGGTCGGTGAGGAAGAGGAAGCCCTCGTCGTCGACGTAGCCGAGATCGCCCGTGGTCGTCCAGTTCGAGTGCTCGGGGTGCTCGGCGGCCTTCGTCTTGTCCGGGTCGTTGTAGTACTCGAAGGGCCGTTCGTCGCGCTCGAAGTAGATCGTCCCGACCTCGTGCGGCTGCAGTTCCTTGCCCTCGTCGTCGCAGATGTGCACGTCGCCCAGCACGCCGCCGCGCCCGACCGAGCCGACGTGGGTCAGCCACTGCGACGAGTCGATGAACGTGATGCCGGCGCCCTCGGTGGCCGCGTAGTACTCGTAGAGCACCGGACCCCACCAGTCGATCATCTTCTGCTTGACCTCGACCGGGCACGGCGCCGCCGCGTGGATCGCGACCTGCAGCGACGACACGTCGTAACGGCTCCGGACGTCCTCGGGCATCTTCAGCATCCGGACGAACATCGTCGGGACCCACTGGCTGTGCGTGATCCCGAACTTCTCGATCGCGGCCAGCGCCGCCTCGGGTTCGAACCGCTCCATCACGACGACGGTGCCGCCGACGGCCTGGATCGTGGCGGTGAACCGCAGGGGAGCCGCGTGGTAGAGCGGCGCGGGGGAGAGGTAGACCGTGTCCGCGTCGAACCCGTACATCCGCCCGAACACCGCGACGTACTGGTCCCCGGGCTCGTCGACCTGGCGGTCCGGGAGAGTGGGGCGGATGCCCTTCGGGCGGCCGGTGGTGCCGGAGGAGTAGAGCATGTCCGCGCCGCGCGGCTGGTCGGCCAGCGGCTCGGCGGAGACGGCGGCGAGCGTCGCGTCGTAGTCGGCGTAGCCGCTCGCGCCGGGGATCTCACCGCCGTAGGCGAGCCGGACCGGCACGTCGACCAGAGGCTCGACGGCGGCGGCCAGGCCCGCGACGCCGGAGGAGACGACCAGTGCCTTCGCCCCGCAGTCGGAGACGATGTAGGCCGCCTCGTCCGCCGAGAGGTGATGGTTGACGGCCGTGACGTAGAGCCCGGCCCGCTGGGCGGCCCAGTACACCTCGTAGACCCGCGGCGTGTTCTCGCTGATCAACGCGACGACGTCGCCGCGGCCCAGGCCGGCGTCGACGAGATGGCGTGCCAGGCGGGCCGATCCGGCCTCCAGCTCCGCGTAGGTCAGCGTCTCGCCGGTTCCGGCCATGACGACCGCGGGCTTGTCCGGGGTCGTCGCGGCATGCGTTCCAGGGAACATCGGGCCCTCTCGTCGGTGTGGCAGTCCGATCCGATACTGCCAGTTTCACCGCACGGGAGTCGTACCGTTGCCCGATCAGTGCGCGTTGCGGTACGCCTCCAGAACCGATGACGGGATCCGTCCGCGCTCCGAGATCTTCATGCCTTGAGCGACCGCCCATTCCCGAACCGAGCGGTTCATCGCGCGGTCGGACGCACTGGAGGAGTTGGACGAGCCGGAGGCGGCGGAACGCCCACCCGCTCGGCGGGCCGCCGAAACGTAGGGTGCCAGGCTGTCACGCAATCTCTCCGCATTCTTGCTGGAGAGGTCGATCTCGTAGGACTTCCCGTCGACGGCGAACTGAACCTGCTCGTCGGCGTCGCCTCCGTCGAGGTCGTCGACAAGGGTGACGGTGGTGTGCTTCGCCACGGGCGGAATCCTTCCAGAAGCATTCCAGGCGCACGGGCCGGGAGGCCGTGAGGGAGCGTGCGCGCGGATCCGAAGTGTTGCTCTCACGCAAGAATTTCTGTCGGAAACGATAAGGGATGTGTGCACCTGTTGTCGAACGAGACTGCTTGCATGTTACGGCCAGAACCGTGTCGGACCGGCGGGTGCGCGCGTTCGGAGGAAGGCAATCCGGGGAAAGGGCGATGTTCTGTCCCGTTCGACGAGGTCGGAGGTGTCAGTCGGGATCCGACCACCACGGTTCGGTCGGCAGCGGGCCGTCCGGTTCGACCCGTCCGCCCACCCGTGGCAGCGCCACCCGGACCCCTGCGTCGTCCGCGGCGCGGCGCAACCGCTCGACCGGCTCGGCCCAGGCGTGGAAGCCGAGGTTGAACGTGGCCCAGTGGATCGGGAGCAGCACGTCGCCGCGCAGCGTGAGGTGGGCGTCGACGGCCTGTTCGGGGTCCATGTGGATGTCCGGCCACAGCGACGCGTACGCCCCGATCGGCAGCAGGGTGAGGTCGAACGGGCCGTGCGCCGCCCCGGCGCGCGCGAACGCGGACGTCGGGCCGGTGTCCCCGCCCGCGTAGACCCGGTGCTCCGGCCCGGCGATCGACCATGCGGCCCACTGGGTCGTGTTGCGACGCAGCCAGCGCCCGGAGAAATGACGTGCGGGCAGGCACGTCAGGTGCAGCCCGGCGACCTCGACCGCCTCGTCCCAGTCGCGCTGCACGATCCGCTCCGCCGGCACGCCCCACCGCCGCAGGTGCTCGCCGACGCCGAGGGGCGTCACGAACGTCGCCGCCGTGTCCCGGGCCAGGCGCCGCACGGTCGGCACGTCGAGGTGGTCGTAGTGGTCGTGGCTGATCAGCACGATGTCGAGGCCGCCAGCGGTGATGGCGGCCAGTGGACCCGGTGTCGGGTGCAGCCGTCGCGGCCCGATCAGCGGGACCGGTGACGCGCGGTCCGACCAGACCGGGTCGACGAGCACCCGGCGGCCGTCGATCTCGAGCAGCACGCTCGCGTGGCCGAGCCAGGTCGCGGCCAGCGCCGCCGGACGCGCGGGCAGCCGCATCGGGGCGAGCGGCACCGGGCCCGGCGGCACGCCGATCTCGCCCCGCTTGCGCAGCATCCGCAGGACGGTCCGCAGGCTCACGTCCGCCCGTGGCTCGCCGGGCTCGGAGTTGGCGAACGTCCCGTTCCGCGCGTGCGGCGAGCGGGCCGCGACGGCCCGCAGCCGCCGGTCGGCGGCGCCGGCGTTGCGCCGCGCCCACCAGGCCGCCGAGGCGACGCCGGTGACCGTGGACGAGGCGATCAGCAGGGCGCGGGGGGACGGCACGTCACCCAGGTTACGAAACCGATCTACGGTGGGCCGATGAGCGTCCCCGACCCGAGCGCGGAACCCCGCGTCGTCACCGAACGGCGCGGTCACGTGCTGCTGATCAGCATGCGGCGCCCGTCCAAGCGCAACGCCGTCGACCCGGAGATGACGGCCGGGCTGGACGCCGCGCTGAACGAGCTCGACGACGACCCCGGCCTCTGGTGCGGCGTGCTGGCCGGCGACGCGGTGGCGTTCTGCGCCGGGACGGACCTCGCGTCCGGGTCCGGCGGGCCGACCGAGCGCGGCGGGAACTACGGCGTCGTGCGCCGGGACCGCCGCACGCCGCTGATCGCGGCCGTGGAGGGGATCGCCTACGGCGGCGGGTTCGAGATCGTGCTGGCCTGCGACATGGTCGTCGCCGGGCGCGACGCGCGGTTCGGGCTGCCCGAGGTCGCGCGCGGGCTGGTCGCGAACTGCGGCGCGTTGTTCCGTGCGCCGCGGCCGCTGCCGCTCAACGTGGCCAAGCAGATGCTCGTCACCGGCGCACCGCTGGGCGCCGAGCGTGCGCACGAGCTGGGCCTGGTGAACGAGCTGACCGAGCCGGGCGGGGCGCTCGCGGCGGCCCTCGAGCTCGCCGACGCGGTCTGCGCGAACTCCCCGGTGGCCGTCACGGCGTCGCTGCGCGCGCTGGAGGAGGTCGTCGGGGAGCCGGACGGGCGCGGCTGGGCGGCCACCGACCGGGCGAGCGAGGTGATCGCCGGATCGGCCGACCGGGACGAGGGGATCGCGGCGTTCCTCGAGAAGCGCCCGCCGCGCTGGCAGGGGGCGTGAGCACATGACCGCGGCACGCCGGGAGCAGCTGGTCGCGCTGCTGCAGGACTATGCGGGGGAGGCGGATCGGCTCGGCCAGGCGTTCGCCGGCCGGCACGGGCTGCACCCGACCGACCTGCACGGCCTGCTCGCCGTGATGCGTGCCGACACCGCGGGCGAGCAGTTGACGCCCGGGATGCTCGGCGCGCGCCTCGGCCTCACCACCGGGGCGACGACGGCGCTGGTCGACAGGCTGGAACGAGCAGGCCACGTCCGACGCAGCCGTGAGTCGGCCGACCGCCGCCGCGTCACGCTCCACCAGCAGGAGACGGCCGCGGCCGTCGGGGCCGCGTTCTTCGGCCCGCTCGGCGACCGGATGGACGCCGCGCTGTCCGGCTTCACCGACGCCGAACTCGACGCGGCCGCTCGCTTCCTCGCCACGATGACGGCTCTGGTCGCCGACCACCGGGCCGACCTCGCCGCCGAGGACCCTCCGGCGTCCTGACGGCCCGCTGTTCAGGGGGCCGGGCGAGAGGGTCAGGCGTTGGCGGTGCTCGCCTCCAGGTACTCGGCGAACTTGCGGCGGGCCGCCTCGGTGCGGGTCGGGACGTGCTCGGTGGGGACCTCGACCGGCGTGTACCCGCGCAGGATGCGCCGGGCGACGGACTCCTTGTGCACCTCGTCCGGACCGTCGTAGATCCGCGCCGCCCGGGCCGCGCGGTACATGTGCTCCAACGGCAGGTCGCCGGAGAAGCCGAGCGAGCCGTGCACCTGGATCGCCCGGTCGATCACGTCGTGCAGCACCCGCGCGCCCCAGTACTTGATCATCGCGATCTCGACCCGGGCGTTGGACGCGCCGACCTGGTCCATCGTCCAGGCCGCCTGCAGCGTGAGCAGCCGCGCCGCCTGCATCTCGGCGGCGGAGGTCGCGACCCAGTCCTGCACCATCTGCTTGTCGGCCAGCCGGGACCCGCTCGCCTCGCGGCTGACCGCCCGCTCGCAGAGCATGTCGAACGCCCGCCGGGACTGTCCGAGCCAGCGCATCGCGTGGTGGATCCGGCCCGGCCCGAGCCGCTGCTGGGCCAGCTTGAACCCGTCACCGGCGTTGCCGACCAGGTTCTCCACCGGCACCCGGACGTCGCGGTAGATCACCTCGGCGTGCCCGCCGTAGAGCTCACCGCCGATCTCGGGGTGGTCCATCACCGGGATGTCGCGCACGACGTCGACGCCCGGGGTGTCGGTCGGCACCACGATCATCGACGCGCGCTGGTAGGGCGCCGCCTCGGGGTCGGTCACCACCATCACGATCAGGAAGTCGGACACCGTGGCGTTCGACGAGAACCACTTGTGCCCGTTGATCACGTACTCGTCGCCGTCACGGACGGCCGTCGTGGACAGCATCGTCGGGTCCGCGCCGGCACCCGGCTCGGTCATCGAGAAGCAGCTGCGCAGCTCGCCGCGCAGCAGCGGGTGCATCCAGCGCTCCTTCTGCTCGGGGCTCCCGCCGATCGCGAGCAGCTCGGCGTTGCCGGAGTCCGGGGCCTGGTTGCCGAAGATGCCGGGCGCGTAGCGGCACTGACCGAGGATCTCGTGCATCAGCCCGAGCGACACCTGCCCGAACCCGCCGCCGCCGAGCTCGGGCGGCAGGTGCGAGGCCCACAGACCCTGCTCCTTGACCTGCTCCTTGAGCGGTGCGGTGATCCGGTCGAACGTGGGGCGGTCGAGGTCGAGCGTCTCCAGCGGAATGATCTCGTCGCGGACGAAGCCGCGCATCCACTTCAGCTTCTCCTCGAACTCCGGATCGGTGGAGAAGTCCCACGCCATCGTCGATCACCCTTCCCGTTCCTGCCGTGTCCCCTGGCAACGTAACCCAGGGCTCCGGCTGGGACGAGGGCTCCCGCTCGCGCGCACCCGTCGGCAGGAGCAGGGTGAAGGGGTGACCGAAGCACCTCACCCCGCCGGTGTCCCGCAGGACCTGGAGTCTCTGTCCTACGAGCCACTCACCCCCGTCGGCTACCTGGACCGGGCCGCGGCCGCGCACGGGGACCGGATCGGCGTCGTCGACGGCGACCTCCGCCTGACCTACTCGCAGCTGCACGACCGCTGCCGCCGGCTGGCCGGAGGGCTGGCCGCGATCCACGACGGCCGCCCGGTCGCCGTGCTCGTGCCGAACACGCACGTCGGGCTGGAGGCCGCGTTCGGGGTGCCGTGGTCGGGCGTGCCGCTGGTCGCGGTGAACACCCGGCTCTCGGCGGGCGAGGTCGCCTACATCCTGGAGCACTCGCGGTCGTCGGTGCTGGTCCACGACCCCGTCTTCGACGAGCTGGTGGCCGACGCGCTCGGCCGTCTCGACGCGCCGCCGAAGGTCGTGCGCGTCGGGGAGGACTACGAGCGGCTGATCGCCGAGGGGGAGCCGACCGCGCACGTCCCGGACGACGAGCGCGCGCTCCTGTCGATCAACTACACGTCCGGCACCACCGGGAAGCCCAAGGGCGTGATGTACCACCACCGGGGCGCCTACCTGCAGGCGCTGTCCATGGTCGGGCACACCGGGCTGACGCCGTCGTCGGTGCACCTGTGGACGCTGCCGATGTTCCACTGCAACGGCTGGTGCTTCCCGTGGGCGGTGACGGCGGCCGCCGCGACGCACGTCTGCCTGCCGAAGGTGGAGCCGGACCGGATCTGGGAGCTCGTGCGCGAGCAGGGCGTCACGCATCTCAACGGCGCCCCGACCGTCCTGTCGATGATCGCCTACGCGCCGGAGGCCGGGCCGGTCGAGACGCTCGTGAAGGTCGCCACCGGTGGTGCGCCGCCGAGTCCCGGCGATCCTGCGGCGGATGGCCGAGCTGGGCTTCGAGGTCACGCACCTCTACGGCCTCACCGAGACGTTCGGCCCGGCGATGCTCTGCGACTGGCGCCCGGAGTGGAACGACCTCGACGGCGAGACGCAGGCGCGCATGAAGTCCCGCCAGGGCGTCGGGAACATGATCTCCTGTGCCGTCCGGGTGATCACCGACGACGGCGCGGACGCCCCGTCCGACGGCGAGACGACCGGGCAGATCGCGCTGCGCGGCAACAACGTCATGCTCGGCTACCTGGACGACGAGAAGGCCACCCGCGAGGCCGCGCCGGACGGCTGGTTCCGCACCGGCGACATCGGCGTGATGCACCCGGACGGCTACGTGGAGCTGCGCGACCGCAGCAAGGACGTGATCATCTCCGGCGGGGAGAACATCGCGTCGGTCGAGGTCGAGCAGGTGATCGCGGACCACCCGGCTGTGCTGGAGGTCGCCGTGATCGGGATCCCGGACGAGCGCTGGGGTGAGGTCCCGGCCGCCTACATCACGCTCCGCGAGGGCGCTGAGGCGACCGAGGAGGAGATCGTCGCGCACGTGCGCGAGCGGCTGGCCCGGTTCAAGGCGCCGAAGCAGGTCACGTTCACGGAGCTGCCGAAGACGTCCACCGGCAAGATCCAGAAGTTCGTGCTCCGCGACCAGGCGTGGGCCGAGAGCGGGCGGAAGATCGGCTAGTCAGCGCCTCTGGGCCAGCGCCGACATGCCCTTCCAGTCGCTCCAGGTGATCGCCCAGTCGTAGATGTCGCCGTCCTCGGCGGACAGCGGCACCGAGCTGCCGGTGACCTCGACGGGGTCACCGAAGATCGCCGAGTCGAAGTAGGCCCGGGCGTCCTTGGTCGACAGGTTGACGCAGCCGTGCGAGACGTTGCGGTTGCCCTGTGCCCCCGCCGACGCCGGGTTGGCGTGGATGAACTCGCCGTTGTTCGAGATGCGCACGGCCCAGTACTCGGGCTGGTTCACGTACCCGTACTCCGGGTTCGACATCAGCACCTTCTGGGACTTGGCCATCACGATGTGGGTGCCGCCCCGGGTGACCCGCTTCGGGTCGGACTCCTTGCCGTAGGACGCGTCGTAGCGGGCGACCTCCTTGCCGTCCCGCACGACGACGATCTGGTGGCTCCGCGTGTCCGCCTTCACGATCTGGCTGCGGCCCACGGTGAACGTGCTGTGCAGGTCCTCCTGGCCCCACCCGGCCGGTCCCATGTCGATGCCGTAGAGCGGCGCGTCGACGGTGATCTTCGTACCGGTCGGCCAGTAGGTGCGCGGCCGGTAGTGCACCCGCGAGCCGTCGGCGGTGTCCGGCAACCACGCCCAGGCGCCCTCGACCTGCTTGGAGGTGGTGACCGTCAGCGCCCGCTCCACCGACGCCTTGGCCGAGTCGGGGAGGTCGCGGTCGAACTGGATCACGATCGGGGCGGCGATGCCGACCTGGGCGCCGTCGCGGATGTTCAGCGTCGCGTCCGTGGTGCGCTCGGGGTCGACCGTGGCGAAGCCGCCGGTCACCGGTGCCGGCACGCCGTCCGCGCGGGCCCAGGTGCCGCTCCAGGTGTAGGTGTGGCCGTAGCCGAGCGGCTGGGTGGCCTTCCAGCTGCGCCGGTCGGCCGAGAGAGTGCCCGTGACCGGCTTGCCTTCGTCGCTGGTCAGGGCGACGTCACGCAGCTCGCCGGAGGTCACCTCGGTCTGCGCGGCGTCGCGCGGGCCGACGTTCGCCGCGTTCGCCGTCGGGGTCGTCGTCAGCACCGGCGGGACCTCGGGGGCGGCGGGCTCGGCGATCCCGCCGAGGCTGCTGATCCCGTCGGCCGCCCCGGCCACGTTGCGGGCGATCGCGTCGCGCACCGAGCCGGACGCGAGCGCCGTCGCGCCGCCGGCGGCCAGCGCGGCCACGACGATGCCGAGGACGATCACCCGTCCGAGCGTGCGGCGGTGCACCGTTCGGCGACGGCGCGGGACGTGCCGTCCCCGGGACGACTCCCACGACCGAGACATGAGGGTTGATCCTCACAACGAGGTAACTCACACGGGGTCACCGACACATCACGATTCGGTTACGGACTGCGTTGCCCGACCCGGAATGCGAGGGTCGGATCCATGAGCTATGACGTCGCCGCCCTGCGTGCGCGGTTCCCCTCGCTGCGGGCCGGGATCGCGCACTTCGACGGGCCGGGCGGCTCCCAGGTACCGGACGCGGTCGCCGGTGCCGTGGCCGCGGCCATGACCTCACCTCTGGCCAACCGGGGCTCGATCACGATCGGTGAGCAGGCGGCCGACACGATCGTGGTGAGCGCACGGGCGGCGATGGCCGACCTGCTCGGTGCCGACCAACGCGGCATCGTGTTCGGCCGCAGCATGACCGCGCTGACGTTCGACATGGCCCGCACGCTGGCCGCGACCTGGTCGCCGGGGGACGAGATCGTCGTGACCCGGCTGGACCACGACGCGAACGTCCGCCCGTGGGTGCGCGCCGCCGAGTCCGCGGGCGCGACCGTGCGATGGCTGGACTTCGACCCGGAGACCGCCGAGCTCGACGACGTCGCCTCCGTGCTGTCCGAGCGCACCCGCCTGGTCGCCGTGACCGGGGCGTCGAACCTGGTCGGGACGCGCCCGGACCTGCCGCGGATCGCGGACGCCGTGCACGGTGCCGGTGCGCTGTTGGTGGTCGACGGCGTGCACCTGGCCGCGCACGCGACGATCGACATCGCCGCGATCGGGGCGGACGTCTTCCTGTGCTCGCCGTACAAGTTCCTCGGCCCGCACTGCGGTGTCCTCGCCGCCGACCCGCAGCTGCTGGAGACCCTGCATCCGTGGAAGCTGGCGCCGTCGCCGGAGAGCGTGCCGGAGCGGTTCGAGCTGGGCACGCTGCCCTACGAGCTGCTCGCCGGGACGACCGCGGCCGTCGACGTGCTGGCCGGCATCGCCGGGACGCCACTGCGTGGACCGGCGGGCGGCGCTGCGCGCGTCGATGACGGCGGTGCACGAGCACGAGGAGGGCCTGCGGACGCGGATCGAGAAGGGGCTCGGCGAGCTCCCGGGCGTGCGGATCCGGTCGCGGGCGGCGGTGCGCACGCCGACGCTGCTCGTCACGTTCGACGACCGCGACCCGGTCGACGCCCACCGGTTCCTGGCCGGGCGGCGGGTCAGCGCGCCGTCCGGGTCCTTCTACGCGCTGGAGGCGTCGCGGCGGCTCGGCCTGGGGGACACCGGTTCCCTGCGGATCGGGCTCGCTCCCTACGTCGACGAGTCCGACGTGGACCGGCTGCTGGAGGGGCTGGCCGCGTTCGTCGCCTGAGATGCGGGACCCCGGTGCGGTTCGGCGAGGCGTCCCCGGGTCGGTGGTGTGAATCACCCGGCCGGCGGTCGTCGACGCGGATGCGGGACGGCCGGGTACGCGGCCGACGCTGGCACGGCGCGGGTACTCCGCCCGCACCGCAACACGGTGTCTCCGCACGTCAACGCGCCGCTCGGCAAGGTCGTCCGCGATCGCTACGGTCACGGGCGACGTCACCGGTCGGTGGCGTGACGACGAGGAGGAGACGTCCATGACAGGTGCCACCAGCGCTGCCGAGCTGGAGTCGTTGTTGATGACCCGCTCGCTCGGCGACCCCGAGCTGATGGCCGCCACCGACGCGACCACGGACAAGCGGACGCTGCCGGACGTGTCGGTGATCAAGGTGGGCGGACAGAGCTTCATCGACCGCGGCCGCGAGGCGGTCTACCCGCTGGTCGAGGAGCTGCTCGAGGCCCGCCGCACGCACCGGCTGCTGATCGGGACCGGCGGCGGTACGCGCGCCCGCCACGCGTACTCCCTGGCCGCCGAGCTGGGCCTGCCGACCGGTGTGCTGTCCCAGGTGGGGAACGCGGTCGCCGGGCAGAACGCGCAGATGCTGGGCTACCTGATGGCCGAGCACGGTGTGCCGGTCGTCTCCGGCGCCGGGTTCGAGGCGTTGCCGCTGCACCTGTCCGAGGTGCGCGCCGCGATCTTCGCCGGGATGCCGCCGTACGGCATGTGGCAGCCGGTACCGGAGGAGGGCGTCATCCCGCCGTACCGCACCGACGCCGGGTGCTACCTGGTCGCGGAGACCTACGGCTGCAAGAGCATGATCTTCGTCAAGGACGAGGACGGCCTCTACACGGCCAACCCGAAGACCGACCCGTCGGCGACCCTGATCCCGGAGATCACCGTCGACGACCTGATCGCCCGCGACCTCCCGGACGTGATCATCGAGCGTCCGGTGCTGGACCTGATGCGCAGCGCCCGGCACATCCGTTCGGTCCAGATCGTCAACGGGCTCAAGCCCGGCAACCTCACCCGTGCCCTGAACGGCGAGCACGTCGGCACGATCATCACCGCTGGGGAGAAGAAGGCATGAGCACGGCGTACTCGAAGGACGTTCCGTCGGCGCTGATGCGCCAGACGCTGCTCGACCGCGACCAGGTCCGCCCGGTCGACCAGAAGCAGCCGGTGATCCGGATGCTGCCGTGGCTCGACGTCGTCGTGCTCGGCGGGCGCTCGATCATCGACCGCGGCCGCGACGTGCTGCTCCCGGTCGTCGAGGAGATCCGCTCGGCGATGGCCGACCGCAAGCTGCTGGTCTGCACCGGCGCCGGGATCCGCGCCCGGCACGTGATGGGCGTCGGCCTGGACCTGGGCCTGCCGACCGGGGCGCTGGCCGCCCTGGCCGGCTGCGAGGCCGAGCAGAACGGGCACATGGTCGCCGCGCTGCTGGCCGAGCACGGTGTGGCCTACCTCGGCCACGAGACGGTCGGGACCCAGCTGTCCGTGCACCTGGCCGCGTCGCCCGCCGCGGTGACCAACGGCTTCCCGCCCTACGGCGTGCACGAGTTCCCCCCGGCCGTCGGGAAGATCCCGCCGCACCGCACCGACGCCGGTGCCCTGCTGCTCGCCGACGCCTACGGCGCCCGGTCGCTGACCTACGTCCGCGACGTCGACGGGATCCTGGACGGCGACCGGCTGGAACGCACTGCGACCGTCTCCGAGCTGCTCGCGGACGAGAAGCGGTCACTGCCGGTGGACCGGGTGGCGCTGGAGCTGCTCGGGCGAGCCAAGCACGTCCGGCAGCTGCAGATCGTCAACGGCACCACGCCCGGCACGCTGACCAGCGCGCTGAAGGGCGAGCACGTCGGGACGATCGTCACCGCCTGAGCCCCGGGTGGGGTGGGAACCCCCCGAAACCCACCCCACCCGGACCCATCTCAGCCGACGACGTCCAGGGGCGGGTGTCGTCGACGGCGCCGACCGGCAGGCCCGGGACGGCCGGGCGGGCGCGACGGCGGCGCGCGACGACCACCCCGCCGATCATCAGCGCGGCAACACCGCCGACGGCGAGCAGGAACGGCACCGAGCCGGGGTCCGCGCCGTACGCGCCGATCGTCGTGTAGGCGACCGCGCTCGGGATGATCCCGACGATCGTGCCGAGCAGGTAGTCACGGACGCCGACCGCGGTCAGCCCGCACGCGTAGTTCAGCGCCGGGAACGGGATCACCGGGACCAGCCGGATGCCGATCACGGCGGGCAGCCCGCGCCGGCTCAGCGTCGTGTCCAGCCAGGCCAGACGCTCGCTCGGGATCCGCGCGACGGCGGACCGGCCGAGCCCGCGGGACAGGCCGAACGCGGTCATCGCCCCGAGCACGGCCCCGGACATCGCCGCGGCCAGGCCCAGCGGAAGCCCGAACAGCACGCCGGCCGCGATGGACAGCACCGTCGCCGGGGCGGGGACCAGCGTCAGCGCGGCGTAGAGCAGCGCGAACGCGACCGGAGCGGCCCACCCGGCCGCGCTCGTCCACTCACGGATCCGGTCGATCGAGGGCACGCCGGTGACGATCAGCACCGCCGTCCCGGCCAGTACGAGGAGCACCAGCAACGCCGGGCGCACCCACCAGGTTCGTCCCACGACGTCTCCCCTCGGCCACCGATCGCGGGATCCTCCCGCGTGGCCGACCAGGCATTCGGCCCGCGTGCCGTACCGGTTCGGCCGGGCGCCTGACGTCCGCCGTTCGTGTGCCAGAGTGGTGCGCGGGAGGGACAGGGAGCTGATGGCGACTCCGGGTACGGCATACCGCCGGAAGGCATACCGACCGTTGCTGGCAGCGGCGTTCGTCGCGGTCTGGATCATCGGCACGGTCGTGGCGATCACGGCGTCGGGAGAGCGCGGCGCCGGCAGCGAGGCCGAGCTGGTCGCGCGGGCCACCGACGCGCTGCGCTCCGGTGACGCGGCCGCGTTCGACGAGATCCTCCTGGATGGCGTCGACCACGACTTCGCCGAGCAGTACATCGCCCGCCTGCGCGCTTCCGGTGTCCCCGAGGTCGTGCCCGACGGTCCGGGCGCGGCCGAGGTCCGGTCCGGGGACGTCGCCACGAGGCTGGCGGTCACCGAGGAGGGGGACCGGTGGTACCTCAGCCTGCTCCCACCGGACCGAGCAGCTCGCTGAGGTCGGTGCGGAACTGCATCGAGCGGTACGGCCAGTTCGTGGCGGTGTTCCACTGGCTGACCACCAGGTGCAGGTCGGACAGCGTCGAGCCGGGGACGACGTAGCCGCCGTAGAGCTGCGCGACGTGACCGCGCCCGTGGTCCTCGGCGTCCCAGGAGCATCCCCGCAGGACGGTGGCGCGCGGTGCCCGGTAGAGGTCCGCGTTCGGGCGGTCCAGCAGCATCGAGTCGATCCGGTAGTGGCCGGCGTCGAAGAACGTGAGCAGCCAGTGCAGGGTCCCGTCCGGGCCGGGGACCCGGCGGAGGTTCAGCTCGCCCAGCTCACCCGGGATCGTGATCGTCGCCGGGTTGCCCCACGCCCAGCGCTCGCGGGCGAAGCCCCACGGCTCCCACGCGTCCGGGTCGGTGATCCGCCCGGCCGGCACCCGGTGCAGCAGCAGGCCGGCGTTGCGCTGGAAGCCGGTCGTGTAGGCGTAGACGTACCCGTCGTCGCCGTGGCACCAGGTGAGCTGCTGGAACAGCCCGGCGCAGTGGTCACCGGGGCGCTCGCAGCCGGTGCGCTCCCACGTGACGCCGTTGTCGGTGGACGCGAGCACCTCGGTCCAGAGCACGTTGCCGAGCCCGCGGTTGGCCATCACGTGCAGGTACATCGTGTCCCCGACGGTGATCACGTCGCCGGGCAGGATCGTGGTGATCCGCCGCCGCCACATCCAGCCGGCCGGCGGGTGCTCGACGAGCTGGCAGGCGTAGGGCTTCGGGTCGCCGCCGGAGCCGGTCCAGAGCAGGCCTCCGGGGCCGGTGGCGCGGCGCGGGTCGGCGAACAGGACGACGGGTGAGCGCCAGCCGGGACCACCGACCCCCGGGTCGTCGAACGTGTCGCCGAACACCGCCACCAGCCGCCCGTCCGGCGCGGTGGTCATGGTCCCGAGGTCGGTGCCGCCGACACCGAACGCGTCGGTGAGGCCGGGGCCGGTCAGGTCGGCGATCTTCGTGGTGAACGGCACGGGTCCCGAGGGTAGCCACGAGCCACGCCGCGGCGGCGGAGGTGTCAGGGGAGCGGGGTATCCCAGTCGAGCTGGGCGAGCAGGGCACTCGCGGTGCAGGGCGAGCGCGAGGCCGCAGCCCGCGACTCCCGCCCCGGCGATCACGACCGGCGCCGTCACCGGCGGTAGCCCTCGATCGCCTCCCGGGTCGCCGGGAGCGCGAACACGTCCCCGAAGACGTCGATGCTGGCGGTGACGCTGTCCGCGATGCCGCGGTTGCGCCACGTCTCGAACAGGCCCTTCTGCGCCGCGATCACCTCGGGGGTCGGGGCGGACAGCCGCGCGCAGAGGTCGGCGACGGCGTCGTCGAGATCCTCGGCCGGCACCAGCCGGTTGATCAACCGGTCTGCGCCGAGCTCGTCGAGCGTGTACAGGTCGCCGGTGAGGATCAGCTCGTGCGCCTTCGACGGACCGAGGAACGACGGCAGCAGCGCCGCGTCGGCGATGGACGGGATGCCGAGCTTGACCTCCGGCAGCCCGACCCGGACGCCCGGGTGCGCGACGCGCACGTCGCAGGCCAGCGCCAGCTCCAGAGCGATGCCGACGCACGTGCCGTTCAGCCGGGCGAGGGTGGCGACCGGGCAGCGCCGCACGGCCTCCAGCATGTCCGCGACGCGGGTGATGAACGCCCGGCCCTGTGACGGCTCCATCTCGAGGAACGTGTCCAGGTGCATGCCGGCGCAGAACGTCCGGTCCCCGCTGCCGGTGATGACCACCGCCCGGATCTCCGGCCCGATGCCGCGCACGGCTGCGCCGACGGCGTCGACGTCGTCCGCGAGCATCGCGTTCGCGCTCTCCGGCCGGTCCAGCGTGATCCGCCGGATCGTCCCGTCGTCCTCCACCCTCGGCGACCCCATCGTGCTCCCGTCGATCGTCCGGCCGGTCGAGGTGATCGTGGCACGCGCCGTGCTCCGGGGCCGGGCTCAGGCCCGGGACCCGCCACCCGGACCGGCAGGCGGCTCGGTGGGACGCACCGTGGTGGTCGGGTCCTCCGGCGCCCGGTACGGCGTGACCCCACCCGGCCCACCGCCGGACGGCGCGTTGCCGTACGGACTGCCACCGGCAGGTGGGCTGCCCGCGGGTGCCGACCAGGTCGGCCCGGCCGGGGCGTGGCCGGGCGGTGGACCGTAGGGGCCGTACTGACCGGCGGGCGGGCCGTAGGGGCCGTACGGACCGGGCTGCCCCTGCCACTGCGGCGTCGACCCACCGGGCCAGGCGCCCGGGGGAGGCGGCGGAGGGCGCCGCCGCCCGACCAGGAACAGGACCAGCCCGGCGACCAGGCCGGCCACCAGCACGATGCCGGTCGCGATCGCGCCGAACACGATCCCGAGCAGCGACCCCACCGTGCGCGTGCTCACGACGAGCTCGTCGCCGGGAGCGGCGCCCTCGGCGTTGCCGATCACCTCGTAGACGCCGGGCTCGGAGGCGGTGAACGTCCCGATCCGCGTCGCGACACGGTTGTCGTAGTTGTAGTTCTCGGACAGCCTCGGCGGCTCGACCACGACCGCGGCGCCGGACGGGGCCGTGACCGACGCGAGCCCGCCGTAGTTCCCGGGCGAGCTCGACGTGGTCTCTGCGTAGACGGCGTACTCGCCGGGCTCGCTGATCGTCACGTCGCCCCCGGCCGCGGGGACGCGCTGGTCCTCGGGCTGGCCGGAGTACGAGACGATCGACCACATCGTCGGGATCGCGACGAGCAGGAACACGACGACCCACACGATCAGGGCGATCCGCCGGGCGCGGGCACGTGGCCGCGGGGCGTGGACGGGACCGGACACGGAACACCTCCTCGATGCGTGCTCGCCCGGGCCGTCGCACTTCGTTACCGGGCGCCGATCGAGGAGATGTCCGGCTGAGCGCGGGAGGGCCCCGTCCAGCTCTCAGTGCGACAGCGTCAGCAGCTGCTCGTAGAACCCGCCGATCTCCCGTTCCCGGTCCACCAGGTGGATCTCCAGGATCCAGTGGCACTGCCGGCCCGACGGGTCGGTCCGGCGCATCGCATGCGTGCTGCCGGGCGTGATGTAGGACTCGATCTTCGACCCGTCGATCCACTCGTGCGGGAACTCGCCGACCAGGTGCCCACTGTGCTTGCCCCCGAACTCCCAGCCCGCCTCCTGCGCCAGACCGCAGACGTGCCGGTACAGCTCCTCCCCGCTGATCTCCGGGTGCGCCTCGAAGTGGGCGCGCCCGGCGTCGAAGACCTTCGGGAGGTCGTCGCGCAGCTTCTGCTTCAGCGGGTCGTCGCCGAGCACGTAGGTGCGCCCCACGTCGGCCTCCCACCGGGAGAAGATCGGCCCGAAGTCGCAGAACACGATGTCGTCTCCCGTGATCGTGCGGTCCGGCGGGTTCTCGGTGTAGGGCTGCAGCGTGTTCGGCCCGGAGCGGACGACGCGCTTGTGCCAGTGCCGGGCGGTACCGAACAGCTCGGCGCCCAGGTCCCGGATCCGGTCGCTGACCTGCTTCTCGGTCGCGCCGGGCTCGATCAGCCCGCGCCGCCCGGTCTCGTCGAACAGCTCGACGGCCATCCGCTCGGCCTCGACCAGACGCCGGGCCCGCTCGTCCTCGGGAACGGTCGTGGTCATCGGAGCACCTCCGCTTCGGTGGCGGCGCGCACGGCGCCGGTGAACGTGTCCGGGTCCTCGACCGGGACGAAATGGCCGACGCCGTCCGCCGGGACGACGGAGACGTCGGAGAAGAACTCGCCGAGTCTGTCCGACCACTCCCTCGGGAACAGCGGGTCGTGCCCGGGCCAGACGAACGTGGTCGGCACCGTGATCCGGTCGGCAGGCTCGGGTGCGGTCTCGGCCAGCGACCGGGCGACCACCCCGCCGCCGGCGCGGTACCAGCCGATCGAGGCGACGAAGGCCCCCGCCGGCCCGTACACCGACGCCAGGTGGTCCAGGCGGGCGTCGTCCGGCGTGAAGTCCGGACCGGACCAGTGCGACCAGAAGTGCCCGACGTAGTCCCGTGCCGCGTCGGGCTTGCCGTCGACCAGGCGCTCCGCGAGATCGAGCTGGTGGAACGACTGGTACCAGAACTCGCGCATCGGCCCCTCGCCGAGGATCCGCTGCCCCACCCCGGGAGCGGGCGGTGTGACCACCAGCGCGCGCAGCAGGTCGGGGCGGTCCTTCGCGAGCTGCTGGCCGACCCGGCTGCCGACGTCGTACCCGGCCACGACGACACCCGTCGAACCCAGTCCGAGCTCGTCGACGAGCGCGGCCACGCTGCGCGCCTGGGCGGCGGCACCGTAGAACTCGACCGGGTCGAGGCGGTGCTTGTCCGACTCGCCGAACCCGCGCAGGTCCGGGACGAGCACGTCGTGCGTCCCGGAGAGGCGTTCGGCGACGGCGGCCATGTCGGTCCGGTCGCCGGGCCAGCCGTGTAGCAGCACGACGGCCGGGCGGCCGGGCGCGGGCGATCCGTGCCGGTCGTAGGTCAGGGTGAAGCCGTCGACCGGGGTTCCGGTGGGCATGAGCGCTCCTGGGGTCGTCCTGCCTGCCCTCCGGGAGTACCACCCCCGCGCCTGCGGCGCAGGCCGGGCGCCCTCTCAGGTTCTGCACAGCCAACTCTTGGCCTCCTCTGTGCAACCGGGCGCAGGGTTCCGCGTCAGAGAAGGTAGAGGGCGGGACGACCCGCCAGGAGACAGAAGAGAGAGGTCCGGAGATGGTGCTGGTGCTGGTGTCGTTCGTGGCGGGTGTGGTGGTGGCCGTGATGGCCGCGGCTGCGGCCGGGTCGCGGGACACCGCACGTCGGCGGCGGGAGTGGCGTGCTCAGGCGGCCGAGGTGCGGGAACGCCGCGCGCGACGCGCGGGGGAGCAGGCCGACCGGTTCGACGAGTCGTCGGTGCCCGGGCCCCGCGAGTCGCCGGAGGACTCGGGCTACTGGCTGGTCCGCCGCTGAGCGTCGGCGCCTCCCCGGAGCCGCCGCGTGTCATCGCGTGAGCGGTTCCGGTGCCCGGTCCGATCACCTAGAGTGAGCCCGACGATTCCGGCACGACCGAGGGAGCATCGTGTCCGATGCCGACGACCGGCTCCGGTCGGCACGGTTCCCGCGCGCGTCGGCCTACCATCCGGACTGGGTCCTCGGCGCGATCAGTGGAGGCGCGCACGCGCTCTGGTTGACGGAGTGGCTGTCCGAGGCGGTGACGCTCCAGCCCGGAATGCGGGTGCTGGACCTCGGCTGCGGGCGCGGCGCGTCGTCGGTGTTCCTGCACCGGGAGTTCGGCGTGCAGGTCTGGGCGGCCGACCTGTGGTTCGACGTGGCCGAGCGCCGTCAGCGGATCTCCGACGCCGGCGTCGGCGACGCCGTGTTCCCCGTGCACGCCGAAGCCCGCGCCCTGCCGTTCGCGCCGGAGTTCTTCGACGCCGTCGTCAGCATCGACTCGTTCCCGTACTACGGCACCGACGACCTCTACCTCGGCTATCTCGCCCGCTTCGTCCGGCCGGGCGGCTGGATCGGGATCGCCGGCTCGGGGCTGACGACCGAGATCGACGGGCCGGTGCCGGATCACCTGCGGGACTGGTGGGAACCGTCCCTGTGCTGCCTGCACAGCCCGGACTGGTGGCGGCGTCACTGGGAGCGCAGCGGGCTCGTCGACGTGCTCGTCGCCGACGCGATGCCGGACGGGCACGAGGTGTGGCTCGACTGGCAGCGGGCGGCCGCCCCGGACAACGATGTCGAGATCGCGGCGGTCACGGCGGACGCCGGCCGGTACCTCGGCTACGTCCGCGCCGTCGCACGACGGCGCGAGGACGTCACGCCGGACGAGCCGATCACGTCTCTGTCGGTCGGCTACACCCCGGCCCCGCTACTGCGCTGACGCTCCTCGCACAGGAAGTGGTGCCCCCGCACACGCTCGAGCGTGTGCGAGGGCACCAGAACGTGTGCGAGAGCGGGACGGGTCAGGCCGCCGGGGTGGGGTCCATCCGGACGGCCAGCTCCCGGACGGTCTCCGTCGTGAGCCACAGCCGTTCGGCCACCGGACGGAAGCCGGCCGCGCCGCAGACAACGGTGTAGCTGCCGGAGGTCGGTGCGACGAGCCGGTACCGCCCGTCCCGGTCGCTGACGGCGCGGTCGACCTGACGGCCGGTGGTGTCGATCAGCGTGAGGACGGCGCGGTCGCCGCCGCCGTGGACCTGCCCGACCAGTGCGGGAGACCGGTTCGGCGGGGATGCGGCCCCCGCTCCGTTGGACGCCGGTGGCCCATCGCCGTTCGGCGCCGTCGACGATCGCGGCCGGCCACCCCCGGCTCCGTGATCGCGCGCTCGACCGTTCGAGCCTGCGACGGCGGCGGCTCCGCGGGTCGTCCGGCCGGCTCGGAGGCCGCGGGCTCGTGGGCCGTCTCGTCCGCCGACCCGGCCCGCGCCTGGTGCGGGCGTCCGAACGGGACGATCAGACCGGCGACCACGGCCATGCCCAGGAAGATCGCCGAGCTCACGCCGAACGCGACGCTGTAGCCGTGCAGCGCCGCGTCCTGCGGCGCCACGGCGCCGCCCGCGGCGTAGGCGATCCCGGCCGTGCCCGCGACGCTGGACAGCAGCGCCGTGCCGACCGAGCCGCCGACCTGCTGCATCGTGTTCACCGTGGCCGAGGCGACCCCGGCGTCCGTCGACTCCACACCGAGCGTCGCGGTGTTGATCGCCGTGGACATCGCCGTGCCCACCCCGACGCCCATCATGATCATCGGGCCGAGGATGCCGCCGACGTAGCTGACGCCCGGGTCCATCCGGGAGAGCCAGAACATCGCACCGGCTGCGAGCAGCAGCCCGGCCACGAGCAGCGGCTTCGGCCCGACCCGCGGCAGCAGCGTCGACGGCACGGTGGTCGACGTCGCGACGATGCTGGCGACCATCGGCAGGAACGCGACGCCGGTGAGCAGCGGGGAGTAGCCGAGGTTGCGCTGCAGCACGAAGGACAGGAACAGGCTGAGCGAGAACATGCCCAGCGTGAGCGCCAGGATCGACAGGAACGACCCGCCGCGGAAGCGGTCGAGCACGACCCGCAGGGGCAGCAGCGGCGAGCGGATGCGGCGCTGGCTGGCCACGAACGCGCCCAGCAGCAGCACACCGGCGGGCAGGAACACGAGCACCGGCGTGGACGACCAGCCGTCGGTCTCCGCGATACCGAGCCCGTACACCAGGCAGAACAGCCCCGAGGCGGCGAGCACGGTGCCGATCAGGTCGAGGTGCGGACGCGGCCCGGAGGGCATGCGGGGCAGCAGGCCGAGCGCCCCGGCGAACGCGACGGCGGCGAACACGGCGTTGACGTACATGCACCAGCGCCAGTCGACGAACTCGGTGAGCGCGCCGCCGAGCAGCAGCCCGGTCGCGGCGCCGGACCCGGCCACGGCGCTGAACACACCGAACGCGACCGCGCGGTCGCGCCCGCCCGGGAACGTGGTGGTCAGCAGCGACAGCGCGGCCGGGGCGAGCAGCGCGCCGAACACGCCCTGCAGCGCGCGGGCCGCGATCAGCACCCCGACGCTCGGAGCGAGCCCGCCGAGGATCGAGGCCACGGCGAACCCGACCAGCCCGGTGACGAACGCGCCGCGGCGCCCGAACACGTCCGACATCCGCCCGCCGAGCAGCAGCAGGGAGCCGAAGGACAGCGCGTACGCGGTGACGATCCATTGCCGCTGTGCGTCGGAGAACCCCAGGTCGAGCTGGGCCGACGGCAGCGCGATGTTCACGATCGTGTTGTCCAGGATCACCATGAGCTGGGCGATCCCGATCACGACGAGGATCCACCAGCGGCGGGTGGACGAGGGCATTCGGGCTCCCGGTGCGGTCGGTACGGAGAAGGCGGCCTCCTCGACGCCCGCGATCGACGGTACGACCTGCACCGAGGTTCAGGTCCAGCCGGATTTTGCGGAGGAACCGGACCTACAGGCGGTTCCGGTCGGTGCCCGCCCAGCCCTCGGCGATCGGGACGGCGTACCAGATCTGCATCGCGACCGAGGCGAACAGCCAGTCGCCACCGTCGATCCGGGCGTAGGTGTCGGTGAACCGCGCGGAGACGACGGCGAGCAGGTCGGGTGCGGTCATCCGACGATGATCGGGCCGTCCGACGTGCGGCGCAGGACCGAGCGCGGTTCAGCGGCGGTACTGCAGGTGCAGCAGCGAGGCGACGCTCCGGTACGGGTCGCGCTCGCCGGCCTCGGCCTCCGCGGCGACGAGGTCGTCCAGCTCGTCGGGGTCCGGATCGGGCCGGTGGTCGCTGAACACCCGGACGCCGTACCAGCGGTGCGGGCGCCAGCCGCGCGGGGCGGCGAGCCGGTCGAGCTCGTCGGGCGTGTGCATGCGGGCGGGCAGGCCCAGCCGGGTCGTGTACCGGAGGCTGTCGAACGCAGCCAGCGCCGCCAGGGACTCGCCGCGCAGGCCGGGCCGCATCGCCGGGGCGAGGCCGTTGCGCACCAGCAGGGACAGGCCCGCGCCGGGCGCGGCGACGGCGCCGAGCGCGTCCAGCAGGGGAGCGGGGTCGTCGAGGTACATCAGCACGCCGTGGCAGAGCACGAGGTCGAACGGCCCGGGAACCACCTCGGCGGCGCGCTCGCCCGGCCCGTGCACGAGATGCACCCGGTCCCGGACCGCCTGCGGCTCGCCGTCCAAGGTGGACGCGAACCGGTCCAGCAGCTCGGCGGACGGATCCAGGCCGGTGACCGTGTGCCCGGCCCGGGCCAGCCCGAGGGCCTGGGTGCCCTGCCCGCAGCCGGCGTCGAGGATCTCCAGCGCGCCCGTGCCCAGGCTCTCGACCAGTGCCGCCAGCTGCGTGGCGACCAGGCGCTGGCGGACCGTGTTCCGGGTGCGCCGCACGGCCTGCAGCCACCCGGGAACGCCGCCCTCGAACGCCCGCCCCGGCTCCTCGGCCACCCTGCGCCCCCCGTCAGCCCGTCGCGAGCAGTATGACGCCGGTCAGGACGACGCCGGCCGCCGCGATCCGCCGCCACCCCAACCGCTCGCGGAACACGAGCGCGCCGATCACCGCGCCGAACAGGATGCTGGTCTCGCGCAACGCGGCGATCGGCGCGAGCGCGCCGCTCGTCTGGGCCCAGAGCACCAGACCGTAGGCGGCCAGCGAGATCGCCCCGCCGGCCAGCCCGGCCGCCCCGGACTCCCGCAGCGCCGGGACGAACGCCCGCCCGCGCCGCCACAGGGCGAACGCGAGCAGCGGCGGACCCTGCAGCAGGAACATCCACCCGGTGTAGGCGATCACCGGGGCGACGCCGACCCCGACGCCGTCGACGACGGTGTACCCCGCGATCATCACGCCGGTCCCGACGGCGGCGACGAGCGCGGGCAGCTGCGACCGGCCGGGGACGCCGCCGGCGAGCACGAGCGCGAGCAGCCCGGCCGACACCACGACGACGCCGGCCAGTTCGCGGGCCGGCAGGTCGCGCCCGAGCACGGTGACCGACGCGACCGCGACCAGCCACGGCGCCGTGCCGCGCGCCAGCGGGTAGACCTGCCCGAAGTCCCCGAGCCGGTACCCGGCCAGCAGCAGCAGGTTGTACACGACGTGCAGGGCGGCCGAGGAGATGATCAACGGCCACGCGGCGTCCGGGACCGGGCCGCCGAGCGCGGCCAGCACCCCGCCGCCGACCGTGTCCGCGACGCCGATCATGGCGAACCCGACGAGCCGGTCCGGGACGGCGTGCGCGATCGCGTTCCAGGTCGCGTGCAGCAGCGCGGCCAGCAGGACCGCACCGATGAGCAGCGGTCCGAAGTCCGCGACGGGGAGTGCGAGGCCGATGGGCCGACCGTAGCACCGGGCTTCGGCAGACGGACGCGTGTTCGTGCCGGCGCACGTGAC
This sequence comes from uncultured Actinomycetota bacterium, assembly GCA_963822335.1. GTDB lineage: Bacteria > Actinomycetota > Actinomycetes > Mycobacteriales > Pseudonocardiaceae > Pseudonocardia. The sequence continues at coordinate 1,672,213 of CAWGHE010000005.1, read as the reverse complement.
GGATTTGTTGCTTTTTGCGCAACGGCAGCGGCTTCTACCTGCGGGTACTTGGGTAGTGATTCCACAGTGGAAGTCGGTGCGCTGCGACAATGATCGCACATGGCCTCCGCCGTCGGCCGCAGCGATCGTTTCCACACGGATAACGCCGTGTGTCGGCCCGAATCCCGACATATCCGCTGGTCGATGGGGTCTTGACACCGATATTCGCGGAGCGCGACCGTGTTGCGGTCAGTACAGCGTCGTTGCATATAAGGCAACACACGCAGCCGATCGACGTCGCCGTCGGCTCATCCTCGTGTGTCCCACCCGCCGAGCGCGGGAGCTGCCGCATGGGCAACGCCGGAACGCCGCCCTTCGCAGGAGAAGCACCATGGCGACCATCACCACCCCACGAATCGTGATCATCGGCGCCGGCATCGTCGGCTGCGCACTGGCCGACGAACTGAGCCGGCGCGGCCACACCGACATCACCGTGCTGGAACAGGGCCCGCTGTTCCGCACCGGAGGATCCACCTCGCACGCCCCGGGCCTGGTCTTCCAGACGACCGGAAGCCGGACGATGACCCGGTTGGCGAGCGCGACCGTCGCGAAGTACACACGCCTTGCGTCGCAAGGTGTCCGCGGCTTCCGAGCGGTCGGCGGCCTGGAGGTCGCCTCGACCCCGGAGCGGCTGGTCGACCTGCAACGCCGGCACGGCTGGGCGTCGGCGTCCGGGATCGCGACCCGGGTCGTCGACCCGGCGGAGTGCGCCCGGATCCATCCGCTCCTGGACTCCGAGACCATCCTCGGGGGGCTGCACATCCCGTCCGACGGCCTCGCCGTCCCGCTCGTCGCCGCCCAGGTCCAGGCCGACAACGCCCGCAGCCGCGGCGCGACGTTCCTGCCTTACCGGCGGGTGAGCGCGATCGAGCGACGCGGGGGCGGGTGACCGGCGTGCGCTGCGGCGACGAGCGCTTCGGCGCCGACGTCGTCGTGTCCTGCGCCGGCATGTGGGGCCCGCTGGTCGGTGACCTCGCCGGCGTCGACATCCCGCTGGTCCCGATGGCGCACCAGTACGCGAAGACGTCCGCGCTGGGCGCGCTGGAGGCGGTGCACGCGCTGGAGTCGATGACCGGGCGGGCCGACCCGGTACTGCCGATGCTGCGCCACCAGGACGCCGACCTCTACGTCCGCGAGCACGGCGACCGGCTCGGGATCGGCGCCTACGGGCACCGCGCGATGCCGATGGACCCGCGCGAGCTGGACGTCACCGACCCGGGGATGTCGATGCCGTCCGAGCGCCGGTTCACCCCGGCCGACTTCGAACCCTCCTGGGAGGCCGCGGCCGCGCTGCTGCCGTGCCTGGGCGACGCGAAGGTCGAGGAGGGGATCAACGGCGTCTTCTCGTTCACCCCGGACGGGATGCCGCTGCTCGGCGAGTCCCCGGAGCTGGGCGGGTTCTGGTCGGCCGAGGCGGTCTGGATCACGCACTCGGCGGGTGTCGCCGAGGCCGTCGCGGAGTGGATCGTGACCGGGCGCCCGGCCGTCGGCGGGGAGCCGATCGACCTGTCCGCGGCGCACCTGGACCGTTTCGACGGTGCCCAGCTCGCCCCGGACGTTGTGCGCGCCAGGGCCTGCCGGGCCTTCGACGAGGTCTACGACATCGTCCACCCGCACGACCCGCCCGCCGTCGCGCGCCCGGTGCGCACGACGCCGTTCCACTCCCGCCAGGTCGAGCTGCGCGCCGTGTTCACCGACGCAGGCGGCTGGGAGCGTCCACTGTGGTTCGAGGCGAACGCGGTCCTGCCGGAGGTCTGCGAGATCGCCCCGCGGCGCGGCTGGGCGGCCCGCAACTGGTCGCCGATCGCCGGGGCCGAGGCTCTGGTCACGCGCCGCGCGGCCGGGCTGTTCGACCTCACCCCGCTGCGACGGGTGGAGGTCACCGGCCCGCGGGCATGTGAGTTCCTGCAGCGGCTCACCACGAACGAACTGGATCGCAAGGTCGGCTCCGTCACCTACACGCTGATGCTCGACGCCGGCGGCGGCGTGCTCGCCGACCTGACCGTCACGAGGCTCGGGCCGGAGCGGTTCCTGCTCGGGCTGACGAACCGGCTCGACCTCGCCGCGCTGCAGCGCTTCACGCCGCAGGACGGCGTCACGATCACCGACCGCACGGCGGACACCTGCTGCCTGGGCCTGTGGGGCCCGGCCGTCCCGGCGATCCTGGACGGTCTCGTTCCCGAGTCCGCGCAGCGGCTCGGCTTCTTCCGCGCCGCCGAGTTCACCGTCGGCGACGTGCCGGTCACCGGCCTGCGCGTCTCCTACGTCGGGGAGTACGGCTGGGAGCTCACGACCGACGCCGTGCACGCGGAGGCGTTGTGGGACACCGTCTACACGGCCGGCGCACGGCACGGACTGGTCGCCGCGGGGCGGCACGCGTTCTCCAGCCTGCGGATGGAGAAGGGCTACCGGGCCTGGGGCAGCGACGTCACCACCGAGCACGGACCGGACGCCGCCGGGCTCGGCTTCGCGGTGTCGATGGACAAGGGCCCGTTCGTCGGGCGGGCCGCCGTCCATCAGGCGCGCGAGGCCGGATCACCACCACAACGGCTGGTGACCCTCGTGCTCGACCACTGCGGCGCCGTCCTGAACGGAGCGGAGCCGGTCTACGACGTGCCGGAGGCGCGCCGGTTCAGCCGCGGCCCGGTGCTGCTCGACGACGGCTCCACGTCCGTCGGCGGCACCTGCCCGGTGATCGGCTACGTGACCGGTGCGGCCACCGGGCACACGGTCGGCGCGTCGATCGCGCACGCCTGGGTGCCCGCCGAGCGGGCGGTCGCGGGCACCCGCGTCGAGGTGGAGTCGTTCGGGCGCAAGCTCGGCGCCGAGGTCGTGGACGGGCCGCTGTACGACCCGTCGATGGCGCGGATGCGGACGGCGGTCGCGCGATGACCGGCTACGACGTCGTCGTCGTCGGCCTCGGCGGCATGGGCAGCGCGGCCGCCCACCGGCTGGCCGAGCGCGGGCTGTCGGTGCTCGGGCTGGACCGCTTCGCCCCCGCGCACGACCGGGGGTCCAGCCACGGCGGGTCGCGGATCACGCGGCAGGCCTACTTCGAGGACCCGGCCTACGTGCCGCTGCTGCAGCGGGCCGGCGAGCTGTGGGACCAGGTGTCCGAGGCGTCCGGGCGCAGGATCGTGGACTGGACCGGCGGCGTGATGGCCGGGCGGCCGGACGGTCCGACGGTCGCCGGGTCGCTGGCCAGCGCGCGGGAGTGGGGGCTGGAGCACGAGCTGCTCGACGCCTCCGCGCTGCGCTCCCGGTTCCCGGCGCTCCGCCCCTCCGACGGCGAGGTCGCGCTCGTCGAGCGCCGGGCGGGCGTCGTGAACCCGGAGGAGAGCGTGCGGGCGCACCTGTCGCTGGCCCGCCGCGCGGGGGCACGGCTGCACCACGGCGAGACCGTGCTCGGCTGGTCGTCGACCGGGGGCGGGGTGCGGGTGCGCACCGACCACGGCGTGCACCACGCCGACCGGCTGGTGCTCGCGCCCGGGGCGTGGGCGCCGGAGGTGGTGGCCGAGAGCAGCGCCAGCGGAACGAGCATCGGCACAGCCCTGGGGCTGTCGATGCAGGTGGAGCGGTACGTGCAGTTCTGGTTCGCCCCGGAGGACCCGGCCGCGTTCGCCGGGCACCCGGTGTGGATCTGGGAGGGCGAGGGCGGCCGGCAGGTCTACGGGTTCGGCACCGGCGCGGACGGGACGGTCAAGGTCGCGTTCTTCCGGGGCGGCGCGCCGTGCGACCCGCACACCGTCGACCGGACCGTGCACATCGGCGAGGTCGAGGAGATCGCGTCGTTCGTCGGCCGCCACGTGCCCGGCGCGGTGCACCGCTTCGTGCGCGCCAAGACCTGCCTCTACACCTGCACCCCGGACCACCACTTCGTCCTCGCGCACCACCCCGAGCACGACAACGTCGTCCTGGCCTGCGGTTTCTCCGGTCACGGCTTCAAGTTCGTGCCGGTCGTCGGGGAGATCGTCTCCGACCTCGTCGCCGACGGGACGACCCGCCACCCGATCGGCCTGTTCGACCCCACCCGCCCCGCACTCGTCCGTTCTTCGGAGCACGTCGCATGACCAGCAGCCTGCGCCCGACCCTCCCGGGGTCCGCCTACACCGATCAGTCCACATTCGACGCCGAGCGGGAACACGTCCTGGAGGCGAACTGGTTCTGCGCCGTCGCCTCCACCGACGTCGCGAGGCCCGGCGCGTTCCGCACGGTCACGGTCGGACGGGAGAGCGTGCTGATCACCCGCTCCCGGTCCGGCGAGGCGCGGGCGTTCCTCAACGTGTGCCGCCACCGCGGCGCGATGCTGTGCACCGAGCCCGCAGGCGAGGTGCGCCGCACGTTCCGCTGCCCGTACCACGCCTGGTCCTACGACCTGGACGGCAACCTCGCCGGCGCGCCGCACCTGCCGCAGGGGCCCGACGTGGACCGGTCCGAGCTCGGCCTGCACACCGTGCACCTGCGCGAATGGCTCGGCTACGTCTGGGTCTGCCTGGCCGACGACCCGCCGTCGTTCGCGGACACGGTCATGTCGTCGATCTCCTCGCGGCTCGGCGACCTCGCCGCCGTCGACCGCTACGGGATCGGCGGCCTCGCGCTCGGGAGGCGGATCACCTACGAGGTGGCCGCCAACTGGAAGCTCGTGATCGAGAACTTCATGGAGTGCTACCACTGCGCGACGATCCACCCGGAGCTCACCGGCGTGCTGCCGGAGTTCGCGGCGGGCTGGGCGGCGCAGGTCGGCGTCGGGCACGGCGCGCTGATGGGGGACCGGGTCGACGGGTTCACCGTGGACGGCTCGGCCGGGCTCGGGCGCCTGCCCGGGATCGACGACGACCAGGACCGCCGCTACTTCGCGGTGACCGTCGCTGCCCCAGGTGTTCCTCAACCTGGTGCCCGACCACGTGATCGTGCACCGGATGTTCCCGATGGCCCCGGACCGCACGGTGATCGAGTGCGACTGGCTCGTCGACCCGGCCGTGCTGGCCTCCGGCACGGACATCTCGCGGTCGGTGGAGCTGTTCGACCGGGTCAACCGCCAGGACTTCGACGCGTGCGAGCGCTGCCAGCACGGGATGTCCTCGCGCAGCTACGCGGCGGGCGGCGTGCTGGTGCCGACCGAGCACCACATCGAGTCGTTCCACACGTGGGTGCGGACCCAGCTGGGCGAGATCGTGGCCGTGCCGTCCGCCGTCTCGGAGACGGAGGGGGCGGCGTGAGCATCCTGGACGCGATCGGGCGGACGCCGCTCGTGCAGGTCGACGGCGTGTGGGTCAAGTGCGAGTACCTCAACCCGTCCGGCTCGGTGAAGGCCCGGATGGCCCGGTTCGTGATCGAGCGCGCCGAGGCGTCGGGCCTGCTGCGGCCGGGCGGCACGATCGTCGAGGCCAGCTCCGGCAACACCGGCAACGCGATGGCGATGGTCGCCGCCGTGCGCGGCTACCGGATGGTCGTGGTCATGCCGACCGGGCTCTCGCCGGAACGCACGGCGATCTCGCGGGCGTTCGGGGCCGAGGTCGTCGAGGCGGGGGACTTCCACGTCAACGACGCGGCCGCGCTCGCCCGGCACCTGGGGGAGCAGCCCGGCTGGTTCTTCCCCGGCCAGTTCGACGGCGAGTGGAACGTCGAGTCCAACGCCACCGGTCTCGGCCCGGAGATCCTGGGCGGGCTGCCCACCGTTCCGGACGCCGTCGTCTGCGGGATCGGCACCGGCGGCACGCTGGTCGGTGTCGGCCGCGCGTTCCGGGCCGTGAACCCGGGCTGCGCGGTGATCGGCGTCGAGCCGGCCGGGTCGCGCACGCTCGCCTGCGGCGAGATCGGACGGCACCGGATCGAGGGGATCGCCGACGGGTTCGTGCCCGGCATCGTCGCCCGCCACCGCGACGAGATCGACGCCGTCGAACCCGTCGACGACGAGTCGTCGCTCGCCGAGACGGCCCGGCTGGCCCGGGAGTTCGGGCTGTTCGTCGGCCCCAGCTCGGGGGCGCACCTGGTCGCGGCGCGGCGCTGGCTGGCGGATCACCCCGGATCGACGGTGATCACGTTCGCCAGCGACGAGGGGGAGAAGTACCTGACCGCCCACGCCGCCGACATGGCGGCCGCCGCCTGATCGACTTCTCGGCAGCGCGGACGGACGGATCCGTCCGTTCGCGCTGCCCGGCGTCCGATCATGGCGGCCGGGCGAAGGCGTGCATCGACCCGGCCGGCCACGTCGCGTACTGCTCGGGCCGCCGCGCTCAGAGCGACTGCAGCACCCGGATCCGGTCGGCCATCGCCCGGCGGGCCACCGCCGAGTCCGGCGCGAACACCTCGAACGCGTGCGGCACTCCGGGATGGAGATGGAACTCCACGCCCACCCCGGCGAGGCCGAGGCGCTGGGCGTAGTCGGTGTCCTCGGTCCGGAAGATGTCGAGCTGGCCCACCTCGATGTAGGCCGGAGGCAGCCCGGACAGGTCCTTGGCCCGGGCGGGAGCGGCGTAGGGGGACACCTCCGCCCCGCCCGCCGCGTCGCCGAGCAGGCAGCCCCAGCCGGTGATGTTGTCGTCGGTGCTCCACATGGCCATCGGCTCGATCAGCGGGTCCGGCGTCGTGGTGCGGTCGTCGAGCATCGGGTAGACCAGGATCTGACGCGCCAGACGCGGGCCGTTCCGGTCCCGGGCCATCAGTGCGACGGCCGCGGCCATGCCGCCGCCCGCGCTGTCCCCCATGATCGCGATCCGCTTCGGGTCGATCTTGAGCTCGCCCGAGTGGCCGACTGCCCACTGCAGCGCGGCGTAGCAGTCCTCGACCGACCTCGGGTACGGGTGCTCCGGCGCGAACCGGAAGTCCACCGACAGCAGCGGCACGCCGGAGTCGGCGACGTAGCGACGGCAGATCGGGTCGTGGGTGTCGATGCTGCACAGGAACATGCCGCCGCCGTGGATGTAGACCGCCAGCGACCCGGGCGAGCTGTGGGCCTTGCGGTACAGGCGCATCCCGATCGCGACGCCGTCGGTCAGCGTGACGCTGTAGTTGGTCACCGAGACGTCGGTCGGCTTCGTCCACGACGCGGTGAACTCCGACATCAACGCGTCGACGCCGGCCCGACGTGTCTTCCAGTCGCCGACCGGCGGGGGCGTCGTGCCGGCCGCGGCCTCGGCGATCGGGGCCATCGCCGCGGCGACCTCGGGATCCATCTGCAGCGCCATTCGGTGCTCCTCTCGACGTCGTCGTCGGGGCCGACCCTAGATCGGCTGCGCCGGGCCCGTCACGCCGGCGGATCGGCGACCTGCACGACGCCGTCGGTCGTCCCGGTGACGAACAGGCGCCCGGTGTCCGGGTCCACCGCGACGGTGTTCGGCTGGCGGACGGTGGGGATGCGGGCGACCTCGCGCGGCGTCGGGTCGGCCATGTCGAAGCCGACGACCTTGTTGGACGCCGTCACCGTCACCCAGAGCCGGTCGCGCTGCGGGTCGTAGGTGATGCCGTACGGCTCGCCCGGTACGGAGATCTGCCCGACCTGGCGTGGTGTGCCGGACGGGTCGAACACCAGGATCTGCCCGCCGCGCGTGTCGGTGGTGATCATGCGGCCGTGCTTGTCCGCCACGAGGTGGGTGGGCCCGGCGCCGGCGGGCAGCTCGAGGACCCCGGCGAACGTGCCGGCCTGGTAGATCGTCAGCGAGTTGTCCCGGACGTCGATCAGCCCGACCCGGTCGCCGACCGGGGCCAGCCCGGCGGGCTGGGTGACGTCGGTGAACGTGTGCACGATCTTGTCCTCGCGCAGGACGACGACGCTGCCGCCGGCCTCGTTGGCCACGTAGACGTCGCCGTCGGGGGCCTCGGTGGCGTCGTGCGGCATCGTCCCGGTCACCACCTGCGAGCGGGCCGGGCCGTTCGGCAGCGCGACCCGGATCAAGGAGTTCGAGCTCTCGTCCGGCACGAGCACGGTCTCGCCGGGGCGTCCGACCTGCAGGTGGCGCAGTACGCCGGGCAGCGGGACCCGGCCGGTCACGGCGGCCGAGTCGGCGTCGAGCAGCACCAGCTGGTTGGGCCGGCGTACACCGACCGCGACCCGGCGGCTCGGCCCGTCCGCGACGATCCCCTCCGGAACAGCACCGACCGGCACGGTCCGCCCGGCCGGCGCCACGGTCACCGGCGGCGAGGTGGCCGGCTCCGCGGGAGGCGGCAGCGGCTCGGCGAACCGGACCGGGGTGCCGGCGACGCCGGGCGCGGCCGGGTTCGCCGACACCGGCGGCGCGGGCGCGGTCTGCGGGGTGCTGGAGCACGCCGCGCTGACGGCCATCGCCGCGACGGCGAACAGGAGTGGAGCTCGGCGTGCCATGCAGGGCCGTTCGGTCACCGCACCCCAGCGGTTCGGGCGAAGCTCCCGAACGCGACAGGCGGTCGTCGGCCGGTCGCGGCCGGGTTCAGTGCCCGTCGGAGCCCGGGGCCACGGCGTCCAGCGCCGCCCCGAGGTCGGCGAGGAGATCGTCGGGCTCCTCCAGGCCGACGGAGAAGCGCAGGTGGCCCCGCTCCCGGAACTCCGCGGGCCAGTGGACGGCGCGGCCGTGGTCACCGGGGCCGACGTGCACGATCAGCGACTCGTCGTGCCCGACCGAGACGGCCGAGGTGATCACCCGCAGCTCGTTGACGAAGCGGTTCTGCAGCTCGGGCCCGCCGTCGAGGGCGAACGCGAGGACCGCGCCGTAGCCCCGGCCGTCGAACAGGCGCCGGGCGAGCTCGTGCTGCGGGTGGGACGCCAGTCCCGGGTGGCGGACGTAGGCGACGGCCGGGTGCGCGTCCAGGAACTCCGCGATCCGCTGGGCCGACGCCAGGTGCTGGCGCAACCGCAGTGGCAGCGTGATCGCTCCGCGGCTGATCAGCCACGCGTTGAACGGGGAGATCACCCCACCGACGTCGACCATCGCGTCGGCGCGGATCGGGTCGAGCAGCTCCTTGGCCCCGATCACGGCGCCGCCCATCGCGTCGCCGTGGCCGTTGACGAACTTGGTCAGCGAGTGCACGACGAGGTCCGCCCCGCGGCTCAGGGGCCGGTAGAGCGGAGGCGGGGTGAACGTGGAGTCCACGCTCAGCAGCGCGCCCGCCTCGTGCGCGATGTCGGCCAGCACCGCGACGTCGCAGAGGCGCGTGGTGGGGTTGGCGATCACCTCGGTGTGCACGAGCTTCGTGGTCGGCCGGATCGCGGCCCGCACGGCGTCGGGATCGCTGGTGTCGACGAACGTGGCCTGGATCCCGTAGCGGTCGGGCAGGATCTCGGCGAACAGCCGCCAGACGGCCTCGTAGGTGACGTCCGAGACGACGGCGTGGTCGCCCGTCCGCAGCATCGTGAAGAAGACCGCGTGCAGCGCCGCGACGCCGGATGCCAGCACGAGCGCGTCCTCGGCCTGCTCCAGTGCGGCCAGCTTGCGCTGCAGGGCGAGCTGGTTCGCGCCGGAGTTGCGGGTGTAGAGCGGGACGTCGAAGCCCGACCAGCTCAGCTGCGACGGGTCCTCGGGCAGCGCGTAGGAGTTCGCCATCACCAGCGGGGTGCGGATCGCTCCGGTCCCCGGATCCGTCGCGTTGCCGCCGTGGACGGCCTGTGTCGCCAGCCCCAGCGTGTCGGGACGGTCCTTGTCGGGTCTCACCACGACACGACCGTAGGCGCCGTCCGCGGCCCCGGCGGTGCCGGTCACCCGCTCCGTGGGCCGGACGCCGGCGGGGTCAGGCGGTTGGTCAGCCAGGGCAGCTCCGCGTCGAACGTGCGGGCGGCGAACTGCCAGTTGTGTCCGCCCGGCGAGGTGCGCACCGTGCACCGGACCGCGACGCGCGCCGCATCGGCGCACAGCTCGTCGGCGGCGGACTTCTGGGCCGCGGGGCCGGTGGCGCCGACGTCGAACCGTCCGGCCGTGTCCGCGTACGGGCCGTGGCGGGCGAGCACGACGGCGGGATCGAACGCGTCGTAGGCGGCCGCGTCGCCGCCGAACAGGCGGGTGATCGTCTGGGCCTTCGAGCCGACGTTCGGGGCGCGGTCGCCGGACACGTCGTCGAACGTCCCGAACTGCTCCGGGTGCATCACGGCCAGGTCGAGCGCGCAGGTGCCGCCCGTGGAGAACCCGGCGACACCCCACCGGGCCGGGTCGGCGGACAGTCCGAAGTGCGCGACCACGTACGGGCGGACGTCGCCGGTCAGGTGGTCGGCGGCGCGTCCACGGGTGCCGTTCACGCACTCGGTGTCGTTCTGGAACGAGCCGCTCGCGTCCGGGAACACCAGGACCGGTGCGAGCCCGCCGTGCGCGGCGGCGTACCGGTCGGCCACCGCGACGGCGTTCCCGGTGCGGATCCAGTCGGTCGCGACGCTGAACTCCGCGCCGACCATCATCACGACCGGCAGCGCGGCGCGGTCCCGCGCGGTGAACCAGGCGGGCGGCAGGTACACGTACTCCTCACGGTGGACGAACCCGCCTGCCGCGCTCGGCACGTCGATCGGGACGACGGCGCCGGCCGGCGGCGGGGTCGCGACGGGCGGGCCGAGCGAGCCCTCGTCGACCTGGTCCGGCAGCGGTGCGCCGGTGGCCTGCGCCCAGGCCACCGTCGTCGTCGGGACGTAGCCGACCCACTGGTTGAGCACCACGCAGGCGGCGAGCGCAGCCAGCGGCACGGCCAGCACGGCGGCGCCCCGGCGCCACCAGGAAGCGCGCCGCCATCCCGCGACGGCCAGCGCGAGCGCCCCGATCACCGCCCCGGTCCACGCCCAGAGCGAGACGGGCGCGGGATCGGCGACGAGTCCTGCCCCGTCCGCCTGGTCGGCCACGACGAGCGCCACCGCCGCCGCGAGGACCACGGCCAGCGGCACCCACACGGCCCACCACCGGCGGCCGGAGCGGGCCAGCACGACGGCGAGCGCCAGCGCGGCCAGGATCTGCGCCCCGACCGGCAGCCAGCCGTGCACCAGTGAGACGTCCACGAACCCAGCATCGTCCGCCGGAGGCCGTGCGTGACGGCGGCGCGCGATGATCGCCGTTCGGGTCCGGATACGAGCCACATTCGGCCCCGATCCGGACATCACGGCCGATCATCGTCGTCGGCATCCGGTGGAGCCGCACGGAACGCCCACCCGGCGGTTGTCCGCCGGGCCGCGTTCGCGACCATGGACGGTGTGACAGGCACGACGGTCTCCGGGGACCCGCAGCAGCAGCACCGCTCCATCCGCACCCGTATCGCCGACGAGCTCGGCGCCCGGCCCGATCAGGTCCAGGCCGCGGTCGACCTGCTCGACGAGGGATCGACCGTCCCGTTCGTCGCGCGGTACCGCAAGGAGGCCACCGGCGGGCTGGACGACGCACAGCTGCGCACGCTGGAGGAGCGGCTGCGCTACCTGCGTGAGCTGGAGGAACGCCGCGCCGCGGTGCTCGACTCGATCCGCACCCAGGGCAAGCTGGACGACGAGCTGGAGGCGCGGATCTGGGCGGCCGAGTCGAAGGCCCGCCTGGAGGACATCTACCTGCCGTTCAAGCCCAAGCGCCGCACCAAGGCGATGATCGCCCGCGAGCAGGGGCTGGAGCCGCTGGCCGACGCGCTGCTCGGCGACCCGACGCTGGACCCGGTCGGGACCGCGCAGGACTACGTCACCGACGAGGTGCTCGACTCCGGCGCCGCACTGGAGGGCGCGCGGTCGATCCTGGTCGAGCGGATGGGTGAGAACGCGGACCTGGTCGGCGGGCTGCGCGAGCGCATGTGGACGCATGGCCGTCTGGTCACGAAGGTCCGCGAGGGCAAGGAGAACGACCAGGCCGCGGCCAAGTTCTCCGACTACTTCGAGTACTCCGAGAAGTTCACGACGCTGCCCAGCCACCGGATCCTCGCCGTGTTCCGCGGGGAGACCGAGGAGGCCCTCGACGTCACGCTCGACCCGGGCGACGAGGACCAGCCCACCGCCTACGAGCGGGCGATCGCCGCCGAGTACGGCATCGCCGACGCCGGGCGGTGCGGCCGACGCGTGGCTGCTCGGCGTCGTGCGCTGGGCGTGGCGCACCCGGATGGCGACGGCGCTGGGCATCGACATCCGGGTCCGGCTGCGCGCCGCGGCCGAGGAGGGCGCGATCGGCGTGTTCGCGGCCAACCTGCGCGACCTGCTGCTCGCCGCCCCGGCCGGCACCCGCTCCACGATGGGGCTGGACCCGGGCCTGCGCACCGGCGTCAAGGTCGCCGTCGTCGACGCCACCGGCAAGGTCGTGGACACGGCGGTGATCTACCCGCACGAGCCGCGCAACGACAGGGCCGGCGTCACTGAAGACGCTCGCCGACCTGGCCGCGAAGCACTCCGTCGAGCTGATCGCGATCGGCAACGGCACGGCGTCCCGCGAGACCGACGCGCTGGCCGGCGAGCTGATCAAGAACAACCCCGGGCTCAAGCTGACCAAGGTGATGGTGTCCGAGGCGGGCGCCTCGGTGTACTCGGCGTCGGCCTACGCCTCGGCCGAGCTGCCGGACATGGACGTGTCGCTGCGCGGCGCGGTGTCGATCGCGCGCCGGCTGCAGGACCCGCTGGCCGAGCTCGTCAAGATCGACCCGAAGTCGATCGGCGTCGGCCAGTACCAGCACGACCTGCCCGAGTCGTCGCTCAACCGCTCGCTGGACTCGGTCGTCGAGGACTGCGTGAACGCGGTCGGGGTGGACGTCAACTCGGCGTCCGCGCCGCTGCTGCGCCGGGTGTCCGGGATCAGCGAGTCGCTGGCCGGGGCGATCGTCGCGCACCGCGACGAGAACGGCCCGTTCCGCACCCGCACCGCGCTGAGCGACGTGCCGCGGCTCGGGCCGAAGGCGTTCGAGCAGTGCGCGGGATTCCTGCGCATCCGCGGCGGGGACGAGCCGCTGGACGTCTCCGGCGTGCACCCGGAGGCCTACCCGGTCGTCCGGAAGATGGTGGAGCGCACGAAGATCGACGTCGCGGCGCTGATGGGCGACACGGGCAAGCTGCACCAGATCAAGGCGAAGGACTACGTCGACGAGACGTTCGGGCTCCCGACCGTCAGCGACATCCTGGCCGAGCTGGAGAAGCCGGGCCGCGACCCGCGCCCGGCGTTCCGCACCGCCACGTTCGCCGAGGGCGTGCACAAGATCGCCGACCTGCGCATCGGCATGCTGCTGGAGGGCGTGGTGACGAACGTGGCCGCGTTCGGCGCCTTCGTCGACGTCGGGGTGCACCAGGACGGGCTGGTCCACGTGTCGGCGATGAGCAAGGAGTTCGTGTCCGACCCGCGTGACGTGGCGAAGTCCGGCGACGTGGTGAAGGTCAAGGTCCTCGACGTCGACGAGGCCCGCAAGCGGATCTCGCTCACCCTGCGCCTCGACGACGAGCCGGGCGCCGGCAAGCCGAAGGGTCGCGGCGGCGACGGCGCGGGGAGAAGCCGGACGGCCGGGGCGACGCCGGCCGCGGCCCGCGACGGGGCGGCGGTGGCCGCGAGGGCGGTGGCCGTGACGGCGCCAAGAGCGGTCCCGGCGGGCGTGGCGGGGACAAGGGCGGTCCCGGTGGCCGTGGCGGTGACAAGCCCGGTGGCCGTGGCGGGGACAAGGGCGCGGCGGCAAGGGTGGCGCCGGCAAGGACGGCGGCCGGGGCGGCGGGCAGCGCCGCGACGACCGCAAGCCCGCTCCGACGAACGACGCGATGGCCGAGGCCCTGCGCCGCGCCGGGTTCGGCAAGGACTGACGGGGTCGGCTGGGTCTCCGGGCCCCGTCCTGCGCGGCGGTTCGGCCCTGCTCCGGGAATCAGTTCGGTGAGCGAACCAGTTTGTGGACCCAACCTGGCCGGCCGCGTCCCGCGCGACGGCTCGGAGAGGCTCCGGAACGGTTGGGTGAGCGAGGCAGACTGCGCCGGGCCGTTCCGGGCGGCCGCGAGGGCGCGACTCCCGAACAGTTCGGTGAGCGAAGTGGTTTGCGGACCAACCCGGGCGGCCGGGCGGGTCTGGGCGGCGGGCTCGGAGCGGCTCCCGGGAATCAGTTCGGTGAGCGAAGCAATGTGCGGAGCAACCCGGCCGGGCGGTGGCTCGGCGCGGCTCCGGGAATGGTTCGGCGAGCGAAGCAGTTTGCGGACCGACCGGGCCGGGCCGCGTCCCGAGCGCGCGCGCTCGGCGCGGCTCCGGAGACAGTTCGGCGACCGAACCGCCCGCGTCCCCGCGGTCGGCGCGCGGTCGGCCGGGACACGGCGGCCCCACCGGGCGGCGCGCGTCAGGTGATCGCGACGCTCTCCGGGACGAGCAGGCGCTCGGCGAGGCGGCGGAGGTCGGCCGGGTCGGTCCCGGCCTCGACGAGCCGTCCGGGCACGCCGCCGGGGTGGTCGGCGAGGTCGTCGAGCACGGCCTCGAGTGCGGCCGCCTCGACGCCGTAGCAGCGCGTCGTGGTCCGGGTCCGGCACCCCGGCGGCGCGCAGGCGCGCCCACAGGGCGTCGAGGACGTCGTTGGTGCGCAGGTAGTCGGCGACGATCCGCTCGCGCGGCACGTCCAGCGCGGCGAGCACGGTCGCGATCACGAGTCCGGTGCGGTCCTTGCCGGCCGCGCAGTGCACGAGCAGCGGGCCCGGCTCCCGGACGAGCAGCCCGACGATGCGGGCGAGCTCGGGACGGGCCTCCGCCGCCAGGTGCCGGTAGGCCCAGGTGAGGTCGCGGTCGCCGGCCGGCATCGAGGCGATCCGGTCCGGGGCGAGGGACGCTCCGAGGGCGACCTGGTGCACCCGGGCGACGTCGGCCATCGGGTGGCGCCGTCCGCGGGTCTCGCCCTCCGAACGCAGGTCGACGACGGTGGCCGGCGGCCAGACCGCCGCCGGGTCCAGGCCGAGGCGGTGCGCGGAGCGCGGGTCGCCCGGCTGCGGGGCGTCGCCGCGGTACAGGATGCCGTGGCGCAGAACGTATCCGTCGGCGGTGCGGATCCCGCCGATGTCGCGCAGGTTCGCGGGGAGGTCGGTACGGGCGAGCGAGGGAACGGCCACACGACCACGATCGTCGCCGGGGTGCCGGAGCAGGGCCGTGCGTGACGGCCGGCACGACGTGCCGTCGATCACTGTGGCGCCGGGCACGTCGATCGCCCCGGGCGTCACGTGATCGAGCCCGGCATGGAACAATCGTGGTCATCGGCTGTCAGCGATGACGTCAGCCGAGAGCCCTCAAGGGTCCAGTTCGTAGGGCACGGTGACAGGTGCCGGCGCGGGCCTCCGGGGCTAGGAGCGGGCGATGCGGCCGGATCACCGGCACGCGCGTCCTGCCGCGACCGAGGACCAAGTGAGCATTCTGCTGGAACAGCACGCGACCGAGCACGACGACTTCACCACCGAACTCCCCACTGACGAGCTCCCCGCCGTCGAAGCGGACGACACCGACGCCGACGAGACCGGCGACAGCGACGACGACAACACAGACAACACCGACAGCGCCGACGACACCGGCGAGGGCACGACGTTCGCCGATCTCGGGCTGGCTCCCCAACTGCTGAGCGAGCTGGTCGAGCTCGGTCACGAGATCCCCACCCCGATCCAGGCCGAGGCGATCCGCCCCCTGATCGACGGCCGCGACCTGCTCGGGCAGGCCGCCACCGGTACCGGCAAGACGGCCGCGTTCGCGCTGCCGATGCTCCAGCGCCTGGCCGACGGCCGGGCCGGCGCGTGACCGCGGCACCAAACCGTTCGGCCTGGTGCTGGCCCCGACCCGCGAGCTGGCCATGCAGGTCGGCGAGGCCGTGGCCCGCTACGGGCGCGGCGTCGGCGCGACGGTCGTCACCGTCTACGGCGGCGCCCCGATCGGCCCGCAGCTGGGTTCGCTGCGCCGCGGCGTCGACATCGTCGTCGCGACCCCGGGCCGCGCGATCGACCTGATCGAGCGCAAGGCGCTGTCCCTCGACTCCGTCGAGGTCGCGGTGCTCGACGAGGCCGACGAGATGCTCGACATGGGCTTCATCGAGGACATCGAGCGGATCCTGTCCTCGACCCCGCCCACCCGCCAGACGGTGCTGTTCTCGGCCACGATGCCGGGCCGGATCATGACGCTGGCCGGCAAGCACCTCGACTCGACCGGTGGACATCCGGGTCGGCTCGGCGCCCACGCCGGAAGGCGAGGCCCCGAAGGTCCGCCAGACCGCGTACCACGTTCCGCGCAGCCACGTCACGATGGCGCTGGGCCGGGTGCTGGAGATGGAGCGCCCGACGGCGGCGATCGTGTTCTGCCGTACCCGCGCGGACGTCGACGCCGTCACCGAGACGCTGACCGGCCGCGGCCTGCGGGCCGAGGCGCTGCACGGCGGCATGGACCAGGAGCACCGCACCCGCGTCGTCGAGCGGCTGAAGTCCGGGCGGACCGACCTGCTGGTCGCGACGGACGTCGCGGCCCGTGGCCTGGACATCGACACGCTGACCCACGTCGTGAACCACGACGTGCCGTCGTCGCCGGAGTCCTATGTGCACCGGATCGGCCGTGTCGGCCGGGCCGGGCGCGAGGGCGTCGCGATCACGCTGGTGACGCCGGCTTCCGTGCGGCACCTGCGGGGCATCGAGCGGCTGACCGGCGCTGCGGTGCCGACCAGGCCGGTCCCGTCCGTCGCCGACCTGCAGGCCGCGCGGCTGGAGCGCACCGCCGTCGCGGTGCGCGAGCAGATCGAGTCCGACGAGTCCGACGACGGCGTGCACGAGCTCGTCCTGGAGCTGGCCCGTGAGCACGACCTGGCCACGGTCGCCGCCGCGGCGATCCGGATGGCCCGGTCCGGCACGTCCGCTCCGGACGACGAGGTCGAGATCCCCGAGGTGCGCACGCGCGGCGGTGGTCGCGAGCCCGGGCGCGCCGGCCCGCGCCGCGAGCCCGGTACCCGTGGGCAGGGTGCCCGGCCGCCGAAGGCCGGTACGACGCGTCTGTTCGTCTCCGCCGGCCGCGCGGCCGGGGTGCGGCCGCAGGACATCGTGGGCGCGCTCGCGAACGAGTCGCGGCTGTCCGGCCGGGACATCGGTGCGATCCAGATCCACGAGCGGCACGCGCTGGTGGACATTCCGGATCACGCCGCGGACGACGTCCTGAAGACCCTGCGCGGTGGAACGACGCTCAAGGGGCGCAAGGCGAACGTCCGCCGCGACCGGGACGGCGCCGGCGCGGCTCGCAGCTGACCTGCAGCACGACGAGACGGCGGCCCCGCACCGGGAGGTGCGGGGCCGCCGTCGTGTGTGTCGGTGGGGTCAGCGCACCTCGACCCGGTCGCCGATCTGCAGCGAGTGGAAGAACAGCTCGGCGTCGGCCGCCGAGAGCCGGACGCAGCCCGCGGACGGGGTCTCCTTCCGGCCCTCGTGGAACGCGATCCCGCCCGGGGCGAAGAACACCGCCCAGGGCATCGGCGCGTTGTTGAATTCCTTGCTCTTGTGGTCGGCCGACTTGCGCTCGACGGCGAAGTCACCGCGCGGGGTCTCCCGGCCCTCGCCGCCCTGGCTGATGCCGACCGGCCCGTGCTCGACCTTCCCGTCCTTGATCAGCCAGGCGTGGTAGGACCCGAGGTCGACGCAGGCCCGTGCGGCGGCGGAGCAGGGCGTCCCCTCGACGCCGGCCGGTGCGGCGACGGCGGTGCCGCCGGCTCCGAGGCCGAGGGCGAGGGCGGTGGCCGCGACGGCTCCGGCGACGAGGAGCCGGCCTCGCACGGTGCTGGTCCGGGGGCGGGAGGTTCGGGAGGTTTCGGTCGTGCGCGCCATGGTCGTCTCTGGGGTCCTCTCGCGGCCGGGTGGTGACTCTCGTGGAGATCAACGAACGCGGAGCGTGACGGGTGCGCACGTGTTGTGGCGTTCGCCCGGGCGGGGTAGGCAGGGGGCGGCGCCGCCGCCGACCCACCACTCGCAAGGAGCCCCGATGACGACGACCGACCGCGACCTCAAGCCCCGTAGCCACCAGGTCACCGACGGCATCGGTGCGACCGCGGCCCGGAGCATGCTGCGCGCGGTCGGGATGCGCGACGACGACTTCCGCAAGCCGCAGATCGGCATCGCGTCGTCCTGGAACGAGATCACCCCGTGCAACCTGTCGTTGCAGCGCCTCGCGATGGCGTCCAAGGAGGGCGTGCACGCCGCGGGCGGCTACCCGCTGGAGTTCGGCACGATCTCGGTGTCCGACGCGATCTCCATGGGCCACGTCGGCATGCACTACTCGCTGGTCAGCCGCGAGATCATCGCCGACTCGGTGGAGACCGTCGTGCAGGCCGAGCGGCTCGACGGCACCGTGCTGCTGGCCGGCTGCGACAAGTCGCTGCCCGGGATGCTGATGGCCGCGGCGCGGCTCGATCTCGCCGGCGTGTTCGTCTACGCCGGATCGATCATGCCCGGCCGGGTGGGGGACCGGGAGGTCAACATCGGCGACTCCTTCGAGGGGATCGGCGCGTGCGCCCGCGGCCTGATCACCGAGCAGGAGCTGGACACCCTCGAGCGGGCCATGTGTCCCGGCGAGGGCGCGTGCGGCGGCTTCTACACCGCGAACACGATGGCCGCCGCCGCGGAGGCGCTGGGCATGGCGCTGCCCGGGTCGGCCAGCCCGCCCGCCGTCGACCGCCGCCGCGACGGGGCCGCCCGCGCGTCCGGGGAGGCCGCCGTCGGGATGATCGCGAAGGGGCTGACCGCGCGGTCGGTGCTGACCAAGGAGGCGTTCGAGAACGCGATCGCGGTCGTGATGGCGTTCGGCGGGTCGACGAACGCGGTGCTGCACCTGCTGGCGATCGCCCGCGAGGCCGAGGTCGAGCTGAACCTCGACGACTTCAACCGGGTCGGTGACCGGATCCCGCACCTGGCCGACGTCAAGCCGTTCGGCCGGCACCTGATGTACGCCGTGGACCAGGTCGGCGGCATCCCGGTGGTGATGAAGGCGCTGCTGGACGCCGGTCTGATCCACGGTGAGCCGATGACCGTCACCGGGAAGACGGTCGCGGAGAACCTCGCCGAGATCGACCCGCCCGGGCTCGACGGGTCGGTGATCCACGACCTGAAGAACCCGATCCACCCGACCGGCGGGCTGACGATCCTGCGCGGCTCGCTCGCGCCCGAGGGCGCCGTGGTGAAGTCCGCCGGGTTCGACGCCGCGCAGTTCACCGGCACCGCCCGGGTCTTCGACGGCGAGCAGGGCGCGCTGGACGCCGTCGACAACAACGAGATCGGGGCCGGGACGATCATCGTGATCCGCTACGAGGGTCCGCGCGGCGGTCCCGGGATGCGGGAGATGCTCGCGGTCACCGGGCGGATCAAGGGCGCCGGGCTCGGCAAGGACGTCCTGCTGGTCACCGACGGCCGGTTCTCCGGCGCGACGACGGGCCTGTGCGTCGGGCACATGGCGCCGGAGGCGGCGGACGGCGGACCGATCGCGCTCGTCGAGGACGGCGACCGGATCACCCTGGACATGACGGCCCGGACGCTGTCGCTCGACGTCGACGACGCCGAGGTGGAGCGCCGCCGCGCCGCGTGGGTGCGCCCGGAGCCGACGAACCGGCGCGGGGTGCTCGGCAAGTACGCCAAGCTCGTCTCGTCCGCAGCGGACGGGGCCGTCTGCGGCTGAGGACTCGTCCGCCTCAGGCGAGGCCCGCGTCCCGGGCGCGCAGGACGGCGTCGGCGCGGTCCTCGGCGTGGATCTTCGCGATCACGTTGGAGACGTAGTTGCGGACGGTCTTCGGGCGCAGGTCCAGCCGGCGTCCGATCTCGACGTTGCCCATCCCGGCGGCGACCATCTGCAGGATCTCGTGCTCGCGATCGGTGAGGTCCGGGAAGGCCGCCCGCCGCGCCGGTGGGGCGTCCAGCGCGCCGAGCAGCCGTTGGGCGGCGGCCGGGGAGAACACCGACTCGCCGGCCGCGACGGCGCGCACGGCGGCCACGATCCGGGACGGGTCGGTGTCCTTGAGCAGGTAGCCGCGGGCCCCGGCGCGCATCGCCGCGATGATCGAGTCGTCGGAGAGCATGGTGAGCACGAGCGTCGCGACCCGTGGGCCGACGAGGGCGATGCGCCGGATCAGCTCGATGCCGCTCGCACCGGGGAGGTCGAGGTCGACGACGGCGACGTCCGGCGCGGTGCTCTCCACGAGCGCCACCGCCTCGGCCACGGTCCCGGCCTCGCCGACGACCGCGATGTCGTCCTCGGCGTCGAGGCGCATCCGCAGTCCGTAGCGGAACGTCGGGTGGTCCTCGACGAGCAGCACGTCGATCGGCTCGGGAGTCACCGGGGAATCCTCGCGTGCACACGGGTTCCACGGTCCGGGGACGCTCCGATATGGACCTCGCCGCCGAGTTCGCCGGCCCGCTCCCGCATGGACCCGGTGCCGAGGCCCGTTCCGCCGCTCGGGCCGCAGCCGTCGTCGTCGATCACGAGTTCGATACCGGACTCGCTGCTGCGCAACGAGACCCGCACAGCCGACGCGCCGGCGTGGCGGACCACGTTGGCCAGCGACTCCTGCGCGATCCGCAGCAGCGCGGTCTCGGTCGCGGCCGGCAGCTCCGGATCCTCCAGGTCCACTGCGAGCTCCACCGGTAGCCCGGACCGTCGCAGCCGGTCCGCCTCGGCGGACAGCGCCGCCGGCAGCCCGCCGACGTCCAGTGCGGACGGGCGGATGTCGTGTGCGACCCGGCGGACCTCGGCGATCGCCGACCGGGCCTGGGACTCCAGGTGGGCGAGCAGCTCGGGCCGGTCGCCGCCGACCCGCAGCGTGTCCACGGTCAGCAGCTGGGTGGCCAGCAGGGGTCCGACGCCGTCGTGCAGCTCCCGGCGCAGCCGCCGTCGCTCGTCCTCCCGCGCGCCCGCCGCGGCCAGGCGTGCGGCCCGCAGCTGCTCGGCCTCCTCGCGGGAGCGCAGCACGAGCACGACGAACGGCAGCACCTCGGCGAGGACCCGCCGGTGGTGGCGGTCGAGGTGGTGACTGCCCCGCGGCGGGGTCAGCACGAGCTCGCCGACCTTCTCCCCGGACGGGTCGACGACCAGCTCGCGGTGGAGGGCGTCCTCGTCGGTTCCGGTGCCGTGGCTCCAGACGACGTCGCCGCCCGCGTCGAGCACGGCGACGTACGGGAGCGCGAGCCCGCGGGCGATCGTGGCGGCCAGGTCGTCACCGGGACCGGGAGCGGGGTCGCGGGCGACCGCGGCGATCGCGCGGGCCAGGCCGTGTCCGCCGAACAGCCTGCGCCGCAACCGCTCCCGCAGCGCGTAGATGGCGACCCCGCCGGCGAGCGCGAGTACACCGACCGCCGCCCCGCCCAGCACCGGCGCCGCCGCGCCGCTGACCAGCGAGCCGGCGACCGCGACGAGCAGCACGTAGAGCAACCCCAGCGCGAGCAGGACGGCGGCGTAGACGGTGGTCCGTCGCAGCGCCACGTCGACCCCGTAGAGCCGGTGGCGGAACATCGCGACGAGCAGCCCGAGTGCCAGCACCGCGAACGAGGCGTAGTCGAGCAGCACGAGGGCCGGTGCGACCGCCGTCAGCACTCCGGCCACCGAGGCGATGCCCCCCAGCACGATGAGCGAGACGGTGAGCACCACGAACACGAGCAGGGCCTTCGTCTGGGCGCGCGCGACCCAGTCCGAACGGCGCCGGTAGCGGTGCACCTGGATCGCGAGCAGGGCGAGCCAGTTCGCGAGCTCGACGACGACGAACGCGTCCGAGTCCCCGACCCCCGACCCGAACAGCCCTCGGCCCGCGAGCGACACCGCGATCACCGCGGCGGGCAGCGGCCAGGCCCACCGGAACCAGCGGGGGTGCCACTGCCCGTCCGGGAACAGGCCGAGGAACACCGGCACCAGCAGCGCGATCAGTACCGCGGCCGCCGTGTCGACGACCCTCCCGGCCACCGACCGCTCCGCCAGCGCGGAACCGAACGACGCCGCCCCGGCGACCGGCAGGAGCACCGCGGTGACCCCCACCAGCGGTCCCGAGGTCCGGCTGCGGGGCAGCAGGATCGCGACCCCGCAGCACAGCAGCAGGAGCGCCCAGGCCAGCACGGTCACGGCGGCGGCGTAGACCCCGCCGGAGAGGCCGAGCAGGTCCAGCAGCTGCTGCGAGGGACGCTCGAACGTCTCGCAGACCTCCTCCGGGCACGGGACCGCCAGGGCCGCCACGAACGCCGGCGTGGCCCACACCGCCCAGGCCAGGACCGGCAGCAGCCCGGCGGCGCAGGCCAGCTGCCTGCGCCGCACGGACTCGCCGGTCATGCCTCGGGCTCCTCGTCTCGCCCCCGGCCTCACATCGTGACGGACGGACGGGTCCGGACCAAGGCCACGCCGAGGATCACTGCGATCAGGAACGGCGCGAACGGCGGGAGGACGAAGCACGCGAGCACGGACAGCGCGCCGAGCACGGCGACCACGACGCCCGTGCGCCGGGCGATGCCGCGGGGCCGCAGCGCGAGCACCAGCGCGACCAGGGCCCCGCCCCCGAACGCGGAGGTGAGCGTGACCAGCAGGGTGATCGGGCCCTGCACGGGCAGGTTCTCCACCTCGAGCAGGAAGCTGAGCACCTGGACGGCGATCGCGACGGCCGCGCAGCCGATCGCCAGCACGCGGGCGACGACGGCGAACCGCCGCTCGGAGGCCGCCGCGACCGAGGACGCGGCGTACACCCCGAGCACGAACAGCACCGGGGCGAGCACGAGCGGGAGGGCGACCAGCACGCCCTCGAGCGCTCCGGGCTGCCCGTGGATCTGAGCGACGACCTCGGGCGGCAGCTCGTTCACCCCCACACCGAGGCGTTCGGCGGCCTCCTGCTCGGCCGCGATCGTGCCGTCGAGGGCTCCCTGGCCGATCACGACGACGAAGCCGATCAGGAACGCGGCGAAGCTCGCGATCAGCCACCATCCGCCGCGGCGGACGGCACCGGTGTCGGTGGGGACGAGTACGGACGGTGTGGACATCGTGGACTCCCTGGGTCGGTGTTGGGTCACCGACGCTGGCCGTCCCGGCGTCCCGGGCACCAGGGACGGACCGTCCCCTCAGGCCAGGGCGGTAGCGCGGCGGCCGAGTGCCGGGGCGCCGCGGCGCGGCGCCCCGTCACGAGATGTCACCCGACGGACGTCCGGCGCAGCGCCGGGACCACCAGGCCGCAGCCGGCCAGCGTCAGCACGATGAACGCGGCCGCGAACACGACCAGGCCCACCGGCACGTCCGGCATCACGAACGCCGGCACCGCGGTCGCCGCGGAGATCAGCCGCACGACGACGAGCCCGATCAGCGTTCCCCGCTCGCCACGCCAGGCGAACCACAGCAGCACGAGCGAGACCAGCCCGAGCACCGTGCCGAGCACGGCGACCGCGATCGGCGGCGTCTCGCCGTCGGTGAGCAGGATGCCGGCCACGTCGACCAGGGACAGCAGGCCGAGCAGCACCAGCCCGGCCCGCACCGCCGCGCTCACCGGGTCCTCCCCGCCACCGCGGCGGTCCACGCGAAGCCGAGCGTGGTCAGCGCCCAGGCCAGCGCGTCCAGCAGGTGGTTCGGGACGACGACGGCGAACACGAGGTGCAGCGGCTGGGACACGATCAGCGCCGCCGCGACCCAGCGTGGCAGCACCCGCCACAGCGCGACGCCGAGCAGCACCGTGCCGAGGATGTGCCCGGCGACGAACACGAGAGTCGCGACCGCGACCGTCGGTTCGGCGTTCACCGTGTCGATCAGCGCCGCGACGGTCGTGGGCGGGGTGCCGGTGGCGGACCCGGCGAGTGCCAGCTGGTCGATCGCGACCGTCCAGAACAGGCTGGTGAAGCCGAGCCAGGCCAGGACGCCCGCGATCCGGCCGAGCACCGGCCGGGCGGCCGCGGCGGCCCGGCCGACGATCAGGACGCCGAGCGGGAGCGTGAGCAGGGCCAGGTAGGTGAGCCACAGCACGGCGGACTGGAGGCCCGGCGCGGCCCCGACCCTGCCCACGATCGTCAGCGGGTCGTCGGAGGTGGAGTAGGGCAGGATCCCGCGAAGCACGGTGATCGCGAGGGGGCCTGCCGCGGCGAGCAGTACGAGTCCCGGGAGTCGGGTGGCGCGGGTCGCGCCGGTCGGTGGGGCGAGAGCGGTGGTTGTCATGGCCGGGGAGCCTGCGGACCCGCCCCACCCACCCGGTAGGGAGTCCGATCGGGCACGACCCGGGCGCTTTCCCGGTCCGACCCGGGAAACGACCGGGGACAGCGGTGCCCGCGGTAGGACACACTTCCGCCGTGAGCAGCCACTATCGCGCCGGCCCGACGGTCGCTTTCGCGCTGTCCGCGCTGGTGCTGCTCGAGCTCGGCACCGGCGTGAGCGCCGCCGTCGCCGCGGGCTGGACGTTCGCGGTCGCGATCGAGGCGTTCGTCGTGACCAACGCGGCGATCGGCCTGTCCTGCGGCGTCGCCGGTCTGCTGATCGCGTGGCAGCGGCCACGGAACCCGGTCGGCTGGCTGCTGCTCGCGGCCGGCGTCAGCCAGTCCGGCACGGCGGCCGCCGCTCCGCTGCTCGACCTCGCCGCGCAGCACGGCGCGTCCGTCGCGGTGCTGCGGACGCTGGACACCGTCGTGGCCTACGCCTGGCCGTGGTCGATCGCGACGTTCCTTCCGCTGGCGTTGCTGCTGTTCCCGGACGGTCGGTTCACGGGCCGGTTCCGCCGCGTCGCGGCGGCACTCGCCGTGCTCAGCGGCCCGTTGTTCGCGCTGCGGGTCGGGTCGGAACCGGCTGGTCCCGACCCCGTCCAGCCGTGGTTGTTCATCCCCGACACACCGTCCATCGCGCCACTGTGGACGGCGTCCGAGCTGCTGAACCTGCTCGTCTACGTGCTGGCCGTCGCCGGGCTCGTGGTGCGCTACCGGCGTGGGGACGAGCAGCGGCGGCGCCAGCTGCTGTGGCTGGTGCTCGCGCTCGTGCTGGTCGTGGCGATCATCGTGCCGTGGGGACTGTTCGACGCAGGCCCGATACTGCAGCTGCTGGCGATCGCGCTCGTGCCGGCGTCGATCGCGGTCGCGGTGCTGCGCCACCAGCTGCTCGACATCCGGCTGGTGCTGTCCCGGACCGTGCTCTACGTGCTGCTGACCGCGCTGGTCGCGGTGGCGTACCTCGGGCTGGTCACGCTCGCGAACCTCGTGCTGGTGTCCCCGGGATCGGTCACCGGCAACGCCGTGCTGGTCGCGCTCGTCGTCGCGATCGCGTTCCACCCGGTGCGGGTGCGGCTGCAGCGGGTGGTGGACCGGGCGCTCTACGGCGACCGGTCGGACCCGGTGCGGGCGCTGTCCGGGATGGGGGAGCGGCTGCGCGCCGGCGACGCGGGCGACGGCACCGCGGCCGTGCTGGCCGCGATCTGCGACGCGCTGCGGCTGCCGTCGGCCGCCGTCGTGCGGGACGGGCAGGAGGGGGCGCGGCACGGGGAACCGGGCGGGGCCGTCGAGTCGGTGCCGCTGGTGTACCGCGGCGACGCGGTCGGCGAGCTGGTCGTCGGCGTGCGCTCCGGGCAGCGCGGGCTCGACCGCGCCGATCGGGCCGCGCTGGAGGTGCTGGCCGCACCGCTCGCCGTCGCGGTGCGTGCCACGGAGCTCTCCGAGTCGCTGCAGCGCTCCCGGGAACGGATCGTCGCCGCCCGCGAGGAGGAACGGCGACGGCTGCGCCGGGACCTGCACGACGGCCTGGGTCCGGTGCTCACCGGGATCTCGTTCCAGGCCGACGCGGCCGGCAACCTGCTCACGTCCGACCCGTCGCGGGCCGCGCAGCTGCTCGTGGCGCTGCGGTCCGCGGCGACCGAGGCGATCGACGACGTCCGGCGCCTGGTGCACGACCTGCGCCCGCCCGCGCTCGACGAGCTCGGCCTGGTCGGGGCGCTGCGCCAGCACGCCGACCAGCTCGGGGCCGGGGCGCCTGCGGTGGACGTGCACGCGCCGGACGACCTGCCGCCGCTGCCCGCGGCGGTCGAGGTGGCCGCCTACCGGATCGGCGCCGAGGCGCTGAACAACGCCGTCCGGCACGCCGGCGCCGGTCACGTCGAGCTGCGGATCACGGTCGAGGACGCCCTGGAGCTCGACGTCCGCGACGACGGTCGAACGGACGGCGCCGACGCCGGCTGGACTCCCGGTGTCGGGCTGACCTCGATGACCGAGCGCGCCGCCGAGCTGGGCGGGACCGTCCGGCTCACACCGGGCGGCGACGGCGGCCGTGTCGTCGCGAGGCTGCCCCTGGCCGGTGCCGGGGGAGCACCGGTGCCGGCCACGACAGGTGCGGCCCCGTGACCGACACGAACGACGTCGTCCGGGTCGTCATCGCCGACGACCACCCCGTCGTGCGGGACGGGTTGTCCGCACTGCTGGCGTCGCGGGACGGGATCGAGGTGGCGGGCACCGCGGCCGGGGGGCGGGAGGCGGTGCGGCTCGCGGTCACGCTGCGCCCGGACGTGCTCGTGCTCGACCTGCAGATGCCCGACCTGCACGGCGTCGCCGCGGCCCGCGAGATCGCCCGCGCCGCACCGGACGTCGCGGTGCTGATGCTGACCATGTTCGACGACGACGACTCGGTGTTCGCCGCGATGCGCGCCGGCGCCCGCGGTTACCTGCTCAAGGGCGCGGGCCAGGACGAGATCGTGCGCGCCGTACAGGCCGTCGCCGCCGGGGAGGCGATCTTCGGCCCGGGTGTGGCCCGGCGCGTGCTCGGCCAGCTCTCCGGCCCGTCCGGATCGTCCGACCCGTTCCCGGAGCTGACCCCGCGTGAGCGTCAGGTGCTCGAGCTGCTCACGGCCGGGCACACGACCGTCGCGATCGGGCAGCGGCTGGGGCTGGCCGGCAAGACCGTCGCCAACCACCTGTCGTCGGTGTTCACGAAGCTGCAGGTGCACGGCCGGGCGGAGGCCGTGGACCGGGCCCGGCGGGCCGGGGTGGGCGAGCCGGAGCATCGGCTGCGCGGATAGGGACCGACGGCGAGCGGGCGAGCCGGTCGCCGGGCGGTCCCCACCGGCCTACCGTCGGTGCTTGACTGGGCGCTTTCCGATGCGAGGGAGGCGCCCGCCATGCCATTTCGATCCGACCCCTGGCCGAACGGCACGCCGTGCTGGGTCGACCTGGCCGCCCCGGACGTCGGGGCGGCGGTCGCGTTCTACCAGGCCGTCCTGGGGTGGACGGCGGTGGACAGCGGCGAGGAGTTCGGGCACTACCACCTCTGCCACGTCGGCGACCACGCCGCCGCCGGCATCGGCCCGATCATGCAGGACGGCCAGCCGTCGGCCTGGACGGTATACCTGGCCAGCGACGACGCGGACGGCGCCGCGAAGTCGATCACCGCGGCCGGCGGCACGGTCGTCGTGCCGCCGATGGACGTCCCGGGCAACGGGCGGATGCTCGTCGCGCTGGACACCGCGGGGGCGGCGTTCGGCGTGTGGCAGGCCGCAGGGATGAACGGCATCGCCATCTACAACGAGCCCGGCGGGCTGACCTGGGAGGACGCTCGGCTGACCGATCCGGATGCCGGGCGGGCCTTCTACCGGGAGGTCTTCGGCTTTCACTACACGCCGATCGAGGGCGCCCCACCGGACTACCAGACGTTCGACACCGGCGGCGAGCCCCTCGGCGGTATCGGCGGGATGATGGGAGCCCCGGACGGCACGCCGTCGCACTGGGTGGCCTACTTCGCGGTCACCGACCCGGATGCGGCGGTGGCCACCGTCTCCGCGGAGGGCGGGGCCGTGGTCAACGAGCCGATGGACACGCCGTACGGCCGGATGGCGATCGTCGCCGACCCGGCAGGCGCGTTGTTCGTCCTGATCGGGCGGCCGCCCGCGGGCTGACCGCGACCGTATGTCGATGCACGCCTTGGCCCGCCACCCGGTGCGGGTCCATCGTGGGTGGGTCATGAGGCCCCGGCCGCGTCGCGCTTACCGCGCGGAAACGACGGCGT
Source organism: uncultured Actinomycetota bacterium (assembly GCA_963822335.1). Lineage (GTDB taxonomy): Bacteria > Actinomycetota > Actinomycetes > Mycobacteriales > Pseudonocardiaceae > Pseudonocardia. The sequence goes on along the minus strand of CAWGHE010000005.1, from coordinate 1,644,350 downwards.
CGCGGCACGGCAACACCGGGCGCGGATCGTGATGGTGTGGAGGCAGGAGTGCGGGAGCAGCAGCCGGAGCCCGGGCGGGAGACCGCGGGACCGGGGTGGGACGCGGGTCCGGACGCCGGCCCGGCGCCCGGCAGCAGTGTCGGCGTCATCGTGCCGTACGACTTCGCGCTCGACCGCGAGCTGTGGCGGTGGGTGCCGGAGACGTCGTCGCTGCACGTGACGCGCACGCCGTTCGTCGCCTCGCCGGTGACGGCCGATCAGGCCCGCGCGATCAGCGACCCGGAGCCGGTGCGCCGCGCGACGCGGGACGTGCTGGTGCCCGAGCCGGGTGTCGTCGCGTTCTGCTGCACGTCCGGCAGCTTCGTCGACGGCGTCGCGGGGGAGCGGGCGCTCGTCGACGTGATGGCCGAGGCCGGGGCCGCGAAGGCGCTCACCACCGCGGGGGCGCTGGTCGCCGCGTTCACCGCGCTGGGCGTCAACCGGATCGCGCTGGTCAGCCCGTACGTCGACGACCTGACCGGCAAGCTGGAGCACTTCCTGGCCACGCACGGCATCGAGACCGTGTCCCGGGTCGGGCTCGGCCTGCTCGGCCAGATCTGGCGGGTCTCCTACACCGAGGTGGTGCGCGCGGTGCGCGAGGTCGACCACCCGGACGCCGAGGCGGTGTTCATCAGCTGCACCAACCTCGCCACCTACGACGTGATCGCCCGCCTGGAGGCCGACCTCGGCAAGCCCGTGCTCACCGCCAACCAGGTGACGATGTGGGCGGCGCTGGGTGCGGTCGGGCAGGCCGCCGTCGGGCCCGGGCAGTCGCTGGTGTCGTGCGCGGCGCCGGACGGCGACCGCCCGGTGCTGCGGGTGGTGCCGGAACCGACGTCGCCGGACGAGTCCGAGCGTGTCGGTGGCGACGGCCCGGACGGGATGCCGTCGCTGTTCAAGGTGCGGGTGCGGCTGCCCGACGAGTCCGGAGCGCTGGCCCGGCTGACCGCCGCGGTGGCCGGCGCGGGCGCCAACATCCTCAGCCTGTCCGTGTACGGCCAGGACTCGCGCTCGGTCGTCGACGAGATGCTGGTCGGCGGCACGCTCGGCGCGACCCGGCTCGAGCACGTGGTCCGGTCCGCGGTGCGCGGCTCCGAGCCGGACGCGGTCCTGGTCGTCCCCGCGGACCCGCACGAGCTCGTCGACGCGCCGACCCGCGCGCTGGACCTCGTGGTGCAGGCCCGCAGCCAGGACTCCGCCGGTGGCGACGACGGGCTGGTGCAGGGTCTGACGGCGCTGCTGCACGCTGACGACGTCGTCGCCGTGCCCGGCCCGCCGTCGTCGGACGACGAGCGGACGCTCGCCGTTCCGGCGCCGTCCGGGAACTGGCTGCTGGCGCGGCGGGAGTGGGCGCCGTTCACGGTCACCGAGCGGGCCCGCGCCGAGGCGTTCCTGCGCGCCGTGGAGGCCGCGCCCCGCCGGCTCGGGTACGAGATCGTCCTGGCCACCGGCGAGGAGCTGGCGGCCGCACCGGCCACCGGTGAGGAGATCACCGAGCTGGACTCGCTGCTGCGTACCTGCCTCGCCGGGCTGCCCGACACCGACGACACCGGCTCCGAGCGGGACTGGACCGCGGCGGACCTCCGGGCGGTGCTGCTCCCGCCGGGTGGCGGTTGCCTGGTCGTGCGGTCGTCGGACGGTGCCATGATCGGTCTCGGCTCGGCGCTGCCGGCCGACGAGCTCGACCCGACGGCGGGCGCCGAACCGGTCCTGCTGGTGCACCCGCTGTTCCGGGGCCACCGCCTCGGCCGCTGGATCCGCCGCAAGCTGGTCGAGCACCTGTCGGTCTGAGGGCCGACGCTGCGCGCGGCCGGGGCCCGCTAGGGTCCGGGCCGTGAGCGAGCAGCAGCTTCCCGGCGACTGGACGGCGTGGCGGGAGAACGTGGACCTCGACCGCTACGACCAGCGCTGGGTCGCGATGGAGGAGGCCGGGCAGAACCCGCACGGCGAGGCCGACCTCGTCCAGTCGCTCGGTCCCCGCAGCGTGCTCGACGGCGGCTGCGGCACCGGGCGGGTGGCGATCGAGCTGGCGCGTCGCGGACTGGCGGTCGCCGGTGTGGACCCCGACCTGGACATGATCACTGCTGCACGGGAGAAGGCGCCCGGCCTGGAGTGGGTCCTCAGCGGGCTCGAGGACCTGGACCTCGGGCGCCGGTTCGACGTCGTCGTGCTGGCCGGCAACGTGATCCCGTACGCGACCGACCGGGCCGGGGCGGTCGCCGGCTGCGCGCGGCACCTGGAGCCGGGCGGGTCGCTGGTCGCCGGGTTCCAGCTGCAGCCTGGCTGGCCGATGCTCGACGAGTACGACGGCTGGTGCGCCGACGCCGGCCTGGAGCGGGCCGACCGGTGGGCGACCTGGTCGCGCGACCCGTACACCGGCGGCGACTACGCCGTCTCGCGGCACACCAGGGAAAGCTAGGCCCGCGCCAGCACCTCGCCGTGCGGGATCGCGAACCAGGCGTCCGGGTGGGCGGCCCACCGGCGCCAGGCCCGCTCGATGTCGTCGAGGTCGGCCTCGGTGGCCAGCCCGCGCTCCCGCGCCATCCGCCCGACACCGGTGTGCACCCGGTCCGCCCACATGCCGCCCCAGGCGGCGCGTTCGTCCGGCGTCGCATAGCACCAGACCGACGCCGACGGCGTCACGTCGGTGAACCCCGCCTCGTGCGCCCAGGCGAGCACGCGGCGACCGGCGTCCGGCTCCGCGTCGTTGCCGTGCGCGACGGCGCGGTAGAGCTCGAGCCACGCGTCCAGGTGCTCGTCGGCCGGCCACCAGTGGAACGCGGCGTAGTCGGCGTCGCGGACCGCGACCAGGCCGCCGGGCCGGGCCACCCGGCGCATCTCGCGCAGCGCGGCGACCGGGTCGGACAGGTGCTGCAGCACCTGGTGGGCGTGCACGACGTCCCATGTGTCGTCCGGATCGGGCAGCCGGTAGGCGTCCTCGACGGCGAACTCGACGTCGACGCCGCGTTCGGCCGCGGCGACGCGGGCCATCTCCAGGGGCTCGGGGACGAGCTCGATCCCGCGCACCCGGCCCGGCGCCACGCGCTGCGGCCAGGTCGACGGTGATGCTGCCCGGCCCGCAGCCCACGTCGAGCAGGGACGTTCCGGCGCTCAGGTGGGGCAGCAGGTAGGCGCAGGAGTTCTCCGCGGTCCGCGCCGCGTGCGAGCGGACGACGACCTCGGGGTGACCGTGCGTGTACCTGTCGCGGGGCATGGGAGAACTCTGCCTCAGGCGCGCCGGATCCGGATCGGCCCTCGCGCGGTGGACGGGTCCACGACGTGTCCGGACTGCACGATCTGCACCGACCCGCCGTCGACGAGCCGGCGGGCGGCCTGGCGTGCCGGCTCCATCAGGTCGCGCCAGCCGTCCGGGTCGACCCGCCGGGCCGCGTCGGACGGGCAGATCGACGCGCCTACCTTCCGCTCGTCGAGCAGGTCGGTGATCGCCTGCTCCAGGTCGTGATCGACGTCCGTCATCCCCGTGCGAGCACCGCCTCGTCCAGGGCCGCGCGCATCGCCGCCTCCGGCCCCGGGTACCCGGTCATCAGCTCGACCTGCGCGACGGCCTGCTGCAGCAGCATCTCGAGGCCGCTGACGATCGTCGCGCCGCCGGCCGCGGCCCCCGCTGCGAGCGGGGTGGGCCAGGGCGCGTACACGGCGTCGAGGAGCGTCATCCCCGGGCGCCAGTGGGCACCGGCCAGCTCGTCCGCGCCACCGGCGGGCAGCGTCGAGATCACGACGTCGGCGCCGCCCAGCGTGCGGGCCGCCGCGACGTCGTCGGTCAGGACCGGCTCGATCCCCGGCGTGACGCCGAGACGGTCGGCGGTGGCACGCAGCTCGCCCGCGCGGCCGGCGTCGCGGACCAGCACCGTCACGTCGGTGACGCCGAGCTCGTCCAGCGCGGCGAGCGCGGCCTGCGCGGTCCCGCCCGCGCCCAGCACCACCGCGCGCCCGGTACCCGCTCCCGCCGCGCGCAGGGACACCGCGATGCCGGTGACGTCGGTGTTCGACGCCCGCCACCCGTCCGGGCCGGGGACCAGCGTGTTCGCGGCGCCGATCGCGGCCGCGGCGTCGGCGACGGAGTCCGCGACGTCCAGCGCGACGCGCTTGAGCGGCATCGTCAACGACAGCCCCGCCCACTCCGGACCGAGCCCGCGGACGAACGCGGGCAGGCCGGCCTCGTCGACCTCGTGCGCGTCGTAGCACCATCCGGGCAGGCCGAGCGCGGCGTAGGCGGCCCGGTGCAGCACCGGCGACAGCGAGTGCGCGATCGGGGAGCCGAGGACGGCGGCACGAAAGGAGCTCACCGAGCGGACCCTAGACGCGGCCGGGTTCGGGGCGGTCGACCCCGAGCTCATTCGAGTGCCGCCCGCGTGATCTGGGTGACGGCGCGGCCGTCGACGAGCACGAGCACCGCGTCCAGGAGCCCGGCTCCCGCCGCGTCCAGGCGCGAGCGCGCCGAGGCGACGTCCTCGCCGTGCCCGACCGTGGCCGGCGGCGGCCCGGCGTGTGACCCGACCCGGTCGTGCTCGGCCAGCCCGGCCAGCGCGCCGGCCGGGATCGAGCCGAGCACGTCGGGTGCCGACCAGGTGGACGCGCTGGTGCGGCGCGGCTGCACCACCGTGACCGTGTCCGGCGGGTCGGCGGCCTCGGCGAGCACGGCCCGCAGCTCGCCGACGGTCGTGGTGGCGCGCGCGACCAGCAGTCCCGGCTCGTACGGGCCGATCACGTCCCGCACCCGTGGCCCGTCCCCGTCGGCGTCGAGGAACCCCAGGGTGGTGAGCCAGACGTCGTCGAAGTACTTGGACAGGTAGATCCGCCCGGAGTCCGGGAGCACGGCGACGACCAGCCCGTCCGGCCCCGCCTCGGCCGACACCCGCAGCGCGGCGGCCACCGCCGTGCCGGCCGAGCCGCCGACCAGCAGGCCCTCCTCGCGGGCGAGCCGGCGCACGGTGCGCAGGGACTCGCCGTCTCCGATGCGCTCGAGCCGGTCCGGCAGCGACGTGTCGTAGACCGCCGGCCACACGTCCTCGCCGGTCAGCGGGTGCAGGTAGTGCCCGACGGCCTCCACGTAGTACGGGCTGCCGTCGCCGCCGCCGTAGCGCGAGGTCTCCGGGTCCGCGCCGACCACCGTCACGTCGCCGACGCCCTTGAGGTAGCGGCCGGTGCCGGTGATCGTGCCGCCGGTGCCGATGCCGGCGACCAGGTGCGTGATCCGCCCGCCGGTCTGCGACCAGATCTCCGGGCCGGTGGTGCGCTCGTGCATGTCCGGGTTCGCCGGGTTGCCGTACTGGTCGGCGAGCCACCCGCCGGGCGTGTCCCGGGCGATCGTCGCGGCCAGCTGCTTGACGTGGCGCGGGTCCTCCTGCGGCACCAGGCCCGGGGTCGTCACGACCTCGGCGCCGTAGGCGCGCAGCAGCGCGATCTTCTCGGTCGTCGTGCGGTCCGGGACGACGAACACCGAGCGGTACCCGCGCGCGGCCGCGACCATCGCCAGCCCGATCCCGGTGTTGCCGGAGGTGCCCTCGACGATCGTGCCGTCCGGCCGCAGCGCACCGCTCTGCTCAGCCTCCAGCACCATGTTCAGGGCGGCGCGGTCCTTCACGCTGCCGCCCGGGTTCGCCCACTCCGTCTTCACCCACACCGGGGCACCGCCGTCCGGCACGATCCGGCGCAGCCGCACCAGCGGCGTCGCGCCGACCCCGTCGAGCACCGAGTCGTACACCGGGCCGTTCACGTCTCCCACCCCTGTGATCCTGCCGCACGCGGCCTGCCAGGGTGTGCGCGTGAGTGGAACCGTTCTGGTGCTGGGTGGGCGGAGCGAGATCGGCGTCGCGGTCGCGGAGCGGCTCGCCGGGCGCGAGGCGGGCACGGTCGTGCTGGCCGCGCGCCGCAGCGGCGAGCTCGACGACGAGTGCGCGCGGGTCCGGCGGCCGGGGGTCGAGGTGGAGACCGTCGAGTTCGACGCCGACGACCTCACGTCGCACCGGAAGCTGATCGACGACGTCGTCGCGCGGCACGGGCGGATCGACGTCGCCGTCGTCGCGTTCGGGATCCTCGGCGACCAGGCCCGCGCCGAGACCGACGCCGCGCACGCCGCCGCGATCGTGCACACCGACTACCTGGCGCAGGTGCACGTGCTCACCGAGCTCGCGACGACGCTGCGGGCGCAGGGCACCGGAACGATCGTCGCCTACTCCTCGGTGGCCGGGGTACGGGTGCGCCGCGCGAACTACGTCTACGGCTCGGCCAAGGCAGGGCTCGACGGGTTCGCCTCCGGGCTCTCCGACGCGCTGCACGGCTCCGGGGTCCGGCTGGTGGTGGTGCGTCCCGGGTTCGTGGTCGGGCGGATGACCGAGGGGATGAGCCCGGCGCCGCTGTCGTCGACGCCGGAGCAGGTCGCGGACGCGACGGTCGCCGCGGTGCGGTCCGGACGCGGCGACGTGTGGGTGCCCGGCGCGCTGCGCGTCCTGTTCGCCGTGCTGCGTCTGCTGCCCCGGGCCGTCTGGCGACGCCTGCCGCGCTGAGCGCGTCGCCGACCGCGTCGCGACAGGCGACAGAATCTCGATCTCGCGTGGTCCTGATGTGGTACTTCCGTGCCGGGTGCCGGACGTCATATGGTCGCCTCCGCATCCGAGATGACGACGTAGTCCGAGGAGGACAAGAGTGGTACAGACGCGTGGAGCCATCGTCCGGCAGGCGCCGGGCAAGTTTGAGGTCGTGGACCTGGAGGTGGATGACCCGCGTCCCAGCGAGATCCAGGTCAAGATGGTGGCGTCGGGCCTGTGTCACTCCGACGACCACATCGCCACCGGCGACATCCCGGTCGGCGTGTACCCGTTCGCCGGCGGCCACGAGGGCGCGGGCATCGTGACGAAGGCCGGGCAGAACAACAAGGGCCTCAAGGAGGGCGACCACGTCGTCTTCTCCTTCCTGCCCTCCTGCGGCCACTGCCGCTGGTGTGCCTCCGGTCAGCAGAACCTCTGCGACCTGGGCGCCGGCCTGCTCGCCGGGACACGGTGGGACGAGCCCACCACCCGCCTGAAGCTGACCGACGGCACGCCGGTCGGCCAGATGTGCGGCATCTCCACGTTCTGCGAGACCACGACCGTCTCGCAGGACTCCTGTGTGAAGGTGCCCGAGGACATCCCGCTGGACGTGGCGTGCCTCGTCGGCTGCGGCGTCGGCACCGGCTGGGGCTCCGCGGTGAACTCCGGCGGTGTGCAGCCGGGCCACACGACGATCGTCATGGGCATCGGCGGCATCGGCATCAACTCCGTGCAGGGCGCGTCGCACGCGGGCGCGTCGAACATCATCGCGGTGGACCCGGTCGCGCTGAAGCGTGAGAAGGCCCAGGAGCTCGGCGCGACGCACGCCGTCGAGACCATGGAGGAGGCGACCGAGCTCGCCAAGCAGTTCACGAACGGCCAGGGCGCCGACCAGACGATCGTCACCGTCGGCGTGATCAAGCCCGAGTACGTCGGGCAGGCCATGGCGTCGATCCGCAAGGCCGGCACCGTCGTGGTCACCGCGCTGGGCAACATCGCCGACACGACGCCGCTGCCGGTGTCGCTGGCCGACGTGACGCTGTTCCAGAAGCGGATCCAGGGCTCGCTGTTCGGCGCCTCGAACCCGAACTGGGACATCCTGCGCCAGCTCGACCTGTACCGCTCCGGTGCGCTGAAGCTGAACGAGCTGGTCACCAAGACCTACAAGCTCGACGACGTCGCGCAGGGCTACCAGGACATGCACGACGGCAAGAACGTGCGCGCGGTCATCAAGTACGACGCCTGACCGATCGCACTCACGGGCTCCGGGCCCGGTCCGCACCGTCGCGGACCGGGCCCGGTTCCGATGCCGGCACCGCCCGCAGGACGCTGTAGCCACTCGGCGGGCACGGCGTGACCGACTCCAGCCGGAACCCGCCGCGGCGCAGCAGCGCGTCGAACTCGTCGCGGGTGCGCTCCTTGCCGCCGGTGCAGACCAGCATGTTCAGGTCGCTCATCAGCAGCGTCCGCATCCCGGCGAGCGCGTCCGGGTCCGTCGGGACGACCGGTTCGACGACGAGCAGCACACCGTCGTCGCCGATCGCGGCGCGCACCGACGCGAGGATCGCCAGGCACCGGTCGTCGTCCCAGTCGTGCAGGACGCTCTTCACGACGTAGGCGTCGGCGGCCGGGACGGCGTCGAAGAAGTCCCCGGCCGACGGTGTCGGCCCGGTCCGCGACACCGGCGTCGTGCGAGCACGTCCGCGGCGTCCCCGAGTCCGCCCGCGCCGTCGAACACCGTGCCGCGCACGGCCGGGTTCGCCGTCAGGTAGGCCGCGAGCAGCGTGCCGTTGCCGCCGCCGAGGTCGGCGAGCGTGCCGACGCCGGTCAGGTCGGTGTGCGCGACGATCGCCGGCGCCGCCGCCGCGGGTGCCCTCGGCCATCGCCTCGGTGAACGTGTCCGCGAGCTCGGGGTCGCCGTCGAAGAACGCGAACGTCGGACGTCCCGGTGATCCGCTCCCAGGCGTTGTCCCCGGTCCGGACGCTCTGGTCGAGCTCGCCCCAGCAGCTCCAGGTCTGCTTGCCGCAGAACAGCATCGCGAGCCGGCCGATCGACCCGGGGACGCCGCGGCGCAGCAGGGCGCCGTCCGGGGTGAGCGTCGCGGTCCCGCGCGTCGAGCTCGACCAGCCCGAGCACGGACGCGGCGCGCACGAGCCGGTGCAGCGCGTCCGGGTCGGTGCCGGTGCGGGCGGCCAGTTCGGCGACCGGCAGCGGCCCGGCGGCCAGGTGCTCGGCCACGTCCAGGCGGGCGACGGTCTGCAGGACCTGGGCTCCGAAGAAGCCGAACAGCATGCCGATCAGGCGGTCGCGGTCGGCGGTGCGGGTGTCGGTCGTGGTCGTCATGGCCGGGAACGCTACGAGCGCGCCCGGCGCCGGGTCTTGGACGAAAGGGACCGGTCGCCGCCTACAGCGACGGGACGGCACCGCCGTCGCAGCGGGTGGCCGTACCCGTGACGTAGGACGCGCCGGCGCCGCAGAGGAACGCGGCGGTCGCGCCGAACTCCTCCGGCCGCCCGTAGCGCCCGGCCGGAATGGCCGCCTGGCCGCGGGCCGCGACGTCGGCGACGTCGATGCCCTCGCGCTCGGCCACGGCACGGTCGACGGCGTCGGTGCGGGCGGTCTCGATGCGTCCCGGGAGCAGCATGTTCACCGTGACCCCGTCGGCGGCCACCTCCGCCGCGAGTGTCTTCAGGTAGCCGCCGAGCGCGGCCCGGCCGATGTTCGACAGGGCCAGGCCCGGGATCGGCGCGACGACCCCGCTCGACCCGATCGCGAGCACGCGGCCCCACCCGCGCTCGCGCATACCGGGCAGCACGAGCGAGACCAGCCGGCGCTGGGCGAGCACCAGGGTGTTCACGGCGGCCACGACGTCGTCGTCGGACACCTCGGCGGCGTAGGACGGGGGAGGCCCGCCGCTGTTCAGCACGAGGATGTCGACCGGCCCGAACGCGCCGACGGCGGCGTCGACGACCCTCGCCGGCCCGTCCGGCGTGGTCAGGTCCGCCTCGACGCCGACGGCGTCCGGCAGCTCGGCGGCGACGGCCTCGGCCACCGCGCGCCGCCGTCCGCAGACGACGGTGCGCGCGCCCTCCGCGGCCAGCGCCCGCGCCGTCGCCTCGCCGAGCCCGCTCGTGGACGCGCAGACGACCGCCGTCCGCCCGCGGATGCCGAGATCCATGTGCACATGTTCCCAGCTCCGTCCCGCCGGGTGGCACCGGACGCGGCGCGGACCACGGATACTCGTGACCATGCACGCCGCCGAACTGCTCTCCCGGTTCCCGCTCGTCGACGGGCACAACGACCTGCCGTGGGCGCTGCGCGAGCTCGACGGCCCCGAGCCGGACCTGGCGGCGGGCGAGCCGCGGCTGCACACCGACCTGCCGCGGCTGCGGGCCGGCCGGGTCGGAGCGCAGTTCTGGTCGGTGTACGTGCCCGGCTCGTTCACCGGGCACAGCGCGGTCACCGCCGTGTTCGAGCAGATCGACCGGGTGCACCGGCTCGCCGCGCTGTACCCGTTCGACCTCGCGCTGACCGACACCGCCGACGAGGCCGCGGCCTCGTTCGGCGAGGGGCGGATCGCGTCGCTGATGGGCGCCGAGGGCGGGCACGCGATCGCGAACTCGCTCGGCGTGCTGCGGGCGCTGCGCCGCGCCGGCGTCCGGTACCTGACGCTGACGCACAACCTGAACAACGACTGGGCCGACTCGGCCACCGACGAGCCGCGGCACGGCGGGCTCGCCCCGTTCGGGCGCGAGGTGGTGGCCGAGATGAACCGGATCGGCATGATCGTCGACCTGTCGCACGTGGCCGCCACGACCATGCGCGACGCGCTGGAGGTCAGCGCCGCGCCGGTGCTGTTCACCCACTCCGGCGCCCGCGCGGTGACCGACCACCCGCGCAACGCCCCCGCCGACGTGCTCGCCGCGCTGCCCGCCAACGGCGGGGTGTGCATGGTGACGTTCGTGCCGCGGTTCGTCTCCGGCGCGGTCGCCGACTGGGACACCCGGCTGGCCGACGCCATGGATGGCGGCCGGGCTCGACCACCGGGACCTGGAGCAGCGCAACCGGTTCGCCGCCGACTGGGACGGACCGGAGCCGCCGGTCGCGACGATCGACGACGTCGTCGCGCACCTGGACCACGTGCGCGAGGCGGCCGGCGTCGACCACGTCGGGATCGGCGGCGACTACGACGGCGTCGCGGACCTCCCGGCCGGTCTGGAGGACGTGTCGGGCTACCCGCGGCTGTTCGACGCGCTGCTCGACCGCGGGTGGAGCCGCGAGGACTGCGTGAAGCTCGCCGGTGCGAACGCCCTGCGCGTCCTGCGCGCCGCCGACGAGGTCGCCACCGGCTGACGCGCCGGGCCGGTCAGCGCCCGCGCAGGTGAGGAGCCAGGCGGGCGTCGGGGACCGGGGTGTCCGGCGCCTGCTCGATCTCGGCGGCCAGCGCGTCGGCGTGCCTGCTCAGACCGTCCAGATCCAGACCGGCCGGCACCGGCCCGGTCGCGCCCACTCGCCACGCCCGGATCCCCTCCGCGCCGCGTCCCAGGAGCGACACGGCGCCGCGGGCGTTGCCGCGCTGGGCGTGCGTGAGCCCGACCGCCACCTGCGCCAGCGACCGCCACAGCTCACGGGTGTCCGGCCCGGCGGCCTTCCAGGTCCCCTCCAGCACCTCGTGCGCCTGGAACGGCAGCCCCTCGTCGAGCAGCCGCTGGGTCTCGGTCACGGCGTCGTCGGGTTCGAGCACCAGGTCCTCCGGGACCCGGTCCACACCCTCGGCGCCGTGCGGCAGCGGCCGCCCGGCCGCGTCCCGGGGGCGCGCGTTGCGGGCGCGGCCCTGCTCGTCCCGGTCCCGTGCCATGCCTCGACCCTGGCACACGAGAGGCTAGGTTCGCGGCATGGACGATCTCTTCGACGTCAGCGGGCGGGCCGCGCTGGTCACCGGCGGCACCAGCGGGATCGGCAGGATGATCGCGCAGGGCCTCGCCGAGGCCGGTGCCACGGTCTACGTCTCCAGCCGCAAGGCCGACGCCTGCGCCGCGACCGCGGAGGAGCTGGGCGTCACCGGGATCGCCGCCGACCTGGCGAGCGAGGACGAGTGCCTGCGGCTGGCCGGCGAGATCGGCGAGCGGGAGTCGGCAGCTGCATCTGCTGGTGAACAACGCGGGCGCCACCTGGGGCGCGCCGCTGGAGGAGTTCCCGGCGTCGGCGTGGGACAAGGTGCTCGACCTGAACGTCAAGTCACCGTTCTTCCTCACCCGGGCGCTGCTGGGGTTGCTGGAGGCCTCCGGGACGGCGGACGACCCGGCCCGCGTGATCAACATCGGCAGCATCGACGGGCTGCGGGTGCCGGAGCTGCCCAACTACTCCTACTCGGCCAGCAAGGCCGCCGTGCACCAGCTCACCCGCGTGCTGGCCCGCGACCTGGCGCCGCGGCACGTCACCGTGAACGCGGTCGCGCCGGGACCGTTCCCGAGCCGGATGATGCGCGCGACGCTCGAGGAGGCGGGCGACGCGATCGCCGACGCCGTGCCGCTGGGACGGCTGGGTCGGCCGTCCGACGTGGTCGGGGTGACCCGGTTCCTCGCCGGGGCCGCCGGCGCCTACGTGACCGGCGCCGTCATCCCGGTCGACGGCGGGTTGTGGACCACCCGCTGAGCGCGGCTCAGTTCTCCAACGGCCCCAACTCGGCGGTGAACTGGTCGATGAACGCCGACCAGTCCGCGACCGGTCCGGCCGGTCGCACCACGAACTTCGTCAGCCCGCCCTCGACGAACTTCCGGATCTGGTCGGCCGCGCCGTCCCAGCCGTGGGCGACCAGCGACTCGGGGTCGACGTCCGGCCGCTGCGAGGCGACCCGGCGCAGCGTCGGCGCCGGGTCGGTGCCGGGCAGCACGACGGTGACGTTCGTGCCGTAGTGGTCGTCCTCGACCTCCCGGCCCGCGTCCCGCGCGGCCTCCTCGATCACCGTCCGGGCGCGGGCGGCCTCGTCCGGGGTGAGGAAGCTGCCCAGCCAGCCGTCGGCGAGCCGCCCGACCCGGCGCAGGCCGACGTCGGCCCGCCCGCCCAGCCACAGGTCCAGCGGGCGCGGCGGGCGCGGCGCGATGCGGGCGCCGTCGAGCGTGAAGTGCGTTCCGTGGTGGGTGACCTCCGGCTCGCTGAGCAGCCGCCGGAGCACGACGAGCGCCTCCTCGAACACCTCGGCCCGCACGCCCTGCACGGGGTAGAGCTGGCGTTCCGACGCGGTCGCGGCCCGCACCCCGAACGCCGGCAGGATCCGCTTGGGCGCCAGGACGGCCAGCGTTGCGAGCTGGGACGCGAGCAGCGCCGGGTTCCGCCCGGGCAGCACGAGCACACCGGTGCCGACCTTGAGGTGACGCGTGCGCGCGGCCGCCCAGCGCCATCCCGATCGTCGCGTCCGGTCCGCCGGCGGACACCAGGTCCGGTATCCACAGCGAGTCGACGCCCGCCCGCTCCAGGGCGTCGACGAACTCGTCGAACTCGGTGCCCGGGTCGGAACCCGACGGTCCGACCGAGCCGATCCCGATTCTCACCTTCACCAGGTCATCACGTGGGTCGACGCTAACCCCGCCGCGCCCGGCCCGGCAAGGTGACCTCAACCGGCAAGGAGGCGGTTCAGCGCGGGCGCGACGTCACGGTGCGTAGCCACCGGGGCCATCCGGCCGCGTCCGAGCCGGGCCAGGTCGCGCCCGAGCGGCGCGTCGTGCTCGCCCTCGGTCTCCAGCAGTACGTGCAGCTCGGGGAACCGCCGGGCGACCAAGCGCGGGTCCGGACCCGCGTTGTGCACGGCGTCGGTGAGCAGCACGGCCGTGCGCCGCCGCGCGGACGAGCGCTCCAGCTCGGTGAGCGCGACGGACAGCCCGAAACCGACGTTGGTCAGCCCGCGCGCCGGGATCCGCAGCAGCCGGTCGAGCATCCGCGACGGCGTCGTCGGGACCGCCAGCGGCGAGAGCACGGCCGCATCCGACCAGAACGCGACGAGCGCGAGCTGGTCACCGGCCAGGTCCGCGGACAGCGCCGCGACCGTCGCGGCCGCGATCCGGACCTTCTCGCCGCGCATCGAGCCGGAGACGTCGACGATCAGCGCGGCCGCCCGTCGCGGGCGCATCCGCTCCCGGACGATGATGTCGGTGTCCTCGGGCACCGGTCGCTCGGTGAGCACCTCGATCGTGCGGTCGAGGTCGATGTCGTCGCTGCGGTAGCGGTAGGGCACCGACGCCAGCGCGCCGGTGCCGCGCTCGGCGCGCGGGTCGCGCGGGCGGCGCCGCACGGACAGCCGCCGCGCGATGCGCTGGGCCATCTTGGCGACCTCGCGGTCCGGCCCGCCGTCCTCGAGCAGGTCGTCGAGCGCGCGCACCCGGGCGGTCTGCGACGTCAGCACGACGCCCTGCCCACCGGCCTCCTCCCGGTCGGAGTCGCCGTCGCCACGGGTCGAGCCGAGGTCGACGACGACCGGCGGCCCCGTCCCCTGCTGGAACACCGACGGTGCCTTGTCGAGCTGCTTGGGCTTGCGCCGCAGCGGTTCCCACCGTCGTGCACCGCTATCGGCGGTGGGCAGCGCGACGGCGTTGTCGATGTTCAGGCGGTGCGGACCCGGCGCTGCCCGCCGGGGGCGGAGAAAAAATGGTTCTCCCAGATCTCGGTGACCACCTGTTCCGGGCTCTGCTTCGGACGCCTCGTCCACGCCCACCCGCGCCGAGAGCGCGAGCAGCGCGGCGTCGAGCACCCGGCGTTCGTAGGAGTCGTAGGTGCCCAGCGCCTCCAGCTCCACCGCCAGCGCGACGATGTCGATGGCGCCGCGCACGCTGGACCCCCGGCGCAGCTCGCGGTGCTCGCGGGTGGCCCGGGTGATCGCGACCGCGTCGGTGACCAGCCGGTCGTCGGTCACCCCGGTGCGCACCCGGACGATGTCGGCCTCCTCGCCGGCGTCCTGGTAGCCGACCGCGAGCCGGCACCACCGGTCGTAGACCGAGTCCGAGATCCGGGCGGTGCCGACGTTGTCGAACGGGTTCATCGACGCCAGCACGCGGAACGTCGGCTCGGCCGCGATGGTGCCGACCCGGGGGACGGCCACCTCGCGCTCGGCCATCGACGCCAGCAGGACGTTGAGCGTGTCCTCCGGCGCCCGGTTCAGCTCCTCGATGTAGAGGAACCCGCCGGTACGCATCGCCTCGACCAGCGGCCCGGCGACGAAGTTGTCCTCCGAGTAGTCCTCACGCAGCACCCGGGCCGGGTTGTGGTGCCCGACCAGGCGCGACGGCGTGAGCTCCGCATTGCCCTCGACCAGCACGAACGGGATGCCCCAGTTGCGGGTGATCGCGCGCAGCACGGTCGACTTGCCGGTCCCGGGCGGGCCCTCGAGCAGGATGTCCCGCCCGGCGGTGACCGCGGCGAGCACCAGGTCCAGCTCGCGGCTCCGCCCGACGAGCTCCCCGGCGATCGCGTCGCGGCGGGCCCGCGTCTCGGCGATGGGTACCGCCACGTCAGACGTTCGGGTTGCGGTACGGGGCGGTGCCGCCGGCGTCGACGACCTGGGTGTGGCCGGTGACGTAGCGCGCCTCGTCGGAGGCCAGGTACAGCACGGCGTTCGAGATGTCGATCGCCTCCACCCAGGGGATCGGCAGCGCGTTCACGCCCTTGAACTCGCCCGAGGCCTCCTCGCGGGTGGCGCCGGTGCGCCCGAGGAACAGCTCCCGGATGACGTCGTTCTGGATCATCGGGGTGTCCACCGTGGTCGGGTGCACCGAGTTGCACCCGGATCGTTGTGCTGGGCGAGCTCGACGGCGAGCGTGCGCATCAGCCCGACGACGCCGTGCTTGGCGGCCGTGTAGTGGGCGAGGTTGCCGAACGCGACCAGCCCCGCCGTCGAGCTGGTCAGGATGATCGACGCCGCTGCCCTGCTCGATCATGACCGGGATGGCCGGTTTGACCGTCTTCCAGACGCCGGTGAGGTTGACGTCGATCATCTCCTGGAACATCTCCTCGGTCAGCTCCCAGGCGGGAGCCGCCGTGGCGATGCCGGCGTTGGCGACGACGATGTCGAGCCGGCCGAACTCGGAGACGGCTTCGGCGACCGCGGACTCCATCGCCGACAGATCCCGCACGTCGGCCCGGCGGCTGATCACCCGGCGATCCAGGTCCTCGATCATCGTCGCGGTCTCGGCGAGGTCGGCCTCGGTGGCGCCGTCGTAGCGGACGGTCTTCAGATCGCGACAGATGTCGAGCGCGACGATGTCGGCGCCCTCCTGCGCGAGCCTGACCGCGTGGCTGCGGCCCTGTCCCCGTGCGGCTCCGGTGACCAGAGCCACCTTTCCCTCGACTCGTCCCATGCGGACGTCCCCTCCAGTCCGGCTGCGCTTCGTTGCGCGGCTCCGCACGACCACCGTCGTCACGTCCACGGATCCCGGTCAATACGACATCCGTGTGCGTTCGCCTTACGCGCCAGGCAGATCCGGTCCGCCGTCCCGGCCCGGCTCCGCCCGGTGTGTCCGATCCTCCGACGGCTCGGGGGCCGGGCCGGCCGGTGAGCCGGCGGGGCTGTCGGACCGCAGTTCGGCCCGCAGGATCCGGGCCGAGCGGCCGAGGCTGCGGGCGGCGTCCGGCAGGCGGCGCGCCCCGAACAGCAGGACGGCGATCGCGATCACGATCAGCCAGTGCCACGGGCTCATCTCACCCACTCGGTACTCCTCTCGGCGTCGACGAGTCTGCCCGTTCCGACACGTGCTCACGCGTGCTGTCCCCGACATTCTCAGCCCATTCCCAGGAACTGTCCGAATCGTGCGTGCAGCCCTTTTCGCCTGCTTGTGACCGCCTCGCCGGGACCGGCGGATCCGGACGGCCCCGCCTCGCGCACCCGCCGTGGATGTACTGGTAGACCTGCAGGTGTGCGTGTGGAGCGAGGCCGCCAGCTGGCGGCGCTGGTCGTCGTCGCCGGAGTCGTGCTGGCCGGAATTCTGTTCCCGGTGGTCGGCGGCGCGGGAATTCTTGCGAGCCAGGTCGCGGAATCGGCGACGGAGACGTCCGGGTCCATTCGCAGCGGCGTATTGCCGTCGGCGTCGGTGATGACCGACTCGTCCGGGGCGCCCGTCGCGTACTTCTACGACCGGTATCGGCAGTCCGTGCCGAGCGACAAGATCTCCACGGCGATGAAGGCCGCGATCGTCGCGATCGAGGACCGCCGGTTCTACGAGCACGGCGGCGTCGACCCGGTCGGGACGGCGCGGGCCCTGGTGAACAACTCCAGCGGCGGGCAGCAGCAGGGCGGTTCCACGCTGACCGAGCAGTACGTGAAGAACTACGACCTCTACGTCGTCGCGCGCACCGACGCCGAGCGGGAGGCCGCCATCGCACCGAACTACGCGCGCAAGATCAAGGAGGCGGAGCTGGCGGTCAGCCTGGACCACCAGCTGTCCAAGGACCAGATCCTCACCGGCTACCTCAACCTCGTCTATTTCGGAAACGGCGCCTACGGGGTGCAGGCCGCCGCACAGACCTACTTCGGCGTCGACGCGAGCGCGCTGACCGTGCCGCAGGCGGCGATGCTGGCGGGGATGGTGCAGAGCCCCTCGGAGTTCGACCCGATCCGGCACCCGCCCGAGTCGACCGCTCGGCGCAACCTCGTGATCGACCAGATGCGCCAGGCCGGGTCGATCACGCCGGCCCAGGCCGCGCCGGCGACGGCGGCGCCGCTGGGCACCCGTCCGGACCCGCAGGTGCCCGGCGAGGGGTGCATCGGGGCCGGGGACGCCGGCTACTTCTGCGACTACGTCCTGTCCTACCTGGACAAGGCCGGGATGAGCCGGCAGCAGCTCGTGGACGGCGGCTACACGATCCGCACCACGCTCGACCGGGGCCAGCTCGGCAAGCTCAAGGCCGCCGTCGACGGGCAGGTCCCACCGGGCCAGCCGCACGTCGCGGACGTGATGTCGATCGTCGCGCCGGGTACCACGTCGCACCCGGTGACGGCGATGGCGGCGAACCGCACGTTCGGCAACGCCGAGGGTGAATCCAGCTACGGGCTGCCGTTCGAGCCGGAGAACATGGGTGCCGGCTCGGTGTACAAGATCTTCACGGCGGCGACGGCGCTGCAGCAGGGCGACATCGGGATCGACTCGATCATCCCCGTCCCGCCGAGCGGGTACGCGTCACCGATCTACAAGAACGGGGACGGGAACCCGATCCCGGTGCGCAACGCCGGCAACTACGCGGGGCAGCTCTCGCTCACCGACGCCCTGGCCCAGTCGCCGAACACGGCGTTCGTGAAGCTGGAGGAGACGACCGGCGTCCCGCCCGTCGTCGACATGGCGGTGAATCTGGGGATGACCTCGCTCGCCGAGTCCCCGGCCGGCCAGGGTGACGACGCGCCGTCGATCGCGGCGACGATGAAGGCGTCGAACCAGGCGTCGTTCACGCTCGGCGTCACCCCGACCAGCGACGTCGAGCTGGCGAACGTGCAGGCCACGATCGCCTCGCACGGCACGTTCTGCCCTCCGACGCCGCTCGTGTCGCTCACCGGCCCGGACGGCAAGCCCGTGCCGATCCCGCAGCAGGCCTGCCGGCAGGCGATCGCCCCGGGGATCGCGGACACGCTGATGAACGGGATGAGCCGCGACGACCAGCCGGGCGGGACGTCGGCCGCGGCCGCGGGGACCGAGAAGTGGTCCCGGCCGGTCGCGGCGAAGACCGGGACGACGCAGGAGTACAAGTCGGCCACGTTCGTCGGCGCGACGCCGGACCTGGCCGGAGCGTCGATCGTGTTCGACGACTCGAACTCCCCCCGGCCGATCTGCGAGGGCAGCCCGCCCTACAGCTGCGGGAGCGGGAACATCTACGGCGGCATGGCTCCGGCGCGGACGTTCTACCGGGCGATGGGCGACATCCTCGGCGACCGCCCGCCGTCGCCGCTCCCACCGCCCGATCCGCGGTACCTGACCGGGCGTCTGGGCTGACGGCGGCGCAGCCTGATCAGGGCGTCCAGTGCG
Organism: uncultured Actinomycetota bacterium; assembly: GCA_963822335.1. Lineage (GTDB taxonomy): Bacteria > Actinomycetota > Actinomycetes > Mycobacteriales > Pseudonocardiaceae > Pseudonocardia. The sequence continues at coordinate 1,625,763 of CAWGHE010000005.1, read as the reverse complement.
GGTCGCGGCCGGCGAACCCCAGGGCGCGCTCGAACTGCGGTGCATCCTCGGCGACGGCGACGACCGGGCCGAACAGGCCCTGCCGGCCGGCCTCCTGACCGGGCGCCGACATGGCGGACGTGAACCCGTACACCGCGGCGACCGACGCGTCGTCGGGCCGGAAGTCCTGCCCGGTCGCGACGGCCAGATCCCAGCCGTGCAGGACGACCTCGTCCAGTCCGATGGTCCCGGCGAGCTCACCCGGGAGTTCGAGGCCGCCGGCCGCGGTCATGCCGGTCCACGCCTGCGGATCGGCCCATGCCCGGGCGAGCGTGGCGAGCCGGGCCGGGATCTCCTCGCGCCACGCGGCGACGAGCGCGTTGCCGTCGGCCTGCGGCGCGGGCGACGAGCCCGCGTCCACGGCCTTCTCGGCCGCCGCCGTGAACGCCCACGCCAGCCCGTGCAGGTGGTCGAGCAGCGTGGCGACGGTCATGTCCGGGCACGGGGTGCGGGCGTCGAGCTGGTCGTCGCGGACACCGGCGACGACGGCGGCCACGGCCGCGGTGGCCGGGGTGAGGTCGGGACGGGTGGTCTCGGTGCTGGTCATGCGTCCTCCCGGGACGGTTGCCGGCTGGGTCCTGTGTGGGTGGACCGCCCGGGAGCGAGGAAGTCATCGCCGGAGAGGCACCGGTGCCCGGCCCGGCTCAGTCCTCGCCGGCCATCCGGCGGTAGGCCGGCCGCAGCAGTTCGGTCACCCGCCGGTTGCGTACCCGCACCGGCAGCTCCGGGACCTGGTCGAGCACCGCGTCCGGGGAGGTCGCCGGGGGAGCGGGTGGGAGCGTCTCCACCGGCGCGGAGGTCCAGAAACGGTCCAGCACGTCGGCCAGCGGCGTGACCGACGCCGGCGGTGCGGACGGTTCGGACGCGTCGGCCGTGGTGGTCCCGCGGCGTTCCCGCAGGTTCTCCAGCAACGTGTCCCGGTCCCGGCCGCGCAGCGTGAGCATCTCGAACGGGTCCGCGTCGAAGCGCTCGGCCAGCAGGTAGAACGCGGCGGCCAGGTGCTTGCACGGCACCGTCTCGTCCGGGCACGTGCAGTCCATCGAGAGGTCGGTCGAGCCGGACGCGGGGAACAGCGCGAGCCCCAGCCCGCCCAGCAGCTCCTCGATCTCCGGCGGCATCGCGCCGGCCAGCAGCGCGGCGGCGTACCAGGCGTCGTCGGCCAGCGCCTGCTCCACGCGCGTCCACTCCTGCTTGTCCCACGTGCGCATGCCGATCCGGACGCGGTAGGGCGCAGGCCGGGTGCCCTGGACGAGCGCGACCGCGGCCCCGGGGCCGACGTCGAGCGACACGATCTGCCCGGACCGGGCGTAGGTGCGGCCCCGGGAGAGCCGCCCGCCGACGCCCAGCTCGGTCAGCACGTCGAGGAACCGCGCCGACCACCAGGTCCGCGCGACGGTGCCGCGGGTGGAGTGGATCTGGATGCCGCCGCCCGTGACGGGCAGCGGCTTGCGGGGCGTGTAGTCCTCGTCGGCCCAGAACGGGCGCCCGGGGCTATCCGGCATCGGCGTCCGCCCCCTCGATCCCGTCGGCGACGGCGTCCTCGCCGAGCGCGAACACGTCCCGCAGCTCGGCGGTGGACAGGCCGGTCAGCCAGTCCTCGCCGTCGGAGACGACCATGCCGGACAGCGACTTCTTCGACTCGATCAGTGCCTCGATCCGCTCCTCGACGGTGCCCGGGCAGCAGAACTTGCGCACCTGCACCGCGCGTTTCTGCCCGATCCGGAACGCCCGGTCGGTCGCCTGGTTCTCCACCGCCGGGTTCCACCACCGGTCCAGGTGCACGACGTGGTTCGCCGCGGTCAGCGTCAGCCCGGTCCCGCCGGCCTTGAGCGAGAGCAGGAACACCGACGGGCCGTCCGGGGACTGGAACTCCGAGACCATCGCGTCCCGCCGTGTCTTCGACGTGCCGCCGTGCAGGTAGAGCACCTCCGTGTCGAACCGCGCGGACAGGTGCGGGTGCAGCATCGCGGCGAACTCGGTGAACTGCGTGAACAGCAGCACCTTGTCCCCGGCCGCGAGGATCTCGCCGAGCAGCTCGTCCAGCCGGGCGACCTTCCCGGAGCGTTGCCGGCCGTCCGGGTGCCCGATCGGGGAGCCGTCGTGCAGCAGCTGGGCCGGGTGGTTGCAGACCTGCTTGAGCTTGGCCATCGCCGCCAGCACGTTGCCCCGGCGCTCGATGCCGTCCGAGCCCTCGATCTTCTCCATCATGTCGTCGACGACCGTGCGGTACAGCGACGCCTGCTCCCGGGTCAGGCGGTAGTCCTGCAGGATCTCGATCTTCTCCGGGAGGTCGTCGATCACCTCGGGGTCGGTCTTGACCCGGCGCAGCAGGTAGGGCCGGGTGATCCGGCGCAGCGTGCGGGCGGACTCGGCGTCGCCGTGCCGCTCGATCGGCACGGCGAACCGGTTGCGGAACCGCTCCGGGCTGCCGAGCAGGCCCGGGTTCAGGAAGTCCAGCACCGACCACAGCTCGGCCAGCCGGTTCTCCATCGGCGTGCCGGTCATCGCGATCCGGTGCGCCGGCGTCCAGGCGGCGCGCGGTCCGGGACGCTCCGGCGTTCGCGTTCTTGATCGCCTGCGCCTCGTCGAGCACGACCCGGTGCCAGCGGCGTGCCTCCAGATCCTCCAGGTCCCGTGCCGCGGTGCCGTAGGTGGTGACGACGAGGTCGATGCCGGCCAGCTGTTGCGCCAGCTCGTCGCCCCGCCGGCGGGCCGGGCCGTGGTGGGCGTGCACCCGCAGGTCCGGTGCGAACCGGGCCGCCTCCCGCTGCCACGTCCCGACCAGTGACATCGGGCAGAGGATCAGCGTCGGTGCCGGCCGCTCGGGCCCGGAGCGGTCGTGACACTCCAGCGCGAGCAGCTGGACGGTCTTGCCGAGCCCCATGTCGTCGGCCAGGCAGGCGCCGAGCCCGAGCGAGGACAGGAACGACAGCCACGCCACGCCCCGCTCCTGGTACGGCCGCAGCGTCGCCTGCAGGCCCGGGGGAGTGGGCAGCGGTTCCAGCGTGCGCTCCGCGGTGCCGTCGAGCAGGTCGCCCAGCCAGCCGTCCGCCCGCACGGCGGTGACCGGCAGCGGGGCCTCGACGTCGCCGCGGCTCACGGCCAGCACGTCGGCCGCGGTCGGCGCGTGCGTGCGACGGCGGCGCAGGAAGTCCAGGCCGCGGGCCAATGCGTCGGCGTCCACCGACACCCACTGGCCGCGCACCCGCACCAGCGGCGCCTTCGCCGCCACCAGCGCGGCGATCTCCTCCTCGCCCAGCTCCTCGTCGCCGACCGCGATCGACCAGCGGAAACCGGCCAGCTCGTCGCGCCCGAGCCCGCCGCGGGTGACCACGCCCGGCGCCGGGGCGGAGCTCGCGGACAGCCGCAGCCCGATCGGGCGCGCCCCGTTCCACCCGGCCGGGAGCTGGACCCCGAACCCGGCCGTGACGAGCACCGACGCGTCGCGGACCAGGAAGCGGTGCGCGCCGTCGACGTCCAGGTCGAGCGACGCCGGGCGGGCCCGGCGCAGCGCCGGGACCAGCGACGGCAGCACCTGCGCCGCCCGCCCCAGCTCGGCCAGCAGCAGCTCCTGCGCGCCGTCGATCAGCCGCTCCGCGGCGCCGGCCCACACGTCGTCGGCGTCGAGCTGCAGGCTCGGGTCCTCGGTGGAGCGCAGCGCGAACTGCAGCTCCCAGCGGGTGCCGTCGCCGGTCTGGTCCTCCGGGTCCGGATCCGGATCCGACGGGTCGTGCAGCGTGCCCACCTCGGCGAGCCGGAACACCGCGCGCGCCGGGCCGGGTGGCTCGGTGCCGATCTCGTCCCACCCGGCCAGCGCGTCGGCCAGCTCGCCGGTCGGCTCGGCGTCCCCGGCGATCGTTCCGTCCTCGCCGGTCAGCGCGGCCAGCCACGCCTCGGCGTCCGACGGGGCCGTGCGGGTGCGCCGGGCCGGGACCAGCTGCAACGGTTCGGCGGCGTGCGCGAACCGCTCCCGGACGGCCGCGTCGGTGAACACGGCCAGCGCGGCGTCGACGAGCTCGCCCGGGTCGTGTCCCGCGACGTCCCCGGCCCGGCGCTGCTCGGCCCGCCCGATCGGCGGCAGCGACTCCACCAGCGACGCGCGGGCCACCTCGTCGAGCCCCTGCACGACCGGACGCCACCGGGCCCGGGGCTCCGGCCCGGACACGTCGAGCGTCGGCAGCACCCGCCCGCGTGCGACCAGCTCGTCGGCCAGGCGCAGCACCGACGTCAGGTGCCGCACGGAGTCCCCGTACCGCACGTCCGGCGACGGGTCGAGCAGCTCCGCCGGGTCCACGACCACGGCCGGCACGCTCCACGGGGCGAGCGACGGCGCCGCCCGCGTGCGCACCTCACCGGTCGAGCGGACCAGGCCGGGGGAGTCGTGCGGGCCGCCCGGGTGTGACGGCAGCAGCAGCGTCACCGACGCCGCCCGGCCGGGGTGGACCGCCGACAGCTCCGTCGACGGCACGGCGAACGGGTGCGGCCGCGTGTGGCGCACCGCGCGGCGCGCCGTGCGGGCGGGACGCTCCCCGTCCTCGGCCCACAGCAGCACGCCCCGACCGGGGGACCACAGGGCATGCACGACGAGCACGTGCCCAGGCTAGAAGGCGGCCCCGACAGTTCCGACGGCCGCTCGACACGATCGGGTGATGCCGGGCGCGCAACGGGTACTCCTCGGGAGAAGGAGGCGACGATGACCATCAAGCTGCGCGACCGGGGGCACCTGCACCTGGTCCTGCTGGCGGGTCTGCGGGACGGGCCGGTGAGCGGGTCCGAACTGGCGCGCGAGCTCGCCCGGCGCTCCGGCGGCCGCCTCGAGATGAGCTCGCGGACCGTGTACCACGAGCTGCACCACCTGGTCCGCAACGGGCTGGCCGCGTCGCACGGAGCGGGCCGGTACTCGCTGACCGGCTCCGGCGCGCGGTCGCTGCGTCACCGCGAGAGCCGGTGGGACGACTACGTCGCCGCGATCGAGGGCGTCCGCACGCCGGAGGGGCCCGCTGACCGGGATGGTCACCGGGCCCGACCGAACACGGCTCGTGGCGGGGTCAGAGACGGGCCACCAGCTCGTCGAGCTGCTCGTAGCCCTCGTTGATGCCGACGTCCATGCCGCTGGCCATCGCCGCGTCGCGGCCCTCGACGCTCTCGAACGTCGACGTGCCGACGATCCGGGACCGGCCGTCGCCCAGGTCGGTGAACGTCATCGTCTCCAGGCACACGCCGTCCGGGTAGCCGTCGAACGTGAACGTCTGCACGATCCGCTCGTCCGGGCGGACCTCGTGGAACGAGCCGTAGAAGCCGTAGGTGCCGTTCTCGTCGGCGTGCGTGTAGCGGTAGCCACCGCCGGTGACCGCGTCGAAGCGTTCGATGTCCATCTTCAGGCGGCGCGGGCCGAGCCACTGCTTGACGAGGTCGGCCTCGGTGTGCGCGCGGAACACGTTGTGCACCGGCGCGTCGAACTCGCGCTCGATGCGGATCACCGGCAGGGCCGGGTCGGCGGTGATGCTGGTGGGGTTGGTGGTCTGGTTCATGATCGTCCTCGCTCCTGGTCGGTCGTGCCGTCGTTGTCGTCCATCGCGGCGAGGAGCGCGTCGAGGCGCTCGTAGCGCGCCTCCGCCTCCCGCCGGTACCGCTCGATCCATGCCGTCATCAGGTCGAACACCTCCGCTTCGAGGTGCACCGGCCGGCGCTGGGCCTGCCGGGTGCGCGAGACGAGTCCCGCGTCCTCGAGCACCTTGAGGTGCTTGGAGACGGCTTGCAGGGACACGTCGTAGGGCTCGGCGAGCTCGTTCACCGTCGCGTCGTCGGCCGCCAGCCGGGCGACCATGTCGCGCCGGATGGGATCGGCCAGTGCGGAGAACACCCGCGAGAGCCGGTCGTCCACGTCTCCTGCTCACCTCCTCCTGTTGTACTCAACCTCTCGGTTGAATAGAACCATAGCGCGGCGCGCCGCGATATTCAACCCTCAGGTTGAATAAGGTGGCCCCGGAACGAACGAACGGCACTCTCGCGTGGAGAGTGCCGTTCGTGGAGCGGGTGGGACTATTCGGTCGAACCGCCCAGGCTGCCGTGCGGGACGTAGTTCGCCGGGATCACGCCGAGGCGGCCGCGCTGGTAGTCGTCGAACGCCGTCAGGACCTCCTCGCGCGTGTTCATCACGAACGGCCCGGCCCACGCGACCGGCTCGCGGATCGGCAGTCCACCGAGGATCACCACGTCCAGACCGGGCAGGCGGGACTCCTGGGACGTGTTGCCGGACACCGTGATCAGGTCACCCGGGCCGAACACGGCGAGCTGTCCGGTGTGGATCGGCCGGCCGTCGGCGCCGACGGTCCCGGCGCCGGAGAGCACGTAGACCAGCGCGTTGTACTCCCGCGGCCACGGAAGCCGCAGCTGCGCGCCGGGGGAGATCGTCGCGTGCACCATCGCCATCGGGGTGTTCGTGGCGCCGGGGCCGCCGACCTGCCCGACCTGGCCGGCGATCACGCGCAGCAGGGCGCCGCCGTCGGCGGACGTGAGCAGGCCGGCCTCGGCGGCACGCAGGTCCTGGTACTTCGGCTCGACCCACTTGTCCTTGCGCGGCAGGTTGACCCACAGCTGCAGTCCGTGGAACAGCCCGCCGGAGCGCACGAGCGTCTCCGGCGGCCGCTCGATGTGCAGCAGGCCGGAGCCGGCCGTCATCCACTGCGTGTCGCCGTTGGTGATCGTCCCGCCGCCGCCGTGCGAGTCGCCGTGCTCGAACGTGCCGTCGATGATGTAGGTGACGGTCTCGAAGCCGCGGTGCGGGTGCCAGTCGGTGCCCTTCGGCTCGCCCGGCGCGTACTCGACCTCGCCCATCTGGTCCATGTGCAGGAACGGGTCGAGATCGCGCATGTCCACCCCGGCGAACGCGCGGCGGACCGGGAAGCCCTCGCCCTCGTAGCCGGACGGGGCCGTGGTGACCTGGCGGACGCCGCGGTCGAGGTCGGTCGGCCCGGGTTCCGGGACGCGCGGCAGGGTGGTGACGTCGGAGACGGTCACGGCGGGCATCGGGACCTCCGGAGGTCAAGTTGTTGCGTGCTCAACAGTGTGCACCCTGGAACCGCAGGCCCGCCCGGCGCATTCCCGTGCGGTCCGGCACTTCAGGTACCAGACTCGACGCCGTCGTCGACACAGAGGTCGGCTGAGCACGAAGCCTGCGGAGCTGCGCGTCGGAGGGAGCGGTCATGAGCGAGCTGTCGGTGGTGCTGGAGGGGCTGTCGTTCCTGGAGGGCCCACGGTGGCACTCGGGCCGGCTCTGGGTCAGCGACTTCTACACCCACCGCGTGCTCTCCGCGGACGAGGACGGGTGCCATCTGCGCACCGAGGCCGACGTGCCGGGGCAGCCGTCCGGGCTGGGCTGGCTGCCGGACGGGCGGCTGCTCGTCGTGTCCATGAAGGACCGCAAGGTGATGCGCCGCGAGCACGACGGCTCGCTGGTCGTCCACGCCGACCTCTCCGGGCACGCCGAGCACGTCCTCAACGACATGGTCGTCGCCGACGACGGCACGGCGTGGGTCGGCAACTTCGGCTTCGACCTGATGGCGCTGGCCGCCCGCGAGCCGGCCCCGCTGCTGCGGGTCGACCCGGACGGAACGGTATCGGTGGCCAGCGAGCCGCTGCACTTCGCGAACGGCCCGACGATCGTCGACGCCGGCACCCTCGTCGTCGCGGAGACGTTCGGGAACCGCCTGTCCGCGTTCGACATCGGACCGGACGGGGCCCTGTCCGACCGGCGGGACTGGGCGGCGTTCGGCCCGCTTCCGCAGAGTGCCGACCCGCTGGAGGCCCTCGGCGAGGTGGCCGTCGCCCCGGACGGGATCTCGGTCATCGACGCCGAGGGTGCGATCTGGACGGCCGACGCCAAGAACAACCGCGCCGTGCGCGTCCGCCCGGGCGGCGAGATCGTCGACGAGGTCTCGACGGAGGCGGTCGGCTGCTACGCCGTCGCGCTCGGCGGCGGGGACGGCCGGACGCTGTACCTCTGCACCGCACCGGGATTCGCCGAGCACGAGCGCCGCGAGACCCGGCTCGGGGCGCTGCTGTCCGCGCGCGTCGAGGTCCCGGCGGCCTGAGCGACGCTTGCGGAGGGAGGAGACGACACCGGTGCCGACACTCGACGGCGAGGCCTGCCGCGCGCGGATCATCGACCATCCCGTCGCGCGTCTGGCCACGCTGCGCCGGGACGGCACACCGCGGCTGGTGCCGATCACGTTCGCTCTGGTGGACGGCCTGCTCTGCTGTGCGGTCGACCGGATCAAGCCGAAGACCGACAAGCGCCTGGCCCGGCTGCGCGACATCGAGCGGGACCCGCGCGTGGCGCTGGTCGTCGACCACTACGACGACGACTGGTCGCAGCTCTGGTGGGTGCGCGTCGAGGCGACGGCCGCCGAACACGGCGACGGGGAGCTGCGTGAACGGGCGCTGGACGAGTTGCAGCGCAAGTACACCCCGTATCGCGACGAGCGCCCGGACGGTCCGCTCATCGCGTTCACCCCGACGGCGTGGAGCGGCTGGACGGCGAGCTGACCAGGGCAGTCAGGGCAGGTCGGCCAGGAAGTCCAGCACCGCCCGGTCGGTCTCGTCCGGCAGCTCCAGGTGCGGGCTGTGCCCGCAGGCCAGCTCGACCAGCCGGACGTCGCCGCGGGCGCGGGAGCGCACGGACGCGACGTGCGCGATCGTGCCGTACGGGTCGTCGTCGCCCTGCACACCCAGGACCGGGGCGGTGATGCCGGACAGCTCCTCGCGCACGTCCCAGTCCGCGAACGAGGGCGTGAGCCAGACGTCGTTCCAGCTCCAGAACGTGACGTCCGGGTCGTGGTGGTGGCGGGCCATCCGGGTGCGCAGCCCGCCCTCGGTGAACGCGGCCCGGGCCTCGGCGATGCCGGCCAGCCCGATCGGCTCGGCGAACGTGTGCGGCGCCAGCACCACGACGCCGGTGACCGGGATCCGGCCGGCGGCGGCGAGCAGGGCGATCGTGCCGCCGTCGCTGTGCCCGACGAGCACCGGGCGCTCCAGCCCGAGCTCCGCGCAGAGCCGGGGCAGCACGTCCGTCGCCTCGTCGGTCATGAACGTCGCCGGGCGCGGGCCTGCCGGCAGGTCGGACCAGCCGTGGCCGAGCCGGGAGTAGGCGACCGCGCGCCGCCCGCTCGCCTGGGCGATCCGCTGGTGGAACCCGCGCCAGAGCCCGATCGAGCCGAGCCCCTCGTGCAGGAACAGCAGCGGGGCGCGGCCCGTCGAGGCCGGGGACGTCGTCGTACTCGTAGCGGAACCCGTCGAGCTCCAGCGTCGCGAGTGTCACGTCGCCGAGTCCAGCATCGCGACCAGCTTCTTCGGCGCCACCGTCCGGTACGCGTCGGTGACGATCTCGGTGATCTCGTCCCAGTCCGGGGCGAGCTCGCCCTCGCCGTCGAGGATCACGCCGAGCCAGCCGCGGTGCCCGACGTAGGGCGGGCGGAAGAACCGGCCCGGCTCCTCGGCGACCAGCTCCACCTGCACCCCGGGCGGTGCGGCACACCAGAACGCGAGGTGCTCGCTGCCATGGTGATACGGCGTGTAGGTGACGAACGACTTGCGCACGAACCAGGTCGGCGAGCCGTGGCTGATCTTCTCGGTGACCTCGGGCAGTGCCGTGCAGATCTCGCGCAACCGAGGCAGGGGGTCGGCCGACGGCGAAGCCGGCGGGGTGGGGAGGGCACTGTGATCGGGGGTCACGACCCGGGACGGTAGGTCCCCACGCACCAGACGTTGCCCTCGGGATCGGTGAGAGCGAACTCCCGCGAGCCGTACGGCTGCTCGGTCACGCCCATCGTGATCGTCGCACCGGCCGCAACGGCCTTGTCGTGCACCGTGTCCGGGTCGCCGGTGGTCAGGTAGAGGACGGCCCGCCCGGTGTCGAACGGGTCGTCCGGACCGGAGCGCGGCGCCACCACTACGACGCCGGTGTCGTCGCCGTCGTCCCAGGCGACCTCCGCGTGCACGACGGCACCGGAGTCGTCCGTGGCGACCGTGACCTCCCTCAGCCCGAGGGTGTCGGTGAGGAACGCGATGGCGGCGCGGGGGTCGTCGTAGCGCAGTGTCGGGTGGAGGCTCATGGCGCGGAACGCTACGACCCGCCCACGTCCCCTGGATTGCACGAATGGGAAGGGTCAGAGACGGGCGTCCTCCGGCAGCGGGGACGCGAGGCCCCACTCCTGCCGGAACCGGGTCGGCGTGACGCCGGCCAGCGCGCGGAACTCCCGGACCAGGTGCGGCTGGTCGGCGTACCCGCAGCGCGCCGCGACGTCGGCCAGCGACGGTCGCCCCGGCCACGACCAGCCCGGACGCGCGCTCGAAGCGCAGTACCCGCCCGGTCGCCTTCGGAGCCAGGCCGACCTGGCCGCGGAAGCGGGTCAGCAGGTGTCGGCGGCTCCAGCCGGTCTCGGACGCCAGCTCCTCGATCCGGGCCGCGCCGCCGGTCGCGTGCAGCCGCGACCAGGCGTGCCGGACCTCCGGGTCCGGGTGCCGGGCCCGCTCGTCGAGGAGCCGGCCCGCCATCAACCGGTTCACGTGGGCGATCCGCGCCGGCCAGTCCGGCAGATCGGCCAGCCGCGACGGCAGCGCGGCCAGCTCCGGGTCGTCGAGCTCGTCGAGGGCGGGGACACGGTTGGTCAGCGAATCGGTCGCGTGCCCGAGCAGCGTGTAGAGGCCGAGCGGGGTGAGATCGATCTGCAGGCCCGCCTGCTCGCCGGTGAACTCGGTGAGCACGGCGGAGTCGCCCATCCCGGCCACGAACGAGCCGGTCTCGACGGCGCCGAACGTCCCCTGCATCGACATCCGGGACCCGAAGAAGACGATCAGGGCACAGCTGCGCGACGGGGGCCTGGCGGCGCTGCAGGGGTGTCGCGCTGAACTCGCGGAAACCGAGATACCGGCGCACGTGTCGGGCCAGCACGGCCGGGGGCCGTGCCGGTACGTACTCCGGGAGGCTCTCCGGCACGCGACCATTCTGCCGCTGATCGCGGGGTTTCCGAGGCTCGATGCCACGTCCGGCACCGAGCGGAACGTTCCGGTCCCGCAGGCCCGCGCGAACGTGCCCGTCGATCCCGGCGCCGGATCGGCCGGTCCGTTTCGGCGCGCCGCAGCCGGTGCCTACTCCAGCCGGGTGCGGGCGTAGACGGCCATCGCGTCGCGCAGGTACGGCGACAGGCCGGTGCCGTAGCCGTCGATGGTCGCCGTGAACCGCGGGTCCTCGACGTACATCTCACCCAGCCCGATGTAGGCCTCGCGGCCCGGCACCCAGAACCGGCTGACCCACGCGTGGTGCGCCCCGACGGCGTCCTGCACGCCCGGTGCGTCGACCGGCTCGCCTGCGGCCATCAGCTCGGCCAGCCGCCGGTGCACCGCCCCCATCTCGCCGTGCACGTCACGGGCCTCCTCCCGGCTCCAGCCGGCGGCCTTCTGCTGGACCGCGACGGCCTCGTCGCCCCAGCGCTCGCGCGCCTCGGCCCCGTGCGGGTCGTCGCGGAACGCCGCGAACATCTCCTCGGCACTCATCGGATCTCCCCCTTCCCTCTCCTCGATGGACTTCGCGACGGTGTCGGCGAGCCGCCGCAGCCGGTCGGCGTCGGCGAGCAGGCGGTCGTGGTGGCGGCGCAGCGCCTCCACCTCGTCGTCCTGCCCGTCGAGCACCGACGCGATCTCCGTCAGGCCCATCCCGAGCTCGCGCAGCAGCAGCACGTGCTGCAGCCGTTGCAGCTCGGTCCGGCCGTAGAGCCGCTGCCCCCCGGCACCCGTCCCGGCCGGCACGAGCAGGCCGACGTGGTCGTAGTGCCGCAGCGTCCGCGAGCTGATCCCGGTCAGGCGGACCAGCTCGGCCGTCGACCAGCTCTCCGTTCCCGTCACGGTGGAAACGCTAGGCGTTGACGCCGCGTCAACCGCAAGAGCCAGGCACGATGGCGCGGTGAACGATCTCGCGCGCGACGCTGCTCGCCCTCGCCGGTGACGGGCGCGGGCGGGTGCTGGTCGGCGTCACCGGGGCTCCCGGCGCCGGGAAGACGACGCTGGTCGAGGACCTCGTCGCCGCACTGCGGGACGTGCCGCCGCCCGGGCACCTGCCGGGGGAGTGGATCGCGCACGTGCCGATGGACGGCTTCCACCTCGCCGACGCCGCGCTGGTCTCGCTCGGGCTGCGGACGAGCAAGGGCGCCGCCGAGACGTTCGACGCGCACGGCTACCTCGCGCTGCTGCGACGCCTGCGCGCCGACGGCCCGGAGACGGTGTGGGCGCCGTCCTTCGAGCGGGAGCTGGAGCAGCCGCTGGCCGGCTCGATCGCCGTGCGTCCGGCGGCCAGGCTCGTACTCACCGAGGGCAACTACCTGCTGCTCGACGACGGCCCGTGGCCCGCCGTCGCGGCCGAGCTCGACCGGGTGTGGTTCGTCGACCCGCCCGAGGACGTCCGGCTGGAACGGTTGGTGGCCCGGCACGTACGGTTCGGCAAGTCCCCGGAGCACGCCCGGCAGTGGGTGCACGAGGTGGACGAGCCGAACGCCCGCATCATCCGGGCGACCCGGCACCGCGCCGACCGGATCGTGGGCCCCGGATGATCGGCGGATTCGCCCCGATCGGGACCAGCGGCAACACGACCCGGCGGCCCGGCGCCCGGCGGTCGTCGTCCGACGGCGCCGGCTGATGGGTCCGGATCGGCGCCATATCCGGCGCCGATCCGACCACAACAGCTGATCACCGCCGCGATCGCGCCGAACGGACCGGTCGTCAGCCCGACCCCGACCCGAGCGCGAGCGACACCGCCAGCGCCAGCATCACGGCGGCGACGGTCAGGTCCAGCACCCGCCAGGCCGCCGGGCGGGCGAACAGCCCGGCCAGCCGGGACGCGCCCAGGCTGACGGTGAAGAACCAGACGACGCTCGCGACGATCACACCCGCGCCGAACAGCCACCGCCCGTCGCCCGGGTGGGCGTTGGCGATCGAGCCGAGCATCAGCACGTCGAGGTAGAGGTGCGGGTTGAGCAGGGTCAGGGCCGCGGCGGTCCCGAGCACGCGCGGCGAGCGAGCCGCCCCGCCCGGACGCGTGCAGCGCGCCCGGCCGCAGCGCCCGCCGCACCGCGAACCCCGCGTACACCAGCAGGTAGACCACGCCGGCCACGCGCACCACGTCGAGGAGGCCGGGCGCACGGGCCACGAGCGCTCCGACCCCGGCGATCGCGGCCGTGATCAGCAGGAGGTCGGCGGTCGAGCAGAACGCCGCGATCGCGACCGGGTGCTCCCGTCGCAACCCCTGGCGCAGCACGAACGCGTTCTGTGCGCCGACCGCGGGGATCAGGGCGATGCCGGTTCCGAAACCGGCGAGGAGGCTCAGCACGTGATCGACGTTAGGAACCCGCGCTAGAGCACGTCCAGCTCATGTTTCTTCACAACCCTTAGAATCACTTCATGTATGACCGGGAGCGGCTGGCCACGTTGAGCGCCGTCGTCGAAGAAGGTGGTTTCGAGCCGGCGGCAGCGCGGCTGCACGTCACGCCGTCCGCGGTCTCCCAGCGGATCAAGGCGCTCGAGCAGCAGGCCGGCCAGGTGCTGGTCCGGCGGACCCGTCCGTGCCGCGCGACCGACGCCGGGCAGGCGCTGCTGCGGCTGGCCCGTCAGATCGCCGTGCTGGAGGGCGAGGTGACCCGATCGTGGGGAGACCCGGACGCGGAGACCCACCTGCCGATCGCGGTGAACGCGGACTCGCTGACCCACTGGTTCCTGGACGCACTGACCCCGCTGGTCGCCGAGCACGGCGTCCGGCTGGACCTGCACGTCGACGACGAGGAGCACACGGCCGCGCTGCTCCGCGACGGCACCGTCGTCGGGGCCGTGACCACGGCGCCGGAGGCGGTGCAGGGCTGCGTGTCCGAGCCGCTCGGCTCGACCCGGTACCGGCCCGTCGCGACGCCGGAGGTCGCCGAACGCTGGTTCGCCGACCACGACCCGGCTCTCGCGTTCCCGGCCGCGCCGCGGGTCGACTTCGGACCGAAGGACCGCCTGCAGACACGGTTCGTCCGGCAGATCACCCACCGGCCCTGCACCGGCCCGGCGCACCGGGTCCCGGCCGCCGACGGCTATCACGCGGCCGTGCGGGCGGGCCTGGGCTGGGGGATGTTCACCGACCGGCCGGCGCGGGACGAGGCCGACGGCGGGCACCTGGTGCTGGTCGGGGGAGAGCGGTACCTGGACGTCCCGCTGTTCTGGCAGCACTGGCGCCTGCGCACCACGGTCCTCGACGATCTCGCCGCGTCCGTGCGCCGGGTCGCCGCCGGCGTCCTCGCGCCCCGCGGGTAGGACCGGTCAGGCGCCGCTGCGCCAGGGTCGCCCGAGACGGATGTCGCAGGTGATCTCGTCGGCGGGCACACCGGTCAGGTCGGCGATGAGCTCGCGCACCGCGTCCTCCGCGCCGCGCGGATCGTCGACGGTGGTCGACGCCTCGATCCCCGGCACGTAGAGCGTCAACCGGCGATCGGCCCGCCAGGCCACCACGTCGAAGTGATGGCGATCGGTCACGGGAACACCGTAGCCGTTTCGCGGGGGTGGCGGGCAGGTCCGCCCGTCGCCCGCGGGCGACGGGCGCTCAGCCGTAGGTCTGGTCGTCGTCCGGGTCGGAGCCGCCGCCCAGGAGGCCGCCGCCCGAGTCGTTGTCGGGAACCGACGTCGACCGCGGCGGCGCCGACGTGGCCGGCGGCGGTGGCGGCGGCGGAGGTGGTGGCGCCGGCGGCTGCGAGGCGGGTCGCTCGGGGGCGGCCCGGGACGGCTCCGGCGTCGCACTGGGCGCGGGCGCCGCGCTGGCCTCCGGCGCGTTCGGCGGCTCGTCGGACGGTGGCTTGCCGATGGCTCGGAACGTGGGGAACTCGACCGTCTCGGCGGACCGCACGGCGTCGGACATGAACGCCTGCCACACCTGCCCCGGCAGGTCCTTGCCGTTGATCGGCTGGCCGCGCGCGTCCTGGATCGGGTCGTTGCGGTCGGTGCCGACCCAGACCGCGGTCACGAGGTCCGGGGTGAAGCCGGCGAACCACGCGTCGTTGTTCTGGCCCTCGACCCGGGACTGGACGGTGCCGGTCTTGCCGGCGGCCTCCTGACCGGACGGCAGCGACAGGTCGTCGTTCTTGACGACGTCCATCATGCCCTCGGCGGCGTTGCGCGCGACCTGCTCGGGGAAGCGCTGCTCACCCTCGCCGGGCTGGTACTCGTAGAGCACACGGCCGTCGGAGTCGACGACCTTCGACACCAGGTGCGGCGCGTGCCACACGCCTCCGTCGGCGATCGTCGCGTAGGCCGACGCCAGCTGCACCGGCGTCGTCTCCTTGTTGCCCAGCCCGATCCGCTCGTCCGGGTTGTCCAGCGGCGAGGTGATGCCGGCCAGCCGGGCCGCGTCGGCCACCTTCTGCGGGCCGACGTCGCGGGCGAGCTTCGTGAACACGACGTTGTTCGAGATCGTCAAGCGCCTGCTTGATGTCGCACTTGGGGCAGTTCGCGCCGTCGGCGTTGCGCAGGCCCCCCTGCTCGGAGCCGTCGTAGGTCTGGCCGAGCCCGATCGGCGGGTCGCCCATCAGGGCGGCCAGCACGACGAACGGCTTGAACGTCGAGCCCGGTTGCTTGAGCACCTTGGCGTAGTCGATGCCGGTGCCGTCCTTGCCGCCGTAGTAGCCGACGATCCCGCCGGTCCTCGGGTCGATCGCGACGGAGCCGGTGCGCAGCACCTCCGGCTGCCCCTCCATCCGCTTCTGCACGGCGTCGGTGAGCGCCTGCTGGCGGCCCGGGTCGATCGTCGTCGTGACCTGCAGGCCGCCCTGGGCGAACGCCTGGTCGGAGATGCCGAGGTTGGACAGCTCGGACTTGACCGCGTTCAGGATGTGCCCGCGGTCGTCGGTCAGCGAGCTCGACCCGGAGCTGTTCTGCGGCGGGACCGTCACCGGGAACTGGGCGTTCGCGCGGTCGGTCTGCGAGATCCAGCCCTGCTGGGCCATCCCGTCCAGCACGAACGACCACCGCTCGCGAGCCTTCTGCGGGTCGTTCGCCGGGTCCCAGCGCGACGGCGACTGGATCACCCCGGCGAGCAGCGCGCCCTCGCTCGGGGACAGCTGGTTCGCCGGCTTGCCGAAGTACGCGAGGCTCGCCGACTGGATGCCGTAGGCGCCGCGTCCGAAGTAGATCGCGTTCAGGTAGTCGCCCAGGATCTCGTCCTTCGTCTTGGACTGCGAGACCTTCAGCGAGACGATCAGTTCCTTGTACTTGCGCCAGTAGGACGCCTCGTTCCCGACGAGCGTGTTCTTGACGTACTGCTGGGTGATCGTCGAGCCGCCGCCGCCGGCGCCGATCAGCTGGTTGAAGGCGGCGCGCAGGATGCCGGTGACGTCGAAGCCGGGGTTCGAGTAGAACGACCGGTCCTCCGCGGAGAGCACGGCCTCGCGGACGTGCAAGGGGATGTCGTTGATCCCGACCTTGATCCGGTTGCCCTGCTCCGGCACGAGCCGCGCGAGCTGGCCGCCGTCGGCGTAGGAGACGGTGGCGACCTGGTTGTTCACCGCGTCGTCCGGGTTGGGCACGGAGAAGAACGCCCAACCGATTCCGAGTAGCAGCAGCGGCAGCAGCACGACCGACGCCGCGGCGCCGATCAGCGAGTACCTGATCTGCTTGCGACGACGGGTGCGCAGCTGCTCCGGCGTGAGTGCGGCCTTCGCGTCGGCGTCGAGGATGCCGAGCTTCGTCCGGACCGTCTGCACGGCCGGGCCGGCGAACGCCGCGACCCGGCCGAGGGGCCCGGACGGCGCCGCGGGCTCGGCCCGGCGACGACGGCGCGGCGCGGCGTCCCCGGGCGCTGCCGCCTCGATGCGGCTCGTGGCCTGCGGTGCCGGTGTACGGGTGGTGGCGTCGGGATCGCCGGACGGCACGACGGCGGTGCGGTCGGCCCGGGTCACGCCGTCCGGGCGGTCGGGGCCGCGCCTGGCTGCCGGCCGGCCGGGGCCGGGCGCGCCGGCCGCGCCGCGTGGATCGACCGTGCGGTGTGCGCTGGTGGCATCGCCTGCGCCGGCCGCGGGGTACGCGCCGGTGGCGGCGTCCGCGTCGGTTGCGCTGTGTGCGGCTGTGGCGCCGGCTGCGCCGATCGCACTGCCTGCGCCCTGTCCGGGAGCATCGTCGGCCGGCGCGCCGTGGCGGCCGGTGCGCTGACGTGCGGAATCCGGAGCGGCAGGCGGACGGCCCCCGTGCCGGCCGGTGCTGGCCGGCTCCGGCGGGGTGCTGCTCGCCGGGTCTCCGCCGCGGGGTGCGCCGTCGGCGGGGGATCCACCGGATGGGCCGTCACCGACCGGGCCGCCGCGGCGGGGCGCGCCGTTGGCCGGCGTCCCGCCGCGGGGCGTTCCGTTCGCTGGGGCGGCTCCGCGTTCGAGGTCGTCGGCCGGGGTGCTCCCGCGCGGTGTGCCGGCCGTGGGGCTGCCGCCGCGCGGAGTGCCGCCGCGGGGCGTTCCGTTCGCTGGGGCGTCGCCGCGTTGCGTGCCGGTAGCGGGTGCAGCGCCGTTCGTCGGTGCGCCGTGTGCGGGCGTGCCGGGTTCCGGTGTGGGGCCGTCCGGTGGCCGGTTCGTCGGGGCCGGTCCGCGGCGGGGCCGCGGTGCGGCCGGCGGCTGGGCGCCGGGTGGAGGTGTGGCGGGCCGGGCCGTCCGGCGGCGAGGCGGGTGCAGGCCTGCGCCCCGGCGGCGGGGTGTGCGGCTCGCGGGGCGCGGGCGGCGGCGTGCCGGGCTCGCGGGGGACGGTGCCGCCGCGGACCCGCATGCCCACACGGGTGGACGTGGACCCGCCGGACTCCGGTCGCTGCTCGCCCTGCCCGTCGGCGCCCGCCCGTCGCGAGCTCTGCCCGTTCGGCGAGCTCTGCCCGTTCGGCGAGCTCTGCCCGCCGGACCGGGCCTGGGCGCCGTCGTTCGAGGGCGGGGGAGCGGACCCGTTGCCGCGCTGGGTCTCCGGCCGCTCCTCGGACCCGCCGTGCCGCGGGCCGGGCGTGCGGACATCGGCCCCACGGTCGCCACCGCCGCGGCCGGCCGCGTCGCGGGCCGGACGGCGTCCCTCGCCGGCAGGGCGTCGGCCCCGGGCGTCGGACGACGATCGCCGCGGCGGTGGGGTGGGAGCTCCGGGCACCCGTACTCTCCCTTCCCGGCCCCTGGTCGGGGCCCGCCGCGACGTCGAACTCGAAATGTTTCCGGCCGATCAACGAGTGCCGACCGGCCTCCGGTGTGCCCTCCGGACAACGTCACTCGAATGTCGGCACCGGTCGGAGGGCGAATCCGGTCGGTGACCGGCACCCGCCCACCCCGGCCGAGCCGATCTCCATCCTGCGACGGGCTCCTGCGGTCGCGCGGACCGCGACCGGCGCCTGTCGCGCAGCGGCAGGCACGCTGCGACGACCCGCCGAACGGGCTGTGCTACATCCGGTCGTGCCGGGTCGGGCGGGCGGCCGAGTGAGCCGGGCGGTCGGCCGCCACCGGCGACCGGACGGAGCAGGCCCGGGTCAGCCGAGCAGCGCGCCCATCCGCTCCCGCAGCGCGGTCGCCGCCGAGTACGGCCGGACCAGGACGGTCAGCGACGTGAGCACCCCGCCGGACTCCCGCAGGATGTCTACGCCCTGCAGCCCACGGTCGCCGATGCGCGCCTCGAACTCGAGCACGTGGCCGTCGTCACCGGAGTACTCGTGGGTGTAGCGGAAGTCCTCGAACACGGTGAACACGGCGTCCAGGATCGCGGCGCAGCGCCTCCCGTCCCCGGTACGGGCGCGTGCACGACGGGGGAGAGGAACTCGACGTCGTCGTCGAACAGCGCGACGGCCGCGGCCATGTCGCCGGCCTCGACCGCCGCCCGGAACGCGGCCGGAGCAGGCGTGGCGGGATCCGTCATGCCCCGCATGACACCACGGCGCGCGCCGGGGCTACGCCGCGGCCCGCCCGGACGCCGGCAGTCCCACGGCGCGGGCGAGCAGCTCGTAGGAGCGCAGACGGTCCGCGCCGTCGTGCATGGAGGTCGTGATCATCAGTTCGTCCGCGTGGGTCTCGGACAGCAGCGTCTCGAGCCCGTCGCGCACCGTCCGCGGGGAGCCGATGATCTGGCTGGCCTGCCGGTCGTCGACGAACCGGCGCGCGAACTCCGACCACTCGTAGTCCGCGACCTCCTGCGGCGACGGCAGCGGGCCCGGCTCCCCGAGCCGCAGCCGCAGGAACTGCAGGGCGGCCGGCAGCGCGAGCTCGCGCGCCGCGTCGTCGGTGTCCGCGCAGAACGCGGCCGCGGCCACCAGCGCGTACGGCTCGGAGAGCATCGTCGACGGCCGGAAGTTCTCCCGGTAGATCGCGAGCGCGGGCAGCGTGTTCTCGGCGCTGAAGTGGTGCGCGAACGCGAACGGCAGGCCGAGCAGTCCGGCGACCTTCGCGCTGTAGCCGCTCGAGCCGAGCAGCCACAGGGCGGGGGCGTTGCCGACGGCCGGTACGGCCGTCACGTCGGCGTCCCCGCGGAAGTAGGAGGCGAGCTCGACCAGCTGGTCCGGGAACTCGTCGGCGTTCAGCTGCTCCGGGCGGATGCCACGCAGCGCGGCGGCCGTGCGCGGGTCGGTACCGGGCGCGCGGCCCAGGCCCAGGTCGATCCGGCCCGGGTGCAGCGCCTCCAGCGTCCCGAACTGCTCCGCGACGACGAGCGGGCGGTGGTTCGGCAGCATCACCCCGCCGGAACCGACGCGGATGTGCTCGCTCGCGCCGGCCAGGTGCGCGATCAGCACGGGCGGCGACGAGCTGGCGATGCCGGGCATGGCGTGGTGCTCGGCCACCCAGTAGCGGTGGAAGCCGAGCTCCTCGACGCGCCGCACCAGCCGCGTGCTGTGCGCGAGCGCGTCGGTCGCCGTCGAGCCGGCGGAGACCGGGACGAGATCGAGGACGGACATCGGTACACCGAGCGGAGCAGACGCATCAACCACGGCCCGTACAACGCCGCACCGCTGCCGCCTTCTTCCCCGTGTCCTCGGACCCTCCCGCGCGCCCATAGGATCTGGCCCATGGCGGACGGGACCGGCGGAGCGACGGACCCGGAGTGGGTCCCGCAGGACGGGGTCGGCACTCCGGACGGCTTCGCCCGCCTGTGGACGCCGCACCGGCTGGCCTACATCAAGGACGCGGCCGAGACGGGGTGCCCGTTCTGCCGCATCGCCGCCATCGCGGCGGGCGGGGAGGAGGACCGGGACAGCCTGGTGGTCGCCCGCGGCCGCGAGGTGTTCGCGCTGCTCAACCTGCACCCGTACAACCCGGGCCACCTGATGGTGCTGCCCTACCGGCACGTGGCCGAGCTGGAGGACCTGACCGACAGCGAGACCGCCGAGCTGATGTCGTTCACCCGCCAGGCCGTCGTGACGATGAAGAAGGTGGCCGCGCCGCACGCGTTCAACGTCGGGCTCAACCTGGGCACGGTGGCCGGTGGCTCGCTCGCCGAGCACCTGCACCAGCACATCGTGCCGCGGTGGGGCGGGGACGCGAACTTCATCGCCGTCGTCGGTCAGACGAAGGTCATCCCGCAGCTGCTGGCCGAGACGCGGTCCCAGCTCGCCGCCGCGTGGGAGGCGCCACGGAGGCCGGACCCCGCCGACGACTAGTCTTGGGGCGTACCACCCCCCGCCAGCGAGGAACGTCTCCGCCCGATGCTCAACCTGTTCGCCCGCGGCCACGTCAACCGGGTCACCGACCCGGTCGGGCGCTGGCTGGTGGACCGCGGGCTGGGCCCGGACGCGGTCACCGTCGCCGGCACGGTCGGCGCCGTCGCCGCCGCGGTCGGCTTCCTGCCGTGGGGCGGCCTGATCCTCGGACCGATCCTGATCACGGTCTTCGTCCTGCTCGACCTCGTCGACGGCGCGATGGCGCGGGCCCGCGGGTACGGCACGCCGTTCGGGGCGGTGCTGGACTCGACCTGCGACCGGATCGTCGACGGCGCGTTGTTCGCGTCGCTGGCCTGGTGGTGTCTGGTCGGCGGGCAGGACCGTGTGGCGGGGGCGGCCGCCCTGGTGTGCCTGGTCGGCGGACAGCTCGTGTCCTACGTCAAGGCCCGCGCGGAGAGCGTCGGTCTGGCTGCCGAGGGTGGCCTGGTGGAACGGGCGGAACGGCTCGTCCTCGGCCTGCTCGGGGCGTTCCTGGCCGGGCTCGGCGTGCCGTACGCGCTGCCGGTCGCGTTGTTGCTGCTGGCAGCCGGCACGGCGATCACGCTCGCCCAGCGGGTGTACGCCGTGCGGCGCAGCGCCGTGGAGCGTCCGTGAGCCCGGGCGCCGTCGTGACCGTGGAACCGGACGGCTGGCGCGAGCGGCTGGCCGGTGCCGAGTACGCCGCCGCGTTCGCGCTGGTCCGGCACCTGCCCGAGCCGTGGGTGACGCGTGCGTTCCGGGCCGGCGCGGACCTCGCGGCGCGGCGCGGCGGCGACGGCGTGCGTCGGCTGCGCGCGAACCTCGCCCGGATCCGCCCGGACGCGACGCCCGGCGAGCTGGACCTGCTGGTCCGCGACGGCCTGCGCAGCTACGCCCGCTACTGGCACGAGGTCTTCCGGCTCCCGGCTCTGGACCCGGCGGCCCTGCACACGGCGATGACGCCGCACGTGCACGGCATCGAGTCCTCGCTGGACACGCTGCGCGCGGGGCGGGGCGTGATCTACGCGCTGCCGCACTCCGGGAACTGGGACGTCGCCGGTGTCTGGATCGTGCGCGAGCTCGCGCGGATGGGCCTGCCGGCCGGCATCACGACCGTCGTCCAGCGGCTGCGTCCGGAGTCGGTGTTCCGCCGCTTCGCCGCCTACCGCGAGTCGCTCGGCTTCGAGATCGTCACCTCCGAATCGGGCGCTGCCGGGCGCGAGGCGCACCGGGCTTTGACCCGGCGGCTGGCGGGCGGCGGCGTCGTCTGCCTGATCGCCGACCGGGACCTGGCCCGTTCCGGCGTCGACGTGCGGTTCTGCGGCGAGCCGGCGCGCTTCCCGTCCGGGCCCGCGCGGCTGGCCGCGCTGACCGGCGCGGCGCTGCACCCGGCCTGCGCGGTGTTCGCCGGGGACGCCTGGGGCGTGCACGTCGGCGACGAGATCCCGGTCCCGGACCGGGCCGCCGTCGGGCCCGCCGTGCAGGCGCTGGCCGACGCGTTCGCCGCGCTGATCGCCGAGCGCCCGCAGGACTGGCACATGATGCAGCCGATCTGGGCCGCCGACACCGCGCCCGCGCCCGTGGCCGCCGGGACACCCCGATGACGGCGGGAGACCGGCTCCGGATCGGGATCGTCTGCCCGTACTCGCTGGACGTCCCGGGTGGCGTCCAGGCGCACGTGCTGGACCTGGCGGCCGCGTTGCGCGCGACCGGGCACGACGTCGAGGTACTGGCTCCGGCCGAGGACGCCACCGACACGCCGGATTTCGTGACGTCGGCCGGCCGCTCGCTCGGCGTGCCCTACAACGGGTCGGTCGCGCGGGTGACGTTCGGCCCGGTCACCTACGCGCGGGTGAAGCGCTGGCTCGCCGAGCGCGAGTTCGACGTCCTGCACCTGCACGAGCCGACCACGTTCAGCATCTCGGTGCTGGCGCTGATGGCCGCGCAGGGGCCGATCGTGGCCACGTTCCACACGTCGACCGAACGCTCCCGGGCGCTGGTGGCGTTCGGCGGGATGCTGCGGCCTCTGATGGAGAAGGTGACGGCACGGATCGCGGTGTCCGCGATGGCCCGCCGGGTGCAGGTCGAGCACCTCGGGGGCGACGCGACCGAGGTCCCGAACGGCGTCGACGTCGCCCGCTTCGCCCACGGCCCCCGGCTACCGGGTCGTCCGGCTTCGGGGCGGGCGGGGGAGTACACGGTGGGCTTCCTCGGCCGGTTCGACGAGACGCGCAAGGGCATGCCGGTGCTGCTGGAGGCGGTCCGGGAGCTGGCCCGGACCCGGCCCGGGCTGCGCCTGCTCGTCGTCGGTCGCGGTGACGAGGCCGCGCTGCGCCGCCAGGTGGGCCCGGAGCTCGCCGGGCGGATCGACCTGCTCGGCGCCGTGGACGAGCCGACGAAGGCGGCCGCCCTGCGTTCGATGGACGTCTACTGCGCGCCGAACCTGGGTGGCGAGAGCTTCGGCATGGTGCTGCTGGAGGCGATGGCGGCCGGCACGCCGGTGGTCGCGAGCGACATGGAGGCGTTCCGCGCCGTCGTCGGGGACGGGGCCGGACGCCTGGTGCCGACCGGCGATGCCGGGGCGCTCGCGGACGTGCTCGGCGAGCTGCTCGACGACCCGGACGCGCGGGCCGAGCTGAGCCGGGCCGGCCGGGAGCGGGCCGCCGCGTTCGACTGGCCGGTCGTCGCACGGGAGGTGCTGCGCGTCTACCGCGCCGCGATCGCGGCCGATCCGCGCATCGTCGCCGGCGGAGCGGCGTGAGGGTGCAGCCGTGAGTGCGACGACGGTCGTGCTGCTGGTCGTCGTGCTGCTGGTGATCGGGCTCACGGTGTGGTGCGGGGCACGCGTCGGTCGCCTGGACCGGTTGCACCGCAGGGTCGACGCGGCCCGCGCCGGGCTCGGCGAGGCGCTGCGGCGGCGGGTGGAGGTGGCCGTCAAGGTGGCCACCGTGCTGGGCCCGGTCGGAGCACCGCTGCACACCGCGGCCCGCACGGCGGGCGCCGGATACGCCCCGGCCCCCGACGGTCGTGACCCGGCCGGTGCCCGGCAGGCGCGAGAGGCCGCCGAGAACGTGCTGACCAGGGAACTCGCCGCGGTGGACGCCGCCCGTCTCGAGGCGTCGCTCGTCGACGAGCTGGCCGACGCCCAGCAGCTCGTCATCCTGGCCCGGCGGGTGCACAACGACGCCGTGCGCGACACCCTCGGCCTGCGCTCCCGGCGGCTGGTTCGCTGGTTGCACCTGGCCGGGACGGCGCCCGTGCCGGTGTACTTCGAGATCGTCGATCCGGAGGCGGACTCCGCTGGTACGGCGGCAGGTCCTCGCTCCTCCGGGGCGCGAGAGGGCTGACGTAGACTCGGAGCGACGTCCGTTCAGTGAGGTGAGGAGCATGGTGACCGCTGCCGAGTCAGTCCCCGGGAACGCCCCCGAGCACGGCACCGCGCGGGTCAAGCGCGGGATGGCCGAGATGCTCAAGGGTGGCGTGATCATGGATGTGGTCACCCCGGATCAGGCGAAGATCGCCGAGGACGCCGGTGCGGTGGCCGTGATGGCGCTGGAGCGCGTGCCGGCCGACATCCGTGCGAACGGCGGCGTGGCGCGGATGAGCGACCCGGAGATGATCACCGGGATCGTGGACGCGGTGTCCATCCCGGTGATGGCCAAGGCGCGGATCGGCCACTTCGTCGAGGCGCAGGTGCTGCAGGCGCTCGGCGTCGACTACGTCGACGAGTCCGAGGTCCTCACGCCGGCCGACGAGGCCCACCACATCGACAAGTGGGCGTTCACCGTGCCGTTCGTCTGCGGCGCGACGAACCTGGGCGAGGCGCTGCGCCGGATCTCCGAGGGTGCGGCGATGATCCGCTCCAAGGGCGAGGCCGGCACCGGCAACGTCGTCGAGGCGACCCGGCACATGCGCTCGATCCGTTCCGAGATCGGCAAGCTAACGACGCTGGACGCGAGCGAGCTGTACGTCGCCGCGAAGGAGCTGCGGGCGCCGGTCGACCTCGTCGCCGAGGTGGCGCGGACCGGTCAGCTCCCCGTCGTGCTGTTCACCGCGGGCGGGATCGCGACCCCGGCCGACGCCGCGATGATGATGCAGCTGGGCGCGCAGGGCGTGTTCGTCGGTTCCGGGATCTTCAAGTCCGGTGACCCGGCCCAGCGCGCGTCCGCGATCGTGAAGGCGACGACGTTCCACGACGACCCGGAGATGATCGCAAAGGTCTCCCGCGGTCTCGGCGAGGCGATGGTCGGGCTGAACATCGCCGATCTGCCCGACGAGCAGCGCTACGCCGGCCGCGGCTGGTAACCCACACCCCCTCTTCACCACAACGCCCCGTCCGGGTTTCCGGGCGGGGCGCTTTCGTGTGACGGGCCCCCTCCGAATCCGGCCAGCCACGCTCCGCGGTCACTCGTGCGACCGACGTTGCCCCTGATGTGGTGACACAGGTGCGCACGGTGACGCTGTGACACTTAGCGTCGGGTGCGACTCACGAGACGATTGTGGCGGAGGAGTCGGATGAAACGCTCTGTGGTGATCGCGGGGATCGTGGTGGTGGCCCTGGCGGTCGTCCCAGGTGCGGCGTTCGCGGACGCGCACCCCGAATCGGCGGTGCCTGTCCGGCCGTCCGACTGTCCGACGACCGGTGCGCCCCCGGGGGGTGGCTCCGGACCGGGTGACCCGGCGACAGGCGGTGACGGCGCGAAGCCGGGCTCCGCGGGGAACGCACCGGGCGGCGACGGCGCCTCCGGGGCGGACAAGCCCGCCGGGGACGAGCCCGCCTCCGGTGCCGCCGGCGGAGAGAAGCCGGCCGGGGACGGGCCCGCCGGCGGTGACACCGGTGGCGACAAGCCGGCGGGGGACGAGCCGAAGAAGGCGGCGGGCGATGAGCCGGCCGGCGGGAGCGGTGGCGCCGGGGAAGGGTCCGTCGACGACGAGCCCGACGGCGACCAGTCCGGCGGGGACAAGTCGGGCGGGTGGCGACCAGTCCGGCGGTGACAAGTCGGGCGGTGACCAGTCCGGCGGCGACAAGTCGGGCGGTGGACCAGTCCGGGCGGTGACAAGTCGGGCGGTGACCAGTCCGGCGGTGACAAGTCGGGCGGCGACAAGTCGGGCGGCGACAAGGCCTCCGGAGAGGACCCCGCCGGTGACAAGCCGGCTGGTGACGAGCCGGCTGGTGACAAGCCGGCCGGTGACAAGCCCACCGACGACAAGCCCGCTGGTGACGAGCCCGCCGGCGACAAGCCCGCCGGCGACGAGCCGACCGGCGACAAGCCCGGCGCGAACGAGCCCGGCGGCGGGGGCGGAGCCCCGTCGGACCCCACGGACTGCGCTGCGCCCGCTGCTCCCGGTGCCGGGCCGGCCGGAGCCACCCCCGCCGCCGCGGACGTCCACAAGTGGGGCACCCCGAACCGCGTCGACGACTTCAACGGCGACCTCGGTGACTGGTCGCTCTACGACGGAGAGGGCCACGCCGGGAACGGCCGCCGTTCGCCGGACGCGGCGTCGGTGAAGGACGGCATCCTCACCATCAACGGCGACGCCGACGGCACGACGGCCGGCATGGCGTGGAACCCCGGCCAGAAGTACGGCCGGTGGGAGGGCCGGGTCCGGGCGCCTGCGTCCGACCCGTCGTACAACGCGCTGCTGCTGCTCTGGCCGGACGCGGAGAACTTCCCGGTCGGCGGCGAGGTCGACTTCATGGAGATGACCGACCACCTCCGGCAGGAGACGAACATGTTCCTGCACTACGGCGCGGACAACAGCCAGGTGCAGGGCAAGGTGAACGTCGACGCGACGCAGTGGCACAACTGGGCCGTCGAGTGGACACCGGAGAAGATCACCGCGTTCGTCGACGGCAAGGAGTGGTGGTCCACGAAGGACACCTCGATCCTGCCGCCGGGCCCGATGCACCTGTGCGTCCAGCTCGACTGGTTCCCGGGTAACGGCAAGGGCGGCGTGAAGCCGTCGTCGATGGAGGTCGACTGGGTCCGCCAGTACGCGCTCCCGGAAGGCGACCAGGGCGGCGACCAGGGTGGCGGCGACCAAGGCGGCGACCAGGGTGGAGACAAGGGCGGCGACACCAAGGGAGACAAGGGCTCCGAGGGCGTGGTCGACGGCGTCGCCGGGGCACTCGACCACCTCGTCCGCCGGACCGAGGGCGCCCCGGACCCGGTGGACGCCGCTCAGCGGGGACCGAGCGGGTCCTGACTCACTGGTACTCCATGATCAGCACCGCGGAGGCGGTGGGGGTCAGCGCCCGGTAGCCGTGCGGCCGGTCGGCGGGGAAGGTGACGTAGTCACCGGGGTCGAGCGTGACCTCCTCGCCGGCCGGTCCGGCCGTCCACCGGCCCTCGGAGACGACCATGTGCTCGGTGGTGCCGGGGCTGTGCGGGTCCGCGGTCCGCGGCTCGCCGGACTCCCCGGTGATCAGATGGATGTCCCGGCGCGCGCCCGGCGGGCAGGCGGCGAGCAGCGTGCCGGTGAACGCGGACTCGTCGGACCCGATCGCCGGTCCCTTGCCCGCACGGATCACCCGGACACCCGTCGGCGGCGGCTCGACCAGTGAGCTGAACGGCACGCCGGCGACGACCGCGATCGCCCACAGCGTCTCGACGCTCGGGTTGCCGGTCCCCGCCTCGAGCTGGGACAGCGTCGACTTGGCGATCCCGGCCCGCCGGGCCAGCTCGGCGGAGGAGATCCCGAGCCGATGCCGTTCGCGACGGATGGCGGCGGCGATCGCTGCGAGCGGTGGCGTTCGATCCATCGGTCTCCTCGTTCGGGTTGACGAACGTTCGCGTCATCGTCCATCGTACCGGTCATGTGTTCGGCAGAACGAACGGACCTGGGGCCGGCCGTCGACGGTTACGTCGGGCCGAGGCCGACGCGTGCGGTTCGGCGCGCGGACCTGCGCGACGCCGCGACGATCGCGGTGGCGGTCGGCGTGGTCGGCGTGTCGTTCGGTGCCCTCGCGCCGTCGGCCGGCCTGTCCCCGGCCATGACGATGGCGATGTCCGCGCTCGTGTTCGCCGGCGGTGCGCAGCTGGCGGTGACCGGCATCCTGGCCGCAGGCGGCGGGGTGGCAGCCGCCGTCGTCGCCGGCCTGGTGCTGAACCTGCGGCATCTGCCGTTCGGCCTGGCGATCGCCGGGACGCTCGGGCGGGGACCGTCCCGGTTCGCGGCCGCGCACGTGGTGACCGACGAGTCCACGGCGTTCGTGCTGGCCCGGGGGAGCGGCTCGCTCCGCGCTCGACGGGCGTTCTGGACGCTGGGGCTGCTGAAGTACGTGCTCTGGCAGGTGGGGACGGCACTGGGCCTGCTGCTCGGGACGGTGGTGCCGGACCCGGCCGCGTTCGGCGTCGACGCGGCGTTCCCGGCGGCCATGCTGGCGATGCTGCTCCCGATGCTGCGGGCGGCCGATGCGCGCCGGGTGGGCGCCGGCGCCGCCGCGATCGCGCTGGTGACGTCGCCGTTCGCGCCGGCCGGCGTGCCGGTGCTTGCCGGCCTGCTCGGCGTCGGGCTCGCCGGGCGGGGGTCCGAGTAGCGGCTCCAGCGGCTCCCGCGGGGGCCGATGGCTCACCGCGCTGCGGGAGCGCCGGGACCGGCTGCGGGCGCGGACGGGCGCGGTGCCGGGGAGGCCGTCGTGACCGCCGTGGCGCTGGGTGTGCTGGCCGTCGGCACCTACCTGATGCGGCTCGTCCCGCTGCTGCTGCACGACCGGATGGCCCTCTCCGCCCGCACGGTGCGACTGGTCGAGCTGGGCGCGGTCGCCCTGCTGGTGGCCCTGACCGCGTCCGGCACCTGGTTCGACGGTGACGCGTTCGCCGGCTGGGCGCGTCCGGCGGCGGTGCTGGTGGCCGGCATCGCCGCGTGGCGGCGGCTGCCGTTCCTCGTCGTCGTGCTGCTGGCCGCGGGGACCGCGGCGGGGCTGCGCCTGCTCGGCGTCCCCTGAGCCGGCGCCCGGTGGGCACGGTCACCGCGGGCGAACGAGCGGACTGCTCCCGCGCACGTCAGGATCTGGGGATGCGAGTTCTGGTCGTCGGCGCCACCGGCTACATCGGATCCCGGCTCGTCCCCCGTCTGCTCGGGGCCGGGCACGAGGTCCGGGTGCTGGTCCGGACGCCGTCGCGGCTCGAGGGGTTGGGCTGGGAACCGAGCGTCGAGGTACGCACCGGCGACGCCACCGACGCCCGTGCCGTCGCCGGAGCCTGCAGGGGGATGGACGCCGTCGTGCATCTGGTGCACGCGATGGACGGGCCGGGCTACGCCGAGCGCGACCGGACCTCCGCCCGCGCGCTGGCCGACGGCGCGGCGCACGCCGGCGTCGGACGGATCGTCTATCTCGGCGGGCTCCAGCCGAAGTCCGGGCCCGGCGGGCTGTCCGGGCACCTGAGCTCACGCCGGGAGGTCGGCGACATCCTGCTGGACGGGCCGGTGCCGACCGTCGTGCTGCGGGCCGGGATCGTCGTCGGCACCGGGTCGGCCAGCTTCGAGATGATCCGGCACCTCACCGAGACCGCGATGAACGGCCCGCTGGTGCTCCCGCTGCCGGACCGGCTGTGGAACCGCATCCAGCCGGTGGCGGTGGACGACGTCCTGCACGCCGTCGTCGGCTGCCTGCGCGCTGCCGTCCCGCGTGCACGGCGCGTTCGACGTCGGGGGCCCGGAGGTCCTCACGTACCACGGCTTGATGACCGGCTACGCGGAGGAGGCGGGCCTGTCCCAGCCGCTCCCGCTCCCGGTCCCGGTGTCCGCGCCGCGGCTGACCGCCCGGGCGGTGGCCGCGCTGACCCCGGTCGGGCGCGGGCTGGCCGAGCCGCTGGTCGAGTCGATGAAGCACGAGCTGGTGTGCGACCCGGAGGAGCTGGCCGAGCTGTGGCACCTGGTCGGCGACCCGCCGGGCGGGCCGACGCCGTACCGGACGGCCGTCCGCCGGGCTCTCGACGAGGACGGCGACGCCGGCCGCGGGGCGACGGACCCGCCCGGTGCCGGGCCGGTCGAGCTCGCC
Source organism: uncultured Actinomycetota bacterium (assembly GCA_963822335.1). Lineage (GTDB taxonomy): Bacteria > Actinomycetota > Actinomycetes > Mycobacteriales > Pseudonocardiaceae > Pseudonocardia. The sequence goes on along the minus strand of CAWGHE010000005.1, from coordinate 1,596,040 downwards.
TCCGAGGACGCGCACGACGTCCCCGCCCCGGCCCGCGCCGTCTGGGCCGTGATCGAGACCCTGGGCGGGGAGACCGGCTGGTACACCGTGCCGGGTGCGTGGACGGTGCGCGGATGGCTGGACCGCCTGGCCGGTGGGCCGGGGGACCGGCGCACCCGCCCGGACCGGTTCGCGCCGGGGGAGGCGCTGGACTGGTGGCGGATCGAGGAGGTCGGGCCCGGGCGCCGGCTCGTCCTGCGCGCCGAGGCCGTCCTGCCCGGAACGGCGCGCCTGGAGCTGCGGGTCGACGAGACCGGACGCCGGAGCAGCCGCTACGTCCAGCGGCTCACGTTCCGCCCGCGCGGCATGGCCGGGCGCGCCTACTGGTACGGCGTGTACCCCGCCCACCGCTTCGTGTTCGCCGTGATGGCCCGCACGATCGCCGGCGTCGCCGTCACCCGCCACCGCCAAGCCGTCCGAGCGCTCTGACCAGTGCGAATGTGGCACCGGCGCGGATGACACGCACGAACGCCACGTCCGTCGCGCGGACGGCGGTGCCGGAGCAGCAGGCACCCGGAACGCGAATGTGGCACCCGTGCCGCCGAAGCGGACGGATGCCACATTCGTGTGGCCGTGGGCCTACTTCGTGCCGTCGGCGGCGTGCTTGCCGGCCGTCGCGCTCTGCTCGCGGGCGTTCGCGACCTGATCGGCGCGGTCCTCGGTGGCCAGCCGGGTCAGCTCGGCGCCGGCCTCCGCGTCCCGGGTGAGGTTGTCGCCGGTCGACGGGTCGAACACGTGGATCTTGCGGGAGTCCAGCCAGAACTCCGCGTCACGACCCTCGCGGATCCGGCTCGTCGAGTCGATCGAGACGATCGCCTGCGTGCGCAGCTGGTCCGAGTCGAGCTCCCGGGAGAGTTCCTTGAGCTGCGCGGCGACCTCGGCCGGCGCCTCGTACGGGATGTAGGCGTACTGGGAGTCGCCGAGCCACTCGGTGACGTCCACCTGCGCGGTGAACGTCGAGCCGACGTGCTTCTTGGCCTCGTCGACGATCGACGCGTCCTCGAAGTACTCCGGCCGGATCCCGACCAGGACGAGCTCCTTGCCCTTGACCTTCTCCGCCCGCGACTCGTCGAGCAGGATCGGCCCGAACGGGGTCTCCAGCGTGGTCCCCTTGACCGTCGCCGGCAGGAAGTTCATCGGCGGTGACCCGATGAACCCGGCGACGAACAGGTTGACCGGCTGCTCGTAGAGCTCGCGCGGCGAGGCCACCTGCTGGATGACGCCCTTGCGCAGCACGCAGACCCGGTCGCCCAGGGTCATCGCCTCGGTCTGGTCGTGCGTGACGTAGACCGTGGTGATGCCGAGCCGCCGCTGCAGCCGGGAGATCTCGGTGCGCATCTGCCCACGCAGCTTGGCGTCCAGGTTGGACAACGGCTCGTCGAACAGGAACGCGTCCGCGTCGCGCACGATCGCCCGGCCCATCGCGACGCGCTGGCGCTGACCGCCGGACAGGTTGGCCGGCTTGCGCTGCAGGTGCTCGTGCAGCTCCAGGACGTCCGCGGCCTCGTTGACCTTCTTCTTCACCTCGTCCTCCGGCGCCTTGGCCAGACGCAGCGGGAACGCGATGTTCTCGAACACGGACAGGTGCGGGTAGAGCGCGTAGTTCTGGAACACCATCGACAGGTTCCGGTCCCGGGGCGCCTTGTCGTTGACCCGCTTGCCGCCGATCTCCATGTCGCCGGAGGTGATGTCCTCCAGGCCGACGATCATGCGCAGCAGCGTGGACTTCCCGCAGCCGGACGGGCCGACGAGGATCATGAACTCGCCGTCGGCGATGTCCATGCTCACGTCGTTCACGGCTGGGAAGCCGTCCCCGTACTTCTTGACGATGTTCTTCATGTCGATCGACGCCATGACTGGTCGTCCTCCTTCGAAGTAGTAGGGCGCTCAGCCCTTGACGGCGCCGTTGGTCAGACCGGCCACGATGCGGCGCTGGAAGATCAGCACCAGGACCACGACCGGGATGGTGACGATCACCGCGGCGGCCGCGATCGGGCCGTTCGGCGATTCGAACTGGGACGCGCCGGAGAACAGGCCCAGCGCGGCCGGGACGGGCCTCGCCGCGCTGGTGGAGGTCAGCGAGATCCCGTAGGCGAAGTCGTTCCAGGCGATGAAGAACGCGATGATCGCGGTGGTGAACACGCCGGGCGTCGCCAGCGGCACGATCACCTTCCGGAACGCCTGCCAGGTGGTCGCCCCGTCCACCTGCGCGGCCTGCTCCATCTCCCACGGGATCTCGCGGAAGAACGCGGACAGCGTCCAGATCGAGATCGGGAGCGTCAGCGACAGGTACGGGATGATCAGGCCCGGCCACGTGTCGTAGAGCCCGATCTCGCGCCACAGGTTGAACAAAGGCGTGACGATCGAGATCACCGGGAAGATCGCGACGGCGAGGGCCGAGCTCAGGATGAGCTTCTTGCCCCGGAAGTCCAGCCGGGCGATCGCGTAGGCCGCGAACATCGCCAGGATGCAGGAGATGAACGTCGCGATCAGCACGATCCCGAACGAGTTCCGCAACGCCGGCAGGAACAGCTCGGCCGCGTCGCCGACCAGGATCTGCGAGTAGTTCTCCCACGACACCGCCGTCGGCAGGAACTGCCCGTTCGCGATGTCGTCGGACGACTTGAGCGACAGCGACACGATCCAGCCGACCGGGAACAGCGCGTAGATGATGATCGCGATGCCCGCGATGATCCAGAGGACCCTCTCCCGGGTGGACATCATTTCTCCCCTCGCGTCTGAGACAGGTCGACCTTGAATCCCTTGATGAACAGCACGCAGATCAGCACGACGGACAGGAACAGCATCACCGACACCGCCGAGCCGAGCCCGATCTCCAGCCGGGAGATCGTCTGGCGGTAGGCCAGGAAGGACACCGTCTCGGTGTCGTTGGCCCCCGCCGTCATGACGAACACGCTGTCGAACACCCGGAAGGCGTCCAGCGTCCGGAACAGCAGGGCGACCATGATCGCGGCCTTCATGTTCGGGATCGTCACCCGCGACATCCGCTGCCACCAGGACGCGCCGTCGACCTTCGCGGCCTCCTGCAGCACGTCCGGCACCTGGGCCAGGCCGGCGAGCAGCAGCAGCGAGATGAACGGCGTCGTCTTCCAGATCTCGGCCAGGCAGATCACGAACAACGACGGCCCGAAGCTGCCGAACCAGTCCGTGGATGCCGAGACGCCGGGAATCCAGCCGAACCAGGAGTTCACGAACCCGGAGTCCAGGGAGAACGCGTACTGCCAGGCGAACGCGGACACGACCGTGATCACCGCGTACGGAATCAGGATCACGGCCCGCAACACCGGCCGGATCGCCTTCAGCGCCTTCATCATCACCAGCGCGAGCGCGAAGCCGAGCACGAGCTCGACGGCCACCGTGACGATGGTGATCAGGGCCGTGACGCCGAACGACGTCCACCACACCGCGTCGGTGATGATCACCCCGTAGTTCGCCAGCCCGACGAACGAGCGGTTCGCCGGGTCGGTGAGCCGGTAGTCGAACAGCGAGTAGTAGAGCGCCTGCACGATCGGGTAGGCCGTGACCAGCAGCATCACGACGAACGCCGGTCCGGCGAGCATCCAGCCGAGCTTCTGCTCCGCCCGCGCCCGGTCGCTGCGGCCTCCGCCACCTCGGGGGACCGGGGACGCGGTCTCCTCCGTCGTGACCGTCGTCGTACTCACAGGAGCTTCTCCTTCGCCAGTACGGCCTTGATGAGGGCCTCGGTCGCGGGCCCGACCGTCGCCGGGTCGATGCCGCCGGGCGGGTGGTAGTTGCGCTGGATGCTGTCCGAGATCTCGGCGTAGTAGGCGGTCTGCGGCCGCGGTGCCGCCTGGTCCAGCGACTGCTTGATCAGCGGAGCCATCGGGAACTCCTTGAGCACCTCCGGGTCGGTGTAGACCGACTCCTTCACCGCGGGGTTGCCGTTGGCGACGAAGTAGTAGGCCTGGTTCTTCGGCGAGACGATGCACTCCACGGCGCGGTAGGCCAGGTCGGGGTGCGCGCTGAACTGGCCGACGCCGAGGTTGATCCCGCCGTAGGGCGGTGCGCTCGGCTTGGCCGCGTCGGTGCGCGGGTACTCGCCCCAGCCGGTGTCGGCGAGCAGCGACGCCGGCGCCGCGCCCTCCTCGACCGAGCTCTTCACCTTGCCCCACAGCGACGACGGCCAGAGCACGGTGAACATCGCACTGCCGTCCTGGTAGGCGTTGGCGTTCGTCTCCTCGTCCGCGGTCGAGAACCCCGGCCCGGCGACGCCGGAGACGTCCTTCATGATCTGGGCCGACTTGCGCGCGGCCGGGGAGTCCAGCCCGAGCTGCACGCCCTTCGGGTCGTCCGGTGAGGGGTTGGTGACGATCTCTCCGCCGCCCGACTCGATGAGCGCGTTGAGCCACACGGTCAGGGACTCACCCCGGTCCCCCTGCGCGGCGAGCTGCTTGCCCTTGCGTTGCGCGACAGCGACCAGCTGGTCCCAGGTGACCGGCTTCGACGTGTCCAGCCCGGTGCCGGCGACCATCGACTTGCGGTACCAGAACAGCTGGGTGTTCGCCCAGAACGGCACCGTCACCAGGCGCCCCCGCCAGCTGGAGCCCTCCACCGCGGAGTTGACCACGCCGGAGGTGGTCCGCTGGGCCACGTCCTGGGGCACCGGGGCCAGGAAGCCCGCCTCCGAGAACTCGGGGATGTAGGGCGGGTCGATGCTCATGATGTCGATCGACGAGTCGTTCGCCGCGAGCCGGCGGACAAGCTGCTGGCGTTGCTCGGACGCGTCGCGCGGCAGCTGCGAGACCGCGATCTGGTAGGCCCCACCGGACGCCGCGGTGCACTGCTTCGCGATCTCGGCCTGACCGCCGTCGTCGGGGTTGATGTACCAGTTCAGCGTCGGTGGCCCGGGCGGGCCACCTGCGCATCCGGCCAGGCCGGCGAGCGCGGCGACGGCCACACCGGCCGTCAGGACGCGGCTCCTCCATCTACGGCGACGCATGGGCGTTCAACTCCGAACTCGTCTGCGGTCTGTGCGGGGGACGGTCAGGTGGCCGGATCGGCAGGGGCACGGGCCTGCGCGTCGGTGCCGAGCCGGGCGGCGGTGTCGGGGGTCCGTGCGGGCGCGCGGAACGCGGGGACCCGGTCGCTCGGCGGGGCTGCGCCGCCGCCGTCGCCCTCGGCGTGGCTACGCGGGTAGACCCCGTACACGACCGCGGATCGCCACCACGGCACGGGCGGTTCGTCCGGCACGGATCTCCCCCCTCCGATGCCTGGAAACGCTTGCAGCTCCGCACTGTGACCCCACCGGGGGATGGGTGTCAAGAGTCACAGTCTTGATCGTTATCGCAGCGTGAGCGAGCCAAACGGCCTAAGAATGTCTCGTGCAAACGCTTCCAACATTGCTATGGTTGGGGCGTGCCTAGCGCGGTCAACCTGGCCGACGTCGCCCGGCTGGCCGGGGTGTCGCCGGCCACGGCGTCGCGGGCACTGTCCGACCACCCGCACGTCGCCGAGGCCACGCGCGCGCGGGTGTGGGAGGTCGCGCGCGAGCTGGAGTACGTCGTCTCGCCGGAGGCCTCCCGGCTCGCCGGGGGCTCGACCGGCCGGGTCGCGGTCGTCGTGCCGCACCTGTCGCGCTGGTTCTTCGGTGCCGTGCTCGAGGGCCTCGAGGCCGAGCTGCGCGCGGCCGGGCTGGACCTGTTGCTCTACCGCGTCGGCGACGCCGCCGACCGGGCCGCGTTCTTCACCGATCTCCCCGCGCGGCGCAAGGTCGACGCCGTCGTGCTGGTCGGCTTCGAGGTCGACGACGACGAGCGGCGCCGCCTGGAGCGGATCGGCGTCCAGATCGTCACCGCGGGCGGGCAGACCGCGTCCTACCCGTCGGTCCGGATCGACGACCACGCCGCCGGGCGCCAGGCCGTCGACCATCTCGTCCACCTCGGACACCGGCGGATCGGGATGATCGCGGCCTACGACCCGGAGCAACGCGGCGAGCATCCGGCCGGGCGGTCGTCGGCCTACTTCGCGGCCCTGGCCGACGCGGGCCTGGCGGTGGACGACGACCTGGTCCTGACCGTGGCGTGGGGCGTCGACGAGGGAGCCGAGGCGATGGGCACGCTGCTGGGCCGCTCGTCGCCGCCGACGGCGGTGTACGCGCACTCCGACGAGGTCGCGCTCGGCGCGGTCCGGACGCTGCGGCGGGTGGGGCTGCGGGTGCCGGGGGACGTCTCGGTGATCGGCATCGACGACCACCCGTTGGCCGCGCTCACCGACCTGTCCACGGTCGGGCAGCGTGCCGGGGAGCAGGGCGCCATCGCCGGGCGGATGGTGGTGGCCGGCCTGCGCGGCGACGGGTTCGACCCGTCCGTGCTGGTCCCGACGAGGCTCGTGGTCCGCGGCAGCACCGGGCCGCCGCGCGCCCGTCGTCGTCGCGCCGTGGCCCGGGGGAGCGTGTGATGGCCGAGCAGAGGCGCGGCTCCCGCTCCGCTTCGCGCTCCGTCCCCGACCTGACCCTGCGGGCCACCGGCCCGGAGCTGCTGGCACTGCCCTGGGATCTGCCGCTCGGCGAGTGGAGCGTCACCGAGGTCCCGATCCGCGACGTCCCGGTCGGGCCGAGCCGGCACCTCGTCCGGTTCGTCGAGGCGGACGGGACGCTGTGGGCGCTCAAGGAGCTGCCGGAGCGGATCGCGCGCCGCGAGTACGCGGTACTGCGACGCCTCGAGGACGACGGCCTGCCCGCCGTTCGCCCGGCCGGCGTCGTGCACCAGCCCGAGCACGACGCGTCGATCCTGGTCACGCGCTACCTCACCGGGTCGTGGCAGTACCGGCGGCTGTTCCTGCGGCTGCCGCCGAACCAGCCCCGGCACCGGGAGCGGCTGTTCGACGCGATGGCCGGCCTGCTCGTCGAGCTGCACCGGCACGGCGTGTTCTGGGGCGACTGCTCGCTGGCGAACACACTGTTCATGCGCGACGGGCAGCTGTTCGCGGCCCACCTGGTGGACGCCGAGACCAGCGAGATCCACCCGACGCTGTCGAACGGCCAGCGCGAGCACGACCTGGACATCATGGTCGAGAACGTGGCCAGCGGGATGATCGACCTGGCGACGCGGCTGGAACGCCCGCCGGAGATCTACCCGCAGCTGATCGAGGAGGCGCAGGGCATCCCGGACCGCTACCGCGCCGTGTGGGACGCGCTGCACGCGGCGCCGGTGTTCGCGTTCGGCGACCGCTACCGGGTCGAGGGCAAGATCCGCGAGCTGAACGACCTCGGGTTCGCCGTCGACGAGCTGTCCCTGCAGCCGGTCGACGGCGGCTCCCTGCGGCTGCAGGTGGCCGTCGGCGACCGCACGTTCCACACCGAGCGCCTGCGTGAGCTGACCGGCCTGGACGTGGGGGAGGGGCAGGCGACGATCCTGCTCGGCGACCTGCGCGCCCACCAGGACTGGATGCGCCGGCGCACCGGCGACGCAGGTGACCGAGCAGGCGGCGGCGCGCAGCTGGCTGACCCAGTGTTTCGAGCCAGGGACCGAGCGGGCGCACGCCGCGCTCGGCGGGGTGGGCTCTCCCGTCCAGGCCTACTGCGACCTGCTGGAGGTGCGCTGGCTGCTGTCCGAGAAGGCGTGCGCGGACGTCGGCAACGAGGCGGCGCTGGCCGCCCTGGGCGGCGCCGCGCCGACCGACTCCGCCGCCCGCGCCGCCGTCGCGGACGCGTCCACCGGGCAGATCCCGCGCCTGGACCCCGCGCTGATGGACACGCTCGACGCGGAGGCCGGGATGTACGACGAGGACGCCCGCACCCGTGGCGAGGACCTCTGACCCACCCGGACGAACGGCACGTTCGAGCAGTGCGACTGCTCGAGAGTGCCGTTCGTCCGGGAGCGCGGGTCAGGCTCGTTCGGCGTAGCGGGCGAACGCGCGCGTGCAGGTCGCCGTGCCGGACGTCATGGCGCGCAGGTCGATCGCGTGCCGCAGCAGTTCCGAGCACGGGACCTCGGCGCGCACGATGGTGCGGCCCGGCGTCTCGTCGATGTCGGTGCCCAGTACCCGTCCGCGCCGGCTCGACAGGTCGCCGAGTACGGCGCCCAGGTGCTCGTCGAGGAGCCGGATCCGGAGCTCGTCGACCGGTTCGAGCAACGTCAGCCCGCAGACGGCGACGGCCTCGCGCAGGGCGAGCGCGCCGGCCGTCTGGAACGCCGCGTCGGAGGAGTCGACGCTGTGCGCCTTGCCGTCCACCAGCTTCGCCTTGACGTCGACGACCGGATGCAGCGTGCCTCCGTCCTCGACGGCCAGGCCGCGTTCGAGCTGGGTCCGGATGCCCTTCTCGACGCTGGGCACGTACTGGGTCGGCACGGAGCCGCCGACCACGGCCGAGACGAACTCGAACCCGGACCCGCGCGGCAGCGGCTCGAACTCGACGTGGCACACGGCGTACTGGCCGTGCCCGCCGGACTGTTTGACGTGCTTGCCGGTGACCCGGCCGCCCTGGGCGAGCGTGACCCGCAGCGGGACCCGGACGTCCTCGGTGTCGACCTCGACGCCGGCCTCGCGCAGGCGGGACAGCGCGACGTCGGCGTGCGCCTCGCCGGTGCACCACAGCACGGTCTGGTGGGTCTCCGCGTTGCGCTCCAGACGCAGCGCCGGGTCGGTCGCGACGAGCTTGGCCAGCGTCCGCGCGACGGCGTCCTCGTCGCCGCGGTTGTGGGCCACGAGCGCGACCGGCAGCAGCGGCTCCGGGCGGTCCCACGGCACCAGGTCGAGGGGATCGGCCGCGGCGGAGAGCGTGTCCCCGGTGCCGGCGGACAGCCGGGTCACCGCGCAGATGTCGCCGGCCGGGCAGGCCGCGGTCTCGGTCAGCGTGGAGCCCAGCGCGGAGTAGAGATGGGCGACCTTCTCCTCGGTCTCGCGGTTCTCCGGGCTCGACCGCGGTGCGGGCATGCCCGCACCGGATCCGATGTGGACCGTCGTGTCGGGGCGCAGCGTCCCGGAGAACACGCGCACCAGCGACACGCGTCCGACGTAGGGGTCGGACGCCGTGCGGACGACCTCGGCGGCCAGCGGCCCGTCCGGGTCCGGGGTGAGCTCACGGCCATCGGCGGCGTGCGGCAGCGGGCGCTCCGGGGGCGACGGGAACCCGCCGGTCATGATCTCCAGCAGTGCGTCCAGACCGATCCCGCTGGCCGAGCACACCGGCACGACCGGGTGGAAGGCGCCGCGGGCGACGGCCGTCTCCAGGTCGTCGACCAGCGTCTCGACGGCGATCTCGTCGCCCGCCAGGTAGCCCTCCATCAGGGCCTCGTCCTCGGACTGCTCGATGATCCCCTCGATCAACGTGGCGCGGGCGTCCTCCGCACCGTCCGGCGCCGGCGCCCTCCGGGGTCTGCGACAGCAGCCCGTACAGCCCGTCCATTCCCCCGTCCGGGCGCCGGATGGGCAGGTAGCACGGCGCGACGCCGCTGCCGAACGCGTCCTGGCAGGCCATCTGGGTGCTCTCCACGTCGGCCTGTGCGGCGTCGCACCGGGCGACGACGACGGCACGCGGGATCCCCGCGACCACGCACTCCTCCCACAGCGCGAGGGTCCCCGGGTCGATCCCGCCCTCGCGGCCCTCCGCGGCCGGCAGGACGAACAGCGCCGCGTCGGCCGCGCGCAGCCCGGCGCGCAGCTCGCCGAGGAAGTCGCCGTAGCCGGGGGTATCCAGCAGGTTGACCTTCACGCCGTCGTGCACGAACGGTGCGACCGAGAGTCCGATCGACCGGCCCTGGCGGACCGCGGCCGGGTCGTGGTCGCAGGTGGTGGTGCCCTCGGTGACCGATCCGACCCGGGGGATCGTGCCGGTGTGCGCGAGCAGCGCGTCCACCAGCGTCGTCTTCCCGGATCCGGAGGGTCCGACGAGGACCACGTTGCGGATGCTCGTGGGCGCGGCGGCGGCGACCGATGTCGCCGCACCTCCCGCCCTGCGATCGGCTCTGACCGTCATGGCAACCACCTCCGAGAGGATTTGTGCTCTGGATCACACACCCTGCCTGTCCGAGATCACAACCCCCGATCGGCCAAGGACCGGTCGGCGGCCGAGTAAGGTCGCGGCCCGTGCCCGTTCCCGGTCCCGGTTACGCGATCACCGCTCGCGTCGACGCCCCGTCCCATCCCACCTCCACCGGTGACCTGACCGCCGCGGTCGGGCACGCCGGCGGCGTCATCACGGCGTTCGACGTCGTCGAGTCGCGCACCGACTCGATGGTCGTCGACATCTCGGTGAACGCCCGCAACACCGACCACGTCGAGGAGATCAAGGCCGCGATCGAGACCCTCGACGGGTTCACCGTCCGCAAGGTCTCCGACCGCACGTTCCTGCTGCACCTCGGCGGCAAGATCGAGGTCCGGTCGAAGGTCAGCCTGCGCACCCGTGACGACCTGTCCCGCGCCTACACCCCTGGCGTCGCGCGGGTGTCGATGGCGATCGCGGCGAACCCGGCGGACGCCCGGCGCCTGACGATCAAGCGCAACACGGTCGCCGTGGTCACCGACGGCTCCGCGGTGCTCGGGCTGGGCAACATCGGCGCCGCCGCAGCGATGCCGGTGATGGAGGGCAAGGCGGCGCTGTTCAAGCAGTTCGGCAACGTCGACGCGTGGCCGGTCTGCCTGGACACCCAGGACACCGAGGAGATCATCCGCACGGTCCAGGTGCTGGCGCCGACCTACGGCGGGATCAACCTCGAGGACATCGCCGCACCGCGCTGCTTCGAGATCGAGCGCCGGCTGCGCGAGATGCTCGACATCCCGGTGTTCCACGACGACCAGCACGGCACCGCCGTCGTCGTGCTCGGCGCACTGCGCAACGCGTTGCGTGTGGTCGGCAAGCGGTTCGCCGACGTCCGCGTCGTCGTCTGCGGGGTCGGCGCCGCCGGGTCGGCGATCATCCGCCTGCTCGCCTCGGAACGGACGGCCGACGTGCTCGCGGTGGACGTGGACGGGATCGTGCACCCGTCCCGTGAGGACATGGACGACAACCTGATCTCGATCGCGAAGCAGACCAACTCCGACGATCGGACCGGGTCGCTGGCCGATGCCCTCGTCGGCGCGGACGTGTTCATCGGGGTGAGCGCGCCGAACCTGTTCGGCGCCGACGAGCTGGCCACCATGAACGCCGACTCGATCGTGTTCGCCCTGGCCAACCCGGACCCCGAGGTGGACCCGGCGGTCGCGATGCAGCACGCCGCCGTCGTCGCGACCGGGCGATCGGACTACCCGAACCAGATCAACAACGTGCTCGCGTTCCCGGGTGTGTTCCGCGGGCTGCTCGACGCGCAGGCGCACGAGATCACCGACGAGATGCTGCTGGCCGCATCGGCGGCGATCGCGGACGTCGTGGCCGAGCCGAACCCGTCGTTCATCGTGCCGAGCGTGTTCGACACGACCGTCGCGCCGGCGGTGGCCGACGCGGTGCGCGGTGCGACGACCAAGCAGGCCCGTCGCGGTGAGGTGGCCGCGGGCTGACCCGTCACGGCGGCGTCGCGGATCGCGCCGGTGGCGTCGGGGCCAGTGGTGCGCTGCTCTCCGCCGGCGGGAGCAGGAGCGCGGACGCGGCGACGGCGGTGAGCAGCGCGGTGCCGATGGCCACCCGCCGGGGCCCGCGCACGGGCGGTGCCACCTGGTCCGGCGGCGTGGTGGCGTCGACGAACGCGCGGGCCGCGTCCTCGATCCGGCGGGGGTCCGGCGGGGCCGCGGCCGCGGTCGTGCGGAGCCGGTCCGCGACGGCGCGGATCCCGGGCAGCTCCACGGCCGGGGCGACCGGCCGGCCGAGCGGATGCACGGGAATCCCGTAGGCCTCGGCCAGCTCCGCCCGGACCGGTTGTGAGAGCGCCGGTCCGCAGAACAGCACGACGGGCCGGCCGATCCCGCCGCGCCAGCCCCGCTCGCCCTCGACCACGGTGCCCCACAGGGCGACGCACCCCAGCAGCGTGACGCCTCCGTAGCCGATCCCGCCGACGTCCGAGGGCTCCTGCACGGCGTACAGGCCGCAGGTGCAGTCCGGGTCCGGCGCCGGGTGCCCCATCAGCTCGCACCGGGCGGTCAGGGCGGCGCCCGGCGGCCATTCGGTGAACACCTGCAACGGTGAGCGCAGCCGGGCCGGGCCGGGACCGCGGATCCGCCAGGTCCGCCAGCCGACGACGACGCCCGGGACGTCGGGGGCGGTGTCGCTCACCCCGTGGGCCGCGCGACCACGACCCCGCTCGATACCGGCTGCAGTTCGACCTCGACCTCGACCTCGTCGGCCCGGTCGCCGACCGCAGCCGGCTCCACGGGTGCGTCATCGGGGCCGGGTACCGGGCTGACGACGGGTTCGGCCCGGAACACCCGGACCGTACGACCGATGTTCATACTCGTCCTCCCGCGTCGGCTGCTGACGGGTGAGAACCGTCCACGGCACCAGGATCCGACCAGGACAGGGGTCGCGGAACCGCCGGACGGTGCCGCGGGTCACCGCCGTACGGCCGGTTACCGCAGGTAGGACGGCGTTACCCTCGAATGCATGTCGTTCCCGACCGTCGGAGTGCTGGCCCTCCAGGGCAACGTCCGCGAGCACCTCGACGCACTGACCGCGTCCGGGGCCCGGCCGGTCGCGGTGCGCCGTGCGGCCGAGCTCGACGCCGTCGACGGTCTGGTGCTGCCGGGCGGGGAGTCGACCACGATGAGCAAGCTGCTCGACGTGTTCGAGCTGCTGGAGCCGCTGCGCGCCCGGCTGCGCGCGGGCATGCCGGCCTACGGCTCGTGCGCCGGGATGATCCTGCTCGCGGACCGGATCCTGGACGGCCGCCCGGACCAGCACCAGCTCGGCGGCCTCGACGTCGTGGTGCGGCGCAACGCGTTCGGCCGCCAGGTGGACTCGTTCGAGACCGACCTGGAGTTCCGCGGCGTCCCGGGCGGCCCGATGCACGCCGTCTTCATCCGCGCCCCGTGGGTGGAGAAGACCGGCGGTGACGTCGAGGTGCTGGCCTCGGTCCCGCGCGTCACCAGCGAGGGCGAGGACGCCGGCGACGCCGCCGGACGCCCCGTCGCCGTCCGGCAGGGCCCGGTGCTGGCGACGGCGTTCCATCCGGAACTGACCGGCGACCGGCGGGTGCACGGGCTGTTCGTGGACATGGTGCGCGCGACCGTCTGACGCCGCCGTCCCGACCACCCGGGGTGAGGCATACCCCCGCCGGCGTCGGGGGTGTGCCGTCTGGGGCCGCGACGCCCGCGCGGACAGGCTGGTGGGGACCGTCCCACCGCCGTGAAGGGCCCCACCATGACCACGTCCGCCGCCGTTCCCCTTCCGCCCGCCGCCGCCCGCCCTGACCGGCCGTCCACCGTCACGCTGTCGGTGGCGCTGTGGCTGGGCGCGATCCTCGCCGGCGTGGCGGAGACGTTCGTGCACCTGGCGATGCCGGACCCGCCCGGCGCGGACGCCCTGGCCGTGCGGTTCGGGATCTACCTGGTGCTGGGCGTGCTGGTGCTCGCGTTGCGCACCGGCAGCAACGCGGTCCGCTGGGCGGTGGCCATCCTGCTCGGCGGTGTCGGGATGTTGTCGCTGGTCGTCGAGCCGATCGGGTATCTCGTCGCGGGCGGGTCCGTCGGCGGGTTCCTGGCCACGGCGGGCGTCGCGGACCTCGCCGCGGCCGGCCTGCGCACGCTGCACGTCGTCGAGGTGCTGGCCGCGCTCGTCCTGATGTTCCACCCGTCGTCGACGGCGTTCTTCCGCCGCCGCTGACCGCACGCGGGTTCTCCGACGAGCGCCCCGCTCGTACGGCCCGGGTGGACACCGAGCTCCGTTCACCCGGGCCGTGGCGCGCGTGGGGGGACGGGCCCGGAAGCTGCGGCGCCGGTAGCATCGACGGATTGACGCAGGTCCGTGCCCGGCACGTCGACCTGTTGGCTGCGGGGCCCGTGTCCTCGACGGCCCGGACGTGAGCAGACGAGAGGTGGGGAGCCGATGAGCGGTCACTCCAAGTGGGCGACGACCAAGCACAAGAAGGCCGTGATCGACGCCCGGCGCGGCAAGATGTTCGCCAAGCTGATCAAGAACATCGAGGTCGCGGCGAGGACCGGCGGTGGTGACCCGGACGGCAACCCGACGCTCTACGACGCGATCCAGAAGGCGAAGAAGAGCTCGGTCCCCAACGACAACATCGAGCGCGCGCTCAAGCGCGGCTCCGGCGCGGACGCCGGCGGCGCCGAGTACCAGGCGATCACCTACGAGGGCTACGGCCCGAACGGTGTCGCGGTGCTGGTCGAGTGCCTCACCGACAACAAGAACCGGGCCGCGACCGAGGTCCGCACCGCGATGACCCGCAACGGCGGCCAGATGGCCGACCCGGGCTCGGTGTCCTACATGTTCACCCGCAAGGGTGTCGTCGTGCTGCCGAAGGGCGACCAGACCGAGGACGACGTGCTGATGGCGGTGCTGGAGGCGGGCGCCGAGGAGATCAGCGACCTGGGCGAGCACTGGGAGATCCTCTCCGAGGCCGGTGACGTGGTCGCCGTGCGCACGGCGCTGCAGCAGGCCGGGATCGACTACGACTCGGCGGACCAGGAGTTCCGGCCGTCGATGCACGTGGAGCTCGACGTCGAGGGCGCGAAGAAGATCGTGCGGCTGATCGAGGCGCTCGAGGACTCCGACGACGTGCAGAACGTCTGGTCGAACTTCGACGCGCCCGACGAGGTCATGGCCGAGGTCGGCTGATCGCGCCTCTACCGCATCCGCGGCCGCGTCCCGTCCGGGGCGCGGCCGCTTTTCTTGTCGGGGGTCGGTTCTAGACTCGCGCTCGATGAGCGCCGCGACACAGACCCCGCAGACGTCCGCCTCCGCGAAGGCCGGATCCGGCTCGTCGTCCGCCAAGGACGGCACTCCGCGGCTGCTCCTGCTCGACGGTCATTCGCTGGCCTACCGGGCGTTCTTCGCGCTGCCGGCGGAGAACTTCCGCACCGGCACCGGGCAGACCACGAACGCCGTCTACGGCTTCACCTCGATGCTGATCAACCTGCTGCGGGACGAGGAGCCGACGCACCTGGCCGTCGCGTTCGACGTCTCGCGCAAGACGTTCCGCGCCGAGCGCTTCGCCGACTACAAGGCGAACCGGACCACCACGCCGGACGACTTCCGCGGTCAGATCGATCTGATCAAGGAGGTGCTGAACGCGCTGAACATCCCGGTGTTCGGCGTCGAGGGCTACGAGGCGGACGACCTGATCGCCACGCTCGCCACGCAGGCCGAGGCCGAGGGTTACGACGTGCTGATCACCACCGGGGACCGGGACGCGTTCCAGCTGGTGACCGACCACGTGACCGTCCTGTACCCGAAGCGCGGCGTGTCCGACCTGGGCCGGATCGACCCGGCCGAGGTGGACACGCGCTACGGGCTCACCCCGGCCCAGTACCCGGACTTCGCGGCGCTGCGCGGGGACCCGTCGGACAACCTGCCGTCGATCCCGGGGGTGGGGGAGAAGACCGCGGCCAAGTGGGTGCGGGAGTTCGGCTCGCTGGCCGAGCTGTCCGACCGGGTGGACGAGGTGAAGGGCAAGGCCGGGGACGCGCTGCGCGAGAACCTCGCCGCCGTCCTGCTGAACCGCCAGCTCACCGAGCTGGTGCGCGACGTCGACCTCGGCGCCCGACCCGTCGCAGCTGGAGGTCCGGGCCTGGGACCGGGACGCGGTGCACCGCCTGTTCGACGAGCTGGAGTTCCGGGTGCTGCGCGAGCGCCTGTTCGCCACGTTGCAGAGCGCCGAACCGGAGGCCGACGAGGGCTTCGAGGTCTCCGGCGCGGTGATCGAGCCGGGCTCGGTGCGCTCGTGGCTGGACACGCACGCCCGGGACGGGCGGCGCGTGGCGCTGTCGTTCGCCGGGGTGAGCGGCCCGGTCGCGGCGCGGGACATGATCGGGATCGCGTTCGCGGTGGGGGACCCGACCGTCGAGGACCGGGCGGCCGGGGCGGAGGCCGGGGTGCCGCAGGCCGGCTACCTGGCGCTGACCGCACTCACGCCGGACGACGAGGCGGCGCTCGGCGACTGGCTGGCCGACGCGTCGGTGCCGAAGGCGGCGCACGACGTGAAGGCCGTGCTGCACGCGCTGCGCTCGCGCGGGTGGACGCTCGCCGGGCTGACCAGCGACACCGCGCTCGCCGCGTACCTGGCCAAGCCCGGCCAGCGCACGTTCGACCTGGCCGACCTCGCGCTGCGCTACCTGCGCCGGGAGCTGCGCACCGAGGCCCCCGACGACGGGCAGCTCTCGCTGCTCGGCGGCGAGGAGCAGGCGGACAACGAGGCCGCCCAGCAGGAGATGCTCGCCGCGTCCGCGATCCAGGAGCTGGCCGACGCCCTGGACGCCGACCTGGCCGAGCGCGGCGGGTCCGAGCTGCTCGCCGAGCTGGAGCTGCCGCTCGCGTTCGTGCTGGCCGACCTGGAGGCCGCCGGCATCGCGGTCGACACGGGCATGCTGTCCGACCTCGAGTCCGAGTTCGCCGCGGCCGTGCGCCAGGCCGCGCAGGACGCGTACGGGGTGATCGGCAAGGAGATCAACCTCGGCTCGCCGAAGCAGCTGCAGACCGTGCTGTTCGACGAGCTGGAGATGCCGAAGACCAAGCGCACGAAGACCGGCTACACGACCGACGCGGACGCGCTGCAGACGCTCTACGAGCAGACCGGGCACGAGTTCCTGCAGCACCTGCTCCAGCACCGGGACGCGACGCGGCTCAAGGTCACGGTCGACGGGCTGATCAAGTCGATCGCCGACGACGACCGGATCCACACGACGTACTCGCAGACGATCGCGGCGACCGGGCGGCTGTCCTCGACCGACCCGAACCTGCAGAACGTGCCGATCCGCACGGCGGCCGGGCCGGCGGATCCGCGACGCGTTCGTCGTGGGGCCCGCGTACAGCGAGCTGATGACCGCGGACTACAGCCAGATCGAGATGCGGATCATGGCGGACCTGTCCGAGGACGCCGCACTGATCGAGGCGTTCCGCTCGCAGCACGACTTCCACGCCGAGACCGCCGCCCGCGTGTTCGGGGTGGACGCGACCCAGGTCAGCACCGAGCAGCGCGCCAAGATCAAGGCGATGAACTACGGCCTGGCCTACGGGCTGTCCGCCTACGGCCTGTCCGACCCAGCTGCGGATCCCGACCGACGAGGCCAAGGGCCTGATGGACGAGTACTTCGCCGGGTTCGGCGGAGTGCGCGACTACCTGGGCACGCGTCGTCGACAAGGCCCGCAAGGACGGCTTCACCGCGACGATCATGGGTCGCCGCCGCTACCTGCCGGACCTGACCAGCGACAACCGCCAGCGCCGCGAGATGGCCGAGCGGATGGCGCTCAACGCCCCGATCCAGGGCAGCGCGGCGGACATCATCAAGGTCGCGATGCTGCGGGTGCACCAGGGGCTGGCCGCCGAGGGGCTGAGCAGCCGGATGCTGCTGCAGGTGCACGACGAGCTCGTGTTCGAGGTCGCCGACGGCGAGCGGGAGGCGCTCGAGGCGCTGGTGCGCCGTGAGATGGCGGCCGCCGCCGAGCTGACCGTGTCACTGGACGTGTCCGTGGGCTACGGCCGCAGCTGGGACGGCGCCGCGCACTGACCGGCCGGGACGCGCCCACCTCGCAGGCGTTCGCCCGGCCTCGCAGGCCGTGCTGGTCCTGCGAGGTCCGGGGACGTCCTGCGAGGTCAGGCGGTGCGTGCCGCCACGGCCGGTTCCAGGATCGTCAGCCTCACCCCGCCAGGCGCTTGGCCGGGTCCGGAGGGGCTGCGTCGGCCGCGATCAGCGCGTCGGACCATGCGTCGAGCCGTCGGGTGAGTGCTGTGAGGTCCGGTCCGATCGCGTCGACGACGCTGCGCTGCATGGCGTCGGTGCGGACCTCCAGCTCGGCGCGGTGGCGCAGCCCCTCGGCGCTGAGCTGATCACCGTCGAGCAGACCCCGCGCACGCAACCCGTCGGCCGCGGTGCCGACCTGGCCCGCGGTCCAGCCGCGCGACGCGGTGTAGGCGCCGAGCGGGTAGCCGCACCACAGCTCGGTCAGCACGTTCATCTGGACCGGGTCGAGCCCGTCCACGGCGCAGACGGCGAGGTGCGAGTCCCCGCGGTGTTCGCGCAGTACGTGGCAGGCGTGCACGAGCGCCGCGAGCGGCTCGTCCGGCCACGGCTCGGCGAGCAGACCGGTGAACAGCGGGCGGGCCGTGCGGTCGGCGGCGTCGATGCCGCGGCGCAGGGCCGTGACGGAGGCGGCGGCCTCGGCCTCGAGGTCGGGGTAGGTACCGCCGAGCACGCGGCGCAGGGTCCGTCCCGGTGCCTCGATCCGAACCGCGACCAGCTTCTCGCGGGGGATCGCGGCCGAGCCGGTCGCGTACTGCGGGGCGATCAGCTCGTCGGTGAACACAGCCAGCGCCGTCACCGCCAGCTCGGCCGGTGGTTTCCCCAGCGGTGCCGTCCGCTGCCACACGTAGGCCGAGAAGTAGTCGTCCAGCCCCAGCGCGGCGTAGCCCTCCGCGGCCTCCGGCGACCAGATCGACAGGCAGGCGAGCGGCTCGATCGCGTCCCGCAGCGCCCGCGCCGGTGAGCGGTCGAGGGCGGCCGGAGGGGTCGGCCGCGGGCCGTCGGGCGGGGAGAAGAACAGGCCGCGCATCGTGGGGTAGTCCATGGTCGTCTCCTTCATTGCGGTGCTGATCAGCCGGCGGTCACGCCGGACTCCGTCGGTGGTGGTGGTCAGCCGGCTGCCCGCCACAGCTCGTCCGCATCGGGGCCGTCGGCGTCGAGGACGCCGTGGACCCGGGCGAGCTGGGCGACGAGATGCTCGGGCGCCCTGTCGTGCTCCGCGGCCTCCGCGAGGAGGACGGCGACCGTCGTGGTCACGACGTCCCGGGCGCGGTGGCGGCAGAGCTCGCGGCCGAGGGCCTGTGCGGCGGCGCCGAGCACCTCGAGGTCGGCGGTCCGGACGACGGCTGCGGCCGATGGCACGGGGCCGGCGGGCGGTCGCAGCGCCGCGGCCACGCGACCCCACGCTCTCGCGGAGGGCCGGCCCAGAGGCTCCGGCACGTCGTGACCGTCGGACTGGGCGCCCACCAGCGCGAGCATCAGGCCGGAGACCTGCCCGATCACCCTGGTCCACTCCTGCGGTGTGCCGGGCAGGGGCCGCAGGGCCCTCCCGCCCGTGTAGGGCGTCACGACGTCCGGACGAGGATCTTGCCGAGGTTCGCGCCGGTGAACAGCCGGGCGAGCGCATCGGGCGCCTTCTCCAGGCCGTCGACGACGGTCTCGTCCGCGTGCAGGCGCCCCGCGGCGAGGTGCCCGGCGAGCTCGTCCGCGATCGCGGGGAACCGCTCGGCGTGATCGAAGACGAGAAGGCCGTGCAGGCTGGCCCGCTTCATCATCAGCTGCGAGATCTCCCGCTGGCCGGGGCCGCCGCCGAGCGAGTCGTAGCCCGAGATCATGCCGCACAGCACGATCCGTGCACCGATCGTCAGCCGTCGCAGGACGTGGTCCATGATCTCGCCGCCCACGTTCTCGACGTCCACGTCGACCCCGTCCGGCGTGGCCTCGTCGAGCCGCTCGCGCCAGTCCGGCGCCCTCCGGTCGATGCAGGCGTCGAACCCCAGGGTCTCCTCGACGTGGCGGCACTTGTCCGGCCCGCCCGCGATCCCGACCACCCGGGCCCCGGCGAGCTTCGCGAGCTGCCCGGCGACCGAGCCGACCGCGCCCGCTGCGGCCGAGACCACGACCGTCTCGCCGGGGCGGGGCCGGCCGATGTCCACGCAGAGCCAGCCGGTGATGCCCGTGTGCCCGAGCACGCCGAGGAACGCCCCGGCCGGTGCCGGGAGCGGGTCCGGCAGCACGGTGAACGGGCTGATCAACCGGCTGTCGTCGGCGACGCAGTACTCCTGCCAGTCCGTCCAGCCCAGCACCGTCGCGCCGACCGGGAGGTCCTCGCGGCGCGAGGCGACGACCTCGCCGACACCGACCCCGCGCAGCACCGCGTCGAGCGGGGCGGCGGGCATGTAGGCGGGGTAGTCGCTCATCCAGACCCGGGTGGTCGGGTCGACCGACAGGATGGTGGTCCGCACCAGGGCCTGGCCGGGCTCGAGGTCTCCGACGGGCTCCTCGACGAGCTCGAGGTCGACCTCGGAGGGGGAGCCCTCCGGCCTGCGGCGCAGGCGGAAGGCGCGGTTGCGGATCTCGCTGGTCATGGGTCCGTCCTCGGTGATCATCGGGTGCTACAGAGGGACCCGCGCACGGTCTCGGTGAACCGGCCCTGCGGGTCCTGGGTGCCGGCGAGGTTCAGCGCGCCGGTGGTCGCCGGTCGGGTTGCGTCCGATCTCCCACGGTTCCCTCCCGGTGTCCGAAACGTCCGAGGTGCCGGGGATGACCGTAGGAACGTGCCGGGGTTCCGAGCGTCCGGAGCGCACCCCGAGGAACCCCCCGAGGTTTTCGGAGGGCCAGTTGCTTTGACCCGGACAGAAGCCGGCACTCACCGCAGGCCCGTGCGCTCGGTCTCACCGCCCGCGGGCGGCTCGGCGAGTTCCTGCGCGACCGAGGCCGGGCGGCCTACGGCCGAAGCAGCGGCACCGATGGGGCAGGGTGTCCGAAACGTCTGACCGGCCGGGAACGAGGACGTCGGTGGGGTCGGGCCGGAAGGGGAATCGTGCTGCTGGACCGTGCGGACGAGCTCGAGAGGCTGGGTCGCATCGTCGACCGCACGCGTTCCGGGGCCGGCGACCTTGTTTTGCTCGAGGGCGACGCCGGGATCGGCAAGACGGCGCTGGTCAACGCCGTGCGAACGGACGCAGTCGACCGCGGGGTGACCACGCTCGCCGCCCGTGGTTCCGAGTTGGAGACGGATCTGGCGTTCGGCACTGTTCGCGAGCTGCTCGCCGCGGCCGGACCGGTCCCGGTCGACGGTGCCGCCGCGCTCGCGTCGACCGCCCTCGACGTCACGGGCCCGGCCGAGGGCCGGGACCTGTTCGCGTCGCTGCACGGTCTCTACTGGCTGGTCGTCGACCTGAGCGACCGGGGTCCGCTCGTGCTCGCGGTGGACGACGCGCACTGGTGTGACGTGCCGTCGCTGCGGTTCCTCGCCTACCTGGCGCACCGCTTGGACGGCCTCCCGGTGTCGCTTCTGGCGGCGGCGCGTCCGGCTACGGACCCGGTGCGGGCGGACCTGCTCGCGGCGCTCGCCGGGCAGCCGCAGGCCGACGTGGTGCGCCCCGCGCCACTCGGGCTCGACGCCGTCCGCGAGCTCGTGACCGGTTGCCTCGGTGCCGCCGACCCCGCGTTCGTCACGGCCTGCCGGACGGTCACCGGCGGCAACCCGTTCCTGCTCGGGGAGCTGCTGGCCGAGCTGTCCGACCGGCGGGTCCCGCCGCGCGCCGCGGAGGTCCCCCGGCTCGTGGGCACCGTCCCGCACGAGGTCGAGCGCTCGGTACGGCAGCGGCTGGCCCGGCTCGGCCCGGATGCGGCATCTCTCGCCAGGGCCGCGTCCGTGCTCTCCGACGACGCCGACCCGCGTCACGCCGTCGCGCTGGCCGGGATCGACGGCGCGCGGTACGTCGCCGCCGCTGACCTGCTGGTCGAGGCCCGGCTGCTGGACCGGGGGCCCCGGCTGACGTTCCGGCACCCGATGGTCCGCTCCGCGGTGGAGGCGACGTTCGGCCCGGCCGGGCTCGCCGAGGCGCACCGGCGGTCGGCCGACCTGCTGGCCGCCGATGGCGCGCCGGAGGACACGGTGGTGGCGCACCTGATGGCGGCGCGACCGAGCGGTGACGCCTGGGTGGTCCGGGCACTGCGGGCCGCCGCCGGGCGGGCGGCGAACCGGGGAGCCCCCGACGTCGCGGTCGGCTACCTACGGCGCGCGATGGCGGAGCCTCCTGCGCAGGAGGAGCGCCCGGACCTGCTGCTCGAGATGGGTGCCGCCGAGCTGTGGGCAGGCGATGCGGGGTCGACGGTCACCCTCACCGCCGCCGTGGAGCAGGCCCCGGACCCCACGAGCCGGGTCCGTGCCGCCCGGCTGCTGGGCCGGCGCCTGTTCGACTCCGGCCGGATCCCCGACGCCGTGGCGGTCTACGAACGGGCACTGGACGGGATGGCCGACCCGACCGATCCGCTCGCGCTGGAGGTGGAGGCCGAACTCGTGATCACGGCCTTGCAGCAGCCGGACAGCCACCCGGTCGCCCGGCGGCGGCTGGAGACCCGGGCGGAGCTCCCCGCCCCGGACGGACCGGGTGCGTGCATGGTCCTGGCAAGCGCCGCTACCGGGGAGATGCTGATCACCCGGTCCCGGGCGCGTGCCGTGGATCTGGCCGAGCGGTCGCTGACCGGAGGCCACCTTCTCGACGAACCGGAACTGATCGCGGTGACCGGCACGCTGTACCTGCTCGCCCAGAGCGGGCAACCGGAGCGGGCACGGCGGGCGTGGGACGTGATCGTGCGGCGGCAGGGCGACCGGGGCAGCCAGCCCGGGACGGCCGGTGCCCTGGTGTTCCGCGGGTACGCCACGTACCTCGCTGGCGACGTCTCGGCCGCCGTCGAGGACCTCACGATCGGGCTGGACATGGCCCGGGGTATGGGGATCGCCGTCCAGACCGGCTTCGGCGCGGCATGGTTGGTGCACGCGCTGCTCGACGCCGGGCAGGTCGATGACGCCGAGGCGACCGCCGTCGCAGGCGAGCCGATCCTGGCCGGCTCGCTGTTCGCCGCGGCCGTACTGCTCGCCGCGAGGGCCCGGCTCCGGGTCGTGCAGGGCCGGCCGGTCGAGGCCGTCGACGACGTGCGTGACTGTGCGCGGCGGCTGGCCGGGTGGGGTTCCGAGGATCCCGCGCCGTGCCCGTGGCGGGCGACGCTCACCCACGCCCTGTCCGCGCTCGGCGCCCACGACACGGCCCGGGCCGAAGGCGCCGAGGCGGTGCGCGCCGCCCGGGCGTGGGGTGCGTCGCACACGCTGTCCGACGCACTCGTCGCCGCCGCCGCGGCGGAGCGGCCGGCGGCGGCGCTCGCGTTGCTCGACGAGGCCGTCGCGGTCGCCGCGGACGCCCCGTTGCACCGGGCCCGCGCGCTGGTCGAGCGCGGCGCGGCACGGTGCCGCGCGGGTGACCGCCCGGCCGCGCGGACGGATCTGCGCGACGGCCTGGATCTCGCCCTGTCCTGTGGGGCGACCGCCGTCGTCCGGCGGGCGCACGACGAGCTGGTCGGCACCGGTGCACGGCCGCGGCGGCTGCGGTCGACCGGCGCGGACGCGCTCACCCCGACCGAGCGCCGGGTGGCCGGGATGGTCGCCGGAGGGCTGACGAACCGGGCCGTCGCGCAGGCCCTGTTCGTGTCCGAGAAGACCGTGGAGACCCATCTCGGCCACGCCTACCGCAAGCTGGGGATCACCGCACGGTCGCAGCTGCCGGCCGCGCTGGCCCCGGACCCGTCGGAACCGCCGACCCGGCGTGCGACCGGCGTCCAGGCGTGACCCGCGGCCGCGTCGGGCAGTCCGCTCAGGAGGGACCGAGCCCGTCCAGGAAGGCGGCAACGGCGGGGCGGGTGATCTGCGCGCCCGGGCTGCCGAACGGGTAGTCGAAGACGTGGTCGGCGTGCGGCACGACCAGCAGGCGACCGCGGACGCCGGCCGCGCGCAGCCGCCGGTCGTAGGCGATCACCTGCTCCGGGTAGACGAAGTGGTCGGCGGCGCCGAGCAGCAGCAGCGTGGGCGGCAGTCCGGCCCGGACCTGGTCGACCGGGGACAACGCGCGCAACAGGTCCGGGTGCCGGTCGGCGGGCCCGCCGAACAAGGCGTTCTGCAGCGCCGGCGCGATCAGCCGGAGGTCGACCGGCGGGTAGTACGCGACCACTCCGGCCGGCGACGGCACGGGCGGTCCGGCGGGGCAGCGCAGCGACCCGTCGACCAGGCCGGACGCCGTGTTCAACGCCAGCGTCGCGCCTGCCGACTGCCCGGCCAGCACGACCCGGTCGGCGTCGAGCCCGAGTTCGGCGGCGTGCGACCGCGCCCAGGCCACCGCGCAGGCGACGTCGCGGCGCTGGTCCTCGCCGGCCGGCGACGGCGGCGGCAGCCGGTACTGGACGGCGAGCACGGCGTGCCCGCGGTCGGCCAGCCAGCGGTTCAGCGCCGTGCGGTCGGTGCGCTCGCCGCGCACCCAGCTGCCGCCGTGCAGCCAGACCACGACCGGGTGCGGGCCCGGCCCGGGCGGGAGGTAGACGTCCAGCGACCGGCCGGGCGTGTACTCCACGGTCCGGTCCGGGTGCCCGTCCGGTTGCCGGAGCACGGTCAGCGCGGACGCCCAGTCCAGGCGGACGCCCTCGGCGTGGGCCGTGGACGCGAGCGATCCGAGCACGACGAGCATGCCGATCACGCACGCCAGCGCCACCGCGCCGGTGACCGCGCCCGTTCCACGCGCCCCGGCGGCCCAGGCCGCCGCGCCGAGCCCGACGCCGAGCAGCGCCGCCAGCCCCGCGTGCAGCGGATACTGGCCGGTCACGAACGAGCCGAAGAAGCCGACGACCGGCAGGCGGGGGAGGAACGTCCCGGCGAGCACGATCAGGAGACCGGTTCCGACCAGCGCGGCCGCCATCCGCAGCACCCACGCCGCCACGTGCCCTCCCCGGTCCCGGATCTTCCGCTCACCCCACCACCCCGCCGGGATCGGCGCCCGTCCGGTTGCAGTGATCGGTGTTCGGGTGCGGTGGCGGCCACATGTGGCCGGATCGGCACCGGAACCGCGATCACGTCGAGTGAACCGGGGCGCTGTGGCGTGCCGCTCGGGCTACGGTGCCCATAGTCCGGCGGAACCCGTCCGGATCCGCCCGCGGCGCGCCCCGGACGGGTCGGCAGGCCGGGCCGGTAACGTTCCCGACTCGAACCGGCGTTCGGCGGGAGGGGTGCGCGTGCGGGTGCTCGGGGTCGACCCGGGACTGACGCGGTGCGGGCTCGGCGTGGTCGAGTCCGGCTCCGGGCGGGCCGTGACCTGCGTCGACGTCGGCGTGGTACGCAGCGGCGCGGGCGTCCCGCTGGAGCGCAGGCTCGCGGGCGTCGCGGACGCGGTGGAGGCGTGGGTGGCCCGGCACCGGCCGGACGTCGTCGCGATCGAGCGGGTGTTCAGCCAGCACAACGTGCGCACGGTGATGGGGACGGCGCAGGCCAGCGGCGTCGTCGCGCTCGTCGCCGCCCGGGCGGGCCTGCCGGTCTCGTTCCACACGCCGAGCGAGGTCAAGGCGGCCGTGACCGGCGAGGGGCGCGCCGGCAAGGCGCAGGTCACGGCGATGGTCACGCGCCTGCTCGGGCTCGCCGAGGCACCCCGCCCGGCCGACGCGGCGGACGCGCTGGCGCTGGCGATCTGCCACTGCTGGCGGGCGCCGATGCAGGACCGGATGGCGGAGGCGCACGCCCGCGCGGAGGAGATTGCGGCCGTGCACCGTGCCCGGCTCGCCGAGGCGTCGCGCGGCGCCCCGGCGACCTGGGCCGAGGTTGCGGCGCAGCAGAACCGGACAGCGAGCGGCGGCGCCCCGGCGACCTGGACCGAGGCAGCGGCGCAGGCGGCACAGCAGGGCCGGCCGACACGCGGCGCCCGCCGCCCGGGAATGTCGGCCACGGGCGGTACCGTCCCGGATCGAACGGGCGTTCGCGCCCCGGGACGGCAGGAGTGAACCAGTGATCCACTCGGTGCGCGGGACGGTGCTGGAGATCAACCTGGACCACGCCGTGGTCGAGGTCGGCGGCGTCGGGCTCGGCGTGTTCGCCACGCCGAACACGCTCGCCGGGCTGCGCCGCGGCGAGACGGCCCGGCTGGCCACCGCGATGATCGTGCGCGAGGAGTCGCTCACGCTGTTCGGCTTCGCCGACGCCGAGGAGCGCGAGCTGTTCGGCATCCTGCAGACCGTGTCCGGCATCGGGCCGCGGCTGGCCCTGGCCACGCTCGCCGTGCTGGAGCCGGACACGCTGCGCCGCGCGATCGCGGACGGCGACCTGGCCGTCCTGACCCGCATCCCGGGCGTCGGGCGCAAGAGTGCGGAGCGCCTGGTCGTCGAGCTGCGGGACAAGGTCACCGCGCCGTCGCCGGCCGCGGTGGCGGGGGAGGCGCCGCGCGCCCCGGCCCCGGTGCTCGGTCCGCGGGACCAGGTGGTCGAGGCGCTGGTCGGCCTCGGCTTCACCGCACGCCCCGCGGAACAGGCGGTGGACGCCGTGCTCGCCGCCACCCCGGACGTCGACGCGGCGGGCCTGCTGCGCACGGCGCTGTCGTCGCTGGGCCGGTCGAGGTGAGCGTGCCGGGCGGGCCGCCGGAGGAGGACCTGCACGAGGGCTCCCGTGAGGTGGACGCCGTCGCGCACCCCGACGACGGGGACGTCGAGACCTCGCTGCGCCCCCGCAACCTCGACGAGTTCGTCGGCCAGCCGCGCGTGCGCGAGCAGCTCCAGCTCGTGCTCGAGGGGGCGAAGCAGCGTGGGGACCCGCCGGACCACATCCTGCTCTCCGGCCCGCCCGGACTGGGCAAGACGAGCCTCGCGATGATCGTCGGAGCGGAGATGGGCGCAGCCGTGCGGCTGACGTCCGGTCCGGCGCTGGAACGAGCCGGGGACCTGGCCGCGATGCTGTCCAACCTCGTGCCCGGCGACGTGCTGTTCATCGACGAGATCCACCGCATCGCCCGCCCCGCCGAGGAGATGCTCTACCTCGCGATGGAGGACTTCCGGGTGGACGTCGTCGTCGGCAAGGGGCCGGGGGCGACCTCGATCCCGCTCGACGTCGCGCCGTTCACGCTGGTCGGGGCCACGACGCGGGCCGGGTCGCTGACCGGCCCGCTGCGCGACCGGTTCGGTTTCACGGCGCACATGGAGTTCTACGAGCCGGACGAGCTGGAGCGGGTGCTGCACCGCGCCGCCGCCATCCTCGGCATCGACCTGCGCGTCGACGGGGCCGAGGAGATCGCCGGGCGCTGCCGCGGCACGCCGCGGATCGCGAACCGGCTGCTGCGCCGGGTGCGGGACTTCGCCGAGGTCCGCGCGGACGGCGTGATCCACCGCGACGTCGCCCAGGACGCCCTGGCCGTCTACGACGTCGACGAGCTCGGCCTGGACCGCCTCGACCGGGCCGTGCTCCGGGCGCTGGTGCAGAGCTTCCACGGCGGCCCGGTCGGCATCTCGACGCTCGCCGTCGCGGTCGGCGAGGAGGCCGGCACGGTGGAGGAGGTCTGCGAGCCCTATCTCGTGCGGGCCGGGATGCTGGCGCGCACCCCGCGGGGCCGGGTCGCGACCCCCGCCGCGTGGTCGCATCTGGGTCTCACGGCGCCGCCGCCGGACGCCCCGCCCGCGCTGTTCTGAGACAGTCGGGGGCTCCGCCCCCGACATCCCCCGGAATCAGACCGGGCGGAGTACGATTCGCCCGGTTCCCGGGGAAGGGAACCCGTGTGCGGTCCCGGACGTTGAACCCGGGGATGCCTGCGCCCCCGCAGGCCCGTCACCCACCCACGGTCCCGGCTGTCACACTCGGGGCCTCGACCCCGAGACGAGAGAGCCGGAGATGCAAGGTAACTCGCTGATGACGTTCCTGCCGTTCCTGATCATCCTGCTGCTGTTCGTGCCGCTGTTCCTCAACGGCCGCAAGCAGCGTCGGCAGGCACAGCAGACGCAGGCCATGCAGCAGGCCCTGGAGGCCGGGGACGTCGTGATCACGACATCCGGGCTGCGCGGTCTGATCACCGACGCCTCCTACGAGGAGACCGTCGACATCGAGATCGCCGAGGGCGTCGTCACGACGTGGCTGCGCGCGGCGGTCCGGGAGAAGGTCAGCGCCGACGCCGCCGCGCCGACGCCGGTGACCCACGACGACGAGAACGACGAAGCCGCCTCGGCGGAGACGACCACCACCTCGTCGGACGCGAAGGCGACCCCGACCGAGGGCAAGCCGATCATCCACTGATCCGTCGCCGGACGTCCGGCGAGACCGAGGGGCATCTTCGCGACGTGCGGGGGTGCCCCTCGCCCGTGTCCGGGGTACGCGCCGCCCGGGTCCGGACGTCCGGCGGCGGTCGGTAGCATCGCCGGGCCAGCAGATCGGCCCGGCAGACCGAGAGCCGCATCCGCGCCCGAACCGGCAGGGAGTTTTCCGCAGTGGCAACAAGCACGGGGACCATCCGTCCCTGGCGTTATCTCGTGGCGTTCCTCGGGGTCATGGTCGTCCTCTACTCGCTGGTGCTGTTCACCGGCGGGGGCGGGCTCGCCCCGAAGCTCGGGATCGACCTGCAGGGCGGGACGCGGGTCACGCTGACCGCGCGGACCGAGAACGGCGGTGTCCCGCCCCGGGACCAGCTGATCCAGGCCCAGCAGATCATCGAGCAGCGGGTGAACGGTCTGGGCGTCAGCGACGCCGAGGTCGTCCTCGACGGCAACAACATCACGATCACGGTGCCCGGCGAGGGCGGTGAGCAGGCCCGCCAGCTCGGGCAGACGGCGCAGCTGCGGTTCCGCGAGGTGATCGGCGGACCGATCGGAGCGAACCAGACCGCCCCGGGTCAGGCCACTCCGGGCCAGGGCGCGCCCCCGGGCCAGAGCACGACACCGGGACAGAGCACGGCACCGGGCCAGCAGCCGGGCGCTCCCGCCCAGCCGCAGTCACAGGGCGAGAGCCGCGCCGTCGCCCCGGTGTCCTACTCGACGCCGCTCGACGGGGACGCCCCGCGTCAGGACCCGGTCCCGCCGCCGAGCCCGACGCCCCCCACGCCGGGGCAGCCCGCGCCGAACGGGGCCGGCACGTCGTCGCCCGCGGATCCGTCGCAGGCCTCGGAGGTCGCGAAGCTGCGGCAGACCCGCCAGAGCACCGACCAGGCCGTTCTGGAACAGGCCGCTCTGGCGCTGAACTGCAATGCCGAGGACCCCCTGCGCGGCTACGACGACCCGGCGAAGCCGCTGGTCACCTGCAGCGAGGACAAGACGCAGAAGTACGTGCTCGGCCCGTCGTTCCTGCAGGGCACCGAGATCAGCTCGGCGCAGGCCAACCAGAACCAGCAGGGCGCCGGCTTCGTCGTGTCCGTGACGTTCAAGCCGACCGGTGCCGACATCTGGGGCAAGTACACGACCGAGAACGTCGGCAAGACGGTCGCGTTCACGCTGGACGGCAACGTCGTCTCCGACGCCCGGATCAACCAGCCGATCTACGGCCCGACCGAGATCTCCGGGAACTTCAGCCAGCAGCGCGCCCAGGACCTCGCCGAGGTGCTGCGCTACGGGTCGCTGCCGCTGTCGTTCGACGCGAGCCAGGCGCAGACGGTCTCCGCGACGCTCGGGCTGGCCTCGCTGCAGGCCGGGCTGATCGCCGGCGCGATCGGGCTGGCGCTGGTGTTCGTCTACTGCCTGATCTACTACCGACTACTCGGGGTCCTCACGATCCTGTCGCTGGTGCTCTCGGGCGCGATCGTCTACGCCGTGCTGATCCTGCTCGGACGATGGATCGGCTTCACGCTCGACCTCGCCGGCGTCGCCGGGTTCATCATCGCGATCGGCATCACCGCCGACTCGTTCGTGATCTTCTTCGAACGGCTCAAGGACGAGATGCGCGAGGGCCGGACGTACCGCTCGGCCGTGCCCCGCAGCTGGGAACGTGCGCGCCGCACGATCCTCACCGCGGACGCGGTGAGCTTCCTCGCCGCCGCCGTGCTCTACATCCTGGCCATCGGCGAGGTGCGCGGGTTCGCGTTCACGCTCGGCATGTCCACCGTGCTCGACCTCGTGGTCGTGTTCCTGGTGACGCACCCGCTGGTGGTCCTGGTGTCGCGGTCCAAGCGGTTCGGCAAGCCGGGCCTGTCCGGCCTCGGTTCGGTCGCGCGAATCGGTGCACGGCAACGGGCGGCGACCGGGCAGGAGACCGAGAGGACCGGCGCGACGAGGGGAGCGCGGACATGAGCGCCAGCACGATCGAGCGCGACGGCCGCCTGACCCGGCTGACCACGGGCACCGCGAACATCGACGTCGTCGGCCGCAGGAAGATGTGGTACGTCGCGTTCGGCACGCTCGTGATCGTCTGCCTGCTGTCGATCGCGATCCGCGGCTTCAACCTCGGCATCGACTTCACCGGCGGCTCGCAGATCCAGATGCCGGCCACCGGCGCGAACGGCCCGATCACGAGCCAGCAGGTGGAGCAGGTCTACACCGAGAGCGTCGGGCAGCCGCCGGTCTCCGTCCAGGCGGTGGGCACCGGCGGGGCGTCGTCGATCCTGATCCGGTCCGAGACGCTGGACGCGGGCCAGATCGGACCGCTGAAGGACGCGCTGTACACCCAGCTGCAGCCGCTCGGTCCGGGCGGGCAACCGAGCGCCTCCGCGGTCAGCGACAGCGCGGTGAGCGGCACCTGGGGCGGTGAGATCACCACCCAGGCGCTGATCGCACTCGGCGTGTTCCTGGTGCTGGTCACGCTGTTCCTGGCGTTCTACTTCGAACGCGACATGGCGATCGCGGCGCTGGTCGCGCTCGTGCACGACATCGTCGTCACGGCCGGGGTCTACTCGTTGGTCGGGTTCGAGGTGACGCCGTCCACGGTGATCGGCCTCCTGACGATCCTCGGGTTCTCGCTCTACGACACGGTCGTCGTGTTCGACAAGGTCCGGGAGAACACGCGCGGGCTGCTCAAGCTGACCCGCCGCAGCTACCCGGAGGCGGCGAACCTGGCGCTGAACCAGACGTTCATGCGCTCGCTGAACACGTCGCTGATCGCCGTGCTGCCGGTGCTCGGCCTGCTCGTGATCGGTGTCGGGCTGCTCGGCGTCGGCACGCTGGCCGACCTCGCGCTCGTCCAGCTCGTCGGCATGATCGCCGGCGCGGTGTCGTCGCTGCTGCTGGCGACGCCGCTGCTGGTCGACCTGAAGATGCGCGACAAGCGCTTCGTCGACCAGGAGAAGAGGGTCATGGCACGGCGCAGGCGTGCGGCGGCGATCCGCTCCGGCGACGTCGACCCGGACGACGGCGGCGACGGCAACGAGGGCGCCGTGCTCGCCGGGAGTGCCACCGGTGGCGGCACCGCGAACCGGGCCTCGGCCACCGCGCCGCGGCCGGGGGCGCGGCCCACCGGCAAGTCCGGGCGGGCCGGGGCCAGGCGGCGCCGGTGAGCACACCCGTGACGGTGATCGACACGGATCTGGACTCGGCGGTCGAGCTGGACCGGGTCGCCGAGCTGGTGCGCAGCGTGCCGGACTACCCGCAGCCCGGCGTGCTGTTCCGCGACATCACCCCGGTGCTCGCCGACGGCGAGGCGTTCGCCACCGTCGCGACCGAGATGGCCGCCCGTACCGGCGAGGCGGACCTGGTCGTCGGGGTGGAGGCCCGCGGGTTCCTGCTCGGTGCTGCGGTCGCCCTCGTCGCCGGCGTCGGCACCGTGCCGGTGCGCAAGGCCGGCAAGCTGCCCGCCGTCGCGGCCACCCGCACCTACGACCTCGAGTACGGCACGGCCACGCTGGAACTGCCCGCGGACGTCGTCGTCCCCGGGACCCGGGTCTACCTCGTCGACGACGTGCTGGCCACCGGCGGGACGGCGGCCGCGGCGTGCGCGCTGCTCACCGAGGTCGGGGCCGAGATCGTCGGGTTCGGCACGCTGCTGGAGCTGACCGCGCTCGACGGGCGGGCCCGGCTGGACGGTGTGCGGGTCGACGCCCTGCTGAGCGGCTGAGTTCGAGCCACCCACCGCGGACGCGTCCCGGCGGGCGGCGGGGCTTCGGCGTGGCGCGGGTTGCCGGTCTACCCTGGGGCGATGAGCTCGTGGTGCACCCCCTCGGGAGCGGCCCGGTGACGGACCTCGACCAGGGTTCGGTCGCGGAGACCGACGCCGACGAGCCTGCCCGCCCGTCGGCCACCCGGCGGGTGCGTGCGCGGATCGCGCGGCGGATGACCCCGCAGCGGGTCGCGATCGTCAAGCCCGTGCTCGAGCCGCTCGCCGCGGTGCACCGCTCGCTGCACCCCAAGGCCGACCTGATGCTGCTCCAGCGCGCCTACGACGTCGCGGAGCGCAAGCACGAGGGCCAGGTCCGCAAGTCCGGCGACCCGTACATCACGCACCCGCTCGCCGTCGCCACGATCCTCGCCGAGCTGGGCATGGACACGACCACGCTGGTCGCGGCGCTGCTGCACGACACCGTCGAGGACACGGACTACTCCCTGGAACGGCTGCGCGCCGACTTCGGCGACGAGGTCGCGCACCTCGTCGACGGCGTGACGAAGCTGGACAAGGTCGAGTTCGGCAACGCGGCCGAGGCGGAGACGATCCGCAAGATGGTCGTCGCGATGGCCCGCGACCCCCGCGTCCTGGTGATCAAGCTGTCGGACCGCCTGCACAACATGCGCACGATGCGCTTCCTGCGCCCGGAGAAGCAGGTCAAGAAGGCGAACGAGACGCTCGAGGTGTTCGCCCCGCTCGCGCACCGGCTCGGCATGGCCACGGTGAAGCTGGAGCTGGAGGACCTCTCGTTCGCGATCCTGCAGCCGAAGAAGTACCAGGAGATCGTGCGCCTGGTGGCCGACCGGGCACCGTCCCGGGACACCTACCTGCGCCAGGTCATCGACGAGGTGACGCTGCAGCTGGACTCGGCGCGGATCCCGGCAACGGTCGAGGGACGGCCGAAGCACTACTACTCGATCTACCGCAAGATGATCGTCAAGGGCCGCGACTTCGACGACATCCACGACCTCGTCGGCGTCCGCGTGCTGGTCGACGAGGTGCGCGACTGCTACGCCGCGATCGGCATGGTGCACGCGCTGTGGCAGCCGATGCCCGGCCGGTTCAAGGACTACATCGCCCAGCCGCGCTTCGGCGTCTACCAGTCGCTGCACACGACCGTGATCGGCCCGGACGGCAAGCCGCTCGAGGTGCAGATCCGGACCCGGTCGATGCACCGCACCGCCGAGTACGGCATCGCCGCGCACTGGCGCTACAAGGAGGTGCGTGCGGCCGCCGGCAAGGAGGTCGAGGTCGAGGAGATGGCGTGGATGCGCCAGCTGCTCGACTGGCAGCGCGAGGCCGCCGACCCCGGCGAGTTCCTGGACTCCCTGCGCTTCGACCTGGCCGCACGGGAGATCTTCGTGTTCACGCCGAAGGGCGACGTGGTCACGCTGCCCACCGGGTCGACGCCGATCGACCTGGCCTACGCCGTGCACACCGAGGTCGGGCACCGCTGCATCGGCTCGCGGGTGAACGGCAAGCTCGTCGCGCTCGAACGCGAGCTGTCCTCCGGCGACGTCGTCGAGATCTTCACGTCGAAGGCCTCCGATGCCGGGCCCAGCCGGGACTGGCTGCAGATCGCCAAGTCCCCGCGGGCCAAGGCCAAGATCAAGCAGTGGTTCGCGAAGGAGCGCCGCGAGGAGGCCGTCGACGAGGGCAAGGAGGCGATCACCCGGGAGGCACGCCGCACCGGCATGCCGATCCAGCGCCTGGTCTCCGCGGACGCCATGTCCACGCTGGCCCGGGAGATGCACTACCCGGACGTGTCCGCGCTCTACGCGGCGGTCGGGGAGCACCAGGCCAGCGCCCAGCACGTCGTGCAGCGGCTGGTCGCGTGGTTCGGCGGCGAGGAGGACGCGGAGGAGGAGCTCGCCGAGCGGGCGACCCCGTCCACGGTCCGGCCGCGGCGTGTGGGCAGCGACGCGGGCGTCGTCGTCACGGCGTCCGACGGCGAGGCGCTCGGTGACCTCTACGTCAAGCTCGCCCGCTGCTGCACGCCGGTGCCCGGCGACGAGATCCTCGGATTCGTCACCCGCGGCGGCGGGATCAGCGTGCACCGCACCGACTGCACGAACGCCGGCGACCTCACGAACCGCAGCGAGCGGCTCGTCGAGGTGATGTGGTCGGTCTCGCCGGAGTCGGTGTTCCTGGTCGCGATCCAGGTGGAGGCGCTGGACCGGCACCGGCTGCTCTCCGACGTGACGAAGGTGCTGGCCGACGAGAAGGTCAACATCCTGTCCGCGTCGACGACGACGTCGAAGGACCGGGTCGCGGTGTCGCGCTTCTCGTTCGAGATGGGCGACCCGAAGCACCTCGGCCACCTGCTGCAGGCGGTGCGCAACATCGAGGGCGTCTACGACGTGTACCGGGTGACCAGCGCGGCCTGACGGCTCGCCCCTGCGGGCGCGACGTCACCCCGCGGATGCCGCGTGACCTGCATCTTTCATCGACATACAGGTTCTCCCGACGTTCCGGTGGGCACGCTCGGCGGCAGCCCTGGCGACCGCCGGGGCATCCGGTGTCCCGCCCGCGGGACGTCCCCAGGGAGAACGCCATGTCCGTGCACGTCCGTGCCCTCCGGTCCGACGACGGCCCACTGCTCGACGCCGTGCTCGACGGACTCTCGCCGCACAGCCGCTACCTGCGCTTCCACAGCCCGCTGCCGAGGGTGCCCGACGGGATCCGCCGGGCCCTTCTCGACGTCGACGGCGACCGGCACATCGCGTTCGTCGCGCTGGCCGGGCCGGGCCAGCCGGTCGGCATGGCCCGCGTGATCCGCGAGGCGGGCCGCCCCGGTGCCGCCGAGGTCGCGTTCGAGGTGGTGGACGCCTGGCAGCGTCGCGGCGTGGGCCGCCGGCTGCTCACCACCGCCGGTGAGGCGGCGTCGGCGGCCGGGATCACCCGGCTGCACGCACTGGTACTGGCCGAGAACCGGCCTGCGCTCGCCCTGATGCACGACGTGTTCGGGCCGTGCCTGTCGCGCCGGGAGGGCTCGGCCGTCGAGCTGACCGCGCTGCTGGGCGGCGCCGAGATCACGATGGACGACATCCTCGGGGACCTGGTGGCGTGAGCACCGCCGGACGGGACGGCCCGTCAGCGGGTGCGCGCCCTGCCCCCGGCGTGCGCGCGCAGTCCGGCCCGGATGTGGGCGACGGCGGCAGCCCGGTCGATCGCCGACCCCGTCCCGGCCGCCGCGGCGTAGCGCTGCGGGCCGAGGCGGTCCGAGAGCGCGGCCAGAGCGGTCTCGTCCATCGGGGCGGGCAGGCCCGACGCGACCAGCGCGTGGTGCAGCACGACCGCGTCCTCGTCGGCGCCGAGGCGTTCCAGCAGCCGCAGCGTGTAGGTCAGGCTGAGCCACTGCTGGCTCCGGTCCCCGAGCCGCTCCCAGTCGTCGAGTACCCGCACGAACGCCTCGGCGGCGACGGACGGGTCGGCGTGCACGGCCCGGGTGGCCGCGGCGTACATCCGGGCGAACGCGGCGAACCACCGGTTGCGCACGGAGTCGGCGACCTCCGCGCTCTCGTCCAGCAGGGCCAGCGCGGTCTCCGGATCCCGGCGCTGCAGGGCGCGGCCGACGCCGAGCAGGCCGATGCAGATGCCGGTCGGGTTGCCGGTGCCGCGAGCCAGTGCCAGCGCCTCCTCGGCCTCGGCCAGCCCGGCCAGCGGCTCGTGGACCGCCGCGCGGCACATGACCAGGTGGAACAGGGCCCAGTTCAGGCGCAGCGGGTCCCCGGCGGGCCTGCCGGCCTCGACCTGACGCCGGTAGTGCTCCAGCGCCTCGCCGATCCGGCCCCGGTAGCCGGCGATGACGGCGAGGACGTCCCCGGGCTGGGCGCACCGGGACGCGCCCACCACCCACCCGCGCGGCCCGGAGGCCCGGGCCAGCCGGGTCGCCCGCGGGTAGTCGCCCAGGCACCATGCACCGCGGGCGGCGCCGCCGTGGACGGCACCGGCCAGCCTGTGTGACAGGGCCCCCGGCAACGCCAGCGCGTCCTCCGACCAGTCGGCCAGCTCGTAGCCGACCCGCCAGTAGGCGAAGTCCGGCAGCCCCGCGACCAGCCGCAGGGCCAGGTCGACGTCGCCGGCCGCGATCGCCCACCGGACCGCGACCCGCAGGTCGTCGTAGACGGCCAGCAGCCGGTCCACCCAGCGGGCCTCCTGTGGTCCGAGCAGGCCGCTCGCACCGCGCTCGGTCAGGTCGACCAGGTACCGGGCGTGCCGGTCGCGCGTCGCGTCCGTCTCGCCCCGCTCGTCGAGCCGGTCCCGCCCGTACTGGCGGATCGTCTCGAGCAGGCGGTAGCGGGTGGCCTCCGGCGCGTGGTCGACGGTCAGCATCGACTTCTCGACGAGGCCCGCGAGCAGCTCGAGCGTGTCGTCGTCGGGTCCGCGACCGCACACGCCGTGCGCCGCGTCGAGGTCGAACGCGCCGACGAACACCGACAGGCGCGCGAACAGCTCCCTCTCCGGCTCGTCGAGCAGCCGGTAGGACCAGTCGACGGCGGCAACCAGGCTCTGGTGCCGGGCCGGAGCGTGCCGGCTACGGCCGCGGACGACCCGGACGCTCCCGGCTAGGCGGTCGGCCACCTCGGCGGCGTTCATCATGCGCATCCGGGCCGCCGCCAGCTCGATCCCGAGCGGCAGGCCGTCCAACTGCCGGCAGATCTCGGCGACGGCCGTGCCGGTCCCGTCGAGCGGGTCGAAGTCCGGCCGGACCGCCCGGGCCCGGTCGGCGAACAGAGCCGCGGCCTCGTCGGCCGGCAGCGGGGACACCGGCAGGATCCGCTCGCCGTCGGTCCCGAGCACCGCACGGCTCGTCGCCAGCACCGTCACCGCGGGGCAGCGGGCGACGACCCGCCCGGCCAGCCGGGCGGCGGCCTCCAGCACGTGCTCGCAGTTGTCCAGGACCAGCAGCAGCGCCCGCGTCCGGAGGAACTCGATCACGGTCTGCTCGATCGTGCGTCCCTGGTACTGCTGCACGCCCAACGCCGTCGCGACGGCGTGGCTGACCGGGCCGCCGGTCTCCAGGTTGGCCAGCTCGCAGAGGACCACGCCGTCGGCGTGCCGGGCGCCGTCCCGCACGGCCGCCTCCAGCGCGAGGCGGGTCTTGCCGACACCGCCGACCCCGACCAGCGTCACCAGCGGCCCCGCGCCGAGCGCGTCGACGACCCGTGCCACGTCCGCGTCGCGGCCGACGAAGCTGCTGGCGCGGTGCGGCAGCCGCGGGGACGGCGCCGGGTCCGGAGCGGGTGGGACCGGATCGTCTCCGGTCGGGGAGGGGAGCTCGTCATCTCCGGCGAGAACCTGCCGGTGCACCCGGACCAGCGCGGGCCCCGGGTCGACGCCCAGCTCCTCGAGCAGGCGCTTCCGCGCCTCCCGGTAGGTCTCCAGTGCGTCTGCCTGCCTGCCGCTGCGGTACTGGGCGAGCATCAGCTGGCCGGCCAGGCGCTCGTCGAACGGGTGCTCCGCGGCCGCGTCGACCAGCCCGGTGAGCAGCTCAGCGTGCCGGCCTGCGGCCAGGGCGGCGTCCGTCCTGTCCAGTTCGGCGGCCTGCCGCTCTGCGGTCAGGGACGTGCGGGTGGCGGCGAACCACGGGGTGTCCAGCCCGGAGAACGGCCGACCCCGCCAGAGATCGAGCGCCTGGTCGTAGCGGGCGAGGGCCGTGGGCGCGTCGCCTGCCGAGCGCGCCTCGGCGACCAGGTCCCGGAACGCCTGGACGTCCACCTCCCGGGCGTCTGCGCAGAGGGTATAACCGGCGGGCCCGTGCTCGAGACGGACACCGGGCACACCTGCCAGCAGCGCCCGCAGCCGGGAGACGTAGGCGGACAGGACGTTCCGGGCCCGGTGTGGGGGCCGGTCGGCCCACACGCGGTCGATCAGGACATCCGCCGAGACGGCCCGGTTGACGTCCACCAGCAACGCCGCGAGCACACAGCGCTGGCGGGCGTGTCCGGCATCCAGCGGCTGCCCGTCGTGCAGCACGCCGACCTCGCCCAGCACCCGGAACCGGATCGACATCGCCTGTACCTCTGCGGGTTCTTCGGTCCCCCACACGCACCCGGGCGTCGATCCTACCGAGTTCCGGGCCGGTCCGAGACGCGATGACAGGGTCGGCAGACTGGTCCCATGAGCACTCCGGCGCCCGATCTCGACGACTCGTACCTCTGGCTGGAGGAGGTCACCGGCGACGACGCGCTGGCCTGGGTGGGCGAGCGCAACGCAGAGAGCCTCGGCGAGCTGACCGCGGGCGAGGAGTTCACCGCGCTGCGCGACGGTCTGCGCGCGGTACTCGACTCGCGCGAGCGCATCCCCTATGTGCGTCGGCGCGGCGA
Source organism: uncultured Actinomycetota bacterium (assembly GCA_963822335.1). GTDB lineage: Bacteria > Actinomycetota > Actinomycetes > Mycobacteriales > Pseudonocardiaceae > Pseudonocardia. The sequence continues at coordinate 1,557,982 of CAWGHE010000005.1, read as the reverse complement.
GCTGCTCTACAACTTCTGGCAGGACGCCGAGCACCCGAAGGGCCTCTGGCGGCGCACCACGCTCGACTCCTACCGCACCCCCGAGCCCGAGTGGGAGGTGCTGATCGACCTCGACGCGCTCGCCGCCGAGGAGGACGAGAACTGGGTCTGGGCCGGCGGGGCCGTGCTCTACCCGGACTACGAGCGGGCGCTGGTGCAACTGTCCCGCGGCGGCGCGGACGCGACCGTCGTGCGCGAGTTCGACCTGCCGTCGCGGTCGTTCGTCCCGGACGGGTTCGTGCTCGGTGAGGCGAAGAGCCGGGTCTCGTGGATCGACCGGGACACCGTGTTCGTCGGCACCGACCTCGGTCCGGGATCGCTGACCACGTCCGGCTACCCGCGGCTGATGCGCCGCTGGTCGCGCGGCACGCCGGTGGCCGACGCGCCGGTCGTGTTCGAGGCCGGCGAGACCGACGTGGCCGCGTTCGCCGGGCACGACGACACGCCCGGCTACGAGCGCGACGTCGTCGGGCGCAGCCCCGACTTCCACACCACCGAGCAGTTCGTGCTGCGCCCGGACGGCACCCGCGTGCACGTCGACGTCCCGCCGGATGCGCACACCGACCTGGAGCGCTCCTGGCTGCTGGTGCGGCCGCGCACGGAGTGGACGCTGGCCGGCGTCACCCACCGGGCCGGGTCGCTGCTGGTGTTCGACCTGGAGGACTACCTCGCCGGGGGACGGGACGGGCGGGTGCTGTTCGCGCCGACGCCGCACCGCTCGCTGTCGGGCTGGAGCTGGACGCGCCACCATCTGATCCTGAGCGTGCTCGACGACGTCGTCACCCGGCTCGAGGTGCTGACCCCGGCGCAGGACTGGGCCGTGCGCGAGCTGCCGGCCGGCCCGGCGTTCTCCTCGCCGGGGATCATCGGCACCGACCCGCGCCGCGACGACGAGTACTTCCTCGACACCGACGGCTTCACGCTCCCGTCGACGCTGATGCGCGGCGAGCTCGGGGACACCGCCGCCGACGACGTCGCGCCGGAGACGCTGCGCCAGGCGCCGTCGTTCTTCGACGCGACCGGCGTGACCGTGCGGCAGTTCTTCGCCACCTCCGACGACGGCACCCAGGTGCCGTACTTCGTGGTCGGGGACCCGGATGCCACCGGCCCGACGCTGATGACCGGCTACGGCGGCTTCGAGATCTCGCTGACGCCGTCGTACAGCGGGGTGGTCGGCCGGGGCTGGCTGGAGCGCGGCGGGACCTACGTCGTGGCGAACATCCGCGGTGGGGGCGAGTACGGGCCGTCGTGGCACACGGCCGCGCTGCTCGAGCACCGCCACCGCGCCTACGAGGACTTCGCCGCGGTGGCCCGCGACCTCGTCGCCCGCGGGATCACGACGCGCGAGCGGCTCGCGATCCACGGCGGCAGCAACGGCGGGCTGCTGATGGGCGTCATGCTCACCCGCTACCCGGAGCTGTTCGGGGCGATCGTGATCATGGTGCCGCTGCTGGACATGCGCCGGTTCCATCTCCTGCTGGCCGGCGCGTCGTGGATGGCGGAGTACGGCGACCCGGACTCCGAGACCGACTGGGGCTGGATCTCGCAGTACTCGCCCTACCAGCACGTCTCCCCGGACGCGGACTATCCGCCGGTGCTGGTCACGACGTCCACGCGCGACGACCGGGTGCACCCGGGGCACGCCCGCAAGATGGTCGCCCGGCTGCGCGAGCAGGGACACCGGGTGGAGTACTACGAGAACGTCGAGGGCGGGCACGGCGGGGCCGCCGACAACGCCCAGCGCGCGTTCCAGTGGGCGCTGGTGTTCGAGTTCTGCCGGCGCCGCCTGGGGTGACGCCCGGCCGCAGCCAGGACGTCGGCGGCGACCGCGAGCCCGACGAGCACGCCCAGCGGGTGCCGTCTTCGTGACTCGCGCAGCCGGCCCGCCAGCGCGTGGCCGGTGGCGCGGGTCAGCCCGCAGAACGGGCACCGACGACCGGTGACCAGCCGGAACGGGCACGCCGTCGGCAGGTCGGCGCGCGCCGCGACGAGCGCCCAGAGGCCGTAGGTCCACAGCACCGCGCGTCCGGTCCGGAGGTCGAACCGGATCCCGCCGGTCAGGTGCCCGCCGCCATCGCGATCGCCCGGGCGTGGTTGACGCGTGCGCCGAGGTCCACGACCTGGTGCGGGGAGTACACCGGGATGTGCACGGTGTGCAGGAACCGCGGTCCCTGCACGACGACCTGCACCCCGCCCTCGGTGCGCGGCTCCTTGACGAGCAGGAACAGCAGGCCGAGCAGGCAGAACACGGCGAACACCACGGCCAGCACGATCGCCCACGGCGGGATCGTCTCCGACGTGCGGGACATGTCGGTGACGTGGAACTGGCACTGCGCCACCGGTGCCGTCCCGGACGGCGTGATCACGTGGGTCTGCGTCACACCGATGTCGCCGATCGCGACGAGCACCGGTTCCTGGCCGCCCGGCTGCCACGGGTCGGGCAGCGGGTAAGGCTGTCCGGCCTCGTACGGGACGTCGCGCCACGGCTCGGGCGGCGGGTAGCCGGTCATCGCTGCTCCTGGTCGAACGGGTCCGATCCACCGCAGGGTCGGACCCGGAGCCCCGGCCGTTACGCGCGCGTCAGGAGGCCGTCGCCGTCCGGATGTCCACCGGCGTGGCCGGCGGGCCGTCCTCCTGGCCGCCGCCGACCCCGGCCTTGCCGACGTCGGTGAGCGTGGACAGGCCCTCCGGCCCGATCGAGCCGAACACGGTGTAGTTCGGCGGCAGCTCGGCGTCGCCGTAGATCATGAAGAACTGGCTGCCGTTCGTGTTCGGCCCGGAGTTCGCCATCGCCAACAGGCCGCGGCCGTACTTCAGGCCGGGGAACACCTCGTCGGCGAAGCTGTAGCCGGGACCACCGGAGCCGGACCCGGTCGGGTCGCCGCACTGCAGCACCTGCAGGCCCTGGCCGGTGGTCAGCCTGTGGCACGACGTGTCGTTGAAGTAGCCCTTCTGGGCCAGGTTCACGAAGCTGTTCACGGTGCAGGGCGCCAGTCCCCGGTCGAGGGTCAGGTCGACCGTCCCGGCACTGGTCTCCAGGGTCGCCGGCACCGTCCCGTTCGCGCTCACCGGACCGTTCGCCGGCGGGCTCACCGGCTTCGCCGCCTGCTCGCCCGGCTTGTAGGAGCAGTTCACCGACGCGGGCAGCGCCTGCGGGCGGGTCGGCAGCGGCGCCACCGCGATCCCCGACGTGTCCGGACCGAGCTGCTCCGGCGCCGTCGCGTAGGCGTAGATGCCCACGCCGGCCGCGATCACGACGACGACGGTCACGATCGACGCGATGGTGGTCGTGCGCTTGCGCCGGCGGGCCTGTTCCTCCCGGCGCTTCTGCTGGTTCGCCAGCTTGCGCTTCGCCGCCTCCCGGCGCATCTCGTTCGTCGCCACGCCCCGTCACCCTTCGTTGCCCGTGCACCAGCCGGGCGGAGAGTAGCGATCGTTCCTGAGAGCGTTCCTCCCAGACCGGTCCGACTCGTCGTCGCGGCGGCATCTACGCTGGTGGGCGAGGCATCCGAGTCATCGAGCGAGAGGACGGGCACCGTGAGCGCGGCGACCGAGCAGCGAGCAGACGGGGCGCGTCGCCCCGACCCGCTCGCCGCTCCGAAGGGGATCCCGGAGTACCTGCCCCCGGAGTCGGCCGGGTTCACCCATGTCCGGGACACGCTCGCCGCGGCCGCCGAGCGCGCCGGGTACGGGTACGTCGAGCTGCCGGTGTTCGAGGAGACGGCGCTCTACGCGCGCGGCGTGGGGGAGTCCACCGACGTCGTCTCGAAGGAGATGTACACGTTCGCCGACCGTGGTGAGCGTTCGGTGACGCTGCGTCCGGAGGGCACCGCCGGCGTCGTCCGGTCGGTGATCGAGCACAACGTCGACAAGCAGGGCCTGCCGGTCAAGCTGCGCTACGCCGGGCCGTTCTTCCGCTACGAGCGCCCGCAGGCCGGGCGCTACCGCCAGCTCCAGCAGGTCGGCGTCGAGGCGATCGGGGCCGACGACCCGGCTCTGGACGCCGAGGTGATCGCCGTCGCGGACGAGGGCTTCAAGCGGCTCGGCCTGACCGGCTACCGGCTGGAGATCACCTCGCTGGGCGACGACGAGTGCCGCCCGGCCTACCGCGCGCTGCTCCAGGAGTTCCTCGCCTCGCTGGACCTCGACGAGGCGACCCGGGAGCGGGCGGCGATCAACCCGCTGCGGGTGCTCGACGACAAGCGCCCCGAGGTGCGGGCGATGATGGAGGACGCGCCGCTGCTGGTCGACCACCTGTCGCCGGCGTCGGCGGAGCACCACGCGCAGGTGCTCGAGTACCTCGACGACCTCGGTGTCGCCTGGACGGCGAACCCGCGGATGGTGCGCGGGCTGGACTACTACACGAAGACGACGTTCGAGTTCGTGCACGACGGTCTGGGCGCGCAGTCCGGCATCGGTGGCGGCGGTCGCTACGACGGCCTGATGGCCACGCTCGGCGGGCCGGAGCTGTCCGGCGTCGGGTTCGGCATCGGCGTGGACCGCACGCTGATGGCCTGCGGCGTCGAGGGCGTCCAGCCGTGGTCGGCGGCCCGGGTCGAGGTGTTCGGCGTGCCGCTCGGCGACGCGGCGAAGCGGCGGCTGGTCACGATCGCGGCCGGGCTGCGTGCGCGCGGGGTGCGGGTCGACCTGTCCTACGGCGGGCGCGGGCTCAAGGGCGCGATGAAGTCCGCCGACCGGTCCGGTGCCCGGTTCGCGCTGGTGCTGGGGGAGCGGGACCTGGAGGCCGGCACGGTCGGGCTCAAGGACCTGGTGTCCGGTGAGCAGGCGGCGGTCGCGCTGGACGGTGTCGTCGACGAGGTGCTGTCCGCGCTCGACCGCCCCTGATGGCCGCTTCCGACCGGGAGCGCTGGGACGCCCGGCACGCCGTCGTCGACGCCGGTTCGCCGACGCCTCCGGACGCGCTGCGCGGGCGCGAGGAGCTGCTGCCGGCGTCCGGGCGGGCGCTGGACGTCGCGTGCGGGCGTGGGCGGGTGGCGGTGTGGCTCGCCCTGCGCGGGTTCGACGTGGACGCCGTCGACGTGTCACCGGCCGGCCTGGCAGCGGGGGCCGCGCTGGCCGCGGCGCACGGGGTGAGCGTCCACTGGCGGGAGGCCGACCTGGACGCCGGCCTGCCTGCCGGGCGCTACGACGTGGTCGTGTGCCAGCGGTTCCGTGACCCCGCGCTGTACCCGGCGCTGTCCGCGGCACTGACGCCCGGTGGCCTGCTGGTGCTCACCGTGCTCAGCGAGGTGGGCGACGAGGGCGGGCGGTTCCGGGCGGCACCGGGCGAACTGCTCTCGGCGTTCGACGGGCTGGAGGTGCTCCACCACGACGAGCGCGACGGGGAAGCGACGCTCGTCGCGCGCCGGTGAGCGCGGGCCTCGACGCCCGGAATGCCCCGCGGAAACCCGTTCGGCCAGCGAACGGTTCTGCGGAGCTGTCCCGGCGGGAGCGGCCTCAGCACCCGTCGGCGGCTCACCGGCGGGCGGCCACCAGGGCGGCCAGCCCGGTCGTCAGCGGGACCGAGGCGACCAGCCCGATGCTGCCGACCAGCGTGCGCACGATCTCCGTCGCGACGTCCTGGCTGGTCAGCACCTGACCGAACCCGGCCGAGCTGACCGTGAACAGCAGCATCAGCGGTAGCGCCGCGCCGGCGTAGGCGAGCACCAGCGTGTTCACCGCGGACGAGACGTGGTCGCGGCCGATCCGCATCCCGGCGGCGAACAGCGCCCCCGGGCCCATCGACGCGTTCGCGTCCCGCAGCTCCCACACGGCGCTGGCCTGGGTGACCGTGACGTCGTCGAGCACACCCAGCGCTCCGATCACCAGGCCGGCGAGCAAGAGCCCGCGGGCGTCGATCGGCACGTTGCCGACCGTCCCGATCAGGTTCGCCGTCGTGTCGTCGAGGCCGGTGAGCCGGGTCGTGACGGTGAACAGCGCGCCGAGGCCACCGATCAGCGCGAGCGACACCAGCGTTCCGAGTACGGCGCACGACGTGCGCGCCGAGAACCCGTGCGACAGGTACAGCACCATGAACATGATCACGCCGGCGCCGGTGACGGCGACCGCGAGCGGGTTGTTGCCGGACAGGATCGACGGCAGTACGAACAGCACGAGCACGGCGAACGTCAGCCCGAGCGCCACGAGCGCGGCGAGCCCGCGCCAGCGGCCGAGCAGCAGCACCGCCACCGCGAACGCGGCGGCCAGCCAGATCAGCGGCGCGCCCCGCTGGAAGTCGGTGATCTGGTACGAGCCGGCGTCGTCCGGGTTGCCGCCGGAGTACGCCAGCACGATCCGGTCGCCGACCGCGAACCGCGGGGTCGAGGGCTCGGCCGGCACGAGCTGCACGAGGTCGCTCCCGGCCCGGGGGCCGTCGGTCAGCCGAACCGTCACGCCGGTGCAGCCGCCGCTGCCGGATCCGGGCGTGCAGTCCGCGGCCTGAACGGCCCCCACGTCGCCGTGCACCTGCTGCTGGGGAGGCACCGACGGGACGGGCGAGGTACCGGGCCAGAGCAGTGCGACGCCGGCGAGGGCGGCCAGCGCGCACGGCACGAGCAGCGCCGCCAGCAGGATCCGGACCCGCTTCCCGGCCGGGGTGGCCGGGCTGTGCCCGTGTCCGTGGCCGTGCCCCGTATCGGCCACCGCGGCCGGCTGCTCGCGGTCACGGACCGGCAGTCCGCGCTCGCGCGCGGCATCGGAGACCCTGCGGGTCCGGTCCGTGTCCGTGGGGAGGGTCCGACGGCGGCCTGGCGGGGGCTCCGGCCGGCCCGCTCCGGAGTCCTCGTCCCCGGCCGTGTCGTCACGGTCCGGGGCCCCACCGACCGGCACGGCCAGGGCGTGGAGGGGACCCGTGGTCTCCTGCGCGGTCGGCTCCTCGACGCGGGCGACGGCCTGCCGCCCGGGCGGCGGCGTGGCGGGGCCCCCGTGATCGTGGTCCTGCGGGGCGTCGTCGGGGCGCGGGCGTGGGCGCGGTGTGGGCCGCGGACGCGGGACCGGTCGGGGGTTCCGGGACTCGTCCTGCTCCGGCCCTGCCGCCGGCCCATGGGCCGAGGCCCGACCCGCGGACGGCGGTACCCCGGGCACGCCCGTGGCGGGCGAGTCCGGGGCGGAGTAGCCCGCGGCCTCGCCGAGCGCGTCGGGGTCGCCGTACGTGGCAGCCGGTTCGTGCTCGGAGACCGCGATGAACCGGGCCGGGGCGTACTCCGGTCGCGTCGGGCCGGGCGCCTCCTGCTCCGGCACGGCGGGCCCGGGTCGAGCCGCGGACCGGTCGCGCCGCCCGTGCGGGTCCGCCCTCTCGAGCGCCCACGGCGGCGGCGTCTCGGTCCCGCGCGCCGGGTTCGGGTCGCGTCGGGACAGGTACTCGGCGACCGTGCGGGGCGGCGGCTCCTTCCGGAACAGCGGGGCGCCGTCCGGAGGGATCGGCGGATCGGTCCGCCGGCGGCGGTGCCGGGCGTGGCCGCCCGCGGGGGGCTGCTCGCCGTCCGGCGCGGGGGGCTCCTGCGACTGCACGTCGGGCATCCTGCCAACGTGGTGACCACCCCGGACGGGCCGTCACCCGGTCGTGCCGCCGGATTCGCCCGGTCGATCAGTGGATCTCACCGCGGGTCGCGCACGCCGGCCTCGTCCAGTATTGCGGCGACGATCTCGCCGACCGGCCGCGCCGCGGCCACGGTGATCGCGGGCTCGTCCGGTCCGGGGGGTTCGAAGTCGGCGAGCTGGCTGTCCAGCAGGGTGGCCGGCATGTACTCGTGGTTCCGGCCCGTGACGCGGTCGCGCAACACCGCGCCGTCGAGCGCGAGGTACACGAACCGCACCGACGGGTGCCCGTCGCGGAGCAGGTCGCGGTAGCGGCGGCGCAGCGCCGAGCAGGTGACCACCAGGCTGTCGCCGTCCCGCTCCCCGGATCCGATCCGTTCCGCGACCCGGCGCAGCCACGGCCACCGGTCGTCGTCGGTGAGCGGCGTGCCGGCCGCCATCTTCCGGCGGTTCTCCGCGGGGTGCAGGTCGTCGCCCTCGACGAAGGTCCACCCCGTCGCGTCCGCCAGCGCGGTCGCGACGGTGGACTTCCCCGAGCCGGATGCGCCCATCACCACCAGCGTGATCGTCGAGCTCACACAGTCACTCTCCCGCGGGGTACCGCTCGTCCGCTCGCCGCACCGGCGTTGCGAACCAGTTCGAACTTCTGTTCGAATGACTCTCGTGCGGTGGAGCGGACAGCAGGTGCGGGACGAGGGTATCGGCGAGCGACACGGCGTTGCCCGGGATGCGGGGGCTGTTGCGCTCGGTGCGCACGCCCGAGTTCGCGGGCACGGTGTTCCACGAGGTGGAGGCGCGGTCGGCGCTGAACCGGGTGCCGTCGCCGTCGCCGATGCCGTTCTCGTGGACGGTCAATCCGTACCGGGGGTGTTCCCACGCCTGCGTCTACTGCCTCGACGGCGCGACGCCGGTGACGCTCGCCGACGGCTCGACCCGCCCGATCGCCGAACTGCGCGAGGGCGACGAGGTGCTCGGCACGGAGCCGGACGGCACGGGCGGGCGGCGGTACGTGCGCACGCCGGTGCTCGCGCACTGGTCCACCCGCCGTCGCGCGCATCGACTCACGCTGGACGACGGGACGGTGCTCGTCACCAGCGACGAGCACCGGTTCCTCACCGACGAGGGCTGGCGGCACGTCACGCCCGGCTGGTGCCGCAGCGGCCGCCGGCCGTTCCTGCGCCCCGGGACGGCGCTGCAGGGCCCGGGCCGGGCGGCGGTGGCCGGCGCCGCCAGCGAGGAGCGGGGGTACGGCGAGGGATACGTCTGCGGGCTGGTGCGTGCGGACGCGGCGCGGACCCGGGTCACCGGGGAGCCGTTCCCGTCCGAGTGGATCGAGCTGGAGGCGCTGGCCCGGGTGCATCACCTGATCGCCGGGCTGTCGCGGACCCGCGCGCCGGAGCCGGTGATCGCCGGCGCCGATCCCGCCGCCGGTGCCGTTCCGGTCGTCGGGGCGGTGGACGCCGGCGGCCCGGCCGGACGGCACGGGCCGCAGGCCGGCCCGATCGCGGCGACGGCGTGGCCGGAGCGGCCGGAGGCGGCGTGGTCGTGGGGGTTCCTCGCGGCGATGCTGGATGCGTCCGGTTCGGTCGGCCCGGCGGGTGTGGAGATCGTCGCGGTCGGGTCGGACCTGGTCCGGCGCACGGTCTCCGAGCTGCGCCGGTTCGGGTTCGGCGTGGCCGGTAAGCCGACCGGCCGGGCGGACTCCGTCCGGCTGCGGGTGGGTGGCGGCGCGGCCGAGCACCTGCGTCTGATCGCCGGGGCGAACCCGGCGGTCGGGCGGGTGCGCGACGTGTCCGGCGCGGCCGTCGGTCCGCCGCCGGGCGGGTCACCGCGGGTCGCCGGCGTCGAGGCGCTCGGTGTCGAGACGCCGATGTACGACATCACGACCGGCACCGGCGACTTCCTGGCCGCGGGCGTGATCAGCCACAACTGCTTCGCCCGCAACACGCACACCTACCTCGACCTCGACGCCGGGGCCGACTTCGACTCGCAGATCGTCGTCAAGGTCAACGTGGCCCGGGTGCTGGAGCGCGAGCTGGCCCGCCCGTCGTGGCGGCGCGAACCGGTGGCGATGGGCACGAACACCGACCCGTACCAGCGTGCCGAGGGCCGCTACCGGCTGATGCCCGGCGTGATCCGCGCGCTCGGCCGGTCCGGGACGCCGTTCTCGCTGCTCACGAAGGGCACGGTGCTCTCGCGCGACCTGCCGGAGCTCACCGCCGCGGCGGAGGACGTACCGGTCGGGACGGGTGTGTCGATCGCGCTGGTGGACCGGTCGCTGCAGGCACATCTGGAGCCGGGCACGCCGACGCCGGCCGCCCGGCTCGACCTGGTCCGGCGGATCACGGACGCCGGGCTGCCGTGCGGCGTGATGGTCGCGCCGGTGCTGCCGCTGCTCACCGACTCCGACGAGGCGCTGGACGCGGTGCTCGGCGAGATCGCCGCAGCCGGGGCGAACGGGGCGACGGTGCTCGCGCTGCACCTGCGTCCCGGGACGCGGGAGTGGTTCCTGCTCTGGCTGGCCCGCGAGTACCCGGCCCTCGTGCCGCGCTACGAGCGGCTCTACCGGCGAGGCGCCTACGTGGACCCGGAGTACCGGCAGGCGCTCGGGCGCCGGGTCGCCCCGCTGCTGGCCCGCCACGGGCTGGACCGCCCGTTCCCGACGCCCCGGACCCGGGCGGGCGAGACGTCGGCGCCACCGGACCCACGGGAGGGGCAGCTGAGCCTCATCTGACGGCCTCGGCGATATCCGCACTTCTGACGACGCACGATTGCGACCCCTGCTGCTGATATGGGGCCGCACACGTCGAGGGGGCGCGGTATCTGGAGGGTCGGATGAAGCGTCTGGTCATCTGCTGCGACGGCACGTGGAACACCGCCGACCAGCAGTCGCCGACCAACGTGAAGCTCCTCAGCGACGCCGTCGCGCCCACCGACGCCGGCGGGACCCAGCAGCTCGTCCAGTACCACGAAGGGCTGGGGGTCCACTGGTGGGACCGCTGGGCGGGCGGCGCGTTCGGCGTGGGGCTCTCGCAGATCGTCGTGGACGTGTACGGGTGGGTGGTCGCGAACTTCGAGCCCGGTGACGAGCTGTTCTTCGTCGGCTTCAGCCGCGGCGCCTACACGGCCCGCAGCACGGTCGGCCTGATCCGCAACTGTGGCGTCCTCCGCAAGCCGGAGTTCGGGCGGATCCCCGAGGCGTACGAGCTCTACCGGCGACGCGACCCCGCCTCCGGGCCGGACGCACCGGAGGCGATCGCGTTCCGGCAGCAGCACGCGCACGAGACGCGCATCCGCTTCGTCGGGGTCTGGGACACCGTCGGTGCTCTCGGCATCCCGTTCAGCGGCGTAGCGCTCGTCGACCAGCTCAACGCGCCGTGGCAGTTCCACGACACGAAGCTCAGCTCCACCGTCGACGACGCCCGTCAGGCACTGGCGATCGACGAGCGCCGCCGGCCGTTCTCGCCCGCCGTGTGGGAGCCGCCGGCCGCCGGGCAGGTGTCGCGACGGCAGCTCTGGTTCCCGGGCGTGCACAGCGACGTCGGAGGCGGCTACCCGGACCGTCAGCTGGCCGACACCACCCTGCGGTGGATGGCCGACGGTGCCGCCGGAGCCGGGCTCGCGTTCCGGGCCGGCATCCCCGGTGCGGCGCCCGGGCCCGGCTGTGACCCGCTCCACGACTCGATGACGCTCTTCTACCGGCTGCTCGTCCCGTTCGGCCGTCCGCTCGGTGAGGCGGATCCCGCCGGTGAGGCGGCCGCCTCCAACGCCGTCGCCCGGATGAACAACCCGGACTGCCGGTACACGCCGGACAACCTCCGTACCTATCTCGGCGGACCCGCGCCGCAGATCGACCCGGTCTGAACCGGGCGGCGGGCCGGTACACCGGGCGGCACGGCTCCACGCGCCTACCCTGGAGACCATGACGACCGCGGTACGGGCCTCGTTCACGTTCGACAACACCTACGTGCGCGACCTCGACGGGATGTACGAGCGCTGGGCGGCCGAGCCCGCACCGGAACCGCGGCTGCTGGCGCTCAACGAGTCGCTCGCCGTGGAACTCGGGCTGGACCCGGAGGCGCTGCGCACGCCCGAGGGCGTCGGGGTGCTCGTCGGGACGACCGTGCCGGACGGCGCCGAACCGATCGCCCAGGCCTATGCCGGCCACCAGTTCGGCAACTACTCGCCGCGGCTCGGCGACGGGCGGGCCCTGCTCGTCGGGGAGCTGCTCGACCCGCTGGGCGGCCGGCACGACCTGCACCTCAAGGGGTCCGGCCGCACCCGCTTCGCCCGGGGCGGGGACGGGAAGGCGCCGGTCGGGCCGATGCTGCGCGAGTACGTGATCGGCGAGGCGATGCACGCGCTGCGGATCCCGACCACCCGCGCGCTGTCCGTCGTCGCGACCGGGGAGCAGGTGCTGCGGGACCGGGGCCCGGAACCGGGCGCCGTGCTGGCCCGGATCGCGTCCAGCCACATCCGCGTCGGGACGTTCCAGTTCGCTGCGGCCACCGGCGACGCCGACGTGCTGCGCCGCCTGGCCGACCACGCGATCGACCGCCACTACCCGGACGTGCGGGAGACGGACAACCCGTACCTCGCGTTCTACGAGCGGGTCGTGGAGGCCCAGGCGTCGTTGATCGCGCAGTGGATGCTGGTCGGGTTCGTGCACGGCGTGATGAACACCGACAACATGACGATCTCCGGCGAGACGATCGACTACGGCCCCTGCGCGTTCCTGGACGGGTTCGACCCGGCCACCGTCTACAGCTCGATCGACCACGGCGGGCGGTACGCCTACGGCAACCAGCCCGTCGTCGCGGCCTGGAACCTGGCCCGCTTCGCCGAGACGCTGCTGCCCCTGATCGACGACGACCAGGATGCCGCCGTCGCCGCCGCAACGGAGATTCTCACGTCGTACGGCGACCGCTACGACCGGTACTGGAGGGCCGGCATGCTCGCCAAGCTCGGCCTGGAGCGGACGCCGCCGGAGGACCCGCAGCTCATCGACGACCTGTCCACGGTGCTGCGCGACGAGTGGATCGACTTCACGTCGTTCTTCCGGGCCCTGGCGCAGGCCGTTCGGGGCGACGACCGCCGGGTGCGCGAGTTGTTCTCGAAGCCGGAGGCGTTCGATGTCTGGGCCGCCCGGTGGCGAGCCGCCCTGACGGACGGCGACCCGCAGGAGACGGCGGCCGCGATGGACCGGGTCAACCCCGTCTACATCCCGCGCAACCACCTCGTCGAGGAGGCACTGACCGCTGCCGTCGCCGGAGACCTGGAGCCGTTCCACCGGCTGAACGACGTACTGGCCGACCCGTTCACCGAGCGTCCCGGCCTGGAGCGCTACGCCGGACCGGCACCGGAGGGCTCGGGCCACTACACGACGTTCTGCGGGACCTGACGGCCCCCGGAAACCCGCTGGCCCGGGGCGGATAGCCTTGACCGCCGTGATGCGAACCCACCCCGTCGGCACCCTGCGTGCCGAGAACGCCGGCCAGACCGTGACCCTCGCCGGATGGGTGGCCCGCCGTCGCGATCACGGCGGCGTGATCTTCATCGACCTCCGCGACCGCTCCGGATCGGCCCAGGTCGTGTTCCGCGAGGGCGAGATGGCCGAGCGCGCGCACCGGCTGCGCGCCGAGTTCTGCGTCCAGGTCGTCGGCGAGGTCGTGCGGCGCCCGGCCGGCAACGAGAACGCCGAGCTGCCCACCGGCGACATCGAGGTCACCGTCACCGAGCTGCGCGTGCTGTCCGAGGCCGCGCCACTGCCGTTCCCGGTCGACGAGTTCACCGGTGTCGGCGAGGAGATCCGGCTCACCCATCGCTACCTGGACCTGCGCCGGCCCGGCCCGGCGCGGGCGATGCAGCTGCGCAGCGACGCGAACAAGGCCGCCCGCGACGTGCTCGCGGCGGAGGACTTCGTCGAGGTCGAGACGCCGACGCTGACCCGCTCCACCCCGGAGGGCGCCCGCGACTTCCTGGTGCCGGCCCGGCTGCGGCCCGGTTCCTGGTACGCGCTGCCGCAGAGCCCGCAGCTGTTCAAGCAGCTGCTGATGGTCGGCGGCCTGGAGCGCTACTACCAGATCGCCCGCTGCTACCGCGACGAGGACTTCCGCGCCGACCGCCAGCCCGAGTTCACCCAGCTCGACATCGAGATGAGCTTCGTCGAGCAGGACGACGTCCTCGCGCTGGCCGAGCGGGTGCTGGTCGCGCTGTGGAAGCTGATCGGCCACGACATCGAGCTGCCGATCCCGCGGATGAGCTACGCCGAGGCGATGAGCCGCTACGGCTCGGACAAGCCGGACCTGCGCTTCGGGATCGAGCTGACCGAGCTCACGCAGTACTTCGCGAACACCGGGTTCCGGGTGTTCCAGAACCCCTACGTCGGCGCCGTCGTCATGCCGGGTGGCGCCTCGCAGCCGCGCAAGGTGCTCGACGGCTGGCAGGACTGGGCGAAGCAGCGCGGCGCCCGCGGCCTGGCGTACGTCCTGATCGGCGACGACGGCTCGGTCGACGAGCGCGGCCCCGTCGTCAAGAACCTCTCCGACGACGAGCGCGCCGGTCTCGCCGCCGCCGTCGGCGCGAACCCGGGCGACTGCATCTTCTTCGCCGCCGGGCAGCCGTCGGAGGCCCGGGCGCTGCTCGGGGCCGCCCGCGGCGAGATCGCCCGCCGGATCGGCGCGATCGACGAGAGCGCCTGGTCGTTCGTCTGGATCGTGGACGCGCCGCTGTTCGAGTCGGCCGCGGACACCGACGACGTCGCCGTCGGATCCGGCGCGTGGACGGCGCTGCACCACGCGTTCACCTCGCCCACCCCGGAGTGGATCGACACGTTCGAGTCCGACCCCGGCAGCGCGCTGGCCTACGCCTACGACATCGTCTGCAACGGCAACGAGATCGGCGGGGGCTCCATCCGTATCCATTCCGCGGACGTGCAGAAGCGCGTGTTCGAGGTGATGGGCCTGACCGAGGCGGAGTCCAAGGAGAAGTTCGGCTTCCTGCTCGACGCGTTCTCCTACGGCCCGCCGCCGCACGGCGGGATCGCGTTCGGCTGGGACCGGATCACGGCGCTGCTGGCCGGGATGGACTCGATCCGCGAGGTGATCGCGTTCCCGAAGACCGGCGGCGGCTACGACCCGCTGACCCAGGCGCCCGCCCCGATCACCGCCGCGCAGCGCAAGGAGGCCGGCGTCGACGCGAAGCCGGCGCAGCCCGCACCCGGTGGTTCGGCGCCCGGCAAGCCGGCCGAGACCGGCGGCGGGGCACCGGAACGCCCCGGCCCGGCCGCCTGAGCGGGTGCTGCACCTGCGGGTGGTCACTCCCACGGACGTCACCGACCAGGTCTGCACCACGCTGCGGGACTGCTCGGGCGCGGCGCATCTGATCGTGCACCGGGGTGCTGCCGTGCAACCGGCCGGCGACCTCGTGGAGGCCGACGTCGCCCGTGAGTGCGTGGACGACCTGCTCGGCGAGCTCGCCGAGCTGGGCATCGACCACTCCGGCGGGATCACGATCGAACAGCTCGACATGGTGCTCTCGGACGCCGCGGACACGGCGGAGGAGGCCGCTCCCGGTGAGGGCGCGGACGCCGTGGTGTGGGACGAGCTGGTCAGCCGCACCGGCGAGGACTCGCGGCTGTCCGCGAGCTTCCTCGCGTTCCTGACGATCGCCTGCCTGCTCGCGGGGATCGGTGCGGTGACCAACTCCGCCGTGACCGTGATGGGCGCGATGGTGCTGGGCCCGGAGTTCGGGCCGCTCGCCGCCGTCGCCGTCGGGATCGTGCTGCGCCGTCGCGACCTGGTCGTTCGCGGCGGTATCGCGCTGGGCGTCGGGTTCACGCGTGGCGATGATCGTGACGGCCGTGGCCACGCTCGCGTTCGACGGTCTGGGGCTGATGAACAGCTCGGCACTGGACGCGCTCGACCAGGTCGACTTCATCTACGAGGTCGGCTGGTTCTCGCTGATCGTGGCGCTGCTGGCCGGTGCGGCCGGGATGCTGTCGCTGACCTCGGCGCGGTCGTCGGCCCTGGTCGGCGTGTTCATCTCGATCACGACGGTGCCGGCCGCGGCGTTCGCGTCCGTGGCGGCGGTCGAGGGCCGCTGGGTCGAGGCCGGCAGCTCGGTGCTGCAGCTGCTGGTGAACGTGATCGGGGTGGTGGTCGCGGCCGCCGCGGTCCTGCTGGGAGCCCGACGACGGCACCGGGCCGGTGCGGACCGCCCCCTGTCCGATGGGTGAGGTTAGGGTCGAGGGAATGACCGCTCCTCCGGGACCGCTCGACGCCGCACTGGCCGGTGCGGAGCAGCTGCTGTCCCGCCGGGCCGGGGCCGCGGTGGAGCTGAGCGAGCCGGAGGACCTCGGCGGGAGCGGCGACTCCGTCGTCGTCCGCACGCGGATGGCGCACAACCCGTTCTCCGACCGCCGCAGCGTCGTGGTGAAGCAGTACCTCGGTGCGGGCGAGGGCGTCGACCCGTTCCGCTACGAGGTGGCGAGCTGCCAGCTGTTCACGGCCCTGCCGGCGGACGCCCGGCCGAGCCCGATGATCATCGCGCACGACCCCGAGCAACGCCTGCTGGTGATCGAGGACCTCGGACGCAGCTCGACGCTCGCGGACAAGCTGTTCGGCCCGGACCCGGACACGGCGACGCGCTGCCTGCTGTCCTGGGCCCGCGCGCTGGGCCGGATGCAGGCCTGCACCGCCGGCCGGGAGGACGACTTCGGCGCGCTGCTGCGACGGCTGGGGGAGCGGGTGCGCCGGGACCCGATCGCCGACCAGGCACGCGCCGCGCTGGCCGGGCTGCCCGCGCTCCTGCACGACGTGCTGGGCGTCGCCGTGCCGGCGGGCGCGGGCGTCGAGGCACGGGTCGACCGCACGCCTGCTCGGCGGTACCCGGTTCCGGGCGTTCTCCACGGCCGACACCTGTCCCGACAACAACCTCGTGACCAGCCTCGGCGTCCGTTTCGTGGACTTCGAGCGGGGCTGCTTCCGCGACGTCGCGCTGGACGCGGCGTACTTCCGGGTCCCGTTCCCGGCGTGCGCGACGAGCTTCGCGCTGCCCGACGGCCTGGCCACGCAGATGCTCGGTGCCTGGCGGGCCGAGGTGTCCGGCGTGTGGCCGGAGCTCGACGACGCCGACGTCCTGGAACCCCGGCTCGTCGACGCCGACGTGCTGTGGGTGTGGTGGTGCACGTGGACGCTGCTGCCGCGGCTCGCGCGCCGCGACGGTCCGGTCGGCCGGGACGCCGGCCGCTCGCCGTGGCTGTCCACGGCACTGCGGCACTACTGGCAGGGCCTGGTCGAACGGGCCGGGGACACCCTCCCGGCGACGGCGGAGCTGGCCGCGCAGGTGATCGGGGCGATCGACGACCGGTTCCCGGACACCGTGCGGGCGCTCCCGGTCTTCCCCGCGTTCCGCGGCCGGGGCTGACAGCGGGTCAGAGCGAGTTCAGGAAGCGGTCCATCCGGCGCAGGGCCTCCTCGAGCTGGGGGAGCGCCGTGGCGTAGGAGCAGCGGATGTGCCCCTCGCCGGACGGGCCGAACACCCCGCCCGGCACCACGGCGACGCTCTCCGCCTTCAGCAGCCGCTCGGCGAACGTCTCCGAGTCCAGGCCCGACCGGCGGATCGACGGGAACGCGTAGAACGCCCCCGCGGGCTCCGGGCAGTCCAGGCCGATCTCGCGCAGCCCCTTGACGAACACGCGCCGCCTGCGGTCGTAGTCGGAGACCATCTCGGCGACGTCGCCCTCGGCGTTGCGCAGCGCCTCCACCGCGGCCACCTGGGAGACGTGCGGGGCGCACAGCATCGTGTACTGGTGCACCCGCACGGCCAGGTCGGCGATCGGGGCCGGCGCGGCGAGCCAGCCGACCCGCCACCCGGTCATCGCCTGCGCCTTGGAGAACCCGCCGAGCACGACCGTGCGCTCGCGGGCGCCGGGGACGGCGCCGAGGCAGTGGTGGGCGCCGTCGTAGGTCAGGCGGTCGTAGATCTCGTCCGAGACGAGGTACAGGTCGTGCCGCTCGGCCAGCGCGACGAGCGCGCGCAGGACCTCCGGCGGCTGCACGGCCCCGGTCGGGTTCGCCGGGGAGCCGATCAGGATCGCCTTCGTCCGGGGCGTGACGGCCGCCTCGACGGCGTCGACGTCGATCGCGAAGCCGTCCTCGGCGCGGGTCGGCACGCCCACCGGGACGCCGCCGGCGAACGACACGCACGGCTGGTAGGCGACGTAGCAGGGCTCCGGGACGATCACTTCCTCGCCCGCGTTCAGCAGCACCCGCAGTGCGAGGTCGAGCCCCTCGGAGACGCCCGTCGTGATCAGGCACTCGCGGTCCGGCGCGTAGTGCGCGTCGTAGCGCGACGCGAGGTCGTCGCAGATCAGGCGGCGCAGCTCGAGGAGGCCGGCGTTGCCGGTGTAGGTGGTGTAGCCGTGCTCCAGGGCGTAGATCCCGGCCTCGCGGATCCGCCACGGCGTGACGAAGTCCGGTTCCCCGACGCCGAGCGAGATGACGTCGTCCATCTCGGCGGCGATGTCGAAGAACCGCCGGATCCCCGACGGCGGGCAGGCGCTGATCGTGTCGTTGAGCGGCTTCACGGCGTGACCGGCAGGCGGTGGTCGGGTTCCGGGTCGGCGAACGTGTCGCCGTCGCGCTTGTGGGTGGCGAGCACGAAGTGAGTCGCGGTGGCCTGCACGCGGTCGATCGTGGACAGCTTGTGGGACACGAAGTCGCTGATCGCGCGGATGTCCCGGCCGACGACCGTGCAGCGCAGGTCGTGCGCGCCGGAGACGAGGTAGCAGTCCCGCACGTCGTCGAAGCGGGAGATGCGTGCGGCCACGTCGTCGAAGCCGACACCGCGGGCCGGGGCGACCGAGACGTCGATGAACGCCGTGACCTCGCCCCCGCGGCCGTCGGCGGCGTCGTACGCCGTCCAGTTCACGACGGCCTTGCGCCGCCGGATGACGCCGGTGCGCTCCCATTCCGCGATCCGCGCGTCCACCTCGTCGACCGGCAGGCCGACCATGGTCGCGATCGTGTCGACGGGCAGCGTGGCGTCCCGCTCCAGCAGTTCGAGGATCTCGCGCACGCCCGGGACACTACGTCCCGGACGGGTGCGGGCGTCAGGCGGAGGCGGGCAGATCCATCGGCTCCACCGGTAGACCGGACTCGATCTCGACCAAGTAGGTGCGGGTGCACGGGCCGCACGTCCAGGTGACGCCGCCGGGTGTGTGGCGGCTGCTCCAGGCCAGGCCCCTGGCGTCGGCGGGGGTGTGCGGGCGCCCGCAGAGCGGGCAGGACGTGCGGGTCACGGGGTCCATGCCCGACGAGCGTGCCGCACCGATGTTGCCGGGGTGTCACCGCTCGCGTCGGGGCGGTTGCGTTCCGGATACGCCGTATGACGCCCATGATCACGATTCGGTCGCGGGCGAAAACTTCGTCCCGGTCGTACCCGGTGCACCGCTAAGGTGCGCGCGCATGACGAGTTACCCGCCGGCAGATGGCGATGACCCGCAGCGGCCCGAGGAGCAGCCGTCCGGGGGGTCACCGCAGCAGCCCGGCTCCGGCGATGGTGGGCAGCCGCAGTACCCGCAGCAAGGCGGCCAGCCGCCCCCGTACCCGCAGCAGGGCGGCCAGTACCCGCAGAACCCGCAGGGCGGGGGGTACCCGCCGCCCGGGCAGTACCCCCAGCAGCAGCCCTATCCGCAGGGCGGCCAGTACCCGCAGCAGGGCGGCTACCCGCCGCCCGGGCAACCGGGGGCCTACGGCGACTACCAGGCCTACCCGCAGCAGAACCAGCCCGGCGGGTACGTCGACCCGGCCGACCCGCTGGTGGCGACGGACTTCGACCAGTGGCTGCGCAAGTCGCTGGGGGTGTTCACGCGCAGCTGGCAGCCGTTGCTGCTGATCCACCTGGCGTCCTACGTGCCCGCGGTCGTCCTCGGTGGCCTGCTGACCTTGCTCGGCGCCCTGACCGGGAGCATTGCGCTGGTCATCGTGCTCGGCGTCGTGTCGCTCGTGGTGTTCGTCGCCGGGATCCTCATCGCGCAGGGCGTCTCGGTGTACTACGTCACCCACGACGCCGCGGGGCAGCGGGTCCCGCTCGGTGAGGCGTTCCGGTTCGGCGTGGGCCGAGCGCCGGCGCTGCTCGGGTGGGGCATCCTCGCCGCCCTCATGATCGGCGTCGGGTTCATCCTGCTGATCCTGCCCGGCGTCTACCTGGCGCTGGTGTTCACCGCGGCGCTGACCGGCGTGATCATGTACGAGCGGGGCGCGATCGACCGGTGCTTCTCGCTGTTCAACCGCCGCTTCTGGCCGACGGTCGGCCGGCTGCTTCTGTACTTCGTGGCCGCCGCGATCTACCAGGGGATCATCCAGTTCGTCGTGCAGTCCGTGTTCGGTTCCCAGAGCGCCGTCGGCCAGATCATCATCCAGATCCTGGCGATCCCGGTCGCCCTGGTCGCCGTCGGCGTCTCCGTCGTCACCTACTCCGAGCTGCGGGCCTGGGAGGCCCCGGGGCAGGTGCACACGCCCCGGCTGGTGGCCGAGCTGCACCGGTGACCCGCTCCTCCGGCGCCGTCACGTGACGGCGCCGGAGGAGTGGCAGGCTGGGCGCACGATGAGCACTGACGGCCTGTTCGACATCGACCCGCCGGACTCCGACGACGCCGGGACCGGTGCGGGGCCCGGGCCGGGCGCGCCGCTGGCGGTCCGGATGCGCCCGCGCAGCCTGGACGAGGTCGTCGGGCAGCGGGACCTGCTGCGCGCCGGGGCGCCGCTGCGGCGGCTGCTCGAGGGCGGGGCGCCGGCGTCGGTGCTGCTGCACGGCCCGCCCGGCACCGGCAAGACCACCCTCGCGCGGCTGATGGCGGGCGCCGGCGGAGGCGGTCGCCGGTTCGTCGCACTCTCCGCCCTGTCGGCGGGGGTCAAGGAGCTCCGCGCCGTGATCGACGAGGCGCGGGTGCGCCGCGACCGCAGCGGCACCCCGACCGTGCTGTTCATCGACGAGGTCCACCGGTTCTCCAAGACCCAGCAGGACGCGTTGCTCGGGGCCGTGGAGGACCGGGTCGTGCTGCTCGTCGCGGCGACGACGGAGAACCCGTCGTTCTCCGTGGTGTCGCCGCTGCTGTCGCGGTCGCTGGTGCTCGGGCTGCAGTCCCTCGATGCCGACGACGTCCGGGAGCTGCTGCGCCGTGCCGTCGCCTCGGAGCGGGGTCTGGGCGGCGCTGTGAGGCTCTCCGAGGACGGCGAGGACGCACTGGTCCGGCTGTCCGCCGGGGACGCGCGGCGGGCGCTGACGGCGCTCGAGGCGGCCGCCGACGGGGTGCTGGCCGACGCCGCCGACGCCACGGACGACACCGGCGCCGGGCCGCCGACCGTGGACCTGGACGCCGTCGAGCGCGCCGTCACCGAGGTCGCGGTGCGCTACGACCGGGCGGGCGACCAGCACTACGACGTGATCAGCGCATTCATCAAGTCGATCCGCGGCTCCGACCCGGACGCCGCGCTGCACTACCTGGCCCGCATGATCGTCGCGGGGGAGGACGCGCGGTTCATCGCGCGGCGGCTGATGGTGCACGCCAGCGAGGACATCGGGCTCGCCGACCCGACCGCGCTGCCGGCGGCCACCGCCGCCGCGCAGGTGGTGCAGCTCGTCGGGATGCCGGAGGCGCGCCTGGCGCTGGCGCAGGTGACGCTGCACCTGGCCACGGCGCCGAAGTCGAACTCGGTGATCACCGCGATCGACGCCGCGATGGCCGACGTCCGCGCCGGAGCCGTCGGCGGGGTGCCGGCGCACCTGCGCGACGGCCACTACGCGGGCGCGCAGAAGCTCGGCAACGCCGTCGGGTACCGGTACCCGCACGACACCACCGACGGCGTGCTCACCCAGCAGTACCCGCCGGACGACCTGGTGGGCCGTGACTACTACGAGCCCGGCACGCACGGCGCCGAGCGGACGCTCGCCGAGCGGCTGCCGAAGCTGCGCCGGGCCGTGCGGGGCGGCTGACGCCCGGGCGTCAGCCCGTCCGCAGGGTCAGGCCGAGCGAGCCCATGGCGGTCCCGACCGGTGTGAAGTAGCTGGTGCAGCCGTTGTTGCCCCCGGCGCCGGTGTGCACGCCCTGGGCCTGCCCGTCCGGCGTCACGTACGGCCCGCCGGAGTCGCCCTCGCGGCCGCAGAGGTCGGCGGCGGTGAGCCCGGTCTGCTGCTGGCCGCCGAAGTTGACCACGACGTCGGTGCGGGAGATCGGACCGCAGCTGCGCCCGGACGTCGAGCCGAACAGGCAGACCGACGTCCCGACGGGCGCGACCCGCGCCCCGTGCACCGGGGCGCCGCCGGCCATCGGGAGCGCGGTCCAGCCCGGGCCGACCGGGATGGCGCCGGCGTCCCGGCCGTTGTCGGCCGTGCGCGCGTCCGAGCCGACGGTGGCCCCGTCCGGGCCGGAGATCCAGGTCGACGAGCCACGGGTGCAGTGCCCCGCGGTGACGAGCCAGTCGATCCGGCCGTCGGTCGCCGTGAAGCCCGCGGTGCAGCGTTTGGTGCCGTCGGTGATCGTGTCGCCGCCGCTGATCGCGGCCTGCAGGTGCGGGGCGGTCGGGGTGGACTCGATCCGCAGCACCGACGGGTCGAGGCCGTCGAGCAGCGTCGGCAGGATCGTCGGCTCCGCGCCGACGACGGTGACCACGAGCTCCTGCGAGACCTCGTCCACCCCGAAGTCGGCGATACCGTCCGGCATCCCGGCCGCCGTGCGTCCGGTGAGCAGACGCAGCGCGCCCTCCGGGTCGCGGCGCGGTTCGGACCGCACGACCGGTGTCGCGCCGAGCGCCGACAGGACCGGCGCCAGCGCGGGCTCCCAGGTCCCGACCATGAGCTTGCCCTCGGAGGTCCCGGAGGGTGCCGGCTCGTCCGGCGCGAACCAGATCCCGGCCAGCGCCGGGCCCGCCGCGTCCCGGACGGCCGGGACGAGCGCCGCGGCGGCGTCCTCGGTCAGGCCCGGGTCGGGCACGTCCGCGACCGCCGGGACCCCGACCGTGCCCGCGGCGACCGCGACACCGGCCGCGAGCAGCGCGAGAACGGCCCGGCGCAGGCGGGCGGGACGGGGCTGGGGCACGGGTCGTTCCTCCGGGAAAGCGGCGCAGGGCGTCACGAGCCCAACGACCCTGCTCCGTTCAGGTCACGACCTCACCGATCGTGATCACCCGAAGCGGGCTACCCGCATCGGTACGCATAAGTCCGGTGGAGGTCCCGGCTGCACCGTTCGGCATACCGAGAATTGAGCATCTGCGTTGACCACTGACCCGGCGCCCACCAGGGTAGACACCACACCGACCGGCGGTCGGCGACCCGGAGCCACCGGGCCGCGTCCCGAGGGCCGGATGGTCACGGGGAGATCCCGTGACCACGGCGGGGCAAACCACAACGACCCCCGTTCGTAGTAGACCGTTTCGCATCGTCGACGCCCCGTACGTCACGGGGTGTACTCGGTGATGCCGGAGAACGGCGCGGCTGGTCCGCGCCGGAGGGGCACGGACATGCTGCTCGTGGAGGACGTCGTGGCCGCGGTCGAGACGGTGGAGACCCCGGACGCCGTGGAGACGCTCGGCCTCGCCGTCGCGGTCGACCACACGGACACCGAGATCGACGAGACACCGGCGCGGGCCACCCGCGACGACGACCTTCTTCCGCCGGAGCTCCTGCGCGCCGCCGTCGCCGGTGACCCACAGGCCGTTGCGCAGCTGCTCAGCCGCATCCAGCCGCAGGTACAGCGCTTCTGCCGGGCCCGCCTGGGCCGCCGCGAGACGACGATGGGTTCGGCCGACGACGTCGCCCAGGACGTGTGCATGGCCGTGCTCGCCGTCCTGCCGGACTACCGCTTCGCCGGGGTCTCGTTCCGCGCGTTCGTGTTCGGGATCGCCCGGCACAAGATCGCGGATGCGTTCCGGGCCATGGCGCGCAACCGCTGCGACGCCGTCGAGGAGCTGCCGGAGCGGACCAGCTCCGACCAGGGCCCGGAGCAGCTGGTGCTGGAGGCCGAGCGCAACGACCGCCTCGGTGACCTGCTCGGCGTGCTCGGCACCCGCCAGGTGGAGATCCTGACCCTGCGCATCGCCGTCGGCCTGACCGCGGAGGAGACGGCCGAGGCGCTCGGCTCCACCCCCGGTGCCGTCCGTGTGGCGCAGCACCGTGCGCTGCAGCGCCTGCGCCGTGAGCTCGAGGACCGTGCGACCCGGCGCGGGGACGCCTCCGCCGAGCCGTCCGGAACCGCGCGGCTCGCGATCCGCCGGCGCCCGGTCCGCCGCCCCGCCGCCGCTCCGTCCCGCGTCCGCGTGGCCTCCGCGCCGCGCATCCCCACCCAGCGCCCGGTTCCGTCGGAGGAGCACGCGCCCGTCGCCGTCGCGGTCTGAGGGGCCTTGTCGCGGCCCGGGCGCGGGCCCGCCGGGGCCTGCGAGAGCACGGAACCCGTTCGACGCGCCGGGTAGGCTGGAGGCCTGATCCGTCGTGGACGGACCGAGCCGTAAGGTGACCGCCTGGCCTCAAGGCCGGCCCGTCGCCGTACCCGTCACGAGAGTCCTCCGGTGCAGACCCACGAGATCGTCCGCCGTTTCACCGCCCACTTCGAGAACGCCGGCCACACGCCCGTGCCCAGCGCGTCGTTGATCCTCGACGACCCGCAGCTGCTGTTCGTCAACGCCGGCATGGTGCAGTTCAAGCCGTACTTCCTCGGTGACGTCCCGGCGCCCTACCCGCGGGCCACGTCGATCCAGAAGTGCGTGCGGACCCCGGACATCGACGAGGTCGGCAAGACCACTCGGCACGCCACGTTCTTCCAGATGGCGGGCAACTTCTCGTTCGGCGACTACTTCAAGCGCGGAGCGATCGAGCACGCCTGGCAGCTGGTCACCGGATCCCAGGACGACGGCGGCTACGGCTTCGACCCGGACCGGATCTGGGTGACGGTCTTCGAGACCGACGACGAGGCGATCGAGCTCTGGAAGGAGATCGCCGGGCTGCCGGAGGAGCGCATCCAGCGCCGCGACGGCGAGGACAACTACTGGGACATGGGCGTGCCCGGTCCCGGCGGCCCCTGCTCGGAGATCTACTACGACCGCGGTCCCGAGTACGGCGCCGAGGGCGGCCCGGTCGCCGACGAGGACCGCTACCTGGAGATCTGGAACCTCGTCTTCATGCAGGA
The DNA here is from genome assembly GCA_963822335.1 of uncultured Actinomycetota bacterium. Classification (GTDB taxonomy): domain Bacteria; phylum Actinomycetota; class Actinomycetes; order Mycobacteriales; family Pseudonocardiaceae; genus Pseudonocardia. The sequence continues at coordinate 1,533,225 of CAWGHE010000005.1, read as the reverse complement.
CGTGCGCGGCGACAAGTCCCCGAAGAAGGGGAACCCGCCGATCGGCACGTTGCCGCACAAGAACATCGACACCGGCATGGGCGTCGAGCGGGTCGCGTTCCTGCTGCAGGGCGTGGACAACGTCTACGAGACCGACCTGGTCCGCCCGGTGATCGCCAAGGCCGAGGAGCTGTCCGGCCGGGCCTACGGGCGCGACGAGGAGGACGACGTCCGGTTCCGCGTGATCGCCGACCACGCGCGCACCGGCGTGATGATCGTCGGCGACGGCGTGAACCCCGGCAACGAGGGCCGCGGCTACGTGCTGCGACGCCTGCTGCGCCGGATCGTGCGCTCGGCCCGGCTGCTCGGCGTCGAGGGCACCTGCCTGGTCGAGTTCGCCACCGTCGTGCGCGACGCCATGTCGCCCACCTACCCGGAGCTGGCCTCCGACTTCGAGCGGATCTCGGCCGTGATCAAGGCCGAGGAGGACACGTTCCTGGCCACGCTGTCGGCCGGGTCGAAGATCTTCGAGTCGGCCGTGGAGGAGACGAAGCGGTCCGGGGCGTCGACGCTGCCCGGGGACCAGGCGTTCCAGCTGCACGACACGTACGGCTTCCCGATCGACCTGACGCTCGAGATGGCCGAGGAGGCCGGGCTGTCGGTGGACCGGGAGCGGTTCACGACGCTGATGAACGAGCAGCGCTCCCGCGCCAAGGCCGACGCCGCCGGTCGCAAGGTCGGCTTCGTCGACGCCTCGGTGTACCGCGCCGTGCTGGACACGCACGGCGTGACCGACTTCCTCGGCTACCAGTCGCTGTCGTCGGAGGCCCGGGTCGTCGGGCTGCTCCGCGACGGCGCCACCGTGCCCGCCGCGTCGGAGGGTGACTCGGTCGAGGTGCTGCTCGACCGGACGCCGTTCTACGCCGAGGCCGGTGGCCAGCAGGCCGACACCGGCACGATCACCGGCGGCTCGTTCACCGTGCGGGTGGACGACGTGCAGTCCCCGGTCGCGGGCCTGCGGGTGCACCGCGGCGTGGTCACCGCCGGGACCGTGACGCTCGACGCCGACGTCGTCGCGCACGTCGACGAGTTCCGCCGCGCCGCGATCTCGCGCGCGCACACGGCCACCCACCTCGTCCACGCCGGCGTGCGCGGGGCGCTGGGCAGCTCGGCCGCCCAGGCCGGGTCGCTGAACGCCCCGGGCCGCCTGCGGTTCGACTTCACCTCGCCGACCGGCGCCGTGCCCGCTGCCGCGCTGACCGAGATCGAGGAGGAGGTCAACGACGTCCTGCAGTCCGACCGCGAGGTCCAGACGTACGAGACGTCGATGGACGAGGCCCGCAGGCTCGGCGCCATGATGCTGTTCGGCGAGAAGTACGGCGACCGCGTCCGGGTCGTCGACATGGGCGACTACTCGCGCGAGCTGTGCGGTGGCACGCACGTGCGCCGGACCGGCGAGCTCGGCCTGGTGCGGGTGCTGTCCGAGGCCTCGATCGGCTCCGGTGTGCGACGCGTGGAAGCCCTGGTCGGGCTGGACGCGTTCCGGCACGCCACCACCGAGCACGTGCTGGTCAACCAGCTCGCCGACCAGCTCAAGGCCCGCCCGGAGGAGCTGCCGGACCGGGTCCAGGGCCTGGTCGAGCGGCTGCGCACGGCCGAGCGCGACCTGGAGAAGCACCGCGCCGACGCCGTGCTGGCCTCCGCCGCGTCGCTGGCCGAGTCGGCCGAGGACCTGGGTGGCACGAAGCTCGTCGCCGTCACGGCCCCGGCCGGCGTGGCCGGCAACGACCTGCGCACGCTCGCCTCGGACGTGCGGGGAAGCTCGGTCCCGTACCCGGTGTGGTCGCGCTGTTCTCGGCCGACGAGGAGTCCGGGAAGGTGTCGTTCGTCGTGGCCACCACGGCCGCGGCCCGCGACGCCGGGCTGGCCGCCGGCAAGCTGATCCCGGAGTTCGCCGCGGCCGTCGGTGGGCGCGGCGGCGGCAAGCCCGACCTCGCGCAGGGCGGCGGCACCGACCCGTCCGGGGTCGACGCCGCGATCCAGAAGCTGCGCGAGGCGATCCGCGGGTGACGTGGACGCGCGGGCGCCGGCTCGGGATCGACGTCGGCGCCGTGCGGGTCGGGGTCGCGGTGTGCGATCCGGACGGGATCCTCGCGACGCCGGTGGAGACCGTCCCGCGGGACTCCGTGAACGGGTCCGACACCCGCCGCATCGCCGACCTCGTGGCCGAGCACGACGCCGTGGGGGTCGTGCTCGGCCTGCCGCGCAACCTGCGCGGTGAGGACGGCCCGGCCGCGCAGGCGGCGCAGGAGTTCGCGGCCGCGCTGCGAGACACCCTGACCGTGCCGGTGGAGCTGACCGACGAGCGGATGACGACGGTCGTCGCGACCCGCCAGCTGTCCGGGCGCGGCGTGCGCGGGCGCAAGCAGCGCGCCGTCGTCGACCAGGCGGCCGCCGTCGCGATCCTGCAGGGCTGGCTGGACGCCGCGCGCGACCGGTGACGTCCGGGCCCTACCTCATCCCCGCCATGATCCACTCACGGGGAGTGGCAGGCCCCTCCTCCGGGCGGTGGCTACCCTCGACCGTGTGACCGGTGTCGGCGTGCACGTGACGATCGGCGGAGGCTCCATCCCGGCCACGGGCTACCGGCAGGGGCGGCGGCTCCGGTGACCGACCGATCCCTCACCGCCGAGACGCACCGTCGACGGCGGTTGCTCCTGCTGGCCACGGCACTGGTGGCCGGTGCGGCGCTGGTCGCGTCGATCCTGTTCGTGATCGGACCGGAGGACTTCCCGGGCGAGGGGCGCGGCGTCGTCGTCGTGCGGGTGGAGCAGGGCAACTCGACGAGCACGATCGGCGACATGCTGGTCGCCCGCGGGGTGGTGGCCAGCAAGGCCGCGTTCGTCGGCGCGGCCGGGGACGTCCCGGCGATCCAGCGGGTGCAGCCGGGCTACTACCAGCTGCGCGAGCAGATGTCCGGGGACGCCGCCGTCGAAGCGCTGGTGGAGCCGGACTCGCGGGTCGGGTTCATGGACGTCAAGGGCGGCATCCAGCTCGACGACACGAAGGCGCCGAACGGCGTCGTCACCCCGGGGGTGCTCAGCCAGATCTCCACGGCGACGTGCGTCGGCGAGGACGAGGAGCGCCGCTGCGTCGAGGTCAGCGAGCTGCGGCGGGTGATGGCCGAGACCGACCCGGCCGCCCTCGGTGTGCCGGAGTGGGCCCGTGCGGGCGTGTCTCGCGCGGCGCCGGTGCGCCGGCTGGAGGGACTCGTCGCGCCCGGCACCTACGACATCGACCCGAGCGGGTCACCGCTGCAGGTGCTGCGCAGCGTGCTGCAGGACTCCGAGCCGCGACTGGAGCGCGCCGGACTCGGCCACGGTCCGGGGTCCTACGAGGCTCTCATCCGGGCCTCGCTGGTGGAGCGGGAGTCGATCGCGCCGGACATGCCCCGGATCTCCCGCGTGATCACGAACCGGCTCGCCGCCGGGCAGCGCCTGGAGCTGGACTCGACCGTCAACTATCCGCTCGACGTGCAGGCCCTGCGGACCACGGGCGACGCCCGTCGCGCCCCGGGGCCGTACAACAGCTACCTCAACGTCGGCCTTCCGCCGACCCCGGTCAGCTCCGTGTCGGACGCGGCGGTCGCCGCCGCGCTGGCGCCCGAGCCCGGCCCCTGGTTCTTCTTCGTGCGCTGCACGACGCAGGGCGCGTCCTGCTTCGCGGTCACGTTCCCGGAGCACCAGGCGAACGTCGACCGGGCCCGCCAGGTCGGGGCGTTCTGACCGGGCGCGTGCAACCCGCGGGCAACCCTGCACTGCGACGCCGGTCACTGATAGACCGGACCGCACGGCAACCAGAGAGGGGTGGGGCGCCATGCGAGCGGTCGTCTACCACGGGCGCACCGACGTCCGGATCACCGACGTCGCGGACCCGCAGGTCGGTCCGGGGCAGGTCGCGCTGCGGGTCGGGTACAACGGGATCTGCGGCACCGACCTGCACGAGTACTTCGCCGGGCCGATCTTCATCCCGAACGGCGCCGCGCACCCGCTGACCGGTCGCGAGCTGCCGCTGACGCTGGGCCACGAGTTCTCCGGGACGGTCGTCGAGGTCGGCTCCGGCGTGACCGCGGTGGCCGAGGGCGACCGGGTCGCCGTGGAGCCGATCTACGCATGCGGGCACTGTGACCGCTGCAGCTCCGGGCGCTACAACGTGTGCTCGTCGATCGGTTTCCACGGGCTGATGTCCGACGGCGGCATGGCCGAGTACACGGTCGTGCCGGAGTCGATGCTGCACAAGCTGCCGGACGCGGTGTCGCTGGAGCTCGGCGCGCTCGTCGAGCCGATGGCCGTGGCCTACCACGCGGCGAAGCTGGGTGACGTGCGCCCGGAGCACACGGCCGTCGTGTTCGGTGCCGGCCCGATCGGCATCGGGCTGTGGCACGCGCTGCGCGGGATGGGCCTGGACGCCGTGTACGTCGTCGAGCCGTCCGCGACCCGCCGGGCCGCGATCGAGAAGCTGGGCGCGTCCACGCTCGACCCGACGTCGACCGACGTGCCGGCGGCGATCGCCGACGCCACCGGGGGCAAGGGCGCCGACGCGGCCTACGACGCCGCGGGCGTGCAGCCGGCCGTCGAGACGGCGCTGGCCACGGTCGGCGCCGGGCGCCCGATGATCAGCGTGGCGATCTACGAGACGCCGCTGGAGACTCCCCTGATCAACCTCGTGATGAACGAGTCCCGGATCCAGGGCTCGCTCTGCTACACCGGCGACGACTACCGCGCCGTGATCGACCTGATGAGCCGCGGCCACTACGACACGACCGGCTGGATGGAGAAGATCGCGATGGCCGACGTCGTCGCCGAGGGGTTCGACGCGCTGCACGCCGGGCAGAAGATGAAGGTGCTGGTCGACCCGTCGATCGCCTGAGCGGAGCTTGCGCAGCGAACATCGACGCTGATCCCTACTGGCCCCAGAGCCCGGCGGGCGGCCTGGGCGACGGGGTCGCGGTGCGGTCGGTGACGACGGCCGCGTCCCCGGCCAGAGCGCGGGTGGCCGCGTCGTCGAGGACGCGCGCCGGGAACGGGTCGGCGGCGACCCGGCGGGCCAGGGCCTCGAGCGCCGCCGGGCCCGCCGCGTCGCCACGGCCGGTCAGCACGAGGTTGCCGAACCGGCGCCCGTGCAAGACGTCCGGCGCGGCCACGATCGCCAGGTGTGTGAACACCGCGCCGGCCGTCGCGACCTGGCCGGGCAGGAACGGCCACGGCGCCCCGTCGCCGAGGTTCGCCACGTAGGTCCCGCCGGGGGCGAGTACCCGCCGCACCCCGGCCAGGAACTCGGCCGTCGTCACCTGCGCGGGGGTACGAGCGCCGGTGAACGCGTCCAGCACGACCAGGTCGAACCCGCCGGGCGGCAGCTCGGCCAGCACGCTGCGCGCCTCGCCCGCGCGAACCTCCAGCCCGTCCTCGGGCCCGGGACCGGGCAGGCGGTGGTGCACGAGCTCGACGAGCGCCGCGTCCAGCTCGACGACCAGCTGCGCCGACCCCGGCCGGGTCGCGGCGACGTAGCGGGCGAGCGTCCACGCCCCGCCGCCCAGGTGCAGGGCGCGCAGCGGCCGCCCCGGGTCCGCGAGGACGGCGGTGACGTGCGCGATCCGCCGGACGTACTCGAACTCCAGGTGCTCGGGGTCGGCCAGGTCGACGTGCGACTGCGCGGTGCCGTCGAGCAGGAGCGTCCAGCCCTGGAGCCGGTCCGGGTCGCGGACCAGCTCGGCGGTGCCGTGGTCGACGTCGGCGCGCACGACCGTCGCTGGACTCGGGTCGGACCGGTGGTCGGCGTGCACGTGCTCCGATCATCCTCGCGATCCCGGTGGCGCCGGCGTGGGGGCTCGCCGGTCCACCCGGCCCTGACGACCGCAACGTGCCGACCGGTGCGGGGACGCTGGTCGACGAGCACGTTTCCGCGGTGGCGGCGACCGCAACGTTCCGCTCGATCCGGGTCCGGTGGTCGACGGCCACGTTTGGGCGGTGGCCGCGACTGCTACGTGCCACTCGATCCGAGGACGCGGTCGGTTGGCACGTTCGGGCGGTTGCCGCCGCCACGACGTGACGCACGGTCGTACCGGCCCCGAAATCACGGGTCCGCCTGGTCGTCCTCACACTGCCCGGCTCTTGCGGCTGGTCGCCGGGCACGCTTTGCAATGCGCACCTATACGCAACACCTGCCCGCCCCGGTACCGGGCGGCGGCACTACCACGCAACACCGACGATCCCGCGGCGCGCTGGGCCGGACGCCGGTCGTTCGTCCCCAACCCGTACAGGTCCTCCACAGCGGGCCGATCGGTCCCGCCGGCGGCTCTGGAACGGCCCACCATCAGGACATGCCGCTTCCGCCGCCCCTCGTCCTGACCGTGGTCGTGCTCACCACGGTCGCGGGCGGACTGCTGGGTGCCGCGACCCGGTGGTGGCTGGCCTGGCTCGATCGCGGGGCCCGGGTGCCGCCGTCCTCGTGCGTGGCCGGCACGGGGCTGCTGTGGGCCGCCGTCGCTGCGTGGTGGGCCGCTGGCGCACTGCCCGGCGCCGCGGTCCCGTTGCTGCTCGGGATCGGGTGGCTGCTGGTGGCCGGGTCGGCCGTGGACGTGGCGGTGCGACGGTTGCCGGACGCGCTGACGCTGCCCGCGCTCCCGGTCGTGCTCGCCCTGCTGGTCCCGCTCGGTACGGCGGCCGTGCTGCGCGGAGTGGTGGGCGCGCTGCTGCTGTGCGGAGCGCACGCGGCCGTCCGGCGGTGCGTGCCGGGCGCGATGGGTGGGGGAGACGTCAAGCTGGCCGCGAGCGTCGGGGCGGCGCTGGCAGGCGTGTCGTGGACCGCGGTCGTGCTGGGGACGGTGCTCGCCGCCCTCCTCACGGCCGTGGCTGGAGTGGCACTCCGGAGGGTCGCCGGCGGGGAAGCGACGGGATCGGCGGACTCCGGGGCAATTGCGGCTCGGTCTGCCGGGGGCGGGATGCCTGCGGCCGGATCGGCCGGGTCCCCGGCGGCGGCGGAGAAGGCGGCAGGGGCCGTGTGGTCGGAAGGAGGCGGCGCAACTGTGGCCGGATCGACCGGGGGCGGGGTCGCCGCGGAGAAGGCGGCAGGAGCCGTGCGGCCGGCAGGAGCCGCGGCGACGGCGGCGGGGGAGCCGGCCGGGGCCGGCGGGCGCGGGCTGCCGCACGGACCGTCGATGCTGCTCGCCTGCCTGGTCGTGGTCACGGCCGCGGCGGCCTGGCCGGGTCCGGCCGGGGTCGGGTGAGAGGATGGACGCCGTGCTGCGATGGATCACCGCCGGGGAGTCGCACGGGCCTGCACTGGTCGCCGTGCTGGAGGGCATGGTCGCCGGTGTCGAGGTCACGACGCGGGACATGTCGGCCGAGCTGGAGCGCCGCAAGCTCGGGCACGGGCGGAGCCCGCGGATGTCGTTCGAGGCCGACGAGCTCGAGGTGATCGGCGGCGTCCGGCACGGGCTCACGCAGGGCGGCCCGGTCGCGGTGCGGATCGGCAACACCGAGTGGCCGAAGTGGGAGACGGTGATGGCCGCCGACCCGGTCGACCCGGAGCTGATCGCGAACCGGGCCCGCAACGCGCCCCTGACCCGTCCCCGGCCGGGGCACGCCGACCTCGCCGGGATGACCAAGTTCGGGTTCGACGACGCCCGGCCGGTGCTGGAGCGGGCCAGCGCCCGGGAGACCGCGTCCCGGGTGGTGATGGGCACCGTGGCGAAGGCGTTCCTGGAGCAGGCGCTCGGCGTCCGGATCGTGTCGCACGTCGTCGGGATCGGGGCCGTGGACGCCCAGGACGACGACCCCGTCCCCGGACCGGACGACCTCGCCCGGGTCGACGCCGACCCGGTCCGCGCGTTCTCCGAGCAGACGTCGGCGCGGATGACCGCCGAGATCGACGCGGCGCACGAGGACGGGGACACGCTCGGCGGCGTGATCGAGGTGATCGCGTACGGGATGCCGGTCGGCGTCGGGTCGTACGTGCAGGCCGACCGCCGCCTGGACGCGCTGCTGTCCGGTGCGCTGATGGGCATCCAGGCGATGAAGGGTGTCGAGATCGGCGACGGGTTCCGGACGGCGCACCGGCGGGGCAGCGCCGCACACGACGAGATGATCCCCGGCGACCCGGTGAAGCGGCTGTCCAACCGGGCGGGCGGGCTCGAGGGCGGCATGACCAACGGCGAGCCGGTGCGTGCGCGGGTGGCGATGAAGCCGATCTCGACGGTGCCGCGCGCGCTGCGCACGATCGACACGGCGACCGGCGAGGAGGCGACGGCGATCCACCAGCGCTCGGACGCCTGTGCCGTGCCGCGCGCCGGCGTCGTCGTGGAGTCGGTGACCGCGCTGGTACTGGCGCAGGCCGCGCTGGAGAAGTTCGGCGGGGACTCGCTGGAGGAGACCCGCCGCAACGCGCGTGCCTACCTCGCGACCTACCGCGCCGGTTCGGCGTCGGAGGCCCTTCGATGAGCGCGTCCGGGGGCGACGGGCGCCCGGAGCTCGTCGTCGTCGGCCCGCCGGGTGCCGGCAAGTCGACGATCGGGAAGCTTCTGGCGCGCCGCCTCGGCGTCGGCTTCGCCGACACCGACGCGCTGATCGAGGAGCGGCTCGGCCGCACGATCTCCGAGATGTTCACCGTCGAGGGCGAGGATGCGTTCCGCGCGGTCGAGTGCGAGGTGATCGCCGACGCGCTCGGCGCCGGGCACGGCGTGCTCGCGCTCGGCGGCGGCGCCGTGCTCGCCGACACGACGCGCGTGCTGCTGCGCGGGCACCGGGTCGTCGCGCTGGACGTGAACCTCGCCGACGGGATGCGCCGGACCGGCATGTCCACCGCCCGCCCGCTGCTGGCCGGGGTGAACCCGCGGGCGACGTTCCGGTCGCTGCTGGCGGCACGCGCCCCGCTGTACCGCGAGGTCGCCACGGTGCAGGTGGACACGTCGCGGCGGAGCCCGAACCAGGTCGTCGCGCTCGTGCTGGCGGAGCTGGGCGAGGGACCGGCCGTAGCGCCGCCGGCCTCGGCCGACGCTCCCGACCCGCACGACCGGCCGACGCCCCGGGACGACGCCGCGCTCCCGGCCCCGAGTTTCGGCGACCCGTCCACGAAGGAGAGCTCGCCGTGAGCACGCCCGAGGCCCAGGTCGGCGACGTCACCGTCGAGGTCGCCGCGGAGCGGCCGTACCCGGTCCGGATCGGTCCGGGTGTCGCCGGCCGGCTGGCCGGGACGGTCACCGGGCTCGGCGCCCGGTCCGCGCTGGTCGTGCACCCGCCGACGCTGGCCGGTCCGGCGGAGGCGGCCCGGGCGGAGCTCGCCGCCGCCGGCGTCCGCGCGCACCGGATCGAGGTCCCGGACGCCGAGGACGGCAAGTCCCTGGACAGCCTCGCCTCCTGCTGGCAGGCGTGCGCCGACGCCGGGCTCACCCGCTCCGACGTGGTCGTCGGGTTCGGCGGGGGAGCGGTGACCGACCTCGCCGGGTTCGTCGCCGCGACGTGGATGCGGGGCGTGCCGGTCGTGCACGTCCCGACGACGCTGCTCGCGATGGTGGACGCCGCCGTCGGCGGCAAGACCGGGATCAACACCGCCGCCGGCAAGAACCTGGTCGGCGCGTTCCACGAGCCGTCGGCGGTGCTCGTCGACCTGGACACGCTGCGCACGCTGCCGCCCGCCGAGCTGGTCGCCGGGTCGGCCGAGATCCTCAAGACCGGTTTCATCGCCGACCCGCGGATCCTGGAGCTGGTGGAGGCCGACCCGGCCGGCGCGCTGGAGCCGGGCGGCGCCGTGCTGGCCGAGCTGGTCGAGCGTTCGATCCGGGTCAAGGCCGACGTCGTCGGTGCCGATCTCCGCGAGTCGCACCTGCGGGAGATCCTCAACTACGGGCACACGCTCGGCCACGCCGTGGAGCGCCGCGAGGGCTACCGCTGGCGGCACGGGAACGCGGTGAGCGTCGGCCTGGTGTTCGCCGCCGAGCTGGCGCGGGCCGCCGGCCGCCTCGACGACGCCACCACCGACCGGCACCGGGCGGTCCTCGCGAGCGTCGGTCTCCCCGTCTCCTACGTGCCGGGCGTACTGCCCGAGCTGGTGGAGACGATGCAGGGGGACAAGAAGTCCCGCGCCGGGATGTTGCGGTTCGTCGTGCTCGACGGCCTCGCCCGGCCGGGCCGCCTGGAGGGCCCGGAGCCGGAGCTGCTGGAACGGGCGTACGCGGCGATCAGCGCCTGACCGCCCCGCGAACCACGCTCAGCCGAACGCGGCCCGGAACTGCTGCGCCGACCCGGCCCGGAACACCATGTTCGTGCGCTGGACGTCGTCCAGAGGCGCACTCGGGGCGTCCGAGTAGCGGTGCCCGGGGTAGACGGTCGGGTTGCCGGGCAGCCCGGCGAGCTGCTGGAGGCTCCGGTACATCGCGTCGATGTCGCCGCCGGGGAAGTCGGTGCGCCCGCAGCCCTGCAGGAACAGCGTGTCGCCCGCGACGAGCATCGGCCCGTCCGGCCCGTCGAGCAGGAAGCACTGGCTCCCCGGCGTGTGCCCGGGTGTGTGCAGCAGGCGGATGCGCAGCGACCCGACCTCCACGACGTCGTCGTGGTCGTGCGGGGTCAGGTCGGTCGCGGACAGGCCGGTCACCCGCGTCACCCATTCCGACTCGTCGCGCTGCACGTGCACCGGCACCGGGTTCTTGCCGAGCAGCTCGGCGAGCCCGACGAGGTCGAAGCCCATCATCGATCCGCCGACGTGGTCCGGGTGATGGTGCGTGGCGAGCACGCCGGTGAGCCGCATCCCGTCGGCGTCCAGCGCGGCCAGCAGGTCGTCCGGCGCGTACGCCGGGTCGACGACGACGGCCTCGCCGGACTCCCGGTCCCCGATCAGGTACGAGAAGTTGACCATCTGGGTGGCCACCGGGTCCCCGGCGGCGTAGTCCTGGCCGGACAGCAGCTGGCGGAAGTACAGACTCATGGGCGCGCAGCCTACGTCGTGATCGACACGGTCGAGGTCGCAGCCATCGCGGTCGGCGTCGCGACCGGGCAGCACGGAGTGCGACCTCGAGCGGGCCGCCGGGCCGCAGCGGCACATAGGCTCGCGGTCATGACCACCGCGGACCGTCGTGACGCGCTCCGGTCGCTGCTGCGCACCGACGGGCTCGACGCGCTGCTGGTGACCGACCTCGTCAACATCCGCTACCTCACCGGCTTCACCGGGTCGAACGCCGCGCTCGTCGTCGCCGCGGACCGCCCGGACCGCGACGTGTTCGCCACCGACGGGCGGTACCGCACCCAGGCCGCGGACGAGGTCCCGGACCTGCGGACGGTCGTCGACCGGTCGAGCGCGGCGGCGCTGGTCGCCGACGGCGGCGGTCGGCGGCGCGATCGGGTTCGAGTCCGACCACGTGAGCGTCGAGCAGCACGCGGCACTGGAGGAGCAGGCGCGGGACCGGCCGATCCTGCTGCGTCGTGCCCCGGGCCTGGTCGGGCGGCTGCGGATGGTCAAGGACGACGCCGAGGTCGCGGCCGTGCGCGCGGCCTGCGGTGTCGCCGACGAGGCGCTGTCGGCGCTGCTCGCGGCCGGTGGCATCGCGGCAGGGCGCACCGAACGCGACGTCGCCCTCGACCTCGAGGACCGGATGCGCCGGCTCGGCGCCGAGGGCCCGGCGTTCGAGACGATCCTCGCCGCCGGCCCGCACTCGGCGATCCCGCACCACCGGCCGACCGGCACCGAGCTGCGCCGGGGCGACCTGGTGAAGGTGGACTTCGGCGCGCTCGTCGACGGCTACCACTCGGACATGACGCGCACGTTCGTGCTGGGCCCGGCGGCGGACTGGCAGCGCGAGCTGCACGCGCTGGTGGCCGACGCCCAGCGGTCCGGGTGCGCCGCGCTGCGCCCGGGTGCCGACGTCGTGGCCGTCGACGCGGCGTCCCGGGACGTCGTCGTGGCGGCCGGGCGGGGGACCGAGTTCGTGCACGGTCTCGGGCACGGCGTCGGACTGCAGATCCACGAGCCGCCGTGGCTGTCCGCGCGAGGGTCCGGCGCGATCGCCGCCGGGCACGTCGTGACCGTCGAGCCCGGTGTCTATCTGGAGGGCCGCGGCGGGGTCCGGATCGAGGACACCCTCGTCGTGCACGACGACGGCGCGGAGCCGCTCACCGCGGCCCCGCGCGACCTCGTCGAACTCTGAGTCCGGGTCAGGACAGCACGAACGCGGCCAGCGCGAACCCCAGCGCGTTGTGCACGCCGTGGGCCACCACGGACGGCCAGATCGACCCGGAACGCTCGTACATGATCGCGTTCAGCACCCCGAGCACGACGGCGACCGGCAGGACGACGTTGACCCCGTGCGCCAGGCCGAACAGCAGCGAGCTGCCGATCACCGCGAGCACGACCCCGTAGCGGCGCAGCGCGCCGTAGAAGACGCCGCGGAACATCAGCTCCTCGGCGACCGGCGTGAGACCGGCCCCGAGCACGAACAGCAGCACCAGGCTGATCCCGCCCGCCGCGGCCGTTCCGGTCAGGAAGTCCTGCGGGTCGGACCGGTCCCCGGTGAGCGCCATGTAGCCCAGCACCAGCCCGAACGCCAGCACCCGGGCCAGCACGCCGACCCCGGCCCCGATCGCCAGCCATCGCCAGGTCGTCGCGCGCACCCCGATCGCGGGCAGCCAGCGGACCCGCAGTGCCAGCGCTCCGGCGACGGCCAGCAGGGTCACGACGGACGCGCCCAGCAGCACCGGCAGCGTGTTCTGCCCCTGCGGTCCCGGCACGCCGGTCACGAAGAACGCGGCGACCGAGAGCACGAAGTAGACGACGATCGTGAACACGATCTCGGTCCAGCCCAGCGACGGGCGCCCGGGCGGGCCCGCGCCGGGACGGGGCCGCTCCGTCGTCATCGTGGTCGTCGGCCCCTCCGTCGCGTCCGGCCCCGGTCCGGGGACCACCGCCTCCGGCCGTCCGATCGGTTCGCCCATCGTCCTCGCCCTCCTCCGACAGCGTCGGACGTGACGTTAGGCAAGTCCGCCGGCCGCGCGCGTCGTCGTCGAGGACGAGATCGACGCCGCCCGGTCCTCCTCGCGGACGAGTCCGGGGGAAGCCGACGGTGTGCGGGGGAGCCGCGCGTCCACGCTCCAGCCGCCGTCCGCGGCCGGCCCGGCCTCCACCCGTCCGCCGAGCATCCCGGCCCGCTCGCGCATCCCGACCATCCCGAGCCCCGACCCGTGGCCGTAGGCCCGGTGCCCGGGCACCGGCCCGGCGTCGGTCACCCGCACCCGCACCCCGTCCGGGGCGTGCTCCACCAGGACCGACGTCTCGCTCGGTCCGGCGTGGCGGACGACGTTCGTCAGCGCCTCGGTGAGGATGCGCTGGGCGAACAGCTCCGGGTCACCGGATGGATCGGCGGGCTCGCCGCGCACCTCGCAGGTCACCGGCAGGCCCGCGCCGCGGACCGGCCGGACCAGGTCGTCGAGGCCGTCGGCGGTGAGCGTGACGTCTCCGGTGTCCGGGGTCAGGCTCTCGAGCTCGGGCAGGGCCTCGGCGATCCGCCGGCCGGACTCCACGATGTGCGCGAGCGCCTCCCGGCGGGTCCCGTCGTCGGTCGTGATGCGCGCGGCGCCGGCCTGCACCGCGATCGCCGACACGTGGTGGGCGACGACGTCGTGCAACTCGCGGGCGACCTGCAGCCGTTCCTGCTCCAGCGCCTCCTGCTGCCGGGCCTCGTGCCGCTCGCGCCGCAGTGACTCGGCGTGCAGCCGGTGCTCGCGGCGCCGGACCCCGGCGAACCACAGGAACGGGACGACGAGATAGGACAGCACGGTCCCGGCCGCGCCCGACGAGATCTGGTCGCCCATGGCCGGGACCGTCAGGTACGCGACCAGCACGGCCAGCGTCCCGGCGGCCGTCAGCACCCCGGACCGGCGCGGCGGAGCGCCGGCCCCGACGGCGTAGACCAGGAACATCCAGGACGCCTCGATGATCGCGTTCGTCCCGCCGAGCGAGCCGGTGGCGATCGCGGCGGCGGTCGCGACCACGAACGCGGTCGCGGGGGCGCTGCGCCACCAGGCGACGGCGAGCACCTGCACCGCGAGCGATGCCAGGGCCGCCGGGGTCGACCACGGCAGGTCCAGCAGCGCGAACCCGCGGTCCACCGCCACCTGCCCGGTCGGGCGCAACGGCAGCGACCCGACCGCGAGCGCGACCAGCCCGAACGTCGCGGACAGCGCCAGCCCACGCAGGGTGGGCAGCCACGCCGGACGGCCGGCGGTCCCGTCGGGCGCGGCCGGGGTGTCCGGCCGGCCGTCCGGGACGTCGAGGGGCTGCTCGCGCAGCGCGGCCAGTGCCCGGCGCATGCGCGCCAGCACGTCGCGCGCGTCCCGTTCCAGCGCCGCGATCTGCCCGGGGACGTCCGCGGCGCTCGGAGCGGCCTGCCCGGACAGCGCGGCCGTGCGCGCGGTCAGCCCGCGCAGCCCGTCCAGCACCCCGCTGCCCAGCTCCGCCGCGATCCGGGTCCGCTGCACGGCCAGCGCCGCCGCCGTCCACGCCCGCTCCTCGGAGCGACGACGGGTCTCGTCCCGGGCGCGCACGGCGCGGCTGACCCACCCCAGCACGGCGCCGACGACGACGTACATGGCGACCGCGACGCCGATGCTGATCGCGTAGCCCAGGCCGTCGGCCGCACGTCCGGTCGTCAGCGTGTAGCCGACGCCGGCCACGGCCGTCACCCCGAGGACCGCGCCCGTGAGCAGGAGCCCGGACCGGACCGGCCCCCGCACCAGCGCGAACGCGATCACCGCCCAGATCAGGGTCTGCGACGGCATCTGCGCGGCGTACCCGAGCGCGGCCGGGACCGCGAGGACCGCGAGCGCGGTGCGGGGACGGGTCCGGCGCAGCGGCACCGACATGAGCTCGACGAGCGTGAGCGCGAAGCCGCCCACGGCCTGCGGCGTCGTGACCCCGGACAGGACGAGCGACGCCGTGCTGAACACGGCCAGCAGCCCCACCAGCACCACGTCGGTCCGGCGGTGCGTGGGCCCGGTGGCGGAGACCGGGTCAGCCATGGAGCAGGCCGTGCTCGTACGCGAACACCACCAGTTGCACCCGGTCGCGCAGCTCCAGCTTCGTGAGCAGGTGCGAGACGTGGGTCTTCACCGTCGTCGCGCCCAGGAACAGCTTCTCGGCGATCTCGGCGTTGGACAGCCCGGCCGCGACGAGGCCGAGCACGTCGCGCTCCCGCTCGGTGAGCGACACCCGCAGCGGCGGCGTCTCCGGCTCGGGGTCGTCGGCCGGCACGAACTGCCCGACCAGCCGGCTGGTCACCGACGGCGCGAACAGCGAGTGCCCCGCGTGCACCGTCCGTACCGCGACCTGCAGGTCCTCCGGCGTCACGTCCTTGAGCACGAACCCGCTCGCCCCGGCCCGCAGCGCGTCGTAGACGTGCCGGTCCAGGTCGAACGTGGTCACCACGAGCACCCGGACGGGCGGGTCGTCGAGCGCGGCGATCCGGCGGGTGCCCTCGATGCCGTCGGTGCCGGGCATCCGGACGTCCATCAGGACGACGTCCGGGCGCAGCCGCGCGGCCTCCTCGGCCCCGGCCGCTCCGTCCCCCGCCTCGCCGACCACCTCGATGTCGTCCGCCCCGCCGAGCACCACGCGGAACCCCGCGCGCACCACCGCCTGGTCGTCGACGACGACCACCCGCGTGACCATCGGTCGATCCCCCCTCGCCGTGTACCGGACATCCTGGCAGGACGGCCGTCCCGGCGGGGATCGGCGGGCGACGGGGCGACGTCGGCGGGCGTCGGCGCAGCGGTACCCTGACCGTCGGATGTGTGCGCCTCCCGGGGGAGAGCGCGCACCAGTGCGCCTGCACCCTTCGCGAGATCGCACGCTCGCAGGAACTACGCAACCGTCAGGAGAGACCGCAACGTGGCGACCACGAACGACCTGAAGAACGGCCTGGTGCTCAACCTGGACGGCCAGCTGTGGTCGGTGACCGCGTTCCAGCACGTCAAGCCCGGCAAGGGCGGCGCGTTCGTGCGCACCACGCTGAAGAACGTGATGACCGGCAAGGTCGTCGACAAGACGTTCAACGCCGGCACCAAGGTCGAGACCGCGACGGTCGACCGCCGGGACATGACCTACCTCTACCGCGACGGCAACGACTTCGTGTTCATGGACGGCGACACGTTCGACCAGCTCCCGATCCCGGAGAAGGTGGTCGGCGACGCCGCGAACTACCTGCTCGAGAACGCGACCGCGCAGATCTCGTTCCACGAGGACGCGCCGCTGTTCATCGAGCTGCCCACCTCGGTCGAGCTGCTCATCGAGCACACCGACCCGGGCCTGCAGGGCGACCGCTCCACCGGCGGCACGAAGCCGGCCACGCTGGAGACCGGCGCCGAGATCCAGGTCCCGCTGTTCCTCGAGACCGGCACCAAGGTCAAGGTGGACACGCGCGACGGCCGGTACCTCGGCCGCGTCTGACGTGCGCGCACGCACCAAGGCACGCAAGAGGGCGCTGGACATCCTGTTCGAGTCCGAGGCCCGCGGGGACGCGCCCCTGGAGGTCCTGGCCCAGCGCCGCGAGACCGACGACGCCCCGCCGGTCACGGACTACGCGGCGCTGCTCGTCGAGGGCGTCACGACGCACGTCGAACGCATCGACCAGCTGATCACCGAGCACGCCGAGGGCTGGACGGTCGACCGGATGCCCGCCGTCGACCGGACGCTGCTGCGGATCGGCATCTACGAGCTGCTCTGGGTGGACGAGGTCGACGACCCGGTCGCCATCACCGAAGCGGTGGAGCTGGCCCGCACGCTGTCCACCGACGACAGCCCGCGCTACGTCAACGGCGTGCTCGGGCAGATCGCCGACATCGCCGAGCACCTGCGCGCCACCCTGTAGCGGGTCGCCGTGCCCCGGCCGTCCCGGGGCGCGACGATGACGGGCATGGACGCCGAACCCGATCCGCGGCGATGGCCGGCGCTCGGGGTGTGCCTGGTCGCCGGCTTCATGACGCTGCTCGACGTCAGCATCGTCAACGTCGCGCTGCCGTCGATCCAGAGCGGTCTCGGCGCCACCGCGTCCGAGCTGTCGTGGGTGGTCTCCGGTTACGCCCTCACGTTCGGGCTGGTCCTGGTCTCGTCCGGGCGGCTCGGCGACGACCGGGGCCGCCGCCGCATGTTCCTGCTCGCGTTGGCGCTGTTCACACTGACCAGCGCGCTGGCCGGGCTGGCGTTCGACCCCACGTTCCTGGTGGTCGTCCGCCTTCTCCAGGGCGCGGCGGGCGGGATGCTCAACCCACAGGTCGTCGGCTTCATCCAGCAGCTGTTCCGGGGCCCGGAGCGGGGCCGCGCGTTCGGGCTGTTCGGCACCGCGATCGGGATCTCCACCGCGGTGGGCCCGCTGCTCGGCGGGCTGCTGATCCAGTGGGGCGGCGACGCCGAGGGATGGCGCTGGGTGTTCTACGTCAACGTCCCGATCGGCCTGGCTGCGCTGGTCGCCGGCGCCCGGCTGCTCCCGCGCGACCGGACGTCGGACGAGCGCCGCCCGCTCGACCTGACCGGTGCGCTGCTGCTCGGAGCCGCGGTGGTCGCGGTGATGCTGCCGCTGGTGGAGTCCGAACAGGACCCCGCGTCCGCGCCCTGGTGGCTGCTCGCGGTGGGCGCGGTCCTGCTGGCCGCGTTCGCCGGATGGGAGCGCCGGGCGATGCGACGGCACGGGCACCCGCTCGTGAGCTTCGCCCTGCTCCGCACCCCGAGCTACGCGTGGGGCGTCACGCTGGGGCTGGTCTACTTCGCCGGGTTCACCTCGATCTTCTTCGTGCTGACGCTCTACTTCCAGAACGGGCTCGGCTACACGCCGCTGCAGGCCGGTCTCGTCCTCACGCCGTTCGCACTCGGATCGGCCGTCTCCGCGGCGCTCGGCGGCCGCATCGTCTCGCGGTTCGGGGCGCCGCTGCTCGTCGTCGGGCTGGCGCTGGTGGCGGCGGGCCTGCTCGCCACCGACCTCCTGCTGGGCACCGGCCTGGCGAACCTCGGGTGGGTGGTCGCCGGGCCGCTCCTGGTGGCCGGCATCGGCAGCGGACTGGTGATCGCGCCGAACCAGACGCTCACCCTGGCCGACGTGCCCGCGCGCGAGGGCGGGACGGCGGCGGGCGTGCTCCAGACCGGGCAGCGCATCGGATCGGCGGTCGGCATCTCCGCGGTCGGCGCCGTGTTCTTCGGCCACCTCACCACCACCGGAGGGGACTGGACGGCGGCCATCTCGCTCGGGTTGACGGTGACCGTCGCCCTGGTCGGGCTGGCGCTGGTCGTGGGCATCGTCGAGGCCGTCCGCACCCGGACCGAACGTGCCGCGGGGCGCGGCACGATGTGACGCCCGGCGTCACGCCTGCGGAGTCGAGGACAACACCCCACGGCGACCGGGTGCGTACCGGAATCGAGTGCCGGTACGAGTCCTCCCCGGACGAACCGGTGCACTGGACGACCCGGTGACCCCGCGAGGAGCGGGACATGAGCGTGGACTCCGTGGTGCTCGTGACGGGCGCGGCGAACGGGATCGGGGCCGCGCTGTCGGCCGAGCTGGCCGGCCGGGGACACCGGCTGGTCCTCGTCGACCGCGACGCGGCCGGCCTGGCCGAGGTCGCCGAGCGGATCGGCGACCGTGCCGTGGCCGCGACGGCCGACGTCACGGACCTGGCCGCCGTGGAACGGGCCGTCGAGCAGGGCGTGGCGGCGTTCGGCGGGATCGACGCGGTCGTCACCGGCGCCGGGATCGCGAGCTACGGGTCGATGGGCGCCGTCGACCCGGAGACGTTCCGCCGGGTGCTCGACGTCAACGTCCTCGGCACGTTCCACACGCTCCGGGCCGCGCTGCCGCACCTGCTGGAGCGACGCGGGTACGCGCTGCTCGTGTCGTCGCTCGCGGCGTTCGCGGTCATACCGGGCATGGCCGCGTACAACGCCAGCAAGGCGGCCGTCGAGCACCTCGCCACCTCGCTGCGGGTGGAGGTCGCGCACCGCGGGGTGGCGGTCGGGTCCGCCCACATGGCGTGGGTGGACACGCCGCTGGTCCGCGACGCGCGATCCGACCTCACGGCATTCGACGACATGGTCGCCGGCCTGCCCGCACCGCTGAACCGGGTGATGCCGGTCGAGCGGTGTGCCGTCGTGCTGGCCGACGGCGTGGAGCACCGCCGCCGGCTGGTTCTCGCGCCACGGTGGGTCGGCGCCATGCGGTGGGCACGCCAGGTGCTGGCCTCACCCGCCGGGGACGGGCTGATGCGCGCGCAGGCCGAGCGGCTGCTCGGGCGGATGGACGACGAGGTGCGCAGGCTGGGCAGGTTCACCAGCGCACGGAACGTCTGAGCGGCTCCCGCTCCGCTGCGTGCTCAGTCCACCCGGTGCGAGGGGCGCGCCTCCTGCGGGAGCACGCCCCACTCGATGAGCTGGTCGGTCAGCTCGCCGGGCGACATGTCGTAGATGATCGCCAGCGAGCGCAGGTCCTCGGCGCGGATGGACAGCACCTTGCCGTTGTAGTCGCCGCGCTGGCTCTGGATGGCCGCGGCGTAGCGGGCCAGCGGGCCCACCTTGTCCGCGGGGAGCTGCTGCAGCCGCTCCAGGTTGATGACGATCTTGGTGGCCGGCTCGCTCCCGGACGGGATGCGGCCCTCCGGCAGCAGTTCGGCCACCGGCACGCCGTAGAAGTCCGCCAGCTCGGCGAGCTTCTGCACGGTGACCGCCCGGTCGCCGCGCTCGTAGGAGCCGACGACGACCGCCTTCCAGCGTCCACCGGACTTCTGCTCGACGCCGTGGAGCGACAGCCCCTGCTGTTGCCGGATCGCCCGGAGCTTGCCCCCCAGGGCCTTGGCATAGTCGCCCATCTGGCGATCCCTTCGTTCCACTCGTCCGTCGTCGGCCCGGCCGGGGTTGGGTCGGGCCGTGGGCGGCCGACCGGCAGCGGGTCGATGGGCGGCGCGCGCACGGGGATTCTCCCGTGGTCGCACACCCTCACGTTCACCAATTGATACGGAGAGTAATCCTCCGGGTCCGGTCCGGCGTGGTCAAGCTCGGTCCCCTCCCCGTGGCCCTGACAAGGCATTTCCTACCCGAACGGGTCAACCCCGATCCCTCGTCGGCGGTAGCGAAGGGTGCCTGATCGCAAACTCCGTCCCGACCGGTCGACCGTTCACGGTGATCGTGCCGCCCGTACCGGTGTATCGCGAATGGCGCCGGACACGCCCGACTCCGACGGATCGTGATCGGACCGTGACCCTCCGGGGCGGCAGTCGGCGCGCGGGACGGCACGGTGGGCGCCGCGGGCGTGGCGTTCGTCGCGCCGGGTGTTTCGGGTGGGGTCCCCGGGCGTGCACGTTGCTAGGTTCGGGTCCGGCAGTACACCGTCCTTTAAGCCCGTCCGGCGAGGCGGGGAAGGAGCACCTCGTGGCGAACACACGCCGCGGGGACGTCGGCGCGCAGGATCCCGTACGGGAACTGCTCAGCGCCGCCGACGTCACCCGCACCGTCGCGCGCATCGCGCACCAGATCATCGAGAAGACCGCATTCGGGCCGGACCGGCCGGACGACCTCGTGCTGCTCGGCGTCCCGACCCGCGGCGTCCACCTCGCGCACCGCCTCGTCGCGGCGATCCGCGAGTTCACCGGCATCGCGCCGGCCGTCGGCTCGGTCGACGCCACCCTCTACCGCGACGACCTGCGCCGCGGCCCCGCGCGCGCCCTGGAGTCCACTGCGATGCCCGACGGCGGTGTGGACGACAAGCTCGTCGTGCTCGTCGACGACGTGCTGATGTCCGGCCGCACCACCCGCGCCGCCCTGGACGCGCTGCGCGACGAGGGCCGCCCCCGCGCGGTGCAGCTGGCCGTGCTGGTCGACCGCGGGCACCGGGAGCTGCCGATCCGTGCCGACTACGTCGGCAAGAACGTCCCGACCTCGCGCACCGAGCGGATCCTCGTCGAGCTCGTCGAGTCCGACGGCCGGGACGGCGTGCTCATCGAGCGCACGCCGGGCTCGGGCGAGCCCGGCGACGTGGACGGGGAGGACGGCCAGTGAGGCACCTGCTCTCCGTCGCCGACCTGGACGCGACCGCGGCGACCGCCCTGCTCGACACGGCCGACCGGCTGCGTCAGGCGCTGCTCGGCCGCGAGGTGCGCAAGCTGCCCACGCTGCGCGGCCGCACCGTGATCACGATGTTCTACGAGAACTCCACCCGCACCCGCGTCTCGTTCGAGGTCGCCGGCAAGTGGATGAGCGCGGACACGGTCAACGTGAGCGCATCCGGCTCGTCGGTGTCCAAGGGGGAGTCGCTGCGCGACACCGCGCTCACGCTGTCGTCGATGGGCGCGGACTGCGTGATCGTGCGGCACCCGGCCTCCGGAGCGGCGCACCGGCTGGCGTCCTGGATCGACCGCGACCGCGAGGCCACCGGCACGCCGACCAGCATCGTCAACGCCGGGGACGGCACGCACGAGCACCCGACACAGGCGCTGCTGGACGCGGCGACGCTGCGGGACCGGCTCGGCGGGATCGCCGGGCGGCGGGTCGCGATCGTCGGCGACGTGCTGCACAGCCGGGTCGCGCGCTCGAACGTGCTGCTGCTGGCCACGCTCGGCGCCGAGGTGGTGCTCGTCGCGCCGCCGACGCTGCTGCCGATCGGGGTCGACCAGTGGCCGTGCCGGGTCTCCCACGACCTGGACGCGGAGCTCCCCGCGGCCGACGCCGTGATGATGCTGCGCGTGCAGGCGGAGCGGATGCACGGCGGGTTCTTCCCGTCCTCGCGGGAGTACGCGATCCGCTACGGGCTCTCCGAGACGCGTGCGGCGCTGTTGGGTGCGCACGCCGTCGTGATGCACCCCGGTCCGATGATCCGCGGCATGGAGATCTCGCCCGCGGTGGCCGACGCGCCGTCGTCGGCGATCCTGCAGCAGGTGCGCACCGGCGTGCACGTGCGGATGGCCGTCCTCTACCACCTGCTCGCGGGGGCCCCGGAATGACCCAGGAACCGACACAACTGCTGATCACCAACGCCCGGCCCTACGGCGAGGACGCCACCGACGTCCTGGTCACCGACGGCGTCGTCGAGCGGATCGCGGGCGGCATCGAGCCGCCGGACGGCGCCGAGGTGCTCGACGCCGACGGCGCGGTCCTGCTGCCCGGGTTCGTCGACCTGCACGTGCACCTGCGCGAGCCGGGCGGCGAGGAGTCCGAGACGATCGAGACCGGCAGCCACGCGGCAGCGCTGGGCGGATTCACGGCCGTGTTCGCGATGCCGAACACCGACCCGGTTGCCGACAGCGACGTCGTCGTCGAGCACGTGCACCGCCGGGGCGCCGAGGTCGGGCTCGTCGACGTGCACCCGGTCGGCGCCGTGACCGTCGGGCTGGCCGGGGAGCGCCTGGCCGAGATGGGCACGATGGCCTCCTCCCGGGCGCAGGTCCGGCTGTTCTCCGACGACGGCCGCTGCGTCAACGACCCGATGATCATGCGGCGGGCGCTGGAGTACGCCCGCGCGCTGGACGCGGTGATCGCCCAGCACGCCGAGGACCACCGGCTCACCGCCGGCGCGCAGGCGCACGAGGGCACGGTCGCGGCCCGGCTCGGGCTGGCCGGGTGGCCGGCCGCGGCCGAGGAGACGGTCGTGGCCCGGGACTGCGCGCTGGCCCGCGACGCCGGTGCCGCCCTGCACGTCTGCCACGTCTCGTCGGCCCGCACGATCGACGTGCTGCGCACGGCGAAGTCCGCGGGTGTCCGGGTCACGGCCGAGGTGACCCCGCACCACCTGCTGCTCACCGACGGGCGGCTGACCTCCTACGACCCGGTGCACAAGGTGAACCCGCCGCTGCGCGCCGCGGAGGACACCCGCGCCATGCGCGAGGCGCTGGCCGAGGGCGTGATCGACGTCGTGGCCACCGACCACGCGCCGCACGCGTCGCAGTACAAGGACACCGAGTGGGAGGTCGCGAAGCCCGGCATGCTCGGGCTGCAGACGGCGCTGTCGGTGCTGGTGGAGACGATGGTCGAGCCGGGCCTGCTGGACTGGCGGGGGGTCGCCCGCGTGTTGTCCGAGCGGCCGGCCCAGATCGGCGGGCTGCCCGACCAGGGCCGCCCGGTCGCGGAGGGGGAGCCGGCGACGTTCGCGCTGGTGGACCCGGACGCCGTGTGGACGGTGCGCGGTGCGGCGCTCGCGAGCCGGGCGTCGAACACTCCGTACGAGGGAATGCGGCTGCCCGGTGCGGTGGTCGCGACCGTTTTGCGTGGCCGGGTCACCGCCCGGGACGGGAAGGTATCGGGATGAGCACGGCCATGACGACCGCACTGTTGGTGCTCGAGGACGGGCGGATCTTCCGGGGTGAGGCGTACGGCGCGGTCGGGGAGTCCCTCGGGGAGGCCGTGTTCACCACCGGCATGACCGGCTACCAGGAGACGTTGACCGACCCGTCGTACCACCGCCAGATCGTGCTGCAGACCGCACCGCAGATCGGCAACACCGGCTGGAACGGGGAGGACGACGAGTCCGCCCGGATCCAGGTCGCCGGTTACGTGGTGCGGGACCCGGCGCGGCGGCCGTCGAACTGGCGCGCGACCGGCTCGCTGGACGACGCGCTGCGCGCCCAGGGCGTGGTCGGGGTCGCCGGGATCGACACCCGGGCCGCGGTGCGGCACCTGCGCGAGCACGGCGCCATGCGGGCCGGGGTCTTCTCCGGACCCTCGCTGCCCGCCGACGACGCCCTGGTCGAGCGGGTGCGGCAGAGCCCGCCGATGGAGGGCGCCGACCTCTACGGCGCGGTCACCACGGCCGAGCCGTACGTCGTGCCGGCGGTGGGGGAGCGGCGGTTCGTGGTGGCCGCCCTGGACGTCGGGATCAAGTACAACACCCCGCGGATGCTCGCGGCCCGCGGCGTCGAGGTGCACGTGCTTCCCGCGGACACCCCGATCGAGCGGATCGACGAGCTGCGCCCGGACGGGTTCTTCCTGGCCAACGGCCCGGGTGACCCGGCGACGGCGGACGGTCCGGTCGCGCTCACGGCGCAGGTGCTCGCGCGGCGGATCCCGCTGTTCGGGATCTGCTTCGGCAACCAGCTCCTCGGCCGTGCGCTCGGTCGCGGCACCTACAAGCTGCGCTACGGGCACCGGGGGATCAACATCCCGGTCGTCGAGCACGCGACCGGGCGGGTGGCGATCACGTCGCAGAACCACGGCTTCGCCGTCGCCGGCGACGCGGGGGAGGTCTTCCGCACCCCGTACGGCACCGCCCGGATCACCCACACGTGCCCGAACGACGGCTGCGTCGAGGGACTGGCCGGAGACGACTTCCCCGCGTTCAGCGTGCAGTACCACCCGGAGGCCGCGGCCGGGCCGCACGACGCCGCCGACCTGTTCGACCGGTTCGTCGCGCTGATGGCGGACAACCCGGTCGGCTACGGCGGGGCCGCCGGGATCCCGCTGCCCGGCGCGGTCGACGAACCGCCGACCCCGACGTCGACGCCGGCCTCGGCCCCCGCCTCGACCGCCGCCGCGGAGCCGCCGCCCGCTCCGAGGCCGGTGGCCCCCACCCCGCAGCACATCCCCGCGCCGCCCTCGGTGGAGGACGCGCCGACCGGCCTGCTGCCCGTGCAGGATCCGCCGACCGGTGAGCTGCCGATCGTCCCGCGTCCGGGCTCGGGCGAACCGGACCCGCTGACCGCGCCGTTCTCCGACATCGAGGACGCGCTCGGTCGACGCGGAGGCCCGGCGCCCGGCGGGGCCGGGTCCTCGGCGGACGCCGGACCCGGGCCCGCACCCGGGCCCGTCGAGGGCCCGCCGGCCCGCCCCGACCGCTCGTCCGGCCCGGTGACCGACCGGCGCTGGCCCCCGCCCACCGACCGCGACCCGGGGGCCCGACCGGCCCCGCCCGAGGCGGCCGACCCGGAACCCCGGCAGGAGGACAGCTGATGCCGCGCCGCGACGACATCGCGCACGTGATGGTGATCGGCTCCGGGCCGATCGTGATCGGGCAGGCCTGCGAGTTCGACTACTCCGGCACCCAGGCGTGCCGGGTGCTGCGGGCCGAGGGCCTGCGGGTGTCGCTGGTGAACTCGAACCCGGCGACGATCATGACCGACCCGGAGTTCGCGGACGCCACCTACATCGAGCCGATCACGCCGGAGTTCGTGGAGAAGGTGATCGCGGCCGAGCGTCCGGACGCCCTGCTCGCGACGCTGGGCGGCCAGACCGCCCTGAACACGGCGATCGCCCTGCACGACAACGGTGTGCTGGAGCGCTACGGCGTCGAGCTGATCGGCGCGGACGTGGACGCGATCCAGCGCGGCGAGGACCGGCTGAAGTTCAAGGACATCGTCACGGCCGTCGGCGGCGACGTGCCGCGCTCGCGGGTGTGCCACTCCATGGACGAGGTCCGCGACGCCGCGGGCGAGCTCGGGCTGCCGGTGGTGATCCGGCCGAGCTTCACGATGGGCGGGCTCGGGTCCGGCATGGCGCACACCGACGCCCACCTGGAGCGGCTCGCCTCCACCGGACTCTCGGCGTCGCCGGTGACCGAGGTGCTGATCGAGGAGTCCGTGCTCGGGTGGAAGGAGTACGAGCTCGAGCTGATGCGTGACCACCGGGACAACGTGGTGGTCGTCTGCTCGATCGAGAACCTCGACCCGATGGGTGTGCACACCGGCGACTCGATCACCGTCGCGCCGGCGATGACGCTGACCGACCGCGAGTACCAGCACATGCGCGACGTCGGGATCGCCGTGCTGCGCGCGGTCGGGGTGGACACCGGCGGCTGCAACATCCAGTTCGCGGTGCACCCGGAGACCGGGCGCCTGGTCGTGATCGAGATGAACCCGCGGGTGTCGCGGTCGTCCGCGCTCGCGTCGAAGGCCACCGGGTTCCCGATCGCGAAGATCGCGGCTCGGCTGGCCGTCGGGTACACATTGGACGAGATCCGCAACGACATCACCGGCGAGACACCGGCGGCGTTCGAGCCGACGCTGGACTACGTCGTGGTGAAGATCCCGCGCTTCGCGTTCGAGAAGTTCCCCGGCGCGGACCCGCAGCTGACCACGACGATGAAGTCGGTCGGCGAGGCGATGGCACTCGGCCGGTCGTTCCCGGAGGCGCTGGGCAAGGCCCTGCGCTCGATGGAGACCCCGGCCGCGGGCTTCTGGACGCTGCCCGACACCGAGGGCGAGCCGGACGTGGCGACCCCGGTCGACGGCCGGATCTACGCGATCGAACGCGCGCTGCGCGGCGGCCGGTCCGTCGCGGACGTCGCGAAGGCGTCCGGTGTGGACCCGTGGTTCGTCGACCAGATCGCGTTCCTCGGCGAGCTGCGCGCGGAGATCGACGCGGCGCCGGTGCTGGACGCCGATCTGCTGCGCCGCGCGAAGCGGTACGGCCTCTCGGACCGCCAGCTCGCCGTCGTGCGCCCGGAGTTCGCCGGTGAGGACGGCGTGCGGTCGCTGCGGCACCGGCTCGGCATCCGGCCGGTGTTCAAGACGGTCGACACGTGCGCCGCCGAGTTCGCCGCGCGCACGCCGTACCACTACTCGGCCTACGAGACCGACCCCGCGGCCGAGTCCGAGGTGGCCCGGCAGACCGACAAGCCGAAGGTGCTCATCCTCGGCTCGGGGCCGAACCGGATCGGCCAGGGCATCGAGTTCGACTACTCCTGCGTGCACGCCGTGATGGCGTTGCGCGAGGCCGGGTTCGAGACCGTCATGGTCAACTGCAACCCGGAGACCGTCTCCACCGACTACGACACGGCCGACCGCCTCTACTTCGAGCCGCTGACGTTCGAGGACGTCCTCGAGGTCGTGTACTCCGAGCAGGCGTCCGGCACGGTCGCCGGGGTGATCGTCCAGCTCGGTGGGCAGACGCCGCTGGGGCTGGCGCAGAAGCTCACCGACGCCGGCGTCCCCGTCGTCGGGACGTCCGCGGCGGCGATCGACCTGGCCGAGGACCGCGGCGCGTTCGGCGAGGTGCTGCGCCGGGCGAAGCTCCCGGCGCCGGACTGGGGGATGGCGACCAGCTTCGAGTCCGCCCGCGAGATCGCGGCGCGGATCGGCTACCCGGTCCTCGTCCGTCCGTCCTATGTGCTCGGCGGGCGCGGCATGGAGATCGTCTACGACGAGTCGTCGCTGGCCGGGTACATCGCCCGCGCGACGACCGTGTCACCGGACCGCCCGGTGCTCGTGGACAACTTCCTCGACGACGCCATCGAGATCGACGTCGACGCCCTGTGCGACGGCGAGGAGGTCTTCCTCGGCGGCGTGATGGAGCACATCGAGGAGGCCGGGGTGCACTCCGGCGACTCGTCCTGCACGCTGCCGCCGATCACGTTGGGGCGCAGCGTGCTGGAGCAGGTCCGCACGGCCACCGAGGCGATCGCGCACGGCGTCGGCGTGCGCGGGCTGCTGAACGTGCAGTACGCGCTGCACGGCGACGTGCTCTACGTGCTGGAGGCCAACCCGCGGGCGTCGCGCACGGTGCCGTTCGTGTCCAAGGCGACGTCGGTGCCGCTGGCCAAGGCCGCGGCCCGGATCATGCTGGGCGCCACGATCAAGCAGCTGCGCACCGAGGGGCTGCTGCCCGCCGACGGCGACGGCGGCCACCCGGGCCCGGACGCGCCGGTGGCGGTGAAGGAGGCGGTGCTGCCGTTCAACCGCTTCCGCACCCCGGACGGGCAGGGCATCGACCCGCTGCTCGGGCCGGAGATGAAGTCCACCGGCGAGGTGATGGGCTTCGACGCGTCGTTCGGGCCCGCGTTCGCCAAGTCGCAGGCCGCCGCGTACGGATCGCTGCCGACGTCGGGCACCGTGTTCGTGTCCATCGCGGACCGGGACAAGCGGGCGATGGTGTTCCCGGTCCGGCGCCTGGCCGACATCGGGTTCAGCGTACTGGCCACAGAGGGCACGGCGGAGATGCTGCGGCGCAACGGGATCACCGTCGACGTCGTGCGCAAGCACAGCGCCGGGTCGACGCCGGAGAACCCGACCGTTGTGGACACGATCCTCGCCGGCGACGTCGACCTGATCCTGAACACGCCGGTCGGCAACCCGGGGCCGCGCGTCGACGGCTACGAGATCCGGGCGGCCGCCGTGTCGCGCGGTGTCCCGTGCATCACGACCGTCCAGGGGGCCGCGGCCGCCGTGCAGGGGATCGAGGCGCTGATCTCCGGCGGGCTGGGTGTCCGCTCGCTGCAGCAGGCGCACGCCGCGCTGCGGGGAGATCCCCGGTGACGTTCGGGGCGCGGCTGGCGCGGGCCGTCGAGCAGCACGGCCCGCTGTGCGTCGGCGTCGACCCGCACCCGCCACTGCTCGCGAGCTGGGGTCTGTCCGACGACGCCGACGGCCTGGCCGCGTTCGCCGACGCCTGCCTGACCGCGTTCGCCGGGCACGTGTCCACGGTCAAGCCGCAGTCCGCGTTCTTCGAACGGCACGGCTCGGCCGGGATCGCGGTGCTGGAGCGGCTGCTGGCGGGGCTGGCCGGGTCCGGGACGCTGTCCGTCCTGGACGTCAAGCGCGGCGACATCGGGTCCACGATGGACGGCTACGCGGACGCCTACCTGCGCGACGGCGCGCCGCTCGCGGCGGACGCGGTGACGCTCTCGCCCTACCTGGGGTTCGCCTCGCTGCGCCCGGGCCTGGACGCGGCGGCGGACGCCGGGCGCGGCGTGTTCGTGCTCGCGCGCACGTCGAACCCGGAGGGCGCGGGCGTGCAGCTCGCCACGCCGCCGGGGTCGTCGTCGGCGCCGACCGTCGCGCAGGCGATGGTCGACGCGGCCGCGGCCGAGCCCGGCAGCACCGTCGGCGTGGTCGTGGGCGGGACGGCCGACCACGGACTCGACCTGTCCGCCCTGCACGGCCCGGTGCTGGTGCCCGGCCTCGGGGCCCAGGGCGCGGGTCCGGCGGACGTCGCCGCGCGGTTCGCCGGTGCCGCGGGCCCGGTGCTGCCGGCCGCCGCTCGGTCGGTGCTGGCCACGGGACCGGACCCGCACGCGCTGCGCGGTGCCGCCCTGGCGCTGAACGACCAGCTCGCCGCTGCCGGTTCGTTCGCGATCGGGAACCGCACGCCGTGATGCCGGGAACGCGAGCCGGACGGCCGTCGCGGGGCCTGGAGCCGGCGCCGGATGGGTGGCCGCACTCGGCGACCGGATGCCCGTGCGCCGACGGGCTGCCATGGCGAGCCCAGCGGCCGTCCGCGCGCGCGGCGCACATGATCGGCCACCGATCGGCAAACGTGGAGGTGGGACCCCCAATGGCGTCCTACCCGGCGTCCTGGGTACGTTCGCTGAGGATCCGGGGTGTGTCCCCCGGACGGGGCGGTGTCGCACCGGCCCGTATCGCCACCCGAGGGCGGCGAGAGACCTGTTGTATGAGCGACCGACCGAACGACAGAGTGACGAGGACCGGAGGAGAACCGTGGCCCTTCCCCAGCTGACCGAGGAACAGCGCGCCGCAGCGTTGGAGAAGGCTGCGGCCGCGCGCCGTGCCCGTGCGGAGCTCAAGGACCGCCTCAAGCGCGGCGGGACGACCCTCGCCGAGGTGCTCAAGCAGTCCGACACCGACGAGGTGCTCGGCAAGATGAAGGTCTCCGCGCTGCTCGAGGCCATGCCGAGCGTCGGCAAGGTACGCGCCGCGCAGATCATGGAGCGCCTGGAGATCGCCCCCAGCCGCCGCCTGCGTGGCCTCGGTGAGCGCCAGCGCAAGGCGCTGCTGGCCGAGTTCTCCTGAACGACCGGACCGCGCCCGGATGACCACGACGGCCGGACCGCCCGGACGGCTTCTCGTGCTGGCCGGGCCGTCCGGGGTCGGGAAGAGCCGGGTGGTGTCCGAGCTGCGGGAAGCCGTACCGGACCTGCTGTTCAGCGTCTCGGCGACGACCCGGCCCCCGCGGTCCGGCGAGGTCGACGGGCGGGACTACCACTTCGTCGACCGCGCCGGATTCGATGCGCTGATCGAGCGCGGGGACCTGCTGGAGTGGGCCGAGGTGCACGGCGGCCTGCAGCGGTCCGGCACCCCGCGCGGGCCGGTCGACGAGGCCCGCTCGAACGGCCGGCCGGTGCTCGTCGAGGTCGATCTGCAGGGTGCGCGGTCGGTGAAGGCCGCGGTGCCGGAGGCGGTCACGGTGTTCCTCGCCCCGCCGTCGTTCGAGGAGCTCTCGCGCCGGCTCACCGACCGCGGGACCGAGTCGCCCGAGCAGCGGGAACGGCGTCTGCGTACGGCCGTCGAGGAGATGGCCGCGCAGGACGAGTTCGACGTGGTCGTCGTGAACGACGACCTGCGGGAAGTCGTCGGGCGGTTGGTACAGTTGGTGGTCGGTGCCGCCACCTCCGGTGACAGCCGCGCCGACCCCGGACCTCCCGCGCCGAGCGCGCAGGCCCCGACCTCTTCGTCAGGAGTCACTGAGTGAGCACGCCGATGACCGGCATCTCCACCGTTCCCGAGGGCATCACCAACCCCCCGATCGACGACCTGCTGGGCCAGGTCAGCTCGAAGTACGCCCTGGTCATCTACGCGGCCAAGCGCGCCCGCCAGATCAACGACTACTACTCCCAGCTCGGCGAGGGCCTGCTGGAGTACGTCGGTCCGCTGGTCGAGCCGGGCCCGCGCGAGAAGCCGCTCTCGATCGCCATGCGCGAGATCCAGGCCGGCATGCTCGAGCACACCGAGGGCGAGTAAGCCCCGGGCATGTCCCCCGAGGTACTGCTCGGCGTCTCGGGCGGCATCGCCGCCTACAAGAGCGCCGAGCTTCTCCGCAGGCTGACCGAGTCCGGTCACGGGGTGCGGGTGCTGCCCACCGAGGCCGCGCTGAAGTTCGTCGGCGCGGCCACGTTCGAGGCGCTGTCCGGGCGCCCGGTGGCCACCGGCGTGTTCGACGACGTGCCGTCCGTCCCGCACGTGGCGCTCGGCCAGCAGGCCGACCTCGTCGTCGTCGCACCGGCGACCGCGGACCTGATGGCGCGCCTGGCGCACGGACGCTCCGACGACCTGCTCACCGCCGCCCTGCTCACCGCCCGTTGCCCGGTGTTGCTCGCGCCTGCCATGCACACCGAGATGTGGGAGCACCCGGCCACCCGCGACAACGTCGCGCTGCTGCGTTCCCGCGGCACGGTCGTGCTGGAGCCCGCCTCCGGGCGTCTGACCGGCAAGGACACCGGTCCGGGCCGCCTGCCGGACCCGGCCGAGATCGCCGACCTGGGACGGCTGCTGCTGGAGCGCGCCGACGCGCTGCCCCGTGACCTGGAGGGCAGGCACGTCGTGGTCAGCGCCGGTGGTACGCGCGAGCCGCTCGACCCGGTCCGCTACCTGGGCAACCGGTCGTCGGGGCGTCAGGGGTACGCGCTGGCCCAGGTCGCGGCCCAGCGTGGCGCGCGGGTCACGCTCGTCGCCGGGCACACGGCCGAGCTGGCCGATCCCGCGGCGGTACAGGTGGTGCACGCTCCGACGGCGGCGCAGATGCAGGTCGCCGTGCACGAGGCCGCGGCCGACGCGGACGTCGTCGTGATGGCGGCCGCCGTGGCCGACTTCCGTCCCGTCCTCACGGCGGAGCACAAGATCAAGAAGGACGGCGGGGAACCGCCGGCGCTGGAGCTCGCCGAGAACCCGGACATCCTGGCCGGGCTCGTCCGCGAGCGCCCGGCCGGGCAGGTCGTGGTCGGGTTCGCCGCGGAGACCGGCGACGAGAACGGCGACGCACTGCACCACGGGCGCGCGAAGCTGCGCCGCAAGGGCTGCGACCTGCTGGTGGTGAACGCCGTCGGGGACGGCAAGGCGTTCGAGGTCCTCGACAACGCCGGGTGGCTACTGGGCGCGGACGGCGGCGAGCAGGAGCTTCCGACGGGGTCGAAGGCCCTGCTCGCCTCCCGGGTCTGGGATGCCGTCCGCGCTCGCCTGTAGGCGTGGCGGGGTCGCTCAGCCCGTGAGGCCGCCCACCGGGCCGGCCGCGCCGCCCGTGCCGCTGGAGCCGCTGTCGCGGTCGGTGCCGGTGGAGCCGCCGTCGGTGCTGCGACCGGACTCACCCTGCTCGGTGGATCGGCCTTCCGGCGCGGACCGGTCACTGCCCTGACCCCGGCTGGTGGAGGGGCTCTGCCGGTCCTCGCTGGCGGAGCTGTCCTCGGCGCTGTTCGGCGCGGTGCGCCCCTGCGTGGCGGACCCCGTCTTCACGTACTTCGCCGAGGCCCAGCCGCCGAACTCGTCGAGCTTGACGAAGCCGTTGCGGGTCTCGCCGACCCGGGTGCTCTCGCCCTTCTCGCACGTCCCGACGACCGGGGCGCTGGCGGACGGCTCCGAGCGCACCTTCACGGTGTCCGTGCACGTACCGGTGCCGGCCGCGGACGCGGTGCCGGCGACGGCGATGCCGGCGGCACCACCGCTGACGGCGAGTGCGGTGACGGCGAGGGCGATCCGGCGTCCGGACCGACGGCGAACGTTCATCTGGAACCTCCGGTGAGTGGGCGGCCCTGTGGCCGCTCCTGAGCGATTGGGGCGTCCGGGGGGACGCGTTGCTCTGACTGGCCCAACGACCGGGGGACGTCGCGGTTGCGCGATCGGTGCGGCAATTACCACATCTAGGGACTGTGGGTCACGGCAAGCCGGGCGATGTCACGCTCCGTGTTCGATTTCTCGGGTTCCATCCCGGATGGCGAGCGATTCTGCATTAGGGTTAGCCGCCAGTGGCCGCGCGGATCAGTGAGTGCGGCCTGTGCAAGCGCGGCATCGGGCCGCGGCGTCAAACATCGGATGGAGTACAGCGCGTGGCGAACACGAGCCGACGGTTGTTCACGAGCGAGTCGGTGACCGAGGGTCATCCCGACAAGATCTGCGACGCGATCAGCGACTCGGTCCTCGACGCGCTGCTCGAGCAGGATCCGAGCAGCCGTGTCGCGGTCGAGACGATGGTCACGACCGGACAGGTCCACGTGGCCGGTGAGGTCACGACCACCGCCCAGCCGGACATCAACCAGATCGTCCGCAACCGGATCCTGGAGATCGGGTACGACTCGTCGGCCAAGGGCTTCGACGGGACCACCTGCGGCGTGAACATTGCGATCGGCGCGCAGTCGCCGGACATCGCGCAGGGCGTCGACACCGCCTACGAGAAGCGGGTCGAGTCCGCCGAGGACGAGATCGCCAAGCAGGGCGCAGGCGACCAGGGAATGATGTTCGGCTACGCGTGCATGGACACGCCGGAGCTGATGCCGCTGCCGATCGCGCTGGCGCACCGCCTCGCCCGGCGGCTGACCGAGGTGCGCAAGAACGGCACGCTGCCGTACCTGCGCGCGGACGGGAAGACGCAGGTCACGATCGCGTACGACGGCGAGAAGCCGTCCGGGATCGAGAACGTCGTCGTGTCCTCGCAGCACGCTGCCGACGTCGACCTCGACGGGATGCTGACCCCGGACATCCTCCAGCACGTCGTCACCCCCGAGGTCGAGGCGCTGGGCTGGGACCCGAAGCAGCCGAAGCTGCTGGTCAACCCGACCGGCCGCTTCGTCACCGGTGGCCCGATGGGTGACGCCGGCCTGACCGGCCGGAAGATCATCGTCGACACCTACGGCGGCATGGGCCGCCACGGTGGTGGCGCGTTCTCCGGCAAGGACCCGTCGAAGGTGGACCGCTCGGCCGCGTACGCGATGCGCTGGGTGGCCAAGAACGCCGTCGCCGCGGGCCTGGCCCAGCGGCTCGAGGTCCAGGTCGCGTACGCGATCGGCAAGGCCGCCCCGGTCGGCCTGTTCGTCGAGACGTTCGGCACCGAGAACGTCGACCCGGCGAAGATCCAGGCCGCGATCGAGGAGGTCTTCGACCTCCGCCCGGCCGCGATCATCCGTGACCTGAAGCTGCTGCGGCCGATCTACGCGCCGACCGCGGCCTACGGTCACTTCGGCCGGACGGACATCGACCTGCCGTGGGAGGACACCTCCCGCGCCGAGGCGCTGAAGTCCGCCGCCGGTTCCTGACCGACGCCTGACCTCCCGTGGCCGGGCCCGATTCGTCGGGCCCGGCCACGGGTGTGCCTGCCCCTGGCCGGCACTCGAGCGCCGAGATTGTCGGGGTCCCGGGGCATGCTGCGCCCGTGAGCACCACCTGCACCTCGCCGCCCGCGCTCGCCGGTCCGTGGCGGGCCGGGTCGGCACGGTCTGGTAGACCCCGGAGCGTGAGCACCCCGCCGGCGAGCCGGACCCGAGGCGAGTGGCGGCCCGCGCCGACCGCGCCGGTCGCCCGGGTCGTCGTCGACGTCGCGCTGGCGCACCTGGACCGCCCGTTCGACTACCGGGTGCCCGCCCACCTCGACGAGGTCGCCGTCCCCGGTGTGCGGGTGCGGGTGCGCTTCGCCGGGCGCCTGGTCGACGGGTTCCTGCTCGACCGTGCGGACGAGTCCGCGCACACCGGCCGGCTGGCCTGGGTGGACAAGGTGGTCTCGCCCGAACCGGTGCTGACCCCCGAGGTGGAGCGGCTGTGCCGGGCCGTGGCCGACCGCAGTGCCGGCATGCTCACCGACGTGCTGCGGCTCGCGGTCCCGCCGCGACACGCCCGCGTCGAGGCCGAGACGCCTCGTGAGCGGGACCCGGCCCCGGAACCGCCGGACCCGGACCCGGACGGCTGGTCGAGCTACCCCCGGGGCCCCGCGCTGCTCGACGCCCTGAGCGGCGGGCGCGTCGCGCACGCCGTGTGGCAGGCGCTGCCCGGCGAGGACTGGACGGCGCGGCTGGCCGAGGCGGCCGCGACGACCGTGGCGGCCGGCCGGGGCGCGCTGCTCGTGGTCCCGGACCAGCGTGACGTGGACGCGCTGCAGGCGGCGTGCGCCGCCCGGGTCGGGGTGGACGGCGTCGTCGCGCTCAGTGCGGACCTCGGGCCCGCCGAGCGCTACCGGCGGTGGCTGGCGGTCCGCCGCGGTGCCGTGCGGGTCGTGGTCGGGACGCGGTCGACGGCCTTCGCGCCCCTGTCCGGGCTCGGACTTCTCGCGATGTGGGACGACGGTGACGATTCACACACCGAGCCCCGGGCGCCCTATCCGCACGTGCGCGACGTGCTCGTGCTGCGCGCCCACCAGGCCGGGGCGGCGATGCTGATCGGCGGGTTCGCGCGGACCGCGGAGGCGCAGGTTCTGGTCGACTCCGGCTGGGCCAGCCCGGTGGTGGCCGAGCGCGCCACCGTGCGGGCGCGGTCGCCGCGGGTGACCGCGATCGGCGAGACGGACACGCAGATCGCCCGGGACCCGACGGCGCGAGCGGCCCGCGTGCCGGCTGTCGCGTTCGAGGCGGCGCGCGGGGCCCTCGGCGCCGGGCGACCGGTCCTGGTGCAGGTGCCGCGTTCCGGGTACCTGCCGTGGCTGGCGTGCGCGTCCTGCCGGGAGACGTCCCGGTGCCGGCACTGCGCCGGGCCGCTCGGCCTGCCGCGCGCGTCCGGCACGGCCGCGCCTGCCGATGGGGCGGCCGGACTGCCGCACTGCCGCTGGTGCGGGCGGGCCGAGCCGGCGTTCCGGTGCGCGGGCTGCGGGTCGCGGAGGCTGCGCGCGGGCGTGGTCGGGGCCGGGCGCACGGCCGACGAGCTGGGCCGCGCGTTTCCCGGCGTCACGGTCCGGTCCTCGGGCGGTGGCGCCCCGGTGCTGGCCACGGTCCCGGCCGAGGCATCGCTGGTGGTCGCGACGCCGGGCGCGGAGCCGTCCGCCGAGGGCGGGTTCGGCGCGGCGCTGCTGCTCGACGGCTGGGCCATGCTGTCCCGGCCCGACCTGGCCGTCGCCGAGGAGACGCTGCGCCGCTGGTTCGGTGCCGCGGCGCTGGTCGTTCCGCACGGCGACGGGGGCCGGGTCGTGGTGGTCGCCGACTCGTCGCTGCCGACGGTGCAGGCGCTCGTCCGCTGGGACCCGGCGGGCCACGCCGCCGACGAGCTCGCCGCCCGCGCCGAGGTCGGGTTCCCGCCCGCCGTGCGGATGGCCGCCGTCGAGGGACCACCGGACGCGGTCGCCGAGGCGGTCGACGCCGTGACCGGATTCGCGGATGCGCCGGAGTCGATCGAGCTGCTCGGACCGGTCGAGATCGACCCGCCGGACCGCCCTCAGGCCGACCGGGCGCCGGACGCCGCCGACGAGCAGCCGCGCGAACGCATGCTGCTGCGGGTGCCCCGCGCCGACGGCCGGCGCCTCGCCTCCGCGCTCGCCGCCGCCCAGGCGGGCCGCAGCGCGCGCAAGGCCTCCGACACCGTGCGCGTGCGGATGGACCCGACCGGCATCGGCTGACCCACCCGGTTGCAGGCGGGGCCGCGCCGCCGCGGCCGACGCCCTGGCGAACGGCAGGCCCGATCAGCCACCGCTACGAGTGGCACGGTCGATCGGCCGGTGGCAGGACAGCCCCCGACGGTCGGCGTCGACGCAGGCGATCGCCGGGTTTCCGAGCGGTCTCCCGACACGACTTCCCGGCCGCCGAACGGACGGTCCGGGGTGGCAGAATCATCGGACGGCGGTGCGAACCGGCCGATCCGGGCGTCCACCGATCCCGGTCGACAGGGCCGCGCGCACCCCGTCCCGACCATCCCACCCGACAAGCCTGCGATCCGTGAGGGAGAACCGTGCCGATCCAGCCCGTCCGGCTCTTCGGAGACCCGGTCCTGCGCACCCGCGCGACCGAGGTCGAGTCGTTCGACGCCGAGCTGCGCCGGCTCGTCACCGACCTGATGGACACGATGCACGACGAGGGCGGGGTCGGTCTGGCCGCGCCGCAGATCGGCGTCGGGGCGCGGGTGTTCGTCTACGACTGCGACGGCTTCACCGGCCATCTGATCAACCCGACGTGGGAGGCCGTCGGCGACGAGGAGCAGTTCGGGCCGGAGGGATGTCTGTCGATCCCCGGCCTGGGCTGGGACTGCCGTCGCCGGCTGCAGGTGGTGGCCCGCGGGCTCGACATGCACGGCGAGCCGCTGGTCGTCGAGGGCAGCGACATGCTCGCCCGCGCGATCCAGCACGAGACCGACCATCTCGACGGCGTGCTGTTCGTGGACCGGCTCGACCCGGAGACGCGCAAGCAGGCGATGCGCGAGATCCGCGAGGCGGCGTGGTTCGGCGAGCCGGAGCCGATCGTGAGAACCAGCCCGCACCCGCTGTTCGGCAAGGCCCGATGAAGCTGGTGTTCGCCGGTACGCCGGAACCGGCGGTGCCGTCGTTGCGGGCGTTGCTGGACTCGCCGCGGCACGAGGTCGCCGCCGTGCTGACCCGCCCCGACGCGCGGGCCGGGCGTGGACGCAAAGTGGTGCGCTCGCCGGTCGGGACGCTCGCCGACGAGGCCGGCATCCCGGTGTGGCAGCCGGGCCGCCCGTCCGACCCGGCGTTCCTGGAGGCGCTGCGCGAGGTCGCTCCCGACTGCGTGCCGGTCGTGGCCTACGGGGCGCTGGTGCCGCGCGCGGCGCTGGACGTCCCGCGGCAGGGCTGGGTCAACCTGCACTTCTCGCTGCTGCCGGCCTGGCGCGGGGCGGCGCCGGTGCAGGCCGCCATCCGGCACGGCGACGACGTCACCGGCGCGACGACGTTCCGCCTGGAGGAGGGCATGGACACCGGGCCGACGTTCGGTGTCGTCACCGAGACCGTCGGCCCGTCGGACACCGCCGGGGCCCTGCTGAGCCGCCTCGCGGTCTCCGGCGCCGCGCTGCTCACCGCGACGCTCGACGGCATCGAGGACGGCACGGTGCAGGCCGTCCCGCAGCCGTCCGACGGCGTGTCGCTCGCCCCGAAAGTGACCACGGCTGACGCGCGCGCCGACGTCACCGCCCCGGCGGCGGTGCTGGACCGGTTGATCCGGTCGGTCACCCCGGACCCGGGGGCCTGGGTGGAGTTCCGGGGGGAGCGGCTCGGGATCGGGCCGGTCACCCCCCAGCGGACCGGTGCGGCCGAGGCCGGGCTCGCCCCGGGAGAGCTGCTGGTGGAGCGGCGGCGCGTGCTCGTCGGCACCGCGACGGTCCCGGTCGAGCTGGGCGAGGTCCGGCCGGTCGGCAAACGCGCGATGGCCGCGTCGGACTGGGCGCGCGGTGCGCGCATCGAGGCCGGGGAGTCGCTGAAGTGACCTGCCCTGCGGGCGGGTCGCGGGCTGTCCTGTCGACGGCCGAGCGGGACCGGTGCTCTGCTGGACCAGGTGGACCGGCGATGAGCGGTGGCCCGCGTGCGATCCGGACGATCGGTCCGGCGAAGGACGCGGCGCGGTCGGCGTCATCGGGGGCCTGCATGAACGGCGAGGAGACACGGTGACCGAGCAGGACCCGGACGAGAAGGGCCCGACGAGCGGCGCAGGTCGCGGAGACGACGGCCGCGGCGCCGGGCGGGGTGACCGCGAGCGCGGCGGCGGGCACGGCGATCGTGAGCGCGGCAGCGCCGGCGGTCCCCGCCGCCCGGACCAGCGGGATGCGGGCCGGTCGGGTGCTGACCGGCGGGATCAGGGGAGACCCGGCGCGGATCGGCGTGGGGCAGGAGCGACGGGGGACCGCCGCGGCTCCGGGGGAGCCGGCCGCGGCGGCGCGGGAGCCCGGACCGGCGGATCCGGCTCCCCGCGCGGTGAGTCCGGTGGTCCGAGGGGTGGCCAGAGCTCGGGTGACCGGCGTGGCGGGTCCGGCGGTCCGAGGGCCGGCTCGGGTGACCGCCCCAGCCAGGATCGGTCGGGCCAGGACCGTCCGAACCAGGATCGTCCACACCACGACCGTCCGAGCCAGGACCGATCGAGGCAGGACCGTCCGAGCCACAACCGGTCCGGCGGCGACGTCGCCCGCGGCCGGACGGACGACCGCGGCCCACGCCGGGACGACGCGCGTGGTGGGAGGACCGGATCGGGTCCGCGCAACGCCGGGCCTCCGCGGGGACGGGTCGGGCCGGGGCGCCCGCCGAGCGTCGACCCGGCCCGGCAGGCCGCGTACGACCTGCTCACCGCCGTCCGCGAGCGGGACGCCTACGCGAACCTGGCACTGCCGTCGATCCTGCGGCGCCACCGCCTGCGCGACCGGGACGCCGCGCTGGCGACCGAGCTCGGGCTACGGCACGTTACGGGCGCAGGGCCTGCTCGACGCCGTCATCGACGCCTGCACCGACCGCGCGCTGAGCAAGATCGAGCACCCGCTGCTGGACGCGCTGCGGCTGGGCGCGTACCAGCTGCTGCGCACCCGCGTGCCCCCGCACGCGGCGGTGGACACGTGTGTGGAGCTGGTGCGGGAGGCGGCGGGCTCGCGGTCGGCCGGGTTCGTGAACGCCGTGCTCCGGCGGATCGGCGAGAACGACGAGGCGGCGTGGCTGGACCGCCTGGCGCCGGACGCGGCGGAGGACCCGGTGGGATCCGCGGCGATGCGTCACGCACACCCGCGGTGGATCGGCCAGGCGTTCGCCGACGCCTTGGGCTCGACCGGGGAGGAGTTGACCGCCGCGCTGGCCGCCGACGACACCCGGCCGGTCGTCCACCTGCTGGCCCGCCCCGGCGACATCTCGGCCGAGGAGCTGGCGCTGACCACCGGGGGCGAGCCCGCGCCGTACTCGCCGTACGGCGTGCACCTGGAGGCCGGCTCCGGTGACATCGGCGAGCTGGACCCGGTGGCCGAGGGCATGGCGCTGGTGCAGGACGAGGGCAGCCAGCTCGCCGCGCTGGCGCTCACCCGGGCCGAGCTGTCCGGCCCGGACGGCGGCCGGTGGCTGGACCTGTGTGCCGGTCCGGGCGGCAAGGCCGCACTGCTCGGCGGGGTGGCGGTGCTGTCCGGGGCCACGCTGGACGCGGTCGAGGTCAGCGAGCAGCGGTCCGGTCTCGTCCGGGCCGCGGTGGAGGACCTGCCGGTCACCGTGCACACGGCCGACGGGCGCTCGGCACCGCTGCCGGACGGTGTCTTCGACCGGGTGCTCGTCGATGCCCCGTGCACCGGGCTCGGCGCGCTGCGGCGACGGCCGGAGGCGCGCTGGCGTCGTACCCCGGAGGACATCACGGAGCTCACCACGCTGCAGCGGGAGCTGCTGCTGGCCGGGTTGCGGCACGTCCGGCCGGGCGGGGTCGTCGCGTACGTGACGTGCTCGCCCCACCTCTCGGAGACGGTCGGGGTGCTCGCCCGGGCGCTGCGGCGGGGTACCCCGCTCGCGGCGGTCGAGCGTCTGGACACACGGGCGGCGATGCCGGAGGGCATGCCCTTGCTCGGAGACGGGCCTGCGGTGCAGCTGTGGCCGCACCGCCACGGCACGGACGCGATGTTCATCGCGTTGCTGCGCCGCCCGGCCGACGGCTGAGCGCAGGCGGGAGTGTGGCGCAGCCCTCTGCCCGGGGGCACCGATCGGGAACCGGATCGGGCAGTAGCCTGCGTTCGTGCAGCCGATGATCGCGCCGAGTATCCTGTCCGCCGACTTCGCGCATCTCGCGGACGAGGCCGCGGCGGTGGTGCGCGCGGACGGCAGCGGGGCCGACTGGCTGCACGTCGACGTGATGGACGCCCACTTCGTGCCGAACCTCACACTCGGTCTTCCGGTGGTGCAGAGCCTGCGCGCCGCCACCGACGTCCCCCTCGACTGCCACCTGATGATCGAGGACCCGGACCGCTGGGCGGTCGGCTACGCGGAGGCCGGCTCGAGCAACGTCACCGTGCACGTCGAGGCCGCGCACGACCCGGTGGCTCTGGCCCGCGACCTGCGCGCCGCGGGTGCCAGGGCCGGGTTGTCGATCAAGCCCGGCACCCCGCTGGAGCCGTACGTCGAGCTGCTGCGGAACTACGACACGTTGCTGATCATGAGCGTCGAGCCGGGGTTCGGCGGGCAGAGCTTCATCCCGGACGTGCTGGACAAGGTCCGCACCGCGCGCCGGCTGGTCGACACCGGCCACCTGACGTTGCTGGTCGAGATCGACGGCGGGATCAACGCGGACACGATCGAGGCCGCGGCGGAGGCCGGTGTGGACTGCTTCGTCGCCGGGTCCGCCGTCTACGGGGCCGACGACCCGGGCCGCGCCGTGGCGGCGTTGCGGGAGTCGGTGCGGCGCATCAGCCCGCACCGATGGGCGCCCTGAATGGCCGGACTCGACGATCGGGGTAACGATCGCGGGCACGGTGTGGTTGGACGGGATTGAACGGCACCGCGGAAGGGGCGAGCGCGTGTTCACCGGAATCGTCGAGGAGGTCGGCGAGGTCGTCGACCTCGTCCACAGCGAGGACGTCGTGGTGCTGACCGTCCGCGGCGAGCGGGCCGTCGACGTCGGCCACGGCGACTCGGTCGCGGTCAACGGCTGCTGCGTGACGGCGGTCCGCCCGCCGGGCAGTGGCGAGATGCAGGTCGAGCTCGTCCCCGAGACGCTCAAACGCACGTCGCTCGGTGCCCTGCGTCCCGGTTCCCGCGTGAACCTGGAACGCGCGCTGCCGGCCGGCGGTCGACTCGACGGCCACATCGTGCAGGGCCACGTCGACGGGATCGCCACGCTGATCGGTCGCACGCCCGGGGAGCGCAGCGACGAGGTTCGCTTCAGCCTGCCGACCGAGCTGTCCCGGTACGTGGTGGAGAAGGGCTCGATCGCGGTGGACGGTGTGTCACTCACCGTGGCGGCGGTGCACCCGGACGGGTTCGGGGTGGCGCTGATCCCGACTACCCTGGCGGACACCACTCTTGGGTCGCTGCAGCCCGGCGACGCGGTGAACATCGAGGTGGACGTGATCGCGAAGTACGTGGAGCGGATGACCGCGGGATACCGGTCGGTGCAGGAAGGGGAGGGCCGGTGAGCGAACCGCAGGGGGAGGGTCGCCTTCCACAGAACTCGCACATCGCGATGGACCCGGCCGAACGGGCCGAGCGCTTCGCGATGATCGAGAAGGCGATCGCCGACATCGGCGAGGGCAAACCGGTCGTCGTGATGGACGACGAGGACCGTGAGAACGAGGGCGACCTGATCTTCGCGGCGGCGCGCGCGACGCCCGAGCTCGTGTCGTTCACGGTCCGCTATACCTCCGGTTACGTCTGCGTGGCACTGACCGAGAGGGACTGCGACCGGCTCGACCTCCCGCCGATGCACCACACCAACGGCGACTCGTTCCGCACCGCTTTCACCGTGACCGTGGACGCGAAGGACGGCATCACCACCGGGATCTCGGCGGCCGACCGGGCGCACACGATCCGGCTGCTCGCCGACCCGGGCACCGTGGACCGTGACCTCGTGCGGCCCGGGCACGTGCTGCCGCTGCAGGCCCGCGAGGGCGGCGTGCTGCGCCGCCCGGGGCACACCGAGGCGGCCGTGGACCTGGCCCGGATGGCCGGGCTGCCGCCGGCCGGGGCGCTCTGCGAGATCGTCTCGGAGAAGAACGACGGCGACATGGCCCGCGGCGAGGAGCTCGGCGTGTTCGCCGCCGACCACGACCTCACGCTGATCACGATCGCCGACCTGATCGCCTACCGGCGCCGGTACGAGAAGCACGTCGAGCGCGTCGCCACTGCGCGGATCCCGACCGCGCACGGCGACTTCCTGGCCTACGGCTACGACTCGCTGCTCGACGGCATCGAACACATCGCGATGGTGGTCGGTGACGTCGGCACCCGGGACTGCGACGGCGAAAACGTGCTGGTGCGGGTGCACTCCGAGTGCCTGACCGGCGACGTGCTCGGGTCGCTGCGCTGCGACTGCGGCCCGCAGCTGGACGCGGCGCTGGAGGCGGTGGCCAAGGAGGGCCGGGGCGTCGTGCTGTACATGCGCGGGCACGAGGGCCGGGGGATCGGCCTGCTGCACAAGCTGCAGGCCTACCAGCTGCAGGAGGCCGGCGCCGACACCGTCGACGCGAACATCGCGATGGGGCTGCCCGCGGACGCCCGGGACTACGGCATCGGCGCCCAGATCCTCTCCGACCTCGGCGTGCGCTCGATGCGCCTGCTGACCAACAACCCGGACAAGCGGGCCGGCCTGGAGGGCTACGGGCTGACCGTCACCGGCCGGGTGCCGATGCCGGTGCGCGCGACGCCGCAGAACCTGCGTTACCTCAAGACCAAGCGCGATCGCATGGGCCACGACCTGCCGGAGCTGGGCGGGGCGGGCGAGCCGGCCGGCTGATGGCCACGGCCACCCCGCGCGGGCGCCACCGGGGAGTTGCGGAGAGAATCGGACCATGAGCGGTGAGGGCCGGCCGGACGGCACGGAGGACCTGCGGGCCGACGGTCTGCGCGTCGGGGTGGTGGCCACGCGGTGGCACGCCGACATCGTGGACATCCTGCTCGACCGGGCGTGCGCCACGGCCCGCGCGGCCGGCGCCGAGCCGTCGGTCGTCCGGGTCGCCGGAACGCTCGAGCTGGCGGTGGTCGCGCAGGAGCTGGCCCGTACGCACGACGCCGTCGTCGCACTCGGCGTGGTCGTGCGCGGCGGTACCCCGCACTTCGAGTACGTGTGCGACTCGGTCACCGCGGGCCTGACCCGCGTCGGGCTCGACGAGCGGATCCCGGTCGGCAACGGCGTGCTCACCACCGAGACGGTCGAGCAGGCGTGGGACCGCTCCGGGCGCCCCGGCTCGGCCGAGGACAAGGGCGCCGAGGCCTGTGCGGCCGCGCTGCAGTCCGCGCTGGTGCTGCGCGACCTGCGGGCCGGCGCCGCCGCCGACCGGACGGTGCGGGCATGACCGGGCCCGGCGGGAACGGCGCGGAGGACGCGGCGGCCCGGCCGTCCGGATTCGGCCCGGACGCGGTGGTGCTGCGGCCGCGCCTGCTGCTGATCGCCGCCTGGAGCGGTGCCGTGGCGGTCCTGGTGATCTTCGCGGTGGTCGCCTACCTGCTCCCGGAGACCGACACCGGCGTCTACTTCCGGCTCGCCGACCAGATCTCGATGATGGTGCTCGGCATCCTCATCGCGGCCGGGCTGCTGCTCATGGCCCGCCCCCGCGTGCGTGCCGACTCCCGGGGGATCGAGGTGCGCAACGTCGCGCTGACCCACTGGTACCCGTGGCCCGAGGTCGAGGGTGTCGCGTTCCCGGACGGCTCGTCGTGGGCCCGGCTGGACCTGCCGGACGACGAGTACCAGCCGGTGCTGGCCGTGCAGGCGGTGGACCGGCAGCTCGCCGTGGACGGCATCCGGCGGCTGCGCGCG
This sequence comes from uncultured Actinomycetota bacterium, assembly GCA_963822335.1. GTDB lineage: Bacteria > Actinomycetota > Actinomycetes > Mycobacteriales > Pseudonocardiaceae > Pseudonocardia. The sequence continues at coordinate 1,489,190 of CAWGHE010000005.1, read as the reverse complement.
TTGCACCGCGACGCCGTCCGCCCGTCCGGTTCCCGGGAGGCCTGACCGCCCGTCACGTTCGCGGCAGCACACGGTCGTGCGCCCGCCCGTCCAGGCGGGTCCCCCCGATGTCCGCCCGATCGGCCGCGGCGACGCCCTGCGCGTACCCGGAGCCGGACACCGTCGGTCGTCGTGCCCGGCGCAGCGAGGGGAACGCCTCCGCGTAGGCGCGTTCGACCCGGTCCTGGCGGTCGGCCAGGACCAGCGCGGTGGACACGTCCGGCTCCGCGGTGTCGCGTTCCTCGGCCGCCCGCTCCGCGGCCGAGCGCAGGCGCTCGTGGATGCGTGCCGCGAACCCGTAGAGCCAGGACCTCCGGTAGGCCGCGACCGACTCCCGCGGGTCCGGAGGCCGCAGCCGGCCGAGCTGGCGGGACGCCTGCAGCAGCAGCGACGTGTAGAGCAGCTCGACCCGCTCCCGGTCCGAGGCGTGGCCGAACACGGTCACCGCTCCCACCGTCCCGCCCCGCGCGTCGTGCATCACCCACCGGCAGCCCGACGCCGCGGCCGTCCAGCCCAGCAGCCGGGCCTTGCCGCTGCTGTACGGGTCCTCGATGGTGATCCGCACGGCGCCGATCGGGTCGGCCCGCGCCGGGCCCCCGACGCCGCTCGCGGCCAGCACCGCGTCGTCGATGCCGTGGCGGGCCATCAGCTCGACGGCCTTCTCCGTGTAGATCTCGGCCTCGTCCGGGGTGCCGGCCCGCTCGGCCTTGGCGAGCAGCTTGCGCACCCGGTCCAGCCGGGCGTCGGTGGGAAGCATGTCGACCTCCTTCGAACCTGTGTTCGAGTCGAAGGTGTACCCCGACCCACCGACAGTTCTCTCTACACCCCGCCTCCCGGCGTGACACGGCGCGGGTGCGGCGACACGGTGTCGGGGGTCGGAACTACGCTGGCGGGCACCATGCCCGACCCGAGTACCTACCGCCCGGCGACCGGCACCATCCCGGAGTCGCCGGGGGTCTACCGCTTCTCCGACCCGCGGGGCCGGGTCATCTACGTGGGCAAGGCCAAGAGCCTGCGCCAGCGGCTGAACTCCTACTTCGCCGACCTGTCCGGCCTGCATCCGCGCACCCGCCAGATGGTGACCACCGCCGCGAAGGTGGAGTGGACCGTCGTCGGGACCGAGGTCGAGGCGCTCCAGCTCGAGTACAACTGGATCAAGGAGTACGACCCGCGGTTCAACGTCCGGTACCGGGACGACAAGAGCTACCCGGTGCTCGCCGTGACGATGCACGAGGAGTACCCGCGGCTGCACGTCTACCGGGGTCCGCGGCGCAAGGGCGTGCGCTACTTCGGCCCGTACGCGCACGCCTGGGCGATCCGGGAGACGCTGGACCTGCTGCTGCGCGTGTTCCCGGCACGGACCTGCAGCGCGGGCGTGTTCAAGCGGCACGGCCAGATCGGCCGTCCGTGCCTGCTCGGCTACATCGACAAGTGCTCGGCCCCGTGCGTCGGCAACGTCACCGCCGACCGGCACCGCGAGATCGTCGAGAACTTCTCGGAGTTCCTGTCCGGGCGCACCGACCGCATGATCCGCCAGCTCGAGCGGGACATGGCCGAGGCGTCGGAGAACCTGGAGTTCGAGCGCGCCGCCCGGATGCGGGACGACCTCGGCGCGCTGCGCCGCGCCGTCGAGAAGCAGACCGTCGTGCTCGGCGACGGCACCGACGCCGACGTCGTCGCGTTCGCCGAGGACGAGCTGGAGGCCGCCGTCCAGGTGTTCCACGTCCGCGGCGGGCGGGTCCGCGGCCAGCGCGGCTGGGTGATCGACAAGGTCGAGCCGGCGGACACCGCGCAGCTGGTGGAGCGGTTCGTCATCCAGTTCTACGGCGAGCAGGCCGCGCTGGCCGGCTCCGCCGACGACCACACCCAGCCGGTGCCGAAGGAGATCCTGGTCCCCGAGCTGCCCCCGGACGCCGGCACGCTCGTCGACTGGCTGTCGGACCTGCGCGGTTCCCGGGTCCAGCTGCGGGTCCCGCAGCGCGGGGACAAGAAGGCGCTCGCCGAGACCGTGCAGCGCAACGCCAAGGAGGCGTTCGCCCAGCACAAGCTGCGCCGCGCCGGTGACCTGACCGCCCGCTCGGCCGCGCTGCAGGAGATCCAGGACGGGCTCGGCCTGGACACCGCGCCGCTGCGGATCGAGTGCATCGACGTCAGCCACGTGCAGGGGACGAACGTGGTCGCGTCGCTCGTGGTGTTCGAGGACGGCCTGGCCCGCAAGTCCGAGTACCGCCGCTTCGAGATCAAGGACGCGGCCGAGCAGGGCGACGTCGCCTCGATCGCCGAGACGGTCCGCCGCCGGTTCCGGCGCTACCTGGCCGAGACCGCCGACGACCCGGCTCCGGAACCCGGCGTGTCCGGCGAGACCGATCCCGGGCCCGCCATCCGCACCGGCATCGACCCGGAGACCGGGCGTCCGAAGAAGTTCGCCTACCCACCGAACCTGCTCGTCGTCGACGGTGCGAAACCGCAGGTCGACGCCGCCGCCGCGGAGCTGGACGCGCTGGGGATCACCGACGTCGCCGTGTGCGGCCTGGCCAAGCGCCTCGAGGAGGTCTGGCTCCCGGACGACGACGACCCGGTGATCCTCTCCCGCACGAGCGAGGGTCTCTACCTGCTGCAGCGGGTCCGGGACGAGGCGCACCGGTTCGCCATCGCCTACCACCGCCAGCGCCGCTCCAAGGGCATGACCGCCTCGGCCCTGGACGACGTCCCCGGCCTGGGTCCGGCGCGCAAGCAGGCACTGCTCAAGCACTTCGGGTCGGTGCGCAAGCTGCGGGCCGCCGACGTCGACGAGATCAGCGCGGTCCCCGGGTTCGGCCGGCGCACCGCGGAGGCGGTGCTCGCCGCGCTGCACGGGGGCGCGGACGGTACGAAGGACACGGTCGGTTCGGAGGCGCGGCGATGACGACGACGGCGGGGGCGGCCCGGGAACTCCGGGCCGGGGATCGAGGTCGCGGTCGTCAGCGGCCTGTCCGGAGCCGGGCGCAGCACCGCGGCCAAGGTGCTGGAGGACCTCGGCTGGTTCGTCGTGGACAACCTGCCGCCCGAGCTGATCTCCACGATGGTCGAGCTGGGATCGCGTGCCCGCGGCGACGTCACCCGGATCGCGGTCGTGATGGACGTGCGCAGCCGGGCGTTCACCGACGATCTCGGTGCCGTGATCAAGGACCTGGACGGCCGCGGCTACCGCCCGAAGCTGCTGTTCCTGGAGGCCTCCGACGACGTGCTGGTGCGCCGGTTCGAGAACAACCGCCGCTCACACCCGCTGCAGGGCGACGGCCGGATCACCGACGGCCTGAACGCCGAGCGCGAGGTACTGCGGCCGCTGCGCGAGGACGCCGACCTCGTCGTGGACACGTCGAACCTGTCGGTGCACGACCTGCGCGGGCGGATCGAGCGCTCGTTCGCCGGGGAGGGCACGGAGACCGCGACCCGGGTGACGGTGCTGTCGTTCGGCTACAAGTACGGGCTGCCGCTGGACGCCGACCTCGTCGTCGACGTGCGGTTCCTGCCGAACCCGCACTGGATCCCCGAGCTGCGCGAGCACACCGGCCGCGACGCGGAGGTGCGCGACTACGTGCTGTCCCAGGAGGGCGCCGAGGAGTTCGTCGACCGCTACCTGGAGCTGCTGCACCTGGTCGGCGCCGGTTACCGGCGCGAGGGCAAGCGCTACCTGACGGTCGCGGTGGGCTGTACCGGCGGCAAGCACCGCAGCGTCGCGATCTCCGAGGAGCTCGGGCGCCGGCTGGTCGACTCCGACGGCGTGCAGGTCAACGTCGTGCACCGGGACATGGGGCGCGAGTGAGCGAGCTTGCGAGCGAACCGATGACACAGCACCTGCGGGCAGCGCCGACCGAGCGCAGCGAGGGAGTGTGATGACCGGGCTGCGCGTCGTCGCCCTCGGTGGCGGGCACGGCCTGCACTCGACGCTGTCCGCGCTGCGCCGGCGTCCGGACGCGTTCTCCGATGTCACGGCCGTCGTCACGGTCGCCGACGACGGCGGGTCGTCCGGCCGGCTGCGCCGGGAGCTGGGTCTGCTCCCGCCGGGGGACCTGCGGATGGCGCTGTCCGCGCTCGCCGCCGACGACGAGCGCGGCCGGTTCTGGGCCGACCTCGTCCAGCACCGCTTCGGCGGCACCGGTGCGCTCGCCGGGCACGCCGTCGGGAACCTGCTGCTGGCCGGCCTGCTGGAGGTCACCGACGATCCGGTCGCGACGCTGGACACGGTGGGCGGGATGCTCGGCTGTCACGGCCGGGTGCTGCCGATGTCGACCGTGCCGCTGGACATCGAGGCCGACGTCGAGATGGACGACGTGCCGGGCACGCACCGGATCCGCGGCCAGGTCGCCGTCGCGTCCACCCCCGGCCGGGTGCTGCGGGTCTGGCTGCGCCCGGAGTCACCGCCGGCCTGCCCGGAGGCGGTGCAGGCGGTCCGGGACGCGGACGTCGTGCTGCTCGGGCCCGGCTCGTGGTTCACCAGCGTGCTGCCGCACCTGCTGGTCCCGGGTTTGCGGGACGCGCTGCTGGAGACGGAGGCGCGGCGCATCGTGCTGCTCAACCTGGCGCCCGAGCCGGGGGAGACCGCCGGCTTCTCGCCCGAGCAGCATCTGGATGTACTGTCCGGACACGCGCCGTCCCTGACGGTGCACGCGGTCCTGGCCGACACGGCGTCGGTGCCGCTGCCGGATCGGCTTCACCGCGCCGCCGCGGCGATGCTGGCACCGGGGGGGCAGGTGCGGTTCGCGGATGTCGCGGACGGCGGTTCGTCGATACCCCGTCACGATCCGGCGGCGCTGGCCGAGTGTCTGGTGGACCTCGTACTCGGCGCCGACACCGGGATCGCCGATGACGGAGAGCGACGACGCTGGTCCGACCAGGCGGTATCCACCGGGTGGGGCGCACCGGGCCGCGACGTGGGGGCGTTGGGCGAGGGAGACGAGATGCAGCAGCAGCCGAGCGGAGGGAGCCCGCGGTGGCCATGACCGCGTCGGTGAAGGACGAGCTGAGCCGGCTCACCGTCACCAAGCAGTCGTCACGGCGCGCCGAAGTGGCCGCGTTGTTGCGCTTCGCCGGGGGGCTTCACATCGTCGGTGGCCGGGTGGTCATCGAGGCGGAGGTGGACACCGGATCGGTCGCCCGGCGGTTGCGCCGGGAGATCCACGAGCTGTACGGCCACACCGCGGACGCGCACGTGATCACCGCGGGCGGGCTGCGGCGCAGCGCCCGGTACGTGATCCGGGTCGTCCGCGACGGTGAGGGACTGGCCCGCCAGACGGGCCTGCTGGACAACCGGGGACGTCCGGTGCGGGGGCTGCCGCCGCCCGTCGTGTCCGGGGATCTGGGCGACGCCGAGGCCGCCTGGCGGGGTGCGTTCCTGGCGCACGGTTCGCTCACCGAGCCCGGACGGAGCTCCGCGCTGGAGGTGACCTGCCCCGGCCCGGAGGCCGCGCTGGCGCTGGTCGGTGCCGCGCGCCGGCTCGGCGTCGCGGCGAAGGCACGCGAGGTGCGCGGCGCCGACCGGGTGGTCGTGCGCGACGGCGACGCGATCCACGCCCTGCTGACCCGGATGGGCGCGCACCAGTGCGTGCTGGTCTGGGAGGAGCGCCGGATGCGGCGGGAGGTCCGCGCCACCGCGAACCGCCTGGCCAACTTCGACGACGCCAACCTGCGCCGCTCCGCCCGCGCCGCCGTCGCCGCCGCGGCGCGTGTCGCGCGGGCGCTGGAGATCCTCGGCGACGACGTCCCGGAGCACCTGCAGGCGGCCGGCAAGCTGCGCGCCGAGCACACGCAGGCGTCGTTGGAGGAGCTGGGCCAGCTCGCCGACCCGCCGATGACCAAGGATGCGGTCGCCGGCCGGATCCGCAGGCTGCTGCACATGGCCGACAAGCGAGCCGCGGACCTGGGTATCCCGGACACGGAGTCCGCCGTGACGGCCGACCTGCTGGAGGACGAGCAGGCCTGATCGGCCGCCGGGACGGGGTGACGCCGGCTGACGTCAATTCGACATCAGTCCGACGTCACGGGTGGCGCCGCGGACGTCGCGGAGCGCACCATGGGGTGACCCGAGGAGGACACCCCATGCCCGAGGATCCGCGACCGAATCCGTTCGGGCCGTTGGAGGACCTGGTCGGCCGCCTGTTCGAGGGCCTGGAGCGGGACGACGAGCCGTACGAGGACCGTGAGCCGCAGGCGCGCCGGGAACGGCCCCGCGGCGGCGGCCCGCTGGAGCGCTTCGGGCGTGACCTCACCGCCGACGCCCGGGCCGGCCGCCTCGACCCCGTGATCGGCCGGGAGGACGAGATCGCGCAGGTCCTGGAGGTGCTCGGGCGCCGGACCAAGAACAACCCGGTCCTGCTCGGGGACCCGGGCGTCGGCAAGACGGCCGTCGTCGAGGGCGTGGCCCAGCACCTCGCGGGCGGCACCGCCCCGCCTGCCCTGCGCGACACCAGGCTGGTGGCGCTCGACCTGGCCGGGATGGTCGCCGGCACGAAGTACCGGGGCGAGTTCGAGCAGCGGCTGACGTCGTTGCTGGACCAGGTCGCGGGCGACACGTCGGTGGTGCTGTTCGTCGACGAGCTGCACCTGGTCGTCGGGGCCGGGTCGGGTGAGGGCTCACCGATGGACGCGGGCGCGATCCTCAAGCCGGCGCTGGCCCGCGGCGAGTTGCGGATCATCGGCGCGACGACCGCCGCGGACCACCGCCGCTACATCGAGCGCGACGCCGCGCTGGAGCGCCGGTTCGAGCCGGTCGTCGTGCCCGAGCCGTCGCCGGAGCGGACGGCCGGGATCCTGCGTGGGCTGCGGGAACGCTACGAGCAGCACCACGGCGTCACGCTGACCGATGCGGCGCTGGACGCCGCCGTCGCGCTGTCCGTGCGGTACGTGCCGGACCGGTTCCTCCCGGACAAGGCGATCGATCTCGTCGACCGCACGGCGGCCCGGGTCGCCCTGCGGGTGGGGGAGACCGGGGAGGACCCGGCCCGGCAGGCCGAACAGCTGCGCCGGGCCCGGGACGTCGCCGTCGACGTCGAGGACTTCGAGCGGGCCGCGCTGCTCACCCGCGAGCTGGAGCGGCTCGGAGCGGCGAGCGCCCCGGGCGGGCGAGCCCGTCCGGAGGTCACCGCGGCCGACGTCGCGCAGGTGGTGGCCGCCCGGACCGGCATCCCGGTCGGCGACGTGAGCACGGCGGGCGCCGCCGACCGCGACCGCCTGCTGAACCTGGAGGACCACCTGCACCGGCGCGTGGTCGGCCAGGACGTGGCCGTCGAGGCGGTCGCCGACGCCGTCCGCGCCGGCCGGGCCGGACTCGGGCACCCGGACCGCCCGGTGGGCTCGTTCCTGTTCCTCGGCCCGAGCGGTGTCGGCAAGACCGAGCTGGCCCGCGCGCTGTCCGCGACGCTGTTCGGGTCCGCCGAGCGGATGGTGCGCCTGGACATGAGCGAGTACGCCGACCGCGCGTCGGTGACCCGGCTGGTCGGTGCCCCGCCGGGCTACGTCGGCCACGAGGAGGCCGGCCAGCTGACCGAGCCGCTGCGCCGCGACCCCTACTCCGTCGTGCTGCTGGACGAGATCGAGAAGGCGCACCCGGACGTCACCGCGACGCTGCTGGGGGTGCTGGACGCCGGCCGGCTCACCGACGCGCACGGGCGCACGGCCGACTTCCGGCACGCGGTGGTGATCATGACCAGCAACCTGGGGGCCGACCGGCTGCTCGCCGCGTCCGCGGCCGGCATCCCGGTGGACACGTTGCGTGACGAGGTGCTGGCCCTCGCCCGTCAACGTCTGCGCCCCGAGTTCTGCAACCGGATCGACGAGATCGTGCTGTTCGAGCCGTTGCGCGTCGACGAGCTGCGCCGGATCACCGTCAAGCTGCTGGAGGAGACGCGTGAGCGGTTGCGGGGCCGGGGTGTCGAGCTCGTCGTCGAGGACGCGGCCGCCGATCTGCTCGCCCGCGCCGTGGACCGCCCCGAGCACGGGGCACGGCCGCTGCGCCGCATGATCGGCAGGCTGGTCGAGCGGCCGATGTCCCGCCTGCTGATCTCGGGCGAACTGGGGACCGGTCAGCGGGTCCGGCTGGTCGCGGCGGACGACGAGGTACAGCTCCGGGTGGACTAATCGAAAATCTCGTTCCGATAATCGGAACGGTGGTTGCGTCAGGATTGGCCGCGTGCCGTCAGTTCCCACACACTGTGGCAGACCTCACCACACGCAGCGTGATCACCAAGAGTGCCGGAGAGGTTGCTCGACCCGACTCCCCCAGGTGGTGACGACCGTGCCCGGCTCCCCTCGGATACGATTGTGTGAGCGCTGCTGGCGCCCGCTGTCTACCGGCACCGTGTTCCGGGTGTTCCGGCATCCGGACCCGTTCCCGGTGGTCCCGGACGGTGAGGCGGCCGGTCGGGCCGCCGAGAGCCTGAGCTTCCGGCACCTCGACGACGACCCGTCGTGCACCGGGGTACAGCTCGCCGAGACCGACGCGGAGCAGCCGGCATGACCGTTCCCGCCAGCCCGTCCGCGGCCGGATCCCCGGCCCGCCCGCCCGCACCGGGCTCGACCCCGGTACCGGCCCGCCCGGCGCCGCACGTGGCGCAGCTGCGCGAGGGCCTGCGGCACGTCCTGTCCGAGCTGCGCTTCCCGGCGCGGCGATGGCAGGTCATCGCCGAGGCCGACTCGTGGGGCGTGGGCGGCCCGCTGCGGCAGGTGATCGGGCGGCTGCCGGACGGCAGCTACCCGTCGCTGGCGGTGATCCTCGAGGTGCTCACCGGCCCGGCCGGGCGCCCTGCCCCGGACACCGGGCAGGCTTCCGGTCGCGTCGTCGTCCCGATGCGCGCCCCGGCGAACGGTCCGCGCCGCACGCCCTGAGGCCACGCCCGGACCGCGTGAGCGGCCGGGTTGTCGGGACTGTCGGGGCGGCGCTCTATCGTCTCGCCCGTGACCGATCCCGATCCCGTCGGCCTGGTCGCCGGCACCGAGGACTCGACGCCGTTGTTGTTCTCGGTCGGGCTGGCGCCGGGCCAGTACCTGCAGCTCGACGACGTGGTGGTCACCCGGCGCCCGGTCCCGGGCATCGGCTCGGTCACCACCTCAGGGGTGGTGACCGAGGTCCGCGCCCGGCACGAGGGCGCGACGTTCGGATCCGACGTGTTCCTCATCGCCGACGGCGTCCTCCCGGCCCACGTGCAGGAGATCGCCGAGATCACCACCACCCGGGTGGAGCCGGAGTGCTACGTGCCGCCGACGCCCGGGTCTCCGGCCCGGCGGGCCACCGGGGACGAGCGCGAGTCGGCGCTGTACTTCGACCAGATGGACCACCGCGTCCCGGTCGGGCTCGGCCGCGACGGCGAGCCGGTGTTCGTCAACTTCGAGTTCCTCGACGGGACCCGCGGCGGGCACGTGTCGATCAGCGGGATCTCCGGCGTCGCGACGAAGACCAGCTTCGCGCTGTTCCTGCTGTACTCGATCTTCAACTCGGCCGTGCTCGGCCGGCGGGCGGTGAACACGAAGGCGCTCGTGTTCAGCGTCAAGGGTGAGGACCTGCTGTTCCTCGATCACGCGAACGCCCGCCTGGACGACGATCAGCGCGCCCGGTACGTCCAGCTGGGCCTGCCGGCCGAGCCGTTCTCCTCGGCCGGGTTCTTCGCTCCGCCGGTGGTCGACGACCCGTCCGGCCGCCCGGACGTCACCGGCCGCACGTCCGGGGTCACGCCGTTCTGGTGGACGCTCGCCGAGTTCTGCCGCGGCGAGCTGTTGCCCTACGCGTTCGCCGACGCGGAGGACGAGCGCAACCAGTACACGACCGTCATCCACCAGGTCGCCGCCCGGCTGCGGTACGAGATGACCGAGATCGACCAGGGCGCCGTCCGGATCGGCGGGCGGACACTGCGGACCTACGACGATCTCGTCGAGTTCGTGTCCGACCGCCTCGCCGACGAGGACGACCGCCGGGACTGGGCGGGCCCGGTCACCGGCACCGGGACGATCAACGCGTTCCTGCGCCGGCTGCGCTCCAGCCTCAAGCCGCTGCGCCGCCTCGTGCGCGGGGACCTGCCGGACGTACCCGGCCGCACCGTCTCGACGGAGAACCAGCAGGTCACCGTCGTGGATCTGCACACGTTGCCGGAGCGAGCGCAGCGGTTCGTGGTCGGTGTGGTGCTCGCCGCGGAGACCGCGCGCAAGGAGTCCTCCGGCACCGGCGGGCTGCTGTTCACGATGATCGACGAGCTGAACAAGTACGCCCCGCGGGAGGGCTCGAGCCCCATCAAGGACGTGCTGCTGGACATCGCGGAGCGGGGCCGGTCGCTGGGCATCATCCTGATCGGCGCGCAGCAGACGGCCAGCGAGGTGGAACGCCGGATCGTCTCGAACTCCTCGATCAAGGTCGTCGGGCGGCTCGACCCGGCCGAGGCCGGGCGCCCGGAGTACGGGTTCCTGCCGTCGTCGCAGCGGGCGCGCGCGACGCTGGCCAAGCCGGGCGCGATGTTCGTGTCCCAGCCGGAGATCCCGGTGCCGCTCGCCGTCGAGTTCCCGTTCCCGGCGTGGGCGACCCGGTCGTCGGAGTCGGCGGGCGAGCCGGCGTCGGCGCGGACCAACGGGCGGCCGCCGCGGGACCCGTTCGCCCGGATGCCGAGCGTCTCCGACGACGACGAGGACGCACCGTTCTGATGCGGATCCTGCACACGGCCGACTGGCACGTCGGCAAGACGCTCAAGGGCCGCTCCCGGCTCGAGGAGCAGGAGCGGGTGCTGCGCGAGATCGTGCAGGTCGCACGCGATGCAGGAGGTCGACGCCGTCCTCGTCGCCGGCGACCTGTACGACACGGCGGCTCCGTCGGCGGAGGCGCAGCGCCTGGTGATGCGCGCGCTGCTCGGGCTGGCGCGCGACGGGGCGGCGGTCGTCGCGATCGCCGGCAACCACGACCACGCCCGCGCGCTGGAGGCTTACCGGCCGCTCGCCCAGGCCGCCGGGATCACGCTGGTCGGGGAGGTGCGCACGGCGGAGAAGGGCGGCGTCGTCGAGCTCACGGCGCGGACCGGGGAGAAGGCCCGGCTCGCTGTCCTGCCGTTCCTGTCCCAGCGCTACGCCGTCACGGCCGCCGATCTGGTCACCGGCTCGTCGGTCGACCACACCGCCGAGTACGACCGGCAGCTGCGCGACATCCTCGCCGCGCTCACCGCGGGCTTCGGCGTGGACACCGTGAACCTCGTGACGGCCCACCTGACCGTGCGCGACGGCGTGTTCGGCGGCGGCGAGCGGGCCGCGCAGTCGATCTTCGAGTACGCGGTGCCGGCGTCGGTGTTCCCGGTGGACGCGCACTACGTCGCGCTCGGGCACCTGCACCGCCGCCAGCGGATGCCGGCCGCGTGCCCGGTGCACTACAGCGGCGCGCCGATGGCCGTCGACTTCGGCGAGCAGGAGAACACGCCGGTCGTGTGCGTCGTGGACGTCACGCCGGCCACGCCGGCGCACGTGACCGACGTGCCGATCACGTCCGGGCGGCGGCTGCGCACGGTGCGCGGCACGGTCGCCGAGCTGGAGGAGCTGGCCGCGACCGCGGGCGACGACCTGCTGCGGGTCTGGGTCCGCGAACCCGCGCGGGCCGGGCTGCGCGACGAGGTGACCGAGCTGCTGCCGCACGCGCTGGAGGTGCGGATCGACCCGGAGTTCGCCGCACCGGTCACGGTGTCCCGGCCGCGGACCGGGCCGGACCGGCATCCGTCGGAGCTGTTCGCCGAGTACCTCACCGAGCGCGGCGTCGCCGACGCCCGGGTGCAGGACCTGTTCGCGCGTCTGCACGACGACGTCACCGGGAGCCGCTGATGCGTCCCGTGCTGCTGCGGATGGACTCGTTCGCCGCGTTCCGCGAGCCGACGGTCGTCGACTTCGCCGGCGCCGACTACTTCGTGCTGGTCGGCCCGACCGGCGCCGGCAAGTCCACCGTGATCGACGCGATGACGTTCGCGCTCTACGGATCCGTCCCGCGCTGGGACGACCGGCGTGCCGTCCGGCTCGCGCTGGCTCCGACAGCCGGGCGCGGCACCGTCTCCCTCGTCTTCGACGTCGCCGGAGAGCGCTATGTCGTGGCCCGCGAGCTGCGCCGGGCCGCAAGCGGGTCGGTGACGGTCAAGGAGGCGCGGCTGGAACGGCTCGTCGACCCCACCGGGACGGGGGAGCCGGGGGCGGACACCATCCCGGTCGAGGACGGCTCGACGAAGGTGTCGGACGCCGTGGAGGCGCTGCTCGGGCTGCCGTTCGAGGACTTCTGCACGTGCGTGGTGCTCCCGCAGGGCGACTTCGCGGACTTCCTGCACGCGGCGCCGCGGGACCGCCAGGACAAGCTGGAGCGGATCCTCGGGCTCGGCGTCTACGACCAGATCATGCGGCGCGCGAACAGCGAGGCGGGCGCGCAGCAGCAGCGGGCGGAGGTGCTCGCCGAGCGGCTGGCCCGCTACGACGGCGACACCCCGGAGGTCCAGAGCGCGGCGGCCGAGCGGGTCGCGTCGCTGGAGATGCTCGAGACGCGGGTGATCGAGGCCGTCCCGCGGCTGGCCGTTGCCACCGCCGAGCTGGACGAGGCCGAGTCCGCCGCGGCCGCGGCGTCGGCCGACAAGGCCGCGCTGGCCGGGCCTGCGCGCCCCGGACGGCCTCGCCGAGCTGGACGCGCGCCGCGAAGGCGACGCCGAGCGTGCGGCCGTCGCCGCGACCCGGGCGGAGTCGGCCGAGCGGGCGGACACCGACGCCCGGGCGGCGCGGGCGGCCGCGCCCGACCGCGTCGTGCTGGAGCAGGTCCGCGAGCGCCACGCCGAGCTCGCCCGGCGCGACGCCGCCCGGCCCGAGCTCGACGCCGCCCGCGAACGGGCCCGGGCGGCCACCGCGGCCGCCGGTGTCGCGACCGCCGCGGCCGAGGCGGCCGAGGAGGACGCCCGGTCCGCCCGCGAGGAGGCCGGCACCCGGGCCGTCGCCGCGACGGCGGCCGTCGACGCGCTCGTCGCCGACCGCGACGCGCTGGCGGCACCCCGGCTGCCGGACGGACTGGACGACCTGGCCGCGCGCCGCGACGACGCGGAGACCGCCCTGCAGTCGCGGGCGACGGAGCTGGCCGCCGCAGAGGCCTCCGAGGACGCCGCGCGGTCCGCGCTGGCCGCGGCCCCGGCCCGCGAGCCGCTCGAGCAGGCCCGCCGCGACCACGACGCCCTCGTCGTCGCCCGCGCGGCCCTCGACGCCGCCGGGGCCGCCCGGCGTGAGGCGGCGGACGCCGAGGCGCGGGCCGCCGAGCGCCGGGACACGGCCCGCCACCACCTCGAGCACGCCCGCGCCGCACTCGCCGCGGCCGAGCGCAGCGACCTGGCGGCGACGCTGCGCCCGGCGCTGAGCGAGGGCGCCGACTGCCCGGTCTGCGCCCAGGCCGTCGCGGTGCTCCCGCCGCCGCTGCCGGACGGCGGGGTCGCGGCCGCGCGCCGGGACGCCGACCAGGCCGAACGCGCGGACACGTCGGCGCAGGCCGAGCACCACCGCGCCGAGGCGGCCGCCGCCACCGCCGCCCGGGACGCCGACCGGGCGGCGGCCGACGTCGCCCGGCTGGAGGCGGCGCTGGACGGACGGCCCGACGCGGACGGTGTCCGGGAAGCGCTGGCCGAGCGGGAGCGGCTGACCCACGCCGCGGAGGACGCGGGCGCGGCGGTGCGCACCGCCCGCCGGGCGCGCGACGAGGCCGCCGAGCACGTCGCCGCGCGTCGGCGGGAGACCGACGCCGTGGCCGCACGGCTGCGCGGCGCGCGCGAGCCGCTGACCCGGCTGGACCCCCCACCCGAACCGGACGACCCGGTCAGCGGATGGCACGCCCTCGTCGCGTGGGCTGCGGCGGAGGTCGCCACCCGGGACGCGGCGCTGCCCGCGGCCCGCGACGCCGCGACCTCCGCCGTGCGGGACCGCGACGCGGCCGAGGAGGCGCTGTCCGCGGCACGGGAGGCGACGGCCGGCGCGCGCCGGGCCGAGACCGCTGCCGTGCGCGCCGAGCAGGAGGCCGCCTCCGCGCTCGACGCGGCCGACCGCCGGGCCGCCGAGCTCACCGACGCCCTGAACGGCGCGCCGGCCGACGCCGCCGCCGCGGCCGAGCTGGAGCGCGTCGCCGAGCTGGACCGGCAGGCCGAGGCGGCGGACGCCGCGCTGCGTGAGGCCCGCGCCGCCGTGGCGGCGGCCCGCCGCGAGGAGGAACGGACCGGGGGAGAGGTCACGGCGGCGTGGGACGCGCTGCGCCGCGCGCGGGATCCGGTCGGCACGCTCGGCGCGCCGGTTCCGGGCGGCACCGACCTGGTCGTCGCCTGGGCCACGCTCACGACGTGGGCCGCCGCCCAGGTCGCGGCCCGGGAGGACCGGATCCGGGCGGCCGGCGAGGCCGCCGGGGCGGCCCGGTCCGCCCGCGACGAGCTGCTCGCCGGCCTGCGGGCCGACCTGGCCGCGCTCGACGTGCCGCCCGGCGGCGCTCCCCGAGCCGCCGTGCCCGCGAACGTGCCGGCCGACGAGCTCGCCCGCCGGGCTCCGTCGGCCGTGGCGACCGCACTCGCCGAGGCCCGCGCCGAACGCGACCGGATCGCCGCGCGCAGGGCCGAGGCGGCCGAGCTGGTCGCCGAGCACGCGACCGCTCGGGAGAACCAGCAGGTCGCGAAGATGCTCGGGGACCAGCTGCGCTCGGACCGGTTCCCGCGCTGGCTGGTCGCCTCCGCGCTGGACGCACTCGTCTCCGACGCGTCGGAGAGTCTCGACGTGCTCTCCGGCGGCCAGTTCGCGCTCACCCACGACAAGGGCGACTTCCTCGTCGTCGACCACGCCGACGCGGACGCGTTGCGGCCGGTCAAGACGCTCTCCGGCGGGGAGACGTTCCAGGCCAGTCTCGCGCTCGCCCTCGCGCTGTCCGACCAGCTGTCCGGCCTCGCCGCGCAGGGTGCCCCGCGCTTGGAGTCGATCTTCCTCGACGAGGGGTTCGGCACGCTGGACGAGGCGAACCTGGAGACGGTCGCGACCACGCTGGAGAACCTCGCGACCCGCGGCGACCGGATGGTCGGCGTGATCACCCACGTGCCGGCGCTGGCCGAGCGGATCCCGGTCCGGTTCACGCTGCGCCGCACCCAGCGGACGTCGACGATCGAGCGCGAGGACGGGGGTGGCGCGGCGTGAAGTTCAGCGTCGACCCGTGGGACCCGGCCTACGGCACCAGCCTGGATGCCGGGCCCGAGGGCCCGGCGGCCGAGGTGGACACCGGGGTCGAGGTCGCACCGGCCGCGTGGGCGCCGGTCCCGGCCGATCCGGCCGTCGTGCCGCCGTCGGCCGTGCTGTTCGTCGACGGCGTCCGCCGGGTCGACGCCCAGGTCTGGGTCGGCGGTTCGGACGGCGCCGCGGCGCCCGGCCTGTGCGCGTCCTATGCGGCCGGCGTCGTGTGCTGCTGCGCGGACGGCGCGCATCTCGCGCCGGATGTCGTGGTCCGCCGCGGGATGTTCACCACGGCCCCCGAGGCGGTCGACGTGGTCACCGGCGCGGGCGCCTACCGGGCGACGACGACGCCGGACCGCCCGGACGTCGCCCCGATGCAGCTGCTCTCCCTCGCGCTGCAGCGTGACCTCGCCGGCGCCGAGCTCGTCGCCGCCGCGACGGCCCGGGGCGCGCACTCCACCGAGGACGACCTGCTGGTCGTCGACGGCCCGGTGCGCGGCCACCAGGAGCTGCCGCGCGTGATCGGCGTCGTGAAGACCCACCACAGCGACTACCTTCCGCCGGAGCTCGCGGCCGTCGTGCCGCGGCTCGCGGCGGGGGAGCGGACCCCGGTGTTCCGGGTCGTCGGTGCGTGGGAGCGCTTCACCTGGTACCTGCGGCTGCCGTGCCCGCCGGGCGCTCCGTGGGCCGGGGTGGTGCGTGTCGAGTGTGCAGCGAGCCTGCTCCCGGACGCGGCGATCCGTACCGCCGCGGTGTCCCAGCGGGTGCTGCCGCGGTTCGCGTCGGTGGCCTACAAGGACTCCCGCGCCCCGCAGAACCTCTACCCGATCGGCGGGCTGGAGCGGGAGCTGCGCCGCCGCCTGGGCGACTCGGCGCTGCTCTACCGGGCGCTGCGCCGCGCCGCGTCCGACGGCTGAGCGTCGCGCACCCGCTCGCGCAGTCCCGCGGCCATCCCGGCGATCGTGAGCAGGTCGAACAGCTCGCCGACGGTCGTCGCGAGCCACCGGCGTCGCACCGGCCCGAGGCGCAGCCGCAGGTGCACCCGGGTGCCGGTCGCCATCGGGCTCAGCGTGATCGACCAGCTCACGTCCATCCGGCCCCGGCGTGATCGATACACCAGCGACGACGGCGGGTCGATCGCGGCGACCGTGAACGTCGCGTCCCGCCCGCCGTAGTCCGGGATCACGTCCCCGACCGCGAGGGTCTGCCAGCGGGCGCCGATCGAGCGGGCCGCGCGGTTCCCGGACGGGACGAACCGTTCCAGGCGCCGCGGCAGGTACCAGCCGGCCCGTCGCTTTCCGAGCTGCACGAGCCACGGCCAGACCTCGGAGGGGGCGGCGGGCACGTCGAACCCGCGGTCCATGACGACGTCGGCCGGATCGACGAGGTCGTCGCCGGGGCGCGAGGCCCAGATCTCCGGGAGCGTCGCGTCGACACCGACGCCGGAAACGATCATCGAGCGGGATGCTCCCACATGGTGGCGCGGAACAGGTCCCAGAAACCCAATCGGAGGTACACCGGGTGCCCGTCGTCGCTGGAGATCAGCATCGCGGGTAGCTCCGGCGCGACCGCGGTGACCGCCGCCGTGACGGCGCCGCCGTAGCCGCGACCGCGCACATCGGCCAGCACCGCGACCCAGTCGATCTCGACCACCCCGTGGTGCACGGCGCAGCCCGCGGTCGCGACCGGTTCGCCCTCCGCGTAGCCGACCACCAGGTGCAGCAGCGACCCGATCAGCGACAGGTCGGCGATGGCAGGGACGCCGATCTCGTCGAGCCCGTACCCGGTGACCAGCACGCGCTGGAAGTCGGCGAGCGTCGCGTTGTCGGTGACCGCGCGGACGTCGAGGTCCGGGGGCGGCGCGGGGGCCGGCGCCGGCGGGCGCAGCATCACCGGCGGGTGTCCGACCGGGACCAGCCCGTACCCGCTCAGGTCCGCCGTCGGGAACAGCGACAGCAGCACCCACCACCGTTCCGGCGGGAAGAACGCGTCCGCGGCGGCGAGGAGCGCCGGCATCTGCTCCGGCTGAGGCGGGGCGGTGAGCACGACGGCGTTGTCATAACCGAACGGCGAGCCGAGGTCGGCCATCCGCGCCCCGTCGCGCTCGGCCGCGCGACCACCGGTCCGGCGCGCCATCTCCTCGATCCGGTCGGCGTAGGCGAACACGAACCGCCGGGCCAGCGTGTCCTGCACCGGGACGTCGCGCTCCCAGCCGGTGCGCAGCGGTGGCATGTCCACCTGGTCGGTCATGGCCGGTCAGTGTGGGTGTGCGGGACCGGCCGGGCAATCGGCCGTTCGCCGGGAGCCGGGGTCAGGGATACGGCCACGGGTTCGGACGGCAGCCCTCGAGTCCCAGCGTCTGCTGCTGCATCACCGGGGCCGGGATGCCCGGGCCCGGGCAGAGGACGTGGTGGTGGCCGAGCACGTGCCCGACCTCGTGGTTGACCAGGTAACGCCGGTAGCCGGTCAGGTCGCCGCCGTAGTCCGGGATGCCGGTGACCCAGCGGGCGAGGTTCAGCACGGCGTCCTGCCCGCTGCGGCAGGAGAGCCTGCCCTCGGTGCCGAGCGAGCCGCACAGCCGGTCGGTCGTCTCCGGGGTGGACAGCCGCACGTGGATCGGAGCGTCACCCGCGGTGCGCGCGAACCCGACGTTCCCGTCGCGGCCCCAGCTGCGCGGGTCGTTGAGCGTGGCGAGCACGAACGTCGCGAACGCGTTCCCGTCGATCGTCAGGCCGTGTTCGACCTCGACCCGGACCGCCTTCGTGCGCGCCCGCTTCGGCGCGGGTACCTCGCCCGGGACGACGTCGAACGCGCCCGGCCCGGCCGGCGGCACCGCCCGGCTGAGGACGCCGGCCACCTGGTCGGCTGATGGGGCGCCGGCCGGGGCGACCGGCCCGGGGGGCGCCGGCGGCGCTGCGACCACGGCCGACTCCGCATTGGACGTCCCCGTGCAGGCGGCGGCGAGGGCGGCCGTGGCCGCCAGCAGCGCAACGCGAACCAGCGGTCGACGGGATCCGAACGGCGGCACGGGTGCAGCCTTGCAGCTCAGCCCGGTCACCGCGCGTTCGATCGCCCGATCGGTGATCGCGTGTCGCGGACGCTCCGGACGAACCGGGCGGTCCTCTCAGGACGGAGTCGTCGCGTGACGGTGGGCAGCCGCCACCACGGCTGCGACGACGGCCAGTTCGGCCTCGTCGCGCGGCCCGGGTACCAGCACTGCGCCGGAGCCGAGGCGCAGCCCAGCCAGAGGGTGCGGCACCGCCCAGCCCTTGGCCACCGCGTCGTAGGCCAGATCGTCCGGCAGCACGAGGTGCAGCCCGCCGTCGTCCGGTGGATGCAGGTGGGCGAACTCGCCGTCGCCGGGCATCAGGTACGCCGTGTCCGGCCCGCGCGCGGTGCCGCGGTCGAGCAGCAGCGACCGGGTTCCCGGTGGGCCGACAGCCGCCTCGCCGGGGGTGACGCCGTCCAGCGCGGCCAGCCGATCCCACAGCGGCTCCCGCAGCTCCGGCGGCGGGATCTGCGACGTCTGCCGGTGCGGGATCGCGGCCGACGTGTCCGGCGGCTCGCCCGTGCGCGGCGGGAGACGCCCGCCGGGCAGATCCGGCCACTCCGGCTCGTCGCCGTCGGGGAGGGGGTTCTCGCCGTGGGCGCGCAGGTGGTCCAGCCGGTCGGCGAGCCAGGTGCCGACGCCGCCGACCACGCTTCCGGCGACCTGGTCGCCACCCTCGACCTCGTCGGCCCACAGCGGGGCGCCGCTCTGAGCGGCGAGCCAGGCCCTGGTCCGGGCGAGCAGCGCCGCCGGGGTGCGGGTGTCCTCGGTGCCGATCGCGTAGTAGACCGGCATCCCGCGCAACCGCCCCCGTTCGGCGGGCAGGCCGGCGTCCAGCGGGAGCGCGCCGTAGAGCAGCAGCCCGCCGGAGAACCGTTCCGGGGAGATCAGCATCATCGCGCCGGCCACGGCGACGCCCTCGCGGAAGCCGAGCACGATCACCGGCCGCTCCGGGTCACCCTCGGTGTCGATCCACTCCAGCAACCACCGGGCCGAGCGCAGCAGCTCGTCCGGATCCGGGGTGCCGTCGTCCGGGTCGGCGTACCAGCCGTAGCCCTGACGACGCTCGAACGGCGCGCGCACGGCGACGTAGGCGACCGGCCCGTGCGGCAGCCAGGGCGACATCTCGATCAGCGAGTGCTCACTGGTCCCGTTGCCGTGCAGCAACAGGAGCATCGGCGCCGACGGGTGCTCGGAACCCCAGCGGGCCACCATCGGCTCGCCCCCGACGTCGGTTACCCAGCGCTGCGCCGTCATCGCGGCAGCCTCTCGCGGGCGGCGCCGCGGCGCAGTCTCAGAACGAGACCGGCGCGCGTGATCAGTCCGACGTGTATGAGTAGCCGCCGGGCAGATCGACGGTCTTCTTCTTCGTGCGGCTGTTCCAGCTGACCCCGAACAGCTTGACCGTCCAGGAGACGGTCTTGCCGTTGTCCGAGCGGGAGACGTTGCGCCAGACCGGCAGCGGGCCGAGCTTCGTGCGTCCGCGGTAGTTGAGACCCATGAGGACTCCCTACCCGTTTCGGGCTCCGGCCATACGTCGGGGGTCCTGAGTGGAGGGGAAAGAGATCGCGTGACCCGGTCGGATGACGTAGAGTGCCTCCGACGTCACAGCCAGTCGAGCGGCACAGTGCGTGGCACCTCGGAACGGACGGTGATGGCGATTCCGGGTACGAGCGAGCGGTTCGGTGCGCGCGCCCCGGGCCATCAGCTCGTCGTGCCGGTCAGCGACGAGCAGCTGCGCGAGCAGTGCTCGGCGTTCGTCGCCGGCGGGCTCGCGTCCGGCGAGCAGGTCTCCTACTTCGACGACGGCAGCGCGGGCGCCGTGCTGGAACGCCTGACCGACGACGGGATCGACACCGACGGCCCGATCCGGTCCGGCCAGCTGCAGATCGTGCCGCCGGAGGTCACCCGGTCCGCGCTCGAGGCCTCACCCGAGCAGCTCGGCGGCATCCTGCACGGGGCGGTCGACGACGCGCTGGCCCGCGGCTGGCGGGGCCTGCGGCTCACCGGCGACCTCGTGCACGGCCTGGACCGTCCGGGCGGGACGCTGCTGCCGGAGGTCGACGGCGTGGTGGACGCGCTCGCGCGGGAGCGCCCGGCCCGCGTGCTGTGCGTCTACGACCAGGCCCGCTTCCCGGCGTGGCTGATCGACCGGATGCGGTCGCTGCACTCCGACGAGATCCCCGACGGCTCGGTCTACGACGACGCGCTGCTGCGGATCACCCGCGGCCGCGGCGGTGTCGCCCGTCTCGCCGGGGAGATCGACCACAGCAACCGCCAGCAGGTCCGCCGCGTCCTGGAACCGATGCAGGCCGAGACGCTGCGCACGGCGCCCGGCCGGGTCGACCTCGTGCTGGACCTCACCTCGCTGCGGTTCTGCGATGTGGCCACCGCGGTCAGCGTGGTGCACGCGGCGGAGGAGCTGCCGTCGTCGCACCGGCTGGTGCTGGCCGGCGTGCGCCCGCGGCTGGCGCGGCTGCTCGAACGTGTCGGTTCGACGGCGGCGTCGCAGCTCGACGTCCGCACGCGGCGGACCCGGCTCGCCTGAGCAGAGATCAGCGCGTGTCGAGCACGAGATAGCCCTCGGCGAGCCGGCCCGACTCGAACCCGGCGGCCTTCGCCTGGGCCCCGCCCCAGCGGCCCATCATCTCCTCGAGCTGGGTCATGTGCGCGGTCTGGCTCTCGTGAGCCCGCAACGCCGCGATCTTGCGGTCGAACGTGTCGGTGATGTCGACGTAGTGGTCGGCGCGGTCGTTCGAGCTGGTGATCCACACCTCGGACACGCTGTGCGCCTCGTAGCCCGCCTCGGCGAGCTCCGGGTGGGCGTACGGGTTGCGCGCATCCGGGTAGACCGCGCACATGGCGGCCTCCCCGGTGGCCGTGTGGTCCGGGTGGCTGCCGTACATGCTGCGCAGGTCCCGCTCCGGCGAGGGGCATATCACCCGCTGCGGGCGCACGCGCCGGATCGAGCGGGAGATGTCGCGGCGCAGCTCCAGCGTGACCATCAGCCGCCCGTCCGGGTAGCCGAGGAACTCGATGTCCGAGACGCCGAGGACCGCGCCCGCCTTGCGCTGCTCGTCCTGGCGGATGCCGGCGATGTCCGAGCGGGGGACGGCCGGGTCGAAGCCGCCTGCGTCGCCGTCGGTGACGATGCAGTAGGACACCGCGATGCCTGCGTCCGTCCAGACGGCGATCGAGCCGGACGAGGAGAAGTCGATGTCGTCGGGGTGCGCGGCGACGACCAGCACGCGCTCGATGTCGGTCACGACGTCATCGGATCACCTCGGCGGCCCGGGCACCACCGAGAGTGTCACGAGACGGCGAGCAGGAGCGCCGCGACGCCGCGACCCGCGACGACGGCCTGGACGACCCAGCCCGCCCCCGCGAGCCGCTGCGGAGCGGCCGCGCGCGGGAGGCGGACCGGAACTCCTCAGCCCTCGTTCTCCAACTGCTGTCCGAACTGCTGGGCGCACTGCTGGAGCCGCGCCTGGTCCTGCCCGGCCTGCTGGACGCACTGGACGAAGCCGCTGTTGCTGACGGCGCCGACAAAGGCGATGGTGACGATGCCGACCACGATGGCACCGAGCACGGCCAGGATGCCCGTGACGAGGCCGCCGATGGCGACGCCGCGGTTCGTGGCCTCGCCCTTGCTCGCCCGGCTCATGCCGAGGATGCCGAAGACGATCGCGAGCAGGCCCAGCACGCCGCCGAGCCAGAACACCAGGACCGTGATCACCAGGACCAGCCCGACGATGCCCAGCACGAGCGCCGCGGTGCCCAGCCCGTTCTTCGGCTGAGCGGGAGGCGCACCGGCTCCGCCCGGGTAGGCCTCCGCTCCGTACTGGCCACCCCCGTACGGCTGAGCCCCGTACTGCTGCTGCTGGCCGTACTGGTCGGGATACTGCTGCTGTGGGTACGGCTGGTCGCCGTACTGCTGACCCCCGGGCTGCTCCCCGCCGTACTGCTGCCCCCCGGGCTGCTGAGCCCCGGCCTGCTCCCCGCCCTGGCCGCCCTCGGGCTGCTGGCCGTACTGCGGGTTCCCGCCCGGATCACCGGTGGGTGTGCTCATGCGCGTCTCCTCTCGAACGTGCCGGCCCCCCAGTGTTGATCACGACCCGCACTCGGCGAGATGGTCTCGCGAGGCCCGCCTCACGTCCAGGGTCGTGACCGAAGCGGTACAGGTTCCCGCACGTCCGGGCGACCCGCCAGGGCCGGTCGGCCGATCGCGAAGCCCGAGATCGGACGGCGGGTCGCGCCGGTGGTGGCCAGCTCGGCGAGGATCCGGCCGAACAGTGACGCCGGCCCGGCCGACCGTCCCGCGCCGATCGCGACGCTCACCCGCGGCGACGACGGCAGCGTGTCCAGGACGACGTCCCCGTCCGGCGGGGCCGCGGACTCGACCGTCGCCGTGCCCAGCTCCCGGCCCCCGAAGCCGGGGAGCCGCTGGGCGAGGAACCGCTCGCTCAGCGCCGGGTCGGCCCCGTCGGCCTGCTGACCGAGTGCCGTCGCGACCTCGCCGTGCACCGGGAAGCCGTGGAACGTCCGCGCGCCGTGCCAGGTGAACACCGGGAACCTCGCCGGCGAGAAGTCGATCAGGTTCGGCGTCGCGAACCAGGTCGTCTGCTGCCGGACGACGGTGAGTCCGAGTGCATCCGCGAGCCCGCCCAGGACGTCGCCGGTGCCCGTGCCGGCGGCGACGACGACGTGCTCGGCGCGGTACACGTCGTGGTCGGTGACGACCTCGACGTGACGCCCCGCGTCGTGCACCGCACGGACCGGCTCGTGCTCCCGGACCTCGGCGCCGTGGCCGCGGGCGAGCGCGACGTGGGTGGCGTCCGCGCGCCGCACGTCGACGATCCCCGAGCCCGGTGTGTGCACGGCCCGTTCGGCCCCGTCGGGCCGGAACTGCGGCCAGCGGGCCGCCAGCCCGGACGCGTCCAGCTCCTCGGCCGCGATGCCGTGCCGGGTCGCGACCGCGAGCAGGCGGTCGACGGCGCCACCGGCCCGGTCGTCCTCGATCACCAGCCCGCCGGTTCGCAGGACGAGCGTCTGGCCGGACAGGCACTCCACCTGCCGCCACGACCCGGCGACGGCGGGTGCGAGCGCCGCGTGGGCGTCCCGGTCCGGTGCGTGGCCGACGGTTCCGGTCCGGGATCCCGGCGGGTGTCCGAGCGCGTGGCGTTCCAGCGCGAGCACGGACGCGTACGGCGCGGCCATGCGGGACAGCCAGTACGCGGTGGCGGAGCCGAGGGTCCCGCAACCGACGACGATGAACGAGTGCTCGCGGTTCACGCTGGTCGCCCCCGTATGTGCGTGCCTGTCGCGTTACTGTCGCCGTGCGGCAGCGTGCGTGGGCCGATTCGCCGATCGCCGACTGCGATGCTGGTATAAGGAAGACCTTATGAACGTCGAGCTGCGTCAGCTGCGGGTATTCCTCACGGTCGCGTCCGAGCTCCACTTCAGCCGGGCCGCGACGCGGCTGCACGTGAGCCAGCCGGCGTTGAGCCAGCAGATCCGCACGCTGGAACGCGCGGTCGGTGCGCCGCTGTTCGACCGCAGCGCCCGGGCGACCGAGCTGACCCCGGCCGGCCGGGCCCTGATGGAGGCCGCGCCCCGCGTGCTGCACGAGGCGGAGCGGGCGCAGGACCGGGTCACGCAGGCCGCCGTCGGAGCGCTCGGGTCGCTGGTCGTCGGATCCGTCGGCACGGCGCTGGCGAGCATCGCGCCCCGGATCCTGCGCGCGGTGCGGACCGAGTTCCCGGACCTGCACCTGGAGGTCTCCCAGCACGACACGGGGGCGCAGATGGTCGCGATCGCCGACCGCCGCCTGGACGCCGGGCTGGTGCGCGAGGCCACCGCGACCGCCGCGGTGGCCGTCGAGCAGCTGGTGTCCGAACCGCTGCTGGCCGTGCTGCCGTCCGACCACCCGCTCGCCGGTTCCGCGACCGTCGACCCCGGGGACCTGGCCGACGTGCCGGTCGTGCTCTGGCCCCGCCCGTCCGGCGCCGCGTTCTTCGACATCATCACGGCCTACTGCCGGGAGCACGGGTTCTCCCCGCGGATCGTGGCCGAGGGCGCGGACATCGAGACCCAGCTCAGCCTCGTCGCGGCGGGCATCGGGGTCTCGCTGCAACCGTCGTACTACGCGAACCTGCGCCCGCCCGGGGTGGCCTTCCGCCCGCTCGCGGGCCGGGCTCCGTCGGTGGCGCTGCAGGTCGCGTGGCGGCGGCGGGACCACTCGCCCGCCGTGGCGCATTTCGTCGAGGCCGCCCGGGCCTGCGCGGCGGACTGACCGGCGCCGTATCCGGTGGCGTGGTGGGATCTCCGCATGGACGCCGAGGAGGAGATCGCCGAGTGGACCGCCGCCCAGCGGCGGGTGATCGAGCTGGTGCGCGCAGCGCCGGACACCGAGGTCACGGTGCCGTCGTGTCCGGACTGGACGGTGCGGGACCTGTTCTCGCACATGGTCGGTCTGGGGACCGACGTGGTCGCGGGCGACGAGCCGGACGACCACAACGAGGGCTGGACCGGTCGTCAGGTCGCCGAGCGCAAGGGCCACGACGTCGCGGCGCTCGTCGCGGAGTGGGAGGCGACGACGGAGCCGTTGCAGCGCTGGATGCGGGAGAACACCACCCGCCCGCTCGGTGACGTGATCATCCACGAGCAGGACCTGCGCGGCGCGCTCGCGGCGCCGGGTGCGCAGGACACGGCCGGGCTGCGGGCGATCCGGGACAGGTTCGTCGGCGGGCGGTTCGCGCCGAAGCTGGAGGGGCTGGCTCCGATCGCCCTGGTCGGCGACGGCTGGACGTGGGTGTCGGACGGCGGGAGCGCGGACTCCGCGGCCGTCGTCGTGCGTGCTCCGGCCTTCGATCTGGCCCGCGCCCTGATGTCCCGCCGGTCGGCGAACCAGCTGCGCGCCTGGACCGTGCGCGGCGACGTCGAGCCGTACCTGCCGGCGTTCGCGGTGCTCGGCGACCTCCCGGACCGGGATCTGACCGAGTCCTGACGCGCCGGGCCACAATGGGCGAGGTGAGCACCGACTCCGCCCGCCGGGCACCGGCTGCCCCGATCGACGACGCCCTCGTCGCGCGCGCCGAGGAGCGGGTGCGGCGATGGGCGGTGCAGGCCGGTCCCGGCGGGGCGAGCGGACCGTCCGCGCGGCTCGCCGCGCTCATGCACGACCCGGCCGGGGTCGACTTCACCATGCGGTTCGTCGACCAGGTCGCCCGCCCCGCCGACGACCGCGCCGCCGCCCGCGCGCTGGCCCGCCTCGCCGGGCCGGGCACGACCGTTCCCGGATTCCTGGGCGTGGCCGACCGGGCCCTGATCCGCACCGGCGCCGTGCTCGCGCCGCGGCTGCCGCACGTCGTCATCCCGGCGGCGCGACGACGGCTGCGCGCGCTGGTCGGGCACCTGATCGTCGACGCCGAGGGCCGGTCGCTCACGGCGCGGCTGGACGACGCTCGCGCGCAGGGCGTCCGGCTGAACCTGAACCTGCTGGGTGAGGCCGTGCTCGGCGAGGACGAGGCGCAGAGACGGCTCGAGCGGACGCTGGAGTTGCTGCGCCGCCCGGACGTCGACTACGTGTCGGTGAAGGCCTCGTCGGTGGCCAGCCAGCTCGTGCCGTGGGACGTCGAGGGCAGCCGTGACCGGCTCGTCGCGCGCCTGCTGCCGCTCTACCGGGCCGCGGCCGAGCACGGCGTGTTCGTGAACCTGGACATGGAGGAGTACAAGGACCTCGACCTGACCGTCGCCCTGTTCACCGCGCTGCTCTCCCGTGCGGAGCTGTCCGGCCTGGAGGCCGGGATCGTGCTGCAGGCCTACCTGCCCGACTCGGCCGGAGCCCTCACCGAGCTGGCCGCGTTCGCGACGCGCCGGGTCGACGCCGGGGGAGCGCCGGTCAAGGTGCGCCTGGTCAAGGGCGCCAACCTGGCGATGGAGCACGTCGACGCCGAGCTGCACGACTGGCCGCAGGCCCCGTTCACGTGCAAGGAGGACGTGGACGCGAACTACGTCCGCCTGCTGGACCGGGGGATCGGTGCCGCTGCTCGTACCGCCGGCGCTTCTCTCAGTGGAGACCACGCGCACGCGATGCGTCTCGGTGTGGCGAGCCACCACATGCACCACGTCGCGCTCGCGCTGGAGCTGGCGGCGGCCCGCGGGGCCGAGCGCCAGGTCGACGTCGAGATGCTGCAGGGGATGGCGCCGGACTGGGCCCGGGTGGTGGCCGCCGACGCGCCGAACCCGCTCGTGCTCTACACCCCGGTCGTGCACCGGGACGACTTCGACGCCGCCGTCTCCTATCTCGTCCGGCGCCTGGAGGAGAACGCGGCGCCGGAGAACTATCTGTACGCGCTTTTTGCCGACGGCACGTCGTCCTACGTGCACCGCTTCCACGCCTCGGTCCGCCACCGCGACACGGTCCCCGAAGGCCCGCGACGGACCCAGGACCGCACCACCGAGGAGATCGGCCCGCGCGGGCCGGGCTTCCGCAACGAGCCGGACACCGACCCGGCGCTCGCGGCGAACCGGGAGTGGTTCCGGCGCGCCGTCGCCGCGACCGCGCCGGCGGTCACCGGACGGGAGCTGACGACGCCGGAGCAGGTCGACGACGTCGTCGCGACGGCGGCGCGGTCCGGCTGGCGCGACGTCCCGGCCCGGGAGCGGGGACGCCTGCTGCGCGAGGCCGCCCGCGCGCTCGCCGCGGCCCGCACGGAGCTGGTCACGGTGATGGTCGCCGAGGGCGGCAAGACCGTCGCCGAGGCCGACCCGGAGATCTCCGAGGCGATCGACTTCGCCGCCTACTACGCCGACCGCGCCGACGAGCTGGACGGCGCCCCGTTCACCCCGGACCGCGTCGCGGTGGTCACGCCGCCGTGGAACTTCCCGGTCGCCATCCCCCTCGGCGGGTGCCTGGCCGCACTGGCCGCGGGCGCCGCCGTCGTGATCAAACCGGCGCCCCAGGTGCGGGCGTGCGCCGAGGTCGGTGTCGCCGCGCTGCACCGCGGCGGGATCCCGGCGGACGCGCTGCAGCTCGTGCACACGGCCGAGGACGACACCGGACGGCGCCTGGTCACGCACCCGGACGTGGACCGGGTCGTGCTCACCGGCGGGACCGACACGGCCCGGCTGTTCCGCTCCTGGCGTCCCGACCTCGGGCTGCTCGCCGAGACCAGCGGCAAGAACGCGCTGGTGATCACGTCCAGCGCGGACCCGGACCTGGCCGTCGCCGATCTCGTCCGCTCCGCGTTCGGGCACGCCGGGCAGAAGTGCTCGGCCGCGTCGCTGGCGATCCTGGTCGGCCCGGCGGGCACCGGGTCGGCGACCGGGCGACGGCTGCGACGCCAGCTCGTCGACGCCGTCCGCACGCTGCGGGTCGGCCACGGCAGTGACCCGTCGACGACGATGGGTCCGCTGATCGCCCCGCCGGAGGGCAAGCTCGAGCGGGCGCTGACCACCCTGGACCGGGGCGAGCGCTGGCTGGTCCGGCCGCGGCAGCTGGACACCGACGGGCTGCTCTGGTCGCCGGGGGTGCGGGCACCCGTACAGCCGGGCTCCTGGTTCCACCTGACCGAGTGCTTCGGACCCGTGCTGGGCCTGATGTACGCCCGCGACCTGGACGAGGCCCTTCACTGGCAGAACGCGACCGGGTTCGGCCTCACCGGCGGCATCCACTCCCTGGACCCGGCGGAGATCGAGCGCTGGTCCGCCCGGGCCGAGGTGGGCAACGCCTACGTCAACCGGCACATCACCGGCGCGATCGTGCAGCGGCAGTCGTTCGGAGGGTGGAAGGGCTCGGTCGTCGGCCCCGGTGCGAAGCCGGGCGGGCCGAACTACGTCGCCCAGTTCGGCACCTGGGCCGACGCGCCGCCGACGGACGCGGCCGAGCCGGCCCGGCGGGTGCGCCTCGTGCTCGGTGCCGTGACGCTCCCGGACGCCGACCGGGAGTGGCTGCACGCGGCCGCCCGCAGTGACGCCGCGGCCTGGCGCGACGAGTTCGCGCCCGAGCACGACCGGACCGGCCTGGCCGCCGAGTCGAACGTGTTCCGCTACCGCCCGCTGCCGGAACTGGTACTCGTCGCGGGCGAGGGTGCGACCCGGCGCGACATCGCGCGCGTCGTGGTGGCCGCGGCCTGCGCGTCCGTGCCGGTCCACCTCCACGGCTCGGACGACGTGCCGCTGCCGGGGGTGAACCGGCACCCCGGCCTCCCGCAGCCGGAGCCGGGCGGACGCATCCGGGTCGTCGGCGCCGTGCCGGACGCGCTGCGCGTCACCGCCGCCGAGGCCGGCGCATCGATCCTGGACGCGCCGGTGCTCCGGGACGGGCGGCGGGAGATGCTGACGGTGCTGCGCGAGCAGGCGGTCAGCCGTACCCGGCACCGGTTCGGGCACGTCGAGAATCGTTGACCGCACCGGTTACGGTCGGGCTCATGGTGCTGCGCGCCCGCGATGTCATGACCAACCGGGTGGTCACGGTGCAGGCCGACGACCCGGTCCACCGGGCCGAGACCCGGCTCGCCGAGTTCCACTTCAGCGCCTTACCGGTGATCGACCGGTACCGGCGGCTGGTCGGGATCATCAGCTTGGTCGACGTGCTGCGCGCCCGGGAGAGCCGGCGCTTCGGCCCGGAGACGCTGGTCTCCGAGGTGATGACCGCGGACGTGCTGTCGATGTCGCCCACCGTCAGCGCCGACGTGCTCGCGAACCGGATGCGCACCTACGGCGAGCTGCGCGTGATGCCGATCGTGCACCGCCGGGAGCTGGTCGGCGTGGTCACCCGTAGCGACCTGCTGCGCCGCCGGGAGATGGACAACCCGCTTGCCCGCGCGGCCCGCAGGCTGGCCGGGCGCTCCGACGAGTCGCACGAGCTGCCCGAGGTCGCGCACCGGGGCGAGGGCCGGATCGCCGGGCGTGACCCGGCGACGCTGCGCGTGCGCGACGTGATGACCGACGACGGCGGCGACGGGATCGTCGTCGTGTACCGGTCGACACCGGTCGTCGAGGTGGCCGAGCTGCTGCTGACCTACCGGTTCACCAGCGTGCCGGTGGTCACCGACGACGACGGCCTGCTGCTCGGCGTGGTCAGCGAGGCGGACATCCTCGGCGGCGACCGGCCCGGCGCGGCCCGCACGGCGGGCGGCGCGATGACCGTCGACGTCGAGGTCGTCGGGCCGGACGACCCGCTGTCCGCGGCCCGCGCCCTGCTCGTCGACCGCGGGTTCCGGGTCGTGCCGGTGGTCACCGACGACGGCCGGCTGGTCGGCGTGCTCAGCCGCAGCGATCTGCTGTAGCTCTCCGCGGCGCCGCTGCCGGTGGGCGTGCGAAGCCTGGCGCCGACCGCCAGGGTGGACCCCGTGCTGATGGACGGGTCGGTTGCGGTCGTGGTGGGTTCCGGTGCGGGCATCGGGCGCGAGATCGCGCTGCGGATGGGCGCCGAGGGAGCCGACGTGGTGCTGGCGGGGCGTTCGGTCGGGCCGATGGAGGAGGTCGCCGGCCTGCTGCGCGACCGGGGGCGGCGTGCGCTCGTCGTGCCGACCGACCTGCTCGACCCGGACGCCATCGCGGGACTGGCCGACCGCGCCGTCGGCGAGTTCGGCCGGGTCGACGCACTGGTCGCCAACAGCGGCGTCGCCGGCCCGACGAAGCCGCTGACCGAGATCGACCTCGACGAGTGGCAGGAGACGTTCGCGGTCAACGTCACCGGCACGTTCCTGTGCTGCAAGGCGTTCCTCCCGATCATGCAGGAGGCCGGGTCCGGCTCCGTCGTGGTGATCGGCTCGGTCACCGGGAAGCGGCCACTGCGTGACCGGACCCCGTACGCGGCGTCGAAGATGGCGCTGGTCGGGCTCGTGCGCACGGCGGCGGTCGAGGCGGGCCGGTACGGGGTCCGGGTCAACCTCGTCTCGCCGGGCGGGGTGGACGGCCCCCGCCTGGACCGGGTGCTCGCCGGTCAGGCGCGGTCGCAGGGGATCAGCGAGGACGAGGCGCGCCGGCAGTTCGCCGAGGGCTCGCCGCTCGGACGGCTGGTCACCGCGCGCGACGTGGCGGAGACGACCGTGTTCCTGTCGTCGCCGCGCGCCGTGTCGATCACCGGCGAGGACGTGAACGTCGCCGCCGGGCTGGTCATGTACTGAGCTCGCGGAGGATCTCCTCCGTGTGCTCCCCGGAGCGGGGCGCCCGGCGCAGCGGTTGGTCGGGGGACAGGAAGGGCAGCCGGACGAGCGGGTCGTCGTCCGGGCCGACGACCATCCGCCGCTCCCGGCCGATCGGGGTGTCGAGCGCGACGTCGAGCGGGTTGACCGCGGACACCGGCACCTCCGCGGTGGCCAGCCGGTGCTCCGCCTCCGCGCGGTCCATCTCCGACGTCCGGGCCTCCAGCAGCGCGTGGAGCTCGTCCCGGTGCGCGACGCGGTCGGCGACCGTGGCGAACCGCGGGTCGCCGGTCAGCTCCGGGACGTCGAGCGCGCCGCAGAGCCGGGCGAACAGGCCGTCGTTGCCGGCGGCGATCATGACCTCGCCGTCGTGGGTCGCGAGCGTCTCGTACGGCGCCGCCATCGGCGTGACCGCACCGGTCTTCTCCGGTGGACGGCCGGTCGCGAGCGTGGTCAGGATCTGGTGGCACATCAGCGCGAAACCGGAGTCGACGAGCGCGAGCTCGACCAGCTCACCCCGCCCGGTCCGCTCGCGGCGCGCGAGCGCGGCCTGGATCGCGCTCGCCGCCCACATCCCGGTCGTGATGTCGACGATCGACGCGGGGACCCGTGCGGACGGCCCGCCCGGATGCCCGTTCGGGTCCATGATCCCGGTGAACGCCTGCAGCACCGGGTCATAGCCCGGCAGGTCGCGGCCGAGCGGGCCGGTGCCCCACGCCGAGACCGAGCAGTAGACCAGCCGCGGGTTGCGCGCCGAGAGCACGTCCCAGGACAGGCCCAGCCGGTCGATCTTGCCCGGGCGCATGCTCTGCACGAGCACGTCCGCGGTGTCCACGAGCCGCAGCGCCGTCTCCCGACCGTCGTCGGAGGCGAGGTCCAGTTCGACGCTGCGCTTGTTGCGGTTGAACGCGCTGAACACCGTCGACATGCCGTCGCGGAACGGCGGCAGCAGCCGCCCGTCCTCCCCGCCGGGGCGCTCGATCTTGATCACGTCGGCGCCCAGGTCGGCGAGGATCATCGTCGCCATCGGCCCGGCGATCACCGCGGACAGGTCGAGGACCCGGAGCCCGGCGTAGGTGCTCGCTTCGTCCACGCGGCTCAGGACCGCGCGGCCAGCGCCAGCGACCGCCCGGCCTGGCGTCCGGAGAACAGGCAGCCGCCGAGGAACGTGCCCTCCAGCGCGCGGTAGCCGTGCACCCCGCCGCCGCCGAACCCGGCGACCTCCCCGGCGGCCCACAGGCCGGGGACGGGGGAGCCGCCGTCGTCGAGGACGTGGCCGGACAGGTCGGTCTGCAGCCCGCCGAGCGTCTTGCGGGTCAGCACGTGCAGCCGCACGGCGATCAGCGGTCCCGCCGCCGGGTCGAGGATCCGGTGTGGCGTCGCCGTGCGGGCGATCTTCTCCGCGCGCGATCGCCGCGAGTTGTGGATCGCCATGACCTGCAGGTCCTTGCCGAACGGGTTGTCCATCTGCCGGTCGCGGGCCACGATCTGCCGCTCCAGATCGGCGAGGTCGATCAGCGGCTCGTCGGTCAGCTTGTTCATCCCGGCGACGAGCTCCGCGAGCGTGTCCGCGACGACGAAGTCCGCGCCGCGGGACTTGAACGCCTCCACCGGGGCCGGGGCGCCGGGCCGGATCCGGCCGAGCGTGGCGCGCAGGTCCTTGCCGGTGATGTCCGGGTTCTGCTCGGACCCGGACAGTGCGAACTCCTTCTCGATGATCTTCTGGGTGAGCACGAACCAGCTGTGCTCGTGCCCGGTGGCGCGCAACGCCCCGAGCGTGCCGAGCGTGTCGAAGCCCGGGAAGTTGGGGGCCTCGAGCCGCCGCCCGGTCGCGTCGAGCCACAACGACGACGGCCCGGGAATGATCCGGATGCCGTGCCGGGCCCAGATCGGGTCCCAGTTCTGCACGCCCTCGGTGTAGTGCCACATCCGGTCCCGGTTCACCAGCCGCGCGCCGGCGTTCTCGCTGATCCCGAGCATCCGCCCGTCGACGTGCTCCGGAACCCCGGAGATCATGTGCTCCGGCGGGGTCCCGAGGCGCTCCGGCCAGTTCGCCCGGATCAGGTCGAAGTTCGCGCCGATGCCGCCCGCGGTGACGAGCACGGCGCCGGCGTGCAGCGTGAACCCGCCGATCTCGTCGCGCGACGTGGCCGCCCCGCGCACCGCGTCGTCCGGACGCAGCACCGCGCCCTGCACGCCGTCCACGACGCCGTCGGTGACGGTCAGCTCGTCCACCCGGTGCCGGAACCGGAGCTCGACGAGCCCGCGGTCGACGGCGGCGCGGACCCGGCCCACGAACGGCTCCAGCACCCCCGGCCCGGTGCCCCAGGTGAGGTGGAAGCGCGGGACCGAGTTGCCGTGCCCGTCGGCCAGGTGCCCGCCGCGCTCGGCCCACCCGACGAGCGGGATCCAGCGCATCCCCTGCTGGTGCAGCCAGGAGCGCTTCTCGCCGGCCGCGAAGTCGACGTAGGCGGTGGCCCACTGCCGTGCCCAGAAGTCCTCACCGGACGGGTCGTCGACGCCGCGGTCGAACCCGGCGCTACCCAGCCAGTCCGACAG
This sequence comes from uncultured Actinomycetota bacterium, assembly GCA_963822335.1. Taxonomy (GTDB): domain Bacteria; phylum Actinomycetota; class Actinomycetes; order Mycobacteriales; family Pseudonocardiaceae; genus Pseudonocardia. The sequence goes on along the minus strand of CAWGHE010000005.1, from coordinate 1,456,187 downwards.
GGCCAGCTCGGCCGAGTCCTTGATCCCCAGCCGCCGCTGCTCGGGCGAGTCGACGAGGAAGAGCCCGCCGAGCGACCAGAACGCCTGGCCGCCCAGGCTCTGCTCCGGCTCCTGATCGACGACGATCACCTTCCGGCCGGCCTCGGCCAGCTCGGCGGTCGCCACCAGACCGGCCAGCCCCGCGCCCACCACGATCACGTCCGCGTCCACCGGGGCCTCCCACCGTGTCCGTTTCGTCTCCTGCTGAGCCTGGCCCGGACCGGGCCGCGGCTCAAGCCGTCCGCGCATCCTCTCCCGCGGACCGTCCGGCCGCCGGGACGGCGCGCGGTGGGCCGCGGTAACGACGGTGGCCAGGTGCGGGCACCGGCTCGATCCCGCTCCCTCGCCGTCTCGGCAGGTGCCGTGGTCGAGGCTTTGCAATGCACACGCGGGCGCGTCCACGTGTCGGGGCGTGGGTGTGCGCAGTGCAAAGCGTGTGCCGGGGCGACGAACGCGTGGGGATCGACAGGGCCCGCCGGCGCCGCGGGCTGACCCCGACCCGGAGCGTGGGCCATGCTGGGGCGGACCGTGCGTACCCGATCGACAGGAGCGTCCGTGCCCGAGCCCGCCCGCCCGATCGACACCGACCGGCTGCGCACGGCCGTCGGGTCGGCGAACCTGCCGACGCTGGCGATGGTGACGTTCCAGCTGACCGGCGACCAGCGGTGGCTGGACGACCCGTTCCGGCCCACCCGCGCACCCGGCCTGGGGCCGAACGACTCCGGCGGCTTCGACGAGGCCACGGCGGCCGAGCTGAAGCGCGGCGCCGTCGAGGCGATCACCGCGTGGTCCGGGGGAGCGCCGCCCGCCGTCCCCGAGCCGGAGCCGGAGCTGTTGCGGCGCATGTGCTCCACCACCGTCGCCGAGCCGGTGCCGGACGACTACGAGCGCCTGATGCGCGAGGAGATGGGGATCGAGCCGGACCCCGGACCGGGGACGGTGCCGGACGGGACCGACCAGCACGTCGTGATCGTCGGCGCGGGTGTCTCCGGGATCGCCGCGGCCGTGCGGCTGCAGCGGGCGGGGATCGGGTTCACGATCCTGGAGCGCCACGACGACGTCGGCGGCGTCTGGCTCGTGAACGACTACCCGGGCGCCGGCGTCGACACCCCGAGCTACCTGTACTCGTTCTCGTTCGCCGACCACGACTGGTCCACCCACTTCGGCAAGCGCGACGAGATGATCACCTACCTGCGCGGCGTCGCCACCCGCTTCGGCCTGCTACGAGCACGTCGAGTTCGGCGTCGAGGTGACCGAGGCGCGCTACGACGACGGCCGCTGGACGGTGCGCGCGGGGGACCGCGAGTGGACCGGGACCGCGCTGGTCAGCGCCGTCGGGCTGTTCACGAACCCGGTCGTGCCGGACCTGCCGGGCCTGGACGGGTTCGCCGGGCCCGCGTTCCACACCACCGCCTGGCCGCACGACCTCGACCTCGCCGGGCGGCGGGTCGCCGTCGTCGGGGCCGGGGCGAGCGCGCAGCAGGTGGTCCCGGCGATCGCCGGGCGCCCGGCGCACCTGACCGTGTTCCAGCGCTCCCCGCAGTGGATCGCGCCGGACGAGGAGTACTTCACCGGGTTCGACGCCGACGTGCACTGGCTGATGCGCCACGTGCCGTACTACCACCGCTGGTACCGGTTCCGGCTGGCGTGGACGTTCAACGACCGGGTGCACCCGTCGTTGGAGATCGACCCGGAGTGGGAGCACCCGCAGCGCTCGCTCAACGCCGTCAACGACGCGCACCGCCGCTACTTCACCCGCTACCTGGAGTCCGAACTGGACGGCCGGCCGGAGCTGATCGAGGCGTCCGTGCCGGAGCTACCCGCCGTTCGGCAAGCGGATGCTGCTGGACAACGGCTGGTACGCGACGCTGCGACGCGACGACGTCACGCTCGTCACCGACGCCGTCGCCGAGATCACCCCGCACGGCGTGCGGACCGCCGGCGGCGAGCACCACGACGCCGACGTCCTCGTGCTGGCCACCGGCTTCGACGCCCAGCACTACCTGGCCGACATCGAGGTGCGCGGCCGGGACGGGATCCGGCTGCACGACGTCTGGGGCGAGCGGGACGCGACCGCCCATCTCGGGATCACGGTGCCCGGCTTCCCGAACCTGTTCCTGATGTACGGCCCGAACACGAACGCCGGCGCCGGCGGCAGCTTCATCTTCGTGGCCGAGTCGCAGGCCCGCTACATCGTCGACCTGATCGCCCGGATGGCCCGCGAGCGGATCGCCTCGGTCGAGGTCCGGCCCGACGTGCACGACGCGTCGGTGTCCGACGTGGACGCCCGGCACGCCCGGATGGTGTGGAGCCACCCGGGCATGAGCACCTACTACCGCAACCCGTCCGGGCGGGTCGTGACGAACTCGCCGTACCGGATCGTCGACTACTGGGCGATGACCCGGCAGGCGGACCTGGACGAGTTCGACGTCGAGCGCGCCCGGTGAACGGCGAGATCTGCGAGATCTCCCGCCGGATGGTCGCCGACGGCCTCGTCGTCGGCACGTCCGGCAACGTGTCGGTCCGCACCGGCGAGCGGATCGTCGTCACCCCGACCGGCGTGGACTACGCGACGATGCGGCCCGGGGACCTCGTCGTGATCGACGCCGGCGACGGCACGGTCGTCGCCGGCCGCCGGCGCCCGACCAGTGAGGTCGCGCTGCACGTGGCCGTGCACCGCCTCGGGGCCGGCGCCGTGGTGCACACCCACTCGCCGGCGGCGACGGCGCTGTCGCTGCTCTGCGACGAGGTGCCGCGGGTGCACTACCAGCTGGCGATGTTCGGCGGGTCGGTCCCGGTCTCGGAGTACGCCCCGTACGGCACCGACGAGCTGGCCGCCTCGGTGTCCACGGCGATGGAGTCCGTGCCGCCCGGCCGGTGCCGCGCGGTCGTGATGCGCCACCACGGCACGATCGTGCTCGGCCCGGATCTCGCCTCGGCCTACGACGGCGCCCGTCAGCTCGAGTGGCTCTGCGACGTGTGGCTGCGCGCCCGCGCCGCGGGCGTGCCGGCCGAGCTGACCGCCGAGCAGGTCGACGCCGACGTCCCCCGCTTCGTCACGTACGGACAGCCGGCCTCCAGGCCCGCTGCTCCGTGACCACGGCCGTGACCAGCTCGAACGGCGTCACGTCGAACGCCGGGTTGTACGCGGGGGTCCCGGTCACCGTCGTCGGGACGCCGGCGAGCGCGGTGACCTCCCCGGCGTCGCGCTCCTCGATCGGGATGTCCGCGCCGCCCGCCGTGTGCGGGTCGATCGTCTCCTCCGGGGCGACCACGACGAACGGCACGCCGGACCGGTGCGCCGCGCAGGCCAGCATGTAGGTGCCGATCTTGTTCGCGACGTCGCCGTTCGCGGCGATCCGGTCCGCGCCGACCAGCACGGCGTCCACCAGGCCGGTCGCGATCGCAGCCGGTCCGGCCGAGTCGACGCACAGCCGGTGCGGCACGCCGGTGCGGGCGAGCTCCCAGATCGTCAGCCGCGCACCCTGCAGCAACGGACGCGTCTCGCAGGCGAGCGTCTCGGCGAGGACGCCGCGCTCGTGCAGCCGCTGGATCGCGCCGAGCGCGCTGCCGCCGGGCCCGGTCGCGAGCTCGCCGGTGTTGCACAGCGTCAGGGTGCGCAGCGGGCGACGGGCCACCAGCTGCTCGACCACGTCCGCCGCGCGGGTGGTCGCGGCGGCGTTCGCGCGGGAGCCCTCCGCGGCGGCCGCGTGCGCCTCGGCGAGCACGGCGGCCGGGCCGTCGCCCAGGCGGCCCAGCGCACGGTCGACGCCCAGCCGCAGCGGAACGGCGGTCGGCCGGACGCCGGCCAGCCACTCCGACTCGCGCCGCACGGCGTCGTGGTCGCCGGGGTGGCGGTGCGCGGCCAGCGCGACGCCGTAGACCCCGGCCAGGCCCAGGCACGGCGCCCCGCGCACGGCCAGCTCCCGCACGGCCGCGCCGAGCTCCGCGACGGTCGTCGTGCGCAGGTACTCGACCCGGCCGGGGAGCGCGCGCTGGTCCAGCAGCACGACCGCCGGGCCGCTCGGGTCCCACTCCACGACACGCAGTGGCTCCATGCCACCGAGTCTCCCCGGACCCGTCGTCGCACCGGAACCCTTTCGGCCGGTAACGCCGCAACTCGGCGTGACGAGCACTGTCCCGACGCCGCTCACATACCGGACTCCGAGGAACGCCATGACCCAGATCCAGCCGCCGCCGGCCGGTTATCCCTACGAAGGCGGGCCGCCTCCGGGCGGGATGCCGCCGGGATACCCGTACCAGCAGCCGCCGACCCGGCGGACGAACACGCTCGCCGTCCTGGCGCTGATCTTCGCGTTCCTCATCGCGCCGCTCGGGCTGATCCTCGGCATCGTCGCGCTGAGCCAGATCCGCAAGCGCGGCGAGTCCGGCAACGGACTCGCGATCGCCGGCATCGTGATCGGTGCGATCGGGACGCTGATCGTCGCCGGCATGGTGCTGCTCGTCACGCTGGCCACCCCCACCCTGGACGACACGGCGCTCGAGACCAAGATCGCCGGGACGACCCAGCAGGAGGCCGGGACGGCGCCGAGCTCGGTCACCTGCCCGGAGTCGGTCGCGATCCAGCCGGGCAACTCGTTCACGTGCACGGCGTCGGTGGAGGGTCAGAACCTGCCCTTCACGGTCACGCAGAAGGACGACCAGGGCAACGTCGACTACCGGAGCACGGGCTGGGCCGTCCCGGCCAAGGCCGAGAAGTCGCTGACCGACTCGGCGACCGCGAACTTCCCCGACACCAAGTGGACGGCGACCTGCGCGGACGGCAAGGCGGTCGTCGTCGGCGGCCCGGGCACGACGTTCTCCTGCACCCTCTCGGTCGCGAATGACCCGGTGAAGTCCGAGCAGCACACGGTCACGATCACGAACGACGCCGGGGACATCACCATCGAGTGATCCACGGCCCGCGCCGGTGCCCCGCCCCCGTCCGACCGGGGGCGGGGCACCTCTGCGTGCCGGCGTGACTCACCGCCCCGGCGGGGCCAGGCGGTAGACCGCGCCGGCCTCGTCGTCGGTGACGTAGACCGCGCCGTCCGGGCCCGGCACGGCCGCGACCGGCCGGCCCCAGCGCGAGCCGTCCGAGTCCTGGAACCCGCCGACGAGTGTCTGCTGCGGACCCAGCGACCCGCCCTGCCAGGCGAAGAACGACACCTCCGGGGCGCGGGGCGGGCTCGCGTTCCACGAGCCGTGCACCCCGGCCAGCGCGCCGTCGGCGTAGGGCGCGGGCAGCGTCCCGGTGGTGAACGCCAGCCCGAGCGGCGCCGAGTGCGCCGGGAAGCCCTGCTCCACCGTCGGCAGGGCCGCGCAGTCGAGCTTCGCCCCGTCCGCGTTCGTCTGCTGGTCGTTCACGAACCCGATGTCGGTCAGCCGCTGCGGGCTGCCGGCGACGCCGGGCTGGACGTCCGGGTCCGGGTTGCAGTACGGCCAGCCGAGGTTGCGCCCCGGCGTCAGCTTCGCCAGCGCCTCCGCCGGCTGGGCGGTGACGTAGTCGTCGATCACGTCCCCGCGCGACGAGCCGGACGCGTTCCCGTACGGGCGGTCGTAGGGGTACTCGATGTTGTCCCGGTTGTTCACCCCGCTCCACACCGCGCCGTCCGGCGCGACCGCGAGCCCGGTGCCGTTCCGGACCCCGGTCGCGAACGGCTCGGGCGGCACCGCCACCCGGCGGGACCCGCAGGATCGACGCGCGCGGCGGCGTCGACGTCAGGTCCTGCCTCGGAGATGTTGCCGGTCGAGCCGACCGACACGTAGACGGCGCCGTCCGGGCCGAGCGCGACGCTCTTCAACGCGTGCGCGTACGCCCCGCGCAGGTCCGGGCTCTTCTTGTCCGGCAGGCCGGTCACCACCGGCCGCGGGGCGGTCGCCCGTCCGCCGTCGTAGGCGTAGGCGTCCACCCGGTCGGACTGCGCCAGGTAGAGCGTCGATCCGGCGAACGCCATCCCGTGCGGCTGGTTCAGGCCCTCCAGCAGGGTCGAGACGGCCGCGCCGCCGCGCCCGTCCGGCGTCAGCCGCACCACCCGGCCCTCGTCGGGCACGGAGACGAGCAGCGTCCGGTCCGGCGCCCACGTCGCGAGGCGGGCCTCCGGGACGCGGGCGAACACCGAGAGCGTCCAGCCGGGCGGAACGAGCGCGGTGCGGGGCTCGTCCAGCGGCTCCTGGCCCAGCCCGGGCGGCACCCCCAGCGTCACCGGCACCAGCTCGGCCGGAGCGGCCGCGACCGACGCCTCCCCACCGGCAACGGCGTCGGTCACCGGGTTCGGCCCTGAGCAGCCGACGGCCAGCACGAGCGCGCCGGCGACCGCGGCGGTGAGCAGGGAGCGGGAGGGACGCATGACCGGCTTTCGTACGGCGGGCTGTCCCCGGATCTTGCCGGAGGCCGGGGACGTTCGCTGCGCGGTGAGCGGTCACGACCGTCACGATCGGCCGATGCGCACCACGATCCACGCCCGAGGTCCCCGCTCGCCGGCCCTGGTGTGGGAGCGCTACGCGGTGCCGGACAACTGGCCGGTGTGGGCGCCGTACATCCTCGGCGTCGAGTGCACCGAGCCGCGGATCGTGCCGGGCAGCACCGGCCGGGTCCGCGGACCACTCGGCGTGAGCGTGGCGTTCGCGGTCACCGCCGTCGACGAGTCCGCCGGCACGTGGTCCTGGGACGTCGCGCTCGGCCCGCTCGCGCTGTCGCTGGACCACGGCGTCGCCGTGGCCGGGTCCGGCACCCGCACCTGGCTGACCGTCGACGGGCCCGCTCCGGTCCTGGTCTCCTACCTGCCGCTGGCCCGGCTGTCGCTGGAGTTCCTGGTCCGCCGATAGGCCGATCGGGCCCCGCGTATTGCCCCGGCGCCCCGCCCACACGTATCGAGGGGGGATGACGGCTCACGATGTGGTGGTGCGCGGCGGCAGCGTGGTCGACGGCAACGGGGGCTCGCCGGTGACCGCGGACGTCGCCGTCGACGGCGACCGGATCGTCGAGGTCGGGCGCGTGTCCGGCACCGGGCGCCGGGAGATCGACGCGTCCGGCGCCGTCGTCGCACCGGGGTTCGTGGACATCCACACCCACTACGACGGGCAGGCCACCTGGGAGTCGCGGCTGCAGCCGTCGTCGTGGCACGGGGTGACGACCGTGGTCGCCGGCAACTGCGGTGTCGGGTTCGCCCCGGCCCACCCGGAGCACCACGACCGGCTGATCGAGCTGATGGAGGGCGTCGAGGACATCCCCGGCGTCGCGCTGCACGAAGGGCTGGCCTGGAACTGGAGCTCGTTCGACGAGTTCCTGGGCGCGCTGGAGGCGATCCCGCACGACGTCGACCTGGCCACGCAGGTCCCGCACGCGGCACTGCGCGTGCACACGATGGGCGAGCGGGCCGCCGCGCACGAGCCGGCGACCGCCGACGAGATCGCCGCGATGGCCGCGCTCGCGCATGACGGGATTCTGGCCGGCGCGCTGGGGTTCTCCACCTCGCGCACGCTCAACCACCGCAGCATCGACGGCGAGCTCACCCCCAGCTACGACGCGGGCGCCGACGAGCTGTGTGCGATCGCGGAGGCGGTCGGACAGACCGGGCGCGGAGTGCTGCAGCTCGTCTCGGACTTCCCGGAGCCGGACGCCGAGTTCGCGCTGCTGCGGCGGATGGCGCAGGCGTCCGGGCGGCCGCTGTCGTTCTCGTTGCTGCAGTTCCCGGAGGACCCACAGCGGCACAAGCTGCTGCTGTCGCTGATGGAGACGGCCGCGGACGACGGGCTGACGATCCGCGGGCAGGTCGCGGCGCGACCGGTCGGCATGCTGTTGGGGCTGGCGAACACGCTGAACCCGTTCATGACCAACCCCGTGTGGCGCAGGCACTGCGAGGGCCTGACCCCGCACGAGCAGGCGGCGCGGATGCGGGATCCGCAGGTGCGCGCCGAGATCCTGGCCGCGCAGACCCGGGAGAAGGACCGCAGCCGCCTGGGCGGACACATGATCCACAAGTACCACCTGATGTACGAGCTCGGTGACCCGCCGGAGTACGAGCCGTCGCCCGAGTCGTCGCTGGTGAACCGGGCGGCGCGGGACGGTGTGGAGCCCGCCGAGATCGCCTACGACGTCGTCGCCGGCGGCGGGATGCTCTACGTGACGTTCGCGAACTACGCGCACGGCAACCTCGACGACGTGCACGAGATGCTGGTGCACCCGAACACGCTGCCGGGCCTGTCCGACGGCGGCGCGCACGTCGGCACGATCTGCGACGGCTCGTTCCCGACGACGCTGGTCCAGCACTGGTGCCGCGACCGCGACGGGGCGCGCCTGGAGCTGCCGTTCGTCGTGCAGCGCCAGGCCCGCGACACCGCGCGGGCGGTCGGGCTGCTCGACCGCGGCGTGCTCGCCCCGGGCTACCGGGCCGACCTGACCGTGATCGACCTGGACGCGATGCGGCTGCACCCGCCCGAGATGCACCAGGACCTGCCTGCCGGCGGGTGGCGCCTGCAGCAGCGGGTCACCGGGTACCGGCACACGGTCGTCGCGGGACAGGAGACCTACACCGACGGCGAGCCCACCGGCGAACTCCCCGGCCGTCTGGTGCGGGGTCCACGCCCGACGCCAGCCTGATCAGCCGTCAGAGCCGATCCGCCGATCACTGCGCGGGTTCTGCCCGGTCTGATGCCAGGTGCGGCGCCGTGATCAGCCGTCGGGTCCGGTTCGGGGCGGATTGTCGCCCTGATCCGGACCGATCTGCTGATCACCTCGCTGTCTGCACCTGCCGCGGTGCCGTCCGGCCGGTGGCGGCGCTCCAGCGGCCCAGTGCGCGGCCGAGCCCGGCGCGGGCGTCGGCGTCCATGACGGGGGAGTCGCAGGCCCACGCGACGTAGCCGTCCGGGCGCACGAGGACGGCGGCCGGGCCGTCGCCGTCCGAGGTCCCGTGGAGGACGTCGGGCGGGTCCGGCAGGTCCGCGACGAGCGTGGCGAGGGCACCGTCCGGGGTCGGGTCGACCAGCAGCCACCGCCCGGAGCGGGCCGCCTCGGCGAGCCGGACCGGTCCGTCGGCCGTGTGCACCGTGCGGTCCGGGAGGAAGTAGCCGGCACGCGGGTGCGCGTCGTCGTCGACCGGGTACCGGACGTCGGTGCCGGCCGTGACCGCGGCGAGCCGGGCGACGGCCGCGGCGTCGGTGAGGATCTCGCCGAGCAGGGTGCGCAGGCCGTCCACGTCCGCGCCGGGCGCGAGCAGCGCCGCCTGCGCCTGCGCCGCCGTCAGCACCCGGTGCGCGGCGGCGGACCGTTCGCTTCGGTAGGTGTCCAGCAGCGCGTCGGATGCGTTGCCGCGCAGCACCGCCGCGAGCTTCCACCCCAGGTTGGCAGCGTCCTGCAGACCCAGGTTCAGGCCCGGGCCGCCGCCCGCGGCGTAGACGTGCGCGGCGTCGCCGGCCAGGAACACCCGGCCGTCGGAGAACCGCTCGGCGACCCGGATCTGCCCGCCGTCCAGGCGTCGCAGCAGGTGCTCGCCGTCGCCCTCGGGCGGGCCGAGCGGCAGGTCGGTGCCGAGGACCCGGCGCAGGCTCGCGCGCAGCTCGTCGTGGCTCATCGGCCCGTCCGCGGCCGGGCGGTCCCACTCCAGCGTGCTGACCATCGGCACGCGCCCGGGGAACGGCGCCCAGGTGAACCCGCCGTACGGGGTGCGCGTCGGCAGGAACGGGCGGACGACGCCGAGCCCGGGGACCCGCAACCCGCCGGTGTCCGGGTCGAGCAGCTCGCCGGGTACCGAGACGTGCGCCGAGAACGTCGTCATCCGGTCCAGCCCGATGCCCGGGAACCCGATCCCGGACTCCTTGCGCACCACGCTGTGCGCACCCTCGGCGCCGACCAGGTAGCGGGCCGCGATCCGCTCGTCGCCGTGCGGGCCGCGGACCTCGGCGACCACGACGTCGTCGTCGCGGGTCAGGCCGGTCAGCTCGTGACCCCAGCGGACCGTGACGCCCAGCTCGGTCGCCCGCTCGGCCAGTACCTGCACGATCCGCGCCTGCGGTACCGGCAGCGTGTACACCGGGCTGTCGTCGAGCAGGCTCAGATCCAGCGGCAGGCCGCCGAAGAAGAAGTACGCGCGGTTCGGCTCCGGCGGGCCGGACGCTCCGGCCAGCTCCTCGTAGAGGCTGCGGCGGTCGATCATCGGGACCACCTGCCCGACCAGCCCGTTCGCCCGCGGCTCGGCGCCGGGCCCTGCTCGGGTGTCCAGCACCACCGGCCGCACGCCGGCCAGGGCCAGCTCCGTGGCGAGCATCAGCCCGACCGGACCCGCGCCCGCGATCAGGACGTCGACCGGTTCGCTCATCGAGCGCTCCTCTCCCCGCCGGGGCCCTCGAAGCCTCCGGCAACCGTGTCCAGCACCTCGCGCAGCAGCGGGGCCAGCGCGACCGGCGGGTCGGCCCGCAGCCACCGGCCGAGTGCGAACCCGACGGCGGCGATGATCACCGCCGCGGTCAGTGCGGGCCGCACGTCCCGCGCCGGGTCGGCGCCCGAGCGCGCGGCCAGCACCTCGGTCAGACGCTGCTCGGCGATCGCGTTGGCGCGCAGCACTTCCGCGTGAATCTCCGGGGCGGCGAGGACGAACCGCACCGCGCGCAGGGTCTCCGGGTCCGGCAGCGCGGCATCCGCGTCCCGCCCGGCCTCGACGGTGAACTGCGGCAGCACGGCGAGCGCCACCGACTCGGTCAACCGCTCGTCCGCCGGTCGCCGCTCCAGCGCGTCGGCCGCCGCGTGCATCCGGTCCAGGTGCCGGGAGGCGATCGCCTCGGCCTTGCCGCGCGGGAAGTAGTTGCCGACCGTCCGCACCGAGACCCCGGCCGCCTCGGCGATGTCCTCGACGGTGACGGCGGACCAGCCGCGCTCCAGGCACAGCTGCAGCGCGGCCAGGCTCAACGCGTCCCGCGTCTCCTGCTTCTTGCGTTCCCGGAGTCCCGCCACACCGCCGACGATACGCAGAATTCTGCCGAATCGGCAACGATGCCTATCCGGCAAGATCTGGATCGCGCCGCCACTACTCCCGGACGAGTAGCCGGTGGGCCTCCCTGCGGAGGACGCGGTCGGAGCCCGACCCGCCGAGACTCCACCCATGACCTCGGAGACGGTCCGGCCCGGCGAGCAGCAGGCGTCCGCGGTCCGGCGGATGGCGGAGTCGCCGGCGCAGGCCTGGCACGCGGGTCGGCCGGTGGAGCGTGCGTGTTACGCCGTGGCCGCGGCGCTGGTGCTGAGCGGGCTGGTGCACCTGGGCGTGCTCGTGCTCACCGGCGGGCCGTGGACCGGGCCGCTGTCCTGGCGCAAGCCCACGACGTTCGGTCTCTCGTTCGGGCTGACGCTGGCGTCGGTGACGTGGGTGCTGTCGTTCGCCACCGTCCGGCCCCGGACCCGGCAGCTGGTGCTCGGGCTGTTCGCGGCCGCCTGCGTGGTCGAGGTGCTGGTGATCACCGTGCAGGCGTGGCGCGGCCTGCCGTCCCACTTCGGCGTGCCCGGCGCGAGCCCCGGGTTCGTCACCGCGGGGGCGGCCGGCGGGGCGGTGGCGATCGTCGCGTCGATGACCGTGGCCGCCATCGCGACCGGGCGGGCCGACGCGACGGACTCGCCGAGCATGCGGCTCGCGCTGCGAGCCGGGTTCGGCTCGTTGCTGGTCGCGCTCGCGCTGGGGGTCTACATGCTGGCCCGCGGAATGGTCATCTCCCGCGGCGGCGGCGACGTGCTCGGCGCGTTCGCGTTCACCGCCGGGGTGAAGCCGGGACACGCCGCGACGATGCACGGGGTACTGGTCCTGCCCGGCCTGGCCTGGCCTCTGCTGCGCTTCACCGACCGGCCCGAGGCGTTCCGGCTCGCCGTGCTGCGGTGGGCCTGCGCCGGTTACCTCGCGTTCGCCGGGGTGGTCGTGGTCGAGTCGCTGGCCGGGCTCGACCCGTGGGCGCCGACGCTCGTCGCGGCGCTGTCCGGGATGGGTGCGGCGGTGCTGCTCGGCGCCGTGGTCGCGGCCGTGCGCGCGCTCCGGCCCCGGGGAACGTGAGCCCGTCGGAGGCAGGTGTCAGGGCTTCGCCTCGACGACCCCGCGCAGCTGGTCCAGCCCCTTCTCGAAGTCCGGCCCGATCATCTTGTCCATGCTGGTGAACAGGCCCATGATCTTCGTCATCGCCGTCGACGGGCCGACCAGGCGCCAGGTGACCTTGGTGCCCGGACCGTCCGGCTGCAGCACGAACGTCGTCTCACTGGACGACGTGAACGGCTTCTCGAACCGCAGCGCGATCGTCACCCGGTTCGGCTCGTCGGTGCCGGTGATCTCCATCCGGCCCTGGCCCGCCTTGCGGTTGCCGGACCAGGAGTAGACGGCGCCGGGGCCGGACTCCGCGCCGGAGTAGGACCGCTGCAGCTGCGGATCCATGCCCTCCCACGGCGACCACTCGGTCCAGCGGTGGAAGTCCGCGATGTGTCGGTAGATCTCCGGGGCGTGCGCGCGGACCACGGTGGTCCGTTCGACGGTGTAGGTGGAGGGGGCCATCGTCGTCTCCTCGGGAAGCGGCGGGTGTCGCCCGAGAGACTAGGAGTGGCCGGTCGTCGCGCTACCGAGAAACGTCCGAACGAGACATGCGAACGCGTCCGCGCGCTCGATCTGCGGCATGTGCCCGGTGCGGCCGAACACGTGCGAGCGGGCGTGCGGGATCGCCGCGAGCGCGGCCCGCAGGTGGTGCGCGGGCAGGATCACGTCGCGCTCACCCCACACCACCAGCGTCGGTCGCGGGTGGTGCGCCGCCTCGGCAAGCAGCGTGGTGCGCCATCCGGGCCGCACCCCGCGCACGGGAGTGCCCAGCTCCGCTGCGATCTCGGCGAAGACGGCGGCGTGGTCCGGCCGCCGGGCCACCTCGAGGCCGTGCGAGATCCGCTCCTCGGTGACGAACGCGTCGTCGACGAACAGGGCCCGCTCGGTGCGTCGCGCGGCGGCGCGGTCGACCGACCGCAGCAGTCGCGCGCCCAGGAACGGCACGCCGAGGACCCGCAGGACCGGGGTGACCTCGGATCCGAAGCCGGCCGGGGCGGCCAGCGTCAGCGTCGCGACCCGTTGGGGCGCACGGGTGAGCATCATCAGCGCGACCGCCCCGCCGAGCGAGTTGCCCATCACGTGCAACGGGCGCTGCTCGCCGATCGCGTCCAGCACGCCGAGCACTCCGCCGGTGAGCGCACGCATCGTCGCCGGGCCGGGGAGCCGGTCGGACAGGCCGAAGCCGGCGAGGTCGGTGCTGATCACCCGGTGGTCGTCGGAGAGCAGGTCGTGCTGCGGCGACCAGTCCTCCAGGCTGCGGCCGATGCCGTGCAGCAGCAGGACCGGCGGTGCGGCCGGGTCGCCGGTGGCGCGCACGCGGATCCGCGCGCCGGAGACGACGACCTCGGAGGAGGCGACGAGTGCAGCGGTCACCGCGCGGCACCCGCGGCCTGCTGATCGCGCCGGCCGGACGCTCCGACGAGCCGGGCGAAGATCTTCATGCTGTTCGCCGGGAACAGCCGGGCCAGCACGTCGGGGACCTTCGCGCTGATCCCGATCAGTACCCGGCCGCGGCGCTTCTCGACGCCATCGATGATCAGTCCGGCGGCCTTGTCCGCGGGGAACGTGAGGAGCTTGGCGAAGTCCCGCTTGCCCTTCTCCGCCTCCTCCGCCGGGATGTTGACGCCGACGCGGGCCGTCTCCGCGATCCGGGTACTGATGCCACCGGGGTGGACGGTCGTCACGCCGGTGCCGGTCAGCGCCAGCTCGGAGCGCAGGACCTCGGAGAAGCCGCGGATCGCGAACTTGCTCGACGCGTACGCCGACTGCCCGGGCGGGGCGATCAGCCCGAACAGGCTGGACACGTTCACCAGGTGCCCGCCCGGCCGCGCGGTCAGCGCCGGGAGCAGGTGGTGGGTGAGCCGGACCGGGGCCCGGAAGTTGATGTCCATGACCCACTCGAACTCGTCGAGCGTGAGCCGGGCGAAGTCGCCGCCGAGCGCGACGCCGGCGTTGTTCACCAGCAGCCGGATCTCCGGGTGGCCGGAGAGGATGCGCTGCGCGGCCGCGTCCAGGGCGTCGCGGTCGGACAGGTCGACGACGATCGTCTCGACCGTCAGCCCCGGGTGGCGGTCGCGGATCGCGGCGGCCACGGAGTCCAGGCGGTCGGCGTCGCGGTCGAGCAGCACGAGGTCGCTGCCGCGCACGGCGAGCTGCGTGGCCACCTCCTCGCCGATGCCGCTGGCCGCCCCGGTCACGACGGCGGTGCCCTCGGCGAAACGGAACGGGGACAGGCTCATGACGTGAGCTCCTTCGACGGCTCGGGGGTCGGGAGGGCGGACCGGGGCGTGAACGCCATGTCCCTGCCGACGTCGGCGCGGTTCATCCGCAGGGCGTCGGTGAAGAAGTTCTGGCGCAGCCGCCACGGGTCGCGCTCGCCCTGCTTCGGGAACAGGTGCTTGGAGCGCTGCACGTAGCCGGAGGTGAGGTCGAGCAGCGGGCGGTCGCCGGTGCGGTTCGCGTACGGCGTCGCGATCGCGTAGCCGTGCCGGCGCATGTGGGACGAGCAGCCGCGGGACGTAGCGGTTGACCAGGTCCGCGCGCAGCGTCCAGGACGCGTTCACGTACCCGATGCAGAACGCGAGGTTCGGCACGCCGGAGAGCATCATGCCGCGGTAGGCGACGGTGTCGCCGAGGTCGACCTGCTTGCCGTCGACGCTCGACCTCCATGCCGCCCAACGGCTGCAGCGACAGCCCGGTCGCCGAGACGATGATGTCCGCCTCGATCTCCTCGCCGGAGCGCAGGCGGATCCCCTTCTCGGTGATCCGGTCGATGTGGTCGGTGACCACCGACGCGCGCCCGTTGCGGATCGCGGTGAAGAAGTCGCCCTCGGGGATGACGCACAGGCGCTGGTCCCAGGGCTCGTACGTCGGCGTGAAGTGCTCGTCCACGTAGGACGGGTCCTTGAGGAACTTGACGGCGAGCCCGCGCAGGAGCTTCTTCACGCGCTCCGGGCGGCGGCGGGCGAGCTGGTAGAAGGCCTGGGTCAGCGTCACGTACTGCATGCGCAGGATCGCGTGCGCGACCTTGGGGGGCAGGATCTTCCGCAGCCGGTCCGCGCCCGGGTCCCTCGACGGCAGCACGGTCAGGTACGACGGCGAGCGCTGCAGCATCGTCACGTGCTCGGCGGTCTCGGCCATGGCCGGGATCAGCGTGACGGCGGTGGCACCGCTGCCGACCACGACGACCTTCTTGCCGGCGTACTCCAGGTCCTCCGGCCAGAACTGCGGGTGCACCCAGCGGCCCGGCGAAGTCCTCGCGGCCGGGGAACTCCGGCTGGTAGCCCTGGTCGTAGGCGTAGTAGCCGCAGCACGTGTAGAGGAACGTGCAGGTATACGTCTTCCGAGAGGAGCTTGCGGAACGAGAATCGGCGCTGCCGTCGGCGGTCTCGGTCTCGACCGTCCACCGCCCGGTCTCCGAGGAGAACGAGGACCGCACGACGCGGGTGCCGAACCGGATCCGCTCGGTGATCCCGGCCGAGTCGGCGGTGTCGCGGATGTAGGTCCGGATGCTCTCCCCGGAGGCGATCGCCTTCTCGCCCTTCCAGGGCCGGAACGGGTAGGCGAGCGTGAACATGTCCGAGTCCGAGCGCACGCCCGGGTACCGGAACAGGTCCCAGGTGCCGCCGATCGCCTCGCGTCGCTCCAGGAGCGCGAACGTCGCGCCGGGCAGCTCCTCCTGCAGGCGCCAGGCGGCTCCGACGCCGGACAGGCCGGCGCCGACGATCAGCACGTCGAGGTGCTCCACGGTCATCTGATGTCTCCTTCGACGATCGGTGGCTCTACCCCAGTCTGACGAGACAGGCCCGGGCGAACTTGACTCGGCGCGACACATACTTATCCTCGGACGACATGGTGTCCATGATCCGGGCGGCCGCGCTGCGCGGTCTCACCCCGCTGGTGGACACGCTCGGAGGTGACGGCGCCGCGCTGCTCGGGCGGTTCCGGGTGCCGGTCGACGCCGTCGACCCGCCCGAGGACGCGACCGGCCCGGACACGCCGGACGGCGACGTGCTGATCCGCGCGGACACCGCGGCCCGGATCCTGGAGGCCGCGGCCGCCCTGCTGGAGTGCCCCGACCTGGGGCTGCGCCTGGCCGAACGCCAGGGCCTGGACATCCTCGGCCCGCTGGCGGTCGCGCTGGAGAACTCGGCGACGCTGGGGGAGGCCCTGGACTGCGCGTCGCACTACCTGTTCGTGCACAGCCCCGCGCTGAGCATCTCCCGGATCGACGACCCGGAGGCGCGCGCACGGCGTGATGGGCCTGCTCTACGACGGCAGCGGCGACGCTCCGGGCATCGGACCGCCTCCCGCGCAGAGTGTCGATCTCGGGGTCGGGGTGCTCCACCGGATCATCGGCCTGCTCGCCGGCGGGCCCTACGGCCTGCGCTCGGTGCACCTGACGCACCCGCCGCTGACGTCGGAGGAGCGCTACCGCGAGTTCTTCGGCACCGACGTGCGCTTCGAGCGTCCCGCGGCCGTGCTGCGGGTGCCCGCGGACCTGGCCGCCCGCCCGCGCACCGGCGGCGACGAGACGGTGCGCGCGATCGCGATCGACTACCTGGAGACGCACTTCGACCGGCCCGGCCGGACGGTGACCGACCGGGTCCGCACGGCGCTGGCCCGTTCGCTGGGCACCGGGCCGTCGCGGATCGGCGGGGTCGCGCGGCTGCTGCGGATGCACCCGCGCACGCTGCAGCGCCACCTCGCGTCCGAGGGGACGACGTTCGAGACCGTGCTCGACGAGGTCCGCCGGGACGCGGCGCACCGCCTGATCACCCGCACCGACCTGCCGTTCACCCAGGTGACGGCCATGGTCGGGCTGACCGAGCAGTCGGCGCTGACCCGGGCGTCGCGACGGTGGTTCGGCGGGCCCCCGCGGGCGGTCCGGCGGGACGGGGCGGCCGGCGCCTGACCGGCGTCCGTGCGTGGCGGGTCCGGGGGTGCGGGTGGCAGGGTGGCCCGGGGTGCCGAGGCCGGGACGGGGGAACACGTGAGCGACGAGCCGGTGCTGTTGTCCCACCACGAGTCCGGCGTCCTGACGCTCACGCTGAACCGGCCGCACCGGCGCAACGCGATCGACCGCGCGCTCTGGGACGCCCTCGACGCCGCGCTCACCACCGCCACCGAGGACAGGGGAGTCCGCGCACTCGTCGTGACCGGGGCGGGTGGCGCGTTCTGCGCCGGCGCCGACCTGTCCGGCGGCGTGCCGGGCGAACACCCGCTGCACGGCATGCGCCGGATCAACGCGATCGCGCTGCGCCTGCACGAGCTGCCGGTGCCGAGCGTCGCCGTCGTGCGCGGCGTGGCCGTCGGGGCGGGCTGGAACCTGGCGCTGGGTTGCGACCTCGTGGCCGCCACGCCGGAGTCCCGGTTCTCGCAGATCTTCGCCCGCCGCGGCCTGTCACTGGACTTCGGCGGGTCCTGGCTGCTGCCGCGCCTGGTCGGGCTGCAGCAGGCCAAGCGCCTCGCGCTGCTCGCCGAGACGATCGGCGCCGAGGAGGCGCGCGACCTGGGCCTGGTCACCTGGCTCGTCGAGGACGCCGAGATCGAGGCGTTCGTCGCCGACGTCGCCGCACGGCTGGCCGCCGGGCCACCGGTCGCGCTGGCCCAGAGCAAGGCGCTGCTGAACGCCGGGACGCAGTCCGGGATGCGCGAGGCGTTGACCGCCGAGGCGTCGGCCCAGACGATCAACTTCGGGAGCGACGCGCCGGAGGGTTTCCGCGCGTTCGCCGCGCGGACCGATCCGGAGTTCACGGGCGCCTGGATCCCCACCACCCGCGACGAGAGAGGTCGGGCATGACGACGGCGGAACACCTGTCGCAGTACCGGGACACGCTGCGCGGCTGGCTGGCCGCGCACGTGCCCGAGCACCCCACCGGGGACCTCGAGGAGGCCAAGGGATTCCAGGCCGCCCTGCACGACGCCGGGTACGCCGGGATCACCTGGCCGGTCGAGGCCGGCGGGCAGGGGCTCGGCGCCGCGGAGGCGCAGATCTTCGCCGAGGAGGCGTCCGCGTTCGACCTGCCGGTGCGCCCGTTCCTGATCAGCACCGGGATGTGCGGACCGACCCTGGTCGACCTCGGCACCGACGAGCAGCGCCGCCGGTATCTGCCGCCGCTGCTGCGCGGCGAGGAGATCTGGTGCCAGCTGTTCTCCGAGCCCGGTGCCGGGTCGGACGTCGCGAGCCTGCAGTGCAAGGCCGTCCCGGACGGCGACGGATGGGTGCTGACCGGCGCGAAGGTCTGGACCAGCAACGCCCAGTGGGCCGACTTCGGCGCCATCCTCGCCCGCACCGACCCGGACCGGCCCAAGCACGGCGGCCTGACGATGTTCGTGCTGGACATGCACGACCCGGGCGTCACCGTGCGCCCGCTGGTGGACATGACCGGCGGCGCCCCGTTCAACGAGGTGTTCCTCGACGGCGTCCGGGTCGGCCCGGATGCCGTGCTCGGCGAGGTCAACGCCGGCTGGGCCGCGGCGACCACCATGCTGGGCCACGAGCGGGTCACGATCAGCGGCCTGCGTCAGAAGCGCTCCAGCGGCCTGACCTACGAGGCGCTGGCCGAGCTCGCGCGCCGGCACGGCACGTCCGCCGACCCGGTGGCCCGCGACCGGCTCGCCGAGCTCTACGCCCACCAGCGGGTGCTGGAGCTGTTCAACGCCCGGATGCGGCAGGAGACCGTCGCCGGTGAACCACCCGGCTCGCGCGGCTCGGTCGGCAAGCTGGCCGGGGCGATGCTGCTGCGCCGGGGGATCGAGACGGCGGGACACCTGGCCGGGCCGGGCGTGATCGCCTGGGAGGACGGCGACGAGGCGTCCACCGGGCTGGAGCTGGCGATCAACTCCACGCCGGCGTCGAACATCGCCGGCGGCACGAACGAGATCCAGCGCGGGATCATCGGCGACCGGATCCTCGGGCTGCCCCGCGAACCCCAGGTCGACCGCGGCGTCCCGTTCCGGGAGCTGACCGTCGGCACCCAGCGGGAGGCCTAGAGATGGACCTGGTGCTGACCGGCGAGCAGCGCGACCTGCGCGCCGCCGTGCGCGAGCTGCTCGACGACCACGCGGACTCCGCCGCCGTCCGGAAGGCGATCGACTCCGACCTCGGCCACGACCCGGACCTGTGGCGCCGCCTCGGCACCGACCTCGGAGTGCTCGGGCTCGCCGTGCCCGAGGACCTCGGCGGCGCCGGGGCCGGGCACGTGGAGCGCTCGGTCGTCGCGGAGGAGCTGGGCCGCGCGCTCGTGCCGTCGCCGTTCCTGTCGTCGGCGGTGTTCGCGCTGGACACGCTGCTGGCGTTGCCCGCGCAGCCGGCCCGCGACGAGCTCGTCGCCGCACTCGCGTCGGGGGAGCGCACCGCCGCGCTGGCCGTCGCCGAGGACGCCTCGGGCGCGTTCGACCCGGGACCGGCGACCACCCGCGCCGACGGCGACGCGCTGACCGGCCGCAAGACCCCGGTGCTCGACGGCGCGTCCGCCGACGTGCTCGTCGTGCACGCCGGCGGGTCGCTGTACCTGGTCGACGCCGGCGGCCCCGGCGTCACCCGCACCC
This sequence comes from uncultured Actinomycetota bacterium, assembly GCA_963822335.1. Taxonomy (GTDB): domain Bacteria; phylum Actinomycetota; class Actinomycetes; order Mycobacteriales; family Pseudonocardiaceae; genus Pseudonocardia. The sequence goes on along the minus strand of CAWGHE010000005.1, from coordinate 1,436,538 downwards.
CGCTGCGCTCGCTCGACCCGACCCGCCGGTTCGCCCGCGTCGACCTGGACGGAGCGCCGGGCGTCCGGCTCGACGGGGACGCCGCGGCCGCGCTGGCCGCCGCGCAGGACCGCGCCGCCGTCGCGCTGGCCGCCGAGCAGCTCGGCGGGATGGAGCGGGCACTCTGGCTGACCGTCGACTACGCGAAGGTGCGGGTGCAGTTCGGCCGCGCGATCGGCTCCTACCAGGCGGTCAAGCACGGGCTCGCCGAGATGTACGCCGCGTGGGAGCAGTCCGCGTCGGCGGTGCGCCACGCCGCCTGGGCGGCCGACCACGACCCGGCCGCGCTGCCGCTGGCCGCCGCGACCGCGTCCGTCTACGTCGGACCGCAGGTACTTCGAGGTGGCGACCGGCACGGTCCAGTACCACGGCGGCGTCGGCTACACCTGGGAGCACGACGCGCACCTGTTCTACAAGCGCGCCAAGGCCGACGAGCTCCTGCTCGGCAGCCCCGCCCGCCAGCGCGCCCGTCTGGCGGACCTGCTCGAGATCTGACTAGTCGAACAGGTCCGGGTCGGTCCGCACGATCTCGTCCCACAGGGGCTGGAAGGAGAACCAGCCGGCGTAGGCGTTGCCGGTCTGCTTGCGGGTGAACTCGGCGTTCTCGTGGTCGATCAGCGTCGGCGTGCCCGCGGCCTCGGCCAGCAGCTGCGCCTGGCAGTTGCGCTCGGTCGTGACGAACCACCACGCCGCCTCGGCGACCGTGTCCCCGACGGTGAAGATCCCGTGGTTGCGGTGGAAGGCCATCCGGTTGTCGCCCAGCCCCTTCGCCAGCAGGCGCCCGGCCTCCTGGTCGACCACGACCGCGCCGGCTCCCTCCGCGACGACGGTGTGGTTGCCGTAGAGCGCGCACGCGTCCTGGGTGATCGGGTCCAGCGGCCGCCCGAGCGACGACCACGCCTTGCCGTACACGGAGTGCGCGTGACACGCGGCGACGACGTCCGGGCGGGCCTTGTGCACCTCGGAGTGGATCACGAAACCGGCCCGGTTGACCGGCTTGTTGCCGTGCCGGATGACGCCCTCGTGGTCGACGGCGATCAGGTCGGAGACGCGGATGTGCCGGAACGACATGCCGAACGGGTTGACCCAGAACAGGTGCTCGTCCTCCGGGTCGCGCACGGTGATGTGCCCGGCCACGCCCTCGCCGAAGCCGAACCTCCCGAAGATCCGGAACGCGCCGGCGAGCTGCTGCTTGCGGTGCAGGCGCTCCTCGGCGGAGGTGGCGAACGTCGGCGGCTGGGGCAGGGAGATGCCCTCCTGCGTCGGCTCGAACTCGGACATCGTGTCGTTCTGCGTGGTCGGTGCGGCCATGGCTTCGACGGTCCGCCGCGACGGCGCGTGCGTCAAGACGGGACGGACGACCCCGGCCGCTCGGTCACGTAGATCAGGTTCAGTGCCTGGCCGGGCGCCGGGTGCGTGGCGACCTCGCCGAACCCGGCGTCGGCGAGCATCGCCCGCGCCGTCTCCTCGCCCCACGCGGCGCCCAGCCCGGCGCCGTCGGCGGCGAGCGACACCGTCATGCAGTGCAGCGTGGAGATCGCGTAGATCCACGGTGCGAACGGGTTGCCCACGTTGTCCGCGACGGCGCTGTGCGCGGCCATGTCCACCATCACGAACCGCCCGCCGGGCACCAGCGCGTCGTGGATCGCGCGCAGCATCCCGGCCGGGTCGGCCTGGTCGTGCACGGCGTCGATCGCGAGCACGGCGTCCACCGGCTCGGCGGGGACGAACCGGGCCGCATCGGCGACGACGAACGACACGTTGTCCAGCCCGGCGGTCTCCGCCCGTGCCGCGTCGATCGCCGGCTCGGACAGGTCGTAGCCGGTGAACGTCGACGCCGGGAACGCCGCGCCGAGCAGCGCCAGCGCGTGCCCGGTGCCGCAGCCGACGTCGGCGACCCGGATCCCGGCCGTCAGCGCCTCGGTGAACCCGGGCACCAGAGGCAGCCACGCGTCGATCAGCAGCTCGTCGAGCGGGCGGCGGTTCAGCTCGTCCATCACGCCGGTGAACTCCGGTGCGAACGCCGGGTACGGCACCCCGCCACCCTCGCGGAACGCGCGCTCGACGCCGTCGAGGTTGCGCCCCATCAGCGTCACCATCGCGGCCATCGGGCCCATGTTCTTCGACCCGCCGCCGGTGAGCGCGGCCGCGTGCTCCGGCGGGAGCGTGTAGCGGTCGCCGTCCAGGTCCATGATCTCAGCGGTGACCATGCCGCCCAGCCACTCCCGCACGTAGCGCTCGTCGCACCCGGCCCGGGCGGCCAGCTCGGCCGCGGTCGCCGGGCCCTGCGCGGCCGCGGTGAACAGACCGGTCCGGTGCCCGAGGTCGATCAGGTAGCTCAGCGCGCCGTGCGTGTAGACCCCGAACAGGTGGCGGGCGAACGCGCGCACCTTCTTCCGGTCCACCGGTGCCGCATCCGTGTCGGTCATGGTCCCGATCGTGCCCCATCGGGAGCCGCATCCGGCAGGTCGCGGTGCGCATCGTGTTCGATGTGGGCGCGCAGCTCACCGAGGATCCGCGCCAGCTCCGAGCGGTCGGCGGGACAGAGGTGCCCGAACAGCTCCTCGACCTCCTCACCGCGCGCCGCCCGGACGCCCTCGGCGGCCCGGGTCCCCGCCTCGGTGAGCCGCAGCCGCGTCGCGCGCCGGTCGTCCGGGTCCGGGACGCGCTCGACCAGGTCTGAGTCGGCGAGCCCGTCGACGACCTCGGTCGCCGAACGGGGGGCGATCCGCAGGAGCCGGGCCAGCTCGCCCGAGCGCATCCCGTCGTGGTGGGCCAGCACGGACAGCGCCCGGGCCTGGGACGGGCGACAGGCCCCAGCGGGCGAGGGCCTCCGCCGAGACGTGTCGCAGCCGGCGGGCCACCGACCAGAACGCGTCGACCAGCTCGCTCGGAGATTCCGGGTCCGGCACGGGAACACGCTAGCACCGAATGCTGTTGTTCCCTCATACTGAGGCAACCTCAACGAATGGAGTCCGCTCTTGGATCCCCGTCCCCCCAAGGCCCCGTCCGGGCGCCGGGACTCCCGCTCCGCCTCGGCGGAGGAGAAGGCCCAGGCCCGTGACGTGTCGCTGCGCCGCATCGGCGCACTGTTCCGGCCGCACAGGCGCTCGCTGGCTGTCGTCGTCGCCGCGATCGCCGGTTCGTCGATCGTCGCCATGGCCTCGCCGTTCCTGCTCCGCGAGGTCATCGACGTCGCCCTCCCGCAGCGCGACGTGACGCTGCTGGCGTGGCTGGCCGCCGGCATGGTCGCCGTCGCGGCGGTCACCGCCGCGTTCGGCGTCGCCCAGACCTGGATCTCCACCCGGATCGGGCAGGAGGTCATGCACGGCCTGCGCACGTCGGTGTTCTCGCACCTGCAACGCCAGTCGCTGGCGTTCTTCACGCGCACCCGCACCGGCGAGGTGCAGTCCCGGATCACGAACGACATCGGCGGCATGCAGTCCGTGGTCACGACGACGGCGACGTCGATCGCGTCGAACGTGACCACCACCGTCGCCACGCTCGTCGCGATGCTCGCCCTGTCCTGGCCGCTGACGCTCGTCTCGCTCGTCGTGATGCCGCCGGCGATCCTGCTGACCCGCCGCGTCGCGCGCACCCGCCGGGCGATCACCGCCGAGCAGCAGCGCGAGCTGGCCGACCTGAACGTGACCGTCGAGGAGAGCCTGTCGGTCAGCGGTGCCGCCCTGTCCAAGACGCTGGGCAGCGGCCCGGAGCTGATCCGCCGCTTCGACTCCTCGTCGCACCGGCTGGTCGGGCTCGAGATGCGCGCCCAGCTCGCCGGGCGCTGGACGATGGCCGTCACCCAGGTCGTGTTCGCCGCCGTCCCGGCCGTGATCTACCTGTCCGCCGGGATGCCGTTCGTGTCGCTGTCGATCGGCACGCTGGTCGCGTTCACCGCGCTGCAGGCGGGCCTGTTCCGCCCGGTGATGAGCCTGCTCTCGCTCGGGGTGCAGATCGTGTCGTCGCTCGCGCTGTTCGCCCGGATCTTCGAGTACCTGGACCTGCGGATCGACGTCGCCGAGCCGGAGCACCCGGTCGCGGTCGACCCGGCGTCGGTGCGCGGGCACGTGCGGATCGAGGACGTCACGTTCGCCTATCCGGGAGCGGACACCGCGGCCGTCGCGGGCGTCGACCTCGACGTCGAGCCCGGCACGACGCTCGCCGTCGTCGGCGAGACCGGGTCCGGCAAGTCGACCTTGGCCGGGCTCGTCGCGCGCCTGCAGGACCCGACGGCCGGTCGCATCACGATCGACGGCGTCGACGTGCGCGACATCGCCTCGGCCGACCTCACCCGGATCGTCGGGGTGGTCAGCCAGGAGACCTACCTGCTGCACGCCACGGTGCGCGAGAACCTGCGCCACGCCCGCCCGGACGCGACCGACGCCGAGATCGAGGAGGCCGCCCGGGCCGCCCAGGTGCACGAGCTGATCGCGTCGCTGCCGGACGGCTACGACACCGTCGTCGGGTCCCGGGGGCACCGGTTCTCCGGCGGCGAGAAGCAGCGGATCGCGATCGCCCGCACGCTGCTGCGCGACCCGAAGGTGCTGGTCCTCGACGAGGCCACCAGCGCGCTGGACACCGAGACCGAGCGGGCCGTCCAGGCCGCGTTCGACGAGCTCGCCCGCGGCCGCACGACGATCACGATCGCGCACCGGCTGTCCACCGTGCGCCACGCCGACCGGATCGTGGTCCTGGACCACGGGCGGATCGCCGAGTCCGGCACGCACGAGGCGCTCGTCGCCGCGCACGGGCGCTACGCCGCGCTCACGGCCGCCTGAGCACTCGGCCGGTCGTCCGGGGCGCAGGGCACGCCCGAGGGTGACCGGCGCCGGACGGTCGTCGTGTGCGACCGTCCGAGGGTGGTGCAGGACGACGGGGAGGCGGTGCTCGCCGCCGCGACCACCGCGGCGGGTGAGCTCCTGGCGGACGAGCTGGTGGCGGTGTACGCACTGGGCAGCCTGGCGCACGGCGGGTTCGCGCCGCTGGTCAGCGACGTGGACGTCGCGGTCGTGACGGCCCGGGCGGACGCCGGGGCCGCCCGCCGGGTCGGCGGGATCGGCGAGCGCGTCCGCGCGCGGGATCCCGGCCGGCTCGCCGACCGGCTGTCGGTGTTCTGGGCCGATCCGGACGGGGTGCGCACCGGGCCCGGGAGGTTCGGCCGCCTGGGCCCGGTGGACCGCTGCGACCTGCTGGAGTCCGGGCGGCTGCTCGCGGGCACCGACGTGCGGGGCGGGGCGCGGCCGCCGGACGCCGCCGAGCTCGTCCGCGCGACCGCCCGGTTCGGGGTGCTGGACCGGCTCGGCGACGACGCCCTGGATCGTCTCTCCGACGCCGGGGCCCTGGTCGAGGCCGGTGCCCGGCCGCTGACCAAGGCCGTGCTGTTCCCGGTCCGGTTCCTGTACACGCTGCGCCACGGCCGGGTCGCCACGAACCCGGTCGCCGCCGGCGCCTACACCGGGCCGGGCACCCCGCTGGTGACGGCGGCGATGCGGTGGCGGGACGAGGGCGTGACCGACCCGGTCCGGGCCCGGTTGCTCGTGTCGGCGCATCTGCTCGGCCTGTACGCCGAGTTCCTCGACGCGTGCGCGGGCGCGCTGGACCCGGGCGCGGACGGCGATCTCGTCGCCGTGGTGCGGGAGCGCCGCGACCGGCTGCGGTGACGCCTGCCCGTACCCAGTTATGACGAACCGTCTCCCTGTCGCGAAACCCTGGCCGGTCCGCGAGCGAACACCTGGCGTGGTGGTCCGAGCACGGAAGGGGAGCGCCGGTGAGCACGACGGAGACGGGCCGATGACGACCGGGTTCCGCGGCCGGGTCGTCGAGACGATCCCGCCGCCCGGCGCCTACGGCGACGGACCGGTCTATCTGAGGATCAGCCGGCGGACGGCCGGGAAGCGCTGGCCGGTTCCCGGCTTCCCGCGCGAGGTGAACGACCACGAGCTGGAGAACGACGAGGTCCACGACTGGGTCCGGGTCACGCAGAACAGCCACGCCGCGCACGCCTACCGGGATCAGCTGATCCACGGGCACCTCCTTCCACCCCGCTCGGTGGCCGTCGTCCGGTTCCGCGTGGCGGACGTCCGGGACCACTGAGGTCCATCCGTGTGACGCGATGGTGTCGCGACCGTCGTCGGATCGGGTGACGGACGCACGTCAGGCGGTCGTACGGCCCGTTCTGCCTGCTCATCCCGGGTGACGAATCAGGAACAAGGTTTTCCGGCCCGACCGAGCGGGGACCCTGTCGCCAACGCACATGCGACACGGACCACAGTGCGGGACGGATGCTGGGGAGCCATCCGACCCGTCCTCCAGGGGCCCGGTTCGACCGCTTCGGGGGCGGCCGAACCGGGCCCCGACATCTGTCAGGGCCCGCGGCGTGTCCGGCGCCCTCCTGCCGGGTATGCCACTCGGACGCCCCCGGGACCCGGGGGCAGCGAGGAGGACCGACATGTTCGATCGGCTCAAGGACAAGCTCGGCGTGCGCTCGACGTCCGAGGACGTGGGGGCCGATCCGAAGATCGCCGGCACGCGTCGGACGGGCGGTGCGGACACCGAGGAGCACGACAGCGCGGGCACGACCGGCACCGGCCACAGCGGCGAGTTCGTCGGCGAGGTCGCCGGCCAGGACGAGGGCTTCGCCGGCGAGACCGGCGCGGAGGCGCGGGCCGAGCGCGGAGACGGCTGACCTCAGCGCATCTGGGCCAGGATCGTCCGGCTGATCGCCCGATCGACGACACCCAGCACGTCCGCGCCGGTCCGGCCGGCCGCGTCGTTCCAGCGCACCATCTCGTGCATGCGCGCCCGGCGCACGATCGGTGCGACCGCGCCCGCCGGCGGGTCGTAGTGGCCGTGCCGGGTCTCCTGCAGCGCCTCCCACGCCCGGTCGAGTGCCGGGCCGGAGTCGCGGTCGACCTGGGTGAACGCGCCGCCGGAGTGACCGGCCACCGCGATGGCGGCCACCAGGCAGGCGGCCTCGATCTCGTCCGGACCGGGGGTCGGCCCGAACAGCCGCTGCCGTAGCGGCCGGGGTGCGGTGCGGTACCAGCCGTGCTGCAGCCAGCCCCGTTCGAGCACGGCCCGGGCGGTCTCCAGCACGGCCAGCGTGTGCTCCTCCCCGGACGGAGCCGGGAGGGTGACCGGCCGAGGGATCGCCGGGGTCGTGTCCGTCGTCGTGTAGGCCATGGCTGCGCTCCTCGATGTGACCACGTGACCGCTGCAGCGATTGTCGTCTCTGTGGCGCCGATCGCGCACCACGTTCCCCGATCCGGCCCAGCGCCTATGCTCGGTCGAGGGAGTGCGAAGGGGGTGGCGGCGCGGCGTGGATCACCCGCTTCGCACGGTGCGGCAGCGGACGTTCGCCTCGTTGGCCACCCCGAACTACCGCCGGTGGTTCACCGGCCAGGCGGTGTCGCTCACCGGCACCTGGATGCAGACCGTCGCCCAGTCCTGGCTGGTCTACGAGCTGACCGGGTCGGCGTCGCTGCTCGGCGCCGTGATCGCGGTGCAGACGCTGCCGACGCTGGTGCTCGGCCCGTACGGCGGCGTCGTGGCCGACCGGCTCGACAAGCGGCGGCTGCTGATCGGGCTGCAGTCGGCGATGGGCGTGCAGGCGCTGGCCCTCGGCCTGCTGACCGTCACCGGCACAGTCGCGCTCTGGCAGGTGTTCGTCCTGGCCGGGCTGCTGGGGCTGAACCGCGCGTTCGAGAGCCCGGCCCGGCAGGCGTTCGTGCTGGAGATGGTCGGGCCGGACGACCTGCGCAACGCGGTCAGCCTGAACTCGGTGCTGACGAACGTGGCTCGTGCGTTCGGCCCGGCGGTCGCCGGCGTCGTGATCACCGCGGGCGGCACCGGCGTGTGCTTCCTGGTCAACGCGGCCAGCTTCGTCGCCGTCGTCACCTCGCTGCTGCGGATGGACACGAGCACGATCTCCCCGTCCGAGCCCGCCCCGCGGGCGCCCGGGCAGCTGCGGGCGGGGCTGGCCTACGTGCGGCGCACGCCGGAGCTCGCGGTGCCGCTGGTGATGATGGCGCTGGTCGGCTGCCTGGCCTACGAGTTCCAGGTGGTCCTGCCGGTCGTCGCGGCCGAGTCGTTCGGCGGTGACGCCGGCACCTACGGATTCCTGACGGCCGCGATGGGCGTCGGTGCGGTGGCCGGCGGCCTGGTCGTCGCGGCCCGGGGGCGGACCGGGACCCCTGCGTTGGTCCGCACGGCCGTCGCGTTCGGCGTGGCGCTGGTCGCCGCCGCCGTGGCGCCGGTGCTCTGGACGGAGCTGGTGGCGATGGGGCTGGTCGGCGCCGTCAGCGTGGCGTTCCTGTCCCAGGGCAACAGCACGCTGCAGCTGGCGTCCGCACCGGAGATGCGGGGGCGGGTGATGGGGCTGTGGTCGGTCGCGTTCCTCGGCTCGACGCCGGTCGGCGGCCCGATCGCCGGGTGGGTCAGCGAGCAGTTCGGCGGGCGTGCGGGGCTGGCCCTGGGCGCGGCCGCGTGCCTGGCCGCGGCCGGGCTGGGAGTGGTGACGATCCGGCGTGCGGGCGGGCAGGATCGCGCGGCATGAGCCTCACGCGTCAGTACCCGCCGGACCGCTATCACGGCGACGGCGGGGAGCACTCCGCCGTGCGCCTGCCCGCCGACCGGGAGCCGGAACTGCGGCACGGGCAGGGCGGCGCCGCCCACTACCTGGCCACCGGGGAGACCACGGACGGGCTGTTCGGCCTGTACCGGTGGGAGATGGGACCCGAGCCGGCCGGGCCGGGGCCGCACTTCCACCGCTCGATCTCCGAGTCGTTCTACGTGCTCACCGGCGTCATCCTGATCAACGACGGCCGCGGGTGGTCCGAGTGCGGACCCGGCGACTTCGTGCACGTCCCGCCGGGCGGGGTGCACGGGTTCCGCAACGAGTCCGGGGAGCCGGCGTCGATGCTGCTGCACTTCGCGCCCGGCGCGCCGCGCGAGGAGTACTTCGAGGTGCTCGCCGACGCGGCCCGGCGCGAGCGGATGGAGAGCGAGGGCCGGGACGAGTTCATGTTCCGGCACGACACGTTCTGGATCTGACTAGACGGCGGTGAGATCGACCCGGGCCCAGGCGTTGTTCGCGTAGCCACCCGGGTTCCACAGCTGCGCCGCGCTCTCCGGCTGCACCGTCGCCGACGTGTCCCAGGCCCGTGCGGTGACCGTCACCGGGCCCGGCGCCAGGTCCACCGTGGCGCTCCACAGCCGCCACGACCACTTGCCCTGCTGCTCGCCGAGCTCGGCCTGCCGCCAGGTGCGGCCGCCGTCGGTCGACACCTCGAGCCGGACGATCTCCCGGTCGCCGCCCGCCAGCGCGTAGCCGTGCACGGTGGTCGGACCGGCCGGGACGCGGGCGCCGTCGTCGGGGACGAGCACGGCGGAGTTCAGCGAGACGGCGCCGAGCGGGAACCCGCTGCCGGGACCGGCGTCGGCCGGGTCGGCGTCCGCGGGCTGCAACCGGTAGGCGACGTGCTGGAACCAGTTCTCCGACGGCGTGTCCCGCACCGTGATCCGGTCCACCCACTTGACGCTGCGGGCACCGATGTAGCCGGGCACGACGACCCGGACCGGCGCACCGTGCACCGGCGGCAGGTCCGCGCCGTTCATCGCCCAGGCCAGCAGCACCTCCGGCGAGCGCGCCTTGCCGAGCGGGATCGAGGCACCGAACGGCTGCGGCGGGCGCGCGCCCTCGGAGACGTCGAGTCCGGTGAACTCGACGTGCCCGTCCTCGTGACCGGCACCGCAGGCGTCGAGGACCTCGGCGAGCCGGACGCCGGTCCAGCGCGCCGTCGACGTCGCTCCGGGTCCCCACGGCGCCTGCCCCGGGATGTCCCGGACCTCGATCAGCCCGGCCCGTCGGTTGCCCGCGCACTGCATGGTCGCGACGACGTCGTGCGCGGCGAACCCCGCACGCAGCTCGTCGAGCGACCAGGAGTGCTCCCGGTCCACCGTCCCGTCCACCCGCAGTCGCCAGGCCGACGGCGCGACGTCCGGGACCGGGCCGTGGTTGCGCACGTAGAACGCCTCGTGCGGGGTCAGCGGAGCGTGGGCGAGCGCGGCGGGGGGTGGTTCGGCGTTGAACGGGTCCGCACCGTGGACGATCATGTCGTCGCGCTTGTCCCAGGGCATGCCGACCATCCTCCGGCTATCCGAGCGGGCGTGGAACCGTTCGACGAGCAGGGTGAACAGCTCCGGCTCCTCCAGGTTCGTCAGGTGCCCGGAGCGCGGGAGCACGGCCAGGCCCGCGTCCGGGAGCGTGCGCAGCAGCATCAGGCCGACGTGCGGCGCCGGTCACGACGTGCAACAGCCGGTTGACCATCTCGGTCAGTTCCCGGGTCGCGCCGGGGTGCGTGTAGTACGCACCGGCGAGGATGGTCGGCACCGCGGGATCGCGGCGCAGACGCCGTACGGCGCGGATCGCCCGTACGCGGCCCGGACCGCGATCGTCATCGTGGGGCGGCGGCCGAACGGCCGGACGACACCGGGGTTCGAGGCGATGATCAGCCGGACCGCGCTGGACCGCCCGCGCGCGTTCGGCGAGATCGCCCGGGTCGTGCGGCCGGGCGGGTACGTCGTCGTGGGGTACAAGCAGGGCGACGACTCGCCGCGACGGGGTGGCCGCCAAGTCGGAGTGGAGTTCGACATCTACTGGTACTCGCCGGAGGAGGTGGAGAAGCGGATCACCGACGCCGGGTTTGTGCGGTAGCCGTGTAGTCGCACCCACGTCCAATGTGGTCGCCTCCCGTCAGCTCTCGCCGAGCCGTTGGCGTCGTTCATCGGCGCGGACAGCTGGCGATGCTCGCGGCCGAGATCGACGGGACCCCGCGCATCCGCCAGAACGCCCGCGTCGCGGGACCAGCCCGGTGATCCACCGGCTTGACGGGCCGACGATACGAGCCCGGACGCCTACTTCGTGGCCTCGCCGGCGATCTGCGTGTTGGCGGGCAGGAACGGCGATCGCAGCGTGTAGGTCTCGACCGTGGTCCCGGTGAATCCGGACGTCTCGATCACCGTCTGCAGGTCCCGTTCGCAGGAGCACCCCTCGAAGAACCACGTCCAGGGACGGCGCACGGCACGCTGGATCCGCCGGAACACCGTCCCCTCCGGCGCGGCGACGTGCTCGAGGAACACGTAGCGGCCGCCCGGCCGGAGGACCCGGCGCACCTCGGCCAGCACGCGCTCCGGATCGGGAACGGTGCAGAGAACGAGGCTCGAGATCACCGCGTCCACCGAGCCGTCCGGCAGGTCGATGTGTTCGGCGGACTCACCGTGCACCTCGAGGTCGACGTGCGCCCGGGCCGCACGTGCCACGAGGCGCGGATGCATGGCCGGGTTCGGCTCGATCGCGATCAGCCGGGTCCCGGCGGGCAGGTACCGCAGGTTGGCGCCGACGCCCGGCCCGAGCTCGACGACCGTGCGCGGGAGGCGCTGCAGGAGGGCCGTCTTGCGCGACCGCGACAGGCGATCCAGGTAGGGCTCGAGCACGGTGAAGAACACGGCGTTGAGTGGTCCGCGGACCCGGTTCGGCCGGTGGACGTCCAGTGTGGATGACAGTGGATCGGTGACGTGTGACGACATGGTGGAGCTCCTGTCGGGATGCGAGGGGTGGGGTGCGCCTCATGCGCCGATGGACGTGGGGGTGCCTGCCAGGGCCGGTCGTGCGGCGGGTGCGGCGGCGCGCAAGGTCGCCTCGATCGTCTGCCAGGCGACACCCGGCGGGAGGCCGACCATGACGACGTCGGCGACGCCGTCCCACGCGTCGAGCTGTGCGCGGACGTGCTCGGGCGTCCCGGCGGCGGCGAGCTGCTGCAGGAGCGCCTCCGCCTGGGCGGGGACCTCCCCGCTACCCGGACGGGGGCGCGGGTTCGCCGTGCGGACGGCCTGGACCTCCGCGCCGTAGCCCTGGTCGGTGAGCGACCGGGCGTAGACGTCGCCCATCGCAACGACGTACCAGGCGATGCACCGTGCCGCGACGTCGCGTGCCGCGGCCGGGTCGTCGTCGGCCGCGGCGACGGGGCCTGCGGCGACGGTGAGGGGGCGGCGCCGGCCGGCGTCCGCGGACGGTCGCGGGACGAGCCGGGACGTCATGTCGGAGAGGTGGTCGCGGGCCACCATCGCGGGGAACCAGCCGTCCGCCTGCTCGGCCGCCACCCGCATGGTGCGCGGGCCGAGAGCGGCGACCCAGATCGCCACGGCGGCAGGGGAGGGCACGCCGAGGCGCAGCGGGCGCGCGTCCGGGGTGTGGCGTAGGCGGGCGGGCTCGCCGGCGAGCAGCGCGCGGACCGCCCTCACCGTCTGCTCCAGCCTGTCGGCGGGATGCGTGAACGGGGTGTCGTGGAAGCCTTCGGTCAGGGCCCGGGTGCTGGCTCCCAGGCCGAGCAGGTATCGGCCGCCGGAGATCTCGTCGAGGGTGGCTGCGGTCATCGCGAGCGTGGCTGGGGTGCGGCCCCAGACGGAGAGGACGCCCGAGGCGAGCCGGATCCTCGTGGTGGCCAACGCGATCTCGGTCAGCAGCGGCGTGGAGTCCAGGCCCCAGGCCTCGGGCAGCGAGATCAGCTCGTAGCCGAGGTCGTCGGCCAGTCGCGCGGCGCGCACCATCACGTCCCGCCGGGTCTCCATGGGAGTGAACGCCACTCCGCGGCGCTGGGGAATCATCGTGTTGCTCCTGTCGTGTGCCGGTGCGGCGAGCCGGCGACGACCGTCGCCCCGTTCCGCGCCTGGTGATGTGACCCATCATCGGAACGGGGCGGGCGCGCGGACAGGAGCGGACTACCCCTTCCGGTACCTCACTTCGCTACCTCAGCGGGCTGCTCACCCGGCGCGCCCACCAGGCGGCGACCTCGGCGCGGGAGGTCACGCCGAGCCGGAGCCGGATGCGCTCGACATGCCCCTCGGCGGAGCGTTCCTCGATGCCCAGCCGTTCGCCGATCTGCTTGTTGGTCATGCCGTCGGCCACCAGTGCCGCCACCTGCATCTGCCGCGCGGTCAGCTCTCCCGAGAATCTCCCGTCACGCCGGGCCGCGGCGGGGCGATCGCCCAGGAACTCCAACATCGCGCGGACGACGGCCTCGGCGTCGCCCACGAACGGGAAATGGCTACTGCCGGACAGCGACACCAGCCGCGCGCTCGGGATCCGAGCGGCCAGCTCCCGGCCGGCGCGGTAGGGGATCGCCCGGTCCCCACGCCGGTGCATGACCAGCGTCGGCGCGACCACGTCGTCGAGCAGGTCGGTCACGCTGGTCTCGTAGCACTGCGCGAGCAGGTCGATCGCCGACTGCGCCGACGTCGCCTCGCGCTGGAGCCGCGCGAAGAGAGCCTTCGTCTCGGCGTTGCCGTCGGGCAGGAAGACGTCGGCCAGCACCTCCGAACCCAGTCCCCAGTGGGCCCGGATCATGTCCAGCAGGGCGGAACGCACCTCCGGGGTCGCGATCTGCCCGCCGTCGGCATATCCCCCGTAGAGGATCAGCCGGTCGACCCGCTCGGGGAACCGCGCCGCGAACGCGGCCGACACCGGGGCGCCGAGGGAGATGCCGAACAGGTCGAACCGCTCCAGTTCGAGATGGTCGGCGACCGCCCGGAGCGCTGCGACGTCGGCGTCCAGGTCCTGGGGCCCCTCCCACGGCTCGGACAACCCGCAGTTCGGCCGGTCGTACTGCACCACCGTGCGCGAGCCCGCCAGCGGAGTGAAGAACGCCCGGTATGCCGAATCCTGCCAGAGCAGCTCCAGGTGGCTGATCCACGCCGGAGGAATCAGCAGCGCGGGCCCCTCGCCCGATGCGGAGTAGGCGATCCGGGTGCCGGTCGGTGCGGTGCAGAACCGGATCGGGCGCGGCTCCGGCTCCTCCGCCGGTCGCGCGGACGGTCGACCCATGCGCCCGCCTCCCGCGTCTCCTCGCCCCCGACGGATCCAGCCTGCCCGGCACCGTTGTCATGGACAACAGTCGGTCGTGTTCGATCACGTCTGGCCGTCCTGTCCACCTCAACGGCGGCGGGCGGTGACGACCCAGGCGCGGGAGTCGAACTGGACGCCGTCGTCGCCCGTGTGCGCGCCGAGCGTGTGTCGCGCAGACCACTGACTGCGCGCTCCGCGGCGACGGTGTCCAGCCGCTTCAGCGCGTCGTTCGTGCACGTGAAGCCACGGACCCAGTCGAGGGCGGCGGCACTGTCCACGCCGTAGAAAACGGGCTCGCACACGTCGGCGAAGGTGATGTCGGCGAACCCCGCGGCCTCCAGGATCTCCGTCACGGCCGGGGGGCGGCGAACGAGAACGGATCCAGTCCTTCGGGAGCGTCGGCCACCGGTGCTCCGGCCGCTTCGAGGGAGCGGCGGATGGCGACGATCCACTCGTTGCGCTCGCGGGCCTGCCAGACCATCATCACCAGCCGTCCGTCCGGACGCAGCGCCCGTCCGATGTTGACGAACGCTGCGGCGGGGTCGTCGAAGAACATCGTGCCGAACCTGCTGATCGCCACGTCGAAGTGGTCTGGCGCGAAGCGGTGGGTCTGTGCTGAGTGTCAGCTGACCGGAGGACCGCCCGGAGGTCAGCACGGGCGGCGGACGGTGCGGGCCCGCCGATTCTGGTGACGGTCTCCATCTACTGCCCGAACAGGCCGCGCAGGTAGGCGGCCTGGCCGATGTGCTGCATGTCGTCGCCGATCACGCTGACCAGCCGGACCGCCAGCGTGATCCCGTCGCCCCAGGTGCTCGGCAGGAGGCGCTCCAGCTCGTCGTCGGTGAGGCCGTCGAGCAGCCGGAGCGTCTGCTCGGTGACGGCGTCGTGGTACGCGACGAGCAGGCCGGCCGGTGCCCGGACCTTCCCGACGTCGTCGGAGCTCTGGCCGTAGCCGGTGGCGTCGTCGTCGAACGGGAGGCCGAAGCGGTCGGCCCAGCCGTTCTTCCACACCTGGTCGGTGCCGAAGGCCTCGGCGAGGTGGTCGTCCTGGACGCGGGTCAGGTGCCAGATCGTCCAGGCGATCGAGTTGCCGGGCCCCTCGCCGAGGTCCGGGCGCCGCGCCAGCGTCTGCTCGTCGAGCCCGTCGACGGCCGACGTCACGTCCTCGCGGATCCGGCCGAACGCGTCGGCGATCACGGCGGCTGCGTTCGCCATGTCGATCCCTCCCACCCGGTGATCACTGCTCCGGCCACCTTAGGGCCCGCGCATCCCGGCCGCCCGTGGCACGCGAGCAGCCGGGCCGGTAGCGGTGCGCCGGAACTCGCTGGGGTTGACGCCGCGGAGTCGTTTGAACGCCGCGCTGAACCCGAAGGCGTCGGAGTAGCCCACGGCGCGGGCGATCTCGGCGATGGTGGCCGTCTCGCGCTCGGCGAGCATGTCCGCCGCAAGGGTCATCCGCCAGCAGGTGAGGTAGGTCAGGGGCGGTTCGCCGACCAGGTCGGTGAACCGTTTCGCCAGCGTCGCGCGCGACACCCCGGCCCGGTCGGCCAGAGAGGCGACCGTCCACGGCGCCGCCGGTTCGGCGTGCAGCAGCCGCAGCGCGTGGCCGACCACCGGATCGCGGTGCGCGGCGTACCAGGCCGGCGCCTCGCCGCCGGGCCGGTCGAACCACTCGCGCAAGGAGCACACGAGCATCCAGTCCAGCAGCCGGTCGAGGACGACCTGCTGGCCCGGGGCGTCGACGGCGACCTCGGCGGCCAGCAGGTCCCGCACGGCGTCGGCCGTGCCGTCGGGCGCGACGCGCAGGACGTCCGGCAGCGCGTCCAGAAGCCGCCTGCCGATCTCGCCCCGCACCGGATAGGCGCCGACGACCAGTGTCGTCGCGCCGGGCTGGTCGTCGGGGCCACGGTCGTTCCAGCCGAGCCGGTGCAGGGTCCCGCCCTGCTCGGGCGTCGCGCAGTCCTCGCCGCACTCGATCGGCTCGGCCCCGGTCCCGATCCGGTCGACGAAGGAGAAGGGCGCTGGCCCCCGCACGATCACCGTGTCACCGGCGGCGACGTGCTCGGGCGGCTGACTCGCCGGGACGATCCATCCGGCCCCCTCGATCACGGTGCACAGCGTCAGCGGAGCGCCGTCCACGAAGAGCAACGACCAGGGCGCGGACAGGGTCGAACTGCCGAACAGCGACCCCTGAGCTCGTACCCCGCGGAACAGATCACCGAAGGCGTCCACTCCGGCGAGGTTAGACGAATACACAGGCGACCCGGCGTCTCACCCATGGATCGTCCGAGCCGGCGCGGCCAGAATCGTCGGCATGAGCACCGCCACCAGCTTGCTGACCGCCGAGGACCGCGAGCTCCTCGCACGCCCCCTGCACGGGTTCCTGACCGTGGCCGGGTCGACGCAGCCGCCACAGCCCCGGCCGGTGTGGTTCGAGGCCACCGCGGACGGGACGATCCAGCTGTTCACGGGGCCGGGCTCGACCAAGGTCCGGCGCCTGCGCCGTGACCCCCGTGCCTCGCTCGTGGTCGCCACCCCGGCCGACGAGCGCGAGCGCTGGGTGTCCGTCAGTGGTCCGACCACGGTGGAACCCGATGGCGCGCACGACCTGGCCGCCCGCCTCGCCAAGCGCTACTGGGACCTCGACGACCGGGTCCGCGCCGACGATCTCGCCGCGATCTTGGCCACCGACCTGGTTCGCGTCGTCCTCCACCCGGAGGACGTGCACCGCTACGCGCACTGATCGGCCCGGCTCTCGATCCCCCTGAGTGCCGACGTCCCGGCTAGCGTGGGTGGCCGGGGAGGTGCCGATGACCGAGCTGACGCACAGCGCGCACTGGGGTGTGTTCACGGCCCGGCGGGAGGACGGCCGGCTGCGGGTGCGCCCCCACACGGGCGACCCCGATCCGTCGCCGGTGCTGGACAACATCCCGGACGCGCTCGACCACCCGGCGCGGGTCCTGTTCCCGGCGGTCCGCCGCGGTTGGTGGGAGAACGGCCCCGGCGCCGGACGATCGCCGCGGCACCGACTCCTACATCCGCGTCGGCTGGGACGAGGTGCTGGACCGGCTGGCCGGCGAGCTGCGCCGGGTCCGCACCGAGCACGGCGACGCCGCCGTCTACGGCGGGAGCTACGGCTGGGCCAGCGCCGGGCGCTTCCACCACGCCCAGGGCCAGCTGCACCGCTTCCTGGCCGTCACCGGCGGCTACACGCGCTCGGTCAACACCTACTCCGGCGGCGCGGCCGAGGTGATCCTCCCGCGCGTGCTCGGCGGGTTCGACGCCGTCACCCGCTACTCGGTCAGCTGGGACCAGGTGGCCACCCACACCGACACGGTGCTCGCGTTCGGCGGGATGGCGCTGAAGAACTCCACGGTCGGCGCCGGCGGGGTCAGCCGGCACGTCGAGCACGGGGCGATGCGCTCCGCCCGCGCCCGCGGCACCCGGTTCGTGCTGGTCGGTCCGCTGCGTCCGGACCTGCCCGACGACGTCGACGCGCAGTGGCTGCCGATCGAGCCCGGCACGGACACGGCGCTGATGCTGGCGCTGATGCACGAGGTGGTCGCGGCCGGCCGGCACGACACCGCGTTCCTGGCGATCGCACTGCGCCGGCTGGGAGACCCTCGAGCCCTACCTGCGGGACAAGGACGCCGAGTGGGCCGCCGGGATCACCGGCCTCGACGCCGCGACGATCCGGGAGCTGGCCGCGCGGATCTCCACCGGCCGGACGCTGGTGACGTGCGCGCAGTCGCTGCAGCGCTCGGAGCACGGCGAGCAGCCGGTCTGGGGCGGGACGGCGCTGGCCGCGGTGCTCGGGCAGATCGGGCTGCCCGGCGGCGGGTTCACCTACGGCCTCGGGTCGCTCGGGCACTACGGGCGCCCGCGCAACGCCGTGCCCGTGCCGACGCTGCGGCGCACGCCGAACCCGGTCGGGGAGTACATCCCGGTCGCGCGCGTCGCGGACATGCTGCTGCACCCCGGCGAGCCCTACGACTACAACGGCGAGCGCCGCACGTACCCGCACGTGCGGCTCGCGTACTGGATCGGCGGCAACCCGTTCCACCACCACCAGGACCTGAACCGGCTGCGCCGCGCCGTCGGCCGGCTGGACACGTTCGTCGTGCACGACCCGTTCTGGACCGCGACCGCCCGGCACGCCGACGTCGTGCTGCCGTCGACGACGACGCTGGAGCGCGAGGACATCGGCGCCTCCGGCTCGGACCCGCTGCTGGTCGCGATGAAGCCGCTGTCCGAACCGGTCGGCGAGGCCCGCGACGACTACGCGATCCTGTCCGGCCTGGCCGACCGCCTCGGGTTCGGCCGGGAGTTCACCGAGGACCGCACCGCCCGTGCGTGGCTGGAGCACCTCTACCTGCGCACGCAGAAGGCGCTGGCCGACCGTGGCGACCCCGCCCCCGACTTCGACGAGTTCTGGGAGTCCGGCGAGCTGGAGCTGCCGCCGGGCCCGGACGACGGCGGCGTGCTGGCCCGCTTCCGCGCCGACCCGTCCGGTCATCCCCTTCCCACACCGTCCGGGAAGGTCGAGGTCGCGTCCGAGACGATCGCCGGGTTCGGCTACGACGACTGCCCCGGGCATCCGGCGTGGCTGCCGCCGGTCGAGCGCCCCGACGAGCGGCACCCGCTCTGGCTGGTCGCGAACCAGCCGGCCACCCGCCTGCACTCGCAGCTCGACTTCGGCAAGCACAGCGCCGGGGCCAAGCGCGGCGGCCGGGAGGTGCTGCGGGTGCACCCGGACGACGCCGACGCCCGCGGGATCGCCGACGGCGACGTCGTGCGGCTTGTCAACGACCGCGGCGCCGCCCTGGCCACCGCGCGGGTCACCGACGAGATCCGCGCCGGCGTCGTGCAGCTGCCGACGGGTGCGTGGTGGGACCCGGAGCCGGACGGCACCTGCCGGCACGGCAACCCGAACGTCCTCACCCGCGACGCCGGGACGTCGAAGCTGGCCCAGGGATGCACCGGCCAGCTGAGCGCGGTCGCGCTGGAGCGCTACCCGCACGATCCGCCGCCGGTCCGGGCGCACGAGCCGCCTCGGGTGCACGGCTGACGCTCCCGCACACCGTCCGGTGCCCTCGCACACGCTCGAGCGTGTGCGAGGGCACCGGAACCTGTGCGAGCGCGGTCAGCGGGTCGCGCGGCCCCGCAGCATCGCGATCAGCTCGACGGTGCGGTAGCGGCGGAACCAGGCGATCACGGCGGCCAGCACCAGCAGCACGGCCGGGAGCAGCGCCATCGACGCGCCCATCGCGGCCGTCGTGACGCCGACCGCGCCGATCATCAGGCCGACCAGACCGAGCGCGGCGATGCCGTTCAGCTTCGGGACGAGCAGGCCGATCGCCCCGGCGATCTCCAGCAGGCCGATCACGAGCGTGCCGGTCGCGGAGAAGCCGACCATCGCGTCGAAGCCCTCCACGGCGGTCGGGTCCAGCGTGACCTTCGGGACCGAGACCCCGACGTAGACGATGGCGAGCAGCACCTGCACCACCCACAGCGTGATGTTCGCGGTGCGGCCGGGCCGGGTGGTGGAGGTGGTCGAGGTCGTGGCGGTCATGGCGTGCCCCCAAGGTGCGGTCGGTGGTGTCTTGCCGTCTATGACCGCCACCGCACCGGGAACTCATCGCACCGGCGCGGGTTCAGCGCGGGTTCAGGAGGCCAGCCGCTGCCGCGCCCGGTCGGCTGCCTTGCCGACCGGGACGCGGCCGAGGGCGGCGGCGAGACCGGCCGCCGGCATGTCGCCGTAGACGCTCTCGCTCGCCGCGACGCGGAACGTCTCGTGCCAGATCCCGACCGCGCCGGGGACCTTGCGGGCCCGGCGGAAGAACGCGGACCAGGCCGGGCGGTGCGCCCGGTCCGGGTCGGAGGCGTACCCGTAGAGCGCGTCCACGTCCCGCCAGTACTGGATCACCATCGGGCCGTCCCGGCCGATCGTCAGGCGGTAGCCCAGCAGGCCGGAGTCGGGGTCCTCGGACAGCTCACGCAGCATCCGCGGCATCGCGACCGCCACCGGCCACCAGGCGTCCGGCCGCCAGGGCTTGTTCACCCGCATGCCGATCAGGAAGACGACGATCTCGTCGGCGCCGGTCTTGTCGTGGGTCGTGCGTGCGACGGTCATGGCAGGCCCTCTCTCCTCGTTATGGATAGTGAGCCTATCTGAAAACGGATAGTGGCGCTACCCGTTACTGCGCAGCCACGCGCGGACCTCGTCGCCGTCGGCGCCCAGGCGCGGGGGCGAGCGCCGGTAGGTCGGCGGCGTCGCCGAGAAGTCGACGGGATGGCGCACGGTCGGCACGGCCGCGTCGTCGTCCGCCGTCGCGACCGGCTCGAGCCCGAGCTCGCGGGCCAGCTCCACCCCGCCCTCGATCGAGTTGATCGGGCCGCACGGGATCCCGGCCGCGGTGATCGCGTCGAACCACTCCCGGGTGGAGCCGGTGGCGAGCCGGGCCAGGATCCGGTCCTTGATCTCCACCCGGTTCGTGACGCGGTCGGACATCGTGGCGAAGCGCGGGTCCTCGGCCATCGCCGGGTCGCCGATCACCGTGCACAGCTTGCGGAACTGTCCGTCGTTCGCCGCGATCACGATCAGCTCGCCGTCCGCGGTCGGCATCGGCTCGTACGGGAACACGCTCGGGTGCGCGTTGCCCATCCGTTGCGGCACGACGCCGGCCGCCACGTAGGCCTCGGTCTGGTTGACCAGTGTGGACAGTGCGGTGGACAGCAGGTTCGTCTCCAGCAGCTGGCCCTCGCCGGTGCCGTCGCGGTGGCGCAGCGCGGCGAGGACGGCGACGGCCGCGTGCAGCCCGGTGAGCACGTCGAACATCGCGGCGCCGACCCGGAACGGTGACCCGCCTGCGTCGCCGGTGAGGCTCATCAGGCCGGACGTGGCCTGCGCCAGCAGGTCGTAGCCGGGCAGGTGGGCTCCGCCGCGGGTGCCGAACCCGGAGATCGAGCAGTAGACGACGGACGGGTTCACCGCGGCCACCGACGGGTGGTCGAGCCCGAACCGGACCATCCCGCCCGGCTTCATGTTCTCGACGAGGACGTCGGCGCGGGCGGCGAGCCGCTGCGCGTCGGCGAGGTCGTCCGGGTCGTTCAGGTCGAGCACGATCGACCGCTTGTTGCGGTTGATCGACAGGTAGTAGGTCGCCATGCCGCCGTCGGGGTCGTCGCGCACCGGGGGCTTCCAGGTGCGGGTGTCGTCGCCGTTCGGGCCCTCCACCTTGATCACCGTGGCGCCGAGGTCGGCGAGCACCATCGTGGCGTAGGGACCGGCCAGGACCCGGGAGAAGTCGGCGACCAGCACGCCGTCCAGCGGGCCGCCGGTGGGGGAGTCGGGGAGCACGGACCCGACGCTAGCCCGCCCGATCACCACGCGCCGAGGGTGCGGAGGCGCTCCAGCGACGACGCCGTCGTGCCCGAGGGTACGTACTCGGCGGCGATCCACCCGTCGTAGCCGCGCTCGTCCAGCGTCGCCAGGTGCGTGGCGAACGGGATCGCGCCGGTGCCGGGCTCGTGCCGGCCCGGGTGGTCGGCGACCTGGACGTGGCCGATCCGGCCGGTGTGCCGCTCGAGCACGCCCGCGACGTCGTCGCCGTTCGCGGTCAGGTGGTAGAGGTCGGCGAGCAGCAGCGGTGCGGGCGCGCCGGTGCCGGCGACGCGGTCGGCGACGGCGAGCGCGTGCGAGGCCGTGCGCAGCGGGTAGGCGTCGACGCCGCTGAGCGGCTCCAGCCAGGTCCGGGTCCCGGACGACGCCAGCATCCGGGCGGCCCGGGCGAGGTTCGCGGTGGCCAGCTCGTCCTGGCGTTGCGGGTCGACGCCGTCGATGCGGTTGCCGTACAACGCGTTGCAGCCGGCCACCCCGAGCCGGGCGGTGAGCGCCCCGGCGACGTCGAGGCCGTCGGCGAGCTCGTCCTCCCGCCCGGGCAGCGACATCAGCCCGCGGTCCCCGGCGGCCATGTCCCCGGCCGGCAGGTTCAGCCCGACGAGCCGGACGCCCGCGTCCTCGACGGCGGCGGCGAACCGCTCCACGTCCCGGTCGCCGGGCACGGTGCGGTCGAACGGCCACCAGAACTCGATCGCGCCGAACCCGGCGGCCCGTGCGGCCGCGGGCCGCTGCAGCGCGTCGACCTCGGTGAACAGCATCGAGCAGTTCGCCGCCCAGCGGCGCGTCGTCGGGGGCACGAGCGGCATTCTGCCGGTTGGCAGGATTTCGCCGGACCACGACGGAACTGCCGATTCTCCCGGCGCGTCCGGTGCGCCAGGGTGAGAGCCATGACTTCGACGACGATCGACCAGGGCCCGCCGTCGCGCTGGGCGAAGATCCGGCGCGGGATCGGGGACGCCGTGCACGCGCACGCCGTCCTGTGGGAGGCGATGGAGCGCATCGCTCCCGACCCGAACCCGTACCTGCACTGGGAACCGACGACGGCGGGGTGGCGCCTCTACGGGCGCCTGGTGCCGCCCGAATGACCGGGCCCGGCGTGTGAGTTCCGTCCGGCCCGTTGACCCTCGACCGGCCGCCGTGGTCGAGTCGGTCGGTTCTCCGGCCGACCGGCCGGGACGGCGCGTGGAGGAGGGTGGTTCGTGGAGCCGGGTCCGCTGGACGGGTTCTACGACGTCGTGTCCGCCCGCCGGGACGTGCGCACCGGCTTCCGGCCGGACGAGCCGGTCGACGACGCCACGCTGCGCCGGATCCTGGCCGCCGCCCACGCCGCACCGAGTGTCGGGTTCTCCCAGCCGTGGGACTTCCTGCTGGTCCGTGACCGGGCGGTCCGTGCGCGCGTGCAGGCCCTCGCCACCGAGCACCGCGAGCGCTACGCCGCGTCGCTGCCGTCGGCGCGGGCGTCGGCGCTGCGCCGGATCCGCACCGAGGCGATCCTCGACACCCCGCTGAACGTCGTCGTCACCGCGGACCCGACCCGCGGCGGGCGGCACACGCTGGGTCGCTTCGACCGGCCGGAGATGGCCGAGCGCTCCGCGGCGCTGGCCGTGCAGAACCTGTGGCTGGCCGCGCGGGCCGAGGGCCTCGGTGTCGGCTGGGTCAGCTTCTTCGACGACGACGGTCTGGCCGAGCTCGCCACGATGCTCGGCCTCCCGGCGCACGTCGGGGTCGTCGCGTACCTGTGCGTCGGGCACGTGACGGCGTTCCCGGACGAGCCGGAGCTGGCCGGCGCCGGGTGGGCGCGGCGCAGGCCGCTGGAGTGGGCGGTGCACGACGGTCGCTGGGGGCGGCGTGGGCTGCCCGGGGAGGAACCGATGGACCTGCTGGACCGCACGCTCGGCGAGATCGCGCCGCCGGATGCGGCCGCCCACGCGGCGGCCCGCGACCGGCTCGACCGGATGACCAAGCCGCGCGGCTCGCTCGGGCGGGTGGAGGACGTCGCCGCGACGCTCGCCGCGATCGCCGGTGCGTGCCCGCCGCCGGTCCCGGAGCCGGCCGCCGTCGCGGTGTTCGCCGGGGACCACGGCGTGCACGCCCAGGGCGTGACGCCGTGGCCGCAGGAGGTCACCGCGCAGATGGTCGCGAACTTCACCGGCGGCGGTGCCGTGGTGAACGCGTTCGCCCGCCAGCTCGGTGTCGAGGTCCAGGTCGTCGACGTCGGCGTCGCGGCCCCGCTGGACCCGGTGCCCGGGTTGCTGCCGCGCAAGGTGGCGCCGGGCACCGCGGACATGACGGCCGGGCCGGCGATGACGCGCGATCAGGCCCGCGCGGCCGTCGAGGTGGGGATCGAGGTGGCCCGCGACCTCGTCGCGGCCGGCAACCGGTGCCTGCTCACCGGCGACATGGGCATCGCGAACACGACCGCCGCCGCGGCGCTGATCTGCGCGTTCACCGGCGCCGACCCGGCCGAGGTGACCGGCCGCGGCACCGGCGTCGACGACGAGACGCTCGCCCGCAAGACCGACGTCGTGCGCCGGGCTCTTGATCTGCACCGGCCCGGACCGGCGGATCCCCTCGGCGCGCTCGCCGCCGTCGGCGGGTTCGAGCACGCCGGGCTCGCCGGGTTCGTGCTCGGCGCCGCCGCGCTGCGGGTGCCGGTGCTGCTCGACGGGGTGAGCGCCGGGGCGGCCGCCCTGGCCGCCGTCGCACTCGTCCCGGACGCGGGCGGGTACTGCCTGGCCGGGCACCGCTCGGTGGAGCCGGGCAGCGCGCTCGCGTCGGAGTTCCTCGGCCTGGACCCGTTGCTGGACATGGGGATGCGACTCGGCGAGGGGACCGGGGCGCTGCTGGCGCTCCCGCTGCTGCAGGGTGCCGCCCGCGCGCTCGCCGACGTCGCCACGTTCGACAGCGCCGGGGTCACGGACAAGACCGGTGAGTGAGCAGGGCCGGCGGGTCCCGACGGCGCTGAACGGAGCGTCCGCTTCCCCCTGCGCCCCGGAAGCTCCTTTCGTCGCAGCCGGGCCGGGTGGCGGCCGTGGCTGACGGTGTGGTTGCGGTCGTCGGGATCGGCGCCGACGGGTGGGACGGGCTGGCCGAGCCGGCCCGGGAGGCTCTGCGCGGCGCCGATGTCGTGCTCGGCGGACCCCGCCAGCTGGACCTGCTCGACCCGTCGGTGACGGCCGAGCGCCGGGAGTGGCCGTCGCCGCTGGTCCCCGCGCTGCCCGGCATCCTCGACGAGCTCGCCGGCCATCGCGTCGCCGTGCTGGCCAGCGGCGACCCGATGTTCTTCGGGATCGGCGCGACACTCGCCGGGATCACCGGGCCGGACCGGCTGCGGGTGCTGCCGCACCCGTCGTCGCTGAGCCTGGCCTGTGCCCGGCTGGGCTGGAAGCTGGAGGACGTCGAGCTCGTCAGCATCGTCGGCCGTGCACTGGAGACGGTGGCCCGCCGGCTCGCGCCGGGCGTGCGGGTGCTCGTGCTCAGCGCCGGCGCGCAGTCCCCGTCCGGGATCGCGAAGCTGGTCACCGAGCACGGCTTCGGACCGTCGGCGATGAGCGTGCTGGAGCACCTCGGCGGGCCCGGCGAGCGGATCGTCCACGGCACGGCGGCCGACTGGGGCGCGCCGTCCGAGCCGCTGAACCTCGTCGCGCTGGAGTGCGCGGCGGAGCCGGGCGCGCGGCTGCTCGGCGAGACCCCGGGCCTGCCGGACGACGCCTACGACCACGACGGCCAGCTCACCAAGCGTGAGGTGCGCGCCGTCACCCTGGCCCACCTCGCGCCGCGGCCCGGTGAGCTGCTCTGGGACGTCGGCGGGGGATCCGGGAGCATCGGGATCGAATGGATGCGCGCGCACCGCGGGTGCCGCGCCGTCGCCGTCGAAGCGCGGGCGGAGCGGGCCGAGCGGATCGCCGCGAACGCCGCCGCGCTCGGTGTGCCCGGTCTGCGGGTCGTCACCGGGTCGGCGCCGGACGCGCTGGACGGGCTGCCGCGCCCGGACGCGGTGTTCGTCGGCGGCGGCCTGACCCGCGACGGCGTGCTGGAGCGCGTGCTCGGCACGGGCGCCCGGGTCGTCGCGAACGCGGTGACGGTGCAGGCCGAGGCGGTGCTCGCCGACGCGCACGCGCGCCACGGCGGGACGCTGGTGCGGATCCAGGTCGGCCGGGCGGAGCCGGTCGGCGGGTTCCACGGCTGGAGACAGGGGATGCCGGTGACGATCTGGAGCGTGCAGTCATGACCGTGCACTTCGTCGGGGCCGGGCCGGGAGCGGTCGATCTGCTGACCCTGCGCGGCCGGGACATCATCGCGGCCGCGCCGGTCTGCCTGTACGCGGGCAGCCTCGTGCCGCCGGAGATGCTGGAGATCTGCCCGCCGGACGCCCGGACGATCGACACCGCGCTGATGACGCTCGACGAGATCGTCGAGGAGATGGTGCGCGCGCACCGGCACGGCCTCGACGTCGCGCGGCTGGCCTCCGGCGACCCGTCGGTGTTCTCCGCGATGGCCGAGCAGATGCGCCGCCTCGACGCCGAGGGCGTGCCCTACGACGTGTGCCCCGGCGTGCCCGCGTACGCCGCCGCGGCCGCCGCGCTGGGCCGGGAGCTGACCGTCCCGACCGTCGCGCAGACCGTCACGCTCACCCGGATCGCCGCCCGCGCCACCCCGATGCCCGACGCCGAGGACCTGGCCGCGCTCGGCCGGGCGGGCGGGACCGTCGTGCTGCACCTGGCCGTGCACCGGATCCGGGAGGTCGTCGATGCGCTCGCCCCCGCCTACGGCGCGGACTGCCCGGCGGCGGTCGTCGCGCACGCGTCGCGGGCGCACGAGGTCGTGCTGCGCGGGACGCTGGAGCAGATGCCGAAGGCCGTCGACGAGGCCGGGATCCAGCGCACCGCCGTGATCATCGTGGGGGAGGCGCTGGCCGCCCGCCATTTCCCGGACTCGCACCTCTATTCGGTGGATCGCTGCCGCACCTGACCTGCTTATTCGTGCCGGTGTGCACATACCCAAAGCAGGGTATGTGATCAGACTCGTGACTGGTCGACACTGGATGGAGGTCGCGCCGGGTGCGCGATGGGCCCGGGCTCGGTCGCAATTCCCGGACCGGTGTCGGCACTCGGCTCTCGCCTGATCGAAGGAGACCGTGATGGATCGCGACACCCGCACGAACGACTACGATCGCGTCCACCTGATCTCGAACCGCATCGTGTGCGACACCGAAGATCGAGGTCAGGCGACCCCGGGCGGCCGGGGGCCGTTGGAGCTCGCCGTCGACGCGACGGACGGGTTCATCCCGCTGTGGCACGAGGGCTCGGTTCTCCGATGGCGATTCCAGGAGCGGTCGTTCCAGCGGTCGGGGACCGAGGAAAGGAAGTCCTCCATCGTCGAGATCATGGGTGAGGCGTTGGCCGGATGGGGCTCCGCGGCACCGGTGAAGTTCACCCGGAGCGCCGATCTCTGGGATTTCGAGATCGTCATGCGCAACGCTCCGGACTGCAGCACCGCGGGTTGTGTTCTGGCCAGCGCCTTCTTTCCGGACGGTGGCCGACACGAGCTGACGATCTACCCGACGATGTTCGAGCAGAGCCACGAGGAGCAGGTGCAGACGTTCCAGCACGAGATCGGGCACGCGTTCGGTCTGCGGCACTTCTTCGCCAACATCAGCGAGCGGGAGTGGCCGTCGGAGATCTTCGGGACGCACAGTCCCTTCTCGATCATGAACTACGGGCCCGAGAGCGTCCTGACCGACGCCGACCGATCCGATCTGACCGAGCTGTACCGGCTGGTCTGGAGCGGTGATCTCACCGCGATCAACGGAACACCCATCCGGCTCGTCCGGCCGTTCAGCGAGCCCGGCCAGGCCATCTCGCCGGTCGCCGCTGCCGCAGCGTCCCCGCGGGCCCGCCACACGTGCGCGTGTACGACATAGTCCCTGCGTCGAGTCCCATCCGGTACCGATCATCGCGTCGCCGACGTTCCGGGCGGACGGTGGACACCGCCCGGCGATCACCGTGGCGTCGAACGGTCGATCAGCCGCGTCCGGCGCCGGCGAGCTGCGAAGGTTCCGCCATGCCTGCTCACTCGCCCTACGTCGTCCCCATGGCAGACGTCGTCGACGGCTTCGTCCTCCGCTGCGAATGCGGGTGCGACCTGTTCGAGTCCTACCCCACGAAGGCCGAGGCGGAGCGGGCGCGTGAGGCGGTCGCCGACCTCTGAACCGAGCGTCCTGGCGGTAGCACCCGTCCGGTCCCGCACCGGCCGGAGCCGGTGCGGGAGCCGGGCCGTCAGGGCCGCGCGGCGAACACGGCGTTGAACGGGGTCTCGGCCGCCCGCTCGAACCGGGTGAACCCGGCGCCGGTCACGATCTCGCGGATCGCGGCCTCGCCGGCCTGCGCGCCGAGTGCGGTCCCGCCGGCCTGCGACATCGCGTTCGGCACGCACAGGTAGCCGGAGAAGCCGTAGTAGACGCGCCCGACCGGGTTCATGTTGTCGGCCGGGGAGTCGCCTGCGATCGGCTCGACGATCAGCCAGGTGCCGTCGTCGGCGATCGCGGACCGGACGTGGCGGGCCGCCGAGGCCGGGTCGCCCATGTCGTGCAGGCAGTCGAACGTCGCGACCAGGTCGTAGCCGGTCCCGGAGAACCCGTCCGCGGGGGCCACCTCGAACCGCGTGTTCGCGCTGACCCCGGCGTCGGCGGCGCGCTTGCGGGCGATCTCGATCGACTCCTCGTGGTAGTCCGAGCCGCTGACCGTCGTGCGTGGGTAGGCCTCGGCGAGCAGGACGGTCGACGCCCCGAGCCCGCACCCGATGTCCGCGACCCGCCCGCCTGCGGCCAGCCGGTCTCCGACACCGTCGAGGGCGGGGATCCAGTTCGCCACGAGGTTGGCCAGGTAGCCCGGGCGGAAGAACATCTCGCACCCGGTGAACACGTCCTCGTGGTGCTCGTGCCAGCCCATCCCGGCGCCGGTCCGGAACGCCTCGGTGATCTGCGGCTCGGCCCGTAGCGCGCCGAGTGCGAGCACGAACGCGCCCGGCAGGTAGAGCGGCCCGGACGGGTCGGTCAGCGCGAACGCCTGCTCGTCGCTCAGCGAGAACGTGCCGGCGCCGGTGTCGAACTCGACGTAGCCGCCGGCCGCCTGCGCGTGCAGCCACTCGGTGACGTACCGGGCGTCGGTCCCCGTCCGGCGCGCCAGCTGCTCCGGCGTCGCCGGGCCCTCGGCCAGGCCCCGGTACAGGCCCAGGCGGTGCCCGACGACGATCCCGCCGGCACCGATCGTCGCGCCCAGGTCCCCGACGAACCGGCCCAGCAGCGCGTTCAGCTTGTTCTCGTCCACGGTCGGTGCTCCCTCGTCCCGGCCACCCCGTGCGGGCGACGCCCGGAGACGGTCGCGGACGTGCGTCCACCGCACCGTCAACCGCGCGTCCGTGACCGGGGGACCGGACGGCCGGCATCGTCGACGACGGCCGTTCGGGTCAATCCGCGGGCGGAAGTGGCCGCACCCGTGCGCGGACCCCTCCCGATTTGTGTGGCTACGGGTCTACCGTGCCGCGATGCTGCGGGTGCGTCTGCTGGGCGAGCCCGCGGCCGAACACGACGGGGCGCCTGTCGACCTGACCGCGCCCCTCCGTCGCCTGCTCGTCTACCTGGCGCTGCACCCCGGCGTCCACGAACGCGACGTCGTCGCGCCGCGGTTCTGGCCGGACTCGCCCGACGGCGTGGCCCGGGCGAACCTGCGCACGGCCGTGTGGGCGCTGCGCAAGGCCGTCGGCGCGGACGCCGTGCTGGCCACCCGTACCGCGGTCGGCCTGGACCCGGACCGGTACCGCACCGACGTCGGCGAGCTGGACGTGCGCGCCGCCCGCGGGGACGCCGCGGCGCTGCACGATCTGTGCCGGGAGGACCTGCTGGCCGGCTGGTCCCAGGACTGGGCCGCCGCGGCCCGGGAGGCGCACCGTGCGGGGCTCGTCACCCGGCTCGACGCCCTCGCGGACGAGGCCGAGGCCGCCGGGGACCCGGCCGCGGCGGCCGGCCGGAGCCGGGCACGGTGCGCGCTCACCCCGCTCGACGAGCCCGCCCACTGCGCGCTGATGCGCCGCCTGACGGCGGCCGGGGACCGGGCCGGGGCGCTCGTGGTGGGCCGCGAGCTGGTCCGGCGCCTGAACGAGGAGCTGGGTGTGGCGCCCGCACCGGCGACCCGGTCGGTGCTGGCCGGTCTGCGACGGCCGGAGCGGCCGTCGGTGCCGGGAGATCCGGGCCGGAACCCGCTGCTCGGACGGGCTGCGGAGCTGGGCGTGCTGACCGACGCCTGGTCGCACGCCCGTGCCGGGCGTGGCCGGGTCGTCGTGGTGACCGGCGAGGGCGGGATCGGCAAGACCCGGCTGGTGACCGAGATGGCGGTGCGGGCGGACAACGCCGGCGCGCGGGTCGCGGTGGGTGCCGGGGTGGACGTCGGCGGTGAGGCGCCGTTCGCCGTGTGGCAGGAGCTCGCCCGCGAGCTGGTCCGGGTCGTCGCCCCGCCGCCCGCTACCGCGCACTGGCCTGCCGAGCTCGGGCGACTGGCCCCAGACCTGGCCGGCGCGCTCGGCCGGGCGGACGTCCCGGCCCCGGTCGCCGCGCCCGAGCTCGAGCGGCTGCGGGTCTCCGACGCCGTGCTCCGTCTCGTCGAGTGGGCGGCGTCCGGCCGGCCGGTCCTGCTCGTGGCCGAGGACGTGCACCGGGCGGACCGGGCCAGCATGGCGCTGTGCACGCACATCGGACGGCGGCTGGCCGGTCTGCCGGTGCTGTTCGTGCTGACCCGGCGCGACCGGCCCGCCCGGCGCGAGGCCGACGCGCTGATCGACGACCTGACCGGTCGCGGGATCGCGGTGTCCGGGGTCGACCTGGGACCGATGGACGACGTGGCGCTGGCCGAGGTCGCGCGCGGGGCGGCGGTCCTCGACGAGCCGGACGTCGCCCGTGCGGTCCGTGCCGCCGAGGGCAACCCGCTGCTGGCCGTGGAGAGTGCCCGCGCGCTCGCCGCAGGCAGCTCGGAGCCCCCGGCGACGTTGCGGGCGGCGGTCCGGGCTGCGCTCGGTGCGCTCGCCGCGCCGGCCCGGGAGCTGCTGGAGATCGTGGCCGTGGCCGGCCGGGCCCTGTCCGCGTCGGAGATCGCGGCCCTGCAGGTGCCGGACGAGGCCGAGGTGGAACACCAGGTGCTCGACAGCGGCCTGGCCCAGCGCAGCGCCGGCGCGCTGCGCTTCCGGCATGCCCTGCTCGCCGAGGCCGCCCGCAACGAGCTGGACGACCCCGCGCGCAGCCACCGGCGGGCCGGCATCGCGATCGAGCGGGCGGCGGAGACCGACCCGGGTGGCGACGCCGGCGCGGTCGCCGCCGAGGTCGCGCGGCACCTGACGGCGGCGGGCCGCAACGACCTCGCCGGTCCGCGCTGGGAACGCGCCGCCCGGCACGCCCGCACCCTGGGCGCGTTGCCCGAGGCCGCCGCGTTCTGGAACGAGGCGATCCGGTGCCGTCCGGACGACGGCGAGCTGCGCCTGGAGCTGGCCGAGGTCCAGGGGTGGATGGGCCTGTCGGAGGAGTGCGAACGGGCGTGGCAGGCCGTGCTGGAGCGCCTGCCCGAACCGGCCCGGCGGGCGGCCTGGTGCCGGCGCGGAACCCTGCTGCGGACGGTCGTCTGCCACCCGAGCGCCTCGCTCGACGCCTACCGGCGGGCCGCGGAGCTGCTCGACGCCGACGCACCCGCCGACGACCGGATGCCGATCCTGATCGGCCAGGCGTGGGGGGAGTCCTCGGTCGACGACCCGCGCCGGGCGGAGGCGTTGCTGGCCGAGGTCGAGGCGCTCGTCGGGGACCCGGACGCGACGTCGGTCGCCGAGATCGAGAACGTCCGGCTCATGACGCTGATCCGGCTCGGCCGGTTCTCCGAGTGCGCCGCGGTGGCCGATCGCGGCGGGTCGGCGGCCGCACGGGCCCGGCGCCCCGACCTGGCGTACCCGATCCGGATCAACGCGGCCTGCGCGCTCAGCGCCGCGGGCGACGTCGAGGGCGCACTCGCCCAGATCGACGCCGGGCTGGAGGTGACCTGCGGCATCGCGGTCCTCGAACAACCCTGCCTGTCGGCCAGGGCGTTCCTGCTCGGCCGCACGGGCCGCCACGACGAGGCCGTCCGGGTTGCCGCGACCCAGCTGGAGATGGCCGAGCGCATGGACGCCCCGGACCACGTCGAGCTCGCCCGCCACGACGCCGGCCTGATCGCACTCGCCGCGGGCCGCTACCGGGACGCGGCAGACCTGCTCGATGCGGCGCTGGGGTCGCCCAGCCGCCGGATCAGCCGTCCGGCCGCGCGTCTGGCGCGGGCCGAGGCCCTCGTCGCCGACGGATACCCGGACGAGGCCGCGGCCGAGGTCCGCCGTGCCGTGCAGGAAGAGGTGGGCCCGGAGGACCGGCCCTGGGCCCTGGTTCCGCGGATGGCGCGGGTGCAGGGCCTGATCGCGGGTGCCCGGGGTGACCGGGCCGAACAGGTGCGGCGGCTGACAGAGGCACTGACCGGGTGGCGGCGCACCCGCACGGACGACCCCGGCACCGACTTCATGACCAACTTCGTGGATCTGGGCCGGCCCCCGGTGGCCGGCCTCGTCGAACCGGGCCGCGAGATCGACCGGCTGGAATCGGAGCTGCGGATCGCGGGCGCACACGTCGAGGAAGAGGTGGGCTGATGCCCGAGTTCGAGCTGAGCGGCCACAGCGGGGCCGCGATCGAGGACGTCTGGAAGCTGCTGTTCGATCCGAGCCGGTTCCCGGAGTGGTGGGACGGGATCGAGACCGTCCGCACCGACGGCCCCGGTTCCTACACCCAGTGGAAGACCGGGTGGCCCGACTTCCCGCTGCCCCAGGAGCTGCGCGCCGACCGGTCCAACGGCCGCGTCATGGTGTCCTGCCAGTTCTACGACATCCAGATCGGCTGGCAGCTCACCGCCGACGGCGGCGACGGAGCGGGCACCACCATCGCGGTGCACGTGCGGCTGCCGAACTCCGAGGTGCACCGGACGGAGAACCTGCGCGCCATGCTGACCCGCTCGATCGGCACGTTGTCGGAGCTCGCCGCGGCGGCCTGACCGGGGCCGGTCGGCTGGGACGCGCCCGCTGTCAGACCAGGCGGGCGGCGCCGGGCGACGGGACGGCGGTGAACGTCGTCGGCGGGATCCAGCCGCGGTCGGCGTAGGCCTTCTCGACGGCGGCGCGGACGACGTCGACGCCGTCGTCGTCGCAGAGCGCGATGACGCAGCCGCCGAACCCGCCGCCGGTCATCCGGGCACCGTGTGCGCCGGCCGCGCGGGCGCAGTCGGCGGCGACGTCGACGTGCGGCACGGTGATCTCGAAGTCGTCGCGCATCGACGCGTGCGAGGCGTCGAGCAGCCCTCCGATGGCCCGCGGGTCGCTGCTGATGCTCGTTCCGCCTGCGCTGCTCTCGCTACCGCCGGACAGCAGCCGCACGACGTCGCGGACCCGGTCGTTCTCCGTGACGACGTGCCGGGCGCGACGGCGGATGCGCTCGTCGGTGAGCTTCTCGACGTCGGCGACGGTCGCGTCGCGCAGTGCCGGGACACCCAGCGCCGCGGCCGCGGCCGCGCAGTCGGCGCGGCGCTCGCCGTACTGCCCGTCCGCGTTCGCGTGCGGTGCCCGGGTGTCGATCACCAGCAGGGCGAGCCCGTACCCGGCGACCCGGAACTGCACCATCTCGATGATGTCGTCGCGCGTGTCCAGGAACACCAGCTTGTCGGCCCGCCCGTGCATCGACGCCATCTGGTCCATGCCCCCGGTCGGGGCGCCGACGAACTCGTTCTCGGCCCGGCGGGTCAGCACGGCCGTCTCCGTGCGGCCGAGCGCGATCCCGGCGAGGTCGGTCAGCGCCACCGCGACCGCGCACTCCAGCGCCGCCGACGAGGACAGCCCGGCCCCGACCGGCACGTCGGAGTCGATCAGCAGGTCGGCGTCCGGGACCGGATGGCCCGCCTCGCGCAGCGCCCACACGACACCCGCGACGTACGCGGCCCAGCCCGGGACGCCCCCGGGCGCGACGTCCGCGGCGGCGAACTGGGCGCCGTCCGGCTCGTGCCGGGACACCACGCGCGTCCGCCCGTCGGCCGGAGCCGCGGCCACGAGCGTGCGCTGGGCCAGCGCGAACGGGAGCACGAACCCGTCGTTGTAGTCGGTGTGCTCGCCGATCAGGTTCACGCGCCCGGGCGCGAACCAGACCCCGGACGGCGGCCGTCCCCAGCGCGCCTCGAACTCGGCGGACAGTGCCGGAGGAGTGGTCATCGTGGGGTTCCTCCCGGAGCGCCGCGGACGTGGTCCTGGACGGCGACGACGGCGGCGCCGCGGGCCCAGTCGGTGTCGTCGCACGGTGCCACCCGGACCGGGACGGCGGGAGCCTGCGGTCGCCGGCCCACGCCCAGCCCCGCCTCGAGCGCCGGACGGGCGGCGTCGGCCAGCGCGGCACCGGCGCCGGACACGAGCACGACCTCCGGGTCGGCGAGCCCGACCACGGCTCCGACCAGCACGGCGAGCGCGGCGGCGGCCGCGTCCAGGACGTCCCGCGTGGCGGCGTCACCTGCGGTGAGCAGCTCGTCGTACGTGACCGGGTAGCCCAGGCGCGCGGCCGCGGCGGCGGTCAGCCCGGCCGTGCCGAGCACGGCCTGGGCGCACCCGCGGTGCCCGAGCTCGCACGGACCGCCCGCCGCGGCCGGATGATCGCCGGACACCAGCGGCAGGTGCCCGACGGCGCCGCCGAGACCGCGTGCGCCGCACACCTGGTCGTCGTGCACGACGAGCGACGCGCCGACCCCGGCTCCGAGCGTGACCAGCGCGAACGAGTGCAGTCCCCGCCCGGCGCCGAACCAGTGCTCGGCCGCGGCGAGCGCGCGCACGTCGTTGTCCACCGACGCGGGCACCCCGGTCGCCGCGGCGAGCCGCTCGGCCAGCGCGACCGGCTCGTGCCAGCCGAGGAACGGCGCGACGACGACGTCGCGGTGCCCGGAGACCAGGCCGCCGACGCTCACACCGAGCCCCTCGACCTGGCCGTGCTCGGCCCCGAACCGTGCGCAGAGATGGTGCACGCAGGCGGCGACCGCGTCCGGTGACCGTCCGGGCAGCGGCATCGCCAGCTCGTCCAGCACCCGCGCCCGCAGGTCGGTCACGACGGCGGTCGCCTCGTCCGCGGTGATCGTGATACCGACGAACCGCGCCCGGGTCGGCCGGACGTCCAGCGGCACCGACGGGCGCCCGGTGCGGGCCTGCAGCTCCGGGCCGCCCTCGACGAGCAGACCGTCCTCCAGGAGCGGGCGGGTGAGCCGGGTCAGCGAACCGGGGGACAGACCGAGCCGTCGGGCGAGCTGGGCACGCGGGAGCGGGCCGTGGCGGAGCACCTCCACCGCGACGGCGCGCAGGCTGCCGTCGAGCCCGGCCCACCCCTCGCGACGGGTTTCTTCCGACACGGAACTCACCCGGTCACGATAGCGCTGCCGCCCCGCCGTGCCGATCCCCGCCGCGCGCCGGGCATGATCCAACCCATGGAGGACGTCCTGCCGGAGCGGCCGGTGCTCGCCGCGCTGAACGGCCCGCAGGCGGGGTTCGGACGGCGGCGTGGCCGGGTGGCGCGGTTCGACCCGGACGTGTCGCCGTTCGCCGGGCTGCCCGCCGGGGCGCAGCGTGCGGACTGGGACGACCTGGCCACGCTCGTCGGCCCGGGGGAGGTGGTCGTGCTGACCGGTCCGCGGGAGACGCCGCCCGAGGGATGGGACGTCGTGCTCCCGATGGATGGCGTGCAGATGGACGGGGCCGGGTTCGAGACCCGGCCGGACCCGGACGCCGTCGAGCTCGGGGAGACCGACCGGGAGGCGATGCGCGACCTGGTCGAGCGCACGCGGCCCGGGCCGTGGAAGGAGCGCACGTCGGAGCTGGGCCACTACCTGGGCCTGCGGCTCGACGGCCGGCTGGTCGCGATGGCAGGGGAGCGGATGCGCGGGCCGGGCTGGACCGAGATCAGCGCCGTGTGCACCGACGCGTCCGTGCGCGGCCGCGGCTACGCCGAGCGCCTGGTCCGGGCCGTGGCGCACGGCATCACCGAGCGCGGGGACCGTCCGATGCTGCACGCCGCGTCGGCCAACGAGTACGCGTTGCGCCAGTACCGGCGCTGGGGGTTCACGTTCTCCCGGCCGATGTGCTTCGACCTGGTGCGGGCTCCCGCCCCTCATCCGTCCTGAACGGACAGAGCTGCGTCCACCGACGCGGGGGCGAGCACCTCGTCGAGCACCAGGATCGCGCAGCCGGTGACGCCGCTGCGGCCGGTGAGCACGCCGGGCTCGATCCGCAGGTCCTGCGTCGCGGCCGCCATCGACTGCCGGTAGATCGCCTCGCGGACGCCCGCGACCAGCGGGTCGTAGGCGCCGACCAGGTCGCCGCCGATCGTCACCAGTGCCGGGTTGATCAGGTTGACCGCGGCCGCCAGCACCTCGCCGAGCCGCCGCCCGGCCGTGCGCACCAGGCGCACCGCGTCCGGGTCGCCCTGCTTGACGAGCGCGACGACGTCGGCGATTCCGTGCACGTCGCGCCCGGCCTCGGCGAGGTCGCGCACCAGCGCGGCGCCGCTGGCGAGCACCTCCAGGCAGTCCACGTTCCCGCAGCCGCAGCCGACCCCCGGCCCGTCGTGCACCGGGGTGTGCCCGATCTCCCCGGCCGCGCCCCACGCGCCGCGCTGCAGCACACCGCCCGCGACCACGCCCGGCGCCGACGCCGGTGGACACCTTCACCATCAGCAGGTCGGCGACGTCCGGGTGCGCGGCGTGCTCGGCCAGCGCCATCACGTTCACGTCGTTGTCCACCCGGACCGGCACGTCGAAGCGCTCGGTGAGCAGCGGCGGCAGCTCCACGCCCTCCCAGCCGGGCAGCGACGGCACCCCGGCGCTGCTGCCGGCGCCGCCGTCGACCGTGCCCGGGATGCTCAGGCCGATCCCGCGCACGACCGGGTTGTCCGCCCGGTCCAGCAGCTTCTCGAGCAGACCGACGGCGGCGCCGAGCAGCGTCTCCGGACCGGACGACGCGGGCTGCTCCAGCACGTCCTCGGCGAGCACCTCGCCGGCCAGGTCGCAGACCGCGGCCTTCGTGCGGCTGATCCCGACGGACAGCGCCAGCACGGCGCCGCCGGACGCGTGGAACTCCAGGCGGGCGGCCGGACGCCCGCCGGTCGCGGCCGCGCCCAGCACCTCGGTGACCAGACCGTCGGCGAGCAGGCGATCCACCCGGGCGGCCACGGCCGTCCGGGACAGCCCGGTCGCGCGCCCGATCTCGGTGCGGGTGCCGGCCGCCCCTTCGCGCACCAGCCGGAAGATCTCGCCGGCGGTGGCGGGCGCGGTCGTCGGGGTGCGTCCTCGCATTCGTCCAGTGAACCACAGTGCTTCCACCTGCACGAACGCAGATCTGGCCCGACTAACGTCTGGTGAGTGCGGAACTGAGTCGATGGATTACGGATCGTCCCGGCCGCGCCGCGCCGGTAGGGTCTCCGGCGGTGTGCCGGGAAGTCTGGTCGGCGACAGCGTGAGCGTGTGCCCGTCCGGCCGAACCCGAGGAGCCCCGTGACCTCACCGTCGAAGCGTCTGTTCGCCCGCGGCTCCTGGCCCGAGGTGTCCCGGATCGGTGACGTGCTGCGGGCCGAGACCGTCGGGGGAGCGCTGCTCGTCGCGGCCGCCGCAGTCGCGCTGATCTGGGCGAACTCGCCGTGGCGGGAGTCCTACACGGCGCTCGGCGGACTCGTCGTCGGTCCGGCGGCGCTGCACCTGGACCTGTCGCTGGCCACCTGGGCCGCGGACGGGCTGCTCGCGATCTTCTTCTTCGTCGCCGGGCTGGAGCTCAAGCGCGAGTTCGTGGCCGGTGACCTGCGCGATCCCCGACGTGCGGTGCTGCCGATCGCGGCCGCCGTCGGGGGGATGACCGTCCCGGCGCTGATCTACACCGCGGTGAACCTCGCGACCCCGGGCGCCGGCGTCGGATGGGCGATCCCGACCGCCACCGACATCGCGTTCGCGCTCGCCGTGCTGGCCGTGATCGGGTCGTCGCTGCCGTCCGCGCTGCGCACGTTCCTGCTCACGCTGGCCGTCGTGGACGACCTGCTGGCGATCACGATCATCGCGCTGTTCTACACCGACGACCTGCACGTGGTGCCGCTGCTGCTGGCCCTGCTCCCGCTCGCGGCGTTCGCCGTGCTGGTGCAGTGGCGGGTGCGCTCGTGGTGGCTGCTGCTCCCGCTCGCGGCGCTGACCTGGGCGCTCGTGCACGCGTCCGGCGTGCACGCGACGGTGGCCGGCGTGCTGCTCGGGTTCACGGTTCCGGTGATCCGGCGCAGGGAAGGGCCGGGCCCGGGGCTCGCGGAGCACTTCGAGCACCGGTGGCGGCCGCTGTCGGCCGGGTTCGCGGTCCCGGTGTTCGCGTTCTTCGCGGCCGGCGTCACGGTCGTCGGCGGCGGGGCCGGGGCCGCCCTGTCCGACACCGTCACGCTCGGGATCGTCGCCGGGCTGGTCGCCGGGAAGGCCGTCGGCGTGCTCGGCGCGACCTGGCTCGTGCATCGGTTCACCCGAGCCCGTCTCGCCGACGAACTCGGCTGGTGGGACGTGCTGGGCCTGTCCCTGCTCGCCGGCGTCGGCTTCACCGTGTCGTTGCTGATCGGCGAGCTGGCGTTCGGCGTCGGGAGCGACGCCGACGACCACGTCAAGATCGGCGTCCTGCTCGGTTCGCTGCTCTCCGCGCTGCTCGCCACGGTCGTGCTGCGAGTGCGCAACGCCCACCATCGCCGGATCGCCACCGACGAGACGACGGACTCCGACCACGACGGCATCCCGGACGCGTTCGACGAGCGGCCGCACGACCCCGGCCGCTCCTGACCGCGAGCGCTCGGCAGACGAGACTGATCGCGTGCCCGCTCCCCGTCGCGCCCCGGCCGCGATGCTCGTCGCCGCGATCGTCCTGCTGGCGCTCAACCTGCGCGGCCCGATCGTCGCCGTCACCCCGGTGCTCGATGTCATCGGCGCCGACCTGCGGGCGTCCGCGGCCACGGTCGCCCTGCTCGTCAGCCTGCCGGTGCTGTGCTTCGGCGTGCTCACGCCGCCCGCGTCGTGGCTGCTCGCCCGGGCGGGACTCGTCCGCGGCGTCCTGATCGCGCTCGCCGTGCTGCTGGCCGGGATCGTCCTGCGCTCGGCCGACGGGCTGGTCGCGGCGCTCGCCGGGACGGTCCTGATCGGTGCCGGGATCACGGTCGGCAACGTGGCCGTCCCGGTGGTGATCGGGCGGGACCTGCCGGAGCACGCGAACGGCGTCCTGGCCCTGTACACGTCGGCGCTGAACGTCGGCTCGATGATCACGCTGTCGTTCACCGTGCCGATCGCCACGGCGCTGGACTGGCGGCTCGCGCTGCTGTCCTGGTCCGGGCTGGTCCTGCTCAGCGCCGTCGTCTGGTGGGCGGCGATGCGCGGCCGCGACATCCCGCCACCGCCGCCTCCCGAGCGGGGCGGCAACGAGTGGTGGCGCCGCCCGCTCGTGTGGGCCCTGTCGGTGGCGTTCGCGGGACAGGCGTTCGCCTACTACGGCGTCACCGGCTGGCTACCGCTGATCCTGCGCGACCTCACGGGGATGGGGGCGGGGGCGTCCGGCGTCGCGTCGTCGACGTTCCAGATCGCGGCGATCGCCGGAGCGGTCGGCGTGCCGTTGCTGCTGCGCCGCGGGAGCGCACTGATCGCGGTCGGCTGCGTGGTCGCGGCCTGGGTCGTGCTGGGTGTGGGGCTGCTGGTGGCACCGGGCGGCTGGCTGGTGTGGTGCGCCGTCGGCGGGATGGCCCAGGGCGGCGGGCTGACCGTGATCTTCGCGATGATCGTGTTCGGCGCCCGGGACGAGACGGAGAACCGCCGGATGTCGGCCACCGTCCAGGGGATCGGCTACACGGTCGCGGCGGCCGGCCCGCCCGTCCTCGGCGCCGCTGCACGACGCCAGCGGCGGCTGGACGGCTCCACTGCTCGTCGTGCTCGGGTCGGTCACCGTGCTCGCGGTGGCCGGGACGACGGCCGCGGCCGGGGTGCGGGAGCGAGCGGCCCGTTAGCGGTCGTCGGCCCGCTCGGCGGCCCAGCGCAGCGCGGCCGGGGCGGCGCCGCGACGGATCCGGTCCCACTCGCCGACGTCCGGCTCGGCGCACGGGCGCGCGTGCACGGCGGACTGCAGCCAGCGCACGTCGCCGTCCGGGCCGTCGTCGTCGCGGTGCCAGGTCAGCCGCAGCGGCTCGGTCGGGCGGTGGATCGGCGAGCAGCATCGTTCACAGAGCAGGATCACGCGGCCCGCCGCTGCTCACGGACGTCGGCGACCTGCACAGCCGGACCGCACGGGTCGGTGTGCACCGTGGCGTGGTTCCATGCGACGTGACCGTTCCGGTCGGCGTGCGCGATGTGCGCCAACCGGAAGTAGCGCTCCTGGACCGGGTCGATCGGGCCGTAGCACCGCTCGCACAGCAGGTTCATCTCACGCTCCGGGAGTCTCGGGAGTAAGTGGGACGTCGATGGCCGCGTGTCTCAGGCTGACACACTCGGGTACTTGACGCCGAGTCACAGCGGCGAGTTGTGGCGCACGACGCGTCCGCGGCCGGGCCCGCGGTATACCCTCGGGCCGCGGAACTACAGGAATGTCATTCCGGCGTCGTTCTTCGGGGAGGCCCGATGCGGATCGTCCACGCGGCGGACCTGCACCTGGACAGTCCGCTGCGCGGGCTGGCCCGGCTCGGGGACTCCGACCTGGCCGACACGCTGCGCGGCGCGACCCGCCGGGCCTGCGAGAACCTCGTCGACGAGGTGATCGCGCAGGAGGCGGACGCGCTGCTGCTGGCCGGCGACGTCTACGACGGCGACTGGCGTGACTACGCCACCGGAGCGTTCTTCGTCCGGCAGCTGGCCCGCCTCGACGACGAGGGCGTCCCGGTGTTCCTGATCAACGGCAACCACGACGCCGAGTCGGAGATCACGCGCTCGCTGCGGCTGCCGCCGAACACCCACCGGCTCTCGGTCGACGCGCCGGAGACGGTCGTGCTCGACGACATCGGGCTGGCCGTGCACGGGCAGGGGTTCGCCCGCCGCGCCGTGGTGGAGAACCTCGTCCCCGCCTACCCGGACCGGATCCCGGGCCTGGTCAACGCGGGCATGCTGCACACGTCGGTGCAGGGCGACGACCGGCACGACACGTACGCCCCCTGCCGGCCCGAGGACCTCTCCGGCTGCGGCTACGAGTACTTCGCGCTCGGGCACATCCACGAGCACCGGGTCGTCTGCGACGGGCAGCACGTCGCCGCGTTCTCCGGGAACCTGCAGGGCCGCCACCCGCAGGAGACCGGGCCGAAGGGCGCGCTGGTCGTCGACGTCGAGCCGGGCGGGCGGGCCCGGCTGAGCCCTCTGGTGCTCGACGTCGCGCGCTGGGAGCTCGTCGTCGTCGACGCGGCGGGGTGCGCGGACGGCGACGAGGTGCTCGACGCCGTCGAGGCCGCGCTGCGCGAGCGGTGCGTCCAGGCCGCCCCGCGGGCCGTCGTCGCGCAGGTGACGCTGACCGGCTCCACCCGCGCGGCGTCCACCCTCACCGACGCCGAGTGGCTGCGCTCGGAGATCGACCTGCTGGCGGCGAAGGCCGGGCGCGGTCGTCGAGAAGGTCCGCAACCGGACGAGCCCGCCCGCGGACGCGCTGTCCGTCGATCCCGAGCTGACCGACGCCGTCGCCGCGGCGGCGTCCGGGCTGGTCGGCGACCCGGACCGGGTGCGCGAGCTGGCCGTGCCGCTGGAGCGCGAGATCGGCCGCCCGCTGCGCGAGGCGGGCCTGCTCGACCTGCGTGACCCGGACCGGCTCGCCGGGCTGGCCCGGCAGGCCGAGCAGCAGCTGCTGGCCCAGCTGGCCGGGTCTTCCGAGAGCAGCGCGCGCGGAACGAGCATCAGCAGAGTCGAGGACTGACGCGTGCGGATCCGGACGCTGGTCCTGCAGCGCTACGGCGGCTGGTCGGATCGCGAGCTGGCCCTCGGGCCGGGGCTGACGATCGTCAGCGGCCCGAACGAGGCCGGCAAGACCACGCTGCTCGACGCGCTGTCCGACCTGCTGTGGGGCATGCCGCGCCCGGCGCGGCACGCGTGGCAGTTCAGCCCGTCGCGGCTCGGGCTGCAGGCCTGCGTCGACGTCGACGGACGGGAGCTGACCGTCCGGCGGAGCACCCGCGGGCTGTTCGACGACGGCGACACACCGCTCGAGGCGCCCTGGGGCCCGGGCGGGGCCGAGGCGCGCAAGCGCTGGCGGCAGGGGTTCGGGCTCGGGCACGAGCAGCTGCGCGAGGGCGGACGGCGGCTGTGCTCGGGCGGCGGCGACCTCGCCGAGCTCGTGTTCACCGCGCGCAGCGGGCGCGACGTCCGCGCCGTCGTCGGGGCCCTGGACGGCGAGGCGGACAAGCTGTTCCGCGACCACCGCGGCAGCAAGTCGGTCGAGGTGCGCGCCGCGATGGGCCGCTACGAGCGCACCGAGGCCAGCGCCGCCGAGCAGATGTCGCGGGCCGGCGAGGTCACCGCGCTGGTCGAGGAGATCGGACGGCTGGAGCGCCGGGCGGCCGAGCTGGC
This sequence comes from uncultured Actinomycetota bacterium, assembly GCA_963822335.1. Lineage (GTDB taxonomy): Bacteria > Actinomycetota > Actinomycetes > Mycobacteriales > Pseudonocardiaceae > Pseudonocardia. Next base: position 1,394,534 of record CAWGHE010000005.1, on the reverse strand, counting down.
CCGCTCCCGCTCGATCGCGGCGCGCGACTCCGACCACGCCCGCCAGGCACTGCGCGGGCACGAGCCGGCCCGCACCCTGGCCGCGCTGCGCGTCGACCGGGCCGCGCTGGAGGCGTCCGGTGCGGTGCTGGACGCGACCCGCCTGGGCGAGTACCGGACCGCGTCCGACGAGCTCGCCACGGCCGAGCACGACGTCGCCGAGCACCGCAGCCGCGCCGACGAGCTGCGTGTCCGCCGTGCCGAGCTGGACGTCGACGAGGTGCTGCTCGCCGACGCCGCCCGCGTCCGGGAGCTGGAGTCCGCGGCGCAGGCCCGCGAGGGCGACGCCGACCGTGTCGCGGCGCTGCGGGCGGAGTCCGCCGAGCTGCACCGCCGGGCCGAGACGGCGCTGTCGGCGCTGTTCTGTGCCCCGGCCGGACCGGTCTCCGAGCGCCTCGCCGAGGTGCACCTGCCGGCCGACCGCGTCCGCGATCTCGACGAGCTGGCCGAGACGCTGCACGCCGCCGAGGACGAGCGCGAGCGGGCCGAGCGCGCGCACCGGGCCGCGCTCGGCGAGGTCCGCGACGCCGCTGACGGCGTGGGCGGGCTGGATCTCGACCGGGTCGCCCGCGTCGCCGAGGTGCGGCGGGCGATCGAGACGGAGGGGTCCGCGGCGGCGCAGTGGCGGACCAGCGTCACCGAGCGGGCCGACGCCCGCGCCCGCCGCGACGACGCCCTCGCCGCCGCCGGGTGGCTGCCGGTGATCCGCACCGCGCCCACGCCCCGGCGAGCCCGTCGCCGTTCCCCGGACGCCGACGAGTGGACGCTGTGGCCCGCCGACGAGGTGACCCCGGTCGTCGCGACCCGCGACGACCGGTCCGAGACCTGTGATCACCGGGTGGACGACGAGCCCGCGGCCACCCCGGAGGCCGACCACCCCCGGATCGCGACGCCGCCGTCGCGGGAGATGCGGCGCCTGCGCTCGGCCGTGCGGGACACCGCACAGGACGCGTCGGCCGCCGCCCGCGCGGTCGAGGCGGCCCACGACCGCGTCCGGGCCGCGACGACCGCCCGGGACGCCGTCGCGGGCGGCGGCCGCCCGGTCGACCACGGCACGCTCGCCGCGGCGCGGGCCGAACGCGACACCCGGGTCTCGACCCTGCTCGACGCGCTACGCCGTGCCACCGGTGGCACTCGAGCGTCATCAGTTGCACACGACGGCACGGACGACGTTCGAGTGCCGGAAGGGGCCGACCTCGCGGCCGCCGCCGCGCAGGCCGAGCGGGCGATCGGTGCGGCCGACCGCGTCGCGGACGACATGATCGACTCCGCGGACCGGGTCGCCGAGCTGGCCCATCGCGAGTCCGAGCTGGCGGCCGCCCGGGACGAGGCGTCCGCGGCCGAGCAGGCCTCGACCGCGGCGGACGGCGCCGGCGCCGCGGCGGAGTCGGAGTGGTCCGCGCTGTGGCGGGCCCACGGCGTCGCGGCCCCGGACCCCGACGACGCGGACGCGGTGTGCGCGTCGCTGACCGAGGCCGCCCGCGCGCACGCCGAGGTGCTGCGCGCCGACGAGCGCCTGGCCGGCCTGTACGAGCAGACCCGCGCCCAGGAGGAGGCACTGGCCACCGCGCTGGCGCGGGCCGGGCGCCCGCGCGAGGGCGCCGGGCTGGACGTGCTGCTGGTCGCCGCCGCCGACCTCGCCGCGGAGGCCGACCGGGTGCACGACCGCCGCGTTCTGCTCGGCCGCCTGCGCACCGACGCCGACCGCGCCGGTGGCGCCGCCGACGCGGCCCGCCACGAGTGCGAGGCGGCGGCGCTGCGCTGGCGCCACGGCCTGCGCGCGGCCGGGCTGCCCGGCGACCTGGAGCCCGGCGGGTGGAGCACGCGTCGCGACACGGTCGGCGAGGCGCAGCAGGCCGGGCGGGCCGCCGCGCGCGCCGACGCGGAGGCGGACCGCATGCAGCGGTCCGTCGACGCGCACGGCGAGGCGATCGCCGAGCTCGTTCGCACCCACCTGCCGGACTCGCCGGCGGACCCCCTGAGCCGGCTGCCCGAGCTCGTCGAACGCGTCCGGGTGGCGACCGAGGCGGCGGTGTCGGCGGCGCACCTCGACGACGGGATCGCCGAGTCCGAACGGGAGGCCGCCCGCTCCGCACGCGCGGCACAGTCGGCGCGGTCGGTGCTCGACCGGCTCGCCGTCGAGCTGGCCCTGACCGAGACGCTCGACGCCGGCGGGCTGGAGGCCGCCGCCGAGCGCGGGCAGCGGGCCGTCGAGCTGGACGCGCGCGCCGAGGAGACGTCGCGGCTGCTCGCCGCGGCCGCCCCGGACCTGGCCGCCGCCGACCTGGTCGCCTCCGCGCCGGACACCGAGCCGGGCGCGCTGGACGAGACGCGCGCCCGCTGCGAGGAGACCGAGCGGGAGCTCGAGACCACCCACGCCGACGTCCGCGAGCAGCTCGGCGGGCTGCGGTCCCGCCGCCGGGAGCTGGAGGGCGCGGACGGCGCGGCCACGCTGCACGCCGAGGCGCAGGAGCACCTGGCCCGCGCCGCCGACGCGGCCGAGCGCTACCTCGTCGTGCACCTGCAGCGGGAGATCCTGCGCCGCGAGCTGGACGCCTACGAGCGCACGCACGCGTCGCCCCTGCTGGTCGCCGCCGGTGCGGTGCTGGAGCGGCTGACCGGCGGCCGGTTCGTCGCGCTGCGCCCGCCGGCCGAGGGCGGACGCCGGCTGATCGCGGTGCGGGCGGACGGCGAGGAGCTGGACCCGACGCGGCTGTCCGAGGGCACCGCGGACCAGGTCCACCTGGCGCTGCGGCTGGCCGGGATCGAGCAGCTGCAGGCCGACCGGGTCGCCGCCGGGCTGCCGACCGTGCCGGTCGTGCTCGACGACGTCCTGATGACGTTCGACGACGAGCGCGCCGTCGCCGCGACCGCGGTGCTGTCCGAGCTGGCGTCGCGGTTCCAGGTCCTGCTGTTCACCCACCACGACCACCTGGTCACGCTGGCCCGCCGCGCGGGACACGAGTTCACCGTGGCCGCGCTGGCCGCGCCCTCGGCCGTCGAGGACCCGGTCGACGCGCAGGCCGCGCGGGCCACCCCGGTGGCCGGGTAGGCGCGGGAGACTGTGCCCATGGTCGAGCGGATGGACGCCTCCGGCGAGGCGCACGAGATCGTCTCCGGCGACGCGCGCGCGGTCGTCTACGAGGTCGGCGCCGCGCTCGGCGGGACCGTGATCGGCGGTCTGGCGCGCACCGAGCCGTACCCGCCGTCGACCCGGCCGCCGAAGGGCGCCGGCGCCTTACTGGCCCCGTGGCCGAACCGGGTCCGCGGCGGGCGCTGGACGTACGACGGCGCCGCCCAGCAGCTCGCCCTGACCGAGCCGCCGGCCGGCAACGCGATCCACGGGCTCCTCCGGCACGTGCCCTGGACGGCGAGCGATCGGGCCGCGGACCGGGTGACGCTGACCGCCGTCGCGACGGTGCAGCCGGGCTGGCCGCATCCGGTGCGGGTCGCGGTCACCTATGCCGTGCGCGACGGCGACGGGCTGTCCGTGTCCACCACGGCGACGAACCTCGGTGACGGCACCGTCCCGTTCGGACTCGGCTTCCACCCGTACCTGCGGGTCGGCGACGTCCCGACCGACGATCTGCGCCTGACGCTCGCCGCTCGGTCCCGGCTGCCGCTGCGCGACCAGCTCCCGGACGGGCCGCTCCGCCCCCTGGACACACCGGTCAGGGACCTGCCGCTGCGCGGCCAGGACCTCGACCACGCCTACGGCGACTGCGCCCCCGGCGACGACGGCGTGGTCCGGCACCGGGTCGTCGCCTCGGACGGTGGCGGCACCGAGCTGTGGGCGGAGGCTGAGTTCGCCTGGGTGCAGGTGTTCACGCCGTCCGACTTCCCGGGCCGTGGGCGTGCCGTCGCGGTCGAGCCGATGACCTGCCCGCCGGACGCGCTGAACTCCGGCGACGGGCTGGTCCACCTGGCGCCGGGGGAGTCCTGGAGCGGCGCCTGGGGCGTCGCGTCGCTCTGATCCGCCTCGCCAGGCCGCGGGTAGGGTCGCCCGCAGCCGGCCGGTGCCGATCGAGGGGAGACGTATGCAGTCGCTGGAGTCGCCGACCGTGTGGAGCGACGGCATCGAGGGCGTCGACGTCCCCGGCTACGACCGCGACGGCATCACCACCGGCATCGTCCACTTCGGAGTCGGCGGGTTCCACCGGGCGCACCTGGCGATGTACGTCGATGCGCTCTTGACGGCGGGCGAGGCGCGCGACTGGGGTATCTGCGGCGTCGGGGTGCTCGACGGCGACCGGGCGATGCAGCGGGTCCTGGACGCCCAGAACGGGCTGTACACGTTGGTGCGCAAGGAGTCCGACGGGACGCTGTCGCCGCGCGTCGTCGGCTCGATCGTCGACTACCTGTTCGCCCCGGACGACCCGGAGAAGGTGATCGAGAAGATCGCCGACCCGGCCACGCGGATCGTGTCCCTGACGATCACCGAGGGCGGGTACGTGATCGACCAGGTGACCGGCGAGTTCGACCCCTCGGACGCCGGCATCCGGGCCGACCTGGAGCCGGGTGCGGTCCCGCGGACGGTGTTCGGCCTGGTCGTCGAGGCACTGGCGCGGCGCCGTGAGCGGGGCACCGGCCCACTGACGATCATGAGCTGCGACAACATGCAGGGCAACGGCGACACCGCGCGCCGGGTGTTCACCGGGTTCGCCGCGCTGCGGGACAAGGACCTGGGGGAGTGGGTCGCGCGGGAGATCACGTTCCCGAACTCGATGGTCGACCGGATCACCCCGGCCACCGCGGACTCCGACCGGGAGGCGCTGGCCGCGCGGTTCGGCGTGCAGGACGGCTGGCCGGTGGTCTGCGAGCCGTTCACGCAGTGGGTGCTCGAGGACCGCTTCGCGGCCGGGCGGCCGGCGTTCGAGCGGGCGGGCGTCCAGCTCGTCGACGACGTCGTGCCCTACGAGCTGATGAAGCTCCGCCTGCTCAACGCCACGCACCAGGCGCTGGGCTACCTCGGCTACCTGGCCGGGCACCGGTACGTGCACGAGGTCGCGCAGGACCCGGAGTTCGCGCCGTTCCTGCGGGCCTACATGGACGTCGAGGCGACGCCGACGCTGCGCCCGGTACCGGGCATCGACCTCGACGAGTACAAGTCGACGCTGATGGAGCGCTTCGCCAACCCCGGCGTCGCGGACACGCTGATGCGGATCAACTTCGGCAGCTCGGACCGGATCTCGCTCTTCCTGCTGCCGGTGGTCCGCCACCAGCTCGAGCGCGGCGGACCGATCGAGCGCAGCGCCGCCGTCGTCGCCGGATGGGCCCGCTACGCCGAGGCGGTCGACGAACAGGGCGAGCCGATCGAGCAGCAGGACCGGCTCGCCGACGAGCTGACCCCGCTCGCGCAGCAGCAACGCACCGACCCGCTCGCGTTCCTGCGCTACACGCCGGTGTTCGGCAACCTCGCCGACGACGAGCGCTTCGCGGCCGCGTTCACCGAGAGCCTGCGGATCCTGCACGCCGACGGGGCCCGGGCCGCCGTGGCCGCCGTGTCCTGAACCCTCGCCTACGAGGCAAGCCTGCCCTAATATCCCGGTCGTGCCCCCTGTGCAGACAGCCCCCCGCGTCGGACGACGCCACCTGTTCCGCGCGGCCGGGATCGGCGTCGCCGGCGCGGTCCTCGCCGCGTGCGGCCGCGACGACACCGGTACCGCCCCGCCCACCACCGACGGGACGTTCCCGGTCACCGTGGAGGGATCCGAGGGGCCGACCACCCTCGACGCCGAGCCGAGGCGCGTCGTCACCGTCGGGACCTACCGGGACATCGACGCCGCCCTCGCCCTCGGGGTGGTCCCGCTCGCGGCCGCCAAGCTCCCGCCGATGATCCCCGGCGGGATCACGCCGTGGGCGAAGGAGCGGATCGGCAACGGTCCGATGCCGGAGCTGTTCCCCACCACCGGCGGGCTGCCGTTCGAGCGGATCGCCGCGCTCGCGCCGGACCTGGTGCTGGCCACCGACTACAGCGCCCTGGCCAACGACTATCCGACGCTGTCGGAGATCGCGCCCACGCTGTCGAGTGCGTCGGGGTACAACAAGGACACCTGGCAGGTGACGACGAACCGCGTCGGTGCCGCCCTCGGCCGTGCACGCGCCGCATCCGACACGGTGGCCCGGGTCGAGGCCGCGATCCGCACCGCCCGCGAGCGCAACCCCGGGTTCGCCGGACGGACGTTCACGATCGGGCCGGTCACCCCGGACGGCGTCGTCTACACGATCAACAGCGAGAACGACGCGTCCGCGCGGTTCCTGTCCGATCTGGGTCTGAAGCTCTCCCCGTCGGTGCTCGGGCTGCCTCCGGACCGTCTGCCCGGCCGGGCCGTGGTGAGCCCGGAGGTGCTGCGGACGCTGGACGCCGACGTGATGGTGCTGTCGTTCTCGAGCGCCGCCACGCGGGCGAAGCTGGAGGCCGAACCGCTGTTCCAGCAGATCCCCGCCGTGCGCCGCGGCGCCTACGTGCCGGTGGACACCACGACGGCCGTCTCGATCGCGTTCCCGTCGGCGATCAGCATCCCGTACGGCCTGCAGAAGACCATCCCGCTGATCGCCGGGGCCCTGCAGCGCTGACGGATCCGGGTCGGCGAATTCGGTCCCGGCCGAACTCTCGCTGACGCACGATCGGCGGCATGTCCCTGATCGAGGAACCGGTCCGGACCCGCTCGCCGTGGCCCGCACTCGTCGTCCTGTCGCTGGCGTTCGGGCTCGTGCATTTTCCCCGCTCGCGGCGGGCCTGTCCGTGCTGCCTCTGACCGCCGTCGTCCTCGTCGGGGCGACCGTCAGCGGGTTCCTCGCCGCGCGGTTCGGCCCGCGCCTGCCCATGACGGCCGGGTTCGCCGCGGGCGCGGCCGGTGCGCTGGTCGTGGTCGCGGGCGGCGCGCTCGGATCGCCCGGGGTGGTGATCGGCGGACTCGCCCTGATGGGGTTCTGCTCGCTGGCCATGCCCGCGATGACGTCGGTGGCCCTGACCGCCGCGCCGGTCCCGGTGCGCGGCCTGGCCAGCGGCGTGCTGAACACGTCGCGCCAGATGGGCGGGGCGATCGGCGTGGCCGCGCTCGGAGCCGTGCTCGCGGTCTCCGGTGTCGACGCGCACGGTCTCGCCACGGCGGTCGGCCTCGCGGTCGCCGGTTACGTCGTCACGCTCGTCTGCGCGGTGCGCAGCACGCGTTGATCAGGGAAGCGGGAACGAATGGTGCTCGTGGGCCACGACCCAGCGGCCGTCGTCCCGGCGCAGCCCGAGCGTGAGCCGCAGGCGCTGCTCGGGATCGGCGGCGAGGTCCTCGGGTTTCCCGCAACGCAGCAACGCGTAGGCGTACGCGACGTCGCCGCCCGCGGTGACCTCCAGCTCGTCGATCTCGAACGACGCCCCGGACGCCTGCCACTCGAAGAACGGCGGCCAGCAGTCGCGGTAGGCGGCCATCCCGCGCACGCCGCGCTGCGGCGGCGGCACGTCGAACATGACGATGTCCTCGGTGTGGTCGGCCGTCACCGTGGCCAGGTCACCGACGTGCACGGCGGCGGCCCAGCGGTGGATGAGCTCCCGGATCTCGCTCTCGTCGTCCATGGACTGGTGACCGTGCCCGGGACCGGGACTCATCGAATCAGGCGTGCTCGTGCGCCAGCAGCGCCGCGCCGATGATGCCGGCCTCGTTCAGCAGGTGCGCCGGGACGATCTTCGTGCGGGTGTCCACGTACGACGACCAGCGGTCGAACTTCTTGCTCACCCCGCCGCCGACGACGAACAGGTCCGGCCACAGCAGGTTCTCGACGTGCTGGAAGTACCGCGACACCCGTCCGCCCCACGTCTCCCAGTCCAGGTCCTCGCGCTCGCGCGCGGAGTCCGCGGCCCGGGTCTCGGCGTCGTGGCCATCCAGTTCCAGGTGGCCCAGCTCGGTGTTCGGCACCAGCTTGCCGCGCGAGATCAGCGCGGTGCCGATGCCGGTGCCGAGCGTGACGACCAGGACCGTGCCCCTGTTCCCGGCCGCGGCGCCGAACTCGACCTCGGCGACTCCGGCCGCGTCCGCGTCGTTGACGACGAGCGCCTTGCGGCCGGTCGCCGACTTCAGCGCCGCCTTGGCGTCGGCCCCGATCCAGGTCGGGTCGACGTTCGCCGCGGTCTGGGTCACGCCGTGCTGCACGACCGCCGGGAACGTGCAGCCGAACTCGTTCTTCCAGCCGAAGTGGTCCAGGATCTCGCCGACGACCTTCGCCACGGCCTCCGGGGTGGACGGCTGCGGCGTCGGGATGCGCAGGCGCTCGTCGGCGAGCTTGCCCTTGTGCAGGTCGACCGGCGCGCCCTTGATCCCGGACCCGCCGATGTCGATGCCGAACCCGAGGTGCTTCTTCGCGCTCACGTGTCTCCTTCAGGCGGTCGCGGTCGCGGCGCCGAGCGCGCCGGCCACGACCTCGCGGGCCTCGTCCTGGATCCGGGCCAGATGGTCCGGGCCGAGGAAGCTCTCGGCGTACACCTTGTACACGTCCTCGGTGCCGGACGGGCGGGCGGCGAACCAGCCGCTCGCCGTCTGCACCTTCAGCCCGCCGATCGGTGCGTCGTTGCCGGGCGCCGTGGTGAGCTTCGCGGTGATCTCCTCGCCGGCCAGCTCGGTCGCCGTGACCGCGGCCGCGTCGAGCTTGCCGAGGCGCTTCTTGTCCTCCGCCGAGCAGGCGACGTCGGTGCGCGCGTAGGCGGGAGCGCCGTGCCGCGCGGTCAGCTCGGCGTAGTGCTCGGTCGGCGTCCTCCCGGTGACCGCGGTGATCTCGGCGGCCAGCAGCGCCAGGATGATCCCGTCCTTGTCCGTGGACCACGGCCTCCCGTCGAGCCGCAGGAACGACGCCCCGGCGCTCTCCTCCCCGCCGAACGCCAGCTCGCCGGAGAGCAGGCCGGGCACGAACCACTTGAACCCGACCGGCACCTCGTAGAGCGAGCGGCCCAGGTCCGCGGTGACCCGGTCGATCATCGTGGAGCTGACGACCGTCTTGCCGACGGCCGCGCCGGCGGGCCAGCCCGAGCGGTTCCGGTAGAGGTAGTCGATCGCGACGGCGAGGAAGTGGTTCGGGTTCATCAGCCCGCCGTCGTCGGTGACGATGCCGTGCCGGTCGGAGTCGGCGTCGTTGCCGGTCGCGATCCGGTACGGCGCGCCGTTCTCCATGGTCGAGACCAGCGACGCCATCGCGTACGGCGACGAGCAGTCCATCCGGATCTTGCCGTCCCAGTCCAGCGTCATGAACGAGAACGCCGGGTCGGTGTCGGGGTTCACCACGGTCAGGTCCAGCGAGTACCGCTCGGCGATCGCGGCCCAGTAGTCCACCGACGCCCCGCCCAGCGGGTCCGCGCCGATCCGCACGCCGGCCGCGCGGATCGCGTCCATGTCCAGGACCTGGTCCAGCTCGGAGACGTAGGCGTCCAGGAAGTCGTAGCGGCCGACGTCGGCCGAGACGGCCTCGAACGGCACCCGCCGCACCCCGTGCAGCTCCGCCTCCAGCAGCTCGTTCGCCCGATCCGCGATCCATGAGGTCGCGTCCGTGCCGGCCGGGCCGCCGTCCGGCGGGTTGTACTTGAAGCCGCCGTCGGCCGGCGGGTTGTGCGACGGGGTCACGACGACGCCGTCGGCCAGCCGGGACGTCCGCCCCCGGTTCGTGATCAGGATGGCGTGCGAGACGGCCGGGGTCGGCGTGAACCGGTCGTCGGAGTCCACGAGCACCTGCACGCCGTTCGCGGCGAACACCTCGGTCGCCGTGCGCCAGGCCGGCTCGGACAGCGCGTGCGAGTCCCGGCCCAGGTAGAGCGGCCCGTCGGTGCCCTGCGCCTCCCGGTACTCGCAGATCGCCTGGCTGGTGGCGGCGATGTGGTCGTCGTTGAACGTGCTGCTCAGCGCCGAGCCGCGGTGCCCGGACGTGCCGAACGCGACCCGCTGCGCCGTGACCGACGGGTCCGGGTGCCGGTCGCTGTAGGCGGCGAGCAGTGCGGGCACGTCCACCAGGTCCTCGGGGCGGGCCCGCGTCCCGGCGCGGTCGTGCACGGACATCAATGTCTCCTCGATCGGATCGTGCGTCACCTCCCACCCTGCCGCATCCGCGGCCCCCTGGCACGCGGCCGGGCCGGTACGGTGCCGGACGTGCGGATCGCGTCGCTGCTCCCGGCCGCCACCGAGATCGTCGGCGCGCTCGGGCTGGGCGACGCGCTCGCCGCCGTCACGTTCGAGTGCGACCACCCGGCCGGGATCCGGGACCGGTGCCCGGTCGTCGTGGACACGGCGCTGCCGCACGGCATGGACCCGGCGGACATCGACCGGGTCGTGCGCGAGCGGTCCGCGGCCGGTCTGCCGATGTACGACCTGGACCGGGCCACGCTCGCCCGCGTGGATCCCGACCTGATCCTCACCCAGGACCTGTGCCGGGTCTGCGCGCTGCCGCAGGCGAGCGTCGACGAGGCGCAGGCCACGATCGGCACCCGCGCCCGGGTGCTGTCGCTGGACCCGCACGGCCTCGACGACGTCTTCACCGCGATCGGCGACGTCGGCGCGGCGACCGGCGTCCGGGTCACCGCGGACGAGCTGGTCGCCGCGCTGCGGGCCCGTCTGGACGCGGTCGCCGCCGCGGTGTCCGGACGACCGGTGCCGCGGGTGCTGGTGCTGGAGTGGACCGACCCGCCGTTCCTGCCCGGGCACTGGGTGCCGGAGCTGGTCTCCCGCGCCGGCGGGGAGGCGGTCGGTGCGATCCCGGGCGGTCGCAGCGTCGCCGTCGGGTGGGACGCGCTCCCGGAGCCGGTCGAGGCGGTGCTGGTCGCCCCGTGCGGGTTCGGGCTCGACGACGCGGTGGCGCAGGCGAACGCCGTGCGCGACCGGCTCCCGCGGGGCGTTCCGGTGACCGCCTTGGACTCGGCGTCGTTCGTCGTGCGCGCCGGTCCACGCCTCGTCGACGGCGTCGAGGCGATCGCCTGGGCGCTGCACCCGGACGCCGTGCCAGAACCCCCGCCCGGCCGGATCGCCCGGCTCTGACCAGCGCCGACCATGCACCGGGGCTCGAGGCGTTGTCAGGGCTGTGCGCGCAGCGGCAGGTAGTTGGTGCGGAAGATGCGTCTGCCCATCCCTGCGAGCACGATGTTGCGGATCGCCGTGGGGAGGGTGCGGGCGCGGTCGCGGCGGTGGGTTTGCGCGAGGACCCAGTCGGTTCGAGGGCGGCGACGGCGTTCGTACGCGGCCAGCGCTTCGGTGACGCTGTCGGCCGCGGTGAGGGATTCGGCCAGGACGATGGCGTCCTCGAACGCCATCGCGGCGCCTTGGGCCATGTTGGGTGAGGTGGCGTGGGCGGCGTCGCCGATGAGCAACACACCCTTGCGTGACCAGGAGTCGAGCACGACCTCCTCGACGTGGGCGGCGTGTACTGCGCCCGCGCCGCCGATCGTGTCGAGTGCATCGAGCAGGGCGGGGACCGGTTCCGCAAAGTCCGACAACACGTCCCGAAGTGACGCCGGTGGATCGTCGAGGGCCCCGTCGCAGTAGCAATAGACCTGCCCGTTGCCGATCGGGATGGTCAGGAACGCCGATCCCGCTCCGAGCAGCACCGACCACGTCGCGGCCTGGTCGTCGTGATGGGGTGATGGACCTGCCGGGGCGAGGAAACGCCGCGCGTACTGGCCGAGGGGGCGGACCGCGTCGGTGTCGAAGACCAGTCGCCGCACGCTGGAGTGCACACCGTCCGCACCGAGAACCAGGTCGTACCGGTCGGTGTGGCCCGCTGCCGTCTGCAGGGTGACGCCGGCTCCGTCCGGGTCGATCAGCGCGGGTGTCTGCCCCCACCGGATGGGGAGACCGTCGATTCCGGCGAGCAGCACGTGATGCAGGTCGGTCCGGGGCAGCGCGAGGCAGGGGCCGACGCCGTTCCACAGCTCGTCGACGTCGACCTCGAACAGCACCCGCCCGCGGTGATCGGAGGTCCGCTGCCGTCGGATGGTGACGGCACTCTCGGCCACCCGGGCGCCGAGCCCCAACGTGTCGAGGGCACGGACAGCGTTGCCGGGCAGGTAGATCCCGGTGCCCTCGTCCGGCGGTGCGGCCTGGCGCTCGAGGATCTCGACCGTTGCCCCCCAGCCACGGAGGGTGCGCGCGGCGGCGAGCCCGGCGATGCCGGCACCGACGACGAGAATCCGAACCCCTGCACCACGCACCCTCGGTTCTCCTCTTCTCCAGTAAGATCAACTATTGGTGTCGTGGAGGAAGGAGCGAACCGCGCTGTTGAAGTCGTCCGGCGCCTCCATGTTGCAGACATGACCCACCTCCGGCAGGACGACGAGCCTGGCCCCCTCGATCGCCGCTTCAAGGTCCCGAGCCACGGGCAGGCCTGCACGCGCGTCCTGCTCGCCGTACAGCAGCAGTGTGGGGATGTGAACCTGGGGCAGTACGTGACGGAGGTCCTCGGCAGACGCGCGCGCCATCGCACGAAAGCCCACGGGATGGAAGTCGAGCATGCTGGTGCGGAATGCTGCGACCGCGTCAGCGGCGGTCGCTGGTGAGAACATCGTCGGCAGAAGCGTGCCCACGAACTCCTCTGGCGAGAGATCGGCGAGCAGGAGCGCCTGTCGGAGCCGCGTCCCGGCAACATCGGGGGGAAGGGAACCGCGCCAGCCGGCGTAGGCGGATGCCAGGACCAGTGCCTTCGAAACGGCGGGATATCGGTGGTGGAGCGCTAGCGCGAGAATGCCGCCGAACGAGAGCCCGACAACGTTCGGTCTATCAAGACGGAGCGTGTCGATGAACTCCGCCAAGCAGTCGGCGTAGCCCGCGATGCCGAAGTCCTCCGGAGGATCGGACGAACCCCCCGCGCCCGGAGCGTCCCAGGCCACGACTGTGAAGTCGTCGGAGAGTCCATCGAGCTGCCGTCGCCACGTCGTCTGGCCGTCGCCCACGTAGCCGTGGAGCAACACGAGGGCGGGACCGGCTCCGGCGCGCTCGTAGGTGACGCGAAGACCACCGACCTCCGTCGTTTCCACAACGATCACCTTCCGCGGGTCGGGCCGTGACGGGTGATCTGTGTCTGGGACATCGTGTGCTCCTCCCTGGCTCGGGAGGACCAGGGTGGGCCGTCGCGGCCCGCGCGGCATCGGGCGAATGCCCTATTCACGCAGCAGATCGTGCTCCATCGGCCGGCCGGTACTCAGGTCGGTGGCCAGCGAGATCGCGGCTCTCAGCTCCGTGAGGCGGAGGTCGGCCTGGCTCGCGCCGTCGCGCATCCAGCGAGTATCCCGCCGCCCGTGGACGGTCGACCGCGGTCCGTCCGAACGTGCTGGCGGTTCGCGTTCTCGTCAGTTCGCGGACGTCCGAGCCCTGTCGGCGTCACTGCGAGCGCGCAGCGACAGCAGGACGACCCCGAGCCACCAGACGATCAGCAGTGTGGTCGCCGTGAGCGCGGGAGCGGAGTGGGTGAGCCACCCGGTCTCGGTGACGAGCAGCGACGACAGCGGGCCGGTCATGGTGCCTCTCCCCGATCTCCCGGGCCCCTCGGCGGCACCCGACACCAGAGCATCGCAACGGCTATTGCGGACCGTAACCCGGTGCGGGCGTTATACCCAGAATTAGGTACGTGACCCCGCGGTCCACCGCCCGACCAGGCGTGCCAGTAACGGCGCCACCAGGAGCATGAGGATCACGCGCAGCACCTGCACGGCGACCACGGACGTCACGTCCACGCCGGAGGAGATCGCCGTCGCCAGTACCGCGTAGACGCCGCCGGGCGTCGTCGCGAGGTAGCCCTCCAGGGGGGTCATCCCGGTCGTCGCGGACAGCAGAAGGCCGAGGCCGGCACAGAGCGCGACGACGCCGAGGATCAGCGCGGTGGCCAGCGGCAGCACCCGCATCACGGTGCCGAGCGCCTGGCGGGTGAACCGCAGGCCGGCCTGCCAGCCGATCACCGCGTAGGCGACGTCGACCAGCAGCGACGGCACGGCGGCGCCGAACGAGAGACCGGTCAGGCTCAGCGCGAGCGCGATCACCATCGGCCCGAGCAGCGACCCGGCGGGCACCCGCACGAGCTTCGCCAGCGGGATGCCGATCGCGCAGCACACGGCCGTCACGGCGAGCCCGACCCAGACGGGGGCGCCACCCGGGTCGGGCGACCCGCCGGACCCCGAGCCCACCGCGCCGAACGCCAGCGCCGCGACGACCGGCATGGTGGCCGTGACCAGCCCGACCCGCAGGTACTGGATCACCGAGACGATCCGCTCGTCGCCGCCGAGCTCGCGGCTGATCGCGACCAGCCCGGACGCCCCGCCCGCGGTCTGGGCGAGCATCCCGGTCAGCGGCGACACGCCGCGCTGCAGGCCCATCAGCAGCCCGGCACCCATGCTGACGGCCAGCGTTCCCAGGCTGATCAGCAGCACCGGCAGCCACTCGCCGGCGACCGTGGCGAGCGTCTCCGGGCGGGCCAGCAGACCGATCACGACGCCGATCACGGCCTGGGACGCGGCCGTCGCGGGCCGCGCCACCCGCGCCGGAGCGCGACCGGCGAGCGCGAGGACGGTGCCCACCAGCAGCCCGGCGAACAGCGCGGGGGAGGGCACGTCGACGGCGCCGAGCGCGACGGTGACCGCGACCGTCAGCACCGCGAGCAGGGCCCACCGGCCCCAGGAGACGCTCTTCAGGCGCGCGATCCGCTGCTCGGTCCGGGCGCCCACCGGCCGAGCGTAAGCCGGGCCCGGCGCCACCCGCCGGATGACGGCGAGTGGATCGGCTCACGCGGTGCGACGATCGTGAGCGAAGCGAAGGAGGTGGCGCGTGGGCGAGCACGCCGACGACGTCGGGCTGGGTCCGGTGATTGCGGGACTGACCGCGCCGGGCGCGGAGTTCGAGCTGGAGACGGTCACCGTGCCGGGTCCGCGCGGTGTCCGGCTGCCGATGCGGGTGTACCGGCGCGGCCCGCACACGCTGCGGGATCTGCTGGTCGCGACCGAGCAGTTCGCGGACCGGACGTTCACCGTCTACCACGGCGAGCGGCGTACCTACGGCGAGCACCGGGTGCTGGTCGCCGGCCTGGCGCGGTGGCTGCGCGACGAGCACGGGCTGGTGCCCGGCGACCGGGTCGCGATCGCGGCGCGCAACGTGCCGGAGTGGTCGGTCGTGTTCTTCGCCGCCGCGGTCGCGGGCCTGGTCGTGGTGCCGCTGAACGCCTGGTGGAGCGCGCCCGAGCTGGCGTGGGCGGTGGCCGACTCGGGGGCGCGGCTCGTGGTCGCGGATCCGGAGCGGGCAGCGATGCTGGCCGGCTCGGACGTGCCGCTGGTGCGGGTGCGCGGGCGGGAGCCGGCGCGACGGCGTAGCCGAGTGGGACGACGTCGTCGCGGCCCTCGACCCGGATCCCGCCCTGCCGGACGTGGCGGTGCACCCGGACGACGACGCGACGATCCTCTACACCTCGGGCACCACCGGGCGGCCGAAGGGCGCCGTCGGCACCCACCGCAACCACTGCACGAACATCCTGAACACGGCGCTGTCCGGGCGGGCGGGCCAGCTGCTGGCCGGCACCGTGCCGCCGGAGAACCCGGGCCTGCTGCTGGCCTACCCGCTGTTCCACATCGCCGGGATCAACGGTCTGGTCGGCGCCGCGGTGGCCGGGTCGCGGCTGGCCACGATGTACCGCTGGGACGCCGACGAGGCCCACGCCCTGGTCCGCGACGAGCAGCTCACCCGCACCGCCGGGGTGCCGTCCACGATGGCCTCGCTCGTCGTCAAGGCCGCCGAGCATCCGGACGACTTCCGATCGCTGACCTCGATCGGGATGGGTGGCGCGCCGATCCCGCCGGAGCTGGTCGGCCGGATCGGGCGCGGGCTCGGAATGGGCGCGGCCAACGGGTACGGGCTGACCGAGACCACGTCCGCGGTGTGCGCGAACGCCGGCCCGGACTACCTGGCCCACCCGGACTCGGTCGGACGCCCCTACCCGGGCGCGGAGCTGCGCGTCGACGAGCCCGACGACACGGGAGTCGGCGAGCTGTGGTTCCGCGGCCCGAACGTGGTGCGCGGGTACTGGAACAACCCGGACGCGGACGCCGACGCGTTCGTCGACGGCTGGTTCCGCACCGGCGACCTCGGCTACGTCCGCGACGGCTGGGTGTACGTCGTGGACCGGCTCAAGGACGTCGTGCTGCGCGGCGGCGAGAACGTCTACTCCACCCAGGTCGAGGCGGCGGTCCACGACCTGCCGGGCGTCGTCGAGGTGGCCGTGTTCGGCGTGCCGCACGCGCACCTGGGGGAGGAGGTCGCGGCGCTGGTGCGGGCCACGCACGGCACCGCCCGCGACGACGACGCGGTGCGCGCCGCCGTCACCGACCGGGTCGGCGGGTTCGCCGCGCCCGCCCACGTGCGCTGGACCGACGAGCCGCTGCCGCGCACCGCCACCGGCAAGATCCGCAAGAAGGAGCTGCGCGACGGGTTCCGGGTGTGATGGCCGTTCAGCGCGCGCCGATCCAGCGCTCCCGCCACACCACCCGCAGGTCGACGTCGCCGACGTCGAGACCGAGCTGCTTGCACTGCGCGACCGAGGCCGTCTGCACCGTGAAGCAGAGCGCGCTGAGCACGTCGGGCACGGTGTCGTCGTCGAAATGGCCGGACAGCACCACGGAGAGCTTCGCCCGGCCGCGGCTCCGGCCGTCGGGCTGGCGGCGCACCCGCGCGAAGTCCACGCCGGCGGAGGCGACCTCGGGCACCTTCTCGACCTGCTCCAGCACGACCGCCACCGGCTCCGGAACCGGCCGCCCGGCCGGCAGCGTCCACGAGACCCACAGCGGGTGGGACGTCCGGTCGCCATCATCGGTCCCGCCGCCGGGTACCTCCGCGAGCGGGACCGGGCCGGACTCCAGCACGCAGTAGTCGACGGCCGGGGTGAGGTCGACGCCGTGCTGCCGGCCGCCGTCGGGGACCCGGCGGCGCGGTGCGAGCCCGCAGTCGCTGGCCAGCTGGCCGATGCCGGCGCCGAGCTCGTGGCGCACCCTCGGCCCGGGACGGCGGCCGCGGCCGGTGCGGACCGGTGCGACCGGCAGCACGGCGTGCACGAACGAGATCTCCTGCAGCGCCGCCGACGTCAGCGCGAGCACGCCGACCTTACGGCCGACCAGCTCGGCGACGATCGCCGCGGTCGAGCCGACCCTGGCCGGACCGACGAACGTCGCGACCCGCACCTCGGTGGGGTGCACACCGTCGACGGCGCCGGCCTGACGAGCCTTCTCCGCCAGATAGGCGTCCGGGTCCGGGGGCAGGACCGTCCACCAGTCGCCGGCCGGGCGGCCGAGCCGGCTGTCGGACAGCTGCAGCCCGATCCCGGTGCGGCGGGCGAACGCGGCGACGCGGCGCAGCATCGCGAGCCGCCGGTCGGGCCGGTTCTCGTCCAGCCCGACCGTCATCCGGATCGCCGTCGCCCGCGCGATCCGCGGCTCCTCGCCCGAGCCGTCCTTGCGGAACGACGGCGACGGCTCCCGGAACGGGGCGACCGGGCTCTGCAACAGCAGGATCGGTGCGACGGCGTCCTGCGCGGCGGCCGCGGTGAGCGTCTCCACGGCCAGCCCGACCATCCGACAGTCACCCAGGTCGGGTTTCCACGGGCCGGGGGACAGGGTCAGCAGGATCTCGGTGGCGCGGGTCTGGTCGTAGAGGAACGACGGGTTCACCGCGGAGTGACCGACGTACTCGTGGCCCTCCGGGACGCCGGACGGGTCCGCGAGGTCGGCGGTCACGTCCCCGCCGAGGGGGCCGACCACCGGGCGGTTGCCGGTGACCGCCACCCCCAGCGGGGCCTCCTCCGGGTGCTCCGGGGTCCAGGTGCGCACCCGGAAACCGAGTCCGGCGGCCTCGAACGCCAGCGCCTCCCGGATGCGCTCGCCCGACCTCGGCGGGCCGGACGGCGCGACCGGGCCGGCGGGGGCGGGGAACACGCCGGGCAGCAGGTGGGCGACGTCGAAGCGCACCGCCGACGCGCCGGCGACCGCGGACCGGGCGGCGACGGCCGCGAGGTCGGACGGCCGGTGCTGAGCGGTCACGACGCCGTCTCCTCGCGCTCTGAGCTCGCCGCGGCGGCCCGGCCCGCCGCGGGGTCCCGGGGTGCGGTGTCGCGGGTGGAGAGCTCGACGGTCGAGAACGTGACGGTCGGCCGGGCCGGCACGGCACCCGGGCGACGGGCGTACTCGGCGACCAGCCACCGCGGCGTCGTCTCCAAGCGCGGGACCGGCACCCGCCGTCGTCGCGCCTTGATCACCTCGTTTCCGGCGGCGCCCGCGATCAGGGCGACCAGCACGAGCACGGCGATCAGCAGCGCGGTGCCGAGGGCGGTCGCCTCGGCCGTCGCGACGACCAGCGCGAGCGCGGCCGTGACGAACACGGCCGTGTACGCGACGAGCTGGGGCACCCGCCGCAGCGTCCCGAGCACCGACGACCGCCGTGGGATGTCCAGGCGGGCCAGCAGCAGGCCGGGCACCAGCAGGAGCACGGTGACCAGCGCGTCGGCGCTGTCCAGGGCGCCGGACCCGGCCGCGTCGACGATCGAGCCGGCACCGGTGCCCCAGCCGAACGGCCGCCAGGACGGGAACAGCAGCACCCCGGCACCGAGCACGAGCGCGAGGATCCCGAGCAGGAACCGCCAGACGTTCGTCGACAGCGACGGCGGTTCGTCGGCCAGCGTCGCGTGCACGGTGACGGTGACCGGCTCGCTGGACGGGTCGCCGGTCCCGAACGGGCGGCGGCGCCAGTGGGCGTGCCCGGCGTGGTCGCGCGGGTCGTTGTCCAGCACCACGTCCCGGTCGACCTGGGCGGCGAGCAGCTCGTCGGCGAGTGTGTGCAGCGCGTCCGGCGTCAGGGAGCCGCCGGCGAGCTTGCGGAACCCGTCCGCCTCGTAGCGCTGCGCGAACGTCGCCAGCGCGTCGACCGGCCGGGTGGCGCCGACCAGCAGCTCCCCGGCGGAGCCGGCCGCCCGGGCCTGGCCGTCCCGGGCGGCCGCGGCGCGGGCCGGGATCGGCATCCGGGACTCGACGGCGGCCAGGTCCGCGGCGCGCCGGCGGCCGAACTCGGCCAGCCGGGACGCGATGCTCTGCAGCTCCAGCTCGAGCAGCTTCGGCGAGATCGCGGAGAGCTCGCCGGACGCGTCGGCGACCGCGTCCATGTCCGCCCGCAGCGCGTCGAGGGCGGGCCCGTCGACGTCGCTGGCCAGGAAGAACCGGCGGATCGAGATCTCCGGCGGAACCTCGATCGTCACGTGGTAGGAGTCGACGGCGCGCGGGATGATCGTGCGGTACTCGACGGTGAACTCGTCGATCGCGCCGCGGGCGATTCGGCGCGCCTGCTGCCCCGCCCCGCGTGCGCCGACGGCGGGGATCAGCGGTGCCTCGTAGGTCAGGTAGACCTCGGACCGCAGATCCGCCACCTCGGCGAGCACGATGTGCTCGGTCGAGGCGATCTCCAGCAGGGCCGGGAACGGGCTGCCGTCGTCGAACAGCGCACGGACCGCGTCCTCGGCCGCCTGCCGGATCTGCGCGGAGTGGGTCACGCGGTCGCTCGTCCCGGCGCCAGGCACCGGCCGGTCCCGCCCGGGTGTGGCGGACAGCCGCCCCGGCTCGACCGGGCCGCTCTCCACCATGCTCGTGATCGCCGTCCGGATGAGCCAGCGCGAACGGTTCATACCGGTCCGGATCCGGTGCAGCGCACTGCCGTGCTGGTCGACGCGCGGATCCGCGTCGAGCAGCATCTCGAACGCCCGGTGCAGGCCCTCGGCCAGCGACAGCGGCAGCTCCACCCGGGTGCTGCGCGGCAGCACCCGGCCGGCCGCGTCGCGCACCACGACGGCGGCCAGGTCGCGCCGCGGCAGCCGGGCGATCGGGACGCACAGCGCACCGCCGTCACCGACCCGGACGGCCGCCCGCTGCTCCTCGGTGAGCGCGCCGCGGTCGACGTCCACCGTCACCGACCGGGCCATGTGCGTCGAGTCGACCAGGCTCAGCGTCTCGGAGATCCGGCCGACGTGCTCCAGGCGCAGCGCCAGCGCGAGCAGGGTCAGGCCGAACCCTTCGCGGCCGATGTGCGGTGGGGACGGCGCCGACGGGATCGGGCACCGCCATAAGGCGTCGACCAGCGACTCGAGCCCGCCCATCCACCCTCCCTGATCATCCGCGGGGAAGATACCTGCCCACCCGCCACGATCGGGAGCGGATACGTAATCAGGATGATCGGAGCTCGTCCAGCGCGGCGGCGGCGCGGTCGCGGGCGGTGCCGGCCGTCAGCGCGGCCCGCGCGGCCTCCCGTTCGGTGCGGGACGCGGCGTGCGCGGCCCGGTTCGCGGCCGCGGACTCCTCGCGGGCCCGGTCGAGCTCCTCGGTGAGCTCGGCGACCCGGTCCCGGGCCTGTTCCTGTCGTCGCGTGGCGCCGTCGGCGTCGTCGCGGGCGCTCTCGTGGACGTCGCGCGCCTCCCGGGCGGCCCGTTCCGCCTTCTCCAGGTCGGCCTCCGCGCGGGCGATCTCCCGCGCCCGGCGTTCGGCCGCCCGCCGCGCCTCCGGGTCCTCCCGGTCGTGCGCGGCGCCATCCGTCTCCTCGCCGTCACGGTCTCCCGCGGCGTCGTCGTGGCCGGTCGCGGTGCCGTCGCCGGGGCTCCGGGCGCCCGGTCGGGGCTCCGCGCCGGCGTCGGGCGCCGGACCGAACCCGGCGTGCCGCTCGGCCTTCACCAGCCGCCCGGAGCGCACCTGCGCGGCCAGCTCCGGATCGGCGAGCGCGGCGTCCAGGATCCCGCGAACCTCGCGCTCCAGGGTCGAGTCGACCCGGTGCCCGGCCTCCCGCCCGAGCGCGGCGGCCTGTCGGGAGAGCGCTCCGACCAGCTTGTTCCGCTGCGCGGACATCTGACGCAGCGCGGCGCCGTCCAGCGTCCGCTGTGCCGACGCGAGCGTGTCGGCGAGGCCGAGCAGCCCGTCGACCTCATCGCGGCGGTCGTGCACGAGCAGGTTCACCAGCCACGCCGCACGTGACGGCCGGCGCAGCGCCCCGATCGCCTTCGCGACGTCCTTGTCGCCGGCCTCCTTCGCGGACGCGACCCGGGCGTCGCGCTCGGCGACGAAATCCTCCGGCGCCACCCGGTACAGCTCCTCGGTTGCCTCGTCGACCGCGTCCACGCCGGTCAGCCTGCCGTCCCGCCCCGGGTCTCGGCCAGCTCGACGCGCCTGGCGACCGCTTTGCTGTGGATCGCGCACGCGGGCTGCGATGGGCGGCGGTGCCACACGGCGACCCGGAGCACTGACGGATGGTCGAGCGCCCGCGCTTTGCAATGCGCACCCCCACGCCTCCGCTCGGCGGTAGCCCCGAGGTGCGCATTGCAAAGCCTGCCCGGGGCGACTCGCGCGATGTCGTGCCACCGCGCTCGCACGGTGCTCGTCGCACGCGAACGACTGCCCCGCGAGCGGCGGGACGGGCGTCCGGCGGATCGGGGGCGCGGTCAGCGCAGGGTGACCGTCGCGTCCGGCTCCACGACGCGGAACGTGAAGCTCTCCTCCAGGTAGAGGTGCACGGAGTCGGCGTCGTGGTCGGTGTAGCCGATGGCCAGGTCCTGGCCGACGTCGAGCAGGAAGTCCCCGCCCCGCTGGCTGACCACCAGCGCGCCGTCGAGCCCGGGCGCGCGGAGGATCTGCCCGCCGAGGATCCGGCTCAGGTGCTCGAACAGCGGGTAGCCCCCGTGCTCGGCCGTCTCGACGATCCGGGTGTAGCCCTCGGGCGCGATCGCCATCGCGAACGGGCCCTCGATGCCGTTGCGGCGCAGCTGGTCCACTGCCTGCGCGACGACGCCGGGGTAGGCGTCGGCGACGTCGCCGAGGTGTCATCGTGTCGTACGGGGAGACCGAGCCGATGCCCTCCACGCCGGCCTCCGGCCAGCCGTGGAAGATCGTCCGGTTCTCGATCACGGCCGCTTCCCGCGCGGCCCTGGCGAGGTCGTCGAACTCCGGGTCCTGGGCGCCGCGCTGGAGGTCGTCGATCTCGTCGCGGGACACCGTGAACGGCACCCGGAACTCCGCGAGCGGCTGCACCTGGCGCAGGCGGGCCTTGACCCCGTCGACCTTCACGCCGGGCGGCGGCCCGTCCAGTCGGCGGGTACGGCCGAGGTCCACCGACGACGTGTTCCAGCCGGCCGTCCCGGTCCAGTCGGCCAGCCGTCGTCCGGTCAGCAGTGGGGTGAGCCGCTCTCGGGCCTCGTCGTCGATCGCCTTCCAGGCGGTCGTCGGGATGGGCGCCTTCTCGCGGAGGAGATGGTCGTGGACGGTCACTGCTTCTGCTCCTTCAAGCTGCCGATCCCGAGCCCGTGACGGGTCGATTCCGGCGAGTCGAGCTCGGCCTCGACTTCCTCGACGTACCCCTCGGGGTCCTTGTCGGAGTTGTCCAGGCCGGCCGTGGTGGGATGCGCGTCCAGGAACTCGCTGAACTGCTGGCCCAGCGAGTCCCGCAGGCCCGTGGTGGCGTTGAGCCGGAAGTTGGCGAGGCCTTCGTTCTCCTCCTCGCCCATGTGCTCGTCGTTGGCGCGGCGGGCGGCCCACACGCCGTCCCACCACCCCTTGCTGCCGACGGGGTTGCGCTCGGCGGCCGCGACGCCGTCGCGGATCTGGTTGTGGTCGCCGATGGCGTCGAGCGTCTCGTCCTCGGGGTTCTCCCCGTGGGCGAGCAGCTGCGGATAGAAGATCTTCTCCTCGGCGATCGCGTGCACGTCGAGCCGGGCGGCGAGCGGCTCCCAGAGGGCGGACAGCTCGCGCGGGTCGCTGGTGGGTGCGGCCTGCAGCTCGTCGAGCGCCGCGAACTGACGACGGAACCAGTTGTGGTCGTCGAGGATCAGCGTCGTGATGTCGGGCACGCGTGGAGGTTACGACGGTGGCGGGCGCTCGGCTCGTCGAACTCCACGCCCGCCACCGACGCGTGTGACTCAGCTCAGGTTCGCGTAGGTACCCAGGATCGTGGCCCGGCCGAGGACGTGACCGAACGTGTTGAACATCAGGAACACCGGCGTCGCGGTGGCCGGGATGTCCAGGCTCGGCAGGTCGAGGGCGTGCACGGTGAAGTAGTAGCGGTGCGGCCCGTGCCCGGCGGGCGGCGCGGAGCCGAGGTAGCGCGACAGGCTCGCGTCGTTCGGCAGCTGCACGGCGCCGTCGGGCAGCCCGGATCCGCTCTCGTCGCCGGCTCCGCTGGGCAGCTCGGTCGTGGACGCCGGGATGTTGAACACCGCCCAGTGCCAGAACCCGCTGACCGTGGGGGCGTCCGGGTCGTAGCAGGTGACGACGTAGGACGCCGTCCCGTCCGGGGCTCCGCTCCAGGCCAGCTGCGGTGAGACGTCCTGGCCGCCGGCTCCGAAGATGCCGGACAGCTGCGGGGTCGCGAGCGTCCCGCCGTCGGTGAGGTCGGTGCTGGTCACGGAGAACTCGGGCACCGAGGGGAGGTCGTCGTAGGGATTGCGAGGCATGTCCCGGGATCCTGGCACAGGTGCGGCAGAGTGGCCGCGTGGAGATCCTGCTGCTCGTGGTCGGGCTGATGCTCGCCGCCGTGCTGCTGGTCGGGCTCGGGGACCGGCTGCGGCTGCCGTGGCCCGCGTTGATGCTGGTGCTCGGCGTCCTGGTGGCGCTGGTGCCCGGGTTGCCGGACGGGTTCGCGATCGACCCCGACCTGATCCTGCCGCTGTTCCTGCCGCCGCTGCTGTTCGCCACCGCCCAGCGCACGTCCTGGGC
Organism: uncultured Actinomycetota bacterium; assembly: GCA_963822335.1. Taxonomy (GTDB): domain Bacteria; phylum Actinomycetota; class Actinomycetes; order Mycobacteriales; family Pseudonocardiaceae; genus Pseudonocardia. The sequence continues at coordinate 1,370,776 of CAWGHE010000005.1, read as the reverse complement.
GGTGTTCCGCGCGCGCTGGCGCTCGATCGTGCTGCTCGCGATCGCGCTGGTACTGGTCACGGCCGCGGCCGTGGCGGGGACCGCGGCGGTGCTGATCCCGGGGATCGCGGTGACGGCGGCGATCGCGCTGGGCGCGATGGTGGCCCCGCCGGACCCGGTCGCGGTCGAGGCGGTGGCGGGCGCCGTCCCCATCCCGCGGCGCCTGATCGCGGTGCTGCAGACCGAGGGCCTGTTCAACGACGCGACCGCGCTCGTCGTGTTCCAGGTGGCGGTGCTCGCGACGGTGGCCGGCGACGACATCAGCCCGGGCCTGCTCGCGCTGCGGTTCGTCGCGGGTGCCGCGGGCGCGGTGCTGATCGGGCTCGCGGTCGCGTGGCTGGCCCGCACGGTGCTGGGGCGGCTGACCGACGCGACCGGGCGGAGCGCGCTGACCCTGGTGCTGCCGTTCGCCACCTACCTGCTCGCCGACGAGCTGGCCGCCTCCGGGGTGATCGCGGTCGTCGTGCTCGCGCTGCAGATGCGCGCGGGCGCGGACGCCGACGAGGCCACCGAGCGGCTGACCCAGGCCTCGCTCTGGAACGTGGTCGAGCTGCTGGTCACCGGGATGGCGTTCGGGCTGATCGGCCTCGACCTGCGTCAGGTCGTGGAGGACGTGGGCGACGAGCTGCCGCGGATGCTCGGCCATGCGGCGATCGTCTGCGCCGTCGTCGTGATCGTGCGCGCGCTGTGGATGACCGGCGCCCTGTGGACCGTGCGGCGCCGCGACGACCCGTCCGCGGCCCCGCGCACCGGCCGCGAGGCCGTGCTGCTCACCTGGTGCGGCATGCGCGGGCTGGCGACGCTGGCGCTCGCGCTCTCGCTGCCGGTCACGACGGCGTCCGGAGCACCGTTCCCTGGCCGTTCCGAGCTCACGCTGATCGCGGTGTCGGTGCTGGTCGTGACGCTGGTGGTGCCCGGCTTCACGCTGCCGTGGCTGGTCCGGCTCCTCGGTGTCGACGCCGAGGCGGACGCGGAGCACCGGGCCGAGAAGGAGATCGTGCTCCGCGCCCGCCGGGCCGCCGCGGCGACGATCGAGTTCGAGCAGAAGATCCAGGCTCTGCCCGACGACGTCGTGTCCGGGATGCGGGACAAGGTCTCCCGGCTGGCCGCCGTGCTCAGCGGGGAACCGGCGAGCGAGGAGGACCGCCAGCGCCTCGCCACCGTGCGCGAGACCCGCGAGCGGGTCGCCGCCGCCCAGGCCGCGGCGCTGTCGGCCGCCCGTACCGAGGTGCTCGCCGCCCGCCGCGAGCCGGGGGTGGACCCGCAGGCCGCCGACCGGGTGCTGCGCCGGCTCGACCTGCGCACGGTGCTGCTGGACTGATCGGTACCGCTCGGCGATCCCATACCTCATCTTGGCGATTCCCTCTTGCGCTCGTAACGTGGCGACAGGGGGTCGCGAGTCCGTGCCCGACGCCAATCGTCGGGGGTTGGGATGGTCGAGAGCGAGCTGGAAGCACCACGCTTCCTGATTTCATACGCGCACGACGACGACGCGCACGTCGACGCCGTAGGGCGGTTCTGTGCCCTGCTCCGTGAGCACGGGCTGGACGTCGTACTGGACTCCGATGTCGCGCAGGAACGCCACAGCTGGCCGATCTGGGCGATGCGTGAGATCGCCGCCGCACGGCGGGTGCTCATCGTCGGCTCGCCGCGGTTCCGCGCGAGGTTCGACGGCACGGCCCCACCCGACGAGGGGAAGGGAGTCCGCCTCGAGGCCCGCCTGATCTGCGAGGACACCTACCAGGACATGGAGGCGGGCTGCCGGAAGTACGTGCCCGTGCTGCTGCCCGGGGGCGGGTCGCGGACATCCCGGCGATCTTTCAACCGGTATCGGCCGGGCACTGCGCCGTTCCGTGAGCTGACGCCGGACGGCGTCCGGCCGGTCGTCGACCTCCTCGGGCCGGGACCAGGCCGTCGCCGCCGCCGAGCCGCCGCTGGTGATCCGCCCCGAGTACGGGACCGACCAGTGTGTTCCGGCTGCACCTCGGCGGCGGCACGCCGGAGGCCCGGGACGCCGCCGCGCACAGAACGTTGCTGAGCGCCGGGGCAGGGCGTGCCGTCCGTCGACTTCGACGACGACGGGCAGCACCGTCGGAGCGTTGCTCGATGCTCCGGCCGTCTGATGGTCGTCCGGACGCTCGCGCGGCTGGTCCGTCGTCCTCGGCCGCAGGTGGCCCCGAAGCTTGCCGTGCGGACCCGCTCGAACATGACCGTCGGCGTCCATGTCGCCGACGCCCAAGATCCCGCCACCGTCCGCGCCACCGAGCTTGCCGTCGATCGGACGCCGCGCGACGCCTGCACTCGGTTCCGCGAGCCCGGGTCGTCGTCGTGATGTCGCCGGACGATTGTACCGCCGTCGTCGCAGGCGGCGAACGCCTACCCCCAGGCGGCTGCCTACCGTGGAGCTGACCGCCGAAGGCTCGACCCTGCACGTCGCCGTCGCCGGCCGCAACATCTGCCCGGAGGTACCGCCCGTCCCGACCGACGCCGCCGCAGCCGACGATCCATCCGGGACGGCGGTCATCGCGTCAGCCGGCGACGTCCGCTGGCGTGTTCGGCGATCAGCAACGTCGTCCACGGCCTGCGTCGGTAACATCATCGACAATCGACGGCTCCGGTGGCGTCTATGTCGGAGGCCGGGACATCACGATCAACGGGGACGCAGCAGTGAGCGACGACGGCGTGGCGCGATACCGGCGGTTCGGAGACGTCGGCTGGACGCGGCGGAGACCAAGGACGCAATCCGGCGACCAGCTGAAGCGGCGAGCGGTCCTCGGACACCGGGGCTCCTCGCAGGCCAATGAGGCAGTCCAGACCGACGCGGCGACGGTCCAGGCTTACGGCGAGGGGCGCCTCGCTTCTCGACCCGACCGTCAGCGCCGGCCGGGACGTCAACATCACGGTGCAGTCGTTCGCCCACGCGATCCGGGCCGTCACCGGCGCGCCTGGACCGGTACCCGAGGACCGGCTCGACAGCGCTCCGCGGCACCTACGCCGCCGGCCTCGGGTACCGCGACCTGCTGGGCCAACTGCACGGCCGTCGTCTGCTGGTCCTCGTCGGGTGCCGAGGCCGTCCGGCCGCGTCCACTACAGCCCTGCACCTGCTCGACGAGGTGTCGGAGGGGCTCGTGTCCCGTCTCGACCCAGGCGCGGACCCCTCGTCGCGCACGGACTCGAGCGGCATCTCAGCATCGACGACGGGCACGCGGCTACCTCGGCGAGATCGAGGTCGCCGACGGCGAGCGGGCCCGCGTTGGCGCCGACCGGCTCGCGGCGCTCCTGGAGAGCCGTGGAGCGTGGTGCGTGCTGGTGGCCCAGCCCTCGCCGGTGCTGCGCCAGGCACTTGGCCCTCTACCGGGCCGACTGCCCGACGGTTCGCGCCGACGGAGATGCTGGAAAGGCACCTTCAGGCGCGGTATCTGGACCGGAGGACGAGGATCTCGATGACGATTGGGTGGCGGAGATCGTCCGTCGGGGCGATGTCGACAGAGGCTGCTCGGGCGGGCGGCGCGGCCGGCACACGTCGCCGAGGTTGCCAGCCCTGTTGCTTCGCCACGGCCGCGGCGGCATCACTCCCGAGGCTACGCGCCCGTACCGAGCAGATCCTGTTCGACGAACGGTTCGAGGAGTGGTTCGCCCCACTTGGCGGGCTCCGACCTGGACTCCGGGGGCAGCGGTTCCGGCAGCTGACTGCGATGCGGATCGCCGTCGCAGTGTTCGACGGGATGCCGCGGCACGTCGCGGAGGCCGCCGCCGACGACCTTGCGGCCCATCTCGACAGCCCGTTGCCGCCGCCCAGGACGTCGACGGATGCCTCGCCGCCACGAGCGGCGCGAGGTCCCGCGCGTCTGCTCGACCCCGACCAGGCACGCGGCCTGGAGTCGTCCAGCTCGATCGTCCTCGAGCGGCGTGGGGTCCCGGAGGGCACCGGGCACGTCCCCGGCGAGGTGATCAGCTATGCGGACGACCGCATGCCTGTCGAACTGCTGCGCTGGGTGTGGCTGACCCAGTACACGCTGCGCGGACCGATGATCGCCTGGCTCGACGGTTTCTCCCGGGAACCCCGCGTCCACGTCAGGCTGCGCGCTGCGCAGGCCGCTGGCCTTCTCTGCACGATCGACTTCACTCACACGCTGCTGGAACCTTGTCCAGCCGGCCGCCGAGGCAAAGCCGGGCATTGCTCCGTCCTCGGCCGTCGTGGACGTCGAGGTGGCGGACGAGGACGAGGACGATCAGCTCTACGTGGCGCGGGTCCGCCACCACTTCGCCGCCGTCGCGATGGACCATGCTGCCCGCGACCCGGATGTGCGCCCGGCGGTGCGTAAGCAGCTGTCCCGCTGGCGTCGTTCTCCTGATGCCGCGCTTCCGCTGGACGTCGGCGATCGCGCTCGGGTTCGACGTCGGTGCCCGTGACGTCGAGAAGGCCCTCGAAGAGCTCCGCGTACTGGGCACGCCGTGGGAGGCCGAGCGGTACCGAAAGATCCAACAGTCCAGTCAGGACGGGCGACGGCGGGCTTTCGCCCTGAAGCACGAGGAGCAGGTGTTCCACGATGCCGGGTCCGGAGTCACCTGGCTCTTCCGGATCGGCGCCCACCGTCAGGTGCTCGAGAAGCTGGCGCAATGGATGGACGACGGACGGAGAAGCGTGCGGCTCCTCGCTCTACAGGCGGTGATCTACATGATGGGCGTCCGAGTCTCGGCGGTCGGCCGACCGGAGGCCGACGATCCGAAGCGAACCGATGACCTCGTCACCGAGGACGACCGCCGGCTGAGGAACAGCTGGCCCGTCCTGCTCGTGCTGCACGCCGGGAACCGGGAGCTGGCCGACCAGTCGACGATGCTGGTGCGGCGCGCGCTGAGGACAAGACACCGCCACGTCGCGCTCGAGGTGCTCGGCGACTGGATCGAGCTCGCGGCTGAGGACGACACCGCCGCTTCCGCTGTCGCGACCGCCCTGACGCGGCTCGTCGAGGAGGAGCCTGACCGTGCACGCCTGCGCGGGCTCGTCCGGCACATGCACCACCGGTGGGAGGACCCGCTCGACGAGCACGTGGCGCAGCGCCTGGACACCCTGCTGAAAGCGATCGTTCTGGAACCCGGGAGGAAGGTGCCCGCATGACCGAGGTGACGGCTCGCCCCGACAATCTGCCGGAGGCGTCGGAACCCGCAGCCCAAGATCGGGAGCAGCCAGACGCAGCGACCGAGGCAATCAAGCCTGTCCGTACCGTAATGCGGCCGGTCTGGGTCGGGCCGCCAAGGGTCAGTACGTATGCCCACCAGCCCGGGATCATCGAACACCCGACGTGGTGGCGGTGGCGCATGCCGGCGCCCAAGGCCCGCACCCATCAGGTCGTGGTCACCAGGCGCCACGCGGACCCGATTCCCGTGGGTGGGGTCGGCTCGCCTGGCCGCTGGGAACTGTTCTCGTTCGGCGGCACCTTGTACGAGGTCGATTGCGGACTGCACCACACGACGTTCGAGATGGACCTGCCTTCTCTCCTCGACACGTTCCCGTTCCACGCCGAGGTGTCGGTCGAGTGGCAGGTCGTCCGGTCTACGTGTGTGGTTCGCCAGGGCATCTCCGACGTTCGGGAAGCATTGCTGCCGCAGGTCCGGCGAAAGCTGTGCGAGGTGACCCAGACGTTCGACGCCGACGCTGTCATCGCAGCGGAGGATCAGATCGCGGCGACGCGAGCTCGGCAACATCGGAGCGAAGTACGGGCTGGACGTGGAACTCACGATCCGGCTCACGGCCGACGAGCGGGCCGCCGAGCAGGCTGCATCGCGTCGCGCGGCGCAGCACGAGACCGTCGTCGACGAGCTCGAACGGCAGACGATGAAGAACCGGATCAAGCACTACCGGAAGATCATCGACAGCGGAGACGTCGAGCAGATCGCTCTGTCGCTGGCCGAAGACCCGAGCGGAGCCGACAAGATCGTGTCGATGATCAGGGACATTCGTGAGAAGGATCGGCGCCAGGTAACCGACTTCCTCACCAGGTTGATCGAGTCCGGTGCGATCGACAGGTGGGACGTCGAGAATCACATCGAAGAGGCGCTCACGTGGTTGAGGGCCTCGACGCACCACACCGTGCAGACCGGAGACGCACACATCCCGCGGGACCGCCTGCACGGACGCCCGACGTACAACGGCTCGCACGGCATGGGGCGGGCCGCAACGGGTCGGTGAACGGCGGGCCTGAGGACGGCGTCCCGGAGGACGGCGTGTCGGCGGACGACTTCCTCGTGACGAACGGGGACGGCAGCTCGGTGAACTGACACGTCGGGTTGCAACGGTCCTCGGTCTGGGCGAGCACCGCCAGCTGATTCGCAGCCGCTCCAGCGCCGCGGCCACGTCGTCGACCCTGAACGACGCCGCCGTCGCTTCAGGGTCCGGCCTGCACGGCGAGCAGACCGTCGGTCGCAGGAGCCCGACCGCGAACCGCAGTGCCAGCACGGCCAGCGGCAGCTCGACGAACACGGCCTCGGCGACCGCGAACCAGGTCGCGCCCGTCGTCGCCGCCGTCGTCACGTCGAACCACGCGTCGGCGACCAGGAGTGTCGCGCCCGCGGTGATCGCGAGCACCGCACGCGGGTCGCCGCGGCGCAGCAGCACGGCGACGACCACGGCGAGCGCGGCCAGCCCGAGATCGAACCCGCTCCAGGCGATCGACCAGTGATCGACCGACGTGTCCGCCGGCAGCAGCCACCACAGCATGGCCGCGGTCACGGCCAGTGCCGCCGCCGCGACGCCGGCGACCCGGACGGCCCGCGTGGTCGACAGGGGTGCGTGCCCCGGCGCCGGGTGGGAACGCCCCGGCTCGATCAGGACCGCCACCGCGCACCACCCCCGTCTCCCTCACCGACCAGTCTGCCCGGCCCGGCTGTGCGTGAGGTGTGAGAAGGGGATCAGCGCGGCCCGTACACGAGAAGGGTGTTGCCCCACGGGTCGCGGGCGACGGCACGCGTCTCGTGCGGCCCCTGCTGCGGGGCGGTGACGACGGCCCCGCCCTTCGTGGTCAGCGCGTCCAGCGCGGCCGCGACGTCCGGGACCTTGAACGCCGCCGCCGGCACTCCGCCGGTCAGGTCCTCCTCGGGACCGGCCAGCGCGAGCTTCGTCCCGCCGGCGTCCAGCGCGGCGTAGCGGTCGCCGTCGGTGAACAGCGTGGGCAGGCCGAACACGTCGGTGTAGAACGCGACGGCGGCGCCGACGTCGCTGACGGGATGCTGCACGTTCCCGATCTTCGCCGGGTGGGCCGCGTCCGGCGCGGCGCCGCCCGGGACGTTCGGGGTGGGCAGGTTTGCGGCATCGGTGTCGGACACGTCGTACAGGATGTCGCCCGAACCGGTCGCGTGCGAGGGCTCCCCGGCCCGTGATCTGTCCGGCAGACTCCTCCCGCATGGACGCCGGGCCGGTCGGGCGGGCCCGGGAACGGGCCGAGCTCGACCGTGCGCTGGACGGCGTCCGGCGCGGTCACGGCGCGGCGGTGCTGGTCACCGGGGAGGCGGGGATCGGCAAGTCGACGCTGCTGGCCGGGCTCACCGCGGACGCCACGGCGGGCGGGCCGCCGGTCCTGCTCGGCCGGGCAGTGCCCGACCGCGGGGTCCCGGAATTCTGGACCTGGACCCGGATGCTCGGATCCCCGGCCGCGGCCGCGCTGGGGCTGGACCCGGACCTGGTCGCGGTGGACAGGGGGGACGGCCCGGCGACCGCGCGCTTCCGGGCGGTGGCCCGGTGCGCCGACCGGCTCGCCGCCGCCGCGGACGGCACCGGCCTCGTCGTCGCCTGCGAGGACGTGCACTGGGCCGACGAGGCCTCCGCCGCGCTGCTCGCCCACCTGGCCCGCGAGAGCGCCGTCGCACCGGTCCTGCTCGTGATGACCGCCCGCGACCCGCTGCCGTCCACGCTGGACGCCGTGGCCGCCGGAACCGGGCTGGTCCGCGTCGCGGTCGGCCCGCTGGAGCTCGCCGACGTCCGGGACTGGGTCGACGGGACCGGTGACCCGGCGGTGCTGCTGCGCCGCAGCGGGGGCAATCCGCTCTACCTGCGCGAGCTGGTCCGCCAGGGCGGCGGGGACGGGATCGGTGCCGGGCTGCGAGACCTGCTGCTGCGCCGCCTAGACGGCCTCGACCCGGCGACCCGCTCCCTGCTCGACGGCGCCTCGGTGCTCGGCGACGAGATCGACGCCGACGTCCTCGACCCGGACCCGGCTGCGCTCGCCCGCGCCCGTGCGGCGGGGATCCTCGTCGAGGATGTCCGCGACCTGCGCCGGCTGCGCTGGTCGCACGCCCTGCTGCGCTCGGCCTGCTACGAGGCCCTCGACCGCGGGACCCGGATCGGGTGGCACGAGCGGGTCGCGGCCGCGGGCGGGCCGCCCGGCCGGGTCGCCGAGCACCGGCTGCGGGCCGCGGACGGCCCGGACGGCCGGGCCCGGGCGGTCGCGGCCTGCCGGGAGGCCGCCCGGGACGCGACCGCGCGGCGTGCCCCGGGGGAGGCGGGCCGGTGGTACCGGGCCGCGCTCGACGTCGTCGACGACGAGCTCGCCCGAGCCGAGCTACAGGTCGACCTCGCCGAGGCCGCGTTCGACGACGACCAAGTCGACGACGCGCTACAGGCGTGCCGCGACGCGGCGGACCTGGGGGAAAGGCTCGGGTACCCGGACGTGCTCGCCCGGGCGGCGGTCGTGGTCCGCGGAGTCGGGAACGAGTTCGTCGGGACCCCGGTCCGGGCGCTGTGCGACCGCGCCCGCGCCGCTCTCGGCGACGAGGACAGCGCCCGCCACGCCCGGGTGCTCGCCCAGCACGCGCTGACCCTGTGCGCCGCGGGGCACCTCGACGAGGCCGACCGGCTGTCCGCCCGGGCACTGGAGATGGCCGGGCGGCACGACCCGGACGGCGACGGGCTGGACGCCGTGCTGCACGCCCTGCACGCCCGGCACGACGCGGTCTCCGGCCCGGACCACCTCACCGAGCAGGTCGCCGTCGCCCGGCGCATGGTCGGGCTCGGCCGCGACGGCCGCCGGCCGGACGCGACGATGTGGGGCCTGGTGTGGCGGATCGACGCCGCGTTCGTCCTGGGGACCTTCGACGACCTGGCCGCGGCGACCGACGAGCTGGCCGGTCTCGTCGATCGGCTGGGCACCTCCCGCGGGCGCTGGCACCTGCTGCGGACCCGGGCCGCCCGCGCGTTGATCACCGGGCACTACGACGACGCGGAGCGCCTCGCCGCCGAGTACCTGGCGCTGAGCCGGCAGACACAGGACCTGACCGCGCAGGGCATCCACGATGCGTTCATCTGCCAGGTGTACGAGGACCGCGGAACGCTCGACCGATGGAGTCCGCAGCCGCTGTCGGTCGAGATGGCCCGGTTCCTGCCGGTCTACCTCGCCTCGGCCGGGCGGACCCACCACGTGCGCGGCGACGTCGATCTCGCCCGGACGTTCTTCGACGAGCTGCGTCCCCTGCTGCCCGACCTCCCCCGGAACACGACGTGGCCGGTCGTGCTCGTGGAGGGGATGGACCTGGCGCTGCGCTGCGGCGACCCGGAGACGGCCGCGTTCTGTGCACGCGGGCTGCGCCCGTTCGCGGCGCTGCGCTGCGACGGGGCGCCCGGGTGCCGCGGGGTGATCGCCCGCCACCTCGGGGCCGCCGCGACCGCGTTCGGCGAGTACGACGACGCCGTGCGGCTGACCGCCGACGCCATCGCGCTCGAACGCCAGGCCGGGGCACTGCCGCTGCTCGCCCGCGCGCATCTGGAGCACGGCCGGGCGCTGCTCGGCCGCGGTGGAGCCGGAGACCGGGAGCGGGCCCGCACGGCGGTCGGACAAGCCGGCTCGCTGGCCCGGCGGCTCGGGATGCGGCCGCTCGCGGAGGAGTGTGCGGCGCTGACCGCGGAGATCGGCGGGACCCGGGCCGGGCCGGCGACGCTCACCGCCCGCGAGCGCGAGACCGTCGCGCTCGTCGCGACCGGGTTGGCGAACCGGGACGTCGCGGCGCGTCTGGTCGTCTCCGAGCGCACCGTGGAGAGCCACGTGCGCAACGCGCTCGCGAAGCTCGGACTGACCAACCGCACCCAGCTCGCGGCCTGGGTCGCCGAGAGCCGGTCGACGACCTGAGTGCCACATCTCAGTACTGGCACGCAGGCCGGAGCTCCCCGTCGGCGACACGCTTGCGCCATCGATCCCACAACGAGAGGTGGCCCGAGATGTTCGCCAGGATCCAGACCCACCGCATGTCCGACCGGCCCGACGGCCCGGGCGAGGCGCCGCTGCGCGAGTTCTGCGACGTACTGCGGATGCACCCCGCCTACGCCGGGGCGTACTTCCTCACCGACATCGTCGCCGCCACCCGCGCGCTGATCACGCTGTGGGGGAGCCGGGCCGATGCGGAGCAGTCCTCGGAGCGGACCCAGGGGCGGTTCGGTGAGCGGCCGTTTCCGCTGACCTCGGACAGCATCCTCGAGATCGTGGACGACGTGGCCGCCCCCGCGGGTGGGGTGGTGGCCGGCGCCGCCGGGCTCGCCGAGTACGACGGCCCGTTCTCCGACGAGCGTCGCGCAGACGTCGAGAAGGCCACCACCGGATGGGTCGCGCAGACCTGGGCCGAGGTGCCCGGCGTCGTCCGGCTGATCACGATGTGGGACCCGGAGGCCCGTGTGACCCGGGTGCTCAACGTCGCCGAGTCCGCGGAGGCGGTCGAGGCGTCCGGGCGGGCGATCCAGGCCGCCGAAGCGGCGGCGGACCCGGACCGGCGCAACGCACCGGACCGCGTCTCGGTCTACCGCGTCGACCACGTCGGCGAGCCCTCGGCCCCGGTGGCCGGCTGAGCGAGGTCGGTGCCCTACCGGGGCGGTCCGCCCGCCCCGGTGGGCGCCACGTCAGAACAGCCCGACGACCTCGCCGTCGTCGTCCAGGTCGATCCGGTGCGCGGCCGGGTTCGCACCGAGCCCCGGCATGGTCCGCATGTCCCCGCAGATCGGGTACACGAAGCCCGCGCCCACCGACGCCCGCACCTCGCGCACCGGCAGCCGCCAGCCCGTCGGGGCGCCCTTCAGCGTCGGGTCGGACGAGATCGACAGGTGCGTCTTGGCGATGCAGACCGGGAGCTTGCCGAACCCGTTGGCCTCGTAGGAGTCCAGCTGGCGGTCGGCGGCCGTGGTGTAGTCGACGCCGTCCGCGCCGTAGATCTCCCGGGCCACCGTCTCGATCTTGTCCCGCAGCGGCATCTCGTCGGGGTAGAGCAGCCGGAACTCCGACGGCTCCGCTGGCCGCCTCCGCGACGGCCTCGGCGAGGTCGGTGGCCCCGGCGCCGCCGTCGGCGAAGTGCGTGCAGACCGCCGAGCGGGCGCCCATCTCCTCGGCGATCTCGGCGATCGCGCGGTGCTCGGAGTCGAAGTCGGTCGGGAACGCGTTGATCGCGACGACCGGGGAGACCCCGTGCTTGCGCATGTTCTCGATCTGCTTGCGCAGGTTCGCCGCGCCGGCCGCGACGTCGTCCGGGTTCTCCTGGAGCATCTCCTCCGGCAACGGCTTCCCGGCGACGATCTTGTACTTGTCCGAGTGCGCCTTCAGTGCGCGCACCGTGGCCACGATGACGGCGGCGTCCGGCGCGAGGCCCGACGTCCGGCACTTGATGTTGAAGAAGCGCTCCGCACCCATGTCCGCGCCGAACCCGGCCTCGGTGACCAGGTACTCGCCGGACCGGATGCCGATCAGGTCGGCGACGATCGAGGAGTTGCCGTGCGCGATGTTGCCGAACGGTCCGGCGTGCACCAGCGCCGGCGTGTTCTCCAGCGTCTGCAGCAGGTTCGGGGCCAGCGCGTCCTTGAGCAGCGCGGCCATCGCGCCCGCGCCCTGGATGTCCTCCGCCGTGACCGGCTTGCCCTCGCGGGTGTAGCCGACGACGATCCGGCCGAGCCGTTCGCGCAGGTCGGGCAGCGACGTGGCCAGCGCCAGGATCGCCATCACCTCGCTGGCCGAGGAGATGTCGAAGCCGCTCTCCCGCGGGATCCCGTCCAGGCGGGAGCCGAGCCCGGTCACGATGTGGCGCAGCGCCCGCTCGTTGATGTCCAGTACCCGGCGCCAGGTGATCGAGTGCGGGTCCAGCTGCGCGTCGTTGTCCTGGTAAAGGTGGTTGTCGAGTACCGCGGAGAGCATGTTGTGCGCCGAGGTGACGGCGTGGAAGTCGCCGGTCAGGTGCAGGTTGAACTTCTCCATCGGCACGACCTGGCTGTAGCCGCCGCCCGCGGCGCCGCCCTTGATGCCGAACGTCGGGCCCATCGACGGCTGGCGGATGGCGATCGTCGCCTTCCGCCCGGTCCGGTTCAGCGCCTGCCCGAGGCCGACGGTCGTGGTCGTCTTGCCCTCGCCGAGCGGCGTCGGCGTGATCGCCGAGACGATCACGTACTTCGCCTTCGGACGGTCGGCGAGCGCCGGGATCGCGTCCAGGCGAATCTTCGCGACGTCGGTGCCGTAGGGCTCCAGCAGGGCCGGGTCCAGACCCATCGCCGCGGCCACCTCGGCCGGCGGGATCAGGCTGGCTGACTTGGCGATCTGCAGGTCGTCCACGGGCATGCACCTCGTCCTCGTCGGTGAAAGGTCATTCCCACAGTAGTTCGTGGGACGCCCGCGCACGGGATGGCGCACGATCAGCAAGGCCTCAGGGCCGCTGCTCGCCCCTCGACCGCCGGGGCTCAGGGCCGCTGCTTAGCCCCTCGACCGCCGGGGCTCAGGGCCGCTGCTTAGCCCCTCGACCGCCGGGGCTCAGGGCCGCTGCTTCGCCCCTCGACCGCCGGGGCTCAGGCGATCGTGATGCCGCCGTCCACGGGCAGCGTCTGGCCGGTCACGTAGGCCCCGGCGTCGGAGGCCAGGAACACCACGGCGGCGGCCAGTTCCTCCGGGTCGCCGGTGCGTCCCATCGGGACCCGCTCGGTCATCTGGTCGATGTAACCGTCCTGGTACTGGTCGGTCATCTCGGTGGCGAAGAACCCCGGCGCGACGGCGTTCACCCGGATGCCCTTGCGCGTGGCCCACTGCTGGGCCAGGTCCCGGGTGAGCCCGAGCAGACCGGCCTTCGACGACGCGTACGCAGCCTGCGGCAGCCGTGCCGTGGTGAGGCCGAGCACGCTGGAGATGTTGACGATGCTCGACCCGGGCTCCATGACCTTTCCGCAGGCCTGCGCCATCCAGTAGCAACCGTTGAGGTTGACGTCGATGACCTGGGTGAACTGCTCGGTGGTCTCCTTCGTCGCGGGCACGGCGGTGCCGATGCCGGCGTTGTTGACCAGCACGTCGACCCGCCCGAACTCGCTCATCGCGGCGTCGACGAGCGCCTGGCAGTCCTGCTGGCTGGCGACGTCGGTCGGTACGGCGAGCGCCCGGCGTCCGGCACCCTCGACGAGGCCCACGGTGTCGGCGAGCTTGTCCGCGCGCCGCGCGCCCAGCACGACGTCCGCGCCGGCCTCGGCCAGCCCCTTCGCGAACGCCACGCCGAGTCCCGACGAGGCCCCGGTGACGACGGCGACCTTGCCGTCCAGACGGAAACGATCCATCACGGTCATGCGGGGACCCTATGCGCCCCGGCCCGACCGGCACTCAAGCGCATGAGTTGCACACGACGCTCGAGTGCCGGCGGCGCGGCAGCGGGCCGGCTCAGTCGTGCGCGCGGCGCTTGCGCGCGACGATCGCGCGGTAGTGCACGGGCTCGCGGGTCGTCGCCAGGCGGTGCTGGTAGGTCACCCCGCCCAGCTCCTCGAGCTCGCCCGCAGCCATCATCGAGCGGACCAGCGCGGCGAACCCGCTGGTGTCGGCCTCGGTCAGGAAGTTGTCCCGGATCGTGAACGCGACGAATCCGTCCGTGTGGACCATGTCGAACGCGACCCGGAACGCCTCCGGCGGGATGTCGCCGAACCCGAGGGCGGCGACCACGGTGAGCGCGTCGAAGCCACCGCCGGCGATTTCCGCGGCCGCATCGACGTCGAGCGTTGTGAGATCTACCACGCGGTAGTCGTCGTAGACCTCGGGACGGTCCCGCCAGGCGGCCTCGGCGGCCTCCGGGATGATGTCCACCCCGACCACCTTGCCGATGCCGCGGCTCCGCAGCTCCTCGGCCACGATGCCGTTGCCGGCGCCGACGTCGAGCACCCGTAGCCCGGACGGGTCGATCCGCTCACCGGCCAGCTGCTCGACCAGCAGGTCGCACACCACCGGCGGGGACTGGCACTGCAGGACCTCGTAGAACAGCTTCTCGTACAGCCCGGGGACCCGGTAGATCTCGTCGTAGTCGTGGAAGCGCAGCTCCCGCCAGCCCGATCCGTCGTCGACGACGCACCATTCGGCGTCCTGCTCGACGGTCTGGGTGGATTCCGGCAGCGCGAGCCGGAATTGCGGGGTGGGTCGGTCGACGGCCATCGGTGCACCTTCCTGGTCGAGGACACATGACTCCTGGACGGTAGTCGAATCGGCGCCCCGGAAGGGGTGACCAACGACGCGCCTGCGCCTGCGCACGGCCGCGGGTGGGGATGACACGATCGCGGTGGACGGCACCGGCAACCGAGGAGAAACACGCATGACCCAGTCACAGAGCCGCACCGCGATCGTCACCGGTTCGGCCCGAGGCATCGGCGCGGCCACGGCCGTGCGCCTGGCCGCCGACGGCTTCGCGGTCGCCGTCGTCGACCTGGAGGAGTCGGCCACGAAGGGCACCGTGGAGGCGATCGAGGCCGCAGGCGGGACCGCGGTGGGGGTCGGCGCCGACGTGTCCGACACGGCCGCCGTCGCCGCCGCCGTCGAGACCGTCGTCGAGAAGCTGGGTCCGCCGACCGTGCTCGTCAACAACGCCGGCATCACCAAGGACAACCTGCTGTTCAAGATGACCGACGACGACTGGGACGCCGTGATGGGCGTGCACCTGCGTGGCTCGTTCCTGATGACCCGCGCGGTCCAGAAGCACATGGTCGACGCCGGCTGGGGCCGGGTCGTGAACCTGTCGTCGACGTCGGCGCTGGGCAACCGCGGCCAGGCCAACTACTCGACGGCGAAGGCCGGTCTGCAGGGCTTCACGAAGACGCTCGCGATCGAGCTGGGCCGCTTCGGCGTGACCGCGAACTGCATCGCCCCCGGCTTCATCGCCAGCGATATGACCAAGGCCACCGCGGAGCGCCTCGGCATCGACTGGGACGACTTCGTCGCCATGCGGGCCAAGGAGATCCCGGTCCAGCGCGCGGGTGGGGTCGAGGACATCGCGAACATGGTGTCGTTCTTCGTCGACGACCGCTCCGGCTTCGTGTCCGGGCAGGTCATCTACGTGGCGGGCGGACCGAAGGCGTGAGCTCAGCCCAGGCGGCGCCGTTGCCGCCGAGCGGTCCGGACCGCCTGTTCCGGGTAGGCCCGCTGCGCTCCACCGGTGGGCACGAGGTCGAGGCGTCGATGCGGTGCGGCCCGTGGACCGCGGGCCCGGACGGGCGCCCCGGCCTCGGGTCGCTGTGCGTGCTGCTCGACGCCGTGCTGGGCCAGGCCACGATCGCCGGGCGACCGGACGGGGTCTGGCCGGTCACCACGGAGATGACGGTGGACCTGACCGGCCCGGTGCCGGCGGACGGCGAGGTGACGGTCCGGGCCTGGGTGATCGGCGTGAGCGGCCACAGCGTGGTCGCCCGCGGCGACATGCTCGGCCCGGACGGCGCGCTGATCGGTGTCGCGACCGAGTGGGGCCGGTTCATCCCGGAGGTCCCGGACATCGGTGCGGACGACCCGGGCTCGGACGTGCTGCCGCCGGACGGTGACGCGGTCGGCGTGCTCGGGGCCTACGTGCTCGCGGACGCGCCCCGCCCACTGGCGGGGGAGGGGCGCCCGACGCTCACGCTGCCCCCGGGCCGGGCGCTGGGCAACGAGCGGGACACGATGCACGGCGGGATCCTCGCCACGGTCGCCGAGCTGGCCGCCGTCGCGGAGCTACCCGGAACTCCGGAACGGCCGATGGCGACCGGGTCCCTGCACGTCACGTACCTGCGCCCGGCCATGCTGGACGGGCCGACCACCGTGCACACCGATGTCGTGCACGGCGGCCGCTCGTTCGGCGTGGTCCGCTCGGACGTGCGCAACGCGGCCGGGAAGCTCGCCGCCGCCGCGACGGTCACCCGCCGCGCGCTGGACTGAGCCCGGGCGGTCAGGCCTTCGCCGGGACCTCGACGATCGCCCAGCCCGGCAGTTCCTCCTGGCCCGGCACCGCGACCGGGTTCTCGCTGAGGTTCATCAGCAGCGCGTTGCCGTCGGAGTCCCGGAACGCGGCGAGCGTCGAGTTCTGGGACCGGCCGAACTCGACGTCGCCCTCGCGCAGTCGCGGCACGAGCCAGCTCCACGGGGCGGTGAGCGGGGTCGCCTGCCCGCCGTCGGACTTCGTTGCCGGGGTCCACAGCGAGGAGTAGGCGAGGTCGTCCTCGCCCTCCGGGCCCCAGAGCAGTGCCCCGCCCGCGCCGGACCGCCCCATCGACGCGATCACCGCGAGCGTGGTGACGGCACTGGCGTCGGAGTCGTAGCCGGCCTCCGCGTCCGCGGGCACGTTGGCGTAGAACTCGGCCCACCAGATCGGTAGCTTCGTTCGCTGCGAGATCCAGTCCTGGACCACGCCGAACTTCTGCGCGCCGACGTCGACCGGGCTGACCGCGTCCTGCACGCCCTTGTTGGTGGTGGACCCGTCCACGACGACGAAGTCGGCCCCGGCGTTGTTCTTCAGCCAGTAGTCGAGGACGTCGAGCGGTCGCTTGTCCAGCGTGCCCCACGGGCCGGTGACGTCGGAGGCGTTCGGCGTGCCGGCGGCGACGCTGTCCACGACGACGTACGGGCCGCCGACCTGGATGTCCGGGCGGACGGCCTTCACCGCCTTGTAGACCTGGTTGTAGAGGTTGGTGTAGTTCTCGTAGCCCCAGCGGTTCTGGCCGTCGTCGTAGAAGCCCTTGAGCTCGTTCCAGACCATCACGCGCTCGACCTCGGGGTAGCGCTTGACGGCCTCGGCGGCCAGCATCGCGTAGTCCCCGTAGTGCTCCGGGTTCGGCGCCTGCTCGAGCTTGCCCCAATCGGTCTGGCCGGGCTGCCCACCCTTCATCCAGTCCGGCGCGCAGCACAGCGTGAGCATGGCCTTGCCGTCGGTGTCCTTCGTGAGCTGCATCCGCCGGTCCAGCGACGACCAGTCGTACTGGCCCGGCGCCGGCTCGGGGTTGAGCGTGCCGAAGCCCATGAGGTGGTGGTTCTGGTACTGCTGACCCGAGGCCGCGAGGATCTGCTTGCCGCGCTCGCGGGCCTCGGCGGGCTCGGTGTCGTCGAGGCTCTGGCGCGTGTGCGTGACGCCGAGCTCCATCGGGCTGGGCTGGTTGTTCCAGGTCCAGCCCTTGTCGAGATCGACGGCCCGGGCCGACGCGTCCTCGGCGGTGGTCGGCGCGCTCGACCCGGAGTCCGACGAGCACGAGGCGAGCGTCAGCACCGCAACGAGGAGGGCCGCGACGGCGCCGGTGCGGCGGATCGGGGCGGCTGAGGGGCGGGAACGCGCTCGCACGCTGAATGCCTCACGTTTCGACATCTGAGGAGTTCGGACCACACCAGACTGGCACCGGGCACCTGTGATCGTGCTGAGAGCCGGCGGCAAACTGTCAGGGGGTGTTCGAACCAGCGTAGGTCAGCAGTTCGGACGCCCGGCCGGCCCCGTCGGAACGATCACGGGTTTCCCCGGCGTGGGGCAGCCGGTGCACGGTGTCCGCGCGGCGCATGCAGGCCGGGTCGTGCGTGATGAGCAGAACCGAACGGCCGCGGGTGGCGGCGAGCACGTCGTCGAGGACGGCGTCGCGGGTCTCCGGGTCGAGGTGCGCGGTCGGCTCGTCCAGCACGAGCACGGCCGGGTCGGCGAGCAGTGCGCGCGCGACGGCGATCCGGCGCCGCATGCCGCCGGACAGGCGCCGCCCGTGCGTGCCGACCGGCTCGTCCAGCTCGAGGTGGGCGAGGCCGATGCGGTCCAGCACGGCGCGCAGCTCGCCGTCGGTCGCGTCGGGGCGGGCGAGACGCAGGTTCTCCCGCACGGTGGAGTCGAACACGTGCGGGTCCTGCGGGACGCCGCCGACCACGGCACGGACGTCGTCGGGGTCGCGGCCGAGCAGCTCCGTGCCGCCGAGAGTGACCGACCCGCCCCGGACGGCCTCCGGCCCGAGGAACCCGAACAGCACCCCGGCCAGCGTCGACTTGCCGGCTCCGCTGGGCCCGACGAGCGCGACCCGCGCGCCGGCCGGCACATCGAGGTCCAGCCCGTCGAGCACGGGCGGGCCGCCGGGGTAGGCGACGGTCAGGTTCCGGATCCGCAGCTCGCCACCCGCCGGGAGGGGGCCGGCGGGGCGCGGCCGGCGTGGTGCGCCCGGGAGGGCGAGCACCGAGCCGAGCCGCCGCGCCCCGGCCCGGGTGGCGCCCGCCCGCGCCGCCAGCCCCGGGAGCGGGGCGACGATCTCGAACGCCGCCAGCGTCGTCAGCACCAGCACCGTCATCGGCACCGCGCCGAGCGTGCCGTCGGCGACGGCGGTCACGCCGAGCAGCAGCGACCCGGCCAGGGTCAGCCCGGCCACCAGCGCCCAGGCGCCGGCGCCGAGCCCGAGCAGGCGGGCGTCGCGCCGGGCCGACCGGGTGAGCCGGTCGTCGGCGTCGCCGACCGCGTCCACCGCCCGGCCCATCGCGCCGTAGGCGATCAGGTCCGGTGCTCCGTGCAGCGTGTCGACCAGCGCCGTGGACAGCCGGGCCCGGGCCCGCGCGGCGCGGGCGGCCGGACCGCGCCCGGCCGCCGCGGCCAGCGCCGGCACGGCGACGCCGGCGAGCACCAGACCGGCCGCGAGCAGCACCCCGCCCGGCAGCAGCAGCGCCCCGGCGAGCACGACCGCGCCGGCCCCGGCCAGCACGGCCGCGACCACGGGCACGATGCCGCGCACGACCACGTCCTGGACCGACTCGGTGTCGCTGACGAGCCGGCTGACCAGGTCGCCGGTGCGGAACCGGCGGACCGGTCCGGCGGCGACGAGCCGGGCGTACACGCGCTCCCGGGCGTCGGCCAGGGCCCGCAGCGCCGCGTCGTGCGTGACCAGGCGCTCGGCGTAGCGCGCCACCCCGCGCCCGACGCCGAGGGCACGGGTGAGGACGACGGCCACGGCGATCGCGGTGATCGGCGGCTGGGTGGCGGCGGTCGCGATCAGCCAGGCGGCGAGCGAGAGCAGCCCGGCTCCGCAGGCCGTCGCCAACGCGCCGAGCGCGGCACCGGCGACGATCTGGCGGGCCCGCGGGCGCAGCACCGGCGCGAGCGCGGCGCGGAGGTGGCGCCCACGCGGCCCGGCGTCGTCGCCCGCCGCCGCACGCGGAGCACCGATGTGACGTTCGTGCCGTTGATCCGTACGAAGGTCACAGTCGTCACGGGCCGGGTGGTCGGCGGCTGCGGCGGCGCGTTCGTCCGTTCGGTCGGGCGCAGAGGGGGCCACAGGCGGGTCACCGATGTGGCATCCGTGCTGTTGATCCGCACGGATGTCACATTCGTTCGCCGCAGCCGGGGCCGCGCCCCTTCCGACACGACCGCCGCGCACCTCGACGGTCCGGGTGGTGAGCTCGTCCCAGCCCGTCGTCGTGCGCGACGACGAGCGCGGTGCGCCCGCGCAGCAGCTCCGGCCGCCGAGGCGCGGACGCCCGCGGCCGTGTCCGGGTCGAGGTGCGCGGTCGGCTCGTCCAGCAGGACCAGCGGCGCGTCGCGCAGGAACGCCCTGGCGATCGCGACCCGCTGCCGCTCGCCGGAGGACAGCCGGGCACCGTCCTCGCCGAGCGGGGTGTCGTAGCCGTCCGGGAGCGCGGCTGCGACCCCGTCCAGCCCGGCCAGGCGCGCGGCCCGGTGGATCTGCTCCGGGGTCGCGTCCGGATCACCGAGCGCGATGTTGTCGGCCAGCGACGTCGCGAACAGGTGCGGGTGCTGCGGCACCCAGGCGACCCGGCGCCGCCATGCGTCCGGGTCGAGGCCGCGCAGCTCCACGCCGTCCGCACGGACGGTGCCGGACTCGGCGTCGACGAATCCCAGCAGCAACGCCAGCAGGGTGCTCTTCCCGGCGCCGCTGCGGCCGCGGACCAGCACCGACTCGCCGGCAGCCACGTCGAGGGACAGGCCGTCCAGGGCCGGCTCGTCGCGGCCCGGATAGCGCACGACGACGCCGGCCAGGGCCAGTGCCGCACCCGGACGATCGGCGCTGTGCGATCGATCGGTGCCGCCGGCGGCCTCGTCCGGCACCGGACCGCTGATCACCTTGTTCTGGCGGCGCGGACCGTCGAGCACGTCGAACACCTGCCGTGCGGCGGCGACGCCCTCCATGCTGGCGTGGAACCGGGCCCCGACCTCGCGCAGCGGCAGGTAGGCCTCCGGGGCCAGGATCAGCACGAGCAGCGCGGTCTCCAGGTCGAGGTTCCCGGCGAGCAGCCGCAGCCCGACCTCGACCGCGACCAGTGCCACCGCCAGCGTCGCCAGCACCTCGAGCACGAACGCGGACAGGAACGCCACCCGCAGCGTCGCCATCGTGGCCCGGCGGTGCGCGTCGGTCGTCTCCCGGACCTTCTCGGCGACCGCCGCCGCGCGGCGGAACAGCAGCAGCGTCGGCAGCCCCTGCACGACGTCGAGGAAGTGCCCTCCCAGGCGCGCCAGCATCCGCCAGTGGCGGCGGGTCCGCGCGCGGGTGTGCATCCCGACCAGCGCCATGAACAGCGGGATCAGCGGCAGCGTGACGGCCACGACGACGGCCGAGATCCAGTCCGCGTCGGCGATCACGACCAGCACCGCGACCGGGACCAGCACCGCGAGCACGAGCTGCGGCAGGTAGCGGGCGATGTAGTCGTCGAGCGCGTCCAGCCCGCGGGTGGCGAGCGTGACCAGCTCGCCGGCGCCGGGGCCGTCGGGGTCCGGAGGGCGTTCCGCGAGGTGGCGGACCAGGCGCATCCGGAGCTGGGACTTGGCCCGGGCGGCGCTGCGGAGCGCGGCGGATTCCGCTCCGTAGGCCAGCGCCGCCCGGACCAGCGCCACCCCCGCGACGAGCGCGACCAGCGGCGCGAGGGTGGTCGGTTCCGCGCCGTCGGTGGCCCCGGCGACGACGCGGGCGATCAGCCAGGCCTGCAGCAGGATCAGGCCGGTCAACGCCGCCCCGCAGACGACGCTGACGACGAGGTGGCCGCGCACCGCACTCGCGACGCGCAGCAGCCGCGGGTCGACCGGCGGGCCGCCGGCGGCCGTGTCCGGCCCGGTCACGGCACGCCCGCGGGTTCCGGCACGGCCCGGTCCCCGCCGAGGCGGCGGCGGAACACCCAGTAGCTCCACGCCTGGTAGGCCAGCACCAGCGGCAGGAACACCGCCGCGACCCAGGTCATGATCGCCGAGCGTGTACGGCGCCGACGACGCGTTCGCGACGGTCAGCGACAGCGCAGGGTCGTTCGTCGACGGCAGCACGGCCGGGTACAGCGAGCCGAACAGCACGACGGCGAGCCCGGCCATGGCCGCGGCGGTCGCGGTGAACGCCCAGCCCTCCCGGCCCCGCGCGGCGGCGGCCACTCCGGCGGCGAGGACGGCGACCGCGAGACCGGCCGCCCACACCGTCCAGGAACCCGGGCGCAGCGTCACCGTCCACCACAGGAAGGCGGCCAGCACGGCCAGCACCGGGACGCCCGCCCGGGTGGCGAGCGTCCGGGCGCGACGGCGCACCGGCCCGTCGGTCTTCAGCGCCAGGAACACGGCGCCGTGCAGCACCGACAGGGCCGTCACGGTCACCCCGCCGAGCAGCGCGTAGCCGTCGACGACGTCGGTGAACCCGGCGTCGACCACCCCCGCCGAGCCGAACGGCAGCCCGCGGACCAGGTTCGCCAGCACCAGGCCCCACACGAACGCCGGGACCAGCGACCCGACGGCGATGCCGGCGTCCCAGCGGGCGCGCCAGACCGGGTCGTCGACCTTCTCCCGGTACTCCAGCCCGACCCCGCGCACGATCAGCGCGAGCAGCACGGCCAGCACCGGCAGGTACAGCCCGGAGAACATGGCGGCGTACCAGACCGGGAACGCCGCGAACATCGCGCCGACGGCCGTGATCAGCCAGACCTCGTTGCCGTCCCACACGGGGCCGATCGCGCCGAGCGCGACGCGGCGGTCGTCCTCGGTGCGCCCGAGCACCCGCAGCAGCATCCCGACGCCGAAGTCGAAGCCCTCCAGGACCAGGTAGCCGGTCCAGAGCACCGCCACGGCGACGAACCACACGACGGGCAGGTCCATCGCGGTCTCCTCGGAATCAGTAGGTGAACGCGGGCTCGCGCCGCGGCTCGGGATCGTCGGGGGAGTCGGAGGGGTACGGCATGACGGCTCCCGGGCCCGCCGTCACGTAGCGCAGCAGCAGCCGGAACTCGACGACCGCCAGCACGCCGTAGAGCAGCGTGAACGCCGCGAGCGAGGTCGCCACCTCGCCGAGCGAGACCCCGGGCGACACGCTCGCCGCGGTGAGCAGCTCGCCGTGCACGGTCCACGGCTGGCGGCCCATCTCGGTCAGCACCCAGCCGCAGATGTTTCCGGCCAGCGCCGCCGGCAGCGCCGCGATCGCGATCCGGTACATCCAGCGTCGGTCCGGGAGCCGCCCGCGTCGGGTCAGCCACAGCCCCAGCACCGAGATCCCCACGCCCGCCATGCCCAGGCCGATCATCAGCCGGAACGACCAGTAGAGGACGGCGATGTTCGGCCGGTAGTCGCCGGGCCCGTACATCGCCTCGTACTGGGCCTGGACGTTCTTGATCCCCTCGACCGTGCCGCCGAAGTCGCCGGTGGCGAGAAAGCTCAGCGCGTCCGGCACCTGGACGTTGACGTGGTTGCGGCTGCCCCGGATGTCCCCGACCGCGAACAGCGAGAACCCGGCGCCCTGCTCGGTCTCCCACAGCGCCTCGGCGCCGGCCAGCTTCATCGGCTCGTAGGTCGCGGCGAGCTTGGCCTGGTGGTCGCCGGACACCGCGAGCAGCACGCCGGCGATCGCCGTGACCAGGAACCCGGCCCGCAGCGTGCGCCGGAACATCCCCGGTTCGGATCGGGTCGTCCCACCGCTTGCGCATGATCTTGTAGGCGCTGACCGCGACCACGAACAGCCCGGCGATCACGAACGCGGCCGAGACCACGTGCAGGTAGGTCGACCAGGCCTGGTCGTTGGTGAGCACGGCGCCGATGTCGGTCATCCGTGCCCGTCCGGTCACCGGGTCGACCGTGTAGCCGACCGGGTGCCGCATCCACGCGTTCGCGGCGAGGATGAAGTAGGCGGACAGGTTCGACCCGATCGCGGCGGCCCAGATGGTGGCCAGGTGCACGCGCTTCGACAGCCGGTCCCAGCCGAAGATCCACAGCCCGATGAACGTGGACTCCAGGAAGAACGCGAGCAGCGCCTCCATCGCCAGCGGGGCGCCGAACACGTCCCCGACGAACGTCGAGTAGGCGCTCCAGTTCATCCCGAACTGGAACTCCTGCACGATCCCGGTCACGACGCCCATCGCGAAGTTGACCAGGAACAGCTTCCCGAAGAACTTCGTCGCGCGCAGGTAGTCCTCGCGCCCGGTGCGCACCCATGCCGTCTGCAGCGCCGCGACGATCACGGACAGCCCGATCGTCAGCGGGACGAACAGGAAGTGGTAGATCGTCGTGATCCCGAACTGCCACCGGGCCAGGTCGAGCGCGTCCATGCGGTCCGTCCCTCCGACGTTCTACGTTTCGTAGAAGACAAGGACAGTTCTACACCACGTAGAAGATCGGCGAAGCGTGACCCGCGCTACGACGTGCGGAACGCGCCGCGCTCGCGCAGCACGTCGAGGACCTGCGGCAGGTCGCGGAACGCGGCCTCGACGTCCGACGGGCGCGCCACCCGGTGCGCGTTCGCGTCGACGTAGGCGCGCAGGGCCTCGTCGAAGCGTGCGGGCCCGGCCCGGTCCCGTCCGGCCAGCAGCGCCGCCGCGCCCTGCTCGTAGACGCCGACGGAGTACGCGCTGAACCCGCCGCGGGCGTCCCAGTAGGACATCGGGGCACCGATCGGGCCGACGACGTCGGGGTCGCCGGGCTCGCGCAGCCGGTACTGGTCGCGCTCGTTCGCGACGACGACCTCGGCGTACGTCGCGAACGACTCGTCCAGCCACGGGTCGCGCGACTGGTCGTTGCCGACGAGCGAGTAGAGCCACTGGTGGGCGAGCTCGTGCGCGACGAGCGAGGAGCGGTCGCGCTGGCGGACGTCGCCGTACTGCAGGTGCGTCGGGAACTCGATGCCGTCGCTCAGGCTGGGCACGATCGTCACCCAGAGGTCCGGGTACGGGTACGGCCCGAGCAGGTCCTGCAGGCGGGCCAGGGCACGTTCGTGCTCGGAGAACCAGTCCTCGGCCGTCGACCGCGCACCGGTGCGCGGTACCGCGACGTGCATCGTCACGTCGCCGACCCGGCGCTCGGAGATCGCGTAGTCGCCGACGGACACGGCCACGTCACGGACGGCGTCCGCGGTGAACAGGTGCGTGGTCCGCCCGGGCGCGGGGGTGGACGTGCCGCCCGGGGTCCCGGTCCCGGCGACCGTCTGGCCCTCGGCGGCGGTGACCCGCAGCGCGTCGAGCCGGTAGTCCTCGCCGGCCACCGTCTCGCCGGACATCGTCACGGCCGGGTCGCGCACCCAGCCCTCGCCGCGGACCCAGGCCAGCACCGGCAGCGCCGTCGCCAGCCACGCCGTGCGGGACTTGGGGGAGAACCCGATCCGCTCGCCGGAGTCCGCGCCGAGCCTCAGCCGGAACCCGACGTCGGCCGTGACCGGTGTACCGGCCGGGACGCAAGCCGGCAACGGCAGCGTCACCAGCGTGCCGGGCGCGCCGCCCGCAGCGCCGGCCTGGTCGATACGCGGCGTGACCGGCCGCCCGTCGACGGCGGCCGAGGTCACCGTGGACGACGTGCCCGCGGCGGCCGTGGCCGGGCGGTTCACCCAGTTCCGGAACACGACCTCGCAGATCTGCTGGTCCGGGGTGAACTGCACGGACGTGGTGCCGGTCGCGGACGCGAGGTCACCGGCCAGATCCAGGGAGGCGTCGACGACGGGTCGCTGCGGCCACGGCTGCGCCCGCTCGTCCGTCACGCCGGGGGCATTCGGCACCGCGATCGTGGCGCCGCAGCCGGTGAGGACAGCGATCACGGTGACGGTGCCCGTCAGGGCTGTGAGTACGGCCCTGAATCCGATCATCGTGGTCAGGCTAGTGGTGCGCTCCGGGCCGCCCGCTTCCGCCCTCCGCGCTCCGCCCGGCCGCGGACCCGATCGCGGGCCGCGTGCGAGAGCATCGAGGTGGCGGCCTCCAGCGGGCCTCGACCGATCGCGCGCCGCCACGCCGTCCCGATCACGAGTGCGGCCCCGACCTGCCAGAGGTAGCCCTCCAGCGGGTCGAACGTGTCCAGCGTCGTGTTCATGAACAGCAGCGACAGCGTGTACAGCGTCAGCGTCATGGACCCGGCCGCGGCGACCGGGCGCAGCACGTACCCGAGCGGCCGTGCCACGAACGGCCGGCTGATCCCGGCGAGCAGCAGCGCGGCCCCGAGCACGGCGACGGCCGAGCCGATCGTCTGCACCAGGTCGAGCGGCGTGCCCGAGTGCGGCGCGATCGTGGCCAGCCACCACCACGTCGTCGTCGGGGTGACGCCGTCCGGGTAGGCGTTGACGAAGTCGGCGATGGTCGGCGCCGTGTCCAGCTGCCCCGGTGGCGTCGCGGCGATGATCGCGGCGTAGCCGCCGGCGCGCGTCATCAGCCACCAGGACGCCGTGGCGGCCGCAGCGGCGGCGAGCGTGCCGCCGCCGAGCAGGAGCGCGGCCGTGCGTGCCGAGGACAGGCGCATCCGACCGACCACGATCCCGGCCGCGAAGTAGGCCAGCCACGGGACGGCCGGGTAGGCACCGGTCACGGCGAGCTCGGAGAGCAGCCCGCCCGGATCGGTCACGAGGTCGAGCAGGTGCGGGTTGTCCAGCGTCGGCACCGGCAACGCCGGGCGCACGAGCTGCGACAGCACCGGTACGGCGGCGACCAGGACCACCGTGAGGCCGGCGAGCGCCCCGGTCGGCAGCAGCAGGAGCGGGATCGCGAGCAGGAACATCACGGCGTAGTACGGCAGGATCACCGCGGCGATCTCCGGGTCGGTCCAGCCCAGAGCCAGGCCGAGCACCAGCAGCACGCCCGCCCGGGTGGCGATCATCGCGGCGGTCGCGGCGAACCCGGACGCGGGCGGACCCGCTTGCGGCCCGTCATGAACGCCATCGCGACGCCGGCGAGCAGCGCGAACAGCGCCGCGGAGCGGCCGCCGAAGACCAGGTAGTTGGTGGCGGGCGCGCCGTCGTCGGTGCCCTCGACCAGCGCGTGCACAGCGATGATCCCGAGCAGCGCGATCCCGCGGGCGACGTCGACGCCGAGCAGGCGGCTCTTGCCGGGCTCCGGGACGGCTTTGGCGGCCGGCGGAGGCGGTGTCGGAGCCGCGGCGGCCGGCTGAGGTGGTGTCGGAGCCGCGGCGGCCGGCGGCGCCGGTGCCGGTGGGGCGTCCGGCGGCGCCGGATCGGCGGCGGGCGCCCGCTCGACCGGCGGCCGGGGCGGTGCCGCCGAGGGCGGACGCGTCGTCGCCGGCCCGCGCGCTCCGTTGCGTTGCGTGGGGGCGCCCGTCCCGGGCGGGTTCGGCGGCGGCGCGCGCGTTCCGTTGCGCTGGGCGGGGACGGCCGGGGGTGTCGTCCCGTTGCGCTGAGCGGGGACGGCCGGGGCTGTCGTCCCGTTGCGTTGTGTGGGGGCGCCCGTCCCGGGCGGGTTCGCCGGCGGCGCGCGCGTTCCGATGCGCTGGGCGGGGACGGCCGGGGGTGTCGTCCCGTTGCGTTGTGTGGGGGCGCCCGGCGCGGGCGGGCTCGGCGGCGGCGCGCGCGTTCCGTTGCGCTGGGCGGGGACGGCCGGGCCAGGCGGGGTGGTCGAGCGGCCGCTTCCCGGCCGGGTCGTCGCCGGCGGGGCGTGCGTGGTCGGAACCTGGGGAGGCAGCGCGACGGTCGGAACGTCGAGCGGTGTCGGCGGGGCCGTGCGCGAGGCCTGCCGCCGGTCCTGCGACGAGGCGGTCCCGGGCGGCGGCGGGGGCGGGGGCGGACCGTCGGCCCGGCGCCGGGGCTCGGGCACGTCGCGGGGCTGTGCGGCGCGTCGCTCGCCCGGTCCCTGACCGGCGTGCCGGCCGTCCCTGCGCACGCCGGGCGGACCGGCACCGGCCGGGCGTCCCCCGTCGGCTCCGGACCGGTGGTGGTGGCGCCCGGTCGGGTGCTCGTGCGGCCTCCTCACGGGCGCTCCTTGCCGCTCACCGGGATCGCCGACGCCATCACCTCGTCGATCAACTGCCAACCCAGGTCGTGGGCGTCGTGGGCGGGCAGGCCGGCGTCGGCGAACCAGTCCGGTCCGGCCTCCGGGTGCGGTCCGACCACGCCGACGCGGCCGGCGCCGAACGGCGCCACCACCGCGGCGGCGGCACCGTTCGGGTAGTGGCCGAGGACGGTGGCCGGACCGGACCGGTCGAGCAGGAAGTGCGGGCCGTCCTGGAAGAACAGCGTCCGGGAACGACCGCCCCACCGGACGTCGA
This sequence comes from uncultured Actinomycetota bacterium, assembly GCA_963822335.1. GTDB lineage: Bacteria > Actinomycetota > Actinomycetes > Mycobacteriales > Pseudonocardiaceae > Pseudonocardia. The sequence goes on along the minus strand of CAWGHE010000005.1, from coordinate 1,343,074 downwards.
CGAGCGCGTCGCCGTCGTGGTCCACGCTCGCGCCGTCCGTGTCGATCCACCGGTCGGTGTCGCCGGGCAGCAGCCCGAACCCGGGCGTCGCCCCGGCCAGGTAGCCCCCGAGGCAGAAGCCGAGGTAGCGGCCGCCCCCGTGCACGTAGTCGCGGATCGGCTCCCGGCTGTGACGCATCCGGGTCCAGGCCCGGCCGAGCGTCCCGCCGCCGGGCTGGGCGTAGATCGTGGCGCCGGCCAGCGTCTCCGCCGTCAGCTCCAGCTCCTCCCGTGGGCCGACGTAGCGCACGTCGAACCCGTGCCGGGTCGACGCGAGCAGTGCGGCGACCGCCTCCGAGCACTCGACGGGCCGGGCCGCCGGACCCCGGTAGACCAGAGCCAGCGGCCGGTCCCCGCCCCGGACCGGAGCGGGCTGCGGGCGGCGGCGGGTGAGGCGCTGCAGCAGGCCCCTCACCGGGTGCCCGGCCCCGGCCGGGTGCCGGGGCGGTGCCGGCCGGAGGAGCTGCTGCCCGTGGCGCGTGCGGCACGGCCGCCGCGCGGCCCTGCCTGCGGGACGTGGCGGAAGCGGAGCGTGCCGTCGGGATCGCGGTGGAGCTGGGCAAGGCCGGCGGCGACCTCGGCGCCCGACGGCGCGGCGCGGGGCCGCGGCACCCGCACGGCGGCCGGGCGCCGGGGCCGGTAGGCGCCCGACGCGTGCACGGAGCGCATCCGCATCGTGCTGCCCGGATCGGGCGGCTCGGGCCGGGCGACCTGCGCGAGCCTCCTCGTCGCCTCCCGATCGACCTGGGGGAGGGCGTACGTGGCCTGCTCCACCTCGGCGGCCGGGCCCGGTCCGCTCACCTCGAGGACCACCTGCGCGGTGATGCCGCGCCACCGCGTGCCCGTGGGCAGGTGCTCGCCCTTCATCACCAGCGACAGTGGCTCCAGCGCCACTCCCGGCCCGACGATGGCGTCGTAGAGCACGATCGACCGGTCGCCGACGGACGCGCCGTCGGAGATCCGGAGCGTCGCCATCTTCATCACGCGGTCCTCGAACAGGTGCGTCTGCAGGGACACGTCCCGTCCCACGACGACGTCGTCGCCGATCCGCACCAGGTCGAACTCGGTGAGGTAGGTGGTCTGGATGCAGGTCCGCCGCCCGATCGACGCGCCGAAGAGCCGCAGCGCGGGCGCCAGCATCGGCGTCCCGGACAGCATCCCGAGCAGGGCCGGCACGGCAGCCGCCTCGTAGAGGCCGGTGACGAACTCCGAGCGGCGCACGAACCGGCTCCACAGCGGTTCCGTCCGCGTGCGGTAGGTGCCCACGACCAGCCACTTCGCCGCGGCGACGACCAGCAGCAGGACCAGCGACGTCGCCACCGCGATCAGCGGCGCGGCGAGCACGACGACCCACCAGGGCGCGATCCGCGCGGTCTCGGAGAGCCCCAGCAGGAACAGGTACAGCGACACCGACACCGTCGACGCCGGCAGCGTCGCGCGCAGGAACTCGATGCCCAGCCGCTCGGCCACCTTGCGACGGGGCGGGCGGAACGTCGTCTCCTCCGGGTGGTCGCCGCTGCTCTGGCGGACCGGGAGGTTCATCGCGGGGGAGCCGAGCCACGTCGAGTCGCCGGGGACGCCGGAGGCGGGCGGGACGGTGGCGACCCCGATCAGCGACTCGTCGCCGAGCGTGGTCCCGGCCGGCACCACGGCGGCGTTGCCGACGAACGCGCGCCGCCCGACGTACGTGGGCCTGCGCACCATCCAGCCGTTGTGGAACGTGGCGCTGCCCAGGCTCGCCATGTCCGCGACGAAGCTGCCCTGGTCGATCGTGAGCATCTCCGGGTCGAGGTGCGCGGCCGTCGAGACCTCCGCACCCCGGCCGATCTTCGCGCCGAGCAGCCGCAGCCACACCGACGTGTAGAGCGTGGAGTACAGCGAGTTCGTGTACTGCAGGCTCATCTCGAGCAGCGTGTCGGCGAACCACTTGCGCAGCCCGAGCACCGAGCGGGCGCAGAACACGCCCGGACCGGTGCGCGGGGCGACCGCCCACCGCCCGACCGCGACGATCAGGCACATCGTCAGCACGAACACCGGGCCCACGCCGGCGGCCACGGCCAGCGCCGGGCCCTCGCCGAACACCAGGAGCGACCCCCACACCAGGAGCACCGCAGGCAGCAGGCTCGCCACCGCGAGCAGCTCCAGCACCATCACCCCGACGGCGGCCAGCGCTCGCTGGGGCCGCGTCCAGGACGGCGCCGGACCGGCCTCGACGAGCTCGGCGACGGCCGGGTCGGCCGGCTCGGGCACCGACGGCGACCCGGAGCGGTGCTCGCCGGCCGGGACGACCTGCTCGCGGGCCAGCGCGGACTGCTCGCCGAGCACCGCATCCGGGCCGAGGATCGAACCGGGTTCGAGCACCGCGTTCGCGCCGACCCAGGCCCGCTCCCCGACGGTCACCGGCCCGACGACGACGTGCCCGTCCTGCGCGGTCCACGGGCGCAGCGCGGCGCCGTAGCCGACGGTCGCGCCGTCGCCGATCTGGAGCTGGGCGGGCAGCGAGAGCGCCGATGTGCCCAGGTGCACGTCCCGTCCGACGCGCGCGCCGAGCAGCCGCAGGTAGCCCGCGGCCAGCGGGTTCCCGGACAGCACGGGCAGCGGCGAGATCGACAGCAGCAGGTCGCCGGCCCACAACCGCAGGTGCACCGCGCTCCACATCGGGTAGCGGCCCGCCCCGATGCGCGAGGTCAGCGCGCGCACCGTGAGCGGGGCGAGCAGCCAGCGTTGCAGCAGGTAGATCCCGGTGGCGCCGCCGGCGAGCTGGGCCAGCACGCCCGGGTCGACGAGCCCGCCGTGCCAGGCGTAGACCCCGGCGGCGGGCAGTGTCATCACGAGCAGGAGCACGAACAGCGAGGCCGCCTGCACGTAGCCGGCCGCGGTGTAGCGGCCGGTGCCGTGCCGCAGGGGCTCCTCGCGCGGCGGGGGCGGGACCGAGCCGTCCGGCTCGGCGTCCGAGTCCAGCGCGTCGGCCAGGCCGCGCACGGTCGGGTTGTCGTAGAGGTCGCGCACGGCGGGGCTGCGCCCGACACCGTGCTCGCGCAGCAACGTGACGACCCGCGCGGCGAGCAGCGAGTGCCCGCCCAGCTCGTCGAAGAAGTTCGCCTCGACGGAGATCTGGTCGGGTTCCAGGGCCAGCGCCTCGCCGAGCACGTCCCGGACCCGGGTCTCCATCGTCGTGCCGGGTGCGACCATCGGGCCGGTGGCCGTCATGATCCGGGGGCCCGACGGCGGCGGGAGCTGCTTGCGGTCGACCTTGCCGCTGACCTGCGTGGGCAGTGAGTCCAGGACGTCGATGTAGCCGGGGACCATGTACTCGGGCAGCCGGATGCGCAGGAGCTCGTGCAACCGCGCCGGGTCGGGGACGGCGCCCTCGGCGGCCGTCACGTAGACCGCCAGCTCCTCGGCGACCAGTGCCGCGACGGCGCTCTCCACGGCCGGGTCCTCGAGTGCGGTGTTCTCGATCTCGCCGAGATCCACGCGGTGGCCGCGGATCTTGACCTCGTCGTCGGCGCGGCCGAGGTAGACGATCTCGCCCTGCTCGTCGAACCGGCCGAGGTCGCCGGTGCGGTAGAGCCGGCCGTCGCCGTTCGGCGGGGCCGCGGGGTGCGTCACGAACCGGTCGGCCGTCTTCTCCGGCAGGTTGACGTAGCCGCGGGCGACGCCGGGCCCGCCGATGCAGATCTCGCCGACCTCGCCGTACGGCACCGCGCGCAGCGCGTCGTCGAGGATCACCACCGAGTAGGTGGGCACCGGCCGTCCGATCGTGACCGCGCGGCCCGGGCGTAGCTCGCCCCAGGTCGCGGTGACCGTCGCCTCGGTGGGGCCGTAGGTGTTGAGCATCCGGCGGCCCGGCCGTGCCCACCGCTCGACCAGCCCGGCGTTGCAGGCCTCGCCGCCGACGAGCAGCGTGCGCAGCGCGGGCAGTTCGCAGGGGATCGTGGCCAGCAGGGTCGGGACGCAGCAGAGCACCGTGACGCGCGCGGCGGCCAGGAAATCCCCGAGCTCCGCGCCGATCCTCCGCGAGTCGGTCGGGCCGACGACGAGCGTGGCTCCGGCGGCGAACGTCGGCCAGATCTCCTCGATCGAGAAGTCGAACGAGATCGTCATGCCCTGGTAGACGCGGTCGTGGGCGCGGACGTCGTAGACGCCGGTGATCACGTCGACGAAGTTGCAGATGCTCGGGTGCTCGACCGCGACGCCCTTCGGGCGCCCGCTCGATCCCGAGGTGTAGATGATGTAGGCCAGCGGGTCGTCGCGGTCGGTGGGCCGGTCGCGCAGCGGGTTCCGGGGGCGCGCGGTGACGTCGCCGACGGTGTGGTCGAGCAGCACGAGCCCGTCCGGGTCGAGCTCCTCGGCCAGGTCGGACGTGGTGACGAGCAGCTCGAGCACGGCGTCGGAGCGGATGTAGTCGACGCGCTCGGCCGGCGAGGCCGGGTCGATCGGGACGAACGCGGCACCGGACTTCAGCACGGCCAGCAGGACCGCGTAGGTGCGCCACGACCGGTTCAGCAGGATGCCGACCCGGGTCCCCGGGCCCGCGCCCCGGTCGATGAGATCGCGGGCCAGCTGGTTCGCCCGCCCGTCCAGCTCGCGGTAGGAGAGCTCCAACCCGCCGTCCTGGACCGCGACGGCCTCCGGGCAGCGGACCACGGACGCCTCGAAGAAGCGGTGCAGCCGCTCCGGGCGCGGTGCCGCGGCCCGGGGTGCCGGGGCAGCGACCGGTGCGGCCGCTCGTCGCGCGTGCGGTGGGGACAGGACCACCGGGTGTCACTCCTCTCCGGTCGGGACCGGAGAGGGGGTTCCACGTCCGAGGGCGGTCGGCCTGCGGGCATCGCGCACAGGGCGCCCGGGGGAGGCGTCCCGTGTGGGATGCGGAGCGGGGAGCTACTCCGGTCACGACGTCGTGCCACAAGAACATCGGTGCGACCACCTGGTCGTGTTACCCGGATCGGGTGGCGAATCGATATCTCGTCGTAACGGACGGTACCCGCTGCGGGCTGAGCATCGGTGGCGGGCATGTCCGATGTGGGCTGACCTGACCGATCGGTCAGGTGGCCGTGGGTGATCGCCGACGACGTCGGGCGGCGTCGGGCGCACGGTGCGTGACAGCGATCACCGCGCCGCGGTCGGCGGCTGCACGCGTGCGGGCGGCGCGTGCCGTCACCCGGTCGGGTGCGGCGTCGACACCGGCACCGTGCTCAGCCGGTGGGGCCGAACTGCTCGATCCGGATCGCCGCGTCCGGCACGCCCGCGCCGGCGAGGAGGTCCGCGGCCGCCTCGGCGAACGCGGGGGACCCGCACACGTAGGCGGTCTCGCCGCCGCGGACCAGCGGGGCGACGTCGTCGTGGGTCAGCCGCCCGGCCGGGCGGAGCGAGCCGGCCGGCGCGACCCGGGTGTGGACCACGCTCACCTCCGGGCCTCCGAGCCCGTAGAACAGGTCCTGCGGCGTGCGCACGGAGACCAGCATCCGGACCAGATCGGGGCGTCCGAGCGCGTGGGCGTACCGCAGCATCGCCGCGAGCGGCACCTGCCCCGACCCGCCGCCCACCAGCAACGCGGGCACGTCCCCGGCCCAGGCGAACCAGCCCCCGACCGGCCCGCGCACCTCGAGCTCGTCACCGACGACGGCGACGTCGTGCAGGAACTCCGACACCTCGCCGTCGGGGAGGCGTTCCACGGTCAGCTCGATCTCGGCCGTGCCGTCCGGGGCGGACGCGACCGAGTAGGACCGCTGGGCCGTGTAGCCGTCCGGGGCGGTCAGGCGCACGACGTAGTACTGCCCGGGGACGTGCTCGGAGACGCGTTCGAGCCGCAGCCGGAACGTCCGCACCCGCGGGGCCTCGTCGCGGACGTCGAGGACCGTCGCGGTCTGCCAGCGCAGGGTGCGGCGCGCGGTGGTGTCCATCAGTCGCCCTGGAAACGCTGCTCGCGCCACGGGTCGCCGCGGTCGTGGTAGCCGTTGCGCTCCCAGAACCCGGGCTGGTCGTCGGCCGTCAGCCGCAGGCCCGCCACCCATTTCGCGCTCTTCCAGAAGTACAGGTGCGGCACGAGCAGCCGGGCCGGGCCGCCGTGCTCGCGGGTCAGCGGCGCGAGGGGGTCGGAGGAGGACGGCGCCACGTCGAACACGACCCACGCCCGGCCGCCGGTGACGTCGGACAGCGGCAGGTTCGTGGTGTAGCCGGAGTGCGAGTGCGCGACCACGAACCGCGCCGACGGCAGCGGGCCCGCGGCGTCGAGCAGCACGTCGACCGGCACGCCGTCGAAGCGCATCCCGAACTTCGTCCAGGTCGTGACGCAGTGGATGTCGCCGTCCCAGCGGTCGTGGGGCAGCGCGCGGATCTCGTCCCAGGTCCACTCGGTCTCGCGCTCGACGAGGCCGTCGACCCGGAACGTCCACCGCGCGGTGTCCAGGCGCGGGGCGCGCTCGGCGGTGAGCACCGGCCACTGGTCACCGACGTCGTACTGGCCGGGAGGAAGGCGGTCGTCGCGTCGGCGCCTGCCGACGAAGCCTCGGGTCACGGGGGGCATGTCAGCATCAAGCGCCGCGGGGCCGGGCTCTGTTCCCGGCGGGCCACCGCGAGAGGGTGGGCCCATGCGGGTCGGGATGTTCCTGCTGGCCGCGGGGTGGCCCGGGCGCAGCCACGCGGAGACGCTGCGCGCGGCGGTGGACGCCGCCGTCGCCGCCGAGGGCGCCGGGTTCGACGACGTGTGGGTCGCCGAGCACCACTTCATGACCTACGGCCTGTGCCCGTCGGCGGTGACGCTGGCCTCGCACCTGCTCGGCCGCACGGAGCGGATCACGGTCGGCACGGCCGTGAGCGTGCTACCGACCGCGCACCCGGTCGCGCTGGCCGAGCAGGCGCTGCTGCTCGACCAGGTCTCCGGCGGCCGGTTCCGGCTCGGGCTCGGGCGCGGCGGGCCGTGGGTGGACCTGGAGGTGTTCGGCACCGGAGCCGCCCGCCACGACGACGACGGCTACACCGAGGCACTCGACCTGCTTCTGTCCACGCTGGACGGCCCCACGGTGTCGGCCGACGGGCGGCACTTCCGGTTCCGCGAGGTACCCGGTGACGCCCACACCCCGTCCGGGCGTGCGGCACGGCGGGGTCGCGCCGGTCCTGGCCGCGACGTCCGGTTCCGGCATCGAGGCGGCGGCCCGGCGCGGGCTGCCGATGCTGCTCGGCATGCACGCCGACGACGACGAGAAGGCCGCGTTCGTCCGCCGTTACGGCGCCCCGGCTCCGCACCTGTGGGCCGGGATCGCGCACGTCGAGGACTCCACGGCCCGTGCCCGACAGGTGGTGCGGGACGCGCTGCCGCGCTGGCTGGAACCCGGGCTGGCCGGCTACGTCCGCCTGGACGGCGCCGAGCGCACCCCTCGGGACGCCCACGAGTACACCGAGCTGTTGTGCGGCCTGCACCCGGTCGGCGACGCCGACCACGCCGTCGCGCGGCTCACCGCGTCCGCCGAGGCGACCGGTGTCGAGCACGTCGTGCTGCTCACCGACTGCACCGGAGACCCGGACCGCACCCGGGAGACCATCGCCCGCCTCGGCGCCGAGGTGCTGCCGCGGCTGCCCGGCCGGGGCCTCAACGGTGCCGCGGTGCGGCTGCCGGCGCCGTCGGATCCGTCACAGCCGGTGCGCGTCGCGCCACTCACACTGCCGGGTGCCGGTGGGGCTCACTAGAATCCCCGACACTTCCCGGTCGCGGTGTGGCGCCGTCCGGGCGTCGGTGCGGCCGTCGGGGCCGGTAAGGAGTGGTCATGGCAGCGACCCCGCCCGATGAAGGGGGGCCGGTCGAGCCGGACGAGCTGGTTCTCGCCGGCGAGTTCGCCCCGCCGACCCGTGACGCGTGGCTGGACGCGGTGGACGTGATCGTCCAGAAGTCCGGCCGGATCCGTGAGGACGCGTTGCTCGGGGCGGGCGTGAAGAGGCTCTCCCGCACGAGCGCGGACGGGATCACGGTCCAGCCGCTCTACGCCGCCGAGGACGCGGCGGAGCTGCCGGAGCCCGGCGTGCCCGGGGCCTGGCCGTTCACCCGCGGCTCCCGCGCCGCCGGGCACTCGGACGGCTGGGACGTGCGCCAGCGGCACGTGGGCGCCGACCCGGAGGCGGTGCTCGCGGACCTGGAGTGCGGGGTCACCTCGATCTGGCTCACCGGGGTGTCCGCCGAGGACCTGCCGCGCGCGCTGGACGGGGTGCAGCTCGATCTCGCGCCGGTCGTGCTCGACGGGACCGACGACGTCGCCGAGGCGTTCCTCGCGCTCGGGGCGGACCACGGCGCGAACCTTCTCGGCACGCTCGGGCTCGACCCGGTCGGCGTGCGCGCCCGCACCGGCGACGGACCGGACGTCGCGTCCGTCGTCGGGCTCGCGCAGCGGGTTGCCGAGACGTATCCGCAGGTCCGGGCCGTAGTGGTGGACGCGACGCCGATCCGTGAGGCGGGCGGCTCGGACGCCCAGCAGCTCGGGCTTCTCGCTGTCCGCCGGGGTCGCCTACCTGCGTGCGCTGACCGAGGCGGGCCTGGACGTCGCGACGGCGGCCCGGCTGCTGGAGTTCCGCTACGCCGCGACCCCCGACCAGTTCCCGACGATCGCGACGCTGCGTGCCGCACGGCGGCTGTGGGCCCGCGTGCTGGAGGCCTCCGGGACGACCGACGTGCCGCAGACCCAGCACGCCGTCGTCTCCGACGCGCTGTTCACCCGCCGCGACCCGTGGGTGAACATGTTGCGCGGCACGGTCGCCGGTTTCGCCGCGGGTGTCGGCGGGGCGGACGCGGTCACGGTCCCGCCGTTCGACGCCGCGATCGGCCGTCCGGAGGCGTTCTCCCGGCGGATCGCGCGCAACACCCAGTCGCTGCTGATCGAGGAGTCGCACATCGCCCAGGTCATCGACCCGGCCGGCGGCTCCTGGTACGTCGAGCACCTCACCGACGACCTGGCACGGACCGCCTGGGCCTACTTCCAGGAGCTGGAGCGCGAGGGCGGTGCCGTCGCGGCGCTCGACTCCGGGCTCGTGGCGCGGACCGTCGGCGAGGTACGGGCCGGTCGTGAGCAGGCCGTCGCCTCCCGGAAGTCGCCGCTGACCGGCGTCAGCGAGTTCCCGAACCTGGACGAGGACGCGGTCGAGCGCGAGGCGCTGCCGGGCGTGGGCGGGGCCGACGGCACAGCGCGGGGCGGGCTGCCGCTGTACCGGCCTGCGGAGGCGTACGAGGCCTACCGGGACCGCTCGGACGCGACCCTGGCGGACAACGGCTCCCGGCCGTCGGCGTTCCTGGCCACGCTCGGGCCGCTGGCCACCTACACGGCACGGGCCGGGTTCACCCGCAACCTGCTGCAGGCCGGCGGCATCGACGCCCCGGAGGCCGGACCCACGGAGTCCGCGGACGAGGTCGTGAAGGCGTTCACCGACGCGGGCACCCCGGTCGCCGTGCTCTGCTCGTCGGACAAGGTCTACGACGAGCGTGCAGCCGAGACGGCGTCCGCGCTGCGCGACGCGGGCGCCGGGCGGATCCTGCTGGCGGGGCGCCCGCCCGAGGAGATCCCCGGTGTGGACGGGTATCTCTACGCCGGCTGCGACGCGCTGGCCGTGATCGACGACGTGTACCGGGCTCTGGAGGACAAGTGACCATCCCCGACTTCACCGGCGTCGGACTCGACTCGGACACCGCGCCGTCGCTCGACTGGACGGCCGCCCTGAACGGCACCGCGGCCCCCGCGACGTGGGAGGCGCCCGAGGGCATCGGCATCAAGCCGCTCTACACCGCCGCGGACACCGCCGAGCTGGACTTCCTGCACACCTACCCGGGCATCACGCCGTACCTGCGCGGCCCGTACGCGACGATGTACGCGAGCCAGCCGTGGACCGTGCGCCAGTACGCCGGGTTCTCCACCGCGGCCGAGTCGAACGCCTTCTACCGGCGCAACCTGGCGGCCGGGCAGAAGGGTCTGTCGATCGCGTTCGACCTGGCCACGCACCGCGGCTACGACTCCGACCACCCGCGCGTCGGCGGCGACGTCGGCATGGCCGGCGTCGCGATCGACTCCATCCTGGACATGCGGCAGCTGTTCGACGGCATCCCGCTGGACAAGATGTCGGTGTCGATGACCATGAACGGCGCCGTGCTCCCGGTGCTCGCGCTCTACATCGTCGCGGCCGAGGAACAGGGGGTGTCGCCGGACAAGCTCACGGGGACCATCCAGAACGACATCCTCAAGGAGTTCATGGTCCGCAACACCTACATCTACCCGCCGCAGCCGTCGATGCAGATCATCTCGGACATCTTCTCGTTCACCTCGCGGGAGATGCCGAAGTTCAACTCGATCTCCATCTCCGGGTACCACATCCAGGAGGCGGGGGCGACCAACGACCTCGAGCTCGCCTACACCCTGGCCGACGGTGTGGAGTACCTGCGGGCGGGCGTCGATGCGGGCCTGGAGATCGACAAGTTCGCGCCGCGGCTCAGCTTCTTCTGGGCGATCGGCATGAACTTCTTCATGGAGGTCGCCAAGATGCGGGCCGCGCGCCTGCTCTGGTCGAAGCTCGTGAACCGGTTCGAGCCGAAGAACCCCAAGTCGCTCTCGCTGCGGACGCACTCGCAGACGTCCGGCTGGTCGCTGACCGCGCAGGACGTCTACAACAACGTCGTCCGCACCTGCATCGAGGCGATGGCCGCCACCCAGGGCCACACCCAGAGCCTGCACACGAACGCCCTGGACGAGGCGCTCGCGCTGCCGACGGACTTCTCCGCGCGGATCGCCCGCAACACCCAGCTGCTGCTGCAGCAGGAGTCCGGCACGACGAACGTCGTGGACCCGTGGGGCGGCAGCCACTACGTCGAGCGGCTCACCTACGACCTCGCCCGCCGCGCGTGGGCGCACATCGAGGAGGTCGAGAACGCCGGCGGTATGGCCCAGGCGATCGACGCCGGCATCCCGAAGATGCGCGTCGAGGAGGCCGCGGCCCGCACCCAGGCCCGGATCGACTCCGGCCGCCAGCCGGTGATCGGCATCAACAAGTACCGGGTCGACGCCGACGAGCAGCTCGACGTGCGCAAGGTCGACAACGCCGACGTCCGCCGCGAGCAGATCGAGAAGCTGCAGAAGCTGCGCTCCGAGCGCGACGACCGGGCCGTCGACGACGCGCTGCGCGCGCTCACCGGCGCCGCGGAGAAGATCGCCGACGGGACGACGCGGGACGCCGACGCCAACCTGCTCAAGCTCGGCGTCGATGCAGCCCGCAACCAGGCCACCGTCGGCGAGATCTCCGACGCGCTGGAGAAGGTGTTCGGGCGCCACGCCGGTCAGATCCGCATCATCTCCGGTGTGTACTCCGAGGAGGCCGGGAAGAACCCGGCGATCGACCGCGCCCGCGAGCTGGTGGCCGAGTTCGCCGAGCACGAGGGCCGCCAGCCCCGCATCCTGGTCGCGAAGATGGGCCAGGACGGGCACGACCGCGGCCAGAAGGTGATCTCGACGGCGTTCGCGGACATCGGCTTCGACGTCGACGTCGGCCCGCTGTTCCAGACGCCGGCCGAGGTCGCGCGGCAGGCCGTCGAGTCCGACGTGCACGTGATCGGCGCCAGCTCGCTGGCCGCCGGGCACCTCACGCTGGTCCCGGAGCTGCGCTCCGAGCTGGCCGAGCTGGGCCGCGAGGACATCATGGTCGTCGTCGGCGGCGTGATCCCGCCGAAGGACGTGCCGGAGCTGCACGAGATGGGCGCCGCGTCCGTGTTCGGGCCGGGCACGGTGATCGCCGAGGCGGCCGTCGACCTGCTCGGCAAGCTCGCGGCGGCCCTGGGTCACGGCGACGGCGGGAAGCCGGAGTCCGGGAGCGTGTTCGCGGACTGATGGCGCGCACCCCGGACGTCGCCGCCCTCGCGAAGGGGGTGCTCGACGGCAACCGCACGACGCTGGCGCGCGCGATCACGCTGGTGGAGTCCAGCCGCAGCGACCACCAGCAGGCCGCCCAGGAGCTCCTGCTGGAGGTCACGCCGAAGGCGGGCCAGGCCGTGCGGATCGGGATCTCCGGGGTGCCCGGCGTCGGCAAGTCCACGTTCATCGAGGCGATGGGCAGCCGGCTGACCGGCGAGGGGCACCAGGTCGCCGTGCTGGCGGTGGACCCGTCGTCGACCCGGACGAAGGGCTCGATCCTCGGCGACAAGACGCGGATGGCGACGCTGTCGAACGACCCGAACGCGTTCATCCGGCCGTCGCCGACGGCCGGCACGCTCGGCGGGGTCGCCCGCCGCACGCGCGAGACGATGGTGCTGATGGAGGCCGCCGGCTACGACGTCGTGCTGGTCGAGACCGTCGGCGTCGGGCAGTCCGAGATCGCGGTCGCCGGGATGGTGGACACGTTCCTGTTCCTGACGATCGCGCGCACCGGCGACTCGTTGCAGGGGATCAAGAAGGGCATCCTGGAGCTCGCCGACGTCGTCGCCGTGAACAAGGCCGACGGCCCGCACGAGCGGGACGCCCGCGCCGCGGCCCGCGAGCTTGCCGGCGCGCTGCACATGATGACCCCGGCCAGCGACGCGTGGAGCCCGCCGGTGCTGTCCTGCTCCGCGCAGACCGGGATGGGCCTGGACGAGGTCTGGGAGAAGGTGATCGCCCACCGGGAGGCGCTGGAGCAGGCGGGCGAGCTCGCCACCCGCCGGGCCGACCAGCAGGTGGAGTGGATGTGGTCGATGGTCCGGGACCGCATGATGGACCGCCTGCTGACCGACCCGGAGCTCAAGGAGCGCCTGCCGGAGCTCAACCGCGAGGTCCGCTCCGGCGAGCTCACCCCGACACTGGCCGCGCAGACGATCCTCGACGTGCTGCGCTGACGAGCTGACCGGCTGACCGGACCGGTCCGCGCGGGCGGGAGCCCCGTGCCCGCGCGGACCGGAGGGTCAGGCGGGCTGTGGCGCGGCGGAGAGGTCGCGGTCCGAGGTCTCGCCCAGGACGAGGCCGCAGACCAGGCTCACCACGGCGATGCCGGCGAGCATGATCCCGACGGCGAAGCCGCCGTAGGACGCGAGCAGACCGGTCGCGATCAGCGGCGGGATGCCGCCGCCGAGCACACCGGCGAGGTTGTAGGCCAGCCCGGCGCCGGTGTAGCGGTAGCGGGTCACGAACAGCTCCGGCAGGTAGGAACCCATCGGCCCGTACGCGATCGCGAAGATCACCAGGGTGACGGTCAGACCGATGGCGAATCCCGTCGGCCCCGTCCCGAGGATCGGGAACAGGACCAGCGCCCACGGGATCGCGAGCCCGTTGGCGATCATGATCATCCGACGGCGCCCGTACTTGTCGGAGAGGATCGAGGCCAGGATCGTCATGCCGGCGAAGAACACCGCGGCGACCATGCCCAGGCTGAGGACGGTGATCCGGTCCAGCCCGGCACCGTTCGGCGGCTTCGCCGTGCCGTAGGTGGTGAAGAACGCCGTGCCCATGTAGAAGAACGCGAAGAACAGGATCGCCGCGCCGGCGCCGAGCAGGATCTCCTTGCCCTGGTCCTTGACGGCACCCGCGAACGGCAGCCCGGTGGGCGGCGCCGAGGCGGCCTCCTCCTGCTGACGCAGGAAGACCGGCGTCTCCTCGATCTTCAGGCGCACGTAGAGCCCGATGGCGACCAGCAGGATCGACGCGATGAACGGCACCCGCCAGCCGTAGTTCAGGAACGCCTCGTCGTCGAAGCCGATCACCAGGCCGCTGAGCACGAACGTGCCGCTGGACAGGAAGAACGCGATGGCCGGGCCCAGCTGCGGGAACATGCCGTAGAGGCCGCGCTTGCCCGGCGGTGCGTACTCGGCGGCCAGCAGCGTCGCGCCGGCCCATTCGCCGCCGACCGCGAAGCCCTGCAGGAAGCGCAGGATGACCAGGATGATCGGGGCGGCCACACCGATCGTCGCCGCGCCGGGCAGCAGGCCGATCAGCACGGTCGCGACACCCATCAGCAGCAGCGTCGAGATGAGCGTGCGCTTGCGGCCGATCCGGTCCCCGAAATGACCGAACAGGATCGACCCGACGGGACGGGCGAAGAACGCGACGGCGAACGTGGCGAACGACGCGACGGTGCCGGCCGCGGTGCCCAGCGCGGGGAAGAACACCTTCGGGAACACCAGCGCCGCCGCGGTGCCGTAGATGAAGAAGTCGTAGAACTCGATCGTCGTGCCGGCGCAGCTGGCTACGGCAACCCGTCGCCGCAGCCCTGCGGCCGACGTTTCCGGTGCCTGGCTCATGTATTCCCCTCACTGTGTGTCGGATGGCCTCATCCGGCTGGAGGTGATGTAGCACACGCCCATGGTCAATTCCCACATGGAGGACAGACGGAGCGGCGAGCGCGTCCTGGGACGAGACCGACGCTCGACGATCGGCGGCCCAGCGGCGCCCACCCACTAGCCTGTGCGCCGTGAGTTCCGATGCCCCGGCCGCGCCGCGCCGGGTGAGCGTGGTCAGCCGGGTCGTCGACGAGATCCGGCAGATGATGCGGTCCGGTGAGCTGGTCCCCGGCCAGCAGGTCCGCCAGGAGCTGCTCGCCGCGCAGCTCGGCGTGTCCCGGATCCCGGTGCGCGAGGCGCTCAAAGCGCTGCAGACCGAGGGCGTGCTGCGCCACGAGCCGCACGTCGGCTACTCGGTGACCCGGCTGAACGCCGACGAGCTGCGCCAGGCGTACCTCATGCGCCGGGCGTTGGAGACCGAGGTCCTGCTCGCGCTGCCCCGGCTGGACCCGGTGGCTCTGCGCGAACTGACCGCGATCAACACCCGGATCGCCGAGGAGATCGACGGCGGCGACATCGCCCGGATCGCCGCGGCCAACCACGAGTTCCACTTCACGATGTTCCGCCACTCCGGGCTCGGGCTCGTCGTCGACGAGATCGAGCGGATCTGGCAGATGACCGACGCCTACCGGACCGTGCACCTCTACGACTCCGCGGCCCGGCGCCGGGTCGTCCGCGAGCACAAGACGATGATCACCGCGCTGCGCCGCGGGGACAACCCGGCCGTCGTCGAGCTGATGAACACCCACCGGGACCTGACCGTCGTCGACCTCGGCCCGACCCTCGGAGTCGGTCACCGCAGCACGGAACGTTAGCCAGGAAATTATCCAATCTCTCTGGACGGCCTTGCGGGACAGACCTAGTGTCGAGTCCGGGGCGGGGCCGGTGCAGCGTCGCGCCGGCCCGGCCCGCTGGAGGGGACATGACGACCGGACAGGCCGGGACCGGCGCCATCGCGACGGAGTACACCCCGCCCGAACGCCGGCGCATCCTCGGCGCGGCCTGCCTCGGCTGGGGCATGGAGTACTGCACGACGAACACGCCGAACGTCGGCGCGAAGAACAGCGACGTTCGCCGTGATGCTGTCGATCGCGCTCAGCGGCTCCGGCATGGCCAACCTGGCCTGGCTCTACCTGGTGTCGAGCTTCTTCCTCGGCTACTTCGGCATCTTCGGCGTGTGGTTCGGCGAGCTGTTCCCGACCCGGCTGCGCTCGCTCGGCTCCGCCGCGGCCTACAACATAGGACGCGGGCTGTCCGGCTTCGGCACGCTCATCGGCGGCATCATCGCCACCACCGAGGGCTACGGGATCGCGGTCGGCATCGCGGTCTTCGGGGCCGCGCTCGTGTTCGGGGCGGCGTTCTTCCTGCGCGATCGCGCGGGGCGGGTCATCACGGCGGAGGACTGACATGACCGATCGCTACGACGTCGTCTGGCCGCTCGGGCACCGGGTGCTCGGCGAGGTCGCCGAGCAGGAGCGACCGGCCGAGCTGGGCGGCCGCACCGTGGCCTACCTGTGGGACGAGCTGTTCCGCGGGCCGGAGATGTTCGACGTGATCTCCGAGGTGGCCCGGGACCGATTCGGCGACGTCGGGTTCGTGGGCTGGGAGGAGTTCGGCAACTTCCACGCCTCGGCCGCCGAGGAGCGTCAGGTGCTCGACGCGCTGCCGGAGACGCTGCGCGCGCACCGCGTCGACCTGGTGGTCGCCGCGGTCGGTGCTTGAGGCTCCTGCATGCCTGCCGTGATGCGGGCAGCGGCCGCCGCCGAGCGGGCCGGGGTTCCGGCCGTCGCGATCGGCGGGGGAGGGTTCGAGCCGATGGGCCGGGCCATCGGCAGGTCGCTGGGGATCGGGCACGTGCCGATCGTCAGCTATCCCGGCGTGATCCTCGCCGACGACTCGGACGACGTTCCGCACGAAGATGCGCGACTCGGTCGCGCCCGCCGTCGTCGATGCGCTGGTCGAGGGGTCCGGCGCCGCGACGGACACGGCAGGGCCGGAACGCGAGCCGGAGCCCCGCGAGATCGTGTTCTCCGGGGATCTGGACGCGGTGCAGGAGCACTTCACCGAACGCGGCTGGACCGACGGCCTGCCGATCGTGCCGCCCACGCTCGACCGGGTCGAGAGGTTCCTCGCGCACACGACCCGGGACGCGGGGGAGGTGCTCGGGAGCCTCGCGCCGGAACAGCGCGAGGCCACCGTGTGGAACGTGGCGGTGAACGGCGTGATGGCCGGCTGCGCGCCGGAGCACATGCCGGTGCTGCTCGGGATCGTGGAGTGCCTCGTCGACCCGGTCTTCCGGATCGCCGACGCGGGCGCGACGCCCGGGTGGGAGCCGCTGGTGGTGCTGTCCGGGCCGGTCGTGGAGCGGCTGGGGTTCAACCCGGGGACCGGTGCGATGCGGGTCGGGCGGCGGGCGAACACCAGCGTCGGCCGGTTCGTGCGGCTCTACCTGCGCAACCTGCCGGGGCTGCGGATCCCGCCCGAGCACACCGACCAGGGTGCGATCGCCACGTCGTTCAACGTGGTGCTCGCCGAGAACGACGGCGCCGTCCGCGGGCTGGGCTGGCCGTCGTTCCGCGAGGACCGCGGGTTCGCCGCTACCGACAGCGTCGTGACCGTGCAGAGCTGCGTGACGATCGGCGCGCCGATCTACTCGGCGGGCGACGACGCGTCCGGGCACCTGCACGCGCTGGCCGTCGGCATGCGGGACGCGATGGGGCCGTGGTCCTACACCGGGATGGAGTTCGGTGCCTGGCACCCGCTGCTGGTGCTCGGCCCGAGCATCGCCCGCGCGCTGGACGGCTACGGCGTCGACAAGGACGCGATCCGCGCGTACATCGCCGAACACGCCCGGATCACCGTGGCGGAGCTGGAGCGCTGCGCGTTCGCGGTCGGCTCGACCAGCTTCCGGGTGGACGAGCTGGTGCGCCGCGGCGAGCTCGACGAGCGCTACGCCGGCGACGACCCACAGCGGATGGTGCCGATGTGCCCGCGCGCCGCGGACATCTCGATCGTGCTGGCGGGCAACGAGAGCCGCAACCAGTCGCGCGGCTACGTGCAGAACCACGTGCAAGGGGCGCCGGTGAGCCGGCGGATCGGGGAGACGACATGACGGACTGGGACCTGGCCGTGGTCGGCGCCGGCATCGCCGGCCTGACGGCGGCGACGACGGCGGTCGAGCACGGCCTGCGGGTGGTCGCGCTGGACCGGCTCGCGCCGGGTGGCCAGCTGATCAACCTCGGCGAGGTGACCGCCTACCCGGGCCTGCCGGCGAAGACGACCGGACCGGACCTGGCCGGCACGCTGCTCACCGACGCGATGACGGCCGGAGTGGAGATCTCCTACACCGAGGTCACCGGCCTGACCGCCGGCCCGCCGCACACGCTCGCGACGTGGGACGGGCCGGTCACGGCCGGGGCGGTCGTCGTGGCGACCGGGCTCTCGCCGGGCCGCCTCGACGTGCCGGGCGCCGACGGGTGGGCCGGGCGCGGCCTGTCCGAGTGCGCGAGCTGCGACGGCCCGCTGTTCGCCGGGCAGCGGGTCGCCGTCGTCGGCGACGACGAGTGGGCCGCCCAGGAGGCCGCCGAGCTGGCGGCGGTGGCCGGGCACGTGACCGTGCTCGTGCCAGGCACGGCTCCGCGCTGGTCCCCGCGCCGCGCCGACGCGCTCGCCGCGGCCGGAGTCGAGGTGCGCCCGTCGGCCGTCGTCACCGGGCTGGACGGCGAGCAGACGCTGACCGGCGTCCGGCTGGCCGACGGCACCGCGGTCGAGGCGACCGGCGTGTTCGTGCAGGTCGGGCGTTCGCCGCGATCGGGCTTCGTCGACGGGGTGCTGGCCCGCGGGCCGGACGGCCGGCTCGACCCGTCGACGGGTGTACCCGGCGTGTTCGTGGCCGGCGTGGTGCGCGCGGGCGTGTCCGACCACCTCGTGTCCGCCGCGGCCGACGGGCTCGCGGCCGGGCTGGCCGCGGTCGCCCACCTGCGCGCAGGCTGATCCGTCCCGCGGATCATCGGACGGACGAGAGGAGCACGCCATGCGCATCGTGGACCCCACGTACGGCACCGGCGCCGAGGAGCTCGCCGCCGGTGTCGCCGGTGACGCCGCACCGGCCGGGACGCTGTGCCTGTTCTCCAACTCCAAGCCCGGCGCGACCGACCTGCTGCGCGGGATCGGCGACCGGCTCGTCGCCGAGCGGGGGTTCGGCGACGTCGGGTTCGCGTCGAAGCCGAACGCGGCCGCCGGGGCGCAGACCGACGTCCTCGACCACCTGGCCCAGCAGTACCGGATGGCGGTCGTCGCGATCGGTGATTGAGGCTCCTGCTCGTCGTGGAGTCTCCACGACTCGGTCGAGCTGAACGCCGCGGCGCTACCGCGTTCCTCGTCGTGACGCGCACGTTCCTGCCGCTGGTGGCGGCGCAGGCGAAGGCGCGGCGGGTGGACCCGCGCGTGATCGTCGTCGAGCATCCGGTCGGGGGCCTGAACGACGCCGAGCTCGCGGGCCGGATCGAGGCCGCCTACGCCGGCGTCGCCCGCGAGCTGGATGCGCTGGAGGACTCGTGACCGACGTTCTGGACGTGCCCGACCTCGGGCCGGCGGACTGGTTCAGCTACGCCGAGGAACGCGGCTGGGGGGACGGGCTGCCCACGATCCCGCCCACCGAGGATCTCGTCGACGCGATGCTCGCCGCGCTGCCGCCGGACCTCCCGGAGCTCGGCCCCCTGCCGCCGAGCCGCCTCGTCCCGACCCTGCGCTCGGTCGCCGCGAACGCCGTGATGGCCGGGTGCCGCCCGGTGGACCTGCCGGTCGTGCTCGCCGCGCTGGTGGGTGTGCAGGACGAGCGCTACAACCTCCACGGGTCGCTGGCCACCACGCACCCGTGCGCACCGCTCGTCGTGGTCAGCGGTCCCGCGCGGGAACGGCTGGGGCTCAACGGGTCCGGCAACTGCTTCGGCCAGGGTGTCCGGGCGAACGCGGTGATCGGCCGCGCGCTGTCGCTGGTGCTGCTCAACGTCGGCGGCGCGCGCCCGCCCGCGATGGACCGTTCCACGCAGGGGTCGCCGGCGAAGTACACGTACTGCGTCGCCGAGAACACCGACGAGAGCCCGTGGGAACCGTTCGGGATGCGACGGGGGTTCGGCCCGGACGTGTCCGTGGTGACGGTGATGGCGGCCGAGCCGCCGCACAACGTCAACGACCACGGCAGCACCACCGGCGAGGGGATCCTCACCACGATCGCCGGGACGATGGCGCAGTCCGGCTCGAACAACGTCTACGTGCGCGGGCCGCACCTGCTCGTACTCGGCCCGGAGCATGCGGCCACGCTGCACCGCGACGGCTGGACCGTCGAGGCGATCCGGCACCACCTGTGGGAGCACGCGCGGATCCCGGTCGACCGGGTGTCCGAGGGCAACCACCGCCAGTTCGTCGAGTGGGGGATCAAGCCGGACGGCGATCACTACACGGTCAGCACGGGGCCGGACCAGCTGCACGTGCTCGTCGCGGGCGGGGCGGGCAAGCACTCGGCGCTGGATCCCGTCGTTCGGCGCGACCGAGGCGGTGTCGGTGCGGGTCCCCGGTGGATGAGCGGCCGCTGGTCGACGACGGCACACGCGTCGAGGACGCGACGGCCACGCTGCTGGCGAGCCGGGATCGGGGACGGCCTGCCGGTCGTCCCGCCGACCGCGGCGCGCCTGGACGCGATGCTGGCCGGCGCCGACGATCCGGACGCCGCGCTCGGGCCCGTCCCGCCGCTGTTCCGGGAGCTGACCCCGGCCGCGGCCGCCTACCACGCCGTGCTCGCCGGGTGCCTCCCCGCGGAGCTGCCGGTCGTGCTCGCCGCGCTGCGTGCATGCCTGGAGCCGGAGTTCAACCTGCTGGGGGTGCAGACGACGACCGGGACGGCGGCCGTCGCCGTGGTCGTGCGCGGCCCGGTCGTCGCCGAACTCGGGATGAGCACCGGCGCGAACCTGCTCGGACCGGGGAACCGGGCGAACGCGAGCGTCGGCCGTGCCGTCGCGCTCGGGCTCGCCGGGATCGGCGGAGCCCGGCCGGGGGAGACCGACATGGCGACCACCGGCCAGCCCGGCCGCTACGGCATGTGCGTGCCGGTCCCGTCCTCCCCGTCCTCCCCGTCCTCGTCGGGCGCACCGAGCACCGTGACCGTGCTCGCCGTCGGCGGGACGGCCGAGGTGCTGCCCCGGGGCGGTGGCGGCACCGTCGCCGAGACCCTCGACCCGCTCGCCGACGCGCTGGCCGGCGCGGCACTCGCAGCGGGCGACCCGTACCGGATGGGCGCGTGCGAGCAGGCCGTCGTGCTGCCGCCGGAGGTAGCCGACCGCCTCGCCGCGCTGGGCGCAGGCGACGTGCGGGCCGAGCTGCACGACCGCGGCAACGCCGTCCTGGCCGCCCGCGGGCTGCCGGACGCCCGGGTCAGCGCCGGGCCGGACGCCGTGCACGTGCTGGTCACCGGCGGGGCCGGGATCAAGATGCTGCACCTGCCCGGCTGGATCGGCGGGAGCCGCGCCGTCACGCGCCCGGTTCCACCTGCCGGTCGTCGATCGAGGTGATCGCCGGGTAATGAGGGCCGGCATCGGCCGGTTTCCGGACCTTGCCGGGTCGGGCAGCCCTGGTGGCGCGGCCGGGCTGCGCGGTAGCCAGTTCCGCGTCGCGCCTCGCCGGAACGGTTCGGTCGGCGAACTGCTTTTCCGCGGCCTTTGCCGGGCCGGGGCGGCCCGGGTGGCGCGCGGTCACCGCGTCGTCGCCGTCGTGTCGCGGTGGTTCGGCGGGACGAAGCTGGGCGCGGGCGGGCTGGTCCGGGCGTACGGCCAGGCCGTCGTCCCAGCGGCGCGCCCGCTGGGATCCGTTCGCTCGGCGAACTTTGTCCCGCGAACTCTGCCGGACCGAGGTGACCGTCGGTAGCGAGCGCCGGCGTCGACCGAGAGGTGCTAGAAGCGGGTCCGGCTCGGCGAACCGCCCGGAAACCGTTCGCTCAGCGAACTGTTTCCCGCGGACCTTGCCGGTCGGGGCGCCCCTGGGCCGCGCGGTCGCGTCCGCGGCGGTGGCCACGCGGGAACCGTTCGCTCGGCGAACTGTTTTCCCGCGGACCTTGCCGGTCAGATCGCCCGGGGTCGCGCGGTCGCCGGCGCCGCGCCACGCCGGAAACGGTTCGGTCAGCGCACTGTTTCCGCCGACCTCGCCGGCCAAGCACAGACGGACCCGGCGACGCCTACGCCGCCCGCGCGCGGACCAGCACATCCACCGCCACGGCGCCGTCGCGGCCCACGATCAGGGGGTTGATCTCCAGCTCGTCCAGGTCCGGGCGCGCCGCCAGCGCCGCGCCGATCCGGACGATCGCGTCGACCGCGGCCTCGACGTCCAGGGGAGGGGCTCCGCGGTACCCGTCCAGCAACGGCCAGCAGCGCAGCCGCCGCAACAGCGCCCGGGCCGCGTCCGGGCCGATCGGGGCGAGCGCGCTCGCCAGGTCCCGGTGGATCTCCGTGGCGGTCCCGCCGCGACCGACGGTGAGTACCGGAGGCCAGCCGTCGCGCCCGCCGCGACCTCCGACCAGCAGCTCCAGGCCGTCCGGGACCTCCTGCTGCACCAGCACCCCGGCCAGCCCGGGCACGGACGTGGCCAGCTCGTCGACGACGGCCGCGGCCCGGTCCGTCGTGACCCCGAGCCGGACCGCGCCGCGCTCGGTCTTGTGCTCCAGCCCGGGTCCGACGGCCTTGAGGACCACGCTGCCGCCCAGTTCGGCGGCCGCCGCTGCGGCCTCGTCGCCGGTGCGGACGAACCGCGACGGGGGTGTGGCGATGCCGAGCGCGTCGAGCAGCTCCCACCCGTCGGTGATCCCCGCGGGCACGTCCGGGACCGCGGGGGTGCCGGCCGGGACGGCGTCCGGGTCCGGCGCCAGCGCACCGGCCACCCGGGCGGCGACCGCGATCGAGGAGTAGACCGGGATGCCGGCCCCGCGCAGGACGGCGCGGGCACCGGCCGTGCGGTCCCGGGCGGCCAGCCACACCACCGAGCACGGCACGGTCCCGCCCGCGGTGGCCGCGGCGACGTCCTCGGCGAGTGCCGTCGCGTCGTCGTCGAGCACCATCGTGACCAGCACCATCAGGGCGTCCACCGAGGGGTCCGCGCACACGATCGAGCAGACGTCGCCGAACGCGCGCTCGCCGGTGTTGAACAGCTGGGCCGTGACGTCGACCGGGTTGGCCAGCGCCCCGAACGCCGGGACCAGGCGTTCGAGCTTGTCCTGGGTCTCCGGGGCGAGTTCGGGCAGGCTCAGTCCCTGGGCCGCGCACCGGTCCGCGGCGAGGATGCCCGCGCCGCCGGACGTCGTCACGGCCGCGACCCGGCGTCCGGCCGGTCGGGGCTGGCTGCGCAGCACGGTCGCCGCGGCCAGCAGCTCCTCGACGTCGTCCACCAGCACGACGCCGTGGCGCTGCGAGACCAGCCGGAACGCGGTGTCGTCGCCGAGCATCGCGCCGGTGTGCGAGACGGCGGCGCGCCGCCCCGCGTCCGAACGACCGGAGCGCAGGACCACCAGGGCGGTCCCGGCCTCGGCGGCCTCGGCCGCGAGCCGGGTGTAGGAGGCACCGTCGGCCACCGACTCCGCGTACACGGTCAGCACCGAGACCTCCGGGTCGCGCACCAGGTGCAGCCCGACCTCGGTCAGGTCGACGTCGGCCTGGTTGCCGGTGCTCACCCACGCGGTCAGCTCGAGACCCTGCTCCGCGGCCAGGTCCAGCACCGATCCGCCGATGGCGCCGCTCTGCCCGACGTAGGCGATCCCGGACCCACCCCGCAGCGGGCGCTCGGCGGCCGCGGTGAACGTCGCGAGCAGCCGCGACGGGGCGTAGATCAGGCCCTGGCAGTTCGGGCCGAGCACCCGCACGCCGGACTCCCGCGCGGCAGCGACGAGCCGTCGCTGCAGGTCGGCGCCCTCGTCGCCGACCTCGGCGAACCCGGAGGCGAACACGACGACGGCCGCCGCCCCGGCCGCGCCCGCCGTGCGCACCGCGTCCTCGGCGCGCGCGGCCGGCACGAGCGCGAGCACCAGGTCGACCGGACCCGGGAGGTCGGCGAGCGACGGGTGGCACGGGAGGCCGGCCAGCTCGTCGTACTTCGGGTTGACCGGCCACACCCGACCCGCGAAGCCGCGCTCGGCCAGCCACCGCAGCGGGCGGGCCATCGGGTTGTCCGCGCGCCCGGTCGCTCCCAGCAGCGCGACCGACCGTGGGCGGAACACCCGGTCCCAGTCCGTCTCCTCCACCGCAGCGGACCTCCCCCGGTCGACGTCGCCCGCACCGCCACGGTAGCCGATTTCGTATCCGATCTGGGGATCGGATACATGGATCCGCAGGTGACGACGTCGAGCCCGGAGTCCGGCCACGAACCGGACGCCATGGTCGCGCCCGGCGCGAGATCACGACCCGATCACCTCCGGGGACACGCCAGTCCAGGGCAGGACAGACCCGGACACGGCCCGCATGCTGGGACCGTGAGCGACGAGCCGGCACCCGACGACGCCCCGACCGCGGCGGCGCCGTCCGGTGGGGCGGCGGCGACCAGTGGGGCTGTGGCGACCGGTGGGGTAGCGGCGACCGCCAAGCGGACGCTCGTGCGCGCCTGGGACGACAACATCTTCTCCGAGTCCGCGGCCGCGGCGTTCTGGCAGACGCTCTCGCTCCCGCCCCTGCTGCTCGGGCTGCTCGGCAGCCTCGGCTACGTCGGGGCGTGGCTCGCGCCGAACACGCTGGTGCTGGTGCGCGGCGAGATCCTGCATGTCGCCGACGGCGTGTTCAGCCAGGACGCGGTCGCCCAGGTGATCACCCCGACGGTCGACACGATCCTCACGACCGGGCGCAGCGAGCTGATCAGCCTCGGGTTCGTGATCTCGCTGTGGTCCGGGTCGTCGGCGATGTCGTCGTTCGTGGACGCGATCACGCGGGCGCACGACCAGTACGGCGTGCGCAACCCGGTCTGGCAGCGGACGCTCGCGCTGCTGCTCTACCTCGTCGGGCTCGTCGCCGGGATCGTCGCGCTGCCGCTGCTGGCGCTCGGGCCGGACCGGTTCGCCCGCCTGCTGCCGGACACGTGGCGCGACGGCGTGACGTCGCTGATCGGCTGGCTGTACTACCCCGTGCTCGGGGTCGTGCTGGTGCTGGCGCTCACGACGCTCTACCGGCTCGCCCTGCCGGCGAAACCGCCCTGGCGGCGCGGGCTGCCCGGGGCGCTCCTGGCCGCGGTCGTGTTCCTGGCCGGCGTCAGCGGACTGCGGGTCTACCTGAACGGGATCACCAGCACCGGCTACACCTACGGCGCGCTCGCCGCGCCGATCGCGTTCCTGCTGGCCGCGTTCTTCATCGGGTTCGCGATCGTGATCGGCGCGCACATGAACGCCTCGATCCAGCACTACCACCCGGTGCGGCTCAAGGACCGGCGCGACGTGGTGGCCCAGGCGGTACCGGCCGGCCTCCCGAGCACGCCGGCCGCCGGGCCCGAGCGGGCTCTGACGCTCAGCAGCCGGGGCCGCCCGGGCGGCTGCGCGCCAGCGCCTCCGCGGCGGCGTTGCGCAGCAGCACGTGCTCGGCGGACAGCCCGAAGAACGTGAACCCCAGCGACCGGTAGCGGTGCAGGTTCCCCGGCCCGGCGCACCAGATGCCGACCGGGACGCCCGCGTCGTGGCAGGCCCCGGTGATGCGCGAGAGCAACGCGTCGTAGTCCGGGTCGCCGTGCTGCGCGGCCAGCTCCATCCCGTGCGCGAGGGCCAGGTCGGAGGGCCCGACGAACACCGCGTCCAGCCCGTCGACGGCGAGGATCCCGTCGAGCGCCTCGACGGCCTCGCGGGTCTCCACCATCACCACGCACCGCCCGGGGGCCGAGGTGTCCCGCCCGTGCCAGCCCACCCGCGTCGGCCCGTAGCTGCGACGCCCGCGCGGCGGGTAGTGGCACGCGGCCACCGCGGCGGCTGCCTCGGCGGCCGAGTTCACCAGCGGGACGATCACCCCGTCCGCGCCGCGGTCCAGGGCCTTCGCGATCGGCTCGTCCCCGTGCCCGGGAACTCGGACGAGGGTGCGGTTCCCGGTCGCGGACAGCGCCTGCAGCATCGGCAGCAGCGCGTCCTCGCCGATCAGACCGTGCTGGGCGTCGATCACCACCATGTCGAAGCCGACGGCGCCGACGACCTCCGCGGTCGCGGCGGACGGGAGCTGGAGCCAGCCGCCGACCAGGTCGGCGTCGAAACGCAGTTCGTCCATGTCCGCACTGTGCCGGGCGTCGCCGCGATCCGCACGAGCCGGATGCGGTTCATCGATCGTGGCGACGAGACGGATCTCCTCGGCGCGGAGACTGGGATACACCCTCATTATCCAACGAGCGGAGGACCGACATGCCCACCACCGACGAGGTCAGGGACATGGTGCAACGGCTGGAGGACGCGATGAACTCCCGTCAGCTGCACCTCATCGACGAGGTCATGACCGAGGACTTCGTCCGTCACTGCGAGGCGACGCCCGACTTCGACGTACGCAGCCGGGAGGACTTCAAGGACTTCCTGCGGTCGAACACGGAATCCTTCCCGGACAACATCCAGACGTTCCGGCAGGTCGTCGTCGAGGGCGACCGCGCGGGAATCTGGTGCACCTACGAGGGCACGCAGACCGGACCTCTCGGTCCGTTCCCGGCGTCGGGCCGGCGGACCACGTTCGACTTCGGAGGGGTCTTCCACATCCGGGACGGCAAGTTCGCCGAGTTCTGGGTCACCTGGGACAACATGACGATCCTCGCTCAGCTGGGCCACCTGCCTGCCCCGGAGCCCGCCGAGTAGGGGGAACCGGCACGAGGCATCATCCGTGTCATGCACGTGATGGAGCTCCCGGCCCGCCCGGTCGTCGGGATCCTGCACCCCGGCACGATGGGCGCCGCGCTCGGTTCGGCGCTCAAGGCCCGCGCCGGTGCCGTGATCTGGGCCGACGCCGGCCGGTCGCACGCCACGGCGAAGCGGGCCGAGCTGGCCGATCTGCAGGCGGTCCCGGACACCGCGGAGCTGGCCCGGCGCTCCCACGTGATCATCTCGATCTGCCCGCCCCACGCGGCCCGCGAGGTCGCCCGCGAGGCCGCCGACGCGCTCGGCGACCGCCCGGAGCGCCCGCTCTACGTCGACGCGAACGCCGTGTCCCCGGACGCCGTCCGCGAGATCGACGGGATCCTCGGGGCCGGCACGGTCTGCGACGGGGCCGTGATCGGCCCACCGGCGTGGGAGCGGGGGACGACCGTGCTGTGGTTGTCCGGGCCGGGCGCGGGTGCCGCGGCGGGCCTGTTCGAGGGATCCCCGTTCGACGCGCGCGTGCTGGGTCCGGAGATCGGCACGGCGAGCGGGTTGAAGGCCTGTTTCGCGCTGCAGAGCAAGGCATTGCCGACGGTGTGGCTGGCGTTGGAGGAGGCCGCGGAGCGGTTCGGCGTCACCGACGCGCTGCGCGGCGAGCTGGAGCGCACCGGCGCCGGGTACGACGCCGCGCTGGCCGAGGTGCGGGCCAAGGCGTCGTCGAAGGGCTGGCGCTGGGCGGGCGAGATGGACGAGGCGGCGGACACGTTCGCCGCGATCGACGTCCCGGACGGTTTCTCCCGCGCCGCGGCCGAGCTCTACCGGCGCGCCGGGCGCACCGACTAGCGACGTCCGGACCTCACACCGTTCCGGTGTCGTCCCGGCCGCGGGCAGCGCGTAGCCCGTCCAGGTCGTCCTTGGCCAGCGCCTGCCAGAACCGCAGCGCGGCGTGCTCCATCTCCAGGCCCAGCTCCAGGGTGATCATGCGGGGCCGCGCGGAGTCGACCTCGCCGAACCGCTCGACCATCGCCTCGTACTCGGCGATCCGTGCCCGGTGCTGCGCGATCTGCTCCTCGGCGAGGCGGCCGACGTCGCCGGGGTCGCCGACCTCGTTGAAGAACAGCTTGAGCTCGGCGACGTCGCGCATCTGGAAATGCACGTCGGTGGGGGAGGCGAGCCAGCCCCGCAGCGCGTCGCGCCCCTCCTGGGTCAGCGAGTAGGTCTTGCGGCGGCGGCCGCCGTGCTCGTTCTCACAGTCCAGGAGGCCGGCCTCGGTGAGGCGGTCCGGCTCGGAGTAGAGCTGTGCGTGCGGGAAGTGCCAGAAGTAGCCGACCGAGTGCCTGACCGCGCGTTTGAGGTCGTACGGGGTCGACGGCCCGCGCAGCGCGATCATGCCGAGCACGACGTAGGACGTCGTGGACAGTCGCACGGCCATGGCCGGCACCTTATCTGCCCCTTGCGCCTCCATGTTGCTGTTCGTATGGTCTGTTTCAGACGGTATGAGGGAGACACATGGATCTCGCGACCACACTTCGGTGGGCCGCCGAACGGCATCCGGACCGGGTCGCCGTGTCCGGCAACGGACGGCGGCTCACCTACGCCGCCTGGAGCGCCCGGGTGGACGCGCTGGCGGCCGCGCTGCGGTCGGCCGGAGCCGGGCCCGGCGACCGGGTGGCGCTGTCGCTGACCGGGGGCGAGCCGCAGGCGTCGCTGATCCTGGCCGCGCAGACGCTCGGTGCGGTCCCGGTGCCGCTGTCCACCCGCTTCGGGGTCGACGAGCTGAGCTACTGCCTCGGTGACTCCGGCGCCGTCCTCGCGGTCACCGACGACGCGCAGGCCGACCGGACCGTCGCGGCCGCGCGGGACGCCGGTGACGTGCCGCTGCGCACCGCCGCCGAACTGGACGCCGAGGCCGAACGGTCGCCCGGCACCCCACCGGGCCCGGCGCCGTCCGAGGACGCGCTCGCCGTCGTGCTCTACACGTCCGGCACCACCGGCCGGCCGAAGGGTGTCCCGCGCACGCACCGGGCGGAGCGCACCGCGGCCGTCGCGCACGCCGTGCAGACCCGCCAGTCGCAGGGCGAGCGGGTGCTCGGCGTGATGCCGCTGTTCCACACGATGGGCCTGCGGACGCTCGTGTGCTCGGTCGTGGTCGGCGGGACGTGGGTCGCCCAGCCCGCGTTCGACGCGGCCGAGGCGGTGCGGCTCACCCTCGACGAGGACGTGACCTCGCTCTACCTCGTTCCCACGATGTACTGGTCGCTGCTGCGGGCCGGCGGTCTGGAACGAGCCCGATGGGCTGCGCAGGCTGGCGTACGCGGGAGCCGCGATGACCCCGGCGCTGGCGGAGGAGCTGGCGGCGGCCGTGCGGCCGGAGTCGTTCGTGAACCACTTCGGGTCGACGGAGATCTACACGTTCACCGTGCACCCGGACGCCGCCGCGAAGCCGGGATGCGCGGGGCGGGCCGGGATCTTCTCCCGGGTGCGTCTGGTCGCGCCGGAACGGGGTGCGCCACCGGACGTCCAGGTCGCGCCCGGCGAGCAGGGCCAGGTGATCGTGTCGATGCAGAGCCCGGAGGCGTTCGCCGGCTACTGGCAACGCCCGGACGCCGACGCCAAGGCGATCCGCGACGGCTGGTACTACACCGGCGACCTCGCCGTCGCCGACGACGAGGGCGATCTCTGGGTGTCCGGCCGGGTCGACGACATGATCAACTCGGGTGGCGAGAACGTCTACCCCGACGAGATCGAGGCCGCGCTGGCCCGCTGCCCCGAGATCGACGACGTGTGCGTCGCCGGTCTGCCGGACGAGCGCTGGGGGCAGGCGGTCACGGCGTTCGTCGTGCCGGTGCCGCGGCGCGGATCCGGTGACCACGGCCGAGAAGGCGATGGCCTACGCCCGGGAGACGCTCCCGTCGCTCAAGCGCCCGAAGCGGGTGGTCGCGGTGGACGCGGTGCCCCGCTCCGGCGTCGGCAAGACGCTGCGACGCGTGCTGGTCGCCGGTGACTACGAGGCGCGAGGTGAGGCGCGTGCCCGATAACCGCCCCCCGAGCCGCATCGAGGACGCCGCGCTGGTCAGCGGCACCGGCCGGTTCCTCGACGACCTGGATCCGCTGCCCGGCACGCTCGTCGCGGCCGTCGTGCGGTCGACGCAGCCGCACGCCCGGCTCGTGTCGGTCGAGCTGTCGCGCGCCCGCGCGCACCCCGGTGTCGCCGCGGTGATCGGGCCGGACGAGGTCGCCGAGGCGCTGCGGCCGTTCCCGCTGTCCACCGGCGCGGCCATGCCGTACCTGCCGACCGGCGTGGACAAGGTGCGCTTCGTCGGGGAGCCGATCGCCGTCGTCGTCGCCTCGGACCGGTTCACCGCCGAGGACGCGGCCGAGCTGGTCGCCGTGGACTACGAGCCGCTGGACGTGGTGATCGGGGCGCGCGCGGCGCTGGCCGAGGGCGCGCCGCTGCTGCACGACGACGCCGGGTCGAACGTGGCGACGGACCGGACGTTCTCCTTCGGGGACGTCGACGACGCGTTCGCCACCGCCGCGCACGTGGTGGAGGGGGAGTACGACTTCCCGCGCTACTCGTCGGTGCCGATGGAGTGCTACTCGGTGATCGCGCACTGGACCGAGCAGGGCGACGGCCCCGGCGTCGAGGCGTGGGCGAACTTCCACGGGCCGTTCACGATGGTGCCGGTGATGGCCGGCGCGCTCGGCGTGCCGACGTCGAAGGTCCGGTTGCACGTGCCGGCCGACATCGGCGGCAGCTTCGGGATCAAGGCCGGCATCTACCCGTACGTCGTGCTGATGGCGCTGGCGTCCAAGCACGCGGGGACGCCGGTGCGCTGGACCGAGGACAGGGTCGAGCACCTGCTGGCCAGCTCGTCGGGCGCGGACCGGGTGATGCGCTGCGCCGCCGCCGTCGACACCCACGGCACCGTCACCGCGCTGCGGATGGACCTGGTGGACAACGTCGGCGCCTACCTGCGCCCGCCGGAGCCGTCCACCCTGTACCGCTGCTTCGGCAACATCACCGGCCCGTACCGGATCGGCGCCGTCGGGATCCGGGCGCGTGCCGTCGTCACCAACCAGATGCCGACCGGCCTGAACCGCGGCTTCGGCGGCCAGCAGCTCTACTTCGGACTCGAACGGCTGATGGACGCCGTCGCGGCCGCCACCGGGCTCGACGTGCTGGACGTGCGGCGGCGCAACCTCGTCGACCGCTTCCCGTACGAGACGCCGACCGGCGGCGTCTACGACTCCGGGGACTACGCCGCCGCCGTCGAGCTCGCCGTGAAGAACGCCGACCTGGACGAGCTGCGCGCCCGGCAGGAGGCCGCACGGGCCGACGGCGCGCACTACGGGATCGGGGTCGCCCTGGTCACCGACCCGTCCGGGACGAACATCGGCTACGTCGGGCTGGCGACCCCGGCGTCGGAGCGCAAGCCCGGTCGCGACAAGTCGGGCTCGACCGAGCACGTGCGGATGTCGGTGGACCTGCAGGGCCGGGTGACCGTGATGCTCGGGTCCGTCCCGCAGGGGCAGGGGCACGCGACGGTCGCCCGCCAGGTCGCCGCGGACCGGCTCGGGTTGCCCGCCGACCAGGTCCGGGTCGTGATCGACATGGACACGGCGACGACGCCGTGGACGGTCACGTCCGGGAGCTACTCGTCGCGGTTCGCGCCGCTGGTGACCAGCGCCGTCGTCGAGGCGGCCGACCGGATCGCGGCGACCGTGCGGGCGGCGGCGTCGGTGATGCTGGGGTCGCCGGCCGACGGCCTCGTCCTGGCGGACGGCGCGGTGCGGGCTCCGGACGGATCGGAGGTCCAGTTCCGGCACGCGGCGGGGATCGTGCACTGGGATCCCGGTGCCCTGCCGGAGGGCACGTCCGCGCGGCTCTACGAGGAGGCCGCGTTCACGCCCCGCGAGGTGAAGGCCGCCACGAAGGACGACCGGATCAACTCCTCGCTCTGCTACGGGTTCGTCGCCGAGATCGTCGCCGTGCGGATCGACCCGGACACGCTCGAGATCACGATCGACCGGGTGTCGTCCGTGCACGACGCCGGGACCGTGCTCAACCAGCAGCTTCTCGACGGGCAGGTGCACGGCGCGCTCGCGCACGCACTCGGCGGGGCGATGTACGAGGAGTTCGGCTACGCGCCGTCCGGGCAGCCGACGTCGGCGACGTTCCTGGACTACCTGTGCCCGACCAGTGCCGAGGCCGGCTACGAGCTGCGCACCGACCACGTCGTGACGCCGTCGCCGCTGACCCCGCTGGGCGCCAAGGGATCCGGCGAGGGCTCGTCGATGAGCTTCCCGGCGGCGTTCGCGAACGCCGTCGCCGACGCCCTCGCGCCGCACGGCATCGAGATCACCCGCCTGCCCCTGCACGGCGAGGTGCTGCACCAGCTGTTCGACCAGAAGGAGACCGACTGACATGGCACTGACCGGCGGCGACGTCCTGCTCGACCGCGACGGACCGGTGGCGTACCTGACGCTGTCGCACGGCAAGTACACCGTCGTCACCTGGGAGATGCGCCAGAAGGTGGCCGAGCGCTTCGCCGAGATCGACTCCGATCCCGAGATCCGGGTCGTCGTGGTGCGCTCGGACGGGGAGCACTTCACCTCCGGCGGCGACATCGCCGGGTTCATGGAGGTCGACCCGATCGACTTCACCGACCTCGGGCACAACGTCACCGCCGCGGCCCGCAGCCCGAAGCCGGTGATCGCCGCGATCGACGGCTACTGCTTCGGCGTCGGCTGCGAGATGGTGCTGTCCTGCGACATCCGGCTCGGCACCGGCCGCACCCAGCTCGCGCTGCCGGAGATGAACCTCGGCATGATCCCCGGCTCCGGCGGTACGCAGCGGCTGTCCCGGCTGATCGGTCTGTCCCGCGCGAAGTACCACATCATGACGGCCACCCGGATCTCCGCGCAGCAGGCCCACGACTGGGGCGTGCTCGCCGAGCTGCACGACGACCGGGACGCGCTCCATGCGGCGGCGGACAAGCTGGCGCACAAGATGGCCGGGTTCTCACCGGCGGCGCAGCGCACCGCGAAGGAGGTGCTGGACAAGGGCATCGACGGGCCGCTCTACACGGGCATCGACCTGGAGCGGAAGGCGTACGCCATGCTGCGCTCCACGCACGACTTCGCCGAGGGCGTCGCGGCGTTCTCCGAGAAGCGACCGGCGGAGTTCACCGGCCGATGAAGCCTGCTCCCTTCAGCTACGTCCGCCCGCCCACGCTCGACGACGTGCTGGCCGAGCTGGCCGCGGGCGACGCCAAGGTGCTGGCCGGCGGGCAGTCGCTCACGCCGGTGCTCGCGATGCGCCTCGGCCGCCCGTCCACGCTGGTGGACATCACCGCCGTCGAGGAGCTGGCGGGGTTCGCCCGGGCCGGGGACGCGATCCGGATCGGGGCGGGGGTGCGCCAGCGCAGTGTCGAGCGCGCCGCGCTCTCGGCGGAGGTGCCCCTGCTCGGGCGGGCGATGCCGTTCGTCGGGCACCGGGAGCTGCGCAGCCGCGGCACGGTCTGCGGCAGCCTCGCGCACGGCGACCCGGCCGCCGAGCTGCCCGCCGTCGCCGCCTGCCTCGGCGGAACCGTCGAGATCGCCGGGCCGGACGGGCGGCGCCGGGTGCTCCGCCGACGGGTTCGTCTCCGGCGCGATGACGACCGCGGCCGGCCCGGAGGAGGTCGTCACGGCCGTCGAGCTGCCGGTCGCGCGGCCGGGGGAGGGATTCGGGTTCGCCGAGATCGCCCGCCGGCACGGCGACTTCGCGCTGGCCGGGGTCGTCGTGCGGGTGACAGCTGCGGGCGAGGCGCGGCTGACCGGGTTCGGCATCTCCGATCGCCCGGTCACCGAGGACGTCACCGACCTGCTCCGCTCCGAGCCGGACGGGCCCGGCCTGGAGAAGCGCCTGCGCCCGGCCACGACCGAACTGGCCGCCCGGATCGTCGACACCGGCGGCGACGCCCACGGCTCCACCGGCTACCGCCGGCGGCTGTTCGCCGTGCTCGCCGCCCGCGAGCTGGCCGCCGCCCGCTCCCGCACCCGGCCCGACGCCTGGGAGGACGCATCGTGACCCGTATCCCGCCGGCCGCGGCGAAGGTCGCCGCCGACGCGCTCGCCGACGTGACGCTCACCGTCAACGGCACCGAGACGACCGTCTCCGTGCCGCCGCGGATGCACCTGGCCGACGTGCTGCGCGAACGGCTCGGCCTGACCGGCACGCACCTGGGCTGCGAGCACGGCGTGTGCGGGATGTGCACCGTGCTCGTCGACGGCGACGCGGCCCGCGCCTGCCTGCTGTTCGCCGTGCAGTGCGACGGCGCCGACGTCGTCACCGTCGAGGGTCTCGGGTCCGCCGACGACCAGCATCCGCTGCAACGGGCGTTCTCCCACCACCACGGGCTGCAGTGCGGCTTCTGCACGCCGGGCATGCTGATGTCCGGTTACGACCTGCTCACCCACCGCCCCGACGTGACGGCCGACGAGCTGCCCGAGCAGATGTCCGGCGTGCTCTGCCGGTGCACCGGCTACCGCGGCATCCTCGACGCGGTCGCCGACGTCGCCGAGGCGCACCCGGACGGGATCCCGGCGCCGCGGGCGTGCGGGCCGCGCACGCTCGTCGGGCGTTCCGGGACCTCGCATGCGGGAGCCGCACCGGCTGGTGGCGCCGACACCGGACCCGCCGTACCGGACGAGGTCCGGATGCCCACCGGCGAGCCGTCCGCGACCGTCGCTGTGCGCAGCGAGCTCGGCTCCGCCGTCGACGACGTGTGGCGGGTGCTCGACGACTTCTCCCTGCTCGCCCGGTGCCTGCCCGGGGCCGAGCTCGTCGAGTCGCTGGACGAGTGGCGCCACCGCGGCCGGGCCACGGTCGCGCTCGGCCCGGTGAAGCTGCGGTTCGAGGGGCTCGCGCAGGTCGTCGAGCGGGACCCGGACGGTCATCGGCTGCGGCTGCTCGCGCAGGGCGCCGACGCCGGCGGCAGCGCCACCCGGGCCGTGATCACGCTGCGGGTCGAGCCCGGGGAGGGCGGCGGCAGCGCGCTCGTCGCGGACGCGGACCTGTACCTGTCCGGCCGGATCGCCCAGTTCGGGCGCGCGCTGGCCGGCGACGTCAGCAGGCGGATGTTCGAGCAGTTCGGCCGCTCGGTGGACGAGGCCGCCCGGACCGGAACGGCACCGGACCCGTCCGCGGGCGGGCCGGGCCCGCTGCGGATGGCGGCCGGGGCGGCGCTCGATACGGCCCGGTCGGCGCTCCGGCGGGTCGTCGACCGGCTTCGGGCGCGCCGGCGTCGCCGCCCCGGCTGACCCGTGCGGCGACCGGCGGCCGCTACTCGAGCCGGGCGAGCAGCCGGAACAGCTCGGCCCCGCCGACGTCCGCGCCGTGCGCGGCCAGCTCCGCCACGTCGGCGGACAGGCGCTCGCGGGCCGCGGCGTGGTCGACGGTCGCACCCTCCACGAGCAGCAGCCAGCGGCCCGACGACGTCGGCACGTCCTTGTAGGACTCCGTGCGGTCGCGCACGGCCGTCGCGTCGGCGTCGGCCTCGGCCAGGTGCACGGCCAGCACTCCGCTGCGGGCCAGCACGGCCGGGGCGAGCTCGTCGACGACCCACCGGCGCAACCCGTCCGGGTCGGCGCCCGGCCCGAACTCGACGAACGCCACGTCGCCACCCTCGCCGGTGCCCGCCGAGTGCGTCACCCGGCAGCCGGTGCGCGCCATCGCGCCGAACAGCGGCAGGTATCGGCGGGTGCCCTCGGTCGGGGTGTCCAGCGCGTGCAGGTACTCCGGCGAGCTCAGGGTCGCGAGCGTCTCCGTCTCGTAGAGCGTGAGGTAGGTCCAGCGCGGGTCCGGGCCGGGCAGGTCCGCGACATAGCGGCGGGCCCGCAGGAAGCCCGGCACGGCGATGCGTTCGGGCAGGTGCTCGTGGGTGTACCAGTCGTCGAACCCGGGATCCCCGCCGTCGTCGGCCGTGCCCCACAGCGCCAGCAAACCCTCGCCGCGGAGCCGCCCGTCGCTCGTCATGAGACCGTGCTCCCGCCGTCGATCACCCAGGCGGCGCCGTTGACGTGCGCGGCGGCGTCCGATGCCAGGAACGCGATGGTAGCCGCGACCTCGTCGGGCTCCGCCTCCCGTGTCGCGACGGCCCGGCGGATCGCGCCGCCGGTCCGCTCGGCCGCCATCGCGTTCAGCGAGTCGATCATGCGCGTGCGCACCGGCCCGGGCAGCACGGCGTTCACCCGGACCCCGGTTCCGGCGACCTCCGCGGCGGCCGTGCGGGTCAGGCCGAGCACGGCGTGCTTGCTGGCGACGTAGGCACCCAGGTTGGCCCGCCCGCGGATCGACGACGTGGAGCCGGTGTTCACGATCGCGCCGGTGCCGGCCTCGAGCATGACCGGCAGCACGTGCCGGAGCCCGAGGAAGATCCCCTTGACGTTCACGCCGAGCACGGCGTCGAACACGTCCTCCGGGTACTCGGCGAGTGGCGCGACGACACCCTCGATGCCGGCGTTGTTGGCCAGTGCGTCGATCCGGCCGGTGAACGAACGGGCGGCCTCGACGTAGCGGGCGACGTCGGCCGACCGGGTCACGTCGGCCTCCACGACCGTCCCGCTGCCGCCGGCGGCCTTCACCTCGACCAGCGTCTCCCCGGCCGCCCCGGCGTCGCGGTCCACGACCACCACGGCCGTGTCGGGCCCGGCCAGCGCACGGGCCACGGCGCGTCCGATGCCGCCCCCGCCACCGGTCACCACGGTCACTCTCATCCGACCTCCTCGTCGTCCGCGGAGATCACCCTGAACCGTGCGGCGCCGGGGATCAAGCCCGCCCGGCCCGCGGGGCCCCGGTGCCCGATACTGCGCAGCATGAGCGACCCGTCGTCCGATCCCGTCGAGTTCGTCGAACCGCCGGTCCCGGTCCTGTCGTCCCCGTTCCACACCGCAGAGCGGGAGGCGCTGCAGAAGCAGGCCCGCGAGTTCGCGATGGGCCGGGTGCTGCCGCTGGCGAACGAGCTCGACCCGAAGAAGGGCGAGATCCCCCGCGAGCTGCTCGACGAGATGGGCGAGCTCGGCTACTTCGGGATCACCGTCCCGGCCGAGCACGGCGGGCTGGGGCTCGGCGCGTTCGAGTACTGCATGGTCGCCGAGGAGCTGGCCCGGGCGTGGATGAGCGTCGGGTCGATCATCGCGCGCGCCCAGGGCGCCGGCACCGGCGTCGCGGACGAACAGCGGCGGGCCGAGCTGCTGCGGCGCAGCGCGCGGGGTGAGTGGATCGGGGCGATCGCGCTGTCCGAGCCGGACGCCGGGTCGGACCTGGCCGCGGTCGAGACCCGCGCCGAGCGCGACGGCGACGAGTTCGTCGTCACCGGGCACAAGCGCTGGACGGGCAACGCGAAGGCCGCCGACTTCGTCCAGGTGCTGGTGCGCACCGACGACCCGGAGCCGGGGGAGCGGCGCAGCGCAGGCCTCGCCACGATCGTGGTGGAGAAGGAGCGCGACGTGTTCCCGGCCGGGCTGACCGGCACCCCGATCGACAAGATCGGCTACCACGGTTTCGTCACCTGGGACCTGGACTTCGACGGCCTGCGGGTCCCGGTGGCCAACCAGCTCTCGGGCGGCGGCGAGGGGTTCCAGTCGACACAGGCGTGGCTGAACATCGCCCGGGTGCACACGGCCGCGCGGGCGGTCGGGCTGGCCCGCGCCGCCGTCGAGGACTGCATCGGCTACCTGCAGGAGCGGCGGCAGTTCTCCCACCCGATCGGCGACTTCCAGTCCGTCCGGTTCACGCTGGCCACGATGGCCGCCCGGGTGGAGCAGGCCCGGTCGTTCTACCAGCACGTCGCGCACCGGATCGACCAGGGCGAGTCCTGCGAGCGGGAGGCCGCCATGGTGAAGCTCCTCGCCACCGAGATGGCCGCCGAGGTCACCGGCGACGGCATCCAGCTGCACGGCGGCAACGGCTACACCACCGAGCACCAGGTGGAGCGGCACTGGCGCGACGCCCGCCTGACCACGATCTTCGAGGGCACCAGCGAGATCCAGCGCAAGATCGTCGCTGACCGCCTGCTGCCGCGCAGCCCGCTCGGCTAACGTCCGGGGCATGGCGCTCGACCCCGCTTTCCGCACGGTCCTGGACACGCTGGAGCAGGAAGGCGCGCTGCCGCTCGTCCGCGACGGGGACGCCGTCGCCAGCCGCGCGCACTATCGGCAGCTGGCGATGGCCCGCCGCGGCCCGGACTTCGTGCCCGAGCAGGTCGAGGTCGTCGCCGACGGGGTCATCCCCGGCGGGTCCGGCGGTGACGTGCCGGTGCGGACCTACCTCCCGGCCGACGACACCGGCGCCATCGTCGTCTACCTGCACGGCGGCGGCTGGGTCCTCGGCGACGTCGACACCCACGACCCGGTCTGCCGCCGGGTCGCGAACGCCACCGGCGCGACCGTGGTGTCGGTCGACTACCGCCTCGCCCCGGAGCACCCGCACCCCGCCGCGCTCGACGACGCCGAGATCGTGCTGCGCAACATCTCGGCCCGCGCCGCCGGGCGGCCGATCGGGCTGGCCGGCGACAGCGCGGGCGCCAGCGTGGCCGCCGGGCTCGCGGTGCGCGCGATCCGGGACGGCGGCCTCCGGGTCGACGCCCAGCTGCTGTTCTACCCGGCCACCGACCCCACGTCGTCGCACCCGTCGATCAGGTCCAACGGGTCCGGCTACTTCCTGACCGACGCGGACATGGGGTTCTTCTGGTCGCAGTACCTGCCCGGCGGGGTGGGGGCGGCCGACCCGGAGATCGCCCTGTTGGAGGCCGACGTGCGCGGGGTCGCCCCGGCGGTCGTCGCCACCGCGGAGTGCGACCCGCTGCGCGATGAGGGACAGGCCTACGTCGCGCACCTGGAGCGCGCCGCCGTCACGGTCCGTCACGTCGAGGGGCCGGGACTGATCCACGGGTACGCGGCGTTCCTCGGCGTCGTCGAGGCGGCCGACATCGCGGCCTCGACGGCACTCGCCGAGTTCCGCGAGCTACTCGCCTGACCGACCCCACGCGGGCGAGTCGAGCCGGTGTCGATGGCCCGCCGCGACGTCACACGACCGTCACACGGGGGACACCGTTCGGTAGCAGCATCGGACGATATTCGGACACTCCCGGCACATCGCGCGATGTGCCGATCCGACGAGTGCCCGACGAGAGAGGTGGCCGATGGGCCGACCGGAGACCGGACGTACCGGCGCCCGGTTCGGCGCGCCCGCGCGGCGGTCCCGGCACACCCCGGACCCGGAGACGGCGCACGGTCAGCCGGTCGACGGGTCCGAACCGGACGAGGAGACACCCGGCGAGGAGACGCCGGATGGCCGTGCGGACGTCGGCATGACCGGTGCCCGCTTCGGCGGGCGGGCGCGGACGTCGCGGAGGGAACGCCAGGCCGACAAGTCCCGGGCCGGGCAGCAACAGGCCGCGCCGGGAGAGCCGGAGAGGCCGAATCCGCCGGCGGTGGCCGACCCCGACCCGTCCGACGACGCCCGCCCGACGGTCGAGCTGCCCCGTGTCACCGACGAGCCGGCCGTCGCGATCGCGGCCCGCCCGTACGTGCTCACCGGCGGACGGACGAAGGTCCGCACCGAGCTGCGGATCGAGACGCTGGTCTCGGCGATCGGACCGCCCGGGGGCGAGTCCGGCGAGCGGAACACGGTCCTGACGCTGTGCGCCCGGCCGCGGTCGGTGAGCGAGGTGGCGGCCCTGACCGGCGTGCCGCTGGGTGTCGCCCGCGTGCTGATCGACGACCTGGCCAACGAGGGACGCCTGCAGGTGCACCTCGACGTGGACCCGGCGGGTGGACCGGACATGGCGCTGCTCGACCGGGTGCTGTCCGGCCTGCGCCGCCTCTGAGCCGGCGCCGCCGGATCGGACCGGTGCGGTCGCCGATCTCCGCGACCGCGGCGAGGATGGTGCCATGAGCACCGATCGTCCGGTCCGGATCGGGCTGCAGCTGCAGCCCCAGCACGCCGACTACGCCGACATCCGCCGCACCGTCGCCGCCGCCGAGGAGGCGGGCGTCGACATCGTCTTCAACTGGGATCACTTCTTCCCGCTCTACGGCGAGCCGGACGGCAAGCACTTCGAGTGCTGGACGATGCTCGGCGCCTGGGCCGAGGCCACCTCCCGGGTGGAGATCGGCGCGCTGGTCACGTGCAACAGCTACCGCAACCCGGAGCTGCTGGCCGACATGGCCCGCACCGTCGACCACATCTCCGGCGGCCGGCTGATCCTGGGCATCGGGTCCGGCTGGTTCCAGCGCGACTACGACGAGTACGGCTACGACTTCGGCACGGCGGGCGGGCGCCTCGACGACCTCGCCGCCGCGCTGCCCCGGATCCGCGACCGCTGGAGCAGGCTCAACCCGGCCCCGACCCGGGACATCCCGATCCTGATCGGTGGTGGCGGGGAGAAGAAGACGCTGCGCTACACGGCCGAGCATGCGGCGATCTGGCACGGGTTCGGCGACGCGGACACCGTCGCGCACAAGTGCGGCGTGCTCGACGGGCACTGCCGCGACCTCGGTCGGGACCCGTCGGAGATCGAGCGCTCGGCCGGGGTCCGGGGCGACCCGGAGAAGGACGGCCCCGCGCTGCTCGACGCCGGCGTCCGGCTGTTCACGGTCGGGCAGGACGGCCCGGACTACGACCTCGGGGTGCTGCGCGACTGGATCGCCTGGCGCCAGGAGCAGAACCGCTGACCAGCGCTCAGCGCTGATACGCTCGCTCCGCACGCTCCGCTCAGCGCACGAACGGGTGGTGCACCAGGCCCGGGATCCGCTCGGCGCTCACGGCCGGGGCGTAGTACCAGCCCTGCGCGTTGGTGCATCCGTAGTGGCGCAGCCGGTCCGCCTGCTCCGCGGTCTCCACCGCCTCGGCGGTGACCTCGAGGTCCAGGGAGCCGGCGAGCTTGACGAGCGCGCGCAGGATCACGTCGTCGCGGTCGGCCGCCCCGCCGACGAAGCTGCCGGC
The DNA here is from genome assembly GCA_963822335.1 of uncultured Actinomycetota bacterium. Taxonomy (GTDB): domain Bacteria; phylum Actinomycetota; class Actinomycetes; order Mycobacteriales; family Pseudonocardiaceae; genus Pseudonocardia. Next base: position 1,302,940 of record CAWGHE010000005.1, on the reverse strand, counting down.
GAGCTTGAGGTGCTGCACCGGCAGCTGGCGCAGGTAGGCGAGGTTGGAGTACCCGGTCCCGAAGTCGTCGATCGCGATCCGCACTCCGAGGTCGGCGATCTCGCGCAACGTCGACGCCGGCTTGTCCTGGGTCCCCATCAGGTCCCGCTCGGTGAGTTCGAGCTGGAGCAGGTGCGGCGGGATGTCGTGTTCGGCCAGCGCCTCCAGCACATCGGCGACGAGGTCGTTCTCGATGACCTGGCGCGCGGCTACGTTGACGCTCACCACCAGCGGGTTCGCCGGGTCCGCATCCCGCCAGCGGCGCGCCTGGCGGCACGCCTCGCGGAGCACTCGTCGCCCGAGCGGCACGACGAGGCCGGTCTCCTCGGCGAGCGGGATGAACCTGTCCGGGCCGATCAGCTCGCCGTCCGGGCGCAACCAGCGCACGAGCGCCTCGACCCCGATCGTCCTCTCGTCGGCCAGGCGCACGATCGGCTGGTAGAGCACGTGGAAGTGGTCCTTGCGCAGGGCCTCGGGCATCTGCGCGGACAGCTCGAAGTTCAGCACGTCGGACTGGTGGCGTTCGCGGTCGAACACCGCGTACCGGCCGCGGCCGGCGTGCTTGGCCGAGTACAGCGTCGTGTCCGCGGCCTTCATCAGCTCCTCCGGGCTGCCGCTGTCGTGCCGGACGACGCCGACGCTCGCCGAGATCGCGATGTCGTGCTCGCCGATGCGCACCGGGCGGCGGACCGTCTCCAGTGCGAGCCCGGCGACGTCCTCCAGCGACTCCCGGTCCGGGCTGTGGTCGATGAGCACGACGAACTCGTCGCCGCCCATCCGGGCGACCAGGTGACCGGACGGCTCGAGGACGCCGCGCAGCCGCTCGGCGAGCGCCTGCAGCAGCCGGTCACCCGTCTCGTGCCCGAGCGTGTCGTTGACGACCTTGAACCCGTCCAGGTCCAGGTAGCAGACACCCGGGCGCAGGCAGTCGTGTCCCGCGTCGGTGATGGCGGACTGCAGGCGTTCGAAGAACAGCGACCGGTTCGGCAGCCCGGTCAGCGGGTCGTGGCCGGCCTGGTGGCGCAGCCGCTGCTGCAGCTCCATCCGCTCGGTCACGTCCTGGGTGACGGCCACCAGGTAGCGCACGCTGCGGTCCGCGTTGCGCACCGCCGAGACGACGCACTCGACCCAGATCTTCTTGCCGTCGCGCCGCAGCAGCCCCCGTTCGACCTCGACCGACTCGACGTCACCGGCGGCCAGCCGGGTCAGGTCCTCCCAGAACCGGGGGACCTCGTCCGGGGGAGCCCAGTGCTCCAGGTGCGTCTTGCAAATGTCGTCGACCGAGGACGCGACGAGCTCGGCGGCGGCCTGGTTCGCCTCGAGCGAGCCACCCTGCGAGTCCATCATCGTGATCGCGACCGGCGAGTGCTCGAACAGGACCCGGAACCGCGCATCGCTGGCCCGCAGTGCGTCGTCCGCCCGGCGGCGGGCGACCAGGGCGGCCCGGGTGATCTCCTCGTGCTCGCCGAGCGCGCGGACACGCAGGGCCTGGGCGTAGCCGCGGCCGACCGCACCGATCACCGTCGTCAGACGCCGGACGCGACCGGGTGTGTCCGCCGCCGCGGAGAACGCGTCCCCGAGGGCCGACTGGACGCTCTCCAGCGCGGTCGGGTCGACCAGGTGCGCCTCGACGAGCGCCCGTCCCGCCGTGCGGGCGACGTCGGCGTCGAGCTCGGGGGCGAGCAGTGCCTCGCGCACCCGGTGAGCGAACTCCGTCAGCGGGATTCGGATCTCGTCGCCGGGGCGCACGAGGTAGCCCTGGTCGTCGACGATCCGGGCCAGCAGGAGGATCGCGACGTCGTCCGGTGCGGGGGACAGGGCGCGCCGCAGTGGCTTGCCGTGAGGTGCCGGTACCGCGCCCGACGATGCCGCCGCGCTCACCGGCCGGTCCACCGGCCTGGCCGCCGCGCCGCTCGCTGCACCTGGATCATGGGGCTGTCTCGTACTCCGGTCGGTCCATCCCCAGCCCCCGGTTCGACGCGGAGACTATGGTCGTTCACTCATCGTGACCACGGAACACCATAGCCAACGAGTTAGCCCGATAGGGCGGATTCGGGCGCCACCGATCGAGCGACACCGCATCACATCCTGTGTCCGCGCCGCTCAGGGCGTGTCCCCGAACGCGGTGATCCACACCACTGCCTCTCCGGCCTCGTCGGACGCGGCGAGGTCGACCTCGGCGGTCAGGGCCCAGTCGCGGTCGCCCGCCGGGTCGTCGATCGCCTGACGGACCAGCCAGCGCTCCCGCTCCTCGGTGATGTCGATCATCTGCGGCCCGCGGGCGTCGGCGCCGAACCCGATCCGGTCGTGCACCGCGAAGTACGGCTCGAACGCCTCGCGCCAACGTTCGGCCGTCCAGCCGGACTCCCGGTCCAGCTCGCCGAGCAGGTCCCAGCGGCTCAGCGCCGCGAGCTCGACGCGGCGGAACATCGCGTTGCGGACGAGCACCCGGAACGCCCGGACGTTGGCCGTCACGCCGTCCGGGGCGGTGTCCGGGCCGGCCGCGCCGCCCGGGCGGACCTCGCCGCCGTCGGCACCCGTGTCGGCGCCCGCGGCGAGCGTCGACCACTCGTCGAGGAGGCTGGAGTCGGTCTGCCGGACGAGCTCACCCAGCCATTCGATGAGGTCGGAGAGCTCCTCGGTGCGGGCGTGCTCCGGGACGGTCTGGCGTAGCGCGCGGTAGGTGTCGGCCAGGTAGCGCAGCACGAGCCCCTCGGAGCGGGCGAGCGCGTAGTGCGAGACGTACTCGGTGAACGTCATCGCCCGTTCGCTCATGTCCCGCACGACCGACTTCGGGGACAGCCGCGCGTCCTCGACCCACGGCGCCCCGCGGCGGTAGGTCTCCAGCGCGGCGTGCAGCAGCTCGTCGAGCGGCTTCGGATAGGTGACGTCGTCGAGCAGCGCCATCCGCTCCTCGTACTCGATGCCGTCGGCCTTCATCGCCGCGACGGCGTCGCCGCGGGCCTTGTTCTGCTGCGCGGCCAGCACCTGGCGGGGGTCGTCCAGCGTCGACTCGATCACCGAGACGACGTCGAGCGGGTAGTCCGGCGATTCCCGGTCGAGCAGCTCGATCGCGGCCAGCGCGAACGGCGACAGCGGCTGGTTCAGCGCGAAGTCCAGCTGCAGCTCGTCGACGATCCGGACGCGGGGCCGTTCCGCGCCCTCGATCCGGTACTCCTCGACGACGCCGGCCGTGCGCAGCGCCCGGTAGATCGCGATCGCGCGCAGGATGTGCTGGCGCTGCCGCGGCCGCGGCTCGTGGCTGTCGGTGAGCAGGTGCCGCATGGCCGCGTACGTGTCCCCGCCGCGGGAGACCACGTTCAGCAGCATCGCGTGCGTGACCTGGAAGTGGCTGGTCAGCGCCTCCGGCTGGGCGGCCTGCAGCTTCTGGAACGAGGTCTCCGACCAGCCGACGAACCCCTCCGGCGCCTGCTTGCGGTTCACCTTGCGGCGCTTCTTCGGGTCGTCGCCGGCCTTGGCCAGCGCCTTCGCGTTCTCGATGTCGTGCTCGGGTGCCTCGGCGACGACGGTGCCGACGGTGTCGTACCCGGCCCGCCCGGCCCGCCCGGCGATCTGGTGGAACTCGCGGGCCTTGAGCGGGCGCACCCGGGTCCCGTCGTACTTGGACAGGGCCGTGAACAGCACGGTGCGGATCGGCACGTTGATCCCGACGCCGAGCGTGTCGGTCCCGCAGATCACCCGCAGCAACCCGGCCTGGGAGAGCGTCTCGACCAGCCGCCGGTAGCGGGGCAGCATCCCGGCGTGGTGGACCCCGATCCCGTGCCGCACCAGCCGGGACAGCGTCTTGCCGAACCCGGCGGTGAACCGGAAGTTGCCGATCGTGTCCGCGATCGCCGCCTTGTCCTCCTTCGACGCGACATTCACGCTGGTCAGCGACTGGGCCCGCTCGATCGCGGCCTGCTGGGTGAAGTGCACGACGTAGACCGGCGCCTCGTGCGTGACCAGCAGCTCGGAGATCGTCTCGTGCAGCGGCTCGAGCACGTAGCGGAACACCAGCGGCACCGGGCGGTCGACGGAGGTGACCTGCGCGGTCTCCCGCCCGGTCCGCCGGGTCAGGTCGTCGGCGAAGAACTGCGTCTCCCCGAGCGTGGCGCTCATCAGCAGGAACTGCGCCTGCGGCAGCTCGACGATCGGTACCTGCCACGCCCAGCCGCGCTGCGGGTCGGCGTAGAAGTGGAACTCGTCCATGATCACGGCGCCGACGTCGGCGGACTGCCCCTCGCGCAGCGCGACGTTGGCCAGGATCTCCGCGGTGCAGCAGATGATCGGCGCACGCTCGTTGACCGCGGCGTCGCCGGTGAGCATGCCGACCTTGTCCGCGCCGAACACCTCGATCAGCGCGAAGAACTTCTCGCTGACCAGGGCCTTGATCGGCGCGGTGTAGTACGACCGCTCGCCGCGGGCCATCGCCGCCGCGTGCGCGCCGATCGCGACCAGCGACTTCCCGGACCCGGTCGGCGTCGAGAGGATCACGTTCGCGCCGGTTACCAGCTCCAGCAGCGCGTCCTCCTGCGCCGGGTAGAGCGAGAGCCCGCGCTCGTCGAACGCCCAGTCCGCGAACACCTCGACCAGGCGGTCGGGGTCGTCGGCACGGGGGAGGCGTTCGGTCAGCGTCGGGGATACCACCCACCGATCCTCGCAGGTCGCCGTGTCCTCCCCGTCCCGCAGGCTCGCCCCCGCTGCCGACCGGCGGGGCGGTGCGACGCGGCGACGGCTACCGTGCACCCCGTGAGGGGGCCTGACCGGCGGGACATGCCCGATCTCGTGCCTCCCATGCTCCCGGCCGCCGGTGAGCTCGACGAGGCGACCGACCCGGCCCGGTGGGCCGTGGAGTTCGGGTGGGAGGGCCACCGCTGCGTCGCCTACGCCCGGCCCGGCCGGGTGCGGCTGCTGTCGTCGACGGCGCGCAGCGTCACCGGGTCGTTCCCGGAGCTGGCCGTGCTCGGCGACTGGGCCCCGCCCGCCGGCATGGTCCTCGACGGCGTCGTGGTCGCCCTGGACGAGGCCGGGCGCCCGGCCCGGCGCACGCTGATGCGGCGCACCGCGACCGTGCAGCCGGACGCCGCCCTGCTCGACGAGGTCCCGGTCGGCTACATCGTCACCGACCTGCTGTGGGCCGACGGCCGCCGCATCCTCGACCTGCCCTACCGGGACCGCCGCCACGAGCTGGAGGCGCTCGGGCTCGGCGGCCCGTCGATCCTGGTCCCGCCGTCGTTCTCGCTGGACGAGGCCGACCTCGTGGTGCGCACGGCCGAGCAGTACGGGCTCGACGGCCTGCACCTCAAGCGTCTGGACGTGCCCTACCAGCCGGGACGCCGCACCCGGAACTGGCTGCGTGTGCCGCTGCGCCGCCGCCGTCAGGTGATGGTGTGCGGGTGGGTGCCGGCCTCGCGGGGCGGCGGGCCGGACCGGATCGCGGCCGTCCTGCTCGGCCTGCCCGGTACGGACGGCCCGGACTACGTCGGGCGGGTCGGGCTCGGCGCGAGCCACGACCGTGACGATGCCGCCGCACTGGTCGCGGCGCCCCGGGTGGACTCCTCGCCGTTCCGCGGCGGGGTCCCGGCCGGGGCGGCCGATGAGGCCCGCTGGCTCGAGCCCGGTCTCGTTGCGCTCGTCGAGCACCGGGGGCGGACGCTCGCGGGCCGGCTCGCGCTGCCGTCGTGGCTGGGGCTGGTCGATCCCGACGACGTCGAACCGGAGCTGGAGGAGGGCGCGCCGCCCGCCGAGGCCACCGGGCCCGCCGCTCCCGCCGTCGCACCGGCGTCTGCCGCCGAGGAGCCGGCGCCCGCGCCGTGGCACGGGCCGCTGTCGCGGCGCCTGGAGCAGCACTTCGTCTACAACACGCTGAACACGATCGCGGCGCTGGTGCGCACCGACCCGCCACGAGCCCGCGAGCTGCTGCTCGGGTTCGCCGACCTGTCCCGGGCCGCGGACCGGGCGGGTGAGCCGACGATCCGGCTCGACGAGGAGCTGGCCGCCGTCCGCGCCTACCTCGAGATCGAGCACGCCCGGTTCGGGCGCCGCCTGGAGACGTCGGTGCCGTCCGGCGGGGACCTGGCCGACGGCGACCTCGCGGCCGCGCCGGTCCCGCCGCTGGCGGTGCTGGCCGCCGTCCGCGAGGCCGTCCAGCAGTGGGTGGAACCGCATCCGGACGGGGGCGAGGTGAGCGTCACGACGACCGCAGGGACCGCTGCCGAATGCCTGGTCACGGCGAGGGTCGGCGATAGCGGCGAACCGGTCACCGTGCTCGCCCTGCCGCTGGTCCCCGGGGTCTCGTGATCGATCCACGATCCGGCTCGGCGCCCGGTGACCGGTCCGGATACGGTTCGCCCATGCTGGGGCTTCCCGACGGCACGCGTGCCTGCCTCTTCGACCTCGACGGCGTGCTCACCGACACCGCGAGCGTGCACGCCGCCGCGTGGAAGCAGATGTTCGACGAGTTCCTGCGCGGCCGCGACGGGGACGGTTTCGTGCCGTTCGACGTCAACGCCGACTACGGCCCGTACGTGGACGGCAAGCCGCGGCTGGAGGGGACCCGCAGCTTCCTGGCCTCCCGCGGCGTCGAGCTGCCCGAGGGGACCCCGGACGGCGGGCCGGACAGCGAGACGCTCTGGGGGCTCTCCACCCGCAAGAACGACCTGGTCCAGCACAAGATCAAGACCGACGGGGTGGACGTCTACCCGGGGTCGGTGCGTTACCTCGAAGCCGTGCGCGGCGCCGGCCTGGCCACCGCGGTCGTGTCGTCCTCGGCGAACGCGGAGCAGATCCTGACCGTCACCGGCCTGGACCGCTTCATCGACCACCGCGTCGACGGCGTCGTCGCCCGCGAGCGGAACCTGCCCGGCAAGCCGAACCGGACACGTTCCTGGCCGCGGCCGCGGACCTGTCCGTCGAGCGGGGCGCGGCCGTCGTGTTCGAGGACGCGCTGGCCGGGGTCGAGGCCGGGCACGCCGGCGGCTTCGGTGCCGTGATCGGCGTGGACCGCCTGGACCAGGCCGACGCCCTGCGGGCGCACGGCGCCACCGTCGTCGTCTCCGACCTCGCCGACCTGCTGGGGGAGCAGAAGTGAAGCCCGAGCATTCGCCCACGTTCACCGTCGAGCCGTGGGTGGTCCGTGAGCCCCGCCTGGACATGGACGCGATGGGCCAGACCGAGTCGGTCTTCGCGCTGTCCAACGGCCACGTCGGCCTGCGCGGCAACCTCGACGAGGGGGAGCCGCACGTCCTGCCCGGCACCTACCTCAACTCCTGCTACGAGGTGCGCCCGCTGCCGTACGCCGAGGGCGGCTACGGCTATCCGGAGTCCGGGCAGACGATCATCAACGTCACGAACGGCAAGCTGCTCCGGCTGCTGGTCGACGACGAGCCGTTCGACCTGCGCTACGGCACGCTGCGCAAGCACGAGCGGGTGCTGGACATGCAGGCCGGAATGCTGCACCGCGAGGTCGAGTGGGAGTCCCCGGCCGGGCGCGCGGTGCGGGTGCGGTCGACCCGGATGGTGTCGCTGACCCAGCGCGCGATCGCGGCGATCTCCTACGAGGTCGAGGTCCTCTCCGACGGCGCGAGCGGCGCGGACGGCGCGCTGCTGGTGCTGCAGAGCGAGCTGGTGGCCAACGAGCAGCTGCCCGGCCGTCACGACGGCGACCCGCGCCTGGACACCGCGCTGGACGACGTCCTGGAGCCGGAGCAGTCCCGCGCCGGCGCCACCGACGCCACGCTGGTGCACCGCACCCGCAAGTCCGAGCTGCGCGTCGGCGCCGCGATGGACCACGAGGTCACCGGCCCGGACGGCATCAAGATCACCTCGGACGCGAACGAGGACCTGGCCCGCACCACGATCATCGCCCGGGTCAAGCCCGGCGAGACGATGCGGGTGGTCAAGTACCTGTCCTACGGCTGGTCCTCGCGGCGCAGCCTGCCCGCGGTCTACGACCAGGTCCGCGCGGCGCTGGCCGCCGCCCGCTACACCGGCTGGGACGGCCTGGTCACCGAGCAGCGCGACTACCTCGACGAGTTCTGGTCGACCGCCGACGTCGAGATCGACGGCGACGCGGAGCTGCAGCAGGCGATCCGGCTGGCCACGTTCCACGTGCTGCAGGCCGGCGCCCGCGCCGAGCGTCGCTGCATCGGCGCGAAGGGCCTGACCGGCGACGGCTACGACGGGCACACGTTCTGGGACACCGAGACGTTCTGCCTGCAGGTCCTCTCGTTCGTCGCCCCCGACGCGGCCGCGGACGCGCTGCGCTGGCGCCAGTCGATCCTGCCGCAGGCGTTCGAGCGCGCGGAGACGCTGGGGCTCAAGGGCGCCGCGTTCCCGTGGCGCACGATCCGCGGGCACGAGTGCTCCGGGTACTGGCCGGCCGGCACCGCGGCGTTCCACATCAACGCCGACATCGCCGACGCCGTCCGCCGGCACGTGCACGCCACGGGCGACACGCAGTTCGAGCTCGAGGTCGGGCTGGACCTGCTGGTCGCGACGGCCCGGCTGTGGCGGTCGCTGGGACACCACGACTCCGAGGGCAACTTCCGGATCGACGGCGTGACCGGGCCGGACGAGTACTCCGCGATCGCGGACAACAACGTCTACACGAACCTGATGGCCCAGCAGAACCTGCGCTACGCCGCGGAGGTCGCGGCCAAGCACCCGCGTTCGGCCGCCCGGCTCGGCGTGGACTCCGAGGAGGTCGCGAGCTGGCGGGACGCGGCGACCGCGACGCTGATCCCGTTCGACGAGCGGCTCGGCGTGCACCCGCAGTCCGAGGGCTTCACCAGCCACAAGCAGTGGGACTTCGAGTCCACCGCGGCCGAGCACTACCCGCTGCTGCTGAACTTCCCGTACTTCGACCTGTACCGCAAGCAGGTGATCAAGCAGGCCGACCTGGTGCTGGCCATGCAGATCCGCCCGGACGTGTTCACCGACGAGCAGATGCGGCGCAACTTCGCCTACTACGAGGCGATCACCGTGCGGGACTCGTCGCTGTCGGCGTGCACGCAGTCGGTGATGGCGGCGCGGACCGGTCACCTGGACCTGGCCTACAACTACCTGGGCGAGGCGGCCCTGGTGGACCTGCACGACCTGGCCGGCAACACCGACCACGGCATCCACATCGCGTCGATGTCCGGGACGTGGACGGCGATCGTGCTCGGCTTCGGCGGGATGCGCTGCGAGGCCGACGGGCTGGCGTTCGCCCCGGTGCTGCCCGCGGCGCTGTCGCGGGTCTCGTTCGGGCTGCGCTGGCAGGGCCGCCAGATCCGGGTCACGATCACGCCGGGGGAGACCGAGTACCAGCTGGTCAGCGGCGCGCCGCTGCGTCTGCGCCACCACGACGAGCCGGTCGCCCTGGACGAGGAGCCGATCTCGCTCCCGGTGCCCGCCACGGAGTGGGTGGAGCCGGTCGAGCAGCCCTACGGCCGCGCCCCCCGCCACCGGGGCTGAGCCACCGGACGTCACCGATCGGGTAGCCGTGGCGCGGTCGGGGTGAACTCCCGGCGAAGCCGGGGGCTCCGCTGGTAGTTTGGTCCGTCGGTCGGCCCGCGACGGGGGTGTCGTGGCGTCACGGGACGACCGGTCGTGACATCCCACCGGTGGAGGAAGTCCTTCAGGTGCCGAAACCCACCCTTGCCGGCTCCGACGCCGGGGCCGACCCGGCCGTCGAGCCGGAGCTCGCACGCGAGCAGGCCTACGTCGCCATGCTCTACGAGCAGCTCGAACAGCGCCGCCGGGAGACGGCCAAGCGCCTGCACGACACGCTGCACGACGAGACCGTCGGCACCCCGCAGGCGCTGACCCAGCGCGACGCGGCGGCGGCGCTCTACACCGACCGGCTCGCCGCGCTGCGCGCCGCCGAGCACGGTCTGGCGTTCGGCCGCCTGGACACCGACTCCGGTGAAATCCGTTACGTCGGCCGCATCGGGCTGCTCGACGAGCAGAACGAGTACGAGCCGCTGCTGATGGACTGGCGGGCCCCGGCCGCCCGCCCGTTCTACACCGCGACGGCGGCGTCCCCGGAGGGCATGCGCCGGCGCCGTCACCTGCGCACCCGGCTGCGCTCGATCACCGCGATCGACGACGAGCCGCTGCACCTGGACGAGGCGGCGTCGTCGAGCTCCGGGCTGACCAGCGAGGCCGCCCTGCTGGCCGCGGTGTCGGAGGCCCGGACCGGGCGCATGGGCGACATCGTCGCCACGATCCAGTCCGAGCAGGACCGGATCATCCGCTCGAAGCCGTCCGGCGTGCTCGTCGTGCAGGGCGGTCCGGGCACTGGCAAGACGGCGGTCGCGCTGCACCGGGCCGCGTACCTGCTCTACACCCACCGCGACCGCCTGGCCCGCCGTGGCGTGCTCGTCGTCGGGCCGAACCCGACGTTCCTGCGCTACATCGGGCAGGTCCTGCCGTCGCTGGGCGAGACGAGCGTCGTGCTCGGCACGGTCGCCCAGCTCTACCCGGATCTCGACGCGCGCCGCCACGAGGACCCTGCGACCTCGGCGCTGAAGGGTCGCGCGGAGATGGCCGCCGTCATCGCCGCCGCCGTGCGCGACCGCCAGCAGGTGCCGCGCCAGACGATCGAGCTGGTGATCGAGCAGCAGACGGTCCGCCTGGACAAGGACACGGTCGCCCAGGCCCGCACGCGCGCCCGGCGGGCCCGCAAGCCGCACAACGAGGCCCGCCGCGTGTTCCGCAAGGAGCTGCTGCGGCTGCTGGCCGACCAGGTCGCCCGCGGCGTCGGCGGTGGAATGGGCGCAGACCTGCTGGACCGCCGCGACATCGACGACATCCGCGACGAGCTGAACGAGTCCGCGGAGCTGAACCGCGAGATCGACGCGCTGTGGCCGACGCTGTCGCCGGAGCGCCTGCTCGGGGAGCTGTTCGCCGACCGCAAGCGGCTGAACTCGGTGGCCCGGCGGATCCCGGCCGAGGAGCGGGTGCGCCTCGAGCGCCCGGAGCCGGACGACGGCACTCCCGCCGACGAGCGCTGGAGCGCCGCGGACGTCGCGCTCCTCGACGAGGCGGCCGAACTGCTGGGCGACGACGGCAGTGCCCGTGCCGCCGCCGAGGCCGCCGCGCTGCGCGAGGAGGTCGAGTACGCGCAGGGGGTGCTGGACGTCCTGGACCTGGAGGAGGACCTCGATCCGGAGCTGCTGCGCGCGACGGACGTGATCGACGCCGACCGGCTCGCCGAGCGGTTGCAGGTGGCCCGCTACGACTCCACCGCCGAGCGCGCGTCGTCCGACCGGGAGTGGACCTACGGCCACGTGATCGTCGACGAGGCGCAGGAGCTCTCCGCGATGGCCTGGCGGATGATCATGCGCCGGTCGCCGTCGCGGTCGATGACCGTGGTCGGGGACATCGCCCAGACCGGAGACCGCGGCGGTGCCGGCTCGTGGGACGAGGTGCTGTCCCCGTTCGTCCAGAGCCGCTGGCGGCTCGAGCAGCTGACCGTGAACTACCGGACGCCCTCCGAGATCGCCGACGTGGCCGACGACGTGCTCGCCGAGATCGACCCGTCGCTTGGAGCCGCCGAGCTCGGTGCGCAGCACCGGCGTGCAGCCGTGGGCGACCGCGCTCCCGGACTCCGGCGCCGAACGCGTGATCGCCGAGCGGGTCGCCGCCGAGCAGGCCGAGGTCGGCGGGGGCCGCACCGCGGTACTGGGACCGGCGGCCCGCGTCGACGCCCTGCGGGCGCTCCTGGTCGCGCCGGACGCCGACCCGGAGGACCTGGACACCTCGCTCGTCGTGCTCGGGGTCGAGGACGCGAAGGGCCTGGAGTTCGACTCCGTCGTCGTCGTGGAGCCGGGGGAGGTCCTGGACGAGTCGCCGCGCGGGCTGAACGACCTCTACGTCGCGCTGACCCGCGCCACCCAACGCCTCGGCGTGCTGTACTCCGGGGACCTGCCGCCGGTGCTCAAACGGCTGCCCCGGGACTGAGGCGCGCGTAGACGTCGCCGGAGCGTCCGGCGGGCCGGACCCGATCGAGCAGGCCGACGAGCCCGGCGGCGTCCAGCCACTCGTCGCTCGCCCAGCGCATCGTCTCCACCGGCGAGTAGTTGTAGTGGTAGCCCCCGCAGTCGCGTCCGAGCTCCTCCACGCGGTCCAGGACGGTCAGCGTGGCGTCGTGCGCCGCCGGGAGGTACTCGAAGGACAGCGCGGGCAGCGCCCGTCCGAGCCCGGCCAGGACGTCGCCCTCGAACCCCTCGACGTCGATCTTGCAGAACGCCGGCACGCCGTGCGCGGCGATCAGCTCGTCGAGTGTCGTGACCGGCACCTCGACCGTGTGGTCCCAGCGCACCCGCGCGAAGCGGGGGTCGGTGGACACGGTGTCGCGCCAGTCGGCCGACATCGACGACACGGTCGGGGTGGCGGTGGAGACGCCGAGGTACGCCCGCCCCGGCCGGGCCCCGACCGCGACGGGCAGGATCGTCACCTCCCGCGCGCGCCCGAACATCAACCGGAGCACGCGCAGGCAGTCCGGCTGCGGTTCGATCGCGACGACGTGGACCCCGAGCCGGCGCCAGGCCCGGACCCGGCTGCCCACGTGGGCGCCGACGTCGAACGCGACGTCGCCGGGGCCGAGGAAGGCGCCGTAGAACCGCGCCATCCGTGCGTGCCGCCCGGGGATGGCGTGGTACATCGCCAGCGACCGGACGATCCCGCGGACGCGGGTCGGGGCCGACCATCGCCTCACCGCAGCGGGTCGCCGACCGGCAGGGCCCGGTAGAGGTCGCGCAGCAGTGCGATCTCCGCGCCGTGGTGGATCACCTCGCGGTGGATGTGCAGTACGAGGGTGGCCAGCGGCTTGTCCGCGTACGGCCCCTCGGCCGGTCCGCACGGGCGCGCGAGACCGGCGTCGCCGAGGGCCGCGACGCCGTCGGTCCAGCGCCGGTACTGCTCGTCGAGCTGGTCCAGCGCGTCGGCCGCGGTGGCCGCGTACTCGAAGGAGCCGTAGTCCATCGCCGGCCCGCCGAAGTGCGACGCCACCCGCATCCCGAACACCCCGACGATCACGTGCCCGAGCCGCCAGGCGATCGTCGTGACCGGTTCGGGGTCGGGTGGCGGGAACGCGAAGTCGATCACCAAGTCCCCGCCGCCCGCTGCGTACGCGCTCGTGGCCTCCGCCCGCGGGCGCACTCCCCAGGCGCCCGGGACCGGTTCCCAGTGGTACTCGTCGTCGGTGAGTCCGGCCAGGCGTGGCCGCAGCGCGGTGTCCCAGTGGAAGCGGAGCTGGTCGAGGAGCTCGGTCGTCCAGTCGAGCCTGGTGGTCGCGGTCATGGAGGAGACGCTAGAGGCGGTTCCCGACCAGGCTGCGTCGGGTATTCGACTACCGTCGCCGGTGTGGCCGGTCCGGACGTTCAGGTGCACCAGGCGGCGCCGCTCGTGGAGCGCCAGCACGCGTTGATCGAGGCCCTGCGGGCCCGGCGCGGCCGCGCGGTGCCGGCCGCCACGCTGGCCGAGGAGCTCGCGGTCCGGGTCCGCACGGTGGAGCGCGACGTCGCGCGCCTGCGCGAGGCTGGCATCCCGATCGGCGTCCGCCGGGGTCCGGGCGGCGGCTACCGGCTCGACGTCCGCGCGCGCCCGGAACCGGTGGCGCTCACCGCCTCGGAGCTGGCGGCCGTCGTGTCCGCCGTCGTCGCCGTCGGGCCGTACCGGTCGGCCTCGGCACTGTCCGCACTGGACAAGCTGCTCGCCGCGCTGGACCCGGGACCCGGCTGACCGCCTCGGCCCGATCATGCGGGCGGCAGGGTCAGCGCTCGGGCAGCGGCGTGTCGGCCAGCGGGATCCCGTGCTCGAGCCGGGCGAGCACGGAGTCCCAGGCGTCCATGTAGGTGAGCCCGGGGTCGCGCTCCACCATCTCCTGCGCCGCGAGCCGGGCCCCGGCCAGGACGCCGGCCAGGACCAGGAGGTCCGGGTCGCCCTCGTCGCGGCCGAGGTAGCCCGCGAGCTGGGCTGCGAAGCCGCCGACGGTGAACTCCTCGCGGACCGCCGCGGAGATCTCGGGAACGGTGCGGGCCAGCGACATCCGCAGCTCCTCCAGGTCCCGCGCCTCGTCGGGGAGCCGGGCGAACGCGGTCCTCAGTGCGGTCCTCAGTGCCGTCAGCAGCGGGGTGCCGGGCGGCTGGTCGAGGAACGCCTCCGCGGTCAGGGGGTCGACGTCGTCGTGCAGGACGACCTGCTCCTTGCCGGCGAAGTACCGGAAGAACGTGCTGCGCGAGACGTCCGCGGCGGCGGCGATGTCGTCGACGGTGGTGGCCGCGTAGCCGCGGTCGCGGAACAGCCGCAGTGCGTGTCGTTGCAGATCGGCCCGGGTCCGGGCCTTCTTCCGCTCCCGCAGCCCACCCTGTTCAACGCTCACCCGCGCAGTATCGCACCGGACGTCCGGTTCGCAGTACGGAGGTCCGAAAAGCATCGAGTATTAAATGGTACTGAGTCTCACTACGGTGCTAGCCTGCCGGGCATGACGACAACACAGCAGGACGTGGTGGTGGTGGGTGCCGGGCCGACCGGGCTGACGGTCGCCTGTGAGCTGGCCCGGCGCGGGGTCGCGGTGACCGTGCTGGACGGCGCGCACGGGCCCCGGGCGGGGTCGCGTGGCAAGGGCGTCCAGCCGCGCACGCTGGAACACCTGGACCGGCTCGGACTGGCCGGCCGGCTGGTCTCGCTCGGCACGAGCGCGCTGGCGGTGCGCCACTGGTCGGAGGGACCCGACGGCGAGCCCGCCGGCACCGACGCGCCGCTGGACGGGTACCGGGCGCCCACCCCGGACACCCCGTACCCGTCGGCGCTGCTTGCGCCGCAGTGGCGCACCGAGCAGGTGCTGCGCGAGCACCTCGCCGAGCTCGGCGTCGAGGTGAGCTGGGGGAACCCGGTGACCGGCGTCGTCCAGGATGCCGACGGGGTCGCGATCGAGCTGGGGGACACGTCGTTTCGCGCGTCCTATGTGGTCGGCTGCGATGGCGGCTCCAGCGCCGTCCGCCGCGCGACCGGCATCCCGTTCCTCGGCGAGACGCACGACGACATCCGGATGCTGCTCGGAGACGTCGTCGTCGAGGGGCTCGACCGCGACCACTGGCACCAGTGGCGGGACCCGTTCACAGCGCTGTGCCCGCTCCCGGCGACCGAGGATTTCCAGTTCCAGGGCGCCGACCCGAACCCGGCGACCGACCGCGAACCGACGATCGAGGACTACCGGGAGGCGCTGGAGCGCTGCGGTGCGCACGGCGTGCGTGTCCGGGAGGTCCGGTGGAGCTCGCGGTGGCGGCTCAACGTGCGGATGGTGGAGCGCTACCGGGACGGCCGGGTGCTGCTCGCCGGGGACGCCGCACACGTCCACTCCCCGGCCGGGGCGCAGGGCATGAACACCGGGATCGGCGACGGCGTGGCGCTCGGCTGGCGGCTCGCCGCGGTCCTCTCCGGTGCCGGGGACGCGCTGCTCGACGGGTACCAGGCCGAGCGGTTGCCGATCGCCGCCGAGGTGCTGGGGCTGTCCGGGCGTCTGTCCGGGCGGCCGATCACCGAGCGGGGTGCGGACGGGGTGACCGCCCGCCAGCTCGGCCTGACCTACCGGGGCGGCCCGCTCGCCGCCGGGCCGGACGGACGACGCCCGGCCGGTGCGGAACCCGCCGCGGACGATCCGGGGCCGGGACCGCGCTCGGGCGACCGGGCACCCGACGCGCCCGTCCGGACACCGGAGGGCCGCCGTACCCGGCTCTTCGAGGTGTTCCGCGACCCGGGCTGGGTCCTGCTCGGCTTCGACGTCCGACCGCCGTCCCGGGCCGGGGTCCGGGCGGTCACGCTGCTGTCCGCCGGAGCGAAGCCCGATCGGGACGCCGCGCTCGTCGACGCCGCCGGGCACGCGGCTACGGCCTACGAGCCCTACCCGGGCGAGCTCGTGCTGATCCGGCCGGACGGGCACGTCGGTCTCCGGACGGGGGACCCGGCAGCGGTGGACCGCTACCTGGACGGGCTTGTGGCCGCGACCGCGCCGGTCGGCTGACCAACCGTCCGGTCACACCCGGCTGAGCGAGGCGACCCGGGGCAGCCGCAGGGCGATCAGCACGGCCGCCACGGCGAGCCCGGCGGCGGCGATCGGCCGGAGCAGGGGGAGGGCGAACCCTCCGACGGCGAACACGGCCAGCAACGTCGCGAACGCCGCGCCCGCCCCGCGCAGCCCGTCGCCCGCGCGCCGGACGGCGAGGCCGAGGCAGATCCCGCCTGCCACCAGCAGCAGCAGGCCGGCGATCGCGGTCCCGATGAGCGGTCCGCCGTAGACGTCGGCGTCGATGTCGGGGACGCCCGGCACGCCACGCAGGTGGGCCCGCCCGATCGCCGGCTGGGCGAACGCGGCGGCGCCGAACACGGCGGCCGTCACGACGTTGCCGGCGATCATCAGCGCCGCGCCCCACGCCGCGAGCCGCCCGGCGTTCCCGCGATGCAGGTAGGCGAGCACGGCGACCGCACCCACGGCACCGAACGCGGCGCCCAGGATGCTCGCCACCAGGTGGCTCGCCAGGAACGGGCCGGTGGTGACATAGCGGGCGTACGCGTCGAAGTCGGCCCGGTCGGGCTCCGCCGTGACCGTCCCGACGGCGAGCAGTGCCGCGTACAGCGGGAGCAGCCACAGGCCGATCCGGGCGAGGGGAGTGGTGCCGGTCGTCGGATCCATGGCCACTCCCGGGGGAAGGGAATCAGTCAGACACACTGTATGACTGATTCACGCTAGGCTCAAGACCGTGAGTCCCCGCCGGTACACCCTGGGCGCCCGGGCCGCGGCCGTCGCGGACACCCGCGAGCGCGTGGTCGCCGCGGCCCGCGATCTCTACCGCGACGGCGGGTTCCACGGGTCGTCGCTCGACGTGATCGCCCGCCGCGCCGACGTGGCCCGCGCGACCGTCTACCACCAGTTCGGGTCGAAGCTCGGCCTGCTCGAGGCCGTGCTGATCGACTACGAGCGACGGGCGGACCTGCCGACGCTGATCGACGTCGTGCACCACGGACCGCCGGACACGCTGCTCCGCTCGATGATCACCGAAGGCTGCCGCTACTGGGCCACGGACCCGCCGCTGGCCCGCGCGATCATCGGCGTCGGCACGGCCGACCCTGCGGCCGGTGAGCTGCTGCGCCGCCACGACGCCGGACGCCTGACGTTGCTCGAGACCACCGTCGGTCGGCTGGACGCGGCGGGCCTGCTCACCGCCGCACCCGGCCCCGCGCTGGACGTGCTCTGGCTGCTGACCGCGTTCGAGTCCTACGACCAGCTCGCGGCCGGGCGCGGTCTGGACGCGGCCGCCGTCGCCGACGTCCTGGTCGGGCTCGCCGAGGCACGGCTCGGGGCGCCCTGACCGTAGGTCACCGCGCGGCGTCCACCAGGGCCGTGGCCAGCCGCAGATCCCGCGGCTCCTGCTCCGGGTGCCACTGCACGCCGACGACGAACGGGTGCCCGTCCAGCTCGACGGCCTCGACCGTGCCGTCGTCGGCACGTGCGGTGACTCGCAGGCCGTCCCCGAGCCGGTCCACGGCCTGGTGGTGGTGGCACCACACCTGCAGCGTCTCGCCGCCGAGCGCGTCCCCGACCCGGGTGCCCGCGTCCGGCGTCACCGAGACCGGGCCGAACGTGGCCGGTTCGATGCTGTGCCGCAGGTGCCCGACGACGTCCGGCAGGTGCTGGTGCAGGGTGCCGCCGAGCCCGACGTTGAGCAGCTGGTTCCCGCGGCAGACGCCGAGCACCGGGATCCGCCGCTCCAGCGCGCGGCGCAGCGCCGCCAGGTCGGAGGCGTCCCGCTCCGGGCGCGGGGGATCGGTGCGCGGGCCCGGCTCGGCCCCGTAGTGCGCCGGGTCCAGGTCGGGGCCACCGGCGAACAGCACGCCGTCACACGCGTCGACGGCGTCGGCGGCGGCCGCGGTCGGCGGGAGCACGACGGGCGTTCCGCCGGCCGCGGAGATCATGTCCACGTACTGGCGGGGGAGCAGCACCACATCGTGGTCCATGATCCAGTACCGGGCACGCTCGGCGTAGGCGCTCAGCCCGATCACCGGACGGCGGCTCACGCCCCGTCCCCGGCGACGACCTCGAGCACCTGCTCCCCGTAGCGGGCGAGCTTGCCCTCGCCGATCCCGCTGATCGTGCCCAGCCCGGCCAGGTCGCCGGGGGAGCGCGAGGCGATCTCCCGCAGCGTCGCGTCGTGGAAGATCACGTACGCGGGTACGCCCTGCTCCTTCGCCGCCGCGGCACGCCAGGCCCGCAGCCGCTCGAACACCGGCGCGGCGTCCGCGGTCAGCTCGGCGGCCGGCGCCTTCGCCCCGGAACGGGTGCGGGATCCGCGGGCCGCGCGTTCCGGCTCGGTCCGCAGCATCACCGTGTGCTCGCCGCG
Source organism: uncultured Actinomycetota bacterium (assembly GCA_963822335.1). Taxonomy (GTDB): domain Bacteria; phylum Actinomycetota; class Actinomycetes; order Mycobacteriales; family Pseudonocardiaceae; genus Pseudonocardia. The sequence goes on along the minus strand of CAWGHE010000005.1, from coordinate 1,284,518 downwards.
CATGACGGCCGGCGAGCCCTCGGTGAACATCAGCGTCGAGTGCGCCCCGCCCACGGCCAGCAGGCCGCGCGCGACGAGCTGGCGGATCACGCTGCGCCACTGCGGCTCCGAGAGGTCGGTACCGACGCCGAACACGGAGAGCTGGTCGTGGTCGAACTGGTCGATCTTCGCCGTCCGGCGCCCGAGCAGGATGTCGATCAGATGCACGGCACCGAAGCTCTGCCGCCGCTCGTTCTTCAGCCGCCAGACGGCCGAGAGCACCTTCTGCGCCGGGACCGTCCCGTCCCAGCTCGAGACCGGGTTCAGGCAGGTGTCGCAGTTGCCGCAGGAGCCGGTCTCCAGCGACTGCCCGAAGTAGCGCAGCAGCTGCACGCGGCGGCACTCGGTCGTCTCGCAGAGCGCCAGCATCGCGTCCAGGTGCTGGCCGAGGCGGCGCTTGTGCGCGGCGTCGCCCTCCGAGTCGTCGATCATCTTGCGCTGCTGCACGACGTCCGGGAGGCCGTAGGCCAGCCAGGCCGTCGACGGCAGCCCGTCCCGGCCCGCACGCCCGGTCTCCTGGTAGTAGCCCTCGACCGACTTGGGCAGGTCCAGGTGCGCGACGAACCGGACGTCCGGCTTGTCGATCCCCATCCCGAACGCGATCGTCGCGACCATCACGACGCCGTCCTCGCGCAGGAACCGCGCCTGGTTCCTCCGCCGCACGCCGGCGTCGAGACCCGCGTGGTATGGCAGCGCGGTCATGCCCTGGGCGGAGAGGAACTCCGCGGTCTGCTCGACGGACTTGCGGGACAGGCAGTAGACGATCCCGGCCTCGCCGGCGTGCTCGCCGCGGATCAGCTCCAGCACCTGCTTGCGCGGCTCGTTCTTGCCCGCGATCCGGTACTGGATGTTCGGCCGGTCGAAGCTGGAGACGTAGTGCTTCGCCTCCGTCAGCTGCAGGCGTTGGGCGATCTCGGTCCGGGTGGCCTCGGTGGCCGTCGCGGTGAGCGCGATCCGCGGCACGTCCGGCCAGCGCGTGTGCAGCGCGGAGAGCAGCAGGTAGTCCGGCCGGAAGTCGTGACCCCACTGGGCGACGCAGTGCGCCTCGTCGATCGCGAACAGCGCGATCCGGCCGCGGTCGAGCAGCCGCAGCGTCGACTCCACCCGCAATCGCTCCGGGGCGAGGTAGAGCAGGTCCAGCTCGCCGGCCAGGAACGCCCGCTCGGTGTCGCGCCGCTCGTCGGGGTTCTGCGTGGAGTTCAGGAAACCGGCCCGGACGCCGAGCGCCCGTAGCGCGTCCACCTGGTCCTGCATCAGCGCGATGAGCGGGGAGACCACGACTCCGACCCCCGGCCGGACCAGCGCGGGCACCTGGTAGCACAGCGACTTCCCGCCACCGGTCGGCATCAGGACCAGCGCGTCGCCGCCGGCCACCACCTGCTCGACGACCGCCTGCTGGTCCCTGCGGAACGCGTCGTATCCGAACACCCGCCGCAGCACCTCGTGCGGGTCGGACGGGCGGTCCGGGACGGCGGCGGGTTCGTCGGCGGGCTCGCCGGCCGGCCACGGGTCCTCGTCGTGGTCGCCGAACTCCTCGTCCGGCGGCTCGGGTGGCAGCGGCACCTCGTCCGGATCCGGGCCGTGCGGGACGGGCGCGTAGGTGTCGGGCACGTCCGAGATCGTACGAGCGGGTTCAGCGGCCCGTGGCGGCCTGGGGGAGTTGGGCGGGCGCGGCGGGCGCCGTCCCGTCGGGCAGGACGAACCGGTAGCCCTCGTCCTGCAGCCGCGGGATGAGCGTCCGCAGCGCCTCGACCGACTTCTCGCGGTTCCCGCCGCCGTCGTGCATCAGCACGACCGATCCGTCCCGCAGCTCGGACTCGATCGTGGTGACGATCTGCTCCGGGGACGCCCCGGTCCAGTCCCGCGAGTCGACCGACCACCCGAGCGGTCGCATCGCCTGCGCGGCCGCGCGGTTCTCGAGATCCGGAGTCCAGACGCCTTGCGGCGCCCGGAAGAACCGGACCCGCATGTCCGGGTTCCCGGTCGCGGCGACCAGCTCGGCTGTCGAGATCCGCATCGCCCGCGCGACGGCGTCCGGGGTCGCCCGTGCGAGACCGGCGTCGTGGTCCGACGTGTGGTCGCACACGGCGTGCCCGGCGGCGACGACGTCCCGGGCGACCTTCCACTGCTCCATCGCGTTGTGCGAGACCATGCAGAACACGGCCGGAACGCGGTACTCGTCGAGGACCGCGAGCACCTGAGGTGTGTAGACCGGGTGCGGTCCGTCGTCGAACGTCAGGGCGACGGTCCGGCCGGACGAGCCGGTCCCGGTCAGCACGGCCGACGGGACGGGGGTCGGCGCGGTCGCCGCCGGTGCGGGCGTCGGGGTACCTGTCTGCTCCACGGCGATCGGTGCGGTGGCCCCGACCTGCTCGATCCCGGCGGCGGTCAGCACGACGATCACATAGGTCCCGGCGAGCAGCGTCATCCACCGGTGAACGTAGGGCGGCCGGATCATCTGCCGCAGGATCGCCCTCCGTCGCCGGTCGAGCATGCGCGTCCCCCGTCGAGTGAATCCCGATTCGGCACGACGATACTGACGGTGACGGAGTTCACCGGGAACGACGCGCCGCACGACGGCGGTCGGTGTCGGAGTGGTTCACCACCGGCACACCGGGATGCGGGGTGGGCGGGCGCGGCGCGGTTGCGGCAGGCTGGGACCAGCAGTCGCGGCGCCGGGGAACAGGAGCGTGCCGCACCCACACGGAGGACGTGTCGTGGACCTGAAGATCGGCTATAAGGCGTCGGCGGAGCAGTTCGGGCCGCGCGACCTGGTGGAGTACGCGGTCCGGGCCGAGGAACTCGGGCTGGACAGCGTGTGGGCCTCGGACCACTTCCTGCCCTGGCGGCACAACGGCGGGCACGCCCCGCACGCGCTGACCTGGATGGCGGTCGTCGGGGAGCGCACGAGCCGCGTGCAGATCGGCACCAGCGTGCTGACCCCGACGTTCCGCTACAACCCGGCGGTGCTGGCCCAGGAGCTGGCGACGATGTCACTGCTGTTCGACGGCCGGGTCGCGCTCGGCGTGGGCACCGGCGAGGCGCTGAACGAGATCGCCGTGTCGGGCATGGAGTGGCCGGAGTACAAGGAGCGGTTCGCCCGGCTGCGCGAGTCGGTCCGCCTGATGCGTGCACTGTGGACCGAGGACGGAAAGGTCAACTTCGAGGGCGAGTACTACACGACCGTCGACGCCGAGATCTACGACCGGCCCGAGCGGCCCGTCCCGATCTACATCGCGGCCGGCGGCCCGATGGTGGCCCGCTACGCCGGACGCCAGGGCGACGGGTTCATCTGCACGTCCGGCAAGGGGATGGAGCTCTACACCGAGAAGCTCATCCCGGGCCTGCACGAGGGTGCGGAGAAGGAGGACCGGGACGCCTCCGGGATCGATCGGACGATCGAGATCAAGATGTCCTACGACCGGGACGCGGAGCGGGCGCGGGAGAACTGCCGGTTCTGGGCACCGCTGTCGCTCTCGGCCGAGCAGAAGAACTCGGTGACCTCGTCCGAGGAGATGGAGCGCCTGGCCGACGAGCTGCCGCTGGACGAGATCACCGGCCGCTGGATCGTCGCCTCCGACCCGGACGAGGCGGTCGCGCAGATCAAGCCCTACGTCGACGCCGGGCTGAACCACCTGGTGTTCCACGGACCGGGCGACGACCAGGAACGGTTCCTCTCCCAGTTCGCCGAGGACGTCCTGCCGAAGCTGCGGGCGCTCGCATGAGCGAGACGGTCCCCGCGGTCGTGCAGGACGGCCGGGTGCTCCGCGTGCGGGTGTCCCGCGGCCGGCACGGCACGCTCGACGGCGAGGCGCTGCCGGAGATCGCCGACGCGCTCACGAAGCTGGCCGACCAGGACCCGACCGATCCCGGCTCGGTCGGCGCCGTCCTGCTGCTCGGCGACGGGGAGCAGTTCTGCACCGGCGGCGACGTGCGGGCGTTCGCCTCGGCCGAGGACCGCTACACGTTCGTGCGCGGGCTGGCCGAGTCGTTCCACGCGTTCCTGCGCCCGCTCGCGGCCAGCCCGGTGCCGACCGTCGCGGCCGTGCGGGGCTGGGCCGCCGGCGCCGGGATGAGCATCGTGTGCGCGACCGACCTGGTCGTCGCCGGACGGTCGACGCGCCTGCGTCCGGCCTACCCGGGGATCGGCTTCTCGCCGGACGGCGGGATGACCTGGACGCTGCCGCGGCTGGTCGGCGCCGCGCGGGCGCGGCGGATCCTGCTCTCCGACGAGGTGCTCGACGCCGGCGCGCTGGAGGAGCTCGGCATCGCGAGCACGGTCGTCGAGGACGAGGAGGTGACGGCCGCGGCCGAGGGCACGGCGCACCGCCTCGCCCAGGGCCCGACGGCGGCGCTCGGCCGGATCCGGGGACTGCTCAGCCGCACGTGGGACAACACGCTGGCCGACCAGCTCGCCGCCGAGGCGGACGGGATCGCCACCAGCGCCGCGGGCCCGGAGGCGGCCGAGGGCCTCACCGCGTTCGCCGAGAAGCGCCCCCCGCGTTTCCACTGACCCGCGAACCGAACGAGCGGCACGTTCGAGCACGGTGATTGCTCGAGAGTGCCGCTCGTTCGTTCTCGGTGCGGGCCCGGCAGAGGTGGGAGCCGGGCGGGGCGCGTCAGCGGCCGGAGGCGGGGCTTCCGGCGGCGAGGCGGCGGCCGGCGGGTCGGCCGGAGCGGACGCCGGGCATGCCGACCCCCCAGCGCTGGACCGGGCGGTGCAGGCCCGGGCCGAGCGGCCAGCCGGAGTCGTGCGGCGCCAGCAGGCGGTCCATGTCCGAGTCCGGCGTCGCGCCGATGCTCGACCGCAGCAGGTGCTGGAACTCCTCGTACTCGGCCATCGCACCGGCGACGTCGCCACCGGCCAGCAGTGCCTCGACCAGCGCACGCCGCGAGCGCTCCCGGCTCGGCGCGGCCGCGACGGCGCGGCGGGCGATCTCCACGGCATCGGAGTGCCGGTCCGCGGCGCTGAGGCCCTCGCTGAGGCACTCCAGGGCGGACAGCCGCAGCTGGCGGAACCGCTCGCGCTCGACCGCGATCCAGGAGGCGGTCCAGGACGGGAGGATGTCGTCGTCGAGCAGCTCGACGTCCGGGCGGCGCTCGATCCGGCCCGCGGACAGCGCGCGGATCAGCAGCATCGCGTCCGCGAGGTCGGTCGCGACGTCGGCGCCGAGGGCGAGGCGGCCCCGGTCGTCGGCGGCGAGCAGGCCCGGCACGTCGACGCCGGCCACGGCGTCGTCGAGCAGCCGCGCCGCGGCCTGCGGGCGCACGCCCGGCCAGAGGTCGGCCGCCAGCGCGGCGGTCGGCTGCGGGCGGGGGTGCACCGCCAGGTACGCGACGAGACGACGGGAGTCCACCGGCAACGGGATGGTCTCCCCGCCCGTGTGCAGGGCGAACGCTCCGAGCAGGTGCACGGTGGGTACGGATGAGACGGATCGACGATGATCGTCGGACATGGCATGCCCTCGGTTGTGGTGTGACGTTTTTCGGGCCGCGGCAGGACCCGCACACCCGGCGACGCGCGTCCGCGTCGTGCGGGCACAGCAGGACTAGGTCGGCACGGACAGCGGGCGGCTCCGCGCAACGGCCGCCCACGAGGATAGCTCAGGCGTGGGCCAGAAGTCGCACGTGGGTCCCGGAATCGTCATGCCAAACGTGCAGCGAGTCACACAGCTGGCGGGCGATCCACGTTCCGCGGCCGCGTGCCTGCGACGGGTGGGGCGGGGCGAGGCCGATCAGGGGCAGCCCGAGATCGCCCTCGTCGTGCAGTTCGCAGACCAGCTCGCCCGGCGTGGCCCAGACGAACAGCTCGGCCTGCGCCGACCCGTGTTCGACGGCGTTCGTCGCGATCTCGTTCACGGCCAGGACCATGTCCTCGGCACGGTCCGGGTCGAGCTCGATACCGCTCACCGCGTCCTCGACGGCCCGGCGCACCCGGCTGAGCTCGAAGGTGTTGTAGCGCAAGAAGATGTCCGGAGGCCCGAGAATGTAGGGCGCGCAGACCGGCATCGCGGTGAGCACCTCGGCCGGGGCGCGGTGGTCCGGGTTGGCGGTGAGCTCGGTGCCGCGCAGCAGCAGCGGGTGGTTGGCGACGGCCGCGTCGGCGACGACCCGGTGCAGCGGCATCTGCGGGTACGCGCACACCTGCGTGACCGGCAGCCCGCCGAGCGAGATGTTCAGCGCCGCCTCGTACTCGGTCCAGTAGCTGCCGTCGGGACCGTCGAGATCCGGGTCGTGCTCGGCGAGCACCAGGATCTCGCGTCCGGACGACGCCATCGCCCGCAGCTCACGGGCACGCCAGGCGGCGACGGTCTGCCCGGACTCGCGCGCGGCGCGGGTCAACGGCGTGAGCGGTTCGAGCCCCTCGCCGCCGAGCTGCTCGCGCAGTCCGGCCTCCACGTCGGCGGACACCGCGAGGGCGACCAGCCCCCCGCGGTCCCGGACGTCGGACATGACCGGCAGCAGCCGGCTCACCGCGTCGGACGTCCCGTCGTGCAGCACCAGCCCGTGCCGGAACCGGGGAGCCCGGGCCTCGTTCACCCTCATCGCGGCTCGCCCGCCTCGTCGGTGATCCGCAGCTGGGTCGCGAACGGCGCTCCGCAGCGGTCCAGGACCCGCAGCACGCGGGGGCGGACCCGGTGCAGCACCAGCTGGTGCGTGGCCGGGAACATCTCGGCGGCGTGCACCAGGCCGACGGCGGTGGCCACGTCGACGAACCGGACCGAGGCCATGTCGAACACGATCTCCGTCGCCGCGTCCGGCGAGCGCAGCGTCCGGTCCAGCGACGTCTGCAGCAGGGTCGTGATCTTCGGGCGGTTGCTGTGGTCGATGTCGCCGGCCAGCCGCGCCGACCCGACACCGGTGCGGACGATCCGCAGGAGCCCGTCGTCGTAGGCGCCGATCGGGGCCAGGTGGTCGCGGTGCAGCGCGCGCATGATCTCGATCTGCTCGCCGCTGTAGTGCCCGTGGTCGTAGGTGCACAGCGCCGTCAGGCGGTTCTCCTGGAGCAGGCGGTCCAGTAGGCCGTCGAACTCCGGGAGGGTCGCCGACGCGCCGGGGGCCAGCGACGAGTGCATCTGACCGGTCAGGCGGGCTCCGCGGTAGCCCTGGGCCAGGGCGTCGGACACGGTGGAGGTCACGCCGCGGTAGAGCTCACCGAGCGGGGTGCGGAACGTCGCGTGCGTCTGCTGCTCGGGCACGATCGTCAGCTGCCCGCTGCGCAGCGGGCCCTCGATCGGGGCGCCGTCGTCCTCGAGGCGGCGCAGCATCGCGCCGGCCGCACCGTCGTCGTCGTAGTAGAAGATCTTCTCGTTGCGTTGCAGCCCCTCCGCGACGAAGTGCGCGGAGAGCTCGCTCAGGTGCTCCTCGCTGTCCGGGATCGCGCACACGTGATCGCCGGATGACAAGTCATCCGCTAGTTTGATCACGATGTAACACCTGCCAGCAACGGGAAACCTTCGACGACCAGCACGGTACGTCGCACCGCCACGCCCGGACCGCCCGTCTCGCCGAAGCGACGGCCAACCGCGCCGAGCGGATGCGCGAACGGCGACAGGGTGCCGCCACTGCGGTGATGACCGGCCGGGCGCATCCGCCGAACGGGCGTAAGGCGGTCGCACACGGTCGACCGGTCGGGTCCCGGGGCCGGGACGTGTCCGACCCCCGGCCCGTCGTCAGGAACCGGTCGAGACCGACACGTCGAGGTTCGCGCTGCCCTTGATCGTCTGCAGGACGACGCAGTAGCGCTCGGTCAGCTTGATCAGCGTCGCCACCTGGTCGTCCGGGGCGTCGGTGTCGAGGTCGAAGGTCAGCCGGATGTCGCGGAACCCGACCGGCGCGTCCTTCGCGACGCCGAGCGTGCCCCGGAAGTCCAGGTCGCCCTCGGCGCGGACCTTGCCGGCGACGTTCATCTCCATCGACGTCGCGACCGCCCGGATGGTGACCCCCGCGCAGGCCACGAGCGCCTCCAGCAGCATGTCGCCCGAGCACAGCTGGGTGCCGTCACCGCCGGTGGCCGGGTGCAGGCCGGCCTCGGCCAGCGCCCGCCCGGTGCTGACCTTGCACGCCACGCCGCTGCCGTCCAGCTCGCCGTCGGCCTCGAGCGTGATCACCGCGGACTCCGGGTCGTCCTTGTACTGCTTCTTGAGCGGCCCCTGCGCGTCCCTGAGCGTGGTCGTATCCATGCCTGCATCCTGACGGCCACGGCCGGGGAAAGCACATCGTGACGCCGGTAGCCTCCCGTGCGTGACGGGCGGGGACGAGTCGCGCGACCGGTGGGTGACCGTCCCGAACGCGCTGAGCGTGCTGCGCCTGGCCGGCGTCCCGCTGTTCCTGTGGCTGATGCTCGGGCCGGAGGCCGACGGGTGGGCGGTCGCCGTGCTGGCCGCGGGCGGGATCACGGACTGGCTGGACGGCAAGCTGGCCCGCCTGCTCGACCAGTACAGCCGTCTGGGCGCGATTCTGGACCCCGGGGTGGACCGCCTCTACATCCTCGCCGCACTGGTGGGACTCGGGCTCCGGGAGATCGTCCCGTGGTGGGTGGTGGCGGCTCTCGTGGCGCGCGACCTGGTGCTGGCGGCCTGCGTCCTGGTGCTGCGCTCGCGCGGCTACGGGCAGTTCGTCGTGACCTACCTCGGCAAGGCCGCGACGTTCGTCCTGCTGTACGCGTTCCCGCTGCTCCTGCTCGGGGACGGGCCGAGCCGGGCGGAGGCCGTCGTGCGCGCGATCGCGATCGCGTTCGCGGGGTGGGGGGTGGCCCTCTACCTGTGGACCGGCGGCCTCTACCTGGCCCAGTTCGTGCTCGCGCTGCGCCGCCCGCTGGCCTCCGTCGGACGCGCGCAGTCGGAGGCGACCCCCTCGGACGGCCCCGGGGGTGGGGGATAGGCTCCCCGCGTGAGTTCGGAAATCCCGGCGGATCTTGTCTATACCGAGGCCCACGAGTGGGTTCGGACCACCGAGGACGGCATCGTCCGGATCGGTGTCACCGACCATGCTCAGCAACAGTTGGGCGACGTGGTCTTCGTCCAGTTGCCGGACGTGGGGGACACCTTCTCGGCCGGTGACTCCATGGGCGAGGTGGAGTCCACGAAGTCGGTCTCGGACATCTACGTGCCGATCGGCGGCGAGATCGTGGCCGTGAACGAGAAGCTCGACGAGGCCCCGGAGCTGGTGAACTCCTCCCCGTACGGGGACGGCTGGATCGTCGAGATCCGGCTCGCCGACGGTGCGGAGTCCCAGCTGGAGTCACTGCTCGGTGCCGAGGCCTACCAGCAGCTGACCGACGGGTCCTGAGCCGCCGCGGGCAGCTCACCCAGGGGTCGGCATGAATCGGTCCAGACCGGTACGTTCACACCCCTCACCACGCCCGGCGTGCCCGGGAAAGACACCGCAGGAGGAGACCCCGAGGTGACCACGAACGACGGGCCGGACGTCCCCCCGGAGCGCGCACCGGAGACGACGTCGGTCTTCCGGGCCGACTTCCTCTCCGATGCCGAGAGTCCCGGGCAGGAGCAGCCGGTCTCCGGCGTGGACGGTCTCCCTCCCGGGTCGGCACTGCTGGTGGTCCGTCGCGGTCCGAACGCCGGTTCCCGGTTCCTGCTCGACATCCCGACCACGAGCGCCGGGCGCCACCCGGACAGCGACATCTTCCTCGACGACGTGACGGTCTCCCGCCGGCACGCGGAGTTCCGCCGCGACGCCGGTGAGTTCGTCGTGGTGGACGTGGGCAGCCTCAACGGCACCTACGTCAACCGCGAGCCGGTGGACACGGCCGTGCTCGCGAACGGCGACGAGGTGCAGATCGGGAAGTTCCGGCTGGTGTTCCTGACCGGACCGCGCGAGCCCTGATCCCGACGGGTCCCGGGGCGATCGGCGGCCGCCGGACGGCGTTCCGCCGGGCTCCGTCGTGCCGTCCGGCGGCCGGTCGGCGCTCCTCGCCGAACGCCCCGTCCGGAGGCGCGCGCGGCGGCGGTCGTCCGTGTAGCGTCGTCGGCATCCGGCCACGGGACGAGTCGCAGACGGGGGACGACGGCCGCGGGGCGAACCGGGCCGGAAAGCACGGCAGTGGGCTGTAGGGGCTGGACGCAGCGGTGACAGCTAGGGAGGCGGGCGGATGAGCGAGATGCGCGTCGTGGGTGTGAGGGTCGAACTTCCCGCCAACCAGCCGATCCTCCTGTTGCGGGAGACGAACGGCGACCGGTACCTCCCGATCTGGATCGGATCGGTCGAGGCGACGGCGATCGCGCTGGAGCAGCAGGGTGTCAAGCCGGCCCGCCCGCTGACCCACGATCTCCTGAAGGACGTGATCGGTGCGCTGGGGCGGCGCCTCGAGCAGGTTCGGGTCACCGACCTGCAGGAGGGCACGTTCTACGCCGAGCTGATCTTCGACGGCGGCGTGACGGTGTCCGCCCGCCCGAGCGACTCGATCGCGCTGGCGCTGCGGACCGGCGTCCCGGTGCACGCCGACGAGAGCGTCCTGTCCGAGGCCGGGCTCGTGATCCCGGACGAGCAGGAGGACGAGGTCGAGAAGTTCCGGGAGTTCCTGGACTCGGTCTCGCCGGAGGACTTCCGCGGCGCCAAGGGCTGATCGGGGGCTCGGACCACCCGGCCCGGTGACGCGGAGCGACGCCGATCACCCGGGCGTGTGATGCCTCGGGTGCGGCCGGGTGACCGCCGTCCCGGTGCCGGTGGACCGTTCCGGTGAGGACTCGCCACCGGTCGCGCGACGACCCGCTCCGGGCGTGTCGCCTCCCCGGCGAGCCGCGTTGACCGCCCTGGTCAGGCGGCCTACGGTTCCTCTACACAGCCGCGGCGACCCGTCGCGGAGGTGAGGCTTCGGCAGGATCGGAGATCTGCGTGGACACGCCACCCGAGGGGCCGGGACAGGGCGAGCTGTTCCCGGATCCGCTGGTCGGTGAGGGGTTCGACGGGATCTCCGACCAACTGGTCGGCTTCCGCGGCCCGACCGCGTGCCAGGTCGTCGGGATCACCTACCGGCAGCTCGACTACTGGGCGCGCACCGGGCTGGTCGCGCCGTCGATCCGCAACGCCGCCGGATCCGGCAGCCAGCGCCTGTACTCGTTCAAGGACGTGCTCGTCCTCAAGATCGTCAAGCGCCTGCTCGACGCCGGGGTGTCGCTGCAGAACATCCGGATCGCGGTGGATCACCTGCGCCGGCGCGGCATCCGGGATCTCGCCGGGATCACGCTGTTCAGCGACGGCACGACCGTCTACGAGTGCACGTCGCCGGAGGAGGTCGTGGACCTGCTGCAGGGCGGCCAGGGCGTGTTCGGCATCGCGGTCTCCGGCGCCATGCGCGAGATCAGCGGCGTGATCAAGGACTTCCCCGCGGAGCGCGCCGACGGCGGCACCGTCGACGACGCCCCGGAGGACGAGCTGGCCCGCCGCCGGGCCCGGCGCGCCATCTCCTGACACGTTGAGGCTGCGCTGAGGGGTCGTTCCGCACGCTCCTCTCACATCACGCGACGTTCTTGAAGGGGTCGTGCTCGGCCAGCAGCTTGTCCATCCGCGCCTGGTCGACCCGGCTGACGACGGTCATGCTGTCCTGCCGGTCCCGCACGATCTTCGCCAGCGTGAACGCGGACGTCGTGACGTAGAGGATGCCGACGCCCAGGAACGCCTTCACCCAGGGGTCGGCCGGCAGGTAGAGCACGCCGATGATCACTGCGGCGAGCGACACGCCGAAGGACAACATGGCCTGGATGTGGAACGCGGCGGTGGTCGACGGCGTGGTCGTGGAGCTGCTCGAGTTCGTCATGCGACGAAGTGTCGTGTGGAAATTCCGAACTGACCGCCGTGAAACTACGCATCTCGCGGTAGCCTGTGCCCGGTAGTCGCAGAACCCGAGCGGGAGAGTCCCGGCACGACCGGGCGCCGAAGGAGCAAACCCTTCCCGGAATCTCTCAGGCAGACGGACCGCACGGGTGAGACGCCTCTGGATAGCGACGGGAGCCACGGGGCACCTGTCCGCCGACGGGGAAAGCCGGATGCTCGTCGTCCGGTGAATCTCTCAGGCGCCCGGGTACCGGGTACGGACAGAGGGGGAGGGCAGTACACGCCCGCCCCGACCCGTCCGGAGGCACCGTGACCACGACACAGCCCCGCCACACGTCCCTCTCCGATCTGGAGCGCGGCGTACCGTTCGCCGACCGGCACATCGGACCACGCCCCGACGGGCTGGCCTCGATGCTGGCCGCGATCGGGGCCTCCTCGCTGGAGGACCTCGCCGCCCGCGCGTTGCCGAAGACGATCCGCGACACCGACCCGGTCGAGAGCACGCTGCCCGCCGCGGCGACGGAGCCCGAGATGCTCGCTGAGCTGCGGGTGCTCGCCGACCGGAACACCGTGACCGTTCCGATGATCGGGCTCGGCTACCACGGCACGCGCACGCCGTCGGTCATCCGGCGCAACGTGCTGGAGAACCCGGCCTGGTACACGGCCTACACGCCCTACCAGCCGGAGATCAGCCAGGGCCGGCTGGAGGCGCTGCTGGCGTTCCAGACGACGGTCTCCGACCTGACCGGCCTCCCCGTGTCCGGCGCCTCGCTGCTGGACGAGGGCACCGCGGCCGCCGAGGCGATGACGCTGGTGCGCCGCGCCGGGAAGGCGAAGTCCGACCGCTTCGTGGTGGACGCCGACACGCTGCCGCAGACGATCGACGTGCTGCGCACCCGCGCCGAACCGCTGGGCATCGAGCTGGAGGTCGCCGACCTGTCCGGTGGTCTGCCGGACGGCGAGATGTTCGGTGTCCTGTTCAGCTACCCGGGGGCGTCCGGCCGGGTCGCCGACCCGTCGTCGCTGATCTCCGACGCGCACGATCGCGGCGCCCTGGCCGTCGTCGCGGCCGACCTGCTGGCGCTGACGCTGCTCACCCCGCCCGGCGAGCTCGGCGCGGACGCCGCCGTCGGCAGCAGTCAGCGCTTCGGTGTCCCGCTCGGCTTCGGCGGCCCGCACGCCGGATACCTCGCGGTCGGCGAGCGGCACGCCCGGCAGCTGCCCGGCCGCCTGGTCGGCATGTCCCGCGACGCCGACGGCAACCCCGCGCTGCGGCTGGCGCTGCAGACCCGCGAGCAGCACATCCGCCGGGAGAAGGCGACGTCGAACATCTGCACCGCGCAGGTGCTGCTCGCCGTGATGGCCGCCTGCTACGCCGTCTACCACGGGCCCGACGGCCTGGCCGCGATCGCGCGCCGGACCCACCGGATGACCGCGGTGCTCGCCGCCGGCCTGCGCGACGGTGGCGTGGAGATCGAGCACGACACGTACTTCGACACACTCGTCACCCGCGTCCCGGGCCGGGCCGGCGCCGTCGTCGGTACCGCCCACGAGTTGGGGATCGCGTTGCGCCCCATCGACGCCGACACCGTCGGGATCTCCTGCTCCGAGCTCACGACCGTGGCCCACCTGCACACCGTGTGGGCGGCGTTCGGGATCGAGGTCGACGACGTCGACGCGCTCGACGCGGCCACCGCGGACGCGCTGCCCGACGCGCTCGTGCGCACGTCGGAGTACCTGACGCACCCGACGTTCCACGACCACCGGTCGGAGACGTCGCTGATGCGCTGGCTGCGCCGGCTCGCCGACGCGGACATGGCGCTGGACCGCACGATGATCCCGCTCGGTTCGTGCACGATGAAGCTGAACGCGGCCGCCGAGATGGAGGCGGTGACCTGGCCGGAGTTCGCCGAGCTGCACCCGCTCGCGCCGGACTCGGACACCGCGGGCACCCGCGAGCTGATCGTCCAGCTGGAGCGCTGGCTGGCCGAGCTCACCGGGTACCACGCGGTGTCCGTGCAGCCCAACGCCGGCAGCCAGGGCGAGCTGGCCGGGCTGCTCGCGATCGCCGCGTACCACCGGGCGAACGGCGACGCCGGCCGGGACGTCTGCCTGATCCCCGCGTCCGCGCACGGGACGAACGCCGCGTCGGCGGTGATGGCCGGGCTGCGCGTCGTCGTCGTGGGCACCGACGCCCGCGGCGACGTCGACCTCGACGACCTGCACGCCAAGATCTCCGAGCACGGCTCGAAGCTCGCCGCGCTGATGATCACCTACCCGTCCACGCACGGCGTGTACGAGGCGCAGGTGCGCGACGTCTGCCAGGCCGTGCACGACGCGGGCGGCCAGGTCTACGTGGACGGCGCGAACCTGAACGCGCTGGTCGGGGTCGCCCGGCCGGGCGCGTTCGGCGGCGACGTCAGCCACCTCAACCTGCACAAGACGTTCTGCATCCCGCACGGCGGCGGCGGTCCCGGCGTGGGACCGGTCGCGGTGGCCGAGCACCTGGCGCCGTTCCTGCCCGGCCACCTGTCCCGGTCCGACGGCGGAGTCGGCCCGGTCTCGGCCGCCCGCTACGGCAGCCCCGGTGTCCTCCCGATCTCCTGGGCCTACCTGCGCATGATGGGCCTCGACGGGCTGCGCCGGGCGACGCTCACGGCGGTGGCGGGGGCGAACTACGTGGCGCGCCGGCTGCGCGAGTACTACCCGGTGCTCTACGCCGGTGAGGAGGGCTCCGTCGCCCACGAGTGCATCCTCGACCTGCGCAAGCTCACGAAGGACACCGGCGTCACGGTCGACGACGTGGCCAAGCGACTGATCGACTACGGCATCCACGCGCCGACGATGTCGTTCCCGGTCGCCGGCACGCTGATGGTCGAGCCGACCGAGAGCGAGGACCTCGTCGAGATCGACCGGTTCGTGGACGCCATGATCGGGATCCGGGCGGAGATCGACCGGGTCGCGGCGGGGGAGTGGCCCGTGGAGGACAACCCGCTGCGCTGCGCGCCGCACACCGCCGCCTGCCTGGTCGACAAGTGGGACCACCCGTACCCGCGTGACCTGGCCGCCTACCCGACCGGCGCGGTGCCCGGCGTGCACGACCGCAAGGTCTGGCCGCCGGTGCGCCGCATCGACGGCGCGCACGGCGACCGCAACCTGGTGTGCTCCTGCCCGCCGGTCGAGGCCTACGGCAGCTGACCTGCCCGGCGCTCCCCGCGGCTGTCGCGGGGAGCGCCGCCGCGCCATGATGACCGCGTGACGTCGGCGTCAGAGGGCAGCGAGCGCCTCCGTCAGCCGCAGCCGTTGCTGCGCAAGCGGATCGGGTCCAAGCGTGCGGCGATGGATCAGCCGAACGTCACCGGCGACCGCGACGTGCCGCTGACCGCCCGGTTCTGGGCGATGATCGTGCTGACCGGCGTCGGGGCCGGGATGTTCGGTGCGCTGCTGATGCTGCTCCTGTTCACCGTGGCCGAGCTCGCCTTCGGCCCGGGAGTGGGCCCGGAGGGCTTCCAGGACGCCGTCGAGCGGGCGGATCCGGTCGGGCGGGTCGTGCCGCTGCTGGTCGCCGGCGTGATCGCCGGCGTCGGCTGGTTCCTGCTGCGGCGCTACGTGCCGGGCAGCACCGACGTCGACGACGCGATCTGGACCCGGGACGGTGCGCTCGGCTTCCGGCGCAGTGCCGGCACGTCCGTGCTGTCCGAGATCGTCGTCGGCCTGGGCGCGTCGCTGGGCCGCGAGGCGGCCCCGAAACTGATGGGCGGCGTGTGCGGGAGCCTGCTGGCGAGCTGGGCCGGGCTGAGCGTTCCGCAGCGGCGCCTGCTGGTCGCCTGCGGCGCCGGCGCGGGACTGGCGTGCGTCTACAACGTCCCGCTCGGCGGGGCGCTGTTCACAGCCGAGGTGCTGGTCGGGACGTTGCGGTTGCCGGTGGTGCTGCCGGCCCTCGCCTGCTCCGGGATCGCGACGATGGTCGCCTGGGTCTACCTGCCCGCGCTTCCCACCTACATCGACCTGCCCGAGTTCTCCTTCCACCCGACGGTCCTGGTCTGGGCGGTGCTGGCCGGGCCGTTGATCGGGGTGCTGGCGACGGTGTTCGTCCGCATGATCGGCTGGGTGTCGTCCCACCAGCCGTCGCGCTGGTGGTGGCAGCTGCTCGCGCCGCTGGCCGCGTTCACCGTGCTGGCCGCCGCCGGTCTGGTGTTCCCCCAGCTCTACGGCAACGGCGAGGACATGGCCGAGCAGGCGTTCACCGGCGGTGGGGGATTGCTGCTGTTCGGCGCGCTGTGCGTGCTCAAGCCGCTGATGACCACGATCTGCCTCGGCAGCGGCGCCTCCGGTGGGCTGTTCACGCCGACGCTGAGCACGGGCGCCGTGCTGGGCGCGTTCCTCGGCGGGACCTGGTCGCTGGTGTGGCCGGGCGCCCCGGTCGGCACCTACGCGATGATCGGCGCCGCGGCGATGATCGGTGCCGGCATGCAGGCCCCGCTGGCCGCACTGGTGATGATCGTCGAGCTCACGCACACCGGGTTCGAGCTGATGGTGCCGCTGATCGTCGCGACGATGCTGGCCACCGCGGTGAGCCGGTGGATCGACGGCTACTCGATCTACTCCGCCCGACTCGCCGCCCGCCCTGGCGGGGATCAGGCCACCTGAGGGTGCAGGATCGTTCGCGTGTCCGCTTCCGACGGCTCCACCCCGCCTCTGACCCTGCACATCGGCCACCACGAGCTGGTGATCCGGCGCCGCTACGAGGTGCTCAGCATCTCCAACGACATCCTGATCGGGCTGTGGTTCCTCGTGGGCAGTGTCCTGTTCCTCTCCGGCTCGACGACCTACGCCGGGACCTGGCTGTTCATCATCGGCAGCGCGGAGCTGCTGGTCCGCCCGATCATCCGGCTGGCCCGCGGGGTGCACCTGCAGCGGATCAGCGCGGCGTCCGGTCTCCCGAACGAGGCGGCGCGCGACTTCTGATGTCGGCCGGTCCGGCTGCTCCGAGTCCCTACCGGCCGTCGGTGATCGCCGCCGTCGCCGTCGGCGGCGTGGCCGGCGCCGAGGCCCGGTACGTGCTCGCCGTGGCGTTCCCGCAGACGCCCGGCGACTGGCCGTGGACGACGTTCTGGATCAACGTCACCGGCTGCGTCCTGATCGGCGTCCTGCTCACCGTGCTGAGCGAGCTGACCTCACCGCATCCGCTGCTGCGCCCGCTGCTCGGGGTCGGGGTGCTGGGCGGGTACACGACGTTCTCGACGTGGTCGGTGGAGGCGGTCGGGCTCGTCGCCGCCGGCCACCCCGGAGTCGCGTCGGCGTACGTCGTGGTGACGCCGGTGGCTGCCGTTCTGGCCTGCGCGCTCGGGATCGTCGCGACCCGGCGCGTGGCGAGCGCGGGAGGGTCGTCGTGACCGGGTGGACCGTCCTGCTGGTCGGGGTGGGCGCGGCGGTCGGAGCACCGCTGCGCTACCTGGCCGACACGCTCGCGAAGGCCCGCGTCCCGTCCGCGTTCCCGTGGGGGACGTTCGCGGTCAACGTCGCGGGCTCGCTCGTGCTCGGGGCCCTCGTCGCCGCGGCCACCGCCCTGCCGGCCGAGGTCAGCGCGCTCGTCGGGACCGGGTTCTGCGGCGCCCTGACCACCTACAGCACGTTCGGCTACGAGCTGGCCGGTCTGCTCGAGCGGCGCGACGGCCGGACCGCCGTCGCCTACCTGCTGGCGAGCGTGGTGACCGGGACACTCGCCGCGGCCGCCGGCTGGGTCGCCGTGCGCTCGCTGCTGTGAGGGGCACCGCAGCCGCCGGCGGGCGACGTCGATCAGCACCGGCCAGTGCCGCGCCGACGCATCCGATCGACCCGCCGCGTTCTCCCGGCGCTGTCCGGGCTCAGCGCGCCGGCGGGCGCGCGCCGGCCCGCCGGGCCAGATCGACCAGATCCCGGGCGGGCCCGGACAGCGGGCGGCCCCGCGGCCAGACCGCGGACAGCCGTCGCTCCAGCGACAGGCCACGCACGCCGACGGCGACCAGCGCTCCGGCGGCGAGCTCACTGCTCACGGCCAGGGAGCTGAGCACCGCGGGCGCGACGCCGTCGGCCACCGCGTTCTTGATCGCCGTCGTGGAGCTCAGCTCCAGCACCGGCGCGGCGAGCGGCCCGGCTCCCGCGGCGGCCACCGCGTGCTCCAGGAACTCCCGGGTCCCCGACCCGGTCTCCCGCGCGACCAGCGGCGTGTCGGCCAGCCGCGCGGCGTCGAGGCCGCGGCGCCGCGCCCACGGGTGACCCGGCGCGACGACGACGGTCAGGTGATCCCGGGCGACGACCTGCGCATCCAGGTCCTCGCCGATCTCCGGCCCCTCGACGAACCCGACGTCGGCGCGCCCGGTCGCCACGTCGGCGCGCACATCGGCCGTGTTGTGGGTGGCCAGCGACACCGACGTCCCGGGCCGCGCGGCCCGCAGGGCGACCAGCCAGCGGGGCAGGAGGTACTCGGCGACGGTCAGGCTCGCCGCGACCCGCAGCCGCGCGTCCCGGTCGGTGAGCAGCGCGCCGATGCCCTCCTCCAGGGCCCAGGCCGCGTCGACGGCCGCGCGGGCCCAGTCCGCGACCAGGGCTCCGGCGGCGGTCAGCCGAGTCCCGCGGGTGGAGCGCTCGAACAGCGTCAGCCCCAGCTCGCCCTCCAGGGCGCGGACCCGCGAGCTCACGGCGGCCTGGCTGACGCCGTGCGCCTCCGCCGCGCGGCCCATGCTGCCGAGCTCGGCGATCGAGAGCACCAGGTCGTAGGCGGTGAGGTCCGCGGCCCGGTGGGGGAGGGGCACAAGCTCAGCTTATCGCGACACAAGATCGGAGCGGGTACCCGGACGCGGCTCCCGACGACATCCTCGTGGCATGACCTCGGTCCAGCACGCCGCTCCCACGGGGGTTCGCCCGGCACCGACGGACGCCGGGCGACCGGCGCCGCAACCGCCCGCCCGTCCTGCGCGCCTCGCCGCCGAGCCCGACCCCTTCGCGAACCTCGGCCCGAACTGGTACGCCTCGATCATGGGCACCGGCATAGTCGGGATCGCCGCCGCGACCCTGCCGGTGCAGTTCCCGGGGTTGCACACGTTCGGGGTCGCGGTCTGGCTGCTGGCCGCGTTCCTGCTGGTGGCCCTGACGGCGGCCTGGGCCGTGCACTGGGTCCGGCACACCGACACCGCGCGCGGGCACGCGCACGACCCGGTGATGGCGCAGTTCTGGGGTGCGGTCGCGATGGGTGTGATGACCGTCGGCGCCGGGGCGGTCCGGTTCGGCGCCCCCTTCCTCGGCGGCGCCGGGGCGATCGGCGCCGGCTGGGTGCTGTGGGGGATCGGCACCGTGCTCGGCCTGGTCACCGCGGTGTGGATCCCCTACATGATGATCGTCCACCACGAGGTCGGGCCGGACGCGGCGTTCGGCGGCTGGCTGATGCCGGTCGTGCCGCCGATGGTCTCCGCGGCCAACGGTGCGCTGCTCGTGCCGCACACCCCGGCCGGTGCGCAGCAGACGATGCTGCTGGCCTGCTACGCCCTGTTCGGGATCAGCCTGTTCGCCACCCTGGCGATCCTGCCGCAGATCTGGAGCAAGCTGGTCGTGCACGGCGCCGGTCCGGCCGCGACCGTCCCGACGCTGTGGATCGTGCTCGGCCCGTTCGGCCAGTCGGTCACGGCGGCGAACCTGCTCGGTGACCAGGCCGGCGTCCTGCCCGAGCCGTACGCCACCGGCGCGACGGTGTTCGGCCTGCTCTACGGCGTGCCGGCCTGGGGTTTCGCGATGGTCTGGCTCGCGCTGGCCGCGAGCGTCACGATCCGGACGGCGCGCCGGAAGCTGCCGTTCGCGCTCACCTGGTGGAGCTTCACGTTCCCGGTCGGCACCTGCGTCACCGGCACCAGCGCCCTCGCCGCGCACACGCACCTGCCGGCTCTGGCCGGGATCGCGGTCGCGCTGTTCGTGTTCCTGGTCGTCGCCTGGGCCACGGTCGCCGTCCGCACCGCACACGGCGCGCTGGTCACCGGCCGCCTGCTCGCCCCGGCGTGACGCAGGCGTCCGGACCACGGCCGTGCCGGGCGCACCGGCACTGCGGCCCATGATCGTCCGATGCGTCCGGATGAGGGCGGAATCCAGCCCTCATCCGGACGATCCCGCCGATCACCGCGGCCCGTGACCCCGGTTATCGCGGTGTCAGCCGGCGGCGGCGCCGGACGACCACCGCTGCCGCCGTGCCCAGCCCGATCGCGGCGGCGGCCGCGATCCCGGCCCGCCCCGGACCCGCGCCCGCGCCCGGGGCCCCCTGATCATCCGGCGCCGGCTCCCCGTCCTCGAGCAGGGTGACCGTGCCGCGGTCGCCGTCGACGATCACCTGCTGCCCGGAGCGGATGCGTCCGGTCGCCGAGCCGGTGCCGAGCACGGCCGGGATGCCGTACTCCCGGGCCACGATCGAGCTGTGGCTCAGCGGGCCGCCGACATCGGTGACGACGGCCGCCGCCCGGGTGAACAGCGGCGTCCAGGCCGGCGTCGTGATGCGCGCGACCAGCACCTCTCCCGGCTGCAGCGCGGCGAACCCGGCCGGTCCGTCAACGACCCGCGCCGTGGCCGTGACCCGCCCGCTGCTCCCGGCGACCCCGGTGATCGTGGACCCGGTCTGCGCCTGGTCGGCAGCCGGCATGACCCGGGCCAGCAGCCGCTTGGCGCCCTCGTGCTCGGGCAGCAGCTGCGGCGCGGTCACCGTGCGGCGGCCGCGCCACAGCATGCGGCGCTCGGCGATGCGGGCCCGGAGGTCGGGGGCCGTATCGCCGGCGAGGACCGCCCGCATCTCCGCCTCACGCAGCCAGAACACGTCCGTGGGGTCCTCGACGACACCGGAGCCGACCAGGTCGGCGCCGATCCCGAGCAGCATCCGGCGCATCAGCGGCCACGCCAGGCCCATGTCCGCCAGTGCGTCCTCGCGGACCGGCCCGGTCTCCTGCGCGTACCGGAGCAGCCCATCGAATACCTTGCGGCGCAACGGATCCAGCCGCTTTTCGATCTCCTGGGCCCACCGGTCCCGGTCGGCTGCGGCCGTCCGCTGGCGGGTGTACGGATCGGTCCCGGACCCGACCAGGTGGAAGCGGACCGCGTCCAGCACCGGGGCCGGATCGTCGGCCGGGACCGGGTCGGCGAAGTCCAGGTTGTAGACCGTGTGGCCGTACCGGTCGAGGTGCTCGGCGAACCGCGCGCACCAGCGGCGCCACGCGTCCGGATCGGCCCCGGTGGGCGCGGGACCGGGCGGCAGGTGGGCGGCCAGGGTCGCGCCGTCGCCTCCGGTGAGAACGTCGGCCAGGCCGTCCTCCCGGGCCGCGGTCGCGAGGTCGAACAGCGACTTCTCGGCCAGCACCGGCCGGCTGTCGAAGCCGAGCAGCAACGCCTGCCCGGCGGGTTCACCGTCGCGGCGGACCAGGTGGTCGTGGAACGCGCGGAACGTGAGCTCGCTCGTCGCGGCCAGCGGGATGATCGACTGGACGGAGGTGTAGTAGACGCACCCGGCCTCGAGGAGCAGGGCGACGGCGTCGAACCGCTCGGCCGGTGTGAGCCCGGCCGCGTCCCGGGCCGTCCACTCCGCGACGACCCGCTCGTACTCCGGGTGCGCCCGGTCCCGCCACCCGCCCAGACCGAACGGCGGCGCACCCTCGACCGGTCGCCCGACCATGGCACGCAGCGCCGTCGGGACCGCGCCGAACATCCGCAGCAGCGACGACGTCCGGTAGAAGTAGTACGCGTACCCGTTCACCGTGGGCAGCGAGACGTCGCCGTCGCGCAGTGCCCCCTCGCCCATCACGCCGTTCATCAGCCGGGTCAGCGAGCGGGTCACGGCGCCGTCCGCGAGATCGGCGAACAGCGGCGTCAGCGGGTCCGGCATCTGCTCGACGATGCTGGCGCGGAAGTACCAGCCGCCCTCGTAGGGGACCGCCCAGTCGGTCGGCGGGTCCGCCATCGGCTCCGGCAGCGCCGTGATCGGGCGCGACTGGACGATCGCGAACGTGCCTGTGCCGATGCTCGCTCCGCCTGCGCTCCGCTCGGCGATGCGTACCCACTCGATGTCCTGCGGCCTCCCGTAGTGCCCCTCGATCCGGCTGCCGAGCGCGGCCAGCTCGCGCACGGCGTCGTCGTCGAGGACCGGTGCCCGGCGCCGCTCCGGCGGCACCGGGCGTTCCTCGGTACCGGATCCGGTGGGGACGGTCATCACCGCCTTGTCCGCGACGGTTCGGGAGACCAGCGCGCCGGAGGTCTTGTCGACGACGTGGTCGTCGGTGCTCACCGTCCCGCCGACGACGGACTCGCCGAGCCCCCAGGCCGCGCCGATGACCAGCTGGTCGCGGCGCCCGTTCGACGGGTTCGCGGTGAACATGACGCCGGACGCGTCGGCGTCGGCCATCCGCTGCACGACGACGGCGAGGCGGGCGTCGGCCGGGTCGGTGCCGTGGCGGGCGCGGTAGGCCAGTGCCCGGTCGGTGAACAGCGACGCCCAGCAGCGCACGACGGCGTCCAGCACGGCGTCCGGGCCGTCGACGTTCAGGAACGTGTCCTGCTGACCGGCCGCGCTGGCGTCGGCGACGTCCTCGACGGTGGCCGACGACCGGACCGCGACCGGTCCCGGCCCCAGCTCGCCCAACGCCGCGCGCACGTCGGACGCGACGGCGTCCGGGACGGGCTGCCCCGCGAAGGCCTCGCGGAGCCCGGCCGCTGCCTCGGCGTCGGAGCCCGGCCCGGTCGTGATCCGATCGGAGAGCCCGCCGGCGTCGACGAACGCGTCGTAGGCGGCGGTGACCACGACGAACCCCGGCGGTACCGGCAGGCCCGCGCGGGTCAGCTCGCCCAGGTTCGCCCCCTTGCCGCCCGCCTCGGTCACGTCGGCCGCGCCGAGCTCGTCGAAACGCCTCGTGTACGTCGTCACGGAGCCCGGTATACACCCGGTGGCGCCGATTGATCCGCCCAATTGCGGGCACCCGGTGGGGTACAACCCGATCCGTGGAGGTCCCCGTATGCCCACCGTCGCCTCGATGCTGGTCACCGCTCTGGCCGACCACGGTGTCACCACCGTCTGGGGCGTCGTCGGAGACGCCCTGAACCCGGTCACCGACGCGATCCGTCGCGAGGACCGGATCGAGTGGATCGGGGTACGGCACGAGGAGGCCGGCGCGTTCGCCGCCGGCGCGCAGTCCCAGCTCACCGACACGCTCGGCGTGTGCGCCGGCACCGTCGGCCCCGGCTCGGTGCACCTGCTCAACGGCCTCTACGACGCGAAGAAGTCGCACACGCCGGTGCTCGCGATCTGCGGTCAGGTCCCGCGGGCGGAGATCGGCACCGACTACTTCCAGGAGGTCGACAACGACCTGCTGTTCAGCGACGTCGCCGTGTTCTCCCAGACCGTGACGGACCCGGCCCAGTTCCCGCACCTGCTGGAGCTGGCCGTGAACACGGCCTACGCGCGTCGCGGCGTCGCGGTGCTGACGCTGCCCGGCGACATCGCCGGCGAGGACGTGCCGGGGGACAGCCGCTCGCCGTCGTTCGTCGAGCAGTACCCGCCGGGGACCCCGGCCTTCTCGCTGCTGCAGCGCGCCGCGCACATGCTGAACGGGCGGAAGGTGACGGTGCTGGCCGGCATCGGCGCCCGGGAGGCCCGCGAGGATCTGCTGGCCGCCGCCCAGGAGCTGGCCGCCCCGATGGTGCTCACGCTCAAGGCGAAGGAGGGCCTGGAGCAGGACAACCCGTACCAGGTCGGCCAGTCCGGCCTGATCGGCAACCCGGCCGCGCAGTACGCGCTGGAGCACTGCGACGTGCTGCTCATGGTCGGCACCGACTTCCCGTACCCGGAGTGGTTGCCCGCGGGCAAGACGGTGATCCAGATCGACGTCGACGGCGCGCACATCGGCCGGCGCACGCACGTCGACCTCGGGCTCGTCGGCGACGCCGCGTCCACCATGGCCGCGCTGCAGCCGATGCTGTCCGGGCCGACGGACCGCGCGCACCTGGAGTCGTCACGCGAGCGCTACGACAGCTGGCGCGGCCGCCAGGAGCCGCTCACCGAGCCGGACCACGACCGCAAGGCCGTCGGCCGGATCCGGCGCATCTTCGACAACCCCGACCACGCGATCCGCCCGGAGCAGCTCGCCGACGCGCTGGACCGGCACGCCGCCGACGACGCCGTGTTCACCACGGACACCGGCATGCCGACGGTCTGGCTGTCCCGGTTCGTCACGTTCACCGGGACCCGCCGCCTGCTGGGCTCCTACAACCTCGGCTCGATGGCGAACGCGTTGCCGCAGGCGCTCGGCGCGTCCGCGCTCGACCGTTCGCGGCAGGTGATCGCGTGCGCCGGCGACGGCGGGCTGACGATGCTGCTCGGTGAGCTGATCACCGCGGTCGCCTACCGCCTGCCGGTGACGGTCGTGGTGTTCGACAACTCCCGGCTCGGCATGGTGAAGCTGGAACAGGAGCAGGGTGGGCTGCCCGAGCACGGCACGGAGCTCGCCAACCCGGATCTGGCCGCGGTCGCCCGCGCCTGCGGCCTGCACGGTGTCCGGGTCGAGAAGCCGGACGACGTGGACGGCGCCGTGGCCGAGGCGCTGGCGCACGACGGCCCGTCGCTGCTCGACGTCGTCGTGAACGCCGACGAGATCTCACTCCCGCCGCGCACGACCGTGTCCCAGGCCTGGGGGTTCGCCGTCGCGAAGATGGAGGAGACCCTCACGTCGCGCGGCGAGTAGCTGACTACGCCGTGACGGTCCGGTTGTTCTGCACGCCGTCCACGTAGGACAGGATCCGGCTCGGGCGGATCCGGATCACACCCGGCTGCACGCCGGGGAACGCGTCCGCCGGGAACTCGTCGGGCAGCGTCTCGGCCGTCCCGCGGACCTCGATCGCGCGCGGGCCCCAGGTGCCCTGCGGGCCGGTGTCGTCGATGACGAACGCGACCTTCGGCTCGCGGTTCACGTTGCGCCACTTCTGGGTCGTCGGGTTGCGCAGGCCGGGCACATCGATCGCCCCGGTGTCCGGGTCGACGATGAACGCGACGGGCCGGACCTGCGGCCCGCCGTCCGGGCCGACCGTGGCGAGGCGGCCGAGACGTCCCTTCTCGCGCAGGAAGTCCAGTTCGGAGTCGGTATAGACGCTCATGGCTGCGATCGTCCGCGCTGAAGCGGGGTCGAGGTCAAGCGATCGTCTAGCGTCGGGTCATGGCCACTCGACCCGTGCGGATCGGCAACGTCTCCGGCTACCTCGGCGACCGGTTCACCGCCGTCGACGAGGCGATGGCGGGCGACCCGGTGGACGTCCTGATGGGTGACTACCTGGCCGAGATCACGCTGGCCGCGCTCGCCGCCGCGGCCCGGCGCGGGAAGCCGGGCTACGTCGCGTACGCCCTGGACCAGCTCACGCCGCACCTGCCGGAGATCGCCCGGCGGGGGATCCGTGTGGTGACGAACGCCGGCGGGTTCGACCCGGCCGGCATGGCCGACGAGCTCCGACGCCGGATCTCGCAGATCGACGGGGCCGCCGGTCTCCGCGTCGCGCACGTCGCCGGGGACGCGGTGCACGACCGGCTCGCCGAGTTCCACGCCGACGGCCACGGCATGGAGCACCTGGACACCGGCGCCCCGCTGAAGGACTGGGGTGTCGAGACGATCGCGGCGAACGCCTACCTCGGCGGGTTCGGCATCGCGGCCGCGCTCGGCGCCGGGGCCGACGTCGTGGTCACCGGCCGGGTCACCGACGCGTCGCTCACCGCGGGCCCGGCGGCCTGGTGGCACGGCTGGGGCCCGGACGAGTTCGACGCGCTCGCCGGCGCCGTGACGGCCGGGCACGTGATCGAGTGCGGCGCGCACGCGACCGGCGGCAACTTCTCCGGGTTCCGCTCGGTGCCCGGCATGACCCGGCCCGGTTTCCCGATCGGCGAGATCGCCGCCGACGGGTCGTCGGTGATCACCAAGCACGCACGCGACGGCGGCGCGGTCACCGTCGACACGGTCACCGCGCAGCTGCTCTACGAGATCCAGGGCCCGCGGTACCTCAACCCCGACGTCACCGTGCACCTGGACACCGTGCGGCTCTCCGACGACGGCCCGGACCGGGTGGCGATCGCGCCCGTCACCGGCGCACCGCCCCCGCCGACCGCGAAGGTCGCCGTGTTCGCGCCGATCGGCTACGAGATCTCCACGATGCTGTTCTGCACCGCGCCGGACGTCGAGGCGAAGGTCGCGCTGCTGCGCGACCAGCTCCGCGCGGCGCTGGAGGGGCACGTCGACCAGCTCGACATCACCCCGCTCGGCGTCGCCGCGACCGACCCGGCGACCCAGTGGGCGGCCACCGTGCCGATCCGGGTGATCGCCACCGCCCGCGAGAAGGAGCCGCTGCGCCGGTTCGCCCCGGCCGTCGGATCGCTCTACCTCCAGGGGTTTCCCGGCTTCCACCACGATGGGCACGCACCGCGCGCCGCCGAGCCCTGGCCGCGCATCGAGTACTGGCCCGCGCTGCTCGAGTCGGCGCTGCTCGACCACCACGCCGTCCTCGACGACGGCACCCGCGTGGAGGTGCCGCGCGCCTCCCGCACCGCGACGCCGGAGGAGACCGCCCAGCCGGTGCACCCCGAGCCGGACCTGCCGGCGCCGGGCGGTGCCCCGATCGAGCTCGGCGACCTGACCTACGCCCGCGCCGGGGACAAGGGCGGCAACGCCAACGTCGGTGTCTGGGTGCCGGACGCCGCGCACTGGGACTGGCTGCGCGCCACGCTGACCACGGCACGGGCGGCCCAGCTGCTGCCCGAGGCGGGCGGCGCGATCGTCCGCCACGAGTTCCCGCACCTGCGTGCGGTGCACCTGCTGCTGGTCGGCCTGCTCGGCACCGGTGGCTCGGCGAACCTGCGGGTCGACCAGATCGGGAAGTCGGTGGGGGAGTACCTGCGCGCCAAGCACGTCCCCGGCCCGGGGTGACCCGGGCTCACACCGCCGCGGCCCGGTTCAGGCGGGAGCGCCGGTGTGCCGCCATCCGGATCGGTGCGTCGGCCCAGCCGTGCCCGTCGTGGCGTCCGGTCCGCTGCACGATCGACAGGAACAGGCGTCCACCGAGCAGTTCGGTGCAGACCTGGATCAGGTCACCGTCGGCGTCGCGCTCGTGCAGGACACCCAGCTCGCGGTACGCGGCGATCCGCTCGTCCGGCAGCTCGAGCCGGGCCCGCAGGTCGTCGTGGTAGTTCGCCGGCACGTCGAGCAGGCGGACACCGGCGTCGCGGGCGGCGGCCGCGGTGGCGAGCAGGTCGTCGGTGGCCAGCGCGACGTACTGCGGGTCGGACACCGCCGGGCTCCACCCGCCGCGACGCAGCAGCGAGACGGTCAGCGCGATCCGGATCCGGCGGCCCTCGTCGGCCAGCGCGCGGCTGCGGACGAGACCGAACGGGGCCGCGAACTCGCCCTCGGCGACCGCCTCCAGGCCGAGGACCGCGCGGTGGAAAAGGACGGCCTCGTCGAATGCGTCGTAGGGCTGGGTGAGGCCGAGATGGTCGATGCCGGTGATGCCGGTGCCGGGCACGACCGGTTCCCCGGTGTCGAGGAAGTCCCCCGACCAGACCGGGCCGGGCCCGTCGGGGGCGGTGCGGCAGAACAGCAGTGACGTCCCGTCCGGGGCGGCGACCTCGGCGAGGTCCGCCTCCTGCGGTCCGGCGGCGCGGGGGATCAGCGGCGCGCAGAGCCGCCGCGCCCGCCGTGCCGACGCCGGCGGGTCCGCCGACTCGACACCGATCGCGGCGATCGCGCTGCCGCCGCCGTCGGAGGCGTTGACCAGCAGGCGGGCGTCGCCCTGCTCCCAGCGCTGGACCGGCTTGGTCCGGTGCACGCCGGTGCGGGTGAAGCCGAGCGCGCGCAGCACCGTGCCGAGATCGTGGTCCTCCGGCTCCCGCAGCTCGACGAAGGCCGGTCCCCGCAGCGCGGGCGGCGGAGTCGAGACCGGGTCGGCGCCGGCTCCCCGGCGCGCGGTGGCCTCGGCGAGCGCGAGCAGCGACCGCCGGGCGTCGACGGCGGTGCGGACCGGGTCGGACTGGCGGAAGACGTCGTTGAAGACCTCCAGCGACAGTGGCCCGGCGTACCCGGCGGAGAGCACCGGGGCGAGGAACGCCGGAAGGTCGAAGCCGCCCTGACCGGGGAACAGCCGGTGGTGACGGCTCCAGCTCAGCACGTCCATGGACAGCTCGCGGGCGTCGGCGAGCTGCAGGAAGAAGATCTTCTCGCCCGGGATGTCGGCGATCGGCTCCGGGTCGCCGCCGCGGGCCAGGACGTGGAACGAGTCCAGGCAGAGCCCGAGCGCGGGGTGGTCCGCGGTGCGCACGGCGTCCCAGGACGCCTCCCACGTGTTGACGTGCCGGCCCCAGGCCAGCGCCTCGTACGCGATCCGCATCCCGCGGGCATGTGCCCGACCGGCCAGGGTGTGCAGCTGCTCCGCCAGCAGGCCCGGGTCGGCAACCGCGTCGGGGGAGACCGACGAGCACACCAGCACGGTGTCCGCGCCGAGCCCGGCCATCACGTCGAACGTGGCCTCGGCGCGGCGCAGGTTCGCGGCGAACCGGTCCGGGTCGCCTGCGTCGATGTCGCGCAGCGGCTGGTAGAGGTCGACGGACAGGCCGTGGTCCCGGCAGCGCGCGCCGATCTCGGCGGGGGAGAGCGAGTCCGCGACGAGGTCCGGGGCGAAGATCTCGACGCCGTCGAAACCGGCGGTGGCGGCGGCGTCGAGCTTGTCCTCCAGCGTCCCGGACAGGCACACGGTGGCCAGCGACAGGCGGGGCGTCTCAGGCGACACGGTCGGCCTCCTCGGCGTCGACCAGCTCGGTCAGGTGGGCGAGCATCCGGGCGGGGTCCGGGCTGCGGCCGGTGAACAGGCGGAACGCCTCCGCCGCCTGGTGCACGACCATCCGCCCGCCGTCGACGGTCCGGCAGCCGGCCTCCCGGGCGGCCTGCAGCAGGGCGGTGTCCAGCGGCCGGTACACGATCTCCGCGACCCACGAGCCCGTGGCGAGCAGGCCGGCGTCGCAGGGAACGCCGCGGTGCGCGGCCATCCCGACCGGGGTCGCGTGCACCAGGCCGCCCGCGTCCGGGAGCAGGTCGTCGAGCTCGTCGCGCCGGTGACCGGTGGCCTCCGATCCCGGGGCGAGGTGCGGGGTGAGGGAGTCCGCCAGCGCCGTCGCGCGCCCGTCGTCGAGGTCCACGACGTGGAGCGTCCGCACGCCCTCGCGGGCCAGTGCGTAGCCGGCGGCCGCGCCGGCGCCACCGGCACCGAGCAGCACGACCCGGACCGGCGCGACGCCCGGCAGGCCCGCCCGCAGTCCGTCCCGGAACCCGGTCCAGTCGGTGTTGTAGCCGGTCAGCGCGCCGTCGTCGGAGATCACGACAGTGTTGACGGCGCCGATCGCGGCGGCGTCCGGGGACAGCGCGTCGAGGTGGTCGATCACGACCTGCTTGCAGGGATGCGTCACGTTGACGCCGCGGTAGCCCTCGGCGCGCGCCCGGTCGAGGAGCGACCCGACGTCGGACGGCGCTGCGCCCAGTGCGTCGAGGTCCCACCGGGAGTAGCCCAGCGTCAGGCCGAGCGCGGCCGCCTCCCGCTCGTGCAACGCCGGGGACAGCGACGGCCCGATCCCGGCCCCGATCAGACCGGTCCGGACGGGGCCGGCCCCGGTGGCGCTCTGACTGGTCCGCACGAGACCTCCTCGAGAGTTTGTACCGTACGGTTAGTTGTACCGGACGACGAACGCGTCGCGCCAGGGACGGCGTGATCGTGCCGGTACCGTTCGGCGCGGCAGAGCGTGCGAGCGAGGAGGTCCGGGGTGGCGGCTCCGCAGCAGGCCGGTCGCCGGCGCGACCCGGAGGGGACCCGGGCCGACATCCTCGACGAGGCGACCGCGGAGTTCGCCGAGCGCGGGCTCGCGGGCGCCAGGGTCGACGAGATCGCTGCGCGTACCCGCACGACCAAGCGCATGCTCTACTACTACTTCGGCTCCAAGCAGGGCCTCTACCTGGCCGTCCTGGAGCGCGCCTACGTCGGCATCCGGTCGCTGGAGCGCGACCTGGAGGTCGAGGACCTGACGCCGGCGCGGGCCGTCCGCGCGGTCGCCGAGCTCACGTTCGACCACCACGAGAGGCACCCGGACTTCATCCGGCTGGTCGCGATCGAGAACATCCACCACGCCGAGCACCTGCGGACCTCACCCGTGCTCGCCGGGCTCGCCGGACCGGCCGTGGACGTGCTGGACGGGATCCTCGCCCGCGGCCGCGCCGCCGGAGTCTTCCGGGACGACGTCGACGCGCTCGACGTGCACATGATGATCAGCGCGTTCTGCGTGTTCCGGGTGGCGAACCGGCACACGTTCGCCGCCGTCTTCGACCGCGACCTGCTCGAACCCGGCCGGCGCGAGCACTACCGGCGGATGGTCGGCGACCTGGTCGTCGAGTACCTCACCGCCCACGTGGGCCACGCCTGACCCGGCCTCGGCCGGTCCGGGCTTGACAGGTCCCGGCGTCACAACTCACCATTTAGTACGTAACTGGACGGTACAGAAGTACCGCGGAGTGCCTGCATCGACGCACACGTCCGGAGGTCCCGGTGAGCCCCACGTCAGACGCGTCCCCGGCGGACGCCACCCTCCCGCCGACGGCCCAGCCGAAGCGGGCCGCGCTCGCCGCATGGATCGGCAGCGCCCTCGAGTACTACGACTTCTTCATCTACGGCACGGCCGCGGCGCTCGTGTTCAACAAGGTGTTCTTCCCGGACTCCAGCGCCGCCGCCGGGACGCTGCTCGCGCTGGCGACGTTCGGCGTCGGCTACGTCGCCCGTCCACTCGGCGCGGTGCTGTTCGGGCACATCGGAGACCGGTTCGGCCGCAAGAAGGTGCTGGTCGCCACGCTGATGATGATGGGGATCGCGACGGTCGCGATCGGCTTCCTGCCGTCGTACGCGACGGCCGGTGTCCTCGCCCCGGCACTGCTGGTGACCTGCCGGCTGCTGCAGGGGCTCTCCGCCGGAGGCGAGCAGGCCGGGGCCAACTCGATGACGCTGGAGCACTCGCCGCAGAACCGGCGGGCGTACTTCACCAGCTTCACGCTCTCCGGCACCCAGGCCGGGCAGATCATCGCCACGGCGGTGTTCCTCCCGATCGCGATGCTGCCCGAGGACGCGTTGCTGAGCTGGGGCTGGCGGGTGCCGTTCTGGGCGAGCGTCATCGTGCTCGTCGCCGGCGTCCTGATCCGCCGCACGCTGCACGAGACGCCGGTGTTCGAGGCCGAGATCGCCGGGACGACGACCGACGGCGCGCCCGCGCCGAAGAAGGCCGACCAGCTGCCGATCGCCGCGCTGCTGCGCGGGCACTGGCCGAACCTGCTGCGCGTCACGCTCGCCGCGACCGTCGCGTCGGTCAGCACGCTGATGACCGTGTTCGCGCTGTCGTTCGCCGTCAACACCGTCGGCCTGGAGCGCTCGACGATGCTGTGGGTCGTGGTGAGCGCCAACGTCGTCGCTCTCGGCGCCATCCCGCTGCTCGCCTCGCTCGCCGACCGGGTCGGTCGCCGCCCGGTGTTCATCGTCGGAGCGCTGGGCAGCGCGGTCGCGCTGGCGGCCTACCTGTGGGCCGTCTCCACCGGGGGCCTCGTGCTGATCTTCGTCACCGGGATCCTGCTGTCGGGCATCGTCTACAGCGCCGCCAACGGCGTGTGGCCGTCGTTCTACGGCGAGATGTTCCCGGCCCGGGTCCGGCTCACCGGCATGGCCGTCGGTACCCAGATCGGGTTCGCGCTCGGTGGCTTCGCGCCGACGATCGCGGCCGCGCTGGCCGGCGACGCCGTCTCCGGCTGGCTCCCGGTCGCCGTGTTCGGCGCGGTGATCTGCCTGGTGGCCGCCGGCGCGGCGTACAGCGCACGGGAGACCGCCCACCTGAGCCTGCAGGAGATCGAGACCCTCCAGGACCGCGACCGGGCACCTGCCCGGGTGTGACCCGCGGGCCGCCCGCCGGGCGCCGCCCCGGTCACGTGCCGCGGGCGGTCCGGGAGTCGAGCGCGGCCAGCAACGCGTCGGCGGCGACGTCGCCCTCGTAGCGCTCGCCGTTCACGAACAGGGTCGGGGTGCCGCGCACACCGCTGCGGACCGCGGCGTTGAACCCGGCCTCGACCCTGTCCTCGACGAGCTGCGTGGCCGGCCAGACGACCCGCTCCGGACGGACCCCGACCGACGACGCGTGCTCGCGCAGATCCGGCTGGCTCAGCCGCGGCGGGCCGGGTGTGAACAGCGAGCCGTGCATCTCCCAGAACCGGCCGTCGATGCCCGCCATCTCCGCGGCGAGGGCGGCGGCGATCGCGTGCGGGTGCAATTCGTGCAGGGGGAAGTGCCGGAACACGAACCGCAGCCGGTCGCCGAGCCGGGCCCGGACGTCGTCGATCACGGGCGCCGCGTCGCGGCAGTACGGGCATTCGAAGTCGCCGTACTCCACGAGCGTGAACTCGGTGTCCGGCGGACCGAGGACGTGGTCGTACGGTCCGACCGGTGGGTCCAGCCGGGTCATGTGTGACGGACCTCCTCACCCGGCGTGGGCCGGCGCACCGGCAGAATCCTCGCATGGCGGTGACGACCCTGGCCGATCGCGGCGATCTCTCCGTCGCGGCGCGGCGCTTCCTGACCACGGAGTCGGGGTCGGCGGTGCTGCTGGTCGCGGCCGCCGTGATCGCGCTGGTCTGGGCGAACGTCCCGGCCGGGTACGAACAGTTCTGGCACACCTCGCTCGCCGTGCAGCTCGGCGGCGCGGGCCTCGACCTCGACCTGCGGCACTGGGTGAACGACGGCCTGATGGTCCTGTTCTTCCTGAGCGTCGGGCTGGAGATCGCCCGCGAGACGACGCTCGGTGAGCTGCGCGGCTTCCGGGCACTCGCCGCGCCCGCGGCCGCCGCGGTCGGCGGGCTCGTCGTCCCGGGGCTGGTGTTCCTCGCGCTCAACGCGGGCGGCGAGGCCGCGAACGCGTGGGGCATCGCGATCTCCACCGACACCGCGGTGATGCTCGGCGTGCTCGCGCTGCTCGGCCCGCGCTGTCCGGACCAGCTGCGGGTGTTCCTGCTGGCGCTGGCGATCGTGGACGACATCGGCGCCGTCGCGGCGATCGCGCTGTTCTACACCGACGGCGTCGACTTCGTCGCGCTGATCGTCGCCGTCGTGCTGCTGGTCGGGCTGCTGGCGCTGCGCTACGCCCGCATCTGGCGGACGCCGTTCTACGCCGTGATCGGGGTGCTCGCCTGGCTGGCCGTGCTCGGGTCCGGCGTGCACCCGAGCGTCGTCGGCGTCGCGCTCGGGCTGCTCGTGAACGCCTACGCCCCGCGGCGCCAGGAGATGACCGGCGCGCTGCTGGCCGGCAAGAGCTTCCTGCTCGACCCGACCCCGGAACGGGCGCGCAGCGTCCAGGCGGCCGCCGCCGAGGCGGTGTCGCCGAACGAGCGTCTGCAGCTGCGGATCCAGCCGTGGAGCAGCTACGTGATCGTCCCGCTGTTCGTGCTGGCCAACGCGGGCGTCGTGCTCGACGGCGAGACCCTGTCCGCCGCCGCGACGTCGCTGCTCACCTGGGGGATCATCCTCGGCCTCGTGATCGGCAAGCCGGTCGGCGTCGCCGCCGCCACCTGGATCGCGCTGCGGACCGGGCTCGGCCGCGTACCGGACACGCTGCGCTGGGGCCAGATGCTCGGCGGGGCGGCACTGTCCGGCATCGGGTTCACGGTTGCGCTGTTCGTCACCGAGCTGGCACTCGACGACGAGCTGCTGATCGCCGAGGCGAAGATCGGCATCCTGACCGGGTCGGTCCTGGCCGCCGTCTCCGGGTGGCTGGTGTTCCGCCTGGCCGGTGAGCGGGGCGGGCAGTGCTCGCCGAGCGGCCTGCCGACGCTCCCGCCGCGGCCATGGCGACCGGTCGACTAGCCGGAAAACCCGAGGTGGAGGTGGAGGGCCGCCGTTAGTCTCGCCGGAGTGATCGAGGCCCGGACGACGGCGGGACGGGTGCGCGGTGCCGTCGACGCCGGCGTGGCGGTCTTCCGCGGCATCCCGTTCGCGGCGCCGCCGGTCGCCGAGCTGCGCTTCGCCGCGCCGGTACCACCGCGCCCCTGGGACGGCGTGCGGGAGGCGCACACGTTCGGACCGCCCCCACCGCAGCCGGGTGGGTTCGGCACGACCGGGTCGTCCGGCGGCGGCGACTGGCTCACGCTCAACGTCTGGTCGCCCGACCCGGGCCGCGACGTGGGCCTGCCGGTCATGGTGTGGATCCATGGCGGCGCCTACACGATCGGCGCGTCCGGCCTTCCCGAGTACGACGGCACCCGCCTCGCGCGCGACGGCGTCGTACTCGTCACGTTCAACTACCGCCTGGGCGTCGAGGGGTTCGGCCACATCGAGGGCGCGCCGGCCAACCGGGGCTTGCTCGACCAGGTCGCCGCCCTGGAATGGGTGCGGGACAACATCCGCGCGTTCGGCGGCGACCCCGGGCGGGTCACCGTGTTCGGCGAGTCGGCCGGCGGGGGATCGGTCGGCCTCCCTGCTGGCGATGCCGCGGGCGGCAGGGCTGTTCCGCCGCGGGGTCGCGCAGAGCGTCCCGGGCACGTTCTTCACCCCGGAGCTCGCGCGCGACATCGCCGGAGCCTGCGCCGCCGAGCTCGGGCTGACGGCCACAGCCACCGATCTGTGCACCGTGGATCCCGACCTCCTGCCCGTCGCGGCCGAGGAGGTCACCGCGAACATCGGCGCGTACGTCACGAGGTGGGGCCGGGCCGCACGCCGGTCGATCCTGTTCTCGCCGGTCGTCGACGGTGAGGTCCTGCCGAGCACTCCGTGGGAGGCGCGTCACGGCGTCGACCTCCTCGTCGGCCACACCCGCGACGAGCACCGGCTGTTCACCGCGCTCGACGAGCCCACCGAGGAGCAGATCGCCTCCGCGGTGGAGGTCTTCGCGCCGGGGCCGTACCCGGCGGCCGAACCCGTCCGGTTGTACGAGTGGGTCCTCTCGGACTGGCTGTTCCGCATGCCGTCGCTCCGCCTCGCCGAGCGGGCCGTCGGCCAGGTGTCCGTGCACGTCTACGAGCTGACGTTCTCCGGTGTCCTCGGCGCCTGCCACGGCCTCGACGTGCCGCTCGTGTTCGGCAACCTGACGAGCGGGCAACCCGCCACGCTGATCGACGACCCGGTCGCCGCCGAAGCGGTGTCCGCCCACATGCGCGCCGCCTGGATCGCGTTCGCCACCGGCGGTGATCCCGGCTGGCCCCCGTTCGACAGCGGGCTCGTGCAGCTGTTCGACAGCGACCCGGTCGTCGTGCCCTACCCGGAGACGACGTCGCGGACGATCTGGCGCGACCACGACTTCCCGCCGCTGGCGTTGGCGTAGCGCGTCACCGGACCGCCGCAGCGGTCCGGGCGACGTGCCGGGCCAGGTGCTCGCCGGTGTGCGAGCCGGTGGCGTGCACCAGCTCGGCCGGTGACCCCTCGAACACCACCGAGCCGCCGCCGTCGCCCCCGTCCGGGCCGAGGTCGATCACGTGGTCGGCGTGGGCGACCACGTCCAGGTTGTGCTCCACGACGATCACCGAGCTGCCGCCGTCGACGAGCCGGTCCAGCAGCGCCAGCAGGTGCCCGCAGTCGGACATGTGCAGGCCGGTGGTCGGCTCGTCGAGCACGAAGACGTTGCCCTTCTCGTGCAGCCGCCCGGCCAGCTTGAGCCGCTGGCACTCCCCGCCGGACAGCGTGGACAGCGGCTGACCGAGCGTGAGGTACCCGAGCCCGACGTCGACGACGGCGGAGAGCTTGCGCCGGATGTCGCGCTGGTCGAAGAACTCGACCGCCTTCTCCGCGGTGAGGTCGAGCGCGTCGGAGATCGACACCCCGTCCACGGTCAGCGCCAGCACCTCCTCGGTGTAGCGGCGCCCGCCGCAGTCGGTGCAGGTCGAGCGCACGCCGTCGAGGTAGGCGAGGTCCGACCAGACGACACCGAGGCCCTTGCAGTTCGGGCAGGCGCCCGCGGAGTTGAAGCTGAACAGCGCCGGTTTCGTCCCGGTGGCGGAGGCGAAGAACTTGCGGATCGGGTCCATCACCCCGGTCCAGGTGGCCGGCGTGGACCGGATCGACGTGGCGACCGCGGACTGGTCGACCAGGACCGCGTCCGGGTACTGCGCCAGCAGCACGTCCCGGACCAGCGTCGACTTCCCGGACCCGGCCACGCCGGTGATCGCGACCAGCACCCCGGTCGGCACGTCGACGTCGAAGCCCCGCAGGTTGCGCGCCGACGCGCCGCGCACGGCGAGGTGCCCCGACGGCGCGCGCACATCCGCCTTCGCCACGACCGTGCGGTGCAGGAACTCCCCGGTGAGCGTGCCGGACGACTCCAGCCCGGCGACGTCACCCTGGTAGACGACCTGACCGCCGGCGGCGCCCGCGCGCGGCCCGAGCTCGACGACGTGGTCGGCCGCGGTGATCACGTCGGTGTCGTGCTCCACGACGAGCACGGTGTTTCCCTTGTCGCGCAACCGCGTCATCAACGCGTTCATCCGGCCGACGTCACGCGGGTGCAGCCCGATCGTCGGCTCGTCGAAGATGTACATGACGTCGACCAGCGCGGAGCCGAGGTGGCGGACCATCTTCACGCGCTGCGACTCACCGCCGGACAACGTCGAGGTCTCGCGATCCAGCGTGAGGTAGCCCAGCCCCATGTCGACGAGCGCGCCGACCCGCTCGCGCGCCTCGTCGACCAGCGGGGCGACCTCCTCGTCGGACAGCGTCGGCAGCAGCGCGTGCAGCGAGGCCAGGTCGGTCCCGCACAACGCGGGCAGCGTGTACCCGCCGACGGTGGCGGTGCGCTGCGCCTCGGCCAGCCGCGTGCCGCCGCACTCCGGGCAGAGCACCGACGACGTGTACAGGGCGAGCGTCTCCTTCTTGCGGTCCGACGTGCCCTCACCGTCCGCGGCGATGAACAGCCGGTTGAACTTCGACTCGACGCCCTCGAACTCCAGGTTGAGCGTCTTGCGCCCGGCCGAGGCGATCGCGACCTTCTCGTCCGAGCCGAACAGCAGCAGGCGCCACTCGTCGTCGCTGTAGTCGGCGAGCGGCTTGTCGTTGTCGAAGTGCGACGACTGGGCGTAGATGTGCCAGTACCAGGTGTCGACCCCCCAGTCGCGGTGCAGGATCGCGCCCTCGTTCAGCGACTTCGACCGGTCGAACATCTTCGCGTGGTCGAGCCGCACCTGCCGGCCGATCCCCGAACAGCCCGGACACATGCCGGACGGCAGGTTGAACGAGAAGTCGAACCCGCCGCCGACATAGGGCTCCGATCGGCGGGAGAACA
Source organism: uncultured Actinomycetota bacterium (assembly GCA_963822335.1). Classification (GTDB taxonomy): domain Bacteria; phylum Actinomycetota; class Actinomycetes; order Mycobacteriales; family Pseudonocardiaceae; genus Pseudonocardia. Next base: position 1,247,329 of record CAWGHE010000005.1, on the reverse strand, counting down.
GCAGCCGCAGCAGCGGGTTGATGTCCGAGACCGTGCCGAGCGTCGAGCGGGAGCCGCCCCCGAGGCGCTTCTGGTCGACGACGATCGCCGTGGACAGGTCCTCGATCAGGTCCGCGTCCGGCTGGCCGAGCTTGGGCAGGAAGCCGCGGACGAAGGCGGAGAACGTCTCGTTGAGCTGGCGCTGGGCCTCGGCCGCGATCGTGTCGAACACCAGCGACGACTTGCCCGAGCCGGACACCCCGACGAACGCGGTGATCGCCCGCTTCGGGATGCGCAGCGAGACGTCACGCAGGTTGTTCTCGCGGGCGCCGGTGACCGAGATGTACTCGCTGGCCGGGACGGCGACGGATGTCATCGGGCTCCTCGGGGCCGTCGGGGTGTCGATGCGGCGAGTCTGACCGGAGGCACCGACAGAAATCACCGGCCCGCGTCGTCGGCCTCGATCCGGAACGCCGGGCACACTCCGACGAGCTTCTCGAACGCTTCCGGGGTGACGTCGTCGACCACGCCCGCGTCCTTCATGACCTTCGCGCCCTGCGGGATCTGGACCGGCCACTCGCGCAGTACCCGCAGGGCGTCCGGCTCGGCCAGCTCGACCAGGCGGATCGGCTCGTCGACACCGTTCACGTTGAGCGTCCCCCGGCCCGCGTTGGCCCGGGCGTTGCGCGGCCACTCCGCGGTGGGGTACCCGCACAGCAGGTAGCGCCCGCCCTCGAAGTCCAGCACGGACACCGGCGTCTGGCGCGCCTGTCCGCTGCGCCGGCCGGGCAGCGTCAGGACCGGCAGGGACTTCATGCCGCCGAGACGCTTGAGCGTCAGCAGTACGCGGTTCGTCGGCTTGAGCCAGCGGGGCGGGGTTCCGGTGCGGCGAGTGGCCACGGGCGTCCTCCTGCGGACGAACGGCGACGACCCGCGGGGTCTCCGCGGGTCGTCGGATTCAAGTTTGAGTAGTCAGTCTGCCACGACCGGGCGGTCGGTGCCACACGGCGGGCTCCGGAACGCCGGCCCAGGGAGAACATCTGCCACGCGGCAGGGGGAACTCACGGACCGACGACCGCCGCGCGGGCCGCGAGCTCGGTCCGGCTCGTCACGCCGAGCTTGGCGAACACGCTGCGCAGGTGGGTCCGGACGGTGCCGGGGGAGACCAGCAGCATCGCCGCGATCTCGGCGTTCGAGCGCCCCGTCGCGACCTGCACGACGATCTCGCGTTCGGTCGGCGTCAGGCTGTCCCAGCCCGCGCGGGGCCGTCCGCGGCGCCCGCGGGACCGTTGCGCGTAGCCGACCGCGCCGGCCTCGCCGAGCCGGGTGCCCTCGGCGAGTGCGCCGGCCAGGATCGGGTCGTCGAGCCAGCTCGGCGGCGGCGCGAGCATCCGTGCGAGGGGGCCGGGCACCGCTCCTCCGGTCCCGGCGCGCAGGCGGGTCGCCGCTGCGTGCAGCCGCGCGGCCACCGGATCCCGCCCGCTGTCCCGGTGCAGCGCCGCGACCAGGTCCAGCCCGTCGGCGACGAGCGGGCGCAGGCCGCGCTCGTGGGCCGCGCCAAGCGCGTCGCAGGCCCGGGTCAGCGGGGCTCCGCCCTCGGCCCGGACGGCGGCCGCGACGACCAGGTCGGCTGCGACGGCGAACCCGCGGTGGCCGAGCGCCGCGGCCGCATCGCCGGCGTCGGTGGCGGCCGCCCGGGCCCCGGAGGTGTCACCGGTCCGCAGCCGCGCGACGGCCAGCAGCACGCCGGCCTCGGCCCCCGCGGCCGGGACCAGGCCGTCGGAACCGAGGACGGCCCGCGCCGCCGCGGCCGCCTCGTCGGCGGGGCCGGTGGACGCGACGATCGCGGTCCCGAGCAGTGCGATCTCGGCGGTACCCAGCCCGGGGTGGGTGTCGAGGAACCGCAGGCCCTCGTCCCGGACGCGCGCCGCCTCGTCGTCGTGACCGAGTGCGACGAGCGTGCGCAGCAACGGCATCCACGCCCCGGACAGGCCGACCGGCTCGCCGACGGCCGTGGCCAGCTCGATCCCGCGGCGCCCGGCGCGCAGCGCGTCCGGGTAGACGCCCCGCACGTCCGCGGCGTCGGCCCGGATCGCGGCGTCCCACGCTGCCGGCCGGCTGTGCCCGAGCCGTTCGAGCACCGGCACGACACTGTCCGCACAGCGCAGCGCCTCGGCCGGGTCGCCGCGGTAGAGGTGGGTGTAGGCCCGGCACTGGGCGGCCTCCACCCGGCCCCAGTCGTCCCCGGCCACCTCGGCCGCGTGCTCCGCGTCGGCCAGCATGGGCTCGGCCGCCGCCGGCTCGACGAACGCCCGTGCCATCCCGAGCAGGATCAGGCCGCGGGCCCGCACCCGGTCGTCACCGGAGTCCGCCGCGTCCTGGGCGGCGGCCATCCCGGTCTCCGGATCACCGGCGTGGAAGGCGAGGAAGCCGTGCGCCCACCGGAGACCCGGCGGCACCGGGTCGAGCGCCTCGACCAGCCGGTGGGTCCGGCTCAGGCCGTCGGCGCAGCGGCCCCGCAACGACCAGCCGAACGCCATGTCCTCGACGACGCCCGCCGCGACGTCGACGCCGTGGCCGTCCTCGAGCGCCCGGTCCACCACGCTCCCGACGGCGGCGTCCGCGCGGGCCACCCGTTCCAGGACGTCCGGGGCGGCGTGCGCCAGACCGTCGCGCACCTCGCGGGCGAACGCCGCGGCCCAGGCCAGGAGCCGTTCGAGCGTCGCCTTCCGCTCGACGGGGTCGGCGGACGCCTCGGCGTACGCGCGGACGGTGTCGAGCAGCAGGTACCGGCCGTCGGCGGCGTCGAAGCGCACCAGCGAGTGCTCGACGAGAGTCTCGAGGGAGTCCCGGTCGTCGGTGGCGGCGAGCGCGGCGTCGAGCTCGAACCGCCCGTCGAACAGCGACAACGCGCGCAGCGCGGCCTGGGCGGGCGCCCCGACCAGATCGGCACTCCAGTCCAGTGAGGACAGCAGCGACGCGTGCCGGGCGTCCTCGGGTGTGCCGCCCCGGGTGGTCAGGAACCGGATCCGGTCGGCCATGCCGTCCTCGATGCCGGCCGGCGGCAGCGACCGGGCGTGGGCGGCGGCGAGCTCGATCGCGAGCGGCAGCCCGTCGGCCATCCGGCAGATCCGGACGGCGGTCGCCCGCGTCGGGGAGTCGTCCGGGAGCGACGGCTGCACCCGCCGCGCGCGCTCCAGGAACAGGTCCGCGCCGTCGCCGTCGGCTTCCAGCCCGGCCAGCGGCAGCACGACCTCGCCCGGCACGCCGAGCGCGACCCGGCTGGTCGCGACGACGCGCAGCGGGGCGCAGTGCCGCAACAGATCGGTGACCAGGGCCGCAACCGGCTCGCGCAGGTGCTCGCAGTTGTCCAGCACCAGGACGTGCGGTGCGCTCCCGGCGCCGCCCGTCACCGGCTCCCGGCCGAGCCGCTCGCGCAGCACCTCGGCGGCCGGACGTCCGGGGTCCTCGCGGATCCCGCAGGCGACGAGCGCGGCCGCGGCCGGATCGGTCCGCGTACCGGCCAGCTCCACGACGCCGTGCAGGGCCCACCCGCCGGCCGCTTCGGTGACCAGGCGGGTCTTCCCGCAGCCGGCCGCGCCGGAGACCGTCACGAGCCGTTCCCGGCCGGCCGACGCCGTCAGCCGCGCCAGGTCGTCTGCCCGTCCCACGATCGGCGCCAGGGCCGTCTGTGGGACCGCGCACGGTCTCATGTCCGCTCCTTCGCGCTGCGCGGCGGTACCCGCCCCCTTGACACGGACTCGCGGTGGTCTTGGCTCCGTTACGCCGCGAATCGTTTTCCTCGACAACCATTTGCCCGGGGCGGGCGTCCTTTCGGGTGTAGGACAACAACGATCGGGGGTGTACGAGCCGCCGAGGAGGGAACCCCGCCGCCATGACGACCCGCACCCTGGGCGACACGGACGAGCTCGCGTCGTCGCTGCACCGACTCGACGGCGCGAGCTACGGCCGCTACAAGAGCCTGGCCGGCACCTGGGCGATGGACGGGTTCGACCTCGAGGTCCGCAAGGTGCAGTCGGATCCGTTCGCGCCGCCGTCGCGGCTGCGCGTCGTGGTCGGACCGGAGACGGCCCAGCTGCCGGAGGCGTTGCGCGACACCGACGTCCGGCGCCGCGCGCTCGGCGGGTTCCTGCTGCGGGCGCTGCGCGCCGCGCTGTCCGAGACGCCGGTCACGGTGGACGCCGGACGTCAGGAGGTGCTGGAGCGCAGCGCGATCCGGATCGACGACACCGGAGCGGTGACCGTCGAGCTCGGCGCCCCGTTCCCCGGGCAGGGCCGCCGGATCGCCGGGCACAAGGCCGCCCGGACGCTGACCGGCGACCTGCCCGGCGCCGTCCGCGCGGCACTGCGGTGGGCGAGCGCGGACACCGACGCCGCGCGCCGGTTCGTGCACACGGTCGAGGACGCCTGCGCCCTGCGTGACGTGCTCGCCGAACGGCGTCTCGTCGCGTTCGTCGCCGACGGCGCCGTGCTGCCCCGGCGCAGCGGCGTCGACGACCGCCCGCTCGCCGACGCCGTCCCGTTCGCGTCCCCGGAGTCATTGCGGGTCACGCTGGACACGCCGAACGGCGGCCCGGTCGACGGCATGGGCGTCCCCGAGGGCGTCACGCTGATCGTCGGCGGCGGCTACCACGGCAAGTCGACGCTGCTGCGCGCCCTGGAGACCGGGGTCTACGACCACGTCCCCGGCGACGGCCGCGAGCTCACCGTGACCCGCCCGGACGCGGTGAAGATCCGCGCCGAGGACGAGCGCGGGGTGTCGCGGGTGGACGTCAGCGCGTTCGTGTCCTACCTGCCGAACGGCAAACCCACCGACGACTTCTCCACGACGACGGCGTCCGGCTCCACATCCCAGGCGGCGTCCACCGTCGAGGCCATCGAGGCCGGCGCGGACGTCCTGCTGATCGACGAGGACACGTCCGCGACGAACGTGATGATCCGCGACGGCCGGATGCAGCGGCTGATCTCGCCGGAGCGCGAGCCGCTGGTGCCGTTCGTGGACCGGGTCCGCCCGCTCCACACCGAGCACGGCGTGTCCACCGTGCTCGTGATGGGCGGGTCCGGCGACTACCTGGACAAGGCGGACACGGTGATCCTCATGGACTCCTACCGCGCGGACGAGATCACCGCCCGCGCGCACGAGGTCGCCGAGTCCTCGGCGGGGGAGCGGCACGCGGAGCACACCGGGTTCCCGCCGGTCACGCACCGGGTGTTCGACCCGTCCTCGGTCGACCCGGAGGTGCGCGGGCGGCGCAAGGTGACCGCGCGGGGGACGGCCCGGCTGACGTTCGGCGGCGACGACATCGACCTGTCCGCCGTCGCCCAGATCGCGGACTCCTCGCAGGTCACCGGCGTCGGGCTGGCGCTGGCGCACGCGGTGCGGACCGGGTTGCTGGACGGGAAGCGGACGGTCGCCGAGGTGCTGGACGGGCTGGACCGCGACGTCGTCGAGGACGGTCTGGAGAGCCTCGCGCACGGTGCGCTGTCCGACTGGGCCCTGCCCCGGCGGCACGAGGTCGCGGCCGCCCTGAACCGGCTGCGCTCGGCCCGGGTGACCGAACTGCGACGCGACGGGTAACGGTCGGCGCTGACAGTTACGGTGCGGTCGTCGCCGAGATGAAGGAGTGCACGATGACCGACTCCGACCGCCCGACCCTGCAGGGCCGCACGATCGTGATGTCCGGCGGCAGCCGCGGCATCGGACTGGCCATCCTGCTCGCCGCCGCCCGCCAGGGCGCGAACGCAGTGATCCTGGCCAAGACCGACCAGCCCGACGAGCGGCTGCCCGGCACCGTGCACACCGCCGTCTCCGAGATCGAGGAGGCCGGCGGTCAGGCCGTCGCGGTCGTCGGCGACGTGCGTGAGGAGGCCGACGTCGAGCGCGCGGCGGCCACCGCCGCGGAGTCGTTCGGCGGCGTCGACATCGTGATCAACAACGCGAGCGCGCTGAACACGAAGGGCACCGCGGACGTCCCGGCCAAGCGCTACGACCTCATGCAGTCGATCAACTCCCGGGGCACCTACCTGCTGACCCGGGCGTGCCTGCCGCACCTGGAGAAGTCTTCGGACGGGCAGATCCTGACGCTGTCCCCGCCGATCAACCTGGACCCGGCCTGGCTCGGCAAGTTCCCGGCGTACATGCTCTCGAAGTACGGCATGTCGCTGCTGACGCTCGGGTTCGCGGCCGAGTTCGCCGGCTCCGGCATCCGGGCCAACTGCCTCTGGCCGCAGACGACGATCGCCACCGCCGCCGTCGTCAACCTGCTCGGCGGCGAGGAGGCGGCGTCGAAGGCGCGCAGCCCCGAGATCATGGCCGACGCCGCCGTCGCGCTGCTGACCGATCCGGCCCGCCCGACCGGCCGGGTCCTGATCGACGAGGACGCGCTCGGCGAGGCCGGGATCAGCGACCTGTCCGGCTACGGCGGCGGGGACGACCCCGAGCTGGACTTCTTCGTCGAGAAGCGCTGACCCGTACGGGTGACCCGGTGAACTCCGGGGGCCGCGCCGCCGACTGCTCTCCCGGAAGACCGTCGACCCGGGAGGACACCGAACACATGCGCCACATCGCCACGTTCTGCGGGAGCTGCAACTGCGGTTGCCCGGAGCTGTTCGTCGACGAGCAGGCGGCCCCGGAGAAGCGGATCGTGATCACCGACGACTTCGGGCAGCGGATCGCGATGAGCACCGACCAGCTCGCGGACCTGGTCGAGGCCGCCCGCAACGGCGTCCTGGACGAGCTCGTCGTCGCCTGAGTCAGCCGGTCAGCGCGGCACACACCTCGAGCAGGCGCTCGCGCAACGGCGCGGCCCGCTCGGCGAACCCGGCCTGGGCGCGCACGTACTCCGCGCGCCCGGCCGGGGTCTCGATCCGCACCGGGTCGTACCCGTGGGCGGACAGGTCGTACGGGCTCGCCCGCATGTCCAGCTCGCGCACGTCCGACGCCAGCGCGAAGCAGTCCGCCGTCAGCTCCGACGGGCACGCCGGAGCGAGCTTGTAGGCCCACTTGTAGAGATCCATCGTCGCGTGCAGGCAGCCCGGCTGCTCCAGGTCGGCCTGCCGTTCCCGGGTGGGTTCGAGCGCGTTGCGCGGCCGGGCCGGCGCGGTGAAGAACCGGTAGGCGTCGTAGTGGGTGCACTGCACGTCCAGTGACTCCACCACGGTGTCCGTGCCGTCGGCGCCCAGCCGGAGCGGCACCGTGGCGTGCCGCGGAGCGTCGGTGCGGTAGACCATCGCCCACTCGTGCAGCCCGAAGCAGCCGAGCCGGGGCGTGCGGGCCGCCGTCGCGGCGACCAGTCCGTGCACGAACCCGGCCGTGGTGCGCAGCCTCTCCGGGGCACACGCCGGGTCGAACCGGACGCCGTCGCCGTCACGCCGGTAGCCGGGCCGGTCCAGGAACTCCGCGGCGTCGCCGAGCAGTACGGTCCCGGGCCCCGGGTCCCACTGCTCGAGCCTGGCCGGGCGGTGCGAGTAGTAGGTGAACAGGAAGTCCCGCACCGGATGCGGCTCGCCGCGGCGGCGGCGCTCCCGGTGCGGCGCCGTCCAGCCGGCCATCCGCTCCCGGTGCGCAGTCGCGGCGGCCCGCCACTGCGTCTCGGGGAGGACGGTGGTCATCACGCAGGGGGCTCCCCGGCGTGCGTCGCGTCCCGCACGGTGCCCACGTAGGCCTCGGTCAGGTCCTCCATCGTGACCAGGCCGGCCGTGCTCCCGTCGCGGTCCACGGCGCGCGCCAGGTGCGCCCGCGCCGTGCGCAGCGCCGACATCGCCACGTCCAGCCGGTCCTGGGCCGACACCTCGGGCAGGCTGCGGATCCGCTGCGGCGGGATCACGATCCCGGTGCCGTCGGCCAGGTCGAGCACGTCCTTGACGTGCAGGTACCCGGTGAGCCGGCCCTGCGCCCCGCGGATCGGGAAGCGGGAGAACCCGGTCTGCGCGACGGCGGCGGTGAGCTGGTCCACGGTCGGGCTCGCGGGCAGGGTGACCAGCTGGTCGGTCGGCACGACGACGTCGGCGACGGTGGCCTCGGCCGAGGAGAGGGTGCGGGCGATCCGGCTGGACTCGTCGTCGTCGAGCAGGCCCTCGCGCCGCGAGTCGGCGATCATCTCGGACAGCTCGCCGGAGGTGAACGCCGCCTCCAGCTCGTCCTTCGGCTGCACGCCGAGCAGCCGCAGCGTCGCGTTCGCCATCCAGTTGAAGATGTCGATGAACGGGCGGGCGAACTTCGTCCACACCAGGAACGGCGGCACCAGCAGGATCGCCGCGCGCTCGGGGCCGGCGATCGCGATGTTCTTCGGCACCATCTCGCCGAGCAGCATGTGCGCGATCACGACCAGCACCAGCGAGATCGCGAACGCGATCGGGTGCAGGAACGACTCCGGCATCCCGAGCGCCTCGAGCGGTGCCTCGATCAGGTGCGCGACGGCCGGTTCGCCGAGGCGGCCGAGCAGCAGCGAGGCGATCGTGATGCCGAGCTGGGACGCGGCGAGCATGCGGGACAGGTCCGCCGACGCGCCGAGCACGGTCCGCGCGCCGGTGGAGCCGGACTCGGCCATCGCCTCCAGCCGGTCCTTGCGCGCGGAGATCAGCGCGAACTCGGCGCTGACGAAGAACGCGTTCGCGCCGAGCAGGGCGATCGCGCCCAGCAGCGCCAGCAGGTCACCGCTCACGGCCGGCTCCTTCCCGCGCTCCCGCACGGACCGGTGCCGGCCGGCCACCGGCGTGCAGGCGCAGCTCGGCGACCCGGTTGCGGTCCCGGCGCAGCACGGTCAACGTCCACCCCTGCTCCTCGAGCCGGTCGCCGACGTCCGGGATCCGGCCGAGCCGGTTCAGCACGAAGCCGGCCAAGGTCTCGTAGTCGCCGGAGGGCATCACGAACCCGGTCGCCTCGGCGATCTCGTCGGCGCGCAGCAGGCCGGACACCACCCACGTGCCGTGCCCGATGGCGCGCACGCGGGACACCTCGGCCCGGTCGTGCTCGTCGCGGACGTCGCCGACGATCTCCTCGATCACGTCCTCGAGGGTGACCAGGCCCGCGGTGCCGCCGTACTCGTCGACGACGACGGCCATCTGCAGGCCGGACTCGCGCAGCCGTGCCATCAGCTGGTCGCCGTCGAGGGAACCCGGCACGGTGTCCACCGGCAGCGCCAGTTCCCGCACCGCGGTGCGCGACCGCGCCTCCGGCGCCACCCCGAACGCCTGCTTGACGTGCACGAACCCGAGCAACGCGTCGGGATCACCGTCCTGGACGGGGAACCGGGAGAAGCCGCTGCGCCGCGCCAATGCCAGCAGGTCGGTGACGGTCTCCGCCGCCTCGATCGTCTCCACCCGGACGCGCGGGGTCATCAGCTCGTCGGCCACCCGGTCGGTGAACCGCAGCGAGCGCTCCAGCAGCGTCGCGGTGCCGGCGTCGATCGTCCCGTGCTCGGCGCTGGAGCGGACCAGTGAGGACAGCTCGTGCGGGGACCGCGCCGAGCGCAGCTCCTCGGCCGGCTCCACCCCGAGGCGGCGCACGACCGCGTTCGCCGCGCCGTTCAGGCCGTTGATCAGCCACCGGAACGCGGACGCGAACGTCGCCTGGAGCCACACCACGGCCCGGGCCACGCCGAGCGGGTGCGCGATCGCGAGGTTCTTGGGCACCAGCTCGCCGAACACCATCGACAGCGCCGTCGCGATCACGAGCGAGAGCGCCGTGGCGATACCGGTGGACAGCCCCAGCGGGATCCCGAGCGCCTCCAGGCCGGGCCGGAGCAGCTCGGCGATCGCGGGTTCGGCGATGTAGCCGGTGGCCAGCGTCGTCACCGTGATGCCGAGCTGGCAGCCGGAGAGCTGGAACGACAGGGAGCGGTGGGCGCGCTGGACCGAGCGCGCGCGGCGGTCGCCCACGTTCGCGACGTGCGCGTCGACCTGGCTGCGCTCGAGCGCGGTCAGCGAGAACTCGGACGCCACCGACACTGCGGTGCCGAACGTGAGGGCGACGACGGCGAGCAGGCCCACCACTGCGACCAGGACGGTCACCGCGGGGCCCCTGCCGGACGCTCCGGTACGGGCACGGACACTCCTGAACTGGACTCGGACCCCGGGTCGGGGATTGACGATACGCGGGTCCCGTGCGGGCGCCCGCCGGGCGGGTGCGAGCGAGGTCACGCCGGTGCCGGACGGCTCGACGGTCTAGGTTGGTTGGCCATGACGACGGCCCGCCCGGCGCTGACGCCGGAGATCGACCCCGCGGCGCCCCCGCTCGGCGGTCGACGCGTTCTTGTCACCGGGGCGTCCTCGGGGATCGGGGAGGCCGTGGCGCGCACGCTGACCGGCGCGGGTGCCCGGGTGGCGCTGGTCGCCCGCCGGGCCGCCGAGCTGGATCGGCTGGCCGGCGAGCTGGGTGACGCGGCGGTCGCGGTGCCCGCCGACCTCACCGACGACGCGGCCGCCACCGCCGCCGTGCACGCCGCCGCCGAGCGGCTCGGCGGCCTGGATGCGCTGGTCAACGCGGCCGGGCTGATGCACGCCGGGCCCGTGCTGGGCTCCGACGACCCGAGCACGCCGGACCAGTGGCGGCGGATGTTCGAGCTCAACGTCGTCGGGCTCCTGGTGGTGACCCGGGCCGCGGCGGAGCACCTGCGAGCCGGGACGGCGCCGGTCGTGGTGAACGTGTCGTCGATGTCCGGACGCCGGGTGCCGACGGCCGCCGGGGCCGTGTACGCGGCGACGAAGCACGCCGTGCACGCCGTGTCGGACGGGCTGCGGATGGAGCTGGCGCCGGACGGCGTGCGGGTCACCACGCTCGCGCCGGGCTTCGTGCGCACCGGCATCGTCGACGACTGGCCGGACGGCCCGCTGCGCGACCGCTACGCGGAACGCCTGGAGACGGTCGGGCTGGACCCGGACGTCGTCGCCTCGGCGGTCCGGCACGTTCTGGAGCTCCCGGCCGGCGCGCAGGTCGTCGAGTACGCGATGACGTCGGTGACGCAGTGAGCGTCGACGACCGGGCCGACTCGGTCGCGGCCGGTCGTTCGGGTAACGGGGGCGGGCTGGCCAAGGGGCACGCGTCGCCGTTCGTCGACTTCGACCGCAACGCCTGGGCGCAGCTGGCCGCGTCCACCCGCCTCCCGCTGACCGCCGAGGAGCTCGACCAGCTGCGCAGCTTCGGCGACTTCGTCGACCTCGACGAGGTCCGCGAGGTGTACCTGCCGCTGTCGCGGCTGCTGAACCTGCACGTCGAGGAGGGTGGACGGCTCTACCGCGCCTACCGCCGTTTCCTCGGCGGGACGACGGCGCGGACCCCGTTCGTGATCGGCATCGCCGGCTCGGTGTCGGTCGGCAAGTCCACCACCGCCCGCCTGCTGCGCCTGCTGCTGGCGCGGTGGCCCCAGCACCCGCGCGTCGAGCTCGTCACGACCGACGGGTTCCTCTACCCGAACGCCGAACTGGAACGCCGCGGGCTCATGTCCCGCAAGGGATTCCCCGAGTCCTACGACCGGCGAAAGCTGCTGCGGTTCGTCTCGGAGATCAAGGGCGGGCGTCCCGAGGTGTCCGCGCCGGTGTACTCGCACCTGGTCTACGACATCGTCCCGGACGAGCGGCTCGTCCTGAGCAGCCCGGACATCCTGGTGATCGAGGGGCTGAACGTGCTGCAGCCGGCGACCTCCGGCGCACTCACGGTCTCCGACTTCATCGACTTCTCGGTCTACGTCGACGCCATGACCGCGGACGTGCGGCGCTGGTACGTGGAGCGGTTCCTGCGGCTGCGCGAGACCGCGTTCCGGGACCCGGCGTCGTACTTCCGCCGCTACGCCGAGCTGGACCACGAGTCCGCCGTGGCCCGCGCGGAGTCGATCTGGGACGAGATCAACGCACCGAACCTGGTGCAGAACATCCTGCCCACCCGCAGCCGGGCAAGCCTGGTGCTGTCCAAGGGGCCGGACCACAACATCACCCGGGTTCGCCTGCGCAAGCTCTGACCCCGGGTGCGGCACCCGGACCGGGGCGTTTGGCACCATATGATGATGGGCGGCAACCTCGGGACGGAGACCGTGACCAGCAGGTTCGAATCCGCGGACGACGAGCTGGCGGCCCGTCTGCGTCTGGCGGTGGGCCGGCTGCACCGCCGGATCCGGATCGACGACAGCGAGTCGCTGCCCCCGCTGCAACTGTCCACGCTGGTCACGGTGGAGCTGCACGGCCCGCTGCGCCTGTCCGAGCTCGCCCGGCGCGAGGCGGTGACCGCCCCGACGATGTCCCGGGTGCTCACCGCACTGGACGAGCAGGGCCTGGTCGCCCGCGCCCCGGACCCCGGCGACGCCCGCGGCGTCCTGATCAGCGTCTCGGACACCGGCCGGACCCGGCTGCAGGAGATCCGCAGCCACCGCACCGCGCTGATCGCGCGCCGTCTGGACCGCCTCGACGACGCCCAGCGCGCCGCCCTTGACGCGGCGCTTCCGGCATTGGAGGCACTCCTCATCGCCGACGAGGACTGAGGCCGAGGCCCGGGGTCGAGCTCTCGGGCAACGGGTCGGGGCCGACGGCACCGGCGGCAACGGTCCGGCAGGTCCCGACGCGCGGGCGTCGACGCGGGCGTTCGCCTCAGCGGCCCGCCCGCACCGGCCGCGCGTCGTGACTAGCACCTGTCGGCCGCGGCGACCGGGCGAGCGGCTTGCCGTTGGTGCCGGTGGGCCCGGCGTTGATCGTGCGCACCGACGGCCTCGGCATTGCCACCACTCACTCAAACGCCGGAGCGGATGACCGAGAACCGGCGCGCCGCGCGAGCCGACGCCGGGGGAGCGGGACGACATGGTCGAGGTCGGGGCGCAGCGGGCGCCGGCCGGGAGTCCCGCACGCAGACGCCGGGCAGTGATCATCACGCCGTGGCGATGTGCTCGTCGCACGACCGCTCGAGGCCTTCACCCCGCTAGACGACGCGATCCTTGTGGCGGCTCTCGCTGGGTACGACGAGGAGCGACGGGGCCCGGCACATCCCCGTCGCCCTGGACACCGCCGATCAGCCAACGTCGCCCCGGATCGAAGCGCTGGGACACGACAGTCGACGAGTGGCCGGCCACGGCCTCGCCCCTTCCGGTCTCCCTGGTCATCCGATGGGGACCGGAAACGAGGCGTGCGGGAGTCCGACGTCGTTCTCGGCCAGGCTGGACTGGAACTGGGGAACCAACTCGGCCCACGATCGCCCCGTGGGCGGCTCGACACAGGAGGCGGCGCCACGTCCGACCGGCTCGGGCGGATGCCGGTCCGGCCGGTGGCCTTCGTGTGACGGTGCCGTCGCCACGGACGCTCCGATCGCGTCGAGGCAACGGATTCGGGTTCGAGCCTGCGCCGTCGACCACTGTGTCGTCCCGGTCGACGGTCCGGCCCGGTGCCGGTCGCCGTCCGCTGTGAGATCGAGTCGGCCGGGCTCGGCTTCCGCGTACATCGACCGGGCTCGGTCGATGTCGTTCGTTCACGATCGCTAATGAAGGCCGTCTCGACTGGATCTGACCAGTTCATTGAGGTATTATCGAACGTATGTTCGTAGTCGTCGACGAGACCCCGGTCTCCGGTATCAGCACGCCGCCGGACTGCGAGGTCACCGATGACATCGAGACGACCATCGTCGACGATCCGTGTCCGCACGGGATTCCCGCGTGGCTGTGTGAGGAGTTCTGCGAGCCGGAGCCGGAGTCGGCAGAGCCGGTGGTCGACCTGGCCAGGTTCCCGGTGCCCGCCTGGCGTTGCAGTGCCAGTCCGCGGGCGCGGTGCCGGAGTTGTTGTCGAGCGGTGAGGTGCTCGATGTGGTGGAGGGCACGGAGTCGATCGTGCGGTGGGCGTTGGGGTTGCGGTCCCGGATGCTGGCCGAGTTCGCCGACCGCCACCCGGCCGGCACGTCGGCCGCGCCGCCCGGCGCCGACGCCTCGGGTGTCGCGCCGGTGGAGCGCTGGGTCCCCGACGAGGTCGGCCTGACCCTGGGCATCTCCCGGTTGGAGGCACTCGGTGAGATCGCGCTCGCGCAGCGGTTGAGGCATGTGCTGCCGGACACCCTGGCCGCGCTGGAGGCGGGCCGGATCGACCGGGGCCGGGCCGAACTGATCGCCCGGGCGACCGCGGTGTTGCCGGACGACAAGGCGCGCGCGGTGGAGGCCGCGGTGTTGGCGAAGGCGCCGGATGCGACGCGTAAGCAGCTCGGGGACCGGGTGCGGCGGGCGATCGCCCGGGTTGATCCGGACGGGGAGTACCGGCGGCACCGGGAGGCGAACACGGAACGCCGCGTCTCGATCCGGTCGTTGGAGGACGGGATGGCGTCGTTGTGGTTCTACGGCTCCGCGCCGGAGATCGAGGCGGCGTGGCAGATGGCCGACCGGCTGGCTCGCGCTCTGGGTCCGGAGGATCCGCGCACGTTGGATCAGCGCCGGTTCGACCTGGCGATGCAGGTGTTGCAGGGCAGGCTGACCGTCACCGACCTGTCCGATGTCGACGCCGCGGTGAGCAGCGTGCTGGCCGCCGCCGGCCGCGACGCCACGGGGCAGAACTCCACGGGGCAGAACGCCGACGACCAGGACTCCGATGATCGGTCCGCCAGCGGTAGGCGCCGACGCCGAGGCGCTGGCCACCGACGGCAGAGCTGGCTGCGCGGGCTCAGGCTCTGGCACCCGTCCGGCCGACCCCGACGCCGAGGCGCGCACCAACGACCGCGGCGGTGCCCCGGACGACAGCGGTGCCGACGACGCTGGCGGGACACCCAGCGGCGAGCCCGGCTCCGAGCCATGCGCTGCCGCGGGCGCCGGTCGCGGTGCTCCGTCGGGCACTGATGCCAGGCGCCCGGCCCGCCGCCGGTGGCAGCGCGGACTCCGGTGGCAGTGCCGACTCAGGTGGCCGTGCCGACGCCAGTGGTGTTGCCAGCGCTCCGGTCGACGGCGTTGGAACGGCCGCCGTCGGGACATCCGCCCACCGCGGTCCGCCTGATGATCGCGAGTCCCCCGATCGCCACGAACCACCCGACGGCTGCGATCCGCCCGACGGGCATGCACCGCCCGGCGGGGGAGTGCCGCCCGATGTGCTCGCCGAGGCCGTCGCCCAAGCACTGGCCCAGCGCGCCGACCTGCACGCCACCGTGCACAAACCACTGATCCAGGTCGTGGTCGGGCTCGACACCCTGCTCGGCGACGACCACCCCGCCGAACTCCTCGGACACGGCCCCATCAACGCCACAACCGCCCGCGCGCTCGCCGCCGGCGGGACGCTGGGGCGGCTGGTCACCGACCCGCTGTCCGGGACCCTGCTCGAGCACGGCCGCGCCACCTACGCCCCACCGGCCGGGCTGGCCGACCACGTCCGCGCCCGCGACCAGATCTGCCGCGGACCCCACTGCACCCGACGCATCCGCGACCTCGACCACCACCACCCCTGGGCCCACGGCGGCCCCACCGACGACGCCAACCTGCACGGCTACTGCCAACACCACCACCAGCTCAAAGACGCACCCGGCTGGCAGGTGATCGCCCACCCCGACCGGTCGTTGACCTGGATCAGCCCGCACGGCCGCCGGCACACCACCGAGCCCTACGACTACCGCCCGTTCACCGACGCTCTGCCTGTCACCGCGGGTCCGCAGTCACCGGACTGCTCGGACAGCGCGACGCCCGACGACCCACCGCCGTTCTGATCGGGCCCGAGTCCGAGGCGCAGGCCGCACCCTCCGGCACGGCGAGGCACAGACCGCACCCTCCGGCACACCGCAGCCGGCCGGCGCAGACCGCACGGCGACGCCGCACTCCGGCACGGCGAGGCACAGACCCAACCCTCCGGTACGGCGAACGGCGTCGGACCGCGAAGCGCCGGCAAGGATCGCCGGGGATGCGTGCCGGCACCGACAAGTCGGTACGACCTGCGGGGGCAGCCCGTGACCGCGCCGCACCACTGGGGCCGTGCTCCTCCTGGACATTGTTCGCGATGGCCGCCCGCGTCGTCTGGCGACCACCACCCCCGCCGATCTCGCGGGCCACCCGGTTACGCGTCGCGGGGGAGGACCTGGTCCGTCTCATCCGGCCTGCGAGCCGTCAGGGCGTCGAGTTCGACCGCGAGGATTGCGCCGCTCGTGCGACCCGAACCCATCGACCGCGCGAGCGCATGGGCTCGCAGCGCCTGTCGTTCTCCAGCATCGAGGTCACCCGCGAGCTCCCGACCCCGGTTCCCGGGGCGCGATCGAGGACGCCTTCGTGGCGGGGGGTGGACGCCGTCGACGATCTCTACCCCCACCTCTACGCCGATCGCCGACCTGCAGGTCCGGGTCGGGCACGCGCTGGCCGAGCGGCGCGGCGACGCGGTGGTGCGCGAGTTCGTCCGCGCGTACGTCACGCGGTTCCACGAGCACGGGGAGCGCTGCCGCGACGAGGTGCTGCGCGCCGGCCGGGATTGCCTGGCCCCGCCGGCGCCCCCGGCGTCGATCCCGCCGGTCCCGCCGCGCCTCCCGTACGACGTCACGCACAGATCCGATGCCGGGCCGGCGCCGTCGTCGGCACCGCCCACGAGTCCGGGATCGCCTTGCGGCCGATCGACGCCGACACTGTCCCGTTCACGCCGTGGTCGGCGGCGCGGGGTCGGCCCACGCCGGCAACCCGGGCGAGGGGTGGTGCGCGAGCCGGACCCGGATCACCCGCGCCGGAGCCGCCCCGGCCTCGCCGGCACTCGTCGTGGCCGGGGCCCAGACGCCAGCGCACGCCGGTCAGCGCGCTGCACCCGGATGAGCGGCTACTTCATCGCGGCGATCTGGATCAGGTTGCCGCAGGTGTCGTCGAAGACAGCGGTGACCACCGGACCCATGTCGGTCGCGTCCTGGGTGAACTCGACGCCCAGTCCCTTGAGCCGCTCGGCCTCGGCGAACACGTCGTCGACGGCGAACTGGGTGAACGGGATGCCGTCGGCGGTCAGGGCCTTCTTGAACGGGCCGGCCGCCGGGTGGCCGTCCGGCTCCAGCAGTAGCTCGACGCCGTCCGGGTCGGCGGGGGAGACCACGGTGAGCCAGCGGTACTCGCCGGCGGGCACGTCGTTCTTCTTGATGAACCCGAGCTTGTCGGTGTAGAAGGCCAGCGCCTTGGCCTGGTCGTCGACGAGCACGCTGGTGATGTTGATGCGGATCATGGCTTCGGTCCCTCTCCGTCGATGGGCCACCGCTCGACGATCGAGCGCAGCGGGCCCGTGTCGATGTGGTGGAACTTGTACCGGCCCTCCCGCCGGGTGTGCACCAGACCGGCCTCCTCGAGCACAGCGAGGTGCTGCGAGATGGCCTGGCGCGAGGAGGCCAGGCCGTACTTCATGGTCAGCCGGCTGCAGATCTCGAACAGCGTCTGACCATCCCGGTCGGTCAGCTCGTCGAGGATGGTGCGTCGCGTCGCGTCACCGATCGCCTTGAACAGGTCC
This sequence comes from uncultured Actinomycetota bacterium, assembly GCA_963822335.1. Classification (GTDB taxonomy): domain Bacteria; phylum Actinomycetota; class Actinomycetes; order Mycobacteriales; family Pseudonocardiaceae; genus Pseudonocardia. The sequence goes on along the minus strand of CAWGHE010000005.1, from coordinate 1,229,932 downwards.
GGGTCAGCGTCCACGGAGAGAGTTATAGGCAAGTCACCACTTGCCTGTCAAGGGAGGGTCAGGCGGGACGCCCGTCGACCTCGATCGTCAGTCCGGAGTCCGGGCCGTCGACGAAGCTGAGCCGGCCGGCGATGCGGGCGGACTCCGGGAGCGGGTCCGGGTAGCTCCACGCGCCGTCGTCGACCTCGGTGCCGTCCGGCAGCGCGAGGTTCCAGTACGACGACTCGCCCTTGTACGGGCAGCGCATCCGGGTCGTGCTGGGGCGCAACGGCACCCGGACGTCCTCCGGAGCCAGGTAATAACGATTCGGCAGGCCGGTCTCGGAGAGCACGACCGGCTCCTGCGCGTCCGCGATCACGGTGTCCCCGTGCCGGACGACGACGTGCCGGTGCGTCGGCCGCACGTCGACCCTGGTGAAGGGGTCGGTGAGGTGGGCGAACACCTCCTCGTCCTCGTCGTACCAGGCGTCCGCGGAGTTCCAGTACAGGGCCGAGTACCCGCGCAGCCACTGCGCGTCCGGCGTCGGCTCGGGGTAGGTCCACACCGCGTTCTCCGCGACGCGGTCGCCGATCTTCAACGACCGGTAGCTCGCGTCGCCCTTGAACGGGCAGTGCGTGGTGTGGTCGCTGTCCACCAGGGCGTCGGCGTCCAGGTCCCCGGTCGGGACGTAGAGCACCGGCAGCAGATTCGACTCGTGCACGAGCTGCCCGTCGCGGGTGTCGAGCACGGTGCGCCCGGCGAACTCCGCGCGCACCCGGCGCGGGAACGGATGCATCAGCAGTTTGTGCGGCGGCCCGTCGATCGTGTAGTTGACGGTCTTCGGTGCGTACGACGACAGCGGTCCGTCGGTGCGGGTGAGGCCCATGTCCGAGCCAACGCGGACCCCACCCGCACCGATTCCCGACAGTGCTGCCGGAGGGACGGGTCAGACGGCGAGCTCGACGCCGTAGTCGGACAGCCAGGCGTCCAGGTCGATGATCCGCTCCAGCTGCATCCGCTTGCCCATGTTGTTCTGCTCGGCCGCCGACGGCGCGTCCAGCCGCTCCCGGACGGCCTTCATGTCCACCAGCGGGGCCACCGGGGCGTCCTCGCCCTTCGACAGGATCTGGGTGACGCGGTCGCGCAGCGACTTCTCGTAGCCCTCGTCCTGCGTCGACGGGTACGGGCTCTTCACCCGGTTCACCACCGACTCCGGCAGGAGGTCCTTCGTCGCGTGCCGCAGCAGCGACTTCTCCCGGCCGTCGAACGTCTTGTGCGCCCACGGCGTGCCGAACACGTACTCGACGAGCCGGTGGTCGCAGAACGGCACCCGCACCTCGAGCCCGACGGCCATGCTCATCCGGTCCTTGCGGTCGAGCAGGTTCGGCAGGAACCGCGTGAGGTAGAGGTAGCAGATCTCGCGCATCCGCCGCTCGTGCGGATCCTTCGCGGCCGGACCGGTCAGCTCCGGTACCTCGGAGATCGCCTGGCGGTACTGGTCGTCGACGTAGCCGGCCACGTCGAGCTTCTCGAGCAGCGTCCGGTTGAACAGTCCCGGGTCCGACGCGTCGTGGTTCATCATGCGCCCGGCCAGCCACGGGAACGTGTCCGCGGCGACGGTGTCGGCGTCGTGGAAGTCGCGGTAGCCGCCGAACACCTCGTCGGCCGACTCGCCGGACAGCGCGACCGTCGACTCCTCGCGCACGGCGGAGAACAGCAGGTACAGCGACGTGTCCATGTCGCCGATGCCGGCCGGCAGATCGCGCGCGTGCTGCGTGGCCGCCCGCACGCCCGGATCCATCATGTCCTCGGTGTGCAGCAGGATGTCGCGGTGGTCGGTGCCGACGAACTCGGCGACCTCGTGCACGTAGGGCGTGTCCGGCGTGCCCCGGACGTCGTCGGCCTGGAAGTTCTCCGCGTAGCCGGCGAAGTCGACGGCGAACGAGCGGACCTTGCCGCGGCCCTCGTCGCGCAGGTGGTTGGCGGCCATCGCGGTCAGCGCCGACGAGTCGAGCCCGCCGGAGAGCAGCGTGCACAGCGGCACGTCGGCGATCAGCTGGCGCTTGGCCGTGTCCTCGAGCAGGTCCCGCACGTGCTGCACGGTCGTCGGGACGTCGTCGGTGTGGCCGGTGTCCTCGAGACGCCAGTACTGCTCCTCGCGGACGCCCTGGCGGGAGATCCGCACGACGTAGCCCGGCGGGACCTCGCGCATGCCGCGGAACACGGCGTTCGACGGGTCGTGCACCCAGGCCAGCGCGCGGCGCAGCCCGTCCACGTCGACGACGCGCTCGGCCTCGGCGTTGGCGAGGATCGCCTTCGGCTCGGAGCCGAACAGCACGCCGTGCGGGGTGGGGTAGTAGTAGAGCGGCTTGATCCCGAGCCGGTCACGGATCAGCACGAGCTCCTCGGAGGCCGTGTCCCACAACGCATAGGCAAACATGCCGTTCAGCCGCCGGGCGACGTCGCGCGGGTCGCTGCGGCCCCACTCGCGGTGGGCCCGCAGCACGACCTCGGTGTCGCTGGACGTGCGGAACCGGTGGCCGGCCGACTCCAGCTCGGCGCGCAGCTCGCGGAAGTTGTACGTCTCACCGCTGTAGACCATGTGGAGGGCGGAGCCACGGCTGTCGGGACCGGAGTCGAGGGACATCGGCTGCCGTCCACCCTCGATGTCGATCACGGCCAGCCGCCGGTGGCACAGCGCCGCGGGCCCGCCGGTCCAGATCCCCTCCTGGTCCGGGCCACGGCAGCTCATGGTCTGGTTCATCGCGGCGAGCGTCCGGGCGTGCTCGTCGGATCCCAGGTCGCGCCGGTAGTCGATCCAGCCGCAGATTCCACACACAGGGCGGAAGCCTCCCTCGCTTGTTAACGGGTCGTTACGGCATTGCACCTCGCAACGTTGCTTCCTGCAACGCGTGTAACCTTTCGGGCATGGGAGAACGTCCGGAACGTCCGATTGACGCGAGCCGACGCGGCGGGACAGCCCTCGCGGCCACCCGCGTAGAGCACGACGACTCCCTGCAGAGCCTGGAGAAACAGATCACCCTGCTGGTGCGGCGGACGATGGAGTCGGTCTGGTCACACGGCTACGGCCCGAACGACGCGGTGGACCGCTACACGTACCCGGTGCTCATGCTCCTCGACGAGGAGGGCCCGCACTCGCTCACCGCGCTGACCGTGAAGCTGGGCGTCAGCAAGCCGACGGCCAGCCGGCAGGTCTCCCGGCTCGCCCGGGCCGGCCTGGTCGAGGTGTCGCCGCACGAGCGCGACCCGCGGTCGGTGAGCGTGGCGCTGACCGACGCCGGGGCGGCCGCCCGCGACGAGGTGCGCACCGCGCGCCTGGCCCCGCTGCGCGAGGTGATGGACCAGTGGCCGGACGCCGACCGGCAGGCGCTGGCGGGGCTGCTGGACCGCTTCAACACCGACCTGGAGCTCTTCGTGCGCTGATCCGCCGGTGCGGTGTCCGCCCGGTCCCGATCGCCGTGATGCGATAGTGGACGACACCGACGGCGGAGGGGGTTGCGGAGCGTGGACGCGCTGGTGGCGCTCGTCGCGGGGCTGTTGGACGGCCTGCGCGGCGTGGTGCCCGCCGACCTGTGCCCCGGGCCGTGGGCCTGGGCGGTCACCGCCTTCGGGCTGGTCGTGGGACTGCTGACCACGGCCGCCGCGGTGACGGTCGCGCTGCTGCGCCGCCGGCTCGGTTCGACGTACGGCACGTCGGCCTCGGTCCTGATCGGCGGGCTCGGGATCCTCGGTGCGGGGCTGCTGCCGCTGCTCGCGTTCATGGCCGCCGGACGGGTGTTCTCGGCCGCGACCGACGGCCAGCCGGTCCCCGGACTGGGCACGGCCACCACACGGACGATCCGGACATCGGTGTGCGAGGTCGTCGGCACGCAGAGCCGCTATCTGGGCGCCGGGACGGTGGCGCAGTCGGTCGGCGACGACGCCGTGCAGTCGACGATCGCCGTCGTGCTGCTCGTCGTCGTCCCGCTGATGGCGGTGCTGCTGGTGGCGGTGCAGGCCCGGACGGCCCTGCGCCGCGGGCCGCGCTGGCCGGCCAAGTTCTTCTGGATCCCGATGCTGGCGCTGATCGTGCTCACCGCGGGCGTGCCGCGGGGCACGGCCGAGCACCTCTGGGCGGGGATCCTCGTCGCGAGCATCCTCGGCGTGCTGCTCACGGCGATGGTGCCGCCACCATCACGGGCGGCGATGGCCGCGGCCGAACGACGCGCCCTGCCCTCGCCGCCGCCCGGGACTGCTCCGTCCGGACGGCCGCCGACGGCGGCCGGGTCCGGGCGGGCTCCGGCCGGGAACGATTCCGCGATCGCGTCCGGTGCGGCCGCGGGCAGCCTGGCCGACCGGCTGGCCCGCCGGTTCTCCGAGCGGAATCCGGAGAACCCGGTCGAGCTCGGCGGTGCCGCGGCCCCCGGCCAGGGCAACGGTGGCGCGCCCTCGCGGGCACCGGCGGCGCCCCCGCCCACCCAGTCCGGCGCGGCGCCGCCGCCGGGCCCTCCGCGCCCCGGGCCGTTCCCGCCGACGGGTGGGTACGCCCCGCCCGGCGGACCGGTCCCGCCCGGCCCGCTCCCGCCGGGCCCGCCGCCCCGGCCGACACTCGTCGCACCGGCTGCCGCTGGGTTCGCACCCCGCACCGGAGCGCAGCGGACCCCGCGCTTCCGCCTACTGCGCCGGCTCGGCGCCGGCGGGTTCGGACGCGTGTGGCTCGCGCACGACGCGAAGCTCGGGCACACCGTCGCCGTGAAGTCCGCGCACGCCCCGGACGCCGAGACCGAGGAGCGGATCCGGCGTGAGGCGGCCGCGCTCGGCGGCATGTCCCACCCGGCCTGCGTGCGGATCTTCGACCTGCTGCCCGCCGCCTCGGATCCCGGCCTCGTCGGGATGGAGGGCCTGGTCATCGTCATGGAGTACGTCGACGGCGTGTCGCTCGGCCAGCTCGTCGCCGACCGCGGCCCGGTGGACGACATCTCCGCCGCGCGGGTCTGGACCGGCGTCGCGGGCGCGCTGGACGACGCCCACCGCAACGGCGTGCTGCACCGCGACCTCAAGCCCGGCAACATCGTGGTGGACCCGAACGGCTCACCGCACCTGATCGACTTCGGAATCGCGCGCAGGCAGGGCGACTCCACGCTGACCATGGCCGGGTACGTCCTGGGCACGCCGGACTACCTGGCCCCGGAGGTCGCGGCCGGGCAGCCGGCGTCCCCGGCGTCCGACGGGTGGCAGCTGGCCGCAGCCGTCTCGTTCGCGTTGTGCGGGCACCCGCCGCGGGGCGAGAGCTCCGACGCCGTCGCCGGGCTGCGCGCGGCGGCGTCCGGCGCCAAGCTCACCCATCTGCCGTCGCGCACGGCGCATCTGAGCCTCCTCAAGGCGGCGCTGCGCACCGACCCCGCGCGCCGTCCCGACCTGGTGACCGTGCAGCGCAAGCTCGACGACTGGCTGCGCAAGCAGGGCGCCCGGATCGACGGCCCGGTCACGGCGATGTTCGACCGCCTGACCTAACGCTGCTCGGCGCCCTCGGTCTCGATCAGGCGCGGCCAGCTGCCGGGCACGCCGGGCGAACCCGGCTCCCCGGCCATCGGGTACTCCCCGTCCTCGAGACGCGCGATCAGGCCGCGGCTCCACTCGGAGTCCGCGGCGGCGTCGTCGGCCCAGCGTCCGAACAGTTCGCGCACGTGCGGGGGAGCGGTCCAGCCGTCCCGGCGGTGTTCGGCCGAGCGCCGGGCCTCCTCGCTGGCGTCGTGCCGTTCCCGCAGCAGCGCCACCGCCTCCACCCGGGACAGCGCCGGTAGCAGGGCCAGCGCCGCCCCGAGCCGGTCCGGCCGCGGTTCCGGTGTGCGCAGCGCGCCGCGCAGCAGCCGGCCGAACTCGGCCTCGCCCCGCTCGGTCAGCTCGTACTCCGTGCGTCCCCGGGGGCCGGCGTGGTCCACGAGCGATCCGGAGCGGGTCAGCGCGGTCAGCGCGTGGTAGATCGAGCCCCACTTGACGTTGGCCCAGCGGTCCGCCTCCCAGGCCAGGAGGTCGTTGCCGATCAGGTAGCCGTGCGCCCGCCCGTAGCCGCGCACCACCCCCAGCACGAGCAGGCGGGTGGCGGACACGGGGACAACCGTATCCACGGGCGCATGATCCGCGCGCGGGCCCGATGCACCAGACTGGAGAGCATGTCCCTGTCACGGCTGCTGCGCACCGCCGCCGTGGCCGCCGTGCTGCTGGCGGCCGGGACCGCGTGCGGCGCGGGCTCGGAGCTGCGGGGCGCCATGGCCTCGTCGTCGCCGGCCCCGGCGCCACCGGTCGTCGGGCCGGTGACCACCGCGTCCAGCACCGCCCCCGCGGACCCGGACGCGCCGGCCGGGCCGTGCGCGCCGAGCCTGGCCATCTCGATCGGTCCGTCGACCGTCTCCGGCGGGATCGCCAGCCAGGACCTGATCTTCCAGAACACCGGCACCGCGCCGTGCCGGCTGCGCGGCTTCCCGTCGGTCACCGCCGTGGCCGGGAACGAGGGCACGACGGTCGGCGACCCGGCGCTGCCGGTGGGGGAGCGCGGACCGCAGATCCGGCTGGAGCCGCTCGCGGCCGCGACGGTGCCGCTGCGCGTGCGCGACGCCGCCGGTTACGACGCCGGGAAGTGCCGCCCGCAGGCCGCGCGCGGCTTGCGGGTGTTCGCGCCCGGCGGGTCCGCCCCGGTGTTCGTGCCCCGCGAGGCCACCGTGTGCGCCGGCACGCGGCTGGACCCGCCGCAGGCGACGGTCGGGACGGCCGTCGCCCGCTGACGGGTCAGCCGGCCGGAACCGCGGTGCGCCGCAGCGCCGGCACGGCGACGGCGGCGGTCCCCACCGCGACGCCCACCAGCAGGACGACCAGCCCCGTGCGGAACCCACCGGTCCCGCCACCGGCCAGCGTCCAGGTCAGCGCCGCGAGCGCCGGCCCGACGGCGGCGGCGACCGTGCGGACCGTCATCGCGATCCCGCCCGTCGCACCCTCGGCCCCCGATGGCGCCGCGGCCAGGGTCGCCGCGTTGATCGGCGGATTGAACAGCCCGCCGGCCAGGCCGAACAGCGCCATCCGCCACGCCAGGTCGGCGATCCCGGCCCCCGGCCCGAGTGTCAGCAGCGCTCCCATCGCCACGAGGCTGAGCGCGCCGCCCGCCGCGGCCGCCCGCAACGGCCCGAACCGGTCGGCGAGCCACCCGCCCGCCGGCGACCCGACCGCGACGGCGCCGACGAAGAACAGCAGCGCCGTACCGCTCGTCGAGGCCGACGCCCAGAGGACCTCGGAGACGAAGAACGGCACCAGGAACGACACCACCCCCGCGGTCAGCGACACCCCGAACAGCGCCAGCAACGTCGCCCCGAACGTCGGGCGGCGGACCAGGTCGCGCACGGCCGACGCGGCCGGGTGCCGGAACCACGCGGCGCCCAGACCCGCCGCGGCGAGCCCGGCCAGAGCGGGCGCCCACCACGGACCACCGGCCCGGTCGACGGCGAGCAGCAACCCCGCCACGGCGCCGCCGAGCAGGAGGGCCTCGACCCACATGCCGCGTGCCGGTAGCGGGACGCCGTGCCGCCGGTGCCGGTCGAGCAGGAACCACCCGGCGGCCGCGGCGACGAGGAGGACCGGCAGCTTCACCAGGAACACGGCCCGCCAGCCGGCCGCGTCCGCGACCAGGCCGCCGATCGGCGCCCCCGCCATCACCCCGATCGTCATGACCATGATGACCAGGCTGATCGCCCGGCCCCGCTGCTGCGGGCGGACCGACGCGGTGACGATCGGCATGTAGACGGCGATCACCAGCGCGCCCGCCGCGCCCTGCAACAGCCGCGCCGCGATCAGCACGCCCATCGTCGGGGCCACGGCGGTGAGCACCGTGGACGCGGCGATGGCGGCCAGCGCGGCCAGGAACACCGGACGCGGGTCGACGGTGTCGCCCCAGCGCCCGGCCGGGATGCCCAGCGCGGCCATCGGCAGCGTGTATGCCAGCAGCACCCACGCCGTCGCGCCGGGTCCGACGCCGAGGTCCACGCCGACGCCGGGCAGCGCGACCGCCGCGATCGTCATGTCGGAGGTGACCACGAACATCGCCAGCCCGAGCGCGACGACCGCGCCCCAGCGGGTGTGGTCGGGAACCGCCGTGACCCGGGTGCCCGCCCGTGCGTGCGGCGCGCTCACGAGCCGTACGGGTGCCGCGCGCGGGCGTCGCGCAGGGCCCGTCCCCACCACACGAGCTGGTCGGTCAGCACGGTCGCGGCACAGGTCGCGGCCCCGGGGTCGTGGAGCCGCCCGGACTCGTCGAACTGCTCCCAGAACCGGTGGAAGCTGACCGCGTCCCGCACCGGTGCGGCATGCAGCTCGATGAACACCGGACGCAGGTGCTCGACGGCGCGCTGGCCGCCGGAGAGCCCGCCGTAGCTGACGAACCCGACCGGTTTGGCCTGCCACTCGGCGTGGAACGAGTCGATCGCGGTCTTCAGGGCGGCGGGGTAGGAGTGGTTGTACTCGGGCGTGACGACGACGAACGCGTCGGCGTCGGTGAGCCGGGCGCGCAGCGACCCGGCCGGGTCGTGCGGGTCGTCCGGGATGCCGTCCAGCCGGGGCGACAGGTCGGCCTCCAGCAGGTCGATCAGGTCGACGGTGACGTCGTCGCGGCCGGCGAGGGACCCGGCGAACCAGCGGGCCGCGGTCGGGCCGAAGCGTCCGGTGCGGACACTGCCGATGATCACGGCGAGCCGGACCGGGGCCGTGGAGCCGACGGTCGGTGCGGTCACGATGTCCTCCCAGGGTCGTGGACGGGCGTTCCGCCCGGTTCGCCGACGACGGTAGGAGTTGAAGCTGACTTCAGATCAATACGCAGTTTCGGGTGACAGGGGTCAGGACGGATCGGACCGGTCCACCGCCTGGAGAGCGAACCACAGGTCGGCACGGACGCCGGGGGAGTCGAGGTCGCGCCCCAGCAGGTGGGCGGCCTTGTCGATCCGCGCGCGCAGCGTGTGCCGGTGCACGCCGAGGCGGGTGGCCGCCGGATCCCACTGGCCGTGGTGGGCCAGCCACTCCCGCAGCGAGCCGACGAGATCGCCCCGCCCGTGGGCGTCGTGGTCGGCCAGCGGCGCGAGCGCGGACTCGGCGAACGCGGCCGCGTCGCGGTCCGGCACGAGCGCCCGCAGCCCCTCGCCGGCGAGCTCGGCGAACCGCACCACCGGGCGACCGAGCCGGGCCGCGGCCTCGACCGAACGACGGGCCTGCCGCAGGCCGGTGGCGAGGTCGGCGTCGTCGACGGGCTCCGAGACCCCGGCCCGCACACCGGCCCGCCGCTGCGCGCGCTCGGTCACCTCCGCCACGTCGTCGGCGGCCACGAGCGCGACGACCCGGTCGTCGACCTCGCCGAACAGCTGCGGCCCGCCGCGCCCGGCCGTGTCCTCGAGCCCCTCCAGCAGGTCCGCCGTCCCCCCGGTGCGCCGGTGCAGGGCGACGACCCGGACCGGGCCGGGCGGCACCGGGCCCCACAGGCCGGTCGCGATCGCCCGCACCTGGTCTCCGCCCACCTCGAAGGCCAGGCGCAGCAACGCCGTCCGCAGGCGCCGCTCCGCCTGCCCGACCGCCGACGTGCGCGCGTGCAGCAGGGTCAGCAGCGCCACCGCCGACCCGATCACCTGCAGGTCCACCGGGGAGAACGGCACGTCCCGGCCGACGACGAGGACCGCCTCGTCCGGCAGCCGCACCGGCTGCAGCACGATCTGGCCGTCGTCGGCGGTGACGTTGACGCTCGCCGGCCCGCGGTGCCCGCGGACCCGCCGGATCTCGCGGAGCAGGCCCGTGGTGCGCCGGGCCGCGTTCCGCGGGACCGCGTGCCGCACGGAGCCGTCCACGTCGGACACCAGCACCCACGCGGACAGGCGGTCGGAGAGCCCGCGCAGCACCTGACGGGTCCCGGAGCGGCCGAGCGCGGCCGCGGTCAGCGCACGCTGCGCCTCGTCGGTGCGCACGACCTGGGCGTAGGAGTCGGCGGCCAGCGCGGCGGACACCGCCTTCGTGATCGCGATGAACGGCGTGCGCTCCGGGATCTCCAGCAGCCCGAGCCCGCGCCGGGCACACGACCGGACGAGGTCGGGCGGGATCTCGTCGTAGCCCAGACCGGTGCCGAAGCCGAGGCCGACGAGGCCGTGGTCGGCGAGCCGGTCGGCGTAGCAGCCCGGTCCGGCCGCGTCCGGGCCGATCCCGGTGGACAGCAGCAGCTCCCCACCGTCGAGGTACGGGGTCGGATCGGCGAGCTCGCTCGAGTGCACCCATCCGATCCCCTGTTCCGGATCTGCGGGTGGATTCACGCATCGGAGTCCGAGGGTGCGGTCATCGAGGAGGTTCTGGAGTGTCACCGGCATCGCTGACTCCTCCCGACGTCGACGGAAAGGCGTGTTAGGACTGTCGAACAGGACGATCTGGACACTACCGCCGCAGGGTGTGCTGGATCACGCTGGCGGCTACGTGTTCGTCGGCAGTGAGGAGAGATGCGCGGTGACCCAGGTGGCCCCCAGGACCGAGCGCTACGTCGGGCAGAGCTTGCCGCGCAAGGAGTCACGCACGTCGGCATGCCGGCCACACCGCAGGCGGTGTGGCGGGCGATCCAGCAGGCGCACACTGGCGGGACGGCCTGAGAGCATCTCGCGGAACGAAGCTCGGCGCTGAGGGAGGAGACGGCGATGGTGGCCATCAACTGCGACATGGGCGAGTCCTACGCGATCTACCACTGCGGCGACGACGAGGGCCTGATGCCCTACGTGACCGTCGCGAACGTGGCGTGCGGGTTCCACGCGTCCGACCCGCGCGTGATGACGCAGACCGTGCGGCTGGCCAAGCGGCACGGCGTGAAGGTCGGCGCACACCCCTCGCTGCCGGACCGGGAGGGCTTCGGACGGCGCGAGATGAAGATGGACCGCGACGAGCTCACCGCGGCCGTCGTGTACCAGATCGGTGCGCTGTCCGGTTTCCTGCGCGCCGAGGGCATGGAGCTCAACCACGTCAAGGCGCACGGCTCGCTCTACGGCATGGCCTCGCGCGACGAGGAGGTCGCCGCCGCGATCGCCGACGCCGCCGACGTGTTCGGCGCCCCGCTGATGGGCATGTCCGGCACCGTGCACGAGAAGGTCTGGGGCGACCGCGCCGCGGGCTTCATCTCCGAGTACTACGCCGACCTCGACTACCGCGACGACGGTTCGATCATCATCACCCGCCAGCACGAGGCGTTCGACCCGGCCACGTCCGCCGCCGGTGCCGTCCGCGCCGTCACCGACGGCGTCACGACCTCGGTGAACGGCAAGGAGGTCCCGGTGCGGGCGGACTGCGTCTGCGTGCACTCGGACACCCCGAACGCGGTCGAACTCGCCGCGGCCGTGCACGACGCGCTCGCTCCCCACCTCTCGTAAGTCCCGTTCGCAGCAAGGAGTACAGGTGCCCCGACACGAAGTCGTCTCCCCGATCCCCGGCGTGTTCTACCGACGCCCCGACCCGTCCAGCCCGCCGTTCGCCGAGGACGGCTCGTCGGTCACGTCGGACCAGCCGGTCGGGCTGGTCGAGGTGATGAAGTCGTTCCACCAGATCCCGGCCGGTGCCGACGGCACCGTCGTCGAGTTCCTGATCGGCGACGAGGACGAGGTGGACGCCGGCCAGCCGGTGGCGGTGGTGGAGACCGGATGAGGCGGCTGCTCGTCGCCAACCGCGGCGAGATCGCCGTCCGCATCATCCGGGCCGCCCGCGACCTGGGTATCTCCACCGTCGCGGTGCACTCGAAGGCGGACAGCGAGGCGCTGCACACCCGTCTGGCGGACCAGGCGGTCGCGATCGGCCCGTCACCGGCGTCGAAGTCCTATCTGGTGATCGACGCGATCCTGGACGCGGCGAAGGAGGCCGGCGCGGACGCGGTCCACCCGGGGTACGGGTTCCTGTCCGAGCGGGCCGGGTTCGCGGCGGCCGTCGCGGACGCCGGGCTGACGTTCGTCGGCCCGACCGCCCAGACGATCGAACGCATGGGGGACAAGGTCGCCGCCCGCGAGGTCGCCCGCGCGGCCGGGGTCCCGACGGTGCCGGGCACGCCCGGCGGCGTGGACGGGGTCGACGCGGCCGTGGAGGCCGCCCGCGATGTCGGCTACCCCGTCATGATCAAGGCGGCGGCCGGCGGCGGTGGCCGCGGCATCCGCGTCGTCGCCGACGAGGACGCTCTGCGCTCGGAGTTCGCCAGCGCGTCGCAGGAGGCGGAGAAGGCGTTCGGCGACGGCACGATGTACCTGGAGCGGTTCGTCGAGCGGGCCCGGCACGTCGAGGTGCAGGTGCTCGGCGACGGCGACGACGCGGTGCACCTGTTCGAACGCGAGTGCTCGCTGCAGCGGCGGCGCCAGAAGGTTGTCGAGGAGGCGGTCTCGCCGGGCATCACGCCCGAGGTGCGCGACGCGATGACGGACGCGGCCGTGGCGCTGTGCCGGCAGGTCGGCTACACCTCCGCCGGGACCGTCGAGTTCCTCGTCGACGACGACACCCACGAGTTCTTCTTCATCGAGATGAACACCCGCATCCAGGTCGAGCACCCGACGACCGAGCTGGTCACCGGCGTCGACCTGGTCGCCGAGCAGCTCCGGATCGCCGCGGGGGAGCCGCTGCGGCTGTCCCAGGACCGGATCGAGCGCCGCGGGCACGCGATCGAGTACCGCGTCAACGCCGAGGACCCGGCCAAGGACTTCATGCCGCAGCCCGGCGACGTGGGCCGGGTGACGCTGCCGTCCGGCCCCTGGGTGCGGTGCGACACCTGGCTGGAACCCGACGGCGTCGTGCCGCCGTACTACGACTCGCTGCTGGCGAAGGTCGTCGTCTGGGGCGCGGACCGCGAGGAGGCGCTGGCGCGCTCCCGGCGCGCGCTGGACGAGTTCTCGGTCTCCGGCATCACGACGACCGCCGAGCTGCTGCGGTCGCTGGTGGACGAGCCGTGGGTCGCTGCCGCGGACTTCCACACCGGAACCCTGGAGCAGTGGCTGAGAGAAGCGCCAGCGGAACGAACATCAGCACAGCGGAAGGAGACCGCATGAGCGCCCGCTACAGCTGGGGCGGCGACGAGTTCATCTTCGTCGAGCTGGCCGAGGAGATGAGCCTGCAGGCCAACTTCAAGGCCGTCGCGATCACGAACCTGCTGCGCGACGAGAGCCCGGACGGGATCCTCGAGATCTGCCCGGCGAACGCGTCGTACCAGGTCCGGTACAACCCGGACGTGCTGGAGCCCTACGGCTTCCTGGAGCACCTCAAGAGCCTCGAGGAACGGGTCGGCGACGCGCTCGGCGTCACGCTGCCCTGCCGCGTGGTCGACATCCCGGTGCTCTACCAGGATCCCTGGACGACCGAGACGCTGATGCGCTTCCGGGACCGACACCAGGACCCGGACGCCACCGACATCGAGTACGCGGCGCGGATCAACGGGTTCGGATCCGTCGAGGAGTTCATCGCCGCGCACTCCGGGTCGCCGTGGTTCACCTCGATGGTGGGGTTCGTGGCCGGGCTGCCGTTCAAGTACCAGATGGTGCCGCGGGAGCGGCAGATCGTGGTGCCGAAGTACGTGCGCCCGCGCACCGACACCCCGAAGCAGACGGTCGGCTACGGCGGCTGCTTCTCGTGTATCTACTCGGTCCGGGGTGCGGGCGGGTACCAGATGTTCGGGATCACGCCGGCCCCGATCTACGACCCGCGCCAGATCAAGCCGGACTTCGTCGACCACAAGGTGTTCATGCGGTCCGGCGACATGGTCAAGTTCCGGCAGATCGACCGCGACGAGTACGACGACCTGCAGGCGAAGGCCGAGGCGGGGGAGTACCGGATCACCGCTCCGGACGTCGAGTTCGATCTGCAGCCGTTCCTGGACGACCCGGACGGCTACAACAAGCGCCTGCTGGAGGTGCTGGCATGAGTGAGCCTGCGAACGAATCATCGGCGCCGCGCACGACGATCGAGGTCCGGAAACCAGGTCTGTCCACGACGATCCAGGACGGCGGCCGCTCCGGGTACTACCACCTGGGCATCCCGCCGTCGGGCGCGCTGGACCAGTACTCGCTGGCCGCGGCGAACGGGCTGGTCGGCAACGACTCCGGCGCCGCCGCGCTCGAGATCGTCTACATGGGACCGGAGCTGCGGTTCACCGGTCCGGCCGTGGTGGCCGTCGCCGGCGCGGAGATCGCTCCCAAGGTCAACGGGGAGACCCGGCCGACATGGGAGTCGTTCGACGTCGCCGAGGGTGACGTGCTCGACTTCGACTACCTCAAGGCCGGGTCCCGGGCCTACCTGGCGGTGGCGGGTGGGCTGGACACCCGGGTCGACCTGGGCAGCCGGGCCACCTACGTGATCGGCTCGCTGGGCGGGGTGGACGGACGCCCGATCGCCGAGGGCGACGTGCTGCCGGTCGGCTCGGAGGGCTCGGGACGGGCCGGGCTCGTGGTCCCGGAGGACCTGCGGCCGTCGATGTCCAAGGACGTCGAGGTCCGGGTCGTGATGGGGCTCTACGACCACCGGCTCACCGACAAGGGGCGGGCGACGTTCCTGGACACGACGTGGACGTTGACGCCGGTCGCGGACCGGATGGGCTTCCGCTACGGCGGCGGTGAGCTGGAGGTGGTCGACCGGGAACCGCCGTTCGGCGCCGGACAGGACCCGTCGAACATCGTGGACGCGCCGTACCCGATCGGCTCGATCCAGGTGCCCGGCGGAGTCGAGCCGATCATCCTGCACCGCGACGCCGTGTCCGGCGGCGGGTACATGATGGTCGCGACCGTGCTGTCCGGGGATCTCGACGTCGTCGCGCAGTCGGCGCCGCGGACCCGCACACGGTTCGTCGAGGTGGACCTGGACACCGCGCTCGGCATCCGGGCCGACCGGCGTGCGCGGCTGGCCCGCCTGCAGGCGTCGCTGGCCTGACACGCACTCGTCTGTTCGGCGGTACTGCCCGCCCGTATACTGCGCCGAACGGCCTATCTAACTCCGGGTGGGCAGCCGTGTACGGAGGGCGACCATGCGTGGACGACACCGGTTCGGACCCCGGGACGCGCCGATCCGGCGGGTGCTGGCGGCCTCCGTCCCGGTCGTCGCCATCGCGGGCATGACGGTCGCGGTGCTGCTGGGCGGCGGGTCACCCGCCGGCTCCGCGGCGAGGATCGCGGTGCCCGGCTTCGGCTCGTCGGACGCGGCCGGGACCTCGTCGGCGGCACCGAGCGCGTCGTCGGCGACGGCGCTGTCGTCGGCCCTGCCGGTGGGTGCGGTCCCGGCCGTGACGGACGTGTCCTTCGCGGGCTCGACCGCCGTGCAGCGGATCAAGGCCGAGCGCGCGGAGGCCGCGGAGCGGGCCCGGATCGCACGGCAACGGGCCGCCGAGGAGAGGGCGGCCCGGGAGCGCGCCGCGCAGGAACGGGCCGCGCAGGCGCGGGTCGCACAGGAACGGGCGGACGCACTGCAGGCCGAGCGGGACCGTGCCGCCCAGCAGCAGCGGGACGCGCAGCGCCGGGCGACGCCGTCGCCGTCCCCGTCGCCCTCGGCTACGCCGGACCCGCGGAGCTTCACCGGGAACGACGGCGACCGCGACCCGCTGCGCCCCGGCGGCCTGTTCGACTCCCTGCTCAGGGGCCGCGGCAACTGATCGGCGGCCGCTGCGGCGGACCGTAGGGTTGCCGGGTGGACCTGGGATGGGCCGATCCGCTGCCGGGCCGCCCCCGGCGGGTGCTGGTGGCGGGATGCTCGGGTTCCGGCAAGTCGACGGTCGCCCGGGCGATCGGCGCCCGGTTGGGTCTGCCTCACCAGGAGCTGGACGCGCTGTTTCACGGTCCGGGCTGGGTGCCGCGGGCCGAGTTCGAGCGCGACGTCCGGCGGCTGGTGGCCGGGGAGCACTGGGTCTGCGAGTACCAGTACACGGCCGTGCGCCCGCTGCTACTGGCCCGCGCCGAGCTGTTCGTGTGGCTCGACCTGTCCCGGTCACGCGTGTTCTCCCAGCTCGTCCGGCGCACGGTCACCCGCCGGGTGGCCCGGACGCCGCTGTGGAACGGCAACGTCGAGCCGCCGCTGCACACCGTGCTCACCGACCCGGACCACCTGCTGCGCTACGCGTGGCGGGCGTACCCGGTCGTCGGCCGGCACGCCGAGGCCGCACGCAGCCGGGATCCGGAACTCCCGGTGGTGCGGCTGCGCACCCGCCGGGAGGTCACCGCCTGGCTGGAGCGGCTCACTCCCGCACCTCCGAACGGAGCAGCCCCGCCCGGCTGACGGATGACGCGTCCGCCCGGCCTCGTGGTCGCGCACGAACGATGAGGTGAACGGTCGTTTCGCCGCGCCGGATGGTGCACGCTGCAGCGCCGACCGGGCGACCGGTTCGCCCGCATCGGCCGGCGCCGTTCGTCCCGGACGCGGGCGCTCGCACGACCCGTGGATGGACGGCCGGGTGCTCTCGTCGTACGGGGAGTGAGCTGCAACCCGCCGTTCGTGCACTGTCCGTGTTTGCCGCCACGCCGGTGTGGGCATAGAGGGTCCAGGAGGCGATGACGATGAGCGGACGGCATCGACGGACGCAGATCACCGGGGCGCGACGCGCGCTCGCCGGGACCGTGCCCGCGCTCGGCTTGGCCGGCGTGGTCGCCGCGGCGGCGGGCTCCAGCGCCGACACCACGCCCGAGGCGTCCGGGAGCGCGCCCGTCGAGGCGTCCACCCCGGTTCCCGCCCCGGTCACCCCGGTCGCGCTGGACCAGGAGGACCTCGGCATCGGCCCGGACATCACGACCGTGGCGTCCGACGCGGCCCGTGCGGCGGGCCAGGCCGGGGAGCAGCAGCGGGTGCGCGAGCAGCAGTCGATCGCCGCCGTCGTCGACGGCCTGCAGGACGACGCGCGCTACCGCGAGCTCGCCGCGACGCAGGAGGGTCGCAACCAGATCGGCCAGTTCCAGCAGCAGGCCGAGCAGCTCCGCAAGGCCGAGGACGAGAAGCGCTCCGCGGAGCACCGGTCCGACGACGACCACGGGTCCGGCGAGGACGACCGCTACGGCGACTCCTGCACGATGTCCGCCATGCCCCACATGGGACATTCCGCGGACTCCGACGAGATCGTCGACCGGGACTGCGGGCTGGTCGACCTCATGGGCAAGCAGCGCTCCTCCGACTCGTGGATCGACGGCCAGCTGCTGTCCGCCCAGGGCGACGGCTGACCCGGGCCTACTCCAGGACGGTCAGCCCGAGCGCCGTGCAGATGGCGCCGGCCTGAGCCGGCGACACGATCGCCCCGGCGAGGTCGCGTGGGGTGTCCGGGTTCACCTCGCCGAGATCGCACGTGCGCAGGTCGGCCGCGCCCAGGCGGGCGTGGCGCAGCACCGTGCCGCGCAGCCGGCACCGCTCGAACGTGACCTCCCGCAGGTCCGCGCCGCGCAGGTCGGCCTCGGACAGGTCGCACTCGTGCACCCGCATCCCCTTCAGGTGCAGTTCCTGCAGGTCCGCGACCTGCAGGTTGCAGCCCGAGAGGTGGAACGCGGCCGCCAGCCCGCGCAGGCCGCGCAGCGACGTGCCGATCATCCGGCAGCCGTCGAAGCGGGTGTCGCCGAGCAGCGCCCCGCCGAGTCGCGCGCCGGACAGGTCGACGCCGGTGAGCACCGCGTCGGACAGGTCCGCCTCCCGCAGGTCCGCGCCGGCCAGCGACCCGCCGTCGATCCGGGCCCGGTCCAGCCGGGCGCCGCGCAGGTCGGCACCGTCGAGCCGGCAGCTCTGCAGCCGCGCCCCGGCGAGGTCGGCGTCCCGCAGCGGCGCCTCGGACAGGTCGAGACCGGCGCACGTCTCACCCCGGGAGACGGCGTCGACGAGCTCGGCTGCGGTCGTCACGGCGCCAGCCTGCCAGGCACCCCGCGCACGCGGGCGCGAGGCCCGGGTCAGCGCGCGGTCGGTGCCTCCGGCCCGACGGGCGTGCACTGCACCGGCTTCGCGTTCGCCGGGTCCAGGGCGTTCTGGATGTGCCCCAACGTGACCGGGTCGAACGCGACGGCCACGTGCTCGGCCAGGTCGGTCGGGCAGCCGTCCTGCAGCACGATGTTCGTGGCGCCGTCCAGGAGCCCGCTGGTGTACGGGACGACCAGTTCGTCGTAGCGGGTGAGGATCATCGTGTACGTGACGCCGTCGACGGCCGGGCCGCCGTCGGAGTTCATCTTCTCCAGGAACTCCGAGCCCGGCAGGAACTGCCGGCACGATCCGCACAGCGGGTCCAGCGAGGCGCGCAGCACCGGGTCCAGCCCGAACTGCTGGCCGGTGCGGTTGAGAAGGGCCAGCCCCGCCGCCTGGGTCCCGTCCCAGAGCGGGGTCATGCCGACGTAGCGGTCGACCTTCTCGTCACCGCCGAGGAACTTCACGTAGTAGTCGGGCATCAGGCTGCCCTCGGAGTGACCGACGATGTCGACCTTGTCCGCGCCGGTCGCGGCCCGCACGCGGTCGACGAACGCGGACAGCTGCTCGGCGCTCTGCTCCATCGGCTGCAGCCCGCCGACCGTGGGCGGTCCGAGCGGGTTGAGGCCGTACGTCAGCGAGAACACGCAGTAGCCCGCCCCGGCCAGCTGCGGCGAGATGTAGCCCCAGTTGTTCGCCTGGTTCGCGGAGAGCCCGTGCACCAGGACCACCGGGTTCGGGTGCGCCTCGGACGGTCGGCAGTTCCAGTCGTTGGAGCCGGGAGGGGAGGGGTCCAGGACGTTCTGGGCCGGGATGGCGGGCGTCGGCGCGGGTGGCTCGGCCTGCGCGAGCGGGGCCAGTGCGAGCAGTGCCCCGGCCGCGGCCAGCGCCGCCACCATCGTCGTGATCCGGCGTCGTCCCGACGGTCCCATCCGCAGCCCCCTTGTTGCACGTCGTCGCACGGTCAACGACGGGGGGCCCGCTCGGTTACTTTCGGGTAGCCGTGCCCTGCACCTCCTCCAGCCTGCGGCCGGTCGTGAGTGGACCGAGCAGGCCCACGTCGAGGCAGAGCACGACGATCAGCACCGCGGAGCCGGAGAACACGGCGACCGGCCCGAGCGTGGCGAGCAGCGGGACGGCGACGAACGGCAGCGCCACCGACGTCGCGCGGGACAGCGAGTAGGCGATGCCGCTGGCCGTGGTGCGGATCGCGGTCGGGAAGATCTCGGCCTGGTAGATGTGGAACGCGTTGGAGAACACATTGGACACGGCCGTCAGCAGGAACCCGGCCGCGACGATCACGACGACGTTGTCCGACGCGGCGAACACGATGCCGCACACCCCGATCCCGAGCGCCGAGGCGATGATCAGGTACTTGCGCTCGAACCGTTCCACGAGCGGCACCGACGCCAGCGAGCCCAGCGGGTACCCGGCGAAGCTCAGCGCCGCGTAGCCGAGCGACTGGGTCACGTCGAAGCCCTTGGCCACCAGGACGAGCGGTGCGAGCGTCCCGAACCCGTAGTAGGCGACCGTCTGCAGCACCTGGAACACGACGAGCATGACGCTGCGCTGCCGGTAGTCCCGGAACGCGATCGTCAGCACCTCGGGCACGCTGCGGGCGTCCTCGCGCGTGCGGGAGGGCCCGGGTTCCTCGGGCACCGCCGTGCCCGGTGCCACCTTCGCCACGACGGACCGGACGACGGCCCAGGCCTCGGCGTCGCGCCCGCGGCTCTCCAGCCAGCGCGGCGACTCCGGCAGCATCGTGCGCACGACCAGCACGAACACCGCGCCGAGGCCGCCGAACACGAGCAGCCACCGCCACCCCTCGACGCCGAGCAGCTCCTGTTTCGCGACGAGCTTTCCGCCGAGCAGCGCCGCGAGCGGCACGCCGAGGAACCCGACCGTGTAGGCCCAGGCGGTCATCCGCCCGCGGACCCGGCCCGGCACGAACTCGGCGAGGTAGGTGTCCACCAGCACCAGCTCGGCGCCGAGCCCGATGCCGGCCAGGAAGCGCAGCACCACGAACGTCTCGATGTTCGGCGAGAACGCCGCCGCCAGCGAGAACAGCGAGTAGATCAGCAGGTTCAGGATGAACACGCGCCGGCGGCCGAGCCGGTCGGCGGCGACCGACAGGACGCTCGCCCCGACGAACATGCCGGCGAACCCGGACGCGATCACCAGCGCCTTGCCGGTGCTGCCCAGCTCGAACTCCTCGCCCAGTACGGGCGCCAGCACGCCGCCGAGGAACACCTCGTACAGGTCGAAGAACGACCCGAGCCCCACCAGCAGGGTCAGCCGCCAGTGCCAGCCGGTGACCGGCAACCGGTCCAGTACCGCCGCCGTCCCCGTTGCCGCCGTCGTCTCCGCCATCGCTCGCCCCTCCCTCGCGCCCGCTCCCCGGCGCCCGGGTCAGCCTGCGTCGCAGCACGATGGGTCGCATCGCGGGACGGCCGGATTGGCCCGGAGTGGGGGGAAGATCCGGATTCCTCGGCGAAACCGAACCGTTGCACGACCGCGGGGCGTCAGGCTAGCCTGACGCCATGGCGGACCGGGCCGAGGACGAGGGACGCGCGGCGTGGGAACGCCTCGCCGGCCGTCGCCGCGCCGATGCGCTGGACGCCCTGTCCGACATCGGGGAGCTGCGCCGGCTGCTGGACCGGGCCGAGCTCGAGGCCGTACGCAACGCGCGCGCCGACCGCCGGTCGTGGGCGGAGATCGCCACCCGGCTCGGCGTGACCCGGCAGTCCGCGTGGGAGCGGTGGCGGGATCTGGACGCCGAACCCGCGCCGCCGGCCGCGGACCGCGGGGTGCGTGCGGTGACCGTGCCGGACGTCTGCGGCCTGACCTGGGACGAGGCCCAGGCCCGGCTGCGCAGCGACCTCCTGTACGGCGTGAGCGACGACCCGCTGCTGCCGCCGTTCGACGGGGCGGAGTCGTCCGGCTTCGTCGTGATCGATCAGAAGCCGGCCGCGGGGGAGCGGGTGGACCCGCATACCGTCGTGACGCTGTGGCTGCGCCGCGGCCCCGGATCGGCCGGCGTGACGGCGCCGCTGGAACCGCCACCGGATCCGCGAGCCCGCCGCGGCGCGATCGACGAGGCGACCGGCGAGAGCATCCACACCTGACCCGCGCACGGTACGGTCCCGGCCCGTGGTTGACGCCCGGCTCCCGGCGCTCGTCGCCGGCCTCGCGCTGGCGGTCGGCGGGTGCGCCTCCGGTGGCCCGCCGCCGGCGCCGCCCGGGCCGTCCGCGGCGCCCTGGATGGCGACGCTCGCCGCGCCCGGCACCGAGCCGCGCGGCGCGCGTCCTGTGGCGGAGCGCTCGTCGCGCCGGACCGGGTGCTGACGGCCGCGCACTGCGTGTCCGGTCTGCCGCCGGAGACGGTGTCCGACATGGAGATCCACGTCGGCGCCACGACGCTGTCGTCGAACCCCGGCCGGATCGCGCGCATCGCCTCCGTGGCGACCGCTCCCGGCTACCGGATCCTGCCGTCACCGGTCGCGCCGGAGAGCCAGGAGCTCAGCAGCGCCACGCACGACCTCGCCGTCGTCACGCTCGACGCGCCGGTGCCCGGTGTCCAGCCACTGCGGCTCGCCGCGGACCCACCGGCGGCGGGGGAGACCGCGACGCTCTACGGGCACGGCATCACGAGCCCGGACAGCGGCACGACGGATGCCCTCAAGGCGATCCCGTACCGGATCGACCCGGTCGCCGGGTGTGTGCCGGAGACACCGGCGCCGGTCGACACGTCCACGATGATCTGCGCCCGCGGCACGCCCGGCGTCGCGTGCTTCGGCGACAGCGGCGGGCCGCTGGTGCACCGGGCTCCGGACGGCCGCGACGAGCTCGTCGGCGTCATGAGCTTCGGCATGGAGACGGCCGATCAGCCGTGCGGCACACCGGGTCCGAACTTCTTCACCGGTCTGACCGCCGACCGCGCCTGGCTCGGTCGCCAGTCCGGATGAACCAGGGGAGCGGTCCGTCAGGAGTCGATCCAGTGTGGTGACCGGCCTCCAGCGGTAACGGTCGCCGGTCCGGTTGCGAGCCTGCCAACAGCCCGACACCGAGTCGCGCGTTTCGAAGAGCGAGGTGGCGACGTGAGCAAGTACTTGATCAGCTTCTCCTACACGTCCGAGGCGTGGGCGAACATGATCCGTAACCCGTCGGATCGGTCGGCGGCGACGCGGGCCGTGCTGGAGCCGGTGGGTGGTGTGCTGGAGTGCTTCTATTTCACCGTCGGTGAGCGCGACGGGTTCGTGATCGTCGAGGTGCCGGACACGGACGCCGCCGCGGCTGCGGCGATCGCGGTCGCCAGCACGGGTTCGTTCCGGTCGGTGACGACCCAGGAGCTGATCGACCCGCAGCGGATGATCGAGGTGCTCGGCAAGGCCGGCCAGGCGGTGGGTGTGTACCCGGTCCCCGGAAGCTGACGGCCCGCTCTGGGATCCGGTGCCGCTCGATGGCCGGGGCGACGTCGGTGCTGAAGACGTGCAGATGCAGGGCGGTCAGTAGCTCTGCCTTGGACGGGAAATGGAGGTAGATCGCCTGGCGCGAGACCCCGGCCTTCTTCGCGACGGCCGCGAGGCCGGCGCCGTAGTAGCCGTACTCCTCGAACATCGCGCGGGCCGCTTCGAGGATCTGAGTCCGGGTCTGAGACCGCCCATCACTTGACACGCTGTAAAGCTTACCCTACTTTACACGATGTCAAGCGGTGGGGTTGGAGGAGGGGTGACGCATGAGCAGCTACCTGATCGTGACCTGGGATGGCGCGGGGAACCTCGCCGCCCACACTGGGGATCGCACGCGTGCTCGTCGAGCGTGGCCACGACGTCCGGCTGCTCGGGCACGACACGATCGCCGAACGGTGCGCCGATGTGGGCGCCCGCTTCGTCCCGTTGAGTCAGACCGAAATGTGGGACGCGAAGGAGGCCCCGGCCGATCCGGAGACCGAGCTGAAGCTCCTGATCGACGAGATCTGCTTCAGCTCGACCATCGCCGGGGACCTCGCGCGGGAGCTGGGCCGGGAGCCGGCCGAGGCAGTGTTGGTCGACTGCATGCAATTCACCGCGATCGATGCCGCGCTGGCATCGGGCACTCCGACCGTGGCGTTGGTCCACACCCCGTACACTGTCCTGCGGGGAGGGCCGCTGGTCGAGATGTTCGCGCCGGGCGTGGCGATCGTGAACGCGCACCGTACCGAGCTCGGCCTGCCGGCAATCGAGAAACTCGGCGACATCCACGACGCGTGCGCACACGCGCTCGTCGCGCTGCCGAAAGAGTTCGAGCCCGATGTGCCGGACGCGGCCAACGTGCTGCGTATCGGACCCGTGCTCGACGCCCCTCCGATCTCCCGCGAGATCGACGACGTGGGCGACATCGTCGACGTCCGGGACGGGTCGCCGCCGCTGGTCCTGGTCAGTCTCAGCACGAGCGAGCAGGGCCAGGCCGACCTGCGCAGGCCGTCGTGCCCCCTCGGAGACCCGGCAGTGCTCCCTTAACTTGTCATAACGTACATTATCGGCTCAACGGATGCGCCGAGGGGAGGGGCCGCCTAGGACAGCACCTCGACGTACCCGTTCGTTCCGTGCACGCGGATCCGCTGCCCGTCGCGGATCAGCCGGGTGGCGTTCTCCACGCCGACGACGGCCGGCAGGCCGTACTCCCGGGCGATCACCGCGCCATGGGTCATCAGGCCACCGACCTCGGTCACCAGGCCCGTGATCGTGACGAACATCGGCGACCAGGCGGGATCCGTGCAGGCCGTCACCAGGATGTCGCCCGCATCGAGATCGGCGTCGGCCACGTCCAGGACGACACGGGCCCGCCCCTCCACGGTCCCGCCGGACACCGGCAGGCCGACCAGCGCGCCTGCCGGCACGTCGTCGCGCCGGTAGGACCCGGCGACGCCCTCGCCGTCCGAGGTGAGCACCCGGGGCGGCGTGAGTGCCTGATAACCGCGGAACGCCTCCTCGCGCCGGCGGATGAGCTGCTCGTCGACCTGTCCCGTGCGGACGGCGTCGTGGAGCTCCTGGAACCGGAGGTAGAAGATGTCCTCGGAGTCCTGGAGCAGGCCTGCGCCCACGAGGCGCTCGCCCTCGTCGAGCAGAGCCTGCTTGTAGACGAAGTAGCGGCTGATCATCCCGTATTTCGGATACTCCCGGTATCCGACGAACGCCCGGAGGCGGTCGATCGTGCGCTGGGTTTCCTCGGCCTTCTGCTCTCCGTCCGGCAGTTCCCGCAAGCGCGCCAGCAGCTCCTGTTCCTTCTCCGACGCCTCCCGCCGCCCGAGTTCGAAGCGCCGCTCCCCCGCGCCCGGCTCGAAGTTGTCGATGTTGGCGAGGATCACGGGCAGGAGGGTGGTGGGGCGTTCGCTCCACCGCGGCCTCGTGATGTCGATCTCGCCGATGCAGCGCATGCCGTACGTGTCGAGGTAGGCGCGGATGGCGTCGAGCGCCTCCGGCCCACCCGCCAACGTGGGCAGCTCGTCCAGGAAGTCCTCGTCCTCGACGTCCCGGAGGAACGCCACCACGTCCGGATGCGGGCGGATCACGTCGGCGACGTCCAGGAGCGCGAGCCCCATCTCCGAGGTGATGTTGCCGGGGGCGGACAGCGTGAGCGTGTCGGCCGCATTCTTCTCACCCAGCCACGTCTGCAGCTGCTCGTTGAGCCACCACGTCGCGTTCATCCCCGCCATGATCGCCTGCATGTTCTGCGGCTCGATCAGGAGCCGCTGCAGCTCGCGCAGATCCTCCCGGATGAAGTCGAACAGATCCGATCCGGACTTCGCCCGGATGTCGCGTTTCGCGGTGGCCAAGGACTTCCGGTTGCGCTCGATCAGCTCGGCGACGAGGGCCGGATCGGGTTCGGCCTGCGCAGGCGGCGCGCCGGCAGCACGGGGCCCGCCGGACTCGGCTTCCGGGAGCGGCTGGACGAAGCCACGGTCGAGGACGGTCTGCAGCGCGTCCCGGATCAGCGGATCCGACCTCTCCGCCGTCTCCAGGAGTCCGTCGCGGGTCCCCGGCGAGGCCAGGGTCCCGGTGACGTCGACGAACAGCCGCCCGCCCGCCTCGGCCATGGTCCGTGGCGTCGTCAGCTGCCAGACGGACAGGCCCAGTGGCTTCATCGCGTCGGTCATCATCTGCTGATGACCGACGGAGATGTAGACATGGTTGTCCGAGTCCGCGGTCTCCGGAATGGGGAACAGCGAGGTGATCGGCCGGCTCTGCACGATCTGGAAACCGTCGTCAACCAGGCACCATTCGATGTCCTGGGGACGGCCGAAATGCGCCTCGATCCGCCTGCCCAGCGCCACGAGCCGCACCACCTGCGCATCGGTCAGCGCCGGCTGCTCCTGCCGCTCGGGCTCGATCGCGTGTTCGACCGTGCCGCCTCCCGGTGAGGCGTGGATGGCCAGCTTCTTGGCGGCGACCGTCCTCTCGACGACCTCGCCGTCGCGCACCCGGTAGACGTCCGGGTTCACCAGACCGGAGACCAGTGCCTCGCCGAGGCCGAAGCCGGCGTCCACGGTCGCGACCGTCCGGTTCGAGGTGATGGGGTCGGCCGTGAACAGGATGCCGGCGGCGTCCGGGACGACCATCCGCTGCACGACCACGGCCATGTCGACCTGGCGGTGGCCGAAGCCCTGCTGCAGGCGGTAGGTCACGGCCCGCTCGGTGAACAGCGAGGCCCAGCACCGGCTGACGTGCTCGAGGATCGCCGCAGGCCCCACGACGTTGAGGTACGTGTCCTGCTGGCCGGCGAAGGACGCGGTCGGCAGGTCCTCCGCCGTCGCACTGGATCGGACGGCGTACGCGGCGTCCTCGCCGAGCGCGGCGAGCGGGCCGGTGATCGCCGCCGCCAGATCGTCCGGGATGGCGATCCCCTCGACCTCGGCGCGGATCTCCGCGCTCAGCGCGCTGATCGCGTCCCGGTCACCGGGGTCCAGATGCGACAGCCGATCGAGCCGGTCGTCGATCGACGGCGCGTCCGCCATGACCCGCCGGAACGCCTCCGTCGTCACGCAGTAGCCGGGCGGCACACCGACGCCGTCGATCCGCGACAGCTCACCCAGGTGTGCGGCCTTGCCCCCGACGATCGCGATCTGCGACCGGTCGATCTCCGGAAACCTCACGACGTAGCGATCAACCATTCGCGACTTCCCCCTGTGCATCAATTCCGGCCGTCGACGGCTCCGGTGAATGCGGGGATTGTGGGCCCTCCCGGGGACCTTGCGGCAAGCCCCCCTCCTTGTCATAATCTGAACACGGCGGGGGAATGATTCCGGCTTGTCAGCTTCCGGAGTCGTGGGCCACGTAGGCGGCCAGGTGCTCGCCGGTCAGAGTCGAGCGGGCCGCGACCAGTTCGGACGGCGTGCCCTCGAACACGACCCGTCCGCCGTCGTGCCCGGCGCCCGGCCCGAGGTCGATGATCCAGTCCGCGTGCGCCATGACCGCCTGGTGGTGCTCGATGACGATCACCGACTTGCCGGAGTCGACCATGCGGTCGAGCAACCCGAGCAGCTGTTCGACGTCGGCCAGGTGCAGGCCCGACGTCGGCTCGTCGAGCACGTAGACCCCGCCGGCCTCCGCCATCTGCGTGGCCAGCTTGAGGCGCTGGCGCTCGCCGCCGGACAGCGTCGTGAGCGGCTGGCCGATCTTGAGGTAACCGAGCCCGACGTCGGAGAGCCGGAGCAGGACCTTGTGCGCGGCCGGGGTGCGCGCCTCGCCCTCGGCGAAGTACTCCGCGGCCTCGGCCACCGACATCGCGAGCACCTCGCTGATGTCGCGGCCGCCGAGGCGGTACTCCAGCACCGACGCGTCGAACCGCTTGCCCTCGCACACCTCGCAGAGCGTCGAGATGCTCGCCATGATCCCGAGGTCGGTGTAGATCACGCCGGCGCCGTTGCAGTTCGGGCAGGCGCCCTCGGAGTTGGCGCTGAACAGCGCCGGTTTCACGCCGTTGGCCTTCGCGAACGCCTTGCGGATCGGCTCGAGCAGCCCGCTGTAGGTCGCCGGGTTGCTGCGCCGCGAGCCCTTGATCGCGGCCTGGTCGACCACGACGACGCCGTCGCGGCCGGCCACCGAACCCTGGATCAGCGAGCTCTTGCCCGAGCCGGCCACCCCGGTGACGACGGTCAGCACGCCCAGCGGGATGTCGACGTCGACCTTGCGCAGGTTGTGGCTGTCCGCTCCACGCACCTCGAGCGCACCGGACGGCGTCCGCACGCCGTCCTTGAGCCGCGCGCGGTCGTCCAGGTGGTGCCCGGTGAGCGTGCCGCTCGCCCGCAACCCGTCGAGCGTGCCCTCGAAGACGATCTCCCCGCCGGCCGAACCCGCACCCGGGCCGAGGTCGACGACGCGATCGGCGATCGCGATCGTCTCCGGCTTGTGCTCGACGACGAGCACGGTGTTGCCCTTGTCCCGCAACCGCAGCAGCAGGTCGTTCATGCGGTCGATGTCGTGCGGGTGCAGGCCGACGGTGGGCTCGTCGAACACGTAGGTGACGTCGGTGAGCGCCGACCCGAGGTGCCGGATCATCTTGGTGCGCTGTGCCTCACCGCCGGAGAGCGTGCCGGCCGGGCGGTCCAGTGAGAGGTAGCCCAGTCCGATCTCGACGAACGAGTCGAGCGTCTCCCCGAGAGACTCCAGCAACGGCCCGACCGTCGGTTCGTCGAGCTCGCGGACCCACGCCGCGAGGTCGCTGATCTGCATGGCGCAGGCCTCGCCGACGTGGATGCCCTTGATCTTCGACGACCGCGCGGCCTCGCTGAGCCGGGTCCCGCCGCACTCCGGGCACTCGGTGAACACGACCGCCCGGTCCACGAACGCCCGGATGTGCGGCTGCATCGCCTCCCTGTCCTTGGACAGGAAGGACTTCTGGATCTGGTTGATCAGCCCGGTGTAGGTGAGGTTGATGCCCTCGATCTTGAGCTTGACCGGCTCCTTGTAGAGCAGGTCGTTCAGCTCGCGCTTGGTGAACGTCGCGATGGGCTTGTCCGGGTCGAAGAACCCGCAGCCGCGCAGGATCCGGCCGAACCAGCCGTCCATGCTCATGCCGGGGATCGTGATCGCGCCCTCGTTGATCGACTTGCTGTCGTCGTAGAGCGCCGTGAGGTCGAAGTCCGACGCCGTGCCGCGGCCCTCGCAGCGCGGGCACATGCCGCCGGTGATGCTGAACTCGCGGCGCTCCTTGATCTCCCGGCCGCCCTTCTCGAGCGTGACCGCGCCCGCGCCGCTGATCGAGGCGACGTTGAACGAGAACGCCTGGGGCCCGCCGACGTGCGGCTGCCCGAGGCGGCTGAACAGGATCCGCAGCATCGCGCCGGTGTCGGTGGCCGTCCCGACCGTGGAGCGGACGTCGCCACCCATCCGCTCCTGGCCGACGATGATGGCCGTGGTCAGGCCGTCGAGAACGTCGACGTCCGGGCGGTTCAGTGCCGGCATGAACCCCTGCACGAACGCGCTGTACGTCTCGTTGATCATCCGCTGGGACTCCGCGGCGATCGTGTGGAAGACCAGCGAGCTCTTGCCCGAGCCGGAGACGCCGGTGAACACGGTCAGCCGGCGCTTCGGGATCTCGACGCTGATGTCGCGCAGGTTGTTCTCCCGCGCGCCGAGCACGCGGATCAGGTCGTGGCTGTCAGCGGCGGGCAGTGCGGTCGACCGCGGGTCCGTGCTGGTGGTCGAGCTCAAGGGTCTCTCCGTCCGGTGGCCGCGGTCGCGGCGGATGGTCGTCGTCTGATCCCTCGCGCCGGTTCAGGCCGGCGTTTCCCAGACGAACCCGTCGGGGTCGGTGAACGACCCGGCGTCGCCGGTGATGGCGAGGCGGTGCGATCCGGTCCCGTCCGGGTCGACACCGGCGTTCTTGGCGAGCGCGCGGCGTCCCTGCAGGGCCAGCGTGACCGCTCCGCCGGACGCGGCGAACTCGACGTACTTGCTCCCGAAGCTCCTCGCCACGACCAGGCCGCGGTCGACGTAGAACTGCTTGGCGGCCTTGACGTCCGCGACGCCGAGCAGCAGGACCACCTGGTCGACGGTGGGGGCGATCGCCGGACCGGTGTCCTTCTTCGACGACGACGCCACGGTCCAGATCGCTCCGTCCGGCGCCTGCACGACGCCGCCGTAGCCCCAGAAGCTCTTCGCGACCGGCTTGACCACGGTGGCGCCCGCGTCGAGGGTGGACGCGACGATGGCGTCGACGCCGCTCGGCCCCGGCACCACGACCGACAGTGTGTACCCGCGGAAGCCGCTGGTCGGCGCATCGCCGGCGCGCACGGCGACCGGGATGTCCGGGCCGAAGGCCGCCTTGTAGAAGGCCTCGGCCACCGCGGGGTCGGGCACGTCGAGCGTGACCGACCGGGCGGCGCTCACGACATCTCCTGGATGCGAACCATGTTGCCGGCGGGGTCGCGGACCGCACAGTCACGGGTGCCCCACGGCTGGTCGGTCGGCTCCTGGACGACCTCGGCGTCGCTGGCCTGCAGCCGGTCGAACGTCTCGTTGAGGTTCTTGGTGGCCAGCATGATCCAGCCGTAGGTGCCCTTGGCCATCATCTCGGCGACCGTGCGGCGCTCCTCGTCGGTGATGCCGGGATCGGCCGTCGGCGGCGCCAGGAGGATGGAGGTTCCGGGCTGGTCGGCCGGGCCGATCGTGATCCAGCGCATGGTGCCCCGGCCGACGTCGTTGCGAACCTCGAAGCCGAGGATGTCGCGGTAGAACGCCAACGAGGCATCGGGGTCGTCGTGCGGGAGGGCGGTGATGTGAATGCTGAGGTCCATGCCGCTCACGCTAGGAGCGGCTGGGCAGGCGGTGCTTCTCGATTCCTGACCGGTCTCGTGACCTGCTTCGCCACGCACGACGGGAGGCCCTCGGTCGCGCGCGCGGCCTCCCGCTTGTA
Source organism: uncultured Actinomycetota bacterium (assembly GCA_963822335.1). Taxonomy (GTDB): domain Bacteria; phylum Actinomycetota; class Actinomycetes; order Mycobacteriales; family Pseudonocardiaceae; genus Pseudonocardia. The sequence continues at coordinate 1,200,130 of CAWGHE010000005.1, read as the reverse complement.
GGTGCTGGGCGGCATGCCGACCAGCTCGGTGAAGCGGGTGCTGAACGTGCCCAGCGACGAGCATCCGACCGTGAAGCAGACGTCGGTGACGCTCAGGTCGCCCCGGCGCAGCAACGCCATCGCGCGCTCGATCCGCCGGGTCATCAGGTAGCTGTAGGGCGACTCGCCGTAGGCCCGCCGGAACTCCCGGGACAGGTGCCCGGCCGACATGTGCTCGCCGCGGGCCAGCGCCTCGACGTCCAGGGGCTGGGCGTACTCACGGTCGATCCGGTCTCGGACGCGACGCAGGCGCGCGAGGTCCTGGAGGCGCTGGTCCGCGGCGGGTCGACTGCTGGTCACAGGGGAGATCGTGCCATGTCCCGCAAGGGACACGGCAGACCTCCGACCGGCTGCTGCTGCCCGCGGCGGGTCTGTTCCTGCAGCTGGTCGATGCGGCGGGAGGCCCGGCAGCCGCGCCGAGACGGGGAACGCCGTGGATCAGCCCGGGTTCGGGGGCTGGTCGACGAGCTGGGCCAGGTAGAGCTGCTCGCCGAGACGGTCCATCAGCTCGAGGTTCGTCTCGATGTAGTCGATGTGGTGCTCCTCGTCGGCGAGGATCTCCTCGAACAGGTTCGCCGAGGTGATGTCGCCCTTCTCCCGGCACATCCGGATGCCCGGGCGGAGCCGCTCCACGACGTCGAGCTCGATCTGCAGGTCCGCGCGCAGCTGCTCGCGCACGTTCTGCCCGACGTTCAGCGTGAACAGGCGCTGGTAGTTCGGCAGACCCTCGAGGAACAGGATCCGGTCGGTGATCTTCTCCGCGTGCCGCATCTCGTCGATCGACTCGCTGCGGGTGTAGGCGGCCAGCTTCGTCAGGCCCCAGTTCTGCTGCATCTTCGCGTGCAGGAAGTACTGGTTGATCGCCGTCAGCTCGCTGGTGAGCTGGTCGTTGAGCAGGGAGATAACCTCAGGGTCGCCGCGCATGGCACTGAATCCGATCCGTCGCGAATGTGCGTTCGGGACCGAACATAGAGCAGCACCCGATCGGGTCGTCCACGCAGGACGGACTCAGCATCGCGCAGGCTTACCTGGGGAAACGTGTCAGGCGCTGGCCGCCAGCGTGTCCAGATCGGCCGTCGTCGCCAGCAGCATGCGCAGCCGGTCACGGCAGCTGCCGCACCCCGCGCCGGCCCCGCAGGCGTCGCCGATCTCGTCCACGGACCCCGCGCCGCGGTGGACGCACTCGCGCACCTCGGACTCGGTGGTGGCGGCGCAGATGCACGCGAACACAGCAGCCCCTTCCCTGGACGAAGGCAACCCTATCCTGACAGTTGCATCCCCTTGGGCACAAGAACCGGGTCGCTATCGATGCGCAGCTCCGCAGGCTCCGTGCTCAGTACTCTTAACGGCGTGCCGCTCGACGACTACCGCCGCAAGCGCGATCCGCGGCGGACCCCCGAGCCGGTGCCCGAGACCGACCCCCAGGTGTCCGGGGCGGGCGACCGGTTCGTCATCCAGGAGCACCACGCCACGGCGCTGCACTGGGACCTGCGACTGGAGCGCGACGGCGTGCTGGCGTCCTGGGCGGTGCCGAAGGGCCTGCCGACCGACGCCACGACGGTGCGGATGGCGATCCGCACCGAGGACCACCCGCTGGAGTACCTGGACTTCGCCGGGGACATCCCGGCCGGCGAGTACGGCGGCGGCCGGATGACGGTCTGGGACCAGGGCCGCTACGACACCGAGAAGTGGAACGACCGCGAGGTCGCGGTCGCGCTGCACGGTGAGCGGGCGCGCGGCCGGTTCGTGCTGCTGCACCGCCCGGACGGCAAGCGCGACACCTGGCTCCTGCGCCGGATGCGCGGCGGGGCCGACGGTGCGCGCGGCGCCGAGGGCGGGGCCGAGGACCCGGTGGGCGAACCGCTCCCCCACGACCTGCCGCTCGCCGTTGCGACCGAGGCGGCCGCGCTCCCGGACGACGACGGCTGGTGGACGCAGGTCCGGTTCGGTGGCCGACGCGTGCTCGTGCGCAGCGACGGCGGGCGGGTGACGCTGCTGGCCCCGGACGGGACCGGCGGGCACCAGGAGATCGCGCTGCCGCCGACGCTGCGCGGGCTCGGGCCGGCCCTGGGTGCGAGCGGGCACCTGCTCGACGCCGAGCTGACGACGTCCGGTGACCTCTGGATCGCCGACGTCCTGCACACCGGCGGCCAGGACGTCCGGCCGCTGCCCCTGCGCGAGCGCCGGGAACGGCTGGACGCACTGGCCCCGCAGGGCCCGCACTGGCGGGTGGCGCCGGTCTACCCGGATGCGGGTGCCGCGCTGCTGGACGCCGCCGCCGCGCAGGGCCTGCCCGCGGTCCTCGCGGTGCGCGAGGACTCGAGCTATCCGGAGGACGGCATGGCGGACGAGAACCGGGTCGAGATCACCACGTCGGCGGGCCGCCGCAAGCCGTCCGCTCCGGCCGCCGGGTACGGACGCGCGAAGCTCACCAACCCGGACAAGGTGCTCTACCCGCGCACCGGCACGACGAAGAGCGACGTGCTCGCCCACTACCTCGCCGTCGCCGACGTGATGCTGCCGCACCTGGCCGACCGCGCGGTGACGATGGTGCGCTGGCCGGACGGGGTGGAGAAGGGGTCGTTCTTCGAGAAGGACGTGTCCCGGCACGCCCCGGACTGGGTGCGCACGGCACGGGTCGGCACGCCGGGCGGGCGCTCGGAGTCGGCGGACTTCCCGGTCCTGGGCAGTGCGGAGGACCTGGCGTGGGCGGCGAACCTCGCGGCGCTGGAGCTGCACGTGCCGCAGTGGCGGCTCGGGCCGCGCGACGGGCGCCACGCCCCGGACCTGGTCGTGTTCGACCTGGACCCGGGTGAGGGCACCACGGTCGTGGACTGCTGCCGGGTCGCCGAGTACCTGTTCGCCCTGCTCGACGAGCACGGGCTGCGGGCCTGGCCGCGCACGTCCGGCGGCAAGGGGCTCCAGCTCTACGTGCCGGTGAGCGTCACGAAGCCCGAGCAGACCTCGGAGTTCGCCCACGAGGTCGCCGATCGGCTGGCCGCCGACCACCCGAAGCAGATCGTGTCGGTGATGGCCAAGGCCCGCCGGCGGAACCGGGTGTTCGTGGACTGGAGCCAGAACAACCCGGCCAAGACCACGATCGCCAGCTACTCGCTGCGCGGGCGGGAGCGCCCGACCGTCGCGACGCCGGTGACCTGGGACGAGGTGCGCGCCTGCCGGGAGCCGTCGGACCTGACGTTCACGTGCGACGACCTCCCGGACCGGCTGGAGCGCCACGGCGACCTGATGGCGCCCCTGCTGGACACCGACCGCTTCACGCTTCCCCGTCGCGGGACGATCTCCTAGCTGGAACGCTCCCCGCCATGGGCGACCGCCATCCGTACCTCGACGGCCCGCACCCGCGCGCGTACGCCCACCGCGGCTGGCACGTCGGCGACCTGGCCGGGTGCGAGAACACCCGGTCCGCGTTCGTCCGGGCCGCCGACGAGGGACTCGGCTACGTCGAGCTGGACGTGCACGCCAGTGCCGACGGCGTCCCGATGGTGCACCACGACCCCACGCTGGACCGCGCGACCGACGGCACCGGCCGGATCGACACGCTGCCCGCGGACGCGGTTGCCGTCGCCCGGGTGGGCGGGCGCGAGCCGGTGCCGCGACTGGACGAGGTCCTGCGCGCGGTGCCCGGCCTGCGCGTGACGATCGAACTGAAGTCCGACGCCGTCGTCGCGCCGACCCTCGCTGTGCTGGAGGAGCTGGGCGCCTGGGACCGGGTCTGCCTCGGCGCGTTCGACGAGTCCCGGCTGACCCGGGCACGCGCGGCCGCCGGGCCGCGGCTGTGCACGTCGCTCGGTCAGCGCGGCGTGCTCGGGCTGCGGGGGCGCGCGTGGGCCGGGGTGGTGCCGGGCGCCGCCGCGGTGGCGGGGGCTCTCCTGCCCGCGGTCGAGGGTTCCCTCGCCCAGGTTCCGGTGCGGTTCGGGCCGCTCACCATCGTCGACCGGCGGTTCGTGGCCGTCGCGCACGGGCTCGGGCGGGAGGTGCACGTGTGGACCGTGGACGATCCGGCCGAGATGCACCGGCTGCTCGACCTCGGCGTGGACGGACTGCTGTCCGACCGCCCGGACCTGCTGCGCGACGTCGTCGCAGAGAGGGCGGCGCGTCGGTGATTCTGCGCAGGGCTCTGTCGGTGGCCGCCGCTAGGCTCCCCGCGTGACCGCCACCCCCGCCGCGCCGGCCGCCGTCCCGTCCCGCGGCCACGTGTTGGCATGGGGCCTGTGGGACTGGGGCTCGTCGGCGTTCACGACGATCGTGCTCACGTTCGTGTTCTCGGTGTACCTGACGGACTCGGTGGGCAAGGACCTGCCGCCCGGGTCGCTGAGCCCGAACACGTGGCTGACCTGGTCCAGCGCCGCGGCCGGGCTGCTGATCGCGCTGATGGCGCCGGTGATCGGGCAGAGCGCGGACCGCGCGGGCCGCCGGCTGCGCTCGACCGGCGTCTGGACCGTCGCCGTCATCGTCGCGATCCTGCTGATGTACTTCGTGCGGTCCGACTACCAGTACCTGTGGCTCGGCCTGCTGTTGCTCGGCCTGGCGTCGATCTTCTTCGAGCTCGCGCAGGTGTCCTACTTCGCGCTGCTGTCCCAGGTTTCGACGCGCGCCAACGTCGGCCGGGTGTCCGGGTTCGGCTGGGCGCTGGGGTACCTCGGCGGGATCGTGCTGCTGCTCGTCGCCTACGTCGGGTTCATCGCGGGTGAGGGCGGCGCGCTCGGGCTGAGCACCGACGGCGGGCTGAACATCCGCGTGGTCGTGCTCCTGTCGGCCGTCTGGTTCGCGGTCTTCGCCCTGCCGATGTTCCTGGTGCTGTCGGAGACGCCGCCGAGCGGAGGGGCGACGCGCCTGGGCGTCATCGGCTCGTACCGGGCGCTCATCGCGAACCTGCGCCGGCTGCTGCGCGACTCGCCGCACACGGTCTACTTCCTCGGCGCGAGCGCGCTGTACCGGGACGGCCTGAACGCGATCTTCGCGTTCGGCGGCGTGATCGCGGTGACGGTGTACGGGATGGACCCCGGCACCGTGCTCGTGTTCGGCGTCGTGATCAACGTGGTGTCCGCGGCCGGCGCCTTCATGGGCGGCTGGCTGGACGACCGGATCGGCCCGAAGACCGTCGTGGTCGGGTCGCTGACGAGCCTCGTGGTCGTCGGCACGATCCTGCTGTTCGCGTACGGGACGACGATGTTCTGGATCTTCGGGTTGATCCTGGGCCTGTTCGTGGGCCCGGCGCAGGCGTCGTCGCGGTCGTACCTGAGCAGGCTGTGCCCGCAGGGCCAGGAGGGTCAGCTGTTCGGGCTGTACGCGACGACCGGGCGCGCCGTCTCGTTCATCTCGCCGGCCCTGATCGGGCTGTTCACGGTCATCGGGGGCGAGCGGCTGGGCCTGCTGGGGATCATCCTGGTGCTGCTCGCGGGCCTGGTCGCACTCCTGCCGGTGCGCAAGCCCGAGCGCGCGACGGAGGTGGCTCCGGCGGGCTGAGGCCCGGAGTCGGCCACGTGAACAATCCGCCGAACGGCAGTGAGACAGGTCACAGATGGCTGACACGTCACATCAGCGTGTGTAACGGCGCCGGATAGGGAACACTGGCTCGTCGGGCGAGCGGGAGTTACCGCCGGGTACAACGGCGGCTCACCGTTCGCCGGTCGCCGGAATGACCGTAACGCCACGAACGTTACACCCGGTGGCGCCGAAGTAACGTCGAGGTCCGGCAGGTCCGGGCGTCGACACCGAACGTACTGGAGGGTGACGCATGGCCGACCGCGTACTGCGTGGCAGCCGGCTCGGGGCTGTCAGCTACGAGACCGACCGTAACCACGATCTGGCGCCGCGGCAGATGGTTCGCTATGTGTCCGAGAACGGCCACGAGTTCGAGGTGCCGTTCGCCAACGATGCCGAGCCGCCGGCGACCTGGGAGTCCCCGCAGGGCGGCGTCGGCAAGCGCGTCGACGGGAACGAGCCGGAGGCGAAGAAGGCGAAGCCGCCGCGCACGCACTGGGACATGCTGCTGGAGCGGCGTTCGATCGCCGAGCTCGAGGAGCTTCTCGACGAGCGACTGACGCTGCTGCGCGAGCGCCGTGCGGAGATCGCCTGACACGGTAGTCCGCCGCGACGCGCCGACACCACCACGGAGCCGGGTCCCCGAACGGGGCCCGGCTTCGTCGTGTGCGGGGCCTGGGGATGATGGGCCGGTGCCGGACGCCGTGACCCCGCCCCGCCCCGTGCGCGACCTCGCCGACGACTACGTCCGCCGTCTGGCCGCACTCGACCCGCTGCTCGCCGAGGACCTCGGCTTCCCCGAGGGACGCGACACGCTCCCCGACCTCTCCCCCGACGGCCAGGCCGCCGTCGACGCGCTGGACCGCGAGACGCTCGACCGCGTCGCCTCGCTCGTCCGCGACGGCGCGCCGGCCGACCCGGACGAACGTCGCTGCGCCCGGTTGCTGGACGAGCGGATCCGCGCCCGGCTGGCGATGTCCGAGGCCGGCGAGCACCTGCGGGCGGTGCACGAGCTGTTCGGGCCGGTGCCCGGCGTGCGGATGGTGTTCGCGCTGATGCCGGTGGACACCGAGGACGACTGGCACACCGTCGCCGACCCGGATGGGCCGGATGCCGGAGACGCTGGAGCAGTACCGCGCGTCGCTGATCGAGGGCGGGCGCCGCGGGCTGTACGCCGCGCCGAGGCAGGTGCGGCGCTTCGTCGCGCAGCTCGACGAGTGGGTGCGCGACGACGACGGCCGCGGCTGGTTCGCCGGGTTCTCGCGCCCGGCCGACGTCGGGCCCGTGGTGCGCTCCGAGCTGGACCGCTCCGCCGCGGCCGCGATCGGCGCGGTGGCCGAGCTGCGCGACTGGCTCGCCGCGGAGTACCTGCCCGGCACCGACGGGACACCCGACGGCGTCGGCGAGCAGCGGTACCGGCGGGCGGTCCGGTACTGGAACGGCGCCGACATCGATACGGCCGAGGTCTACGAGTGGGGTTGGTCGGAGTTCCGGCGCCTGCGTGCCGAGATGGAGGTCGAGGCCCGGCGGGTGCTGCCCGGCGCGGACCCGCGATCGGCGATGGACCATCTCGACGGGCACGGCGACGTCGTCGCCGGTGCCGAGGCGGCCCGCGAGCGCCTGCAGCGGCTGATGGACGACACCGTCGCCGACCTCGGGCGGACGCACTTCGACCTGGCCGAGCCGATCCGCCGGGTCGAGGCCTGCCTGGCCCCGGCCGGCAGCGGCGCGGCGCCGTACTACACGCTGCCGTCGCTGGACTTCAGCCGGCCCGGACGCACCTGGCTGACGCGCACCCCGGACGACCGCTACCCGATGTGGGACCTGGTCAGCACCTGGTATCACGAGGGCGTGCCCGGCCATCACCTCCAGCTGGCGCAGTGGGTGCTCCGGGCCGAGGAGCTGTCGTCGTACCAGGCCGTCGCGGGCGCGGTGAGCGCGAACCTGGAGGGGTGGGCGCTCTACGCGGAGCGGCTGATGGACGAGCTCGGCCACCACACCGACCCGGGCACGCGCCTGGGCTACCTGAACGGGCAGATGCTGCGCGCGGTACGGGTGGTGATCGACGTCGGGATGCACCTGTCGTTGCCGATCCCCGACGACTCCCCGGTCGGGGCCGGCCTGCGCTGGACGCCGGAGCTGGGCCGGGAGTTCTTCGTCCGGCACGTGGGCGGCCCGGACGACCTGGCCGACTCGGAGCTGCTGCGCTACCTGGGCGGGCCGGGGCAGGCGATCGGCTACAAGCTCGGCGAGCGGGCGTGGCTGGACGGGCGGGCCGCGGCGCGCCGGGCGCACGAGGCGGACGGGCGCGCGTTCGACCTCAAGACGTGGCACATGACGGCGCTGTCCCAGGGCTCGCTGGGCCTCGACGACCTGGCCGGCGAGCTGGCGGCGATCAGCACCTGAGCTTCGCCCCCGCTCAGGGCCGCTGCTTCGCCCGTCGACCGCCCGGGCTCAGGCGCGGACCGGGTCCTCGGCCAGCGGGTCCACCGGGTCCGGCGGCAGCCGGCGGGAGAACCGGGCCGCGGCACCCCAGCAGGTCACCCGCCACAGCGCCTCGCCCACGATCGTGCTGTTCATCTTCGACGCCCCGCGGGTGCGCTCGGTGAACGTGATCGCCACCTCCCGGACGCGGAACCCGGCCTGCACCGCGCGCCAGGCCATGTCGACCTGGAAGCAGTAGCCCTGCGAGGCGACGCTGTCCAGGTGCAGCTCCTCGAGCACCTCGCGCCGGTAGATCCGGAAGCCGCCGGTGATGTCCTGGATCGGCACCCCGAGCGCCAGCCGCGAGTACAGGTTGCCGCCGCGGGAGAGCAGCTTGCGGTGCGCAGGCCAGTTGACCACCCGCCCGCCGGGCACGTACCGCGAGCCGAGGACGACGTCGGCGTCCCCGATCGCGTGCAGCAGGGCGGGGAGGTCCTCCGGGGCGTGCGAGCCGTCGGCGTCCATCTCGACGACGACCTGGTGCTCGCCGCGCAGCGCGTGCGCGAACCCGGCGAGGTAGGCCGCGCCGAGACCGCTCTTGGCCGGGCGGTGCAGCACCCGCACCCGCTCGTCGGTCTCGGCCAGCGCGTCGGCCAGCTCGCCGGTGCCGTCCGGGCTCGCGTCGTCGACGACGAGCACGTCCGCCTCCGGGACGCTCGCGTGCAGCCGCGCCAGGGTCGGACCGAGGTTGTCCCGCTCCTCGTAGGTCGGTATCACGACCAGAACGGGCCCCGGTGGCTCAGCCATGCTCGTCCTCTCCTCGGCCCGTGCGGTCAACTGACTTTACGCCCGGCCGCCTGAACGGCCGCTGAGACGCACCGGGAGTGATCACCGCGTAACCGATGGCCAGTAGGGCCACCGCCGTGAGCGCCCACTCGGGTGCCGCTCCTAGTCGTCCGGACAGCGTAGTGGTGTCCTTCAGCGCGATCCGATCGACCAGGATCCCGGGCATGAACTGGCCGGTCGAGGACGCCACGGACCCGTCCGGACCGATCATCGCGCTGACCCCGCTCGTGGTGGCGACGACGACCGGCCGGTCGTGCTCGACGGCCCGGACCCGGGACATCGCCAGCTGCTGGAACGTCATCTCGGTCAGGCCGAACGTGGCGTTGTTCGAGGGCACGGTCAGGATCTGGGCCCCGGCGTCGACGCTGTCCGAGACCAGGTCGTCGAACGCGATCTCCCAGCAGATCGCGACGCCCGCGGTGACGCCGGCGATCCGGTTGACGCCGGGTCCCGCCCCGGGCACGAAGTAGCCGGCCCGGTCGACGTAGGAGGAGAACAGCCGGAAGAACGAGCGCCACGGCATGTACTCGCCGAACGGCTGGACGCGTCGCTTGTCGGCCCGCCCGACGACGCCGCGCCCGGCCTCCCACACCAGGGCGGCGTTGCTCGTCGTGCGGTCGCCGTTCGCCAGTACGGCGCCGACCTGGATCGGCGCCCGGATCGCGGCGGCGGCCTCGTCGATCCGTGCGGCCGCGTCGGCGTTGCGCAGCGGGTCGATGTCCGACGAGTTCTCCGGCCAGATCACCAGGTCCGGCTGCGGCCGGCGACCGGCGGCGACGTCGGCGGCGAGCTGCTCGGTGACGCGGACGTGGTTGTCCAGCACGGCGCGGCGCTGGGCGTTGAACTCCAGGCCGAGGCGGGGCACGTTGCCCTGGATCGCCGCGACGGTGACGGTCCGCCCGGCACTGCCGGCCGGGCCCGGCGACGGCGGCACGAGCGCCGCGAGCGGCCCCGCCGCGCAGGCGAGCACGAGGACGGCAGCCGGCCCGGCGAGGGCGCGCCACTCGCGGCGCACCGCCCGCCGCACCCCCTCGGCCAGCGCCAGACCGGCGAGCACGGTGACGAACGACAGCAGCGGCACCCCGCCGACCGCGGCCACCGGCAGGAGCGGGCCGTCGGCCTGGCCGAAGCCCGCCCGCCCCCACGGGAAGCCGCCGAACGGCACCCGGGAGCGCAGCGCCTCGGCCGCGACCCACACGGCGGCCGCCCACACCGGGCCCCCGCGCAGCCGCGACACCGCGGCCATCCCGGCGCCCGCCAGCCCCAGGAACAGCGCCTCGAAGATCGTCAGCACGACCCACGGGAACGAGCCGACGAAGTACCCGGTCCAGCTCAGCAACGGCAGCAGGAAACCGATCCCGAACAGCGTGCCCAGGACGAACCCCGAACCGGGGCGCCGCCCCCGCAGCAGCGCGCCGAGCACGGCGAACGCGAGCGGAGCGAGCCACCACAGGGTGCGCGGCGGGAAGCTCGCGTAGAGCGCGACGCCGGCGCCCGCCGCGAGCAGCCAGCACGCCAGGCGCACGCCGCGTTGGCGGGACCGGCTCACCGGACTGTCCGGCGGGGAGGCCGGAGCCGATGCTCGTTCCGTGGTGGCCACCAGGGCAGACTAGAGGGCGTGGAGCACACGCCCGCAGTCGACGACTACCTCAAGGTCGTCTACTCGCTGATCGAGCGGGGCGCCGGGCACGTGGGCACGTCGGCGCTGGCCGGGAAGCTGGGCGTGTCCGCGTCCTCGGTGTCCGGCATGGTGCGCCGGCTGGTCGGGTCCGGCCTCGTCGAGCACCGCCCGTACGGCGGGATCACGCTGACCGCGGCCGGGACCGCCCGGGCGCTCCAGGTGCTGCGACGGCACCGGCTGCTGGAGTGCTACCTCGTCGCGGAGCTCGGCTACGGCTGGGAGGAGGTGCACGACGAGGCGGAGGTCCTCGAGCACCACATCTCGGACCTGCTGCTGTCCCGGATCGACGCCAAGCTCGGGCACCCGTCGTTCGACCCGCACGGCGACCCGATCCCGGGCGAGGACGGGTCGCTGCCCACCGTGTCCGCCCGGCGCCTGTCCACCGTGGACCCGGGGACGCGGGGACGTCTGGTCCGGGTGGACGACGAGGACCCGGACAAGCTGCGCTACCTCGCCGAGTGCGCCGTCTCCCTCGGGGACACGCTGACCCTGGTGGAGCGGCGCCCGTTCGGCGGGCCGTACCGGGTCTGCACGGGCGAGGGCGCCGACGCCACCGAGCACGAGATCGGCCCCGCGTTGGCCGAGGCGCTGTGGGTCGGCCCGGCGCCCTGACCGAACCCGGGGGCGCCGCTCAGCGTGCGCCCGTCAGAAGATGCACGTTGCCCAGCTCGTCGAGCACGCCGGGCGCGCCGTCGCGGCGGAACCACTCGTAGCCGTAGGCCTCGGCGAAGTCGTCGGCCGGCAGCAGCGTGTCCGGGTCGATCTGGCTGGCGTGCGCCGCCATCGCCGCGCGCTTGACGGCGAGGTCCGCCGCCGACCCGCCGACCGCCGTCGTGATCTCGACGGTGGGCCGTCCGAACCCGACGGACGCGGCCGCCGCGGCACCGTGGACGAGGTGCCGGCCCCGTGCGCTGACGTGCAGGTGTTCCCGGTCGACGGTGGTCCGGTAGGCGGTGGCGCCGGTCAGCGCGGCCGCGGTCTCGCCGATCCCGTGCACCGCCCGGTGGTCCGGGTGGCCGTAGATGCCGGCGTCGTCGTCGAACACGAGCGTCGCGGCGCCCTCGGCGTCGGCGAGCTCGGCGATGCGTCGGCCCAGTGCGAGCGGGTCGGCCGCGGCGAGTGCGCGGTCGTGCCCCAGGTCCGGGCCGCCGGGCAGGCCGGAGTCGCGCCGGCCGAGCAGGACCAGGCGGGACACCCCGAGCAGCTCGGCGGAGCGCTCCAGCTCGCGGCGGCGCCGTCCGGCGACGGTGTCGCCGGCCAGTGGCAGTCGGGACCGACCTGCCTCACCGCCGGTGGCCAGGACGAGCACGACGCGGGCGCCGGCGTCGGCGAGGCGGCGCAACGTGATCCCGGTGAAGATCGACTCGTCGTCGGGGTGCGCGTGCAGGGCGAGAACGGTGTGCCCGGAGAGATCCGGGCCGAGAGATGTGGTCACGGCGTGATCGCAGACGTGCGGGCGCCGGCAACAACGGCCGGGCGGCGCGGACGGGGACCGGTACGGGTCAGCGCCGGGCGGCCGCGACGAGGCGGACGCGCATGCGCGGACCCGGGGTACAGCAGCAACATGCCGCCCCCGTCACGCACACCGTCCGCTCGATCACGCGGTCATCGTGCCAGTAGGCCCGGGGCGCGGCCACCCCGGCCCACCCATGTGACCGTTTCCGGTCAGAACTGCGCCTTCGGCATGATCAGCCAGAGCACCAGGTAGATCACGAACTGGGGGCCCGGGAGCAGGCAGGACACGAGGAACAGCAGGCGGACGGTGTTGCGTCCCCATCCCAGCCGGTCCGCCAGCCCGGCGCAGACGCCGGCGATCACCTTGCCGTTCCGCGGCCTGCTGAGCGTTGCGGTCTGGGCCATCGTGTGACTCCTCCCATCCGCCGGGGCGTGCCCGGCGCGGCCGGGATGTCCGGCCGTGGTGTCCACACTGCCGTCCGGCGGTGGACACGTCACTGGGGGAACGCCCCGACCACTCCCCCGAGTTCCCGTCCCCGACCGCATCCCGGCCGGTCGGGGGTGCCACTCGGGGGCGGGTCGTCGAAGATGGATGGCGACAACGTGATCGAGTGCGGGAGGTGGGCCGTGGGCGGGACCGTTCTGGAGGCCACGCGGGAGCTGATGCGGCGGCTGGGCCTGACCACGGTGTTCGGCAACCCGGGCACGACGGAGGTGCCGTTCCTGTCCGGCTGGCCGGACGACTTCCGGTACGTGCTGGGGCTGCAGGAGTCCGTCGTGGTCGGCATGGCCGACGCGCACGCCCAGCTCACCCGGCGCCCGGTGCTGGTGAACCTGCACTCGGCGGGCGGGGTCGGGCACGGGCTGGGTGGGGTGTTCAACGCGTCCGCGAACCGGTCGCCGCTGATCGTGACGGCCGGCCAGCAGGCCCGGGCGATGCTCGCCGAGGAGCCGTTCCTCGGCGCGCCGGAGGCGGCGACGTTCCCGCGGCCACACGTGAAGTGGTCGCACGAGCCGGCGCACGCGGGTGAGGTGCCGGCCGCGTTGGCCCGCGGCTACCGGATCGCGTGCACGCCGCCCTACGGACCGGTGTTCGTGTCCGTCCCGGTGGACGACTGGGAGCGCCCGTTCGACGGCGCGCTGCCCGACGTCTCCCCCACCACCCGTCGCGGGGTCGCTGCGCACGCCGAGGACGTCGCGACGCTGCTGGACGCGCTGCGCGGAGCGCGCGGACCGGGTACCGGCGGGTCGCCGCGGACCGCGATCGTGGCCGGGGCCGCGGTGGACGCCGACGGTGCCGTCGCAGATCTGGTCACGCTCGCCGAGCGGGTCGGGGCCGCCGTGTGGGCCGCGCCGCTGTCCGGGCGCTGCTCGTTCCCGGAGGACCACCCGCTGTTCGCCGGGTTCCTCACCCCGGAGCGCCGTGCGCTGGGCTCGGAGCTGGCCGGGTACGACCTGGTCGTCGTGCTCGGCGCGCCCGCGTTCACCTACCACGTCCTGCGGCCCGGGGATGCGGCGCCGCTGCCGCCCACCGTCGTCGTGTCCGACGACCCGGACATCCTCGCCCGCACCCCGAACGGTCGCGGGATGCTGGCCTCGCCCGGGCCGGTCCTGCGCGCGCTGCTGTCCGGGCTGGACGGTGACACGCCGGCCGTGACCGTGGGCCGGTCGCGGCCCGCGGTGCCCGACCCCTCGGCCGGGCTCACCCCGGCCCTGGTCTACGCGACGCTCGCCGAGAACCTCCCGGGCGACGCCGTCGTCGTCGAGGAGGGGCCGAGCCACCGCGGCGCGCTGCACGAGTACCTGCCGATCCGGTCCACCGACGCCGGCTTCCTGACCACGGCCAGCGGCGCACTCGGCTACGGCATCGCGGCGACCGTCGGTGCGGCACTGGCCGTCCCGGACCGGCCGGTCGTCGGCGTGCTCGGCGACGGGTCGGCGATGTACGGCGTCCAGGCACTCTGGACGGCGGCCCGCGAGCAGGCGCACGCGGTGTTCGTGATCCTGGACAACGCCGAGTACGCGGCCGTGCGGCTGCTCGGCGAGGCCGCAGGCGGGGCGAAGCTGCCCGGCACGCGGCTCGGCGGGATCGACTTCGCGGAGCTGGCGCGGTCGATGGGCTGCGCGGCCCGGCGGGTGGACAGCGCCGCCGACCTGGCCGGGGCGCTCACCGACGCCCTCGCCGCGCCCGGACCGACGCTGCTGCACGTCCCGGTCACCGGCGAGGGCCCGGCGCCGTACTGATGCGCTACAGGACGACGAGGTCGCGCGGGTTGTGGTTGAGCCGCTCCGCGCCCTCGTCGGTGACGACGACGATGTCCTCGATCCGGGCGCCCCACGAGTCCGGCGTGTAGATGCCGGGCTCGATGCTGAACGCCATCCCGGGCTCCAGCACGAGGTCGTTGCCGTCGACGATGTAGGGCTCCTCGTGCACGTCGAGCCCGATCCCGTGGCCGGTGCGGTGGATGAACCGCGCGCCGTGGCCGGCCTCGGTGATCGGGCCGCGGGCGGCGCGGTCGACCGACGCCGCCGTGACGCCGGGGCGCACGGCCGCGACGGCGCGCTCCTGCGCCGCCTGCAGCACCGCGTAGGTCTCCTTGACCTCGGCCGCCGGCTCGCCGCCGACGGCGTAGGTGCGGGTGCAGTCGGAGTTGTAGCCGTCCGGGAGCGGGCCGCCGATGTCGATCACGACGACGTCGCCGGGCTCGATCACCCGGTCCGACACGTCGTGGTGCGGGCTGGCGCCGTTCGGCCCCGACCCGACGATCACGAACGCGGCCTCGGCGTGACCCTCGGCCAGGATCGCGGCCGTGATGTCCGCACCCACCTGCGCCTCGGTGCGGCCCGGCTGGAGCCACTCGCCCATCCGCGCGTGCACCCGGTCGATCGCCTCGCCGGCCGCGCGCAGCCGTGCGACCTCGGCCGGGTCCTTGCGCATCCGCAGCGTCCGCAGCACCGGGCCGGCGAGCGACTGGGCGATGTCCGGGAACGCGTCGCGCAGCGCGAGCACGTGCCGGGCCGGCATGTCGTCGTCCACCGACATCGTCGTCGGGCCGCCGGCCAGGTCGCTGACCAGCAGGTGCGGGTCGTCCCCGTCGGTCCAGGTGACCAGCTCGATGCCGAGCGCCTCCAGCGGGATGTCGGCGAACCCGGGTGCCTCCAGCTTCGGCACCACCAGCGCGGGCGGCGCCCTGTGCCCGGCGGCCGGCACGATCAGGCAGGTCAGCCGCTCGTGCGAGGCGCCGGTGAAGCCGGTGAGGTACCGCAGGTCGGTGCCCGGGGTGACGAACAGGACGTCGGTTCCGTGCTCGGCGGCGGCCTCGCCCGCCCGGCGGAGCCGGTCGGTGAGCAGCTCGGTGGGGACGGCATCGGTCATGTGGCCAGCGTATGCGGACACGGTCGGTGGTCAGGACCAGGTGTGGGACCCGGGGCCGGATCCGGGATCGAGGACGACCGGAACGCCGCCCACCGCTCCGGGCAGGGTCGTCGTCGCAGTTCGACGGCGTCCGGCCGGCGACGGCCCGCTCGGGACGTGGTGGCTCCACAGCTGCACACGGTCACCGCCGGGCAGCAGCAGTGCCCCGGCGTTCTGGGCCGCGGGCAGGTCGAGCGGCTCGCACCAGGCGTCGCCGAGCAGCAGCACGATCTGCACGTGGTGACCCGGCGGCGGGCCCGCGACACGCCGAGTCCCGTCCGGCACGGGTTCGAACCCGTCCGTGCAGAGCGCCGGGAGCGGCACCACGAGCACGGCTCCGACGTGCCAGCCGGGTGCGGGCGACCCGGCGGCGGCCCCGAGCGCCGGATCCGCGGCGGCGCCCGGCGGGGACTCCGGCAGGACCAGGCGGCGTCCGGCGCGCTGCACCGTCCGGGTCGGTCCGGGAACCTCCCCGTTCGCCGTCTCGCGGCTCACGACGACGTCCGCGGCTCCCGACCGCGGCGCGGTCACCGTCCACACCCGCGAGCGCGGCCCACCCCGTCCGCCCACCACGACGTCGAGCGTCCGGGTGCGCCGTGAGGTGGTGCGTCCGTGGACCGCGCGCCGGACCGGGCGACCCGGGGCCGGGTCGGGGTCGGAGTCGGGACCATCCGGCGACAAGGGAGTCGCGGGGCGTGGGTCGAGAGTCGTCACTGCGGGGCCTCCCGGCAGCTCGATACGACAGCGGCCGAGCTGGTCCTCAACCCGACGGGGTGATCGCATCATCACACCGTGTGCGGACCCCGGCAACTTGGCTCGGGCCGGACGGCCGGGCCGGTCAGGGCCGGGAGCTGTCGAGCGCCTCGGGGCGCTCGGTGACGGTCGTGGCCAGGTCGATCAGCTTCACGTTGACGTCCTGCGAGGTCCGGCGCAGGACGTCGAACGCCTCGTCCGCGGTCAGCCCCCGCCGGGCCATCAGGATCCCCTTGGCCTGGCCGATGACGTCGCGCGACGCGATCGCCGTGCGCAGCTGGCTGCGCTCCAGGTCCGCCGCGGACACCGCGGCCGTCGTCGCCAGCGCCAGCGACGCGTGCGTGGCCAGCAGGAGCGCCCGGTCCCGGTCCGCCGGTACGAACGCGCTGCGACCCCGCGAGTACAGGTTCAGCGCGCCCGGCAGCTGGAACCGGCTTCCGTCCGGGAGCAGGGAGGTCGCGAGCACCGACCGGAACCCGGCGCGCACGCAGGCCGAGGCGAACTCCGGCCACCGCTCGTCGGTTCCGAGGTCGTCACCGGCGGCCATCGCGGGACCGTCCGGGCGCGCGGACTCGACGCACGGGCCGCGGCCGCTGCGGTACTGCTCCTGGTCGAGCTCGACGGCCACCGGGTCGGTCTCGACGGGCGTGTGGAACGTGCCGTCGGACTCGCGCAGCGTCACGCTGGCCAGGTGCACGGCCGGGATGATGCGCCGGGCCGCGTAGACCACCTGGGTCAGCACCTCGCCGACCGTCGTGGCCGACAGGAGAGAGTGGGTCAGCGCGGCGAACTCGCGCGAGAGCGGGCCGGCGTCGTCCAGGCCGTCGAGGTCGCCTGCCACGTCGATGGGGCCGGCCCCCTTCGCGCCCACGAACCGGTCGCGGTCCCGTTCCCACTCGCGCACGTCCTCGCTCACCGGTGCCCCTTCCGCTCCACCGCACCATCATGCCGCAACCTGCGGAGCCGCCCAGGTGCCACTCCTGCCATAGTGACCGACCATGACCGACCGTCCGTTGATGCTGCTCGACTCGGCGAGCATGTACTTCCGCGCGTTCTACGGGGTGCCCGAGTCGGTCACCGCGCCGGACGGGACGCCGGTGAACGCGGTCCGCGGGTTCGTGGACATGATCGCGCGACTGGTCACCGAGCGTCGCCCGGCACGGCTGGTGGCCTGCCTGGACCTGGACTGGCGGCCGGCGTTCCGGGTGGAGGCGCTGCCGTCGTACAAGGCGCACCGGGTCGAGGGAGCCGCCGGGAAGGAGCTGCCGGCCGGGGTCCCCGAGGAGGTGCCGGACCTGCTCGCACCGCAGGTCCCGGTGATCCTCGACGTGCTCGCCGCGGCCGGGATCGCCACCGGCGGCGCCGAGGGCCACGAGGCCGACGACGTGATCGGCACCCTGGCCCACCGCGAGGACACCGAGCCGGTGCTCGCCGTGTCCGGCGACCGTGACCTGATGCAGATCGTGCGCGAGCAGCCGACGCCGGTGCGGCTGCTCTACATCGGGCGTGGGCTGAACAAGGCCGAGTACCTCGGCCCGGACGAGGTCGCGACGAAGTACGGCGTCCCGCGCGACCGCGCCGGCGAGGCGTACGCGGAGATGGCGATGCTGCGCGGGGACCCGTCCGACGGGCTGCCCGGCGTGCCGGGTGTCGGGGAGAAGACGGCCGCGACACTCGTCGGGCGCTTCGGTGGGTGGGGTGAGCTGGTCGCCGCCGTCACCGACTCCGGCGACACCCGGATCGGCGCGTCGGTGCGGGCGAAGCTGGCGAAGGCGACCGACTACCTCTCCGTCGTCGAGCCCGTGGTGCGGGTGGCCCTGGCCGCCCCCGTCGACCTGGACCGGGACACCGTGCTGCCCGCGGCACCGGCGGACCCGGACCGTCTCGACGAGCTGGCGCAGCGCTGGGGGCTGGAGTCGTCGGTGCAGCGCCTGCGCACGGCCCTGGACAAGGCCGCGACCTAGAGACTCAGAAGTGGGTGCCGCACCAGGGCACGACGCCGGTCGCGAACAGCGCGTCCGCGCGCGCCGGTGCGGCCGCGTCGTGGGCCTGCCACCAGCCGCTCGCGACGAGCTCCGACGGCCGCCGGTCGCCCAGGTAGGCCATCGCCAGCGCGTCCACGTCGCACTCCAGATCGGGCGCCGGGTCACCCTCCACGAGCTTGGGACCGTCCGCGCCGATCCGGAACGCGGCGTCGTTGGCCGGGAACAGCCGGTCGTGCACGCGCAGCACGACCGGCGGCGCGTCGCCCCACGTCCGGGCGGCGAGCGCCGCCGGTACGTCGAGCAGCCGCACCCAGAGCTCGTCGTCGCGGCCCTCGACCCGCAGCTCGCGCGGGTCGTCCAGGATCAGCTCGAGCGCCTCGTCGCGCGGGCGGCCCTCGGCCACGACGCGCTCGACCAGGTCGATGCCGAGCACGAAGCGCCACAGCGCCGCCGCGGCCCCCGGGTGGGCCGCGTGCAGGTCGAGGACGCGCAGCACGAACCCGCCGTCGCGGTCGATCGTCCAGACCACGAAACCGTCGTCACCGTCCGGGCCGGTGTGCACGGCGGCCTCCACGACACGGCCCTCGATCAGCGCGCGGGACCGCGACCGCGTCCACCAGTCGGCGGTGCGGACCATCATGCCGGGCCGGGCGAGGCCGATCCGCTCGTACAACGCGGACACGACGTCCTGCGCCCGGTCGCGGGCCGGTATCCGGACGGCACCCCGCTCCGGAGCGGCGGCGCGCACACCCGCCCGGCGACCGATCCGCACGTGCTCGGCGCGCGTCCCGACGCCGAACCCGAAGCGGCCGTAGATCGTCGTCTCGCTGGCGGTGAGCGTGGCGAGCACGTCGCCGCGCCCGGCGGCGTCGGCCAGCTGGGTCCGCAGCAGGTCCGTCAGGTGACCGCGACGGGTGCGGTCGGCCCGGACGCCGACCCGGGTGACGGCGGCGGTCGGGAGGGTGGCCCCGCCGGGCACCGCCGTCCGGCTCGCGAACGACCACGTCGTCCCGACCATCTCGCCGCCGTCGAACGAGCCGAACGTCCGGCCGAGGCAGTCCCCGACCGGACTGCCCTCCCAGGACGCGTCGGTGATCGGCGGCTGGTGCAGGGCCCCGAGGAAGATGTCGAAGGCGGCGCGCATCTCCTCGGGCCGCAGCAGGCGGACCCCACGGTCGTCGTCCACGGGTCGAGCATCGCCGCAGGGCGGCGGGCTGTCACCGGGTTTCCGCCGTTCAGACCCGCTTGATCTGGTAGTCGCCCTCGTCGGTGGTGACCACGCCGGGGACGGTGACCTGCTCGCCGTCGACGAGCGCCTGGCAGGAGAACTCGGTGTCCGCCTCGACGGCCACGTCGTCCGGGCACTGCACGGCCCCGACCTGGAGCCCGTAGTTCTGGGTGAGGACCTGCGTGACGCCGTTCTGCAACGCGGTCGGGTCCAGCGTGCGCGTCACCGCCCAGCCGGGGGTGACGAACAACGCGATCAGGAGCGCCACGACGGCCACGACACCCACGCCGATGCCGGCCAGCGCGCCGGCGCCGAGGCCGCCCGGACCGCGCCAGGGGGTACGCACCTCGTCGCGCGGGGCCCACGGCTCGTCGCCCGGGGAGAACCGCTCCCCCGGCTGGGCCGGCGGGCCCCAGGCCGTCGTGGGTTCGTCGTCCGGCCACGCGTCGTCCGGGTGGCCGCCGCGGTCGTAGGCGGGCTCGCGGTCGTAGCCCGGCGCGGCGCCGTATCCCGGGGCGGCGCCGTATCCGGGGTCGCCGCCGTACCCGGGTGCCGTGCCGTACCCGGGGTCGCGGTCGTAGGCGGGATCCCGGTCGTAGGCCGCGGTGCGGTCGTAGCCGCCGTGGTCGTACGCGGCGCCCTGGTCGTACCCGGCGGGACCGGGCGCCTGGTCACCCCACGGGGCGGCGCCCGGGGCGTCCCACCCGCCGGGGTCGCGGTCCTCGGCCCGCCGACGGCCGCCGTAGCCGCCGCCCGCGCCCTCGGCATAGACGCCGTCGTCGTAGCCACGGTCGTCGTAGCCGTCGTCCTCGGCGGCGTCCCAGGCACCGGTGGGCGGACCGGGATCCGGCCGTCCCCAGCCGCCCGGGGGCGGGGTGCCCCACGTGGGCGGCCCGGTGGGGTCCGGGTCGCGGTCGCCGCCGTAGCGGTCCGGTCCCTGTGGCGTGGTCATCGCCGGCCTACTCCCGTCGTCGGCGTCCGTTCCGCGCTCGGGGCGCGTCCGTCGATCCTGCCGGTCGCCCGGTGACGGCTGCACAGCCGGGGGTCCGCCAGCAGTATGTCCCCCCGGTCCGGGATCGGGTGCACCACTGCCGCGGGAGGACGCCGAGCTGCGGTGAAGGGCCGGTCTCAGGCCACGCCGGCAGCCACGACACCCCGCCGGACGGCGGACGACGCGCGGTGCGCGGCACGTCCGACGCCGTCCTGGCGCCCCGCGACGCCGGCGATCTGGTCGAGCAGGTCCAGCACCTGGCGGCACCAGCGGACGAAGTCCCCGGCGGACAGCTCGTGACCGGCCTGCTCCGCGGCGTCGAGCACCTGCGCCAGCGACTCCCCGCGGGCCCACCGGTGCATCGGCCAGGCGAACGCCAGGTCCGGGGCGCGCGTCCGCTCCGCCTTGTGCCGGCGCTGGTCGGCGTCCAGCTCGGTCCACAGGTCGACGGTCCGCTCCAGCGCGTCGGAGACCGGCCCGGACGGCAGCCGCGGCACCGGCGCGTCGTCCCGGCGGGACTCGTAGACCAGCGCGGACACGACGGCGGCGAGCTCCTCGGGCTCCAGGCCCTCCCACACGCCGTGCCGCAGGCACTCCGCGGCCAGCAGGTCGGACTCGCCCCACAGCCGGGCCAGCACCCGGCCGTGCGCGGTGACCTCGTCGTTCTCCAGGTCGAGATAGTCGCGCTCGGCGAGCAGGCCACGGATCCGGTCGAACGCGCGCGCCAGCGAGTGCGTCGTCGCGCGGACCTTCTGCCGCAGCTGCCTCCGTCTCGCGCTCCAGCCGCGCGTGCCGCTCGGCCCAGCGGGCGTGCGCCTCCCGGTCGTCGCAGCCGTGGCACGGGTGCGACCGCAGCGCCCGGCGCAGGGTGTCCAGCTCCGGGTCGTCGGAGCTACCGCCGCGCTTGCTTGCGCGACTCCTCCTGCGGGGCCCGGATGCCGGTGTTGCGCAACGACGACGCGAGGTCGCGGCGGACCTGCGGGGACCGGTGGTCGACCCGCTTGGGCAGCCGCATGCGGCCGAGCGGGGTCACCGTGGACGGGAAGTCGGACACCGACAGCCGCCCGGCCCAGCGGTCCTCGTTGAGCACCAGGGGCCGCGGTTCCTCGCGCCCGGCGTGGGTCCCCAGGCCCGGGTCGAGCACGACGGCCAGCCCGGCCCGTCGCCCGCCGGGCACCGCGATCACGTCGCCGGGGGTGAGCGCGCGCAGCGACTCCTCGGTCTCCTCCCGCGCCGACGCCGTGTTCTGCCTGCGCAGCGACTTCTCCCGCTCGGAGATCCGCCGGCGCAGGTCGGCGTACTCGCCGAAGTCACCGAGATGGCAGGTCATCGACTCCCGGTACCCGGCGATGGCCTCCTCGTTGCGGTCGATCCGCCGCGCCATGCCGACCACCGAGCGGTCCGCCTGGAACTGCCCGAACGAGCGTTCCAGCATCTCCCGGGCGTCGTCGGTGCCGAGGCGGGCGACGAGGTTGACCGCCATGTTGTAGACCGGGCGGAACGAGCTGCGCAGCGGGTAGGTGCGGGTCGAGGCCAGACCGCCGACCTGCTCCGGGTCCATACCCGGCGTCCAGATCACGACGGCGTGGCCCTCGACGTCGATGCCGCGGCGCCCGGCCCGGCCGGTGAGCTGCGTGTACTCCCCCGCGGTCAGGTCGACGTGCGCCTCGCCGTTGAACTTGACCAGCCGCTCCAGCACGACCGTGCGCGCCGGCATGTTGATCCCCAGCGCGAGGGTCTCGGTGGCGAACACGCAGCGCACGAGCCCGGCGACGAACAGCTCCTCGACGGTCTCCTTGAACGCCGGCAGCAGGCCCGCGTGGTGCGCCGCGATGCCCCGCTCGCACGCCTCACGCCACTCCCAGTAGCCGAGCACCTCCAGGTCGGCCTGCGGCAGGTCACCGGTGTGCTTCTCGACGATCCGGCGGATCTCCTCGACCTCGTCCGGTCCGGTGAGCCGCATCCCGGAGCGCACGCACTGGCCGACGGCCGCGTCGCAGCCGGTGCGGCTGAACACGAACGTGATCGCCGGCAGCAGGCCGTCGCGGTCCAGGCGGTCGATCACCTGCACCCGCGACGGCGGCCGGAACCCACCCCGCCCGGAGCCGCCGGGCCCGCCGGCCCGCGAGCCGCGCCCGACCACGGCGGTGTCGCTGCGCGCGCGGTCGACCCGGCCGCGGCCGTTGCGGTCCTTTCCGCCGTCGCGCCCGCCGCGGCCCCGGGGCCCGCGGTCGCCGGCCCGGTCCGCGGAGCGCGAGACGGTGAAGTCCCGGCGCTGCATCTCGCGGGTGTAGCGGACCAGCTCCGGATCGACGACGGTCTCCGCCGGACCGTCGCCGGGCCGGTCGTCCTTGTCGCGCGGCTGCGCCGTCCCCCGCCCACCCAGCCTCCGGCCGAACATGTCGAACAGGCGGTTGCCCACCATCATGTGCTGCCACAGCGGCACCGGCCGGTGCTCGTCGACGACGACCGCCGTGTCACCGCGCACCTCGACCAGCCAGTCGCCGAACTCCTCGGCGTTGCTGACCGTGGCCGACAGGCCGACGACGGCGACGTGCTCGGGCAGCTGGAGGATGACCTCCTCCCAGACCGCGCCGCGGAACCGGTCGGCCAGGTAGTGGACCTCGTCCATCACGACGTAGCCGAGCTGGTCCAGCCGTCGGTGCGCCGCCCCGGCGTCATCGGAATCGGCGTAGATCATGTTGCGCAGCACCTCGGTGGTCATCACCACCACCTGCGCGTCGCCGTTCACGGCGGTGTCGCCGGTGAGCAGGCCGACCGCGTCGGCGCCGTAGCGCTGCACCAGGTCGGCGTACTTCTGGTTGGACAGCGCCTTGATCGGCGTCGTGTAGAAGCACTTCAGGCCCTGGGCCAGCGCCAGGTGCACGGCGAACTCGCCGACCACGGTCTTCCCGGCGCCGGTCGGGGCACAGACGAGCACGCCGTGCCCGTCCTCGAGGGCCTCGCAGCCCTGGTGCTGGAACGGGTCCAGCTCGAACGGCAGCAGACCGGCGAACTCGGCGAGCTGCGGGCGCGCGGCCCGGGACTTCGCCGCGGCGTAGGCCGCGGCCGGTTCGGACGTGCGTGCGGTGCGTCCTGACTGTGCTGCCTGGTCAGACGCGCTGCGGTCGCGGGGGGCCACTTCCCCAATCTGTCACACCCGGCGCCGGTCGGCCTTCTCCGGTGTCCGGCGCCTCGGCGCGGGATCGCTCAGACCGCGAACTCCGCCTCGGTGATCCCGGCGTTGATCGCGGTGCCATGGTGCTCGCCCCGGCAGATCGCGGCCATCAGCCCGTCCTGCTCGATGTCGAACACGTGCAGCGGGATCCCGTGGTCACGGGCCAGGATGAACGCCGTCTGGTCCATCACCGCGAGGCCCTTCATGACGACCTCGTTGTAGGGCAGGCGCTCGAAGCGACGCGCGTCCGGGTTCTTGCCGGGGTCCGAGTCGTAGACGCCGTCCACGCCGTGCTTGGCGACCAGCAGGGCGTCCGCCCCGATCTCCAGCGCCCGCTGCACGCTCGGGTAGTCGGTGGTGATGAACGGCTGACCGTTGCCGCCGGAGAAGATCAGGATCGCGCCCTTGTCCAGGTGCCGCTTGGCGCGCAGGCGCAGGAACGGCTCGGCGACGGCGTTGATCGGGATCGCGGTCATCACCCGCACGTTGTTCTCACCGAGCGCGGCCAGCTTGCCGCGCAGCAGCAGGCTGTTGATCACCGTGCCGAGCATCCCGATGTTGTCGGCCTCGACCCGGTCGATGCCCCAGACGTCGGACCGGTTGCCGCGGAAGACGTTCCCACCGCCGACGACGACGGCGATCTGCACCCCGAGCTCGCGCACCTGCACGATCTGCGACGCCAGGTGGGTCAGCGCCTGGGCGCTGAACCCGAACCCGTCGGCACCGGCCATCGCCTGCCC
The DNA here is from genome assembly GCA_963822335.1 of uncultured Actinomycetota bacterium. Classification (GTDB taxonomy): domain Bacteria; phylum Actinomycetota; class Actinomycetes; order Mycobacteriales; family Pseudonocardiaceae; genus Pseudonocardia. Next base: position 1,175,890 of record CAWGHE010000005.1, on the reverse strand, counting down.
GCTGAGCTTGATGACCACCCGCTGGTACTTCATGCCCGCCGTCACCCCTGCCGCTCCTCGCGTGCCGCCTGCACTACCGCGCCGGATCGTACGGGCGGTGCGGCGACGCTCCGTCCGGCGGGGCGGTCGGGACGCGGCTCAGGTGACGTCGTCGATACCGCTCCTGCGCTCGGACTCCGCCGTGGTGCCGCCGGTGCCGTTCACGGTGTGGGTGTCGACGGGGGCCGGGGGCTCGATGACCGACGGGCTCGTGTCGATCGGCGACGGCGCGTCCGGGTCCCAGGTGTCCCAGCCCTCCTCGAGACGCCGCTTGGCCTTGCGGCGGTCGTTGAGGCGGGCGATCTGGATGGCGAGCTCGAACAGCAACGTCAGTGCCCCGGCCAGGGCGATCATCGAGATCGGGTCCTGCCCGGGCGTCGCGATCGCGGCGAACACGAACAGGCCGAAGATCAGGCCGCGGCGCCACCTGCGCAGCTGGTCGTAGGACACGACCCCGGCCAGGTTCAGCGCCACGACCAGCAGCGGCAGCTCGAAGCTCACCCCGAAGATCACCAGCAGGGCGATCACGAAGTCGAAGTACTGGTTGCCGGCCAGCGCCGTGGTCTGGATCTCGTTACCGATGCTGAGCAGGAAGCCCAGGCCCTGCGGGATCACCAGGTAGGCCAGGACCACGCCGGCGACGAACAGCACGGACGCCACGGAGACGAACGACAGCGCGTAGCGCCGCTCCCCCTTGTGCAGCCCGGGTGTGATGAACCCCCAGAGCTGGTAGAGCCAGATCGGGCAGGCGAGCACGACGCCCGCCGTCGCGCCGACCTTGAGGCGCAGCAGGAACTGGTCGAACGGCCCGGTGCCGAGGAGCGTGCACGCGTTCGGGTCGGCCGAGAGCACCGCGCGCGACGCCGGCGGCAGCGCGCAGTAGGGCTCCTTGAGGATGTTGCCCAGGCTCGGCAGGCCGAACAGCGCGACCTCGAACCAGATGTAGCCGAACACGCTGGTGACCAGGATCGCGAGCAGCGAGATGCCGAGCCGGTTGCGCAGCTCGTAGAGGTGCTGGACCAGGGTCATGGTCCCGTCGGGGTTCGCCCTGCGGCGCCGACGGAACGGGGCTTTCACGGCGGCGGGGTCAGCGGACGTCGGTGCGGTCGTGCTGCGCCGGCGCGGCGGTCTCACCCACCGGGCGCTCCTGCGGCTGCGCGGCCTGCGGGGCCGGCGCGCTGCCCGGCCTGGCGGCTGGCGTCTGGGCGGCCGGCGTCTGGGCGGCCGGCGTCACCGTCGGGCCCGACGGGGCGGTCGGCGCAGCCGGGGCCGGGTCCTGCGCCCCCGGGAGCGTCGGTGCGGCCGTGTCGGACGGCTTGGCCTTCGAGTCGTCGTCCTTGAGGCCCTTCATCTCGCCCTTGAACACGCGAGCCGACTGCCCGACGGAGCGCGCCATGTCGGGCAGCTTCTTCGCCCCGAACAGCAGCAACAGGACGCCGATGATGATCAGCCACTCGTAGCCACCCGGCATGGGTCTACCTCCGTCGATGTCGGTGGACGAGGCCGAGCATACGCGGCGTGACAACGCACACGACGCGCGCCCGCCGGGCGTCGCCGTCCGCGCACGTCCGCGTCGTCGTCCGTTCGTCTCCCCGACGGGTTCCGCCGACCGGAGACCATCCACTACGACGTTCGGCCTGCGCGTCCCGGCGGTTCGGCCCCGGGCGTCAGCGCGCGGAGCCCGTGCCGGCGTCCTGCGCGGACAGCGCGCTGCGGGCGCGGCCGGCGACCGTCGCGGCGAGCTCGGGCGGGTCCAGGATGCGGGCGGCGCCGCCGAGACCGAGTGCCAGCCGGACCATCCAGTCCGGGTCGGAGTAGCGCATCGCCACCCGGATCCGGCCCGCCGCGTCCGGCTCGGTGACCTCGTCCACCGGGTAGTACTCGGCGACCCAGTGCACGTCCGGGTCCAGCTCCAGCACGGCCGTGCGCTGCCCCTCGGCGGGCCGGAACAGCCCGTCCGAGACGTCGGTCGGCTCGGCGTCCGGGTGCGGCTGGGCGGGCTCGTCGAGCACGTCCGCGTCCTCGACGCGGTCCAGCCGGAACAGCCGCACCCCCTCCGCCTTGCGGCACCAGGCCTCCAGGTAGCCGCGGCCGTCGACGAGCAGCAGCCGCATCGGGTCCACCACACGCCGGGAGACCGCGTCCCGGCCCGCGGTGTAGTACACGATCCGTAGCGCCCGGCCGTCCTCCAGCGCGCGGCGGACCGTGCCGGTCGTCGCGCGCTCCGGTGCGGCGGGCAGGTCGGCCACGACCGACGGGCTGCCGGCCTCGCCGACCGCGGCCTCGATCTTGCCGGTCGCCCTGGCCACCGCGTCGGTGTCCGCGAGCCCGGGTGTCTCGTGCAGCGTGCGCAGCGCCACCAGCAGCGCGGTCGCCTCGGCCGTGGTGAGGCGCAGCGGCCGTTGCATGCCCGCGTCCTCGACCACCGACACGGTGTCGCCCGCGAACGACAGGTCCACCAGGTCGCCGGGCCCGTAACCGGGCAGGCCGCACATCCACAGCAGCTCCAGGTCGCGGCGCAGCTGGCGCTCGTCGACGCCGAAGTCGGCGGCCGCGTCGGCGATCCGCACACCGGGGTGCGCCCGCAGGTACGGCACCAGCGACAGGAGCCTCGGCAGCCGGTCGGTGACCCCGCCGCCGGTCACGGCTCCCCCGGGCTGCCGGCCGCGACCGGCTCCCCCGCCGCGCCGGCCCACAGGTCGCGTACCGCGTCCGCCAGCTCCGGCGGGTCGAGCACCGCGGCGTCCGGTCCGTGGCCGGCCACCCAGCGCGCCACCACATGGGGGTTGCGCAGCTCCACCTCGATCTCGACGCCGCCCTGCTCGCCCCGCGTGCGGGGCCCGATGTCGCGGCCGAGCCGGCGCAGGCCGTGCGCCCGGCCGTCGGCGACCCAGATCCGCGCCTTGCCGCTGACCGGGGGCGGCGCGACCGACGCCCGGACCAGCCCGCGCAGGTCGACCCCGTCCGGCACGACGACCGCGCCGGTCGGCCCGGACGCGCGCACCGGGCCGGCGATCCGGGACAGCCGGAAGCAGCGGACGTCGTCGCGGTCGCGGTCGTGGCCGACCAGGTACCAGCGTCCCCGCCAGGACACGACGCCCCACGGCTCCACCGTCCGGCGCGAGACCTCCCCGCCGACCCCGCCGCGCCGGTGGTCGAACGCCACCACACGACCGGACTGGACGGCGGTCAGCAGCGGCGCGAGCGCGGGCTCGCCGGCGTGCACCCGGGGCGCCACCGCGCCGCCCTGCGACTCGTCCACCTCCACGCCGGCCGCGCGCAGCTTGACCAGCGCGCCCTGGGCCAGGCCGGACAGCTCCGGGGAGTCCCACAGCCGCGCGGCCAGCGCCACCGCGGTCGCCTCGTCCGGCTCCAGATCGATCGCGCCGAGCTCGTAGTCCGCGCGGGCGATCCGGTAGCCGTCGTGCGCGTCGAAGATCGAGCGGCGGCCGGTCTCCAGCGGGACGCCGAGCTCGCGCAGCTCGGACTTGTCCCGCTCGAACATCCGGAAGAACGCCTCGTCGCTGGCCGCGTCCGCGTAGCCGGGGACGGTCGCCCGGATCTGCTCCGCCGGCAGGAACTGCCGGGTCGACATCAGGCAGAGCACCAGGTTCACCAGGCGCTCGGCACGGGCGGAGGACACCCGGGCATCGTATCGGCGGTACCGGCCCCCGACCGCCAGGCCCGGCCGTCCGGAACCGTCCGCCGCGCCCGGGACCGCCTCGGTGTCAGCGGTTCAGGCCGCCCCGGCGCGGTCCGGGCCGCCGTCGCGGTCGAGCACCTCGACCAGGAACGAGCCGAGGTCGAGTGGCCGGCCGGCGACGTCGTCGAGACGCGGGTGCTCGCGGCTCCCGGCCGCGGCCTCCGCGACGGCGACCGTCATCCGGTGCAGCTCGTCGGCGGCCAGCACCCGGGCGCCACGCAGGGCGCCGTTCCACGGGCGGCTCCACTGCAGGACGGTCAGTCCGGTGCCCTCGATCTCCTGCAGGTGCACGCGGTTGCCCATCCAGTCCACGGAGTTCGTCGGCATGAGTCCTCATCTCGCGCGGGCCGAGCCCGCCGTCGGGATTCGTGCGTGGGCGTGGGCACTGCACCGGGCTACGCCGCCGGCAGCGGCGCGAGGCCGCTTCCGGACGATTGTGCCCGTCCCCGGCGTCCGGGCCCAAGTCGAGCCCGGCGGATGTGGTGCGCATAACGGGCGGAGGTGCGTCTCAACCTGCGACGGCGCCGGTCCTTGACGACCTCCCCGCCACGGCGACAGGCTGCGGGTCCGCGGCGCCGCGACCTCCGACGGGGGTCCGGCAACCGTCCGATCGATGCAGGTGGAGGAACCGGAGACCATGGCCGAGCGCGCATCCGACACACCGGGCGAGACGTTCAACCCGTGGAGCGTGGTCAACCTGGTGTTCCACCACCTGGCCGACGGCGGCCTGCACCCGGTGCTCGGGGAGTTCGGGGACCCGAACAAGGCGGCGTCCGACCTGCTCATCGCGATGGGGATCACCCCGGCGCCCGACCACGCGGGCCCGGCCGACCCGGGCGTCCAGACCGACCTGGCCGAGCTGCGCAAGAAGTACATGCCCGACGTCGAGGACTGATCAGCAACTGACCGGCTCCGCCGCACCGACCACCCCGCAGAGGTTCCTCCGACGTCGCAGACCGCGCGGGACCTGCGAGGTCGGGCGATTCCCTGCGAGGTCCGCGGTCAGGCCGGCGCGAGGGGGAGCTCGGCGACGGCGCGCCACGAGCCGGGCGCGCGCGATCCGGCCAGCAGGTGCAGGCGGTCCACCCGCGCTGCGACCGGCAGGAGTGGCGCGACCCGGGCCGCGGCGTCGCGGAGCGCCGCGAGCGGCGCGTGGCTGCGGTAGCCGACGGTCAGGTGCGGGTGCGGCTCGTGCTCGCCGCCGTACGGCGGGTGGTCCGGGAACGCCCGGGACACCCGCTCGGTGAGCTCGTCGAACGGCTCCCGCGGCCGGGGCGCGAGCCAGACGAGGTCGTCGCCGAACCAGTCGACGGCGTCGAGCCGGACGTCGAACGCCGGGACCCCGGCGACGGCGGCGCGGAGACCGTCGACGGTCGTGGCCCCGAGCGTCGACGGCGGCGCGAACGGGTAGAGCACCGTCACGTGCGCCGGCACCCCGGCCGCCGCCGTGGGGTCCAGCCGCGCCCGCAGCTCCCCCACCACCGCCTCTGCCTCGGGGACCAGCGCGAGGACGGCACTGTGCGTCGCCCCCGCGGGCACGTCGATCGACACGCCCACTACTTCGGCGGCAGGGACCGCGCGTACCGGACACCCAGCTCGACCCAGCGGGTCAGCTGCTCGCTGGTCCGGAGCCGTGCGGGGTCGACGTCCAGCCACCCCCTGATCGGCCGATCGCGCATGACGACCAGGTCGGCCTCTCCGGATCCGACCAGCTCGTCGGACTCGGCAGGGTCGGCCCGCACCATGAGCCGGCCCCGGCTCCCGGCGGCGACGGCCATGTGCCCGCCGACGAGGAACGCCAGGCCGCCGAACATCCGCTTCTCCGTCAGGTTCGGCTCCGCGCCGACCACCTCACGGATCCGGTCGGCCAGGTCCTCGTCGTACGCCACCGGCCGAGCGTAGCGATCAGGCGACGAGGCGCCGTGCCTCGTCGTTCTCGATCCGGCTCACCGACCCGCACACCGGGCACCGCGCCTCGACCCGGCTGGGCAGCGGCAGCACCGGCACGAAGAACAGCGTGAACCGCGTCCGTCGGCGGACCAGGGACTGCGGACCGGGATGCCCGCACCGCCTGCAGGCCAGCGGCACCAGGCCGAGCGGCCACTCCTTGCGCGACAACCCGAAGATCACCAGCATGCCGTGTCAACGGATCGTGCGCCGGATTCGTGCCGGACCGTCCGGCTAGAGCGACGCGATCAGCCGGTCCACCCGCTCGTCGACGGCCCGGAACGGGTCCTTGCACAGCACGGTGCGCTGGGCCTGGTCGTTGAGCTTGAGGTGCACCCAGTCGACGGTGAAGTCCCGCCCGGCCGCCTGGGCGGCGGCGATGAAGTCGCCGCGCAGCTTCGCCCGGGTGCTCTGCGGCGGGGTGTCCTTCGCGGCCTCGATCTCGCCGTCGTCGGTCACCCGGTCCACGAGGTCCTTGCGCTGCAGCATGTCGAAGATGCCCCGGCCGCGGCGGATGTCGTGGTAGGCCAGGTCCAGCTGCGCGACGCGGGCGCTGGCCAGGTCCAGGTTGTGCTTCTCCTGGTAGCGCTGCACGAGCCGGCGCTTGATCGCCCAGTCGATCTCCCGGTCGATCAGCGACAGGTTCTGCGACTCCACCGCGTCCAGCGTGCGGCCCCAGAGCTCGACGATCCGCTCCATCGTCTTGTCGCCGGTGCCGCGCTGCTGCATGTACTCGACGGCCTTGGCGTGGTACTCGCGCTGGATGTCGAGCGCGCTCGCCTCGCGGCCGCCCGCCATCCGGACCGTGCGGCGGCCGGTGAGGTCGTGGCTGATCTCGCGGATCGCGCGGATCGGGTTGTCCAGCGTGAAGTCCCGGAACTGGACGCCGGCCTCGATCATCTCCAGCACCAGCGTCGCGGACCCGACCTTGAGCAGCGTCGTGACCTCGGACATGTTCGAGTCCCCGACGATCACGTGCAGCCGGCGGTAGCGCTCGGCGTCGGCGTGCGGCTCGTCGCGGGTGTTGATGATCGGGCGGGACCGGGTGGTCGCCGACGAGACGCCCTCCCAGATGTGCTCGGCGCGCTGGGACAGGCAGTAGACGGCGCCGCGCGGGGTCTGCAGCACCTTGCCGGCCCCGCAGATCAGCTGGCGGGTGACCAGGAACGGGAGGAGCACGTCGGCGATCCGGGAGAACTCGCCCTGCCGCGCGACCAGGTAGTTCTCGTGGCAGCCGTAGGAGTTGCCCGCCGAGTCGGTGTTGTTCTTGAACAGGTAGATGTCGCCGCCGATGCCCTCGTCCACCAGCCGCCGCTCGGCGTCGACGAGCAGGTCCTCGAGGATCCGCTCGCCCGCCTTGTCGTGCGCCACGAGCTGGGACAGCGAGTCGCATTCGGCCGTCGCGTACTCGGGGTGCGATCCCACGTCCAGGTAGAGACGGGCACCGTTGCGGAGGAACACGTTCGACGAACGACCCCACGACACGACCCGCCGGAACAGATAACGCGCCACCTCGTCCGGAGAGAGGCGCCGCTGCCCGTGGAACGTACACGTGACACCGAACTCGGTCTCGACCCCGAAGATCCGACGCTGCATGCCCTTCAGGGTAGGCGCTGACCCACCTCTACTGTCAGACCTGTGAACGAGTGGTATCGGCGCGCCGCGGGACGGTCCAGGCATCTGAGCGACGGAATGGCGACCGTGTCGGCGACCGACCGGGCCATCACGGCGGCCGTCGCGGTGCGTCCGTACTCCGGGCTCGACACGCGCGTTGCGGCGGCTGACCCGCACGGCCGACCACAGCATCCTGTGGGTCGGCGTCGGCCGCGACTGCTGGCCGCGCGCCGCGGCGCCGGCCGCAAGGCGGCGATGCGCGGGTTGCTCTCCATCGCGCTGACCAGCGGCCTGGCGAACGCCGTGCTCAAGCCGGCGCTCCCCCGCCGTCGCCCCGCTGCCGCCGAGCTGCCGGACTACCGCCGGATCACCGACCCGCCGACGTCGTCGTCGTTCCCGTCCGGGCACGCCGCGTCCGCGGCGGCGTTCGCGACGGCGGTGACGCTGGAGAACCGGAAGGTCGCGCCGGTCGTCGTGCCGCTGGCCGCGGCCGTCGCCTACTCGCGGCTGCACGTGGGCGTGCACTGGGCCTCGGACGTGCTGGTCGGCGCCGGGATCGGGTCGGCTGTGGCGCTGCTCACCCAGCGCTGGTGGCCGGTCCGCACCTCGGACGAGGCCCGCGCCCGCCCGGTGGACACCGTCCCGGTGCTGCCGCAGGGCGACGGGCTGGTGATCGTCGCGAACCCGTTCTCCGGCCCGCCGGACTACGACGCGTCCGACGACGTCGCCGAACGTCTGCCGGCCGCCCACCACATCGTCGTCAGCGAGGGCATCGACCTGATCGAGGAGCTGGAGAAGGCGATCGCCGACCGCGGCGACTGGGTGCGCGCGCTCGGCGTCGCCGGCGGGGACGGGACGGTGGCCGCGGTCGCGTCCGTGGCCGACCGGCACGGGCTGCCGCTGGTCGTGGTCCCGGCCGGGACGCTGAACCACTTCGCCCGCGACGTCGGCGTCTACGACACGCAGGAGGCCGTCGACGCCACGCAGGCCGGCGAGGCCGTCGCGGTGGACCTGGCGCTGGTGGAGTCCCACCCGGGCCGCGGCGCCGACCCGGAGACCGCGGAGGTCACCGACACCCGCTTCTTCCTGAACACGGCCAGCATCGGCTCCTACCCCGAGCTGGTCCGCCTGCGTGAGCAGCTGCAGAAGCGCTGGGGCAAGTGGCCCGCGTTCGCGTTCGCGCTGGTCACCGTGCTGCACCGCTCGGAGCGGGTGAAGGTCAAGATCGGCGACGAGTGGAACGAGGTCTGGTTCATCTTCGTCGGCAACGGGCCGTACCACCCGCGCGGCGGCGCCCCGGCCTGGCGCCCGACGCTCGACTCCGGCCTGCTGGACGTGCGCTGGCTGCGCGCCGACGTGCGGTTCTCCCGCCTGCGGGTGCTCGGCGCGATGCTGCTCGGCGCACTCGGGCACAGCCGCGTCTACCGCCAGATCGAGGTCGACCACCTCGACGTCGAGCTGGTCGAGCCGAGCATGCTCGCCACCGACGGCGAGGTCGTCACCGAGGCCGGCCGCTACACGTTCCGGGTCGCGCCGAACCCGATCCCGGTCTACCGGCGCGACGAGGAACGCTGGTCCGGACGCTCGCGCCCGTTCCAGGGCTGACGGGGTGCCGCTACGCTCCCGCCGCCTCGCCCCGGTGGGCCGGCGCGTCGGCGTCGCCGACCGTGCCCTGTCCGAGGCGGCGCTGCTGCACCCGCGCAGCGGGGTCGACGCGGTCGCGACCGGGCTCGGACGCGCGGCGGACCGCAGCATGGTGTGGCTGGCCGTCGCCGCCGTCCTGATGAGCCGCCGCGGCCCGCGGCGGCGGGCCGGCATGCGGGGCGTGCTCGCGATCGCCGGCGCCAGCGGGCTGGTCAACGGCGTGCTCAAGCGGCTGCTGCTGCGGCGCCGTCCGGGCATGGCGGGGCTGGAGTCCCGCCGCACGAACCCGCTGACGTCGTCGTCGTTCCCGTCCGGGCACACCGCGTCGGCGGTGGCGTTCGCCACGGCCGTCGCGATGGAGGACCGGCGCACCGGGATCGCGCTCGCGCCGGTGGCGGCGGCCGTGGGCTGGTCCCGGGTCCACTCCGGGGAGCACTGGACGTCCGACGTGCTCGCGGGCGCCGGGATCGGCGCCGCCGTCGCGCTGGCGACCCGGCGTTGGTGGCCGGTCCGCACCGTCGACGAGGCCCGTGCCCGCCCGCTCGGCTCGGTGCCGCCGCTGCCCGGCGGGAAGGGCCTGCTCGTCGTCGCGAACAGCCACTCCGGCCCGAGCGACACCGACCCGGCCGCGGACGTCGCCGCCGCGCTGCCGCACGCCCGGATTCGTGGCCGTCGCCGCCGGCGAGGACCTCACCGTCGCCCTGGACGCGGCGATCGTCGAGGGCGGTGACGCCGTGCGGGCGCTGGGGGCCGCCGGTGGGGACGGGACGGTCGCCGCCGTCGCGTCCGTGGCCGACCGGCATCGGCTGCCACTGGTCGTGGTGCCGGCCGGGACGCTGAACCACTTCGCCCGCGACGTCGGCGTGGACGACCTCGACGACGCCGTCGCGGCCGCCGCCGCAGGAGAGGCGGTCGCGGTGGGGCTCGCCTCCGTCGAGGCGCACCCGAGCGGGCGCACCCACCACTTCCTGAACACGGCCAGCATCGGCTCCTACCCGGAGCTCGTGCGGCTGCGCGAGCGCTGGGAGTCGCGCTACGGCAAGTGGCCCGCGTTCGCGGCGGCGCTGGCCGTCGTGCTCGGGCGCTCGGAACGCGTGTGGGTGCGCCTGGACGGGAGCTGGCAGCGGGTGTGGTTCCTGTTCGTCGGCAACGGGCCGTACCGGCCGAGCGGCATGGTCCCGGCGGAGCGGTCGGTGCTCGACTCCGGCCTTCTCGACGTGCGCTGGCTGCGCGCCGACCTGCGGTTCTCCCGGCTGCGGGTGCTGGGCGCGCTGCTGCTCGGCGCGCTCGGGCACAGCCGGGTCTACCGCGAGGCCCGGGTGCGGCGCCTCGACGTCGACCTGCGGCAGCCGGGTGCCCTCGCCACCGACGGCGAGGTCGTCGAGGAGGCGGGCCGCTACACGTTCCGGGTCGCGCCGCATCCGGTACCGGTCTACCGCCGGTCGTCCACGGAGGAACGGTGACGGCGCCACTCCTGCTCCGGCACGCCCGCGTCCTCGGCGGATCCCGCCGGTTGGGGCCGCCGCGGCGACCCGGTCGACGTGCGGATCGAGCACGGCATCGTGACCGCGCTCGGCGACGGGCTCCCGGCCGACGGGGCCGACGTCGTCGAGCTGGACGGCCGGACCGTGGTGCCGGGGCTGTGGGACAACCACGTCCACATGCAGCAGTGGGCGCTGGCCCGGCGGCGCCTCGACGTGTCCGGGGCCCGGTCCGCGGCCGGGGCGGCGGCGCTCGTCGCGGACCGGCTGCGCGACGACCCGCCCGCGGCGGGCGAGACGCTCGTCGGCTACGGGTTCCGGGACGCGCTCTGGCCGGACGCCGCACACCGCGACGTGCTCGACCCGGTGGCCGGCGACGTGCCGGTCGTGCTCATGTCCGGCGACCTGCACTGCGGGTGGCTGTCGTCGGCCGCCCTGGACCGCTACGGGCACCGCGGGCACCCGACGGGCCTGATCCGCGAGTCGGAGTGGTTCGCCGTCGCCGTCGCGGTGCAGGACGTGCCCGCCGGGCAGCTCGACGGGTTCGTCGCGGACGCCGCGCGGGCCGCCGCGGCCCGGGGCGTCGTCGGGATCGTCGACTTCGAGGCGCCGTGGTGCCTGCCCGACTGGGAGCGGCGGATCGCCGCCGGTACGGACGCGCTGCGGGTCGTCGCGTCCGTGTGGCCGGACCGCCTCGACGACGCGCTCGCCCGCGGCCTGCGCACCGGCGACGCCGTGACCGACCTGCTCACCGCCGGCCCGCTGAAGGTGATCACCGACGGCTCGCTGAACACCCGCACCGCGTTCTGCGTCGACCCCTACCCCGGCTCCGAGGGGTCGGCGCATCCGTGCGGCCTGCTGCTGGTGCCGCCCGACGAGCTGCGGCCGCTGCTGCGCCGGGCCACCGACGCCGGACTCGACGTGGCGCTGCACGCGATCGGCGACCGGGCGAACACGCTGGTCCTGGACGCGTTCGCGGCCACCGGGGCGCGCGGGCGGGTCGAGCACGCCCAGCTGCTCTCCGACGGCGACGTCCCCCGCTTCGCCGAGCTCGGGCCTCGTCGCGAGCGTGCAGCCGGAACACGCGATCGACGACCGGGACGTCGCCGACCGCCTGTGGGCCGGGCGCACGCACCGCTCGTTCGCGAACCGGTCGCTGCACGACGCCGGGGTGCCGCTGGCGCTCGGCTCGGACGCCCCGGTCGCGCCGCTGGACCCGTGGGTCGCGATGGCCGCTGCCGTGCACCGCAGCGCGGACGGCCGGGAGCGCTGGCACCCGGAGCAGGAGATCGGCCGCGACGCGGCGCTGGAGGCCTCTGCGGGCCCGGACGGCGCCGTCGCCGCCGGGCGCCGGGCCGACCTGGTCGTGGTCGAGGACGACCCGGCGACCTGCGACCCGGCGGCGCTGCGCGCGATGCCGGTGGCCGGGACGCTGCTCGGCGGCCGGTGGACGCACCGCGACGGGATCTGAGCCGGGTGGACGACGAGGTCGCGCGACTGGTCGCCCGGTTCTCGGCGGCCGCTGCCCGGGCCATCCCGTGGGACTTCGGACGCGGCTCGCGGCCCACGGATACCGGCGCCCTGGATCCGCTGGACGATCTCGTGGTGGTCAGCGTCGAGCTGCCCGGCGGTCCGATGGAGCTGCTGCGCCCGGCCGACCCGGACGCGCTCCGGTTCGAGCCCGTGGGTGCCGACGGGCAGGAGTGGCACCCGCCGCACTGGGCGCGGCTCTGGCCGAGTGCCACCGTGCTGGCCGGCGCGCTCGCGAACGACGAGCTGGACGGTGCGCGCGTCGTGGAGCTGGGGTGCGGCCTCGGGTTGCCGTCGCTCGCCGCCGCGCGGGCCGGTGCCCGGGTGCTCGCCACCGACCTCTCCCCCTCCGCCGTGGCCCTGACCTCGGTCAACGCCGAGCGCAACGGGCTGAGCGTGGACGTGGCCGTCGCCGACTGGGCGGCACCGCCGGACGTCGTCGTCGGCGCGGCGCCGTGGGACCTGGTGGTGGCCGCGGACGTGCTCTACGGCGCACAGGCCGAGGGCCTGCTGGACGACCTGTTGCCCCGGCTCGTCGGGGCCGGTGGGGCGGTGCTGCTCGCCGACCCCGGGCGCGAGCCGGCCGACCGCTTCCTGCACGCCGCCGACGTCTGGGACATCGACTCCCGGTCGTCCGGCGGAGGCGGGGTGTCCCTGCACCTCCTGCGCCCGCGCGGGGACTGATCACGGACACGTCGCGTGGGGTCGGAGTCCGTGCGGGGTAACTGCTTGCAGGCCTGACCGGTGCTAGGTCCTCTCCCGCCGGCGATCGCGTCGCAACCCGATCCCGATCCCGACGAGCCCGACCAGCCCGAGGACCGCCGCCACCGCGGACAGCCAGGCCGCCAGGCTGCCGGAGGACCAGGTGCCGATCGCCGCGGCCCCGAACAGCACCGTCAACAGCAGCGTGGCGGCGATCTGCCCGATGTCCCGACGGCCGAGCCGCTCGGGGTAGTCCGGGATCCACCACCGCCACTGCCGGCGTCCCTGATACTCGCTCGCCGATCTCGGCATCGCCACCACGCCCTCTCGACCTCGCCCCGGGCGACACGACGTCGGCCCCGCGCACGAGCGTCGATCCGGGGCGGGCGCGCGGCCAGAGTAGGCGGTTACTCATGCCCGGCCGGTCAGCAGCTGCTCAGGCCCGCGACGGATCCCCCGGTGGGACGGCTACTCCTTCGGCAGATTCTGCACGTGCTGGAAGCCGAACCGTCCCTTGATGCACAGGTGCCCGTGGGTCACCGAGTGGTCCGCGGGGCTGGTAACGTTCACGATCTCGTTGTTCTGGACGTGCATCTCCAGGTTGCAGCCGACGCCGCAGAACGAGCAGATCGTCGTCGTGACGGTCTCGTTCTCGCCGTCCCACTCGCCGGCTTCGCGCAGCTCGTACTCCCGCACCGACTTCAGCGCGCCCGTCGGGCACACACCGATGCAGTTGCCGCAGTACACGCACGCCGAGTCGGGCAGCTCGACGTCGTACTCGGTGGCGATGCGGGCGTCGAAGCCGCGGCCCGCCGCGGCGATCGCGAACGTGAACTGGGCGTCGGTGCCGCAGGCGTTGACGCACTTGTAGCACATGATGCAGCGCGAGTAGTCCCGCACGTAGAGGTCGTTGTCGACCTTGACCGGCTGGTGCACGTTGTGCGCCTGCGAGCCGTCGGGGGCCTGGTGGTGCCCGGCGTGGCGGCGCTCCCGCTCCCCCGGAGCCGACGGCGGCGCCGGCGGTCCGTAGCGGGCGGTGTCCACGCCGTAGTCGTCCATCCAGCGCTGGACCTCGGCGCTCGCCTCGGACATGTCCGCGGAACCGGCCAGCAGCTCCAGCACCATCCGGCGGCTGTGCCGCACCTTCTCGGTATCGGTGCGGACCTCCATCCCGTCCTCGGCCTTGCGCGCGCAGGACGGCACGAGCACCCGGGAGCCCTCGACCTCGACGACGCACACCCGGCACGCGTTGATCGGGTCCATGTTCGGCGCCCAGCACAACGTCGGGGTGTCGGCCTGGGCCGGGCTGCCCTCCTGGTGCAGCGCGTTCAGGATCGTCGACCCCTCCGGCACGCGGACCTCGGTGTCGTCCAGCGTGAGCGTCACCATCCGCCGGATCGGCCCGAGCATCACCGGGCCGCCGGAGAGGCGTTCCTCGGCGCGGGGGTCGGGGCCGGCCGGGTCGGCGATGGTCGGGCCGATCGGTCCGGCGCCGTCCGTGGTGGTCAGCGTGGCGGTTCCCTCGCCGGGCGACGGCCCGTCGCCGGGGGTACCGGACGCGCTGCCGGCGTCACCCTCCGCCGCGCCGTCCACGCGGTCGGTCGTCGAGGCTCCGGAGCCGCCGTTCACAGCCGGTCCCTTCCCGGACTGATCACGACCGGTCTGCTCGCGCGAGGTCGTCATCAGTGCGCCACCTTTCCGTTGCGGGACCCGCCCGAGGAGATGTCGAGCAGGCCGAGCTCCAGGGCGGAGCTCACCGCGGCCGGCGCGGTCTGGCCGAGCCCGCAGATCGACGCGTCGCGCATCACCCGGGCCAGGTCGTCGAGCAGCGCGATCTCGGTCTCCCGTGAGCCGATCGGGGCGTTCCGTTCCAGGCGTGCCAGCGCCTCCTCCTGGCGGACCGTGCCCACCCGGCACGGCACGCACTGCCCGCACGACTCGTCGCGGAAGAACGCAGCGATCCGGCGCAGCGTGCCGATCAGGTCGGCCTCGGTGTCGAACACGAGCACGACCCCGGACCCGACCGTCGCGCCGATCTCGCGGGTGCCCTCCAGCGTCAACGGCACGTCGAGCTGGTCCGGGGTGACGAACCCGCCCGCGGCGCCGCCGAGCAGGATCGTGCGCAGCTCACCACGGGCCCCGCCCGCCAGGTCGAGCAGCTCCTGCAGGGTCGTGCCGAAGTCGACCTCGTAGACACCGGGCGTCCCGACCGCGCCGGACACGCAGAACAGCTTCGGTCCGGTGGACTTCCCGCCGCCGACGGACGCGAACGTGGGCCCGCCGACGTTGAGGATCTCCAGGACGTTGTAGAGCGTCTCCACGTTGTTGATCGCGGTCGGCTTGCCGAACAGGCCGTTCGTGGCCGGGAACGGCGGCTTGTTGCGCGGCTCCCCGCGGAAGCCCTCCATGGACTCCAGCAGGGCCGTCTCCTCGCCGCAGATGTAGGCCCCGGCGCCGCGGCGCAGCTCCAGGTCGAACGCGAAACCCTCGCCCATCACGTCGTCGCCGAGGTAGCCGCGGGCACGGGCGGCGTCGATCGCGTCCTGCAGCAGCCGCGTGGCGAGCGGGTACTCGCCGCGGATGTAGATGTAGCCCTGCGCCGCGCCGGTGACGTAGCCGCCGATCGTCATGGCCTCGACGAGCCCGAACGGGTCGCCCTCCATCAGCACCCGGTCCTTGAACGTGCCGGGCTCGGACTCGTCGGCGTTGCAGATCATGTAGTGCGGGCGTTCCGGGGCGGCGGAGACGCCGTCCCACTTGACGCCGGTCGGGAACGCGGCGCCGCCGCGTCCGGTCAGCGAGGAGTCCTTCAGCTCGGCGATCACCCGGGTCGGGCCGAGGTCGACGGCCCGGCGCAGCGCCGAGTACCCGCCCTCGGAGCGGTAGTCGTCCAGGCTCGACGGGTCGACGACGCCGATGCGGCGCAGCAGCCGCAGGTGCTCGGAGGTGCGGGTCTGCGGGGCGGAGACGGTCGTGTCCGCGAACACGGCGTCGGCCCGGTCCGCGACCGGGTCGCCGGCCGGGACGCGGGTCGCCGCCAGCACGTCGTCCGGTGTCGCCGGGGCCTGGCAGAAGTCCGGCTCGCCGGTGCGCTGGTGCATCACGGCGGGTGCCCGCTCGCACAGTCCCAGGCACGGGCTGCGCACCCAGCAGGAGGTCCCCTCCGTGACATCCCCGCCCACGACGGCTCCCGGCGATGCGCCCTCGGGATCCGGTCCGGGCGCGTGCCCGCCGCCCTCCGGGCCCAGCTCCCGCTCCAGGAGCTCGGCGATGTCCTCCCCGCCGTACGGGCCACAGGCGACGTCGTCGCAGACGTGGATCGTCCGCGGCGCTCGCGGTACGACGGAGAACATCGCGTAGAACGTCGCCACCCCGTAGATCTCCGCCGGAGGGACGTTCAACGTGCGCGCGATGTAGCTCAGAGCGCCCTCGGAGATCCACCCGGCGGCGTCGTGCACGGCGTGCAGCACCGGAAGCAGCAGGTGTCGATGGGCGCGGGCGGCGTGCCCGCCGTGCACCGCCCGCGAGGGCCGGTCGCCGTTTGTCGAGGGAGCCACGAAGGAGCCGAACGCGGTGTCGATCGCGTCCCGCTCGGCCGCGCTCGGCTCGGCCGCCGACAGGTGAAGGTCCATGCACTAACTCCCGGCCGCGGGCAGGGCCCCGGCTGTGCGCTCGAAGTTCTGGATCTTCTCGATCCGGATTGCGGTCGCCTTGAACTCCGACGTGCCGGACTTCGGGTCCCACGCGTCGTTGGTCAGCACGTTCACGTCCACCTCTTCGGTGAAGTGCGGCGTGAACGACGCCAGCCCGGGCCGCAGCGACGGATCCAGCGACACCGGCGCCTCGACCGACCCGCGCCGCGACACGACCCGGACCCGCTCGCCGTCGGCGATCCCCATCTTCGCCGCGTCCTCGGCGTCCATCCGCAACGACTCGCGGCGGCGCAGCGGCGAGGAGTACCCGCCGGTCTGCACGCCGGAGTTGTACGCGTCCAGCACCCGGACCGTGGTGAGCCGGATCGGGAAGTCGGCGTCCAGCGCGTCCACCGGAGCGACGTGCTCGACCGGCGTGAACGGTGCCGGCTCGCCCAGCTTCTCCGGGTCGCGCTCCCACAGCCGGGCGTGCATGAGCGGCGTCCCCGGGTGGTCGAGCTCCGGGCACGGCCACTGGATGCCGCCCAGTGCGTCCAGGCGTTCGTAGCTCATCCCGTGGTGCCAGTTCAGCGACACCGACCGCAGCTCGTCCCACACCTGCTCGGCGGTCGGCTCGCCCCAGTCGTGCCCGAGCCGGTCGGCCAGGTTGCAGATGATGTGCGAGTCCGGCCGTGCCAGACCGGGCGGGTCGATCGCCTTGCGCACGCGCTGCACGCGCCGCTCGGAGTTGGTGACCGTGCCCTCGTACTCGCACCAGTCCGCGCAGGACGGGAACACGACGTCGGCCAGCTCCGCGGTCGCGGTGCGGAAGATGTCCTGCACGATCAGGCAGTCCAGGCTCTCCAGCATGTGCCGGGCGTGCGTCGCGTTCGCCTCCGACTCGGCCGGGTTCTCGCCGATGCAGTACAGCGCGGACAGCTCGCCGCGCTCCATCGCCTCGAACATCTCCGACAGGTGCATGCCCTTGTCCGGCGGGATCTCGCAGTTCCACGCCGTCTCGAAGCGGTGCCGGGCGTCCTCGTCGCCGAGGTCGTACCCGCCGGGCAGCTTGGCCGGGATCGCGCCCATGTCGCCGCCGCCCTGCACGTTGTTCTGCCCGCGCAGCGGACACAGCCCGGAGCCGTAGCGCCCGACGTGCCCGGTGAGCAGCGCCAGGTTGATCAGTGCGAACACGTAGTCGGCCGCGTTGTGGTGCTCGGTGATGCCGAGCGTCCAGCAGATCTGGGCGCGGTCGGCCCGCGCGTAGGCGTGCGCGAGCTCCTTGATCGTCCCCGCCGGGACGCCGGTGATCTCCTCGGCGCGCTCGAGCGTGTAGGGCTCGACGATCGCCTTGTAGTCGTCGAAGCCGGTGGTGGCGCGGTCGACGAACGACCGGTTCACCAGCCCGGCGTGGATGATCTCCCGGCCGATCGCGTTGGCCAGCGCGATGTCCGTGCCCACGTCCAGACCGAGCCAGGCGTCCGCCCACTGCGCGGTGGACGTGTGCCGCGGGTCCACCGAGTAGAGCTGCGTCCCGTGCCGCAGCCCCTGCAGGACATGGTGGAAGAAGATCGGGTGCGTGTCCCGGGCGTTACTGCCCCACAGGATGATGAGGTCGGCGTGTTCCGCCTCGATATAGGCGGAGGTGCCGCCGCCGGCACCGAAGACAGCCGTCAGACCGACGACACTGGGAGCGTGTCAAGTTCGGTTGCAGCTGTCGACGTTGTTGCTGCCCATCACCGCCCGGGCGAACTTCTGAGACATGTAGTTCATCTCGTTGGTCGCCTTGGAGCAGCTGAACATGCCGAACCTCTCGGCGGGCACGCCACGCAGACCGGCCGCGGCGCGGTCCAGCGCCTCGTCCCACGTGGCAGGGCGCAGTTCTCCGTTCTCCCGGACGAGCGGCTCGGTCAGCCGGACATGACGGGGACGGCGGCGGTTGCGGGTCATCGACGACCTCCGGGAACACGTGTTGCAGGCCGCCTCCCACTGTAGGTCATCTGGAGATCCACATCACAAGCGCATGGCACACGGTCTCTATTGCCGGTCTGGCAACGAGACTTGCGAAGACGATCGGAGCGGGCGCACTCTCGTCGTCATGGATGACAACGATGTTCAGTACGACGTGATCGTCGTCGGCGGCGGCGCAGCAGGCCTGTCCGCAGCGCTGATGCTCAGCCGGTCCCGCTGGCGGGTCCTGGTCCTCGACGACGGCTCCCCGCGCAATGCGCCCGCGCAGGGCGTGCACAACTGGCTCACCCGCGACGGCCTGCCGCCCGCGGAGCTCGCCCGGATCGGCCGGGCCGAGGTCACCGGATACGGGGGTGACGTCCGCGACGCGCGGGTGACCGACGCCCGGACGACCGCGGGCGGCGTCGCCGTGACGACCGCCGACGGGGCCGGGTTCACCGCGCGGCGGCTGCTGGTGACCACCGGGCTCACCGACGAGATCCCACCGATCGAGGGCCTGGCCGAACGGTGGGGTTCCGACGTGTTCGGCTGCCCGTTCTGCCACGCCTGGGAGCACCGCGACACCCGGATCGGGGTGCTCTCGACCGGGCCGCACGATCTGATGAAGGCGCACATCGCGACCCGCTGGTCGGGCGACGTCACGCTGTTCCTGCACACCGGCCCGGAGCCGGACGACGAGCAGTGGGCCGGGTTCGCCGCCTGTGGGATCTCCGTCGTCGACGGGGAGGTGACCGGCACGGTCGTCGACGACGGCGACCTGGCCGGCCTGCGGCTCGCGTCCGGGACCGTGGTGCCGGTCGACGCGGTGACGATCTCACCCCGTGCGGTGGCACGGGCCGGGTTCCTCGCCGGGCTCGGGCTCGTCCCGGTCGAACACCCGTCCGGGCTCGGCGAGGCCGTGCCGGCCGGGCCGGACGGGCGGACGGCCGTGCCGGGCGTGTGGGTGGCCGGCAACGTTGCGGACCCGATGGCCACCGTGCCCGCGGCCGTCGCCGCCGGTGCCGGGGTGGCCGCCGGGCTCACCCGCGACCTGCTGGTCGCCGACATCGACGCGGCCCGCCGGGTCGCGGTCACGCCCGCCGTGTTCTCCGCCGCCTCCGAGGCCGAGTGCGCGGCGCTGGTGGCCGGGGACCGGGTGCACGGCCTGGTGCCCTGACCGCGGCCGTCACAGCGGCGGCTCCCGGTCCGCCCATCCACGTGCCGCCTCGAGCTGCGCGGCCAGCGCGAGCATCCGTCCCTCGGAGCCGAGCCCGCCGACGAGCTGGACACCCAGCGGCACCCCGGCCGACGTCCGGTACAGCGGCACCGACATCGCCGGGCGCCCGGTGATGTTGGCCAGCTGGGTGTACGGCACCGGTCCGAGGTTCCTGTCGACCAGCGACTCCACCAGGTTCGTCCGGCCCAGCAGCCCGGCCACGCGTCCGGCCAGCAGCGCCCGGGCGGCCACCCGCACCGGCTCCGGGGTGGCCAGCTCTCCGATGCGCCACGGCGGGCGGGCCAGCGTCGGGGTGAGCAGCAGGTCGTAGCGCTCGTGGAACGCGGCCAGTCGCCGCGTGTGGTCGTTCCAGCGGGCGTGCGCGGCGAGGTAGGCCGGTGCCGGTGTCGCCCGCCCGAGCGCGGCCATCACCCGGGTCTCGATCTCGAACGCGTCCTCGCCCGCGCCGGTGCGCCGGCGGGTGTCCTCGACCTGGTAGGCCATCGACGCGAACCACATGGTGAGGAAGTCGCGCGAGAGCTGCCGCTCGTCGACGCCGCTGGTGGCGGGCTCGACGTCGTGCCCGAGCGCGGTGAGCAGCTCGGCGGCGTCCTCGGCGGCGGCGACGGACTCCGGGTCGACCGCGCCACCGAGCGGCGACGCCGTGCTCATCCCGACCCGCAGCACGCCCGGTTCACGCCGGACCGCCTCGGCGAACGGCTCGTCCGGCCCGGCCGGCCGGTACGGCCCACCCGGGTCCGGCCCGGCCAGCACGTCCAGCATCGCGGCGGTGTCGCGCACGGTCCGGGAGAGCACGCCCTGCACGGCCGCGCCGTGCAGCCGCTCGGCCACGTCCGGGCCGTCCGGCACGAGCCCGCGGCCCGGCTTGAGCCCGAACAGCCCGCAGCATGCGGCCGGGATGCGGATCGACCCTCCGCCGTCGCTGGCGCCGGCGACCGGCACGATCCCGGCCGCGACGGCGGCGGCCGACCCGCCGGACGACCCGCCGGGTGTGCGGTCGAGGTCCCACGGGTTGCGCGCGGTCGGACCGGCGACCGGCTCGGTGATCGCCTTCGCCCCGAACTCCGGGGTGGTGGTCTTGCCGAACACGACCAGGCCGGCGTCGAGCCAGCGGCGGACGACCTCGGAGTGCGCCGTCGCCGGGACGTCGGCGAGCGCCCGCGTCCCGGCACCGGTCGGCAGGCCCGCGTAGTGCTGTCCCAGGTCCTTGATCAGGAACGGCACGCCGGCGAACGGCCCGTTCAGCTCGCCGGCCGCGCGGGCCCGGGCCACGTCGTGCATCGGGCGGACGATCGCGCCGATCCGCCCGTCGACGTCCGCGGCCCGCGCGAGTGCGGTGGTCAGCAACTCGCCCGCCGACACCTCACCCTTGGCGACCAGCGCGGCCAGCCCGACGGCGTCGTACGAGCGGTACTCGGCGTAGTCCATGCCCGGGATCTTCACGGTCCCGGGCGCCGCTGTCGATTACTGCCCCCGGTAGCGCCTGCGGTTGTTCCACATGACCTGCCGGTCGAACCGGGCCCGGAAGTACTCGGCCGAGCGACCCGCACCGCGCAAACGTGCCGCCCGACCGTCGGCCGCATCCACGGCACGTTCCGCGACCCGCACCGCGCCAACGTGCCGCCCAACCGTCGGCCCAGCATCCAGCGGCACGTTCCAGCGACCCGCACCGCGCCAACGTGCCGCCCGACCCGTCGGCCCAGCATCCAACGGCACGTTCCAGCGACCCGCACCGCGCCAACGTGCCGCCCAACCGGCGGCGCGGGTGCTCGGCGCCGTGCGGCACGTTCCGGCGACCGCCACCGCGGGAACGTGGCTCTCGGCCAGTGGCCCGGCTTCCATTGTCACGTTCCGGCGGCCCGCACCGCGCGAACGTGACACCCGGCTGGAGGCCCGGCGTCGGTTGTCACGTTCGGGCGGCACGTACCGCGCGAACGTGGCACTCGATTCGGGCGCACGACCCGGTGTCCCCGGGCGCCCGATGCTCAGGACCGGGCGAGCGCGGCCGCGTACTCGTCGGGGGTGTTGACGTTGGTCAAGGACTCGAGACCGGGGTCCCGGCGGGCCAGCTCGGGGTCGGCCCGCAGCACGTCCTCGCTCAGGCGCTGCACCCGGCACCGCGCGAACAGCGAGGGCGGGCGGCCCTCCCCGTCGGCGGTCAGCTCGGCGATCGCGCCGGACAGGGCCGTGCGGTAGGCCGCGGCGAGCGGCTGGTGATGGCCGTGCGCGACCGGCAGCGCGACGTCGTCGTCGGTCCCGAGCGCGCCCAGCACGCACGTGACGAACGCCGGGCACAGCAGCGGCAGGTCGACCGCCGCGACGAACGCCGCGTCCCGCCGGTCCCCGACCGCGGCGAGCCCGACCCCGATCGCGGGAAGCGGCCCCAGATCCGGCACCGGGTCGTCGACGACCTCGGTGCCGGCCGGCAACTCCGGCAGCTCCTGCCCGGCCGCGCGCACCACGAGCAGCGGCCCGTCCACGGCGTCGGCGAGAACCGCGACCGTGCGCGCCAGCAGCGGTGTGCCGTGCCAGTCCAGCCACGCCTTCGGCGCCCCCATCCGGGAGCTCTGTCCGCCGGCCAGGACGATCCCGGCCGCGGCCGGGGAACCTGCTGCTGAGGTCACCGGACGAGCCTAGGCTGGTGGGTACACTAGTCGAGGAGGAGCCATGGGCCGGCTGACCGTCCGCCGACCGGTGCTGCGCCTGGCTCCGGACGGCGGCAGCAGCACGCGCCCGGACACGCTGGTGGCCGAGGAGCCGCTGGAGCTCCGGGTCGGCGGGAACCCGTTGTCGGTCACCATGCGCACGCCCGGCCACGACGTCGAGCTCGCGCACGGCTTCCTGCTCACCGAGGGCGTGATCGGCACCGGGGACGACGTCGCCGCCGCGCGCTACTGCAACTCCGTCGACGAGCAGGGCCGCAACACCTACAACGTGCTCGACGTCGATCTGGCACCCGGCGTCGCCCCGCCGGACGCGTCGGTGGAACGGAACTTCTACACGACGTCGTCGTGCGGGGTGTGCGGGAAGGCGTCGCTGGACGCGGTGAAGCTGAAGACCCGCCACTCCCCCGCCGGGGATCCGATGGTGCTGGACCGGGAGGTCCTGGTCACGTTGCCGGACCGGCTGCGCGAGCAGCAGAAGGTGTTCGGCTCCACCGGCGGCCTGCACGCGGCGGGGCTGTTCCGGTCCGACGGCTCGCTCGTCGTCGTGCGCGAGGACGTCGGCCGGCACAACGCGGTCGACAAGGTCCTCGGCCACGTGCTGATGAACGGCGGGATCCCGGCCACCGGCACCGTGCTGATGGTGTCCGGGCGGGCCTCGTTCGAGCTGGTGCAGAAGGCGGTGATGGCCGGGGTGCCGGCGCTGGCCGCCGTGTCGGCGCCGTCGTCGCTGGCGGTGGAGCTGGCCGAGGAGTCCGGGATGACGCTGGTCGGCTTCCTGCGCGGGGAGACCGGCAACGTCTACACCGGCGCGGAGCGCATCCGGATCTGACCGCCCCCGGTCGAGGGCGCACTCATCGCGGGTGGACCGCGGCCCCGACAGCAACCGGTGCGTCGTCGGCCGTGTGGATCTCCGCAGCGGCGGGACGGCGCGGGGCGGGGGCCGCGCCGCGGGTGGACACGGCGACGGTCAGCACGACCAGCACGCACCCGGCCAGCTGCCAGGCGGTCGGCCGCTCCCCCATCACGGCCGCGCCCAGCACGATCGCCAGCACCGGCTGGACCAGCAGCAGGGCGCCGGCCGTGCCGGGCGCGAGCCCCGCCGACCCGCGGGAGATCAGCACCCACGCCACCACCTGCCCGACCAGCGCGAGCATGGCGAGCCAGAACCAGGACGACAGCGGCATCGTCGTGGCGATGCCCTCGGTCGCGCCGCCCAGAATCCCCGTCGTCGCGGTGGCCGACACCGTGGCGGCCGCCACCGGCGTCACGAGGTGGCCCCGCGCCCGCCGGGCGCTCGACCGGCTCAGGTAGAGGTATCCGGCGTAGGCCAGCCCCGCCGCCGCGCCGAGGACGGCCCCGCGCACGGGCGCGGGCATCGTCGTGTCCCCGCCCAGTACGCCACCGGCCAACGCGATGCCGGCCAGCAGCACGGGGGCGGCGAGGACGTGTCGCCGCGCCATCGGGGTGCCGGCCATCAGCAGCGCGATCAGCGGGAACGCGACGACCTGGACGTTGAGCACCACGTTCGCGATCCCGCTCCCGGCGTCGAGCACGGCCTGGGTCCACAGCAGGAAGTCGCCGCCCAGCAGCACCCCGCCGGCCAGCCCCCAGCCCACCAGCCGCGGGTCGGGCCGGCCGAACCGGCGCGCCTCCCACGCCGCCAGGGGCAGCAGGACGGCGAGCGCGATCACGCAGCGCCAGAACGACGCCGTCGCGGCGCCGACCTCGGCGAGGCGGACCAGTAGACCGGTGGAGGCCAGTACGGCGGCGCCGGCCAGGAGGGTCGTGGTGGGAGACGGGGAGGACGTGCTCATGCCTCGACTGTCGTCCTCGACATCACAAAGATCTAATGAATGTTCCTGTGGTGCACTGCGTAGAATCCCTACGTGGTCGTGTGGGAGAGGTTGCGGGTGTTCGCGGCGGTCGCCGAGCACGGATCGGTGTCCGGCGCCGCGGCGGCGCTGCACATCACCGGCCCGGCCGTCACCCAGCAGATCCGCAAGCTGGAGCGCGAGACGCACAGCCGGCTCGTCGAACCGGAGGGGCGCGGCATCCGGCTCACCGCGGCAGGCCACGTGCTGGCGTCCTCGGCCCGACGCGTCGCGACGACCGTCGCCGAGGCCGAGCGCGACCTCGCCACGCTGCACGGCCAGATCGCCGGGCCGCTGCGGATCGGCGCGGTCGCCAGCGCCCTGCGCGCGCTGCTGCCGGACGCGCTGCGCACGCTGACCGCCGCCCACCCCCGGCTGGTCCCCGCCGTGCGCGACGGCGAGGTGGTCGACCTGCTCCCGGCATTGCGCACCCGGGACCTGGACGCCGTGCTGCTGGAGAGCTGGACGCACCGTCCGGTGTCGATCCCGCCCGGGATCCGGGTCCGCACCGTGGCGACCGAGGAGGCCCTGCTGGCGGTCCCGGCCGGCCATCCGGTCGCCGGGCGGGAGACGGCGCCGCTCGGGGAGCTGGCCGGTGAGGTCTGGGCCAGCTCCCCGGTCGGCACGGAGGCCTACGAGGGACTCCTGCAGGTGCTGCGCGCCCACGACGTCGAACCCGACGTCCGCTACCGGGTCCTGGACTTCTCCACCCAGCTGCGGATGGTCCAGGCCGGGCTGGCCGTTTCGATGCTCCCGCGAGTCGCCCTCGACCCCGCGCCCGCGGGCGTCGCGCTGCTGCCCTGCGACCCCGCGGTCGGGCGCACCATCGCCCTGGCCGTCCGCGAGCAGGACCACGCACCGGGATTGCGGGCCCTGCACGACGCGCTGGTCGGCTGAGAGCTAACCGGACGCCCTCAGCGGCAGGGACCGGAACCCGCCGAGCAGCGCGGAGTTCCACCGGCTCCCGGCACCGGCGCGCGCCAGCCGCGGTGCGTGCGACGCCAGGGCGGCCAGCACGATCTCCGACTCCAGCAGCGCCAGCGGGGCGCCGAGGCAGTAGTGCGCGCCGCCGCCGAACGCGAGGTGCTTCGACGCCGTCGTCCGCGTCGGATCGAACGCGTGCGGGTCGGTGTGCACGGCCGGGTCCCGGCCTGCGGCGTTCAGCGCCAGCAGGACCGCGGTGTCCGCGGCGATCGGCTCACCGGCGAGCTCGACGTCGACGTGCGGGCTGCGCGCGGTGAAGCGGACCGGCGGGTCGAAGCGCAGCGCCTCCTGCACCACGTCCGGGGCGCGCGCCTGCGGGTCCTCACCGAGCCACGCCCACGTGCCGGGGGTGTCGAGCAGCCCGGCGACCGCCGTCGAGAGCAGGCTCGTCGTCGTCTCGAACCCGGCCAGGACGAGCAGCATCGCCATCCCGACCGCCTCGCCGGAGTCGATCTCACCGGCGTCGACGGCGCCCGCCAGCTGGGTCAGCAGGTCCTCGCCCGGCCCGTCCCGGCGCTCGTCCAGCAGCCCGGCGAGCAGGCCGCGCAGCCCGGCCTCGGCCTCCCGGGCCGCGAGAGCGGCGCGCAGCGAGCGCACCCCGCCGAGCGTCTCCCCGATCACACCGCCCCAGTGCAGGAACTCCGCGACCGCACCTCGCGGGACGCCGAGGATCTCGGCGATCACGGTCCCGGTCAGCGGGGCGGCGACGTCGGCGACGAGATCGAACGCGCCGCGCGCGACGGCGTCGGCCACCAGCTGTTCCGCCAGGTCCCCGGCACGCGACCGGTAGCCGCGGACCCGGGTGGGCCCGAACGCCGGCTGCGCCAGCCGGCGCAGGCGGTCGTGGTCCGGCGGATCCAGGGCCAGGAACGACAGGTCGACCGGCTCGAGCACCGGGTCGCGCCCGTCGGGTCCCGGACGCCCGCCCGGCGTCGTGCCGGCCCGGGTGCGCACCCCGAACCGCCGATCGCGCAGCACCTGCCCGCACAGCTCGGCCGAGGCGACCGCCACCGGCCCGAGCCGGCTGCGCACGACCGGCGGTCCGGTCAGCAGGCTAGTGAGAGTCTCCTCCGGCCGGTCCCGCCACGGCGCGTGCATCAGCCGCAGGATCGGGTCGCCGGCGAGCGCGACCGCGCGCCCGACGGCGTTCTCCACGGTGATGCGCGCACCCAGCGCGAGGTCCTGGCGGCGCACCCGGAGCTCAGCCCAGCAGCTCGCGCACCATCGGCACGACCCGCGTGCCGTAGAGCTCGACGGCCCGCATCCGCGCGCCGACCGGCTGCGGCCCGACGGTGTAGATCAGGTCGAACCGCCCGGCGCCGACGGCGCGGACCGAGTCGGCGATCTTGCGGGCGACCGTCTCCGGCGATCCCACGTGCAGGGCGCCCTGCTCGACCTCGGCGTCGAACCGCTCCCGGGCCATCGGCGGCCAGCCGCGCTGGGCACCGATCCGGTCCATCTGCACCTTGTACGGCGGGTAGAAGATCTCCCGGGCCTCCTCGTCGGTGTCCGCGACGAAGCCCGGTGCGTGCATCCCGACCGGTTTCGGCTCGTGCCCGAACTGTTCCACCGCGCGGTGGTACAGGTCGACGTACGGGGCGAACCGTCCCGGCTGCCCGCCGATGATCGCCAGCATGAGGCCCAGGTCGTGGCGCGCGGTGCGCACGACGGACTCCGGCGACCCGCCGACGCCGACCCACACCGGCAGCCTGCGCCCGGTCGTCGGGAACACCTCGATGCCGTCCAGCGCCGCCCGCGTGGTCCCCTGCCACGTCACCGGCTTCTCGTCGAGCAGCCGGACGAACAGGTCCAGCTTCTCCTCGAACAGGACCTCGTAGTCGGCCAGGTCGTGGCCGAACAGCGGGAACGACTCGGTGAACGAGCCGCGCCCGACGATCACCTCGGCCCGCCCGCCGGAGAGCGCGTCGAGCGTGGCGAACCGCTGGTACACCCGCACCGGGTCGTCCGAGCTGAGCACCGTGACCCCGGACGAGAGCCGGATCCGCGACGTCCGCGACGCGATCGCGGCCAGCACCGTCTCCGGCGTCGAGATCGAGTACTCGGGCCGGTGATGCTCCCCGAGCGCGACGACGTCGACGCCCGTGGCGTCGGCGACCACGACCTCCTCGACGACCTGCCGGATCGCCTCCGGGTGCGACAGCAGCGCGCCGTCCGCTCGGTCCGAGCCCGCCGGGACGTCGCCGAACGTGTCCAGACCGAGGACGGTCGTCGCGCCGTTCACCGCCACTGGGCCTTCAGGTGCTTCAGCAGGTTCGCCGAGAACCGGTCGCCGGTCGCCATCATCGTGGAGCGCATGGCGCGCTGCACGACCGGCGCGGAGTAGCGCGGCAGCGGCATGTCGACGTCCAGCCGCAGCCCGATCCCGAGATGGGTGCCGCCGTCGACGTCGCGCAGCGTGTAGTGGCCCTCGGCGCCGGCCCACTCGGTGACGCCGGCGGGCGGCTCGTGGGTGAAGTCGATCCGGCTGACCTCGTCGCCGTAGTCGAACACCATCCGCTCGGTGAACACCGGCTTGATCCCGACGCCCAGCACGGCGAGCCGGACCATGTGCCAGCGCCACAGGTCGCCGTCGGCGTCGATCTTCGAGAGCAGCGGCGTCAGCTTCGGCAGCAGTGCGGGGTCGACGAGGACGTCCCACACCGCCTTGCGCTCGGCGGTGACGGTGGCCTCGGAGGCGGTGTCCGCCGAGAAACGGGTCATTCGGGCAGCGCACCGCCGGCGGCGGGCGTGTCGTCCCCGCCCGCGACGTCCGGCTCCGCCTCGTCGGTGCCGCGGTTCGCGGCCGGCAGCAGCTCGGTCAGCGCCGCCCCGGAGATCCGCCGGAACGTGCGGCGCTCCCGCGCCCGGTCCAGCACCGCGATCTCCAGCGCGTCCGCCCCCAGCACCCGGGGCTGCGGCGAGCCGTTCGACGCCGACGGGTCGGCCCCCGGCACCTGCAGCCCGCCGAGCGCGACCTCGATCGCCGCGGACAGCTCGAGGCCGTGGGAGTAGGTCTCGCCCATCTTCGTCGAGATCGGCTCGGTCTGGCCGCCCATCACGACGTAGCGCGGCTCGTCGGTGATCGAGCCGTCGTAGGTGATCCGGTAGAGCTGGTCGCCGTCGGGCTCGCGTCCGACCTCGGCCACGCACAGCTCCACCTCGAACGGCTTCTGCTGCTCGACGAACGCCGTGCCCAGCGCCTGCGCGTAGGCGTTGGCCAGCATCCGCCCGGACACGTCGCGGCGGTCGTAGGTGAAGCCGCGGAAGTCGGCCATCCGGATGCCGCCGGTGCGCAGGTTCTCGAACTCGTTGTAGCGCCCGACCGCGGCGAAGCCGATCCGGTCGTAGATCTCGGAGACCTTGCGCAGCGAGGTGCCGCGGTTCTCCGCGACGAACAGCACACCGCCGGCGTAGGTCAGCACGACCACGCTGCGGCCGCGCGCGATGCCCTTGCGGGCGAGCTCCGAGCGGTCGCGCAGGAGCTGGTCGACTGAGGAGTAGAACGGCATCGTCATGGGGAGCGCTCCAGGTCTTCTCGTGCGGGAGTGGTCGGTCTACCTGGGGCGATCAGCCGCCGGGCCGTTCACGACGGCCCGCGACGACCTGGTCGACCACACCGGCGACCTCGTCCTCCGGGCGCCGCTGGGCGCCCTCGGCGGTGATGCTCACGACGACCGGGTAGATCCGGCGCACCGTGTCCGGTCCGCCGGTCGCGGTGTCGTCGTCGGCGGCGTCGTAGAGCGCCTCGATGGCCGTCTTGACGGTGGCGGCGAGGTCCGCGGACGGGTCGTGCAGCTTCTTCAGCGACGACTTCGCGAACACCGAGCCGGAGCCCACGGCGTGGTAGCCGAGCTTCTCGTCGTAGCGCCCGCCGGTGGGGTCGTAGGTGACGATCCGGCCGGCCGTCGACGGGTCACCGGCGTCGATGTCGTAGCCGGCGAACAGCGGAACGACGACGAAGCCCTGCATCGCGGCGCCGAGGTTCTGCCGGATCATCCCGGCGAGCTTGTTGGCCTTGCCGTCCAGCGAGAGCGAGATGCCCTCGAGCTTCTCGTAGTGCTCCAGGTCCACGCTGAACAGCCGGACCATCTCCAGCGCGATGCCGGCCGCGCCGGCGATACCGACGGCGGAGTGCTCGTCGGTGACGAACACCTTCTCGATGTCGCGCTGGGCGATCACGTTGCCCGAGGTGGCACGGCGGTCACCGGCGATGACGACGCCGCCGGGGAACGTCAGCGCGACGATCGTCGTGCCGTGCGGGACGCCCAGGTCGGACGCCACCGACGCGCCACCGCCGGACACCACGCTCGCGCCCGGCATCAGGTGCGGCGCGGTGGCCGAGACGAACTCGGAGAAGGACTGTGCGCCGGTCATGTAGGTACCGAGCTGACCTGTGTGCGATCCCGGGATACCGGGGGTGACCGACGGCCGGAACTCCATGGTCGAGTGCGTGCCTCTCCTCGTTCGGTGTGTAGCTGGTGCGGGGGTGGATCGGGACCGCCCCCGGCACGGCACCGGGGGCGGAGGGAGCCTACTGGCCGCCCTTCTGCACGTAGGACCGGACGAAGTCCTCCGCGTTCTCCTCGAGTACGTCGTCGATCTCGTCGAGGATGGTGTCGACGTCCTCGCCGAGCTTCTCGCGACGTTCCTGGCCGCTGCCTTCCGCGCCTTCGCCGCCCTCGTCGTCGCCGTCTCCGCCGCCCTGGCGCTTCGTCTGCTCCTGCGACATGACGCCTCCTCCTCGCACGTGGGCCCGGCCACCGCGCGTGCCTCGCGCGACGGACCGGGTCCGGTACTCGTTCACCCTACCGACCGGTTCGGCGACACGCCCGATTCGACCGGCGCGATGTCGGGCGCGTCCGCGGATCGGATCCTGACGAACGCGCAGGTCGTCGCGTCAGCCCTGGGTGAGCTTGTCCACGAGCTCCTCGGCCGACGACGTCGCCTCGAACAGCTCGCCGACGTGCCGCCGGGTGCCCCGCAGCGGCTCCAGCGTCGGGATGCGCACGAGCGACTCCCGGCCCAGATCGAAGATCACCGAGTCCCACGACGCGGCGGCGACCTCGACCGGGTAGCGCTTCATGCAGCTGCCCCGGAAGTAGGCCCGGGTGTCCTCCGGCGGGTCGGTCATCGCGGCCGCGACCTGCTCCTCGGTGACCAATCGGCGCATCGAACCGCGGGTCACGAGGCGGTTGTAGAGGCCCTTGGCCAGCCGCACGTCGGAGTACTGCAGGTCGACCATCCCGAGCCGGCCCGAGTTCCAGGTCAGCCCGTCCCGCTCGCGGTAGGCCTCCAGCAGCTTGAGCTTCGCCGTCCAGTCCAGGCGGTCGGCGGTGCTCATCGGGTCGCGCTCCAGGTCGTCGAGCACACCGCCCCAGGCCTCGAGCACCTCGGTCGTGTCGGCGTCGACGTCGGTGCCCAGCGTCTTCTCGACGTGCACGGACGCACGCTCGAAGTACTCGCGCTGGATCTCCAGGCCGGTGAGCTTGCGCCCGTCGGCGAGCTCGACGGTCTGTTTCAACGACGGGTCGCGGCTGAGCTGGGAGACCGCGCGGACCGGCTCGGACAGGCGCAGGTCCTCGAACCGGCCGCCGTGCTCGATCATGTCCAGGACCAGCGCCGTGGACCCGACCTTGATCAGCGTCGCGTACTCGGACAGGTTCGCGTCGCCGATGATGACGTGCAGGCGGCGGTACTTGTCCGCGTCGGCGTGCGGCTCGTCGCGGGTGTTGATGATCCCGCGCTTGAGCGTCGTCTCCAGCCCGACCTCGACCTCGATGTAGTCGGCGCGCTGGGCCAGCTGGTAGCCGGGCTCGTCGCCCTGCTGGCCCAGCCCGACCCGCCCGGCGCCGCAGACGACCTGCCGGGACACGAAGAACGGGGTCAGCCCGCCGACGATCGACGGGAACGTCGTCGTCCGGGCCATCAGGTAGTTCTCGTGCGAGCCGTAGCTCGCGCCCTTGCCGTCGACGTTGTTCTTGTAGAGCTGCAGCCGCGGCGAGCCCGGGACCGTGGCCGCCCGGTTGGCCGCCTCCAGCATCACCCGCTCCCCCGCCTTGTCCCAGATCACGACGTCGCGCGGGGTCAGCACCTCGGGCGTCGAGTACTCGGGGTGGGCGTGGTCGACGTAGAGCCGAGCGCCGTTGGTGAGGATGACGTTGGCCGCACCCAGGTCGTCGAGGTCCTGGTCGAGCTGCGGCGACAGGGACGGAGCGGACAGGTCGAAACCGCGCGCGTCGCGCAGCGGGGACTCGACCTCGTAGTCCCACCGGGCCCGCCGGTTGCGCGGGATGTCCGCCGCAGCGGCGTAGGCGAGAACCACCTGCGTCGAGGTGACGACCGGGTTGGCCGCGGGGTCGCCGGGCACCGCGATCCCGTACTCGATCTCCGTGCCCATGATGCGGCGTGCGGTCATGCCACCGCCCCGGTCAGCCTGCGAGAGTGCATTTGCCGAGCCTAACCGCCACCGGGTCGCGCGCGCGGGTGAGCACACCGATCCTGGAGCGGTGACGGATCCGGCCCGGGAGCGGGTGGCGCTGTTCGACGCCGGCGGGCAGGTCGTCGGCGAGGCCGACCGCGGCGAGGTCTACGCGCACTCCTGGTGGCACGGCACCACCGCCGTCGCGCTGCGCAGCACCGACCGCCGCCGGGTGCTCGTGCACCGGCGCACCGACGACAAGCTGGTGATGGCCGGACTGATCGACTGCTGGGCCGGCGGGGTCATCGATCCCGGCGAGACGCCGGACACAGCGGCCGCCCGCGAGCTGGACGAGGAGCTCGGGATCGCCCGCGTGCGGCTCGAGCCGCTGTTCCGGATGGCGTTCGACGCCGCCGCGCTCGGCGTGGACACGGGCGCGGGCACCGGGCCGCACGGCCTGCGCGCGCACGTGTTCGCCTACCAGGCGTTCTCCGACGGCCCGGTGGTCGCGCAACCCTCCGAGGTGGCCGAGACGTGGTGGATGGAGCTCGACGAGCTGCGCGCGCGGCTCGACGACCCGTCCTGGCCGTTCGTGCCGGACGGCCGGGTGGTCGCCCTGCGCTGGCTGTCCGATACCGGTCGGTAACAATGCGGCCCCCGACGGGCGACCTACCCCGGGCCACGAGAAGACGTTCCGGACGGCGCATGGCAACATCCCCGAAACCCCAGCCGTCACCCGCGCAGCACCCCGGAGTTCGCCATGGTCAGCATCTCGGTCTCGGCCCGCTCGTTGGCCGCCGCCCGTCGGATCGACCCGAACGTCTCGACGGCCGCGGTGCAGGCCGCCGTCGAAGCCGCACTGGACGCCGTCAGCCGGGAGGCGGGTCGCCCCGCTCCCCAGCACGTGCCGCCCCGCGACTGACGCAGTAACCGCGCCCTCAGAGGTTGATCATGTGGCCGGCCAGGCCGTGGATCGCCTCCTGCAGGCCCTCGGAGAGCGTCGGGTGGGCGTGCACGTTGCGCGCCAGCTCGAACGCCGTCAGGTCCCACTTCTGGGCCAGTGTCAGCTCCGGCAGCAGCTCGGTCGCCTCCGCGCCGATGATGTGCCCGCCGAGCAGCTCACCGTAGGTGTCGTCGCTGATCAGCTTCACGAACCCGTTGGGCTCGGCCATCCCCTGTGCCTTGCCGTTCGCGGTGAACGGGAACTGGGCGACCTTGATCTTCCAGCCCTTCTCGTCGGCCAGCTCCTCGGCCTGGGCCTGGGTGTAGCCGAAGCTCGCGACCTGCGGCTGGCAGAACGTCGCCCGCGGCATCATCACGTACTCGAGCTCCTGGGTCTCGGCCCCGGCCAGCGTCTCCGCCGCGACGACACCCTGCGCCTCGCCGACGTGGGCGAGCATCAGCTTCGCCGTGACGTCGCCGATCGCGTAGACGTGCTCGACGTTCGTGCGCATGTAGTCGTCGATCGCGATCGCGCCGCGCTCGGTCAGCTCGACGCCGAGCTTGTCCAGCCCGAACCCGTCCACCCGGGGGGCGAACCCGATCGCCTGCATGACCTTGTCCGCGCGGATCTCCTCGGAGCCGCCCTTCTCCGACGAGACGGTGACGGTGACGCCGGACCCGTCGTCGACGATGGACTCGACCTTCGTCGAGGTGCGGACCGTCACGCCGAGCTTCTTGTAGCGCTTCCCGAGCTCCTTGGACACGTCCGCGTCCTCGAGCGGGAGCAGCCGGTCCAGGAACTCGACGATCGTCACCTCGACGCCGTAGTTCGCGAGCACGTAGGCGAACTCGACGCCGATCGCGCCGGCACCGGCGATGACGATGCTCTTCGGCAGCTCACGGGTGAGGATCTGCTCCTCGTAGGTCACCACGCGCTCCGAGAGCTCGGTGCCGGGCAGCAGCTTCACCGTGGACCCGGTGGCGATGATCACGTCGCCGTAGGTGAGCGTCTCCGAGCCACCGTCGGTGAGGTCGACCTCGATCTCACCCGGCTTGGTGAAGCGGCCGAAGCCGTCGAACTCGGTGATCTTGTTCTTCTTCATCAGGAAGTGGACGCCCTTGACCCGGCCGTCGGCCACCGTGCGGCTCCGGTCGAAGGCGACACCGAAGTCGAACGAGACGTCACCGGAGATGCCGAAGGTCTTCTGCTCGTTCTGCACGATGTGTGCGAGCTCGGCGTTGCGCAGCAAGGCCTTCGACGGGATGCAGCCGACGTTCAGGCACACCCCGCCCCAGTACTTCTCCTCGACGACGGCCACGCTGCGGCCGAGCTGGGCGGCCCGGATGGCCGCGACGTACCCACCGGGGCCGGCACCGAGAACGACGACGTCGAAATGAGGCATGTGCCCAGCCTAAAACCCGTACGGCGTCCCCCGCCGGGCCGGGCGGCAAGCCTCACGCCGTCGCGCAGCCCGACCCGGGATCGTCGTCGTCGGTCTCGCCGTCGACCAGCCACAGCGGACCGTCGGACAGGTGGGCGACGAGCGCCTCCGCCGCATCACGCAGCCCGTGCTGCTGCTCGCGGGTGAGCGCGTCGAACATCACCGCCCGCACCGTCCGCACGTGCCCGGGCGCGGCGCCCTCCAGCAGCGCCATCCCCTCGTCGGTGAGCGCCGCGAGCTGGCCGCGCCGGTCCGTCGGGCACGACGTGCGGGCGATCAGGCCGGCCTCCTCCATCCGCGCGACCGCATGCGAGATCCGGCTGCGCGACGACAGCGACGACGTCGCGAGCTCGCTCATCCGCAGCGTCCGGCCCGGCGCCTCGGAGAGCCGGACCAGGATCTCGTAGTAGGCCTGCGGCATCCGGGACTCGGTCTGCATCTGTCGCTCGACCCGCTCCGACACCAGCCGGTTCGCGGCGAGGAAGGCGCGCCAGGTCCGCTGTTCGTCGTCGTCGAGCCACGGCGTGTGACCCATGACACCTCCCAGGAATCATTGAACGCTCAACACGTTGGTACTAGTATCGCTCTCAACAAGTGAGAGTTCAATCAACTGGAAGGTCTCTCCTGATGTCGGCTCCGTCCACCACCAGCATCCCGAACTACGTCGCCGGCACCTGGGACATCGACGCCACGCATTCGGCCGTGTCGTTCGTCGTCCGCCACATGATGGTCAGCAAGGTGCGCGGCAAGTTCGACACGTTCTCCGGAGAGTTCACCACGGGTGCGCGCTTCGAGGACTCGACCGTCTCCGCGACGATCGACGCGCGCTCCATCGACACCGGCACCGAGCAGCGCGACCAGCACATCAAGTCGGCCGACTTCTTCGAGGTCGAGACCCACCCCGAGTGGACGTTCCGCTCGACCGGCATCACCCCCGACGGCGAGGACTACGTGCTGGCCGGCGACCTGACGATCAAGGGCGTGACCAAGCCGGTCGAGCTCAAGCTCGAGGTCAACGGCTTCGGCCAGGACGCGTGGGGCGGCACCCGCGGTGGCTTCACCGCCACGACCACGATCAACCGCAGCGACTTCGGCGTCGACATCTCGATGCCGCTCGACGGCGGCGGCGTCGTGGTGAGCGAGAAGGTCGGCATCGAGCTGGAGATCCAGGGCGTGCTGCGCGCGTCCTGACGTACACCTCCCGACGGAGCCCCGGACCTGGTCCGGGGCTCCGTTTTGTCGGGGGTGGGTCGTAGCCTCGGTGGGGTGACGGGCTACCGGGAGTGGGGCCCGGCGGGTCCGCTCGCCGGGCTGCTCGAGTGCGCCTGGCAGTCACGGACACTGTCCCGCGCAGGTGCGCGAGCAGCGGGTGCTCCCGGACGGCTGCATGGACCTGCTGCTGATCGGCGGGCGGCTCGTCGTGGCCGGGCCGGACACGGCGGCGCACACGGCGACGTTCGCGCCCGGGTCGGTGACGACCGGGCTGCGGTTCCGCCCGGGCGCGCTGCCCACGCTGCTCGGGGTGCCGGCCGCGGAGCTGGTCGACCGCCGGATCGAGCTGGTCGACGTGCTCGGCTCGGCTGTGCCTGACCCGTTGGGCTCCGCACCTCCCGGGACTCCTGTGGGCACACTCGACGACCTCGGCGACGATGGTGGAGCGGACGCGGCGCGGCTGATCGGGACCGCGACGCGACTCCTCGCGGCAGCCGACGACCGGCGCCGTCGCCTTCCCGGCCCGCTCCCCCGCTGGGCACTGCGGGCGATGGCCCGCGGGGAGGCCGCCACCGATGTCGCCGACGGTCTCGGCGTCACGACCAGGACGCTGCACCGCACCTGTACCGCGACGCTGGGCTACGGGCCGTCGGTCGCCCGGCGCGTCCTGCGGTTCCGGGCCGCCGCCGCGCTGCTGTACGCCGGACAGGCGCCTGCGGACGTGGCGGCCCGCACCGGCTACGCCGACCAGCCGCACCTGTCCCGCGAGGTCCGGGCGCTGGCCGGGGTCTCCCCCGGCACGCTGCTCGGCCCGGCGCGGCAGGACTGAGCGCCGCACGGCACGCGCGACGTCGCACGCCTTGCTGTTCCCGGCTCGTCGGACAACCACCGGTGCGCCCTCGACCGGCGAACGTGACTGTTCGGCCTCGGCCACCCCAGCAACTCGCTCCTCGTGGCGTCCCGACCGCGGGAACGTGCCGACCGACCCGGCATCGGTATTGAGCGGCACGTTCCGGCGGCGTCGACCGCGCGAACGTGCCTGGCCGACCCCGTCGTGGCATCGAGCGGCACATTCCGGCGACGTCGACAGCCTGAACGTGCCTGCCGATCGCGACACGGCTTCGAGCGGCACATTCCCGCGGCGTCGTCCGCGAACGTGCCAGCCGACCCGACTCGGCATCGGGTGGCACATTCCGGCGGTGTCGACCGCCCGAACGTGCCGACCGACCACGTCCCTGGGATCGAGTGGCACATTCCGGCGGTGTCGACCGCCCGAACGTGCCGGTCGGCCGCGCGACCTGCATCGAGGGGCACCTTCCGGCCGCCTGGAGCCGCGCGAAACGTCACAGTAGATCGCGGATCGGGTGCCGGCCGCTGGCAGGGCCTACGCGCGTATCGCTCAGGCCCAGGCGAACAGGTCCAGCGACGTCCCGTCGGGGTCCTGGACCGTGGCGTAGCGCTGGCCCCACGGCGCGTCGAACGGCTCCAGCTCGCTCTTGTGGCCGGCGCCCACGATCCGGGCGTGCGCGGCGTCGACGGCCGCGGCGTCCGGCAGCAGGAACGCCAGCCCGACGCGCCCCCCGCCGGTCGGCGGGGTGTAGCCCGCGTGGAACGAGGCCACCGTGGCGTCGGAGTCGAAGCCGAGGCGCAGGCCGCCGCGCAGCGTCACCTCCACGTGCGGATCGGCGTCGGCCGAGGCGGGGATGTCCAGGCCGAGCAGCCGGTAGAACGCGAGCGCCCGCGGCATGTCGGACACCACGATGCCGATCATGTCCAGCTGGGCTCCGATGGTCGTGTCAGTCATGGCGGGAACGGTAGGGCCGGCCGGGCGGGCTGTCGTGAACGGATCGGACAGACGTAACGAACGCGGAGATCGGGCCGACCTGCCCCGTCGGGGCGACGCACAACCGGTCGGGGAGGCCGAGCACATGACGAACGCGGACCGCAAGGAGCGGCAGCTCGCGGAGTACTACCGCCGGGTGGACGCCATGGACGTCGACGGCTTCCTGTCGTTGATCGCCGAGGACGCGAAGCTGACGCTGGGCAACGACGACCCCGTGGTCGGCCGGGACGACATCGCCCAGGCGTTCGGCGGGCTGCTGGGCGCGATCAAGAGCTCCCGCCACGTCCTGCACGCCGTCTACGACCTCGGTGGCGACCTCGCCGGGCTCGAGGGTGACATCGAGTTCGTCCGCCAGGACGGCAAGGAGTTGTCCGTGCGCTTCGCCAACTTCGTCGAGATCGGCGAGGACGGCGTGATCCGCGAGCAGCGGCTGACCGTCGACTTCGCGCCGCTCTTCGCCTGACGCACACCACGGCCCCGCCGCGACGGACGCGACGGGGCCGGGATGGCGTACTGGTGCCTACAGGTACTGGCCGGTGTTCGACGCGGTGTCGATGGCCCGGCCCGCGGCGTCGTTCTTGCCGGTGACCAGCGTGCGGATGTAGACGATCCGCTCGCCCTTCTTGCCCGAGATCCGCGCCCAGTCGTCCGGGTTGGTCGTGTTGGGCAGGTCCTCGTTCTCGGCGAACTCGTCGACGATCGCGTCCAGCAGGTGCTGCACCCGCAGGCCCGGCTGGCCGGACTCGAGCACCGACTTGATCGCGGTCTTCTTCGCCCGGTCCACGATGTTCTGGATCATGGCGCCGGAGTTGAAGTCCTTGAAGTACAGGGTCTCCTTGTCGCCGTTGGCGTAGGTGACCTCGAGGAACCTGTTCTCCTCGGACTCGTCGTACATCCGCTCGACGATCCGCTGGATCATCCCGTCCACGCACGCCCGGCGGCTGCCGGAGAACTCGGCGATGTCCTCGGCGTGGATGGGCAGGGTGTCGGTGATGTACTTCGAGAAGATGTCCTTCGCGCCCTCGGCGTCCGGACGCTCGATCTTGATCTTCACGTCCAGCCGGCCCGGCCGCAGGATCGCCGGGTCGATCATGTCCTCGCGGTTCGAGGCGCCGATCACGATGACGTTCTCCAGGCCCTCCACGCCGTCGATCTCGGAGAGGAGCTGGGGCACGATCGTCGTCTCGACGTCGGAGGACACACCCGAGCCACGGGTCCGGAAGATCGAGTCCATCTCGTCGAAGAACACGATCACCGGGGTGCCTTCGGACGCCTTCTCCCGGGCACGCTGGAAGATCAGCCGGATGTGCCGCTCGGTCTCGCCGACGAACTTGTTGAGCAGCTCCGGGCCCTTGATGTTCAGGAAGAACGAGCGCGCCTCGTCCGGTGCGTCGTCACCGCGCAGCGTGGCGACCTTCTTGGCCAGGGAGTTCGCCACCGCCTTGGCGATCAGCGTCTTGCCGCAGCCGGGCGGGCCGTAGAGCAGGACGCCCTTGGGCGGGCGCAGCTCGTACTCGCGGAACAGCTCGGAGTGCAGGAACGGCAGCTCGACCGCGTCGCGGATCATCTCGATCTGGCCGGTCAGGCCACCGATGTCCTCGTAGGCGACGTCCGGGACCTCCTCCAGCACGAGGTCCTCGACCTCGGCCTTGGCGACCCGCTCGTAGGCGTAGCCGGCCCGGGTGTCGACCATCAGCGAGTCGCCGGACTTGAGCGGAGAGCTCTCGCCGTCATCGCCGAGCTCGAACAGCGGCGCGGCGAGCCACACCACGCGCTCCTCGTCGGAATGCCCGATCACCAGACCGCGGCCGGCCTGACCGTCGTCGGTCGGCTTGGACACGATCTCGCGCAGCGAGTACAGGTCGCCGATCTGCTCGAAGCCCATCGCCTCGACGACGGTCAGCGCCTCGTTGAGCCGCACGGACTGGCCGGGGCGCAGCGTCGCGCTCTCGACCGCGGGCGACACCGGCACCCGCATACGGCGACCGGAGGTGAACACGTCGACCGTGTCGTCCTCGTAGCGCCCCAGGAAGACGCCGTAGCCCGACGGGGGCTGGGCCAGGCGGTCGACCTCCTCGCGCAGGGCGACGAGCTGGCCGCGCGCCTCCTTGAGCGTTTCGGTGAGCTTCTCGTTGCGGGCGTTGAGCGCGGAGAGGCGGCTGGTCGCCTCGGACAGTCGTTGCTCGAGCACACGTGCGTGTCGGGGGGTTTCGGTGAGCCGCTGACGCAGCGTCGCGATCTCGTTCTCGAGGTATCGGATGTGCTCGGCGGCCTCAGCCGGGCTGAGATCACCGTTCACGTTGTCACGCCTGCCGGGAGAATCGTCGTAAGGATTCACGGCAGCCTCCCTCCGTGTTCCGTTTCACCACGGTACCCGGTCACCGGGTACCGAAGCGGTGCGTCGAACCGGTGATCCGGGCCTCAGCCGGACGGCACCTTGACGACACTCTCCGGTTCCGCTGACGTCACGTCACCGTCTTACCGGACGGGATTGTGTAAACATCTCGTGCCGCAAGGGAAGTCCCCTGCGCTCAGCGGGAGGTGGGGCGGCGCTGGGGCCGGGGCGGCGCGACGCCGTCGGCGAGCCTGCGGGTGGTCACCAGGAACGCCGTGTGGCCGATCATCCGGTGGTCCGGCCGGACCGCCAGTCCGACCACGTGCCACGGCCTGACCAGCGACTCCCATGCCTGCGGCTCGGTCCAGCACTGCATCTCACGCAGCTTCTCGGTGAGCATCGACAGCTGCGTCGTGGTCGCGACGTAGCCGACGAGCACCCCGCCGGGGATCAGTGCGTCGCGGATCGTGTCGAGCACGTCCCACGGGGACAACATGTCGAGCACCGCTCGATCGACTTCACCGGTGAACTCACGGACGTCCCCGACATGCAAGGCCCAGTTGGGTGGCCTGTGCCCGAAGAACGTTGTGACGTTCCGTTCAGCGTGCGGGGCGTGGTCGTCGCGGATCTCGTAGGACACGATCTGCCCCGACGGCCCCACCGCCTGGAGCAACGAGCACGTCAGCGCCCCCGAACCGGCGCCGGCCTCCAGCACCCGGGCGCCCGGGAAGACGTCGCCCCACATCAGGATCTGCGCAGCGTCCTTGGGGTAGATGACCTGCGCACCACGCGGCATGGACAGCACGTAGTCCGACAGCAGGGGCCGCAGCGCGAGATACGACGTGCCGGCCGCCGACTTCACGAGTGATCCCTCGGGCAGGCCGATCAGATCGTCGTGCGGCAGTCCGCCGCGGTGGGTGTGATACACGCCACCCGTCTCGAGCACGAGCGTGTAGCGGCGCCTTTTCGAGTCGGTCAGCTGCACCCGGTCCCCGGGACGGAACGGGCCTCCGCGCGGGATCGGGTGGTCGTCGGTCGCGGGCGGAAGGTCGGGAGCGTGCGGCTCGGCGTCGGGCACGAGGCGGAACGCTATCCGCAGGCCCCGGGCGGCTCCCGGACCGGGCCCGCCGCGATCACGACCCGGTCACTTCTCCCGGCGCTTGGGCACCAGCAGCATCAGCGCGACCACGAGCAGCACGGACCCGCCCGCGAGCAGCAGGCCGGGGCCGGACCGCACCTGGGACCCCCAGGCTCCGACCTTCGGGACCGAGTACCACTCGACACCGCGGACCTCGGTGGCCTGAACCGCGTCCGGGTCCTGGGCGGCGTTCGCGTCGCCCTTCGTCCGGAACTGCGGGCCGGGGTCCACCCCGACGACGCGGTGCGTCACGGTGCGGGTCGAGCCGGTGGCGGGGTCGCGGTCGGTGAACGAGACGACGTCGCCGATCCGGATCGCCTCGACCGGCCGGGGGCGGATCACGACGAGCGTGCCGACCGGGAACGTCGGGGTCATGCTCGGCGACAACACGGTCAGCGCGCTACCGCCGGCCGCGACGGGGACGACGGCGACGGCGAGCGCGAGCGCGACGGCTCCGAGCAGCACCAGCGAGCCGAGCCAGGCTACGAACCGGCGCAGGGCCGAGGGGCGGGCGGCCGTCGTCGTCGTTGTGCCGGCTTCCCGCCCGGTCGCGCGCTGGTCCGGCCATCCGGCCGCACGCGGGTGGATCCGCTGGGTCGACGACGGGTCGTCCGCACGGACGCCGCCGGACCCGTGCGCGGCGCCCAGCCGATCCGGGCTTCGCCACGCAGTCTCCTGCGAGTGCTCGGCAGCGGAGTGTCGGGCCACATGCACACTATAAGTGCCGAAGTGAGCACTATGAGCACACGATCGGGCGGTGACGTGCGACGATGCCGTGGGAACTGCTCGTCCATGGACACCAGGAACGCGGCACCTGCGGCACCGGTCCCGACGGCCGCGGCGCCGGGCTGAGTGGCAGGCAGGACTGTCGGGGGCCTCGCCTACCCTCACGACCGTGGACGACGGGCCGGGCGGCGTGGGGCAGAGCGAGGTCTCCCCCGCCGGGACGGAGACCCCGCGCCGTCCGCCCGCGCTGTCGCCGTCGCGGGCGTCCGACTTCAAGCGCTGCCCGCTGCTCTACCGTTTCCGGGCGGTGGACCGGCTGCCCGAGGTGCCCGGCCGGGCGCAGGTGCGCGGCACGCTCGTGCACGCGGTGCTGGAGCAGCTGTACGCGATGCCGGCCGGTGAACGGAGCCCGGCCGCGGCGCACGCGCTGCTCGGCCCGGCGTGGGACGGGCTGCTCGCCGTCGAGCCGGACCTGACGGGCGCGCTGTTCGACGGACCGGACGGCCGGGACGACGCGGCGCTCGCGGTGTGGCTGGACTCGGCGTCCGCGCTGCTGGACACGTACTTCACGCTCGAGGACCCGCGGGAGGTGGCGCCGGCGGCCGTCGAGGAACGGGTTGAGGTCGTGCTCGACTCGACAGTGCTCCCGGGCGGGCTGCCGCTGCGCGGCTACGTGGACCGGCTCGACGTCGACGACGACGGCGGGTTCCGGGTGGTGGACTACAAGACCGGGGCCGCGCCCGGCGAGCGCTCCGAGCTCGGCGCGCTGTTCCAGCTGAAGTTCTACGGGCTGGCCGTGCTCGCGACGCGCGGCGTGGTGCCGTCCGAGCTGCGGCTGCTCTACCTGGCCGACGGGCAGGTGCTCCGCTACGCCCCGGACGCCGAGGAGCTGCAGCGCTTCACCCGGCTGCTGGAGGCCATCTGGGCCGCGGTGCTGCGCGCCGGCGAGACCGGCGACTTCCGGCCGAACCCGGGGCCGGCGTGCCGGTCCTGCGCGTTCACGGCGCTGTGCCCGGCGTGGGAGGGATCACCGCCGCCCTATCCCGGCTGGCCGTCGGCCGTCGCGGACGGAGAGGCATGATCGGCTCGTGAGCTCTGCGCAACACCAGCTTCCGCCGTTCTACCTCCCGCGCGGTATCGACGGAGCCACCGAGCACTTCGAGGCGACGTTCTCCACCACCGGGCCGTGGTTCGCCGACGCGCAGCACGTGGGCCCGCCGTCCGGCCTGCTGGTCCGGGCACTCGAGCGGATCGGCGACGGGCAGCCGCCGGACGGGCCCGGGATGGTGCTCGCCCGGATCACGGTCGAGGTGCTCGGCCCCGTCCCGGCCGGGCCGGTCGAGGTGACCGCCGCGGTGGAACGGCCCGGGCGGAGCATCCAGATGGTCGGGGCGACGATGAGCGCGGGCGGCCGGGCCGTGCTGCGCGCCCGGGCCTGGCGGCTGGCCCGCGGCGACACGTCCACGGTCACCACCGGGCTCGCGGCGGCGATGCCCGGGCCGGAGACCTCGACCGTCCGCGACGAGCGCCCCGACGGCTGGCTGCCGGGCTTCATCGACGCGATGGAGTGGGCCTGGGTGCAGGGGTGGCTGTCCGAGCCCGGCCCCGGCCGGGCGTGGATCCGCCAGCGGGTGCCGCTCGTCGAGGGTGAGGACCCGAGCCCGCTGCAGCGCCTGCTCGTCGTGGCCGACTGCGCGAACGGGATCGCCGCG
Organism: uncultured Actinomycetota bacterium; assembly: GCA_963822335.1. Taxonomy (GTDB): domain Bacteria; phylum Actinomycetota; class Actinomycetes; order Mycobacteriales; family Pseudonocardiaceae; genus Pseudonocardia. Next base: position 1,133,122 of record CAWGHE010000005.1, on the reverse strand, counting down.
CCGCTGAACGTGCGGGACTGGCTGTTCGTGAACACCGAGCTGACCGTGCACCTGCACCGCGACCCGCAGGGCGAGCGGTTCGGGCTGGACGCGGCGACCGTCGTCGGGCCGTCCGGCGTGGGCACGGTGTCGGCGTCGATCTTCGACGGGTCCGGCCACGTCGGGCGGATCGGTCAGGCACTCACCGTCCGGCCGCGCTGAGCGCAGCTTGCGGAGCGAACATCTGCACTGAGCCGTCCGGTCAGCCGTGGCCGTTGCCGTTGCTCTCGACGGCCCGGCAGGACCGGATCTCCGAGGTCAGGATGGCGCTGGCACCGATCTGGGCGAGCCGGTCCATCACCCAGTTCGTGTCCCTCGCCTTCACCATCGTGCGGACGGCCACCCAGCCCTCCTTGCGGATCGGCGAGATCGTCGGCGCCTGCAGGCCGGGCGCGACCTGCGACGCCTCCTCGAGCAGGCTCTCCGGGCAGTCGAAGTCCATCATCAGGTACTCGCGGGCGAGCACCACGCCGCGCAGCCGCTCGGCGAACACGTGCTTGACGGCCGTGACCTCGGGGTCCTCCGGCCGGTCGCTGCGGGGCTCGCGCTGGATCAGCGTCGCCACCGAGGTCGCGATCGGCTCGCCGATGGTGACCAGGCCGTGCTGGCGCAGCGTCCGCCCGGACGACACGACGTCCGCGATCGCGTCCGCCAGGCCGAGCTGGATCGAGATCTCGACGGCGCCGTCCAGCTTCACGATCTCCGCGCCGATCCGCTTGCCGGACAGGTAGGAGCGCACCAGGCGCGGGTAGGACGTGGCGATCTTCTTGCCGTCCAGGTCCTCCAGCTTCCAGTCGGCGCTGGCCGGGGCCGCGAACTGGAAGCGGGACCCGCCGAACCCGAGCGGCAGCACCTCGGTCACCTGGCTGCCGGACTCCTCCATCAGGTCGAACCCGGTGACGCCGAGGTGCAGGTCGCCCTTGCCGACGTAGGTGGCGATGTCCTTGGGGCGCAGGTAGAAGAACTCGATCCCGTTCTCCTCGTCGACCATGCTCAGGTCACGCTGGTCGGAGCGCTGGCGGTAGCCGGCCTCGCGCATCATCGTCGCGGCGGGCTCGGCGAGAGTGCCCTTGTTCGGGAGGGCGACGCGGAGCATGGGCTCTCCTCGGGTGGAACGTGGAACGGGTGGCAGGTCGTGCAGCCGGTTGACGCTCAGAGGAACTTGTAGACGTCCTCCAGCGACAGCCCACGATGGATCATCAGTACCTGTACCCGGTAGAGGAGCTGCGAGATCTCCTCGGCGAGCGCGTCGTCCGGTTCGTGCTCGGCGGCGAGCCACACTTCGCCCGCCTCCTCAAGGATCTTCTTGCCCTGGGCGTGCACGCCGTCGTCCAGTGCGGCGATGGTGCCCGAGCCCGGCGGCCGCTCGGCCGCCTTCTGGCTCAGCTCGGCGAACAGGTCGTCGAAAGTCTTCACGTCACTTGACCCCTTTCGCCCCAAGTCTGACCGCTCGGTTGCGACCCCATCCATCGCACCACGGCCTCCAGAGTCCGATGGAACACCGGATGCGCCGGATGGCACACGTCGGTGACGGCCCGTGACAGTCGTGCTGATCATCACCGCTCGTCGCCGCGAACCGTCCGCTCAAGCGTCCACCCCGGAAAGATCCGCGAAGATCCGGTAAAGCTCGTCGACGGTGACCCCCTCCAGTGTCACCCGTTGCTCGCGTCGCGTGCCACCCGGTACGGGCAGCTCACACGGCACGACGAGCACCGCGCACCCCGCCGACTCGGCTGAACGCGCACCGGCCGGCGAATCCTCCACTGCCAGGCAGCCGGCCGGGTCGGCCCCGACCAGCGCGGCGGCGCGGGCGTAGGCCTCCGGATCCGGCTTCGGGTTCGTCACCTCGTCGCCGCACACGCTCGCCGCGAAGTTCTCCCGGCCGAGCGTGTCCAGCGCCGTCTCGGTCAGCGACCGGACGGTGTTCGTCACGAGCGCGACCGGCACGCCCGCGGCACGCAGCCCGTGCAGCAGTTCGTACGCGCCCGGACGCCACGGCAGGCCCTCGGCGAACAGCTCCGCCGCCCGTGCGTAGAGCCAGTCGCACGCCGCGACGAGCTCGTCCTCGGTGTACCCGGGCCGCCCGGCCTCCCGGAAGCAGACGCCCGTGGAGAACCGCAGCGACCCGCCGACCGTCTCGTGCCGGGCCGCCTCCGGCAGCGGCCCGGCCCCGAGATGGGCCATCAGGTCGTCGAGACCCCGGTCCCAGAGCTTCTCCGAGTCGACCAGCGTGCCGTCCATGTCGCACAGGACGGCCTGCATGCGGCTCAGCCCTTCTCCGGGGAGTAGCCCAGGTTCGGACGCAGCCACTTCTCGATCTCGGCGACGTCGACGCCCTTGCGCTTCGCGTAGTCCTCGACCTGGTCGCGGCCGATCCGCCCGACCGTGAAGTACCGCGACTCCGGGTGGGCGAACAGCATCCCGGACACGGCCGCGGCCGGGGTCATCGCATACGACTCGGTCAGCGCGATGTCCAGCGACTCCGCGTCGAGCAGGTCGAACAGCTTGCGCTTCTCCACGTGGTCCGGGCAGGCCGGGTAGCCGAACGCGGGACGGATGCCCCGGAACTTCTCCCCCAGCAGCTCCTCGGAGGACGGGTTCGCGTCCGGCTCGAACCACTCACGGCGGGCGTGCAGGTGCGCGTACTCGGCGAACGCCTCGGCAAGCCGGTCGGCCAGCGCCTTGACCATGATCGACCGGTAGTCGTCGAGCTTGTCCTCGTAGTACTTCGAGAACTTCTCCGCGCCCTGGATCGCCACCGCGAAGGCGCCGAGCGAGTCGCCCTCCGGGGCGACGTAGTCGGCCAGGCACCGGTTGTGCCGGTTCAGCGGCTTCTTCGTCTGCTGGCGCAGCATCGGCAGCCGGACCTCGCCGTCGGAGGTGTCCAGCACGATGTCGTCGCCCTCGCCGTGGGCCGGCCAGAACCCGTAGACGCCGTGCGCCGAGAAGTGGTCGCCGGAGATGATCTCGTCGAGCATCTCGTTGGCGTCGTCGTAGAGCTCCTTGGCCACCGGCTCGTCCAGGATCTGCGGGAACTTGCCCTTGAGCTCCCAGGCCAGGAACAGGAACTGCCAGTCGATCAGCTCGCGCAGCTCGGCGATCGTCGGGTTGATCTTCCGGGTGCCCTCGAACGGCGCCGCGGGCAGGTCGTCGAACGTGACCTCCTCGCGGTTGGCGCGGGCGTCGGCGATCTCGAGCAGCGGCTTCTGCTCGCGGCCCTCGTGCTGCTCGCGCAGCCGCTGCTGCTCCTCGGCGTTGTCCTTGGCCAGGACCTCGCGGCGGTTCTCGTCGAACAGGTCCGAGACCACGCCGACGACCCGGGAGGCGTCCAGCACGTGCACCGTCGTCCCGTCGTAGGACGGGGCGATCTTGACGGCGGTGTGCTGCTTCGAGGTCGTCGCGCCGCCGATCAGCAGCGGCAGCTTCAGCCCGCGCCGCTCCATCTCCGCGGCCACGCCGACCATCTCGTCCAGCGACGGCGTGATCAGACCGGACAGGCCGACCGCGTCCGCGTCCTCGGCGACGGCGGTGTCCAGGATCTGCGCGGCCGGGACCATCACGCCCAGGTCGATGACCTTGTAGCTGTTGCAGCCCAGCACGACGCCGACGATGTTCTTGCCGATGTCGTGCACGTCGCCCTTGACCGTGGCCATGATGACGGTGCCGTTGCCGCGGTCCGAGGTGATCTCGCCCCGGGCCTTGGCCTCTTCCTTCTCCTGCTCCATGTACGGCTCGAGGTAGGCCACCGCGCGCTTCATCACGCGGGCGCTCTTGACGACCTGCGGGAGGAACATCTTGCCGTCACCGAACAGGTCGCCGACGACCTTCATGCCGTCCATCAGCGGGCCCTCGATGACGTGCAGGGGCTTGTCCGCCTCCTGGCGGGCCTCCTCGGTGTCCTCCTCGACGTAGTCGACGATGCCGTGCACCAGTGCGTGCTCGAGCCGCGCCTTGACGTCGTTCTCGCGCCAGGACAGGTCCTGGACGCGCTGGGTGCCCTCCCCCTTGAACCGGTCCGCGGCCTCGACCAGCCGGTCGGTGGCGTCCTCGCGCCGGTTGAACAGGACGTCCTCGACCATCTCCAGGAGCTCGGCCTCGATGTCCTGGTAGACCACGAGCTGGCCGGCGTTCACGATGCCCATGTCCAGGCCGGCCTTGATCGCGTGGTAGAGGAACGCCGAGTCCATTGCCTCGCGCACCACGTCGTTGCCGCGGAACGAGAACGACAGGTTCGAGATGCCGCCGGAGATGTGGACGCCCGGGCAGAGCTCCTTGATCTTCGGGCACGCCTCGATGAAGTCCTTGGCGTAGTCCGCGTGCTCGGACATGCCGGTGGCGATCGCGAGCACGTTCGGGTCGAACACGATGTCCTCGGGCGGGAACCCGATCTCGTCGACGAGGATCTTGTAGGCGCGCTCGCAGATCTCCCACTTGCGCTGTGCGGTGTCCGCCTGGCCCTTCTCGTCGAACGCCATCACGACGACGCCGGCGCCGAACGAGCGCACCGTGTTGGCACGCTCCCGGAACTCGTCCTCGCCCTCCTTCAGGCTGATCGAGTTGACGATCCCCTTGCCCTGCACGCAGCGCAGCCCGGCCTCGACGACCGACCAGCGCGAGCTGTCGATCATGATCGGCCACTTGGCGACCTCCGGCTCGGTGGCCAGGAGGTTCAGGAACGTCGTCATCTCCTCGTCGGACTCGAGGAGGTCGGCGTCCATGTTGACGTCGAGCATGTTCGCGCCGCCGCGGACCATGTCCAGCGCGACGTCCAGGGCGCCGGTGTAGTCCTTGGACTCGATCAGCCGGCGGAACCGCTTGGATCCGGTGACGTTCGTCCGCTCACCGATCATCACGAACCCGGTGTCCGGGCCGATCTCGAAGCGCTCCAGGCCGGAGAACCGGGTGCGCTCCGGCGGCTCGGCCGGGGTGCGCGGCGGCAGGCCCTTGACCGACTCGGCGATGGCGGCGATGTGGTCGTGCCCGGTGCCGCAGCAGCCGCCGACGACGTTGACCAGGCCGGACTCGGCGAACTCCTTGAGCAGCGCGGCCGTCTGGTCCGGCGTCTCGTCGTAGCCGCCGAACGCGTTCGGCAGGCCGGCGTTCGGGTAGCTGGCCGTGAACGCGTCCGAGATCTCCGCGAGCTCGGCCACATGAGGGCGCATCTCGTCCGCGCCCAGCGAGCAGTTCAGGCCGACGATCAGCGGTCGCGCGTGGCGTACCGACGTCCAGAACGCGTCCACGGTCTGCCCGGACAGCGTCCGGCCCGACCGGTCCACGATCGTCACCGAGATCCAGATCGGCAGGTGCGGCGCGACGTCGTACGCGGCCTGCAGCGCAGCCTTGGAGTTCAGCGTGTCGAAGATCGTCTCGATCAGCAGGATGTCCACGCCGCCGGCGTCCAGGGCGGCGATCTGCTGCGCGTAGGTGTCGTAGACCTGCTGGTAGGTCACGGCCCGGTAGGCCGGGTCCTCCACCTTCGGCGACAGCGACAGCGTCACGTTCAGCGGGCCGATCGACCCGGCGACGAACTTCGGGTCGCCGGTCTCGGCCTCGGCCTCGTCGGCCGCCTGCCGGGCCAGTTTCGCGGCCTCGGCGTTCATCTGGTCGACGTGGCCCTCGAGGCCGTAGTCGGCCTGGCCGATCGTCGTCGCCGTGAACGTGTTCGTCGTGGACAGGTCTGCGCCCGCCGCGAAGTACCGTTTGTGGACGTCGAAGATGAGATCCGGCCGGGTCAGGTTCAGCAGGTCGGGGTCACCGTTGGTGTCGGTGGGGTGGTCGGCGAGCCAGTCCGCCGTGTAGTCCTCCGGGGACAGTCCCAGTCCCTGGATGACCGTGCCCCACGCGCCGTCGATGACGCCGATCCGCTCGCCGAGGATCTGCCTCAGCTTCTCCGTGCGCGCATGCGCCTGCTCGACCCGCTCGGGGTCGGCCTGACCTGTCGAGATGTCGCCGTCCGTAGAGGTGCTCACCGAGTGATCCGCTCCCGTCGTTGCTGACACGGTCCATGAGGTTACCTCCTGACGGGGTCTGAGCCGGGTTCTGAGCGCCGGGACCCGTAGGCTGGGGCGATGACCGAGCACGATCCGAGCCCTGGTTCCGGCTCAGCGGACGGCGGCGAGCCGACCCTGATCGACCCGGTACTGGTCGCCGCGTTCGAGGGCTGGAACGACGCCGGCGAGGCCGCCAGCACGGCGCTGGAGCACCTGGAGCTGAGCTGGGACGCCCAGCCCCTGACCTCGATCGATCCCGAGGAGTACTACGACTTCCAGGTCACGCGCCCGCACGTGAAGCTCGCCGGCGGGGTCACCCGGAAGATCGAGTGGCAGACGACGCGCCTGTCCTGGGCGACGCTCCCCGGGACCGACCGGCACGTCGTTCTCGTCAGCGGCATCGAGCCGAACATGCACTGGCGCGCGTTCTGCCGTGAGCTGCTCGGTCATATCGAGCGTCTGGGGGTGACCAAGGTCATCACTCTGGGGGCTCTGCTCACCGAGGTCCCGCACACCCGCCCGACGCCGGTGAACGGCACCTCGTACGACGCGGAGTCGCTCAAGGCGATGGGTACCGAGCCCTCGAACTACGAGGGCCCGACCGGGATCGTCGCGGTGTTCCAGCAGGCGTGCATCGAGGCGGGCGTGCCCGCCCTGTCCTACTGGGCCGAGGTCCCGCACTACGTGTCGCAGGCGCGGGTGCCGAAGGCGGCGGTCGCGCTGCTGCGCCGGATCGAGGAGGCGCTCGACGTCGAGGTCCCGCTCGGTGCGCTGCCCGAGCAGGCCGAGGAGTGGGAGCGCACGGTCTCCGAGATGGCCGACGCCGACGACGAGGTGCGCGAGTACGTCCGCCAGCTCGAGGAGCAGGCGTCGGAGACCGAGGCCGAGGAGACCCGGACCGAGCTGGAGGAGACCAGCGGCGACGCGATCGCCGCCGACTTCGAGCGCTACCTGCGCCGTCGCGGGTCCTCCGGCGGGGGGTCGTGACCGGAGCTTGACCGGCACGCTGCCGCGGATCCGCCGGAGCGCGCTCTACGCCGGGGCGTTCCTCGGGCCGTTCGGCGGGGGCGTGACCGCCGCGATGCTGCCCGAGCTCGGGGCCGACTACCAGGTCTCGACGGGCGCCGCATCCGTATCGATCACCGCGTATCTGCTGCCGTTCGCGGCCCTGATGCTGTTCTCCGGCACGCTCGGCGAGCGCTGGGGCCGCCGCCGCACGGTGGTCACGGCCTACGCCGTGTACGTCCTGGCGTCGGCGGCGTGCGTGCTGGCCCCGACGTGGACGCTGTTCCTGGGCGGCCGCGCGCTGCAGGGGGCGGCGAACGCGTTCACCACGCCGTTGCTGCTCGCGGTCGTCGCCGGGTCGGTCGCCCCGGAGCGGCTGGGCCGGGCGCTGGGCTGGTTCGGCTCCCTGCAGGCCGCCGGGCAGACGTCCGCACCGCTGGTCGGCGGGCTGGCCGCCGAGCTGCACTGGCAGCTCGCCTTCGCGGGCGTGGGCGCGGTGGCCGCGCTGCTGGGGCTCGCCGGTCTCCCCGCCGGCTCGGACGGTCCGGACGCCGGGCACGACGCCGGCCAACGGCCCTCGCTGCGGACCGCGTGGCGGCCGGACGTGCTGCGCGCGGGCGGGGCCGCGGCACTGGGCTGGGGGTGTCTGGCCGGGCTGAACTTCCTGCTGGCCCTGCGGCTGGCGGACGCGTTCGAACTCGGCTCGGGCGCGCGTGGCCTGGTGCTCACCGCGCTCGGCGTGACCGGGATCCTCACCGCACGCCTGATCGGCGGCGCGGTGGACCGGGTGGGCGCCCGGCGGTGCGTGCTGGCCGGCGCGCTGTCCGGGGCGCTACTGCTCGCCGGCATCGGCGTGGTGCCGGTGCTGGCCGTGGTCGTCGTGCTCTGGGCCCTGGCCGGCGTGTCCAGCCAGCTCATGCTCGTCGGGGTGAACGCACTGGTGCTGGGCGGGGGCGGGCCCAACGCCGGCGGCGCGGTGTCGGTGGTGCAGGCGATCCGGTTCGGGGGCTCGGCGGTGGCCCCGGTCGCGGTCCCGCCCGTCTACCACGCCGACCCGGTGGTCGGGTTCCTGGCGCCGGCGGCGCTGCTCGCCGGGGGTGTGCCGCTGCTGCTCGCGAGGCGACGCCGGGTACGGAGCCCGGCCGCCGATCCCGGTGCCGCGGGGCTCAGGTGACGGCGTGGGCGCGCAGGTCGCCCAGGTCAACCCACTCCAGTGTCCGGGCGTGCGTGGCCTCCAGCACCACCGGCGGGGCGACTCCCTCGCGCAGCGCCTCGACCCACCGGTCCGCGCACAGGCACCACCGGTCCCCCGGGACCAGCCCGGCGAACCCGAACTCCGGACGCGGGGTGGACAGGTCGTTGCCCTGCTCGCGGGAGAAGTCGAGGAACTCGGCGGTGACCCGGGCACACACCGTGTGCACCCCGGCGTCCTCGCCCCCGGTGTCGCAGCAGCCGTTGCGGTAGAAGCCGGTGAGCGGGTCGGTGCCGCAGGTCTCCAGCTCACCGCCGAGCACGTTGTGCGCCAACGGTCAGACCTCGACGCCGAGCAGCGCGTCCACGGCCTCGCGGACCGAGCCCGGCCCGTACGGGTCGGTGCCGCGGCGGGTCAGCGCCTCGTCCACCCACGCGTCGACGGCGGCGAGCGCGCCCGGGGTGTCCAGGTCGTCGGCGAGGTGCTGGCGCAGCCGCGACACGAGATCGTCGGACGGCGGGCCCGCGTCCAGGGTCAGCGCCTCCCGCCACCGCGCGAGCCGGGCCTCGGCGGCCCGGTGCAGCTCGTCGGTCCAGGAGCGGTCGGTGCGGTAGTGCCCGGCCAGCAGGCCCAGACGGATCACGTTCGGGTCGACGCCGGTCCCGCGCAGCTTGGACACGAACACCAGGTTGCCCTTGGACTTGGACATCTTCTGGCCGTCCAGGCCGATCATGCCGCTGTGCACGTAGTGCCGGGCGAACGGGTGCTCGCCGGTCAGCGACTCGGCGTGCAGGGCACCGCACTCGTGGTGCGGGAAGATCAGGTCCGAGCCGCCGCCGTTGAGGTCGATCTGCGGGCCGAGCCGGTTCAGCGCGATCGCCGCGCACTCCACGTGCCAACCGGGCCGCCCGCGGCCGAGGTCGGACTCCCAGGCGGGCTCGCCGGGGCGCTCCATCCGCCACAGCAGCGGGTCCAGCGGGTCGCGCTTGCCGGGACGGTCCGGGTCCCCGCCGTTGTCGCGGGCGAGCGGGATCATCGCGTCCCGGCCGAAGTTCGACTCGTAGCCGAAGTGCCCGGTCGAGGAGACGTCGTGGTAGACGTCCGGGTACTCCGGGTCGTCGAGCCGGTAGGCGGCGCCTGAGGCGAGCAGCTTGGCCACCAGCTCGGCGATCTCCGGGATGGCCTCGACCGCGCCGATGAACTGGCGCGGCGGCAGCACCCGCAACGACTCCATGTCCTCCCGGAACAGGGCCGTCTCGCGCATGCCGAGGACCATCCAGTCGTCCTGGTCGCGGGCAGCGCGCTCGAGCAGCGGCTCGTCGATGTCGGTCACGTTCTGCACGTAGTGCACGTCGTGGCCGAGATCGCGCCACAGCCGGTGCACGAGGTCGAACGCGACGTAGGTCGCCGCGTGGCCGAGGTGCGTCGCGTCGTACGGGGTGATCCCGCAGACGTACATCGTGGCCCGCTCGCCGGGGGCGGTCGGCCGGACACGTCCGGACGCGGTGTCGTACAGACGCAACGGCGGGCCGGCGCCGTCGAGGAGGGGGACGTCGACAGAGGACCACGTGCGCATGCGTGCCAACCTACGCGTCCGGCGCGCGGGGGACAGGGCCCATCGCGCACGTCACGGCGCTCCGGCAACGCCTACGGTCGCCGGGTGACCCTCCACGGGGACGACCTCGTCGCGGCCGCGACGCTGGTCACCGGCGATCCGGCGCGCGTACCCGCGTCCGGCTGGGTCGCCGTCCGCGACGGGTGGGTCACCGCCGTCGGGGACGGGCCGCCGCCGCGCCCGCCGCGGGTCGCGGGCGCGCGTCGTCGTCCCCGGGTTCGTGGACCTGCACCAGCACGGCGGGGCCGGCGCCTCGTTCCCGTCCGGCGACCCGGAGCAGGCCCGCCGCGCACTGGCGTTCCACCGCGCGCACGGTACGACGACGAGCCTGGCGAGCCTGGTCACCGACACCCCCGCGGCGCTGGCCCGGACCGTGGACGGGCTGGGCGAGCTCGTCGATGACGGCGAGCTGGCCGGCCTGCACCTGGAGGGGCCGTGGCTCGCGCCGGGCCGCTGCGGCGCACACGACCCGTCGTTGGTGCGCGACCCGGACCCGGCCGAGCTGGACCGGCTGCTCGCGCGCGGCACGGTCGCGATGGTCACGCTCGCACCGGAGCGCGACGGCGCCACGGACGCGATCCGCCGCGTCACCGGGGCCGGTGCCCTGGCCGCGGTGGGCCACACCGACGCCGACCACGACACCGTCCGGGACGCGATCGAGGCGGGCGCCCGGGTCGGCACGCACCTGTTCAACGCGATGGCGCCGCTCGAGAACCGGCGTCCCGGGCCGGCCGCGGCGCTGCTCGCCGACCCGCGGGTCACCGTCGAGGTGATCGGCGACGGCGTGCACCTGCACCCGGCCGTCGTCGAGCTCGTGTTCGCGGCCGCGCCGGGCCGGGTCGCGGCCGTCACCGACGCGACGTCCGCGGCCGGGATGCCGGACGGCGAGCACCGGCTGGGCCCGCTCGCGGTGCGGGTCAGTGGCGGCGTCGCGCGGCTGGCCGGGACGGGCACGCTCGCCGGCTCCACCGCCACCTCCGACGTGCTGTTCCGCCGGCTCGTCGGGTCGCACCCCGGTCCGCGGGCGGCGGCACTGGCGCGGGCGGTCGCGGCGACGGCGACGACCCCGGCCAGGGCGCTCGGACTCACCGACGTCGGCGTGCTGCGCCCCGGAGCGCGGGCGGACCTGGTGGTGCTGGACGACGAGCTGGCCCTCGGGGCGGTGTGGCGGCGCGGACGTCCGGTGTAGTCACCACCAGTCGGTCGACAGGCGGGCCTCGATGTCGCGCAGGTGCGCCCGCGCGCAGTCCGGGCACAGCCACCGGTCCCGGCCGCGGTCGTCGCGTTCCTTGACCCAGGTGAGCGTCGAGCCTTCGGCCCGGGCGCCGCACAGCGAGCAGAGCGTGTCCACGGTGTTCAGGATGCCCGCACCGCCTCGGGCGGTGACGGCGCGCGGCGGCGGGCGAGCCGGCCCGCGATCGCCGCGCACACCATCAGCTGGATCTGGTGGAACAGCATCACCGGCAGCACGACCAGCGCCACGGCGTGCCCGGAGAACAGCACGCCGGCCATCGGCAGCCCGCTGGCCAGGCTCTTCTTCGACCCGCAGAACAGGATCGTGGTGCGATCCGCGGCGTCGAACCCGAGCAGCCGCGCACCGACGGCGGTCACCGCGAGGACGACGGCCAGCAGCGCGGCGTCCACCGCGGCCAGCCCGCCGAGCGCGGCCGGGGTGAGCCCGCCCCAGATCCCGGCGACCATCCCGGCGCCGAACGCGGAGTAGACCACCAGCAGGATCGAGCCCCGGTCCACCACGTGCAGCGCCTTGTGGTGCCGGTGCACCCACCGGCCGATCCACGGCCGGGCGAGCTGCCCGGCGACGAACGGGGCGAGCAGGCGCAGCCCGATGTCGGCGAGCGTCGACGGGGAGAAGCCGCCGGACGTCGACAGCAGCAGCGCGGCCAGCAGCGGGGTCAGAACCACGCCCAGCACGTTCGACACCGACGCCGCGACGACGGCGGCCGGCACGTTCCCGCCGGCCACCGACGTGAACGCGATCGAGGACTGCACCGTCGAGGGCAGGCAGCACAGGAACAGCACGCCCGCGGCCAGCGGCGCCGGGAGCAGCCAGGCCGGAAGCAGGCCCGCCGCGAGCCCGAGCAGCGGGAACAGCACGAACGTCGCCACCAGCACCGTCGTGTGCAGCCGCCAGTGCCGCAGGCCCTGCAGTGCCTCGGCAGTGGACAGCCGGGCGCCGTAGAGGAAGAACAGCAGGCCGATCGCGACCGTCGTCGCCACGTCGACGACGCCCGCCGCCGCACCGCGGGCCGGCACGACGACCGCGACGCCGACCGTCAGCAGCAACAGCACCAGGAACGGGTCGATCCGCAGGCGGCGCAGCACGTCCCCGATCGTGCGCCCGGACCACGCCCTGGGCGACCCGGACGTGGGCGGTCTCACCCCTCGTCGGTGCTCTCCTCCTGCGCTCCCCCGGCGCCCGTCCGGACGTGCGCCCGCTCGCCCTGGCGGCCGAACAGGATCAGGAGCTCGACGGGATCGGCGCCGTCGTCGGTCGCGCCCATCCAGTGCGGGACGTGCGTGTCGAACTCCGCGGCCTCCCCCGGGGTGAGCACGAGGTCCCGGTCGCCGAGCACGAGGCGCAGCCGTCCGCCCATCACGTAGAGCCACTCGTAGCCCTCGTGGCTCTGCGGCTCGGGCTCGGCCGGGGACCGCCGCGGCGGGATGATCATCTTGTAGGCCTGCATGCCGCCGGGGCGGCGGGTGAGCGGGACGAACGTCATCCCGCCGCGGCGGACCGGGCGCAGGTGCACGCGCGGGTCCCCGGTCTGCGGGGCACCGACCAGGTCGTCGAGCGGCACGCCGTAGGTGCGGGCCAGCGGCAGCAGCAGTTCCAGCGTCGCCCGCCGCCCGCCGCTCTCCAGCCGGGACAGCGTGCTCTCCGAGATCCCGGTCGTCCCGGAGACCTCGGCGAGCGTCAGCCCGCGGGAGCGGCGCCGGGCCCGCAGCCGGGGGCCGACGGCGTCGAGGACCGCGTCGAGATCGTCCGTCACACACCGATCATGCCAGAACGGCACCTCGTCTTGCCGGATCCGGCTGCACCGCCGATCCGAAGACTGTCGGTGGCCGGGGGCACACTCCCGCCCGCACCGCACCCGAGGCGAGGAGGATCCGTGCGGACCGTCGTGACCACCCCGACCGGCAACGTGGGCTCCCGGGTCCTGCAACTGCTCGTGCAGGCCGGGATCCGGCCGGTCGCGCTGCTGCGTGACCCGGCCCGGCTCGACCCGCGGTGGCGGGACGCCGTGGAGACGGTCACCGTCGACCAGACCGACGCGGCCGCCGTGCGGGAGGCGACCCGCGGGGCGGACCGGCTGTTCTGGGTGAACCCACCGGCCCCGCCGGACGCGGACCCGCTGGACCACCACGCCCGGGCCGCCGAGGCCGTCGCGGGCGCGGTCACCGCGAACGGGATCGGGTTCACCGTGTTCCAGAGCAGCGTCGGCGCCGAGCTGCGGTCCGGCGCCGGTGACATCGACGGGCTGGGCCGCACCGAGGAGGCGCTGGACGCCACCGGCGCGGACGTGCTGCACCTGCGCTGCGGCTTCTTCTTCACGAACCTGCTCCTGCAGGTCGACGACCTGAAGGCCGGCTCGTTGCCGACGCCGTGGCCGCTGGACCTGCCGATCGCGTGGGTCGACCCGCGCGACATCGGGGACGTGGCCGTCGCCCGGCTGCTCGCCGGACCGCCCCGGGACGCGCGGCGGGTGCAGGCGGTGCACGGGCCGGCGGACCTCACGTTCGCCGACGCGGCGCGGGCCCTCGGTGACGCGCTGGGCCGGCCGGTCGAGGCGAACCGCATCTCCGGTGCGGACCTCCGGGCCGGGCTGCTCGCGGCGGGACTCTCGCCGGCGCACGCCGACGCCGTCGTCGGGATGTCGGCGGGGCTCTCGTCCGGGTTCGTCGCCGAGGACCCGCGGGACGCCACGACGACCACGCCGACGACGCTGGCCGCGTGGGCCCAGGCGCACCTGCGACCACTCATGTGACCGGCGTCACGTCGAGGCATGTCGAACGGCCGGGCACGGCTCCGTCCCCTGGGCAGAACCCCACCGGAGAAGGAGCCACACCATGAACCACCAGGACGTCACCGCCGAGCTCGCGAAGCCGATCTCGGTCGATCTGCTCGAGTCCGCCGTGCCCGCCCGGTTCGCCTACACCGGGCGGGACGGTGACCCGCGGGTCGTGCCCGTCGGGTTCCACTGGACCGGGACCGAGATCCTCGTCTTCAGCGTCCCCACGGCCGCCAAGGTTCAGGCGCTGCGCGAGAACCCGCGTGTGGCGATCACGATCGACACCGAGGGCTTTCCGCCCCGCGCCCTGCTCGTCCGCGGGGCGGTGACCGTCGACGTCGTGGACGGCGTGCCCGACGAGTACGTCGCCGGCGCGTACAAGCTGATCACCGACGAGGACCAGCGTGCTGCGTGGGAGCAGGGTGTGCGGGCGCTCTACGCGCAGATGGCCCGGATCACGATCACGCCGGACTGGGCGAAGCTGCTGGACTTCGAGACGACCCTCCCGAAGGCCGTGGCCGACCTCGTCTCCGCGTACGGCGACCCGCGGTGAGCGGGCCGCCGTCGACCCGCTCGACGCGCCTCAGCGCTGCCGCTTGCGCAGGTAGTCCGACACCACCTCGGCGCCCAGCCCGTCCAGGCTCGGGTTCACCACCCGGCCGCCGCAGCGGCGGGCGACCCGGTCCATGAACTGCGCCAGGCCCGGGTCGTCGCCGAGCACGAAGAACGTGAACTGCGCGTCCATCCCGGTCAGCCGGTCGATGCCGTCGATCGTGGCCCGGATCGTGTGCGGAGCAGGCGGGTAGTCGAAGTACGCCTCCCCGTCGCGCTCCAGGTGCGCGGTCGGCTCGCCGTCGGTCACGACGAGCACCACCGGCATCGCGTCCGGCTGCCGGGCCAGGCGCTGCTGGGCCAGCAGCAGAGCGTGGTGCAGGTTCGTGCCCTGCATGTACACGCCCTCCATGCCGACCAGCTCGCCGAGCTCGACGGTCTGCGCGTGCCGCCCGAACGTGATCAGCGACAGGTCGTCGCCGCGGAACCGGGTGGAGATCAGCTGGTGCAGCGCCAGCGCCGTGCGCTTCATCGGCACCCAGCGGCCCTCGGCCACCATCGACCAGGACGTGTCCACCAGCAGCGCCACCGCGGCCCGGGTGCGCTGCTCGGTCTCGACGATCTCGACGTCCGAGACGTCGAGGTTGCGCTCGTCGCCGCCGGCCTTGCGGAGCTGGGCGTTGAGCAGCGTGCGGGGCACCGACCACGCCTCGGTGTCGCCGAACTCCCACGGCCGGGTCGCCCCGGTCGACTCGCCCGCGGCACCCGCACGGCGGGTCTCCCGCTCCCCCTGACGGCCGCCGATCCGGTCCGCGACGTCGCGCAGCACCGACTGCCCGAGCGTGCGCAGCGCCTTGGGCGAGAGCAGCAGCGAACCGTCCGCGGCCCGCTGGAACAGGCCCTGGCGCTGCAGCTCGCGTTCCAGCTCGGCCAGCGTCCGCGCGTCCACCGCGGCCTGCTCGCCGAGCATCTCGGTGAGGGCGTCGAGGTCGATGTCCTCCATCCGCGCGCCCGGGTAGCTCTGGGAGAGCTGCTCGGCCAGGTTGTCGAGCTGGCCGAGCTCCTCCATCGCGCGGGTGGCCTCACCCATCCCCATCGGGTTCTCGCCGCGGAACCGGCCCTGGCCCTGCCAGTCCTCGCCCGGGCGCAGACCCTGCAGCTGGGCGTCGAGCTGCTGCAACGACTGCGCCAGCCGCGGGTCGCCGAACGCCTGCTGGGCCAGCTCCATCAGCTCGGCCCGCTGCTCGGCCGACATCGAGTTCATCATCCGCTGCGCCGCGGCCGACCGGGCCGCGAGCAGGTCGATGAGCTCCTCGGTGTTCTGCGGGTTCTCCGGGAAGTGATCGGAGTGCTTGCGCATGAACTCGGCGAACTGCTCGGTCGTGTCCTGGCCCTGGGCGTGGTTCGCGAGCAGGTCGTTGAGGTCGTCGAGCATCTCGCGGATGCCGTCGACGTCCTCCGGCGTGGCGTTCTCCATCGCCTGCTTCATGCCCTGGAAGCGCTGGTCGAGCATCTCCCGGCCGAGCAGGTCGCGGATCTCCTCGTAGGCCTCGCGGGCGTCCGAGGAGCGCCAGTCGTACTCGTTCAGCTCCCGGACCTGACCGCCGGTGTCGTTCGGCAGCGCGTCGAGCTGCATCTCCCGGAACCGGGCGTCGTCGGAGTCCTCGTTGCGCAGCGCCTCGCGCTCGGCCTCCATGGCGCGCTCCAGCAGCTCGCGGACCTGCTGGAGCGTGCCGTCGAGACGGTTGTCGCGCTGCAGGTCACGGCGGCGTTCCCAGACCTGCCGGGTCAGCTCGTCGAGCCCGTTGCGGTCCTGCATGCCACGGCGCAGCAGCTCCTGCAGCGCCTGCCGCGGCGAGGAGCCCTCCATGACGTCGCGGCCGATCTGGTCCATCGCGTCGCGGATGTCGTACGGGGGCGCGAGCGGATCCGGGCCGCCGGTGTAGGGCCCGTACGCCCAGCGCCGCCGGCGCGCGCGCGGATCAGCCATACGACACCGTCTCCCCGTCGTCGGACTCGTCCTTGGCGAGCTTGCGGGTGAGGAACAGGTACTCGAGCGCCATCTCCGCGGCCGAGGCCATCGGGCCCGGGTCCTCGGTGCCGGACGCGCCGAGCTTGCCGGCGATCTCGGTCACGGCGGCCACCTTCGGCAGCGCCGCCACGACGTCCTTGG
Source organism: uncultured Actinomycetota bacterium (assembly GCA_963822335.1). GTDB lineage: Bacteria > Actinomycetota > Actinomycetes > Mycobacteriales > Pseudonocardiaceae > Pseudonocardia. The sequence continues at coordinate 1,116,525 of CAWGHE010000005.1, read as the reverse complement.
CCGGGATCCGCTCGCCGGTCTTCACCGGGTGCGTGCCGACCTTCTCGGTCAGCTCGTCGAGGTCGACGCCGCGCAGCGCGAACCGGGCGGTGTCGGCGACGGCCCGGCGCAGCAGGTGCTCCAGCACCTCGTCCTCGCGGCCCTCCTCGCCGGAGGCGAACTCCAGCTTGCCGCGCAGCACCGACGAGACCGACTCCAGGTCGACCGGACGCGCGAACGCCCGGTCCTCCCCGGTGATCGCGGCCCGGCGCAGCGCCGCCGCGGCGACCGTCTCCGCGGCGGCCACGGCGAACCGCGCGGACACGCCGGAGCTCTGGTCGACCGCCGACGACTCGCGCAGGTGCCGGGTGAACCGGGCGACGACCTCGATCAGGTGCCGCGGCACCTCGGCGGACAGGTGGGCCTCCTGCTGTACCAGCGCGACCTCGGGCGCCAGCTCCAGCGGGTAGTGCGTGCGGACCTCGGCGCCGAAACGGTCCTTGAGCGGCGTGATGATCCGGCCGCGGTTCGTGTAGTCCTCGGGGTTCGCGCTCGCGACGAGCAGCACGTCCAGCGGCAGCCGCATCGTGTACCCGCGGACCTGGATGTCGCGCTCCTCCATCACGTTGAGCAGCGCGACCTGGATCCGCTCGGCCAGGTCGGGCAGCTCGTTGATCGCGACGATCCCGCGGTGCGCCCGCGGGACCAGTCCGAAGTGGATGGTCTCCGGGTCGCCCAGGGAGCGTCCCTCGGCGACCTTGACGGGGTCGACGTCGCCGATCAGGTCGGCGACGGCGGTGTCCGGCGTGGCGAGCTTCTCGGTGTAGCGCTCGGAGCGGTGCACCCAGCCGACCGGCAGCGCGTCGCCGAGCTCGGCGGCACGGCGGATCGACGCCGGGATGATCGGCTCGTAGGGGTGCTCGCCGATCTCGGAGCCCTCGATGACCGGGGTCCACTCGTCGAGCAGGTTGCCCAGCGAGCGCAGCAGACGGGTCTTGCCCTGGCCGCGCTCGCCCAGCAGGACGACGTCGTGGCCGGCGATCAGGGCCCGCTCCAGCTGCGGGACGACGGTGTCCTCGAACCCGACGATGCCGGGCCAGGGGTCGCGGCCCTCGCGCAGGGCCGCCAGCAGGTTGTCGCGGATCTCGATCTTGACGCCCCGCAGCTGGTGGCCGGACGCGCGCAGCGCGCCGAGGGTGCGGGGAAGTTCGGAAGGTGTGACAGGCACGTTGACCACGGCGACCACGCTACGCCCGCACGATCGGGTGAGCGCGCGGTCGAGCGGACGTCGTCACACGCTGGTCACGCCTCGGCGAGCACCTCGTCGAGCGCGCCCCGCAGATGGGGGCAGTCGCGCAACGGGTCCGGCGCGGGGCAGTCCCGGCTCTGCTCCAGAACCTGGCGGGTGCGCTGCAGCCGCGCGATCCGCTCGTCCAGGCGCGCGATCTGCGCGTCCACCGCGGGCGCCCACTGTCCCGGTGCCGGGTCCAGCACCGACCGGATCGCGGCCAGGTCCAGGCCCATCTCCCGGGACAGCGCGACGAACGCGAGGCGGCGCAACGCCTCGTCGTCGTAGCGCCGGCGGCCGCCGGGCTGGGGGACGCAACCGAGCAGGCCCTCCCGCTCGTAGTACCGCACCGCCGACGGCGCGAGGCCGACCCTCCGCGCCGCCTCCCCGATCCCGACGCCCGCCGTCCCGCGCCCGTCCCCGTCGCCCACCACGCCTCCATCGTGCCGGGCCCGGCCCGTCCGACGCCGCTGCTGATCCACCGGGCGCTCGCACGTCGAACGGCACGTTCTGGCGGTCGACTCCGCGCGAACGTGACACCCGATCCGGCGCGGCGGGTCGAGCGGCACGTTCTCGCGCCGCGCACCGCCCGAACGTGACGGTCGATCCGGCCCGCCGATCGAGCGGCACATTGTTGCGCCGCGCACCGCCCGAACGGGACTCCGCACCCGGCCCGTGGCTCGAGAGGCACCTTGTCGCGCCGCGGCACGTACTCGCACCGCGGACCGCCCGAACGTGCCGACCGATCCGCCCCGCAGGTCGAGCGGCACGTTCTGGCGGTCAACTCCGCGCGAACGTGACGCCCGATCCGGCGCGGTGGGTCGAGCGGCACGTTGTCGCGCCGCACACTGCCCAAAGGTGACGGTCGGTCCGGCCCCGCGCCTGAACCTGCGCCCTTGACGTGAAGGGCGCTTCACCATCCAGCCTGTCCCCATGCCGACCGACGCCGAGAAGTCGACCGCGTGCTGGACCACCGGTGAGGAGCCGAACGCGGTCGCCGCGCTGCCCCGCGGTCGCGCCGGACGCCTCGGCGGGACGGCGATGCGTGTCCTCAACCGCGGCGAGCTGCGCGAGGTCGCCGAACTGCTCGGGGACGCGCTCCGGCAGGGACCGGCCGCGCCGGACATCGTCGAGATCGGCTGCGGGCCCGGCGTGCTGCTCGGCGCGCTCATGGCCGGACCGGCGGGCACGGTGCACGGGATCGACCCGTCCGAGGAGATGCGGACGATGGCGGTGCGGGCACTGGCCCGCCCGATCGCCCGCGGGCGGGTGCGGATCACCGAGGGATCGGCCGCCGAGACCGGGCTGCCGGACGCGAGCGCGGACGTCGTCGTCTCGGTGAACACCGTCGCGATCTGGCCGGACCTCGACGCCGGGCTGGACGAGTTGCGCCGCGTCCTGCGCCCGGGCGGGACGCTGGCGCTGAGCTGGCACGGCGGCCGGGCACCGGCCCGGCTCGCCCGGTCGCTCTGCCTGCCGGCCGAGCAGCTGGACCGGATCGAGGGTGCACTGTCCGCCCGCTTCACCGGCGTCCGGCGCGAGCTGACCCGCCGCTGCACCGTGTTCCTCGCCGGCCGCTGACGCGACGCGGTCAGGGGACCAGCAGGGCGACCAGCGGAGCGGCGACCAGGAGGACCGAGCCCACGCGGACGAGGACCCACAGCGCCGTCGACGGCGGGGACGGGGGCGCCGTGATCCGCGCGATCCGGGCGTCCAGGGCGTCGGTGAACGAGCTCAGCGCCGCGGCCGGTGCGGAACCGCCGACGGTCTTGAGGGCCTGGACCAGCTCGGCGCCGTCGCACCGGCAGCGGCCCACGTCGTCGGCGCGCATCTCGATCAGCTTCGCGACCGCGACCTGGGCGCAGACCATGCCGTGCACGAACGGCGCGGTCGCGCCCCACGCGACGAACGGGAGAACCACCAGGTCGTGGCGTTCCCGCAGGTGGGCCCGCTCGTGGGCGAGCACGGCGCGCACCCCGGCCGTGTCCAGCCGGTCGAGCACGCCGGCGGAGACGACCAGCCGGGACCCCCGCCGGGCAGGCAGTAGGCGACCGGCACAGGATGGTCGAGGACCCGGGTACCGGGCGACGCCGGCCAGGGGGTGGCGAGCACGTCGAGCAGGTCGCGGTGCCGGCGCCGGGTGCGCAGCGTGCGCACCGTCGTCGTGGCCAGGACGGTGAGCAGGCGCGCCAGGACGACGAGGGCGACCACGAGTGCCAGCAGGTGCAGGACCCCGAGGTCCGGGGCCCGGCCCTCGGCCAGCTCGGCCACCGCGACCGCGCCGGCCTCCAGCACGTTGGTCCCGAGCGGGGCGAGACCGAATGCGAGCCCGGCTCCGACCAGCGAGATGCCGCCGGCGAGCCCGATGGCCTGCCACAGCAGCAGCGCCCCGACGGGGTCGCAGGACGGCCAGACCGCCCGCGCCAGCGCACGGCTGACCGGCTCGGCGAGCAGAACGCCGAGCACGAGGAGGCCCAGCGCCGTCAGCTCCATCGCTGCATCATGCTCGCAGGACGTCAGTCGAGCAGATCGCGCAGGTTCTTGCGCTCCTCCTCGGACATCGAACCGAGGAAGCGGGCCAGTGCCGCGCCGCGGTCCGAGGCGCCGTCCAGCGCGTCGCTCATCAGCTCGGCGACGTGGTCCTCGCGGCTGGCCACGGGGCGGTAGTGGTGCGCCCGCCCGTCCCGGATCCGGCGGACCAGCTGTTTGCGCTCGAGTCGGCCGAGCACGGTGAGCACGGTCGTCGTCGCGAGCTCCCGGTCCGCGAGTGCGTCCTGGACCTCACGCGCGGTCAGGTCGTGCCGGGCCTCCCACAGCACACCCATGACGGCACGTTCCAACTCCCCGAGACTCGGCACGGAGGTCATCCTACGCCATGTTTCTACGTGACGTAGAAACGTCTACCGACCCGTGAACTGCGGGGTGCGCTTCTCGGTGCGGGCGGTGCGGCCCTCCTGGATGTCCTCGCTGGCCCAGCACCGCTCGAACTCGGCGGCCAGGTCCGGCGACGCGGTACCGCTGTCCCCGGCCAGGCCGAACGCGTTCACGGCGGACTTGTTGTAGGACAACGTGAGCGGTGCCATCGACGCGATGTCGGCGGCGAGCGCGAACGCGTCGGCCCGCTCCCCCAGCGAGTCCGCGAGGCCGCGGGCGTGCGCGGTCGTCGCGTCGAGCTGCGAGCAGGCCAGCAGCAGGCTGCGCGCGGTGCCGCCGCCCCCGATCTGGACGAGGCGCTGGATCGTCCACGGGTCCACCGCCAGGCCGAGCCGCGCCGTGGGCAGCCCGAACACCGCGGACGGCGCTGCCATCCGAAGGTCGGCCGCGATCGCGAGCTGCGTCCCGGCGCCGATGGCCGGGCCGTTCACCGCGGCCAGCACCGGCATCGGCAGGTCGACGACGGCGTGCAGGGCCGCGTAGAGCGCCTCCCGGAAGCCGTCGGTGTAGACCTCCCCGAAGTCCGCCCCGGAGCAGAAGCTGCTGCCCGCGCCGGTCAGGACGACGGCGCGGGCGCCCTCCTCACGGACCTGGCCGGTCGCCTCGACCAGCGCGTGGCAGGTCGCGACGTCGAGGGCGTTGCGGCGTTCCGGACGGTCCAGCTCGATCAGCCCGACACCGTCCGTGGTCGACACGGTGATCACCGGCGGAGCCTACGTCAGCGCGGGCCGTTCTCCGCTCCGGGAGTGGGGCGTCCCACCCCGGACCGTCCGGTCCCGCCCGCGCCGCCGGCCGGCACCGGCTCGTCCGGGTCCGGCTCGGTCCAGCTGCGGCCGGTGAGCTCGCGGGCCAGGCCGCCGGCGAGCTGGTCGATCCGGCGCAGCATGCGGGCCACCGCGAGCAGCGCCAACCGGTCGTGCGTCGCGCGGCCGGACACGTCCGTCTCGGCGGCGTCGATCAGCTCCTCGGCCGAGACCACCTCCGGTTCGGCGTCGTCCGGATCGTCCACCGCCCGCCGGGGCCCGTAGCCGCGCACCAGGATCCGCCGCAGTGCGTCGACGTTGTCCCGCACCTGGCGGGCGGCCGGGTCCAGCGTGGGGGCCCAGGCCGGGTCGTGCAGCGTCCGCGACGTCACCGCGAGGTTGCGGACGTAGTGGTCCATCCCGGCGACGACCCGCACGGTGTGCCGGACCCCGCGGCGCAGCGGCCGGCGCGCGACCGGGTGCTCGAGCGGACGGGCCCGCGCCCGCACCGTCCCCAGCGCGGTGTCCAGCCGCCGGGCGACCTCCAGCGGGTCCTCCCCGGACCGCCCGAGCACCCGGTCGACCGTCGCCGCGACGCCGTCCGCCGTGGCGGTCAGTGCCTCGTCCAGCGCCTCGCCGAACGCCGTGCGCGAGCGGGTCGGCAGCACGAGGTACGCGGCCAGCATGCCGAGCAGCCCGCCCGCGGCCGTCTCCTCCAGTCGCAGCAGCAGCGTCTCGACGCTGAACTGGCCGATCACGCCGTACAGCAGCGCGAGCACCGCGGTGATCCAGAACGCCATCATCGCCTGCGAGATCCGCACCAGGTAGAGGGCCAGGAACACGCAGGCGAACAGCAGCACCAGGCTCGGCACCAGACTCCCGGCGACGAGGAGCGCGAGCAGCATCCCGGCGACCAGGCCGCCCGCCGGTGCCGACCACCCTCGCCCAGCCGCGACTGAGCACGTCACCACGACTGGACGTCCCGGCGAACACGACGAACGCGGCGATCACCGCCCAGTACCAGCGGGCCGGGGAGATCAGCTCGCCGGCCACGATCGCCAGGCTCGTCGCGACACCGACCTGCACGGCCTGCCGGGTGTAGAGCCCCGGCCCGGTCGCGGCGTCCGCGTCGGAGTCCCGGCCGTCCTCGGTGGCACGGGTGTCGTCCGAACCCCGTGCGCCGGGCCGGCTCGGCCTCCGCCTCGTGGCGGCCCGGCCCGTCGTCGGTGAGCTCGTGCCGCCCGGGGTCGCGCTCTGCCTCGTGCCGCCCGTGGGCCGGACCGCCGCTCTCGGCCTGCTCGTCGATCCGGTCCCGGATCTGCTCCACGGTCGTCTGGACGGCGTCGGCCAGGCGGATCACGGCGAACGCGATGCGCTGCACGCGGGCCGCGGCGTCCACAGCGCCCGGCTCCCGGACCAGCCGGTCCACGGCCGAGCGCGCCGCGTCGTAGAGGCTCGACGCCATCGCGTGCGGCGTCCCGACCGCGGTCGCGGCGACGAGCGCACGGACCCCGTCGGCCAGCGCCTGCCGGTCGTCCGCGGAGGGCGTGTCGCCGTGGGTGACCATCCGCCGGGTGGCCACGGCCAGCCGCTCGCCGGCCAGCTCCGAGTCCACGATCCACTGCCGCAGCCCGGTCGCCCCGGCGCCCTCTCCCCCGGCCTCGTCCGTCCCGGACGCTGCGGCTTCCCGTCGGCGTCGATGTCGTCCAGCCGGTCCGCGACGAGCAGCGCGGTCTCGTTCAGCCGTGCCTGCTGTTCGCGCGTCTCGTCCAGCGACGGCGACGGCTCCCCGGACTCGAGTACCTCCAGCACGGCCAGCGTGAGCCCGTGCAGCCGCGCCTCGAACGCCCGCACCAGCCGGTCCACCACGCGCTCCGGCGGCGCGGTGAACACCAGGCAGCGGAGCACGAACGTCGTCCCGATGCCGATCAGCACGCCGGCCAGCAGGAACGGGAGCTCGGACACCCCGGCCTGCAGGAACAGCACGAAGAAGTACGGCATGAACGCCGCCATGCCGAGCGCCATACCCCGCGGGCCGTACCGGCGGATCGCCACCGCGACGATCATGACCAGCACGAACACGACGTCGGCGACGATCCGCTGGGACGACGACAGCAGCGTCGCCACCGTCGCCGCACCGGCCGCCGGCAGCACCATCAGCGCCGTGGTCACCCGGCGCCGGCGCAGCTGCGGCTCGTTGACGGCCAGGTTGCTGATCATCGCCAGCACCACGGCGAACAGGACCACCGTGACCGGCTGCCCGGTGGCGGTGCGCAGGACGCTCATCAGCCCGGCCGCGACGATCATCGACGCGGTCGCCACCGAGGCGAGGTGCAGCCTGGTCAGCCCGGGATCGACGGACGCCGCCCACGTCCGCAGCTCGGTCCACCGGGTGCGCACGGCCGTGAGTCTGACACGGCCCACCGACCCGAACCGGCCGCGTCAGCTCCCGACGGGCGGCGCCACCGGGACACCGACGAGCTCGCCGAGCGCCGCGGCCATCGCCCGCTCGCCCTGGGAGTTCGGGTGCACCGGCGCGGCCGGGGAGGTCGGCACCAGGCCCTCGACCCACTTGCGGGGCGGCAGCTGGCAGACGTCGTGCCCGACCGTCGGGGTGTAGGTGTCGACGAAGTCCACCTTCGCGTCGCCGGCCTCCTCGGCCAGCATCGCGTTCAGCTTCTTCTCGACCTCCCGCAGGTAGGCCACGTCCCCGGCACTGAACGGCACGATCGGGAAGCACCCCGGACCGGTGTCCGGCAGGATCGCCGGGTACCCGACGACGGCGACCCGGGCCTTCGGCGACCGCTCCCGGATCTCGTCCAGGGCGTCGGCGACCTTCGAGGCGGTGCCGTCGATCCGGCCGGTCAGCTCGTCCGAGCCGTCGCGGGTGTAGAAGTCACGGCAGGCCGCGCCACCCAGGTTCGTCGACGAGACCGTTCGCGCACTTCTGGATGATGTCCGCGAAGCCGATGTCGTTGCCGCCGATGGTGAGCGTGACGAGGTCCTCGGAGCCGTCCAGCGCGTCGAACTGCGGCGCGTTCGGGCCCGGCTGCACCGGCTGCGGGGCGGAGAAGTCATCGGTCTTCGCGCCGCTGCACGAGACGTCGACGACGTCGGTGCCGGCGGACGTCGCGAGCACCGACGGGTAGTTCTGGTTCGAGCGCAGGCACCCGGCCGGCTGCCCGGTCTGCAGCGGGATCAGCGGCCCGGCGGCGTAGGAGTCACCGAGTGCGACGTAGCGCCCGACCGACGCCGACGCCGTCTCCAGGTTCCGCGACGACGCCGACGTGGCCAGCGTCGTCGGGGCCTCGGCCTGGGCCGGGGCCAGCGCACCCGTCCCGGCGGAGGCGAGCAGCGTCATGGCTGCGACGGCGAGCCAGTGGGTGGGACGGGAACGGCGCACGGAAACGCGGACCTCCTGCGTCGAGACCGGGGAGTCGATCACCCGGGTCAACGAGGCGTCCGTCCCCCGGTTACGGCACCGTCACCCACGGGCGGGTGATCATGGAGCGGGACCGGACGAGCACGGCGGCCGCCACCACGGTCTGGCCGAGCAGCCAGCCGAACGCCGCGCCCAGCACGCCGACCGCGGGCATCAGCACCCATCCGGCCGCGGCCGCGACAGCGAGCGCCGCGACGGGCGGGCCGGCCGCCGCGACGGTCCGCCCGCGGACGGCAGCCGCCCGGGCCACGACCGCGACCACGACGTAGGGCACGGTCGCCAGCGCCAGCAGCACGAGCGAGCCGACACCGGTGTCGCGCGCGTGCCGCCCGAACGCGTCCAGGATCCAGGGGGACGCGACGAGCACCACCACCACGACCGGGACGGCCAGGGTGAGCGCCCGTTCCAGGGCGCGCCGCCGGGCGTCGTCACCCGGTCCGGGGTCCGGCTCGCGAACCGTCCACCAGACGACCGCGGTCGTGGCCGCCCCCAGCACGACCGCGACCGACCACGCCGCGGAGAACACCGCGACCGCGTCGGCGCCGAGCCGGACGGCGACCAGCCCCGGCACCACGGCCACCGCGAGCAGTGCTACGACCGCCACCGACACCCGAGCGAGCACCGCGGCGTCAGGCGGTGAGCCGGCGCAGCGACAGCGGCGCCACGAGCCGGTGCCGCAGGCTGGTCTCGTCGATCGTCTCCGGCCGGACGGACTTCCCGGCCAGCCGGGCGGCCGCGACCTCGCCCGGATCACCCGGGTCGGTCCGGACGCCGGCCAGGAACGACCACTCGTGCTCCTCGCACCCCACGTAGACCGCGCGCCCGCCGGTGGCGCGGAACACGGCGTCGAACCGCGTCCAGGCCGAGCGCAGCGTCGCGTCGCGCCAGACGGCGGGGCTCCCGGCCTGGAACACGACGACGCCGCCGTCGGTGAGCCGGTCCGCGCAGGCCTGCACGAACTCCTGCTCGTAGAGGCGGTTGATCTGGGCGTCCGGGTCGTCGGGCCGCTCGTCCGGGAGGTCGACGATCACCAGGTCCCAGTGCTCGTCGGAGTCCAGCACGAACTGCCGTCCGTCGGTGTAGGTCACGCGCACCGGGCCGTCGCCGCGCTCGGCCGCGGCCAGCGACGAGGGCGTGTAGCCGTAGGGCAGGTACTCGGCGCAGATCCGGACGCACTCGCTGTCGATGTCGACGTGGTCGACGTGTCGTGGCGCCGGCCTGCACGGCCATCTCGCTGGCCACACCCTCGCTGGAGCCGATGATCAGCACCCGGTCCAGACATCGCGCGAGCAGCGCACCCGGCCAGACCAGCGCCTCGTGGTAGGTGAGCTGGGTCTGCTCGGTGCTCTGGCGCTCGTCGTCGCAGAACAGCGTGACGCCGTGCGCGGTGTCCGCGACGACGACGTTCTGGAAGCCGGTGTCCGCGCCATGGTGGACGGTGCCCAGCCGCCAGTGCCGGGTCAGGCCGTCGGAGATCGGCTCGGTCACCCCGCGCGGGATCCCGCCGTGTTCTCCCCACCCCGCCGGCTCCGCCGGCTGCCGACCGCTGTGTTCTCCCCACCCCGCCGGCTCCGCCGGCTGCCGACCGCTGTGTTCTCCCCACCCCGCCGGCTCCGCCGGCTGCCGACCCCCGCGGTCGATCACCTGCAGCGACGTCTCGCTCGCGCCGACCCGCCGCGCGAGCTCGTGCACCGCCGCGACCGGGTCGGCCGAGTCGCCGCAGGTGAACACGTCGACGTGCATGCCGCCGAGCTCCGGCCAGGTGTGCACGGACGCGTGCGACTCGGCCAGGACGGCCACCACCGTCGCGCCCTGCGGGCTGAACCGCTCGGTCACGATCTGGCGGACCTGCGCCCCGGCGCCGACCAGCGAGTCACGCAGGGCCGCCTCCAGCAGCGACGTGTCGTCCAGGCGTTCCGGTTCGATCCCGCCGAGCTCGGCCAGCACGTGCCGGCCCACGGGATGGGACGACATCGGGAGCGCCGGCGTGGGTGACCCGTCGATGGCGGAGGTGGCTGGAACGTCTGAGGGATGGCCCCCCGCGACCTGCGCGGGGTGACCGTCGGTAACCGGAACGGAAGGAGACGGTGACACGCCCAAAACCGTAACCTTCCCGGTGGGACGTGTCCCCACCCGGCGATCACCGAGGGCGGTTCCCGCCCGGCGACACCCCCGCACCATCGGGCGCAGCGGCGATCACGACCGGCAACGGCCCGAACCCGTTGAACCCGACCGAGGCGTAGCTCGAGGTGTAGGCACCCGCACACAGCAGGTCGACGACGTCGCCCGCGCGCAGATCCAGCGGAAGCGCGCACGGCGTGCGGCGGTAGATCACGTCGTCGCCGTCGCAGGTCGGCCCGGCGAGCACGACCGGTCCGGCCGGGCCACCTCGGTCCGGCACGCGCAGCGGGTAGCCGATCGCCTCGCCCTCGGTCTCGGCGAGGCCCTGGTAGCGGCCCACGTCGAGGTACACCCAGCGGCGGTGGTCGACACCGGGCCGCCGGGACACCCGCAGCACCCGTGCCCGCAGCACGCCGGCGTCGGCGACGAGCGCACGTCCGGGCTCCAGCAGGACGTCGGCGCCGTGCACGGTCCCGCGGGCCACCGCGGCGTCGACGGCCCGGCGCACCGCGACGACGAACGCCCCCGGGGCGGGCACCGGCTCCCGGTAACGCACCGGCCAGCCGCCGCCGAGATCCAGCTCCGGGTGCGCGATCCCGGCCCGGCCGGCGACGTCCAGCGCGGTCGTGACGGCGTCGGCATAGGTCTGCGGGCGGGTCTGCTGCGAGCCCGCGTGGAACGTCACGCCGGCCGCGTCCAGCCCGGCCGCCGATGCCTGCGCGAGCAGCCGCACCGCCTCGTGGGGCAGCGCCCCGAACTTGCCGAAGAACGGCGTCGCGGACCCGGTGTCGGCGACCAGGAGCCGCACGAGCACCCGCGCGCCGGGCGCCTCGGCGGCGAGCACCTCCACGTCCTCGGCCGAGTCGGTGACGAAGCGCCGCACCCCGGCGGCGTGGGCCCGGGCCGCGCCACCGGGACCGCGGACCGGGTTGCCGTGGCACAACGACGACGGGTCGGCCCCCGCCGCGAGGCACAGGTCGATCTCGGCCTGGCTCGCGACGTCGAACCCGGCCCCCTCGGCCGCCAGCGCGCCCAGCACGGCCGGCTCCGGGCACGCCTTCACCGCGTACAGCAGCCGCGCCCCGAACGCGTCGCGCATCGTCCGGTAGCGCTCGACGACGACGGCCGGGTCGAGCGCGAGCACCGGCGAGACGCCGGCCGTGTCGAGTGCGTGTTCCAGTGCTGCGGTGGGGATGTGCACGCCGGGAATCCTGCCGGTTCGCGGTGGCGGAACGGCGCCATGGCCGGGCCGCGCGCGCGCTCCTACCGTCCCGGAACCATGCAGCGCAGCAGCGAGCGGATCCTGACCACGCACGTCGGCAGCCTGGGCCGGCCGCACGACCTGCTCGAGATCATGCGGGAGAAGGAACACGGACGCCCCTACGACGCGGACGGCTACGCCAAGCGGGTCACCTCCGCGGTCGGCGACGTCGTCGCCGAGCAGGTCCGCGCCGGCATCGACGTGGTCACCGACGGCGAGATGAGCAAGGTCAGCTTCCTGACCTACGTCAAGGACCGTCTCGGCGGCTTCTCCCCCGGCGCCGGCGAGAAGCTGATGCCGCCGTCCTGGCAGGTCGAGATCGACCGGTTCCCCGAGTACTACGCCGACTACCTGGGCAAGTACAAGGACCAGGTCAGCCCGATGATGACGATGGTCTGCACCGGCCCGGTCTCCTACGACGGCCACGACCAGCTCGCCACCGACATCGCGAACCTGCGCGCCGCGATCGCCGACCAGCCGGACGGTTCGGTCACCGAGGCGTTCCTGCCGTCGACCAGCCCGTCCGGGTTCGGGCGCAACGAGTACTACGCCTCCTACACCGACTACCTGTCCGCGGTCGCCGAGGCGCTGCGCGAGGAGTACCTCGGGATCGTCGACGCCGGGTTCCTGCTGCAGGTCGACGACCCGTGGCTGATCGAGTACCTGTCCGAGAACCCGGCGACGACGCCCGAGCAGCGCCGCCGCGACGCCGAGTCGCACATCGAGATCCTCAACCACGCGCTGCGCGACATCCCGGCCGAGAAGATCCGCCTGCACACCTGCTACGGCCTCAACCACGGGCCGCGCATCCACGACCTGGACTTCCGCGACATCGCGCCGCTGATGCTGAAGGTCAACGCCGGCGCGTACTCGTTCGAGGTGGCGAACCCGCGCCACCAGCACGAGTGGAAGATCTGGCGGGACGTGACGCTGCCCGAGGGCAAGATCCTGGTGCCGGGCCTGCTGGGGCACGCGACGAACTACGTCGAGCACCCGGAGCTGATCGCGGACACGCTCGAGCTCTACGCCGGGATCGTCGGGAAGGAGAACGTGATCGCGGGCGCGGACTGCGGCTTCTCCTCGCGCGCCTCGTTCCACCCGGAGGTGCACCCGACGGTCGTGTGGGAGAAGTTCCGCGCCCTCGCCGAGGGAGCGCGCCTGGCGTCGTCACGGCTGTTCTAGCGTGGCGGCGTGACCGCACCGAAGCAGCAGCGCCGCTCCCGCAAGATCGCGATGACCGCGGACGAGGTGACCGCGTTCCTGGACGCCGAGCGCACGGTCCGGGTCGCGACGAACGGGACGAACGGCCCGCACGCCACGCCGCTCTGGTACCTCTGGGACGGCTCGGACGGCGACGGGGTCATGTGGCTGACGTCGCTGTCCCGGTCGCAGCGCTGGACCGACCTGATGGCCGACCCGCGCATCGCCGCCGTCGTCGACGCCGGGCACGACGACTACACGCAGCTGCGCGGCGTGGAGCTGCGCGGGTCGGTCGAGGTGGTCGGCGAGGTGCCCCGCACCGGTGAGCCGCACCCGGAGCTGGAGCGGGTGGAGCAGGCGTTCGCCGACCGCTACTTCGGCGGCCACGTCGTGATCGACGGCCGGCACGCCTGGCTGCGCCTGCGCCCGGAGAAGATCACCAGCTGGGACTTCCGGAAGATCGGGCAGGAGTAATCCCCGCGATTCACCATCGACGGTGGTGAATCGACCAACAGCCGGTGTTTCCGCGTCCGCGCCACCCGGGCCTACCGTCGCCGGGACCGGGGCGAGGAGGTCGGAGCGGTGCAGCTGGTGACCTATGTCGGCGGTGACGGGCCGACCCCGCGGGTCGGTGTCCGCCGCGAGCACGAGGTCGTTCCCGTGGACGGCCCGACGTCGATGATCGAGCTGCTCCGCCTCGGCGACGAGGGCACCGCCCGCGCCCGGGAGGCCGCCCGACGCGCCGGCGACGCGGAACCCCTCGAGCAGGTCCGCCTGCTGTCCCCGCTCCCCCGGCCGAACTCGATGCGCGACTTCATGCTCGTCGAGGAGCACGTCAAGAACAGTTTCGGGTCCGTCCCGCCGGAGTGGTACGACATCCCCGTCCACTGGAAGGGCAACCCGGACACCGTGATCGGCCCGGACGACGAGGTTCCGTGGCCGCACTACACCGACAAGCTCGACTTCGAGCTCGAGGTGGCCGCCGTCATCGGCCGCACGGCGTCGCGGGTCGGCCCGGACGAGGCACGGTCGTGCATCGCCGGCTACACGATCTTCAACGACTGGAGCGCCCGCGACATCCAGTTCCGGGAGATGTCGGTCGGCATCGGGCCCGCGTTCGGCAAGGACTTCGCCACGTCGCTCGGCCCCTGCCTGGTCACACCGGACGAGCTGGACGTCGCCACGGCGACGGTGGCGGCCCGGGTGAACGGCGAGACCTGGTCGCAGGGCGACCTGGGGTCGATGCGCTTCTCGTTCCCCGACGTCATCTCCCTGCTCTCCGAGGACCAGCCGCTGCACCCCGGCGACGTGCTGGGCGGCGGCACGGTCGGTCGCGGGTGCGGGCTCGAGCTGGACCGCTGGATCCGTCCCGGTGACGTGGTCGAGCTCGACGTGGAGGGGATCGGGGTACTGCGCAACACCGTCGGCGCGAAGCGCACGGCGACCGGCACGGCGATCGATCTGACCGGAGGAGGCAGGCGATGACCGAGGTGATCCTGCAGGTGTATCCCGCGCTCGGCGCCGAGGACGAGATGGCCGCGCGGCGGCCGATCGGCCGCGACAGCGAGGCCTACCACCGGATGCTGTCCGGGCTGGTGGAGCTCTGCCGCGCGGCCGACGAGCTGGGCTACTGGGGCATCTGCCACACCGAGCACCACATGCACAGCGAGGGCATGGAGATCTCGCCGGCCCCGCTGCTGCTCAACGTCTACCTGTCCCGGTACACCACCCGGCTGCGGCACGGCCAGCTCGGCCTGGTGCTGCCGGCGCACGACCCGATCCGCCTCGCCGAGGAGATCGCGATCGCCGACCACATGCTCGACGGGCGGCTGTTCGTCGGCATGGCCCGCGGCTACCAGGCGCGCTGGCAGAACATCCTGTGCCAGCGGTTCGGGGTCACCTCCACCGCGTCCGACGCCAGCGAGGCCGACACGCGGAACCGGCTGCTGTTCACCGAGAACTTCGCGATCATGAAGAAGGCGTGGGCGGAGGACCTGCTCACCTACGACGGGCCGACCTACCAGATCCCGTACCCGAAGGAGGGCATCCCGAACTGGCCGCCGACGGAGTCGATCACCGGCCGGTACGGGACGCCGGGCGAGGTCGACGAGAACGGCACGATCAAGGGCGTCTCCGTGGTCCCCCGGCCCTACACCAGCCCGCACCCGCAGCTGTTCCAGGCGTTCGGAGCCAGTCCCGGGACGCTGCGCTGGTGCGGCGAGGAGAACGTCACGCCGACGATCCTGATGGGCTCGCACGACGTGCTCCGGCAGCTCATGGAGATCTACCGGGAGGGCGCGGCGTCCCGCGGCCGCTCACCGGCCCTCGGCGAGGGGATCGGCGTGTGCCGGACGTTCTACGTGTACCCGAACGGAACGCCCGACGACGAGGTCCGCGCCCGGATCCGGCAGAGCGTCGAGAAGTACGAGGCGCCGGTGTGGCACGGCTGGTACGAGCAGTTCGGGTTCATGGAGGCCGCCCGCTACGACGGCGAGGAGGGCCCGGTCCCGAAGCCGGACGAGCACCTGGCCGACCGCCTGATCAACAGCGGACTGCTGATCGGCGGCACCGTCGACCAGGTCAAGCGGCAGGTCGAGGGCTTCCTGGAGAAGATGCCGATCGACTACTTCGTGTGGCTCTACCACTGGGGGATGATCCCGCGCGACGAGGCGCTGCCGATGCTGGAGCTGTTCGGCACCGAGATCATGCCGGAGTTCGGCCTCACCGGATCCCCTGCGTCGGTGGCCGGCTCGTGAGCGGCGACGGCATGCCCGCGCCGTTCGTGCACGACCTCGGCAACGGGTTCCACCTCTACGTCCAGCTCGACGGCAGCTGGGGGCTGAACAACGTCGGGATCCACGTCGGGCGCGAGGCCGTCACGCTGATCGACACCGTGATGACCGAGCCCCGCGCCCGCGCACTGCGCCGGGCCGTCGCCGAGCTGACGGACAAGCCGATCCGCACGGTGATCAACACCCACCACCACGCGGACCACACGTACGGCAACTTCCTGTTCCCCGAGGCGACGATCATCGGGCACGCCCTCTGCCGGGAGGCGACGATCGCGACCGGCTTCGAGACGAAGAAGTGGTTCCCCGGCGTGGACTGGGGCCACATCGAGATCCGGCCGCCCGAGGTGACGTTCACCGACGAGCTGACCGTGTGGTTCGACGACGTCCCCGGCGCGCTGCGGTTCTGGGGTCCGGCCCACACGACGAACGACGTGACGGTCTGGATCGAGGAGCTCGGTCTGCTCTTCGCCGGGGACATGGTCTTCAACGGCGGCACACCGTTCGTCGTGATGGGCTCGGTCCAGGGTCTGATCGAGGCCCTGGAGCGGGTCCGGCACCTGGGCGCGACCGTGGTCGCACCCGGGCACGGCGCGGTCGCCGGTCCGGAGGCGATCACCGACCAGCTGGACTACCTGCGTTTCCTGCAGGAACGGGCGAAGGTGGGGTTCGCCGACGGCGTCGAGCCCCTGGACTGGGGCCGCCGCATCGACCTGGGCGGGTTCGCCGGCCTCACCGACCCGGAACGCCTGGTCGGCAACCTGCACCGGGCCTACTCCGAGTTGCGGGGTGAGCCGCTGGGCGGCCCGCTGGACTACGACCGGGTCGTCGACGACATGGTCGCGTTCAACGACGGGCAGCCACTGCACTGCGTGGCGTGAGCCCGGTCCGGGCGCCCGTCCAGCCGGACCGTTCCGCGACGTCGCGGGCCGCGGACAGGAACGCCCGGGTCACCGCATCGGCGTTGGTCCGCCAGAACACGTGCACCGGGATCAGCGGGGCGGGGTCGACGGGGCGCCAGACGAACCCGTCGGGCACCGGGTCGAACTGCGTGGCGAACGCGACGGAGAACGCCCGACCCCCGCCGATCTCGCTGCGCGCGAACGGATCGCTGTGGAACACGGCCGACGTCAGGTACTCGAACTCCTGCACGCGGCCGGTGAACCCGTGCTCCCGGAAGAAGTCCACCGTGAGGTCGTAGAAGCCCGGTGACAGGGCCCGCGGCCAGATCGCGAGAGCGAGGTCGTTCAGGGCGCGGATCGGGGCCTGCTCCCCCGCGGCGAGCGGGTGGTCGGCGCCGAGCACCACGCCCAGCGGCTCGTCGCGCAGGCGCAGGTACTCCACGCCGTCGACGACGTCCGGGCAGCGGGCCATGCCGACGTGGAACCGTCCGGTCCGGACCGCGTCGACGCTCTCCGCCTGCCACATCTCGCAGAGCTGCAGCGTCACGTCCGGGGAACGGTCGTGCAGCTCGGCGACGAGCCGGGGCAGGGTCTCCGCGGCCAGCGTCGGCGTGTAGCAGACCGTCAGCCGGCCGATCTCGCCCGCCGCGGACAGTCGGGTCTGCTCGACGGCCCGGCCGACGGATTCCAGGATCGGGCGGGCGTGGGCCAGCAGCACCTCGCCCGGCCCGGTCAGCTCGACCGTCCGCGTGGTCCGGCGGAGGATCTGGGCGCCGAGCTCGTCCTCGAGCTGGCGGATCTGGGCGCTCAGCGACTGCTGGACGAGGTGGAGCCGCCGCGCCGCCCGGGAGAAGCTGCGCTCCTCGGCGACGGCCACGAACGCGCGGAGATGACGCAGCTCGATCCGGCCGCGCGGGCCCGCGGACCCGCCGCCGCTGCCGTCGCCCATCCGACCATCCTCGCGGCGCATCCGCGTCGCCGCCAGCATCGGTCGTCCGGTGGTCCGGGCATCCCGGCCCGCCGGGGCTCCCTCAGGGGCGCCCGGTGATCAGCGGCCAGAGACCGTCCGCGCCCGCGGCGAGGGCGGCCGCGCCCACGTGGTCGTTCCAGTGGGCGTCGTGGCCGTCCTCGTCGCGCCAGGCCCACAGCCGGGTCGTGACCAGGCGCAGGTCGTGCTCGCGGGTGAAGCCGATCGCGCCGTGCACCTGGTGCGCGATCCGGGCGACGGCCGTCGCGGCCTCGCCGCAGCGGGCCTTGGCCGCGGCGACGGCGAACGCGGTGGACGCGGCGTCGAACCCGTCGGTGGACGCGGTGCGCGCGGCGGCGCCGGACGCGGCCGACGCGGCGGCGACCTCGGCACCGGCCTCCGCGAGCTGCTGCTGCACGGCCTGGAACTTCCCGATCGGGCGTCCGAACTGGACCCGCTCGCCTGCGTAGCCGATCGAGCGGGCCAGCGCGCCGCGTGCCGCGCCGGCCAGCAGCAGCGACCGGCCCAGCGCCGCGCGCAGGGCCAGCTCGTCCGCCGCGCCGGCGGGTGCGTCGGCGCCGGCCAGCGGGGTGGCGCCGGAGAACGTCAGCGTGTCCCGCGGCTCCTCGGCCACGTTCGTGCCCTCGGTGATCTCCGCCGTCGACGGGTCGAGGACCAGCACGCGGGTACCCGCCAGCACGACGACGGCGGCCACCGACCGGCCCCACGGCACGCGGGGCAGGGTGCCGCTCACGGCGGAGGTACCGGACAGCGAACCCGCGACGGCGACCAGTGGCCCGTCGGGGACGTCGAGCCCGGCCGCGTGCGCGAGCCAGCCGCCGAGCAGGTCGGTCTCGGCCAGCGGCACCCGGGCGGCGTATGCCCCTGCGGCATCCAGCAGCGTCGCGGCGTCGTCGAGCGTGCCGTCCGACCCGCCGGCGGACTCCGGCAGCGTGAGCCGTGCCAGCCCGGCCTGCTCGCAGGTCGTCCAGAGGTCCGCGTCGAAGCCGGTCGCGTCCTTGTCGTAGGCGTCGTCGAAGATCGACTCGGCCAGCTCGGCGAGTTCGGCGTTCATCAACGCAGTCCCATCCCCCGCGCGACGATGCCGCGCAGGACCTCGTTCGTGCCGCCCCGCAGCGTGAACCCGGGGGCGTGCAGCACGGAGTCGGCCAGCAACCGGGCGAACCCGTCCGGAGCGCCGGGATCGGGCGGGATCTCCACGAGCAGCCGCGCCGCGTCGACGATCTCGTTCTCGAACCGCGTGCCCAGGTCCTTGACCAGCGCCGCGGCCAGCTCGGGCGCCTGCCCGGACTCCAGCGCCCCGGCCACGGCCAGCGACATCCGGCGCAACGTCCAGAGCCGGGACACCAACGACCCGATCCGGCGGCGGGTGCCGGCGTCCGGGGACCCGGCGGCGGTCAGCTCCCGCACGAGCGCCGCGAGCAGCGGGTAGGTGGACAGGAACCGCTCCGGGCCGGACCGCTCGAACGCCAGCTCACCGGTCACCTGCTTCCAGCCGGAGCCGACCTCGCCGAAGACGCGCTCGTCCGGGATGAACACGTCGTCGAAGACGACCTCGTTGAAGTGGTGCGCACCGGTCAGCAGCGGGATCGGGCGGATCGTGACGCCGGGACGGTCCAGCTCCACGAGGAGCTGGGACAGCCCGCCGTGCCGGTCCCCCTCCTCGACCGGCGCCGTGCGCACGAGCGCGAAGAACGCGTGTGCGTGGTGCGCGCCGGACGTCCAGACCTTCGTGCCGGACAGGGACCAGCCGCCGTCGACCTTCGTGGCGCGGGTGCGCACCGACGCGAGGTCCGATCCGGAGTCCGGTTCGGACATCCCTATCCCGAAGTACACCTCGCCCCGGGCGATCCCGGGCAGGAAGGCCTTGCGCTGCTCCTCGGTGCCGAAGCGCATCAGGGACGGCCCGATCTGGCGGTCCGCGACCCAGTGCGCGGCGACCGGCGCCCCGGCCGCGAGCAGCTCCTCGGTGACGACGTAGCGGTCCAGCGCACCGCGGCCGTGCCCGCCGTACTCGGCGGGGATCGTCATGCCGAGCCAGCCGCGCGCGCCGAGCCGGTGCGAGAACCCCTCGTCCCAGCCGGAGAGCCAGACGTCGGCGCCGGGTGTCCAGGCACCGGCGGCGCGTTCGGCGTCGAGGAACTCCCGGACCTCGGCGCGCAACTCGGCCAGGTGACCGGGCAGCTCGACGGGCTCGGGTACGAGCTCGGGCAGCTTCGTGAGCGTCACACCCGCCATCCTCACCCACGAAGGCCTGTAGGGCACCGTGACCCGGGGTACGTTCGCCCCATGAGCAACGCCGACCACGAACGCAAGGTCCTTGACGCCGTCCCGACCGGCCTGTTCATCGGCGGCCACTGGCGCGCCGCCGAGAACGGGGCCACCGCGAAGGTGGAGGACCCGTCCACCGGTGAGGTGCTGACCGACGTCTCGGACGCGTCCCCGGCGGACGGGATGGACGCACTGGCCGCCGCCCACGCCGCCCAGCCGACGATCGCCGCGATGGCGCCCCGCGAACGCAGCGAGATCCTCCGCCGGGCCTACGACCTGCTGCACGAGCGGATCGACGACCTGGCCCTTCTGATGACGCTGGAGATGGGCAAGCCCTTCGCCGAGGCGAAGGGCGAGGTCGTCTACGCCTCGGAGTTCCTGCGCTGGTTCTCCGAGGAGGCCGTGCGGATCGACGGCGGCTACCAGGTGGCCCCGAACGGCCAGACCCGCTTCCTGACGATCCGCCAGCCCGTCGGCGTGTGCGTGTTCGTGACGCCGTGGAACTTCCCGCTGGCCATGGGCACCCGCAAGATCGCCCCGGCGGTCGCGGCCGGCTGCGCGTCGATCATCAAGCCTGCGTCGCAGACACCGCTGACGATGCTGGCCTTCGCCCAGGTGCTCGCGGACGCCGGGCTGCCGGACGGAGCTCTGAACGCGTTCACCGCGACCGACTCGGGCGGCGTGATGGAGCCGATCATCCGCGACGGCCGTACCCGCAAGATCTCGTTCACCGGTTCCACCCCGGTCGGCAAGAAGCTGCTGGAGCAGGCCGCTTCCACGGTCATGCGTAGCTCGCTGGAGCTGGGTGGGAACGCGGCGTTCGTCGTGCTCGACGACGCCGACGTGGACGCCGCGATCGAGGGCGCGATGGTCGCCAAGATGCGCAACATGGGCGAGGCGTGCACGGCCGCGAACCGGTTCTACGTGCAGCGCGGCGTCGCCGAGGAGTTCAGCCGCAAGCTGGCTGAGCGGATGGGCTCGCTGAGGGTCGGGCGCGGAACGGAGGAGGGTGTGCAGGTCGGGCCGCTGATCGACCGGCCGGGCCTGGAGAAGGTCGCCGACCTCGTGGCGGACGCGATCGCGAACGGCGCGAGCGTCACCATCGGCGGGAAGGCGCAGGACGGGCCGGGCTACTTCTACCCGCCGACCGTGCTCACCGACGTGCCGGCCAACTCCCGGCTCAACCACGAGGAGATCTTCGGGCCGGTCGCCCCGATCACCGTCGTCGACTCCGAGCAGGAGGCGCTCGACGCGGCCAACGCGACCGAGTTCGGGCTGGTCAACTACGTGTACACGCGGGACCTGAACCGTGCGCTGCGGATCGCCGAGAACCTGGACAGCGGCATGATCGGGCTGAACACCGGTCTGGTGTCCAACCCGGCGGCGCCGTTCGGCGGCGTGAAGGAGTCCGGGCTCGGCCGCGAGGGCGGCAACGTCGGGATCGACGAGTTCCTGGAGACGAAGTACGTCGCGATCGGCTTCTCCGGCTGACCCGGTCTCGGGGCCCGGGCGTCACGCGAGGACGCCCGGGGCCGGAGAGTCAGGGGTTCGCCGGGGCCGCGGGAGCTGCCGGGGCACCCGGGACGGGTGCGGGGGCACCCGGGACGGGTGCGGGGGCCAGGGGGTCGACGGCCGCGGGTGCGCCGCCCGGCGCGACCGGGCCGACGTCGGTCGGCGTCGCCGTGTTGGCGTCCCCGTTGGCCAGCAGGTCCAGCAGCTCCAGGCCGCCGTTGGCCGTCGCCATGATCACGAGGAGCACGACCGACGCGGCGACGGCCGCGGTCATGCCGCGCTCGGCCGCCCCGCCGGACGTGAGCCGCCCGCGTGACGACTCGACCACCCAGGCACGGGCGCCGAACAGCGCGAGCATCAGGCCGAACGCCAACCAGGTGAGAGTAAAGCCACTCACTGTCCCGGCACCGTCCTCACGAGGATCGCGTCGAACCCGTTCTGGTAGGTCGCCCGGTACGTGCCGGACGCGATGAGCTGGTCCCGGACCTGTGTGCTCCAGCCCGGCGGCTTGCCGTAGAGCACCACACCCTGCTTCTCGATCGACCCGTAGAACAGGATCGTCGTCGGCTGGATCTGGTCGATGCAGCGCAACGGGTCGCTGGTCAGGCTCGCGAGCTCGTCACACCCCTCGACGCCGGGGGACCTGTTGTGCTCGCCGATCCCCTCCAGCGCGTACGGGCCGACGTTGGACAGCGGCAGCACGAGCGTGTTCGGCGGCGCCTGGTCGTAGGCCTGCCGCGTCATCTGGACGTCCTCGGTGGTGACGTTCATGTACGCGTCGTTGCCGCCGCGGATGAGCAGCAGCAGCGGGAACAGCGCGAGCATCGCCAGCGCCATGCCCCACTCCCGCCTGCGGTCGGCCCGGACGAACGCCCGCAGCGCGTCCACGCCCAGGATCGCCAGGATCGGCAGGCCGTAGAGCACGATGCGCAGCAGCAGCTCGCCGCCGTAGCTCTGCACGGCCGCCATGCCCATCGGCACCACGGCCAGCAGGATCGGCACCAGGTCCCGGCGGCGCTTCCAGTACACCCACGCCCCGGCGATGGCGAGCAGCCAGGTCAGGCCGGGCATCAGCGCACGGAGAAGCTTCACCGCGACCTGCCCGGTGTCGCCGGTCAGCCGGTCGAGGAAGCCGGACTCGACGGCACCGCCGCTGTCGTCCCCGCCGGTGATCATGCTGATCTGGGTCAGCCAGAAGTCGCGGGCGGAGATCAGCACGAAGATCACCACGGCGAACACCGCGACGATCACGATGCCGCGGCCCCGGAACCGGCCGACGACGGCCAGCACGGCGAGTTGGCCGATGATCGCGAACGGGGTCAGCTGGTGGGTCGGCGCGACGGCCAGCACGCAGAGCGCCGCGCAGAAGTAGATCAGCAGCAGCTGGCGGGGCGGCAGCGTCGGCTGGTTCGGTGGCGTCATCGCCGACACGAGCCATCGGCGCCACCGCGACAGCGGCGCGGCGCCACGGTGGGCCCGCGGCCAGCCCGCGACGCCTGCGGTGTCGGTCCGGCGCGTGGCCAGCGGGCCGAGCGCGAACGTCAGCACGGTCAGCAGCAGCATGATGCCGGTGGCCTGGGGCGAGAAGTAGTCCTGCTCGATCCAGTTCAGGCCCAGGAACAGCCAGGCCGCGACCCACGGCGCGCGGCTGCCGCCGAGCATCGAGCGGGCCAGCGCGTACACGCCGATCGCCCAGAACGCGACGACGGCCACCGGGAACCACCGCAGCACGGAGTCGAGCTGGTCGGCGCCGGCCGCGTCCCGGAAGAACGCCCACTGGGCGAAGAACGCCGGCCAGTAGAAGCGCGCGTCGATGCCGGTCGGCGGGACACCGGTGCCGGACAGCGCGTCGACGAAGCCGCCGATCAGCCACGCGGTGGTGAACCGGGCCTGCGGCATGACCACGGACGGCATGCCGAAGCTGCACAGGATCAGCACGCCGGTCGCGGCGCCCAGCATCGGGATGCGCGGGCGCGGCGACCACAGCTCGACCACGCAGCACGCGACGGCCAGCGCCAGCGCCAGCCAGCCGAACGGCGAGAGGACGGCGGCCAGACCCCAGCCACCGAGGGCGTCGAGGTCCGTCGTCGCGGCGGCCAGCGGCAGCAGCGCGACGGCGACCACGGCGAGCACCGGTGCCGCCCAGATCCACAGCGGCGAGACCGGTCCGGCTTCCGGCGGCGGCCCACCGTCGTCGGTGGGGCGCGGCGATGGCGCGCGGACCGCACGGGTCGCGTCGCCGACACCGCCCTGGGCCGGGCTGAGGAACTGCGTCGACTCGGCTCCGGGCTGCGCCGGGCGGACGGCTCGCGTCGCCTCGACCGAGTCTGGTGGCGCGCCCCGCTCCGACCCGCCCCCGCGGGTATCCGACGTCACGACTTCACCTCCGGGTTCACCCGTCGCCGGAGCGCGGGACGCAAGTACAGGAACAGCGCGCACAGTGCCTGCACCACGACGTAACCGAGCACGACCGGCAGCAGCAGCGTGTCCAGCGGGACCGCCCCGAACGTCGACAGCGGGACGAACGCGGTCGCCAGCAGGACGAGGCCCGAGTTCGTCAGCATGACGCGGGCGAAGCCCATGCCGTCACCCTGCGCCTGGCGCTGGGCCAGCTCGAACACGACCATCAGGCGGAACGCCAGGCCGATCATCAGGATCGCCAGCACGGGCGCCGCTGCGGCGTAGCCCTCGCCGAGGATCGACAGCACCGGGTCGCCCAGCACCGCGCCGAGCGCGAGTACGGGCAGGAACAGCAGCAGCATCCGCCGGCGCGCGGCACGCGCGAGCTCGGCGGCGCGGTGCGGCTCGCGGGCCGTGTGCACCGCCAGCGAGTTCGTGAAGAACACGGCCGCGATGTCCACGACGGTCACCGCCTGCCAGCAGATGAAGAACGCGGCGCCGGCATCGTTGCCCAGCCGCAGGTTCACCAGCAGCGGGACCTGGTTGTAGAGCAGAGCGTTGCCCAGCTGGGCGAGTGCGGTCGGTCCGAGGAAGCGCGCCATGGTCGCGCGCGAGGGCAGCACGCCCGACCCGTTGGCGGCGGCGGCGTAGCGGCGGGTCAGCCACCACACGACGCCGGACCCGACGGCGATCCAGATGACGATCGGGACCACCCAGGACAGCACCAGGCCCTCGGCCGCGTAGGCCGATCCGAGCAGCAGCAGCATCCCGATCCGGACGATGGCGAACGTGCCGTTGCGCCAGACCGCGATCCACGGGCGTCCCATCGCCACGACGATGAAGTCGTGCACGACGAACACGCCCCATCCGGCGCAGGCGAGCACGAGCAGCAGCAGCCCGAAGCCGAACGAGCGGTCCCCGGCCGCGGTCTCGGCGATGCTCGGGACGATGATCCCGTAGACGAGCCCGACCAGCCCGGACAGCGGCATGATGAGCAGCAGGCTGCCCCAGACCAGGCGGACCGACTTGCGCCCGGCGCCCGGGAGCCAGCGCATCAGCCCGATGCCGAGGTTGAGCTGTGCGGCACCGCCGATCAGCTGGAACGCCGACACGAACTCGGTCGCCCGCCCGACCTGGTCCTGCGGCATGATCCAGGCGGCGATGAGCCAGGTGAGCAGCCCGGCCACGGAGCCGAGCGCGGAGCTGATCGACAGGGCCAGACCGTCGCCGATCCCGCCGTTGTCCCGGTGCGGGGTCGCCGGCGGCGGCAGGTCCGGACGGCCGACCGGCGTGATGAGCTGCGTGACCGAGTCGTCGGCGGGACCGCTGGGCATCACCGGCCGGGCGTCGATCGCCGCACGGACCGGCACCGTCGGCGGATCCGCCGCCGACCGGCCCGGGGGGCCTGCGATCCTCGGCTCGTCGAGCGGTCTCACTGGGCGACCACCGCGTGCCGGAAGAGGAACGGGACGCTGAGCAGGGTGATCAGGAACATCGCGACGCTCGGGTACCAGGCGCCCAGTGACACCATGATCTGACCGACGAGCAGGGTCACGGCGACGCCGACACCGACGGTGAGCAGCCACACGTGCGCGGCGGGGGCGCGACGCAGGAACCCGGCGGCCGCCCAGCCCGGACCGAGCAGCAGGAAGCCGATCGTCAGAAGGAGGCGCACCTCACCGAGGAACCCTCCGGTGACGCCGACCAGGTTGAGCGCACAGGCGATGACCCCTGCGGCGATCAGAGCGATCGCCACGTACCGGCGTGCCGTACGGGCACGGGTCAGCTCGGCCGCGGACGGCATGCTCACCGCAGTTGTCTCCTTCGTCGCGGAACCTCGGGACGGGTCGGTCCGCCCGGAGGTGCGAGGCGCCTCAGGACGCCTCTTCACCCCATGCGTACCGCACGCCGACCGAGTCGTTGCGGGCCGCCCCGTCGTCCGACGCCGAGCGGTGGGGCCGCGGTGCCGATGCGGGCTGCCGCGTGCGTCCGGCGGTGTCGTCCGGCAGGACCGGCGGCGCCGGTGCGGTGGGCGGCAGGGTCGGCGCATCGACCCGCACCGGAGATCCGGCGTGCGCCATCAGCGCGCGCTCCTCCAGCATGCCGCCGGCCGGGACCGGGCTCTCGGAGCCCCCGGGGGCACGGTTCGCCCGCCGGCGCTCGGACGCGAGCGTGCGCAGGACCCGCGTCCCGTCGGCGAACGTGCGGAGGTTCGTCTGACCGAACATCCGCTCCCGCTCCATCGACGGGACCTCGGTGATGGACAGCCCCGCGACGGCGACGCGGCAGTTCAGCACGGTCTCGATCTCGAACCCGTCGCCCCAGAGCATCGTGCCGTCCTGGTTCGGCGGCTCGTCCACCCCGGGCAGCTCGAGCAGCGGGAGGATGTCCGCCCAGAACGCGTTGTAGCCGTAGCAGAGGTCGGTGTAGTGGGTGCCGAACAGACGGTTGGCCGCGGCGTTGAGGCCGTAGTTGCCGCTCTTGCGCAGCATCGTGATGTCGTCGCTGCCGCCGCCCCGGACGAACCGGCTGCCCTTCGCGAAGTCGGCACCGTCGACGAGGGCCTGCACGAACCGCGGGATCTCCTCCGGGTCGGCCGAGCCGTCGGCGTCGAACATGACCAGGGCGTCACCGGTGGCCGCGGCGAAGCCGCACGCCATCGCGTTGCCCTTGCCCCTGCGGGTCTGCACGACGATCCGGGCGTCCGGCAGCACCCGGAGCGCCGTCTCGATGGTGCCGTCGACCGAGTTCCCGTCCACGACCAGCACCTCGTGCACGGCAGGTCGGACGGCGGCGATCGCCGGGAGTACGACCTCGAGATTTCGGGCCTCATTACGGGTCGGCACGATCACCGACACCCGTGGTTCGCGCGGTCGAAACGGCTGCGCGGGGCGCTGTGCTGGGCGCTGTGTCACCGGTCTCCCCGATCGATCGGTTGTGTGCGCGCACGAAGGCGAGCGGTCGGTCCGGTGGCGTCCACGGCACCGGACAGGCTGAAGAACTGCGTTACCCGTGTATCTCCCCGGGCCCCGGTCTCGTTACGTGATCCCCGTCTAGTCTCTGGAGCGCGTGATTAGTCCGTTCGGAGCATAGCGGCTACTGTAGACGTCTGGTCCACAGCGACCGTCCCGCCGCACTCTACGGATCGCTCGCAGGCCGGCCGCTTTGCCCCGGGGCCTCGAACGGCCGGGCGGTCCCGGTCGCGACGGCGGGCGGTACCGTCGCAACCCCTCGACAGCGGCCCGACCAGATTGAGGTGTCCATGCGGCCCGGCGGTTACCAGCCCAGCGTCTCGATCTGCATCCCCGTCTACAACGGTGAGACGTTCCTGGCCGAGACGATCCGCAGCGTCCTCGACCAGACCTACCGGGATTTCGAGCTGGTGATCCTGGAGAACGCCAGCCGCGACCGCAGCGCCGAGATCGCGAGCTCGTTCCCCGACCCGCGCATCCGGATCGAGTACAACCGCGAGACGTTGTCCCAGCCGGACAACTGGAACCGCGCCGTGCAGTTGTGCCGCGCGCCACTGGTGAAGCTCGTGTGCGCCGACGATCTCCTGCACCCGCGCTGCCTGGAGCTGCAGGTCCCGCCGATGCGCGAGGACCCCGCGCTCGCCCTGGTCGCCGCCCGCCGGCACATGATCGACGAGCAGAGCCGCGTGATCGTCCCCCGGCGCGGGCTGGGCGGCGGGCTGGTCGGCACGCACACCGGCAGCGAGGTGGCCCGGCGGGTGATCCGCAACGGGGCCAACCCGATCGGCGAGCCCGGCAACGTGCTGTTCCGGCTCGAGCAGTTCGTCACGGCCGGCGGCTGGCGGTCGGACCGGCGGTTCATCATGGATCTCGACTGCTGGATGCGTCTGCTGCAGTACGGCGAGTTCCTCGGGGTGCCGGAGACGCTGGCCGCCTTCCGGATCCAGCGGGGATCGGTCTCCGCGGAGAACGAGCAGGCCATCTACGACGAGCAGCGCCTCCTCACGGAGGAGCTCGCCGACTCCGGCGTGTTCGAGATCCGCGGAGTCGACCGCACGCTCGGCAAGGTCGCAGCGCCGCTGGGCAGGGCCCGGCGCAAGGCGCTGTTCCGCGTCTCCCAGCTCGCGGCGCGCAAGAACGAACGGGCCGAGAGCACCGCCGCCTGACCCGGTACCTGTCCGTTCGATCGGGCAGTCTCCCCGATTTGCTACCTGCCAGCTCTTTGCCGGAGCCTATGAGCGGCGTTCAATGGATCGCGTCCACCGGACGTGTGGGCCGGCGAGCGGGGCATCCGAAGGGGCAGGTGTCGATGCAGACGCATGCGGAAGCCATGCACATGAGTGACGGGCTGGTGAACGGCGGGACGGCGCTGCTGTTCGGGGGCGTCGCGATCGTCGCGCTGGCGTTCGCCCTGTGGCGGGCCCGCGCGGACCTCGACGACCGGACCGCGCCGATGGCGGGCCTGGTGACGGCGTTCGTGTTCGCCGTCCAGATGATCAACTTCCCGATCCTGCCCGGCGCGAGCGGCCATCTGCTCGGCGGTGCGCTGGTCGCGATCCTCGTCGGGCCGTGGGTCGGCATGGTCTGCATCTCGATCGTGCTGGTCGTGCAGTGCCTGCTGTTCGCCGACGGCGGCATCTCCGCGCTCGGCACCAACATCACGAACATGGCCGTGCTCGGCGTCCTGACCGGCTTCCTGGTCGCGATGGCGCTGCGCCGCTTCGCCCAGCGCTCGCGCACCGGACTGATCGTCACCGCGTTCGTCGCCGCGCTGGCGAACACGGTCGTGGCCTCGCTCGGCTTCGTCCTGGAGTACGCGATCGGCGGCGCCGGCGGGGCCTCGCTGGCCACGGTGTCCACGCTGATGGTGGGCCTGCACGTGCTGATCGGGATCGGCGAGGGCGTGATCACCGCGGCCACCGTCGGCGCGGTCGCCGCGATCCGGCCGGACCTGGTGTACCTGCTGCGTGGGAGCAGCCAGGCCCTGGAGCGCCGTACGGCGACCGCCAGCGGCGCCGAGACGAGCGGGAGAGCCCGGTGACCGAGCCGAAGGCCGGTTCCACCCGCAACCGCCGCCCGATCGCGTTCTTCGCCGGGTTTCTGCTGGTGGCGCTCGTGATCGCCGGCGCGATCTCGTACGTCGCCAGCTCCGCCCCGGACGGCCTGGACTCGGTGACCCTGAACGGCTGCCAGAGCGTCGAGGTGAACGGCGAGGAACAGCTCCAGGGCACGTGCATCGCCCAGAACGAGGGCGAGCACGCGCTGGGCTCCAGCCCCTTCGCCGACTACACCGTCGGCGGCGCGGAGGGCACGAACGGCGTCGCGGGCGTCGTCGGTGTCGTCGTGACCCTCGTGGCGGCCGGTGGACTGTTCTGGCTGCTGCGCCGGCGTGGCGGGGCCGGCGGGCGGGAGTAGTGGGCGGCCGAGACAAGCGTGCGGAACGAGCATGAGCGCAGGCCACGCCCATCCGCTCTACCTCCACCGGGAGTCCCCGGTGCACTCGCTGCCGCCCGAGGTCAAGGTCGTCACCGCGCTCCTGGTGGTGATCTGCATCGTCGCCACGCCGCGGGAGGCGTTCGGCGTGTTCGCCGGGTTCGCGGTCCTGCTCGGGCTGGTCTGGGTCGCGGCCGGGATCCGGTTCGGCTGGATCCTGCGGCGCTCGGTGATCGAGGCGCCGTTCGTGGTGCTGGCCGTGCTCCTGCCGTTCACCGGGCCGGACCCGACGGTCGACGTCCTCGGGTTCACGTTGTCCGAGCCGGGCCTGCTGGGCGCGTGGAACATCCTGATCAAGGGCACGCTCGGTGTCCTGACCTCGCTCACCCTCGCCGCGACGACGCCGATGCGGGACCTGCTGCTCGGCCTGCAGCGGCTGCGCGCACCGGCCATCGTCACGACGATCGCGACGCTGATGCTCCGCTACGCCGACGTGATCGCCGGCGAGGCGCGGCGGATGCGGCTCTCCCGCATCTCGCGCGGGCACGACCCGCGGTTCCTGTGGCAGGCCGCGGCCACCGCGCGCGGGGTCGGTGCGCTGTTCGTGCGCTCCTACGAGCGCGGCGAGCGGGTGCACCTGGCGATGCTGTCCCGGGGCTGGACCGGCGCGATGCCCCCGATGGCCGACGACCCGGCGACGACCCGCCAGTGGGTCACCGGCCTGTCCGCGGCGCTCGCCGCCGTCCTGCTGGCCGGGACCGGTTGGGTGCTCACGTGAGCAGCGCCGATTTCCGGGTCCCCTCGCTGCACGTGCACGACCTGGCCTACGCCTACCCGGACGGCCACCAGGCCCTCTACGGGGTGGACCTGCACATCGCCTCCGGCGAGCGGGTCGCGCTGCTCGGGCCGAACGGCGCCGGGAAGACGACGCTGGTGCTGCACCTCAACGGGATCCTGGGTGGGCGGGGAGAGAACGGGGCCGAGGGCACGGTCGAGGTCGGTGGGCTCGCCGTGGAGAAGCCGAACCTGCAGGAGATCCGCCGCCGGGTCGGGATCGTGTTCCAGGACCCGGACGACCAGCTGTTCATGCCGACCGTGGCCGAGGACGTCGCGTTCGGGCCGGCGAACTTCGGCCTGCGCGGCGCCGAGCTGCGCGAGCGGGTGCAGCAGGCGCTGCGCGCGGTCGGGATGGCCGAGCACGGCGACCGGTCGCCCGCTGCACCTGTCCGGCGGGCAACGCCGCCGCGTCGCGCTGGCCACCGTGCTGGCCTGTGACCCGGAGATCCTCGTGCTCGACGAGCCGTCGTCGAACCTGGACCCGGTGGCCCGCCGCGAGCTCGCCGAGGTGCTGCTGCGGCTCGACCGGACGATGCTGATGGTCACCCACGACCTGCCCTACGCGCTGCAGCTGTGCCCGCGCAGCGTCGTGCTCGACGGCGGCACGGTCGCCGCCGACGGCCCGACCCGCGACCTGCTGGCCGATGACGCGCTCCTCGCCCGGCACCGCCTCGAGCTCCCCTTCGGCTTCGTGCTGGCCTGAGCCGCACGAGCCCCGGGGCTGAATGGAGCCTTCGGTTCCCCCTGGGCCTGCAACGCTCCATTCAGCCCGTGCGCGGGTCAGCCCTGCCGGCCGTTCGGGTGCGGGTGCACGCCGTGCGGCGGGGCGGCCTCGATGCCGACCGGCTGGCTGCGGTCCCGCTCCGGCGGCGCGGACGGCTCGTTCGCGGCCGGCACCTCCTTCTGCGCCTCGGCCGTGGCCTCGGCGACCTGGCGGGCGATCTCCGGGTCGGCGGACGTGTCGAACCAGTCCTTCACCGCCTCGTCGTCGTCCTCCGGCTTGGAGCTGACCCGGCGTCCTCCGCGCTCGGGGTGTAGCGGAACACCCCGTCCTCGCCGGGTGCCCCGAGCATCCGGGTGAAGCCCTCGAGGGCCTTGCCGAAGTCGCTGGGCACCATCCAGACCTTGTTCGCCTCTCCCTGCGCCATCTCCGGCAGGGTCTGCAGGTACTGGTAGGCGAGCATCTCCGGGGTCGGCCGGCCGGCCTTGATCGCGGCGAACGTCTTCTCGATCGCCTTCGCCTCGCCCTGCGCCTCCAGGTACTTCGCGGCCCGGCTGCCCTGCGCGCGCAGGATGTCGGACTGCCGCTCCGCCTCGGCGTGCAGGATGGCGGCCTGCTTGGCGCCCTCCGCGGTGAGGATCTGGGACTGCTTCTGGCCCTCGGCGCTGCGGATCGCGGACTCCCGCTGGCCCTCCGCGTTGAGGATCATCGCGCGCTTCTCGCGGTCGGCCTTCATCTGCCGCTCCATCGACTCCTGGATGGACGCGGGCGGGTCGATGGCCTTGATCTCGACCCGGCCGACCCGGATCCCCCAGCGCTCGGTGGCCTCGTCCAGCTCGCCGCGCAGCACCGTGTTGATCCGGTCCCGCGAGGTCAGCGTCTGTTCCAGGGTCATCCCGCCGACGACGTTGCGCAGCGTCGTCGTGGTGATCTGCTCGACGCCGGCGATGTAGTTCGCGATCTCGTACACGGCCGACTTCGCGTCGTTGACCTTGAAGTAGACGACGGTGTCGATGTTGACCGTCAGGTTGTCCTGCGTGATGACCGGCTGCGGCGGGAACGACACGACCTGCTCACGCAGGTCCACGCGCTCCCGGGTGCGGTCGACGAACGGCACCAGGATCGCCGGACCGCCCTCCCGCGTGCTGTGGTAGCGACCCAGCCGCTCGATGATGTACGCCCACTCCTGCGGCACGATCACGATCGACTTCACGACGATCGTGATGACCAGGACGAGCAGGATCACGACGATGATCAGCGTCCCTGTCTCCATCGCACTCCCCCTCCACGTCGCGCGCCGTCACCGGCGCTCGCCACCGCGGACCCGGCCGGGCCCGCGG
Organism: uncultured Actinomycetota bacterium; assembly: GCA_963822335.1. Taxonomy (GTDB): domain Bacteria; phylum Actinomycetota; class Actinomycetes; order Mycobacteriales; family Pseudonocardiaceae; genus Pseudonocardia. Next base: position 1,084,392 of record CAWGHE010000005.1, on the reverse strand, counting down.
ACGTCAGATTTGATGCGCAGCTCCGCATGCTTCGTGCTCAGTCCCCCCGCAGCTCGCCCTGCCCGGTGACCAGCGCGACGGCGCCGGTCACCTCCAGCACCGTCGCCGTGGAGCCCGCCTCGATCACCTCGTGACCGTCCATCGAGCGGGCCGACCACAGCTCGCCCGCGATCCGCACCCGGCCGCCGTCGCCGTCCACCCGTTCGACGACCTCGGCGCTGCGCCCGGACATCGTCCGGTGGTGCGTCTCCAGCGACGGCAGGTTCGCCTCCATCCGGCGGCGCACGATCGGGCGCACCGCCAGCAGCAGCGCCACCGACACGACCGCGAACACGACGGCGCTCCCCAGCCAGCCCAGCCCCAGCGCGGCGCCGCCGGCCGCGGCGAGCGCACCCCCGCCGAGCATCAGCAGGAACAGCTCGCCGGAGACCAGCTCGGCGCCGACCAGCACCACTCCGGCGAGCAGCCAGATCAGCCCCGGTGACATGTCTCCAGATTGCCAGAACCGGCTCCGGAGGGGTCCCGGCTCGCCGGATCGTTACCCCTGGCCGGGGTGCTCGGCCGCGGTCACGAAGTCGATCAGTCGCTCGACCGCTCCGATCAGCGGCGTCTCCAGGTCCTTGAAGCTGCGCACCGCCCCGAGCACCCGGCGCGCGCCGTCGGCGGGCTCGCCCCAGCCGAGCTCGGCGCACACGCCGGTCTTCCAGTCCGTCCCGCGCGGCACCCGCGGCCACGCCCGGATGCCGACCGCGGACGGCTTGACCGCCTCCCACACGTCGACGAAGGGGTGGCCGGTGACCAGCACGTGCTCGCGCGCCGCCGCCGTGGCCTCGGCGGCCTGGCGGGTCTCCTTGGAGCCGTCGACGAGGTGGTCGACGAGGATGCCCGAGCCGGCGGCTCGGTCCGGGCGCGAAGTCCCGGACCGCGGCGGCGAGATCGTCGACGCCGTGCAGCGGCTCCACCACGATGCCCTCGACGCGCAGGTCGTGGCCCCACACCGTCTCCAGCAGCTGCGCGTCGTGCAGGCCCTCGACCCAGATCCGGGCGGCCCGCGCGGTGCGGGCCTTCAGGTTCGCCACGTGCACCGAGCCGGACGCCGAGCGGGCGGGTCCGGACGGGCGCGCGGCCGGGCGCACGAGCGTCGCGGGAGTTCCCTCGTACAGGAACGCGGCGGGGCGCAGCGGGAACACCCGACGGCCGCCGTGCCGGTCCTCGAGCGTCACCTCGCGCGCGTCGATCGCGACCACGGCGCCGCAGAACCCGCTCGCCGGATCTTCGACGACCAGGCCCGGCTCGGCCGGGACCTGCGGGACCTCGCGCGTGCGGGCGGCCCGGGTGCCCCCGGCGTCGAACGCGCCGCGGTAGTCGTGCGGACGCTCGTTCCGCAAGCTGCTCTCGGAGGTTCGGGGCGCCATGGCTCCGAGTATCGCGACGGCGGCGCCGCCGGCCGTGCCGCGACACGCATGCGGACCCGCACCACTCGGGCGGCGCAGCGGATCCGGGCGGGGCCGGCCGGGTGGTGACGCGGCGCGGCCGGGACTCACCGCACTGCCACGCTGTGCGACGGCCGTGTGGTCGCTAGCCTGACGCCCGTGCCCCGTGCCTCCGCGACCCTGGCGGTGTGGGCCTCGGCCTGGCTGGCCGGGGCGGCCGCACCGGACGACGTGCTCGACGCGCTGGCGCCGTGGTCCGACGCCCACGACGCGCTCGCAGCAGACGACCCGACGGCGTCCGCGACCGGCCTGCCCGGCCCGGGCGAGACGCCGACGTCGCTGACCATGCTGCTCGCCGCCCTGCGCCGCCACGCCCCGCGCGGCCAGGCGCGCGTCGTGCTGCCCGCCCCCGGCGACATCCGCGGCCTGCCCGGCCCGGGCTGGTTCAGCCGGGAGGCCACCGCGGCCGGGGAGGGCGTGCTGTTCGCCGACGCGGGCGTCGGGCTGGTGCCCGGAGACGTCGCCGACGGCGTCGTGCGCTGGACGGTCTACCCGGTCCCCGATCCCGGCCCCGTGCCCGAGTACGTGCCGCTGAACCAGGCCGAGCGGGACCTGCGCGAGCAGGTGCGGACGTCGGCGTCGGTGCTCACGGAACTGGGCGTGGCCCGGCACCGGCCGGGCGTGCGCGAGGAGATCGCCGCGTCGCTGCGGGCCCGCCCGCAGGCGCTGTGGCCGTCCGGCATGCCGCCGCAGGCACTTCGGGTGCTGCAGCAGGCCGACGAGGTGGACGCGATCCTCGCCGCGGCGGCCGGCGACGACCCGGGCGGCGCGCTGTCCGCGTCCGCGGCCGACGCGCGCCGGGAGGCGCTGCGCCCGATCGAGACGTCCGTGCGCATCGCGCGGCGGGCCGCGGTCGCCGAGGCCGTCCGGGTGCTGGTGTCGGTCCCGCGGACCTGACGCACGACCCGCGGGTCAGCGCGGCTCCTCCGCCTTGCGGCGCAAGCGTTCCCGCAGCGTCCGCGCGGCCGGGCCGACGCCCCCTCCGGCGCGCCAGACCAGCATCAGGCGGGTCCGGACCTCGGGTCGCAGCGGCACGACGACCGGCGGCCGGTCCAGCGCCAGCACCGCCGGTGCGGACGGGGCAGGTTCCGGGGCGATCGCGACGCCCACCCCGCGGGCGGCCAGCCGCAGCAGCAGTGACATCGCGCCCGCCTCGAACGCGACCCGCGGCGTGACCCCGGCCGCCTCGCACGCCCGGTCGAACGTCGCGCGCAGACCGTGCCCGACCGGGAGGCAGATCAGCGGCCGCCCGGCCAGCTCGTCGAGGCCGACGCCGTCCCGCCCGGCCAGCGGGTCGTCCGCCGCGACGGCGGCCACCAGCCGCTCGTCCTGGACGACGACGCCCTCGAGCCCGTCCGGGAGCTCGGACGCCCCGAGGTAGGCGACGTCGAGGTCCCCGGCCAGCAGCCCCGCCTGCAACGCGTCCGCGGTGTCCTCGCGCAGCGTGACCGTCACGCCGGTGTGCTCGACGGCGAAGTCGGCGACCGTGTCCGCGAGGACCGTGTCCGGCAGCGACGACGCCATCCCGACCGCGACGCGACCGCGCAGCAGCCCGCGCAGCGCCGCGACCGCCTCCCGGGTGCCCTCGACGGCGGAGAGCGCGGCCCGCGCGTGCGGCAGCACGGCGCGGCCGGCCTCGGTCAGCGTCGCGGCCCGCGGGCCGCGGTCGAGCAGCTGCTCGCCGAGCTCCCGTTCGAGCTGGCGCAGCTGTGCGCTCACCCCGGGCTGCGCGACGTGCAGCCGGGCGGCCGCCGCGGTGACCGTGCCCTCCTCGGCGACGGCCACGAGGTAGCGCAGGTGACGCAGTTCCATAACACGTGATGCTAGCAATCAGACGAAGCAACTCTTCGACTTCTGTCGTGTCCGCCGCCAGGCTGCCGTCATGACCACGACGACGACGTCCCTCACCGACGAGCTCACCGCCCGCATCCCGGGCGCCGTCACGCCTGGCGGGCAGGTGGCGGCCGGGTTCCAGCTCGGCGTCGCGCACCGCCCGGACACGGTGGTCGCGGCCCGGACCGCCTCCGACGTCGCCGCCGCCGTGCGCGTGGCCGCCGACCGGGGCGTGCCGGTGACCGTGTACAGCACCGGCCACGGCACCCGGGACGGCGCCGACGGCGGGGTCCTGCTGGACACCGGCCGGATGGACGACGTCGACATCGACCCGCTGGCGCGCACCGCACGCGTCGGGGCCGGGGTCCGGTGGGGCGCCGTGCTGGAGGCCGCCGAGCGGCACGGCCTGCGCCCGCCGTCGGGTAGCTTCCCCGGCGTCGGTGCGATCGGCTACGTGTTCGGCGGCGGGGTCGGGCTGGCCGCCCGCTCGGACGGCTGGGCGGCCGACCACGTCCGCGGGTTCGAGGTGGTGGACCCGTCCGGGGACCTGCGGTCGGTCACCGCGGACACCGACCCGGCCGCGTTCGCCCGGCTGCGGGGCACGGGCCCGCAGCCCGGCGAGGTCGTGACGGCGATGACCGTCGGGCTCCTGCCGGCCGGTCCCCTGACCGGCGGCGCGCTCGTCTACGACCTCGGCGCCGTCGGCGAGCCGGGCGACGCGGCGCCGCTGCACGCGTTCCGGGAGTGGACCCGGGATCTGCCCGACGAGGTCACCGCCGGCCTGTCCGTGGTGCCCTACCCGGACCTCGACGTGCTGCCCGCGGCGTTGCGGGGCCGCCGCGTCGCGCGGGTCGCCGTCGTCGTGCTCGGGGACTCGGCCGACCGAGTCCTCGCCCCTCTGCGGGACGCGGCCGCGCCGCTGCAGGACACGGTGGCCCCGCTGGTGCCCACCGACGGTCACCGGGTGCACGCCGAGCCGGCCGACCCGCACGCCTACACCGGCGAGAACGTGCTGGTCAGCGACCTGGCGCCGGACGGCATGGACGCCGTCGCCGCGCTGGGCGGACCGATGACCGTCGTCGGGATCCGCCATCTCGGCGGGGCGATGTCGCGGCCCGCTGCGGTCGCGGACACCGTGGCCGGGCGGGATGCGGCGTACCTCGTCTCCGCGCTGGCGCCCCTGGACCCGGAGCAGGCCGTGCGGAACCCGGAGACCGCGGTGGCCGGCGCCGACCCGTCGCGGGCGCTGCGTGGGTTCGCGGCGCACCGGACCGGGACCCACCGCGCCTTCGCGTTCGGCCCCCGCCCGGCCTGACGTCCTCCGGATGCGGCACGGGATTTCGCGGCGGGACCGCCCGGCATAGGGTCCGCACATGGAGCAGCCGCCGGTCGGCACCCCGGACCCGGGCCTGCCCGACGAGTCGCGTCTCGAGGCCTGGGAACGACGCACCGACATGCCCCTCACCGTCGTCGCGGCGACGTTCCTGGTGATCTACGCCGTCCAGGTTCTCGCCACACGCCCGGGCCAGACGGCATGGACGGCACTCGAGGTCCTGCTGTGGGTCATCTGGGGCGTGTTCGTGGTCGACTACGTCGTCCGGCTGGCCCGGGCCCGGCGCCGCCTGCGGTTCGTCGTCACGCACCCGATCGACCTGCTGGTCGTGCTCGCGCCGTTCTTCCGGTTCCTGCGGCTGCTGCGCCTCCTCGCCGCTGTTGCCGTACTGGGCCGGGTCCTGCGCGACGACTTCCGCGGTCGTGTCGGCACCTCCCTGGTGGTGGCCGTGTCGCTGGTGTCGTTCGTGGCCGCGCTCGGTGTCTTCGAGGCCGAGCGGGACGCCCCGGACGCGTCGATCACGACGTTCGGGGACGCGCTCTGGTGGGTGCTGACCACGATCACGACGGTCGGCTACGGGGATCGCTACCCGATCACGACGGAGGGGCGGCTGGTCGCCGCGGGGCTGATGCTGGCCGGCATCGCCGTGCTCGGCACAGTGACGGCCGGGATCGCCACCTGGTTCATCGAGCGCATCGACGCGTCGAACGCGCCCGATGCTCCTCCGGCCGTCCCCACCGCCGGGATGGGCCCGGGCCCGGCGGACTGGGACGCCGTCCTGACCGAGCTGCGCATCCTGCGCCACCGCGTCGAGGAGCTGGAGGGCACGTCGCCCGACCGCCAGGACCGGGCCGCTCCCCCGCCACCCTGATCGCCTACTCGGAGCCACGCCGGTCGGTGCCCGGCTCCGGCTCGTCCGGTGCGGGGTCGCGGAGGGCCGTCGCCAGGGCACGCAGGTCGTCGGGGTGCAGGCGGCCGGACGGCTCGCGCTGCCGCTTCTCGGCGGCCTCGGCACGGGTACGTTCCCGCTCGGTCTCCCGGGCCTGCGCCGCGAGCTCGGCCCGCAATCGGTCGGTCTCGCGGGTCAGCGTGTCCCGCTCGGTGGTCACCTCGTCCAGCCTGGTCCGGGTCGTGCCGAGCTCGGCGTCGACGCCGTCCGCGCGCCGGCGGGTCTCGTCGGCACCGGCGCGCGCCGACGCCAGTTCCGTACGCAGGCCGTCGATGGCGTCGTGGGACTGCCGCGCCTGTTCGGCGAGCTCGCCCGCGCGGGCGAGCGCCGCGTCGCGCTCGGCGCCGGTGCGCTGCGCGTCGGCGGCCGCGGCGGCCCGCGCCTGCTCGGCCTCGACGGCCCGGTGCTCCGCCCGGTCGGCCGCGTCGCGTGCCCGCGCGGTCTCGGCGGCCGCCTCCTCGGCCCGGGCCCGCGCGGCACCGAGCTCCTCGGTCGCCCGCATCGCCTGTTCCGCCGCCGCCCGCGCACGGGCGTCGGCGTCGTCGCGCTCGGCGACCGCGGCGTCGGCGCGTCCGACCGCCTCCCGGGCCCGGACGGCGGCCCGGTCGCGCTCCTGTTCGGCCCGCACCCGTTCCTGCTCCGCCTGCGCGGTGCGGCCGCGGGCCTGTTCCACGGCGTCGACCGCCTCGCGCTGAACCTCGTCGAGCCGCGCCGTCGTCGTCTCGAGCGCGGACAGGAGCTCCCGCACCGGCTCGGCCACGGCCGTGACGTGCTCGCGGAGCCGCTCGGCGTCGAGCGCGAACGCGCCCGCCCCGGCGTCCAGCCCGAGGGCGCCGAGCGCCTCCCGCTCGGCGCGGGCCATCTGGGCGCACGTCTTCCCGCCCGGCCAGCGCGTCTCCCGGCAGAACGCGCGCGGCCGTCCGCCGCGCGCCCCCGGGGGCGGCAGCTCGGCCCGGCACCTGCTGTATCCGCAGCGCACGGCCTGGTCTTCCACGCGTCGGAGCGTAACAGTTCGGAGTTCCCAAACTCATAACCTGGCAATAATTCGAGTTCCTCGAACCTGAGCCCAACGGAACGGGTGTTTCGTGGCGTACTTTCATGCCTTGACAGATATATACCAGTGGCGGCATATTCGATAGCCGTGGACGACGCCGTGTGGACCGCTCTGGCCGACCCGCACCGCCGCGCGGTGCTGGAGCGGCTCCGCACCCGTCCGCGCTCGGTCGGCGAGCTGGTGACCGAGCTCGGGCAGAGCCAGCCCACCACCTCGAAGCACCTGAGGGTGCTGCGCTCGGCCGGTCTCGTCCGGGTCCGGGCCGAGGCCCAGCGGCGGATCTACGCCATCGACCCCGCGCCGATGGCCGACCTGGACGCCTGGATCGCGCCGTATCGCCGCCTCTGGAACGACCGGCTCGACGCGCTCGAGCGCCACCTCGACGAGCACCCCGACCCCCCGCAGGAGGAACGATGACCCAGCACGACCCCGATCTCGGCCGCTACCTCGAGGTGGATGGGCGACCCGCCGTCCGCTTCGTCCGCCGGCTCCCCCAGCCGCCGGAACGCGTCTGGACGGCGGTGACCGACCCGTCGGAGATGGCGAGCTGGTTCCCCTCGGCGGTCACCATCGACCCACGGCCCGGCGGGACGATCACGTTCGCCGACGACCCGAACATGCCGCCGTCACAGGGCACCGTGCTGGAGTTCGACCCGCCGCGACGATGCGCCTTCAGCTGGGGCGACGACGAGATCCACCTCGACGTCGAGCCCGCGCCGGACGGCGGCAGCACGCTGACCTTGACCAACGTGCTCGAAGCGCAGGACACCGCGGCGCGCAACGCGGCCGGCTGGACGGTCTGCCTCGACGAGCTCGCCGCCGCTCTGGACGGCCGCGGCGCGGGCGGACCGCACGCCGACGGCGCGACGGACTGGCGCCCGGTCTACGAGGCCTACATCGCGGCGGGGCTCCCGCACGGGGCGCCGGTCCCCGGCTGAGCGCTCGCGGTCGGGGACCCTTGACCTCGATCCGGGTTGAGGTCGCACGCTCACCGGTGACACGCACCCGGAGCAGGAAGGTCCCACCGATGGAGCTCACCGAACAGACCGAACGATTCGACCGTGGCTACCGCGACGGCGAACCCCCGTGGGTGATCGGCGAGGCGCAACCCGCCGTCGTCGAGCTCGAGCGGTCGGGCGGGTTCCGCGGAACGGTCCTCGACATCGGGTGCGGGGCCGGCGAGCACACCCTGCTGCTGGCCGGGCTCGGGTACGACGTGCTCGGTGCCGACGCGTCGCCCACCGCCCTGGACCGCGCCCGGGCGGCCGCGGCCGAGCGGGGCGTCCCGGCACGGTTCACCCAGGTCGACGCGCTGGACCCGGTCGACCTGGGACAGTTCGACACGATCCTGGACAGCGCCCTGTTCCACGTGTTCGACGAGGCCGACCGCAGCCGGTACGCCTCCGCGTTGCTGCGGCTCTGCGCGCCCGGCGCCGTGCTGCACGTGCTGGCGCTCGCCCGCACCGACGGGCCCGCGTTCGGGCCGGTCATCCCGCGGTCGGCGATCGAGGACACGTTCGCCGCGCCCGGCTGGGAGGTGCAGGAGATCGGCGAGTCGACCTACCGCGGCGTGGTGTTCGAGAACGTGTCGGAGGACCTGGGGCTCCCGGTCGGCGCCCGGGTGGACGTGCCGGCGTGGCTGGCCCGGATCCACCGCGTCGGCGAGCTGAACGGCCCGGCGCGGCGGATCGGCTGCCGGAAGCGCAGTGCGGCAGCATCGGAACCGATGATCGACCGCCCCGCACCCCGACCGGCCCGTCCGCCGTCCTGGCCAGTCTCCCGGCGCCGTCGAGACCGGGAGTCGATGCGGATCCGACGGACTGGCCGGGCGTCGACGACCCGGACGTGCTGCGCGGGCTCGTCGCGCGGTGGCTGGCCGGCTACGGCTCGGCCCAGACCCGCCGGACCTACGCCTACGCGCTCGGACTGCCCGCGGCGTGGGCGGACACGGTCACCGGCGCCTCCCCGGACGCGCGGCCGGTGGGGACGGCACGGCCCCCGGCCGCGCCACGCGGTCCGCTGCACCACCTGGCGTGGTTCCGCTGGTGCGCGGCCCGCGCCCTGGACCCGCGGGCGGCCACCGGAACGCACGTGACGGCGTGGCTGCACGCGTTGGAGGCGGCCGGCGCCCGTCCGCGCACGCGGGCCCGCATGCTGTCCACGGTCGCGGCGCTCTACGCGGACCTCGTCGAGCAGGGCGCGGTCGCCGGCAACCCGGCGGCCCTGAACCGCTCCCGGCTCGGCCTGTCCGGCACCGCCCGCGAGCCGTCCCCCACCGTCCGGCTGACCGCGGGGCAGGTCCGCGCGCTGGTCGAGGCCGCCGCCCGGCTCCCGGACCGGACGCGGCACGCCGGGCTCTACCGGAGCCGGGCCGTCGCCGTCGTCGCGCTGCTGGCGCTCGGCCTGCGGGTCTCCGAGGTCACCACCCTGGACCGCGACGACGTCGTGGTCACCGGCGGGGAGCGGGTGCTGCGGGTGCTCGGCAAGGGCGGGCACCGGCGCGAGGTGTACCTGCCGGCTCCGGCGGCCGCCGCGGTGGACGCCTACCTCGCCGAACGCGACCGGACCTCGGGCGACGCGCGCCCGGCGCCGCGTGGGCGGCCGGGTCCGGGATCGCCGCTGGTGGCGCGCCGCGACGGCACCCGCTGCACGCGCTTCGGCCTCTACGCGCTGCTGCGCCGGGTCGCGCGGCACGCCGGGCCGGAGCTCGACGGCGTCGCCGACCGGGTGCATCCGCACGCACTGCGGCACGCCTACGTGACGATCGCGCTGGAGAACGACGCCCGCATCCAGCACGTGCAGGCCGACGTCGGGCACGCGAGTGTCGCGACCACCCAGCACTACGACCGCGGCCTGCGCCGGCGCGCGGCGAGCGCGGCGGACGTCGTCTCGGAGGCGATCCACGGGGCTGTCCCCGCAGCCGGCGAGCAGGCAGGATCGGAGGACATCCCGACCCCACCGGAGGATCTGTGACGACCCCCGAGACCGGACCGGCCGCCCGCCTGCTCGCCGCGCTGGACACCGCCACCGTCGACCCGGCGGTGATCGCCGACGGAGCCACGGCGTGGCACAACTTCGACGAGATCGACATGCCGCTGGAGGACACGTTCGGCTCGGTGCGCATGATCCGGGAGAAGGTGCCGGACTTCCGCTTCGACGGGCAGCGGTTCCACACCGCCGGCGACGTCACCGTCGCCCAGTACACGTTGCGCGGCACGCTGCCGGGCGGCGCCGAGGCCGCGGCGCCGGCCTGCCTGGTCGTGCACACCTCCGGTGACCGGGTGACCCGGATCGAGGAGTACCTGGACACCGCCCAGCTCGCGCCGATCCTGGCGCTGCTCGGCTAGAGCTCGTCACGAGCCGGATCGCTGGAGGCGCGCGTACGCCTCCGGCGTCTCGCCGATCGCGGCATGGAACTCGCGGACCAGGTGCGCCTGGTCCGCGAAACCGAGCTCGGTCGCGACGTCCGCCCAGTTCACGGACTCGCCGCCGCGCACCCGCTCGGCGGCGTCGAGCAGCCGGTACCGGCGCAGCACCCACGTCGGGGACACCCCGGCGTGCTCGCGGAACATGCGCTGCAGCGTGCGCACCCCGACGCCGGCCGCCGCGGCGAGCTGCTCGACCCGGCGCAGGCTCCGGTCCGTCTCGGCCTGCCGGGCGACGGCGGCGACCTCGTGTGCGGCGTCGACCCGCTCCGCCGGTGACCGGTCGAGCACCGTGGTCAACGCGGCGGCGAGGGCGTCGACCTGGCCCGGCTCGTCCTCGGGTGCGGTCACCGCGTCGATCAGCTCCGCCTCGTCGAGGCCGAGCGTGTCCTCGGTGCGGAGCACCCGGTCGGTGCAGTCCTGCGCCGGGCCGTCCAGGAACGCGCCGATCCCGCCCGGCCACGTCGTCGCCGCGACCGTCCAGCCGCTGCGCCGCAGGACGCGGGTGAACAGCTCGCGGGTGACGCCGTACAACCGTGCCTCGACGGCGTCGGGGTCGGCCTCGGTGCTGCCGATCGAGAGGTTCACGCCCGGGTGGCTGAGCACCGCCTGGGTGTGCTCGACGCCGTCCGGCAGCGACCACCGCAGCGCCCAGAACTGCCGCACCAGCCCGGTCAGCGGCGGCGCGACCGGGAACTTGTGCAGCGTGGCGGTCTGCGCGAACCGGCCGGGCGAGACGATCCCGCGGCTGTCACGCTCCAGCGGCTGCGGGTCGCGTACCGGTCCGGTCACCGCCCCAGCGTAGGACCGGTCAGCGCGCGGGACGACGGGCCGGGACGCAGCAGTCCGTCGCGCACGGCGCACCGTTGGGGGTGCACCCGGCCGAGGGCACGGTGCTCAGCCGGCGGGCCGGCTTGTCGTCCACGTGCTCGCCGACGAGCTCGACGACCATGTCCGCGAACCGCGGGTCCGGCCCGGCCGTCGACGCCCGGGCCAGCGCCATGCCCAGCTCGCCCGCCCTCTCGACAGCCTCGTTGTCCAGGTCCCACACCACCTCGACGTGGTCCGAGACGAACCCGACCGGCACCACGACGACGGCGCCGACCCCCTTGGCGTGCAACGTGTCCAGGTGGTCGACGATGTCCGGCTCCAGCCACGGCACCTGCGGCGGGCCGGAGCGGGACTGCCAGACGACGTCGAACTCGTCGACACCCAGCTCGGCGGCGACCAGCGCGGCGGCCTCGCCGACCTGACGGGAGTACCGGTGCCCGCCCTCGTCCGGGCGCCCGGCCGCGGCGTCCGCCGAGGTCGGGATCGAGTGCGCGGTGAACACCAGCCGCGCCGCCTCACGGGCGGTCCTCGGGCAGCTGCCTCCAGCGCCGCGCGGACGGCGTCGGCGTTGGCGCGCACGAAGTCCGGGTGGTCGAAGAAGTGCCGCAGCTTCACCAGCTCCGGGGCGCCGTCCCCGACCGCCTCCCGGGCCCGGGCGATGTCCTCGTGGTACTGGCGGCAGGCCGAGTACCCGCCGTAGGCGCTGGTGGCGAACACCAGCGCACGGCGTACCCCGGCGTCGGCCATCTCCCGCACCGCGTCCTCGACGAACGGATACCAGTTGCGGTTGCCGAACCACACCGGCAGCTCGGTGCGGGACGCGATGGCCGCCACGAGCTCGCGGTTGCGCGCATTGATCGGCGAGACGCCGCCGAAGTGCCGGTAGTGCTCCTCGACGGCGTCGAGCCGCTCCGGCGGGACACCCCGGCCGCGGGTCACGTTCTCCAGGAACGGGCGCACGTCCTCCGGGGCCTCGGGTCCCCCGAACGACAGCAGAAGGATGGCGTCGTATTCGTCGGGCACGCCCCGATTAGACACCGCGCGCTCCAGGCCTGCTCACACCCCGACCGCGTGCACCCCGCCATCGGCCATCACCATCGAGCCGGTGGTGGTCGGCAGCCAGTCCGAGAGCACCGCGCAGACGGTCTTGGCGACCGGCACCGGGTCGCTCATGTCCCAGCCCAGCGGCGCGCGCTGGTCCCACACGTCCTCGAACGCGGCGAACCCCGGGATCGACCTCGCCGCCATCGTCCGCACCGGGCCGGCCGCGACCAGGTTGACCCGGATCCCGTCCGGACCGAGCTCGCGGGCCAGGTAGCGGGTGACCGACTCCAGCGCGGACTTCGCCACGCCCATCCAGTCGTAGGCCGGCCACGCCTGCCGGTTGTCGAAGTCCATCCCGACGATCGAGCTGCCCGGCCCGAGCAGCGGCTTGCACGCCACCGCCAGCGACTTCAACGAGTACGCGCTGACCTGGATCGCCTGCGCGACGTCCTCCCAGCTCGCGGTCAGGAACGCACCGTCGCCGAGCGCCCCGGCCGGTGCGAACGCGATCGAGTGCAGGACGCCGTCCAGCTTCGGGGAGTCCCCGAGGTGCTCGGACACGCGGTCGGCCAGCGAGTCCAGCTGCTCCTGGTCGGAGACGTCCAGCTCGACGACCGGGGCGGGCTCCGGGAGGCGCTGCGCGATCCGCTCCACGAGGCGCATGCGCCCGAACCCGGTCAGCACGACCTGGGCACCCTGTTCCTGGGCGATCTTGGCGGCGTGGAAGGCCAGCGAGGCGTCGGTGATCACACCGGTGATCAGCAGCCGCTTGCCGTCGAGCAGTCCCATGTACGTCCTTTCGGGGGTGGAGTTCTCCGGTCGCGGTGAGGGTCAGTGGCCCATGCCGAGGCCGCCGTCGACCGGGATCACCGCGCCGGTGACGTACCCGGCGCCCGGCGACCCGAGCCAGGTCACCGCGGAGGCGACCTCGACGACGTCGGCGTAGCGGCCCAGCGGGATCTGGCCGAGGATCTCGTCGCGGCGCTTGTCGCCCAGCGCTCGGGTCATGTCGGTGTCCACGAACCCCGGCGCGACGACGTTCGCCGTGACCCCGCGGCTGCCCAGCTCGCGGGCGACCGAGCGGGCGAGCCCGACCAGCCCGGACTTCGAGGCGGCGTAGTTCACCTGCCCCGCGGACCCGGTCAGCCCGACCACGGACGAGACGAAGATCATGCGCCCGCCCTTGGCCTTGAGCATGCCGCGCGAGGCGCGCTTGGCGACGCGGTAGGCCGCCGTCAGGTTCGCGTCGATCACGGAGGTGAACGAGTCCTCGCTCATCCGCATCAGCAGGCCGTCGTCGTTGATCCCGGCGTTCGAGACCAGCACCTCGACGGGCCCGTGCTTCTCCTCCACCTCGGTGAACGCGGCGTCCACCGAGGCGCCGTCGGTGACGTCGCACTGCACGGGCAGCAGCGCGTCGCCGACGTCGTCCTTCCCGGAGCGGTACGTGACCGCCACCTGGTCGCCCTGCTCAGCGAACGCGTTCGCGATCGCGAGCCCGATCCCTCGGTTCCCACCGGTCACCAGCACACTGCGGCTCACGGTCGGAGAACCTAACGCACCGGCGCGCGCCGGGGAGATCGCGCGACACGCCTAGGGCAACCGGCGCCCCAGCCCGATGCCGACGGCGAGGCCGATCACGAGCAGCACGACGCCGCCGATCAGCCACGGTTTGCTGGCGTCGACCTCGCGTTCCTCGTAGCCGAGCTCCTCGGAGAGGTCCTCGTAGACCTTCCGGAGCTCGTCCTCGCTGGCCGCGGTGAAGAACTGGCCGCCGGAGAGCTGCGCGATCTGCTCCATCGCGGCGTCGTCGACGGCGACCGGCGTGCGGCCGCCGTCGAGGTCGATCGTCCCGTAGTCGGTGCCGAACGAGATCGTCGACACCGGGACCTGCTTGCCGGCGGACTCCCGGGCCGCGGTGAACGAGCCGCGCGGCTCGTTCTCCCCGTCCGGGCCGGGGACCGTCTGGGTGCCGTCGGAGAGCAGCACGATCCGCGCCGGCGGTGGGCCGGACGCGTCCGGTGCGCCGGCCAGCGAGCGGGTGAACGTGTCGATCGACTGCAGGGCCGTGAACACGGCCTCGCCGGTCGCCGTCGACTCGGCGAGCTGCAGGTTGTCGACGGCGCGCTTGACCGAGTTCCGATCCGTCGTCGGGGACACCAGGACGGCGGCCGTGCCGGCGAACGAGACCAGTCCCAGGTTCACGCCGGGGGTGAGCTGGTCGGCGAACGACTTCGCGGCAGCCTGCGCGGCGGCCAGCCGGGTGGGCGCGACGTCGGTGGCCTTCATCGACAGCGACACGTCGATCACCAGCATCACCGTGGCCCGGTTGCGCGGCACCTTCGCCATCGCCTGCGGGGACGCCAGCGCCACGGTGAGCACCGCCAGTGCGGCGATCAGCGCGACGGCCGGGATGTGCCGGACCCAGCCGGGACGGCGGGGCGCGACCGTCTCCAGCAGCTCCAGGTTGGTGAACCGCACGAGGTCGCGGCGCCGTCGTCGCAGCAGCCACCAGTACCCGACGGCGAGCGCCGCCACCAGCAGCAACCCGAGCAGCCACCACGGGCTCGCGAACCGCACCGGATCACCGACCCGGCACGGACGACGGCGAGCTGCTTGCGCGCCACGGCGAACCGCACGATGTCGGCGACCCAGTCGGAGTCCGTGCGCAACGTCAGATGGGCGGCGCCGCATCGGCGCAGCGCCGCGGACACCCGGTCCCGGTGCGCGGACGCGGCGGCGGCGAACTCGCGGCGCAGCAGCGGGGTCGTGTCCACCTCGCGCTGGCGGCCGGTCTCCGGGTCGGCGAGCACGACGGTCCCGACGTCCGGCAGCTCCAGCTCCCGCGGGTCGACGACCTCGATCGCGAGCAGGTCGTGGCGGGCCCGCAGTGCCCGCAGCGAGCGCTCCCACACCGGCTCGCCGAGGAAGTCGGAGATCACCGCGACCAGACCACGACGGCGCGGCGGGCGGCGCAGCTGGTCCAGCGCGGCGGTCAGCACATCCCCCCGCGGCGGGTTCTCGACGGTCGCCCGAGGCGTCTGCGCGACGCGGCGGACCAGGCCGCGGGCGTGCGCGAGGCCGCCGCGGGCGGGCAGCCGCTCGGTCCGCTCCCCGGTCGCGACGACGGCGCCGATCCGGTTGCCGCCCCCCGCGGTCAGGTGGGCGACGGCGGTCAGCCCGGCCAGCACCAGCTCACGCTTGTCCCGCTCCGCGGTGCCGAAGTCGAGGCTGGGCGAGAGGTCCACCGCGACCCAGGTCTCCAGCTCCCGGTCGGCGACCGTCTCCCGCACGTGCGGCGCCGTCGTCCGCGCCGTGACCGCCCAGTCCATCCGGCGGACGTCGTCGCCGGCCTGGTACGGGCGCGCCTCCCCCGCCTCGCTGCCCGGGCCGGGCAGCAGCCCGATGTGGTTGCCCTGCAGCAGGCCGTCGAGGCGGTGCCGGACGGTCAGCTCCATCGTGCGCAGACCGGCCTCCAGCCGGTCCCGCTCCTCGGACGGGAGTCCGCTCACGCCGGGCTGCCCGGCGGCGGCGGGGGCATCGCCGGGCCGCTGGTGGACAGGACGGGCTGCGGCTGCGGGCTCCCGGGCCGCGCGCTGACCTGCGGCAGCGGCACCGTCTGCAGGACCCGGGAGACGAGGTGGTCGACCGGGACCTGGTCGGCGACGGCGTCGTAGGACAGCACCAGCCGGTGGCGCAGCACGTCCGGCGCGACCTCCAGCACGTCCTGCGGCAGCACGTAGTCACGACCGCGGACCAGCGCCAGCGCGCGGGCGGCGGCGACGATCCCGAGCGACGCCCGCGGGGACGCGCCGTAGGCGATCCAGCCGGCGACGTCGGTCAGCCCGTGCTCGCCCGGGGTACGGGTCGCCACGACCAGGCGCACGACGTAGTCGACGAGCGCGTGGTGCACGAACACGCCCTCCGCGGCCTTCTGCAGCCGGACCAGGTCGGCCGGGTGGAGCGTCTGCTGGGCGACCGGGGGCTCCGCGCCCATCCGGTAGATGATCTCCCGCTCCTCCTCGATACCCGGGTACTCGATGAGGAGCTTGAACAGGAAGCGGTCGCGCTGGGCCTCGGGCAGCGGGTAGACGCCCTCGTTCTCGATCGGGTTCTGGGTGGCGAGCACCAGGAACGGGTCCGGCATCGGGAACGTCCGGCCGCCCAGCGAGAGCTTGCGCTCGGCCATCACCTCGAGCATCGCCGACTGGACCTTGGCGGGTGCGCGGTTGATCTCGTCGGCGAGCACGAAGTTCGCGACGACCGGGCCGAGCTCGATGTCGAACTCCTCGCGGCCCTGCCGGTAGATGCGGGTGCCGAGGATGTCCGCCGGGACCAGGTCCGGGGTGAACTGCAGGCGGGAGAACGTGCCGCCGACGACGGTCGCGATCGTCTCCACGGCGAGCGTCTTGGCGACGCCGGGCACGCCCTCCAGCAGCAGGTGACCGCGCGCGAGCAGCCCGACCAGCATGCGCTCGACCAGACGGTCCTGGCCGACGATCACACGCTTGACCTCGAACACCGCGCGTTCGAGCTGCTCGGCCTCGTTGGCGGGGGTGCTCGCCCCGGGGTCGGAGGCGGCCGCCGCGGAGTCAGAAGTGCTCACGCTGCCATCTCACCGCGCGCGCGGTGAGACGACGGTGAAGGCGGCGGCCGCCTCCCGGTCCTCAGGGGGTGCGGGTCCGGACGACGTCGAGGTTGCGGAACCCCGGCGCGCCGTCGGCCATGTCGTCCAACCGTTTCGCGACCCGCGCGGTCGCGGGGTGCTCGGAGTTCGCCATCGCGGCCTCGTAGCTCGGGAACCCGACCACCTCGACATAGGTGCCCGGCCGTTCCCGGTCGGCGGCGAGGACGAACCACTGCGCCGTGCGGTCCCCGCCGATCTCGCGCATCCAGTCCTCGACGGCGCCGTCGAACTCCTCGATCCGGTTCGTGTCGAACTCGATGAGCTGCACGAACGCGCCCTCGGCCGAGGTCAGCGGCGCGTTCCGCAGGCTCGCGCGGACAGCGTCACGCAGCTCCGGCGAGTCGTCGTGCCCGTGTACCTCGACGGCGTGCCGGCACGCGGCCGTGACGACCTCGTCCTCCTCGCCGGTGAGGGCCAGCGTGCAGCCGACCTCGTTCGGGATGTCTCGGCAGTCGACGATCTTCCTGGTCATCACGACCTCCGGTTGGGATCGATACCTACCCCCCGGGCGCTTCGGGCGACGCCGGCGCTCGCAGAGGCGCGGTCGGCCGCGGGTCGCGGCCTGGCGGGTCCCGGAGTCTCGTCCGAAGCAGGCAACGCTAGCCGCGGCGGCCGACCGCCACCTCCACACATTTGGGGAAAGCACTGGGGACGGGGCTCAGCTCCGTTCGGTCACCAGCACGACGACCGCCGCGATCCCGACCACCACGATCACCCCGCGCAGCACGGCCGGCGAGAGCCGGCGCCCGATGACGGCCCCGAGCAGACCACCCACGGTGGAGCTCACCGCGAGGATCCCGATCACCGTCCAGTCGACCGGCGCGACGAACGCGTAGATCGTGCCCGCGACGAGGTTCACGACGGCGGCGAGCACGTTCTTGAACGCGTTCAGGCGCTGCAGGGAGTCGGCCACGAGCAGCCCCATCGCGGCGACCAGCATGATCCCCTGCGCCGCGGTGAAGTAGCCGCCGTAGACCCCGATCAGGAAGATCAACCCGTAGAGCAGCGGCGAGGACGTGCGGGTCACGGTCCGCTCGCGCAGTCGCTTGGACATCAGCGGCTGCACCGCGACCAGCGCGATCGCCACGAGCACCAGGATCGGCACGATCGTCTCGAACGCGTCCGCCGGCAGCGAGAGCAGCAGCACCGTGCCGCCGATCGCGCCGAACATCGACGCGATGCCGTACCGGACGAGCCGCGCCCGTTGCCCCTCCAGCTCGGACCGGTACCCGAACGCCCCGGCGATCGTGCCCGGCGTCAGGCCGACGGCGTTCGACGTCGTCGCGACCAGCGGCGGGTAACCGAGCGCGACCAGCACCGGGAACGTCACCAGCGTCCCGGACCCGACCACCGTGTTGATCGTCCCGGCCCACAGACCGGCGAGCGCGATCGCGCCGGCCTGCCACCACTCCATGCGGCCACCCTAGAAAGGGCCTCAGACCATGCGGGTCACGGCCGACAGGTTCTTGTAGCGCACCGGGGAGATCTTGACCTCGGAGCCGGAGTACGGCGCCTCGAGCATCTTGCCGCCGCCCAGGTAGATCGCGATGTGGTAGGTCCGGCCGTCCTCGGCCCAGGACAGCATGTCTCCGCGCCGCATCTGGTCGGTCGGTACCTGCTCGCCCGCCTTGGCCTGGTTCCCGCTGTAGCGCGGCAGGTCGATGCCGATCCCGGCGAACGCGTAGAGCATCAGCCCGGAGCAGTCGAAGCCCTCGTTCTTGTAGTCGCCGTGCTCGTCGCCTTCGCCGCCGTCGCGGATGCCCTTCGTCGGGCCCTTCGAGTTGCCGCCGCCCCACGAGTAGCGCACGCCGATCTGTGCCATCGCGCGGTCGATCACGGTCTCGATCGCGCCCGACCCGCTCCGGCGCGGTGCCGGACCCGGGGCCGCGGACTCCTCGCGTGCCGATTCCCGGCCGCGCGCGGCGTCCCGCGCGGAGCGGGCCTGCGCGGCCTCGGCCGCCTCCTGCGCGGCCTGGTACTGCAGGTAGCGCTGGCGTTGCCCGCGCAGCGTGGCGTCCGAGTTCTGCGCGGCGTCGAGCTGCTGCTGCACGCCCGCCTGCTCGGAGGTGACGGCGTCGAGGCGCTCCCGTTGATCGTCGGCGGCCTTCTCGGCCTCGGAGAGCGCCTGGTCGGCGGCGACGCGGGCATCGTCGGCGGCCGCCTTGCGCCGGTCGGCCTCGTCCTGCGCGGCGCGGGCCAGCGAGTCGGCGTTGGCCCGCGCGACCTGGGCCCGCTGCAGCGCGTCCAGCGCGTCGGCCTGGTCTCGGCTGATCGCGTCGGTGAGCCGCGCCCGGTCCATCAGGTCCTGCGGGTCGGTGGCCCGGCTGAGCAGCCCCAGCGGGCCCAGGTCCAGGCCGTCGGCCGTAGACGCCGGCGACGAACGAGTCCAGCCGATCGCGCGCGTCATTCACCGCCGCGCCGGCCTTGTCGGTCTCCGTGCGGGCGGCCGCCGCGCGCTCCGCCGCCGAGGCGGCCTCGGCCCCGGCCTGGTCGGAGGCGTCGCGGGCCTGGTTGGCCGACTCGTGCTGCGTGGCGACCTGGATCTGCAGGTCGTCCTGCTCGTCGGCGAGCTCGCCGAGACGGGCGGTCAGCCGCCCGACCTCCGCGGAGCGGGCGGCGACGTCCCCGCGGGCGCGCTCGAGGTCCTCGTCGTCCGGGTTGGGCGGCGGCACCGGCGGCGGGGGCTGCGACGGCAGCGCCCCCGTCTGCGCGGCGACCGGCGTCACGGCCGCGGCAACCCCGGGCGAACCGAGCAGGATCGCGACCAGCAGGGTCAGGACGACCGGGGCGCTGCTGCGTGTCACGCCACTCCCCCTCGGTATCCGGCGGCCCGATGTGTCGATCTCCCGTGAGCGGTCCGCACCTTGCCACCGGAGGCCCACCGTCATCGCGCGACACACCCGACACGGGGGTCGACTTCCACCACACGGGCGAGGTGGATGCGTCACATCGGGCGGTCGCGGTCGCGCCATCAAATAGGACGGGCGTACTATTTAACCGTGAGGGGCCGCGCTGCCGCTCCGGGTGCGGTGCGCGAGACTCCCGGCAGACCCGAACACCACCCGCCCCACCACACGGGAGGAACCAGTGGCCAGCACCGACAGCTTCGGCGCACGAGGACAGCTCGACGTCGGGGGCAACGGTTACGAGATCTTCCGTCTGTCCGCGGTGGAGGGCGCCGAGCGGCTCCCGTTCAGCCTGAAGGTCCTGCTCGAGAACCTCCTGCGCACCGAGGACGGCACCAACGTCACCGCCGACCACGTGCGCGCGCTCGCCGGATGGGATCCGACCGCCGCGCCGGACACCGAGATCCAGTTCAGCCCCGGCCGCGTGATCATGCAGGACTTCACCGGCGTGCCCTGCGTCGTCGACCTCGCGACGATGCGTGAGGCCGTCACCGAGCTCGGCGGCGACCCCACGAAGGTCAACCCGCTCGCGCCGGCCGAGCTCGTGATCGACCACTCGGTGATCATCGACGTGTTCGGCACGCCGGATGCGTTCGAGCGCAACGTGGACTTCGAGTACGGCCGCAACAAGGAGCGCTACCAGTTCCTGCGCTGGGGCCAGGGCGCGTTCGACGAGTTCAAGGTCGTCCCGCCCGGCACCGGCATCGTGCACCAGGTCAACATCGAGCACCTCGCCCGCGTCGTGATGACCCGCAACGGGCAGGCCTACCCGGACACGCTGGTGGGCACCGACAGCCACACGACGATGGTCAACGGCCTGGGCGTGCTGGGCTGGGGCGTCGGCGGCATCGAGGCGGAGGCCGCGATGCTCGGCCAGCCGGTGTCGATGCTCATCCCGCAGGTGCTCGGCTTCAAGCTGACCGGCGAGATCCCGGCCGGCGCGACCGCCACCGACGTCGTCCTCACGATCACGGAGATGTTGCGCCGCAAGGGCGTCGTCGGGAAGTTCGTGGAGTTCTACGGCGAGGGCGTGGCGTCGGTGCCGCTGGCCAACCGGGCCACGATCGGCAACATGAGCCCCGAGTTCGGCTCCACCGCGGCGATCTTCCCGATCGACGAGGAGACCGTCCGCTACCTCAAGCTGACCGGCCGCTCCGAGGAGCAGATCGCGCTCGTCGAGGCCTACGCCAAGGAGCAGGGCCTCTGGCACGACGCGTCGCACGAGCCGGTCTACTCGGACACGATCGAGCTGGACCTGTCCACTGTGGTCCCGTCGATCGCCGGGCCGAAGCGCCCGCAGGACCGGGTGGCGCTGTCCCAGGCCAAGGAGGCGTTCCGCTCCTCGCTCGGTGACTACGCCGCGGGCGAGGACTCGACCTCCTCGGTCGACGAGGCCGGCGAGGAGAGCTTCCCGGCCAGCGACCCGGCGTCTCCCTCCAGCGGCAACGGCGACGGCGCCCCGCGCCCGGCGATCTCCGCCGCGGCCGGTGCCGGCGGGCGGACCAGCAAGCCGACCACGGTGTCGCTGAACGGCGCCGAGTTCGAGATCGACCACGGCGCCGTCGTGATCGCCTCGATCACGAGCTGCACGAACACGTCGAACCCGTCGGTGATGCTCGGCGCGGCGCTGCTCGCGAAGAACGCCGTGGACAAGGGCCTGGCCGTCAAGCCGTGGGTCAAGACGTCGATGGCCCCCGGCTCGCAGGTCGTCACGGACTACTACGAGAAGGCCGGCCTCTGGCCGTACCTGGAGAAGCTCGGCTACCACCTGGTCGGCTACGGCTGCACCACGTGCATCGGCAACTCCGGCCCGTTGCCCGAGGAGATCTCCGCCGCGGTCAACGACGCCGACCTCGCGGTCGTCTCGGTGCTCTCCGGCAACCGGAACTTCGAGGGCCGGATCAACCCGGACGTGAAGATGAACTACCTGGCCAGCCCGCCGCTGGTGATCAGCTACGCGCTGGCCGGGACGATGGACTTCGACTTCGAGAACCAGCCGCTCGGCCAGGACACGTCCGGCGCCGACGTGTACCTGCGCGACCTCTGGCCCTCCCCGGAGGAGATCCAGAACGTGATCGACGAGAACATCACCCAGAAGATGTTCACCGACGACTACGCGGACGTGTTCGCCGGCGACGAGCGGTGGAACTCGCTGCCCACGCCGGAGGGGCAGACGTTCGAGTGGGACCCGCAGTCGACCTACGTGCGCAAGCCCCCGTACTTCGAGGGCATGTCCGACGAGCCGGCGCCGGTCGAGGACGTCTCCGGCGCCCGCGTGCTGGCGCTGCTGGGCGACTCGGTGACCACCGACCACATCTCCCCCGCCGGTGCGATCAAGCCGGGCACCCCGGCCGCGCAGTACCTCAACGAGAACGGAGTGGAGAAGCAGGACTTCAACTCCTACGGCTCCCGGCGCGGGAACCACGAGGTGATGATCCGCGGCACGTTCGCGAACATCCGCCTGCGGAACCTGCTGCTCGAGGACGTATCCGGTGGCTACACGCGGGACTTCACGAACGGCGGCGAGCAGGCGTTCATCTACGACGCCGCGGAGAACTACGCCGCGCAGGGAACGCCGCTGGTCGTGCTGGGCGGCAAGGAGTACGGCTCCGGGTCGTCGCGTGACTGGGCGGCCAAGGGCACTGCGCTGCTCGGGGTGAAGGCCGTGATCACCGAGTCGTTCGAGCGGATCCACCGCTCCAACCTGATCGGCATGGGCGTGCTGCCGCTGCAGTTCCCGCAGGGCGAGACGGCGTCGTCGCTGGGTCTGGACGGCACGGAGACGTTCGACATCTCCGGCGTCACCGCGCTCAACGAGGGCTCGACGCCGACGACCGTGCACGTGACGGCGACCAAGGAGTCCGGCGAGAGGACGGAGTTCGACGCGGACGTCCGGATCGACACCCCCGGCGAGGCGGACTACTACCGCAACGGCGGGATCATGCAGTACGTGCTGCGGGGGATGCTCAAGTCCTGAGGCGCACGCGCGCACAGTGATCGGCCCCCGTCCCGGATCCAGGGACGGGGGCCGCGGGCGGGCGCGCCGACGGTCGACCGCGGCGGAACCACCACCACAGTGGGATCGCCGCCCGCGGAGCCGCCGACGAGTCCGGTCCGGGACCGACCAACCCGGACGCGGCAGATCCGCCGACGATCCGCGTCAGAACGGAGGTTCGTCGTCTTCGCCGTCCACTGGCGCACGCGGTGTCGGGCGAGCTGCTGGCGGTGGCCGGGGCATGATCGGGCCCTCGGCGACGGCGCGGTGCGAGGTCTCGGGCGACGGGTCAGGTTGCGGCACCGGCAGGCGACCGCAGAGGAACTCCCCGCGGGCGATGTAGTGGCCGCCGAGCGGGCTCCACCAGCTCACACCGCCGGTCGGGGTCGAGCCAGCGGTCCATCCGGCCCGGTGTTTGACGGCGTGGTCCTGCGCGCAGGTCGGGCCGAGGTTGGCGGCGACCGTGGCGCCGCCGTGGGCGTGGTCGCGTCGGTGGTCCTGATGGCCAGCGTGCGCCGGTCGCCGGCAGACGCCGGCGAACGTGCAGGTGCGGTCGCGGATCTCGGTGTGCCGGCGCAGCGCGGACGCGGGCAGGCGGTCGCCCGGACGGGCGTCGAGGTCGACCAGATGCTGGTGTCGGTTGCGGTGCTGCTCGACGATGTCGGCGACGACGGGCGCCCACGCCCCCGCGCCGGCGGGGTCGGCGACCAGCCGATTCAGCAGGTCCTCGGATACATGCACCTCGACGATGCCGCCCGGCGGTGACCCCGTCCGGGTCGCTCCGATCGGCCGGTGGCGGGTGCGGCCCTCGGAGAGCAGGACTCCGTCGGAGCCGACCACGGCGAAGCGCCATTCGGCGCGGGTCTGCAGCGCAACGCGCGCTCGCGCGACCGGGGCAGGTACCGGGCCCAGCCCGGGGATCTCGCCGGGGTGCTCGTCGTCGCCGAGCAGCGTCGACAACGACACACGGATCTCGATGCCCAGCCGTTGATCAGCCGGCCCCGAGCGACGTGCTCCGCGGTGCCGACCTGTGTGGCCGGCGCCACCGGCTCCCCCGGATTCCCGGTCGCCGCCGCGCCGGGACTTGTCGTGTTCGGAGTCGTCGCGTTCAGGGTCAGCGCGTTCGGGCTCGTCACCACCGGGCTCGTCACCACAGGGCTCGGGCGGACCGTGGTCGTCGGCCGGGCCATTCCCGGGAGCGCAGCGGCCTCCGCCGTCCTCACCGGAGGGCGAGTCCGTGGCTGAGAGAGCCACAGCCGCCCGCCGGCGGTCCGCGATCAACGCGGCGACCATTTGGTCGGTGTCCATGCCGTGAAAGCGGCCGTCGAGCAGCCCGAGGAACACGTCGGCACGGATCTGCCCGACGGTGCCGGGATGCCCGGCTCGCTGCGCTGCGGCTGCGAGTCGCTCGACACGCCGGCACGCGGCCTCCGCCTCGTCGGCCGGTAGCCCGTGCGCGCTGACGGTGACCGTGCCGTCCACCGCCATGTAGGCGCACACGTCCCGCTCCCGGACCCGCCGGCGGTACCACCGCGCGGCCGCATCCGGATCGACCGCGATCACCAGGCGTCGCAGCAGCGCCGCGAGCTGGCCGGTCGTCAACGACGGCGCTCTCGGTACGGCGTACGCGCACACCGCGGCCACCTGCTCGGCGTCGAGCCCGTACAGATACTGCTCGAACACCCGCACCCGGGCACGGTCGATCTCACCGGCCGACCAGGCCGCGAACACCGCGGGCAGCCGGCCGGACACGAACTCGGCCAGGGCGTGCTCGGACTCGGCCGTCGAGCGGGTCCAGCGCAAGGCCGCCCGGCTCTCGTGGACCGCGTACGGATCGGCGTCGGCGCTGCGTCGCACGGCTCCGGGCGCCGGCACACCGTCGCACCGGCCGATCTCGACCAGCACCGCGGCCATCCGGGCCTGCTCGTGCGAGAGCTGCCGGTACTGCGCGCGCAGCACGTCGAGCATCCGGTCGTTCGCCACCTCGTCCAGGCGCACCGCGTGCAGGGCGGCGGACAGCTCGGCGCCCGCGGGCATCGCCGCGAGCTCCTCGAGTGCCTCCGCCAGCATGGATCGAACATACCTTCGACCCCCGACAGTTCCTGACCGCACGGTTTCCCGCCCTCGCCCCCCGCGTATCCGCCGTGAAGCCACCGTGCAACCGGCGGCGCGCACCATCTCCGCCATGACCACAGTTCTCACGTCCCCGGTGCGGGACGCGCATGTCCGGGACCCGGATGGCGGTGCGCACCGAGGGCCTCGTGAAGTGCTTCGGCGAGCAGCGCGCCGTCGACAGCATCGACCTCGAGGTACGGCCCGGCGAGATCGTCGGCATCCTCGGACCGAACGGCGCCGGCAAGACGACCATGCTCCGGATGCTGGCCACTCTCCTCCGCATCGACGAGGGCCGGGCCGAGATCTTCGGCGTCGACGTCGCCGAGCAGCCGCACGTCGTGCGGCAGATGATCGGCGTCACCGGCCAGTACGCGTCGGTCGACGAGAACCTCACCGGCCGGGAGAACCTCCGGCTGTTCGGGCGCCTGCAGGGCGCTCCGGCTGCCGCAGGCGAAGCGGACCGCCGTCCAACTGCTGGAGCGGTTCGGGCTCGAGGACGCGGCGGACAAGCCGATCTCGCAGTTCTCCGGCGGCATGCGCCGTCGTCTCGACCTGGCGGCGAGCCTCATCACCCGGCCACCGCTGATCTTCCTCGACGAGCCGACCACCGGCCTCGACCCGCGCACCCGCGGCGAGATGTGGGAGACCATCCGGTCCCTCGTCACCGACGGCGCCACGGTGCTGCTGACCACGCAGTACCTCGACGAGGCCGACCAGCTGGCCGACCGGATCGCGGTGATCGACCACGGCCAGAAGGTGGCCGAGGGCACCCCCGACGAGCTGAAGTCGTCGATCGGGCGCTCCACCCTGCAGCTGGTGACCGACCCGGGCGACATCGGACGGGCGGCGGCCGTCGTGCGCAACCTGCGGGACGCCGAGCCGGCCTGGACCGAACAGGGCGGCCGGCTCACGGTCGCCCTGGAGAACGCCGACGAGGCCACCGACATCCTGATCGCCCTGCGCGGCGCGCACGTGCCGGTCACCTCGGTCAGCGTGCAGAAACCCAGCCTCGACGAGGTCTTCCTGGCCCTGACCGGGCAGCCCACCGACAGCGCCGACACCACCGACACCACCGAGGAGGTGGCCCGATGACCGCTCTCATCGAGAAGCCCGCAGCGGTCCGCCCCGACCCGGTCGCGGCCACCCGCCCCCGCGTCACGTTCGGCGAGACCGTCGAGCAGACGTTGTCGATGGCCTGGCGGGCCACGAAGAAGATGCGCCGCAACCCGGAGCAGTTCTTCGACGTGACGCTGCAGCCGATCCTGTTCACCGCGATGTTCGCCTACATCTTCGGCGGCGCGATCAGCGGCAGCGTCGAGAACTACCTGCCGCTGATCATCCCCGGCATCCTCGCGCAGACGGCGCTGACCGCCTGCATGGCCACCGGCGTGCAGCTGCGCGAGGACATGGACAAGGGCGTGTTCGACCGGTTCAAGTCGCTGCCGATGGCCCGCATCGCGCCGCTCGCCGGTCCGATGGTCGCCGACCTGCTGCGCTACACGATCGCCGCCGTGTTCACGTTCGGCATCGGCCTGGTGATCGGCTACCGGCCCGAAGGCGGGGTGCTCGGCGTCCTCGGCGCGATCGTCCTCGTGGTCATCTCGGGCTGGTCGATGGCGTGGGCGTTCACGTTCGTCGGCACGATCGCCCGCTCCGCGCAGGCCGTCCAGGGCATCTCGATGATGATCATGTTCCCGCTGACGTTCCTGTCGAACGCGTTCGTGCCGGTGGACACCCTGCCGCCCGCGCTGGCCGCGTTCGTCCGGGTCAACCCGGTCTCGCACGTCGTGTCCGCGGCGCGTGACCTGGCCAACAACGGCGCGGTCACCGCCGAGGTCGGCTGGGCGCTGCTCGGCTGCGCCGTGGTGATCGCCGTGTTCGCACCGCTGTCGGTGTGGAGCTATCAGCGCAAGATGTGATCCGGCGACGGCCGGCACACGGCCGTCACGGCGGCGCGCGCCTCGTCCAGCAGGGCGGGGCCGCGCCGCTCGCCGTATCCGGACCGGAGCTCCTCGATCAGGCCGGGCGCCGCCCGCTCCGCGGGTCCGGCGGCGTTCTCCCAGGCCAAGGTCGGCGCCGACCGGCTGTAGGAGAACAGGTCGGCCAGCACGAGCAGCCGCACGGCGTCCGCCGGTGGCAGCGCGTCGCGCCGGAGCCCCCAGAGGCCGAGCGCGAAGAGCACCGTGCCGAGCACCGGGTAGTCCAGGTGGTCCCGCGTCGGGTCGAACGCCTCCGGCGCCTTGGCCCGCAGCTCGTCCCAGAACTGGTGCCCTTCCGTACCGGCGCCGTGCACCGCGTAGACGGCCACCCCCAGCGCGTCGCCGATCAGTACCCACGGCGCGTAGCCGGTCGGGTCGTCGTCGAGGCCGGGAGCCGTCAGCCGGCGCGTCCGCTCGATCGCGGCCCGGTAGAGCGCCAGGCCGGCCGTCCGCTCACCCCGGGCCAGTGCGAGCTCGGCGCCCACCAGCTCCCAGCTCACCCTGCTCCGCAGGTCCGACCGGCCCCGCCGCACCTGCTCCGCCGCACCGAGCAGCTCCTCCACCCGAGCGTGGTCGCCCCGCGCGAGCGCGTCGATCGCGACGATGGTGCGGCACTGGATCGCGTCGTCGGTGGCGTCCAGGCGGTCCAGCACCGGGATCGCCGCGCGGGCGTGGTGCGCGGCCAGGTCGCGCTGCCCGAGCTGGGCGTGCATCTGCGCCAGCATCGTCTGCCGGCTGGCCCGCGCCCACGGACCGTCCTCGTCGTGGGTCAGCTCGAGCGCGCGGGCGACGACCGGAACCGCCGCGGCCGCGTCCCCGTCGTTCTCCAGGGCGTGCGCGAGGAACTGCAGCGCCGTGGCCGCGACACGGCGGTCCGGGTGCTCGGACAGGCGCTGCAGCCGGTCGTGGGCGCCCCCGAAGCCGTCGGTGACCGCTTCGACGAGCAGGAGCCACGCGGTGATCGACGGGCGCCCGACGCCGGGGCCGACCTCGTGCAGCAGCGCCCGGCAGTGCGGCAGCGACGGTCTCGACATCATCTGGGCGTTCAGCAGCAGCACGGCCAGCGCGGTTCCGGTCTGTTCGATCAGCTCGTCCGGCGGCCGCCAGCCCGCGACGGCGGCCTCGACCGCGTCGGCGAACCCGAGGACGCGGGAGTGCTCGCCACGGATCGACCAGTACGTGGCCAGGGCCGCGAGCACCACGAGGCCGGTCTCCGGGTCGGAGGCGGCCAGCGAGCGGCGCAGCACGTCGGCGAGGTTGGTCTCCTCGGCCGCGCACCGCGTCCACCGCCGCGAACTGTCGACGGCCGTCCAGGTCGTCGAGCAGTCCGTCGGCGAAGCCGCGGGCCCAGGAGCGGTGCGCCCGCTCGGCGACGTCCCGCTCGCCGGACTCGCCCAGGCGCAGGCGGCCGAACTCCCGGACCGTCTCCAGCATCCGGTAGCGCACGCCGCCCGCGTTCTCCGGGCTCTCGACGACGGTGAGAAGCGACTGGTCGACGAGGTCGCCGAGCAGGTCCAGCGGGTCGGTCCCGAGGACGGTGCCTGCCGCGTCCGCGGTGAAGCCGTCGTGGAAGACCGCGAGCCGGGTGAGCGCCCGACGGCACTCGGGGGCGAGCAGGTTCCACGACCACTCGATGACCGCGAGCAGGGTCCGGTGCCGGTCCGGGGCCGAGCGGTCGCCGCCGCGCAGCAGCGCGAACCGGTCGTCCAGCCGGCTGCGGACGTCCTCGACGGACATCACCCGCACCTTCGCCGCGGCCAGCTCGATCGCGAGCGGTAGCCCGTCCAGGCGAGCGACCACATCCGCGACGACGGCGTCGTCGAGCATCACCGACGGCCGGGCGGCGACGGCCCGCTGCCCGAACAGCGCGACCGCGTCCGCCGTGCCGAGCTGGCCGAGCGGGTAGACCCGTTCGGCCGCGATCGCGAGCGGCGCCCGCGTCGTCGTGAGCACCCGCAGGTCACGGACACCGGCGACGAGGAACGCGACCAGCTCGGCGGCCGCGTCGACGACGTGCTCGCAGTTGTCCAGGATCAGCAGCGTCGGCGCGCCGGCGAGGTGGCGGGCGATCCGGGCCCGGACGTCGGCCCGCTGCTCCGCGGTGAGGCTGCGCTGCTCGCTGACCGAGTCGCGCACCCCGATCGCCGAGCCCACCTCACCGACCACGTCCTCCGGCGCCGCGACGCCGGCCAGCTCCACGAACCGCACGACCGGCAGCCCGGCGTCGCGGCCCAGCACGTGCGCGAGACGGGTCTTGCCGAGCCCGCCGGCCCCGACGATCGAGACGACCCGGGAGCCGGCCAGCAGCCCCCGCAACGCGCGGACGTCCGCATCCCGGCCGAGCAGCGGCGCGGCGTCGTAGCGGACGCCGTCGTGCACCGGGTGGTCGGCGGCGAGCAGCTCGCGGTGCACCTCGACCAGCACCGGTCCCGGACCGCTGCCCAGCCGGTCGGCGACGGCGGTGCGGTGGCGCTCGAACCGTTCCAGCGCGGCCGCCGGGCCGCGGACCGCCGCCTCGCTGCGCAGCAGGTGGGCGAGGACGTCCTCGTCGGCGGGCCGGGCGCGCGCCTGGGCCTCGAGCAGCGGCAACGCCTCGGCGTGCTCGCCGGCGCGGCCGAGCGCCATCGCCAGCACCCGGGTGGCCGTCGGCGACCACGCCAGCGCGAGCGAGTCGCGGGCCGCCTCCACGGCGGCGTCCAGCTCCCCGCGCTCGTAGGCGGCGCGTGCGGTCTCCTGCAGGTCCGTGTGCGCCAGCACATCGACCTCGTCGCGACCCAGCCCGAGCCGGTACCCGCGGGCGGTGCGCTCGATGACGCGCGGCTCCGTCGCCGCGCGGACCCGGGACACCAGCACCTGCAGCGCCTTCGTCGGGTTCGCGGGCCGGTCCTCGCCCCAGACCGCGTCGATCAGGGAGTCCGCCGAGCGACCGCCCGGGCCCGCCTCGGCCAGGGCGCCCAGCAGCGCGCACGGGCGGTCGCCGACGACGGGTTCGCCGCGCCAGCGAACCTCGTCGAGCAGCGTCAGCGCACGGGGCACCCGATCAGCCTACGTCGGGTCCTCAGTGGGTTCCGCGACCTTGCGGATCCGCGCGGGTGTCCTACGCTCGGGGGTGCGCCCCCGATGGGCCGACCGGGAAGGAGTTCGTCGCACCACCGCTCGGCCCGGCGGCGCATCCCCCCGGTTCCCCTCTGTGGGCGCGACGTTCTGCCCTCTCGGTGCATCGACACCGAAGGAGCACCATGACCTGCACGTTCAACCACACGATCGTCGCCGCCCGGGACCGGGAGGCGTCGGCACGGTTCTTCCGCGAGATCCTGGAGGCCGCCGAGGCGCCCTCCTGGGGCCCGTTCACGAACGTCACGCTCGACGGCGGCGTGATGATCCAGTTCGCGAACCTGCCCGAGGACGTCTACCCGGAGATCCAGAACCAGCACTACGCGTTCCTCGTCGACGACGCGCTGTTCGACCGGGCACTGGCCCGGATCCGCGAGCGCGGTCTCGACCACTGGGCGGACCCGCAGCGCAGCCGGCCCGGGGAGACGAACACCGAGCACGGCGGGCGCGGGGTGTACTTCCTGGACCCGGCGGGGCACTACCTGGAGATGATCACGCAGCCCTACCTCTGAGGCGTGCGGCCGATCGGACCACCCGGCTGCGCCAGTCGGCCGAATGTTCGGTTCCCCGCAGGTCAGAGGGCTGCGTCGGCCCGGTCGACCCCGGCACACTGTCTCCACCCGCACCGAGGAAGGCACGACGGCATGGTCGATCTCGTGATCCTGGTGGGCGGGTTGACCGTGGTCGCCGGCACGGCCGCCGTCGCGCTGTGGCTCGACCACCGCCGCAGGCGACGGCCGTCCGCGCCGTCGCACCGGCCGTGGGCCGGCCCCGTGCCTGCGAACCGGCCGGACACGGCGACGACCGCGGACGACGACCGGCGGCGGGCCGACAACCGGGACACGACCGACGACCGGCGGCGGGCCGAGCGCCCGCACCTCGACGTCCCGGCGTTCCTGGACACGCTCCCGCCCACCGCGCGGACGCTGTTGCGCGAGCTCGCCGACTCCCCCGACGAGCTCGCGCGGATCCGGCGGTTCCAGGAGGTGATCCGGCCGTACGCCTCGCGGCGTCCGGCGGCGCCGGGCGTGCTCCGCGGCACGGTCGCCGTGGCCGGCGATCACGGGCGCATCCCGCCTCAGCGGCGCGCGCCGGACACCGACGGCGTCGACCTGCGGGAGGTCTTCGCGGAGGATGCGGCCCTCGTCTCGTGCCTGGCCGTCGCCGTGCGCGAACAGCGGGCGGCGGAGGCCGATCCGGACAACCCGGTCGCAGCAGGCTTCGCGGACCGGGCGCAGGCCCGCCTCGACCGGGAGCTCGCGCAGCGGGTCCGCCGGCGCGAGGGCAGCGACCTGCCCGTCCCCCTGCCGTCGATGCGCGAGCCGAGCAGCTGACCGGTCCTGATCACCCGGCGGGCGACTCGGCGGGATGCGTGGGGTCGACCCACGGCACGTGCGCGGGCTCGGCCACGGCGTCGATGTCCAGGTTCACCACGACGGGCTCCTGGCCGCTGCGGGTCAGCACGCACTCCAGCGGCTCGTCGTCGAGCGCGTTGATCTCCTGGTGCGGCACCCACGGCGGCACGAAGATGAACCCGCCGGGCCCCGCCTCGGCGACGAACTCGAGGTTCTCGCCCCAGCGCATCCGGGCCTTCCCGCGCACCACGTAGATCACGCTCTCCAGCTCGCCGTGGTGGTGCGCGCCGGTCTTCGCCCCGGGGTGGATCGTGACCGTGCCGGCCCACAGCTTCTCCGAGCCTGCCCGGGGTCCGTTCACCGCGGCCGCCCGGTTCATCCCGGGCGTCTGCGGGGTGTTCGTGTCCAGGGCGTCGCCGGGGATGACGCGGACGCCGTCGTGCCGCCAGTCGGTGCTCACCCCCGCACGCTAGCCGCGGTCCGCACGGAAGCGGAACGAGCGCTGCCCGATCTCGGTGTCCGGTGCGGCGAGGCCCGCGGTCCGCAACCGGTCCGGCAACGTCCCCGGGTCGACGACCGTCATCGTGTCCCCGATGTGGATCACGCGGAACCGCAGGCTGAGCAGGCTGTCGATCCCGGCGAACGTCCCGCCGGGACGCAGCACCCGGGCGGCCTCGGCGAACAGGCGGTCCTGCAGCTCCGGCGACGGCACGTGGTGCAGCATCGTGAAGCAGACGACGGCGTCGAACGCGCCGTCGGCGAACGGGAGCTCGGCGCCGTCGCCGTGCCGGACGTCGACGCCCTCTCCCCCGAGCTCGCGGGCCAGATCGGCGGCCATCGTGCCGTCCACCTCGACGGCGGTCAGCGACCCGGTGCGTGGCGCGAGCCAGCGCGTCGTCACGCCGTAGCCCGGGCCGATCTCCAGCACGTCGCCACCGAGGTCGACGCCGCCGGTGGCCCACGGCAGCACGGCACCGTGCATGCGTTCGGACCACGCGTCGGAGCGGCAGATGCGGCGGTGCATCACGTTCATCGGCATGACCGGCACGGTAGCTCCGACGTCCGGCCGAGGCTCAGACCAGCGCACCACCGACGCCGACGGCCAGCGCGAGGGCGAGCACCAGGCCGGCCACGGCCCCCGTCCAGCGCAGGGCGCCGCCCGGGCCGCGGTCCGGATCCATCGCCCGCCAGCCCAGCGCGGCCACGGCGACGCCCGCCCCGGCCAGCCCGCACCCGATCAGCCAGAACGGCGCGATCAGCCAGGTCGGCGCCGAGTAGGCGGAGGCCACGGCGAACAGGAACACCGCACCGGCTCCGGCGCTGATCACGCGGGACCGGCGCACCGGCCCGCTCGCACGGCGGCTCCACCCCCCGCGTGCGGCGGCCAGCAGCGACCCGCCCGCCAGCAGCGGCACCACGATCCCGACGGCCGTGCCGCCCGGCGAGTCGAGAGCCGTGGACAGCGCCGTGCGCGGTGGCCAGGACAGGCCGGCCAGCCCGAACGCCAGGTCGTCGACCGGCTCGGTCGTGTTGCCCAGCACGACGACGGCCTCGCCGCGGGCCCGGTCGACCACGATCGACGAGCTCATCCCGCCGGACCCGCCGTTGTGCCACAGGATCGTGCGGCCGTCGCGCTCGCGCGTCTGCCAGGCGTAGCCGATCTGGCGCCCGGACCCCGCGGGCCAGCGCGGCGTGGCCGCGTCGGCCGCCGGCGGCCACCCGGTCAGCACCGCGCGGGCGTAGGCCGCCATGTCGGTCGCCGTGGTGAACATCCCGGCCCCGGCCGGCGCGTCGCCCGGGTCGATCCAGTCCTGCACCGGCCGTCCGGTCTCGTCGTGGCCGGCCGAGGCCCCGGGCGGCGGGGCGGTCTCCGGCTGGCCGGTGGCGTCCATGCCGAGCGGCCCGGTGACACTGCCGCGCAACAGCTCCGGGTATCCGACGCCGGCCCGCTCGGCGAGCGCGTGCCCGAGCAGCGCCACGCCGAGGTTCGAGTACGACGAGGTGCCGCGGCCGGTCAGCGTGGCGGCCTCGGCCGTCGCGAAGACCCCGGCCGCATCGGAGCGATAGGGCTGCAGGCCGAACAGCCCGTTGCCGTAGTTGCCGAGGATCACCGCCGGCGACACCGGCTCGGCCGGGAGCCCCGACCGGTGCGACGCGAGCTCCTCCAGCGTCACGTCCCCGGCCCCGCCCGCGCGCCAGGGGCGGTCGGTGACCAGGTCGCGGACCCGCTCGTCGGGGCGCACCACGCCGCGCCGCGCCAGGTCGGCGAGCACCGCGCCGGTGAACGTCTTGGTGATCGAGCCGACCTCCATCGGCGTGTCCGGCGTCAGCGCCGAGCCGTCGCCGTCGTCGCCGACGGCGGCGAGCCGGGTCCCGGCGGCCGAGACGACCGCCGCCGCCAGGCCGACCCGGCCGGGCCCGGCGTCCTCGCACCAGCCGTGCGGCCAGCTGCGGGTCGCCGGTGGTCCCGGCGCCGAGCGAGGCCGGCCAGGGTCCCAGCAGCACACCCAGCGCGACGCCGATCAGCACCGCCACCGCGACGACTCCCGACCGGACCGGCCCCGCCGGGCCGGTCGTGCGGTCCCGGCGCAGGGTCGTCGGGTGCACGTGGCCCACGCTAGGCCGTCCCGGCCTTCCCGTCATTCGGGATGGGAGGTGACGGGACGGCCCGAACCGGGCAGCCGTCAGGCGGCCGTGACCAGGCTCAGCGCGAACCGCTCGTCGGGGTCGGTCCAGCGCCGGGTCGGCTCGAACCCGGCCGCGCAGACCATCTCGTCGATCGACGCGTGCCGGAACTTCGCCGACACCTCGGTACACATCAGCTCGCCGGCCGCGAACGTGACGTCCAGGTCCAGCGCGGCGACCCGGACGTCCATGTCCCGCTCGGCGCGCAGGCGCATCTCGATCCACTCCTGGTCCGGGTCCCAGTACGCGACGTGGGAGAACGCGTCGACGTCGAAGTTCGCGTCCAGCTCGCGGTTGAGCACGTGCAGCACGTTGCGGTTGAACTCGGCCGTCACGCCGGCCGCGTCGTCGTAGGCCGGGACCATCACGGCCGGGTCGGTGACCAGGCCGGTGCCGAGCAGCAGCTGCTCCCCCGGCGCCAGCACGGACCGGACGTGGGTGAGGAACTCGTGGCGCGGCCGGGCAGCAGGTTGCCGATCGTCCCGCCCAGGAAGGCGATCATCCGCTTGCCCGCCCGGCGTGGGCGCGCCCGGCAGCTTGTCGAGATCACGGGTGAAGTCGCCGACGACGCCGTGCAGCGCCACCTCCGTGTACCGCTCGGCCAGCTCGTCCAGTGCGCCGCGCAGGGCCGACTCGCTCACGTCCTGCGGCACGTAGCTGCGCAGCGTCCCGGCGTCGAGGAACGCGTCGAGCAGCAGGCGCGTCTTCGTCGACGACCCCGACCCGAGCTCGACGACGGTCTCGGCACCGGACGTCCGGGCGATGTCGGCTCGCGAGTCGGTCAGCAGCGACCGCTCGGTGCGGAACGGGTAGTACTCCGGGAGTTCGGTGATCTTCTCGAACAGCTCGGAGCCGCGCGCGTCGTAGAACCACTTCGGTGGGAGCTCCTTGGGCCGGGCCGCCAGCCCCCGGGCCACGTCGGCGCGCAGCGCCACGTCCGCGTCCGCCTCGGTGAGGTGGACGTCGAGCCGTACCAGTGCCGTGCCGGTACCCGATGGGCCCGTGCTCTCGGAGGTCATCGTGCTCCTTCTCGTTGCCTTCCCGCCCGCGGCCACCGGATGTGCCGGCGTGTCGAGCGGGTGCATCTCGTGGTGGCCCGGCCGGGCCACCACCAGGTGCCGGTCGGGCACCTGGATCCACGTGGGGAACGCGTCGGTCGGTTCGGAGGCGACCGTCACGGCGGGGCCCGCACGCCGTCACCGGGGTCGGCGTACACGGCCAGCGCGTGCCGCCAGGCCGTGGCCCAGATCGTCGAACCGTCGGTGAGCAGCAGGTTCAGCCGCGACCCCGGCGCGGCCTCCTCGACGGCCCGCACGGTCTCGCCGAGGACCGCCGCCGGGTCGTGACCGGCCCGCAGGCGGTGCCGGACCAGTGCCCACAGCAGCGACGAGTCGGTCGGCGCGTCCAGCGTGATCAGGTCCAGCACCGGCAGCGTCGCGGCGAGCGCCTCCAGCGCGTCCGGCCAGCCGAACACGATCCCGTTGTGGCTGAACAGCCACCGGTCCTCGGTGAACGGCGCGGCCGCGGTGGACACCACCGGCATCCCGGGGCTGGCCGAGCGGACCGCGGCCAGCACGCCGGTGGCCTCGGTGACGCCGGCGACCGCGGCGAACGACGTGTCCGACCAGATCGGCTGGTCGCTGCGCACCCGCACCGGGACGCCGGCCGGTCCGGCGGCCGGGTACCAGCCGGCGCCGAACCCGTCGACGTTGATCGTCCCGCCGCCGCGCATGTCGGACGGCGCCCAGGCCTGCTCCAGCAGGCCGTGGGCGGGTTCGAGCAGAACCTCCGAGCCAGCGTGCGCGGCGGACCGAGATAGGCGAGGTGACGGCACACGCCGGTCTACCGGCCCGCGTCGGCCGGCCCGGCGTCGCGGGCCAGCCTGAACCCGGAGAAGATCTGCCGCCGCACCGGGTGGTCCCAGTTGCGGAACGTCGAGCGGATCGCCGAGGCTGTCGGTGCCGAACGAGCCGCCGCGCAGCACCGCGTAGTCCCCGCCGAAGAAGGCTTGCGAGTACTCCGGGTACGGGAACATCTCGAAGCCCGGGTACGGGTGCCAGCCGGAGTCGCACCACTCCCAGACGTCGCCGATCAGTCTGGTGCACGCCCGAGCGCGGACGCGCCGGCGCGGGTACGCCCCGACCGGGGCGGGCTGCAGGTGGCGCTGGCCGAGGTTGGCGTGCTCGGCGCCCGGCTCCTCGTCGCCCCACGGGTAGCGACGGGAGCGTCCGGTCGCCGGGTCGAACCGGGCCGCCTTCTCCCACTCCGCCTCGGTCGGCAGGCGCTTCCCGGCCCAGCGCGCGTACGCCCGCGCCTCGTGGAACGAGACGTGCACGACCGGCTCGTCGCCGGGCACCGGCTCCAGGACGCCGAAGCGCCGCCGCCACCAGGTGCCGCTCGGCGTCGCGCCGCCAGAACCGCGGAGCCTCCAGCCCGGCCTCGACCCGGTGCGCCCAGCCGCGTATCGGTCCACAGGCGACGGTCGTCGTAGCCGCCCGCGTCGACGAACGCGGCGTACTGCGCGTTCGTCACCGGGTAGGCGTCGATCACGAACGCGGGCAGGTCGACGGAGTGGGCGGGGCGCTCGTTGTCCAGCGCCCACGGCTCGGTCGAGGTGCCCTGGGTGAACGGACCGCCGGGGACGAGCACCTCGGCCGGGCCGAGCGGCGTGCCCGGGCGCGGCGGCGCGGGCGCGTCCAGCAGCGGCGTGCCGTCCCGCAGCTGGTGCGTGGCGAGCATCGTCTCGTCGTGCTGCTGCTCGTGCTGCACGATCATCCCGAACGCGAACGCCTCGTGCTCCAGCCGGCGGCCGCGCAGCGGGCTGGAGCCCAGCGCGTCCAGCGCCTTCTCCCGCACCTGCCCGACGTACTGACGCGCCTCGGTGGGGGTCAGCAGCGGCAGCTCGACGCGGCTGGAACGGGAGTGCTGGAACGCGTCGTAGAGTCCGTCGATCTCCGGCCGCAGCGGCTCGCGGCCGCCGACGTCGCGGACCAGCCAGAGCTCTTCCTGGCTGCCGATGTGGGCCAGGTCCCAGACCAGCGGCGACATCAACGGCGAGTGCTGGGTCAGCAGCTCGGTGTCGTCGAAGTCGGTGAGAACGGTGCTGCGGGCGCGGGAGCGCTCCAGCAGCTCGGCCGCCTTCGTGCGCAGCCGCTCGGTCTCCTCGGCGCTCGCGGCGCCCTCAGTGGCCGGTGTGGTCACGGAGTCGGTCACGGTTCTCCTTCGTACCTCGGGCGTCCTTCCGGTCGGGAGCACGCGCGGTCAGGTCGGGTCCGGCCCGTACAGGCCGGGCGGGAACGGGGTCTCCGGTCCGCCGGCCGCCGAGGTCGGTCTCGTGCGCGTCCGGCTCGTCGGCGGGGCAGAGCCCGCGCAGCACCCGGTGCTCGGTCACCCACCTCAGCCGCTCGACGACGTCGGCCGGCCCCCAGGCCGGCTCCCGGCCTGGCGGCGGCGCCGCGCAGCACGTCGCAGGCCAGCGGGAACAGCTCGGCGGCGGCCCGGGCGAGCGGCGGGTCGGCGAGCGCGTCCCGGGCGGCGGGCACCCACCGGTCACGGACCGGCGCGCAGATCTCCCGCACCCGCGACTCCACGACCGCCGAGGACGTCAGCGCCAGCAGCACCGCGGCCGGCAGCGCCCAGTCGGCCCCGGGCTGGCCGTCGACGTAGCGGACCTCCAGGTGCCCGTGCGCGCGGACCGGCGGGAACAGCGTCGAGATGTGGTAGTCCAGGTCGGCCGTCGTCGGGGGCGCGGTCCAGCGCGCCGTCGCGGCGGTTCCCGTCGACCCAGTCCGCGAACGTCACGGCGGGCGGGACCTCCCAGCTGTCCGGGCCGCGCACGCACAGCAGCGGTGTGCCGACGACGCGCTCGGCCCACTGCCGGGCCGGGTCGGCGGCGTCCAGCGGGGGCGGCGCGGTGCGGGCCGGATCCAGGCTCAGCCAGCAGGCCATCCGGGTGGACTTCCAGCCGGTGCGCCGCCCGTGCTGGACCGGCGAGTTGGCGAACGCCGCCACCAGCACCGGGCCCGATCTCGTGCAGCGCCGCCCAGCGGTTCCCGATCCGGCCGGCCTGACCGGTGTCGAGGCAGACCTGCACCGCGGACGTCGAGCACATGCCGCTGCGGCCGTGCGGCCCGACACGGTCGAACACGCACTCCATCGCGCGGTACCGGGGAAGATCCAGCACCCGGAGGGCGGGGCGGAGGGGATCGGCGGCCCGGGCGTGCACGTGCAGGCCGGCGGCGGCGAGCAGCGCGTGCAGGTGGGCGGTGTCCGCATCGACGGCGCGGACGAGGGAGCCGAGGTCCGGCAGAGGGGGGCTGGCGATCTCGACCTGGCCGCCGGGTTCGACGGTGACGTCACATCCGGCGGGCAGGCGCTCCGCCGGCGACGACGGGTCCAGCGCGACGGGGGCGTGCGGGCCGAGCGCGGCGCGCAGCCTGCCCGGGTCGACCGGATCGAGCGGGGAGGCGTGGTCGTAGGGCATCCATTCCAGCTCGACACCGACGAGACGTGGTGGACCGTGCTTGAAGCAGACCGACGCGACGTAGGCCTCGGCCTCCGCCCGGCTGCCGAGCATCCGGGGGGCGGCGTCGTGCCGGTCGGCGGGCGGCGTGGCGTCCGCCGTCGGCGTCCGACGTATCTCCCCAGTCACGAAAAAGACGCTACTCCCGGGCACCGACAGTCGCAGACCGTCAGCCGGGGCCGAGTGATTCAGATCGCTCCTGCCGGCACGCGCCCGGCGCGGCGGCCCGGGCAAGGAGTACGCGCGTACGGAATACTCGCCGTCATGCCCCGGGTCAGCTCGGACCAGCTCGCCGCACGGCGACGGCAGATCCTCGACGGGGCCCGGACCTGCTTCGCCGAGCACGGCTACGAGGGCGCGACGGTCCGCCGCCTGGAGCAGTCGACCGGGCTGTCCCGCGGCGCGATCTTCCACTACTTCCGGGACAAGGACGCCCTGTTCCTGGCGCTGGCCGAGGACGACGCGCGGCGGATGGCCGACGTCGTGGCCGAGCAGGGCCTGGTCCAGGTGATGCGCGACCTCCTGAACGCCGCCCCGTCCGGCGCCGCGGACCGGAGCTGGCTCGGCACCCGGCTCGAGGTCTCCCGCCGGCTGCGCACCGACCCGGACTTCCGCGGCCGCTGGCAGGCCCACTCCTCCGCGCTGACCGCGGCCACCCGGGAACGGCTGGAGCGTCAGGCGGCCACCGGCAGCCTGCGCGACGACGTCCCGGTCCCGGTGCTCGCGCAGTACCTGGAGCTGATGTTCGAGGGCCTGATCTCGCACCTGGCGATGGGCCTGCCGGCGGACGACCTGGACGCCGTGCTCGACATGGTCGAGCACGGCGTCCGGCGCGGCCGTCCACCGGTAGCACGCGCGGGGGTCAGGCCCGCTCGACCTCCACGCGGGTGTCGGAGAACGTCGGGGCGTTCCCGAGGTCGGCGAAGACGGTCGGGTTGATCGCGTTGACCGTCGACTGGCCCTTGGCCTGCGAGCGCCAGATACCCATGTGCGCCATCACGACGCCGCGGGTGACGTCGTCGGTGACCTTGGCCGTGGCGAGGATCGCGCCGCGCTCGTTGTGCACGCGGACGAGATCGCCGTCGGCGATGTCGCGCTCCTCGGCGTCCGCCGGGTTCACCCACGCCGACTGCTCACCCTGCACGCGCTGCTGCTTGTCCATGTTCCCGTAGCTGGAGTTGATGAACGCGTGCGACTTCGGCGAGATCAGCGAGAGCCGGTAGGACGCGTCGGACCGCTGCGGCGGGATGTAGTGCGGCAGCGGGTCGACCTCCTGACCGGGCTGGAACTCCTCGTCCAGCTGCCGGAACAGCGGGAGCACCATGTTCCCGCCCGCGGCCGCCGCCGACTTGAACTCCTGCTTGCCCGACGGCGTCGGGAAGCCGCCCTCGGCGTGCGGGGCGTAGGCGTCGGCGGCGGGCAGGTTCAGCCGGGCCCATCCGGTCTCGGCCAGCGACTCCGGCGTGATCCCCTCCAGGGCGGGCGCCGACCAGTCGAAGGACACGGCGAGCAGCTCCTCGTCGGTCATCCGGAACTGGTCGTCGTCGTAGCCCATCGCGGCGGCGAGCCTGCGGAACAGCTCGGTGTTGGGGACCGACTCCCCGACCGGCGGGATCGACGGCAGGTTCAGCCCGATGTAGAAGTGCCCCCAGGAGAACATGATGTCCAGCTGCTCGAGCTGGGTCGCGGCCGGCAGCACGATGTCGGCGTACTGCGCGGTGTCGGTGAGGAACTGCTCGCTCACCACGGTGAACAGATCCTCCCGCTCGAGGCCCTGCACCACCCGTTCCTGGTCCGGGCACACGACGACCGGGTTCGAGTTGTAGACCATCAGCGCGTGCACGCCCGGGTCCAGGCCCATCTCACCGGTCAGTGCCTTGCCCAGGTGGAACTGGTTGACGATCCGGGTCCCCTCCGGTCGCAGGTCCGGCCGGGACATCGCCGGCCAGTTGACCGGGAACGCCCACAGCGGCAGCGCGAGCAGCCCGCCACCCGGCTTGCGCCAGGCGCCGACCAGCCCGGGCAGGCAGGAGATCGCGCGCACCGCCTGCCCGCCGCCGGAGTGCCGCTCGATCGCGACCCCGATCCGGATCATCGACGGCTGCGACGTCGCGTACTCGCGGGCCAGCGTCCGGATGTCCTCGGCCGGGATCCCGGTCTCGGTCTCCGCCCACTCCGGGGTGTACTCCTGCGCCCGCTCGGTGAGCTCGTCGAAGCCGACGGTGTACTTCTCGACGTAGTCGGCGTCGGTCAGCCCCTCGGAGATGATCACGTTGATCATCGCGAGGGCGAGCGCGCCGTCGGTGCCGGGGCGGATCGGGATGTGCCAGTCGGCGCGCGCGGCGGTCTTGTGCTTCACCGGGTCGATCACGACGACCTTGGCCCCGTTGCGCTGCGCCTCGGCGATGAACGGCCACAGGTGCAGGTTCGTGGACACCGACGTTGCAGGCCCAGATCACGATGTACTTGGAGTGCACGAAGCTCTCCGGGTCGACCCCGGCGGTCGGGCCGAGGCCCATCACGTAGGCCGTCGACGCGCCGGAGTCGCAGTACGTGCGCTCGCTGACGGTGGCGCCCATCTTGTGGAAGAACGCGTCGCCGACGGTCAGCCCGTTCAGCGTGCCGAGTGCGCCGAGGTAGCTGACCGGCATGACGGCCTCGGGGCCGTGCTCGTCGATCACCCGCGTGAAGTTCGAGGAGACCTCGTCGAGCGCCTCGTCCCAGGAGATCGGCTCGAACCGGCCGGACCCCTTCGGCCCGCTGCGGCGCAGCGGCGTGGTGATGCGGTCCGGGCTGTAGACGCGGTCCGTGTAGTTGTTGACCTTCACGCACAGCCCGCCGCTGGGTGAACGGGTGGTCCTGGCTCCCCACGGACGGCGGTGGCCTTCCCGTTCTCGACGGTCACGTCCATCGAGCAGGTGTCCGGACAGTCGTGCGGGCAGAACGCGCGCCGCGTGCCGGACCCGCTCAGGTCGACGATCGGCAGCTCGGGCGTGATGGTCATCGGTGATTCCTCCGCAGTACGTGGTGGGACCGCCATCGAATCCGACCGCCGCCGGCAGGCGCTTGACATCGCCCGCCGGATCATTGGCGCCGGGTGCCCGACTCGATCGGCACACCCGCATACGAGGGTCGGCGACGACGACATTTCCGCAGGTCAGGAGTTGACCGGGACGTAACCCGTCCCGGCTTGACGCCGTCCGGACGTGCTGTGGATGCTCGCCCCGACGCACAACGCCAGAGGTGGCCATGGTCCTCGCTCCCGGGTCGGGTCCGGTCGAACCCTCCACCCGCCGCTACGACGAGTGGCGGGAGGCGATCCGGCACGACTTCGTCGCGCTGGACATGGCACCCGACCGCCGTCTCGGCGCCTTCACCGGGACGGTGCGCAGCCGCACGCTCGGCCACCTGCAGGTCTCCGAGGTGCGCTCGGTGCCGCAGACCTATCGCCGCACGTCGAGCCTGGCCGGGCGTGACGGGCACGAGTTCCTGCAGGTCGGCATGCTCGCCCGCGGCGCCGCGTCGCTGGAGCAGGACGGGCGACGGACCACGCTCTACCCGGGCCAGCTCGCCGTCTACGAGACCGGCCGCCCGTTCCAGTGGTCGATGTGCGGCGACTGGGAGCTGCACGTGTTCACCTGGCCGCGCGAACGCGTCGACCTCTCCCCCGCCGAGTCGGCCACGGCGACGGCGCGCCGCCTCGGTGCGGCGACCGGGTTGGACGGGATCGTCGGGGGCGTCCTGCGCAGCCTGGTCGCGACGCCGCCGTCGCTGAGCCCGGCCGGTGCCGACCGGGTGGCCGACGAGGTCGGCGGCCTGGTCGCGACGCTCGCGACCGAGCTGACGCCCGACCGCGGGCCGGCCGGCGGCGACCCGGCCGGGCGCGACCTTCGCGCCCGGATCGAGCGCTACATCGACGAGCACCTGTCCGACCCGGACCTCGGGCCGGCGTCGCTGGCCAGGGCCCACTTCGTCTCCGAACGCCAGCTGCACCGGCTGTTCGCCGGCACCGCCGAGTCCGTCACCCGCCGCGTCCGCCGTGCCCGGATGGACCACGCCCGTCACGAGCTCGCCGACGCCCGCCACGACACATCGGTCACCGAGATCGCGCGGCGGTGCGGGTTCGCCGATCCGACGTCGTTCAGCCGCGCGTTCCGCGCCGCCCACGGGGTCCCGCCGAGCGCCTACCGCGCCGGCACGCCTGACCCGGGCGCCCTCCCTCACTGTGCGGACGCCGTCGCCGGTTCCCCGGCCAGCCGGACCCGCTCCGCGGTCGCCCGCGCCCAGCGACCGGTCGTCACGACACCGAGCACGACGATCAGCAGCCCGCACCCGAGCATCACCAGCCAGGCCGGGGCGCCGCGTCGGTGAGCCCGGCACCCCGGCGCCGATGCCCGCCGTCGCGATCGCGCCCAGTACCGCGACCCCGAGCGTCGACGCCGACCTGACGGCTCGTGGACGCGACCGCCGCCGCCACGCCCGGCCCGCGAGTCCGGCATGCCGGACACGGCCGACGTTCGTGATCGGGGCGTTCACGAACCCGAACCCGATACCGAACACCGCGAACGAGCAGACCAGGTACCAGACCGGCGTGGCCGGGCCGAGCGCGGTGAACAGCGCCCCCGCCGTCGCGATCCCCGCTCCGCCGATCAGCAGCGGAAGGCGGGTGCCCCGCGCGTGCCCACGAGGCGTCCGGACACCGGCGGGAGCAGCGCCGTCATCGCGGCCATGGGCAGCGTCAGCAGCCCGGCGTGCAGCGGCCGAAGCCACGCACCTGCTGCAGGTAGAGCGCGGACAGGAACAGGAACCCGCCGAGGGAGGCGAACGCCGCGACGGCGACGACCGTCGCCCCGGTGAACGGGGCGCTGCGAAGAACCGCAGGTCGATCAACGGCTCCGGGTACCTGCGCTCGTGCACGACGTACCCCGCCGCGGCCGCGAGCGCGAGCACCAGCGTCGCCGATGATCAGCGGGGAACCCACGCCGTACGCGGGCGACTCGATGATCGCGAACGTGATGCCCGCGAGTACCATCGCGACCAGCACCTGCCCGAGCGGGTCGATCCGCCGCGGCTGCTCGGCCCGCGACTCCGGCACGTAGCGGGCGGCCGCCAGGAACGCGACCACGACACCACCGGCACGTTGACCCAGAAGATCGCCCGCCAGCCACGGCGTCGCACCAGCACGCCGCCGAGCAGCGGGCCGAGCGCCATCGACAGCCCGATCACCGCGCCCCAGATCCCGATCGCCTACGCCCGTTCACGCCGTTCGGTGAACGTGTTCGTGATGATCGACATGGCGACCGGGTTGAGCATCGACCCGCCGACCGCCTGCATGACCCGGGCCGCGATCAGCATGCCGGTCCCCGGCGCCACGCTGCACAGCAGCGACCCGAGCCCGAACAGCACCAGCCCGGTGCGGAAGACCCGGCGGCGCCCGATCCGGTCGGCCACCGAGCCGGCCAGCATCAGCAGCGCGGCGAGCACCAGCGTGTAGGCGTCCACCGTCCACTGCAGACCGGAGTAGCCGGCGTGCAGGTCGTCCGGCCGATCGCCGGCAGGGCCAGGTTGACGATCGTGATGTCCATCCCGACCACGAACAGGCTGCAGCAGCAGACGGCGAGCACCCGCCGGCGCCCGCGACGGTCGAGCTCGGGCATCGGCTCCCCCGCTCCCGTGCCCCCGCTCGGATACGGGGCCGTGACACCCTTAGCATGCATACAACTTTTGGCCGGTGCGGACCGGTGATCCTCGCCCACGCCGGCCCCGGTCAGGGCCCGGTACGACGGCCGGTCAGCTCGCGGCGGCGCCAGGCCGTCATCCGGGCGAACTGCGTCCG
The DNA here is from genome assembly GCA_963822335.1 of uncultured Actinomycetota bacterium. Taxonomy (GTDB): domain Bacteria; phylum Actinomycetota; class Actinomycetes; order Mycobacteriales; family Pseudonocardiaceae; genus Pseudonocardia. The sequence continues at coordinate 1,040,236 of CAWGHE010000005.1, read as the reverse complement.
GTACAGCGTCGCGTACCGGCCGCCGGCGGCGAGCAGCTCCTCGTGCGTGCCGCTCTCCACCACCCGTCCGGCCTCGATCACCGCGATCCGGTCGGCGGCGCGCACCGTCGAGAGCCGGTGCGCGATGACGATCGCGGTACGCGCCGGCGAGCGCCTCGGTCAGCGCCTCCTGCACCGCGGCCTCGGACTCGGAGTCCAGGTGCGCGGTCGCCTCGTCGAGGATCACCACCCGCGGCCGGGCCAGCAGCAGCCGGGCGATCGTCAGCCGCTGCCGCTCCCCGCCGGACAGCCGGTAGCCCCGCTCCCCGACGACCGTGTCCAGCCCGTCCGGCAGCGCGTCCAGCAGGTCGCCGAGGCGGGCCCGGCGCAGCGCGTCGTGCATCTCGTCCTCGGTCGACCCGGGCGCGGCGTAGCGCAGGTTCTCCGCGATCGTCTCGTGGAACAGGTGCCCGTCCTGGGTCACCATCCCGACGGCGTCGCGGATCGCGGAGAACCGCAGGTCGCGCACGTTCGACGCCACCCAGCTCGATCGCGCCGGAGTCGACGTCGTAGAGCCGCGGGACGAGCGTGGCCATGTCGACTTCCCGGCCCCGGAGGTCCCGACCAGCGCGAGCAGCCCGCCACCGGTCCGATCTCGAGGTCCACGCCGTGCAGCACCTCGGTGTTCACGCGCTGGTCGAGGACGGCGACCTCCTCCAGCGACGCCAGGGACACGTCCTCCGCGCTCGGGTAGGTGAAGCGCACGTCGCGCAGGCGCACGCCGAGCGGACCGTCCGGCAGCCCACGGGCGTCGGGCTTCTCGGTGATCGACGGCCGCAGGTCCAGCACCTCGAAGACCCGCTCGAACGCGACGAGCGCCGTCATGATGTCGACGCGGGCGTTCGCCAGCTGGGTCATCGGCGTGTAGAGGCGGGTGAGCAGCAGACCGAGCGCGACGACCGTGCCGGCCTGGATCGCACCGGTCACCGCCAGGTAGCCGCCGAGCCCGTAGATCAACGCCTGGGCGAGTGCGGACACCAGCGACAGCGCCGTCACGAACAGCCGCGACACCATCGCCGACCGGATCCCGATGACGCGGACCCGCGACACCTGCTCGCGGAACTCCGTCGCCTCCTTGGCCGGGTCGCCGAACAGCTTGACCAGCGTCGCGCCGGGTGCGGAGAACCGCTCGGTCATCCGGTTGCCCATCCCGGCGTTCAGGTCGGCCGCCTCGCGGCGCAGCTCGGCGATCCAGTTGCCCATCCGCCGGGCCGGCAGCACGAAGATCGGCAGCAACAGGACGCACAGCACCGTCACCTGCCACGCGAGCGTGATCATCACCGCGACGGCGAGCACCAGCTGGATCGAGTTCGACAGGATCGTGGACAGCGTGGACGTGATCGCGCTCTGGGCGCCGATGACGTCGTTGTTCAGGCGGCTGACCAGCGCGCCGGTCCGGGTGCGGGCGAAGAACGCCAGCGGCATCGCCTGGACGTGCCGGAACACGGCGACCCGCAGGTCCTCGATCAGACCTTCACCGACACGGGAGGAGAACCAGCGCCCGGCGAGCCCGACGACGGCCTCCAGCACCGCGAACCCGGCGATGCCGAGCGCCAGCACGATCACCGTCCGGGCCGCGTCCGGGAGCCGGTTCGCCTCGACGATCGTGTTCACCACGCGTCCGGCGAGCAACGGCGTCGCCACGCCGATCACGGCGGTGACCGTGGTCAGCAGCAGGAAGCAGAGCAGCCAGCGGCGGTACGGCCGGACGAAGCCCCAGATCCGGGGCCAGGTCCCCTTCGCGATCGACCGTGGGGCGTCGGCGGAGCGGACGACGCCCTGCAGCATCGTGAGCCTGCGGTCCATCGCGCTCCCCTCGCCGGTGGTGGTCGGCAGGAACCGACGTTACGGCGCGGAACCCGGACCGGCGCGGCGGCGCTCCCGTGGGGTGTCCGCACACACGACGGCGCCGCCGCCCCGGGCCGTGGGATCGCCCGGGACGGCGGCGCCGTCTGTTACGACTCGCTACTTCTTCTTCGTGCGCGTGGCCCCGCCCCGGCCGCGCAGCGTCACACCCGTCTCGCTCAGGACCCGGTGGACGAACCCGTAGGACCGTCCGGTCTGCTCGGCGAGTGATCGGATGCTCGCGCCCTTCTCGTACTTCTTCTTCAGATCGGCAGCGAGTTTGCCTCGCTGGGTCCCGGTGATCCGGGCGCCCTTCTTCAGATCGGCCATCGGCCCTCCTCATCCCCTCCGCGGATGCCCCCGCGGTCGCCGCAGTGGGCGCGACGATTCGGCCATGATGATCCAGAACGTGAATTCTGGCCAGGACGGCGAGAACGTGATCGGTGAGCGGTTCGCCCAAACGGATCACCAGGAGTTGTGCAGGTGAACCAGTGATGTCCCGACCATGGGCACGATCTTCGCGCGGTGTCCTGATCGGCCCAACAAATGATCGATTACCGGTGACGATGCCCCATCGACGTGGGGACCACTCGTACGATCAGGTGAATCACCGAACCGGACGCAACCGGCGTACGAATGGAAACGTCACGCGAGTTGGACCAGTTCCAGATAATCCTCGGCCCAGTGATCCTCGGTCCCGTCCGGCAGGACGATGACGCGATCCGGCTCGAGCGCCTCGACCGCACCGGGGTCGTGGGTCACCAGCACCACCGCCCCGGCGAACCGCCGCAACGCGTCGAGCACCTGCTCGCGGCTGGCCGGGTCGAGGTTGTTCGTCGGCTCGTCGAGCAGGAGCACGTTCGCGGCGGACGACACCAGCCCCGCCATGGCGAGCCGGGTGCGCTCGCCGCCGGACAGGGTCGACGCCGTCTGCTCGAGCTGCTCACCGGAGAACATGAACGTGCCGAGCACGGTGCGCAGCCGCTGGGCGTCGGTGTCCGGCGAGGCGTGCCGGACGTTGTCCCAGACGGTCGCGTCCATGTCGAGCGTGTCGTGCTCCTGGGCGAAGTAGCCGGTGCGCAGGCCGTGCCCGGGCACGACCTCGCCGGCGTCCGGCGTCTCGGTTCCCGCGAGCAGGCGCAGCAGGGTCGTCTTGCCGGCGCCGTTGAGCCCGAGCACGACGACCTTCGAGCCCCGGTCGACGGCGAGGTCGACGCCGGTGAACACCTCCAGCGAGCCGTACGCCTTGGACAGGCCCTCCGCCGTCATCGGCGTGCGCCCGCACGGCGCCGGGTCCGGGAACCGGATCCGCGCGACGCGGTCGGCCTGGCGCTCGGGCTCCAGGTCCGCGAGCATCTGGTCGGCCCGCTTGGCCATGTTCTTGGCCGCGACCGCCTTCGTCGCCTTCGCGCCCATCTTCGCGGCCTGCATGTGCAGCGCGGACGCCTTCTTCTCGGCGTTGGCCCGCTCACGGCGACGGCGCTTCTCGTCCGTCGCTCGCGCCTCCAGGTACCGCTTCCAGTCCATGTTGTACTGGTCGGCCTCGCTGCGCGTGGCGTCGAGGAACCACACCTTGTTCACGACGGCGGCCAGCAGGTCCGTGTCGTGGCTGATCACCACGAGCCCGCCCTCGTGGGACTGCAGGAACCCGCGCAGCCAGGTGATCGAGTCGGCGTCGAGGTGGTTCGTGGGCTCGTCGAGCAGCAGCGTCGTGGCGCTCTGCGACCCCCCGTCGGATGCCGCGAACAGGATCCGGGCCAGCTCGACGCGGCGGCGCTGGCCGCCGGAGAGCGTGCGCATCGACTGCGCCAGCACGCGGGCGGGCAGCCCGAGGTTCGTGCAGATCCGGGCGGCCTCGCTCTCCGCGGCGTACCCGCCGAGGCTCGAGAACCGCTCCTCCAGCTTCCCGTACTCACGGACGAGCTTGTCGTTCTCCGCCTCGTCGACGACCTCGGCCATCGACGTCTGCACCTTCTCCAGCTTCGCCAGCAGCGTGTCCAGGCCGCGCGCGGAGAGCACCCGGTCCTTCGCCGTGACCGAGAGGTCGCCCTCGCGGGGGTCCTGCGGGAGATAGCCGACCGGGGAGTTCGCCCCGACCTCGCCGCTGTAGGGCTCCCCCTCCCCGGCCAGCACACGCATGGTGGTGGTCTTGCCGGCGCCGTTGCGCCCGACCAGCCCGATCCGGTCGCCGGGCTGGACGCGCAGCGACGTGTCGGCGAGCAGGATCCGGGATCCTGCGCGCAGTTCGAGGGCAGATGCGGTGATCACGAGAGAACAGGGCTCCAGGGCCGGAGTGAGAGGTGGTGCGAGCAGGGGGCGTCCGACGCCCGCGCCTACTCGATCTGAACCACGGCACCAGGCTACCTGGCGAGATCCACGGGTTTCGCGCCGTAGGGTCCGGACATGACCGACCTCACCACCGTCGGCCCGCTCGCCGGCCGGACCGCCCTCGTGACCGGGGCCAGCCGCGGCATCGGGTACGGCGTCGCCGCCGAGCTGCTCGCCCGCGGCGCGGCCGTGACGATCACCGGCCGCAAGCAGCCGGAGCTCGACGACGCCGTGGCGTCCCTCGGGGCCCCGGACCGCGTGCTCGCCGTGGCCGGCAACTCGGGCGACGCCGCGCACCGGACCGACGCCGTGGACCGGACCGTCGAGCGCTTCGGGTCGCTGGACGTACTGGTCAACAACGCCGGGATCAACCCCCAGTACGGCCCGCTCGTCGAGGCGGACCTGGACGCGGTGCGCAAGACGTTCGAGGTGAACGTCGTCGCCGTGCTGGGCTGGGTCCAGGAGGCGTACCGGGCGTGGATGGGTGCCCACGGCGGGTCGGTGGTCAACGTCGCGTCCGTCGCCGGGCTCCGCTCGACCGGCGTGATCGGCGCCTACGGGGCGTCCAAGGCGGCGTTGATCCGGCTCACCGAGGAGCTGGCCGGGCAGCTCGGCCCCGGGATCCGGGTGAACGCCGTGGCGCCGGCCGTGGTGAAGACCCGGTTCGCCGAGAAGCTCTACTCCCACGACGAGGCCGGTGTCGCGGCCGGCTACCCGATGAAGCGTCTCGGCGAGCCGTCCGACGTCGCCGCGGCCGTCGCGTTCCTGGCCTCCGGCGAGGCGAGCTGGATCACCGGGGACACGATCCGGATCGACGGCGGAACGATCGCCGCCGGCGCCTACCGCGGCGACTGACCACTGTGCTCTCCTCGGGGGACCAGCCTCGCGGCGTGCCGGGTCACGCGGAGGTGCTCGTGCTCGGCGGCGGCCCGGCCGGGCGGGCGCTGGCCGGGGAGTGTGCGGCGCGCGGCCTGCGGACGACGCTCGTCGACCCGGCCCCGGACCGCCCGTGGCGCGCCACCTACGGCGCGTGGGCCGACGAGCTGCCGGGCGCGCTGCCGGACGCGGTCGTCGGCGCACGGGCCCGGGCGCACGCGTTCGGCACCGGCCCGCACGTCCTGGACCGGCGAGTACGCCGTCCTGGACACCCGGGCGCTGCGGGCGCACCTGGACGAGCGGATGGCCGGCGTGCGGGTGGTCGCCGCCCGCGCCCGCGGAGTGCGTGACGACGCCGGAGTGCACGCCGTCGACGCTGACCGACGGACGTGCTGACCGCGGACGTCGTCGTGAACGCGACCGGTGCTCCCCGCGGAACAGGGCGGCCGGACGCCGAGCAGACCGCGTACGGGGTCGTCGTACCGGCCGAGGTCGCCGGGCCGCTGGTCTCCCCCGGCGAGGCGCTGTTCATGGACTGGCGCCCCGACCACGGTCGCGGCGGCTGGCCGACGTTCCTCTACGCCGTGCCCTACGGCGACGGGACGGTCCTGCTGGAGGAGACCTCGCTGGCCCGCCGTCCGGGGCTCGGGCTGCCCGAGCTGCGGATGCGGCTGCACGCGCGGCTGCGCCGCTGGGGGATCGACGCCGGATCAGACGCCGCCGTCGAGCGGGTGCGGTTCCGGGTCGACGCGCCGCGGGCGCCGGCGCACCCCGTCCCGTTCGGCGCGGTCACGCCGCTGGTGCACCCGGCCAGCGGGTTCAGCGTGGCGACGGCGCTGACGCTGGCCCCCGCGGTCGCCGACGCCCTGCGCGACGGCCTCGACACACGCGGGCCGGCCGGTGCACGCCCGCGCGGCGACGGCCCGGACAGTCCCCGTCCCGCCCCGCCGAGACCGCAGAGGCACTGCCGCGCGTCGGACCGGGCGGCCGCGGCGGCACGGGACGTGCTGTGGCCGCCGGCCGCCCGCGCCGTGCACCTGCTGCGCGGGCACGGGCTGCGCACCGTGCTCGGCCTGCCCCCGGAGCTGGTGCCCGGGTTCTTCGAGGCGTTCTTCCGGCTGCCGGAGTACCGGGCACGAACGTTCCTGTCCGGCCGCGACGACCTCCCGGGCACGCTGGCGGCGATGGCCGGGCTGTTCCGCCACGCCGACCCGGCGGTGCGCGGCCGGTTGCTGCGTTCGGCCGTGTGGCCCGCGGCGGCCGGAGGAGCGACCCCGCCGGGTGAACTTCGGGACACCGGCGCACCGGGCGACCGCTACCGGTAGTAACCTCCGGGCACTCGGTCCGTTCTCTGATCCGGCACCGAGCGGCGCCCGGCTCCCCCTCGGCGGGCGCGACCCCGGTCTCGGTGGAGGATTCCGATGCCTGCTTACCGCACGATCGTCGTCGGCACCGACGGGTCGGCGACCTCGTTCGCCGCCGTCGAGCGCGCCGCCGGTGTGGCCGCCGACAGTGGCGCCCAGCTCGTCATCGTCTCGGCGTACACGCCGGCCAGCCGTGAGGACACCGCGGCGGCCGAGGACGCGCTCAAGGACGAGGCCTACCTCGTGACCGGATGGACGCCGGCCGAGGAGGCGTTGCGTGAGGCGTCCGACCGCGCCCAGAAGGCCGGAGCGGTCACGGTGTCGACGCACGCCGAGGACGGCGCGCCGGTCGACGTGCTGCGCAAGGCCGTCAAGGACCATGCGGCCGACCTGCTCGTCGTCGGCAACAAGGGACTGAACACGCTCTCCGGGCGGCTGCTCGGGTCGGTGCCGTCGGACGCGACCCGCCGGGCCGGCATCGACGTGCTCGTCGTGCACACCAGCTGAGCCGTGCCGGACGATCCCGGCACTCCGGACGAGCGGCCCGGCCCGATCGACCCGTCCGACGTGGACTGGTCGGACCTCGAGGGCTCCGTGCTCGACGAGTACATCCTCGGTGCGCCGCGGGAGTTCACCCGCGCCGAGATCGCCGAGCTGGGCGGACAGGACGACCAGGAGGCGCACCGGCTCTGGCGGGCGCTGGGGTTCCCCGAGCCCGGTGAGGACGAGCGGGTGTTCACCCGGTTCGACGCCGAGGCCGCCCAGATCGTCGGGCGTCTGAGCGAACAGTGGCTGCCCGAGGCCGCGGCCCGGGAAGCGGTCGCGCGCGCGGTGGCCCAGTCGATGTCCCGGCTCGCCGAGTGGCAGGTCGGGATGCTGGCCCAGGTCGCCGCCGCGCACGTCGGCGAGCTGCGGCCGCGCGAGGCCGCCCGGCTGGCCGCCGACGTGCTGCCGGACCTGGAACGGCTGCAGTCCTACGTCTGGCGACGGCACCTCGCCGCCGTCGCGTCCCGCTGGGTCGCGGGCGCGTCGACGTCGGATCCGGACACGGTGCGCGCGGACACCTGGCCGATGTCGGTCGGCTTCGCGGACATGGTCGGCTTCACCCGCACCACGCGACGGCGCTCGATGGCCGAGCTGTCCGAGATGATCGAACGCTTCGGCGCCGTGACCAGCGAGGTGATCACCGACGGCCGGGGCCGGGTCGTCAAGACCGTCGGCGACGAGGTGCTGTTCGTGACCGAGCACCCGGCCGACGCCGCCGCGATCGCACTGAGCCTGCGCGACCGGGTGCGCGACGAACCGTCCCTGCCGGAGCTGCGCATCGGCGTGGCGCACGGGATGGTGCTGACCCGCTACGGCGACGTCTACGGCGAGGTCGTGAACATCGCCGCGCGGCTCACGTCGGAGGCCCGCCCGGACACGGTGCTGGTCGACGAGGAGGCGCACGGCGTCCTGCGCGACGACCCGCGCTTCGACCTGCGCCGGATCTCCGCGCGCCACACCCGCGGCTACGGCCGCCTCAAGGCATGGGCGCTGCGCCGCAGCCAGGAAGGGTCTTGACCTGAACGGGGGTCGAGCGTGGACCGTGTACCCATGTCCGCGATCCATCCCGGCACCGACGCCGCCCCGCTCGACGACGCGACCCTCGTGTCCTACCTGGACCGGATCGGCGTCGGCCGGCCCGGTGCACCGGACCTGGACGTGCTGCAGCGCATCGCCGCCGCGCACCCGACGTCGATCCCGTTCGAAGCCCTGGACGCCTTCACCGGCCGGCGTCGTCCCGGCCTGGCGCCGGACGAGCTGGCCGTCAAGCTCGTGCACGGCGGGCGCGGCGGCTGGTGCTACGAGCACAACGGTCTGCTGCGCCGGGCACTCGACGCGCTGGGGTTCCGCACGAGGGGCCTCGCCGCCCGGGTGCGCTGGGGCGAACGACCGGACGCCCCGCCGACGGCCCGCACGCACATGTTGCTGCACGTCGAGCTCGACGACGGGCCGTACCTGATCGACGCCGGCTTCGGCGGCATGGTGCCCACCGGCGTGCTACGGCTGGAGCACGGCACCGAGCAGAAGACGCCGCTCGAGCCGTACCGGCTGCTCGCCGGCTCCGACGTGGGCGGCGGCGCGGCCGTGCCGTGGACCGTCCAGGCGGTCGTCGGCGGCACCTGGCGGGACCTCTACGAGTTCGACACGACGCCCACCCCGCAGATCGACTACGAGATGGGCAACCACTACCTGGCCACCCACCCCGCGTCGCCGTTCCGCCTCAACCTGATCGCCGCCCGCCCGGGCACCGACCGGCGGACGAACCTGTCCAACCGGATGCTGGCCGTACACCACTTCGGCGGGCCGAGCGAGCAGACCGAGCTGGAGTCACCGTCCGCGGTCCGCGACGTGCTGGAGGACCGCTTCGGGATCGACACGTCCGGAGTGGACGGCCTGGACGCGCGGCTCGCCGAGCTGTTCGGCGAGTAGTACTCAGTATTGACGCGCAGCTCCGCAGGCTCCGTGCTCAGACCCTGAAGCCCAAGGCGCGCAGCTGCTCGCGGCCGTCGTCGGTGATCTTCTCCGGGCCCCATGGCGGCATCCAGACCCAGTTGATCCGCACGTCGGAGACCAGGCCGCCGTCCGGGCCGGACGTGAGAGCGGAGTGCGTCTGCTCCTCGATCACGTCGGTCAGCGGGCAGGCGGCGGAGGTCAGCGTCATGTCGACGACGGCGGTCGAGCCGTCGAGGTCGATGCCGTAGACCAGGCCGAGGTCGACGACGTTGATCCCCAGCTCGGGGTCGACGACGTCCTTCATCGCCTCGACGAGGTCCTCCTGCGACGCGCCCTCTCCCCCGGTCTCGGCCGGGGGCTCGGGCATGCCGGCCGCGCCGCGGACGACGGTCTCGTCGGTGGTGTCCTGCTCGGTCGTCTCGCTCATGCCGGAGATCCCTCCGTCGTGGTGGTGGCCACCTTCGCGTCGGTACGGCTGACGGCGTCCTTGAACGCCATCCAGCCCAGCAGCGCGCACTTCACGCGGCTCGGGTACTTCGCCACGCCCGCGAACGCGACGGCGTCGCCGAGCACGTCCTCGTCCGGCTCGACCTTGCCGCGCCCCTGCGCCATCTCCTGGAACGATCCCAGGATCCGGAAGGCGTCGTCGATGCTCTTGCCGACCACGAGGTCGTTGAGCACCGAGACGGACGCCTGGCTGATCGAGCAGCCGAGCGTCTCGTAGGAGATGTCCGCGACCGTGGACGCGTCGTCGTTCAGCCTGACCCGCAGCGTCACCTCGTCCCCGCACGTCGGGTTGACGTGGTGGGTCTCGGCGTCGTACGGCTCACGCAGACCCGAGCCGTGTGGCTCGCGGTAGTGGTCCAGGATGATCTCCTGGTACATCTGCTGCAGCTGCATCTACCTCTGCACCCCGAAGAAGTCCTGCGCGGCGCGGATGCCGTCCGCCAGCTGCGCCGCCTCGTCCACCGTGTTGTACACCGCGAACGACGCGCGCGCCGTCGCGACGATCCCGAACTTGCGGTGCAGCGGCCACGCACAGTGGTGGCCGACGCGGATCGCGATGCCGCGGTCGTCGAGCACCTGGCCGAGGTCGTGCGCGTGCACCCCGTCCACCACGAACGACACGGCGCCGCCGCGCCCGTCCGTGGTGTCCGGCCCGACCAGCCGCACGCCGGGCACCTCGCGCAGCCCGTCCAGCGCGACCCGGGTCAGCTCGGCCTCGTGCGCGGCGACGGCGTCCATCCCGATCGCGGAGAGGTAGTCCACGGCTGCGCCCAGGCCCACGGCCTGCGACGTCATCGGCACGCCGGCCTCGAACTTCTGCGGCGGAGGGGCGTACGTGGACCCCTCCATGTGCACCATCTCGATCATGGAACCGCCGGTGAGGAACGGCGGCAGCGCCTGCAGCAGCTCGGAGCGGCCCCAGAGCACACCGACGCCGGACGGCCCCAGCATCTTGTGCCCGGAGAACACGGCGAAGTCCACGCCGAGTGCGTGCAGGTCGACCGACGAGTGCGGCACCGACTGACAGGCGTCGAGCACGACGAGCGCGCCGACAGCCTTGGCCTTGCGCACCAGCGCCTCCACCGGAGCGACCGCCCCGGTGACGTTGGACTGGTGGGTGAACGCGACGACCTTCGTCCGCTCCGAGAGCTCGAGCGAGTCCGGGTCGATCCGGCCCTCGTCGGTCACCGAGAACCAGCGCAGGGTCGCGCCGGTGCGCCGGCACAGCTCCTGCCACGGAACGAGGTTCGCGTGGTGCTCCAGCTCGGTCACGACGATCTCGTCGCCGGGGCCCACCGCGAACCGCTCGGAGGCCGGGTCGAGCCCGTCGCGGATCGAGGCGTTGGACAGCCCGTACGCGACGAGGTTGATCCCCTCGGTCGCGTTCTTCGTGAACACGATCTCGTTCGGACCGGCCCCGATGAACGCCGCGATCCGCTCGCGCGCGGACTCGTAGGCGTCGGTGGCCTCCTCGGCCAGCTGGTGCGCCCCGCGGTGCACGGCCGCGTTGTGGTTCTCCAGGAACGTCCGCTCGGCGTCGAGCACCTGACGGGGACGCTGCGACGTCGCCCCGGAGTCCAGGTAGACCAGCGGCCGGTCCTCGCGCACCGTGCGCGCCAGGATCGGGAAGTCCGCCCGGATCCGGGCCACGTCGAGCGTGGAGCTCCCGGTCTCGGACACTGCTGTCATCAGACTGCGGCCGCCTTCTTCGTGAAACGCTCGTAGCCGTTGCGCTCGAGGTCGTCGGCCAGCTCGGGCCCGCCGGACTCGACGATCAGGCCGCCGGCGAACACGTGCACGTGGTCCGGCTTGATGTGGTTCAGGATCCGCGTGTAGTGCGTGATCAGCAGGACGCCGGTCTCGCCGCCCTCGCGGTAGCGGTTGACGCCCTCGGACACGACGCGCAGCGCGTCGACGTCCAGACCGGAGTCGGTCTCGTCGAGCACCGCGATCTTCGGCTGCAGCAGGCCGAGCTGAAGGACCTCGTGGCGCTTCTTCTCGCCGCCGGAGAATCCCTCGTTGACCGAACGGTCGGCGAACTCGGGGTCGATGTCGAGGTCGTTCATCGCGCCCTTGACCTCCTTGACCCAGGTCCGCAGCTTCGGCGCCTCGCCGCGCACGGCCGTCGCGGCGCTGCGCAGGAAGTTCGCCATGGACACGCCGGGCACCTCGACCGGGTACTGCATGGCCAGGAACAGCCCGGCCCGCGCCCGCTCGTCGACGGCCATCTCGAGCACGTCCTCACCGTCGAGCAGGACCTGCCCGGAGGTGACCGTGTACTTCGGGTGGCCGGCGATCGCGTAGGCCAGCGTGGACTTGCCGGACCCGTTCGGACCCATGATCGCGTGCGTCTCGCCCGCGCGAACGGTGAGGTTCACCCCGCGCAGGATCTCCTTCGGACCGTCCTCGGTGTCCACCGAGGCGTGCAGGTCCTTGATCTCCAGGGTTGCCATCTCTTCAATCGCTCCGTGGTGTGTGGTGGGGATCAGGCGCCGGTCAGGGCGAGCTCGGCCTCGATGGCCTCGTCGAGCCGCTCGCGCAGCTCGGTCACCGGGATCCGGTGCAGGATCTCGCGGAAGAACGCCCGCACGACCAGGCGCCGCGCGTCGGCCTCGGGGATGCCGCGGCTCTGCAGGTAGAACAGCTGCTCGTCGTCGAACCGGCCGGTGGTGCTGGCGTGCCCGGCGCTGATGATCTCGCCGGTCTCGATCTCCAGGTTCGGCACGGAGTCGGCGCGGGCGTGCTCGGTGAGCACCAGGTTGCGGTTCAGCTCGAACGTCTCGGTGTTCTCCGCGGCCGCGCGGATCAGCACGTCGCCGATCCAGATCGTGTGCGCCGAGTCGCGCGAGGTGCTCTGCAGCGCGTTCTTGTAGAACACGTTCGACTTGCAGTTCGGCACCGCGTGGTCCACGAGCAGGCGCTGCTCCAGGTGCTGGCCGGCGTCGGTGAAACCGAGGCCGAGCAGCTCCGCGTCGCCGCCGGGACCGGAGTAGCGGATCGTGGAGCTGATCCGGACCAGGTCGCCGCCGAGCTGCACCGCGGTCGCCCGCAGCATCGCGTCACGCCCGACGTTGTAGTGCTCCATGCCGACGTGCACGGCGTCGTCCGCCCACTCCTCGGTGACGACGAGCGTCAGCCGGGAGGCGTCGGCGAGGACGACCTCCAGGTTGTCGGCCAGCGCGCCGGATCCGCGGTGCTCGATCACGACGGTCGCCTCGGTGTGCGGCGTCGTGCGCAGCTGCAGGTGCCCGGCGGCCGTGGCGCCCAGCCCGGGGCCGTCCACGGTGACCGTGACCGGCTCGAGCTTCGTGTCCGGAGCGTCCAGCGTGACGACGGTGGCCTCGGTGAACCCCGACCACGCGGCCGCGGCGATCCGGTCGGCGGGGATACCGCCCTCGCCGAGCCGGGCGTCGTCGCGTCCCACCGTCTCGACGGTGACACCGGCCGCGTCCGTGACGGACACGGCGGCCTTCCCGTCGAACGCGGCGCTGCCGTCGTGCAGGCCCTTGAGCCGGCGCATCGGCGTGAACCGCCAGTTCTCCTCGCGCCCGCCGGGAATCTCGAACGCGTCCACGTCGAACGACTGGAACCGCTCACCCGCCGAGGCGATCGGCACCTCGCCCTGGCCCTTCTTCGCTCCCTTCAGTTCGGGAGCAAGGCCAGCAACGTCCTGGGTCATCCGACAGAACCCTCCATCTGCAGCTCGATCAGCCGGTTCAGTTCCAGCGCGTACTCCATCGGCAGCTCGCGCGCGATGGGCTCGACGAACCCGCGCACGACCATCGCCATCGCCTCGTCCTCGGTGAGGCCGCGGCTCATCAGGTAGAACAGCTGGTCCTCGGACACCTTCGAGACGGTCGCCTCGTGGCCCATCGACACGTCGTCGTTGCGGATGTCGACGTAGGGGTAGGTGTCCGAGCGCGAGATCGTGTCGACCAGCAGCGCGTCGCACTTCACGGTCGACCGCGAGTGGCGCGCCCGCGGGTTCACCTGCACCAGACCGCGGTACGACGTGCGGCCACCACCGCGCGCCACCGACTTCGAGATGATCGTCGACGACGTGTTCGGCGCCATGTGCACCATCTTCGCGCCGGCGTCCTGGTGCTGGTCCACGCCCGCGAACGCGATCGAGAGGACCTCGCCCTTGGCGTGCTCACCCATCAGCCACACGGCCGGGTACTTCATGGTCACCTTGGAGCCGAGGTTGCCGTCGACCCACTCCATGGTCGCGCCCTCTTCGGCCTTCGCGCGCTTGGTGACCAGGTTGTACACGTTGTTCGACCAGTTCTGGATCGTCGTGTAGCGGCAGCGGCCGCCCTTCTTCACGACGATCTCGACGACGGCCGAGTGCAGCGAGTCGGTCTTGTAGATCGGCGCCGTGCAGCCCTCGACGTAGTGCACGTAGGCACCCTCGTCGACGATGATCAGCGTGCGCTCGAACTGGCCCATGTTCTCGGTGTTGATCCGGAAGTAGGCCTGCAGCGGGATGTCCACGTGCACGCCCGGCGGCACGTAGATGAACGATCCGCCGGACCAGACCGCCGAGTTCAGGGCGGAGAACTTGTTGTCCCCGGACGGGATCACCGAGCCGAAGTACTCCCGGAACAGCTCCGGGTGCTCCTTCAGCGCCGTGTCGGTGTCCAGGAAGATGACACCCTGCGCCTCGAGGTCCTCACGGATCGAGTGGTAGACGACCTCGGACTCGTACTGCGCCGCGACACCGGACACCAGGCGGGCCTTCTCGGCCTCGGGGATGCCCAGCTTGTCGTAGGTGTTCTTGATGTCCTCGGGCAGGTCCTCCCACGTGGCGGCCTGCTTCTCCGAGGAACGGACGAAGTACTTGATGTTGTCGAAGTCGATGCCGGAGAGGTCGGAGCCCCAGCGCGGCATCGGCTTGTCACCGAAGATCCGCAGCGCCTTCTGCCGGAAGTCGAGCATCCATTCGGGCTCGTCCTTCAGGTGGGAGATGTCGGCGACGACATCGGAGGAGAGACCGCGCTTCGCAGTGGAGCCGGCGGCATCGGAGTCGGACCAGCCGAACTCGTAGCGGCCGAGCGACGCGATCGTCTCCTCCTGCGTGAGCTCTTCGCGCACATCAGGAGTGGTCGTCATTCGGACTGCCTCCCTCTCGGGGACCGTGGTGGGAGATGGACCCGCCTTCGGCGGGGCCGTCTTCTTCTTGCATCTCCCGCGCCTGTGCAGGGGGTCGCTGACTCCTCGCACGGACCGGGTGTACTTCGTCGTGCATCTCCTGCACCCGTGCAGGGGACGGGGATTCTTCGTGAATCGCCCGCGCGAGGAGTTCGGGATCCTCGAGCGGGACGTGTGTGGTGCACGCGGCGTCGCCGCGCGCGATCGTGGCCAGCCGCTGCACGTGGGTTCCCAGCAGCTCCGAGAAGGCCTTCGTCTCGGCCTCGCAGAGTTCCGGGAACTCGGCGGCGACGTGGGCCACCGGGCAGTGGTGCTGGCACAGCTGCACGCCGCGCCCGCCCTTCCGGGTCTGCGCAGCGTAGCCGCGGGCGGTGAGAACCCGGGCGAGTGCGTCGGCGCGGTTGTCCGCGCCGGTGATCTCCTCGTACGCCCCGCCGATCAGGTCGCGCACCCGCTTGCGCGCGAACGCGTCGACGGCGCCGTCGCCCGCGTGCTCGGCGAGGAATCGCAGCGCGGACGTCGCGAGGTCGTCGTAGCCGTGCCCGAACCTCACGCGACCGGCGTCGGTGAGCACGTACTCCTTGGCCGGCCTGCCCCGGCCACGCGGGCGGACCGACGACTGGCGCCGGGTCTCCGCCTCGCCGTCGGCGATCAGCAGGTCCAGATGCCGGCGCACGGCCGGCTCGGTGAGCCCCAGATCGGCCGCGACGACGGCGGCCGTGACCGGGCCCTGCTCCATCAGCAGGCGCGCGACCGCGAGCCGGGTGCGCCCCGGGTCGCCGGATTGGGACGGAACCGCGGGCATGCCGACGTCCGTCCCGTGCCCGAAGGCAGGGTCGGCCGACGCCACGCGGCGGGTCCCGTCCGTTTTCACAACATCAGTGTTGCTTATATCCGTCCAGGAGGCAAAAGCACCCCCCGTCTCGTGACCCGACTCACCCGCGCACCAGGGGCGGGGTGCAGAAAGGTGCGGCCGCGGCGGGTCGATAACCTGCTTGCATGGTGACGCCCGGGATCGCGCCGACGGGGCGGGACGACGCGCCCGCCGTGCGGTCGCGGTCGTGGGCGCCGCTGGCCGACCAGGCGCGGATCGCGCGGCGGCTCGGGCTGACCGGCGCGCTGCTGATGGCGGTCAGCGCGCTCGGGTCCGGTGCGTTCCCGGTGCCGAACCCGCTGAACGGGCTGCGCGTGCTCGGGCTGCCCGGCCGCAACGTCACGGCCGCGATCGCGGTGACCTACGCCGGGCTCGGCATGGTCGTGCTCGCCTGGCTGTGGATCGCCCGGATGCTGAGCTCGCGGGGCGCCGTCGCACCCGCGCCGCAGCGCCGCGAGCTCACCCGCACGGCGCTGCTCTGGGCCCTGCCGCTCGCGCTGGCGCCTCCGATGTTCTCCAAGGACATCTACAGCTACCTCGCGCAGGCGGCGACGCTCGCGCGCGGCATCGACCCCTACACGATCGGGCCCGCGCAGGCCCTGGGAATCGGCGACCCGCTCGTCGGCGGCATCCCGACGGTCTGGCGCGACACACCGGCGCCCTACGGCCCGCTGTTCCTCGGCCTCGGCCGGGTGATCACGGCGCTGAGCGGCGAGAACGTCGTGCTCGGCGTGTACGAGCACCGGATACTGGCGCTGTGCGGCGTGGCGCTGCTGGTCTGGGTGCTCCCCCGGCTCGCGAAGCGCGCGGGCCTCGACCCCGGCCTGGTGCTCTGGCTCGGCGCGGCCAACCCGCTCGTGCTGTTCCACCTCATCTCCGGGATCCACAACGAGTCGATCATGGTCAGCCTGATGCTGACCGGGCTCTACCTCGCGCTCGGCCCGGACGACTCCCCACAGCCCTGGTGGAAGCTCACGCTCGGCTCCGTGCTGATCGTGGCCGCGGCGGCGGTGAAGCTGCCCGCGTTGCTCGCGCTCGGGTTCGTCGGGGTCTATCTGGTGCGGCAGCGAGAGGAGCGCAGGCGGAACGAGCCTGGGCACCGCGGTGGACACGTCCGCGACTGGGTCACGATCGGCGGTGGGCTGGCCGTCGTGGCCGGTGCGGTGCTCGGCGCCTTCAGCGCGGCCACCGGGCTCGGGTTCAACTGGCTCAAGGGCCTGTCCGCGCCCGGCGAGATCCGTAGCTGGATGTCCGTGTCCACCGACCTGGGCCTGCTCTCCGGGCAGATCGGCCGGCTGTTCGGGCTCGGCGACCACACCGTCAGCACGCTGACGCTCGGACGGGTCATCGGCGGCGTCGCGTTCGGGGTGGTCTGTCTCTGGCTGCTGCTGAAGTGCCTGCGCGGGCAGCTCGACCCGGTCACCGGGACCGGCGCCGGGCTCGGCGCCGTCGTTCTGCTCGGACCGGTCGTGCACCCCTGGTACCTGCTGTGGGCGGTGATCCCGCTGACCGCCACCCGCGCGATGCCGCACTACCGCCGCGCGATCCTCGCGCTCTCCACGGTGCTCGCCCTGGTCGTGCCACCGACCGGGGCGGACTTCATCTTCCGCGCCTACCAGCTGCCGATGTCGATCCTCGCGGGCATCGCCATGTTCGCGGTGGCACTGCTGTGGGTCCGGCACGAGCTGCACGCGGCCGCCGTGCGGGAGCCGTCGTTCCTGGAGCCGGTCTCGTGAGCGCCGCCTCTCCGCTCGCCCTCGCCGCCCACGGCCTGGTCAAGCGCTACGGCTCGACGACGGCGCTGGACGGCGTCGACCTCGACCTCCCGCCGGCCGGGGTGCTGGCCCTGCTCGGTCCGAACGGCGCCGGGAAGACGACGACGGTGGAGATCTGCGCCGGTCTGCTGCGCCCGGACGCGGGCGAGGTCGAGGTGCTCGGCCACGCCCCGACCGCCGGGGCGGTGCGCGCCCGGATCGGGACGATGCCGCAGGGCGGCGGCGCCTACCCGGGGGTGCGCGCCGGGGAGATGCTGCGCGTCGTCGCCGCCTGCGCCGCGCGCCCGCTCGACACGGACTGGCTGCTCGAGGTGCTCGGCCTCACCGCCCGCGCCCGCATCCCCTACAAACGCCTCTCCGGCGGGGAGCAGCAGCGGCTCGCCCTGGCCTGCGCCGTCGTCGGACGCCCGGAGCTGGTGTTCCTCGACGAGCCGACGGCCGGCATGGACCCGCAGGCGCGACACCTCGTCTGGCAGCTGATCGCGGCGCTGCGCCGGGACGGCGTGGCCGTGCTGCTCACCACGCACCTGATGGAGGAGGCGGAGGCGCTCGCCGACGACGTCGTGATCGTCGACCACGGGCGGGTCGTGGCCCGCGGGACGCCGGCCGAGCTCACCGCGGGCGACCAGCAGGAGCTGCGCTTCCGGGCCCGGCCCGGGATGGACCTCGAGCACCTGGACGACCGGCTGCCGAACGGGTACACGACGTCGGAGACGCTGCCCGGCCGCTACCGGGTGCAGGGCCGGATCGACCCGGCGGCGCTGTCCGCGATCACGTCCTGGTGCGAGGCCGAGGGCGTGACGGCCGACGACGTGAAGGTCCACCGCCGCAGCCTCGAGGACGTCTACCTCGACCTGACCGGACGGGAGCTGCGGTCGTGAGCACGCGCCCCGACACGTTCCCCGAGGGCACGTTCACACCGGACCCCGGCCGCGGCTCGCTGCTGGGGATGCTGCGCGCCCAGGCCGGAACCGAGACCAAGCTCGCGCTGCGCAACGGCGAGCAGGTGCTGCTCACCCTGCTGATCCCGATCGCGCTGCTGTTCGGCCTGACGCTGATACCGCTGCTGCCGGTTCCCGAGCCGCGGGTGCAGTCGGTGCTGCCGTCCGTGCTGGCACTGGCCGTGATGTCCTCGGCGTTCACCAGCCAGGCGATCGCGCTGGGCTTCGACCGGCGCTACGGCGTGCTGCGCCGCCTCGCCGCGACCGCGCTGCCGAAATGGCTGCTGGTCACCGGCCGGCTGGTCGCGGTGCTCGCGATCGTGGTGCTGCAGGTCGTGGTGCTCGGCCTGCTCGCCCTGCTGCTGGGCTGGCACCCCGGCAACACGAACCTCGCGATCGCGGTGCCGGCGATCCTGCTCGGCGCCGCCGCGTTCGGGGCGCTGGGGATCCTGCTCGGCGGGACGCTGCGCGCGGAGATCACCCTCGCCGTCGCGAACCTGGTCTGGTTCGTGCTGCTGCTGGCCGGGGGGATCGTCATCCCGCTGTCCGCGCTGCCCGGCCCGATGGCCGCGGTCGCGGCGTGGCTGCCGTCCGGCGCACTGGCCGAGTCGCTGCGCGGGGCGATGGGCGCCGCGCCGTCGGCCGGCGTCACTCCGCTGCTGGTCCTGCTCGGCTGGGCCGTCGTCGCGGCCCTGGTCGCGGCCCGCACCGTCCGCTGGCGCTGACCGGCTCGGAGTCGGCCCCGAACGCCCGAGCTCGCAGGGCGATGCCCGACGTCGCAGGCCTTGCGGGACCTGCGAGGTCGTGCGGGGTCAGTCGGCTGGCCGCGGCGCCAACCGGCTCGGCAGGTCGCGGTGGTCGCCAGCCGCACGCTCCTCGGCGCAGGCCGGCTCGGAGTCGGCACGCCGCCCAGCCTCGTCCCGGGAAGGCCCGGCACGTCCTCGCAGTGCTCACAACAGGAACGTGCCACCCGACATCGCACACACGATCGGCCGGCACGTTTGCGCGGTGCCCACCACCGGGACGTGCCGCTCGACAGCGCACACACCATCGGCTGGCACGTTTGCGCGGCCACGCCGGCCGGAACGTGCCACCCGACGCCCTGCGGGGGGCGGCTGTCACGTCTCGGGTGACGAGCCGAACAGGCGGCCGACGGGCAGGTGGCGGGCGCGGCGTCGCCGGCGCGACCTACCATCGTCGGCGTGGCGCGACCGTCCTTGACCTCCCGCATCCCGGCGACCCCACCCGCGTTGATGATCGGGCTGGCGGTCGCGAACGTGGTCGCGCAGATCGGGATCGCGGTGACCGGGTCGGTGGTCCGGGTGACCGGGTCCGGGCTCGGCTGCCCGACGTGGCCGAACTGCAACCCCGGGAGCCTCGTCCCGGTCGCGCACCCTGAGCTGAACCCGCTGCGGCAGTGGATCGAGTTCTCGAACCGGCTGCTCGGTGTGGTGGTCGTGCTCGTGGCGGTGGCGTGCCTGCTCGCCGCGCTGGCCACCGCTCCCCGACGGCGGCGGCTCACCGTGCTGGCCGCGCTCATGCCGACGGGGGTGCTCGCGCAGGGCGTGATCGGCGGCATCACGGTGCTGGCCGGGCTGTCCTGGTGGAGCGTGATGCCGCACTTCCTCGCGTCGATGGTCCTGGTGTGGCTGTCGGTGCAGCTGGTCTCCGCCGCCCGGGAGGACGACGTCGCGCCGATCCGGACGGTCCCCGGAGCGGTCCGCGGCCTGGTGGCGGTGAGCACGGCCGTGCTCGCCGCGCTGCTGGTGGCCGGCACGCTCGTGACCGCGGCCGGGCCGCACGCGGGTGACGCGGCGACCCCGCGCCTGGACATCGAGGTGCCCGGACTCGCCGCCGTGCATGCCGACGTGCTGTTCCTCTACCTGGGCACGCTCGTCGGGCTCGGGTTCGCCCTGCGCGCGGTCGGCGCCCCGGCCGCGCTCGGACGCCGGTTCGGCCTGCTCGTGCTCGTGGTTCTCGCCCAGGGTGCGCTCGGCGGGATCCAGTACGCGCTCGGTGTGCCGGAGCTGCTGGTGTCGCTGCACGTGCTGGGCGCCGGGCTGGTGACGGCCGCGGCCGCCGGGGTGTGGGCCGGGACCTCGACGCGCCCCGCGGCCACCTCGCGGCCACGGGATCCCTCTCCTGCGACGACGTCCGAGGGCGCCGACGACCGCCCCCTCGCCGACGCCACGGCCGATCACCCGTAGACGCTGCCTCAGGGACGGGCGTCGGGGGCCACGGCCGGCCAGCGGACCTCCAGCCTGGCCCCGCCGGTGGGGGCGCCCGCGGCGGCGACCTGCCCACCCCGACCCCGGACGACGGCGTCGACCAGTGCGAGACCCAGTCCGGCCCCGCCGCCGGACTCGGGGTCGAGGCGGGTGAACCGGTCGAAGACCCGGGCGCGGTCGGGCTCCGGGATGCCCGGGCCGTCGTCGTCGACCACCAGCCGTACCCAGCGCCCGGCCGGCAGGACCGCCGTCCGCACGACGCCGCGGGCGTGGCGGACCGCGTTGTCGAGCAGGTTGTCCAGCACCAGGTCGACCTCCGCGGTGCCCGCCCGGACGACGGCCGGGCCCGGAGCGATCAGCTCCACCACGGCGCCGTCATCGCGGCGCGCCCGCTCGACGGCGGCGCGGGCGGCCGCGACGAGGTCGACCGGGCGGGCGTCGGGACGGCGGCCGGCGTCGGCTCGGGCCAGCGCGAGCAAGCCGTCGAGCAACACGCTCAGCCGCTGCGCCTCGTGGGCGACCGACCGGAGCGTGTCCTCGGCCAGCTCGGGATCCGGGTGCGCCACCGCGACCTCGGCCTGCGCGCGGAGTGCGGCGACGGGCGAACGCAGCTCGTGCGCGGCGTCGCCGGTGAACCGCTCCAAGCGGGTGGCGGCCTCGTCCCGGCGGGCGAGCAGCGCGTTGATCTCGCCGGCGAGCGCGTGCAGCTCGTCCTGGGCGGGCGGCAGCGGCAGCCGCTCCCCCGGTGCCAGCTCGGCCGCGGCCCGGCGCATCCGGTCCACCGGCGCGAGCGCGGCGCGCCCGGCCAGCCAGGCCGTCGCCGTCACGATCAGTGCGACGACCACGGCACCGAGCAGGAACCCGAGCACGGCCCGGGCGGCGACCACGGGTCCCCCGGCGAACAGGTCGGCCGAGGCCAGCACGAACCGGGTCGACCCGTCCGCGGTGACGACGGGCGCCGCCGCCCACCGCACGGGCCCGGCCGGCCCCGACGCGGTCACCGCCTCCCCCGCCGACAGGTCACGCATCGCGAACGCCCGCAACGGAACCGGCGGGCCGCCGTCGACCGGATTGCCGGCCCGGTCGACCACCCTCAACGACGGTCCCGGGCTCGCCGGGGCCGGGGCCTCCGTCAGGCGTTGCGCGCCGGCAGCGGCCCGGGAGCTCAGCTCGGCGTCGACGCCGTCGAGCAGCACGTCGAGAGCCAGACCGGCCCCGAGCCGGCCCAGCGCGAGCAGGGCGACGAGCGCCACCCCGCCGACGACGAGCGTGATCCGCGTGCGCAGCCGGCGGCGCGCCCACCAGCGGCGCAGCCGGGTCACGGCGCACCGATCCGGTACCCGCGGCCCCGCTCGGTGTGCACCAGGTCCCCCGCTCCGACCGCGGCGAGCTTGCGCCGCACGTAGCCGACGTAGACCTCCACGACGTTGCGGCTGACCGGCTCGCCGTCGCCCCACACCTGCTCGCGCAGCGCGTCCTTGCCGATCACCGGGCCGGGCAGGGTGACGAGCGCGTGCAGGACCGCGAACTCCCGCGGCGAGAGCTCCACCGGCGCCCCGCTCCAGCTGACCGAGCCGCTGCCCGGGTCGAGCTCCAGCGCACCGAACGTCACCCGCGGAGCGGATCCCGGCGCGTCCCGGCGGCGCAGCAACGCCCGCAGCTGCGCCACCAGCACGACGAACGAGAACGGCTTGACCAGGTAGCCGTCGGCGCCGAGGTCCAGGCCGTCGGCCTGGTCGACCTCACCGTCCTTCGCCGAGAGCAGCAGCACCGGCGTGTGCACCTCGGCGGCCCGCAGCTGCTCGAGCACCCGGTACCCGGAGAGCCCGGGCAGGATGATGTCCAGCACGATCGCGTCGAACGCGCCGGTGAGCGCGGCCTCGAGCCCGGACCGGCCGTCCCCGTGCGCGACGACGGACATCCCCTCCGCCGTCAGGCCGCGTTCCAGCGCGGCACGCACGCCCGGCTCGTCGTCCACCACCAGCACCCTGGTCACGGGCATGACGGTAGGACCTCGCACCGACATCCGTGGCCACGCGGCTCTGAGACCGTCTCAGGCTCGATGGGCCACGCTGTGCTCATGGGCTTGCGAGCAGGGCGCCGGGCGGCGTGGACCGGGGGGATCGGGGCGGCCGTCGTCGCCCTCGTCGGGATCGGGGTGGCGGTGGCGCCGGGCGCCACGGCCGCGCAGGAGCTGCCGCCGGTGACGCCGGAGCAGCTCGTCGAGTCGGTGATGACGGCACCCGACCCGGGGCCGTTGAACGGCACCGTCGCGGTGGACAACTCGCTCGGGCTGCCCGCACTGCCGGGCCTGCCGCAGGCCGCGAACGGCACGAGCACCGCCCGGGTCTGGTCCGGCGGAGACGGCAAGGGCCGGATCTCGCTGCCGACCCCGCAGGGCGAGAAGACCTACGTCTCGGACGGCACCACCCGCTGGGCGTACGACTCCGAGGACCGCACCGCCACCCGGATCCCGCAGGGCGCCGGTGAGCAGAAGCCCGGCGATGCTCCGGGCGCGCGCCCCGGCGCCGACGGCACCGACCCGGCGTCCGCGGCACGGAACCTGATCGGCTCGCTGCGCGAGACCAGCACCGTCGCCGTGGACGGCACGGGTGAGGTCGCCGGCCGGCCCGTCTACCAGCTCGTCCTCTCGCCGAAGCCGACCGAGCGCACGCTGCTGCGCGAGGTGCGGGTCGCGGTGGACGGCGAGAAGCGGCTCCCGCTGCAGCTCACCGTCCTGACCACCGGCTCGCCGGACCCGGCGCTGCAGGCCGGGTTCTCCGACATCACGTTCGGACCGCAGGACCCGGCGCTGTTCACGTTCACGCCGCCGCCCGGCACCAAGGTCGAGGACGCGCCGGACCGCGGCGCGGGACCCGGCCCGGGACACCCCGGACCGGGTGGCCCACGCCCCGACGCGAACCGGCCGGGCGGGCCGACCGTCGTCGGCGAGGGCTGGGACGCCGTGGTGGTCGCGAAGCGGCCGGCCGGTGCGCCGCAGAACCAGCAGGCGCCGCAGGACCAGCAGCGACCCGGTCCGGGCGGACCTGGCGGACCGGGCGGCGGCGTGGACCTGTCGACGCTCGGCACCCCGGTCAGCGGCCCGTGGGGCAGCGGGCGCCAGATCACGACGGCGGTCGGCTCGGCGATCATCGCCGACGACGGGCGCATCGCCGCCGGCGCCGTCCCGCCGCAGGTGCTCGTCGAGGCCCTCACGAAGTGACGACCGACCGGCTGACGCAGTCCGGCACGGCGCCCGGGGACAGCGCGACGAGCGCGTCCCCGGGCGCCGTCACGGGTCCCGGACCGGCCCCCGACTCCGGACCGGCTCCCGCCGCCCGGGTGCGGGGACTGCGCAAGAGGTTCGGCCGCACGGTCGCGGTCGACGGGATCGACCTCGACGTCCCGGCCGGGTCGGTGTTCGGGATGCTCGGACCGAACGGGTCCGGCAAGACGACCCTGATCCGGATGCTGCTCGGTCTCACCCGTCCCACCGCGGGTTCGGTGGAGCTGCTCGGCCACCCGGTCCCGGACGGTCTCGCGGCCACGCTGCCCGACGTCGGCGCGCTCGTGGAGGGGCCGGGCTTCCACCCGTTCCTGTCCGGGCGGGAGAACCTGCGCCGGGTCGCCGCCACCGAGCCCCGCCTGGCCCCGCGGGCGATCCCGGAGGCGGTCGACGACGCGTTGCGACGGGTCGGGCTCGCCGACGCCGCCGACCGGCGCTACCGCGGCTACTCGCTGGGCATGAAGCAGCGGCTCGGGCTCGGCGCCGCGCTGCTCGTCCCACGCCGGCTGGTCGTGCTCGACGAGCCGACGAACGGCCTGGACCCGGCCGGTACCCGCGAGGTGCGCAAGATCGTGGCCGAGCTGCGGGCGGCCGGCGCGACCGTGCTGCTGTCCTCGCACCTGCTGGCCGAGGTGGAGGCGGTGTGCACGCACGTCGCGGTGCTGCAGGCCGGCTCCCTGGTCGTGGCCGGTGAGCTGGCCGCCCTGCTCGACGCGGGCGGCGGCGGCCTGGAGATCGCCACACCGGACGTCGACGCCGCGCTGGCTACCCTGCGCGCCGCCGGGGCGACCGCGTTCGCCGAACACCCTGGCGTCGTCGTCGCCGACGGCGGCCCGCCGGCACCGCAGCTGTTCGCGGCGCTGGTCACCGGCGGGATCGACGTGTACGAGGTGCGGCGGCGCCGCCCGCACCTGGAGGAGCTGTTCGCGCGGCTGACCGAGGACAGCACGGAGGAGACGTCGTGACGGCCACCGTCCCCGCGAGCACGGCCGAGCCGGTCGGCGCCCCCCGCCCGGTGCCGCTGTGGCGGCTCTGCGCCGCCGAGACCCGCTGGGTGCTGCGCCGGCCCCGCACGCTGGTCATGTTCGGTGTGTTCGCGCTCGTGCCGGTCCTGATCGCGATCGGGGTCGTCGTCGCCGACGGCGAGGGCGGGCGCGGCCTGATCGGGTCGATCGCGGGCAACGGGCTGGTGCTGCCCGTCGCCGCGATGACGGTGTCGCTGGCGCTGCTGCTGCCGCTCGCGGTGTCCATGGCGGCGGCCGACGCGATCGCCGGCGAGGCGTCGCACGGCACGTTGCGCGGGCTGCTGCTGTCCCCCGTCGGGCGCGTGCGCCTGGTGGCGATGAAGGCGTTCGGGGTGCTGGTCGTCGCGGCGCTGTGCACGCTGGTGATCGCGGTGATCGGGGTGCTGGCCGGCTGGGTCGTGGTCGGCACGCCCGGGTCGATGGTCACGCTGTCCGGCACCACGCTCGGCGGCGGGGAGGCGATCGGGCGGGTCGCGCTCGTGGCACTGTGGACGGTCGGTCAGCTCGTGGCCGTCGGCGCGGTGGCACTGGCGATCTCGTCGCTCACCGAGCACCCGCTGGTGGTGCTCGCGTCGGTGCTCGGCGGCCTGATCGCGTTCGGGGTGGCGGGCGCGATCCCGGCGCTGGACTGGCTGCAGCCCTACCTGCTCACGACGGGATGGTCGGCCGGCGCGGATGTGCTGCGCGACCCGCTGCCGCTGGACGGGCTGGGCTCCAGCTCACTGGTCGCGCTGGCGTACCTGATCGTCGGCGGCGGGCTGCTCGTGTTCCGCATGCTCCGCCGCGACGCCTGACGGCCGGGGTTCCGGTCCGCGGGACCGGGTTTCGACGGCCGGGCCGCGGCACGGCATGATCCCTGCCATGCGCGCGGTACAGGTGACGAAGGCGGGCGGTCCGGACGTGCTGGAGGTCGTCGACGTCGACGATCCGGCCCCCGGTCCGGGCGAGGTGCTGGTGGACGTGGCGGCGGCCGGCGTCAACTACATCGACACCTACCAGCGTGAGGGCATCTACCCGATGGAGACGCCGTACGTCGCGGGGATGGAGGGCGCCGGCCGGGTGGCCGCGCTCGGGGACGGCGTCGAGGGCGTCGCGGTCGGCGACCGGATCGCGTGGGCCGAGACGCTCGGCAGCTACGCCGAGCGGGTCGCGGTGCCGTGGGCGAAGGCCGTGCCGGTGCCCGACGGCGTCGACGACGAGCAGGCCGTCGGCGCGCTGCTGCAGGGCATGACGGCGCACTTCCTGGTCACCGACACCTATCCGGTCCGGTCCGGCGACACGGTGCTGGTGCACGCCGCCGCCGGCGGTGTCGGGCTGCTGCTCGTGCAGCTGGCCACCGCGAAGGGCGCCCGGGTGATCGCCACCGTGTCCACCGCGGAGAAGGAGGAGCTGGCCCGGGCCGCCGGTGCGGCCGAGGTGATCCGCTACACCGAGGTGGACGACCTGGCCGCCGAGGTGCGCTCGCTGACCGGCGGCGAGGGCGTCGCGGCCGCGTTCGACAGCGTCGGGAAGACGACGTTCGACGCGAGCCTGGCCAGCCTGCGCCGGCGCGGCATGTTGGTGCTGTTCGGCGCGGCCAGCGGTCCGGTGCCGCCGGTCGACCCGCAGCGGCTGAACAGCGCCGGGCTCGGTGTTCCTGACCCGGCCGAAGCTGTTCGACTTCGTGATCACCACCGAGGAGCTGCGCTCGCGTGCGGCGGCCGTGTACGCCGCCGTCGCCGACGGCACGCTGGACGTGCGGATCGGGCACCGCTACCCGCTCGAGGAGGCCCGCGCCTCGCACGAGGATCTGCAGGGGCGCCGCACGACGGGCAAGCTGCTGCTCACACCCTGAGCACTGTGGCGTGGGCGGGTGCTAAGAAACCCCGGTGACGCCGTTCCATGACCTGCAGGCCTACATCGAGCTCGGCCGGCTGTCCGGGCTGGCCCTGTCCCCGGACGGGGACCGCCTCGTCACGACCGTCACCGAGCTCGACCCGGACCGCACCCGGATGGTCGGCGCGCTGTGGGAGCTCGACCCGCACGGCAAGGCGCCGGCCCGGCGGCTGACCCGCAGTGCCGCCGGAGAGTCCGGCCCGGTGTTCACCCCGGACGGCGACCTGCTGTTCCTGTCCGCCCGCCCGGACCCGGACACCTCCGCCGACGTCGGCGACATCCCGTCGGCGCTGTGGTCGCTGCCGGCCGGCGGCGGGGAGGCCCGTGCGGTCGGGACACGCCCCGGCGGCGTCGCCGACCCCGCCGTCGCCCGCGACGCCGGAACGGTCCTCGTCACGTCCGCGACGCTGCCCGGCAGCATCACCGCCGACGACGACGAGCGCCGCCGCGCGGCCCGGTCGGACAACAAGATCTCGGCGGTCCTGCACACCGGCGACCCGGTACGGCACTGGGACCACGAGCTCGGCCCGGACGAGCCGCGCCTGCTCGTCGCCCCGGCCGGCGACGGGCGTCTGGACTGGACCGACCTCACCCCGGCCCCCGGCCGCGCGCTGGACGAGGCCGGCCACGACATCTCCCCGGACGGGCGCACCGTGTTCACCGCATGGGACACCGCGACCGGTGGGGAGCACCGCGCCGTCGTCGTCGCGCTGGACACCGCCACCGGGCACCGCCGGATCCTGCTCGACGATCCCGGGCGCGATCTCCAGTCACCGCGGGTCAGCCCGGACGGCCGGCTGGTCGCCGTGATCCGGGAGTCGCTGCCGACCGCGGACCGCGCACCGGCCGTCGACCTCGTCGTGGTGGGGGCGGACGGCGGCGAGGCCCGCCCGGTCGCCCCCGGCTGGGACCGCTGGCCCACCTCCGCGCGCTGGACGGCGGACTCGTCCGCGCTGATCGTGACCGCGGACGAGGGCGGCCGTGGGCCGCTGTTCCGCATCGACGTCGCCTCCGGCACCCTCACCCGGCTGACCGGCGACCACGGCGCCTACGCCGATCCCTGCCCCTCCCCGGACGGACGCTGGGTGTACGCGCTGCGCCACGCCGTCGACGCCCCGCCGGCCCCGGTGCGCGTGGACGCGCACGCCGCCGACGGCGAGCCAACTCTGCTGGACGGCCCGATCCCGGCGCCGGAGCTGCCCGGCCGGCTTACCGAGGTGCACGCCACCGCCCAGGACGGCAGCGCGCTGCGCGCGTGGCTGGCGCTGCCGCACGACACCGGGGCCGCGGGCGCGCCGCTGCTGCTCTGGGTGCACGGAGGCCCGCTGGCCACCTGGAACGGCTGGATGTGGCGGTGGAACCCGTGGCTGATGGTGGCCCGCGGCTACGCCGTGCTGCTCCCCGACCCGGCGCTGTCCACCGGGTACGGCCAGGACTTCGTCCAGCGCGGCTGGGGCGCGTGGGGCACCGCGCCCTACACCGACCTGATGGCCGTCACCGACGCCGCCGAGCAGCTCCAGGAGGTGGACGCGACACGGACGGCCGCGATGGGCGGCTCGTTCGGCGGCTACATGGCGAACTGGATCGCCGGGCACACCGACCGGTTCCGCGCGATCGTCACGCACGCGAGCCTGTGGGCGCTGGACCGGTTCCTGCCGACCACCGACCACCCCGGCTACTGGCGGCACGAGCTGACCACGGCCATGACCGCGGAGCACAGCCCGCACCGGCACGCCGACGCCATCCGCACGCCGATGCTGGTGATCCACGGCGACCGCGACCACCGGGTGCCGGTCACCGAGGCGCTGGCGCTGTGGTGGGACCTGACCTCGCGCCAGGAGGACCCGGACGCGAACCCGCACCGGTTCCTGCAGTTCCCGGACGAGAACCACTGGATCCTGTCCCCGCAGCACGCCGTGCTCTGGTACGAGACGGTGCACGCGTTCCTGGCCACGCACGTGCTCGGCGAGCCCTGGGAGACCCCGGACCTGCTGCGGTAGACCTCAGAACAGGACCGGCAGCCCCACGGCCGCGTCCACGGCGATCGCCGCGAACAGCACGCACAGGTAGATGTTCGACAGGTGGAACAGCGGCATCGGCGAGACCTCGCGGCCCGCCTTCACGTCGGCGTGCAGCCGGTGCGCGCGGAACACGAAGTACGCCCCGCCGACTACGGCGACACCGGCGTAGATCCACGATGTGGCCGGCAGGAGCAGCAGGCTCCACGCCGCCATCACCCAGCTGTAGAGCACGATCCGCACCGACACCTGGCGGGGCGTCGCGACGACCGGGAGCATCGGCACCCCGGCCGCGGCGTAGTCCTCGCGGTAGCGCATGGCCAGCGCCCAGAAGTGCGGCGGCGTCCAGAAGAAGATCACGCCGAACATCACCAGCGCCGGCCAGCCGACGTCGCCGGTCACCGCCGCCCAGCCGATCACCACCGGCATGCAGCCCGCGGCGCCGCCCCAGACGATGTTCTGCGACGTCCGCCGCTTGAGCAGCAGCGTGTAGACGAGCACGTAGAACGCGATCGCGGCCACGGACAGCGCGGCCGCCAGCCAGTTCGTGGTCAGCCCGAGCCACACCGAGCTGAGCACGCCCAGCACGAGCCCGAACACCAGCGCGTGCCCGGCCGGCACCTGGCCCCGGGCCAGCGGACGTCGCGACGTCCGCTTCATCTTCTGGTCGATGTCCGCGTCCACCACGCAGTTCAACGCGTGCGCGCTGGCCGCCGCCATCGCCCCGCCGAGCAGGGTGGCGACGATCAGCCAGAGGGAGGGGATCCCGCGCTGCGCCAGGAACATCGCGGGAACGGTGACCACCAGCAGCTGCTCGATGATCCGCGTCTTGGTGAGGCCCAGATAGGCCTTCACCGTCGCGATGATGCGCTCCCACCGACCGCGCGACGTGTCCGCCTGCGGTGACGACTCCCGTCCCGGCCGGGACACGGGTGCGCTCACCTGTTCGCTACCTCGCTCGGATCGGTGGTGGTGGGTCCGGGCGTTCTCCGCACCCGGACTTCTACAGCGCGTCGATGCTAACCGGTGGTATGCCTTTCCCGCCCACCGGGTAGACCCCCCGTGACGGGGGATACGGCGGGGGGTTCGCACCCGCCATACCCGCTGGCACAGGGCCCGCGCAGTAGGGTGGCCGCGAGGACGGGCCCGGCGGTGCGGCCGACGTGATCCGCGTCGCCCGGACACCGTGTGTGCGCACCCGCCGGACCCGAGATCGAGCGCCGAGAAGAGCCTAGGAGCCACCGTCTTGTCCAGCCCCGCAGGCAGCACCACCGGTAACGCGGTCACCGCAGATTCCCCACACGCCGGGGAGGCCGCCGTCACCGCGCTCACCACCCCCCACGTGCCCGACGACTGGACCGACCTGGACCGTCGTTCGGTGGACACGATCCGCGTGCTCGCCGCGGACGCGGTCCAGAAGTGCGGCAGCGGCCACCCGGGCACGGCGATGAGCCTCGCCCCGCTGGCGTACACGCTGTTCCAGCGCGTCATGCGCCACGACCCCGCCGACCCGGACTGGATGGGCCGCGACCGCTTCGTGCTCTCCTGCGGGCACTCCAGCCTCACCCTCTACATCCAGCTCTACCTCGCCGGCTACGGGCTGGAGCGGTCGGACCTGGAGCAGCTGCGCGTGTGGGGCTCGCTCACTCCGGGCCACCCGGAGTACGGGCACACCCGCGGCGTCGAGATGACGACCGGGCCGCTCGGCCAGGGGCTCGCCTCCGCGGTCGGGATGGCGATGGCCGCCCGGCGCGAGCGCGGACTGTTCGACCCGGACGCCCCCGCCGACGCCAGCCCGTTCGACCACCAGATCTACGTGATCGCCTCGGACGGCGACATCGAGGAGGGCGTGACCAGCGAGGCGTCGTCGCTGGCCGGACGCCAGGAGCTCGGCAACCTCACGGTGATCTACGACGCGAACGAGATCTCGATCGAGGACGACACCACGATCGCGCTCTCCGAGGACACCGCCGCCCGCTACGAGGCCTACGGCTGGCACGTGCAGACCGTCGACGGCGGCGAGAACGTCACCGGAATCCTCGAGGCGCTGGACAACGCCCGCGCCGAGACGCAGCGGCCGTCGTTCATCCGGCTGCGGACGGTGATCGGCTACCCGGCGCCGAACAAGATGAACACCGGCGCGGCGCACGGCTCCGCCCTCGGCGACGACGAGGTCCGCGCGGTCAAGGAGGCGCTCGGCTTCGACCCCGACCAGGACTTCGAGGTCGACGAGGACGTGCTCAAGCACACCCGCGCCGTCGGCGAGCGCTCCCGCGAGGTGCACGACGCCTGGCAGGGCACGTTCGACGACTGGGCCGAGCGGGAGCCGCACCGCAAGCAGCTGCTGGACCGGCTGGTCGCGAAGCGGCTGCCGGAGGGCTGGGCGGAGACCCTGCCGCGCTGGGACGCCGACGAGAAGGGCATGGCCACCCGCAAGGCCTCCGGTGAGGTGCTGGCCGCGGTCGCGGACGTGCTTCCGGAGCTGTGGGGCGGCTCGGCCGACCTCGCGGAGAGCAACAACACGACGATGAAGGGCGCCGACTCGTTCGGCCCGAAGTCGGCGGCGACGAGAATGTGGGCCGCGACGCCCTACGGCCGCACGCTGCACTTCGGCGTCCGTGAGCACGCGATGGGCGCGATCCTCAACGGCATCGCGCTGCACGGCCCGACCCGCCCGTACGGCGGCACGTTCCTGCAGTTCTCCGACTACATGCGGCCCGCGGTCCGGCTCGCCGCCCTGATGGACATCGACCCGATCTACGTATGGACGCACGACTCGATCGGTCTCGGCGAGGACGGCCCCACCCACCAGCCGATCGAGCACCTGGCAGCGCTGCGCGCGATCCCGGGCCTGAACGTCGTCCGGCCCGGGGACGCGAACGAGACCGCGTACGCCTGGCAGGCCGCGATCGAGCGGGTCGACGGCGGCCCGGTCGGGTTCGCGCTGACCCGCCAGGGCGTGCCGACGCTGACCGGCACGAGCGCCGAGGGCGTCGCGCGCGGCGGCTACGTGCTCGACGAGGCGTCCACCGGCATCCCGCAGGTGGTGATCATCGCCACCGGGTCCGAGCTGCACCTCGCGGTGCGGGCCAGGAAGATTCTGGAGGACGAGGGCGTCGGTACCCGTGTGGTCTCGATGCCGTGCGTGGAGTGGTTCGACGCCCAGGACGCCGAGTACCGCGAGTCGGTGCTGCCGTCCGCGCTGAAGGCCCGGGTCGCGGTCGAGGCCGGTATCGCGATGCCGTGGTACCGGTTCGTCGGCGACGCCGGCCGGATCGTGTCGATCGAGCACTACGGTGCCAGCGCCGATCAGGCCACACTGTTCGAGAAGTACGGCTTCACCGGCGAGACCGTTGCCGACGCCGCGCGGCAGAGCCTGTCCGCGGCCTCCTGATCGCGATCGCCACAAGCTGATCCAGTAAGGGAGCACCCATGAGCAACGAACGACTGGCCGCGCTGTCCGCGGCCGGCGTGTCCATCTGGCTCGACGACCTGTCCCGTGAGCGGATCACCAGCGGCAACCTCGCTCAGCTGATCACCGAGGACTTCGTCGTCGGCGTCACGACCAACCCGACGATCTTCGCCGGCGCACTGGCCGACGGCTCGGCCTACGACGACCAGGTCCGCGAGCTGGCCTCGCGCGGCGCCGACGTCGACTCCGCGATCCGCGAGATCACCGTCGCCGACGTGCAGCACGCCTGCGACGTGTTCTCCGGGACCTGGGAGCACACCGGCGGCGTCGACGGCCGGGTCTCCCTCGAGGTGGACCCGCGCCTGGCGCACGAGACGGACAAGACCGTCGCCCAGGCCGTCGACCTGTGGAAGGCCGTGGACCGGCCGAACCTGCTGGTCAAGATCCCGGCCACCGAGGAGGGCCTGCCGGCGATCACCCAGACGCTCGCCGAGGGCGTCAGCGTGAACGTCACGCTGATCTTCTCCGTCGAGCGCTACAAGCTGGTGATGGAGGCCTTCATCGCCGGTCTCGAGCAGGCGCAGCGGGGCGGCCACGACATCGCCGGGATCCACTCGGTCGGGTCGTTCTTCGTCTCCCGGGTCGACTCGGAGATCGACAAGCGGCTGGAGAAGATCGGCACCGACGAGGCGCTGGCGCTGCGCGGCAAGGCCGGCGTCGCGAACTCGTACCTGGCCTTCGCCGCGTACGAGGAGGCGTTCCGGGGTGGACGGTGGGACAACCTGGCCGCGCAGGGCGCGCACGCCCAGCGCCCGCTGTGGGCCTCGACCGGGGTGAAGAACCCGGACTACCCGGACACCATGTACGTCACGCGAGCTTGCCGTGGCGAACACGGTGAACACGATGCCGGAGAAGACGCTGCGGGCGTTCGCCGAGCACGGTGAGGTCGAGGGCGACCGGGTCACCGGCCGGGCCGCCGAGGCGCAGAAGGTGTTCGACGACCTGGAGGCCGTCGGGCTCGACCTGACCGACGTGTTCCTCACGCTGGAGAACGAGGGCGTCGAGAAGTTCGAGAAGTCCTGGACCGAGCTGCAGGAGTCGGTCCGGGGTCAGCTCGACGCGGCGAAGTAGCCCCGGTGTCCGACGGCGACGATCTCGGTACGACCGCGGCTCACGCCCCGGTGCGCGTGCACCTGGACGGTGAGCCGTTCGCCGGCGCCGCCCGGCGGATCGCGGCGGAGCTGGCCGACGAGACCGTCGCCTCCCGGCTCGCCGACGGGGACCCCGCTGCTCGGCCGGCCCCGTCGTCGGCCGACCCGAGCGTGTGGGGGCCGTCGGCGGTCGGCCGGCTCGGCTGGGTCGACCTGCCGCGCGGGTCACGGGCACTCTGTCGGCCAGATCGAGGCGCTGCGGTCGTCGTTCACCGTGGCCGGGGCGCACCGGGTGCTGCTGGTCGCCGGCCCGGCCGTCGCAGCCGGGGCCCGCGCGCTGGCCGAACGGTCCGGCGCGCGGCTGACCGTGCTCGACGGGCCGGACCCGGTCCAGGTCGCGGACGCGCTGGCCGGCGAGCTGGCCGAGACCGTGCTCGTCGTCGCCGACCCGGCCGGGGACGACCCGGTCGTCGCGGCCGTGCACCGGGTGGTCGGCCGCCGCGCTGGCCGACGACCTGGCCAGCACGGACGGCGCCGACGACGACCCGGCGGCCGTGGCGTCGCTGGCCGCGCGCACGGTGTACCTGACCGAGCCGGGCTCGCCGCTGGACGAGCGCGGCCGGGCCGAGGGCTCGGTCGTGATCACGGTCGACGCCGACGTCCCGGACCGGTTCTCCGCGCTCGGCCCGTTCGGCCTCGTCCCGGCCGGTCTCGCGGGTGCCGACGCCGGCGCGGTCGTCGCGACGGCGGTCGCCGCCGAGCCCGGGCTGACCGCCGACGACCCGGACAATCCGGCGCTGCTGCTGGCCGGTGCGCTGGTCGCGGCGCGCGGGTCGGTGCTGGCGCTGCGCGGCGCCGAGGACGCCCCGGGAGCAGCCGCGTGGATCGCGCAGCTGGTCTCCGGCGCGAGCGGCCCGCTCGTGGTGGCCACGGACGACGAGGCCGACGAGCTCATCGTGCCCGCGGACCGCGTCGCGGTCGACGGGCCGGGTGACACGGATCCGCTGGCCGACGTCCCGGCCGTCGTGGAGGTGCAGGGGTCCGGCGCCGGGCCCGGCGTCCGCGTGTCCGGCGAGCCGGGCGCCCGGACGTTGCTGTGGCAGATCGCGGTCGCGGTCGCGGCGCGGCGGCTGGGCACCGACCCGTACGCCGAGGCGCGGACCGGCGTCGACCCCGGTCCGTCCCCGCCCGTCGTCCGACGACGGCGGCGTGGAGGTGCACGCGACGGCTGGCTGCCCGAGGTGAAGACGGTCGGCGAGGCGCTCGCCGAGCTCGTCCGCCGGGCCCCGACCGGCGGGCACCTCGCCGTCGCGGCGTGGCTGGACCCCGAGTCGGACGCGTCGGTCGCGGTCCTGCGTGGACTGCTCGCGGAGCGGACCGGCCTGCCGACGACGTTCGGCTGGGCGCCGCGCTGCTGGCCCGGCGAGGCGCGCCGGCATCTCGACGGCACGCAGGAGGGTGTGCACTGCCATCTCACCGGCGACGCGCCCGACCACAGTGGCGAGCCCGCGCTCGCCGAACTGGATAGCCTGCACGCGGCGCAGGCGCGGTCGGCCGTGGCCGCGCTGGACGAACGGGGGTTCCCGGTGCTGCGGCTGCACCTCACCGACCGCGTCGCCGGGCTGGTCACGCTGGCCCGGGCGGTGCAGGACCTGCCCGCGGACGCCCGCCGTCGCTGAGCCCCCACGACCTGCTCCACCGACGCACGAGAGGAACCAGGTGATCGGGCGATGACCGCCGTGAACGGGGAACGGGAGAACAACCCGCTGCGCGACCCTCGGGACAAGCGGCTGCCCCGCATCGCGGGACCGTGCGGACTGGTCATCTTCGGCGTGACCGGCGACCTGTCCCGCAAGAAGCTGATGCCGGCGATCTACGACCTCGCGAACCGCGGGCTCCTGCCGCCCGGCTTCGCGCTGACCGGGTTCGCCCGCCGCGACTGGGACGCACGAGGACTTCGGCAAGGTCGTGTACGACGCCGTCCGCCAGCATGCGCGCACGCCGTTCCGCCAGGAGGTCTGGGACCGGCTGGCCGAGGGCTTCCGCTTCGTGCAGGGCACCTTCGACGACGACGACGCGTTCGACCGCCTCGAGGAGAACGTCCGCGAGCTCGACGAGCAGCGCGGCACCGGCGGCAACCACGCGTTCTACCTGTCCGTCCCGCCGTCGGCGTTCCCGGTGGTGTGCAAGCAGCTGGCCCGCTCCGGTCTGTCCGATCAGGAGGCCCCCGGCGTGTGGCGCCGGGTCGTGATCGAGAAGCCGTTCGGGCACGACCTGCGCTCGGCCAAGGAGCTGAACGCGATCGTCAACGACGTCTTCCCCGAGGAGTCGGTCTTCCGGATCGACCACTACCTCGGCAAGGAGACCGTGCAGAACGTGCTGGCGCTGCGGTTCGCGAACCAGCTGTTCGAGCCGATCTGGAACGCCAACTACGTCGACCACGTGCAGATCACGATGGCCGAGGACATCGGTCTCGGCGGCCGCGCCGGCTACTACGACGGCATCGGCGCCGCCCGGGACGTGATCCAGAACCACCTGCTGCAGCTGCTCGCGTTCACCGCGCTGGAGGAGCCGACGTCGTTCTCCTCGGACGAGCTGCGCGCCGAGAAGATCAAGGTGCTGAAGGCGGTGCGGCTGGCCACGCCGCTGGAGGAGACCACGGCGCGCGGCCAGTACTCCGGCGGCTGGCAGGGCGGCGAGCGGGTCCCCGGCCTCAAGGACGAGGAGGGGTTCAACCCCGAGTCCACGACCGAGACGTTCGCGGCGATCACCTGCGAGGTCGAGACCCGCCGCTGGGCCGGGGTGCCGTTCTACCTGCGCACCGGCAAGCGGCTCGGCCGGCGCGTCACCGAGATCGCGGTCGTGTTCAAGCGGGCCCCGCACCTGCCGTTCGACGCCACCATGACCGAGGAGCTGGGCCAGAACGCGTTCGTCATCCGGGTGCAGCCGGACGAGGGCGTGACCATGCGCTTCGGGTCGAAGGTGCCGGGCAACCAGATGGAGGTCCGCGACGTCACGATGGACTTCGGCTACGGCAGCGCGTTCACCGAGGCGTCGCCGGAGGCCTACGAGCGGCTGATCCTGGACGTGCTGCTCGGCGAGCCGTCGCTGTTCCCGGTGAACGAGGAGGTCGAGCGGTCCTGGGAGATCCTCGACCCGGTGATCGAGAACTGGGCCGCCCGCGACGGAGGGGCCGGACAGCTACCCGGCCGGCAGCTGGGGACCCGAGTCGTCGACCCGCATGCTCGCCCGCACCGGACGTCACTGGCGCCGGCCGTGAGCCCGGCACCCACGCTCCCGAGGAGAACGACGTGATCATCGACCTGCCGTCGAGCAACACCTCGGCGGTCAACCGCAAGCTGGTGGAGCTGCGCGAGAGCGGCGGCGTGTTCGCGCTCGGGCGGGTGCTCACCCTCGTCGTCATCACCGACGACGGCCCGGAGCTGGAAGGCGCGATCGACGCGGCGAACCAGGCCAGCCGGGAGCACCCGTGCCGGGTGATCGTGCTGGCCCGCGGCCAGCGCCGCGCCGCGGCGCGCCTGGACGCGCAGATCCGCGTCGGCGGCGACGCCGGCGCGAGCGAGGTGATCGTGCTGCGCGGGTACGGCGCGCTGGCCGAGGGCGAGGCGGGCGCCGGCATGGTGATGCCGCTGCTGCTGCCGGACGCACCGGTCGTCGCGTGGTGGCCGGGTGAGGCCCCGGCGAATCCGTCCGACGACGCGATCGGACGGCTGGCCCAGCGCCGGATCACCGACGCGCTGGCCGCGAAGAACCCGACGAAGGCGTTCGACCAGCGCCGCAAGGACCACAAGGAGGGCGACACCGACCTGGTCTGGACCCGCCTGACGCACTGGCGCGCCCAGCTCGCCGCCGCGCTGGACGTGCCGCCGTTCGAGGACGTCACGGCCGCCGTCGTCGCCGGGGAGGCGGTGTCGCCGTCCAGCGAGCTGATGGCGGGCTGGCTCGCGGCCGCGCTCGGGATCAAGGTGAAGCGGTCCACCGTGGACGAGAACGGCAAGGCGACGGGTCTGGCGCTGGTCCGGCTTTCCCGTCCGTCCGGGATGATCGAGCTCGTCCGCCCGGACGGGCACACGGCGCGGCTGACCCAGCCGGGCCAGCCGGAGCGGCGGATCGCGCTCGCCCGGCGCGGGGTGCCGGACTGCCTGGCCGAGGAGCTGCGACGCCTCGACCCGGACGAGGTCTACCACGAGGCGCTGAACGGGGTCTCCCAGATCACGCGCGGGCGCACCCCGGTCACGGTGACCTGAGATGGCCGGCACCGAGATCGCCGTGCACCCGGACGCCGAGGTGCTCGCCTCGGCCGTCGCGGCCCGGCTGGTCACGCGGCTGATCGACGTGCAGGCCGCCGGGCGCGTCCCGCACGTCGTGCTCACCGGTGGTGGCATCGGCGTCGACCTGCTGCGCAAGGTGCGGGACCTGCCGGCGCAGCGGGCCGTCGACTGGTCGCGGGTGGAGCTGTTCTGGGGCGACGAACGCTTCGTCGCGCCGGACGACGACGAGCGCAACGACAAGCAGGCACGCGATGCACTGCTCGACCACGTCGCGGTCGACCCGGAGCGGGTGCACCCGATGGGCGCGGACACCGGCTCCGGAACGTCCGGTGCCGAGCAGGCCGCCGCCGAGTACGCCACGATGCTCGGCCGCCTCGGGCAACGGACCCGTCCCCCGCTTCGACGTCGTGCTGCTCGGCATGGGCGGTGAGGGCCACACGCTCTCGGTGTTCCCGGACTCCCCCGCCGTGCACGACGTGGGGCACACGGTCGTCGCCGTGCACGACTGCCCGAAGCCGCCGCCGACCCGGGTGACGATGACGCTCCCGGTGCTCGCGCACGCCGAGGAGGTGTGGGTCGCCGCCGCCGGCGGGGCGAAGGCCGAGGCGGTCGCCGGGGCCGTCGCCGGGACGCCGGAGACGCAGCTGCCGGTGGCCGGCGCGGGCCGGGCCGGGACGACCCGCTGGCTGCTGGACCGCGAGGCCGCGTCGCAGCTGCCGGGAGACCGACCCGGGGCCCGAACGGGCGTTACCGACGGTAGCGGTGTGACATGATCCGCGTTCCCGGGCGCCCGGGGTGCCGTCGCTTCTAGTGTCCGGTCGCATGCGCATCGGAACGCCCCTGAGCCCGACCGCGACCCGCGTCATGCTGCTCGGCTCCGGTGAGCTGGGCAAGGAGGTGGCGATCGCGTTCCAGCGCCTCGGCGTCGAGGTCATCGCGGTGGACCGCTACCCCGGCGCTCCGGCGCAGCAGGTCGCCCACCGCTGGCACGCGATCGACATGACGGACGCGGTCTCGCTGTCCTGCTTGATCGAGCAGGAGGCGCCGGACCTGGTGATCCCGGAGATCGAGGCGATCGCGACGGCCGCGCTGACCGCCGTCGAGGCCGGTGGGACCACCGTCGTCCCGACCGCGCGGGCTGCGCAGCTCACGATGGACCGCGAGGGCATCCGCCGGCTCGCGGCCGAGGAGCTCGGCCTGCCGACGTCGCCGTACGCGTTCGCCGACTCCCTCGACGAGGTGCGCGCCGCCGTCGGGCGGATCGGGACGCCGTGCGTGCTCAAGCCGGCGATGTCGTCGTCGGGCAAGGGCCAGTCGACGATCCGGACCGACGCCGATGTCGAGCGGGCCTGGGACTACGCGCTGGCCGGAGCGCGCGTGGCCGATCCGCGCGTGATCGTCGAGGGATTCGTCGACTTCGACTACGAGATCACCCAGCTGACGGTGCGGGGCGCCGCCGGCACCGAGTTCTGCGCTCCGGTCGGTCACCGCCAGGACAACGGGGACTACGTCGAGTCCTGGCAGCCGCACCCGATGAGCGAGGTCGCCGCGGCCGCGGGCCGGGACGTCGCCCAGCGGATCACCGACGCGCTCGGCGGGCGCGGGCTGTTCGGTGTGGAGCTGTTCGTGCGCGGCGACGAGGTGCTGTTCTCCGAGGTCAGCCCCCGGCCGCACGACACCGGACTGGTCACGATGGCCACCCAGCGACTGTCCGAGTTCGAGCTGCACGCGCGCGCCGTGCTCGGGCTCCCGCTCGACGTCACGCTCCGCTCCCCCGGCGCCTCCGCCGTGATCTACGGCGGCGCCGACGCGAAGGCACTCGTCTACGACGGGCTGGCCGACGCCCTGGCCGTCCCCGGCTCGGACGTGCGGCTGTTCGGCAAGCCGGAGAGCCACCCGCGGCGGCGGATGGGCGTCGCCGTCGCGACCGCCGACGACGTCGACACCGCCCGCGAGCGGGCCGCCCGGGCCGCGTCGCTGGTCCGGCCGTCCGCGGCCGACGACTTCTCGGGAGCGCCGCGCTCGTAGCCGTGCGGCGACCCGGGCGGGGCCCGGACCGCCCTGCACGGCAAGCTGGGCCGGAACGTTCCAGGGCCTGAACCGACAGAGCGCGGGGGTGGGATGGCGGACCGCACGGGCCTGGTGGTCGCGGGCGCAGGGGCGCGCGGAGCCTACGAGGCGGGAGCGCTCTCGATGCTCCTGCCGCGGCTGCACGACACCTGGTCCGCGCCGTCCGTGCTGGTGGGCACGAGCGCGGGCGCGGTGAACGTCGCCGGGCTCGCCGGGATGGCCCACCGCGACCCGACGGCCGCCTGCGACGAGCTCGTGCGCCGCTGGCGGTCGGTCGCCCTGTCCGGCGTGCTCGATCTCGGTCAGTCCCTGCTCGGCGCCGTCACCGGCTACAGCGGGCAGGTGGCGCCCGTCGTCGGCCCCCTGCTCAGCCCGCTGTTCGGCTCGCTCGGGCTGCCGGACCGCCTGACCAGCCTCCTCGACACCGGCCCGCTGGAGGCGACGCTGACCCCGCTCGTCGACTGGGACGACCTGCACGCCAACGTCGACGCCGGGACCGTCGACGCGGTCGCCGTCGTCGCGACGTCGGTGGCCACCGGCGGGTCGGTCGTGTTCGTCGAGCACGGCCCCGGCGTGGCGCTGCCGGACCCGGACCCGCGCCGGGACATC
Source organism: uncultured Actinomycetota bacterium (assembly GCA_963822335.1). Classification (GTDB taxonomy): domain Bacteria; phylum Actinomycetota; class Actinomycetes; order Mycobacteriales; family Pseudonocardiaceae; genus Pseudonocardia. The sequence continues at coordinate 1,000,071 of CAWGHE010000005.1, read as the reverse complement.
TCCTACGTCCCCACCCGCCTGACCGTGCGGCACCTGCTCGCCTCGGCCGCCGTGCCGGGGCTGTTCGAGCCGGTCTGGCTGAACGACCCGGCCGGCTGGTACGTCGACGGCGGCCTGCGCATGAACACCCCGCTCAAACCGGCCCTGCGGCTGGGCGCCGACCGGCTCGGCGTGGTGGCGACGACGCCCTCCACCCCGGCCCCGGACGCGCCCGGGACGGCGGACCGCGCACCGGACGTGTTCGCCGTCGCCGCGATGGCGCTGCGGGTGGTGCTCGGCGCCGGTGTCACGGAGGACCTGCGCACACTGCTGGCGGTCAACGAGGCCGTCCGCGACCACCCGGGGTCCGAGCCTCGGATCGAGGTGCCCGCCTGGTTCGCCGGGCCGCCGGCGGACCAGGCCGACGACCTCGCCCACCTCGCCGCGGACGTGCTCCGCCGCGTGCGGCCGCGGCTGCGGGACCCTGCGGTGTACCTGCTGGACCGGTTCGTCGGCGGCGCCGCCGTCGACCACGGCGAGCTGATCTCGTTCCTGCTGTTCGAGCCCGAGTTCGCCGCCGCGGCCGCCGAACTCGGCGCCGAGCACGCACGGGAGGCGGACCGGCCGCTCGCCTAGGCCGACGCCGCGGTGTGCTCCGCGGTCAGACCGCGTCGGCCCCGCGCTCGCCGGTCCGCACCCGGACGACGGTCTCGACCGGCTGCACCCAGACCTTGCCGTCACCGACCCTTCCGGTGTGGGCGGCCCGGGTGACGGACTCGACGAGCCGGTCCAGCAGCACGTCGTCGACGAGGATGTCCACCCGGATCTTCGGCACGAGATCGGTCGTGTACTCCGCGCCCCGGTAGACCTCGGTGTGGCCCTTCTGCCGCCCGTAGCCGGTCACCTCGGTGACCGTGATGCCGAGGACCGCGAGCCGCTCCAGGGCGGCGTTCACGTCCATCAGGGCGGACGGCCGGATGATCGCGGTCACGAGCTTCACCGGACCAAGCAGTACACCACCGTGGTGCCCCACCGCCAGGTCCTCCCCGTCTGCGCGGTACCGAACGGGGCCTCCGGCCGCCCGGAGCGCTCTCAGCCCTGCTCGTCGACGAGCTGGCCGTTGTTGAAGTCGTCGTAGGCCGACAGGTCCAGGAAGCCGTGCCCCGAGTAGTTGAACAGGATGACCTTCTCCTCGCCGGTCTCCTTCGCGGCCAGTGCCTCGTCGATCGCGGCGCGGATCGCGTGCGCCGTCTCCGGGGCCGCGATCTTGCCCTCGGTCCGCGCGAACTGCACGGCCGCCTCGAACACCTTGCCCTGCGGGTAGGCGCTCGCCTCCATCCGGCCGTCCCGGACGAGCGACGACACGAGCGGCGAGTCGCCGTGGTAGCGGAGGCCACCGGCGTGGATGGACGGCGGCATGAAGTCGTGCCCGAGCGTGTACATCGGCATCAGCGGCGTCATGCCCGCGACGTCGCCGAAGTCGTAGTCGAAGCGGCCCTGGGTCAGCGTCGGGCAGGACATCGGCTCGACGGCGAGCAGCCGCACGCCGGCGTCCGGCACGAACGGGAACGCGATCCCGCCCAGGTTGGACCCGCCACCGCAGGACGCGACGACGACGTCCGGCAGCCGCTCCCCCGCGAGGCCGAGCTGCTCCTTGGCCTCGATGCCGATCACGGTCTGGTGCAGCAGGACGTGGTTGAGCACCGAGCCCAGCGAGTAGTGCGTGTCCTCGCGCCCGACGCAGTCGCGAACGGCGTCCGAGATCGCCGACCCGAGCGAGCCCGGGTGGTCCGGTTCGTCCACCGGGGACGGCACGACCTCGGCGCCCCAGGTCTCCATCGCGATCTTGCGGTACGGCTTCTGCTTGTAGGACGCGCGCACCATGTAGACCTTCAGCTCCAGGTCGAACTGGTTGCACGCGAACGAGAGCGCCGTCCCCCACTGCCCGGCGCCGGTCTCCGTGGACAGACGCGTCGTGCCCTCCCGGGCGTTGTAGAACGCCTGCGCGACGGCCGTGTTCGTCTTGTGGCTCCCGGACGGGGAGACCGACTCGTCCTTGAAGTAGATCCGGGCCGGCGTGCCCAGCGCCTTCTCCAGCCGGGTCGCGCGCACCAGCGGCGTCGGGCGCCACAGCTTCAGGATGTCCAGCACCTCGCCGGGCACGTCGATCCACGGCTCGGCGCTGACCTCCTGCCCGATCAGCTCCATCGGGAACAGGGGCGCCAGGTCGTCCGGGCCGACGGGCTCGCGCGTGGCGGGGTGCAGGGGCGGCTGCGGCGGGGTCGGCAGGTGCGGCACGACGTTGAACCATGCCGAGGGGATCTGGTCCGGGGGCAGCGTCCAGCGAGTCATCGCCGCAGCGTAACGGCGCCGATCCATCCTGGACACGGCACACTCGGCCGGATGACGACCTCGATCGACGGACCGGTCCGGCTGCCGGCACCCTGCCTCGTCGTGCTCGTCGGGCCGGGCGCGTCGGGCAAGTCGACGTGGGCGGCCGCGACCGTGCCGGCCGACCAGGTCGTCTCCAGCGACCGGCTCCGCGCCCTCGTCGGCGCGGGCGAGGACGACATCACCGCCAGCGACGACGCGTTCGCCGTGCTGGAGGACGTCGTGCGGCGGCGGCTGGGCCGCGGTCTCACCACGGTCGTCGACACGCTCGGGCTGGACACCGGGCGGCGCCGCGGCTGGCTCGCGCTGGCCCGGGAGCACGGGATGGCCGCCGTCGCCGTCGCGTTCGACACCCCGGCCGCCGAGTGCCGGGCCCGCAACCGCGCCCGGGCGAGCCCGATCCCGGCGGCGGCGCTGTCCCGCCAGCTGTCCGGCTGGGCGGCGGTACGCGACGGCCTCGCCGCGGAGGGATGGGACCGGGTGCTCACGCCGGAGCCGGTGCGCGTCGTGCCGGACGCGTTCGTGACGGCGGGCGCGGCCGCGCGGCGCCAGGAGGCGGACCCGGCACGGCTGCGCATCGGCCTGCACCTGAGCCGCTTCGACCTGCCCGGCGGGCCCGCCGGCACCGGGGCCCGGCTGCGGGAGATCGCCGAACAGGCCGAGGCGCTCGGCGTGGACGCGATCTGGGTGATGGACCACTTCCGCCAGATCCCGCAGCTCGGTCGCGCCTGGGAGGACATGCCGGAGAGCTGGACCACGCTCGCCCACCTCGCGGCCCGCACCGAGCGCGTGCAGCTGGGCACGCTGGTCACCGGCGTGACCTATCGCAACGTCGCGCACCTCGGCAAGATCGTCGCCACGCTCGACGTGCTCAGCGGCGGCCGCGCCCGCTGCGGGCTGGGCCTGGGCTGGTTCGCCGCCGAGCACGAGGCCTACGGGTGGCCGTTCCCGCCGGTCGGCGAGCGCTACGCGCTGCTCGAGGACGCGCTGGAGCTGCTGCCGATGATGTGGGGGCCCGGCGCCAAGCCGTACCGCGGGCGGGTCCTGACCGTCCCGGAGACGCTCTGCTACCCGCGCCCGCTGCAGGAGCGCGTGCCGCTGCTCGTCGGCGGTGGCGGGGAGCGCCGGACGTTGCGGCTGGCCGCGCGGCACGCCGACGCCGCCAACGTCACCGGCGATCTCGCGACCGTGCGGCGCAAGGCCGCGGTCCTGCGCGAGCACTGCGTCGCCGAGGGACGCGACCCGGACACGGTGACGCTCACGCACCTGCACACCGCGCTGATCGGTCACGACGCCACGGACCTCGACGAGCGCGTGCGGCGCTGGCGGCCACGCGGGACCGACCCGGCCCGCTTCGCCGCGCGGGTGAACGCGGGCACCGTCGACGACCAGGTCGGACGGCTGCGGGAGCTGTCCGAGGCCGGCGTCGGGGAGGTGATGGTCGCGCTGCACGACCTCGCGGACCCGGGCGCCCTGGAACGGCTCGGCCGTGTGGTCGCGGCGTTCCACTGAGCGGAGCTTGCGGAGCGAGCATCAACGCTGAGCGGAGCTTGCGGAGCGAGCATCAACGCTGAGCGGAGCTTGCGGAGCGAGCATCAACGCTGAGCGCAGCTACTCGACGCGGACGGCGACCTGCTCGTTGTCGAGGGTGTAGCAGACGTAGGAGTACCCGAGCTCGTGCTTGGCCGTGTACTCCCACCAGGCCCGGGCCTCGTGCTCCTCCCACTCGGGGAAGTTGAGGAACTCGTCGAACAGCACGATGCTGCCCGTCCGCAGCCGCGGCCCGACCTGCTCCAGCACCGTCACCGCCGACGAGTACAGGTCCGAGTCGACGTGCAGGAAGTCCACCGGTCCGGGGTGCTCGGCCAGGAAGCCGGGCAGGGTGTCCGAGAACAGGCCGACCACGAGCTCAGCGCCCGGCACCTCGGGCGGGCCCGTCACGTCGTCGAACGCGCCGGTCCGGAAGCCGGCACGCCACAGCTCCGGGAGCCCCTGGAACGAGTCGAAGCCCCACACCCGGCCGTCGCCGCGCTGCGCCGCGATCGCGGTCAGCGTGCCGCCGGTGTAGACGCCGAACTCCAGCGCCATCCCGCCGGACGGGGCGAGCGACAGCGCGTGGTCCAGCGTCTCGCGCGGCCCCGGCAGCATCGCCGCGTCCGGCATCGACGCGCGGGCGAAGCGGGCGCTGGAGGTCACCGCCTCCCGCTCCCCCGCGGCGACCATGCAGCGGCGGTCCCGGATCTCGACGGCGCGCACCTCGGCGACCGCGCGATCGACCTCGACCCGCAGCCGCTCGTCGAACGTCTCGCGCATCGCGGCCAGCTCGGCCCGCAGCGCCGCGGTCTGCGCCGCCGTGTGCCGGGCCAGCGCGTCGTCGACGAGCCGTCCGGCCTTCCGGCGGGCCCGCCGCAGCAGCCGCAGATCCGAGAGGGAGGGCGTCACAGCTCGCGCGAGGCCCGGAGGCGGCTCAGCGCCTCGTCCAGGATGGCGGCGCCGTCGGCGTCCGACCGGCGCTCCTTCACGTACGCGAGGTGCGTCTTGTACGGCTCGGTGCGCGGCGGGGCCGGCGGCGCCTGCTCGTCACGGCCGCCGGGCAGCCCGCAGCGCGGGCAGTCCCAGGTGTCCGGGATGTCGGCCTCGGCCGCGAACCACGTGTCGTTCACGTGGCCGTTGGCGCAGTAGAACGGGACGCGCTCACGAGGTGCGGTCTCGCCCCGCTCGGACTCGCCCATCGGACCGGCACCCACACGGGTGCCGCGGATCGCGTTACCGCCGGACATCGCCATGTCTACCTCGACTCCCTCGACGCCAGTGCCGGTACGACGGTCAGGTCGCCGAGACGAGCAGACCGTTACCGATGACCGCGATCAGCCAGATCAGGGCCACGAAGATCGTGTACCGGGAGACGTTGCGGTCCGCGGCGGCCGAGCCGGAGATGCTCGACTGCACGCCGCCACCGAAGAGGCTGGTCAGGCCCCCACCACGACCACGCTGCAGCAGGATCAGCACCACCAGCAGCAAGCTCGTGATGATCAGTACGATCTGCAGGGTCAGAAGCACGGGCCGTGATCCCTCTCGTTCGCTCGCCGGAATGGCCGAGGATACCCGCGCCCACCGACAATGTGACGAGGGCCCCTCGGCGCGGCGCCGACCGGTGGCTAGGGCAGCGGCCCGCCCGCGGCGATGGCGCAGAGCTTGGAGAACTCGTCGCCGTCCAGGCTCGCGCCGCCGACGAGTGCGCCGTCGATGTCGGCCTGGGCGACGATCTCGCCCACGTTCGACGACTTCACCGAACCCCCGTAGAGGATCCGGACACCCGCCGAGGCCGCATCGCCGTAGAGGTCGCGCAGCGTCTCGCGCAGCGCGCCGCACACCTCCTGCGCGTCCTCCGGCCCGGCCACCCGGCCGGTGCCGATCGCCCAGACCGGCTCGTAGGCCAGCACGACCGTCGCGGCCTGCTCCGCGGGAACCTTCGCCAGCGCGGCACGCAGCTGGTCCGTGCAGTGCTGCACGTGGTTCCCGGCCTCGCGCACGTCGAGCCCCTCCCCGACGCACAGGATCGGGGTCAGGCCGTTCGCCAGCGCCGCCTGCACCTTCGCGTTGACGGTGTCGTCGGACTCGCCGTGGATCTCCCGGCGCTCCGAGTGCCCGACGACGACGTAGGTGCAGCCCAGCTTGGCCAGCATCGCGCCGGACACGTCACCGGTGTAGGCACCGGACTCGTGCGGCGAGAGGTCCTGCGCGCCGTGCACCATCAGCAGGCCGTCGCCGTCGATCATGGTCTGGATGCTGCGGATGTGCGTGAACGGCGGCAGCACCGCGACCTCGACGGCCTTGTAGTACTTCTCCGGCAGCGCGAACGCGAGCTTCTGGACCAGCCCGATGCCCTCGAGGTGGTTGAGGTTCATCTTCCAGTTGCCTGCGATGAGCGGCTTGCGGCCACCGTTCGATTCGTTGCTCACGTCACGCATCCTCCAGGACCGCCACACCGGGGAGAGTCGCCCCCTCGAGGAACTCGAGGGACGCTCCGCCACCGGTGGAGATGTGGGAGAAGCCGTCCTCGTCGAGGCCGAGCGCGCGGACCGCGGCCGCCGAGTCGCCGCCGCCCACGACGCTGAACGCCCCGGCCGCCGTCGCGTCGATGATCGCCTGCGCGACCCCGCGGGTGCCCTCGGCGAACGGCGCCATCTCGAACACGCCCATCGGGCCGTTCCAGAACACCGTCTTCGTCGCGCGGAGCAGGGAGCCGAACGCCGACACCGAGTCCGGCCCGATGTCCAGGCCCGTCCAGCCGTCCTCGATCCCGCTCACCGGCACCGTGCGGGTGTTCGCGTCCGCGGAGAAGGCGTCCGCGACGACGACGTCGGACGGCAGGACGATCTTGCCCGAGTCCAGGAGCTTGCGGCAGTTGTCGAGCTGGTCGCTCTCCAGCAGCGACGAACCGACGCCGTACCCCTGCGCGGCCAGGAACGTGAAACACATCCCGCCGCCGACCAGCAGCTGGTCGACGGTCGGCAGCAACGCCTCGATCACGGCCAGCTTGTCCGAGACCTTCGAGCCGCCGAGCACCACGTTGTACGGCCGCTCCGGTGACCCGGTCAGCGTGCGCAGCACCTCGACCTCGGAGAGCACCAGACCGCCGGCATACGACTCGAGGCGTTCCGCGACGTCGTAGACCGAGGCCTGCTTGCGGTGCACGACGCCGAACCCGTCGGAGACGAACGCGGCCTCGTCGCCGACCAGGGCGACGAGCTCGTCCGCGAACGCGCCGCGCTCGGCGTCGTCCTTGCTGGTCTCGCGCGGGTCGAAGCGGATGTTCTCCAGCAGCACGACGTCGCCCGCGGCCATGTTCGGCAGCGGCTTGCCGAGCTCGGCCAGCCGGACCGGGGCCGCCCGCAGGTCGCCGAGCCGCTCGGCCACCGGGGCGAGCGAGTACTTGTCCTCGGGGCCGTTCTTCGGGCGGCCCAGGTGCGCCATGATCACGACGAGCGCGCCGGCCTCGGCCAGCGACGTGATCGTCGGCACGGACGCCCGGATCCGGCCGTCGTCGGTGATGTTCCGGTCGTCGTCGAGGGGGACGTTGAGGTCCGAGCGCACCAGGACGTAGCGCCCCTGCACGTCGTCCTCGAGCAGGTCGTCGAGCGTCCTCACAGCTTCGACGCCACCAGAGACGTGATGTCGACGATGCGGTTCGCGTAGCCCCACTCGTTGTCGTACCAGCCGACGATCTTGACCTGGCTCCCGATCACCTTGGTCAGACCGGCGTCGAGGATGCAGGAGTGCGGGTCGGTGACGATGTCGCTGGAGACGATCGGGTCCTCGGTGTACTTCAGGATCCCCTTCAGCGGGCCCTCGGCCGCGGCCTTCATCGCAGCGTTGACCTCGTCGACCGTGGTCTCCCGCCCGACGTCGGCGGTGAGGTCGGTGGCCGAGCCGGTCGGGACCGGCACGCGCAGCGCGTAGCCGTCGAGCTTGCCCTTGAGGTGCGGCATCACCAGCGAGATCGCCTTCGCGGCGCCGGTGGAGGTCGGCACGACGTTGACCGCGGCCGCCCGGGCCCGGCGCAGGTCCTTGTGCGGGCCGTCCTGCAGGTTCTGGTCGGCGGTGTAGGCGTGGATCGTGGTCATCAGGCCGCGCTCGATGCCGACGAGGTCGTCGAGCACCTTGGCCATCGGCGCCAGGCAGTTCGTCGTGCAGGACGCGTTGGAGATGATCGTCTGCGACCCGTCGTAGTCGGAGTCGTTGACGCCCTTGACGATCGTGATGTCCTCGTCGGTCGCCGGCGCCGAGATGACGACCTTCTTCGCGCCCGCGTCGAGGTGCTTGGCGGCCGCGTCGCGCTTGGTGAAGATGCCGGTGGACTCGACGACGACGTCCACGCCGAGGTCCTTCCACGGCAGCTCGGCGGGGTCGCGCACCGCGAGGCCCTTGAACGCCTTGCCGTCCACGATGATCTCGTCGTCGGTCGACGACACGTCGTAGGGCAGGCGGCCGAGGATCGAGTCGTACTTCAACAGGTGGGCCAGCGTCGCGTTGTCGGTGATGTCGTTCACCGCGACGATCTCGATGTCGCTGGTACCGGCGACGCGCTGGGCGTCCACCGCCCGCCAGAAGTTCCGGCCGATCCGGCCGAACCCGTTGACTCCTACGCGGACCGTCACTCTCGCCTCCAGGGGGCTGTGTCGTACTGGGCCGTACTCGTGCGGGTCGTGCGGCACGCCGCCGGGCGTGCCTTTGCGTTCGACCCTAACCTCTGAATCGATCGTTCACGGCCGTCGGCGAGCCGTGACCTGCGCCGCTTCGACCACCGCGACATGGTGCCGGAACCGGGCACACCGGGCACCGTGGGGGCCACTGCGGGGGCGCTGTCCGCCGCGAGTTCGACTTGTCCTGTTTCACCGAGCGGGCCATCATCGATGTACACGGCAGCTCGTCGAGACCCCTGCGGGCGACCACCAACCGGCCGAACCCGGCCGACGATCCCCTCGGAGCTGCTGCCTGTGCACCGTCCCTCACGTACGTCGTCGTGGTGGACCGACCTCCCCGAGCCGGACCCGTCCGGCGGACCGCACCCGGTCGAGCTCAAGGTGCTCCTGAGCAACGACAGCCGCCGCGTCGTCCGCGACGCCGCTCGCCGGCCGCTGCCGGGACGGTCCGTCCACTACTTCGACACCCCGCTCCTCGAGCTCGCGCGCCTCGGCATCGTGGTGCGGCTGCGCTCGATCGGCGAGGGCCGCGGCGACGCGACCGTGAAGATCCGCCGTCCCGCACCTGTCCGGCTCCCGAAGCCCCTGCGCGGACACCGGAACCTCGCCGTGGAGATCGACACGCTGCCCGACGCACGGCACTGGTCGGCCGCCCTGCGTCACGACGTGCCGCCGGACGCGCTGGCCGACGTCCTCGAGGGTCGCCGCTCACTGGACGACGTCCTCTCCGCGACGCAGCGGCGATTCTTCGGCACACAGTCGCACCGAGGGCCGAAGCTGCGACAGCTGCGCTCGGTCGGGCCGGTCCTCGTGCGCAGGCTGAAGCTCGCCACATTGGACTGCGGCGCACGGGTCGTCGCGGAGACCTGCCGCTACCCGGACGGCAGCCGGCTCGTCGAGGTGTCCGCGAAGTGCCCGGCGGAGATGGCCGAGCGGGCCGCCGCGGAGTTCACCACGCTGCTGCGGGAGCTGGAGGTCGACACCGCTCCGGAGCAGCACACGAAGACCAACGCGGCGCTGGAGATGCTGGCCCGGACCCGGCCCTGAGTCACCGCTCACGTGCGGGTTGACGGGAGGGGCTCACCGGCGCACACTTCATTTATTCAACGATCGTTGAGAAAGCGGAGGTGATCCTGATGGAGCACACGACCTGCTGCGTCATCGGGGGCGGACCGGCCGGGATGGTGCTGGGCCTTCTGCTCGCCCGGGCCGGCGTCGAGGTGACCGTGCTGGAGAAGCACGGCGACTTCCTCCGGGACTTCCGGGGCGACACGGTGCACCCGAGCACCCTGGCGCTGCTCGACGACCTGGGGCTCGGCGAGCGCTTCGCCGCCCTCCCGCAGAGCCGGATCGACGAGGTCGCCCTGCCCGTCGACGAGCAGCAGAACATGCTGCGGCTCGCGAACTTCCGCCTGCTCGCCCGGCTCGGCGTGCGACACCCGTACATCGCGATGGTCCCGCAGTGGGACCTGCTGAACCTGCTCGCCGACGCCGGCGCCGAGGAGCCGACGTTCACGCTGCGGATGCACACCGAGGCGACGGGGCTGTTGCGCGAGACCGGCTCCGGCGGAGGGTCCCGGGTGGCGGGCGTGCGCTACCGCACGGCCGACGGGACGACCGGCGAGCTGCGCGCGGACCTCACCGTCGCCTGCGACGGGCGCACGTCGATGGCCCGCGCCGACGTCGACCTGCCGGTGACCGAGTACCCGGTCACGTTCGACGCCTGGTGGTTCGAGCTGCCCCGCCGCGACGGCGACCAGCTGGCGGCGCTGTCCCCGCGGATGGGCCGCGGGCGCTTCGGCATCGTCATCCCGCGTGAGGGCTACTACCAGGTCGCCTACATCGGGCAGAAGGGCATCGACGCGACACTGCGCGCCGACGGGATCGAGGCGTTCCGCCGCAACATCGCCGAGCTCTCGCCCGTCATCGCCGACCGGGTGGACTCGCTGGAGTCGATGGACGACGTCAAGCACCTCGACGTCAAGGTGAACCTGATGCGGAACTGGCACGTCGAGGGCCTGCTGTGCATCGGGGACGCGGCCCACGCGATGTCGCCGGCGGGCGGTGTCGGCATCAACCTCGCCGTGCAGGACGCGGTCGCCGCGGCCCGTCTGCTCGCCGGACCCCTGCGCGAGCACCGGGTGGCCGACCGCGACCTCGCCGCGGTCCGGCGCCGCCGGTTGCTCCCGACCCGCCTGGTTCAGGGGCTGCAGCGGGTCCTGCACCGCGCCGTCATCGAGCCGGTGCTGTCCGGTGCGCAGGTCGGCCCGCCGAAGGCACTGATCCGCGCGGTGTCCGCGGTCCCGCAGCTCGCGGTCCTGCCGGCGTTGGTCATCGGTGTCGGGGTGCGACCGGAGCGCGCGCCGGACTTCGCGCGGCGACCTACGGCGCCCGTCGTACAGGCCTGACGGCGAGCCGACCGGCGTGCTGCGCACCCCGGTGGACGGCCGATCTGCGGACACGACATCATGGCGCCTCTGGGCGCGCCGTGACCCCGCACGCGTGCCTCGTCCGGGAGCGTCTCCCGGGAAGGAGCCGGCCCGGTGAGCACCACACCCCAGCACGATCACCCCGACGCCGCCGGCAGGCCCGCCCCCGCCCCGCGCAACGGGCTCGGCCTCGCCGCGCTGATCCTCGGCATCATCGCAATCCTCACCTGCTGGATCGTGATCGGCGGGGTGTTCGGCCTGCTGGCGATCATCCTGGGCGCGCTCGGGGCCGGCCGGGCCCGGCGCGGCCGGGCGACCAACCGGGGCGTGGCGATCACCGGCATCGTGACCGGTGCGATCGGTCTGCTGCTGACCGTCATCATCGTCGTGACCGCCGGCACGCTGTTCGTGAGCTTCGGCGGCGGCAAGGCGATCGACTGCGTGCAGCAGGCCGGCGGTGATCCGGCCAAGCTCCAGCAATGCAGCCAGCAGATCGGTGACCAGGTCCAGCAGCAGGGCGACGGATCGGGCGGGTACTAGCCCGCGATCACCCGGCCGGGTCGGCGCCGGACCACGCCCGGTCCAGCAGCTCCGCGATCTGCTGCTCGTCGGCCGGACGCGGGTTGCCGTACGGGCTCGCCGCAGCGGCGGCCGCCACCGCCGGCAGGGCCTCCCGCGCGGCGCCGAGCTCCCGCAACGACGTCGGCGCGCCCAACGAGGCGGCCAGGTCGCGGACGGCTCGGGCCGGGTCGTCGCCGGCCCCGAGCGCGCGGGTGAGGGCGGCCATCGCCTCCCGTGCGTGGCCGGCGTTGAACGCGAGCACGTGCGGCAGGACGACCGTGTGCGTCGGGGCGTGCGGCAGGTCCAGTGCCCCGCCGAGGGTGTGACAGAGCTTGTGGTGCAAGCCCATCGTCGTCGACCCGAGGCACGCCCCGGCGAGCCAGGCGCCGTACAGGGTGTCCGCGCGGCCGTCGGCGTCCGCGGGGTCCTTGCAGATCCGGGGCAGCCCACCGGCCAGCGCCCGCGCCGACTCCTCGGCCATCAGCGCGACCACCGGCGACCCGTCCGGGGCGTAGAGCGCCTCGGCGGCGTGGGCGAGCGCGTTGATCGCGCTGACGACCGAGAGCCCGACCGGCATCGACAGCGTCAGCTCCGGGTCGTAGACCACGGAGACCGGCAGGACGGCCGGGTCCCGCCCGGTGCGCTTCACACCGTTCTCCGTCCGGCCCCACACCGGCGTCATCTCCGACCCGGCGTACGTGGTCGGCACGGCGACGACCGGCAGCCCGTCGGCCAGCGCGACCGCCTTGGCGAGCCCGACCGTCGACCCGCCGCCGACGGCGACGCAGCAGTCCGCGCCGGCCTCGCGGGCCGCGTCCACCGCGGCGTCGGCGACCGCCGCCGGCACGTGCATCACCGCCTGCGCGTGGACACCGGCGACCCGCTCGCCGAGCAGCGCGGCGACGCGGTCGGCCAGCGCGCGCTGCCCGGGGGTGGCGAGCACGAGCGCGCGCCGCAGACCGAGGTCGTCGAGCTCGGCGGGCAGCTCGGCCAGACGCCCCGGACCGAACACGACCCGCATCGGCAGGGCCCGGTACCGGAAGCTGGTCACGCCGGAATACTGCCCCACATGCCGGTCATCCGGTCCAGGGTGCGCCGGTGCGCGTCCTCCTCGTCCCGGGTCAGCTCGAGGCGCCCGTCGCCGTGCGCTGCGCGCAGCCGCCGGACCAGCAGCGCTGTGTCGTCGGTGCCGGCGAGGTCGAGCAGCCCGAGCACGCGGGCGAGCGACGCGACAAGCCCGACCGGCGTCAGCGTCTCGCCGGGCAGCTCCGCGACCGACTCGGCGCCGGCGGCCACCGCCCGCGCCAGCCCGCCCTGCGGGCGCAACGCCAGCTCGTAGCCGAGGCTGGTGGCGGTGCGGCTGAGCAGCGTCAGGTCGGCCGGATCGATCTCGGCGAGGGCCAGCGGCCGGAGCAGGCGCCCACCCGGGGCGATCCAGACCGGCCGCACCCGGGCCGTCGCCGAGCCGTCACCGGACGCCGGGCCCGGGGCGTCGTCCCCGGTCTGGGTCGGCGCCAGCGCGGCGTGCACCCGCCCGAGCGCCTGCAGGGCACGTCCGCCGGCCACCACCGACGGCAGCCGGACCGGCCGGCGCGGGTCGTGCTCGGCGGCGGTCAGGGTCAGCAGCAGCTCCTCGACCCGGACGAGCGTCCACAGCAGGTCGCCGTCCAGGTCCGGCACCAGGTGAGAACCCAACGGCCCCCCTTCATCCACCCCGGACCCGATCATGTCCCGCCGGCGGGCGTGGGCGCGCCGATGTGGCGCAGAGTTTTCCCAGCCTTCACATCGCGGTCGGGTGCAGGCGGGCACGGTACCCGGCGCGCAACACCGCGAGCGTCGACGGCGGCGTCAGCACCGGCACGTCGGCGCCGGCCGGCAGCGCCCGCCACGCGCCGTACCCGGACGGCGACCACGGCCGGGTCCCGCCCCCCACCACGAGGTGCGCACCGTCGTCCAGCACGACGAACACGCCGTCCGGCAGGTCCGCGACGGGTTCCGGCCGGGTCCGCCGCTCCCCCGCCGACAGTGCGCGTTCCCGGTCCAGCACGTCGTCGAGCACTCCGGCCGACGGCGGCCGCTCCAGACCGCGCTCGCCGGCCCAGAGCCGCCGGAACTTCTGGTAGGCGCCGTGCCGACACTCCGCGCAGGGGCGGTGCCCGGCCGCGAGGGCCACGGCCTCGTCGAGGAAGAACAGCTCGGTGTAGCGGCCGGGGCGCAGCAGCGGGCGCCGCCTGCCGCGGAACGACAGCTCGCAGACCAGCCAGCGGCGGACCTGCGCGCGCCGGACGATCCGGCCGTGCCGGTCGTGCAGGACGCCGCGGTTGCCGTACATCGTCCCGCGCTCCGCGACGGCGACCAGGTCACCCTCGGGTGTGACCCGGTTCCGGTAGGGCCTGCCGTCGCTCAGGTCGGGTCCGGGACGGGGAACAGCGTCCTCGTCGGGGCGTCGTGCTCCTCCGGGATCCGGTCGACGACGTCGAACAGCTCCATCGTCCCGGTCACCTGCAGCGCCCGGCGCACCGCGCGGGACGAGCCGCACCGCAGTTGCAGGAGGGTGGCGCCGTCGAGCATGTCCCGCGTCTCCAGCAGCGTGGACAGCCCGGCCGACCCGAGGAACGTGATCCCGGACAGGTCGAGCAGGACCCGGGGGGCGGTGTCGCACCAGGTACCGACCTCGGCGCCCAGCTCGGCCGCCGTGTCGGAGTCGATCTCCCCGGTCGCATGCAGGACGACCGCTCCGGACGGGTGCTCGACCGGTTCCAGCTTCAGCGCCCTCGATCGCGGTGCCGGCTCGCCCGGCGCGGCGGGATCCCCCGGCCCGTCGTCCGACGGATCGGCCATGGTGCGGCTCCCCTCCCCGGGAGCCCGTCGCCCCCGAACCCGTAGGCCTGTGCGTGGAGGGTGGCAGCACCGCGGTCGTCGCGCACGGTGGGTGATACGGCACCGGAGGAGTCACGGGCCGGGGCCGCCACCGTAACCTGAGCCGGTCCGGGTCGCTCTTCTCGCCGCCCGCCGGCGCGATCGACCTGCCGGACCACCCGTCTCCCGAGAACCGTCCTGCCAGACTCGGGGCATGGCCGCCCCGTACGCCCCCGCGACGCCACCGGTCACCGCCGCGGACGTGGCCGACGCCCGGGACCTGCTCGCCGGGGTGGTCCGCACGACCCCGGTCGCGGGCGCCCGCGCGCTGAGCGCACTGACCGGGACGACGGTGCTTCTCAAGTGCGAGAACCTGCAGCGCACCGGCTCGTTCAAGATCCGCGGCGCGTACACGCGGATCGCCCGACTGTCCGCGGCGGAGCGGGCGGCGGGCGTCGTCGCGGCGAGTGCGGGCAACCACGCCCAGGGCGTCGCGCTCGCGGCCGCACTGCTCGGCGTGCGGGCGACGGTGTACATGCCGGAACGGGCCGCGCTGCCGAAGGTCGACGCCACCCGCGGCTACGGCGCCGAGGTGGTGCTGACCGGCGACACCGTGGACGACGCCGTCGTCGCGGCCGGAGCGGCCGCCGCCGAGTCGGGCGCGGTACTGGTGCACCCGTTCGACCACCCGGACGTCGTCGCCGGGCAGGGGACGGTCGGGCTGGAGATCCTCGACCAGGTCCCGGACGTGGGCACCGTCCTGGTCGCCGCAGGCGGGGGCGGACTGCTCGGCGGTGTTGCCGCGGTCCTGCGCGCGCACCGGCCGGGCGTCCGGATCGTCGGGGTGCAGGCCGCGGGCGCGGCGGCGTGGCCGGCGTCGCTGGCCGCCGGAGCCCCGGTCCGGGCCGGCGCGATGCGCACGATCGCCGACGGGATCGCCGTCGGCCGGCCGGGCGACGTGACGTTCCCGCAGGTGGCCGGGCTGATCGACGAGATGGTCACGGTCGGCGAGGACGCGCTGGCCCGGGCGCTGGTGCACTGCCTCGAACGCGCGAAGCTGGTCGTCGAGCCGGCCGGGGCCGCGGCGGTCGCCGCGCTGATCGAGCACCCGGACCGGTTCGGTGCCGCCGACGGGCCGGTGGTCGCCGTGCTCTCCGGCGGCAACGTCGACCCGCTCGTGCTGCTGCAGGTGATCCGGCACGGTCTGGTCGCGTCGTCGCGCTACCTGACGCTGCACGTCCAGGTGCAGGACCGGCCGGGCGCGCTGGGCGAGCTGCTGACCCAGGTCGGCACGCTGGGCGCGAACGTCACCGACGTCGAGCACTCCCGGATCGCCGGGGCGCTCCCGGTCGGCGACGTGGACGTCGAGCTCAGCCTGGAGACCCGCGGCCCGGACCACCGCGCCGCGATCATCGAGGGCCTGCGGGCGGCCGGGCACACGGTGACCGGCTAGCCCTCAGCTGTCTCAGCTCTGTCCGAACCCCTCGCGCTCGACGACGACGCGGTCGATCTCGCCGTCGCCGACGACGGTGCCGTCGCCGTCCCGGGCGCTGACGGTGAACCCGAGCCGGCCCTTCGACGGCGCCTCGCGCAGTTCGGCCTGGACCGTCACGGTCCCGCCGACCGGTGTCGGGCGGCGGTGCTTGATCCGGACAGCGGTCCCGACCGACGTCTGGCCCGGCTCCAGGTGCGGGCGCGCCGCCTCGACCGTCGCGGCCTCCAGCCACGCCAGCAGCCGGGGCGTGCCCAGCACGTCGACGTCGCCGCTGCCCAGCGCGTCCGCGGTGTCGGCGGAGGTGACCTCGTGGCTCGTCATGGCGACATCATGCCGGGGGCCGATGAGTCCGGCTCCCCCGCCGAGTCGGACGGGGTATGGGAAAGGTCTACTCACACATGACCATGTCGCTGGACGGATTCATCGCCGATCCGCAGGACGGTTGCGACGAGCTGTTCGGCTGGTACGACGCCGGCGACGTCGCGCTGCCGTCCGGGTCCACCGACCACACGTTCCACGTCGACGCGGCGAGCGCGGACATGCTCGGTGGCGTGATGACCGGTGCCGGTGCTCTGGTCTCCGGCCGGCGGCTGTTCGACATCGCCGGCGGCTGGGGTGATCGGCACCCGGTCGGCGCGCCCGTGGTCGTCGTGACGCACACGCCGCCCGAGGACGCAGACCGGTGGCCGCGCACGACGTTCGTGAACGGGACCGAGGCCGCGATCGCGACCGCGAGACAGATCGCGGGCGACCGGGACGTCATCGTGGCCAGCGCGGACATCGCTCGCCAGGCCCTGGACGCCGGGCTGCTGGACTCGATCGAGGTCAGCCTGGTGCCGGTCCTGCTCGGCTCCGGCATCCCCTACTTCGCCCACCTGACCGGGGCGCCGCACCGCCTCGAGGACCCGGTCGTCGTGCCGGGGCACCGCGCGACCCACCTCAGCTACGCGGTCCGGCGCGGCTGACGCCGGAATCCGCTCGCTGCCGCGGGGCGTCCCTGGAACCGTGCCGAACGTGGTCTTTCCGGGAGCGACCGACCCGATCGTCGGCTGGGACCCGCTGATCCGAGCGTGGTCCACCGCACCGGACGCGCCGGACACGGTCGCGCTGCCTGCGGCGCTGGTCGGGACGGTGCGCGCGACCGACGACGAGCTGCGCCGGACCTCCGACGACTCAGGCCACCTGGTCCATCACCGGCCGCGGGCGGTCTGCCGCCCGGACGCCGCCGAGCAGGTCGCGGACCTGCTCGCCTGGGCCGATCGGCAGGATCTCCCGGTCGCCGCCCGCGGCTCCGCGCACTCGCTGTACGGGCAGGCCCAGGTCGCGGGCGGGATCGTCCTCGACATGCGGGGCCTCGGGCGGATCGAGAGAGTCACGGGCGACCGGGCCGTCGCGGCGGCCGGGGCGACGTGGGCCGACGTCGTGGACCGGGCCGCGGAGCACGGACTGACCCCGCCGGTGCTCACCGACTACCTGGGCGCCACCGTCGGCGGCACGCTGTCCGTCGGTGGCGTCGGCGGCGCGAGCCACCGGTGGGGCCTGCAGGTCGACCAGGTCACCGCGCTGCAGGTCGCCACGCCGCGGTCGGGGCTGCGGTGGTGCTCGCCCGAGCACGACGCCGACGTGTTCGACGCGGTCCGGGCCGGGCACGGGCAGATCGGGGTGATCACCGCGGCGGAGCTCGTCCTGGTGCCCGCGCCGGAGCGCGTCCGCCGCCACGAGCTGCACCACCGGGATCTCACCGCGTACCTCGACGACCAGCGACGCCTGGCCCGCGAGCGGTGCGTCGAGTACCTGGAGGGCCAGGCCGTCGACGACGGCGACGGCGGCTGGTCGTTCCTGATCGAGGCGGTGGGCGCGGGCGGTCTCCCGCCGGACCTGCGACACGTCCGGTCGGAGGTCATCGAGCTCGGGCCGGCCGAGTTCGCCCACCGGGTCGACGTCGGCGAGGCGATCGAGCGCGCCAGCGGCGTGTGGTCGTGGCCGCACCCGTGCGTCACCGCGTTCGTCCCGGACGCCGCCGTCGCCGACGTGGCCGCCGCGACGCTCGCCGCCATGTCCCCCGCCGATCTCGGGCCCGCCGGACTGATCCTGCTGTACCCGGTCGACCCCGGACTCGTCCGGGCACCGCTGGCGCGCCTGCCCGGCGGGGACGTCGCGTGGCTGTTCTCGATGCTGCGCAAGGCGCCCCCGGACCGGCCGGAGCAACTGGACGCGTGGACCCGGGCGAACCGCGCGTTCCTCGACCGCGTCCGCGCCGCGGGCGGGTTCGCCTACCCGATCAACGCGCTGGCCGTCACGCCGGAGCAGTGGCGCGACCACCTCGGCGAGCGGTGGCCGTTCCTCGCCCGGACGAAGGAGGTCCACGATCCGCGGCGCATCCTCGCGCCCGGCGTCGGGATGTTCCCGCGCTGACCGGCCGACCGGCTGAGCGGACCGCGATCTACGACCTCCGTCCGGGGTACGCTCGGCCGATGCGCGAGGGAGCGGTCCGGGTGCAGCTCATCGGCCGCATGGCGGTCGTGGGCGCGGCTCACGGCCCGGTCCCGAGCGGCCGCGCCAGCCGGCTGCTGGCGATGCTCGCCGTGCGGCACGGCGAGTTCGTCCCCGCGAGCACCCTCGCCGACGGCCTGTGGCCGCAGCGCCCACCGGACCGCCCGGACCGCAACGTGGCCGCTCTGGTCAGCCGCCTGCGCCGGTCGCTGGGCCGGGAGACGATCGACGGCGGCCCCCGCGCGTACCGGCTCGTGCGCGG
The DNA here is from genome assembly GCA_963822335.1 of uncultured Actinomycetota bacterium. Classification (GTDB taxonomy): domain Bacteria; phylum Actinomycetota; class Actinomycetes; order Mycobacteriales; family Pseudonocardiaceae; genus Pseudonocardia. The sequence continues at coordinate 981,396 of CAWGHE010000005.1, read as the reverse complement.
CCCGACGACGGTCGACCTCACCGAGGCGACAGATCACGTCGCCCAGGCCGAGCGGGAGCTGACCCACGGCGCTCCGGCAGCCGCGATGCGCAGCGCGGGCCGGGCCGTCGAGCTGCTCACGGCGGGTCCCGGGCTCGCCGGTGAGCCCGACGACGACTGGGCCGACGAGGTGCGACGGCGAGTGGAGACGGCGCTGCGCCGGGCCCGCCGGGCCCGGTGGTCGGGAGCGCTGGCGGTCGGCGACGCCGACGTCGCGATCGAGGAGGCCGGCAGCGCGCTCGACGCCGACCCGCTCGACGAGGACGCCTGCCGCGCCGTCATGCGCGCGCACGCCCGGCTCGGGTCGACGGCCGCCGCCCTCGGCGCCTACGACGGGCTCCGCTCGGCGTTGGCCGCGCGGCTCGGCGTCGACCCGAGCGCCGAGACCCGGCAGGTCCACCTCGAGGTCCTGCGCGGCGAGGCCGACGTCGGAGAGCACATCGGCCCCGGGGCCGCGGCGCCGCGCACGCCCGCGCCGGTGGGACGCGAGGAGGAGTTCACGCGTCTGGTGGCGCTGTGGAGCGGCACCGGCCGCGGGCGGCGCTCGGTCGCCCTGCTGCACGGCGAGTCCGGGATCGGCAAGAGCACGCTCTGCGACGCCCTGCGCCGGGAGGCGGCCGCGACCGGTGCGGTGACGGTGACCGCCCGCTGCGCGGAGGCCGAGCGCTCGCTGTACCTGCAGCCGTTCGCGCAGTGCGTGCGCGAGATCGTCGCCCGGCACGTCCCCGGCGCCGCCGATCTGCTCTCGCCCGCCGAGCGCCGCGCGCTCGCCGCTCTCGTCCCGGAGCTCGACCCCGCCGCCGACTCCCCCGCCGGATCCGAGCTGCGGCACCGGCGCACGGTGGAGGCGCTGACCGCGTTCCTCGCCCACGTCGCGCGCAGCCGCCCGCTGCTGCTCGCGGTCGAGGACCTGGAGCACGCCGGGGAGACGACGATCGAGGTCCTGCACCATCTCGCCGACCGCCTCGCGGACCGGCCCGTGATGCTCGTCGCGACCGAGAACACGTCGGAGAACCGGCGGCGCGCCGTCGCGCTGGACGACGTCGCCGTCGACATCGAGGTCGGCCCGCTGTCCCGGGACGCGGTGGCCCGGCTGCTGCGCGAGGCCGGATCGCAGCACGACCTGGACCGGTTCTTCACCTGGACCGGCGGGTCGCCGCTGCTGGTCAGCGAGCTGCTGCGGCATCCGGCCCCGGCCGGTCCCGGCGACGCCCCGGACATCCCGTCGTCGCTGCACGACGCGCTCACCCGCCGCCTGGCCGGCACCGCGGAGGACGTGCGCGAGCTGCTCGCGCAGGCCGCGGTGTTCGGCCGCTCGTTCACCGTCGACGACGTCGCGGCGCTGGCCCGGATCCCGGTCGAGGAGTGCGCCCACCGCTGCGAGCGCGCCCTGCGCGCGGGGCTCGTCGCCGCGCAGGAACAGAGCTTCCGGTTCGCGAACGACATCCTGCGCGAGATCATCCACCAGGACACGCCGGCGCCGGTGCGGGTCAGCCGCCACCGGCGGGCGGCCCGGCTGTTCCTGGACCGCCCGGAGATCGCGGCCCGCCACCACGCCGAGGCCGGGGACCACGACGACGCGGCGCGGGCGTGGAGCGACGCCGCCGAGGCGGCCCATCTGGCGTTCGCGCACACCGAGGCCGAGCGGATGCTCAGCCGCGCGGTCGAGCAGGCCGACCTCGGGGGCGACCGGGGCCAGGCCGCGAACGTCCGGCTCCGGCGCGGGAGTGTCCGCTGTGACCTCGGGCGGCACGCCGACGCCCGCGACGACCACGAGCACGCCCTCGAGCTGGCCCGCGCACTCGGCGACGAGGGGCTGGAGGCTCGCGCGCTGGAGGCGCTGGGCTGGACGGCGCTCTACGCCCGGGACGCGATGGCCACCGTCGACCTGGCCGAGCGGGCCGGACACCTCGCCGAGTCGGCGGCGGCCGCGCCCGGCGCCCGGCGCAGCTCGCTGCTGCTGCTCGGGCGGGTGCGGCACTGGGACGGCGACTACGACGGCGCGGCCCGCTCCTACGACGAGGTGCTCGAGGTCGGCCGGGCGGACTCGCTGGCCGCGACGGCGACCGCCTACCGGGGCGCGCTGCTGCAGCACATGGACCGGTTCGCCGAGGCCAGGGCGGTGCTGGAGCGCGCGGTCGTGCTCTGCGCGCGCACCGGGGAGTTCCGCACGCTGCTGCAGAGCCTGTTCTTCTGCGCGCTGGCCCGCGGCGACGTCGGCGACTTCGCCGGGGCGCTGCGCGCGCTGGGCCGCGCCCGCAAGCTGATCGACGAGGCGGGCGTCGACTACTACCGCGCCGGCATCGAGACGACCACGTCGTGGCTGTGGCAGGAGCTCGGCGAGGTCGGGCGGGCCCGCGAGCACGCGCTGCTCGCCGTCGAGCTGGCCCGGCGCGGGGGCGGCGCGCTGGAGCTGGAGCAGGAGCTGCACGCGCTGCTCGCGCTCGCCGACTGCGACCTGCTCGACGGCAAGGACGACGACGCAGGCGCCGGCGTCGAGGCCGCCGCCCCGCTGCTCGCCGTGTCGCTGCCGTTCCGGCCGCGGGCCGAGATGCGCCTGATCGAGATGCAGGCCCGGTGGGAGCCGGCGCGGGCCGAAGACCTGCTGGACTACGCGCGCAAGTTCCGGTCGGCGAAGTACGAGGCGCTCGCGCTCACCCACCTCGGCCGCGACGCCGAGTCCGCGGCGGCCGCCGAGCGGACGGGGTCCGACCTGGTCGTCGCGTCGGTCGGGTCCCCACGCACGCGGGCGGCGGCGCGGGACCGGATCTGCTCGAGCCTGCCGGCGGAGCTGCGGACCGCGTTCATCGAGCGGGGGCGCCTCGGCGTGCCGTCACCCGTCCTGCACTGACTCACCCCAGCTCGATCGTCATCGCCACGTGCGGCAGGCCCGCGTAGGTCTCGGTGCCGACGGCGGTCCATCCCAGCCGTTCGAAGAACCGCCGGTTCGGCACCTGGACGTGCGCGATCATGCGATGGCCCCCGGCCCGGGCGGCGGTCGCCACCGCGAACCGGACCAGCGGCCCGCCCGCCCCGGCCGACCGGCGGCCCGGCAGCACGGCGAGGCGGTCGCCCTGCCAGAGGCCGCCCTCGTCGAGGGGATAGAGCCGGACCGTCCCGACCGCCGCACCGTCGGCGAACGCGAGCACGTGCAGCACGTCGGAGCGCGCATCCGCGGCATCCACATCGGACTTGTCGAACACCGCCTGCTCCCCCACGAACACGGCGTCCCGGATCCGGTGGTGCTCGGCGAGCTCGTCCGGGCCGGTGACCACCCGGCAGACGATCTCCCCGGTGGACGGGCGGAGGGTCGCGCGGGTCACGACAGCGACGCCGGTCGGGGGCCGATCTGCAGCAGCGTCTTCCCGCCGACCTGCCCGCCACCGCCCTGGGAACTGCGCTGCACCGCGTCGATCGCCGAGCACGCCTGGCACCGCGCGCAGCCGGCGACGGCGTCGTCGGCGCTCATCCCGCGCTCGGTCATGTGCGCGGCGACCTGCTCGTAGATCTCGCCGCTGTAGGCGGCCGACGGCGCCGGGACGTGCTCCATCAGGCTGCCGGCGACCGGGCGCAGCGGCACCACGAACGGATAGACGCCGATGTCCACGGCCCGGCGGCACCCGTCGATGATGACGTCCGGGTCCTCCCCCATGCCGAGGATGACGTAGGTCGAGACCCGGCCGCGGCCCCACAGCTCGACGGCCCGCTCCCACGTGCGGAAGTACGTCTCGACGCCGGTGCGCGCCTTGCCCGGGGCGACCCGGGCGAGCACGTCCGGGTCGAACGTCTCGATGTGGATGCCGACCGCGTCGGCGCCGCCCATCGCGTACACCTCGTCGAGGATCGCGAGGTCGCGCGGCGGCTCGAACTGGATCTCGACGGGCAGGCCGCTCGCGTCCTTCACCGCCCGCCCGCAGCGGGCGACGTAGCGTGCGCCGCGATCCGGGGCCGTGGAGCTGCCGGTGGTCAGCGTGACGTCGACGGCGCCGTCGAGGTCCCGGGCCGCGACCGCGACCTCCGCGAGCTGCTCCGGGGTCTTCTTCGCGATCGTCGCACCCGAGTCGAGCGACAGGCCGATCCCGCAGAAGCCGCACTGGTCCGCGGTGTTCCAGTAGTTGCAGGCCTGCACCACCGTGCTGGCCAGCGAGTCCAGGTGCAGCAGCGCGATCTTCCAGTAGGGTGTGCCGTCGGCGGTCGTCCGGTCGTAGAAGCGGGGGCGCCGCGACCGGGACACGCTCGCGAGGCGCAGGCCGTCCCGGTACACCCCGTTGCCACCGCCGTCCTCCGGCTTGAGCACGTACGGCGACCGCGCCGCCGCGGCGGCGCCGGTCGGCACCGTGACCGGGCGGCCCTCCAGCCAGATCATCCCGGAGTCGGTCGGGCCCGCACCGCCGGTCCGGGTCTCGACCGGCGCCTCCACCCTCAGACCGTGGCTCTGCAGGGCGGCGACGAGCTCGCCGAGATCGTCCGTCATGTGTCCTCCGCGAGCGTGCGTTCACCTTCGGATATGACCATCATCTATCGGAACCGTCGGACCGGCGCGTGTCAAGACGCTCCGAGATCTCGTGACGGCGGCGCTCCCGTTCGGCCTCCCACTCGCCCACCGAGCCGAACGCCGCGTCGTCGCCGTCCGGACCGGCCAGTGGGTCCCCGGAGACCGTGTCGAGCACCATCTCCGCGACCCGGAACGGCCGGTCACCGAGGTACGGATCAGCGGTGGCGACGATCGCGGTGCCGGTCGCGACGTGCATCTCCACGACGCGCGTCGGGGACCGGTCGACCTCGGCCCACACCAGGCCGTCCGTACGCGCCCGGGCGATCCGCTCGGCGCGCCGGCCCCGGGCACGCTCGGCGGTCAGCTCATCGCCCCGCACCGCGCACGCGGCGGCCAGCAGCTCCGGCTGCCCGGCCGCCCGCTGTCCGGCCGTACCGAGACCGGCGAGGAACCCGGCCGGCTCCGCCTCGAGGTCCACGAGCTCCTCCAGCGACCCGGCCCGCTCGCGCAACGCGTCCACGAGCGCGCCGACGACGTGCGCGACCTGCTGGTACGCCTCGCCGTCGGACAGCGCGACCGGCCACAGCCGATCCCCCGCGGCCCGCCACCGGCGCCGGGCGTGGGCGACGCGCGGGTCCTCACTCACGTCCGCCTCGCCGGACGACACAGGTAGCTCCACCGCTCACCCCTCCCGCCGGGCTCGGGTTCCCCGGGCCTCACGTGTCCACTATAGTAAATGGAGTGGCGGATCGTGGATTCCCGGTGAACGGCTGATGCCCAAGACCGCAGTCGTCGCGCTCGGCGGCAACGCCATCACCCGGAGCGGCCAGGCCGGCACCTACGCCGAGCAGGCGGAGAACGCCCGGCGCGATGGCGCGCGGCCGTCTGCGCGCTGCGCGACGCGGGCTGGAACGTCGTGCTCGTGCACGGCAACGGCCCCCAGGTCGGCAACCTGGCCATCCAGCAGGAGGAGGCGGCGGGGATCGTCCCGGCGCTGCCGCTGCACTGCGTCAACTCGATGACCCAAGGGCAGCTCGGCAGCCTGATCTCGCTCGCGTTGCTGGCCGAGGGGCACGGGCGCCTGACCGGCGTCGTCTCCGTGGTCACGCACGTGATCGTCGACCCGGACGACCCGGCGTTCGGCAAGCCGACGAAGCCGGTCGGCCCGTTCTTCTCCGAGGAGCAGGCCCGCGCGCTGGCCGCCGAGCGCGGCTGGGAGATCGTCCGCGACGGCGACCGCGGCCACCGGCGCGTGGTGCCCTCCCCGCGGCCGGTCGGGATCGTCGAGGTCGACGCGATCCGCGCCCTGATCGACCAGCACATGATCGTCGTCGCCGGGGGCGGCGGCGGGATCCCGGTGGTCGCCGGGGACCGCGGCATGGAGGGGATCGACGCCGTGATCGACAAGGACTTCACCGCCCAGCGGCTCGCGACGTCGGTGAACGCCGAGGCGCTGGTGCTGGTCACCGACACCCCGAAGGTGCAGCTGGACTTCGGCACCCCCACGCAGCGCGCGCTCACGGACATGACGGTGGACGAGGCCCTGAAGCACCTCGACGACGGCCAGTTCCCGGACGGCAGCATGGGCCCGAAGGTCCGGGCCGCGGTCCGGTTCGTCCGGGAGGGCGGCGCCACCGCGGTGATCACGACCGCCGAGCTGCGCCGGGCCGTCGCTGGATGCCGGGGACGTACTCCCCGACGAGGAGGTCGGCACCCGGATCGTCGCGACGGCGCGCCGATGACCGCGATCGTGCGGCTGGTCCGCGACACCTACCTCGACTCGGTCGTCCAGCTCTCCGGCACCCGCGCGATGAGCGCCGTCGACGGCGTCGAGTGGGCCGCGGCGGCGATGGCGACCGCGGCGAACCTCGCCACGCTCGCCGAGCAGGGTTTCGACGCCGCCGACTGGACGGGCGCGACAGCGGGCGACCTCGTCCTCGCCGTGCGGGCGGACAGCGAGGACACCGCCGCCGCGGCCGAGCAGGCCGGCGGGACGCGATGTTCTCCGCCCGCGGCACCGGTGTGGCGTCCGGCTCCGCCGAGGCCGACCCGACGTCGTTGCAGGACGCCGTGGCGCGGGCTCCCGGGAGCACCGTCGCGGTGATCTCGGTGCCCGGCGACTACGCCGCGCTGGAGACGCACAAGGCGCTGTCCGCCGGCCTGCACGTGCTGCTGTTCAGCGACAACGTCGCGGTCGAGGACGAGGTCGAGCTCAAGGAGCGGGCCACCGACCTGGGACTGCTGGTGATGGGGCCGGGCGCCGGCACGGCGATGCTCGGCGGGACCTGCCTCGGGTTCGCCAACGTCATGGCCGACCCGGCCGGGCGCGACCCTCGGTCGCCGTCGTCGCCGCGGCCGGGACCGGCGCGCAGGAGGCGGCCGCCTGCTCGACCGCTGGGGCGTCGGGGTCTCCCACGTGATCGGGCTCGGCGGGCGCGACCTGACGACGGCCGTCGGCGGTCCGATGGCGCCGGCTCGCGGTGCGGTCGCTGGCCGCGGGCGGGGACGTCGACGCGATCCTGCTCGTCTCCAAGCCGCCGGACCCCGACGTGGCGCGCGACGTGCTGGCCGCGGCCGGGGACACACCGCTGGTCGCCGCGCTGATCGGGCTCTCCGAGGACGGCGGGGACGACCCGCCGACGGTGACCCGTGCGTCCACGCTGGAGGCCGGCGTGGTGGCGGCGCTGCGCCGCCTCGGGCTGCCGGTCCCGGACACCACCGCGGGGCTGCGCGGGCGCGTCGACGACGTGCGTTCGCGACCTGCCCGGCCGACCGCACGCTGGTCCGCGGGCTGTTCTCCGGCGGCACGCTCTGCTACGAGTCGCTGGTGCTGCTCGAGCCGGGTGCTCGGGCCGGTGTACTCGAACACGCCGATCGACAAGTCGCTCGGGCTGCCGGCGCCGGACGGCGCGCACGTCTGCCTCGACCTCGGCGAGGAGGAGTACACGCAGGGCCGCCCGCACCCGATGATCGACCCGGAGGCCCGGGTCGAGCTCCTGCGCGAGCAGGGCGCCGAGCCGGACGTGGCGGTGATCCTCCTCGACGTCGTGCTCGGCCACGGCGCGCACCCCGACCCGGCCGCCGAGCTGGCCCCGGTCTGCGCGGAGATCATCGCGAGCGGCGGGCCGCGGATCGTCGTCTACGTCCTGGGCACCGACCAGGACCCGCAGGGCTTCGACCGCCAGCGCGCGCGCCTTCGCCGACGCCGGGTGCGTGGTCACCGAGACGGCCGCCCGCGCGTCCCTGGCCGCCGCCGCGATCGCCCTGCGGGACCGCGCGATCGCGGAGCGTGCGGTGTGAGTCGCGGGCTCGCGCTCGTCACGCACTCGACGAAGCCGCGCGGCGGGATGGTGCACACGCTGGCGCTGGCCGAGGCGCTGCACGCGGCCGGGCCGGCCGGTCCACCTGGTCGCGCTCGGCGACCGAGCGGTCTGCTACCGCCCGCTCGCGGTGCCGCACACGGTGCTGCCCGCACCGGACCGGTCCGGGACGCTGTCACGACCGGGTGTTCGCCTCGATCGACGCGCTGGCACTCGCGCTGCAGCGGCTCGCCGGCCGAGTTCGACGTGCTGCACGCCCAGGACTGCATCGCCGCCCGCGCCGCCGCCCGGGTGCGCGACGCCGGGGCGCCGGTCTCGGTGGTGCGCACCGTGCACCACGTCGACGACTTCACCACCCCCGCGCTCGTCGCACTGCCAGCGCCGCGCGATCGAGGAGCCGGACCGGGTGCTGGTCGTCAGCGAGCAGTGGCGCGGATCCTGCGCGACGACTACGGCGTCGACGCCGACGTCGTCCCGAACGGCGTCGACGCCGACCCGGTTCGCGCCGGTGACGCCGGACCAGGCGGGCGGCGCTGCGCGGCCTCGGTCGATGCCGGCGACCGGTTCCTGTTCCTGGCCGTCGGCGGGATCGAGCCGCGCAAGGGCACCCGGCACGCGTTCGAGGCGCTGGCCGGCTGCGACGGATCGCGGCCGGCCCCGGTCCTGGCGATCGTCGGCGGGCACTCGTTCCAGGACTACGCCGCCTACCGCGAGGAGGCGCTCGCCGCGCTGCCCGGGCTCGGGCTGGAGCTCGGCCGCGACGTCGTGCTGCTCGGCACGGTCTCCGAGCGCGACCTCGGCGGCTGGTACGCCAGCGCCGACGCGCTCGTGCTTCCCGTCGGTGAAGGAGGGCTGGGGCCTCGCCGTGCTGGAGGCGATGGCCGCGGACCTCCCGGTCGTCGCCTCCGACCTGCCGGTGTTCCGCGAGTACCTGGTCGACGGCCGCGAACGCGCTGCTGCCCGCCGTCGCCGACCCGGCCGCGCTGGCCGCGGCGACATGGCCGCGGTCGCGAGCGACGCCGGCCTGCGCGACCGCCTCCGCGCCGGTGGCCGCACCACGGCCGGCCGCTTCACCTGGCAGCGCAGCGCCGAGGTGCACGCCGGGATCTACGACAGCCTGCGCGTCCCGGTCTGACCGGTTGCGGTGTCGGGCTGCGACGCCGGGCTCAGTGGCCGTGCCCGTGGCCGTGGTCGTCGTCGTGGCCGTGGTCGTGGCCGGCGGGGCGATCGGCCAGGACCTCCGACCGCGCGGCGACGTCGTCGGCGCCCAGGCTCCCGGAGCCGACGAGAACGTCCTCCAGCGCGCCGAGCCAGTGGTCGTAGTAGCGGAACGACGGGTCGTCGAGGCCGTGCTCCGCCTCCCACGCGCCGATCCGGGCGATCAGACGGTCACGGAACCCGTCCCAGGTGAACGCGCCGGCCTCGGCCAGGGTGAGGGCCATGCCGAACGCACGGCTCTCCCACGGCTCGGCGAACACCAGCTCACCGTTGCTCCGCGGCGGTGCCGCGGCGCCCTCGACGTCGAGCGCGACCGTCACGACGCGTGCACCTCGGCGACACCGACCATCGCGTCCCGGGTGACGATCCCGGCCAGCACGCTCGGCGTCCCAGTCGTCGGTCCCGGCGGGACGCTGCGGGCAGCACCAGGTAGCGGACCTCGGCGCTGGAGTCCCACACCTCGATCCGCCTGCCGGCCGGCACGTCGAGACCCATCTCGCGCAGCACGGTCCGCGGCTCGCGGACCACCCGCGAGCGGTAGGCCGGGTCCTTGTACCAGCTCGGCGGCAGACCCAGCACCGGCCACGGGTAGCAGGAGCACAGCGTGCAGACGACGACGTTGTGCACGTCGTCGCGTCTGCTCCAGCGACGACGATGTGCTCGCCCTGCGGCCCCCGGGGAACCCCATGCTCCTTGATCGCGGCGGTGCCGTCGGCCAGCAGCCGCTCCCGGTAGTCGGGGTCGGTCCACGCCTTCGCGACGACCTTGGCGCCGTTCAGCGGGCCGACGTCGCTCTCGTAGGTCGAGATGAACTTGTCCATCACCGCCGGGTCGAGCATGCTCGCGCTCGACGAGCAGCTGCTCCAGGGCCTCGGTGCGCAGGGCCGGAGAGATCCGGTCGGTCATGCCTCGTTCTCCAGATAACTCTCGAACAGCTCGACGTGCAGGGTGAAGTCCTCGGCGTCGGCGCCCCACAGTTCGTGCGAGGAGAAGCCGACGGTGTAGACGTGCTGCGGGTTCTCGCCCTGGAACACGGCGTGCGTGTCCGGCAGCAGGTGGGCGGGCTGGATCGCCGTGACCGTCCCGGTGCGGCGCCGCACGTAGCGGGGCATCTTCGTCGGCCCGGACGGGTGCATGTCCTTGGTGCGCACCGTGTCCCCGACGGCGAACCTCGGCGGGCCGTCCACCTCGCGCAGTGACCCGGCGGCCGTCGGCTTGTAGTCCGGCTTCTGCGGTTCCGGGAACGCCGGCTCCGTCGACGTCCTCGCCGCTGTTGCGACGCGCGCGGGCGTCGACGGCACCGGCCTCGAGGATCTTCGAGTCGGTCAGCATCAGCTCGGCGGCGTTGAGCCAGCGCCCGTAGTAGCCGTCGACGAGGTAGTCGACCGGGTGCAGCCGCCCGAGCGCGTACCGGAACGCGTCCAGGTTCTGCCCGGAGATCCGGCCCATGGTCAGGGCCGTGATCGCGAACGCCCGGCCCTCCCACGGCTCGGCGAACGGTGGTTCGTCCGTGTCCGGTGCCGGCGCCGCGCCGAACCCCTGCATGCCGCCCATGTCGGCTATCGAGTCCACCGTTTCCTGCCCTCCGCGGGAGTGGTATCGGCCGGGCGGCGGGGGATAGCGCCGCCCGGCCGAGGTCTATCAGCTCAGACGGTCCAGGTCTGCATGACCATGGCGCCCTCGCGCCGGGCGGTCAGCTGCGCGTCCAGCACGTCGAGCGGGTTGATCGGCTTGACGCCCTCCATCATGTCGACCTCACGCATGCCGTACAGCATGGCCGCGGAGAACCGACACGCGTAGACCTTGCCGCCCTCGCCCATGAACGTCGTCAGCTGCTTGTTGTAGCCCAGCGCGCCGGGGAACGCCTCGTCGCCGACGGTCGGGAACCCGCGCGACGCCGACGCCATCAGGGAGCCCGGTCCGAACAGGACGATGCTGGTGTCGAAGCCCTTCCGGTTGATCCGGGTCGCGGTCAGCATGTTGACCAGACCCACCGAGCCCTCGAACGGCACGGTGTGCATGAAGATGTAGGCCTTCTCGCCGGACTCCGCCTGGATGTCCTCGAAGACCTTGTCTTCGTAGTCGACGATGGCGTCGCCCTTCTTGACCCGCTCGCCTACGACCTGAACCACGGTGTTCTCCTTCATTCGGGTGTCACTGCATCTCCGGTGAGCGGGTGCCCACCACGTGTCACACGGCCGGGCCCTGGGCCCTCGGCGGGTCCGCCCACTGCTGGCGATGGCTACCGGGCATCGCGCGCAGGATGCGGTGCCGCAACGGCCACGGCAGCGCCCGGTACACCGGGCCGAACACGCGCCGCCAGAACAGCTCGACGACGCCGTGCGGTGCCGCCGGGCGGCGGGTGCCCGGGTAACGCTTGGCGAGCTGCTCGTGCGCGCCGACCATGAGGTAGTGCTGCGAGTTCTCGCGCAGCCACTTCGAGAAGCCCATGTCAGAGCTTCCCGGCCTTGCGCAGTTCCTCCAGGCCGTTCGTCGCCGCCACCACGATCGGCTCGTTGAGCGCGCCGATCGCCGGGGAGTAGACGTTCTCCATCTCGGACAGGTCGTGGAACGTGAACCCGAACTTCACGGCCATCGCCAGGAAGTCCGCCCGTTCCTTGATGCCCTCCTGACCGACCATCTGGGCGCCGATCAGCCGCAGCGAGCCGGGCTCGGCCAGCAGCTTGACCTTCACCGGCTTCACGCCCGGGTAGTAGCGCGCCCGGGAGATCCCCTGCGCCTGCCCGACCACGTACGGGATGCCGAGCGCGGTCGCCGTGGTCTCGCCGAACGACGCCCCGCCGATCACCCACTTCCCGGCCGGGGTGCCCCACGGGATGTAGACGGCCTTGTAGGTGCGCGAGCCGCCGCCGGCGTTGTTCCCGCCGACCTTGCCCTGGGCGTAGGCGTGGCTGCCGGTCAGGCCCTGCAGCGGGACCCGCGTCAGCCCGTGCGGGATCTCGGTGCAGTCACCGACGGCGAACACGCCCGGCGCCGACGTCGCCATCCGCTCGTCGACGATCACGCCGCCGGTGGAGCCGATCTTCAGGCCGGCGTCCGCGGCCAGGCGGGCGTTCGGCACCTTGTGCGTGGCGACGACCACCAGGTCGCACGGGATCTCCCCGTCCGAGGTGTCCACCGCGGACACCTTCCCCTGGCCGATGAAGCCCTTGAGCGTGGTGTTGAAGTGCGCGTGCACGCCGAGCTCGGGCCAGGACTCCTCGACCGGGGCCATGATGTCCGGGTCCGCCATCTCGGACAGCGGCCACGGGTTCGGGTCGATCAGGTGCGTCTCGATGCCGCGGTGCGCCAGCGAGGTCGTCATCTCGGTGCCGAGCGGGCCGGCCTCGACGACGACGGCCTTCGTCACGGAGTCGAGGACCTTGTCCCACTCCATGGCCCGGCGGATGTTCTTGACGTAGTACAGGTTCCCCAGGTCGCCGCCGGGGACGCCCGGGTCGGCGTAGTCGAACCCGGTGGCCAGGATCAGCGTGTCGTAGGAGACCTGCCCCTCGCCCTCCACGGTCACCGTGCGGGCCTTGGTGTCGATCTTCGTGACCGACGTCTCGTAGTGCACGTCGATCCCGGCCTTCACGTACTGCTCCTTGGTGGCCAGGAACAGCTTCTCGAAGTCGGAGATCTCCTTGCCGTGCACGTAGGGGATGCCGCACGGGCTGTACGCGACGTCCTCGAACTCGGTGTAGACGACGACCTCGGCTTCCGGGTTCGCCGCCTTCACCCCTCCGGCGGCGCCCAGGCCACCGGCCCCGCCACCCACGATCACCGTCTTGTGCGGCATGATGAGCCCTTCTCACTTACCGACTACGATGAACCGGCTGTGGTGCCGGTGTTGCGGACCTCGATCGACGTCGCTCACCATAGATGATGGTCGTTTACGATACTAATCGACATTGGCCTGTCAAGGAGATCCGATGGCCCGAGCGGTGACCGCTCCCGAGGACCTGCCGGACGACGCCGCCACGCCGTCCACCGGGAACGAGGCCGAGCGCGAGTCGATCGTGCGCGCGATCGGCCCGAAGGTCCGGCACCTGCGCCAGAGCAACGGGCTGTCGCTGCAGCAGCTCGCCCGGCGCGCGGAGGTCTCGGCGGCGGCGATCCACAAGGTCGAGCGCGGCGACATGGTCCCGACCGTCACCACACTGCTCAAGCTCGCGTCGGCGCTGGGCCGGCCGATGGGTCACTTCGTCGACGGCGACGGGGAGCCCGCCCCGGTCGCCCATCTCGTGCGGGCGGACGAGCGGCAGGCGGCGCCGTCGCTGCCCGGGGTCGCGCAGGCCGTCCTCACCGGCCCGCCGGAGCGGTTCGCACTGCGTGGGCGGGCGACCGTCGTCGACCCGGGCGCCGAGCTCGTCCCGGAGCGGCACAGCGGCGAGGACCTGATCGTCGTGGTGGCCGGCGAGCTGGAGGTGGCGGTCGCCGACGAGACGTACACGCTCGCCGAGGGCGACACGCTGCATTTCCCGGCCGAGGTCCGGGTGCGCGTTCACAACGCCGGCTCCGGTCCGGCCCGCGCGCTGTGGGTGTCGAGCCGGGGCCACTGAGCCAGGCCGATCCGCAGCCCCGCGAGCAGGCACCGGCCGGAGCTCGCGCCGATCGCCGCGAGCCGTCGCCCGGCCCGTTCCGCCGCCGCCGTGTCCCCGTCCGCGAGCGCGGTGAGGACGTCGTGCGCGGGGGCCAGGCTCTGACCGCGCGCGGCCCAGTGCAGGAACGCCGCCGCCGGCTCGGTCGTCGCAACGGTCCCGACGGCCGCGACGAGCCGGGGCTCCGCGTCCGGGCCCCACACCGCCCGCGCGGCGAGCACGAGCCCGGCGAGCAGGTCGTCGCCGGCGGGTGTGAGGCCCGGCCCGGCGCCGCCGAGCAACTCGACGAGTTCCTCGACCGCACCCGTGCGGACGGCGGCGTCCACCCGCCCCGGATCGACGGGGACCTCCGGCGGTATAGCGGGGCCGCGCACGTCGCGCTGCTCGGCGCTGCTGATCAGACCGGGTGGATCGGCGCGGCCGGGCAGGTTCGGCTGGTCGGCGGGGCTCACTCGGCCTGGCTGGTCGGCGCGGCTGAGTCGGTCCGGCTGGTCGGCGCGACCGAGCGGGTCGTCCGCGTCCGTCGCATCGTCGGGGGGTGCCGGGTCGTCTCGGCGGGTCAGCCGTGCCGGGAGCGCACCTCTCCAGTCCGGCACATCGCAGCGCACGGCCCAGGACCGCCCGGTGATCCGGCTGCCGTCGCAGCTCACCCGCTCCCCCCGGACCGCTGGCGGCAGCGGACCGATGCGCAGGTGCAGGGGACCGGACTCGACGTCCGCGGCCACGAGAGCGATCAGCGCACCGTCCAGCCGCAGGTAGACGGCCTTGCGGTGCACCGAGACGACCCGTCCGCGCGCACCGGGCAGTGCCACCTCCCGCACCGCCGAGCCCCGGTCGGGCCCGGTCCGGTCCGGGACAGGCACGTGCGGCCCGTCCGCTGCCCGGTTCGGCACCGGCATTCCCACGATCGCCCGCTCGACGACCTCATGCACCACGCGCCTCACCCCCGAACGTCACGTTCGAGCGGTCGAGACAACGCGAACGTGCCAGCCGATCGCGTCGAACGATCGAGCGGCACGTTCCAGCGGTCGGGACAACGCGAACGTGCCAGCCGGTTGCGGAGCCCGATCGAGCGGCACGTTCCGGTGGTCGGGACAGCACGAACGTGACCGCCGACCCGAGCCAGGGCCACGAACCGTCCGCGCCGCATTGCCGCGACACCGGATCACGAGGCCGCGGTCGTGCCGGCCAGGTCGAGCAGGGCCTCGGCGAAGCAGTCGATCGGGGCCGCCGCGACGCCGGCGCCGACCTGGCCGGTGCCGCCGTGCGCGGCGAGGATCCCGGTCGTCACCTTCGGGGTGACGCCGGACTCCACGACCCGGCGCAGGTCCACGCCGACCGGGGAGCCGGTGAAGCCCATCGCGGGCAGCAGGAACCGGCTCGACGTGCCCGCGCAGATCCGGCGGAAGCCCTCGGTCGCCGCGGCCGCGTCGGCCATCGTGCCGCCGAGGAACGCCGCCACCGACGGCGAGTTGCCGGCCGCGGGACCGCCGAGACCGACCAGTTCGAGCACCGCGCTGTCGCCGATGTCCGGCGCCGCGTCCTCGGGGCCGTAGCCGGAGTAGTACAGCGCCTCGCCGACCGGCGGGGCGTCGGTGACGTACCAGCGGTCCGATCCGGACAGCCGGATGCCGTACGTGGTCCCGTTGCGCGCCATGGTCGTCACGATCGTCGAGCCGGTCACCTCGCCCGCCCAGGCCGTGAGCGAGCGCGCCGCGGCCATCGCCAGCGTCAGGAAGAACAGGTGGTTCCCGCCGAGGTAGCGCGCGAACGGCTCCCGCCAGTCGTCCGGCAACGCCGCGACGTGCGGGAGCCACGTCCGGGCGAGCAGGTTCGTCGCGGCCTGCGTGCGCATGTGCAGGTCGTCGCCCATCGCGACGCCCTGCGCGGCCAGCGCGAGGACGTCCAGCGGCCCGGTCGTCTCCAGGATCCGTGCGATCGCGGGGCCGGCTGTATCGCGCAGCAGAACCAGCCGAGCGACGGCGGCGTCGGTGTCCCGGCCGAACCACGCCGTCTCCCCCGGGCCCTGGTTCAACGGCGAGAACGTGCGCCAGGTCCCCTCCCCGTCGCCGTGGTGCTCGACCACCAGCACGGGCGCCGACAGGCCGATCGCGCTCGCCATCGGGACCACCGTGTCGTGGTGGTTGGCCGGCTCCAGCGCGATCTCCCCCGCGGCCAGCATCGCGTCCGCGGCGCCGACGTCCGGCGCCCAGCCCTCGGCGACGGCGGCGGCACGCATCGAGCGGCGCAGCGGGTCGCACACCCGGTCCCAGCCGATCGCGGGCCCGCAGTGCAGCAGCGTCCGGTCCGCCAGGCCGGGCACGACCTCGCCCGCCGGCGCGACCGTGACCAGCGACGGCACGCCGGTGTCCAGGCGGCGGACGACCTCGGCGTTGGCCCGCTCGATCTCCGCCGACCGCGTGCCGTAGAGCGCGGTGAGCGCCCGGACCAGGTGCGGGTCCCCGCCGGCCGGCGGGCGCCAGTCGACGTGCACGACGCTGCCGTGCTGGTCCCGGACGGCGTCGGCGAACATCGGGAGCCCGACGTTGACGACCTCGACCTCCCGCGGTAGCGACGCGACCGGCGTCGTGGTGGTGCTCATCATCAGGTCTCCTTCCGTTCGGCGACGTCCCGGGCCGCGGCGAGCAGGCGTTCGTCGGCGGCGGAGAACGCGTCCAACCGGGCCCGCGCCGTGGCCTCGATGTCGACGGCGGTGCGACCGACCAGCTCCGCCATCCGCGTCACCTCCTGCGGCGCAGCGCCGCCGCGGGCGTCGCGGGACAGCACGATCGCCCACGGGTCCAGCACGGGGGACAGGTCCTGGCCGGTCATGCCCAGCGGGCGGCCGAGGTGCTCGCGGGCGGCCTCGTCGACCATCTCGCCGGTGATCGCGGCGCCCGGGATCCGGTCCCGGCTGGCCGCGCGCACCACCTTCCCGACGACGAGGTAGGCGGTCCGGTAGTCGATGTCGCAGACCTGGACGAGGTGCTCGGCGAGGTCGGTGGCCTGGCTGTAGCCGCGCCGGACCTCCTCGGCCATCCGGTCGCGGTTCACCCGCAGCGTGCGGACGACACCGGTGGCCAGCCGGGTGATCCGCAGCGTCAGGTCCAGCGCGCGCGGCACCTCGCCGTAGGCGTAGATCAGGTTGTCGCTGCGCGCGGACGGGCTCTTGCTCACCGCCAGGAACCCGCTGATCCGTCCGATCAGGACACCACAGGCGCCACGGATGATCGCCAGCGAGTACGGGTTGCGCTTCTGCGGCATGAGCACGCTGGCGCGGGTGAAGCCGTCGGCGAGGTCGACGAAGTCGAACTCCGCGGACGACCAGATCTCCAGGTCCTCGGCCAGCTTGGACAGCGTCGAGACCAGGCTCGCCGCCGTCGCCAGGACGTGCACGAACCCGTCGACCTGCCACATCGCATCCCGGGTGTGCTCGATGACCCCGGCGAAACCGAGCGTGTCGGAGATGCCCTGCCGGTCGTCGAGCAGGCGGGTCCCGTTCACGCACCCGGCGCCGCCGGGCGAGCAGTCCACCTCGTCCAGCTCGTCGAGCAGCCGCTTCGCGTCGCGCAGCACCGGATAGACGAACGAGAGCAGGTAGTGCCCGAACGTCGACGGCTGCGCCTGCTGCAGGTAGGTCTGGTCCGGCATCACGGTCTGCACGTGCTCCACGGACCGGTCGGTCGCGGTCGCCGCGAACCGGGCGGCCTCCACGGCGAGCTCGGCGATCTGGCGGCGCACGTGCAGGCGCAGCGCGATCCGCACCGCCTCGCGGCGCGGACGCCCGGCGTGCAGCCAGCCGGCGACGTCGCCGATCCGGGACACGAAGTGCGCCTCCCGCGAGTTGTACGGCTCGCCGAGCTCGGGGTCGTAGGGGAACTGGTCCGGCGGGGTCGCCTGGGCCTCGAGCAGCAGGCCCATCAGGGCCTGTTCGGCGGACGGGGGGATCAGCCCGCGCCGGGCGAGGTCGAGCACGTGCGCCATGTCGGCCAGGTTCAGGCCGCGGTGCAGGAACGGCGCGTCCGCGTTCTCCAGGTGGAACCCGGACTCGACGAGCTCCGGGGCTGCGGTCATCGACGTGCTCCTTCTTCGACGGAGGCCGGCGCGGGCTCCGGCACGAGGTGGGCCAGGGCCGAGCTGACGCCGCCGGTGTGCCAGTACAGGACCGGGCCGGCCTCGCCCCCGCGGAGCCGGTCGAGCGCGACGGCGAACGCCTTCGCGCCGTACGTGTCGTCGAGCAGCAGCCCCTCGGTGTGCAGCGCGAACTCGGCGGCCGCCCGGTCGGCCGCGGACGCGACGCCGAAGCCGGGCCCGCGGGCGTCGACGATCTCCAGCCGGGACGGTTCGGGCGGAGGTGTCCCGCACAGCCGGGCGCACCCGGCGGCCAGTTCGCGCACCCGGGCGTCGATCTCCGCGCGCGGACGGCTGACCGACACCGCGAGCAGCGACCACCCGGCGGCGACGGCGGCCGCCCCGGCGAGCAGTCCGGCAGCGCTGCCGCCCGACCCGACGGAGATCACGACGAGAGCCGGCTCCGGCAACCGTCCGGTGGCGACCTGGTCGGTCAGCTCGGAGACCGCCCGCGCGAAGCCGACGGCGCCGAGCGCGGTGGACCCGCCGCGGGGCAGCGCGACCGGGCGGCGCCCCTCGGCGCGCCGCTGCGCCGCCCGCTCCTCGACGGCCGCGTCGACCCGGTCCCGGCTCCCCTCCCCGAGCGCGTGGACGCGGGCGCCGGCGGCGCGTGCCATCGCGACGTTCGGGGTCGGCGGCGCGCACTCGCCGGCCGCGACGACGAGCTCGCAGTCCAGCCCCGCGACCCGCGCGGCCAGCGCGGCTGCCGCCACGAAGTTCGAGTCCGGCCCGCCGCCGGTGACGAGCACGTCGCAGCCGCGGGCGACGGCGTCGCCGACCAGGTACTCCAGCGCACGGGCCTTGTTACCGGCCACACCGAAGCCGGTGAGGTCGTCGCGCTTGAGCCACAACGACCCGCATCCCAGGGCCGCACGCACCCGCTGGGCCTCGACGACCGGCGTCGGCAACACGGCGAGCCGGGTCCGTGTCAGGCCCATCGGTCGGACTCCCCCGCTCGGGCGGCGGCGGCACGTTCCCGCACGCCGTCGACCATGGCGCCCGCGGCGCGCACCGGGGAGCGCGCCGTCCACTCCCGGACCTCGTCGGCGGTGGCGGCCCCCCGCGCGACGAGCGCGTCCGCGACGCCGACGGAGTGCCCGGACGGGACCAGCACCTCGTGCATCAGCTCCTGCGCGGCGTGCTGCCCGAGCCGCGCGGTCAGCGCGCCGAGGATCCGCTCCGAGGCCATCCGGTCGCCGTGGCGGTCGAGGTTGGCGGCCATCGCGTCCGGGTGCACCTCGAGCCCGTCGACGAGCCCGCGCGCCACCGACAGCGCCGTGCCCGGTCAGCAGGCAGACCTCGGGCAGCGCGACCCACTCCGCCTTCCAGCCCCGCCCGTCCCGCTCGTGCAGCGCGACCATGCCCTCCAGCAGCACCCCGGCCGACGACCGGGCCAGCCGGGCCAGCGTGTCCAGGTGCTCGCCGGCCTCCGGATTCCGCTTGTGCGGCATCGTGATGCTGCCGACGGCGCTCGGGCTGGTCGGCTCGGCCAGCTCGCCGATCTCGGGTCGTTGCAGCTCGACGACCTCGCCGCCGATCCGGGCGAGCGTGCCGGCCACCGCGGCCAGGACGAAACCGAACTCGGCGACCCGGTCGCGGCTGGTCAGCCACGACACCCCGGGGTCGCCGAGGCCCAGCTCGTCGCAGAACGCGCGGCGCAGCGCGAGCGGGTCGACGCCGGCCGTGTCGTGGAACGCGAGCGCGCCGACCGCCCCGGCGAGCTGCCCGACGACCCAGCGCGGGCGTCCCTCGCGCATCCGGTCGAGGTGGCGGCGCAGCTCGTCGGCCCAGGACGCGGCCTTGAGCCCGAACGTGACCGGTGCGCCGGGCTGCCCGTGCGTGCGCCCGGCCATCAGCGTGTCCCGGTGCGCTCCGGCCAGCTCCAGCACCGACGCCTCCAGCGCGCGCAGGTCCGTCCAGACCTGCGCCCCGACGTCGCGCATCAGGAGGCCGAACCAGGTGTCGGTGACGTCCTGCACGGTCGCACCGACGTAGACGTGCTCGCGCGCGGACTCGGGCAGCACCCTCCGCAGCCCGCGGATCAGCCCGAGCGTGGAGTGCGACGTCAGCCGGGTCTGCTCCGCGACGAACGTCAGGTCCAGCCCGTCGACCCGGGCGTGCGTCGTGATCGCCTCGGCCGAGGAGGCGGGGATGATCCCGGCCCGCGCCTGCACCCGGGCCAGCGCGGCCAGCACGTCGAGCCAGCGCTGCCAGCGGGCGCGCTCGGAGAAGACGGCGTCGAGCGCCGGCGTCGACCACAGGTGCGCGTAGACCGGCGAGTCGGTCAGGCGGGTGACCACGACGGCTCCGACTCCGCGACGAGGATGTCCAGCGCGTCCCGGACGACGTCCAGCGAGGAGCCCCACGGCACGGCCACCCACGGCGCGCTCGCCGTCGGTGCCGTGTCTGGAGCTCCTCCTGCTGCAGGCAGCACTTGGTCAGCAGCGGCCCGGCGGCCGGCGCCGTGCGGGGACACAGGTCGACCCGCGGCGCGTCGGTCCCGTAGAACGCGTGGTGGATCTGCCGGGAACGCTCGCAGCCCAGCTGCGTCCAGTCCGCCGGCTCCGGGTGCTCGTCCAGGTAGGACAGTCGCGCGTCCGGGATCTCCGCACCCCCGCCGCGGCAGGGCAGCAGGTAGTGCTCGGCCGGGTTCTGCCGCGCGAGCTCGGCCAGGTCGACGATCTCCGGCACCAGGCGGATCGGCGGCCACGACTCGGTCACCGCGATCACCCGCGACGCCTGGTCGAGCAGCTTCGCCGGGCGCGGCGGCACCACCTCCCGGACCGTGATCCGCAACGGACGTGGGTCCAGGATGAAGTTGAGGTGCTCGTAGCGCCCCTGCACGACGACGGCGCGGGCGCCGGGTGCGTGCTCCTCGGCGGCGCGGGCGAGGTCGGACGGGATCGCGGTGTCGCACTCCGGATCGTGGACCAGCGCGCACTCGTCCGGGCCCGCCAGCAGCCGCACGGCGGTGATCGGAGCGAACAGCGCCTCCGGGTCGTCGCGATCGACGCCGACGATCGCGACGGAGCCGTCGCCCGGGAGCACGACGACGAACCGCGTCTTCCAGTACGCCTCCCGGTCGAGGAAGTGCTCGGCCAGCGACGGCTCGTCGAGGCCGACGGCGACGCGCGCGACGGACACACCCCGGTAGCGGCCCGGGACGACGTTGAGAGCCGTGGTGCTCACCGCGCGGCGCCCGTGCCGGAACAGACGGGACTGACCGCGGTGTCCGAGCGCAGCCCGAGCCGCAGCGTCTCCACACCGAGCACGTCGCCGGTCGCGACGTTGCCCAGGTTCACGTCCGGGCCGAAGCGCCGCACGAACCACGCCTGCTGCGCCGTCCGCGGCGCCTCGAACACGACGTGCTCCGCGCCGACGCCCTCGACCAGCGCCTCCACGACGGCGTCGCGCGGGCGGCCGTGCGAGTCGTAGATCCCGACGGTGCCGCTCGCGCGGCCCTCGGCCACCACCAGGGCGGCGCCCGCGTCCCGGTCCGCGACAGCCTCGTCGCGCCAGGCGCCGGGGTCCGGCAGGTCGTCCGGGTCCTTCGTGCCGACCTCGGTGAGCACCGTGAACAGCCCGCTCGCCCGGCGCACCAGGTCCCGCTTCTCGTCCGGCGTCATCGGCATCGACCCGTGGGAGACCTCGACGTGGGTGAACCCGACGGCCGCGGCCCAGTCCAGGCACGCGTCCGTGACGCCCTGGCTCCACGCGATCTCCAGCATCGTCCCGCCCAGGCAGGCGGCGACGCGGTGCCGGCGCAGGACGGCCAGCTTGTCCTCGACGGCGGCGTCGACGTACGCCGTCCCCCAGCCGGTCTTCCAGATGTCGACGTAGGCCCCGGCGCCGGCCAGCACGTCCGCCGCGGCGGCGGCCGTGACGCCGGTGTCGAGGACGTGGGTGATGCCGCGGTCCCGCGGCTTCACCGCCCGTTCCGGCACGGAGAGGAAGTTCGGCGTGGCCACCCGTTCACCTTAGGTCAGATAGTGGATGAAGAACTACTATGGGAAACGTGCCGACGACGATGCAGAGCCTCGACGCCCTCGCCCACGCGGTCCGCACGCACCCGGGCTGGACGTCGAAGGCCGCGATCGGCCTGGTCTCCGAGGTGCTCGGACCGAGTGACTGGCAGGCCGGCCCCGGCGACGACGGCGCCGTCGTGCCGACGACCGGCGGCCGGGTGGTGGCCTGTGGCGAGGCTCTGTGGCCGCCGTTCGTGGCCCGGGACCCGCGGGGCGCCGGGTTCGCGGCCGTGCTCACCAACGTCAACGACCTGGCCGCGATGGGGGCCGTGCCGCTCGGCGTCGTGGACACCGTCGTCGCCTCCGAGGACACGGCCCGCGCCGTGCTGGAGGGGATCCGCCACGCGTGCTCGCTGTACGACGTCGAGGTGCTGGGCGGGCACCTCACCCGCCACGACGGCGAACCCGCGGTGTCCGCGTTCGGCATCGGCGAGGTCGACGTGCCGCTGTCGGTCACGCGCGCGGAGCCGGGGCAGGCCCTGGTCGTCGCGGCGGCGACGGACGGCCGGATGCGCCCGGACTTCCCGTTCTTCCCGGCGTTCGAGCAACGCGGCGACCGCAGCGCGGGCGACGTCCGGGTGCTCGCGCGGCTCGCGTCGTCCGGAGCGGCGGTGGCGGCCAAGGACATCAGCATGGCCGGGCTGCTCGGGTCGCTGGCGATGCTGCTGGAGTGGGGCCCGCTGGGCGTGCAGCTCGACCTGGACGCGGTGCCCGCGCCCGACGGCGTCGACCCGCTCGCGTGGCTGACCTGCTTTCCCAGCTTCGGGTTCCTGCTGTGCGTGCCGCCCGGGCGCGAGGACGACGCCGTCGGCGCATTCCACGAGCGCGGCCTCGCGGCCGCCGTCGCCGGGCGCCTGGACGACACGGGGATCCTCGGGCTGCTCCGGGGCAGCGAGTCCACGACGGTCGTGGACCTGCGGACCGAGCCGGTCACCCGGCTGGTCCGGCGGTGAGCGCCGGATCACCGGCCGCCGGCGAGGAGTTCCAGGATGTCGGTGCCACGGGGCGCACCGCCCTCGGCCGGACGCAGGGCGATGTCGGTGACGAGGCCGAACAGCCGCTCCATCCGGTCCGGGTCGCTCCACGGGTGCTCCAGCGCGAAGTCGGTCCAGCGCTCCGGCGGGACGACGGCGGCGTCGCTGTAGTCGAGCTCGGTCCAGGTGACGGCGAGCTCGAGGAGCTCCAGCAGTTCGTCGAAGTCCGTCTCGACGCGCAGCAGCCGGTCGTGGTGCGCGCTCCAGCGCTGGTCGGCGCACGGGCACCACGGCCGGTCGAGCTGGATCGACCCGGACCCGGTCGACAGTGGATCGGTCGACAGTGATCGTCTCGGCAATGACTGCGTCGGCATCGCGGCACCTCCGGTATCGGGACGCGTCGGGTGTGATCACAACCACGATGTCCGACAGTGTTGCACCGGTGTTGCAGGACAGAGGGGGCTCCGCCCCCGTCGACCCCCGAAAGGAGAACGCGTGGAGCGCACCGTCACCGCCGTCCGCGAGGAGGGCCTGCGCTGCCGGGTCCGCGCGGGCGCGTTCGAGCTGATCGTCGACGAGCCGGAGTCGGTCGGCGGCACCGATCAGGGTCCGCAGCCGACCGAGCTGTTCCTCGCCTCGGTGGCGTCGTGCTTCACGCTGGCACTGGCCTACAGCGCGGGCAAGCGCGGGATCGAGCCGTCGTCGATCGACGTGGAGACGACCGGCGTTTACGACGGCCCACGGTTCCGCACCGTCCGGATCACGGCACGGGTCGGCGGCCTGGACACCGACGAGGTCGCGAAGCTGGTCAAGGCCGCCGAGCGGGTCTGCTACGTCACGAACACGCTGCGCGAGACCCCCGAGATCGAGATCGGGTGGGAGTGAGCAGGTCAGCGACGCGGCGGCGCGAGGTGCACGAACGCCCGCCCGGGCGCGTAGGCCTCGTCGTCCAGGACCGCGCCACGGATCCCGGGCGCGGCGTCGCGCATGACCCGGGCGACCTGGTCGACCACGTCCGGCGTCACACGCTCCCGGTCAGCCTCCCCCACCTCGATCCGCGCCTCGTCACCCCTCACCCGGCAGCGCACCACGGCCAGCCCGGTCAGGTCGCGCAGCCGCGCCTCCCCCAGCTCGACGGCGCGCAGCAGCTCCGGGGTGACGGCGGTGCCGGTGTAGAGGCGGCTGGCCAGGCACGGGGCGGCCGGCAGGTCGTGCCAGTCCCGTCCACGGGTGCGGGCGAGCGCCCGGATGCCGTCCTTCGTCACGCCCGCCTCGACCCACGGGTGGTGCACCCCGTGCCGGCGCGCGGCCTCCAGCCCCGGCCGATACTCGCCGAGGTCGTCGACGTTCGCCCCGCTCAGCACGGTCGCTCCGGGGAGCGCCGCGACGAGCCGGTCGAGCTCGTCGTAGAGATGGGACTTGCAGTGGAAGCAGCGGTCCACCGGGTTCGCGCGGTACCGCTCGTCGTCGAATTCCCCGGAGCGCACCAGCCGCAGCCGCCAGCCTCGCTCGCCGGCTACGCGCACGACGCGCTCGGTGGCCGCCCGCGGCACGGCCGGGGTGACCGAGTGGGCGATCACCGTGGTGTCCGGACCGGCGTCGTGCGCGACGTCGGACAGGAGCAGGCTGTCCACGCCGCCGCTGCACGCGACGACCCTGCCCGGCCACGCGGACAGGCGATCCAGCACGGCCGCGTACGTCTCGTCCGGCGTCATCGTGGCGCCTCCTCCGACGTCGGGTCGGGCTGCCGACCAGGAGGGTAACCCGCACCGACTCGAGAGGAGGTCGACCAGCATGGATCCCGAGCCGGACGGGCCCGACGCCCGCCTGGACCTCGACCGGGCGCGGCGCACCGGCGATCCCGAGGTCGTGTTCGGGCTCGGCAAGTCCCCGCAGCAGATCGCGGACCTGCTGGGACGGCTGCACCGGGCACACCCCGACCGTGCGGTGCTCGCCACGCGGCTCGACGAGGACGCGGCCGACGAGGTCCGCCGGGTCCATCCGGACGCCGTGCTGCACACCGCGGCCCGCGCCGCCACCCTCGGCCCGATGCCGGCGCCGCGCGGTGTCGTCCGGATCGTCACCGGCGGCACGGCGGACGGCCCGGTCGCGCACGAGGCGGCCCTGACCGTGCGGGTGCACGGTGCGACCGCCGAGGTGGTCGCGGACGTCGGTGTGGCCGGCCTGCACCGCGTGCTCGATGTGCGCGACGACCTCGCCGCCGCCGACTGCCTCGTCGTCGTCGCGGGGATGGAGGGCGCGCTGGCCAGCGTCGTCGGCGGGCTCACCGGCGTGCCGGCCGTCGCGGTCCCGACGTCGGTCGGCTACGGCGCCGCGTTCGACGGTCTCGCCCCGCTGCTCGGGATGCTCACCTCCTGCGCTCCCGGCGTCGCCGTCGTGAACATCGACAACGGCTACGGCGCCGGCGTGTTCGCCGCGCGCGTGGCCCGGCGAACGGCGCGCAGCACGTGATCGGCTGGATCGACGCGTCGGCCGGGGCGTCCGGCGACATGCTTCTCGGCGCGCTCGTCGGGGCCGGGGTGCCGGTCGCGGTGCTGCAGGAGGCGGTGGACGCGGTCGCGCCGGAGCCGGTGCGGCTGGAGGTCGCGGACGTCACGCGGGCCGGTTTCGCCGCGGTTCACTGCCACGTCCGGACCGCTCCCGAGCCGCACCCCCATCGGACGTGGGCGGACGTGTCCGAGATGCTCGCCACGTCCACTCTGGACCCGTCGGTGCGGGAGCGGGCCGGCGCCGTCTTCGCCCGGCTCGCCGCCGCCGAGGGTGCGGTGCACGGCATCGACCCGGCCGAGGTGACGTTCCACGAGGTCGGCGCGCTGGACGCGATCGCGGACGTGGTCGGCGTGTGCGCCGGGCTCGCGCATCTCGGTCTCGACCGGCTCGTGGTGTCGCCGGTCGCCGTCGGGTCGGGCCGCATCGAGAGCGCGCACGGGTCGCTGCCGGTTCCGGCGCCGGCCGTCGTCGAACTGCTGCGTGGGGTGCCGACGCTCGCCGGGCCGGGCGAGCGGGAGTCCTGTACGCCGACGGGTGCGGCGCTGCTGCGCACGTGCGCGGACGCGTTCGCGGCGCAACCGGCGATGACGGTCTCGGAGGTCGGGATCGGCGCGGGCGCCCGCGACCCGTCCGGGCACGCGAACGTGCTGCGGCTGCTCGTCGGCGAGGACGCGTCAGGCTCGCCGGGCGAGCGCACCGAGCCCGTCGTGCTGCTGGAGGCGAACGTCGACGACCAGGACCCGCGAGTCTGGCCGTCGGTGCTGGCCGACCTGCTCTCCGCGGGCGCCGTCGACGCCTGGCTGGTGCCGATCACGATGAAGAAGGGCCGCCCGGCCCACACACTCTGCGCACTCGCACCGCCGGACCGCGCCGCGGCGGTGCGCGACGCCGTCTTCGCGGCGACGTCGACGATCGGGGTCCGGGAGTCGGTGCTGTCCCGGACCGCGCTGGAGCGCGACACCCGCACTGTCACCGTCCGCGGGCACCGGGTCCGGGTGAAGGTCGCCCGCCGAGCCGGGCGGGCGGTCAACGCCCAGCCCGAGTTCGACGACGTCGAGGCCGCCGCCCGCGCCCTCGGCCTGCCGGTCAAGGTGCTGCTCGCCGAGGCCGTCGCGGCCGCCGCCACCCTGTCCGGCAGGTCGTAGCCGACCACCATCGAGAGCCCGGGGCCCGGCAACCGCCATGCAGAACCGTTCGGCGAGCGAACCACTTCGTGACCGACCACCCGAGAGCCCGGGTCAACGGCAACCCCGAGGTCGCAGTGGCGGCGGTCCGGAGCGTGGGGGCCGCGACAGCGGTGCGATCTCGGCCGCGGAACCGGTTCGCGGCTGCGTCCGAGCACATTTCCGCGAGGCCGGTCCGGTTCGGAGCGGCGGCTCACACGAGCAGCGGCTCCAGCTCCTTCGCGAACCGCTGCGGGTCCTCGGCGAACCCGACGTGCTCGCCGACGAACACCACCGGCTCGTTCCCGAGCCGGCGGGCGAGCTCGCGGGAGGTCCGCTCCGCAGCCTGGTCCGACGCCTCCCCGATCCCGACGACGACCGGCCGCGACCGCAGCGTCTCGACGTCCGCACGGAACGCGCCGATGCCGTCGAACATCCAGCGGTAGAACACGTCGAAGTTGGACACCAGGTCCGGCGGCAGCTGGCCGGGGTCGGCGGGCTCGCCGCCGTCCAGGCCGGTCACGGCGAGGAACGCGACCGTCGCCGCGGCCGCACCCTCCTCCCGGTGGATGCGCCGCAGCTCGTCGTCCTCGTCCTCCATGGAGTCGTCCGGGATCAGGCCGTTCAGCGGCGGCTCGTGCGCGACCAGGCGCCGCACCCGCTCCGGGTACCGGACGACGAGGTCGAGGCCGGTCAGCGCCCCGCCGCTGGAGCCGAGCACGAACGCCGGCTCGTCCGGGGACAGCGCGTCGATCAGGGCGAGCGCGTCGTCGGCCTGGCCGGCGACGGTGATCGGGTGCGGCTCGCCGGTGAACGCGCTCGCGCCGATGCCGCGGGCGTCGTAGCGGACGACGGTGAACCGGTCGGCGAGCGCCTGCTGCAGTCCCTCGAACGGCTGCGAGTCCATCGCGCCGCCGGGGATGAGCAGGAGCAGCGGGCCGGAGCCCGCGACGTCGTAGGAGAGGGTGGCACCGGGGCGGTCCAGGTTCATGTATCTCTGACCGCGCACCGACCGGATTCTCATCGTCGGGCATCGGCCGGGCGCCGACGGCTGTGGCGGCGCCCGGCCGAGGAATCAGGTCCCGCCGTCAGGGCGGGTCGATCGCTGGTTGACGGGCCAACGACCGAACAGGGATTCGGAGAACGCGCCACGCCGGGCGTTCACCCGAAAGAGATCGTCCGGTCACGAATCGGGCTCGAGCCGGCCCGTGGTTAGAGTCGGGCCGCGGCGAGTGGAGGGGACACGCGATGGGTGAGCTGGACGGCCGGACGGCGATCGTCACCGGCGGTGCACGCGGAATCGGGGCGGCAATCTCGCGCCGGTTCGCAGCGGAGGGCGCTGCCGTGGTGATCAACGATCTCGGCGGCGGCCCGGACGGCACCGGCAGCGACGCCGGCGCGGCCGAGCAGCTCGCCGAGCAGATCCGCGCGACAGGCGGGCGCGCGGTCGCCGACGGCGGCGACGTCGCGGACACCGCGACCGGCACCCGCCTCGTGGAGACGGCCGTCGAACAGTTCGGCGGGCTGGACATCCTGGTCAACTCGGCCGGCGTGCTGCGCGACCGGATGATCTTCAACATGTCCGACGAGGAGTGGGACACGGTCATCCGGGTGCACCTGCGCGGGCACTTCTCGACGAGCCGAGCGGCGGCGGCGCACTTCCGGTCGCAGCGCAACCCGGACGGTCACTTCCGGATCGTCAACTTCACGTCGCACTCCGGCCTGGAGGGCTCACCCGGCCAGGCGAACTACGCCGCCGCGAAGATGGGCATCGTCGGGCTGACCTACTCGCTGGCGCAGGGGCTCGCCCGCTACGGCGTCACCGCGAACGCGATCGCCCCGGCCGCCGCGACCCGGCTGGTGGCCACTGTGGACCCGTCGAAGCGGGCGATCCAGGACCGACCCGCCGACGACGACCCGGCCCGCTCCCCGGACAACATCGCCGAGCTCGCGCTGTACGTCGCGAGCCCGCGCGCGGACTGGCTGTCCGGCCGGGTGCTCGGCTCGATGGGCTTCCAGGTGGACCTCTACGAGAACCCGACGGTCGTGGCGAGCGCGCGGTCGGACGGCCCGTGGTCGTTCGAGGACCTGGCCGCGCAGCTGGAGCAGAAGGCCCGTCCGGAGGCGGACGGCCTGCCGCGCAGCCTGTTCGCCGACCAGGCGTCGCGGCGCTGAGTGATTGCGTCGGGTATCCGACGGCGCCGCGCACCCGCCCCCGGTGCAGCGGTGTCCGGTGTGACTGGTTTGCTGACACCGCGGCACCGGGCGGTGCTCCGCGTCTCGACGAGGAGGCAGAAGACGACGTGGTGGACAACGACCTCGTGGGGATCGTCGAGCGGACGATCGAGGCCTACAACACGAAGAACTTCGGCAAGTACGCGCTGTCCTTCAGCGAGGACCTCTACTTCTGCCACCACAACCGGGGATTCGAGTTCAGCGACCGCGCGACGTTCCTCGCCGCGGTGCGGGTGTTCGCGAGCGACCTCGTCCCGAACCGCACGCTGGGTCCGGCGACGCGTACGTCCGCAGCGGGCAACGTGGTCGTGCGGGAGCAGGTCTGGAGCGGCAAGGCGGTCGCCGACTTCCCCGGCATCGCGAACGCGGGTGAGGACTTCGCGTTCGACTTCTGCACCGTGTACGTCTTCGACGGCGACCGCATCGCGGAGTACCACGAGTACGGCTGATCCCGGTCTCTGCCCGCCCGCAGCGGCGACCGGACGGCCGTCCTGCCCGTCCATCGGACCGCCCTCGCCGCGCCGCGCGAGCCGACGCCACGCGGCAGTCTGCGGACCCGGGCCCGCGTCCGCCACCGCACGGCCTAAACGGACGGCAGGTAGGGTGCCCGCAAGGACGCCCGATAAGGAAAGAATACATCGAGCTGGGGGCAATTCTTCATGCCACGGTCGGAATCGACCAGTCGGAACCCGGATAAGGGATACGTCGCACTTCTCGGTTGGAGCCTGAACGCCGTCGAGGCACTCGACAGGTTCGACCGGCGCTATGTCGTCGTCGCCCCGGAATGGGCCGAGGAGTACTGCGCGGAACACGAGATCCCGTACGTACCCTGGAACTTCGAGCGGCTCAACGACCGCTCGATGGAGATCGCCGAGACCCTCCAGCAGGAGGGTGTCGACGTCGCGATCCCGCTGTACGAGGAGACCGTCGAGTGGGCCGGGGCGATCAACTCGGTCCTGCTCGACAACCCGCGCCTGTTCGGTCAGGCGCTGCTGCTGCGGGACAAGTCGCTGATGAAGCGCCGTGCGCAGCTCGGCGGCATCCGGGTCGGGATCTTCGAGGAGGCCCACGACCGGGACGACGTGATCCGCTTCCTGAAGCGGGTCAACCAGACGCTGCTCAAGCTCGACGGCGACCCGAACGACCCGATCCACATCAAGGCGTTCGACAAGGCCGGCACGCCTCGGGCACCGCGTGATCCGGACCCCGGACGAGATCGACACGATCCCGGACGAGGAGTTCCCGGTTCTGATGGAGTCCCATCTCGACGGCTGGGAGTTCGCCGTCGAGGCGTGGATCCACAACGGGAAGATCCGTTTCCTGAACATCTCGGAATACGTCCGGCTCGGATACTCGGTATTCGTTCCGGCGACTCCGGAACTGGAACACTACCGGGCGCAGATCACGCAGCAGATCGAGAAGCTGATCAAGACGTTCGACATCGACTTCGGCTTCGTCCACCCCGAGTACTTCGTCACCAGCGACGGTGAGATGTACTTCGGGGAGGTCGCCTACCGTCCGCCGGGCTTCAAGGTTTTCGAGCTGCTGGAACGGGCATACGGGTTCAACGCCTACCAGGGTCTGGTGCTGGCGTTCGACCCGAAGACCACCGAGGAGGAGATCGAGGCCTTCTTCCCGAAGGAGGTCGTCGACGCGACCGGCCACGCCGGCTGCTTCGGCGTGTACCCGCGCCGCCGTGTGGTCAACGAGCTGACGATCCCGGAGGAGACCGAGGACGACGACTACTACGAGTCGCACGACCTCACCGCCGCCGCTCGAGGAGACCGTCACCAAGCGGACCGCGTTCGGCACGCACTGGGGGCTGCTCTACTTCTTCGGGGAGGACCCGTACCGGATGCGGGACCTGCTCAAGAAACAGGAAGAGCTCGACTTCTACGTCTGAGGTCGTTGCGACCGAAGACACTGGAGGAAGTGCGTGATCCCGAGCGCTCAGAGTGAGGACCAGGCGCTGGCGAAGCGCCTGGCCTCGCTCGACGACGCCACCCGGGCCCTGGCCGAGACCCGTGACTTCGGCAAACACACCAAGATCCGCCGGATGCTGGAGGCGCTGCGACGCGCGCATGCAGCAGCCGGGCGGCCTGGCGGCCGTCCAGTCACGCGCCGCCGCACTCGACGAGGCCGGCCTGTTCCAGGGCACGGACTGGGCCTCGCCGGAGATCCTGATCCCGGCGCTGGCCGGCACCGGGCTGCGCAACGGCGGCGCGGACACGGTCGTGATGGAGACGGTCAGCGAGCTGCGCATGCTCGCGATCGCCTCCGGCGAGTACGTGCACCCGACGGTGTCCGCCGAGGACGCGCGCCAGTTCGTCTCCCAGGTGCTGGCGATGAACCTGTCGCTGCTGTTCACCCCGCCCAGCGAGGCGGAGCGCGTGCGGCAGGGCCGGACGGCGCAGCTGGTGCGCGACCTGTTCCGCCACCTCGCCGAGCAGGTCGGGTACGAGAGCCGTGCTGGACAAGCTCGTCGAGGAGATCTGGCGCATCCTGCGGCAACGGCCGATCCAGGTCGACCAGGTCCAGTCGATGATCACCCAGGTCGCTGTCTACCGCGGTGACCCGGACATCGACCTCGGGAGCGCCGGTCAGGGCATCGACCGCCTGATCAGCAGCCTGTTCGGGACGACGGAGGCCAGCCGGGAGGACCCGGGCGTCGACGTCTACCTGTCCCGCCTGGAGGCGATGGACACCTCCGGGCTGCAGTACGAGGCCACCGGCTTCGCCCGGGCGATGCACGACACCGGGTCTCGTCTCCCCGTACCACGCGGTGCTGCTGCGCTACCTGCTCACCGAGAGCGACGGCCTGGTCGCCGAGGCCCTCGGGCTGTCCGACACCGGCCGGAACTGCCTGCTGCGCTTCCACAAGCTGGTGCACCGGCTCGTCGAGGAGGCCGTGCACCCGCAGACCTCGCAGTGCATCTACGGCCTGGCCCTGCTGCTGGACCGCGGGATCCTCTACGAGCCGCCGGTCGTCCCCGGACTGTGGCGCCAGCTCACGCTGCCGCTGTCGGCGTTCGCGCGGGAGCGGCTGACGCTGGCGTTCGGTCCGGAGCCCGCCCCGGAGGCCCGTCTGCTGGCCGGGGTGCTGTCGATGCTGGGCCTGCCGCTCGGCATCGGGCAGGGCGACAACCCGACCTGCCAGTCGGCGCGGGCGCTGTCCATGTGGGCCTACAACGACCCCGACTACCTGTTGCAGATGGTGGCCTGGGCCGCGCGCGACGACGAGATCGTCATGCACTTCGAGGGCCAGCCGATCTCGTCGAACGAGAGCGTCGGCGGCGTGGCGACGGCACTTCCCGTCGACCTGGACCCGGTCTCCCTGCTTGTGGTGCCGCACCTGGACCGGATCTACGCGGAGATGGGCCGTCGCTGCGCCGACCGGCCCGGTGACCCGCACCGCTGGGTGAACCCCGAGTTCCACGGCTGGTGGGCGAGCCGCGGGTTCCACATCAACGTCGACGTCGCGACCGGGCAGTCTGATCGACCTCGACGAGTTCGTGCGCAACTTCTACGCCGGCTACCACCCCGCCTACAACGGCAACCAGCCGCTGGTGCACCCGCAGCCCGCCGGCATCGCCGTCACCGACAGCGCCGCGCGCTACATCGGCTGGCACGCGATCACGATCCTGCGGGCGGCCGCGGACCCCGAGGGCGTGATGCGGGTGTACTTCTACAACCCGAACAACGACAGCGGCCAGGACTGGGGCGACGGCGTCGTGGTCGGCACGGCCGGCAACGGCGAGCGGTTCGGCGAGGGCTCGCTGCCGTTCGACCAGTTCGCGTCGCGGCTCTACATCTACCACGTGGACCCGTTCGAGCGGGGCGCGCCGGAGCTCGTCGGGGACGACGAGATCGAGCGGGTCGTCGGCTACGTCCAGCGCAGCTGGGGCGCCGACCGGCTGCCCGCCGGGGTGCTGCAGGCCTCGAGCGATCCGGTCGAGCAGGAGGCCTGACTCCTCCGGACAATGCCGGGAGGGTGCCCGTCAGGCCGGCCGGGATGCCCGGTCCCGGCCCGGTCGCCTGACCGGCAGCGTCGCCAGCGCCACCCCGACCAGGCACAGCACGCCACCGGCCAGTGCCAGCGGGGCGGGCACCTCGGCGAGCAGCAACCAGGACAGCAGCACGACCAGCGCCGGGACCGCGTACGTCGTCGCGGCCAGGCGCCCCGCGCTCGTGCGCGACAGCGCGTATCCCCAGCACAGGAACGCGACGGCGGTCGGGAACAGGCCCAGATACAGCACCGTCGCGGTCGCCGGCCCCGGGGCGGTGACGACGGCGGTGGCCAGCGAGCCGGCGAACGGCAGCGTGGCGACCGTCCCGGCCAGGCAGCCCAGCCAGGTCATGATCAGCGCGTCCACCCGGGCCAGCAGCCGCTTCTGGCCGGTCGCGGCCGAGGCGTAGAGCACGGCGGCGAGCAGCCCGAGCAGCACGCCGGTCACGTCCGCCTGCCCGGTCGAGGTCGCCGTCGTGATCACGACGACGCCCGCCAGCGCGACCGCGATCCCGACCAGCAGCCGTCGCGGGAAGCCCTCGCCCAGCAGCAGCCCGGCCAGCACGGCGACGAGCACCGGGGCGAAGTTGACCAGCAGCGCCGTCGTGCCGGCGTCGAGGTGGGTCTCGGCCGCGTTCAGCGCCAGGTTGTAGGCGCCGAACCAGGCCGCTCCCCACAGTGCGACGCCCGCCGCCGTCCGGCCACGAGGCAGCGCGGGCGGCCGCCCATCCCGCAGCGCCCGGACACCGACGACGACCGTCAGAGCGACCGACGCCGCGAGCTGGCGGCCCAGTGCCAGCGCCCCGGCGTCGTAGTGGTGCCCGGCCGCCCGCACGCCGACGAACGCCGACGCCCACAGCAGGACGGTCACACCGGCTGCGACCGCGGGCCACCGGACGGGACGGGTGACGGGGACGGCGCTGATCGTCATGGGCTCAGCGTGAACCGCACGACCGTTCAGTTCCAGCGAGTTCTACTGCTCATGGATTCAGTGCGACTGTATGGTCGTTCCATGCTCGACACCCACCGGCTGCGCGTGTTCCGGTCCGTGGTCGCCAGCGGCTCGGTCGCCGCCGCGGCGGACAACCTCGGCTACACGCCGTCGGCCGTGAGCCAGCACGTCACCGCACTCGCCCGCGAGACCGGGCTGACCCTGTTCGAACGGGCCGGCCGCGGCCTGCGCCCCACCGCCGCCGGCCTCGCGCTGGCCGAGCAGGCCGACGGCGTGCTCGCGCGGATCGGGGAGGCCGAGACGGTCGTCGCCGACCTGCGGGCCGGCCGGACCGGCACGGTGTCGCTCGCCTACTTCCCGTCGGTCGGCGCGGCCTGGCTGCCGCACGTGGTGCGACGGCTGACCGGTGACTTCCCCGGAGTCCGCCTCGACCTGACGTTGCTCGAGTTCCTGCCCGACGACCCGGCCCGTCGCGTCGACCTGCAGATCGCCGTGTCGCCGACCGACCTCGACGCCGGGCCAGGGTTCGCCGCGCACCACCTGCTCGACGACCCGTACGTCGCCGTCCTGCCGGTCGGGCACCCGCTGGCCGGACGGGACGAGATCGAGCTCGCCGAGCTGTCCGGCGAGCGCTGGGTGGACAACGACGTGTTCGACGGCTGGTGCCGCCGCACCCTGGTCGAGGCGTGTTCGGCGGCCGGGTTCAGTCCGCCGTTCCACGTCCAGGCGCACGACTACCCGACCGCACTGTCCTTCGTCGCGGCGGGCATCGGGCTGACCGTGCTGCCGGAGCTCGGCGCGGTCCGGCTGCCGGAGGGCCTGTGCACCGTGCCGCTCGTCCGGCCGACGCCGGTGCGCACGATCGTCGCCGTGGTCCGCGACGCCGTGGCGAGCACGCCGCCCGTGCTCGCCGCCCTCGACGTACTGCGCGCGGTCTCCGGCTACCCTGTGATCACCGAGGCTCGACCAGCGTGACGGCGTTGCCGTCCGGGTCCCGGGTCGGGCTGTAGCGCGCGAAGTCCGAGACCGGGCCCGACTCATCGATTCGCTGTGAAATCCGCGCCGCGACTCGGCGAGTCGCATACGGAGCTGCAACGCTGCGATCAACTCGTCCGCGCCGCTGCGGACGCGACGGGCTACCCACCCTGGTACACCCACCGCACTGGAGGATCCCGATGACCCTCGCCCGATCCAGCGTCGCCGCCCCGACCCGCGCGCTGCAGCTGACCAGCACGCTCGTGGTGCTGGTGCTCGCCTGGCAGTTCGTCACGGCCGGACAGATACTCCCGCGGGGCGGTCCGGTGGAGCTGCACGCGGCCGGTGCGATCGCGCTGCACGTGGCCTCCGGGCTGGCCGTCCTCTCCGCGTTCCTGCTCGCACGGGCGACCCGCGGTCCGTGGTGGCCGACCGTCCTCGCGGCGGTGGTGTTCGTGCTGACGTTCGTGCAGGCCTGGACCGGCAGCTACGCCCCGCTCGCCGTGCACGTGCCCGGCGCGATCGTGCTGACCGTCGGCTCGGTCTGGGTCGCGGCGTGGGCGTGGATGGTCGTCGGGCGCACACGGGCCTGAGGCGCGCTCCCGCCCTCTAGGCTCGTCGCCGGAGGCTCACCGCACCCGGAGCGCACGGAGGACGAGCGTGACGACGGTCCTCGACCTGACCTGGGACCGGGTCCTGTCGTGGCGGATGGACCGGCAGCTGCTCGACCGGCCGTCCGGCGTCGATCCGGTGACCGTCGTCGGGCGCCTGGCCGGAGTCCAGGCCCAGGTCGCGTCGTACGCCGAGCAGGCCGTCGCGATCCGCCGGGCCGAGCGGGAGGCCGACGTCGCGGGCGCGCTGGCCGACCGTGCCGTGATCAAGACCTGGGCCATGCGCGGCACGCTGCACCTGCTGCGGCCCGCGGACGCGCCCGCCCTCCTGTCGCTGCTGGGATCGTCCCGGATCTGGCTCACCCCGAGTTGGCAACGGAACTTCGCCACCGCAGTGCAGATGGACGCGATCGCGGAGGCCGCGTCGTCGGTGCTCGTCGGCACCGAGCTGACGCGGGACGAGCTGGCGCGCGCGATCGTCGAGCAGACCGGCGACCCGTCGCTGGGCGAGAAGCTCACGTCCGGCTGGGGCGCCCTGCTCAAGCCGCTGGCCTGGAGAGGCCTGCTGTGCAACGGGACCGCCCAGGGCAACCGGGTCACGTTCACCTCGCCGTCGACCTGGGTGGACGGATGGCCCGGCCTGCCCGAGCCGGACGTCGCGACACGGACGGCGGTTCCCGCCTACCTCGCGGCCCACGGCCCCAGCGGCCCGGAGGCGTTCGACCAGTGGCTCACCCGCGGCACCCTGCGCAAGACGGTCAGCCGCCGCTGGTTCGCCGATCTCGCCGAGGACGGGGTGATCACCCCGGTACAGGTCGAGGGCGAGCCCCTGTACGCGCGGACCGAGGACCTGGACTCGCTGTCGGCGGCGCGGCCGACGGACCGGGTCCGGCTGCTGCCCGCGTTCGACCAGTACGTGCTGGGGCCGGGCACCACCGACCCGCGGATCGTCGCGCCGGGGCGCCGGGCCCGGGTCAGCCGCGCCGCCGGCTGGATCGCGCCGGTCCTCGTCGCCGGCGGCCGGGTGGCCGGTACGTGGACGGCCTCCGGTTCCGAACTGGCGATCGAGCTGTTCGCGGAGTCCGGCCCGGTCGACCGGGGCGCGATCGACGCGGAGGCGGACGTGCTGGGTGAGGTCCTCGGCCGGCGGCTCACCACGACGCTCACCGAGGTGTAGCCGTCGTCGCACGACCCCGACGGCGGCGGCTTCCTTGTCGAGGTAGCGGCCCGGCGCTCGCACCGCATCGCACCGCACCGCCCGCCGGATCGGGTACCGGAGGCCATGGCTAGGGCGACCGCCCGACGCTTCGGCCGGTGCTCACCGCTGGGCTTCATCGGGACTTCATCGGGCCCGGATCCGCCACACAGGTCCCGGTCAGAACGGTGGCGGACCGTCGGCCACGCCCGCGGGTGTCCCGGCGTCCGGCCCGACGCGAGATCCGTTCGGGCGCAGGGTGGTCGGTGAACGCGCGGTAGTCGTAGGGCTCGGTGGTGTGCCGGCGGCCGTGCGGGCTGATCCAGGTCAACGACCGGTCCGGGTGGGCGATCACCTGCCAGCCGGGTGCGTCTTTGAGCTGGTGGTGGTGTTGGCAGTAGCCGTGCAGGTTGGCGTCGTCGGTGGGGCCGCCGTGGGCCCAGGGGTGGTGGTGGTCGAGGTCGCGGATGCGTCGGGTGCAGTGGGGTCCGCGGCAGATCTGGTCGCGGGCGCGGACGTGGTCGGCCAGCCCGGCCGGTGGGGCGTAGGTGGCGCGGCCGTGCTCGAGCAGGGTCCCGGACAGTGGGTCGGTGACCAGCCGCCCCAGCGTCCCGCCGGCGGCGAGCGCGCGGGCGGTTGTGGCGTTGATGGGGCCGTGTCCGAGTAGTTCGGCGGGGTGGTCGTCGCCGAGCAGGGTGTCGAGCCCGACCACGACCTGGATCAGTGGTTTGTGCACGGTGGCGTGCAGGTCGGGGCGCTGGGCCAGCGCTTGGGCGACGGCCTCGGCGAGCACATCAGGCGGCACTCGCCCGCCGGGCGGTACCTGCGGCCGCTCGGGTGGTTCGTGACGATCGGGGGACTCGCGATCGTCAGGCGGACCGCGGTGGGCGGATGTCCCGACGGCGGCCGTTCCATCGCCGTCGGCCGGAGCGCCGGCAGCACCACCGGCAGTCTCACCGGCATCGTGGGCGCCGCCGTCCTGGGCACCGCCGCGGTCATTGGCGCGCTCCCCGGCGGCGTCGGTGGCGCGCGCCCCGGCGTCGGCGTTACCGCTGGCGGACCGATCATCGGAGTCCCGGTCGTCGGCGTTCTGCCCCATGGTGTTCTGCCCCGTGGCGTCGTGACCGGCGGCGGCCAGCACGCTGCTCACCGCGGCGTCGACATCGGACAGGTCGGTGACGGTCAGCCTGCCCTGCAACACCTGCATCGCCAGGTCGAACCGCCGCTGATCCAACGTGCGCGGATCCTCCGGACCCAACGCGCGAGCCAGCCGGTCGGCCATCGTCCAGGCCGCCTCGATCTCCGGCGCGGAGCCGTAGAACCACAACGACGCCATCCCGTCCTCCAACGACCGGATCGACACGCGGCGTTCCGTGTTCGCCTCCCGGTGCCGCCGGTACTCCCCGTCCGGATCGACCCGGGCGATCGCCCGCCGCACCCGATCCCCCAGCTGCTTACGCGTCGCATCCGGCGCCTTCGCCAACACCGCGGCCTCCACCGCGCGCGCCTTGTCATCCGGCAACACCGCGGTCGCCCGGGCGATCAGTTCGGCCCGGCCCCGGTCGATCCGGCCCGCCTCCAGCGCGGCCAGGGTGTCCGGCAGCACGTGCCTCAACCGCTGCGCGAGCGCGATCTCACCGAGTGCCTCCAACCGGGAGATGCCCAGGGTCAGGCCGACCTCGTCGGGGACCCAGCGCTCCACCGGGGCGACACCCGAGGCGTCGGCGCCGGGCGGCGCGGCCGACGTGCCGGCCGGGTGGCGGTCGGCGAACTCGGCCAGCATCCGGGACCGCAACCCCAACGCCCACCGCACGATCGACTCCGTGCCCTCCACCACATCGAGCACCTCACCGCTCGACAACAACTCCGGCACCGCGCCCGCGGACTGACACTGCAACGCCAGCCGAGCACCCGGAACCTGACCGAGCTCGACCACCGGACCATCCGGCTCCGGCTCCGGCTCGCAGAACTCCTCACACAGCCACGCGGGAATCCCGTGCGGACACGGATCGTCGACAAGCACGGTGGTCGCGGACTCGTCGGCGCGCCCGCGGTCCGGCGGCGTGCTGATACCGGAGACCGGGGTCTCGTCGACGGCTACGAACATACGTTCGATAATACTCTCTCCACCAGCGGATATCCAGGTCCGACAGCATTCGTTTGCGATCGTGAACGCCCGTCAGGAACCGTTCCAGGAGATCCGTGGAGGGACCCGAGTCCATGCTGGCAGCTGTCGTCCACGCGGACCGCTGATGCCGGCGCGAGCAGCACGAGCGTGCCGCCTTGGCGGAGGGTGGCGCGGTGGACGCGCTCACGCGTCCTCGGGTCGCGGCGCCGAGGCGGCAGCACTGGCCCCTCCCTGGCCGGGCTCCACCCCGGCATGCGCACCGTGGACCACCACGTCCTCGGCGACCCGCAGGTCGCCGCGCGCGGTCGGCAACTCTGACCGAGTGACCTGCGCCCGCGGCTTCCGCGTCGAGGCCTACCGCGCGCGACGGCTGAGCCTCCCTCCGTGCAGGCACAGGTGTGCGAACGACTCGTCATCGGCAGGCCGCCCGACGATCCGCTCCGCCGCCGCGTCGAGATCCGTGGACTCCTCCGCGAGTGCGTCGTGGCCATGCGCGCCCACTGTCGCCTATCGGTCGGCCCGGTAGACGAGGTAAGCGAGGTCGTGGCCGACGGTGCGGTTGCCGACGAGACGGAGCGGCGTCCGGCCGGCGGTCCCGTCGAACAGGCGGGTGCCGGCCCCGAGCACGACGGGATGGACGGTCAGTCGCAGCTCGTCCACGAGGTCGTGCTCGGTCAACGATTGCACGAGCCGGCCGCTCGCGTACACCACGACGTCGCCGTCCACCGTCCGTCTCAACGCCGAGACCTCCTCCACGATCCCGCCGGTGAGCACCTTCCCGTTGTTCCACCGGGCCTCCCGGGCGGTCGACGACACGACGTACTTGGGCAGGCCGTTCAACCGGTCCGCCCACTCTCCGCTGCGCGTCGACCACCGCGCGGCGAACCACTCGTCGCTGCGCCGCCCGAGCAGCAGCGCCGACGCGCGCCGTGCCTCGTCGAGCATGAGATCGGCCCACGCCGTGCGGTCTTCCGGGCCGGCCGCGCGGAACCATCCGCCCTGCTCGAAGCCCTCCTCGCCGGTCGGGTCCTGGACGACTCCGTCCACGGTGACGTTCTCGCTGACGACGATCTTTCCCATCGTGGTTCACTCCGCTCTCGGTCGATCGGCACCCCGCTGATGGAGACACCACGGCGTCGCGGAAAGGGGCGCCCCCTTCGTCGTCGGGCCGGTGTCCGTACGAAGGAGACGAGGAGGTGCGGTGGCCGGCGATCTGATGGCCCGGGCGCGAGCCGGGGACGGCGAGGCGTTCCGCGCGCTGACCGAGCCGTACCGACGCGAGCTGCACGTGCACTGCTACCGGATGCTCGGCTCGTTCCACGACGCCGAGGACGCCCTGCAGGACACGCTGCTGTCCGCCTGGCAGGGCGTCGGCAGCTTCGAAGATCGCGCGTCCCTGCGCACCTGGCTCTACCGGATCGCGACCAACCGCTGCCTCAACGTGCGCCGATCCGCCGCCCGGCGCCCGGCCGCGCCGTGGAATGTGCCGGGTGTCGAACCGCCCGAGCCGACCCGGCTCGGCGAGGTCGTCTGGCTGGAGCCGATCCCGGACACCCTGCTCGACGGCAACGCCGCCCCACCGGGCCCGGACGTTCGCGT
This sequence comes from uncultured Actinomycetota bacterium, assembly GCA_963822335.1. Taxonomy (GTDB): domain Bacteria; phylum Actinomycetota; class Actinomycetes; order Mycobacteriales; family Pseudonocardiaceae; genus Pseudonocardia. Next base: position 941,218 of record CAWGHE010000005.1, on the reverse strand, counting down.
CGAGCAGACCGAGGCCGTCTCGCTGGCGTTCGTGACCGCCCTGCAGCTCCTGCCGCCCCGCCAGCTCGCCGTGCTCGTCCTGCGGGACGTCCTCGGGTTCCACGCCGACGAGGTGGCCGGGATGCTCGACTCCACTGTCGACTCGGTGAAGAGCGCGCTGAAGAGGGCCCGCATCAGTCTGCGACGCCGCGGGGCGACGGCTGCCGGGCCACCTCCGGCGCCCGGCTCCCCCGCCGAGCAGGCACTCGTGGCGAGGTTCGTCCGGGCCTGGGAGTCCGCCGATCTCGAGGCCCTCGTCGCACTGCTGACCGACGACGTCGTCGCGGCGATGCCCCCGATGCCCTTCGAGTACGAGGGCCGGGAGACGGTGGCCGGCTTCTGCGCCAGTCTGTTCGGGGCCGGACGGAGGTTCGACCTGGTTCCGACGCGGGCCAACGGTCAGCCGGCGTTCGGCGCCTACCTGCGGACCGCGACCGGCGTCGGCGAGGGGACCGGCCTCTACGTCCTCACCCTCGCCGGCGACCGGGTCAGCGCCATGACCCGCTTCGAGAGCGACGTGCTCCCGTCGTTCGGGCTGCCGCCGTCGCTCCCGAGCCCTACGGCGCGTTGAAGATCAGGTCGAGGTGCTCGTCGATGATCGCGGTCGCCGACTCCGCCCCCTGGATCCCCTGCAGCACATGGGAGATCAGGCCATCGGTCAGGGCCAGCAGCCCGTCGGCCAAGCGGCTCGGGTCGGCGCGGCCGGGCGCCCCCTGCTCGATCTGACCGGCGAGGTAGTCCCGCAGGAGCCGCGTCCCCTCGACCATGGACGACTCGATCTCGGTGTCCTTCGTGGACTGCCCGAGCCACGCCAGCAGCGCCTGGACGTACGCACGCTGCTCGGCGTCGCCCGGCAGCCTCGTCACCAGGACGGTCCGCACGACGTCGCGCGGGGTCGCCGCCGGACCGAGAGCCTGCACGCGTTCGGAGATCCGGGCCGCGAACCGCTCCCCGACCTGGGCGAGCGCGAACCGCAGCATCTCCTCCTTGCTCGCGAAGTAGTGCTGGACGCGGCCGGGCGACACACGCGCCCGGGCCGCCACGTTGCGGACGGTCGCGGCCTCGATCCCGTCGCACGCCACGACCTGCCACAGCGCGTCGGCGATCTCGGCGCGGCGGCCCGCGTGGTCGACCTGTTTCGGCATCGCGCCCCTATGACGATACAACGTATTGCGATCTTGCTCTGCGATTTTTACGATACAACGTATGGCAACGGTGGTGGGACGGCCGCATGACCTGCGGTGGGCGCGCAACGGAGCGGTTGACCTGGCGTTCCGGGTGACCGGGGACCCGAACGGCCGGCCGCTCCTGCTGCTGTCCGGCAACGGCACGCAGATGGTGCACTGGCCACCGGAGCTCCTCGACGGCCTGATCGGCCGCGGGTTCTCGGTCGCCATGCTCGACAACCGCGACTCCGGGCACTCGACGCACTGCGCCGGGCTCGGCCGCTACGACCTGCGGGACATGGCCGACGACGCGGTCGCCGTGCTCGACGCGATCGGCTGGTCGTCGGCGCATCTCGCCGGGGTCTCGCTGGGCGGCATGATCGGCCAGGTCATGGCCGTGCACCACGCGGACCGGGTCCGGACGCTGACGTCGATCTCCTCGGCGCCGGCGTGGGGGTTCCGGTTCAGCCGCCCGCGCCTGCGCACGATCGCCGCGATCATCGGCGCCACCCGCAGGCCACCCCGCGATCGCGACGACGCGGCGGACCAGGCCGTCGCGCTGTTCCGGATCATGGGCGCGCCGGGCCAGGACCTCGACGAACCGTGGCTCCGGGAGGTCGCCGCCGTCGCCTTCGACGTGGACCAGGACCGTGCGGCCGGGCAACGTCAACTGGCCGCCTGCAAGGCCGGTGGGGACCGCCGGGCCGAGCTGGGCCGGGTGACGGCCCCGACGCTGGTGGTGCACGGCGACGAGGACCCGATGCAGTCCCCCGCCGCCGGCCGGGCCACCGCCGCCGCGATCCCGGGCGCGCGGCTGCTGCGGCTCCCCGGGGCCGGGCACGTCCTGCCGGCCTCGGCGTGGGCGGCGGTGCTCGACGCCGTCGACGACCTGGCGCGGGCCCCCCGCCCGGTGTAACGACGCGATCCCACCGTCCGAGGTTCCGCGAGCCGCTCTCGATCTCGCGGCGGGAGGTGGTGTCGATGTCCGAGGTGTCGGAACCGGCCGCGATCGCGCTGCCCGCACCGGTGAACCGGATCGCCGTCCACCCTGACGGCCGGCGCGTCTACGGGCTGACCGGCAACCAGTCGTCGGAGCGGGAAGTGCTCGAGATCGACACGATCACCCGCGCGGTCACCGCGACCGTCCCGTCGATCGCGCCGCTCACCAGCGGACTCGCCATCTCACCGGACGGCAGGCTCGCCTACACCTGCGGCTTCGCCGCTGCGGGCTGTGTGGTCACCGTCATCGACACCGCGACCGCCTCGGTCGTCGCGACGATCCCGACGCCTGCGTCCGGGCTCCCCGGTGACGTCGCGGTCTCCGCCACCGGCGACCGGCTGTACGTCGTCGCCGGGCACGACGACGGCGGTGGCCTCCTCGTCACGCTCGACGCCGCCACCGGGACCGTGCTCTCGACGGTCGCGACCGGGTTCGACCCCGCCTGCGTGACAGTGAGCCCGGACGGGCGCCGGGTGTGGGTGTTCCCCACCGGCGACACCCCGGTGGTCGTCGACACCGCGACCGGGGACCGGACGTTCGCCGACTCGGTTCCGGGCGGGGACGTCCGCATGGTGTTCACCCCCGACGGGCGGCGGGCCTACCTGACGGACCGGACGAACGGCTTCGTCTGGTCGATCGACCCGGTCACCCTCGCCGGCCGCCCGATCGTGGACTCGAACGGCAGTACGCCCGACGTCACCGTGACGCCCGACGGCCGGCTCGCCGTCGCGGTGCAGCGGTCCCCCGCCAGGTTGTTCCTGGTCGACACCGCGACCGACCAGCTCGCCCGGCCGCCGATCCGGCTCGACGCCACCCCGAACGCGCTCGCCGCGGCCGCCGACGGGACGTCCGTGCACGTCGCCGGCACGCCGTTCGTGTCCGGCGACCCGGCGCCGTCGCTCCGGACGCACTCCCTGGAGGCACTGCTCGGAGACGACGGCGCCTAGCCCGGGAGTCACCAGGCGCCGGCGACCTGATGGGTGGCCGCGTTCAGCCGGTTCCAGACGTTGACGTGCGCGATCGAGACGATCAACGCGGCGAGCTGCTGCTCGTCGAAGTGCGCGGCGGCCTCGGCGAACACGTCGTCGGAGACCGCGTCGGACCGGTCGGCCAGGCGCGTGACGGCCTCGGCGAGCGCGAGGGCGGCGCGCTCGGAGTCGGTGAAGAACGGCGCGTCGTGCCAGCCGGCCACGGTGTCGATCCGCTCGTCGGACTCCCCCGCCTTGCGCAGGTCGCGGGCGTGCATGTGAACGCACACCCCGCAGCCGTTGATCTGGCTGGCGCGCAGGTGCACCAGGTGCAGCGTCGTCTCCGGGATTCCGGTCGCGCGCTCGGCCTTGCTGAGCGCCATCAGGGCGTTCATCACCCCGGGGACGGCCATCGCCGGGTTCTGCATCCGGGCCTGGACGGTGTGTGCGGTCATGGCGGGCTCCCTCTCGTCGTCACACCGGCTCGTTCCGGCGTGTCCGATACAGGGACACGGCCGAGCGGAAGGATGTGACGAGATGGATGTCGGTGAGATGTTCGAGCAGCACCGGGGGCACCTGCAGCGGGTCGCGTACCGGGTGCTCGGTTCGCACGCCGAGGCCGAGGACGCGGTGCAGGAGAGCTGGCTGCGCCTGCAGCGCGCCGGCACCACCGACGTCGACGACCCGAGGGCCTGGCTGACGACGGTCACGGCCCGCGTCGCGCTCAACCAGCTGCGGTCGCGAAAGACCCGGCGGGAGGAGCCGTACCCGGAGCGGCTGCCGGACCCCGTCGTGAGCGCCGAGGGTCCGGACGACCCGGCCTCCCGCGCGGAGCTCGTGGACTCGGTCGGTCTCGCGCTGCTGGTGGTGCTGGACAGGCTGGCCCCGGACGAGCGGCTGGCGTTCGTCCTGCACGACATGTTCGCGTGGCCGTTCGAGGACATCGCGCCGCTGGTCGAGCGCACGCCGGCTGCGGCCCGCCAGCTCGCCAGCCGGGCACGGCGGCGCGTCCGCGGCTCCACACCGGAGCCCGGACGGCGCTCGACCCGCCGCGAGGTCGCCGACGCGTTCCTCGCGGCGGCCGGCGACGGCGACATCACGGGTCTGCTCGCCGTGCTCTCACCGGACGTCGTGCTCCGCGTCGACCAGGGCGCCGGCGTCTGGGAGACGGTCGGTGCCGAGGCGGTGGCCGGGCAGGCCGCGTCCTATCGCGACGACCGGCAGGTCCGGCACCCGGTGCTGGTCAACGGCTCCCCCGGCGTGCTCGGCGTGGTCGGCGGCCGGCCGGTGGCGCTGCTGGCGTTCACGATCGACGGCGACCGGATCGTCGAGATCGACATCATCGCCGACCCGGACCGGCTGGCGGTGATCGACCCGGCGCACTACCCGGTCTGATCAACTCCGGTCGGCCGCCACGTGGCGCGGCCTCGCTCACCACAGCCGGGCACGGCCCCGTCGTCACGGACACCTCGACCGGTCGAGGTGTGCTAACGCCGAGGGCCGGGACGGCGAGTACAGCCCACCGCGAGTTCGCGGTATCGAGTCGAGGAGTGCCGTCATGGTCGAGCACGCCCGTACCGCCCCGGTCCGCCACGTCGTCCGCCCCCGTCGTCGGCCGGCGACCGCCATCGGCCGGTCGTAGCTCGACGGCGGACCCGACCTTCCTCGACAACGGTTGTCGAACAGGAGGACTGCCATGAGCGTTGTCGTCATCGTCAAGTTCCCCGGTGCGAAGATCGACAAGTTCAAGGAGGTGTACGCGCGAAACTCCGAGACGATGAGCGGGATCGCGGCCGAGGCCGGCGGCAAGGGCGCGATCCACCACGTCTTCGTCGAGGACGAGAACGGCGACGTCATGGTCGTCGACGAGTGGGGCAGCACGGAGGAGTTCGAGAGCTTCTTCGGCACCCAGGACGAGATCAAGAAGATCATCTCGGAGGTCGGGCCGACGGGCCCGCCGACGACCGTCAGCTACCAGGTGCTCGATACACCCGACAAGTTCTAGGCGGATCCGGCCGGCCGTGCGCCGGATGGGGCTTTGCGGGAGCGCAGAGACGCGAGAGCTCCATCCGGCGCCGAACCGTGGGCGACGGCGATGCCGAAGGGACCGGACCGCAGGTCGCGGCCGCGACGGGCCGTATCGCCCGCGCAGTGTTGATCCACCCGCACGGCCCGAACATCCGGGAGATCCCGGACCCGAGCACTCACACCGCCGGGGGCACTCCACCCAGACGGCGGGTGATCTCGGACGCCGTTCGGCGCACCGTCGCGGCCAGCTCCGGCCACGTCTGACCGCACGCCGGGTCGCACAGGTGCCGGAACGTGACGCTGACGGCCGCGACCGCGTGCCCGTCCGGGCCGTGCACCGCCTGCGCGACCGAGGCGAAGCCCGGGCTGACCTCGCCGTCCTCGCATGCCCACCCCCGTCGTCGTTCCGCGGCCAGCAGGGTGTGCAGCGCGCGCAGCGACGCCGGTCCGCGCCCGGTGCGGCGTTCCAGCGGGGCGCCGGTCGAGAGCAGGGCGCGCAGCTGTTCGCGGCCGGTGCCGGCGAGCACGGCACGACCGGACGCCGTGAGGTGCGCCGGGAGCCGCACCCCGACCGCGGTCACGAGTCCCTCCGGGCGGGCCGGACGCTCGCGCAGCAGGTAGAGCAGCTCCCGGCCGTGCAGGACGCCGAGGTGCGCGTCGTGTCCGACGCGCTCGACGAGCCGTCGCAGCAGCGGGCCGGCGAGCTTGTCCAGCGGGTCGTGTCGCAGGTACGCCGACCCGACCTCGAACGCGCTCATGCCGAGTCCGTAGCGCCGCTGGTCGGGTAGGTGCACGACGAATCCGGCGGCCTCCAGCTCGGTGAGCAGGTGGTAGACGGTCGAGCGGGGCAGGTCCAGCGCCGTCGCGATCGTCGACGCCGGCATCGGGCCGGCGTGGGCGGCGATCAACCGCAGTACCGCCAGACCACGCCGCAACGCCGGCACGCCACCACCCGTCGTCATCGCCGCTCCCGGTGTCTGAGATACGAGACACCAGCAGTTTGCACCCTCTCGCCGTGGCGGCGTCGAAGCGATGAACTATCTCCATGACAACGGGTACACGGGAGCGGACGGCGAAGAGCTGGGCCACCGAGGCGGCGCTGCGCATGCTGGACAACAACCTCGACCCGGAGGTGGCCGAGCGGCCCGAGGACCTCGTCGTCTACGGCGGCACCGGCAAGGCCGCCCGCGACCACGCGAGCCTCGCCGCGATCCGGCGCTGCCTGGTCGACCTGGAGTCCGACGAGACGATGCTCGTGCAGTCCGGCCGTCCGGTCGGCGTGTTCCGCACCCACGAGTGGGCGCCGCGGGTGCTGCTGGCGAACTCGAACCTGGTCGGCGACTGGGCGACCTGGCCGGAGTTCCGGCGCCTGGAGCAGCTCGGACTGACCATGTACGGGCAGATGACGGCCGGCTCGTGGATCTACATCGGCAGCCAGGGCATCCTGCAGGGCACGTACGAGACGTTCGCCGCCGTCGCCCGCGCCCGCTTCGACGGCTCGCTGGCCGGGACGCTGACGCTGACCGCGGGCCTGGGCGGCATGGGCGGGGCCCAGCCGCTGGCCGTGACCATGAACGGCGGCACGGCGCTGGTCGTCGAGTGCGACCCGGCCCGGGCGCGGCGGCGCGTGGAGACCGGCTACCTGGACGAGGTCGCGTCCGATCTGGACTCCGCGCTGGCCCGGGTGTCGGCGGCGCGCACGGCCCGGGAGGCGGTGTCGGTCGCGGTGATCGGCAACGCGGCCGAGGTGCTGCCGGAGATCCACCGCCGCGGCGTGGAGGTGGACGTCGTCACCGACCAGACCTCGGCGCACGACCCGCTGGCCTACCTGCCCGTCGGCGTCGCGCTCGAGGACTGGGCGGACTACGCGCGCCAGAAGCCCGAGGAGTTCACCGACCGGGCGCGGGAGTCGATGGCCACGCACGTCGAGGCGATGCTGGCGTTCCGCGATGCCGGCGCCGAGGTGTTCGACTACGGCAACTCGATCCGCAGCGAGGCGGTCCTGGCGGGCTGCGCGCGGGCGTTCGAGATCCCCGGGTTCGTCCCGGCCTACATCCGGCCGCTGTTCTGCGAGGGCAAGGGCCCGTTCCGGTGGGCGGCGCTGTCCGGCGACCCGGCCGACATCGCGGCCACCGACCGCGCCGTGCTGGACCTGTTCGGCGACGACGAGCCGTTGGCCCGCTGGATGCGCCTGGCCGGGGAGAAGGTCCGCCACCAGGGCCTGCCGGCGCGGATCTGCTGGCTGGGCTACGGCGAGCGGGCGAAGGCCGGGGAGCGCTTCAACGAGATGGTCGCGTCCGGGGAGCTGTCCGCCCCGGTCGTGATCGGGCGCGACCACCTCGACGCGGGCAGCGTCGCGTCGCCGTACCGGGAGACCGAGGGGATGGCCGACGGCTCGGACGCGATCGCCGACTGGCCGCTGCTCAACGCGATGCTGAACACGGCGTCCGGGGCGACGTGGGTGTCGATCCACCACGGCGGCGGCGTCGGGATGGGCCGGTCGATCCACGCCGGGCAGGTCTGCGTCGCGGACGGCACCGACCTGGCCGGGCAGAAGATCGCCCGGGTGCTCACGAACGACCCGGGTACCGGCGTGATGCGGCACGTCGACGCCGGGTACCCGCGCGCGATCGAGGTCGCCGAGCAGCGGGGTGTGCGGATCCCGATGCGGGAGAACGGATGAGCGCGACCGGCCTGCTGGCCGAGATCGCCGACGTCGGCCGGGACCCGGTACGCGGCGGGTACTCGCGGCACCTGGCGACCGCGCCCGAGTCGGACCTGCGCGACTGGTTCGCCGAGCAGGCCGGGCGCCGGGGGCTGGACGTCGAGACCGACCGCAACGGCAACACCTGGGCCTGGTGGGGCACACCGGGTCCGGACGCCGTCGTCACCGGCAGCCACCTGGACTCCGTCCCCGGCGGCGGAGCGTTCGACGGGCCGCTGGGCGTGGCGAGCGCGCTCGCGGCGGTCGATGCGCTCCTCGCCCGCGGGGTCCGCCCGGCGCGACCGCTCGCCGTCGTGGTGTTCGCCGAGGAGGAGGGCGGGCGGTTCGGCGTGCCGTGCCTGGGGTCGCGGCTGCTCACCGGCTCGCTGGACGCCGACCACGCACGGACGCTGCGGGACCCGGACGGGATCACCCTGGCCGAGGCGCTGACCGCCCGCGGCGACGACCCGGCCGCGCTCGGTGCGGATCCGGACCGGCTGGCGCGGATCGGCCGGTTCGTGGAGCTGCACGTCGAGCAGGGCCGGGCGCTGGAGGTGCCGGTCGGGATCGGGTCGACGATCGTCGCGCACGGGCGGTGGCGGCTGACGTTCACCGGCGAGGGCAACCACGCCGGCACCACCGCGCTCCCCGACCGCCGCGACCCGATGATCCCGGCCGCGGAGACCGTCCTGGCAGTGCGGCGGGCGGCCCGCGACGCCGGCGCCCGGGCGACCGTCGGGCGGCTCGTCCCGCGGCCCGGCGGGACCAACGTGATCGCGTCGACGGTGGACCTGTGGCTGGACGCGCGGACGTTCTCCGGCGGCCCCGAGCCGGTCGCCGAGGCGGTGCTGGCCGCCGCGCGGGAGGCAGCCGAGGCCGAGGGGTGCACGGTCAGATCGACCACGGAGTCGCTGGCCGGGGCCGTCGCGCTCGACGCGGCGCTCGCGGACCGGATGGCCGCCGTCGTGCCCGGCGCCCCGCCGCTGCCGACCGCGGCCGGGCACGACGCCGGGGTGCTCGCCGGGCACGTCCCGGCCGGGATGCTGCACGTGCGCAACCCGACCGGCGTCAGCCACGCCCCCGGCGAGCACGCCGAGGACGACGATGTGGAGGCCGGTGTCCGCGCGCTGGCCGATGTGCTGGAGGAGCTGACCCGATGACCACCGTCTGGTGCGAACACGCCTGGCTGCCGGACGGGCCGGCGAGCGGCGTCGCGATCGATGTGGCTGACGGCCGGATCACCGGGGTCCGGCCCGGCGCCGCCCGCACCGGTACGGAGCTGGCCGGCGTCACGCTGCCCGGGTTCGTCAACGCGCACTCGCACGCGTTCCACCGGGCGCTGCGCGGCCACCCGTCCCCGGACGCCCGCTCGTTCTGGAGCTGGCGCGACGACATGTACCGGATCGCCGACCGCCTCGACCCGGACTCCTACCGCCGCCTGGCGACCGCCGTCTACGCGGAGATGGCGCTGGCCGGGTACACGTCGGTCACCGAGTTCCACTACCTGCACCACGGCCGGGGAGGACGCCCCTACGACGACCCGAACGCGATGGCGCACGCGCTCGTCGACGCCGCCACCGCGGCCGGGATCCGGCTCACCCTGCTCGACACCTGCTACCTCGCCGGCGGCATCGGCGAACCGCTCGGGCCGGTGCAGCGCCGCTTCGCCGACGCCCACGCGGACGCCTGGGTGGAGCGCGTCGAGCCGCTCGTCAAGCTCGACGACGGCGACCGGGTCCGCGTCGGCGCGGCCGTGCACTCGGTGCGCGCGGTCCCCGAGTCCGAGCTGTCCGTGATCGTCGAGTGGGCGGCCGGGTGGCCGCTGCACGTGCACCTGTCCGAGCAGCCGGCCGAGAACGACGCCTGTCTCGCCGCGTACGGCCGCACCCCGACCGCCGTCCTGGACTACGCGGGCGTGCTCGGCCCGGACACCGTCGCCGTGCACGCGACGCACCTCACCGGCGACGACATCGCCCGGCTGGCCGCGTCCGGCACCCGGGTGTGCCTGTGCCCCACGACCGAGCGGGACCTCGGCGACGGCATCGGACCCGCCTCGCAGCTGTACGACGCCGGTGTCCGGCTGTGCCTGGGCAGCGACAGCCACGCCGTCGTCGACCCGTTCGAGGACGCTCGGGGGATGGAGATGCACGAGCGGCTCGCGCACCGGGTCCGGCAGCGCTTCTCCCCCGCGCAGCTGCTGGACGCCGCCACCGACGGCGGCGGGCTGGCCGTCGGCGCACCGGCCGACCTGGTCACGGTCGCGCTCGACTCGGTCCGCACCGCGGGCGCGGCCCCGGACGGGGTGCTGCACGCGGCCGGCGCGGCCGACGTCCGGGACGTCCTGGTGGGAGGCCGGTGGGTCGTGCGCGACGGCGTCCACCGGCTGGTCGACCGCCCCGCCGCAGCGCTGTCCGCGGAGATCACCGCCCTGTGGGAGTCCACGTGTCCACGCTGATCACCGGGGTCGGTGAGCTGATCACGCACGACCCGGACGGTCCCGGCGGGACCGGGCCGTTCGCGCTGGTGCTCGACGGTGGCCGGGTCGCCTGGACCGGCCGCGCCGTCGACGCACCGTCGGCCGACGAGCGCGTCGACGTCGGCGGCCGGGCCGTGCTGCCCGGCTGGGTGGACAGCCACACGCACCTCGTGTTCGCCGGGGACCGCTCCGCGGAGTTCGCCGCCCGGATGGCCGGTCGCCCGTACGCCGCGTCCGGCATCCGGACCACGGTCGCCGCGACCCGCGCCGCCTCCGACGACGTGCTCGCCGCCGGTCTGCGCCGGCACGCCGCCGAAGCGGCCCGGCAGGGCACCACCTGCCTGGAGACGAAGACCGGCTACGGCCTGACCGTCCCCGACGAGGCCCGCGCCGCCCGGCTCGCCTCCGGCGTCGTCGACGAGGTCACGTTCCTCGGCGCGCACGTCGTTCCCTCCGATGTGGACGCGGACGAGTACCTGGACGAGGTCTGCGGGCCGATGCTCGACGCCGTCGCCGAGCACGTCGGATGGGTCGACGTGTTCTGCGAGGACGGCGCGTTCGACGAGGCCGCCTCGGCCCGGGTCCTGAAGGCGGGCGCCGACCACGGCCTCGGGCTGCGCGTGCATGGCAACCAGCTCGGCCCCGGGCCCGGGGTGCGGCTGGCCGTCGCGCACGGCGCCGCCAGCGTCGACCACTGCACCCACCTGACCGGCGAGGACGTCGACGCGCTCGCCGGGTCGGACACCGTCGCGACGCTGCTGCCGGCCTGCGACCTGTCCACCCGCCAGCCCCCGGCCCCGGCCCGGCGACTCGCCGACGCGGGCGCCACGCTCGCACTCGCCAGCAACGCGAACCCGGGCAGCTCGTACACGACGTCGATGCCGCTGTGCGTCGCGCTCGCCGTGCTCCAGGGCGGGCTGTCGGTCGAGGAGGCCGTGCGCGCGGCCACGGCCGGCGGTGCGCGGGCGTTGCGCCGCACCGATGTCGGCACGCTCGCCGTCGGCGCCCGCGCCGACGTCCAGGTCCTCGACGCACCCTCGGCCTCGCACCTGGCCTACCGCCCCGGGGTACCGCTGACCTGCGCGGTGTGGAAGGCCGGGCGCCGCGTCGACGTTTCCCCTCCGTGCCCCGACGACCCGATGCGAGACGCGCGATGAGCACGCTGGCCGACCCCGCCCCCTACGGATCCGACGCTCCCGCCCCGCTGCACCTGGACGGCACGTCGCTCACCACCCGCACCGTCGGCGACGTCGCACGCACCGAGGGACCGGTCGACATCGCTCTCGACGAGCGCGCCCGCGGCCGGGTCCGCCTCGCGTCGACGCTCGCCGCGGACCTGAGCACCCGCCGCGTGGTCTACGGGCGCACCACCGGCGTCGGGGCGAACCGCGTCGAGCACACCGCGGGCGCCGATCTCACCGGGCACGGCCTGCGCCTGCTGCGCAGCCACGCCGGCGGCACCGGCAACCGGATCGGGCCGGCGCACCTGCGCGCGACCATGCTGGTGCGGCTCAACCAGCTGCTCACCGGGCACTCCGGTGTCTCATCGGACGTCGTCGGCGCGCTCGCCGGGGCGCTGCGCTCCGGGGCGCTGCCGGTCGTGCACCGGCTCGGCGCGATCGGCACCGGCGATCTCGCGCCGCTCGCCCAGATCGCGCTGGCCCTGGCCGGCGAAGGCGCCTGGGAGGGCGGCGAGGCACCGGAGCCCGTGGCGTTCGAGGCCGGCGACGCGCTCGGGTTCCTGAGCAGCAACGCCGCCACGCTGGCCGACGCCGCGATCGCCGCGACCCGCCTGGACGTCATCCTGGCCGCCAGCCACATCGTCGCCGCGCTGTCCTACCTCGCCCTGGAAGGCAGCCCGGAGGCCTACGCCGAGCCGGTGCACCGGGCCCGCCCGCACCCCGGTCAGGTCCGCTGCGCCGAGCGGATGCGCGACCTGCTCGGCATGCGGGACACCCCGCCGAAGGGTCGCCGCATCCAGGACCCGTTCGGCCTGCGCGCGTTCCCGCAGGTCAACGGCCCGGCCCTGGACGCGCTGGAGTACCTGCACTCTGTGCTGGACATCGAGATCAACGCCGGGTCGGAGAACCCGCTGATCTCGGTCGAGCACGGCGACGCCTACCACCACGCGCACTTCCACACCGCGTACGTGGCGACCGCGCTGGACCAGACCCGCGCCGGGGTGCACCAGGTCGCGGAGCTGTCCGCGGCCCGGCTCGGCGACCTCGTCGAGCCGGACCAGAGCGGGCTGCGCGCGTTCCTCGCCGACGGACCACCGGGCAGCTCCGGGGTGATGATCCTGGAGTACGTCTCGCACGACGCGCTCGCCGCGCTCCGCCAGGCCGCGCTGCCGGCGACGCTCGGCACGGCCGTCGTCTCCCGCGGCCTGGAGGACCACGCGAGCTTCTCCACCCAGGCGGCCCGGGCCACCGGCGACGTCGCCGACTCCTACACCCGGGTGCTGGCCTGCGAGCTCGTCGCCGCCGTCCGCGCGCTGCGGATGCGCGGGGACGACCCGTCGCACCTGCCGCTGGGGCCCGCGTTCGCGCGGGCGGTCGGCGCGCTGGACTCCCGGACCGACGACCGCCCGCTCGCCGACGACCTGACGGCCGCGGCGGCCCTGATCGTCGACCCGGAGTGGTCGGCGGTCTGACCGGCACGTCCCGGCGATCGGATACCATCCGGTCGGAAATCGGCGTCGTGTCGAGGGAGTCCGTCGTGCCCCGCAAGCCTCCGGAGCGGTCCTACGATCCGGCCGAGACCCGTCGCCTGCTCATCGCGGCGGCGCTGGACCTGTTCGCCGAGAAGGGCTTCAGCCGGACGTCGGTGCAGGAGGTGGCCGACCGCGCCGGCCTGACCAAGGGCGCGTTCTACCACCACTTCACGACCAAGGACGACGTCCTGCACCTGATCCACGACGAGTTCATCGACCGCGCGCTGGAGTCCCAGGAACACGCGCTCGCGACCTACGACTCGGCGACCGAGCAGCTCGCGAAGATGGCGTTCGACACCACCCGGATCTGCATCGACTACCAGAAGCACGTCATGGTGTTCTTCCAGGAACTGCACGTCATCGGCGGTGCCGTGCGGGACGCGATCCTGGAGAAGCGGCGGCGCTCGACGGCGCTGTTCGAGGACACGGTGCGCCGCGGGGTCCAGAGCGGCGAGTTCGACCGGAGCCTCGACCCGACGGTGGCCGCGCTGGGCCTGCTCGGCATGTGGGTCTGGTCCTACCAGTGGTACCAGGCCGGCGGCCGGCGCAGCCCGAACGAGGTCGCGCGGCAGTTCGCCACCATGACGCTGAACAGCGTCGGCGCCCGCCAGTCGGCCGTCGTCCTGGCCTGAATCCCTGCCCGCCCTTGAGTCGGGCGCCGTCGTGCGGTACAAACATTCCGACCAGACGGTATGAACTGAGGTGAACGACCATGACGACGCTGTCGGGCCAGGTGGCCCTCGTGACCGGAGCGGCCGGCGGGATCGGCCAGTCGATCTGCCGGACGTTGCGCGACGCCGGAGCGCGGGTCGCGCTCGTCGACGTCGACAAGGAGGCGCTCGACGCCGTCGCCGACGAGTGGTCGGGCGACGACGTGACGACGATCGCGGCCGATCTCACCGACGACGACGAGACCGCGGGCCTCCCGGAGCGCGTCCGCGCGCAGCTCGGCGGGCTGGACATCCTGGTGAACAACGCGGGTGTGCGGCAGATCCTGCCGCTGCTGGAGCTCTCCCCCGCCGACTGGCGCCGGACGCTGGACGTCGACCTGACCGCACCGTTCGTGCTCTCCCGCGCGGCGATCCCGGGCATGGTCGAGCAGGGCCGAGGCAAGATCGTCAACATCGCGTCGATGGCCGGGCACATGGCCTTCCACAACCGCGCCGCGTACTGCACGGCCAAGGCCGGGCTGATGATGCTCACCAAGACGGTCACGATGGAGTTCGGGGCCCAGGGGATCTGGTGCAACGCGGTCGCGCCCGGTGTCGTGGAGACGCCGATGACCAGCGCGTACTTCCGCTCCGAGCAGATGGCGGCGTCGATCCGCGCGAGCGCGCCGATGGAGCGGTGGGGCCAGCCGGACGAGATCGCCCGCCCGGTCCTGTTCCTCGCCGGTCCGGACTCGGACTATGTGAACGGGACGACGCTGTTCGCCGACGGCGGCTGGACGGCCGGGAAGGGCTACTGAGCCGTGATCACCACGCAGGAACCCGGGTCGGGCATCACGTCCGGCCGGCTGGCCGAGGTGCCGTTCTCCGAACGCACCGTGGGCCGGTTGCTCGAACGGGCCGCGCAGGCCCGCCCCGACGACGTGTTCTTCACCCACGACCGGGTCGACCACACGCTGGCCGAGGTGGACGCGCGCGTCGACGTGCTGGCCCGCGGGCTGCGCGCCCGCGGGGTGGCGCCGGGGACCCGCGTCGGACTCCTGATGGCCACGGGGCCGGAGTACCTCTACGGCTGGTTCGCGCTGGCCAAGCTCGGGGCGGTCGAGGTGCCGATCAACACGGCCTACCGCGGCGAGCTCCTGGCCCACCAGCTGCGCCGGGCGGAGGTGACGCTCGTGATCGCCGACCGCGGAGTCCTGGCCGACGCCGTCGAGGCCGTGCGCGGTGACGTGCCGATGATCGCCGAGGTCCTCACGTTCCCGGGCGGCTACTCGGACCTGCTGGCCGGTGCCCCCGCCGACGTGCACTCCGTCGCGGAACCGTCCGATGTGGCCTGCGTGCTCTACACGTCCGGCACGACGGGGCCGTCGAAGGGCGTGCTGGTCAGCCAGCACCAGCAGGTCGCGTTCGGGCACTTCTTCGCCGAGATCACCGGCCTGCGCCCGGACGACGTCATGCTCAACTACTCGCCGTTCTTCCACATCTCGGGCAAGTTCACGACCCTCGGCTGCCTGCTCAGCGGCGCCCGGATGGTGCTGCGCACCCGGCTGTCGATCGAGCGCTTCTGGGACGAGGTCCGCGAGTTCGGCATCACCGGGTTCGTCGCGATCGGCGGGGTCTGCCACATGCTGAACGGGCGGGCGCCCCGGCCGGACGACGCGGACAACCCGGTCCGGATCGTCTACGCCGTGCCGGCCCCCGCGGAGATCTACCACGACTTCGAGCGCCGGTTCGGGCTCAAGCTCGTGGAGGCCTACGGGTCCACCGAGACGAACCTGATCGTCCACTCGTCACTGGAGGAGTCCCTGCCCGGCGCCTGCGGACGGCCCAACCCGGTCTTCGACGTCCGCGTCGTCGACGAGTCGGGCGACGAGGTGCCGGACGGCGTCCCGGGCGAGATCGTCGTCGCCAGCACGGACCCGCTGCTGCTCTCGCTCGGCTACGACGGCCTGCCGGAGGCGACCGCGACGGCGTGGCGCGACGGCCGGTTCCACACCGGCGACCGCGCCGTGCGGGACGCGAGCGGGGCGCTGCGGTTCCAGGACCGGATCAAGGACGCCATCCGCCGTCGCGGCGAGAACATCTCCTCCTACGAGGTGGAACGCCTGGTCAACGGCCACCCGGCGGTCGCGGAGTCGGCCGCCGTCGGCACGCCGTCCGAGCTGGGTGAGGAGGAGGTCCGCGTCGTCGTCGTGCTGCGCGACGGCGCCACCGCCGAGCCCGAGGAGCTCTACCTGCACTACGCGGCCTCGATGCCGTACCACATGGTTCCGCGCTACATCGACGTCGTCGACGCGCTGCCGCGGACCCCGACCGACAAGGTCGAGAAGTACAAGCTGCGCTCCGCGGGGATCGGCGACGCCACGTGGGACGCGGCCGCCGCCGGGTGGCGCACGACGCGGGACGGCCCCGTCCGCACCACCTGATCCCGCAGTTCCCGATCGCACCGCCGCGCCGCACGAGGCCGCGCGGTCGATCCCCCCTGCCTTGGAGGAGGACCGACGTGTCCACGATCCCGACGCCCCGGCGTCCCATCGACGAAGCACGCCTGGGCAGCGCGGTGGCCGCCGCGAACCTGCCGACGCTGGCGATGGTGACGTACCAGCTCACCGGCGACGAGCGCTGGCTGTCCGACCCGTTCCGCCCCACGAAGGGCGCCGCGCTGGAGCCGCACGACTCCGGCGGGCTGAGCGCGGCCGCAGCCGAGGAGCTGCGCGCCGGCGCCGTCGAGGCGATCACCGCGTGGTCGCGCGGCGTGGAGCCCGCGGTCCCCTCCCCCGCCCCGGACCTGTTGCGCCACATGCTCACCACGACGATGGGCGAGCCGGTTCCGGCCGAGTACGAGCGGCTGATGCGCGAGGAGATGGGCTTCGCCCCCGACCCCGGCCCGGCGGCGGCCCCGGCCGACGCGGTCGCTGAGCGGGACTTCTCGGTCGTCGTGATCGGGGCCGGTGTCTCCGGGATCATCGCGGGGGTCCGCCTGCAGGCGGCCGGCGTCCCGTTCGTCATTCTCGAGCGCGGCGACGACGTCGGCGGCGTGTGGCGGACCAACACCTACCCCGGCGCCGGGGTGGACACGCCGAGCTACCTGTACTCGTTCTCGTTCCACCCCCGGAACTGGTCGACCCACTTCGGCAAGCGCGACGAGGTCGCGGACTACACCGCGGAGGTCGTCGACCACTTCGGACTGCGCGAGCACATCGAGTTCGGGGTCTCCGTCGACGGCGCGACCTGGGACGAGACCGCGCAGCGGTGGACGGTGACCGCCGGGCGGCGGAGCTGGAGCGCCTCGGCCGTGATCAGCGCCGTCGGGTTGTTCAACACTCCCGACGGTGCCGGACCTGGACGGCCTCGACTCCTTCCGCGGGCCGGTGTTCCACACCGCCGAGTGGCGCGGCGACGTGGACCTGACCGGCAAGCGGGTCGCCGTCGTCGGGACCGGGGCGAGCGCGATGCAGGTCGTGCCCGCGGTCGCCGACCGGACGGCGCACCTCACGGTGTTCCAGCGCTCACCGCAGTGGGTGGCGCCGAACGAGGAGTACTTCGCCCCGGTCGGCGACGACGTGCACTGGCTGATGGAGCACGTCCCCTGGTACCACGCCTGGTACCGCTTCCGGCTGGCCTGGGTCTTCAACGACCGGGTGCACCCGTCGTTGCAGATCGACGAGTCCTGGGACGACCCGGGCCGCTCGCTCAACGCCGTCAACGACGGGCACCGGCGCTACTTCACCCGCTACATCGAGCGGCAGCTCCAGGGCCGTCCGGACCTGATCGAGAAGTGCGTGCCGGACTACCCGCCGTTCGGCAAGCGGATGCTGCTCGACAACGGCTGGTACGCCGCGCTGCGACGGGACGACGTCGAGCTCGTCACCGACTCCGTCGTCCGGCTCACCGAGACCGGTGTGGTGACCGCCGGGGGCGAGGAGCACGCCGCGGACGTCGTCGTGCTGTCCACCGGCTTCGCGGCGCGCAGCTACCTGCCCGGGATCCGGGTCGCCGGTCGCGACGGGCGCGAGCTGCACGACGTGTGGGGCGACGAGGACGCCGTCGCGCACCTCGGCATGACGGTCCCCGGCTTCCCGAACCTGTTCCTGATGTACGGCCCGAACACGAACGCGGGCGCCGGCGGCAGCTTCATCTTCGTCGCCGAGTCCCAGGGCCGCTACATCGTCGACCTGCTCGCGACGATGGTGCGTGACGGCATCGGCGCGCTCGACTGCCGGCCCGAGGTGCTCGAGCGGTGGGTGTCCGAGCGTGGACGCCGCGCACGAGCGGATGGTGTGGAGCCATCCGGGGATGAGCACGTACTACCGCAACTCCCGGGGCCGGGTCGTCACGAACTCGCCCTACCGCGTCGTGGACTACTGGTCGATGACCCGCGAGCCGGACCTGTCCGACTTCCACGTGACCGCGGCCCGCCTCCCGCTCCACTCGGAGGCGTCGTGAGCACCGGGCCGCTGCGCGGCCTGCGCGTGGTCGAGCTCGGCGGGATCGGCCCGGTGCCGCACACCGCGATGGTGCTCGGCGACCTCGGCGCCGACGTCGTCCGGATCCAGCGGCCCGGCGGGTTCGCGCTGACCGACCCGGACCGCGACCACCTGCTGCGCAGCCGCCGCACCCACGCGCTCGACCTGAAGTCACCGGACGACCGCGACCGGGTTCTCGACCTCGCCGGGCACGCCGACGTGCTGCTGGAGGGCTTCCGCCCCGGCGTCGCGGAACGGCTCGGGCTCGGGCCGGACGAGCTGAGGGCGCGCAACCCGCGCCTGGTCTACGGCCGGATGACCGGCTGGGGCCGCGGCGGGCCGTTCTCCGACGCCGTCGGGCACGACATCAACTACATCGCGGCGAACGGCACGCTGCACGCGATCGGTCCGGCGGGTGGACCCCCCGTCCCCCCGCTCAACCTTGTCGGCGACTTCGGCGGCGGGTCGATGCTGCTGCTCGCCGGCGTGCTGGCCGCGCTCTGGGAGCGGCAGCGGTCCGGGCACGGCCAGGTCGTCGACGCCGCGATGGTCGACGGGTCGGCCCTGCTCATGCAGGCGATCTGGGCCTGGCGGGGCACCGGCCAGTGGTCCGACGAGCGGGAGGCGAACCTGCTCGACGGCGCCGCCCCGTACTACCGGTGCTACCGCTGCGCGGACGGCCGCTTCGTCGCCGTCGGCGCGATCGAGCCCGCGTTCTACGCCGACCTGCTCAAGGGTCTCGGCCTGGTCGGCGCGGACCTGCCCGACCAGGACGACCGCGCCGGATGGCCCGCGCTGCGGGAGCGCTTCGCGGCCGAGTTCGCCGCGCGACCCCGCGACGAGTGGGCGGCCACGTTCGCCGACCTCGACGCCTGCGTGACGCCGGTGCTGACGTTCGACGAGGCCGCCGCCCACCCGCACGCGGCCGCCCGGTCGGCGTTCGTCGAGCTGGACGGGATCACCCAGCCCGCTCCCGCGCCCCGCTTCTCGCGCAGCGTGCCGCCCACCCCGGCACCGCCGCGACCGCCGACGCCGGTCGAGGACACGGTGCGGCGCTGGGCGTCCTGACCGTCCCCGAAGTCCACGAGCGACTCGCAACCAACGAAGGAGAGTCCCGCATGCCCCCGTTCGCACGACCCGAGGAATCCACGGTGTCCCTGGTCAAGGAGCCGGTCGACGGCGCCTGCCCGCGGTGCGCCGCGGCCGAGCTCCGCCGCTACCCGGTGAACTCCGAGGGCGGCTGGTTCGAGGTCGTCAAGTGCCAGAGCTGCCTGCACTCGGTCAGCCGGGAGCGGTGGCACCTGTTCGGTTCGCTGCAGCTGCTGGCCGACACGATCTGAAGGAGAGAACAACCATGATCGCAGTCGATGTGGGCGGGACGTTCACCGACGTCGTCGCCCTGGAGAACGGGCGCATCCGCACGGCGAAGGTCTCGACCGACCCCACCACCGCGTACGGGCCGGTACTGGCCGGGGCCGCGGAGCTGGGCGTCGAGAACTCCGCGGTGTTCAACCACGCCAGCACGCACGGCCTCAACGCCGTGATCACCCGCAACCTGCCCAAGATCGGGTTCCTGACCACCGAGGGGCACCGCGACGTCCTCGACCAGGGCCGGACGTGGCGGCCCGCGTCGGCGATGCTGAACCCGCGGTGGCGGCGCAGCTTCGGCGACGCCGGCCGCCCGCTCGTGCCCCGCTACCTGCGCCGCCCGGTGCAGGAGCGCGTGCTGGCCTCCGGCGAGGTGCTCTTCGAGCTCGACGAGTCGCAGGCCCGCGCCCAGCTGGGCGTGCTGCGCCGCTGCGGCGTGACCGGGGTGGCGATCTGCCTGCTCAACGCCTACGTCAACCGCGCGCACGAGGAGCGGCTGCGCGAGCTGGTGCGCGAGGAGCTCGGCGACGTGCCCTGCTCGATCTCCAGCGAGGTCTCCCCGCTGGCCAAGGAGTACGCGCGGGCGTCGACGACCGTCGTCGACACGTTCATGAAGATCATCTACGGCGCGTACTCCGACGAGCTCGGCAAGGGTCTGGCCGAGCTGGGCTTCACCGGCCAGCTCAACTACGCCGACTGCGCCGCGACGCTGGTGCCGGCCGAGCGGGCGATGGAGCAGCCGTTCCGGATCGTGTTCTCCGGCCCGGCCGCGGGCACTGTGGCCTGCGCGCACTTCGGCGCGCTGATCGACGAGCGGAACCTGCTCTGCGCCGACGTCGGCGGCACCTCGTGCGACATCTCCGTCGTCACCAACGGGGAGCCGTCGGTGAACACGACGTTCGAGCTGGAGCACGACCTGATCGTCAACTCGCTGGCGATCGACGTGTCCAGCATCGGTGCCGGCGGCGGGAGCCTGGTCACGGTCGGCTCGGCCGGCGAGATCCAGGTCGGCCCCGGCAGCGCGGGCGCCGAGCCGGGCCCGGCCTGCTACGGCCGGGGTGGCACGCAGCCGACCACGACCGACACCTGCCTGCTGGCCGGCATCCTCGACGCCGAGCACTTCGCCGGCGGGCGCTTCACCCTCGACGCCGAGCGCTCCCGGGCCGCGTTCGAGGCCCTGGACTGCGACTTCACGTTCGCCCAGCGGGTCCGCTACGCCTACGAGATGGGCGTGAACAACATCGCCGAGGGCGTGTTCAACATCGCCATCAAGCACGGCGTGGACCCGCGCGACTACAGCCTCGTCGCCTACGGCGCGGCCGGCCCGATGCTGCTGCCCGGGCTGCTCGACCTGATCAAGTGCAAGCAGGTCGTCGTGCCGCCGAACCCGGGGCTGTTCTCCGCGCTCGGACTGCTCGTCGACCGACCAGGTGTTCACCGCCAACCGCAGCGCCTACACCGTGCTCACCGACGACGCGGCCGGTGGCGTCGAGCCACTGTTCTCCGAGATGGAGGACCAGCTGCGCGAGCGCATCGGGCACGGCCGCGACGTCACGTTCGCCCGCAGCTTCGACGGCCGCCTGGTCGGGCAGAGCTGGGAGACCCCGTTCGTCCCGGTGCCCGACGGCCGGTTGGACGCGGACGCCGTGACAACGATGATCGCGAACTTCCACGACACCTACGAGCAGCGCACCGGCAACCGGTTCGAGGTCATGCCGGTGGAGGGCGTGACGTTCCGGGTGCGGGCGATCCTCGGCACCGACAAGGTCGAGTACCCGCTGGTGCCCGAACGCGGCGACGCCGACGGCGCCCTGGACCCGGTGCGGCACACGACGCTGCGCTACCTGACCGACACCGAGGAGAAGGCGCCGGTCTACGACCGCGCCCACCTGCGCGCCGGCGACGTCGTCACCGGCCCCGCGATCATCGACGAGAGCCTGTCGACCACCCACGTCGGGACCGGTCAGACCGCACTCGTCGGCCCCTACGGCGAGCTCGTCATCACGAGGAAGTGAGGACCGACGTGACCATCACCGATCTCCCCGACGTCCGGCTGCGGGACATGAGCGACGACGAGTTCGCCGCCCGCTACTCGACCGACCGGTTCACCGCCTCGGTGATCACCAACCGGCTGCACTACGTCGTCGAGCACATGTCCACCGGCTTCCTGCGCGAGGCGTTCTCGCCGATCATCCGCGACTGGTACGACTTCGCCTGCACGATCAGCGGCCCGCCCGAGCAGGACTACCCGATGTCGGTGGTCAGCAACAGCCTCGTGGTGTTCCTCGGGACGATGGGCGACGCCGTGCGCAACACCGTCATCGAGTACGGGCCGGAGAACCTGCGCCCCGGTGACGTGCTGATCGGCAACGACCCGTACCGCACCGGCACGCACGTCAACGACATCCTGTTCATCCACCCGGTCTTCCGCGACGAGAAGATCGTCGCGTTCGTCAACATCCGCGCCCACCAGCTCGACATGGGCGGCACCGTGCCGGGCGGCTTCTCCGGCACCAAGAACAACAAGTACGAGGAGGGACTGACCATCCCGCCGGTGCTGCTCTACAGCGCAGGCAAGCCGGTCCGCTCGACGTTCAGCCTGATCTTCGACAACTCCCGGTTCGGCGAGATCCTGCTGCCCGACTTCAAGTCCTGCTACCAGCAGCTGCACCTCGGGGCGCGGCTGATCGAGGAGAACCTCGACCGCTACGGCACCGACGCCCTGCTGGGCACCCTGCAGTACGCGGTGGACACCTCGGCCGAGCGGATGCGCGAGGCGATCGCGAAGATCCCGGA
The DNA here is from genome assembly GCA_963822335.1 of uncultured Actinomycetota bacterium. GTDB lineage: Bacteria > Actinomycetota > Actinomycetes > Mycobacteriales > Pseudonocardiaceae > Pseudonocardia. The sequence continues at coordinate 918,826 of CAWGHE010000005.1, read as the reverse complement.
CGGCGACTACGTCGGCTCCGCGCTCGTCGACGCCGACGGCATGGACGACACCGAGGAGTTCCGGATCAAGGTCACGCTCCTCAAGCGGGGCGAGAACATCGAGGCCGAGCTGTCCGGCACGTCCCGGCAGGCCCGGACGTCGATCAACGCGAGCATGCTCGACTCGAAGACCGCCGTCGGCGTCGCGATCACGATGCTGCTCGACCCGTCGACACCGTTCACGACCGGCACCTGGCGCAACATCGACATGGCCTGCCCGCCCGGGTCGTTGCTCAACGCGCTGCCGCCCGAGGGCGCCAGCATGATGTTCTGGGAGATCACCACGACGCTGGTCTGCGCGGTGTTCGACGCGCTGAACCCGGTCCTGGGCGAGCGCGCCGTCGGCGGCGACTACGGCTCGCTGAGCCTGCACAACGCCACCGGCGTGCTGCCCGACGGCACCCCGTGGGCGACCGCGGCCCAGTGCGGTGGCGAGCACGGCCCGTGGGGCGCGACCGGGGACGGCGACGGCGACAGCTACACCGTGCTGTTCATGCTCAACAACCTCGACCCGGCCACCGAGGCGATCGAGCACGACGTCCCGGTCGTGCTGCTGCGCAAGGAGGCCACGGTGGACACCGCCGGTCCCGGCTTCAACCGGGGCGGGGCGGCCACGATGCGGGACAGCCTCTGGCTGACCGACGCGTCGGCCTACTGCTCACCGTTCCGCACGAAGGTCCCCAGCGGGGTCGGTGCGCACGGCGGCGGCGCCGGGAAGCTCGGCGCCGTGTGGATGTTCCCGCCGGAGGCCGCCCGGATCTCCGAGCGCGGCGAGCTCGTCGGGCACGCACCGGACGTCTACGCGGGCACGGTCCCGGTCGGCGGGATGCTGGACCCGGAGACGAAGGCGCTGGACCCGGACGGCAGCTACTTCTACTTCGCCTCGCAGCCGTCCTGGGACTCGAAGGCCGGCGCCATGTTCCGCTACCTCACCAACGGCGGCGGTGGCTGGGGCGACCCGTTCACCCGCGATCCCGAGCGGGTGCTGCGCGACGTCCGGGACGGCTACGTCAGCGTCGAGGGCGCCCGGGCCGACTACGGCGTCGTCGTGCTCGGCGACCCGGACCACGATCCCGAGGGGATCACGGTCGACCACGGGGCCACCCGCGAGCACCGGGAGGGCGCCCGGACGTAGGGGCGCACGTCGCCCCCGGCCGGCGGGACGCCGATCTCCTGCCGGCCGGGGGCTTCTCCCCCAGGTCCGCCTACCCGGATCCGCCCGCGACGCCGCCGACGCCGATCTCGTTGCCGTCCGGATCCCGGTACACGATCTTGGACACGCCGTTCTCGTAGGTCTCCCGGTGCACCGGCTCGATGCCGCGGCACTCGACCGCATCGACGAACTCGTCGAGGTCCCCGACGAACAAGGTGACCTTCGCGTGCCCGGCGTGCTCGGGCTGGACCTCGACGTAGAGGTGGCGGTGCTCGGCGATCGTCCAGACGCGCTCCACCTCGTTCGGCTCGAACGACTCGACGTCACCGAAGAACCGGTCGAACCACTCGACGGCGCGCGGGAGATCGCTGACCGCGACCCCGGCGAACATGTCGACGTCCACGATGTCTCCTCACCTCGTTGTACCGGCAGACCGTCGCGAGAGCGGGAACTCATCGGCGGCGCTCACCGCAGCACCGCCCGGGCCTGCCGTCAACCGGCCCGCAGGCCTCCCCGCTTCACGAGCTGGGAGGCGATCACGTTGCGCTGGATCTCGTTCGTGCCCTCACCGACGATCATCAGCGGGGCGTCCCGGAAGTACCGCTCGACGTCGAACTCGGTGGAGTAGCCGTAACCGCCGTGCACCCGCACCGCGTTCAGCGCCACCTCCATCGCGACCTCGGAGGTGAACAGCTTCGCCATCCCCGCCTCCATGTCGCACCGCTGACCCGCGTCGTACTTCTCGGCCGCGTGCAGGATCAGCTGCCGGGCCGCGGTGATCTTCGTGGCCATGTCGGCGAGGTAGTTGCCGATCGACTGGTGCTGCCAGATCGGCTTGCCGAACGCCTCCCGCTCCTGGGCGTAGCGCAGCGAGTCCTCCAGCGCCGCGTCCGCGACGCCCAGGGCGCGGGACGCCACCTGGATGCGGCCCGTCTCGAGGCCCTTCATCATCTGCGCGAACCCCGCGCCCTCGACTCCGCCGAGCACGGCGTCCGCGGGCACGTGCATGTCGTCGAAGACGAGCTCGCAGGACTCGACGCCCTTGTAGCCGAGCTTGGGCAGGTCACGGGAGACGGTCATCCCGGGCCCGTGCTCGACCAGCAGCACGGAGATGCCCTTGTGCTTCGGCTCGGCCTGCGGGTCGGTCTTGCACAGCAGCGCGACGAGCCCGGAACGGCGGGCGTTGGAGATCCACGTCTTCGACCCGGTGACGACGTAGCCGTCGCCGGCGCGCCGGGCCTGGGTGGACATGGCCTGCAGGTCGGAGCCGCCGCCCGGCTCGGTGAGCGCCATCGTCGCCCGGACCTCGCCGGTGGCCATCCGCGGCAGGTAGCGGTCCTGCTGCTCGCGCGTCCCGAACGCGACCAGCAGCTTCGCGACGACGGTGTGCCCGCCCATCGCGCCGGCCAGGCTCATCCAGCCGCGGGCCAGCTCCGCGGTCACCAGCGCGTAGCAGGGCATCGACACCGGCGCCTCGCCCCACGGCTCCGGGATCGCCAGCCCGAAGATCCCCAGCTCCTTCATCTGCTCGATCAGCTTCTCGGGGTACTCGTTCGCGTGCTCGAGCTCGCGCACCACCGGGCGCACCTCACGGTCGACCCACTCGCGCACCGTGTCGACCACGGCCCGTTCCTCGGTGGACAGCTCCGGCATGGGAGTCCTCGCTTTCCGTCGTCGCGACCGCGCTCCCCGAACACGGTAGGCCATGTACGGCCAAATCAGCAAATGTCCGGTTGAATAGGTGGACCCGCGCGGATTTGTACGGTTGACTCCGACGACCGCGTCGGGTGGCACGGGGTCGGGAGGAGGGACGATGGACAGGTACGACGGCCCCCTGCCGGCCTACCGCAGGCTGACCGAGCAGCTCCGCGGCGAGCTCGCCGACGGCGTCTACGACGACGGCACCCGCCTCCCGACCGAGGCGGAACTGGCCCGCGACCACGCGATCAGCCGGCAGACCGTGCGGCGGGCGATGCAGGACCTCGTCGCCGAGGGCGCGATCTACCGGGTCCCCGGGCGGGGCACGTTCGCCGCGCCGGCCGACGGGGAGCGGTACCTGCGCCGGCTCGGGTCGATCGACGACCTCCTCGGGCTGGCGCTCGACACCCGGCTCGAGATCGTCACGCCCCTGCGGCGCGGAGTCGACGTCGACGTCGCGAGCCGGCTGCGCCGCGACGACGACACCGTCTACAGCCTGAGCTTCCGCCGGCTGCACCGCGGCGACCCGATCAGCTACACGTCGATGTTCCTCATCCCCGAGGTCGGTGAGCAGCTGACCGACCTCGCGGAGCTGACCACGCCGGGCGCGACGTCCGACACCACGATCATCGGGCTGATCGAGAAGCGGCACCCCGGCATCATCGGCAGTGCCGACCAGAGCATCACGGTCGCGACCCCGCCGACCGCGGTCGCGGAGGCGATCGGCACCGACCCGGACGAACGGGTACTGCGGATCGACCGCATCTACCACGACACCGCCGACGTGCCGGTCGAGCTCGCGATCAACTGGTACAACCCGCAGCGCTACACCTACCGCGTCAAGCTCCGACGGAGCTGACCCCACCCGCGCCCCGACCGGCCGGATCGGTCCATCGCAAGTTATTCCTTGACACGAATATTCGTGATGGAGAATGCTTAGCTCATGGACGCGCTCCTGACAGCACTCGCCGACCCGGCCCGGTGGCGGCTCGTCGGCCTGCTGGCCGAACGACCCCGCTCGGTCGGCGTGCTCGCCCGTCTCGCCGAGGCGCGGCAGCCGCAGACGACCAAGCACCTGCAGGCGCTGGAGCGCGCCGGCGTCGTCACGTCGCAGCGCACCGGTCAGCGCCGGGTCTACGCGCTTCGCTCCGGTCCCCTGCGTGACCTGGCGGCTGCGCTGATCCGGCTCGCGGACACGGCGGAGAGCGACGGCGGTAGCGCGACGTTCGACCGCCACGGACTCGACCTCGAGGCCGAGCGGCTCGCCGCCGACGCGCCCGGCTGGGCCGACGACCGGTCGTTCCGGTTCCACCGGTCGCTCGCGGCGGGCCCCGACGCTGGTCTGGCGCCACCTCACCGAGGCCGCACTGCTCGCCCGGTGGTGGACACCCGACGATCTCCGCGTCTCCGAGCTCGTCTTCGACGCCCGGCCGGGTGGGCGGATCGTCCAGGAGTACCGCGACGCCGAGGACGCCGACGGCTCGGACCTGGTCGCCGGTCGCGCGGAGGGCGTCGTCGACGACGTACGCCCCGACGAGCACCTCGCCTACCGGCTGTCCCCGCAGCTTCCCGGCGGCGGCATCGCCTTCACCACGCACGTCGAGTACGACCTGCGGCCCACCTCCACCGGCACGGACCTCGACGTCCGTTTCCGGATCACCGACAGCACCGTCGCCTCAGCGGACTTCATCGCGGGCATCGAGCTCGGCTTCGGCCAGAGCCTCGACTCGCTCGCGGCGAGCCTCGGCGCCGCCGCGACCGCGGCCGACGCCGGCACAGAACCCGAGCACCGACACCGACACCGACACCGACACGAGGAGCACGACATGACCGAGCACACCGGCGGCCGCAGGGTCGTCGTCAACATGAGCCTCTCGCTCGACGGCCACTACGCAGGGCCCGACCCGCTCGACATGAGCTGGGTCATGCCGTACGCCGTCACCGACGTCGCCCGTGACCACCTGACCGAGCTCTGGAAGCCGGCGACGACGGCCCTGCTCGGGCGCGTCAACGCCGAGGGGTTCCTCGGTTTCTGGCCCACCGTCATCGGCCAGGAGGGCGTCGACCCGCGCGACGAGGGCTTCGCGACCTGGCTCGTCGACACCGAGAAGGTCGTCCTGTCCTCGACGCTCGAGCAGGCTCCGTGGGAGCGGACGACGCTCGCCGACAAGCCGGCCACCGACGTGGTGGCGGAGCTGCGGGCTGCCGAGGGCGGCGACGTGCTCGTGCTCTCCAGCGCGAGCGTCATCACGGCCCTGCTGGCCGCCGACGAGGTCGACCGCCTCGCCCTGGTGATCTTCCCGATCGTCCTCGGCGGAGGACCGCGCCTGTTCGACGACGGCCTGCCCCCCGGGCAGTGGGCGCTCGCCTCCCACTCCGCGGGCGAGCACGGCACCCTGGCGCTGGTCTACGACCGGATCCGCTGACCCGTCACGCGGGCTGCAGCACGAAGTCGTAGCGGGCCTCGAGCCATGGCACCTCGGACGTCCCGCCGTCCGGCGTCGGGCCGGGCTCCCGTGCCTCGAACGCGACGACGAGCTCGCGCTTCACGCCGAACACGACGTCGGAGTCCAGGTACTCGGCGCCCTCCCGGAACAGGTGCGTGACCAGCGGTTCGTAGCCCGGCACGGCCAGCAGGAAGTGGACGTGCGCCGGCCGGAAGTGGCTGATCGCGGTCCGGTCGATCAGCCGTCCGACCGGGCCGTCCATCGGGATCGCGTAGCCGAGCGGGGCGATCGTGCGCAGGCAGTACGCGCCGTCGGGACCGGTCGTGTACTTCGCGCGCAGCCGCGCCTCGTCGACGGCGAGCTGGGCCTCGTAGGCGCCGTCGGCGTCGGACTGCCAGACGTCGAGCACGGCGCCGGAGACCGGCGACCCGTCGAGTGCACGCACGGAGCCGTGCACGTAGAGCGGCTCCCCGGGCAGGCCGTCGGACATGTCCTCGCCGAACGCCTTCTCCGGCGAGCCCTCGATGTGGAACGGGCCGAGCACGGTGGCCGGTGTCGCGGCCGGGTCGAGGCGGTGGTTCTGCTGCACGACGAGCATGGACAGGCCCAGCACGTCGGAGGCGAGGATGAACTCCTCGCGCTTGTCGTCGCTGATCTGCCCGGTGTCGGTCAGCCAGCGCACGGCCGCCATCCACTCGTCCTCGGTCAGCCGGGTCTCGCGGGCGAACTCGTGCAGGTGCCGGACCAGCGCGGTCATCAGCTCGGCCGTGCGCGGGTCGTGCGCGGTCGCCCAGCGGGACGCCGCGACGTCGGTGATCGTGTCCTCGGTGACGGTGGCGGGTTGCGTCATGGCTGCTCCTCGGGCCGGTACGGAGAAGGATCCACGGACCGGTTGTGCAGGTCCACGGACAGGAAGATGTCGTTCGCGACGGGGGTGCGCAGCTCCTCGGCGAGCTGCCCGATCAGGCCCGCGGTGCGGGCCAGGAGCGCGAAGCCCCGCAGCAGCTCCAGCGGCAGGCCGAGGTCGGCCAGCGCCGCGCCGCAGACACCGGCGCCGTTCAGCGGGAGCGTGCGTCCGAGCACCTCGGGGTGCACCCGGCCGATCGCGGCGAACAGCCGCAGGTGGGGCCCGGTCACGCCCTCCTCGTCGGCGATCGCGAAGAGCCGCGCGGTGCGCGGGTCACCGTCCTTGTGCACGTGGTGGCCCAGGCCGGGCACGAACCGCTTCGCCTCCCGCTGCGCCCGCACGACGTCCAGTGCGACGGCGTCCCAGCCGCCGTCGTCGAGCGGGAGCTGGGCGGGGAGCCGGTCGTGCAGGAACCGGCCGCAGTCCTCGGTGACGCCGAGGAACCGCGACCCGCCGCCGAGCAGCCCGGCCGCCAGCGCGCCCTGCACCGAGTCCGGCGCCGACAGGTGGGTGAGCCGGGTGACGATCGCCGTCGGCGTGAACCCGTGGTCGGCGAGCGCGGCCAGCACCGCCTCGAACACCCGGGTCTCGCCGCGCGCCGGGCGGCGCTGCGTGGCGAGCCAGAACGCCAGCTCGCCGAACCCGACCTCGCCCATCACGTCGTTCGCCAGGTCGTGCCCGAGCAGCGTGATGGTGTCCTTCGTGGACGCCCCGAGCGCGGTGGGGTAGGTCATGAGCCGAGCCACTCCCGGATCTCGTCGCCGTGCTCGTCCAGCCCGGGCGGCGGCAGCCGGTACACGGCGGGCGTGGCCGAGAACCGGACCGGGTGCCGGGTGGTGGGCACAGCCCGCTCCCCCTCCCCCACCACGACGACCGGGTCCAGCCCGAAACGCTCCGCCGTCGCGAACCCGCCGTCGATCGTCTGGATCGGTCCACAGGGGACACCGGCCTCGGTCAGCAGGTCGAACCACTCGACGGCCTTGCGCGTCACCAGCCGCTCGACCAGCAGCGGGCGCAGCTGTTCGCGGTGCGCCGTGCGGTCGGCGTTGCGCGCGAAGCGCGGGTCGGCGGCGACCCCGGCGATACCGAGCACCTCGCAGAGCTTGCGGAACTGGGCGTCGTTGCCCGCGGTGACGATCAGGTCGTCGTCCGCGGTGGGCAGCGGCTCGTACGGGAAGACGCTCGGGTGCGCGTTGCCCATCCGGTAGGGCACGGTGCCGGCCGCCACCCACGCGGAGCTGTGGTTGACCAGCCCGGTCAGCGCCGAGGACAGCAGGTTGACCTCGACGTGCTGGCCCTCGCCGGTGCGGTCGCGGTGCCGCAGGGCGGCCAGGATGCCGATCGTCGCGTGGTTGCCGGCCATCACGTCGAACACCGAGATCCCGGCCCGGTACGGCGGGCCGTCCGGGTCCCCGGTGAGGCTCATCAGGCCGGAGATCGCCTGGACCATGAGGTCGTAGCCCGGCACGTGCGCCCCCGCCCCGGAACCGAACCCGCTGATCGAGGCGTAGACGACGCCCGGGTTCGTCTCGGCCACGGACGCGTACCCGAGACCGAACCGCGCCATCCCGCCGGGCCGGAGGTTCTCGATCACCACGTCGGCGCGGCGCGCCAGCTCGCGGGCGACGGCGACGTCGGCCTCGGCACGCAGGTCGAGCGCGATCGAACGCTTCCCGCGGTTGATCCCCAGGTTGTAGGTGGACTCACCGTCGCGCTCCGGGGGCATCCAGGTGCGGGTGTCGTCACCCGCCGGACCCTCGACCTTGACGACGTCGGCGCCCATGTCGGCGAGCAGCATCGTCGCGTACGGACCGGCCAGGATCCGCGAGAAGTCCGCCACCAGCACTCCGGCCAGTGGTCCTCCGGATGGATCCGTCATCGTCACCTCGTCGTCCGTCTGACGGACTCTTGTCCGCTCCACGGATGGTCGCGCTCGGACGGGGCGTCGTCAACCGGATGCGGCTCAGGACACGGACACGACGACGTGGGGCAGCGTCTCCCGGCGCGCGAAGTCGGCACCGATGTCGCCGGCGGCCCGCAGGAGCAACGGCAGGTGGTGGTCGACGAGGCGCTCGACCGACGTCTCCGCCGCGTGGCAGTTGACGTTGACGCCGGCGATCACCCGCCCGCTCCCGTCCCGCAGCGGCGCGGCCACCGAGCGGATACCGAGCGTCAGCTGCTCGTCGGTCAGTGCCCATCCGCGCGCCCGGACCTGGGCCAGCTCCGCGTCGCGTTCCTCGGCCGACGGCTGCCAGCGCGGTGTGAGGCCGGAGCGGGTCGGCTCGGCCAGCACCCGGTCCAGCTCCTCGCGCCCGAGCGCGGCGAGCTGCACCTTGCCCAGCGACGTCGGGAGCGCCGGGAACCGCGTGCCGATCTGCACGGCCAGCGAGACGATCTTCGGCACGGACACCCGCGCCACGTAGACGATGTCCGATCCGTCCAGCTGGGCGATCGAGCAGGACTCGCCGGTCTGCTCGACCAGCCGCTCCAGGTGCGGCCGCGCGACGTCCCACAGACCCATCGACCCGACGCAGGCCACACCGAGCTCGAGCACCCGCGGCGTCAGCGCGAACCCGCCCCGACCGGGGCGTACGTAGCCGAGCTCGGTCAGCGTGAGCAGGATCCGCCGGGCCGTCGGGCGGGCGAGACCGGTCGCCGTCGCGACCTCGGCCAGCGTCATCTCCGGGCGCTCGGGCCCGAACGCGGCGATCACCTCCAGGCCGCGGGCCAGCGCCTCGATGAAGTCCGGCCCCGCTCCCTCTCGTGGCACCGCACACCCCCGCCTTCCGTCCGCCACACGGACCATGAGCCGCTGAGCGTACGACACGTCGCAACTCTGGCTCCGTACGGCGGCTTGACGGGACAGTATGCCGTTCAGCAAGCTCCGAGGCCGCACCATCGACCGCCCGGCGGACGGTCGTCCGGCCTCGTGAAGGAGCGACGATCATGGCCAGCTCGACCGTGGACGGGTCCGGTCCCGTCGTTCTGCGTGGCGGCCTCGTCCTGACGATGGACGACCGCCACCAGATCCTGCCGGGGCACGACGTGCTCGTCGTCGACGGCCGGATCGCCGGCGTCGGGCCGGGGCTCGCGGTACCGGAGGGCACGGTCGAGGTCGACGCGGCGGGCGGCATCGTCCTGCCCGGCATGATCGACACCCACCGGCACATGTGGCAGACCGCGATGCGCGGCTACGGCGCCGACTGGACGCTCACGCAGTACTTCGTCTGGTACTACCTGGAGTGGGGCAAGATCTTCCGCCCGGAGGACATTTACGCCGGCAACCTGCTCAGCGCGCTGGAGGGCCTCGACGCCGGCGTCACGACCACCGTGGACTGGTCGCACGGGCTGCAGACCCCGCAGCACGCCGACGCCGCCGTCGACGCGCTGCAGTCGACGGTGGGGCGGTTCGTGCTCGCCTACGGCAACATCCAGGACGCGCCGGCGAACTGGACGGCCGACCCGGGCTTCCGCGACTTCGTGTCCCGCCGGATCTCCCCGGGCGACGACATGCTCGGCTTCCAGCTGGCCTTCGACGTCACCGGCGACCCGGCGTTCCCGGAGCGCCCGGCGTTCGAGGTGGCCCGCGAGCTCGGCGTGCCGGTGACGACGCACGCCGGCGTCTGGGGCGCGACGAACGACGACGGCATCCGGCTGATGCACGAGAACGGGTTCATGCGACCGGAGTCGGTCTACGTGCACGCCGCGACGCTGTCCGAGGACTCGTACCAGCGGATCGCCGCGACCGGTGGCTCCGTGTCGGTGTCGACGGAGAGCGAACAGAGTGCCGGGCAGGGCTACCCGCCCACCTGGGCGCTGCGCTCGCACGGCATCCCGGTGTCGCTGTCGATGGACACGTCGGTCTGGTGGAGCGCCGACCTGTTCTCGGCGATGCGCACGACGCTCGGCGCCGACCGCTCCCGTGACCACCTCGAGGCCCACGCCCGCGGGGACACCGTCACGCACTCCGCGCTGCGGGCCGAGCAGGTCGTCGACTGGGCCACCCGCGGCGGTGCGCGGGCGATCGGGCGCGAGTCCGATCTGGGCAGCGTGGAGACCGGCAAGCGCGCTGACCTGGTCCTGATCAAGAACGATCACTCGCCGGTGTCGTTCCCGCTGCTCAACCCGTACGGCCACGTCGCGTTCCAGGCGCAGCGCGGGGACGTGCACACGGTCCTGGTGAACGGGCGCTTCGCCAAGCGCGACGGCCGTCTCGCCGGGGTCGATCTCGGCGCCACCCGGTCGCTGGTCGAGCGGACCGTCGAGCACCTGCGGTCCACGCTCGGCGAACAGGCCTGGCAGGCGGGCATGAACCCCGAGATCCCGGAGACGAAGGTCCTCGACAACCCGTACCAGTACACCGACTACCAGAGCTCCGCGACCCACGAGCGCCGCTCGCCGTAGCCGGCCGGGAGCAGCAGAAAGGGAGGGGACTCGTCCCCTCCCACTCTCACGGTATAGCGCACCCCGGGGCTTGCGGCAAGACCCGGGTCGTGCCGCAGAATCGCCGATCGTTGCCGGTGAGCTGCGGAAACGGGGGCCTGTGTCAGATCAGGAGTACGTCGAGGAACTGCGGTCCGAGCGGGAGTACGTGGCCGGGCTCTACGCGCGGCTGGACGCCGAGCGCGCGCGGGCGCAGACCGAGTACGAGACCGCGCTGGGCGACAACGCCGCGACCCCGATGGACCGGGACGTGCAGGTCCGGGCGTCGGCCAAACGGGTCAAGCGGTTGCAGGTGGCGGACAACGGCCTGTGCTTCGGCCGGCTGGACAGCGATACCGGCGAGCCGTCCCACATCGGGCGGATCGGGCTGTTCGACGAGCAGAACGACTTCCGGCCGGTGCTGCTGGACTGGCGGGCCCCGGCGGCCCGGCCGTTCTACACCGCGACGGCCGTGACCGCGGAGGGCATGCGCCGTCGTCGTCAGTTCCACACGCGCGGGCGCCGGCTCGTCGACTTCACCGACGAGATCCTCGGCCGCCCGAGCGGCGGAGAGCGCGGGGATGCGGCGCTGCTGGCGGCCGTGAACGCGCCGCGCGGCGAGGGCATGCGCGACATCGTCGCGACGATCCAGTCCGAACAGGACGAGATCATCCGCCTGGAGCACCCGGGGGTGCTGGTGCTCGAGGGCGGCCCGGGCACCGGGAAGACGGTGGTGGCGCTGCACCGCGTGGCCTATCTGCTCTACACCCAGCGGGAGCGGATCGAGCGGGGCGGCGTGCTCGTGGTCGGGCCGAACCCGGCGTTCCTGCACCACATCGGGCGGGTGCTGCCGTCGCTGGGCGAGTCCGACGTCGTGTTCGCCACCCCCGGCGACCTCGTGCCCGGCCGGCACGTCACCGCCGAGGACCCGCCGGAGGTCGCGCGGGTCAAGGGCTCGCGGACGATCCTCGACGTGCTCGCGGCGGCGATCGCCGCCCGTCAGCGGATCCCGGCGCAGCCGCTGCCGATCGAGCTGGAGGACGTCACCGGGCGGATCGACGCGGAGACGGCCGAGTGGGCCCGCGACGAGGCGCGGGCGAGCGGGCTGGCGCACAACGAGGCCCGCGCGGTGTTCACCGAGATCCTCACGTACGTGCTCACCGAGCGGGCGGTGAGCCGCATCGGCCGGGGCTGGCTGACCCGGTCCGACACGGCGGCGCGGGAGGACCTGCGGACGCAGGTGCGCAAGGAGCTCGCCGACCACGCCGGGTTCACCGCGGCGCTCGACGAGCTCTGGCCGGTCCTGACCCCGGAGTCGCTGCTGGCACCGCTGTACGAGTCCCCCGAGCGGCTGCGGGCGGCCGGCGCCGACCCGTCGCTGTGGCGGGCCGACGGCGAGGCCTGGACGGTGTCGGACGTGCCGCTGCTCGACGAGCTGGTCGACCTGCTGGGCCGCGACAAGCCGGCCGAGCAGGTCGATCAGGCGGCCGCCGAACGGGAACGCAAGGCCGAGGCCGAGTACGCCGAGGGCGTGCTGGAGATCCTGACGCTGGACCGCGAGGAGAAGGACGAGGACATCGGGCTGGCCGCCGAGAACCTGATCTACGCCGAGGACCTGGCCGACCGGTTCGTCGAGTTCGACACCCGCGAGCTCGCCGAACGCGCCGCCGCGGACCGGGACTGGACCTACCGGCACGTCGTGGTCGACGAGGCGCAGGAGCTGTCCGAGATGGACTGGCGGGTGCTGATGCGGCGCTGCCCGAGCCGGTCGTTCACCGTCGTCGGTGACCTCGCCCAGCGCCGGTCCGCGGCCGGGGCGAGGTCGTGGGCCACGATGCTGGAGCCCTACGTGCCCGGCCGGTGGGTGTACCGGTCGCTGTCGGTCAACTACCGGACGCCGTCGGAGATCATGGAGATCGCCGCGGCGGTGCTCGCCGAGTTCGCACCGGGGGTCGAGCCGCCGGAGTCGGTCCGCTCCTGCGGCGTGCCGCCGTGGTCGAGCCGGGTCACCGACGACGACGAGCTGTCCGCCGCCGTCGAGGCGTTCGTGGCCGACGAGTCCGGGCGCGAGGGCACCAGCGTCGTGATCGGGCCACCGGGTCTGCCGGGTCTGCCGGGTCTGCCGGGCGTGGTGGCCCCGTCGGAGACGAAGGGCCTGGAGTTCGACGCCGTGCTGGTCGTGGAACCGGAGCGGATCCTCGCCGACGGCCCCCGGGGCGCCTCGGAGCTCTACGTCGCTCTCACCCGCGCCACCCAGCGCCTCGGCGTGCTGCACCGGGACCCGCTGCCCCCGGCACTGTCCGGGCTCGCCGAGACGGGAACGCCCGCCCGGGCCGGGTGACCGGAGGGTTTCCCGGCGGGTTGCATCGCCTCAGTGCTCTGACTATTCTCGGCCGGAAGGTCATTCTTCTTTCGGTTACGCCCCGGCCCCCGGTGTAGCGCCAGCGTGTGCGATCGACCGCGGCACCATCAGATCCCGCGATATTTCCATTCGGCTCTGACCTGCTGGAACGTCCATCGCACCACTGGCCTGACACAGTTTTTCCCGGACAATCAGAAACGGGCAGGGCAACGCGGATCCATTCACCGATCCGAACCGGAGAAAGGGCATCCCAATGGAGATTCCGAAGGACAAGATCCTCGAGCTGATCAGGTCGCGGGGCGACAACGAGCAGGCCGGCCAGGCCGACGCCGAGCTGCCCGACCAGGTCGACACCGAGAGGGACCAGGGGCTGCTGGAGAAGTTCGGCATCAACCCGGCCGACCTGCTCGGCGGCCTGGGCAGCAAGTTCGGCCTCTGACCGCGGCCGGACCGATGCTCACAGCGCCGGGCGGTTCCATGACCGACGGCCGGGACGTGACCGTCGAAGCCGTGCTCGCCTGCCACGACTGCGCGCAGGCGGCCACGACCTGTGCGGCCGCCTGCCTCGGCGAGGAACCGGTGGACGAGCTCACCGGCTGTGCGCAGGCACTGCTCGACGCCGCCGACGTCGCCGCGGCGACCGCGCAGGTCCTCTCCCGCACCGGCGCCGGCACGTGCGTGGCCCGGGCGATGCTCACCGCATGCTGGCTGGCGACTCGTCACGCCCGTGAGCAGTGCCAGGAACACCTGCCCCTCCGCCGCCACCGCAGCGTCTGCGTCCGCACCTGCCGACGCGCCGAGCAGGCCTGCTGCGACCTGCTCGGGCTGACTCCGTGACGAGGGCCCGGTCAGCACGGCCGTCCCTCCAGCGCCCACGTCATCACTTGTGACGGTTCGCCACTCCTGTCCGGCTGCCACCCTCGACCCTCCCGGGCGCGTCCCGCGTCGCGTCCGTGACATCCGGTGCCGTGTCGGGAGGGCCCGTGAACCGACGAGACGAAAATGCGGAAGCCGCTCCGGCCTCGACGATCGGCGAGGACGCCCTGGGTGACGGGCTCCTCCACCGGTGGCGCGGGTTCGACGCCCGCCCCGCCGTCGTCGAAGCCGACGCCGGGACGGTGGTGACCTACCGCGAGCTCGCCGGAGGCGTCGCCGCGGTGGCGGCCCGCCGCAGCGCGCTCCCGCCGGGCACGACGGTCGCCCTCTGCGGGTTCAACGGCATCGCCTGGCTGCAGTTCCTGTTCGGGGCCATTACGGCCGGCCATCGGGTGGCCACGGTCAACCCCACGGGCACACCCGCCGAGATCGCCCAGCAGCTCCGCCGCTGCGGAGCCGGCCACCTCGTCGCCGACCCGGCGGTCGTCGCCCGGCTCGACGGCGGGCTCGGTCCCGACGTGACCGTCGAGACGCTGGAGCCGCCGGCGCCGACGGGCGGGCTGACGCACCCCGTCGTCCCCGCCGCGGGCGACGACGTCGTCGCGCTCATGACGTCGAGCGGGACGACCGGCACCCCGAAGACGGCCCAGCTGCTCCGCCGGGCGTTCGAGGTCTCGGCGCGGCAGATGGCGCGGGCCTGGGACCTGCGCCCGGACGACGTCGTCCTGGGTGTGCTTCCGTTCAGCCACGCGGCCGGGCTGACCAACGCCGTCACCGCGCTGACGGCCGGCGTGCCGCTGGTGACGCTGCCGCGCTTCGAGCCGGCCGCGTTCCTGGGGGCACTGGCGGACCACCGGGTGAGCACCGCGCTGCTGGCGCCGCCGATCGTGCGGTTGCTCGGCATGCATCCGGCCGTCGACGACCACGACCTCAGTGCGCTGCGGGTGGTCGCCTCGGCGGGGGCGCCGCTGCCGGCGTCCGTGCAGACCGCCTGCGAGCAGCGCCTCGGGGTGATCGTGTGCAACGCCTACGGCATGACCGAGGTGGGCTGGATGGCGATGGGAACGGTGGCCCGGCCCGGCGTCCCCGGCAGCGTCGGCCGGGTGCTCCCGGACGTCGAGCTGCGCGTGGTCGACCCCGACACCGGCACCGACGTCGACGACGGCGCCGTCGGAGAGCTGTGGGCCCGCGGTCCCACGGTCACACCGGGGTACCTCGACGACCCCGATGCCACCGCCGCACTGCTCACCGACGACGGATGGGCCCGTACCGGCGACCTGGGCTACCGGGACGACACCGGCACCGTGCGGCTGGTCGACCGGCTCAAGGACCTGATCAAGTACAAGGGCTACCAGGTGTCCCCGGCGGAGCTCGAGCAGCTGCTGCTCAGCCGCGACGACGTCGCCGACGTGGCCGTCGCCGGGTACCCGGATCCGGACGCCGGCGAGATCCCGCGGGCCTACGTCGTCGCCCGCGGGGACGTCGACCCGGACGAGCTGATGGCCTGGGTCGCGGAGCGGGTGTCGCCGTACAAGCGCGTACGCGACGTGGCGTTCGTCGACGAGATCCCGCGCCTGCCGGCGGGCAAGATCCTCCGGCGGCTGTTGCGCTCGCCGTCGTAGATCCCGGTCCCCCACGCCGTCACCTCCAGCCGTCGCGGTCGGGCGCCGCAGGCCGCGAGCGGTGGCATCATCGTGTCGTGGACCAGGTGCTGCAGTTCCTCTCGCATTTCTGGTGGTTGATCTTTGTCTTCGGGGGAACCATCGGCGGCGCGGTCAAGGCGATCGGGGCGGCCAACGAACGGCGGGTCGAGCGGCGCCAGGAGCGGTACCGGCTCAAGCAGCAGATGAAGATCGCGGTGGCGCAGGCGAAATCGCAGGACAATGCCGACGAAAAGGCACAACGGCGTCAGATCCACAAGTCCCTCGAGGAGCACGAGGAAACCGACGCCAAGTGGTTCGCCTATGAGCTGGATCCGGTCACGCTGCTCGACTTCCCGCTGATGACGGACATGCGGGAGCCGCTGACGGTGGAGTTCCACAAGGCCCGGCGCCGCGCCGACCTGCTGCGCCCGGCGGACCCGGAGACGCTGATCGGGGACCGCCCCGCACAGGACGAGTACCGCGAGGCGGTGCACTCCTACGTCGTCGCGTTCGACGTCGCCGAAGCGGAGGCGAAGCGCCGCCGCCGCGGCGGGTTCACCAACGACGAGCAGGAACACCTGGTGCGCGCGCAGAGCCTGCTGCGGCTCGCGATGGACGGTGCGGCCACACCGGAGGAACGCCAGAACGCCTACCGGAGGGCGCAGAAGGAGCTCGAGGGACTGATCGTGCTGCCGCAGAGCATGCGAGCGCAGATCGAACGACAGGTCGCCGGGCAGATCGAGGCGTGACGGCCCCTCGTCCCGCGCCGCAGGCGCCGAGGGCGGTCAGTCGCCGAACACGCGACGCAGGACCGCTTCCTGGTCGTCGGACAGTTCGGTGTGGATCAGGGTCATCGGCACGTCGGACAGGGCCTCCTGGACCCGGTCCAGCACGGACTCCGAGCTGATCATGAACAGGGCCGACGCGCCGGGCTCCATCTCCTCGCGCACGGTGGCGACGAAGCGGGCGTCGATACCGGCGTCCGGCGCGTCGACGACGGGGGCGGACACGGGATCGGGGCCGACGGCGGCACCGATCAACGGCGCGAACAGCACCACGCCGAACAGCAGGCCCCAGAACCCCTCCCCGAGCACACCCGCGCCGAGTCCGGCCGCGTCCCGGCTGGTCGGGCGCGCGGCGTCCTCGGGCCAGGACACGATGGCGGCGTCGAGCACCGCGTCCCGCTCGCGCTGCGGCAGCAGCCCGAGCCGGCGTTCCGCCTCGACGACGCCCTCGGCGCTCGGGAACCTCCAAGCCGTCAGCGTCGTCATCGGGTCGCTCCCCCGCCGTTCGGTGTTCACCGCGACGCTAGGTGCGCGCCACACGCGTTCCCTCCCCCGTACCGGGTGACCTGTGTGGGTCCGCCCCGCCTGCGGGCCCGGCGACGGATCCTCGCCCGCACCGGGTGAGGCGCCGCGCGGCCGGACGGCCGGAGGATCATCGGCATGCTCTCGACCCTCGCCCGGCACGTCGATCTCGGCGGCGGCACGTTCCTGATGGGCTCGACCGAGCACCGCTACCCGGAGGACCGGGAGGGCCCGCCGCGAGCGGTGGAGGTCGCACCGTTCCGGATCGGCCGCTGCGCGGTGACCAACGACGAGTTCGCCGACTTCGTCGACGACACCGGACACGGCACGACGGCCGAGCGGGAGGGCTGGTCGTTCGTCTACGCCGGTCTGCTGCCCGACGACTACCCGGACACCCGGGGCGTCGCGGGCGCGCCGTGGTGGCGGCAGGTCATGGGTGCCACCTGGTACCGGCCCGAGGGGGACGGCTCCGGGCTGGCCGGTCGCGGGGACCATCCGGTCGTGCACGTCTCCTGGCTGGACGCCCGGGCCTACGCGGCATGGGCCGGTGGGCGGCTCCCCACCGAGGCGGAGTGGGAGTACGCCTCCCGGGGCGGGCTGGACCAGCGGCGCTTCCCCTGGGGCGACGAGCTCACGCCCGGCGGTGAGCACCGGATGAACGTGTTCCAGGGCGAGTTCCCACGCCCGGCCCGGGACACCCGGCCCGGCACCGCTCCGGTCGATGCCTACCCGCCGAACAGGTACGGGCTGTTCAACACGACCGGCAACGTCTGGGAGTGGTGCGCCGACCGCTTCGGGCCCGAGCGGCCGGCCCACCGGAACATGCGCGGCGGGTCCTACCTGTGCCATGAGTCGTACTGCTGGCGGTACCGGTGCGCCGCTCGCAACTCGAACTCCCCGGACAGCAGCGCCGGCAACATCGGTTTCCGGCTCGTGCTCGACGCCCGGCCCGGCGGGCCCGGCCGGCCGTCGCCCGCGCCCGCTACCGAGGCCGGAACGGCGCCGGGCGGGCGCGACGCCGCCCCGTGCTGCGGAACGGCCGACAGCGGCTAGCGGAGGTACTTCCGGGCCTCCTCGCCGTGCACGATGATCGCCCAGATCACGACGACGTCCAACGCGATCACCAGGATCGACCACACCGGATAGATCGTCAGCGACACCAGCTGCAGGGTCGCGTTGACCATCGCCAGCACCACCCCGATGGTCAGCGCCATGGCCATGCCGCGCAGGATCCCTGCCCCCACGGCCAGCAGCCCGAGGCCGACGATCAGGTGGATCCAGCCCCACGTGGTGACGTCGAAGATCACCGGGCCGACCCCCGTCTGCACCAGCACGGCGCCCCGGAACAACGCCACCAGGCCTTCGATGGCGTTGAACGTTCCGATCATGATCAACAACAGTCCGGCGAACCGGATCCAGCCGACCCACGCCGAGGGCGTCTCCGGCAGGGGGCGAACCGCCGCGTCGGCCGGGTGCGGGGGTGTCTCGGGGTCGAGGGAGGGCCCGGCGTGCGCCGGGGAGGTCCGATCGGTCATCGTCGTGCTCCTCGTCAGGAGGGTCGCGCCGCCGAGCGGCGGCCGGGCCACGACGGTGCACCGGACGGCCGCCGACCGCCTCATGTTCACCGGGTGACCCTCCTCGCCGGGTGCGCCGCTCACCCCGGCCGGGGGAGGCAGGTCCGGACGTCCGGCGGAGACCATGGCGCACGGGCCCGGCGCGCGGTCCGGGGAGGCGACGTGGTCGAGGAGCCATGGGCCGCGGCGGGCGCCCGGCTCGCCGGGCTGCGGCAGCGGCATCCCCGCCTGGGTCGCGGACTCGACGCGGCGGTCGCGCTCGCCCGCCGCGACCGTGACGTCGGCGGATCGGTCCTGTCGGCCGCGCTCGCGGTACGGCTGTTCCTGTGGCTGCTGCCGTGGTGCCTGCTCGCGGTGGCCGCGCTCGGATTCATCGGCTCCCGGGACACGCTGCAGGACCTCGCACGAAAGGCGGGTCTGGGTCCGCCGATCCAGGCGCTGCTGGGCGAGGTCGGTGCCCAGGCGGCACCGGGTCGCTGGTTCGTGGCGGCCACCGGGGCCGTCCTGCTCGGCTGGGCGACGATCGTGCTCGGGAGCACGGCGGAGAGGGTCCGGACCGGCATCCGCGGAGCCGAGCCCCGGCCCCGAGCGCGCACACAGGTGCTCCGTTCCCTGCGGTACAGCACCGCGATCGGCGCGACCCTCGTGGTCTACGCGGCGGCCGGCCTGGCGCACACCGCCGGAGTCCCCTGGCCCGTGGTGGTGCCCTTCTCGGTGCTCGCCCTGTTCGGGCTCGGGTCGATCCTGCTGGGAACCGGGCGGTCCCGGGGGTGGTGGCGGCGGGGACTCACCGGGGAGCTCGTGGCCGGCTCCCTGCTGTTCGCTGTCGGGCTGGAGGCGATGCGGCTGGTCGGGACCGTCTACCTCCCGCACAAGTTCGACCGGTCGTCGGCCCTCTACGGCACGTTCGGCGTCACGGCCGCGATCCTCGTCTGGCTCGCCCTGTCCGCGCGGCTGATCGTGTTGGCGCACCTGCTGGAGGCGTCACGGTCCGGGCCCGGCCACGCGCCGGCCGCGGAGGCGCCGGCCGCAGTGGCCCCGTCGTCGCCCGCCGGGCCGGGACGGGTGCAGGCCGGGTGGACACGGCCCACGTCCACCGGGTACCTGACGGTGATCGTCCTGGTCGTCGCGACCTACGCCGTCTCGCTGGCGGCGACCGGGCGGACCGCGTCGGTCGTCGTCCTGCTGCTGCAGGCGGTCTCGGTCCGGGTGGTGCTCGCCCGGTCCGGGGCCCAGGCGTGGCTGCGGCGGACCGCCGACGCGGCGATCGGCGTCGCCCTCGTCGTGGGCGCAGCCGCCGCGCTGGTCCCGCCCGGACCGGTCGCGCGGGTCCTGCTGACCGCCGTCTTCGCCGTCACGGCGGCCCTCTACCTCGTCGCACCGGCCGCGATCCTGCGCGACGTGCTGAGCGCCGACCGGATCGACGGCCGCGCACTGGCCGGAGCCACCGCCGCCTACCTGCAGATCGGCATGTTCTTCGCGTTCGGTTACCAGCTCATCAACGCGGTCGGGTCGACCCCGGTGTTCGGCACGCCCGCCGACACCGGCGACCTGATCTTCTTCAGCTACGTCACGCTGACCACGACCGGGTACGGGAACCTCGTCCCGGTGGGGTGGGCGGGCCAGACCCTCGCCGTGATCGAGGTGGTCGTCGGGCAGCTGTTCCTCGTCGTGGCGCTCGGGAAGATCGTCACCGCGTGGGTGCCCCGGAAACCGGCCCGCCGGCCTGACCGGGAGGGCGACACCGACGTCGACTCACCGTAGATTTCATCTGTTTTGGTGTGGCGCAAGTGGGTCACGCGTCGACACCGTCGACACGATGCACTCCTCGCCGCCGGTACCGACCCTGGCTCACGGGGGGCCGGACGGCCTCGGTCCTCCGAGCCAGGAGCTGCCCGAACCGTTCTCGAGGTTCCGGGTGCCGGCCAGCAAGGTCACGGTGCCGCGGGTGCCGGCCGTGTTCGTGCCGGTCCCCCGGCTCCTGCGCCGGCTCGACCGGGCGGCCGCGGTCCCGGTCACGCTCGTCTGCGCACCCGCGGGCCACGGGAAGACGCTGGTCGTCGCGGACTGGTCCCGGCGGCAGGGCAGCGGGAACCGCGTCGCCTGGGCGTCGATGGACGCCGAAGACGGGGTCGGCCGCTTCTGGGCCGTCGTCGTGGAGGCGCTGTGCCGCGCGGGCCTCCCCTCGGCCGCCCGGCTGCGCCGGCTCGTCGGCGCGGCCCCGACCGACGAGCTGGAGCTCGTCTCCGAGATCATCGACTGCCTGGACGAGGTCCCGGGACGGGTCCACCTCGTGCTCGACGACGTGCACCTGCTGCAGCCGACGACCCGCGGTGCGCTGAACATGCTCCTGGTCCAGCCGCCCCGGTCGCTGCACCTGATCCTGATCTCCCGGCTGGACCCGCCGCTCGCGCTGCGCCGGCTCCGCGTCGACGGCTCGCTGACCGAGATCCGGGCCGACGAGCTGCGGCTCGACAGCGAGACCGCCGGCCGGATGCTGCGCGGTACCGGTCTGGACCTGACCGACGAGCAGGTCGACGTGCTGGTCCGGCACACCGGGGGCTGGCCGGCCGGAGTGCGCCTGGCCGGCATGTCCCTGCAGGGACACGACGACCCGGAGCCGTTCCTGGACCGGTTCGCCGGCGGTGACGGTGCCACCGCCGACTACCTGGCCGGCGAGGTGCTCGCCGGGATGCCGGCCGAGCGCCTGGACGTCCTGCGGATCCTCAGCGTCTGCGACCCGATGCCGGCCGACCTGCTGATCGCCCTCGCCGGCGACGACGGCGCGGCCGCCGTCGCGCGCCGGCTGGAACGCGAGACGTCGCTGGTCACGAGCTCCGGTCCGGAGCGCCGGGCCTACCGCCTGCACACCCTGCTGTGCTCGTACCTGCGGGCCGACCTCGACCGTCGCCGCCCGGGCTACCGCGAGGAGCTCAACCGCCGCGCCGCCGACTGGTACAGCGCGCGCGGGGAGCACTCCGCGGCTCTGACCCACGCGCTGCGCGGGCCGGACGGCGAGTACCTCGCCACCCTGCTGCACGACACCGGCTTCGAGCTGCTCGCGCGGGGCGAGATCGACGGGGTCGGCCGGGCGCTGGAGCTGGCCGGGAACGCCCGGCGGGCGTCCCGGCCCCGGCTCGCGCTGCTGGACGCGGTCCGGCAGGCCGTCCTCGGCGAGGCCGGCGGGATCGATCGCGGGCTCCGCGCCGCCGCGGCCGCATGGCCGGAGGACCCCGAACCCGAGGACGTGGTGCTGCGCGGGCTGGTCGAGAGCCTCGTCGAGCGCAACGCCCTCTGCGGGTCGACGACACCGCTCACACAGGTGGAGAACCCTGTCCTCGCCCGCACGGGCCCGGCGCTGGAGGCCTGGGCGCGCCTGCGCACCGGGCGCGCGCTGCTGATGGCGGGCCGGCTGGGCGACGCCGGCGTCGTCATCGAGCGGGCCCGCGGCCTGGCCGAGCACCTGGCCCTGGACCTGGTCGCCGCGCAGTGCCTGGCCGAGCTCGGGCTGCTGGCCTGGGCCCGCGGGGACGTCCCCGGCATGCTGTCGCTCGCCGAGCGGGCCCACCTGCTGTCCACCAGCCGCGGGTGGGCCGGCCTGCGGACCTCGGGGCTCGCCCATCTGCTGCTGGCGTTCGGCTCGCTGATCGCCCACGACCCGCACACCGCGCTGGAGCGGGTCCGGGACGCCCGCGAGGCGTGCGGCCCCGAACCGCCCGTGGTGCTGCGGGCCAGCCTGGACGCCGTCGAGGGACTGGCCCGGGCCGACACCGGCGACGCCGACGCCGGGCTGGAGCTGACCCGCCACGCCCGCGAGCAGGTCGCAGGCCTGCGCACCCCGGAGCTCTGGGCACTGCAGGTCGCGGCGCTGGAGGTCCCGACCGCCCTGCACGCCGGGAAGCCGCTCGTCGCCGCCGAGTCGCTGCGCTGGGCCACCACGCGGAGTCGGCCGAACGCCGCGGCCGACCTCGTCGTCCTGCGCGCCATGATCGAGCTGGACGCGGGCCGGCCGGAGGCGGCCCGCGACCTGGTCCTGACCGAGAGTCCCCGGCCGGGGCGGCTCGCGGGCACGGCGCTGCGGAGGGCGCTGGTCCTCGGCCGCGCGGAGATGCGGCTGGACCGCCGCAGCGCCGCGCGCACCGCCCTGGACCGGGCCTTCGACGAGTGCGCCCGGACCACGGTCGTGCGCCCGTTCCGGTTCGCCGGGCGTGACCTGCGGCGCCTCCTGATCGAGCAGTTCGGCACGTTCGGCCCCGGCGGCGCCGAACCCGCCGGGTTCGTGCACGAGGCGCTCGAGGCCCTGCTGACCGCCGAGCCGACCCGCGGCCCGGACAACCCCCTGACCACGCGCGAGCAGACCGTGCTGACACTGCTCGCCCGCCCGTGCTCGATCGGCGAGATCGCCCTGCAGCTCCAGGTCTCGGCGAACACGGTCAAGACCCACATCCGGTCGCTGTACCTCAAGCTCGCCGTGACGAGCCGCCGGGAAGCGGTCACGGTGGCCCGCGAGCGCCTGCTGATCTGACGGGAGCCGGTTCCCGCGCACGCTCACCTCGCCTGGGTGAGGGTCGACCGGCCCGGTGTGTGCCACCGTTCGTCATGCTCGGCCCGCCGCCGCGAGGACGGCGGGCCGCACCGACGGGAGGTTTCCCCGGATGGCCGCGACGCACTACGAGTTCCGCGTGGACGGCCGCCTCTCGGCTCGCGCGCAGGACGCGCTCGCCGAGCTCACCGCCGTCGAGGTCCGGACCGAGACGGTGATGTTCGGAGCCGTCGCGGACGACTCGCAGCTGCACGGCATCCTGGCCCGGTTCCAGGACCTCGGGCTGCGGGTGCTGTCCATGCACCAGATCGCGGGCCCCGTCGACGCCGCCGACGCCGCCGACCGGACTGATCCGGACGAGCGGGCCGAGAACGAACCACCCCCGGCGGGGTGCTAGTCGGGACGCCGCAGGAGCCCGCGCTCGTCGGCGGCGTCGACCGCCTCCCGCCGGGATCGGACCCCGAGCTTGACGTAGATCCCGCGCAGGTGGGTCTTGACGGTGTTCGTGGAGACGGTCAGGTCCCGGGCGATCTCGTCCACCGAGCGCTGGGATCCGAGCAGGGCCAGGACCGTCCGCTCCTTCTCGGTCAGGCCGGGATGGTCCGCGGCCCCGGCGAGTGCACCGATCCGGTCGACCACCTCGGCCGCGACGTCGTCGCCCGGGCCCCGCGAGCGGGCCGACCGCACCATCTCGAGCACATCCGGCGGGACCGAGCGGAACGGCCGGAGCAGTCGCAGCGGCGCGGCGGCGACGAGAGCCTCCCGCACGGACCGCCGGGCGCGCGCGATCCCGCCCAGTCGCAGGGACGCGACGGCGTCCACCAGCCGGGCCTCGACCGGGGTGGCCGGGAGCAGAACGGGGTGCCCGCCGTCCAGGATCACCGCCACCGTGTGCCGGGCCACCTCCGGGCGCCCGGCCCGCAGGTGGGTACGCGCCGCGAGCAACGCCGACTCGGCGGTGTCCGGTCCGAGCCGCTCGTCGACCCAGCGGGCGACCTCGCGGGCCCGCGCCGGCTGCCGCAGCACCGTCGCGACGTCGAACTCCCAGACGGCCAGCGCTCCGACCACGGCCGCGAGCATCGGCTGGTCGGCCAGTGACCCGCGCGCGGCCAGCAGCCGGGCCGGCACGTCGGCGTCCTCCCGGCCGAGGTCGAACTGTGCGAGGGCGACCAGGGCCGCGACCAGGGGGTCGAGGGCCATCAAGCCGGTGTGCAGCGTCATCCCGGTGAGGCCGTCCAGGACCGCATCCGGCCGCAGCCGCAACAGGTCGGCCACGGCCCGTACGATCCGGGCCGGTGCCACGAGGGGGTGGCCCACGATCCCGTTCCGCTCCGCGTGGGCGAGCACCGCGTCGGCCCCGGCGAGCGTCGCGGCGTGGTCCGACCGGGTCACGGCGACCATCACCCGGCCCCACCGCACCCGCAGCCCGAGGTCGGGCAGGTCGCGGTCGTCGGCGATCCGCCCGGCCCGCTCCAGCTCCGCCCGCGCGCGGTCGGGGTGGTCGGGCAGCAGGCCCTCGGCCCGCCGTACCGCCGCCCACCCGGCGAGCGCGGTGTCCGGGGCCGGCTCCGGCGACCCCCGGCCGAAAGACTCGGAACCGTCGACCTCACCGGCGACCAGGACGCCGAGCACCGCCAGGTCGGGGTCCGGATCGGACGGCCACAGCCAGCGCGCGTGCTCCAGCGCGACCTCGGCGAGGCCCGGGCGTCCGGCACGGGTCGCGACGGCCGCCTCCAGCAGCGCGTTCCGGGCGCCGGTGAGCGGACCCAGCATCTCCGTCGCCGACCGCACGAGCTCGTGGTGGCCGCCCATCAGCAGGTCGACGCCATGCCGGTCGAGCAACGCGCCCAGCTCGGGGTCACCCCCGCGGGTGGCCTGGTCCACCGCGTCCCGGGGCCGGCCGTGCCGGTCGAACCACTCCGCGGCACGGCGGTGCATCCGGCGCAGCTCGGTGGGGTGCTCCCGCTGCAGCTCCGAGCGCAGATGCTCACGGATCGGCTCGGAGAGCCGGTAGACCGTGGCCCCCGCGTCGGCCGCGGCCACCAGCCCCCGGTCGCGGTCGATCCGGGTCAGGGCGGCCGCGGCGTCCGGGCGTTCGGCGAGGGCGGCCACGAGATCGACCGGTACCTCGTCGGCGATGCAGACCGCCCGCACGATCTCCAGGTCCCCGACCGGCAGGCCGGCCAGCGCCTCTCCCGCCAGATCCTCGAGCAGGAACCCCTCGACCGGGTCCGGGGACCCGTCGTCCGCGGACGACGGATCACGACGGATCCGCAGGGCGGCGGGCCAGCCACCGGCCCGCTTCACCGCGCTGCGCCGCTGCGCCTCGGTACCGTCCGGGCCGGAGGCGCGGCGCAGGATCTCCACGGCGGTCGCGTCGTCGAGCCGCAGGCGGTCGGCCGGCATCTCCGCCAACCGGCCCTCGAGCCGCAGGCGGGCCAGCGGCAGCTCCGGCACGGTGCGCGCCACCAGGACGAGGTGCAGGTTCTCCGGCAGGTGCCGCAGCAGCAACCCGAGCGCGCCGAGGGGACCGTCCCGTTGCGGGACGTCCACACCGTCGACAACCAGGAGCAGCGGCGCACGGCCGGGCCCGAACCGGTCGGCCAGTTCGACGACCAGATCGAGCTCGTCGGCCGTCGTCCCCGGCGTCCAGGCGGGGAACGGGGGCGGACCGCCGTCGTCGAGGGCATCGGCCAGCGTCGACCAGAACCGGGACCGGTCGTCGTCGGCGCCCGGTGTCATCCACGCCGCGGAACCCGACAGGCGACCGGAGCGCCGGATCCAGTCCGCGAGGACCTGCGTCTTGCCGAACCCGGCCGGGGCGCACACCAGCGTCACCGGCGCCCGGGTCAGCGTGGCGAGTAACTCGGCCAGCCGGGGCCGCGGGACGAACGTGGGCGGGACGGAGGGAACGGACACCCTCGTGCGCGGGATCCGCCGCCGCACGACTCCCCTGTCGTTGCCCGCACCGTCCGGAGCACGTCGCTGCTCGGGCACGGCAGCGGCAGGTGTCGCAGCCGGATCGTCGATCGTGGCCAACCTCGCTCCACCGTCGTCGCAGCGGTCAGGGAGGGGCCGGGCGCCTCTCACAGGCCACCGATCCCGTCGCCGGCCAGTGTGACACCGATGACGAGGAGTAGTACGGCCATTACCGACGCGTTGCTAACTACCAGCCAGCCGCGAAGCCTGTCCAGCGGCTTGCGCATCCGGTCCGCGGCGACCGCGTGGGCGAGCACCGGCACCGCCACCGAACAGCCGGCGACGACGGTGAACAGCACGACCACGGCGGCCGTGGCCCCGACGGAGAGGTCTCCGCCGCCGCTCGCGATGCCCGGGGCCAGCGGGAGGATCTGACCGATCACCTCCGCCATGTCGCGGCCTCCCTCGGCTCGGGGTCGGTCCCGGCCCCGCCGGCGCGATCATCAACCGGGCGCCGGAAGGGGCTCCTCACCTACGCAGGATGACCCTCGCGATCCGAGCACGTGCCTACCGTCCGACGGGACAGGACTCGCCCGTGTCCGGGGCGAGCCGGATCGACGAGAGAGGTACCGCGATGGCGACGTTGACCGTGTGGAAGTTCGCCACCCCCGACGGGGCGGCGAAGGCGGAGAAGACCCTGGAGGGGCTGGCCAAGCAGGAGCTGATCACCGTGCACGACGCCGCCATGGTGTCGTGGGAGGTGGGAGCGAAGAAGCCCAAGACCTCGCAGGCGTCCAACCTGGCCGGTGCGGGCGCGCTCGGGGGCGCGTTCTGGGGCCTGCTGTTCGGCCTCATCTTCTTCGTCCCGCTGCTGGGGGTCGCGATCGGCGCCGCGTTCGGCGCGCTCAGCGGCTCGCTGGCCGACGTCGGGATCGACGACGACTTCATCAAGTCGGTCAGAGACGAGGTCGAGCCCGGCACGTCGGCTCTGTTCGTGATGACCAGCGGTGCGGTGGTCGACAAGGTGAAGGAGGCGTTCCCCGGGCACGAGGCGACCCTGATCCACACGAACCTGTCGAACGAGCAGGAGACCGCCCTGCGTCAGGCGTTCGGGGACTGAGACCGGCCGGGCGGAGCGGGGCCGCGGCCGAGGCGAGGAGCTCGCCTCCGCCCGGCTCCGTCCCCGCCGATCGGCTGACCCCTCGGCGCACTTGCTCGCGGCCGTCTGATCGACGGGCGTGCAGACTGGGCGTCGGATCGGGGGTGCGGAATGGCGGAGGCACGGAGCGCGACGCCCGGCGAGGCGCCGGACACCACGGGCCGGCGGGCGATGGCGTTGTTCGCGCCCTACCGCGGCCGTCTGCTGCTGATCGCGCTGGCGATCCTGACCACGTCCGCGCTCGGCGTGGTCACCCCGTTCCTCACGCAGCGGGTCTTCGACCAGGCCCTGTTCGTCCCGGGCGGTCCGCGCCTGGAGCTGCTGGCCTGGCTGGTCGGCGCCATGATCGCCATCGCGGTCGTGTCCGCGGCGATCGGGATCGGCCAGACCTACCTCACCACGGTCCTCGGCAATCAGGTCATGCAGTCGTTGCGGGACCGTCTGTTCGCGCACCTGCAGCGCATGCACCTGGGTTTCTTCACGTCCACCCGGACCGGGTCGATCCAGTCGCGGCTGGACAACGACGTCGGCGGCGTGCAGTCGGTCGTCACCGACACCGCGTCGTCGATCCTGGGCAACGTCGTCACCGTCGTGGCGTCGGTCGTGGCGATGCTGGCGTTGTCCTGGCAGCTGTCGCTGGTGGCGTTCGTGCTGCTGCCCGTGTTCGTGATCCTGCAGGTGCGGGTCGGGCGGGTCCGGCGGCGGATCGCCGCGAGCACCCAGTCATCGCTCTCGGACATGAGCGCGATCACCCAGGAGACCCTGTCGGTGTCCGGGGTGCTGCTGGCCAAGGTCTTCGGCCGGCAGGACCACGAGATCGCGCGGTACCGCGAGGAGAACCGGCGCCAGACCGAACTCCAGGTCCGCCAGACGATGAGCGGGCAGCGGTTCTTCGCCGTGGTGACCGGCTTCTTCGCGCTCATCCCGGCGGTGGTCTACCTCGTCGCCGGGCTGCTGGCGGCGGGCGGGGACCCGGGCCTGTCGGCGGGCACCCTGGTCGCGTTCACCACCCTGCAGACGCGGCTGCTGTTCCCGATCGTCAACCTGCTGCGGGTCTCGCTGGACGTGCAGACCTCGCTGGCGCTGTTCCGGCGCATCTTCGAGTACCTCGACCTGACCCCGCAGCTGCGCGACTCGCCGACGGCCCGCCCGCTCACCAAGGCCGAGGCGCGCGGGGAGGTCGAGCTCCGCAACGTGTGGTTCCGCTACCCGGGCGAGGCCGATCCCGAGGACGCCGGCGACGGGGAGCGCCCGAACGCCGCTCCCGGCCCGTGGGCGCTCGAGGACCTGTCGCTGCGGATCGCGCCCGGTCAGCTGGCCGCCGTCGTCGGGCCCAGTGGGGCCGGCAAGACGACGTTGTCGTCGCTGGTCCCCCGGCTCTACGACGTCGACGCGGGCGCGGTGCTGCTCGACGGGACGGACGTGCGCGAGCTGACCCAGGCGTCGCTGCCGGACCTGGTCGGGATGGTGACCCAGGAGAGCTACCTGTTCCACGCCTCGATCGCCGACAACCTGCGCTACGCCGCGCCCGACGCCACCGACGAGCAGCTGCGGTCCGCCGCACGGGCGGCGAACATCGCCGAGCGGATCGAGTCCCTGCCCGACGGCTACGACGCCATGGTCGGCGAGCGTGGCTACCGCCTCTCCGGCGGGGAGAAGCAACGGGTCGCCATCGCCCGGGTGATCCTGTCCGACCCGCGCATCCTCGTCCTCGACGAGGCCACCTCCGCACTGGACACGACGAGCGAACGGCTGGTCCAGCAGGCCCTGGAGACGGTCATGTCGGGACGCACCACGATCGCGATCGCGCACCGGCTGTCCACGATCCTGTCCGCCGACGTGATCTTCGCGATGGACCGGGGCCGGCTGGTCGAGCACGGCACGCACGAGGAGCTGCTGGAACGCGGAGGGCTCTACGCACAGCTCTACGCCGAGCAGTTCGGCGGTGGTGCCGTCGAGGCGCGGTGTGCCGACGGGGTCCTGTTCTCCGACGGCAAGATCCTCGCCCAACGCGCGTCGGGGGGCCCGAGCGCGGCGTGACCGCCGGAGGACCCGAGAACTGGCGAGCGCCGCCGGCGGGGACGTCCTCGTCGGCGGCGCGATCGGCTAGAAGATCACCTACTCCTCGGAGGCGAACTTGAACGAGATCGCCAACCGGACGCGGAAGGCGGAGACGCCGCCGTTCTCGATCACGACGTCCTGCCGGATCACCTCGGCGACCCGGAGATCACGTACCGACTTGGCCGCCGTCTCCACGGCCACGCGGGCCGCGGCGGCCCACGACTCGCTGCTGGTTCCGACGACCTCGGTCACGCGATACACGCTGTCCGGCATGAGCTGATCTCCTCCGTCGATGTGTTCTAGATCACATGCGACCGTAGTAGAGGTCGGGAGTTGTGGCGAGCCGAGAGTCGAATGCGCCCGGTGGTCAGCGCCGGCCGCGCAGGACGAGCACCAGCCCGGCGATCATGACGGCGATCATGAGGAGTGCGGTGAGCACGTTGTTCGGCACGCCGAGTCCCACGGCGTCGTTCATGCCGTTGCCGTACACGGGGTCGCCGGCGAAGTAGTACGACGTCCCGGGCCAGAGCCCGGCGGCGATCAGCGAGACCCAGAACGCGCCGGCCAGGTAGCCACCCATCGCCATCGCGAAGCGGTCGGTCACCGGACGGACGAGCAGGCACACCAGTGCTCCGGCGCCGAGAGCGATCGCGGCCAGGAAGGAGATCGCCGCGTGTAGCTTGGCGTGGGGTAGCCAGGCCGGGTTCTGCATGTGGGCGCCGGCCAGCACGACGCCGTCGAGCAGCACCGGCAGCACGACCGTGATCGCCGCGACGATCACCAGCAGAGCCCGGCCGATCCGGGCTCCCCGGGTCGTGGTGGGGCCCTCGAGCGGGGCGGCCGCGGGCGGCGGCACGGGTGGCGTGGTCGTCGTGGGCGAGTCGGCCATCGGGTTCCTCCTCATCGATCTGCGTCGCTCGAGATTGTTACATACGGAACAGCTACATGTGAAGCAGTTACCCATGGGCTAGACTCGTGGCCATGAGTTCTGCGTCGGCGCCCGACGAGCTCCCGCCCTACGCGGTGGGGCAGCTGTTGCGCCGGGCCCACACCCGTGCCGCACGCGCATTCGCCGAGGCTCTGACGCCGCTCGGGATCGAGGGCCGCCACTTCGGCGTGCTCGCGGTCCTCGCCGACGGGCCGCAGACCCAGCGGGATCTGGTCGAGCGTGTCGGGAGTGATCGGGTGTCGATGATGCGGATCGTCGACGACCTCGAAACGCGCGAGCTCGCGGTGCGCCGACCGGTTCCCGGTGACCGGCGACTGCGCGCGGTCGAGCTGACCGACCACGGCCGGGAGCTGTTCCAGGTCGCGGAGAAGACTGCCCGTGAGACCAGCGAGGCGCTTCTCGCGCACCTCGAACCCGCGGAACAGAGCGCGTTCACCGAGCTGCTCGGGCGTTTCCTCCAGCCCGACACACGAGACGCGTGAGGTCTGGTCCTGGCCCGTACCCCAGCCTGCTGGTGAGGGCCGCGCGGTGATCGCCGGGCTGACGACTCCGGTGCTGGTGCTGCTGGCGTTGTTCGGGCTGGTCGGCGGCATCGGGATCACCGCGGTCGGACCGGGCGGGGTCTTGCCCACGATCGCGCTCTTCGCGCTGACCGACCTGTCGCCGGCCGAGGTGGCCGGCACGGCCATCGTCACCCACGTCGCCACCGGCGCGCTGGCGACGGCCGCGTACACCCGCTCCGGGCACCTGCGCGATCCCGGGACCCGCCGCACCGCCCTCGTCCTCGCCGGCACCGCGATCGTCGGCACCCCGGCCGGCGTGCTGATCAACACAGCGGTGTCCAAGCGGGCATTCGGCCTGGTGCTCGCGGGATTCGTGGCGGTGGTGGCCGGACTGATGTGGTACCGCGAGCGCCACGGTCACACCGCCGGCCGGGCCCACCCACCACTGGCGCTGGTGGTCCCGGTCGGGCTGCTGGTGGCCACGGCCAGCGGCATCGTCGGCATCGGCGGACCGATGCTCACCGTTCCGATCCTGATCACCCTGGGCGTCCCCGTACTGGAGTCCCTCGCCGCAGCGCAGGTCCAGTCGATCGTCATCGCCACCGTGGGCACGGTGGGCTATCTCGCTCACGACGCCGTCAACTGGCCCCTGGCCGCGCTCGTCGGAATCCCCGAACTCGCCGGCGTGCTGCTCGGCTGGAAGATCGCCCGGATGCTGCCGACCCGGACCCTGAAGTACGCGCTGATCGTCACGCTGCTCGCCCTGGCGCCCTACCTCGCCCTGCACGGCTGATCCCGAGGAATACGGCCACGTGGGAGGCTGCCGGTCGTGGTGCCCTTCCCCGACGACGACGAGTGGAACCGCGAGGCCCGCAACGAGACCGGGACCGAGCGGCTGGACCGGAACTGGGCCGATCTCCTGCAGGAGCTGCGGGTCGCCCAGACCGGCGTGCAACTGCTGACCGGCCTGCTGCTGACCATCCCGTTCCAGGCCCGGTTCGCCGATCTCGTCCCCTACCAGCGCGCGGTCTACCTGACCACGACCGGGTTGTCCGTCCTGGCCACCGGCCTGCTCATCGCACCGGTGATCCTGCACCGGGTGCTGTTCCGCCGGCATGCCCGCCTCGAACTCGTCTCCGCCGGACAGCGCTTCGCCATCACCGGGCTCGCCACGCTCGGGTTCGCGATCATCGGCGTCGTGCACCTCATCTTCGACGTGGTCGTCGGCCTGATCGCCGGGATCCTCGCCGCCGTCGTCGCACTGCTGGTCCTCGCCGCGCTGTGGGTGGTCCTACCGGTCGTCATCCGACGACGTGTCGCCGCTGACGACCCGTGATCCCCGCAGCGAGCGGGCCCTCGGCTCACAGATCGAGCTGCAGGCGCGGACACCCCCGCTCGGCCCGGGAGACGCAGATCATCATCGTGGTCTGCTCCTGCTTCTCCTCGTCGGTCAGCAGCGAGTCACGGTGCTCGGCGCGGCCGCCCAGCAGCGTCGTCTCGCACGTGCCGCAGGTGCCCTCCCGGCAGGACCAGTCGGCGACGATGCCCGCTCCCTCCGCGACGGACAGGATGCTCTGGCCGGGGACCACGGTGGCGGTGACGCCGCTCGTGCGGAACTCGACCTCGAACGTCTCGTCGGCGCCGGTGTCGTCGAGCGTGCGCGGGGTGAAGCGTTCGACGCGCAGTGACCCCGCCGGCCACGCGGCCGTCCGGTCGGCGACGGCGTCGAGCAGCGGTTCGGGTCCGCACGCGT
Source organism: uncultured Actinomycetota bacterium (assembly GCA_963822335.1). Lineage (GTDB taxonomy): Bacteria > Actinomycetota > Actinomycetes > Mycobacteriales > Pseudonocardiaceae > Pseudonocardia. Next base: position 886,511 of record CAWGHE010000005.1, on the reverse strand, counting down.
AGACGAGCGTGTCCGGGCGGGGCGTGCCGAGCAGCCCGTCGAGGTCGAGCAGTCCGACCTCGTCCTGCGGGGCGATCGTGACCCGGTCACCGAAGCCGGCGAGCTCGCCGGCGAAGGCCATCGAGCTGCGACTGCGGCCGCCGTAGAGCAGGGTCCACTGTGCACCGTCCCGGTCCGCCCGGGCGATCATGGGCAGGATCGGGGTGATCCCGATCCCGCCGGCGACGAACACGTAGCGCGGCGCCGGCTCCAGCTCGAAGTGGTTGCGCGGCTCGGAGACCTCGACGATGTCGCCGTCGTGCAGCTTGTCGAACACGTACTCCGAGCCACCCCGGCTGTTCGGTTCGCGCAGGACCCCGATCCGGCACCGCAACCGGTCCTGCGGGTCGGAGCACAGCGAGTACTGACGGGTGATCCCGTTGTCCAGCAGCACGTCGAGGTGGGAGCCGGGGGTCCACTGTGCGATCTCCCCGCCGTCGGCGCGGCCGAGGGACAGGGACACGACGCCGTCGGCTTCGTCGCGGCGCTCCAGGATGATCATCTGCATGGCGGTCTCCCTCAGCGCATCCGGCCGGCGCCGACGTAGGGGTGGGGGCTGGTGAGCAGGGCGCCGCCGACGACGCCCTCGGCCCGGCCGGTGCTCATGCCGGGTCCGGGAACATGCGGATCATGGTGTCGTCGTCGCCCGCGGGCACGCGGTCGACGCCGACCATCCTGTCGACGATCATGTTCTGGAACCGGTGCAGCGGCTCCTCGAACCGGAAGCACATCCGCCCGCCCCGGTAGGCCGGGTTCGCGATGCCCTGCTGGACGCGCTCGACGATCTCGAGGTCCTGGCGGTTGACGAGGTCCCAGAACTTCGCGAGCTGCTCGAGCCCCTCCTCGGCGCCGGGGTCGTCGAGGGACTCGGGGTGGGCGAGCAGGACGGCGGTCTCGACCGTCCGGTTCGCGGCGACCGGGCGGTTGAGCAGGACGAAGGCGTGGTTGGGCAGGACCACCAGCGCGGTGCTGGGGAACAGCCAGACGAACCGTCCACTGTCGCCGTCGGAGTCGCCGAGCGAGCTCAGCGGCCGCAGCCCGTCCCAGCCGCCGGCCTCGGTGTTGCGCGACACCGGCGTGGTGCACATGCCCGTGTACATGCCGGGGCCCTGCCAGCGGTAGTGGTCGGAGAACTTGGAGACCTGGTTGAGCTCGGGGTGGACCCAGGGCAGGTGGTAGTACTCCATGAAGTTCTCGCCGACGAGCTTGTAGTTCGCCCCGACGTCGTAGGTGCTGCGGCGCTGCGGGACCCACTCGTCGAGCCGGTAGCCGGCGAACCGCCGGGGCAGGTCCCCGAGCTGGGCGGACAGCGGCGCGGGATCGGGGTCGAGGTTGACGAACAGGAAGAATCCCCAGGCCTCGACGGCGACGGTGAGCAGGCCGTAGTCGGCGCGGTCGAAGCCCTTCGCGACCGACGTGTCGAAGATCGACTCTTGCCCGGCGGGCACGTCGGAGCCCTCGAACAGCGGGGTGCCGAGGCACGTACCGTCCGTGTCGTAGGTCCAGTTGTGGTACGGGCAGCGGATGCGTCCGCGGTGGCCGACCTCGCGGACGTCGCCCGCGAGCAGCTTCGTCGCGCGGTGCCGGCACACGTTGTGGAAGCCGCGCAGCTCGCCGTGCCGGTTGCGGGTGACGATGATCGACCGGCCGGCGACGTCGACGACCACGCACCGGCCGGGGCGGTCGACGTCGGTGACGAGCCCGACGGCGACCCAGCCCGACGCGAACACCTTCTCCTGCTCGAGCGCGAAGAACTCGGGCGAGGTGTAGGCGTCGGGGACGAGAGTGGACGCGAGGTCCACCGGCAGCCGGGTGTGGCGGTAGGTCTCCTCCTCGGTGAACCGCGCCGGATGGATCGGGCGGGCCGGCAGTGCCCCGGTGATGTCGGTCGTCATCGCGGACGGGTCTCCCTTCGGAGTCAGATGTGGAAGCTGCGGGGGAACGACGGGTCGGTCAGTGCCGGCCGGGTGATCGAGAAGGCGTCGATCGGGTGCGACGGCGCGCGGTCCTGGGCGAGGTCGGCGAGCAGCCGTCCGATGAGCGCCGCGAACTTGTAGGCGTGCCCGGCACCGTTGGCGACGACGATCTGCGGGCTTCCGGGAAGCGTGTCCAGGACGAAGTTCTGGTCCGGGGGCACGGTGTAGAGGCAGGTCTTCGAGTAGAGCTCGGGCCCGCCGAAGCGCGGGAGGTGCCGGTCGACGAACTCGGCGTAGCGCTCACGGCGCACCGGGTCGGGATCGAACGTGCGGGTCTCGGCGGTGGTCTCGTCGCCGCCCATGTGCTGGCCGAGCTTGGTGGCCACCTCACCGTAGATGGGGAAGCCGTAGAAGTTGTGGCGCCCGTGCCACATGAACACCGGGAAGCGCGACGGCGCGAACTCCGCGAGGTGCGGGGTGGAGTAGTAGGTGACCTGCTCGCGCAGCACGGTCAGGGGCAACGACGTGCCGGTCTCGGCGAGCACCTGGTTGGTCCAGGCGTCGCCGGCCACGACGACGCGGTCGGCGTGCAGGACACCGCCGTCGGTGACCAGCGCGACCCCGTCGCCGTCGGGCCGTACGGCACGGACCGGGGTGTGGGTCATGATCTCCGCGCCGTGTGCGCGGGCCAGCGCGATGTGCACCGCGTTCGCCCGGGCGGCGTCGACGATGCCCGAGTCGGCCTGGTAGAGCGCCTGTTCACCGCCGGCAAGCCGGAACTGCGGCCAGCGGGCGGTGAGCTCGTCGGCGTCGAGCAGCTCGTAGGCGACGCCGAAGCGGTCGAACATCTCGGTGTAGCCCTCGATGTTGCGCGTGCCGGTCGCGGCGCCGTGGCGCGCGACCCGGTCCTCGATGACCAGTCCCCCGGTGCGGGTGACGATCTGTTGGCCGGACTCGTTCTCGACCTCGTCCCAGGCCTTGTAGGCGGGTGCCGCCAGGGCGGCGTACTCGGCCTGGTGCTGGGCGAGCCGGATGATCCGGGAGTGGTCCTGGGACGCGCCGCGGTGGTGGCCGAGCTCGAACTGCTCGATGCCCAGCACGCCGGGACCGAGGTCGGCGGCGAGGCGGTGCAGCGTCGCCGACCCCAGCCCACCGAGGCCGACGACGATCGCGCGGTAGCTCGTCACTGCTGACTCCTGGAGGCGCCTCGGATTCGTGGTGATGCGCCGCGGCGGCCGTGTCGCGGTGGTGTCGCGGTGGCTGCGCCGTGGTGCTGCCCGAAGTGTCAGCGGCGCAGACCGTCCACGTCCATCGAAGAATCAGACCAATGATCTTGTACGATTCGAACATGATTGACCGGCGTCTGCGGGTGCTCGCGGCCCTCGCGCGGCACGGGACCGTGACCGTGGCTGCCGAGGTGTGCCGGATGACGCCATCCGCTGCGTCGCACCAGATCCAGGCACTGGCTCGGGAGCTCGACGTCGCGTTGATCGAGCCCGTCGGCCGCGGGGTGCGGCTCACCCCGGCCGCGCGCACGCTGCTCGCCCACGGCGAGATCCTCACCGCCCAGTGGGAGCACGCCCAGGCCGATCTCGCGGCGCACCGCTCCGGGGACGTGGGCGGGACCCTGCGCTTCTGCGCGTTCTCCACCGCCGCGGCGGCCGTCGTGCCCCCGGCACTGGACCGCCTGCGTGACGCGTACCCCGCGCTGCGCCTGCACCTGCGCGAGAACGAGCCTGCCCGCTCGTTCGACCAGCTCGCCGCCGACGACACCGACATCGCCGTCGTCGTCGCGACGTCGAGCATCCCGTCGGCCTCCGACCCCGCCTTCGAGCAGCGCGCGCTCTACGACGAGCCGCTCGACATCCTCGTCGGCCCCGAGCACCCGCTTGTCGACCGCGACGGCGTCGGCCTCGCCGAGTTCGCCACCGACCCGTGGATCGGCAGCAACCCCGGGCGCGCCTACCACCAGCTCGTCACGCTCGCCTGCGCCAGCGCCGGCTTCTCCCCCGACGTCGCCCACTACGCCGACGAGTGGGACACCGGCGCCGCGCTCGTCGCCCGCGGGTTCGGGGTCGCCCTCGTCCCCCGGCTCGCCGAGCTCCCCTTCCGGCACGACACGCACCGGATCCCGATCACCACGGCGCCGATCCCGATCCGGCGGGTGATCGCCGCCGTGCGCGCCGGATCCGGCGGTCAGCCCACCATCGCCGCCGGACTCGACGCGCTGCAGCACGTCACCGCCTCGCTGTCCTCGGCCCTCGAGGTGCCGGCCCGCTGAGAGGTCGCCGCTCGGCCGCTCACCTGAGCAGTCGCCGCGGGGAGGATCCCGGTCAGGGAACGAGCACGGCGCGCCCGTGCATGCGCCCGTTCTCGAGGTCCGCCACGGCGTCGGCGAACGCGTCCAGCGGGTACGTGTGCGTGCGCAGGCCGACTCCACCGGACGCGGTGAGCGCGACGAGCTCGCGCAGGTCGTCGTGGGTGCCCACGGCGTTGCCCACGACGCTGATCTCGGGCAGCACCAGGTTGAACGTGGGCACCCGCAACTCGCCGCCGTAGCCGACGACGAAGTAGGTGCCCGCGGCGCGCACCATCGCCAGCGAGGTGGCCGGCGCGTCGCCCTCTCCCACGAAGTCGATCACGGCCTCGGCCCCGGCACCCCCGGTGATCCGCCGGACGTCCTCGCCCGCCGTGTCGGCCGCCAGGGCGTGGTGGGCGCCGCAGTCGGTCGCGAGCTTGAGCGACTCGGGGTCGGGGTCGACGGCGATCACCTCGGCTGAACACAGAGCCCGCAGGCACTGGACCGCGATGTGTCCGAGCCCGCCGATCCCGACGACCACGACCCGGGTCCCCGGGCCGAGGATGCGGACCGCCTTGCGGACGACGTGCATGACGGTCAGCCCGGCGTCGGCGTGCGGGGCGACCGCCGCGGGCTCCAGCCCGGCGGGCAGCCGCAGCACGGACCGATCGGTGGTCTTCACGAGGTCGGCGAACCCGCCCGGGCGGGTGAGGCCGTTGAACGTGAGACCGGCGGCGCAGCGCATGTCGTCACCGATCCGGCAGGCCGGGCAGAGGCCGCAGGACTGCTGCGGGTGGCAGATGACCGCATCGCCGACGGCGACGGTCTCGACGGCCGCGCCCACCTCATGGACCCAGCCCGTCGTCTCGTGCCCCAGGGTCAGCGGCAGGTCCGCCGAGACGGCCGGGGCGAACCAGCCGTCGCGGATGTGCACGTCGGTGCGGCACAGACCGGCACCGCCGACGCGCACGATCACGTCGTGCGGACCGGAGATCGTCGGCTCGGGCACCTCGTCGAGGCGCAGCGGCTCACCGTAGCTGTGCAGGCGGACGGCCTTCATGGGTTCCTCCTCGGGTGGGCGTCCGCGGGTGCGGCGAACGTGCCGGAAGGATCGTGGGCGCCGGTCGCCGTCCGGTCGCAGCGCGGTCGCGGTGCCGCCGGCCGTCAGCCGTGCCGGACGAACCGCGCCAGGCGTCGGGCCCAGCCCGTCATGCCGAGACGCTCGAACTCCGCCGTCGCGGCGGCGGCATGCGGTGCGGCGCCCGCGTCGTCGCCGGCCCGGACGAGCATGACCGCCTCGTCGTGGTCGACGACCGCGCGCAGCGGCCTGGCCCCCTGCTCGTCGAGCACCGTGCGCGCCGCGTCGAACCACCGGCGCGCCTCGGCGGTCCGTCCGTCGAGCGCGCAGAGGCGACCGAGCGCCAGCCGGGCGTCGGTCATCGGGAACCGGAAGTCGGCCGGGAGCGCTTTGTCCCGCAGGGCCCGCTCGACGACCGCGAGATGGTCGCGCCGGTCCAGCAACCAGAGTGTCTCGGCCACCTCGCACGCGGTCCGCGCGTAGTTCGGGGCCCACGCCGGGGCCGTGCTCAGCGCCCGGACGGGGCGGGACAGCAACGGCAGCGCGGCCTCGGGCCGGCCCATGCGAGCCCACGCCCGCGCACCGATGCTGGTGATCCCCGCGATCCCCCAGTGCCGCTCCGGTCCGGGGCGCATCCAGCGGGCGAACGCGTCCATCCGCTCGGGCCAGCCCTCGTCCAGGGCCGACGTGAGCGCGTCCTCGGCACCCTCGTGGTGCAGGAGCTGCCAGCCCAGTGCGAGCCCGGGTAACCGGGCGACGAGCCTGCGGCTGTGCTCCAGCGCCGCGGTGGCACGGCCGAGGTCGCCGAGCGCGACCAGGCAGCGGGCCTGTCCGGCGCGGCAGTACACCGCCCACGCGAGCTGGCCCTGTGCCTCGGCGTCGTCGGCGGTCCGGGCGAACAGCGGAACGGCACCGGCGTAGTCCCCCAGCAGGAACGCCGCGACGGTCGGATCGCCGGCGGCATCGGCGGGGATCCGGTGCCGGCGGCCGTGCACGGCGGCGAGCGCGTAGCGGGTGAGGTCTCCGCGCCGGGCGAGCCGCCCGGACTCGTGCACCGTCTGCAGCGCGGCCCGCCGGCCCGGCAGGTCGAGCTGCATTCCGGGGTGGTCCGGGTCGGCCGCCTCCCGCCGGTCGAGGTCGAGCAACGTCAGCGCGGCGCGGCTGACCGGGTCGGCCCCGGCGGGGCCGGACATCCCGTCGGCAGCGAGCTGCCAGGCGTGGGTCGTGCTGCCCGCCGTCGCCAGCACGGTGGCGATGTCCGCCAGCGTCGCCGGCCCCGATCCGGCTCGTAGCGCGTCCCGCGCCGAGTCGACCGCCTCGTCGAACCGCAGCGCCCAGGCGAGCGCCTCGGCGCGTGCGAGCAGGAGCCCCGGGCGCCGGTCGTCGCCGTCCGGGAGCAGGTCGCAGGCGATCTCCAGGAACGTCACCTGCTCGGCGTGCGCGCCCGCGGCGCCGGCCCGGTCGGCTGCCTCCAGCGCGAAGCCGATCCCGGCGACGGCGTCCGGCAGGGCCGCCGCCCGGTGGAACTGGATCGCCACCTCCGCGGCGCCGATGCGGGAGCCGTCGTTGCGGGCGGTCGCCAGCGCCGCGGCCAGGTCCCGGTGCAGGCGCAGGCGACGGGACGGGTTGAGCTCCCGGTGGACGGTGTGCCGGATCAGAGCGTGGGTGAAGTCGTAGCGGTCGGCGGCGGTGTCGGGGACGACGAGCTGGGCATGCAGAGCCTCGTCGAGCGCGGCCAGACCCTCGGCGTCGGACAACCCGGCCGCAGCCCGGACGGGCTCGAACGGGAACGGCCCCTCGACCGCCGCAGCGACGTCGAGCAGCCGGTTCGTCGTCACGGCGAGCCTGCGACGCCGCCGGGCGATCACCTGGCGGACCCCTTCCGGAACGGCCTCGAGCGGCAGCCGCGCCCCCATCGTCCCGTCGGGTCCGGAAACCAACGCTCCGTCCTCGCGCAGGTGCTGGACGATCTCCCGGGCGAAGAACGGGTTGCCCCGCGACTCGGCGGCGACGGCGTCCACGAGCTCCGCCGCCACCGGCGCCTCCGCCGTCGCGTCCACCAGCCGCCGGATCGCCCCGCGGTCGAGGCCGGCCAGCCGGACCACCGAGCACTCGGCTTCGCTGCGCAGCGCACCGAGGGCGTCCGCGAGCGGATGCGCGTCGGTCACGTCGCCGCCCCGGTAGGCCCCCACCAGCAACAACCGGTGGCGCGGCGTGCTGCGCGCGACGTGCCGCAGCATCGCGATCGTGCCGTCGTCGGCCCAGTGCAGGTCGTCCACGACCACCGCGACCGGGGCGTCGGCACAGCAGCCGCCGAGGAAGCGGACCATCGCGTCGAGCAACCGCGACCGCCGCTCGTCCGGCTGCAGCGCCGGTCCCGCCGGGGCGTGTTCGCCGCGCACGAGCTGTTCCAGGCCCGCGGGGGCGGGCGCGCCGTCCAGGTAGGTCTCGACCGCCTCGGCGAACGGGTGGAACGGCAGCGTCCCGGCACCTTCGAGGCAACGGCCGGACAGTACGCGCGCGCCCCGCGCGGCGACCTGCGTGACGAGCTCGGCCAGCAGCCGGGTCTTGCCGATGCCGGGCTCGCCGGACAGGAACGTCACGCGCCCGCGGCCGTCCTCGGCGTCCGCCAGGTGATCGAGCAACGTCGCCAGCTCGCGGTCGCGGCCGAAGCACGACGTCGCCGTCCGGACGACGACGGGCCCCTTCGGCTGCAGCACCGGGTCCTGCGCGAGGATCGCCGCCTCCAACCGTCTGGCCTCGTGCCCGGGGGCGACGCCGAGCTCGTCGGCCAGCGACCGGTGCAGGCGCCGGTACGCCTCGAGGGCCTCGCCCTGCCGCCCGTCGCGGTAGAGGGCCAGCATCAGCTGGGCCCACCGGCGTTCCCGCAGCGGTTCCTCGGCGACGAGCTTCTCGCACTCCGCGACGGCGTCGCGATGACGGCCGGCGGCCAGCATCGCGTCCATGCGCTCCTCGGCGGTCGTCGCGCGCAGCTCGTCGAGACCGGCCGCCTCGGTGCGGGCGAACCGCCGGTCGGCGAACTCCGCGAACGCGGCGCCCCGCCAGAGTGCGAGCGCGTCGTCGAACGTCGCGATCGCCGCGCGGTGCGCTCCCCGGCCGGTCTCCCCGCGGCCCCGGGCCACGAGGTCGCGGGCCGCCGCGGCGTCGGTCTCGAGCCCGTCCAGCGCGTACCCCGGCGGGCGGGTCGCGATCGCCGTGCTGCCCAGCCGACGGCGCAGGCGCAGCACGTAGTTCTGCAGGGTCTTCGCCGCGGTGCGCGGCGGACGCCCCTCCCACAGGGCGTCCACCAGCTGGTCCTCCGCGACCGCCTCGCCCGGGTGCACCGCCAGTGCCGCGAGCAGGCAACGCTCCTTCGGGCCGCCGAGGCGCACGTCCCCGGACGGCCCGACGACGTCCACCGGGCCGAGGATCCGCACCAGCGCCGGCACGCGGCAAGCATCACGCCAGGTCGGCATGCCTGTCCAGGTGCCGACGAGTAGCCACCACGCCGGGCCCCTCCCGCAGACGAGCGGGACCTCGGCCGGTCAACGGGTCACCGGGTGGTCAGCAGCCTTCGCAACGTCTTGCCGGCGGGCGAGGTCGGGATCGCGTCGAGGAACTCGACGTGGCGCACGCGCTTGTGCGGCGCGACCCGCTCGGCGACGTAGGTGATGACCTCCTCGGACGTGATCGGGTCGACGCCGCCCGCACGGACCACGAACGCCTGGGGCACCTCGCCGGCGCGCTCGTCCGGGACCGGGACGACGGCCGCGTCGGCCACCGCGGGGTGGGCGCGCAGCACTGCCTCCAGCTCCGCCGGGGCCACCTGGAAGCCCTTGACCTTGATCAGTTCCTTGACCCGGTCGACGACGAACAACGCGCCGTCGGGCTCGATGCGGGCGACGTCGCCGGTGTGCAGCCAGCCCGCGGCGTCGATCGTCGCCGCCGTCGCCGCGAGGTCGCCCCGGTACCCGGCCATCAGCGACGGGCCGCGCAACAGCAGCTCGCCCGCCTCGCCGGGACCGAGGTCGGCACCGGTCGACAGGTCGACGATCCGGGCCTCCATGCCGGGCAGCAGCGTGCCGGCCGCCCCGAGAACGGGCGGGGTGCCGCGCTGCTGGATCGCCGCGGCCGCGGTCACCTCGGTCATCCCGTAGCCCTGCAGCACCGGGCGCCCGAGCCGTCGCGCGCAGGCCTCCTGCAGCTGCGCCCCGAGCGGCGCCGCCCCGCACCCGATCCATTCCAGCGACGACAGGTCGTACCGGTCGACGGCCGGGTGCTTGGCCAGGGCGAGCACGATCGGCGGCACCACGACCATCCCGGTGATGCGGTACTTCTGGATCAGCCCGAGGAACGCCTCGACGTCGAACCTCGGCATCGTGACGATCGTCGCGCCCCCGTGCAGTCCGCCGCCCGCGACCACCCCGAACCCGGTGGCGTGGAAGAACGGCGCGACGGCGAGCGTCCGGTCGGTGGCGCACATCTCGATCGCCGCCTGCTGCTGCAGCACGTTCGCCACGCAGGCCCGATGGGTGAGCTCGACCCCCTTCGGCAGCCCGCCGGTACCGCTGGAGTAGGGCAGCAGGGCCACGTCCACGGCCGGGTCGATCACGACGTCCGGCGGGTCGTCGCCGTGGGCGAGCAGCTCGGAGAATCCCGTGGTGCCCGGGGTCGGCGGGCCGAGCAGGACGATCTCGATCTCCCGGCCGGTCCGCTCCACCGCGGCCAGTGCGGTCGGCAGGAACGGCGGCACGGTGAGCACGAACCGAGCCCCGGCGTCGGCGAGCTGGCCCGCGACCTCCTGCTCGGTGTAGAGCGGGTTGATCCCGGTGACGACCCCGCCGGCGGTCATCGCGCCGTACGCGGCGACGAGCCATTCCGGCACGTTCGGGGCCATGATCGCGAACACGTCGCCCTTGCCCAGGCCGCGGGCGGCCAGACCGGCCGCGACGCGGCGGACCCCGGAGGCCAGCTCGTCGTAGCTCGTGACCCGGCCGGTCGGGCCCTCGATCAGCGCGGGCTCACCGCCGCGCCGTCCGGCGTCGCCCAGCAGGAACTGCGGAAGCCCGACGTCCGGTGGTTCCACCTCGGGCCGGTGGCTCGAGTAGACGATCGGCACGGACGTGGCGGTGGTGGTCGTGGCGGTGGTGGTCATCGTGTCCTCCCTGGCCGACGGCCGGACGGTCATCGTGTCGGGACCGAGCCTCGCGCCAGGGCGGCGTCGCCGGCATGAGGGACGAACCCCCGGATTTGGCCGAACGGCGCTAGTCGGACGGTCTGGGGGCTGCGATCGTGGGGCCATGGAGGGGGCGCACCCCCACGGGTCTCCGCTGCTCGAGCGCGAGCACGAGGTGGCGGCGGTGACAGCGGTCGTCGACGCCGCCGCGGGCGGGCGCGGGCGGACGGTCTGGGTCGAGGGCCCCGCGGGCATCGGCAAGACCCGCCTCCTGCACGCCGCCCGCGAGCACGCCGGCCGGACCGGGGTCCGGGTGCTGTCGGCGCGCGCCGCCGCGTTGGAGCGCGACTTCGCCTTCGGTGTCGTGCGCGCGCTGTTCGAGCCGGCGGTGACCGAGGCGCCCGGCCTGCTCGCGGCCGGAGCCGCCCGGCTCGCGGCGCCGGTGGTCACGCTCGTCGAGGAGTCGCCGGAGCCGACGGCGATCACCGCGGCCCGGCTGCACGGGCTGTACTGGTTGACGGTCGGGCTGGCCGACAGCGGTCCGCTGGTGCTGCTCGTCGACGACGCACACTGGGCCGACGGACCGTCGCTGCAGGCGCTCGCCTACCTGGCCCGCCGGGTGGAGGACCTGCCCGTCGGCATCGTGGTGGCGGCCCGTTCCGAGGTCGGTGTCACGCCGGTGGAGGTCGTCCGCGACGACCCGGCGACCGTCGTCGTCCACCCCGGCCCGCTCAGCGACACGGCGTGTGCGGACGTGGTCCGCACCGCCCTCGGCGTCCCGACGCCCGGCTTCCTCGCCGCCTGCCACGAGGCGGCCGGAGGAAACCCGCTGCTGCTCAACGCCCTGCTCGCGGCTCTGCGGGAGAACGGTGTGTCACCCGACGACGCCGGCGTCGAGGCCGTACGGGAGCGGGCCCAGGCCATCGTCGCCACGTTCGTCCTGCCGCGGCTGCGTCAGCTTCCACCGCAGGCCGCCGCGCTCGCGCGTGCCGTCGCAGTGCTGGGCTCGACGGCCGATCTCCCGCCGGCGGCGGCGCTGGCCGGACTCGACCCGGTCGTCGCGGTCGAGGCGGCCGACGCGCTGGTGGCGGCCGAGCTGCTCGCACCCGGCCGGCCACTGGCCTTCACCCACCCCCTGTTCGCCGAGGCGATCGCCGGGCACATGAGCGCCGCCGAGCGTCACCACTGCCACACCGAGGCCGCACGGTGCCTCGCCGACTCCGGCGCCGACCCGGAGCGGGTCGGCGCCCACCTGCTCGCCGTCGAACGCCTCGGTGACGCCCGGGTGGTGGCCGGGCTGCGCGCCGCGGCCGCGGCGGCGCTCGCCAAGGGCGCCCCGGGCGCCGCCGCCACCTATCTGGAGCGTGCGGTCGCCGAACCGTGTCCGCCGTCCGAGCTGCCCGGGCTGCTCGTCGAGCTCGGGACGGCCCAGGTCCGAGCCGCGGACGGCGAGGGGTACCGGACCCTGCGCAGAGCGTGGGAGCTGACCGCTGATCCGCGGGCCGCGGCGCGGGTGGCGATCGCCGTCTCGGCCGCCGCCCGCGGCGGTGGGGTCTACCAGCCCGCGGGCGAGATCGTGGCCGCCTCCGTCCTCGCACTCGGCGACGCCGAACCGGACCTCGCGGCCGACCTGCACACCGAGCTGGCGCTGGGCGGCCGGGTCGGGTCCGCACCCGGCATGCCGACGCCGGCCCGGGTGAGCGAGCTGGCTCTCCGGGCCGGCGCCCGCGGCGACGAGGTGACGAGTCTGGCGCTGCGCCTGATCGCGATGAACGCATTGCGCGACCCGGAGACCGGGCCTGCTGCCGCGACGACCGCCGTCCGCGCCGCGACGATCGCGTCGGACGCCGAGACGATCGACGGCGGCGCGCTCTACCGGGCCTGCCACGTCCTGATCGCGACCGACCGGCCGGACGACGTCCTCCCGGCGGCCGACGCCGCGGTCGAGCTCGCGCGTCGCGGCGGACGCCTGGTCGACCTCGGGCTGACGGCGACCCTGCGAGCGCACGCCCGGTTCGCACGCGGACGGCTCCGGGAGGCCGAGGAGGACGCCCGGCTCGCCGACCGGCTCTGCATCGGATTCGACCCGCACGTGCGCCGGCACACCCAGGCATGGCTGGTGCACTGCCTGGTCGAGCGCGGCGAACTCGACGAAGCCGACCGCGGGCTGGCCTGCAGTGGCGTGCCGGTCACGCTGCCGCACCTGTTGCTGGCCCGGGCCCGGCTGCGGCTCGGACAGGACCGGCCGGCCGAGGCGCTGGACGACCTGCAGGACTGCGGGCGACGGCTGCTGGTCCGGGACGTGGTGCATCCCAACTTCGCGCTGTGGCAGGCGTGGAGCGCGGTCGCGCTGCTGCGGCTCGACCGGGTCCAGGAGGCTCGCACCCGGGCCGCGGAGGCGTTGGGGGCGGGACGCCGGTTCGGCTCGGGGCGGGCCGAAGGCGTCGCGCTGTGGGCGTCGGGGCTCGTCGAGCGCTCCGTCGACCTCCTGAGCGAGGCCGTCACCGTCCTGCGCGCCGTGCCGGCGCCGGTGGAGCTGGCCCGGGCGCAGATCGACCTCGGAGCGGCGCTGCGCCGGAACAACCGGCGCGCGGACGCGCGCGGACCGCTGCGGGAAGGCCTGCAGATCGCGGACGAATGCGGCGCCGACGCGCTCGCGGCGACGGCGAGACTCGAGCTCGCCGCGGCGGGTTCGCCGGTGCGCCGTCCGGCGGTCGACGGGCCGGCCTCCCTGACCCCGACCGAGCGGCGGATCGCCGACCTGGCCGCCGGTGGGGCGTCGAACCGTGACGTCGCCCAGGCCCTGTTCATCACCCCGAAGACGGTGGAGAACCACCTCGGCAACGCCTACCGCAAGCTCGGGGTGGGCGGCCGCGCGGGCCTGCCCGATGCCCTCGGCGCGACCCGGTGACGGTCCTCGGGCGCGACCGCCGCCCGCCCTGATCCGGGAAGCGCTCACCGCTGGGCGCGAAGTCGCGGGTGTAGCGGGCGCCGGTGCGGGAAGTCGACTGCTCGGGCCGGCAACGCAGCCGGACCCTGGTGGGAGGCGCACACATGCCCGCAGAACCCCCGTTCCGGATGGCCGTGGAGACACCGCACGAGTGGATGCGGTTGATCCGGGTCGTCGGGAACCTGGACCGAGCCGCGGCGGCGAGCCTGCTGCGGTTGATCGACGCACAGCTGGAGGTGGCCACCCTGCGCGACCGCCGGCTCACCGATCTGATCGTCGACATCGAGGGAGTGGAGAGCTTCGGGCCGGGTGGGCTGGAGACCGTCCGCCACGCCCGGCACTGCACCGACGCGCGTGACGTACGGCTCCATCTGACCGGCTGCTCCGGCCGTTTCCACCTGCTGCCGCTGCGCGCACGCCGGATCCTGGGCGAGTTCGACACGTTCCCCACGGTGGAGGTCGCCCTCGCGGAGCTGGCCCGGACGGCCGCCACACCGCCCTCGACCGCCGGCCACCCCGGGGCGTCGGCACCGGCCACGCCCCCGCCGACGCCACGTCACGACGGCCATCACGGCCTGCGCTCGCCGCACCCGGCCACCTCGAGGGCGGCCCCGAACTCCGCAGGGCTCCCGCGTCCGCGGCAGTCCCCCGAACCGGAGGCTCCGAGGGCCCCGTTCCCCGGACCGGGCCCGGATACCCGGCCGCCGCGCGGAGCGGGCGCACCGCCGTAGCCCGGCGGTCCGCGAGAAAGACACGGAGCGCCACCATCGCGAACCGGGCGCCGGGCGTTATGATGGACGGGAGATCCGATCCCGCTGTGCACTGCTCGTTCGGCACGGTCGGCCCGGTCGGTGGGCGCCACGACCGTAGAGCGTGGTGCCTTCGGTGTGCGCGGGCTGCCCGGCCCCGCGGCGTCGATCTCCCGCAGACACAGGGGCCAGGTCGCATCTCGGAGGAGCCACTCGGGCGCCTCCGTGCGACGCCCACCACCCGACCGCGGCACCGTGCGCGGCCGGGCTGCTACGGCAGCCCTGCCGGGCATTCTTGGAGGAGGAGTTCGTGGCTCGACGAGGCCAGCCCCAGACCAGGGCTCGCCGTGGCGCCCCGCGGAACCGGCGACGCGGCGACGACCGCGGCGACGACGTCATGTCCGTGCTCCAGCGCTCCGTCCGGGAGGTCGAGAGCGCCCTGCGCAACGGCCGGGTGACGCCCGCGACGCGCACGAAGTTCCAGGCGGTCGCCCTGATGTTGCGCGAGGAGCGCACCCGGGTCCGGGCGGATGCGGCCAGCACCGAGAAGCAGCGAACCGAGCAGCTCAAGCGTCTCGACGAGATCGCCAAGACCCTGGCCATGACGGCCGTGCGGGACTCGGGACTCATGGACCTCCTCTCCGAGGACGCCGTCGTCTCCGACGAGGCCAGGTCGCTCAAGCGGGACGTGCTGCGTTCCGCGGGCATCGACACGGGCACCGACGAGGTCCCGCCGGCCGAGGCCCCGGCCGATGCCGCTGCCCCCGCCAGGCCCGGGGTGGTGCCGCAGTCGGTCGTCTCGCGGCAGATGGCCAACCCGTTCCTCGCCCCCGACTTCTCGGCCGCCCGCCCGAGCGGCCCCCGTCCGACGCCGCTGACCGGCTGGGAGCTGCTCGGCCCGCTGCTCCGCTCGTTCGAGCGCGCCGGCAGCGGAGCCTCGGCGTGCATGGCGCTCCCCGCGCCGTCGCCCCGCAGGACGCCGGGCGTCCAGGAGCTCATGCCGCACCAGGCCCGGCTGGTCGCCGCGGCCGCGGCCGGGCACCGGACGTTCCTGCTCGCCGACGAGCCGGGGCTGGGCAAGACGGCTCAGGCGCTGCTCGCCGCGGAGGCCGCGAACGCCTATCCCCTGCTCGTCGTCGTGCCCAACGTCGTCAAGACGAACTGGCTGCGCGAGGCCGGGCTGTGGACACCCCGCCGCAAGGCCACCGTGATCCACGGCAACGGTGACTCCATCGACGGGTTCGCCGACATCGTCGTCGTCAACTACGAGGTGCTCGACCGCCACGTCGGATGGCTCGGCGACTTCGGATTCCGCGGGATGGTCGTCGACGAGGCGCACTTCATCAAGAACAAGACCTCCCAGCGCTCGCGGCACGTCCTGGAGCTCTCCCAGCGCATCCGGTCGTTCACCGCGCGTCCGCTGCTGATGGCCCTCACCGGTACCCCGCTGATCAACGACATCGAGGACTTCCTCGCCATCTGGCAGTTCCTCGGCTGGATCGACGCGACGAAGCCGCTCGCCGACCTGATGGACGCCCTCACCGCGACCGGCCTGACACCCGCCGACCCCGGCTTCGACGCCGCCGCCCGCAAGTGCGTCGTGGACCGCGGCATCGTCCGCCGCCGCAAGGTCGACGTGGCCGCCGACATCCCGGCCCGGCGCATCGCCGACCTCCCCGTCGAGCTGGACGGGCCCGAAGGCCGGTCGATCCGGGCGGCCGAGCGCGACCTCGCCCGCCGGATGATGGCGCGCTACTACGACGCACTCGCCACCCGGAAGTCCGGGGCAGGCGGTACCGGCAGCGAGGGCATCGACCACGATCTCGTGCGCCAGGTCGCGAAGTGGGAACAGAAGGACGCGGCCGCGTCGAGCAGCGGCGACAACGTCTTCGCCATGATGCGACGCATCGGTCAGGCGAAGGCCGGACTCGCCGCCGACTACGCCGCACAGCTCGCGCGCAGCGCGGGCAAGGTCGTCTTCTTCGCCAAGCACGTCGACGTGATGGACGTCGCCGAGGAGACGTTCGCCAAGCAGGGGGTCCGGTTCTCCTCCATCCGCGGCGACCAGACGTCGACGGTCCGGCAGCGGAACATCGACGCGTTCGTCAACGACCCCGAGGTCGCCGTCGCGGTCTGCTCGCTGACCGCGGCCGGGGTGGGCATCAACCTCCAGGTCGCCTCGAACATCGTGCTCGGCGAACTCTCCTGGACCGCAGCGGAACAGACCCAGGCCATCGACCGCAGCCACCGCATCGGACAGTCGGAGCCGGTCACCGCATGGCGGATCATCGCCGCGCAGACGATCGACTCCAGGATCGCCGAGCTGATCGACAGCAAGGCGGGCCTCGCGGCGCAGGCGCTCGACGGCTCCGAGGAGGAGGTCGGGTCGTCGGCCGACGTGCAGCACGAGGCGCTCGTCGCGCTGCTGACCGACGCGCTGTCGGCGGACCCGGTGCACACCTGACCCGGTGACGCCCCGAGAGCCCGGGGGCCCGCGTGGCCGGGCCTACGGGACCGGTCGCGACGACCGCCCGCCGCCCACCCGCACCTGCGGGAGGCCGGCGAGCTCCTGTGGCCGGTGGGTGACCACGATCGCCATCCGCCCGGCCGTCACGTCCAGGAGGTCCTCGCACACCCGAGCCGCGGTGTCGGCGTCGAGGTGGGCCGTCGGCTCGTCGAGCAGGAGGATGGGCCGGTCGGACAGGAGTGCGCGGGCCAGCCCGATCCGCTGACGTTCACCACCGGACACGGCGCCTCCGTGGGCGCCGACGCGGGTGCCGAGGCCCTCCGGCAGCCGCGCCACCCATCCGGCCAGCCCCGCCCGCCGGACGCACTCGCGGAGCTGCTCCTCCGTGGCGCCGGGCCGGGCGAGCAGCAGGTTCTGCCGCAGCGTGCTGTCGAACAGGTGGGTGTGCGGGCCGCACCAGGCGATCCGGCTGCGCACGTCGTCGCCGGCCATCTCGAGCGTGTCCACCTCGTCCAGCGTGACCGACCCCTCCGCCGGGTCGATCAGGCGCATCAACGCGGCCAGGACCGAGGTCTTTCCGGACCCGGTCGGACCCGTGAGCACGATCCGCCTGTCCCGGTCCAGGCTCAGGCCCACCCCGTCGACGGCGTCGTGCGCCGCCGACGGCCACCGGACCGCCAGGTCGCGCGCGGCGAGGGCGCGACCCGCCGCGACGGGTCGCGGGACCTCCGGCTCGGTCACCGGGGTCGGCAGCCGGTCGAGGGCCAGGATCCTGCGTCCGGCCGGTACGGCGGCGGCCAGCCGGAGAGCGGCGTCGGGCAGGGCCGCGACGAGCTCGGCCGTCGCGAGCGGGGTCAGCGCCAGCACGGCGAGGGTCGTCCCGGACAGGTCCCCGGCGCGCAGGGCGACGATCCCGACCGCGAGGCAGGCGACGGTCGAGCATCCGACCGACAGGACGGTGAGCGCCGAACCGATCCCGGTCGCGCCCGCCCCACGGCGCGTCAGGGCGGTCAGCCGGTCGTCGAGCGCGCCCACCTCGCGCCGGCGGCGGCTCGCGGCACCGAACGCCACCAGGTCCGGGCACCCCTCGAGCAGGTCGACGACGGCACCGCTGACCGCGCCGCGAGCGGCCGCACCACGGCGCGCGGACCGGCGACCGACCCACACGGTGCAGGCCGGGGCGACGATCCCCGCGCCGACGAGCCCGAGAGCCAGCGCCACGCCGGCCGCGGGCAGGAGGATGCCCAGGGCGGTCACCGCGCCGAGGCCCACGACGGCCGCCGCGGCCGCCGGGACGAGTGCGCGGACCAGCACGTCCTGCTGGGCGTCGACGTCCTTCGTCAGCCGGGCCAGCAGGTCGCCGGTGCGCAGCCGGCCGGAGACGACGGGACCGGCGCGGACCAGCGTCTGCCAGAGCCGGACCCGCAGGTCCGACAGGACGCGCAGGGCCACGTCGTGCGAGGCGAGCCGCTCGACGTAGCGGAAGACGCCTTTGGACAGGCCGAACCCGCGCACGGCGACGATCGCGACGGTCAGCGTGAGCACCGGCGGGTGCAGCGCGGCGGCGGAGATCAGCCAGGCCGACGTCGCGGTCAGCGCCACCGCGGACCCGAGCGCGCCGACGCCGGCCAGCACGGCCATGGCGAGTCGCGCCCGGTGTGGCCGGAGCGCACCGCCCAGCAGGCGCACCGCCCCGCCGCCGCCGGCACCCGGCTCCTCGGCGTGCCCCGGCCCGTCGTGTGCGGGGTCCCCGGCGTCGGCGGCGGGCAGCCGCGGCTCGTCCGGGACCGCCGCGCGGTCGACCGGCCCGGCGGGGCCGGGGAGCGCGACGACCCGGTCGCACAGCGCCAGGACCGCGGGCCGGTGGCTGACCACCACGGCGGTGCGGCCGGCCAGCGCCGCCGGCAGGGCGGCCAGCAGCCGCTCCTCGGTCCGTGCGTCGACGCCCTCGGTGGGCTCGTCGAGCAGGAGCAGCGGGCGGTCGAGCAGCAGGGCCCTGGCGAGCGCGACCCGGCGCTGCTGGCCGGTGGACAGCCCGCGGCCGCCGTCGTGGACGGGCGTGTCCGGCGGGAGGTCGAGCTCGGCCACCGCCGCCGCGGCCGCGACGCGGTCGTCCGGGGCCGCCGGCTCCCCGAGCCGGATGTTGTCCGCCACCGTGCCGGCGACCAGCACCGGGCGCTGCGGCAGCCAGGCGACGGAGGTGAGCCACGAGCCGCGGTCGACCCCGGCGAGATCGACGCCGTCGACCGAGACGACCCCGCGGTCGGGCCGGCGCCACCCGAGCAGCAGGTCGAGCAGGGTGGACTTGCCGGCACCGCTGGGGCCGCTGATCCCGAGCACCTCCCCCGGCGCGATGTCGATCGACACGTCGTCCAGGACCGGCCCGGCCCGTCCGTCGACCCCGACGCCGCGCAGCCGCACCGGTCCGGCCGCCGGGTCGGGCGCAGGCCCGGCCGGCCCGCCGGACCCGTCCGGAACGAGGTCGAGGACCGAGAACACCTCGTCGGCCGCCGCGACGCCCTCGGCGCTGTCGTGGAACCGGGCACCCACCGCGCGCAGCGGCAGGTAGACCTCGGGGGCCAGGATGATCACCAGGAGCGCGGTCTGCAGGTCCAGCCGACCCTCGACCAGCCGCAGCCCCGCTGCCACGGCGACCAGCGCCACGGACAGCGTGGCCAGCAGCTCGAGCGCGAGCGCGGACAGGAACGCGACCCGCAGGCCGCTCATCGTCTCGACGCGGTAGCGCTCGGACATCGCCGCGATCTCGCGGGACTGGCGCCGGGCGCGCCCGAACGCGGTCAGCACCTCGAGCCCGGTGACGACGTCGACGAAGTGGTGCCCGAGCACGGCGAGCGCCCGCCACTGCCGTTGCATCCGGGTCCGCGTGTAGAGCCCGATGAGCACCATGAACAGCGGGATCAGCGGCACCGTGACGCCGACCAGTACGGCCGAGACCCAGTCGGCGGTGAGGATCCGGACCGCGACGACCAGCGGCACGACCACGGCGATCAGCAGCTGCGGCAGGTAGCGGCCGACGTAGCCGTCGAGCCCGTCCACCCCCCGGCTCGCCAGCGTCGCCAGCCGGCCGGTCGACGGCAGGCCCGGGTGCCGCGGACCCAGGCGCAGCACGTGGTCCAGGAGCCGGGCCCGGACCTGGGCGACGACGGCGGCCGCGGCGCGGTGGGCGACCGTCTCGCCGGCCCACCCGAGCGCCGCGCGGGCGGCCACGACGGCGAGCAGGACGGCCAGCGGCACCGCGAGCTCGTCGAGGCCCGCGCCGCCCAGGAACGCGCGGGTGATGGTGTCCGACAGCAGGCCGGCCTGGGCGATCACCAGGACCGCCGTCGCGATACCGACTCCCGCCCCGAGCACGATCGCACCGCGGGCCGCCGACGTCGTGCGCAGCAGCCGCCGCGCCGACCCGCTCACCCGCCGCCCGCCGTCTGTGGGGTCACGGCGCCGCGGCCGGGTCGGCCCTCGCCGCGGGTGGCTCCTCCCGCGGGTCCTCGACGGCGGGGAACGTGCGTTCCCGGCGGGCGTCGCGGGCGAACGCCACCGACCAGGTCAGCAGCGCCCCGACCCGGCTGCGGAACCCGGTCAGGAACGCGATGTGGATGAACAGCCAGGCCAGCCAGCCGACGATCCCCGACACGTGCACCGGACCCGCCGAGACCACGGCGCGGCCGCGGGAGATGTAGGCGGCCGACCCGAGGTCGAAGTACCGGAACGGCCCCGGCGTCCGCTCGCCCTCGGCCTGCCGTCGCAGCCGCCGCCCGGTGTAGAAGCCCGCCTGCATGGCGACCTCCGCCACGCCGGGCAACCCGGGACGGCTCATCAGGTCCCCGACGACCGAGATCTCCGGGTGGCCGGGCACGGTCAGGTCCGGCCCGACCCGGATCCGGCCGGCGCGGTCGACCGACGCCCCGGTCGCCGTCGCGAGGGCCGCGGCCACCGGCGGCGCCTCGACGCCCGCGGCCCACAGGACGGTCGCGGCCGGGTGGTCGACCGTGGTGCCGGTCGCGTCCCGGACCCGGAGCCCGTGGGCGTCGACGTCGGTGACGATCGAGCCGAGGTGCAGTTCCACCCCGAGCTCGCGCAGGGTCTTCTCCGCCGAGCGGGACAGCGCCGGCCCGAAGGAGGCCAGCGCTGTGCTCCCGCCGTCGAAGAGCAGGACCCGGGCGTCCTCCGGCCGGATGGTCCGGAACTCGGCGTGCAGGGTGCGCACGGCGAGCTCGCGGATCTGGCCGGCCAGTTCGACCCCGGTGGGGCCGGCGCCGACGACGGCGAACGTCAGGCGACGTCGCCGCTCGTCCGGGTCGTCGGTGGTCTCGGCGCGCTCGAACGCCCCGAAGATCTTCCGGCGGATCGCGAGGGCGTCGTCGATCGTCTTCATCCCGGGCGCCCACCGGGCGAACTCGTCGTGGCCGAAGTAGGACTGGCGGACCCCGGCGGCGACGACGAGCGCGTCGTAGGGCAGCTCGAGACGGTCCCCGCCGGGCAGCTCGGCGACGACGTGGCGGTCCGCGGCGTCCACGTCGACGACGTCGGCCAGGACGCACCGGACGTTGCGGTGTCGCTTGAGGACGTCGCGCAGCGGGACCGAGATCTGTCCCTCGGACAGGATCCCGGTCGCCACCTGGTAGAGCAGCGGCTGGAACAGGTGGTGCTGGGCCCGGTCCACCAGCGTGACGGCGACGGCGCTGCGACGCAGGGAGCGCGCCGCGAAGAGCCCGGCGAACCCGCCTCCGACGATCACGATGCGCCGGGGTGCGGTCTGGTCCATGATCTCGTCCTCCGGAGATGGGGTCACGCGACCGGGTCGTGCCAGGAGTCGGTGCCGGGCAGCAGCGCGTCCGCCTCCTTGGGGCCCCAGCTGCCCCGGGCGTAGGTGTGCACCGGCGTCGCGTCGCCGAGCACCGGATCGACCACCCGCCAGGCCGCCTCGACCGTGTCCTGGCGCGCGAACAGGACCCGGTTCCCGTCCAGCGCGGCCCCGATGAGCCGGTCGTAGGGGCGCATGTCCGACCCGCTGTGCTGCGCGAACGCCAGCTCGTGCAGCTCCGGCTCGCGGCTCGCGCCGGGCTTCTTGCCGGCCAGGCTGAGCCCGATCTGGGACGTGGGATAGATCCGGAAGCGCAGCGAGTTGGCCAGCCGGGACGGGCCGACGATGCCGCCGAACACGTTGAACGGGACCGGCTTGAACCGAATGCTGACCTCGGTGGCGGTGACCGGCATCGTCTTCCCGGCCCGGATCACGACCGGCACGTCCGCCCAGCGCCAGGAGTCGACGTAGAGGCGCACCGCGACGTAGGTCTCGGTCGTCGACCCGGGCGCCACGCCCGCGACGCCGTGGTAGCCCTCGTACTGTCCCGCGCACGGCGTCCTCCGGGACGATCGGCCGGATCGCGCCCATCAGCCGGGCCTTGGAGTCGAGCCAGGAGTCGATGCCCGAGCCGTCCGGCGGGTCGGCGAGGACGCTGGCCAGCACCTGCAGCATGTGGTTCTGCACGACGTCGCGGATGGCGCCGGTCGCGTCGTAGAACCGCCCGCGGTCGGCGACGTCGAACGCCTCGGCCATGGTGATCTGGACGCTCGCGACGTGGTCGCGGTCGAGCAGCGGCTCGATCATCGAGTTGGCGAACCGCGCCACGACGACGTCGTTGAGCGGGTCGAGCCCGAGCCAGTGGTCCACCCGGTAGATCGCGTCCTCGGCGAAGTACCGGTGCATCGTCGCGTTCAGCGTGCGCGCACCCTCCAGGTCCGTTCCGAAGGGCTTCTCGACCATCACCCGCGCACCGTCGGCCCGGCCCGCCGCCGAGATGCCCTCGGCGATCCGGCCGAACAGGAACGGCGGCACCTCGAGGTAGAACAGGGCCTTCGTGGTGGCCTCGCCCATCTCGGCCGACATCGCCGCGTACGTCGCCGGGTCGTCCAGGTCGCCGTCGACGTAGCGCAGCAGGCCCAGCATCGTCGCGCCCGGGCCCGAGTCCGGGTCCATGCCGTTGGCGCGCAACGACGCCGCGGCGTAGGCCCGGAACTCGTCGAGGCCCCAGCCGCTCTTGGCCACCCCGATCACCGGCACGTCCAGGACGCCGCGGTCGACCAGGCCCACGAGCGCGGGGAACGTCTCCAGCTTGGCCAGGTCGCCGGTCGCTCCGAAGATGACCAGTGCGCCGACTCGGTCCGTCGTCATGGTGGGAGTCCTCTCGGTGCTGCTGGTGGTGGGGGTCATCCGAGCCGCTCGATCACGTGGTCGCCGACGCGCAGGGCGTTGGCGATCGCGGTCAGCGAGGGGTTCACCGCGCCGATGCTCGGGAAGAAGCTGGTGTCGACGACGTAGAGGTTGTCGACGTCGTGCGCCCGGCAGTTCACGTCGAGAGCGGAGCTCGCCGGGTCGGTGCCGAAGCGGACCGTGCCGGCCTGGTGCGCGGTCGCCCCGATCGGCATGCCCTTGTGCATGTAGATGCTGTGGTGCAGCAGGTGCTTCTGCTCCATGCCCAGCGCGCCGAGCCGGTCCTGCAGGTGGTGCCGCAGCCGGGAGAGCCCCTCGACGTTGTTCTTCGGGTCCAGGGCGAGGTGGATCCGGCCGTCGCCGTCGAGGGTGACGCGGTTCTCCGGCGCCGGCAGGTCCTCGCTGCACAGCCAGAAGTCGACGGCGTGGTGGGCCAGCACCGCGAACGGCATCTCGGGCGAGAGCGAGCCCGCCCAGCCCGGGGCGTTCGCCCGGACCTGCTCGGCGTCGGACTTGCCGAGCATCTGGACGCCGCCGAGGGGGTAGTCCCAGTCGTCGGAACCCAGGTACCAGTCGTTGAACGCCAGTGTCTTCTGGAAGACCGTGGGGTTCGGCTCCTTGGACACGGCCATCATCGCGAGGTTGTTGTGCCGCATGTAGTGCCGGCCCACGACACCGGAGGAGTTCGCGAGGCCGTCCGGGTGCGGGTCGGCGTTCGAGCGCAGCAGCAGCGCGGCCGTGTTCACCGCGCCGCAGGCCAGCACCACGACGTCCGCGGTGAACCGCACCGTCTCGTCGCCGACGTCGGTGACCACCGCGGTCACGGTGCGCCCGCTCGCGTCGGTCTCCAGCTCGCGGACGTAGGCGTGGGTGAGCAGGTGCAGGTTCTCGTGCCGGGCCAGTGCCGGGTCGACGCAGATCACCTGGGCGTCGGCCTTGCCGCCGACCGGGCACGGGAACCCGTCCACCCGGTCGCAGCGGATGCACACGCTGTCGTGGGTGGCCCGGCCGTGCTCGTCCTGGGTCAGGCGGACCCCGATCGGCAGGTGGAACGGGTGCAGCCCCTCCTTCTCCAGGTCGTCGCTGAGCTGCTGGATCCGCTCCTCGTGCTGCACCGGCGGGTGGGCGTAGTCCGCGCTCGCCGGACCGCCGGTCGGGTCCTCGCCGTGCCGGCCGTGCACCTGGTAGAGGTGTTCGGCCTGGGTGTAGTACGGCTCCAGGTCGTCGTAGCCCAGCGGCCAGGCCGGGGAGAGCCCACCGTGGTGGCGGATCTCCCCGAAGTCCTCCGGGCGCAGCCGGAACAGCGCCGCCCCGTAGAACTTGGTGTTCCCGCCGACGTAGTAGTTGACCTCGGGCGGGAACTCGTCGCCGTCGCGGTCGAACCAGAACTCCGGTGCGCGGTACTTGCCCTTGACGAAGACGGCGGTGGAGTCCCAGTTGTCCCGCTCGCGGGGCAGGTAGCCGCCGCGTTCGAGCAGCAGCACCCGCTTCCCGGTCGGCGCGAGCCGGTGGGCGAACGTGCCGCCGCCGGCTCCCGAGCCGACGACGATCACGTCGTAGTGCTGATTGTCGACCACGGATCCTCCTCGATGGCGTCGGTCCCCCGGGCCGTGTCCGGCCACGGGCCCACCGTCGCGACCGCGCCCGCGGCCCGCATCACCCCGACCGGATGGCAGTGCTCTGCACCCGGCTCCTCCCCTGCGGGGGATGTGGCCGCCCGCGACCCGCGGAGACGGTGGCCCTGCCATGACAGCCGGGCGGGACGAACCCGACGCCACACGGAGGCAGGACATGACCGAGGCCGCCATCGCCGACCACGGGCTGATCGGGGATCTGCAGACCGCCGCGCTGGTCAGCACGGACGGATCGGTCGACTGGTTCTGCTGCCCGCGGTTCGACTCGCCGAGCGTGTTCGGCGCCCTGCTCGACGACGAGAAGGGCGGCCACTTCCGGGTGCGGCCCGCGGGCGTGGACTACGAGTCCAAGCAGATGTACTACCCGCAGACCGCCGTGCTGATCACGCGGTTCGTGACCGAGAAGGGGGTCGGCGAGGTCGTCGACTTCATGCCGACCGCGGGCAGCGAGGTCACCGCGAACCACCGGCTCGTCCGCATGCTGCGCTGCGTCCGCGGCACGATCGCGTTCGAGGTCGACGTCGCGCCGCGCTTCGACTACGGCCGGGTGCCGCACCAGACCGAGGTGACCCCACACGGCGTCGTGTTCCGGACCGACGCCCTGACGCTGACGCTGCACCCGGTCCGTGAGCCGGACGACGCCCGCCTGGCCCACGTGCGCATCGACGACGGCGACGTCCGGGTCTCGATCGGGCTGTCCGAGGGTGACGTGCGGGGAGTGGTGCTGGAGTCGGCGGCGGCCGGGCCGCCGCAGGAGATCCGGGTCGCCGACTTCCGCCGGCTCCACGACGAGACCGTGCGGTTCTGGCGTCGGTGGCTGAGCCGCAGCACCTACACCGGCCGGTGGCGGGAGATCATCGAGCGGTCCGCGATCACGCTGAAGCTGATGACCTACGCCCCCACCGGTGGGCTGGTCGCCGCACCCACGACCGGACTGCCCGAGCAGGTCGGCGGCGAGCGGAACTGGGACTACCGCTACACCTGGATCCGGGACGCGTCGTTCTCCGTCTACGCGCTGCTCCGCCTCGGGTTCATCGGGGAGTCCGCGCAGTTCAGCGGCTGGCTCCGGGACCGGGTCGCGGAGAACGCCGGCGGCGAGGGCGGCCCGCTGAACATCATGTACCGGGTGGACGGCTCGTCGGACCTGAAGGAGGAGTCCCTGGAGCACTGGTCCGGCTACCGCGGTTCGCGCCCGGTCCGGATCGGCAACGGCGCCTCCGGCCAGGTCCAGCTCGACATCTACGGCGAGGCCATGGACAGCCTGTTCTTCGCCGACGAGCGGGGCCTGCAGATCGGGCACCGGGGCTGGATGCAGATCCGGGCCCTGCTGGACTGGCTCGCCGGGCACTGGGACCAGCCCGAGGAGGGAATCTGGGAGACCCGCGGGGGCCGCAAGGACTTCACCTACGGCCGGCTCATGTGCTGGGTGGCGTTCGACCGCGGCATCCGGCTGGCCGCCTCGCACGGGCGCCCCGCGGACGTCACCGGGTGGGTCTCGGCCCGGGACGCCATCTACGACCAGGTCATCGAGAAGGGCTGGAACGAGAAGCGGCAGGCCTTCGTCCAGCACTACGACGACGACGTGCTCGACTCGTCCGTGCTGCGGATGGCCACCGTCGGGTTCATCGCCCCGCACGACCCGATGTGGCTCTCGACGCTGCGGGCGATGGACGACGAGCTCGTCACCGACAGCCTCGTCTACCGGTACAACCCGGGCGCCTCACCGGACGGCCTGCAGGGCGACGAGGGCACGTTCTCGCTGTGCAGCTTCATGTACGTCGACGCGCTCGGCCGGGCCGGCCGGCTCGACGACGCCCGGCTCGCGTTCGAGAAGATGCTCACCTACGCCAACCACGTCGGCCTGTTCTCCGAGGAGATCGCGCTGAGCGGCGAGCAGATCGGCAACTTCCCGCAGGCCTTCACCCACCTCGCCCTGATCGACGCCGCGATCACCCTCGACGAGGCGCTCGACGCCGCGAAGAGCTCGTAGCGCAGCGCGGGACGCCGACGTGTCCGCGCTCGACCTCGCCCGGCTGCAGTTCGCCGCCACCACGATCTTCCATTTCCTGTTCGTGCCGCTCACGATCGGCCTCGGGCTGCTCACGGCGACACTGCAGACGCTGTGGCACCGCACCGACGCACCCGAGTACCTGCGCCTCACCAAGTTCTTCGGCACCCTGCTGGTGATCAACGTCGCGGTCGGTGTGGTCACCGGGCTGGTCCAGGAGTTCCAGTTCGGGATGAACTGGTCGAACTACTCGCGCTTCGTCGGCGACGTGTTCGGCGCCCCGCTGGCGATGGAGGGCCTGGCCGCGTTCTTCCTCGAGTCCACGTTCCTCGGGCTGTGGCTGTTCGGGTGGGGGCGGCTGCCGAGGCGGTTGCACCTGGCGGCGATCTGGGCGGTCGCGGTGGGCGGCATCCTCTCCGCGGCGTTCATCATGGCGGCCAACTCGTGGATGCAGAACCCGGTCGGCTACGCCGTCGACCCGGTGACGAACCGGGCGGAGCTCACCAGCATCGGGGCCGTCCTGACCAACCCGGTGTTCCTGCGCGGAGGCCTGCACGTCCTGCTGGCGTCGTTCGCGACCGGCGCGGTGGTCATGCTGGCGGTCTCGGCCTGGCACCTGCGCCGGAACTCGAACACGGAGGTCTTCACCCGGTCGGCGAGGCTGGCCCTGGTGGTGCTGGTCCCGGTCACGCTGGTCAACCTGCTCGTCGGCAGCGAGCTGGGGGTGACCGAGGGCGAGTTCCAGCCGATGAAGATCGCGGCGGCGGAGGCGCAGTGGACCACCTGCCAGCCGTGCTCGTTCTCGCTGTTCCAGATCGGCGGGGGAAACAACGACCAGACCCCGGACAAGATCATCCAGGTACCGCACCTGCTGTCGCTGCTGGCCACGAACTCGTGGAACGGGAAGGTCGTGGCCTCAACGACGTCCAGGCGCAGTACGTGCAGCAGTACGGCCCCGGCGACTACGTGCCGAACGTGTTCGTCCAGTACTGGTCGATGCGGGTGATGGCCTATCTCGGCTCGCTGATGCTGCTGATCGGGGCGTGGGGACTGCTCGTGCGCAACAAGCTCCCGACGTCGCGGTGGTTCCTGCGGGTCGCGATCTGGACCCTCCCGTTGCCGTTCATCGTCAACACGGCCGGCTGGGTGCTCACCGAGAACGGCCGCCAGCCGTGGATCGTGCAGGGCCTGCAGAAGACCGCGGACGGAGTGTCGCCGTCGGTCGGCGTCGGGGCGATCGTGACCAGCCTCGTCGTGTTCGGCGTGCTCTACGTCGCGCTGGCCGTCGTGGACTGGACGTTGATGTGGCGCTTCGCCCGCAAGGAGCTGGAGCAACCACCGGCCGCGACCGAGGCGCCGGAACCCACCCTCGAACCGACCTACTGAGGGGATACCGATGACGCTCGCCGGCTTCTGGTTCATCGTCCTGGTCGTGCTGTGGACGGGCTTCTTCGTCCTGGAGGGCTTCGACTTCGGCGTCGGCATGCTGCACGGCGTCGTCGGCCGGGACGAGGAGGGGCGCACCTCGGCGATCGAGTCGATCGGGCCGGTCTGGGACGGCAACGAGGTGTGGCTGATCGTCGCGATCGCCGGGACGTTCGCGGCGTTCCCGACCTGGTACGCCACCATGCTGTCCGGGTTCTACCCGCTGATCCTGCTGCTCCTGGCCGGCCTCATCGTGCGCGGGGTCTCGTTCGAGTTCCGGGCACATGCCGAGACCGCGCGGGCCCGGACGCTCTGGAGCGCGGCGCTGACCTCCGGCAGCGTCGTCATACCCCTGGTGCTCGGGATCGTCCTGGCCAACCTCCTGCACGGGGTGCCGATCGACGCCACGCAGAACTTCGCCGGTGGCCTCGCCGACCTCCTCAGCCCGTACGCGCTGGTGACCGGGGTGGCGCTGACGGTGCTCTGCCTCCTGCACGGCGCGGTGTTCCTGGCGTTCCGCACGCTCGGCGAGCTGCGCGCACGGGCGCTGCGGACGGCCCGCCTGCTCGCGACGCCGGTCGCCGTCCTCGTCGTGGTCTGGATCCTGTGGACCAGGATCGGCTACGGCCAGGGCGTCCTGCTCTCGGTGGCCGAGCTCGTCGCCGTCGTCGCCGTCGTCGCCGCGGCGGTGCAGGCGATGCGGGGCCAGGAGGGCACGGCCTTCGCCGCCACGTCGGTCACCATCGCCGCGTCCATCATCTCGATCTTCGACGAGCTCAGCCCCCGGGTCATGGTCTCCACGCTCGGCGCCGCCAACGACCTGACCGTGGAGAACACCGCCTCCGCGCCCTACGCCCTGACCGTGATGACGATCGTGGCCGCCGTGCTGCTGCCCGTCGTCCTCGTCTACCAGTGGTGGTCCTACCACGTCTTCCGGCGCCGCATCGGCGGGCCGCCCCCGGGCTCGGGGGACTCCAGCCGGCCTCCCGGCGTCGCTACTCCGGCACAGGGTCCGCGGCCCGCGACCGGCACCCCCCGGAGACCGTCGGCGGATCCGGGCTCCTCCTGGAGCGACGTCGGACCGGCCTTCCGGCTCCTCGGCTGGCTGCTCGGCTGGGCTGCGGCGATCCTGCTCCGTCGCAGTGGCCGGCCGACCCGGAGCTGACCGGCACCGGCGCGGGTCACCCCAGCCCGGCGCGGCCCGGGGCGTCAGCGCCGGCGGACGAGGTCGGCGTCGCGCCAGGCGCAGGCGCTCGCCGCAGCCGCCACCCTCGCCCGCGACCAGCTCCGCTCCCGGCGCCGCGAGCGGGTCGGGGAGGTCCGGCCTCCGATGGGGGTCCGGGCGATCGCGACGCCGGCGGATGCCACCGCCTCGACGGCGAAGACCGCCGCCGCTCCGACGAGGAACGGCCGATTGAGCCGCGGTCGCTCGCGCGCTGGCCGGATCACCATGGTCCGTGCTCCCGGGGTCGCCCTGCGGTGAGACCGCAGCGTCGCAGCGTCCGGACCTGCCGACATCACCCGGCGCGCATGACGCCGTGCCGGCTCACGGGTCGCGGCGGAACGGCTCATCCCGATTAGGTGATGCCCGCGCCGTGCGACCCGGCGAGAGTCGCCCCGGGGTGGCGAGACCCGGCGGACCCGACGTGTGCCGTCCCGCCTCCCCGCGCGCACCCGGCGCACTGAGGATCATGAGAAGGAGAAGCATGCCCACACTGAGCGCGGTGAAGTTCCCGACGGCGACGGGGGCCGACGAGGCCCTGGCCATCCTGGAGAGGCTGCAGCGGGAAGAAGCGATCACGATCAACGACGGCGCCGTCGTCTCGTGGGCCGAGGGAGCGAAGAAGCCGAAGACCCGCCAGCTGCACGGTGGGACGGGGATCGGCGCCCTCGGGGGCGGGTTCTGGGGCCTGCTCTTCGGGATGATCTTCTTCGTCCCGCTGCTCGGGATCGTCGTGGGAGCCGTCGCGGGAGCCTCGGCGGCCTCCATGCGCGACGTGGGGATCGACGACGAGTTCATCGACGAGGTGCGCCGGAAGGTGACGCCCGGGACCTCGGCACTGTTCGCCCTCACCTCCGAAGGCGTGCCCGACAAGGTCGCGGAGGCGTTCCGGGGCATCGACGGCGAGCTCCTGCACACGAACCTGTCCACCGAGCAGGAGGCCAAGCTCCGCGAGGTCTTCGCCGAGGCCCACGCCGTCTGATCCGTCGGTGGTGGTCCCGGCGTGGGTGCGCTGCCGGGGCCACCACCGGACCCGTTGACCCGCGAGATCGAGGAGAGGTCGTGACCGGGTGAGCACTGAGGCAACCCCGAGGCCGGCCGGGGCCGACGAGCCCCTCGACCCGATGGCCGTCCTGCGGTCACGCCAGTACCTCGGCCTGCTCGTCGTCGCCGCCGTACTGGGCGTGCCGATCTCGGCGGTCGCCTACTGGTTCCTCGTGCTGGTGGGTGCGCTCCAGCACTGGGCGTTCACCGCGGCGCCGACGGGGCTGGGCTTCGCGGCTCCCCCGCTGTGGTGGCCGCTGCTCCCCCTCGGGATCGCCGGGGCGGTCGTCGGTGTCGTCATCCGGTACGCGCCCGGTCACGCCGGGGAGTCCCCGGCGGACGGCTTCCACGCCGGCGGCTATCCCCGGGGTGTCGACCTGGGCGGGATCGCCGCGGCGGCCGTCGCCAGCATCGGGCTCGGTGTGGTCGTCGGGCCGGAGGCACCGTTGATCGCGCTCGGCGGCGGGCTGGCCGTGCTGGCCGTGCGCATGGCCAAGCGCGGAGACATTCCCGCCAACCTGGCGTCGGTCGTCGCCGCCACGGGCAGCTTCGCCGCCGTGAGCACGTTGTTCGGCTCCCCGCTGGCCGGGGCCTTCCTGATGATGGAGGCCGCCGGGCTCGGAGGGGCCACCGCGACCATGGTCCTCGTCCCGGGTCTGCTGGGGTCCGGGATCGGGTCCCTCGTCTTCCTCGGGCTCGACTCCTGGACCGGCTACGGCACGTTCTCCCTCGTCGTCTCGGACCTCCCGGCGGCGGGCACACCGACGATCGCCGGGTTCGGCTGGGCCGTGGCCGCCGGCGTCGTGGCGGCCCTGCTCTGCTGGGCGATCCGCGCGGGCGCCCTGCGGGTGCGACCGGTCGTCGTCCGGCGCGCCGTGATCCTCACGCCGATCGTCGGCCTGGCCATCGCGGGTCTGGCGATCCTCTACGCCGCCGTGACCGGGCACCCCGTCTCGGACGTGCTGTTCTCCGGGCAGGACGCCCTGGGTCCGCTGCTCCGGAACCCCGCCGCGTACGGGATCGGAACGCTGCTGCTGCTGATCGCCTGCAAGGGACTCGCCTACTCGGGGTCGCTCGCCGGTTTCCGGGGCGGTCCCACGTTCCCGGCCATGTTCCTGGGCGCCGCCGGCGGCACCGCGCTGGCGTTCCTCCCGGGGCTCGACGCCCTGACCGGCGCGGCGATCGGGATGGGGGCGATGACGGTCGGCATGCTCCGGCTGCCGATGACCTCGGTCCTGCTCGCCACCCTGTTCCTGGGCGTTTCCGGGCTCACCGTGATGCCGCTCGTGATCGTCGGGGTGGTCGTGTCCTACGTCGTGACCCTGCGGCTCCCCGACCCCGCACCGACCACACCCGCACCCACCCCGGCGACGGCCGAAACGGCCACATGAGCCTGGAGAACGCAGGCGCCCGATGCTGATCGAAACGATCCCGGAGAGCCTGGGCGCTGCGATCTACCCGCCGGGTCTGCTGTTCGTGGCCTTCCTGCTGGTGAGCCCGGAGCCCCGCAAGAAGGCCCTCGTGTTCATCGCGGGGGCCGTGATCGCGACCCTGGGTTTCGGGTTCGCGCTCGTCTTCATCCTCCAGGGCAGCGGGATCGAGCGCGGCCCGCACCACCGCACAGTGCCCCCGTGGATCGACCTGGCGATCGGGCTGCTGCTGCTCGGCTTCGCATTGTTCGTCTGGTTCCGGCCGCCCCGCGGGCCGAAGGCCGCGAAACAGCGCCGGGAGATCGGCCTGCTCGGGCTGCTCGGCGTCGGGCTGGTGATGTACACGCCGTCGCCGCTCTACCTCGCCGCCCTGCACACGATCGCCAAGGCGACACGAGAGCGTCCTGTTCACGATCCTCTGGGTGCTGCTGGTCGCCGCGATCTACATGCTCATCATCGAGATCCCGGTGGTGGCCCACGCGATCTGGCCGGAGCAGACCCTCCGCGTGGTCACCGCCGTCAACGGCTGGCTCTCCCGGCACGGGCGCACGATCGTCATGATCGCCGCCGGGGCGGCCGGCATCTACCTGGTGGTCACCTCGGTGATGCACATCGCCAACCCCCCGGCCCCGCCGCCCCCGGCCTGATTCATCCCTCCGGGGTGAGCCGTGCACCGGTCCGGGCGACGACCCTCCCCGCAGGGGGCGCAGCGAGAGGACTCCACGATGCTCGACGATGCCGAACGCGCGGTGCTCGCGGAGACCGAGCGGTCCCTGGCCGCCGATCCGCAGCTCCGGCGCCATTTCCGTAGCGGGTGGAGGAGCAGGCGGTCCCGGCGTCGCATCGCGATCGTGGTGACGACCCTGGCGTGCATGACCGGCCTGATCTGGCTCGGACTGCCCGGCCAGGCCATGCTCATGGCCCTGCTCGCCGTCGCGCTCCTGTACGGGACCGGGTGGCGGCCCTCGGACTGGCTCCCGAGGGCGTGGCGGGACCTCTGAGGGCCCGCCGCGACGACGTCCCCGAGATCACCGTCGACGAGGCGAGAGGCGACCATGCTCCTGTACCTCTACATCCGGCACATCCGCCGCTTCACCCACGACATCCCGTGGGTGCACATGGGGGTCGGCCTGTTCGGGAACGCCGCCTTCGTCGTCGGGAGCTTGTTCTTCCTGAGTCCGACCCTGACCCGGATCGGCACATGGCTGTTCGTGGTGGCGTCGTGGGGCATGCTCATCGGTGTCATCGGTGAGGTTCTCGCCCGCTACGAGGCGAAGCAA
This sequence comes from uncultured Actinomycetota bacterium, assembly GCA_963822335.1. Classification (GTDB taxonomy): domain Bacteria; phylum Actinomycetota; class Actinomycetes; order Mycobacteriales; family Pseudonocardiaceae; genus Pseudonocardia. The sequence goes on along the minus strand of CAWGHE010000005.1, from coordinate 853,562 downwards.
CGGGCGAAGGTCCCGCCGCAGCCGGCCGACCAACCGCCGGCCTGAGGCCGACGCATCGGTCCCGGACGTCGCCGCGCCGGCTACGGGAGACCGGTGCGGCCCCTCTCGTCGTCGCCCGGCGTCTCGCGCGGTACCCGCGGGACGAAGTTCGCCACCAGGCGGGCGACCAGCGTGGCCAGGAAGACCTGCCCGAGCAGCGCTTCGAGAACGGCGACCGCCCGCCCGGCGTTGAGCGCGGCGGTGAAGTCGCCGTAGCCGAGCGTGGTCAGGGTCGTGAAGCTGAAGTACTGCACCGTCGTCGGGTCCGCGGCCTGGGTCCCGGCGAAGAACGGCTCCGTACCCAGGCGGGACATCGCGGTGTAGATCTCGGCGAACATCAGGCCGATGAGCATGTAGGCGCTGAGCGCCCCCGCGATCGTCTGCACCGTCACGACCGGGTGCCGCAGGACGTGCCGGACGACGAGGACGACCGTGGAGCCGAGGACGAGGGCGAGCCAGAGCGCCGCCGCACCCCGGGTCGCGTTCTCCGGGGCGAACACCAGGACGAGCAGCGTTGCGGCCGACCCCACCGCCAGCGTGACCCGGAGGATCCACACCTGGGGCCCCGCGAGCCGCGCCGCATGGATGGCCAGCACGAGCGCTGCGACGTACACCAGCAGGGTCACGACGCTCACCCAGTTGCTGGTCGCGAATGCCGACACGAGGTACCCCACGACGAGCAGCGCGAGAACGATCCCGTAATGGCCGGTCGGGGCCGGACGCCGGTCCACGGTGCTCATCCTACGAGGAGCTGGATCGTCAGGCCCCGGCGTGTCGATGGCCGGCCGCGTCGTCCGTGTCGTCCGTGTCGGGGTCGGGCTCCGGCGCCGCGGGTTCCGGCTCCTCGTCGGGCCCGGACGGCTCCTCGGCGGACGTCCGCAGGAGTGCGTCCGCCCAGCGGGCGCGCGGGTCGATGTCGACGAGGACCGCCTTGGCCAGCAGCGTCAGCGGAATGGCCAGCAGCGCCCCGAGGGGACCGAGGACCCACGTCCAGAACAGGAGCGTCACGAACGTGACGGTCGCGGAGAGTCCGACCGAGTTGCCGACGAAGCGGGGCTGGATGAGCGACTGGATGACCAGGTTCAGGACGCAGTAGACGACGACCACCGCGATGAACAGTGTCCAGCCCCCGGTCAGCAGAGCCAGCAGCGCAGGCGGTACCAGGCCGAAGATGAAGCCGATGTTGGGGATGTAGTTGGTGATGAAGGCGAGGACGGCCCAGAGGATCGCGAGCGGGATGCCCATGATCTCCAGCGCGATGCCGTCGAGCACCGCGACGATGAGGCCGAAGATCGTGGTGACCACCAGGTAGCTACGCGTACCGGTCGCGAAGCTCTCCAGCGCCCCGACCACCTGCGGGCGCTCCGCAGCGATGCTGTCCAGGCGCTTGCCGAACGTGGACGCGTCGGCGATGAAGAACACCAGCAGGGCGAGGATGAGCACGACGACGGTGAGGATCCCGGAGACACCGGAGACGACCCCGCCCACGGCGCCCACCACGGAGCTGAGGCTGGCCGACTTCGTCGCGGCCTCGATCTGGGCCTGCCCGATCCCGAGGCCGGCCAGGAACTGCTCCACGGAGGCGAGGAGCGCGTCGAACTGGGCCGAGTACTGCGGCAGCACCGTGGCCAGCTGCCCGACCGACACGAGCATGATCGCGAGCAGGCCCAGCAGACCGACGTAGACGACCAGGACCAGTGCGAGGGTCGCGACCCAGCTGGGCCATCCCCGGTCCCGCAGCCACCGCTGGACAGGGTGGGCGGCGATGACGATGATCAGTGCCAGGAACACCGGCCCGACCAGCCAGGCGATCGCACGGATGCCGGCCACGGCGACCACGGCGGCCGCGAGACCGAGCAGCAGGACGAGGGCCCGGGGCAGGCCGCCCGCGGGTATCCGTGTGGAGGCGCGGCGGGGCGTCCCGATCGAGGTGGCGCCGACCGGCGCCTCCTCGGCGGGAACGGCGGATTCCCGGGATGTGGTCATCGGGGCAGCGTGCGGCAGCCGGACCGCCCACGACCTCACGCAGGGGGAATGAATTGCCTCAGCGGGTCAGGAGCTGGTAGAGCCCGGCCGCCACGAGGTAGACACCGACGGCTCCGAAGACGGTGACGACGATGGTCTTCTTGTGCTCCTGGACCCACGCGGTGAGCCGCTTCGCGGTGCCGCGGGTCGTCTCCGGGTGCCACGTCCAGGACGCGAGTGCGGCCAGCGGGACCGCGAACCAGAGCAGGTTGTACAGACCGACCTGCAGCAGGCCTGCGACGGGACCGGGCCGGCCGGCCACGATCGCGGCCAAGGCAGCGAGGTAGAACACACCCGGCAGGTGGGTGAGGATGCCGGCCAGCGCCGCGCTCGACCGGGTGGGCTCGTTCAGCCGGCGCCGCAGCGCCGACGGCGGACGCTCGGGCCGCCCCCCGGCGAGGGTGTCCGGCGGTGTCCGCCGCCAGAAGTACAGCGCGGCCCCGAGTGCGGCCACGCCGAGCACGATGTCCGCGATGTCGCGGCCACTGCTGCTGACCGTCGGGGGCGGCGGGTTCACGTGGACGATCAACACCGCGCCGATGCCGACGGTGAGGCTGAGCGCCAGCCCGGCCGCGAGGTAGGCGACCAGCAGCGTGCTCGGTGACCGGGCGGCGAGGAAGGCGTAGACGGCGGCCACCGAGGTCGGGCGGATCACGCTGGCGAGGCCGAGCACGAGGACGTCGAGACTCACGTCCGGTCCCGCCGGACCGCTCCGGTGCCGGATGCCGGTCGACCCCGTCTGTGTTCCACCGGCCACCTCCCTCCACTCCCGCGACGCTCCCCCGCCCCCGGAGCGGGCGGCATCACCCGACGAGTATGGCCCGGCACCGGGTCGCCCCTGCTCGTTCGGGATGGGTGATGCGCAGGACGGGAGAGGCGTCCCACGCTGGGCTCCCGCACTCGCCCCACGGAGGTCGCCGTGCCACCCGGGTCGACACCCCACGGCGCCCGACCGACGGATACGGCCGGCGACGACGCAGCGGGGTCCGCGCTGGGCTCCTGGCTGGCCGGCCTCCGTCGCCACCGCTGGATCGACCATCTGGTGCGGGCCGCAATGCAGTACCTCGAGCGCCACGGCGACCACTACGCCGCCGCCATCACCTACTTCAGTGTGGTCGCGCTCGTGCCCCTGCTCATGGTCGCGTTCGCGATCGCCGGGTACGTGCTGCTCGGTGACCCGGAGCGCCTGGCGGAGCTGCAGCGGACCGTGACCGCAACCGTGGGACCCGGCCTGGCCGCGACCGTCGACCAGCTGGTGGCCGAGGCCATCCGGCAACGCGACGCCGTCGGCGTCCTGGGTCTCCTGCTCGCCGCCTACACCGGGCTCGCGTGGATGTACCGGCTGCGCGAGGCCCTGTCCGCGCAGTGGGGTCAGCGGACCGCCGGGCCGCCGTGGATCGCAGGCATGGTCTCCGACGCCGGCCGGCTCGTCGGCCTGGGTCTGGTGCTGGCCGTGTCCCTGGGCCTGACGGTGCTCGGCGGGTTCCTCGCAGGGGCGGTGGCCGGGCCCGAGGGGGCGGGAGCGGTGCGCGCGGTCCTCGCCGCCGCGACGACGCTCGCGCTGTCGCTCGCCGCGAACCTGCTGATCGTGCTCTGGATGCTCGCGCGCCTGCCGCGGGAACCGGTGGCCCTGCGCACGGCGGCCGCTCCGGCACTGCTCGCCGCGGTCGGGTTCGAGGTGATCCAGCGGGTGGGAACGGTCTACCTGGGCTGGGTCACGGGCTCGCCCGCGGGCATCGTGTTCGGGCCGATCCTGGGACTGCTGGTGGCCGTCTACCTGGGCGCACGGCTCCTGCTGTTCGCCACGGCCTGGGCCGCCACCCGGGGCCACGCCCCGTCCGACGAGCCGGCGCCGGACGACGGCCCGGCGGGTCCCCCACCGATCAGCCTCGGCGGGTGATGACGGTGGGCTCGTCCCCGCGGAAGGTCGGGTGACGGCGCAAACGTCCCCTCCGCGGGGAGCACATCGCGCGTCGAGGACCCGCCGGACCCCGTTGGCGGACAAAGGAGGCGCCGCGCATGTCGACCCGAGCGAAGTCCGGAGACGGCATCCCGCGCCACCACCTGCCGATCCCGTCGCGCCCGTTCGTGGGCGCGACGCCGTACGACGCGAAGGACGGCGCGGGAGCCTTCCCGCCGATCACACGCCTGACGCCGCCGCCCGGAGCGCCGAACGTCCTCGTCGTGCTGCTCGACGACGTGGGGTTCGGCGCGTCCAGCACGTTCGGCGGGCCCTGCCGGACCCCGACTGCCGACCGACTGGCCGCGCAGGGGTTGCGCTACAACCGCTTCCACACGACCGCGCTGTGCTCCCCGACACGCGCCGCCCTGCTCAGCGGGCGCAACCATCACACGGTCGGCATGGGCGCGATCACCGAGCTCGCCACGTCCGCTCCGGGGTACAGCTCCATGCGCCCCGACGACTGCGCACCGCTGGCCGAGACGTTGCGGCTCAACGGGTACAGCACGGCCCAGTTCGGCAAGTGCCACGAGGTGCCGGTGTGGGAGACCAGTCCGGTCGGGCCGTTCGACCGGTGGCCGACCGGCTCGGGCTTCGAATACTTCTACGGCTTCATCGCCGGGGAGACCAACCAGTTCTATCCCGTGCTGTACGAGGGCACCACGCCCGTCGACCCTCCGCGCACCCCGGAGGAGGGGTATCACTTCACCGCGGACATGACCGACAAGGCCATCGGCTGGATGCGGCAGCAGAAGTCGCTGAGCCCCGACGCGCCGTTCTTCATGTACTACGCCCCCGGGGCGACGCACGCTCCCCATCACGTGCCCGCGGACTGGAGGGACCGGTACGCCGGCGAGTTCGACGACGGGTGGGACGTGCTACGCGAGCGCATGCTGGCCCGGCAGAAGGAACTCGGCGTGGTACCGCCCGAGGCGGAGCTGACTGCGCGGCCGGACGAGATCCCGGCGTGGGAGGACATGCCCGAGGAGCTCCGCCCGGTCCTCGCCCGCCAGATGGAGATCTACGCGGCGTTCCTGGAGCACACCGACCACCACGTGGGCCGGGTCATCGACGCGATCGAGGAGGTCGGGGCCCTCGAGAACACGCTCGTCTACTACATCATCGGGGACAACGGGGCGAGCGCCGAGGGCACCGTCAACGGGACGTTCAACGAGCTGCTGTCGCTCAACGGTGCCGCAGCGCTGGAGACCACCGAGTCCCTCGTGGAGCGGATCGCCGAGTTCGGCACCGCCGCCGCGTACAACCACTACGCCGTGGGGTGGGCGCACGCCATGTGCGCCCCCTACCAGTGGACGAAGCAGGTCGCCTCGCACTGGGGAGGGACCCGCAACGGCACCGTGGTCCACTGGCCGGCCGGCTTCGGGGCGAGGGGCGAGGTACGCGCGCAGTTCTCCCACGTCATCGACGTCGCGCCGACGGTCCTGGAGGCCGCGGGGCTCCCCGAGCCGATGTTCGTCAACGGCATCCAGCAGCGCCCCTACGAGGGCACGAGCATGGCCTACTCGTTCGACGACGCGGACGCTACGGAGCGGCACACCACGCAGTACTTCGAGATGTTCTGCAACCGGGGCATCTACCACGAGGGGTGGACTGCGGTCACCCGCCACAGCACGCCGTGGCTGTTCCACGCCGAGCTCCCGGCCTTCGACGACGACCTCTGGGAGCTCTACGACACCGCCAACGACTGGGCCCAGGCCCACGACCTCGCCGATCGTCACCCGGACAAGCTCCGTGAGCTGCAGCGACAGTTCCTGATCGAGGCCATGAAGTACAACGTCCTCCCGCTCGACGACCGCCGCGTCGAGCGCTTCAACAGCGACCTGGCGGGCCGCCCGACGTTGATCTCCGGGACGACCCAGATGCTCTACGACGGCATGGGACGTCTCAACGAGAACTGCGTGCTCAACATCAAGAACAAGTCCCACGTCGTGACCGCCGAGATCGACCTGCCCACCGGCGACGCCACCGGGGTGATCGTCGCCCAGGGCGGCGAGTTCGGGGGCTGGGCGCTCTACCTCCGGGCCGGTCGGCCGGCCTACTGCTACAACCTGTTCGGCCTCCGCCGGTTCACCGTCCAGTCGCAGTCCGCGCTGCCGGCCGGAGTGCACGAGGTCCAGATGGACTTCGCGTACGACGGGGGCGGCCTCGGACGTGGGGGCACCGCCACCCTGCTCGTCGACGGCAGGCCCGACGCGAAGGGCCGCGTCGAGGCCACCGTCCCGATGCTGTTCTCCGGCGACGAGACGACCGATCTCGGCGTCGACACGTCGTCCCCGGTCAGCGACGACTACACCCCCGAGGAGAGCCGGTTCACCGGAACCGTCCAGTGGGTCCGCATCACCCTGGGCGGCGACAGCCACGACCACCTGATCACACCCGAACAGCGGATCCAGGCCGCCATGAACCGGCAGTAGACCGCAGACGACGCACAGGAAGGCCACCGGATGCCTCACCGCTACGAGGTCCACGTCGCGGGCCGCCTGTCCGACCGGGCCCGCGACGCTTTCCCCGCCATGGAGATCGACACCGCGCCCGTCGAGACCGTCATCCGCAGCGACACGATCGACGAGGCCGGCCTGCACGGGCTCCTCGAGCTCTGCCGGAACCTGGGGCTCGAGGTGACCTCGTTCAGCCGAGTCGACCTGTGATCCGAATGCCCCAGCTCCGCAGCCCGGCGCGTGCGGCAGAAGGAGGTCGCGCCGTCCCCGGACGGTGCTAGCGTTCTCCCGGGGCCGACAGCTGCGCCGGGAGCAACCGTGGCCGCGGATGATGACGATCAGGGGTATTTGCGGGACGACGGGGGGTACGGCGACGTCGGCGTGAAGTACGCCGTTCCGGTCGCCCTGCACGTCCTGGACCGGCCCCGGCTGTACGCGCGGCTCGAGGCGGCCTCGGAGTCGTCGGCCACGCTCGTGGCCTCCTCCGCCGGTTGGGGCAAGACGCTGCTGGTCAGCTCGTGGCTGGCCGCCAAGGCGGTCGGCCCTGTCGCGTGGATGTCGGTCGGCCCGGAGGACGACGACCACCACGCGTTCTGGCGGGCGGTCGCGACGTCGCTGGGAGCGGTCGTGGGCGCGCCGGTCGACACCGTGCTGCGTGGCGTCGCCGCCGACCGGGGGTCCGCCGGAGATCCGTACCAGCGCGTGGTCGACGCGATGTATCACGCGGTCGATCCGACCGTCCTGGTCCTGGACGACCTGCACGAGATCACCTCACCCGAGGTGCACGCGAGCCTGCTGCGGTTGATCGAGACCCCGATCCCGGGCCTGCGGCTGATCCTCTCCACGCGTCGGGACCCGCCCTGGCCGCTGCACCGGCTGCGGCTGGCCGGGCTGCTCGACGAGGTCCCCGCCGCCGAGCTGGCCTTCTCCCCGGACGAGGGCCGCGAGCTGTTCACGCGCCTGGGCGTCGAGCTCACCACGGGGCAGCTCGACCTGCTGCTGGACCGGACCGGCGGGTGGGCGGCCGGCCTACGGCTGGCCGCGCTCGAGCTGCGCGGGGCCGGCGTGGACGCCACGGAGTACATCGCGTCGTTCTCCGGCGACGACCGCACCGTGACCGCCTACCTCACCCGAGAGGTCCTCGGACGGCAGTCCGCACCCGTCCTGAGGTTCCTGCAGAGCATCTGCATCGTCGACGCCGTGTGCGCCGAGCTCGCCGACGCCCTGACCGGCGACGACGACGGGGCCGAGATGCTGACCGAGCTCTCGGCGTCGCACCTGTTCGTGGACCCCGTCGGCGCCAACGGACGGTGGTTCCGGCTGCACGGCGTCGTGGCGGACGTCCTGCGCAGCCGGATGCCCGAGCCGCGCGCCCGCCGCGACCTCCATCGCCGGGCCGCCCAGTGGTACCGACGCCAGTCCCTCCCGGTGCCGGCGATCCGGCTCGCCCTGCGGGGAGGCCTGCTCGCCCTGGCGGCCGAGCTCGTCGGCATCCACGTCGTCGGCTTCGCGCTGCGCGGCGAGGGCCGCGAGATCGACGCGATGCTCTCCACCGTCGCCCGCGACGAGCTGCTCCCCCACCCCGAGCTCGCCGCGGGCCTGGCGGCGGTCCGGATGGTGTACGGATCCCGGGAAGAGGTGGCGGAGCTGCTCTCCGCCGCCGCCGCACGGGTCGACACGCTCCCGGCCCTGCGGAGACGCCGGGTGCGCATGGTGCTCGACCTGATCCGCATCGCCGGCAGCCGGAGCCGCGGCGATCTCCACGGTGTCGCCGCCGTCTGCCGCCATATACCCGACGACCCCGGCGAGCTCGCGGCGCTGGGCCTGTCGGGATGGGACCTGATCCGCGTCCTGCTGCTCAGCAACCGCGGGACGGCCGAGCTGTGGCTGGGCGAGCTCGACGCGGCCGAGACCCACCTGCGCGCCACGGTGGAAGCGGAACCGGCGGGCAGCGTCGTGCTGCCCCAGCTCAACGCGCTGGCGCACCTGGCGCTGCTCGCCTGCGAACGCGGAGACCTGACCTCGGCCTGTTCGACGGCCCACGACGCGATCACCCGGGCCACCGCCGTCGGATCGGAGCTGACCCCCCAGGTGGTCACGGCGTACCTGGCCCTCGCCTGGGTCCATCTCGACCGCGGCGAGCCCACCGAGGTGGAGCAGTGGCTGCGGAAGGTCGACGAGGTCGAGGCCTCGGCACCCGAGCCGCACGTCCAGCTCACCGCGGCGGTGCTGCTGGCCCGGCATCGCGCCGTGGCGGACCCGGGCGCCGCTCAGCTCGGGCTGCAGGCCGACGCTCGGCGGCTCGCCTGCTCCACGCTCCCCCTGCGACTGCAGGACCGCTGCCGGCTCGTCGAGGCCGAGCTCGCGGCGCTCCTCGACGAACCGGAGCTGGCGGGGTCCGCCCTGGCCGAGCTCCACGCGCCGCGCTCCGCGGAGGCCATGACCGTCGCCGCCGCCGTTCGTCTGCATCAACGCGATCTCGACGGAGCCGAAGCGCACCTGACCGCAGTCGGCGCCGCTCCGACGACGCTGCGCACCCGGGTCACCGCCGACATCCTCCGGGCGCTCAGCGCCTCGGTCCGCGAGGACGGCGAACGGGCCCTGCGTTCCCTCGACCGCGCCCTGCTCGCGGCGGCGCCGCAGGAGATGCGGCGTCCCTTCCTCGACCGGGCGGGCGGACTGGGCGGACTGCTGGCCCGGCGCGTCGAGCTGGGCACCGGCGCCGCGCGCTTCGCCGTCGAACTGCTGAGCCGGATGGGTCGTGCAGCGCCGTCCACCCCGCATCCTCTCCGCGTGGTGGCGCCCCTGCTCACGCCCCGGGAAACGGTCGTCCTGCGCTATCTGGCGAGCACGCTCACGAACTCCGAGATCGCCACGGAACTGAGCGTCTCGATCAACACCGTGAAGACCCATCAGCAGACGGCGTACCGCAAGCTCGGCGTCACCGGCCGGCGGGAGGCCGTGCACCGCGGCCGGGAGCTCCACATCCTCTGACCGCCTTCGCACCTCTCTACCCCCTTTCATGCTCGGAGGATGAGCCGCCCTCACCCCGGACCTCGTCATGCTGTGGACCAGGTTCTCCCGGCCCTCGAGACCCTGTGACTCGAGCGCGGAGGTCGTCATGACGTCGTCAGTAGCCGGGCGCGGCGTGCCGGATTCGAAGGTCCTACCACCGCGGCCGCCCGCCGACTTCGTGTCGCGGCCGCGTCTGACGACATTGCTGGACGCGGCGACCGAAGCGGCCGCCGTGACGCTGCTCTGCGCTCCGGCCGGCACCGGCAAGACGCTGCTCCTGGCCGAGTGGGCGCGGACGAACACCTCCGCCACGGCGTGGGTCTCGCTCGACGTCACCGACAACCGCACGGGCCGTCTCTGGACCGCGGTCGCGCAGGCCGTGACCCGCTGTGTGCCCGAGCTCGCGGACGCCCTCGGCGAGCTGGCCCGGGCCGACACGGCGGGCCCGCGCACGCCCGGCGATCTGCTCGCCGTGCTCGACGACCTTCCGCGGGACCTCTGCCTCGTCCTCGACGACATCCAGGAGCTCACCGAGCCCGAGGTGCTCGACGGGCTCCGGACCGTGATCCGCTTCCATCCGGCCCGCCTCCGTCTGGTCCTCGCCGGCCGGACGCCTCCGCCGATGGCCCTGCCCCGTCTCCGCCTCCAGGGCGGCGTCGTCGACGTCCACGCCGACCAGCTGCGCTTCTCCCCCGAGGAGGCGACGTCGCTGCTCTCCCGGTGCGGAGTGGCGATGTCGCCCGGCCAGGTCGACCAGGCGCACGCCCTGACCGGTGGCTGGGCGGCCGGCCTCCGACTCACCGCGCTCGCCGCACGCGGCTGCGCCGACGTGGGCGAGCTCCTCGCGACGTCCGCCGGCGCCGAGCGGTCGATCGCCGCCTACCTCGACGAGGAGGTCCTCGGGCAGCTCTCGTCGGCCGACCGGGCGTTCCTGCGGGACACCAGCGTCTGCGCCGCCGTCGCGCCGTCGCTGGCCGCCGAGCTCACCGGCCGCGACGACGCCGGTGCCGTGCTCGAGCGCCTCGAGCGGGAGACCTCGCTGGTCGCCGGATGCCCCGGCCGAGGGCACGGGTACGTCGAGGTGGAGACCATGCTGCGCTCGTCGCTCTACGACGACCTCCGGCGCCGTGAGCCCGCGCGCCTCGCGGAGCTGCACGGGCGGGCGGCCGGGTGGTGCGCCGCGCACGAGCGCCCGGCGGACGCGATCGACCACGCGCGCGCGTCCGGCGATGCCGAGCTCGTCGCCGCGCTGGTCCGGGCGTGGGCCGTGCCCCTGGTCCTCGCCGGTGAGCACGGGCCCCTGCGCCGTGCCTGCGCGGCGCTCGGACCGGCCGTCGTGGCCGGCGACCCGGTACTGCGGCTCGTGGTTCCCGCACTCGACGGCATGGTGGGGGAACCGGCGACCGTGGTCCTGCACGGGGTGCCGCCACCGGAGGCGGCCGGGCTCCGCGCACTGGGTACCGTGCTCGACCTGGCGTCGAGCGTCGACATCGGCGACGACGACAGCGACGAGCCGGCACTCCGAGCGCACCGGGCGGCGGCGGAGACGCTGGCGGACGCGGCCGAGGCCACGACCCGGCTCGCCGTCCCCGCCGACCGTCAACAGGAGGTCCGAGCTCTGGAGGCGGCGGCCGAACAGGCCCGGAGCCTCGGTCTCGACCGGCTCGCCGTGCAGTGCGGCGCGGTGCTCGCCGCGACGGGCGCCCAGGACGGCGACGCGTCGCGGATGACCTCGCACGGGGCCGAGGCGATCGCGACCTCGGACCGTCGCGGATGGACACCGTCGGCATGGTCGCCCGCCGCGCACGCGGCGCTCGCCTACGGATCACTGCTCGGTGCACGACCGGTCGACGCCCGCCGGCACGCGGCCGACGTTCTCGCCGGGCCGGCCGGGCACCCCGCCCAGGAGCTTCTCCTGACCGTCGTCCACGGGGCCGCCGAGGCCGACGCCGGAGCGCTCGTCAGCGGCCTCGCCCAGATGCAGGGGGCACGCACGGGGTCCGGTCACCTGAGGCTGACCGGGTCGCAGGCGGCCCGGGTGGCGATGCTCGAGCACGAGGTCGCGGTCGTGCTGGGTCGCCCGGCCCACTCCCGGGCGGTGCGCGGCTGGCTCGGCGCGCGCGTCGGGCAGACCGGCGAGTCGGTGGTGATGTCGGCGCGCGAGGCGCTGGCCGCCGATCCGCACGTGCCGCTGGGCCGCGCGCTGCGCCCGGTCCTGGACGGCACCGAGCCCGCGCTCCTGCCCGACGTCGGGATCGAGGCACTGCTGCTGGGGGTCGCCGACGCCCAGCGCGCCGACGACCAGGCCCGTGCCCGCCGGCTGTTGATCGAGGCACTGGACCGGGCCGCGCCGCTCGACCTGATGCGCCCCTTCACGCACGCCTCCTGGTCCGTGCGCGAGCTGATGGCCCATCAGGTCGGCAGTTTCGGTGACGCCGACGAGTTCGCCCGCCGGGGCCTCGCCGCCGGCATCCAGGGACGGCCGACCCCTCGATCGAACCTGAGCGTCCGGGAGTCGGCCATCCTGCGGCTGCTCCCCTCACTGGCGACCACCAGTGAGATCGCCGAGGACCTGCACGTCTCCCCGAACACCATCAAGACCCAGGTCGGGGCGATCTACAACAAGCTCGGGGTGAACGACCGGCGGGCCGCCGTCGTGGCGGCCTACGACGCGGGCCTGCTGGGTGACGGCGAGGAACCGCCGGCCCGGACCGCGGGCACCGGGCGCCTCATCCGGTCCGGGTGATGCCACGCCGCAGGCTGCCAGCGACGATCGCCGGTGTTGCTGCGCCCGAGACGGAACGCGCCTCCGGAGCCTGCCCGACAACCCCAGGAGGACCGACGATGACGGACTCGACCGCGGCGATGGGCCCGATCGACTATCTGGTCATGGAGTTCGCCGGCGACCGGATGACCGGCGAGAGCCTGCCCCTGCTGGTCGACCTGGTCGACCGGGAGATCATCCGGATCCTCGACCTCGTGTTCATCAGCAGGGCGTCCGACGGGTCGGTCAGGGCCCTGACGATCGCCGAGCTCGAGGCTGAGGACGACCTCCAGCTCGACCTCACGGTCTTCGACGGCGCGTGGTCCGGCCTGGTCGACCCGGCCGACATCGACGACGCCGGCCGGGTCCTCGAGGCCGGCCGGGTGGCCGTGCTCGTGGTGTACGAGAACACCTGGGCCGCGCCCCTGGTCGGCGCGCTGCACCGGAGCGGGGCGCAGGTCGTCGCCGGTGGTCGCATCACGGCCGAGGCCCTGATGGACGCGCTCGACGCCGCCGAAACCGTCGCCTGACCTGCTCCGCCAGCGAAAGAAGGACGAGATCATGCCTGGTCTGCTCCGCGGCCTCACCCGCACCGCCATGATCGCCGGCACGGCGACCGCCGTCTCCAACCGGGTCTCCCGCCGCCAGGCCGGCCGGTGGGCGTCCCAGGACTACCAGCAGCAGCCGCCGCAACAGCAGTACGCCGCACCACCACCGCCCACCGCGCCGGAGGTCGGCGACGACACCGTCATCGAGCAGCTCAAGGACCTCGCGGACCTCAAGGCCCAGGGCGTGCTGACCGAGGAGGAGTTCCAGGTCCAGAAGCGCCGGGTCCTGGGCGGCTGAACGCCGTCCGTCACACGGTGATTCCGCGGGCCAAGACGGCCGTCCCATCCGTGCCGTCGGACTTCGTGACCCGTCCGGAGCTCTTCACGGCGTTCGACGCGCCGGGTGCCCCGGACGTCGGTCTGGTGAGCGCACCGGCCGGCTACGGGAAGACGCTGTCGCTGGCCGGATGGACGGCGGGCCATCCGGCGACGGCGTGGGTGACGCTGGACCACCACGACGACGTCCACCTGCTGTGGTCGGCGATCCTCGCGGCCCTGGCGCGGCTCGACGGCACGCCGGCCGACAGCGATCTCCACGGTCTCGTCCCGCCGCCGGGCGGCGACGACGTGGACTTCCTCGGCCGGTTCTGCACGGCGGTCGATGCGCTACCGGACCGCGTGACCCTCGTCCTCGACGACGTGCACGACGTCACCGGCCCGGCCGCGATGGACGAGCTGCGGGCCCTGCTCCGCTACCGGCCGCGCGGTCTGCGGTTGGTGCTGTCGAGCCGGTTCGACCCCCCGCTCCCCCTCGCGCGCCTGCGGATGGAGGGCCGGCTGTGGGACCTCCGCGCGGATCGGCTCGCGTTCTCGGTGGCCGAGACCGCCGTCCTGGTCGGCCGCGCCGGGCTGTCGCTGAGCCCCGAGCAGACCGACCGCCTCCAGCGGCGCACGGGCGGGTGGGTGGCCGGGTTGAGGCTCGCCGTCCAGGCGATGCTCACGGCGGAGGATCCGGAGGCGTTCCTCGCCGACTTCTCGGGTGACGACCGGTCGGTCGCGGACTACCTGGTCGGCGAGGTACTGGACACGCTGCCGGCACCGACCCGCGAGTTCCTGACGCTCGCGAGCATCAGCGACCCGCTGCCCGGCGCGCTGGCCGTGGAGATCACCGGACGTGCCGACGCCGTCGAGGTCCTCGACCGTCTCGCCCGGGAGACCTCCCTGGTCGCCGAGCTCGGGGACGGACTGCAGGCGTACCGCATCCTGCAGCTGCTGCGGACCAACCTGGAGGCGGCGCTGGAGCGCCGCGGGCCCGGCGTCGCGGCCGAACTGCACGGCCGGGCCGCGCGGTGGTGGGCCGCGGACGAGCAGCCGGTCGCGGCGCTGGAGCACGCGGCCCGCGCGAACGACGCCGAGCTCCTCGCGGAGCTGCTGGACCGTTTCGCCCTCCGGCTCGCCCTCACCGGGAACCATCAGACCCTGCGGCGGGCGCTCGCGTCGGCCCCGGCGAACGGGCTGGGCGGGGGCTCGCGAGGGGCGCTCGCGGCCACCCTGGTCCGGGACGACGACGTCGACACCCTGCGCGGTGCGATCGCGGCGGTGCTCGCGGCGGGCTCGCCCGACGACTCGGCCCTCGCGGCCCTGCGCGCCCTCGCCGAGGGAATCGACGACCTCGTCTCGGGCAGTGACCCGGCCGGAGCACGCGTCGAGCTGGAGGCGGCGCTGGACCTGGCCCGCCGGCACGGTTTCGACTTCGTGACCATGCAGAGCCAGGTCCTCCTCGCGGCGACGGCCGCGGTGCAGGGCGAGTACCGGACGATGACCGGGCGCAGCAACGAGGCCCTCGACGACCGGGCGCCCGACGACCAGGCATTCGACGACGGCCACCCCTCGATGTGGTCGGTCCTGGGGCGCACGCTGCGGGCCTACGGTGCGCTCTACCGCGACGAACCGGGCGCGGCGCACTCCGAGGCGAGTGAGGCGCTGGACCAGGCGGGCGACGATCTCCCGCCGAGCCTGCGGCACGCCCTGGAGATCGTGCGCGGCGCCGCGCGGGCCGACGCCGGGGAGCCGACGGCGGGGTTGCAGGACATGGAGAAGGCGCGCGTCGAGCTCTCCCGGCACACGATCCTTCCCGCGCAGGCCGTGGCCGCGGCGCTCCTCGAGAGCGGGACGGCCTTGCGACTCGGCCTTCCGGCCGCGGCCGCACGGGCGACGGCCGGTGTCGACGCGCCGGCCGAGCTGGCCCTCATGGCCGCGTGGGCCGAGCTCGACGCCGACCGCGACGACGACGCCCGCGCCAGCATCGAGCCGGTCCTGTCCGGCGCCGCCGTGCCGCTCCTGCCCCAGACCACGGTCGAGGCGCACCTGGTGGCGGCCGTCCTGGCCGCGCGGGCCGGCGACGACCGCGGTGCACGGGGTGCCGTCCGCGACGCCCTGGCCGTCGCCGGTCCGCTCGATCTCGTCCGCCCCTTCGCCCACGCGCCGGCGGAGGTCGGGGCGCTGCTGGCCGGGCTCGGGGCTCCGCTCGACGCGTTCGCGACGCGGGCTCTCGCGGCTCACCGGCAACGGGCCGGGTCGTCGACCGAGGCCCGGTTGACCGAACGCGAGGCCGCGGTCCTGGCGCTGCTGCCGTCGTTGATGTCCTCCGACGACATCGCGGCCGCACTGAGCGTCTCGCGCAGCACCGTCAAGACCCATGTGCAGGTGATCTACGCGAAGCTCGGGGTGCAGAGCCGTCGCGCGGCGGTCCAGGCGGCCCGCGAACGGGGCTTCCTCCCGCCCGACAGCGGCCACGCCCCTGCGTGACGCGCGGCGTCGGGGTGACGGCGCCCGGAGTCATCCTGCCCGGGTGACGTGTGCGGGCGATCTCCCGCCGACACTGATCGCGACGTCCCCGCCATCCGGCTGGGGTGACCGCGGAGCACCTTGCCGCTGAGCGCCGAGGAGAACGACGTGACCGACACCGAGAGGACGCAAGCCGCGCGGGCACGGGATGCGTACAACGAGAACCCGCAGGCCTACACTTCCGAGAGCGACGACTGGAGCGGATGGATCTCCTTCGCGGGGGTCATGATGCTCCTGCTCGGCACGTTCCAGCTGATCCAGGGTCTGGTCGCCATCTTCAGCCCGACCTACTACGTGGTGGGCAGCGGCGGCCTCGTGGTGTCGGTGGACTACACCGCCTGGGGCTGGGTGCACCTGCTGCTCGGCGTGCTCATCGTCGCCGCCGGCTTCGGCGTGATGGTCGGGAAGACCTGGGCACGGGTGGTCGGCATCGTGCTCGCGGGCCTGAGCGCGATCGTGAACCTCGCCTTCATCGGGGCCTACCCGATCTGGGGCGTCATCCTGATCGCCATCGACATCACCGTCATCTACGCCCTGGCCACCCACCGCCGCGGCATGCCGGCCTGACCGGCCGTCCCTGCTGACACCTCGCCTCAGCGGACCGCCGGTCAGCCGATCGGCGGGGCCGGGAAGCGCTGCGCCGCGGCCGTGACCGCGTCGAACGCCGACGGTCCGAGCAGTTCGCGCGCGGTCCGCCGCCCGCTGTGCGACGACCTGCTCGAACCGGTCGGCCGGCAGGTGTCGCCCGGTCGTCCGTGGCCGGCTCGCCGATCCAGGCCGGCGCGCGACCGTAGGCCGCGCGGGCACGGTCGAGGTCCCCGGCCTCGCGATCCACTGTGGCCTCGCCGATCGCCGTGAGCGGGTTGCCGTCCGCACCGAGGTCGCACGCCGTCGCGTGGGCCTGCGCGAACCGCTCACCGGCCCAGCGTCCGCATCGCACCGTTGGTCAACAGGTACCGTCCGTGGTGGTGCCAACGGAGGCGAGCCGAGGATGAAGCACACGAGCCACGCAGACTTCGCGCTGCGTGTCCTGTTGTATCTGCGGGTCGCACCCGGGCGGCGCGGGTCCGTCGGGGACATCGCCGACGCGCACCGGGTGTCGCGCCATCACATGGACAAGGTCGTCCAGCGACTGGCCGGGGCCGGCCTGGTGGAGACCATCCGCGGCCGCGGTGGTGGCGTCCACCTGGCCCGCGACCCGTCCGGGATCACCGTCGGCGACGTCATGCGCGCCATGGAGAACGACTTCGCCGTCGTCGAGTGCCTGGGGCCGGCCCGGTACTGCCGCGTGGCCGGTGTCTGTGGGGCGCGCGACGTCTTCGCGCGAGCGCTGGACGCCTACTTCGCGGTGCTCGACGACGCCACCATCGACGAGATCGCCGACAATGACCAAGGACTGCGTGGCGCACTCGGCATGATCCAGGGGATCGCCGGACACTGAGCGCTGCCGCGCTCCCCCGCGCCGCCGCGGCCCCGCCGAGGCCGGCGCCGCCGCCTCGCGCTCGAAGAGGAGGCACACCCCCATGGCCGTCGACTTCGAGTTGACCTCGGCGCAGAAGAAGCTCAAGTACGACGCGCGCGAGTTCGCCCGCGAGGTCCTCCGGCCCGCCGCGGAGCTCGCCGACGCCCATCCCGATCCCCGCGAAGCGTTCCGCGTCATGAAGCCCGTCTACGAGCGGGCGGCCGCCGCGGGCTACACGACGATGTTCCTGCCGAAGGAGTACGGCGGCGGTGGCGCGTCCACTGTCGACTTCCTCATCGCCGTCGAGGAGCTCTGCGCGGTCGACCCGGGCTTCCCCACCACGCTGCTGGTGAACGGGCTGGCGCTGATGCCGCTGGTCTGGTTCGGCACGGAACAGCAACGGGACACGTGGCTGCGACGAGCCACCGCGGACCCCGGCGGCGCGTTCCTCGCGGGGTGGGCGGTCAGCGAGCGCGGAGGGACGGCGAACTTCGACCACCCCGACCCGCGCGCCGGCATCCAGGTCGTCGCCGACTACGACCGGGCGAGCGGCGAGTACGTGCTCAACGGGGAGAAGCACTGGCCCTGCAACTCGGGCGGATGGGACATGCAGGGAGCCGACGTCAGCCTCTGCGTCGTCCGGACCGACCGGACCCGGGGTGGCAAGGAAGGGCTGAGCGGGATCCTCGTCGAGCGCGGCACGCCCGGCGTCGAGTACGAAGTGATCGACAAGATGGCCCAGCGCTCCTGCCAGAACGTGACGATGACGTTCCAGGGCGCACGGGTCCCGGAGGAGAACCTGCTCGCCGAGGGCGACGGCGACCTGCTCATCAACCGGAACTTCACCTGGTCGGCGCCGATCGCCAGCATCGCCGCGGTGGGGCTGGCACGCGGCGCCTACGACTTCACCCTGAAATGGTCGAAGTCGTTCACCGGCGGCGGGTCGAGCCCGATCATCAACCACCAGGCGGTCGGCAACCTCCTGACCGAGATCGCCGCGAAGATCGAGGCGGGCCGTTACCTCTGCTGGAAGTCGGCCCACTACATGGACCGGTTCGACGCCGAGGGGCACGGCCTCGGGGGGATGAACAAGACGTTCTGCGGTGATCTCATGCAGAGCGTCGTGTTCGACTGCATGCGCGTCGTCGGGGTCAACGCACTCGACCGGAAGTTCCCGCTGGCGAAGTTCTACCGGGAGGCGGCGGTCTTCGCCCTCTACGACGCGGGCAACCTGGGCATGCAGCGGCGCCGCGCCTGGGGAGTCATGGCCGACCGGGGCTTCACCCCCGACACGTTCGTCGACGGAGACCCGCTCACGTTCACCAAGAGCATGGAGGGATACGGCTCGATCTCCGAGCGCGGATGATCCGCTACTCCCCCGGCCTCAGGCCGATGTGACCTCGATCGGTGGTGGGCCCTGCCGGCTCCACGCCCACCGGAACGTCGCCCGGACCCCCTCGCACCAGCCGGGACGGGCCGCGAGCGTCGGGGAGAACTGGTCCTGCCGCTGCGCGGCCTGCCACTCCGCCTCGATCAACTGCTCCCGGGCCACGCACGCCCGCAGCGTCACCGGCGATCGCGGCAGACCACCACACAGCGCCGTGCGCATGGGGACCGCCGCCAACCAGCGGCAGGTCTGCGCCACCGCGCCCACGTACCAGTCGCCGGCCTCGTCACCGGCGCGCTCCGCCTCGCGGCGGCTCGCCTCGTGCCAGACCGTCAGGAACTCCTCGTGCGGCACGCGGACGTTCACCGTCGAGATGCGGGCGGCGTCGGAGCTCGTCGGGTCCACGAGGCCAGCGTGACACCGCCCGCCGGCAGTGACCAGGTGGTGCGACGCCGCACCGGGATCACATGTCCAGCACCACCGCGGTGCGGGGGCGCGCGCAGCACACCAGCGCCGCTCCGGGCGGCGGCCGGTCCAACGGTTCCGGTGCGTAGTCGACCTCACCGGCGAGCAGCGGCGTCCGGCACGTGCCGCAGACACCGGACCGGCACTGCCAGCGGGCGGGGACGTCGCACGCCTCGGCGAACTCGAGCAGGCTCGCCCGGGCCGTGTCGAACGGCGCGGTGACGCCGCTGCGCGCGAACGTCACCTCCGGTCCCCGCCCGGCGGGCCCGGCCGGCGCGTGCGGTGCGCGCCGGACGGCGTCCACGATCCCCGGGGTGATCGCAGCGAGGGTGCCGAACGTCTCCGTGCGGATCCGGTCGGCGCCGAGCCCGGCCCGGCCCAGGCCCGTGCTCATGTCGGCCATGAACGCCGGCGGCCCGCACAGGTACGCGGTGGCCGTCGCCGGCAGGTCGAGCTCGGCGATCCGCCGCGCCGTCAGCCGGCCGGCCACGCCGCCCGGCGGGAGCGGTTCGGCACGCGGATCCGCGTCGCTGTAGTAGGTGTGCGCACGCAGGTTCGGCAGGCGGGCCGACAGCGACGCCAGCTCCTCGGCGAACGGCCGGCCGTCGCGTCGCCGGGCGGCGTGCAGCCACCAGACCTGCCGGTGGGGCGCGCCGGCGGCGAGGGCCTGCAGCATCGACAGCACCGGGGTGATCCCGATGCCGGCCGAGACGAGGACGACCGGCGAGCCGTCCTGTTCGTCCAGCACGAAGTCGCCGCGCGGGGCGGCGACCTCGATCGTCGCCCCCGCCGCCAGCTCCTCGTGGAGGTAGCCGCTCATCACTCCGCCGGGCTCGCGCTTGACGCTGATCCGGTAGCCCGCCCCGGACGGCGCCGAGACCGAGTAGCTGCGAACCGTGCCGGAGCCGACCGGCGCGCGCACGGTGAGGTACTGGCCGGGCCGCGCGCGGGGCAGGTCCCGACCGTCGGGGTCGGCCAGGTGGACCGAGGTGACCGACGGGCTCTCGGGCACGACCGCGGACACCCGCAGCGCCCGGAACCCCCTCCATGCCGGCTCGTCGACCGCGTCTCGGCCCGGGCCGGCCTCGGCGCGGTCGAGCAGCTGCTGCAACGACCCCTGCCAGCCGGGGCTCAGCGCGGGGATCCGCAGGGCACGGCGCAGGGTGGGCGGGTCGGGGTCGGGCAGGTACAGCAGTGCGTCGATCGCGGTCACGCTGACCCGCCCGGGCCCGGCAGCGATCCGGACGATCTCGTCCCCGGCCCGGATGCGCCCCTCGACGAGGACCCGCATGTAGAACCCGGGTCGGCGTTGCGCGACCAGCATGGCCGCGAGCCGGGGCTCGCCGATCCGCAGCCCGGCGCGGTAGCAGGTCACCCGGGGCTGAGTCACCTCGAACTCGGCCTCCCCGATCCGGTAGCGGTCCCCGATGCACACGTCGGTGTCGGGGAGACCGTCGACGGTCAGGTTCTCCGCGAACGTCCCGAAGACCAGCGGCTCACGCCCGAGCTCGCGCTGCCAGAACCGGTAGGAGTCGAGCTGGTAGACCAGCACCGCGCGGTTCTCCCCGCCGTGCCCGGCCGTGTCGCCCTGCCCGTCGCCCTCGATCCCGAGCCTGCGCGCCGTCCGGGCTCCCTCGACGGGGTACTTCCAGGCGCCGGTGTGCACCGTCGCCCCGTTCCACGCGACGTCGCGGGGCAGTCCGACGTTGACCGACAGCAGGGTGGGCATCGGACCTCCGGTCGAGCGGGTTCGTCGGGACGCCGCGCGGCGTCCCCGGGTCAGCGGGTGGCGACCTCGTCGACGGTGAGGCCGCGGTCCACCCCGTGTGGCGTGACCTTCTGTCCCGGCTCCTGGTGCAGCACCCTGCCGTCCAGTGTCACCTCGACCTTGTCCGGTTCGAACGACACCAGCTCGCGGATCGGGGACACCTCGGACCAGGCGTCCAGGTAGGACCAGGCGGCCCGCTCCGCACCGCCGATGTCGTAGTAGCTGGCCAGCCCCTTGTACGGGCAGAACGTGCGGCCGGTGACGGGCGCCAGGGCGGACTCGTCGACGTCGGCGCGCGGGACGTACCAGCGCGGCGCGAACCCGGACTCGTAGAGCACCAGCGGCGCGGTGCTGTCGGCGACGACCCGGCCGCCCTCGCGGACGACGAGGTGGCGGGAGGTGCGGCGGATGTCGTTGCGGTGGTAGGCGTCCGCGGCGTGGCCGACGATGCGCTCGTCCTCCTCGTAGAAGCCCTCCATGGCGCGCCACGCGAACGCGACCCGGCCTTCGAGATCGGCGGCGTGGGCCGGCAGGCCGGTGTGCTGCCAGGCCGCGCGGGCGGCGGTCTCCCCACCGGCGCGCACCGTGAACCACGCGGTGGCGCCGAGATCGCGGTGGTTCGTCTCCCGGTCGAGCGACTCGAGCGCGTCGGGGTCGACGTCGGCGCGGGGGAAGTAGGCGACGGGGTAGCGGCCGGGTTCGTGCAGGAGCACGACGTCCTCGCTGTCCGCGATCCAGGTTCCACCGAACCGGACCCGCATCCGCCGCCGGAGCGGCTCGGCGAACAGGAGGCGTTCCGGTAGTGGCTCCGGGACGAGGAAGTGTCCGATCGCTCCGGTGCCGAGTGGGCCCTGTTGCCAGGACAGTCCCATGGTCGTTCCTTCCGTGTCCGGGGTGCGTGGGTCAGGTGAGGGATTCGCCGCCGTCGACCGGGAGGGTCGCGCCGGTCAGGAACGAGGCGGTCAGGGCGAACAGCACGACCTGTGCCACGTCGTCGGCGTTGCCGATGCGCCCGGCCGGGTTGCGCGCGCTCCTGTCCGCGAACATCGCGGCCTTTCCCTGCTCGCCGAGCGCGTCCCAGGCCCCGGTGTCGATGGTGCCGGGAGAGATCGCGTTCACCCGGATCGGCGCGAGCTCGACGGCCAGCGACCGGGTCAGGGTGTCGGCGGCGCCGTTGGTCAGGGCCACGGCCATCGTGCCGACCGTGATCGTGAAGGCGGACGCGCCGGAGAACAGGACGAGCGAACCGTCCCGGCTCATCCGCGGGCCCAGATGCTTCGCGAGCATCAGCGGCCCGATCACCTTCGTGTCCAGGGACGCGCGCACCGCGTCCCGCTGCAGGTCGGCGAGCGTGCCCCGGGCCCGGGACGAGGCGGTGGACACGATGTGGTCGACGGTCCCGAGCCGAGCGCCGAGCGCGATGATCGAGGCGTCGTCGGTGACGTCGACGGTCTCCGCGCGGATCTCCGGCTCACCTGCGTAGGCCTCGCACAGCGCCCCGGTGTCGCGCCCGGCGACGACGACGCTGGCGCCGGCGTCGCGGGCGGTCAGGGCCACGGCGCGGGCGATGCCGCTGCCGCGTCCGATGACCAGGACGGTGCGGCCGTGCAGTTCGGCGGACATGGCGGTCCTCTCTGTGGGGCTGAGACCCGGAGGGCTAACCAGTTAGACGCATTCTGCCGGTTAGGCGATGCCATCACTAGACTCCCCGCTGCCTAACTTGTCAAGCCGTCCAAAGCGGTTAGAATCTCGGTATGGTGACCACCACGTCGACCGCCGAGGACGAGGCGATGCTGCTCGAGCTCCTCAACAGCACACCCGTGGTCGACGGGCGGCCGTCGGACGAGCTGTCCGACGACGGTCGGGCCGGCGAGTGGGGCGCGGGCCAGGGTGGGACCGGCTCGCTCGCCGAGGTCCGGAACGTGCGCCGGGTACGCGACGAGTTGCAGGCCGTGGTGCGCGGCGACGAACCGTCGACGGCCCTCGATCCGGCGCTGGCGGACGTGCGACTGGCCCCCGAGGTGAACGGCGACGGCGTGCGGTGGCGCCTCGACGTCGCCCGGGACCGGTCGCTGGCGACCCGGGCGGTGCTCGCCTGGGCCGCGGTCCAGGAGCAGATGCCCGGCCGGCTCCGGCCGTGTGCCAACGCCGAGTGCCGGCTGTTCCTGCTGGACCGCAGCCGGGCCAACTCCGCGCGGTGGTGCTCGATGGCCACGTGCGGCAACCGGATGAAGGCCCGCCGCCACTACCACCGCAGCCAGGACGCCGGCTGACCCGGATCTCGGACTAACGACGCGAGGTCGGGGCGGGAAGGTGGTTCTCGTCGATCCCGAGTACGCGCATCTTCCGGTACAGGGTGGAACGCGCGACGCCGAGCCGCGCGGCCGCGGCGAGCTTGTTCCCCCGGGTCTCGACCAGTGCCTCCATCACGATGTCGCGCTCGGCACGCTGCAGCGACGACGGTCCTGAACGGTTGCCTCCCGACCGGTACTCGGGTGGGAGGTGCTGCTGCGAGATGTCCGATCCCAGCGAGCGCGTCGCGGCGGTGACCAGCACGGACTCCAGCTCCCGGACGTTGCCCGGCCAGTCCAGGCCGACCAGCGTCCGCAACGCCCCGGGCGTCAGTCGGGGCACCTGCCGGCGCGGGCTGCGGGCCTTCAGCAGAACCGGGGCCAGGTCGGCGATGTCCTCGCCGCGGTAGCGCAACGGCGGCACCGTGAGCGACACCGGAAAGTGGTCCAGCACCCGGCTCACCGCCTTGTGTCCGCCACGCCCGCGCGCCGTGGCGATCACCCGGGCACAGGGCCCGGACTCGATGAGTGCCTCGACGCGGATGGCGAGGCGCGGGAGCGAGCTCGTCGAGATGGCGGACGACGACCGTCCCCGGTGCGTCCAGGCCCTCGTTCAGGTGGGCCATCCACGCGGCGGGGTCGTCCTCGGACGCCGCCGCGTCGAGCACGGTGAGGGGCTCGTGGTCGCCTCGCCGCCGCTGGACGTGCTTCGCCACGAAGAGCTTCCCGGTGCCCGCCTCGCCGCACACGAGCAGCGGCATGTCCCGCGTCAGCACGGAGTCCACGTGGTCGCGCAGCCGGCCGGCAGCGGCGCTGCGTCCGGCCACGGCCTCGCCCGGGTCGGGCCGGCCGCGGCGCCGGCCGCGCGGGCGCACCGGGGCCGCCCGGCCTGGGGTGTCGGGCCGGGGGCGCATCTCGATCACGACACCGGCCATCGCACCCGGATCACCCACCCGGGTCGTCCGAGCCGTGACGACGACGTCGCGGGCCAGCCGCATCTCGCCGACGTACTCGTCGCGGCTGCCGAGCATCCGGCACGCCCAGTCCCACAGCATCGCGTGGTCGAAATGGTCCAGGAGACCGGACGCGGCGGTGTTGGCCATGACGACGTCCTCGTTGAGGGTCAGCACGGCCGTCGCCGTCCGGCGGCTCGCCCGGACGAACCTCTCCAGCAGCATCTGCTCCCGGCGGGATGCCTCGGCGAACATCCGCGACTCGATCTCCCGGGCCGCCGCGAGCACGAGCGGCCTCAACAGCTCGCTGCGGTCGCCGACACGGCAGGTGACGTCGAGGACTCCCTCGACCGAGCCGGTGATCGGGTTCCTCAACGGCGACCCGATGCAGGTGAACTGCTGCAGGTTCTCCCGGAAGTGCTCGGCTCCGGAGACGAGGAACGGCCGTCGCTCCTCGAGCGCACTGCCGATCCCGTTGGTGCCGGTGAACTCCTCGGCGTAGTGGAAACCGGGAGCGACCAGGGCCTTGTCCAGTGCTAGGCAGAGCTCGCGACCACCTGGCCGGCGGTCGATGATCTGGGCCTCGCAGTCGGCGAGCAGGATCGACACGGGACCGCCGATCATCTGTTCGGCCAGCCGGTCGATGACCGGTCCCGCAGCGCGCAGAAGCCGGTTCGGCCGGTCGAACTCCGGCTGGAAGGGGACGTCCTCGCCGGTGGGGGCGACGCCGACGAGCTTGCATCGCCGCCACGAGGAGACGATCTCGTCCCGGAACGGGTGCGCGTGGTCGTCGGTGGCCGCGAGCGACCCGTCGATCATCCGCTCGCGTTCGCCGCGCCGGCTGCTCTGCTCGCTCGGACGCACCGTGGCCTCCTCACCGTTGTCGAAGGCAACCACGAGTCTAACTGCCTCGATCCAAGCGGAGGCCCACGTCGACGACTGTCCGAAAACAGGACACCGGCCGGACGGGGCAACGACGTGTTGCGATGTCGGACAGTGCCGACGGTCACGGCCGACCAGACTTCGCCGCGTTCAGCCCCGGAGAAAGGAAGCGCAGCCGTGACCGACACCACGCCCAGCGACACCGCCGTCGAAGAACTCGACGTCCTCGTGGTCGGAGCCGGGTTCGCCGGCATCTACCAGCTCGACCGGCTGCGGGACCTCGGGTACTCGGTGAAGATCTACGAGGCCGGATCGGAGCTCGGCGGGATCTGGTACTGGAACTGCTACCCCGGCGCCCGTGTGGACACCGAGGGCCCGATGTACCAGTTCTCCTACAAGGACCTCTGGAAGGACTGGGAGTACAGCTCGCTGTACCCGAGCTGGAGCGAGGTCCGGGAGTACTTCCAGTACCTGGAGCGCAGGCTCGACCTCAGCAAGGACATCCGCTTCGACACCCGCGTCACCGGCGCGGATTTCGACACCGAGCGCAATCAGTGGGTCGTGCGCACCGCCGACGGCTCGACGACCCGCTGCAGCTTCATCGTGCCCTGCCTCGGATTCGCCTCCAGTCCCTACGTACCCGCGCTTCCCGGGCTCGACTCCTTCCGCGGCATCTGCCACCACACCGCCCTCTGGCCGCAGGACGGGCGTCGACTTCACCGGCAAGCGGGTCGCGGTGATCGGCACCGGCGCCAGCGGTGTCCAGGTCATCCAGGAGGCCTCCCAGGAGGCGGTCGACCTGACCGTGTTCCAGCGGACACCGAACCTGGCGCTGCCGATGGGCCAGCGCACGCTGACGCCCGACGAACAGACGGAGATCAAGGAGGGGCTCCCGGATCACTTCGAGACCCGAGGCGCCACGTTCGCCGGCTTCGATTTCGACTTCATTCCGCAGAACGCCGTCGACCTGTCCGAGGAGGAGCGCAACGCCGGCTACGAGGAGCTCTGGCGACAGGGCGGCTTCCGCTTCTGGCTCGGCCGCCTACCAGGACACCCTGTTCGTCCAGGAGTCCAACGACTACGCCTACGCGTTCTGGCGGGACAAGGTCCGCGCCCGGATCAACGACCCGGAGCTGGCCGAGAAGCTCGCGCCGACCCAGCAGCTGCACCCGTTCGGGGTCAAGCGGCCGTCTCTGGAACAGAACTACTACGACGTCTACAACCAGGACAACGTCCACCTCGTCGACATCAGCGAGAACCCGATCGACACCATCACCGAGAAGGGCATCAGGACCAGCGACGGCGTCGAGCACGAGTTCGACGTCATCGTGCTCGCGACCGGCTTCGACTCCGTCTCGGGCGGACTGACGCAGCTCGACATCCGGGGCACCGACGGATCACTGCTGCGGGACCAGTGGAGCGACGGTGTGGACGCCCACCTCGGGATCGCCACCGCGAGCTTCCCGAACCTGCTGTTCATCTACGGCCCGCAGAGCCCGTCCGGCTTCTGCAACG
The DNA here is from genome assembly GCA_963822335.1 of uncultured Actinomycetota bacterium. Classification (GTDB taxonomy): domain Bacteria; phylum Actinomycetota; class Actinomycetes; order Mycobacteriales; family Pseudonocardiaceae; genus Pseudonocardia. The sequence continues at coordinate 827,182 of CAWGHE010000005.1, read as the reverse complement.
GCCCGACCTGCGCCGAGATCCAGGGCGAGATGATCGTCGAGACGCTCGACCACCTGCTCTCCGGCGGTGGCAGCCGGATCGAGTCGACGCCCGAGGCCGACAAGCAGTGGAGCGAGCACGTCTCCGGGCTGGTCGAGCCGACGCTGTTCCCCCAGGCCAAGTCCTGGTACATGGGGGCCAACATTCCGGGCAAGGCGCTGCAGAGCCTGAACTACCCGGGCGGCCTTCCGCTGTACCGGCAGAAGTTCGCCGAGTCGAAGGAGAACGACTTCGCCGGATTCACCATCTCCTGACCTCGCTCGGCGGCGGCCCGGGACCGGCTCATCGGCCGGCCCGGGCCGCCTCCTGCATCGAGAACGCCCGGGCCTTGTCGATCGACCGCGCCCTGTAACACCGGCCGGCAACTTAGCGAGTGCGGCTCACCAGACCGCGCGCAGGCGGCGCCTGCCGTGCGACGTACCTGAACTGATGACGAACAAGAATGTGAGGGAGTCGCGTGCCGTCGAAGGTCGGCCCCATCATCATGGGCACACTCTACCTCCTCGTCGTGATATTCATCATGATCTTCTGCGGACTCAGATCCCCCGACTTCAACATCTACTCCCAATACTGGGGTCTGTTCGGGACCCTGGTCGGCGTGGCGACCGGCGCAATTCCGGCCTTCTTCTTCAAAGCGCAGGCGGATCAAGCCACCGATCAGGCGAAGAAATCCGACACCAAAGCCCGCCTCTACGCCGAGGCACTGGAGCCGGACAAGGTCGAGGAGGTCAAGCAGAAGAACGCCGAGACGTTCTCATGATCATGAAGCAGGGTCCGCCGGCATCGCCTGGCGTGCCTTGCCCCGTTCGACGGCGTCGAGGATCGAGCGCAGCACCAGGCCGAGCAGCAGCAGGTCGGCGATCATCTGGATGGTCACCACGACCCGGGCTGCCGTGGACACCGGGGAGAGGTCGCCGAATCCGACGGTGGCGAAGACGGTGACGGTGAAATAGAGCGCGTCGGTCCGCGTCATGGGCTCGGAGAACGCCGACGGCTGGGCCGCGGACATGAGTGCGTAGGTCGCGGCGAACAGCAGGAGGAAGACCGGGATCGCCACGGCGATGGTCTCCATGGCCTGCAACTGCGGGTGCGGCGACCGCACGATCGCCCGAAGCTGCCACGCGATCAACGCGGCGAACAGAGCGAGCCCGGCCAGGAGCCGGACGAGGGTTCCGAAGTCGATCGTGGTGCGCAGGGGAATGAAGTAGAAGACGAGGAAGATCCCGACCGTGACGACCAGCGCGCGGGTGAGGACCAGGGCGACCCGCCGGCGCGAGGGTGCCTCCGGAGCCGCCATCATGGTCCGCCCGCCGCAGGCGTGGCGGCCTTCGCCAACGCTCGTGCTTCGGAGTTGGAGGTGTAGTCGGCGAGCTCCTTCAGCAGCTGTCGATGGATCTTCGGCTGCTGGGACAGGGCGACCGCGAAGACGGTCAGCAGGATCCACATCGCGACGCTGCTGAGCACCACGATGATCGCCGGAATCACCCACCCGCCTATTCGCGCGGCCAGCTCCTGGGCCGCGAACACCCGAAGGACCAGCATGAGGTTCACCAGATAGCCGATCAGGTAGGCCACCGTGAACGCGATGAGGAACTGCTTGAGGGTGCCCGACCCCCTGCGTTTCCAGATCGGCTCGTCGCGGATCGGCACGGCCACCGACAGGACGTTGCCGACGCCCAGCCACAGCACGATGAAGCAGATCATCAACGCGCAGGCCTTGAAGAACGCGCCCAGGTCGCCGGCTCGCCAGGCGAGCAGCCCGCTGAGCAGGAACCCGACGGGCGCGACCAGGCAGAGCAGGGCGAGGTTCTTGGTCACCAACAGGTGCCAGAGCCGGGCGCCGCTGTCGAGGGCGGCGCGGACCCGCATGGCGTCGAAGCTCATCGCGTTGAGGCACACCGCTCCGCCCATCACGACCGAGATCGCGAACAGGCCGAGATAGGGCAGCCACTTCTGCTTGGTGTCCCACTGGAACACGCGGATGAAGCCGAGGTAGAGCAGGCCCAGGGCCAGGCCGATGGCCATGCTCAGGAGGAGCGAGCGGGGCTTGCGCGTCAGCATGTACCCGATCTCGCCGCGGACCCCGTTGGCCAGCGCCGGCCCGTGCCGGGCCACCGCGTTGCGCCCCTGCAGCGGGACGTGTCCATCGATCGCGGCCGCCTCCGGGTCGGCCTCACCGGCGTCGATCCGGGCCAGGCGGGCGTCGAGCACCGCGAGATGCGCTTCCATCAGGGCCAGGCGCGCCACGGTCACCGCGGCCACGGCCTCGGCTTCGGCGTGCGCGGCCTCGGCGTGGGTGACCGATGCGGGTTCGGCGGTGTCGACGGAGCCGGCCTGCGGGCCGCCGTCGGTGACCGCCGGCCCGGGGCCGGCTGCCGCCCCGCCGTCCGATGCGGACGCCACGCCGGCCACCACACCAGGTCGTGCCGGGGCCCCGGGGTCGCCGTCGAGGAAGGCCTCCCGAATACGCGCCCGCCTGTCGGACGACCCGGCCCCGTCGGTCGATCGCCGTTCCACGTCGCGTTGATCGGCGATGGTCCGCTGGACCTTTCGCTGCAGGGCCTCGACGTCGGCGCGTTCCTTCCACTTCGACGCGAGTGCAGCCCGCTCGGCCGCCCCGGCTCGCTCGACGAGCTCGGTCAGATTCTCAACGGCGGACATGGCGACTCCTGCAGCTACCGGTTGGCCCGTCCCAGCAGGCCGAGATCTGGGTCCAGCCACCTGGGTCGGATGGATCCGGGCGTCCTAGCAGGTCAGGGCGGCGAATCCGATCCTGGATCGAGGTCCACGTCCACGACATCACTCGGCGAAGCGTCTCGGGTCCGGAGTGCGGCTACATCACCTGGAGAAGGTGACTTGCGACCGTTCCCGGGCAGCCGGGCGCCGCGGGTCAGTTGTCCGGCCGGGCCTCGACGAACGTGACCTTGCCGCGGTCGAGGTCGATCAGCGGCCGGGGCGGGGCGCCGTCCGTCTCCTCCTGGCGCAGCATGGACCGGGAGTGGCGTTCCTCCAGCTCGGCACGCTTGGCTCCGGTGAGCATCGCGGCGACCTCCTCGAACCCGGCCTCCGAGAGCGGCAACGACGACGAGCCGGACGAATCGGTGGGGCGTCGCCAGGGAAGCCAGCTGCGCCGGTTCGCCCACAGCCCGAACCGCTCGAGCGCGACGAGCGCGACCAGGAGACAGACGAGCCCCGGCAGCGTCAGTGCGAAGAGCAGGCCCATTCCCATGCACCGAGTCTTCCCGGTGGGGCTCATCGGCGCCATCGTCGGCCCTCAGCTGCCGGCGAGCCGGACCCCCGGGCCCTCGGCGGGGACGAGTGCGTCGGCGCCGTTCAGGGTGTGTCCCTGCGTGCACTGCAGGGCAAGGGTCACGCGGTGTCCGCAGTCGCGGTGGTGGAGATGTACCGGGGGGCCTTCGGGGTCGGCGAGGTGGCGGTCCCCCCACTCGCGCAGAGCGATCAGGACAGGAATCAGCTCTCGGCCCTTCGTGGTGAGGACGTAGCGGTGGCGCGTCCTGGCCCCCGGCTCCCGGTAGGGCTCGGTCGCCAGCACGCCCGCCGCGACGAGCATGTGCAGCCGTTCCGCCAGCAGGTTGCGCGTGCAGCCCAGCGCCCGCTCGAAGTCGGCGAATCGCCCGATCCCGTACCAGGCCTCGCGGAGGATCAGGAAGGTCCACTTCTCGCCCAGGAGCTCGAGGGACCGCGCGATCGAGCAGTTGCTCAGGTCGTACCGGAATCGATCCTGCATGGCCGAAGGGTAGCGCTCGGGGCGCAGCTGTGTGTAGAAACACATACTCAGCTCGAGGTCCGGTCGCGACAGGCGCCGGGCCCCTCCTGGCGGTAGCCGACCCGGAAGGTCCACGATCATGAGCAGCCCCGAAGCACGCCGATTCGACGAGTTCCTCACCGGCCTGTCCGCGAACATCGCGGGAGCCGGCGGGAACCTGGATCTGGTCCGCGCCGTCTGCGAGGGCCTGCACCGCTTCGGGTCCGAGCCCGAGGACGTCACCTATGCCGAGGTCGACGCCAACGGTGTCGACGCGATGTGGGCCATCCCGGCCGGAGCCGACAGCGAGCACGCGTTGGTGCACTTCCACATGGGCGGCAGCGTCGTCGCGTCGATGCACTCGGACCGCAAGGCCGCCGGGCACATCGCCAGGGCCGCCGGCGTCCGTTCGCTCAACGTGGACTTCCGACGATCTCCGGAGAACCCGTTCCCCGCCCAGATCGAGGACGCCGTGACCGCCTTCGAGTGGCTGGTCGAGAACGGCTACCAGCCCGCGAACATCGGCACCGTCGGCCACTCCATCGGCGGCTACCTCGCCGTGATGCTCGCCCTGACGCTGCGCGAGCAGGGCAAGCCGATGCCGGGTGCGATCGTCTCGATCTCGCCCTGGTGCGACCTCGACATCAGCAACGAGACGATCGACAGCCTGGCCGGACGTGACCGGCTGCTGTCGCGGGGTCTGCTGGAGTTCTTCCGCAGCTGCTGGCTCGGCGGGACCGGCGTGGAGTTCTCCGATCCCCGGGTCTCACTGCTCCACGCCGACCTCGCAGGCCTGCCTCCGACCAACCTCTACTACGGCACCGAGGAGATCCTCGCCGGCGAGGACGCCGACTTCGGCGAGCTACTCCTGAAGGCCGGGGTCGACGCCGAAGTACACGCCCTCGACGAGGGTCAGCACTCCTTCGTCATCGCCGCCGGCAACGTGCCCGAAGTCGACCAGGCGATCACCGACATGGGCATCTGGCTGAGGACCAAGCTCGGACTCACGGCACGCTAGGAGGCCCGGCGGCCGGAACGCGCGGCCGCGACGGCGTCGGCGAGCTGGTCGCGGTTCATCGACGACCGCCCGGGCACCTCCAGCTCCCGGGCCATCCGCTGCAGTTGTGCCTTGGTCGCCGACCCGAGGTCACCGTCGGCCGTCGCAGCGCCGGGTTCCTTGCGCTCACGACCGCTGCCACTTCCCTTCGCGTTCCGCGTGGAGGTCCGGCCCTTCGTCGACGCCCCGCCCTGCCCGGACTTGCCGCTGCGGGCGGCGTCGACGCTGCGCTGCAGTGCATCCAGCAGGTCCGACATCCCGGTCGGCTCGGGTGGTGCGGCCTCGGCGACGACCTCGCGGCCCTGGCGCTTGTCCTCGATCAGCTGCTCGACCCGCTCGCGGTAGGAGTCGTGGTACTGCTCGGGCTTCCACGGCCCGCTCATCGACTCGATCAGCTGGGTCGCCATGTCCAGCTCCCGGTCGTCGCGGCCACCACGGCGCGGCTCCGGCAGGTTGTCCAGCTCGGCACGGGGATCCCGGACCTCGTCGGCGAAGTACAGGGTCTCCATCGCCAGCACGTCGCGGTCCGGGCGGATCGCGGCCAGGTACTGCTTGCCGCGCATGACGAACGCGCCGATCCCCGCACGATGGGTCTCGGTCATCGCCTGCAGCAGCAGCGCATACGGCCCGGCGTTCGCGTCCTTCGTCGGCGCCAGCCAGTACGTCCGCTGGAAGTAGAGCGGGTCGATCTCGTCGAGGTCGACGAAGTCGGAGATCTCCAGGCTCTCCGAGCGGCCCGGGGCGATCGCGTCCAGCTCCTCCTGCTCGACCACGACGTACTCACCGTCATCGACCTCGGTGCCCTTGACGATCTCGCCGTACTCGACCTGCTCACCGGTGCGCTCGTTCACCCGCTGGTTGCGCACACGGTCCGAGGTGCCCCGCTGGAACTGGTGGAAGTGCACCGTGTGGTCCTCGGTCGCGGCGAACACGCCGACCGGGATCGACACCAGCCCGAACGTGATCGCGCCCGTCCAGATCGCTCTCGCCACGGTCACTCCTGTTCGGGTCGGTTGTGTCGGTACCGACTACCCGCCCGGCCGGATTCTGCACCTCGTCGAGCGTGCGTCCGACCGCCTTGCCCGGGCCCGGTTCCGGGTACCCGGCCAGCATGGCTACATTCGGCGACGTGGGCGGCGCATAGTGGGTGACTGCGGACCCAGTCGCCTGCGGGTCATGAGCTTCAACGTCCGGGGCTTCGGGTCGCCCGCGGACGGCCGGCACCGGTGGCCCCTGCGCGCCGCGCGCAACGTCGCGACCGTGCGTGACCACGCGCCGGACCTGGTCGGGCTGCAGGAGCTCCACGCCGAGGCCCTCGCGACCTACCGGGAGCAGCTCCCCGAGTACGGCCTCGTGCTCGGCCCGCCGGCCGGGAACGACCGGCATCCGGAGTACAACGCGATCCTCTTCGCCCCCGACCGGCTCGAGGTCGTCGACGCCGGTGGGTTCTGGCTCAGCACGACTCCGGACGCGAGGTCGTCCTCGTGGCGGTCACGGGATGTCCGCACCGCGAACTGGGCGTCGTTCGCGGTCCGCGGCACGGACCAGAGCTTCCGTCACGTGAACACGCATCTGGACCACTGGAGCGGTCTCGCCCGGGAAGAGGGCACCCGTCTCGTCCTCCGGCGGGTCGCCGGCCTGGCGGCGGGCAACCTGCCGACAGTGGTGACCGGGGACTTCAACTGCCCGCCCGGCTCCGCGCCCTACCAGGAGCTGCTCGCCCAGGGATACGAGGACACCTACCTCGCGGTCGGCCAGGAGGACCGCCGGGACGAGGACACGTTCCACGGGTTCGGCGGCCTCCGCTCCGTGCTGGTGCGCGGCCTCCACCGTGCGCGGCACGGACGCCGGCCGTTGCGCCTCGACTGGATCCTCGTCGGGGACGGTCGACTGCGCTGGCGGGTCGAGGACTCCGCGATCGTCCGCGACCGCGACCCGGTGACTGGCGCTCCCCCGAGCGACCATGATCCCGTGATGGCGGAGCTCCTCCTCGCCTGACCTCCGGACCGACCTGCCGATCACGGCCGAAAGGTGATGCGCGTGGACGTCGACGACCTCGATGCCTACATCGACCGCTGGTCACGGGCGCACGGAGGCTACGACGTCCGGTCCTCCCGGCCCACGCTGGCCTGGCTGCGCATCGCGCACGGCCTCGCCGCTCCGCTGGCCCGCCGCCGGGTCCGGCCGTCGTCGGTGACCGCCGTCGGCGGCGTCGGCGCGATCGCCGTCGCCGCGGTCGCCTCGCTCGGCGGTCGGTGGCCGTTGCTCGCGGCGGTGCTCGTCGTGACGGTCGCGCTCCTCGACGGTGTCGACGGTGCGGTCGCCGAGCTGACCGACAGCGCGACCGCCTGGGGACGGATCCTGGACCAGCTGGTCGACCGCATCGGTGACGTCAGCATGCTCGTCGCGCTGTGGACACTGGGCGCCCCGGGGCCGGTCTGCGCGGCAGCCGCCGTCCTGACCGTGCTCGACGAGTCGGTGCGAGCCGGCGCGGCCGCGGAGGGCATGTCGGAGATCGGTCTGGTCACCATCGCCGAGCGTCCCGCCCGTCTGCTGATCGGAGGCGTCACGCTCGCCGTGGCCGGCGTCGTCCCGTCCGTCGTCGTGCCGGTGGTGACCGTCGGCGCCGGTCTCTGGGCGGTCCTGGCCGTCGTCACCATGGTGCAGCTGGTGGTCAACGTCCACCGGCGGCTGGGCGGACTACCGCGCAACGTGGCGAGGGCCGACGAGGTCGGCGAGGGCCCGCGCGGCAGCGAGCGGAGCGGGGGCCCGCAGGCCACCACCGGTGCGAGCGGAGCCGAAGACGAGGAACAAACCGGGCAGTGAGCGGTCCATCGGCGTCGACCCTTGCTGACCAGGACGCCGGGCAGGTGGACCGTACCCGTCGACCCGCGCTCACCGTCCGGGCCACCGCAGGACCGGGGGGCCGTCACTCGCGGTCTCGGGCCATTGCAGCACCAGCGTGATCGGGGTCGTGCCGCCGGACCTCCGCGCGCCGCGTCGTCCCATCCGACCCAGGGCGAGCCCTGCGAGCAGGCCCAGCGCCGTCCCGACCAGCGGTCCGGCCGAACGCCGCAGGATCGGCAGCACGACCGCACGCAGGACGTCGAGCTGGTCGGCGCCCGCGTCCGGTTCGGCGCGCCGGCCGACGGGTTCCGCGCCCGGGCGGTGGTCGCCCGCCTCGATCATCTGCTCGAGGTTGCCGGCGAACGTGCCCAGCATCGTCGTGCTCACCTCGGCGAGCAGGCTCCGCCCGAACTGGGCCGCTTTCCCGCTGATCGCGAGCTCGCTGAGGACCTCGACGTGCGTGGAGTCGCCCTGCGGCTTGAGGACGAGCGTGATCAGTGCGGTCGCGGTACCGGTGCCCTTCTCCTCCCGGCCGCGCGCCTCGAGCACGGCGCGGTGGTCGAGCTCGTCGCGCTCGACGAATACGGCCGAGCCCTGGTACCGCACGCTGATCGGGCCGATCCGGGTGGACAGCCCGCCTTCGTACCGGTCGTCGACGACCGCCTCGAGATGCGCCCCCGGGAGGCACCGGGCCACCTTCGGCAGGTCGGTCAGCACCGCCCAGGCCTGGTCGACGGGCAGCGGGACGCGGAACTGATGGTCGAGCTGGATCACCGGGTCGCTCCGTCGGTCGCCGTCGGATCGGCGCTCCAGTACGAGACCGGCGCCAGGGTGCGGCTGTGCATCGCCGCGACGATCGGCCCGTCCGCCTCCGAGGTCCGCTTGGCCTCCTGCCAGCGCGGGTCGTCCTGGAACCCGGCCCATGCCCGGGCCTGCGCGTCCTGGTCGGAGAACTCGAGCAGATAGAGGATGCGGGAAGGGTCGGCCGTGTCGGTCCAGAACCCGACCGGGGTGATGCCGTGCTCGGTGAACAGCGGCAGGGTGTGGTCGGCGAAGCGGTCGTGCACCCGGTCGACGGCGTGCTCGTGGGCGACGTACTCGCGAAGCTCGTAGATCATCGGTTCTCTCCGTGGGTTCAGGCGGCTCGACCGGCGCCGCCGGACGAGCGATCGACGGCGGTGGCGACGGCACGCCCGAGCAGCACACCGGCGACGTCACGGCGGTAGTCGGCGGTCGCGTGCAGATCGCCGCTGGGGTTGATCGCGGCGCGGGTGGCGTCCGCGGCGGCGTCCAGGTCGAGCTCCCCCGCCGGGCTCCCGACGAGCTCCCGTTCGGCCTCGTGGGCGCGGTGCGGGACCGCGGAGACGCCGGTCAGGGCGATCCGGGCGTCGGTCACGATCCCGTCCCGGACGGTGACCTGTGCTCCGGCCCCGACCAGCGCGAAGTCGCCCCGGCGCCGGCCCACCTCGTGGAATCCCGCACCGCTCCCGGGTGCCGCGCGGGTGATCTCGATGCCAGTGAGGACGTCCTCCGTGGCGAGGCCCGTGACCAGGTTCCCGACGAAGAACTCGGCCGCGGCGATCCGGCGCACACCGCCGGGACCGGCGACGACCATGACCGCGTCCAGGGCCCGCATCACGGCGGGCAACTCGGCGGCCGGGTCGGCGTGCGCGACGCTGCCGCCGACCGTGCCCCGGGCACGGATCGGCTTGTGCGCGATGTGCGGGAACGCGGCGGCGAGCAGCGGAGCGTCGGCGGCGACAGCCCGCGACCCCTCGGCGCGCGCGTGGGTCACCATCGCCCCGATCCGCAGGCCGTCGCGGCCACGAACGACCGTGCCCAGCGAGCCGAGGCGTCCGAGGTCCACCAGGTGTTCAGGCCGGGCCAGCCGGAAGTTCAGCAACGGGACCAGACTCTGCCCGCCGGCCAGCACCTTGGCGTCCTCGCCGTGCTCGGCGAGCAGGGCCAGGGCCTCCTCCAGGGTCCGCGGGCGGTGCAGGTGGAAGTCGACGGGTTTCACGCCGGCCCCTGCAGGAACAGCTCGCGGGCGTTGTCGCCGGCGAGCATCGCCCGCTGCGGGGGCGCCAGCTTGGCCCCGTCCAGCACGGCGCACGGTTCCAGGTCGCCGATCGGGAACGGGTAGTCCGAGCCCATCAGGACCCGACCCGGGCCGACCTTGTCCACCAGGAAGCGCAGCGCGTCGGAGTCGAACACGACGCTGTCGAAGTAGAGGTGCGCGAAGGACTCCAGCGGGTCGGCGGTCGACTCCGGGTGCAGCACGTGGTTGCGCGCCAGCCGCCCCAGCACGTACGGCAGGGCAGCACCGGCGTGCGCGACGAGCAGCTTCGCGCCGGGATACCGCGCGGGGACGCCCGCGTAGAGCAGCCGGGCCAGGGTGACGGTGGTGTCCTCCAGCCGCGCCAGTCCGTTCACCAGCCCGAAGTCGTCGTACCGGGGGCTGGCTCCGGCGAATCCGGGGTGCAGGAAGACGACCGCCGCGGTCTCGTGCGCGGCTTCCCAGAAGGGCGCGTAGGCGGTGTCGGACAGCTCGGTCTCGCCGGCCCGCGTGGCGATCATGACGCCGGGAAGGCCCGCTGCCCGCTGGCGGCGGAGCGCCTCGGCGGCGCGGGCCGGGTCCTGCAGCGGCACGGTACCGAGCACGACCTGCCGCTCGGGTAGCACGGCGTCCCGCAGCGCGTCGGTGAGTACAGCCGACCACTCGGCGCCCTCGTCTGCAGGCAGGCTGTAGCCGAAGATGTCCAGCCATCCGCCGGTGACCTGGAGGTCGATACCGTTGTCGGTCAGCCACCGGATCCGCCGGTCGTTGTCGGTCAGGCCGGGTGCGATCGGACGGGTGGGGGCCCCGCCGGCGAAGGCGACCCGGAACGTCTGCTCGTGCGCGGTGACCTGCACCGAGGGGAACCGGACCGTTCCGGTCAGCAGATCGTCGAGCAGCCGGTGGGGAACATGGTGGGCGTGCGAGTCGATGACCACACGGGGGGCGGCGTCGTCGGTCACGAGGTTCCTTTCTCACGGGCCGCGCGCAGCGCCGACCAGATGTCGCCGGGTTTGATCGGCAGGGAATGCAGGGGAACCGCGCCACACGCGGAGAGGGCGTCGTTCACCGCACCGGCCACGGCCGCGGGGGCGCCCATGTACCCGGCCTCGCCCGCGCCCTTCTGGCCGTAGCTGGTGTACGGCGAGGGCGTGCAGTACTCGACATCGACGATCTGTGGCACCTCGTGCGCGCTCGGCAGCAGGTAGTCGATGAACGACTGGGTCAGGGGCTGGCCCTCCGGGCTGAACGCGAACTGCTCGTACAGGGCGACGCCGATGCCGTGCGCGGTGCCCCCGTAGACCATGCCGCGGACGACCTCGGGGTTGACCACGGTGCCGCAGTCGTGTGCGACGACGTAGTCACGCAGATCGACCTTGCCCGTCCCGGGATCGATCTCGGCCAGTACGACGTGCACTTCGAACGAGTAGCAGGGGTAGAGCTGGACGGTGCCGTCCGGCTGCGCCAGCGTCCCGGAGCGGGGCGTGTGCGCCACGTGCACGACCTCCAGGCCGGGCGGCAACCCCGGCGGCATCAGGTGCTGCTTGCGGTGCGCGATCGCGACCAGCTCACGCCAGCCGACCGACGACGCCGGATCGGCCTCGGCCACGACCCGGCCCCGGTCGTAGCGCACCGCGTCCGGCGAGCACCCGAGCTGCTGCGCACCGATCGCCCGCAACCGGGCGCGGAGCTCGTCGGCCGCACCCCGGATCGCGGCGCCCACGACGATGGTCATCCGGCTGCCGACCGGGCTCTGCGACGGGAAGCCCGACAGCGAGTCCGCGCGCAGCACCCGGATCTCGGCCGGGTCGATCCCGAGCTCCTCGCCGACGAGGGTCGCCACCATCGTCTCGTGCCCCTGCCCGGCCGAGGACAGCGACACCACGGCGGTGACCGCGCCCTCACCGTCCACCCGGATCCGGCAGCCCTCGGGGAACGTCGTCTTGTCGTTGCGCGGGTTCATCAGGTTCTCGAAGATCGCGTTGCCGCCTCCGGGCTCCAGACAGGAGGCGAACCCGACCCCGGCCGGCCTGCCCTGGGCGCGCAGTCGGTCCCGGCGGGCCAGCAGGGTCGGCAGGTCGGCCACGCGCACCGCCTCGTCGACGACGGCGGGGTAGTTGCCGGAGTCGTACTCGGTGCCGCTCGGGATCCGGTACGGGAACTCCTCGGGTGCGATGAAGTTCTTGCGCCGCAGCTCGAGCCGGTCGACCTCCAGCTCGCGGGCCACGGCGTCGACAGCTGCCTCGATCGCGTAGTTCGTCGGGGACTGGCCGAACCCGCGCACCGCCACCTGGCCGGTCTTGTTCGTGGTCACCGCCGTCGCGTCGTACTCGGCACTGGTGATCCGGTAGGGGCCGACGATCGCCCCGATCGGTTTGGCCAGCTGCAGCGGCGAGCGTCCCGGGTAGGCGCCCTCGTCGTCGAGCACCTGGATCCGGATGTGGGTGAACTCGCCCTCGCCGGTATAGGCCAGCTCCACCTCGAAGAGCCGGTCCGGCCCGTGGAAGTCGCCGCCGTGCATGTTCTCGCTGCGGTCCTCGATCAGCTTCACCGGCGTCCCGAGCTGGCGGGACAGATGCGCCGCGAGCACGCCGTGCTTGATCCCGCGCTTGACGCCGTAGCTGCCCCCGACGTCGACGTCGAAGTGCACCCGGACCTGGTTGGTCGGGATCCGCAGGGATCCGGCGAGCTGCTCCGGGAACTGCGGCATCTGGATCGAGGCCCACACGTCGAGCAACTCGCGGTGCGGGTCCCAGGAGGCGACCACGCCGAAGGTCTCGAGCGGGACCGTGGAGTTCCGGTTCCAGCGCGTGCGCACCGTGACCGACGAGGCGGACCGGGCCCGGTTGCCGTCGACGTCCCCCCAGGAGAACGAGCGCTGCGCCATCACGTTGGTCCCGTGCGTGGGATGCACCAGCGGTGCGCCGTCCTGCGCCGCCTGTTCGGGGTCCACGACGTAGGGCAGCGGCTCGTAGTCGACCGTCACCAGCTCGGCGCCGTCCTCGGCGAGTGCCCGCGACCGGGCGACCACCGCGGCCACCCACTCGCCGGCGTAGCGGGTCGACTCGACCGCCAGCGGTCGCCACTGAACCTCCGGCACGTCGAGGTACTGGCGCAACGGCTCGGTGGACTTCGCCAGTTCGGCACCGGTCAGCACGGCGATCACGCCGGGCAGTCGCAGCGCCTCCTCGGCGTCTATCGCGACGATCCGGGCGTGCGGATGCGGGCTGGTGACCAGGCCGACGTGCACGGTGCCCGGTGGTGTCACGTCCGCGACGTAGCGGCCCTGACCGGCCACGAACCGCCGGTCCTCGCGGACCCCGGAATCGACCGAGAGATAGGTGTGCCCGGTCGCCGTCATCGGGCACCGGCCTCCGCGGCCGCCGCGGTCCGGGCGCAGCGCGCCTCGTCGATCGCGGACCGGGCGGCCTCCCGGATCTGCACGTACCCGGTGCAGCGGCAGATGTTGCCGCCGATGGCCTCGTCGACGTCCTCGCCCGTCGGCTCCTCGACGGTGTCCACGAGCGACTGCAGGGCGAGCAGCATGCCGGGCGTGCAGAACCCGCACTGCAGAGCGTGCGTGCGGCAGAACGCCCGCTGCAGCGGGTTGAGGTGGCCGTGTTCGTCGGCGAGGCCCTCCACGGTGGTGATGCTCGCGCCCTCGACCTGGGCCGCCAGCAGGATGCAGGACCGGACCGGCGTCCCGTCGAGCAACACCGTGCACGCCCCGCAGACGCCGTGCTCGCAGCCCAGGTGGGTGCCGGTCAGGCCGAGCTCGTCACGCAGGAAGTCGGCGAGGCTGGTGCGGGCCGGAACCGTGCCCTGTCGGGGCCTGCCGTTGACCGTGACCGTGACGTCGTGCGTACTACCCATGACGGTGACCTCCCCGGGTCGGCTGTGCGCGTGCGGCCACTTCGCCCAGGAAGCCGCCGACCAGGCGGGCGAACGCCTCCGGATTGTCGACATTGGACAGATGGCCGGCGTCGGGAACGGTGTCGAGCCGTGCGCCGGCGATCCCGCGGCAGATCGTCTCGGACAGCACGCGCGGGGTCTTGGTGTCCCGGTCGCCCCAGAGCACCAGGGTCGGTGCCGTGATCGTGTGCAGGAGGTGCTCGATCCGCACGCCGAAGCAGGCGGCGGCGGCCGCGGCGTAGTCGTCCGGGTCGGTCGCACCCAGGGCGGACCGGACCGCCTCGGCGCCCTCGGGCAGCGGAGCCGTGAACGTGTCGGCCACGTACCGGTCGGCGACCTGCGGCATCGGCAGGTCACGGGCCGCACCGGCCAGGGTGGCGATCTTTGCCTCGGCCACGTCCGGAGCCAGCGCGGCGAAGCTGTCCGCGACCACGAGGGCCGTGACGCGGTCCGGGTGGGCGGCGGCGTGGGCCAGCGCCTGGATACCACCGAGCGATACCCCGACCAGGCTGACGCGGTCGGCCGCGAGGTCGGTCAGCAGCGCCTCCAGGTCCTCGACCCACGCCTGCACCGATGCGCCGTGCCCGCCGGGCGAACGACCGTGTCCCCGGCTGTCCGGGACGACCAGCCGGTAACGGCGCCCGAGCAGCCTGGCGGCGGCGTCCCACATCCGGCCGTCAGCGCCCAGGCTGTGCAGCAACACCACCGTGTCCGGGCCGCTGCCCAGCTCCCGGAACGCCAGCCGCGGCGCTGCCGTGCGATGCCGCGAGGCCGTCACGGCGCGGCCACCGCGTCCACCGGGTCCGCATCGTCGGCGACCGCACCGGACGGGCCCATCGCACGCAGGATCCGCGCGCGCAGCACCGCCCGTTCCTCGTCGGTCCCCGCCCGCGGCAGCACGACGTCGTCGGCAAGATGGCCCGGCGGGCGAAGCACGAGTACCCGGCTGCCGAGCGACAGCGCCTCCCCGATGTTGTGGGTGATCACGATCCCGGTCTTGCCGCCCGCGCGGACGAGCTCGACGAACTCGGCCCGCAGCGTCTGCGCGGTGATCTCGTCCAGCGCCGAGAAGGACTCGTCGCACAGGATCAACTCGGGGTCCACGGCGAACGCCCGGGCCAGGGACACGCGTTGGCGCTGCCCGCCGGAGAGCTGGTGCGGGTAGGCGTCCTCGCGGCCCTCCAGCCCGAGGCGGGCCAGCCAGTCCCGTGCGGTGGCCTCCCACACGGTCTTCGGGACCCCGGCGAACTTCATGCCGACGCAGACGTTCTGCAGCGCGGTCCGCCAGGGCAGCAGCCGGGAGTCCTGGAACACCACGGCGACCTTGCGGCGGAACCATTCGAAGTCCTCGTGCGGATCGTGGTCGTGCACCCGCACCGCGCCCTCGGTCGGGGCGATCAGGCCCAGTACCAGGTTGAACATGGTCGACTTCCCGCAGCCGGTGACCCCGACGACCGAGACGAGCTCGCCCCGTCGGATCGTGAAGTCGAGGTCGCTGATGGCCTGGTGGCCCGGGAAGCTCTTGGCGACGTGGTCGAACGTGACGACCACGTCCCTGCCGTCGACGGAGTTCGTCATGACGTCATCCCTTCAGTGCCGGGGCGGCGGAGGCGACGGGGGCCTGCCCGGCACCGGACTGCCGGGCATCGGTGGACCGGTAGCGCAGCGCGTAGGACTCGATCGCCTCGGTCAGGCTCTGCAGCAGCAACATGCAGATGGCCAGCAACAACGTCCAGGCCACGACCGCAGCCATGTCGAACAGCTGCTGCGCGGAGAGCAGCTGCGACCCGACGCCGACGGTGGCGCCGACCAGCTCGGCGATCAGCACCATCCGGATGCCCAACCCGAGGTTGACCTTCCATGCGGTGAACAGGCCCGGCGTGATCGAAGGCAGCGTGACCTCGCGGAACATCGACCACCCGGTCGGCCGGAACGAGTGCGCCATGTCCCGCAGCTCGGACGGGATCGCCCGGTAGGAGTCGTAGGTCTGCAGCACGAAGCCCGGCAGGGTCACCAGAACCATCACGAACAGCACGCGCGTCTCGACGTCGGCGAACCAGATCACCGCGATGATGACCCAGGACAACGACGGGATGCCCTGAACGAACCGGACAACCGGGAGCAGGTAGCCCGACAGCCGCGCCGACGCACCGGCCGCGAGCCCCATGCCGAGCCCGGCCGCGAACGCCAGAACGAGTCCCACCCCGACCCTGGCCAGCGTGGTCAGCAGGTTCTCCAGGCCGTCGTCCCAGCTCGTCACGAGCGTCACCATCGTCCGGAGAACGTCTGTGATCTTCGGGACGTTGTAGGACGCGGTGACCATCGACGCGAGCTGCCACACGACGAGGAAGGCCGCGACGAGGACGAGCACCTTGGGGTCGGCGATCCGCCGCCACAGGGCGGGCCTGCCGGGTGCGGAAGGCTGCCGGTTGATCTCGCGGAGGCTCATGTCAATCCCCTGAAGATGATGGAGCCCGGTGGCGGCTCCGTGAGGTAGCCGGTGCTCTGGCCCGCGCGGAACACGGCGTTGATGTCGTCGGCCATGGCGCTCGCCGGTGCGACGTGCAGTTTCAGCCGCTCCGGGTTCTCGATGAGCTGCTGCAACGTCGCCGGCTTGCCGCCGGGCGACGAGGCGGCGATGATCGCGGCCGCCTGCGCGGGACGGGACGTGGTGAACGTGGCGGCGTCGCGGTAGATCGCGTAGAGACGCCGCGCCCGGTCCGGGTTGGCCGTGGCCCACTCGCTGCTCGCCGCCAGTCCCAGGTACGGGATGACGTCGGTGGCGAACTCGGCGGTCCACGCGTCCAGCCCGATGTCGATGGTGCGGATGTCGGGCTTGCGCTTGACCAGCGAGGTGTAGGCCGGTTCCCAGATCTCGGTCGCGTCGGACTTGCCGATCAGCGCGATCGTCGAGAGCCCGGCCGGGGTCTGGTTCGTCAGCTCGACATCGTCGAGGTCGAGGCCCTTGCGGGCGGCGAACCAGGTGAACATGGCGTGGTTGGTCGTCCCGGTCGCCGCGGCCAGCCGACGGCCACGAAGGTCCGTCAATGTACGGATATCCGGTTGGGAGGTCACCACGGCGGTGAAGTAGTCGAACAGGTTGAACAGGTAGGTGACCTCGAGGTCGCGCTCCCGGCGCAAGGCCTCGGAGAGCAGAGCCGCGCTGCCGCCGACCTGGTAATGCCCGGCCGAGAACTCGGTGTTGTAGTTGTCCGGCGTCGTGTAGCGGAACCGGATGGGCATTCCGTGGTCGCGGTCGATCCCGGTGGCAGTGATGACCGCCGGAAGGAACGCGCCGAGCGAGGGCGGTGCGAACGCCAGCACGTCCAGCCCGACGTCCTGATCGGGGCCGCCGGGCGCAGGCCCTGAGCAGGCCGAGCCGAGCAGCCCGGCACCGAGTGCTGCGGAGGCGACGCCGAAGAACGAGCGCCGGGTCATCCGCGCCGTGCGGGTCTTCGTCATGTGCGGGCCCTTGTTCGGTGGTCAGGGTGCGGTGGGCGGAACCAGGACGGCGCCCCCGACGGCCGCGGTGATCGTGTTGGCGGTGTCCAGCACGGCCGACCGGAGCTCGTCGAACCGCTCGGGGCCGAACCGGTGCTCGGGTAGGCACACCCCCACCGACGCCACGACACGCCCGGTGTAGTCGCGGACCGGGCCGGCGACGCCACCGACCTCCGGCCGGTAGCTGCCGTGGTTCACGGCGTAGCCGTCCCGCCGGGTGCGCTCGAGCAGTGCGTTCAACGCCTCCGGATCGGTGATCGAGTCCTCGGTGTAGGCCGGCAGCGGCCCCGCGAGGACCCGCTCGATCTCGTACCGGTCGCTGTGTGCGAGCAGCACCCGGCCGGTGGCCACGCACGAGGCCGGACACCGGCGCCCGACGTAGGTCCGGGCCACGACCTGGTGCGGACTCTCGATCTTGTCGATGTAGATCACGTCGCCGTGCTCGTAGACACCGAGGTGCACCGTCTCCTGCGTGACCTCGTTCAGCGTCGCCAGGTACGGCGCGGCGATCGCGCGCAGGTCGAGGTTCTGCGCCCACAGGCTGCCCAGCTCGAAGCACCGCACGCCCGCGCCGTAGAGCCCACTGCCCTCGTGCGTGGCGTAGCCACGGTCGAGCAGGGTCTGCAGCAGCCGGTGCAGTGTCGGCTTCGGAATGCCGGTCTCGTCAGCCAACGCCGCGAGGGTCTGGGGCCGCCCACTCGACGCCAACTGCTCCAGCACGGTCAGCGCCCTGTCGACCTGGCCCTCACCGCCAGAATGCCGTTCCATGCTCGCAGTACAACTGGAACGGCGTTTCAGTGTCAACCCGGGGCACGCCTCATCCGCCCGAGACCTCCGGCCGGGGCGCCACGGTCAGGCCGGCTGCCCGGCCAGGTTGTCGAACAGCGCGAGCCCCGCGGCGGTGTTCGACGCGGGCACGAAGTAGGTCGAGTGCACCCTGCGCACCCGCTCGTTCATCGCCCCGCGCATGATCAGCCACATGACCAGCTCGATGCCCTCGGACCCCGCTCGCCGGATGTAGTCCTCCCGGCTCAGGGCCGCCAGGGCCGCGGGATCGCGCTCGACGGCGTCCAGGAACATGTGGTCGAACTCGGAGTTGATGAAGCCCGCGCGGCTGCCCGCCAGCTGGTGTGACATCCCGCCGGTGCCCAGGATCCCGACCGTCCGTGCGCCGTCGTAGGCGGCCAGCGCGCGGCCGATCGCCCGGCCGAGCGCGTAGCACCGAGCGGCCGTCGGCTGCGGGTACTGGATGACGTTGACCAGCAGCGGCACCACCGGACACGGCCACGCCTCCCCCGGGTCCGGCGTCCACACCGACAGCGGGACGGTCAGGCCGTGGTCGACGTCGAGCTCCTGGAACACGGTCAGGTCGAAGCCGGCGTCCACCAGGTGCTCCACCAGGTGCAACGAGAGCTCCAGCGAGCCGACGACGCCCGGCACCGGACGCGGCCCGTAGCCCTCGTCGGCCACGGCGTACCGCTCCGCGGTGCCGATCCCGAACGTCGGGACGACGTCCAGGTCCAGGCCGTTCGCGTGATCGTTGTAGACCACGATCGCGACGTCCGGGGTGCGCTCGGCGAGCCACTCGCGGGCCGGCGCGTAGCCGTCGAAGAGCGGCTTCCACTGCGGGTCGCCGGTGAGTCCGCGGTCCATCGCCGCGCCGATCGACGGCACGTGCGAGGTCCCGAGCCCCCAGATCACCTCAGCCATCGCCGCGTCCTCCCGCCCGCATCGCCGCCGTGAACTCCGCCTCGCTCGTGCCGGTGAACACCCCTCCGAGGTACTGCATCGACCGCCCGTCCATCATCGCCAGCTTGTAGACGTAGAAGATGTTGCCGCCGAGCTCGAGCATCGCCGTCCAGTCCCGTTCCAGGACGGCTCGTCGCTGCTCCGGGGACAGCCCGAATCGGTCGCAGTAGCCGGCCTGGTCGGCGCCGAACGCGGAGCGGGCCGACGCGTCGCGCAGGGACATGAACATCTTGTTCATGCGGTAGCCCCGGCGGCTCGTGGCCCCGTCGAAGACGTAGGTACCCGGTCGCTCCAGGGCCGGGTCGCCGGCATCACTGCTCATGCTGATCCCTTTCGTCGCATTCCGGATAACGGGCACGGTAACCAGGTCGACGCCGGGCCGGGACGCCTCCGACGCCCGAGGGGCGGGTGAGCGGGTGGGCGTACCCAGCGCCGGGCGCAACAGGACGAACGCGACGAGGCCGACCGCCGACACCGCCGCCAGTGCCTCCATCGCCAGCGGGTATCCACCCGGACCGGCCTCCAGCGCGGTGACCAGCAACGGCCCGGCGACCAGCCCGAGCGACACGAAGCCCATCGACCAGCCCATGATCGTGCCGAACGACGACAGTCCGAAGTAGTCGGTGCGCATCGCGGTCATCACCGGTCCGCGCAGCCCCCACGCCAGTCCGTGCACGACGGCAGCCGCCACGAGGACGCCCGTGCCCGATCCCAGGGCCATCACGAGCAGCACGGTCGTCTGCACGGCCATGCATCCCGCGGCCAGCCATCGCTTGTCGACCCTGTCGGCGACCATCCCGGTGACCACCTGTCCGACCAGCTGCGCCACCGACATGGCCGCGACCGCCACGCCGGCGACGGCGAGCGGCAGGTCGTGGTGCGTCAGGAGCGGCACCAGGTGCAGGTTCATCGCGCTCACCGCGACCAGCGCGGTGCCGTGCCCGACCACGAGCAGCCAGAACACGCCGGACCGCAGGGCGGCACCCAGGTCGTGGTCCGCACGCGGCTCCGGCTCGTCCGGGACCGCGATCGCCGGCGCCGGCCGGTCGGGCGGCCGCGTCGGCAGCACCGAGCCGGCGAGCAGCCCGACCCCCGCGATGACGGCCGCGACCGTCAGGAACGTCGCCCGCCAGCCCCACGACTCCAGCGCGAGGGCGAGCAACGGCACGACCAGCCCCCCGATCGCGATACCGCTCGGCAGCAGGCCCAGCGCCAGCGTCCGGCGCTCGGGAAGCGCGCGCACCGCGGCCACCGTGAGCGGCATGATCCCGCTGGCCGAGCAGCCGAGAGCGATCACCACGACGGCGCCGAGGAACTGCCTCTCGTCCGCGGCCAGCGCGGCGAGGGCGAAACCGGTCGCGCCCAGCATCGAGCCGAACGCGGCCACGACGCGGGTGCCGACCCGGTCGCAGCACCAGCCGGTCAGCGGCGCGATGAACCCGTTCCCCAGCTGCACGACGGCGTAGCCGACCGCCACCACACCGGCCGCCCAGCCGGTGTCGGCGGTCACGGCCACGAGGTACGCGCCGAAGGCCGCCATGATCAGCCCGTTCTGCACGGTGAGCAGCAGGGAGCCCCCCGCGACCACCCACCACCCGCTGCGCTCGGACCATCGGCTCATCGGGCCGGGTGCCCGGCGGGGTCCAGTGTCTCCCGTGCCCACCGCAGGTCGGACTTGCCGGTGACCAGCCGCTGCACCTCGGAGACGAGGACGATCCGGCGCGGCTTCTTGTAGCCGGCCAGCCGCTCGCCGACGAAGGCCGCCAGCTCGTCCACGGTGGGCTCGGTGCCCGGGATCGGCGACACGACCGCGCCGACGACCGAGCCCCAGCGCTCGTCCGGCATGCCCAGCACGACGGCGTCGCGCACGCCGGGATGCTCGCGCAGGGCGAGCTCCACCTCGTCGGCGTACACCTTCTCCCCGCCGGTGTTGATCACCTGGTTGCCGCGCCCCAGCAGGTGCAGCCGCCCGTCCGAGCCGAACCGGGCCATGTCGCCCGGCACCGAGTAGCGCACGCCGCCCAGGTCGCGGAACGCGCTCGCGGTCCGCTGGGCGTCGCCCTCGTAGCCGGCCTGCGCGACGACCGGGGCCGCGAGCAGGCCGACCTCGTCCGAGCCGGGCGGCACGTCCCGGCCCTCCACGTCGATCAGCCGCGCGCCGGCGGCGAGGGTGAACGTGCCGACCTCGGCGTCCGGAGTGGCCCGGGTGACCGTGGCCTGCGCGTACACACCGCCCTCCGAGGCGGCGACCGTGTCCAGCAACGTGAGGTCGGCGTGCGCGAGCAGGCGCCGCTTCACCGGCGGGCTCCACACCGCCCCGATGCTGCGTACCCGCCGTAGGCGGCCGATGTCCGGATCGCGCCCGGCCGCGGCGGCCGCGTCCAGGCCGTCGAGCAGCCGCAGCGCGAACGCGTCGCCGACGATGGTCAGGTCGGTGACGCCGTGCCGGGCCAGCGCCGCAAGGATGTCCTCCCCGGCGGTCCGCGGTCCCGGCAGCAGCGCCACCGGCGCGGCGACGGCGAGCGCGCCCAGCGCGCAGTACAGGCCGGTGCCGTGCATCAGCGGTGGCGCCGGCAGGTGCACCATGCCGTCCGGGGCGTACGGGTCCCGGGCCACGGCCGCGCGCAGCGACGCCTCCGGGTCCCCCGGGTCGAGACCGAGCGTCGCGAACCCGGTCCGGGCCGCGTGCAGCCGCTCGGACTGGCGGCCCAGCACGGCCTTCGGCGACCCGGTGGTGCCGCCGGTGTAGAGGACCCACTCGGCGTCGCCGCGGGTCCGCCGGGGCAGCCGCGGCGCGGCGTCCACGTCGGGCCCGAACCCGCCGCCGGGTGCCACCGTCACGACGACGCGCGCGCCGGCCTCGGTCACGGCGGCGGCCAGGTCGGCGTCGGCGACGGCGCCGCGCGCGCCGGATCCGGACAGCACGTGGGCCATCTCGGCGACGCGGTACCGGTAGTTGACGTTGACCGGCGTCGCTCCCAGCTTCAGCAGTGCGACGAGCGCCACCAGATACTCGGGGCTGTTGCGCGCCGCCAGCCCGAACCGGTCCCCGGGCCGCACGCCCCGCCCGTCGAGGTACCCGGCGAGCCGGTCCGCCCCCGCGTCGAGCTCTGCCCAGCGCAGCGTCCGGTCCCCGGACAGCACGGCCGGACGGTCCGGGGCCAGGTCGGCGATCCGCTCGAACCAGGTCGCGAAATCGGCGGCCGGGCCCGTCACGCCGCCTCGATCCCGAACAGCCGCAGCGCGTTGTCCAGCATGATCCCCGGCTTCACGGAGTCGCGGATCGAGGTCGTCTCCAGATCGGCCTGCCATCGCTCCGGGGTGAACAGCGGGAAGTCCGTCCCGAACAGCACCTTCGCCTTGAGCAGCGTGTTCGCGTACTGCACGAGCTGGGCCGGCCAGTACTTCGGCGACCAGCCGGACAGGTCGATGTGAACCTGTGCCTTGTGGGTGGCGATCGCCAGCGCGACGTCCTGCCACGGGAACGACGGATGGGCCATCACGATCGGCATGTCCGGGAAGTCGACGGCGACGTCGTCGAGGTGGAGCGGATCGGAGTACTTCAGGCGCACCCCGCCGCCGCCCTTCGTCCCCGCTCCGACGCCGTTCTGTCCGGTGTGGAACAGCGCCGGCAGGCCGTACTCGGCCAGCACCTCGTAGATCGGGTACGCGGTCCGGTCGTTCGGGTAGAACTCCTGGACGCTGGGATGGAACTTGAACCCGCGCATCCCGTAGGTCTCGATCAGCCTCCGCGCGATGGCCGCGCCGCCCTTGCCGCGCAGCGGGTGCACGCTGCCGAACGGGATGATCGCGTCGCGGTGCTCGGCGGCGAGCTCGCCGATCTCCTCGTTGGTCGGGGCGTGCTCGGCCGGCTCACCGAGGCTGTCGATCGTGAAGCAGACCGCGGCCATCCGGCGCTGCCGGTAGAACGCCGCCAGCCCGGGCACGTCCGTACCGGCCACGTCCGAGCGGAAGTGCCGCTGCATCTCGGCGATCCGCGCCCGGCCCGCGTCGGACTGCGCGTGCCGGGTGGAGAAGTGCACGTGGGTGTGGACGTCGACGGCCACCAGGCCGGCGGCGGCCAGCGCGGAGTTCCCCGCGGCCGCGAGCTCGGCGTGCCCGGTCATCGAGCGGCCGCCGGTGCGTCCGGGGCGTACGGCTGCAGGCGCCCGGACAGCTGCGTGTCGAACGCCTCGGCCACCGCTTCCGCCGTCCAGCCGCCGGCCCGGGACGACTCGGCGGCCACCGACGGGTGGGTCCAGATCGTGATCCGGTCGCCGCCCGCCCCGAGCGCCTGCCCGGTGACGTGCGCCGCCGCGTCGGAGAGCAGGTAGACCAGCAGGGGCGCGACGTCGTCGGCGGTGCCGACGCCGTTCTCCCGTAACCGTTGCGGCACGGGTTCGCCGCGCTCGACGGCGGCCACCGCGTCGGTGAACGCCGGGATGGTGGCGACCATCCGGGTCAGCGCCACCGGGACCAGCGTGTTGACCGTGATCCCGTGCCGCGCCGTCTCGGCGGCGAGCGTGCGGGCCATCCCGACGATGCCGGCCTTCACCGCGGAGTAGTTGGCCTGGCCGAAGCTGGCCCGCTGCCCGGCCGGCGAGCCGACGAGCACCAGCCGGCCCCCGCCGCCCTGCTCGCGCAACCGCGCGATCGCGGCGCGGGCGCAGGTGAACGTGCCCCGCAGGTGGGTCTCGACGACGGCGTCGAAGTCCTCGTCGGTCATCTTCACCACCGAGCGGTCGCGCAGCACTCCGGCGTTGGTGACCAGCGCGTCGAGCCGGCCGAACTCCCGCACGGCCGTCGCGACGAGTTCGTCGGCGGTCTCCGTCGGGCCGACCGGGCCGCACTGCGCGGCGGCCCTCCCGCCCGCGGCGCCGATCTGCGCGACGACCGCATCCGCGGCGTCGCCGTCCACGTCGTTCACCACGACCGCGGCACCCGCCGCGGCCACCGCGCGGGCGTAGGCCGACCCGAGACCGCGGCCGGCCCCTGTCACCACGACCACCTTGCCTGCCAGCACGTTCACACCCCGTCCCTCGCCGATGGCGCGCCGCCGCGCTCCCACCACTTCCGGTTCCGGCAGCGGCCGGGGCGCTTGCGGCAGGTCACGACGCCGGTGTCGATCCCCATCTCAGGCCGCCCCGGAGGATGCGCCGGCGGCCGGGTCGAGCAGCGGGTGGTGGCACGCCACCCGGCGCCCGGGAGCCACCTCGCGCAGCGCGGGCGCCTCGGTCGCGCACCGCTCGGTGGCCAGCGGGCACCGGGTGCGGAAACGGCAGCCGCTGGGCGGGTCCAGCGGGGACGGCATCTCGCCGGCGGCCCGGTCGGCCACCCTCGGGTCGACGCCCGCGACCGTCTCCATCGACGGGATGGACGAGACCAGCAGCCGGGTATAGGGGTGCGCGGGATCATCGAACAGCGCCAGCGTCTCGCCGACCTCGCAGATCGTGCCGAGGTACATCACGGCGACCCGGTCGGAGACGTTGCGGACCACGCCCAGGTCGTGCGCGATGAACACGAGCGTGAGGCCGTAGCGAGCCTTCATCTCCTCCAGCAGGTTCAGGATCTGCGCCTGCACCGAGACGTCCAGCGCGGAGACCGGCTCGTCGCAGATCAGCACCTCGGGATCGAGAACGAGCGCCCGCGCGATCGACACCCGCTGGCACTGCCCGCCGGAGAACTGGTGCGGGCGGCGGTCGCCGACCTGGGCGGGATCGAGTCCGACCGCCTCGAGCACGTCCGGCACGACACGCTCCCGCTCGTCTCCGCGGCCCCACACCACGAGCGGGTCGCCGACGATGTCGGTGATCCGCCGCCGCGGGTTCAGCGACGAGATCGGGTCCTGGAAGATCATCTGCAGCTTGGGCCGGAGCTCGCGCATCCTGCGCCGCGGACAGCGACGCCAGGTCCCGTCCGTGGAACCGGACCGATCCGCGGGTCGGACGCGGCAGCTGCATGATCGCCCGTCCGGTCGTGGACTTGCCGCAGCCGGACTCACCGACCAGCCCGAGCGTCTCGCCGCGCCGGACGTCCAGGCTCACCCCGGACACCGCGTGCACGGTGCGCCCGCCGCCGGCCGGGAACTCGACGACGAGGTCCTCCAGGGCGAGCACGACGTCCTCGCCGAGCTCCAGGCCTGGTGGCGGTCACCGCTGCACCCACGTCGTCGCGAAGAACTGGTCCCGCGTCAGGTACCGCACCACGCCCTTGACCTGCGGCTTGGTGATCGTGGACAGGTACCCGCGGCTGTAGTACGCGACGGCGACGTCCTGGTTGGTCAGCAGCTGCGCCTGCTGGTAGGCGCGGGCGCGGGCGCCCTCGTCTGTCGTCGCGGCCGCCGCCTGGATCAGCTGGTCGACCCGGGGGTTGGCGTAGTTGCCGTAGTTCTGGTTGCCCTTGCTGGCGAACAGGTTCCCGAACGGCGGGAAGGCCGCGTCGGTCGGGCCGCCGACCCAGCCGGCCAGCTGGAAGTCGCGGGCCTGCACGACGCTGGACGAGTACTGCGCCAGGTCGAAGAACTGCGGCTTCAGCGTGATCCCGATCGCCGCCAGCTGAGCCTGCAGGAACTCCGCGAACGCGACCCGGTTCGGCGCGTTGGTCGTCTTGTAACTGATCGTCGCGCTGCCCCCGGCGGCGACGTGCTCGCGCACCAGCTGGCGGGCCTTCTCCGGGTCGAACGTCGGCCACGCCCCCGACGCCTCGGGCGTGCGGTACGGCGACGAGCTGCCGAACCACGCGTCGGCGCGTTCCATCTGGCCGCGGAACTGGGTGGCGGCGAGCGCGTTCAGGTCGATCCCGCGCACGATCGCCTCGCGCATCCGGCGGTCGTCGAACGGCGCCGACTTGTGGTTGAAGTACAGGTACTCCGCTCCGTTGCCCGGCCCGTAGTAGACCGACAGGTTCGGGTTGGACAGGCCGCGGACCAGCTCGGTGTGGTACCCGCCGAAGACGACGTCGACGTCGCCGTTCTCGATCGAGGCGTAGCGGCTCTCGGTGTCCGGCAACGGCCGGAACTCCAGGCCGTCGAGGTAGGGCTTGCCCTGCTGCCAGTAGTTCGGGTTGCGGGTCAGCACCATCTTCGAGTCACGGGTCCACTGGGAGAGCACGAACGGACCCGCGCCGACCGGCTTGGCGGCGATCCCGGCGCCCTCACGGCGCACGGCCGTCGGCGACACGATCGAACCCAGGTTGCCGGTGGTGAACGACTGCGCGAACACGGCCGGGAACGCCCCGAACGGCGCCTTGAGCGCGAACTCGACGGTCAGCGGATCGACGGCCCGCATCGAGGCGATCTGCGTGGCGAACCGGTTCCCGGGTGAGGACGGGGTGTCGATGTGGCGCTGCACGTTGAAGATGACGGCCGCGGCGTCCAGCGGCGTGCCGTCGGAGAACCGGACGCCGTCGCGCAGCCCCATCGTCCACGTCCGCCCGGCGTCGGCGGTGTCCATCGACCTCGCCAGGTAGGGCTCGGCCCCGCCGTCCGGGGTGAGCTTCATCAGCGAGTCGTAGACGGCGAGCGCGGCCATGTTCGTGTTCTGCTTCGTCGGGTCGAACCCGATGGCCTCGCGGTCGGTGCCCAACGTGAGCACGCCGCCGCGGCGGGGCTCGCCCTCGGCGGCGAGGTCACCGCCGTAGGGGTTGACCTCGCGGACGCCGCCCTGGCCGGACCCGGCGCCGTTGATGCCGGGCGCGGCCCCGCAGGCTCCGAGCAGCGCCGCCACCAGCGCGGCCACCACCGCGGCCAGCGTCCGTGATCCTCCTCGTCGAGCGATCATGACAACACCATCTCCTCGGTCACCGGCGTGCCGGCGGCGCTCGTGCCTCGTTCGGCGTTGCGATCCGGGCCTGGGCCCAGGCGGGGGACCCCACCGGGAACCAGCAGCGGTACCGGTGCTCGGGGGAGCCGGCGTCACGCAGCGGGGGGTCCTCGGTGAGGCAGCGGTCCTGCGCGTAGGGGCAGCGCGGACTGAACCGGCATCCGGCCGGCGGATCGAGCAGGTTGGGCGGGCGGCCCGGGATGACCTGGAGCCGGACATGGTGGGGCCCGGCCACCGGCGGCACCGCGCTCATCAGGGCCTCGGTGTAGGGCATCCACGGCGCATCGAAGAGTTCCGCGGTGGGCGCGGTCTCCACGATCTGGCCGGCGTACATCACGGCGATCCGGTCGCTGCGGCTGCGCACCACCCGCAGGTCGTGGGTCACCAGCAGCATCGCCATCCGGCGGCGGCGCTGCAGGTCGGCGAGCAGGTCGAGGATCTGCGCCTGCACCGTGACGTCGAGTGCGGTGGTCGGCTCGTCGGCCAGCAGCAGCCGGGGGTTGCAGGACAGTGCGATCGCGATCGTCACGCGCTGGCGCATCCCCCCGGACAGCTCGTGCGGGTACTGCCGCAGCCGCCGCTCCGGCTCGGAGAGCCCCACCTGGCGCAGCAGCTCCGTCGCGCGGGACGTCGCCTCGGCCTTGCTCACCTTCTCGTGCAGCACGATCGTCTCGGTGAGCTGCTCGCCGATCCGCTTGACCGGGTTCAACGACGTCATGGGGTCCTGCAGGATCAGCGCGATCTCCGCACCCCAGAACGCGGACAGCGCCCGGCCGGACAGGTCCGGAGATCCGCGTGCCGTCGTAGTCGACGGTGCCGGACCACCTCGGTGCCGCGCCCCTCGCCGATCAGGCCCATCACCCGGCGGGTCAGCACGGTCTTGCCCGAGCCGCTCTCCCCCACCACGGCGACCACCTCGCCGGCCCGCACCTGCAGCGACACACCCTCCACCGCGTGCACCACCCCGTGCGGCGTGTGGAAGCGGACGTCCACGTCCTCGACGGCGAGCAGCGGTTCGTTCCGGGAGCGCTCACAGGTTGCTCTCCTTGACCTCGAACTGCTTGCGGGTCCGCTCGCCGACGTAGTTGATCGACAGGACGGTCAGGAACATGACCGCGGCGGGGAACAGCGAGATGTGCGGATAGGTCAGCAGCTCGGTCCGGCCCGCGGCGATCATGCCGCCCCAGCTCGGGGTGGGTGGCGGGATGCCCAGACCGAGGAAGCTCAGCGACCCTTCGACCACGATGAAGACGCCGACCATGATGAAGCCGTACGCGGCCACCGGGAGCACGACGTTCGGCGCGATCTCCCGGGCGATGATCCGCCGGGAGCTGCATCCGTAGGCCCGGGCCGCCAGCACGAACTCGCGCTGGGCGACGACCAGCGTCGCGGCCCGGCTCAACCGCACGAACGTGGGGATCGACAGCACGGCGAGCCCGACGACCAGGTTGGTGAGGCTGGCGCCGAGGATCGCGACCAGCGCGATGATCAGCACCAGGCCCGGGAACGCCAGCACCACGTCGGTCACCCAGGCGAGCACCCGCTCGGTACGCCCACCGAAGTAGCCCGCCAGCATCCCGAGCGTGCCGCCGACGACGGCCCCCAGGACCACCGCGCACAGCCCGACCAGCAGCGAGGCCCGAGCCCCGTAGACGACCCTGGCGAACGTGTCGCGGCCGAGCGTGTCGCCGCCCAGCCAGTGCTGCGGGGTGATCCCGCCGTAGACGTTGGCGTAGTCCGGGACGTCCGGGTCCCACAGCGGCAACAACGGCGCGAACACCGCGGCCAGCACGACCGCGCCGAGCCATGCCCAGGCCACCCACCAGCCCCACGGGACCCGGTCGGCGCGCCGACCCCGCCGGCCGTTCGACGACGGTGACGTGTCGGCTCGGTCGGTGACGCCGGGAACCGGCGTCCGCGTGGTCTCAGGCATCACGACGCACCCGGGGGTCGAGGAACAGGTACAGCAGGTCGATCAGCATGTTGATCACCACGTAGGCCACGGCGACGAACAGCAGCGCGCCCTGCAGCAGCATGTAGTCGCGGTTGAACACCGCCTGGACGATCATCTGGCCGAGCCCCGGGATCGCGAACAGGGTCTCCACGATCACGGCTCCGCCCAGCAGCCGGCCGATGTTCAAGCCGGACAGCGTGATCAGCGAGAACGACGACGGCCGCAGCGCGTGTCGCAGCAGGATCCGGCGCGGCGAGAGGCCCTTCGAGCGGGCCATCAGGATGAAGTCCTCCTGCAGCGTCGAGATCATGTCCGAGCGCAACAGCTGCCGGTAGACGGCCGCCTCGGCCACCATCAGCGTCAGGCACGGCAGGACGATCGAGCGCAGGTTCTCCAACGGGTCCTCGAGGAACGGGGTGAACCCGGTCGCCGGCAGGATGCTGGAGAAACCGCCCGCGAACAGCACGATCAGCACCATGCCGAGCACGAACTGGGGCATCGCCGCCGCGCCGAACCCGACCGTCATCGACGTGCGGTCGAGCAGCCGCCCCGGCCGGTAGGCCGAGTACACCGCGAGCGGCACGGCGACCAGCAGCGCGAGCACCTGGGCGATGATCGTGATCTCGAACGACACCGGGATCCGCTGCGCGAGCGCCTCGGCCACCGGCTGGCCGGTGCGGAAGGACTGCCCGAGGTCGCCGGTGGCCACCCCGCCGAGCCAGTCGACGTAGCGGACGACGAGCGGGCGATCCAGCTGCAGCTGTTCGCGGACCTGCTGCACCTGCTCCGGGGTGGCGTTGTCCCCCGCCACCACGACGGCGGCGTCGCCGGGCAGCAGGTCCACCACCACGAACGACAGGAACGTCACCGCGACCAGCACCAGGAGCAGGTGGGTCAGACGGGAACCGATGCGGCGCACCGGGAACCGGCGGCGGTCGGCACGCGCCGCCGGCGGCGTCCCGGATCCGGAGCGGGCACGGAGGGTGTGGTGGGAGGGGCCGTCGTCTCGGACACGGTGGCTCAGGTCTCCCTGGTCCGGTCAGGCACCCGCGACCGGCGTGCGGACCGAGCCGGCGTCGTAGAGCTGCACCATCGGGTCGCGGTCGGTGCCGAGCTCGCGCCAGTCCTCACCGGACTCGAGGATCTTCTCCGCGGACCGGATGGAGTGGTAGTCCAGGTCGCCGTCCACCGCGGGTGCCGGCTCCCCTGCGGCCACCTTCTTCGCGGCGGCCATGAGCAGGCGCCGCATCCGGATGATCGCCTTGTCCGACGTGCCGAGCCGCTCCTGGCTGCGGTCGTAGATCGGGCCCATCGACTCGGTGACCATGAAGTCCTGGCTGACGAACTCACGGACGCCGGAGTACGTGAGGTGGCGCTGTTCCTCGCGGTCGATGCCGTAGTCGTTCTCCGCGGTGTAGCGGCGCGGGATGACCCCGTTGCGGTCCACCTCGGCCGGGCCGAACTCGAACGGCGACAGCGCGAACAGGTTGCTCCGCCGCCCACCTCGGCGATCGTGCCGTGGTCGCGGGTGGCGAGGTTGTACCGCCAGGTGTTGTGGTCGTCGATCGGGCACGAACATGCCCGTGGTTGGTGCCGAACGGCACGGTGGCGATCACCGTGTTGTAGGGTAGCAGAACGCGCTCATCCGCACGTGGGTGTTGCCGTTGGGCGGGGTCCCCGGATGCCGACGTACTTGAAGCCGTACCAGGTGTCCTCGATCTCCAGCCGCGGCGCGCGGTCGTGCCGCCAGAACTTCCAGGACATCGCGTTGGTCGGGTAGCCGGGCTTGTCGCTGCCGTCGTCCGGGATCTGGTCGATGCCGTTCAACTGGTGCAGCCACGAGATGTGCGACGTGTCGAGGTTGCCCTCCATGGCCTGCACCCAGTTGCAGGTGCGTGTGCACCTTGGTCGAGGACACGTGCTCCGGGGTCGAGCGACTCGGTGCCGAAGTCGCGGAACGGCGGGCGATCGCTCGTCGGGGCCCATGTAGGTCCACATGATCCCGCCGGACTCGTGCGTGGGGTAGGCCTTGAGCCGCACCTTGTCCTTGAACACGCTGGTCGGCGGCTCGCTGGGCATGTCGACGCAGGCGCCGTCGGCGTCGAACTTCCAGCCGTGGTACGGGCAGCGCAGCCCGCACTCCTCGTTGCGCCCGAAGAACAGCGACGCGCCGCGGTGCGGGCAGTTCTCGCCGACCAGGCCGATCTTGCCGGCGGTGTCCCGGAACGCGACGAGGTCTCTCGCCGAGCAGGCGGACCCGCACCGGGTCGCAGTCGGGGGCCGGGGCCTCGCTGACGAGCAGAGCCGGCGTCCAGTAGCGACGCAGCAGCTCGCCCATCGGGGTTCCCGGTCCCACGCGGGTGAGGAGCTCGTTGTCCTGCGTTGAGAGCATGTCGGCCTCTCTCGAGAGTGGTGGGTGTGGACGGACGTCAGCCGGGCAGCGGGTCGTCGGGCGCGGCGTCGCGGTACCCGACGCCGAGGTGCGCCAGCAGCGGGCGCAGGTCGTAGAGGTCGAGGCCGAGGTCGCCGGCGGCGAAGCGGGACCGTTTGGCCTCCTCGGAGCGCACCCGCTCGCGTCCGGCCGCGGCGGCCGCGCGGGCGTCGGCGCGGGGCACGACGACGACGCCGTCGTCGTCGGCGACCACGACGTCGCCCGGGTGGACCAGCGCCCCGGCCACGACGACCGGGACGTTGACGGATCCGGGCGTGGCCTTGACCGTGCCCTGCGCGTGCACGGCCCGGGACCAGACCGGGAAGCCCATCGCGCGCAGCACGGCGAGGTCCCGGACGCCCGCGCCGGTGACCAGGCCGCGCACCCCCCTGGCGCGCAGCGACGTCGCGAGCAGGTCGCCCACCATGCCGTCGGTGGACGGGCTGGTGGTGGACACGACCAGCACGTCGCCGTCGTGGCACTGCTCGACGGCGGCGTGGACCATCAGGTTGTCCCCGGGGTGGGCGAGCACGGTGACGGCGCGACCGGCGATCGCGGCACCGTCCTGGCGGGCCACGACCTCCGGGCCGAGCAGCCCGCGCCGCCCCTGCGCCTCGTGCACGGTGGCGACACCGTGGGCGGCCAGCTCGGCCACCGCGTCCGGGTCGGGGCCCGGCCCGCTGCGCACCACCACGTGCGCCCCGGTCACCACAACCGCTCCCCGACCGTCGGGAAGACCTGCTGGAACGCCTCGGCGTGGATGACCGACGCCGGCGCCCCGTTGCGGCGGGCCTGCGTACCCCGGCGCACGGCCAGCTCGGCGTAGTAGTCCACGAGATGGCCCTGGGCGGAGTCCATCGCCTTCATCGCGTCCTGCTTGCGATCCATCACCGGGGTGATGTCGAGCAGGTTGTCCGGCACGAACCCGCACTGCTCGGGCTGGTGTGGCTCGAACGCCATCACCTGCGTGGCACCCAGCGGCGGCGTGGAACGGTCGGGCAGCCCCTCGGCCTGGGCGACCATCCGGGCCCGCAGCACCAGCTCGTGGGTCAGGGCGTGGTCGAGGTTGTACGGGTCGGCCGCGGAGTGGGTGAGCAGGAGCGTCGGAGCCAGCGCACGGAACCGGGCGACGAGACGGTCCAGCAGCTCGTCGGTGGCCCGCAGCGGGTAGTCGCCCGCGTCGAAGAACTCGATCCGGGCACCCAGGGTCTCGGCCGCGGTCGCGGCGCCCTCGGCCCGCGCGGCCTTCACCGACTCCAGGTTCGCGCCCTCGGCCCGCCACAGCGCCGCGGACTCACCGCGCTCGCCGTAGCTCAGGCACAGCACGGTGACCTCGCCGCCGTCGTCGGCACACCGGGCGATGGCGCCGCCGGCCCGCCAGACGAAGTCGGCGGCGTGGGCGCTGACCACCACGAGCCGTGCCGTACGTCCCACCGTCCACCTCCGACCTCGTTGTCGCGCAAACAGACCGTAACCACTGCTGCCGATCCTGGCAACGATATTGTTAACAATCGTGGTCACGGCTACCATCCCGCTGGCGGGGATGCCCCGCGAGTACGGAACGAGAGGACGTCGATGACCGCCGGTATCCCGACCACCGGGTCGGCTCCCGAGGACGGATCCGCACGTGCCGTCACCGACGTGGTGACCGCCGTCCGCGACGGGATCATGCGAGGGCGCTACGCACCGGGCCAGCGGCTTCCGGAGAACGACCTCGTGACCCGCTATCGAGCCTCCCGCGGCGCCGTCCGCACCGCGCTGGCCCAGCTGGAGAACGAGGGGATCGTGCAGCGCGAGCGCAACCGCGGGGCCCGGGTGCGCCCGATCTCGCTGGACGAGGCGGTGGAGATCACCGAGACCCGCGCGGTCCTGGAGGGTCTCTGCGCGGCCAAGGCCGCCCGGCGGGCCACGGCGGCGGACCGGGAGCGCCTGCAGGGACTCGGCGTCGACCTGAAGGCGGCGGTCGACAACTCCGACATACCGGCCTACTCCCGCATCAACCAGGACGTGCACAACGCCGTCCGGGAGATCGCCGCCCACCACACGGCCGGGGTGCTGCTCGACCGGCTGCGCACCCAGAGCGTGCGCTACCACTACAGCGTCGCGCTCCTGCCCGGCCGCCCCGCAGTGGGCCTGGCCGAGCACCTCGAGGTGATCCGCACCGTCTGCTCGGGTGATCCCGACCTGGCCGAGCAGACCATGCGCGACCACCTGCTCAGCGTCGTCACCGCGCTCGAGCAGCTCGACGCGAACTTGTCCGACCAGTGGTGACCCGGACCCGACCCGTCCCAGGAGGCAGGTAGTGAGCGACCGCATCCGTACCACCCACGTAGGCAGCCTGCCCCGACCGGACGACCTGCTGGGGCTGATCAACGCCCACGACCGCGGCGAGGACGTCGACGCCGCCGAACTCGCCGCCGTCGTCGAGCGCTCGGTGCACGAGGCGGTCCGGATGCAGGCCGACATCGGTATCGACGTCCCGAGCGACGGCGAGATGAGCAAGATCGGTTATGCGACCTACCTGCGGCACCGGATGAGCGGCTTCGAGCTCGGCGACGCGCCCCGCGCCACACCGGCCGATCTGGACGCCTACCCCGAGTACAAGGAGCGGCTGCACCGCTCCGGGGACACCGTGGCCTATCAGCGGCCGATCTGCCGCAGCCCGATCTCCTACGTCGACCGGCGTCCACTGGAGACCGACCTGGCGACGCTGCGCGCGGCCGTCGACGCCGTCGGAGCCACCGCGGGGTTCATGAACGCCCCGTCGCCGGGCATCGTCTCGCTCTTCCAGCCCGACGAGTACTACCGCGACGAGGACGCCTACCTGGACGCGATCGCCGCGGCGCTCAAGACCGAGTACGACGCGATCGTGGCGGCCGGCTTCGACCTGCAGATCGACGCGCCGGACCTGGGTATGGGCAGGCACAACAAGTACAAGCACCTGACCGACGAGCAGTTCCTGGCCCGGGCGGAGGTCCTGGTCGAGGTGCTCAACCACGCGCTCCGCGACGTGCCGCGCGAGCGGGCCCGGATCCACCTGTGCTGGGGTAACTACGAGGGCCCGCACACGTTCGACATCGCCGTGGAGAAGGTCGCCGGCCTGGTGCTGCGGGCCAAGCCGGGCACCGTCCTGTGCGAGGCCGCCAACCCCCGGCACGGCCACGACTGGGCAGGCTGGGCCGCCGAGAAGATCCCGGACGACACCGTGCTGTGCCCCGGTGTCATCGACACGACCACGAACTTCGTGGAGCACCCCGGCCTGGTCGCCGAGCGGATCGAGCGGTTCACCGACATCGTCGGGCGCGAGCGGGTGATGGCCGGGACCGACTGCGGGTTCGGCACGTTCGCCGGTTGGGGTGGCGTCGTGCCCGAGCTGGCCAGGGAGAAGCTGCGATCGCTGGTCGAGGGTGCCGCCATCGCGACCGCGAAGCTCTGGTGACCGAGGTGGAGTTCCTGGTCCGGGCGGAGAACCGGCTGCCCGTCGACACGGCCGATCACGAGCGTGCCCGCCTGAAGACGGGCGAGCGGGCCCGCGCCGACGAGCTGCGCGCAGCCGGTGTGCTCAAGCGGCTGTGGCGCGTCCCGGGCCGCAACGCGACGATCGGGCTCTACGAGACCGACGACGCCACGCATCTGCACGACGTGCTGTCGTCGCTGCCGATGTTCCCGTGGATGGACATCACGGTGGAGGCCGTGGCCACCCATCCCCAGGAGCAGTGAGCCCGCGATGAGCACGTTCGTGCTGCTGCCGGGGGCCTGGCACGGCGGGTGGGTGTGGGCCCGGGTGGCGGGCCGGCTGCGGGCCGCCGGCCACCATGTGCTCGCCCCCACCCTGACCGGCGTCAGCGACCGCGCCCACCTGGTGCACCCGGGCGTCGGGCTCGGCACACACGTCCGGGACGTCGTCGCGCTGCTCGACGCCGAGGACCTGGGTGAGGTCGTCCTGGTCGGGCACAGCTACGCCGGGCAGGTCGTCACGGCCGTGGCCGACCGGCGTCCCCGGCGGATCGCGCAACGGGTGTATCTGGACGCATTCGCCGGCGGCGACGGCGAGGCCGCGATCGACCTGTTGCCGGCCGCGGTCGCCGAGCACTACCGGTCGGCGGTGGACGGCCCCGGGCACGGCTGGCTCATCCCGGTCCGCCCGCTGGAGCTGCTCGGGGTGACCGACCGCGAGGACCTGAACTGGCTGACCCCGCGGCTCACGCCGCACCCGTGGCTGACCTACACCGAGCCGCTGGACCTGACCGGGGCACACGACGAGGTGCCCGCCGTGTTCGTCGAGTGCACCGGCTGGATGCGGGCGTTCCGCCCGCACGCCGACCGGGCCCGTGCCGCGGGCTGGCCGGTCCACGAGCTGGCCACCGGGCACGAGGCCATGGTGACCGCCCCGGGCCCGCTGGCCGATCTGCTGCAGCGCGCGGTCGGCGGCGGGACGGGACGCAGCGTGGCCTGACGGCCGAGCGTCGACCGCCGGCTACCGGCGTGCCGCCTCGACCAGGGCGCGCACTCCCTCGGTCACGGGCGAGTGCCGCCGGGTCGGCCCGAGCAGCTCGTCGATCGCGGCGCCGCTCACGCTCGCCGCCAGCCCCGAGAGGTCGGTCTCGGTACCGGACCCGATGGTGATCCGGGCGTCCGGGACCACGTCCCGAACCGCGTCGGCGTACTGGCGCATGGTGCAGGTGTCCCCGCCGGAGTTGAACACCCATCGCTCGCCGAACCGCTCTGCCGGCACGTCCAGCAGGCCCACGACCTGGTCTGCGACGTCCTCCACGTAGACGAGGCTCATCGCCGCGTCCCCGTTCGGGATCTCCACCGGATGGCCGTGCGCGGCGTCCTCGGCCACCGCGACGACGAACCCGGTCGAGCCGGTGCGCCGCCCCGGGCCGTAGACGATGCTCGGGCGCAGGCACACCGCCTCGATCCCAAACCGCAGGCGGTACAGCGCGGCCAGCTGCTCCATGTAGAGCTTGCCGCCGCCGTAGAGCGGCACCGGCGACGCGATCCAGGTGGGCGCGTCCTCGCGCAGCGGCAGCTGTTCCGGACCGTAGGCCGCGTCGTTGCCGTAGACGGCGATCGAGCTGGCGAGCACGACGCGGCGCACGCCGACCAGGCGGGCCAGGTCGAGCACGTTCGCGGTGCCCACCAGGTTCACCCGGGTCGCCAACCCGGGGTCGGCGTTGCTCTCCGCGCCGAGCAGGTAGGCCAGATGCAGGACGCGGTCCACGTCGTTGCGGGCGGCCAGCTCGCCCATGTTGCCGGTCGCGAGCACGTCCCCGCGGGCCACCGTCAGCCGCTCCCCGTGCTTCCGGGCCAGCTCGTCGACCTGCGCGTTCGGTGGGCTCGTGTCGACCAGCACGACGGATTCGCCGCGTTCCAGGAGCCGCTGCGCGGCACGCCAACCGATGAAACCGTTCCCGCCGGTGATGAGCGTTGCCACGAGCGTTCCTCCCCGACCCGGGCGCACCACGGTTCCGGTCCGCGGCGCTGCGTACCCCGGTCGAGGCTAGGACGCGCACGCCGAACGGGAAACCGCAGCGATATCGGCTGACATGATCGGCACCGCGAGAGGCCCGGACCTGGTGGCACCGATTGCGGGGCGCGGACTCGCCGGTCCGCGGCGGAGCCGTCGCCCTCGCGCATCGACAGTGCTCCACACGTAGTCTGTCTTCGTGACGACCGTCGCCGACGCCGAGAAGTCCCCGGACCTCGAGGACATCTCCGGCCCGATCCCACCCCGGCGTCTGATCGTGACGGTGTACGGGCTCTACGCACGCGAGCGCGGCGGGTGGCTGTCGGTGGCGGCGCTGGTGCGGCTGCTCGCCGATCTCGGGGTCAGCGGCCAGGCGGTGCGCTCCGCGGTGTCCCGGCTCAAGCGGCGCGGCCTGCTGGAACCGGAGCGGGTCGACGGCGCGGCCGGTTACCGGCTGTCCGAACCCGGTCTCGAGCTGCTCGCGGAGGGCGACGAGCGGATCTTCGGTCGTCGCAGGGCCGGGGTCGACGAGGGGTGGCTGCTGGTGGCGTTCTCGGTGCCGGAGAGCGCCCGGGACCAGCGCCACCAGCTGCGCAGCCTGCTGGTCCGGCTCGGCCTGGGCACGGTGACTCCCGGTCTGTGGGTCGCCCCGGCGCACCTGGAGCCGGAGGTGTCGCGAGCGCTGGAACGCGCGGGCCTGCGCGGGTACACGGACCTGTTCCGCAGCCGGCACGTGGCCGGGCGTTCGCTCGCCGAGATGGTGGACACGTGGTGGGATCTCAACGCCCTGCGTGACCAGTACTCGGCGTTCGTGGACCGTCAGCAGCCGGTGCTGTCGGCGTGGCAGAAGGCCGACCGCTCGCCGGCGCAGGCGTTCGGCGACTTCGTGACCCTGGTGACCGTGTGGCGTCGGCTGCCCTACCTGGATCCGGGGCTGCCGCTGGCCGCGTTGCCCGCGGGCTGGGCGGGCGGTCGCGCCGAGGAGCTGTTCGGGGAGCTGCGGGCGCGGCTCGCCGGGCCGGCCCGGGAGCACGCGACGACGGTGCTCGGGGACTGATCGGGTCAGCCGCGGGACGCCGCCGTCGCCTCGATCTCGATGAGCGCCTCCGGCTGCCACAGGGCGGTGACGCCGACACCGGTCATGGCCGGGTAGGTGCGGCCGCACAGCTCCCGCCAGATCGCGCCGATCTCCGATCCACGTTGCTGGTAGGTGGGGATGTCGAGCAGGTAGATCCGGACCGAGAGCAGGTCGGCCGGTTCGCCGCCGGCCGCCCGCAGCGCCGTGAGCACGTTCGTCAGTGCCTGGCGGAACTGGTCGACGATGTCCCCGTCGACGATGCGTCCCGCGCTGTCCATCGCGGTCTGCCCGGACAGGTGGACGAGGTCGCCGTGGCGCACGGCGTGGGTGAAGCCGGAGGGCTTGGCCAGCATGTCCGGATTGATGCGCCGGATCGGTGTAGCGGTGGTGGTCATGATGTGGTCCTCCTCAGACGCCGAGGTCGGTGAGGTGCTCGAAGCGCAGCCCGAGGTCGGTGACGGCGATCGCGACCGGGGCGAGGGCGGCGCGCAGGTTCGCGGCGACGCAGGGCGGGAGGTCGTCGCGCCGCAATGCCGCGATCAGCCCGGTGTAGATCTCGAGGACGGCACGTTCCGCGTCGTCGAGCGGGTTGCCGAGCAGGTCCCTCGTCGCCAGGTCGGTCGTGGTGGTCACGGGTGTCCTCCCGTCGACGGGATCTCCGACGGGCGGAGGTCGGTCAGCCGCTTGGCCTTGAGCTCGAAGCGCGGCAGCTCCCCTGCGCTCGCGCGGCGCACCAGGAAGCGCAGGCCCTCGTGCGCGTCGGCGAGCGCGACGCCGAGCCGTCCGGACAGCAGGTCCCACCCTGCGCCGTCGACGGTCGGCACGGTCTCGACGATCAGCTCGATCTCGTCCCGGTCGCCGCGGCGTTCGATGCGGACCTGGAACTCCTCGATCACCTCGAAGCCGCGCACGATCGCCTCGATCGCGCCCGGGTAGACGTTCGTGCCGCGGATCAGCTTCATGTCGTCGACCCGGCCGATGATCCCGCCCTCGTAGAGGTCCCACGTCCGCCCGGACGACGCACGGGTGTGCGGCACCTTCACCACCAGGTCGGACGTCCGGTAGCGCAGCAACGGCGTGGTCGAACGTCCGAACGAGGTGCACACGCGCTCACCGCGCTCGCCGTAGCCGACCTCCCGGCCGGTCTCCGGGTCGATCACCTGCTCGAGCACGTGGTCCTCGATGATGTGGCAGCCGCCGGGCTGCTCGGCCGGCTCGAACATGACGATGGTGGACACCTCGGTCATCCCGGCGGTGTCGAAGGCCTTCGCGCCCCAGCGGCGCTCGATCAGTGCCTTGGTCTCGGGGATCGACCCGGCGGGTTCCCCGGACAGGATCAGTGTCCGGACCGGGCCGCCCACCAGATCGATACCGAGCTCCTCGGCCTCCTGCGC
The DNA here is from genome assembly GCA_963822335.1 of uncultured Actinomycetota bacterium. Lineage (GTDB taxonomy): Bacteria > Actinomycetota > Actinomycetes > Mycobacteriales > Pseudonocardiaceae > Pseudonocardia. Next base: position 788,105 of record CAWGHE010000005.1, on the reverse strand, counting down.
GAGCCGCAGCGCGTAGGTCGGCGTGGACGCGACGACCGTCGCGCCGAGATCGTGGATCTGCCGGACGCGCTGCGCGGTGGTCTGCGCGCCACCCGGGACGGTCAGCGCGCCGATCTTCTCGGAGCCGTTGTGCAGGCCCCAGAAACCGATGAACGAGCCGTAGCCGAACGCGACGTAGACGACGTCGCGCGGGCGGACCCCGACCCCCCACAGCGCGTAGCACCACATCTCCGCGGTCCAGGACCAGTCCTTGCGTGAGTCGAGCGCGCGCAGGGGCGTGCGTCCGGAGGTCCCGGACGTGGTGTGCAACCGGATCGCGTTCTCCGGACCGGTCACCGGCAGCTCGCCGAACGGCGGGTGCGCGTCCTGCGAGGCCATCCACTCCTCGCGGGTGAGGAGGGGGATCCGGTCGATGTCGGCGTGGGTGCGGATCCGCTCGGGTTCGAGGTCGGCGAGCGTGCGCCGGTAGTGCGGACTGCGTTCCTTCGCCCAGGCGACGACGCGGCGCAGCTTGGCGAGCTGCAGCTCGCGCAGGTCCTCGCGTGGCATGAGCTCGGTCTTCGGGTTCCAGAACGGCTGGTCGGTCATGGGATCCCCTTCCGGCCGGCGCAACGTATGTCGCCTACGTGACGTCAGTCATCACAGCACGACGATCTCGTTTCGACAACCCTCCACGACCAGTGCGGGTTGCCCTGGGGTCGACTGACGTGTTTGAGTTACGTACGTCATTGAAACGACACAAGTTGGCGATGGGCCCGGCCGCAGCAGGAGGCACTCGTGAGCGAGCAGACGACGACCACGACCGCGCTCGACCACGAGGCCGTCCCGGTCGTCACGCGTGCCGGATCCGAGGACCGCGGCACCGGGCAGTCGGGCGGGGCGGTGCGGATCTCCGGGGTCTCGCCGCAGCACACGCCGGCCACCCGGATCTGGTTCGGCAAGGTCTCCAACGATCCCGGCTTCCGCTCGCTGCCGCACCACCACGGCGAGGCCGAGACGGGCGGATACGTGCTGTCCGGCACCGGCCGGATCTGGTTCGGCGAGAACTACGCGCAGTGGGTCGAGCTGACCGAGGGCGACTTCGTGTTCGTCCCGCCGTACATGCCGCACGTCGAGGGCAACGTGAGCACCACCGAGGACCTGGTGTGGCTGACGTGCCGGACTCCGGACAACATCGTCGTCAATCTCGCCGAGGTCGACGACGCGGTCCTCGAGGGGTACCGCCGCGCATGAGCACCACACCGATGCCCCCGGAGACCGAGCGCTCGTCCGCACCGCTGCTGGCCGCGCTGGACCTCACCCCGGACGGCTCGTCCGACGGCACGGACGCGTTCCTCGGCACCCACCAGGTCATCCCGTCCGGGCGGGCCTACGGCGGCGAGATCGTCGCCCAGGCCGAGCGCGCCATGTCACTGACCGTCGGCGACGACCGGCGGATCCACAGCCTGCACGGCTACTTCCTGCGGGCGGGCGACGTGGACGACAAGACGCGCTGGGAGGTCGAGCGGCTGCGCGACGGCCGCGGCTTCTCCCACCGCACCGTGCGCGGGCTGCAGAACGGGAAGGTGATCTTCCAGGCGATGGCGTCGTTCCAGGTGCCGGTGGACGGCGTCGAGCACACGGAGACCCTCCCCGACGACGTCGGCGATCCGGAGTCGCTGCCGAGCACCGCCGACGTGCTGTCCGGAGTGGACACCCGCGACGCCGAGTACTGGCGCTTCCACCGCAGCTTCGACATCCGGCACGCGCCGACCGCGCTGTATACGGCTCCCGATGGCCGGCGCGGGCGCCGCCAGGTGGTGTGGCTCAGATCGTGGGACCGGCTCCCGGACGACCCCGGCCTGCACCGCAGCGCGTTGACCTACGTCTGCGACTACACGCTGCTGGAGCCGATCCTGCGCCACCACGGCACGGCCTGGGCGACCGAGGGCGTCGTCACGGCCAGCCTGGACCACGCGATGTGGTGGCACGACGACGGCCGGATGGACTCCTGGGTCGCGCTCGTGCAGGACACCCCGTTCGCGAGCCGCGGCACCGGCCTGGGGACCGCCCGTCTGTTCTCCGCCGACGGCCGGCTGCTGGCCTCGGTCGTCCAGGAAGGGCTCGTGACGCTACCCCGCGAGAAGGCGACGGCATGAGCGCCGCGGCGAGGATCGTCTCGGTGGGCGGCGGCCCGGGCGGCCTGTTCTCCTCGATCCTGCTCAAGAAGACCGACCCGAGTCGAGAGGTCACGGTCTACGAGCGCAACGCGGCCGAGGACACGTTCGGCTTCGGCGTCGTGTTCTCCCAGGAGACGCTGGAGAACATCGAGGACGCGGACCCGGAGTCGCTCGGGCGCATCGCCGCCGAGTTCCGGCGCTGGTCGGCGATCGACGTCGACTTCCTCGGGACCTGGGAGCGCAGCGACGGCCACGCGTTCGCCGCGCTGGAGCGCAAGCGCCTGCTCGCCGTCCTCGGCGAGCGGGCCACCGAGCTCGGTGTCGCCGTCCGCTACTCCACCGAGGCCCCTCCGCTGGACGCGCTGCGCCGCGAGCACGATCTGGTGATCGCCGCGGACGGGGCGAACAGCAGGATCCGCCACGAGCTCGCCGACCGCTTCCGCCCCTCGGTGGACCGCCGCACCGCCCGCTACGTCTGGTTCGCGACCACCCGGCCCTTCGACTGCTTCACGTTCCAGTTCGTCGAGACCCGGTACGGCCTGTTCTGGGCGCACGTCTACCCGTTCGACGGGGAGCGCTCCACGTTCATCGTCGAGACCGACGAGGAGACCTGGCGCCGCGCGGGCCTCGACGAGTTCGCGGCGGCCGAGCGCAGGCCGGGCGAGAACGACGAGCGCTCGATGCGGTTCTGCGAGGAGATCTTCTCGTCCCTCCTCGACGGGCACGGCCTGATCGGCAACAACTCCGGATGGCTGTCCTTCGGCGTGGTGCGCAACGAGAACTGGATGGCCGGCAACGTCGCTCTGGTCGGCGACGCGGCCCACACGGCGCATTTCTCGATCGGCTCCGGCACCAAGCTCGCGTTGGAGGACGCGATCGGGCTGGCCGGCGCCGTCGATCGCGAGGCCGACGTGGCCGCCGCGTTGAAGGCCTATCAGGAGGACCGCAAGCCGGTCGTCGCGTCCCTGCAGCGCTCCGCGCAGACCAGCCTGGAATGGTTCGAGGGCGCGCGGCGCTACCGCCACCTCGCCCCGGAGCAGTTCACGTTCCAGCTGCTCACACGCTCGCAACGGGTCACGTACGACAACCTCAAGCTGCGCGACGCCGACTACGTCGGCCGCGTCGACGCGTGGCTGGCCGCCCGCACCCGGGAGCAGGGATTCGAGGTCGCCGACAACACGCCGCCGATGTTCCTCCCGTTCCGGCTGCGCGGCCTCGAACTGGCGAACCGGATCGTCGTGTCGCCGATGGCGCAGTACTCGGCGACCGACGGCGTCCCGGACGACTGGCACCTCGTGCACCTCGGCGGACGCGCCCAGGGGGGCGCCGGGCTGGTCATGACCGAGATGATCTGCACGTCCCCACGGGGGCGCATCACGCCCGGCTGCCCGGGCCTCTACACCGACGAGCAGCGCGACGCCTGGGCCCGCGTCGTCCGGTTCGTGCACGAGCGGACGCACGCGAAGATCGGCGCGCAGCTCGGGCACTCCGGACGCAAGGGCTCGACCAAGGTCATGTGGGAGGGCATCGACGAGCCGCTGCCGGACGGCAACTGGGAGATACTCGCCCCGTCGCCGATCCGGTACCGGCCGGACAGCCAGGTCCCACGCGAGGCGACGCACGCCGACCTGGACGAGGTCGTCGACGACTTCGTGGCCTGCGCCCGGCGTGCCGCCGACGCCGGCTTCGACCTGCTCGAGCTGCATTTCGCTCACGGCTACCTGGTCTCGAGCTTCCTGTCGCCCCTGTCCAACCGGCGCACCGACTCCTACGGGGGCACCGTGGAGAACCGGGCCCGGCTGGGCCTGCGGATCCTCGGCGCCGTGCGCGAGGTGTGGCCCTCCGACCGGCCGATCAGCGTCCGGATCAGCGCCACCGACTGGGTCGACGACGGCGGCTTCGACGGCGACGACGCCGTCGCGCTCGCCCCGATGCTGGCCGCGCACGGTGCCGACATCGTCGACGTGTCCACCGGCCAGACCACTGTGGACGCGAAACCGGAGTACGGGCGGCTCTACCAGACCCCGTTCGCCGACCGGATCCGACAGGAGACCGGCGTCCCCACCATCACGGTCGGCGCCGTGTCCTCGATCGAGGACGCGAACACGATCATCGGCAGCGGCCGGGCCGACCTGTGCGCGCTCGCCCGCCCGCACCTGGTCGATCCGTACTGGACGTGGAACGCCGCGCTCGACCAGGACTACCGGGGACATCCGGTGCCGCCGCAGTACCGCTCCGGTCTCTCGGCGCGGCGGCGGGAGCAGACTCCCTGACCCAGCTGTATAACAGTTCATTGACGACCGTCAGATAGACGCTACTGACGAGGGTGGGCCCGCGCGACCGCCTGAGCCCGGTCCGGCGGTAGCTTCCGTGCTCGCCCCATTGGCGAGCGACGCCCCACCCCGGCCCTACACCCAGGAGAGACCATGGACCTCGACCAGGCACGCGCCGTCGTCCGCGAGCAACCCCACGCCGTGTTGGCGACCACGCGCCGGGACGGCAACCCGCAGATGTCGCCGGTCGCGGTCGCCGTGGACGACGACGGCCGCCTGCTCGTGAGCACGCGCGAGACCGCTGTGAAGACCCACAACCTGCGGCGCGACCCCCGCGCGTGGCTGTGCGTGCTCGCCGACGGGTTCTTCGGCCGGTGGGTGCAGGTCGAGGGACAGGCCGAGATCGTCGGGCTGCCCGAGGCGATGGAGCTGCTGGAGGACTACTACCGCCGGGTGTCCGGCGAGCATCCCGACTGGGACGACTACCGGCGTGCCATGCAGGAGCAGCGGCGGGTGATCGTGCGGATCACGATCGAACGCGCCGGCCCCGACCGTTCCGGGTGAGCTCGCCGCCCGTCGGCAACTGCCGTCACACGGTCCGGTTCGATCCGAGCCGGCGTTCCCGGAGGGCGAGGAACAGGGGGAACGTGAACGCCGCGGCGAGCGCGAACGTCAGCACGACCAGGGCCACGATGCCCCACCACGGCCAGCGCAGGCGTCGCCCCTCCCGCACGAACAGCACGCAGGCGGCGATCGCCACGACGATGATGTCGACGGCGGCCGACGAGCTGGCCGCGTTGGCGAACCACGACCCGAGGTACGACCCTCCGGGTGCCGTGGCGAAGAACTGCAGGTTGAAGTACCAGGTCCCGATCAGGCCGACGACGGCCAGCACCAGGTAGAGGCCGATCAGAGTCCGGTTCGGGGCACCGACAGGTGCGGCTGGGGCGGTCATACGTCTCCTCGGACTCGGCCGGCAGCGACGGTCAGGGCCCCGGCAGCCAACCATTCCCGAGCGATCAGGGTGGCCGGCTGCCCGGCCGATTGCCCATCCCCCGCGAGATCGCCAGCGCCGCGGCCCGGACGACCTGCTCGTAGGCCTGCGGCCGGGCGACCCCCGCGGGCACGACGATCGACACCGCGGCAACGGTCCGGCCCGCGTGGTCGCGAACCGGCGCGGCGACCGAGGACACCGGGGCGGGGCGCCGCCGCTCGAACAGTGCGACCCCGAGCCGCCGCACGTCCGCCAGCCGGCGGCGGACGCCGGCCGCCGCCTGCGGTTCCAGGCCGGTGAGCACCCGGTCGCGCAGCTCGGCGTCGGCGCCGGCCAGCAGGACCAGCCCGACCCCGGTGTCGTCGAGCGGCATCCGACCGCCGACCCGGTAGGCGATCTCGACGGCACCGTGCGCGGAGAGCCGCTCCACGAGCAGCGCCTGATCCCCGTCCCGGACCGCGAGCAGGACGTGCTGGCGGGAGATCTCGTGCAGGTCCTCCAGGTACGGCAGGGCGACCTCGCGCAGGCCGTGGCTGCGCGGGGCCAGCGACGCCACCTCGAACAGCCGCAGGCCGATGACGTAGCGATCGTCGTCGTCGCGTTCGAGGGCGCCCCAGTCCCGCAACCGGGTCGCGAGCCGCAGCGTGGTGCTGCGCGGCATCGCGGCGCGCCGGCTCAGCTCGGCGAGGCTCAGCTCCCGGTGGTCGGCGTCGAACGCCGCGAGCAGCGACAACGCCCGGTCCACGACGGGATCGGACTGCGGAGGTCTGCGCCCGCGGCGCGGCGTCGCGTCCACCGCGCGAGGATGCCATGCCAATCAATGGAACACGCAGGGACACCGGTCCGAACCCGCCCCATGCTGGGCGGACGCCGGGCCACCGCCGATCCGACCGGAGGACTGCATGACTGCAGAGTTCGCCACCCGCCACGCCGAAGGCGAGCGTTTCGCCCTTCCCGGCAGGCCGGTGCCCTACTTCCTGGAGGCCGGGGAGGGCGAGCGCGCCCACCTGTTCGACCAGCTCTTCACCGTTCTCCTCTCCGGCGACGAGACCGGTGGCCAGTTCGGGGTGTTCACCATGGAGGCCCCGCGCGGGGATGCCATCCCGGTGCACGCGCACGCCGACGTCCACGAGATCTTCTACGTCCTCGACGGCAGGATCCGCGTCGTCGTCGAGGACGCCGAGGGCGAGCGCCACGACAAGCTGCTCACCACCGGCGACTTCGGGTACGTGCCCGCTGGTCTGCGGCACACGTTCCGCGTCGAGTCGCACCGCGCCCGCGCGCTGGGCGTGAACACCGGCGGATTCGAGCGGTTCTTCGCCGCCGCGGGCGAGCGGACCGACCAGCGGACGCCCCCGGGTGTTCCGGTCGTCCCGTCCCGCGATCAGCTCGGGGCGGCCGCCCGCGAGTACCGCAACGACTTCCACCTCGATGTCCGCCTCCTCGACTGAGCACCGCGCCGCGCCATCGACGCCGCGGCCGGCGCCCGTCCCCGAGCCGGTGTCGCGCGACGGCGTGCGGCTGTGGCGCGCCGTCGAGTACGCGGTCGTGCCCGGATACCGGCCGCTGCTGCTCGACCTGCACCGCCCGGCGACGGACGCGGCGGTGCCGCTCGTGGTGTTCGTGCACGGTGGTGGGTGGCGGGTCGGCAGCCGCGCGGGCATCGGGCCGATGTACGCGGACCGGGAGCCGACGCCGTTCGCGCAACTGGCCGCGGCGGGTCTCGCGGTCGCCTCGGTCGACTACCGGCTCAGTGGCGAGGCGGTGTTCCCCGCCCAGCTCGACGACGTCGCCGCCGCCCTGGCCTTCCTCGGAGACCAGGCCGGGACGTTCGGCCTGACGGGCCGGGTCGCGCTCTGGGGTGAGTCCGCGGGCGGGCACCTCGCCGCGCTGCTCGGACTCGCGGACCCGGCCGTGACGGCCGTCGCCGACTGGTACGGCCCCGCCGACCTCACCACCCTCGCCGCCGACGCCGCCGCGACCGGCATCTCGATCACCGACCCCGGCGCGCCGGACTCCCGCGAGGCGCTGCTGCTCGGCGCGCCCGCGGCCGACGTGCCCGGACCGGCACGGGCGGCGAGCCCCGTCGCCCACGTGCGAACCGGCGCTCCGGCGTTCCTGCTGGTCCACGGCACGGCGGACCGGTTCGTGCCGTGCCGCCAGTCCGAACGGCTGGCCGAGGCGCTCACCGCAGGCGGCGCGGATCCACGGCTGCACCTGCTGCCCGGCGCCGACCACATGTGGCTCGGCGATCCCGGCGCCGCCCGCACCGCGTTCGACCTCACCTGCGACTTCCTGCTGACCCACCTGACCTGACCCCCGTTCGCGCTCAGCGCCCGGCCCCGGCCGCGGCGCCGATGCCGCCTGCCCGAAGGAGCCCTGTGCCCACCACCACCGCACCCGACACCGAGCTGGATCGCCTGCTCACCGAGGTACTCGGCCAGGTCCGCACGGACGACCGGCGCTTCGCCGAGATCGTCGGTTCGCTCGTGACCCACCTGCACGCCGTCGTCCGCGAGGTCCGCCCCACCGAAGCGGAGTGGCTGCGCGGGATCGACTTCCTGGTCCGCGTCGGGCAGACCTGCACCCCGGACCGCAACGAGCTGATCCTGCTCTCGGACATGCTCGGCCTCACCTCCGCCGTGGACGAGGTGAACCACGCCGGCCCGGCCGGGGCGACGCCGTCGTCGGTCGAGGGGCCCTTCCACTCCCCCGCCCCGGAGCGCCCCGCCGGCGCCTGGATCGCCGCGGGTCCGGAGCGCGACCGCGCAGATCTGATGGTGGTCCACGGCCGGGTCACCGACACCGACGGCGTGCCGATCACCGGCGCGACCGTCGACGTCTGGCAGGCCGACGACGCCGGCCACTACGACACCCAGGACGCGGACCAGCCCTGCGGCAACCTGCGCGGGCTGTTCACCACCGGGTCCGACGGCGAGTACTGGTTCCGCAGCGTGCTGCCGGCCAGCTACCCGGTCCCCACCGACGGCCCGGTCGGCGAGCTGCTCACGGCACTGGGCCGGCACCCGATGCGCCCGGCCCACGTGCACCTGCGCGTCGAGGCACCGGGCCACCGGCCGGTGACCACCCACGTGTTCGTCGCGGGCGACGAGTACCTCGGCTCGGACGCGGCGTTCGCGGTGAAGGACGCCCTGGTCGTCACGCCGGTCCCGCGCACCGACGGCGCCGGTTGGGGCGTCGACGGTCCCTTCCACGACTTCGCGTTCGACGTCCGGCTGGTGGCCCGATGAGGTTCGTCGGGGTGCGCGACGGCCGGGACGTCCTCGTCGCGGTCGTGCACGGCGACCGGTTCACCCCGGTCGCGCAGGTCGACGACTTCTACGCCGACCTGCCGAAGTGGCGGGCCGCCGCGGCCGCCGTGACCACCGGGGAGCGCCCGCTCGCCGGGGCCCGGCTCGCGCCGCCGGTCCCGGCCGCGGCCCGCGTGCTGTGCCTGGGGCTGAACTACCGGACGCACGCCGAGGAGGGCGTGTACGGCGTGCCCGACCACCCGACGATCTTCGGGCGCTGGACGCGCTCGCTGTCGGTCGGCGGCGTCGGAGTCCCGGTGCCCGCGAACGAGCCCGGCCTCGACTGGGAGGGTGAGGTCGCCGCCGTCGTCGGCCGTCGTCTGTCCGACGTGGACGAAGGCACCGCCGAGGACGCCGTGCTCGGTTACGCGGTGTTCAACGACCTCACCGCCCGCACCGCGCAGAAGCTCAGCACACAGTGGACGCTCGGCAAGAACGCCGACCGCAGCGGTCCGATGGGCCCGCTGGTCACTGTCGACGAGTCCGGCTCGCTCGCCGCCGGGCTGCGGCTGACCACCCGGGTCAACGGCGAGACCGTGCAGGAGGGCGACACCCGGGACCTGATCGTCGGAGTCGGTGCCGCGCTGTCGCGCATCAGCCGCACGCTGACGTTGGAGCCGGGCGACGTGCTGGTCACCGGCACGCCGGACGGCGTCGGGTACGTCCGCACGCCGCCGCGGTTCCTCACCCCGGGCGACGTCGTCGAGGTCGAGGTGGAGCGGCTCGGACTGCTCCGGACGCCGATCGTCGGACCGCTCGGACCGGAGGAGCGGTGAGCGCGAGCTACCCGGTGCTGATCGCCGGCGGCGGCCCCAGCGGGCTCGCGGCGGCGATCGAGCTGGGACGCGCCGCGATCCGCTGCGCGGTCGTCGAACCGCGGGAGCGGGTCACGTCCGACCGGCCGCGGGCCAAGACCACCAGCGCTCGCACCATGGAACTGTTCCGGCGCTGGGGCCTGGCGGAGCGGGTCCGCGCGGCGGCACCGGTACCGGTGTCGTTCGCCCAGGACGTCGTGTTCTGCACGCGCCTGACCGGGCGCGAGCTCACCCGCTTCCCGCACGCGTTCGCGATGCACCCCGAGCGCCGCGACGAGTTCGCCGAGGGCGGCCAGCAGATCCCGCAGCCCGTCGTCGAGGAGGTGCTCCGCGCTGCCGTCGCGGCACTGCCGTCGGTCGACCTGCTCATCGGACACCGGCTGGTGTCCGCACAGGACGGTCCCGACGGCGTGCGCGCCGTGGTCGAGGGTCCCGATGGGACCCATGAGGTCCGCGCCGAGTACCTCCTCGGCTGCGACGGCGCCGGCGGCGTCACCCGGGACGCGATCGGTGCCCGGTACTCGGGGTCGAGCGGCGCGCTGCCGAACCTCAACGTCACGTTCAGCGCGCCCGCGCTCACCGAGGACCGGCTGTGCGCACGCGCCGCGCACTACTGGGTCCTCGGGGCCGACGCCGGCGGGATCGTCGGGCGGATGGACCTGGACGGGACGTGGTGGGCGGTGGCGCAGGGCGCCCGCCCGGACAGCGACCCGGTCCGGCTGGTGCAGCGGCTGATCGGGGCCGAGGTCGACGTGCGGGTCCACGCCACCGACCCCTGGGCGGCGCGGATGCTGCTGGTGGACCGCTACCGCGGGTCGCGCACGTTCCTGGTCGGCGACACCGCGCACCTCAACCCGCCGTGGGGCGGGCACGGCTACAACACCTGCATCGGCGACGCCGTCAACATCGCCTGGAAGCTCGCCGCCGTGCTGCAGGGCTGGGCCGGTCCGGCGCTGCTCGACAGCTACGAGCCGGAGCGCAGGCCCGTCGCAGGCCGGACCATCGAGGCCGCGTCGGCGCAGGAGTCGCAGCTGGCCCCTGCGTTCGCGCACGCCGAGCTCGACGCCGACACCCCGGCCGGTGCCCGGCGCCGGGACGAGGTCGCCGCCGCGCTCGCGGGCAAGCGCGGCGAGTTCCACAGCCTCGGCCTGGTCCTGGGCTACCACTACGCGGACTCCCCCACCGTCGTCGACGACGGATCTCCGGTGCCGCCGGACGAGGACCTGCGCTACCACGGCTCCGCCCGCCCCGGAGCCCGGCTTCCGCATCACTGGCTGCCGGACGGTTCGTCGCTGTTCGACCACCTCGGCCCCGGGTTCACGCTGCTCCGGCTCGACCCGAGCCTCGACGACGGCCCGTTCACCGCCGCCGCGGCCCGGACCGGTGTGCCGCTGCGCGTGCTCGACCTCGACCCCGAGCACGCCGGGTCGTACGGCGCCCCGCTGCTGCTGGTGCGCCCCGACCAGCACGTGGCCTGGCGCGGAACCGACGCACGCGCGGCGGCTGCCGTCCTCGACCTGGTCCGGGGCGCCGTCCCGGCCCACACGACCGCACTCACGGTTTGACCTCCCACACTGCGAAGGAGCACGCGCAGATGACCACCTCACCTCTCGACGACCGGACGAGCACCGCCTTCCCGGCCCCGCCGCCTGCCACGCCCGAGACCTGGGACAACCCGCGCACGGGATTCCTGTTCGTCCTCGGCTTCGCCGCGATCGGCGCCGCGATGGCGAACCTGGTGCCGCTGGTGTTGACGCTGTCGTTGAAAGCGACCGTGATCGACCCGCAGAACGCCACCTCGGTGCTCTCGATCGCCGTCGCCGTCGGTTCGGTGTTCGCCCTCGTCGCCTTCCCGGCTCTCGGCCGGCTCAGCGACCGCACGACCAGCCGGCTCGGCCGGCGGCGCCCGTTCCTGCTGGCCGGCGCGCTGCTGATGGTCGTCGGTGCCGTCGTCCTCGCCGTCGCGGCCAGCACGCCGGTGCTGGCGCTGGGCGCGGTGCTCACGGCCGTCGGCTTCAGCGCGTCGATGATGGTCTGCACCGCGGTGATCCCGGACCAGTTCGCCCCTGACCGGCGCGGGCCCGCTGCGGCCCTGGTCGGGCTCAGCCTGCCGTTGGGGGCGGTGACCGGGCTGTTCATCGCCCAGCTGCTCGCCCCGAACCTGGTCCTGATGATCCTGGTGCCCGCCGCGATCGGCGCGCTCGGCTCGCTCGCCCTGGTCGCGGTGTTGCGCGACCGGCGGATCACCGCGGCCGAGCGGCCCGTGTTCGACTGGCGGCAGTTCCTCACCACGTTCTGGGTGAGCCCGCGGCAGAGCCCGAACTACGCGTGGGCGTGGTGGAGCCGGATGCTGGTGTTCCTCGGGGTCGCGGCCGTCCAGGCATACCAGGCGTTCTACCTGATCGTCGTGCTCGCGTTCTCTCCCGCCGAGGTGGCCGGGGCGGTCTTCCTGTCCACATTGGTGCTCACCGCGGTGGCGCTACTGTTCGCGCCGCTCGCCGGCAAGCTCTCCGACGTCGTCGGCCGCCGCAAGCCGTTCGTCATCGGCGCCGCGCTGATCTTCGGCGTGGGTCTCGCACTGGCCTCGGTCGCCCAGACGTTTCCCGCGTTCCTGGTGGCCATGGGCGTGATCGGGCTCGGCCAGGGCGTCTACTTCGCCGTCGACATCGCGCTGGTCACGCTGGTGCTGCCGGACCCGGCCAACCCCGCGAAGGACCTGGGGATCATGAACCTGGCCAACAGCCTGCCGCCGGCGATCGTGCCCGCGATCGCCCCGCTCGTGCTCGGCCTCGGCGCCACCGCGGCGCAGCCGCAGAACTTCACCGCGCTGTTCCTGTTCGGCGCCATCGCTGGTCTGCTCGGTGCCCTGCTGATCCTGCCCATCCGGGGCGTGCGGTGACCGGGTCCTCCTTCCCGCAGGGATTCCTCTGGGGCGCCGCCACCGCCGCACACCAGGTGGAGGGTGGCAACGTCGCGAACCACTGCTGGGAGTGGGAGCACGATCCGCACGGCCCGTTCACCGAACCCAGCGGCGACGCGTGCGACCACTTCCACCGCTGGCCCGGCGATCTCGATCTCCTGGCCGACGCCGGGCTCACCGCCTACCGGTTCAGCCTGGAGTGGAGCCGGATCGAGCCCGAGGAGGGTGAGGTCTCCCGCTCGGCGCTGGACCACTACCGGCGGATGGTCGCCGGATGCCGGGAGCGCGGCCTCGCGCCGGTCGTGACGCTCGCGCACTTCACGATGCCGCGCTGGATGGCCCGCGACGGCGGCTGGACCGGCCCGAAGGCCGGCGACCGGTTCGCCCGGTTCACCGAGACCGTGCTCCCGGTGCTCACCGACGCCGCGTACGTCTGCACCGTCAACGAGCCGAACCTGATGGCCTGCATGCCGGTGCTGGCCGCGATGGCGGCCCGCGCCGAGCCGGTGGCCGGGCTGCCCCGGCCCGACCAGGAGACGGCGGACGCTCTGCTGGAGCTGCACCGCCGGGCCCGGACCGTGCTCCGGGACGGCGGTGCTCCGCCGTCGGGGCTCACGCTCGTCGGGCAGGAGTTCCTGGCCGAGGAGGGCGCGGTCGCGGAGATGGAGGCGCACCGCGCCGCGATGGAGGACCAGTTCCTCGCCGTCGCGGCCGACGACGACTTCGTGGGCCTGCAGGTCTACAGCTGCGCGCGGATCGGCCCGTCGGGCCCGGTCGCGCCCGCCCCGGAGTTACGCACCCTCGCGGACATGGAGTTCCGGCCGGGGGCCCTCGGCGTCGCCGTGCGGAGAGCGGCGTCGCTCCTGCCCGGGACCCCGCTGCTGGTCACCGAGAACGGGATCGCCACCGCGGACGACACGCATGCGGATCGCCTACACCGACGGCGCTCTGCGCAGCCTGGCGGAGGCGATCGCCGCGGGCGTCGACGTCCGCGGCTACCTGCACTGGAGCCTGCTGGACAACTTCGAGTGGTTCGCCGGCTACCGGCCCACGTTCGGGCTGGTCGCGGTGGACCGCACCACGTTCGCCCGCGCGCCGAAGCCGAGCCTCGCGTGGCTCGGCCGGGTCGCCCGCGCCAACAGGATGTAAGCGACTAGTCGATGCTCAGTTCCAGGGCCACCGTCAGGGCGGCCCTCGTCGCGTCATCGACATCCCCCGTGGCGGCGTCCGCGGCCCGGGCGCCCAGGTGCAGAGCGATCAGAGCGAGCTGCGCGCGCAATTTCTGCTCGGTCGTGGCGCCCTCCTTCAGGAGTAGATCCACGATCTCCTGGAACTGCTCCCGGACCTTGGCGCCCACGGCGAGTTCGTTGATCGGAGTCTCGTTGTCCTGGATGAAGCGGATGAGCTGCGGAGCCTTCTCGATCGTGCTGGTCAGCATCGCGTTGTAGCGCTCGAGGACCCCCCGGGACCGTTCGGTCCCGGGCGGCATCGTCCGTCCCCATTCGATGAGGGCGTCCAGCTCGTCGAGCTGCTCGTCCAGAAGACTCGAGAGGATCTCCTGCTTCGTCTTGTAGTGATAGTAGAGAGCCGCTTTCGTGACGTTGAGCCGTTCCGCGATCTCCCGGAGCGACGTCTGCTCGTAGCCACGTTGGGCGAACAGCTCGAGGGCGACAGCACGAATCTGCTGCCGGGTGTCGGTGCGTCGCTCGTCGGTATCGCCGGCCATCATCGGACCTCACTTGTCAGGAAGCTGATCAGCCGGGGTGCACGTCGATCTGTGTGGCGGTGAGAGAGCCGTCCTCCGCCTGAATGGCTCCCACGTCGACGGCGACGCCTCGACCCAGGCTGGTCGGGCCGTCGGCCCGCAACGTCGCGACACGAGTCCCGGCCGTCGTGCGGACAGCGGTCAGCGTTCCGTCCGTTGCGCGGAGGGTCAGAACGGTGCCTCCCGCGACGGGGTCCACGGATTCGACCGTGCCCGCCAACGGCGGGTCCTGGGGCCCGCGCGGTGCGGGCGCCGTGGCCCGTCCGAGCAACGCCCCCAGCGCGAACACGACCACGACGGCCAGCACGATGATCAGTCGTTTGGTCGAGCGGGCGAGGCCGGGGCGGTTGAGCAGCTCCGCGATCCCGCGACGGTCGAGTGGCTCGTCGAGCAGCTCCAGCGAACCGTCGGAGTCGTCGGGTTGCTGGTGCCGGGCGTTCGCGGAGGCGGCGCCGGACGACGCCGGCGCGGGGTCGGGGTCGGCGTCGCTGTGCTGTCGGCTCTCGGGGGAGGTCATATCGCTCCGGTGGGGACGTCGTGGGGTCCGTGTGGTCAGTCACGGCGCAGCGCCTCGATGGGCGAGAGCCGAGCCGCACGAAGTGCGGGGTAGCTGCCGAAGAACAGTCCGATGGCCACCGACACCCCGACCGCCAGCGCGACCGCCGAGGGCAGCACGACGGGTCGGAAGTCGCCGAGCTGGACCAGGGTGCTGGCGTAGCCCAACGCGACACCGAGCGCACCGCCGATCAGGCTCAGGATGGTGGCCTCGGTCAGGAACTGGCCGAGGATCACGGCCGGTGGCGCGCCGATGGCCTTCCGGATGCCGATCTCCCGGGTCCGTTCGGTGACCGAGACGAGCATGATGTTGGTGATGCCGACGCCACCGACGAGCAACGAGATCGAGGCGATCGCGGCGAGCAGCAGCGTGAACGTGCCGAGCACGCCGTCCAGGGCTGTGAGCAGCTGCCGGGAGCTGATCAGCCGGTAGTCGCTCTCGTCGTCGGAGGCGATGCCGTGACGGCGGTTCAGGATCGACGTCACCTCGGCCTCCGCGGCGGGCTGGGCCTGCGCGGAGGTGGTCTGCACGACGATCTGGTTCAGATCCCCGAATCCCGTCAGCGCGCTCTGGACCGTGGTCAACGGCGCGATCCCGGAGTTCACCGGGGCGCCGAAGCCGCCGTCGGAGGCCTTCAGGACGCCGATGACCCGGAACGGCACGTTGTCGAGCAGAACGGTCCGGTCGATCGGGTCCGACGCCGGGCCGAACAGGGTGTCCGCGGTGTCGCGTCCCAGCACGACGACGTTCGCGACCTCGGCGAGGTCGCGGTCGGTGAACGCACGGCCGAGCTCCACGGTGGCGTTCGTGCCGGGCAGGTACGACGGCAGCGAGCCCGACACGGACACGGTGCCGGTCCTGCCCTCAGCGGTGGCCTGGACCGAGGTGGTGACCACCGGGGAGACCGTGGCGACGTCCGGGGCGCCCTGCGGGTCGGACAGGGCGGCGGCGTCGGCCTGGCTGAGCGGGCGGCCGGGCGCGCCGTCGGTCCGGTTCTTCGGCGCGACGTTGATGCTGTTGGTGCCCAGGCCCTGGATCTGGCCCTGGATGTACTCCTGCGCACCCTGTCCGATCGCGGTGAGAACGATGACCGCGCCGACGCCGATGAAGATCCCGAGGATCGTGAGCAGGGACCGGAGCTTGTTCGTCATCAGCCCGGCCGCGGCCGAGCGCAGGATCTCCAGGATGCTCATCCCGGCCGTGTCCGGTCGGTCACGGGGGTGGTGGAGTCGTCCTCGGCCAGCCGCCCGTCGTCGACGACGACCACTCGCTCGGCACGGCGGGCGACGTCGGCGTCGTGGGTGATCAGCACGATGGTGCGGCCGGCCCGGTGCAGGCGGTCGATGAGCTCGAGGACATCGGCGCTGCTGACCGAGTCGAGGTTGCCCGTCGGCTCGTCGGCGAGCAGCAGGGCGGGCGCGGTGACCAGCGCCCGGGCCACGGCCACGCGCTGCTGCTGGCCACCGGAGAGCTCGGTGGGCAGATGGCTGCTCCGCTCGAGCAGCCCGACCGCGGACAGTGCCGCACGCGCCCGGATCCGGCGCGCCCGCCGCCCGAGCCCGGCGTAGATCAGAGGCAGCTCGACGTTGGCCAGCGCCGTCGTGCGGGGCACCAGGTTGAAGGACTGGAACACGAAGCCGATCTGCCGGTTCCGCAGCACCGAGAGGCGACGGTCGTCGAGTCGCGCCACGTCCAGGCCCTCGAACCGGTACGTGCCCGAGGTGGCCGCGTCCAGGCAGCCCAGCACGTTGAGCAGGGTCGACTTGCCCGACCCCGAGCGACCGACGATGGCGACGTACTCACCCCGGCGAACGGACAGGCTCACCTCCCGCAGGGCGTGGACCGCCGTCTCGCCGGATCCGTACACCTTGGAGATCCCGTCGAGCTGCAGGACGGGGCGCCCCGGCTCGTCCGTGCTCACCCGCCCCCTCCCGTTCCGTTTCCGCTGTTTCCGCCGTTTCCGCTGTTTCCGCCGTTTCCGCCTCCGGCCCCGGAGTTGCCCGATGGCCCACCCCCGTTCCCCCCGCGCCCGCCCTGGAACAGCGGGCTGGCCGCGGGCTCGGGCAGGACCACCAGGTCACCGACGCTCAGCCCGCCGGTGATCTGGGTGATGGTGTCGGCGGCGATGCCCAGGCCCACGGTCCGCCGCTCCTGGCGGCCCCCGGCGTAGACCAGGACGCTCCCCTGGGTGGCGGTCGCACCGCCCTGCGGCTCGATGGCGGCGTTGGGCAGGAAGAGCGTCCCCTCGGCCTGCGCGGTGGTGATCGCGACGCTGGCGGACTGGCCGAGCCGCAGCCCGGGCGGCCGCCCTTCGAGCCCGATCGTCGTGCCGTACTGGACGGACGCACCCGTCCCGGGCAGTGCGTTGACGCCCGAGACGACCCCCCGCAGCGACTGCCCCGGCAGAGCATTGATCGAGACCGCGACGGCCTGGCCGTCGCGCACCTGCCCGACGTCGAGCTCCGGCAGCTGCGCCTGCACCTGCAGTCTGTCCAGGTCGGCGATGGACAGGAAGGAGGACCCTCCGGCAGCGGCCCCGGACCCGGACGCGCTCCCGGCACCCGAGCCGCCGGCGCCGGACGATCCGGCCGCAGCCCCTCCGGACCCGCCGGCCCCGGACGTCCCCCCTGCGCCGGCACCTGCGCCCGAGGACGGGGCGCCCGCGGAGGGGCTACCGCTGCCCGTGGAGGTCACCTGCGTCCCGGTCCCGCTGACCGTCTGCCCCACGCGCCCGTCCAGGCTGACCACGGTCCCCGACTGGGGAGCCTTGAGCAGCGTGCTGTCGAGGGACCGCTCGGCGTCGATGACCGTGGCCCTGGCCTGAGCGACCTGGGACCGCAACTGGTCGAGCTGCCCCTCGGACGAGGTCTGTCCCCCGCTCTGCCCCCCGCTCTGTGCAGCCCCGCCGGCCTGTCCGCTCGCGCCGCCGGTGCCCGTCCCGGTCCCGCCGGTGCTCGACGTGGTGGCGGGGGCCGTGCCGTCCTCCGCGTCGTCGAGCTGCTGGCGGGCGGCGGTGAGACCCGCTTGCGCGGCCTGCAGGTTCGCCCGTGCGTAGCGGTCGTCGAGCGTGGCCAGAACCTCGCCCTCGGACACCCGGTCACCGAGGCCCACCCGCACGTCGGTGACCTGACCGCCGGTCGAGAAGCCCACCGAGGAACTCGTCGCGCTGACCACCGTCCCCGACGCCGCCACGGTCCTGGAGACCGGTCCGCGGCCGACCGGCACGGTGCGGATCGTGGCCGCCGTGTCGTCGGACCGGCCGACGCTCAACCACGCCGCGGTACCCCCGAGCACAGCCAGAAGTGCCACCACCAACACCACGTTGACGATCACCACCCGGCCTCGCCGAGGCCCTGGCTGACTCATGAGCGCAACGTAGCACTGCTAGCTTGACGGCCGACTAGTGACACGTCGGCTGACCCGCCGCCGTCGTGGCCCTGCTCGAGATGGCCCGCTCTGCCACCGTCTGGGCCATGGGTCTGCTCCCGTCCCGTTTCGTGGTGCCGTCGGTCAACGCTTGATCGGGAGGTAGTCGGCCGTCCACATCGCCTCGTGGACCGCCTCGATCGCGTCGTCGATCTCGACCTGAGCGATGCCCTGGGCGATCGCGGTGTTCACGACGTCCACCGCCACGGAGGCCGAGACCTCACGGAGTCGCGAGATGTCCGGCAGCAGGCCCTTGGCCGGGTCGGACGGGTCCGCGAGCGTCGCGACCGCACGGGCCGCGGCGATGAACAG
The DNA here is from genome assembly GCA_963822335.1 of uncultured Actinomycetota bacterium. Taxonomy (GTDB): domain Bacteria; phylum Actinomycetota; class Actinomycetes; order Mycobacteriales; family Pseudonocardiaceae; genus Pseudonocardia. Next base: position 769,574 of record CAWGHE010000005.1, on the reverse strand, counting down.
CGACGGCGGCATCGTCGCTGCCCGGCACACGATGACTCCGAGCCCTAGGCCGGGGAACATCAGGGCGTTGTTGGCCTGGCCGATCCGGTACGTCGTGCCACCCCGCTCGACCGGCTCGAACGGGCTCCCGGTGGCGACCAGTGCCGCACCGTCCGTCCAGGCCAACAGGTTCTCCGGGGTCTGCTCGGCGAGCACGGTCGGGTTGGACATCGGCAGGATGATCGGCCGCGGACAGTGTGCGTGCATCGAGCGGATGGCCTTCTCGCCGAATGCCCCCGTGACGCCGGAGGTACCGATGAGCATCGTCGGGTGGAGGTTCTCGATCACCTCGTCCAGACCGAGGGTTCCGTTCCATGCACGCCAGTCGGCGACGCCGGCCGGATCCTTGGCGTATGGCTGCTGGTAGTCGTGGAGGCCGGTCATGTCACTGGTGAGCAGGCCAGGCCGGTCCAGCAGGTAGATCCGCTCGGCCGCCTCCTCGGCGCTCAGACCGTCCTCGGTCATGGCCAGCGCGATCAGGTCGGCGATGCCGACTCCGGCCGAGCCGGCGCCGAAGACGACCACGCGCTGGTCGGTCAGACGTTGGCCGGAGACCCGGACGCCGGCCAACGCGCAGGCCAGGCCCACTGCCGCCGTGCCCTGGATGTCGTCGTCGAAGGTGCACAAGGTGTCGCCGTAGCGCGCGAGGATCCGCCGCGCCGGCGGACATGAGAAGTCCTCCCAGTGAAGGATCGCCTTCGGGAAACGCGCGGAGGCGCTCGCCACATAGGCGTCGATGAACGCGTCGTACGCCTCGCCTCGCACCCGGGAGCGGCGCAGGCCGAGGTAGCGGGGATCGTTCAGGAGCTGTTCGCGGTTCGTGCCGACGTCCAGCCCCACCGCCAGCACCCGGAGCGGGTCGATCCCGGCTGCGACCGTGTACACCGCGAGCTTGCCGATCGAGATGTCGATCCCGCCCACACCCCAGTCCCCGATGCCGAGGATCGCCTCGGCGTCGGAGGCCACGAGCAGGTCGACATCGTCCGGTCCCAAGCCGGTGGCATCGAAAGCTCGTCCGATGCCGTCGGTGTCGTCGATGTTGAGGAAAACACCCCGGGGGCGTCGGAAGAGATGGCTGAACTGTTCGATCGCCGCACCCACGGTGGGTGTGTAGACGATCGGCAACATCTCGTGCACGTACTCGCCCACCAGCCGGTAGAACAGCACCTCGTTGCTGTCGTGGAGCTGGGTGAGGAACACCCATTTCCCGACGGCGGTGTCGGCCGCCTGGAACTGCTCGTAGCAGCGGGCCACCTGCTGGTCGATCGTCTCCGATCCCGACGGAAGCAAGCCGTGCAAGCCCAGGCGATCGCGTTCCTGAGGGGTGAACGCCGTCCCGCGGTTGATACGTGGATCGTCGAGCACCTCGAGGCCGCGGGCGTGGATGTCGACGGCTGGGGAGCCATCGGTCCCCTCGACGATGGTGAAGCTCGTCCTGGGCGTCATTCCGCTCCTCCACGACTCTCGCTGATCCGGCGGCGCCGACCACGCGAAGAAGACCCGGCGATCACCGCCTGTTACACGGCACCGGCAGCTGGGCGACGACAAACCCGGACATTCGGTGCCATATATCCGCCCATCGACGACGTATGCCTCGTTGTACCCGGCCGCGGACCGGGCGGACGTCATCCACGGTGGGTGAAGCGATACGACCCGAGGCCCTCCCCGCTGCAGGGGTGTTCCGATTGCCTGGTGGTCCAGGCGTTTCAGCGATGACGTCGCCGCCCTCACTGCCGAGATCGTCGATGTCGACGTAGCCGACCCGGCGTAGGGCCTGCCGAGTACCGGTTCCGCGAATCCGGAGTACCGCGGTACTCATGTGCCGGCGGCCCCCTGGTTCCACCCTTCTGACCAGGCCGGACGAACCGGCATCGGCGAGAAGGGTGGTGTTCGCGATGAGCGTGGCGCTGGTACGGGAGATCGGCTGCTGGCGGGACGGCACGCCGCGGACGGCACAGGACGGGCTTCGGCTGGCCCGGCTCGTCGGTGACGAGGTGCGGCGCCGTGGGCGGCACTTCCTGGCCCCGTCGCTGCTGACCGCGCTCGAGCTCGTCGCGACGAGGCACCGCGGCAACGACGCACGCCTGGACGCCTTCCTGGACGCCGTGCTGGCCCGCCGCCGCGACGCGTTCCGCAACCAGACCTACCTCGCGCTCGAGCTGCTGCATGTGCTGCGGGACGACCCGGAGCAGGGCACGGGCCCGGACCGCACGCTCGCGCTGCTGATGGCCGACGTGGTGCGGCACGAGAGCCGCACCGACACCGACCTGGACGCCCGGACCCGGGCCGCCCGGGTCAAGCACGCGACCCGGCTGGCGGACGCGGTCGACCCGTCCTGGCGCGACGCACGGACCGACGAGTGGTTCGCGCTCACCGCGCTCCCCGTCTCGCTCGAGCACGACGAGTACTTCTTCCTGCGCGCCCTGCAGGCCCACGAACAGGTCTTCACCCGGGTCACCGAGGAGCTGGACGCCGCGACCGCGGCCGTCCGGGGCGGTCACCTCGCCGAGGCGATCGGGGCCGTGCACCGGGCGAACCACGTGTTCGACCGCGCCGCCCAGCTGTTCCGGCTGGTCGCGACGCTGCGGCCGGAGGCGTTCCACTCGTTCCGCGAGTTCACCGACGGCGCGAGCGCGATCCAGTCCGAGGCGTACAAGCGCTTCGAGCTGGCGTGCGGGGCGCCGACCGCGGCCCGGCTGGCGTCCGAGGGCTTCGCGGCCGTGCCGGCCGTCGCCGCCGAGGCGCCGGGGCGGGACAGCCTCGCCGCCGCGGTCGGCGACCTGGCGGGCGACCCGCGCGTCCCGGCAGCCAGGTACGACGCGCTGGTCGACGCGATCTCCGAGCTGGAGTCCGCGCACCAGCGCTGGAAGACCACCCACCACAGCCTCGCCATGCGGATGCTCGGCGACGCCCGCGGCTCCGGCTACACCGCGGGGGTGCCGTACCTGCGCTCGCGGCTCGACGACCGGCTGTTCACCCGGGCCGCCGCCCACGCCGAGCGCGCTGACCACACCCGGGCCGCGTGAGCCGACGACGCGGACTCAGGCGTCCCCGGTTCTCGCGGAGTCGTCCGCCGGTGCGTGGGTCGCGGCCCAGCTGGCCAGGATCTCGAGTGCGTCGGACGACGGGGACTGTGGTTCGGCGCTGTAGGCGAACATGGTCAGGTCCTGGTCGCCGCGTAGTTCGGCGACCTCGTAGGACAGGTCGAGGTCGCCGACCACGGGATGGCGGAAGCGCTTGAAGCCGGTGTCGTGGTAGCGGACGTCGTGCGCGGCCCACAGGGTCCGGAACGTCTCGCTGCGGGTCGACAGCTCGCCGACGAGGTCGGACAGGTCTCGGTCGTCGGGGTGTCGGCCGGCCTCGGCGTGCAGGATCGCGACGGCGTCGGACGCGGTGCGGTCCCAGTCGCGGAAGAAGTCGCGGGACCGGTTGTCCAGGAACGTGAACCGGGCCGAGTTGATCGGCCGGGCGTCGGTGTCGAACAGCGGGGCGTAGAGGGCCCTGCCGAGGGGGTTGACCGCGACGATGTCGGCCCGGCCGTTCCGCACGAACGCCGGGGCCCCGACCATCGCGTCCAGCAGTCGTTGCACCCCGGGTCTGACGAGGGACTGGGAGCGACGCCGGCGCGGCCGGGCCGGCGTCGTGCCGGCCCGGGCCAGGTCGTAGAGGTGCTGACGTTCCGCGTCGTCGAGCTTCAGAGCACGGGCGAGGGACTCCAGGACGCTGTCGGAGACGCCGCGCAGGTTCCCGCGCTCGATGCGGGTGTAGTAGTCGACACCGACCCCGGCGAGCATCGCGACCTCCTCGCGGCGCAGGCCCGGTACCCGCCTGCTTCCCGTGTGCGGGAGCCCGACGTCCTCGGGGGTGATCCGTGCCCGTCGCGAGGCCAGGAACTCCCGGATCTCGGTGCGCGGGTCCATGTCCGCCACGATAGGTCTCCTCGATGGGTCAGGCCCGGGTGCGGGGACGGCCGTAGTCGGCGTCGCCGACGTGTTCGGCCCAGGTTGTCTCGGGCGAACCGTCGCCGTTTCCTTCCCACAGCGCCAGGTGTGCCATGAACGCGGCCGGGGTGGCCCCGTGCCAGTGCTCCTCCCCCGGCGGGCACTGCACGGTCTGGCCGGGGTGCGCCTCCAGGACGGTCCCGTCGCGGGTGCCGACCAGCGCGACGCCGGCGACGGTCACGGCCGGACGAGGACCTTGAGCGCCTTCCGGTCGGCCATCGCCCGGTACCCGTCCGGGACGTCGTCCAGGGAGACGGTCCGGTCGAAGACCCGCCCGGGATCGACGGTCCCGTCGAGCACGTCCGGCATCAGCTCCTCGATGTAGGCCCGCGCCGGAGCCACTCCCCCGGTCAGCGTCACGTTGCGCATCATCTCGCCGAACCCCATCGGCGCCTCGGCGTCCTGGGCGACCCCGACCCGGCTGACGACACCACCCGCGCGGACCGCACGGACGGCGGTGTCGATCGCGTCCCGGGTCCCGACGCACTCCAGCACGGCATGCGTCCCGTCGCCGGCGGTCAGCTCGCGGATCTGCTCGACCGCGTCGTCGCCACGCGCGGCGACGACGTCGGTGGCGCCGAACTCGCGCCCGAGATCGGTGCGGTCGGTGTGGCGGCCCATCAGCAGGATCCGCTCCGCGCCCAGACGGCGGGCGGCGAGGACGGCGCTGAGCCCGACCGCGCCGTCCCCGATCACGGTGACCGTCCTTCCGGGGCCGACGCGCCCGGTGACCGCCGCGTGATGGCCGGTGCAGTACACATCGGACAGCGTGAGCAGCGACGGCAGCAGCGGCGAGTCCTCGCCGACCGGCAGCTTCACCAGCGTCCCCTGCGCCTGCGGGACCCGCACGGCCTCGCCCTGGCCACCGTCGGAGTCGTGGCCGTAGCCGCCGCCATGGCGGCACGAGCTCTGCAGGCCCTCCCGGCAGTAGTCACAGGTGTTGTCCGAGTAGAGGAACGGGGTGACGACGAGGTCGCCACGCTCCAGTCCGCGCACCTCCGACCCCAGCTCCTCGACGACGCCGAGGAACTCGTGGCCCATCCGCCGCCCGTGGGCGCTCGGCTCCAGGGAGCCGTAGGGCCAGAGATCGCTGCCGCACACGCACGACAGCACGACGCGCACGACGGCGTCCGTCGGTTCGCGCAGCGACGCGTCGGGCACGTGCTCGACCCGCACGTCACCGGCGCCGTACATCAAGGTTGCTCGCATGATGGGTTGTTTCCTTCGTAGTCAGGGGAGAGGAACGACGCGCAGCGTGGTGCCGACGGCACCGTCGCCGACGACGGTGCCGACGATCGCGGGGCCGTAGCGGTCGTACGTGGCGTGGTACGCGTCGTCGATCGAGGCATGGACGTCGCCGGACGGCTGGACGAACGCGACGTCGCGCACGACGCCCGCCGTCCGGTCCCATCAGCAGCGCCGCCACGACGACGACCTTGCTCATCGCCGATCTTCCTTCTGTGACGGTGGTGCTGAGCCGGACGTCGACGGCGCGGGGGCACAGCGGCCGCCTCGGTCCGGGTCAGGCCTCGGGGATCTCGCGGCCGAACGCCTCGAGCGTGACGGCCTCCGGTTCCGGGCCTCCCCGCACACCGGTGTCGAGCGCGTCGATCGCGGAGAGCTGTTCGGCGGTGAGCTCGAAGTCGACGACGTCGATGTTCTCGGCGATCCGCGACGGCGTGACCGACTTCGGGATGACCTGGCGGCCCTGCTGCAGGTGCCAGCGCAGCATCACCTGGGCGGGGGTCTTACCGTGCGCCTCGGCGATCTCCACGATCGTGGGGTCCTGCAGGGTGCTGCCGTGGGAGCCGTCGCGGTAGAACGTGATCCCGCCGATCGGCGACCACGCCTGGGAGACGATCCCGTGCTCGGCGTCCGCCGCGAGCAGCTCGGACTGCCGGAAGTAGGGGTGCACCTCGATCTGATTGACCGCCGGCACGACCGAGGTCTCCTTCATCAGCCAGGTCAGGTGCTCGGGCATGAAGTTGCTGACCCCGATCGCGCGGACCTTCCCGTCCGCCAGGAGCTTCTCCAGACCCTGGTAGGCCCCGACGGTGCGTCCGAACTCGCCCGGGAGGGCCTGGTGCAGGATCAGCAGGTCGATCTGGTCCACGCCGAGCTTGCCCGCGCTCTTGTCGAAGGCGTGCAGCGTCTCGTCGTAGCCGTAGTCGCTGATCCAGATCTTGGTCTCGACGAACACCTCCGAACGATCGAGACCCGAGCGACGGATCGCCTCCCCGACCTCGCGCTCGTTGCCGTACGCGGCCGCGGTGTCGATGTGGCGGTAGCCGGTGGCCAGCGCCGTCTCGACGGCCGAGACCGTGTCCTCGGGAGCCGCCTGGAACACCCCGAAGCCCAGGGCCGGGATCTCCACACCGTTGTTCAACGTCAGAGCTGGAATTGCCATGACTTCACGGTAGGCACCCGCGACGCAGGCAGGCAGTGCGTGACGAGCCCGGTAACAGCAGTACCCCCACGTGACCGTTCGTCATGCACCCAGGAGCGCTGACGCTGCGCCGGCGCGGACGTGTTCTGTGTCGGAAGGGTCGAGACCGGCCTTGGCGAGGCGTTCGAGCGGGTCACCGATTCCCATGTCGAAGGGATAGTCGGTGCCCAGCGCGACCCGGTCGGCACCGACGGCGACGACGAGGGCGCGCAGTGCGTCCGGCGTGTAGACGAGTGCGTCGAACCACAGCCTGCGGAGGTAGGCGCTGGGTGGCTCGGCGCAGGTCCGGGCGTCGGCGCGGGCGTGCCAGGCGTGGTCCAGGCGGGCGATGCCCGCCGGTAGGTAGCCGCCGCCGTGGGCGGCCAGGAGACGCAGGCCCGGGTGGCGGTCGAGGGTGCCGGTGGTGATGAGCCGGGCCAGCGCGACCGTGGTCTCGGTGGGGTTGCCGACCGAGTTGGACAGATATCCGACGTCGAGGCGCTCGCCGAGGGTGCAGCCCCAGGGGTGGACGAAGACGACGGCGTCGAGGTCCTCGGCCCGGGTCCAGAACCTGTCCAGATCCGGGTCGGAGAGCTCGCGGCCGGCGACCGTCGTGGACACCTCCACGCCGCGCAACCCCTGGTCGACGGCGCGGGTGAGGACGTCGACGGCGAGGTCGGGGTGTTGCAGCGGCGCGGTACCGAGTCCGAGCAGCCGCCCGGGGGCATGCGCGCAGTGCTCGGCGACGCCGTCGTTCACCGCGTGGGCGTAGCGCCCGGCCAGATCGTGATCGGCCCAGTAGTGGTGGATGGGCATGGGGCTCACGAGCTGGACGCCGACGCCGGCGGTGTCCATCGCGGCGAGGCGCGCGGTCGGGTCGGTCAGGGCGTCGATGATCGCACCGATCTGTGTGCGGTTGACCGCGGCCGATGCCTCCCCCGCGGCGCGGGCCTCATCGGCACGTGCGGCGGCCAGGCCGGGTTCGTCGGCGACGAGGGCTTCGGCCGCACGGATCAGGACATGCGCGTGGACATCGACGGCAGGGGTGGCGGTCACGGGGTCTCCACGGGCGTCCGGAGGGCATCGGAGATCGACTTGACCCCGCCGTGGGCGGTGAACCCACCGTCGACGGGGATCTCGGCACCGCTGATGAACGAGGCGGCATCGGAGAGCAGGAACGCCACCAGGGGCGCGACCTCGTCGACGGTCCCGGTGCGCCCGAGTGGGGTCTCGGCGATGTTGGCGTCCCGGAACGCCGGTGCGGCCGAGGCCGTCATCGGGGTCTCGATGTAGCCGGGATGGATCATGTTGACGCGGATCCCACGGGGCCCGAGCTCGAGGCAGGCGCTCTGGGACAGGCCGCGTAGTGCCCATTTGCTGGCGGTGTAGGCCACGGGATAGTGCCCGGTCAGACCGGCCACGGACCCGACGTTGACGATCGACGCGCCCCGTGGCATCAGCGGGAGCAGGGCCTGCATCCCGAGCAGCGGCCCGGTGGTGTTGATCGCCTGGACCCGGTCCCAGTCGGCCCTCTCGACCTCTCCGACCCGGGCGCGCCAGGTGGTACCGGCGTTGTTGACCAGGCCGTGCACCGCCGGGTGCACGTCGGCCAGCCATGCCGCGAGCTCGGTCCAGCCGGCCTCGGAGGCGACGTCGAGGTGGCGGTAGGTCACCGCGAGGTCCTTGTCGCGCAAGCCGCGCGCGAGGGCCTCGCCGTCGTCGTCGAGGACGTCGGTGGCCACCACGGTCGCGTCCTGCTCGGCGAGCAGCCGGACCTGGGCGGCGCCCTGGCCGCGGGCGCAGCCGGTGACGACCACGACCCGTCCGGGGAGCGCGCCGCTCACGGCACACCCGCCGAGGACGGGGAGCCGACGCCGGCCGGACGGGTGCGGGGACGTGGGCGGGCGGCGGGTATCGCCACGGGTTCGACCCCGGCGACGACGCGGTTCGACACGGAACCGATGCCCTCGACGGTCAGCGTGACCACGTCGCCGGGCTGCAGCGGAGGAGGGTCCTGTACGCCGCGCCGTCCCCACAGCTCGGCCAGGCAGCCGCCGTTGCCGCAGGTGCCGGAGCCGAGGACGTCGCCGGGCCGGACGACGGTCCCGCGGGAGGCGTAGGCGACGAGGTCCTCGAACAGCCAACCCATGTTGGACAACAGGTCCGAGCCGACCACCGTGCCGTTGACCTCCGCGGTGAGAGCGAGGGCGAGGAACCCGTCGGCGTCGCGGTAGGGCTCCAGCTCATCGGCGGTGACCAGCCACGGACCGAGGGTCGTGGCGGTGTCCTTGCCCTTCGCCGGACCCAGGTTGACCTTCATCTCCCGCGCCTGCAGATCGCGGGCCGACCAGTCGTTGAAGATCGTGTAGCCGACGATGTGGTGCCGGGCCTGCGCGGGGCCCAGGTCGGCCCCCTCGCGGCCGATGATCGCGGCGACCTCGAGCTCGAAGTCCAGCACGCCGGCGCCCGGTGGGACGGGAACGTCGTCGTGGGCGCCGATCACCGCGTAGGGGTTGGTGAAGTAGAACGTGGGCGCCTCGTACCACTGCTCGACCACGCCCCCGACACCGTCGATGCTGCGCCGCACCCCTTCCACGTGCTCCTCGAACGCGACGAAGTCGCGCACCGTCGGCGGGGCCAGCGGGGCCAGCAGCCGCACACCGTCGAGCGGGATCGCCGCTGCGGAGGCGGCGGTGCCCCCGGCCCGGTGCAGGGCGTCGGGTCCCTGCTCCAGCAGCCCCCCGATCGTGGTGCCGGTCGGCATCAGGTGCAGGCCGTCGTCGGTGACGACCCCGCAGCGCGGGGCGCCGTCGTACTCGACCGTCGCGAAACGCACGTGTCCTCCTCGACGTCGTGGACGGGTGGTCGATCAGACCGGGGGCGCGACGAAGACGCCGCGGTCGGGGTCGTTGAACGACTTCTTCGCGACGAACTCGCTCATCGGGTTCGCGGTGCCCCACTGGTCGGTGACCATCGGGTCGGAGAAGTCGTAGAGGTGCGGGTGCCAGGTGTCCTCGTCGAGCACCTCGATCTCGGTGGTGTACTCGACGGTGTTGCCGTGCGGGTCGAGGAAGTAGGAGAACGTGTTGTTGCCGGCCAGGTGACGGCCCGGGCCCCACACCTTCTCCACGCCGGCGCGCAGCAGCCGTCCGGTGCCGCGCATGTACTCGTCGATCCCGCGCAGCTCGAACGACGCGTGGTGCAGCGAGACGTGCGGGCACCGGGCGATCGCCAGGCTGTGGTGCTGCGGGTTGCAGCGCATGAACCACATGACGTCGCCCATGTGCGGGCTGGTCAGGGTGTCCGAGAGCCGGAAGTCGAGATGGCGCTCGTACCACGCGACCAGTGCCTCGGGCTGCGGAGAGTTGATCACCACATGGGAGAGCTTGACCGGGACGGACTCGCCCTCGGACACCTTGCGGTGCACGCGCGTCTCGACGTCCGAGGACACCTCCACGGTGCGCCCGTCGAGGTCGAAGAAGCGGAACCCGTAGCCGCCGCCGGGGGTCTGGAGCTTGCCGGGCTCGGAGACCAGCGCGACGCCCCGGCTGCCCAGGCGCTCGGCCAGGGCGTCGACATCGGCGGCCTCGGCCGCGCCGAACGAGATCAGGTCCAGGCGCTTGTCGGTGTCGGCGCGCAGCCGGACCTGGTACTGCTCGGGCGAGCCCTCGGCGGCCAGGAACGCGATCCCGGTGTCCTGGACGGTCGGGGTGAGCTGCCACAGGTCGCGGTAGAACGTGAGCTGGCGCTCGAAGTCGGGGACGGCCAGGTCGACGTGGCGCAGGTGGGTGATCAGGCGATCGGGGGCACTGGTCGGACGGGTGCTCATCGGAGTCTCCTCGGGAAGGTCAGGGGCGCTGGGCGAGCAGCGCTGCGGTGCGGCCCATGAGGCCGGGGACGTCGGCGGTCCCGCCGGCGTCCGGGGTGGGTTCGTGGTCGAGCAGCCACCGGGACAGCTGCACGGAGCCGTCAACGACGGCCTTCGCCCGCGGGAGCCGGCGGTCGGTGAACGTGTCGAACACGTCCTGGTCGAGGTCGTCCGCGGTGAGGAGGACCTCGGCCAGCACGACGGCGTCCTCGAGCGCCTGGGCGCAGCCCTGGGCGAGCGTGGGCGGGCAGGAGTGCGCGGCGTCGCCGATCACCACCACACGGCCCCGGTTCCACGGGCCGTCCAGGAGGTGCCACTCGAACCACGTGTAGTTGACCTTCGTCGGGTCGGTCATCAGCTCGCGGATGTCGTCCCAGGGGCCGTGATAGTTCGTGGCCAGGTCCCGCATGACGTCGAGCTGCTCGTCGGCGGAGAGCCCGGAGCGGTCCTGGGCGTCCTCGACGAGGTAGGCGTAGATGCTGTCCTCGCCGGTCGGGCAGTAGCCGGCGATGTAGCAGGCGCCGTGGTAGTACAGATCGGTCCGCTCGAGACCGGCCGGCCGCCGGGTGAAGACCCGCCAGATGCCCATCCCGACGGGGGCGATGTCCACCTCGACGCCGATCAGGGAACGGACCTGGGAGCGAAGACCGTCGGCCCCCACGACCAGGTCGTAGCGCCCGGTGCTGCCGTCGGAGAACGTGACGTCGACCCCGTCGTCGTCCTGGGTCAGCGACTCGACGGTGGTGGCGAAGCGCAGCTTCGCACCGACCTCCTGGGCGCGGGCGACGCAGGATGCGCGCGAGGTCGGCCCGCCGCGCCCCCACCGTGGCCGGGAGCTCGGGTCCGCCGGTCTTGGCGTCGGGCAGCTCCACCAGGACGGTTCCGTCGGGGGCCCGCAGGCCGAGGACGTCGAACCCGTACCCGGACGCGGCGACCTCGTCGAACACACCGAGGTCGTGCAGGACACGCAGGGCGTTGCCCTGCAGGGTGATGCCCGACCCGGTCGCCGTGACGTCGGCCTTGACCTCGACGAGGTCGACGGCGACACCGGCCCGGGCGAGCTGGATGGCGGTGGCGCAGCCGGCGGCTCCGCCGCCGACCACGAGCACGGTGCGGACCGCGGCCATGGCTGTTCTCCTCGGACTCACGCCGTCACTTGACGGCGAGGGGGTTGATGGGCGAGCCGACCGCGCCGGTGATCCGGAGCGGAGCGGCGGTGAGCCAGAAGTCGTAGATCCCGGCGCCGTCCCCGCCGGGTGCGCAGTCGGCGGCGAGTGCCTCGAGGTCCCACATCTCGCCGATGAACAGCCCGATGTGCGGGATGGCGATCTGGTGCAGTGGCTGGAAGGCGTCGTCGAACTCGTTGGGGCGGACCTCGAAGCCCCACGTGTCGGTCGCGATCGCGGCGATCTCGGTGCCGCGCAGCCACCCGGCGGTGGTGAACGACAGGCCCGGCGCAGGTCCACCGGCGTAGGTGCCCCAGCCGTCGCGACGGGTCCGGGCGTACTGACCGGTGCGGACGCAGACGATGTCGCCGCGGCCCACGGTGACGCCCTGGGCTGCGATGGTGTGTTCGAGGTGCTCGGTGGTGATCGCGAAACCGTCGGGCAGCTCGCCGGCGCTCTCGCCGCTCGACGGCCCCAGGGCACGGCCGACGTCGAGCAGCACCGCACGGCCGGCGACACGAGCGGCCGCGGTCTCGATACCGGTGACGGCATCTCCGGCGCTGGTCACCACCGCGCCCGCGTCGCGACCGTTCCAGGCTCGGCCGTGGTCGAAGATGTGCCCGAGACCGTCCCACTGCGTGGAGCACTGCAGCGGCATGGAGACGACGTCGTCGGCGCCGCCGAGCCCGTGCGGGAAGTGTCCGTCCAGCGCTTCGCGGCCGGTGTCGAGCATGGTGTGCACCGGGTTGGTGCGTCGCCGCCAGCCGGACTGCGGTCCGTTCATGTCGAACGGCTGCGACAGCGAGAAGCAGGCGCCGCGGCGCACGAGGCGGGCACCCTCGACCCGCTTGGCGTCGTCGAGGAAGTTCAGGGTGCCCAGCACGTCGTGCCGGCCCCAGCGTCCCCAGTTGCTGACGCGCGCGGCCGTGGTGGCGATGGCGTCGGCCGGCTTCGTCGGGTCGAACCCGGCGGCGACGATCGCCCGGGTGTCGCCACCGGCGGGGGCGCTCATCGCTGCGATCCCTCGGCGACGGTGCGGGTGCGCTGGGCGCCGAGGCCGGTGATCGTGCCGTCCATGACGTCGTTGTCGCGCAGCAGACGCCCGTGGGCCATGCCGTTGCCGGCCGGGCTGCCGGTCAGGACCAGGTCCCCGGGCTGCAGCCGGGTGATCTGCGAGGCGGCGGCCACCAGCGCAGCGACCCCGAAGATCATGTCCTTGGTGGACTCGTCCTGCATGATCTGCCCGTTCAACCGCAGGGTCACCCGCAGGTCCCCGGTGTCACCGACATCGGTGGCGGGCACGAGCCAGGGCCCCAGTGGCAGGAAGCCGGGGGCGTTCTTGCCGCGGAACCAGTCGGTGCCGATCTCCGGCATGTCCCGGCGGAACACGAGGTCACGCGTGGTCAGGTCGTTGCAGATCGTGTAGGCCGCGACGTGGTCGAGGGCGGTGTCGGCGTCCACGCGGAACGCCGGGCGGCCGATCACCGCGGCCAGCTCGAGCTCCCAGTCGTGCTGGTCGCTGTAGGAGGGGAGCACCACGTCGTCGTAGGGCCCGGTCACGGCCGACGGCAGACCGAGGAACAAGTAGGGGGTACCCGAGGTCGCTCGGGCGTCCATCATCTCGGCGGTCTGCGCCCGGACCTCGGCGTCGCTTCGCGGATCGTCGCCGCGACGGTGCGCGGCCGCCAGGTCGATCACATGGGTCCGGTAGTTCGCGCCGGACTGGATGACCTGACCCGGCTGCACGGGGGCCTCGACCTGCAATCCGGCCAGGGGTTCCCAATCCGCGGACCCGTCCGAGAGGCGGCGGAGGATCGGCAGGGCGGCGTCCCACGTCGCGAGCAGATCGCGGGTGGACACCGGACCCGGGTCGAGTCCCAGGTCCGCGGCGTGGCCGGTGAGGTCGAGGACCGAGTCCTCACGCACCAGACCGGCGAAACGTCGACCGGCGGACGTGAAGGTCCCCAGGGCGAGATGTCCGGCGTGTGTCGACACGATGTCCCCTTCGGCGTGGCGTGTGTGTTGCCCTACGGTGGCGCCGGCGAGCACCATCGGGGAACACGAACCTGGTGATGCCGGGTATGGGGAATTCCGATGAGGGGGTCCCAGTGGGCGGGTGGCGGTGACCGCGCGCGACGGCGCGAAGCTGTCGAACCTCGACCTCAACCTGCTCGTGTCGCTGGAAGCGTTGCTCCGCGAGCGCTCGGTGACCCGCGCGGCGGTCGGGCTGGGGCTGAGCCAGCCGACCCTGAGCACCGCCCTGTCGCGGCTGCGCCGCCACTTCGACGACGAACTGCTCACCCGGGTCGGGAACAGCTACCAGCTCACCCCGCTGGCCGCGGATCTGGTCGACCGGGTATCCGGGGCGCTGGGGGTCATCGAGCGGGTCTTCTCCGGTCAACCCGACTTCGACCCGTCCGCCTCCGAGCGCGAGTTCACCGTGGTCGTCTCGGACTACGCGGTCGCCGTGCTCGGTGCTCAGCTGACGGCCGTCATCGTCGAACAGGCACCGTCGGTGTGCCTGCGACTGCAGCAGCTGCGCACCGAGACCGTCGACGCCGCGCCGGAGAGCCTGCGCGCGGTGGATGCCATGGTCCTGCCGCACGGGTACCTGACCGGGCTCCCCCACCAGGAGCTCTACACCGACCAGTGGGTGTGTCTGGTGAGCGCGGACAACGAGGCCGTGGGTGACACCTTCACCCTCGAGCACCTGCACACGCTGCCGATGGTCGTGACCTACCGCGAGCCCACCGCGTTCACCCCGGCGGTGAAGCAGCTGAGCATGGTCGGCATCGAACCCCGGGTCGTGGCCGTCGCGGAGAGCTTCCTGGCGCTGCCGTTCCTCGTCGCGGGCACCGACCGCTTCGCCCTGATCCAGCAGCGGCTCGCGCACCGGCTCGCCGCCGCGGCCGACGTTCGTGTCCTGCCCTGCCCGTTCCCGGTCACCCCGCTGGTCGAGACCCTCTGGTGGCACCCGATCTACGACCGCGACGCCGGACACCGCTGGCTGCGGACCGCGTTCGACGAGGTCCGTACGAGCCTCGCGCGCGAACTGGCCTGAGACCCGCCGGCTGATCTCGAACCCGACCGGTATCGGCGACGCCGATACCGGCCATCGCACGTTTCGTCTTCCTCGGCCGCATCGGGCCCCGTCATCGTGACTGCCGGCAACCGGTCCGGCGACTCGTCTGAGCAGCGACGACGCCGCTGCGATCGGCCGCACCGACCTCAGGGACGAGGGGAACGAACCCGATGACCACCGGAACCGCGCCGCTTCGGCCGCCAGGGCTCTCCGAGGCCGCCTTCTGCCGGGCCCTGGAGCGCTTCGCCGCCGCCGTGGGCACCGACCACGTCCTCGTCGGCGACGACCTCGACGCGTTCCGTGACCCGTACTCGTTCAGCCCGGCAGGCGCGTTCGAACCCGCCGCCGCCGTGGCGCCCGCCTCGGTGGAGGAGGTGCAAGCCGTCGTCGCGGTCGCCCGGGAGTCCGGGATTCCGCTGTGGACGGTGTCGATCGGACGCAACTACGGCTACGGCGGCGCCGCGCCCAGAGTCGCCGGATCGGTCGTGCTGTCCCTGCACCGGATGAACCGGGTCCTCGAGGTCGACGACGCCTGCGGCTACGTGGTGGTCGAACCCGGTGTGCGGTTCTCCGACCTCTACGACCACCTGCGCGCCACCGGGTCGACGCTGTGGGCGTCGGTGCCGGACCTGAGCTGGGGAAGCGTCATGGGCAACACCCTGGAACGCGGCTTCGGCTACACCCCGCACGGCGACCACTCGGTGATGCAGTGCGGGATGGAGGTCGTCCTGGCCGACGGGCGCGTGGTGCGCACCGGGATGGGCGCCATGACCGGCAACAACACCTGGTCGCTGTACAGGGGCGGATTCGGCCCGTCGGTCGACGGACTGTTCCTGCAGTCCAACCTCGGGATCGTCACCAAGATCGGCATCTGGCTGATGCCGCGGCCCGAGCAGGTCGCGGTCTTCATGGCCAAGGCTCCCGAGGACGACCAGCTCGGCCAGGTCGTCGACACGCTGCGGCCGCTCCTGCTCGACGGCACCATCCAGTCCAACTCGGTGGTCGGCAACGCCCTGGCCATCGCGTCGATGATCAGCGACCGCCGGACCTGGTACGACGGCCCCGGCCCCATGCCCGACCCGGCCATCGCCGCGCTCATCCGGGGCCTCGACATCGGATGGTGGAACGCCCGCTTCGCCGTCTACGGCACCGAAGAACTCGTGGCCGCCCGGACGAAGGTCATCGCGAAGGCGTTCGACCGCATCCCGGGCCTCGACCTGGCCGTGCGCACCTACCCCGGAGACGCCGGAGCGGACGACGTCCACCCCGCCGACCGCGCCCAGATGGGCGTTCCCAGCACCGACCTGATCCGCATGGCCGGTTGGCGCGGCGGCGAACCGGCCCACACCGACTTCTCGCTCGTCTGCCCTCCTCGCAGCAGCGACGCCGTCGCACAGATGCGCCTGGTCCGGCGGCGGGTCGAGGAGTCCGGCTTCGACTACGCAGGCGGGTTCACCACCTTCGCCCGTCACGCCATCGCGCTCACCCTGATCAGCTTCGACCGCTCGGACCCCACGCAGACCCGCGACGTCGCAACACTCTTCCCACGGCTCGTCGACGACGCCGCCGCCGCCGGCTACGCCCCCTATCGCAGCCACCTGGCCGAGATGGACCACATCGCGGCCCAGTACGACTTCAACGACCACGCCCTCATGCGACTCACCGAGACGATCAAGGACGCGGTCGACCCCACCGGGATCCTCTCCCCCGGCAAGCAGGGCATCTGGCCCGCGCACCTGCGCGGCTGACCGGCACGCGCCCACCCATCCCCCCGCCCGACGAGCCCGCCACCGGCCGGCTCGCGCCTCCACGTCCTCGAAGGGCGACGCCATGACCATCCCCTCACCCACCACCCCACCCGCCGACCGCCACGACACGGCCGGATCGACCGTCACCGACCAGCAGCGACGAGCCGGGCTGCCGCAGCTCGTCCTGCTTCTCGCCGCCAGCTGCATGTCGGTGCTCGGCGCGGTCCTCATCGCCCCGGTGCTCCCGCAGATGCAACAGGAGTTCGCCGCCGTCCCCGGCGCCGAGGTACTCGTCCCGGTCGTGCTGACCGTGCCCGCACTCATGATCGGCCTGATCGCCCCGTTCGCCGGGTTCATCGCCGACCGCTTCGACCGCAAGCGGCTGCTGCTCATCGCGATGGTCGGCTACACGATCTTCGGCACGGCGCCGCTGTACCTGACCTCACTCGGCGCCGTGCTCGGCAGCCGGGTCCTGGTCGGCATCTGCGAAGCCGCGATCATGACCTGCTCGACGACCTTGATCGGCGACTACTGGTCCGGGGAGAAGCGCAGCCGCTACCTCGGTCTGCAGACACTCGTCGCGGCGCTGTCGGCGACCCTGTTCCTCGGGATCGGCGGGGCGCTCGGCTCCGCAGGGTGGCGCACGCCGTTCTGGCTCTACGTCGTTGCCGTCCTGCTGGTCGTCCCGATGGCCCGTTACCTCTGGCAGCCGGCTCGCCCCGCGGTCGAGGCCGGCGCCACCCGCCGACTGGACCCCATGCCGTGGCGGCAGCTCGCCGCACCGTGCCTGGTCACGCTGTTCGGCGGCGTCGTGTTCTACGCCCTGATCGTGGAGCTCTCCTTCGTCCTCAACGGCGTCGGCGTGACCTCCACCGCCGCCATCGGCGGGATCAGCGCCGTCATGTCACTGGCCACCGCAGCCGGTGCGATCGTCTTCGGCCGCGTCGCGCGGCTGTCCCCCCGCGTCCTGCTGCCGACCGAGTTCGCTCTCGCCGCCGTCGGCCTGGTGCTCGTCTTCGCGACCGGCTCGGTCGCCGTCATCACCGTCGGCGCCGTCATCACCGGCCTGGGCACCGGCATGCTCCTGCCCACGCTGCTGACCTGGGCCGTCAACCGGCTCAGCTTCTCTCAGCGCGGTCGCGGCACCGGGCTGTGGACCGGGACGCTGTTCATCGGTGAGTTCCTGTCGCCGTTGGTCCTCGCCGCGCTCGGGATCGGGGTCGGAGGGCTGCAGCCCGCGCTGGCCGTGCTCGGAGTCGCCGCCGCACTGATGGCCGTGGTGACCCTGCTGGCCCTGCGTGGCCAGAACGAGCCCCTCAACGTCGGCCACGGCTGACGAGACCGGAAGGAACTCACATCGTGCCCGCCTCGCCCGCGCCCACCGAACCGGACGCCATGCTCCGCTGGCTGGTCGACCGGGCCCAGATCGGCGACCTGCTCGTCGAGTTCGCACGCGCCCTCGACGAGCGGGACGCAACCCGGCTAGGCCCCGGGGTGTACTCCGCTGTCCGGCTCACCGCCGGTGGCGCTGCTGTCCGACCTGATAAGCCTCCGCGAGCCAACCGCGAAACTCGTCGTCGACCTCGGCGACCGAGTGGAGCCGGAACGTGTGGAGGACGTTCCCGGGTGAGTAGACCTCGACCCTGCCCAGACGCGGGCTCGTCACCTGCCGAGCGAGCACCAGATGCCCATCGAGCCATCTCCGTCGCGGCATCAACGCCGCGAAGCTCATCCGCACGTGCAACGCCACTCGTGTCTTCTCGGCCAGCACGTCGACCGGCCCGAACTCGGAGACTGCCTCGACGACGCGATCGAACGTGGCCCGTACCTCCGGAGCCGAGCGGGTGAAGTGATCCTCCACCCGCCCCAGCGGACGGCACGTGTGGACCTGACGCGTCGCCGCGAACGTCCGGCCACAGGCCGGACACGACCACATCTCCGTCAGCTCGGCGGCCATCACGACAGCGTCCTCCATGGAGACGGCCGAGCACATGACCAGCGCCGAGGAGCGTCGGCGGCGCCACGGCCCATCTCAGAGCGACGACGTCCGACCGGCGGGCACCGGGTAGTCGGGAAGGTCGATCGCGTTCGACGGCGGCCGGGTCAACGCGCCGGTCAGCCGGCTGAACGTGTTCGCCACCGGCACGGCGGCACGGAGCACGGCGCGCTGCACCGTCAGGCCGGTCTCGGTGCGGGGGTTCATCGCGCGGATCACCGACGGTCGCACGTTCTGGGCCTGGTCGGCGAACGGACGCATCAGCTCCTCGTAGCGGGTCAGAGCAGCGCGGGGGTCGCCACCGGAGTCGTCCCCGCCCGCCAGCTCGCCCGGCCAGCACGTAGGCCCCGACCAGCGCGAGGCTGGTGCCGGTGCCGAACGGCCCGGGGGACCAGGCGGCGTCACCGAGAAGCACGGTGCGCCCGCTGCTCCAGCGCGGTAGCCGGACCTGCCCGACGGCGTCGAAGTAGAGCGGCGCGTCGTCGAGCGCGTCGAGCACGCGTGGGGTCTGCCAGCCGGCGTCGGCGAACGTGCGGCGCAGGATCGTGATCTGGTCGGCCCGGTCGAGCTGCTCGAGCCCGCGCACGTCGGTGAGGAACCCGAGCATCGCCCGGGTGGTGCCGCGGTTGTCCGGGCGCAGGCTGACGCTGCGTGAGCCGGGTGCGCTGTACCAGCGCCACCACTGGTCGTCCTCGAGGGTGCGGGGGATGGTCAGGTAGGCGATGTGCAGGCCCAGCTCGTCGATCTCGATCTCGGGTAGCACCATCGCGCGGGTGCGCGAGCGCGTCCCCTCGGCGACGACGACCACGTCCGCGTCGACGACGTCGCCGCCGTCGAGGGTGGCCGTGACGTGGTCGCCGTGGTCGGTCAGGTCGCGGATCTGCTCGTCGAAGCGGTAGTCGGTCTGCTCACGGGTGTGCTCGTAGAGGATGCGTGACAGCTCGCCGCGCAGGATCTCCATCTCCGCGGTGGCGCCGTCGGTGTCGTTCTCCCCGGCCGGGACCTCGGTGACCGTGCTGCCGCTGGAGTCGACGAAGCGCAGCCCCACCTCGCCGGTCCCGGCCTCGAGGACCGCGTCCTCGAGGCCCATCCGGCGCAGGACCTCGCGTGCGCTACCGCGGACGTCGATGTTCTGGCCCTCGTCGCGGAGCCGCGGAGCGCGTTCGACGACGGTGGTGCGCCAGCCCCGGGCGTTGAGCTGGTGGGCGATGGCGGGTCCGGCGACGCTGGCGCCGGAGATCAGTGCGTGACGGCTCACGGTCGACCCCTCGAGAAGCTGTGGACCGGCTGCCGCCGCGCCCTACACCCGGCTTCCCTCCGCTGGACGACCTAACCGGCCTGCCACTGTGGCGGCCCGCACCGCCCTACCCCTCGGCCTCCTGGAGCAGACGGTTGACGCTGCCGGCGAAGTCCTCGTAGCGACGCAGCGCCGTGACCTTGACGTCGACGAACTGGCCCATCTCCTTCATGATCGGGAGGGTCAGGAGGATCTCGTCGAGAGCGTCGTGGCTCTCGACATCGACGATCGCGTCCACTGCGTGTCAGGTGATCACAACGTACTGCCGTCCACCGGGCAGCGACAGGGCATTCGACAGCCCCTGCGACGGCGTCTCGGACCTACACCTGCGAGGCACCCGGCTTCATCTCGACGTCGTCCGACGAACCCGTCGTCGTGAGCGCCCCCGCCCCGACCACGACGACCACCGCGACGGCCAGGTAGATCCACACGGCCGGTCCCGACCACTGGACGGCACCCGACCCGTACCCGACGGGCGCCGCGATCGCGACGACTCCCCCGACGACCAGGCCGATCGCCCCGATCCGGCCCGTGACCCGGTCGTTCGTCCGGACCACGGACGCCGCGAGCAGGGCGAGGCCCAGCAGTGTCGCTCCGATCATCCGTCCGGTCAGCGGCGTGAGAGCCCACGGCCAGAACGCCGACACCACGAGCGGGACGATCATCGCCGTCGCCCCCAGCAACCCGAGTACGACCGTGACGACACCGAGCACCGCGCGCGGGGCCGTCGGCAGTGGCGCGCTCCGCGGCGGGTCGTCACCGCCCGCGCGGGCCTGCCACCAGAACGCGAACACGTACCCGAGTGGCGTGGCGACGTAGACGACCAGCCAGACCCAGGCAGCCAGGCGGGCGAGCGTCCCGCCGGCGGTCAGGTGGAACGTCCCGAGGTGCAGCAGCGTCGTGACCAGCACGAGCGTGACGAACACGACGACCGGCACGAGGACCGTCCGGGCAGGCGCCCACAGCGGCTGGCGTAGCGCGAGCACCCCCATCACGACCGAGGCCAGATAGAACAACCCGATGAACGCCGCCGACGCCGGCACCGCGATCGTCCAGGCGAAGTAGTCCTCGGTCACCCGGGCACCGACCAGCAGCTGCACGGCGGCTCCCGCGGACACCGCGACGCTGACCGCCCCGAACCACCACATCACCCGCGTCGTGCGGGCCACCCCGTCGGTCACCGCAGGGCCCCGGCCAGCTCGTCCCGGCCGGTCACGCCGAGTTTGCGGTACGCGTGGCCGAGATGGGTCTCGATCGTCTTGGTGGTGACGAACAGGGCCTGCGCGACCGCCCGGTTGGACAGGCCGTCCGCGGCCAGCTCCGCGACGCGGCGCTCGCTCGCGGTGAGCGCGGCCGGCCCGCTGACCGCGACCGTCCGCGGGCGGGCACCGGCGGCGACGAGCTCGTCGCGGGCCCGCTCGGCCAGCGCGTCCGCACCGCATGCCGTGGCCAGCTCACGGCCGCGGGCGAGCTCGTCGCGGGCGGCGCTGCGCCGGTTGTCCCTCCGCAGCACCGCGCCGAGGTCGACCATCGCCCGCGCGTGCTCCAGACGGGCGGCGGTGGACGCCAGCACGGCCACCGCCTCCCGCAGCGGCTCCGGGGCGCCGGTGACCAGCCCGGTGGCGCGCAGGCCCAGGCCGAGTGCCCGCGGCGCCGACCACTGCCGGGCCTGGGCGGTGGCCTCCCCGGCGAGCCGGAGTGCGTCGTCGTCGTGTCCCATGTGGTGCAGGGCCAGTGCGGCGTTCGGCTTCCACGGCATCAGGCCGGGGTGCCGCACCCCGCGCCGGTCCAGCCGTCGTCCGCACTCGGTGAAGTCCTCCCACGCCTCGGCCGCGCGCCCCTGCGCCAGCCGCAGCCGGCCGCGGGCGTCCAGCAGGTGGGCCAGGTCGGTCGTGACGGCGCTGCGGGCCAGCGACGCGTCGGCCTCGTCCAGCCGGCCCCGCTCGACGAGAACCTGCACGAGCCAGGCCTGGGTGTAGCGGCGGGCGTACGGCACGTCGTGCTCGGCGGCGAGATCGTCGGCCGTGCGGGCGTCGGCCTCGGCGTCGTCGAGCCGTCCCAACAGGTAGTGGGTCTGCGCCCGGAGCACGCTGGCCGAGGCGAAGTCGGCGGTCGACCCGCGCCGCCGGGCGCCGTCGAGCATCGACTCGCAGGTCGCGAGCATCCGGTCCAGGCGCTCGGTGGACAGCAGGACGGTCGTCGCCGGCAGCAGCACCCCGGGGTCGGGCTGCCGATGGGACAACGCCGCGTCCAGCGCCTCCCCCGCCATCTCGACCGCGCGCTGCTCCTCGCCGTCCTGCAGGGCGTCCACCGCCGTGTTCGCCAGCAGCACCGCACGGCCGCGGGTCGCCGGGCGGGCGGGATCCTGCAGGGCACGCGTCCGTTCCAGCGCCGCGGCCCGACGCTGCGGGTCGCGCCGCGCCAGCCCGACGACCTCGGCCTCCAGCTCGAGCTCCAGCTCGGGGTGGGTTCCGCCGAGCCCGGCCAGCGCCCGGTCCAGGACGGCGAGGGCACGCCGGTAGTCCAGCGTCGTGCGCAGGGAGCGGGCCAGCTCCAGCGCGATCCCAGCGCCCAGCTCGGGGTCGGACGCCGCGGCCAGTGCGTCCTCCAGCTGCGCGACACCGTCGACGTAGGACACCCGCACGGTCGCGGTGCCGAGCTCGAACAGCACCCGGGCACGCTCCGCCGGGGCGGGCGGCTCCTCCAGCGCGCGGCGCAGGTAGGTGACCGCGGACTCGGGCGCACCCTTGCCGATCGCGTTGCGGGCCGCGGCCCGCAGTGCGGCCACGACCTCCGGGTCGCCGAGCGCCTCGGCCTGCAGCAGGTGCATGGCCACCAGCTCCGGCGCGGCTCCCTCGCCGGTCAGCACCCGGGCCGCGGCACGATGTCCACGATGCCGCTCACCGGCCGTCATCCGGGCCGAGACGGCCTGCTCGACCAGCGGGTGGACGAACGCCAGCGGGCGACCGGCGCGGAACAGCCCGGCCTCGACGAGGGACTCCGCGACGTCGGCGACCTCCTCGGCCGGGAGCCCGGTCAGCGCGGCCACCTGCCGCAGCGGCGCGTTCCCGGTGAGCACCGCGGTCGCCCGGGCGACGGCCGCGGCGTCCGGACCGGCGTGCCGCAGTCGCTCGCCGACCGCCGTCCCGACCACCTCGGGCGCCCGCTCGGCGACGGCGCCGACGCCGTCGGAGTCGGGTCGGACACCGTCCGCGACGAGCACGGCGAGCAACGCCCGCAGCAGGAACGGGTTGCCGCCGGTGGCGTCGTGGCAGGCCGCGCTGAACGGGCCGGCCGGGACGTCCGCGACCCGCGCCCGGACCAGCGTGTCCGAACCGTCCCGGCTCAGCGGCCGTGGCCGCAGGACGGTCCGGCACCGTTCCCGGATCGCCTCGACGAGATCCGGGTTCGCGTCCGGCGCGGCCGGGCGGGTGGCGACGGCCAGCGCGACGGGCAGTTCGGCGATCCGGGCGGCGAGGTAGGCGAGTGCGCGCAGCGACGGCGCGTCGGCCCAGTGCGCGTCGTCCACGGTGAGCAGCACCGGCCCGAGGTCGGCCAGGTTGGCGGTCAGCCAGTAGAGGCCGTGCAACGTGCCGGCCGACGACTCCGGCCCGGCACCGGGGTCGTCCAAGGTGATCACCGGGGCGGCGAGCCGGGCGGCCCCGGCCAGCAGCTCGGTTCGCTCCTCGGGCCGGACTCCCGCGAGCAACGGCTCGAACAGCCCACGCACGACGCCGTAGGCCAGCTCCTGCTCCAGCGCTCCGGCCCGGGCGGAGAGCACCCGCACGCCGGCGGCGGCGGCCCGCTCCCGGGCGTGGTCGAGCAGCGAGGTCTTCCCGATCCCGGCGGCGCCCTCGATCCAGAGCACGCCACCGCGGCCGCCGGCCGCGCCCTCGACGAGCCCGGCGACGGCACCCAGCTCGCGGTCGCGCTCCAGCAGCATCGGCATGTCCCCGGCAAGTCGACCCGGCCGTGCGCCGACCGTACGGCCGCCGGGGACGGCGCGGAACCGCACGATGTCCGAACGGGCCACGGCCGGACGGCGGCGTCCGGGGGTCGCGTACCCGAGCTCGTCGCGGTCCCCTCGCGCATCCCTCCCCGGGTCGGCGCTCTCGGTCTGGATCACGCCGTCGTTACCGGCGGCGCAACTCTCGGGGTGCATCCCTGACGCCGACACCTGGCCGCCGGGCCTACAACCGAGCCATGACGACCCGAACCCCTGCCACGACCGATGACACGCACGTCCCGGCCGACCTCGCCCGGGCCCTGGACCGCCTCGCCGCCGCGCTCGCGGCGATGGGCGCCGGTGATTCCGCGCCGTACGCCGCGCTGTGGGCGCGGTCCCCCGACGTCACGCTGTTCGGCGCCTGGGGGCCGATGGAACACGGCCACGAGCCGGTGACCAGGACGTTCACGTGGGTCGCCGACCGGTTCTCCGACGGTGCCCTGGTGCCCCGCCATGACGTGCTGGGCGTCGGCTCCGACCTCGCCTACACCGTCGGGGTCGAGGAGGGCGATGTCCGGGTGGACGGCGGGGAGCCCGTCCGGATGACGCTGCGCGTCACCCACGTCCTTCGCAAGATCGACGGCGAGTGGTGGCTGGTCCACCGGCACGCCGACTTCCCGCCCCCGGACCAGCGACCGTGACGGGCCCCGGTAGCAGCCACCGTCGCACGCAGGGACCGCAAACCTCGGGGTCCGGCCCCGACGTCGCCGCCCGGTCCCGCTCGTAGAACGGATCCGTACCGCTGCGGCGGGACCACGATCCGCCGGGACGCCGGAGACGCCGTTCCCGACGCCCCGGCGAGCTACCCCTCACAGGAGGACGCGATGACGATCCCGACGGCCACCACGGGCGACTACTCGCTCGGCGTCGACGACGTCGAACGGCAGCGGCTGCTCGCGCAGTGCGACCGCCACCGGCCGGACGCCGAGCACCTGTTCGACCGGATCGGGCTCCGCCCGGGTGTGCGGGCGGTCGACCTGGGCTGCGGCCCGCTCGGCGTGCTCGACATTCTGGCCGACCGGGCCGGACCCGACGGTCACGTCGTCGGCGTGGACCGGGAATCGTCCTATCTGGACATGGCGACCCGCACGCTGGCCGAGCGCGGTGTGCAGGGCGTGCACCTGGTCGAGGCGGACGCGACCGGCACGGGCCTGCCGTCCGGCTCCTTCGACCTGGCCCACGAGCGGTTGCTGCTGGTCAACGTGCCGCAGCCGGCCGACGTGGTCGCCGAGATGGCGCGGCTGGTCCGCCCGGGCGGTCAGGTGGCGGTGCAGGACGTCGACTGGATCTCCTGGACCTGCGTCCCGGAGCACCCGGACTGGGACCGGCTCGCCGACGCGGTCGGTGCGGCCTGGAGCGGCGACGTCCGGATCGGACGGCGGCTACCCGGGATGCTGCGCGCGGCCGGGCTGGTCGACGTGGGCGTGGAGGCCCGCGCCCGGGTGTTCCTCCCCGCCGACCCCGAGCACCGGCTCCTGACCCGGTTCGCCCGGATCCACCGGGAGCGGATCCTCGCCCTCGGCCTGCTCGGCGCGGATCTCGACGACTGCGTCCGCCGTCTCGACGAGCACCTGGCCGACCCGGGCGGCTACACGCTCTACGCGACGCTGTTCCAGGCGTGGGGGCGGAAGCCGTGAGCACCACGGTGGACGCCATCCGCGCCGCGATCACGCGGTACCTGGACGTCACCGGGTCCGACCACGACGCGCGCCACGAGATCTACCACGAGGACGCCGTCCTGGAGTTCCCGCAGTCCGGCGAGCGGTTCGAGGGCGTCGCGAACTTCCGCGAGTGGCGGCGGATCTACCCGGCGAAGGTCGAGTTCGAGATCCGCCGCATGCACGGCCGCGACGACCTCTGGGTCATCGAGGTCATGGGCCGCTACGACGACGGGCCGCCGAACTTCGGGGTCACGATCCTGGAGTTCCGCGGCGACCGGGTGGCGCACGAGACGATCTACGGCGGTCCCGCGTGGGACGCGCCGCAGTGGCGGGCCCGCTGGCGCGCCGCTCCGACCACGACCGAAGGACCCACGCCATGACCAGCACGGACACCGCCGTCAAGGAACTCTGCGTGCGCTCCATGCAGATCATGGTCGACGGCTCGCCCGCCGACTTCGAGACCGTCGTCCATCCGGAGGCGTTCAACCGCGAGAGCATCGACGAGCCGCCGGCGAGCCGTGGCCGGGGGCCGGCCGCGTTCTACGCCACCGCGCTCTGGCTGCGCGAGGCGTTCGCCGAGCTGGCGTTCGAGGTGCACGACGTCGTCGCCGAGGGCGATCTCGTGGTCGTGCACAACACGATGTCCGGCCGGCACGCCGGACCGATGGTCCAGTACGGGCCGGACGGCCGTCCGGCCCGCGTGATGCCGCCGACCGGCAAGCGGTTCGCCACCCGTCAGACGCACTGGTTCCGGATCGCGGACGGGCTCGTCGTCGAGCACTGGGCGAACCGGGACGACCTGGGGACCGCGGTGCAGCTGGGCTGGATGCCGCCGTCCCCGCTCCAGCTGGCGCGCACGCTGCTGGCGACCGTGCGTGCCCGGCGCGGGGCCGGCCGATGACCGCCCCGCTGGCCGGAGAGCGGGTCGCGTTCTCCGGCGGGATGGCCGTCACCCCCCGGCCGCTGGCCGCGTACCGGGACATGTTCCTGCTCTCCGACGACGAGCTCGTCGCGGGCCCGATCCTGGACTGCCCGGGCGGCGCGTCCCCGTTCGGTGCGCAGGTGCGGGCCCGGGGCGGACGGGCCGTCAGCGTCGATCCCGCCTACCGCGACGCGGACCTGCTGGTGGCGCGGGCACGGGCGGACCTGGAGCGGATCACGGCGTGGCAGCGGAGCAACCCGGCCGCGTTCGACTGGGACCACCTCGGCTCACCCGAGACCCTTGCGGCGAGCTGGAGCGACGCGCTCGACGCCTTCGCCGACGACTTCGAGCCGGACGGCTCGCGGTACGTCGATGCGGCCCTGCCGTCGCTGCCGTTCCCGGACCGCCACTTCACGACGGCGGTGAGCGCGTTCCTGCTGTTCGTCTACCCGGACCTGCTCGACCACGACGCGCACCGGGACGCCCTTCTCGAGCTGACACGGGTCACCCGTGGTGAGGTCAGGGTGTTCCCGCTGCACGACACGACGGGCGTCCGCTACCCGGCCCTGGACACGTTGCGGACCGAGCTGCGGGAGCACGGTGTCCGGACCGAACTGCGCCGGGCCGGGTGCGCCTACTCCGTCGCGCCGGGCTCGGACCGGATGCTGGTGTGCCACCCGGACCCACGGACCTGACCCGGTTCTCGCCGCGATCCGCTGATCGAGGCACCGCACGGCTGAATCGATGCCGTCACCCGTGCGGGGAGGAGTACCCGTCGGCCTGACGGGTAGGGCGTACGATCAGCACGTTCAGCGGGTCTCCGCATCTGCGGGCCCATGATTGTCGTATCCCAGCGTGGGGTGGAGCCGCCTCGATGAGCAGCACTGCCACCGCGCACCACGCGTTCGACCATCCGGCGTTCTTCTATCGGTCCGACGAGGAGTACCTCGCGCAGCTGACCGGGTTCGTCCGCGACGGGCTGGACAAGGGCGAACCGGTGGCCGCCGCGGTGCCGGGGCCGCGGCTGCGGTTGTTGCAGGATGCGCTCGGCCCCGACGCCGAGCGTGTGCACCTGGTCGATATGAGCGTGGTCGGGCGGAACCCCGGCCGGATCATTGCGAGCGTGCTGAGCGCCTTCGCCGACCGGCATTCTCGGGAGTACCGGGTGCGGATCATCGGTGAGCCGATGTGGGTCGGCCGCAGCGACACCGAGTATCCGGCGTGCGTACAGCACGAAGCATTGATCAATGCCGCGTTCGCCGACCGGAACATCACGATCGTGTGCCCGTACGACGCAGCACGGCTCGACGCCCGCGTTCTGCGCGACGCACGCGCGACCCACCCGGTGGTGTGGAAGGCCGGCCGGCGCCGCCCCAGCAGGAAGTACGCCCCGCTGGGGATCCTTGATCACTACAACCAACCACTGCCGGGCGCCCGCGCCGACGTGGTGTTCACCGTCACCACCCCTGTTGAGCTCCGGGCCCTGCGACAGGTCATCGCCGACCAGTCGAGCCGGCTCGGACTCGGCCCGGCCGGTGCCACCGATCTGATGTTGATCGCTACCGAGTTGGCCGCCAACAGCCTGATGTACACCGGCGGGGGCTCCGACGTGCGGATCTGGCGCGACCGCGACCACGTCGTGTGCCACGTCGCCGATACCGGGCAGCTCACCGACCCCCTCGCGGGGCGCCGACCGGCTGGTCCGCGTCAGATCTCCGGCCGGGGCCTGCTGTTGGTGCACAGTGTCGCCGACCTGGTCCGCATGCACACCGGCCCCGAGGGCACGACCGTCCACGCCTACATCCGACTGGACGAGAACCGAACGGATCCAGGCCGAGGATAGAGCGGTACCGGCACGGCGGGCGAAACGTCCCGGCCTCCTCCTCCGAGCGATAGGGAAACCCCGTCACCCGGCGAAGGAGGTCGCAATGACCGATGTGGTGGACGCGCTCGTGGTCGGCGCCGGTCCCATCGGCCTGACCGCGGCCATCGAGCTGCGACGGCGGGCGGTGAGCTGCCGGGTCGTCGACCAGCTGGAGGTGCCGCGCCGGTATGCGAAGGCGGTCGGGGTGCAGCCCCGGACGCTCGAGCTGTGGGAGGCCGCCGGCGTGCTGCCGGCCGCTCTCGACGCCGCGGTCCCGATGCGCGGCCAGTACGTGTACCGCAACGGCGAGCTGCGGGCCACGGTCGAGATGACCCTGCCGCCGGACATGCCGTTCGGGTTCGCCTCGCTGCCGCAGTACGAGACCGAGCGGGTCCTGGCCGAGCGGCTGGCCGACTTCGGCACCGTCCCGGAGCGGGGCATCGAGCTGGTCTCGTTCACCCAGGACGACGACGGCGTCACCGCCGAGCTGCGCGGCCCATCCGGTCCCGAGCTGGTCCGCGCCCGCTACCTCGTGGGGTGCGACGGCGCGCACAGTACCGTCCGCAAGGGCCTCGGCCTGACGTTCGAGGGCGGGGCGTTCGACGAGGAGTACATGCTCGGCGACGTCGAGGTGGACTGGTCGCTGGCCCCGGGTTACGGGGTGCGGGCCACGCACGAGACCGACGGCACCGTCGACGACGCGCTGGTCTGCATCCCGCTGCCCGGCCTGCGTCGCTACCGGATGTCCATGCTGTGCCCGCCGGAGCTGAGGACCGTGCCGTCGCCCGGCGGTATCGCGCATGGCATCCAGGAGGGACGCGGTCCCGGCCTGGAGCACATCCAGGCGGTGCTGGACCGGCTCTCCCCGGAACCGACGACGGCGCACACGATGCGGTGGTCGTCGGTCTTCCGGATCAGCCACCGGATCGTCGACGCCTACGGGCGCGGACGGGTGCTGGTGGCGGGCGACGCCGCGCACATCCACCCGCCGACCGGCGCGCAGGGCATGAACACCGGCATCCAGGACGCCGTCAACCTGGCCTGGAAGGTGGCGTTGGCCGTCCGCGGCGACGCGGCACCGGGCCTGGTGGACAGCTACGACGCCGAACGCCGACCGGTCGGCGAGGAGGTCGTCGGCCGCACCGTGAAAGCGGCCGCGACCGGCGTGGTCGTCGACCCGAACGACCCGGAGACGACGATGCGCCGCGAGGCTCAGCTGCTCGTGTCGTACCGGGACAGCCCGATCGTCGGCGCTCCCGAGCCGGGGCTCGCGGCCGGCGCCCCGCAACCGGGCGACCGCGCGCCGGACGCCCGCGGCCTCGTCCGGCCGATCGCGCAGTTCCCGGTGCGGCTGTTCGAGCTGCTCGCGACGCCCCGCCACTCGGTGCTGTGCTACGCCGCCACGTCCGAGGCGGCGGCCGCGATCGACAAGGTCGCCGACGCGGTCCGCGTCGGTCACGAGAACCTCGTCGACGTGCACGCGGTGCTCGCCGGCGGGGTGGACGCGCCCGACCTGCAGACCCCGGCCGTGCGCGACGCCGCGGGCGAGTTCCGGGCGGCCTACGCGGCGGGTGACGGGACGACCATCGTCGTCCGGCCGGACGGGTACCTCGGGTACCGGGGGCCCGCGGCGGACGCCCCGGCCGTACGCGGCTACCTGGCCCGGGTCATGAACGAGTCGGTCGTGACCGAGGACGAGGCATAGGACGGACCCGGCGGGCTCGCCCTCCCCCGGGAGCTCGCGCACCGTCAGAAGGTCGGGCGGCTCGGGGAGGTCGACCGGAGCCGACGTGTCGAGCCGCTCCGTTCGCACGTGTCTTTCTCCGGTTCGGGTTGCGCGCGAGGATGCTGGGATGCCGGATGAGTCGGTGACCCCGCGTGCGGCGCAGCTCGCCGAACTCGCTGGGCTGCTCCGAGCCGGCCGCGGCGGTCTCGGACTGGTCACCGGGGCAGCCGGTATCGGCAAGACGTGGCTGGCCGGCGAGACCGCCCGTACGGCACGGGGGCTGGGCGCCGGGGTGGCGTGGTCTGCGTGCTGGGAAGGTGACGGGGCGCCGGCGTTCTGGCCGTGGGTCCAGCTGATGCGGGAGCTGGGAGCCGCTGCGGTCGCCGAGTTGTTTCTCTCGGGCGGCGACGACGGCCCGAGCGAGCCCGCCGCGCAGCGGTTCCGGCTGGTCGAGGCCGTCGACGGCGTTCTGCGGGATGCGCGGCCGCTGCTGCTGGTGATCGATGACCTGCAGTGGGCAGATCCCGGGTCGGTGCGACTGTTGGAGCTGCTCGTCCCGATGCTCGCCGAGCGTGCGGTCATTGTCCTGGGCACCGTCCGCACCGAGCCGGAGCAGCCGACCGCGGTCGCCCGGTTGCGGGCGAACCTCCGGATCCGGCTCGGCGGGATGGCTCCGGCCGAGCTGGCCGTCCTGCTCGACGGGCTCGACGCGGATGACCTGGCCGCCGTGCACGCGCGCACCGGCGGGAACCCTCTCTACGCCACCGAGCTCGTGCGACTGGCGCAGGCCGACGGCGTCGGCGTCACCGACGCTGCAGTGCCGGGATCGGTGCGCGCCGTCCTCGGCCGGCGGCTCGACGCGTTGTCACCGGATGCGGTGGCGGTCCTGCGGGTGGCCGCGGTGTTGGGGTCCCGGTTCCGCTTCGACCACCTCGCCGCGGTGGTGGGCGGGTCGTCGGCCGCGGCGAACGCGCTGGACGAGGCGGCCGCGGCCGGGCTGGTCCGTGGCGACCGAGCGGGTCGGTACGAGTTCGCGCATCCGCTGATCCGCGACGTCGTCTACGACGGCCTCGGGATGAGCGGTCGGATGGCGGAGCACGAGAGTGTGGCCGACGCTCTGGCGGAGTTCGCTCGACGCGGGGGGACGGTCGATTCGGCCGTGCTCGCCGTTCACTACGGGTACGCGGCTCCGGTCGGTCGAGCGGCCGAGGCCGTGCGGCACAGCCTGGCGGCGGCCGAGGCGGCCCGCGCCGCGTTCGGCTACGAGGAAGCGGCCCGGTGGCTCCGCACCGTCGTCGAGCTCCTGGGCACCGCGCCCGGCGCCGCCGACCGCGGCGACGTGCTGCTCGCACTGGCCGAGGCCGAGCTCGCCGCCGGTAACCCGGACCGGGCACGGGCCACCGCTGTCGATGCCGCTGAGGAGGCCCGGAGCACCGGGAACCACGAGCGGCTCGCACTCGCGGCGTTGGCGCTCACCGGCGGGGTGGACGGGTTCGAGGTCCCCGCCTGCGACCCGTCGGCGCTGGCCCTGCTGCAGGAGGCTCGTGCTGCTCAGCCGGCGGGTTCGCCGTCGTGGGTGCGACTCACGGCCCGGCTCGCGGTCGCTCTGACCCGCGATGCGCCACGGTCGCGCCGTACCGCACTGGCGGACGGGGCCGTGGCCGCCGCGCGGGATCACGGCGATCCCGCGCTGGTGGCCGTTGCGCTCGCGGCGCGCTGCGACACGATGGCCGGCCCGGCCGACGCCGAGCACCGGCTCACCGACGCCGAGGAGATCATCGCGCTGGCCCGGGTCGCCGCCGACGCCCGGGCGGAGCTCCTCGGCAGGCGGCTGCGGCTGGCGGCGTTGCTCGAACGCGGCGACCTGGCGGCCGCCGACATCGAGATCAGCACGTTCGCGAGCCGCCTCGCCGCCGTGCGGCAGCCGCTCTACGCCTGGTACCCGCCGCTGTGGCGGGCCGCACGGGCCCGGGCCGCAGGTCAGGACGGCGACGCGGCCGCGCTGCTCGACGAGGCCGCGGCTGCCGGGGAGCGGGCCGGCAGCGGGAACGCCGGGATGCTCGTCCATGTGGCCCGCTGGCTCGCCCTCGTCGCGGACGGCGAGCGGGATGCCCAGTACCGGCTGATGACCGAGGTCGCCGCCGAGCTCGGCTACAGCGGAACCGACTACGAAGTCTCGAAGGCGCTGTGCGCTGCGTCCGCAGGGCACCTCGACGCTGCCCGCGCGGCGCTGGATCGTCTCAGCGAGCCGATGCGGGTGTCGCCGATCGACTCGGAGTGGACGGCGATGCTGGTACAGGCGACGGCGACGGTCGCGCTGGTCGGCGGGCACCCGGTGGCGGCCTGGCTGTACGACGTGTTGCTGCCGCACCGGCACCGGCACGCCGTCGACGGCATCGGCGCGTTTCTGCACGGCAGTGTCGAGCGCCCTCTCGGGACACTGGCTGCCGCGTTGGGCCGGCCCGAGGACGCGCGGGCGCATTTCGCCGCGGCCCGGGCCGCGCACGAGGCGGTCGCCGCGGCGCGGCTCGTCGAGCTCACCGACGCCGACCAGCGACGCGCGCTCGGCCCGGTCACCGCACCTGCCGCGGGCGGTGCGGTGTTCCGCCACGCCGGCGAGGTGTGGTCACTGGAGTTCGCCGGCCGGACGACCACGGTCCGCGACAGCAAGGGCATGGCCGACCTCGCGGTCCTGCTGGCCCGCCCGGGCACGCCGGTCCCGGCGGTCGAGCTGGCCGGCGTCATCGACGGCGGGGATCTCGGCGACGTCGTCGACGCCCAGGCCCGAGCGACCTACCGGGCCCGGCTCGCCGAGCTCGACGCAGAGCTGTCCGCCGCCGATCACGCCGGTGACGCGACGAGGTCGGCCCGCGCGGACGAGGAGCGGGCGGCGCTGCTCGCGCAGCTCGGGCAGGCGTACGGGATCGGTGGGCGGGCACGCCGGGCCGGCAGCCCCGCGGAACGGGCCCGTACCACGGTGACCTGGCGGATCCGCGACGCGTTGCGGCGCATCGAGGGCGTGCATCCCGAGCTGGCTCGGCACCTGCGCAACAGCGTTCGCACCGGCAGCGCGTGCAGCTACGAGCCGGAGACGCCGGTGTCCTGGCGCGGCCTCACATCGTGAGGGCCGACCCCACGCCTCATCGGTGAAGGCACGAGAAAACACCGAGAGGAGGCCGTCATGGCCGTCATCACCCCTGCCGCAGCGGATCAGGTCGAGAAGATGGACGGGTTCGAGGGCCGGTTCACCGAGCGTGACGGGATCGTCATCGGGTTCGAGACCTACACCGCAGACGTCGATCCCGCCGAGTTCTTCCGGGGGCTCCCCGGTGATCGCTGCCAGTGCCCGCACCACGGCTACGTACTGCGCGGCGAACTGATCTTCCGGTACGCCGACGGCTCGGAGGACCGGATCACCGCAGGTCACGCCTACACCGCGCCACCCGGACACCTGCCGCTGTTCACGGCCGGCACCGAGATCGTCGAGTTCAGCCCGGCCGCCGAGATGGCCGAGACCATGCAGGTCGTGCTCGCCAACCTGGCGAAGGCCGGGGCCGAGGCGTGAGCACCGCGACCGGCACCCCGGTGCGACCGTGACCGCCGCGGTGGATGCGCGTGCGGTGCTGGCCGCGGCGGTGGAGCGGACCGTGATCGACGGTCACGATGGTCGCTCGGGCAGCACGCTGGAGCGGGTGCGCCTCGCCGACGGCACCGGCCTCGTGCTCAAGCGCTCCCGGCCCGGGACCGACCTCGCCGCGCTCGTGACCGGTGGCGCCGACCGGGAGCTGGCGCTCCTGGAGGCCGGCGCGCTCGACCGGCTCCCCTCCGGCGTCGGACACGCGCTGGTCGGCGGCTGGCGCGAGGACGGTGACGTCGTCCTGCTCATGCGCGACGTCGGGCCCGCGATCCCCGGGTGGGACCGCATCCTCGATCGAGACGGGTGCCGGGGAGTGCTGGCCGCGGCGGCCGGTGTGCATCGGACGTTCGCCGCGGGCTCGCCGATCGCCGCGCCGGTCGCCGCCGGCGTCCGTGCCACCGCGCTGTGGCCGCATCGGATGCGACCGCTGGTGGGCGGGGCGAACCTGTTGCCCGGCATCGTTCTGCGCGGGTGGTCCCGGTTCGCCGAGCTCGTCGCGGCGCCGGTCGCGGACGCCGTCGGTCGCCTGCAGGCCGATCCCACGCCGCTCGTCGCAGAGCTGGACCGGCGGCCGGCGACGTTGCTGCACGGAGACCTGTGGCTCGTCAACCTCGCCCTGGAGCCGGGCCAGGTGACGCTCCTGGACTGGAGCCTGGCCACCTGGGGTCCTCCCCTGATGGAGTTCGCGACGTTCCTCACCGGAGCCTTCTCCCAGGTCAGCGCCACTCGGGAGGAGCTCGTCGACGACGTGCGGGCCACCGCAGGTCTGTCCGACCCGGACGTGGACCTGATGCTGTTGCTCGGGCTGATGGAGCTGGGGTGGAACAAGGCGCTCGACGCCGCGGAGCACCCCGATCCGGCCAAGCGGGCTCACGAACGCGCCGAGCTGGCCTGGTGGGTCGACCGCGCCACCCCGGCGTTTCGTGCAATACACGCATCGCGCTCATAACGTGATGAATCACCCTGAGCGGCTGGTCCGACCGGGGGTCTTTACCGCCATCGATCGTGATGTGGCTCACACTGGTCCCCCCGGTCGCTGCCAGGTGGTCGGCGGTGGCCCCATGCACCGTCGACAGTGAATCAGAGCGGACCCGCGCGACATGCCGTGTCGCGTCGTCTGGTGCTCACCGCTCGCCTGGCCGGCCCCGCACAGCACACGGGAACGGAGACATCATGGCCGCCATCGAGTCGAAGAGCATGAACTCGCCCGACGAGACCCGCACCCCGGACAAGACCACCGTCGGCGTCGTGCACCTCGGCGACTCCACCGTCGCCCGCCTCACCCTCCAGCCGGGCTGGCGCTGGTCGGAATGCATCAAGCCGGTCGCCGGCACGGAGAGCTGTCAGGCCCCCCACCTCGGTTATGTGGTATCCGGCCACATGCACGTCACCGCCGACGACGGCAGCGAGGCCGACCTGACCGCCGGAGACACCTACCGCATCGCGCCGGGCCACGACGCCTGGGTGGTCGGCGACGAGCCGGTCGTCGGACTGGAGTTCGAGGCGAAGACCGCGGAGACCTACGCCAAGAACTGACCCGGCGTCCGACATCGGTCACGTCTGGGATGGTTGATCAGGTGCCTGTGACAGCTCAGTCGCGTCATCGGCGTCGGTTGCGTCGGGTTCCGGGGCGGGGCGGGGTCGGGACACGATGATCTGGGTGATGGCGACGAGGAGGACGGCGATGGTCAGCAGCCGCTCGGCGGCGGGCAGTGACCGGTAGTAGCCGTAGACCTGGGTGGCCACGGCGAACAGCTGGGCGCCGAGTGGCAGCGCGATCGCGGGCCAACCGGTGATCTCCCGCGACGGACGGCGCGCGGACGGCAGCCGGGTGGCGCCGACCGCGAATGCGAGCGCGCCCGCGCTCCAGAGGAAGTCGTAGGGTCCGTCGTGGGCCACGAGGTCGGCAGCGGTCAGGCTGTAGGTGGCGTCGGCCACGGTCAGACAGACCAGCCCCACGCCCACCCACGGCCAGCTGCCCCCCAGACGCCAGGACAGCAGCGGGAGGGTTCCGAGGAGCGCGCCGAGCAACAGCACGTCGCCGAGGGGGTAGGCGACGGTGACGATCTGTCCCAGCAGATCGATCGGAGCGTTGGCCAGTACCGGCTCGATGAGCAGCAGCACGCCGGGGGTCGCCACGATCAGGACGAGGACGAAGCCGTCGAGCCACCGGTGCCACGGGACGTCGACCACCCGGGCCCGGACCATGAGCACCAGGCCCGCCATGAACAGCGGATACGTGCTCAGGTAGAGCGGGTCGGTGGGGTTCGGGGATGGCACGTCGCCACTGCCGGAGTACAGCGCACTCCAGGTGATATCGGCGAGGGCGAACAGCAGCAGCGCCGCGGCGAAACACCACCACGCCGCCCGGGACGGACCCGCACGCCGGCGACGAGCACCCCACGCGCAGATCGCGCTCGAGGCGAGGATGAGCCCTGCGTGGAGCCAGTCGTCGACGATCGGCAGATCCGTCGCGTGGTCGCCGGCGGAGAGCTGGTGGACGGCCTCCACCATCAGCCCGATCAGCAGTACCGCAGCGAGGACCCACCGCGGACCCGTCCCACCGCACCGCTCGCGCAGCCGCACGAGCAGGCGTGGGTGCGACACAGTCCGCCTCCGATACCCGAGGTCCCGCACACGTCCTCGACTCACACGGGCCGCGCGGCCGGGAGGCGCGAGCATCCGCGGCAGGCGCGGGGCGACAGTACCGGAGCGCGTGGGACCCGTGGACCGAACCGACCGGCGACGGCCCACATGTCGTGACAGCGCACCGGTTGCGCGAGGCCGGTGTCGGCGTGCCGACCCGGGTCGTTCTAACGAACGGTGTCGGCGGTCATCGCGAGCATCGCGTCGACGAACTCCTGCCCGGGAGTGGCGAAGGGGTCGCGGCCGGGCAGGTCGGCAGCGGCGTCGACGAGCGATCCCAGTCCACGGCTGATCGGGAGGCCGTGGGTGCTGAGCAGGGTCGCGATGTCGCGGCGGCGCAGATCGGCGAGCATGGTCTGCCAGCGGTCGACGGCCAGGTTGTGGGTCCAGGGGCTGTTCGCGGAGGTGAACACGGCGACGCAGTCGTGGTAGTCCGTGGCCGGGAGATCCTCGGCCGTCGCGGCGAGGGCGACGGTGTCGGGCAGGAACGTGCCGAAGTGGTCGGAGCTGAAACAGACGTTGCGGTGCAGGGCGTGGAAGGCGAGGGTTCCGGGGCTGTCGTAGGTGGGCGGGCGGAACGCCTCGAGTACGTCGTCGCCGATCGGGACCCGGTCCCCGGTGTTGACCAGTCGAAGCCGGTCGAGCGGCAGCGGCCAATCTTCACCGATCTTGGCCATGCTGATGAAGTTGGTGATCACGGTGGCGTTCGGTGCCTCGTCGAGGATCGCGCGCAGGCTGCCGGTGTGGTCACGGTCGTCGTGGGTGACGACGATCCAGCGCAGGTCGGCGGGATCGATCCGGCCCCATAGCTCCGCCCGGAACTCGTCGGTCATCGGTGAGAGCCCGGTGTCGACGAGGACCGGTTCGGTGCCGCGCAGCAGGTAGGAGTTGACCGGCAGCTGCATGCCGCCGGGCAGCGGGATCGCGGTCGACATACTGATCGTGTCGGCGGCAACCTGTGTCGTGGTGATCATGGCGTTTCTCCTGTTCAGAACGGGACTTCGATATCGAGCAGCGCAGTTCCGGGGGCCCGGCGGGCCAGGGTGCGGCAGAACTCGACGGCGTCGAGCTCCAGCTCGGGCCCGCCGGTCGCGAAGGTCCACCGACCGCCGGCCGGGCCGGTGAGCCGCAACGTGCAGGGGGAGCCGTGGCGGGCGGCCCACTCGG
The DNA here is from genome assembly GCA_963822335.1 of uncultured Actinomycetota bacterium. Lineage (GTDB taxonomy): Bacteria > Actinomycetota > Actinomycetes > Mycobacteriales > Pseudonocardiaceae > Pseudonocardia. The sequence continues at coordinate 732,323 of CAWGHE010000005.1, read as the reverse complement.
CGACGACGTCGCCGACGAGGACACCGTCGTGCTCGGGGGTGAGCACGAGGTCCCGCCCGGTGGCTCGGGAGGTGTCCACCCGGTGCATCCAGGTGTCGCGGGTCAGGATGGTGTCCAGCAGGTAGCCGACGGTCCATCGCTCCAGCCCGGCACCGACCGGCTGGGTCACCGGCATCGGCAGCCGACGGATCAGACCGGGCGTCCGGCGACGGCGGAGGGCCGCTCGCGGAGCGGCGGCGGCATACCGGCTCAGAATCTGCGCCGGGTCCAGGCCCGCCCGTTCCCGCACCTGGAGTTCGGTGAGCGCGTCGATGAACACGCCGCCGCCGCGTCGGGCCGCCAAGCCGAACTGCCGCATGCCCTGCCGCATCGAGGCGGCCATCTCGGCCATTCCGAGGTTGTGGGTGGCCAACGCTCGCACGTCCCACGCCGGGCAGTCCGTCGGCAGTGACCACTCCGCCGGGCCGAGACACCGCAGTTGATCGAGGTAACGGTCGTACTCGGTCGCGGCCAGTCGCATCGCCGTCACGCGGTCGAGAGCACGGCGAGCCGGCTGTGTGGACGGCCGAACGGCGTTCATGGCGGATCCTCCTCCGGGAGTCCGAGATCCTCGGCGAACATGTCCATCGCCCGGTCGAGCAGACGCCCGTACCGGTCCCCTCCGGGGTCGTTGGCGAGCTGCTGGCTGATCAGCCCGCTCATCAGCGCGACGTAGAGGTCCATGTCCTGCTCGCGCGGCGCCCCGAGACGAGCCAGCACCACCCGTCCCCGCTCCAGAACCCGGATCGCGGGGGCATAGGCCTGCGGACTGGGGTGGAACTCCGGGATCGACCGCACGTTCATCAACTGGTGCCGGGCGAGATCAACCACGGAATAGTCGTAGAAAGAGCGCGCCAACACCTTGAGCGCCGCCCGCGGCGCAGCCGGCAGCGACGGCTCGACCTCGTCGAGAACGTCCAGGTAGCCCGCCCACGCCTGCCCGAACATCGCATCGAAGATGGCGTGCTTCGAAGCGAAATGCGTGTACAGCGACGGAGCCCGCATCCCGACCCGAGCCGCGACGTCCCGCAGCGTCAGCGCACCGATCCCCTGCTCCCGGGCGACCGCCCACGCCGCGGCAAGAATCTCCCGTCCTGCCGCCTCACGACGTTCGGCGTCACCTAACACGATTAGGAAGTGTGGGCTCCCGGGCAATCCTCGTCAATCCCGCTCGTCATTCTTGGTGAACGACACCGTCCCGACGGCACCGCTCCCTGGCGACGCCGAGACATGGATCCCGTGGCGGTAGGCGTGGGGCGGCGCGGGAGCGCCCGTCCGCCGGCTCATCGAGACAACATCTGTTGTGATCCGGACAACGGATGTAGTCTGTGCATGTGTCGACCCGTCGAGTGGTGTTGTTGGATGCCGCCATCCAGGTCCTGGGTGAGCGCGGAGTTCGGGCGGTGACGCATCGGGCGGTGGACGCCGAGGCGGGGGTGGGTGCGGGGTCGACGGCCAACTACTTCTCGACCCGCGAAGCGCTGTTCGCCGCGATCGTGGAGCGGTTCGCCGAGCGCGAGCGGCAGAACTTCGAGGAGCTGGCGACCACGGTCGTCCCGACGACTCCCGCCGAGCTGGGCCGTGCCCTCGGGACGTTCGTGCGGGAGGGCACCGCGAAGGACCGGACGTTGACGCTGTGCCGGTGCGCCCTGCTGGTGGAGTCGGCGAACAACCCGGATCTGCGAGAGCACATCACCGTCACCGGCGCGCGGGTGGGCGCCTGGGGCACCGCGTGGCTGCGACTGATCGGGTCGACCGATCCCGATCACCACATGCACGTGCTCGGCAACTACCTCACCGGGTTGGTCCTGCACCAGCTGGCCATGCCCGACCCGAACTTCGACCCCACCGACAGGATCATCTCGCTGCTGGAGTCCCTGCTCGCGTCACCACCCGCCCACCCATCGGCAGCCCCGGCCGCGGCCGGGCAGCCGGGCCGTCCGTAGATCCGGAGGAAGCCATGAACCCCGACGACGTCTGGCGAGGCATCGACGACCAACGCGGTCGACTCGTCGACCTGCTGGAGGGTCTGTCCGACCAGGAGTGGCAACACCCGTCGCTCTGCGAGGGCTGGTCGGTGCGGCAGGTGGCCGCGCACGTGGCGCTGCAGAACACGTCCTGGTCCGCGATCCCCCGGGCCGTGCTGGAGACGATCAGATCCGGTGGCATGGACGGCGCCATCCACGCCGCGGCGTGCCGGCACGCGCAGCTGCCCACCGAGCGGATCGTCGCCGAGATCCGGGACCGGATCGGGGTCTGGCGCCCGCTGCCGACGCTCACCCATCGCGGGAGCGCGATCGACTACCTGGTCCACCTCCAGGACATCGCGATCCCGCTCGGCCGCCGGGAGGCGATGCCCGTCGACGTGGCCGTCGTCGCCGCCGACGAGGTGTGGCGCTCGCCGCGCATGTTCCACGCTCGTCGGCGGTTTGCCGGCTACCGGCTCGCCGCGACCGACGCCGAGTGGTCCGCCGGGCAGGGACGGGAGGTCACCGGGCCGATCAGCGCGATCCTGCTGCTGCTCACCGGGCGCCGTGCCGGCCTGGACCGACTCACCGGTCCCGGCGCGGACGCCGTGCGTGCCACGATGGGCGTCCGGCCGTGACCAGCCCGGACGGCACCGCGACGGCGACGCCCGGCGCCGGTCCGTGCGGCGGCCCGATCGACGCGGCCACGCGGGACGCCCTCGGCGGGCTCGGGCTCGCCGCACCGGGCGAACCCCAGCTCGCCGCGATGGTGGCCGCGCTCCTGGGCCAGGTCGAGGTCGAACTGCTGAACGCCCGGGTGGACGTCCATCCGTATCCGTTCCCTGCGCTCACCACGCGTGACCGGTTCGTGGTGTCGGGGACCGCGCGCGGGAGGAACGGCGACGAGCACCCGTACGCCTTCTTCGTCAAGGTGGTCCAGCCCTGGGCCTGTTCGCCGCTGTCGTGGCACGTGCCCGAACCGCTCCGCACGGCGGTGGCACCGCTGGTGCCCTGGCGTACCGAACCGGACCTCTACCGCTCCGACCTGCGCGACCGGCTGCCTGCGGGACTGATCATTCCGCGCGCCTTCGGTGTCCACGACCTGGACGACGATGCCACCGCGATCTGGCTGGAACTGGTACCCGGCCGCCCGGTCCCCTGGGACCTCGACCGCCACCGACGCGCGGCGTACCTCCTGGGCCGGCTGGCGGCCAGCCCGTCGGTGGCCCCGCTCGCGACCCGTGTCCCACAGGGCAGCACCGCGCGCGGCTACGCCGACGTGTGGTTGGCCCACAACGTGATCCCGGACCTGCGTGACGATGACTTCTGGCGACGCCCGCTGGTGGCCGGTGCCTTCGACGCCGACCTGCGCGCGCGGATGCTGGCCGCGGTGGACGCGCTGCCGCGCCTGCTCGACGAGCTGGACTCCTTCCCGCTGGCGACGGCCCACGGGGACGCCTGCACCCGCAACCTGCTCGGCACCGGCGACGCCGAGTTCACCATGATCGACTTCGGGTTCTGGGGAACGGACCCGGTGGGATTCGACCTCGGGCAGCTCCTGCTCGGGGAAGTCCACAATGGCGAGCGCCCGGCTCGCACCCTGCCCGATCTGGAGCGGGCGTGTGTGCCCGCCTACGTCGACGGGCTGCGCGACGAGGGGAGCGCCGTGACCTTCGAGCAGGTCCAGCGCTGCCACGCCCTGCTCCTGACGATCTATTACGCGATCCCCGCCATGCCGTTCGAGCATCGGGCCGCCTCGCCGACCCCGGCGCTGCACCGGCTCCACGCCGAACGAGCCGCTGCGACCCGCTTCGTCCTCGATCTGCTGGACGCCACAAACTGACTCAGCGGCTGGATGCCCCGCCCGGTGGGGAACGACGCTGCCGGGGCCCGGGATCCGCCCGGAAGACGGATACGCCATCTGGATCAACGTCGACGGCGCCACGGTCGGTTACCGTTCAGTAGTGACGCAGGCCGAATACCGAACGGAGCTCGGACGCATGCTCTACCCCGCTTACGAACTGCACCGGCGGCTCACCGAGCCGGCCCGGATCTCGTCCGAGCTCCTGCACCGCACCCTGTCGGCTCTGCCCGCGCCGGTCGCGGAGCTCCGCGGGACCCGCAGGCTCAAGGCCGTCAGCGAGATCGTGGCGGGCAGCCGGCCCACCCACGTCCGCCCCGACTGGGGCATCGAGTCGGTCACGGTCGCGGGCCAGACCGTCGAGGTCGACATCACGCCCGTGCTGACGACGCCTTTCGCCAGCCTGCTGCACTTCGCCACGCCCGGGGTGACCGGGAGGACGCCGGTGCTGCTGGTCGGGCCGATCTCCGGGCACTTCGCCACGCTGCTGCGCCCCACGGTCCGCACGTTGCTGGCCGATCACGACGTGTACGTGCTGGACTGGCACAACGCCCGGGACATCCCGGTCGACGAGGGCCGGTTCGGGCTCGACGAGTACATCGACCACGTGCTGGCCGCGATGCGCCACCTCGGTCCGGACCACCACGCCATGGCCGTGTGCCAGCCGGCCCCACTGGTGCTCGCGGCCGTCGCCGTTCTGGCGGCCGCGGACGACCCCGCCCAGCCCCGCAGCGTCACGCTGATGGCGGGCCCGATCGACACCCGGGTGAACCCGAACAAGATCAACCAACTCGCCGACCGTCGTCCCCTGTCGTTCTACGAGCGGTTCCTCGTCTCGCGGGTGCCCCGCCAGTACGCCGGTGCCGGGCGGCGCGTCTACCCGGGGCTGGCCCAGCTGACGGCGTTCATGTCGATGAACACCCGCAGGCATCTGGGTTCGCACGTCCAGCTCTACCGCGCGCTGGTCACGGGCGACGGGGCGACCGCCGAGCGGATCCGTGGCTTCTACGACGAGTACGGCGCGGTGATGGACGTGCCCGCCGAGTTCTACCTGGAAACCCTGCAGCACATCTTCATGGAGCACGACCTTCCCCGCAGCGAATTCGTCTGGCGCGGGCAGCGGATCGATCCCTCCGTCATCAGCAGGACCGCTCTGCTCACCATCGAGGGAGCTGACGACGACATGTGCTCGCCCGGGCAGACCGAGGCGGCCCACCGGCTCTGCACCGGGATCCCCGATCGGGATCACCACCATCACCTGCAGACGGGCGTCGGGCACTACGGGGTGTTCGCGGGCTCCCGCTGGAACTCCGAGATCTACCCGGTGTTCCGGGACTTCGTCGCGGCCCGATCGGCCAGCCGCACAGCGTCCTAGTCGACAGCCGATGTCGAGCGCGCAGGACTCGCCAGCGCCGGTCTGCGGCTTCTGCGGGCAAGGGCCGGACGACGTCGGCCGACTCATCCAGGGGCTCACCGCGTGGATCTGCAACAGGTGCGTCGCGTTCTGCCACAGGATCCTGCAACAGGTGGACCAACCCGAGGTCGAGACATCAACGCCGACGACAACCCCGGATCCGGTCATGACCAGCCTGGCCGAAGCGTCGGCTTTGGCGACATCGGGTGATCGGGCCGCCGCCCAAGCCCGGTACGAGGAGATCTGGGCCAGGCTTGGCCCGGACGGCGACCCCCTGCACGTGGTCACGCTCGCCCACCAGTTCGCCGACCTGCAGGACGACCCTCAAGCCGCCCTCGACTGGGATCTCCGAGCGTTGGCCGCGGTCGAGGGGTTGACTGACGAACGCGCCCGCCGCTACCACGACTCGCTGCGGGTGGATGGTTTCCGGCCTTCGCTCCACCTCAACGTGGCCGACAACCTGGCTCGCCTAGGCCGCTCCGACGACGCTCTCGCTCATCTGGCGCTAGCGGAGATCGCGCTGCCCATCCTGCCGGACGATGGCTACGGAGCGATGATCCGCGGAGGCATAACCCGACTCAAGGCCAGGCTCGGATCTGCATTTCACCAGTCCTGTTGAGCCTGCCTCACCAGGGCTAACCTGGGCCACTGTCGGGCGGGAGGCGATCGACATGACGGGTGAGGGTCCCGCGAAACCCCCGGGCGAGGTGGTCCTGTACTGGCGGCCGGGCTGCCTGTTCTCCGTCGCGCTCCGCGCGCGGCTGTCCTACTCGGGCCTGCGCTACCGGCCGGTGAACATCGCCGGTGACCCGGCCGCGGCCGCGTTCGTCCGGTCGGTGGCCGACGGCAACGAGACCGTGCCGACCGTCGACGTCGCGGGCCGGGTCCTGGTCAACCCGTCCGCGCCGGACCTGCTCGCCGCCGTCCGCGAGCGCGCCCCGCACGCGCTGGCCCGGGGCTGATCGCGCCGACCGGGTGAGTGCCTGGCCCAACGGTCGATCTGGGGACCACGTGGTGGTCTCCTCAGGTGCTGTTGAGGACAAGCCGTCAGCACCTGATGGCCGCCTGGATGCCGTGGGCCGAGGCGATCAGCTGTGTCGCGGTCGCAACCGGGATCTTCTTACCCGACTGCGCCGTGACCTCGTTGACGAATCCGGTCAGGGCACCGCACGCCCCGGCGGTGTTGCCCCGGGCCAGGTTCTGCTGCGCGGTCGTGACCTTGTCCGAGAGGCTGGTGCCGGGGCCGACCCCGGCGACCGCCTGGCCCAGCGCGGTGAGCTGGTCCGGTGCCCCGCCCAACGACAGGGTGTAGGTGATCGTGACCGACGCCGGCCCGTCGGCCAGGTCCGCGGTTCCGCCGGCGGGCGTGAACGACGAGCCGCCACCACCGCCACCCGCCGCAACAGCGGTGTTGCCGTCCAGGTCGAAAGCGATATCGGCCCCGGAGCCGCCACCGTAGAGCCCGCCTCCTCCCGCGCCGGCGGAGCTAACGCTGAGAGGGCTGGCGTTGGCCCCGTCACCCAGCGCGCCGACGACGCCACGTTCCTCTACTACGTCTCCGCCCAAGGTGCTCAACCCGCCCGCGCCAGGTGCGGTGGCGGTGCCGGCGCCCCCACCGGTGCTGCCCGCCACCACGCCGTCGGGACACACCTGGCCTGGGCCGCCCGCTGCGCCGGCGTCACCCCCGATGCCTCCGGGCAGGGGCCCACCAGCGAGGATCTCGCAGCCATCGGCGCCGCCCGCGCCCCCGCCTCCGCCTGCCGCGACGATCAGTCGCGAGCTCAGCGACGACGTGGCGTCGGTGGCGGAACTGCTAGTGCTCCGCACATCCGAGGCGCCACCCCCGCCGCCGCCGTACCGCGAGCTGCTGCCCCCACCGTTGAAACCACCGTGGCACGCCAAACCTGCGCTGCATCCGGCGCCACCGGATGCGGCGCCGCCCACCTCGACGTAGAGCACCTGGTTGGCGCTCAGACCGGTGAGCTGCCCGGTGACGTGCGCCCCGCTGGACGGCGTCGGCACCTCGCGAGGAAACGGCCAAGGTTTGGCCTCCGCGCCGCTCGCGCCGACCGCGTCCACATGCACGGAGGTCACTCCGGTCGGGACGGTGAATTGCTGCTCACCGCCGGTAGGGCCGTAGCTGCAGGTGGTCGTGGCACCAACGGTGGTGCACGGATCGGCTGCCGTCGCGACCCCGGCCCCGGGCACCAGCAGGAATCCCGCCGCGAGCACCGTCCCGCCGAGCGCGTAGCCGATGCGTCGTCTCGTCTCGCCCATGGCGCGAACCCCTCAGCTCACCGACGGCGTACCCCTGCGCATGACGTACGTCTCGGCCTATCCCTCGCGATAGCGAGCCACTCTGTTAGTGAGGTGGTATGCGTCGGCACCCTCCACCGACACCGTGGACCGACGTGGTGGAGAAAGCCCTGCGGCTCAAGAAAGTGTCCTGGACCGCGGTCAAAGATCCACGAGACGTAGTCCGGGACGCATTTCGGTGTGAACCCGGGCCGACTTCCCACTCGGCCGCGGGTGTCGATCGTTGAGCGCCATGGCCAGCGGGTATCACGACGTCCGACGTCGTCCGGTCGCCCGGGTACGCAACTCCCAGCGGCGACTGACGCCAGCATTTGGTAACGCGAGGCGCTGTGCCGGCGAGGTCGCCGGTTGGGCGGGCTCGGGTTCAGCCGCGCGCGCATGACGCGAGGGGGGAGCTGTGCTCAGAGTGTCCGGATCTGCTGCGCATCGGTACCGGTGGGTGCGGAGGAGTGCGGTCGGGGCGGCGCTCGTGCTCGGCATGGGCGTGATGCCGTTGGCCGGCACTGCATGGGCGGCCGACCCCTGCTCGGCGCCCGACAGCAACCGCGTGGTGACGTGCTCCTACGCCTTCACCGGTAGCGAGCAGACCTTCACCGTGCCGTCCGGCGTCACCGAGGTCCAGGTCGTCGCGGTGGGCGGGGCAGGCGGGGTGAGCGTGGACGACGGCAACCCGTCGCGCGGGGCTCGGGCGAGCGGCACCCTGACCGGCTTCGTCGCCGGCCAGGTGCTCTACGTCGAAGTCGGCGGGGCGGCGACCGGTGGCGGCACCTGCGCCGAATTCGTGACGTGCAATGGGGGCTTCAACGGCGGCGGCAGCAACCAGTTGGAGGCCGGCGGGGGCGGCGGCGCGTCCGACGTCAGGTCCCAGTCGCGAGTCCTCGCGGGCTCACTGGAGTCCCGGCTCGTCGTTGCCGCCGGCGGCGGTGGTGAGGGGGGCGGCGCGTACAACTGCGCCACAGCCGTGGCGCCAGGCGGTAACGGAGGCGACGGTGGCGCCGCGGGCGGAGCGGGACAGGTGTGCCCCGGCGTGACAGCGGCGAGCACGGGCGGCGGCGCCGGTACCGACAATGCGGGCGGGGTCGGCGGAACCTCGTCGGTGGACGGGCAAGTGCAGGACACCGGTACCGCCGGCACATCGGGTACCGGGGCCGGCAGCGCATTCACCCTCGGCGGTGCGGGCGGGGGCGGGCTCTTCGGCGGCGGCTCCGGCGCCTCTAAGGCAATCATTCCTGCTAATGGCAAGGACGCCGTGTCAGCCGGGGGCGGCGGGGGCGGGTCGTCACTGGTGCCCGCCGGCGGCTCCGTGAGCGTGACCGGCGGCCCGACGTCGGTCACGATCTCGTACACGGTGCCGGTCGACGAGACGGCGTCGGCCCAGCTGACCGCGCTCGGCACCGCCGTCCAGGGTGTCGGCCCGGGTAAGAGCCTGGCCAACAAGGTCAGCACCGCGCAGAGCCGTCTGGCTGCGGGCGACACCGCGGGTGCCTGCAGTGCCCTGACCGGATTCGTCAACGAGGTCACAGCTCAGTCCGGCAAGAAGATCCCGACAGCCACGGCGGACCAGCTGCTCGCCGACGCGAGTCGCATTCGGGCGGTGATCGGCTGCTGACCGACACCGCTCCTGTCGGAGCGCCTGAACACCGCACCGAGAGCCAGGCCGGAGCCGGGGACCATCTGGGGACCACGTCAGAACGACAAACCCACTGGTAGAACGGCTAAGGGCCGGTATCCATGATCACGGATACCGGCCCTTTCGCTGTCGGGACCCGCCAAGGATCACGTAGAAGGAAGGACATCCGCGATGGCCTGGACGCCGTGGCAGGACATGCCGCATAGTCTGCGGTCTGGTCACCGTGATGATGACGACAGGGCCCGTGGTGGAAGCGGCGGGTCTCGATCCCGCTGGTGCTGCGGCCGAGGGCGCCGCCCGTCTGGAGCGCCCGATCAGCAGGGCCGCCGGCGAGCGCGTCCATCTTCACTGTCAGATCGAGGAACGCCAGCGCCGCCGCCTGCGTGGCCGACCGACCTCACGGCGTCGGACACCAGGCCGCGGCCGTTTGCGCCGGTCGTTCCTCGGAGCGTGCCGCGCACCGTGTCGCACGACCCCCGGGAGCCGGATCTGAGTAGTCGGACGAGTACTTCGGCGGAAGCGCTCGGCGGCCGCACCTTCGTACCGTGGATCCCCCGACGTTTCGAGACAGGAGGCCGTCATGGCGTTCGACACCATCACCCAGCTCCCCGGAGGTACGCCGGGGATCGCGGCGCCGCTCGCGCCGCCGAGCTCGTGACCGGCGCGGCCGCGCCGGCCGTCGGGGCCCGCACCCGGCGCGACGGGAGGGGGTTTGTGATCGTCGGTGCGGTGTGCGGGCTGGCCTGGGCCGCCGCCATGCGGGGGTTCATGGCCGGGGCGGCCGGAGCGGAGTCGACGTTCAGCTGGTTCGGGACGTTCGGGATAATCCTGCCCGCCGGCACGCTCGTCGGCGGCCTTCTCGGATGGGTCGAACACGTGCGGCGCACCGACGGCCGACGCCGGCGCTGGTTCGTGCTCGTGCCGCTGATCTTCGGCATCGATCCCGGCGCGCTCGCGATCGTGCTGCCCGCGATGGCGGGCGGATGGGTACTCGCCGGACGGGGCTCGCGGCGGGCCCGGTGGGCGGCCGGGGTGTTCGCCATCCTGCCCGTCCCGCTCTACGTGGTCCTGGTGATCCTCCTCGACGACGTCCGCGAGCTCGCCACCCCGCGTGGCGCCTGGGTGACGGTGCTGCTGCTCTCCCTGCTCGCGGTGTTCACGCTCGCCTGCTCGATCCCGTATCGCGCGACGACATCGGGCACGCGGCCCGAGGTGTCTCCGGCGCACCAGGACTCGGCTCCGGCCTGACCGGGACCGGGGCTACCCGACCTCAGAGCTGCGCGCGCACCGCATACAGCTCCGGGAAGAACGTCAGCTCCAACGCCCGCGCCAGGAACGCCGACCCGGACGACCCGCCGGTTCCGGTCCGGGACCCGATCATGCGTTCCACGGTCTTGAGATGCCGGAACCGCCAGAGCTGGAAGTTCTCCTCGATGTCGATGAGCTCCTCGCACATCTCGTAGGCGTCCCAGTGGTGCTCGACGTCGGCGTAGATCGCGGCCAGCACCGGGAGCAGCCCGCGATCATCGAGGCGCTTCGCATCCGTCCAGCGCTTGAGCGAACCCGCGCCGTACCCGGTCGGTGACCGCAAGTTGGCCGACAGGGGCCGGCGCCCCGGTTCTCCAGGGCCGCTCGACCTGTCCCGATCGTAGGTGGGACCTTCGGACATATCTGGCAGGACGCTTCGGCAAGACACAGCGGCGTCGAGGTCGCGCCGCGATGCACGACCGGGGTCTGTGAGAACGAGCGGTTCGGCGCGACCACCCGGGCCCCAGTCCGGCTGCGGACATGGCCGGAACGTAGCGACGCCATCGTTCCGGCGCCCGGGGTCGTCCGCCTGGTGGGAACATCGGTGTCGTGGATATTGGCGTCACAACCTTCGTGACCGACTACGGCATCGCGCCGCTCGAGCTGGCCCGGGCCGTCGAGGAGCGGGGATTCGAGTCCCTGTTCGTGGCCGAACACACGCACATCCCGGCCAGCCGGCGCTCGCCGTGGCCCGGTGGCGACGAGCTGCCGCTGCGGTACTCGCACTCCTTCGACCCGTTCGTCGCGCTGGCCGCGATGGCCGCGGTGACCGAGCGGATCACGCTCGGCACCGCCGTGTCGCTGATCAACCAGCACCACCCGTTGACCCTCGCCAAGGAGGTCGCCTCGCTGGACCGGATCGCCGGCGGGCGGTTCGAGTTCGGGGTGGGGCCGGGCTGGAACGTCGAGGAGATGGAGCACCACGGTGTGCACTCGCGCCGGCGCACCGCCGAGATGCTGGAGCGGATCTCCGCCCTCCGGGTGCTGTGGACCGACGACGAGCCGGAGTTCCACGGCGAGTTCGTCGCGTTCGACCCGGTGTGGTCCTACCCGAAGCCGACGCGCGTGCCGCCGGTGCTGATCGGCGGCGGCGGCCCGACCGTGCTCGACCGGGTGCTCTCGCACGGCGACGGGTGGATCCCGCTGCGGGTCCCGCTCGACGGGCTCGAGGAGTTCGGCCGGCGGGTGGACGAGCTGCAGCAGCGGGCCACCGACGCCGGGCGCGGGCGCATCCCGGTGACGATCTACGGCGGGGCGAAGAAGGCGGCGGCGATGCAGTCCTACGTGGATGCGGGGGTGGACCGGGTGCTGTTCGAGCTCGCCGACCCGGGTCCGGGCGGCGACGCCACGGCCACCGTCCTGAGCGAGCTGGACACGCTCGCCGAGCTGACCCGCTGAGCATCCGGCGCCGGTGGGGCTTGACCACGCCGCCCGGGTCGCTCGCGCCGCACCGCACGGCCGGGGCAGAGCGCCAGCAACCCGTGACCGATGGGCGCGGCCGCGCGACCGTTTCGACAGCCGGCAGGAGCCTGAGGAGCATATCGGCGGCGGCCACGATGTTGAAGGTCAAGATCGGCCAGCCGGGCCGCCGGTCGGCGGACATCGCGGCTTATGGGTGATCGTGCTCGGGGTCTTCGGCGGTGGAGTCGGTGAGGGCTTGGCGCAGCAGGTGCGCGAGGAGGCGTTGCTGGCCCGCGTCTAGCCGGGACAGCTGCGCGGGCGGAGTGAGCAATTCGTCTCGAGCAGTGCGCAGGGCCGCGATACCGGCGTCGGTCAGCGCGACGATCTTGACGCGGCGGTCGGTGCTGGACGGGCGCCGTTCGGCGTAGCCGGCGTGTGCCAGGTCGTCGATCATGGCGGTCACGTAGGAGGCGTCGCAGTTCATCGCGTGTGCCAGGTCGCGCATCGGGCGCGGGTCCTCAGGATCGATGGCCAGCAGGGCCCGCAGGCCCGCCTGGGAGATCCCCAGCTTGTCGGCGACCTCCGGCCAACGCCACCGCTGGCCCAGAACCACGCCCATGAGCAGCTGCCACGCGTCCACCAGCTCCTGGTCGCTGGAGCGACGAGGCTTCGAGGGCTCCGGCACCCGGCTACCTTACCGCCCGTACTTCAGCAGGCTAAGTCATTGACAGATTACAACTGTTGACTGACTATAACTGGTATGCGGTGTGCACCCGGAACCAGCCCCCTGGCCCCCCTGCGCCGCTCCGGTACTGCCCTGCTGACCACCTACCGCCGCAACGACGAGGCCGTCGCCACGCCGGTGAGCATCGCGCACGCCGCGGGGCACGCCTACTTCGTGACGGCCGCCGGCAGCGGGAAGGCCAAGCGCCTCGCCGGCTGCGACCGGGTGCGGCTGGCCCCCTGCACCGTGGGCGGGACCCCGCTCGGCGAGGCCGTGGACGGGCGGGCCCGACTGCTCAACGGTGCCGCGGCGATGCGCGCCCGCCGGCTGCTGCGGCCGACCGGGCCGCTGTTCTGGAGCTGGCTGCTCTACCGGCTACGCGGACACACCATGAACCTCTACGAAGTCAGCCCCGTGGAATGAACGTCGGTGACCGACCGACGCGCACGAGCGGTCCGCAGCATGCCGCTTGCCGCCGCGCAGGACACCGCCGCCTGCAACATTCGGCCGGAACCGCGTGCGTCCTTCTCCGCACCGCACCGTCATACGAGTCAAGGCCGCCGACTCGCTTCGCGCATCGACCACCACAAGAGCTCGGCAGGACACCTCCCCGACGGTGGCTGGAATGAGGAGCTGCCCGCCCGCCACACGGCCGAAGCACCGACGCTGCGGCCCTGACCCGAGGAGGAACCAGCATGATCACTACAGAGCAGCACGGCGGGACCGCCGCGGACGTGCTCGAGGCGACCCATCAGCTGGCGCCGACGATCGCCGCCCGAGCCGGCGAGATCGAGGCAGCCCGCCGCCTGCCGCGCGACCTGCTCGACGAGCTGCTCGCGGCCGGTTGTTTCCGGGTGCTGCGTCCCCGTACCCACGGCGGGCTGGGCGCCGACCTCCCGGACGCGATGCGGATCATCGAGTCCCTCGCCCGCGCCGACGCGTCGGTGGCCTGGACGGTGATGATCGGCGCCGCCACGTGGATCGACGCGGCCGGCCTGCCCCGGGCCACCTTCGATGCCCTGTTCTCCGCACCCGAGGTCATCACGGCCGGCGTGTTCAACCCGACCGGGTCGATCGCCCTCGCGCCCGGTGGCTACCACGTCACCGGCCGCTGGAGCTTCGCCAGCGGATGCGAGCACGCCGACTGGCTGTTCGGCAACAGCATCGAGAGCGTCGTCGACGGCGTCCCGCAGATGCGGATGGCGGTCCTCGCCCCCGAGCAGGTCGTGATCGAGGACACCTGGACGGTATCCGGCCTGCGCGGCACGGGCAGCCACCACTTCCGAGCCGACAGCATCCTCGTCCCTCCCGACCGGACCTGGCGGCCCTTCGTCGACCCACCCTGTGTCGACGAGCCAATCGTGCACATCCCACCGCTGGCGCTGATCTCCCTGATCACCGCCAGCGTGCCGCTCGGACTGGCCCAGGGCGCGTTGGACGACATCCACTCCCTCGCCGCCGGCAAGGTGCCGCTACTGGCCGGAGCGCCGCTGGCCGCCAACCCACACTTCCAGTACGAGCTCGCCACCGCCGACACCGAACTGCGCGCCGCACGCGCCCTGCTCTACGAATCCGCCGAGTCGGCATGGGCCACCGCCACATCCGGGGGCGAGTTCACTCTGGAACAGCGCGCCCGGATCCGCGCCACCGCAGTGTGGGTCACCACCCGGTCGGCCGCGGTCGTGGACACCGCATACCGGGCCGGCGGCGGCAGCTCGATCTACGCCGACAACCCGCTGCAACGGCGGCTGCGCGACGTACACGCCGTGACCCAGCATTTCGCGGTCAAACCGGACACGCTGACCACCGCCGGCGCCATCCTCGCCGGCCAGGACCCCACCTTGCCCGTGTTCTGACCGTGAGGGTATATGAACTGCCCCGGCGTGTCCGGAGAGCTTGATGTGCCCCGGGTGGCACGGAGTCGGCTAGCTCGAGACCGAGGTCGCGATCCACCGCCGTGCTACGGAGCTGCTCGGGCGGGTGGTCGACCCAAGAGACGCTACGAGGCGGTCGCCGTGATGGCCTCGGAGAAGTTGCCTTTGCTGGGCGAGATGGAGACCCCGAACCGGGGCCGTGGGATCAGGCGAACTGCGGCATGACCTTGTCGGCGATCAGCCGCAGCTGCTCGTCCACGGTGGCGATCCCCGGGATGTCCCGGCCCATGAACGTCTTGACCAGCGTTGCGTCGGTGATCGCGCAGATCATGTGGTTCGCACCGCCCGCCCTGATCTCCCGGATCTTCGTGACGCACTCCTCCGGCGTTCCGGCGATCGAGAGCTTCTCGGCCAGCGCATCCGACGTCGCGTCGATCGAACCGGCGAGGTCGCCCGCGATGAACTTGTCCAGGACCGGCTTCATCTCCCCGGGCGACACGCCGTTGCGCTCCAGCAGCGAGTCCGGCATGGCCGAGGCGTAGAGGCCGACCATCGACTTGGCGGCCTCCTTGGCGACGGCCGAGTCCTCGCCGACGGCGAATACACACCAGGCGGCGAGGTCCAGGTCATCGACGTTCTTCCCGGCCTTCTCCGCCCCGATCTTCACGTTGTCGTACATGTACTGGTAGGCCTCACGCGTGTAGCCCAGCGCGTGGTGACAGCCGTCGGAGACCTCGCCGGCCACCTGGAACGACCGCGGCCCGGCCATGGAACCGATCTTCACCGGAACTCGCTGCAGCGGACGGGCGAACGTGAACAGCCCGTTGTAGGTGAAGAACTCGCCATCGAGGGTGATCGCTCCCTCGTCGAGCAGGGTGCGGACGACGTGCACGCCCTCCTTCACCCGGGACAGCGGCTTCTGGGTGGTCCAGTCCATGCCGTACTGGGCGAGCAGACCGAAGTTGCCCGACCCCAGCACAACCTCGGCGCGGCCGCCGGTGAGCTCGTCGAGCGTCGCGGTGGCCTGCGCGACCAACGACGGCTCGCGCAGCACGACACCCGAGACGCTCGGCCCCATCCGGATGTTCGTCGTCTTGTCGGCCGCCGCAGCGAACAGGAGCCAGAGGTCCTTGTGCCAGGTCTCGTCGGCGGCGTAGACGGCGTGGAAGCCGAGCCGATCGGCGAGCTGGATGGACGCCAGCGACTCGGTCAGCGGGTAGTCGGGGAGCATGACGTAGCTGAACTTCACGGGGCACTCCTTGCGCGTGTCGGTGGCCGGCCCAACGGGCGTGACCGCACCGTCACGACCAGGCCGATCCGGGGACCGGAGCCGCACGTCGCTCGGCCGCTGTGGTGCGGGTCACGCCGACAAAACATATAGAAGCAGATTTAAAACGCCGCGAGAAGGGCACGAGGCCGTTCGTCTCGCCGTTGTGCCTCGAAGTAATGCGGACGCCGCGCCCGTCGTTCGCTCCGCAGGCGCGGATCAGCGGTGCAGCAGCCGGAGCAGGGGGCCGGTTTCGTCCAGGTCGGTCAGCCGGAAGCCGTCGGGGATCTCGGGCAGGCGATCGCCTGCGAGCAGGCGGCTGGAGTTGCCGACCAGGACGCCGTTGTGCGGGTTCAGCACGGCCGCCTCCCCCGGTATCCGTCTCATGATCGGCATCAGCGCCCGCTCGAGGTCGCGGACCCGGATGTCGATGCCGGCGGCGCCGACCGGACGCCCGTGCGCGACGGCCTGCACGGTCAGCGTGACGATGTAGTGCTCGACGCCGAGGTAGTCGATGTAGGGCCCGGCGATCCACTGTCGGCCGTCGTGAAAGGCCCGGGTGAACCACTCCAGCCGGTCGTACTCGTAGAACCGGGCCCCGGCCGGGTCGACGCCGAAGGTGCAGCGGCCGAGCTCGCCGCCCGGGCCGCGCTCCCACCACTCGATGACGCTCGGCGAGGCGGCATCGCTGGGCCGGGCGAACACCAGCCCGGCGCCATCCGCACTGGGATGGTCGGAGAGGAATCGCCGCGCGCGCTCACCCAGCGGCTCCCGCGCGTCCCGCGCCAGTCGAGCGACGTCGTCGCCGGGGGCGGTGTCGCGCTCGATCACCTCGGTGAAGTCACGGTTCATCGTCCCGATGTCGGCGAACGTGTCCGCGAACCAGCGGGCGAGGTCGTCGACGGGGTCATCGAGGCTCGGGTCACGGGTCACGGCGTCGACCCCTTCCTGGTTGCCGGGAGTTCGAGCGCGGCATCCTGGCCGAGCGCGATCTTGGCATCGATCAGCCGGTAGGCGCACCGGTGGACGTGCGCGCCCATCAGCCGCTCCGCACCGCGGGTGTCCCCGTCACGGACGGCTTTGACGACGGCGAGGTGCTCGTCGTGCACGGCTCGGGCGGCGTCCGCGTCCGCGACGACGTCGGACCAATACAGCGGACTGATCTCGCTCTGCAGTCGCAGCTCCGAGCGCAGCAGCCGCGGGGACTGGGCGAGCACGGCCAGCTCGACGTGGAAGCGGCTGTCTGCGGTGGCCCGCTCCTGCGGGGTGCACGCGGGCGGCAGCCGTCCAGCGAGCTCGAATAGCCCGTCGACGGCGGCGGCAGGGATGCGCGCGGCGGCGAGCTTGGCCACCGCGGAACCGATCGCGACGGACTCGTCGTGCAGGTCCCGTAGGTCCACGACGCTCGTCTCGGCGAGGGCTGCGATGACCTCGTCGGCGGTCGGGAACGGCGCCTGCACGACGAACGTGCCCCCGCTGCGCCCGCGCCGGGTCTCCACGAGCCCCCGCTCGCGCAGCGTAGCCAGCGCCTTGCGCAGGGTTGCCACGGCGACACCGAACTGCCGGGCCAGGTCGACCTCGGTCGGCAACCGCTCGCCGAGCGAGTACAGGCCGAGCGAGATCGACGACGCCAGCCGGTCCGCGATCCCGACCCCGTTCGACGTGGCGCCGGCGTCCTCGACCATCGTCGGCAGGAGCGCCTCCCGATCGGACACGATCCTCCTTCGTCGCGCGGACCCTGCCCTTCTTGCGGGCTAATACCTTCACTTGTAACTTATTCTCGCGTTGTGTCCGCTGTCGCACACCCGGATCCGGACTCTGGAGAGGGAAGCACAGGATGAATCCGAACGCGCACGACGCTCCGTACCTCGACATCTCCGATCCGGCGTTCTCGATGCACTCTGACGCTGTGCGCGACGCCCGGGAGCGGTCCTGGTACGCCCGCACCAACTATGGGCTCGCCGTGCTCCGCTACGCTGAGGTCCGGCAGCTGCTGAAGAACCCGTCGTTGTCCCAGGGCAGCGCCCGGTGGCCGGACCACCACGGGGTGCACGGCGGCACGTTCCACGAGTGGTGGGTCAAGAACCTGCTCGTGCTGGAGGGCGACGAGCACCACCGCATCCGGCGCCTGCTGACCCCGGCGTTCACCGTCGCGAGCGCCCGGCGCCTGGAGCCGGCCTTCGCCGAGGTCGCCGAGGAGCTGGTCGACGGGTTCGCCGACCGGGGTCACGCCGAGTTCGTCAGCGAGTTCGCCGAGCCCTACGCCGCCCGCGCGCTGTGCACGATGATGGGCCTGCCACGCGAGGACTGGACGTTCATCGCCGAGCACGCGAACACGATCGGGCTGGCGCTCGCAGTGAGCATCCGCGACGACATCGACCGCATCGACGTCGCGGTGCAGGCGCTCTACGACTACGCCGAGAAGCTCGTCGTCGACCGCCTCGCCCGCCCCACCGACGACATCGTGACGCGGCTGGTGAACCACTCCGAGGCCGGCGACAAGCTCTCCCAGGCCGAGCTGCGCAACGCGCTGGTGCTGATGGTCTTCGGCGGGATGGACACCACCCGCAACCAGCTCGGTCTGATCGTGCAGACGTTCATCCGCGACCCGGCCCAGTGGGAGCTGCTGGCCGAGCGCCCGGAGCTCGCGAGACCGGCCATGGAGGAGGCGCTGCGGGTCGCACCGACGACGACCTGGGTGACCCGCGAGGCCGCCGAGACCTTCGAGTTCCAGGGCCTGGAGATCGAGAAGGGCACGACCGTCCACCTGTTCGCCTACGCCTCGGGCACCGATCCCGAGGTCTATCCGAACGGCGACGCGGTCGACATCACCGACGCCGACCGGAGCCCGCACAACACGTTCGGCGGCGGGATCCACCACTGCCTGGGCCACCAGATCGCGAGGGCCGACATGAGCGTCGCGCTGGCCACCCTGACCCGCAGGTTGACGAACGTCCGCCCGGCCGGTGGCGACGAGTGGCTGCCGGACTCCGGCAACACCGGCCCGATCCGCTATCCCATCTCGTTCGATCCGAGGAGCCCGAGATGACCATCGCCCCGGACGGCACCTCCGGCCGGTTCGGCGAGGAGCTCCGCGCGGCACTCGCCGACGGAGACGCGTTCGACCGCCACCGCGCGGCCAACACCGACCCCGACACGGTCGGCCCGCTGACCGAGACACTCGGGGCCGACGTGGAGTTCGTCTACTTCATGGTGCCGACCATCGGGGGCCGCACGGTCGCCAAGGTCGCGCCGGCCGGGCACCTCGAGCGGATGCTGGACAAGGGGATCTGCTTCCACCGCACCGCGCTGACCGACCTGCAGTCCGACCGCTCCGGGGAGCTGATCGGCGGCGGCATCGAGGCACGGGAGTTCTGGGGTCTGCCGCAGCCGGAGACCCTCCAGATCCTGCCCTGGGATCCGACCGTCGCGCGGGTGTTCTGCCGCGCCTACGAGCCCCCGCACCTGCCCGGCGTCGGCGGCCGGATCATGGCGACGGACACCCGGGCACTGGCCGAGGTCGCGCACGAGGGGTTCGTCGCGCGCACCGGGCTGGAGCTGCGCAGCGGCCTGGAGCCGGAGATGACGTGGGCCGGGCCGGGGATGGAGGTGCAGACCAAGGACGGGCAGAGCCCGGCCTACCAGGTGGAGAACCTGGAACGGATGCGACCGGTCTTCCAGCGTGTCATCCGCTACGCCCGCGCATTGGGCCTGGACATGATCCAGGGCGACTACGAGGACGACGGTCAGCTCGAGCTGAACTGGAACTACGACAGCGCCACCGCCACGGCCGACCGCCTGATCACCTACCGGCAGATCTGCAAGCAGGTCGCCCGCGAGCTCGGCCTGCAGGCGAGCTTCATGCCCAAGCCGACCAACGGCAAGATGGGCAACGGGTGCCACCACAACCTCAGCCTCTGGCGGGACGGCCGGAACGTGGTCGAGGACGGTCGCGTCGAGCTGCACGTGACCGAGACGGCCAAGCACGCGATCGCCGGGATGCTCGTGCACTCCCCCGGCGCGGCGCTGGTCATGGGCTCGACGGTCAACTCGTACAAGCGGTACTGGGACGTCGGCCAGTTCGCCCCGGACGAGCCGACCTGGGGCCTCGACAACCGCGGCGCCGCGGTGCGCATCTCGTCCAATGGCCGGATGGAGCACCGGCTGCCCGACGCCGCGGTGAACCCGTACCTGTCCCTGCTCTACCTGCTCGCGTCGATCGAGGACGGTCTGACGCGCAAGCTCGACGCCGGTGAGCCGGACGTCGCGAGCGGCGACGTCGCGGGCATCCGCCTGCCGCGGACGCTGGGCGATGCCGTCGAGGCGTTCCGCGCCGACGCCTATCTGCTGGATGCGATCCCGGAGGAGCTCACATCGGTCTACCTGCATCTGAAGTCCGACGAGTGGGCCCGCTTCTGCGGCACGATCACCGAGTGGGAGTTCGCCCAGTACTGGGAGATGCTCCCGTGACCGCCGCCGTCCGGCTGGCATGCATCGACTCCGAGGCACCTCCGCTGTTCCACCGCAGCCCGGACGGCCGCACGCGCACCGGGTACGAGCCGGAGGCCGCCGACCTGGTGTTCGGACGGCTGGGACGCCGGGTCGAATGGGTCTTCCTGCCCTGGGACCAGTTGCTCCGCGCCGTCGGCGACGGCAGGGCCGACGCCGTCTGGTGCGGGCAGGGGGTGACGCCGGAACGCGCCGCACAGGTGGACTTCACCCGGCCCTACGCGATCTTCAGCGAGACGCTCGTGGTGCGGGCGGGCGATCCGGCGCGCGCGCCGGAGGACCTCGCCGGCTACCGCATCGGCGCGATCGAGGACTCGGTCAACGAGAAGCTCGCGCGGACCTTCCCAGGCATCGAGCTGGTGAGCTTCGGCAGCAGCGACGACGTGTTCGGCGACATGATCGCGGCCACCCGCGACGGCACGATCGACGGCTTCGTCGACGACGACGTCGTCAACGTCCCGCTCGTCGAGCGCGATCCCGGCCTGGTCACCGCGTTCGAGGTCGAGACCCGCAACCCGTGGGCCGTCGGCGTACGCCCCGGGAACGACGAGCTCCGGTCCGGGATCGACGCCGCGTTGGCTGCGGCGATCACCGACGGCTCCCTGGCCGAGGTTTGGAAGCGCTGGATGCCGTCTCTGCCGTTCCCGCTGGTGCCGGCACGGTGACGGTGCCGCTGATCGGCGTCACCGGAATGTGGTCGAACCGGGTCCACGGGTTGCGCTTCGACGGCAACGCAGTTGCCGTGCAGGTTCTGCGCAGCATCGTGCGCGCGGGCGGCGAGCCGCACGCGCTGTTCGCCGAGAGCCCGCTCGACCCGGCCGAACGGGTGCGCCGTTTCGACGGCATCGTCGTGCCCGGCGGTTCCGACCTCAAGCCCTCCACCTACGGGGCCGAGCCGCACCCGCGGACGACGCCCGCCGACCACGACGGCCAGGACGAGTTCGAGGCCTCGATCATCCGGGCCGCGATCGAGCAGGACGTCCCGCTGCTGGCGATCTGCCGCGGGTTCCAGCTCCTCAACGTGCTCGGCGGGGGCACGCTGCACCAGCACCTCGACGAGTCCGGTATCCACAGCGAGGGAATGCACGACGTGGAGGTCACGGCGCGCAGCCGCCTGCGCCGGATCATCGGTGCCGATCGGATCTCCGTGTCCTCCTACCACCACCAGGCTGTGGACGTGGTCGGCCACGGGCTGACGGTCACGGCCGTCGCCCCGGACGGCGTGGTGGAGGGGCTGGAGCACCCCCGCGCCCGGGTCGTCGCGATCCAATGGCACCCGGAGGACAGCGCCGAGACCATCCCACGGGAGCAGGCGCTCTTCGGCTGGGTGGTGGGTGAGGCCCTCTCCTCGCCGCCAAGCCCCGCTAGCCACTGAGCCACTGCTGCGCGGACCGGTCCAGAAGCAGCCGGTGATCCGGATGTTGCCGTGGCTCGACGTCGTCGTGCTCGGCGGGCGCTCGATCATCGACCGCGGCCGTGACGTGCTGCGCCCGGTCGTCGAGGAGATCCGCTCCGCGATGGCCGACCGCAAGCTGCTGGTCTGCACCGGCGCCGGGATCCGCGCCCGGCACGTGATGGGCGTCGGCCTGGACCTTGGCCTGCCGACCGGAGCGCTGGCCGCCCTGGCCGGCTGCGAGGCCGAGCAGAACGGGCATATGGTCGCCGCGCTGCTGGCCGAGCACGGTGTGGCCTACCTCGGCCACGAGACGGTCGGGACCCCGACTGACATCAGGTACCGGTCCTCGGCCGAGGAGACGCGACCGGTGGAGACTTCTGCCACGGTTGACCGGTCGGCACGACACCACTGGTACGCGCATCAGCCGGGCCTGCCCCAGGGCCGCGGCGACCGGAACCGAGCGGTCCAGCATCCCTCGGGCGACCCGGTCGAGGTGGCCGCCGTCCAGGCGCGCGACAGCATCGCGTCCAGCGCCGGGAGCTCTTCGGGGTTCAGCTCCGGGCTCGTTCAACCGCTCGACGTCAGCCCGGTCACTTCCCGGAACGTGCCGCAAGCCCGCTGGCGACTACGACCCCGCCCGAGGATCACCTTGACTGAGGGCGCGCGGTTGGTCGGTCACCAGCGCCACGACGGCGGGCAGCGCGAGCCCGCGCCGGCCGGCCGGCGGCCACGGGAGCGAGACGATGCTGCGATTCGTATCGTGGTCCGGTGGCAGTGGGACCCGCGGAGTTCTTCTCGTTCCAGGAGCACGACCTCGACGGCGCGAAGGCGGCGGTGGGGCAGGACTTCTTCACGACGTCGATGGATCTCGTGGAGCGCACGGCGAGCTACGACTTCCGCTTCGACGGAGTTGTCCTCGGTGCTTTGGCGGTCGGGGTGGCCCACATCAGTTCCGGTCTCGAGATCGGTATGGCGGACCTGGAGGACTGCTACTACGTCAACTACTCCGCTTCCGGCTCGATGCATGCCCGCCACCGCCGGCGCGCGGTGGAGGTCACGCCGGGCTGCGGAGCCGTGTATCACCCCGTCGGGCCGGTGGCGATGACGACGAGCGACGAGTACGGCTCGTACGCGGTGCGCATCGACCGGCGTGCGGTCAACGAGGCACTGGA
Source organism: uncultured Actinomycetota bacterium (assembly GCA_963822335.1). Lineage (GTDB taxonomy): Bacteria > Actinomycetota > Actinomycetes > Mycobacteriales > Pseudonocardiaceae > Pseudonocardia. Next base: position 709,445 of record CAWGHE010000005.1, on the reverse strand, counting down.
GGAGCAAATCGGTCACCCGGTGCCGCCGGACCCGGTGCTGGAACCTCACGTGGACCTGCGCAGCGCCGCGGGGCGACACTGGGACCGGCTGGTCCGGCTCCTGTGCGACGAAGCTCGCACGACGCCGAGCGTGCTGTCCCATCCGATGATCGCCGCACCCCTGCACGACGCCGTGCTCACCGGTTTCGTCCATGCCACCGAGCATCGGTGGCAGGACGCGCTGAGACACCCGTCGCGGTGCTGGAGCCGGACGCCGGTGCGTCGCGCCGTCGAGGCGATCCGCGGCGATCCGGCGCAACCGTTCACCCCGACCAGCCTGGCCCGGCTCGCCGGCGCCTCGACCCGCACTCTGCATGACGGCTTCCGCCGCCATCTCGACACGACGCCGATGGCCTACCTACGACTCGTCCGGCTCGAGCGGGCCCACGCCGAGCTGCGCGCCGCTGAGCACGGCGCGACCACGGTGGCGGCGGTCGCGCACCGCTGGGGCTTCAACCACGTCAGCAGGTTCTCCGAGGCCTACCGCCGGGTCTACGGCCGTTCGCCGCGGGCGACGCTGCGCAACCGCTGATCAGACCTGCCTGTCGCCGAACGGTCGGGAGTTGCCGTGCGCGGATGGACCATGGCGCGCCTCACTGAGTATCCAGGTCGGGAGCCCCTCTACCGGGGCCGCTCGACCGCGTGAGAGCGAGCCATGACCACCGACTGCCGCAATACCGTCCCCGACGACCAGCCCTCGGTGTCGATCGTCGACACCGCCTGGGGCACGGTGGCGCGCACCCGGAACGTCGTCGGCATCGCAGTCGCGGTGATGCCGCGTCGCGGCGCCCGCCGCCACCCGCGTCGGGAGCGTGGTCCTCGACGTCAGGACCACCCCGGTCGCAGCGCCGCTCCTCGTGACGGCGGTCGCAGACCTCGCGGCCGGCCTGCGGGCGCACAAGGGGGTTGCCGCAGACCCTCAAGGCGGTCTCCCTGGTGGGCTGGGTGTGGACGGAAGACCGCGGGGAGGTGTAGCAGGCCGGGTCCCTGACGGTGCTGCAGCGCAGTCCGATGTGGGCGGTACCGCTGCAGAACGTGCCGATGCCCGCCGAGTACCAGTCCCGGATCCGACGGCGTGCGTGCGGTCGAGCCCGACCCGGCCGCGCAGGCCTGGGGCGAACTCGACGCCCAGATCATCGACAGCACCCTGCTCCCCCGGGCGAACAGCTGGTGGCTCCGGGCGACCATTCCCGGCGAGCCCCGGCAGTCCCTGTCGTTTCATACAGGGGCAATTAAGTGAATCAACTAGAGCATAAAGAGTGACGTGCATATTCCGCTTACAAATCCACCGGCGTATCCTCGGAGACACGGATTTTCTCCGACCAGGTGTCCCCGATGCGGATACCACCACTCGGGACCGTGCTTCTAAACGGGTGTTGGGCGGCGGCTCCCCTGCTGGAGAACCGCCCGAGTCGAACCTGTCGGGACGACAGTGTCTGGGGTGGCTCACCGCCTCGGCCCGCGGAGTGCGGGACTCGATCGCCATCCCCAGCGCAGGAGTGACCGGCGCCGCGGTCGGCGAGGCGTCGATCGACCACGACGCCCCCGCACACCGGGATCTTTCAAGATCCGTCGGCAGCGAACACCGTCCACGGTGGCCTGACGCGGCGCGGTCAGGACGACGAGGTGGGGTTCTCGGTGGTCTCGTCGTCCTGGCCGATCTCGTCGCGGCGCTGGCGCTCGCGGTAGCCGTAGGCTGCCCGGCGTACCGCGTCCTCGCTGTCGAGCCCGGAACCCAGCGCGCCGGCGACGGTGGCCAGGCCGGTGGCCAGCCAGGCGAGCATGAGGAAATCGGCGAGCTCGGGTGGGCGGCCCAGGTTCGAGCCGAGCACCGACGGGTCGAGGAGGAACAGCGACCCGAGCAGGGTCAACACGTACACCGCCGCGGACATGGTCAGAACGCCGATGCTCAACGTCAGCACGGTGGAGGCGTTGTACAACAACGTCTCCTCCCGCTCGTCCGCGTCGCGGGCGCGTTCCCAGAGGTGGTGGGCGCCGATGATCCAGGCGACCATCAGCGCCACCGACACCACGGTGGTCAGCACGAGCTTGCCCACCCCGAGCCGGGTGGACAGCAGCCAGATCGTCGAGGTGATGGTCAGGTAGGCGCTGGTGCCCAGGACGGCGGCCAGCGCGGTGCGCATACCGACAACGAGGCGCCAGGGCTGGTTGGTGCGCACCATGCCGGCGAGCAGGCGAGCCCGACCGCGCCATCGGGTCGTCACGTACCGCCGGGTGTAACTGCCGTCCTCGGCCTGGACGACGCGGACCGGCTGCAGGTGCCTCGCGGCCGCGCGCCCGAGGCGGCTCGGGTGGTGTCGCCCCTGGTCGAGGCCGGCCTCGGCGGTCCCGGTGAGGTCGGCGACGAGACGGACGACGGCGTTGCGCACCTTCTGGTGCTGCAGGAACGGTCCGAACCCGGGCAGCGAGAGTCCTGCGATCCGGCGGTCGTGGTCGAGGTCGACCAGGATCGGGCGGTCGCTGTACTGCATCGGGAGATCGGTGAGATAGACGCCGATGTCCCACTCGGTATCGGTGGTCTGGTCGGCCACTGCGCCGAGTACCTCCTCGGGGTCCTGCACCGAGGCGGTGACCGGGTGGGTCATCGTGCGGAGATCCCAGACGATTCCGCCGTCCACCCGGGCACCGAGCACGTCAGGCAGGTCGTCGACCAGCTTCGCGGCGATCTCCGACGGGCGTGTCGGGGTCGGCGAGCAGGCCCACGACCAGGGTGCGGTGACCGCCCCCGGTGGACGAGCTCGGGCTCGGTCGCTGCTCGAGATCGGCCATCGGTCCTCCTCACCGCTGCGTGCCGCAGGCACTCAGGTGGGACAATCAGGATGACGCCGCGGTCCTCGGACGGCAAACGCTGCCCGGTCACGGCCTCGTCGTGGCAACGGCTCCGCCGCTTGGGTGAGCATCGCCCGCGGGGCCGGCCCCTCGGCTTCAGCGGCCGGATAGGTAGTACCCGCCGTTACCCCCAACGGCGTCGCTGGCGTGCCTCACAATGTGGAAGGCGCGCAGTCCGGGTGGGGCGAGCAACACGACTCCGCTCAAGTCCAGGGTCATGGGATCGGCTCGGCTGACATCAAGGGCCTGACCGACCGCGGCCTGCAGCCTGCTTCCAGCGGGTAGTCGTCGGCGGTCGGCTTGCGGTCGGTCGGTGGCGGGGAGGGCTCGCCGACGGCGTCCCAGCGGCGTGGGTGTTGGCCCGCGGGCGAGCCCACCGCATCAGGTGCTGGGGTGGCACGGCGGGGTGGCCGGAGCCGTCACCACATGGGGTGGGTGGCGGCTCCGGCCCGCAGCGGTCGCTGCCTGCTCCCCCAGCGGCACACGACACGGGTCTGCGGTCGGAGCGCGTCTCCTTCGATCCGTTCAGGCTGATGAAGGCCGGGTGCGTATGAGGAACCGGCGCCGCCCTTGATCCGGAGGGTGCCCTTCTCCGCTGCGAGGGTCACCTCCAGCTAGGTGGTGGCCTCCGAGGGCGATCCGACCGGGATCCGGCGGGGCTTGCTCGCCTCGCTGACTGGAATGGTCAGGTGCAGGACACCGTCGTGCAGGTCGGCAGTCAGTCCGCCCGGGTCGAGGTTGTCGCCGAGGAAGAGTTGGCGCGAGTACTCCCCGTACGGCCGCTCGTCGATCATCACTTCGTCGTCGTCCTGGCGATCGGCGGATCGACGTGCTCGAACGGTGACGACATTGCGTTCCACCGTCAACTCGACGTCGTCCATGCTCACCCCGGGCGTGTCGAGCTCGACGAGGAAGGTGTCGCCTCGGCGCAGTGCGGTCATCGGCATACTCCGCGGCATTCGGGGGCCGGACGCAAAGTTCTGCTCCATGATCCGGTCGAAGTCGCGGAACGGGTCAAATCGCATCAGAGTCATTAGTTCCTCCTGTGGATCCGAACACGGTAGGCGGGGCATCGACGCCCATCGGACCAGTGCCACCCTGGCAAAAGCGCTGCTGAGCCGGACCGGCCCGAGGGATGCAACGTTCGGGAACGTCTTCGGCCCGCCGGGGCAACGAGTCGACAGGCGCAGCTCGCGGCCGTCTGGCGGCGGTTCGCCTCGGCGACGTCACGGTCCGACCGGGACACCGTGCCGACCCGTCCCGGCATGCCGAGGTCGGGCGACGTTATTACCGACGGCAGGACGAAGCCCCCGGGCTCGGCCGCGGTGCACCATGGTGTCCATGTCGACCAAGCGAATGGGTCCGCCGGTTGCGGCTGACAGCGGCATCTTCTCGCCTGTTGCGGCGCGCCCCGGGCCGCCTTCGAGCGCGCACACCCGCAGGAGCCGTCCTGCGCGACGGTCCGCTGCGGTGGGCTCGACGAGGTGGCGGAGCCGTACACCCCGGCGCGGCACCGCGCGGTCATCGCCACGGCGGGCAGGCGTACTCCCGTCCGGGTCGGTGCCTCGCGAGCGCCCCACCGACCCTTCGCGGCGGGAACCGAGACGCGGTGACTGACGAGCGGGAGCTGCAATCTCGGACGCCGATGTCCGTCACCGGACGGGAGGTGGTTGCCGCCGAGGTGGCGGCACGGGTTCTCGGCGCGAGCGCCGAGCGTTCGGCCGACGCCCAGATGGGCCTCGTCTATCCGGACGGCCGGAGGGCCGCACTCGAGGAGGTTGCTCTCGGCGACCGGGGAGATCTCCTGGTGGCGCACCTGCGCCGCGAGTCGGACATGGAGTGGACCGCGCCGGCGCGCTGGTGGTGGCAAGTGGCGATCAAGGACGTGCGTCGGCTGCCCCGGGTCCGGGAGGTCTTCCCGGTGGTGGCCCGCATGTGCGAGGCGCACGGCGTCCCCAGCCCCTGCTATCTCCCCGCGCCGCTGATCTCGGCGGTACCCGACCTGCACTGGCTGGTGCACACCGGGCCGGCGCAGCTGTTCGGTCACCCCGACTCGCTGGATCTCCCGGCCACGGTGACCCTGTGCCCGGGCAACGCAGCGGACCAGGCGATGAGCAGCGTGGTACCCGCGTTACGTGAATCATTGGCGGGTGGCTCGGCGACGCGGGCGTTGCGCGCGCTGCGGCGGCATGGGGCGGTGGAGCGTCAGCTCTACCTGACGGTGGGCTGTACGGGCTTCTCGGCGGAGGCCTTCGACTGTCTCGTCCGGGCCGCCGGGGTCCCACCGGAACCCCCACCAGAGCATGACTGGCTCTCGCACCTGTGGCTGGCCCCCGTATTGGGGCGTGCGGTGTTCCTCTGGTCCCGCGAGGACGGTTGGAGCAGGCACGAGCCCTACGGCTGACCTCCCCCTCACCGCAGCCGGTCCGGGAGGTTCGCCGGTCCGCCGCGTCACACCAGCAGGCGGAAGAGCTCGAAGGCTCGGTCCCAGTGCTCCGTTCTCGGATTGCCCAGCCTCGGGTCGATCACGGTGAACGACCGCGCCAACGCGACGCTCAGTCCGCCGAACACCTCGGGTAGCAGGTCCTCGGTCTCCTCGGAAAACGTGACGTCGCTCGGCGGCCGCCGCAGGTCGAGCCGGAGCAGCGCACGAACATCGTCGGCCTCGTCGAGCTTGTCGAACTCGCGCATCCGCTCCTGAAGTCCTTTGGTGATCGGTAGGTCGCCGGGGGCGATGACGTCCCGTCCGTTCCATTTCGCCGAGTTGCGCCCGGTGATCGCGAGGTCGTCGACCATGGTGTCGACGAACGCGCGATAGCGCCGGATGTCCTGCTTGTCGACGTCGACTCCAGCCGCGGCTCGGAAGAGCCGCTCGAAGACGCGGATCCCCGTCGGTCGTGTCACCGGTCACCTCCCACGAATCCTCACAAGGCCTCGAACGGGCATGACCCTTGCATCCACGTCTCGCCCGGCGTACCGGCCCGGGAGCGGGAATGCCGGCCGACGGTCTCGCACCGCCAGGGCCAAGCCGGCGGAGTCAGCTCATCGCGCGGATCGCAGCGTTGTGGAACGGCAGGGATCCCTCGACGCCGGGCGGCGTTCGCCGCGCCTACGAGGCCGGGTTCAGCCGGAATCGCTCGGCGCTGAACCGCGCCGCGGCTACGGCCCGCCGATCGTCGAGGACCGCCCGGGGCGACCGTGAGGCTTGCCCGAGGCGCCCCCCGGGGGCCATAGTCGTGAGCCACGACGCGGCCCGAGCCTTCCGCCAGGCGAACCCCCTGGCACGCCGGCGATCACCCGGTATGCGCCGAGGAGCTGTCCTGATGGACGACCGCGACCGGATTCATGCCCTGCGCCAGCAGATGTCGAGCCTGTACGGGGTCGTCGCGCTGTCCATCATGCTCTTCGACCAGGTGGTTGACGAGGAGATCCTCAAGCTCCTGACCACTGCGGTCCCCGCGTTCGGCGGGTGTCGCCTCGAAGGCATCTACCTGGTACGGGACCAGTCCGCGCCGGAGATCGAGCGGGGTTCCGGGCCGTGGACCGAGCTGAACGCGCTCGCGGGAGCCGACGGTCCGGTCAGCGTGTCCTGCGCGACCTGGGCGTGGGCCTATCCGCTGTGCAGCGTGTCGGGGCACTCGGGTTACCTGGTCGTGTCGGCCGAAGCGGAGCCGTCGACCGACGAGCGGTTCCTGGTCCGCACGGTCGCCCAGCAGGCCGGCGCGGCACTGAACAGTGCCGCCTTGTACCGCGCTGAGCGGACCGCCACCGGCGAGCTACGAGAGCGCAACGCCGAACTCGCGACGATGAACGACGACCTCACCCATGCGGTCGCCGACCTCGAACGGCGTACCAGGATTCACGAGCTGCTGATCAACGTGGTGGCGACCGGTGGTGGGGAGAGCGCCATCGCCGTTGTGCTGCACGAGCTGACCGGACTGGCGGTGGTGGTCGAGGACAAGTTCGGCAACCTGCTCGGGTGGGCGGGCGGCGAGCACCCCCCCTCCTACCGGCAGCGTTCCGCGCGCCACCGCGCGGAGCTGCTCGACCGGGTTCGGCGCAACGGCCGCCCGCTGCGCGAGCGGGACCGGGTTATCGCGGTGGCTCAACCGCGCGACGAGGTCCTCGGCGTTCTTACGCTGATCGACCCGTCGCGGGCGGGCGGGCCGTACGAGATGCTCGCGCTGGAGTTCGCGGCCGTGGTGCTGGCCATGGAGCTGGCTCACCAACGCAGCCTGGCGGAGACCGAGCTCCGGCTGCACGGCGACCTCGTCGACGACCTGCTCACCGGGACCGATGACAAGAGCGCGCTCGCGCGGTCCGCCGCGCTGGACCACGATCTACGCCCACCTCACCAGATCCTCGCCATCAGTTGGACGGGCCCGGACAAGCTGGACAAGGTCACCCTGGCCGTCGACCAGGCCATCGGCAGGATCACCCAGACCCGGGCGTTGATCAGCCGCCGCAGCGGCAAGATCGTGGTCGTCGCGCCCACCAGCGGCGACATGGTCGAGTTCGAGTGGCGGGAGCTCCACCGCCTGGTGAGTGACGCGCTGCCGCACACCGATGTCGCTATCGGTGTTGGCCGCCCCTGCGCCAATCCGTCCGACCTGCCCCGCTCCCACAGGGAGGCGCACCGTGCCCTCGGCGTCCGGCGCAGCCAGGCCAGCCACAACGGCGTCACCACCTTCGACGAACTCGGGTTCTACCGCATGGTCGGCACCGCGGAAACCGAACCCGAAGTCGCCGACTTCATCCGCGAATGGCTCGGCATCCTGATCGACTACGACACCATCCACCACTACGACCTCGTCACCACCCTCTGGCAGTACTACGAGTGCGGCGGCAACTACGACGCCACCGCACACGCCCTGCTCATCCACCGCAGCACCCTGCGCTACCGACTGCGCCGCGTCCGCGAACTCACCGGGTACGACCTCAGAGCTGTCGACACCCGCCTCAACCTGCACATCGCCACCCGCGCCTGGCAGATCCGCAACGACCCCGAGTAGCGGGCGCGGAGCAGCCGGGCAGCGGGCCCGACGGCGTTGGGCCTGACGGGGTGAGCCGAGCAGGCCGTCTTGCCGCTCACGAGTCGATGCGTCCCGGCGTCCCCGGATGTGACCGTGCACACACACGTCGGCCTTGGTAGGCCGCGCGGGCGGCCCTCGCTTCTGGTCCGGCCCACCCGCCGACCGGCCAACGCCCGGCCAGGACGAATCGAGGAGGAGGACGATGAGCGAGCAACCGTCCCGTGTCACGGCACCCCCGGCGCGTACCGTCGTGCCGAGCGCGCCGGTACGCCGATCCATCGGTAGTTTCCAGAGCTACGCCGAGGCCGAGCAGGTCGTCGACGCCCTGTCCGACCGCGGTTTCCCGGTCGAACGAGTCGCGATCGTCGGGCGCGAGCTCGAACTGGTCGAGCAGGTCGTCGGCCGGATGGACTTCCCCCGGGCAGCGCTTCGCGGCGCCGTCGGCGGCGCCGTCACCGGCGCGCTGATCGGGTGGTTCTTCGGGCTGCTCAGCTGGGTCACCCCGTTGATCGGCTGGCTGCTGCTCACGGTGTACGGGCTCATCTTCGGCGCGATCGTCGGAGCCGCGATCGGCCTGCTCGTCCACGCGATGCAGCGAGGGCGGCGGGACTTCGCCTCCGCCGTGTTCATGCGCCCACGAACTTACGAACTGACGGTCGACGAAGCCGTGGCCGACGAGGCCGTCCGGACCCTGGGTTGGGAGAACTGATGGCTAAGGCAGTGGGAATCGACCTCGGCACCACGAACTCGGTGATCGCGGCCTACGAGGCCGGCGAGCCGTCCGTGATCCCCAACGAGGAGGGCGGCCGCACCACCCCGTCGTTCGTCGCGTTCACCGAGAACGGCGAGCGGCTCGTCGGACAGCTCGCGCGCCGCCAGGCCATCCTCAACCCCACGGGGACCATCTACTCCGTCAAACGGTTCATCGGGCGCAAGTTCGAGGAGGTCGAGGAGGAGGCCGGTCAGGTCACCTACGACGTCGTGCCCGACGAGAACGGCAACGCGCGGATCAAGGTGCGCGACAGGTTGTACGCGCCCGAGGAAATCAGCGCGATGATCCTGCGCAAGCTCGCCGACGACGCCGGTCGCAGCCTCGGCGAGAAGGTCACCCAGGCCGTGATCACCGTGCCCGCGTACTTCAACGACGCGCAGCGCACCGCCACCCGGGACGCCGGCAAGATCGCCGGGTTGGAGGTGCTGCGCATCATCAACGAGCCGACGGCGGCCGCTCTCGCCTACGGGATGGACAAGCGCGAGCACGAGACCGTGCTGGTCTTCGACCTCGGTGGCGGCACCTTCGACGTCAGCATCCTGGATGTCGGCGACGGAGTCGTGGAGGTGCGGTCCACCGCCGGCGACACCCGCCTCGGCGGCGACGACTTCGACCGTCGCATCGTCGACCACCTCGCGGACGCGTTCCAGAAGGAGAACGGCATCGACCTGCGGACCGACGCCCAGGCGCTGCAGCGACTGTTCGAGGCCGCGGAGAAGGCGAAGGTCGAGCTCAGCTCGGTGAGCCAGGCACAGGTCAACCTGCCGTTCATCACCGCTGACGCCAACGGACCCAAGCACCTCACCACGACGATGATGCGCTCGACCTTCGAGCAGATCGCCGCGGACCTGGTCGAGCGCACCAGGGGCCCGATCAAGCAGGCGATGGCGGATGCCAAGGTCGGCGAGAACGACATCGACGAGGTCATCCTGGTCGGCGGCTCGACCCGGATTCCCGCGGTGCAGCAGCTGGTACGCAGCCTCACCGGTGGGGCCGATCCGAACATGACCGTCAACCCGGACGAGGTCGTTGCGGTCGGCGCCGGAATCCAGGCAGGCGTGCTCAAGGGCGAGGTCTCCGACGTCCTGCTCCTGGATGTCACTCCCTTGTCCCTGGGAGTGGAGACACAGGGCGGGGTGATGACCCGCCTCGTCGAGCGCAACACGACGATCCCGGTCCGTCGCAGCGAGACCTTCTCCACCGCTGCGGACAACCAACCGGCGGTCGACGTCGTGGTGCTGCAGGGCGAGCGGGAACGCGCGGCCGACAACCGGGTCCTGGCCCGCTTCCAGCTCACCGACATCCGACCGGCACCGCGCGGTGAACCGCAGGTCGAGGTGACCTTCGACATCGACGCCAACGGGATCCTCCACGTCACCGCGCGGGACAAGGACACCGGCGCCGAGCAGAGCATCACGATTTCCGAGACGTCCACACTGGACCAGTCCGAGGTGGATCGGATGGTCAAGGAGGCCGAGAGCAACCGTTCGGCGGACCAGTCACTGCGCCAGGAGATCGACGCCCGCAACGAGCTCGATGCGACCGCCTACCAGGTGCAACGTCGCCTCGACGAGCTCGGCGACGCGGCTCCCTCCCACGAGCGGGCCCGCGCGGAGATGCTGGTGACCGACGCTCGCCAGGCCGTGGCCGACCAGGCGCCGTTCGACCGGAGCCGCGAGCTCACAGCCGAGCTCCAGGGGGTCCTCGGCGGGCTGCGGGCCGTGTCCCCCACCGGGGCGGGCGCCGACGGCGGGCCCGCCGCGGGAGCATCGGGCAACGGAGCCGGACCGGCGGATGCCGGTGTCGGGGACGACGTGATCGACGCCGAGTTCGATCGCGGCTGAGGCACCGACGATGACACAGCGCCGGCACGCGGAGAGGCAACAGGAGCACCGCGCGGTGCCCGCCGAGGCCGCAGGGGTTCCGCGCCCCGAGGACGCCGGGCCTCCCGGCGATCCCGGGCAGCAAGGGAGCCGGGGCGACGAGGCCCAGGACGGTGGGGACGCCCCACCGACCGCCGGCAACGCGGAACGGCCGGACGATGCCGGGGGACATCCCGCCACGCCGGACAGGTCCGAGGCCGCCGAGTTCGAGGACCGGTGGCGGCGGGCTCTGGCCGATCTGGACAACCTCCGCAAGCGGTACAGCCGTGAGCTTCCCCGGGAGCGCGCTGCGGAACGGGAACGGGTGGCCGCGGCGTTCCTCCCGGTGATCGACAACATCGACCTGGCGTTGCAACACGCCGACGCAGCGCCCGGGGCGATCGTCGAGGGCGTGCGGGCGATCCGGGAGCAGGCGCTCACGGTGCTCTCCCAACTGGGATACCCACGCCAGGACGAGATCGGGGTGCCGTTCGACGCGACCCGCCACGAGGTGGTGGCCGTCGTCCCGACGGAGGACGGTTCCGAGCCGGGGAAGGTCGTGCAGGTGGTCCGGCCCGGCTACGGCGACGCGGAGCGGTCGTTGCGGCCGGCCGCGGTGACGGTCGCCCGCGACCCGGAGAGCTGACCGATGGCCGGCGACTACTACGAGGCCCTCGGCGTGTCGCGGAACGCGGACGCGGACGAGCTCCAGCAGGCCTACCGCAAGCTGGCCCGGGAGAACCACCCCGACATCAACCGGGACCCGGCCGCCGAGGAGCGGTTCAAGGAGGTCAATGAGGCCTACCACGTGCTGTCCGACCCAGAGCTCCGGAAACGCTACGACCGGTTCGGCGAGGACTTCCGCCAGGTCCCGGAGGACTGGGAGCAGCGTGTCCGATCCGGCGGTGCCCGGCCGGGAGCCCGTGCCGGTCGACCCGACCATGCCGGCCGCACGGTCTACACCACCGGCGACTTCGGCGACTTCGGCGCCGGCGGTGTCGACGGAATCGATGGAATCGACCTGGAGGACCTGCTCGGTGGCATGTTCGGACGCGGCCGGGCCGGGCCGATCGCCGGAGCGGACCAGGAGGCCGAGCTAGCGCTGACCGTCGAGGAGGCGTACCGCGGCGGTAGGAAGCAGATCAATCTCAGCGGGACCGCCGGGCCCCGCACCTACACCGTCACCATCCCGAGAGGGGTGACCGACGGGCAGCGCATCCGGCTCGCCGGTGAGGGCGGGCAGGGACGGGGCTCGGGCACGCACGGGGACCTCTACCTGGTCGTCCGCATCCTGCCGCACCCGCGGTTCCGGGTGGACGGTCGCGACATCACCGTGTCCCTGCCGCTGGCCCCGTGGGAGGCCGCGCTGGGCGCCACGGTGCCGGTGTCCACACCGGGTGGCGAGACGAAGGTGACCGTCCCGGCCGGCTCCTCGAGCAGGCGACGCCTGCGGCTGCGCGGCGAGGGCATGCCGAACCCGAAGGGCGCGCCGGGTGACCTGTACGCCGAGGTCACGATCATGGTTCCGCCGAATCTGACCACCCGGGAGCGGGAGTTGTTCGCGGAGTTGTCCGAGACGTCCGCCTTCGACCCCCGCCGTGACCCCGTCACCCCCCGCGGTGGGGACAACTCTGGAGTCGACCCGAAGAGAAGGGCGACGGGATGATGCTCCGCTACCCGCCGGTCCGCCAGCCACTCCGCCAGCTCAGCCACGACGAGCTCGCCCGCGGGAGCGGGGTACACCCGGACCTGCTGCGTCGGTTCGTCGCGCTCGGGCTCCTGCGGGCGAGCCGAGATGTCGACGGCCGGCTGTGGTTCCCGCGGAGCCAGCTCGCAGCCGTGGCCCGCATCGAGCGGCTCCGCTCCGGGCTATCACTGAACTACGCGGCGCTCGGTCTCGTGATCGAGCTGCTGGACCAGATCCACGCCCTCGAGGGCCAGCTGCGCAAGCAGCCCTACACCGGCCCGGACCGAAGCGATGCTGGATGGAGCTCCTGAATGGACCTCAACCGCCTGACCCAGAAGTCCCAGCAAGCCCTGTCGGACGCCCAGGACCTGGCTACCCGGTCCGGGCACACCGAGGTCGACGCCGAGCATCTGCTGCTCGCGCTCGTCGAACAGCCGGACGGGTTGGTGCCCCGGCTGTTGACCGGCCTGGGGGTCGACCTGGACGGCCTACGAGGAGACCTCGAGGGCGAGCTGCAGAACAAGCCCCGCACCACAGGTCCGGCCGGTCAACCCGGTCAGGTGTCCGTGACCCAGCGGCTCGCCCGGCTGCTGCAGGCCGCCGAGCGGGAGGCGAAGCGGCTCTCCGACGAGTACGTCTCGGTCGAGCACCTGCTCGTCGCTCTGACCGACGAGGGACAGCGGACGGCGGCCGGGCGGGTCCTGGACCGCTACGGCGTGACCCGTGACCGGTTCCTGGCCGAGCTCACCAGTGTGCGCGGCAACCAGCGGGTCACCTCGGCCACCCCGGAGGGGGCCTACGAGGCGTTGGCGAAATACGGCCAGGACCTGGTCGCCGCGGCGAGGTCGGGGCAGCTGGACCCCGTGATAGGCCGCGACGCCGAGATCCGCCGCGTGGTGCAGATCCTGTCCCGGAAGTCCAAGAACAACCCGGTGCTGATCGGTGATCCGGGCGTCGGCAAGACCGCGATCGTGGAGGGCCTGGCGCGGCGCATCGTCGACGGCGACGTGCCGGAGGGGCAGCGCGACCGCACCATCTTCGCCCTGGACATGGGTCTGCTGGTGGCCGGCGCGAAGTACCGGGGAGAGTTCGAGGAGCGGCTCCAGGCGGTGCTGTCCGAGATCAAGGCCGCCGAGGGCCGGATCCTGCTGTTCGTCGACGAGATGCACACCGTGGTCGGGGCGGGCGCCGCCGAGGGCTCGATGGACGCAAGCAACATGCTCAAGCCGATGCTCGCCCGCGGCGAGCTGCACATGATCGGCGCGACCACGCTCGACGAATACCGCAAGCACGTGGAGAAGGACGCCGCCCTCGAGCGTCGGTTCCAGCCGGTCTACGTCGACGAGCCGACCCTCGAGGACACCATCTCGATCCTGCGCGGGCTGCGCGAGCGGCTCGAGGTGTTCCACGGCGTGCGTATCCAGGACAACGCGCTCATCGCGGCCGCGACCCTGAGCGATCGATACCTCACCGAGCGGTTCCTGCCGGACAAGGCGATCGACCTGGTCGACGAGGCCTGCGCCCGGCTGCGGACCGAGATCGACTCGATGCCCGCGGAGCTGGACGAGATCACCCGCAAGGTGATGCGCCTGGAGATCGAGGAAGCGGCCCTGACCAAGGAGGACGACCCGGCGAGTCTGGCCCGGCTCGACCAGCTGCGCCGTGAGCTCGCCGACCAGCGTGCCGAGGCCGACGCGATGCGCGCCCAGTGGGAGGCCGAACGGCAGGCCATCCGCCGGGTGCAGGACCTGCGCGCCGACCTGGAGCAGGTCCGCCACGACGTCGCCGACGCCGAGCGCCAGTACGACCTCAACCGGGCTGCGGAGCTGCGCTACGGCCGGCTGGCCGAGTTGGAACGCAAGCTCGAGGCCGAGCAGCAGCGTCTGGCCGGCAAACAGTCCGGACATCGCCTGCTGCGCGAGGAGGTCACCGACGACGAGATCGCGGAGATCGTCTCGCTGTGGACGGGTATCCCGGTGTCCCGGCTGACCGAGGGCGAGCGGGACAAGCTGCTGCGCCTCGACGAGTTGCTGCACGGGCGGGTCGTCGGCCAGGACGAGGCCGTCCAGGTGGTCGCCGACGCGGTCATCCGCGCACGGTCCGGAGTCAAGGACCCACGGCGGCCCACCGGATCGTTCATCTTCCTGGGCCCCACCGGCGTCGGTAAGACGGAGTTGGCGAAGACGCTCGCCGAGGCGCTGTTCGACTCCGAGGACAACGTCGTCCGCATCGACATGAGCGAGTACCAGGAGCGGCACACGGTGTCCCGGCTGGTCGGCGCGCCCCCCGGGTACGTGGGCTATGACGAAGGTGGACAGCTCACCGAGGCGGTGCGCCGGCGGCCCTACGCCGTAGTGCTCTTCGACGAGATCGAGAAGGCGCACCCCGACGTGTTCAACACGCTGCTGCAGGTGCTCGACGACGGCCGGCTCACCGACGCGCAGGGGCGCACGGTGAACTTCCGCAACACCGTGATCATCATGACCTCGAACATCGGGTCGCAGTTCCTGCTCGACGGCGTCACCGCCGACGGCCAGCTCAAACCCGACGCCCGAGAGATGGTCATGGCCGAGCTGCGCGCACACTTCCGGCCCGAGTTCCTGAACCGGGTGGACGAGACCGTGCTGTTCACGCCGCTCAGTCCGACCGAGATCGAGCGGATCGTCGAACTGATGGTGCAGGACCTGCGCCGGCGGCTCGAGGACCGCAACATCATGCTCGAGATCAGCGACGAGGCGCGTCATTTCATCGCCCGGGAAGGATACGACCCGGTCTACGGCGCCCGCCCGCTGCGCCGGTTCATCGCCCGCGACGTGGAGACGCGGATCGCCAGGGCGCTCCTGCGCGACGCCGTGCCCGACGGTTCGACCGTTCGCGTCGAGGTGCACGAGGGGCAGCTGGTCGTCACGCACTCGGAGCAGCCCGCGGGGAGCCCGGCGTGAGCGCCCCCGCTCACCAGCGCGTCTCGACGGTTCCCTGCCCGCACTGCGGGAAGGCCAACCGCGTGCCGGCGGCCGCCGAGGGCACCCCCAGATGCGGCAACTGTCACCGCCCGCTGCCCTGGATCACCGACGCCGGGGACGACGACTTCACCGAGGTCGCCGACCACACGTCCCTCCCGGTCCTGGTGGATCTCTGGGCACCATGGTGCGGGCCGTGCCGGATGGTCAGCCCGGCCCTCGAGCAGCTCGCCGGCGAGCTCGCCGGCCGGATCAAGCTGGTGAAGGTCGACGTCGACCAGTCGCCCACGATCGCGCAGCGGTTCGCTGTCCAAGCGGTGCCCACCCTGATCGTGCAGCGCGACGGGGACGTCCTGGCCCGCCAACCCGGCGCGATGCCGCTCGCCGCCCTGCGCGACTGGGTGCTCCGGGCGCTGCCGCCCGCACCTGATCAGCCCGCACGGCCGGAGGGATCGACGTGACGCTGCCACCCGACCCACACCTGGCCGTCGTCCGTCCAGTCGTGCCGCGTACACCTCAGGGCTGCGGGGACTGCCTCCGGATCGGCTCGTCCTGGGTCCACCTGCGGCTCTGCCTGACCTGCGGTCACGTGGGTTGCTGCGACTCCTCGCCGCGCCGGCACGCCCGCGCGCATGCCGGCGCGCACAGCCATCCGATCGTCCAGTCCTTCGAGCCGGGCGAGTCGTGGCGCTGGTGCTACATCGACGAGAGGTTGACATGAACACGCCGCGCCCGATCGAGACGCGCGATACCTGGGGATCGCTGACCGAGACGCCGGACCTCTCCGGGGCCTTCCCTCGGCTCGAGTCGGCCCAGATCGAGATGCTCGCGGCACACGGCGACCGCCACACCACCAGTCCGGGCGAGGTACTGATCATCGAGGGCGAGCCGGACCCGGCGTTCTTCGTCGTCCTCAGTGGTACGGCAGTCGTGCTCGAGGGCTACCAGACCCCGGAGGAGCGGTTGGTGCGAGTCCACGGCCCGGGCCGCTTCCTCGGCGAGCTGGGCCTGCTCACCGGCCAGGTGTCGTTCTTCACGACCGTCGTCGCGGTCGCCGGCGAGGTGCTCGCCGTGCCGGTGGAGGAGGTGCGCCGACTGGTCACCCAGGACGTCGGCCTGGGCGACGAGATCCTGCGGGCCTACCTGACCCGGCGCAGCCTGGCCATCGGGCTGGGGGTCGGCTTCCGGATCATCGGCTCCCGGTTCTCGCCGGACACCGCGCGGCTGCGCGAGTTCGCCAGCCGCAACCGGCTCCCGCACCGCTGCATCGACCTGGAGACCGACGTCGAAGCCGAGCGCACGCTGCGCCGGCTGCGCATCGGCCCGCGCGACACACCGCTGGTCGTGTGGCGGCATCACCTGCTGCGCAACCCGAGCAACGCCGAACTGGCCGCGATGATCGGGCCCACCGCGCCGACCGCCGACGGTCCCTCCCACTGCGATCTGCTCGTCGTCGGGGCCGGGCCCGCCGGTTTGGCGGCGGGCGTCTACGGCGCCTCCGAGGGATTGCGCACCGTGTTGTTGGACGCGGTGGCGACCGGCGGGCAGGCGGCGACCTCATCCCGGATCGAGAACTACCTCGGTTTCCCGGCCGGCATCTCCGGCGCGGAGCTCGCCGAGCGGGCGGTGATCCAGGCCGACAAGTTCGGCGTGCACACGCAGATCCCGGCGACCGCGACCGCGCTGGACCGCGACGATGGCCACTACATCGTGCGGCTGGACGGCGGTGGCCAGGCCACCGCGCGCGCGGTGATCGTCGCCACCGGCGCCCGGTACCGCAGACTCCCGGTCCCGCGCCTCGAGGAGTTCGGGGACAGCGTCTTCTACGCGGCCACCCCGCTCGAGGCCCAGATCTGCGCCGACGACCCGGTCGTGGTGGTCGGTGGCGGGAACTCGGCCGGCCAGGCCGGCCTGTTTCTCGCCGACCACGCCCGCACGGTCCGGATGGTGGTCCGGGAGCACACGCTCAACGAGTTCATGTCCCGCTACCTCGCCGACCGGATCCTGGCGGATCCCCGCATCGAGGTGCTGGTGCACACCGAGGTGCGTGAGCTTCTCGGCGAGCAGGGGATTCTGGAGGCCGTCGTCGTCGAGGACACCGCTACCGGGCGACGGCAACGCGTGGATGCCCGGGAACTCATGGTGTTCATCGGAGCCACCCCGTGCACAGGATGGCTGGCCGATGCCGTCGGCCTGGACTCGGGTGGGTACGTGCGCACCGGTCCCTCGGCGGCCGAGCACGGTGCCGAGGCGTTCTCCGAGATCGGCCGTGCCCCGCTGCCGCTGGAGACCAGCGCGCCCGGGGTCTTCGCCACCGGGGACGTGCGCAGCGGGTCGGTCCAGCGGGTCGCGTCGGCAGTCGGCGAGGGCGCGATGGCCGTCCGGCTTGTACACGAGCACCTCAGCGGCCGCACCGCGCATGCGCAGGTCGCCACCTGATCCGGCGGGCCGAGCGGCGCCTGCCGATTTCACCCCCCGGGACGCGGATCGGCCGCGCGGCAACGGCACAGACTGACAGACCCCACGATTAAGGGAGGATCCATGACCGCCACCTCGAGCCGACAGGCCGGTTCACAACCCGAGCTGCACCAACACGGCGGGGAGGTACAGGCATACGGCACCGTTCGGTACTTCCCGCTCGCGCTGTCCCGCGACGCGCGGCTCTACTCCTGCCAGCGGCTCAACCGCGTGTTGGCCGACTCCCAGATTCTCTATGCGCTCTACAAGAAGCACCACTGGCTCGTGCGCGGCCACACGTTCTACTCAGTGCACCTGCTGCTCGACAAGCACGCCGGCGAACAGCTCCAGATCATCGACTCGGTGGCCGAGCGGGTCCAGACCCTTGGTGGTGTGGCCGTGGGGGATCCGAGGCACATCGCCGAAATCACCCATATCCCGCGTTCCCCGGACGGCGTCGAGCCCGTGCCGACCATGCTCTCGCGTCTGTTGGAAGCGCACGAGATCATCCTCGCTGAGGCCCGCGATGCCGCCACCCGGGTCGCCGAACAGGGCGATGACGGCAGCAACGATCTGCTCGTCTCCGAGGTGATCCGCACCGGGGAGCTCCAAGCGTGGTTCCTCGCCGAGCACCTGGTCGACACACCTCTCGTCAGCACCGATGGGGATTGATCGGAGGCTCCCGCCCCGGGTGAAGGCCCGGGTCACCGTGTCGTCTCCGCTTTCGATGGGCCCATGCCCCGAACAGGTTTGCGTCCGGGGAGCCCGGCCACAGTGCGGGGCGGGGTGGCCGCGGTCTTTCGCGGCCAGCGCGTCGGCGACGCGGTCGAGGGTTGCCGCGAGCTCGGGCGGGATGATGGCTACTGGTCGGTGGTCATCGCGTTCTCGCGGGATCGATGCGGTTCAGGTGGCCAACCGTGGCGATGAGTATCTGGTCACGGGCGGAGAGCAGGGCGAAGTGGGCGGCGGTCAGCTGGCCGGCGGCAAGGTGCGCGCAGGCCACCCGGGCGGCGGCGCGTCCGTGCGCGGCGGGGTCGGTGCCCAGCGCGGTACGCAGGCGCCGCTCGAGGTCCCCGGCGCCGATAACGGCCTCGACCATGGCGAGGTTGCGTAGCTGCTCCAGGCCGGCATCGACGGCGGTCGGCAGCGAGTCGTCCATGACGGGCACCGGCTGCGTTCCGGGCCGTTCGCGAGGCGCCGCGGCCGGCGCGGGGCTCGGGCTGCTGCGGTCGAACATTCGGGGGCCCTCCTATTGGTCGGTTACTCGGTGGATCCGCGGTGACGCGGTCCAACACGGCGCTGTCGACGGTAGGAACGCGCCGGGGCGGGGCCGAGGCGTTATCGGTCGCGGAAGCGGTGCGGAATCGGCGAGTCCGGGCGGCGGAACCCCTGGGGGTTTGGGCGTCCGCGCGGCGGGTTCCGGCCCGTGAGCGGCACCGGAATTGGCTCCGATCCGACACGGTCGCCCTTTTCCGTGAGACCGGTTTGTGGAGTCCGGCCGCGTGCGGTTCAGGGCCCGGTACTGGAAGGAGGGTGAGCGCGGGCGGGGACGGCGGCGCGGCTCGGGGCTCGTCGGACCAGCTGGGAGCACCTCTCTGGGGTGCGAACTACCCGATTCAGATTAGTGCGTACTTCCGGGACGGCCGATCCGATCGAGGGCGTCGCGTAGGTCATCGGGGATGGGGTCGGCCGCGGTGAGCAGGCGGCCGCCGGCGTGGATCTGGACGGTGCGGTAGCGCCGTGCGGTCTGCACGAACCGGCGGATCGACCAGCCGGTGCGGTCCTCGACCAGCCGCGACACCGCCAGCGCGGCGAACACGATGGTCAGGTGCGCCTCGATCGAGGCCCGTTTGTGGTGGTAGATCGGCCGGGCGGCGAGGTCGTGTTTGGACATGCGGAACGAGCGCTCGATCTCGAACAGCCGGTGGTAGGCGCCGATCACGAACTCCGGCCCGACCTCGGTGAGGTTGGTGCTGTAGCCCTTCCACCCGGCCAACGCGCGGGCCTTGGCCTCCAGTGTGCGGTTCACCGCCTTGTCCGCCCCGGACAGGGTGACGAATCGGTTGCGCTTGACCGGGGTCTTCCCGGCGACCGCGCGTTCGGCCTTGGCGACCTGCTCGTTGATCCCGCGCAGCGTGCGCCTCGCCCGGTCGGCCTTGTACTGGTAGTAGATGACCTGGTCACGGCGCTTGTCGCTGCCCCCGGCCGGCCACGGCTGAGTCAGCACCAGCCCGTCGGGGACCTCACGGTCGGGGTGCTCGCGGCGCCACTCGGCGACCACGTAGGGGATGTGTGGGGTCTTCGCGCCGAGGATGAACGACAGCCCGGCGGCCTCGATCGCCTTCTTGTTCGCATCCGAGATCATGCCCGCGTCCGCGACGACGGTGACATCGGAGAGCTGGTGGGCGTCCATGAACGCCCGGATCGTGGGCAGCATGGTGGCGGTCTCGGCGCGGTTGCCCTCGAACGCCTCGACCATCAGCGGGAACCCGGCGGCGTCGGTGAGCAGGCCGACCGTGATCTGCGGCTCGAGGCGGCGCTCCTTGGAGAACCCGGGCTCGCGGAACCCGTCCCCGGTGTCGGTCTCGAAGTACAACGTGGACACGTCGTAGAGCACCAGACTCGCCGGGCCGAGCCGGGCGTGCGCAGCACATGCGGCGGCCAGCCGTCCTCGCCACGCGTCGTCGGCGTAGCCCTGCAGCCGGCGCTTGAGGGTGGCGTAGGAGACCGCTTCGACCCCGGCCTCAGCCAGCACCCGCAGGCTGTCGTGCTTGCTGGTCGGCTCGATGATCCGGGCCAACACCAGCTGTCGGAACACCTCATCGGCGCCGGTGGCAGCGTCGAAACCGAGCTCGCCGTAGGCGACGCCCAACGCCTCCCACAGCGGTGTCATCTGCGAGGACGCGATCTGCAACGGCCCTGACGATGCACCGGCGGCGATTGTGTCGGTGTCCACACCGAGGTCGAGTTCGCCCTGCCCGCCGGCCAGCCGCTGACGGGCTACCGCCTTGAGCGCCTCCACCGCCTGGGCGTCGTGGGCCGAGCCGAGGTGCTCGATGTCGCGTGCACCGCCCCGGGAACCGTGCACGATCTGCACCGCGACCGCTCCCGACCCGGTCCGCACCGTGCGCACGTACGCCACCAGCGCAGACTACGAGCCCAGATTAGTGCGCAGATTCAGCCGATTCCGCCGACGAAACCCCAGGTCAGCGATCAACGATCGGCTTCAAGATCCACTCGTGAGCCAAGTCGTCCCGGCCGCCAGGAAGTCACCGCACTCTGCAATGGTCATCGCGGCCATGTCGAGCCCGCCGTCAGGGCAGCTTCGACGCCAGCACGTCGAGCTGCGCGATGTCGGGCGCCTTCGCGAACAGCTCGTCGGCCCGCGCCCCGAGCGCTTGGCCGACCTTGCCCTGCAGGTGGGCCGTGCGGCCGGCGTCGTCGGGGAAGAAGTCCACGATCGCGTACGTCGTCGGCCCGAGCTTGACGGCGAACCAGGCCACGGTGGCCGGCTCGTCCTCGACCAGCGAGCGGCCGGCGTCGAGAAACTCCTCGACATCGGTCTCCTTGCCCGGCTGCGCCTCCAGCGTCACCAGCAACCCGACAGCGACTGACATGTCTACCTCCTGAGGTTCGTTCGATCTGGTTCGATCTCTGTGGAGGTCAGCATCGGGTGGCGTGGGTGGGCGGCGCGCCCGCCCGCCAGGCCCGATCTGGAGCGTTGCGGTGGGCCTGCCAGGGCGGGTCTCAGCTGACGGCTCCCCCCTCGTCGAAGCGCAGGTAGTAGGGGTTCTCCACGATCACCCCGCTCATCCACACCTTCGGGTGCGCCTGTATGACAGCGAAGATCACGTTGCCGCCGAAGTGGTCCAGGTCGTACATGCAGACGCAGCTCTGCGGGTAGGAGCGGGCCCAGACGGTGGCGCGGGCCTCGTAGTCCGAGAGGTCCTCGAGGAACGGCTGGGAGACCAGGGGTAGGGCCCAGCTCATGTCGGCGACGAGCCGGGCGAAGTCCCGACCGTCGGTCTCGAAGCAGGTCCGGGACCAGTCGCGGAGAAACTCCAGCATCGACTCGGGATCGAACACTCCGGTCCGTAAGTGCGCGTGGCGCGGCTCGGTGACGATCAGCCGGCTGACGTCGTGCTCGCGACCGAGCGTCGACGCCAGGTCGGTGCTCTCCCCGTCGGTGGCCAGGCAGAGGCAGGCGTCGCCGGCTTCCAGGCCGTCCTTCAGGAAGGGGAGCATGAGCCGGTCGCGCTCGGCGCGGCCGCGGTACAGCGCGCAGATGTGGTCGAAGGGTTGAGCCGCAATGCCGCCAACTTCGGCGTCGGCGAGGGTCTGGGCCATCGGTCGTCCTCTCGTCTCAATGCTGCGGAGCAGACGAGTGAACGTGGCGCCGCCATATCCCGCAATGTCAACGAGC
Organism: uncultured Actinomycetota bacterium; assembly: GCA_963822335.1. Taxonomy (GTDB): domain Bacteria; phylum Actinomycetota; class Actinomycetes; order Mycobacteriales; family Pseudonocardiaceae; genus Pseudonocardia. The sequence continues at coordinate 687,362 of CAWGHE010000005.1, read as the reverse complement.
GAATTCGGCCTCGGAGGCCGGGCGACGACGTCAGGACGAGCCGCGCTGTACCTGCCAGGCGCGGGTGGCGACATGGAGGTTCAGCCGGTTGTCGACAGTGCGTAGATCGTGACCGGTGAGCTCCCGGATCCGCCGCAGCCGATACCGCAGCGTACTGCGGTGAATTGTCAACGCAGCCGCCGTCGCGTCGTAGTTCCCGCCACATTCGTAGTACTGCCACAGCGTGGTGACGAGGTCCGAGCGGTTGGCGGCATCGTAGTCGAGCAGCGGCCCCAGCCACTCGCGGACGAACAGGTCCACCTCGCCACCGTCGTCGGCGGCGAGCAGCCGGTAGATGCCCAGCTGGTCGAACGTGGTCACGCCGCCGGGTGCGGCGGAGGACTGCCGGATGCGCAGCGCGTGCACGGCCTCGGCGTAGGAACGCGGCAACTCCGACGGCCTGGTGCAGGAGCGGCCCACACCGACCGACCCCGCGTCGGACCGCAGGGTCCCGGCCACGGACCGGTACAGCTCGTCCCAGCGGTGCCGCTCACCCCAGGTCTCGGGCCACGGGGCGATCAGCACCATCCCCCCGGCGCGGCGCGCGAACAGCGAACCGGTCTCCAGGACCCGCGTCGCGGCCTGGCCGACCGCCCGCGCGAGCGCCTCCTCAGCGACCTTGCCGGTCCACTCGACGACGACCGCCTGGTGGGGGCGGCCAAGGTCGTGGCCGAGCGCAGTGGACCGCAGCCGCGCGCTCTCGTCGTCGGTCCCGCTGAGCAGGTCGTCCACGAGATCCCTGCGCAGCCGCAGCTCGGCCTCGGCCAGGCTGCGTAGATGGGCCAGTTCCATGGCCAGTACGAGCGCGCCGTGCTCGAGCGCGAACATGTCCTGCGGCCCCGCCCGGTGGTCCGGGTCGATCAGTGCGAGCACCCCGAGGACTTCGTTGCGGGGCTGGGCCAGCGCGAGGACGCGGTCGCCGTGGCGCACCGTGTGCCCGGCGCGCCGGGCCTCGGTGAGCAGCTCCGACCGGGCGCGGGCGGACAGGCGTGGAGGGGAGGCGGGGCGGTCGGGCCCGGCCCAGGCGCGCATGTTGCCGAAGGCGTCGTCCACCGCGACGGCCAGCCCGGTCAGCTCGTGCAGCGCGGCGGCGATCCCGGCCTCACCCGCCCCGGACGCGACCGTCTCGGTGAACAGCTCGTGGATCCGGCCGCGCTGTTCGAGATCGGCCACGGCCGTGGTGAGCTCCTCGCCACGGTGGCGCAGCTCGGCCGCCGTCTCCCGCTCGGCGCGGTGCAGCATGGAGCTGTTCAACGCGGCTCCGGTCTGCTGGGCGACCGTCCTGAGGAGGTGCTGCTGATGCACCGATGGCTCGGCGGCGGCGGACACCACCAGGTAGCCGGCGTGCCCGCCGACAGCCCGCAGCGGGAAGGCCCACGACCAGCCCGCCTCGGCCTCGGCGATCGGGCCGTCCGCACCGGCGAGATCGCTCAACCGGTCGCGGAGCGACGGGTCGGCCGTGGTGGCTGACCCCTGCCCGTCGTGGATCAGCCCATCGCGGACCAGGTAGGCGCCGTCGGCACGGAACGGCCCGAGCGCAGCGACGGAGCTGATGGCGAGTGCGAGGATCTCCTGCTCGTCGGTGCGGTCGAACAGCGCCATCGACAGCGCGAACACGCTGGACATGCTCGACAACTGCTCGCGCAAGGTGCGGATGAGTCGCTCGCGGTCGTCCACTGCAACGCCTCCCTGAGACCCGTCGAGGTTACCGCCCCGGGGGAAGGGATCAGTTCGCGGTGGTGCTGGGATCCGTCCTCCGGGTGGAGCTGCCGTTCGCGTCGAACGGCGCAACGTCCGGCCCGGTAGGTGGAGGTGCGCGGGGTCGGAGACCACCAACCTGGGGGCCGGCACACATCCGCGTACCCACAGCAGGATGGACCTTGCCATGATTGTGAAGACGGCGGCGGTGTCCCGGGAGGACGCCCGGCGAGCCGTCGCCTCGGGGGCGGCCAAGGCCGGTGAGGTCGGGCAGCCCAGCAACATCGCCGTAGTCGACGTCGGCGGCAACCTCGTCGCGCACATCCGGATGGACGACGCGTGGATCGGGTCACGATCATGGGTCGGCAGTCACGTTATCCACCTCGACGGCCGCGACGCGGCCCGCTCGTCTAGGGCTTGCGCGATCCCGCGGACGTGGGTGTCGCCGTCCGCGCCCTGGTGGGCGGTCCCGGCGAACCGCACGGGTGTCGGACCGAGCGCCAGAAGGACCCCCACGGTGTCCTCGATCGGGTCGCCGGTGAGCACGCTCGCGCGCACCTGCTCGTCGAGCCGGGGACGGTCGGTGTCGTCCACGCGCGCCAGGAACGCTGCATAGGTCCGCGGCGGCGGGTGGGGATTGAACAGCAAGCCGAACCAGGTCATCGTGTCGGCGCTCGGATGCCACTGCCAGACGCCCACGCGCACCCTGGCCGGCTCCCGGGGATCCGCTCCGTCGTCCCGGCCGATGCAGTAGATGATCTCGTCGTCCGGGTCGGCGAGGAAGCTCCACCTGGTCCGCCGGTAGTGCCCATCGCGGGTCACGAGGCTCACCTCGGCGTCGTCCCAGGCACCGATCTTCATCAGCAGCTCGATGCCCTCGACCATGCCGTCCCGGTCGTCGGGGTGCACGAACTCCCACCACGAAACCGAGGCAAGCTCAGCGATCGTCCAGCCGAGCAGCTCGGTGATGCGAGCGTTCGCCGCCTGATAGAACCCGTCGAAGCCGCAGCGGCCGAAAAGCATCGGGCCGCGTTCCCACCCCTCGGACAGCGACTGTCCCCCGGTGCGTTCGGTCGCCCACTCGACGACGTGCGGGGGCCATGCGGCATGATCCGGCATCCAGGAGCCCTCCCCGTCCATTCGGCCTTCCCATGGTCGCCGCCTGCCCGACCCGGCACCACACGACTACGCCCGGTGCAGCCTCGACCGGTAATCGTGCACCAGCCGGACCGCCGTCGCCCACGTCCGAGACGACTCGTTCGACCGACCCGCTGCGCACGTCGCCCGCGGCGACCACCCCGGGCAGCCTGGTGTCCAGCGGCAGCGGCAGCGGCGGGCGCGCTTGCGGCCGCGTCGGTGGTCCGGACGGCGCCGTAGGACGCCCGGGGCATCGGCGCGGCGGATCACGCCGCGTTTCGCCCGGCCCGCTGGGCCGTGCTCCGGCGGAGCTCGCGTCGTTCGTCCGCGTCGAGCCCTCCCCAGACCCCGTCGCCCTGCCCGTGGACCTGGGCCCAGCGTAGACACTCCGCCCGGACCGGACAGCGGTGGCAGACCGCCTTGGCCCGGATCACCTGGCGCTCCGCAAGCACCCCGGTGCCGATGGGAAAGAAGATCTCCGGGTCGACGTCTCGGCACGCCGCGCGATCCAGCCAGACGGTCATGGAGCGATGCTCCGTCCTCGGTTCGCTCTCGTCCTCGGCCTGGCAGTGCCAATGTGGAGGCCGCACGTCGGTCCGGCAGACGGTCATCACATTGACCCCGGAGGGCCACACTTTGCCCAGCATCGGGGACGGGACCGGTGTCGCGACTGTCCGGTGGTGCCGTGGTCGTCCGCGTCCAAGGAGAGATCGACACACTCACGGCACCGCTGTTCAACCGCGAGGTCGAGCACGTGCTCGACCCGGTCGGGAACCTGCTTACGCACGACCTGGCGCAGGTCGGATTCCTCGGTACCAGAGGTCTCCGCCCTCGCGGACGTTCTCGACACGGCCGAGCGGACCGGCGGACGGCAGCTGTGCGGAGTGTTCCCGTCTCGCGCGGTGCGCCGCGCACTGGACGTTGTGGGCATGACGGCCGTTCAACGTCTACCCGGCGGCGGTCGAGCTCACGTCGTGAGCGGTCGGCGCCCGCCCATATCGTGAGGCCCCTGGTCAGCCCCCGGCCGGGTGTCCGGTCTGTGGCCGGGGAGCCTCGAACCGGACGTCACGCCGTCGCGAGCAGCGACCGACCGGACGCGGTGAGCCGCGCCGGTCCGGGCGGCCGGCCGGCGGCGGCGATCAAACCGGCGCTCGCCAGCCGCCGACCGATGAACTGATCGCAGCAGCACAGGCCGTCGACGGTGAGCGACCCACCGGATACGTCGGTCACCTCGCAACGCCCGTCGGCGACGGCCCGCATCACCGCGAGATCTCGCTGGCTCAGTGGGGATCGGATACGCGACGCGACCGCGGCGGTTGCCATCGTCAGGCGGCCGCGTGGCTCTCAGGGTCGAATGCCAGCCACATACGGCGATCGAGAAGCAGGTCGATCTCGGCCCAGAATTCGTCGACAAGTCCCGGGAACCGCGGGGCGGCACACCCGATGCGGTTGTACAACTCGAGGATGTGCCCGTCCACTGAGGACATGTCCGGGCACCGGTACGGAGTGCCGTGGCATCCAATGACCGTCGTGAGCAGCTCGTTGTCCGGGCATTTCGCGCTGAAGCTGGTCGGGTTCCACGTGCTCATCAGAGTTCCTCCTTGCGGCAGCGACTGCATGGTGAACGCCAGAATTCCCCGCTGCCCGAAGGGCAACGTCGACTCACACGGACCAGATCGGACCGATCACTCCACCCCACGAGGCCGGGATGTCCAGGTACAGCGCCTGAACCAACCTCACAGGCGCAGATACGGGCATGTCTTTTCGGCCTGGCGGGCGGAGGTGTCGGCTCGGCGCGCTCGACATGATCGACGGCGTTCACGCGGAGACGAGCCGACAGGTGGGAGACCCGAATGACGGCACTGGTCTACAACGGCAGCCGCGACGTCACCGTCACGGACGTACCGGACGCGCGGATCGAGCAGCCGACCGACGTGTTGGTGCGGATCACGACCACCAACATCTGCGGGTCGGACCTGCACACGTATGAAGCCCGCACCGGCGTGGAACCTGGCCCGCTCGCCCGAGATCCCCGGCGAGCCCGCCTCGCCCGCGGGTGGCGGCTGAGGGGAACGCCGCGATGCACAACACTGCGATGAGCCCGGACACGAGCACGACGAACTCGCCGGTTTGCCCGACGCTGGTCCGTACCGGCGACCTCGGCGAGCTGGTCACTCGGGTCACCGCGCTGATGTCGAGCCACACGGTGGTACCGGCTCGGGCGGGGTCGTTCACCGCCGAGGTGTCGGGGGTGCATACCTCGGGCCTGTCGCTGCTCGAGATGGACTACGGGATGCCGCTGCGACTGACCGCCGACCCGCTCGACGACTACGTCGCGGTGTGCCTCCCGCTGACCGGGTCGATGACCGCGAAACACCAGGGCCGCCGGCTCGACGCGTGCGCCGGGCGGTCCGCGCTGGTGGGTACCCCAGACTCGGAGTTGGTCATGGATTGGGCCGAGGGCCTTCGGCTGCTGGTGCTGCGGGCCGACCTACAGGCGCTGCGGTCGCTGGCTACCCGCATACTCACCAACGACTCCGACCACCTCGACCTGCGGTTCGACCCGGCCATGGACGCCCCGCAGATCACCGCGACAGCGCTGGGCCAGGCCCGCATGATGCAGGACCTGCTCGCCTCGGACGGACCCGAGGCGATGAACCCGCTGGCCGCGGCGGCGCTGCGCGAGCAGGTGATGTTCACCCTGCTGCTGGGCCAGCCCAACAGCTTGACCCCGGCGTTGCGTCGGCGCCCCGAACCCGCCCGTCGGTCCACGGTCGGCGACGCGGCCGAATTGATGCGCGTCCGCGCCGACGAACCACTGACGATCGAGGAGGTGGCCCGCGCCGTGGGGCTCTCGGTGCGCGCCCTGCACGCTGGCTTCCGCCGCGAGCTCGACCGATCCCCGAAACAGTACCTTCAGCAGGTCCGCCTCGAACGCGCGCACGCCGCCCTGGTCGCCGCCGAACCCGGCGCCGGACCCCGGGTGATCGACGTGGCGTACCGGTGGGGGTTCAGCCATCCTGGCCGGTTCGCCACCGCTTACCGGGCTACTTACGGCGAACCTCCGGCTGCGACTCTGGCCGCCCGTCCTCTACGCACGTAGGCCCCCCGTGTTGCCTGGCTGCGCTTGTCGGACTGTGGGTGCTGAATCCGCACCGCGCTCGACGCCGGAAACGGCTCGGGTCCGACGCGAAGTCCGCGGGAGTCCGGCGGGTGGTTGGCCGGGTTGTCACTCAGATAGTCACTCAGGCGCACCCTGCGCGGTGTGGCGGCTCTCTGGTCGGTAACCAGAATTTGGTGGCTCAGCCGGACTGGCACCGAACACTCCTGAGCTGCGGTTGCAGGTGGTCAGGCCAGGTGAGCAGCGGTGGTCGGCCGGTCCTGCCATCGGCGGTCGGCACGCTCAAGTGCGACGGCGGCGATTCCGCCGATCATCGACAACACGACCCCGAGCCATGCCGCCGTGTTCCAGCCAGCGATCAGCCCGGCGATCGGGTCGGTGGACGGCTGCAGCGCGAGCACGGTCACGACGGTGACGCCGATCGCTGCGCCCACGTAGCGACTGGTGTTGTTGATCCCGCTCCCCACGCCGGCGAAGTCGGACGGCACCGATGCGACGGCCTCACGTCCCAGCGCGGTGTTCGCGATCCCGGTACCGGCTCCTGTGACGAGCAGGCCGAGCAGTAGTTGCCATGCGGGTAGGTCACGGGTCAGTAGCGCGAGCGGGACGAGACCGACGGCGATGACGACCAGGCCGACGCACAGTGCGCCACCTCCGGCCGACAGTCGCGCAGGCAGGCGGCGCGTCAGCACGGCCGTGACCACGCTGGTCACCGACCAGGCCAGCAACAACGCCGCGGCGGCCAGCCCCGACCGACCGGTACCGCGTTCGAGCACCGTGGACACGAACGAAACGAGCGCAACGATCCCGGCGCCGACCACGAACCCGGCCAGCGTCGCGGAGATCAGCGCGGGTCGGCGGAACAGCCGCGGCTCGACCATGACCGTGGTCGCCCGGCACTGGTAGACGACGAACATCCCGAGGAACACGACCGCGGCCGCGACGAGGATGAGCACCGCAGGGCTGGTCAGCCCTTGCCGCGCTTGGGTGAGCGCGGCGAGCAGACTCGCGATACCGACACCGAACAGGGCCGCCCCCATCAGGTCGACCCCGCGGGGGCGACTCGCCCGAGACTCGGCGACCCAGCCGCGGGTGGCGGCGATCAGGACGAGGGCGAGCAGTCCCATGACCAGATACGCGTAGCGCCAGCTGCTCAGTGTCTCGCTGACCGCCCCCAGCAGCGGCCCGAACGACGGGCCGACCCCCATCGCCACACCCCACGCGCCCGCCGCGCGCGCCCGCTCCGGCCCGGCCGGGACGGCGTGACTCAGCAGCGCCAACCCGCACGCGACGAGCGCGGCCGCTCCGACACCCTGCACGATCCTGCCCGTGACGAGAACGGCGGACCCGGGTGCAAGACCACACACAGCCGATCCGACGGCCAGTAGGGCGGCGCCGACGAGGAAGACCCGTCGGTGGCCGAGCTCGTCTCCGAGCGCGCCCGCGATCAGCATCGTGACCGCGAGGCCGAGACTCATCGAACTCAAGATCCACGACGTCGCCACCGGCCCGGAGCCGAGGTCCGCGGCGATGGCCGTGACGATCGACAACGGTCCGGAGAACGCGGTCATCGCCAGGAACGTCCCGGCCGCGGTGACGAACACCGCACGCCCGCCACCGGCGTGGCGAGGGGGTCCGGGCGCGGCGGTCACCTCGCGCATGACAGTGCCTTGTCCAGATCGGTCCACAGGTCCTCGATGTCCTCGATCCCGACCGAGAGCCGCAACAACTGCTCGCTGATCCCGGCCTTCTCCCGCGCCTCGGGGTCCATGATGTGGTGGCTCAACGAGCCCGGGTGCTGGATCAGACTGTCCACGCTCCCGAGGCTGACCGCCGGTGTGACGACTCGCACGGCGGCAATCACGTCGGCCGGTTCCCCGATGATCTCGAGACGACCGCACCGCCGCCGGCCATGTGGTGCGCCGGACGTGGCCCGGACAGTCCCGGGTAGTGGACCCGGGTCGCCGCGGGGTGCCGGGACAGGCGATCGGCCAGTTCGGCGGCGTTGTGCGATGCCGCGCGGATCCGCATGGGTAGCGTGGACAGGCCGCGCAGCAGCAGGTAGCCGGCGAGCGGGTGGAGCATCGCGCCGGTCGCGAACCGGAGCTGGCGCAGCGGTCGGGCACGCTCATCGGAGCAGGCGATGACGCCACCCATCACATCACCGTGCCCACCGAGGTACTTGGTCGCGCTGTGCAACACGTAGGCCGCGCCCAGCTCCAGCGGGCGTTGCAGCACCGGGGTGGCGAACGTGTTGTCCACCAAGACCGGCACGTCGGGAACCGACGCGGCGAGCGCCGGGATGTCGATCTCAGCGAGAGTGGGGTTGCCGGGGGTCTCGATGACGATCAGCCCGGTCCGGTCGGTAACTGCATCAGCGACGCCGTCGGCTGTCGTCCAGGTGATGGAGGTACCGAGTAGGCCGGAGTCGAGCAGGTGGTCGTTGGTGCCGTAGAGCGGCCGGACCGCGATCACGTGCGGCCGTCCGGCCGTGACCGCGGCAAGCAGGCACGCGGACAGGGCTGCCATGCCACAAGCGAATGCGACCCCGGCGTCGGCGCTCTCCAGATCCGCGAGCGCCTGCTCGAACCGGGCCACCGTGGGATTGCCGACGCGGGCGTAGACCGGCAGCCCACCGTCGTCAGCCCCGGTACCGAGCACGTCGAGCCGCGCCGCCTCGGCCCGCGAGTCCCGCGACGGGTACGTCGTCGACAGGTCGATCGGGACGGCGTGCACGCCCAGGCCGACGAGGTCGTCACGGCCGGCATGCACCGCCCGGGTGTCGAGGGAGTGCGATGTCATGGGCACATGCTCATCCACGATCCGGCTCAGATAGGCCTTGACCGCATACGATTCGGTCTATGACGCAATCAGTCACCTTGGATTCGGTCGATCGAGAGATCGTCCAGCACCTGCAGAACGATGCACGGATCTCCAACAAAGTACTCGCAAGCCGGGTGGGCGTCGCGCCGTCGACATGTCTGGAACGCACGAACCGGCTGCTCCGTCTCGGCGTCGTGACCGGCTTCCACGCCCGCGTCGCTCCGAAGACCGTCGGCCGCGGAGTCCAGGCGTTCCTCGCCGTGCAGTTCCTCGCGCACGCCCGGCCGCTGGTCGACCCGTTCGTCGACTGGGCGCGCGCGCTACCCGAGACGATCGACCTCTACTTCGTCACCGGCGGCGACGACTTCCTCGTCCACATCGCCTGTGTCGACACCGACGACCTGCAACGACTCGTGCTTGACTTCACCGCCCGACGCGAAGTCGGCCGCCTCCAAACACATCTGATCTTCGCCACCTGGCCGGGAGGCCCCGTCCAGCCAGCGTAGGTGGCCTGGGGCGCCCCTATCGATATGGGCGTGGTCCGGTGGCTGCGACCACTTCGTCCCGAAGCAACGAGGACGACCGACCGAGCGGCTGGAACGCGCTGGTCAGACAGTGTCCGGTGTCCGTGGGCGTCCGCGCGGTTCCGGGTCCGTACGGACCGATCGTCACGCAGTTCGTCACGCACCCGCGCCCGGTGTTCGTGTGGCATCCCGTCGACCTGGGCAACGCCCCGACCGCGCGGCGGCCCGGGGGCGGCCCTCTACGCAACCGCCGGCCGAGCTCATCCAGCTCCGCCCCCGGGACGTCGTGTGGTAGCCCTCCGGGAGGTCGTCGGGATGCCACACCCCGGCCATCCCGGAGACAGTGAGTATGGAGAATGCAGGCGGCGCCGCTGTCTCGGGTGTGACCCTCCGGCGATTGACGCGCGCTCGGCTGTCCTGGGCAGGATCGGTCGACTCGGGCGGTGGCGTCGCCTGCGCGTGGCGGCCGGGCGGCGTGACCTGATAGGAGCCTGTGCGAGAGGCACCCATCACTGTCTTGTCCGTCCGCCCGGCCGCGACGCGCTGACCTGTCCGGTGCGAGCGGAAGAGGTGCAGCGATGCTCCAGCATGACCCAGCTGCACCGGACGGCCCGTGTCACGGGCGGGGTCGACACCCACAGCGAGACCCACCACGCCGCGGTGCTCGATCGCCTGGGCGGCACCTGGGCGACCGGCAGTTCCCGGCCACCGCCGGCCGGCTACCGCGCCCTGCTGCGCTGGATGCGCGCTCACGGCCAGCTGGCCGCGGGTCGGGGTCGAAGGCACCGGCTCCTACGGCGCCGGGCCTGGCTCCGCCACCTGCACCGAGGCCGGTGTCGCGGTGGTCGAGGTCGACCGCCCGGACCGGCAGACCGCGCGCGCGCGGACGGCAAGTCCGACCCGATCGACGCCTACGCCGCCGCCCGGCCGCGCTGGCCGGCACCCGCTACGGTGGTCCCGAAGACCCGTGACGGGATCGTGGAGGCCATCCGCATCCTGCGGGTGACCCGCCGCGGCGCGGTCAAGGCCCGCACCCAGACGATCAACCAGCTCAAGTCGCTGCTGCGTCACCGCCCCGGCCGAGCTCCGTGAGGACCTGCGTCGCCTGGCCGACCCCGGCCGTCTGATCGACGGCCTGCGCGGCGCCTGCCAGCCCGACCGGATCGCTGCACGACCCCGGCCGGCCGCCGTCGTCGTGGCGCTGCGCCGCCTGGCCGCGCCGCTACCAGCCCTGACCAGCCGAGATCCGCGCGGCCGACGCGCGAACTGCACGCAGCTCGTCACCGACCGCCGCCCCGGGCTGCTCACCCGGCTCGGGGTCGGCGCCGAGGTCGCCGGCCAGCTGCTGACCACCGTCGGGGACAACCCCGAACGGATGCGCTCGGAAGCCGCGTTCGCCCACCTCTGCGGCGTCGCCCCGATCCCGGCCACAGCGGCAAGACCCACCGCCACCGGCTCAACCGCGGCGGGGACCGCGCGGCGAACAACGCCCTCTACACCGTCGTGCTCGCCCGGCTGCGCTCGATCCACGCACCCGCGCCTACTTCGCCCGCCGCACCGCCGAGGGCCTGTCCAAGAAGCGAGATCATCCGCTGCCTCAACGCTACGTCGCCCGCGAGCTCTACCAGGTCCTGGTCACACTCCACCCGTCCTCGTCGTCCTGGCCGCCCCATGCGGCGCGAGGTGGACGGGTCAACCCTGAAACGCCGAAGGCGCGCGCAGCGGGGTTGAAGCGGCTGCCTGCGCCCGCGGACCATCCCCGCGGACGAGGACACCACCACGATCGTCGCGCTTGACAAGACATAGGAGCTTCCTGCCCGCCCGGCGAGGGCTTCAGCGGTTGTTCGTGAACTGAGACCGGCCAGGGCGTACCGGAGCTGTGCTGGGCTGACGTGCGGATCCGTGTCGTTGCGTGTCACGGGTGTCGGGCTGGATCGGCGCCGAGTTGTACCCGATCTGTACCGGCGGGTCCTGCGGATCATCGGAACCAAAATCCTGACCGGGGCCCGGGTCGGCGCACGTGCGGGCAGGTCAGCGGATGCGGTTCGTCCGGGACGGTCCGCAGCAGACCGGCGGTGTGTCCGGGTACTGATGTCGACTGGTGATGTCAGCCGTACCGCTCGCCGTTGCTGCCCACACTCTCCCGTCCTGCCCGGTAGAGGCCATCCTGAGAGTGGTTCGGGTGGGGTCCGGGGTCGCCGGAGGCGATCGGGCAGCGACGGTTCTGTGTGGGGGTTTGTTTAGCGGTCCGGCGGATCGGGCTGATCGAAGCTGACGTCCACGGTCTGGTAGTCCTTCTGCCGTTCGGTCCTGGCGTAGAAGGCGTAGGCGCGACGGTCGGCGGGGGTCGTCGCCCGGTCGTCGGGGTACATGCTGAACAGGCTCCGCGGGTAGAGCCGCTGGACAAGGACGGCGTCGGTCTCGGCGCACACGACGAACACGCTTGCCGCGAGGTAGATCCACGCCATGAGGCCGAGCACGATGCCGAAGAACCCGTAGCTGGCGCTGGCCCCCTGCAGGTATGTGGCGATGAGGTACGTTCCGATGCTCAGTATCAACTGCCAGGTCACTCCGGCCATCACCGCTCCGACCCACACTCGCCGCACCGGCAACGGGCGGACGGCCAGCAGGCGATAGACGAGTAGGAACAGGCCGATGTTCAGCGCGACCGCGAGGGCCACGCCGCCCACCCTGGCCAGCCAACCGAGGCCGGTGATCTCGGCTGCCATCGTCGCGGCCGCCGACAGCAGGACGCCCATCCCGACCAGGACGATCAGGAGCAGGCCGCGACCGTAGGCTGATTGGATGCTCCGGCGTTCGGCCTTGGGCACCGCCCACACCCGGTTGAGCGTGTACTGCGCCGCATGAGTCACCCCCAGCGCGCCGTAGAGCGCCACCACAAATCCGACCACAAGTGCGGTGACGCTGCCTTCGAGGGAACGCACGTTCTCCCGGATCTGGTCGCCGATGACCGGGAAGTGCCGCAGCGCGGAGGTAAGCACCGCCTGTTGAGCGGCCGGGTCGTCATGCAGCACGAAGCCGAGAATCGTCACGCCCATCAGCAACAGCGGGAACATCGAGACGAAGCCGTAGTAGCTGAGCACCGCAGCGAGGTACACGCCCTCGTCGTCGAGGAACTTGTAGCCGACCGCCACCGGCACGGCGGCCCACCGGTGCCGCCGCTGGAACGCGTCGATCCGCTCGGACAACCCCATCTCGCCACCTCCCCGCGCGCAGCCTCTCGACCCCACGGCGAACCGATTCCGCGTCGGTCCCGCGGCCTTCGTTCAACTTGAGGCCGACGGCCGGGTCGCCGCCGAGTTCCAGGCGTCGTGACCGAGATGTCGTGTTGTGTCCTCACGATCCGGAACAAGCGTCACACCGGTGCCGCTCAGGTCACGGCGCGACCGCCAGTATCACCTCGAAACAGCGCGCCCACGAGAGGTCGCCTGGACCCGACCGCGTGGCGGTCGCGTCGCCGCGCTGCGCGAGGTGCGTTCGGGACTAAAGCGCACCGGGGTTCTGTTGGGCGGGTCGCGGGCGAAGGCGGTCAGTTCACAGTTGCCGTCGAGGACGCGGAATCTGGTGTCATCGGCGATCACAGCGATCGTCTTGGCGGCGTGATCGCGGCCGATGCGCGGCGCGGGCCGCCGCCAGCCCGAGGACGAGGACCGAGGGCCGGAGGTAGGTCTGGAGCTTCTTGGCGAACCGGCCGGCGGCCTCGGCGGCGCGGAGTTGGCGGACGCAGTCGTCGAGGGTGGTGAAGCTGTCCGGACTACCGCACCACAAGACCCTCGAGGAGTTCGACTTCGCCTTCCAACCCGACCTCGACGCGAGCGCGGCGAGGTCGCGGATCTTGCGGGGCCTCCGACCTCGTTGCCGCAGTTCAGAGCGGCCGGTGTCGACATCGAGGCGGCGACGGCGCTGCGGGACCCGGATCGCCGGAGCGCCGCCCTGGTATGCGGTGTCGGCGACGGTGTCGATCTCGGCCCTGTTGAGAGCATCGATGATTCCGTGCTCGCGCGCGGCGCCCATGTCGTGGCGAGCGCCGGGCAGCGCTGGTGAAATCCACACCAGCCGCCCGGCCGGGTCGGCGATGACCTGCACGTTCACCCCGTGGCACTTGTGCTTGCCCGGTAGAACGCGCGGTCATAGCCCGAGGCCATGCCGACCCGGTCGATGCGCAGCAGCGTGCCATCGAGGATCACGAAGGCCTTCCGGCCGACCTCACCGCATGGGCCAGGGTGGGCGCCCTCGCAGCAAGCAGCGTCGATCGCTTCACGGACGTAGCGGTAGACCGTGGAGGCCCCGACCTTGAATCCGCAGGCCAGATCGGCGTAGGTCTCGCCCTTGCGCAGATAGGCGACCACGAGCAGGGCCTGGCGGCCGGCGGAGAGCTTGCGCCAGCGCGTCGCGCGCTCTGTGCGGTGCCGGCGCAGCAGGTCAGCGAGGACGCCCAGCGCGCGGCTGGACACGGTCATCCCCGACGGGTAGGACAACACCTGAAGCTCCTGGTTGGACGGACTGATCTCAGCAATCGCCCGTCTACCAGGAGCTTCACCCGTTCGAGGTCACGCCACGCCGCACACCCCACGACCTGCTCGTACACCAGGTTGGCAAAGGCTCAATCGCCCGAACCGAGCCCTGCGGCTCGGTTCCCCGGTGCCCAGAGCGTTGGGGGATTCGGGCGCACGGGCCGATACTGCCTAGGTACGCCCACCCAGTCGATGCAGGAGGGGGAACCGTGATCGCCGTTGACGTTCCCGAGATCGACGACACGCTGGCAAGCCTGGTCGGGGTCATAGACACGCTGTCCCCGCCGCCGGCCGAGGGCCCCGGAGTCATCCTGACGCTGAGCGGGCTCGTGGTCAGCGGCCGAATCATCCCGCACTGGCAGTGGTTCGAGGAGGTCGAGCACGCCTCGCGGGCCGCCTTCACCGTGCACACCGGCGGTTCCATCGACGACGAGCATGGTGGCTGGGCGACACTGTTCAAGAAGGTCAGCGAGTCACTGACTCATGACCACGAGGAGTACGCCGCCGCGCAGGACGCCCTCGGTTCCCTGCCCGAGCGCTACCAGCAACGCCTCGCGCACATCGACCCAACGCATTTCATTCATCTGCGCGAAGCTCGGATCTTCGCCCCCAGCGGTGCGGCGCTCCCCGGTAGTGGGATGCATTGGCGGGGTCGGCTCTCCGCGGTCTCGGGATGGTCCTTCGGCCAGCTCGAACCGACCCCACTGGTCGGTGCGATCGAAAACCCCGGCCACCAAGGGTAGGAATCGGCGGCGCCGGCCAGCGAAGTGGCGTGCGCGGCGGCCGACCGCGTCCGATGCAGGCGCGAGCCCGCCGCGGCGGAATGCATCCAAGCACCGTTCGCGCCCCCGCGGAGTGGATCGCGGGGACGGAGCCTCAAGCGCCGCTACAGCGTCGGACTCTTCTCCACCAAACCGTGACGGCGGTACCCGACGACCTCGGCGGCAAGAATGACCGCGTTCTCCCCGAGCGCGAGCTGGGTGAACCCTATGGCCTCCGGCGACGCCCACGCCTCGTGCAGGCCGTCGGTGAACACGCGGTCCTCACCATCCTCGAGCGACAGGTCGATGGTGTGACCGCTGCGGACGAACACTTCGATGCGGCACTTCATCGCACAAGCGTAGAACTCACCGCCGCGGCCTCGCGCCGCCCGAACAGGCTCGGTCTGGCAAACCTGGCGACCGGGGAACATCCCGCCGACCGCGCCCATGTCACGATGTCGACCCAGCGTCGCTGCAGAGCAGATTCGTGCGCGCGGCCGACGCGACCGACCACCACGTAGGCGTCGAGATCGATCGCCACCCCGGCAATGCGGCGGCCGCCACACGGGGCAACCGGGAAATCACCGGCCAGGTTCAGGGCACCGGCAGCTTCAGGACAGAGTCCCCGGCCCTGCTCCCCCGCCGTGCCCGAATATCTCCATCGAGCGTCTATCGCGCGGTCTCGCCGCCGCCGGGGTACTTCATCGGATCCGGCTCGACCCGCTGTGCCGCGCCGGTCCATCGGTCAGCACCGGAGAACATCTACTTCGCGAAGAAATCCGCTTCATTCTGGGAGGGATGAGGATCTGCGAACTGCTTACGCTGACCGTTGACATTGCCAACCACCAAACCAGCCGCCGGACTCATTGTAGCGCGTGCATCGAGTAATTCGATCTTTCCCGTCGCTTCCATCTCGCCGGGCTGTTCTCGCGGGTGGCAGATTCCAACAAGAATGACCCAGACCGGACACGTTACTCGCTGCGGCGGCATGTTACGCCCCCGCCTGCGGATTTCTCAGCACGCCAGGTAGTCGCGTCGGAAGAGTGTGAACACGAAGGTCGTCCGCACATTCTGGACGATTTTCCTCTGACAATCGACGGAGATCCTCCTCGCGTACCTCATCGTCGTGGCGAAACTGTCGGCCGAAGAGTCGCCCACGCCTCGGGTCCGCGCCGCAGCACCGCTGCCAGTGGCTTCGTCGAGGCAAAGGGGCGAGGGTCCGGATCGGTGGCGACCGTAGTCGTGAGGGGTGCTGCCGCGAGGCGCGGTGCGGTGGCGGTGGCGACCGAGATGGGTTGGTGGCGGCCGTGGTGCACCCGGCGGCGGTCGTGGCTGCGACGTAGCGTCTCCTGCAGCTTCCCGACCGCGGCGTTGAGGACGGAGTGAAAATCGGGTCCGCATGCTTCGGCGCGCACCATCGGCCTCGTGCCGCGGCCGGTGATCTCCACCCGCTGGCACACCTTGGACAGACGGGGATTCTTCTCGTGTTCGAGCACGACGTCATAGCGGACGATGCGGCTGACGTGACTGCCGTAGCGCTCGAGGCTGGCAAGCTTGTCAGCGATGTGCACCCGGTAGTGGGCGGGTACCTCGATGTTGCGTCCCGTCACAACGATGTCCGCTGCGACAGCAACCTGCATATCCACTCTGACGACCTCCATGGGGTTGTCGGATGTCCTGGTGTCAGTCGAGACCGATCTTCAGGTAGATCTGTTGACTGATCCGGCGTTCGGGGCGGTCACGGTAGGGGCGACGCACGCCTGGACCTGAATCCCGCCGGCCGCCCCGGCCCAGCAGGCCGGGGTCAGCCGGGCCGGCGGCGCTGCGCGGCGCGCGTGAGGAGGGGCTTGTGTCAGTTCACGGGTTCGTCCGCCGTTGGTCTCCATCGGCTGACCTGCTCACTGTCGACCGGCTGCGATGGCGAACCCCTTCGTCGCCGGTGAAGGGCTGAACCGCGGGTGGCGGGGCGGCCGGCCCGCTGGGTCGGGGAGGAGTCCTGACCCGCCATCATCAGGCCGGCGGTTGCCGCGACCACCGGGGCGGGCCGAACTGACGGGCCGGGCCGATCCACCGCCGGACCCGCTGCACGGCCACGCGCCGCCGTCAGGAGCGCTGAGGACTGTCGGTGGCGGCGGGAACACGAACAACCCTTCCGCTCGCGGGGACATTGTCGCGGAACCCGGAATGCGATGTGACGCTCGAGGACCGACATCGTGCCGGCGCTCCCGTCTCCGGGCTCCTGAGGAGTCCGGGAACCGCTGTGCGCTGACGACGGCGCCAGCGTGGACGGGGTGGGCGGAATTGCGGAGTAGACCTGTCGGTAGAGAACGTCGACAGGCCAGGGTCGGATCAGCAGAGAAGGTCCGTCCTCCCGGCCGGTGTTCCCAGCACGAGCAGCACCGGGCACCCACGCGGAGCATGCTCGCGAGATGCGGCACAGCTTCGTCTCCCTGCTGTCCGACTCCGGGATGCCGCTGGAGCACATCGCCCGGCTGGTCGGTCACAGCGGCACAGCCACGACCGAGGCCGTCTACCGTCAGCAGATCCGGCCGGTGCTGGAGCACGGAGCGACGGCCATGGACGACATCTTCCCGGTCTCTGAGCCATAGACACTCAGTTAGTCACTCACCCGGGCGGACGAGCGCCGCACCGAGAGCCGACCCAGACCCGGGGACCATCTGGGGACCACGCCAGAACGACAAACCTGCTGGTAGAACGGCTACGGGCCGGTATCCATGATCACGGATACCGGCCCTTTTCGCTGTCGGGACGACAGGATTCGAACCTGCGACCCCTTGACCCCCAGTCAAGTGCGCTACCAAGCTGCGCCACGTCCCGATGCCCCTCGCGGGGCGTCACCACCGTACCGCACCCCCCACCCGCCCCGATCCGGGGTTCTGCCCTCTCACCCACCCCGGCGGTAGATCGCCACGGCCTCCAGCTGCGAGCTGACCTCCAGCTTCCCGAGCACCGCGCGCACCTGTGTCCGGACCGTCGGCAGGGACACCACGAAGTGCTCGGCGATGGTCTGCGCCCGCTTGCCGGAGGCGAGGAGGCCGAGCACCTCGCGCTCGCGCGGGGTCAGGCGCTCCAGCTTCTCCTGGACCTCCCGGCGTTCCTTCTCGTGGTTGAGGTAGAGGTCGATGAGCTGCTGGCGGCGCGGGGGCGGGAGCACCGAACGGCCGGCCTGCGTCTCGCGGATCGCGCCGAGCAGGACCGGGAACGGGGCGTTCTTCGACACCCAGACGAAGCCGCCAGCGGCCAGCGCCTCGCCGATCCGGGTCGGGTTGGAGCTGCCGGACAGCACCAGGATCCGCCAGCCGTCGTTGCGGAGCCGCGGGATGAGGTCGACGCCGTCGATCCGGCCGCCCTGGCGGTCCCGGCCGAGGTCGAGGTCGAGCACCAACAGGCCGGGCTCGTAGCGGCCGAGCGCGTCGATGACCTCCGGACCGGACGGGGCCGCCTGGTAGTAGGCCTGCTCGCCCTCGGTCTGCAGGCTCGCGGCCAACGACCAGCCGACGAGCTCGTGGTCGTCGACGATGACGATGGTCTTGCTGCTCAGGGGGATGTTCTCGTCCATCGCGCTGTCTGCCGTTCGTCGTGGGCCGGTTGCGATGTGAGTGATCATTGAGTTCATGACGCCCGCCTTCGGCTCGTTCCTCGGGCGGGCGTCACAACGCCCCGACGGACAGGACCCCCCGGCCTATCATCGCGGCTCGCCAGTCGATCGCCTCGCACTCACGGTCGTACTCCGCCGGACGGCTGCGCAGGCCCCACAGGTGCTCGGCCCGGCGCCATGCGGCGTCCCGGGCGACCACGACGGTGAGGCTCGACGCCCCGTCCAGCAGGCTGTCCAGGAACGTGTCGTCCATCTCGCGGCCCAGCCACGTCTGGAAGTGGTCCCGTAGGCGGCCCATGTGCCGCGCGAACACCGAGTTGATCGCCTGGTAGTCGTGGTGTTCCGCGCTGCCGAGCTCGGAGCGGCCGAGCATCGTGCAGGTCCGGACGACGGCCTGCGACAGGTCGTAGTTCACGTGCGCGTTCACGCCGCAGACCGCGAACTCCATCGGGCCGACGTCCGGGTTCTCGCGCCGGTCGAACAGCACCTTCCACGAGCGCGGAGGTGCGCCACCGGTGACGCTCGTGCGCAGCGCCGCGAAGTAGCGGCGGGCGAACTCGACGTCGAGACGGGCCAGGAACCCGGGGTCACGGAACAGATCCTGGTCCTCGAGCTGTTCCAGCACCTCGGAGGTGATCTTCTCGTAGAGGAAGTTGAAGCAGGCCACGCCGTCCTCGGCGCCGCGGGGACCGCTCTCCAGCAGCGGCTGCAGGCGCCGCAGCAGATCGACGACGCCGGCGACGTCCTCGGGCGTCGTCCGGAGCAGATCGGCGACCGCGCGTCCCCGCGCCCTCGTGGACGACATCGGAACCTCGTCCGTCACCGTCATGGCCGCCTCCCGTGCACCGTTTCTGATGGGGACCACCCTGCCGGGTGACCCCCTACGGTGCGTCCGTACAACGCCCTATACGCGGCGGCGCGAGCACCCTATTCCGCGGTCGGCCCGCCGTCGTCCGGCCGGAACCGGCGTAGTACGCCGCTGGCCTGCACCCGGCTGTGCACGCCGAGCTTCGTGAAGACCCGGCTCAGGTGCACCCCGACCGTCTTCTCGCTGATGAACAGCCGGGCGGCGATCGCCCGGTTCGTCAGGCCCTCGGCCATCACGACCAGGACCTCGAGCTCGCGGGCCGTGAGGCTGTCCAGCGGGCCGGTCGCGGCCGTCACGTCGCCGGACGGGGACGGCGCCGGCTCGGCCTCGAGCATCACCCGGGCACGGGCGGCGAGGTCGCGGATCCCGGCCATCAGCGGTTCGGCCCGCAGGCCCTCCGCGAGCCGGTGGGCCCGGACCAGGTCCGCGGCACCCTCGGCGGATCGTGGCCGCAGCCCGAGCCGCACCTCGGCGCTGCGCAGCCGGGCGTAGGACTCCGGGTAGGGCTGGCGCAGCCCGCCGAGCAGGTCGGCCACCCGGGCCCAGGTGTCCGGGTCGGCCTCGCCGCGGGCCCGCTCGTCCTCGGCCGCGCACATCGCCACGTAGCTCGCCAGGACGGTCCGCACGGCCGGCACGGACCGCTCGGCGCGCCTCTCCAGCTCCCGGTAGTACTGGCGCAGACGTCGGACCTCGCTGTCCGCGGGCGGCTCACCGGCCAGCACGGCCTCGGCGTGCGCCCGCGCCCCGTGCCAGAGCAGCGGCGCGATCGACCAGAAGTCGTCGATTCCCGACTCGACGACGTCGAGCCCGGTCCGCACGTGCCCGAACGCGATCGCCGGGTGCCCGCGCCACATCTCCAGCCCGGCCCGCAGGATCAGCAGCGGCAGCCGGTGCCGCGGACCGGCGGTGGACGGCGCGACGAGCTCGGCGGCGCTCAGGTCGGCCTCGCTGGCGTCGAGATCGCCGCGGCTCATCGTCAGCCGTGCCCGCGCCAGCCGCACGTCGATCGCCTGGGCACCGGCCGGAGCGGCCGCCCACGCCCGCGCGACCTCGTCCTCGGCCTCGTCCCAGCGGCCGAGCCGGAACAGCGCGTTCGCCGCGAGCGCGAGCAGCGCGACGCCGGACGTCCGCGTCTGGCCGAGCTCCTCCATCCGGGCCGCGCCTGCGCGGGCGGCCGCAACGCCGGCGTCGAGCGCGTTCAGCGGCCCGGACAGCATCTCGGCCTGGCGCATCAGGCACTCGCCGACGGCGACCGGGTCCTCGGCCCGCTCGGCGACCTCGACCGACTCGGCCAGCGCGGCGAGGCCGGCGTCCGCGTCCTCCAGGTACGCCGAGCTGGACCCGACCGTGGCCAGCACGCGCGCCAGCACGCGGGGTTCGGCGACCCGCCGGGCCGGTTCCAGCGCCTGCTGCGCGACCTGCCGCGCGGCGGAGTAGTCGCCGAGCTGCAGCAGCGCGGCGGCGTGGCCGGCCAGCACCTCGACGTGGTCGGCGGCGTCCGGAGCGGAGGACGGGAGCGCGGCGACGGCCCGCCGGTAGGCCCCCTCGGCCTCCGCGGCCTGCCCGGAGGAGATCAGGTAGCGACCGAGGTGGGCGCGCAGCAGGGCCTCGCGGGGACCGGTCGGCGCGTCCGGGTCGGACAGCCGCGCGGCCAGCAGCGCGACCGCCTCGCCGTGGTCGCCGGCCAGCTCGGCGGACTCCGCCGCGCGCTCGAGGTAGTGCCCGCGCGGCTGCGACGTCGGAGCCGTCCCGCCGTCAGGGGTCCGGACCTGCAACGACGACGCGCGCAGCCAGTGCCGGTACGCCTCGGCGTAGCCACGCACCGACTCGGCCTCCTCGGCCGCGGCGACCGTCGCGGCCAGCGCGTTCTCCGGCTCGGCGGCCAGCTGCCAGTGGTGCGCCAGCTGGGCCGCGACGCCGGGGCCCTGCGGTCCGGCGGCGAGCGCGCGGGCGAACCGGCCGTGCAGCTCGACCCGCTCCCCCGGCAGCAGGTCCGCGGCCACGACGTCGACCATCAGTCCGTGCCGCAGCCGGTAGCCCTCGCCGTCGGCGCCCACGACGACGAGCCCGGCCTCGGCGGCCTCCCGCACGGCGTCTGGCAGCTCGTCGGCGAACCGGACGAGGACCTCGGCCAGCAGCGCGTGCGAGGTCTCGCCGATCGCGGCCGCGAGCGCGCGGACCACCCACTGGGCGGGCGGCGACAGCGCGGAGACGCTGGTGCGGACCAGGTCGCGCACCGTCGCCGGCAGGCCGCGCGGGTCCCCGCCGAGGACCGCGCGCACCGTCTCCTCGGCCAGGAACACGTTGCCCGCGGAATGCCGCCACACGAGCGGCTCGAGATCGGGACGGTCCGGGGCCCAGGCCGCCAGCAGGTCCGCGAGGTCACCGCGCTCCAGCGGGCGCACCTGCCGGAACGACACCCGATGGTGCCGGCGCAGCTCGCCGACCATCGCGGCCAGCCGGCCCGGCACGCCGCCCGCCGTGTCGTCGCGGTACGTCCCGACCAGCATCACCGGCTCGTCGGACAGGCTCGCGACGAGGTAGACGAGCAGGTCCCGGGTGGACCGGTCGGCCCAGTGCAGGTCGTCGAGCACCAGCACGACCGGGCCGACGCTCGCGGCCTCGACCAGCACGTGCCGCAACGCCTCCAGCATCTCGACCCGGGTCCGGACGGCGTCGGGGCCGTCGAGCTTCTTCAGTGCGGTCGAGATCTGCTCGGCCACCGGGCCCTGCCCGGTGCGCGCATGGGTGCGCAGCGCCGAGACGACCGGCCAGAACGACGGCCCGTCGTCCAGGTCGAGCGCGCGTCCGGTGAGGGCGGCCGCACCGCCCTCGGAGGCCTCGGCGCAGAACTCGCTCACGAGCCGGGACTTGCCGACGCCGGCCTCGCCGCCGAGCAGGACCGCCGACGCCCCGGACGTCCGGGTCTGCTCCAGAGCCGTCCTCAAGTGCTCCAGCTCAGCCGTCCGCCCACGGAACGGAGCCAGAACCGGGAGGTCGCTCACGGGGCAAAGGCTAGTCCGGAAGCGGACACCCATCCAGAGGCACCAGATCACCCTGAGCGACCCTCGCTCGCGCGGCCAGAATGCTCAACCAGGCGTTCACACGTGCGGCGGGCTCGACACCCATCCGGTCCCACGGATAGTGCAGATCGACGTACCAGGACGCCTCCGTACGGGCGTCCTGCAGAAGGTCACGCCCGCCGTGGCACACCAGCGCGACCTCGCACGCCGCGCGATAGCGGCGGAGCCAGAGCCGGTCGAGTGGTCCCACATCGGCGCTCTCGTCCCGACCTTCCGGTTGGTTACCGGTAGAACCTGATCCTGGCGCGTTTCGTCATTTCTTGCGTGGACGCTTCTCCCGGACCCGCACCGAGAGCCGGACCGGGGACCCCGCGAAGCCGAAGTCCTCGCGTAGCCGCCGTTCGATGAACCGGCGGTAGCCCGCCTCCAGGAAACCGGACGCGAACAGCACGAACGTCGGCGGACGAGTCTGCGCCTGCGTCGCGAAGAGGATCTTCGGCTGCTTGCCGCTGCGCACCGGCGGGGGCGTCGCGGCGACCAGGTCGGACAGCCAGCCGTTGAGCCGCCCGGTGGGCACCCGGGTGTCCCACGACGCCAGTGCGCGCCGCATCGCCGGGGCGATCCGCTGCGTCGCGCGCCCGGTCAGCGCGGAGACGTTCACGCGCTCGGCCCACCGCACGCTCTGCAGCTCGCCGCGGTCCAGCTCGCGTTCGAGCTCGTGGCGCCGGTCCTCGTCGACGAGGTCCCATTTGTTGAACAGGATCACCAGCGCCCGGCCGGACTCGACGATCTGGTTGATCACCCGCTGGTCCTGCTCGGTGATCGGGTCACTGGCGTCGATCAGCATCAGCGCGACCTCGGCGGCATCGATCGCCGACGACGTCCGCAGGCTGGCGTAGTACTCGGTGCCGCTGGCCGTCTTCACCCGCCGCCGCAGGCCCGCGGTGTCGACGAACCGCCACACGTCGCCGTCGAGCTCGACCAGCGAGTCCACCGGGTCGACGGTCGTCCCGGCGACCTCGTGCACGACCGAGCGGGTCTCCCCGGCCAGCTTGTTGATCAGGCTGGACTTGCCGACGTTCGGCTTCCCGACGAGTGCGACGCGGCGCGGGCCGGAGCCACCGGCGCCGAAGTCGTCGCGCGGGGTCTCCGGCAGCACCTCCAGCGCGGCGTCCAGCAGGTCGCCGGAGCCGCGGCCGTGCAGGCCGCTGACCGGGTGCGGCTCGCCGAGCCCGAGCCGCCACAGGTCGGCCGTGTCCGAGGTCAGCCGGTCGTCGTCGACCTTCGTCGCGGCCAGCAGCACCGGCACCTGCGAGCGGCGCAGCACCCGGGCGACGGCCTGGTCGGTGGCCGTCGCGCCGACCGAGGCGTCGATGACGAGCATCACCGCGTCCGCGGTCCGCATCGCCGTCTCCGCCTGGGCGGCGACGACGCCCTGCAGCCCGTCCGCGTCCGGCTCCCAGCCACCGGTGTCCATCAGCTTGAACCGGCGGCCGTTCCACAGCCCGTCGTAGACGACCCGGTCGCGGGTCACGCCCGGCACGTCCTGCACGACCGCCTCCCGGCGGCCGAGCATGCGGTTGACCAGCGTCGACTTGCCCACGTTGGGCCGGCCGACGACGGCCAGCACCGGCGTCGCGACGACCTCGTCCGGGTCCAGCCCCGCAACCGCGATGCCCTCGTCGTCGGTCGCGACGAATTCGCCCGGGTCCAGCCCGAGCCGGTCCATCTCCGCCCGGTCCCCGCTTTCCAGCCCGACAGCTGTGTCCTCTGTACCGCTCACGTCACACTCACGTCCCGGCCGGGTTCCCCCGGCCTCGCATCTCGTCCACGTCGGCGACCAGTTCCACCAGTGCCGTCCGGATCTTCTCCGTCGCCTCGGCGAGTTCGGCTCGCCCTCTTCCGGCCGGGGCCGGCAACGGCTCCCCGACCAGCACGTCCACCTGCGGGCGGTAGCGGCGCCACTCGCCCGCCGGCCGGTGCGTGCCGCGGCACACGACCGGCAGCAGCGGCGCCTCTCCCTGGCGCGCCAGCCATGCCGCACCCTGCCGGGCCGCCGCCACCTCGCCGGTGCCGCGCGTCCCCTCCGGGAACACGGCGACCATCCCAGCCCCGCGCAGCACGTCCAGTGCCGCGGTGAGCGGACGGCGGTCCACCGCCCCCCGCCGTACGGAGAGCTGTCCCATCCGGGGCAGCATCCACCGCAGCGGGCCGCGGAACATCTCGTCCTTCACCAGGAACACCACGCGCCGCCGGAGTAGTCCGAACAGCAGCGGCCCGTCCACGAACGCCGAGTGGTTCGCCACGACCACGACCGGCCCCCGAGGCGGGATCCGGTCGCCATGATGCACCGACACCCGCAGGAACGGCACGAAGACCCAGGTCCCGATCCAGCGGGCCAGGTCGTGCAGCCACGGCCACGAGCCCTCCGGCAGGTCCTGCCCTGCGTTCACCCGTCGAGTCCCCGCTCCGCGACCAGAGCCCGCAGGCGGGACAGCACGTCGTCGGCGCTGAGGTCGTCGGTGTCGAGCACCAGCGCGTCGGCGGCCGCGTAGAGCGGCGAGATCCGGCGCGACGAGTCGAGCCGGTCCCGGCGTTCGACGTCGGCGAGCGTGGTGTTCATGTCCGACTCCCGCCCGGCCTTCGCGTTCTGACGCCCGCGGCGTGCGGCGCGCACCGCGGGCGACGCCGTCAGGTACACCTTCAGGGGCGCGTCCGGGACCACGACGGTACCGATGTCCCGGCCCTCGACGACGATCCCGCCGACCTCGCGCAGCGCCTCCTCGATCAGCGCGTGCTGGCGGGCGACCAGCCGGCTGCGCACCTCCGGCAGCGCGGAGACGGCGCTGACCAGCGCCGTCACCTCCGGGCCCCGGATCTCGGCGCCGACCTCCTCGCCGTCGAGCGTGATGGTCGGCGCCTGCGGGTCCGTCCCGGACTCCTGCAGGCCGTGGGTGGCGGCCGCTGCGACGTCCGCCGACGGGGAGTCGGCGTCGAGCCCGGCGCGCAGCACGGCCAGCGTCGCGGCGCGGTACATCGCCCCGGTGTCCAGGTAGGCCGCACCGAAGGACGAGGCGAGCCGCCGGGACACGGTCGACTTGCCCGTGCCGGACGGCCCGTCCATCGCGACGACGCCCCGTAAGGCCACCTGCCACCGCCTCTCCGGCCCCACGACCGTCGCCATCATCACCGGCGGACATTGTGGCCGGTGCTGGTCCGGCCCTTCGTAGGCGGGGTCCGGCTCAGCGCGGCAGATCGGACCGCAGCGTCGCCGCGCCGTGCAGGTAGACGTGCCGCAGCTCGGAGCGCGGCTTCGGCGTGTCCACGTGGGCGAGCAGGCGCAGCACCCGCGGCAGCGCCCCGGGCACGGCCATCTCGACCGAGCACATCAGCGGCACGTCGGTCAGACCGAGCAGCCGCGCCGCGTAGGCCGGGAACTCCGCGGTGAGGTCCTGGGTCGCGGTGAACCAGATCGAGATGATCTCCTCGGAGGTCAGGCCGTTGCGTTCCAGCACGGCCGTGACCAGTTCCGCGGAGCGGTCCAGAATCATCTGCCGGTCGTCGGCGTCGACCTGCGTCGCGCCTCGTAGCGCTCGTACCGCCATGACAGCGAGACTAGGACACGGGGGTCGGCAGCCGGCGGAGCCGGCGGGGTGGGGAGATCAGAGCCCGACGGCCTTGTACAGCGACCCGACCTCGACCGTGTTCAGCGGGCGCAGCTTGCCGGGCTTCTGGTTGCCGAGCCGCACCTCACCGACGGCCGTGCGGGTCAGCCGCTGCACCGGGTGTCCCACCTGGTCCAGCAGCCGGCGCACGACGTGCTTGCGGCCCTCGTGCAGCACGAGCTCCACGATCGACTTGCCGGGCATCGAGTCGATCAGCTTGAACGAGTGCACGACGACGGCGCCGTCGTCCAGGTCGACGCCCCCGCGCAGCCGCTTGCCGACGTCGCGCGCGGGCATGCCGGCCACCTCGGCGAGGTAGGTCTTGGGCACCTCGAACGACGGGTGCATCAGCCGGTGGCCGAGCTCGCCGTCGTTGGTGAGCAGCAGCAGGCCCTCGGTGTCGGCGTCCAGGCGTCCGACGTGGAACAGCCGCCCGGCCTGGTCCATCAGCTCGAACCGGTCCGCCAGCAGGTCGCCGACGCACGGACGTCCGCGCTCGTCGGACATCGTCGAGAGCATCCCGCGCGGTTTGTTCAACGACAGGTAGACCTGGTCCTCGCGCAGCGCGATCCGCGAACCGTCGACGTGCACGACGGCTGTGGCCGGGTCGACACGGCGGCCCATCTCACGGACGGTGACGCCGTCGACGTCGACCCGCCCGGCCGCGATCAGTTCCTCGGCGGCGCGCCGGGAGGCCACTCCCGCCTGCGCCAGCACCTTCTGCAGCCGGACCCCTTCCGGGGCCTTGTCACTCATGATCCTTGTTTTCCTACACGTCGTCGATCGCGTCGATGTCGGGCAGCAGGGGCGCCAGAGGTGGCAGCTCCTGCACCGACGAGAGGCCGAGCCGCTCCAGGAACAGCTCCGTCGTCCGGAACAGTGTCCCCTGTGTCTGCTCGTCGCTTCCTGCCTCCTCCACCAGGCCGCGGGTGAGCAGCGTACGCAGCACGCCGTCGCAGTTCACACCGCGTACCGCGGACACCCGCGCGCGGGTCACCGGCTGGCGGTAGGCGACGACGGCGAGCGTCTCCAGCGCGGCCCGCGTCAGCCGCGCCCGCTGCCCGTCGAGCAGCAGGCGCTCGACGTACGGGGCGTAGCGGTCGCGGGTGTAGAACCGCCAGCCCTCCCCCGCGCGCCGCAGGTCGATGCCGCGGCCGTCGGCGGTGTAGGCCCCGGCCATCCGCGCCAGCGTCGAGCGGACCCGCGGCTCGGGCTGGCCGAGTGCCGAGGCGAGCGCGGCCTCGTCCACCGGTGCGTCCACGACCAGCAGCAACGCCTCCAGCGCCGCCTCGAACGAACCGTCGTCGGCGAGCTCGTCGCCCAGCTCCTCCTCGGCGACCTCCGCGGTCTCCCCGACCTCGTCGGACTCCTCGTCCTCCGGCGGCGGCGCCGCGTACTCCGGCTCCGGGTAGTCCCAGGCGTCCTCGGGGCCGTCCTCGCAGGGAATCTCGTCACCGCGCAGGGCGTTCGGGCCCTGCGAGGTCGCGGAATCGTCTGCGACGTCGGCGGGTGCGCCCCCGTCGTCGCCCCCGTCGTCCTGGGTGTCCCCGTCGTCGGCCGGAGTCAGATCGGCACGGCCGGCGTCGGCGTGCGGGCTGCGCGGGACCGTCCGCGCGATCAGGCGGTCCAGGTCGGTGGCATCCGGGGTGTCCCCGTCCGGGGTGTCA
Organism: uncultured Actinomycetota bacterium; assembly: GCA_963822335.1. Taxonomy (GTDB): domain Bacteria; phylum Actinomycetota; class Actinomycetes; order Mycobacteriales; family Pseudonocardiaceae; genus Pseudonocardia. Next base: position 659,882 of record CAWGHE010000005.1, on the reverse strand, counting down.
CTCATCTCCCCGCCTGCGCGGCGACCGGATCGTCCTCCCGGTCCGCGGTCCAGGTGACGGTCAGTTCGCCGAACACCTCCGGCTGCTCCAGCATCACCGAGCGCTCGCGGTAGAGCTCCAGCAGCGCGAGGAACCGCGCCACCACCTCGAGCGGTGCGACGCAGTCCGCGGTCAGCGTCGCGAAGTTCGCCACCCGCAGCTCGACGAGCCGCTCACGGAGCAGCTGCGCATGCTCGGGCACCGAGACGTGGTGGGTGTGCAGATGGTCGACCCCGACCTCGTCCGGCACCCTCGGCCGGAACACGGTGGCGGCCAGCTCGGCGAACGCGTCGGCGTCCATCCCGAGCAGGACCTCCGGCAGCAGCGCCGCGTACCGGTCCTCCAGCGACACCGAGCGCGGGAACCGGCGCATCGCGCCGGCCTCCAGCTCGACGAACAGCTTCGCCGCCTCCTTGTAGGCGCGGTACTGCAGCAACCGGGCGAACAGCAGGTCCCGGGCCTCCAGGATGGCCAGGTCATCCTCGTCGTCGACGTCGGCGCCGGGCACCAGGCGGGCCGCCTTGAGGTCGAGCAGCGTCGCCGCGACGACCAGGAACTCGGTCGTCTCGTCGAGGTCGGCGTCGTCGCCGAGGTCGGCGAGGTGGGCGATGAAGTCGTCGGTGACCTTGTGCAACGCCATCTCGGTGACGTCGAGCTCGTGCTTGCCGATCAGCTGCAGGAGCAGGTCGAACGGGCCCTCGAAGTTGACGAGCCGGACGGTGAAGCGCCGGGTCCTCGGTGACGCGACGTCGTCGTCGTCGAGTCCGTCCGCGCCCGGACCGGGACCGTCGGCGAGCAGCGTCACCGGGCGAGAACCTCGCGGGCCAGCAACCGGTAGGCGTCCGCGCCACCCGACGTCGGCGCCCAGCTCGTGATGGGCTCACCGGCGACCGTCGTCTCCGGGAACTTGATCGTCCGGTTGATCACCGACTCGAACACGAGCTCACCGAACGCCTCGACGACGCGGTCGTGCACCTCCTTGGTGTGCAGCGTCCGCTGGTCGAACATGGTGGCCAGGATCCCGAGCAGCTGGAGGTCCGGGTTCAGCCGGTCCTTGACCTTGTCGATCGTGTCCATCAGCAGCGCCACCCCGCGCAGGCTGAAGAACTCGCAGGCCAGCGGGATCAGCACGGCGTCCGCGCAGGACAGGGCGTTGATCGTGAGCAGGCCGAGCGAGGGCTGGCAGTCGATCAGGATGACGTCGTAGTCGCTCAGCGTGCGCTTGAGCGCGCGGCCCAGGGCCTGCTCCCGGCCGACCTCGGTGACGAGCTGGACCTCGGCCGCCGACAGGTCGATGTTGCTGGGCAGCAGGTCCATGTTCTCGACGCCGGAGGGGCGGATGACGTCTTCGGCCTCGACGCCCTTCTCCATCAGCAGGTTGTAGATCGTCGACTCGAGCTGGTGCGGTTGCACGCCGAGCCCGACCGACAGCGCGCCCTGCGGGTCGAAGTCGACGAGCAGCACCTTGCGCCCGTACTCGGCCAGCGCGGCACCGAGATTGATCGTCGAGGTGGTCTTGCCCACCCCGCCCTTCTGGTTCGCGACGGCGATCACGCGCGCCGGCCCGTGGCTGGTCAGCGGGGCCGGTTCGGGGACGGTCAACCGATGTCTTCCTCTCCCGGGCGACGACCCGACGGTCGGTTCGGTGGAGTCGGGGGCGGCACCGCCGTCCGGTTGCGCCTGCGAGGCGGGAGGCGTCGGCTCCATAAACGGGTCTCCGGTCTCCTCGTGGGTGCCGTACCGGGTGTCGTCCCACCCCGCAATGTAGGAAACCGACCCCGCCTCAGGGGGCGCGACTCGCCGTGCAGGTCGCAAACAGTTCGGACACGGTACTCCGGGACCTCCTCCGGACCCGGGTCCGGGTCAGCCCGCGACGACGGAGACGTTACCGGCGGAGCTGCGGGCGGTGATCCGGTGGTCGGCGCCGGGCGTGTCGGGCACCTCGACCCGGGCGTTGCCCGCCGACGTGGTCGCGTGCACCTCGTACACCGGCCCGGTCGGGACCCGGACGACGACGTTGCCGGCCGTCGCCTCCGCGTCCACGGTCGGCGGCGCGGCAGCGAACGCGAGATCGACGTTGCCGGCCGGGGTCCGGACGGTCACCGGCGCCGCGCCGAGGCCGGTGCCGGACACGTTGCCGGCGCCGGTGGACAGGTCCTGCGCTCCGGACAGGCCGGTGACGCCGACATTGCCGGCGCCCAGATCCGCACGGACCGCGGAGGCGGCCGGCACGGTGAGCACGAGCTCGGAGGTGCAGTCGTGGTCGTCGTCCGGGCAGGTCGCGACGACGTGCAGGACGTCGCCGCGCACTTCCTGGGTGAGCTGCGGCTTCGCGTCGCCGTCCCATTTCAGGAAGCGGTCGACCGTCGCCGAGCCGTCCGGACCCGGCCGGACCTGGACCGTGCCGGCACGGGCCTCGACCTCGACGCGCGAGACCGCGCCGAAGCTCGCCGAGCCGCGCTCGGACGCGGACGGGCCGAGCGAGGCCCCGCACCCGGCGAGCAGCAGACCGGCCACGCAGAGCGCCGTGACGGCGGCGGGGACGCGGAGGGATGTGCGTGGTCTCATCGCGGCAACGGTAGAGCGGTCGACCGGGCCGGTCCCCAGGGATAACCCGGATTCTCGCCCCGACCTCAGCCCCGTGCGCGCGGGTGTGCCGTCGCGTACACCTCACGCAGCGTGTCCACCGTGACGTGGGTGTAGATCTGGGTCGTGGTCACCGACGCGTGCCCGAGCAGCTCCTGCACGACGCGCACGTCGGCGCCGCCGGCCAGCAGGTGGGTGGCGAAGCAGTGCCGCAGCGTGTGCGGGGAGACCGACGCGGTGAGGCCGGACGCCTCGGCCGCCGCGCGCAACGCGTGCCAGGCGCTCTGCCGCGACAGCCGCCCGCCCCGGGCGTTGAGCAGCAGCGCCCCGCCGGCCACGCCGCGCTCGGCGAGCACCGGGCGCGCCCGCACGAGATAGGCGTCGACGGCCGCCAGCGCGGGCCGTCCGACCGGCACGATCCGCTGCTTGTTCCCCTTGCCGCGCAACAGGACCGTCCGCGAACCGGAGTCGAGGTCGTCGAGATCGACACCGACCGCTTCGGAGATCCGGGCGCCGGTGGAGTACAGCAGCTCCAGCAGGGCGCGGTCGCGCAGCGCGGTGGGTCCGTCGCCGATGCAGCCGGCCAGCAGCTGCTCGACCTGGTCGACGTCGAGCGTGCGCGGCAGGCGCATCGGCCGCGCCGGCGGGCTCACCCCGGACGCGACGTCCGCCCCGACGACCCCCTCGCGCACCGCGAACCGGTGCAGCCCGCGCACCGCGGCCAGCGCCCGCGCCGTCGACGAGGCCGCGAGCGGGGACTCGCCGCCACGCAGCGCCGAGACGAACGCCGACACGTCGCGCTCCCGGACGGCCCCGAGGTCGTCGATCCCGGCCCCGGCCAGGTACGCGGAGTAACGGCCGAGGTCGACGGTGTAGGAGCGCAGCGTGTTCGCCGCCCGTCCACGTTCGACGGACAGGTGGTCCAGGTAGTCGGAGACAATCCCGTGGAGCGCAGGCGGAACGGGCATCGGTACGTCGGCCGGGGACGGCACGGCGTCAGTCCTGCAGCGCCGGGAGGACCTCGCGCTCGAACAGCTCGATGCCGGACCGGTCGTAGGCCGCCTCCGGGAAGTAGAGGATCGCGTAGGTCATCCCCTGCCGCTGCAGCGCCGACAGGTTCTCCACGATCTGCTCCGGCGTGCCGCACGCGGGCAGGCCGCGGAACGCCCGCAGCGCGCCCTCGGCCCGGTCCTCGCCGACGTGCGGCAACAGGCGGGCCTTGAGGTCCTGCAGCCGCTGCTCCACCTCGGCCTCGTCACGCCCGATCGCGACGTTGTAGTTCGACGAGCGGACGATGGCGTCGAAGTCGGTGCCGACGTCGGCGCAGTGGCCGCGCAGGAGCTCGGACTTGTGCGCGAAGCCCTCCGGGGTGCCGTCGAAGTTCGTGTACTGCGCGTACTTCGCGGCGATCTTCAGGGTGACCTTCTCCCCGCCGCCGGCGATCCAGAGCGGGATCCCGCCGTCCTGCAACGGCCTCGGCGTCACGATCGCGCGGTCGACCTGGTAGTGCTTCCCGTCCAGCGCGGCGTGGCCGGTCGACCAGGCCTGGCGGAAGATCTGCACGCCCTCGTCGAGCATCCCGAGGCGCTGTCCCGGCGGCGGGAACCCGTAGCCGTAGGCGCGCCACTCGTTCTCGTACCAGCCGCCGCCGATGCCCATCTCGATGCGGCCCTTCGAGATGACGTCGCAGGTCGCGGCGACCTTCGCCAGGTACACCGGGTTCCGGTAGGCCATGCAGGTGCACATCTGGCCGAGCCGCACTCGGCTCGTCGCCGCACCGAACGCCGCCATCAGGCTCCACGCCTCGTGGCAGGCCTCCTCGGTCGGCTTGGGCACGGTGTGGAAGTGGTCGTAGACCCAGACCGACTCGAAGGCCCCGCGATCGGCGTGCTCGGCGATGCCGCGCATCACGTCCCACTGGTCGGCCGGGTCGATCCCGACGAGGTCCAGGCGCCAGCCCTGGGGCACGAACATTCCGAAGCGCATGGTCCGACCCTAGCCAGCGCGGTTCGTCCGGGCGCGTGGACGCGCGGGCGATCCCGGCGTGGACGCCCCGGATCGCGCTACCGTCGAAACATGACCGCCGAGCAGTTCAGCCCCGCGACCCGGATCGGACACCGGGAGCGCGAACTGGCCGTCCAGGCACTCGCCGACCACTACTCGAGCGGACGCCTGACCGGCGACGAGTACTCCGAGCGCGTCGCGGCGGCCTGGGAGGCGCGGACCGCGAGCGACCTCGGGGCCCTGTTCGGCGACCTGCCCGCGCCCCGCCCGGACGCGGCGCTCACGAACCCGCCGGCGTGGCCGGCCGGCTTCCCGGTGGCGACGATGGACCCGGCCGCGCCCTACGGCCGGGACCCGCGCACCGGACGTCCGTTCTCGGACAAGTCGAAGATCGTCGCCGGCATCCTGCAGCTGTTCCTGCCGTTCGGGATCGGGCGGTTCTACTCCGGCCACACCGGGCTGGCCGTCGCCCAGCTGCTGGTCACGTTCTTCACGGCCGGGATCGGCGCGATCTGGCCGTTCATCGACGGCATCGTCCTGCTCGCCGGGAACCCGACGGACCCGGACGGCCGCCCGATGCGGACCTGACCGGGTTCGGACGCGCAGCTCCGCAGGCTCCGTGCTCAGTCAGTCGTTGCCGTCGCGGCGCCGGGCGAACCGCTCCGGACGGTCGACCCACTCGGCGTCGACCGGGCGCGGCTCGGCGTCGCCCGCCAGCACCGCCTGCGCCGCAAGCAGACCGGCCACGGACACCGCGTTCACGACGTCGCCGGAGAACACCATCTGGATCGCCTCGGCCAGCGGGAACCAGCGCACCTGGAGGTCGGCCTCCTCGTCGTCGCCCAGGTCCGGGCGATCGACCTCGGTGAGGTCGCGCGCGAGATAGACGCGCACCGACTCGTCGGAGAAGCCGGGCGAGGGCACCAGGTCGAGCAGCACACCCCAGGTGGACGCGGTGAGACCGGCCTCCTCGGTCAGCTCCCGGTCCGCCGTCACCGCCGGGTTCTCCCCCGCCACGTCGAGCAGTCCGGCGGGCAGCTCCCACAGCCGGCGGCGCACCGCGTGCCGGTACTGGTGCAGCATCCGCACCCGGCCCGTGTCGTCGATCGCGATGACGGCGACGGCGCCCGGATGCTCCAGGATCTCGCGCGTCGCGACCCGGCCCCCGGGCATCACGACGCGGTCCGAGCGCAGCGCCATCACGCGCCCGGAGTAGATGTCGGTCGCGGACCGGACGGGGAAGTCGTGCTCACCGACCCGGGTCATCGCGACCCCGCGTCGGTCGTCGCCGGGTCCTGCTCGTCGGCCGTCTCCTCGGGAGCGGCGGACCCGTCGCCCGTCCCGTTGTCGGCGCGGGCGCCGCGGCCGTTGCGGGCCCCGCGGCCCGGCAGCTCGACCGGCAGCCACTCCTCGGCGCGGTAGCGCAGAGCGGCGCGGACGAACTCCGCGAACAGCGGGTGCGGACGCGTCGGACGGCTCTTGAGCTCCGGGTGCGCCTGCGTGCCGACGAAGAACGGGTGCGTCGACGACGGCAGCTCGACGAACTCGACGAGCGTCCCGTCCGGCGAGGTGCCGAACACCAGGCCGGCCTCGCCGAGCCGGTCCCGGTAGGCGTTGTTCACCTCGTAGCGGTGGCGGTGGCGCTCGGAGACCTCGCGGGTGCCGTACGCGGTCGCGGCGATCGTGCCGCGCTGCAGGACGGCCGGGTAGGCGCCCAGGCGCATGGTGCCGCCCATGTCCCGCTCGCCGGCGACGACGTCGCGCTGCTCGGCCATCGTCGAGATCACCGGGTGCGGGGTGTCCGGGTCGAACTCGGTGGAGCTCGCGCCCTCCAGCTCGGCGACGTCGCGGGCCACCTCGATCACCATGCACTGCAGGCCCAGGCAGAGCCCGAGCGTCGGGATCCCGCGGGTGCGGGCGTGCCGGATCGCGCCCAGCTTGCCCTCGATGCCGCGGATGCCGAACCCGCCGGGCACGAGCACGCCGTCGACGCCGTCGAGCGCCTCGGCCGCTCCGGCCGGGGTCTCGCACGTGTCCGACGGGACCCACCGGATCCCGACCTTCGCGTGGTGGGCGAACCCGCCCGCGCGCAGCGCCTCGGTCACCGACAGGTAGGCGTCCGGCAGGTCGACGTACTTGCCGACGAGCGCGATCGTCGCCGTCTCGTGCGGGTGGTGCACCCGGTCCAGCAGATCGCCCCAGACCGTCCAGTCGACGTCGCGGAACGGCAGCCCCAGCCGGCGCACCACGTAGGCGTCGAGGCCCTCGCGGTGCAGCACCTTCGGGATGTCGTAGATCGACGGAGCGTCCGGCGCGGCGGCCACGCCGTCCAGCTCGACGTCGCACATCAGCGAGATCTTGCGCTTCATGCCGTCCGGGATGTCCCGGTCCGCGCGCAGCACGAGCGCGTCCGGCTGGATGCCGATGTTGCGCAGCGCCGCGACGGAGTGCTGGGTCGGCTTCGTCTTCAGCTCGCCGGACGGGGCGAGGAACGGCACCAGCGAGACGTGCAGGAAGAAGCAGTTGTCCCGGCCGACCTCGTGGCGGACCTGGCGGACGGCCTCGACGAACGGCAGCGACTCGATGTCGCCGATCGTGCCGCCCACCTCGGTGATCACGACGTCCGGTGCGGCGCCCTCGGCGTCCGGCTCGGACATCGCGAGGATCCGGTCCTTGATCTCGTTCGTGATGTGCGGGATGACCTGCACGGTGTCGCCCAGGTACTCGCCGCGGCGCTCCTTGGCGATCACCTCGGAGTAGACCTGGCCGGTCGTGACGTTCGCACGGGCCTGCAGGTCGCGGTCCAGGAAGCGCTCGTAGTGGCCGACGTCCAGGTCGGTCTCGGCCCCGTCCTCGGTGACGAACACCTCGCCGTGCTGGAACGGGTTCATCGTCCCGGGGTCGACGTTGAGATAGGGATCGAGCTTCTGCATCGTCACGCGCAGGCCCCGGGAGGTGAGCAGCTGACCGAGGCTCGACGCGGTCAGGCCCTTGCCGAGCGAGGACGCGACCCCACCGGTGACGAACAGATGACGGGTCGGTCGTGTCTGCACGGATTTCTAGCCTACGCGGGGCCGTTCACGGCTGGGTCGCGGGGACCGGCGCTGTCGCCGATTCGGATGACCCGTAGGCCCCGGCACGGCCTCCGGCCTGCTCGCGCAGCGCCAGGACGGTCGCGACCCGGCCGGCTCCGGTCCGGACGTCGTCGACCGTGGACAGGCCGCCGGCCAGGCCCCCGTCGGCGCGCACGACGCCGACGGCACCGGTCGGTGCGGCCGAGCCGGGCGCACCCGCCAGCACCGCTCCGGATCCGCGCCGGTCCATCTCGGCGGCCAGACGCGCCGTCGTCGACGCGCGGTCCGCGGCGTCCACGCCCCCGGCCGGGCCTCCGGTGAGCACGACGACGAGCGAGGCGGGTCGCGGCGCGGCACCCTGCTCCGCGAACCCGGCACCGGCCAGCCCGGCGAGCACGCTCTGCGCCTGCTCCGCGGCGGGCGGAGGGCCGTTCGGCGCGGTCAGCAGTGCGCTGCCGAGCAGACCGCCGGCCACGGTCCCCGGGTCCGGGCGACGCCGGGAGCTGCGCCCCGGCGGGCAGGAGCCGCGTGGCGAGGTCGCGGAGCTGGTCGGCGCGGGCCGGGTCGGTGACGGCGTCGGTGAGCCGCACCTGACCGGCCACCGTCCCGCCGGCCTGCCCGACGAGCGCGGCGATCGCGTCCGCGTCGGCCGGGTCGCCGCGCGAGGGAGACGATCGTGACCGGGGTTCCGGGCAGCGCACCGCGCACCGCGACCGGCCCGACCAGGTTGGCGAACCCGTCCGACGCGCGCTGGGCGGCGGCCAGACCGTCGCGCTCGCTCTGCAGCTGCGTCACCTCGTCGCCCCGGTCGGCGGCCAGGCCGGACACGGCCGTGACGAGCCGCTCGGGAGCCGCGGACGAGCCGACCAGCAGGCCGAGCACCACGCCGAGGACCAGGAACCCCACCCCGACGCCGACCACCCGGTAGCGCCGGGCCTTCACTGCGTCCAGCCCCGGACCAGGTCGACGACCTGGTGGAACGTCTGCGTCACCCAGGCCAGGACGGCGTCCCCGGCACCCGAGACGAGCAGGGCGACGACGACCGCGACGAGCGCGGCGAGGATCAGCAGCAGCACCGGTCCGAACGACGTCCGGCTGCGGTACATCGACGCGATCAGCTCACCGTCCACCACGGACCCGCCGGTCTGCAGCCGGGTCAGGAACGTGGACGCGTTGCTACCGGAACGGCCGCGGTCCAGGAACTCGGCCATCGACGCGGACAGCCCGACCGTGACGATCATCTGCGCGCCGTGGTGGTGCGCGAGCAGCAACGCCAGGTCCTCCGGGTTGGCCATCGACGGGAACGTGACGGCGCTCGCCCCGAGGTCCTGCACCCGGTGCAGTCCCGGCGCGTGCCCGTCCGCGAACGCCGGGACGACGACGTCGCCGCCGGAGGTCAGCGCCTCGTTCGACACCTCGGACGGGTCGGCGAGGACGAGATCGGGCCGGTACTTCGCGGCGACCAGCGTGTCCGCGCCGGCGCCGACGCCGACCAGCACCGGCCGGTACTCGCGGATGAACCCCTTGAGCCGTCGCAGGACGGACTCCGCCTCGTGCCCCGGGCCGACGACCACGACCTGCCGTCCGGCCAGGTCGACCTCGACGTCGGGCACGCCGTGCCCGTCGAGGAGCAGCGCCCGTTCCCGGCGCATGAACTCGATCGTGTTGGCCGCGAACGCCTCGAGCTGGTGGGTGAGCCCGGACTTGGCCTCGGCGAGCGCGTCGGCGACCGAGTCGTCGGTCTGCGTCCGCCCCTCGCCGAGCGGCTGCTCGCCGGCGTACAGGACGCCCTCGTGCAGGCGGACCCTCGCCCCGTCCCGCACCGCGCGCAGCATGTCGGCCCCGGCGTCGTCGACGAGCGGGATGCCGGCCGTGACGAGGATCTGCGGCCCCAGGTTCGGGAACCGCCCGGAGATCGACGGCGACGCGTTGACGACGGCCGCGACCTCCGCCGCGACGAGCGCCTCCGCGGTCGGCCGGTCGAGGTCGATCTGGTCGAGCACCGCGATCTCCCCCGGCCGCAGCCGGCGCAGCAGCGCGTCGGTGCGCCGGTCCACCCGCGCGATGCCGGTGAGGCCGGGCAGCTCGGGCCGCGAGCGGTGCAACAGGCCGGACAACCTCATGCACGCACTGTGACACCTGGTGCCCGTGGTGCGGCGCAGGCACGCCGGGCCACCACACAGTTCCCGCCGGTCGGGGGCATCTCCCGCCCGCCGCCGTCGCCGGGATGATCACAGGAAGCGACGACTCGCCTGTGTCCCACCGGCAACGGCACGAGCGGAGCTGTCGCGCAACAGCTCCCTGGCATTCCGGCCCGTGCAGCCTCAGTCCGCGGCGCGCGTGCGGCGGGACGGGGTCGCGCTACCGGCCGATGCGGACGCGGACGAGCGGCCCCGCGACGGCTTGTCGCTGGATGCCGTACCGCCGGATGCCGTACCGCCCGACGCCTTCCCTTCGGACGTCTTTCCGGAGCGCCCACCGGCGGGCGACGACGCCGAACCGGCGCCCGACCGGGCGACCTCGGCGCGGTCGGCGTCCCGGTGCGCGACCGCGGCGGCCAGAAGCTCCTCGGCGTGCGCGCGGCCGGTGTCGGTGTCGTCCAGCCCGGCCAGCATCCGGGCCAGCTCGGCGATCCGCTCGGCCTCCTCGAGACGGCGCACGCTCGACATGGTCACCGCGGCCGTGCCGTCGGTACCCTTCTGCACCACCAGATGCCGATCGGCGTACGCGGCGACCTGCGGCAGGTGTGTCACGACGACCACCTGGTGGCTCGCCGCCAGCCGCGCCAGCCGCCGCCCGATCTCCACCGCGGCGCGGCCGCCGACGCCGGCGTCGACCTCGTCGAACACCATGGTCGGGACCGGGTCCGATCCGGCCAGAGCGACCTCCAGGGCCAGCATCACGCGGGACAGCTCACCGCCGGAGGCGCCCTTGTGCAGGGGCTGTGCGGACGCCCCGGCGTGCGGGACGAGCCGCAGCTCGACCTCGTCCACACCGCTCGACCCGGCGTGGCAGCGCGCGCCCGGCCACGGTCAGCGCGTCCGACTCCGGACCGGCCTCCCGCGGCGTCACCGTCACCTGCAGCGAGGCGTCCCGCATGGCCAGCCCGGCCAGCTCGGCGGTGGTCGCCGTGGCCAGCCGTCCGGCGGCCTCGGCGCGCGCGGTCGACAGCTCCTCGGCGTGCCCGGCCAGATCCGCGGCCAGCGCGTCCCGGCGCGCGGCGAGCGCGGCCAGCGCCTCGTCCGAGGTGTCCAACCCGGACAGTCGCTCGCGGGCGTTCTCGGCCCACTCGAGCACCCCGTCGGTGTCCGCGGCGTACTTGCGGGTCAGCGCCTTGAGCTCGGCCTGGCGGGCGAGGACGGTCTCCAGCCGGGACGGGTCCGCGTCGAGCCGCTCGAGGTAGCCGGCCAGCTCCGCGGAGACGTCGCCGAGCACGGCCAGCGCCTCGTCGAGGCGCTCGGACAGGTTCTCCAGCTCACCGTCCCCGGACCCCGCGACGAGCCGGCGGGCCTCGCCGCACAGCCCGGTGGCGCCGGGCGCGTCCCCGTCCTCCGAACCGGACAGGGCGAGCCGGGCCGCGTCCGCGGCCGCCCGCAGGTCGTCCGCCGCGGTGAGCCGCCGCGCCTCGTCGACGAGCTCGCGGTCCTCGGCCGGCTGCGGGTCCACGGTCTCGATCTCGGACAGCCCGTGCCGGAGCATGTCCGCCTCCTGCGCGAGCCGGCGCGCGCCGTCGCGACGCTCCACGATCTCGGCGCCGACCTCCAGCCACTCCGCCCGGGTCTCCCGGTAGGCGGACAGCGGCTTGGCCACGGCGTCCCCGGCGAACCGGTCGAGCAGCGCGCGCTGGTCGGCCGGGCGCAGCAGACGCAGCTGATCGTTCTGGCCGTGCACGGCCAGCTGGGCCTCGGCCAGCCGCCCGAGCACGCCGACCGGCACCGACCGCCCGCCCAGGTAGGCCCGGGAACGGCCGTCGGCCGACACCGTGCGCGCCGCGATCAAGGTGCCGTCCTCGTCCGGCTCGGCACCGACCTCCTCGGCGAGCCCGAGCGCGCCGTGCGAGGCGGCGAACCGGCCCTCCACCACGGCCTTCGCGGCGCCCTCGGACACCCGCGACGACTCCGCACGCCCGCCACCGAGCAGCGACAGCCCGGTGACCACCATCGTCTTGCCCGCGCCGGTCTCGCCCGTGAGCACGGTGAGCCCCGGATCCAGCTCCAGGGTCGCGTCGGAGATCACGCCGAGGCCCTGGATGCGCATCTCGGCCAGCATGCTGCGCACCATACGGCGCCGGTCCGACAGCTTCGGACGGGACACACCCATCGTGCGAACAATTGTTCGCACGCGGATACGGTCAGCGCCGGGCTGTGTCGCCGTCCGCGACCGGGGCGCCGTTCGCCGTGTGGTCGTGCGCCGACGGCTCGTAGGCGGGCTGTCCGGGCTCGCGCTCCTCCCGGATCCGGGGTGCCCCGCGCCAGCCGCGGATCGGGAGGTCGAACTTGCGCACCAGCCGGTCGGCGAACGGCTGCGCGGCGAGGCGGACCATCCGTACGGGGTCCTCGGCCCGGGCCAGCTCCACCCGTCCGCCCGGCGGCACCGAGATCGTCCGCCGCCCGTCGCAGTCCAGGACGGCGGCCGGCCCCGTCGACGCGACCTCGATCGCCACGGTGCTGTCCGGCGCGATCACCATCGGGCGGGCGAACAGCGCGTGCGCGTTGCTCGGCACCACCAGCAGCGCCTGTACCTGCGGCCAGACCAGCGGTCCGCCCGCGGAGAACGCGTAGGCGGTGGAGCCGGTCGGGGTGGCGCACAGCACGCCGTCGCAGCCGAAGCCGGACACCGGCCGTCCGTCGACCTCCAGCACCACCTCGAGGATCCGTTCGCGGGTCACCTTCTCCACGACCGCCTCGTTGAGCGCCCAGGTCCGCCCGAGCACGGTGCCGTTGGAGCGCACGGTCGCGTCGATCGTCATCCGTTCCTCGACCGAGTACGAGACGTCGGCGAGCGCGTCCAGCGCCTCCTCCAGTGACTCCTCCTCGGCCTCGGCGAGGAAGCCGACGTGCCCGAGGTTGACCCCGAGCAGCGGGACGCGCGCCGGCCGGGCCAGGTCCGCGGCCCGCAGCAGCGTGCCGTCCCCGCCCAGCACGAGCACGGCCTCGGCGCCCGCGGCGCAGTCCGGCGTCCCCGGAACCTCCCGCGGTGCCCGGTCCGGCGGGAGCCCGTGGTCGAGACCGACCTCGCGCCACTCCTCGCCGAGCACCCGGGCCCGCAGCCCGCGCTCGTCCAGCGACCGGACGACCTGCGCCGCGGTCTCCCGGTTCGTCCTGCGGCCCGTGTGCAGGACCAGCAGTACCTCTCTCATGCGGGACCGTCCTCGACGGCCGCGGTCAGCACCCGCTCCGGGTCCACGGAGGCCGCACCGGTGTCGCGACACAGGTGCAGGAAGTACTCGACGTTGCCGGACGGCCCCGGCAGCGGGCTCGCGACCGCACCCGCCAGCCGCAGCCCGAGCGCGTCCGCCGCGGCGGCGACGTCGCCCAGTGCCTCCCGGCGCAGGCCGGCGTCGCGGACCACACCGCCGGACCCGAGCCGCGCCTTCCCGACCTCGAACTGCGGCTTGACCATCGGCAGCAGCGTCCCGCCGGGTGCGGTGCAGGCGGCGAGCGCCGGCAGGACGGTGCGCAGCGAGATGAACGACAGGTCCGCGACGGTCAGGTCGACCGGGCCGCCGATGGCGTCCGGGTCGAGCGAGCGCACGTTCGTGCGGTCGTGGACGACGACGCGCTCGTCGGTGCGCAGGCGCCAGTCGAGCTGGCCGTAGCCGACGTCGACGGCGACGACCCCGGCGCGCCCCGCGCCGCAGCAGGACGTCGGTGAACCCGCCGGTGGACGCGCCGGCGTCCAGGCACCGCCGACCGGATACGACGACGTCGGCGAACGCGTCCAGCGCGCCGAGCAGCTTCTTCGCGCCACGCGACGCCCACCCGGGGTCGTCGTCGTCGCGCACCACGACCGGGACGTCCCGGTCGACGACGGTCGCCGGCTTCGACGCCGGCATCCCGTTCACCGTGACCCGGCCGTCGGCGATCAGCTCCGCGGCCTGGCCGCGGGAGCGGGCGAGCTTGCGCCGGACGAGTTCCGCGTCGAGCCGGGCACGGGTGGCTGCCACCCTCACGTCCGGTCCGGCCCGGCGGACAGCGCATCGCCCAGGACCGTGTGCAGCCGCTCGTAGACGGCGACGTGCTCCGCGACCGGACGGTCGCCGAGGCCCTCCAGCGCACCGACCGCCTCGTCGACCTCGGCGCGCAGCGTCTCGAGCGGCCGCTCGCTGGTGCCGTCGGGTCCGGCGACGGGGCCGTCCGGCGGAGTGCTGGTCATCGAAGTGCTCCCGGGCCGGGGTCTGTGCTGCTCACGGTATCCGACGCGGGCCGCCGCGGACCGGAGGACGCGTCCGGCCTCACCCGAGGCCCAGGTCGGTGAGGACGTCCTGGGCTGCCGCGTCACCGGCCCGGACCGGTCCGTCGAACTCGCTGTCGCCGGCCGCGGCCCAGGCAGCCGGGCACAGCGTGCGCAGCGCGTCGAGCGACGGCTCGGTTCCGTCGGCATCCGGGCCACCGGTGAGCACCAGGCCCGGGCCGTCGGTGTCCGCGCGCCAGCCACCCCGGCCGGTCGGAAGGAGTTCGTCGGCGGGGCGGGTCAGCGACCCGAGGTCGGCCGCGATGTAGGTCGGACGGCGCTCGGGCGACGCCCGCAGCACGTCGGTGGCGGTGCTGACGCCGGTCAGGACCAGCAGCGACGGGATGCCCGCGGCCGTCGCGCCTTCGATGTCGGTGTCCAGCCTGTCCCCGACGACCAGGGGCCGGGTCGACGACGCCGCCTCCTGCGCCTCGGCGAGCAGCCGCGCCGCAGGCTTCCCCGCCACCAGGGGCTCGGCCCCGGACGCGATCCGGACGACCCCCACCATCGATCCGTTCCCCGGCAGCGGACCGCGCTCGGTGGGGAGCGTGGAGTCGATGTTCGTGGCCACCCAGAGCGCCCCGGCCCGGACGGCGACGGTGGCCTCGGCGAGTTGCCGCCAGCCGGTGTCCGGGGAGTGACCCTGGATCACGGCGTCGGCCCCGTCCGCCGCGTCGACGGCCCGGAGCCCGCGCGTCCGGACCTGCTCGGCGAGCGCGTCGGTGCCGACGACGAGCACGGCCGACCCGCCCGCCAGGTGCTCGGCGAGCATCGCCGCTCCGGCCTGCGAGCTGGTGCGCACGTCCTGCTCACGGGCCGGGAAACCGAGATCGGCCAGGTGCTCGGCGACGTCGGCCGGGCTGCGGGACGCGTTGTTGGTGACGTAGACCGTCCGGACACCGCGGTCCGCCGCGCCGCGGACCGCGTCGACGGCACCGGGTACCGCCACGGGGCCCTGGTAGAGGGTGCCGTCGAGGTCCGCGAGCAGCGCGTCGTGCCGGCCGAGCAGGTCGTCGGTCACCGCGGCTCCGCAGGATCGTCCGATGGGACCGCACCCTCGATCTCCGACGACTCGCGCTCCGGGCGGGACGCTCCTCGGCCACCTCGGTGGCGACCCCGTCCGCGTCGTCGGCGCCTGCGGTCGGCCCGCGCCCTCGGTCGGCCCTCGTCCGCCGCCTGCCCGGCACGCTCGGATCCGGCCCGGGCCCTCGGCCTGCCCGATGTCCAGTTTGCTCGATGTCCTCGACCCGCTCGACGTCCTCGGCTCGCGCAGCGTCGACCGAGGTGTCCTCGACCAGTCCGGGCTCCGCAGCCGATCCGGCGTTCTCAGCCGGTCCATCGACCTCGGCCGGTCCAGCGCCGTCGCTCGGACCGGCGTCCGCGACCGGCGCACCATCGACGCGCAGGTCCTCGGTCCGGTCGACGTCGGCGTCCGGCCCCGCGAACTCGGTCCGTCCGGCGCCCTCGGCCGGTACCGCGCCGTCGGTCTGCCCGAAGTCCTCGACCTGGTCGGTCCCCGCCGCCGGCACGGCGTCCGCGGGCCCACCGTGGTCCCCGCCCCACACCGCGTCCGCGACGTCGACGTCCTCCACGTCGAGGAACAAGCCGTCGTCGATCTCGGCACCGGGGGGTGCGTCTCCGGTCAGGTCCTCGATGCGGGCGGCCGCGTCGGTCTCCTGCTCGGTGTCGGCGTCGTAGGCGTGCACGAACCACTGCACCGCCTCCGACTGGCGGCCGGCGGCGAGCAGGTTGTCGGCATAGGCGTAGAAGAGCCGGGGGCTCCACGGGTCCCGCCTCGCCGGGTCGAGCTCGGCGACCTGCAGCCCGACGACCGCGGCGTCCAGCTCGCCGAGGTCGCGCCGGGCACCCGCCGCGACGATGAGCAGCTCGATGCGTTCCGCCGGGACGAGTCCCCGCGCTTCCGGCCCGCGGGTGAGGTCGAGGGCCCGCTCGGGGCGGCCGAGAGCACGCTCGATGTCGGCCATCACCGGGACGTGCCCGGACACGCCGCCCATCCGCCGGGCGGCCCGGAGGTCGCCGAGCGCCTCGCTCCACTCGCCCGCGTGATAGGCGACGATCCCGGCCGCCTCCCGGACGACCGCGATCCGCGACGCGCGTCGCCGCGCGTAGCGGGCGTGCTCGAGCGCGCGGTGGGGGTCCTCGTCGACCAGCAGGCCGGCCGCGACCAGGTGGCGCGCCACCGACTCCGCCGTGTCCTTCTGGAGCCCGCGCAGGTCCCGTCGCACGTCGGGGTCCAGCTCCTCCGGCGTCACCGAATCGGGCAGTGCCGGCTCCGCGACGAACGTCCGCTCGGCGGACTCCGGAACCCGGCGCGTCGGCCGGCCGCGGTCCGGACCGTCGCCGCGGGACGAACCGCGACGGGCGTCGCGATCGTCGCGTCCCGGGCGGGACCCGCCACGAACGTCGTCCCGGCGCCCTCGGGCACCGGAACCCCGGTCCGGACGGTCCCCGTCACCGGGACGACCTCCACGGTCCCGGACGTCGTCGCGCCGCGCACCGGCACCCGAGCCACGGTCCGGCCGATCCGCTCGGGGACGGTCGGTCCAGGGACGCGCCTCCCGGCGGTCGCCCTCCCGGCTGCTCTCGCGCCGGCTGTCGTCCCGACGTTCGTTCCCTCGCCGGTCGTCCCGGCGAACGTTTTCTCGCCGGTCGTCCCGGCGGTCATCCCCTCGCCGGTCGGCCGCGCGATCGTCTACACGCGGGTTATCCGCCGCGCCGACCCGTCCCGCCCCGGTCGTCCCGACGAACGTTCTCTCGCCGGTCGTCCCCTCGCGGGTTGCCACCGCGATCGTCCACGCGCCGGTTGTCACCGCGCCGATCCGCCGAGCCGCGGTCGTCCCGACGAGCGTTCTCCCGCCGGTCGTCCCGGCGATCCGCCGCGCGCCGGTCCTCCCGGTTGGCGTTCTCTCCCCGGTCGTCCCGGCGGTTGTCGACGCGGCGGGAGTCGTCGCGGCGTGTGTAGTCCCCGCGCTCGCTGTCCCGCCGGTCCTCGAAGCGCCGTGGCCGGTCGCCGCCCGCGGCTCCCCCACGGTCACCACGCCCGGCACCGCCCGGACCGTCGTTCCGCCCGCCGGGGCCACCTCGGCCGCCACCGGGCCGCCCGGCCCCGGGCCCGGACGGCCGGCCTCCGCCGCTCCGATCGTCACGGCGATCGCCGGCCCGCCGGTCCCGATCGTCGGGACGGTCGGAGGCACGACGGTCGCGATATCCGCCCGGCGCACCCGCGGAACCGCCACGAGCTGCTCCGCCGGAACGCTCCGGCCCGGCCTGGGCACGCTGCCCGGACTCCGTCCGGTTCGAGCCACCCGGACGCCCGCCGCCGGTACCGCGGGCACCGGCGCCGCGGGGACCGTCGCTGTTGTCCGGCCGGCCACCGCGTCCGCGGTCGTCCTGACCGCCGCCGCGCGAACCGCGCTGCCCGTCCTGGTCCCGCCACGAGGGACGTCCGCCGGTGGAGGGCCGCCCGCCGGACGCGCCACCGCCTGCGCCGCCACGGCTTCGGTCGGTCCGACGGTCACCGCCGGAGTCTCGGGTACCGCCGCCGGTGGCCGGTCCGCGCTTGCCTGCCGCGCCGCTGCCTGCAGCGCCGCCGCGGGCGTCCCAGCCCGAACCCGTCCGGCCCGATCCGCCCCGGGCACCGCCGCGATCGTCCTTACGGCCGGCGCGGCCACGATCCTCGCGCCCGCCACGGGACCCACCCTCGTCACGACGCGGGCGTCTCCCGTCGGCTCCGTCCGGCTCTGTCACGTCACCAGAATACAAAGCTCCACCGACACTTCCGCACGTCGCAGGCCCGGCCACGGCGGCGACCCGCCGACCGGGGCACAAAAAAGGGATCCGCATGGACAGAACTGTCCATGCGGATCCCTCGTATTCATGTTGAATGTCGGCGGCGACCTACTCTCCCACACCCTGTCGAGTGCAGTACCATCGGCGCAGGAAGGCTTAGCTACCGGGTTCGGAATGGGACCGGGCGTTTCCCTACCGCCATAACCACCGACAACAATAAACAACAAACACCCGACCGACACAGATGTGCCGGGAAGGTCCGAGCCGGCCACCACAACAAGTGGTGGTGCGCTCAGGGTCACACAGTGGATGCGAACAACGCGTTGTGAGCAAGCCCTCGGCCTATTAGTACCGGTCAACTCCACCCCTCACAGGGCTTCCATCTCCGGCCTATCAACCCAGTAATCTGCTGGGGGCCTTACCCACTCAAGGTGGTAGGAGACCTCATCTTGGAACGAGCTTCCCGCTTAGATGCCTTCAGCGGTTATCCCTTCCGAACATAGCCAACCAGCCGTGCCCCTGGCGGGACAACTGGCACACCAGAGGTTCGTCCGTCCCGGTCCTCTCGTACTAGGGACAGCCTTCCTCAAGTCTCCAACGCGCGCGGCGGATAGGGACCGAACTGTCTCACGACGTTCTAAACCCAGCTCGCGTACCGCTTTAATGGGCGAACAGCCCAACCCTTGGGACCTACTCCAGCCCCAGGATGCGACGAGCCGACATCGAGGTGCCAAACCATGCCGTCGATATGGACTCTTGGGCAAGATCAGCCTGTTATCCCCGGGGTACCTTTTATCCGTTGAGCGACACCCCTTCCACCAGGTGGTGCCGGATCACTAGTCCCGACTTTCGTCCCTGCTCGACCCGTCAGTCTCACAGTCAAGCTCCCTTGTGCACTTACACTCAACACCTGATTACCAACCAGGCTGAGGGAACCTTTGGGCGCCTCCGTTACTCTTTGGGAGGCAACCGCCCCAGTTAAACTACCCACCAGGCACTGTCCCTGAACCAGATCATGGCCCGAGGTTCAGACACCCAATTCGACCAGAGTGGTATTTCAACAATGACTCCACGACCACTAGCGTGACCGCTTCCCAGTCTCCCACCTATCCTACACAAGCCGAACCGAGCACCAATACCAAGCTGTAGTAAAGGTCCCGGGGTCTTTCCGTCCTGCCGCGCGTAACGAGCATCTTTACTCGTAATGCAATTTCGCCGAGTCTGTGGTCGAGACAGCGCCCAAGTCGTTACGCCATTCGTGCAGGTCGGAACTTACCCGACAAGGAATTTCGCTACCTTAGGATGGTTATAGTTACCACCGCCGTTTACTGGCGCTTAAATTCTCCGCTTCACCCCACAAGGGAGTTAACAGGTCCTCTTAACGTTCCAGCACCGGGCAGGCGTCAGTCCGTATACATCGTCTTGCGACTTCGCACGGACCTGTGTTTTTAGTAAACAGTCGCTTGGGCCTGGTCTCTGCGACCGGTCACCGCTAGCCCGCGAGGGGCTTCACAGCAGCCGGCCCTCCTTCTCCCGAAGTTACGGAGGCATTTTGCCGAATTCCTTAACCACAGTTCACTCGATCGCCTCGGTATTCTCTACCTGACCACCTGTGTCGGTTTAGGGTACGGGCCGCAACAGCACTCACTAGAGGCTTTTCTCGACAGCACGGGATCACTCTACTTCGCCTCAATCGGCTACGCGTCACCTCTCACCCTTGCATGATGCCCGGATTTCCCTGGACATCGGGCTACAGGCTTACACCACGACAACCACCGCGTGGCGGAGCTACCCTCCTGCGTCACCCCATCGCTTGCCTACTACCGGATCGGATCCCACGCTCCCCCACCACAACAGCCCCCCGAAGGGAGCCTTACGGGTGGGTTCGGATGGTTAGCATCACCGGCCCCAGCATGGGCGCACTATCACGAGCACGGGAATATCAACCCGTTGTCCATCGACTACGCCTGACGGCCTCGCCTTAGGTCCCGGCTCACCCTGGGCGGAACAACCTGGCCCAGGAACCCTTGGTCATACGGCGGCAGAGATTCTCACTCTGCATTCGCTACTCATGCCTGCATTCTCACTCCCACACCCTCCACCCGTAAATCACTCCCGGGCTTCACCAGATGCAGGACGCTCCCCTACCCAACAAGAACCCAAAGGTTCTCATTGCCACAGCTTCGGCGGTGCGCTTGAGCCCCGCTACATTGTCGGCGCAGGACCACTTGACCAGTGAGCTATTACGCACTCTTTCAAGGGTGGCTGCTTCTAAGCCAACCTCCTGGTTGTCTCGGCGATCCCACATCCTTTCCCACTTAGCGCACGCTTAGGGGCCTTAGCTGGTGATCTGGGCTGTTTCCCTCTCGACCATGAAGCTTATCCCCCACAGTCTCACTGCCGCGCTCTCACTCACCGGCATTCGGAGTTTGGCTGACTTCAGTAAGCTTGTCGGCCCCCTAGGCCATCCAGTGCTCTACCTCCGGTGAGAAACACACGACGCTGCACCTAAATGCATTTCGGGGAGAACCAGCTATTACGGAGTTTGATTGGCCTTTCACCCCTACCCACAGCTCATCCCCCAGGTTTTCAACCCTGGTGGGTTCGGGCCTCCACGACGTCTTACCGACGCTTCACCCTGGCCATGGGTAGATCACTCCGCTTCGGGTCTACACCCCGCGACTCAGACCGCCCTATTCGGACTCGCTTTCGCTACGGCTACCCCACACAGGTTAACCTCGCCACGAAGCATAACTCGCAGGCTCATTCTTCAAAAGGCACGCCATCACCCTGTGCTTCGAAGGCACTCCAGGCTCTGACGGCTTGTAAGCACACGGTTTCAGGTACTATTTCACTCCCCTCCCGGGGTACTTTTCACCTTTCCCTCACGGTACTCGTCCGCTATCGGTCATCAGGTAGTATTCAGGCTTGACGGGTGGTCCCGCCAGATTCACAACGAATTCCACGAGCTCGCTGCTACTCGGGAGTACGACCCACAGACTGCACGGCGTTTTCGCGTACGGGGCTCTCACCCACTACGGCCATCCATCCCAGAGATGTTCCGCTAACACCACACACACCTGTCCGACCCTCGGCAGAAGGTCAACGATCGCATCCCACAACCCCGCACCCGCAACACCTGCCGGCTTGACACGGACACGGTTTAGCCACCATCCGCTTTCGCTCGCCACTACTCACGGAATCACTATTGTTTTCTCTTCCTGTGGGTACTGAGATGTTTCACTTCCCCACGTTCCCTCCCGCACCTATGAATTCAGATACGGGTAACGCCCCATGACGGGCGCTGGGTTTCCCCATTCGGACACCCTCGGATCACAGCTCGGTTGACAACTCCCCGAGGACTATCGCGGTCTCCCACGTCCTTCATCGGCTCCTGATGCCCAGGCATCCACCATGTGCTCTTAACAACTTGACCACAACAAGATGCTCGCATCCACTATGCAACACTCAACACACCACCACACCAGACCCCCAGCACACCACCACCCACCAACAACACGGGAGCGTTAGGAAGCCAGGGACCAGGATGGCCAGAAAAGAACACCAGACGGTGTCTTCTCAGGACCCAACAGCGTGCCGAACCACACATCAGCGCTAGATCTTGATTCTTTATTGTGTTCCACCCAGCCACACCCACCAAAACAGCCCGGCGAGTGTGGATCAATGAAAGGAGAAACCACACGGACAGCAGTATCAACCGCCAACCGCCGGTTCTGCCCCCACCACAATGGTGAGCTCCTTAGAAAGGAGGTGATCCAGCCGCACCTTCCGGTACGGCTACCTTGTTACGACTTCGTCCCAATCGCCAGTCCCACCTTCGACGACTCCCTCCCACAAGGGGTTAGGCCGCCGGCTTCGGGTGTTACCAACTTTCGTGACGTGACGGGCGGTGTGTACAAGGCCCGGGAACGTATTCACCGCAGCATTGCTGATCTGCGATTACTAGCGACTCCAACTTCACGGGGTCGAGTTGCAGACCCCGATCCGAACTGAGACCAACTTTAAGGGATTCGCTCCACCTCACGGTCTCGCAGCCCTCTGTACTGGCCATTGTAGCATGTGTGAAGCCCTGGACATAAGGGGCATGATGACTTGACGTCATCCCCACCTTCCTCCGAGTTGACCCCGGCAGTCTCCCATGAGTCCCCGCCACTACGCGCTGGCAACATGGAACAAGGGTTGCGCTCGTTGCGGGACTTAACCCAACATCTCACGACACGAGCTGACGACAGCCATGCACCACCTGCACACCAACCACAAGGGAAACGACATCTCTGCCGCAATCTGGTGCATGTCAAACCCAGGTAAGGTTCTTCGCGTTGCATCGAATTAATCCACATGCTCCGCCGCTTGTGCGGGCCCCCGTCAATTCCTTTGAGTTTTAGCCTTGCGGCCGTACTCCCCAGGCGGGGCGCTTAATGCGTTAGCTGCGGCACAGAAACCGTGGAATGGTCCCCACACCTAGCGCCCAACGTTTACGGCATGGACTACCAGGGTATCTAATCCTGTTCGCTCCCCATGCTTTCGCTCCTCAGCGTCAGTATCGGCCCAGAGACCCGCCTTCGCCACCGGTGTTCCTCCTGATATCTGCGCATTTCACCGCTACACCAGGAATTCCAGTCTCCCCTGCCGAACTCCAGTGATGCCCGTATCGACCGCACGCCCAGAGTTAAGCCCCAGGTTTTCACGGCCGACGTGACACACCGCCTACGAGCTCTTTACGCCCAATAATTCCGGACAACGCTCGCACCCTACGTGTTACCGCGGCTGCTGGCACGTAGTTGGCCGGTGCTTCTTCTCCAGGTACCGTCAATCACTCTTCGTCCCTGGCGAAAGAGGTTTACAACCCGAAGGCCGTCATCCCCCACGCGGCGTCGCTGCGTCAGGCTTCCGCCCATTGCGCAATATTCCCCACTGCTGCCTCCCGTAGGAGTCTGGGCCGTGTCTCAGTCCCAGTGTGGCCGGTCGCCCTCTCAGGCCGGCTACCCGTCACCGCCTTGGTAGGCCATCACCCCACCAACAAGCTGATAGGCCGCGGGCCCATCCCCAGCCGAAAAACTTTCCACCACCAGACATGCATCCCATGGTCCTATCCGGTATTAGACCCGGTTTCCCAGGCTTATCCCAGAGCTGAGGGCAGGTCACCCACGTGTTACTCACCCGTTCGCCGCTCGTGTACCCCGAAGAGGCCTTACCGCTCGACTTGCATGTGTTAAGCACGCCGCCAGCGTTCGTCCTGAGCCAGGATCAAACTCTCCAACAAAACCCTGACCAACACCACCAAACCCACGACGGGGTCGCAGACCCGGGGCCAAACAAACTGGCACAAAAAAGAACGCCAAACAATAGCTCGACACACTGTTGAGTTCTCAAAAGACACCCGCACGAGGAACCGGCGGTGAAGCCGGGGGTCCAGGGCGTCAGAGTGCTACCGAGTCGGAACCTGCCCGACGGCAACTCTCTCATGCTAGTTGTACCAGAGCGCGGGGTCAACCCTTGCTCCGGGCGCCTCAGATGCCTGACCGCGAGGCCGGACTTCCGGGGCTCGCCGCCTGGTCCGGGGAACCGGCTGCGGTCCGGAGATCCGTCCCGCTTGCCCTGTTCCATCCCGTCCTGGCGACGGAGAGAAAGTTACAGGGCCCCGTCCGGGGCCTGTGACAGCGGGGGGTCGGTTTGATCGTCGCCGCAGGTCAGCAGGCCGACTCTCGGCTCATCGGCCGACCCGGACGCCGGCGAGGTTCCGCTTGCCGCGACGCAGCACGAGCCACCCGCCGTCGAGGAGATCGTCCGTTCCCGGCGTCCACCCCTCGTCGGTGACCTTCGCGTTGTTCACGTAGGCACCGCCCTCGTTGATCGCCCGACGCGCCGCGCCCTTGCTCTCCGACGAGCCCGGTCGAGACCAGCAGGTCGACGATCGTGTCGGTGCCACCGCTCTCGGCGGTGGGCACCTCGGCCAGTGCGGCGTCGAGCGTGCGGCGTCCAGCTCCCCCAGCTCGGCGCGCCCGAACAGGGCCTGGCTCGCCGTCGTCACCTGCCGGGTCTGCTGCTCACCGTGCACGAGCGTCGTGAGCTCGTCGGCCAGCCGGCGTTGCGCCGCACGCAGATGCGGGCGCTCCTCGAGATCGCGCCCGAGCTCGTCGATCTCCTCGCGCCCGAGGAACGTGAACAGGCGCAGGTAGTGCAGGACGTCGGCGTCCGCGACGTTGACGAAGTACTGGTACCAGGCGTACGGCGACGTGCGTTCCGGGTCGAGCCAGACGTTCCCGCCCCCGGTGGACTTGCCGAACTTGCGCCCCTCGGAGTCGGTGACCAGTGGCGTGGTCAGCGCGTGCACGTGCGCCGCCTCGACCCGCCGGACCAGCTCCACACCCCCGACGATGTTGCCCCACTGGTCGGACCCGCCGATCTGCAGCCGGCAGCCGTGCCGCCGGTACAGCTCCAGGTAGTCCTGCGACTGCAGCAGCAGGTAGCTGAACTCGGTGTAGGACATCCCGTCCGCCGCGAGCCGTCGCTTGACCGTCTCCCGGTCGAGCATCGTGTTCACCGGGAAGTGCTTGCCGAGGTCGCGCAGGAACTCCAGGACCGTCTGGCCGCCGGTCCAGTCCAGGTTGTTCACCGTCAGCGCGCCGGTCGGCGAGTCGTCGAACTCGACGAACCGCTCCAGCTGCCCGCGGATCAGCCCCGTCCACTCGGCGACCGTCGCCTCGTCGTGCAGGTTGCGCTCGCCCGACGTCCCGCGGGTCGCCGATCATCCCGGTGGCCCCGCCGGCCAGGACGATCGGACGATGTCCGGCGTCCTGGAACCGCCGCAGCGTGAGCATCTGCACGAGGTGCCCGGCGTGCAGGCTCGGCGCGGTCGGGTCGAAGCCCGCGTAGAGCGTGACCGGATCAGGGCCGGCCAGCTCGCCCGCCAGCGCCTCCCGGTCGGTGCTCTGCGCGATCAGACCGCGCCACTCCAGCTCGTCGAGGATCTCCTTCGCCACGGTGCCCATCTTGGTCGTTCGCCGGGCACCGGCGCGCGCGGGTATCAGCCGACGGCGCCCGACAGCTGCTGCGGCACGGTGTCGAGCGCGGCCGGGATGCTCAGCACGCTGCTGAACGTCAGCGCGGCCGCCGTCTCGCCCTGGAAGACCTGGGCCTTGCCCGCCTTGACGGCGTTCAGGTTCTGCCAGCCCGGCTGGGCCTGGAACGGCGCGATCTGCGACGGACTCGACGGGATGAGCGCGACGACGTCCGCCGCGTTCAGCACGCCGAGCTGCTCGGCGCTGAACTGGCCGTAGAACTTGTCCCCGGCGACCCGGTCCAGAGCCGGCACGCCCTTCATCCCGAGCGAGGCGAAGAAGCGCGCCCGCAGGTCCTGCGGGCCGTAGACGAAGAACCCTCCGCCGGCCTCGGTGCTCGGCAGGACGCCGGCGATCGTCTTGCCCTGCAGCCGCGGGAACTGCTGGCGGGTCTGGCTGATGCGGGCCTCCAGATCGGTGACCAGCTTCTCCGCCTCGGCCGTCTTGCCGACCGCCTGGCCGGTCAGCGTCGTGGCGGTCTCCCACGGGACGCCGTAGTCGGCGAACCCGGCGGGGGCCGCGATCGTCGGCGCGATCCGGGAGTACTCGTCGTACTGGGCCTGGGTCAGGCCCGCCGAGATGCCCACGATCAGGTCCGGCTGCAGGGCCGCGATCGACTCGGTGGACGGGCCGGCCAACGGCAGCACCTGCGGCTGGGCGCCGTTCAGCTTGTCCCGCGCCCACGGCCAGGTCGCCGACGGCTGCTCACCGGTGTACTCGCGGATCGCGACCGGCACGACGCCGAGCGCCAGCAGCGCGTCCTGGTCGGTGTAGCCGAGCGAGACGACGCGCTGCGGGGCCGCGGGCACCTGCGTCGTGCCGTACTTGTGCTCGACGGTGACCGGGAACGCGCCCCCACCGCCGCCGTACGGCGATGCCTGCCCCGGGGCCGACCCCGAGCCGCATGCGGCCAGGGTGCCGGCGCCGGCCACGAGCGCGAAGAGAAGCAGGAGCATCCGGACGAACCGGGGCGGGAGCGTACGCACGCGCTGAGGTTAGGCTGTCCTGCGGACGGCGTCGAGGGGTGATCGTCACCGGGGTCGGATCGGCTCAGGCCCCCGGCCGCGCCCGGACCTTGCCCGGCCGGTAGGGGCTGACCGCGGTGGAGCCGTCGACCCAGTACCGCCACGGCAGCTCCGCGGCCGCCGCGACGCCGACGCGGGGACCGGTGCACACGTCGTCGTCGACGACCGGTGGCTCCGCGCGGAGCCGCACCCGCGACGCCGGGTCGGTCAGGTCCAGCCCGTTGTCCTCCCGGGTGAGCCCCAGCAACGACGCCAGCCGCGCGGGGCCGCGCGCCAGGTCCGCGTCGCGCCGCGCGGTCGGGCGGCGGACGCGGGCCGGGCCCGGGTCGGAGAGCAGCTCGCCCGCCCGCATGCAGCACCGCACCCGCCACGCCGTCGGTCAGGCAGCGACACGTTCGCGCAGAAGTGCATGCCGTAGACGAAGTAGACGTAGAGGTGCCCGGCCGGACCGAACATCACGGCGTTGCGCGGCGTGCTGTCCGCGGTAGCTGTGCGACGCCGGGTCGTCGGCCCCGCGGTAGGCCTCGACCTCGACGAGCCGCACCGCCACCGTGCCGTCGTCGGTGTCGGACTCCAGCGTGCAGCCGAGCAGCCGCCGCGCCGCCGGGAGCACGTCCACGGCGAGCTCGGAGCGGTCGAGGAGACCCGCTGTGCTCATGCCGCCTCCGCGGGACGAAGCACGTCGGCGGGCTACCGGCGGGCCAGCGCGAGCTGCACGCAGACCACGACGCCCGCCATCGCGCGCTCGATCTCGTCGAGCGGCGGCAGCGTCGGCGCCAGGCGGATCATCGCGTCCTGCGGGTCCTTGCCGTACGGGTGCGTCGCCCCGGCCGGGGTGAGCGCGATCCCGGCCTCCTTCGCCAGCCGCACCACCTCGGAGGCGAGACCGTCCGGCACGACGAGCGTGACGAAGTAGCCGCCCTTGGGCTCGGTCCAGCTCACGCCCTCGGTGTCCGAGAACGCCGCGGACAGCAGCCGCTGCACCATCTCGAACTTCGGCGCGATCAGCTCCCGGTGCGCGGCCATGTGGGCGCGCACGCCCGCCTCGTCGCGCAGGAACAGCGCGTGCCGCAGGTGGTTGACCTTGTCCGGACCGATCGTCCGCTTCGACGTCAGCGCCAGCCACCAGTCCACGTTCGCCTGCGACGCACCGAGGAAGGCCACACCGGAACCGGCGAGCGTGATCTTCGACGTGGAGCCGAACACGAACGGGCGGTCCGGGTTGCCCGGCCTCGGCGGCGAGCGCCGAGCACGTCGGCGACCTCGACCTCGTCGGTCGGTCAGGTGGTGCACCGAGTAGGCGTTGTCCCACATGATCCGGAAGTCCGGGGCGGCGGTCGGCATCGACGCCAGCCGGCGCACCGTCTCGTCGGAGTAGACGGCGCCGTCCGGGTTCGAGTACTTCGGCACGCACCAGATGCCCTTGATCGACGGGTCGCCCGCGACCAGGCGCTCGACCTCGTCCATGTCCGGGCCGGTCGTCGGTCATCGGCACCGGCACCAGCTCGATGCCGAGGCGCTCGCAGACGCCGTAGTGCCGGTCGTAGCCGGGCACCGGGGCGAGGAACGCGACCCGCCCCGCGTCCACCCAGCGCGTCGGAGCGCCCGGCAGCGGGGACAGCAACGCGTGCACGAGCGTGTCGTGCATCAGCTCCAGGCTGGAGTTGTTCGACGCGATCAGCTGCTCGACCGGGACCTGCAGCAGCGGCGCGAAGATCTCGCGCAGCTCCGGCAGGCCCTGCCCGCCGCCGTAGTTGCGGGTGTCGGTGCCGTTCGGCGAGACTTGTGGTTCCCGGCGCCCGGCAGGTCCAGCATCGGGCGGCCAGGTCCAGCTGCTCCGACGACGGCTTGCCGCGGGTCAGGTCCAGCTTCAGTCCCTGGGCCTTGAGCTCGCTCGTACGCGGCTGGCTCCTGCGGGTCGGTCATGCGGTTCCTCCGGTGAACTGTCGGATCTGCGGCCGCGGCCACGCGCGCAGGGCGTCGAGCTGCTCGGCGACGCGGTCGCCCGCGGTGCCCCCGCGCGCGTTCCGCGACGCGATGGAGCCTTCCACGGTGAGCACCGTCGCGCACATCCGGGTCGCAACGCGGGGTGCACGGCAGCGAGCTCGTCGTCGGTCAGCGTCGTCCAGCCCGACGCCGCGGGCCTCGGCGGCGCGCACGCAACCGCCGGCCGCCTCGTGCGCCACCCGGAACGGGACGCCCTGGCGGACCAGCCACTCGGCGACGTCGGTGGCCAGGGTGAACCCGGCCGGGGCCAGCTCGGCCAGCCGGTCGGTGTGGAACGTCGAGCGTCGCGACCATCCCGGCGACGGCGGGCAGCAGCAGCTCCAGCTGCTCGACCGAGTCGAACAGCGGCTCCTTGTCCTCCTGCAGGTCGCGGTTGTAGGCCAGCGGCAGGCCCTTGAGCGTGGCCAGCAGGCCGGTCAGGTTGCCGACCAGCCGGCCGGACTTGCCGCGGGCCAGCTCCGCGACGTCCGGGTTCTTCTTCTGCGGCATGATCGAGCTGCCGGTGGAGAACGCGTCGTCGAGGGTGACGTAGCCGAACTCGGCCGTCGCCCAGACGATGACCTCCTCGGCCAGCCGGGACAGGTCCACGCCGATCATCGCGAGCACGAACGCGGCCTCGGCGGCGAAGTCCCGCGACGCCGTGCCGTCGATCGAGTTCGCCGACGACGTGTCGAAGCCCAGCTCCGCGGCCACGGCCTCCGGGTCGAGCCCGAGCGAGGACCCGGCGAGCGCGCCGGACCCGTACGGGGACACCGCGGTGCGCCGGTCCCAGTCGCGCAGCCGGTCCACGTCGCGCAGCAGGGCGTGCGCGTGCGCGGCCAGGTGGTGGCCGAGCAGCACCGGCTGGGCGTGCTGCAGGTGCGTGCGCCCGGGCATCGCCGCGTCCGGGTGCGCGCCGGCCTGCGCGACCAGCGCGTCGACGACGTCGAGCACGCCTGCCCCGACGCGCCGGGTCGCGTCGCGCAGCCACATCCGGAACTGGGTGGCGACCTGGTCGTTGCGCGAGCCGCCCGGCGCGCAGCTTGCCGCCCAGCTCCGGGCCGGCCCGGTCGATCAGCCCGCGCTCCAGGGCGGAGTGCACGTCCTCGTCATCGGGCTCCGGGCCGAACGCGCCGGAGGCGACGTCGGCCTCGAGCTTGTCCAGCGCGGCGAGCATGTCGCCGAGCTCGCCGTCGGTGAGCAGGCCGGCGCCGGTGCAGCACCCGGGCGTGCGCCTTCGAGCCGCGCACGTCGTAGGGGGCGAGGCGCCAGTCGAACTGCGTGGACTTGCTCAGCGCGGCCAGCGCGTCGGCGGGACCGGACGCGAACCGGCCACCCCACAACCGACCGGGAGCTCGCCGCCGTCATCAGTCGGTGCCCGATTCCAGGGCGGCGTCGTCGAGCGACGTCCCGTGGTCGTCGGCGCCGGCCGTCGGGCCGCCGCGATCCGGTCGAAGCCGCCCGAGGGCAGCTCGCCGAACAGCGTGCCGTTCTCGACGAGCACCGTCCCCTGCTCCTGCGGCTGCCCGGCGTAGGCCTCCAGCTTGGCGCGGGAGTCGGCGATGTCGAGGTTGCGCATGGTGAGCTGGCCGATCCGGTCCGTCCGGACCGAAGGCGGGGTTCTCGACCCGCTCCATCGAGAGCCGGTCCGGGTGGTAGGAGAAGCCGGGTCCCTCGGTGTCGAGGATCGTGTAGTCGTCACCGCGGCGCAGGCGCAGCGTGACCGTGCCGGTCACGAGCGAGGCGATCCAGCGCTGGATCGACTCGCGCACCATCAGCGCCTGCGGGTCGAGCCAGCGCCCCTCGTAGAGCAGCCGGCCGAGCTTGCGGCCCTCGTTGTGGTAGTTGGCGACGGTGTCCTCGTTGTGGATCGCGTTGAGCAGCCGCTCGTAGGCGATGAACAGCAGCGCCATCCCGGGCGCCTCGTAGATGCCGCGCGACTTCGCCTCGATGATCCGGTTCTCGATCTGGTCGGACATGCCCAGGCCGTGACGTCCGCCGACGGCGTTGGCCTCCAGCACGAGGGCGACCTGGTCGTCGAACCGCTTGCCGTTGATCGCCACCGGGTACCCGGCCTCGAACGTGATCGGCGACGTCCTCGGTCTCGATCTCGACCGACGGGTCCCAGAACTTCACGCCCATGATCGGCTCGACGGTCTCCAGGGACACGTCGAGGTGCTCGAGCGTCTTGGCCTCGTGCGTCGCACCCCAGATGTTGGCGTCGGTGGAGTAGGCCTTCTCCGCCGAGTCCCGGTAGGGCAGGCCGTGCGCGGTGAGCCACCGGCTCATCTCGTCGCGTCCGCCCAGCTCCTGAGACGAAGTCGGCGTCGAGCCACGGCTTGTAGATGCGCAGCTCGGGGTTGGCCAGCAGGCCGTAGCGGTAGAAGCGCTCGATGTCGTTGCCCTTGAACGTCGACCCGTCGCCCCAGATGTTCACGTCGTCGGCCTGCATCGCCCGCACCAGCAACGTCCCGGTGACGGCGCGGCCCAGCGGCGTGGTGTTGAAGTACGTCCGGCCGCCGGACCGGAGGTGGAAGGCGCCGCACGCCAGCGCGGCCAGGCCCTCCTCGACCAGCTGCGGCCGGATGTCGACCGCGCGGGCGATCTCCGCGCCGTACTCCTTCGCCCGCGCGGGCACGCCGGACATGTCCGGCTCGTCGTACTGGCCGAGGTCGGCGGTGTAGGTGCACGGGATCCCGCCCTTGTCGCGCATCCAGGCGACCGCCACCGAGGTGTCGAGGCCTCCGGAGAAGGCGATGCCGATGCGCTCGCCCTTGGGAAGGGAGCTCAGGACCTTGCTCACGGGATGGGGTGCTCCTTCGTCTACAGTTCGCGCAGGAGCGCGACGAGTTGGACACCGGTGAGGGGCTCGCGGGCCACCACCAGGAGGGTGTCGTCACCGGCGATGGTGCCGACGACGTCGTGCAGTGCGGCCCGGTCCAGCGCGCTGGCCAGGTAGTGCGCCGCCCCCGGCGGGGTGCGCAGTACGGCCAGGTTCCCACTCGCGTCCGCGGACACCAGCAGCTCCCCCAGCAACCGGGACAGCCGGCTGGTCCCGCCCTCGACGCCGCGCACCGGGCTGCCGTCCTCCGGGATCAGGTAGACCGGTGCGCCGCCGTCGGCGCCGCGCACCTTCACCGCGCCCAGCTCGTCGAGGTCCCGGGACAGCGTGGCCTGGGTCGTCTCGATCCCGCTGGCGCTCAAGCAACGACAGCAGCTCGCCCTGGCTGTGCACGGCCCGTTGGGTGATCAGCTCGACGATGCGGGCCTGCCGTGCCACCCGCGTCGCCGCTCCCCCGACCCGTGCCCCGCTCATCGCTCCAGCAGCCACGTCAGCAGCGCCTTCTGCGCGTGCAGCCGGTTCTCCGCCTCGTCCCAGACGGCGCTGGCCGGGCCGTCGAGCACCTCGTCGGTGATCTCGTCGCCGCGGTGGGCGGGCAGGCAGTGCAGGACGATCGCGCCGTCCGCGGCGCAGGCGAGCAGGTCGGCGTTGACCTGGTAGGTCCGGAACGGCGCGGCACCGGTCCAGGCCGTCGTCCTCCTGACCCATCGACACCCAGGTGTCCGCGACCAGCACGTCGGCCCCGGCCACGGCCGCGTGCGGGTCCGCGACGAGCGTCACCGAGCCGCCGGTCTCCTCGGCCCGGGCCTTCGCGTCGCGCAGGACGTCGGGATCGGGCACGAACCCGGTCGGGCGCCGCGACCCGGATGTGCATGCCGGCGGTGACCCCACCGAGCAGCAGCGAGTGCGCCATGTTGTTCGCGCCGTCGCCCAGGTAGGTCAGCGTCAGACCGCCGAGGCGGCCGAACCGTTCCCGGACCGTCTGCAGGTCGGCCAGCACCTGGCACGGGTGGAACAGGTCGGTCAGCGCGTTCACCACCGGCACCGACGAGACCGACGCCATGGCCTCGATCCGCTCCTGGCCCGAGGTCCGCCACACGATCGCGTCGACGTAGCGGGACAGCACCCGGGAGGTGTCCTCGATCGTCTCGCCGCGCCCGAGCTGGCTCGCGCTGGCGTCGAGGATCACCGGGGTGCCGCCGAGCTCGGCGATCCCGACCTCGAACGACACCCGGGTGCGGGTCGAGGACTTGTCGAAGACCACCGCCACCGACCGGGGGCCGGCGAGCGGACGCGCGCCCGAACCGGTCCGCCTTGACCCGCGTCGGCGAGGTCGAGGACCTCGGCCTGCTCGGCCGGGCTCAGGTCGTCGTCGCGCAGGAAGTGCCGGACCATCAGCTGTCCTTGGCCCTGTCCAGGATCGCCGGGAACGCCTCGAGGAACTCACGGGCCTGGTCGTCGGACAACGTGAGCGCCGGCGCCAGCCGGACCCGGTCCGGCACGGCGTTGTTGACCAGGTAGCCGGCCTCCCGCGCCGCGGCGGCGACCTGGGCGGAGACGGGCTCGGTGAGCCCGATGCCGATGTGCAGACCCGGCCCCGCTGACGTCGGCGACCAGCGGGTGCCCGAGCGCCTCGATCCCCGACCGCGAGCTCCTTGCCGAGCCGGGACGACGTGCTCCAGCAGCCCCTGCGACGCGATCGTGTCCAGCACGGCCAGCGCCGCGGCGCAGGCGATCGGGTTCCCGCCGAACGTGGTGCCGTGCTGGCCCGGCTCGAGCAGCGCCGCCGCGTTCCCGATCCCGACGCACGCGCCGATCGGCAGCCCTCCGCCGAGCCCCTTGGCCAGGGTGATCACGTCGGGCGTGATCCCGAGCGGCTGGTGGGCGAACCAGGCGCCGGTGCGGCCGATCCCGGTCTGCACCTCGTCCAGAACGAGCAGCGCGCCGCGCTCGGCGGTGATCCGCCGCGCCTCGGCCAGGTAGCCCTCGGGCGGGACGATCACGCCGGCCTCGCCGAGGATCGGCTCCAGGAACACCGCGGCCGTCTGCTCGGTGACGGCCTTGTCCAGCGCGTCGACGTCGCCGAACGGGATGTGCGAGACCCCGCCGGGCATCGGCTCGAACGGCGCCCGCTTGGCCGGCTGCCCGGTGAGCGCGAGCGCGCCCATCGTGCGGCCGTGGAACGCGCCCTCGCAGGCGATGATCTCCGGACGGCCGGTCCGCCGTGCGATCTTGAACGCGGCCTCGTTGGCCTCGGTGCCCGAGTTGCAGAGCAGGATCCGCGCGTCGTCGCGGCCCAGCAGCTCCTTCAGCCGCTCGGCCAGCGCCAGGGCGGGCTCGGTGATGAAGAAGTTCGACGTGTGACCCAGCGTCTGGACCTGGCGGGTCACCGCCTCGACGATCGCCGGGTGCGCGTGGCCGAGCGCGTTCACCGCGATCCCCGCGTACAGGTCCAGGTAGCGCTTGCCGGTGTCGTCCCAGATCTCGGCGCCCTCACCACGGACCAGGGTCAGCGGCGGCGTGCCGTAGTTGTTCATCAGCGCCGACTGCCAGCGCTCCTGATAGGTACTCATGACGGCACCACCATCGTTCCGACTCCCTCGCTGGTGAAGACCTCGAGAAGCACCGAGTGCGGCACGCGGCCGTCGATCACGTGTGCCTGCCCGACCCCCTCGCGCACCGCCCGCAGGCAGGCCTCCATCTTCGGCGCCATGCCGGACTCCAGCCGGGGCAGCATCGGCTCCAGCTCGGCGGCGGTGAGCGAGGTGATGATCGACTCGGGGTCCGGGTAGTTCGCGTACAGCCCCTCGACGTCGGTGAGCACGACGAGCTTCGCCGCGTCCAGGGCACCGGCCAGCGCGGCGGCCGCGCTGTCGGCGTTGATGTTGTGCACCTGCCCGTCGACGTCCGGGGCGACGCCGGCGACGACCGGGATCCGCCCGGCCGCGATGATGTCCAGCACGGCGTCCGGGTTCACGTGCGTCACGTCGCCGACGAGTCCGATGTCGACCTTCTCGCCGCCGACCGACGCGGTCCGCCGCTCCGCGGTGAACAGGCCGGCGTCCTCACCGGACAGACCGACGGCGAGCGGGCCGTGCTGGTTGATCAGCCCGACGAGCTCGCGCCCGACCTGGCCGAACAGCACCATCCGGACGACCTCCATCGTCTCCGGCGTGGTGACCCGCAGGCCGCCGCGGAACTCGCCGGACATGCCGAGCCGCTTGAGCATCGCGCTGATCTGCGGGCCGCCGCCGTGCACGACGACCGGGTGGATCCCCGCGAGGCGCAGGAACACCATGTCACTGCGCGAACGCCTGCTTCAGCTCCTCGTCGACCATCGCGTTGCCGCCGTACTTCACGACCATGACGCGACCGTGGAACCGCTGAATCCAGGGCAGCGCCTCGGCCAGCACCGCGGCCTTCTCCCCGGCCCGCTTGATCCGGTTCGGGGCCGCGTGCCCGAACTCAGGAGGAGTAGGCACTGTTCTCCTCCACGTAGGCGTGGCTCAGGTCGGTGGTGCGGATGTCCGCCGTGCCGTCGCCGAGGCCCAGCCCGACCTCGACGAGCACGTCCGGGCCGGACAGGTCGGCGTCGGCGCGGTCCCCGGCGACGACCGCGCCGCGGCAGAGCAGCACGCCGTTGATCGTCACGTCCAGGCGCTCCGGGTCGACGGCGGCGTCGGCGTACCCGACGGCGGCCGCGATCCGGCCCCAGTTCGGGTCCGAGCCGAAGATCGCCGTCTTGACCAGGGAGTCGCGGGCGACCGTGCGGGCGACGACGACGGCGTCGTCCTCGGTGGCGGCGCCGGTGACCCGCACCGTGATCCGCTTGGTGACGCCCTCGGCGTCGGCCTGCATCCGGGCGGCCAGGTCACGGCACACCTCGGTGAGCGCGGCGGTGAACCCCGCCGGGTCGGCCTCGACGCCGGACGCGCCGGAGGAGAGCAGCAGCACGGTGTCGTTCGTGGACATCGAGCCGTCGATGTCGAGACGGTCGAAGCTGAGCCGGACCGCCTCGTGCAGCGCCGCGTCCAGCGCCGGCTGCTCCAGCACGGCGTCCGTCGTGACCACCGACAGCATCGTCGCCATCGACGGCGCGATCATCCCGGCGCCCTTGGTGGTGCCGCCGACCGTCCAGCCGGCCGGGTCGGTCACCGCGGACTGCTTGGACACGGTGTCCGTCGTCATGATCGCGGTGGCGACGGCGGTGCCCGCCTCGGGCGTCGCCGCCAGATCGCCGGCCGCCTTGTCCACACCGGACAGGACGTTCTGACGCGGCAGCTGCTCGCCGATCAGCCCGGTGGAACACACCGCCACCTCGACGGCGCCGCAGCCGAGTGCCTCGGCGACCCGCTCGGCCGTGGCGTGGGTGTTCTGGAATCCCTCCGGGCCGGTGCACGCGTTGGCCCCGCCGGAGTTCAGGACGACCGCCCGCAGAGCACCGCTGGTGAGCACCTGCTCGGTCCACAGCACCGGCGCGGCCTTGACCTTGTTGCGGGTGAGCACGCCCGCGGCCTCGGTGCGCGGGCCGTCGTTGACGACGAGGGCCAGGTCGAGCTTGCCGGGCTTGGCGCTGATCCCGGCCGCGACGCCGGCCGCGCGGAAGCCCTTCGGCGGCCGTGACGCTCACGGGGCCACTCCCGTCGTCGGCAGGCCGGACGTCTCCGGGAGACCGAGCGCCAGGTTCATGCACTGGATCGCGCCGCCCGCGGTGCCCTTGGTCAGGTTGTCGATCGCGGCGACGACGACCACCCGGTGAGCGTCCGGGTCGACCGTGACGCCGATCGCGACCGTGTTCGCGCCGAGCGTCGACGACGTCGCAGGCCAGACGCCGTCGGGCAGCAGGTGCACGAACGGCTCGTCGGCGTAGGCCTTCTCGTAGACGTCGCGGACCGCCGCCGGGTCGGTGCCGTCTGCGAGGGGTGCCGAGCAGGACGCGAGGATGCCCCGCGGCAGCGGCGCGAGCACCGGGGTGAAGCTCACCGACACCGGGCGACCGGTCGCGCTTCGTCAGGTTCTGGATGATCTCCGGCGTGTGCCGGTGCGCGCCGCCGACGCCGTAGGCGGACAGCGAGCCCATCACCTCGGCCCCGAGCAGGTGCGGCTTGAGCGACTTGCCGGCACCGGACGTCCCGGTGACCGCGGTGATCACGACGTCCGGCTCGGCGATGCCCGACGTCAGCGCCGGGACGAGCGCGAGGCTCGTCACCGTCGGGTAGCAGCCGGGCACGGCGACCCGGGTCGCCCCGCGCAGCGCGTCCCGGCCGCCGGGCAGCTCGGGCAGGCCGTACGGCCAGTGCCCGGCGTGCTCGCCGCCGTACCAGCGGTCCCAGGCCGCGGGGTCGGAGAGCCGGTGGTCGGCCCCGCAGTCGATCACGAGCGTGTCCTCGCCGAGCTGGGCCGCGATCTCGGCCGAGCGCCCGTGCGGCAGGGCGAGGAAGACGACGTCGTGCCCGGCCAGGTTCTCCGCCGTGCTCTCCGCGAGCACGCGGTCGGCCAGCGGCAGCAGGTGCGGCTGGTGCTCGCCGAGACGGCGTCCCGGCGTTGCCGCCCGCCGTCAGCGTGCCGATCTCCACGTCCGGATGGGCCAGGAGCAGCCGGAGGAGCTCTCCCCCGGCGTATCCGCTGGCTCCGGCCACCGCGATGCGTACCACGTGGATGATTATGCAGGGACCGTTGAATGTCGATGCAAACGCGGGGTGTTCGATCGTGACCGGGTTCCGCGGAACGGCCACGGGAGCGCCCGGCGCGACCGTAGCGTGCCGCCCGTGCGGAGGAGCGTGGGCACCGGGCGCGGGCGGCGCCGCCGGGCGTGCGGGGTGCCGCCGGTGGTGCTGCTGGCGGTGCTGGCGACCGGCTGCGCGCAGGCCGTCCCGGGCACCGCGCAGCCGGAGGGCGAGGGACCGTCCGCGGCGTCCAGCGGGTCGAGCGCGGAGGCGGCCCCGCCGACGGACTTCCAGGAGCCGTCCGGCCGCCCGACCGTGACCGTGCAGCCGGACGGGGCCGAGCCGGTGGTGCCGGGCACCCTCTCGACGCCGACGCCGACCTCTCCGCCGTCAACGACGTCGAGCCCGCTGCCGACCACGACGGAGGCGCAGGCGCCACCCCTGGCCGCGGCGCCCACCGGTGGAGAGCGCCCGTCGGCGCCGGGCGGTGCGGAACGTCCGCGGGCGACGGCCGAGGCTCCTGCTCCGCGAGGGAGGGCGGAGGCGCCGTCGCCGACCGAGCGTCGCCGGTCGACGGGATCGCCGGGGCGGACGAACCCGCGCCGCGCGCGACGGCTCGCGGGACCGGGCCCGCGGACCCCGTGACCGGCGCGGACCCCGGCGAGGGTGCACCGGGGCCGGGTGCACCGGCCGCGGAACCCGCGGCGCTGACCGCCGACGTGGTCGACAACGAGTGCCTGCTCGACGCCGCGGCGTTCGCCGCCCTGCTGGGCGGTCCGGTCGGGAAGCCCGCGCAGACCGCGGTCATCCGCCCGGACGGCTCGAGCACACGGAGCTGCTACGCGACGTCCCGCGCCGCCTCCCCCGCCCCGACCGCGGCGATCAACGTCTACCGGGTGAACCGCGGCACCCCCGCCGCGTTCGTCCGTGCTGCAGCCGGCGGGCGACCCGTCGCCGGCGTCGGCGAGGCGGCGGTGCTGCTGGACACCGTCGGCGGCACGACGCTGCAGGTCGCCACGTCGCGGTACCTGGTGACCGTCAACGTCGTCGACGGGTCGCCGGCCGTCGAGCGCTGGGCGGCCGCCGGCCGGACCGTCGCGGCCGCGGTCGGGCGCGTCTGAAACGCAGCGCCTCGGCCCCCCGCCACGAATCACGGCCGGGCAGGGTCCACCTGATCGCGGTCGAGCGGCGCACTGAGTCGGCGCGGACAGCCGGAACGCGCCGCGCCCCCACCCGACCACGATCGAGCGGAACGTTGCGGCGGAGCGAACGACCAGATGTGCCGCTCAGCCGCCCGATCACGATCGAGCGGCACGTAGTCGGCGAAGCGAGCAACCAGAACGTGCCGCTCGCCCGCCAGACAGCGATCCAGCGGAACGTTATGGCGAAGCGAACGACCAGAACGTGCCGCTCGACCACCGGCACCGATCGAGCGGCACCTTCTGGCGGAGCGAGCAACCGGAACGTGCCGCTCAGCCCGCCCGACCACGGTCGAGCGGCACGTTGCTCGCGCTGCGGACGACCGGAACGCCTGCCGGCTCGGCCCCACAGGGCCGACGATCGAGCTGCCGGGTGCGCGGACCGACGCGTCGGCGAGTAGTCGCGTCCACCGGCCGGACCGGGCCGGGGCACGTGAGCGCCGTCGTCAGCGGAGCGCGGCCCCGTGGCGGCGGGACGCCTCGGCGACGGCGGCGTCACGGGCCGCGTTCGCCTCCTCGTTGGTC
Organism: uncultured Actinomycetota bacterium; assembly: GCA_963822335.1. GTDB lineage: Bacteria > Actinomycetota > Actinomycetes > Mycobacteriales > Pseudonocardiaceae > Pseudonocardia. The sequence continues at coordinate 621,591 of CAWGHE010000005.1, read as the reverse complement.
AGCGTCCGGTCCGGCGCCCGCATCCGCAGCGAGAACGCCAGCGACCGGCGGCCCTCACCGACCTGGGCGCCCGAGTAGACGTCGAACAGGCGGACGGCCTCCAGCAATGACCCCCCGCCGTCGGTGAGCGCGTCGGCGAGATCGGCCGCGGGCACGTCGTCCGCGGCGACCAGCGCCACGTCCACCGCGACCGGCGGGTACGCGGACACGGCCGGCACCGGCAGCGTCTCCACGAGCGGGACCGCGTCGAGATCCAGCTCCATCGCCGCCGTGCGCGCCGGGAGGCCGAGCGCCTCGACGACCTTGGGGTGCAGCTCCCCGGCGTGCCCGACGAGCCGGTCCCCCGCCCACAGCGCGGCGCAGCGGCCGGGGTGCCACGGCGCGTACTCGGCGCGGGCCGGCCGCAGCGTCACGCCGGCGGCCTCGCCGACCAGGCGGGCGGCCTCGACGGCGTCCGACCAGGCTGCCGCGCGTCCCTTGCCCCACCAGCCGCGCGGCTCACGGTCACCGGAGAGCACGACGGCGACGTGCGTCGGCTGGGCGGGCAGCGCGGCCCGGATCCGGTCGTACTCCTCGTCCGAGGGACGGTCGGTCACCGGCGGGTCCGGCATCTCCACCGTCTCGGCGGCCGGCTGCGCGACCTGGCCGACGGTGTAGAGCGCGAGGTCGTCGAGGCCACGGGACCGGTTGCGCACCAGCATGTCCAGCAGGCCGGGCAGCAGCGTGGTGGTGAGCCGGGACCGCTCGGCGTCCAGGGGGTTGGACACCACGACGGTGCGACGACGCTCGTCGTCGGCCGGCAGACCCAGCTGGTCCCACACGCCGTCGGAGACGAACGGGAACGGCAGCACCTCGACGTTCCCGGCCTCGGCCAGCGCCCGGGAGACGGCCCGGCGGCGCAGCTGGGACCCGGTGAGCCCGCGCCCGGGCGGGGCGGCGGGCAGCGTCGAGGGGATCGCGTCGTAGCCCTCCAGCCGCAGCACCTCCTCGACGAGGTCCGCGGGCTGGCGCAGGTCGGGACGCCAGGTCGGCGGCGTCGCGACGACGATGCCCTTCCCGTCGGCGCCGGTGTCCAGCTCGACCCGGCAGCCGACCTGGTTGAGCCGCCGCACGGTCGCGCCGCGCGGGTAGGCGACGCCGGCCGTGCGGTCCGGGCAGGTCCAGCGCCATCCGGACGGCGCGGCACCTCGGGTACGCCACCCTCGTCGGTGCGGCCGTCGGCGAGCGTCCCGCCGCCGAGCTCGACGAGCAGCTTCGCCGCCCGCTCGGCCGCGTACGGCGGCAGCGCCGGGTCCACCACGCGTTCGAACCGCTTCGACGCCTCGCTGGGCAGCTTGTGCCGGCGCGCCGTGCGCGCGGCGCCCGCCGGGTCGAAGTGCGCCGCCTCCAGCAGCACGTCCACCCGGGCACCCTCGGGCAGGTCCGCGGCCAGCGGGATCTCCGTGCTCTCCCCGCCCATGACACCGGCCATGCCGATCGGGCCGGTGTCGTCGGTGATCAGCAGGTCGTCCGGGTCGAGCTTGCGGTCGACGCCGTCCAGCGTCAGCAGCGTCTCCCCCGCCCGGGCGCGCCGGACGACGATCGTCCCGGACGTGCGGCCGGCGTCGAACGCGTGCAGCGGCTGACCGAGGTCGAGCATCACGTAGTTCGTGACGTCGACGGTGAGCGAGATCGGCCGCATCCCGGCCGTGATCAGGCGTCGCTGCATCCACCAGGGCGTGGGAGCGGCCGGGTCGACGCCGTTCACCCGCCGGGCCACGTACCGCGGCGCGCGGTCCGGGTCCTCGACGGTCACCGGCCAGGCGTCGCCGTCGGTGTCCGGCAGCGCGATCCGCACGACCGGGTCCGTGTAGTCCGCGTCGGTGGAGGTGGCGAGCTCGCGCGCCAGCCCGCGCAGCGAGAAGCAGTACCCGCGGTCCGGCGTGACCGCCAGCTCGATCACCGGCTCGTCCAGCCCGAGCACGCGCAGTGCGTCGTCGCCGGGCTCGGCCGTCCCCGGCGGCAGCACGAGGATGCCGGAGTGGTCGGCGCCGAGCCCGAGCTCGCGGGCCGAGGCGATCATGCCGTCGGACGTGTGCCCGTAGGTCTCCCGGGACGCGATCGCGAACCCGCCGGGCAGGACGGCCCCGGGCTCGGCGACGACGACGAGGTCGCCGACGACGAAGTTCGTCGCGCCGCAGACGACCCCGCGCCGCTGGTGCACCCGACCGATCGACCTGGCAGTAGCGGATCGGCTTCTTGAAGCCGGTCAGCTCCTCGATCTCCTCGACCCGGCCGACGCTCAGCGGACCGGTGACGTCCGGGGCCGGATGGATCTCCTCGACCTCCAGCCCGACCCGGACGAACGCGTCGCCGACCTCGTCGGCCGTGGCCGGAAGGGCCGCCGCGTCCAGGTGCTCGCCGAGCCAGGAGACGGACACTCGCACGTTGACTGCTCCTCGAAGACAGTTCGGACCGTCAGACGCCGAACGCGGTGCTGAACCGCACGTCGCCCTCGACCATGTCCCGCATGTCCGGGATGCCGTTGCGGAACATCAGGGTCCGCTCGATGCCCATGCCGAACGCGAACCCGGAGTGGACCTCGGGGTCGATGCCGCAGGCGCGCAGCACGTTCGGGTTGACCATCCCGCAGCCGCCCCACTCGACCCAGCCGGCCCCGCCCTTCTTCTGCGGGAACCAGAGGTCCACCTCGGCGGAGGGCTCGGTGAACGGGAAGTACGACGGCCGCATCCGGGTCCCCGCGTCCGGACCGAACATCGCCCGCGCGAACGCGTCCAGCGTCCCCTTGAGGTGCGCCATCGTCAGGCCCTTGTCCACCGCCAGGCCCTCGACCTGGTGGAACACCGGGGTGTGCGTGGCGTCGAGCTCGTCGGTGCGGAACGTGCGGCCGGGGCAGACGACGTAGACCGGCAGCTCGCGGTCGAGCAGCGACCGGACCTGCACCGGTGACGTGTGGGTCCGCAGGACCATCCCGGAGTCCGCGCCGCCGTCGCCGAGGTAGAACGTGTCCTGCATCGTCCGGGCCGGGTGGTCCTTGCCGAAGTTCAACGCGTCGAAGTTCAGCCAGGACGCCTCGACCTCGGGACCCTCGGCGACCTCCCAGCCCATCGCGACGAAGATGTCGGCGATCCGCTCGGACATCTGCGTGATCGGGTGCCGCGCACCGCGCGGGTGCCGGTCCCACGGCAGCGTGACGTCGACGGACTCCTCGGCGAGCACCCGGGCGTCGCGCTCCTCCAGGAGCACGGCGCGGCGCTCGTCGAACGCGGTCTGCGCCTCCTGGCGGGCGGCGTTCACGCGCTTGCCCGGCATCCGCGCGCTCGGGCCCGGGCAGCTCGCCGAGCGAGCGGCGGGCCAGCGGGATCGGCGCGCGGTCGCCCAGGTGCGCGGGCTTGGCCGCGGCCAGGGCGTCCAGGTCGGTGGCGGCGTCGAACGCGGTCCGCGCGGCCTCGACGGCCGCCTTCAGCGCGTCCGGGTCCAGCGGGTTCGCAGTCGTCCTCACTCATGGTGCCTTCGATCGTAGAGGGGTCATGCGACTGCGTTCGGGTGCAGGTCATGCCGTGCCGGGCGGCCACGGTGGCATAGAGGCAGACCGCCGCGGCGGTGGCGAGGTTCAGCGACTCGGCGCGGCCGTGGATCGGTACCCGGACGCGGTGCGCCGCGGCGTCCAGCACGTCCGTCCCGGCGCCGTGGGCCTCGCTGCCGAACACCCAGGCCACCGGTCCGGCCAGCAGCCCCGCGAGGACCCGGTCGTGCAGGTCGGTCTCCCCACGCCCGTCCGCGACGAGTGTGACCAGTCCGGCGCCGGTGCAGGCGCCGAGCACCGCCGTCGCGTCCCGCTCGCGGGCCACCGGCAGGTGGAACAGGCTCCCGGTGGATGCTCGGACCGCCTTACCGTTGTGCGGGTCGACCGTGTCCCCGGCCAGTAGCACCGCATCGCACCCGGCCGCATCGGCGACCCGGATCACCGTTCCGACGTTGCCCGGATCGGAGATCCCCGCGCAGACCGCGACGAACGTCGCGTCGATCAGCACGGTCTCGAGCGGCACGTCCACCAGGTCGCAGACCGCGACCAGTCCCTGCGGGGTCACGGTCTCGGACAGTGCCGCCGCGGCGTCGTCGGTCACGGGGCTCACGCGGATCGCCGTGCCCGGCCGCCCGGTCGAGCAGGTCCGGGTGCCGGTCCGCGGCCGCAGCCGTCACGAACAGCTCGTGCACGACGCCGGAGTCCAGCGCCTCCCGCACGGCCTGGGCGCCCTCCACCAGGAAGCGCCCGGCCCGATCGCGCCCCGCGCGTCGCAGCAGCTTGCGTGCGGCCACCACGCGCGGGGTCCGAACGGACGCGGGCGCGCCTGTCGATCCGGAGAGCTCGGTCCCGGTCAGGCCGCGGACCCCTGCTCCTGCGAGGGCAGGTTGTCCTTGGCCACCTTGACCAGCGCGGTGAACGCGGCGGGGTCGCTCACGGCGATCTCGGCCAGGTTCTTGCGGTCGACCTCCACGCCGGCGGCCTTCAGGCCCTGGATGAACCGGTTGTAGGTCATGTCGTTGGCCCGCGCCGCGGCGTTGATGCGGGTGATCCACAGCTGCCGGAAGTCGCCCTTGCGCGCGCGACGGTCCCGGTAGGCGTAGTTCATCGAGTGGAGCATCTGCTCCTTGGCCTTGCGGTAGAGCCGCGAGCGCTGCCCGCGGTAGCCGCTGGCCGACTCCAGCGTGGTGCGCCGCTTCTTCTGGGCGTTCTCCGCGCGCTTCACGCGTGCCATGGGTCTGTCCTGTCTCTCGGGGTGCCGCGGGCGGATCCGACGGAGCACGCGTCGGATCCCGCGCCGGGCGGCGGGTCTGCGGGTGGAGCGGAGGGCGGGCCGGTGAGCGGCCCGTCCGGGGTCAGCGGCCGAGAAGCTTCTTGACGCGCTTCTGGTCCGGCTTGGCGACCTCGACGATGCCCGACAGGTCGCGGGTCTCCTTGCTGGACTTGACCTCCAGCCGGTGCCGCAGGCCGGCCTGCTGGCGCATCAGCTTGCCGCTGCCGGTGGTGCGGATCCGCTTCGCGGTTCCCTTGTGCGTCTTGTTCTTGGGCATGAGAGATCCGTTCCGTGTGACACCGCGTGGGCGTCGGGTTCGTACTGCGTCGTCCCGGCCGGGGGCGACCGGGGGTACTGGGTCCGGCGGGCTCGCTGCCCCCGGCGAGGGCTCAGGCCTCCGCGGGTGCGGCGTCGGCCGCCGCGGCCGCGGTGGGCTTCTTGCCCGGCTTCTTCGTCGGTGCGAGCACCATCGTCATGTTGCGACCGTCCTGCTTCGGAGCGGCTTCGACGACGGCGATGTCACCGATGTCCTCGGCGAGGCGCTGCAGCAGCCGGTAACCGAGCTCCGGGCGCGACTGCTCGCGTCCACGGAACATGATCGTGACCTTGACCTTGTTGCCGCCTTCGAGGAAGCGACGGACGTGCCCGCGCTTCGTCTCGTAGTCGTGCTTGTCGATCTTCGGCCGGAGCTTCTGCTCCTTGATCACGGTCAGCTGCTGGTTGCGCCGGGACTCCCGGGCCTTCTGCGCGCTCTCGTACTTGAACTTGCCGTAGTCCATGAGCTTGCAGACCGGCGGGCGGGCCTGGGCCGCCACCTCGACCAGGTCGAGGTCGGCCTCCTGGGCCAGCCGCAGGGCGTCCTCAATACGCACGATGCCGACCTGCTCCCCGTTCGGTCCGACAAGGCGGACCTCAGGAACGCGGATGCGGTCGTTGATGCGTGTCTCTGTGGTGATGGGGTCTCCCGTGTGTCGCGGCTGTGACTGGTGTCGGCGACGACAAGCAAAGACCCGATGTTCGGCCGACGACGGCTCACGCCTCCGACGGCCGGACCACGACCCGGACGCCTGGGGCGGGCGGGTGGGAGCGGGGCTCCACTTGACGCCCTGACACATGTGAGAACACGCGCCAGGGTGGTCGCATTCCGGAGGATAGCAGGGGCGTCCCGCGCCTGAGCAATCCGGCTCCCGACACCGCGGACGCCGGAGCGTTATCGACGCCACGTTCGGGTGACCGTACGATCACCGCGTTGCGCAGTCAGCCGTCGTACACGAAAAGGGCGAATCGGGTGATGTGCGGCATTGTCGCCCTACGCCGCTCCAGGGTCGTCGACGGACGCTCCGGCCCGTCTGTCTACCCTTTCGCGGTGAGATGGACATTCGACGTCAGGGGGTGAGGGGCGTGACGGTCCGACAGTCAGGGCTGAGGGGCCCGGCCGAGGCCGGGCAGGTCCATACGCAGGAGGCCGACTCGTCGACGCCGGCGGTGTCGATCTGCATTCCCGTCTACCAGGGCGCCTCCCACGTCGCCCGGGCCGTGCGCAGTGCGCTCGACCAGACGTTCACCGACCTCGAGGTCGTGGTGCGCGACAACGGCAGCACCGACGGCACCAGCGACGTGGTCCGCACGTTCTCCGACCCGCGGCTCCGCCTCGAACGTGCCAACGACACCGTTCCGCTGCCGGAGAACTGGAACCGTGCGGTCGCGCTCTGCCGTGCACCGCTGGTCAAGGTCGTGTGCGCCGACGACGTCCTCGCGCCGGACTGCCTGGCACGCCAGGTGCCGACGATGAACGATCCCGCGATCGTGCTGTCCGCGGGCCGGATCGACATGCTCGACGAGGACGGGCGCGTGATCGTCGGCAACTGCGGTGTGCGCGGGCTGGTCGGCGCACACGACGGCCAGGAGGTCGTCCGCAAGATCGTGCAGCACGGCGGCAACCCGATCGGCCCGCCGATCTCCGGCCTGTTCCGGCGTGCGACGTTCGACGCGATCGGCGGCTTCGACCCGGCCCGGGTGTTCCTGATGGACCTCGACCTGTGGGCGCGCCTGCTGGGGCAGGGACGGCTCCACGGCGTCGGCGAGACGGTCGCCGGGTTCCGGATCAGCGCCTCGACGGTGTCCGGCCGGGCCGGCCGCGCGGAGTTCCGCGGCCAGCGGATGTTCACCACCGAGCTGGCGAGGACCTGGCGGGTGCCGCGCCAGGACGTCGTGCGCGGCGCGGTCGGCGCCTACACCGCACTGGCCCGGCGGCTGGGGCTGGTCGCGGTCACCCGCTGGCGCCAGCACCGGAGTGACAAGGCCCGGACCGGCACCCCGGCCGGGGACGCCTGACCCGAGTCCGACGCGCGGCCGGTCGGGCCGGCGCGGGTCAGCTCGCGGCCGCGGCCCGCCGGCGGCGAGCCGGGCGCTTCGGGGCGGCCGACGGCTCCTCCGGTGTGACCAGCGGACGCAGGAACCGGCCGGTGTGGCTGGCCGTGTTCGCCGCGATCTGCTCCGGCGTGCCCTCGGCGACGACCGTGCCGCCGCCGGAACCGCCCTCCGGACCCATGTCGATGACCCAGTCCGAGGTCTTGATGACGTCCAGGTTGTGCTCGATGACGATCACCGTGTTGCCCTTGTCGACCAGGCCCTGGATCACGCCGAGCAGCTTGCGGATGTCCTCGAAGTGCAGCCCGGTGGTCGGCTCGTCGAGGATGTAGACGGTCCGGCCGTTGGTGCGCTTCTGCAGCTCGCTGGCCAGCTTCACGCGCTGCGCCTCGCCGCCGGACAGCGTCGGCGCGGGCTGGCCGAGTCGGACGTAGCCGAGCCCGACGTCGACCAGCGTGCGCAGGTAGCGGCTGATCGAGGTGATCGGCGCGAAGAACTCCGCGCGCCTCCTCGATCGGCATGTCCAGCACGTCGGCGACGGTCTTGCCCTTGTAGTGCACCTCCAGGGTCTCCCGGTTGTACCGGGCCCCCTTGCACACCTCGCACGGCACGTAGACGTCCGGCAGGAAGTTCATCTCGATCTTGATCGTGCCGTCGCCGGAGCACGCCTCGCAGCGCCCGCCCTTGACGTTGAACGAGAAGCGGCCCGGCTGGTAGCCGCGCACCTTGGCCTCGGTGGTCGGCCGCGAACAGCTTGCGGACCTGGTCCCAGACCCCGGTGTAGGTGGCCGGGTTGGACCGCGGGGTGCGCCCGATCGGCGACTGGTCCACCCGCACCAGCTTGTCCAGCTGGTCCACGCCGTTGATCCGGGTGTGCCGGCCGGGCACCTGGCGGGCGCCGTTCAGCCGGTTCGCCAGCACGGTGGCCAGGATGTCGTTGACCAGCGTCGACTTGCCGGACCCGGACACCCCGGTGACCGAGATCAGCCCGCCGAGCGGGATGTCCACGTCGATCCCGTGCAGGTTGTGCTCGCGCGCCCCGACGATGGTCAGCTTGCGCTTCGGGTCGAGGTCGCGCCGGTGCTCCGGCACCGGGATCGAGCGCCGCCCGGACAGGTAGGCCCCGGTCAGCGACGTGTCGTGCGACTCGAGGCCCTCGACCGTGCCGCTGTGCACGATGTGGCCGCCGTGCTCGCCGGCGCCCGGGCCGATGTCCACGGCCCAGTCCGCAGGAGCGGATCGTGTCCTCGTCGTGCTCGACGACGATCAGCGTGTTGCCCAGGTCGCGCAGGCGGGTCAGCGTGTCGATCAGCCGGCGGTTGTCCCGCTGGTGCAGCCCGATGGACGGCTCGTCGAGCACGTAGAGCACGCCGACCAGGCCGGAACCGATCTGCGTGGCCAGCCGGATCCGCTGCGCCTCGCCGCCGGACAGCGTCCCCGCGGCGCGGTCCAGCGACAGGTACTCCAGCCCGACGTCGAGCAGGAACCCGAGCCGGGCCTGGATCTCCTTGAGCACCCGTCCGGCGATCATGGCCTGGCGCTCGTCGAGCACCATGCCGTTGAGGAACTCCGCGCAGTGGGCCACCGACATCGCCGAGACCGTCGGCGATCGAGCGCTCGCCGTGCTCCCGGTGCGCCGAGCGTGACCGACAGGACCTCCGGCTTGAGCCGCGCGCCGTGGCAGGCCGGGCACGGCACGTCGCGCATGTAGCCCTCGTACCGCTCGCGCTGGGAGTCCGACTCGGTCTGGTCCAGGCGACGGTCGAGGAACGGGATGACGCCCTCGAAGTTGGCGTAGTAGGCGCGCTCACGGCCGTACCGGTTGCGGTAGCGGACGTGCACCTGATCCTCGCTGCCGTGCAGCACCGCCTTCTGCGCGGCGGCCGGCAGCTTGCGCCACGGCGTGTCCATCCGGAAGCCGATCGCGGTGGCCAACCCGGTCAGCAGCCGCCCGAAGTACTCCGCGTTGTGCCCGCCGGCCCACGGCGCGATGGCGCCGTCGGCGAGGCTGAGCTCGGGGTCGGGCACGACCAGCTCCGGGTCGACCTCCTTCTTGATCCCGATGCCGCTGCACTCCGGGCACGCGCCGTAGGGCGAGTTGAACGAGAACGTGCGGGGCTCCAGGTCGTCCAGCGACAGCGGGTGCCCGTTCGGGCAGGCCATCCGCTCGGAGAACCGGCGCTCGCGGTCGGGATCGTCCTCGTCGAGGTCGACGAACTCGAGCACGACCAGCCCGTCGGCCAGCCGCAGCGCCGTCTCGACCGAGTCGGTCAGCCGCTGCTTCGCCGTCGCCTTGACCGAGAGCCGGTCCACGACGACCGAGATGTCGTGCTTCTCCTGCTTCTTCAGCTTCGGCGGCTCGGACAGCGGGTGCACCGTGCCGTCGACCAGCACGCGCGAGTAGCCCTGGCCCTGCAGCGCGGAGAACAGGTCGACGAACTCGCCCTTGCGGGTGCGCACGACCGGGGCCAGCACCTGGAACCGGCTGCCCTCCTCCATCTCCAGCACCTGGTCGACGATCTGCTGCGGCGTCTGCTTCTCGATCACCTGCCCGCAGACGGGGCAGTGCGGCACGCCGGCGCGGGCGTAGAGCAGACGCAGGTAGTCGTACACCTCGGTGATCGTGCCGACGGTCGAGCGCGGGTTGCGGTTCGTCGACTTCTGGTCGATCGACACCGCCGGGGACAGACCCTCGATGAAGTCGACGTCCGGCTTGTCCATCTGACCGAGGAACTGGCGGGCGTAGGCCGACAGCGACTCGACGTACCGGCGCTGGCCCTCGGCGAAGATCGTGTCGAACGCGAGGCTGGACTTGCCGGAGCCGGACAGCCCGGTGAACACGATCATGCTGTCGCGCGGGAGGTCGAGGTCGACGCCCTGCAGGTTGTGCTCCCGGGCGCCACGCACGACCAGCCGCGGACCCTCGGGCGCCCCCGCCGTCGGTACGGCGGAGCGGACGTCCGTGGGGGTGCCTCGGTGAAGTGGTCGGTCACGGTGCGCGCCTCCTGAGCTGCCGGCGAACGGGCTGGGGCCGGACGGGCCGGACGCACCGGACCCGATCTGACGTCGATGTTAAGCGGGACCCCCGACAAGAACCGCCCCGGAGGGCATCCGGAGTCGGTCGCTCGGTGGGCGACCACCCGGACGCGCCGGGCAGCACGGGCTGTCCCGTCCCTCCGCGCAACGCCGCGCGGACCGCTCACCTTCCCGAGACGCCCTCCGGGCCATCGGCGTTCGATCGTCGCACACGCGTTCGATCCGGTTTCGACGGGCCGCCGGCGTCTCACCGCGTGTGCGGCCGGTCGCCGCCCGCTTCCGGACCGGCCCCCTCTACCGTGTGTGCCACTCGAACGAGTGACGACGGCGAGGGAGGACGGGCATGGCCTCGAGCGCGCCGGAACAGCCGACCGGGGGAGCCCGGACGGGACGGGTTCTCGGTGGGCGCTACGAGCTCGGGGAGGCGATCGGCCGCGGCGGGTCCGCGGTCGTGTACCGGGCACGCGACGTCCGCGACGAGCGGGCGGTCGCGGTGAAGCTCTTCGGCCCCGGGGTGGACGGCGTCGGCGTGCGTCGACGGGAGCGGGAGATGCGCCTGCTCTCCGCGCTGGACCACCCCGGCCTGGTGGCGGTCCTCGACGCCGGGGTGGACGACACGACCGGCGACGAGCGGTCGTTCCTCGTGATGCAGCTGGTCGAGGGGGACACGCTGGCCAAAGCCCTGATGCCCGGTCCGCTCGCGCCGGCACGGGTGTCCGGGATCGGCCGCGACCTCGCACGCGCGCTCGCCCACGTGCACTCCCACGAGATCACCCACCGCGACGTGAAGCCCGCGAACGTGCTGCTCGACACGGCCGGGCGCGCCCGCCTGACCGACTTCGGGATCGCACTGCTGGTGGACCAGACCCGGCTCACCTCCACCGGCGCGGTGATCGGCACGGCCGCCTACATGTCCCCGGAGCAGGTGTGCGGTGAACCCGTCGGGCCGCCCACCGACGTCTACGCCCTCGGCCTGGTGCTGCTGGAGGCGATGACCGGCCGGTCGGCCTACGCCGGCACCGGGCGCGAGATGGCCGTCGCACGGCTGGTCCGCCCACCCGAGGTGCCGCCCGACCTGCCCGCGCCGTTCGCCCGGCTGCTCGAGGCCATGACGTCGGAGAAGCCCGAAGACCGCCCGGCGGCGGCCGAGGTCGCGTCGGTCCTGGACGAGAGCAGGGCGGGGACGATGGTGGTGGTCATCCCGCCGCCTCGGGCGAGCGCGCCCGCCGCTCCCCGTCACGCCGCCGTCGCCGGGACGACGCCTGAGACGCTCGCACCGGCACCGGCACCGGCACCGGCACCTCCGTCCGTCCCGGCGAGGGCACGGTGGCGAACGGTCGGCGCGGTGGGGGCGCTCCTCGTCACGGCGGGTCTCGCCGCCGCCGGGGCGTGGTCGCTGGCCGGTACGGGCGGATCCGCCGCCGACCCACCCCGGTCGGCTCTCTCCCCGATCACGGCGCCACCGTCCGGCTCCGCTCCACCCGACGTACCGGCGGCGGGAACCACGCAAGCGGGACCGTCGTCCGTCCCGCTCGCCCGCGGCCCGGCCGCCGGACCGGTCGCGCGCACCACCCCCGGCCGGACCGCAGATCGCGACGACGCCCCGCGCAGCACCGACGGAGCCGGTCGGAACCCCGCCGCGCCGGGTGTCGCGAACAAGGCCGCCGCGCCGGACAAGTCCGGAAACGGCGAGGGCAACGGCTCGGGCAAGGGCTCGGGCAAGGGGAAGAAGGAGGCCAAGCAGAAGGGCGGTGACTGACTCGCAGGGCGGAGACCCGGGCCGACCGGCGTCGGACGACACGGCCTCCCGTGAGCGATAGCCTTCCGGGATGGACGTCCTGGACGACTACAGCGGACACACGGACCCGGGCGGCGCCGCCATCAAGCGCGATCTCGGCGGCCTGAGCATCACGAAGGTCTCGGTCGGCGAGATGGACAACAACGCCTACCTCCTCGTCTGCTCGGCGACGAACGAGGCGCTGCTGATCGACGCCGCTGCCCAGCCGGACCGGCTGGCCGACCTGATCGGTTCCGCGGAGGACCGGCCGGACCTGCGGCACGTCGTGACCACCCACCGGCACGCGGACCACTGGCAGGCGCTGAGCGCGATCGCCGGGATGTTCGAGCCACGCCTGCTCGCGCACCCGGTGGACGCACCGGAGCTCCCCATCCCGATGGACGAGACCGTCGACGACGGCGACACGATCCGCTTCGGCGAGGTGGACCTGGAGGTGATCCACCTGCGTGGGCACACACCCGGCTCGATCGCGCTGCTCTACCGCGGCGACGACCGGCCGCACCTGTTCACCGGCGACTCCCTGTTCCCCGGAGGCCCTGGCAAGACCTGGTCGGAGGAGGACTTCCACCAGCTCGTCGGAGACCTGGAGGAACGGGTGTTCGACAAGGTCGGCGACGAGACGTGGTTCTACCCCGGGCACGGGGACGACTCGACCATCGGCGCCGAGCGTCCGAAGCTGCCCGAGTGGAAGGGCCGCGGCTGGTAGCCAGTCGGCACGGCACCGCCGGAGCCGTCTGCGCGAGTCAGGCGGCGCCCGGCGGCGATCCGTCTCCGGCGGACATCGGCATCACACGCCCGGTCCGCGGCGGATCAGCGCCGGTACAGCCTGCGTGCGTTGCCCCGGACCCGGTTGCGCACCGGGGTCAGGGCCCGCCCCGCGGCGGCCGGGCCGGGGGCCGTCGTCGCGGCGGCGAGCGCGGCCTGGGTGAAGGCCCCGGCCTTCTCCGACCACATCCGGGCGTACTCCCGCCTGCCGGCCGGGCTCGGTGGGAACCCGTCCGACAGAAGCATGACGGTCCGGTACCCGATCACCCACGGTGCGGTGACCGCGATCTCGGTCATCGCCATCAACGGCTTGATCCAGTCGGTTGCGGACGGTGTCCGCGAGCGAGTCGGCATTGCGGCCACGCTAGGCGACCGCGTCCGGTCGGCCATCCACCGTCCGGCCCGTTTGGCGCCGTGGAACGTGGGGACGGCCGCCGGCACGGCGCGTGACGCCGGACACGTCGGTCCCACGCGCAGGGGGACGACCCGGGCTCAGCCGGCGGTGGGCAGCCCGGGCAGCGGCGGAAGCCCGGTGTTGTTCTCGAAGTTGCCCTCGCCGTTGTGCTGGTTGTACGTGCTGCACTCGCCGAAGACGCCCGTGTTGTTGCCGCCGGTCGGGGTCTGCACGACCGGGTTGATCAGACGGTTGTCGGTGATCGACGACTCGGAGGAGGCGTCGGTTCCACCCTCACTGGCGTACGAGCAGTGCGGAGGCGCCACCGCCGACGGACCGACCGCCCATGCCAGGGGCGACGCGGCGACCAGCGCGGTCAGCGCACCGGCCGTGATCAGTCCGGCCTTCTTGACGTTCATCGGCATGTTTCCTCTCCTCGTTCGGTCGGCCCGGCGCCCGGCATTGCGGCCGGAGGCGCCGGCACCACTCCCCCTGAAACGACACCGAGCGACGGAGGCAACGGTCCGGCACGACGTTCTCGCCCGTACGGGACCGTCGTCGCACGCACGACGGCGATCCAGCGGGACACCAGGGCTGCTCACTCGACGCGGCAGCACCCGTGTCCCGCTGACAAGGATCGTTACGACTAGGGCAGCAGGCCGCCGAGCACGTCGATGTTGTTGCCACTGACGTTGTCGTTCAGGTTGTTGTTCAGGAAGTCGCTGCAGTTGCCGACGTTGAGGATGTTGTTGCCGGAGATCGGGGCCTGCACGACCCCGTTGACCAGGCTGTTACCGGCGATCAGCGAGCCCGCGCCACCGTTGCCGCCGTCGAACGCGCAAACCTGCCCGCCCCCGCCGTGCCCATGCCCGCGCCCGTGGTCGTTGTGCTCGGTGGCGAACGCCAGCGGCGACGCGGCGACCAGCACCGCAACGGTGCCCGCGGTGATCAGGCCGGCCTTCTTCAGGTTCATCCGTATTCCCCTCGACGAGCCGTCGATGACGGCGCCTTCTGGTGAGACCGACCGTCTGTCGGTCACGTCGAGTGAACGAGGAGGGCCGCGCCGCCGAGATGGGTGGACACGGAGAGCCACTCAAGCGTGTGGGAGCGATCACGGAGCGCGCACGGCGGGCCGGGCGGGAGTGGCACGTCGGGCCCAACGGCGTTCCTCCGGCTCACCGGGATGCCAACCTGTCGAGCGCGGCGCGTGACCGACCCCGGCGACCCGATGCCGTCGCGTACTCGCGGGTCGGCGGCCGACGGTCGGCCGCCGTCCGGCGAGTGAACGCATCCGCTCACCCGTTCGTGGACAACAACTACACACCGCTCACCGAGCCGGTACGGACTGCGGACCGGACTCGGCCGAACGGCCGCTGCTCCGCACACGGTGCGCTACCTAGCGTGCTGCCCGATGAACGTCGACGATCCGGACGACCGGCACACCGACCCCGGCCGCACGCGCTCTCCGCTCCCCCGCCGGACGGCGACGGCCGACCTGTACGCGCACGGCCCCGTCCCGTCCCCCCGCACACCCGGTGACGGGCCCCTCCCACGCCCGCACCCTGCGGCGCCGGTCCCGGCAGCCGGTGGCCCGGAACCGCCGTGCACCCCGCCGATGCCGTGGGCGGCCGTCGCCGCGGGCGAGCCGATCCCGACTGCTCCCCCGCCGGCTCCGGTCCCCCCGCCTGCGCCGGTGACGACCGGGCGGCACGCCCGCATCGACACAGCGGCGTGGTGGCACGCCCGCCTCGACCCAGCGGCGTGGTGGCACGCCCGCATCGACACAGCGGCGTGGTGGCCGGCCGTCCGCCGGGCGCTGCGGCAACGGACCCTGGAACGTCGCGTCGCACTGGGCCTGGCCGTCACGATCGTGCTGGTCGGGACGGCCGCGCTGGTCCTGGGCATCGTGACTCGCCCGGCGGGCGACGAGAGTGGGCAGCCGGCGCAACTCCAGTCCGGGGCACCGGCGGCCGCCGACGTCGCGGACGGCGCGACCGTCGTGGACAGCGCCGCGTTCGGGACCGATGTGCTGACGTTCCGGTCACCGACCGGCAACATCGGCTGCCGGATGGCCGACGACGGTGCCCGCTGCACGATCGCGGCGCGGTCCTGGCAGCTCCCACCCTCCGGCTCGGACTGCCCGCCGACGGACGCGACCCTCCTGCTGGCCGGGTCCGGCCCGGCCACGACCGTCTGCGAGTCCTCCGCCGCCGGATCGGCTCCGAACCTGGGCTACGACCAGGCGGTGCGTCGCGGTGAGGTCACCTGTGTGAGCCGGCGTGACGGCCTCGAGTGCCGGGACGGCGCGTCCGGGCACGGGTTCGCGGTCGCGCGGGCGGACTACCGGGTCTACTGACCGCGATCCGCCGCGAGCACCTCCGCGGACGGCGACACCCGGGCGATGCCCGGCGCATCGCCGCCCGCAGGTGGTGACCCGACGGGTCAGCCCAGGATGGCCACGTCGTTGCCGCTGAGGTTCCCGTTGAGGTTGTGGTTCAGGAACTCGCTGCAGTTGCCGATATCGGCCACGTTGTTGCCGCCGACCGGAACCTGCGCGACGACGTTGGCCAGGCTGTCACCGGTGATCGACGACGCCGCGCCGGCCGACCCACCGGCGAACGAGCACGTCTTCCCGCCGTGACCGTGGTGCGGACCCTCGGTCGCCGAGGCCACCGGCGACAGCGCGACCAGTGCGGCGAGTACACCGGCGACGACGAAGCCCGCCTTCTTGATGCTCATGGAAATCTCCCCTCGACTCGCCGTCGAGCACGGCGATTCCGTTGCGGCCGAAAGAGTTTCGGCCCCGCTCACCCAAACGCACCCGCAGCCGATCGGACGCACATCTGGCGACACCTTCACCCGAAGGAAGTGCGGCACAGGACATTTGTGGATCGAACGGGTGTCAGCCCTTGCGCGAAGTCCCCGACGCGAGCGCCGGGAACTGCAGCCGGCGGTCGCCGATCCGGTGTCAGTAGCGGCGGGCGTACCAGCCGGGCGGCTCGCCGAACAGCGCCGTGAAGTCGCGGGACAGGTGCGACTGGTCGGCGTAGCCGAGTTCGGCGGCCAGCTCCGCCCACCGGACCGGCGAGCCCGCCGCCAGGCGCTCGGTCACCTCGTGCAGCCGGTAGCGCCGGATCACCCACTTCGGGCCGACGCCGACGTGCTCGCGAAACAGCCGTTGCAGACCGCGGACGCCGGTGCCGGCGACCGCCGCGAGCTCGTCGACCCGGGTGATCGTCCGGTCCGATGCGACCCGTTCGACGAGCGCGGCGGCCTCCCGCCCGGCCGGGAGCGGCGCGGGCGGCAGCACAGCGCGCAGCCAGTCCTGCATCGTCGCGACGTCGACCGGGTCGTCCGGGACGTCCGGGTCGTTCGGGGCGCCGGCGAACCGGGGCAGCTCGCGGGCCGGGACCCACCGGTCGGTGAGCGACCGGACCGGCGCGTCCAGGACCGCGCGGAACACGCCCGGCCGGAACGCGGCGCCGACCACGCTCCCGGCACCGGCCAGCACCCTCACGACGTGCCGGCTCGCCGGGCCGTGCACCTCCGGCGGTGCCGTGCCCGGACGGACGGTCAGGTGGACCTGCGGGTACGGGACGATCTTCTGCCAATACGGCTCGCGGTAGTCCCACTCGACACACCAGAGATGGTCGACGAACGGCGCCAGGTCGGGATCCGGGGCCGGGAACGCGTGCCGCTGCGAGCGGGTCCACGCCCCACCCAGCTCACGCACGTCCCGGGACACCGGACGAGTATGTCGCGTTCGTCCAAGAACCCGCCCGGCCCGCGCCGTACGGTCGCGGGCATGACGTCCCCCGCCCTCCTGATCGGCACGGCCGCGGCCCCGCACGCCGCCCTCGTCCGCGCGGCGACCCGCGTCCCGCTGGACACCCCGACGCCGTGCGACGCGTGGGACCTGCGTGCCCTGCTCGGCCACCTGCTGCACTGGACCCCGGTGCTCGCCGCCGCCGGGCGCGGGGAGCCGGTCGCGGCGCCGGACGAGTCCGTCGATCCGGTCGCCGGCGGCTGGGCCGATGCTCTGAACGCGTCCCGTGACCGGCTCGCCGACACCTGGGCGAACCCGGCGTCCTGGGACGGCACCGTGTCCCTCGGCGGACCGCAGGAGCTGCCCGCCCCGATGATCGGCGGGATGGTGCTCGGCGAGCTCGTGCTGCACGGCTGGGATCTCGGCCGCGCGCTCGGTCTGGATCCGGAGTGGACGGAGGACGTGCTCGTCGCGGCGCTGGAGGCGGTGCGCGCGATGGCCGAGCAGGGCCGGGAGATGGGCGTGTTCGCACCGGAGGTGAAGGTCGGGGCGGACGCGACGACGCTGGACCGGGTCGTGGCCGTGTCCGGACGCGATCCGGAGTGGGTCGCCGGGTAGGTTCCCTGGCCGTGCCGACCGTCGTGGAGATCTACACCGACGGCGCGTGCCGGCCGAACCCCGGCCCCGGCGGGTGGGGTGCGGTGCTGCGGTTCGGCCCGCACGAGCGGGAGCTCCTCGGCGGGGACCCGGGCGTCACCACGAACAACCGGATGGAGCTGACCGCGACGATCCGGGCGCTCGAGGCGCTGACCCGGCGCTCGGTGGTGCACCTGCACACCGACAGCACCTACGTGCGCAACGGGATCACCCGCTGGATGGACGGCTGGAAGCGGCGCGGCTGGCGCACCGGGTCCGACCAGCCGGTGAAGAACGAGGACCTCTGGCGGGCGCTGGACGCCGCCGCCGCGCGGCACGACGTCGAGTGGTTCTGGGTACGCGGGCACGCCGGGCACCCGGAGAACGAGCGGGCGGACCGGCTCGCCGAGCGCGGGCTGGAGGAGGCCTGCCGGTCCTGATCGGCGTGCGCGCTCACCTAGGGCCGAACGGTCGATGCCCGGTTCGTGCGGATGCCGATAGCCTCCGGCCGTGCGGCATCCACCGGGCCCGGACGACCCGACGACGGTCGGCCGCTTCCGCATCGTCGGTGTGCTCGGTGCGGGCGCGATGGGCCGGGTGCTGCTCGGCGAGGGACCGGACGGGCGCCTCGCCGCCGTCAAGCTGGTGCACCCGGAGCTCGTCGACGACGGAGCCGATGGCGCCGACGGCGGGTTCCGCGCCCGCTTCCGCCGCGAGGTCCGGCTGGCCGCGCAGGCGCCGCCGGGCTGGACCGCCCCGTTCCTGGACGCCGACCCGGACGCCCCGCGCCCGTGGCTCGCGACCGCGTTCCTGGACGCACCGTCCCTGCTCGAGCACCTGACCGTGCACGGCCGGTACTCCCCGCTCGACGCCGCGGGGCTCGGCGCCGGGCTGGCGGCGGCGCTGTCCGCGCTGCACTCGTCCGGGCTGGTGCACCGGGATCTGAAGCCGTCCAACGTCCTGCTCACCGACGGCGGGCCGCGGCTGATCGACTTCGGGATCTCCCGCGCCGTCGGCCCCACGGCCGCCGCCGGGCCGAGCGTCGGCGCGCCGGAGTACCTGTCGCCGGAGCAGGTGATCGGCGCCGAGGCGGGACCGCCGTCGGATGTGTTCTCGCTGGCCTCGGTACTGGTGTTCGCCGCGCAGGGGCGCACACCGTTCGCGGCCGGGTCGACAGGCCGACGTGCTCCACCGGGTCGCGCACGACGAGCCGGACCTGCCGCCGGCGCTCGGTCCGCTGAGGACGGTGCTCGGCGCGTGCCTGGCCAAGGAGCCGGCGGCGCGGCCGCGCGCCCCCGAGGTGCGCGACCGCCTGGCCGCGCTCGCCGCCGGTGACAGGGTGTCCGGCACGGCACCGGGTGGGCCCGAGCCCGCGTCCATGGGCGGGCCCCCGACGGTGCGGGCGAACAGGATCGGGAGCGCAGCCGGGCCGGGCGGCGCCGGAGGCGGGTGGTCGGCGCCGCCGCGGACCCGGGTCACTCCCGCACCGCACGCGCCGCCCCGGCCGGAGCCGTCGGGCGGCGTCCGGCGGATCCTGCTGATCGGAGGGGCCGTGCTGCTCGCCGCCCTGGTCGGTATCGGCGGCGCGCTCGGCGCGCTCGCGCTGCGCCCCGATCCCGGCGCGCCCGCCCCGGTGGCGGCCGGGACCGCGACGACGAACCCGTTCGCGCCCCCGTCGTCGACCCGGTCGTCGGCGTCGGCGCAGCCCGCCGACGTCACGTCCGGCGCGACGGTCGTCGACACCTCCCGGGACGTCCGCTACGGCGACGCCTCGGACCGGCTCACGTTCGCCAGCCCGAGCGGCAACATCGCCTGCGCGCAGGGACCGTCCGAGGTCCGCTGCGACGTCGTCGAACGGACCTGGCAGATCCCGCCGCGGCCCGCCTCGTGCCAGCTGGCCTACGGCACCGGCGTCGAGCTCGCCGGCGCGGCGCCCGCGACGCTGACCTGCGCCGGTGACACGGTCGCCGACCCGGGCCTGCCCGCGCTCGACTACGGACGCGCGCTGCGCACCCGCGAGGTGGTGTGCGTCAGCCGCGACGACGGCGTGCAGTGCCGCAACTCCTCGACCGGGCACGGCTTCACCGTGTCCCGCGGGGCGTACCGGGTGTACTGACCGGGCGGCAGCCGTCGGCGGGCCGGGCGGTCGTGGCAGCCGGGATCTCCGTCGGTCCGGTCGGATAAGTTCCGGCCCGACACCGCGACCGACCCCCGGAGACCCGTGAGCGACTCGTTCCCCCGCCTGCACGCCCGCACCCGCCGGTTCACGCTCGGCGCGCCGCGCGGGTTCACCGTCGCGCCGGACGGCTCCCGGGCCGTGTTCCTGCGCAGCCGCGGCGGCACCGACCCGGTGACCTGCCTGTGGAGCATCGACGCCGCCACCGGCGAGGAACGGCTGCTGGTCGACCCGGCGGCTCTGTCACCGGACGGCGAGGAGAACCTCCCGGCAGCCGAGCGCGCGCGCCGGGAGCGGGTGCGCGAGCAGGCCGGTGGCGTCGTCGGCTACGCGTGCGACGCGGACGTCGCGCAGGCCGTGTTCGCCCTGTCCGGGCGGCTGTACCTCGTCGGGCTGACCGGTGATCCGGCGCCGCGCGCGCTCGACGTCGGCGACGTGACCGCCGTCGTCGACCCCCGGCTGGACCCGACCGGGTCGCGGGTGGCCTTCGTCGCCGACCGGGCGCTGCACGTGCACGAGATCGCGACCGCGTCGACGACCGTTCTGCGCGCCCCGGACTCCGAGCACGTGAGTCACGGGCTGGCCGACTTCGCGGCCGCCGAGGAGATGAACCGCACCCGCGGGTACTGGTGGTCCCCCGACGGCACCGGGCTGCTGGTCGCCCGCGTCGACGAGTCGCCGGTGCCCCGCTGGCACATCGCCGATCCGGCCAACCCGGACCGCACCCCGACACCGGTCGCCTACCCCGCCGCCGGGACCGCGAACGCGGCCGTCGGTCTGGAGATCGTGCGCCTGGACGGTGCGTACACGCCGGTGATCTGGGACGCGGACACCTACGAGTACCTGGTCACCGTGCGCTGGAGCCGGCACGGCGCGTCGATCGTCGTGCAGCCGCGGGACCAGACCGAGCTGCGGACGCTGGCCGTCGACGTCGCGACCGGCGAGACGTCCCTGCTGGTGTCCGACACCGACCCGGTGTGGACCGAGATCGTCCCGGGGACGCCGGCCACGACCGACGGCGGGACGCTCGTGCGGGCCGTCGACCGCGACGGGGCGCGGCGCCTGGTCACCGGGGACACCCCGCTCACCGGCACCGTCGATGCAGGTCCGGGACGTCCTCGGGGTCGACGGCGAGACGGTGCTGTTCCGGGCGTCCACCGACCCGGTCTCGATCCGGCTGTTCACGGTCACACCCGGCTCGGACCCGGTCCCGGCGTCGCCGGAGCACGGCGTGCACACCGGGACGGCGGCCGGCGGCACGCTGGTGCGCACCTCCACCGACCTGGACGGGCCCGCCCGGACCGTGCTGGTGCGCGCCGACGGCACCGAGGTGCCGGTCGCGAGCCACGCCGCGGACCCGGGGCTCGTGCCCCGCGTGGCGATGCACGTGCTGGGCGAGCGGGCGCTGCGGACCGCGGTGCTGCTGCCGACCGGCCACGAGCCGGGTACCCGGCTGCCGGTGCTGCTCGATCCCTACGGCGGACCGCACTCGCAGCGCGTGCTCGCCGCCCGCAACGGCCATCTGACCAGCCAGTGGTTCGCCGATCAGGGGTTCGCCGTCGTCGTCGCGGACGGGCGGGGCACGCCGGGGCGGGGTCCGGAGTTCGAGCGGGCCGTCCACCTCGACCTCGCCTCGCCGGTGCTGGACGACCAGGTCGACGCGCTGCACGCGGCGGCGGCCGAGAACCCCGACCTGGACCTGGGCCGGGTCGCCATCCGCGGCTGGTCGTTCGGCGGGTACCTCGCCGCTCTGGCCGTGCTGCGGCGCCCCGACGTGTTCCACGCCGGGATCGCCGGGGCCCCGGTCACGGACTGGGCGCTCTACGACACCCACTACACCGAGCGCTACCTGGGCCGCGACACGTCCGCCGAGTCCTACCGGCGCTCGTCGGTGATCGACGACGCCACCACCCCGGCCACGTCGGAGCGCCCGAACCGCCCGCTGATGATCATCCACGGGCTCGCCGACGACAACGTCGTCGCGGCGCACACGCTGCGTCTGTCGTCGGCGCTGCTCGCCGCCGGGCGGGCGCACCGGGTGTTGCCGCTGTCCGGGGTCACGCACATGACTCCGCAGGAGGTCGTCGCGGAGAACCTGCTGCTCCTGCAGGTGGAGTTCCTGCGCGAAGGGCTGGGTTCCTGAGCGAGCGAACGCCGGCACCGAGCGCGCCCGGTTGCGATCCACGACCCGTTGTGGCCTCCTGTTGATACCGTGAGTTGACCCACTTCGGCCGGACCGGTTCCGCATCCCGCGGGACCGGGTGGTCGACGGGTGCACGACGCTGCCATAGGAGGCACATGACGACCCCTGGGACGCCCAGGTCGGCCGGGGACACCGGATCGGCGCCCCTCCCGGGAGTGATGGACGGGGCATGAGCGTCGGCCAACTGACACAGACCGAGGTCCCGCGATGGATGTGCGAGGCCTGTGGGTGGATCTACGATCCTGACGAGGGTGACCCGGACAGCGGCATC
This sequence comes from uncultured Actinomycetota bacterium, assembly GCA_963822335.1. Taxonomy (GTDB): domain Bacteria; phylum Actinomycetota; class Actinomycetes; order Mycobacteriales; family Pseudonocardiaceae; genus Pseudonocardia. Next base: position 599,377 of record CAWGHE010000005.1, on the reverse strand, counting down.
GAGCCGGGTACCCCGTTCGAGGACATCCCCGACGACTGGATGTGCCCGATCTGTGGTGCCACCAAGACGGATTTCCGCGAGCTGGAGCCGGGAGAGTTCCCGGAGGACTGAGGACGCCGACGCATGATCAGCGGATACGACCACTTCATCCAACTCGCCGAGTCGTTGCAGTGGGACGAGACGGACATCGACCTCTCGGCCGACCGTGAGGCCTGGCAGAAGCTCGAGGACGCCGAGCGGGACAAGGTCTTCGGACTGCTCGCCGGCTTCCTCATCGCCGAGACGGCGGTGGCCGGGAACCTCGGCCACTACCAGACGGCCGCGTCCGGGAGGTCCGAGACGTCGATGGAGGCGACGTTCCGTTCCCAGGCCCGGGACGAGGCGCGCCACGCCCGCTTCTTCGACCTCGTCGCGGCCGAGGTCGTCGGGGTCCCCGGGGAGAACACCGCCCAACGCCGGGACCACCTGCGCGCCCACGTCGCCGACGAGCTCGTGGAGCTGTTCGAGGAGCGCCTGCCGGCCACCGCGCAGCGCCTCGCCGAGGACCACGAGGGTCTGCTGGACGCGGTCGGGCTGTACCACATGGTGATCGAGGGCGTGGTTCTGCTGGCGGGCCAGCACGCGATGCTCGACACGCTCGAGCGCCTGTCGGTCAACCTGCCGGGACTGCGCAAGGGGATGGAGCTGGTCCTGCGCGACGAGCGCTGGCACATCGGGTTCGGGTCGCGTGTCGTCCAGAACGCCGACATCAGCGAGGAGAAGGCCAACTCGCTGCTCGAGTGGGGGGAGTCCGCCACGAAGGCCTGGGGGGACCTGATCACGACCGACGCGATCGAGACCACGATGAGGCAGCACAAGCGCCGGCTCAAGGCCACCGGCATCAAGTTCTGGTCGGACGCCTAGGGGCCGACGTCGGCGTGCCTCACGCCGCGACCACTCCCGTCGCCAGCATGCTCCGGGCGGTGTCGACGACCGTCCGCTCGGGGTCGCGCGGCTGCCAGCCCAGCACGCTGCGGGCCTTCTCGTTGCTGATCTGCTTGGTCACGCCGAGGTCGGGCACGAGAGAGCGGGCGGTCGCGTCGAAATGGGCGGCGATGCGCATCAGCCAGCTCGGAATGCGCCGGGTCGGGACGCGCCGGGCGTCGTCGCCGAGGCTCCGCCTCAGTACCGCGCCGATCTGCTCCATCGTCAGACCGGCCCCGCTCGCGACGAGGAAGCGCTGACCGGCGGCCCGGGCGCGGTGATGGCCAGTGCGTGCGCGGCGGCCACGTCCCGCACGTCGACGATCGGCATCCAGAAGTCGGGGTAGCCCGGGATCGCCCCGTCGAGGATCCGCCGCACGACCTCGTTGGCGCCGGAGACCGCACCGCCCATCACCGGCCCGAGCACGGCGACCGGGTTGATCGCGACGAGTTCCGGCGACGCCGGCTCGGCGGACACGAAGTCCCACGCCGCTCGTTCGGCCAGCGTCTTGCTCCGGCCGTACGCGTCGACGCCGGGGCCGTCGAGGACGGTCCAGCCGCTCTCGGTGAAGACGTGGTCGGTCCGTCCGTGGCCGAAGCCGATGGCGTGGAACGCGGAGGTGAGCACGACACGCCGCACCCCCGCATCCCGCGCCGCCCGCAACACGCGCAGGGCGCCCTCGCGGGCCGGGGCGATGACGTCGTCCTCGTTCTCGGGGGCGCCGTGCGGCACCGGCGACGCGACGTGCAGGACGACGTCGCACCCGTCGACCGCCTCCGCCCATCCGTCGTCGCCGGTGAGGTCCGCGGCCACGAAGCTCAGCGCGTCGCCGGGCTCCCGGCCACCCCGGCCGAGTACCGCACGCACCTGCGGCTCCCGCTCGAGTGATCGCACCGTCGTCCGCACGGTGAACCCGCGATCGACGAGATGCAGGATGCAGTGCCCGGCGACGAAGCCGGACCCGCCGGTGACGAGGACGCGTTGCCCGGACGTGGTCATGGCCGAACGATCGCGCACGGGCCGGTTCCGAGCCAGTGCCCCGTCGAGGGTGGGGGTGGCAGGGGCAGTCGCCGGTGCTCGCCTCGGCCTCGTCGACGCCGCCGACGCCGCCGCCCGGCGCCCCGGGCTCCCGCTGAGCCGCCGGACGTCAGTCGTGTGCGACGTGCTCGGCAGACGGGTGCGCGGCCGCATCGATGCGACCCGCCCGCAGGTCCACCAGCGCGATCACCAGCGCGATCATCGTCGTGCCCACCGTCGCCAGGAACGTCCACGCGACGGCGGTCTGCGCGTCGCGCTCGGACGCGGCCAGGAACACGTAGTACAGCCCCGCGCAGCCCGGCGGTCCCGATCGCCGCCCCGACACGTTGCGCCGTCTGCAGCGCCCCGCCGGCCGAGCCGGCCATCCGGACCGGCACCTCGCGCAGCGTCATCGTCAGGTTCGGCGACAGCACGAAGCCGCCGCCCATGCCGGCCACCAGCAGCGCGGGGGCCGCCGCGAACCCGAGCACGGACGCGTCGACGACCGCGAGCAGCAACGCCACGGTCGAGAACCCCACGATGACCACGATCAGGCCGAACACGGTCAGCTTCCGCCCGAACCGGACCACCAGCCGTCCGCCGATCGTGGCCGCCACCGCCGAGCCGAGCGCGAACGGCATCGTCGCCAGCCCCGATTGCAGCGGCGTGTACCCGAGACCGCCCTGGAAGAACTGGGCCATCACGATCCAGACGCCCGAGAAGCCGACGATGTACACCGCGCCCAGCGCCGTGCCCCAGCCGTAGCCGGGTGTGGAGGAGAGCAGCCGGACGTCGAGCAACGGCATGGCGCCGGACCGCGCCACCCGCCGCTCCCACGCCGCGAACAGCGCGCCGAGGACGGCGGCCACGCCGAACAGCCACCACAGCCGCGCGAAGCCGCCGGACTCCGCCTGCGCGAGCGGGAGCAGCACGGCGAGCACGGCGCCGCCGAGGAGCCCGGCACCGACCCAGTCGATGTCCCGGTGGGCCTTCCCCGAGCCGGGCACGGGCGGGATCAGACGGGCCGCAAGTATCAGTGCGACTATCCCAATGGGTAGGTTCACAAAGAAGATCCATCGCCAGCCGTCCGGCCCGCCCGCGGCCCCCAGAATCAGCCCGCCGACGAGCGGACCGGACGCCGTGGACAGTCCGACGACCGTGCCGAACATCCCGAAGGCCCGCGCCCGCTCGGCCCCGGTGAACAGGTTCTGGATCAGGCCGGAGTTCTGCGGCGCCAGCATCCCGGCAGCCAGGCCCTGCGCCAGCCGGGCCACGATCAGCAGCTCGATCGTCGGCGCCGCACCGACCGCGGCGCTGCACACCACGAACGCGCTCAGCGCGATCAGGAACATGCGGCGGCGGCCGAACGCGTCGCCCAGCCGACCGGCCGGCACCAGTGCCAGGCCGAACGTCAGCGCGTAGCCGGACACCACCCACTGCACCCCGGACGGGCCCGTCTCGAGGCCGCGCTGCATCGACGGCAGCGCGACGGCCACGATGCTGACGTCGAGCAACGACATGAACCCGGCGACGAGCGTGACCCACAGCGCCCGCCAGCGGCGCGGGTCCGGGCGTTCCCGGGTGCCGGACGGGTTCGGCGCGGGTGTGTTGTGGCCTCTCACGAGCAGGTCACGGGCGAGCCGGCCGTCACGGGTGTCACGATCCGATAGTCGCACGACCTCGGGCGTCATACCGACGCACGGATCTTGTGCCGATGCTCCAAACTGACGGTGCAGGCGCCGACGCCACCGACGCCGTCGACGAGAGCGGCCACTCGGGAAACATGTGTTTCATCGGGCCGGGACACGCCGGGTGGCCTCGGAGAATGCCGCGCGACACTGATCGAGTGTGACGGCGAACCGTCGGTCGAACGCTGTCCATATCAGACAGAAGACGTGTCCGATGATCGCGCTTCGTGGGCACTTCCGCACGTCACGGCAACATGGCCGGCCGCGCCGGTGCGACGCCGGGCGCTTCCCGGGCGGCACTCCGGGGCCGGTCGCACTGCCGATCCGATCTTCGTTCCCACAGTGTCCACAGTGGCTTGAAAATTGACGGGACGAGCCCGGCCGGTGACCCTCTTTCGAAGGCTGGAATTGTCGTCGAATAGTGTCTGAATTGTAGAGACCGGCCGATGTCGATCACGTTCTGGTTCGCGCGTTCGCTCCGGCCGACTCGTCCGTCCGGGTCACCCGGGGGACGCAGCCGACCCACAGCGGTACATCTCGGACGACCTCGGCCGGGGCCCGCGCGACCCACGCGACGACGCAGCCGAGCTGCCCGCGCCGGAGCTCGTCCGTGGCGGCGCAGCCGAGGATGACGGGCATACTGACCAGCACGGGAGCGTTCCGCGCCGGCAGAGGGCAGAGCCCGGCGCCGTACCGGTCGCCCGTCGTTCCGGCCGCATGCTGCGGCCCTCCGCGCTCGGGAACCGGGCCCGTGTGGCGCCCGCTCGCGCCCGGCGCCGGCACGCGCCGCGCACCGACTGTCCGACCTGGCCGTCCATATTGGTCCTCCGGCGACGGCACCCGAACCAATAGATCGTCATCTCGAAAAGAGACACCACCCGGGGTTGACGACCGCACCGGGCAGTGTGAAGGTGATCACGCACCCCCGCCGACAATTGTGCTCGGGAGGATATGTCAATGACGACCACTTCAGGCGATCGATCGGTCACTGCGGCCGAGGCGGGTCTGGACAAGCAGAACAAGGTGGGCCTCGGCAAGCTGCTCGGCTCCGGTTCCGTCGGGTACGCGGAGGAGGGATCGGACGGCAAGATGACCGCGTCCGTCCGGATCCCGGAGGACGAGCTGTGCTTCGAACCCGGCACCATCGTCCTGCCGCACGGCGGGGAGCTGGTGCTCACGCTGTCGAACGACGACAAGAACACGCACTGTGCGGTGCTCCCCAGCAACGGTGACCCGAAGATCATCTGGCTGGTGAACCACTCCAGGGGGACGGCGTCCCTCAAGCTGGACGGGCCGGGCACCTACTACTACGGCTCCACGACCGGGAACGACGAGGGTCGCGGCCTGACCGGGGCGATCGTCATCGGCGGAGAAGTGCCGGACGAGGCCAAGGAAGACCGTCCCCCGCAGCCGCGTCCCTGATTAGGAGCTCGTGATGACTGACTACGTTGACGCCGGCGAGGCCGTCGACCTCAGGAACCTCAGCGACGTGAAGGGCAGCGCTCCGGCGACCCAGAACGTCGACTACGACCGCATCAAGAACGCCCGGTCCGAGCCGCAGAACTGGCTGACCTACTACGGCACCTACGACGGTCAGCGCTACAGCGACCTGGACCAGGTCAACAAGGACAACGTCCGGCGGCTGTCCCCCGCGTGGGTGTTCCAGGCCGGTGCGGTGGGCATGCAGTCCGGAGCCTCGACCTACTCGTTCGAGGCGTCCCCGCTCGTCGTGGACGGGGTCATGTACGTCTCCGGCCCGGACGGCCGGGTCTGGGCACTGGACGGCAAGACCGGCGAGGAGCTCTGGCGCTACAAGCACGCCTCCCCGTACGACGTCTCGCTGTGCTGCGGGAACGTCAACCGCGGCGTGGCCGTGGCGCACGGCAAGGTCTACCTGGCCACGCTCAACGCCCACCTCGTCGCGCTCGACGCGCAGTCCGGTCAGGTGGTCTGGGACAAGACCATCGGTGACGTACGGGCCGGGGAGAGCCGGACCGTCGCACCGCTGCTCGTCAAGGACATGATCATCGTCGGTAGCTCCGGCGGCGAGTTCGGCAGCCGCGGGCACCTGGACGCGTTCGACGCCGAGACCGGCGACCGGCGCTGGCGCCGTTACATGGTCCCGAAGCCGGGCGAGCCCGGCTCGGAGACCTGGCCGGACGACGGCGAGGCGTGGCAGCGCGGCGGTGCGAACTGCTGGGTCACCCCGACCTACGACGCGGACCTGGAGCTGCTGTTCCAGGGCACCGGCAACCCGGCGCCGGACTTCGACGGCGGCGTCCGCGAGGGCGACAACCTCTACACCGACAGCGTCGTCGCGGTCGACGTGAACACCGGCGAGATCCGGTGGCACTACCAGTTCACCCCGCACGACCTGTGGGACTACGACTCCACGATGGAGAACCTCGTCTTCGAGAAGGACGGGCGCAAGTACGTCTCGCACGCGGACAAGAACGGGTACTTCTTCACGCTCGACGCCACCAACGGCGAGCTGGTCAAGGTGTTCCCGTTCGTCGACCGGATCACCTGGGGCGAGATCACCCCGGATGGCAAGGTCACCGCGAAGGTGTACCCGGACGAGGAAGGCGTCCCCGTGCACTTCTGGCCGGGCCCGGCCGGTGGCAAGGAGTGGACCCACATGGCCTACTCCCGCAACACCGGCCTGATCTACATCCCGGTCCAGGAGGTCGGGGCGACGGCCACCCGCCGCCGCCGCGAGTTCAAGGAGAGCATCCCGTACTGGGGCGCCGGCGTGGCCGTCGACCTCGAGGACTTCTACGGCTACGTGGCCGCCGTCGACCCGCTCACCGGCGAGGAGAAGTGGCGCTGGCGCAACGAGTACCCGATGTGCGCCTCGACGCTGTGCACGGCGGGCGGACTCGTGTTCCAGGGCACGCCGACCGGTGAGTTCGTCGCTCTGGACGAGCTGACCGGCGAGAAGCTGTGGTCGTTCCAGTGCGGCAGCGGGCACCACAGCAGCCCCAGCACGTACAGCATCGACGGCCGCCAGTACTTCGCGGTTCCGACCGGATGGGGCGGCTGGATCGAGGGCTTCCTGCCCGGGCTGCTCGGAGCCGCGGCGGGCGATGCGCTGTTCGTCTTCGCCCTGCCCGAGGACTAGCCTTCCCGCACACTGGCCAGACAGCCGCACTCTGTAGGACAAGAGGAGGTGAGCAAGTGGAGACCACCCGCATCGAGTGGGAGGCGCCCGAGTTCGAGGAGATCGGGTGCGCCCCTGAGGTGACGATGTACATCGCACGCACGAGCTGACGCTCGACGTGGACGCGGAGGGGCGTCGGACCCGAGGGTCCGGCGCCCCTCCCCCATTGACAGGACGGGGTTCGACTTTCGATGTGGGTGCGGGTGCTGGGATCGGCCGCCGGTGGCGGGTTCCCGCAGTGGAACTGCAGCTGCCCCGGCTGCCGCGCGGTTCGCGAGGGAAGCAGGCCGGCCACGCCGCGCACCCAGTCGTCGATCGCGGTCAGCGCCGACCGGGAACGCTGGACCGTGATCAACGCGTCGCCGGACGTCCGGCAGCAGTTCGCCGCGTTCCCCGGGATGCACCCCGGCGACGGCCGCGCGACACCGCTGCAGGCGGTCCTGCTGACCGACGCCGAGATCGACCACACGCTCGGGCTGATGCTGCTGCGCGAGGGCCGTGGCGTCGACGTGCACTGCACCGCGTCCAGCCACGCGACGCTGCGCGACGGCACCGGGCTGCTGACCGCGCTGGAGCGCTACTGCCCGGTCCGCTGGCACGAGGTCGTGCCCGGTGAGCCGTTCTCGCTCGGGGGCGTCAGCTACCGCGCGTTCGACGTGCCGACCGCGAAGCACGACCGGTTCGGCACCGGGGGCGACGCCGGACGCGTCGTCGGCTACCGGATCACCGACGAGCGCACCGGACGCGCCGCCGTCTACCTGCCCGGCGTGCAGGAGCTGACGCCGGCCGTGCGCGACGAGCTCGACGGCATCGACTGCCTGCTCGTCGACGGCACGACCTGGCACGACGACGAGATGATCCAGCTCGGGCTCGCGCAGAAGACGGCCCGCGACATGGGCCACCTCGCCGTCGGCGACCCGGGCGGCAGCCTCGAGCTGTTGTCACCGCTGCCGATCGGGCGCAAGGTCTACGTACACATCAACAACACGAACCCGATGCTGCTGGAGGACTCGCCGGAGCGCGGGCTGGTCTTCGACGCGGGTATGGAAGTGGCCGCGGACGGTCTCGAGGTGGAGGTATGACAGTGTCGTCAGCGGTGTCGGACCGGAACGGGAACGTGGATCCGGACGAGCTGGTCGCGCGGTTGCGGACGCACGCCCGCAGCTACCACAGCCTGCACCCGTTCCACATCAGGATGAACGAGGGGACGCTGACCCCGGACCAGATCCGCGGGTGGGTCGCGAACCGCTTCTACTACCAGGAGAGCATCCCGATCAAGGACGGGGCGATCCTGTCGAACTGCCCGGACGTGACCGTCCGGCGCCGCTGGATCCGCCGGATCATCGACCACGACGGCGTCGAAGGGACCGAGGGCGGCATCGAGGCGTGGCTGCGCCTCGGCGAGGCCTGCGGGCTGACCCGCGAGGAGATCCTCGACCACCGTCACCTGACGCCCGGCGTGCGGTTCGCCTGCGACGCCTACGTGACGTTCGCGCGCACGCAGCCGTGGACGATCGCCGTGGCGTCGTCGCTGACCGAGCTGTTCGCACCGGACCTGATGGCCGAGCGGCTGGCCGCGTTCGAGAAGTACTACACCTGGATCGAGCCGGACGGCCTGGAGTACTTCCGCAACCGGCTGCACCAGGCTCCGCGCGACTCGGAGCACGCGCTGGAGGTCGTCACCGAGCACTGCCGCAGCGCCGAGCTCGCCGACGCCGCCGAGGCCGCGCTGTCGTTCAAGTGCGACGTTCTCTGGTCCATGATGGACGCGATCGACCAGGCGCATGGCTGACGGCACGGACGCCGCACCAGCGCTCGCCGGGACCGTGGTCCCCCGGCTCGGACGGCACGTGAAGATGCGCTTCGACAAGGCCCGGGAGAAGCACGTGCTTGCTCGGGCCGGAGTCCGTCGTCGTGCTGAACACGACCGGCACCGACGTGCTGGAGCTCTGCGACGGCCGCACCGTCGACGAGATCGTGTCCGAACTGGAGCAGCGCTACGACCGGGCCGGGGATCCGGCCGTGGGAGCGCAGGTGCGGGCGTTCCTGACCGGACTGGCCGAACGCAACTGCGTCCGGTTCGAGGAGGGCACATGACCGCCGACGTTCCCGAGCGCCCGTTCGGGCTGCTGGCCGAGCTCACCTACCGCTGTCCGCTGGCGTGCGCGTACTGCTCGAACCCCCTGGAGATGGCGGCCTACAACGACGAGCTGTCCACAGAGGAATGGCAGCGGGTGTTCGCCGAGGCCGCGGAGCTCGGTGTGCTGCAGTGCCACCTCTCCGGCGGGGAGCCGCTGCTGCGCCGCGACCTGACCGACCTCGTCCGCACCGCCGCCGAGCTGGGCATGTACACGAACCTCGTGACCAGCGCGATCGGGCTGTCCCGCTCCCGCGCTGAGGTTCTGCGCGAGGCCGGGTTGGACCACGTCCAGATCTCCGTGCAGGCCGACGAGCCGGCCACGTCGGACCGGATCGCCGGGATCACCTCGTTCGAGCGCAAGCTCGATGCGTGCCGCCTGGTCCGTGAGCTGGGCTGGCCGCTGACCGTGAACGTGGTGCTGCACCGGCAGAACATCGAGCGGGTCGGCCCGATCCTCGCGCTCGTCGAGGAGCTGCAGGCGGACCGGGTCGAGCTGGCGAACACCCAGTACTACGGATGGGCGTGGAAGAACCGCGAGGCGCTGCTGCCGAGCCGCGAGCAGCTGAAGGAGGCCGACGAGGTCGTCGCCGCGGCGCCGGGAGCGGCTGGCCGGCCGGATGGAGATCGTGCACGTCCTGCCGGACTACTACAGCGACTACCCGAAGCCCTGCATGGGTGGCTGGGCGGCGCGCCAGCTCACCGTCGCCCCGAACGGCGACGCGCTGCCCTGCCCCGCCGCGCAGACGCTCCCGCTGCCGCGGGCCAGCGTGCGCGAGGGCTCGCTGGAGTCCATCTGGGACTCGGCGCCGCTGTTCACCGCGTTCCGCGGCACGGACTGGATGCAGGACCCGTGCCGCACCTGCGATCGTCGCGAGACGGACTTCGGCGGCTGCCGCTGCCAGGCGTTCCAGCTGACCGGCGACGCGACCCGCACGGACCCGGTCTGCCACCTGTCCCCCGACCACCATCTCGTCGAGAAGGCGGTCGAGGGGGCCAACGCGCCCGACCGGCGGGTGGACCTGGAGCTCGTGCCCCGGCCGCACCGCGCCTGACCGCGCCCGGCTGCGCTGAACGGAGCTTCCGGGTCTCCTCGAGCCACCGGAAGCTCCGTTCAGCACCTGTCAGTCGCCGTCCGCGTCCGGCGCGCCCGGGGCGGCCGGGACCGGAGCGGCCGGGGCGCCGGGCTGCGCGTTCTGCGCCGGGGCGGCGGGGCCGTCGTCCGCGTCCGGTGCTCCCGGGGCGGCCGGGGCAGCCGGGCCGGCGTCGTCGTCGTCCGGGGCACCGGGCACCGCCGGCGCCTCGATGCCCGGGGGCGATGCGGCGTCGTCGTCGTCGCCACCGGCGTCGTCGACCGGCACCAGGCCGAAGACCGTGAAGCTGATCGCCCAGTAGGCGATGTAGCCCACGAGCAACGCGGCGCCGTGCCATCGGCGCAGGTGTCCGGTGAACAGGGCATAGGCGGCGAACCCGTTGATCACGACCAGCGCCGGTAGGTGCCAGGTGAACACGTCGGAGGTGATCACGATCGCGCCGCCGGCCAGCACGATGATGCCGAGCTTGGCCGTCACCGAGAACACGACGCTGCCGATGACGTTGCCGACGCCGATCGCGGGCGCACCCTTCCGGGCCGGTTCGACGGTCAGGAAGATGTCCTCCAGGGAGAGCACCACCGTCGCGATCGTGGCGCCGAAGACGGTGCCGCTGATCTCGAAGTTCTCCAGGATGCCCTCGGTGCCCGTGCTCATCGCGAAGGCGCCGACGACCAGGCCGATCAGGGCCAGGAGCGCCAGCAGCAGGAGGACCCCCCCGGGACGGCGGTTCGCCTTCGCGAACGCGAGGTCTCCGCCGTCGTAGAGCGCGCCCGCGCCGGCCGCGCCGCCGTCGGTGTCGCCGCCGTCGCCCCCGTCGACGCGGCTGCCCGACGCGCCGGTGACCGACGCCGTCTCCTTGCTGTCCAGGTTCTCCAGGACCTCGGCACTGCGGAACGTCGGCACGGCCCGGCGGGACTCGCGGTAGGCGATGTAGCCCACGAACACGACGAACAGCAGGATGAGCACGATCGAGGACAGGACGCCCAGCTCACCGAGCAGCGCGACCGGGACCAGGATCAGCGGGGCGATCGCGAAGATCGCGATGTAGTCGTTGGGGATCTCCACCTTGCACGGCGCGATCAGCGCGGCGAGCGCCAGCACCAGGCCGCTCATCGAGATGACGGTCCCGAAGACGACGCCGAGCGCGACGTCCTCGAGACCCTCCAGGTTGAGCACCACGCCGAACGCGAGGTCGTCGAACTCGATGCCGGTGAACAGAATGGCCAGAAGGAACAGCGAAATGGCGAGACCGCGCGCCGCGCCGACCAGATACGTGATCAGCTTCTCGGCGCTGTAGATGAGTACCGCCGCCCCGGCGGCGAAGACGATAAGCGATGTTATCGAGTTCATGTTCCTTGTGCTCCTCCTTGAGCGGGGACCGGTACCACCACCGACCTGGGCCGACGGCGCGCGTCGCGATGCAACACGTGTTTCACCGATCTGCGAGGACACCCCCCACGAAGATCGGCTCGGAAATCGTCGCAAACGGAAAGCCATAGGACCAGAGCCATTGGTGGCCCGATTCCCCCGACCGGACCTGCGACGCCCACGGTGCGTGATCGGCCCCCGGCCGGGCGCCCGTACTGCGCTCTGGCACGGTGGACGACGTCGGGTGGTCGTGTCCCGCACACCCCGCAGCGAACGAGGAGAGGAACCCCTGTGGCCTCAGCGAAGCCCATCGTCGACCCGATCGACGGCCCCCCGCCCACCGACCTGATCACCGAGGACATCACTGTCGGCGACGGCACCGAGGCGAAGCCGGGCGACCGCGTCGCCCTGCACTACGTCGGCGTCTCGCACTCGACCGGCGAGCAGTTCGACGCCTCCTACGACCGCGGCAGCCCACTGGAGTTCGCGCTGGGCGCCGGGCAGGTCATCTCCGGCTGGGACACCGGCGTGACCGGGATGCGGATCGGCGGGCGCCGCCGGCTGGTGATCCCGCCGCATCTCGCCTACGGAGAGCGCGGGGCGGGCGGCGTGATCGCGCCGAACGAGACGCTGATCTTCGTCGTCGACCTGGTCCAGGTCGGCTGATCGACGTCCTGCTGATCTCCGACACGCACCTGCCTGCGCGGGCGCGGGACCTGCCCGCGCCCGTCTGGGAGGCGGTGGACGCCGCCGACGTCGTGGTGCACGCCGGGGACTGGACCGAGCCGGGCCTGCTGGACCTCCTGGAGGCCCGGTCGGCCCGGCTCGTCGCGTGCTGGGGCAACAACGACGGCGACGAGCTGCGGTCCCGGCTGCCGCGAGACCGCCCGCGTCGAGCTGGGCGGGGTCCGGGTGGCGGTGACGCACGAGACCGGCGCGGCGCAGGGCCGGGAGCGCCGGTGCGTCCGCGCCCACCCGGACACCGATCTGCTGGTGTTCGGCCACAGCCACATCCCGTGGGACTCGGTGGCGCAGCGCCCGGACGGCGGGGAGCTGCGGCTGCTCAACCCGGGCTCGCCCACCGACCGGCGCCGGCAGCCGACGTTCACCTGGATGACGCTGACGCTCGACGGCGGCCGGATCGGCGACGTCGTCCTGCACCACCGGGACTGACCCGGCGGAGGCTACCGCTCGTACGTCGGGCTCTTGGCGTGCTCCTGCTCGTCCTGCTCGACGAGACGGGCCGCCTCCTCCTTGTTCCTCGCCAGCGGTGGGGCGATGATCGCGCTGTCCTGTTCGGCCAGCTCCGGCTTGATCCGGACCGCGACGAGGCTCGCCACGGTCGTGATCGCGAGGATCCCGACGATGACGATCAGGGACAGGCCGATGCCGATCTCCGGCACCGGGACCGGCTGGCCGCCGTTGATGAACGGCACCTCGTTCTCGTGCAGCGCGTGCAGGGCCAGCTTGACGCCGATGAACGCGAGCAGCACGGCCAGGCCGTAGGACAGGAACACGAGCTTCTTGAGCAGCCCGCCGAGCAGGAAGTAGAGCTGGCGCAGGCCCATCAGCGCGAACGCGTTGGCCGCGAACACCAGGTAGGACTCCTGGGTCAGCCCGAAGATCGCCGGGATCGAGTCCAGCGCGAAGAGGACGTCGGTGAGCCCGATCGCGATCATCACGATCAGCATCGGGGTCAGCCAGCGCTTGCCGTCGATCTTCACGGTGGTCTTCGCGCCGTGGTAGTCGTCGGTGACCGGGAAGGCCTTGCGGATCCAGCGCAGGACCCAGCCTTCCTTCCATTCCTCGTCCTCGTGGCCGACGGCCTGCTTGACCAGGCTGAACGCGGTGTAGACGAGGAACGCGGCGAACAGGTAGAAGACCCAGCTGAACTGCTCGATCGCGGCCGCGCCGACGGCGATGAAGATGCCGCGCATGATCAGGGCGATCACGATGCCGACGAGCAGCACCCGGTGCTGGTGGACCACCGGCACCTTGAACGACGACATGATGATCAAGAAGATGAACAGGTTGTCCACCGACAGGGAGTACTCGGTGATGTACCCCGCGTAGAACTCGGTGGCGTACTGGCCGCCCTGCCAGAGCCAGATGACGAGACCGAACAGCACGGCGAGCGCGATGTAGAACGCGACCCAGCGGGTCACCTCGCCGAGGGTCACGGCGTGCGGCTTGTGATCGACGAGGAAGAGGTCGGCCAGGATGATCGCGACGAAGCCGCCGATCGTCACCAGCCAGATCCACAACGGCACGGACAAGACGGCCTCCAGAACTCGGGCAGCGTGAGCGGACCCGAGGTCTCTCCCGCCACGGCTGTCCGGGTGGCGTGGCCGATGGTGCCGGGTTCGACCCGACCCCAGGGCCGAACGTCACCGTGCTGACGACACCACCGCTTGCGGAATACTCCCCTGCGGTACGTACCCAGTCTGCTCTGTCCGTTTCGTCGGCGCGAGTCCAGGTGACCGAACGCACCCGATCCGGGGTTCGTCCGCCTCGAATCGCCTGGTCAGGGCATGATCGTCTCCGGTGCCGCCAACCTGCTCCGGCGATCACCCCAGGTGGCGGGATGCGCGTGAGAGCCGTGCCGGCCGATCGATCCCGGCCATCGGCCCGGTCGCTGAGGACTTCTCAGCGATGAGGCGGCGGGGTGTCGGTCCCCTGGCATAGGTTCGATGCGTGCCACCCCCTCCGATTCCGCGCCGCGCCTCGGTGCTCGCCGTGCTGCTCGCGCTGGCGCTGGTCGCCGTCCTGCCCGGGGTGGCGAACGCCGCCGAGCCGGCCGACGACGGCGGTCCGACCGTCACCGAGGCGAAGGTCGACGTGCCCGGGGGGCCGGGCGAACCGGCCACGATCGCGCTGGACACCAGCCTCTACGTACCGGCGTCGGCGACGGCGGCCACCCCGGCGCCCGCGATCCTGGTCGCACACGGGTTCGGCGGGGACAAGGGCGACGTGGACGGCGACGCCCGCGAGCTCGCCGCCCGCGGCTACGTCGTGCAGACGTGGACGGCCCGCGGGTTCGGCGCCAGCGGCGGACGGATCGCGCTGGACTCGCCGGACCACGAGGTCGCCGACGCGAGCCGGCTGCTGGACCGCCTCGCCGCCCGCCCGGACGTGCAGAAGGACGGTCCCGGCGACCCGCGGGTCGGGGTGACCGGCGGGCTCCTACGGCGGCGGTCTGTCGCTGCTGCTCGCGGGTTACGACCGGCGGGTCGACGCGATCGCGCCGGTGATCACCTGGAACGACCTCGGCCAGGCCCTGTTCCCGAACGACGCGAGCACCGCGCCGGTACCGGTGGACACCCCGGCCCGCGGGGCGTTCACCGGAGGGGACGCGGACGGTGTGTTCAAGCGCGGCTGGGCGGGCGTGTTCTTCGGGACGCCCGGCGGCGGTCCCCCTGCCTCACCGGGGACGCCTCTGACCTGCGGGCGGTTCACCCCGCAGGTCTGTGCCGCGTACACCGAGGCCGCGACGACCGGTCGCGCCTCCCCCGCCTCGGCGGCGCTGCTGGAGCGCTCGTCCCCGGCCACGGTGACCGGCCGGATCACCGCGCCGACGCTGCTGGTGCAGGGTGAGCAGGACACGCTCTTCGGGCTCGACCAGTCCGACGCGAACGCCCGCCAGATCGCCGCCAACGGCACGCCGGTGTCGGTGCTCTGGTTCGCCGGCGGCCACGACGGCGGGTCCCCGGACTCCGCGGTGCGCGGCCGGATCGGGGACTGGTTCGACCAGCACCTGCGCGGCACCGTCCCGGAGGCCGGGAGCGACGCGGCGGTCCCGCCGTTCTCCTACCAGCTGCAGAGCAACGTGCGCACGCGCGGGGACACGCCGACCGGCCGCACGATCGTCGCGGACTCGTACCCGGGGCTGCCGGACACGCCCGGCGGGCCGGTCGAGACGCAGCGGGTGGCCCTGTCCGGTGACCCGCAGGTGGTGCTGCACCCGGCCGGCGGCAACCCGGCCGCGCTGACGTCCCTGCCCGGGGCCGGGGCCGCGCTCGGGGCGCTCGGCGGCGCCTCCGGAGGCCTCGCCGCGCTGGGGTCGCCCCCCGGCCAGGCCGCGCGCTTCGTCTCCGAGCCGTTGCCGTCGGCGACCCAGATCGCCGGCACCCCGCGCGTCGACGTCGTGGTGTCCGGGATCCCCGGTCAGCCGAGCGGCTCCGAGGCGGTGCTGTTCGGGTCGGTGTCGGTGCGCACGCTCGGACGGGCGCACGCAGCTGCTCGGCAACGCGGTCGCCCCGCTGCGGGTCGCGCTGCCCCCGGGCGGCGCTCCCGCTCGGGTCACGGTGACGCTGCCCGGCGTGACGGCCCCGCTGAACGCCGGGCAGCCGGCTGGTCGGTCTCGCTCGCGACGACCGACCAGGGCTACGACTCCGGCGCCGCCCCGGCGAGCTGGCGGGTGTCCCTGGCCGACGGATCCGGGCTGACGGTGCCGCAGGTGCCCGGACGCTCCGAGGCGGCGAGCACGGTGCCGTGGTGGGCCGTGATCGGGATCGGTCTGGTGCTCGCCGCAGCCCTCGCGGCGTGGATCGTCGCGCGGCTGCGGCGGCGTGGCCGGGACCGCGAGGAGCCGGTGCCGGACGCGGCGCCGCTGGAGGTCCGGGACCTCGCCAAGACCTACCGCGGCGGGTTCCGCGCGGTGCAGGACGTGTCGTTCACCGTCGAGCGCGGCATGGTGCTCGGGCTGCTCGGCCCGAACGGCGCGGGCAAGACGACCGTGCTGCGGATGCTCATGGGCCTGATCGCTCCGACGTCCGGTGAGCTGCGGGCGTTCGGGGTCCCGATCCGGGCGGGCGGGACGGTGCTGAGCCGGATCGGCGCGTTCGTCGAGGGCCCCGGCTTCCTGCCGCACCTGTCCGGCGCGGAGAACCTGCGGCTCTACTGGGCCGCCACCGGGCGCCCGCCGGAGCAGGCGCGGATGGCGGAGGCACTGGAGATCGCCGGCCTGGGCGACTCGGTGCACCGCCGCGTCGGCACCTACTCGCACGGGATGCGCCAGCGGCTGGCGATCGCGCAGGCCATGCTCGGGCTGCCGGAGCTGCTCGTGCTCGACGAGCCGACCAACGGGCTCGACCCGCCCCAGATCCACGCCATGCGCGAGCTCCTGCGCCGCTACGCCGAGGGCGGGCGCACCGTGCTGGTGTCCAGCCACCTGCTGGCCGAGGTCGAGCAGACGTGCACGCACGTGGTGGTGATGCACCGGGGCACGGTCGTCGCGGACGGGACCGTCGACGAGATCATCGCCGGCGACGGCGGCGCGTCGTTCGGCGTGGACGCGCCGGACCGGGCGGCGTCGGTGCTCGGCGAGCTGGACGGCGTGCACGCCGTGACCGTCAACGGCGGGACGGTGAACGCGGAGCTCAACGGCACGCCGCGGGCGGACGCGGTCGCGGCGCTGGTGCAGGCCGGGGTGTCGGTGCGCACGGTCGGGCCGCGGGGACGTCTGGAGGACGCGTTCCTGCAGCTGGTCGGCGAGGACGGGAGAAAGCCATGAGCGAGCAGGAACCGCACGAGCCGATCACGCTGTCGACGGTCCGCGGGCGGGTCGGCGATCTCGTCGACGCCGGGGCCGCCGACCCGGCGGTGCCCGGGCGCACCCTGCCGCTGCGGGTCGAGCTCGTGCGCCAGCTGCGCCGCCGGCGGACCCAGGTCGCGTACGCGCTGGTCGTGGCGCTGCCGGTGATCCTCTGGATCGCGTTCTCGCTCGGCGGCGACGACGACGGCCCGGGACAAGGTCCGAACCTGGTCGACCTCGCCAGCAGCGGCGGCGGCAACTTCACGGTGTTCGCGATGTTCGCCTCGGCGAGCTTCCTGCTCGTCGTCCTCGTGGCGCTGTTCTTCGGCGACACGGTCGCGTCCGAGGCGTCCTGGTCGTCGCTGCGCTACCTGCTCGCCATCCCGGTCCCCCGGGCCCGGCTACTCCGCCAGAAGGCGATCGTCGCCGGCCTGCTCTCGCTGGCCGCGCTCGCCCTGCTGCCGCTGGTCGCGCTGCTGGTCGGGTCGCTCGCCTACGGCACCGGCGACCTGGTGAGCCCGACCGGTGAGTCGCTCACGTTCGGCGCCGCGGTGCCGCGGATCCTGCTCGGCGCGCTCTACCTGGCCGTGCACCTGAGCTGGGTGGCCGGGCTGGCCCTGCTGCTGTCGGTGAGCACCGACGCCCCGCTGGGCGCCGTCGGCGGCGCGGTGATGGCGTCGATCGTCTCGCAGATCCTGGACCAGATCACCGCCCTCGGCGCGATCCGCGACTTCCTGCCCACCCACTACGCCGACGCCTGGTCCGCCCTGCTCGCCGTCGACGTCGACTGGGGAGACATCACCCGGGGCGCGTTCTCCGCGGTCTGCTACGCGACCGTCTTCACCGCCGCCGCAGCCTGGCACCTCACCCGCAAGGACATCACGAGCTGACGCCCGCCGGCGCGCACGAATGTGGCATCCGTACCGGCTGACGCCACGAACGCCCCGTTCGTAGCGCACACCACTCCGCAGCTCGTCCGACCGGGGCGGGGCGCGCCGCGACGCCGCGAGCCGAAACCGGCTGACACGAATGTGACGCTCGTACGGATCGTCGGCACGGATGCCACGATCGTGCGTCGACGACGGCGGTTGTGCACATCCCGATCGGGCGTCCACAGGTTCGCGATCCGGCCCCTCGGCCGGGCCGGACAGCTCGATTCTGGAGGCATGCCGAACCGGACCTCAGCACCGTCGCCGGCTCGATGCCGCGCCTTGTGCAACGGGCTCGTCGTGACCGTCGCAGAGCTGGAACGGCTCGGGGTGAGCCGGACGATGACGGCACGACGGTGCCGGCCCGGCGGACCGTGGCAGAAGGCTGCGCCGGGTGTGGTTGTCCTGCACAACGCACCGCTCCGCCGGGACGACCTACGGGCCGCGGCGTTACTTCTCGCCGGCCCGCGGTCGCTACTCACCGGAGCGGACGGGCTGCAGATCCTCGGCATGCGGAGAGCACCCGAACCGGTCGGACCCGTCCATGTCCTGGTGCCGGCCGAACGCCAGCGGACGACGCACGGACTGGTGCTGCTCGAACGCACGACCCGGCTGCCGGAGCCGGCCACCGGCCGGTGGCCGTGCGCGCCACCGGCCCGAGCGGTGCTGGACGCCACCCGGCGCCTCGCCGATCTCGATGCGGTGCGTGCGGCGATCGCCGAGGTCGTGCAGCGGAACCGCGCGACTCCGGCCGAGCTGTTCTCCGAGCTGCAGGCGGGCAGCGGCCGCGGCGCGGCGCAGGTGCGGTCGGTACTGGCCGAGATCGGTGCCGGCATCCGGTCGGCCGCCGAAGGCCAGGCTCGGCGACTGCTGCAGCGCAGTCCGGTGCTCCGATCTGCCCTCTGGAACCCGCGCCTCTACGACCGACGTGGCCGCTTGATCGCCGTCGCCGACGCCTGGCTCGACGACGTCGCCATGGCCTGGGAGATCGACTCCTACGAGTGGCACCTGAGCCCGGCGGACTATGAGGCGACGCTGGCGCGCCGCTCGTCGATGACGGCGGCCGGGGCCGTCGTGGTGCACCACACGCCCCGGCGGATCCGCACCGACCCGAGGGGTGTGTTCGCCGAGCTCCTGGGTGCGTACGACCAGTGCCGGCAGCGGCCACGGCCGGACATCCGGGCCGTCGCCGCACCCGGACTGGTGATCACTGCATCCTGACTCGCCCGACCCCGGACCAACCCAAACGACTGTGGCACCCGCATCGTTGACAGGTACGGACGTCACAGTCGTTCACGGCCTCTGCCCCGTGCTCCCACCCGGGCCCGACCGCCACGTCACGGATGTGGCATCCGTAGCCGTCATCCGTACGACCGTCACAGTCGTGCGCCCGGCAGCCGGTTGCGACGGGGACCCTGCGGGACGAATGTGGCATCCGTAGCCGTCATGCGCACGAATGCCACACCGGTCTGGGGCCGTGCGACGCGGCGGCGGCGGACGGGCACCCTTCGCGGACGAATGTGGCGTCCGTAGCCGTCACCCGGACGAACGCCACACTCGTCTCGGGCGGTGCGACGCGGCGGCGGCCGGGCACCCCCGCGGACGAATGTGGCATCCGTAGCCGTCACCCGGACGAACGCCACACCCGTATCGGGCGGGGCGGCGAGGCGGCGGCGCGCCGGGCGGCGAGGGCGGGCGGGGGTCAGAGCGCGGAGAGGGCGCGGATCCCGGGGGCGGTGGAGTCGCGGACGATCCGGCTGGAGAGCAGGTCCGGCACGTCGACCTCGACCTCCGGCGCGATCCGGTACGGGCGGGCGCCCAGCAGCCCGCCGAGCGAGCGGCGCAGCCGCGACATCTCGGCGCGCACCGTGACCAGGTGCTCCGCGTCGCCGTAGAGCGCACGCGAGAGCGCCGCCGCGTCCAGGCCGCCGGAGCCGGCGCGGGCGAGCAGGACCAGCACCTCGGCGTGCCGGGTGGACAGCGTGTGCACCCAGCGGTTCGTGCCCTGGACCACCGCGCGCGGCGGGCGGTGGTCGAGCTCGAGGGTCAGGCGCATCCGGCGCCCGGCGGCACCGTCGGCGGGGCGGAGCAGCCAGCCGCCCGGGACGGGCTCCGGCTGGCACAGCCCGACCCCGTGCACGGCGAGAGGGCGCTCGGCGGACGGGACGCCGACCCGTTCCACGCCCGGCATGCCGGTCACGGCGGCGACCCAGCCGTGGTCGTCGACGACCAGGCCCGGCCCGCTCACCGAGGCCAGCATCGGGGCGCCGACCGAGCGCAGCGCGTCCAGCCGGCCCTCGTGCTGGCGCCACAGGCTCGCCTCGGCGAGCCGCACCGCCGTGTCGACGAGTGCGACGGTCGTCGGGTGGATCGTCTCGGCCGGCCCGCTGACGTCGACGACGCCGAGCAGCTCACCGCTGCGCGGGTCGTGCATCGGCGACGCCGTGCAGGTCCAGACGTGGTGGCTGCGCACGAAGTGCTCGGCCGAGAAGATCTGCACCGGCCCGTCCTCGGCGAGCGCGGTCCCGATCGCGTTCGTGCCGACGCAGTCCTCCGACCACCGGGCGCCCTCGGTGAACCCGAGCGAGTCGGCCCGGCGGCGCACCGGGGTCGACCCCTCGCGCCACAGCAGGACGCCGTCCGCGTCGGTCACGACCATGACGTGCCGGGCGTCCTCGGCCACCGACGTCAGCGCGGCGCGCAGCTCCGGCAGCACCTGCGCGAGCGGGGACGTGGCCCGGCGCCGCTCGACCTCGTCGGCGGCGATCGGGCCCGGTGGGTCCCCCAGGTCGGGGTTCACGCCCTGGGCGCGGACCCGGCTCCAGGACCGGGCGACCAGCACGCGCGGGTCGGCCGGGGGGCGGTCACCGGAGAGCAGCGCGTCGTGCACCCGGGCGAGCATGCGGGCGTGGCGACCCAGGTCGGTACCCGGCCGGATCGCACAGACGCCGTTGTCCAGCGTGCCCACACGCACCTCCTGCGACGAGGCTAGGTGCCCGTTGTGGCCGGCGCCATAGGCCGTGAGGGTCGGCGGGTGTACCACCAGCAACCGAGCGCCAGCAGGAGGGTCGCGACGATCACGTAGCTCGCCCCGAGCGTCTGCTCGAACGTGCTCCAGTGCATCTGCATGCCCCACACGTTCGGCATCCAGCGGAACGGCGCCAGGTAGAAGACGAGCGTCGTGGCCACGGTGGCGAGCGCCCATCCGCGCGAGCGCAGCCGCACCGCGTGCGTGCCCATCGCGACCAGCGCCGGGACCACGAACACCCAGTGGTGCGACCAGGACGTCGGCGACGCCATCAGCACGACCGCCGCCGTCGCCGCCAAAGCGATCGCCCGGTCCGCCCGGCGGATGACCGGGACCGCGAGCGCGAGCAGGACCACGACGCCGACGAGCCAGATCAGCGTGAACGCCGGGTCGGTCACCTCCTGGCGTGCCAGGATCGCCTGGATCGTCTCGTTCGAGAAGAACGTGGATCCGCTGACGCTCGCCGCCGGGCCGTCGAACCAGTAGCGGGCGGACTCGGCCGGGGCGACGGCGAACCCGATCGCGGTCGCAACGATCCCGGTCAGCCCCGCGACGGCGACGGCGCGGTAGTCCCGGCGCAGCAGGAGGAACAGCACGAACCCGGCCGGGGTCAGCTTGACCGCGGCGGCCAGGCCGATCATCAGGCCGCGCGGCCACCGGGTGCGGGGGGCGAGGCAGTCCACGACGACCATCACCATCAGCAACAGGTTGATCTGACCGAACGCGAGCGTCTGCGCGACCGGCTCGATCAGCAGCGCCGCCGGCACGACCAGCATCGTCGCCGAGACCGCACCGGGACGGCCCCCGGCCGGCCAGGCCACGCGGGCGGTCAGGAAGACCACCACGGTCAGCGCGGCGACCGAGAGCAGGAACACCGCCACCAGCGCGACCGTGTACGGCACGAGCGCCAGCGGCAGCATGACGATCGCGGCGAACACCGGATAGATGAACGGCAGCACCGGCCCGTCCACCGGCGGCGCCAGCGTGCCGTACATGTCGCCGCCGGCGAGCCACATCTGCACGCCGAGCCGGTAGATGTCCAGGTCGAGTGCGTACCCGTGGAGCCGCACGAACGACCACACCAGCGAGGCGATCAGCAGCGGTACGGCCACCCGCGCGACGAGCCGGGGAGTCGCGAGGGCCGAGCGCAGCCGGGAGACGACCGCGTCCTGGTCGGGCGCGGTGCGGGTGACGGTCACGCGGCTCCTCCGGCTCACCGTTTGGGACGGAAAGACCCGTCCACGGTAGCCGGAGCCCTTCGGCGACCGGCGCCGAGGGCGGCTACTGCACCCCGGCCGCGTCCATCCCGCGGAGCTCCTTCTTCAGGTCCGAGATCTCGTCCCGCAGCCGCGCCGCCAGCTCGAACTGCAGGTCACGGGCGGCGGCCAGCATCTGGTCGTTCATCTGCTGGATCAGGTCGGCCAGCTCGGCGCGCGGCATGGACTTCGTGTCCTTGCCGGCGGCCACCCCGGAGCTCGACGCCGGGGCCCGCCCCGCCTCACCTGCCGCACGCTTGCCCCGCGACTGGTTGCGCCCGGACCCGCCGACCTGCACCGCGCCCTCGGTGTCCTCGGCCTCCCGGTACACCTGGTCCAGGATGTCGGCGATCTTCCGGCGCAACGGCTGCGGGTCGACCCCGTTCTCGGTGTTGTAGGCGACCTGCTTGGCCCGGCGGCGGTCGGTCTCGTCGATCGCGTACTGCATCGACTCGGTGACCTTGTCCGCGTACATGTGCACCTGGCCGGACACGTTCCGGGCGGCACGGCCGATCGTCTGGATCAGGGAGCGCTCCGAGCGCAGGAAGCCCTCCTTGTCCGCGTCCAGGATCGCGACCAGGGAGACCTCGGGCAGGTCCAGGCCCTCGCGCAGCAGGTTGATGCCGACCAGCACGTCGTACTCGCCGGAGCGGAGCTGGCGCAGCAGCTCGACCCGGCGCAGCGTGTCCACCTCGGAGTGCAGGTAGCGCACCCGGATCCCCAGCTCGAGCAGGTAGTCGGTGAGGTCCTCGGCCATCTTCTTGGTCAGCGTGGTGACCAGCACCCGCTCGTCGCGTTCGGTGCGCAGCCGGATCTCGTGCACCAGGTCGTCGATCTGGCCCTTGGTCGGCTTGACGACGATCTCCGGGTCGACCAGACCGGTCGGGCGGATCACCTGCTCGACGAACTCGCCGCCGGTCCGGGAGAGCTCGTACGGGCCCGGCGTCGCCGAGAGGTACACCGTCTGCCCGATCCGGTCGGCGAACTCCTCCCAGGTCAGCGGCCGGTTGTCCACTGCGGACGGCAGCCGGAAGCCGTACTCGACGAGGTTGCGCTTGCGGGACATGTCGCCCTCGTACATGCCGCCGATCTGCGGCACCGTCACGTGCGACTCGTCGATGACCAGCAGGAAGTCGTCGGGGAAGTAGTCGATCAGGGTGGCCGGGGCGGTGCCGCCCGCGCGGCCGTCGATGTGCCGCGAGTAGTTCTCGATGCCCGAGCAGAAGCCGACCTGCCGGATCATCTCGACGTCGTACTGCGTGCGCATCCGCAGCCGCTGCGCCTCCAGCAGCTTGCCCTGGTTCTCCAGCTCGGCCAGCCGCGTCTCCAGCTCGGCCTCGATGTCACGCACCGCGCGCTCCATCCGGTCCGGCCCGGCGACGTAGTGCGTGGCCGGGAAGATCCGGATCGTGTCGACCTTCTCCACCTCCTCGCCGGTGAGCGGGTTCAGGTGGTGCAGCGCCTCGATCTCGTCGCCGAAGAACTCGATCCGCAGCGCCAGCTCCTGGTAGGCCGGGATGATCTCGACGGTGTCCCCGCGCACCCGGAACGTGCCACGGGTGAACGACATGTCGTTGCGGGTGTACTGCACGTCGACCAGCAGGCGCAGCAGCTGGTCCCGGTCCACCTCGTCGCCGACCGAGAGCTGCACCGAGCGGTCCAGGTACGACTGCGGCGTGCCGAGGCCGTAGATGCAGGACACGGACGCGACGACCACGACGTCGCGCCGGGACAGCAGGTTCATCGTCGCGGAGTGGCGCAGACGCTCCACGTCGTCGTTGATCGAGCTGTCCTTCTCGATGTAGGTGTCGGTCTGCGCGATGTACGCCTCGGGCTGGTAGTAGTCGTAGTACGAGACGAAGTACTCGACGGCGTTGTGCGGCAACATCTCCCGCAGCTCGTTGGCCAGCTGGGCGGCCAGCGTCTTGTTCGGCGCCATGACCAGCGTGGGCCGCTGCTGCTGCTCGATCAGCCACGCCGTCGTCGCCGACTTGCCGGTACCCGTCGCGCCCAGGAGGACGATGTCCTCCTCGCCCTCGCGCAGGCGGCGGTCCAGCTCGGCGATCGCGGTGGGCTGGTCTCCGGCGGGCTGGTGCTCGCTGACCACCTGGAACCGGCCGCCGGTCCGCGCGATCTCGCCCACCGGGCGGTGCTCGGAGTGCGCCCGCGGCGCGTCGTCCGGGGTGGTGCCCGCGTCCGGGTGGGCGTGCGGCTCCAGCCGGATCTCGTGCCCCTGCCCGCTCAGGTCGGCCGCACTACCGGGTACCTCTGTCGCGAATGCCACGAGAACCAGGGTACGAGCCCCCACCGACAGTTTCTGCGCCCGCAGGCGCGGCCCGGGATGGAAGGATCACGCCGGTGCACCCGCCGAAGATCCAGACCTTCGATCCCGTCGCCGGTACCAACACCGACACCAAGGGCAACCCGCGGGAGATCGAGACGCTGCGCGAGCACGACTGGGGCCTGTACATGAGCCGGCCGATCGTCGGCAGGCCGAACGCGTGGTGGATGGAGACCTGGGTCCTGCCCGAGCTGGGCGTGTGCCTGTCGGACTGGCGCTGGAACCCCGGATACGAGCGTGACCAGGACTTCTACGTCGACATCGCGGAGATCGTGCGGGACGGCCCGGCGTTCCGGATGACCGACCTGTACCTGGACCTGGTCGTGCGCACCGGCCGCGAGGTCGAGCTGCTGGACGTCGACGAGTACGTCACCGCCGTCGCCGAGGGGTTGCTGGAGCCGCGGCTGGCCGAGTACGCGCTGGCCCGCTCGCACGCCGTGCTCGACGCGATCGTCGCGCACGGCTACGACGTCGAGGCGTGGCTGGCCGGAGAGGGCATCCTGCTCGGCCCGCGAGCCCGGCCGGAACGGACCTGAGCCTCACGTCGAGGACGTCGTGGTCTCCGTCGTCGACGAGCCCGACGTGGTCGACGAGGCGTTGCTGGTCGTCGTCGTGGGCGGCGGCTTGGTCGTCGACGGCGGCGGCTCCGTCGTCGTGGGCGGCGGCTCCTCGGTCGTCGGCGGCGGGTCCTGCGTGCCCTCGCCGCCACCCGGGCCGGTCTCCGGCGGAGGCGGCGGGTTCTGAGCGGGCGGGCGGCCCGGAGCGGGCCGCGGCGGGAGGACCGGGCCCGGGGCCGGCGCCACCGGACCGGCGACGGCACCGGGGGCGATCGGCGCCGCGACGGCGCCGCCGCCCGCGGAGCCAGAGGGGTTCTGGACCAGCGGCGCTGCGGCGCCGGTCGGGTCGAACGCCGGCGGCAGCGCCGGGGCCGCGGGGCTCGCGGGCAGCGGGTTCGCGGCCAGCGGGCTCAGGGGCGCGGAGGGCGCCCCGGTCGACGGCGACGCCATGGCCGACGGCGGCGAGGCCGCGGAGTCCTGCGGGGCGGCGGCGGTCGCGACGGCCGTGATCCCGCCCAGCGAGCCCACGGTGAGCACCGCTGCCGCCGCGGCCGAGCTGGCCCGCCGCACGCTCGGTGCACGCCCGATGACCTCGTCGACGGCCGGCAGCGGGACCGACGCCGCGAGGACGTCGTCCAGCCGGACGAACGCCCGGTCGATGTCCGAGTACACGCTCATGCCTCGCTCCCCCCGTAGACCGTGCCGACCACCGGCGCGTCCGCCCGCGTCGGCGCCGTGGTCGGCGTCCGCGGTCGCCGCCGCGTCCAGGACCCGGCCCAGCATCTCGTCCATCCCCTCGTGCACGGCCTCGCGACCGCGGCGCAGGCGCTCGCGGACCTCCGGCTCGCCGACC
Source organism: uncultured Actinomycetota bacterium (assembly GCA_963822335.1). Lineage (GTDB taxonomy): Bacteria > Actinomycetota > Actinomycetes > Mycobacteriales > Pseudonocardiaceae > Pseudonocardia. Next base: position 573,453 of record CAWGHE010000005.1, on the reverse strand, counting down.
CGCTCCAGGTCTGCGATCTCCGCGTCACCGAGGCCTGCCATGTGCCGCAGCACGACCACCCGGCGCACGGCGACCGGCAGCCGGGCCAGCGACTGCAGCAGGGCCGCGGTCTGCGGGTCCAGTGCCTCGGCCGCGGGCAGCCGGTTGCGGCGGAGCCGGGCGCGGGTCAGACCCGGCCGCCAGCCCCGCATCGACGTGCGGATCGCGACCCGGCGCACCCAGCCGACGACGTCGTCGTCGCGGAGCTCGGTCCAGCGCCGCCAGGCCCGGGAGTAGGCGTCCTGCACGGCCTCGTGCGCGTCCCCGGGGTGCAGCGTGATCGCGTAGAGCTGGGCCACCAGGCGGGGGTAGTGCGTCTCCAGGTGCGCGCCGAAGTCGGCCCGCAGCTCACCGTGCGGGACGACGCGGTGCTGGGCGACGACCGCGCCGCTCGGCGGCTCGGGCTCGAGGTGCACGCCGCCCGAGTCCAGCATCGTCGGGTCGTAGTAGTCGCCGTCGTCGACCGGGTCGCGGTACGGGTCGCGGGTGGGCATCCCAGCCGGGGTCGCCGTAGACGCGGTCGTCGTAGGCCGAACGGCCCACGCCGCGGTCGTCACCCGCGCCGTGTCGTTCTGCCACCGTGCTCAACCCCGTGTCCTCTCGTCGCCCCACACCACCTGCCGGCGGGAGGGCGCACCGACCCGGGTGTCCCATCGGAACCCGCCGGTCACGACGACAACTCGGCGTCGGCGCTTCCTCCCGCCTTTTCGAACAACGAGCACACGCCGTTACAGATTCGCCCGATCTCGGGAATCCGGCCGTTCGGACGAGCGGCCCCACTGCGCCATCCGGGCGGCGGCCGCGTCGAACCACGGCTCCTTGTGCTCGACGTAGCGTGACGCGTCCGGGTCGGCGCCGTAGAGACGCTGCGCCGTCCGCTTGAGCTCTGCGTACTCGGCGCGCGCCCGGTCGTCGGCGGTCAGCCAGTCGCGCATGCCCACCGCGTACCGCCAGCCCGGGCCGGACCGCAGCCGCACGTGCAGGTTGGCCCGGCGTCCCGGGTCCGCCGAACCGTGCAGGCGCTTGGCCCAGCGGGCCGGGTCCGCGTCGTCCGGCATGCCGTCGGGTGACCGAGGGTTGTCCGCGACCACGCCCTCCCGACGGGGGAAGCCTGCGCCGGCCAGCGCCGCGGCCAGCTCGTCCGCGTCGTCCAGCGAGTCGACGCCGAGCTGCAGGTCGAGCACGTCCTCGGCGACGAGCCCGGGCACGGACGTGGAGCCGATGTGCTCGATCCCGCGGCCACGCTCCCCCGCCGCCGCCGCGACCCGCTCGGCGATCCGGCGGGCCTGCTCCGGCCAGGACGGGTCCGGATCGACCAGCACCGGCGGACCACCGGCCGCCGGGCGCGCGGCCCGCAGGTTCTCCTCGAACGGCACCAGGCGCTCGTCCCACAACGCGTCCACCCGGTCGCGTGTCACCTGCTCGGAGGTGGAGTTGTCCAGCCAGACGTCGGCGGCGGCGCGCCGCTGCGCGTCGTCGGCCTGGGCCGCGATACGTGCCCGCGCGTCGGCCTCGTTCATCCCGCGCGCGTCCACGAGACGGCGGACCCGCTCGTCGGGGTCCACCCCGACGACCACGACCAGCGGGAAGGCCGGAGCCATCCCGCCCTCGACGAGCAACGGCACGTCCTGCACGACGATCGCGTCCGGCGGTGCCTCGGCGACCAGGCGGTCGGACAGCTCCCGCACCCGCGGGTGCACGATCCCGTCGAGACGGCGGCGCGCGTCCGGGTCCCCGAACACGAGCGACGCCATCGCCGGGCGGTCCAGCTCACCGTCCGGCCCGACGACCTGCGGCCCGAACGCCTCGGCGATCTCCGCGAGCCCGTCGGAACCGGCGGCCACGGCCTGCCGGGCGAGAACGTCCGAGTCGACCAGCACCGCACCGCGTTCGACGAGCCGGCGGGCCACCGTGGACTTGCCCGCACCGATTCCGCCGGTCAGCCCCACGCGCAGCATCGGACCACCGTACGTTCCCGCCTCCGCCCGGCCGGGCTCAGGGACGGCCGGTCTGCGCGGGCGGGGCGGCCGGCGGCTGCGCCGGCGCCGCGGGCGCGGATGCGGTGGGGCGGCTGCCCGGAGGCTGGGTCGGCGCGAGCGCCGGGATGATCCGCTGGGCCAGATCAGGCAGGGTCTCCGCGGCCGGCCGGGTCTGCCCCGGCGACGCCTTCGGGAGCACGAACGTCAGCGTGTCGACGCCGTAGACCAGCGACAGCGTCGACTCGTCCGGCCGATCGACGAGCACACCCGGCGCCTCGCCGACCTTGACGTCCTTGGACGACGTCGCGTCCCCGCGCTCGGCGTTCGTGTTCGACCGCCACTGCGTCGAGGCCGCGGCCGCGTCGGTGTAGCGGCCGATGTTGAGCTGGTAGAGCACCGGGCCGGTGTCGCCCTGGCCGGTGAGCCGGTAGGTACAGGCGACGCGTTCGGTGCGCTTGACCGACGGCTCCGGGACACCACGCACGGTCTTCGCGGTCACCGCCCCGATCGGTTGCGCGAACAGCGCCCCGGCCTGTTCCACCGACATCAGGCGCGCGCAGTCGTCCGGCAGCGCGATCTTGACCGGTTCGGCGCCGGGGGCCGGGCGGGAGGGGTCGGCCGTCGGGAACGTGGGTACGGCGATGCTCGGATCACCCGATGCGGTCGAGCAGGCGGACAGTACGGCGACGGCCAGTACCGCGAGCAGAAGGAGTAAGGGGTATCCGGACCGCGTCCGGCGGGTCGAACGGCCGGCCATGCTCTGAATCATGGCCGCGGCCCATGATCGAATCACGTGGCCTTACCGGATCGTGGCCGACCGGTGCCGAACTGTGACCTCCGCACGGTGTGCCACGCGGGACACGCCGGAGAAGCGCCCGGAGCGCGAAAGGGCCCGGCAACCGTGGTCGCCGGGCCCTTCCGTTACGTGCTGTGCGTGATCAGGCTCCGCCGGAGAGCTTCTCCCGCAGTGCGGCGAGCTGCTCGTCGCTTGCCAGCGAGCCACCGCTCTCGGCCTGCTGCGGCGCCTCGCTGCTGCTGCTGCCGGCGCTTCCGCCACCACCGGAACCGGACGCGGCACCGCCGGAGGAGTAGTTCGCCGGAGCCGCGTCGTCGCCGCCCTCCGCCTCGGCCTCAGCGGCCTTGCGGATCTGCGTCATGTGCTGCTCGTAGCGCTCGTGCGCCTCGGCGTACTGACGCTCCCAGGCGCCACGAGCCTCCTCGTAGCCTTCCTTCCAGTCGCCGGTGTCGACGTCGAAGCCCTCGGGGTAGATGTAGTTCCCCTGGTCGTCGTACTCGGCGGCCATGCCGTAGCGCGTCGGGTCGAACTCGGTGTCGACCGTCATGCCCTCGTTCGCCTGCTTGAGCGACAGCGAGATCCGGCGGCGGTCCAGGTCGATGTCGATGACCTTGACCATGCAGTCGTCGCCGACCTGCACGACCTGCTCCGGCACCTCGACGTGGCGCTCGGCCAGCTCGGAGATGTGCACCAGGCCCTCGATGCCCTCCTCGACGCGGACGAACGCGCCGAACGGCACCAGCTTGGTGACCTTGCCCGGCACGATCTGGCCGATCGCGTGGGTCCGGGCGTACAGGCGCCACGGGTCCTCCTGCGTCGCCTTCAGCGACAGCGAGACCCGCTCACGGTCCAGGTCCACGTCGAGAACCTCGACGGTGACCTCCTGGCCCACCTCGACGACCTCGCTCGGGTGGTCGATGTGCTTCCAGGACAGCTCGGAGACGTGCACCAGGCCGTCGACCCCACCGAGGTCGACGAACGCACCGAAGTTGACCACCGACGAGACGACGCCCTTGCGGACCTGCCCGCGCTGCAGCTGGTTGAGGAACTCGCTGCGCACCTCGGACTGGGTCTGCTCCAGCCAGGCGCGGCGGGACAGGACCACGTTGTTGCGGTTCTTGTCCAGCTCGATGATCTTGGCTTCGATCTTGCGGCCGACGTAGGGCTGCAGGTCGCGCACGCGGCGCATCTCGACCAGCGAGGCCGGGAGGAAGCCGCGGAGCCCGATGTCCAGGATCAGGCCGCCCTTGACGACCTCGATGACGGTGCCCTCGACCGGCTCGTCGGACTCCTTGAGCGCCTCGATCGTGCCCCAGGCGCGCTCGTACTGCGCGCGCTTCTTGGAGAGGATCAGGCGGCCTTCCTTGTCCTCCTTCTGGAGAACCAGGGCCTCGACGAACTCGCCGACCTCCACCACCTCGGCGGGGTCGACGTCGTGTTTGATCGACAGCTCCCGCGAGGGGATGACACCCTCGGTCTTGTAGCCGATGTCGAGCAGGACCTCGTCACGGTCCACCTTGACGATGGTTCCTTCGACGATGTCGCCATCGTTGAAATACTTGATCGTCAGATCGATGGCGGCGAGGAAGTCCTCCTCCGACCCGATGTCGTTGACGGCGACCTGCGGCGTGGTCGGGGCGGCGGTGGTGTCGGTGGACATGTAGTGGGGTGCTCCGGTGGTTTGCTGTCGGTAGGCGGTGTGGTCGACTCGACCAGTCTGGTCATGCACTTGCTGCGACGTTGTAACAGTCACCTTCTGGCGTCGATTCCCGTGGTCAGGAACTCGGACTCCGGACGCTCGGTTGCAGGTGCGCATCGCGCGCCCGCGAACGTCAGCCACGTTGACCACGAGTGTGTCCCATGCTACGCGGGCCCGTTACGCCGGGGCAACGCGGGTCCCCGGGTGGAGCTGCGACGATATGCCGCGGGACGCTGATGAGGATGAGTGCCGAGGAGATCGTCGGGACGGCCGGTGTCGCCCGCCGTTCCGTGTCCTCCGCGGAGTCCCAGCGTGCCAGCCGCCACTGGTGGGACGCCGACGCGGACGACTATCTCGACGAGCACGCCGCGGACATCGGCGAGACGGCGTTCGTGTGGTGCCCGGAGAACCTCCACGAGGACGAGGCGCGCCTGCTCGGCGACCCCTCGGAGCTGCGCGGCAAGCGCGTGCTGGAGATCGGCTGCGGGTCCGCGCCGTGCAGCCGCTGGCTGGCCGCGCGCGGCGCGGAGCCGGTCGGGCTGGACCTCTCGATCGCGATGCTGCGCCACGCCGCCCGGGCCGGCGCACGGTCCGGGATCGACGTCCCGCTCGTGCAGGCGGGCGCGGAGCACCTGCCGTTCGGCGATGCGTCGTTCGACGTGGCCTGCTCCGCGTTCGGTGCGATCCCGTTCGTGGCCGACCCGGGGCAGGTGATGCGCGAGGTGGCCCGGATCCTGCGGCCCGGCGGCCGGTTCGTGTTCGCCGTGAACCACCCGGCGCGCTGGGCGTTCCCGGACGACCCGGGACCGGCCGGGCTCACCGTCGGCCAGTCCTATTTCGACCGCACGCCCTACCTGGAGGTCGACGCGGCCGGCGCGGCCACCTACGTCGAGCACCACCGCACGCTCGGGGACCGGGTGCGCGACGTCGTCGGTGCCGGTCTGGTGCTCGACGACCTGGTCGAGCCGGAGTGGCCGGACGGGCACGAGCGGATCTGGGGCCAGTGGTCACCGTTGCGCGGGCGGCTGTTCCCGGGGACGGCGATCTTCGTGACCCACCGGCCGGTCACAGCCAGGTGACGTGACCGGAGTCGAGGTCGTAGCGCGCCCCGACGACCCGCAGCCGGCCCTCGGAGACCGGCCCGGCCAGCTCCGGGTCGGCCCGCAGCTGCTCCGCCACCCGGGCGACGTTCGCGTCGACGCCGGCGGCGACCCGCGCGCCGCGGTCGCCGTCCGCCGGGACGGACGGCGTGATCGCATCCACGAGCGCCCCGAGGTGACCGGGCACGGTCGTCCCGGAGTCGGCCGCGTCCACTGTCGCCGCGACCGCGCCGCACGCCGCGTGCCCCAGCACCACGAGCAGAGGGACGCCCAGCTCCCCCACGCCGAACACGAGCGTGCCGAGCACGGCGGCGTCGAGCACCTGGCCCGCGGTGCGGACCGTGAACAGGTCCCCCAGCCCCTGGTCGAACACGAGCTCCGGCGGGACCCGGGAGTCGGCGCAGGACAACACGATCGCGCACGGCTGCTGGCCGCCGACGAGCTCGGTGCGGCGCGCCACGTCCTCGTGCGGGTGCTCGGGCCGCCCGTCCCGCCAGCGGCGGTTGCCCTCGCTCAGCGTCTCCAGCGCCCGGTCGGCGTCGCCCGACGTCCCCATGCCGCCCCCCTCGCCCGTTCCCGGAGTCCCCGGCGAATCTAGGCATCGGACGCGGACCCGGACAACGGGCGATCGGCGTGATCTTGCCCGCTGTGCGGCACCGGCTGCGCACGGCCCGCGCTGGCTTAGGGTGCGCCGATGCCGATCGACCCGTCACAGCTCCCCGAGATGGCCCCCGACATGGCGGCCGAGCAGCTCGCCACCCGGATGAACCTGGAGCTGGTGACGCTGGAGCTCGACGGCGTCGTCGGACGCATGCCGGTGGCCGGCAACCGGCAGCCCTACGGCCTGCTGCACGGCGGCGCGAGTGCGGTTCTGGCCGAGACGCTCGGCTCGATCCTCGCCGCGCTGCACGCGATGCCCGAACGCTTTCCGGTCGGTCTCGAGCTGGCCTGCACCCACCATCGCTCGGCCACCGAGGGATGGGTGACCGGCACGGCACGTCCGCTGCACGTCGGCCGTTCCACGTCGACGTCGGAAATCGTGATCGTCGACGGCGCCGAACGCCGCATCTGCACCGCGAAGCTCACCTGCCTGCACCGGGACTCACGCCCGAAGATCTGACGGTTCCACAACGGAATTGTGCCGGAACCGGTAACACTTCCCGCCTCCCCAGCGATTACGGACCGTCAGCCTCCCCTCTGGCACACATCGGTTCTCCGTCACGATGTGGAAACAACAACAATCCGGGAACTGTTCGCGGACCGATCCCACGGACTAGTTTCCGGATCGGACTCCGCCCCGGGGGGACGGAGGAGGGGCCCGCACTCGGGCGGAGAACGGTCAGCATGGAGGACAAGGTGTTCAGATCACGGCGTGCAGCCGTCCTGGCCGGCGGGGTCGCACTGACCCTCGCCCTCGCCGGATGTGCGGCCAACCAGGGCGGCGGCGGGCAACAGGGAGGCGGTCAGGGCAACCGGCCGGACATCCCCGCCGTCACCTCCCTTCCGGTGCCGGCGAACGCGGCCAACCCGGCCGGCAACGGGCAGGCGCAGTGCGCGCCGACCACGACGCTCACCTACGCGGGCGCGCTGACCGGGAGCAACGCCCAGCTCGGCGTCAACATCGTGAACGGCGTGCAGCTCGCCATCAACCAGCACAACCAGGCGAACCCGAACTGCCAGGTGCAGCTGAAGAAGCTCGACACCGAGGGCACGCCGGACAAGGCACCCGGCGTCGTCACCCAGGTCGTCAGCGACCCGAACACGATCGGCGTCATCGGCCTGCCGTTCTCCGGCGAGTCGAAGGCGACCGGCGGGATCTTCCAGCAGGCGGGCCTGACCCACCTGACGCCGTCCGCGACCAACCCGGCGCTGACCAAGAACGGCTGGACGACGTTCTTCCGCGCACTGGCCAACGACAACGTCCAGGGTCCGGCCGCGGCCAAGTTCATGACCGGCAAGCTGGGCGCCAAGAAGGTCTGCGTCATCCAGGACGACTCGGACTACGGCACGGGGCTGGCCAAGGCGACCAACGACGCGCTGCAGGCCTCGGGCATCGACGCCAGCTGCCAGGACAAGGTGACCACCGGGCAGAAGGACTTCGCCGCGGTCGTCTCCAAGGTCGTCGCCGCGCAGCCGCAGGTGGTCTTCTACTCCGGCTACTACGCCGAGGGCGCCCCGCTGGACCAGCAGCTGTCCAACCGCGGCTTCAACGGCACGTTCCTCGGGCCGGACGGCGTGAAGGACGCGGAGTTCATCAAGCTGGCGGGCGACGCGTCGAAGAACGCGTTCTTCACCTGCCCGTGCACGCCCGGTGAGCTGGTCCCGCAGTTCGCCGACGCGTACAAGGGCGTCTCCGGTGGCACCGCGCCGGGCACGTACTCGCTGGAGGGCTACGACGCCACGACGATCCTGCTGAAGGCGATCGACTCGGGCGCCAAGGACCGGGCCGCCGTCCAGAACTACGTCAAGAACTACAACGGCGCCGGCTTCTCCAAGGAGTTCAAGTGGGACGACACCGGCGAGCTGGCCACCACCAAGGTCTTCGGATACAAGGTGGAGAACGGCCAGATCGTCCCCATCGGCGAGATCGGCTGATCTTCACCATCCGGTAGTTCGAGACCACGGGCATGTCCGCTCCGGACCACGACGGTCCGGAGCGGGCATGCCCGTCGCACGTGAGGAACACCCGTGCTCCTGACCCACCTCGCCGAGGCGACCGTACTGGCGCAGAGCCCCGACTGGATCACGTTCGACGTCGACGCGTTCCTGTCCCAGTTCTGGTCCAACACGTTCGACGGCCTCACCTACGGGGCGATCTACGCGCTGATCGCCATGGGCTACACGATGGTCTACGGCGTCCTGCAGCTGATCAACTTCGCACATTCCGAGGTCTTCATCGTCGGGGCGTACGCGGTGTTCTTCACGCTCGCCGCGCTCGGCTTCGGCCCGTCCGAACCGGACCTGTCGCTGGCCGCGCTGATCGGCGACCTGGTGCTGGCGATGCTCGTGGCGATGCTGGCCGCCGGCGCCATCGCCGTCCTGCTCGAACGGGTCGCCTACCGTCCGCTGCGCAAGCGGAAAGCACCGCGGCTGGCGTTCCTGATCACCGCGATCGGCGCGTCGTTCGCCCTTCAGTACCTGATCTTCGCGTGGCGCGGCCCGAACCCGGAGGCCGCGCTGATCATGTTCCGCCCCGAGCCGGTGTTCGAGGTGTTCGGCGCGATCATCGACAGCCAGCAGCTCGTGATCTTCTTCGCGGCGATCGTGATGTTCGTGATCGTCGACCAGTTCGTGAACCGCACCCGGCTCGGCCGGGGACTGCGCGCGGTCGCCCAGGACCCGGACACCGCCACGCTGATGGGCGTCAACCGGGAGCGGGTGATCGTCCTGACGTTCCTGATCGGCGGCATCCTGGCCGGCGCGGCCGCCCTGTTCTACGTGATGAAGGTGCCGGGCGGCGTGCAGTACAACGGCGGGTTCATCCTCGGCATCAAGGCGTTCGCGGCGGCCGTGCTCGGCGGTATCGGCAACATCCGCGGTGCGCTGCTCGGCGGCCTGCTGCTCGGTGTGATCGGCAACTACGGGCAGACTCTGCTCGGCAACGCGCAGTGGACCGACGTCGTCGCGTTCGTCGTGCTGGTCGGCATCCTGATGATCCGGCCCACCGGCATCCTCGGCGAGTCGCTCGGGAAGGCACGGGTATGAGGTTGCGGAGCCTGCGGGACAAGTGGAACTCCCTCCCGCGTTGGCAGCAGTGGCTGTGGCTCGATCCCGCTGGTGGTGCTGATCTACCTGCTGCCGGTGCTCAACCCGCCGCTGATCACCACCGAGCCGGGGACGAACTTCCCGATCGCGATGTTCGACGCCGCGCGGTTCGCGCTGCTGGCGATCGGGCTCAACGTCGTCGTCGGTCAGGCCGGGCTGCTGGACCTGGGCTACGTCGGGTTCTTCGCCGTCGGGGCCTACTCCGCGGCGCTGTTCACCAGCCCGGACTCCGGGCTGGCGCACATCCCGTACCTGTGGACGCTGCCGATCGCGATGATGACGACGATGGTCGCCGGGTTGTTGCTCGGCGGACCGACGCTGCGATTGCGGGGCGACTATCTGGCGATCGTCACGCTCGGCTTCGGCGAGATCATCCGATTGCTGGCCACGATCGTCGGGCCGCTCAAGGGCCAGGTCGGGTTCCAGAGCGTCGGACGCCCGCCGGGCACCGACGCCGACGGACAGCCGCTGTTCTCCAACTCCGACGGCACGACCTGGTACTGGCTCGTCATCACGATCACGATCATCGTGCTGCTGGCGATGGGGAACCTGGAGCGCAGCCGCGTCGGCCGTGCCTGGATCGCGATCCGCGAGGACGAGGACGCGGCCCAGATCATGGGCGTGCCGACGATCCGGTTCAAGCTGTGGGCGTTCGTCATCGGCGCCGCCATCGGCGGCCTGTCCGGGGCGCTGTTCGCCGGGCAGGTCGGGTTCGTCAACAACCAGAAGTTCGACGTGCCGACGTCGGTGCTGTTCCTCGCCGCGGTGATCCTCGGCGGGTCCGGCAACAAGGTCGGCGCGCTCGTCGGGGCGTTCATCGTGTCCTACATCCCGAACCGGTTCATCGAGCTCGCCGGCTACAAGTACCTGATCTTCGGCGTGGCCCTGATCGTGCTGATGGCGTTCCGGCCGCAGGGTCTGCTCGGTGCGCGGCAGCGGCTGCTCGCCCACGGGCGGAAGGCCTACCAGCGGCTGGTCGGCAAACCGGAGCAGCTCGCCGCCGACAACCCGATGACGACCGAACCGTCGCAGCTGGTCGAGGGAGGCCCCCGATGACCGAGCCGGGCCGGACGGGTTCGGCAAAGACCGAGCCGCAGCAGATGGGCGATCCGAACGCGCCCGAGGGCAGTCTCGTCGCCGAGCTCGCCCACATGACCGCCGAGGAGCGGGCCGAGCACGAGGCCGTCGTCGCCGAGGCCGTCGCGCCGGGCCGGGAGATCGCCGTCGACGTCGGCGACACGCTGCTGGCGATGGAGAACGTGACCATGCGCTTCGGCGGCCTGGTCGCGCTCGACGACGTGTCGTTCGACATCCGGCGCGGCGAGATCCTCGGCCTGATCGGCCCGAACGGCGCCGGCAAGACGACCTGCTTCAACGCGCTGACCGGCGTCTACCGGCCGTCGTCGGGCCGGGTGCTGCTGGAGGGCAGCTCGCTCGGGCGCCGCCAGCGCTACCAGATCACCCAGCTCGGCATCGCCCGCACGTTCCAGAACATCCGGCTGTTCGGCGAGATGACCGCGCTGGAGAACGTCGTCGTCGGCGCGGACGCGCGGCACAAGACGTCGGTGATCGGCGCGCTGCTCCGGCTGCCGCGGCACATCCGGGAGGAGAAGGAGGCCACCGAGCGGGCGATGGCGCTGCTCGAGTTCGTCGGCATCGCCGACCGGGCCGCGGACAAGGCGCGCAACCTGCCCTACGGCTACCAGCGCCGGCTGGAGATCGCCCGCGCACTGGCCACCGAGCCGAAGCTGCTCTGCCTCGACGAGCCCGCCGCCGGCTTCAACCCGGCCGAGAAGGACAACCTCATGGGGTTGATCCGCAAGATCCGCGCCGACGGCTACACCGTTCTGCTGATCGAGCACGACATGCGGCTGGTGATGGGTGTGACCGACCGGATCGTCGTGCTGGAGTTCGGCAAGAAGATCGCCGACGGCCTGCCCGCCGAGATCCGCGACGACCCGGCCGTGGTCGCCGCCTACCTGGGGGTTCCCGACGATGACGCTTCTTGATCTCTCCCGGATCGGCGCCCACTACGGGCGGATCCAGGCTCTCGCCGAGGTGTCCCTGACCGTCGACGAGGGTGAGATCGTCACCCTGATCGGCGCGAACGGGGCCGGGAAGACGACGACGATGCGCGTCATCTCGGGGCTGCGCCCGCTGTCGGAGGGCTCGATCACGTTCGACGGCACCGACATCAGCACGCTGCGCGCCGACCTGCGGGTGGTGCGCGGGATCAGCCAGGCGCCCGAGGGTCGCGGGATCTTCCCCGGCATGACGGTGCTCGAGAACCTCGACATGGGCGCCTACACCCGGAAGAAGGACCGCAAGAAGCTGCCCGCCGAGATGGACCAGGTGTTCGAGCTGTTCCCGCGGCTGGCCGAGCGACGTACCCAGGTCGGCGGCACCCTGTCCGGCGGTGAGCAGCAGATGCTCGCGATCGGGCGGGCGCTGATGTCCAAGCCCCGCCTGCTGCTGCTCGACGAGCCGTCGATGGGACTCGCGCCGCAGTTCATCGCCCAGATCTTCCGGATCATCACGGAGATCAACAAGCAGGGGGTCACCGTGCTGCTGGTCGAGCAGAACGCCCAGCAGGCCCTGTCCCGTGCGCACCGGGCCTACATCATGGAGACCGGCCGGATCACCCGCTCCGGCACCGGCGCCGAGCTCCTCGCCGACCCGGCGATCAAGGATGCCTACCTCGGCGTCGCCTGAACACCGGCTGCCCCGGCCGAGGCGCTCACCTCGCGCCGGGCAGCTCCGGGCCGCTCAGGCCTTGGCGGGGGCGAGACCGTCGATCACCGCGTCCGCGACGGCCTTCATCGTGGTGCGCCGGTCCATCGCGGTGCGCTGGATCCAGCGGAACGCCTCCGGCTCGGACATCTTCTGGTGCGTCATCAGCAGGCCCTTGGCCCGGTCGACGACCTTGCGGGTCTCGAACCGCTCGTTGAGCGAGGCGACCTCGTCCTCGAGCGCGCGCTTCTCCGCGAACCGGGACACGGCCAGCTCGATCGCCGGCACCAGCTCGTGCCGGGCGAACGGCTTGACCAGGTAGGCCATCGCACCGGCGTCGCGGGCGCGCTCGATGAGGTCGCGCTGGCTGAACGCGGTGAGCATGACGACCGGCGCGATCTTCTCGCTGACGACCGTGGTCGCCGCCTCGATGCCGTCCTTCTTGGGCATCTTCACGTCCATGATCACCAGGTCCGGGCGGAGCGCGCGGGCCTGCTCGATCGCGGCCTCACCGTCGGCGGCCTCGCCGGCGACGACGTAGCCCTCCTCGGAGAGCATCTCGGCGAGGTCCATGCGGATCAGCGCCTCGTCCTCGACGACCAGGACCCGCCACCCCGGGCGCGGACCGTCGCCGTCGGACTGCGGCGTGTCTGCAACTGCGGGAACGTCCTGGGACAACGCGTCTCCTCCGAAGATGCCGTCAAACGTGCTCCGAACCCGACCCAGGCTACCGGGGACCGGCCCGCACCGGATGTGCCTTCGGCACTTCGTGTGCGGAAACACGTCGGTGGCCGTCATGTGACCCATGACAGTCCCGACATCGCGGCATCGAGCCCGGTTGCCGACCTGCATCGCTTGTGCAACGGTACGTCACGAGGCCGGGACGCGAACAGTCGCCGCCGCCGACCCCGAGTCCGTGCAGCGGATGGAGCTGCTGCACGCGAGTGAGCGCTTCGTTCCCGCCGCTGCCCGCCGAACGCGTCTGCAGACCGTGGCGAAGCGAGGTCCCGATCCGCCCAGGCCTGTTCGCTCGAGCCCACGGGCATCCAGCCACCACGTGCGGTGGGTCGCTCCCGATCCGTCCAGGACGGATCCGCGCCCGCCGAGGTGATCACACACGTATGCGATGAACGAGCGGAGACACCGACGACATGGCTGATTTTCGAGCGACCACCACCGTCGACGCGGCCGAGGGCGCGCTGTTCGACTACCTCTCGCAGGTCGGGAACCTGCCGCAGTACTTCTCGCGGATGACCTCCGCCACCCCCGGCGACGGGCAGGAGGTCCACACGACGGCGAAGATGCCCGACGGCACCGAGGTCGAGGGCGACGCCTGGTTCCGCGTCGACCAGAGCACCCAGCGCATCGAGTGGGGCTCCGAAGGCGCCCACGACTACCACGGTTCCCTCGAGGTCACCGGCACCTCGGACGGCAGCCAGGTCGAGGTGCAGGTCCACACGTCCCGGGTCGCCGGCGACGACCAGGAGATCCCGGGCGCCCTCGAGGAGACGCTGGCCACCGTCAAGCGGCTCGTCGAAGACCGGTACGCGACCCGATGACCGTCCGGACGCGCCTGCGGCGTCGCGCGGCGGCCGGTGAGAACCCACGGGCCGACGGCCCCCAGCGGGCGCAGGCCACCAGTGCCTGACACCGGGGTGCTGCGCGGCAAGGCCGCCGCCGGGCTCGACGAGCTCGACCAGCGCTACCACCCGGCCGCGGGGGTGCGGAAACAGTTCAACAAGGTCTTCCCGACGCACTGGTCGTTCATGCTCGGCGAGATCGCCCTGTACAGCTTCATCGTGCTGCTGCTCTCCGGCACGTACCTCGGGCTGTTCTACGACCCGTCGATGGCCGAGGTCGTCTACGACGGGCCGTTCGACAACCTGCGCGGGGTGTCCATGTCGCGCGCGTACGAGAGCTCGATCGAGATCTCGCTGCAGGTCCAGGGCGGGCTGTTCATCCGGCAGATCCACCACTGGTCGGCGCTGCTGTTCCTGGCCGCGATGTTCGTGCACATGTTCCGCACCTACTTCACCGGCGCGTTCCGCAAACCGCGCGAGGCGAACTGGGTGATCGGGGTCGTGCTGATCCTGATCGGCACGTTCGAGGGCTTCTCCGGCTACTCGCTGCCCGACGACCTGCTGTCCGGCACGGGACTGCGGATCGCGTCCGGGATCACGTTGTCGGTCCCGGTCGTCGGCACCTGGGTCCACTGGATGCTCTTCGGCGGCGAGTTCCCCGGCACCGAGATCATCCCGCGGCTCTACATCATCCACGTACTGATCCTGCCCGGACTGCTGCTCGCGTTGATCGCGGTGCACGTCGGGCTGGTCTGGTACCAGAAACACACGCAGTTCCCCGGCTCCGGCCGCACCGAGAACAACGTCGTCGGCGTCCGGATCCTGCCGCAGTTCGCGGCCAAGGGCGGTGCGTTCTTCGCGGTCACGGCCGGCTTCCTGGGAATCATGGCCGGGATCTTCCAGATCAACCCGATCTGGAACATGGGCCCCTACGACGCGGCGCACATCTCGGCCGGCTCCCAGCCGGACTTCTACATGATGTGGTCCGACGGCATGGCCCGGATCTTCCCGCCGTGGGAGTTCTACCTGTTCGGGCAGTACACGATCCCGTCGGTGTTCCTGCCGACGGCGGCGTTCCTGCCGGTGCTGTTCGTCATCGCCGGGGCCTACCCGTACCTGGAGCGGCGCTTCACCGGCGACCGCGCCATCCACAACCTCCTGCAGCGGCCGCGTGACGTCCCGGTCCGCACCGCGCTGGGCGCGATGGGGATCGCGTTCTACATGGTGCTGGTCGCGTCGAGCTTCAACGACTGGATCGCCTACTTCTTCCACTTCTCGCTCAACGCCACCACCTGGGCCGGGCGGATCGGGCTGCTCGTGATGCCGCCGCTGGTCTACTTCCTGACCTACCGGTGGTGCATCGGGTTGCAGAGATCCGACCGCGCCGTGCTGGCGCACGGTGTCGAGACCGGGATCGTCCGCCGTCTCCCGCACGGCGAGTTCATCGAGGTCCACCAGCCGCTGGCCGGTGTCGACGCCCACGGCCACCCGATCGAGCTCGCGTACCAGGGCGCACCGGTACCCAAGAAGCTCAACCAGCTCGGCTACTCCGGAACCGCCGCGGCCGGCTCGTTCCTGCAGCCCGACCGCCGCGACGAGACCGCCCAGCTCGACCAGGCCCGGCACGACGCGATCGACGAGGAGACCGCCGAGCGCGGCCGCTCCCGGGAACCGGCCGGCCGGCCCGACGCGGGACGACCCGCCGACCCGCTTCCGTGACGACGACAACGAGCGAGCAGGGGCGGACCGCTGTCCGGCGCGGTGACGCGTACGAGCATCTGCGGCCGCTGCTGGCTCGCTACTCCGAGCTCGGCGAGGGCCATCCCGACCGGGCCGACCTGCGGGACCGGCTCGTCCGCGGCTTCTCCCCCGTGGTCGCGCACATCGCCGCACGCTACGGCGGCCGCGGGGAGCCGATCGAGGACCTCCAGCAGGCCGGCGCGCTCGGGCTGATCCGCGCGATCGACCGGTTCGCCCCCGACCGCGGCTCCGAGTTCCTGGCCTTCGCCGTCCCCACCATCACCGGGGAGATCCGGCGTCACTTCCGCGACCGCACCTGGGCGGTCCACGTCCCGCGCGGGATCAAGGAACTCCAGGCCCGGGTGACCGCGGCTCAGCAGACGCTCGGCAGCGAGCTCGAGCGGGCGCCGCGCGTCTCCGAGCTCGCCACACACCTCGAGTCGAGCCGCGAGAGGGTCATCGACGCCCTGGCCGCGCAGGAGTCCTACACGGCCCAGTCACTGGATTTCCCGGTGGGCGAGTCCGGCACGACGATCGGTGACCTCGTCGCCGACATCGACAGCAGGATCGATGCGATCGACGCGTGGGAGGCGGCGCGCCAGGCCATCAACGAGCTCCCCGATCGCGAGCGGACCGTTCTGCTCCTGCGGTTCCACGGGAACATGACCCAGGCCCAGATCGCCGATCGGATCGGTGTGTCGCAGATGCACGTGTCCCGGCTTCTGACCAGGACCCTGACCGGACTGCGCCGGCACCTCACCGCGGACTCCGAGCACGGAACCGCCCGGGAGCGGGCCCCTCTGCGGCACTCGGGTTGACCCGTACAGTAATTCGGGACCGTTCACGATCGAACGGGTGCGATTCTTCCCGCACCGACAATGACGAGTGCCCCCGGTGGGATTCGAACCCACACTGTATGGATTTTGAGGCCACTTTCTCTGCCAGTTGGAATACGGGGGCCTTACTCCACCGAGAACAACCCGGATTCGTCCCCCACAGCTTACCGGTCCGCGGCTCAGTGCCGCGGCCCGCCCCCGCCGCGGAACTTCTTCAGCATGTCCTGCGCCTTGGCCCGGTTCCTCGGGTCCGACGCGTACCGCTTCGCCTGGTCGGTCATCTTCTGCCCCTGCGGACTGCGCAGGAACTGCTGGATCTTCTGGAACAGGCTCGGCATCGCTGGTCCTCCCGGTTCTTGTGGCTGGACGCGCTCACGATACGGACATTGCGGACGGACGTCGCGGGCAGGCCCGGGTCCGACACGTGCGCGACGATTACGGCCGGTCCCGCTCCAGCAGCGCGACGGCCTCCATGTGGTGTGTCATCGGGAACGCGTCGAACGCGCGCAGGCCACCGAGGCGGTAGCCGTGCTCGGCGAACAGCGCCAGGTCCCGGGCCAGCGACGCCGGGTCGCAGGCGACGTGCACCACGCGCGACGGTCCGCGCCCGGCCAGCGCGCGCACGATGGCGCGGCCCAGCCCGGCCCGCGGCGGGTCGGTGACGACGACGTCGGGGTCCCCGCCCAGCCGCGCCGTCTCGCGCTCGACCCGCCCGGTGTGCCAGCGCACCCACGGCAGGTCGGCCAGCGCGCGGCGGCCGTCGGAGACCGCGTCCCGGGACGACTCCACGACCTCCACCCGGCCGTGCGGGCCGACCTGCCCGGCCAGCACCGACGCGAGCACGCCGACCCCGCCGTAGAGGTCCCAGGCCAGCCCGCCCTCCGGCGCGTCCGCCCACTCCCCCACGAGGGCGGCCAGCGTGTCCGGCAGCGCCGGGTGCACCTGCCAGAACACCCTCGGCGACAGCTCCCACCGCCGCCCGGCGGCGTGCGCCAGGGCCGGGGCGTCGACGCACGGCACGCCGTCCGCGCCCACCGTCACCTCGATCTCGGTACCCGGCGGGTGCAGCTGCTCCAGCACCGGCGGCAGCGACCCGGCCGGCGCCAGCAGGCAGTCCGCGACCGGGCACACGTCGTGGCTGCGGTGCGCGCGCAGTCCCGCCGTGCCGGAGGGGTCCACCGCGAGGCGGAGCCGGGTGCGCCAGCCCAGCGGCCCGCCGGGCAGCTCCTCGACGTGCACGTCGTCGCCGACGCCGCCGGCCAGGCGCGCCAGCTGCTCGCGCAGCACCTCGGTCTTCAGGGCCCGCTGGGCGGCCGGGTCGGCGTGCTGGAAGTCGCAGCCGCCGCACCCGCCGGGCCGCGCCCACTCGCACGGCGCAGGCACCCGGTCCGGCGAGGCGCGCAGCACCGTCACCGCGTCGGCCCGGCAGAACGCGCCGCCGCCGTCCTCGGTCACCACGGCGCGGACCCGCTCGCCGGGCAGCGTGTGCCGGACGAACACGACCCGGCCGTGCGGGTCCGGCTCGCCGTCCTCGCCCGCCCGCGCGACGCAGTGACCGCCGTGCGCGACCGGGCCGACCTCCAGCTCGAGCATCCGGTCGGTCCAGTCCGAGACGGTCCCGCCGGAGGAGGACGCGACCGGGACGGTCATCGTCTCCCCCCGGGCGTCCGCGACGTCGGAGACTTCGGAGACTTCGGCGGCTTCGGGGGCGTCTGCGGCGCGTCCGGGGTCGACGCGGAACCGACGACCGTGCCGCCGCGCCGCTCCCCCGGCAGCTGCTCCTGCGTCGGGTACCCGCGCCGGGACGCACCGGGCGCGGTGAGCGGGCTCAGGCCCCGCGCTCCCTCCGAGGAGCGCAGCTGCCACGGGACGCTCGTCACCATCACGCCGGGCTGGAACAGCAGCCGCGTCTTGAGCCGCAGCGCGCTCTGGTTGTGCAGCACCTGCTCCCACCAGTGTCCGACGACGTACTCCGGGATGTAGACGGAGACGACGTTGCGCGGGTTCTCCGAGCGGATCCGCTTCACGTAGTCGAGCACCGGCTTCGTGATCTCCCGGTACGGCGACTCGACGACCTTGAGCGGCACCGGGATCCCCCGCTTGTCCCACTCCTGCACGAGCCGCTTGGTGTCGGCGTCGTCGACGTTGACCGACACCGCCTCCAGGATGTCCGGCCGGGTCGCGCGGGCGTAGGCCAGTGCCCGCAGCGTCGGTTTGTGCAGCGTCGAGACGAGTACGACGGCGTGGTTGCGCGAGGGCAGCACGTCGTCCGACTCGTCGGCCACGAGCTCGGCGGCGACCCGGTCGTAGTGCTTCTGGATGGCCAGCATGAGCACGTAGAACACGACCATCGCGACGATCGCGATCCACGCCCCGAGCGTGAACTTCGTGATCAGCACGGTGACCAGGACCGTGCCGGTCATCGCGGCGCCGAACCCGTTGATCCCCTGGCTGCGTCGCATCCGCCGCCGCTCCGGTGGCGACGGCCCGGCCGCGAGCTCGCGCTGCCAGTGCTTGACCATCCCGGTCTGGGAGAGCGTGAAGGACACGAACACGCCCACGGTGTAGAGCGGGATCAGCTTCGTCACCTCGGCCTGGAAACCGACGACGAGCAGGATCGCGAACAGGGCGAGCGCGACGATGCCGTTGGAGTAGGCCAGCCGGTCCCCGCGGGTGTGCAGCTGGCGCGGCAGGTAGCGGTCCTGGGACAGGATCGAGCCGAGCACCGGGAACCCGTTGAACGCGGTGTTCGCGGCCAGCACCAGGATCAGCGCCGTCGTCACGATCACGAAGTAGAAGCCGGGCCGGAAGCCGGAGAACACGGCCTCGGCGAGCTGCGCGATCAGCGTCTGCTGCTGGTAGCCCTCCGGCGCCGTCGGGAACTGCTGGTCCGGGTCCTCGGCGATCTGCGCCCCGGTCGACTGGGCCAGCGCGATCAGGCCCATGAACATCGTCACGGACAGCGTGCCGAGCATCAGGAGCGTCGTCGCCGCGTTGCGCGACTTGGGCTTCTGGAACGCCGGCACCCCGTTGCTGATCGCCTCGACACCGGTCAGCGCCGCGGCGCCCTGGGTGAACGAGCGCAGCACGAGCAGGATCAGCGCCAGCCCGGTGAACTGGTCCCCCTCGGCGACCAGCTGCAGGTCGGCGCTGGCCGCGCGCACCTCGTCGCCGAAGATCAGGATCCGGGTCAGGCCCCAGATCAGCATCGCGAAGACGCCCAGGATGAACGCGTAGACCGGGATCGCGAACGTCGTACCGGACTCGCGCAGGCCGCGCAGGTTCACCGCGGTGAGCAGCGCGATCGCGACGACCGCGAACAGCACCTTGTGCTCGGCCACGAACGGCACCAGGGCGCCGATGTTCGCCGCCGCCGAGGAGATCGACACAGCCACGGTGAGCGTGTAGTCGACCAGCAGCGCGCTGGCCACGGTGAGTCCGGCGGGCTTGCCGAGGTTGACGGTCGCGACCTCGTAGTCGCCCCCGCCGGAGGGGTAGGCGTGCACGTTCTGCCGGTAGCTCGCCACGACCGTGAGCAGCACGACGACGACGGCGAGGCCGATCCACGGCGACATCGCGTACGACGCGACGCCGGCCACGGACAGCGTCAGGAAGATCTCCTCCGGCGCGTAGGCGACCGAGGACATCGCGTCCGATGCGAACACCGGCAGCGCGATCCGCTTCGGGAGCAACGTGCTGGTCAGGCGGTCGCTGCGCTGCGGTCGTCCGACGACGAGCCGCTTGAGGGCGACGACGAGCTTGGGCACGTCCGCAGCCTATGCTTCGCCGCGCACCAACTCGCGATAGCGTCGGCCCAGCCGCGCCCCGACCGCCGAAGGAACCCCCCGCCATGCACGTCGTGATCATGGGCTGCGGCCGGGTCGGCGCCTCGCTGGCCGCCGGGCTCGAGCGCCTGGGCCACGAGGTCGCGGTGATCGACCGCGACCCGCAGGCCTTCCGCCGCCTCGGCCCGGACTTCCGCGGCCGGCAGGTCGTCGGCTTCGGTTTCCACCGCGCCGTCCTGGACGAGGCCGGCGTCGAGTCCGCCGACGCGTTCGCCGCCGTCTCCTCGGGCGACAACTCGAACATCATCGCCGCGCGGGTGGCCCGGGAGAGCTACGGCGTGGACAAGGTCGTCGCCCGCATCTACGACGCCAAGCGCGCGGCCGTCTACGAACGGCTCGGCATCCCGACCGTCGCCACGGTCCCGTGGACGACCGACCGCTTCCTGCGGATGCTGCTTCCCGACGGCGTGGCGACGGCCTGGCGGGAGCCGACCGGCACCGTCGCCGTCCTGCCGCTGCCGTTGCACGAGACGTGGGCGGGTCACTCGGTGCGGGAGCTGGAGCAGGCCACCGGCGCACGGGTCGCGTTCATCGTCCGGTTCGGCACCGGGGTGCTCCCGGACCACGACTCCACCGTGCAGGCCGACGACACCGTGTACGTGGCGGCCCGCTCGGGCACGGTCAGCGACGTCACGGCGGCCGCCGCGGCGCCGCCCGAGGAGGGATGAGCCCCATGCGCGTCGCGATCGCCGGAGCCGGCGCCGTCGGCCGCTCCATCGCGCTGGAGCTCGTCGAGTCCGAGCACCACGTGATGCTGATCGAGCGGGACCTGGCGAACATCGACCCGTCCGCCGTCGAGGACGCGGAGTGGGTGCACGCCGACGCCTGCGAGCTGGCCTCGCTGGAGGACGCCGGCATCGAGGGCTGCGACGTCGTGATCGCCGCGACCGGGGACGACAAGGTCAACCTCGTGGTGTCGCTGCTGGCGAAGACGGAGTTCGGCGTGCGCCGCGTGGTGGCCCGGGTGAACGACCCCCGCAACGAGTGGCTGTTCGGCGAGAACTGGGGCGTGGACGTCGCCGTGTCCACGCCACGGCTGCTGGCCGCACTCGTCGAGGAGGCGGTGGCCGTCGGTGACCTGGTGCGGCTGCTGACGCTGCGTCAGGGGCAGGCGAACCTGATGGAGGTCACGCTGCCCGACCCGACCCCGCTGGCCGGGCGCCCGGTCCGGTCCCTGGACCTGCCGCCGGACTCCGCGCTGGTGGTGATCCTGCGCGGTGGGCGGGTGATCGTGCCGCAGCCGGACGACGCCCTGGAGGCCGGGGACGAGCTGCTGTTCGTCGCGACGGCCGCCGTCGAGGAGGAGATCCGCGAAGCGCTCGACCGGGACGTGTCGTAGCCCGCGGTCACGCGGTGCGCGGCGCCCGTTCGCGCTCGGCGCGGCGCACGATCAGGATCGTGGCCAGGATCGCGACCCCGAACAGCGGGTATCCCATCGCGAGCCGGGCGATGCCGAGCAGGTTCTCGGCGTTGGCGTCGTAGAGCAGCCCCTGCACGATCACCCGGGCGGCGAACACCACGGCCCAGATGCCGGTGGCCCAGGTGTAGGCCCGCAGCAGCACCGGGTCCTTGCGCCACTCCTGGCCGTGCCCGTTGATGCCGTGCCAGATCACCCCGGCCAGCGGCCACCGCACGACGACCGAGACCAGCGCGACGAGCCCCAGGAACGCGCTGTAGAGCAGGCCCGGCAGGTAGAACCCGCGGGCCTCCCCGGTCTGGTTCGCCACCAGCGCGCACACCCCGACGCCGATCAGCCCGGAGATCGCGGGCTGGATCGGGTCCCGCCGGAACAACCGCCACACGAGGATGGCGACCCCGGAAGCGACGGCCGCGTACAACGCGGGTCGCAGCTCGGTGATCACGTTCACGATCACGAAGACCGCGACCGGGACGGTGGACGCCACGATCCCGGGCACCCCGCCCATCTGGTCGAGCAGCGTCGGCGCGCGCTCCGGCTGCTGGGCGGGCTCCGGCGTATCGGTGACCCGCGGGATCCGGGTGGTCGGGGTGTCGTCCGGGTGGCGTTCGCTCACTGGGCCTGGCAGATCTCGTAGTACGGGTTGTAGAGCACCTTCTGTCCGTCCCGCACGGACAGGCGACCGCGCACGCGCATCGTCTTGCCCGCCTCGATGCCGGGGATCCGGCGGCGGCCCATCCAGACCAGGGTCACCCCGTCGGTGCCGTCGAACAGCTCGGCGCGCAGCGTCGCGTCGGCGCTCTGCGGGCAGAGTTCGACGCTCCGGATCCGGCCGAGCATGACGATCTCGTCGCCGCAGTTGCGGTCACGTGCCGGCTGCGCCCCGGAGTCCTCGGAGTCCTCCGCGAGGTCACGGGCGTCCAACTCGTCGACGTCGCTGGTGAGCTTGCGGAGCATCTTGCGGAACGCCCCGCCATCGGTGGTGCCCATGTGTCTCCTCGGCCCCGCGTGGCCCCGACCCGGTCGAAGCCTTTCGCTCGTGTCGCGATCCGACTCGTGTCGCGCTCTCGCCATACCAGCGTAACGCTCAGGACCTCCGCCGTGTGCCCGTGGCCGATCCCCGGCCGCCTCCCCCCGGGTGAGAGGCCGGTCACGGACGGCGCCGGCGCGCGTCGGCTCGTCAGCGACGGTGACGACCGGGGTCGTACGCGGCGCTGAACAGGGTCATCGGGTCGTCGGCCGATGGCGGGCGGGAACCGCCCTCGTCGGTGCGGGCGCGACCGCGTCGGCGACGGGGCCGCTCGGCGCGCTCCTCGGCGGGCTGGTCCTCGCGGTCGTCCCCGGCCGTGCGGAACAGGTCCTGCCCGGATGCCCGCCGATCGGGGCCCCTCCAGTCGGTGAGGCCCCGCCCGGACGACCTGTTCTCCGTCGGCTGCTCACGGTGGCCCGGGCTGGCGTGCCGCCCGGACGGCCGGGCCGCGATCTCGGCCGACATCCAGTCGGACAGGACGTCCTCCTCGGGACCCCGGCGCCGCGACCCGCGACCGTCGGTCGCCGGGACGTCGCGACGGCGGGTTCCGCCGGGCCTGCGGCGGGGAAGCTCGGCCCGCGGCGGCTCGGGCTGGTCGGCCAGCGTCGCCTCTTCGAGCGGGACGTCGGAGAGCGGGATGTCCTCGATCGCCATGCGGGAGACCGGCGTCGGGTCCGGGTCCGTCCACCGGCGCCCCGACGGCAGGTCGTCGCGGCCGGCGTCCCACGGGTCCGGTCCGTCGAACGGGTCCGCCGCACGGCTGCCGCCGCGCGGTGTGACGTCGTCATCCCCGGGCCGGAGGGCCGGCGGGGTGATTCTCGTCCCGGACGGCGGGGTCCACGCGGACTCGTCGACCGGCTCCGGACGACGTGCGGACCGGGCGGGGTCGGCGTCGGCGCCGAACGACGGCAGCGAGGTGACCGCCGGGTCCCGCCGCGCGGGCGGGGCCTCGTCGGCCGGGCCGAACCGGTCGGCACGGGCACGGCCCTCGGCGGGGCCGCGGTCGTCGTCGGCAGCCAGTCCGTCCGCGGACCACAGGAGCTCGCCGCGGCCCGCGGAGGCCGGACCGGCTGCGGGCGTCGCACCCGTGTACCCGGCCGCGGGTGCCTCGACCGGCGGCAGCATCCGCGTCACCGGCGGCTCGGCGTCCCGGGTGACCGGCTCTCGGGGCGCGAAGTCCGGCTCGCGCGACCCGGCGGGGGCAACCGGGGGCAGCGCGGCCCCGCTCCCCCCGGTGTCCCGGAGCGCGCGCCGCCCGCCGGTGTCCTCGGCGATCCCGCGGGCGCGACCGGCTCCGGTCTCCTCGTCACGGCGGGCACGCCAGGCACCGGTGCTCTCCGCGTCCCGGCGGGCGCGGGCACCGGCGTCGTCGGTCCGGCGGCGACGAGCCCCGGTGTCCTCCGCGTCGCGGCGGGCACGGCCGGCTCCGGTGTCCTCCGGGGGCACGCGACCGGACCCGGTCTCCGCGGGGGCACGGCGGGTCGGCAGCGCTCCGGTCTGCTCGGCGTCCGGCCGGCCACGGGCAGGCCCGGTGGACCCGGCGGCGGGCGGCCGCAGGACGCCGGTCGCCTCCGCGGCGAGCGGTGCGCGTGCGGACCCGGTGTCGTCGGGCAGGCCCTGCGGGGCTCCGTCGGCGCGACCGCGGCGGCCCGCGTCCCGGACGGGGCCGGCCGCAGTGGTCCGGCTCGTCGGCCCGTCGAGCGGGTCCTCCGGGGCCGGACGGCCCGCTGCGTTCGCCGCCGGACGGCCGGCCGGTGCGGGACCACGGTCCGGGACGTCCGGGCGCCGCGGTGCCGGACGCCCGGGCGGGCGGCCCTGGGCGCCGGCCGGAGGCGGCCCGGCCGCCGGGGGCGTCGCGGTGGGCGGTGCCGGCTTGCGCACGGGTCCCGGGGGGACGGCGCCGTTGCGGCCGGTGCCGTTGCGGGGCACCCCGTTGCGAGCGGCACCGTTGCGGGGTGCGCCGCCGGCGGCGGCACGGCCGGACGCCGCGGGGGTACGGGTGGTCGCGCCGTCCGCGGCCGCCGGAGTCCGCGTGGTCGGGGCCGCCGGGGTCCGCGTCGTCGCGTCCGGGCGGCCGTTCGACGCGGGCGCGCCGGACGGGGACTTCGGTGTGGCACCGAACGTCGGTGCCGCGCCCGACGCCGGGACCGACACGGTGATGCTGGCGCCGCGCGGCTTGTCCGCGTTCTCCGCCTCGTCCCGGTCCTCGGTCCGTTCCAGCGGCAGCACGGTCCGCGGCGGGTAGGGCAGCTTGCCGCGGACGACGATGATGCCGCGCATCACGCGGCGCAGCTCGACGTCGAGCGCCTCCACCGTCTCCATCGCGGCGGTGGCCACGCCGTAGACCATCCAGCGCGGCCCGTCCGCGCCGATGAACACGGACGCGGCGTTCTCGGTGCGCGCGTGCAGCTCGCGTCCCCAGTCACCCTGGGCGCTGCGGACCCGCGCGCCTCCGCCCTTCAGCGACGTCTCGATCTCGTCGGCGAGCTCGGCCCACAGCCCGGACGAGCGCGGTGCGGCCAGCGCGCTGACCGCGATCCGGCCCTCGGGGAGCATGAGGTGCACCGCCTGCGGGCGGCCACCCTCGGCGGGCTCGAGCGAGAGGTCGGCCCCGAACGGCACCGGCACCTGCATCGACCCGAGGTCGATGCGGGCCAGCGCATCCGTCATCGACGGGTCGAGCTCCTCGACGTCGGCCGGGCCGAGCGGGCGCCCGTTGCTGCCGGGCGGCGGGACGGCGAGCGGACCGTCCCCGACGCCGTAGGCGTCGTCGTCGTACTCCTCGTCGTCCTCGTCGTCGTCCTCGTACTCGTCGTCGTAGTCGTCGTACTCGTCGTCGAGGTCCCGGTCGTCGTAGCCGGCGTCGTCGTACTGGTCGTACCCGTCGTCGATGTCGTCGGCCGGGTAGCCGTCGCGGTCGTAGCCGTCCCGGTCGAACCCGTCACGGTCGAAGCCCTCACGGTCGAACCCGTCGCGATCGAAGCCCTCACGGTCGAAGCCCGCGCGGTCGAACCCGTTGCGGCCGGTGACCGGGCGGCCGTTGCGGCGGCCGCCGTCGCCCGGCCCGCCGTGGGTCAGCAGACCCGGGGCGTCCGGGTCGTCGGGGTCACCGCCGTCGTAGCCCAACGGCGTGTTGTCCCGGGCGTAGAGGGGCTCGTGCTCGTCCTGCGCGGGCACCGGACGGAGCGGGCCGCGGGCCGCGGCGGGCGGTCCGGCGGACCCGTTGCGCGCCGGGACACCGGCAGGCGGGCCGGCGCGACCGTTGCGGGCCGGTGGCGGGGCGTCGTCGTAGTAGCCGTCGTCGCCGGGCCCGTCGTCCGGGTGACCGCCGTACCCGGGGTAGCCGGGGTAGGCGTCGTCACGGTGACGGTCCGCGGGTGTGGGGCGGCCACGGGAACGGCCGGGCATCAGACGCCACCTCCCCGGTCGGAGGGATCGCCCACGCCGGTGGAGCCGTGCCCACCGGTCCCCCGCGCGGACGCGGGCAGTTCGTCGACCTCACGGAAGTGCGCGCGCTCGACGCGTTGCACCACGAGCTGGGCGATGCGCTCGCCGCGGCGCAGGGTCAGGGTCTCGCTCCGGTCGAGGTTGACCAGGCAGACCCGGATCTCGCCGCGGTAGCCGGCGTCGACCGTGCCGGGGGCGTTGACCACGGACAGGCCGTGCCGGGCCGCGAGGCCGGAGCGCGGGTGCACGAAGCCGGCGTAGCCGGACGGGAGCGCGACCGCGACACCGGTGCCGACGAGGGCGCGGTCACCCGGCGCGAGCACCACGTCGGTGGTCGTCACGAGGTCGGCGCCGGCGTCCCCGTCGTGCGCGTACGCGGGCAGGGGAACGCCGGGATCCAGCCGGGTCAGCAACACGTCGACGGACGGTGCGACCCGGGGCTCATCCTGGGGAGCTGCGAGAGGAGCGTCAGCGAAACGAGCCTCTGCAGGGACAGAACCGGGCACGGCGAGCGACGCTACCCTGGCCGCGTGAGCGAACAGTCCTCACCGGCGAGCTCTGCGACGTCCGGCCCCACTGCGTTCGACGAGCGGTTGTCGGTGCCGCCGTGGTGGTATTTACCGGCTGCCGGTCTCGGAGTGCTGCTCGGCGCAGAGATTCACATGGGATATCCGGGAATCCGGTCCTGGATCGGCTACGTCGTCCTGATCCCGCTGTGCCTGGGCGCCCTGTGGTGGCTGGGCCGTTCCCGGGTCCGCGTGCAGGACGCGACGCTGGTCGCCGCCGACCGGTCGTTGCCGTTGCGGTACGTCGGCCGGACCGACGTCGTGGCGCGTCGGGACAAGCAGCAGGCACTCGGCCCGGAACTCGACCCGAGTGCCCATCTGCTGCACCGGCCCTGGATCGGGCCGGTGGTCCGGGTCGAGGTCACCGACCCGGACGCTCCGGAGCCCTACTGGGTTCTGAGCACCCGCCACCCGGAGCGCCTGCGCGCGGCGTTGGAGGCGGGCCGCTCCGGATGAGTTGTCAGGCCGCGCAGTCGCGGCAGATGTACTGCCCACCACTGGAGCTCGCCAGGCGGCTCCGGTGGTGCACCAGGAAGCAGCTGGCACAGGTGAACTCGTCCGCCTGCTTCGGCAGGACGTTCACCGTCAGCTCTTCGCCGGACAGATCGGCGCCAGGAAGCTCGAAGCTCTCCGCCGTGTCCGTCTCGTCGACGTCCACCACCGCGGACTGCGCCTCGTTCCGACGAGCCTTCAGCTCGTCCAGCGAGTCCTCGGCCAGTTCGTCGGCCTCGTTCCGTCGTGGGGCGTCGTAGTCGGTCGCCATTGTCCACCCTTGCTCGTCACGTCCGTGCAGCTCGCCGACCCGGGCGGGCTGCAGGTTCTTTCGCACTTCAGGTTCGCCCGTGCCGCAGAGGAACGTCGCGGACGCGGGGATTGTGCCCGGTGCTGGAGTGACGCCGGTCTCACCCCTTCGGGGGTCAGACCGCCGATCGCTCTCCCCCGGCCGGTCCGCCGCTCGGCGGTCGCGGCCGGGCGGCTGGTCCTCCACCGGCGGCGGGCAGGGTAACCCAACCCGCCCGGCCCGTCGCTGCGGGCCCGCGCAGCCGGATCCGGTTAGGGTTCCCGCTCGTGACGGAGAGCAGCAATTCCCAGGCTGAAGGCGGAACCCCCGGTGCGGATCCCGGCACGGTCGGCGGTTGGCTCGCCACCGAACTGGGCGACGACCGGTGGCGGGACTGTCGGCTCTCCACGATCGGCGCGGGGCGGTCCAACCTGACCTACCGGGTGCACAGCCCGGCCGGGTCGGTCGTGCTGCGCCGGCCGCCGGTGGGCTCGGTGGCCGAGACCGCCCACGACATGGACCGCGAGCGCCGGGTGATCTCGGCACTGGCCGGGACGGCCGTGCCGGTCCCCGCCGTGCTCGCGCACCACGACGGGAGCCCGGGCGGGCCGGTCGACGCGCAGTGCTTCGTGATGGAGATGGTCGAGGGCGTCGTGCCGCTCGACCGCGAGCTGCCGGACGGCTGGGCCTCCGACGAGGCGGGGCGCGCGCGGGCCGGGCAGGCGCTCGTCGACGTGCTCGGCGAGCTGCACGGGGTGGACCCGCAGGCGGTCGGGCTCGGCGACTTCGGCCGCCCGGACGGGTTCATGGAGCGTCAGATCCGCCGCTGGGGCAAGCAGTGGGCGGCGGCGCGGGACGACTCGTCGTCGCCGTCGGCGACCGACGAGCGCACCGAGAGCGAGCTCACACGGCTCTCCGAGCGGCTCGCCGCCGACGTCCCGGCGACCCAGCGGCACACGATCGTGCACGGCGACTACCGCATCGACAACTGCCTCTACGCCGCCGACGACCCGGGCCGGATCCGCGCGGTGCTGGACTGGGAGATGTCCACGCTCGGCGACCCGATGGCCGACCTGGGGCTGCTGCTCGTCTACTGGGAGCAGGACGGCGACGCGGACGTCTGGTCGGACGCCCAGCGCCTGCCCAGCCCGACCGGGCTGCCCGGCTTCCCGACCCGCAGCGAGGTGGCCTCGGCCTACGGCAAGCTCACCGGTCTCGACCTGACGCCGCTGCCCTGGTACTCGGGGTTCGGGGCGTTCAAGCTGGCCGTCGTGCTCGCCGGAATCCTCGTCCCGGGTGCGGGCCGGTTCGGTGCCCGCCGAGATGGCCGAGGGTCTCGAGGAGGCGGTCGGTCCGCTGGTGGACCTCGGCCACCACATCCTCGACGCCGGCACCGGCGCGTTCCCCGGGCTGCGGTGAGCGCGGTGAAGTTGCCCGGCTCGCCCTTCCCCCCGCGCTCGCGGTCCTACCAGCGGCGGCGCACCCGTCCGATCGTCGTGACGGCGGTCGCGCTGGCCGTGCTGATGGTCGTGATCTGGGTCCCGGTGATCGTCGTGTCGTCCGCGGGCCCGGCCGACACCAGCTGCAGCCCGCCCGCCCAGGGACCGCCGGTCGGGACCGTCGTGGACCGCACGGACTTCGAGGGCGTCACCCCGGCCGCGCCCCGCAACGTGCGCTTCACCGTGCTCAACGCCGGTGACCAGCGCGGGCAGGCCAACCTCGTCTCGGCGCAGCTCGGCGACCTGGAGTTCACCGAGGCCGTGCCACCGACGAACGACCCCCGGTACCCGCAGGGCGACCTGGACTGCGTCGGCCAGCTGCGGTTCGGGCAGGCCGGCGAGGCGCAGGCGTCGACCCTGGCGCTGGTGCTGCCGTGCGTGGAGCTGATGCGCGACGACCGCACGGGCCCGAACGTCGACGTCGTGGTCGGCGCCGCGTTCACCGACGTCTCCCCCGGCCGGACCGCCCGCGACGTGCTCGACCAGCTGTCCGCGCCGACCGGCGAGAACGGGCGCCCCGCCGCCGTCGGACCCGGCACTCGCTCGAGCAGGCACGCACAAGAACACCTGCTGACGGTCCGGGCCAGACGTCGGCGGCGCCGTGGGCGCGGGCCAGCTCGGCCAGCGCCGCGGCCACGCCGGGAGCGGCCGCGAACGAGACGTCCGCGCCCAGCCCGCCGGGGCCGGTGGTGCCCGGCCCGCCCGGCCCCAGGTCGTCGGGGCCGCCCGCGATGCCGAGCACGGCACCGGCCTCGGCCGCGATCAGCGCGGCCGCGGCCCAGTCCCACCAGTGGCACCCGTGCTCGACGTAGCCGTCCAGCCATCCGGCGGCGACCGCGCACAGGTCGAGCGCCGCCGACCCGGCGCGCCGGACGTCGCGCACCCGCGGGAGCATCCCGGCGACCATCCGCGCCTGCCGCTCCCGCCGCTCGGCGCGGTAGGAGAACCCGGTGCCGACCAGTGCCTGCGCCGGATCCGTGGTCGCGGTGACCCGCAGCGCGACGCCGTCGCAGGTCGCCCCGCCCCCGAGCGCGGCGCTCCACACACGGCCGGCGGCGGGCTCGGCCACCGCACCCGCGATCGAGCGCCCGTTCCGCACGGCGGCGACCGAGATCGCGTACCAGGGCAGGCCGTACAGGTAGTTCACGGTGCCGTCGATCGGGTCGAGGACCCAGCGCGCCGAGCCCGGGTCTCCCCCGTCGCCCTGCTCCTCGCCGTACACCGGCTCACCCGGGCGCAGTCGCCGCCAGCCGGTCGCGCAGGAAGCGCTCCACCGACGCGTCCGACTCCGTGACGACGTCGGTCGGCGAGCTCTTCGTCCGCACCGCACCGCCGGGGTCCGCCTGCGTTCCCGCCGCGCGCGGAACGGGTAGCGTGCGCAGGTGGTCGGCGGCTTCGCGGGCGACCTGCTCGGCCGTCGCGCGCAGGATGTCGGGGGCGTCCGGGAGCGGTCCGGGCATGCCCGTATCCGATCCATCTGCGGGGCCTCTCGCCACGCGCGGGAGCAGAGGTGCAACCCCGACGCGCGCACACAGTTACAATGGTGCGGCATCCCACCTCCGGGACGCGCGGCGACCACCCAGAAACGCCGGCGACCGAGGCGGCGACGACCACAACGACATTCGAGATCGCCGGTCGTGCACGGAGGCATCCGTGCGGGCCGCGATCCGGTGAACCACTCCAGCGCACGTAGCGAGAGGGCCCAGGTGGCAGCCGCAAACTCCGCAGCACGCAGCGACTCGACCGTCGAGACGCCGAGTTCCGCACCCCGCACCCGTCGTGGTGCCGGGGCGACCAAGTCGGCCACCAAGACCGGCACGCCGCGGACGGGCGCGAAGAAGCCCGCCGCCGCGAAGAAGGGCGCCGCCACGAAGGGTGCGGACGGCGTCGAGACGACCGAGGTCGTCGACTCGCCCGAGGGCGTCGAGGAGGTCGACCTCGACGAGGGCGAGCTCGCCGCCCCGCCGGAGGGTGAGCTGGTCGAGGACGTCCCGGTCGACATCGAGGCCGACCTCGTCGAGGCGCCCGCGCCCGAGGCGGCCGTCGAGGTCGTCGAGGACGATGACGACGACGATGACGACGACACGAACACCGGCGCGAACCGGCAGGCGCCGACGACGCGGTCGTCGCAGCAGAAGTCGGCCGACTTCGTCTGGGACGAGGAGGAGTCCGAGGCGCTGCGGCAGGCCCGCAAGGACGCCGAGCTCACCGCCTCGGCCGACTCGGTCCGCGCCTACCTCAAGCAGATCGGCAAGGTGGCGCTGCTCAACGCCGAGGAGGAGGTCGAGCTCGCCAAGCGGATCGAGGCCGGCCTCTACGGCGCGGAGCGTCTGCGCAAGGTGTTCGACGCCGGCGAGAAGGTCTCCCCGCAGATGCGCCGGGACCTGCGCTGGATCGTCCGCGACGGCGAGCGCGCGAAGAACCACCTGCTGGAGGCCAACCTCCGGCTGGTCGTCTCGCTGGCCAAGCGCTACACCGGCCGCGGCATGGCGTTCCTGGACCTGATCCAGGAGGGCAACCTCGGCCTGATCCGTGCGGTCGAGAAGTTCGACTACACCAAGGGCTACAAGTTCTCGACGTACGCCACGTGGTGGATCCGCCAGGCGATCACCCGCGCGATGGCCGACCAGGCCCGCACCATCCGTATACCGGTGCACATGGTCGAGGTCATCAACAAGCTCGGCCGTATACAGCGTGAGTTGCTCCAGGATCTCGGGCGCGAGCCCACTCCCGAGGAGCTCGCCAAGGAAATGGACATCACCCCGGAGAAGGTGCTGGAGATCCAGCAGTACGCCCGGGAGCCCATTTCGCTGGACCAGACCATCGGCGACGAGGGCGACTCGCAGCTCGGTGACTTCATCGAGGACTCCGAGGCGGTCGTCGCGGTCGACGCGGTCAGCTTCACGCTGCTGCAGGACCAGCTGCAGTCGGTGCTGGCGACGCTGTCCGAGCGCGAGGCGGGTGTGGTGCGGCTGCGGTTCGGCCTCACCGACGGCCAGCCCCGCACGCTGGACGAGATCGGCCAGGTCTACGGCGTCACGCGTGAGCGGATCCGCCAGATCGAGTCCAAGACGATGTCGAAGCTGCGCCACCCGTCGCGGTCGCAGGTTCTGCGCGACTACCTGGACTGAGCACGATCACGTAACCGCCCGCTGAGCTGCGCGAACATGGCTCAGCGGGCGGTTTCTTGTCTCGCACGGCGCGGTTCTCTGCCTGGCTCGTTGCGCGAGCACGCCATGCCGGGCGACGTCCCGTCACACCACGGCGGTCTCGCCCCAGATGTCCTCGAGGTAGCGGTTGTTCGAGCGCAGGCCGGCGAGCCAGGCCTCGCCGTCGGCCTCGCCGGCGCCGGTCTTGGCACGGAACACCGAGACCAGCGCCGCCCGCACGCCGGGCGCCATCGTCGAGGCGTTGCCGCACACGTAGATCACCGCGTCCTTCTGCAGCGCGGCCCAGACGTCGTCGGCCGAGGCCTCGAGCATGTGCTGGACGTAGCGTTGCTTGTAGCCGGGCACCCGCGAGTACGCCGGGTACAGGGTGGCCACACCGGCCTTGTCGAATGCGGCCAGCTCGTCGGCGTAGAGCAGGTCGTCCTCGGGGTCGCGGCAGCCGAGGAACAGCAGCGACCGGGCGATCGGCACGCCACCGACGCGCAGGGCCTCGCGTTCCTGCAGGAAGCCGCGGAACGGCGCCATGCCGGTCCCCGCCCCGACCATGATCATCGGCACGTGCGGGTTCTCCGGCGGGCGGAACCTGATGCTGGGGCTGCGGACGAACGTGAACACCGTGCCGCCCTCGGGCACCCCGTCGAGGTGCCCCGAGCACACGCCACGGTAGGTCGACCCGTCGTCGGAGCGGGCGGGACCCTCGAGCACCCCCACCGTCAGCGACACCTCCGACGACGCCTGCGGCGACGACGAGATCGAGTAGAACCGGGGCCGCAGCGGCGGCAGCAGGTCGAGGAACTCCGCGAACGGCAGGTCGCAGTCGGGGTGCGCCTCGAGCATCTCGAGCAGGGTGCGCCGGGGCTTGGCGATCTGTTCGCGGTACCGGGCCGTGGCCTCGTCGTCGGTGCCGGCGAGGGCCGCGATCTCGTCGCGGGCGGATCCCTCCGGTAGGTGCGCGGCCATCGCCGCCAGCCCGGCGCGGCTCGCCACGTCCTGCAGCTCGATGCAGCCGGCGAGGATGCCGAGCAGGGGGTAGGGCTCGCCGACCGGCAGGTGGGTGGGGGCGCTGCCGTTCGCGCTGAGCGTCACGAACTGGCCGCCGTCGAGCCCGAAGCGCGCGATGACCCGGTTGACCAGGCCGATCGGGTTGCGGGGCAGGACGCCGAGGTGGTCACCGGTGGTGTAGGTCGTCCCGGTCGGCATCGCGATCTCGAGATGGCGCACGGAACGTCCGCCCGGTGTGCCGGCGCGGGCGGTGAGCTCGCGGTTGACCCGCACCGTCGCCGCCTGGCCCCGGTAGGACTGCAGCACGGGGCTGGCGGTACGGCGCTGCTCGAGCTGCACGGCCAGGCGCGGCCCGCCTGCGGCGGCCGCGGTCGCTGCCGCCTCCAGCCCGAGCGCGGCGGAGAGGCCGTCCCACAGCCCGCGGTACCAGGCCTCGAACTGGGCGTCGAAGTCGCCGCGCGCGTCGCCCTCGCCGCGGGGATACACCCGCGTGCCGCCCTTCGCCTCCAGCCCGGCGTCGACGCGGGTCGGGACGGCCTGGTAGGTCGCCGCCCAGTCGCGGTTGCCGCACCCGAAGACGGTGTACCTCACCGCGGTCGCGGAGGCCGACGGGCCGTCGAGCCATGTGCAGAACCTTCCGGCGTTGTCCGGTGGCTCCCCGTTGTACGACGAGGTCACGACGACGACCGCACCCTCGGTGGGCAGCTCCCCCACTGCCTCGTCGAGCGCGGCGGTGCGGGCGGTGTAGCCCCGGTCGGTCGCATCACGTGCGATGCGGGTGGCGAGGTCCTCGGCCGCGCCGAGGTTCGAGCCGAACAGCACCAGCAGCGGCGTGCCGTGCCGGTCGGCCGGCGCGACGGCCAACGCCGCCGGCCGGGGTTCGGCGGCGACGCTGGGCGCCGGCCGTGCGGTCGATCCCCAGGTCCGGCCCGTCCGCGGCCGCACGGTGATCGTGAGGCCCTCGGGCTTCACGGTCAGCGTCTCCTTGATCTTCAGCTGGTAGTTCGCGTGGTCGATCAGCTCGAAGCGCTGCAGGACCATCCCGAGGACGAGGGTCGCCTCCTGCAGGGCGAACTGGCGACCGATGCACGCCCGCTGCCCGGAGCCGAACGGACGGTACGCGTTGGCGGGCAAGGCGTCGCGCCGCTCGGGAGACATGTGGTCGGGGTTGAAGTCCCGCGCGTCCTCGCCCCAGACCTCCGGGAGCCGGTGCAGCATCGGGGTCAGCGCGACGATGGACGTTCCCGGGTCGAACGGGCCGTACCCGCCGACGGTCTCGCCGGGCTGACGGGGTTGGCGGGTGAATGCGGGCGCGGTCGGCCAGAGCCGCAGCGTCTCGTCGAGGATCTGGCGGACGTAGCCGAGCTGGCCGATCTGGGCGACGGTCGGGGATGCGCTCGGGTCGGTGCCCAGCACGCGGTCGACCTCCTCGTGCGCGAGGGCGACGACCTCGGGGTGCTTGAGGAGGTAGGCGATCGCGAACGACAGGAGCCCGCTCGTGGTCTCGTGGCCGGCGATGAGGAACGTGCCGCACTGCGCCACGATGTTGTGGTCGGGCAGCGTGTTGCCCTGCTTGTCCGTGCCGACCAGCATGTGGCCGAGCAGGTCGGTGCCGGGGTCGCCGGTCGCGCGTCGCTCCTTGACGATCGCGTCGATCGTGTCGTCCATGAACTTGGCGTTCGCCATCAGGCGTCGCTGGGCGCCGCGGCGGAGCTTGATCTGGAGCGGGAGCATGCGCTGCCGCTTGAGGCCCTCGTCGAGCGTCCCGATCATCGCCTCGACGAACGGGTTCTGGTTGTCGCGGTAGAAGGAGTTGAACCGGTAGCCGAACCCGCAGAGCGCGATCGTGTCGAGCGTCAGCCGGGTCATGTCGCCCGCGACGTCGATCGGCTCGTCGGGGTTGAGCCGCTCCCACTTGAGCACGAGCTGCTCGGCGATGTCGACCATGGGGTCGAGGTAGCCCTTCATCGCCCAGGTGGAGAAGCTCGGCAGCAGGATGTCATGCGCGGACTTCCACAGGGGGTCGTCGGTGTCCGCGGTGAAGAGCCCGGCGCTCTGGTGGGTCTTGCGCATCTCGCGCTGGCCGGTGCCGACGAGCTTGTCGAAGCGGGCGTCGTCGCACAGGTCCTGGACCATCTCCAGCCCGGACACGACGTAGGTCGCGCCGCTCGGAGTGTGGAGCTGGAAGATGGGACCGTACTCGTCCGCCAGCTTCATCAGGCCCTGCACCAGACGCTTCGTGTCGAGGTCGCGGGCGTTGCCGACGACAGGCAGCGGCTTCGGTCCTGGGATGTCGGAGAGCGGCCGGGGGGTGGCGGCAGGGTTGTCGATCGTGGTCACGGTTCGCTCCTGAGGTCGGCGGGACTCATCGCGTGGTCTCGGTGGTGCCGTCCGCCAGCGGGTCGCCCGACGCGGCGGCGGTGGGGTCCTCGGCGGGCGCCCGGGTGGTCGATCGCACGCGGCGGTCGTGACGCAGCAGCACGACCGCGACCAGCAGCACCCACGCGGGGAAGACGAGCAGGCTGGCCGGGTGGTACGTCGCCGTGAGCAGCAGGTAGGTGGCCAGCAGGTACGCGACGACCGCCACACCCTTCGGCAGGACGCCCGCACTGCGCAGCAGCGTGGTCGAGGTCAGGGCGAACACGCCGGCGCCGCGGACGGCGAACACGAACACGAGCCCGTAGCCCACCGCGCTCAGGCCCCGGGCGGTGGCCGTCTCGACTGCGGGCGCGCCCCCGATCGACGTCGCGAAGAACGGCGCGGCGAGGGCGGCGGTTCCCGCGAACAGCAGGACGACGAACAACAGCCCCGCCGGGAGGTTCAGGCCGCGGGCCAAGGCCGACGGCGGCGGGTCCAGCGTGTCGAGCCACGACCGGAGCGAGACCGCGAACCAGAGGAACGCAACCCCGGCCAGCGGCACGAGGTAGAGCCCGACGGCCGAGAGCAGCGTGTCGCCTGCGCCTGCGTAGAACGCCCTGTACACGGCGTCGGTGGCGTCGAGGTGCGGCGCGCCGTTGACCACCACCAGTGTCGCGATGAAGAGAACCGCGAAGACGATCCCCATGACCGCGGCGAGCCGCGGCGACGCCGGGCTCATGAAGGTCGCCGGTCATCGTCGCGGTGCTCGAGCTGCAGGTTCTCGAGGACCCGCAGCAGGTCGAGCGTGCCGGAGAACGCCTGCTCGCGGCCGGACTCGGTGATCACAGTTCCCTCAAGGCGCCCGTCGGCCGTGCGGAGGAGATCGAGCGTCAGCTGCACGTCGACCTCCTCCTCGCCGCCGGCGACCATAGGGCGGGGAGGCGTCCGGACACCCTGACCGGAACTTCCAGTCAGGCTTCCAGTCACGGGTGGACCGAGCGCCGGTGAGCAGTTCCCCGGACCGCTCTGTTCGCGGTCGCCGACCACCTGTGCAGTGGCCCCGTGACCGTGGTGGGCTCGTCGCTACCCGGCGGCGCCGTCCTGCCCGAGCCGGGCGGTCGCGGTCCGGGCCGCGTTCCGGATGTGCACGATGCAGGCGTCGGCCGCGCGGTCGGCGTCGCGGTCCTCGACGGCGTCGACGACGGCCCGCAGCTCCTCGGCGGCGGCCCACCCGCGACCCGGCGCCGACAGGGACGTCGCTCGCAGCAGCCGCACCCGGGCCTGCAGGCCGGCGACGGTCTGCTGGAGCGGGGCGCTGCCGGAGCCCGCGAACAGCTGCTCGTAGAAGCGGTCCTTCGCGGCGAGCTGGGCGGGCAACCCGGCCCCGGCAGGGTTCTCCGCGGTCCGGGCGATCTCGTCGACGGCGTCGCGCAGCGCACGGACCTGCCGGTCGTCGGCACGCTGGACGAACCGCCGAACGGCCAGCGCCTCCAGCGAGGCCCGCATCTCGTAGATGTCGGCCGCGTCCGACGGCGACAGTGCCGTGACCTGCGCCCCGCGCTGCGGGACAACGGTGACCAGGCCTTCCGCCGCGAGCTGCCGGATCACCTCGCGCACGGTCGCCCGCGAGACGCCGAGGCTCTCGACGAGCTCACGCTCGATGAGCCGCTCGCCCGGCTGCAGGCGCAGGTCGAGGATCGCGTCGCGGACCCGTTCGGTCACCTGCTCGCGCAGCGGCGCCGCGACCCGAGGCAGGGGTTCGGGCCCCCACACCGACGACGTCACGCGCTCATCATCCCATCGGCCGGACGGCGCCCGGCCGGGCAGTGACATGTGGCCTCCTCGGCGGGTTGGGCTCAGCGCTCCCCACGCAGGAACCGGACGATCTCGGTGAAGTCGGCGTCCGGCCCGAGGGCCTCCGCGGCCTGCTCCCACAGGTCGAGCGTGGACGCGGCGTGGCGGGCCGGGCCGCCGGTCGCGGCGGCGAGGGCGAGGGCGATGCGGAGGTCCTTGACCATCAGCCGGATGCCGAACCCGGCGCCGAACGTGCCGGGCAGGACGTCGCGCGGCCACTTCACCTCGGTCGACGTGCTGCGCCCCGTGGCCGAGTTGACGACGTCGACCATCACCGCGGGGTCGAGCCCGAAGCGTTCCCCGATCAGGATCGCCTCGGAGCTGGCGAGCATGTGCGCGGCCGACATGAGGTTGTTCAGTGCCTTGAGCGCGTGCCCGGCGCCGGTCGGACCGACGTGCCGTGGCCGGCCCATCGCCTCGAGCACCGGGCGGACCGACTCCACCGGGCCCGCGTCGCCGCCGGCCATCACGGCGAGCGTGGCGGCGCGCGCCCCGGCGACCCCGCCGGACACCGGCGCGTCGACGAGCACGCGGCCCTTCTCCGCGCAGACCGCGGCCAGCGCGACGGTGCGCGTCGGGTCCGACGAGCTCATGTCCACCAGCACCGTGTCCGCCTCCAGCGCCCCGAGCAGGCCGCCGTCGCCGGTCACCACGTCCTCGACGACACCGGAGTCCGGCAGCACGAGCAGCACCGTGTCGGCGCCGGAGGCGACCTCGGCCGCCGACCCGACGACCTCGGCACCGGGCACCGCCGCGGCGAACGCCGCGCGCGCCGCCGGATCGACGTCGTGGGCGCGCACGGACGCGCCGGCGGCGGCCACGTGCGAGCCCATCGGCGTGCCCATGTTGCCCAGGCCGACGAGCCCGACGGCCCACCCGTCCAGCGGGCCGCTCATGGCGTGCGGTCCCGTGCGCCGTCCTGCTCACGGATCTCGCCGAGCACGCGCTCGGCGACCCGGAACGACTCCAGCGCCGCAGGCGCCCCGCAGTAGACCGCCGCCTGCAGCAGCGCCTCCTGGATCTCCTCCTCGGTGCAGCCGTTGGTGATCGCGCCGCGCACGTGCACCCCGAGCTCGTGGCCGCGGTTCAGCGCCGTCAGCATCACCACGTTGAGCAGGCTGCGGGTGCGCCGCTCCAGGCCGGGACGGCTCCACACCTCGCCCCAGCAGAACCGCGTCACGAAGTCCTGCACGGGCTTCGAGAACTCGCTGACCCCGGCCATCGAGCGCTCGACGTGGTCGGCGCCGAGCACCTCCTTGCGGACCTGCAGGCCCTGCTCCCACAGCCCGTCCCGGCTCCCGTCGTCGCTCATGACCCGGCCTCCTCGCGCACGTACTCGTCCTCGGTGACCTCGTCGAGCCAGGTCGTGGTGCCCAGGGACACCGCCAGATGCGTCATGACGGTGCCCGGCCCGGCCCCGTGCCAGTGCCGCTCGCCCGGCGGCACCCACACCAGGTCGCCGACGGTCAGCGGTTGCACCGTCTCGCCGTGGGTGCACACCCAGCCGGTCCCGCCCGTCACGACCAGCAGCTGTCCGCCCTCGTGGTGGTGCCAGAACGTGCGGGCTCCGGGGGTGAACGTCACGGAGTTGACCGTGGTCCCGTCGGTCGTGGGCAGCACCGGGTCGCCCCACACCGTCCCGGTGAACGTGTCCCCCCGCTGC
The DNA here is from genome assembly GCA_963822335.1 of uncultured Actinomycetota bacterium. Classification (GTDB taxonomy): domain Bacteria; phylum Actinomycetota; class Actinomycetes; order Mycobacteriales; family Pseudonocardiaceae; genus Pseudonocardia. The sequence goes on along the minus strand of CAWGHE010000005.1, from coordinate 534,557 downwards.
TGGGTCCGTGCCCCGTGGGCGCGGCCGTGGACGATCTCCACTCAGCTCTCCTCCGTGTTCTCGCCGGCGGTCGCCGGCTGCTGGATCCGGATTCCTCCGGCGATGTCCCCGAGCCCGTCGACCACGCGGTTGGAGATGACGTCGCCGTAGCCCAGGTGGGACGCGACGCCGAAGCTGGCCAGCGGCCCGGCGGCGTTCAGCGACGGAACGCCGAGACGGCCGAGCAGCTCGGTGTAGAGCGTCAGGTCCTTGGTCATCAGCCGCCCGGTCAGGCCGCCCTCGAGATAGTCGCCCTCGACGATGCGGGGGAAGCGGTTCGTGGACGCGAACGACCGCCCGCTGCCGCCGTTGATCGCGGCGAGCAGCGTCCGCAGGTCCAGTCCCGCCTTCCGGCCGGCGACCATGACCTCTGCGGTCGCGGACAGCGTGACGGCGTTGAGGAAGTTGTTGAGCAGCTTCGCGCTGTGCCCGGCGCCGGTCGGCCCGAGGTGCAGCACGGTCGCGGCGAGCGGTTCCAGCAGCGGCCGGACCGCGTCGACGGCGCCGGCGGCCCCGCCCGCCATGATCGTCAGCGTGCCGTTCTCCGCGGCCGCCGCGCCGCCGGAGATCCCGGCGTCGAGGAACGTGACGCCCCGGTCCGCGGCGTCGGCAGCGAGTGCGACCGTCGAGTCCGGAGAGGCGGTGGACAGGTCGACCACCGTGGTCACTGCGCCGCCGCGGTCCCGCCCGGCCAGCACGCCGTCCGGCCCGCGGACGGCGGCCTCGACGACAGCGGAGTCCGGCAGCGAGAGCAGCACCACGGGGCACCGCTGCGCGACGTCGGCCGGGCTGCCGACGGGCTCGGCGCCGGCGGACTCGGCGCGGCCCGGCTCGGGGTCGTGACCGACGACGGCGATCCCGGCGTCGACCAGGCGGCGGGTCATCCGCCCGCCCATGTTGCCCAGCCCGACGAACCCGACCGGGCCGGTGCCGCCGGTTCCGCCGGTGCTGTGTGCGCCGCTCATGCGGCACCCACGTCGGTCGCGTCGATCCGAACGACCAGCTCGTCGATACCGGTTCCGCTGGCCCGGCGGGGGAAGCGGCGCCGGACGTCGGCGTCGTGGCCGGCGATCAGCACCCGCCCGGGAGGCTCGCTCAGCGACCGAAGCGTGTCGAAGCCCGCGTACATCGCCTCCAGGTCGGCGACGATGAAGAACGGCTTGTCCTCCTCGAGCTCGTCGTAGAAGTGCAGGGCGTCCGCGGCGAGCACGGCCGACGCGCCGTTCCCGTCGCCGCCCGCGAGCTCCACCAGGGCGATGAGCTGCCCGGGCGTGTGCCCGCCGACCTCGACGAGCTCGATCCCGTCGGCGATCTCCAAGCGCCCGTCGAACGTCCGGACCCGCCCGTCCTTGCGCGCCTCCTGCAGGACGGCGAGCTCGCGGGCCTCGGTGGGTTGCGCGAACTGGAACCGCTCGGCGTACGGGCCGGACCAGAACTCGGCCTCGCGCCGCGTCATCACGATCTCCGCGGACGGGAACCGGTCGAGCGTGCCGATGTGGTCGTAATGGGCGTGGCTGACCACGAGCCGGTCCACCGCTGCGGCGTCGATGCCGAGCGCGGCCAACGCCTCGACCGGGTCGACGAGCACCTCACGCCCCCGGCGCCGCCCGACCTCAGGGTCGAAGCCGCAGTCGACGACGACCGTGCGGGAGCCGTCGCGCAGGACCCAGAAGAAGTAGTCCATCTCGAACGCGGAATCCGGCTCGCCGTAGGTGTGCCAGTTCAAGTAGTTCTCGGCCTTCGTCGCCGTCCGCGTGCCGTAGCGGACCGCGAGAATCTCGTGACCGCTCACCGCCGGGTCACTCCCGCGTCCCTCCCGAATGTGCTCGTGAGCACCGTTACCCGCATGTCGACCTCCGTGTCGTCACAGCCAGATTGTCTGACAGCCAGACGAAACGCAACGACCTACCGGACACCGACCGCCGGCTCGCCGACCGGCTCTACAGCGGCTGACGTTGTGGCAGCCGGAGCCGGGCCCGATCGCGCGGGCCCGGCTCCGGATCGGTAGGAGTGTGTTCAGCGGGAGGCGGCGGCCAGCGCGTCCTGCTCGGCGAAGGACTCCGCGTTCGTGTGCGGCAGGGCCAGGGTGCAGACCAGGCCGACCGCCGCCACCACGGTCAGGATGATCCCGAGCGCCAGGCTGCCGTAGGCGGGCACCAGCGCCGCCGCGACCAGGGGCACCACACCGCCGCCGAGCACGCCGGCCAGGTTGTAGGAGATCCCGGCGCCGGTGTAGCGGTAGCGGGTCGGGAACAGCTCCGGCAGCAGGGAGCCCAGCACGCCGTAGGTGAGGCCGGCCACGCCCATAATCAGGCACAGGCCCACGCCGAACGCCCAGGCGGCACCGATGTCGATGATCGGGAAGGCGATGATGCCCGCCACCACGGCGGCGGCGCACCCGATCGTCAGGATCCGGCGCCGTCCGATCCGGTCGGCGAGGTTCGCCGAGATGATGGTGGTGACCAACATCGCCGCGCCGCCGGCTATGCCCAGGCCCAGCACGGTCGGGCGGGTCAGCTTGAGCTCGGCGGTGCCGTAGGTGGTCAGGTAGGTGACACCGATGTAGAAGAAGGTGAACGTCGTCGTGGTCGCCAGGGCACCGAGCAGCACCGACCGCGGCCGCGAGGTGAGCGCCTCGGCGATCGGCAGCCGGGTCTTGGTGTGCTCGATCGAGGTGAACGCGGCGGTCTCGGTGAGCTTGAGCCGGACGTAGAGGCCGACGCCGACCAGCACGACGCTGGCGATGAACGGGACCCGCCAGCCCCAGGCCAGGAACGACTCGGAGCTCATGGTCAGCGTCGTGATCAGGAACGTCGCGCTGGCCAGCGCGAACGCGATCGACGGGCCGAGCTGCGGCCAGAGCGCGAACTTCCCGCGCGACCGGGTGGGCGCGTTCTCCGCGGTCAGCAGCACCGCGCCCGCCCATTCGCCGCCGACCGCGAGGCCCTGCAGGATGCGCAGCAGCACGAGGATGATCGGGGCCGCCACGCCGATCGTGACCGCGGAGGGCAGCAGGCCGACGACCAGCGTCGAGATGCCCATCATCAGCAGCGTCACGACCAGCGTGCCCTTGCGGCCGAGCCGGTCCCCGTAGTGCCCGAACAGGATCGAGCCGAACGGGCGGGCCACGAACGCCACCCCGAACGTGGCCAGCGCCAGCGCGGTTCCGGCGGCCGGGCCCATGGCCGGGAAGAACACCTTGCTGAACACCAGCGCCGCGGCGGTGCCGTAGATGAAGAAGTCGTAGAACTCGATCGTGGTACCGACCATGCTGGCGAGCGCGACGCGCCGCATGGCTCCAGGCGCCAGTTGGTCACTCTGCGTCACAAAATACTCCTCTGTCCGACGCGTTGCGGTCATCGTGAAGGGCAACGCGAGGGAGTATGGCTGTGCGAGCTGCCTCACGCATTACGGAGCGTGATCATCGCCAGTGTCGGTCGACCGCGGCGTCCGTCGTACCGGGCGCAGGGCCTTGATCGTCGACCCACACGGAACGGCCCTCCGGAGCCACCGGCCCGGAGGGCCGTTCCGCGTCGTGGGGCGGCTCGGCCGCTCGGAGACGAGGGACCGCCGGCCGCGTAACGACGCCCGTGGCGCCGTCGAGGGCTGTCCATGACATCGCAGACGGTCGGCACCGGGGCGGTGCGCCGATGACCACCTTCATCCTGGTGCACGGGGCCGGCACCGGCGGCTGGCTGTGGGACGGGGTCGCGGACCGGCTTCGCGCAGCGGGACACGTCGTGCACGCCCCGACGCTCCTGGGCGTCGGGGACCGCGACGCCCAGGGAGGGCCGGCGACCAGCCTGTCCGACCACGTCGGCGACGTCGTCGGGGTGATCGTCGACCGTGAGCTCGAGTCCGTCGTGCTGGTCGGCTTCAGCTACGGCGGCCTGGTCATCGCCGGGGCCGCCGACGCGCGCCCGGACGCCCTCTCCGAGCTCGTGTTCGTCGACGCGTTCCTCCCCCGTCCCGGACACAGCTTCCTGGACCTCCTGCCACCGGCCGTGCGGGACAGGTTGGAGAAGGCGGCACGAGACGACGGCGACGGATGGCGCGTCCCGCCGGCCCCGGTCGAGCAACTCGGCGGCATCGGTCGCCGCGAGCCCGGTGTCGACGCGGAGGAGGTCGAGGCCCGGCTCGCGCTCCGTGGTGCGCATCCGATCGGGACCTACCGGTCGATCGCCGCGGCGCCGACCCCGGCCGGCTCCGCTGTGCCACGCCGGTACATCAGCTGCACCGACAAACCCCCCGGCGACCCGCTCGTCGACCTCGCCGCGCGGCTGCGCGCGGACGGATGGACGGTGCAGGAGATCCCGACCGGGCACTTCGCGATGCTGACCATGCCGACCGCGCTGGCCGCCCTGCTCGCCGCGGACCCGCGGTGAACCGCGGGAACGGCAGGAGGGCGCCCGTGACCACCGCCTGCCGGCGGACACTCCCGTCGCCGTCGTGCTGCGGTTCCGCGTCGCGGTCGCCGCGACGAGGATGACCGGGCATGCCGGGCGACAGCTTCGTGGGCCGCGAGCGCGAGCAGGATCTGCTGCGCGCGCTGCTGGCCCGCGCGGCGCGCCCGGCTGCGGCTGGCCGGCATTCAGCTTCGCCGACGGTGACATGTCCACCGGCCGGTGGACGATGCGCGGCACCCACACCGGTGAGCTGGCACTGGTCGGTATCCCGCCCACCGGGCGGCCGGTGACGATGAGCGGGCTGGCCACGTTCCGGATTCTCGACGGCCGGTTCGTCGCGGTGTGGCACGTGGCGAACGTCGGGTCGATGCTGGCGCAGCTGGAGCTCAACCCGCCGAGGGCGATGCTGCGGATGGCAGCCCACCGGAGCGCCCGCCGGTACCGGAGGTCGTCCTAGGCGTTCAGCGGTACCGGCTCGCATCCCGTGCCCGCTACGGTCCTGGACCAGCCGATGGGGGCGAGTGATGCGGCGGGTTGGGAGATGGCGGACGCGCTGGTCCTCGGACCGCTCAGTGGCGGTAGCGCGCGCCTGGTGCGCCGGTTCTCGGCCCCGGAGCGCCACCTCGCGTTCTGGATCGCGCTCTGGGCCGCCGTCGTGCTGGGTGAGCTGGGCGCCCTCGCCCAGTTCGTGCTCGAACGCTCGGTCCCGGTCGAGCCGGTGCAGGTGGTCTTCCGGCTCGTCGGTGGATCGTTCGCGGCCTGCGGGCTGATCGCGTGGCACCGGCGGCCGGACAGCCACAGCGGCCGGCTGCTGACCGCCACCGGATTCGCGCTGTACGTGTCCCCGCTGCTGAGCCTGATCGAGTCGCCGCTCGCCCGGACCGCGGCGCACGTCCTGCCGGACCTGTGGGTGTTCTCGTTCGTCGCGCTCGTGCTGACGTTCCTGACCGGCGGCCGGTTGCGCACCGGGGTCGACCGGGTCCTCGTCGGCGCCGTCCTGCTCGAGCTGCTGCTCCTCGCGCCGCTCTACACGGTGTTCTCCGCGGCCGAGGGAACCATCCGCATCCTTCCCCACGAGGGGATCTCCGCGATCATCGACACCGCGCAGAAGGTGTTGTTCCTCGTCGTCTGCACCGCCACCGCCGCCGTGGTCGTCGCGCGGTGGCGCAAGGCATCGCCTCCGGGTCGGCGGGCCATGCTGGCCGGGGTCGCCGGTGCCGGCTGCCTGCTCGCGTTCGCCGCCCTGCTGGCCGTGGACCTGGCCGGCGGCGGGCGCATGCCGCTGCTGGTCTGGGTCGCGGCCTGCATGCTGGTCACCGTCCCGGTCGCGTTCCTGATCGGATTGCTCCGCTCCCGGCTCGCCCGGGGCGGGGTGGCCGACCTCTTCCGCGGGCTGCGCACGATGCGGCCCCACGAGCTGCGGACCGCGCTGGCCAAGGCGCTGGGCGACCCGGCGCTGGTGGTCGCCTACCCCCGCCCGGACGGATCCTTCGTCGACGCCGACGCCCGACCGGTCACGCTGCCCGCGCCGGGCGGGGACCGGTCGGTCACGATCGTCGAGCGGGACGCCGAGCCGGTCGCCGCGCTGGTGTACGACCGGTCCCTCGACGACGACCCCGAACTGGTCGACGCCGTCGGCGGGGCGGCCACGATCGCGCTGGAGAACCAGCACCTGCACGCCGAGGCGCAGACCAGGCTCGCCGAGCTGCAGGCCTCCCGGGAACGGATCATCACCGCAGGCGACGCGGAGCGACGGCGCATCGAACGCAACCTGCACGACGGCGCCCAGCAACGCCTGGTCACCCTGGCGCTGCAGCTCTCGCTCATCCAGCGCGAGATCCGCCGCGACCCCGCCGAGGCCGAGCAGCTCGTCACCCTGGCGACCGGCGAGCTGACGCAGTCCATGGAGGAGCTGCGCGAGCTCGCCCGCGGGATCCATCCCGCGGTACTCGACCACGGCCTCGAGCCGGCCCTCGACGCGCTGGCACTCCGCTCGGCGGTCCCGACGACGGTGGCCTACAAGACCGGCCCCCGGCTCCCGGCACCGGTGGAGTTCGCCGCCTACTTCGTGGCGTCCGAGGCACTGGCCAACATCGCCAAGTACGCGCAGGCGTCCGCGGCGACGGTGCGGGTGTCACGCACCGAGTCCGACGTCCTCATCGAGATCTCCGACGACGGCGTCGGCGGCGCCGACCCGGCCGCGGGCACCGGCCTGCGCGGGCTCGCGGATCGGGTCGAGGGCCTCGGCGGGCGGTTCCAGGTGTCCGGACGGCCCGGGGGCGGGACGCTCGTCACCGCCTGGCTGCCCGTCGCTGCACTGCCACCGGCCCCCCACGCCGGTGCGGGCTGAGGACCTCAGGCAGACACCGGCAGGGTCTGCCGCCGGACGGACCGGTCGGACCGGATCAGCCAGACGCCCAGCACGGCGACCGCCAGACCGAGCGGCACACCGTAGGGCGGCAGCCCCGAGTTGAAGGCGAGCAGCCCGCCGACGGCGAGGGCGACGGCGAGCACCCGGGGAAAGACACCCGCCCGGAAAGCGGCCACGCCGAAGAGCACCCATCCCACCGCGATCAGCGCGTAGCTGAGCAGTCCGCCGATCTCCAGGATCGGCGTCGCCCCGACGACGAACGCCTCGGGCGCCACCTCCGCGATCCAGGGCGAGGCGAACCCGTCGAACCACATGTTCCCGCCCATCGTCATCGTCCCGACGACGGCCGCGCCGAACGCGAACACGCCGAACCCGCCGGCCTGGCGGTCCTGGCGCTCGTGCAGTGCGACGAGCGCGATCACCAGCCCGCAGAACGCGAAGAAGAACGCGGCGTTGAACGTGCGGACCAGAGGGTCGAGCAGGATCGCGACCCGGTCGTCGGAGAGCGCGATGGGCAGCCGGGCGAGATCGGTGACGGCGAACAGGCCGCCCGCGACCAGGGCGATGGGTCCGGCGTGCCGGGAGAGCGTCGTGTCCCGTGCAGCTGTGGATGTCATCGGTCGAGCGTCGCCACTCCGGGGGCCGGACACCACGGGCCCAGCACCGGAGCACGGGCAGGGTTGTCCCTGTACCGCGGCCTCAGCTGCTCAGGACGACGGGGACCCGGACCAGCGTGGCGCCGGTCTCGTCGCGGACCGAGACGGCCCGCACCTGGTCCGGCGCGATGATCGCCGAGCCGGCCACCGGCGTCGGGCGGCCGGGTTCGCGGGGCGGGGCGCTCAGCCAGAACGCCGCGGGCTCGACCCCGCCGTCGGCCCCCTCGATCTCCAGCGTGCAGCGCTTGCCCGGGGTGATCCCCTGCACGGCGGTCTGCACCCGCACCCAGCCCGAGGCCGGCGAGACGGTAGCGGTCATCCGCACCGGACCCTGCTGACCGCTCGCCGTGGACGAGCCCGGTCCCGCGGCCACGGCCGTCGTCGACGGCTCGGGTGCGGTCAGCCGTCCGACCAACCCACCGCCGACGAGCAGCACGAGCGCAGCGGCCGCGACCGCGAGCAGCCGCCCGGCGGACCGGCGCCGGGGAAGCCGGTGCCGGGGCCCGGGGGTCTCCTCGCGCACGGTGCGCAGCGCGCGGCGCAGCGCCAGGTCGCCGGCCGGGGGCCCGTCGACGAACGTCTCCGGCGGGAGCGCGGCGACCAGACCGACGGTCTCCCGGATCTGCCCCCACTCCTGCCGGCAGGCCGCGCAGCCGCGCAGGTGCTCCTCGACGGCGGCCGCCTCCGGGCCGGTGAGCAGGCCCAACGCGTGCGCGGTGAGGTCCTCGGGATCGTGGGGGGTGCTCATCGTCCTGCCTCCCCCGGTTGCCGGTCCCGTCCGAGGCGCTCGCGCAGGACCCGGATCGCGTAGAACGACCGCGACTTCACGGTCCCCTTCGGCACGTCCAGCGCGACCGCGGCCTCGTCCAGGTTCCGGCCGTGCAGGTACAGCTGCTCGAGCACCGCCCGGTGCTCGGTGGACAGCGTCCCGAGCGCCTCGTGCACCGTGAGACGGTCCGCGACGGCGTCGGCGTGGTCGCGCTGGCCCGGGATCCGGTCGGCGAAGTCGACCTCCTCCGCGATCTCCGGGGGCCGCGAGCCCTTCGCCCGGCTGCGGTCGATCACGATGTTGCGCACGACGGTGAGCAGCCAGCCGCGCACAGAGCCCTTGCCGTTGTCGAACACGTCCGGGTTGCGCCAGGCCCGGATCAGCGCTTCCTGCACGACGTCCTCGGCCGCCACCGGGTCACCCAGCAACCGGGTCGCATACATCTGCATGGCCCGCCCGTGCTCGTCGAAGATCCGCCTCAGGTGCGTCTCGGCGTGATCGGGCGGCACGGTCGGTGACAGTACGCTGCCGCGGAATGACCGGAACCGTCCCGGCGGACGTGTCCACGGCGGACCGCTTGCGGTGCAGGCGCACCACGTCGCGGCCGAACGAGAAGCACAGCAACGCCAGCGCCACCGCGACGATCACCGTCGCGACGACCGGGCCGGCGAGCCCGGAGGCCGCCGTCACCAGCACGACACCCTGCAGCGCCGCGATGGCCTTGGCCCCCGGCGCCGGGGTGAGCGTGCCGTGCAGCCACGGCACGGCCCACCCGGCCACCACGAACGCGTAGCGCATCAGGCCGATCGCCAGCACCCAGGCACCCAGGTCCGCCGCGACCGACACGGACAGCACCATGATCAGCCAGGCGTCGACCTCCATGTCGAACCGCGCGCCGACGGCGGACACGGTCCCGGTGCGGCGGGCGACCTGGCCGTCCACAGCGTCGAGCGCCAGTGCGACGGCCGCCACGGCGACCAGCCCGGCGACGGCGGGCGGCCCGGAGGAACCCGGCAGCAGCCCGTCCACCACCAGTCCGGTCACGCCGGCCCCGAGCAGCGCCCGCGCCAGCGTCACCCGGTCGGCCGGGCCGAGCGCGTCCCGCCCCGCGTGGCGCAGGGCGCGGTCCAGCAGCACCAGGACCCCTGCGGCATTGCCGGCCGCGGCCAGCAGCCCGAGCGGCCCCATGCCGGCCACGGCCAGCACGGCGAGCAGCAGGAACGCGACCGCCGCGGCGGCGCCGATGTCCGCGCCGCGCGTCGACGGCGTGACGGACGGGGTAAGCGTCATGCCCGGTACACGCACGCCGGGCACATCGGGTTCACCGGAAATCGCCGTCGTTCCGGAATCGGGCGTCGGTCCGGGCCGCCGCGATTAGGCCGATCGAATGAAGTCGGCGCCGAAAATCCCCGCTGATCCACGGTTCGACACCTGGTCACGAGGAGGATGCCGGCCTGCGGAGCAGCCCGCCGTTCCGATCGGTCCGGCGTCCGGTGAACTTCTCCCGCCACGCGTGCGTGTCTCCTACAACGACTCACGGAACGACCGCCTCGAGGGAGGCCCCGCCTTGTACAGCATCACCGTCCGGGACCACGTCATGGTCGCCCACAGCTTCCGCGGCGCGGTGTTCGGTCCGGCGCAGGCGCTGCACGGCGCGACGTTCGTCGTGGACGCGACGTTCCGGCGCGCGGAGCTCGACGCGGACGGGATCGTGGTGGACATCGGGCTGGCCACGGCGCAGCTCGGCGAGGTGCTCGCCGACCTCAACTACCGGAACCTGGACGAGCACCCGGAGTTCGCCGGGGTCAACACGACTACGGAGTTCCTGGCGCGGACGGTGGCCGACCGGCTCGTCGCGCGGGTGCAGGCCGGCGCACTCGGCGAGGACGCGCGCGGTCTGTCCGGTGTGGAGGTGACGTTGCACGAGTCGCACGTCGCCCGGGCGAGTTACGAGCGTCCGCTGTGAGCACGCAGACCGGCTGCCGGGAGGACACCGTGGCCCGCCGCCTCGCGACCGGCATCGCGCACGTCGTGCTGCCGTCCGGTGTGGACGACCCCCGCTCCCCCAGTGGCGGCAACGCCTACGGACGGCGGATCGGCGCCGGGCTCCCCACGGTCGGGCGCGCGGTCGCCGAGGTCGTCGTGGACGGCGGCTGGCCCGACCCCGACCCGGCAGCCCGGGCGCAGCTGGCGGCGGAGCTGGCCTCCCTCCCGGACGGAGCGGACGTGCTGGCCGACGGCCTGGTCGCGTGCGGGGCACCGGAGGTCGTCGTCCCGGAGTGCGGACGGCTGCGGGTCGTCGTGGTCGTGCACCTCCCGCTGGGCGACGAGCAGGGGCCGGACCCGGACACGCTCGCGTCCCGCCGGGCACGGGAGCGGGCGACGCTGCACGCCGCGGCCGCCGTCGTCGTGACCAGCCCGTGGTCGGCGCGGCGCGTCACGGACCTGCACGACCTCCCGCCGGCGCGGGTGCACGTCGCACCGCCCGGCGTCGACCCGGCGCCGCTCGCGCCGGCCCGGCCCGACGGCGGGCGCCTGCTCGCGCTCGGCGCGCTCACCCCGACCAAGGGCCACGACGTGCTCGTGGAGGCGCTCGCCGCCGTTCCCGACCTGCACTGGTCGGCCCGGGTGACCGGCCCCGAGCCGGACGCGGCGCACGCCGCGGCCGTGCGCTCGCTCGTCGCGCGCCACCGGCTCGGCGACCGGGTGGAGCTGACCGGCCCGTTGACCGGCCGGGCGCTGGACGCCCTCTGGGCGGAGACCGACCTGCTGGTGCTCCCCTCGCGCACCGAGACCTACGGCATGGTCGTCACCGAGGCATTGGCCCGCGGGATCCCGGTGCTCGCGACGGCGACCGGCGGGGTGCCGGACACGGTCGGCCGGGCGCCCGGCGGCGGCGTGCCCGGCCTGCTCGTCCCGCCGGGCGACCCCGGCGCGCTGTCGGATGCGTTGCGGCGCTGGCTCACTGAATCCGGGCTGCGCGCGGACGCGCGACGGGCCGCGCGTGCCCGCCGGTCCCTGCTCGACGGCTGGGACGTGACCGTGCGGCGGATCGACGAGGTGCTGGCGTGAACGCGGGCGGGTGGTGGCGTGCGCTGCGGCTGACCGCCGGTGTCGCGATCGTCGTCGCGGTCCTCGCCCGCGTCGGGGCCGGTCCGGTGCTGGACGGGCTGCGCGCGCTCGACGCCGGGACCCTGCTGGCCGCCGTCGCGCTGGGCGCGGTGTCCACCGCCTGCAACACGTGGCGGTGGTGCCTGATCGCGCGCCGGCTCGGGCAGCCGCTCGGCGCCGGCGCCGCGTTCGCCGCGTACTACCGCTCGACGTTCCTGAACTCCGTGCTGCCGGCCGGGGTCCTCGGCGACGTGGAGCGCGCCGTCGGGCACGGACGTCGCTGCGGGGACCTGGGCGGGGGCGTGCGGTCGGTCGTGCTCGACCGGTTCGGCGGGCAGGTCGTCCTGATCGGTTTCGCCGCGGCCGTGCTGGCGTTCCGCCCCACGCTGTTGCAGGCGGCCGGGTTCGGCGTCTCCGGGACGACGGCGTGGGTCGCCTCCGTGGTCCTCACGGCCGTGGTCGTCGCCGGATGGGCGCTGCGCTCGAAGCTGCGGGCGCTGGCCGGCGACCTGCGGGCGGTGCTGCACCCCGGCACCGGGCCGGGAGTCGTGCTGGCCTCGCTCGGCGCGATGGGCGGCTACCTCGCGACGTTCGTGCTGGCCGCCCGCGCGGTGGGCGTCACGGCGCCGCTCGCGGACCTGCTGCCGCTGCTGGTACTGGCACTGCTGGCGATGAGCCTGCCGCTCACCGTCGGGGGCTGGGGGCCGCGCGAGGCCGCGGCCGCTGCGGGGTTCGCGGCCGTCGGGCTGCCGGCGGCCGACGGGCTGGCCACCGCCGTCGTCTACGGCACGCTCGCGCTCGTCGCGTGCCTTCCCGGCGGGCTCGTGATGCTGGCCCGCCGGATCACCGGTGGCCCGCGCAGGACGGCGAGGGGTCCGGCCGCGGTGCACGTCCCGGCGCCGCGGACGCCGGCGACCGAAACCCGGCGGCTCCCGGTTCCGAGTACTCCCCTGACCCCCGGCCCGTCCGGTGGTCCGCGTCGCCGGCCCGCGCACAGCGCGGCCTGACCACGATCCACGTCGCCGGGCGCCCCGGCACCCACGACCAACGAGGAGACGACGGTGCAGATCCCAGACGACGGGCCGCTCGAGGCCGTGGAGTCCGAACTGCTGACGCGGCGCGGACGGTTCCGGGCGGTGGCCTTCCGCGAGCACGAGGGCGGGCCGGAGCACCTCGCACTGGTGCACGGTGACCCGCGCGGGTCCACCGACGTGCTCGTCCGGGTGCACTCGGAGTGCCTGACCGGCGACGTGTTCGGCGCGCTGCGCTGCGAGTGCGGCGCGCAGCTGGACTCCGCGCTGGACGCCGTGACCGCACAGCCGTGCGGCGTCGTGGTCTACCTGCGCGGGCACGAGGGACGCGGGATCGGGCTGATGGCCAAGGTCCGCACGCACGTCCTGCAGGACGAGCAGGGCCTCGACACCGTCGACTCGGCGACGACGCTCGGGTTCCCGGTCGACGTCCGCGACTTCGGTGCGGCCGCCCGCCTGCTGCGGCACCTGGGCGTCGTCTCGGTGCGGCTGCTGTCCAACAACCCGGACAAGGAGCGGGCGCTGACCGGGTACGGCGTCGCCGTCTCCGCGCTGGTGCCGCTGCTCGAGCCGGCCGACGAGCACAACCGGGCGTACCTGACCGCGAAGCGGGACCGGCTCGGGCATCGCCTGCCTCATCTGGACGCACTGCGCGGATGAGCGAGCCTGCGAGCGAATCATCGGCACAGCGCCCGCGCGAAGCGCCGACCGAGCGCAGCGAGGGAGTGCAATGAGCGAGCCTGCAATTCTCCCCCGCCCGGCCGGGGAGGAGGCGGGGCCGGACTCCGCCGACCGGCCGCCCCGGCGCTCCCGCGTCCCGGCCGGAGCGGAACCGCTGCTCACGATCGGGGCCGCGGCGCTGCTGTTCGCGGCGCTCGTCCTGCCCCGCGAGCTCGGGCAGCTCGGCCCCGCCGCGTTCCTGCGGATCCCGGTCGAGGCACTCGCCGGCGCCGCGCTGGTGCTGCTGCTCCCGCCGCGGGCCGGCCGCTGGGTGGCCGCGGCCGGCGGTGCGCTGCTGGCGCTGCTGACCGTGTTCAAGACGCTCGACATGGGGTTCCTGGAAGCGCTCGGCCGCCCGTTCGACCCGGTCGCCGACTGGGCCCAGCTCGGCAGCGGGATCGGCTTCGTCGCGGACTCCGCGGGCACCGCGGGCGCGGTCGCCGCCGTCGCCGGGGCGGTGCTGGCCGCCGTCGCGCTGGCGGTGCTGATGGCGTTGTCCGCGCGCCGGCTCGCGCGGCTGCTGCGCGCGCACCGGCGCAACGGCGCCCGCGCGGTCGCCGTGCTCCTCGCCTGCTGGGTGACGCTGGCGGCGCTCGGCGCGCAGCTCGTCGCGCCGATCCCGGTGGCCTCCCGCAGCGCCGCCGCGCTCGCCTACCAGAAGGCGGAGCAGGTCCCGGCGAGCATCGCCGACCAGCGGGCGTTCGCCGCCCGGTTCGCCGGCGACCCGTACCGCGGCGTCCCGGGATCGGATCTGCTCGGCGGGCTGCGCGGCAAGGACGTGCTGCTCACGTTCGTCGAGAGCTACGGCCGCAGCGCGCTGGAGGAACCGGAGATCGCGCCGTCGGTGACCCCGACGCTCGACGAGGGCACCCGCCGGCTCGCCGCCGCCGGCTACTCCTCGCGCAGCGCCTACCTCACCTCACCGATCGCCGGAGGCGGCAGCTGGATGGCGCACGCGACGTTCCAGTCCGGGCTGCGCGTATCCAACCAGAAGCAGTTCGAGCTGCTCGCCGGCAGCGACCGCGTGACGCTGAGCGGCGCGTTCCGCGACGCCGGATGGGAGACCGCGGCGGTCATGCCCGGCACCACGCTGCCCTGGCCGGAGGGCCGGATGTACGGCTTCGAGCGCATCCACGACTCGACCGCGATGGGCTACCGCGGCCGCGCGTTCACCGGCTTCCACCTCCCCGACCAGTACACGCTGTCCGCGTACGAGCGCCTCGAGCACGACCGCCCGGGACGCGGGCCGCTGATGACCGAGATCCCCCTGCTGTCCAGCCACTGGCCGTTCGGGCCACTGCCGCAGACCGTGGACTGGTCGCGCATCGGCGACGGCTCGGTCTACGACGGCCAGGCCGGGGCACCCGATCCCGGGCCGTCCGGCTGGGGCGACCCGCAGGCGATCCGCACCGCCTACGGGCGCTCGATCGCGTACTCGGTGGACAGCCTCGTGTCCTACGTCCAGACGCACGGCGACGACAACCTCGTGCTGATCTTCCTGGGCGACCACCAGCCGTCGCCGACGGTGACCGGCACCGGCGCCTCCAAGGACGTACCGGTGACGATCGTGGCGAAGGACCCGAAGGTCCTGGACCGGATCTCCGGCTGGGGCTGGCAGCGCGGCCTGCGCCCCGGCCCGGACGCGCCGGTCTGGCGGATGGAGGACGTCCGGGACCGGTTCCTGACCGCCTTCGCGCACTGACAGTGGGCGCGCTGTCCCGTCCGCCTTGCACCCGCCCGGCAGACCGCGGCATGGGCCGCCACACGGCGCGTGCTCGACTTCCTGGCCTGCCACCCGCTGGAGGGGTGAGCTCGCCGCGGCCGGCCCAGCGGCGTCAGCCGCAGTGGTCCTCGTGCGCGACGTGCGCGCCGTGCTCGATCTGCAACGTGGTGTGCGCCAGTCCGAACCGTTCGCGCAGCAGGTGCCCGGCGTGGTCCAGGACCGAGGCGTCCCCGCAGTGCGTCCCGGACTCCTCGTCCACGACCAGGTGCGCGGACATTGCCGGCGTCCGGTCGTTGATCACCCAGACGTGCAGGTCGTGCACGGCGTGGACGTCCGGGAGCTCGAGCAGCGCCGCCTGCACCTCGCCCGGATCGACGTCGCGCGGCGCACCCTCCAGCAGCACGTGCACGACCTCGCGCAGCAGCGACACCGCACGCGGCAGGATCAGCGCGACGATCAGCAGCGAGGCGATCGTGTCCGCGTACGGCCAGCCCGTCGTCAGCAGCACGACGGCCGCGGCCAGCACGCCGACCGAGCCGAGCGCGTCGCCGAGCACGTGCAGCATCGCACCGCGCATGTTCATGTTCGCCCGGTCGCCACCGGCCAGCACGATCAGCGACACGACGTTGCCGACGAGCCCGAACGCGCCGATCACCAGCAGCGGGAGCCCGGGGATCGCGACCGGCTCGAACAGCCGGGCCACACCCTCGACCGCCACCCACACGACGACCGCGACGAGCGCGAGCGCGTTCACGCCGGCCACCAGGACCTCGGCCCGGCCCAGCCCGTAGGTCCGGCGCATCGTGCTCGGGCGGGTGGCGAGCGCGGCGGCCAGGACGGCCGCGGCGAGCGCCCCGGCGTCGGTGAGCAGGTGGCCGAGGTCCGCGAGCAGGGCCAGCGACCCGGTCAGCAGCGCCCCGACCGCGCCGAGCACGGCCGTCACGAGCGTGACCAGCAACGCGATCGTCAGCCGCCGCTTGTCCGACCCGGCGCCGTGCCCATGTCCGTGCCTCACGACTGCAGGCTACTCATGCACGTATTCGCATGTCTATCCGAACGGCTCCGAACGGTGGAGATCACGGTAACGCCGGGACGGCGCCCGCCGAGACCGGTGCTCGATGGACGAGCAGCACGATCCGGTGGGTACCCGGACGCGGCCGGCGGACCCCTACTGGCGCCCCGGTGACCCGGACGTGGCGCCGCCCGCCCGGCCGGAACGGACCGGCGGCGCCGCCGTGGTCCTGCTGATGCTGCTCGGCGCCCTGGCCGCCGTCGGGCTGGTCGTCGTGCTCGTGATCGGGGTCCCGGCCGTTCTCACGTCGTCCGGCGTTTCGCCGCAGGCGGAAACGCCGTCACAGGCGGCCATACCGCCGCCGGGCGGGACCGCGGAGCCCGTCGGGGTGGGCGACGCGCCCGCGGACGTCGAGGTCGGTCACGGCGCCGTCTGGACGGCGGACCGCGGCTCCGGCAGCGTCACCCGGGTCGACGCGGCGACCGGTGCGACGACGTCGGCCCGGGTCGGCGGCGAACCGACCGCACTGGTCGTCGGCCGCGACCTCGTGTGGGTGTGGAACTACTCGTCCGCCCTGGCGCCGGTGGCCATCGACGGCGAGGAGGCCGAGCCGCTGGTCTACCTCCCGCGGGACACCAGCTCGATCGCGTTGTCCGGGGACACGCTCTGGTACACCCAGCCGGACACCGGCACGGTCGGGCGGCTGGACGCGCGCACGGGTGCACCGCTGCCGGAGCTGGCCGTGGGCGGTCGGCCGGACCAGATCGCCGCCGACGGGAACCGGCTCACCGTGCTGGACGCCGGCGGCACGGTACGGACGGTCGACGGCGCGACCGGGCGCGCCCTGGACGCTGCGGCGCCCGCACCGTCCGGGACGACCACGGTCGTCGCGGCCGAGGGCCGCCGCTACGCCATCGGCGAGGCGGGGGTGTCGGAGCTCGGTCCGGTGCCCCCGGCCCCACTGCGCTACCCCACCCTGACCGGTCTCGCCGCCGGATCGGACGGCGTGTGGCTGCTCGACGCGGGCGGCGTCCTGCGCCACCTGTCCCCCGATCTGCGTCCGCTCGGCGAGACGGCCGGACTGGGCGCCGGTGGCGACGTGACCGTCGGGCCGGACGGGACCGTCTGGGTGCTCGACACGGCCGCCGGCACCGTGCGGGCCGTGCGGCCCGGCTGAGACACGACCGCGCCCGCCCCCGGGGAACGGGGACGGGCGCGGCGGGACGTTGGGAGCGTCAGACGTGCGCGGGCTCGGGAGCCGACCCGGCCAGGTCCTGCGCCGAGATCATCAGCTCGCCGTCGGCGACGTCGACCCGGACGGTGCCGCCGTCGCCGATCTCCCCGTCGAGCAGCATCCGGGACAGCGGGTTGTCCAGCTCCCGGCGGATCGTGCGGCTCAGCGGCCGGGCACCGAAGTCGGGCTGGTAGCCGTGCTCGGCGAGCAGGCGCACCGCCTCCGGCGTGACCTCGAGCGCGATCCCCTGCGACGCGAGCCGCCTGCGGGTGTCGCCCAGCAGCAGCTCGGTGATGTGCGCGAGCTGCTCGGCGTCCAGGCGCCGGAACACGATCGTCTCGTCGATCCGGTTCAGGAACTCCGGCCGGAACACCTCGCGCAGACGCGGCATCAGCCGCTCGCGCAGCACCGCCTCCTCGCGCTCCTCGGCGTTCGCGGTCTGCTCGGCCGCCGAGCCGAAGCCCAGCGTCATGCCGTGCCCGGTGATCAGCTCCGACCCGACGTTCGAGGTCATGATGATCACCGTGTGCCGGAAGTCGACGGTGCGGCCCTGCCCGTCGGTGAGCCGGCCGTCGTCGAGCACCTGCAGGAGCGTGTTGAACACGTCCGGGTGCGCCTTCTCGATCTCGTCGAGCAGCAGCACCGAGTACGGACGACGGCGCACGGCCTCGGTCAGCTCACCGGACTCGCCGTAGCCGACGTAGCCGGGAGGCGCCCCGACCATCCGCGCGACCGTGTGCTTCTCGCCGTACTCGCTCATGTCGAGCCGGACCATGCGGTCCTCGTCGCCGAACAGCGACACGGCCAGCGCCCGGGCCAGCTCGGTCTTGCCGACACCGGTCGGGCCGAGGAACAGGAAGCTGCCGACCGGGCGGTCCTCGTCACCGAGCCCGGAGCGCGACCGGCGGATCGCCTCCGCGACGGCCGTGACCGCCGCGTCCTGGCCGACGACGCGCTCGTGCAGCTCGTCCTCGAGGCGCAGCAGGCGGTCCCGCTCGGCCTCGGTGAGCTGCGACGCCGGGATGCCCGTGGACCGGGACACGACGTCGGCGATCTCGTTCACGCCGACCTCGGGCGCCTTCGGGTTCGCGCCACCACCGCCGGTGTCCGACAGCTCCGCGCGAGCCGAGGTGATCTCGTCGCGCAGCTGGCTCGCGCGCTCGTAGTCCTCGTGCGCGACGGCCTGGTCCTTGTCCCGCTCGAGCTGCTCGACGCGCTGCTCGATCTCGCGGCGGTCGACGGTCGGGGTCCGGGTGCGCAGCCGCACCCGGGCACCGGCCTGGTCGAGCAGGTCGATCGCCTTGTCCGGCAGGAACCGGTCGGTGACGTAGCGGTCGGAGAGCTCCACCGCGGCGCGCAGCGCCTCCGGCGTGTAGCGCACCTGGTGGTGGGCCTCGTAGCGGTCGGCGAGGCCGCGCAGGATCGCGATCGTGTCCTCGACCGACGGCTCCGGCACCAGCACCGGCTGGAACCGGCGGGCCAGGGCCGCGTCGGACTCGATGTGGCGGCGGTACTCGTCGAGCGTCGTCGCGCCGATCACGTGCAGCTCGCCGCGGGACAGCGCGGGCTTGAGCATGTTGCCCGCGTCCATGGAACCGCCGCCCTCGCTGCCACCGCCGCCGCCACCGGCGCCGACCATCGTGTGCAGCTCGTCGATGAACACGATGACGTCGTCGGAGTGCGCGCGGATCTCCTCGATCAGGGCCCGCATGCGCTCCTCGAAGTCACCGCGGTAGCGCGTGCCGGCGACGACGCCGGACAGGTCGAGCTGCACCACGCGACGCCCGCGCAGCGTGTCCGGCACCTCGCCGTCGGCGACCCGCTGGGCGATGCCCTCGACGACGGCCGTCTTGCCGACGCCCGCCTCGCCGATCAGCACCGGGTTGTTCTTGGTCCGCCGGGACAGCACCTCGATCGTCTGCTCGATCTCGTCGCCGCGGCCGATCACCGGGTCGAGGTTCCCGGCACGCGCCGCGGCCGTGAGGTCCTGCGCGTACTGGTCCAGCGTCGGGGTCTGGCTGTCCTGCTCGGGGATCTGTGGACCGGGTGCCGCCGGCGCGCCCTGCGCAACCGAGCCGGGCGTGAACCGGGCACGGGCCAGCAGTCGCCCGGCCGCGGACTCCTCGTTGCCGGCGAGCGCGAGCAGCAGGTGCTCGGGTCCGATGTAGCTCGATCCCAGCGAGCGGGAGATCTGGTGCGCGTCGAGCAGCGCCCGCTTCGCCGACGGGGTCAGCGACGGCGTCCGGCCGTCCGTCTCCAGCCAGGGCAGTCGCTCCTCGAGCGTGCGGACGATCACCTCCGGGTCCGCGCCGGCGCGGGTGATCCAACGGCGGGTCGCCTCGGTGCGGGCGCAGGCCAGCAGGATGTGCGCGGCGTCGAGATCGGTGTCGCCCCGATCGGACGCCTCCTGGGCGGCGCCGGCCATGATCTCCCGGGCCCCCGCGCTCATCAGGCGCATCAGGTCGACGCGGCGCGCAGGTCCACGCGGGTCACCGGGGCCACCGCTCGGGTCACCGGGTCCGCCCGGCCCGAAGAAGCCGGTCATCTCGTGTACTCACCTTTCATCGTGGGTGACGGACATATGCGTTCCCGCTGGTGTCGGCGCCCAACCATCCGGGGCTCACCACCGGGAACGGGCCGTCCGTCGTCGTCTCTGCCCGTGTTCAACACGCCGCGGGCACCACGGATTCCGTGCAGGTCAGAGCCGGGCGGCCTGCAGCACGTCCTGCGCGACGTCCCGGCAGACACCCCATCCGTACTGCTCGGAGCGGTTGCCGGGATATCGGGTGAGCACGGACAGGACGTAGGAGTCCCACGCGACGACGCAGTTGACGTTCCAGCCGGTCCCCCCGTGCAGCGTCCACCCGTTCTTCTCGGCCACCGCGGTCCCGGGCAGCAGCGTCGCGATGCCGGAGCGCCCGCCGGCGTCCACCGTGCGCAGGTCCCCGACCAGCTCGGCGCCGCCCGCCCACCGAGGCGCGTTCCGCAGCACGCAGTCCAGCGTGCGGGTCGCGTCCTCGGCCGTGATCTGCGCGAGCGCCCAGTAACCGCGCCGCTCGGTGCTCACGGTCACGCCGCAGGTCTTCGACAGGTGCCGGAGCACGGCGTCGCCGCCGAGGCGCCGGTAGAGCGTCTCGGCCGCGCCGTCGTCGCTGCTGCGCACGGCGCGGCGGATCAGGTCGCGTTCGGACGCGGTGACCGGGCGTCCGCGATCGTGTGCCGTGCGCAGCACGTCCGCGGCGATCCATGCCTTGATGGCGGACTCGGCGTTCGTGCGCTCGGTCGCCGCGTTCGCCGACCCGGTCCGGCGGCCCGTCTTCCGGTCGATCAGCGACCAGGCCAGCCACAGGCCCGGCTCGCCGTCCCGGCTCACCTCGGCACCGCCGGCGAACAGGTCCGGCGGCGGCACGACCGGTGCGGACGGGGCGATCGGTGCGGGCGGGCGGGCCGGTGCGGACGGGACGACCGGCGCGGGCGCGGCCGGCACCGCGGCCCGGACGGCCACGGCCCCGCGGGCCGGGGGCCGGGAGGCACCCCCGTCCACCGAGCGGGACGCGCCGTAGGCGGCGGCCGAGCCGCACGCCAGGACCGCGACGAGGGCGAGCCCCACCCCGGCCGCGACCGATCGCGCGTTCCCAGGCACCACCGCCCACTCCCCGTTTCGCGCTCGTCCTGTACACCGATAGTGCCCGCGCACGGGGCCGAACGGGGACCGCCGCCCGCGGAGTTCACCCCGACGTCACAGTCGGGGTGTCGGGTCGTGTCCTCAGGTGACGCGTCCCGAACAGGCGACATACGGTGCGACGATGTCGGTCACTCGGACGCTGCCGGTCGAGCGCATCCTGCGCCGGACCGCCGACTCGTCACTCAGCAAGGCCCTCCGAGCGCGGGACCTCGTCGGCTTCGGGGTCGGGATCATCATCGGAACGGGCATCTTCACCCTCGCCGGTGTGGAGGCCCGTGACAGCGCCGGGCCGGCCGTCACGATCTCGTTCGCGATCGGTGCCGTGGTCGCCGGTCTGGCCGCGCTCTGCTACGCCGAGCTGGCATCGTCCGTGCCGACGGCCGGGTCGGCGTACACCTACACGTTCGCCACGCTCGGCGAGGTGTTCGCCTGGATCATCGGCTGGGACCTGCTGCTGGAGTTCGGGCTCGGCCTCGCGACGGTGTCCCGGAGCTGGTCGGGCTATCTGGCGGAGCTGTTCGGGCTGCCGTCGCAATGGTTCGGCGAGGACGCGACGATCAACGTCGGCGCCGTCGTGATCGTCGGGCTGCTCACCGTCGTCGCGGTCACCGGGATCCGGCAGTCCTCCCGCCTGACGAACGTGCTCGTGCTGGTCAAGGTCGCCGTGGCCGTGCTGGTGATCGTCGCCGGCCTGTTCTTCTTCAACGCCGACAACCTGACCCCGTTCGTGCCCCCGGCGCAGGCGCCCGAGGGCGGCGGGTCGCTGTTCACCTCACCGGTGCTGAACGGGGTGTTCGGCCTGGAGCCGAGCACGTTCGGCATCGGCGGGATGCTCACCGCGGCTGCCGTCGTGTTCTTCGCCTACACCGGGTTCGAGGCGCTGGCCAATCTCGGCGAGGAGACCCGCCGTCCGGACCGCGATCTCAAGATCGGCCTGCTCGGCGCGCTGGCGCTGTGCGCCGTGCTCTACGTCGGCGTCTCGCTCGTGCTGACGGCGATGGTGCCCTACGACCAGATCGACCCGGGCGCGCCGCTGTCCGCGGCGTTCTCCTCGGTCGGGCTGTCGTGGGTGGGCGCGCTGATCGCGATCGGCGCGGTGACCGGCCTGACGTCGGTGATGATGGTCGAGCTCGTGACGATCGGCCGGATCGGCTACGCGATGGGCCGCGACGGCTTGCTGCCGAAGCCGATCGGGACGGCGCACCCGCGGTTCGGCACCCCGCACCGGATGACGATCATCGGCGGGGCGGTCTGCGCCGTGATCGCCGCGTTCACGCCGATCACCGCGCTGTCGGACATGGTCTCGATCGGGGCGCTCGCCGCGATGATCCTGGTGGCGGTGGCCGTGCCGGTGCTGCGTCGCCGGAGTCCGAACCTGGAGCGCCCGTTCCGGGTGCCGTTCTCCCCGGTCGTCCCCGCGATCACGGCCGTGGCCTGCCTGTTCCTCATGCTCAACCTGGACCTGGCCACCTGGCTGCGGTTCCTCGGCTGGCTGGTGCTCGGCCTGATCGTCTACGTCGTCTACGGGCGGACGCACTCGTTCCTCGCCCCGGGGCGCGAGGCCGACGAGAAGGTCGACGAGCGGGCCGACGGGTAGGCAGATCGACAGCGCGACGAGCCGTCGTGCATGCTCGGTTTCGTGGCGGGGCAAACTCTCGAGGCGAGGGGCCCCGGGCGGACGGAGCGGCGCGCGCGGGCCGGGGTCGCGCTGGTGTTCGCCACGAACGGGCTGGTGTTCGCGAACGTCCTCCCCCGCTACCCGGAGATCAAGGACGCGCTGTCGCTGACGAACGCATGGTTCGGCCTCGCGGTCGCGGCGTTCCCGTTGGGCGCGCTGGTCGCCGGGCTGACCGCCGGGACGCTCGTCGCGCGGTTCCGGTCGTCGCGCGTGGCCACGTTCGGCATGGCGGCGATCGGGTTCGGGATCCTGGTGATCGCGTTCGCGCCGAACGGCCCGCTGCTGGCCGCCGCGATGTTCCTGGCCGGCGCGTCCGACGCGATCGTCGACGTCGCGCAGAACGCGCACGGCCTGCGCGTGCAGCGCCGCTACGGCCGCTCGATCCTGAACTCGTTCCACGCCGCCTGGAGCGTCGGCGCCGTGCTCGGCGGCCTGATGGGCGCGGCCGCCGCCGGGCTCGCCGTGCCGCTGGCGCTGCACCTCGGGGTGTCGTCGCTGCTGTCGGCCGCCGTCGCGATCGGGGTGTACCCGCTGCTGCTGACGGGGCCGGAGGACGCCGAGCGCTCGCGTGAGGAGTCGGACGCCTCGCGGTCCCGACGGCCGTGGACGGGGCTGGCACCGCATGTGCTGGTGCTGCTCCTCGCGTTCGGCGTGATCGCGAACTCGGGCACGCTCGTCGAGGACGCCGGGCAGACCTGGGCGGCGATCTACCTGCAGGGCTCGCTCGGCGCGGCGGCCGCGACGGCCGGTCTGGGCTTCGTCGCGCTGCAGGGGCTGCAGTTCGTCGGGCGCCTGACCGGGGACCGGATGGTCGACCGGTTCGGTCAGCGGGCCGTCGCCCGGACCGGCGGCGTGCTCGTCGCAGGCGGGATGGGGCTGGCGCTGGCGTTCCCGTCGATACCGGGCACGATCGCCGGCTTCGGCGTCGCCGGGCTCGGCGTCGCCACGCTCGTCCCGGCCGCGATGGCCGCGGCCGACGCGGTGCCCGGTCTCGCGCCGGGCACCGGCCTGACGATCGTCACGTGGCTGATGCGGATCGGCTTCCTCGTGTCACCGCCGGTGGTCGGCCTGATCGCGGACGCGACGAGCCTGCGGGCCGGGCTGCTCGTGGTGCCGCTGTGCGGCGTGGTCGTGCTGGGACTGGCGGGCGTGCTCCCCCGCCGTCGAGCAACCAGCCGACCCGCCACCGCACGAGCCCCGGACGCTCGATCATGAGCACGGCGGGTCCGGGTCGGTTCCGGTCGGAAGGACCGCTCGCTCGGCATCGGTGAACGGCCGGTCCTGCGCCTGGCAGAGCCGGCCGTGCCACCGGTTCGGGTCCACGATGCCGGCAGCGCCCGTGACCGTGGCCGCGCTGCCCGCCGCCGGAGTGACCCTCTTCCACGTCGCACGGTGTCGGGTGCCCTCGCCGGCACCTCACACCGCGCGGTCCATCAGCACGCCGCCGAGCTCGACGCCGTCGGGGTGGACGATCGGGACCGGCTCGCGCTCGACGAACCCGCACGACCGGTACAGCGGCACCCCGGGCAGCGTCGCGACCAGCACCAGCGAGGCGAACCCGGCCCGCGCCGCGGCGGCCGCGCTGTGCTCCAGGATCGCCCGGGCGAGGCCGCGGCGCGCCCATCCCCGGCGCACGAACATCGCCCGGATCCGGGCCGGTTCGCCGGCCGGGTCGATCAGCCGGTTCGGGTCGTCGCCCTCGGCGTCCGCGGGACCGGCGAACAGCTTGGCCCGCCGGCTCCAGCCGCCGCAGGACACGACCACGCCGTCCGACTCATGCACGAGGTAGGTGCCGTCGCCGACGAGAACCGGGTCCATCCGGGCGATGAACCGCGCTGCCGAGCGGGTCTGCCGCTCGTCGTAGAACGCCGGGAAGTGGCTGAGTACCGACTCGGCCATCAGCGTCTCGATGGCACCGATCTCCTCGGCGCGGGCGGGACGCAGCACGGGCGGCATGATCCGATCGTCACCGTTCGCGGCCTCCCGTGTCACGGGACGGAGATCCACCCGTACGTCGCAGCCGGGGACGATGTTCGCGCCCGTGGCGATACCGCGTCGTCAACCCTGACTACCACGCCTTCCACCCGGCGACGGCCCGGCGCTACGCTTCCGCCCCTCGCGTGGTTCGGGGGTGCGCACGCGACGTCGCCGATGGGGGATCACGACAGGGGTCGCGATGAGCGATAGAGGTACGGCCGCGAGGCCGGACGTCGTTCCGGAGGACGTTCCCAGGACGGGTCACGGTCCTCGCGACCGGGCGTCGCACGACCGTCCCGGGGTCACCCCGCTCACCGCCGACCACGGCCCCCCGGACGAGGACGACCCGGAACGCCGCCGATCGGATCCCGAGGAACGACCCGGCCGGCCCGAGACGATCACCGAGGTCGCACCCGAGGTCGCCGAACCCGAGGAACGCCCCGGCCGCCCGGAAACGATCACCGAGGTCGCACCCGAAGTCGCCGAACCCGAGGAACGCCCCGGCCGCCCGGAAACCATCACCGAGGTCGCACCCGAAGTCGCCGAACCCGAGGACTACCCCGGCCGGTCCGAGACCATCACCGAGGTCGCACCCGAGATCCACCCCGAGCGGGAGGACCCTCAACGGCGGCGCGGCGGGATCGTCGAGCTCGCACCGGACGTCCCCGACCAGGACCCGGCTTCGAGAAGATCATCGAGGTCG
The DNA here is from genome assembly GCA_963822335.1 of uncultured Actinomycetota bacterium. Lineage (GTDB taxonomy): Bacteria > Actinomycetota > Actinomycetes > Mycobacteriales > Pseudonocardiaceae > Pseudonocardia. The sequence goes on along the minus strand of CAWGHE010000005.1, from coordinate 509,442 downwards.
CGCCGGACGTGCCGGAACAGGACGACCCGTGGTCCGGCAAGACCGTCGAGGTCGCCCCCGACGTGCCCGAACGGGACGACCCGTGGTCCGGCAGGACCGTCGAGGTCGCCCCGGATGTGCCCGAACGGCCGTCGGGGCCGATCCAGGAGGTGGCCCCCGACGAGCCCTCGGACCCCGACCCCTACCGGCCCGTCCCCGAGGTCGCCCCGGACGACCCGGACCGGTAGGGCCTTCGCCCGGTGGACGTCACGACCGGCGCCGTCGGCACCGACCAGGAGGAACGTTCCCGGCTGCTCGACCTGCTGCGCCGCAACGGGATCCTGCGCCGCACCGAGAGCCAGCCGGTGCTGTCCCGCGACGGGACGTCGGCGCGGTGGATGCTCGACTCGCTCGGCGTCACCCTCACACCCGAGGGGGCCGGGCTGGCCGCGCGCTGCCTGCTCCGGCTGCTCGACGGGTTCGAGGGCCGCCAGCTCGCGACGCTCGGCCTGACCGGTGTCCCGCTGGTCCAGGGCTGCGTGCTGCACGGCGACGGCCGGTACAGCGGTGTCCTGGTGCGCAGGGAGCGGAAGCCGCACGGCTCGCTGAAGCTGATCGAGGGCCGGCTCGACCCGGCAGAACCGGTCGTGATCGTCGACGACTCGGTGAGCTCCGGGCAGGCGATGTCCGAGTGCGCCGACCGGCTGGAGGAGGCGGGCTTCCACGTCGAGGGCGGCGTGTGCCTGGTCCGGTTCGGCTACGAGCGCGGCGTCGCGCGGCTGGAGCGGCGCGGCTACCGGATGGCCGCGGTCTTCGACGTGTTCGAGGACTTCGTCCGGCACCTCGACGGTGAGCGCCCGTACCCGGCGAACCCCACGAAGGAACCCGACGATCCGGCGCCGTCGTCGCGCCGGTCGGCTCCCCGGCCGCACCCCGCCCACCTGGCCCGGGAGGCGATCGCCGAGTACCTGCGCACCGGCCTGCTCCTCGGCGCGCCGGACGCGTTGGACCGTCCCCGCGACGGCGCGGGCGGCTGCTGGGTGAGCCTGCGGCGACGCACCGACCTGCACGACCGGCCGGCGCGCAACGGGTTCTGGCACTTCCCCGGCGAGTCTCGCGGCCCGGTGGCCGCGGACGTGACGCGCGCGGCCGTGCGGACGGCCCGCGACCTCGCCCGCACCGATGCGGACCCGATGTCCACGTTGGACGACTGCGCGATCGCGGTGACGTTCTTCTCCGCCCTGGAGCCGTGCTCGGTCGGCGAGCTGGACGACCTCCGGCACGGAATCGTCGTGCGCAGCCGGGAGCGGCCACCGCGGATGGGCGGCGCGCTGCCGCGGATGCCCGGGATCGCGGGCGCCTGGGAGCAGTTCGCGCACGCGGCCTACCGCAACGCGCGGCTGCTCGGATCCGAGGCCTACGACCTGTACCGCCACGACGTGGACAAGGTGGTCGAGCCCGGCGAGGCCTGGCAGCCGACCGGGACACCCGCCCCTCCGGAGGCGCCGTGGCACGCCGACGCGGCCGTCTGCGCGCCGTTCGCGGCACGGGCCCGGGAGCGCGTACTGCTCGAGATCGGGCGGGAGGAGAGCGCGGTGACCGGCGGCTCCGGGGCCGCTGCCGGCGGACGTCGTCGGGGTGTTCGTCACGGTGTACGCCGGCGGCCGGATCGCCGGCTGCATCGGAGGGTTCCCGGACGACGTCGCCGCCGCCGTCGACGGCTACGCGGCCGCGGCCGTGCGCGACGAGCGGTTCGCCCCGCCGGACCCGACGGCCGGCATCGCCGTGAGCGTCTCGCTGCTGTACGCGCGGCACGAGATCGGCACCGCCGACCCGGACTGGGTGGTCCGCCCGACCCGGTTCGCCGACCAGGCGCTCCAGGTCCGCCAGCGCAACCGCAGCGGCCTGCTGCTGCCGTCGGTCGCCGTGACGGCGAACCTCACACCGCGCGGCTACGTCGACGAGGTGATCGACAAGGCCGGCATCACGCGCCCGCCCTACCGCTGGACGCGCTACGACCAGACGACCTGGCTGGCCGACGGGAGCAGCGTCCGGCGGATGGAGAACGCGCTGCCGTGCGCGGAGCCGGCGCCCACGGCCGAGGCGCAGGCCGAGCGACTGGTGCCCCTGCTCACCGGCTACGCACGCCGCCACCACGTCGCCGACGGCGTCCCGACCGCCCGCTACGAGGTGTTCGCCGACCGGCTGCGCACCGGGCTCCACCCCGCCCGCCTCGCGTACGGCGCATGGGTCGGGGCACGGGCGAGCCTGCGCGCCGAGGCCGCGCACGACCTGGGCCGCCTGCTCGCCGCCCGGGATCCGGACGGCTGGATAGCGCTCGACGGGCACCGGCCGTCGGTCGCGGAGGTCGCGTTCGCGCTGCTCGCCGGCCTGGAGCTCGACGAGCCGGCCGACCCGGGCGGCGCGGCCGAGCTGCTGTGGGGCCGGATCGACCCGCACGGTCGCGTCGGCACGCACCGCGACCCGGACGCGGCGACGGCGGCGCACCAGGACTACGCCCCCGGGCAGGCGCTGCTGGCGCTCGCGTTCGCCGTCGAGCACGGCGTGACCGGCCCGCGTCCGGAGACTGCGGTCCGCGCGCTGCGCCACTACCGCAGGCGGTTCCGGCTCAACCAGCACTGGGGCTCGGTCGCCTGGCTGGCCCAGGCGTACACGGCATGGGGCCGCGTGCTCGACGATCCGGAGTGGACGGCGGCCGCGCACGAGGTCGTCGACCGCGCGCTGCCGTTCCAGTCGGTCGCGACCGGCGGGTTCCTCAACGACCACCAGAGCGACTCCCCCGGCGCCACCACCGCCCTCTACCTGGAGGGCGTAGCCGCCGCACTGGCCGGCGCCGAGGCCGTCGGGGACACCGAGCGCGCGCGGCGGTACCGCCTGGCGGGCGAGCGGGGCCTGCGTTTCCTCGACCGGCTCGTCTACCAGGAACGCGACGCCTGCGTGCTGCCGAACCCGGACTGGGCGATCGGCGGCGTGCGGACCTCGCTCACGGCGAGCGACGTCCGGATCGACTACGTCCACCACGCGCTGGCCGCCCTGCTCGGCCTGCGCCCGCACCTACGGGAGCACCGATGAAACCGGTCGCGCTGGTGAGCATGCCGACACTCGCCGCCCGCTTCCCGTCGTTCCAGCTCGCTCTGCTCACCCCGACCCTGGAACGGGCCGGATACGCGGTCGAGCCGATGTCGCTGTTCCTGCGCTTCGGCGAGCGGGTCGGCTGGAAGCTGAACGAGGCGCTCTCCGACGTCCACCCGTGCATGGTCGGTGAGTGGATCTGGTCGACGGCCGCGTTCGGCGAGGTCGGGGACCCCGACGAGTACGTGCGGCGCTACCACTCGAGCCTGCGCGAGATCTGCGAGCGGGCCGGCTGCACGGTCGACGACATCGTCGCGCTGCGGGAACGGGGCGCCGCGGAGTTCGTCGAGGAGATGGCCGAGACCATCGACTGGTCGTCCTACGGTCTCGTCGGCTTCACGGTCGTGTTCCAGCAGATGGTGGCCTCGCTCGCGCTGGCCAAGGCGATCAGACGCCGGCATCCGGACGTGCCGGTCGTGTTCGGCGGGGCCACGTTCGAGGACGACATCGCGCACGAGATCATCTCCCGCAACCCGCAGGTCGACTACGTCCACTGTGGTGACGCCGACGTCTCCCTGCCGGAGATGGTCGGGCGGATCTACAAGGGCGACTCGATGGCCGGTCTGCGCGGGATGATGTGGCGCGAGGACGGCGAGGTGCAGTACGCCGGACGGGCCGCCAACGTGTCCGATCTGGACTCCACCCCGGTCCCGGACTTCGACGAGTACTTCGCGACGCGCGCGAGCACCGGGTACGACCATGGGCGCCGTCGCGAGGTCATGCTGCCGATCGAGACCGGGCGCGGCTGCTGGTACGGGATGAAGCACCACTGCACGTTCTGCGGCCTCAACCGGTCCGGGATGGAGTTCCGGAGCACGAGCCCGGAGCGGGTGCTGGAGACGTTGAAGACGCTGTCCCGGCGCTACGGCACCCGGTACTTCAACGCCATCGACAACATCATGGCGCCGGCGTACGTGTCCCGGCTGTTCGGCAGGCTCGCGGACAGCCACAGCGACCTGCGCCTGCACTACGAGATCCGCCCGAAGCTGTCCCGCGAGCAGCTCGGGAAGATGCGCCGCGGCGGCCTGCACTCGGTGCAACCCGGCATCGAGAGCTTCAGCACGCACGTGCTGGAGCTGATGCGCAAGAACACCACCGCGATGCGCAACCTCGAGCTGCTGAAGTGGACCACCTACTACGGCATCGACAACCGCTACAACATCCTGTTCGGCTTCCCCGGGGAGACGGCCGAGGACTACGCGGCACAGGCGGAGATCATCCGCCGAATCCCGCACCTGCAGCCGCCGTACGCGATGGCCACGCGCCCGCCCGGACCGCGGATCCCCCATGTTCGAGCAGCCGGAGCTGCACTCGATCACCACGCTGCGGCCCGGCGGGTGCTACCGGCACATCTATCCGCCCGACCACGACCTGCGCCGGGTGTCCTACTTCTTCGAGCACGACGTGCGCGGCATCCTGCCGGACGAGGGCTACGACGAGTGCCGGGATCTGGTCGCCGGCTGGACACGCCGCTGGGCGCGCGGCACGGCACGGCCCGCCCTGCGCTACGTCAAGACCTGGGACTCGCTGAGCGTGCACGACGACCGCGGACCCGAGCGGCGCAGCCAGCGGCTCGACGACTCCGACGCCGTGATCTACGAGCTGTGCGCGGACGCCCGGACCCGGGACGAGCTGCTGGCCGAGCCGGGATGCGACCCGGATCGGCTCGACCGGACGCTGCAGCGGTTCTGCGACGACGACCTGATGATCGCCGCCGACGACCGGTTCCTCGCTCTCGCCCTGCCGGACAACCCGTACCACTGACCGGAGCATGCTGGGGGCATGACGACCGCGCACCGCATCGCGCTGATCCCCGGCGACGGGATCGGCACCGAGGTCCTCCCGCCCGCCACCGCCGTCCTGGACGCCGTCGGGCGCCGGCACGGCGTCACGTTCACCTACGACGAGTTCGACTGGTCCTGCGAGCGCTACGCCGAGCAGGGCGCGATGATGCCCGACGACGGCCTGGACCGGATCCGCTCGCACGACGCGATCCTGCTCGGCGCCGTCGGCTGGGCGGGCGTGCCGGACCACGTCTCCCTGTGGGGCCTGCTCATCCCGATCCGCCGCGCGTTCCGCCAGTACGTGAACCTGCGCCCGATCACGGTCTTCGACGGCGTCCGCTCACCCCTGCACGGGGCAGGCCCGGGCGACACGGACGGCGGGGTGGACTTCGTCGTCGTCCGGGAGAACACCGAGGGCGAGTACTCCGAGGTCGGTGGCCGGTTCGGGCGCGGGACGGACGGGGAGCTGGCCCTGCAGGAGGCCGTGTTCACCCGCACCGGCGTGTCCCGGATCGCCGACTACGCGTTCGACCTCGCGACCCGGCGCCGCAACCACGTCACGTCGGCGACGAAGTCGAACGGGATCGTGCACACGATGCCGTTCTGGGACGAGGTCGTCGCCTCGCGCGCCGAGGCGTTCCCCGGTGTCTCGTGGCGCTCCGAGCACATCGACGCGCTGGCCGCGAAGGTGGTGCTGGACCCGTCGTCGTTCGACGTGATCGTGGCCTCGAACCTGTTCGGCGACATCCTGTCCGACCTCGCCGCGGCCGTCGCCGGGTCGATCGGGATCGCGCCGTCCGGGAACCTGAACCCGGAGCGCGAGTTCCCGTCGATGTTCGAACCGGTGCACGGCTCGGCGCCGGACATCGCCGGCCAGGGCGTCGCGAACCCGCTCGGCGCGATCTGGTCCGCGGCGCTGATGCTCGAGCACCTCGGCCACCCGGAGGCGGGTGCCGAGGTGCTCACCGCGATCCGCGAGACGCTGCGCACCGGCGCGACGCTGACCCGCGACCTGGGCGGCACCGCGTCCACCGACGAGCTCACCCGCGCCGTGCTGGAGCGCCTGGGGTGATCCGCGGGTGACCGGTCAGAGCGTCAGCAGCCGGTCGAAGAACGACCGGTAGCGGCCGAGCGCCAGGCGCAGGTCCTCGGTGGACGCATCGCTGTCGCCCAAGTCGCGCTCCAGGCGCTCGCGCTGGCGGCGGAACGTGGTCTCCAGGTCGTCGAGCACCTCACCGACCAGAGCGTTCGCGTCCCGAACGGCGCGCCGGGGCTCGTCGACGAAGTCGCCCTTGAGCACCTGCCAGCGGTCCTGGTAGCCGCGAGCCCGCTCCGGCTCGATCAGCGCAGCTCCGCCGTCCCCGGCCGGTTCACGGGTGCGGTCCTCGGCGAGCCGCTCCCGGTCGCCTCCCCCGTCGCGCGCCGACTGGTCGCCGGCAGCCGGCCGATCTGCGGCCGCCCGATCGACGGCTCCCCCGTCACCGTCCCCGTCGGCCCCCATCCGGTCCTGGCGGGTGCCCCCCGGGTCGTCGGGGTCGCGGCGCAGGGCACGGTCGGTCATCTGGTCCTCCAGCGTTCGGTCGTTACTGGTCACGTCACGGGCTGCGTCGCTGCTCACGTCGTCGCCTCGCGCCGCGGGTCGTCGTCGGTGCGGGAGTCGCGCTGGGAATGCCGGCCGCGCTCCCACGGCTGTGCGCCCGGACCACCGTCCGGCCCGCGGTCGGGACCGCGGTCCCCGTCCCGGTCGACGTCGGCGTCCCGATCGCGCCCACCGTCCCGGTCACGCCCGGTCACCTTGTCGCGCACCACGTCGCGGATACGGCGGCCGCCGCCGTCGCGGTCACCGTCCCGGTCGGGGTCGGCGTCCCGATCAGGACCTCCGTCGCGCTCATCGGCCCGGTCGGGGCCGCGATCCCGGTCCAGGTCGCCGTCCCGGCCACGGGCACCGTCACGGTCGAGATCGGTGTCCCGGCCCCGCCCGGCGTCGCGCTCCGCGTAGCGTCCGCCGCCACCGTCCAGATCCGCATCCCGGCCACGACCACCGTCACGGTCCAGGTCCGCGTCCCGGCCACGGCCGGTGTCACGCTCTGCGTACCGCCCGCCGCCGTCCAGATCCGCATCCCGGCCTCGCCCGCCGTCACGGTCCAGGTCGGTGTCCCGGCCACGCCTGGCGTCGCGGTCGTCCCGCGGCGACGCGCCGTCCAGCTCCGCCCGCGAGTCCCGGCGGTCCCCAGCCCCGCCGCCGCCGCGATCACCGCCGGTGTCGTCGAGCAGCGCGTGCACCAGCTCGCGGTAGGACGTCACCGCGTGGCGCAGGTCCTCGGTGTCCGCGCGGCCCTCGTCGTGCGAGCGGGAGATCTCCCGCGCCTCGCGGTACCGCTGCGTGATCACCGGGTAGTCGACGGACAGGTCGTCGGCACGCCGGTCGATGTCCTCGGCCGGGTAGCCGCGGGCGGACATCACGTCCACCACGAGCCGGTCTGCCTGCCCGACGGCGCGGCCCGGGTCGTCCACGAACTCGCGCTGCACGACGTCCCAGCGGTCCTGGTACTCGACGCGCTCGCGCTCGTCGAGGTCGCGGAGCTGCACCTTCGCGCGCTGCTTCTCGCGCCGGCGCAGGTCGGCCTCGGCGCCCCGCGGGTCGTCGGACTCGCGCATGGTCCGTTCGTATTCGGGGCCGAACTCCTCCCGCAGCCGGTCCGACCGGCGCTTGCGCATCATTGCGGAGACCGCCACCGCGACGACGGCGACCACCACCACGACAACCACGACGACGATGAGCAGTGTGACCGTGTTCATGCGCCGGGATACCCCGATCGTGAGATCGGAAACACCGAGCGTGCACGATTTGATCACTCGCCGTGATCAACATCGGAAACCGGCTTGACCTGGACCCCAGTTGAGATCGCAGGCTCGCTCCCATGGTGGTGGAGACGGCGGGGTCGGTGCTGTGGGCGCCGCGGCGGCGGGCGACGACGATCGGGATCCTGCTGCTGATCAGCCTGATCGCGTTCGAGGCGATGGGCGTGGGCACGGCCATGCCCGCAGTCGTCGCGGACCTCGGCGACGTGTCGCTCTACGCCTGGCCGTTCGTGACGTTCCTGGCCGCGGCCGTGTTCGGGACGGCGCTGGGCGGGCAGTGGTGCGACCGGCGCGGGCCGCGGGCGGCCCTGCTGGCGGCACCGCTGGTGTTCGGCCTCGGGCTGATCGCCGCCGGGACCGCGGACACGATGGGCCAGCTGCTGATCGGCCGGGTGCTGCAGGGACTCGGCGCCGGGGTGCAGGGCGTCGCGGTGTACGTCCTGGTCGCGGCCGTCTACCCGGAGCGGGTCCGGCCTGCGGTGTTCGGGCTGATCTCGTCGGCGTGGGTGGTCCCGTCACTGCTCGGGCCGCCGCTGGCCGGGCTGGTCACCCAGCGGTTGTCCTGGCACTGGGTGTTCCTCGGTCTGGTGCCGCTCGTGGCCACGGCCGTGCTGCTCGTGCTGCCGGCCGCCCGCACGCTGAGCCGCCCGCAACCGGCTCCCGGCTCCGGGAGCGGAGCCGCGGTGGTGCTCGCCGCGCTCGGCGCCGCGGCCGGGGTCGGCGGGCTGAGCTGGGCGTTCGAGAACCCGGGCGGGACCGGAGCGGCGGTCGCGGTCGCGGCGGTCGTGCTGCTGGCCGTGGCGCTGCGACGGCTGCTCCCGCGCGGCGTGGGCCGGCTGCGCCGCGGGATCGCCGCCGTCGTCGGTGCGCGGGGGCTGGTGGCCGGGGCGTTCTTCACCGCCGCCGCGTTCCTGCCGCTGGTGCAGACCGTGGTGCACGGCTGGTCGCCGGCCACGGCGGGGATCCCGCTGATCGTCGCGTCGCTGGGCTGGTCGGGCGCCGCGGCCTGGCAGGGCCGTCGCCCGGAGCTGTCCCGCCCGATGCTGCTGCGCACCGGGTTCGCCCTGATCGCGGCCGGCGAGCTCGGGCTGGTCCCGGTGGCGGCCGGGCTGCTGCCCGGCTGGGTCGCGGTGCCCGTGTGGGGTGCCGCCGGGATCGGGATGGGGCTGGCGTTCTCCTCGATCTCCTTCCTCACGCTGGCCCACTCCGACCCGGACGACGTCGGGTCGCACTCGTCGGCCGCACAGCTGCTCGACCAGCTGTCCACCGCGACGTTCACCGGCGTCGGCGGTGCCCTGCTGGCCCTGCTCGCCGCACCCGCGGCAGCCGTCCCGGTGCTGTTGGTGGTGCTGGTGGCACTGGCCGCGACCGGTGCGCTCACCGCGGCCCGCACCGCCGTGACCTGATCACTTCTCGGCGTGGTCCAGCGCGATGTAGAGGCGCTCCCGGTAGCCGTCGGCCAGCTGGCCGAGTGCCGTCTCCGCGTCGCCGGTGAAGGCCGGGCCGTGCATCAGCCCCAGCGTCGACGGCGCCAGTCCGGCCAGCGCACGGATGGCCGGCGCGGTGGACGGGGTCAGCGCGGTGGCGCCGAACAGGTCCTCGGCCGCGAGCGCCGGACCGACCGGGTCGGCGTCGCTGATCGCGCCGTTCTGCCCGGTGCGGGTGAACAGGTCACCGCAGAACAGCGTCCGGGTGGTCTCCTCGAACAGGACGCCGGAGTCCCAGCCGTGCGGGACGTGCGAGGTGCCGATCCAGCGGACCACGTGCCCGCCGAGGTCGAGCGCCTCGTAGTCGGCCAGGCCCCGGGGCGGGCGGACCGCCTGGTCGTCGAGCGAGAGCCGCGCCCCGAGCTCGCCGTGCACGACCTGCGCCTGCGGCGCGACCTCCAGCCACTCGTTCATCGCGCCGCACTCGTCGGCCTCGAGATGGCCGAAGCTGATCCAGCGCAGCGCCGCCGGGTCGAGCACCCGGGACAGCGCGTCCCGCACGACCGGGAACATCCGACGGTGTCCGGTGTGGAACAGCAGGGGTTCCGCACCGCGGACGAGGTACTGGTTGAACACCAGGCCCGGCGGGTCCACATAGGTGGAGATCCGGAACACCTCGGCGGCGACCTCGTCCACGAGCGTCTCCATGAGCGGGAAGGATAGACCCGTGACCGCCGGTGAGGGGGCCGTGCCGGCCCACCTCGGCGCGAGGCGGACCGGCACGGGTTCAGCGCTCGTACTCGGCGACGATCGTGGCGCGCGCGAGCGTGTGCGAGAACAGCAGGAACCCGAGGTAGGAGCCGCCCGCGTCGCGCGGGATGCCCAGCCTCGGCACGTCGACGGCGTGCACCACGAAGTAGTAGTGGTGCACCCCGTGCCCCTCCGGCGGCGCCGCGCCCAGGTACCGGTGCAGCCCGGCGTCGTTGCGCAGCGCCAGGGCGCCCTCGGGCAGCAGCCACCCGTCGTCGGACCCGGCACCGGCGGCGAGCTCGCCGACCGACGCCGGGATGTCGGCGACGGCCCAGTGCCAGAATCCGGCCGCGGTCGGCGCGTTCGGGTCGTAGCAGGTGACCGCGAAGCTGCGGGTCGCGCTCGGGTGGCCGTGCCAGCTCAACGCCGGCGACCGGTCCTCGCCGCCCGCCCCCATGATCCCGCTGACCTGCGGCGCCGCCAGCGGCGTGCCGTCGGCGACGTCCGTGCTGGTCACGGTGAAGGTGGGGACGGTCGGGAGGAAGAGGTACGGGTCGGGCGGTGCGGTCGCCGGAGCGGTGGACGGTGCGGTCGCAGTCATGCCGCGAGCTCCTTGTTCAGCTCGGTCGCGATGAACTCGGCCTGGCGGATGGCCAGCGCGACGATCGTGAGCGTCGGGTTCGCCGCCGCACCGGTGGTGAACACGCTGCCGTCGGAGACGAACAGGTTCGGCACGTCGTGGGCCCGGCCGAACCGGTCCACGACGCCGTCGCGGGGCCGCTGGCTCATCCGGCACGTCCCGAGGTTGTGGGTCGACGGGTACGGCGGCGTCTCGATCGTGCGCAGCGCGCCCACCGCGTTGTAGACCGCGGCCCCCTGCGTCAGGCCGTGCCGGCGCATGGCGAGGTCGTTGGGGTGGTCGTCGAAGTGGACGTTCGCGACCGGCAGCTGGTTCGCGTCGACCGTGTCACCGCTGAGCGTGATGCGGTTGCCGGCCTGCGGCATGTCCTCGCCGACGATCCACATGCCGGCCGTGTTCCGGTAGCCGTCCAGCAGTTCGGTCAGCGCGGAGCCCCACTTGCCGGGCGCGACGAACTTCGCGAGGAACGCCGGGCCGAGCGAGATCGTCTGCATGTAGTAGCCGCCGACGAACCCGCGGCTCGTGTCGAGGCGCGACTCGTCGGCGATCACACCGGCCATCGTCTCGCCGCGGTACATGTGCACCGGCTTGTCGAACTGCCCCCACACGGTTCCGGTGGTGTGTCGCATGTAGTTGCGGCCCACCTGGCCCGACGAGTTGGCGAGCCCGTCCGGGTGTTGCGGGCGACTGCGACAGCAGCAACAGCCGGGCCGACTCGATCGCGTTGCCGGCCACGCACACCACCGAGGCACGCTGGCGGCGCAGGGCACCGTTGCGGTCGACGTAGAGCACGCCGGTGGCGCGGCCGGACGCGTCGTGCAGGATCTGGGTGACGTGCGAGTCGGAGCGCAGGTCGAGGTTGCCGGTGGCCTCGGCCTTGGGCAGCTCGGCGACGAGCGTGGACCACTTCGAGCCCTGCTTGTCGCCCTGGAAGTTGAAGCCGTCCTGCACCGAGGCCGGGCGCCCGTCGTACGGCTCGGCGTTCGTGGCGTAGGGGCCGGTCGAGTAGTACTTGTAGCCCAGCTTCTCGGCGCCGTTCGCGAACACCTTGTAGTTGTTGTTCGCGGGCAGCGGGGGACGGCCGTGGCGGTGCGTGACCCCCATCTTGATCTCGGCCTTGTCGTAGTACGGCTCCAGCTCGGACAGCGCGATCGGCCAGTCGAGCAGGGCCGCGCCGTCGACGGCGCCGTAGGCACTGCGCGCGGCGAGCTCGTGGGGCTTGAACCGCGGGCACGCACCGGCCCAGTGGGTGGTGGTCCCGCCGACGGCCTTCACCAGCCAGGCCGGCAGGTTCGGGAAGTCCGTCGCGACCTTCCAGCTGCCGGACGTGGTGCGCGGGTCGCCCCAGGCCATCTGGGCGAACGCGGGCCACTCGTCCTGGTGGTAGTCGTCGCCCGGTCAGATGCGGGCCGGCCTCCAGGACGACGGTCCTGATGCCGCGCTGGCAGAGCTCGTTGGCGACGGTTCCCCCGCCCGCGCCGGAGCCCACGACCACCACCACGTCGGAGTCGTCGTAGTCGAACCGGGTCATGCTCCCGCCTCCTCGAGGTGCTCGACGCGCGGCTCCGGCAGCCAGTCGAGGTCGTTGAACCCGCGGTCCACGTAGCCGCCCTTGTCGAAGGACGGGCCCTCGTAGCCGAGCATCTCCCACACCTCCGGGTCGCTGTAGAGCGTCACGATCGCGCTGTCGACGATCGCGGTGACGAACGGGCTGCCGTCGGCGCCCCGCAGGACGGCCGCGGCCGTCTCCACGTCGAGCTCGGCGAACGCGACGTCGCGCTGGGCGTCGAGCTCGGCGAGCCCCTGCACGAGCTGGGCCAGCATGCGCGGGTTCGTCGCGGCCTGTTCGACGACGGCGTCCGCCGCCCTCCGGTAGGGACCCATCGGGAACGCGCGATGCGGGAATGCCGCGTAGATCACGTGCGTCAACGTCTGCTGATCCTGTCTCGACAACAGATACGTCATTCTCTTCACTCCCTTTCCTTGTCGGGCTCGGGACACAGCTGTCCCGTGAGAGGAAATCAATTCGGAACAGTTATTCGGCGACGTCGTTCGGCAGCCGGATACCGTAATGCGATATTCGCCGGTAGATCGTGGCGCGGCTCATGCCCAGTTCCTCGGCCGCCTGCGCCGGTGTCGCTCCCGGATCGGACAGGCACCGCACGATGGCGTCGCGCTCGAGCGTCTCGATCCGGGTGAGCTTGCGGCTCGCCCCGGTGAAGATCTCCGGTGGCAGGTCGCGCACGGTGACGTACGTGCTGCGTGCCGCCGCCGCACGCACGACCTCACGCAGCTGCTCGACGTTGCCCGGCCAGTGATACGTCGACAGCGCGTGCTCGGCCGCTGGGTCGAACCGGATCTCGCGTCCCCGCAGCCGACGGGCCAGATGGCGGGTCAGGGGTACGACGTCGGCGAGGCGGTACCGCAGCGCCGGGACCTCGATCACGGTGTCCACCCGCTCCCGCAGGCCGTCCGGGATCCCGGCCGCGTCGACGGCGGTCAGCGCCAGCGGGGGTCGCGCGTCACCCCGGGCGCTCAGCATCGCGGCGAGCTCGGCGGCAGCCCAGCCGGGCAGGCGATCGACGTCGCCGATCACGATCGCCGTCTCCGGTTTGAACAGCTCGGGCGACCACAACGACAGCCAGGCGTCGACGTCGCCGGGCTCCGGGGGCCGGGACACCAGCACCCGCCATCCGGGCCGGCTCTCCGTCAGCGCCGCGCCGAGAAGCGCCGCCCGCCCGGTCCCGCGTTCGCCGACCACGGCCACTCCGCGCCCGTCCGCCGAGGCGGCGACGGCGTCGCCGAACGCGGCCCGCCAGCTCGTCGACAACTTCGTCTCGACGGCGGCGCCCGTGTCCGGCACCTGGAACCGGACCACGTGACCGCGCCGGCTCGGCCGCGGCGCGCGACCCTGCGTGCGGGCGAGCATCAATGCCTCGGTGTGCCGCGCCGCGGTCTCGGCCAGCGCGAGCAGCAGACCGTAGGACTGCTGCGACCACGTCGTGAGGTTGACGCTCCCGATCAGCTCACCGTTCTCGGGATCCTCCACCGGTGCCGCGGCGCAGGTGTATCCCCACAGTCCGGTGCAGTAGTGCTCCTCGCCGCGCACGAGCGACGCGGTCCGGTCGGCGAGCGCCAATCCCAGACCGGTCGTTCCGGCCTCCCGTTCGGAATAGTCGAAACCGGGCGCGAGAAAGACGCCGTCCAATGCCGTGAGAAGGGCGCGTTCACCGCAGAGCCGGCTCAGCACGAGCCCGTCGGAATCGGTCAGCATGAGGCTGACCGGCTCGTCCGCGAGCGTGCGCTGCAGGCCCGCCAGCACGTGGTGTCCGGACTCGTAGAACACCGACTCGTCGTCGACCGCCCCGACGAACGTCGGGGTGACCGCGTCGACGGACACCCGGAAGTCCTCGCTGCGACGCCATGAGGCCACCAGGCGTCGCGCACCGGTGTCCTGGTCGCGGGAGAGGGCCAGACGTTCCCGCTGCGACAGGTCCACGTCGCTCATCCGGCCACCTCCACGCGTCGCTGCTCTGCAACGTCTTCGGCGACAGTGACAGAACCAACAGCTTAGGGCGGCCTTTCCTCGTCTCAACCTGAGACGGATGATCGACTTCCGGTCAGATCCCGGAGGGACCGTCCAGGAGCTCGCGCACCGCGCGGTCGATGAACGCCGTGTCCACCGGGTTCTCCCCGCCGCCCGCGAAGTGGCCCCAGACACCGGGGATCACCCGCAGCTCGGCACCGTTCGTCATCCTCGAGACGGCCCAGGCCTCGTCCTCCGGCGGGAAGTAGAGGTCCTTCTCGGCCGGCATCACGATCGCCCGCGCCCGGATCGACGCCAGCGCCTCCTCCGTGGAGGAGAACCCCGGCGTCGCGCCGACGTCGCCGTTCCACCAGGTGTCCAGCATCGTGAGCAGGTTGTTCGGGTCCCGGCCGTCGAGGAAGAAGTCCTCCCAGAACCCGACGGCGAAGTCCTCCAGCGACGTGAAGCCCAGCTCGCGCCACACCTCGTCCCAGTAGAACGCCTGGGAGAAGCCCCAGCCGGCGTAGATCCGGGCGAACGCGCGCAGGCCGTTCACCGGCCACCGGTCCGGTGGGTACCACCCGCCGTCGAACCCCACCGAGGCCATGAGCGCCGCCCGCAGCGAGTCCAGGAAGACCTTGTTGTGCGGCGCGGTCCGCGACGACCCGCAGAACGGCAGCATCCGCTGCACCATCTCCGGGTGGGAGACCGCCCACTGGTAGGTCTGCCCGGCCCCCATCGACCAGCCCAGCACGAGCGGCAGCGTCGAGATCCCGAACTTCTCGGTGACGAGCCGGTACTGCGACTCGACGTTGTCGACCACCCGGATCGGCGGGAACCGCGGGCCACTGTGGTTCTGCGGCGAGTTCGACGCGGACGACGACAGCCCGTTGCCGAGCATGTTCGGCACGATCACGAACCAGCGCGACGGGTCGAGCGCCATCCCGTCGCCGATCAGCCACTCGTTGTCCCAGTGCCGCCCGGAGTACCAGGTCGGGTAGACGATCGCGTTCGACTTGTCCGCGTTCAGCTCCCCGTAGGTCCGGTAGGCGATCCGGGCCGGGCGCAGCGTCCGTCCGCACGCGAGCATGAAGTCCTCGATCTCGAAGACCTCGTACGGAGCGTCGGGCCCGTAGGTCGTCACGAGCTCACCGCGCAGCCGCCGCGGTCCTTCCGGACCGGACCGGACGCGGACGGCCGGATGTCGTCGTCGAAGATCGCGGTGGGCAGGTAGAGCGAGCAGCAGGCGTTCGGGATGTCCACGACGCCGGAGACCCGGCCCTCGATCGGCGCCGACCCGAGCAGCAGGTAGGCCTGCGGTCCGGAGTACCCGAACTTCTGCAGGTACGTGACGGCGTTGAGGCACGCGTTGCGGTAGGCGACGGTGGCGTCGTTGTAGAGCTGGGTGTCGGTCGTGTGGTCGACGCCGATCCCGATGAACGTCACGAACTCCGAGTACCGCGGTTCCACGTTGCCGGGCATCAGGATCGGGTTCGTGGTGACGCCGTAGGTCTCCATCCCGCCCTTGATCAGGTCGACGTGGAAGTCGATGAACCCGCCCATCTCGATCGCGCCGCAGAACGTGATCTCGCCGTCGCCCTGGGAGAAGTGCAGGTCGCCGCCGGAGAACAGCGCACCCGGCACGTGCACGGGATAGAACACGCGCGAGCCGCGGGTGAAGTTCTTGATGTCGTGGTTGCCGCCGTTCTCCCGGGCCGGGACGGTGCGCGCGCCGTCGGCGGCGATACCGGCCAGCGCGTCCCCGGTCGCGGTGCCGCCGAGCACCTCGTCGGGCAGCGGAGGCAGCGCGAGCGCGGGCACCCGGTCCGGGTCGGTCGCGATCAGCGCCCGCTCCCGGGCGTTCCAGCGAGACAGCAGCTCCGGCGAGGGTGCGGTGCCGAACAGGCCGGGGTGCGTGATCCCGGTGTAGGACACGCCGGGGATGTGCCGCGACGTGCACGCCTGCCCGGAGAAGTCCCAGATCGCCTTGTACGCGTCCGGGAACGTGTCGGTGAGGAAGCCGCCGCCGTTCTGCTTGGAGAAGATGCCGGTGTAGCCCCAGCCCTGGCCGGGCGCCGGACCGGTCTCCTGCGGCACCGGGCCCAGATCCAGGATGTCCACGACGAGCAGGTCCCCCGGCTCCGCGCCCTCGATCGCGATCGGGCCGGAGAGCATGTGCGCGCCGCGCAGGTCGACGTCGCGGACATCGTTCGCGGAGTCGTTGTTGCCGATCTGGGCGTCGGTCCACTCGCGACACTCGACGCGGATGGTCGAGTCCGGGCGGACGGTGACCGCCGGCGGGATGTCCGGGTGCCAGCGGTTGTGGCCGGGAACAGCCTGGTCGCGCATGGACTTGGCCTGGTCGACGGTGAACACGACGTCGGGCACGACAACTCCTCGGTTTCGAGTGGAACGGACGGATCAGGGGCGCGGCAGGCGGGCATGGCGCGGGTCCCGGGTGACCGGGGTCGCCCGGCGGTTCCGCCCGGGCACGGACGAGACGACCTCGGGGGCGTCCGCGCTGCGCCCGGAGGCGTCCAGAGCCCGACGCATGCCAGGGTCCAGCGCGCTTAACGACGGCGCCCCGAACACCCGGAACGCCTGCGAACCGCAGTCCGGGCACGTCGCGGCCGTGCCGGACGCGGACATCGGACGGACCTGGTCGAACTCACCGCAGACCGGGCAGCGGTGGGTGTAGGTCGGCACGGGGTCTCCCCTCGGCGCGCGCAATACTGTCAAATGAAACTATGTCGATCGACAGTAGTCCGGTCAAGGGTCCGGATGCCGGAGGCTCAGGCGGGGAGCCTGCCGAGGACGTCGAACGACAGACCGTCGGCGCGGGCCAGGTAGACGTCCTGGCGCAGGTGGTTGGCGCGCAGCGACACCGACCCGCGCGGCCCGTCGTAGCCGAGGTCGTCGGCGATCCCGTCCAGCGCGTCCGGGGCGAGCGTGCCGGCGCGCTCGGCGAGCCGGCCGAGCAGCGTGATCGCCTCGAAGCAGGACTCGGCGAGCGCGCCGGGCACCGGTGCGTCGACCCCGAAGGCACCCGCGTAGCGGCGGGAGAACTCCAGCGCCGACGCCGTCGCCAGTGTCTCGAAGTAGCCGGCCGCCGCGTACAGCTCGCGGGTCGCGTCCGCACCCGTCGCGAGCAGCATGTTCTCCTCCATCAGCGGCGACAGGCGCGGGCAGCGCCGGTCCGCCCCGGCAGCGGCGAACGCCCGGTTGAACCGCACCGCGTCGGAGCCGACCAGGAACATCAGCACGCCCTGCGCGCCGGAGCGCAGCACGCGCTCCAGCGCAGGCCCGAAGTCCTCGGTGCCCAGCGGGACGAACAGCTCGTCGAGGATCCGCACGTCCGGCGTGGCGCGGGACCACCGCCGGACGGCCCGGGCGGACACGCGCGGCCACACGTAGTCGTTGCCGATCACGCACCAGGTGCGCACGCCGAGCTCGTCGGACATCCAGCGCAGGGCGGGCAGCACCTGCGCCTCCGGGGTCTCGCCGGTCAGGAACACGCCGGGAGTGCGCTCGCCGCCTTCGTAGAGCGGGGCGTAGACGTAGGGCACCCGGCCGGCCACGACCGGCGCGACGGCCTGGCGGACCGCGGAGATGTGCCAGCCGCTGACCGCGTCCACGGCGCCGTCGTCGAGCAGCGCCGTGATGTCGGCGGCGACCGCGTCCGGCTCCTGCCCACCGTCCACCGGGCGCAGACGGACCTCGCGGCCGAGGACGCCGCCGTCGTCGTTGAGCTCGGTGGCGGCCAGGGATCCGCACGCCTCGCAGCCGGGCCCGAACAGCCCGGCCGGACCGTGGCGGGGCACGACGAACGCGACGTCCAGGACATCGCTGCGGCTGCTCGGCACGGTCGACCTCCCATGGGGCGCAGAACCGTTCGAGCTGACAGTGTTTACGATGACAGCAACAGAGTCACTACCCCGAACGCCCGCAGCCGACCCGCCCCGGGAGCACCGTGACCACCGACTCCTCCACCACGCACACCGGTGTGACCGCCACACTCGGGCGCGCCGCGCATCTGGTGGCCCGGCGGATCGAGGAGGCGGTGCGCCCGCCGCACGGCCCCGGCCTGGATGCCTGGCGAGTGCTGGACCTGCTCGCCGACGGCGCGGGGCACCCGATGAGCGAGATCGCCACGCACGCGATGGTCCCGGCGCCGACGCTGACGAAGATCGTCGACCGGTTGGTGGACCGGGGGCTGGTCTACCGCCGCCCGGACGACGCCGACCGGCGGCGGATCCTGGTCCTGCTCGCCGCGCACGGCCGCGAGCTGCACGCCTCCCTCGTCCCGGAGGTGGAGGCGGTGGAGGCCGAGGTGCGCTCCCTGCTCGGGCCGGACGGCGACGTCGTCCTGTCGGCGCTGAACCGCCTGTCCTGAGTCGCGGGGGCCAGGCCGCCGGTCCCGGGCAGCGACCCCCGGGCACCTACGGTCGGCCCGTGCACGAACGTCGCCCGGTCCTCACCTGGGCCGTCGCCCTCCTGACCGCCGCGGCACTCTTCTCCGGCTGTGCGAACGCCACCACCGGCGGGTTCACGACACCGCCCGCGAGCGTCCCCGCGCCGCCAGGTCCGGCAACGAGCGGCGCGCCTGCCCCGTGCTCCCCGGCCGTGAGCATCGACGGCTTCTCCGACGCCCTCGAGACCGCCACCGTGGACGGTCGCCCGGTCGCCAACCTCTCCGCACTCGCCGCGCGCCCGGACGGCACCGTGCTCGCGCTCTCCGATCGGTCGGTGCTGTTCACCCTCGATCAGACCGCGCAGCGCCCGCTGGCGGCGCGTCCGCTCGCGGACCGGACCGGCGGGCAGCTCGACTCCGAGGCACTCGTCGTCGACCGGGACGGGACGCTGCTGGTCACGTCCGAGACCGGACCGTCGATCAGCCGCTACACGCCGGCCGGGCGGTGGGTCGAGGACCTCCCGGTCCCGGCGGCGCTGCAGGTCGCGCCGACCGGGCGCGCCACCACCAACGCGACGTTCGAGGGCCTGACCCTCGCGCCCGACGGGCGCACGCTCGTCGCCTCGATGGAGGGGCCGCTGAGCGGCGACGACCCCGGGCTGGTCCGGCTCGCGACCTGGACCCGTGACCGGCCGGGGGCGCCGTTCACGCCGTCCGCGCAGTACGCGCTGCGGCCGGATCCCGGGCTCGGGATCTCCGACCTCGCCCCGACCGGCGACGGGCGGCTGCTGGTCCTGGAGCGCGGGTACGCCGTCGGTGCCGGCAGCACGATCCACCTGGCATTGGCCGATCCCGCCGGGGCGGACGACGTGAGCCGCGCCGACCGGCTCCCGGCCGACGCCCCGACCGTGCGCACCACGACGCTCGCCGACCTCGGCGCGTGCCCGTCGCTCGGCGCGATCGCGCACCAGCCGCAGGCGAACCCATTGCTGGACAACATCGAGGGCATGACCGTCACCGGACGGGCGCCGGACGGTTCATTGTCGTTGCTGCTGGTCAGCGACGACAACGAGCACGCGAACCAGATCACCCGCACCTACCGCCTGCGGGCCCGGGTCGGCTGACGGACCCTCAGGCCGTCCGCTCGACGGTGAGCTGCACGCTCCCCCGGTTGTTCGCATAGAAGCCCCAGGCGTCGTTGGCGAAGCCGTAGAGGTAGCCGGGCCGCGTCACCCGCAGCGTCACCGGGCCGCGTCCGACCGGGAGCTCCTGCGGGGCCAGCGGCCGCCCGTCGGAGTCGTACGCCCCGTTCGCGACGACCACGACCAGCGTCATCCAGGGCGCCGTCTCGACCCGCTTGCTGAACGGGACCTCGGCGAGCGGGTTGTCCGCGACCTCGCGCCAGGCGTACTCCGCCGCGCCGGCGAGGTCGCCGAGCCCGCGGGCGACCCGGCCCAGGAACGTCGGTTCCTGGACACCGTCCGGACCGGCGGCGTCGTCCTTGTCGACCCACTCGCCCTTGGCGGTGAGCTCGTAGTCGCCGCACTCCAGGTAGAGACCGGTCGCCGACCACGTCTCGTGAGCGCACACCACGACGTTCCCGGGCTCGTCCGTCGTCACGTCCTTGGTCGGCCGGTACCGGTCCTGGCGGGGTGGTGGGGACTTGTGGCGCTTGACCGCGCTCTCGTGCACGGAGTCGTCCGCGCCGTCGACGCGCGGGACGTTGCGCGGCACCGGCGCGAGCCGCTCGTAGAAACCGGTGCAGCTGTCGTGCAGGACGTCGAACGCATCGCCGTCGATGAGCTTCGCCTGGTCGGTGAACACCAGCTGGGAGTGGGCGTCCGCCTCGTCGATCATCCAGCGCAGCGCGCCGTCGGACAGACCGTGTTCCCGGTAGCCGCCGCCGACGTCGGAGTGCACGCCGGGGAACCAGGTCTGCACGACGCGCGGTGCCTCCTGGTGCACCTCGCCCGCGGGTGTGGTCCACAGGGTCGGAGCGAACGGGCCACGGCGCTCGTCGAGCGCGACCGCGTGCCGCGCACACCGGACACCGGGGTTGAGGTGGGTGTCGGCGAACGCGACCTTGTCGTGCTCGTCGAACAGGTTCAGCAGGCCGAGCTGGTCGGGGATGCCGAGCGACCCGACGGTGTCCCAGACGCCGAGGAACTCGATCCGCTCCCCCAGTGCCTTCTGCTGACGGTCGGTGGTGGGACGGTCGAAGTCCTCGTGGAAGGCCAGGTCCTTCGCCCAGTTTCGTTTCCGTTCCCGGTCCTGGTAGCCCTTCTCGAAGACGTCGCGGACGGCCTGCCAGCTCCCGTCCGGCGGCAGCTTCACCAGCCCGCAGGAGGTCAGCATCGCGACGACACTGCGGACGGTGTAGGCGCCCCTGCTGAAGCCGACGGCCGAGATCATGTCGCCGGGCTCGTACTGGCGGGCCAGCCACATGTAGGCGTTCATGATGTTGCGGTACAGGCCGTGCCCGGTGCCGCCGTCGACGAACCGGGACGCCGCGGACCCGTCCGCCCCGACCCCGGAGAAGTACTGCACGACCTGCGTCCCGGGGTCCTGGACGAGCAGGTTGTGGAACAACCGGACGTTGGTCGGGGTCGGGACGCCGTCCTTGCTCTGGTCGGCCCGGTTCCAGGTGCCGTCGCAGCAGATGACCAGATGCCTCATCGCGGACTCCCCGTCGTCGAGCCGATGCGCACCTGTCGACTCGGCCACCGGAGGCGCCGCGTTAGCGACGGGGGATCATCACCTGTCCTCCAGGTCCCCCTCGGTCTCCAGGTACGCCTGCCGCAGCGCGTCCAACGTGGACTGCTCCGGGGCCTCCCACAGCCCGCGGTCGACGGCCTCGAGCAGCCGCTCGGCCATGCCGTGCAACGCCCACGGGTTGGACTCGGAGAGGAACTTGCGGTTGTCCGGGTCCAGCACGTAGCTCTCGGTGAGCGTCTCGTACTGCCAGTCCGCGATCACGCCGGTCGTGGCGTCCCAGCCGAACAGGTAGTCGACGGTCGCGGCCATCTCGAACGCGCCCTTGTAGCCGTGCCGGCGCATCGCGGAGATCCAGCGCGGGTTCACCACCCGCGCCCGGAACACCCGTGAGGTCTCCTCGTGCAGGCTCCGGGTGCGGACGGACTCCGGACGGGTCGAGTCGCCGACGTACGCGGCCGGCGCGGAGCCGGTCAGCGCGCGGACCGTGGCGACCATGCCGCCGTGGTACTGGTAGTAGTCGTCGGAGTCGGCGATGTCGTGCTCGCGGGTGTCGATGTTCTTGGCCGCCACCGCGATCCGCCGGTACGCGCCCTCCATGTCGTCGCGGGCCGGGACGCCGTCCAGGCCGCGGCCGTAGGCGTAGCCGCCCCAGGTCGTGTAGACCTCGGCGAGGTCGGCGTCGCCGCGCCAGTCCCGGGAGTCGACGAGCTGCAGCAGCCCGGCGCCGTAGGTGCCCGGCTTGGAGCCGAAGATCCGGGTGCGGGCCCGGCGCTCGTCGCCGTGCCGTTCCCGGTCGGCCGCGACGTGCTCGCGGACGAAGTTCTGCTCCGGCGTCTCGTCCAGGTCCGCGACGAGTGCGACGGCGTCGTCGAGCAACGCCAGTACGTGCGGGAACGCGTCGCGGAAGAAGCCGGAGATGCGCACCGTGACGTCGACGCGGGGGCGGCCCAGCTCGTCGAGGTCGATCACCTCGAGATCCCGGACGCGACGGCTGGCGTCGTCCCACACCGGGCGCACGCCGAGCAGCGCGAACACCTCGGCGACGTCGTCACCGGAGGTGCGCATGGCGCTGGTGCCCCACACGCTCAGGCCGACGCTCCTCGGATACTCGCCGTGGTCGGCACCGGTAGCGCTCGACCAGCGACTCGGCCATCGCCTGGCCGGTCTCCCAGGCCAGCTTCGACGGCACCGCCTTCGGGTCGACGGAGTAGAAGTTGCGCCCGGTCGGCAGCACGTTGACCAGCCCGCGCAGCGGTGAGCCGGACGGCCCGGCCGGGACGAACCCGCCGGAGAGGGCATGGAGAACCCGGTCCAGCTCGAACCGCGTCGCATCGAGCCGCGGCACGACCTCGACCGCCGCGAACCGGAGCACCGCCTCCACCCCCGCCGGATCCGCCGCGGTGACGGCACGGGAGTGACGCCCGTCCGGTTCACCGGTACGAACGTCACGTTCGTCGACCGGGACGCCGCCCGCACCGACCGCCCCACCCGCTGCACGAACGGAGCGCTCGTCCGAGCTGGGCGTACGAGCGGAGCTCTCGTCCACGCCGGGTGCGAGGTGCTCGGCCACCACGCGGGGCGCGGCGGACGGGTCCCAGCCCGCGGCCTCCATCGCGGCGACCATCCCGCGGGCCAGGTACTCGACCTCGTCGGTGCGGGCGCCGGTCTCGGAGCCGTCCTCGACCAGGCCCAGCGCCTGGCGCAGGCCGGGCACCGACTGCTCGCCGCCCCACATCTGCCGGGCGCGGAGCATCGCCAGCACCAGGTCGACCCGCTGCTCACCGGACGGGGCCAGCGCGAGCACGTGCAGCCCGTCGCGGATCTGCACGTCCTTGATCTCGCACAGCCAGCCGTCGACGTTCATCAGCATGTCGTCGAAGACGTCCTCGTCCGGGCGCTCCTCCAGGCCCAGGTCGTGGTGCATCTTCGCGGCCGTCATCAGCGTCCAGATCTGCTGGCGGATCGCGGGCAGCTTCGCCGGGTCGAGCGCGGAGATGTTCGCGTGCTCGTCGAGCAGCTGTTCCAGGCGCGCGATGTCGCCGTAGCTCTCGGCGCGGGCCATCGGCGGGATCAGGTGGTCGACCAGGGTGGCGTGCGCGCGGCGCTTGGCCTGGGTTCCCTCGCCCGGGTCGTTGACCAGGAACGGGTAGATCAGCGGCAGATCGGCGAGGGTGGCGTCGGTGCCGCAGGACGCGGACATGCCGAGCGTCTTGCCGGGCAGCCACTCCAGGTTGCCGTGCTTGCCGATGTGCACGATCGCGTGCGCGCCGAACCCGCCGTCGGACTCGGGCGCGGCCAGCCAGCGGTAGGCGGCCAGGTAGTGGTGCGACGGCGGCAGGTCCGGGTCGTGGTAGATCGCGACCGGGTTCTCGCCGAAGCCGCGGGGCGGCTGCACGATCAGCGTCACGTTCCCGCTGCGCAGCGCCGCGACGACGATGTCGCCGTCGGAGACGTAGTGCTCGCCGGGTGCGGCGCCCCAGTGCTCCTCGACGCCCTGGCGGAAGTCCTGCGGCAGGGTCTCGAACCAGCGCCGGTAGCGTGTCTCCGGCGATCCGGATCGGGTTCCCGGACAGCTTCTCCTCGGACAGCCAGTCCGGGTCCTGCCCTCCGGCCTCGATCAGCGCGTGCATCAGCGCATCGCCGTCCCCGGCGTCGACGCCAGGGAAGTCGCCCGTGTCGTAGCCCGCGGCCGCCATCGTCCTGATCAGCGCGACCGCCGACGCCGGCGTGTCCAGGCCGACCGCGTTGCCGATCCGGGCGTGCTTGGTCGGGTACGCCGAGAGCATCAGGACGATCTTCTTGTCGGCGTTCGGGACGCGGCGCAGCATGGCGTGCTTCGTCGCGATCCCGGCGACCCGCGCGGCGCGCTCGAGGTCCGGCACGTAGACCGACAGGCCGTCGGCGTCGGTCTCCTTGAACGAGAACGGGACCGTGATCAGCCGGCCGTCGAACTCGGGGACGGCGACCTGGGTCGCGACGTCGAGCGGGGACAGCCCGTCGTCGCATGCCTCCCAGGTGGCGCGCGAGCTGGTGAGGCACAGGCCCTGCAGGATCGGGACGTCGAGCGCGGCCAGCTCGGCGACGTTCCACTCCTCGTCCTCGCCGCCGGCCTGCGCGGACGCCGGCTTCGTGCCGCCCGCGGCGAGCACGGTGACGACCATCGCGTCCGCCGCGCGCAGCGTCTCCAGAAGCCGGGCCGGGGCCTGGCGCAGCGACGCGCACCAGATCGGCAGCGGGCGCGCGCCCTTCTCGATGATCGCGTCGCAGAGCGCCTCGATGTAGCGGGTGTTCCCGGCGAGGTACTGCGCCCGGTAGAACAGCACGGCCACGGTGGGCCCGTCGTTCACCGGCTCGGGGTGCTCGAGGATCCCCCACTCCGGCAGCGCGACGGGCGGCTCGAACCCCTCGCCGGTGAGCAGCACCGTGTCGGAGAGGAAGGCGTGCAGCTGCGTCAGGTTGTCGGTGCCGCCCTGCGCCAGGTAGGTGTGCGCCTCGGCCGCGATCCCCGCCGTCGTCGAGGACAGCTCCATCATCTCGGCGTCCGGCGCCATCTCCCCGCCCAGGCAGACCAGCGGCGTCGAGCGGGTCCGGAGCAGGTCCAGCCCCTCCTCGAAGTACCGGTACCCGCCGAGCACCCGGACGACGACGACGTCCGCCTCGTCGGCCATCGCCGCGAGATCGTCGTGCGGGACCCGGTTCGGGTTCGCGAGCCGGTAGTCGGCCCCGGAGGAGCGGGCCGAGAGCAGGTCGGTATCCGAGGTGGACAGGAGCAGGATCACCGGGGAGTCACCCGGCGCAGCGCACGCGGAGCGGGCATCGACGGGGTGTGGGCGCGCGACATCGGCGGACCTTCCTCGGGATCCTCGTCCCGGGTGGAGGTGGACCCCACGGGCCGGAGCGGCCTGCGGGGGCGGGCGGGAGGGGGCAGTGTCTGGCTCGCCCGGCCGGGACCGGGCTCACAGTGGCGGGACCGCGCCGGACTCGCACCGGCTTCCTGGACCCACCCGCCTATGTACGTGTCCGCCCACTGTCTGTGGCGGCGAGACCGGGCGTCAAGCGAGGGTGCTCGACATCGCCGGTGACGGCAGCGACCCGCGGCCGGTCGACGCCGGGGTCACGCGGTCGTCGCGAACGGATGTCAGGAGCGGTTCGGCTGTGCGGAGTGGCGAGGCTCGATTCGGTCGGAGCCTGTCCGCGACTGTTTCGGTGAGCGAACGGTCTCCCGCCGTAGGAGCGGTCGGTCATGACTCCGGTGCACCCGGGGTCGTGTGATCGATCCCGCGGCGCCTTGACGGGCCGGACCACGCCGCGGTGTGCCTACAGTGACCGTGTGCCGACGACCGCCCGAACCCGCGCCGACGCCTGCCCGGGCGTCCTGTCCCCGCATCTCGCGGCGGACGGAGCGCTGGCGCGGGTGCGGCTGCCGGGTGGGGTGATCACCGCTGGGGCCCTGCGTGCGGTGGCCGATCTCGCCGCGGATGCCGGTGACGGCGCCGTCCACCTGACGTCGCGGGGGAACCTGCAGCTGCGGGGTCTGGACCCCGCCGACCCGCGTCCGGTCGAGTGGCTGGGCGCGGCCGGGCTGCTGCCGTCGGCGACCCACGAGCGGGTGCGCAACGTGCTGGCCTCGCCGCTGTCGGGGATCACCGGCGGCGTCGCTGACGTGCGCGGTCTGGCCGCCGGGCTCGACCGCGGCCTGTGCGCCCGGCCCGGTCTCGCTGAGCTGCCCGGCCGGTTCCTGTTCGCCGTCGACGACGGCCGCGGCGACGTCGCCGCCGAGCGTCCCGACCTCTGCTGGCTGGCACGGTCGTCCGACGACGGCGAGCTCCTCGTCGCCGGGACCGGCACCGGCCTGCGGTGCACCCCGGCCGACACCCCGGATCTGCTGCTCGACGCCGCCGGGGCGTTCCTGGACCTGCGTGAGGAGCACGCCGGCGATCCCGCCGCCCGCGCCTGGCGCGCCGACGAGCTGCCCGACGCCGCGGCCCGGATCGCCGGCGCCCTCGCGCGATCGACCGTCACGTCCTGCTGTTCCGGGCCCGCCACGTCCGGGGGCCGGCGACAACGTCCCGGCCGACGCCGTCGGGCCGCTCGGGAGTGGCGCCGTCGGCGCGGCGCCGGTGCTCGGTGAGCTGTCCGTCGCGCAGGTACGCCGGCTCGCCGACCTCGCACCGGAGCTGCTGATCACGCCGTGGCGCACGCTGGTCCTGCCCGTCCCGCACGACCCGGCGGCGGCCGTCGTGGCGCTGCGGGGGGCGGGACTCGTCGTCGACCCCGACCATCCGGCCGTGCAGGTCAGCGCCTGCGCCGGCACCCCGGGCTGCGCGAGGTCGCTCGCCGACGTCCGCGCGCACGCCCGCGACCTGATCGCCGACGGCGCCCGCCGCGCCGTGCACGTGTCCGGCTGCACCCGCCGCTGCGGCGCGCCGCACACCCCGCACATCGACGCCGTCGCGACCGGACCCGAGTCCTACGAGTTGGAGGATCTCCGCTGAGCGGGCACGAGTACATCACCGACGGCGCCGAGATCTACCGGCGCTCGTTCGCGACGATCCGCGCCGAGGCGGACCTGTCGGGACTGCCGCCCGGCATGGAGGACGTCGCCGTCCGCATGATCCACGCCAGCGGGCAGGTGGACCTGGCCGGCGACATCGCCGCCTCCGACGGGCTCGTCGCGGCCGCCCGGGACGCGCTGCGGGCCGGGAAACCGATCCTCTGCGACGCGATGATGGTCGCCTCCGGGGTCACCGCGGCCCGTCTGCCGGCGGACAACGAGGTGCTGTGCCTGCTGCGCGATGCCCGGGTGCCCGAGCACGCCGAGCGGATCGGCAACACCCGCTCGGCCGCGGCGCTGGAGCTGCTCGCCGACCGGTTCGACGGCGCCGTCGTCGCGATCGGCAACGCCCCGACGGCGCTGTTCCACCTGCTCGACCTCATCGACCGGGGCCTGGGCCGCCCGGCCGCGGTGCTCGGCATCCCGGTCGGGTTCGTCGGCGCGGTGGAGTCCAAGCAGGCGCTCGCCGCCCGCGACGACCTCGAGTACCTCGTCGTGCACGGCCGCCGCGGCGGGTCGGCGATCACCGCCGCGGCGCTCAACGCACTGGCCCACGAGCGGGAGATCATGTCGTGACCGGAACGCTGTACGGGGTCGGGCTCGGCCCCGGCGACCCGGAGCTGACCACGATCAAGGCGGCCCGGCTGGTGCGGGACGCGGACGTGATCGCCTACCACTCGGCCCGGCACGGCCGCTCGATCGCCCGCCGGATCGCCGAGCCGCACCTGAGCGGCGACGCCATCGAGGAGGCGCTGGTCTACCCGGTCACCACGGAGACCGTCGACCACCCCGGCGGCTACCAGGGCGCGATCGACGCGTTCTACACCGACGCGGCCGCCCGGCTGGCCTCGCACCTGGAGGCGGGCCGCGACGTCGTGCTGCTCGCCGAGGGCGACCCGCTGTTCTACGGCTCCTACATGCACATGCACAAGCGCCTGGCCGGCCGGTTCCGCACCGAGGTCGTGCCCGGCGTGACCTCGATCAGCGCCGCGTCCGCCGCACTCGGCCGGCCGCTCGTGGAGCGCGACGAGGTGCTCACCGTCCTGCCCGGCACGCTCCCCCGCGCCGAGCTCGCCCGCCGCCTCGCCGACACCGACTCGGCCGCGATCATGAAGCTGGGCCGGACGTTCACCACGGTCCGCGACGCCCTCGCCGACGCCGGGACGCTGGACCGCGCCCGGTACGTCGAGCGGGCCACGATGGAGGGTCAGCGCACCGGCGATCTGTCCGATGTGGATCCGGAGTCGGTGCCGTACTTCGCGATCGCGCTGGTCCCGGGCGAGGTCGCGTCCTCGGTGCCGGACGAGCCGGATGCCCGTGACCTCCAGTCGGGGATGGCGCGAGCGGAGCCGTCGGCCGGCCCGGCCGTACGAACGGAGCTCTCGACCGGCGCGGAGGCGGTGCGCGGGCACGGCGAGGTCGTCGTCGTCGGCACCGGGCCGGCGGGGCGGGACTGGCTGACCCCGCAGGTGGCAGCGGCGCTGTCGGTCGCCGACGACCTCGTCGGCTACGGGCCGTACCTGGACCGGGTCCCGCCGAACCCGCGCCAGACCCGGCACGCCTCGGACAACCGGGTGGAGGCCGAGCGGGCGGCGCACGCGCTGGATCTGGCGGCGTCCGGACGCCGGGTCGCGGTCGTGTCGGCCGGGGACCCCGGCGTGTTCGCGATGGCCGCGGCCGTCCTCGAGGTCGCCGCCGGGCCGAAGTACCGCGACGTCCCGGTGCGCGTCCTTCCCGGGCTGTCCGCGGCACAGGCCGTGTCCGCCTCGGTGGGGGCTCCGCTCGGCCACGACCACGCGATGATCTCGCTGTCCGACCGGCTCAAGCCGTGGGACGTCGTCGCGGCCCGGCTGGCCGCCGTCGCGGCCGCGGACCTGGCGATCGCGATCTACAACCCGCGCTCGAAGGCGCGGCCGTGGCAGGTCGGAGCCGCCCGCGACGTGCTGCTGGAGCACCGTGCCCCGGACACCCCGGTGGTGCTCGGGCGCGACGTCGGCGGCGCGGGCGAGCGGGTCACGGTCACCACCCTCGGCGAGCTGGACCCGGAGCAGGTCGACATGCGCACGCTGGTGATCGTCGGGTCGTCGACGACCCGGGTGGTGGACCGGGAGGGCGGCCCGGCCGTGTTCACCCCCCGCCACTACCGGCGCGACGAGGCCTGAACCGTCCCGGTCGCCGGCAGGCGCCGGTCGGCCCACCACACCAGCAACCCGACGACGACGGCGCCGACCAGGACGAACGCGAGGTTGCGCGCCGCGACCGCGGCACCGAGCGTCCCCACGTCCAGGAACGGGTACGGGTACCAACCGGTCACGACACCGTGCGCGACCGTCCAGACGAGCCACGCGACGGGCCAAACGGACGCGCCGAGCAGCGCCGCGCCGTCCACGCGCGGGCGCGGGCCGAACACCAGCCAGCCGAGGACGGCGGCGACCGGCACGACGTAGTGGAAGACGATGTTGACGGCGGACGCGAGCCCGGTCGGGTGCACGATCGGGGCCAGCACGGTCGCGAACACGACACCGGTGATGGCGATCCCGATCAACGCGTCGAGGGCGAGCACCCGCCAGAGCCGGCCGTCGCGACCCGGCCGCAGCACCAGGGAGACGGCGAGCGCCAGCACCAGCACGTTGCACTCGATCGTGAAGTAGCTGGCCAGCCGCACCAGCCGGGTGCTGAGCGGAGCCACGCCTCCGCTCTCCCCGCTGTTCGCGTCCGCGCCGCCCTGCACGATCAGCACGACCTGCACCACCAGAGCGGCCGCGATGAGCACCGCGAGCAGCAGGTAGAAGGTGCGGGCGGCCGCGGTACGCGTGGTCACGGAGCGACGGTAATCCCGGACTGCCCTCGCGCGGGTCAGCCCGCCGGGTGCGCCGCCGCCCGGCCGAGGAACGGGAGCAGGTCGCCGAGGTCGTCCAGGCGCAGGTCGCCGTCCAGCCCGCGCAGCGCGGCCGTGCGCGCCCCCGCGGCACGGCCCGCGGTGAGCCCGGCCTCGGCGTCCTCCACCACCAGGCACGCCGCGGCCGGCACGCCCAGTGCAGCCGCCGCGGTGAGGTAGCCCTCCGGGTCCGGCTTGCCGCGCGCGATGTCGTCACGGGCCACCAGCACCGGCGCGTCGATCCCGGCCGCACCCAGCCGCGCCCGGGCGAGCTCGCGGTCCGCGCTGGTGACGACGGCCCACGGCACGCCCGCGGCGTCCAGCTCGGCGAGCAGCGCGTGCGCGCCGGGCAGCGCCACGACGTCGTCGAGATCGCCGTACTGCAGCGCGAGCTGACGCGCGGACGCGGCGGCGACCCCGGCGTCGTCGAGATCGGGACGGAGGATCCGGATCGTGCCGTCGGCGGGCACGCCGTGCGCCACCGCGGACAGCGCCTCCGGCGCGACGCCGTACTCGGCCGCCCACGCCGACCAGGCTCGCGCCACCGCCGCATCCGACTCGACCAGCGTGCCGTCCATGTCGAACAGCACCGCGCGGATCCCGTCCACGAGCCCTCCTATTTATTCGCCCGGCGAGGATATCGCAGGATGGCACGATCGCGGAGTGCTCCGGACCGACGATCTCGACACACCGTTCCTGGCCGTCGACGAGGGGAGGCTGGAGCGCAACCTCGCGACGGGCGCCGCCCGCGCCGCCGCGCGCGGGCTGGCCTGGCGCCCGCACGCCAAGACGCACAAGTGCGTGGAGATAGCCCGCCGGCAGCTCGCCCACGGCGCGTCCGGGCTCACCGTGGCCACCGTGTCCGAGGCCGAGGTGTTCGCCGCCGCCGGCTGCGACGACCTGTTCCTGGCCTATCCGGTCTGGGCAGGCGGTCCGCGGGCGGAGCGGCTGCGGACGCTGGCCGGGCGGGTCCGTCTGCGGATCGGCGTCGACTCGGCCGAGGGCGCGCGGGCGCTGGCCGCGGCGCTGCGCGGCGCCCCGGCCGAGGTGCTGGTCGAGGTGGACTCCGGGCACCACCGCACCGGGGTCGCCCCGTCCGCGGCGGGCGCTCTGGCCCGGGACGCGACGTCGGCCGGGCTGGACGTGGTGGGCGTGTTCACGTTCCCGGGGCACGCCTACTCCCCCGGCGGGCGGCGCGCGGCCGCCGACGACGAGGCCGCCGCTCTGGACGCGGCCGCCGCGTCCCTGAACGCCGCCGGCGTCGAGCCGCGGGTGCGCAGCGGCGGCTCCAGCCCGACCGAGCCGCTCGATCCGGGCAGCGTCGGCTACCCGGCCACCGAGACCCGTCCCGGGGTGTCGGTGTTCGGCGACGCCCAGCAGGTGGAGCTGGAGGCCGCCGGCTTCGACGACGTCGCTCTGAGCGCCGTCGCGACCGTCGTGAGCGTCCGCGACGGCCACGTCGTGCTCGACGCCGGCAGCAAGATCCTCGGCGCGGACCGGGCACCGTGGGCGTCGGGCCACGGGCGGTTGCTGGATCATCCACGGGGGACGGTCACGGCGCTCTCCGAGCACCACGCGACGGTCGCGCTGGGCGACGTTCCCGCGGTCGGGAGCCGGGTGCGGGTGGTGCCCAACCACGTCTGCGCCGCGGTCAACCTCGCCGACGAGCTGGTCGTGGTGGAGAACGGCGAGGTCACCGGCCGCTGGGTCGTCGCGGCCCGCGGTGCGAACACGTGAGGGGAGAACGGTGCGCGCGGTACTGATCACCGAGTTCGGAGCCGAGCCGTCGGTGGAGCAGGTGCCCGATCCGGCGCCGCGCCCGGACGGCGTCGTCGTGCGTGTGCAGGCGACCGGGGTGTGCGCGAGCGACCGGCACGCCTGGCTCGGTCACGACGACGGCGTCGTGCTCCCGCACGTTCCCGGCCACGAGCTCGTCGGCGACGTCGTGGCGATCGGCGCCGAGGTGACCCGCGCGCGCGTCGGGGACCGGGTGACCACGCCGTTCGTCTGCGGCTGCGGGCGCTGCGACGAGTGCCGGTCGGGCCGGGCGCAGGTGTGCCCGAACCAGGAGCAGCCCGGGTTCACGCACTGGGGCTCGTTCGCCGAGTACGTCGAGGTCCGCCACGCCGACGCGAACCTCGTCCCGGTCGACCCGGACGCCGACGCCGGTGGCGCGGCGCTGCTGGGCTGCCGGTTCGCGACGGCGTACCGGGCGCTGGCCGACCGGGCCGCGGTCCGGCCCGGCGAGCGGGTGCTGGTGCTCGGCGCGGGTGGGGTCGGGCTGTCCGCGGTGCTGGTCGGGAGCGCTCTCGGGGCCGAGATCGTGGTCGCCGACCCCTCCCCCGGCGCCCGGGCGTTCGCCGCCGAGCTGGGCGCGGTCGCGACCGTGGACCCGTCCGGCCCGGACGGAACCGAGCGCGTGCGCGACGTGCTCGGCGACGCCCGGGTGGCACTGGAGGCCGCGGGGCGGCCGGAGTCGCTGGCGCTCGGGATCCGGGTGCTGCGACGGCAGGGCGTCCTCGTGCAGGTCGGGCTGCTCGCCGCGGAACCGGTCGTCCCGGTTCCGGACATGATCGCCCGGGAGCTGACGCTCACCGGCAGCCACGGCATGGCCGCCGCGGACTACCCGCGCCTCACCGCCCTGATCGACAACGGTCGTCTCGCCCCGGAGCGGCTGGTCACCGCCCGCATCCCGCTGGACGATGCCCCCGCCGCCCTGGCCGGCCCGACCGGTCCCGGCGTGACGGTCGTCGAGCCCTGACGCGCCGGCCCGGAAGAGCGGCTCCGCCCGCCGGCTACGCAGGGGTGAGGCCGAGGCGGGTCAGTGCCTCGTCCACCGTCGCGGCAGTGTCGACGCCGTCCGGGAGCGTGGGCCGGTCGACGACCAGCACCGGGATCCCGGCCTCGCGTGCGGCGGCGAGCTTGGGGGCGGTCGCGGTGCCGCCGGAGTCCTTGGTGACCAGGACGTGCGGGCGGATCCTCGCCATCAGGGCCCGCTCGTCGTCGAGCGGGAACGGACCGCGATCGAGGAGCAGCTCGTAGCGGGACGGCAGCGGCGGTCCGGGCGGGTCGACGGCACGGATCCAGAATTCCGCCTCGACCGGCGCGAACGCCGCCAGCCCCCCGCGTCCGGTGGTCAGCAGCACCCGGCCGTCCGGGCCCGGGAGCAGTTCGGGCAGGGCCGCCGCGGCCGCGGGTACCGAGCCGACCCGGTGCCAGCGGTCGCCGGCCCCGGCAGTCCATCCAGGACGTCGTAGCACCACGAGCGGCGTGCCGGTGGCGGCGCACGCCGCCGCGGCGTTCGCGGTGATCCCGTCCGCGAACGGGTGGGTGGCGTCCAGGACGGCGTCCACCCGTTCGTCGCGCAGCCAGTCGGCCAGCCCGCCGGCGCCGCCGAACCCGCCGACGCGTACCTCGCCGTCCGGGAGCGACGGCGACCGCACCGCTCCGGCCAGCGACGACACCACCCGCAGCCCGGAACGCCCGGCCAGTGCCGAGGCCGCCGCGCGTCCTTCCGTGGTGCCGCCGAGCACGAGCACCGTGCGCGGATCGTCCACAACGGCCAGGGTAGGTGCTCCCCGATGCGAGGAGTGCCCGTGCCGATCACGACCGTCGTGTTCGACGTCAACGAGACGCTGTCCGACCTGACCCCGCTGGCGCGCCGATTCACCGACCTCGGCGCCCCGGAGTGGTACGGCCCGTACTGGTTCGCCAGCACGCTGCGCGAGGGCATCGCGCTGGCCGCCTCCGGCGACGCCCGCCCGTTCGCCGAGATCGGCCGGGAGACCGCGACGCAGCTGCTGCGCCGGATCGGGATCGCGGACCCGGGCGCCGGAGCGGACCACATCCTGCAGGGCTTCCTGGAGCTGCCCCTGCACCCGGACGTCGCCGACGGCGTCCGCGCGCTCGCCGCGACCGGGCTGCGGCTGGTCACGATGTCCAACGGCGCACCCGCTGTGGCCGAGAAGCTGCTCGGCGACCACGGCGTGCGCGGTGAGTTCGAGGCGGTGCTCTCGGTGGAGGGCGCCGGGATCTGGAAACCGGCCCGCGCCGCCTACGAGTACGCGCTGGGCCACTGCGGGGTCGCGGCCGACGAGGCCGTGATGGTCGCCGTGCACCCGTGGGACCTGCACGGCGCGCACCGGGCCGGGATGCGCACCGCCTGGGTGGACCGGGTCGGCGAGCCGTACCCGGGCCACCTCGCCGCCCCGGACTACACCGTCCGCACGGTCGGTGAGCTGGCCGGCCGGCTCACCGGGTGAACGACGACGCCCGGACGCGCGACACGCCGATACTCGCCGCCCGGCACCCGTGCCCGTACCGTGATCACGTGTATTCGGACCATTCGGACGGTCGCGCGTCGTGAGCCCGTTATTGCGCCGGCTCGCGATCGGGGTCGCCTCGGCAGCGGTGCTGGGATCGTGTGCCGCCGGTACCGCTCCGGACCCCGGTCCGGATGCCCCCGGACCGTCCGCACCCGTCGAACCGTTGAAGGTCGACGGCCGGTACCTCGCGACGGCGTCCGGCAAGCCGTTCTTCTGGCTGGGCGACACGGCGTGGGCGCTGCCGTCCAAGCTGGACCGTGCCGAGACCGACCGCTACCTGGACGTCCGCAAGGAGCAGGGCTACACGGTCGTGCAGGTCGTGGCCGTGTTCCCGCACGTCGACGGCAAGGGCGCGAACGCCTACGGCGACAAGCCGCTGAGCAAGGGCCTCACCCCCGCGACCACGCCCGGCGCGGACCCGGACGACCCGGGGGCCTACGACTGGTGGGACCACCTGGACGCGGTCGTGGACGCGGCGGCCGCCCGCGGGATCCGGGTCGCGCTGCTGCCGGTCTGGGCCGACCAGCAGGTCGGCTCCCTGCTCACCGAGAACAACGCCCGCACCTACGGCGAGTTCATCGGCGCCCGCTACGGCGACCGCGTCGTCTGGGTGCTCGGCGGCGACGAGTCCGCGGACGGCTCCGAGGACGTCTGGTCCCAGGTGGCCGAGGGTATCGAGGCGGGCGCCCGCCGGGAGGTGTTGATCACCTACCACCCGATCGGCGACGCGAGCTCGGCCCAGTGGTTCTCCGGCAAGCCGTGGCTGGACCTGAACATGATCCAGGGCGGGCACTGCCTGCGCTACGACGTGCGCGCCGAGCTCGTCGCGGACACCGACCGCAAGGGCCTGCCGTGGCTGGACGGCGAGCCGATCTACGAGGACCACCCGTACTGCTGGGACCGGCCGCCGGACGGGTACGCGAACGATCTCGACGTGCGCCGCGACGCGTACTGGGCGGTGTTCGGCGGCGCGTTCGGCCACACCTACGGCCACCACGCCGTCTGGCAGTTCCAGACGCCCGGTGGCTCGGCCGCCCTGAGCGCCCGGCCGGGTGCGGACTGGCGCAAGGCGATCGAGGCCCCGGGCGCCGTCCAGATGGGACACCTGCGGGCGCTGATGGAGTCCCGGCCGTTCACCACCGGACGCCCCGCGCCGAAGGTGGTGCGCGACGCCGGGAGCGGCGCGAACCGGATCCAGGCGACCCGGGCCACCGACGGTGCCTACCTGATGGTCTACGTCCCGGACGGCCGCGCGTTCGAGGTGAACCTCGGGGCGCTGTCCGGCCCGGCCCGCACGTGGTGGTTCGACCCGAGGACCGGGAAGGCGAAGCCGGCCGGCACCGCCGGCGCCGGCTGGCAGAAGGTCAGCCCACCGGACGACGGCGACTGGGTCCTGGTCGCCGACGACTCGCGCCGCAACGCCGGTCCCCCGGGCGCCGGCTGACCGGTCAGGACGGCGGGGCCCGGAGCACGTCCAGCAGCTCGGCCTCGACGGCGGCCAGGCGCGGGTCGGTCAGCATCTCCCGGACGCGGGGGCGCGGCAGGCCGACGGTGACCTCCCGCCGGATCCGGGCCGGGCGCGGTGAGAGCACGACGACACGGTCGGACAGGAACGCGGCCTCCCGCACGTCGTGCGTGATCAGGAGCGTGGTCCAGCCGAACCGCTCGCGCATGCCCTCCAGCCACTCCTGCATGCCGGTACGGGTGAGCGCGTCCAGGGCGCCGAACGGCTCGTCGAGCAACAGCACGTCACGGCCGCCGACGACGGTGCGCAGCAGTGCCGCCCGCTGCCGCATCCCGCCGGACAGCTCGGCCGGCCGGGCCCCCTCGAAGCCGGCCAGGCCGAACGTCTCGAACAGCGGGCGCGCCCGCTCCCTCGCCACGCGGCGCGACGTGCCCGCGACCTCCAGCCCGAGCGTCGTGTTGTCCAGCACGGTGCGCCACGGGAACAGCAGGTCCTGCTGTGGCATGTAACCGAACGGCGACCCGCGCACCGGGTCGCCGTCGAGCTCGACCCGCCCGTCGACCCGGCCGTCGTCCACCAGCCCCGCCAGCGCCGCGAACAGCGTCGACTTCCCGCAGCCGGACGGCCCGATCAGGGAGACGAACTCGCCGTCGGCGACGGTGAGCGACACGTCGTCGAGCACCGGGAGGTCGCCGTAGGCCACGGACAGGTCGCGGACCTCGAGCTTCGGGCCGCTCATCGGGTGTCCGCCCGGTACCACGGCGCGACCAGCCGCTGGACGAGGAAGGTCAGCCCGAACAGCGCGACCGAGAGCACGGCCGTCACCAGGACGGCGGCCAGCACGAGGTCGGTCCGGAACGAGTTCTTCTGCAGCTGCATGAAGATCCCGAGCCCGGCCTTCGCGCCGACGTACTCGGCGAACACGGCGCCGGTCACGGCGTAGGTGATCCCGATCCGCAGCGCCGTGAAGAACGACGGCATCGCACCCGGCAGGCGCACGTACCGGAACCGCTGCCAGCGGCTCGCGCCCATGCTGCGCAGCAGCGCGGTGGCCTCCCGGTCGGTGGCGGCGAACCCCTCGATCAGCCCGACGGCGACCGGGAAGAACGTCACCAGCGCGATCACCAGGACCTTCGGCAGCAGGCCGAACCCGAACCAGATGATCAGCAGCGGGGCGATCGCGATGATCGGCAGCGTCTGCGAGGCCACGAGCAGCGGCGTCAGCGCGCGCCGCAGGAACGGCGAGAAGTCCACCGCGATCGCCAACGCCCACGCCACGGCCAGCGACACCGCGAACCCGACGGCGGTGACCTGCAGCGTCGGGACGGTGTTGTCCCACAGCACGTCCCGGAACGCCCAGCCCTGTTCGACCACCCGCAGCGGGGTCGGCAGCACCTGCGGTCGCACCCCGGACAGCTGGACGGCCACCTGCCAGACAACGAGAAGCCCCGCGACGACCACCAGAGCCGGCCACACCCGTCGCAGCAGCCCCGGCTGTGCCCGAGGGGAGCCTCCGTCCGGCCCCGCCGCGCGAGAGGAGCTCTCGCCCACCACCGGTTGGGGCGCGAGTCGGGTGTCCTGGGCCACGGGTCAGCCCTCCGGGGCGAGGTAGTCGTTCGTGAACCACGTCCCGAAGTCCGGCTTCTGCGTCACCGGCTTGCCGTCCGGGCCGGTGACCGTGCCGGAGTCGTAGACGAACCCGGAGTAGCCCGCCCAGCGCTGCGCCGTCTGCGTCCCGACGCGCCCGCGCTCGTCGCGCAGGTAGCGCTCGGCGAGCATCGTCGAGGACAGACCGACCAGCCGCGGGTCGGTGAACGCGCCCGGGTTCGCGTCGGAGAGCAGGCGCCCGCCCTGCGCCGGGTCGTCGGCGGCGAGCTGGTAGCCGCGCTGTGCGGCCTGCACGAACTTCCGCGACTCGTCCGGGTGGTCGCGCAGCCAGGTGGAGTTGCCGATCATCAGCACGTTGTAGGCGTCCGGGAAGCCGTAGTCGGTGTAGCGGAACGTGCGCAGCGGCTCCCCGCGCAGCTGTGCCTCGATCCCCTCCCATGCCACGAACGGCTCGGTGAAGTCGGCCTGCCCGGCGTAGAGCGCCTCGTAGGCCGACGTGCCGAGCTGCACGGTCTGGAAGTCCCCGCGACCGCCGGCGGCGCGGATCACCGCGGCCATCTTCGGCACCTCGCCCGGCTCGCCGAACCCGGCGTAGGTCTTGCCGTCCAGGTCGCGGGGCGTGCGGATGTCCTGGCGGTCGGCGCGGACGGCGATCTCGGTCGCCCAGTGCTGCAGCACCGCCATCACCGACGTGATGTCCGCGCCCGCGGCCTTGGAGTAGGTGAACGAGCTCTGGAAGCTGATGCCGAAGTCGGCCGCCCCGCTCGCGACGAGCGTGTCCGGCGACGTCTGGTTGTACGGCAGGATCTCGACGTTCAGCCCGGCGTCGCGGAACCAGCCGAGCTGCTGGGCGACGTAGAGGCCGGTGTGGTTCGTGTTCGGGGTCCAGTCCAGCGCGACCCGGACCGTGCGCGGCTCGCCGGATCCCCCGGAGTCCGAGCCCGGCCCGGAGCATCCGGCCAGTACGACCGCGACGACCCCCAGCAGAGCGGTGATCACCGCGGCTCGGGCACGCGTATACGACATATGGCGGCCTCCCTACGCCGGTCTCAACCGGATCAGGTTCGAACGGTCGACGGCCGCCTGCCGCCCTCTCAGCCACGGATCGTGGGCTCCCGCGGTACGCGGGAGACACTACGTCGGTTCCGCATGCTCTGCCCAGCGGTGCCTAGGCTCGCTCGCCATGAGCACCGAGCCGCTGCGGATCCCCCTGGCCGAGTACGTCGCACTGGCCGGGCGCGCGCTGACCGTGCTCGGGACACCGGAGCCGGTGGCCCGCGTCCAGGCCGAGTGGCTCGCCGAGGGCGACCTGCGCGGGCACCCGTCACACGGTCTGCGACGGCTGGAGGTACTGGTCGGGCGCGTCCACGCCGGTCTGATCGTGCCGGACGCACAGCCGGAGCCGGTGCGCTCCGCCGCGTCCGTGCTGACGCGTCGACGGGCACGACGGGTTCGGCCCGCCGACGGCCGTGCGCGCGCTGGAGGAGATGGCGCCGATCGCCCGGGAGACCGGCGTCGCCGTCGCCGCGATCCGGCGCGCCGGGCACCTCGGGATGCTCGCGCCGTACGTGGAGCGCCTGGCCGCCGAGGGGCTCGTCGGTCTGGCGACCACGACGAGCGAGGCGCTCGTGCACCCGTGGGGCGCGGCACCGGCGATGCTCGGCACGAACCCGCTCGCCGCCGCCGTCCCGACGGCCGCGGACGCCGGTCGTGCTGGACATGGCGACCGGGCAGATCTCCCGTGGCAAGGTGCTCGACCACGCCGCCCGGAGCGAGCCGCTGCCCGAGGGCGCGGTCGTCGACGCGGAGGGACGCCCCACCACGGACCCGGCCGCCGCGCTGGACGGGGCGATCAGCCCGTTCGGGGGCCCGAAGGGCTACGCGCTCGCGCTGGTGCTGGAGCTGCTGGTCGCCACGCTGACGGCCACGGCCCTGGGCACCGACGTCCGCGGCACGCTGGACACCACCGACCCGGTCACGAAGGGCGACCTGCTGCTCGCGCTGGACCCGGCCGCGTTCGGCGGCGGGACGCCCGCCGCGTTGACGCGGGTTCCTGGCCACGCTGCGCGACCTCGAACCGGCGCCGGGATCCCGCGGAGTCACCGTGCCGGGCGATCGATCCCGCACCGAACGTGCCCGGAACGTGAACGACGGCGTCCCGGTTCACCCGGACGCGTGGGCCCGCGCAGTCGATCTCGCCGGGGGTTGATCGGAGCGGTGATCGTCCGGTCCGTTATCGTCCGGCCGGACACGGCGGCGGCCGCTCGTCCGGCCCGTCCACCGAAAGGACGACGATGGCGGCCTCGCCCACCACCTCCGGACCCGACCCGTCCACGGCCGTGACACGGATCGCGTTGCAGGTCGGGGCCACCGCGGTGGCACAGGTCGACATCGGGACGATGCTGACCGGCGTCTGCGCGGCGCTGCCGCCCGCGGTCGGTGTCGCCGCAGCGGCGCTGCTGCTCACCGAGCCCGCCGACCCGCGCGACCCGCAGGCCCGGTGCGTCTTCGGCTCCGACGACGCCGCGAGCCGGCTCGGCCTGATCCAGCACCGGGCCGGGCGGGGTCCGGTGCCGGCCGCGATCCGCGGGGACCGTCCGCTGACCGTGCCCGACCTCACCGTCAGCGGCCCGCCGGAGCTGGCGGCCGCGGCGGCCGACTGCGGGCTGGTCCGCTCGCTCGTGGTTCCGGTGTCGGTCTCCGGCCAGCCGATCGGCGGGCTCCAGCTCCTGGCGGGCGCCGACACGGCCCTGGACGAGCGGATGGCCGCCGCCCTGTGGCCGCTCGTGGCCGCCCTGTCCGCACGGCTGGCCGACGCCCGCGAGTTCGCCCGCGTGGCGGCCAGGGCCGCGGAGCCGCCCGCCGAGCCGGTCGACGAGCCGCTGGACGAGGAGCCCGCCGGGTTTCCCGAGACCACCGCGGTCGCCATCGTGGACCAGGACTCGCTGGACGAGCCGCAGGAACCCGTGCACGAGCTCACCGCACGGCTGCCGTCCGTGACACCGGAGAGCCGTCCCGCAGGCGACGGTGTCGCCGCCGGCGATCTGTTCGCCACGGGCGAAACCACCGACGACACCCCGCCGTCCGGTCAGGCCGGGCTCGGCTGGGAAGGCCCGGAGCACACCCCGTTGCCGACGATCGTGCCCACACGCGCCCTGCCGGCCCGCGTGCCGGTGGTCGGGCGGAAGCCGCGGCCCGTGCCCCGCCCGGTCCCGGCCTCGGTGCCTGCGCAGCGCTCCGGACCGGTGCCGGTGGTGCCCGGCCCCGCACCCGTGGCGGCGGTCCCGGGACCGCCGGCCCTCGAGCCCGGATTCGACGACGGCGACCTGGACGGCCCCACCTGGCGGGTGCCCCGCCACCGCCTGCGCGACGACGGCTGAGGGCCCCGGAAGCCCCGGACACGACGACGGGGGCGGAACCCTCAGGTCCCGCCCCCGTCGTGAAGCGTGGTTGCGCCCGGCGTCGATCCGCCGGACGGGCTCACTCGCCGCCCTGCTGCACCTCCACACCGCTCTCGCGCAGCTTCTCGGCGTGAGCGCGGCCGTGGTGGCCGCAGAAGAGCAGTTCCCCACCGGAGGGAAGCAAGGCGCGCACCTTGGCCGCCGCACCGCAACGGTCGCAGCGGTCGGCGAGGGTCAGTTCGGGCCGGGTCAGCGTTTCGGGCTGCATAGCGGTCTCCCTCCGTCCCGACGCCGGTAGACCGGCGTCGTTATCACCGTGACGACCGCTCTCGCGGTTCGTCCACACTCTTACAGACGCTTCGAACCCCTGCACGTGTTCCCGGGGCGAGTCGCGACAACCGTCACGTCCCCGGAAGGTTTCCGGTGACCAGTCGGTGGCGCCGCGCCGTACCCGCGGTGACCAACTACCCAGATTTGACTACGTCGAAAGCATGCGGTTACCGAGCACACCCGTGCAAGCCGAGCGGTGTTAACTCGACGTGTCGGGATTACGGTGAGCAACCGTGCGGGAGATACGGGGAGTCGCGGATCGCGTCCCGGCTCCGCTGCTGTTCCTCGCCGGCGGGACGTCGATGTACGTCGGGGCGGCCCTGGCCGTCGGGCTGTTCGACCGGCTCGCGCCGTCCGCCGTCGCCGAACTGCGACTGCTCGGTGCCGCCCTCGTGCTGCTCGCGTGGCGGCGGCCCGGGCGTGCCGCGTGGGCGGGGCGGGCGGGTAGGAGACGACTGCTGCTCGCGACCGTGTTCGGCCTGGCTACGGCGTGTATGAACGTCGCGTACTACGAGGCGATCGCCCGGCTCCCGCTCGGGACGGCCGTGGCCCTGGAATTCTGCGGACCGGTGCTCGTCGCGGCCCTGGCGTCGCGGCGGGCGCGCGACGTCGCCGCCGTCGTGCTGGCCGCGGCGGGCGTGGTGCTGATCGCCGACGTCCGGTGGTCCGGCAGCCCGGCCGGCGTCCTCTGGGCACTGGGAGCAGCCACGATGTGGGCCGCCTACGTGCTGCTCGGCAAGCGTGTCGCGCGCGCCGGGAACGGGATCGACGATCTCGCCGTCGGTTTCACCATGGCGGCCGTGCTGCTGTCTCCGCTGCTGCTCACGGGGGGCGCGGCCGGTCTGCGGCCGCTCGCCGATCCGCGTGTTCTGGCCCTGTCCGTCGGGTTGGGTGTGCTGTCGTCGGTGATCCCGTACGTGCTGGACCAGATCGTGCTGCGCCGGGTCGGGCAGGCCCGCTTCGCCGTGCTGCTGGCACTGCTGCCGGTCACCGCGACCCTGGTCGGGCTCGTCGTGCTCGGGCAGGTCCCGGGCCTGCTGGAGATCGGCGGGATCGCCGCGGTGATCGCCGCGGTGGCGTTGCGGTCACGCGACGGCGACGAACCGAAACCCGACGGCTCGTCACGCTCAGTAGCCAACGACCGTTCGGCGCATGACACACCCGGTGGGGCCTAGCTCACATCGGAGATGGTGTCGCATGTGGATCGGCGGCTCAGCGCCAAGTGCGGAGCGTCGCGATCCGCTCCTCGAGCTGCTCGATCGAGGCCAGGGCGACCGGCGGGCCGCCGCAGTGCTTGCGCAGATCGTTGTGGATCGCGCCGTGCGGCTTGCGGGTCTTGTGGTTGTGCAGCGCGACGAGCGTGTTCAGCTCCTTGCGCAGCGTCTGCAGCCGCTCCCGGACGCTGCCCGGGCCGCGCTCGGCCGGGGGCGGCGGTGTCGGCTCGGTCGACGGGTGTGGCGCGCGCCTGGGCACCCGTGCGCGGCGAGCCCTTCGCGACCCAGTCCGCCTGCCGCTGGGACAGCAGCGTGCGCACCTGGTCCGGCTCGAGCAGGCCGGGCAGTCCCAGGTAGTCCTGCTCGTCGGCGGAGTACGTGGTGCCCTCGTAGATGAGCTGGTCCAGCTCGGCGTCGGCGCCCAGCGAGGTGAACGCCTTCTCCTGCTCCCCCGGCTCGTCCTCCTGCCGGTTGGCCTCGTTCAGCTCCTCGTCGTTCCACGTCTCGTCCGGGCGCTGCGGCTTGCCGAGCACGTGGTCGCGCTGTGCCTCCAGCTCGCTGGCCAGCTGGAGCAGCACCGGCACGCTGGGCAGGAACACCGACGCCGTCTCCCCCGGCCGGCGGGACCGCACGAACCGGCCGATCGCCTGTGCGAAGTACAGCGGCGTGGACGCCGACGTGGCGTAGACACCGACGGCCAGCCGCGGCACGTCGACGCCCTCGGACACCATCCGCACGGCGACCATCCAGCGCTCCTCGGAGCGGGCGAACTCGGCGATCCGGTCCGAGCTGCCCGCCTCGTCGGAGAGCACGACGACCGGCTGCGTCCCCGTGACCCGGCGCAGGATCGCGGCGTAGGAGCGGGCCGCGGTCTGGTCGGAGGCGATCACCAGCCCGCCCGCGTCCGGCATCCCACCGTCGCGGTGGCTGGTCAGGCGCCGGTCCGCGGCGGCGAGCACGGCCGGCATCCAGTCCCCGG
Organism: uncultured Actinomycetota bacterium; assembly: GCA_963822335.1. Taxonomy (GTDB): domain Bacteria; phylum Actinomycetota; class Actinomycetes; order Mycobacteriales; family Pseudonocardiaceae; genus Pseudonocardia. The sequence goes on along the minus strand of CAWGHE010000005.1, from coordinate 466,441 downwards.
CGGGGTCCAGCGCGGTGCGCCAGGCCATCGCCGTCTGCTCGCGGGTCAGCGGCTCGCCGAGCCGGGCGGAGATCTCCTCGCCGGCGCTGGTCCGCCAGTTCGACGTGCCGGAGTAGGCCAGGAAGACCACCGGCCGCACGACGTTGTCGGCGAGCGCCTCGGCGTAGCCGTAGGAGTGGTCGGCACGGCTGCGCGGCGCGCCCTCGGCGTCCGGCACGTACTCGACGAACGGGATCGGGTTGTCGTCCGAGCGGAACGGTGTCCCGGTCAGCGCCAGCCGCCGGGTGGCCGGGTCGAACGCCTCGGCGACGGCCTCGCCCCAGGAGCGGGCGTCGCCGGCGTGGTGGATCTCGTCGAGGATCACCATCATCCGCCGGTTCTCCGTGCGGTTGCGGTGCAGCATCGGGTGCGCCGCGACGCCGGCGTAGGTCACCGCGATGCCGTGGAAGTCCCGCGACGTGCCGCCGGCCGAGTTGCGGAAGTCCGGGTCCAGCGCGACGCCGGCGGCCTGGGCGGACTCCGCCCACTGGTACTTCAGGTGCTCGGTCGGCGTGACGACGGTGATCGCGTCGATCGTGCGGTCGGCCAGCAGCTCCGAGGCCACCCGCAGCGCGAACGCGGTCTTGCCGGCGCCCGGCGTCGCGACAGCCAGGAAGTCCTGCGGCTGCGCGGCGAGATAGCGGGCCAGCGCACTGCGCTGCCACGCGCGCAGCGGCCGGGTCTCCGGCGAGGCGAGCTGGGACTGCGACACACGTCTCCCCTGGTCCGAGGGTCGTTCCCGGGTGGAACCCAGGCGTCATCCCGCCGGGCGACGGCACCGTCGCCTCAGGAGATGCGGGGCGAACTTCAGGGTAGCCGCGGGCCGCCCGGGTCCCCGGAACCGCCCGCCGCCCGGGGGCGTCGTGCCAGGTAGACCAGAGCGGGCGGCAGGTTCGGCCACACCGTGCGGCTCGGGACGACCTCCTCGAACGCGTCGCGCAGCCAGCGGTGCTGGCGCCGTGCCGGCGGCGCCCAGCGGGACCACACGTAGGTGAACTGGCTGAACGCGCCGTCGGGATGCAGGCAGGAGGCGATCACGTCGGTGAGCCGCGGGCCGGTCACCGGGTACGCGGCCCAGGGCAACCCGGACACGACGACGTCGGCGCCACCGAGGGTCCGCTCGTCCAGCAGCTCCGGCAGCTGCCCGGCCCCGGCCACCGCCACGTCCAGCCCGGGGTGGCGGCGGCCCAGCAGCGTCGCGAGCCGCGGGTTCAGCTCGACCGCCAGGTGGTGCCCGCGCCCGCCGAGCCGTTCGGCGATCAGGTCGGTGAACGCGCCCGTCCCCGGCCCGAGCTCGACGACGACCGGGTCCCCGGTCGACGGGACCGGGGCGCAGACCATCTCGGCCAGCGCCCGCGAGCTCGGCGCGGGTGCCGCGGTGCGGGCCGGGTCGCGCAGGAACTCCCGCAGGAAGGCCGTGCTCGTGGTCATGGTGTCCCCTCCCGGCCCCGCGGTCGGCGCCCGCGTTGCCACGCTGTCCGGACGGCCTGTCCGTGACCTCACGCGGGGGTGAACGGCGCAGGTCGGTCGGAGGGCGGGAAGAATGGGGCCCGTGGACCTGGCGACACCGTGTGCGGCCCTGCGGCTGGCCGCCTCGCTGGCCGCGCGACCCGGCGCGGTGCTGCGCCGCGGGGCCGGGCTGGTCGCCGAGCTCGGCTCGGTCGGCCTCGGCACGTCGACGTCGGCACCGCACCGCGGCGACGACCGCTTCGACGGCGACGGATGGCTCACCGATCCGGTGCGCCGGCGGGCCGTGCAGGCCTACCTCGCGACCACCGGGGCGCTGTCCGGCCTTCTCGACGACGCCGTCACGCCCGGCGGCGCCCGGCCGCGGCTGGGCCCGGACGACGAGGCGCGGCTGCGTGGCGTCCTCGGTTACCTCGCCGATCTGACGTTCCCGACCATGGCCCTGGTTGCGCCGGACCGGCCCGCGACGGGCGCCGAGCCGGGGCGGGACGCCCGCCCGGTGTTCGGACGCGACGTCGCGGCCACTCCCGGCGCGGTGGTGCTGCGGACGCCGATGTTCGAGCTGTTGCAGTACCTGCCGCGCACGGAGCACGTGTACGAGGTGCCGGTGCTGGTGGTGCCGCCCCTGGTGCACCGCTACTACCTCGCCGACCTCTGCCCCGGGCACTCGCTCGTCGACCACCTCGTCGGCGCCGGCCTGCAGGTGTTCGCGCTGTCCTGGGCCGACCCCGAGCCGGACACGGCGGCCGGCCGCGACCTGGACACCTACGCCGCCGCCGTGCTCGACGCCATCGACGCGTGCACCCGGGTGACGCGCTGCCCCCGCGTGGCGCTCGCGGGCGTGCGCACCGGTGGGCTGCTCTCGGCCGCCGTGCAGAGCCACATGGGCGCGATCGGGCGCGGCGACCGGGTCGCCGCCGCGGTCTATCTCGGCACGGCGCTCGACCAGCGCTCGGCGCTGCCCGGCTTCCGGCCGGACCCGGCGGGCGCGCGGACCGCGGGCGGGCTGCTGGACGGCGCCGAGGCCGTCCGGTCCTGGGCGTGGCGCCGTGGCGGTGAGCAGATCCGCCCGTTCGCCGTGGACCCCGCCGCTGCGGACCGGCTGCCGGCCGATGCCGTGCGGCGCGCGCTGCACCACTGGGCCGGTGACCTGCTGCGGGTCCCCGCGGCGCTGCACGCCGATCTCGCCGCGCTCGCCGCGGACGACCCGGAGCGCCCGGACGCGACGGTGCTCGGCACCCCGGTCGAGCCGCACCGCCTGACCTGCGACGCCTACCTCGTCATCGCCGAGGACGACCCGGTGCAGCCGCTGGACGGCCGGGCACCGGACGGCTCAGCTGCTCGGCGGGTCGCGGCGCCTGGTCCGCGCGAGCGGGGACCAGGTCGGCGCGCTGGTCGCGCCGGACGGCTACCGCGCGGGCCCGGTGACCGACGACGGCGACCCCGACGGCTGGGTGTCCGCGACCACACCGGAGGACGGCTCCTGGTGGCCGGACCTCGCGGCCTGGCTGGTCGAACGGGCCGGCTCAGCGCGCGAGGCACCCCCCGAGCTGGGGGGCCGCCGGATGCACCCGGTGCACCCCGCACCGGGCCTCTACCTGGGCGGATGACCGAATTCCGTTCGAAACCCGGTCGCGGCGAACATCACCTCGGGCCGCGCGAGCGGGCACCGGTCGTCTATTCTCGTCCGCCATGGCCGCACCAGCCGAACGCCCGGACACGCTTGCCGTCGAGAACCACGACGTCGTGGTCGGCGGCCGGACGCTGCGCGTCGTGGTACGCCCCGCATCCGGCCCAGGACCTCGCCGCACGCCGCTGCTCATGTGCAACGGCATCGGCGCCGCCACCGACGTCCTCGACCCGCTCGTCGCGGCGCTGCCGCCGAACCTCGAGGTGATCCGCTTCGACCCGCCGGGGATCGGCGAGTCCGCGATGCCGGCCATGCCGTACCACATGTCCTGGTTCGCACACCGGATCGGACAGGTGCTGACCCGGCTCGGCCTGCGCGAGGTCGACGTGTTCGGCTTCTCCTGGGGCGGCATGCTGGCCCAGCAGCTGGCGATCTCGCGGCGCCGTCGCGTGCGCAAGCTCGTGCTCGCCGCGACCGGCACCGGCAACCTGATGATCCCGGCCGGCCCCGGCGTGGTCAGCGCGTTGGCCACGCCCCGGCGACACCAGGACCCGGACTTCGCCAAGTCGGTCGCCGACCGCCTCTACGGCGGCACGATGCGCGAGCACCCGGAGCTCGCCGCGAAGGTGCTCGGTTCGGGCGCGCGCCGCGGCCCGATGCGCGGCTACTACTTCCAGATGCTCGCGCTGTCCGGATGGACGAGCCTGCCGCTGCTGCCCACGATCACCGCGCCGACGCTGATCCTGGCCGGCAACGACGACCCGATGGTCCCGCCGGGCAACGCCCACCTGATGCACAAGGGCATCCGGAACTCGGTCCTCGATCTCTACGACGGCGGCCACCTGGAGCTGCTCGTCGACCCGGACCACTTCGCCGGGGAGATCGACCGGTTCCTGGCCGGATGACTACCGGTCCGGTCGTGTTCCACGCGACCGGCGCCGAGGAGGCCGACGTCGTGCTGGCCATGGAGGCGGACCCGGACACCCGCCACTGGCTGGGCGACTCGGGGGCGAGCTGGCACGCCGACGCCCGGGCCACCACCGGTGTCGAGCATCTGCTGGCCCGTCGCGACGGCGTTCTGGTCGGCTTCGTCGTCCTGGCAGCGCCACGGGGCGGAGAGAGCGGCACCGAGCTGCGGCGGATCGTCGTCGCCGCGGAGCACCGCGGGCGCGGGCACGGACGGGCCGTGCTGAGGGCCGCCGTCGCACGTGTGGCCGACGCCGGGTCCGGCCGGGTGTGGCTGGACGTGAAGCCGGACAACCATCGGGCGCGCGCGCTCTACGAGAGCGAGGGCTTCATCGTCGAGCGCGAGCTGCCGGCGGACCCCCGGGAGCCCGGGGGTCCGGTCGCGCTGATCGTGCTCGCCCGCGAGGTGTGAGCTCCTACTCGGGATCGTCCGAGAGGCCCTCGTAGATCTCCTTGCACTTCGGGCAGACCGGCGAATCGGGCTTGGGCGACTTGGTGACCGAGAACGTGAAGCCGCACAGCGCCACCACCATGTTGCCCAGCACCGCACTCTCGGTGATCTTGGACTTCTGGACGTAGTGGAACATGTCCGGCGTGTCGTCGCCGGTGGACTCGGTGCCTTCCGGCCGGGTGTCGACCTCGGGCAGTGTCTGGGTGGACATGCCCCCCATGATGCCGTACGTACCCCGGTCAGTTCTCGATGACCGGATGGTCCTTCGCTTCGATCGCCTTGTGGTCGGCCTGGTAGCGGTTCGGCTTCTCCGCCTTGCGCGGCAGCCGGTCGTTCGCGATCAGGACCGCCATCCAGGGCAGCGGGATCGAGATGACCAGGAGCGTCACCGCGAGCCACGGGATCTGGTAGCACGCCGCGGCAGCGATCATGCACGGGATACGCATCCCCATCATGATCTTGTAGCGCCGCTTGCGGGTCGCGAGCTCCTCTTCGTACGAGACCGCCGCATCCGTGATGAGTACGGGGTCCGGCTCGCGCCGCTCATCTGTCACGTGACCACCTCCCCGTCCATGGTGTCACTGCATCCGGAACAGTGCCCACCGGTCCAGGGGAGGCAACAGTCTCACACATCCGGCGGGCCACCCAGCAGCGGCTCGTCGGGCGACCGGAGCTCGTGCTGGGGAAGGCCCTCGGGGTGCTCGCGGCGCACCCGCTCCAGCGCGTCCAGCGCGATCCCGAGATGGCGGCGCTTGGACGTCTCGTAGAACGTCCTGGCCCCGCCCGCCAGCTTCGGTGACGCGTGCAGCGGCTTGTCCGAGACGCAGAGCAGCGTCGCGTTCGGGATCCGGTAGCGGAACCCGTTGGCCGCGATCGTCGCCGACTCCATGTCCACCGCGACCGCCCGCGCGGCGCGCATCCGGGACAGCGTCGCGGACTGGTTGAGCTCCCAGTCCCGGTTGTCCGTCGTGTGCACCACGCCGAGCCGGAACGTCGCCCCGGCCGCCTCGAGCGCGTCCAGCAACGCCGTGTTGAGGCGGTGGTTCGGGATCACCGGCACGTCCGCGCCGAGCACCTCGTCGAGCACGTGGTCGGCGCGCTGGTAGGCCGTGGCCAGCACGAAGTCCCCGAGCGCCTGGTGGTTCCGCAGGCCACCGCAGTGGCCGATCATCACCATCGTGTCCGGTCGCAGCACGGCGACGTGGTCGGTGATCGTCTTCGCGTTCGCGGGCCCCACGCCGATGTTGACCAGGCTCACGCCGTCGCCGTCCGGGCGCCGGTGGTGCCAGGAGGGCATCTGCACGCCGTCGCGGTCCGGCCCGGTCGCGTCCGGGAACCGTTCGCGGAACGCCTCGACGTGCATCGCGTAGTTGGTGAACAGCACGTGCCGCTCGAACGACTCGGCGGGCGTTCCGGTGTAGTGCGAGAGCCGGTTCAGCGACAGCGCCATCCGCTCCGGCCCGAACAGGAACAGCTTCTTCGTGCGCAGGTCGAAACGGTCCTCGTCGAGCGCGTCGAAGAACGCCGGGTCGTCGAACGCGACGGCTCGCCGCGACGCCCGCACCGAAGCCGTCGCACCGGCCTCGACCAGCGAGGACAGCTCGCGGTGCAGGTAGCGGCGGACCGCGCTGGGCCGGGCGAACTCGCCGGAGATCCGCGGGTTGTAGTCCGACCACGGCCGGTACACGTCGATCGACGGGTACCAGCCCGCCTCGTCGATCTCGTCGGCCGCGTCGAGCAGCCGGGTGACGGCCGCGTCCACCTCGGGCGCGGAGGCCGGACCCGCGGCCACCGCCGTGTCACCGCGGCTCAAGCGGACTCGCCCGGGTCGCCGGTCTCCTTCGCCTCGCCGTCGCCGTGCCCGTGTGCGTGCAGCGGGCCGGCGGTGACCGCCTCCGCGGAGACGATCTCGAGCAGCCGGCGGGCCATGCCGTCGGAGAGCCGGTAGCGCACCAGCCGCCCCTGGCGGTGCGCGGTGACCATGTGGTGGGCCCGCAGCAGCCGCAACGCGTGCGAGACGGCGCTGTCGCTCATCCCGACGGCGACGGCCAGGTCGGACACGCACAGGTCCCCCGCGTGCTGCAACGCCAGCAGGATGGACAGGCGGTTGACCTCGCCGAGCACGTCGAGGACCTCGGCGGCCCGCGTCAGCCGGTCGCCGTCGGACAGCACGGCCACCGCGTCGCAGACCTGGTCCGGGTCGATGACGCGGGCGCCGCTGAGAGCCTCCGGGACCTTGTGCACGACACCGATGCTAGCCCGCGATCACCCCGAGGCGGTCTTCGCCGCGGCGTTGATGCTGGCCCGCCTTTCCTGCGCTAGCCCGCGATCACGCGGAGGTGGCCTTCGCCGCGGCCTTGGCTGCCTTCTTCGTGCTGCGGACCTCCTGCAGCGTGACGTCGTCGACGACGTCGGCCGCGGACAACCGGGTGTTCGCCTTGCCGTAGTCGCCTGCCGCCTTGCGCCAGCCGTAGGGCGTCACACCGCGCTGCTTGCCCAGCAGCGCCAGGAAGATCTTCGCCTTCTGCTCCCCGTAGCCGGGCAGCGCCTTGAGCCGGCGCAGCACCTCGGCGCCGGTCGGTTTGTCCCGGGTCCAGATCGCCTCGGTGTCGCCGTCGTACTCCTCGACGAGGTACTGACACAGCGCCTGCACACGCTTGGCCATCGACCCGCCGTAGCGGTGGATCGCCGGCGGCGTGGTGGCGAGCGTCGCGAACTCGTCCGGGTCGTAGTCGGCGATCACCCGGGGGTCCAGGCCTCCGAGGCGCTCGTGGAGCTTCTGCGGCCCCTTGAACGCGATCTCCATCTGGATCTGCTGGTCCAGCAGCATCCCGATCAGCAGGGCCAGCGGCTCGCGGTCGAGCAGCGCGTCCGCGTCGGGATCCTGGGCGATGCACACGCCGGTCATGCGCAACAGGATGGCACGGGATGATGGCCGGGTGCTCCCCCATCTCGAGCCGGCCGACGTCGAGCGTCTACGCGGCTGCCTCACCGAGGCCGGCTACACCCCGGACGGCGTCCGCGCCCTGCTCGGCCGCTCCGCCCACGAGGCGCTGACCCGCGGCGAACCCGAGCCCGCGGCACGCGCCAGCCGCAACGGCGGCGAGCTCGGCACGCTGGTGCGGCTGTTCCTGCTCGACGCCTGCGAGCCGGAGCCCGCGGTGACGGCCGCGCTGGGCGACCTGGACCCGCTGCTGGCCGGGCGGATCGTCCGGCGCACCCCGGACGGGATCGTCGCCGGGCTCGACGTGCGGCCCTACGGAGAAGCGGGAACCGTCGGCCCGGACGACCCCGGCGGCACCGCCGACGCGAACTGGTGGGTCGTGTCCGATCTGGACTCCCCGGCGTCGAAGCAGGATCGGGACCACGTGACGGGTGTCGGCGGCGCGTCGCTGTCGCTGGCGGCGGGGACGGTGCGCCGCCCGGTCGCGTCGTTGCTGGACCTGGGCACCGGATGCGGGGTACAGGCGCTGCACGCGTCACGGCACGCGGCCCGGGTCGTGGGCACCGACGTCGCGCCGCGGGCGCTGGCGCTGGCCCGGCTGACCTGCGGGCTGTCCGGGGTCCCGGTGGAGCTGCGCGAGGGCCCGTGGCTGGAGCCGGTGGCCGGCGAGCGGTTCGACCAGATCGTGTCCAACCCGCCGTTCGTGCCCGGCCCGCCGCGGGTCGACTACGTCTACCGCGACTCCGGCCAGGCCGGGGACGACGCGCTCGCCGCGCTGCTCGCGGACCTGCCCGGCCTGCTCAACCCGGGCGGCATCGCCCAGCTGCTCGGGTCCTGGCTGCACGTGCGCGGCGAGGACTGGCCGGACCGGGTGCGGTCCTGGGTCCCGCCGGGCTGCGACGCGTGGATCCTGCAGCGCGAGACCGTCGACCCGGCGATGCACGTCGGGACGTGGCAGCGCGACGCCGGGCTGGTCCCGTCCGCGCGCCGGGCCCGTGCGCAGGCCGGCGAGTGGCTGGACTGGATGGCCGCCGAGCACGTCGAGGGCGTCGGGTTCGGCTTCCTGCTGCTGCGCCGCCACCACGCGCCCGGCCTGGAGCCGACGGTCGTCGTGGAGGACCTGCCGGGCGAGCTGACCGACGGCCTCGGCCCGGAGATGGCGGCCTGGCTGGACCGCGTCACCTGGTTGCGGTCGCACCCGGCCGACGACGACCTGCTGGCCGCCCGGATGCGCCTGTCCCCCGAGGTGGTGCTGGAGCGCGCCGCCACCGTCGGCGACGAGGGATGGTCGGAGATCTCCGCGACCGTGCGCCGCTGGGGCACGCCGTCCTGGGAGCACGAGGTCGACGACGTCGCCGCCGCCCTGCTCGCCGGATGCCGCGGCGACCTGCCGCTGTCCGAGCTGCTGGAACTGCTGGCGTTCGCGCACGACCGGCCGGTCGACGACCTCACCGGACCGACCCTGGTCGCCGTGCGCGAGCTCGTCCGGCACGGGCTGCTCGTCCCCGTCGACGGGTGGGACGCCGGGTGAGGGCCGTCGTCGCGCGGGTGTCGCGGGCGTCGGTCACGGTGACCCGCGACGACGGCTCCCGCGACGTGACCGGCGAGATCGGCGAGGGCCTGCTGGTGCTGCTCGGCGTGCACCGCGACGACCCCGGGACACAGAACGCGGAGACGATGGCGCGCAAGCTGCACGAGCTTCGCCTGCTGCGCGACGAACGGTCCTGCGCCGACGCCGGCGCCCCGCTGCTCGTGGTCAGCCAGTTCACGCTCTACGGCGACACCCGCAAGGGCCGCCGGCCGTCCTGGTCGGCCGCGGCCCGCCCGGAGGACGCCGCACCCGTCGTCGACGACGTGGTGGCCCGCCTGCGCGGGCGCGGCGCGACCGTCGCCACCGGCGAGTTCGGCGCGATGATGGACGTGGAGTCGGTCAACGACGGCCCGTTCACGGTGCTCGTCGAGGTGTGACCCGGGTTCGCCGGTCCGCGTCGCGGTTCGCTCGGCCGGACGAAGCCGAGGCGCGTGACGGTGCCTCGGTGTGTCGTCGGGTTCGGCGCCGATCACGACGGTGCCGGCGGGCCTACTCGACGGCGGGCGCGATCGACGCCGTCGCGGGCTTCTGCCCCGGTGGTCGGGCCCCTACGTGCAGGTCCTCGACGAGGCCAGTCCCGTTCAGCCTCGGCCGACCCGACCCGCCGCGAACCCGGCGTGCCGTCAGCGGCGGTGACCAAGGCCGGACCGACGACACCAGCGGAGCCGAGTACGTCGACGATCGCAGCATCCCGCACACAGCGCACCCAGCGCGGCGCTGCCGATCGGAATGGGCCAGCTGCGCCGGGCCGCGACCACGCGGGCAAGACCGCTCGCGGGGCGCGCCGGGCGGCCGAGGGTGCGGTCCGTTTCCTCGGGGTCGACGCGGGAGCCCGGCGAGCTCGTCCCAGTCCCCGGCATCGGCGGGCCGGATGATTCCGACGTCCGGGCACGGCAGGCCGACCGCATCCACACGCATCAGCTGCGGCGTCGCGTCGATGGCCCAGTCCGGGCGACCGGCGTCGGCTCGACCCACGGGCCCGGGCGTCGAGGATCAACCGCGGGCACGGCGCACCGGTGATCTCTTGGGCGCGATCGAGGACGTCGTCCAGGGGCGGGAGCCGACGCTCACACGCCGTGAAGCAACGTCGCGCTGGGTTCGGTCTTGATGCCGGGCCGATGGGCCAGCCGGGCCGATCCGAGTTTTGATCGTCGCTGCGCAGGTCGACCAGAAGCCGGGAAGGAGACGCGACACCACCAGCTCACGGTCCTATGGCTGCGAGCGACCGCCACGTCGACGGGCCCCAGAGCCGGGGCCCGCCGCCCGAGGTAGCCGAGAGTCAGCCGCGTCCGAAGTCGAGGACATTCCCGCACCCGTCGGGTCAGAACGGTGGCGGGCCGTCGTCCATTCCCGCGGGTCCGTCCGAGTCCGTCCAAGTCCGTTCGGGCGCAGGGTGGTCGGTGAACGCGCGGTAGTCGTAGGGCTCGGTGGTGTGCCGGCGGCCGTGCGGGCTGATCCAGGTCAACGACCGGTCCGGGTGGGCGATCACCTGCCAGCCGGGTGCGTCTTTGAGCTGGTGGTGGTGTTGGCAGTAGCCGTGCAGGTTGGCGTCGTCGGTGCGGCCGCCGTGGGCCCAGGGGTGGTGGTGGTCGAGGTCGCGGATGCGCCGGGTGCAGTGGGGTCCGCGGCAGATCTGGTCGCGGGCGCGGACGTGGTCGGCCAGCCCGGCCGGCGGGGCGTAGGTGGCGCGGCCGTGCTCGAGCAGCGTCCCGGACAGCGGGTCGGTGACCAGCCGCCCCAGCGTCCCGCCGGCGGCGAGCGCGCGGGCGGTTGTGGCGTTGATGGGGCCGTGTCCGAGCAGTTCGGCGGGGTGGTCGTCGCCGAGCAGGGTGTCGAGCCCGACCACGACCTGGATCAGCGGTTTGTGCACGGTGGCGTGCAGGTCGGCGCGCTGGGCCAGCGCTTGGGCGACGGCCTCGGCGAGCACATCGGGCGGCACGTGCCCGCCGGGCGGTACCGGGCCGCCGCCACCGGAGGACTCGCCGCCGTCAGGCGGACCGCGGTGGGCGGATGTCCCGACGGCGGCCGTTCCAACGCCGTCGGTCGGAGCGCCGGTATCAGTGCTGGTCGGTGCACCGCGATCGGCGCCCGCGGCAGCGCATGGGTCGGAGCCGGCCTCGCCGCTCGGAGTTCCGGCAGCAGCGTGGGCACCGCCGCCGTCCGCGGCACCACCGTCGTCCGGGGCGCCGCCGCGGGCGTTGGTGCGCGCCTCGGTATCGGGGTCGGCCGGACGGGTGCCAGAGCCTGAGCCGGCGCAACCGACACTGCCGTCGGTGGCGCGCGCTCCGGCGTCGGCGCTACCGCTGGCGGACCGATCATCGGAGTCGCGGTCGTCGGCGTTCTGCCCGGCGGCGGCCAGCACGCTGCTCACCGCGGCGTCGACATCGGACAGATCGGTGACGGTCAGCCTGCCCTGCAACACCTGCATCGCCAGGTCGAACCGCCGCTGATCCAACGTGCGCGGATCCTCCGGACCCAGAGCGCGAGCCAGCCGGTCGGCCATCTGCCACGCCGCCTCGATCTCCGGCGCGGAGCCGTAGAACCACAACGACGCCATCCCGTCCTCCAACGACCGGATCGACACCCGCCGTTCCGTGTTCGCCTCCCGGTGCCGCCGGTACTCCCCGTCCGGGTCGACCCGGGCGATCGCCCGCCGCACCCGATCCCCCAGCTGCTTACGCGTCGCACCCGGCGCCTTCGCCAACACCGCGGCCTCCACCGCGCGCGCCTTGTCGACCGGCAACACCGCGGTCGCCCGGGCGATCAGTTCGGCCCGGCCCCGGTCGATCCGGCCCGCCTCCAGCGCGGCCAGGGTGTCCGGCAGGACATGCGTCAACCGCTGCGCGAGCGCGATCTCACCGAGTGCCTCGAGCCGGGAAATGCCCAGGGTCAGGCCGACCTCGTCGGGGACCCAGCGCTCCACCGGGGCGACACCCGAGGCGTCGGCGCCGGGCGGCGCGGCCGAGGTGCCGGCCGGGTGGCGGTCGGCGAACTCGGCCAGCATCCGGGACCGCAACCCCAACGCCCACCGCACGATCGACTCCGTGCCCTCCACCACATCGAGCACCTCACCGCTCGACAACAACTCCGGCACCATCGCCCGCGGACTGGCACTGCAACGCCAGCCGAGCACCCGGAACCTGACCGAGATCGACCACCGGACCATCCGGCTCCGGCTCCGGCTCCGGCTCGCAGAACTCCTCACACAGCCACGCGGGAATCCCATGCGGACACGGATCGTCGACCTCCTCGGCGGTGGCCGACGCACTGGCGGCGGCGAGGTTCGGCAAGGCGACGTGCTCGAGTCCCGCGACATCGTCCACCGTTGCGAACATACGTTCGATATTACCCAATTGAAGCTGCGCAGATCCAGCTCGTGAACGCACCGTTTGCGATCGTGAACGGTGGCTCGACCGACCCGGGAGGCGAGCCGGGACGGAGGAGCAACTCAGGCGGGCACGGCTGAGCGAGTCTTCGATCGAGCAGGCCGCCGAGCCGGCTGGTGTGTCGGCGACCGGCGCGGCACCGGATTCGCGAGGGCGGCGGAGTGATCCCCGGATGATCTCGAGCGTCCCGTGACCGGCCGATACCTGACTCCGCCGACGGCGAGGAGATCGCGGCCGGGTTGTCTCGCGCTGCGATCGCCCGCCGCATCGGACACCTCCGGGCCACGGTGGGCCGGGAACTCGAACTCGGCGTCGCGCGGCTCAACCACTGCTACCGCCCCGCGCCGCGCGCCGCGGCGGAGCAGGACAACCGGTCCGTCGGGCGCCCCAGTGGCACCTCCGCTGGAGCGCATGAGCTCCTCCGACCGGCGCGGGGCACGAACCGGGGCCGTGACCCGCCCGCAGCACTCGAGTGCAGGTGAGAGCTGACGAGCGCAGTTCCCGTCGCTGCTGGGCGAGCCCGGACCGGACGCCAGGCCCGCAGCCGCTCGAGCCCGTGCTGCGGGGCCGGGCGCGCGGTGAAGGACCGGAACCGATCAGTCGCACTCTGGCGCAGTCCCGACTGGCCGGAGACGTGGGTATCCCAGGAGACGACCGCCAGGAACTACATCCGAGGCACGGCACGTTGTGCCGCGCGCTGACCCGCGCCCTGCGCACCCGGAGCGCGCTGCGTCGTCGCCGGCGGCTGCCAGCGACGCGACGGGGACGGCCACCCGCCACAAGCATGGCCCGGCGAGGCCGAGCACCGGGCCGTGCCTCAGACGTGGTCGGTGGCCAGCCCCATGATCTCGGTGCGCCAGTCCTCGTACTGCTTCGCCGACACGGCCTCTGCGGGCTCGCGGACCAGCGCCGCGGACGGGTCGGTGCCGCCGTTCAGGGCGTAGGAGACCAGCTCGGTGTCGGCGCGGTCCCCGGACACGACACCGACTCGCACACCCCGCCCGGCGACCTCGGCCCGGCAGGCGTGGGCGAGGACGTGCAGCAGCGCCAGCCGGGACTGCTTGTCGTCCGGCAGCGCCGCCGCGCCCTGCAGCGTGCTGCCGGACACGAGCACGACGCTCGCGCCGTCGTTGAGCACCGGGAGGACCCGTTCGGTCACCGCGTAGCGGAAGATCAGCCCGGCGGACAGGAACGAGCGCACGCGCCCGACCAGGTTCTCGCCCTCCGGCTGCACGGTGACCGGGAGCTGGATGTAGTGGTCCAGACCGGAGGCGAGGTCGAGGGCGTCGAGGTCCCCGTCGCTCGAGGCGGTGAGGACGTCGACCCCCTTGTCCCCCAGCACGGCGGCCACGGCCGCCACCCGATCCTGCGAACCCGTCACCAGTGCGCGCGCCATGGCGGTCACCCTAGGCGAGCGGATCGTCGGGTGCTCTCCACACGAGAACGGCCCCACCCGAGATCGTCGGGTGGGGCCGTTCTTCGCGTGGTCCGCGACGCCTCACGGGTGAGGCGGGGAGATCACTTGGAGCCGTTGCTCCGAGCCGTTGCGCGGGTCTTCTCGGCGGCCGAGTCGGTCGCCTTCTGAGTGGCCTCGCCGGCGCGCTCGGCGTTGTGCACCGCGTTGTCGGTCACCTGCTCGGCAACCTTCGCGGCCTGGTCGGTCCAGGTGTCGACGGCCTGCTGCGTCGCGCCGACGAACGTCTTGGCGAGCTCACGCTGGTGCGAGAGCACCTGCTCGGCGAAGTCGAACACGCGGTCCACGGCGACGCCGGCGTCGGGCAGCTGCGGACGGCCGCTGCCGGAGAACTGGCCGGCGAAGCCCTGCACGGTCTCGGTCCAGTTCTTGACGGACTCGGTCATGACGTCCTGCGAGCGCTTGGCGATGTCGACGAACTGGTCGGTGGACGCGGTCATCGGGTCTCCTCCTATGTGGCGACTCGTGTTTCGAGGTCTGCCTGAAAAACTACGCGGCGCTCGTTAAGTATGTCAAGCAAGCGCGGCGGGAGGACGGGATGACCTGGCTCACTCCGCGGACGGGCGGTCCACGAAGCTGCGGTAGACGCCGATCAGTGCCTTCTTCTGCTCCTCGGACAGGCGCTCGTCGGCGCGGATGGCCGCCTCGGTCCCTGCCGGCGACGACCGCGGCGCCGGCTCGGGCTCGGCGACGTCGCCCTCGACCCGTGTCGCCCAGCCGGCCTGGCTGAGCATCTGGTCGGTGGGCAGCTGCAGCGCGTCCGCGATCGAGCGCAGCACCTTCAGCGACGGCTGGTGCAGACCCCGCTCGACCTGGCTCAGGTAGGCGTTGGAGACGCTGGTCATCGCGGCCATCTCGCGCAGCGACAACTTGGCCATCTGCCGCTGTGCGCGGATGAACCCGCCGAGGGCGTTCGACAACGCCTTCTCGGCCGGGTTCCGCCGGTCGGGCCGGTCCGCGTCGGGAGCGGAGCCGTTATGCCCGGACGGGCTCATGTCGACCGTCCCGGCAGGCCCGGGACGCACAGCAGAGTGCGCATGCGGGCCATTGTCCACCGGCGACAAGAACCGTGGCGCGACCGGCGGTCCCGGCGTGGTGCGGGACCGCCCGTCGGCGGACGGGCCTCAGCGGCCGAACACGTACCGGCCCGGGGCCGGCTCGAGCGGCGGGTGCGTCGCGCTGCCGATCTTCTTCGGCGGGGTGACCTGCTTGCCGGCGTGCCCGGCGACCCACGGCGCCCAGTCCTCCCACCAGGTGGCCTTCTGCTCCGTGGCGTCGTCGCGCCAGTCGTCCGGGTTCTCCGGCAGGTCGGCGCTCTCGCTGAACCAGTGCCTCGACTTCACCGAGGGTGGGTTCACGACACCGGCGATGTGGCCGGAGTTCGAGAGCACGAACCGGACCGTGCCGCCGATCTTCGACGCGCCCTTGTAGACACCCCGCCACGGCGCGATGTGGTCGGACTCCGCCGTGATGACGTAGGTGTCCTGTCGGACGTCGGCGACGTCCACCCGCTCGCCCGAGATCTCCAGCTTGCCCTCGGCGAACTGGTTCTCCAGATACAGCTTCTGCAGGTACTCGACCTGCATCGCGGCCGGCATCCGGGTGGAGTCGGAGTTCCAGGTCAGCATGTCGAACGGCGTCGGGTCCTCGCCGAGCATCCAGTCGTTGACCACGTAGTTCCACACCAGGTCGGTGGCGCGGAGCAGGTCGAACGTGGTCTTCATGCTGTTGGCGGGCAGGTAGCCGTCCTTCTTCATGGTCAGCTCCATGCGGTCCACCGTCTTCTCGTCGGTGAACACGCCGAGCTGACCCGGGGTGGAGAAGTCGAGCAGTGTGTTCATCAGCGTCAGCGAGTTGACCCGCTGGTCACCGCGCGCGTTCAGCCATGCCGTCATCGCCGCGGCCAGCGTGCCACCCAGGCACAGCGCCGCGATGTTGATCTTCTCCGCGCCGGTGATCTCCTGGATCACGTCCATCGCGGTGAGCGGGCCCTCCTGCATGTAGTCGCTGAACGTGACGTCGCGCAGGCTCGAGTCCGGGTTCCGGTAGCTGATCATGAAGACGGTGTGTCCGTGCTGGACCGCCCACTCGACCAGCGACTTCTCCGGCGCCAGATCCATGATGTAGAACTTGTTGATCCACGGCGGGCTCATCAGCAACGGGATCTCGTGGACCTTGTCCGTCTGCGGCTCGTACTGGATCAGCTCGATCAGCCGGTTCCGGTAGACGACCTGCCCCGGCGTCACCCCGAGGTCCTTGCCGACGACGAAGTCGCCGGGCGTCGTCTGGCGCGGCATCCCGTTGTTCTGCACGGCGTCGCGCAGCAGGTTCCGCGCGCCACGCACGATGTTCAGCCCACCGGTCTCGACGATCTTCTTCGGCCAGGCCGGGTTCGTCAGGATCGAGTTCGCCGGGGCCAGCGCCTCGACCGTCTGGGTGAGCAGGAAGTCGAGCTTGCGACGAGCGACGTCGGAGACCTTCGCCGCCTCGGACAGCTCGGCCAGCCGGTCGGCCAGCAGCGAGTGCTCCTGACGGGCCAGGTAGTACCAGGCGTTGCGCTCCCAGGCCGGGTCGGCGTAGCGCTTGTCCTTCTCGGGCAACGTCGCCGGGCCGTTGGCCGTCCCGCCGACCGCTCGCTGCGCCGCGGCCGCCACGGCACGGGCCGAGTCGGCGCCGAAGCCGAACCCGGCGCGCAGCACGGAGACGGGGTTGCCGGCCAGCGCGCGGGCCGCCTCCCCCAGCGCGTCACCGAACCCGATCGGATCCGCCTTCGCGGTCGCCGTCTGCGGATGGGCGAGCTCACGCAGGTCCTCGACCAGGCTCGAGGCCTGCTGCCGGAGGACCTCCACCGGCGTGCGGTCGGCGCTGTCGGCGTTCGTCGGGTCGGTGGGCGCTGCGGACACGTATCTCACTCCTGGGTCGGACGGATGTTCCGGTCCGTACGGGACGGGCCACGCCGAAGCGGGCCGCAATCGGTGGTCCCCATGGTGACGGGGTACTCACCGGTAGGCATCGCGAAACAAAATTCGGCTTGTGTAAGCCCTACCACCTGCGCTTGGTGGAGCAAGCACTACTCGCGGGTAGGTCTCGACTTGCTTGACATCCCGAACACGACCTACCGTTTGGTAACTCGGATCATCCGGGTTCATCAACGTCGATGGGAGATGCCATGAGCACGGCGATGCGTTCGTCCGCACGTCCCGCTCGTTCCGGTGGACCGCGGGCCCTTCCGGCCGCGCCCGACGCCGGCGGCCACAGCTCCGAGAACCACGTCGAGAGCCCGGACGCCTGGCGCTACCTGCTCTCCTACAACGCCACCAACGCCGGCAAGGTGGCCACCGAGCTCACGCGGGCCACCGGTGCCGCGTGGGTCGACGCCGTGCAGCGGATCGGGCGCCCGTTCGACTCCGCGCGCCGCACGATGCTCTGGTGGGCGACGATGGCCGACCGCAAGGAGCCGCAGTGGCACCTGCCGAACGAGGTCGTGCTGTCCACCCCGTTCGCGGCGCTGCGTGACTTCACCGAGGAGCGCCACCGCGACGACGACGTCGTCCCGACGATCGTCCTGCCGCCGCAGGCCGGGCACTCCTCCACCGTCGTCGACTACTCGCCGCAGCAGAGCCAGATCGCGATGATCCGCGCGTCCGGGCTCACCCGCGTCTACGCGCTGGAGTGGAAGCCGGCGACGGCGGCGTCGAAGAACGTCTCCATCGACGACTACCTGACCGTGATCGACCGCTCGATCCGGCGGATGGGCGGCGTCGCGAACGTCGTCGGCGACTGCCAGGGCGGATGGCTGGCCGCGATCTACGCGGCGCTGCACCCGGAGCGGGTCAACACGCTCACGCTGGCCGGCGCCCCGATCGACTTCCACGCCGGCGAGTCGGTCATCTCGGCGACGACCAAGGTCACCGCCGGGACGATGGGCATGGCGCCGTACAAGGCGCTGGTCAAGCTCAACGGCGGCAACATGTCCGGCCGGGCGGTGCTGGCGAACTTCGTCGGCATCCAGCCGCAGTCCGAGGTCTCGCGCCAGCTGCAGCTGCTGGAGAACATCGACGACCCGATGCACGTCGAGCGCTACCGGGTGTTCGAGGACTGGTTCAAGTACACCCAGGACGTCCCGGGCCGGTTCTACCTGTGGCTGGTGGAGAACCTGTTCTGGAAGAACAAGCTGATCTCCGGTGATCTCGAGATCGGCGGCCGCCGGGTGGACATGGGCGAGATCAAGTGCCCGGTGCTCCTGCTGGCCGGATCCTCCGACCACATCACCCCGCCGCCGCAGATGTTCGCGGCTGCGGACGCGGTGGGCACGCCGGCCAAGGACATCACCACGCGGACCGCGACCGGCGGGCACCTCGGGCTGTTCATGGGCCGCGACGCGCTGCGCCACGACTGGCCGCCGCTGATGGAGATCGTCTACGGGCACTCCGGGCCGACGGCGCGCAACACGAAGGAAGGCAAGGCGGGCCGGCGTCGCAGCAGCGTCCGGGCCGTGGCCGACCCCACGGACACGCCGCGGGTGCCCGCGCCCTAGGTGAGCAGCGTCACCCCCTCCGGCGGCGGCTCGTCCGCCGTTGGAGGGGGGTAGGCGGGAACGATTCCCGAACAGTTGGCGTTGACCACCCATAGGGCCGAGCGGCCACGGGTACGCACCAGATACCCGCCGCGCCCGAGCAGGGGAGGAACGCACGCATGACGGTGACGATGACCGCCGCGGCCGTCGAGACGGTCGAGACCCCGACCGGCGACGAGGCCGCCGCACAGACCATCCCGGGTCCCCGCACCGGGAACGACAGCACGACCAAACGCCGTACCCGCCGTGTAGCGGAGCGTGCCACCGACGCTGGTGACACTACCGACACCGAGGGCACCGGCGCCACGACCGATTCCGGAGCTCTCTCTCCAGGGGCGGCCGCCGCCGTCGCGGAGGACCTGGACGCGCAGAGCCCGGCCGCCGACCTCGTCCGCGTCTACCTGAACGGGATCGGCAAGCGCGCCCTGCTGACCGCCGCCCAGGAGGTCGAGCTGGCCAAGCGCGTCGAGGCCGGCGTGTTCGCCCAGCACCGGCTGGACACCGCGGACGCCGAGGGCGACGAGCTGGACCCGCAGTACCGCCGTGACCTGCGCGCGGTCGTGCGGGACGGCGCGTTGGCCAAGAACCACCTGCTGGAGTCGAACCTGCGTCTCGTGGTGTCGCTGGCCAAGCGCTACACGGGTCGCGGGATGCCGCTGCTGGACCTGATCCAGGAGGGCAACCTCGGGCTGATCCGCGCGGTGGAGAAGTTCGACTACACCAAGGGCTTCAAGTTCTCGACGTACGCGACGTGGTGGATCCGCCAGGCCATCACCCGCGGCATGGCCGACCAGGCCCGCACGATCCGGCTGCCGGTGCACCTGGTCGAGCAGGTGAACAAGCTCGCGCGGATGAAGCGCGACCTGCACCAGCGCCTGGGTCGCGAGCCGAACGACGCCGAGTTGGCCGAGGAGTCCGGCATCGCCGAGCACAAGATCTCGGACCTGCTGGACCACGCCCGGGACCCGGTGAGCCTGGACATGCCGGTCGGCGCCGAGGAGGAGGCCCCGCTCGGGGACTTCATCGAGGACGCCGAGGCCACCGACGCCGAGAACACGGTGATCTCGCACCTGCTGCACGACGACCTCCGCCGCGTGTTGGGCACGCTGGAGGACCGCGAGCAGGCAGTGATCCGGATGCGCTTCGGGCTCGACGACGGCCAGCCGCACACGCTGGACCAGATCGGCAAGCGCTACGGCCTGTCCCGCGAGCGGGTCCGCCAGATCGAGCGTGAGGTCATGGCGAAGCTGCGGGTCGGCGAGCGAGCGGACAAGCTGCGCGCCTACGCAAGCTGAACTCCACCGAGCCGCCGCGCACATCCCCGTGATCACGGGGTGTGCGCGGCGGTTTCGTTGCCTAGGGTCGGGGCATGACGGGTTCCGCCGCGCACACCGACTCGACCCCCCGCCCGGTCCCCGCTGACCAGATGCGCCAGGTGCTCGGCCAGTTCGCCTCCGGCGTGGTCGTGGTGACCGCGGTCGGACCGGACGGGCCGGTCGGGTTCACCTGTCAGTCGTTCTCGTCGCTGTCGCTGGATCCGCCGCTGGTCAGCTTCTCGCCGGCGCGGACGTCGTCGACGTGGCCGAGGCTGCGCGACATCGGCACGTTCTGCGTGAACGTGCTCGCCGAGGATCACGAGCACCACAGCAACGGGTTCGCGCGCTCCGGCGTGGACAAGTTCGCCGGGGTGGACTGGGACCCGTCGCGGACCGGGAAACACCCGGTGCTGCCTGGTGTGCCCGCCTGGATCGACTGCGAGCTCTGGGCCGAGTACGACGGCGGTGATCACACGATCGTCGCCGGTCGGGTCCTCGACCTCGGTGCCGACGCGGCGCGGGTGCCCCTGCTGTTCCACCAGGGCAGCTACGGGCTGACCCGACCCGAACCGGAGGAGAACGCATGACCGAACTGACCGTCGTCGGTGTCGTGGGCGGCCCCGAGGCAGGCGGGCGCACGACGACCGCCGTCTCCGCCGTGCTGGACGGCACCGGCGCGAAGTCCACCCTGCTGGAGCTGAGCGAGACGTCGCACGCCGAGATCGTCGACGCGTTCGCGCACGCCGACGCCGTCGTGTTCGGCAGCCCGGTGTACCGGGCGAGCCACACCGCGTCGCTGAAGGCGCTGCTGGAGGCCACCGAGCGGGGCAAGTGGGGCGAGAAGACGGCGCCGTTGCAGGGCAAGGCCGCCGCGATCGTGCTGACCGGCGCCAGCGGGCACCACTTCCTCGCCCAGAACGAGCTGCGCTCGGTGCTGGCCGGGTTCTTCGCCGTCCAGGTCCTGTCCCCCGGCCTGTACTTCGACCACGGCGGCTACGTCGACCGGAACACGCTCACCGACGACTCCACGGCACTCGCCCGCGCACACGGTGCCGCGCTGGCCGACCTCACGACCGCCGTCCGCGGGTCGGAGGCGTTGCGGGGCATCACGCCGGTCGTCTGAGCCCGGCTGCACCGGCCGGTGATGGCGTTCCGTGTTCCGACCGGGGCCACCTACGGCCCCGATGCGGACCGGACGGTCGATCATCGGGGCCGCACAGTCCACGAGTGACCGGCCGGCACCGGCATCGTGCTCCGGAAACAGTTCGGCGACCGAACGGGTTTCGGAGAAGACTGCCGGCGGCCGGCGGGCACACCAGGATGGGAGGCCGACGACCGGGTCGAGCAGCACGTTCCTGCGGCGTGACCCACCCGAACGTGACGGTCGATCGGTCGCAGCAGGCCGAGTGGAACGTTCCGGCTGGCAGGGCCACCACAACGTGCCGGCCGACTGTCGACGCCCCGCCGAGCGGCACGTTCATGCTGGTCGCGCGCGCTCTACCGGGCCGCGCCGGCTCATGGGCCCCTCATCCCGGTCGCAGCGATCGCGCGGTGCACCACCGTCGCGGCGCGCGTGTAGCGGTCTTTACACGACACCGGCGGCGGCTCAGGCTGGCGGGCGTGACGACGCACCCCACCACCACGCGTGCCGTCGACGTCGCCGCCTCCGACGAGGTCCCGGAGCGCGGGCGGCTGGTCGTCGAGATCGGTACCGAACCCCCGCTCACCGTCGGGGTCTTCCGGTTCCGCGGCGTGCTGCACGCCTATGAGAACGTCTGCGCCCACCAGGGCGGGCCGGCCTGCCAGGGCCGGATCGTGTCCCGGGTGCGCGAGCGCCTCGACGACGGCAAGGCCAGCCGCGGACTGGTGTTCGACCCGGACACGATGCACATGGTGTGCCCGTGGCACGGCTTCGAGTACGACGTGACGACCGGTGCGCACCCGGGCCGCCCGGACTTCGCGCTGCGGGCGTTCGCGGTCGAGGAGAGCGGGGGCCGGATCCGTGTCCACGTCTGACCGTCACGCGCGGGCACGTCGCATCGAGGAGCTGACCGCCGCGCTCACCGAGGAGATCGACGCCGGCCTCGCCGACGGCGCGATCGCCGCGCTGGACCCCGGCACCGCCCGCACGCTCGTCGCCGCCGCCGCCCGCGCCTACGCCGCGGCCGCCGAGGAGGGCGCCGCGCCGCCGTCGGGGACCGATCTGACGCCGACCGACGCCGTCGTCCTCGCGACCGCCGTGCTGCGCGCGCACGACCTCAACCCGTTCGACCTCGCACTGTGGTTCTCCCGGAGCAGCTCATGACCGCCACCGAACCCCGCACCGATCTCCGCGTCACCCGCCCGGCCACGCAGGAGATCACCACCCGGACCGACAGCCGGGAGATCCTGGCCAACGCGGCCCGGGACACCGAGCGCTACAACCTGCAGGACTACTTCATCGTCGACGTCGACTCGCACCACGTGGAGCTCGACTCGTGGGCGGAGGTCCTGGAGCACCTCGATTCCCCGGTGCTCAAGGACACGGCCGCGCAGATGATGCGGAACTGGCCGCAGGCCTCGCACCTGGCGCTGCACAACCACTCACCCGGGCTGACCATGCAGGACGTCTCCGGGCGGATCCCGCACCAGGCGTCGCTGGCCGAGGAGACGCCGGGCACGACGTCCGGCGCGGACCGCGACGTCACGCTCGTGCGCCGCGCGATGGACGCGATGAGCATCGACGTCCAGGTCGTGTTCCCGCAGCCGATGCTGGAGACCGGGCTGCACCCGCAGCCGCAGATCGCGACGGCGCTGCTGCAGGCCTACAACCGCTGGTTCACCGCGGAGGTCCTCCCCCGCGAACCGCGGATCCGGACGATGCTCGGGCTGCCGTTCGAGGATCCCGACGCGTGCCTGGCGACGATCGAGGAGTTCGCCGACCACCCGGGCGTGATCGGGTTCCTGGTCACCAGCCAGCGCCATGCCGGCGTGCACCGCAACGGCTACATGCCGGTGTACGCCGAGCTGGAGCGGCGCGGTCTGCCGATCGGCTTCCACGCCGGGCCGAACCAGGGCGACTCGATGACGTCGACGATGAACAAGTTCCTGTCGGCGCACGCGATGAGCTTCGTGACCTGCAACATGACCCACATGACGAACTGGGTGATCAACGGGATCCCGGAGCGCTTCCCGGGCCTGAAGACCATCTGGATCGAGTCGGGGCTGGCCTGGGTGCCGTTCATGATGCAGCGCCTCGACCACGAGTACTACATGCGCCAGTCCGACGCGCCGTTGCTGACGAAGCCGCCGTCGCACTACATGCGCGAGATGTTCTACACCTCGCAGCCGATGGAGTGGACCGACGACGCGCTGCTGGAGGCGACCATGCGTGCGATCGACGCGCCGAACTCGCTGATGTACTCCTCGGACTGGCCGCACTGGGACTTCGACGTGCCCGGGCGGATCGCCTCGCTGCCGTTCCTCGACGAGTCCGCCAAGCGCAACATCCTCGGCGAGACGGCAAGGGGTGTGTTCAGGCTGGACTGAGTACGGAGCCTGCTAGCTGGGGAGTCCGAGCAGCGCGGGCAGGTCGGCGACCGAGTCGATGACGGCGTCCGCGCCGGCCGCCCGCAGCCGCGGTTCGGTGTGCGCGCCACCGCGGACGCCGACGGCCAGGGCGGCCCCGGCGCGCACCGCGCCCTCGATGTCGGCGGAGGCGTCCCCGGCCACGGCCACGTGCTCGGCCGGGGTGTCCCACCGGTGCGCGACGGCGTGCAGCACGGCCGGGTCCGGCAGTCCGCACCCGTCGACGTCGGCCGGGGACATCGTCAGGTCGACGCGGTCGGCCCAGCCCAGCGCGGCGACCAGGCAGTCCCGCAGCTCAGGACAGAACCCACAGGTCAGCGCGACCACGATGCCGTTGTCGCGCAGTGCGTCCACGGCCACGCCCGCGCCGTCGACCTCACGGATCAGGCCCGCGTGCGCGGAGTCGGCGAGGTGGCACTCGAACGCGTCGTTCGCCCGCCGGGCGCGGTACATGTCGCCGTCGAGCAGCTCGCCGAAGACGGTCAGCGAGTCGCGGTCCATGGTCGCGCGGGCCTGGCGGGCCAGCGCCGGGTAGCGCGGCCCGTCGAGCCGGACCCGGGCAGCGCGCAGCCCGGCGCGCACGGCGTCGAGCACCAGGCCGTCGTCGGCCATCGTGGTGCCGGCCAGGTCGAGGATCGCCACGCGCACACCGGAACCTCAATCCGTCCCGGTGGCGCGTGGGCGACCTGCGGCCGTCATCCGGATGAACCCCGGTGGATCACCAGACGTCGCCGTCGCGCCAGTCGCAGGCGAGCGGCGCGTCGAGGTCGAGCGGCACGTCGCCGGGCAGCACGAAGATCCCGCCCTGCTCCTCCGGCGTGTCCGCCAGCCCGGACGGCGTGAGCACCCGCAGCGGCCCGCGCCAGACCTGCCAGCCCCGGCCCGCGTAGAAGGGCACGGCCATGTCGCTCGACCCGAGCGCGCCGAGCCGGTACCCGCGGCGGATCGCCCGCTCGAGCGGCGCCATCACCGCACCGGCCAGCCCGCGGCGCCGGTGTGCCGGGTGCACCGCGACCGCCTCGACGTACCCGGCACGCAGCGCGCGTCCACCGTGCAGCAGGCGACGCTGCACCAGGGATGCGTGCGCGACCGGGACACCCCCGTCGACGACGACGGTGTGCAGGCCGCCGAGCGAGTGCTCCCAGTCGTCGTCGGAGACGTCGCCGTCGAAGGCGAGTTCGAGCAGGTCCCGCACGGCGCGGAGCTCGCCGTCGTCGAACTCCGCGGTGTGCCGGGGCATCGGGGTCGGGATCACGCCCCGGAGTCTGCCGTCACCGACGTCGCAGGTCATGTCGGTTCTGCCCTCGACCAGGTCGCCGAGCACACCGAGCACGTCAGGTACCCGGCATGTCACGTCGCAACGCGGCCACCGCCGCCGCGACCCGCGCGCCGAGGTCGACGTTGTTCCGGTACACGGCGACGTTGACGTCCAGGCTCGCGCCGCCGGTCGCCTCGCGGATCGCCGCCAGCAGGAACGGGGTGGCGTCCTGCCCCCCGATCCCCTGCTCGGCCAGCGCCGCAGCGGCCCGGGCGAGCGCGTCGTCGTGCACCGCGGGCGGGAGCTGCTCGGCGGCCGGGACCGGGTTCGCGACCAGCAGCGCAGCGTCCAGCCCCAGCGCGCGAGCCGCCGCCCAGGCGTCGGCGACCTGCTCCGGGGAGGTCAGGACGTGGGTGACCCGATGGCCGGAGTCGGCGACGTAGAAGCCGGGGAACGCACTGGTCCGGTACCCGGCCACGGAGATGCCGAGCGTCTCCAGCCGCTCCAGCGTCGCGCGCACGTCGAGCACCGACTTCACACCGGCGCTCACCACCACGATCGGCAGCCGGGCCAGCGCCGGCAGGTCCGCCGACTCGTCGAACGTCTCCCCCGCACCGCGGTGCACGCCGCCGAGCCCGCCGGTGGCGAACACGGCGATCCGGGCGCGGTGCGCGAGGTGCGCGGTCGCGGCCACGGTGGTCCCGCCGCTCGCGCCGGTGGCCGCGGCCAGGGGCAGGTCCCGGGCGCTGAGCTTCACCACATCCGGGTCGGAGGCCAGGCGTTCGAGCTCGGCACCGGAGAGCCCGACCCGGGCCACGCCGTCGAGCACGCCGATCGTGGCCGGCACGACGCCGGCCGCGCGCACCCGGGCCTCGGCGTCCCGGGCGACGTCGAGATTGGCCGGGCGGGGCAGGCCGTGGGTGAGGATCGTCGACTCGCAGGCGAGCACCGGACGCCCGTCCGCGAGCGCGTCGGCCACCTCGGGGGCGACGATCGGGAGCGTGGTCACGGGACGCACCGTACGGAACGGCACCGCGAGATCATTGCGCAAAGCAATCGATAGGCCACTGTCGTTTCAGGTACGTTCGGGTCATCACCCCGGCACGGAGGACGACGCCATGACGACGGTCGAGAACGATGCACCCCGGATCCCGCTGCACATGCGCCGCGACGGGATCGACCCCGTCGCCGAGCTCGCGAAGTACCGGTCGGACGGGGAGATCCCCGTCCTGACCACGACGCTCGGTCTGCAGGCCTTCCTGGTCACTCGTTACGAGGACGTCCGTGAGGTCCTCGGCGACGCCACGACGTTCGGCAACACGGCGGACATCCGCCGTCGCCAGGGCGGCGCGATGGCGCAGATCAGTGACGAGGAAGCGGAGCGGATGCGTGCCGGCCAGCTCCTCGCCCTCGACCCGCCGGACCACACCCGGCTGCGCCGGATGCTGACCCGCGAGTTCACCCAGGCGCGGATCAAGCGGCTGCAGCCGCGGGTCTCCGAGATCGTCTCCGACCACCTGGACGCGATGGAGAAGGCCGGGCCGCCCGCCGATCTCGTGTCCGACTTCGCGCTGCCGATCCCGTCACTGGTGATCTGCGAGCTGCTCGGCGTCCCGTACGAGGACCGGGCCGAGTTCCAGGCGCGTTCGAACCGCCTGCTGGACCTCTCGCGCGACCCGGACGACCGGCTGGCCGCGGGCCGGGAGAACCGGGAGTACATGTCGGGGCTGGTCGCCGCCGCCCGGGCGAACCCGGGCGACGACATCCTCGGCGCGCTCATCCGCGACCACGGCGACGACCTCACCCACGACGAGCTGACCGGCATCGCGGGCCTGCTGCTGATCGCCGGGCACGAGACCACATCGAACATGCTCGGGCTGGGCACGCTCGCGCTGCTGCACCGGCCCGGAGCAGGCCGCCCTCGTGCGCGACGACGACGAGATGGCCCGGCCCGCCGTCGAGGAGCTGCTGCGCTGGCTGTCCATCGTGCACTCCGGCGTCCCGCGCCTGGTCATGCAGGACACGGAGATCCGTGGGACCCGGCTGCCGAAGGACTCCCTCGTGCTGTGCTCGCTGCCGTCGGCGAACCGGGACTCGGAGCAGGTCGAGGACCCGGACCGGCTCGACGTCCGGCGCGGTACGGCCGGGCACGTCGCGTTCGGACACGGCGTCCACCACTGCCTGGGTGCCCCGCTGGCCCGGATGGAGATGGAGACCGCGTTCCCGGCCCTGCTGCGCCGGTTCCCGACGCTGGCCACCACAGTGGACGACGACGACGTCGCGTACCGGTCGTTCCACTTCATCTACGGGCTCAGCTCACTACCCGTCACCTGGTGACCGGCTAGTCTGCGCCGGTGGAACCCGCGCGGCCGTTGCGGGCCGACGCGGCCCGTAACCACCGGAGGATCGTCGCGGCCGCGGCGGAGGCGTTCGAGTCCGACGGGCCGGACGTCCCGCTGGACGAGATCGCCCGACGCGCCGGGCTCGGCGTGGCGACGCTCTACCGCCGCTTCCGGGACCGGGAGCAGCTCGTCCGCGCCGTGCTCGAGGACGTGTTCGCGGCGGAGATCGAGCCGACGGCCGACGTCGACACCGGTGACCCGTGGGAGGACCTCGTCGGAGCGCTGTCCCGCGCGCTGGACGCGATCACCGGACGGCGGGTGATCCTCCGACTGGGGCGGGGCGCCGGCGCGTACGACGTGGACACCGTGCAGCGCTACGGCCGGGCCCTGGGCCGGCTGCTCGACCGGGCGCGCGACGCCGGCGTGGTCCGTCCGGAGCTCACCGTGCGCGACCTGTCCGCCGTGATGGTGATGGCGATGGCCACGGTGCACGACTGCGACCCGGACGGCGCGGACCGGCGGCGCTACCTGGCCCTGCTGGTCGACGGCCTGCGCCCGGGACGGGCCCCGCTGCCGCCGCCCGCCGGCGGCCGGTCGGCCCGGTCGTGAGCCCCGAAGCCGTCGTACTGGGCCTGGTGAGCGCGGTCCGGGCGACCCCGCTGGCCGTGGTGTACGCCCTGCTGCTGTCCGGGCAGCCACGCCGGTTGCTGTCCGGCTACGTCGGTGCGGGACTGGCGGTCAGCCTCGTCGCCGGCCTCGTGATCGTGACGATGTTCGACGGGACCGCCAGCTCGCAGGAGACGAGCACCGTCCGGTACGCGGTCGACGCGGTGCTCGGGGTCGCGGCGCTGGTGTACGCCGTCGCCTACGCCACCGGCCGCGCCGGTGGCCGGTCACCGGAGCAGCGGTCGTCGCTCGAGGCCGCCCTCCCGGCGGGTATCGGACGGCGGCTGCGCCACCCGACCGTCCCGGTCGCGGCCGTGGCGGGGGCGGTGACGAACCTGCCGGGCCTGTTCTACGTGGCCGCACTCGTCGCCATCCTGGAGACGAGCCCCACCACGGTGAACGGCGTGTTCCAGGTCCTCGTCTACAACGCCCTGCGGTTCGCCCTGCCGCTGTCCGCACTGCTCCTGGTCGTGCTCCGTCCGGACCGAACGCGGGCCGTGACCACCCGCGTCAACGACTGGGGACGGCGGCACCGGCGCGGGCTGATCACGAGCGTCTCCGGCGTCGCGGGCCTCTACCTGGCGATCCAGGGTGTGTCCGGCCTGCTCGACTGACGTGTGCGGACCGGAGCGACCCGCGCCGGGCCGGCGGGGACCACGCCGCATCCCGCGAGGAGGCCGCAGAGGAGGACGGCGAGCCGCAGGCACCAACGCGGACGCGGAATGGATCAGGATCGTGCTCCGCGGGCACGGCGACGGCACGGGGCTCAGATCGTCGGTGCAGCCGCCGGTGACGGGGCCGGGTGGGCGCATCGGGTGGGCCCGCTGTTGCTACACACGGTTAGCCCGTATGTCGGCTTTGCCTGGCCGTGGGCCGGGTTACGGTCTGCGACAACCGTTCCGGCAACGAGGCCGGAGGGCTGACATGGGGGTGTCGGGATGACGGATGTGCAAGCCGGGCCGTCCGAGAGCACGCTGCGCCGGGTCGCAGTCGCTGCGCTGTCGGCCAGCACGTTGGAGTGGTTCGACTTCTACATCTACGGCACCGCCGCGGCGCTGGTGTTCAACAAGGTCTTCTTCTCCGACGCCGATCCCACGCTCGGCACGCTCGCCGCGTTCGCGACGTTCGGCGTCGGGTTCGTGTTCCGCCCGGTCGGCGGGGTGCTGTTCGGCCACTACGGCGACCGGATCGGTCGCAAGAAGCTGCTCGTGATCGCCATGGTGATGATGGGCGCGTCCACCATGCTCATCGGTGCGCTGCCCACCTACGCCGCGATCGGCTTCGCCGCGCCACTGCTGCTGGTGGTACTCCGCTGCATCCAAGGGATAGCGGTCGGCGGGCAGTACGGCGGGTCGATGCTGCTGGTCACGGAGAACGCGCCCGCGCACCGCCGCGGGTACTTCGGCAGCTTCGCCCACATCGGCCCCTCGTTGGCGACGATCCTGTCCAACCTGGTGTTCCTCGGGTCCTGGCCGCGGCGTTGTCCGGCCCAGCGTTCCTGGCCTGGGGGTGGCGGGTCCCGTTCCTGCTCAGCGTGCTCGTGATCGCCCTTGGCCTGTACATGCAACTGCGGCTGGAGGACACCCCGGACTTCCGCGCGCTGCAGCAGGCGCAGGCCAGGAAGGCTGCGGAGGCCGGGGAGTCCGGGACGCCTGTCGCAGCGCGACCGCTCGCCGATCCTGGAGGCGATCCGCACCCACCCGCGGCAGATCGTGCAGACCGCCGGGATGATGCTCTCGATCCAGGTCTTCTACTACATCATGATCGTCTTCGTGGTGTCCTACGTGACGCAGCAAGGCGTGGCGAGGTCGACGATCCTGACCATCCTGCTGGTCTCCAGCGCGGTCTCGGTGGTCGCTGCTGCCGGTGTTCTCCGGGCTGTCGGACCGGATCGGCCGCAAACGCGTCATCCTGCCCGGAGCGGTGGGCATCCTGGTCGCGGCGTTCCCGTTCTTCTGGCTGGTCGACACGCTCACGGTGTCGGGGCATGCTGATCGCGGCGCTGATCGGCGGGGTGGTCCTGGCGGCCCTGTACGGGCCGATGGCGGCGTTCCTCACCGAGATGTTCACCACCGAGATGCGCTACTCGGGCGCGTCGCTCGGCTACCAGCTGGCGGCGGTGATCGGAGGCGGGTTCGCCCCGCTGATCGCGGCGTCGCTCATGGCGGGTACCGGGACGGTCCACTCGGTCGCGGCCTACGTGGCGGTGGCCGGAGTGATCTCGGTGATCGCGGTCGCCACCACGCACGAGAGCTACCGGCCGCCCGCGCGTAAGAAGGCGACCGTCACTTCGGGGACGTGAGCACAGGACGGCGGCGACGTCCGGCCGACCCGGCCGGACGTCGCCGCGGCCGCTACAGGCTGCGCTCCAGGCGTCCGGCCAGCAGCGACACGAACCGCGACGGGTCGCCCAGCTCGCCGCCCTCGGCGAGCAGGGCCATCCCGTAGAGCAGCTCGGCGGTCTCGGTCGCCTCGTCCGGCGCATCGCGTGTGCTTGGCCTGCAGCGCGGTGACCAGCGGGTGCGACGGGTTCAGCTCCAGGATCCGCTTCACCTGCGGCAGCTCCTGGCCCATCGCCCGGTACATCTTCTCCAGCGCCGGGCTCATCTCGTGCTCGTCGTTGACCAGGCAGGCCGCCGACGTGGTGAGTCTGGCGGAGAGTCGAACCTCTTTCACCTGGACGGACAGCGCGCCCGTCATCCACTCCAGGAAGCCGGAGAACTCCTCGCGGCGCTTCTCGGCCTCCTGCTTCTGCTCCTCGGTCTCCAGGTCCACCTGGCCCTTGGCGATCGAGCGCAGTTCCTTGCCGTCGAACTCACCGACCTGGTCGACCCAGACCTCGTCGATCGGGTCGGTCAGCAGCAGCACCTCGAAGCCGCGGTCGCGGAACGCCTCCATGTGCGGGGACGCCTCGATCGAGGACCGGGACTCGCCGCACATGAGGTAGATGTGCTCCTGGCCGTCCTTCATCCGGGACACGTAGTCGGCCAGCGTGGTCGGCTTCTCGGCGTCGTGCGTGGTCGGGAACGACGCGATCTCCAGGATGCCGTCGCGGTTGTCCGGGTCCTCGAGCAGACCCTCCTTGACCGCGCGGCCGAACTGGTCCCAGAACGTCGCGTACTTCTCGGCGTCGTCGGTCTTCATCGTCTTGATCGTCGAGAGGACCTTCTTCACCAGACGACGGCGGATCGCCGTGATCTGCCGGTCCTGCTGGAGGATCTCGCGGGACACGTTGAGCGACAGGTCCGCCGCGTCCACGACGCCCTTGACGAAGCGCAGGTACTCGGGGACGAGCGCCTCGCAGTTGTCCATGATGAACACACGCCGCACGTAGAGCTGCACGCCGCGGCGGCGCTCGCGCATGAACAGGTCCATCGGCGCGTGCTGCGGGAGGAACAGCAGCGCCTGGTACTCGAACGTGCCCTCGGCGGCCAGCCGGATCGTCTCCAGCGGCTCCTGCCAGTCGTGGCTGACGTGCCGGTAGAACTCGGCGTACTCCTCCTCGGTCACGTCCTTCTGCGGACGCGCCCAGAGGGCCTTCATGGAGTTGAGCGTCTCCGGCTCCTCCTCGCCGGCCATCCGGACCGGCCAGGTGATGAAGTCGGAGTACTTCTTGACGATCCGGCGAACCGTCGTCGGATTCGTGTAGTCGTGCAGGCTGTCCTCGGCGTCCTCCGCCTTGAGGTGCAGCGTGACGGCGGTGCCCTGCGGCGCATCCGGAACCGGCTCGATCGTGTACGAGCCCTCACCGGTGGACTCCCAGTGCACGCCCTCGCTCTCGCCCGCCTTGCGCGTCACCAGCTCGACCCGGTCCGCGACCATGAAGCTGGAGTAGAACCCGACGCCGAACTGGCCGATCAGGTCCTGCGACGCGGCGGCGTCGGACTCCTTGAGCTTGGCCAGCAGCTCGGCCGTGCCGGACTTGGCGATCGTCCCGATCAGGTCGACGACCTCGTCGCGGCTCATGCCGATCCCGTTGTCCCGGATCGTCAGCGTGCGGTTCTCCGCGTCCGGGACGAGCTCGACGTGCAGGTCGGACGTGTCCAGCTCCAGGTCCTTGTCCTGGTAGCCGGCCAGGCGCACCTTGTCCAGCGCGTCGGAGGCGTTGGAGATCAGCTCGCGGAGGAAGATGTCCTTGTTCGAGTAGATCGAGTGGATCATCAGCTGCAGCAGCTGGCGTGCCTCGGCCTGGAACTCGATGGTCTCCGTCGCGGTACTCACGGCCCTTGATTGTGCCGTATCGGTCTCCGCCGCCTCACGGGGTCACGGCAACGGGGCGGACTCCGGTCCGACGAGCAGGACCGGGCTGTCCGCGTCCTGGATCAACCGCAGGCCGGTGGAGCCGAGCAGCAGGCCGGAGAACCCGCCGCGGCCCCGGGTGGCGACGACGACCAGCCCCGCCGCGGCGCTCGCCGCAACCAGACACCCGGCCGGGTCGTCCTGCTCGATCCGCCGTTGGACCGTCACGTCCGGGTAGCGCGCCGACCACCCGGCGAGACGTTCGGCCAGTGCCCGTTCCTCGACGTCGCGGGTTTCTTCCCACACCTCGAGCTCGAAGTAGTGCGCGAGATGGCCGCGCGCGACGTCGGAGTCGTTCCATGCGTGCAGCGCCGTCAGGCCGGCCCTGCGGACCGAGGCCTCGTCGAACGCGTGCGCCAGCGCGGTGTCCGACAGCGGCCCGCCGTCCACGCCGACGACGATCGGCCCGCCGTCGTCGGTCGTGTCGCCGCGCACGACGACGACCGGACACTCGGCGTGCGAGGCGACGGTCAGCGTGACCGAACCCAGCGCCGTCCCCACATGCCCTCGACCGGCCGCTCCGAGGACGAGCAGCCGGGCGGAGCGGGACGCGGCCCTCAGTGCCGCCGCCGGCGGCTCCGGATCGGTGTGCCTCCGCACGTCCGTCGCGCCGGCGGACTCGGCGGCGGCGCGGGCCTCGTCCAGTAGCCGTGCCGAGTCCTGGTCGATCGCCCGCACGGCCTCGTCGAACATCGGCACGGTCGTCGTGCTCGCGTAGAGCGACACGATGCTCGTCGCGTTCACGAGCAGCAGTGGGGCGTCGCGGCGGGCGGCCTCGCGGGCGGCCCACCGAACGGCCTCCAGGGCCCCCTCCGAACCGTCCACCCCGGCCACGACCGTCCGGACCGGTCCATGTCCTGCCGCGCTCATGCCCGACCAACTCCTCGCGTCGTGATGCTCGCCGAGCCCACCTCACCAGCGTCGCGACCGCCGCGCACCCCTGCCGATCCGTACGTCCCCGGATGTCCGGATCATCCGCCCGTCACGGAGTGGCCTTCTCGGGGGCGGCCGCACTCTCGTCGTCGGTCTCGTCGGCTTCCGGCTCCGGTTCTGCCGGGTCGGACCGGATCAGCGCGTCGGCCCATCGCGCGCCCGGGTCGATGTCGACGAGCAGGGCCTTGGCCAGCAGGGTCAGCGGGATCGCCAGCAGCGCCCCGAGCCCACCGAGCACCCAGGCCCAGAACAGCAGCGTCACGAACGTGACGGTCGCCGAGAGACCGACCGAATCGCCGATGAAACGGGGCTGGACCAGCGACTGGATGACGATGTTGAGCACGCTGTAGACGACGATCACGAGCACGAACAGCGTCCAGCCGCCGGTCAGCAGGGCGAGGAGCGCCGGAGGCACCAGCCCGAAGATGAAGCCGATGTTCGGGATGTAGTTGGTGATGAACGCCAGCACCCCCCACAGGATCGCGAGCGGTACGCCCATGATCGCCAGGGCGGCGGTGTCGAGGACCGCGACGATCGCGCCGAACACGGTGGTGACGAAGAGGTAGCTGCGCGTGCCGCGGGCGAAGCCGTCGAGGGCTCCGACGATGTGCGGGCGCTCGTTGGCGATGCTGTCGAGCCGCTTGTCGAACGTGGCGGCGTCGGCGATGAAGAACAGAAGCAGCGCGAGGACCAGCACGATCACGCTCGCGAGCCCCGACAGGCCGGCGAGGATTCCGCCGACGGCGCCGGCCACGGCGTTGAGGCTGATGCCCTGGGTGGCTTGTTGGATCTGGGTGGGTCCGACCCCGAATCCGGCGAGTGTCTGCCTGAGCCCGTCCACCATCGCGTCGAACTGGGCGCTGTACTGGGGCAGGAGGGTCGCGAGTTGGCCGACCGAGACGAACAGCACCGCGGCCAGTGCCAGGAGACCGGCGTAGACGACCACGATCAGCGCCAACGTGGCGGCCCAGGTGGGCCAGCCCTTGCGTCGCGCCCATCGCTGCACGGGATGAGCCGCGATGACGATCATCAGGGCGAGGAACAGCGGTCCGATCAGCCAGGCGGTCGCCCGCATCCCGGCTACCGCGATGACGGCGGCGGCGATACCCAGCAACAGGGTCAGGCCGCGTGGGAATCCCCCGATCGGCGCCGGCGCGACGCCGTACTTGTTCGGACGGTGTCGCCCGTTGGCCGCCGGTGCCTGGCCAACTCCGAGGGGGTCCGCTGAGGAGCCCATGCCTTCCAGTGGCGTAGTCATGCCAGACGGTGCGAGCGCTCACCACCGCGTCACATCACCTGGACGAGATGATTCGTGTCCCCACACCCGGCGATCGGCGGATGCGACCCACGTCGACGTCCTGCACCTGCGGCCGCCGGACGTTGCAGGAGGGGAGTGCCCGGAACCACCCCGTCGCCAGGAGTCGTGTCCGCGGTCAGCAGCCGGTTCGCGACTTTCATCTGCAGCGGGTGAGTCACACGCGGCAATCGGTGTCCACGATGCGCGTCGGTGTCCGAGAAAAGGGACGACCTCCCGGATGGGGTGCCCTTGCACACGAGTGGCAGTAGATCCCGCGATCGTGTCGGCAACATGATCGAGCGCCACGAGGGCGCGCTGGTCCTGCGTGTGGTGCGGCAGATGAAGGCGATCAACGGGTACGACCGGGCACTGGCGCTGTCGGCGCAGGCCTTCGTCGGGTTGATCCCGGTGCTCGTCGTCGTCTCGGCCCTGTCCCCGCACCCGATCCGCGCATCCGCGGGACCTGCGGTGATCTCCAGTCTGGGACTGTCCGGAGACGCGGCCACGGCCGTGTCGGAGCTGGTCGAGCGACCCCCTGCGGTCGAGCCGTTGACCATCGCCGGCGGTGTGCTGCTCGTGGTGTCGGTCCTGGGGTTCACCCGGGCCCTCCAGCGCACGTACGTCTCGGCGTGGGACCTCCCGGCCACCGGGCTCCGCGGCCTGGGTCGTGGGTTCCTGGCCGCCGCGGCCCTGATCGGCGGGTTCGCCGCGCTCGTCGCCGTGGGCCCGGTACTCGGCGTCCTCGACGGTCACGTCGTGGTCGAGCTGATCGTCAACGCCGTCGTGGCCACCCTGCTGTGGTGGCCGATCCAGCACGTCCTGCTCGGCGGCCGGGTCAGGTGGCGGGCGTTGTTGCCGGGTGCGGTTCTCAACGGGTGCGGTCAGGCCGTGGTGCTCGGCCTCTCGGGGATCTTCCTGCCCTCGGCCGTCTCCAGCGCGACGGCCGAGTACGGCCTCATCGGATTCGCCGTCCCGGTGATCTCCTGGCTGGTCGTCCTGGGCGTGCTCCTGGTCCTGTCTGCCATCCTCAGCGCCGAGCTGGCCCGCCGACCCACCGAACCGGAACGCCCGTCGGGCGACGCCGCGAACACGACGGACCAGACCGCCGACGACTGATGCCGGACCGCGAGCGGCCTGATATGTGCGCCGTGGGCCGTCCCCGGGCCGTCACCGTCCTTCCGACCGCTCGTCCCGACGACACCGGCGCCGTCAGTCGGCGGCGGGCGGGGCTTCGTCGAGGAGCAACCGTCGGGTGCTGGTGACGAACCAGCGTTCGTAGTCCTGCGGGCTCCAGCCCCGATCGCGGGTCAGGCGCCGATACACGACCGGGTCCATCAGCAGCCACATCGTGTCGGCGGCTGCGGTGTGGTCGGTGTCGGGACGCAGCGGGGTCAGGGCGGTCAGGCCCGCCACGATGCCGTGCGCGCCGGTCAGGCGTTGCTCGTCGAAGCGGCGGGCGAGTGCGGCGATCTCGGAGTCGGAGTGCGCGGCCTGGTCGAGGACGGCCAGCACGTCGGCGACCCGTTCGTCGATCTCCCGGACCCCGGCGGCGATGATCCCCAGACAGTCGTCGAGGTCGGTGGCGGCCTGCGCTCGCCGGACCCAGTCCCGTTCCTCGACGCCGCCGGGTTCGTCGTCCCCGGCCAGGGCCACGTCCACCACGGTCCTGAGCAGCTCACGCTTGGTCCCGAAGATCTGTTCGACGGACTGGACCGAGACCTCGGCGGTGGCGGCGATGACGCGCATCGTGGCCCCGGCGTAGCCGGATCGGAGGAACTCCGCGCGGGCCGCGGCCAGGATCCGGGCGCGCGTCCGGCGTGCCTGCAGCTCCCGTCGAGGCGCCCGATATCCGCGCGTGGTCTTGCCCCGGTCACCCACACCTGTCACCCTCTCATTCACTTGGGCTTGACCCTATCCAATATATGTGGAGGCCGACGATGCCAACCACCCGTCCCGCCGACGAACACGGCGCCTGTTCGGTCGTCGTCTATCTCGATCCTTCCTGTCCGTGGAGCTGGACCACAGCGCGGTGGCTGCACGAGGTGGCGCCCCCGCGCGGGCTGCGGCTGAGCTGGCGGTCGTTGAGTCTGACCCTGCGCGACGGCGACCAGGTCGCGGCCGGCGCCCCACCCGAGATCCGGCGGTTCGCGCTTGCCTCCGGCGCCCAGTCCCACCGGCTGCTGCGGGTGTTCGAGGCCCTGCGCTCGCGGGACCGGGACGACGCCATCGACGATCTCTACACCCGTTGGGGCGAGCGGGTGTTCGCCGCCGGGCCGCCGGTGGCACCCGGCCCCGGTCTCGTCGGCGAGCTGCTCGCGGAGGCCGGCCTGCCCCGGTGGTACGCCGACTGTGCCGACGACCCGTCCTGGGACGCGGCGATCACGCGGTCCATGTCCGCCGCGGCGACGGCCACCGGCGGGTCGCTCATCAGCCCGACCATCACGCTCGACGGGCAGCCGGACCGGCCCGCGTTCACCGGCCCGCTCTTCACCGTCGCCCCGACCGGGACCGCGGCCCTGCGAGCGTGGGACGCGGTCGCCACGCTTCTCGCCGAGCCCGGCTTCGTCGAGCTCGGCCGGCCCCGCGTCGGCCCCCCGCCGGCCCCACCCTCCGCGCGCGAGGACGACGCCGCGGTCACCGGAGGTGCCAGATGAGCGGGTTCCTCCGGACGTTGCGAGAGATGTCCGCTCGGGCCTGGCGAACCCAGGTGCTACCGACCCCGTGGGTCCTCCAGAACACCGCCCAAGCCCTCACCGCGATGCGCAGCGGCCCGGCCGTCTCCGGGGTCCACGCAGACCGACGCGACTAGCTCGTGGGCGTGACCGCGGGGCCTGCCGCTTGGATCTGCTCGCGCAGGATGTCGGCGTGACCGGCGTGGTGGGCGAACTCCCGCAGGCACTGCAGGTACATCCAGCGCAGCGTCATCCGACCGAGCCGGTGCCCGGTCACCACGTCGTCGAGCGCCAGCCCGGCCGCCACCTGACGCGAGGCCGTACAGGCCGCCTGGTGAGCCGCGCGCACGGACTCGATGGTGTCGGCCGCGGTGATCACGAACGAGTCGTCGACCGCTTCCGGGAGCCCCAGTTCGACGCGGGGCGTCCCGGTGACCGCCTCACCGAACCACACCCGCTCCACGAACGTCAGGTGCTTGACCAGGCCCAGCAGCGTCGTGCGCGACGGCACCAGCCTCCGGCGGGCCTGATCTTCGGTGAGCCCGTCGAGGGACTCGTCGGCCCGCCGCCGATACTCCTCCAGGAACGCTTCGAGCTGACTGCGCTCGCCGGCGGTCAGGACGGTGAACGGCCCGGAATCGAAGGCTGCCACCCGGGGAGCGTATCGGCGGGCCCGAGGTCGGCCGGCACGCCCGCTCTCCCGTTGCAGATCAGGGAGAGCGGGGCGGACGACGCCGGCCCGCCGTCTCGGGAGGGCCGCCCAGATCGCGAGGCGTTCGACGGACGGCGGCACCACGGCCAACAGTCGATCATCGGGCGCCTACATGCGCGGACGAGCCAACGCGACACCCGTGAGCGCCGCTGCCCGGCTGCTAGGCCCGAACGACGACAACCGGAACGATGTCCCGATGACCGCCACACACGCCACCGTTGCGACGTTCACGCTAGATCTGGCCCGCGAGGAGGAGGGCTCCCGTGCGCTACACGAGTTCATCATCCCCGGCGTCCGACAACACCCCGGCTTCGTCTCCGGAAGCTGGCTGCTCGACAGGGCCACCCAACAGAGCACCGCTGTAGTGATCTTCAGCTCCCGCGAAGCCGCCGAGTCGTTTCGCACGAACGTCGAGGGGAACCAGGCGGGCCGCTCTGCCCACGGGATCAAGCTGAACGAGATCCGCGTCCTCGAAGTCACGGCGACGGCGACTCCATGAGCGGCGGCGAGCCACCCAGGTAGGAAGCTCCCCCTCGGCCGGAAAGTGTCCACGCCGAGCAGTGCGGCCAGGACGAGGGGGATGCCGGGAGAATGGGCACCAAGATCAACCCCTGGGCCGTGGCTGGGCCGTCGGACATCCGAGAGCGTCGAGAACTCGCCAGATGACGCGAGAGCGTTTCGCCTGGTCAACAGGCATACCCCGCTCCCCCGTCACAGTTGACGGAGAGCGGGGCGGACGAGCCGGTCTGTAAGCCGGATCCTGTTCCCGGACACCTTGCGGTGTTCCGTTCGGCGACCATCCATCTCGGCCTGCCGTCGCCGGCAGGCTCCAGCGGTCTACCCGCAGGCTCGGGCGGGCCGCCCTCAAGCACCTGCGCACCGCGCTCTCGCGCGGCTTCTTGACCTTGCTCCGGGTGGGGTTTACCGAGCCACCCCGGTCACCCGGGGTGCTGGTGGTCTCTTACACCACCGTTTCACCCTTACCCCCGGCTCGCGCCGGAGGCGGTCTGTTCTCTGTGGCACTGTCCCGCGGGTCTCCCCGGGTTGCCGTTGACAACCACCCTGCCCTGTGGAGTCCGGACTTTCCTCGGCGGAGCCCGGAGGCTCCGACGCGGCCGCCCGACCGACTCGTCCGCGGATCCAGTGTAGCCACGCCCGCGCTCGCCACGTCCCGCGGCCATGATCAGCAGTTGAGGGGCGAAGACGGCCATGAGGGGCCGGATCGCTCCGGAGAGGCTGATCATGGCCGGACCGCCGTCACCAGCCAGGCCGCCGACGGGAGCCCGACGCCGTCCGGGCCGTGATGGTGCGCGAGAGCCACACGCAGGTTGGCCAGGACACACCAGCGGTCGGGAGGCGGCGGGAGGAGCCACTCGAACAGGCCGGTCACGAGCTCCTCGGCCTCGGCCGGGTCCCGTCCCATGACGAGCGGGGCGGACACCGGACCGATGTGGACATCGGTCAGGCCGGCGCCGGTGAGCAGGTCCCGGGTGCGGACCGGGTCGGCGAGGCCGAACGGGCCCGGGCCCGGCGGCGGTTCGGGCGGCTCCGAGCCGGTCAGCGCGGCCAGGATCTCGCGCGCCCAGGCGTTGTCCGCCAGGCGCCGCCAGGTCAGCAGCGCGAGCCGGGCGCCGGGTCGCATCGCGCGGACGAGGTTCGCGAATGCCGCGGCCGGGTCGGCGAAGAAGCTCGCCCCGGTCCGGCTGAGCACCACGTCGAACGCGGCGTCGGCGAACGGGTGCACCTGCGCGTCGGCCCGCAGGTACACCGCGCCCGGGGTGTCGTGCCCCCGCGCGACCTCGATCATCGCCGCCGAGAGGTCGACGCCGACGACCTGGCCGGGCGCGGCCCGTCGCGCCGCCTCACGGGTCGTCGCGCCGCTGCCGCAGCCGACGTCGAGCACGCGCATGCCGGACGTGAGGGCGGCGGCGTCGAAGAGGACCTCGTCGTACCCCGCGGTGCTCGTCTCGAACGCCGCGGCGTGGCGGGCCCAGTGCGCGCCCTCGACGCCGTCCCACGCGCGAACCTGATCGGGGTTGGCGACGCTCATGCCGCTGCGCTCGCTGTGGTCAGGCCGGCCGACCGGCGGACCGCCGCGGTCAGCTCGCCGCCCGCGCACCGGACGGGACCGTCGTGCCGCCAGGCCACGACGCCGTCCGGCCGGACCAGCACGGCGCTGCCGGGCCCCAGCCGGTAGCGGCTCTCGACCCCGCGGCCGAGACCGGAGCGCACCGTCACCGGCACCGGGCTGAACGCGGCCTCGGCCCGCCACACGTCGCATCCCGGCCCGGTGACCAGGGTGAACCCCGGACCGAGCAGGTCGAGCACGGACCGCCGGACGCCGTCGACGCGGATCCACGCGTGCGGCGCCCGCTCCCCCGGCCGGGCGGTGCGGTGGTGGCCCTCGGCGGGCTCGGCACCGTCGTCGGCGATCACCGACGACCGGTACGTGCGTCCCAGGTCGCCGGCCAGCCCGTCCATCGGGTCCGGCTCCCCGGCCCGCAGCGAGCGCAGCGCGGCGCTGCGCCCGACCGGCTCCCGCTCGTCGGCGAACGCGTCCAGCAGCTCGTCGCCTGCCCAGCCGCGGGCCACCCACGCCAGCCGCCAGCCGAGCTCGTGGCCGTCGTGCAGCGCCGTGTTCATGCCGGCGCCGCCGACCGGCGTCATCCGGTGCGCGGCGTCCCCGACCAGGAACGCCGGCCCGCAGCGCATCCGGTCCGCCACCGCCGCCGCCATCGTGAACGTCTGCGCGCCGAGCAGCTCGGGTTCGAGGTCCGCGATGCCGGTGGCGGTGCGGATCAGCTCGGTCCAGCGCGCCGGCGTGTGGTCGGCCGGCTGCTCCCCCTCGCCCGGCCACCACTGCCGCGCGTAACTCCAGCGACCGCCGCCGACCGGGAGCAGCACGCCCGCGGCGTCCGGGTGCGTGATGTTCCACAGCACGTTCGGCGTCCGGCCGAGCCGCTCGGTCAGGTCGGGGCGGAACAGCACCTGCACCCACTCGCCGAGCACACCGAGCTCGTCGAGCCCGATGCCGGACGCGATGCGCACGGTGCTGCGCGGCCCGTCGGCGCCGACGACGTGCCGGGCGTGGATCACGGTGCCGTCGGCCAGCCGTGCTTCGACGCCGTGTGCGCCGATCCGCAGGTCGGTGACTCCGG
The DNA here is from genome assembly GCA_963822335.1 of uncultured Actinomycetota bacterium. Lineage (GTDB taxonomy): Bacteria > Actinomycetota > Actinomycetes > Mycobacteriales > Pseudonocardiaceae > Pseudonocardia. The sequence continues at coordinate 425,697 of CAWGHE010000005.1, read as the reverse complement.
CATCGAAGCGCACCTCTCCCCCGCGTCGGCGGATCTCCTCGACGAGCACCGGCTCGATGTGGTCCTGCGGGCAGAGCACCGGGTAGGCCGGGCTCGCCCGCAGTGCCTGCAGCCGGCTCGGGAAGCCGGGGTCGACCTGCTGCTGGTCGGGATCGAGCAGGGTCGGCGCGACGGCGATGGTCGGCTCGCACTCGACGGAGCCGGCGAGCACGGCGTCGGAGAGCCCCCACGACCGGAAGATCTCCATGGACCGGGTGTTCACCCCCGTCGCGCGGGGGATGGTCGAGGTGCTCGAGCGGCGCTCGACGACGGTGACGCGCGCCCCGCCACCCGCGGCGGCGACGGCGGTGGCCAGGCCCGCGGGCCCGGCGCCGACGACCAGGACGTCCCGGTCGACGGTCGGAAGGGTTCGTGTGGTCATGGCGGGAACCGTCCTCGCGCGCCGGGCCACGCGGATCCGTGACGGCTACCGAGATTGCCCGGCGTCCACCCACCGAGACAGGTCCCGCCTGCCGTCCGAACCCGTCTTGGCCAGCAGGTTCGCGACGTGCGTGTCCACGGTGCGCGGGGAGAGCACGAGCCGCCGCGCGACCTCCGCGTTGGTCAGTCCGGTCGCGACGAGCGTCAGCACGTCGTACTCCCGCGCCGTCACCCCCATCGCGCGCAGCGACGCCGGCACCCGCCCCGCCCCGCCGCGACGGACCGGGGCGCCGGCGCCGCGCAGGAGGTCCCGGCAGGTGCGCGCCTGCGCCGTCGCACCGATCGCCTCGTGTGCGGCGAGGTCGGCCTGCAGGACCGGCACCGGGTCGCCCCATCCGTCGCGCAGGGCGCACTCCAGGACGCTGGTGCGCAGCAGCCGGCGCCACCACGGCCGGTGTTCGATCAACCGGTCGGCCTCCGCGTACGCGGCCACGGCGGCGGGAGCGTCCCCGGCCCGGCCGGCCCGCACCGCGTCGGCGTACGCGAACGCCGCCCGGTTCGACGAGGACAATCCCGCCGGGTACCGCAACAGACGGGCCCGGGCGCCGTCGGCGTCGACGTCGAGCACGTCGGACAGCAGCAGCCAGGCCCCGACCGGTGCCAGCAACGGCGTCGCGCGGCCGCTCAGCAGTACGTCGACGGCACGCTCCAGCTCCGCGTGCGCTGCCGGCAGGTCGTGATCCACCAGCGCGACGACGCCCCGCACGGCCGCGGCGAGGACGAACCCGCCCGGGCGCCAGGCGTCCAGGTCCGCGGCCATCTCGTGCGCGGCGGCCCGGTCCCCGTCCGCGGCCCGGCACAGCGCGACCTGGGCCGTCGCCGCCGACGCCACGCCGGGGAGCCGCAGCCGCTCCGCCTCCGCGACGGCTCGCCGGGCGACGACCTCGCCCGCCGCCGGTCCGTCGGTCATCAGCACCACGTCGGACACGATCACCGCGGACGCGGCGAGCTGGCCGAGCATCCCGGCGTCGCGCGCCAGCTCCAACGCCCGGTCCAGCGTCGGGTGCGCGCCGTCGAGAGCCTCCATCATCCCGGCGCCGGCCAGCGCCGTGACCCGCCACGGCGTCAGCCCGTGCTCGGCCGCGACCTGGGCCGCCCGGCGGAACGCGGCCATGCTGGCCGCGATGTCGGTGCACCATGTCGTGCGGGCGAGGACGCCGAGCGCCTCGCACAGCGCCGTCGCGGCGCGGTCCCGGTCGGCCCGCTCGACGGCCCGCGTGGCGAGCCGGGCCGCGTCCGTCCGGCCCGCGCCGAACGCGGCGTCGGCCAGCAGCACGTCCGAGCGCGGGTCCGACGGGCGGCCGGCACGCTCCACGTAGGACTCGGCCGCCGACCACCGTGCGGACGCGATCGCGGCGCGGGCCAGCTGCAGACACAGCTCGGCGTGCACGTCGCCGCGGACCGCGTCCACACGGGACTCACCGAGCGCCAGCGCCTCGGCCGAGCGCCCGACGATGGTGAGGACCGCGACCCGCTCGGTGAGAACCTCGTCCGCGGCTCCCGCCTCGTCGAGGAGATCCTGCGCGGCCCGCAACGCACCCCGCCCGGCCTCGGCGCGGGCCAGCCGCAGGAACAGGGCCGCGGCGCGGTCGTCGTACCCGGCCTCGGCCAGCAGGCGGGCGGCGTGCGCGCTCTCCGGGAGCACCTCGGCGACCCGGGCGGCCAGTCCGGCCCGTTCCGGCGGGAGCACGGAGTCCAGCACGGCCTCGCGGATGAGCGCGTGCGGCCAGCGCAACCGGGACCCGGCGCGGTCCAGCAGCGCCAGCCCGACGGCCGCCCGCAGCCCCCGGCCGACGTCGTCCTCGGGCAGGTCGCAGGCCCGGCCGAGGAGCCGCCAGTCCGGGTCCGGACCGAGCACCGCGGCCGTGACGACGACGTCCCGCGCCCGCGCGTCGAGCTGTCCGAGCCGGGACTCGACGAGCGCGACCAGCGTCGGCGGCACCTCGCCGTCCCCGGGCGCGACCAGCAGCTGCTCGCACAGCAGCGGCAGGCCCTCGCAGCGGGCGGCGAGCGCGTCCAGGTCGTGCTCGGACAGCGTCTCGCCGGGCCGGCAGGCGCGGGCGAGCGCGGCCACGCCGGCGCGATCGAGCCGCGCCAGTGCCATCGTCCGCACGCCCGGCGCGGAGCCCAGGCGCGTCGCCACCGGACCCGGCCGGCTGGACACGGCCAGCAGCACCGCGGCCGACCCGACGGCTCCGGCGAGGTAGTCCACGACGGCGACCGTGTCGGCATCGGCCCAGTGCAGGTCCTCCAGCACCAGCACGCCGCCGGCCGGCGCGACCGCCCCGAGCAGTCGCAGCAGCGCCTCGCCGAGGACGACGGCCTCGTCCGGACCGTCGCGCACCGGCGCCCGGCCGGCCCCGTCGCGCAGCCGCTCCAGGACGGCGCGGAACGGGCGCAACGCCGCACTCGCGACGACGGCGGGCTCGTCGAGCCATCGGATGACGGCCTCGGCCAGCGGCCGGAACGCCCCGCCGCCGGGCGTCGCACGCCCGGTGAGGACCGTGCATCCGGCGGCGCCGGCCGCGCCTGCCACCTCGGCCAGCAGCCGCGACTTGCCGATCCCGGCCTCCCCGGTGACGGCGAGCACCGACCCGCGACCGGCCACGGCCGCGTCGACGAGCCGGCGTGCCTGCGCCAGCTCGCCGTCCCGGCCGACCAGGACCGGGCTCCGGACCGGTAGCTCCACCAGACCATTCAAGCGAGCTGAACGGTCCGCGCACAGGCCCCCGACCGGTGCGTTGACGGGCGATTGTGAGCCCGCCCATACTCGAATCGCAGCTGCGCCGGGGGGCGAGGGCCGTCGGACGACGTTGTCGCGCAGTGCCTGCCGGGCGCACCGGCGATCGACTCAACGAGGAGCACGCATGACCGACGTGATGGACAGCGCCGTGCCGCCGGGGCGGCTCGGGGACCCCGCGATGACGTTCGGCACCGATCCACGGGCGGACCCACGGATGATGGCGGTGTTCGCGCCACTCGGGCTCGACGCGCACGCCGCGGCGGACCCGGTCGACCTGACCGTCGGGATCGACCAGCTCCGCGCCATGATCGGAGAGATCGAGACCGGGTTCGAGGGCCTGTTCGCCGTGCTCGCGGAGAACGCTCCGCGCCCGGACGGCGTCACCTCCGAGGTCCGCACGATCGACGGGCCGGACGGCAACGAGATCACGCTGCACATCCACCGGCCGACCGGCGTCGACGGCCCGCTGCCCTGCATCTACCAGGTGCACGGCGGCGGCATGGTGATGCTCTCGGCCGAGGGCCCGATGTACCGGAACTGGCGTGAGGAGCTCGCGGCGGCCGGCACGGTCGTCGTCGGCGTGGAGTACCGCAACGGAGCCGGGGTACTCGGCTCGCACCCGTTCCCGGCCGGCCTGAACGACTGCGCCACCGGCCTGCGCTGGGTCTCCGACCACCGCGACGAGCTCGGCGTCACCAACATCGTCGTCACCGGCGACTCCGGCGGCGCGAACCTCGCCCTGTCCCTGGCGATCAAGGCCAAGCGGGAGGGCTGGCTGGACGTGATCTCCGGCGTCTACGCGATGTCGCCGTTCGTCCTCGGCGACCGGGCGAACGTGCCGCCGGAGCTCGCGTCGCTGCACGAGAACAACGGCTACTGGCTCAACCGCGAACTGTTCCCGCTGATCACCACGGTCTACGACCCGGAGGGCGCGAACGCCTCCGACCCGACGGCCTGGCCCTACACGGCCACGGCCGAGGACGTCAGCGGTCTGCCGCCGCACATCATCACGGTCAACGAGTGCGACCCGCTGCGCGACGAGGGCCTCGCCTACCACCGGAAGATCTCCGCGGCCGGCGTGCAGTCCGTCGGCCGGATCAACCCGGGGCTCTGCCACATGGGGGAGATGCTGTTCCGGGTCGCCATGCCGGACGTCTACGCCGCCGCCGTCCGCGACGTCACCGGGTTCGCCCGCGCGCTTGCCTGAGCACGAGGGCGCCACCGCGCCGTAGGGTCGCGGCGTGATCGACACGTCGCGACCCGGGGCGCTGGTGTTCCTGCTCGTCGCGGGACTGCTGGCGGGCGCGATCAACGCCGTCGCCGGCGGCGGGTCCTTGCTGGTGTTCCCCGCGCTGCTCGCCGTCGGTTTCCCGCCGCTGGCGGCGAACGTGACGAACTCCGTCGCGCAGTGGCCGGGCTACGTCGGGCAGGTGATCGGCGGGCGTCAGGAGCTGCCCGGGCAGGGCAGACGGATCCTGCTGACCTCGCTGGTGGCCGTCGTCGGGGCGGCCGTCGGCGCGGTCCTGCTGCTCGTACTGCCCGGACAGGTCTTCGACGCGATCGTCCCCGTCCTGGTCATCCTCGCCAGCCTGACGATGGCGGTCGGGCCGTGGCTGAAGCGCAAGATCGGCAACCCGGCCACCGCCGGGCGGGACCGCACCGGCCCGTTGCTGGTCGCGACGTTCCTGGCCGCGATCTACGGCGGCTACTTCGGCGGCGCGCTCGGCGTCATCCTGATCTCCACGCTCAGCCTGTTCGCGCACGACGAGCTGCGCCGCCTCAACGCGCTCAAGGGCGTGCTGTCCGTCGTGGTCGCCTCGGTGACGGTGGTCGTGTTCGCGATCAACGCGCCGGTCGACTGGCTCGCGGTCGCACTGCTCGCACCGACGACGCTGATCGGCGGACTGCTCGGGGCCCAGGTCGCGCGGCGGATGCCGGAGAACGCGCTGCGCTGGGCCGTCGTACTGCTCGGCCTGGCGGTGGGCGTCTACCTGTTCTTCGCGTGATCGCACTCGTCGGTGCGGTCGCGCTGCTGGCCGCCGTGCTGGTCGTGGCGACGATGCGCCCGTACGGCGTGCCGGAGGCCGCCGCCGCCGTGCCGGCTGCGGCGATCGCCGTCGCGACCGGACTGATCACGCCGGATGCCGCGTGGGCACAGGTCCGGGAGCTGGGCCCGACCGTCGGGTTCCTGGCCGCGATCCTGGTGCTCGGCCACCTCGCCGACGCCGAGGGCGTGTTCACCTGGCTCGGCGCCCGGCTCGCGACGGCGTCGCGGGCGAACCCGAGACGCCTGCTCGGCCTCGTGTTCGCCGCGGCGGCCGGGACCACGGCCGTGCTCAGCCTGGACGCGACCGTCGTGCTGCTGACGCCGGTCGTGCTGCTGACCGCGACCCGTCTGCGGCTGCCGGCCCGCCCGCACAGCTATGCCAGCGCGCACCTGTCGAACTCGGCGTCCGGGCTGCTGCCGGTGTCGAACCTGACGAACCTGCTGGTGTTCTCCGCCTCCGGGCTGACGTTCCTCGGGTTCGCCGGGCTGATGGTGCTGCCGTGGCTGGCGGTGATCGCCGTCGAGTACCTGGTGATGCGCCGGTTCTTCGCCACTGACCTGCAGGTCCCGCCGGAGTCGGCGTCCGGCCCTGCCGCCGCGGACCTGCCCGTCGCCGACCCCGCGGCGCCCCGGGTCGCGCTCGCCGTGCTGGCCGCGACGCTGGCCGGGTTCGGTGCCTCGTCCGCGGTGGGCGTCGAGCCGGTCTGGGTGGCCGCGGCCGGGGCGGCGGTGCTCGCCGTGCGTGCGCTCGTCCGCCGGCGGAGCGGACCGGTCGCGATCGTGCTGGCCGCGGCGCCGGCGTTCTGCCTGTTCGTGCTCGCGCTGGGGGTGGTGGTCGCCGCCCTCAGCGGCCGCGGGCTCTCCGACGGGCTCGGGCAGCTGCTGCCGTCGTCGACGTCGTTGGCCGCCCTTCTCGCGACGGCCGGGATCGCGGCCGTGCTCGCCAACCTGGTGAACAACCTGCCCGCCACGCTCGCGCTGCTCGCCGCTCTCGGTCCGGCACCGCAACCCGCGCTCGTCCTCGCGGTGCTGCTGGGCGTGAACATCGGGCCGAACCTGACGTGGACCGGGTCGCTGGCCACGCTGCTCTGGCGCCGGGTCGCGACCGAGCGGGGCGAGGCGCCGGAGCTGGGCCGGTTCGTCGCGCTCGGGGCGCTCACCGTCCCGCTCGGGCTGGCCGCCGCGACCGTCGCCCTGTGGGTATCGCTCGCCGTCGCCGGGTGAGCGGTCGGCCGTCACATTCCGGCCGGCCGCCGGGTGATCGACACGGTCGACGTCGCACTCATCGCGGCCCGGGTCGTGATCGAACAGCGATGACTGCGATGTCGACCGGTGATCAGGCCTCGTGGGCGCAGTCGTGCCCGAAGTCGGTGTCCGGGTCCAGCTCCCGGGGCGCGGCCCCGGACGCGAGCGGGCGCGACGAGCCGCGGCGCTCCTGGGGCATGCGCGCGATCGTCTTCATCTCGTGCGCCAGGTCGTAGGTGTAGTCGTGCTCGAGCTCGCCCGCCATAGCCGTCTCCGCTCCCCGCAACGATCAAGCTGATGACACGCTCCGTGTCCGGAGTGACCCGCACGGTGCACACCGATCATCGCCCGCCGGGGACGCCCGGACAAGGAACGTCCACCGTCCGGAGCCACGTCCTCACGAACAGGTGAGAGGGAGATCGATTCAGAGATAGGACGTGTCGTTGACCAGCCGCACGGACGCTCCGCCGTCCGGGTAGAAGTCGGCCACGTTCGTCGACGCCAGGTCCAGGTGCAGGCGGTAGAGCACGGAGTTCCCGGCGCCGAGCGCGTCGCGCAGCAGCATCTTGATCGGGGTCACGTGACTGACCACGACGACGGTCTCGCCCGGGAACTCGGAGACGATCCACTCGAGCTCGGCGGCCACCCGCTCGCCGACGGCGGCGAAACTCTCGCCCCCGGGCGGCTCGACGTCGGCCGAGCGCAGCCACTGTGCGTGCAGCTCCGGGTCGCGCTCGCGCGCCTCGGCGAACGTCAGCCCCTCCCAGCCGCCGAAGTCGGTCTCGATCAGGCGGTCCCGGACCTGCAGCGGCGCCTCGGTGATCTCGGCGACGGCTGCCGCCGTCTGCCGGGCCCGGCGCAGCGGCGAGGACAGGATCGCGGCCGCCTCGACGTTCTGGTCCTCCAGCCGGGCACCGATCTCGCGGGCCGCCCGGGCGGCCTGGGTCTGGCCCAGGTCGGTCAGCTCCGGGTCACCGTGGCCCGAGTAGCGGCGGTGCACCGACAGCTCGGTCTGCCCGTGCCGCAACAGGATCAGCCGGGTGGGACGGCCGGTCTGGCCGGTCCACGCCGTCGTCGCGGCGGCCGCCTCGGCGGCGCTGGCCTCCGGCTCGGCGACCGGCCCGACGACCGCGGCCGCCATCCGGTGCCCGCTCAGCGCCTCGGTGGTCGCCCCGGACGGGTCCCGGGTCTCGGTCGCGCCGCCGACGCTGACGGCGGCCGGGCTGGAGCCGCCGTCCATCGCCTTGTTCGCCAGCGCGTCGGCGCGTGCGTTGGACGCGCGCGGGATCCACTCGTACCTGACGTCGTCGAACGCGGTGGCCACCTCACGGGCCTGCTCCGCGAGCGACTGCAGGGACGGGTGCTTGATCTTCCACCGCCCGGACATCTGCTCGACGACGAGCTTGGAGTCCATCCGGACGTCGATCTCGGTGGCGCCGAGCTCGCGGGCGGCCTCGAGACCGGCGATCAGCCCGCGGTACTCGGCGACGTTGTTCGTGGCCGTGCCGATACCGTCGAACACCTCGGCGAGGACGGTCTCGCCGGCGTCGTCGAGCACGACCGCGCCGTACCCGGCGGGGCCGGGGTTGCCGCGCGAGCCGCCGTCGGCCTCCACGACGACCCTCACCGGGCCGCCCCCGACCGCACGAGGATCGCGCCGCACTCCTCGCAGTGCACGACCTCGTCGGCGTCCAGCCCGCGGATGCGGGACACGAACGTGCGGTCCAGCTCGAGCCGGCAGGCACTGCAGCGCGACCCGTCCAGCGCTCCGGCCGCGACCTGGCCCTTCGCGCGCAGCCGCTCGTAGTCGGCCAGCAGGTCGTCGGGCAGCGTGCCGACCGCCGCGGCGCGCTCGCGGTCGCGTCCGGCCTGGGCGGCGTCGAGGTCGGCGACGGCGGAGTCGCGGCGCTCGGTCACCTCGGTGACGGCGTCCTCGGCCTCGGAGAGCGTGGCGCGGGCGTGGTCGAGCTCGCCACCGACCGCCTCCCGCTCCTCCATGATCTCCAGCTGCTCGTCCTCCAGCACGCTCTGGCGGCGGGCCAGGGTGTCCAGCTCGTGCTGCAGCTCGGTGGCCTGCTTGGCGCCGATGCCGGATCCGGCGAGCAGGCTCCGGTCCTTCTCGGTGCGCGCTCGCACGCCCTCGACGTCACGCTCGATCCGGCGGATGTCGCGGTCGAGGTCACCGGCGCGGGTCTCGGCCCGCACGGCGGCGTCCTTCGCCTCCTGCACGTGCTTCTCGGCCGTCTCCAGCTCGGCGTGCTCGGCCAGCGTGCGACGCCGGTGGGCGAGCCGGCCGATCTCCGCATCGATCCCGGCCAGCTCCAGCGTCCCGGCCTGCGCCGTCGGGTCGGCTCTCATCGGGCCTGGGCTCTCATCGGGACTGCCTCCGGGTCTCGTCGGCGGAATGGGCGGCGGTCGTCCACGGATCGGTGCGCGTCCGGGAGACGTTCACCTCGACGCTACCGCCGAGCGCCGCGGCGACGACACCGGCGGCCTGGCCGCACCACGGCCACTCCGACGCCCAGTGCGCCACGTCGACGAGCGCGGGCGTCGACGCGTTCGGGCCGGTGCCGGCAAGGACGTGCTCCGACGCCGGGTGGTGCCGCAGGTCGGCCGTCACGTAGGCGTCCACACCGGACGCGACGGCGGCGTCGAGCGCGGAGTCCCCCGCGCCGCCGCACACGGCGACGCGGCGGATCTCGCGGTCCGGGTCCCCGGCGCCGCGCACGCCCCATGCGGTGGCCGGCAGCGCCGGCCGCGACGCGCCCGGTGAACGCCGCGAACGTCTCCGGCCGCTCCAGCTCACCGACCCGCCCGAGCCCCCGAGCCGACGGCAGCTCGGCCATCTCCAGCAGGTCGAACGCCGGTTCCTCGTACGGGTGCGCGGCCCGCAGTGCCTCCACGACGGCGCGCCGCCGTCCGCGGGGCAGGACCATCTCCAGGCGCGTCTCGGCGACCCGCTCCAGCTTCCCGACCTCGCCGATCGCCGGGTTCGCGCCGTCGTGCGGCAGGAACTGGCCGGTCCCGGCCGTGGCGAACGAGCAGTGGCTGTAGTCGCCGATCTCGCCGGCACCTGCCGCGGACAAGGCCTCGTGCACGGTGCCGATCGCGGGCCCGACCGGCACGAACGTGACGATCTTGTCCAGCGCCGGCGCCGGGGACGGCTGCAGCGGGGCGTCGACCCGCACCCCGATCGCGTCGGCGAGCGCGTCCGAGACGCCCGGGTCGGCGGAGTCGGCGTTCGTGTGCGCGGTGAACAGGCCCGCTCCACCACGGATCAGCTTGTGCAGCAACGCACCCTTGGGCGTGTCCGCACCGACGCCGTGCACGCCGCGCAGCAGCAACGGGTGGTGCGTGACGAGCAGGTCGGCGCCGGAACCGAGCGTCTCCTCGACGGTCTCGACGACCGGGTCGACGGCGAACAGCACAGTGGACACCGGCTCGTCGGGGTCGCCGCAGACCAGACCGACGGCATCCCAGTCCTGGGCCAGAGCGGGCGGGTAGGCCGCCTCCAGCGCCGCGACGACGTCGCGCAGCCGGGCACTCACGCCAGAACCAGCGCGCACAGGGCGTCGTCGAGCGCGTCCACCAGCAGCCGTGCCGTCGACGGCGGGCGCACCGCCACCCGCACGTGGTCCGGTCCCAGGCCGGGGAACGTGTCGGCGCGCCGGACCGCGATCCCGTGCTCGCGCAGGCGCACGCGGATCCGCTCACCGGTGCCGTCCGGGAGGTGCAGCAGCAGGTACGGCGCGAGGCCCGGCTGCACGTGCACGCCCTCGATCGCGGACAGGGCCGCAGCCTGGGACACCCGGTGCCCGGCCATCTCGCGGGCCCGCTGGTCGCCCGCGGACACCGCGTCCGGCTCGCAGCAGGCGGCGATCGCCTCGAGCGCGAGCGAGGACACCGGCCAGTGCGGGCGCCGTGCGGCCATGCGGGCGAGCAGCATCGGGTCGCCGAGCGCGTACCCGGCACGCAGGCCGGCCAGGGCCCACGTCTTGGTCAGCGAACGCAGCACCAGCAGGCCCGCGACTCCCGTGTCCGCGGAGAGCGACTCCGGCTCACCCGGCACGGCGTCGGCGAACGCCTCGTCGACGACGAGCACCCGCCCCGGGCGGGCCAGGTCACGCAGCACCGCCGCCGGGTGCAGGACGCCGGTCGGGTTCGTCGGGTTGCCGACCACCACCAGGTCCGCGTCCGCCGGAACCGCGGCGGGGTCCAGACGGTGCCCGTCCGCGGCGTCGGTGAGCACGCGGGACACCGGTATCCCGGCCTCGCGCAGCACGGCCTCCGGCTCGGTGAACCCCGGATGCACGACGGCGGCGTGCCGCGGCCCGAGCGCGGGGAGCATCGCGAACCCCTCGGCGCCGCCGGCGAGTGGCAGCACCTGCTCCGGCGGGCGGCCGTGGCGCAGGCCCGCCGCGGCGCGGGCGCGGTCCTCGAGATCGGCACCGGGGTAGCGGCCGAGATCGTCCAGCGCCGCGACGAGCCGGTCGCGCAGCCAGGCCGGAGGGCCGTCGCCCTGCACGTTGACGGCGAAGTCGACCAGACCGGGTTCGGCGTCGACGTCACCGTGGTGGTGCAGGTCGTGCTGCGGGACGGGCGGTGGGGACGCCATAAGGTCACCCTACGGCGGACGCCACAACGGCTGGTCGGGCCGGGGTCGGGGCACCGTGCGGCGGCACCGCGGCGCGGCCGGCCGGGGACGCCGTGTGGGGTGGCCGCGGTCACCCGAATACCGTGACCCCCGTGCATGTCTGTTTCGTCTGCACCGGGAACATCTGCCGGTCCCCCATCGCCGAGAAGATTCTCGTCGCCGAGCTGGCCGAGGCCGGGCTGTCCGACCGCGTCCGCGTGAGCAGCGCGGGTACCGGCGCCTGGCACGTCGGCGAGCCGATGGACGACCGGGCCGCCCAGGCGCTCGCCGAGCGGGGCTACCCGACTGAGCACGTCGCACAGCAGGTCGACTCCGAGGTGCTCGGGGCGGACCTGCTCGTCGCGCTGGACGCAGGGCACCTGCGCACGTTGCGGGAGAAGGTCCCGGAGCCGGACCGCGTGCTGCTGCTGCGCTCCTTCGACCCGGACGCGGAGGAGGGCGCCGACGTGCCCGACCCCTACTACGGCGGCCCCGACGGGTTCACCGAGGTAATGGACATGATCCAGGCGGCGATGCCGGGTCTGGTCGAGCACGTGCGGGAGCACGCGTGAGCGATGCCGCGCAGGCGGTCGAACGCCTGCTCGGTACGGGTGTGCGCGGCACGTCCGGCGGCGCACCGGCCCGCTGCGAGCTCGACGACGGGCGCACCGTCGTCGTGAAGAACGGGGCCGCCGACCGCGACTCGGTGCCGGCCGAGGCGGCCGGGCTGCGCTGGCTGGCCGTGCCCGGCGGGCCGCCGGTGCCGGACGTCCTCGGCGCCGACGACGAGTGGCTGGTCACGACACTGGTCCCCGGCGGCCGTGGCTCCACGCGGAGTGCCGAGCGGCTGGGACGGCAGCTCGCCACCCTGCACGCGGCCGGTGCGGACGCGTTCGGCTCCGCCCCGCCCGGCGGCCCGGAGCTCGCCTGGATCGGTCGCACCCGGATGCGCAACGTGCCCACCGACCGGTCGTGGGCCGAGTGGTACGCGACCGACCGGATCGAGCCGTACGTGCGGGCCGCCCGGGACGCCGGGACGCTGGCCGACACCGCCGTGTTCGACGACGTCGCCGCCCGCCTGCCGGAACTGGCCGGACCCGAGGAGCCGCCGGCCCGGCTGCACGGCGACCTCTGGTCCGGCAACGTGCTCTGGTCGGACCGGGACGCGTGGCTGATCGACCCGGCCGCGCACGGCGGGCACCGCGAGACCGACCTGGCCATGCTCGACCTGTTCGGCCTCCCGCACCTGGACACGGTCCTGGCCGCCTACGACGAGGCCGCCCCGCTCGCCGACGGCCGGCGGGCCCGGATCCCCCTGCACCAGCTGTTCCCGCTGCTGGTGCACACCGTGCTGTTCGGCGGCGGCTACGCCGCCCAGGCCGTCGCCGCCGCCCGGACCGCGCTGCGCGCCTGACCCGCCCGGAGCACCCGTCGAGCTCAGTACGCCCCGTGCTCACCCCGCAGCGGGAACGCGGAGCGTCCGTGGTCGCCGAGCTTCACGCCCAGGATCTGGTGCAGCTGGATGTTGTCCATCTCGAACCCGAGCCGGGACGCCGCCATGTACAGCCGCCACACCCGGGCCCGGCCCACGCCGACCTCCGCGACCGCCGCGTCCCAGTGCTTCTCCAGGTTCTCGCCCCAGTCGCGCAGCGTCAGCGCGTAGTGCTCGCGCAGGTTCTCCGAATGCCGGATCTCGAAGCCGGCCTCGTTCATCTCGGTGACCAGGAGCCCGATCGTCTCCAGCTCGCCGTCCGGGAACACGTAGCGGCTGATGAACGGGTCGAGGCGCCGCCTCGGCGGGCGGAACGGCTGCGTGATGCAGTGGTTGAGCAGCCGGCCCTCGGGCCGCAGCTTGGCGTACATCGCGGAGAAGTAGTCCGGCAGGTTGGCGCTGCCGATGTGCTCGGTCAGGCCGATCGAGCTGATCGCGTCGTAGGTGCCGTCCGGCAGGTCGCGGTAGTCCAGGTGCCGCACCTCGGCGAGATGACCGAGACCGCGGCGCTCGATCTCGGCCTGCGCCCAGGACGCCTGCTCCCGGGACAGCGTCACGCCCAGCGCGCGGACACCGTGCTCCGCAGCGGCGTGCCGGACCATGCCGCCCCATCCGCAGCCGACGTCGAGCAGCCGCATCCCGGGCTTCAGGTCGAGCTTGCGCGCGACCATCTCGTACTTCGCCGTCTGCGCCTCCTCCAGCGTGGCGTCCGGATGGGGGTAGCAGGCACAGGTGTAGGTCATGGACGGACCGAGGACCCACTCGTAGAAGCGGTTCGAGACGTCGTAGTGGTGCGAGATCGCCTTCGAGTCGCGGCGCTTGGAGTGCCGCAGCCCCTTCGGCCGGGCCTCGATGTCGGGCGGCGGCAGCCGGTGCTCGCGCCAGTACGGCAGCAGCTTGCGGGCCAGGCGCATCTGCTCGCGTCGCGGGATCGAGTGCATCATGACCTCGGCCAACGCGGTCAGCGCGTCGTACAGGTCGCCCTCGACGTCCATCTCCTCGGTCACGTAGGCGCGGGCCAGGCCCAACGTCCCCGGCGCCGATGCCAGCCGCGCCAGCGCCTGTGGCGACCGGATGCGCAGCGTGGCCGGGGCGTCCTCGGGGCCGGCCACCGACCCGTCGAACGCCTCGACGCGCACCGCCGCCGTCGCCCCGAGTACCGAGGCCAGGATGCCGGCCACCGGCTCAGCCGACACCTGAGTCCGCTCGATCAACCCGGTCATCGTCGGGTCCTCCCCTTCCCTCAGCCGATAGAAGCCCCGCTCAGCGGCGCGTCACCTTCGTGAACAGGTCGGGCGCGTGCCCGGCCGGGTCGTACCGTTCCTTCACCGCCCGGTAGGCGGTGCCGTTGTAGCGGGCCCAGAACTCGTCCTCGCCGTAGTGCACGGTCGAGTAGAGCGACTTGTGCCCGTCGAGGTCGGCGACCAGGTCCTCCACGATCCGGTTGTGCGCGTCCGGCCGGCCGGGGCGCTCCGGCACCGACGACCAGAAGCCGACGTTGACGTACAGCTCCCCCGGCTCCATCGGGTAGAGGGGCCACGTCCGGTCACCGCGCAGCCGGATCGGGCACAGCCATACCGGGGCGATCGGCACCTCGCGGTGGAACACCTCGAGGAACTCCGGCAGCCGCCCGACCGGGATCTCCACGTCCTGCACAACCATTTCCTCGCTCGGGTGGCCGAAAGCGTTCCGCACCCGGTTGCTCGCCTGGTACCGCTGATCCAGGGCCACCAGGCGGCGGTAGACGTCGGAGCGGCGCAGCCGGCGCGGCCAGAACCGGCGGACCAGCGGCTGCTGCACGCCGAACGCGCGCGAGCACCAGAACCAGTCCGGGTCCCAGCGCCAGAGGTAGTCGTGCGTGGTGAGGTGATCGACCGGGCGGCGCTGCAGGGAGCGGTAGAACACCTCCTGGCCGGAGTACTCGGAGACCCGTGCGCCGGGCATCGGCTCGTCGACGAACTCGCCGACGGACAGGTAGTGCTCGCGCGGGGAGAACACGGTGCCGTCCAGGAACTCCACGTGCCCCCGACGGTGCAGGTCGGCCAGATCGACGATCGCGTCGGTCGCCGACTTCGCGTCCGGGTAGCGATGGTGGGTCAGGCGCACGTAGCGGCCGACCGGCATCAGCTCGATCACCAGCCGCAGGGCGTAGCCGAGCGTGCCGTAGGAGTTCGGGAACGTGGCGAACAGATCCGCGTGCTCGCCGTCCGGTGTGACGGTGAGCAGCTCCCCCTCCGGGGTGAGCACGTCCATCTCCAGCACCGACTCGTGCGGCAACCCGTGCCGGAACGACGTCGACTCGATGCCCAGCCCGGTCACCGCGCCGCCCAGGGTGATCGTCTTGAGCTGCGGCACGACGAGCGGCATCAGCCCGTGCGCGAGCGTCGCGTCCACGATGGTCTCGTAGGTGGCCACGCCCTGGACCTCGGCGGTGCGCGCCACCGGGTCGACGCCGATCACGCCGTCCAGTGCGGACGTGTCCAGCCGCTTCGTGGCGCCGCCGGGCCGGTCGCGGTCCCCGAAACGGAACAGGTTCGACGTCCGCTTCCCCAACTGGACCGAACCGGAACCGGCGCGTGCCCGCCGCAGCTCGGCGACAGCGGCATCGTGTGCCCCACGGGGACCGGACGGGGCGAACGCGGTCATGCACAGGACGTTAGGCCGATCTCGTTCGCGACGCTAATACCTTTCGGTGGTCGCGACGTCGCAACCGTCACACCCCGCACCCGGAGGGTGTCCCGGACTCAGATCGGGAGCTTGTCCCGGACCAGGCTCGGCAGGGCGGGGACCCCGGTGCGGGGATGGTAGGCCCGGGCGGCCGCGGTCAGCGCCGCGTGCTCGTCGGAGCCGAGCCGGATCTCGGCCGCGGCGGCGTTGCTCTCCACCTGCGCGACGCTGGACGCGCCCGGGATCGCGACGACGTTGTCGTGGTGCACCACCCACGCCAGCGCGATCTGGGCCGGCGTCGCGTCGTGCGCCCGCGCGACCTCGCGCAGCACGTCCAGCATCGGCTGCGCGGCGTCCAGGTTCTCCGGCAGCCACACCGCCGTCTGCCGGATCGTGTTCGACGGCCGGTGCGTCGCGTCGTAGCGACCGGTCAGCAGTCCCTGCGCGAGCGGGCTCCAGGCCAGCACGATGTGCCCGGTCTTCTGCGCCCACGGCAGCAGCCCGTCGGCCGGGTCC
Source organism: uncultured Actinomycetota bacterium (assembly GCA_963822335.1). GTDB lineage: Bacteria > Actinomycetota > Actinomycetes > Mycobacteriales > Pseudonocardiaceae > Pseudonocardia. The sequence continues at coordinate 409,874 of CAWGHE010000005.1, read as the reverse complement.
TGGTGCACGAGGTTGAACTGCACCTGGTTGGACAGCACCCGCGAGCCGAACGCCTCCTCGGCGGCCTGCCAGCGCTCCAGCGAGTAGTTCGACACGCCGACCTCATCGACCAGGCCGACGTCGTGCAGCGCGCGCATACCGCGCATCGTCGTCGGGTCCTTGACCAGCGGGTTCGGCTGGTGCACCTGGTAGAGGTCGATCGAGCGCACGCCGAGGCGCTGCGCCGAGGCCAGGCCCCGCTGCTGCACGACCGGCGCGACCGGGAAGATCGGGAAGATCTTCGTGGCGACGACGACGTCGTCGGTGCCGCCGGAGGAGGCCAGCGCCTCGCCGAGGATCCGCTCGCTGCGCCCGAAGCCGTAGGCCTCAGCCGTGTCGAACACCGTGATCCCCAGCTCGCGGGCACGGCGCACGATCGCCGCGGACTCGCCGGAGGCGTACTGGTCGCCGTACCCCCACTCCTTGGACCCGAACTGCCAGGTCCCGAGGCCGATCACCGAGTACTGCCGTGCCGTGTCGAGGCCGCTGAGATAACGCATGCACCCCATTGTGCCGCCGGCGGTCGACGAGGCGGCGGGGTGCGGCACCGGTTTACGCGCTCCCGGCCGGCTCCTGCTCCGGGTCGGCCGCGTGGTCGTCGAGCATCCGGTCCAGCTCGAGCCACGTCGTGTCCCGCGCCCGGCGCCCGGTGAGCACGCCCAGGTGCCCGCCCGGCGCGGTCGCGAACCGGACCTCCGGTGACCCGGTGAGCAGCGCGACGGCCTTGCGGACCGCCTTGAGGGGAGCGATCACGTCGTCCTTGCCGCCGACGACGAGCACCGGCACGTCGACGCACGCGAGCTCGATCCGGTGCCCGTCCAGGACCAGGGCGCCGGCGGCGAGGTCGTTGCTGCGGAGCATGAGGTGGAACAGCTGGCCGAACACCCGGCCCGGATAGCCGTGCATGTTGTTCATCAGGTGGTCGACGGCCTCGATCTGGGCCAGGCAGTCCCGGTCGTCGAGCCGGGACAGCACGGCCAGCGGCTTGGTGACCAGCTTGTCCACGGCGGAGAGGTGGAACGCCCAGCTGACCATCGGAGCCGGGAAGCTGCCGACCAGCTTGTAGATCGACGAGATGCCCCGCCCGCCGGTGATCTGCGCGAGCGGGCGGATCGGCGCCACGAGGGGCACGGCCGAGATGTCCACCGGCGTCGCGATGGCGCTGACCGAGCGGACCGGGAGCGGCTCACCGGCCTGCGCCGCGGCCGCCACCGCGAGCAGCGCGAAGATCCCGCCGAGCGACCAGGCGACGAGGTGCACGTCGGACCCCTCGTCGGCCGCCACCCGGCGCACCGCCCGCGGCACGACGTCGTCGACCCAGTCCTCGATGCCGAGCGTGCGGTCGGTGAACGTCATCCGGCCGTAGTCGACGAGGTAGACCGTGCGCCCGGCGAGCAGCAGGTGCTCCACGAGCGAGCAGCCGCGGCGCAGGTCGTAGGCGAAGTCCGGGGCGCCGAGCGGGGGCACCAGCAGCACCGGCGGGCCGTCGACCTGGTCGACGCCGGAGCGCGGGTGGTAGCGGTAGAGGATCGCCGACGGCGAGCCGACGACGGCCTCCCGCGGCATCCGGTGCAGGTCCGCGACGTGGCCGGTCACGGTCTTGTCCCACACGTTCGCGGCGGCGTCGATCAGTTTCACTTCGCGCACGTTACCGGCCCGCGCGGGTCACGCCCGGCCCGCGGAACCGGTGAAGGTTACCGGCGGGTATGTGAGACTCGCCGCCATGCAGCGCGACATCTTCACCGCGGAACACGACGCGTTCCGCGACCTGTGCCGGACGTTCATGGCCAAGGAGGTGACCCCCTTCCACGACGGATGGGAGAAGGAGGGTCAGGTCAGCCGCGACGTCTGGAAGGCCGCCGGTGCGGCGGGGCTGCTCGGCACCGACGTGCCCGAGCAGTACGGCGGCGGCGGGGTGGACGACTTCCGCTACAACGCCGTACTCACCGAGGAGATCATCGCCGCCGGCGCGAGCGGGCTCGGCTTCCCGCTGCAGAACGACGTCGTCGCGCCGTACCTGCTGCGCCTGGCCACCGAGGAGCAGAAGCAGCGCTGGCTGCCGGGCTTCTGCTCCGGGGAGATCATCACCGCGATCGCGATGACCGAGCCGGGCACCGGCTCGGACCTGCAGGGCATCGCGACGACCGCCCGTCGCGACGGGGACGACTGGATCCTCAACGGCTCCAAGACGTTCATCACCAACGGGATCATGGCCGACCTGGTGATCGTGGTCGCGAAGACCGACCCGGACGCCGGGGCCCAGGGCTTCTCGCTGCTGGTGGTCGAGCGCGGGATGGAGGGCTTCGAGCGCGGCCGCCGTCTGGAGAAGGTCGGGATGAAGGCCCAGGACACCGCGGAGCTGTCGTTCACCGACGTCCGCGTGCCTGCCGCGAACATGCTCGGCGAGCAGGGGCAGGGCTTCATCTACCTGATGCAGAACCTGGCCCAGGAACGGCTGTCGATCGCCGTCGGGTCGACCGCGGGCGCCGCGGCCGCGCTGAAGGTGACGCTGGCCTACACCCGGGAGCGCAAGGCGTTCGGCAAGCCGATCTCGACGTTCCAGAACACCCGCTTCGAGCTGGCCGAGATGGACACCGAGGTGACGATCGCCCGGGTGTTCGTGGACCGGTGCATCCGCCAGCACGTCGAGGGCGAGCTGTCCGTCCCGGACGCCGCGAAGGCCAAGTGGTGGACGTCGGATCTGCAGAAGCGCGTCGTGGACCGGTGCGTGCAGCTGCACGGCGGCTACGGCTACATGCTGGAGTACCCGATCGCGAAGGCCTTCGTGGACTCGCGTGTGCAGGCGATCTACGGCGGCACGAACGAGATCATGAAGGAGATCATCGGCCGCGCACTGATCGGCTGATCGGGACGCCCGGGGCGACGCGGTCGCCGGCGACGTGACGCCGACGACCGCGGTCGCCACCGGATCTAGGCCCGAGGCCCGACCGGGAGCACGGCCTTGCCCCACGTGGCGTTGATCACGACGGCTCCCGCCGCGTACCACGCCACGATCGCGGTCACGAGCCCCATGTAGCCGCCGAACGCGGCGAGGGACGTGGCTCCGAAGAGCTCGGCGACCGTGAGCAGCCCCAACGTCACGAACAGCGTCACGAACACGGCCAGGATCGCATTGTTCGTGCGGATCGACGCGATCAGCATGATCGCGGTGAAAACGGTCCAGGCGAGCAGGAACAAACCGGTCGGCACCGCAGCCGCCTTGGTCCCACCGAGCTCCGGGACCACGAACTGCACGTAGGCCGCGAACGACATCCAGAACGTCCCGTAGGACGCGAACGCCGTGGCCCCGAACGTGTTGCCCTTGCGGAACTCCCAGATCCCGGCCAGGAACTGGGCGATGCCTCCGTAGAAGAAGGCCAACGGCAGCACCACGGCCTCCTGCGCGCTCGGCAGCAGCTCGGCGTTGAAGCAGCTCAGGACGAACGTCGTCGTGGCGAACGCCGCCAGACCCAGCGCACCCGGATCGGCGATGGCCACCCTGTCCGGCGGCGCCGTCGCCGCCCTCGTGTCGTTCTCAGCAAACGTCTCAGTTGTTGTCGCCATCATTGCCTCCAACGCGTCTACCTCGTGCAATGTCACCGACCGGAATCGGCTCGCAGCACCGTAGGACGTGTCGACGATTACGTCATCCTGAGCAGCCGGTTACCCACAAATGGTCCATGGATTCGTCATCGCCTGTCGGTAATGACGCTCTTGTCCGATTCACGATCGCGTGATTCCCGACTATTTCGGATATTTCGGTTTTCGGGACGGAACAGGGCAGGCCGCCCGGACGACCGCAGTACCGTGTCCCGCCCGGCCCGCGTCCCGGACGATCCCGGACGATCTCCGGCCCGCCGTCGTCGCCGTGTGATCGGCTGACCCCCCTACCCGCCCGGAGACCACACGCGACGGACGGGTAGAACGGCCCGATGGCCTTCCGGTTGCGACCACATGAACGGGGCTTCTACCCGCTGTTCACCGAGGCGGCCGAGAACATCGTCGTCGCGGCGGACCGGCTCGCGCTGCTCGTCGCCGCCGAGCCGGCCGACCGGCCGAGGCTCGCCCGGCAGGTCAAGGCCGCCGAGGACGAGGGCGACCGGCTCACCCACGAGATCCTCACGAAGCTGAACAGCGTGTTCGTGACGCCGTTCGACCGGGAGGACATCCACCGTCTCGCCTCGGCGCTCGACGACGTGTGCGACGCCATCGAGGAGGCCGCCGACCGGATCGTGCTCTACCGGCTCACCGACCTCCCGCCGGGTATCGCCGTCCAGGTGGACGTGCTCTGCCGGGCCGCGACGCGGACCGCGAAGGCCATGCCGGGCCTGGAGAAGCTCTCCCAGCTGCACCAGTTCACGATCGACGTGAACTCGCTCGAGGACGAGGGCGACGCCGCGTACCACGCCGTGATCGCCGGCATCCTGTCCCCGACCGAGCCGATCACCGATCCGGCCGCGGTGCTGGAGGCGATCAAGCTCAAGGAGGTCGTGGACACGCTCGAGGACGCCGCGGACGCGTTCGAGGCCGTGGCCAACACGGTCGAGTCGATCGCCGTGAAGGAATCCTGAGGTGCTGGTCGCCGCCGTCGTGGTGGTGATCGTCGTCGCGCTGGTCTTCGACTACACGAACGGCTTCCACGACGCCGCGAACGCGATCGCCACCTCGGTGTCCACCCGGGCGCTCAGCCCCCGCGCGGCGTTGCTGATGGCCGCCGTGATGAACCTCGTCGGCGCGTTCCTGGGCACCGCGGTCGCCACCACGGTGGGCAGCGGGATCATCGATGCCCCGTCCGGGCTCAGTGGCCTGGTCGTGGTCCTGGCGGCCCTGCTCGGGGCGATCGGCTGGAACCTCGTGACGTGGCGGCTCGGGCTGCCGTCCTCCTCGTCGCACGCGCTGATCGGCGGGCTGGTCGGCGCGGCACTCGCCTCGGCGGGGTCCGTGCAGTGGACCGGGGTCCTCGACAAGGTCATCGTCCCGATGGTCGTCTCGCCGATCGTCGGGTTCGTGCTCGCCGGCGCGGTGATGCTGGCGATCCTGTGGCTGTTCCGCCGCGGGCGCCCGACCCGGCTCAACCGCGGGTTCCGGCACGCCCAGACGGTCTCGGCGGCCGCGATGGCACTCGGGCACGGGCTGCAGGACGCACAGAAGACGATGGGCGTGATCGTGCTGGCGCTCGTCGTCGGCGGGTTCCACGAGGGCTTCGACGTGCCGTGGTGGGTCATCCTGCTGTCCGCGGGCGCGCTGTCCGCGGGGACGTACTCCGGCGGCTGGCGGATCATGCGCACGCTCGGGCGGCGGATCATCGACCTGGACCCGCCGCGCGGGTTCGCGGCCGAGGTGACCGCATCGGCCGTGCTCTACACGACCGCGTTCGCGTTCGCCGCGCCGATCTCGACCACGCAGACGATCACGTCGTCGATCCTCGGGGTCGGCGCGACGAAGCGGCTCTCCGCCGTGCGCTGGGGCGTGGCCGGCAACATCGCCGTGGCGTGGGTGCTCACCATCCCCGCGGCCGCGCTGTTCGCCGCCGTGGCGTTCTGGCTGATCCACGCGGTGGTGGTCTGACCCCTACCGCGAGCGCCCGCTCGCCGGGACGACGAGCGGGGTGCCGGTCACCGGGTCCGGGATGACGTGCGCGCGCAGGCCGAACACCTCGGCCAGCATCTCCTCGGTGATCACCTCGTGCGGCTTCCCGGCCGCCACGATCCGGCCCGCCTTCATCGCGATCAGGCAGTCGGCGTAGCGGGCGGCGAGGTTCAGATCGTGCAGGACCATCACGACGGTGCGGCCGGCCTCGGTGTTCAGACGGCCGACCAGTTCCAGTACGTCGACCTGGTGGGCCAGGTCGAGGAACGTCGTCGGCTCGTCGAGCAGGAGCATGTCGGTCTCCTGCGCCAGCGCCATCGAGATCCACGCCCGCTGCCGCTGCCCGCCGGAGAGCTGGTCCACCGGCCGCTCGGCGAGGTCCCCGATCCCGGTCCAGTTCAGGGCCTCGGCCACCGCCTCCTCGTCGTCCGAGGACCACTGCCGGTACCAGGCCTGGTGCGGGTGCCGTCCGCGGGAGACGAGGTCGCCGACGGTCAGCCCCTCCGGAGCGACCGGCGCCTGCGGCAGGATGCCCAGCACCTTCGCCACCTCGCGGGTCGGCGTCTTGTCGATCCGCTTGCCGTCCAGCAGGACCTGGCCCTGCTGCGGGGACAGCAGCCGCCCGAGCGCGCGCAGCACGGTGGACTTGCCGCACCCGTTCGGGCCGATCACGGCCGTCACCGATCCCGGCAGCACGTCGAGGTCCAGCCCGTCCACGACGAGGTGCGAGCCGTACCCGAGGTGCACGCCCTCGGCGCGCAGCCGGACCTCCGCCGGGTCGGCGGCCCGGACCCGGCCCGCGGGGGCGTCGACGACGACGCCTGCGATGTCGATGTCGACGTCGGGTGTGCTGGTCACGATCGGGCCTCCCGGCGGTAGCGGGCGAGCAGGTAGAGCAGGTACGGGGCGCCGAGCACCGCGGTGACGACGCCGACCGGCATCTCGGTGCCGGGCAGGGCCGTGCGGGCCAGCAGGTCGGCGGAGACGGTCAGCGCGGCGCCGATCATCGCCGACGTCGCGATCGGCGGTGTCGGCGTGCGGCAGAGCCGCTGGGCGATCTGCGGGCAGACCAGCGCGACGAACGCGATCGGGCCCGCCGCGGCGGTGGCCACCGACGCCAGCCCGACCGCGACGAGCAGCAGCGCGGTGCGCGCCCCGTCGACCCGGATGCCGAGCCCCCGCGAGGTGTCGTCGCCGTACTGCAGCCCGCCGAGCAGGTGCGTCAGCGCCATCGCCGTCGGCAGGAGCACCACCAGCGCGATCCCGACCGGGATGACCTCGTCCCATCCGCGCGCGTTCAGGCTGCCGTTCAGCCACACCTGCGCCTGCGCGGCCTGGTAGACCTCGCCGACGGTGAGCAGCCAGTTCACGCCCGCGATCAGCACCGCGTTGATCCCGATGCCGACCAGGACCAGCCGGTAGCCCTGGATGCCCCGGCGCCAGGCGAGCAGGTAGATCACGGTGGCCGTCAGCAGCCCGCCGGCCAGGGCGGTCAGCGGCACCCCGACCGCGGCGAACCCGCCGCCGACCGCGCTGATGCCGCCCCCGAGCACGATCACGAACACCGCGGCGGCACTGGCGCCCCACTGTGATGCCGATGATGTCCGGGCTGGCCAGCGGGTTGCGCGCGATCGCCTGGAAGATCGCGCCGGAGACCGCGAGCGCGGCCCCGACCAGCGCGCCGGTGAGTGACCGGGGCAGCCGCAGGTCCAGCACGATGAACTGCTGGGCGCGGCTGCCCGCGCCGACCAGCGTCGCCAGCACGTCCGGCACGGAGATCGGGAAGTCGCCGCGGCCCAGGTTCAGCGCGGACGCGAGCAGCAGGATCGCCGCGCGCGGCGAGCATGACGACCAGCGAGCGCGGCCGCTGGACGCCGGAGAACCCGCGGAACCGCCACGGCGCGCGCCCGGCCACCCGCGGACCGGTCGGGGAGATCGGAGCGGAGTCCCGCTCCTCCTGCAGCGTCATACCTCGCTCAGCTTCCGTCGCCGGACCAGTGCGATGAAGAACGGTGCCCCGATCAGCGCCACCACGACGCCGACCTGCAGCTCACCGGGCCGGGCCAGCACGCGCCCGAGCACGTCCGCGACCAGCAGCAGCACCGCACCGGCCAGCGCCGACGCCGGGAGCAGCCATCGGTGGTCCGGGCCGGTGAACGCGCGCACCACGTGCGGGACGACGAGCCCGACGAACAGGATCGGGCCGCAGGCTGCGGTGGCCGCGCCGGACAGCAGCGTGATCGCCAGGATGCCCAGCACGCGGGTCCGGTGCACCGAATGCCCGAGCGAGCGGGCCACGTCCTCGCCGAGGGACAGCGCGTTCAGCCCGGGCGCGAGCGCCAGCGCCAGCACGGCCCCGGCGACGATGAACCAGACGACCTGCCCGGCGACCGCCGCGTCGCGCCCGGCCAGCGACCCGACATTCCAGAAGCGGTACGCGTCCAGGGTGTCCGCGTCGGTCAGCACCACGGTCGTGGTCAGCGCGCCCAGCAGGAACGAGACGGCGGCCCCGGCCAGCGCCAGCGTCACCGGCGTCGCGCCGGCCGCGGCCGCCCGAGCCGAGCGAGAACACGATGACGCTGGCCACCAGCGCCCCCGCGAACGCGAACCACACGTAGCCGAACAGGCTGGTCAGCCCGAACACGTAGATGCCGAGCACGACGAAGAACGCCGCTCCGGCGTTGACCCCGAGCAGGCCCGGGTCACCGAGCGGGTTGCGGGTGAAGCCCTGCACCAGTGCGCCGGCCAGTCCGAGTGCCATGCCGACCAGCACGCCGAGGACCGTGCGCGGGATCCGCAGCGACCGGATCACGATGTCGTTCTCGGTGCCGCTCGGGGCGATCAGCGCGCTCCACACCTCGTCGAGCGGGATCACCTTCGTCCCGATCGCGATGCTGGCCAGGACGGCCAGGACGAGCACCGCGAGAAGAGCCGTGAGCCCGAGCAGCCGTCGTCGTCGCATCGGATGCCGACGGGGTGCACCGTCCGGGTGCGCCGGCGTGCGGGACGCCGGGCCGACGGTCGCTGTCACATCGCCCCCCTGGTCGTGTTGGCCGCCCTCACCATAAGTGAGGCAACCCTGTCACGGCAGGGACCGTCGCACGACCGCGGAGACGTCACATCCCGCCTGCGCGTCCCCGGGCCGTCACTGCTGGGATCGGCCGGTGCGCTCGCTCCTTCCCGACACCGGCTCCGGCGAACCGGACTACGCCTATCCCCCGGATGCACGACGCGCCGTGGGTACGCGCGGTCATGGTCAGCTCCCTGGACGGGGCGGTGGAGGCGGGCGGGCGGTCCGGGCGGCATCGCCACCCCCGCCGACCGGCGGGTCTTCGTGCGGCTGCGCCGCTCCGCCGACGTCGTGCTGGCCGGCGCCGGCACCGTCCGTGCGGAGGACTACCGCGGGATCAGCGTCGAGTGCCGGGGACCCGCCGCCGATCGCCGTGGTGACCGCCTCGGCCGCGCTCGACCCGCGGTCACGCCTGTTCACCGACACCCGCACGGCGCCGATCGTGCTGACCACGGCCGCGGCCCCCGCCGACCGGCGCGATGCGCTCGCCGCAGCGGGCGGCGACGTCGTCGTCCTGGACGACCTCGACCCGGCGTCGCTGCTCGGCGAGCTGGACCGGCGCGGGCTGCGCCGGGTGCTCTGCGAGGGCGGGCCGGTGCTGCTGGGCGCGCTGCTCGGCGGGGACGCCGTCGACGAGCTCTGCCTGACCCTGAGCCCGCTGCTCGTCGCCGGGCCGGCCGCCCGGATCGCGGTCTCGGACGAGGCGACCGCCCGGCCGATGGCACTGGCCGGTGTCCTGGAGGAGGAGGGGACACTGCTGCTCCGGTACGTGCGGGAGACTCGCGCGAGCGGCGTCACACCACCGAACGGGTGATCGTGCGTGAGGTTTCCGGCCCGGGGGGCATCTCACGTGTGTACGTCCCCGCAACCCGACGGAGAAGGAGCGGAAACACATGACCTCCAGCACTCCCAGCACCACCCCGGCGACCCCGGCCCACGGCACCTCGCCGGCCGCCCGCCTCGGTGACGAGACCACCCAGGGCCGCACCACGATCGCCGCGTCGGTCGTGCAGAAGATCTCGGGCATCGCGGCCCGCGAGGTCTCCGGCGTGCACTCGATGGGCAGCGGCGCGTCCCGTGCGTTCGGCGCCATCCGTGAGCGCATCCCCGGCGGCAGCTCGACCGGCGCCTCCAGCGTCGCGGGCGTCGCCGTCGAGGTCGGCGAGAAGCAGGCCGCGATCGACCTGGACGTCGTCGTCGAGTACGGCGCGTCCATCGTGGAGCTCGCCCGCGCCGTGCGCCGCAACGTCATCGGCGCTGTCGAGCGGATGACCGGGCTCGAGGTCATCGAGGTCAACATCTCGGTGAACGACATCCACTTCGCCGAGGACGACGACCCGGCCGAGGAGACGCCCGCCCCGGCCGCCACCGCCCGGGTCGAGTGACGGAGCACGAATGATGACCGCCACGCCCACACCGGGAGCCGGCGCCGCCGACGCGCCCCGGACCGACCCGGCGATTCTCGCCGAACTGGTCGCGGACGCGGTCACGGCGCACCCCTCGGTGGTGCGGCTGGACGGCGGCGCTTTCGGCACGGTGGCGACGTTCCTGCCCACGGGACGGCTGGTCGGTGTGCACGTCGGCCGGCCGGATGAGCCCGTCGAGATCGCGGTCGTGCTCCGGCTCGACCGGCCGATCCCGGACGTCGTCACATCGCTCCGTTCGACGGTGCGGGCACTCTGCGACGGGTCGCCGGTGGACGTCACCGTGGCCGACGTGGAGCTGCCCGGAGCACCCGGGCCGGACGACGGCGCACCGGACGTACCCGGACGGGCCGGCGTACGCCGCCCGGCCGGCGTCACGCCGGGAGCGTCGGTCGAGATCGGTCCGTGAACGGGGCCGCACGCGGGACACGGGGAGCAGGTGGATGCGGATGAACGGGCACGTGCCCGTCGGGCTCAGCGCCGAGCAGCGCGCGGAGTACCGCTCGTTCGTCCGCACCCACCATCCCGACCGCGGCGGCGACCCCGAGGTGTTCGTGGCCGGGCTCGCGCATTTCCGCGAGCTGGCCACTACCGGACCACCGCCTGCTGCACGCCGTCCCCGACCGGTACGACGCACCGATCGAGATCGTCCGCGACCTGCCGTTCCCGACCCGGGTGGCGATCGCCCTCGTCCGCACCGTCCGCCGCCGGCGCCACCTCCGGGTGGACCGGCCCACCCCGCACTCTTCGAGGAGAACACCGTGAACGCCACCCAGACCGGCCTGCTGGCGGGTCTCCTGCTCGGGATCGCCGGCGCCGCCGGCGGATTCGCCGACTTCATCATCGCCCTCGTGCTCGGCGCGATCGGCCTCGTCGTCGGTCGCGTGCTCGACGGCGAGCTCGACATCAGCGGCGTGCTCGGCCGAGGCAAGGACCGGTGACCGTCACCGCACCCGCGGACGCCGGCACGCTCGCCGAGCCGGAGTCCCGCGGCACGCTCGAGATCGACCCGTCGGTGCTGCGCAAGATCGTCGAGCACGCCGCCGACCAGGCCCCCGGAACGCGCCACCGCGCGCGGACCGTGGCCGGGCTGGGCGTCGGCGAGTCCCGCCCGACGGCGAAGATCAGCGCCTACGCCGACGGCATCGACATCCAGCTGCGCGTCACGCTCGGCTACCCCGCGCCGATCCGGGAGACCGTCGCCGATGTCCGCGAGCGGATCGCGCGCGACCTCGACCGGATCGCCGGACAGCGGGTCCGCTCGCTGACCGTCGACGTCGGCGCGCTGCAGAGCGACCGCGTTCCGGACGAGCCCCGCGTCCGCTGAGCGGAGCTCGCGCAGCGACATCGACGCCGACCCGTCCCCACCCAACCCCTGATTACGGAGGAACCCGATGCGGGTCCTGCTCCGCGTCCTCGCTCCCCTGCTGAGCCTCGCCGTGGCCGCGCTCGGCGCGATCATCGTCGTCGAGGTCGTCGCGGCCTGGGTGACCCCCGGGTCCACCGGCCTGCTCGTTCCGTGGGCGTCCTGGCGCGCCGCGCTGGAGACCACCCAGTGGACGGCGGACCAGGTGTTCTGGATCGCGATCGGCGTCGGCGTCGTCGGCCTGATCCTGGTGCTGATCGGGCTGCTCGCGCGCCGGCACGACGTCGTGCTGACGCTCGCCGTCCGACGGCATCACCGTCACCACGGCGCCCCGCGTGCTGGCCCGGCTCGTCGGGCGCCGGGTGCGCGCCTCGGACCAGGTCTCCGGCGCCACCGTGACCGCGTCCGCGAAGAAGGTCTCGGTCCGCGCCCAGGGCCGCGGCACCGGCGGCGGCACGCTGGACACCCCCACCGTGCGCACGGCCGTCCGTGAGCGCGTCGACGAGGTGCTCGGCGAGCTGCCGCTGACCCGGACGCCCCGGGTGTCCGTCTCCGTCTCCCCCGGCCCGAAGGGACCCCAGTGAGCACCACCGCCTCCCACTCCGAGACCACCCCCGCCGCGCCGGCTCCGCGGGCCGCCCGCAGTTCCCGCCGCGCCGTCGCGCGCTCGGCGGGCGGGAGCCGCTGGGGCATCACGCTCCTCGGCCTCGTCCTGCTCGCCGTCGGCGTGCTGACCGTGCTGCTCACGCTCGGCGTGTTCGGCGAGAACCGGCCGCAGCGACCGCTGCTCGACCCGATGGTCGTCGAGTTTCTCGCCGCCAACCAGCTCGCCGCACGGATCGTCGCCATCGTCGCCGGGCTGCTCCTGCTGGTGCTGGGTCTGGTCTGGGCGGTGCGGTCGCTGCGCCCGGAGCGCAGGCCGGACCTCGTGCTCGACGGCGGCCCCGGCACCGACATCCGGGTCTCGTCGTCGGCCGCGGCCGACGCCGTCGCCGAGGGGGCCTCCGGCCTGTCCGGTGTGGCGCGGGCACGGGCACGCATGGTCGGCAGCGCGTCCGCACCGGCCGTGCGGGCGACCGTCTGGGTCTCCGACGATGCCGACGTCGGCGACATCTGCCGTCGCCTGGACGGCGAGGTCCTGGCCGAGGTCCGCGGCGCGCTCGGGCTGGCCGCGATCCCGGTCGCCGTGCGGCTGGAGCTCGACAGCTCGTCGCAGAAGAAGCCGCGGGTCGCCTGACCCCGGACGATCTGCGACGCGGGTCACAGTGGGCTGCGGCGGTGCCCGCGTACCGTCGCAGCCATGTCCAACCGCTCCTGGAGGGTAGGACCGCGCTGGTCACCGGCGCCGGCAGTGGGATCGGCGCAGCCGTCGCCCGCCGCCTGGCCGCGGACGGCGCGAAGGTGCACGCGGTGGACATCGTGCGCGACCGGGTCGCGGCGCTGGCCGAGGACAACCCGGGCATCCTGCCCGTCGAGTGCGACCTGACCGACCTCGACGCGGTCGACCGGCTGCCCGCCGACGTCGACGTGCTCGTGAACAACGCCGGCCGCCAGCACGTGAGCCCGCTGCAGGACTTCGACCCGGCGATCTTCTCCCAGATCCTGCGGATCATGCTCGAGGCGCCGTTCCGCCTGGTCCGGCGCACCCTCCCGCACATGTACGAGCGCGGCTGGGGCCGAGTGATCAACATCTCCAGCGCGCACGGGCTGCGGGCGAGCCCGTTCAAGGCCGCCTACGTCAGCGCCAAGCACGGGCTGGAAGGCCTCTCCAAGGTCACCGCCCTGGAAGGTGCGCCGCACGGCGTGACCAGCAACTGCATCAACCCGGCCTACGTGCGCACCCCGCTGGTCGAGGCGCAGATCGCCGACCAGGCCCGGACCCACGGGATCGGCGAGGACGAGGTGATCGAGAAGATCATGCTCACGCCGGTCGCGGTGAAGCGCCTGATCGAGCCGGACGAGGTCGCGGAGCTGGCCGCCGTGCTGTGGGGCCCGGCGTCGGCGTCGATCACCGGCGGCTCGCTGAGCCAGGACGGCGGCTGGACGGCCCGCTGAGAACCGCATGATCAGCGGACAGGTCCGGATGACGGCCGGATATGGCCTCGATCCGGACCACTCTGGCGATCATGCCTCCCGGACGCGACTGCCATGTCGGCCTGCCGGGGACGGGGTGGCAACGCGGCGCGGTCTCACGGCGGTCTCACGGCGGCCTCACCCCGGTGCGGGCAGACTGGGTCCGGTGGCGTCGGTGCCGTACGCCGACCGACGCCGCACGTGAGGAGAAAGGACCACCCGCGTGGCCCCTGCACCGCCGGCCGTGCGGTCGGCGCCCGCACTCGTCGCGCTGGTGGCGGCGGTCGTGCTGGCGACGCTCGCCGGGTGCACGGTCGGGCCGTCCGAGCGTCCTCCGGTGGCCGTGCGGGGTGACGCACTCAGCGCCGCCGCGCCCCCGTCGTCGGGCCCGCCCCCGCCGGCGGACCCGAACGCGCTGCCCGTGCCGGAACCGGCCCGCGACCTTCCGGGGCTCAGCGACTGCACGTCCGGGTCGCTCGCGACGCTCACCGCGGACGGCCGGGGGCCGCGGGCAGGCCGATCGCTGGCGGTGGGATGTGGGCAGCTCATCGTCCCGATCGACCCCGGGCAGCCCGGGCTCGGGCCGACCCGCGTCGGGCTCACCCGGGTCACCACGCCCGGCGCACCCTCCGGCCGGCCGCCGCTGCTCGTGGTGGGCGACACCGGAACCGACGGGTCCGCGCAGCAGGCGGTCGCGCTCGCCGGCCAGGTCTCGGACCAGCTGCTGGCGACCTACCAGGTGATCGGCGTGGACCGTCGCGGCTCCGGCGCGAACCTGCTGGACTGCGCGCCGCCGGAAGCGCGGGCCGCACTCGTCGACGCGAACCCGGACCGCACGGACGAGGCCGGGCTGACCGCACTGCTGGACCGCTCGCGCAGCATCGTCCAGGACTGCTACCTGCTGCTCTCCGGAGCGGTGAGCAGCTACCGGGCGGCGGTCACCGCGGACGACGTGGAGACCGCCCGCCGGCAGCTGGGGGTGCAGCGGCTGAACGCGGTCGGCGTCGGCGACGGTGCGGACGCCGTCGCCGCCTGGGCGACCACGCATCCCGGCTCGGTCGGCCGGGTCGTGCTGGACGGCCCGTCGGACCCGACGCAGGACGACCCGGCCCGTACCGAGGCCGCGACCCGGGCGGCGGAGACGACGTTCGACCAGTTCGCGATGGCCTGCCGCGCCGGACCCGCCTGCCCGCTCGGGCCGGACCCGCGGGCCACGGTCTCCGCGCTGGTCCAACGCGTCGCCGCGCGCCCGCTGCCGACGCCGGACGGCGACCGCGTCACCGCCGGCGCCGTGTTGCACGCCGTGCGGTCCGGGCTCGCCGAGCCGCGGCGCTGGCCGCAGCTGACCACCGCGCTCGCCACGGCCGGGGGCGGGAACCCGGCCGGGCTGCTCGGACTGCTGCTGCCCGAGGCCGGACCGCAGGGATCCTTCGACGCCGAGCTCGCCACCCGGTGCAACGACAGCCGGGCCCGGCCGACCCCGCCGGAGGTCGCCGAGCTGGCCGGGCGCTGGCGGGACAGCTATCCGCTGTTCGGTGCGCAGGCAGCCCAGCAGCTGATCACCTGCGCCCCCTGGCCGACGCCGGCTCAGGCCCCCGCCCCCGGTCCGCTGGCCGCGGATGCGCCGCCGGTGCTCGTCGTCGGCACGACCCACGACCCGCGCGCCCCGCTCGCCGGTGCGCAGCGCCTCGCCGGGCTCACCGGCGCGGGGCGCCTGCTGCGCTGGGAGGGCTCGGGAACCGGCGCCTACCCCCGGACACCGTGCGTGACCGGGGTGGTGGACCGGGTGCTCGTCGCCGGCGTCGCTCCGGCCCAGGACGTCGTGTGCCCACCGTGACCAGAAGGCCCGGGCGCGGTTCCAGGTCACGATTCCATCTCTGTGAACGGGCACCCCCGGACAGGGATCTGCTGGTCGACCATGCACTGAGCTGCGGAAACGGCGCCGACAGAAGGCGTCGAATCGTGCCGGACTCCGCAGAAATGCCCTGAGGGACGTACCAATCCCTTAACACTGCCTAGCCGCGCGGCTACGCTTCCGGGGCGCGATTCCACTGATCGCGAGCGGTGCCACAGGGCCTGTGACGCAGATCGGTAACGACGCCGACAGCCGTGTAACGCGAGCTACCTCCCGCGACGAGAGAGGGAGGAAGGGGGGGACCGCCCGTCCGGGCCCCTCGCCTGGAACGAGGACGGACCGACGGGCTACGGGAGGGGCCCTGCGGTCACATCGGAAACGCACTTCCGGAAGCCATTGTCGGCCGGATCTCCCGCATTCGAGCGACCATTCCGAAGAGCTGACGAAGATCATCCGCGCCGCCGGAACCACCGGCAGGAACGGACATACCGACTGACCAGCCCGCTGCAGCGGGCTCGAGAACGACAGGGGACGTGATGACCGAGGGCACGAGCAAACGCCCGGGGGTCGAGATCGAGTTCCAGGGTGTCACCAAGACCTACCCGGGCCAGACGACACCGGCGATCGACAACCTCTCGCTGACCGTTCCGGCCGGCGACATCTGCTGCATGGTCGGACCGTCCGGCGGTGGCAAGACCACCGCCATGAAGCTGGTCAACCGTCTGATCGACTTCCACGAAGGCACCATCCTGATCGGTGGGAACAGCGTCCGCGACGTCGACGTCACGACGCTGCGTCGCGACATCGGCTACGTCATCCAGCAGGTCGGCCTGTTCCCGCACATGACGATCGAGTCGAACATCGGCGTCGTGCCGCGGCTGCTCGGGTGGAACTCCGACCGGATCAAGGCCCGCGCCTCCGAGCTGCTCGACCTCGTCCGGCTGGACCGCGAGTTCGCCAAGCGCTACCCGTCCCAGCTCTCCGGAGGCCAGCAGCAGCGCGTCGGGCTCGCCCGCGCACTCGCCGTCGACCCGCCCGTCATGTTGATGGACGAGCCGTTCGGCGCCCTGGACCCGATCACGCGCAACGAGATCCAGGACGAGTTCCTCAAGCTGCAGACCGACATCGCCAAGACCGTCATCTTCGTCACGCACGACATCGACGAGGCGATCAAGATGGGCAACAAGATCGCGGTGCTGCGCCAGGGCGGCGTGCTCGCCCAGTACGGCACGGCCGACGAGCTCCTCGGCTCCCCCGCCGACGAGTACGTCGCGGACTTCGTCGGCGCCGACCGCGGCCTCAAGCGCCTGTCGCTGCGGCTGATGCGGGACCTCGTCGAGATCACCCACAACGAGCCGGCCCCCGCCGACGCGCCGTCGGTCAAGGGCAACGCGACGCTGCGGACCGGGCTGTCCGTCCTGTTCGCCTCCGGATCCCATATCTGCAACGTCACGCACGAGGACGACGGCGCCACCGTGATCGGCACCGTCACCCTGGACCAGCTGCAGGACGCGGTGTACGAGACCGCGCCCAAGGCGCCGGCGGACGTCGTCGTCGCGGGTGAGGCCTGATGTCCGTTCCCAGCCAGGTCATCCCGGTCTTCGAAGGCCCGCAGTGCGGGGCCGACCAGCTGTTCTGCTGGGACTGGCTGACGGCCAACTGGGCCGGTGTCCTGCAGCCCGCACTGATCGAGCACATCTGGGTCAGCATCGTCGCCGTCCTCATCGGGTTGGTGATCTCCCTCGCGGCGGCGCTGTACGCGGTGCGGCACAAGTGGTTCGCGAGCGGCTTCTCGGCCGTCTCCACGTTCCTGTACACGGTCCCGGCGCTGGCGTTCTTCCTCGTGCTCGTGCCGATCGTCGGTCTGAACGTGGCCACCGTGCTGATCGGCCTGGTCGGGTACACGCTCCTGCTGCTGTTCGGCAACGCCGTCACCGGGCTGCAATCCTCTCCGCCGGAGACGATCGCCGCGGCCGACGGCATGGGACTGACCCCGAACCAGGTCCTGTTCAAGGTGCAGCTACCCCTCGCCCTGCCGTCGATCATGGCGGGTGTCCGGATCGCGGTGGTCACCGTGATCTCGCTGGCGACGGTGGCCGCCCAGGTCATCAAGTTCGGTCTCGGCGCCCCGATCTTCGACGCGGCACGCACCCTGTTCTCGACCGAACTGATCGCGGCCGGCCTGCTGGCCATCATCCTCGCCCTCGTCGCCGACGGGCTGGTCGTGCTGCTCCAGCGAGTCGTCACGCCGTGGGCGCAGGCCCGGCGCTGAGGGAGACCCGGTAACCATGTTCCAGTACCTCGTCGACAACTTCGGCACTCTGTTGTCGCTGTCGCTGGGCCACATCGTCCTGTCGATCGCCGCGGTGGTCATCTCGATCGTGATCGGTGTCCCGATCGGGGCCTACGTCGGGCATCTGCGCAAGTACTCGTTCCTGGCCATCAACCTCGGCAACGTGCTGCGCGCGCTCCCCACCCTGGCGCTGATCGCCATCCTGATCACGCTCGTCGGGTTCGGGTTCGTGAACATCACGATCGCGCTGGTGGTGCTGGCGCTGCCGCTGATCCTGACGAACGCCTACACCGCCGTCGCCGGCGTCGACCGCAACATGGTCGAGGCCGCCCGCGGCATGGGCATGACCGGCATGGAGATCCTGTTCCGGGTCGAGCTGCCCAACGCGATCCCGCTGATCATGACCGGTGTGCGGACGGCCTGGGTGTACACGGTCGCCACCGCGTACCTGGCCGTGTTCGCCGGCTACGCCTCCGGAGCGGGTGCGCCGGGCACGCTCGGCGACATCATCGGCAACGTCGCGGGCAACGGGATCCCCGGCATCCTGACCGCGGCCGCGTTCGAGATCCTCATCGCCTTCGGCGGCGCGGCCCTGCTCACCCTGGCCGAGCGCGCCATGACCCCGACCGGTCTCAAGTTCGCCCGGGCCGCCGCGGCGGCACCGGCCTGAGCCGGCGTCCGCTCCCACCACGTTCGAAGCACGTCACGAGAAAGGGAACTTCCCATGAGTAAGTCGTCATCGACCAGGACAGTGAGGTCCTGGGCGCGACGAGGAGCCCTCGGCGGGTTCCTCGCAGTCACACTCCTTGCTGCCGCGTGCGGTGGCGGCGGAGGGGGCGGGCAGCCTGCTCCCTCCTCGGGCGCCGGCGCTCCCGCGGCCGAGATCCCGCCGGACGCGGTCGAGATCACCGCGACCCCCGAGAAGAACCCGCTCCCCGCGGGCACCCCGGGCCAGGGCAAGCCGGTCGTCGTCCTCGGGTCGAAGAACTTCGCCGAGCAGACCCTGCTCGGCGAGCTCTACGGCCAGGCGCTGAAGGCCAAGGGCTACAACGTCACCCTCAAGCCGAGCATCGGCGGCTCCGAGCTGATCGACAAGTCGCTCGAGTCGAACCAGATCCAGATGTTCCCCGAGTACCTGGGTGAGACCGTCACCAGCGTCGCGAAGCTGCCGGCTCCGACGTCCGCCTCGGCCACCTACAACACGGCCAAGCAGTGGCTGGAGCAGAACCGCCAGTCCACGGTCACGCTGCAGACGCCGTTCGAGGACACCGACGCCATCGTCGTCTCGACCGCGACCGCCCAGAAGTACGGGCTGGAGACCGTGGAGGACCTGAACAAGATCGGCCCCGGCGGCCAGGGCGTGACCATCTCGGGCCCGACCGAGTTCTCCACCCGTGAGACCGGCCTGCTCGGCATGAAGAAGGCCTACAACCTGCCCAACGTCGGCTACCTGCCGGCCGCGGCGGGCAGCCAGTACCAGGCGGTGGACCAGGGCACGGCCCAGGCGGCCAACGCGTTCACCACCGACTACCAGCTGACGACGGGCAAGTACAAGCTGCTCAAGGACCCGAAGGGCGTGTTCGGCTACCAGTACGTCGCCCCGATCGTGAAGCAGAACGTCCTGCAGCAGCAGGGCCCGGAGTTCGCGGCGACCCTGAACTGGGTCAGCGGTCTGCTCAGCGAGCAGGCGATCCAGGCCATGAACCAGCAGGTTCAGGGCAACGGCCAGCCGGCGACCGGCGTGGCCCAGCAGTTCCTGCAGGCCAACGGCCTGAAGTGATCCGCTAGTCAGTACCGCCGACGGGCGGGGCGGGGAGACATCCTCGCCCCGCCCGTTCGTCGTCTCCGGGGCAGGGCGCGCTGATACCGTCCGTGATCACGGGAATCGATGCGTCGGGAGTGCCGGAGGGGATGGCGGACCACAGCCGGGGCGGGCGCCCGACCAGGCTCGCGGTCGCCGGGCTGGTCGCACTGCTGGTCGCCGTCGTGGTGGTCGTCGTCGTGCTGGACCGCCGCGAGGCCCGCGCCGGCACGCCGGTGGCCGAGCTCGCCGACCTGTCCGGGCAGGCCTACGTCGTCGGCGGCAAGAACAACTTCGAGGAGCAGGACCTCCTCTGCCGGATCACGGTCGCGGTGCTCCAGGCGGCCCGGGCCACGGTCACCGACCGCTGCGCGACCGGCAGCACGGCCACCACGCGGCAGGCACTGCTCGACGGCCGGATCGACGTGTACTGGGAGTACACCGGCACGGCCTGGACGACGTTCCTCGGGCAGGCGGAACGGATCGCCGACGCCACGCAGCTCTACGACCTGGTCCGCGACCGCGACCGGCGCGCCCACGGCGTCGTCTGGACCGCGCGGGCCGACGTCGACAACACCTATGCCTTCGCGATGAACGGCGAGCGCGCCGCGCAGCTGACGATCGGGTCGATCTCGGACATGGCACGCCACCTGGCGTCCGGGGCGCCCGGCACGATGTGCGTGGAGCGGGAGTACCGGCAGCGCCCGGACGGGCTCGGGAACCTCCAGCGCGCCTACGGGTTCACCGTGCCGCCGCAGCGGTTGCGGGTGCTCCCCGCCGGGGACGTCTACCAGGCCACCGCGCGGGGCGACTGCCTGTTCGGCGAGGTCTACAGCACCGACGGGCGCATCCCCGGCCTCGCGCTGCAGGTCCTGCGCGACGACCGGGGCTACCACCAGATCTACGACCCGGCCCCGACGATGCGTGCGGACACGTTCGACCGCGACCCCGCCGTCGCGCGCGTGCTGGACGCCGTGGCGCAGCGCCTCGACCAGCCGACGATGCTCGCGCTCAACGGCCAGGTCTCCTCCGACGGGCGCGACCCGCGCGACGTCGCCGAGCAGTGGCTCGCGGACACCGGCCTCGTACCGTCGGGGCGATGATCCACCGCGTGGCCAATTCTTGATCTTCACTCGGGCGAGGCATGTTGCGCCGGGCCCCCGTCCGTGATCCCGTAGCGGCAGTTCCTGCATCTGCAGCTGCAAACGACGGAAGGCCGACGTGGGAGTCCGAGCGGTCCGCCCGACCCTCCTGTGGGCGGTCCTCGTCGTGGCCGCCCTGCTGGTGGCCGGGTGCAGCGGAGCATCCCGCTCGGCGACGCAGGCCTCGGAGGGTTCCCTGGCCGCGTCGGCCGACCTGCGGGGCCAGAGCTACGTCGTCGGCGGGAAGCACTCCGACCAGGAACGCCTGCTGTGCGAGGTCACGGTCGCGGCGCTCGAGTCGGCGAGCGCCTCGGTCACCGACCGGTGCGACGCCGCCGACGAACCCCGGCAGGCGCTGGCGTCCGGCGAGATCAACCTCTACTGGGAGGACACCGGCACGGCGTGGGCCACGTTCCTGCACGGTGGCCCGGAACGCGTGGCACCCGAGGCGCGGTACCGCGAGGTCGCCGACCGCGACCTCGCCGAGAACGGCGTCGTCTGGCTGGCCGGGGCAGGGTTCTCCGACATCCACGCGTTCACCGTCGCCGGGCCGACAGCGGCCAGGCTCCGGTTGCACACCCTCACCGAGATGGCGGGTTACCTGCGCTCCGGGCAGCCCGGGACGGTGTGCGTGGACGCCCTGTACGCCACCCGCGACGACGGCCTCGCCGCCCTGCAGCGCACGTACCAGGTCACGATCCCGCCGGACCGGATCCAGGTGCTCGACGAGAAGCTGGTTCCCCAGTCCACGGCCGACGGCGTCTGTACGTTCGGCGAGGTCTCGATGACCGACGGCCGGCTCGGCGGGCTCGGCCTGACCGTGCTCGACGACGACCGGGACGCGAACGTCGCCTCGACCCTCGCCCCGATCGTCCGCAAGGACGCCTACGACAAGGCCCCGCAGATCGCCCAGGTGCTCGACCCGATCTCCGCCGCGCTGGACCCGGCCGCCGTCGTCGCGATGACCACCCGGGTCTCCGCGGAGGGCGTGAGCCCGCGCGACGCGGCACGGGACTGGCTCATCCGGCGCGGGTTCATCGGCTCCTCCTCCTGAGGGCGCCCGCTCGGCTCCGGGAGGGGTGTCTAGCGCGTCTGCTCGGTCGGGCGCACGAGGATCTCGTTCACCGCGACGCGCGACGGCCGGGTGAAGGATCGCGTCCGCGATGTCGTCGGCTTCCAGCAGGTCGTAGCCGGTGTCGTCGACGCCGGCCACGAACGAGCTGTCCTCGACGATCTCGGTGCGGGTCGGTCCCGCCGAGACGTTCGCCGAGAGAACGTCCGCCGCCTGGAGCGCGGCGAGCGGCCACGCCACGTCGTGAGCTGGTAGGAACGCACCCGTGGCCGGGCGGGGAGTGGACGACGAGCGCGACGGCGTCGAGCTGACCAACCTCGACAAGCCGGTGTTCGACGACGCCGGCGCGACGAAGCGCGACCTGGTCGACTACCTCGACGCGGTGTCGGCCCGGATGCTCCCCGGCCTGTCCCACCGCCCGCTGTCGGTGATCCGTGCCCGGCCCGGCTCGGCGCCGTTCATGCAGAAGAACCTGCCCAAGTACGCGCCGGAGTGGATCGCGCGGGTCGAGACGTGGGCGGAGACGTCGCAGCGCACGGTGACCTACGCGCTGTGCGAGGACCGCCGCACGCTGCTGTGGTTCGCGAACCAGCGCGCGATCGAGTACCACCCGACGCTCACTCCGCTGGACACCAGCGAGACGTACGAGATCGTGCTCGACCTCGACCCGCCGGAGGGCGGCGACTTCGCGCTGGTGGTGGCCGCGGCCCGGCTGGTACGGGAAGCGATGTCGGGCGTGGGCCTGGAGGCCGTGGTGAAGACGTCCGGCGCGAAGGGCCTGCACATCGTCGCCCCGCTGGCCGCGCCGCTGCCGATCGACGACGCGTTCGCCGTGACCCGGGCGGTCGCCGCCCGCGCCGCGGCGCTCGACCCGGACGTCGCGACCACCGCGTTCATCCGCGACGACCGCGGCGGCCGGGTGTTCCTGGACCCCACCCGGGCCGGCGGGGCGACGCTGGTCGCGGCCTACAGCCCGCGCGCCCGTCCCGGCCTGCCGGTGTCGTTCCCGGTCACCTGGGACGCGCTCGACGACGTGGTGCCGTCGGAGATCACCGTGCACACCGCGCTCGAGCGCCTCGGCGACACCGACCCGTGGCGCGACCTGCGCCCGGAGCCCGGCACGCTCGCCGACGGCCTGGTCGCGGAGGGCAAGCAGATCCCGGTCCCGCGGGTGCAGGCGATGCACGAGGGCAAGCGGCGCAAGCGGGCCCGGGAACGTCAGGAGCCCTGAGCGTCCTCGTCCCGGCTCAGGCGGTAGATCCACCACTCGGCGTTGTGGTGCGGTCCGCGCAGCTCGTAGGGCCGGGACGTGCCGTCGGCGTCGGCCAGCTCGATCTCCCGCGGCGGACGCCGGTCCGGCCCCGGGTCGATGCGCACCGTCTCCCCCGCATACGGGCCGTCGTCGAGGAACGCGTACACCCGGTGGAGTCTGCCACCACGACGGCGTGGCGGGACCCTCCGTTGGACGGTGGCGGGGCGAGGTTCAGCCGTCGAGAACGACCTCCGTGCGCACGGTGGGCGGCGTGCGGAACAGGTCGAGCACCGGGCACCGCGCGTCCACGTCGGCCAGCAGCCGGACGTAGTCGCCTGCCGGCGCGCGCCCCTGCGGCGCGACGGTGATCCGGACCTCGTCGAATCCCGGCCGGATGCCCTCGGTGATGCCGAGGAAGCCGCGCGCGTCCAGCTCCCCCTCGACCTCGACCTCGACGTCGTCCAGCGGGATCCCGAGCTCGTCGGCCCGGTGCCGGTACGTCGCGAGCTGCGAGGAGACGAGGGCGGCGAGGGCGAACTCGACCGGGGCCGGCGCACCGCCGGCGTGCGGGACGGAGCCGGCGGCGACCGGCTCCCGGTTCACCCGGACGCCGTCGGCCGCGCTCCCGGTCGCTCGGAACGCCACCCGGGCCGACGAGCCGTCGGCGTCGGTCGTCCCGACGGGCGGCGCGCTCACCGGGAACCCTCCGGGTGTCCGACGACCGAGAGGTGCGGGGGACGGCGGAGCCGGGCCTGCGCGATGGCCAGCTCGTGCGCGATCTCCGCACCGATCAGCTCGGCGTGCAGGTTCTGATCCGCGAGCCCCTCTGAGGTGAGGGCCCGATGCCTGGTCACGAGCGCTTCGAGGCCGTCGAGCAGGCTGTCGACGGGCGCGGTCCGGTGCGAGGTGCGGGCGGGCGCTACCGGGACGGGTACGGGAGACGGGGCGGGTGTGGACACGGTTCTGCTCCGGACGGTGCGAGGGACGGGACGCGGAGCGGCCGCGAGGGCCGCGGGGCGTCACCGACAGAGCGCCGCCCCGGTCCGGCAGAGATCCACGTGGCGACGCCGGCGCAGCACCGCGAGCGGCCGGCACGCCGGACGCGTAGCGGTCGGCTCGGTGCGCACGGTCTCTCCCATCGTCCCCCGGCGGGAGCACTCGCCCTGACGGGTCGAGGTGCTGCGGCGTCGTCGAGCCGGGTCTCTCAGCCACTCTGGATGGTCCGTTCACAGCAAAGCTGCTCGACCGGTGGCGTGTCAACGTGATTCGGCGAGGGGTGCCCGCGGCGAGCCCCGAGCCTGTTATCGTCCCCGCCGATAGGTCACGAGTGTCAGTGCGAAGCCCCGGCTAGCTGGCCGGCAACCCTCCTCCGCGGTGGGGTGCCCCGGGTGAGGACCTGGCCGACCGCGGAACCGCGGCCGGCAAGCGCGGATCCGGACCCGACCCGGATCCCCGAGATCCGGAGGCCGGATCATGCTGTCCACCCTGCTCGACACCCGCACCACCGCACCCACGGCACTGCCCGCCGTCGTCGGCGACGACCTGACCGTCCCCCTGGTCGACGGCCGCCGGGTCCGCTACGTCGACCTCGACGCGGCCGCGAGCACCCCGGCGCTGCACGACGTCGCCGCGCACGTCGCAGCGGTGCTGCCCTACTACGGCAGCGTGCACCGCGGCGCCGGCTACACCTCGCGGGCGAGCACCGCACTGCTGGAACGGGCCCGGGCCGACATCGCGCGGTTCGTCGGCGCCCGGCCGGACGACGCGCTCGTCCTCACCCGCAACACCACCGACGCGCTCAACCTGCTCGCGGCTGCGGTGCCCGGCCCGGTGGTCACCCTCGACCTGGAGCACCACGCGACACTCCTGCCCTGGGCCGAGCACCGCGTCGTGCGCGCCCGCCGGTCGGTGGCCGCGACCCTGGACGCGCTGCGCGCCGAGCTGACCGCCCGGCCGGCCGCGCTGGTCGCCGTCACCGGGGCGTCCAATGTGACCGGTGAGGTCCTCCCGATCGCCGACGTCGTCGCCCTGGCGCACGCCGCGGGTGCCCGGGTGTGCGTGGACGCCGCCCAGCTCGCCCCGCACCGTCGCGTCGACCTGGCCGCGTGGGACGCCGACTACGTCGCGCTCTCCGGGCACAAGCTCTACGCGCCGTACGGCGCCGGCGTGCTGGTCGGACGCCGGGACTGGCTCGACGCGGCACCGCCGTACCTCGCCGGCGGCGGCGCCGTCGCCTCGGTGACCGTCGACGGCGACACCACCCGGACCGCATGGCTGCCCGCGCCGCAGCGCCACGAGGGCGGCACCCCGAACCTGCTCGGCGCCGTCGCGCTCGCCGCCGCCTGCCGGGCGCTCGACCCGCTGCTCGACGAGGCGCTCCCGGCTCACGAGGCCGAGCTCGCCGATCTGCTGGGCGCCGGCCTGTCGACCGTGCCCGGACTGACCACGCTGTCCGCGTTCACCGATGCGCCGGACCGGACGCCGACCGTCTCGTTCACGCTGGCCGACCTGCCGGCCGGGCTCGCCGCCGCGGCGCTGTCCGCCGAGCACGGGATCGGGGTCCGCGACGGGAAGTTCTGCGCCCACCCGCTCGTCGACCGGCTGACCGGCGGCTCCGGCGCCGTCCGGGCGAGCCTGGGCCTGCGCACCACCGCCGCCGACGTCGAGCGGCTCGTCGCCGCGCTGGACGACCTCGCCCGGCGTGGTCCCGCCTGGACCTACGCGCTGGTCGACGGGCGCTGGACGCCGCGACCGGATCCCCGCCCGCTCGACCCGTTCGCCGCGGCCTGATCTCCCGGGGTGGCGCCGGCCCGGCGTCCCCGCGCCGCCTCCTCGCGTGACGCCACCGGTGTCGGTTCCGACGGGGCGTCGGCTGCGTGGCCGTGCTCTCAGCGTGATTACGGCTGGGCCACATCGCATTGAGTTCATCCGGCCGGGTGTCTAGCGTGGACACCCGTGTCGGGGGCGTGGCTGACGGTGCGGGAGCACATCGATCTCCAGCGTGTCGCCTCGGCGCTCTGTCGGGTCTGAGCCCACCTCCCCGACCTCGCGCCGGCGACGTGATCCGTTCCGTCCCGCCGGCGCTCCCCCGCGTCCGGTCGTACCGGTCGCACCCCGTCCTGGAGTGACGCATGACCGAGACCTCCGACCTCGCGCGGCCCGCCGCGCCCGCCCCCCGCAAGGTCGCGCTGGCCAGCGCCGTGGGCACGACGATCGAGTGGTACGACTTCTACCTCTACGCCACCGCCACGGCCCTGGTGTTCAACAAGCTGTTCTTCCCGTCGATCAGTCCGGCGGCCGGCACGCTCGCCGCGTTCGCCACCTACGCCGCGGGGTTCGGCGCCCGGCCGATCGGCGCGATCATCGCCGGGCACGTCGGCGACCGGGTCGGGCGTAAGACGGTGCTGGTCGCCGCGCTCGTGCTGATGGGACTGGCGACCACGCTGATCGGGGCGCTGCCGACCTACAGCCAGATCGGTCTCGCGGCACCGGTTCTGCTGGTCGTGCTGCGCCTGCTCCAGGGCCTCGCGGTCGGTGGTGAGTGGGGCGGGGCCGCGGTGCTCTCGGTCGAGCACGCGCCGCCCGGGCGCCGCGGGTGGTTCGGCAGCTTCACCCAGATCGGCTCACCGGCGGGAATGCTGCTCGCGACCGGATCGTTCTTCCTGGTCCGGTCGCTGACCGACGCCGAGCAGTTCCTGGCCTGGGGCTGGCGGCTGCCGTTCCTGGCGAGCGTCGTCCTGATCGTGGTCGGGCTGGCCGTCCGGTTGCGGATCGAGGACGCGCCGCAGTTCCGCTCGCTGCGCGAGCGCGGTGAGGTGGCCCGGCTGCCGGTGGTCGAGGTGCTGCGCACCGCTCCACGGCCGGTCGTGCTGACCACCGGTCTGCGCCTGTCGCAGATCGCGCTCTACACGCTGCTGACGACCTACGGCCTGACCTACGTCGCCGACAAGCTCCCCACGGACTCCGACGCCGGACTCGTCGCCGTGCTGGTCGCGTCGGCGCTGGGGATCGCGACGACGCCGGCGTGGGCATGGGTGTCCGACCGCGTCGGGCGGCGGACCCCGTACCTGTTCGGCGCCGTCGGCGGCCTCGCCGCGCTGGCGCTGTTCTTCCTCGCGGTGGACACCGGCTCGACCGTCCTCGTCGTCGCCGCCATGGTGCTGGGCGTCAACGTCATGCACGACGCGATGTACGGGCCGCAGGCGGCGTGGTTCGCCGAGCTGTTCGACCTGCGGCTGCGCTACAGCGGCGCCTCCCTGGGCTACCAGATCGGCTCCGTGCTCTCCGGCGGGTTCGCGCCGCTGATCGCCGCCGCGCTCCTGATCGCCGGCGACGGCAGGCCGTGGTGGATCCTGCTCTACTTCGCCGGGCTGACCGTGCTCACCGTGCTGGCCGCCGCGTCGGCGCGCGACACCGCCCACGACCGGCTCCACCTGCTAGGATGCGGGTGGGCCGGTCCGACGGCGGGTTACGGTGCGCGGTTCGACGCTGTTGACGACGCGGGGGCACATCGACCTCGCGCGCGTGGCGTCCGCCTGTGTCGCCCCCCGCCCGCCGTCGTACCCGCGCCCGCCGGCCGCGCGCCCTGCGAAACGGCTGCCCTCCCAGCACCGCCCGCCGCGCCCCCACGGCACCCCTGTGACCACAACGGCCCCCTCGACCACGAACGGCGCCGAGCCCGACGCCGGCTACTCCGACAGCCGGCTCGCCGAGGTGTTCGGGCCCGTCTTCGCCCGGATCGCCGAGGGAGCGGTGCAGCGCGAGCAGGACCGTTCCCTGGCCCACGACCAGGTCGCCCAGCTGAACGCGGCGCGATTCGGCGCGCTGCGGGTGCCGGTCGAGCTCGGCGGCTACGGCGCGTCGGTGCGCCAGCTGTTCGGGCTCCTGATCGACCTCGCGGCGGCCGAGTCGAACCTGCCGCAGGCACTGCGCGTGCACTGGTGGTTCGTCGAGGAGCAGCTGCTCGCCGAGCCCGGACCGGATCGGGAGCACTGGCTGCGGGCGGTCGCCGACGGCAAGCTCGTCGGCAACGCCATCTCCGAGCCGGGCGTCGGGGCCATCGAGCGCTACCAGACCGCGGCGACGCCCGACGGGGACGGCTTCCGGCTGACCGGCACCAAGTACTACAGCACCGGCAGCCTCTACTCCGACCACATCGTCGTCGCCGCCGATCACGACGGTGAGCGGATCGCCCTGCTCGTGGACGCCGACGCCGAGGGCGTGACCCAGCACGACGACTGGGACGGCTTCGGCCAGCGCCTCACCGCGAGCGGCACCACCGAGTTCGACGGCGTCGCCGTCGGCGCCGACCGCCACCTCGGCGCCGGCTACGGCACACCGGGCAAGACGTACGGCACGGCGTACCTGCAGCTGGTGCAGCTCTCGGTGCTGGCCGGTATCGCGCAGCGCGCCACCGACGACGTGTCCGCCTGGGTGCGCGAGCGCACCCGCTCCTTCACCCACGGCGCGGCCGACCTCCCGCGGCACGACCCTCTCGTGCAGCAGGTGATCGGCCGGCTGTCGTCCACCGCCTGGACCGCGCGCGTGCTCGTGCTCGAGATCGCCGACCAGCTGGCGCGCATCCTCGCCACCGACAGGGAGGACGCCGAGCTGCTGGACCGGGTGGAGCTCGACGTCGCCCGCGCCCAGGCCACGATCATCCCGACCGTGCTGGACGCCACGACGCAGCTGTTCGAGGTGGGCGGTGCGTCGATCACGTCCGAGCGGCTGCGCCTGGACCGGCACTGGCGCAACGCCCGCACCATCTCGGTGCACAACCCGCTGATCTTCAAGCTGCGCTCGGTCGGGGACACCCTGCTCAACGGCACCGAGATGCCCTACGCCTGGTCCGCCGGTCGTCGCTGACCCTGGAGTCGGGCACGGCGGGCGCGGGGCCGGAGCAGGCCGGCCCCGCGGACTCCTCAGCCCTCCGGATGCGCCGCGAGCACCTTGCGGTAGCCGGCCGGAGTCAGCCGTCTCGCCCGTCGACCGGAGCGCGTCAGCCCGCCTGTCCGGTGGCTCGCACGGCGGTGACCGACAGCAACGGCGCGGTCATCGAACCGCCCATCGTCGTCGTGTAGGTGTACGAGCCACGCACGACGACCTCGGCGCGGAACAGGTCACCCTGCACGAGGTCCTTCAGGGTGTTCTGGCCACCGCCGAGGATGGTGTTGGTCTCGTACTCGTAGGACTGGCGGTGCGACACCCCGTCGACGCTCGCCCGGAACGTCTGTGTCCCGGTCGTCGCGTCGAACTGCGTGACGTGACCGAACACGATCACGCTCTCGCCGACGTGCGCGTCCGGGTTCTTGGCGATCTGCTGCCACTCCCGGGTGCTGATCGCCCGGGCCGGCGCCGGGGGCGTTACCGGCAGCGGTGCCGTCGTCGTGGCCGGCGGCGCAGGCGTGGCCGTCGGGACGGTCGCCGCAGGTGCAGGTGCCGGGGCGGGCGCGGCCTGGCCGGTGGTCGACATCAGGGCCGCGGCCAGGACCGCGATGATCACCAGAAGGACCGCGATCACCGCCCCGATGATCCAGAGCCAGGCACGGCGGGCTGGCGCCCTGCTGACGGACGGCGTCTCCGGTGTCTGATCGACGACCGGGCCGCGCTGGTGCGGAACGCTGGGCACCGGTCCGGTCGGGACGTCGGTGTCGTTCCCCTCGGGGGCCGTGTCGGGCTGCTGCGAGATGGTCACGCCGGAATGTCCGGTCGTGGGCGGCTCTTGTTGCATCGTCCGCCGATGGATCATCAGTCCTGGGGAGACCGCTCACCCGTCCGTGCGACGGGCCCGGCTCGGCTGCACCCGCAGCGGCTCGTCGGGCATCTTCGGGTACTCGGGCGGGTACGGCATCTCGCCGATCCCCTTGTCCCTCAGGTCGTCGGCGTACCACTGCAGCGCCGTGTCGCAGCCGCCCACCGCGGCGTCCATGTCCGCGTGCGCGTCGCCGTGGCGTTCCAGCAGGCCGGGCACGGTGCGCAGGGTGAACTCGTCCGGGTCGACGTCGGTGAGCGTGTCCCAGGTCAGCGGCATGGACACGGTCGCGGCCGGTAGCCCGCGCACCGACCAGGCGGAGGCGATCGTGCGGTCCCGGGCGGCCTGGTTGAAGTCCAGGAACACGCGCTCGCCCCGCTCCTCCTTCCACCAGTCGACGGTGGCCCGATCCGGGATCCGCTCGCACACCCGTCGCGCGATCGCGATGACGGCGCGGCGCACGTGCACGAAGTCCCACTGCGGATGGATCCGGCAGGCCACGTGGATCCCGCGCCCGCCGGACGTCTTCGGCCACCCGGTCAGCCCGGCCTCCTCGAGCACCTCGCGGAGCACCCCGGCGACGGTGACGGCGTCGTGGAAGTCGGTGCCGGGCTGCGGGTCCAGGTCGATCCGCAGCTCGTCCGGGTGGTCGGTGTCGTCGCAGCGGACCGGCCACGGGTGGAAGTCGAGCGTGTTCAGGTTCGCCGCCCAGGCGATCGTCGCCGGCTCGGTGATCGAGACCGACTGCGCGGTCCGCCCGCTGGGAAACGTGACCGTGCACGTCTGCACCCAGTCCGGTGCACCCTTCGGCACGCGTTTGACGAAGAACGGGTCGCCGTCGACGCCGTCGTTGAAGCGTTTGAGGTTGGTCGGGCGGTTGCGCAGCGCGCGGGCCATCGGCTCGCCGACCGCGATGTAGTACTCCACGACCTCGCGCTTGGTGATCCCCAGTTCTGCGAACGCCACCTTGTCCGGGCTGGTCAGCCGCACGTCGCGGACCCCGTCCGGACCCGGCACCTGCAGCATCACGACGTCGCGGCTCGCCACGGCGCGAACCTACCGGCGCCAGGAGGCCCGGGGCCACCACCCGATGTTGACGATCGCAAACGTTTCGTCCGGTTCGCACCGACGGTGAGCCGACCCCTGTCACGCTCTGCGCAGGAACTCAGGGGAGGTCGTCGTGGTCGGTGTGTATGGGCGGGTGCGCACGGCGTGGGGGAAGGTGGCGCGGGCGGTCGCGGTCGTCGCGCTGGTCGTGGGGGCGACCATGGCCGCGGCGACGGCGGCCGAGGCCGACCAGCCGTGGGGCAGCGAGTTCACGCCGCAGGACGGCAACTGCACCAGCACGCTGTCCGACGCCGACTGCTGGCACTACGCCCGCACGTTCGGGACCCAGGAGGACTGCCGGGTCTTCGGGCTGGCGGTGACGTTCGGGTACGCGGGCTCGGTCCAGTGTCTGGTGTCGCAGCGCGACGGCAACACCGACCTGTGGATCTGGCGGTCCGAGGGTCAGTGCCCCGCCGCCGGCGTGAACGTCGACCAGTGCCGGGGCGGCCTGCGGGCCGGGGACTTCGCCTGGTGGACGTTGCCGACCCCGATCGGCGGAGGCTGACCGGCGGGCGCCGGGGCGGGCGCGCCCGCCTACGCTGGAGGGCATGGACCCGGGAGCATCGGACCGCTCGCCGCGGTTCGACGACGACCTCGTCGGGCTGGACCCGGACGACCCGGAGGCCAGGGCGTTCGCCGCGCACCTGGACCGGATGCAGAAGGTGCCGTCCTGCACGGTCGAGGGCTACATCCGCGGCGTCGGCGACTTCGCGGAGGCGGCGAACCGCGCCCGGGGCAGCCGCGGGCTGGCCGGGAAGGCGATGGTCGCCCTGCTCCTGCTGATCGCGGCCTGGGTGATCGGCAACGCGCTCCTGTTCGTGCTCACCACCTGGATCTGAGCGCGGGCGCCCGGCGAAGGGTTAGCGTGGTCGCATGGGTCTGTTCAGCCGCAAGTCCGACGAGGCAACCGCCACCGAGCCGGAGGCGAAGGTCGTCAAGAGCGACGACGAGTGGCGGGCCCAGCTGAGCCCCGCCGAGTACCAGGTGCTGCGCAAGGCCGGCACCGAGCGCCCGTTTACCGGCGAGTACACCGACACGAAGACGACCGGCGTCTACCGCTGCCGCGCGTGCAACGCCGAACTGTTCCGCAGTGACTCCAAGTTCGAGTCGCACTGCGGGTGGCCGTCGTTCTTCACGCCACTGGCGGGCGACGCCGTGATCGAGCGCGTCGACACCTCGATGGGCCAGCGCCGGGTCGAGGTGCTGTGCGCGAACTGCCACAGCCACCTCGGGCACGTGTTCTCCGGCGAGGGCTACGACACCCCGACCGACCTGCGCTACTGCATCAACTCGGTGTCGCTGGCGCTGGAGCCGGTCACCGAGTGAGGCTTGCCGAACGGGAAGGCATGCAGCGAGTGGACGGCTACGGCAGCGTGGCGACCAGGTCGCCCGGCTGGACCTGGGGCCCGGTGTAGAACGGGATCTCCTCCCGCACGTGCAGCCGGGCCTCGGTGCCGCGCAGGTGCCGCATGAGGTCGACGATCCGGTGCAGCTCGTCGGCCTCGAACGCGAGGATCCACTCGTAGTCGCCGAGCGCGAACGCGGGCACGGTGTTGGCCCGCACGTCCGGGTAGTCGCGGGCCTCCTTGCCGTGGTCGGCGAGCATCTTGCGGCGCTCGTCGTCGGGCAGCAGGTACCACTCGTAGGAGCGCACGAACGGGTACACGCAGACGTAGCGCTTCGGGTCCTCGCCGGCCATGAACGCCGGCACGTGGCTCTTGTTGAACTCCGCCGGGCGGTGCAGCGCGGTCTGGCTCCAGACCGGCACCGACGCCCGGCCGAGCGCGGTCGTGCGGCGCAGGTCGGCGTACGCGGCCTGCAGCGCCTCGATGTTGTCCGCGTGCCACCAGATCATGTAGTCGGCGTCGGCACGGACGCCGGCGAGGTCGTACACGCCGCGCACGACGACGCCCTTGTTCTCCAGGCCGTCCACGAACTCGGTGGCCTGGCGCGCGGCCTCGGCGCGGTCGTCACCGAGGCGGCCGGGTTCGACGCGGAACACGGACCACATGGTGTAGCGGATGGAGTCGTTGATTGCCTTGTGGTCGACGCGGGCCATGTCTCCATGCTGCCACGAGCGACCCCGGGAACCGGCCCGGGTCATGGCGCACGCGACTCGCTCATGCGGCAACGCCTGCGGCCACCCGCTCGGCCGCCCCGCGGGCGGTACCGACGCAGGCCGGAACACCGACGCCGTGCAGGGCCGCCCCGGCCACGGCCAGGCCCGGCGTCGTCGCGACCGCGGACTCCAGCGCCGCGATCCGATCCAGGTGCCCGACGCCGTACTGCGGCAGCCCGCCGCCCCAGCGCTGGACGTGGACGTCGACCGGGTCGGCGTCGATGCCGTCCAGCTCGCGCAGGTCGGCGCGGGCGCGGGCGACCAGCTCGGCGTCGTCGACCTGCAGCGTCGCCGCCTCCCCGAACCGGCCCATCGACACGCGGAGCCGGACCAGATCGTCCTCGCCGAGGTGCGCCCACTTCGACGACGAGTGCGTGACTCCCTTGACCCACAGCGGCTCGTCCGCGGCGATCAGGCATCCGGAGGTCGGGGGCATCGCGGCGACGTCGGCGGCGCGGTAGGCCAGCGCCACCACGGCCGAGGACGCCAGCTCGATCCCGGACGCCGCCGCGGCCGCGGCCGGGACCACCGGTTCGAGCAGCCGGCGCAGGGCCGGGGCCGGGACGGCGAGCACCACCGCGTCCACGTCGAGCACCTCCGGAGCCGGCACCGGGCCCAGCACCAGCCGCCAGCCGCCGTCGCGGCGCTCCAGAGCCCGGACCGTGGTCGACGTCCGGACCTCGACCGCCGCGGCCCGGACCAGTGCGTCGAGCAGGATCCGGTAGCCGCCCCGGACCGCCCCGAAGACCGGGCCGGCGGTCAGCGGGGGCGGTGCCGCGGAGCCCGACACGGTGGCAGCACTTCCGACTGCGCCATCGGTCGAGCGCCGGGTCTCGGACGGTCCGGCGGTACCCGCTGAGAGCGTGCCCCCCGGCGCCATCCCGGCACTCGCGGCCGCGGTCAGCGACGGGGCGCCGGAGTCCAGAGCAGAGGCCAGTGCGGGCACGGTGGCCCGCAGCCCGAGCGTGTCGACGCGGCCCGCGTAGACGCCGCCGAGCAGCGGGTCGGCGATCCGGTCGGCCACCTCGTCGCCGAACCGGTCGCGCAGCAGCGCGCCGAGCGCGACGTCCGTACCGGGCTCCCATCCCAGCGGCCGGGACGGTTCGGCGGCGACCCTGGCCAGCCCGGCGCCGGAGAGCACGCCGTCGAGCTGCGCCTGGGCGCCGGGAACGCCCATCAGCGTCCCCCGCGGCAGGCCGACGGTCCGGCCACCGGCCCGGATCGTCGCGGTGGCGGCGGTCGGATGGCGCAGCGAGCCGGTCAGGCCGAGCTCGTCGAGCAGCGCCAGGACCTCGGGGCGGCGGGCCAGGAACGCCTCCGCGCCGACGTCGAACGGCATCCCGGCCAGGTCGATCGTGTGCAGCACCCCGCCGAGGCGGTCCCGCTGCTCCAGGACGACGATCTCCGCCGACGGTCCGAGCAGGGTGCGCAGGCGGTGTGCGGCGGCCAGGCCGGAGATCCCGCCGCCGACGACCGCGACCCGCCGGGCGTTCACGGCAGCGGCTGGCGGTGCACCGTCTCCACGGTGCGGGTGATCACGTCCGGGTCGGTGTCCGGCAGCACGCCGTGCCCGAGGTTGAAGACGTGGCCGGGGGTGCGGGCGCCCTCCGCCGCGATCCGGGCGACGTCGGCGTCGATCGCATCCTGGCCCGCGAACAGGACGGCCGGGTCCAGGTTCCCCTGCACCGGCGTGCGACCCCCGGCGCGGGCGGACGCGACGTCCAGGGGGGTGCGCCAGTCGACGCCGACCACGTCGGCTCCGGCCTCGGCCATCGCGGCGTACAGCTCGGCCGTGCCGACGCCGAAGTGGATCCGCGGCACGCCCGCGGTGGCGAGCGAGCCGAGCACGGCGCGGGAGTGCGGCAGCACGAACTCGCGATAGTCGCGCTCGGACAGCGCGCCGGCCCACGAGTCGAACAGCTGCACCGCGTCCACCCCGGCCTCGACCTGGCGGCGCAGGAACAGCCCGGTCAGAGCGGCGAGCCGGTCCATCAGGCCGTGCCAGACCTCCGGCTCCGAGCGCATCAGGGCCTTCGTCCGCTCGTGGTTGCGGCTCGGCCCGCCCTCGATCAGATAGGAGGCGAGCGTGAACGGCGCACCGGCGAAACCGATCAGCGGAGTGCCGTCGAGCTCGGGCAGCAGCAGCCCGATCGCCTGGGCGACCGGCTCGACCTGCTCCGGGGCCAGCTCGGGCAGGGCCGCGACGGCCTCGCGGGTGCGGACCGGGTGGTCCACCACCGGACCGGTGCCCGCCACGATGTCCACCCCGATGCCGGCGAGGTAGAGCGGCACGACGATGTCGGAGAACAGGATCGCCGCGTCGACCCCGTGCCTGCGCACGGGCTGCAACGTGATCTCGCAGGTCAGCTCCGGCGTCAGGCAGGCCTGCAGCATCCCGTTCCCGGCGCGCAGGGCGCGGTACTCGGGAAGCGACCGCCCGGCCTGGCGCATGAACCAGACCGGCAGGCGCGACGGGCGGCGGCCGTGCGCGGCCTCCAGGAAGGGCGCTCCGGCCAGGTCACGGCGCGCGGACGCCCCGCTGACCGGCGGGGCGGAGGCGGTGGTGCCGTGCTGAGCTGCCATGACACCACCATTCTTTCACGCCGCCCATCCGTGCGTGCGGACCCCTCGGCGCGCCTGATCGTGGTCTCGTGGACGAGGACCTAGAGTCCCCGCTCGTGCCGGACGCACCCACCTCACCACCGCTGTTCGGACGGGCGGTGCGCTCGCTCGCCGCCGTCGAGCCGCGGCGCGAGCTCGTCGTCCGGGATCTCGACGCCCCGCCGCGGCTCGCCCCCTTCACCTGGGCCACCAGCGTGGAGGCCGACATCGTCCACCGCGGCGACGGCACCGACGACCTGGACGAGCCGGACACCTCCGGTCGGCTGATCCTGCTGCACGACCCGGACGGCCAGGACGCCTGGAAGGGCACCTTCCGTCTGGTCTGCTTCGTCCAGGCCCGGCTGGAGCCCGAGCAGCTCGGCGACGAGATGCTGCCGGACGTCGGCTGGTCCTGGCTGACCGAGGCGCTGGAGGCGTCCGGGGCGGGCTACACGGCCCTCAACGGGACCGTCACGCAGACCGCGTCGGTACGTTTCGGTGACGCCGGTGGCGGCCCGCGCGAGGACGACATCGAACTTCGCGCCTCCTGGTCGCCTACGGAGAGCGACGCCGACCTGTCACGACACGCCGTAGCTTTCTGTGCACTCGTCGCGTCGGCGGCAGGCCTGCCACCGCTCGGCGTACCGTCACTCCACCGAACGACGGGGTGAGAACGCGCTGGTCACAGCGCTAAGCACTGAGTCGATCACTCTTTGGAGTGGGACCGACCCCACATCGCTGTAACTTTCGGGACCACAAGTTCGAATGGATACAGGACGTTAGGCCGCATGGAGGGATACCATCTCCCGCATGACACCCCCCCGGGCGGCCGAGCGACACTCTCCGTCCATCGGGTTCCGGTGTTGGTCGGGGGCTAGCGACCGACTCCATGAAGGGTTGAGGACGTGGCTGTAGTAGGCCAGGGCGCACCGGTGCCAGGTACCACGAGCGGGGGGCCCGTGGGCGGCGCAGTGTTGTCGCCCTCGATGGTGCCGCATCCGCGAGAAGAGCTGTTCACCGTACTGGTGGTCGACGACCACCCACTGTTACGAGAGGCGATCGCCGGCCGGCTGCGGGCGATGGGCGCCGGGACCGTGCACGAGGCCGCATCCGTGACCGAGGCACGTGCCCGTGCGCACGCCGCCGGTCCGTGCGATCTGGCGATTCTGGACCTGACGCTGCCCGACGGCAGCGGTCTGGATCTGGTGAGCGAGCTGCGCTCGCTGGGCTGGAACCGGCTCGTCGTGCTGGCCAGCTCGGACGACCCGTACGCGGTGCGTTCGGCGTTCCAGGCCGGCGCGCAGGCCTATCTCCTGAAGTCCGCGTCTCCCTCGGTGGTGACCGACGGCGTCAAGCGGGTGCTCGACGGCGGCGTGTACGCCGACCCGACCGTCGCTCCGCTGCTGGCCACCGGCTCCCGGGTGCCGGGCACCGACAACACCCCGCGCGAGCTGTCGGCCCGCGAGGTGGAGGTGCTGCAGCTCGTCGCGGACGGCCAGTCCAACAAGGAGATCGGCGAGGCCCTGAGCCTGTCCGCGCTGACCGTCAAGAGCCACCTGTCCCGGATCGGGCGCAAGCTCGGCACCGGGGACCGCGCCCAGATGGTCGCGCTCGCCATGCGCGCCGGGGTCATTCGCTGAGCGCTGAGTTCACCGGGGACACGGAGACGTCGGTCGTCCCCCTTCTCCAACCGGCCGACGGGCTGCCCGAGGTCACCGGCACGCCGGATGCGCTGGCCCGGGTGGCCACGCTGATCGCGGGCGGCTCCGGACCGGTCGCCGTGGACGCCGAACGGGCGTCCGGCTTCCGGTACTCGCAGCGCGCCTACCTGGTGCAGCTTCGCCGCGACGGCGCCGGTACCGCACTGGTCGACCCGATCCCGCTCGACGACCTCACGCCGCTGGCCGAGGTGCTCGACGGGCCCGAGTGGGTGCTGCATGCCGCATCGCAGGACCTGCCGTGCCTCGACGAGATCGGGCTGCGTCCGGCCCGGCTGTTCGACACCGAGCTCGCCGGGCGCCTGGCCGGGCTGCCGCGGGTCGGGCTCGGGCCGATGGTCGAGAACCTGCTCGGCCTGACGCTGGAGAAGGGCCACGGCGCGGCGGACTGGTCCCGCCGCCCGCTCCCGGAGGACTGGCTCGTCTACGCCGCCCTCGACGTCGAGGTGCTCGTCGAGCTGCGGGACCGGCTGGCCGGGATCCTCGCCGAGCAGGGCAAGACCCAGTGGGCGGAGCAGGAGTTCGAGGCCGTCCGGCTGGCCCCGCCGCCGGCGCCGCGGGCCGAACCGTGGCGGCGGACGTCGGGCATCCACAAGGTGCGCAAGCCGCGGCCGCTGGCAGCCGTCCGCGCGCTGTGGCAGGCGCGGGACGCGCTCGCCGCGGAACGCGACATCGCCCCCGGCCGGGTGCTGCCGGACGCCGCCATCGTGGACGCCGCGATGCGCAACCCGGCGTCGGCCGACGATCTCACCGCGCTGCCGGTGTTCCGCGGGCGCGCCCAACGGCGGCTCGGCGGCTACTGGTTCGACGCCCTGCGCTCGGCCACCGAGCTGCTCTCCGACGACCTGCCGCGCAGCTCCGCACCGGGCGACGGCCCGCCGCCGGTGTCGCGCTGGGCCGATCGCTCCCCCGAGGCCGCGGCACGGTCTGACCGCGGCGCGCGCGGCCATCGCCGAGGTCGGCGAGACCTGGACCGTGCCGACCGAGAACCTGCTGCAGCCCGACCTGCTGCGGCGGTTGTGCTGGGAGCCCCCGGCCGACGGGGACGTCGGGTCCGCGCTCGCCGCGGGCGGTGCCCGGCCGTGGCAGATCGAGCTGCTCACACCGGTCCTGGAGCAGGCGCTCGCACCGGCGAGCTGAGCCGTCCGACACCCTGCGGCGCGAGCCGCACCCGCACCCGGAGCCCTCCGCCGGGCACCGCCGTCGCGTCCACCGTGCCGCCGTGCGCCAGCGCGACCGCCCGCACGATCGACAGCCCCAGTCCGGAGCCGCGGGTCCGGGCCGTCCGCGCGACCGGGCCCCGCCGGAACGGCTCGAACAGCTCGGCGACCCGCTCCGGATCCAGCTCCGCGCCGCTGGAGGCCACCAGCAGCACCGGTCCGTCGATGCCGCACCCGGTCGACACCTCGATCCAGCCACCGTCGCGGTTGTGCAGCACGGCGTTCTCCAGCAGGTTGCCGACGAGCCGGCGCAGCAGCGTCTCGTCGCCGGACGCGGGCGCCGGACCGGGGTCGGCGCGCACGCGTCAGCCCGTACTCGGCGACCGGGCCGGACAGCGTGTCGAGCTCGCGGGCCAGCAGCTCCCCCAGGTCCACCGGGTCCCGCTCGGCCGGTCCGAGCGGTCCCCCGGCCTCGGTCCGCGCGAGGAGCAGCAGGCCCGTCACCAGCTCGTCGCACCGACGTCCCGCGTCCCGGACGACGTGTCCCATGCGGCGCAGCTCCGCGGCGTCCGCGTCCGGGTCCTGCAACGTCACGTCGATCTCGGTCCGCAGCACGGCCAGCGGCGTGCGCAGCTCGTGGCCGGCGTTGGCGACGAACCGGCTCTGCGCGTCGAACGCGGCCTGCAGGCGGTCCAGCATCGCGTCGAACGCGGCCGCGAGCTCCGCCACCTCGCCGCGCGCCGCGTCGAGGGCCAGCCGTTCGTCCAGCGACCGCGCGGACAGGCGCCCGGCCGTCGCGATCACCTGGTGCAGGGGGGCGAGCACGCGCCCGACCAGGATCCAGGCCGCGATCCCGGCCGCGAGCACGACCAGCGGGAACGCGATCAGCCCGGCCCGCAGCACCTGGTCGCGCGCGGACGCGGCGACCGCGTCCCGGGCGGCCTCCGCCGGGACGGCGACCCCACCGACGACGACGGTCGCCCCGGCCGGGAACGCGGGCGTCCCGGCCACGACGGTCCCGACCAGCGCCCACCCCAGCCACAGCAACAATCCGCTGACGAGCGCCACCAGCGCCGTCGCCAGCAGGGTGAGGCGGGGTCGCAGCCCCGCGCCCGGCCGCATCGCCGTCAGCCGGCGCCGGGGACCCGGTAGCCCGCCCCGACGACGGTCTCGATCACGCCCGGCTCACCGAGCTTCTTGCGCAGCGTCATCACGGTGACCCGGACCGTCGTGGTGAACGGGTCGGCGTTCTCGTCCCACACCCGTTCCAGGAGCTCCTCGCTGCTCACCACCGCTCCCCCGGCTCCGATCAGCACCTCGAGGACGCCGAACTCCTTGCGGGTCAGCTCCACGAGCTGGTCGCCACGGTGCACGGTCCGCCGCGCCGGGTCCAGCCGCACGTCCCCGACGACGAGGGTCGGGGGCACCGCGGGCGTCGCCCGCCGCGCGAGGGCGCGGACCCGTGCCACGAGCTCCGGGAAGTCGAACGGCTTGGCCAGGTAGTCGTCCGCGCCCCGGGAGAGCCCCTCCACCTTGTCCTCGAGCGTCGCGCTGGCGGTCAGCATCAGCACCCGCGTCGTCGCGCCGGCGGCCAGCACCTCGTCGCAGAGCTCGTCGCCGGAGCGGCCGGGCAGGTCGCGGTCGAGCACGGCGACGTCGTAGCGGGTGAACGACAGCTTCTCCGACCCGGAGTCGCCGTCGTAGGCGACGTCGACGGCCATCCCGTCGCGGCGCAGACCGCGGGCCACGGCGTCGGCCATCGCCCGCTCGTCCTCGACGACGATCACCCGCATCAGTAGGTCTGCTCCCGCGCCGCGTCGCCCTCGGGGAACGCGGGCACGGCCGGTCCGGCCGCGGCGGCCCACTCGATGACCCGCCGCGCGACGTCCTGCTCGGTCAGCCCGGCCGCGGCCAGCACGTCGTCGCGGCTGCCGTGCTCGAGGTACTCCTGCGGCAGCGCGAGGTCCCGCTGCCGGACGTCGATCTCGTCGGCGCGCAGCGCGTCGGACAGGGCCGACCCGAAACCGCCGTGCCGTCCGCAGTCGCTGACCGTCACGACCAGGTCGTGGTCGGCGGCCATCGCCCCCAGCTCGGCGGGTACCGGCAGCACCCACCGCGGGTCCACGACGGTGACGCCGACGCCCTGGTCGGCCAGCCGCCGCGCCACGGACACGCCCAGCTCACCGAACGCCCCGACGCAGACCAGCAGGACCGACGCCCGCCCGTCGGAGGGCTCGTGCAGCACGTCGACGGTGCCGGTGCGCCGCACCGCGGGCACCGAGGCGATCACCGAGCCCTTCGGGTAGCGCAGCGCGGTCGGGCCGTCGGAGACGGCGACGGCCTCGGCCAGCTCCTCGCGCAGCGTGGCCTCGTCGCGCGGCGCGGCCACCCGCAGGCCGGGGACGACGCCGAGCACGGACAGGTCCCACATGCCGTTGTGCGACGGCCCGTCGTTGCCGGTCACGCCGGACCGGTCGAGCACCAGCGTCACGGCCTCGCGGTGCAGGCCGACGTCCATCAGCAGCTGGTCGAACGCGCGGTTGAGGAACGTGGAGTACAGCGCCACCACCGGGTGCAGGCCACCGCGGGCGAGCCCGGCGGCCGAGGTCAGCGCGTGCTGCTCGGCGATCCCGACGTCGATCACCCGGTCCGGGTGGGCCCGGGAGAACGGCTCCAGCCCGACCGGGCCGAGCATCGCCGCGGTGATCGCGACGACGTCCGCGCGCCGGTGGCCCAGCTCGACCATCTCGTCGGCGAACACGTCGGTCCAGCCGGTCGAGGGCACCTTCGTCGGGGCACCGGTCTCCGGGTCGAACGCGCCCGGGCCGTGCATCTGGTCGGCCTCGTCGTTCTCCGCGGGCGGGTAGCCGTGGCCCTTGCGGGTGACCGCGTGCACGATCACCGGCCCGCCGAAGCGCTTGGCCCGGCTCAGCGCGGACTCCATCGCCGCGACGTCGTGCCCGTCGACCGGCCCGAAGTACTTCAGCCCGAGATCGGAGAACAGCTCCTGCGGGCTCACCGCGTCCTTGACCCCGGCCTTGAGCGCGTGCAGGCCCGCGTAGAGCGCCTGCCCGACGACCGGTGTGCCGCGCAGCGTGTGCTTGCCGGCCTCCAGCACCTTCTCGTAGCCCGGCTGCAGGCGCAGCGACGCGAGGCGGTCGGCCAGGCCACCGATCGTCGGGGAGTACGACCGGCCGTTGTCGTTGACCACGATCACGACGTTGCGGTCCTGTGCGGCCGCGATGTTGTTGAGCGCCTCCCAGGCCATGCCACCGGTCAGCGCGCCGTCCCCGATCACGGCGACGACGTGCCGGTCCCGGCCGGTCAACGCCTGCGCGCGGGCGATGCCGTCGGCCCAGGACAGCGACGACGACGCGTGGCTGGACTCGACGTGGTCGTGCTCGCTCTCGGCGCGGCTCGGGTAGCCGGACAGCCCGCCGGTCTTCTTCAGCTCGCCCCAGCCGGTGTGCCGGCCGGTGAGCAGCTTGTGCACGTACGACTGGTGTCCGGTGTCCCAGATCAGGGTGTCCCGCGGTGAGTCGAACACGCGGTGCAGCGCGATCGTCAGCTCGACCACGCCGAGGTTCGGGCCCAGGTGCCCACCGGTCCGGGACACGGCCTTGATCAGAAAGCCGCGGATCTCCGCAGCCAGCTTGTCGATCTCGGACCGGTCGAGACCGCGCAGGTCGGACG
Source organism: uncultured Actinomycetota bacterium (assembly GCA_963822335.1). GTDB lineage: Bacteria > Actinomycetota > Actinomycetes > Mycobacteriales > Pseudonocardiaceae > Pseudonocardia. The sequence goes on along the minus strand of CAWGHE010000005.1, from coordinate 367,749 downwards.
GGCGCCGGACGGCCGCCAGGCCGCGGGACGTGGACACGGATCGCCTCCTCACCGCCGGTCACCGCCGCGGGGCCGGCCGGCTCACTGTCGGGCCGTGACCCACTCTACGGAGAGGCGGTGCGGGTCGGCTGGAGTCCACCCGCACGGAGGTGCCCCGGTCGGGCACCTCCGTGCGCGCGGGTGTCGGGAGCCACGCCGATGTCACCAGGTCCAGTTGCGCACGACGGTCTCCTCTCGGCGTTCGCGTCATGACGATCTCTCCGGCCGTCGGTCACCAGGTCCAGTTGCGCATGACGTCTCCTTTCCGCATACGAGGCTCGGGGGTGATCGAATTACCAGGTCCAGTTGCGCACGGGGCCCTCCCTTTTTCGGTATCGGGACTCTGAGAACGCAGGGCGAGCACCGCTTCGGCTGATCTCGGCTGCCTGTACATTATAAATTTCGACCCCGCGGCCATGGTCGAATCGGAAGGCGTGACCCTGTCGGAGCAGAACGGCAGCGACGGGACTTTTCGTCATTTCGACCACGCGGCGTGAACGGCATTGCTCCATTGGAGACCGGGGACCGGGTGGACGCGTCGAGATGCGTCGCGTTCCAGGTCAACCGTCACACCGCGCCACATCGCGGATAGCATTCCGGTGAACCGCTCCGTCGGGACGACGGTCCGGACCTCGGACGGGAGGAGGGGCGCGTCGTCGATGCAGTCCCGCCGCCCGCCGTTACGGCACGTCATCCGCTGGCCCGTGTGGGGCATGCCCGCCCGGCTGCTGCTGGCCGTGCTGAGCGTGGAGTGCCTGGCACTGGGCCTCGCCGTGGCCGACGCCGTCAGCCTCGTGCCGGTGACCGGCTCACACTTACTGACCGGCGCGATCCTGTGCGGGGCGGCGGTCCTGCACGTCGAGGCCGTGCTCGGGGTGGAGCGGATCCGGCGCGGGTCCCAGGAGAGCCACCACGTGGACCTGAACTCGGTGTGGACGTTCGCCGGCGCGCTGTTGCTGCCGCCCGCCGTCGCGTCGGTGACGGTCGCGGTGATCTACGCCTACCTCTTCGCCCGGATCCAGCGCCCGACCGGCATCCCCGCCTTCAAACAGGTCTACAGCGCGGCAACCGTCGTGATCGCGGTGCACGCGGCCGCGGCCGTCCTGTTGCTCACCGCGCCCGGGCAGCTCTACGGCACGGTCGGCGGCACGTTCGCACTGGCGCTGACGCTGCTCGCGTACACGGTGGTCAACACCTGCCTGGTGCTGGGCGTCGTCGCGATGGCGAGCCCCGACGTCCGCATCCTGCGCATCCTCGGGTCCGGCGACGAGCTCATGCTCGAGATGGCCACGCTCTGCCTGGGCGGGCTGGTCGCCGCGGCTCTCAGCACGACCACACCGCTGGCTGTGCTGCTCGTCATACCGCCGATTCTCGTCCTGCACCGGACAATTCTGGTGAAGAAACTGCAGGAACGTGCGGACACGGATCCGAAGACCGGACTGCTGAATTCGTCGGTGTGGCACGCGCAATCACGGTCGGCTCTCCGGACCGCCGAGAAGTCGCACCGCACGGCGGGCGTACTGATTCTCGATCTCGACCATTTCAAGACGGTCAACGACCGCCACGGCCACCTGGCCGGGGACGATGTTCTGAGAGTGATCGCGAACACGCTGCGGGAAGAAGTGCGCGACGACGATCTCGTCGGCCGTTTCGGCGGCGAGGAGTTCGTCGTCCTGCTCTCCCGACTTCCCGAACCGGACGTCCGCACGGAAGCCACCGCGGCGGACGAGGTGCGCCGGATCGGGGACCGGATCCGGCGGCGCGTTCGCGAACTGCAGGTCGCCGTCGCGACCCCCGATGGGGGCGGCCAGACGATCGGCGGAATCACGGTGTCGGTCGGCGGCGCAGTGTTTCCGTACGACGGCGACACCCTCACGAAGCTGATGGAGACGGCCGACGCGGCGCTCTACGCGGCCAAGCGGGCCGGGCGCGACACGGTGCGGACGGGGCCGCGCACCTACGACGACCGGCCGGGGGGCGACGCGCCGCTCGCCGGGTGAGCCCGGCGGGCGCTCAGGGTGCGGTGCGGCCGGGCCGCCCGATCCGGACCTGGTTGCGGCCGGCGCGCTTGGCCGCGTACAGGGCGAAGTCCGCGACCTGCATCAACTCGTCCACGGTGTGACCGTCCCGCTCGGACAGGGCCGCGCCCACCGAGACGCTGAGGTCGGCGATCCGCACCACGCCGGACGGTGCGCTGATCTCGACGCCGAGCGTGCGCACGGTGCGCCGGATCCGCTCGGCCGCGGCGTGCGACTGCACCCGTCCCGCCTCGGCCTGCGGGAGCCCCGCCAGCAGGATCACGAACTCCTCGCCGCCGAAACGGCCGACGAGATCCCCGTCACGGACCTCACGGAGCAGCGTGCCGGCGATGGCGCTGAGCACCTCGTCCCCGGCCAGGTGGCCGTAGGTGTCGTTGACCGTCTTGAAGTGGTCGAGATCGAGGATCAGCACCGCGACCGCCGACCGCGTCCGGGCCGCCCGCTGCAGCGCCCGGTTGGCCCGGCCCCGCCACGCGGAGGCCGTCAGCAGCCCGGTCTTGGCGTCGGTGTTGGCCCGCTCCTCCAGCTGACGGATCAGCACGGCGCGGTGCAGCACGAGCAGCGGCGGGAGCACGAGCACGACCAGGACCGGCTGGCGCAGCACGACGATCGACGCGAGCACGCCGAGGCAGAGCGTCGCGCCCTCCAGGATGTGGTCGTCCCAGTCCCCGACCAGGTCCGACCACGCGAGAGGGCGCTCCGAGGTCAGGGCCAGCGCGAACGCGACGAGCAGCTGGTTGACCAGGACGTAGACCAGCATCGCCAGGACCAGCAGCCCGTAGTCCGCCACGTCGGTCAGCCGGTCCGGGTCGACGAGCGCGCCGGCCGCCTGACAGGCCAGCACCACCGTCGCGGTCGTGTAGACGTGCCGGTAGAGCGGGGCCCCGGCCGGACGCCACACCCGCACCCAGAGGTGGGCGTAGATCAGCACGACCGCCACGGACGCGGCCGCCGGCGGGAGCAGGACCGCGCCGGCGAACGTCCAGACGGAGCTGAGGTCGAAGTACGAGCTGTGCGCGACCCGGCGGCGGACCCGCTCGATGCCGGTGGCGAGCTCGGTGTGCAGCACGCCGAGCAGCGCGAGCGCCAGCGCCCCGAGCCACACCGGCAGAACGGGCGGCGCGACGACGAGCCCGGCCACGATGAGCGTGACGGCCGCGAGCTCGACCACTGAGAGCAACACCAGCATCCGGGCGGGCAGCGTCCAGACCGCCCAGCCGCGGATGTTCCGCTTCCGCTCGGGGATCACCGGAATGGCGTCGTCGCCGGTCGACGCGTCGCGCGTCATCTGGGGCTCTCCGTGACGATACAACTACCAGGGGTCACAAATGGAGGTACAATAGCGCCCGCTCGGTTGCTCAGCGTAATCGGAGAGCGAGGGGTCGATATGCGCAATCGCGGCTGGTGAGAGTCCTGCCCGACGCCCGATGATCGGAACGGAGGTCGTCCCGTGCGCAACCGAGGCTGGTGAGTCACGCCGCTCACACCGGCACCCCCTTCGCCGGCGCGGCACCACCCACACCCGTAGCTCCGCGGGAGCGTGACAGGAGCACCACGCCACCGGCGAGCAGCAGCCCACCGGCACCGCACGCGGCGAGCGCGACCGGGGGGCTCGCGCGTTCCGCGACGACGCCGCCGAGCAGGATCGCCACCCCCTGGGCCGCGACGAGGCCCGAGGCCGCCACACCCGTCGCCGTCCCGCGCACGGCCGCGGGCGTGGCCCGCAGGAACCCGGCCTGCGCCTGCACGAGAGCAGCGGTGGCACAGGCCCCGGACACGGCCCACAGCGCCAGCGACGTGAGCAGGCCGGAGGACAGCGGCGCGACCAGCAGGGGCAGCGCCGCACACACGGCCAGCGGCACGAGAGCGCGGTCCCGCCATCGCACGGGGACCAGCCGGGTGAACAGGATCGCCCCCACGACGCTGCCGGCCGGGTCCGCGGCCATCAGCAGGCCGGTCCCGACCGCGCCCACCCCGATCGCGGCCGCGTACGAGGCGGCCAGGGCCTCCGGCAGGACGAAGATGCCGACGAGCCAGGCGATGCAGGCCAGGTAACGGCGCCGCGGGTGCCGCAGGACGAGCCCGACGCCCGCCCGCACCCCGGCTCCGCGGTCGGGCGGTGCCTGCCCGTCGTGGACCGGCGAGCCGCCGTCCGGCGCGCCGCGGCGCACCAGCGTGCCGACCACGAGCGCCGAGACCACGAACGTCAGGGCATCGATCAGCAGCGCCGCGGGCGGGGCCAGCACGGCCACGACGAGGCCGCCGGCCGCGAAGCCGGCGACCTGGGCGACCTGGGCCGTGATCTGGCGGACCGCGATGCCCCGCTGCAGGAGGTCGCCGTCGAGCACGTCCGGCAGGAGCGCGCTCTGCGCGGCCGTGTGCGGCGCACCCGCCAGCACGACGAGCACAACGAGGCCGCAGAGCACCCACAGCGGCACGCCGGGCACCGCCATGACGGTGACCATCACGGCCCGGACGAGATCGGCGACCACCATCACGCTGCGCCGCGGGAACCGGTCGGCCAGCGGCGCGAGCAGTACCCCGCCGGCCAGCGCCGGCAGGAACGTCAGCGCGTAGACCGCGGCCGACCAGGCGGGGGAACCGGTCCGCTGGAGGACGACGACGGTCAGGGCGAGCCGGGCGAGCTGGTCGCCGGCCACCGAGAGGACCTCGGCCGACCACAGGGCACGGAACTCCGCGACGCGGAACACCGCGGACAGGCGCGGCGACCCGGACCCGCGCTCGGCCTCCCCCATCCTACCGAGGGTAGGTAGCCGGGCGCGGAACGTCATCTCGGTGTCCGGACTCCTCCGGCCAGCGGGCATCCGTACGCGGCGAGTGGATGCGAGGATCGGGCTCTTCGGACGAGCCGGGCTCACCGAACCGCCGGCGCTCCGGCGTCGAGCAGGTCCGCGACGTGCGCGACCTCGTTCACCGTGCGCACCCGTCGTCGCCCGGAGCGGGCACAGAGCACGCGCGTCAGCCCGACGTAGTCCAGCGGGAACGGCAGCGGCACGGCGATGCCCAGCACCGAGGCCAGGTAGGCGTTGACGACGCCGGCGTGCGCGACGACGACCGCCGTCGCGTGCCCCGGGTGCGCCGCCACCACCGACTCGACGGCGGCCACCGCGCGGGCGCTGAACCCGTCGGCGTCCACGCCGGCGGGCAGCTGCCCGGCCCGCATCCGCTCCCAGTCGTCGGGGCGCTCCGTCGCGAGCTCGGCGACCGGGACGTAGAAGTCCAGGTCCGCGTCGTACTCCCGCAGGTCGGCCACCACGTCCGGCTCGATCCCGCGCGCACCGGCCAGCGGCGCCGCCGTCCGCCGTGCGCGCTGCATCGGGCTGGTGACCAGCGCGGCCACCTCGGTCCCGGCGAGGGCGTCGACCAGACGCTCGGCCTGGACGTCGCCGATGGGGGTCAACCCGGGGTCGGCCCGCCCTCCCGGAGCTGCGGACACCCGCTCCGGCTCGGCGTGCCGGACGAGGATCAGCTGCACGGGCGGCCCGCCGGCAGCCGGGGCGCGAGCGGCGCGCTCACGCGTCCGGGACGTAAGCGCCGTGCCCGGCCCCGCGCAGTACGGTCCGCAACTGCTCGGCGTACCCGTCCTGCTCCGCGCCGTCGACCGAGGCCGCGGCGTTGGCGAAGTCGAACGCGGACATGTCCGGGGCGGGGAACACGTGCACGTGCAGGTGCGGGACCTCGAACCCGGCGACCATCAGCCCGACGCGCGGCGGCGACCAGATCTCGCGGACCGCCACGCCGACCGCGTGCGCGACGTGCGTGAGGTGCTCGATCAGCGCCGCGGGCGCGTCGAGCCACTGGTCGATCTCGGCGCGCGGGACCACCAGCGTGTGTCCCGGACCGAGCGGGTTGATCGAGAGGAAGCCGACGCAGTGCTCGTCGGACCAGACGAACCGGCCCGGGATGTCACCGTCGATGATCTTCGTGAAGATGCTGCTCATCGACACGGACCCTAGCGCGGACAGGCGGCGCCGGGGCGGCGCTCCTAGGCTCGTCCCATGCCTCGGACGATCGCCACGAACACCTCCGTCGACCGCGACGAGCTGATCGAGTTCCTGCGCCCCCGTCACCACATGGTCCTGCTGACCACGCGTTCCGACGGCGGCGTCCAGGGATCGCCGGTCACCGGCGGCGTGGACGAGCAGGGCCGGATCGTGATCGCCACCTACCCGGAGCGGGCCAAGTCGAACAACGTCGCCCGCGCGGGCCGGGCGTCGGTCGTCGTGCTCTCCGACGAGTTCAACGCGGCCTGGGTGCAGGTCGACGGGGATGCGGAACTGCTCACACTCCCGGACGCGGTGGAGCCGCTGGTGGACTACTTCCGCGCGATCTCCGGAGAGCACTCGGACTGGGACGAGTACCGCCAGGCCATGCGTGACCAGGGAAAGGCGCTCATCCGGATCACGCCGACCCGGTGGAGCCCGATCGCCACCGGCGGTTTCCCGCCGCGGTTCGCGGATTCCTGAACAGGCTCGAGGAACCCGGCACGCGGCGGGTTGTCGGACCACCCGGCCATACTGGGCCCCGGTTCGAATGAGGCCCGGCGGTCGAGGGCCGAGACAGCAGCACTGAGGGAGCACCATGCAGCCCTGGCCGGGGCACTCGTACCCGCTCGGCGCCAGCTACGACGGCGCCGGCACCAACTTCGCCCTGTTCTCGGAGGTCGCGGACAAGGTCGAGCTGTGCCTGTTCGACCCCGACGGGTCGGAGACACAGATCCCGCTCACCGAGGTGGACGGCTTCGTCTGGCACGGCTACCTGCCGGGCGTCGAACCGGGGCAGCGCTACGGGTACCGGGTGGACGGCCCGTACGACCCGGCGCAGGGCCTGCGGTGCAACCCGACCAAGCTGCTGATCGACCCGTACGCCAAGGCCCTGGACGGCCCGGTGCAGTGGGACGAGGCGGTGTTCGGCTACCGCTTCGGGGACGCGGACAGCCGCAACGACACCGACTCGGCGCCGTACGTGCCGAAGTCGGTGGTGGTGAACCCGTTCTTCGACTGGGGCTCGGACCGCCCGCCGAAGATCCCCTACAACGAGACCGTCATCTACGAGGCGCACGTGCGCGGCCTGACGGTCCGGCACCCGGAGATCCCGGAGGACCTGCGCGGCACCTACTCCGGTGTCGCGCACCCGGCGATGATCGAGCACCTGCAGCGGCTCGGGGTGACCGCGATCGAGCTGATGCCGTGCCATCAGTACGTGAACGACCACCACCTCGAGGAGCAGGGCCTCTCGAACTACTGGGGCTACAACACGATCGGCTTCCTGGCCCCGCACCACGGCTACGCGGCCGAGGGCCACCGACCGGGCGCGCAGGTCCCGGAGTTCAAGGCCATGGTCCGCGACCTGCACGACGCCGGCATCGAGGTCATCCTCGACGTGGTCTACAACCACACCGCCGAGGGCTCGGACATGGGGCCGACGCTGTCCCTGCGCGGGATCGACAACCACGCCTACTACCGGCTGGTCGACGACGACCCGCGCTACTACATGGACTACACCGGCACCGGCAACTCGCTGAACGTGCGCAACCCGCACACGCTGCAGCTGATCATGGACTCGCTGCGCTACTGGGTCACCGAGATGCACGTCGACGGTTTCCGGTTCGACCTCGCGTCCACGCTGGCTCGCGAGTTCTACGACGTGGACCGGCTGTCGACGTTCTTCGACCTGGTGCAGCAGGATCCGGTGATCTCGCAGGTCAAGCTCATCGCCGAGCCGTGGGACGTCGGGCCCGGCGGCTACCAGGTGGGCAACTTCCCTCCGCTGTGGACGGAGTGGAACGGCCAGTACCGGGACACCGTGCGCGACTTCTGGCGCGGCGAGGCGGGCACGCTCGGCGAGTTCGCGTCCCGCGTCACCGGCAGCTCGGACCTGTACCAGGAAGACGGCCGCCGTCCGTACGCCTCGATCAACTTCGTCACCGCGCACGACGGGTTCACGCTCGCCGACCTGGTCTCGTACAACGAGAAGCACAACGACGCCAACGGCGAGGGCGGCAACGACGGCGAGAGCCACAACCGCTCGTGGAACTGCGGCGTCGAGGGCCCGACCGACGACGCGGCGGTGCTCGAGCTGCGCGCGCGCCAGCAGCGCAACTTCCTGGCCACGCTGATGTTCAGCCAGGGCACGCCGATGCTGCTGCACGGCGACGAGCTGGGCCGCACCCAGGGCGGCAACAACAACGTCTACTGCCAGGACAACGAGATCTCCTGGCAGGACTGGTCCGAGGCGCCCAAGCACGCGGACCTGATCACGTTCACGGCCGGTGTGTCCGCGCTGCGGCATGCGCACCCCGTGTTCCGCAGGCGCCGGTTCTTCGCCGGGCGCCCGATCGGGCGCGTCCGCCGTCCCACCGGGTCTCCCCGCAGCACGTCGGCCGCCCCGTCCGGTGAGCTGCTGCCGGACATCGGCTGGTTCTCGCCCTCCGGCGAGGAGATGACCGAGGAGAACTGGGACTCGGACCTGAGCCGCTGCGTCGGGGTGTTCCTCAACGGCGAGGGCATCGCCGACGTGGACAGCCGCGGGCAGCGAGTCACGGACGACTCGTTCCTGCTGTGGTTCAACAGCTACTGGGAGGGCGTCGACGCCACGCTGCCGCCGGCCGAGTTCGGCGCCGCGTGGGAGACGGTGGTCGACACCGCGTCCGGGGAGGTCCACCCGCCCGCGTACAACGAGCCGGAGCGGGACACGCCTCCGAACACCGCCGGGTCCGTCCTGACGGTCCCGGCCCGGTCGCTGCTGGTCCTGCGGCGGAAGGGCTGACGCGCGATGACCCCCGGTTCCACCTACCGGCTGCAGTTCTCGAAGGACCGGACGTTCACCGACGCGGTGGCCGCCGTCGGCTACCTCGACCGGCTCGGTGTCGGCGCCCTCTACGCGTCGCCGCTGCTGGCGTCCGGGACGGGCTCGAACCACGGCTACGACGTCGTCGACCCGACCCGCGTCTCCGACGAGCGCGGCGGCGAGTCCGGTCGCACCGCGCTGCTGACCACGTTGCGCGAGCACGGCCTGGGGCTGCTGCTCGACATCGTGCCCAACCACCTCGGCGTCGCCGTGCCGAAGGAGAACCCGTGGTGGTGGGACGTGCTCACGCACGGCGAGGCGTCCCGCTGGTCGAGCCACTTCGACATCGACTGGGGCGCCGGCCCACTCCTGCTCCCGGTGCTCGACGCGGACGAGCAGGGTGCCCTCGACAAGCTGGAGCTCGCGCCCGGCCGCGACGAGCTGCGCTACTACGAGCACGTGTTCCCGGTCGCCCCCGGCACCGGTGAGGAGGGCTCGCCGCGCGAGGTGCACGAGCGCCAGCACTACCGGCTCGTGTCGTGGCGCCGCGGCGCGGCCGAGCTGACCTACCGGCGGTTCTTCGACGTGTCCGACCTCGCGGCCGTGCGGGTCGAGGACCCGGACGTGTTCGCCGACACCCACCGCGAGCTCCTGCGCTGGCTGCACTCCGCCGAGGACGGCGAGACGATCGTCGGGCTGCGCGTCGACCACCCGGACGGGCTCGCCGACCCGGGTGCCTACCTGAGGCGGCTGCGCGAGGAGATCGGCCCGGACCGCTGGCTGCTGGTGGAGAAGATCCTCGCCGTGGGCGAGGACCTGCCCTCGTCCTGGCCGGTGGACGGCACGACCGGATACGAGGCGCTGCGCGAGGTCTGCGGCCTGTTCGTCGACCCGGACGGCGCCGGGCTGACGACCCAGCTGGCCGCCGAGCACACCGGCGAGAAGCAGTCCCTGCACGCCGCCGAGTCCGACGCCCGGCACCTCGTCGCGGAGCGGATCCTGGTCGCGGAGGTGCACCGGATCGCCGACGCCTACCGCGCCGGACCCGGCGCCGGCGTGGCCGACCCGGAGACGTACTCGGCGCAGGACCTCAACGACGCCGTCGTGGAGCTGCTGTGCGGCTTCCCGGTGTACCGCTCGTACCTGCCGGAGGGGCGCGCGGACCTCGACACGGCCGTGTCGGTGGCGCGCACCCGCCGTCCGGACCTCGGTGAGCTGCTCGCCGCGATGCACGCGGCGCTCGTCGCGGACGCACGGCTCGGAGTTCGCCCGCCGGGTGCAGCAGTCGTCGGGCATGGTCATGGCCAAGGGCGTCGAGGACACCGCGTTCTACCGCTGGAACCGCTTCGTCGCGCTGAACGAGGTGGGCGGGGCCCCGGACCGGTTCGGCGTCACGCCCGACGAGTTCCACGCGGCCCAGGCCGCCCGGGAGTCGGCCACCCCGCACACCATGACCGCACTGTCCACACACGACACGAAGCGCTCGGAGGACGTGCGAGCCCGCCTCGCCGTGCTGTCCGAGCGACCGGCCGAGTGGGCCGAGCGGCTGCGCACGTGGTCGGTGCGCCACCCGCTGCCGGACCGCTCGCTGGAGCTGCTGGCCTGGCAGTCGCTGGTCGGCGCGTGGCCGATCGACGCCGACCGGCTCGCCGCCTACCTGGGCAAGGCGTCCAAGGAGGCGAAGCTCGTCACCAGCCACATCGACCCGGTCGGGGAGGTCGACGACGCGATCGCCGCCTGGCCCGGCCAGGTGCTCGGCGACCCGGAGACCGCGGCCGAGCTGGCCGCGTTCGTCGCGGACATCTCCGGACCCGGCTGGTCGAACTCGCTGGGCCAGAAGCTGCTGCAGATGGCGGGCCCGGGCGTCCCGGACGTCTACCAGGGCACCGAGCTGTTCGAGTACTCGCTGGTGGACCCGGACAACCGGCGTCCGGTCGACCTGCGGCAGCGCGAGGCGATGCTCGCCCGGATCGACGAGGGCGAGCTGCCAGCCGTCGACGCGGACGGTGCCGCGAAGCTGCTGGTCACGGCCGTCGTGGCGCGGCTGCGGCGGTACCGCCCGGAGCTGTTCACCGGGTACGTCCCGCTGCCCGCCGAGGGCCCGGCCGCGGCGCACGCCGTCGCGTTCTCCCGCGGGCGGGCGAACCTGGTGGCGGTGGCGACCCGGCTGCCGGAGGGCCTCGCCCGGCGCGGCGGCTGGGCGGACACGGTGCTGCCGCTGCCCGGCGGGGCGGCGGACTGGCACGACATGGTCGCCGACCGGCCGGTGGACGGCGCCGCGCCACGGGTGGCCGACCTGCTCGACCGCTACCCGGTGGCGCTGCTGGTGCGGCCGGCATGAGCGAGTACACCGTCTGGGCGCCCGACCGGCGCCAGGTCGCCGTGCTCGTCGAGGGCATCCGGCACGACATGCGGCGGGGCCCCGACGGCTGGTGGCGCGCCGAGGTCGAGGATATCGGTGGCGCGGCAACGTACGCCTTCCTTGTCGACGACGACCCGACTCCCCTGCCGGACCCGCGGTCGCTCTGGCAGCCGCACGGCGTGCACGCTGCCTCGCGGCGCTACGACCACGAGTCGTTCTGGTGGACGGACTCGCGCTGGACCGGCCGCGCGCTGGCCGGGGCGGTGCTCTACGAGTGCCACATCGGCACGTTCACCCCCGACGGCACGTTCGACGCCGCGATCGGCAAGCTCGACCATCTGGTCGCGCTCGGCATCGACCTGGTCGAGGTGCTGCCGGTGAACGCCGTGGACGGCCCGCGGAACTGGGGCTACGACGGCGTCGGCTGGTACGCGGTCACCGAGAACTACGGCGGCCCGGACGCGTTCAAGCGCTTCGTCGACGCCTGCCACGCGCGCGGGCTCGGTGTGGTGCTCGACGTCGTCTACAACCACCTCGGGCCGTCCGGCGCCTACCTGGACCGGTTCGGGCCGTACTTCGCCGGCGCGAACATCTGGGGCCCGTCGCTGAACCTCGACGGTCCGGGGTCGGACGAGGTCCGCCGTTACATGATCGACAACGCGCTGATGTGGCTGCGCGACTTCCACGTCGACGGCCTGCGGATCGACGCCGTGCACGCGCTGCGGGACACCCGCGCCCAGCACGTGCTCGAGCAGCTCGCGATCGAGGTGACCGCGCTCGAGGCGCACACCGGGCGTCCGCTGTCGCTGGTCGCCGAGTCCGACCTGAACGACCCGCGGATGGTCACCGCCCGCGAGGGCGGCGGGTACGGCCTCGACGGGCAGTGGTGCGACGACGTGCACCACAGCCTCCATACCGTGCTGACCGGGGAGTCGCAGGGCTACTACACCGACTTCGCCGAGGCCGGTCTGAACGGTCTCGCGCACGTACTGACCCGCGCGTTCCTGCACGAGGGGACGTGGTCGTCGTTCCGGCAGCGCAGCCACGGCGCCCCGGTGGACACCGCCGTGATCCCGGGCAGCCGGTTCGTCACCTACCTGCAGAACCACGACCAGATCGGCAACCGGGCCACCGGGGACCGGCTCACGCAGTCGTTGACCCCCGGCCTGCTCGCGTGCGGCGCGGCGCTGCTGTTCACGTCCGGGTTCACGCCGATGCTGTTCATGGGCGAGGAGTGGGGCGCCCGCACGCCGTGGCAGTTCTTCTCGCACTTCCCGGACCCCGGGCTGCGCGAGGCCGTCCGGAAGGGACGGACGTCGGAGTTCGCCGAGCACGGCTGGGGCGACACCGAGGTCCCTGACCCGAACGCCGACCAGACGTTCCTCGACTCCACACTGGACTGGTCGGAGCCGGAGAAGGAACCGCACGCGACGCTGCTGCGCACGCACCAGGAGCTGATCGAGCTGCGCAAGGTCTGGCCGGAGCTCTCCGACCCGTGGCTGGACGGGATCGGGGTGGAGGTGCACGAGTCCGCCCGCACGCTCGTCGTCAACCGCGGCCGCCTGCGCGTGGTGGTCAACCTCGGGCCCGAGCCGGTCACGCTCTCGCTCGGCACGACGATCACCCGGATCCTGCTGGCCTCGGAGCCGACGCAGAGCCGCGAGGACGAGGTCACCGTCCCCGCGGAGGCGTTCGCGATCGCCCAGATCGCCGGTTGAGACGCCGACGGCCCCGCCCGGGACCGGGCGGGGCCGTACGGGCACAGCTCAGATCAGGCCGAGCTTCTTCACGGTGTCGCGCTCCTCGACGAGCTCCGCGACCGACGCGTCGATCTTGCCGCGGGAGAAGTCGTCGATCTCCAGGCCCTGGACGACCTCCCACTTGCCGTTCTTCGAGGTGACCGGGAAGCTCGAGATGATCCCCTCGGCGACGCCGTAGGAGCCGTCGGACGGGATCGCGGCCGACACCCAGTCGCCCTCGGGTGTGCCGTTGACCCAGTCGTAGACGTGGTCGATGGCGGCGTTCGCGGCGGACGCGGCCGAGGACGCGCCCCGGGCCTCGATGATCGCCGCGCCGCGCTTGGCGACGGTCGGGATGAAGTCGTTCTCCAACCAGTCCTTGTCCACCTGGTCGGCGGCGGTCTTGCCGTTGACCTCGGCGTGGAACAGGTCCGGGTACTGGGTAGCGGAGTGGTTGCCCCAGATCGTGAGCTTGTGGATGTCGTCGAGCGCCACGTCGAGCTTCTTCGCCAGCTGCGCGAGCGCCCGGTTGTGGTCGAGGCGGGTCATCGCGGTGAACCGCTCGGCCGGCACGTCCGGCGCCGACGCCTGCGCGATCAGGGCGTTCGTGTTGGCCGGGTTCCCGACGGCGAGCACGCGGATGTCGTCCGCGGCGCCGTCGTTGATCGCCTTGCCCTGCGGGCCGAAGATGCCGCCGTTCGCCTCGAGCAGGTCGCCGCGCTCCATGCCCTTGGTGCGCGGGCGGGCGCCGACGAGCAGTGCGACGTTGGCGCCGGAGAACGCGGACGTCGGGTCGTCGTGGATGTCGATGCCGCGCAGCAGCGGGAACGCGCAGTCGTCGAGCTCCATCGCGGTGCCCTCGGCGGCCTTGACGGCCTGCGGGATCTCCAGCAGGTTCAGCTTGACCGGGGTGTCGGACCCCAGCAGCTGCCCGGAGGCGATCCGGAAGAGCAGCGCGTAACCGATCTGGCCAGCGGCTCCGGTGACGGTGACGGTGACAGGGGTAGCAGACACGAAACGGACCCTAGTCCCGCCCGATGCCGCGCGCCGCGACGGGGAGCACACCTGCCTGCGAGGGTGGCCGGCGCCACACGTCCCGCGCGCCGGCCCGGCTCCCGCGCGCACCATGGCACGCGCGGGAGCCCCACGAACCGCGCGGCGTCACGAGGCAGCCGGGCGCAGCAGGTCGTCCAGGCCGATCCGGCGGTAGAACTCGGTGCGGACCCGGTCGCCGACGGCGTTGACGACCTCGGCGCCGTCGTCCGCCGGATCGATGTGCACCCGGAACGGTCGATGCCCCGGCCGGGCCCCGACGACGTCGACGATCGCGCCCGCCACGACCTGCGGGTCGGCGTCCGCCGGAGCCAGGGCGGCGAGCCGGGCGCCGACCTCGTCCATCAGCCCGGAGTAGAGCTCGTCGTACTCCCCCGCCACCGGCTCGTCGGCCGGGCCGCCGGCGTGGGCGAAGTGGTTCGTGCCACCGGGGAACGAGCCGGGCACGACGATCGTCGTGTCGATCCCGAACCGGGCGAGCTCGGCCGCGTAGCTGACGGCGAGCGAGTCCTCGGCCGCCTTCGCCGCGAAGTACGGCGCCAGGTACGGCGGCGTGCCGCCCCGGGTGCTGGTGGAGCCGACCCACACGACCAGGCCGTTCCTCCGCGACCGGAGGTGCGGGAGAACCGCCCGGTTGACGCGCTGGGTGGACAGCACGTTCGTGTCGTAGACGGCGGCGAGCTGCTCGGGCGTGAACGCCTCGGCCGGTCCGATCACCATGTGCCCGGCGTTGTGCACGACGACGTCGATCCCGCCCTGCTCGTCCAGCAGCGTCGCGACCGCGGCGTCGACCGAGGTCTGGTCGGACACGTCCAGCTCGACCGTGCGCAGGTCGACGCCGTGCTCGGTGGCGTACCGGCGGGCGTCGGCGACGGCCGGGGCGTTGCGGCCGGCCGTCTGGCGGACGCCCGCGTAGACGGTGTGGCCGGCGTCGGCGAGGGAGCGGACGGTCATCGCGCCGAAGCCGCTCGACGCGCCGGTGACGAGGACGGTGCTCATGCCAGGCCCCCGTTCGCGAACAGGACCTGCCCGTTCACCCAGCGGCCGGGGCCGGCCAGGAACGCGGCCACCTCGGCGATGTCGGCCGGCCGGCCGAGCCGCTCCAGCGGCGGCTGTGCGGCGAGGTGGTCGATCGCGTCCTGGTCCTTGCCGTCCAGGAACAGCGGCGTCGCGGTCGGCCCCGGCGCGACCGCGTTGACCGTGATGTCGCGACCGCGCAGCTCGCGGGCGAGCACCGGCGTCAGCGCCTCGACCGCTCCCTTGCTCGCGACGTAGCCGCCGTACGTCGGGAACGACAGCCGCGTCACCGACGTCGAGAACGTGACGATCGCGCCACCCGCACGCACCCGGCGCGCCGCCTGCTGCGCGACGACGACCGTGCCGCGGATGTTCGTGCGGTGCATGCGGTCCAGGTCGTCGAGGTCGAGCTCGACGATCGGCGCCAGAACCATGACGCCCGCGGTGTGCACGACGACGTCGATCCCGCCGAACGCCGCGTCGACGGCGTCGAACGCCTCGGCCATCGCCTCCGGGTCGGCGACGTCTCCGCCGACCGCGATCGCGCGGCCACCGGCCTGCTCGATCGTCGCGACGACCTGTTCGGCGCGGTCCTTGTTGCCCGCGTAGTGCACGCCGACGGCCATCCCGTCGGCCGCGAGCCGCTCCGCCACGGCCCGGCCGATGCCGCCGGAGCCTCCGGTCACCAGTGCCACCCGATCTGTCATGACTTCCTCCTCGATGTGAACGACACGTTCATATAACCATACTTGTGAACGATACGTCCATATGTAGAGTGTGATCCATGACGACCACCCGGGGACGCGGACGGCGGCCGGCGCAGGAGGTGCGGGACGAGGTGCTCGACACCACGGGCCGGCTGCTGCTCGCCGAGGGGATGCCGGCGGTGACGTTCGAGCGGATCGCCGCGGACGCCGGCGCGAGCAAGACCACGCTGTACAAGTGGTGGCCCTCGCGCGGCGCGCTGGCGCTGGAGGGCTACTTCCACGCTGTCGAGTCGACGCTCGCGTTCCCCGACACCGGCGACATCGAGGCCGACCTGACGTCGCAGCTCACGGCGTTCGTCACCCTCGTCGGGACGACCCGGGCCGGTCAGGTGATCGCCGAGCTGATCGGGCAGGCGCAGACCGATCCGGACCTCGCCGCCGCGTACCGGGCCGGGTACTCGCGCCCGCGCCGGGACCTCGCGGTCGAGGCGCTCGTCCGGGCCCGGGACCGCGGGCAGCTGCGCCCGGACGTCGATCCCGAAGCGGTCGTCGACCAGCTGTGGGGCGCGTGTTATCACCGGCTGCTGATCCCGGACGAGCCGCTGACCGAGGCGTTCGCGGCCACGCTCGTCCGCCAGCTCATGGCCGGCCTGCGCCCGACGGGCTGACTCCCGCGCGATGAATCGGCTCCCGCGCGCGACCGGACGCGCGCGGGAGCACCACGATCCGCGCGGCACCGAGGCCCGTGTCCTACGGTCGGGGCGTGCCACGCGAGGAGCCCGACGAGCCGCCGTTCCCCTGGCAGGGCGCGCCGGGGTACTCCGGGTTCGACCCGGACAGGTTCCCGCCGCACGCCCCGATGCCCGGCGCCCCGCCCTACCCGGCCGGGACCGAGCCGGAGCGCGGCCCCGTCCAGGACCGGACGCCGGGGGCTCCGACGGTCGCCGAGGTCCTCCCCCGCTGCCTGGTCGCGGCCGGCGTCTGGACGGCCGTGGCGGTGGTGCTTGCGCTGATCACCGGCGTCGTGTCCTGGCCGCTGCGGGCCACGGCGCTCGCACTGCCGTTCGTGCTCACGACGGCCGTGCTCGTCCTCCCGGCGACACGTGGCGTCCGCCCGGGACCCCTGGCGTTCGCGTCGTTCCCGATCTTCTGGGTGCTGCACGCGATCGCGGTCGCACTGCTCGGCTGACTGGCCGGCCCCGCCACCATCGTCGCGATCTTCGGGAACACCCGAACGCGGTGCCCGGCCGGGAGGCGCAGTACAGCCTGTTCACGCTCGGCGTGCTGATGCCTGAGATCGCCTCGTTGATCCCGGACGCCTCGCTCGGGCTCCTCGCCGCACTGGGCCACTGGTCGGCCGGCGAGGTGATGCTCAACCTCGCCGGAACCGGGCTGAGCAACCGCCAGGTACTCGAGTGCTTCCCCGCCGGATACCAGGAGCGGCTGCAGGCGGCTAAGCGCGCGTACGACCCCGGTGACATGTTCCGGTTCGGGGGCGCACTCCGTCTGTGAGACAGCGGGTTCAGGCCGTCCGGCGGCGAGAGGAGATGACGCCGGTGTTGAACCCCGCCAGGTGCAGGCCGCCGTGGAAGCGCGCGTGCTCCACCTTCAGGCACCGGTCCATCACGACCTGGAGCCCGGCGGCCTCGGCGCGGCGGGCCAGGTCCTCGTCGAACAGCCCGAACTGGAGCCAGAACGTGTGGGGCAGTGGATCCAGCGCGAGCACCTCGTCGAGCACGCCGCCGAGGTCCTCGGGCTTGCGGAACACGTCCACCAGGTCCGGGGTCACCGGCAGCGCGTCCAGCGACGCGTACACCGGCTTCCCGAGGATCTCGGTCGCGTTCGGGTTGACGAAGTACACGTCGTAGTCGGTCGAGGCCAGCAGGTACGTGGCGACGAAGTTGCTCGCCCGCGCCGGGTTCGCGGACGCGCCGACCATCGCGACCGTCCGTGTGTTCTGCAGGATCCGCTGACGGCGCACGGCCGGCGGGTTCGTCCACTGGGTCATCAGGACTCCTTCGACGCGGCGGCCAGCGCCTGGTCCAGGTCCCAGATGATGTCCTCCGGGTCCTCGATCCCGACGCTGATCCGGATCAGGTCCTCCGGGACGCCCGCCTCCTCCAGCTGCGACGGCGTGAGCTGCTGGTGCGTCGTCGAGCCCGGGTGCAGGACGAGCGTGCGGGCGTCGCCGACGTTGGCCAGGTGGCTGCACAGCTGCACGTTCTCGATGAATCGGGCGCCGGCGTCGCGGCCGCCCTCGATGCCGAACGAGAACACGGCCCCCGGACCCTGCGGCAGGTACTTCCGGGCGCGCTCGTGGTGCGGATGCGACGGCAGCCCGGCGAAGCGCACGTACGCGACGCGCGGGTCGGCCTCCAGCCACTCGGCGACCTTCTGCGCGTTCGCGACGTGCTGGTCCATCCGCTGCGGGAGCGTCTCCACGCCTTGGAGCAGCAGGAACGCCGAGTGCGCGGACAGCGTCGCGCCGACGTCGCGCAGCTGCTCGGCGCGCAGCTTCGTCAGGAACCCGAGCTCCTGGAAGTTCCCCCACCAGGTCAGCCCGCCGTAGGACGGGACCGGCTCGGTCATACCCGGGAAGTTGCCGTTGCCCCAGTCGAACGTCCCCGCTTCGACGACGACGCCGCCGAGCGTCGTCCCGTGCCCGCCGAGGAACTTCGTCACCGAGTGGATCACGATGTCCGCGCCGTGCTCGATCGGCCGGCACAGGTACGGGGTGCCGAGAGTGTTGTCGATGATCAGCGGGATGCCGCGGGCGTGTGCGACCTCGGCCAGCCCGGCGATGTCCGCGACCTCGCCGCCCGGGTTCGCCACCACCTCGGCGAACACGAACTTCGTGCGGTCGGTGATCGCGGCGGCGTAGTCGGCCGGGTCGGTACCCGGCACGAACGTCGTCTCGATCCCGAAGCGGCGCAGCGTCACGTCGAGCTGGGTGATCGTGCCGCCGTAGAGCGCGGACGCGGCGACGGCGTGGTCCCCCGCCCCGGCGAGCGCGGCGAACGTGAGGAACTCGGCGGACTGGCCGCTGGCCGTCGCGACCGCGCCGATGCCGCCGTCCAGGCTGGCCAGCCGTTCCTCCAGCACCGAGACCGTCGGGTTCGCGATCCGGGAGTAGATCAGTCCGTACTTCTGCAGCGCGAACAGCGACGCGGCGTCCTGGGTGTCGGAGAACACGTAGCTCGTCGACTGGTAGATCGGCACGGCTCGCGATCCGGTCGCCGAGTCCGGCACCGCCCCGGCGTGCACCGCGCGGGTGCGGAAACCCCAGTTCCGGTCTTCGTCCACGACCCCATCCTGCCTCGTTGCGCTCCACCGGGCTCGGGCGGCAGCCTGGCGATCGTGAAGGTCGACGCCCGGCTGCGGGACGAATGGGAGACGGTCGCCGACGACGTCCGCGCCTGCGAGCAGATCGGCTACGACGGCGCCTGGAACGCCGAGAACACGACGGACCCGTTCCCGGGACTCGCGCTGGCCGCCGAGCACTCGTCGCGGATCGAGCTCGGCCCGTCGGTGGCGATCGCGTTCGCGCGCACACCGATGACGGTCGCCTACCCGGCCTGGCACCTGCAGCGCTTCTCCGGCGGGCGGCTGGTGCTGGGCCTGGGCAGCCAGATCCGGCCGCACGTGACGCGCCGCTTCTCGATGCCGTGGTCGCACCCGGCGGCGCGGATGCGGGAGTTCGTGACGGCATTGCGGGCGATCTGGCACACCTGGGAGACCGGTTCACCGCTGGCGCACCGGGGTGAGTTCTACGACCACTCGCTGATGACGCCGAACTTCGTCCCCGCACCGAACCCGTACGGCCCGCCCCGCGTGTTCCTCGCCGCCGTCGGCCCGCACATGCTGCGCACGACGGCCGCCGTCGCGGACGGGCTGTTCGCGCACCCGTTCCTCACCGAGCGCTACCTGCGCGAGGTGGTGCTGCCGGAGATCGCCGCGCACCGCCCCGCCGGTGCGGCGCCGCTGGAGATCGCACTCTCGCCGTTCGTCGCCCTCGACGAGGACGACCGGGAGGCGGTCCGGCGCCAGATCTCGTTCTACGGTTCGACGCCGGCCTACCGTCCGGTGCTGGACCTGCACGGCTGGGGCGACCTGCAGGACGAGCTCAACGCGCTGTCCAAGCAGGGCCGGTGGGACGACATGGTGCCGCTGGTCACCGACGAGATCCTGGACGCGATGTGCGCGTCGGGATCCGAGACCGAGGTGGCGGCGACGCTGACCTCGCGTTTCGGCGACGTCGCGCACCGGGTCCGGTTCAACCGGCCCGGGGACGCGCCACCGCCGTCACGCTTCGCCGGGTTGGTGGAGGCGATGCGTTCGGCGTGACGCCGTCAAGGTGGCCACGATGTACCGCGTCGACGCGATGCGTGGAGGACGCAACGGGCGGCGGCGCCCGTCCGACCCCGGTCACGAACGCCTGTTCCGCGGGTCGCAGCCGGCCGCCCGCCGTCAGCCGGGTAGGGCGGCGGTCGCCCGGTCGACGCGCGGCAACCAGACGATGAGGTGGTCCAGGCCGGTAATCCGGACCGGCTGGCGGGGACGCTCGGGACGGGACGCACCTTCCGCGAACGTGTCCGGGGCGGGGCGCCGGTCCAGGGTCACGTCGGATGTTTCCGAGTCCAGGTCGGCGGGCGGCGCGCGACACCGACCGGGCGAGGCCGGCACATGTTCGGCAGCGGACCTGCGCAGACCGCTCGCCGGGCGCGCGATCCGCACGCCGGCCATCGGCCCCTCGCGGAACCATCGTGAACCAGCGTGACGACCATCTGCGCCGCCCGGACCTGAGCGGCGATCGCGGCTCGCCGAGTTCCCCGGCGGCCGGCGACGGGGATCGGACGACAGTGCACAGGCGTCAACGCCGGACCGTGACCCAGCTGATCGGCGAGCTCGCTACGTGCGCGCCGGTCGTTCCCGCAGCCGAACCGGGAGCTCCCCATTCACACGTGTCGCCAGTGGCCACGGTTCCGCGGGGCCTGAATACGTCGGTGCTCGACATCTGGTGCTGCGGTCTGCACGGGTCGAGGTCGCACGGGCGCCGCGCGGCATGCGCCTCGTCACAGCTGCACGCCAACTCCGTCAGCCGCCTCGAGGGACGAGCACTGCTAACGACACGGGGTGCAGCGGGCGCGTGAGCCACCTGCAAGTGTGCAGGAGGCGACTCAGAACGGTGGCTCGTCGCCGCCCCGATCATCGAGATCCAGGTCGCCAACCACAACCACCGGATCACCGACCGGGAGATCGTCGACGAAGGGTCGGTAGTCGTACGGATCGGTGGTCTGTCGCCGACCGGCCGGGCTGATCCACGTGAGGCCGCCGTCGGCGTGCGGTAGTACGGACCAGCCGTCCAGTTCCTTGAGCACGTGGTGGCTACGGCAGTACCCGTCGAGGTTCTCCTCGGTCGTGTCACCGTCGCAGTCCCACCGGATGCGGTGGTCGAGGTCCCGGACCCGGCGGGTGCAGCCCGGACCTCGGCACATCTGATCGCGGGCACGGACGAAGTCGGCCAGTGCCGCGGGCGGCGCGTACGTGGTGCGGCCGCAGTCGAGCAGCGAGCCGGACAGCGGATGGACGACCAGCCGCTGCCATGTGCCACCGGCTGCCAGAGCCCGCGCGGTGACGGCGGGTATCGGGCCGTGCCCGACCAGCTCCGCCGGCCGGTCGGAGCCGAGCAGGGTGTCGAGACCGACGACGACCTGGATCAACGGCTTCCGCACGGTGTCGGACGCGTGTGGCTGCCGCGCCAGTGCCGCAGCGGCGACCGCGACGAGCAGGTCGTCGCGCTCCGACGCGTCCTGTCGGTCGCCGCATCCACGAGCGGACAGGCCACCATCGCTGCCGGCGCATCCGTAGCCGTCGCAGTCGGCGTCCCCTCCGTCAGCGTGGCCCTCGGCATCGGCACGGCCCCCGGCATCGGTGCAGACCTGTTGTGCGGTGCCCGCGTCGGTGTCGCTCGAATTCTCGGGGCGTGTCTGTGCTGCGACGAGGATCGCGTCGAGATCGGCGAGGTCGGTGACCGTGATCCGGCCTTGCACTACCTGGTTGAGCAGATCGAAGCGCCTCTGGTCCAGGTTTCGCGGGTCGCCGGCACCGAGCGAGTGGGCGAGCCGCGTCAGCATCGTGAACGTCGCTTCGCAGTCGGCGGCCGGGCCGTACGCCCACATCGCGGCCATGCCCTCGTCGCGCGGCGTCAGGGTGACGCGCCGGTCCTGCCGGGCCTTGTGATGGCGCCGGTACTCGCCGTCCGGGTCGACCCGGTGCACCGCGCGGCGCGTCCGGTCGTACACCTGCCGGTGCGTCGCACCATCTGCCTTGGCCAGCACGGTCGCCTCGACCGTCCGCGCCTTCTCGTCGGGCAGCGCCGAGGTCGCGAACGAGATCGTCTCGGCGCGGCGTTCGTCGATCCGCCCGGCCTGCAAGGCGTCGAGCGTGTCCGGCAGCACGTGGGCCAGCCGCTGCGCCCCGGCGATCAGTGACTGCGCCTCGAGCCGCGAGACGTGCAGCGTCATGCCGAGCTCGTCGGGCACCCAGCGGGTGACCGGACTCGCGACCGTCGCTCCGGGCGGCGGCGCGCTGCTCCCGGCCGGATGCCGGTCGGCGTAGGTGGCGACCAGCCGGGTCCGTTGGCCGTCCGCCCACCGCCGCATCCGCTCGAAGCCCTCGATCACCTCGAGGAGCTCCGCATCCGAGAGGTGAGCCGCCATCCCGGCCGCAGCCGCGCACCGCAGGGCGAGGCCGGCGCCGGGGGCGACGTCCTCGAACAGGGATCCGTCGAGGGCATCACCGGCGTTCCCTGCGTCGATGTCACCGAGGAGCCGGGCGTCGGTGATCGCGGGATCGGACGGATCCAGATCCTCGGGCCACAGGTACCGCTCGGGATCGAGGAGCTCGGCAGAGCACTCATCTGCGACCCGGACACCATCCCTGGAGCCCGCGAACGGCGGATCGAGCACTCCGAACATGTGTTCGATATTAGCACCCTGACGTGCGCAGATCCAGGACCTGGAACGATCCCTTCGCAATCGTGAACAGCCCGATCAGCGGCCCGTGCGGTGGCGCAGCCGGTCGCATCTCTTGGCTTGCGCTTCGGACCCCGGGTCGCCTGCAGTGCCGAGACCGAACCCGCCGCCGCGTGGGTGGTGAACGCATCCGGCCCGGCGTCGCTGGCGGCCGCGACTGTGTGGCACGACCTGACGCTGGTGCCAGGTCTCCACCGAGTACGTCCTCGACGGCACGGCCGGCGGCCCGGTCTCGGGAGTCCGCACCGCTCGGCCCGGTGAACGTCTAGGCGCGTCCAAGGCGGCCGGCGAGCTGTTTGGTGACGGTGCGGTCGTCGAGCGAACGCAGCTGTTCGATCCGCTCGACCCGACGGGCCGTCGGTCGTACGCCCTGCCCCGCCCCGAACCGGTCGCGCTAGTGCCTCGTCAGGAAAGGTCGGCGTTGTAACCGGGTCAGGTTGATCGACTGGTGCGGCGGGCGGGAGGCTGTCGCCGGAGGTGGGCGATGGCGCGGCAGCCTGAGGTGTTCGTTCGGGACCTGGATCCGGTGGAAGCGCAGCGACTGGTGAAGATCACTCGCACGGCGAAGGATCGGGTTCGGTTGCGGCGGGCGGGGATCGTGCTGGCCTCGATGCAGGGCCGCAGCGCCGCCGAAGCGGCGGCGATGTTCGCGGCCACCGCGCAGTACGCGCGGGAGGTGATTCACGCGTTCAACGAGCGGGGGTTCGCGACGCTGGACCCAAAATGGAGCGGGGGCCGGCCTCCTAGGTTCGGCCCCCACGCCCGTGAGCTGATCTGCCGGGTCGCTCGGACTCCGCCGCAGCAGGCCGGGCTGCCGTTCACCACCTGGAGCCTGACCAAGCTGGTCGAACACCTCGCTGCGGCGCATCGGCTCCTGGTCAGCACCGAGACCGTCCGGCAGGTCCTGCGCGCCGCCGGGGTGCGCTGGCAGGCCACCAAGACCTGGAAGGCCAGCCGGGATCCGGAGTTCATGCACGAAGATGACCCGGATCCTCGATCTCTACGACCGCTCCGCCGCCGGCACGATTCCCGACGGTGGCCGGGTGATCTGCGCCGACGAGTTCGGGCCGCTGAACCTGCAGCCCCGCCCGGGCCGGGGCTGGTTCCCGACCCGGCGCCCGGCACGGCTGCGGGCGACCTACAACCGCTACGGCGGAGTGCGGCACATGCTCGCCGCCCTGGATCTGGCTTCGGGCCAGCTGTTCTACCGGCTGCGGGACCGCAAGCGCTGGCAGGAGTTCCTTGCCTTCCTGCGCCAGCTCCGGGCCCGGTTCCCGCGCGGGCGGCTCTACGTGGTGTGCGACAACTTCTCCCCGCACCGCAAGGCCGAGGTCGCCCGCTGGTGTGCCGATCACGACGTCGAACTCGTCTTCACCCCGACCCACGCGTCCTGGCTGAACTGGATCGAGTCCGAGTTCACCGCCCTGCGCTACTTCACCCTCGACGGCAGCGACTACCCCTCCCACGCCGCACAAGAAGCAGCGATCGCCGGCTACATCCGCTGGGCCAACCGCCACGCCAGCCCGAAGCGACGCTTCGCACCCGAGTCCAAGATCCGCAGACCCGATTACCTACCGAACGTTGCATGACGAGGCACTAGATCGTTCAGAGGTGCTCGCGGAAGAACGCGAGCATCCGCGCCATCCCGTCCGCCGCGCTCGCCTCGTGGTACTCGGCGTGGATCGGCAACCGGGAGAGCACCTTCCCCTTGGTGCCCTCGGAGCGGGTCATGAACGAGTGCCCCGCGTCCGGATAGACCTTGACGTCGTGCGGGACGCCGAGGGCCTCCAGGTTCTCCGCGAGCCGGTCCGGGTACGCCGACGGCATACCCTTGTCCCGGCCCCCGAAGCTCGCGACGACCGGGCACGCCCGCTCGAGCGGGAGCGTCGTCTGCCCGTAGAACGGTGCGCTGACCTTGTACAACCCGGTGTCGGCCAGCAACAGCGCGAAACCGCCGCCCATGCAGAACCCGAGCGTCCCGATCCGGTCCGCGTCCACGACGGGCTGCGCGACGAGCCAGCGCCGGGCCGACTCGAGGTCACCGAGCGCCGCGCCCTTGCCGGTCAGCGTGGTGCGCAGCGTCGCCGCCACGCACAGTGCCTTGACCGTGCCCCGGGCGAACAGGTCCGGCACCAGCACCGCGTAGCCCTCGGCGGCGAGCTCGCGGGCGATCCGGCGCATCTCCGGGGTCATCCCGAAGACCTCGTAGATCATCAGCAGAGCGGGGAACGGACCCTCCCCCTCGGGCCGGACCAGGAACCCGGGCAGGTGCCCGCCGTTCAGGCTCGGCATCGAGACGTCGGACTCGACCATCAGTTCTCACCTTCCCGGTCCGGGTCCGGCAGCCGGACCAGGCCCTCCTGCATCGTGCTCGCGATCAGCCGCCCGTCGGCCGTGTAGAACCGGCCCTGGGCCAGCCCCCGCCCGCCGGACGCGGCCGGCGAGTAGCAGGTGTAGAGGAACCACTCGTCGGCGCGGAAGGGCTGATGGAACCACATCGCGTGGTCCAGGCTCGCCATCTGCGGCCGCGTCGCCGGAGGCTCGTGGCGGGCAAGGACCGACCCGAGCAGCGTCAGGTCGCTGGCGAACGTGAGCAGGCAGACGTGCAGCAGCTGGTCGTCGGGCAGCACGCCGTCCGCGCGCATCCAGACCCGCATCGGCTCGTCGGAGGAGCCGACCCGGTGCGGGGACCACACCGGCTCGTCGACCAGGCGGATGTCCAGCGGCCGCGGCACGCCGGCCATCCAGCCTGCGCTGCCGTCGCGTGCCGCCCGCTCGCCCAGATCCGGCACCGACTCCGGCTCCGGGACGCCGGCCGGCATCGGCTCGGTGTGCTCCAGCCCGCGCTGCGGGATCTGGAACGACGCGGACAGCGAGAAGATCGCCTCGCCGCGCTGGATGCCGAGCACCCGGCGCGTGGTGAACGAGCGGCCGTCCCGGACGCGCTCGGTCTCGTAGACGATCGGGATGCTCGGGTCGCCGGGCCGGATGAAGTACGCGTGCAACGAGTGCACGATCCGGTCGTCGGGGACCGTGCGACCGGCCGCGACCAACGCCTGACCGGCGACCTGCCCGCCGTAGACCCGCGGCAGCGACTCCGGCGGGCTGACCCCGCGGAACAGGTTCCACTCCAGCTGCTCCAGGTCGAGCAGGCGCACCAGGTCGTCGAGTACGGCCTGGCCGCGGGGTTTGCCGTCCGCAGCGATCACGGGTTCGGTCGAGGTCTCGCTCACGGGCCGGGAGTCTGCCAGGTGCGGCCTCAGCCGTGGTCGTCCTCGCCGAGGCGGTGCACCCGGATCAGGTTCGTCGACCCGACCGTCGACGGCGGCGAGCCGGCCACGACGACCACCAGGTCACCCGGCTTGAACCGCCCGATGGACAGGATCGCCTGATCCACCTGGCGGACCATGGCGTCCGTCGACTCCACCTTGTCCACCAGGAACGTCTCCACGCCCCAGGTCATCGAGAGCTGGCTGCGCACCGCGGGCTCCGGGGTGAACGCCAGCAACGGCAGCCGCGTGTGCAGCCGGGCGAGCCGGCGCACCGTGTCCCCGGACTGGGAGAACGCGACCAGGGCCCGCGCGGACAGGCGCTCCCCGATGTCGCGCGCGGCGTAGGACAGGACGCCGCGCTTCGTGCGTGGCACGTGGTTCAGCGGCGGCGCGCTCGCCGGACCGGACTCGACGGCCTCGACGATCTGCGCCATCGTCCGCACCGTCTTGATCGGGTAGCGGCCGACGCTGGTCTCGCCGGAGAGCATCACCGCGTCCGTGCCGTCCAGCACCGCGTTCGCGACGTCGGACGTCTCGGCCCGGGTCGGGCGCGAGTTCGTGATCATCGAGTCGAGCATCTGGGTGGCCACGATCACCGGCTTGGCGTTCTCCCGGGCGATCTGGATGGCCCGCTTCTGCACGAGCGGCACGTTCTCCAGCGGCAGCTCGACGCCGAGGTCGCCGCGGGCGACCATGACGCCGTCGAAGGCCAGGACGACGGCCTCCAGGTTGTCCACCGCCTCCGGCTTCTCCAGCTTGGCCACCACCGGCAGCCGCCCGCGCCCGGACGAGTCCATGATCTTGTGCACCAGGTCGACGTCGGCCGGGCTGCGCACGAACGACAGCGCGATCACGTCCACCCGGAGCTCCAGGGCGAACTCCAGGTCGGCCATGTCCTTGTCGGACAGGGCCGGCACCGAGATGTTCATCCCGGGCATGTTCAGGCCCTTGTTGTCGCTGACCGGGCCGCCCTCGGTGACCCGGCAGACGACGTCGTTGCCCTCGACGGCGACGACGCGCAGGCCGACCTTGCCGTCGTCGACGAGCAGCCGGTCGTCGACCCGGGCGTCCTGGGCCAGGCCCTTGTAGGTGGTGGAGACCCGGTCGTGGGTGCCGGGCACGTCGTCGACGGTGATCCGCACCTCCTCGCCGGTGGCCCACTCGGTCGGGCCGTCGGCGAAGCGGCCGAGGCGGATCTTCGGGCCCTGGAGGTCGGCGAGGATGCCGACCGCCCGTCCCGCCTCGTCGCTGGCCTTGCGGATCATCGTGTAGACACGCTCGTGGTCACTGCGGTCGCCGTGGCTGAAGTTCAGCCGGGCGACGTCCATGCCGGCGTCGATGAGGTCCCGGATCCGATCGGGGGTCGCGGTAGCCGGGCCGATGGTGCAGACGATCTTCGTACGCCGTGTCACGGCCCCCAGCCTAGCGCGCGTCTGGAACGATCAGGTGAGCGGAAGGAGGCCGGTGCGTAGCGTTCCGTTCGTCGTCGCAGTCCTGCTCAGCCTGGTGGTCCTGTTCACCCCGGAGTCCGGGGTGCCGACCGCGCCCGCCGGCACCGACAAGGTCATCCACCTGCTGTTGTTCGCGCTGCTCGCGGCCACCGGCCGCAGAGCCGGGATCGGCGCGGGCTGGCTGCTGGCCGGCCTGGTGGTCTACGCCGGGCTCTCCGAGGTCCTGCAGGCCACGCTGCCGCTCGGGCGCGACGGCGACGTGTGGGACGCCCTGGTGGACACCGCGGGCGTGCTGCTGGGACTCGTCGGGTTCGCCCTGGTGACGCGGCGGGCGTCGATGCGCCGGTGATGCTGCGGCGGACACAAACCGGGTCACGCGCCGCGAACTGGATCCGGGCGCGCGACCCGATTCCCCCTCATTGACTCACGTCCGGGACCGGTGTCCCCGGTTCCGTCCGTGGATGCCTGAGGACACTAGTGGATCTCGACGCCCGGTGGTCACAACTTGAGTGAACCTTGAGGTAGCGGATGGCCGGGCGGTCAGTCCATCTTCACCTCGCCCATCGGCGCCCAGCCGTCGCCGTCGAGCTCGCGGTAGACGATCGTCGGCTGCTCGGCCAGGACGGACGGCAGCCAGCCGAAGAACCACTGCGCGTGCTCCGATCCGACGTGCGCCGCGCCGGCGTCCGGGTCGGCGTAGGACGCGAGGATCGTGAACCGGTTCGGCTCCTCGACGCTCTCGAAGCACCGGAAGTCCAGGTTGCCGGGCTCGTCGCGGACCTGACGGGAGTAGCGCACGATGCCGGAGAGGAAGTCGTCCCGCTTGTCCGGACGGGCCTCGGCACGGATCGACACGAAGATCACGATTCGCCTCCTTGCGATGTGACGGCAGTCGATCATCCCAGCGCCGGGCTCCCCGCGGGAAGGGCCGACGCGCCGTCAGCGGCGGGGCTGCTCGGTCGGGCCGACGTGGTCGTCGAGCCACTCGGCCAGCGGGCGGGCCGCGCGCCACACCGTCCGCACCCGGTCCCGGACGTTCGGGCCGTGCAGCACATTGTCCGGCGGCCACCGGCGCGAGACGTAGATCCCCTTGTGCCGCAGCAGGTCCAGCCGCGGATGCTCCGGGTCGGTGCCCTTCGGGCGGGTCTTGAGCTTCTCCCCGCCGACGACCAGACCGTCGGCCTCCGCCGTATCCAGCCGCGCCTGCAGGTCCTTGCCGCGACGCTCGTCGTCGACCGCCGTCCGGAACCGCGCCACCTGGTCCGGCGCCATCATGTAGTAGCCGCCCGCGGCCATCATCCCCTCCGTCGACACCTCGACGTAGAACGGCGGGGCGTACCCGCCGCAGTGCGTCTTGTACGGCGTCTTGTCGTGGGAGAAGCGCACGTCGCGGTGTGGGCGGAAGACCTTGCCGGGACCGAACTCCGCCTCCAGGTCGGCGAGCAGCGCCGTCATCGGGTCCCGGACGTCGCGCTCGTAGGTCTCGCGGTGGTCGGTCCAGTAGGCCTTCGAGTTGTCGGCTTCCAGACCCTCGTAGAAGTCGACCACCGCGTCACCGAAGCCACGGAACCGCGTGCTGGACATGCCGGTCACCGTACTTCCAGGGCAGCGGGTGTGGCGGTCGACCTCTCCGCCATCGAGTTGCGACCGCCCCGTCGCGAACTTACGCTCTCGCCTGAGCGATCGATCAGCTCAGCTTTATGCCCCCGACCCCGGTGTATCGCGTCGATGCGAGCCTGGAACGGGGGTCTCGTGTGTGTACCGGGCCTCCCGACGCTCGTGACGCCGTCCCCGCACGTCTCGCGTCGCGGTCGCGGCCGGAATCCGGACGCCCGGACGACGGGCCGGGACGCGCGACCACCGACGACCTGCTGCTGGCCGCCGGGCGCGGTGACCTCGACGCGTTCGTCGCGTTCTACGACTCGACCGCATCCGTGGTCATGGGTCTGCTCGACGGGGTTCTGGGCCGGCGCGAGGCCGAGCGCCTGACCGAGGAGGTCTATCTGGCGCTCTGGCGCGGCGCGCCGGGGTTCGATCCCCTCGTCCGGTCCGCCGACGCGACGCTGCTGCGCACCGCGCGCCGTGCACTGGTCGGACCGGTCCGCAGGCTGCTGACCTCCAGCGGCGCCCGGGTGCCGGTCCGCACGGAGCCTGCCCACCGGGCCCCGCCCGACGACCACCGCCGCCGGCGGGAGAACGCCCGGTGACGACCGTCGGGGCCCGGGCGGCGGATCCCTGACCGCCTCGCCGGCTGCCTTCCCGCGGAAGAGCCGCAGGTCCGACGCGTCGGGATGTGGTGGACGAGTACCGTCGTCGGTGTTGCTCCAGCCCCCGGCGACCTCCTGGTGTCGCTCGGAAGGTGGGTACTGGAGATGGCCGATGTTCGTCGATTACCGGCCCCGGTCACCGACGTGTGGAACTGGCAGATGCGGGCCGCGTGCCGGGATCTGGACCCCTCGCTGTTCTTCCATCCGGAGAAGGAACGGGGGGCGACCCGTATTCAGCGGGAGACGCGCGCCAAGCAGGTCTGCGCGAGCTGCCCGGTGCGGGTGCCGTGCCGCACGCACGCCCTGAGCACGCGCGAGCCCTACGGCGTGTGGGGCGGGCTCACCCAGTCCGACCGACTGGCGATCCTCCGCGCCGACGCCGGCGTCACGGCACGGCGTTGATGGCCGAGCCGGGGGCGGCGACGAGGGCGATGCTGCGCATCGACCGCGACGGCCGTGGCGAGAGCGCGCTGGCCGAGCAGATCTGCCGGGCCTGCATCGACGGGCTCGACGTGGACGGTGCGGGGCTGTCGTTGCTGACCGCGCGTGTCTCACGGATCACCCTGTGGGCCTCGGATGCGACCGCGCAACAGCTGGAGGACCTGCAGTTCACCCTGAACGAGGGGGCCTGCATGGACGCCGCCACGAGCGGGCGTCCGGTTCTGATCTCCGACATGCAGCACGCCGCCGAGACCGTGCGGTGGCCGATGTTCGCCGCCGCCGTCGTCGAGCACACCCCGGTGCGGGCGCTGTTCGCCCTGCCGCTGCAGTGGGGCACGGTCAACCTCGGAGTGCTCGACCTGTACCGGTTCGACTCCGGCCCGCTGAGCGCCACGCAGCACCGCGACGCGCTCAGCGCAGCCGACACCGGCGCGTTGATGATCCTCGGACAACGCACCGATCCCGACGGCACACTCGGCTGGATGGACCCGGCGGCCGGGCACCGGACGGAGATCCACCAGGCCACGGGCATGGTGATGGTCCAGCTCGCGGTCCTCGCCACCGAGGCACTGGCCCGGATGCGCGCGCACGCCTTCGTCGAGCAACGGATGCTGCTCGACGTCGCCCACGACGTCGTGGCCCGGCGACTCAGATTCGACGAGAAATGACCCAGGCACCAGGCCCGTTGGCACGGCCCGAGGAGGAACCCGTTGTGAGCGACCCAGACCACGCCCCCGCCCACACGTCCGGTCGGCCGGCGGGAAGGACAGGTGGTGCGCGGGAGGAGTC
Organism: uncultured Actinomycetota bacterium; assembly: GCA_963822335.1. GTDB lineage: Bacteria > Actinomycetota > Actinomycetes > Mycobacteriales > Pseudonocardiaceae > Pseudonocardia. The sequence continues at coordinate 336,729 of CAWGHE010000005.1, read as the reverse complement.
CTTGGGCTCGGCGTTCGTCGAGCTGGCCGACACCCTGGTCGACGACTACGACATCATCGACCTGCTGGACCGCCTGGCCGGCTACAGCGTCGAGCTGCTCTCGGCCGACGCCGCGGGGATCCTGCTCCTCGACAGCCAGGACCGGCTTCGGGTGGCGGCATCGACCGACGAGCGCAGCGACGGGATGGAGCTGCTCCAGCTCGAGACCGACCAGGGCCCGTGCGTGGACTGCGTCCGATCCGGCGCCGCGGTGAGCGTCACCGACCTCGCCGAGGCCGCGTCGCGCTGGCCGGCCTTCGTCGCCGCACTGGCCGAACGCGGTACCTACGGCTCGGTGCACGCCCTGCCGCTGCGGCTGCGGGGTCAGGCGATCGGCGCCCTGAACCTGTACCACCGCAGTCCCGGCCCCCTGCCGACCGCCGACCTCGTGCTGGGCCAGGCCCTGGCCGACGTCGCCACCATCGGCATCCTGGCCGAACGAGCGGTGCGCCACGGCGAGGTCGTCACCGAACAGCTCCAGGTCGCGCTGCAGAGCCGGGTGATCATCGAACAGGCCAAGGGGGTACTCGCCCAGCGCGGCGGGCTGACCATGGACACCGCGTTCGGCCGGCTGCGCCGCCACGCGCGTCATCACAACCTGCGTCTGAGCGAGCTCGCCAAGGAGGTCGTCGAGACCGGTCTCGTCGCCGACGACGTGCTGGCCACCGAGGGCACCGCGACGAGGGCGGACCGACGGTCGCGGTGACGGTCGCCGTCGCGGGCGCATCCGGGTTCGTCGGCCGCCGGCTGTGTCCGGCGCTGGAGGCCGCCGGCCATCCGGTGCGGGCGATCACCCGGCGGCCCGAGACGTACGCCGGCGCCGGGGTACCGGTCTACGGCGACGTGCGCGACTCCGACTCGCTCGACACCGCCCTGGCCGGCTGCGACGCCGCCTACTACCTCGTCCATTCCCTCGGCGACGTCGACTTCGCCCGGCGCGACGACCGGGGAGCGCGCGCGTTCGCCCGGCGGCCGCCGGGGCGGGGGTGGGCCGGATCGTCTATCTCGGAGGTCTCGGCGAGGACGACGACGACCTGTCCGAGCACCTGCGCAGCCGCCGCGACGTCGAGCAGGTCCTCGGCTCCGCCGGTCCGGTGACCACGCTGCGCGCCGGGATCATCGCGGCGTCCTTCGTCACGTCCGGACCGCATCCGGTCCCCGTCCCGTTCTCGGCCGTGGCGATGGGGGGCGTCCGAGCGATGGTTGTCGTAAACTCACCCGAGTAACACGGTTCACTCCGGTCCCCGGTGACCCACCTGCTCTGTCGGTGTCCAACGGGATCCGGGGTGGTGCACATGGGTGCGATCGAGCGTCAGCGCGTGAGCGGGACGAGCTCCGTCGGCTCGTTCGTCGATTCCACCGATCAGGCCGTGATCATTCTGCGCGGTGACGTCGACAGCGCGACGGTGGCCCGGCTGCGGCAGCACATCGCCGACTTCCTCGCCGGAACGACACTCTTCATCGTCATCGACGCCCGCGCCGTCGACAGCTACGACCAGGCCCTGCTCGACCTGATGGGCCGCACCCAGCGCCGCCTCGGACGGCGCCGGGGGATGCTGCGGGTCCTGGGGCTGCACCCGGCACGGATGACGGATCCGGAGGCCGATGCGGGAGACACCGCGTCGGAGCGACGCGCCCCGCAGAACGGGTCGATGCCCTGATTACGGAGAGCGCTCGCCGCCCGCGGACCGCGCCGTCCCCGCCGTGCCCGGTGCCGGGTCGTCGTCTGTGGCCGAGCCCTCGGCCGTCGTCGACGCGGGACCGTCGTCCGGCTCCGGCCCGTCCGGCCGGGTGATCTGCTCCCGGCCGCGTTTCGCCAGGACCACGTAGGCGACGGCGCCGAGGAACACGACCGCGGAGACCAGCACGTTGATCCGCATGCCGAACACCTGCGTCGCCGGGTCGGTGCGCATCAGCTCGATGAAGAACCGGCCGAGCGTGTAGCCGGCGACGTACACCGCGAACGCGCGGCCGTGCCCGAGCCGGAACCGGCGGTCGGCCCAGACGACGACGGCGGCGACCAGGAGGTTCCACAGGAGCTCGTAGAGGAACGTCGGGTGCACGATCTCGATCGGCGTCGGGTCCAGCGCGACGCCGCCGATCGGGTCCGAGGCGCCGGTCGACGGGTCCACCCGGCGGTAGATCTCCAGGCCCCACGGCAGCGTCGTCGGGCCGCCGTAGAGCTCCTGGTTGAACCAGTTGCCCAGCCTCCCCACGGCCTGCGCGGCGACGATGCCGGGCGCGACGGCGTCGGCGAAGAACGGCAGCGGCAGCCCGCGACGGCGGCACCCGATCCAGGCGCCGACCCCGCCGAGCGCGATCGCGCCCCAGATGCCGAGTCCGCCGTTCCAGATCTCCAGCGCGCCGAGCGGGTCGCCGCCCGGACCGAAGTACTTCGGCCAGTCCGTCGCGACGTGGTAGAGCCGCCCGCCGACCAGCCCGAACGGGATCGCCCACACGGCGACGTCGAGAACCGTGCCCGGCTCGCCGCCGCGGGCGACGAGACGGCGGTCGCCCCACACGACCGCGAGCACCATCCCGGCGATGAGGCACAGGGCGTAGGCCCGCAGCGGGATCGGGCCGAGGTACCAGACACCCCGGTCGGGGCTGGGAATGGTGGCCGGGAGCAGGGCCGCCAGCGTGCCGGTCACTCCCGGACCATACGGCTGCACGACGGGTGGAAGCCCGCCGCGACGAGCCCGCGCACCGCTCCTGCCGGGTCGCCGCTGGAGACCAGACCCTCGCCGACGAGCACGGCGTCCGCACCCCACCCGGCGTAGGTGAGCAGGTCCCCGGGGCCGCGAACACCGGACTCGGCGACCCGCAGCACGTCGTTCGGCAGCCCGGGGGCGATCTCGCCGAAGATCGAGCGGTTCACCTCGAGCGTGTGCAGGTTGCGCGAGTTCACGCCGATCAGCTTCGCGCCGGCCTCCAGCGCGCGGTCGCACTCCTCCTCGGTGTGCACCTCGACCAGCGGCGTCATGCCGAGCGACTCGACCCGGTCCAGCAGCGCGTCCAGCGCGTTCTGCTCCAGGGCCGCGACGATCAGCAGCACCATGTCCGCGCCGTGCGCGCGGGCCTCGTGCACCTGGTACGGCGTGACCACGAAGTCCTTGCGCAACACCGGCACGTCCACCCGCTCGCGGACGGCGTCGAGGTCGGCGAGCGAGCCGCCGAACCGGCGCTGCTCGGTCAGCACGCTGATCACCCGGGCACCGTTGGCCGCGTAGTCCTCGGCCAGCTCGGCCGGGTCCGGGATGTCGGCCAGCGCGCCCTTCGACGGGCTGCGCCGCTTCACCTCGGCGATCACCCCGACGCCGGGCGAGCGCAGCGCGCCCATCGCGTCCCGGGGCGGGGGCGCGGCGGCGGCGCGGCGCTTGATCTCGGCCAGGTCGACCGTCGCCTCACGGGCGGCGAGGTCCTCGCGGACGCCCGCGACGATGGCGTCCAGAACGCTCCCGCCGCCGGTCGCGTGGGACCCGTTGGACGCGGCATCGTTCGCCCCGCCGTGCGGTCCGGCTCCGTTCTGATCGCCCACCGCGCTGAGTCCCCCTTCGGATCCGCGGCCGCTGGTCGTCCCGCTCATGCTAGAGGTCCCGTCCCCGGCCCTCGGGGCTCGGGTCGGGCGCCGGGCCGTCGGTCGGGTCGCCGCCGTCGTCGAGCTCCTGCCAGGCCGCCCGGTCGGGGTCCGCCGGAGGGGTCGCGGACCCCGGCGCGGAGTACCGGGCACCGAGCCGGGCCATCCGCCGCTCCCGCACCACCAGCAGCACGCCGGCCGAGACCGCGAGCACCGCGGCGGCCACCGCGACCCACGGCCCGACCGACGTCGTGACGGCGGACGTGCCGGCCGGCTGCCCTCCGGTGTTCAGCCCGGCCCGCGCCGAGACGAGCTCGGCGGGCGTCGGCGGGACGGCGATCCGCGCCACCGTCGTCCAGCCCGCCGCGACCCCGACCAGCGCGACCAGCACGCCGAGCACGCGCCGGGCGATCCCGGACAGCGCGACCGTGGCCGCGACGGCCGCGAGCAGCACCGCGGCGACGGCGTTGACCGTGGGCTGGATCTGCGCCCCGGTCACCGAGGCGGCCACCGTGCCGCGCGTCGCCGTCGGGAGCTCGACCGAGAACCACGTCAGCGACCCGGAGATCCACGACGTCCCGGCGCCGACGAGCAGCAGCAGGCAGACGACGCCGAGCGAGCGGCGGTCGTCGCGCACCGGGGCGTGTCATGCCGTGCTCTCGGGTGGGCGCAGCGACCCGGCCGCGGCGACCGCGGACAGCACCGCCCGCGCCTTGTTCAGGCACTCGGTGTCCTCGGCCTGCGGGTCGGAGTCGGCGACGATCCCGCCGCCGGCCTGCACGTACGCGGTCCCGCCGCGGATCAGGCCGGTGCGGATGGCGATCGCGGTGTCGGCGTTACCGGCGAAGTCCAGGTAGCCGACGATCCCGCCGTAGAGCCCGCGCCGCGTCGGCTCCAGCCGGTCGATCACCTGCATCGCGCGGACCTTCGGCGCGCCGGAGAGCGTCCCGGCCGGGAAGCAGGCGAGCACGGCGTCGAACGCGGTGCGGTCGCCGCGCAGCAGCCCGGTCACCGTCGACACCAGGTGCATGACGTGCGAGTACCGCTCCACGGAGAAGAAGTTGTGCACCTTCACCGAGCCGGCCTCGCAGACCCGGCCCAGGTCGTTGCGGCCGAGGTCGACGAGCATCAGGTGCTCGGCGCGCTCCTTCTCGTCGGAGCGCAGGTCCTTCTCCAGCTGCTGGTCCTCCTCGTCGGTGGCGCCGCGCCAGCGGGTACCGGCGATCGGGTGCGTCGTCGCCCGCCCGTCGCGGACCGTGACCAGCGCCTCGGGGCTGGAGCCGACGATCGCGAACGGTTCGCCGGAGTCCGGGTCGGCGAGGTGGAGCAGGTACATGTACGGGCTCGGGTTCGTCGTGCGCAGCACCCGGTAGACCTCGAGCGGGTCGGCGCCGCACTCGGCCTCGAACCGCTGCGAGACCACGATCTGGAACGCCTCGCCCGCGCGGATCTCCTCCTTCGCCGCCTCGACGGCGGCGTGGTGCTCGGCCGCGCTGCGCCGGCGGACGAACTCCGGCTCGCCGGGCCGGTACACCGCGACCGTCGACGGTGCCGGCGCCCCGAGCTCGGCGGTCATCCGGTCCAGGCGGGCGACGGCGTCGTCGTAGGCCTGGTCGACGCGCTCGTCGGTGGCGTCCCAGTTGATCGCGTTCGCGATCAGCGTGACGGTGCCCTCGTGGTGGTCCAGTGCCGCCAGGTCCGTGGCCAGCAGCATCCCGAGCTCGGGCAGGCCGAGGTCGTCGACGGAGGGGTCGTCCGGGTCCGCGATGCGCTCCAGCCTGCGGACCGAGTCGTAGCCGAGGTAGCCGACCATGCCGCCGGTCAGCGGCGGCAGGCCGGGCAGCGCCTCGGAGTGCAGCTCGGTGAGCACCGTGCGCAACGCGTCCAGCGGGTCGCCGTCCACCGGCAGGCCGTCCGGCACGTCACCGGTCCAGCGCAGGCCCTCCCCCGGCGGGGCCGACAGCATCGCCGCGCTGCGCGCCCCGACGAACGACCACCGCGACCAGGACCGGCCGTTCTCCGCCGACTCCAGCAGGAACGTGCCGGCACGGGATCCGGCCAGCTTCCGGTACACCCCGACCGGTGTCTCGTCGTCGGCCAGCAGCCGGCGCGTCACCGGGATCACCCGGTGCCCCCGGGCCAGCTCGCGGAACTCGTCCCGGGTCGGGGCGACCGCGCCGAGGGTGGTCGTCCGCGGGGAAACGCCGGTGCTGCTCGCGGTCATGGCCGCCATTGTCAATGATGGGTGGGTGAGTTCCGCGACCGGACCGAACGGGTCCGCCCCCCGCCGCCGCGGGCGGCGGGGCACCGGCGAGGACACCAAGGCCCAGTTGCTGACGGCCGCGCGGGCGGAGTTCGCGGCGCGGGGCTACGACGGCGCGACCGTGCGGCGCATCGCCGAGCGCGCCGGGGTGGACGCGGCGATGGTGAACCACTGGTTCGGCGGCAAGGAGTCGCTGTTCACCGCGTCGCTGGAGGTGCCCGTCGACCCGACGCAGATCCGGGCGGAGATCCTGCCCGGGGATCCGGAGCAGCTCGGCGAGCGGATCGTGCGCCGCTTCCTGACGATCTGGGACGGCGCCGGGTCGGATCCACTGGTGGCCCTGCTGCGCTCGGTCACCGCGCATCCGTTCGCGGCGCGGATGATGCGCGAGTTCATCACCCGCGTGATGATCGGCCCGGTCGTGTCCACGGTGGCCCCGGACCGGCACGCCGAGCGCGGGGCGCTGGTCGCCTCACAGGTGCTCGGCCTGGGGATGATGCGGTACGTGGTGAAGCTGGAACCGCTGGCCTCGGCCGGGCACGACGAGGTCATCGCCGCGATCGCGCCGACGTTGCAGCGCTACCTGACCGGCGACCTGGGGTCGATGAAGCCCGACTCGTAGGCCCGGACGACGGCCTGGGTCCGGTCCCGGGCCCCGAGCTTGGCCAGCACGTTGCCGACGTGGGTCTTCACCGTCTCCACCCCGACCACCAGCTCGGCGGCGATCTCGGCGTTGGACAGGCCACGGGCCACCCGCCGCAGCACGTCCGCCTCCCGTTCGGTCAGGCCCGCCCCGGCCAGCCGGTCCCCGCCGTCCGAACCGAACCCGGCCACCAGCTCGCGCACCGCGGCCGGGAACAGGATCGACTCCCCGACGGCCACGGTGCGCACGGCCTGCACGATCTCGGCCGGGCGGGTCCGCTTGAGCAGGAACCCGGCGGCGCCGGCCCGCAGCGCGTCGTAGACGTAGCCGTCGTTGCCGAACGTGGTCAGCACCAGCACCCGCGGCGGGTCCGGGCGGCGGAGCAGGGCGCGGGTCGCGGTGATCCCGTCCACGGCGGGCATCCGGACGTCCATCAGCACGACGTCGGGGCGCAGCTTCGCGACGAGTCCCGGCACCTCGGCGCCGTCGGTCGCCTCGCCGAGCACCTCGAGGTCGGGCTGGGCGTCCAGCACGGCGCGCAGGCCGGTCCGCACGAGCTCCTCGTCGTCGACGATCAGCAGGCCGGTCACCGGGCCTCCCCCGGCTCCACGGCGGCGGGCAGCCGCGCGGCCAGCCGCCACACGTCGCCGTCCGGGCCGGCCGTGAGCTCGCCGCCGAGCAGCGACGCGCGCTCCGCCATCCCGCGCAGCCCGCGCCCGTCCCGCCCGCGTCCGGACGAGCGGGCCGGCAGCGGGTTGTCCACGGTCAGGTCCAGGCCGGCGTCGCGCTCCGCGAGCCGGACGGTCACCGGGACCGGACCCGCGTGGCGCAGCGCGTTCGTCAGTGCCTCCTGGACGAGGCGGTACCCCTCCCGGGACACGACGGCCGGCAGCGCACCCAGCTCGCCGTCGCGGTGGACCCGGACCTCCACCCCGGCCGAACGGGCTCCGGTCACGAGCGCGTCCAGCGAGCCCAGGTCGCGGGGTGGCTCGACGGGGCCTCCGTCCGCGCGCAGCACGCCGAGCACGTGGTCGAGCTCGTCGAGGGCCGTCCGCCCGGTCTCCTCGATCGCGGCCAGCGCGCGCCGCACGAACGCCGGGTCGGCGTCGAGGACCTCGGCCGCGGCCCCGGCCTGCAGGGTCGTCACGGTGAGCGCGTGCCCCACCGAGTCGTGCAGCTCCCGCGCGATGCGCGCACGCTCGGCCATCGCGTCCGAGCGCCGCCGTTCGGCGCCCAGCTCCGCGACGAGCCGTTCGGCCGGCGTCGGACCGAGCAGGAGCGGCGCCACCCGCGCGAGCACCTCGCCCAGTGCCACCAGCAGGGACACCGTCACGGCGGCCAGCAGCACGCCCAGCGGCGGCGCCCACCACGCGTCGACGCCGCTGGGCAGCGACGGCTGCGGCAGCCACGGGCCCAGCAGCAGCCCCACCGTCGCGGGCACGCCGAGCAGCAGCACGAGGCCGCCCACGCCGCCGACGGCCATGGCGAGCAGCAGCCAGAGTGCCCCGCGACGGCGCGCGGACCAGTCCCGCTCGGCGTCCGGATCCGGATCCGGCAGCGCCACGCCGAGCAGCGAGCGCGCGGCCGTGACCTCCAGCGCCCGCACTCCGGGCACGACGCCACGGCGACCCCGACCACGACGGTCAGCCCGAGCAGCGGCACCAGCGCCGCGACGCTCATCCCGGCGGCCGCCGCCTGGGTGAACAGCCAGCCGAACGCGACGTACGGCAGCAGGACGACGGCGCCCAGCAGGACGTGCACGATGCGGCGACAGGTGGTCCCGACCACCGCCGGGACCCGGACCGGGTTCACGCCAGAGATCCTGGCAGAACGCGCGCCCGGCACGGCTCCCTCGCGAGGGGGAGCCGATCCCCACCGCAGCGGGAGGGTCCGGCACGGCCCGCCGAGCACGCTCTGTGCCATGACGACGAACACCCGGCCGCTCGCGGTGGCGGCCACACTCGGCACCCTCCCCTACGTCATCCTCAAGGCCTTCTGGCTGACCGGCCATCCGGTCGGCGTCGACGATCCGGGCCTGCTCGAGTCGACGTCGATGGTCGCGTTGAACGCGGCGACCGTCGTCATGGATCTCGCCGTCGTGGCGCTGGCGTTCACGCTCGCCTCGGCCTGGGGGCGGCGGCTGCCCGCGGTCGCCGTCCTGCTGCCGGCATGGGTCGCGACCGGCCTGCTCGTCCCGATCTCGCTGATCGGGCTGCCCGCCGCCGTGGTCGCCGCGGCCGCCGGGAGCGGCGACGCGATGGGCCTGGCCGCGTGGGTCCGGCCGATGGTCTACGGCGGATTCGCCTGGCAGGCGGTGTTCCTCCTGGCCGCGTTCGCCGTGCACGCGCGGGAGCGGTGGTCGGGTGCGGTGCGTCGCCCCGCCCCCGCGGACGGGCCGGTCGCCACGCTGATGCGGGCGTGCGTCGGCGGCGGGGTCGCGACGGCGGTCCTCGGCGCCGCTCTGGCCGTGCTCGGCGGCGTGCTCGCCGGTGGGTGGCTCGGCGGCGTCGCGGCTCTGACGACCGCGGTGTTCCCGCTGGCCGGCGCCGCGGGTGTGCTCGCGCTGGCCCGGGGGCGGACCGTCGGCCGGGTGCGGACCGTGGCCGTGGTCGCCGCGTGGTGCGGGTCCGGGGCGGCGTTCGCCGGAGGTCTGTGGACGGCCGTCACGACGCTGGGCACGACCGACCTGTCCGCCGCGGGCAACCCGGCGACCGGCCTGGGCCAGCTGTGCTGCCTGCTCGCCGGGTTCGCCCTCGCCGTGGCCGGCCTGCTCGCGGTGTCCGGAGCAGCGTCGCCGGTGCCCACCCCGTCGGCTGGCCGGGGTGCGCTGCTCGACGCATGATGGAGGACATGGTCGATCTGTCGGAGTCGGTGGGCGCGGGGCTGGCGGCCCTGCGCTCCCGCCTCGGCGGAGCCGTGTTCGCGAAGGTCGCCGGTCCGGAGGGTTCGGACCGGCGCGACCGCATCCACGCCACGCCCGGGCCGCGCTGGTTCTCCGAGGACCGCCCGATCCGCCGGGTGCACGGCGACGCGTCGATGTTCGTCGGCGGGCTGCGGGCCCTGCTGCTGCAGTCGCTGCACCCGCTGGCGATGGCCGGGGTCGCCGGGCACTCCGGCTACAAGGGCGACCCGTGGGGCCGGCTGCAGCGCACGAGCTACTTCCTGGCCGTCACGACGTTCGGGCCGGCCGACCTGGCCGACGAGACGATCGCGACGATCAAGAACGTGCACTCCCGGGTCCGCGGACGGGCACCGGACGGCCGGGCCTACTCCGCGTCCGACCCGCATCTGCTGCGCTGGGTGCACATCGCGGAGATCGACAGCTTCCTGCGCGCCCACCAGCTCTACGGGCGCCGGCCGCTGGACCAGGCGGGGCGCGACGGCTACGTCGCCGACACCGCGCGGGTCGCCCGTGAGCTCGACGTGCCGGAGCCACCGGAGACCGAGGCCGAGCTGGCCGCGCAGATCGCGTCGTACCGTCCCGAGCTCGACGGCACACCGGAGGCCCGCGCGACCGCCCGCTTCCTGTTGCTGCACCCGCCGCTGCCGGCCGCCGCCCGGGTCCCGTACGCGATGCTGGCGGCCACGTCGGTGAGCCTGATGCCGCACTGGTCCCGCGCGCCGCTGGGGCTGCCGTACCTGCCGGTCGCGGAGGCGACGGTCGTCCGAGCGGGCGGGCAGGCGATCACGGCGGGGATCCGCTGGGTGACGACGGCGCCGGCGCCGCCGATGCCACCGGTGCATCCGTAACCCCCGGGCGAAACGCCACCGGCCAGGCCCCCGCACCCACTCGGAGACCGAGCCGTTCCCACCCACTCGCGCCGGCAACCGGCTCGCCGAGCGGTCAGCCCAGACCGCCCCCGCGCTCGATCACCCAGCGGGCCTCGCGCGACTCGCGGTCGGCCTCGGCGTCACGGACCGAGTCCGGCACCGGGTCGTTGTCGTGCTCCCCGACCCAGTCGTCCGGCATCACGGGAGGCGTCATCGTCCGCCACCGGGCGCGCGGGTCGTCTCCCGGCAGCCGACCCTCCGGGCCGACGTCGGTCTCGCCGTCGGGTTCACGGAACGCCAGCGGCAGCGGGTCGTGCCGCGGTCCGCGCTCCGGCTCGTCCGTGTCTCCCATGCCTCGACGGTCCTCCCGGTCCCCCGGAACCGCAAGGTCAGGCAGGGTCTCCGGCGAGCAGGACGTCCGTGTTCATGCGCCGTCCCCGGCGAGCAGGACGTCGGCGTCGAAGCAGGTGCGGGTGCCCGTGTGGCACGCCGGGCCCTCCTGGTCGACGACGACGAGCACCGCGTCGCCGTCGCAGTCCAGCCGCACCTCGTGCACGTGCTGGACGTGCCCGGACGTGTCGCCCTTGACCCAGTACTCCTCCCGCGACCGCGACCAGTACGTGCCGCGGCCGGGTGGTCAGCGTGCGGTGCAGCGCCTCGTCGTCCATCCAGCCGACCATCAGCACCTCACCGGCGCGCGACTGCACGACGGCACAGACCAGCCCGTCGGAGTCGCGTTTGAGGCGGGCCGCCACGGCCGGGTCCAGGGCCGACTGCGTCACCCGGGCGCTCACCGCACCTCCACCTCCGCGCCCCGCAGGGCGTCCTTGACCTCACCGATCCGCAGGGTGCCGAAATGGAACACGCTCGCCGCGAGCACGGCGTCGGCACCCGCCCGGACCGCGGGCGGGAAGTGGCCCACCTCGCCCGCGCCACCGGAGGCGATCACCGGGACGTCCACGACCGCACGGATCGCGGTGATCATCTCCAGGTCGAACCCGGACCGGGTGCCGTCGGCGTCCATCGAGTTCAGCAGGATCTCCCCGACGCCGAGCTCCTGACCGCGGGCCGCCCACTCGACGGCGTCGACGCCCGCGCTGCGCTGCCCGCCGTGCGTGGTCACCTCGTAGCCGGACGGCTGCGGCGTCCCGCCCTCGGGCACCCGCCGCGCGTCCACCGACAGCACGATGCACTGCGAGCCGAACCGCCGCGACATCTCGTGCAGCAGCTCGGGGCGGGCGATCGCGGCCGTGTTCACGCTGACCTTGTCCGCGCCGGCCCGCAGCATCCGGTCGACGTCGTCGGGCGTGCGGATGCCGCCCCCCACGGTGAGCGGGATGAACACCTGCTCCGCGGTGCGGCGCACCACGTCCACCATCGTCTCCCGCTCGCCGGAGGACGCGGTGACGTCGAGGAACGTCAGCTCGTCGGCACCCTCGGCGTCGTAGACGCGGGCCATCTCGACCGGGTCCCCCGCGTCGCGCAGCTCACGGAAGTTGACGCCCTTGACGACGCGCCCGGCGTCGACGTCCAGGCAGGGGATGACACGCACCGCGACGGCCACTCAGGACACCTCGCGCACGGCGGCCAGCGCCTCCGGCAGCGTGAACCGCTGCGCGTACAACGCCTTGCCGACGATCGAGCCCTCGATGTTCACCCCGGTCGCGGCGACCTCGGCGAGGCGCACCAGGTCGGCGACCTCGGAGATCCCGCCGGAGGCGATCACCGGGGCGGTCGTGGCGTTCGCGACGTCCGTGAGCAGGTCCACATTGGGCCCTTGCAGCGTGCCGTCCTTGGAGACGTCGGTGACGACGTACCGGGTGACACCGTCGCGGTCCATGCGCGCCAACGTCTCCCACAGGTCGCCGCCGTCGGTCGTCCAGCCGCGCGCGGCCAGCCGGTGCTTCCCGTCGATGATCTTGACGTCGAGCCCGACGGCGATCCGGTCGCCGTGCTCGGCCACCACCTTCGCGCACCAGTCCGGGTCCTCCAGCGCCGCCGTGCCCAGGTTGACCCGGCGGCAGCCGGTGGCCAGCGCCCGTTCCAGCGACGCGTCGTCGCGGATGCCGCCGGACAGCTCGACGGCCACGTCCAGCTTCCCGACGACCTCGGCCAGCAGCTCTGCGTTCGACCCGCGCCCGAACGCGGCGTCCAGGTCGACCAGATGGATCCACTCCGCGCCGTCGCGCTGCCAGGTCAGGGCCGCCTCCAGCGGCTCGCCGTAGCCGGTCTCGGTACCGGCCTCGCCCTGCACCAGCCGGACGGCCTGTCCGTCGGCGACGTCGACGGCGGGAAGCAACGTGAAGCTCACCCGGCCAGCCTACGAGGGCCGGTCCCGCGCGCCGACGTGACCTCTCGCCTAGCGTCGCCGGTATGGACCTCTCCGGAGCACGCACGCTGGTGGTCGGCGCGACGGGCGTGCTGGGCGGCGCGATCGCGACGGCCCTGCGGAACGAGGGCGCGACGCTCGCGCTGGCCGGCCGGTCGAAGCCCGCGGGCGCGGACGGCGAGCCCACGTTCACGTTCGACGGGCTGGACCTGGAACGGTGCGCCGCCGTCGTCGACGAGGCCGCGGACGCGCTCGGCGGGCTGGACCTGCTCGTCGTCGCGCTCGGGGTGGCCGCGTTCGGCGAGGAGTCCGAGACCGACGTCGTCACCGAGCACCTGCTGACGGTGAACACGATGGCGCCGATGGCGTTCGGCCGGGCCGCGCTGCGCCGCTTCCCGTCGAAGGCCGACGGCGGCGGGACGCTCGCGATGATCTCGGCGATCCTCGCCGACGTGCCCACCCCGGGGATGGCGGCCTACTCGGCGTCGAAGGCGGGACTGTCCGCGTGGCTCACCGCGACCCGGGGCGCGACGCGCAAGCAGGGCGTGCGGGTCCTCGACATCCGCCCGCCGCACATCGAGACCGGCCTGGCCGACCGCGCCGTCGCCGGGACGCTGCCCTCGGGGATCTCCGAGGGATCCGATGTGGACACGCTCGTCGGGCAGGTGCTCGCCGGTCTGCGCGACGACCGCCGCACCCTGACGTTCGACCTCTCCAGCGGCGAGTACGCGCTGGGCTGACCGGCCACGCCGCTCAGTGGCGGTCGAGGAACGGCTGCCTCCTGAACCCACTACGGCATGAAAGACTCGGACGGCAGAAGATCGACACGGTCGAGATCGCACGCTTCGCGGTTCTCGGCGTGATCCGACAGCCGGGAGTGCGACGTCGACGGTGCCACCCGGGCGAGCCGACTCCACGCCCGCCCGGCAGATGCCGGGCCGCCGCCCGGCGCGTCAGGTCCGGGCCGCTCGCACCGGCGCCGCGGTGCCCGCGGAGAGCCCGGCCGCGACCAGAGCGACGACCGCGAGCAGCATGAACACCGGCGGGTAGCCGCCGAACGCGGCGGCCAGCCCGCTGCCGGCGGCCGGCCCGAGCGCGATCGCGATCGTCGCCGGGGCCTGCAGGAGACCGCCCAGGCGCCCGTAGACCTCCGGTGACCAGCGGTCGGACAGGGCGGTGGCCTGCAGCAGCGTGAACACGCCGCGGGCACCGCCTGCCGCGACCGCCGCCGCGACGAGCAGCGCGGGCGGGCCGGGCAGCACCGCCAGCAGCGCACTCGTCGCGGCGAGCAGTCCGAAGATGAGCGCGGCCCGCCCGCGCGGCCCGGTCCGGGCGGTCAGGCGCGGGTAGCCGAGCCGGCCCGCCACCTGCCCGAGCCCGCCGAGGCCGAGCGCCCACGCCGCGAGCGGAGTGGACAGTCCCCGTTCCAGCAGCAGCGGCACCTGGTTGACGGTCACCGCGAACGAGTGAACGCGCCCAGGCACACCGCGACCGTCAGGAGCACGAACGGGCGGCTGCGCGCGATCGCGGCGGCGCCGGCGTCGTCGACGCGAAGTTCCTCGGTGACCTCGGGCCAGTCACCGCGGAGCCCGACCAGGTGGGCCGGCACGGTCACGACCGCGAGCACGGCGGCCAGCACCAGGTAGGTGTCGCGCCAGCCGAGCCCGCCCAGCAGGGCCGCGGACAGCGGCGCGAACACCGTGCTGGCCAGGCCCGCGACCAGGGTGAGGGTGGTCAGGGCACGCACCCGGTCGTCGCCCCACCACCGCGTCAGCGCGGCGAACGCGGGCGGGTAGAGCGTGCCGGCCTGAGCGACGCCGACCACCAGCCAGGCCGCGAGGAACCAGCCGAACGACCCGGCGAGCGCGACCCCGACCAGCGCAGGCGTCCCGAGTACCGACGCCGTGGTCATCACCCACCGCGGGCCGTGCCGGTCCAGGATCCGCCCGACCGGGATCCCGGCCAGCGCGGAGACGACCAGGCCGCCGGAGAACGCCGCGGTGATCGCGCCCAGGCTCCACCCGGTGTCCTCGGCGATCGACGGCGCGAGCACCGGGAACGCGTAGTACAGCGTGCCCCAGCTGGTGATCTCGGTCAGGCAGAGGACGCCGAGCACACGCCGGCGCAACCGCTCACCCCACTACGTCGCGCAGCCAGTTCTGGAGCACGGTAGCGCCGGCGTCGCCGGACTTCTCGGGATGGAACTGGGTCGCGGCGAGCGCCCCGTTCTCGACGGCGGCGACGACGTCCTCGCCGTGATGCGTCCAGGTCACCAGCGGCGGACGGAGCGCGTGCGACTCGACGAGCTCCCAGCGGGTCACCCCGAAGGAGTGCACGAAGTAGAACCGGGTGTCCTCGTCGAGCCCGGCGAACAGCGTGCTGCCGGTCGGGACGTCCACCGTGTTCCAGCCCATGTGCGGCAGCACGTCCGCCTTGATCCGCTCCACGGTCCCGGGCCACTCCCCGCAGCCGGGCGTGTCCTCGCCGAACTCGACGCCGCGGTCGAACAGCACCTGCATGCCGACGCAGATGCCGAGCACGGGGCGCCCGCCGGCCAGCCGGCGGCCGATGATCCGCGGGCCGCGGACGGCGTTCAGGCCGGCCATGCAGGCGGCGAACGCCCCCACGCCCGGGACCACCAGGCCGTCGGCGTTCACGGCGGCGTCGAAGTCGTCGGTGACGGTCACGTCGGCGCCGACCCGCTGGAGCGCCCGCTCCGCGGAGCGGAGGTTCCCCGACCCGTAGTCCAACACGACGATCTGTGACACGCGTCCAGGATAAGCGCCCGCGTCATCGCGGTTCGCGTCCGCCGCTCCGGAACGCGACGACTGTGGCGGCCGCCACGGCGACGACGTCGCCCGTACGCACCTGCCCCGGTCACGGCGGCGGTGTCAGGCTGTCGCGATGGCCGATGTGCGGCCGGCCACCACGGCCGGGCCGACCCTGCGGGTCACCGAGATACTGGCCGGTCTGTCGCTGACGACCGACCTGGCCACGGGTGCCCCGATGGAGACCGGGCTGGCCGTCTGCGCGGTCGCGACCGCATTCGCCGGGACCCGGGGCCTGGACACCGACGCCCGGCGCGCGGTGTTCCACACGGCACTGCTCGGCGCCGTCGGCTGCACGAGCTACGCGTCCGAGAACGCCGCCCTGTTCGACGACGACACCGCGTTCCAGGCGGCGCTGCACGCGCTCGACCCCGGCGACCCCGACCTGTTCGCCCGGCAGATGGCCGAGTTCGGCGCCTGGTCCGGCCCGGGCGCGGTCCCGGAGCTGTCCGCGCGGTTCCTGCGGCTCGCGCCGACCGAGGGCCCGGCCGCCATGCGGGCGTCCTGCGAGGTCAGCCGCGCGCTCGGCCCCCGCCTCGGCCTGCCGCAGGCGGCGGTGACGGCCCTGGAGGACGTGCACGAACGCTGGGACGGGCACGGCATCCCCGGCGTCCACGCCGGTGAGGCGCTGCCCCTGCCGGCGCGGATCCTCCACCTGTCCGAGCAGGCCGTGCACGCGCACACCCGCGGAGGGACGCCGGCCGCCGTCGCCGAGCTACGGCGCCGGGCCGGAGGGCACCTCGATCCGGACCTGGTCACCGCGTTCCTGGCCGACGCGGACGCGCTGCTCGGCGTGCTCGACGGGCCGGACCTGCTGGCCCACGTGATCGCCGCCGAGCCGGGGTTACCCGCCGTCGTGCCCCCCGACGGGCTCGACCGCCACTGCCTGGCCCTGTCCGTCGTCGCCGACCTCAAGGGCCGGTACCTGCTCGGGCACTCAGCGCACACGGCCGCACTCGCCGACGCCGCCGCCGGGCTCGCCGGGTTCGACGCAGGTCCCGGGCGGAACTGCGCGCCGCGGCGCTCCTGCACGACCTGGGGCGGGTCGCCGTGCCGAGCTCGGTCTGGGACCGGCCCGGCCCCCTGTCGTCCGGGGACTGGGAGCGGGTGCGGCTGCACGCCTACTGGACCGGCCGGATCCTGCTGCGCTGCCCGGCGCTCGCGGGGCTGGCCCCGGTCGCGGCCGGCCACCACGAGCGGTGCGACGGCAGCGGCTACCACCGCGGCGCGCACGGCCCCGACCAGCCGTTCGCCGCCCGGCTTCTCGCCGCCGCGGATGTGCACGCGGCGCTGACCGAGCCCCGTCCGCACCGGCCGGCGCTCCCGGCCGACGACGCCGCCGCGCACGTGACCGCCGAGGCGGGCGCCGGGCGCCTGGACCGCGAGGCCGTCGCCGCGGTGCTGGAGGCGGCGGGCCGTCCCCGCCCCCGGGCGGCCTGGCCGGCCGGGCTCACCGACCGGGAGGTCGACGTTCTGCGGCTCGCCGCGCGTGGGTTGTCGAACCGCCGGATCGCGGCCGAGCTGGTCGTCTCCGACCGCACGGTCGGCCACCACCTGGCCCACGTCTACGACAAGACCGGGCGGCGCACCCGGGCCGGTGCCGCCGTGTTCGCGATCGAGCACGGGTTGCTGCCGGGATAGGTCGAACGACCGATGTGACGCGGGCCAGGTGGGCGGGACGCTTCTGCAGGTCAGAGACCCGATCCCACCTCACCGGGAGGTCCACCGTGGACACGACCGTCACCACCGCCAACGCCGCGACCGTCGCCGACATCTACGCCGCGTTCGGGTGCGGCGACGTGCCGGCCATCCTCGACCGGCTCGCCGACGACGTCCGCTGGGACGCCGACTGGACGCCGGACAACCACGGCCAGCGGGCCGGCGTCGCGCACCTGATGCCGCGGGTCGGCCCGGCGCAGGTCGCGGAGTTCTTCACGATCATCAGCGAGTGGACGGTCGAGGACTTCACGGTCCTCGACGTGATCGGCACCGGCCGGCAGGTCGTCGCCGAGATCCGGGCCGCGTTCACGCTCCCGAACGGCGGCCGCTTCGCCGACGAGGAACTGCACCTCTGGACGTTCGACGACGCGGGGCGGGTCACCCGCTACCGCCACTACGTCGACACGGCCAAGCACATCGCAGCCGCGTCCGGTGTGGACACGACGCCCGCCCGGTAGCGGCACGCGGTCCGGGAGCTGCCGTCAGCGCTCGCCGTCGAGCTGCGCGACGAGCGAGAGCACGGCCGCCGGACCGTCCTCGGCGCGGATCCGGCGCGCGAGCTCGGCGGCGCGGTCGCGATAGGACGGTCGGTCGAGGCAGGACCGCAGCGCCTCGCTCAGGCTGTCGGCGGTCAGCTCGTGCAGCGGAAGTGGGTGCGGCGCAACGCCGAGACGCTGCAGCCGGTCCGCCCAGAACGGCTGGTCGACCAGCACGGGCACCGGGACCGCCGGCACTCCCGCGCGCAGCCCGGCCCCGGTGGTACCCGCTCCGGCGTGGTGGACCACGGCAGCCGTCCGGGGGAACAACCAGTCGTGCGGCAGGTCGTCGACGACCAGGATGTCGTCCCCGGCGGGTCCGAGGTCGGCCCAGCCGGACTGGACGACGGCGCGCACGCCGGCCCGATCGACGGCGGCCGCGACGGCGTCGTGGAGCCGCTCGTGATCCGGGGTCATGCTGCCGAACCCGACGAACACCGGAGGCGGGCCGGCACCGAGGAAGTCGACCAGCAGGTCCGGGGGCTGCCAGCCCGGCTGACCGGCCGGCCACCAGTAGCCGGTCACGTGCACCGGCGCGGGCCAGTCCGCGGGCCGGGGGACCACGGCCGGGCTGAAGCCGTGGAAGATCGGCCAGTCGTCCGGCGGGCCAGCCGCCTCCACGGTGGCGGCGGGGAGATCGAGCCGGGCACGCAGCCGTCGCAGGACGTCGGCGTAGAGGGAGCTGGTCCGGGCGAGCACCTCGCTGCCCGCGGCGATGTTGTCGTCGGGCGAGGGCTGCCCGGTCACGGGCCAGCCGGGGGGCGGGAACTCCCTCGTGGGGACCCCTGGCACGAGAAAGACGCCGATGCTCGGGACGCCGAAGCCGTCGGCGACGAGCCGGCTCAGCGGGGCCGGGCCGAGCGGGGTGAGCAGCAGGTCGGTCCCGGCGGCCACGGCGGCCAGCACACCGTCGCCCAGCTCGTCGAGGAACGCGGCGAAGACCGACTGCGCGGCCTCCGGGGAGGGGGCGGCCGTGCGTGCGCGGACGAGTTCGACCGGATCGCCGGGAAGGGCCCGGTACTCCAGCCCGCTCCCGCGAACGAGATCGGCGAACCGGGCGTGTGCGGCCAGCGCCACCTGGTGGCCCGCCTCCTGCAGCCTCTGGCCCAGGCCGGTGAACGGCGCGACATCACCTCGTGACCCCGCCGTCACGATCAGGATCCGCATCAGGCCTCCGCGTCGCCGGGGACGGTCCCGCGGAACGCCCAGGCCCGGGCGGTGAGCGGGATCCGCCCGGCGTCGTCGTGGGGCAGCCGCTCCTCGAGCGCCTTCCGCAGCGCGGCGCGGCGCTCCTCGGTCAGGCCGGCGCAGTAGCCCGGCGCCGGGCCCTGCCCGCCGAGGAACGGGCGCCACAGATCGTCCGGGTCGGCGAACACCGTCGGCACCTCCACCGCGTCCACCGCCGGTCCGCCGAGACCGGCACCGTCCAGCAGCGCGACGAGCGGTTCCGGACGGCACAGTGGGAAGCGCACGCCCTCGTCCAGCTCCGCGGCCGCGGGGTCGACCGCACGCGCCGCATCCCAGAACGCGCGGATCACGCCCATCCCCTCGGCGTAGTCCCAGACGTACCCGGCGACGGCGCCGCCCGGCCGGGCCACCCGGATCATCTCGGCCACGGCGGCGTGCGGGTCCGGCACGAAGTTCAGCGCCAGGGCGGAGACCACGTGGTCGAACGCGTCGTCCGGGGACGGCACCGAGGTCGCGGTACCGGCGATCACGGTCAGCCGCGGGTCACCGGTCTCCGCAGCCGCGGCGAAGGCGGCCGAGGGCTCCACGCCGAGCACCCGGGACGGCGCGGCGGCCGCGAGCACGGCGTGCGCGAGGGCGCCCGTGCCGCAGCCCACGTCGCACCACGCATCACCCGGACGCCACGGGAGCAGGCGCAGGAACTCGACCGCCACCGGTCTGCTCCAGCGTCCGATGTAGGCCTCGTACGCCTCCGCGACGTCCCAGGCGTCGTCGCCCATCTCGACCTCCCACGGCCGGGAGCGCTCAGAGTGCGCCCTTCGTGGAGGGGACGCCGGTGACCCGCGGGTCCGGCTCGGTGGCCGCGCGCAGGGCGCGGGCGACGGCCTTGAACTCGGCCTCCGTGACGTGGTGCGGGTCCCGGCCGTCGATCACCCGCACGTGCAGCGCCAGGTGCCCGTGGAACGCCAGCGACTCGAACACGTGCTGGTTGAGCACCGTCGGGTAGTGCCCGCCGATGACGAACCCCTGCATCACCTCGGGCTCGCCGGAGCACACCGTGTACGGCCGCCCGGACACGTCGACGACGGCCTGCGCGAGCGCCTCGTCCATCGGGACCCAGGCATCGCCGAACCGGCGGATGCCCGTTTGTCCCCCAGCGCCTCCCGCACGGCCTGGCCGAGCACGATCGCGACGTCCTCGACGGTGTGGTGCGCGTCGATCCCGATGTCGCCCTCGGCGCGCACGGACAGGTCGAACGACCCGTGCTTGCCGAACGCGTCGAGCATGTGGTCGTAGAACGGGACCTTGGTGTCGATCTCGGTCCGCCCGGTGCCGTCGAGGTCGATCTCGACGGTGATCCGGGTCTCCTTGGTCACGCGCTCGACGCGCCCGATCCTGGTCACAGCAACTCCTTGGTGGCGAGGTCCGTCGCGACCTGCAGGAACGTGTCGTTCTCCTCGGGCGTCCCGATCGTGACCCGCAGCCGCTCGTCGATCCCGACGTCGCGGATCAGCACGCCCTGCTCGAGGAACGCCTTCCAGGCACGGGGCGCGTCCGCGAACCGTCCGAACAGGACGAAGTTCGCGTCGGAGTGGACGACGTCGTAGCCCGCTGCGGCGAGCTCCGAGGACACCCGGTCCCGCTCCGCGGCGAGTAGCGCCACCGAGCCGAGCGTCGCCTCCGCGTGCCGCAGCGCCGCCCGCGCGGCCGCCTGGGACAGCACCGACAGGTGGTACGGCAGCCGGACCAGCTGCAGCGCGTCCACCACGGCCGGAGCGGCCGCCAGGTAGCCGAGCCGGCCGCCGGCGAACGCGAACGCCTTGCTCATCGTCCGGGACACGACGAGCTTGTGGCCGTGCGTGGCGAGCAGCGTCGTCGCGCTCGGCCGCCCGGTCGCCTCGGCGAACTCGGCGTAGGCCTCGTCGACGACGACGATCCCGGGCGCGGCGTCCACCAGCACGGCGAGGTCCTCGGGCGCGATCGACTGGCCGGTGGGGTTGTTCGGGCTGGTCAGGAACGTGACGTCCGGCGCGTGGTCGTGCAGGACCCGGACCGCGGACCCCACGTCGATCGTGAAGTCGTCCCGGCGCGGCGCCGCGATCCACTCGGTGCGGGTACCGGAGGAGATGATCGGGTGCATCGAGTAGCTCGGCACGAAGCCGAGCGCCGTCCGCCCCGGCCCTCCGAACGCCTGCAGGAGCTGCTGCAGGATCTCGTTCGACCCGTTGGCGGCCCACAGGTTCGCCGTGCCGAGCTCGACCCCGGTCTGCCGGGTCAGGTACGCGGCCAGGTCGGTCCGCAGTGCGACGGCGTCCCGGTCCGGGTAGCGGTGCAGCTCGCGCGCCGCCTCCTCGGTGGCCGACGCGACGTCCGCGACCAGCTCCGGCGGCGGCGGGTACGGGTTCTCGTTCGTGTTCAGCCGCACCGCGACGTCGAGCTGCGGCGCCCCGTACGGGGACTTGCCGCGCAGGTCGTCGCGCAGCGGCAGGTCGTCCAGGCGGACGGCGTCGCCGACGGTCATCGGGCGCCCCCGAACCGGGCGGTGACGGCCTGGCCGTGCGCCGGGAGGTCCTCGGCGTTGGCGAGCGTGACGACCCGGTCGCTCACCTCGCGCAGCGCGTCCTCGGTGTACTCGACGACGTGCACGCCGCGCAGGAACGTCGACGTGGACAGCCCGCCGGAGTGCCGCGCGCAGCCGCCGGTGGGCAGCACGTGGTTCGACCCGGCGCAGTAGTCGCCGAGCGAGACCGGCGCGTACGGACCGATGAAGATCGCCCCGGCGTTGCGGACCCGGGCCGCGTCCGCGCGGGCGTCCGCCGTCTGGATCTCCAGGTGCTCGGCGGCGTAGGCGTCGACGACGGCGATCCCGTCCTCGACCGAGGCCACCAGGATCACGCCGGACTGCGGGCCGGACAGCGCGGTGCGGACCCGCTCGGTGTGCTTGGTGGCCGCGACCTGGCGCTCCAGCTCCGCCTCGACCGCCCCGGCCAGCTCGTCCGACGTCGTGACCAGCACCGACGCGGCGTGCGGATCGTGCTCGGCCTGGGAGATCAGGTCGGCCGCGACGTGCACCGGGTCGGCCCCGCCGTCGGCCAGGATCGCGATCTCGGTGGTCCCGGCCTCGGCGTCGATCCCGACGGTGCCGCGCACGATGCGCTTGGCCGCGGTCAGGTAGACGTTGCCCGGCCCGGTGACCATGTCGACCGGCTCCAGATCGGCGCCGTCGGTGTCGGTGGCGCCGTAGGCGAGCAGCGCGACGCCCTGCGCGCCGCCGACCGCCCACACCTCGTCGACGCCGAGCAGTGCGGCCGCGGCGAGCACGGTCGGGTGCGGCCGCCCGCCGAACTCGGCCTGCGGCGGCGAGACGACGACCAGCGACTCCACGCCGGCGGCCTGGGCCGGCACCACGTTCATGATCACGCTGGACGGGTAGACGGCCAGCCCGCCCGGCGCGTACAGCCCGACGCGACGCACCGGCACGAACCGCTCGGTGACCGTCCCGCCCGGCACGACCTCGGTGACGACGTCCGCCCGCCGCTGCGCCAGGTGCACCGCGCGGGCCCGCTCGATCGACGTCTCCAGCGCCACGCGCACGTCCGGATCCAGCTCGCGCAGCGCCTCGGCCAGCGCGGCGGCCGGGACCCGCACGGTCTCCGGGCGCACCTTGTCGAACCGCTCGGTGGCCTCCATCGCGGCCTCGAGACCGCGCTCGCGCACGCCCTCGACGATCGGGCGGACCGCGTCGACGGCTCCGTCCACGTCCAGCTCGGCACGGGGGACCATTCCGCGCAGGATCGCCGGGCGCGGCAGGGGTTCGGCACGCAGGTCGAGACGGCGGAGCATGACTGCCAGGGTACGGCGGGCGTCCGGCGCGGATCCGACGTGTCGCCGGGTCCACGGCCAACGCCCCCTCCGTCGCACCGGCGGCGTGACGCCGATGACGTACCGGGCACGCCGGTGCCGCCGCAGCCGCCATCCCGCGCGGCCCTCGCCCCGGCCGTGGAAGGCTCGCGCCGTGACCATCCCGCACGTGGGCGACGAGCAGCGGCGCGCGCGCCTGGTCGCCCGGCACCGGCTGGCCCCGGCGTCCCGCACCGACGACGTCGTCGCGATCACCGACGGCCTGGTCGCGCTGCACTCCACCGACCCGGTCAGCGTCTACCTCTCGGCCGCCGCCCGGATGGCGACCCCCGACCTGGGCGCCGTGGACCGGGCGCTCTACGACGACCGGACGCTGGTCCGCCACCACGCGATGCGGCGCACGCTGTGGGTGTTCGGGCGCGAGAACGCGCGGCTGGCCCACCACGCCGCGACCGTCGACGTCGCCGCGGTCCAGCACCGCAAGCTGTTCGCCCAGCTCACGGCCGGTGGTGTCGCCGACCCGCCGGGCTGGCTGGCCGACGCCAGGGCCGCGGTGTCCGGCGTGCTGCGCGCCGAGGGCCCGCTCCCGGCCCGCGACGTCGGCCGGCTGCTCCCCGAGATCGCCGCCACCGAGATCCCGATCGAGCGCGGCGTCCACCCCGGGCACACCAGGGCCCTTCTCGTGATGGGCTTCGACGGGCAGGTGCTCCGTGCCCGGCCGACCGGGAGCTGGATCAACGGCCAGTACCGCTGGGCCGACGCCGAGTCGTGGGTCCCCGGCGGCCTCGGCCCCGAGCTGTCCAAACGGGAGGCGGCGGAGGGTCTCGCGCGGGCGTACCTGCGCGCGTTCGGCCCCGTCACCCGCGACGACCTGCGTTGGTGGGCCGGCTGGACGGTCGCGACGACGAAGGCGGCACTGGCCGACACCGGCGCGGTCGAGGTCGCGCTCGACGACGGCGGCACCGGGTTCGTGCTGCCCGACGACCTGGACGACGGAGACGACATCGCAGACCCCGGCCCGTCGGTGGCGCTGCTGCCCGGCCTCGACCCCACGACGATGGGCTGGAAGGCCCGCGACTGGCACCTCGACCCGGAGATCGCCGGCGAGCTGTTCGACCGCAACGGCAACGGCGGGCCCACCGTCTGGGTGGACGGGCGGATCGCGGGCGGGTGGGTACAGCGGCCGGACGGCGCGATCGCGGTGCGGATGCTCGCCGACGTCGGCGCCGAGGCCCGCAGCGCCGTCGACGACGCCGCGCACGATCTGTCGGTGCTGCTCGGCGACGTCCGGTTCTCGGTGCGTTTCCCGGCGCCGATGCAGCCCGCGTTGCTGGCCGGATCGTGACTCCTGTCCATCCGGCGGAGCTGGCCGGCCTCGACCTGCACGCGATCTGGACCGGGGCCCCGGAGCTCGACGGCCGGTTCGACCCGTTCGCGTTCGCCCACCGGATGGCCGCGTACCGGCTGCTGATCGACCGCACGAACCGCGACGGCCTCTTCGGCGCCGACAACCGGCGCAACCCGTTGTGGGGCTTGATGTTCCAGCACGAGTGGCAATTCCGGACCGGACGGCTCGGCCGCACCGCCCACGAGGACGGCCGCATCGACCCGGACGCGCCGTGGGGCTACGGCAACTACGTGCTCTCCGTGGTGCCGTGGCTGGGCGCCGTCGCTGCCGGGACCGTGCCGGACCTCGACCTGGCCGCTCCCGCCGGGCCCTCCCGGTTCGGCTACGCGCACGGCGCCGGATCCGGCCGGCAGGTCCCGCCCGAGCTGCATCCCGGCGTGGCGGACTGGCGGGCCTACTTCGCGCTCGTGGCCGTGACCCCGCCGACCGGCGACGACGAGCCGCTGCGCTCGGCGTTGTGGAAGGCGCACAAGACCTGCCTCGACGTCGTCGCCGCCCGGATCGGCGGTACGGGCGACACGGGGTACCCGGACGAGGAGATGGCGTTCCTGCGCGGCTGGTGCCGCATGGTCGACTTCCTGTGGGCGGCGGCCTGGCGCACCGACTTCGACTCGATGACCGGGAACGGGCTCGACGTGCTGCCGGAGCGGCTGATGGGTCCGGGCGACGACGCCCCGGGCGGGGCCCGCGACCTGCCGCGCCGCGTCCGCCGCAACGTCCGCAACGTGGTCGGGCTCGCCCGGACGACCGATCGGCGCTACGCGGTGAACCTGTGGCTGTGGACCCGGGTGATGCGCACCCGCGAGGCCCGCGACCGGGTCCTGCCCCTGCTCGACGCGGTGCTCGACCCGCGCCCGGACAACCGGCGCGAACAGCTCCGGGCGCTGGGGTACCTGCTGCGTCCGTGATCTCCGCCGGCGCCGTCGTCGCACTCCACCGTCGGCACCGCTCGGATAGGTTGTGAGGATGGCTGCCAGTACGCCGCTGCACGTCGTACGCGACGGTCGCAAGGTCCGCATCCGCTTGGGTGCACCGATCGAACGTGCCGACGCCACGGTGGCGAGCCGCATCCGCCGCGCGATCGCGCGCGGCGAGCTGGTGCCGGGCGACAAGCTTCCCAGCGAGAACGAGATGGCCCGCGCCCTCGACGTCAGCCGCGACCCGATCCGGCGCGGGCTGCTGATCCTCGCGGACGAGCAGCTCGTGGAGGGCCGGCAGGGCAGCGGGTGGTTCGTCCGGGACGAGGCGTCGACGGCCCGGTCCTGACGCCGGCGGCCGTCGGCAGGGCCACCGCGGCTCAGAAGAAGCCTCCGTCCTCGCCCCGCACGATGTAGACCAGCCCCTGGCCCTCCGGCCCGAGCGGCTGGCCCGCGCGTTTCAGGGCACCGATGCGCAGCAACGACTTCGCACGCCCGAGGTGATCCTCGGTGCCGACGACGGAGACCCGGTTCTCGATCGTCGAGACGACGGCCCACACCGCCCCCGCCGACCTCGCCGCCGCCACACCCGCCCGGCGGACCGGCTCGTGCCAGCGGGCGGCCGCGGCGCAGGCCGACGGCTCGCACCGGCGGTGGTCGCCGAGGCCGCATTCGATCTCGATCATCGCAGCGCATCGCTCGTCCCTCCGTCCGAACGCCTCGGAGCATCGGTCCGGCCACATGTCCGGCTGGTCGCACCAGGCACACGGGTAACGGCGGGTCCGCGGATCACGGGCAGGCACCTGGTCACCTTCCCACAACTTGTCAGGTCATATGCAAGTGAGGCAAGCTTGGGGGCATGCCCGACGCGCCCGATACCGAACGCCCCACGCTGGTCGGCACGCTGGCCGAGATGCCGGAACTGCGCGCCCGACTCCTGGCCGAGCACCGCGACGACGGCCGCGGCCGGTGCACGGGATGCCGGACCCCCGGCTACGGCACACCGGGCGAGCACTGGCCCTGCACGCCGGCCCGGCTCGCCCGGGCGGCGCAGCGGCTCGTCGACCGCGAGGCGAGCCCCTCGTGATCCACCCTGCGGCGACAGCCCGCCACCGGACACTGCGAGCCGTCCGCCGCGACGGGCCTCCACGGGCACGGAATCGAACATGTGTTCGATGATACGGACGGCCCTGACAGTTTCGGCCGGGCTACCGCGCCGCGGGATGTCCGCGGGCCCGGGAGAGGCGGGGCCTCAGCCCAGATCCAGCCCCAGGTCCAGCGCCGTGACCGAGTGCGTCAGCCCGCCGACCGAGATGAAGTCGACCCCGGTGGCGGCGTACTCGGCGGCGTTCGCCAGGACCAGCCCGCCGGAGGACTCGAGCAGCGTCGCGCGGTCGCCCCGCCGCCGGACCGCCTCGGCCGTCTGCTCCGGGGAGAAGTTGTCCAGCAGCACCAGCTCGGCGTCCAGGCCGAGCACGTCGTCGAGCTGCTCCAGGGAGTCGACCTCCACCTCGCACGGCAGATCCGGCGCGGCCACGCGGGCCGCGGCCAGCGCCGCGGAGACCGACCCGGCCGCGGCGACGTGGTTGTCCTTGATCAGGATCGCGTCGCCGAGGCCGAGGCGGTGGTTCACCCCGCCGCCGCAGCGCACGGCGTACTTCTCCAGCAGGCGCAGGCCGGGCAGCGTCTTGCGGGTGTCCCGGATCGCGGCACCGGTCCCGGCGACGGCGTCCACCCAGGCGCGCGTCGCCGTCGCGACACCGGAGAGGTGGCACAGCAGGTTCAGTGCCGTCCGCTCGGCGGTGAGCAGGCCGCGCACCGGGGCGCGGACGACGAGTGCCGGCTCCCCCGGGACCAGCCGGGCACCGTCCGGCAGAACGGAGACGACCTCGTAGCCGGACCCGAGCACCTCGTCCAGCACGGCCGTCGCGACCGGGGCGCCGGCCAGCACACCGGGCGCGCGGGGCGTGAACGCGCCGATCGCGACGGTGTCGGCGGGCACGGTGGCGGCCGTCGTCGCGTCCGGCCCGTAGCGCAGGTCCTCCTCCAGCGCGGTGCGCACGACGCGGAGCAGGTCGTCCCGGTCCGGGACGCCGATCCCGGAGAGCCCGCCGACGCCGGCGGCGACCCGCCCGCGCACGTCGGTCCCGGTCCGCTCGATCATGCGGCACCCGCCATCGCGTCTGCGGCCACGACCGGGCGGCCACCGGGGTCCAGCACGATCCGCAGGCTCTCCGCCTGCCACTGGTCGTCGCGCTCGGGGAAGTCGGTCCGCACGTGGCAGCCGCGCGACTCCCTGCGCGTGCCGGCGGCGGCCAGCACGGCCTGGGCCAGCAGCGTCAGCGCCGCGTCCTCGATCCCGTACCGGTCCACCGGCACGGCGAGCGCGGTGGCCGCCTCGACGGCGTCGGACGCGGCGGCCAGACCCGCGCCGTCCCGGCCGATCCCGGCGCACGTGCTCATCGCGCGCTGCACGACCGCGCGACCGGCGATCGGCACCGCCGGCGACGGGGTGGCGAGATCGGTGTCCCGGACCGGACGCCGGTCGTCGAGCACCGCGCGCACCACGCGCTCGCCCACCACCAGACCTTCCAGCAGGCTGTTCGACGCCAGCCGGTTCGCCCCGTGCAGGCCGGTCCTGGCCACCTCGCCGGCGGCGTAGAGGCCCGGCACCGCGGTGCGCCCGTCGACGTCGGCCTCCACGCCGCCGCACGCGTAGTGCGCGGCGGGCGTGACCGGGATCGGGTCACGGGAGGGGTCGATCCCGATCTCGCGACAGGATGCGGAGACCGTCGGGAACCGGCCGGCGAACCCGTCCAGCCCGGTCGCGTCCAGGTACACGCAGTCCGCGCCCGTCTCGGCCATCCGGCGGGTGATCGCGGCCGCGACGACGTCGCGCGGGGCGAGGTCGGCGAGCGGGTGCACCCCGGCCATGAACGCGTGCCCGGACCGGTCGCGCAGGATCGCGCCCTCACCGCGCACCGCCTCGGTGACCAGCGGCCGCCGCCCGACCGCGGGCCCGCTGTAGAGCACCGTCGGGTGGAACTGCACGAACTCCAGGTCGGACGCCGCGGCGCCGGCCCGCAGGGCCAGCGCGACGCCGTCGCCGGTGGCCGTCTCCGGGTTCGTGGTGCTCGCGTAGAGCTGCCCGTAGCCGCCGGTCGCCAGCAGCACGGCGGGCGCGCGGAGCACGCCGGGCCGGCCCGAACCGTCCAGCACGGACAGTCCGGCGACCAGTCCGGCCCGGTCGCGCAGCGCGTCCACCGCGACGTGTCCGGTGAGGACGGTCAGCTCGCGGCGACGGGCCGCGGCGACGAGCGCCCGCTCGATCTCCGCACCGGTCGCGTCACCGCCCGCGTGCACCACCCGGAACGCCGAGTGCCCGCCCTCACGGGTCCGGTCCAGCCGGTGCCCGCGCGCGTCGAACAGCGCGCCACGCTCGCGCAGGCGACGCACCGCACCCGGCCCGCAGCCGACGATCGCGGCGACGGCGTCCGCGTCGTTCAGCCCGCCGCCCGCGGCGAGGGTGTCGGCCACGTGCACGGGCACCGAGTCGCCGGCCACGTCGCCGAGCACGACGGCCACGCCGCCCTGCGCCCAGCGGGTGCTGCCGGCGTCGACGTCGTCCTTGGTGACGACGACGACCCGCAGCCCGGCCCCGGCCGCGTCCAGCGCGGCGGTCAGGCCGGCGACCCCGGAACCGACGACGACGAGGTCGGCGACGGCCTCCCAGGTCACTCCGCGCTCCCCGGGTTGCCGATCTCGATCATCCGCCGCACGGCGGCGCTGCCGCGCTCGACGAGATCGGGCTCGACGTGCACCTCGTCGGTGCCGTCGCGCACCGAACGCAGCAGCGCCTCCGGGGTGATCATCTTCATGTACCGGCAGGACGCCCGCTCGTTCACCGCTCGGAAGTCGATCTCCGGCGCGGCCTTGCGGAGCTGGTGCAGCATGCCGACCTCCGTCGCGACCAGCACCTGCTTCGCGCCGGTGGCGCGGGCGGCGTCGATCATCCCGCCGGTGGAGAGGATCTTCACGTGGTCGCTCGGCACCGCGCCGGACCCGGCCAGGTAGAGCGCCGACGTCGCGCAGCCGCACTCCGGGTGCACGAACAGGTCGGCATCCGGGTGCGCCTTCGCCTGCGCGGTGAGCGCGGCGCCGTTGATCCCGGCGTGCACGTGGCACTCCCCCGCCCAGACGTGCATGTTCTCCCGCCCGAGCTCGCGGCGGACGTGCGCGCCGAGGAACTGGTCGGGCAGGAACAGCACCTCCCGGTCCACCGGGATCGAGGCGACCACCTCCACCGCGTTCGACGACGTGCAGCACACGTCCGTCTCCGCCTTCACCGCCGCGGTGGTGTTCACGTAGGACACGACGACGGCGCCCGGGTGCTCGGCCTTCCACTCCCGCAGCTGGTCGGCGGTGATCGAGTCGGCGAGCGAGCAGCCGGCGCGGGCGTCCGGGATCAGCACGGTCTTCTCCGGCGCGAGGATCTTCGCGGTCTCGGCCATGAAGTGGACGCCGCAGAACACGATCGTCGACGCGTCGGACCCGGCCGCGATCCGGGACAGCGCCAGCGAGTCCCCGACGTGGTCGGCGACGTCCTGGATCGCCGGTAGCTGGTAGTTGTGCGCCAGCAGGACCGCGTCACGGCG
This sequence comes from uncultured Actinomycetota bacterium, assembly GCA_963822335.1. Taxonomy (GTDB): domain Bacteria; phylum Actinomycetota; class Actinomycetes; order Mycobacteriales; family Pseudonocardiaceae; genus Pseudonocardia. Next base: position 306,995 of record CAWGHE010000005.1, on the reverse strand, counting down.
CCGGGCCAGCTCGCGGACCTCGGCGAACCACTCCGGGCCGGGCTCGGCCGGCGCGTCCGGGACCAGGGTCTCCACGCTCATGGTCGTCCTCCTCGGGACGGTTGCGGTTTTCGCCTGGTGAGCGGAAACTGCCGCGATCGTAACACCGCCGACGACCGGCGGGCACCGTCCGAGTGACCGGGACCTCACCCCCGTATGACGTCCCGGTGACGCGGCCGAGTGGGTCCCGCCGGGCGGACGAGGTGACCCGGGTCGATGGCGCACGATCGGCGCGACGGGATCCAGCCGGCACGTCGTGGCCGGCCGGGCCCTCGAACGTTCCGCTCGACCGGCCCGGCTCACTCGGCCGGCACGTTCCGGTCGCCGCGTCCCCCCGAACGTTCCACACGGTCGGCGCCGAGGGGTCGGCCGGCACCTTCCGGTCACCGCGTCCGCTCGAACGTGACGCTCGATCGCGCCGGCGAGGTGGGTGTCACGTCGTGCCGGGGATCAGCCGCCCGGCGACGCGACGGTCGGCGGGCGCCGCGGCACAGCGACCGCGACGATCTGGACGTGCACGAGACCTAGGCTGCGCGCATGGCGTCCCACCCGATCGGCCACGAGGTGCTCGCCGCCGTCCTGCAGATCCGCGACGAGCGGCTGCGGGTGCTGGCGTGGCAGCGGGCGCTGCCCCCGGACGCCGGCCGGTGGGCCCTGCCGGGAGGCCGCCTCGGCGACGACGAGGACGTGGAGACGTCCGTACGCCGCCAGCTCGCGGAGAAGGTCGACGTGCGCGAGGTCGCCCACGTCGAACAGCTCGCGGTGTTCTCCGACCCGCACCGGATGCACACCGGGCCCCGCCTGATCGCGACCGCGTTCCTCGGCCTCGTCCCCTCCGACGCCGACCCGGCCCTGCCCGGCGACACCGCATGGCACCGCGACCGACGAGTTGCCGGACACCGCGTTCGACCACGCCGTGATCGTCGGTGCGGCGTGTGACCGGCTGCGCGCCAAGCTCTCCTACACCAACCTCGGGTTCGCCCTCGCGCCCGCCGAGTTCACCATCTCCGCGCTGCGCGAGCTCTACGTCGCCGCGCTCGGGCATCCGGTCTCGGCGACGAACCTGCAGCGCGTGCTGACCCGCCGCGACCTGCTGGAGCCGACGGGCGCGACGGCGCCGCCCGGTCGGGCCGGCGGACGGCCCGCGGCGCTGTTCCGGTTCACCGACCGCAGCCTGCTGGTGACCGACGCGTTCGCCGTGCTCCGACCACCGGGCACCGGGGCGCGGCCCGTACTACCGTGATCCGGTGACCGCTCGGATCCCGCTGTTCCCGCTGGGAACGGTGCTGATGCCGGGTGCGGCGCTGCCCCTGCACATCTTCGAGCCGCGCTACCGCCAGCTCACCGTGGACCTGATCACCGGCGAGGTCCCGGACAAGGAGTTCGGCGTCGTCGCGGTCCGCGAGGGGCACTCGGCCGACGCCGACGGGCAGGCCGCCATGTACCCGGTCGGCTGCACCGCGGCGCTGCTCGACGCGCGCCGGCTGCCGGACGGGCGCTACGACGTCGTCACCCGGGGCTCGCGCCGGTTCCGGCTGCTCGACATGGACGCCGAGGAGAAGCCGTACCTGACCGGGGCGGTCGAGTACCTGCCGGACGCCTCCGAGGAGGAGCCCGACGAGCGGCTCGTCGCGATGCTCGACGCTGCGGCCCGGGAGGCGCACCGGCGCTACTGCAACACCGCGTGGCGGTCCCGCGACTGGAGCGAGCCGGACGAGGACACCCCGACGGATCAGCTCGCCCACCTGCTCGCGGCGGACTGCCTGCTGCCGCTCGGGGAGCGCCAGCAACTGCTCGAACAGATCAGCCCGCTCAACCGGCTGCGCGAGATCCGCGCGCTGCTCGCCCGCGAGACCGGGCTGCTCACGCAGCTGCACGCCGTCCCCGCCCCGCTCGGCGCGTTCAACGACGAGCACAGCACGAACTAGCGCCAGCCGTACTCCCCGCGCAGCCGCTGGGCGACCACCTCGAAGCGGTCGCGGTCCAGGATCGCGCCCTCGCGGCGGATGCCGTGCTCGGTGACCTCGAGCACGCGATCGAGCCGGATGTAGGACCCGCGGCCCTCCCGGTCCCACTCACCGGACCCGATCGAGACCCAGTTCTCGTCGTCGGCGCGGTGCGACTGGCTGGACAGCATCAGCCCGACCAGCTCCGCCCCGGACCGGCCGACGACCAGCAGCGGCCGGTCCTTGCCCTGCGACACGTCCTCCTCGAACGGCACCCAGGTCCAGACGATCTCACCGGGGTCGGCCGCGCCGTCCGGCTCGGGGGCGTAGGCGATCTCCCGCGCCCGCTCGCCGGACGGGGCCGTGCGCACCCCCGTGTGCCCGGGCGGCGGCGGGCTCGCCTGCTTGCCCTCCGACTCGGTCAGCATGCTCAGCACGACGTCCACGCCCTGGCGCAGGAACGATCCCCAGTCAGCCATGGGTCACAGCATGGTGCACCGGATGCGCGGGTACGCATCCGGTATGCGAGCGACACTGATCCACGGCAGGCACGACGTCCGGGTCTCCGACGTCCCGGACCCGAGGCTGCGCGACGACACCGACGCGATCGTGCGCGTGGTCCGGTCCTGCATCTGCGGTAGCGATCTGTGGCCGTACAACTCGGCCGAGCCGAACGCCCAGGGCGACCGGATCGGTCACGAGTTCCTCGGCGTCGTCGAGGAGGTCGGCTCCGGGGTCACGCGGACGAAGAAGGGCGACCTCGTCGTCGCGCCGTTCGTCTGGGCGGACAACACCTGCGACTTCTGCCGGCAGGGTCTGCAGACGTCCTGCCGCAACGGTGGCGGCTGGGGTGGCGACGGTACCGACGGCGGCCAGGGCGAGGCCGTACGCGTCCCGTTCGCCGACGGCGTGCTCGTCGGGCTGCCCGGTGAGCCGGACGACGCGCTGCTCGCCTCGATGCTCACGCTCTCCGACGTGTTCTCCACCGGCCACCACGCGGCCGTCAGCGCACACGTGCGCAAGGGCGACACGGTCGCCGTCGTCGGTGACGGCGCGGTCGGCCTGTCCGGCGTGCTGGCCGCGAACCGCCTCGGCGCCGAGCGGATCATCCTGCTCGGACGGCACACCGACCGCACCGACATCGGGCGCGAGTTCGGCGCCACCGACGTCGTCGCCGAGCGCGGTGACGAGGGCATCGCCACGGTCAAGGACCTGACCGGCGGCGACGGCGCGCACGCCGTGCTGGAGTGCGTCGGGTTCGGCGAGTCGCTGCGCACCGCCATCGAGATCACCCGCGACGGCGGGATGGTCGGGCGCGTCGGCGTGTCCCAGTACACCGACGTGCCGATGGGCGTGCAGTCGTTCATGCGCAACGTCGGGATCAACGGCGGCGTCGCGCCGGCGCGGGCCTACATCGAGGAGCTGCTGCCGGACGTGCTGGAGGGCCGGATCCAGCCGGGGAAGGTCTTCGACCGCACCGTCGGGCTGGACGAGGTGCCGGACGGCTACCGCGCGATGAACGAGCGCGAGGCGCTGAAGGTGCTGGTCAAGCCCTGATCTGCACGGCGCACGACAGCGGCCCGGGACCGTTCGGACCCGGGCCGCTGTGCGTCGTCGGCGTCACGCCGTCGGCTCGGAGCCACCCTCCTGCTGACGCTCCTGCTCGGCGACGGCGGCCTTGACCTCGTCCATGTCGACGCCCTTGACCTGGGTGATCAGGTCCTCCAGGGCGTCGGCGGGCAGCGCGCCGGGCTGCGAGTAGAGCACCACCCCGTCGCGCACCGCCATCACCGTCGGGATCGAGGAGATGCCGAACGCTCCGGCCAGCTCCTGCTGCGCCTCGGTGTCGACCTTGGCGAAGGTGACGTCGGAGTGCTGGTCCGACGCGGCGTCGTAGACCGGCGCGAACTGCTTGCAGGGCCCGCACCAGGACGCCCAGAAGTCGACCAGCACGGTCGCCCCCGGCGCCCCCACGACGTCGTTGAAGTTCTCGGAAGTCAGTTCGACCGTGGACATGGTGCGCATAACAAAGCGGACCCGCCGGGAAATTCCCGGCGGGTCCGCGGTGCGGCGCCGGGTCAGCCCGGCATCGTCGCCCGGTCCACGGCGTGGCCGTGACCGGCCGCGATCCGGGCCAGCATGTCCTCGGTGTCCAGCCCCTCGGTACGGGGCGCGACGAACCGCTGGGTCGCCCCGTCGAGCACGAGCACCCGTGCCGTCCCGATGTCGTAGAACAGGCCCATCAGCTCGGCGCCGGTGTCCTTGGCCCGCAGCATCTCCAGCTGCATCGCCACGTTCACCATGGCCAGCTGGTCGACCTCGGAGAAGCCCTCCGCGGCGGCCGCGTGGCCGACCGGGTGGCCCCGCTCCCAGGCCCGCAGCACCGGGCGGGCGTCCAGCAGCCAGGTGCCCAGCTCGCCGTCCTGCCCGGCCGCGCCGGACCGCAACCCGTTCATCGCGCCGCAGCCGGAGTGCCCGCACACCGCGATCAGCGGCACGTCGAGCACGGCGCTCGCGTACTCCACCGCCGCGGCCGTGCCCTGGCCGCCGGCCAGGTTCCCGACGTTCTGCACGGTGAACACGTCCCCCGGCCCGCTGTGCGTGATCATGTGCGGCATCACCCGGGAGTCGGCACAGCTGATCATCATCGCGGACGGCGACTGGCCGGTGGCCAGCCCGGACATCGTCGGGCGGATCTCGTCGGCCGTCCGTCGGTGGTAGGCCTCGAGTCCGGCCAGAATCGGGCCGTCCGCGCGGTGCTGGAGCTCGTGCCCGGCCTGCCACTGCGACCAGGTCGCGTACCGGGCACCGCCGATGCCCTCGACGCTGTCCTCATGGCCCGACCGCGCGTCCTCGGGCTCGATCACTTCGACGGTCGCGCCGGTCGCGCGGTGGCGCGCCTGCCAGGCCAGCAGGTGGTCGTAGGCGGCGTGGTCGAGGTAGTCGGTGAGCAGCCGGACCGTGACGTCAGCGCCCGCCGGGATCGCGGCCAGCTCACGGGACAGGCTGGGCACGGCCAGGAAGCTCAGCGCGCCCTCGACGACGACTCCTTCGGCCCGCCGTCGGGCCCGTCCAGACGCGGCCGGGACCGCACGGCACGCCAGACCAGCAGCACCGCGGCCAGCGCGAGGCCGATCAGCACGCCCTCGAGCAGGTTCAGCGCGACGACGCCGAGCAGCGTCACCACGTAGCGAGGATCGTCACGACGTACATCGGCAGTTCCCCGTGCGTGCGTGCGGTGCGGATGTCGGCCGGCTTCACCAGCTGCAGGCCGACGACGACGAGCAGGCCCGCGAGCCCGGCCATCGGGACCAGCTCGACGACACCGATCAGCCCGATCGCGAAGACCGCGATCCAGACGCCGTGCAGCACCGCCGACGCGCGGGTCCGCGCGCCCGCCCTCACGTTGGCCGAGCTGCGGACGATCACGCCGGTCACCGGCAGGCCGCCGACCAGCCCGGAGACGGTGTTCGCGGCGCCCTGGCCGAGCAGCTCGCGGTCGGCGTCCGTGCGGATGCCGGGCCGCATGCGCTCGACGGCGACGGCCGAGAGCAGGCTCTCCACGCTGGCGATCAGCGCGACCGTCAGCATCCCGCCGAGCACGCCCGCCCAGTGGCCTTGCGGCAGCATCGGCAGCGCCACGGCGTCGAGCAGCGAGCCCCCGAGCTCGACGCGGGCGACGGACGGGAACCCGATCGCGACGACGGTCGCGACGACGACGGCGACCAGCGCGCCGGGCACGACGGTCACCTTCCCGGGCAGCCGGGGCCAGGCCAGCATGATCGCGATGACCAGCGCGCCGACCAGCAGCGTCGGCCAGGACACGTTCGCGACCGAACCCGGCAGCGCGGCCAGGCTGTCCAGCGCGGCGGTCTGCGACGTCCCGCCGAGGACGACGTTGAGCTGGGCCAGCGCGATCGTCACGCCGATGCCGGCGAGCATGCCGTGCACGACGGCGGGTGGGATCGCCTGGGCGAAGCGGGCCAGGCGGGTCATCCCGAACACGATCTGCAGGACGCCGGCACCGGCCGTGATCAGGCAGGTGACCTCCCACCCGAAGCGGGCGACCAGCTCGGCGACGATCACCGTCAGCCCGGCCGCCGGACCGCTGACCTGCAGCGGGGACCCGCCGAGCAGGCCGGCGACGACGGCACCGACGACGGCGGCGATCAGCCCGGCGAGGATCGGCGCACCGGACGCGACCGCGATCCCGAGCGAGAGCGGGACGGCGACCAGGAACACGACGATCGAGGCGGAGACGTCGGCCCGCGCGTGCGGGAACCAGGAACGCAGCCCGGACGGGGCCTCGCCGGGCGGGGAGTGCTGGGAGTGCTGCATGTGCACGAGGGGTCTCATTTCCGTGACTGAGGGTTCGTGGGGGGCGAACGCGACAGTGCATCCGTTGATCTTCACGGAACCGGACCAGGATGAGAGGGCTTCTCATCTGGGCAGCGACCTGCGCCGAACCCGCACGTCACGGGGCAACGATGACCGGCATACGTGATCAGGGTCATGGCGAAGACCACCCGAAGCGGTGGCCTGGGCCACCCTCGATGCGGTAGGCGTCAGCCGGCCAACGCCGCCGCGCGCATGCCCGCCGTCACCATCGCGACGTCCGCCCGGCTGCTGACGAACGGCGGCACGGCGTAGACGAGGTTCCGCATCGGCCGCAGCCACACCCCGGCCAGCACCGCCGCTGCCGTCGCGGCCGGCGACGTCGACCTCGTGGTCGAGCTCGATCACCCCGATCGCGCCGAGGATGCGCACCTCGCGGACGCCCGGCAGGGACCGGGCCGGGGTCAGACCGGCGCGCAGCGCGGCCGCGATCATCTTGACCTCGCCCCGCCAGTCCCGCTCGAGCAGCAGCGACACCGACGCGTGGGCGACGGCGGCGGCGAGCGGGTTGCCCATGAACGTCGGCCCGTGCCGCAGGTCCAGACCGTGCGCGACCCGGCTGGAGCACAGCGTCGCCGCCATCGGCAGGTAGCCGCCGGTCATCGCCCCGCCCAGGCACATCACGTCCGGGGCGATGCCGGCGTGGTCGGCGGCGAACAGCTCGCCGGTCCGGCCGAAGCCGGTGGAGATCTCGTCGAAGACCAGCAGCACGTCGTGGGCGTGGCAGAGCTCGCGCAGCACGTGCAGGTAGCGCGGGTCGTGGAAGCGCATCCCGCCACCGCCCTGCACCACCGGTTCGACGACGACCGCGGCCAGATCGTCGGCGTGCGTCTCGACCAGCCGTGCGAGCTGGGCGACGTAGTCGTGCTCGAAACCGTTCGGGGGGCGGTCGGCGAACACCGGCGGCGGCAGCGGGCCGTGCCAGGGCGTGCGGGCCCCGTCGCCGGGGTCGCCGAGGCTCATCGCGCCGAACGTGTCGCCGTGGTACCCGCCGCGCCAGGTCATCAGCCGGTTCTTGCCCGGCCGGCCCCGCGCGCGCCAGTACTGCAGGCACATCTTGATCGCGACCTCGACCGAGTCCGACTCGGACTCGGTCAGGAACACGTGCTGCAGGTCCTCCGGCGTCATCTCGACCAGCAGCCGGCACAGGTCCACCGCCGGGCCGTGGGTCAGCCCGCCGAACATCACGTGGCTCATCCGGGCGAGCTGGCCGGTGACGGCGGCGTCGAGCACCGGGTGCCGGTAGCCGTGCACGGCCGTCCACGACGCCGACATCCCGTCGATCAGCTCGCGGCCGTCCGGGGTGCGCAGCCGCACGCCCGACGCGGACTCCACCATCAGGCACTGGCCGGGCGGCGGCACGGCCCCGTAGGGATGCCAGACGTGACGGCGGTCCATGGCGAGCATGACCTCGGTCGCCACCCGTACAGAGGAGTCGTGACCCGCCACGGGTACTCACAGTAGCGTCCGTTCATGCCGACCGACCCGCGTGCGGGATCGCGAATCCGGAGCCGCGAGCATCTACGCTGGCCCGATCATGTCCGCCGACCCTGAGTCCGCCCGCGTCGAGCCCGTCTCGACCGAGGTGCCGTCGCGCCGGCGGCGGGAGCTGGGCCAGACGAGCGCCCGCTCGCTGCTGCTGACCGTGCTCGGCGAGTTCGTCCTGCCGGGCGGCGAACCGGTCTGGACCCAGGTGCTCCTGGACGTGCTGGGCGATCTCGGCGTCGAGCAGAAGTCCGCGCGGCAGGCGCTGGCCCGCACCGCGGCCGAGGGCCTGCTCGTCTCCGACCGCAACGGCCGGCGGGTCCGGTGGGCGCTGACCGACCAGGGCCGGCGCCTGCTCTCCGACGGCGCCGAGCGGATCTACGGCTTCGGCGGCCCGTCGCCCGCCTGGGACGGCCGGTGGCTGGTGCTGCTGGCCAGTGTCCCGGAGTCGCGCCGCCAGCTACGACACCGCCTGCGCACCCGCCTGGCCTGGGTCGGGCTCGGCTCCCCCGCACCGGGCGTGTGGGTCACGCCGGACCCCGGCAAGGAGGCGGAGGTCGCGGCCACCCTCGACGAGCTCGGTCTGGCGGCGCAGGCCAGCTCGTTCATCGGGTCGTTCGGGGCGGTGGGCCGCCCCTCCGACGTCGTCGCGCAGGCGTGGGACCTGGACAGCGTGGAACAGGCCTACGAGGAGTTCCTCGCCGAGTTCGGGCCGGACGCCGAGTGCGGCGTGCCGCACGCCGTCCTCGCCCGGCAGGTGCAGCTGGTGCATGCGTGGCGGCGGTTCCCGTTCCTGGACCCGGTGCTGCCCGCCGAGCTGCTGCCCGAGCACTGGGCCGGAGCGCGGGCGGCCGAGCTGTTCGCGACCCTGCACACCCGCTGGGCGGACCCTGCCCGGCGCCGGTGGGCCGGGCTGCTCACCGGGGCCGCCTGAACCCTCTAACCCAGGCAGCCCGGTCCGAGCAGCGTCTTCAGGTCGCCCATCAGCGCGGACGTGCTGGTGACCTTGAGCGAGTCGTCGAGCTTCAGCGCCGTCGACTTCGTCCCGTAGACCAGGGACAGGTGCACCTCGGACGTGCCCGGGTGGTGCGTCAGCACTTCCTTGAGCTTGGCCACCCGCTCCGGAGTGCACTGGTCGGTGCGCAGGCTCACCCGCAGCGGGACGCCGGCGTCCCCGGCCGCCGCCAGCTCCGGCACGGCCAGGTCGTTCGCGATCAGCGACACGCGGTCGTCGCGCCGGTTGACCCGGCCCTTGACCAGCACGATCGCGTCCTCGGCCACGTCCACGCCCACCACCTGGTAGGCGCGCGGGAAGAACAGCACCTCGATCCCGCCGGCCAGGTCCTCGATCTGCGCCGACGCCCAGGGCTCGCCGTTCTTGTTCACCCGCCGGTTCACGTTCGCGAGGATGCCGCCGACCGTGACCTGCGCGCCCTCGGCCACCGTGCCGTCGACGATGTCCGCGATCGACGTGTCCGCCTTGGCCGCCAGCGCCTGCTCCAGGCCGCGCAGCGGATGCCCGGAGACGTAGAGGCCGAGCATCTCCCGCTCGATCGCGAGCTGGTGCTTGGAGTCCCACTCCTCGAGGGGGACCTTCACGTCGAAGATCCCGCCGAGCGCGTCGTCGCCGGCGTCGGCGGAGCCGTCCATCGAGCCGAACAGGTCGAACTGCCCCATCGAGGCGGCCTTCTTCGTGCTCATCACGGCGTCGATCGCCGAGTCGTGCACGAGCAGCAGGCCCTTGCGCGGGTGCCCGAGCGAGTCGAACGCCCCGGACTTGATCAGCGACTCGATGACCTTCTTGTTGCAGACGACGGCGTCGACCTTGCGCAGGAAGTCGGAGAAGTCGACGAAGTTGCCCTTCTCCCGGCGCGCGGCGACGATCGCGTCGACGACGTTCGCACCGACGTTGCGGATGCCGCCCATCCCGAAGCGGATGTCGGTGCCGACCGGGGCGAAGTTGCGCACCGAGTCGTTGACGTCCGGCGGCAGGACCGTGATCCCCATCCGGCGGCACTCCGCGAGGTAGACCGCGGCCTTGTCCTTGTCGTCACGCACGGACGTGAGCACCGCGGCCATGTACTCGGCCGGGTAGTTCGCCTTGAGGTAGGCCGTCCAGTACGAGACGACGCCGTAGGCCGCGGAGTGCGCGCGGTTGAACGCGTAGTCGGAGAACGGCAGCAGGATGTCCCACAGCGTCTTGACCGCGTGCTCGGAGTAGCCGTTGTCCTTCATCCCCTGGGCGAAGGTGACGTACTCCTTGTCCAGGATCTCCTTCTTCTTCTTGCCCATCGCGCGGCGCAGCAGGTCCGCCTGGCCGAGCGAGTAGCCCGCCAGCACCTGCGCGATCGACATGACCTGTTCCTGGTAGACGATCAGGCCGAACGTCTCGCCGAGTACCTCCTTCAGGGGCTCGGCGAGCTCCGGGTGGATCGGCGTGACCTCCTGCCGGCCGTTCTTGCGGTCGGCGTAGTCGTTGTGCGCGTTGGCGCCCATCGGACCCGGCCGGTACAGCGCACCGACGGCGGAGATGTGCTCGAACTCCGACGGCGCCATCCGTCGCAGCAGGTCCCGCATCGGGCCGCCGTCGAGCTGGAACACACCGAGCGTGTCCCCGCGGGAGAGCAGCTCGTAGGTCGTCGCGTCGTCCAGCTCGAGATGGTCGAGGTCGACGGGCGGCTTGCCGTTGAGCTCGATGTTCTCCAGCGCGTCGTCGAGGATCGTGAGGTTGCGCAGCCCGAGGAAGTCCATCTTGAGCAGCCCGATGGTCTCGCAGGCGCCCATGTCGAACTGCGTGATGATCGCGCCGTCGGCCTCCCGGCGCTGGATCGGGATGACGTCGAGCAGCGGCGTGCTCGACATGATCACGCCGGCGGCGTGCACACCCCACTGGCGCTTCAGGCCCTCCAGGCCCAGCGCCGTGTCCATGATCTCCTTGACCTGCGGGTCGGTCTCGTAGAGCGAGCGGACCTCGGTGGCCTCGGAGTGGCGCTTGTGGCTCGCGTCGAACACCCCGGACAGCGGGATGTCCTTGCCCATCACGGCGGGCGGCATCGCCTTGGTGATCCGGTCGGCCACCGAGTAGCCGGGCTGGCCGTAGAGCACCCGGGCCGAGTCCTTGATCGCGGCCTTCGCCTTGATCGTGGAGTAGGTGATGATCTGGGCGATCCGGTCCTCGCCGTACTTCTCCGTGGTGTAGCGGATCATCTCGCCGCGCCGGCGCTCGTCGAAGTCCATGTCGATGTCGGGCATGGAGATGCGGTCCGGGTTGAGGAACCGCTCGAAGATCAGCTTGTGCCGGATCGGGTCCAGGTCGGTGATCCCGAGGACGTAGGCGACCAGCGAACCGGCGGCCGACCCGCGGCCGGGGCCGCACCGGATGCCGACGGACTTGGCGTGCTGGATGAGGTCCGCGGTGACCAGGAAGTACCCCGGGTATCCCATCTTGATGATGACGCCGACCTCGTAGTCGGCCTGGCGGCGGTACTGCTCGGAGAAGCCGGTCGGGAACCGCGTGTGCAGCCCCCGCTCGACCTCCTTGATCAGCCAGGACTCCTCGGTCTCCCCCTCGGGCACCGGGGCCTTGGGCTGCAGGTCCTGGCCGGTCGCGAAGTCGATGTTCACGCGCTCGGCGATCGCGAGCGTGTTGTCACACGCCTCCGGGTGCAGCGGGTCCCAGAGCTCGCGCATCTCCTTCGCGGACTTGAGGTAGAAGTCCTGCGCGTCGAACTTGAAGCGGTTCGGGTCGGACATGGTCTTCCCGGTCTGCACGCAGAGCAGCACCTCGTGCGCCTTGGTGTCGTCCGGGTAGGTGTAGTGCAGGTCGTTCGTGGCGACGCCGGGCAGGTCGAGCTTCTTCTTCAGCGCGAACAGGTCCTCCTGGACGCGCTTCTCGATCTCGATGCCGTGGTCCATCAGCTCGCAGAAGAAGTTGTCCTTCCCGAAGATGTCCCGGTAGTCCGACGCGGCCTGACAGGCGTCGTCGAACCGGCCACGTTGCAGGAGCCGTGCGACCTCACCGGACGGGCACCCGGTGGTCGCGATGATCCCCTTGCCGTACCGCTCGAGCAGCTCACGGTCCATACGGGGCTTGTAGTAGTACCCCTCGAGGCTGGCCAGCGAGGAGAGCCGGAAGAGGTTGTGCATCCCCTCCGTGTTCTCCGCGAGCAGCGTCATGTGGGTGTACATCTCGCCGGGGTTGTCATCGCTGACTGCCTGGCCGCCGAGCGTGGCGCGCTTGCGCTCGTGCCGCGAGCCCGGCGCGAGGTAGCCCTCCATGCCGATGATCGGCTTGATCCCGGCCGCGGACGCCTTCCGCCAGAACTCGTAGGCCCCGTAGACGTTGCCGTGGTCGGTCATCGCGATCGCGGGCATGCTGTTCTTCTGGGCCTCGGAGAACAGGTCGTCCAACCGCGCCGCACCGTCGAGCATCGAGAACTCGGTGTGCGTGTGCAGATGGACGAACGAGTCGGACCCGACCCCTGCACCGTTGCTGCCCGCTGCCATGTGTTCTCGGCGCTCCCTTCACGCATCCCTGGGAAGGACGCGGTGCGACGACGGTGGGGCCCTGCGGCGGGTGTGGCCCTGGGACGGTCACGACCGACGCGGAGTGGGAACAGACTAGCCGCGGGGTCCGACAGTTCCGGCCACCCCGGCGGCCGCCACCGGAAGGCGCTGCTCACGACGGTGCGGCGTGTCGGCCCGCGTCACCCGGGTGCCGGCGACGGCACGGCCGGTGACACGTCGTACCTCTGTGTACACGTCCTCGAACGCGTCCAGGGTCCCGTCGAGTGCGTGCCGCGCGACCACGTCCCGGCTGGCCGCGCCCATCCGCGCCCGCGCCGCGGGATCGTCCAGGAGGGCGTTCAGTGCGGCCGCGAGCCCGGTGACGTCGCCGGGCCGGTACAGCAGGCCGTTGTACCCCGGCCGGACGAGGTGCGGCAGCGCGACCGCGTCGGCCGCCACCACCGGGCGTCCGGCGGCCATCGCCTCCAGCGTGACCAGGCTCTGCAGCTCGGCGACGCCGGGCATGCAGAACACCGCACACCGGCGGTAGGCCGCGACGAGCTCGTCGTCGTCCACGGTGCCGCGAAAGTGCACCCGGGAGGCCTGGCCGAGGTCGCGGGCCAGCGCCGTCCACCCGTCGCGGCGGGTGCCGTCGCCGACGACCTCCAGCCGGGCCCGGCCGCCGACGAGCGCGAACGCGCGGATCAGCTCGTCGACCTTCTTCTCCCGTTCGAGGCGCCCGACGAACAGCACGGTCGGGGCGGCGTCGGGCTCCCCGTCACCACCGAACCGCACGAGGTCGATGCCGCAGGAGACGGCACGTGCGGGCAGGCCGGCGCGGCTCGTGAGCATCTCGACAGCGCGTGGCGTCGGGGCCGTCACCGCGTCCGCGGCGGCGTAGACCCTGGCGAGGTCGCGCCACGCCCACCCGGACACCCGGTCGGCGAGCGTGTCCGGCACCCGGGCGTGTTCGAGCAGGTTCTCCGGCATGAAGTGGTTCGTCGCGACGGTCGGGTACCCGGCACCTGCCGCGGCTCGAAGCAGGCCCCGCCCGACCGGGAAGTGCGACTGCACGTGCACGACGTCCGGGCGGACCTCGCGCAGCACCCGTTCCGCCCCGGCGGAGGCGATGCCCGGCCAGCAGAACCGGAACCGCTCCTGGCCGGGGACGCGGTAGGAGGGCAGGCGGTGCACGGCCGGGACGCAGTCCCTCCGGACCGGCGACGACGCGCGACCGGAGTCGGACGGGGCCACCACGTGCACGTCGTGGCCACGGCCGGCGAGGCCACCGGCCAGACGCTCGGTGAAACGGGCGGCCCCGTTCACGTCGGGCGGGTAGGTGTCGGCGGCGATCAGGACGCGCAGTGGACGGCTCACGGTCGTCTCCTCGGGAACGGGCGCCGGTTGCGGCGCGGGTCTGTCGGTGGTGTCGGTTCGTCCGCCTGCCGGGGTCCGGCGGCCTCGGGCGGTTCCGGTTCACGGGGAGGGGTGCTTGCGGCGGCCCGCGCGACGACGTCCGGGTGGTGGCGCGCCAGCAGCAGCACGCCGGACACGGCCAGCAGCCCGCCGGTCACCGCGATGACCGCTCCGGCCGGGCCGGTCGCGATCCGCTCGTCGAGCGCCAGGGCCCCGACCCCGACGGCGGCCAGCGGGTCGACGACGGTCAGGCACGCCACGACCAGCGACGGAGGCCCGCTGCGGAATGCGGACTGCACGCCGAGCCCGCCGGCCACCAGCGCGAGGACTCCGACGGCACCGAGCAGGAGCAGCGACGCGTCCGGACCGCGGGCGGCGATCTCGATCCCGGCCCGCACGACGGCCGAGACCAGGCCGAACGCAACCGCGGCGGGCACCGCCCTGGCCAGGCACCGGACCGTCGCCGAATGGAGCGGACCTGCCGGGTCCGGTGCGGCCCGTCTGCCGGGCAGCGCGGACAGCGCGGCGAGACCGGCGGCGGGCAGCGCGACGAGCACGACGACCGTCAGCACCCGCCACGGGTCGGCCGGTGCCCGGACGGCGCCGGCCGCCGCCGTCGTGGCGAGTGTGAACAGCGCGACGCCCCCGACGACGCCGGCGACCGCGCACGCGACGGCCGTGACGTTGCCCCTCCGGCTCTCGCCGTGCCGCTCGAACAGGACACCGAGCGGGACGGCGAGGACTCCGAGCGGCTGGACGACGGCCAGTGTCGCCATGGCGAGCGCGGTGACGTGACCGGCCGCGCCGACAGCGGCGACGAGGCCGCCGGTCCACCACCGCCGGGTGCGCCACGCGCGGGCCGTCCCGTGCCGCCGGACCGCGTCGTGCTGCAGGACCGCCGCGGCCGCGAAGCAGCCGGCCGCCGTGATCGCGAGGACGACCGCGACCGCCACCGGCGCGTTCACCGCCGCTCCCCCGTCCCGGCGTCGACGGCCACCGGCCGGACCGGAGCCGGGAGAACAGCGACACCCGGCCGGTACGACGCCAGCAGGACCATCAGGGCCAGCAGCGCGACGTACGCGACGCGCTCGATCAGCCCCAGCCACCCGAAGACGGCCGCACCGGCCAGGACGTGCGGCGCATGGGCGGCCAGGAACGCGCACGCGGCGGTCGCGGACACGACGGAACCGATGAGCAGCCGGCGGCGCAGTACCGGATCGGCCGTGCGCGACGCGAGGACGCCGGCGATCGGCGGCAGCGTGAACACGAGCGCCCCGGCCCAGCGGTGCACGAACGCGGCCAGGTCCGGTGGCTGGTCCGGAAGGTTCGTCGGGAACAGCGCGACCAGCAGCACCGCCGCGGTCCACGCCGTCAGCACCCGGCGGGCGGGCCCGGCCATCCGCACGGCCGCGACGGCCCCGGCAATGATCAGGCCCGCGGCGGCCAGCCCGAGCAGGGCGGGGCCCTCCGGCAGGCCGACGTAGTCGCTGACCGTCTGGGCCATCGGGTCGACCCGGCCCGCGCCCGTCAGGTGCAGCGTGACGACCGCGGTGGCGGCGACAGCCACCCCCGCACCGGCGATCCCCCGTTCGACCATGCGTCCGAGCCTGGCCGCGCAGGCGGGCGTGATGATCCGGGAGCACCCCGGGCCGACCCCGGGGCCCGTCCCCGATCGGTCCCGGGGTCCGGACCGGCCATCTCCGGGAGGCGACCGTCCGGGGCTACCGTGGTGGTCGATGTCCCTGCACGCCGGAACCACCGTGGTGTTCGATCTGGGTGATGTGCTCGTCCCCTCGGCCGGCCTCGAGCGCGCACTCGCCACCGAGCTCGGCGTCTCCGAGGCCGCCGCCGGCCGGGCCTACTGGGCCCATCGCACTCCGCACGACCGCGGCGAGCCGCCGATGCGGTACTGGTCGGCGGTCTTCTCCGACCTCGGGCTCCCCGAGGACCGCAAGCGCATGGAGCGGATGGAGGCCCTCGACTCGGCGCGCTGGTCGACGCTGCCGCGCTCGTCGTCGCTGATGATCCGCGAGCTCGCCCGGGCGCGGGTCCGGATGATGCTGCTCTCCAACGCGCCGCGCGGACTCGCCGCCGCCGTCCGGGCAGCGGCATGGAGCGGTCCGTTCGACCGGCTGCTGTTCTCCGCCGACGTCGGGGTCGCCAAGCCGTCGCCGGACATCTACGCCCGCGCCGACCACGAGTTCCGCACCCGGCCCGACCAGGTCGTCTTCTTCGACGACCGCGCGGAGAACGTCCGCGCCGCCCGCGCGCACGGCTGGGACGCCCACATCTGGCGCGGGATGCCGGCGGCGATGGCCGCGCTGCGTGCCCGCGGCCTCCCCCTTCCCGGCGGGACCGGCACCGCGCCCCCGGACGGCCAGGGCTGAGGCCCCGCCGCCCGGTTCGCCCGGGTGGTCCCACGCTCCATGATCACCAGTCGCGTCCGGATGTGGGTCGAGTCTGGCCTTGGTCCGGACAACGCGCTGATCATGGGCGAGGGCGGCGGGTAGCTGCGAGCTACAACGTGCGGGGCTTGTCCCCGCAGCACGTCATGATCGCCGGTCGGGTCCGGATCGGACCCCGATCCGTACCTCGCGCCGATCATGGTCCGGGGAGGGGACGGGCGGGGCCGAGCAGGCTTCAGCGCGCGAAGTGACGACACAGGGCCGGTCGAACACGGCGCCGGGCCGATCGGGCGTCACGTTCGGGCTGCCGACCCCGCCACAACGTGCCAACCGATCCGCGCCCCGATCGACTGCCTCGAAGCGCTGCTCCTCGTCCACGATGACCACGTTTCGGCGGCTGCGACCGCCACAACGTGCCAACCGATCCGTGCCGCCCGATCGACCGCCACGTTTCGGCGGCTACGACAGCCACAACGTGCCAGCCGATCCCAGCAGCACGCCATGAGCACTGGTCAACTCCGGATTGCGGCCGATTCTGACCCCGATCCCGACCAACGCGCTGATCATGTCCGGGGCGGCCGGGCTACTGCGAGCGCCACCATGTGCCCGCCATCCGGCAGCACGTCATGATCGCCAGGCGGGTCCGGATGAGTGCCGAATCTGGCCCCGATCCGTACATTCGCGCCGATCATGGTCCGGGACGCCGGCCAGTCGGGCTGAGCGGGCCGGATAGCAAGCCTGGAGGGCCGACCACCACGCCGGGCCGATCGGGCGTCACCTTCTGGCTGACTCCACCGACCACGACGTGGCATCCGATCCCCGTCCCCGGTTCGGGCGCCACGTTCGTGCTGTTGGCACCGCCACAACGTGCCAACCGATCCACGCCGCCCGATCGACCGTCACGTTTCGGCGGCTGCGACCGCCACAACGTGCCAGCCGATCCGCGTACCCGGTCGGCCGGCACGTTCCAGCTCCTGGTCGTGCCGGCCTCGGGCACCATGGCACCGTCGGCGGGCCGAACTCCCCGAGCGGCACGCCATGAGCACCGGTCGGGTCCGGATCGGGCCGAATCCGACCCCGATCCGGACCAACGCGGTGATCATGGCCTCGGGCACCAGGGCAGCCGGGCTGCCGCGGCTCAGCCACATGCCGGCCGAACCCAGCGGCACGCCATGATCGCCGGTCGGGTCCGGATCAGGGCCGATCTGGCCCTATCCGGACCAACGAGCTGATCATGGTCCGCAGGGCGGCCGGGTCACGGGCCGGGGGCGGGCGGGACCGGGCCGTCGTCGGGGAGCGGGTCGGCGGCGGTGCGCTGCTCGGGCAGGAGCGGGGCGAGTGCCAGGTCGCGGGGCTCGGTCCCGGCGGGGGCGGCGTCCACGGCGCGGACGGCCGGGTCGGCGGCCAGGGCGTCCAGCCGGGCCCGGTCCGCCCGAACGACCAGGGCGGCGATGCAGCGGCAGGACGGGTCGTCGTAGATCCGCTGTTCCGCGGCGGCCACGTCGCGGGGGCGGCCGGTCAGGCGGGACGCGTCGGCCGACGCCGCGAACGCCGCCCGACCGCGGGCCACCTCGAGGGCACCGGCGAGGTCGCCCGTGCCGGTGACCGGTTCGAACCGCAAGGCCGTCTGCACCCGCGGGAGCGGCGCCCGGAACACGGCCGTCTGGACCGCGGTCGGGCCGGCCAGTGCGGCCGCGGCACGGACGTCGAGCTGGCCGGTGAGCTGCACCAGCGCAAGCACCGGATCGCCGGGCGGGGGCAGCCGGCGGGCCAGGTCGGCCCGGTACTCCTCGACCGGCTGCCCGGGGTCGGGACCGAGCCGGACCGATCCGCCGGAGCGTGCCGGGGCCGATCCCCCGCCCTCGCCGCCGGCCACCCAGGCGACCAGCAGGACGACCACGGCGAGCCCGGCCAGAAGCAGCAGCCGGGTCCGCCCGCTCACCGGAGCCGTCCCTCCCGGCCGGAGCCCGCACGAGCAGCGGGGATGGCAGCCCGCTCAGTCACGCAGGATCTCCAGGGCGGCCTCGAGATCGTCCGGGTGCGGGCTGACGAACTCCACGGCGCGGCCGTCGGCCGGGTGCGCGAACCCGAGGCGCTGGGCGTGCAGCCACTGCCGCGTCAGGCCGACGCGAGCGGCGAGCGTCGGGTCGGCGCCGTACATCGTGTCCCCGACGCACGGGTGGCGCATCGCCGAGAAGTGCACCCGGATCTGGTGCGTGCGGCCGGTCTCGAGGTGGACGTCGAGCAGGCTCGCGGCCCGGAACGCCTCGATCGTGTCGTAGTGCGTGACGCTGGGCCGCCCGCCCTGGACCACGGCGAACTTGTAATCGTGGCGCGGGTGGCGGTCGATCGGAGCGTCGATCGTGCCGGACGACGGATCCGGGTGCCCCTGCACGACGGCGTGGTAGCGCTTGTCCACGGTTCGGTCGCGGAACGCCTGCTTGAGCAGGGTGTAGGCGCGCTCGGACTTGGCGACGACCATCACGCCGGTGGTGCCGGCGTCGAGGCGGTGCACGATCCCCTGCCGTTCGGCCGCGCCGGAGGTGGACAGGCGCTCGCCGAGCGCGGCCAGCCCGCCGGTGACGGTCGGGCCCTCCCACCCGGGGCTGGGGTGCGCGGCGACCCCGACCGGTTTGTCCACGACGACGATGTCGTCGTCGGAGTGCAGGACGGTGAGCCCCGCGACCACCTCGGCCGGGCCGTCGATCGTCGACGGTCCGGCCGCGTCGGGCAGTTCGATCTCCAGCCAGGCGCCGCCGGGCAGCCGGTCGGACTTGCCGGCCTGGCGGCCGTCGAGCGCGACCCGGCCCTCCTCGGCCAGGCCCGCGACGACCGTGCGGGACAGCCCGAGCAGCCGCGACAGCCCGGCGTCGATGCGCATCCCGTCCAGGCCGTCCGGGACCGGCATCTGGCGCAGCTCACCCACCGGCCGGTTCCTCCTTGGATCGGGTCCGGGTGCCGTCGATCTCGACGCCGCGCAGCGTCATCAGGACCAGCAGGATCCCGCCGCAGACGATCCCCGAGTCGGCCGCGTTGAACACCGGCCACACGCTCCCGTCCGGGGCGAACAGCGAGACCATGTCCACGACGTGCCCGCGCAGCGGGCCGGGGTAGCGGAACAGCCGGTCGGTCAGGTTGCCGAGCGCACCGCCGAGGACCAGGCCGAGCCCGATCGCCCAGCCGGGCGAGGCGAGGCGTCGCGCGATCCGCACGATCACCCCGACGACGACGAGCGCGACGATCGTCAGCACCCACGTGTAGCCGGTCACCATGGAGAACGCCGCGCCCGGGTTGCGCAGCAGGACGAGGTAGATCGCGCCGCCGAGCAGCTCGACCGGCGGGCGGTCCTCCAGCGTCGCCACGGCGAGGACCTTGGTCAGCACGTCCAGGGCCAGCACCCCGGCGGCGATCCCGGCGAGCAGGACGATACGGCGGCCTGCGGGTCGCCCGGGTGCGTCGCTCACCCCCCGATTATGCGCGGTGCCGCTGCTTCGGCCGTCGGCCGCCCGGCCTCAGCGCCGCAGCATCGGCCGTCGGCCGCCCGGCCTCAGCGCCGCTGCTTCGGCCGTCGGCCGCCCGGCCTCAGTCCGCACGCTCACCGCCCTCGCGCCAGCGCACGAGCGCACCGCCGCGGTCGACGGCCCGGATCCGGCGCTCGGCCTGCTCACGCACCGAGCGGGTCGCCACGACCAGGAACTGGTCGCCCTCACGCAGGCGGGTCTCCCCGTCCGGGGTGAACGCCTTCGCCTCGCGCACCACCAGGCTCACCGTCGCCCCGGTGGGCAGCCGGAGCTGGCGCAGGTAGACGCCGTGCAGCTTCGACCCGCCCGGCACCTTCACCTGCAGCAGCTCGGCATCGACCTCGTCCAGCGGGGCGGCGTCCACCTCGACCTCGCGGGTGTCCGTGCGCAGGGCGACGCCCAGCCTGCGCGCGACCCACCCCAGCGTCGTGCCCTGCAGCAGCGTGAGCACGACGACCAGCACGAACACGACGTCGACGAGCGGCTGGTACTGCGGGCCGCCCTCGACCAGTGCGATCAGGGCCAGCACGATCGGGACGGCCCCGCGTAACCCGGCCCAGGACAGGAACGCCTGCTCACGCCAGGGCATCCGGAACGGCGCCGCGGCCGCGATCACCGACAGCGGGCGTGCGGCGAGCAGCAGGACGGCGGCCGCGACCAGCGCCGGGACGACGGCGTCGAGCAGCCGGGGCGGGCTGACGTAGAGCCCGAGCAGCACGAACAGGCCGATCTGGGCGAGCCACCCGGTGCCCTCGGCGAACGACAGCACGCCACCGCGGTGCGGCAGGTCGGAGTTGCCCAGCACGAGCGCGCAGGCGTACGTGGCGAGCAGCCCGGACGCGTGTGCGACCTGGCCCCCGGCGTAGGCGAGCACGCAGACCGAGATCGCGGCGAGCGGGTAGAGACCGGTGGACGGCAGCGCGGCCCGGCGCAGCGCCCACGCCCCGCCGAGGCCGAGCGCGACGCCGATCACGGCGCCCGCGGCCAGCTCGTAGCCGACGATCAGCGGGGTGATCCAGCCGATCGGCGCCGGGGACGCGAGCACGGCGACGGCGATGACGACCGGGGCGTCGTTCATGCCGGACTCCAGCTCCAGCGCGCCGGCCAGCCGTCTCGGCACGGCGACCCCGCGCAGCACGCTGAACACGGCCGCCGCGTCGGTGGAGGACAGCACCGCGCCCCAGAGGAACGCCACCCGCCAGTCGAGGTTCAGCAGCAGGTGCAGCGCCGTGCCCGCGACCGCGATGCTGACCAGCACCGACACGGTGGACAGCAGCACGCCGACGCCGAGCGCGGGGCGTACCGCGGACCATCGGGTGGTCAGCCCGCCCTCGATCAGGATGAGCACGAGCGCGGCCAGCCCGAGCGTCTCGGTGAGCCGGGCGTCGGAGAACTGGAACCCGAGCACGGACTCGCCGAGCAGCAGCCCGATACCGAGGTAGAGCACGAGTGAGGGCAGCCCGATGCGAACCGACACCCGAACTGCCAGGACGCCCAACAGGACGACAGCGGCGACGATGCCGAGGACAATCTCCAGGCTCATCGATCACCACCCCCGTGCAGGGTGAGCCTATCGAGGCGCCTCTCGCGGCCGGTCGCCGCGGGTTCCGTGCGCCACGTGCCGGTACCTAGACGGACCAGCTCAGCGTGACCGCGATCGGCTCGCGCAGCGGCACGTCCGCCAGCGCGGCCTCGATGTCGCCGACGCGGTCGGCCGGCAGGCACAGCCGCCGGGTCACCCACGCCGGGTCGTGCGGGTGGCGCCGCTCGCGTCGCCAGTGCCGGACCTCCGGGGTGATCCCCAGCTCGGCGAGGACCGCGACGGCGTCGGCGTCGGTCGCCGACGGCGGGCGGTACACATCGTGGAAGCGCTCGAACAGCGGGTCCAGCCAGGCCATCGGGTGCTGCGGCAACATCTCGACGACGACGCCGCGCCCCGCGGCCGCGGTGAGCGCGGTCAGGAACGGCGGCAGGTCGACGACGTTGTGCAGCACGTGATGGCTGACCACGACGTCGTGCGGGCCGGCGACATCACCGGCGGCGTCCGGCCAGCGGCCGAGCACCGTCGCCGCGCCGATCCCGCGCGTGGCGGCACCCGCGGTGAACAGGTCGAGCATGTCCTGCTGCTGGTCCACCCCTGTCGCCGCGCGCAGCGGCCCGGCCAGCGCGAACGTCGCGTCCCCTCCGCCGCAGCCGACGTCGAGCACGGTGCCGCCGCCCGGCCCCGCTCCGGCGAGCAACGCCAGGCCGGCGTCCCGGGACGGGGTGTCGGCCGGCACGTCGGGCGCCGTGAAGTCGGCCGGGTTGTGCGTCCACGGATCGGCCGGCGCGGCGGCCAGGATCTCCGGTGGGATCCCCCGCCCGGACTGCAGCTCCGCCCAGCGCCGCGCCGCGTCCCCCATGCGTCTCAGCCTAGCGAGCGGCCGGCACCCCCCTTCCGAGGCGGGCCGGTTCAGGGAGCGACCCGCTGCGCGCTCGTGTCACGGACGTGCAGGTTCTCCTCGAGGTAGCGGCTCAGCAGGTCCGCGTCCGCGGAGTCCGCGACGAGTCCCAGGTAGCCGTCGGGGCGGATCAGGGCCATCCCGCCGCGACCGAGGCCGTAGGCGCTGCTCAGGACGCCGTCGGGGTCGGTCACCGAGTGCCCGGCAGCGCGCTCGGCCACGACCGGGACGACGGTGCCGAGCTCGCCGAGCGTCGCCGACAGCTCGTCGGCGACGTCGGTGCCGTCGGTGCCGTCGGTGCCGCCGCCGAACGTCAGCAGCGTGAACCCGGGCCGGGTCAGGAGCTCCTCGACCGCCACCGAGGTGCCCTCGGGATCCGGGGCGTGCTCCCCCGCCCGTGCGGTGCCGCCGTGCTGGACGGACAGGCTGCTGTCGGGATAGCCGACGGTCAGCTCGGCCAGCCTCGTGGCGACGGCGTGCCCCAGCTGCGGGACGTGGCCCAGGACGACGAGAGCCAGGTTGCGGATCGCGGCCTCGGGGCCGGTGGCGGCCCCGACGTCCGTCAGAGCGGTGGTCTGACGGACCACCGCGGCTCCGACCGGATGCCGCTCGTCGTGGTAGCTGTCGAGCAGGGCGTCTCCCGCGCGGCCCCGGGCCACGAGGGCGAGCTTCCACGCGAGGTTCGCCGCGTCCTGCATGCCGGTGTTCATGCCCTGGGCCGCGGCCGGGCTGTGGATGTGCGCGGCGTCCCCGGCCAGCAGGACCCGACCGTGGCGGTACCGGGCGACCTGCGCATGGTGGATCTCGAAGTAGGTCAGCCAGCGCGGGTCGGAGCAGGTGATCCGGCCGCCCGTGCGGACGTCGGCCAGAGCCTGCACCTGCTCCAGCGTCGGGTCGCCCGCACCGGGCTCGTCGACCTGGAACAACACCCGCGCCCGGGATCCCGCCATCGGGAAGAACATGCCCATGCCGTCGGGGTGGCTGAACATCCGGAGGCTGTCCCTGGAGAGCTCGGTGGCGACGTCGACGTCCGCCATGAGGAAGTGCTGGCCGTGGAAGCTGCCGTCCAGCTGGACGCCGAGCAGCTGCCGGACCGTGCTGTGGCCGCCGTCGGCGCCCACGACCCACCCGACCCGCGCGTTCTCCTCACCGTCGCGGGACCGCAACGTGACGTCGACGCCCGCGTCGTCCTGGCTCAGCGCCGCCACCGCGACCCCGCGCTCGACGACCACGCCGAGCTCGGCGGCCCGGTCGGCCAGGACGGCCTCGGTGTCCGGCTGCGGGAGGTCGAGCATGTACGGGTGCCTGCTCGGTATCCCGGCGAGCTCCATGCGGGCCCGGCTCCGGCCGGACCTGCCGTCGACCATCTCCAGTGCACCGATCCGCCGGCCACGCGACTCCAGCCGCTCCAGGACACCGAGCGAGGCGAGCATCTCCATGCTGCGGGCGTGCACGACCACCGCACGGGACTCCGTGGTCGGGGTCTCGAGGGCCTCGACCACCCGTACCCGGGCCCCGAGGCGGGCCAGCTGGCTGGCAGCGGTCAGCCCTACCGGCCCCGCCCCGACCACCAGCACCTCGTCCGTGGCGTTCCGCGCGTCCATCACGACTCCCCGGCCTGAAGAGGACGGCATCTCCGCCCGCATCGGGCACGGTGCCGGGAGCCCCTCCAATCGCGGTCCAACCGAGGGTCGACGACGGGTCCGGCGCGCGTCGGGTGCGCCCGCGCGGCCCGGCGTGGCCAGTCAGGCGCGGGCGACCGCCGCGGTGACGGTGACCGCGACGCCGTCCGGCGCCACGACCTGCCCGGAGGAACCCGCGACGCCCGTCTCCCCGTAGGACACCGACGTCGCGAGCACCTCACCGGCCACGAACGCCTCGTGCGTGCGCACCGCGTCGAGGACCGCGTCCGGCCCGGACACGGTGAGCGCGATCCGGTCCGACACGGCCAGCCCGGCCTCGCGGCGCGCCTGCTGGACGACGCGGACGACGTCGCGTGCCGTGCCCTCGGCCGCCAGCTCCGGTGTCACGGCCGGGTCCAGCACGACCAGGCCGGCGTTCGCGGGCAGCGCGGCCGTGTGCTCCGGATCCGCCGCCACCAGCTTCTCGCTGAACTCGCCGTCGACCAGGTCGATGCCACCGGCGGAGACGGTGCCGTCCGGGTTCGCGCTCCACTCCCCCGCCTTCACCGCCTTGATCACCTTCTGCACGTCGCCGCCGAGCCGCGGCCCGGCCGCGCGGGCGTTCACCGCGACCTCGAACCGGCCGTGCGTCGCGACGTCGGCGGTGAGCACCACGTCGCGGACGTTCACCTCGTCGCGCAGCAGGTCGGTGAACGGCTCCAGCGTCGCCGCGTCCGCCGCGGCGACGGTCAGCGACGGCAGCGGCTGCCGGACCCGCACCTTCGCCGACTTGCGCAACGACAGCGCCGCCGACGCGACCTGGCGGACCCGATCCATCGCCGCGACGAGGTCCGCGTCGCGCGGGAGGCCGGCCGCGGTCACGTCGGCACCCACCGACGCCGGGTCGGCGCCACCGGGCCAGCCCTCCAGGTGCACCGAACGTCCGCCCGTCAGGCCCTGCCAGATCGTCTCCACGGTCATCGGCAGCAGCGGCGCGGCGACCCGGCAGGTCACCTCCAGCACGGTGTGCAGCGTGTCGATCGCGTCCCGGTCACCCGCCCAGAACCGGTCCCGGCTCCGGCGCACGTACCAGTTCGTCAGCACCTCGGCGTGGTCGCGGACCCGCTCGCAGGCGCCGGCGATGTCGTAGGCGTCCATCGCCGTGGTGGCGCCGTCGACCAGGTCGGCGGTCTTGGCCAGCACGTAGCGGTCCAGGACGTGCGGCGAGTCGGTCCGGTACGCGCCGGCCACTCCGGCCGCGTTCGCGTAGAGCGACAGGAAGTACCAGGTGTTCCACAGCGGCAGGATCGCCTGGCGCACGCCCTCGCGGATGCCCTGCTCGGTGACGACCAGGTTCCCGCCGCGCAGGATCGGGCTCGCCATCAGGAACCAGCGCATGGCGTCCGAGCCGTCCCGGTCGAACACCTCGTTGACGTCCGGGTAGTTCTTGCGGGACTTGGACATCTTCGCG
This sequence comes from uncultured Actinomycetota bacterium, assembly GCA_963822335.1. Lineage (GTDB taxonomy): Bacteria > Actinomycetota > Actinomycetes > Mycobacteriales > Pseudonocardiaceae > Pseudonocardia. The sequence continues at coordinate 281,748 of CAWGHE010000005.1, read as the reverse complement.
CCGTCGTCGCCGAGCACGATGCCGTGCGCCGAGCAGTTGCGGAACGACGGCCGGTCGAACAACGCCGTGGCCAGCACGTGCAGCGTGTAGAACCAGCCGCGGGTCTGGCCGTTGTACTCGACGATGAAGTCGCCCGGGTAGTGCCACTCGAACCAGTCCGCGTTCTCGAACGGGTAGTGGACCTGCGCGAACGGCATCGAGCCGGACTCGAACCAGCAGTCCAGCACCTCCGGCACCCGGCGCATGGTCGAGTTGCCGGTCGGGTCGTCCGGGTTCGGGCGGGTCAGGTCGTCGACGTAGGGCCGGTGCAGGTCGGTCGGGCGCACCCCGAAGTCGCGCTCGAGCTCGTCCAGCGAGCCGTACACGTCGGTGCGCGGGTAGCGCGGGTCGTCGGAGGTCCACACCGGGATCGGGCTGCCCCAGTAGCGGTTCCGCGAGATCGCCCAGTCCCGGGCGCCCTCCAGCCACCGGCCGAACTGGCCGTCCTTCACGTGCGCAGGCGTCCAGTTGATCTGCTGGTTCAGCTCGACCATCCGGTCCCGGAACGCCGTGACCTGGACGAACCACGAGTCGACGGCGCGCTGGATCAGCGGGCTCCCGCACCGCCAGCAGTGCGGGTACGGGTGGTCGTAGGTCTCGCGGCGCAGCAGCACGCCGAGCACGTGCTCCCCGCCGTGCTGGAGGTCCCGGATGATCTGCGGGTTCGCGTCGAAGACCAGCATCCCGGTGTAGGGCGGCACCTCGACGGTGAACTCCCCGCGGGTGTCCACCGGCACGACGACCTCGATCCCGGCCGCGTCGGTGATCTCCTTGTCCTCCTCACCGAACGCCGGTGCGATGTGCACCAGGCCGGTGCCGTCCTCGGTGGTCACGTAGTCCGCGGACAGCACGCGGTGGGCGTTCTCGCGGCCGAGGAAGAAGTCGAACGGCGGGGTGTAGGACACGCCCAGCAGGTCGGAACCGGTGAAGCGGGCGACCACCTCCGGCTCCTCGCCGAGCTCGCGCGCGTAGGCGCCGACGCGCGCCTCGGCCAGCAGCCAGCGCTCCCCGTTCGCGGACACCACGACGTACTCGACGTCCGGGTGCACGGCCATCGCGAGGTTCGACGGCAGCGTCCACGGCGTCGTCGTCCACACCAGGGCGAGCGCGCCGTCGAGCTCCGGACGGTCCGGCGCCGTCAGCCGCAGGCCGACGGTGACGGCCGGGTCCTGCCGGTCCAGGTAGACGTCGTCCATCTTGGTCTCGGTGGCCGACAGCGGCGTCTCGCAGCGCCAGCAGTACCAGAGCACCCGGAAGCCGGAGTAGACCCAGCCCTTGTCCCACAACGTCTTGAACGCCCACATCACGGACTCCATGTAGTCCAGATCGAGCGTCTTGTAGTCGTTGTCGAAGTCCACCCAGCGGGCCTGGCGGGTCACGTAGTCCCGCCACTCGCCGGTGTAGCGCAGCACCGAGGTGCGGCAGGCCTCGTTGAACGCGGCCACGCCCATCTCGTCGATCTCGGACTTGTGCTTGATCCCGAGCTGCGTCTCGGTCTCCACCTCGGCCGGCAGGCCGTGGGTGTCCCAGCCGAAGCGGCGCTCGACCCGCTGCCCGCGCATGGTGCGGTAGCGGGGGACGACGTCCTTGACGTACCCGGTCAGCAGGTGGCCGTAGTGCGGGAGGCCGTTCGCGAACGGCGGGCCGTCGTAGAAGACGAACTCGTTGCTGCCGTTCTCTCCGGCCGGACGCTGGTCGACGGACGTGCGGAACGTGTCGTCGGCGGCCCAGAAGTCCAGGACCTCCCGCTCGGCGGCGGGGAAGGACGGGTGCGCGTCGACGGCGGGGTAACCGGGCTTCTCGGTCACGGCGGTGGTGCTCCTCGTGCTGGTGCTCGCGCTCCGGCACGGGGACGACGCTGCCGCCTCGGCGACGCCGCGGTACCACCCCGCTTGCCCACGACCCGCAGATCACACGGTCCGTGCGCCACTCGTTCGACGGCGATGACGGGCCGCTCCCGTCCGGTTCTACTCCCGGCAGGTGCCGGTTTCTTCCGGAGGCTCCCCGGTGATGGCCGGATCGACGCCGTGTCTCACGAGGATAGCGCGGTGCGCCACCCCAGTTCGCGGGACCCCCGGGCCTCAGCGGGCCTCGGCGGGGTGCCGCTCGCTCAGGACGCGGTTCGGGCTGCACCAGCCGCAGGGTGTGAACCCGAGTTCGACCGCCTCGCTGACCGGCAGCGGGATGAGGGGCTGTCCGGGCAGCGAGGGGCAGCCCTGCACGTGGTAGCGCGGGTGCTCGTCGATCACGACGACCTCGTCCGGCAGCCGAGCGACGAGCAGGGCGTGCGCGGAATCGCGTGGCTCCTCGGGCGCCTCGCCGGACGTGTCGACGGCGGCCGCGGCACGGGTGCGGTCGTCGGCGTCCGCCGGCGGCCCGCCGTCGGCCACCGACGTCGGCTCGTCGGGCGATCCGGTGGCACGGTCGGAGCGGGTGGTGCCGTCCTCGGCGGACCCGGCGGACCCGGCGGACCCTGCCGCCACTCCGGCTGCCCCGGCGACCGCCGCTCCGCCCGCGACCGCCGCCCCGGCCGCTCCGGAGGGGACCGCCTGCGTCGCGTCCTGCGTCGTGCCGGCCCGAGCCGCCGTCGTGGCCGGTTCGGCCGGATCCGAGGGTCGCGCCGCCCCAGCGGCGTCGGCCCCTCCCTCGGGTGCCTCCCGCGTGTCCCCGGAGGACTGCGCGCTACCGGTCGCCGGGTCGCCGCCGCCACCCTGAACCGGCCCTGCCGCGGGGTCGACGGCGGTCGTGCCGCCATCGGTCGCCCGGGTCGTCGCGCCCTCGTCGGCTGTGGCCTCAGTCACGCTCGGTGACGAAAGTCCACCCGATCGGGAAGCGCCGGACGGTGCGTCCGGCGAGCCGGACGGTGCCACGACCGGCATCACGACCGTCTCCTCCACCGCATTCGACGGTCGGCGGGACGATCGGGAGGACCTGTGTCGCCGGCTCCATGTCCGCGCCGCCGTAGGCGTCCGGGCCCGCGCCGGAGCCCGCCACACCCGCTCCGACGGCACCGGCACCTACTCCGGCGCCGACAGCTCCCGCTCCGGGCGCTTGACCCTGTGCCGAACGGTCTCCGTCCCCGTCACGACCCGGCTGGCGACCGGCCCGCACCGCGGACCGGGTCTGCCACCAGTCGTAGAGCAGCACCAGGCCGGCCAGCACGCTGATCCCGACCGACGTCCAGGCCAGCACCACCAGGTGCAGGAACCAGCCGGCGAGAAGCAGGACCAGCGCGATCACGACGAGGATCAGGACCAGCACCAGCATGAGCGAACTCCGTGGGTCGGCAGCGCGGGCTGCGAGTACTCGGGAAGATCAGCTCCCGGTGTCCGCCCGTTGCCCGTACCCGGTGGCGGCGTACCCGCCGTTGGAGCTCGCCTGTGCCGCGTCCGAGGGAGCGGCCGAGCCCCGTCCTGCCAGGTCACGCAGCTGGGACTCCAGGTACGTCTTGAGCCGGGTGCGGTACTCCCGTTCGAACGTCCGCAGCTCGTCGATCTTCTTCTCCAGCACGGACTTGTCCCGCTGGATCTGACCGATGATCTCGTTCTGCTTGCGTTCGGCGTCGCTGACCAGGCTCGCGGCCTTGTCCCGGGACTGGCGCTCCAGGGTCTCGGCCCGGGTGCGCGCGTCGTTGAGCATGGTCTCGGCGCGCGCCCGCGCGTCGTTGACCAGGCCGTCGGACTTCGTCCGCGCGTCGGAGAGGAGCTGCTCGGACTTGGTCCGGGCGTCCGACAGCATCGTGTCGGCCTCGTTCTTGGCCTCGGCGGTCAGCCGGTCGGCCATCTCCTGCGCGAGGCCCAGGACCTTCGCCGCCTGCACGTGGTGGTCACCACCATCGGCGCCGGCGGCTCCGACGGCGTCGGCGAGCTGCGGGGCAGGGGCACCGCCGGAGGCCATCCTCGGTGCCTCACGCGGCATCGGGGGCTCCTGGCGCTGCATCGCCTGGGTCTGGCTCGGAGCGGGCTGCGAGCGGGCCTCATCGAGGTCCGCCTCGGTGTCCCCGAGTCGTTGCTCGAGCTGGGCGACCTGGTCTCGCAGGTCGTCGTTCTCGCCGATCAGCCGAGCAAGCTCGGCTTCGACGAGGTCGAGAAATGCGTCGACCTCGTCCTCGTTGTATCCCCGCTTCCCGATCGGGGGTTTGCTGAACGCGACGTTGTGCACGTCGGCGGGCGTCAGCGGCATCGGATCACTCACCTCATGCGGTCCTCGGCGGCAAACCGGGTGACTGGGGCTCACACCGGTCTGGCGATGCTCATCAGTATGAACACCACCAGCAACAGAACCATAATCGACAGGTCCAGCCCTACGCCTCCTATGCGCACGACCGGGATCACTCTCCGCAGCAGCTTCACCGGAGGGTCGGTGACGGTGAAGATGACCTCCAGGGCGACGGCGCTGCCGCCGGCGGGCACCCACTGGCGCGCGAACGTCCGGACCATCTCCACGACGATCCGGGCCGCGAGCAGCAGCCAGAAGAAGAACAGGACGTAGTAGATCAGGAACCGGATCAGGTCGGGCACGACTCAATCCTGCCGGAAGCCGCCGCGCTCGGCGATCCTCCGGGCGTCGTCGGCTGACACCTCGACGTTCGCCGGGGTGAGCAGGAACACCCGGTTCGTGACCTTGTCGAAGCCGCCGTGGAGGGCGAACACGAGCCCGGCAGCGAAGTCCACCAGGCGTTTTGCTGCTGCGTCGTCCAGCTCGGTCAGGTTCATGATGACCGGCACACCCTCGCGATAACGCTCACCGATGGTGCGTGCCTCGTTGTAGCTCCGGGGGTGCAATGTCGTGATCGTCGACGGTGCGGCAGCCGCCCGGTCACGCTGTTCGGGCACCGCCGCGGGGCTCGCCGGGGCGGTCGCGCCAGCCGCTGCGGGGGCGCTCGCGGTGATCGACCGTTCGGTCCGCAGAGGCTCCCTCGAGGGGCCCGCGGTGGCCTCCGGATCCATCGCCAGTGAGCCCCGCACGGGGGTCACCGAACCGCCCGAGAAACCCCCCGGACCACGTCCGGAAAGGCCCACCTGGTCCCGGTCGGGGCGCATCGGGTCCCGTCCACCGCGCGCCGGACGGGGGGCTTCCCGCGACGGGCGGCTTTCCCAGCCGTCGTCGAACGGCGCTGCGGACTCGGGCGCGTACTCCCCGTAGTCGTCGGCGTCGCTGAATCGACTCCCGCCGGAGGCCCAGCGGTCGCTCCGTCGCCCCTCGTAGCCGGCACGGGTGCCTCCGTAGGAGTCGCGGTCGTCCACGAAGTCCATCTCGTCGGCCGGAACCATGCCGAAGTAGGCCTTGAGCCGGTACATCGCGCTCATCCGCTTCTCCTCGTCCTGAGTGGCCGCACGCACCACTGGCACCACCGTCCCGGCCGGCGCGCATGCCCGCCACCTGGGATTACTCGGAGGTTATCCGCCGCTCCCCCACCAGAGCCGTTCCGACACGCACCACTGTCGATCCGTGACCGACCGCGGTCTCGAGGTCTCCGCTCATACCGGCGGACAGCTCCGTCGCGCCGGGGTGGTCGGCGCGCAGGCGCTGCGCGGCTGCGGCGATCGCGGCGAACGCGCGGTCGGGTTCCTCGCCGAGCGGCGCGACCGCCATCAGCCCGGCCAGATCCAGCCCGGGCAGCTCCGCGACCAGGTCAGCGAGCCCGGCCAGGCCGTCGTCGGGGACACCGCCGCGGTGCGGGTCACCGTCCACGCTGTACTGCAGCAGCACCGGGAGCGGGGCGTCCCGGCCGCCCTCCTCGCGGGCCGCGACGACCGCCCGGTCCAGCGCACGGGCCAGCCGCGCCGAGTCGACGGACTCGATCCGGTCCACCCACGGGAGCACTTGCTTGATCTTGTTCCGCTGCAGGCCACCGACGAAGTGCCAGCGTGGCCGGGCCTGCGGGCGCAGCTCGGCCACCTCGTCCACCTTGGTCGCCGCCTCCTGCGCGCGGTTCTCGCCGAACGCGGTGAGACCGAGATCGATCAAGGTCGCGACGTCGGCCGCCGGCACCGTCTTGGTCACAGCGAGCAACGAGACCGAGGACGGGTCGCGCCCGGCCCGATCACACGCCGTGTCGATGCGCTCTCGCAGCGCGTCCAGGCGCCGTCCCAGCTCGTCCGCACGCGCCTCGTCACCCACCGGCCCATGATCGCGCCTGCGACCCGGCTGCGCCCACCCCGGATGTGGCGCTCGAGCGCCATCTGACTCGCACGACGCAACTCACGACGCGTGAGTGCCCCGGCGGCGGGGAGGGGATCAGGCGGGGCGGGGGTCCAGCCAGGTCACGGCGGCCTGGCGGCCGGTCCGGCCGTCCCGGCGGTGGCTGAACAGGTCCGCGTCCTCGCGGGTGCACCGCGGGTCGGTGCCGATCTTCCGCACCCCCAGCGCGGCGAGCTGGGTGGTCAGCCCGGCCCGCAGGTCCAGCGCCGGCGTCCCGGACCGGGTCTGTGCCGCGCTGCCCGGCAGGGCGGCCTCCACCTCGTCGCGCATCGCGGCCGGGACCTCGTAGCAGGCGCCGCAGATCGCCGGCCCGAGCAGCACCTCGACCCGGTCGATCGTGGCTCCGAGCCCGGTCATCGTGTCCAGCGTGGCCTGCAGGACACCGTCCGCGGCCCCCACCCGGCCCGCGTGCGCGGCACCGACCACTCGGGCCTCGGGGTCGGCGAGCAGCACCGGGACGCAGTCCGCGGCCAGCACGGCCACGCCGAGACCCGGTGTCGTGGTGACGACGGCGTCGCGCTCCGGTACGTCCGGCGCCTCCGTCGAGCGCGGCGGCGTCTCGACGACCTCGACGTCGGTCCCGTGCACCTGCTGCAGGAACACGACGCCGTCGAGGCCGAGCTCACGCCGCAGGCGGAAGCGGTTCGCCGAGACCGCCGCGGGGTCGTCGCCGACCCCGCGGGAGAGGTTGAAGCGGGCGAACGGACCGGAGGACCGGCCGCCGGCCCGGGTGGTCGTCACCCGTCGTACGCGCACCGGCCCAGCCTCGCACGGGCCCCGCAAACGGGCCTCAGCGGCGCATGAACGGCGGGACGTCCACGTCGTCGTCGAGCCCGGGGTCGGCCGGGGCGGCCGGCGTCGGGCTCGACACGGACGTGGACGAGCCGGCCGCCGGCTGCTCCGCCGACCCCTGGTCGGCCTGGCGCGGGGCGGGCGGCGCGTACGGAGTCGACGGAGCCGACGGCGGCAGGACACCCGCCTGGTTCGGGCCGGAGCGGCGCCACCGTGGCCGGCAGCTCCGGGCCACCGGATCGCGTGACCGGCGCGGCCGCCTGGGTGCCCTGCGCGGTCTGCGTCGGCTGGGCGGGCGCGGGCTGGGCGGGCGGCTGGGCCGGGGTGTACGCGGACGTCCCGGCGGACGGGGCGCTGTTCTGGGCCGTGCCCGCCTGGGTCGTCGGCGCCGCCTGCGCGGTCGGGGCGGCCTGCGCCGGGGCCGCGGCCGGCGGCTCGGCCGGCGGAGTCGCGGCGCGCTGGGTGCCGGAGCGGAACGCGGCAGGCTCCAGCTTCTTGTGGGCGGGCGTGCCGCCCTCGAAACCGGCCGCGATCACCGTGATCCGGACCTCGTCGCCGAGCGAGTCGTCGATCACCGTGCCGAAGATGATGTTCGCCTCGGGGTGGGCGGCCTCCTGCACCAGCGAGGCCGACTCGTGGATCTCGAACAGCCCGAGGTCGGAGCCGCCCGCGATGGACAGAAGCACGCCCTGGGCGCCGTCCATCGACGCCTCGAGCAGCGGCGAGTTGATCGCCTTCTCGGCAGCCTGGACGGCGCGGCCCTCGCCGCGCGCGGACCCGATTCCCATCAGCGCCGACCCGGCACCGGACATGACGGACTTGACGTCCGCGAAGTCCAGGTTGATCAGGCCGGGCGTGGTGATCAGGTTGGTGATCCCCTGGACACCGGAGAGCAGCACCTCGTCCGCCGAGCGGAAGGCGTCCATCAGCGAGACGCCGACGTCGCCGAGCTGCAGCAGCCGGTCGTTCGGGATGACGATGAGCGTGTCGCACTCGTTGCGCAGCGCCTGGATGCCGTCCTCGGCCTGCCCGGCCCGGCGGCGGCCCTCGAACGTGAACGGGCGGGTGACGACGCCTATGGTCAACGCGCCGAGCTTGCGGGCGATCTGCGCGACGACGGGTGCGCCGCCGGTTCCGGTGCCGCCACCCTCCCCCGCGGTGACGAAGACCATGTCGGCCCCCTTGAGGACCTCCTCGATCTCCTCCGCGTGGTCCTCGGCGGCCTTGCCCCCGACGTCCGGGTTCGCGCCGGCGCCGAGACCTCGGGTCAGCTCGCGGCCGATGTCGAGCTTGACGTCGGCGTCGGACATCAGGAGGGCCTGCGCGTCGGTGTTCACCGCGATGAACTCGACGCCCTTGAGGCCGACCTCGATCATGCGGTTGACGGCGTTCACGCCGCCGCCACCGATGCCGACGACCTTGATCACGGCCAGGTAGTTGTGCGGTGGCGTCATGCGCTGCACCTTCCAGTTGCTCGGGGTCCGGTCCAGCTCCGGGTGCCCCGGGCCTCGGGTTCGAACGCTAAGACGGCCGCGGACCGGGGTCCAGCAGGCGCGCCGCGCGCCGACAAGTCCCCGTGTGGGTGGTGCTCGCCGAATTCGGCGGCGAAGTCGGCGTCGACGTCATCGCCGGACGGTCGGGAGCTCCGGGCTGGAGACGTCGTAGACCGAGCCCTCGCGGGTGAGGAGGGGCCCGAGAATCGCGGCGCGGCGGGCGGTCTGCACGGGATCGGTCTCCGCCCACCGCCCCCAGAGCACGCGCCGGCCGTTGGTCATGGCCAGCTCCAGCGTGTTGCCGCCCGGGCCCTGCTCGACGGCGTCGACCTGGTCGCGCAGCTCGGTCGGCAGGGCCGTGACCACGGCCAATGCGGCCGCCGTCGCGGGGTCGCCGGGAGCCACCCGGGGCAGCGCCAGCTTCGGCAGTCGCGGTGGTTGCTCGGGCAGGCTCCGGTAGGCCAGACCGGTGCCGTCCACCAGGCGCGGGCCTTCGGGCGAGTCGACCAGTGCCACCGGCATCCGCTCGGAGACGGCGATCTCCAGCGTGTGCGGCCACCCCCGGCTCACCTCGACGTCGGCCACCCCGGGGATTCCGGATACCCGGGCGGCGACCGCACCGGTGTCGACCGCAGCGAGCGGCGTTCCGGGGGTCACATCGGCCGCGGCCCGCACGTCGCCCTCGGTGATCGCACGGGTGCCGCCGACCCGCACGTCGTCGACGCCCGGGCCGAAGCGGCCGAGCGCCCACCAGGCGCCCGCGCCGAGCGCGACGACCCCCAGGAGCGCCGCGACGGCCACCGCGGCGATCCGGCGGCGGCGGAACCGCGTGCGGTCCGCCGCGACCGCGCCGGACCGGCGGTCCCGGTCCGGAGCCGTGGCGCCGCGCGCCGGGCTCATCGCGGGCCCGTGTCCAGCTCGAGCAGGATCTCCGGGCCGAGAACGGTCACGTCGCCGGCGCCCATCGTGATCACCATGTCGCCGTCGGCGGCGAGCGCGGCCATCGCGGCCGGCACCCCCTCCCACGACGGCGCCCGGTGCACCCGCTCGGCGGGCAGCCGCACCGCGTCGGTGATCAGGGCCGAGCTGACGCCGGGCTCCGGGTCCTCCCGGGCGCCGTAGACGTCGAGCACCATCACCTCGTCGGCCAGCGACAGGGCCGCGCCGAACTCGGCGGCGAACATCCGGGTCCGCGAGTACAGGTGCGGCTGGAACGCGACCAGCACCCGGCCGCGCCGCCCGTGCCCGGTCCCGGCCGTCTCCCGCGCCGCGCGCAACGTCGCCGCGACCTCCGTCGGGTGGTGGGCGTAGTCGTCGTAGACCGCGACCCCCCGGGCGGAACCCTTGAACTCGAACCGGCGCTGCACGCCGTCGAAGCCGGCGAGGCCCTCGATCAGGCACTCCGGGCTGATCCCGAGCTCGACACCGGCCAGGTAGGCGCCGAGCGCGTTGAGCGCCATGTGCTCGCCGGGCACGGCGAGACGCAGGTCGCGTTCCTCGCCGAGATGGCGGAACCGCACCCGCGAGCCGAGGCCGTCCGGCACGAAGTCGAGCAGCCGGGCGTCGGCGCCGCCCACGGCGCTGCGGCCGTAGCGGCGGACCTCGACGCCCGCGCGGGCCAGCCAGGTCCTCGGCGCCGGCGTCGTCGGCGCACGAGACGAGCACCCCGCCGGGCTCGATGCGTTCCAGGAAGCACTCGAACACGGCCCGGTAGGCGCGCTCGTCGCCGTGGTGGTCGAGGTGGTCCGGCTCCACGTTGGTCACGATCGCGACGGACGGGGAGAACGCGGTGAACGACCCGTCGCTCTCGTCCGCCTCGACGACGAACACGTCGCCCTCTCCGTGGTGCGCACCGGCCCCGGACGCGGACAGGTCGCCGCCGATCGCGAACGACGGGTCGACGCCGCAGTGCTGCAGCGCCACCGTGACCATCGACGTCGTCGACGTCTTGCCGTGCGTCCCGGCGACCGCGACCACGCGCCGCCCGCGGGTCAGCGCGGCGAGCGCGCGGGCCCGGTGCACGACGGACAGCCCGCGCTCGCGCGCGGCGGCGAGCTCCGGGTTGGACTCCCGGATCGCCGTCGACACGACGACGGTCGGCCCGGGGCCGGCGAGGTCGAGGTGCGCGGCGTCGTGCCCGACCTCGATCCGCGCCCCGAGCACCCGCAGCGCCGCGACCGCGCGCGACTCGCGGGCGTCCGAACCGGAGACGGCGACCCCTCGGGCGAGCAGGATGCGCGCGATCCCGCTCATCCCGGCACCGCCGATGCCGATCAGGTGGACGTGGTCGCCCAGCTCGGCCGGTTCGGCCGCGTCCGTGCGTGCCCGCGCTCATCGGCCGATCACCTCCAGCACGATCCGGGCCATCCGCTCGTCGGCGTCGCCGTGGCCGGCGGCACGCGCGCGGCGGCCCATCTCCAGGGCCCGCGACGGGTCGGTGAGCAGCGGTATCAGCTCGGTCAGAGCGCGGTCGCCGGTCAGCTCGTCGTCCGGGACGAGGATCCCGCCCCCGTTCTCGACGACGGGTGCGACGTTCAGTGCCTGCTCCCCGTTGCCGTGCGGCAGCGGCACGTACACCCCGGGCAGCCCGACGGCGGTCAGCTCGGCCACCGTCGTCATCCCGCTGCGCCCGAGCACGACGTCCGCCGCGGCGTAGGCGAGGTCCATCCGCTCGATGTAGGGAAGCGGGCGGTAGCCGGGCATCGGCGGGGCGGCCGTGCCGGTGCGGCCGTGCGCGTGCAGCACGGCGACGCCGGCGTCGACCAGCCCGGGCAGCGCGGCCGCGACGGCCTCGTTCAGCGTGCGGGCGCCCTGCGAGCCACCGAACACGAGCAGCACCGGCCCGCCCGGGGGCAGCCCGAAGTGCTGGCGGGCCTCACCGCGCAGGGCGGCCCGGTCCAGGGTCGTGATCGAGCGGCGCAAGCGGCATGCCGACGACCTGCTCGCCTGCCAGGCCGGTGCCCGCGACGGCGACGCCGACGGCCTTCGCGAACCGGGCGCCGACCTTGTTGGCCAGCCCGGCACGGGCGTTCGCCTCGTGCACGACGATCGGGGTCCGCCCGCGCGCGCCGAGGTACGCCGGGAGCGCGACGAACCCGCCGAACCCGACGACGACGTCGGCGTCCACCCGCTCCAGCACGTCGCGGACCCGCTTGACGGCGCCGCGGACGTTCCCGGGCAGCTTCAGCAGGTCTGCGGTCGGCTTGCGCGGCAACGGGACCGGCGGGATCAGCTCCAGCGGGTAGCCGCGGGCCGGGATGAGCTGGGTGTCCAGCCCCTTCTCCGTGCCGAGCGCGGTCACGGTCGCACCGGGCGCGAGCCGGCGGATCGCGTCGGCGACGGCGAGGGCCGGCTCGATGTGGCCGGCCGAACCGCCGCCGGCGACCACGACCGACGGGCCGCCTCCCGGCGTGGGTGCCGGGCCGGGGACGGGGCCGCCCCGCGGGACGGCCGTGGCCGGCGCCGGGCGCCCGGGCGCGCCCGGTCCGGGTGGTGCTCCGGGCCCCGGCGGGTTCCCCGGGCCGGGCTGGGCTCCGGCGGCGGGCCGTCCAGGACCGGGCGGGACGGGACCGGGTGGAACGGGACCCGGCTGGCCCTGGCCGGGCGGACCAGGACCTGGCTGACCGTGTCCAGGCTGACCCGGTTCAGGCCGGCCCAGCCCGGGCTGACTCGGGCCGAGATGTCCGCGGCCGGGCAGTCCTGGGCCGGTCGGACCCCCGTCAGGCTGATCCGGGCCGGGCTGAGCAGAGCCGGGCTGAGCAGAGCCGGGCTGAGCAGAGCCGGGCTGAGCAGAGCCGGGCTGAGCAGAGCCGGGCTGAGCAGAGCCGGGCTGAGCTGGGCCGGGCGGTCTCACTTCGGTCGGGTAGTCCGCAGGCGACCCGGCGCCGTGTCCCGGGCCGGGCACGCGACGCGGGGACGACGGCGCCATCGCCGACGGCGGGACCGGCCGGGGCCGGAGCGGCGCCGGAGGCGGTGCTGCCTGCGACCCGGCTCCGTGTGGCGGGCCCGCGGGCGGGGTGGGCTGGACGGGGCCCCGCCCACCCGTACCGGGCGGCGCCGGACGAGGGGGTGCCACCGGGCGCGGGAGCTCCTGTGTCTCCCGGTCGGGCACCGGGGCGTCGGGGTGCGGGAGCGACCGGGTCGGCCCGTCCTGGTCCGGGGTCTCCGTCTCCGTACCGCTCACCTCCGAGTCGCTCACCGCGCCACCGAACCCGTGCGGGCGGGTGCCGCCGGGGCCCGGTAGGGCTGCGGCATCGGCAGCCCGAGCGCGCGGGCGACCCGGCCCTGACCGTGCTTGCGCAGGGCGGCCACCGCCTCGGGCTCGTGCCGCGCGGCGTTGGTCATCAGACCGAACACGAACATGGTCACCACCAGCGAGGTGCCTCCGGACGAGATCAGGGGAAGCTGCAGGCCCGTCACGGGCAGCAGGCCCACCACGTACCCGATGTTGATCGAGGCCTGGACCACGAGCAGCGTGGTCGACGTCGCCACGACGATCCGCAGCCACGGGTCGGCGCTGCGGGCGGCGATCCGCATCCCGGTGTAGGCCAGCGTCGCGAACAACGCGAGCACCGCGAACGCGCCGACCAGGCCGAGCTCCTCGCCGATGATGGCGAAGATGAAGTCGTTGTGGGCGTTCGGCAGGTAGTCCCACTTCGCCCGGCCCTGCCCGAGGCCGACGCCGAACAGCCCGCCGTCCGCCAGCGAGTAGAGCGCCTGGGTGGCCTGGTACGCCGGGCCCAGGGGATCCGAGGTGCCCGGGGACAGGAACGCCGAGATCCGGCTGGCCCGGTAGCCGGCGGTCAGGCCGAGGATCACGGCGCCGATCAGCCCACCACCGGCCAGCGACGCGAGCAGCGTGAACGGCGCGCCGCCGAAGTACAGCAGCGCCAGCAGCACGATCCCGACCGAGATCGTCATGCCCAGGTCGGGCTGCAGCACGAGCAGCGTGAAGATCAGGAGCGTGACCGGCACGACCGGGTTGAGGGCGTGCTTCCAGCGGTGCATCACCGCCCGGCGGGCGACGAGCACGTGCGCGCCCCACAGCGTGAGCGCGATCTTCACCGCCTCCGACGGCTGCAGCGACACCGACCCGAACACGAACCACGACCGCGATCCATTGCGCACCGCACCGATCCCCGGGATCAGCACCGCGACCAGCGCGACGACGCCGAGCAGCAGCAGGAACGGCGCGAGCGAGCGCAGCACCCGGGGCGGGATCCGCAGGCCGGCGTAGAACAGCACGATGCCCACGCCGCAGAACATCAGCTGCTTGGTGAACACCGAGTAGGACGACCCGCCGTCGGAGAGCGCCTCGACCGACGACGCGGAGAGCACCATCACCAGGCCGAACAACGTCAGCAGTCCGAACACGCCGAGGATCAGGTGCAGCGACGTCAGCGGGCGGCGCAACCAGCGCTGCAGCTGCCGGAACGCGGACCGGGTCCCGACGCCCGCGCTGAGGGCGAGCCCCCGGGCGGTCGGCATCTCCCGCGCCGGGCCGGTCACCGGGTTCCTCCCGCGGCCGTGACGGCGAGGCCCGCGACCGCGTCGGCGAACGCGCGCCCGCGGTGGGCGTAGTCGGTGAACTGGTCCATCGACGCGGCGGCGGGCGCGAGCAGCACCACGTCCCCGTGGGCGGCCAGCCCGGCGGCCAGGCGGACGGCCTCGGGCATCGGGTCGGGCTGCATACCGTCATCGTCACCTGCCCAGACCTCACGAACGGGGACCTCCGGGGTGTGTCGCGCCAGGGCGTCGACGATCGGCGCCCGCTCGGTCCCGATCACCACCACGCCGGCGAGCCGGGACGCGTGGCGCCGCGCGAGCGCGCCGAGCGTGTCCGCGGACACGCCCTTGAGCAGGCCGCCGACCACCCAGACCGCCCGCGCACCGGGCGAGCGCGCCCCGACCGCGTCCAGCGCGGCGTCCGCGGCGTGCGGGTTGGTGGCCTTCGAGTCGTCGACGTAGCGCACACCGGCGACCTCACCGACCGGGGCGCTGCGGTGCGGGCCGGGCGCGAACGCGGCCAGTGCGGCACCGACCGCGGACGCCGGCACGCCGTGGGCGCGGGCCAGCGCCGCCGCGGCGAGCGCGTCGACGATCCCGGGCGGCCCGGGCGGCACGACGGCGGCCGCGGGCAGCAGCTCGCCGCCGCCGAACGCGCGGTCGACGAGCACGCCACCGGAGACACCCAGCTGGTCCGGGCCCGGCTCGCCGAGCGTCACCCCGACCCGGCGGGCGGCCGGAGCGGCGGCCAGCAGCCGGGCGGCGACCGGGTCGTCGACCCCGGCGACGGCGACGTCCCCGACGAGCGCGGCCGCCTTCGCGGCGGCGTAGCCGTCCATCCCGCCGTGCCAGTCGAGGTGGTCCTCGGCCACGTTCAGCACGACACCCGCGGCCGGGCGCACCGACGGCGACCAGTGCAGCTGGAAGCTGGACAGCTCCACGGCCAGCACGGCGTGCCCGTCGGCGACCGCGGACACGACCGGGTACCCGATGTTGCCGCAGGCCACGGTGTCCGCACCGGACCCGAGCAGGATCGCGGCGAGCATCTCGGTGGTCGTCGTCTTGCCGTTGGTGCCGGTGACGACGAGCCAGGCGGGCGGATTCCCCCGCCTGCTCCCCGAGCCGCCAGGCCAGCTCCGGCTCACCGATCACCTCGACGCCGCGGGCGGCGGCCTCGGCCACGATCGGGTGGTCCGGGCGCCGTCCCGGCGACGGTGACGATCAGTCTCGGCACCGGCCGGGATCGGGCCGGCGGATGCGTTCGCCCCGTCCGGCAGATCGTTCAGCCGAGCCGGGTCGTCGTCGGTGACCGACACCGACGCACCCTCCGCCAGCAGCACGCGGGCCGCGGCCAGCCCGGACACCCCGGCGCCGGCCACCAGCACGGACGCGCCGTCGAACACACGGGTGGGTGGGTCGGCCGGCACCGCTACGTCCCCGCCGCGGCGCCGAGCCACTCGCTGTAGAAGATGCCCAGCCCCATCGCCGCGCACATGGCGGCGAGCAGCCAGAACCGGATGATCACCGTGGTCTCGGCCCATCCGGCCAGCTCGAAGTGGTGGTGGAACGGGGCCATCCGGAACAGCCGTCGTCGTGCCGTGCGGAACACCACGATCTGCAGCGAGACCGACAGCGCCTCCACCACGAACACGCCGCCGATCACGACGAGCAGCAGCTCGGTGTGCGTGACCATGGACAGCCCGGCGAGCAGCCCGCCCAGTGCGAGCGATCCGGTGTCACCCATGAAGATCCGCGCCGGGGACGCGTTCCACCACAGGAACCCGATGCAGCCGCCCATCGCGGCGGCCGCGACCAGCCCGACGTCGAGCGGGTCGCGCACCTCGTAGCAGCCGGCGCTGGCCATCACGGCGCAGCTGTTGCGGAACTGCCAGAAGCAGATGATCACGTAGGTGCCGAGCACCATCGCCGACGTCCCGGCCGCCAGCCCGTCCAGGCCGTCGGTCAGGTTCACCGCGTTCGACCAGGCCGCGACGATCAGGTTGCAGAGGATCACGAACCCGATCAGGCCGAACGAGAGCACCGTGATGTCCCGGACGAACGACAGGCTGTCCGAGGCCGGCGTCAGGTTGCGGTTGTTCGCGAACCGCAGCGCCAGCACGCCGAAGATCGTCGCGGTGAGCACCTGACCGACGATCTTCGACGTCTTGTTCAGGCCGAGGTTGCGCTGCCGGCGGATCTTGAGGAAGTCGTCGACGAACCCGACGACGCCGAGCGCGCTGGTCAGGAACAGCACCAGCAGCGCGGACGCGGTGATCGGCTCCCGGGTGAACGCGTGCGAGCCGAGGTAGCCGACCCAGATCGCGAGCAGGATCGCGACGCCGCCCATCGTCGGCGTGCCCCGCTTGGACTGGTGGCTCTGCGGCCCGTCCGCCCGGATCTCCTGCCCGAAGCCCTGCCGCGCGAAGAACCGGATCAGGTACGGGGTGAGCAGGATGGACAACGCGAGCGCGATGCCCGCGGCCAGGAAGACGCCCCTCACCGGTTCCTCCTCCAGCAGGCCGGCGGCCACCCGTTCCAGGCCGGCACTGCGCGAGGCCTTGACCAGCACCACGTCACCGGGTTCCAGCTCGGCACGCAGCAGCTCCAGCGCGGCCGGCACGTCGGCGACGTGCTCGGCGCGCTCGCCGTAGTCCGGGCACCCGAGCGCGACCAGCCGGTCCGCGCCCAGCTCCCGGGCCAGTGCGGCGATCTCGGCGTGCGCGTCCGCGCTGCCCTGCCCGATCTCGGCCATCGGGCCGAGGACCGCCCAGCTGCGGCGGTGCTGCTCGCCGCCGGCGATCGAGCCGAGGGCGCCGAGCGCCGCCCGCATCGCCTCCGGGTTGGCGTTGTAGGCGTCGTTGACGACGGTCACCCCGTCCGGACGGTCGGTGACCTCCATCCGCCAGCGCGACGCCGGTGTGGCCGCGGCCAGCGACGCCGCGACGCCGTCGACGTCCCCGCCGAGCTCCAGCGCGACGGCGGCCGCGGCGAGCGCGTTGGACACCTGGTGCCCGCCGACCAGCCGCAGCGCGACCGGCGCGTCGCCCTGCCCGGTGACCAGGCGGAACCGGGCCCGCCCGGACTCGACGACGACGTCGGCCGCCCGCACGTCGGCGTCCGCGGCGAGCCCGAACGTCACCACCCGGGCGGCGGTGCGGGACGCCATCGCCGCGACGGCCGGGTCGTCGGCGTTCAGCACGGCGACCCCGTCCGGAGGCAGCGCCTCGACGAGCTCGCCCTTGGCCTTCGCGATCCCCTCCCGGGAGCCGAACTCGCCGAGGTGGGCGCTGCCGACGTTGAGCACGACCCCGATCCGCGGCGGCGCGACCGCGCACAGCGCGGCGATGTGGCCGGGCCCGCGGGCCGAGAACTCCAGCACCAGGTGCCGGGTGGCCGCGTCCGCGCGCAGCGCGGTCCACGGCGTGCCCAGCTCGTTGTTGAACGACTCGGGCGGCGCCACGGTCGGCCCCAGCGGGCCGAGCACGGCGGCCATCAGGTCCTTCGTGGACGTCTTGCCCGCGCTGCCGGTCACGCCGACCACGGCGAGTCCGGGGAGCGACCCCAGCACGTGCCGGGACAGCCTGCCGAGCGCGGCGATCACGGCCGCGCCGTGCCCGTCCGGGTCGGTCGCGCCCAGGTAGGTGCCCTCCGCGCGGGCCGCGGGCGGGACGACGACGGCCGGCGCGTCCACCTCGCGCGCGGCCAGCACCGCGACCGCCCCGCGGGCGGCGGCGGACGCGGCGAAGTCGTGCCCGTCCGTGCGCTCGCCGGGCAGCGCCAGGAACAGCCCGCCGGGGCCGATCGTGCGCGAGTCGAACTCGACGGCGGTCACCGTCGTCGAATCCGGGTCGTCCACCTGGTGCAGCGTGCCGCCGGTGACGGCGGCCACCTCGGACAGCGTCATGCCGATCATCGGTCGGTCTCCACGATTGCCGCGACCACCTCGTCCACGTCGTCGAACGGGTACTTCACCCCGCCCCGCTCCTGCCCGGTCTCGTGTCCCTTGCCGGCCACCACGACGACGTCGCCGGGCCGGGCCGCACGCACCGCGTGCACGATCGCGGCCCGCCGGTCGCCGATCTCGACGAGCTCGCCGTGGGCCGGCTCGGCCGTCGCCCCGGCCATCATCTCGGCGCGGATCTCGGCCGGGTCCTCGGTGCGCGGGTTGTCGTCGGTGACCACCAGCAGGTCCGACCGGATCGTCGCGGCCGCGCCCATCATCGGGCGCTTGGCGCGGTCCCGGTCGCCGCCGCAGCCGAGCACGGTGACCACCCGCCCGGACGGTGGGAGCTGCGCGCGCAGCGCGTCCAGCAGCGCGGCGACGGCGGCCGGCTTGTGCGCGTAGTCGACGACGGCGAGGAACTCCTGCCCGGCGTCCACCCGCTGCATCCGCCCGGGGACGGCGAGCGTGGCGAACCCCTCGGCCGCGACCGCGGGCGGGATCCCGTCCGCGTCCAGGATGGCGAGCGCGACCAGCGCGTTGGCCACGTTGTAGCCGCCGGGCAGCCCGAGCGTGACCGGCTGGGCCAGCCCGTCCGGGCCGTGTGCGACGAACGTCTGCGTGCCGTCCGGATGGCTCTCGACGTCCCTCGCGGCCCAGGTCGCCGACGTCGACGGGTCGGTCGTGACGGTCACCGCGTCGGTGCGGCGGTCCGCGAGCTGGCGGCCCCACTCGTCGTCGATGCAGACCACGGCCCGGTCCGCGGGATCGGTACCGGCTCCGTCGCCGCCGAAGAGCGTGGCCTTGGCCTCGAAGTAGTCGGTCATCGTCGGGTGGAAGTCGAGGTGGTCCTGGGAGAGGTTGGTGAACGCCCCGACCGCGAACCGCGTGCCGCCGACCCGGCCGAGCGCGAGCGCGTGGCTGGAGACCTCCATCGCGACGTCGGTCACGCCCGCCTCGAGCATCACGGCGAACATCGCCTGCAGGTCCGGTGCCTCCGGCGTGGTGAACGCGCTGGGCAGCGCCCGCGGCGGCGCCCCGGGCACGCACACCCGGGTGCGCACGGTGCCGAGCAGCCCGCTCGACCGCCCGGCCGCGGAGAGCCCGGCCTCGAGGAGGTGCCCGACCGTCGTCTTCCCGCTCGTGCCGGTCACCCCGAGCACCCGCAGACGAGCCGTCGGCTCGCCGTAGACGGCCGCCGAGACCGGTCCGAGCGACCTCCCGCGGCGCGGTGCGCACCAGCACCGGCACCTCGGCGGACCGGACGTCGGGGCGGGTCAGCCCGTCCGGGTCGGTGAGGATCGCCACCGCGCCCGCGGACAGCGCCTGGCCGGCGAAGTCGGCGCCGTGCACGCGGGCGCCGGACAGCGCTGCGAACAGGTCGCCGGGACGGACCTCGGCCGCACGGAGCGTGACCCCGGTGACCGGCCGCGTGGGCCCGTCCAGCACCGGGCCGGGCCCGGAGCCGGGGTTCAGGTCCGCAGCGGCGATCCGGGCCAGCACCGCGACGTCGAGCGGTCGCACGTCGGACGGCCGGTCCGGCAGGGTCTCCTGCGGGACCGCGGCCTCCTGCTGGGCCTGGGTCGGGACTCGGGCCGTGGACACGCCGCGGAGATTACCGGCGGGTCGGGAACGCTCCGGCGGCAGCACCGGCCCGTCCGGACCGCTCGCAGTCCCGTTCGCCGTCATCGCGCCGGCCCGACCTCACCCGTCCGTCCGGATACGCCCATCCGGCGCATCGATCCGCCCGGTGACCGGTCCCGCGGCGGCCGAGGCGGACCGTTCGGCCGTCTGCGGCCCGGCCGTGTCGCCCACCGACCGGTCGACGCGCCGGATGGTCCGTCCCGGGCCGGCCCCACGATCCACCCGCGGGCGTCCGGCTACGACCGGGGCGGGGCCAGCAGGGGTGTGGTGTCGAAGCTGCCCTCGGTCAGCGCGTGGGCCAGATCGGTCAGCCGGGTGTTGGTGGCCCTGGCGTGCCCGCGCAGCCGCTCGAACGCCTCGTCGAGACGGATGCCGGCGCGCTCCGCGAGCATGCCCTTCGCCTGCTCGATGATCACTCGGCTGTTCAGCGCGGTCTGCAGCTGGTCGGTGAGCTGCTCGCGTTCCCGGGCACTGCGCCAGGACAGGATCGCGATCGTGGCCACGTCGGCGAGCGCCTGCCCGACCCGCAGCTCGGGGGCCTGCATGGCGACCGGCCCCCGGTGGAAGAGGTTCAGCGCCCCGATGGTGTGGTCGCGCAGCCGCATCGGTAGGGCGTGGACGGCGCCGAACCCGAACTCCCGGGCCTGGGTGACGAACTGCGGCCATCGCACCTCGGTGGCCAGATCGGTCGCGTGGACCTGGTCGCTGGAACTGAAGCAGTCCAGGCACGGGCCCTGCTCGGCCTGCAGCTGGAACAGCTCCAGCATCTGTGCGGCCTCGGTGGAGGCCGAGACCACCTGCAGCGTTGCCCCGCTGGTCGGTCAGAAGCACCCCGGCAGCGTCCGAGCCGAGCAGCCCGACGCAGTCGTCGCACAGTCCGTGCAGCAGCTCGATCACGTCGTAGTCCGCAGTCATCGTGTCGGCCAGGCGTACGAACGCGTCCAGCAGGGGCCGCTCCCGTCCTGCGGCCGAGGGCGCCGATGTGCTCATGATGGGGTCTCCTCGGTCTGCCCGGCCGCAGCCGCCGCGGCGTCCGTTGCACACGCCGCGCCGGCGATCGGCAACTGATCCACGACCACCTGGTACACCCCCATTGCCGCCTGAGACCCACTCGGGCCGACTGCCCCGACCAGTGCCTGGCTCGGCCCGGCGCGCTCAGCCATCTCGAGCCACCTCGGCGCCGTCACGACAACGGGGCTGCTGCGACCGCTGACCGGCGTCGTACGCGCTGAGCCTTCCATGGACTCCGTGCCGCCGCGAGGCCTTCCCGCCACGAACGTCACCTGGCCGGACAGGGTCTGGGTACGGCCCGCTCGCGCATCACGGCTGCCGTGCTGACGTGGCGTGATGGGCGGCGTGACGGTACACCCCGGCATCCGTAGACCGGTATCCGGTGATCACCGGGCAGTGGTGGGCGAACGCCCGCCGCCGGGTCCCGGACCCCTCAGGTGTCGTCGACGAGTTCGGCCGCGTCGTGCGGGCGATGGAGCTCGCAGTCCGGGTCGAGCAGCGGCGTGCTCGTCGCCCCCACCCGGTAGGAGGCGTTCGCCAACCTCGAGCAGCGGCATCCGTGCGCCTCCGCCGCAGGTGAGCCGGGCAGCATCGGCCCGTCGTCGGAACGTCCTCGGGTGTCTCGCATTCACATCACCGGGGTCCCTATCCGTGCCGCAGGCCGGCACCGGCCACGTCGACCGAGGACGGACGCCGGTTCGGCACGGGTCGTCTGGTCTCCGAGCCGAGCCGCGTCCGGGCGGGCCAGGAACACCATGTCGGATCCGCTCCCGCACGGCGCCCAGTGGTGGCCGACGACGTTCTGCCCGCGCAGGACCCGGGCCGCCACCACCTTGGCCAGGTCGGCGTCGACCCAGAAGTAGGCACCGAGTCCGGCCAGCTCCATCCGCCACGTGCAGTAGCTGGCGCGCCAGGCCTCGAGGCACCAGCCGCCGACGACGAACCGGCCGGACCGGGCCGGCGGGTCCCAGAGGAGCAGGTAGATCGGCGACACGCCGACGTCGGTCTCGCCGTGACTTGTCATCCGGTCCCCGCTCCTGACGACACCGCAAATGGGCGCGTGCGGCCGGGGACCGGGGCCGACACCACTGGCTGACGAACTGTACGGCGACGACGTCGATCAGTCGAGAGCTTGTTCGACCGGAACGCCCGTGGTCCGGATGTCGCAGGCCCGCGGTGTGCGGTGGGGACCGGCCAGATAGGCGACCTCCCCTCCCCCTCGTCCGGGGCCGATCTCCGGAGCCCGGCGACGGACGGCGTCGAGTGGTCGACGTGATGACCTACGTCACGTAGCCTGGGCTGCGCAATCAGGTCGCCCCGGCCCCCGGTGGCCCACCCGTGAGTCGGATGTGGCCTGGGGGCGGATCTTGTGATCGACCGGCATCGGCAGGACTCGGCGAGCTTCGTCGGCTCGAGGGCGGACGGCCCCGGTAACGGAGTCATCGTGTTGCGCGGCGACATCGACGCCGCGGCGGTGGAGCGGCTCGGCGGCCACGTCGATGATTTCCTGGCCGCCGCGACCCGGTTCCTGATGATCGATGCCGCAGCCGTCGACAGCTACGACGCCACCCTACTGGACCTGTTGGGGCACACCCAGAACCGGCTCGGTATGCGCCGGGGGTTGCTTCGGGTGCAGGGCCTGCACCCGGCACTGATCTCCGGCGACGGGGCCAACCCGCACCCGCCGTCGAACGCACCGGCGATGCCGGCCCGGAAGGCCGGAGAGGCGTTCTGATGGACGCCGGACGACCCGACCGGGACCTGGGCGGCGAGCCGTGGTCGCCGGACCGGACCGGGCCCGCGCCGGGCCGGGGTATGGCCCGGGTGGTGATCCATCTCCTGGTGGCCGGGAGTCACCCGGAGCTCGGCGACGGGTGGACGGTGGAGTCCTGGCGCGGCGCCCGGCGGGAAGGTGTCCTCCAGCTTGCCGCCCGTGGCGCCGCTCCGGCCGCGGTCCCGCGGGTGGCCCAGGCGGTCGCGGTACGGGTACTGACCGAGCAGGGCGTGGCGGTGCGGCACTGGTGCCCGTGCGGCGCCGAGTACGGGCCGATGTTCCTCGCCTGTCCGTACGAACACGGGCCTCCGGCCGGCACGAGCAGCCGTGCGGCGGCACCATCCCGACGTCGTCGCCGGTTCCACGTCCGAGCGCATCGGGCCTCGCGGGCCCGGATGTGATCGCTGCCGGGCCTGATCGGCGCCCGTATGGCGGTTGCGATTGGGCCCCGCCAACTGTATCCATTCGCGTACCGCTCCAGTCCCCGGCGGGTCGCGATCCTGCAGAACCCGCACCGTCCCGGTGGTCGTCACCGAGCCGGACGGGCCGCCCCGTTCGAGGAGCGCAGCATGCTGCCGACCCCTACCCGCCGGTCGTTACCGGTCGAGAGCCGTGAGGGGACGAACACCAACGGCGTCGGAACCGACGTGTGCGTCCTGGTCCTCGACGCCCACCGGATGGTCAGCGCAGCCCTGCGGACGGCTCTGCGCGGCGCCGGCCTCGACGCGCACGAGATCCCGGTCGGCGGAACCGACTCGATCCTGGCCGCCGCCGCCGTCCACCCCGAAGCGGTCGTGCTGCTGGAGCCGGTCCTGCAGCTCGACGCCGGCCGGCAGCGCGTCCGTGCGTCCGACCTGATCGTCCGGCTGACCGCGCAGGGCAAGCGTGCCGTGGTGCTCAGCGACCACCTCGACGAGACCGTCGCCGGATCGGCGACCGCGGCCGCCGTCGCCGCCGGTGCCGTCGGTGTGGTCGACAAGTCGGCTCCGTTCGGCAGCCTCGTGCAGATCCTGGCCGCCGTCGCCGCCGGGCGTCCGGTCATGACCGCCGCCGCCCGAGATGGCTGGCTGATCCGCCATCACCAGCACCGGCAGCGCAGCGACCGGCGGGCCGCGCTCCTGCGGCGCCTGACCCCGCGCGAACGGGAGGTGCTGCATCTCATGGCGACCGGGCACCGCGCCGGGGCCATCGCCACCCATTTCGTCGTCGCGGTACCGACGGTCCGGACGCAGATCCGGTCGATCCTGATCAAGCTCGAGGTGACGTCCCAGCTCGCCGCCGTCGCGCTGCTGTTCGAGTCCGGACACGACGGACACGCGCAGCCGAACCCCCACTTCTGAGGAGGCGGGGCCGGAACCCGGCCAGTAGGGTCCGCGCATGTACGCGGGCCCGGCATCGTCGCCATGACTCCGTGGCCGTCGCCTGCCGAGCGTGACATGCGGGAAGTCGTCGACACTCTCGTGGCCCAGGCCCTCGACGATCTCGACGAGGGACATCTCGACCTCGAGGCCACCCTGCGCGCGGTGGCCCGTGCCGCGTGGTGCGCGGCGCTGCGCGGGCCGGCGGACTGATCGTGATCCCGGACCGGGTCAGTGCAGCTGCAGCGTCTGGATGGGCTGCGGCGCAACCTGAACCGGGATCCCGTCGCGCTGGGCCAGGTACGTCGCGACCTGGTGGAACAGCCCGGCCGCGCTGGTGCCGCCGCGCGGGCCGTCGAGCATGATCCCGACCACGAAGCGCGGGTCCTGCGCCGGGAGCATGCCGGCGAAGGTGATCCAGTACTTCGAGTTCGAGTAGCAGCCGCAGGCCGGGTCGACCTGCTGCGCGGTCCCGGTCTTGCCGGCCACCTCGTAGCCCGGGACGGCCGCGGCCGGACCCGTACCGGTCTGCTTCGGCGCCTTCTGCGTGACCGCGGTCAGCATGGTGCGCAACGTCTTCGCGTTCTCCGGAGACATCACGGTCACCGGGTCGGCCCGCGGGGTCGGGACGCGCACGCCGTCCGGGCCGGTGGTGGACGCGACGATCCGCGGCGGGATCCGCACGCCGTCGTTGGCCACGGCCTGGTACATCCCGGCCATCTGCAGCACGGTCATCGACAGGCCCTGCCCGATCGGCAGGTTGCCGAACGTCGAGCCGGACCAGGTCGGCCGCGGAGGCACGCTGCCCGCGCTCTCCCCCGGCAGCCCGACGTCGGTGCGCTGCCCGATCCCCATCCTGGAGAGCATGTCCGAGAAGGCGTCCGGACCGACCTTCTGCGCGGTCATCAGCGTGCCGACGTTCGACGACTTCGCCAGCACCCCGGTCAGCGTGTACCGGTCCAGGCCGTGCGACCAGGCGTCCTTCACGCTCCGGTCGGCCACCTGGATGGAGCCCGGGACGTTCAGCACGTCCTCCGGGCGCGCGACGCCGTTCTGCAGCGCCGCCGCCATCGTGACGACCTTGTTCACCGACCCCGGTTCGAACGGCGTCGTCACGGCCTGGTTGCCGAGCGTCTTCGGGTCCGCGGAGAGCAGGTTCGCCGGGTCGAACGACGTGTTGTCGGCCAGCGCACGCACCTCGCCGGTCTTCGTGTCCAGCACGACGGCCGAGCCGCTCTTCGCTCCGGAGCGCCCGACGTAGTCGGCGAGCATCCGCTGCAGCTGGAACTGCAGGTCGGAGTCGATCGTGAGCTGCACGTCCGAGCCGGAGACGGCGGGCTGCTCGGAGCGGGTGCTGCCGGGGATGACGGTCTTGCTGCCCTCGGCGGTGTCCGCGATCTGGAACCCGTCGCGCCCGGCGAGCAGGTCGTCGTCGGCGGACTCCAGGCCGATCCGCCCGATCAGCTTCTGCGCGTCGGCGCTCCAGGTGGCCGCCCCGATGATGGTCGCCGCCAGGTCGCCCGCCGGGTACTGCCGGGCCTCCCGGTCCTCCTCGGCGATCTCCGGGAAGCGGGTGCGCAGGTCGCGCGCCGGGCCGGGGTCGACCTTCGTGGACAGCACGACGTAGCCGCGGTCGGTGGCCAGCGCGGCGCGCAGCTCGTCGGCCTTCGCGACGTCCCCGCCGGTCGCGACGGCGACGGCGTCGGCGATCTGCGACTTGTAGGCGTCCGCCCCCGGGCCCTTCACCGAGTTGATCAACCGCGGGTTCGTGACCAGTGCCTTGGACTCCGTCGAGAACGCCAGCAGGTTGCCGTCCTTGTCGGAGATCGCCCCGCGCTCGGCCGGGATGACGATCCGGCTCGCCCGCTGGTTCTCCGAGTCCGTGGTGAGCTCCCCGGACTGCACGGTCTGGATCAGCACCAGCTTCGTGCCGGAGACGATGAGCAGCGCCACCAGCAACACCCAGCCGATCCGCAGCCGGAACCGCGGGTCGTCGGCCGGCGAGGCCCGGCGTGGGCGGCGCGGGCGGGGTGGACCGACCGGGCCGCCGACCCTGGACCGGGGCGGGGCCGCGGTGGGCATCAGCCCTGACCGCCCGCCGTCGTCGCTCCGGCGGCGGCCGCGGGGTCACTGGTGTCGGCCTGGGCCGGGCCGGCCGCCCGCGCGGCCGGCGCCTGGGTGGCCGGTGTCGGGGTCGACGGTGCCGGCGTGGCCGGAGCCTGGGTCGACGGTGCCTGCGTCGCCGGCGTCTGGACGCCCGCAGCCGGGCCGGCCGGTGCCTGCGGCGCGGCCGGGGCCGGGACGGCCGGCGGCGTGGGTCCGTCGCCGCGCGCCGGCGTCGGGTCGCCGACGACGTCGACCCGGCCGTCCGGGGCGACGACGAGCCGGGCCGGGTCCTGGACCGACACCAGTCCCTGCGCCGCGGCGCGCTGGGCCAGCGCGGACGGGCTGTTCATCGCGGTGACCTGCTTGCGCAGCTGCTCGCTCTGCTCGGTCAGCGAACCGGCCCGGGTCCGCGCCTCCTGCAGCCGGTACGAGTCGGCCGCCGCGGCGGTGGACAGCCACAGCGTGGCCACCAGCCCGCACACCAGCAGGGTCATCACGACCAGGACGAACTTGGCGCGGCCCGCGTGCACCTGGGCCCGCTGACGGCTCGCGGCCCGGGCACGCTCGCGCGGCGCGATCCGCTCGGCGATCCGCTCCGTGGCGCGCTGGGCGGGGATCCGGGGCGGGGCGAGCACGCCGGACCGGCGCGGCCCGGACTCGCGCGCCGGCGCGGTGCCGGTCGTGGCCCGCCGATCGATCGCCGGTGCACTCACTTGCCCACCTCGCTGCCGTTCGTCGGCCGCGATGCGGTGTCAGCTCGCTCGCTCACGTCGCGGCCTCTCCTGTCGTGCGTGCACCTCATGCCGCCACCCGCTCGGCGGCACGCAACCGGACCGACGCGGCCCGGGGGTTCTCGGCGGTCTCGGCCTCGCCCGCCTGCTCCGAGCCGCGGGTCAGCAGCCGTAGCCGCGGCCCGTGCCCGGGCAGCTCGACCGGCAGGTCGATCGGCGTGGTGGAGCGGGCCCGCTCGGCCAGCTCGCGCTTGACGAGCCGGTCCTCCAGCGAGTGGTAGGCGAGCACGACGATCCGCCCGCCCGGCCGCAACGCCTCGTCCAGCGTCGCGGGCAGGGCGCGGGCGAGGACCTCCAGCTCGCCGTTGACCTCGATCCGCAACGCCTGGAACGTCCGCTTGGCGGGGTGGCCGCCGGTGCGCCGCGACGCCGCCGGCACGACCGCGTACAGCAGCTCCACCAGCTCGGTGCTGCGGGTGAACGGCCGCTTGTCGCGGGCCCGGCCGATCGCCGCGGCGATCTGACCGGCGAAGCGCTCCTCGCCGTACTCGCGCAGGATCCGGCGCAGGTCGGCCACGGGGTAGGAGTTGAGGACCTCGGCCGCGGTCGGACCGGTCGTCGGGTCCATCCGCATGTCCAGGTCGGAGTCGCGCGAGTAGGAGAAGCCGCGCTCGTCCTCGTCGAGCTGCAGGGACGACACACCGAGGTCGAACAGGACGCCGTCGGCACCGTCGAGGCCGAGCTCGTCGAGGACGGCGGGCAGCTGGTCGTAGACCGCGTGCACGGTGTGCAGCCGGTCGGAATGAGCCGCCAGGCGGCGGCGGGCGAGGTCGAGAGCCTGCGGGTCACGGTCCAGGCCGACGACGGTGAGCTGCGGGTGCTCGGCCATCAGCGCCGCCGAGTGACCCCCGAGGCCGAGCGTCGCGTCGACGAAGACGGCGGGACGCCCGCGCAACGCGGGGTCCAGCAGCTCGGACACACGGCCGAGGAGGACCGGTACATGCTCCACTGCTCACCCCCTCCACGTGCTCCGGTGCCGCCGGCCCGGTCCCGGCCCGTCGCCGGGCCGGGACCGGAGTGACCGGTTACCGCGGTCCGCATCCCCGGTCCGACCCCCACAGCCGTTCCGGTACCGCCTACCGCGAGCCGCCTCCCACCCGAACTCCCCAGTCGGGGTGGCTGCCGTCGTCCCCACCCGGGGGCCGTGCCGGAGGACCTGGCACCGGGGAAGGTGCGCCAGGGCCGGTGGTCACGGCACCCGGGTGGGGACGACGACGTCGAAGCGGCTAGAACAATCCCGGCAGAACCTCTTCCTGGGCCTTGGCGAACTCGTCCTCGTGCTGGTCCTGGTACGCCTGCCAGGTCTGCGCGTCCCAGATCTCGGCGCGCGTGAACGCGCCGATCACCACGCAGTCCTTCGACAGTCCGGCGTACCGGCGCAGCTCGGGCGTGATCGCTATCCGGCCCTGCGCGTCGGGGTTCTGCTCGTCGGTGCCCGAGAAGAGGTTGCGCTGGAAGACACGCGCCGACTCGTTCGTCAACGGCGCCGCGGCGATCTTGCTCGCCATCTCGGTGAAGGCGTCACGGGTGAACACGTAGAGGCAGTGGTCCTGCCCTTTCGTGATCATGCAGCCGCCTCGCAACTCGTCGCGGAATTTCGCGGGCAACGTCAGCCGCCCCTTGTCGTCCAACTTCGGGGCATAGGTGCCGAGGAACACCGACCCCACCTCCACCTGGAGCACCGTTTAGCCCCAGCGATCACCACACTACCCCACATCACCCCACCGTCAACCCGAACCGACATCCGCTGACCTCGGGATTCCGCCGTCGCCGCAGGTCAGATGGTGTGGAGGAATGTGGGGAGCCGGCGGCGCGCCCACCCGGTCGCGGCACCGGGGCCGAATCCCCCACCAGCTGGCCGCCGGTGTCGTCGCAGGTCAGAGCATGGTCGGCGAACGCAGGGGTGCGCGGTGGGGTGCGGTGGGTGGCCGTCGTGGGGAGAGGTGGGGGCGCCGGTGGGTGGGTGTGGTGGCGCCGCTGTGCCCCGGTCCCGCCACCCGGGCGAGGGACGTTTGACAGACTGGTGCTGCTACGCCCGTCCCCGAGGAGGCCAGTTGTCGTCGTCCGCGCTGTCCACAGGCACCGCTGGGGTGACCGGGTCCGGCGCGAGCCGCGCCGTCGGATCCGCGGGGCCGGACCTGGAGCAGCTCGGTGCCGCGGGGGTCGCCGACCTCGCCGGACGGATCGCCGGGGCCGTGCAGCGGGTGATCGTGGGCAAGCCCGAGGCCGTGCGCCTGTCGCTGGTCGCGCTGCTCTCCGAGGGACACCTGCTCGTCGAGGACGTGCCCGGAGTCGGCAAGACCTCGCTCGCCAAGGCGCTGGCCCGCGCGATCGACTGCTCGGTCAGCCGCGTGCAGTTCACCCCGGACCTGCTGCCCGGTGACATCACCGGCACGTCGGTCTACAACCGGCAGACCTCGGAGTTCGAGTTCCGCCCGGGTCCGGTGTTCGCGAACGTCGTGATCGCCGACGAGATCAACCGGGCCTCCCCCAAGACCCAGTCCGCGCTGCTGGAGTGCATGGCCGAGCACCAGGTGACCGTGGACGGCGGCACCTACCAGCTCGGCGACCCGTTCCTCGTCGTCGCCACGCAGAACCCGATCGAGATGGACGGCACCTACCCCCTGCCCGAGGCGCAGCGGGACCGGTTCACGATCCGGATCAGCGTCGGCTACCCGGACCCCGCCGCCGAGCTGGCCATGCTCGACGAGCACGGTGCCTCCGAGCCGCTCGACCACCTCCGTGCGGTCGCCGACGTCCGCACGCTGCGGGCGATGATCGCGACGGTCCGCAGCCTGCACGTCGCCACGGAGGTGCGCCGGTACTGCGTCGAGATCGTCGGGGCGACCCGCAAGCTGTCCGAGGTCCGTCTCGGTGCCTCGCCCCGGGCGACGCTGCATCTGGTCCGGGCGGCCCGGGCGCACGCGGCGACGGCCGGGCGCGGCTACGTGGTGCCGGACGACGTCCAGGCCGTGGCCGTCCCCGTGCTGGCCCACCGGCTGCTGCTCGGTCCGGAGGCCGTCGCCGCCCGCCGGTCGGCCTCCGACCTCGTCCGTACGGTGCTCGGCCGGGTCGCCGTACCGACCCCGCCACGCGGCTGATCCGCCGGTGTCGCTGCAGGATCGGGCCTTGGTGGGCGGGGCGGACGCACAGCGGCGTCGCACCACGCTCACGATGCGTGGGCGCTGCCTGCTCGCCGGCGGCGCCGCGATGACCGTCTCGGCGATCGTGCTCGACGAGCGCGACCTGGTCCGCATCGGACTGTTCGTGGTCCTGCTCCCGGCACTGGCCTGGGTGTTCGCCCGGCGTGCCCGCCGCACGCTGCGGGTGGCCCGGACGCTGGCGCCCGCACCGTGTCCCGGCCGGCGACACGGTGACCACGACGCTGCGGATCGCCGGCGGCGCGCTGCTCGGCGCGCTGCGGATCGCGGACACGGTGCCGGACGCCGTCGGCTCCTCGGAGCGCTACCCGCCGCGGTTCACCGTGCACCGGCTCGGACGGCGGGGGGCGCGCGTCTCCTACCCGCTGCGCCCGGCCGTCCGCGGGCCGTACCGGATCGGGCCCCTGCGCGGGCGCGGCACCGACCCGCTGGGTCTGGCCGAGTTCAGCCGGGATCTGCTGGCGCCGGACCGCCTGCTGGTGATCCCCCGCGTCACCCCGCTCACCGGACGGCCGGTCGTCGGCTCGACGGCCGTCGGCCGCTCCGCCGACGGCGGCACGCGCCAGGGCGCCGGCACGCCGGACGTGCTGATCCGCCCCTACCAGCAGGGCGACGAGATGCGGCGCGTGCACTGGCGCTCCAGCGCCCGCCGCGACGAGCTGATGGTGCGCCTCGACGACACCCCGGACCCCACCGGCGTCACCGTGCTGCTCGACCGCCGCGACTCGGCCCACCGCGGGCACGGTGCGGGCTCGAGCCTGGAGTACGCCGTGGAGCTCGCGGCCAGCGTGAGCGTGCACCTGCTGCGCCGTGGCGAGGCCGTCGACCTCGTCGTCGAGGACGGGACGATGCTGGTTCCCGCGGGGTCCGGCGGCGAGGACGACGTCGTCCGGCACCTGGACGCCCTCGCCGAGCTGCGCCCGTCGGCGACGGCGGCGCTCGGCGGCGTCCCCCCGGCCTCCCCCGCGGCCGCGCAGGGAGTACTGGCCGTGCTCGGCGCCACGTCCGCGGAGGACGTCGTCGGCATGGTCACGGCGCACCCGCACGGCGGGCACGCCGTGCTGCTCGACGTGGACGGGTGGGCCGCCGGCTCCCGGGCCGCCTCGGGCCGCGCGCCCGACGCCCGTGAGGCCGCCACGCAGCTGCGCAGCGCCGGGTGGCGGGCGACCGTCGTGCCGGCCGGGTTCCCGGTCGAGCAGGCGTGGGCGGCGCTGTGCGGCGACACGAGTGCCCTCGCCGCCGCCGACGACGGCGTCTCGGCGGGGCCCGGCGCGGAACCCGTCCGGCCGGTCCGGGTCCGCGGTACGACCGGGGCGACGCCGGCGGCGGCCCCGTCCACGGCCACGTCCTCGGCCCCGTCCGCGGCTCCTTCCGCAGCGCGGGGAGGGACCCGGTGAGCGCCCCCGCCCCACCGCGGCCGCGCAGTGCGGGCGACCCGCCCCCGGCCGCGGCGACCCCGCCCACCGGTCCGTGGTGGCGCACCCTGCTGGCCCCGGCCGGCGCCGGGCTGGCCGTCGTGCTGGCCGGTTCGGCCGTGGGCTCGGTCGTCCAGGGCGGGGCGTGGTTCGGGCACGCGCTGGCCGCCGTCGTCGTGGTCGTCCTCGCCGGGACCCTGCTGCTGCGCCTGCGGCCCTGGCTCGTCGCGCCCGGCCAGCTGGTGGCGCTGCTCCTGCTGGTGACGCCGTGGTTCACCGACGGCGGGCTTCTCGGCGTGCTGCCCGGGCCGTCCGCGCTGGGTGAGCTGGGCGCGCTGCTCTCCGGGGCCGGGGACCAGATCCACACCGGGATCCCGCCCGTGCCGGCGAGCCCGGAGATCCTGCTGCTGGTCACGCTCGCGTTCGGGGTCCTGACGATCGCGGTGTTCGGCATCGCGGTGACGGCCGAGTCCCCGGCCGCGGCCGGGGTGCCGCTGCTCTGCGTGTTCGCCGTGCCGACCGCGCTCGACGAGCAGCTGCTGCCGTGGTGGTCCGCGGTCGCGGCGGCCGCCGGGTTCGGGGTGCTGCTGATGCTGCGCGGCGAGCGGCTCCGCCAGATCCCGGGCGGGGCCGCGATCACCGCGCTCGCCGTGATCGGCGCGCTGCTGGTCGGCTCCGCGGCGACCATGGTCGGCACGGCGGGCCGCTTCGACGCCGGCCAGGCGGGCGGCGGCGCGGACGGGTCGATCGGGCTCAACCCGTTCACGTCGCTGCGCGGGCAGCTGAACCGCCCCGAACCGCGCGACCTGTTCGCGGTGTCCGGTCTGGACCGCCCCGTCTACATGCGGGCGCTGACGCTGCAGCGGTACGTGCCGCAGTCCGGCTGGGTGGCCGGCCGCCCGCTGCCGGGCGTGGGCCTGGCCGGTCCGCTGCCGCCGTCGACGTCCGGGCCGTCGACCGAGGCGACCGCGCAGGTGCGCAACCTCGGGTTCCGCGACTACTGGCTGCCGCTGTTCGGCGACCCGGTCTCGGTGAACGGGCCGTCGGAGACCGACTGGTCCTACGACCCGGCCGGCGGGATCGCCTACGCGAACCGCCCTCAGCAGGAGGACGAGTGGGCCGAGCGGATGCGGCTGCCCACGCCGTCGGCGGACGCGCTGCGGGCCGCCGGTGGTCGCAGCGGCGTCGATCCGGCCTATCTGGACACGTCCGGAGTGGACAGCCGGGTGACGGCGATCGCGCGGCAGGTCACCGGGCAGGCACCGACGCCGTTCGACAAGGCGATGGCGCTCAACGAGTACTTCACCGGCCCGAACTCGCAGTTCCGCTACAGCCTGCAGACCGCCCCCGGCGCCGGTGGTGACGCGCTCGCCGAGTTCCTCACCCAGGGGCCGGACCGGCTACTGCGAGCAGTTCGCCTCCGCGATGGCGGTCATGCTGCGCACGGTGAACGTCCCGGCCCGGGTCGCGGTCGGGTTCACCGCCGGGCAGCAGGGACCCGACGGCCGGACGATCTCGACGTCGGACGCGCACGCCTGGGTCGAGGCCTGGTTCCCCGGCTACGGCTGGACCACGTTCGACCCGACCCCGCTCACCGACGGCCGCACGGTCGAGCCGCAGTACGTCCAGCAGGCGCGCGCCGAGACGGGCGGCTCCGGGCCGGACGCCCAGCAGGCTCCCCCGCCGCCGGCCGCGGCCCCGCCCACCCCGGCTCCCGGGGCGGCCCCGACGCCGGCACCGGCGCCCGGCGAGGAGCCGGGTACCGACCCGGCCGCCGGCGAGTCGCCCGCCGGCTGGTGTCCTGCCGGTGGTGTTCGCGGTCGTCGGTCGCGCTGGTACTGCTCGCCCTGCTGCTGGCCGCTCCGCGGCTGTGGCGACGACGGCAGGCCCGGCAACGCACGGAGCTCGCCCGCGCCGGCGGCGTCGGGGCGGCCGGGGCGGCGTGGGCCGAGGTGCTCGCGGTATCCCGGGACCACGGCGTCACGGCCCGGCGCGGCGACACGGTCCGCACGACGGCCGAGCCTCATGATCACCGGACACGAGCTGGAGGGGCAGGCCCGGGACAGCCTCGTCGAGCTCGGGCGGCAGGTCGAGGCCAGCTGGTACGGCGGGCAACTGCCCGCGCCGGGCACGCTGGACCCGCTCGTCGCGGACGTGCGGGAGGGGATCACCGCCCGCGGCGCCCCGCTGCGGGCACGCCTCGTGCCGGCGTCCGTCCTGCCCGGTGGCGGGGACGACTCCGACACGCCGTCCGGACGGGAACCGCCGGGGCCGGTGGCCCGCGTCCGGCGGGCCGTGGGTTCACTCCTGCCCAGCCGTGCCGGGCGGGCGGGCTGGGAGCCCGGAACGGGATGAAACCGCGCCGACGAGCCTGCCGGGGACGCATCGGCCGACCAGGACGGCGGCCCGGACAGGTCCGACCGGACTCCTGCTCGCTGACCCTCTCGGTGTCGATCCGGCGCCCGTGCCCGGATCGCCGGGCCGCGGCTGCGCACACGAACGGGGTGGGACACCCGGCCGGTGTCCCACCCCGTTCGTGGTCTGTCGCTGGAGAGCTACTCCTGCTCGAAGCGGCGGCGGAAACGCTCTTCCATGCGGTTCGTGAAACCGCTGTTGCCGTCGTCCGCGGGCTGGTCGGATGACGACTGCTGGCCTTCCTTCGCGGCCCGTTCTTGCGTGCGCCGATGGACGTCACCGCCAGCAACGCCCCGCCGAGCATCGCCAGGAAACCGACGATGCTGACCACCGGGTACGTCCCCGATCCACAGGGACTGGACGGCCACGCCGGCGACGAGCAACACGAGTCCCAAGACGAACAGCAGCGCGCCCTGGATGCGGCGACGGCGGGCGGGTTTGCTCATCCGCCCACCGCTGACCGACGACGCGAACTTGGGGTCCTCGGCGTAGAGAGCGCGCTCGATCTGTTCGAGCAGTCGCTGCTCGTGCTCGGAGAGCGGCATAACTTCACCTCCGGCACAACGAGTAGGTGTGTCGAGTCATTTCCACGGTGCCGGAACGACACGACGAGCGCCCAGCCGGGCCTCTGAGCACAGAGTACGAGCCCAAACGCCGCACGACCACCCGGACCGGGCAACACGTTGCGCTGATCGTCGAACGGACGGCGTGGCGCGGTGTGTCGCTGGTCACGCCGGGCCGTCTCTCGACCCCGCGTCCGCGATCACCGCCGCCGGGCGAGCAGATGCAGCCGGGGAGCGACCTCACCGAGCGCCGGGACGGCCGAGGCGAGCGCGTCGAGCTCGGCCAGCTCCCGTCCGGCGATCTCGCCCTCGCCGGACGGTGGGGCCCAGCGAGTCGAGCGTGCCGTCGCCCTGCACCAGTTCGACGTCAGCAGGCCGGTATCGGGACGCGAGCTCGTGCAGCGACCGGGTGTCGAAACGGCGCCGCAGCGGGTCCTCCGGCACCGGACCAGCCCTCGGGATCGGTCAGCAGATGCCGGGCCTCGGCGGGCCGCCCGGCCGTGATCCGGCTCAGGAACGCGCCGTACCGGCCGACGGTCAGCACGGACACCGCGCCGCCCGTGTCGGTCGCCGCGGCCAGCGCGCCCAGCGCCGCGTCCCGGATCGTCCACGACCTCCAGGAGACCGTGGACCGAGCACCAGGTCCGCCGACGACGCCGGGACGAGGTCGCCGAGCGCGTCCACGTCGCCCTGGACCGGGGTGACGCGCTCGGTGGCGCCGGCGTCGCGGGCCCGGCGGGCGAGCGTGGCGAGCGCGTTCGGGCTGGGGTCCACGACGGTCACGGCAGCAGCCGGACGCGGCGAGCGGCACCGCCCACGTCCCGCTTCCGCCACCCACGTCGAGCACGCGCGGCGGGCCTGCCCGCCGGATCCCGGCGCACGCGCTCGATCTCGGCTTCCAGCGTCCGGTGCACGGCAGCGCCCGCGCACCCCGCCGGCCTGCTCCCGCGTCGCGCTGCCACACGACCGTCAGCCTAGTGGGCCCGCCGACCCGCCCCGGGAACCCGGTGGCGCACGCGCCCGCGCGTCGGCGCCCTCGCCGGGAGGTCCACCGGGCGACACGGTAGGTTGATCGGCGTGCAGGTCGTCGCCACTCTCAGTCTCAAGGGCGGCGTCGGGAAGACCACCGTCGCGCTCGGTCTTGCCGGTGCGGCGCAGCGACATGGCGTGTCCACCCTGGTGGTCGACCTCGACCCGCAGGCCAACGCCACCACCGCACTCGACCCCGAGCCGACGACGGCGACCGTCGCCGACGTCCTCGACGACCCGCGCGCCCGCCGTGATCCGCCGCGCGATCGCCGCCTCCGGCTGGGGCGAGGACCTCGACGTGCTGGTCGGCGCGGAGCAGACCGAGCGGCACAACCACCCGGATCCGGGGGCCAAGCAGCTGCACCGCCTGGACCGTGCCCTGCAGCGGCTGTCGACCGAGCTGCGCCCCACCGGTCCCGGGAACGACGACGCCTCGGAGACGACCGAGGACGACGGCGAGGAGCCGGATCCCGGTGCGGCACAGGCGGAGCCGTACCGGCTGGTGATCGTCGACTGCCCGCCGTCGCTGGGCCAGCTGACCCGCAGCGCCCTGTCCGCCGCGGACCGGGCGATCCTGGTGGCCGACCCGACGATGTTCTCGGTGTCCGGCGTGCAGCGGGCCTTCGACGCCGTCCAGACCGAGCGGGAGCGTTCGAACGCCTCGCCTCCAGCCGCTCGGCGTTCTCGTGAACCGCGTCCGGCCGCGCAACTCCGAGCACGAGTTCCGGATCGGCGAGCTCCGGGAGCTGTTCGGCCCGCTGGTGTTCGGCACGGTGCTGCCGGACCGGTCGGCCGTCCAGCAGGCCCAGGGCGCGTGCCTGCCCATCCAGTCGTGGGACACCCCGGGTGCCCGCGAGGTCTCGGCGGTCTTCACCTCCCTGCTCGGGCGCGTGCTGCGCAGCGGCCGGGCCCGCCCGACGGCGTCCTGACCGCCGCTCAGCGGAGCGGGAGCAGGTCCCGGACCCCGTCCGACGAACTGCTCGGCCTGCCGGAGCAGGTCGTCCGCGTCCCGGCGCGTGACGAGGCGGTCGATCCCGGCCTCCGCCGCGGCGCGGGTGCGCGAGCACGAGGCGAAGAACGCCGCCCACTCCTCGAGCTCCGGCGCCACCTCGGCGAGCAGCTGCCAGACGTCGCGCGGCGCACCCCGTCGGGCCGCGGGCGGGCCCGCATCGCCAGTACCGCGGCGCCGGCCCGCAGCGCGGCGAGATAGGCCGCCGGGTAACGGCGCAGCGGATCCTCCTCCCGGTGCCCCTCGGCGAGCTAGTCCTCGGCCTGCCGCAGCAGCGACAACGCCTCGCGAGGGGTCGGCGCGGCCGGTGGCGGGCCGCTGCGCACGGCCGTGCGGCGCGCACCGCTGTGCGCACGGGAGCGGCCGCCGAGCGGGCTCCCTCCCCCGCGACGCGGGGACGGCACGGCACCCGGTCGGACGTCGCCCGCCAGGTCGATCATCGGCTCCGTCGTGACCGTCATCGCAACTCCTCCCCGTCCTTCACTACACCCGCACGAGGTCCCACACGCCGGGCCCGGCCCGCATCCGCAGGACCACCTCGCGCGGCGGCTCCGTCGGCTCCTCGACCGGGCCGCGCCAGCACCCGCCAGCAGCTCAACCGGTCCCCGCCGATGGGCATCGGCGACGGGAACGGCCACGGCGACTCCTCGACCCACTGCTCGCGGACGCCGGTGACCAGGAACCGCTCCCCGCGGCGCAGCGGACGCCGCTGGAACTCCACCGGCTCCCCGTTCTGCCAGCGCACCTCGACCGACGCCGGCTGCCGGGCTCGGAACAATCGGGCGAAGCCGCCCACCTGCACCACGTCCTTCCCCGACCCCGACGACTCCCCGTACGACCTCGACCGCGGCACGCCCGGCGGCGGGGTGCTTCCCCCACACCGCTCGCCGGACGCGCCGCTGTCGAACGCGTGTTCGACACATCTAGTAGAACGCTTGTTCGATCCATCGTCAAGTCGGCGGTCGGCCCTCCGGTCGGCGCCGTACCGGGATCGCGCCACCCGGCGGCCTCGCGCGTGATGTGATGGACCGGTGAGCGCACCACCGGGAGCGCGTCGTGACGGCCGCGCCCGTCCAGCCGCGGCTGGTCCAGCTCGGGCCGCACCGAGTTCGCCGACCACCTGGACGAGGCGATCGACGTCTACGTCACCGCCATGGGCTACCCGCGCGGGAGCCGCCCGCCAACGCCGCTCGCTCTGGCTCGAGCACGCCTACCGGCCCGGCTGGCGTGCGGTGGCATGGCTCGGCGAGCACGACCGCGTGATCGGCATGTCCTACGGCTACTGGGGCGGTCCCGGTCAGTGGTGGTTCGAGGAGGTCCGCCGCGGGCTGCGCGCGCTGCGCGGCTCCGGTGCCGAGGCCGACGAGCTGGCTGGCCGACTACTTCGAGCTGACCGAGCTGCACGTGCACCCGGACGCCCAGGCGCGCGGTCTCGGCGAGGGTCTCCTGCGCGCCCTGCTCGTCAGGACGCCGGCCGCGCGCGTGTGCTGCTGTCCACACCGGAGCACGCCCCGGCATCACCCGGCCGGGCGTGGCGGCTCTACCGGCGCTACGGCTTCCGGGACGTGCTGCGCGAGCACCTGTTCACCGGCGACCCGCGCCCGTTCGCCGTGCTCGGCCGGGAGCTGCCGCTCCCCACGCCCGACAGCTGCCGCCACGCCGGGCCGGCCGCACCGGACGACGTCCGGCCGCGCGCCACCGGCACCGCGGGCGGACCGGCCCGGGTGGCACGATGACGCCATGCCCTCCGCGCCGCCCCCGCCGAGCCCCCGTCGACGCGGATCGACCACCGCCCCCCCCGGACGCCGCCCGCCGCCGTCCCGGCCGGACCCGGCGGGTGCTGACGGACGCTTCCTGATCCTCGCGTGCTCGCGCTGGGCGCCCTCAGCGGCTGCGCGCGGGTGCGCGCGGGACTGGCCGTGCAGCCGGACGACACGGTCGACGGCGAGATCGTCGTCGCGACCCCGGACGGCGCGCCGGGCGGGAAGGGCCCGCAGCTCACCGTCCCGCCGGAGCTGGACGACGACGTGGACGTCTCGTCCCCTACTCCGAGGACGGGTACATCGGCTCGACGGTCCGGTTCTCCGGCCTGACGTTCGACCAGCTGAGCAGGCTGAACGCGCTCGGCGGGGTGGCCGGCAGCCGCGCCGAGCTGCAGATGCGCCGCGTCGGCGGGCGGATCGCGGTGCAGGGCCGCGCCGACCTCACGACGGTGCCGGTGGACGGCGCCGGACGTCCAGCTGAAGATCAATTTTCCGGGCGAGGTCGTGGAGACCAACGGCGAGGCCGGACGGCGGCACCGTGAGCTGGCAGTTCACCCCCGGCGAGGTGGGCCAGATCAACGCCTCGGTCGCCTCCGCCGACCCGAACGCGCCCGTCCACGCTGGGCTGGACGGCGTTCCTCGGGCTGCTCGTCGTCGTCGCCCCGGGCGTCGCGGTCGTGCTGGCCAAGCGCAACCGCAACCCCCCGGTCCTCGGACTGACAGACGGCCTGCGGGACCGGTGCGGCACGCCAGTCGCCGCACGCGGGATGGTCACACGACGGCAGTCCCGCCGGGGTGCGTCGGCACCGGGGCGGGGACCGCCGTCATGGCTTGCTGTGCGCCTACTGGGCGGCCGGGACCTCGGCGCCGGTCGCCACCGTGGTCGCCTCCGGGGCGGCGCGCTCGGTGCGCGGCCAGTCCGAGGCGGTCGACCAGCTCGGTCGTCGCCGTGGACCGGTTCAGCGAGTAGAAGTGGATCCCCGGCACGCCCTCGGCGATCAGCTGCTCGCAGAGTTCGCCGGTGACCTCCATGCCCGGCGGCCCGGAACGTCTGCTGGTCACCTGCGTAGGGCTCCAGGCGCTTGACCAGCGCCTCGGGCAGCGGCGACCCGGACAGCTCCGGTCCCTTGTGGAACGTCTTCTCCGAGGTCAGCGGCATGATCCCGGGAATGATCGGCTGGTCGAACCCGAGCGCCTGCGACGCGGTCGCGCAGCCGCAGGAACCCCTCCGGCTCCAGGAACAGCTGGGTGACCGCGAACTCGGCGCCGGCCCGGAACTTGCCGACGAGCTTCTCGGTGTCCGACTCCAGGTCCGCCGAGCGCGGGTGCCCGTACGGGAACGCGGCCACGCCGACGCAGAACGGGCCGGAGCTGCTTGCATCAGCTCGACCAGCTCGTCGGCGTAGTTCAGGCCCTCCGGGTGCGGCCACCCACTCGTCGAGCGGGTCCTTGCCGGGCGGATCGCCGCGCAGCGCCATGATGTTGCGGATCGCCGTTCGCGGCCAGCGAGCCGATGACGTGCCGCAGCTCGGTCCACCGAGTGTGACACCGCGGTCAGGTGTGCCATCGCAGACGACGTCGTGTCGGTGGCGATCCGGCCGACCGTCCGCACGGTCCGGTCCCGGCTGGAGCCACCCGCGCCGTAGGTCACCGACACGTACGCCGGGTCCAGCGGCTCCAGACGCCGGATCGCTCGCCAGAGGTCGGCCTCGCCCTGGTCGTCCTTCGGTGGGAAGAACTCCACCGCGAAGAACGGGCGGCCGTCGAGACTGATCCGGTCGGTCACTGTGGGTGAGGGATTCGGCGTGGTCACGAGGGATACCCTACGGTGCAGACGGCCCCCGGGCCGACCCTCGTGCCCATCCGGATAGCCTGGGTTCGTGGCCCATTCCTCCGGACACGACGCCGGGCCGGCGGCCCCGGCCTGCACCGTGCGGCCCCGGCGCGCCGGCCCCGGCACGCCCGGCGATGCCGGCGGCACCGGACCGTCGGTCTCAGCGACCGTCGTCGGCTCCCCGTTCGACGACGCGGTCCCGCAGCACGTCGAGCGCGTGCTCGCCGACTTCCTGGACCGTCGCCGGGTCGAGCTCATCGGGCTCGACCCGGACGTCGCCGAGCTCGGCCGACACGCTGGCCGGGTTCGTGCTCGGCGGCGGCAAACGCCTGCGGCCGGTGTTCGCGTGGTGGGGCTGGCGCGGCGCCGGAGGGGCCGGATCCGGTCCGGAGGCCGAGCGGGTGCTCGTCGCGATCGCCGCGCTGGAGCTGATCCAGGCCTGCGCGCTGGTGCACGACGACCTCATGGACGCCTCGTCCACCCGCCGCGGCCGCCCGACCGTGCACGTCGAGTTCGCCCGCGTGCACGACGCCGCCGGGTGGAGCGGTCCGGCCGCCCGCTTCGGTGCGGCGGCCGCCATCCTCGTCGGCGACCTGGCCCAGGTCTGGGCGGACGACATGCTCCACACCGGCGGGCCTGCCCGCGGAGACGCATGGCCCGCCGCCGGGGAACCGTGGCGGGCGATGCGCAGCCGAGGTGCTCGCCGGCCAGTACCTCGACGTGCTGTCCCAGGCGTCCGGGGACGACGTCCGAGCACGCCGCGATGCGGATGAACCGGCATCAAGACGGCCGCCTACACGGTGGAGCGCCCGCTGCACCTCGGCGCCGCGCTCGCCGGGGCGCGGCCCGGAGCTGATCGACGCCTACCGCCGCTACGGCGCAGACCTCGGGGTCGCGTTCCAGCTGCGCGACGACCTGCTCGGCGTGTTCGGCGACCCGCAGGTCACCGGCAAGCCGGCCGGCGACGACCTGCGCGAGGGCAAGCGCACCCTGCTGGTCGCCCTGGCGCTGGACCAGGCCCGCCGGCGCGGCGACGACGGCGCCCGGAAGACGATGAGCAGGTGCTCGGCGACCCGCTGCTCGACGCGGCGGGGCTGGACCGGGTGCGCGGCGCGCTCGGCGGATCTCGGAGCGGTGCAGGCGGTGGAACAGCGGATCGCGGCGCTGACCGGGTCGGCGCTGGCCGCGCTGGACGGCGCCCCGGTCGAGCAGCGCCGCCCGTCGTCGACTGGTCGAGCTGGCCGAACGGGCGACGCTGCGCCGGTGGTGAGAACGGCCCGTCACCGCGGATCGTCCCCGGACGCACCGACCACGTCGTCGTCGTGGGTGCCGGCCTGGCCGGTCTGTCCACGGCGCTGCACCTGCTGGGCGCCGGGACGCCGGGTGACCGTCCTGGAGCGCGACCCGCACCCGGGCGGGCGGGCCGGGCCGATGGACGTCACCGACGCCGTCCGGGACGCTACCTCGCCGACACCGGCCCGTCGGTGCTCACGATGCCGGAGCTGCTCGACGAGGCGTTCGCCGCCGTCGGGGAGCGCACGGCCGACCGTCTCGACCTGGTCCGGCTCGACCCGGCCTACCGGGCCGAGTTCGCCGACGGCTCGGCGATCTCCGTGCACACCGGCGCGGACGGGATGGAGCAGGAGGTCCGCACCGTGTGCGGCCCGGCGTCCGCGGCCGGCTACCGGCGGCTGCGGAACTGGCTGACCGAGCTCTACCGCACCGAGATCGACACGTTCATCGGGGCGAACCTCGACTCCCCGCTCGACCTCGCCGGACCGGAGCTCGCCCGGCTCGTCGCACTCGGCGGGTTCTCCAGGCTCGGGCCGAAGTGTCGCCTCGATGCTGCCGGACCCGCGGCTGCGCCGGATCTTCTCGTTCCAGGCGCTCTACGCGGGCGTCGCGCCGGACCGCGCGCTCGGCGCCTACGGCGTGATCGCCTACATGGACACCGTCGCCGGGGTCTGGTTCCCGCGCGGCGGGATGCGCGGAGCTGGGCACCGCGCTGGCCGAGGCGGCCGTCGACGCCGGCGCCGAGCTGCTGCTCGGACGCGAGGTCACCGGCCTGGCGCGCAGCGGCGGCGGCCGGGTGAGCGCCGTCCGGCACCGCGCCGCGGACACGAGCGACACGCCGGACGCCTGACCGCCTGCGACGCCGTCGTCCTCACCCCGGAGCTGCCGACGCCTACCGGCTGCTCGGCCACGCGCCTCGACGCCCGCTGCGCGCTGCGCTGGGCGCCGAGCGCCGCCGTCGTCCACGTCGGGGTGCCCGCCGACCGGGCGCCGCGCGACGCGCAGCACCACACGATCTCGTTCGGCGACGCCTGGACCACGACGTTCGACGAGATCGTGGACCGCGGCGAGCTGATGAGCGACCCGTCGTTGCTGGTCACCCGGCCCGGACGGACCGACCCCGGCCTGGCGCCGCCCGGGCGCGAGCTGGTGTCGGTGCTCGCGCCGTGCCCGAACACCGACCGCGCCCGGTTCGACTGGCCGCGGATCGGCCCGGCCTACGCCGACGAGCTGCGCGACGTGCTCGCCGCCGCGGGCTCGTCGACCCCGGCCGTCGAGCCGTCCTGGACCCGGCTGTTCACCCCGCGACGACTGGGAGCGGCGCCGGGATGGCCGCGGGCACCCCGTTCTCCGCCGCGCACACGGCTCGCCCAGACCGGCCCGTTCCGCCCGCGCAACCTCGTGCGATCGGCGTCCAACGTGGTGCTGGCCGGATGCGGGACGACGCCCGGCGTCGGGATCCCGCCGGTGCTGATCTCCGGGCGGCTGGCCGCCGAGCGGATCACCGGTGCCGCCGCGCCTCGGACATGACCCGGCGCAGGCCCGACCCGTCCGGACGAGCCCTGAACGCAGGCGGGTGATCCCCTCATGGAGACGATGACCGCCGCCATGACCGCCCTCGCCCCCTCACGCCCGACCCCTCGCCCGGACGCGTCCGGCGCGGCTCCGACGACCCATCCGCACGCGGACGGACGCCGGCCCGTCCCGGTGGGACGAGCTGGCCGCCGCCTCGGCCGTCCTCCTGTGTCGCACGCTGGCGCTGGGGTTCACTGGCCTCGGTGCTCATGCTCGTCGGCGGGTTCGGCAGCGGCGGGCATCGCTGCTCCGCGACCCGATCCTCGGCAACTCGGCGCTGTCGTTCTGGCGGTACGGCCACGGCAGCCAGCTCGCCGCGATGCTGGTCTACGCCGGTCTGGCCGTGATCGTGTGGGCCTGGGTCCGCCTGGGCCGCGACGTGCTCGCCCGCCGGGCGACCGGCCGCGGCGTGCTCGCACCGCGCTGGCCTGGATCGCGCCGCTGCTGGTCTCCCCGCCCCTGTTCACCCGGGACCCGTTCAGCTACCTCGCCCAGGGCGCGCTGCCGCTGGCCGGGTTCGACCCGTACGCGGTCGGACCGGACGCGATGGGCGGGGTCTTCACCGACAACGTCCACTACTTCTGGCAGGACACCCCGGCGCCCTACGGCCCGCTGTTCATCCTGCTGGCCAAGGGCGTCGTCTCGCCTGGTCGGCACGAACCCGATCGTCGGCGTGCTGCTGATGCGGCTGCTGCTCTGCATCGGCCTGGTCCTGCTGCTCGTGGCGCTGCCCGGCGCTGACCCGGCGCCTCGGCGGGCGGCCGGAGGTCGCGCTGTGGATCGCCGTCGCCAACCCGGTCATGGTCGTGCACATGATCGGCGGCGGGCACAACGACCTGCTCGTGGTCGGGATGATGCCGTGCGCCGCGCTGCTCGCCCTGCGACGGCGGCACCTGTCTCGCCGATCACGGTGGCGACGCTGGCGATGGCGGTGAAGGCGTCGGCCGGGATCATCCTGCCGTTCCTCGTCCTGATCTGGGCGGCCACGCTGACCGGTCCGTTCTGGAAGCGCCGCCTGCGTGCGCAGCGGGGCCGCGTCGATCGCGACGTTCGGCGTCGTGTTCACGGCGTGCTCCGTCGCGGCCGGCGTCGGCCTGGGCTGGCTGCCCGCGTTGAACGCGCCGTCGATGATCGTGAACTGGCTGTCGCTGCCGACCGCGGCCGGACAGCTGACGCACACGATCGTCGGGGATGTTCGGCACGCTGCCCGAGGAGCCGTTCGTCGACGTCGCCCGGATGATCGGCGGCGCGCTGCTGGTCGGGCTGTTCGTCCGCTACTGGTGGACCGCGCGCGAGGGCGGACCGGCCGCGGTCCGCAACGCCGGGATCGTCCTCGCGCTCGCCGCCGTCCTGTCCCCCGCGACGCTGCCGTGGTACCTGAGCTGGGGCTTCTGCCTGCTTGCGATGATCGCGTGGAGCGCACGCGGTCTGCAGTGGATGGTCCTCGGCTCGGTGTGGCTGATGGTGGCCTACTACCCCACCGGCGAGACCGCGCTCTACAACTGGGGCTTCCTCGCCGTCGCAGTCGCCGGTGGCGCGCTGGCCTCCGTCTCGCTGCTGCGCCCGGACCCGCTGCGGCTGCGCATGCCGCGCCGGGCCGCCGTGCCGCTCCCGGTCGAGCCACGGCTCGTCGCCCCCGAACCCGGCCGGCATGGCCGGGGTGTCCGTCGACGCTCCCGAGCCCGTGATCGACGGTGCGGCCCGCCGGCCGAGCTGAGCGGGCGGAGCTCGACGCCGCAGGTGTCACGGACCCCGTCCTGCGCG
The DNA here is from genome assembly GCA_963822335.1 of uncultured Actinomycetota bacterium. Taxonomy (GTDB): domain Bacteria; phylum Actinomycetota; class Actinomycetes; order Mycobacteriales; family Pseudonocardiaceae; genus Pseudonocardia. The sequence goes on along the minus strand of CAWGHE010000005.1, from coordinate 237,270 downwards.
CGGACTACCTGAGCTGCCGGGCGCTGCACGCCGCGCACGGCCGGACGTACTTCCTGGCCACCCGCCTGCTGCCGGCCCCGCGCCGGGTGCACGTCCACGCGCTCTACGGCTTCGCCCGCTACGCCGACGAGATCGTCGACCACCCGGAGGAGGTCGTCGCCGATCCCGCGGCGCGCCTGGACGCGCTGGAGGCCGCTCTGGGCCGGGCGTCGGTGGGTCCGGCACCCGACGCGCCCCCGGTCGTGCGGGCCGTCGCGCACACGCGCGCGGACCTACGGCCTCGCACTCGAGCTGTTCACCGACTTCCTCGCGTCGATGCGGATGGACCTGACCGTCACCGGCTACGCCGACGACGCGCAGCTGGCCCGCTACGTGCACGGCTCGGCCGAGGTGATCGGCCTGCAGATGGTGCCGGTGCTGGGCACGGTCGGCCCGCGCGCCGAGGCCGAGCCGTACGCGGCGCTGCTCGGCGTCGCGTTCCAGCTCACCAACTTCCTGCGCGACGTCGGCGAGGACCTCGACCGCGGCCGGGTCTACCTGCCGGCCGACGAGCTGGCCGCGTTCGGCGTCGACCGGGAGCTGCTGCGGTGGTGCCGCGACCGTCGTCGCACCGATCCCCGCGTGCGGCAGGCGCTGGCCCACCTGGTCGCCCGGACGCACGGCACCTACCGGCGCGCCGAACGGGGGATCGACCTGCTCGAGCCGGCCGCCCGGGCGTGCGTGGACGCGGCGCGGCAGACTCTACGAGGGGATCCTCGACGAGATCGCGGCCGCCGACTACGACGTGCTGTCCCGCCGGGTCACCGTGCCGAGGCGACGCCGGGCCGCGGTGGCCGTGCCCGGCCTCGTCCGCGCGCTGCGCGCCCGGCCGTGACCGGCGGCGCCCCGGACCGGACGAACGGCACTCTCGGGCGATCACGCTGCTCGAAGCGCCGTCCGTTCGCGATGGGCCCGGCGTGACGGTCAGAACGCCATCGCCTGGGCGCGGCGCTTGACCTCCCGGTGCCGTCCGGCGCAGATCGCCGCGATCGGGCATGCCGGGCAGCGACTCGTCCTCGGTGAACAGCCAGCGCAGGATGTCGTCGTCGTCGTAGCCGCCGTCGCGGAGCACCGTGATCGTGCCGGGCAGGCCCTTCACCACGTCCGCGCCGTCCAGGAACGCGGCCGGGATCACGTGTCCCCGTCCCGGCGGATCGACAGCAGCTGCCCGTCGCGCACCAGTTGTTGGACGCGGGACTTGGGGATGGACAGCCGGACCGCCACATCGGCCGCCGGGATGGCCTCGACGCTGGTCACCGTCTCGGGAAGACCGGACACCTCGCTCACGCGCGACACCCTGCCACAGCCGGGACCCCCGGCCCAGACTCCGGTCGGGCGCCGCGCCGGGGCGCTTCCGGTCGGCCCGGTACTCAGGCGTCACGAGTACCGCACGACGCCACACACGGCGCACGAGTGCCACCGCCGGTCGGCGACACGGCGGGGACACGAACGGGGGTGTCGGGGCCGGACGTTAGAGTCGCGCCGTGAGCGCCCCGTCCGGTCCGGCACCCGTCGACGGTCCGGTGTGGGGCAGTCGGCGCCGCTGCTCGACCACCGCTACCGGCTCGGCCGGGTTATCGCCCGCGGCGGGATGTCCACGGTCCATCACGGCACCGACACCCGGCTCGACCGGGCGGTCGCGATCAAGGTGATGGACCCGCGGATGGCCGCGGACCCGGCGTTCCGCTCCCGGTTCGGGCGGGAGGCGCGGCTGGCGGCGCGGATCGACCACCCGGCCGTCGTCGGCGTGCACGACCAGGGGCCGGTCCGGGCCGGCGAGCTCGGGCCGGGCACCGAGGCGACCCTGTTCCTGGTGATGGAGCTGGTTCCCGGCGGCACGCTGCGCGACGTGCTGCGCGCGCGTGGGCCGGTCGGGCTGCCGGCCGCCGTGCGGGTCCTGGACCCGGTGCTGGACGGGCTGGCGCAGGCGCACCGGCAGGGCATGGTGCACCGCGACGTCAAACCCGAGAACGTGCTGATCGCGCCGTCCGGCGAGGTGAAGGTCGCGGACTTCGGGCTGCTCACCGCGGCGGCCGAGGCCGGGGTGAGCCACGCCGGGATGATCCTCGGCACGATGGCCTACCTGTCCCCCGAACAGGTCACCACCGGCCGGGCGGACCCGCGCAGCGACGTGTACGCGGCCGGGATCGTGCTCTACGAGCTGCTCACCGGCGTGCCGCCGTACGTCGCGGACAACCCGCTGTCGGTGGCCTACCGGCACGTCAACGACGACGTCCCGCCTCCGTCCGAGCTCGTCCCGGGCCTGCCGCCGGAGATCGACGCGCTGGTCGCCCGCGCCACCGCCCGGGACCCGGACCACCGCCCCGCCGACGCCCGCGAGCTGCGCGCCGAGCTGACCGCCGTCGCCGCCCGGCTGGGTCTGCCCGCCGCCTCCGTCCCCCGCCCGCCGGTCGAGCCGGAACGGGACGCCCTGCCCGGCGGCTCCGCGCCGGGTCCGCCCGCCGGACGGTGCCGAGGCGGCCGGGCCGTCGGGCACCCGCGCGGTGACCGCACTCGGCGGCTCCGCGGTCAGTCCCGCGGCCGAGCCGGAGGGCCTGACCCGCACGGAGCTGCGCGGCGCGCGCCGCCGTAGCCGCCGGGTGTTCGCGGCCTGGCTGGCCGTCCTGCTGGTCGTCGGCCTGCTCGCCGGCGCCGGTGCGTGGTGGGTCGGGTCCGGGCGCTGGACGACGGTGCCGCTGGTGACCGGTATGGACCGGGCGCGCGCGGCGGCACTGGTCACCGAGGCCGACCTGACGCCGTCGATCACCGAACGCGTCGACGACGCGGCCCCGCCGGACACCGTCGTCGGCGGCGACCCGCAGATCGGCAGCCGGATCCTGCGGGGGTCGACGGTGACGCTCACGATCTCCACCGGGCCGCCGCGGGTGCCGAACGTGCCGGCCGGAAGCCCGGTCGCGGTCGCCGAGGACACGGTCCGGCGGGCCGGGCTCACCCCGGTCCGGTCGAACGCCGCGGACGTCTACGACAACACGGTCCCGCGGTACGCGGTGGTGCGGACGGACCCGCCGGCCGGTACCCCGGCGACCGGCGGGGCTCCCGTGACGCTGGTGCTCAGCCGCGGGCCGGAACCCGCCCCGGCCCCGGCGCCCGCTCCGGCGCCGACACCGCCGCCGGACACGACGTCGTCGTCGGTGCCGTTCGTGGTCGGGAAGAAGGTCGACGAGGCGACGAAGCTGCTGCGCGCCGCCGGGTTCGACGTCGAGGTGGACCGGTCGTTCCCGTTCCTGAGCCGGCGCGGCGGCACGGTCGTCTCGCAGGACCCGGGCGCGGACGACGACGACGCCGAGCCGGGCGACACCGTCACGCTGAAGGTGCTGTAGCCCGGCCGGACAGCCGACGCCCGACCAGCCAGGTCAGCACGGCGATCGCCAGCGCCGCGGCGAACGCGAGGATCCCGGCCGGCCCGGCCACGCCCGCCGCGCCGGCCGTCGCGTAGAGCACGGCCGCCGGGAGCACCCCAGCCAGCGCACCGGCCGCCGTCCGCCCCGGCCCGAGTCGCTCCGCACCGGCCACCACCGCGACGGTCTCGGCGAGCAGCGGAACCGGCCGCGACGCGACGACGGCGAGCACGCCCCACCGGCGGACGAACCGGGCGGCCCGCTCACGCTCCGCGGCCGGGCAGAGCCGGTCCAGCACGCGTGCGCCGCCCCAGCGGCCCAGCGCGTACCCGGCCGCCGTCGCGCCCAGCCCGCCCAGCGTGGACAGGGCGGTGCCGACGACGGCGCCGAACAGCGCACCGTTCGCGACCATCACCAGGCTCGACGGCACCGGCAGCACGACGTCGGCGACGAGCAGCCCGACCCCGAGCAGTGCGGCCGGCACCCCGCCCGCGGCCAGCCACGGCTGCGGGTCGTCGAGCAGCGGCACCCGCAGCGCGACGACGACGGCGAACGCAGCGAGGAACAGCGCCATCAGCCCGCCGACGAGCAGCAGGTAGCGGACCGGCGGCTGGGCGACGGTCACGGGTACCGCCTCCCTCGCCGACACGCGTCCGTACCCCGACGGGCTCGCCGACGCGCGGACGCGCGTTACGCGGTCAGTCGCGCAGCATCTCCGCGACCAGGAACGCCAGCTCCAGGCTCTGCTGGGTGTTCAGACGCGGGTCGCAGGCGGTCTCGTAGCGGCCCGACAGATCGGTGTCGGAGATCCGCTGCGCGCCGCCGAGACACTCGGTGACGTCCTCGCCGGTGACCTCGACATGGATGCCGCCGGGGTGCGTGCCGAGACCCTGGTGCACCTCGAAGAAGCCCTGCACCTCGTCGACGATCCGGTCGAAGTGCCGGGTCTTGTAGCCGGTCGTCGACTCGTGCGTGTTGCCGTGCATCGGGTCGCACTGCCAGATGACCTTGTGCCCGCCCGCGGAGACCTTCTCCACGATGGCCGGCAGCACGTCGCGGACCTTGTCGTTGCCCATGCGGCTGATCAGCGACAGCCGGCCCGGCTCGCCGCGCGGGTCGAGGCGCTCGACGTACTCGACGGCCTGCTCCGGCGTCGTCGTCGGGCCGATCTTGAGGCCGATCGGGTTGGCCAGCAGCTCCGCGAACGCGACGTGCGCGCCGTCGAGCTGGCGGGTGCGCTCGCCGATCCAGAGCATGTGCGTGGACAGGTCGTAGAGTTTCGGCATGTCGCCGTCGGCGCGCTCCAGATCCAGGCGCAGCAGCGCGCGCTCGTAGTCCAGCAGCAGCGCCTCGTGGCTGGCGTAGAACTCGACGCTGTGCAGGTTGTGGTCCTGCACCCCGCAGGCGTCCATGAACCGGACCGCGCGGTCGATCTCGGCGGCGACCGCCTCGTACCGCACACCCGCCGCGGACGTGCGCACGAAGTCCTTGTTCCAGTCGTGCACCTTCGTCAGGTCGGCCAGCCCGGCCGCGGTCAGGCCGCGGACCAGGTTCATCGCCGCGCCGGCGTTCGCGTAGGCGCGGATCATCCGGGACGGGTCCGGGATGCGGGCCTCGGGATCCGGCGTCAGAGCGTTCACGATGTCACCGCGATAGGACGGCAGGCCCATCGCGTCGATGTCCGAGCTGCGTGGCTTCGCGTACTGGCCGGCGATCCGGCCGACCTTCACCACCGGCATCGACGCGCCGTAGGTCAGCACGACGGCCATCTGCAGCAGCGTGCGGATGGTCGCGCGGATGTGCGGCTCGGTGTTGTCGACGAACGTCTCGGCGCAGTCGCCGCCCTGCAGCAGGAACGCGCGCCCCTCGGCGACCTCGGCCAGCCGCGACTGCAGGCGGTCCACCTCGGGCGGCAGCACGACCGGAGGGACGCTCTCCAGCACGGTGCGCACGTGCCCGACGGCCTCGAGGTCGGGCCACGGGGGCTGTTGCGCCGCAGGGCGGGAGAGCGCGTCGTCCAGACCGGAACGCAGCTCCGCGGGAAGCGGCGGCAGCTCCGGCAGGACGTCGATCGGTGCGTCGACGGTCCAGTTCACGTGCCCAGCCTACGAGGGTCAGACAGTGCCGACCCGTCCCACCGGGCCGATCGCGCCGACGGCCGCCTCGATCGCGTCCCAACGGTGCAGATTCAGCCGCGCGTCCGCCAGCGCGTCGTGCGCGTCCGGGGGCGGCGAGGGCAGCTCCGGGCGCCCGGCGTCCTCCCAGCGCTGACGCAGCTCACGGGTGAACCGCGGGATGGGGCGCGGCAGCGCGGGCATCGCGCCCCACAGCTGGCACAGCGCGACGTGGTCGTAGGCGGCGATCCAGGCCCACAGCTCGATGTCGCCCGGCGGACCGGTGAGGAACTCGAGCAGGTCCGCCCGGATCCGGGAGCGGGACCGCCAGGCCCGGTCGGACGGCGACGGCAGCTTGGGCAGCACGTTCGCCCGCACCCACTTGCCGGCCCGGTCCGGGTCGAACTCGGTGGACACGGCGTAGAACTCGCGTCCGTCCTGCCCGACGACACCGATCGAGACCAGCTCGATCGTCGTGCCGTCCTCGATGAACTCGCAGTCGTAGAAGAAGCGCATTCCCGTCCCGTGGTCGGCGGCCGGCGGGCCGGCATCGACCCTACGTGCGACGAGGAGTACCCCGTTCGGCGGCCGTCTGCACGTCATCCCGGCAGCTCGTGTGCCGGGAGCCGCGCCGCGCTCAGCTCGCGCGGGAGTCGGGGATCTGCGGGTCCGGGCGGGCCGCGGCGGCCTTCTCCTTCACCGACGTCGCGTACAGGTCGACGTAGGTCTGCCCGGACAGCTCCATCAGGTTGTACATGATCTCGTCGGTCATCGACCGCTCGATGAACCGGTCCCCGGCCATGCCGTCGTAGCGGGCGAAGTCCATCGGCTCGCCGATCCGGATACGGACCTTGCGCGGGCGCCACATCCGCGAGCCGATCGGGTTGACCTTGTCGGTGCCGATCATCGCGACCGGGATGACCGGGACGTTCGCCTCCAGGCTCATCCGGGCCACCCCGGTCTTGCCCTTGTAGAGCCGCCCGTCCGGCGAGCGGGTGCCCTCCGGGTAGATGCCCAGCAGCTTGCCTTCGCCGAGCAGCCGGATCGCCGTGTCCATCGCGGCCCGGGCTGCCGAGCCGCCCGAGCGGTCCACCGGCACCTGTCCGACGCCGGTGAAGAACTGCTTCTTCAGGAACCCGCGCAGGCCGGGCTCGGTGAAGTACTCACGCTTGGCCAGAAATGTGATCCTCCGCGTGACCAGCAGCGGGAGGAAGAACGAGTCGACGACGGCCAGATGGTTGCTCGCGAGGATCGCGCCGCCCCGCTCCGGGATGTTCTCCAGTCCCTCGATCGTGGGCCGGCAGAAGAGACGCATCAGCGGCCCCAGCAGCACGAACTTGGACCACCAGTACAGCACCCGCGCTGCCTCCTCGCCGACTCGACGGCCCAGCCTACGTACGGCCACCGTGGATCGCGACAACGGGCCACCCACCCGCCCGCTGATCCACGACAGGTTCGGCTGTCGGTCACCGGCTGGTTCACCACCGGCCGGGCGCGTGTCAGGATGAGCCCGCGTCGCGGTGCGGACGCGTCTGCGAAGGCTGCCGAGGAGGACGACCATGGACGTCGCCGTCGGGCGCCCGGCCGCCCGTTGCCCGTGGGCCGCCCGGTGAACCGCGAACCCGACGAGAGCTGCGGGGACGACGCCGCGCGGTCGCCGGACGACGAGTTCGAGCGCATCGTCGCCGCCTGGCGCGACGAGGGGTCGGTCCCGGACTGGCCTGCCGCGCCACCTGCCCCGCCATCCGCCCAGCCACCTCCCGCGCCGCCGGCACGGGCGGCCGCGGAGCCCGCGCCGGTGCACCGCCCGGGCCCGGAGGACACCGACGACGACCACTACCACCCGCCCGAGCCGCCGCCGCTGCCCCGGCCGGGGCCGCCCGCCGTCGTCGGGACCGGGTTGATCATCCTCGGCATCGTGCTCGTCGCCGTCCCGGAGACCCTCGGGCTGTCCAGCCTCTACGGCCTCCCACTCGGGCTGCTCGGCGTCGCGGCCGGGCTGACCTGGCTGGTCATGCGCATGTGGCCGTCCGCCGACGCGGACGACCCGATCGACGACGACGACGACGGCGCCGTCCTGTAGGCCTCGGTCTCAGGCGGGGGCGGACTCACGGGCCAGCGTCGCGGCGCCGACGACCGCCGCGGCACCGCCCAGCTGGGCGGTGCGGATGCGGGCCAGCGGCCGGTTGCCGGCACCGGTGGCGACCCGGGTGTAGTGCTCGCGGGCCTCGTCCAGGAACAGCGGCGCCGACCCGGACACCCCGCCGCCGACGACGACCAGGTCGGGGTCGAACACGTCGGCGACCAGGGACAGGCCCTCCCCCAGCCAGCGGCCGAGGTCGCGCACGGCGCGGCGGGCCAGCGGGTCGCCCTCACGCGCGGCCGCGGCGACGCGCTGCCCGGTGACCCGGCCGGGGTCGGCCGCGGCCTCCCGGGCCAGCGGGGACGGGCCGTCGTGCCCTGCGGAGACCATCTCCAGCGCGGTCGTGGCGAGCGCGGTGCCGCTGCAGTAGCGCTCCCAGCAGCCGCGCTTGCCGCACGGGCAGGCGCGGCCGTCCGGCACCACCCGCAGGTGCCCCAGCTCGGGCGCGACGCCATGGGCGCCGCGGAACAGCTGCCCGTCGAGCAGCAGCGCGGCCCCGATCCCGGTGCCGAGCGCGATCAGCACCGTGGTCGACGAGCCGGCCGCCGCCCCGAAGCGCCGCTCCGCCAGCGCGGCCGCGTTCGCGTCGTGCTCGACGACGACGGGCAGGGCGACCCGGTCCGCGATCCGCGTCGCCACCGGCGCGTCCCGCCAGCTCAGGTGCGGCGCGTAGCGGACGAGCCCGCGCCCGGCGTCGACGAAGCCTGCCAGCGCGAGCCCGACCGCCCGGACCGGGTGCCGGGCTGCGCAGCTCGGCCACCGTGCCGGCGATCGCCTCCTCCAGCGCGGTGTCGGTGCGCGGGGTGGGCGCGCGGGCGGTGTCGAGGACCTCGCCGTCCTCGTCGACGACGCCGGCCCGCACGCTCGTCCCGCCGACGTCGACCCCGACCGTCAGCACCGGTCGTTCACCGTCGGTGCACCGTGATCCGCTGCACCGAACGTCCGTGGGCGCCGGGCACCCGGGGCACGTAGCCCGGGCGCGGGGCCTCGCCGTTGCGGGCTGCGGCTTCCGAACGTGGCCGGGACTGCGGGCGTGCCGGCGGATCGGGCCGCTGGGCCGCGCCGCCGTCCTCCGCCTCGAGCACCGCGGTGAGCACCGCGACCAGCCCGGTCGTGTGCTCGGCCAGCTGCGCCGCGAGCTCGGAGCGCTCACCGCGCAGGACCGCGACCACGGCACAGACCGGGCAGGCCTGGCACGCCCCGGCCGAGCCGGGTTCCGGCGGGGTGCCCTCGCGCCCGCGCAGCGGTTCGACGGCGGCACGCAGCCGCTCGAGCAGTACCAGCGCCGTCCCGCGCAGGTCCGAGCCGAGGCCGGCGTGCGCCCCGCAGGTGTCGCCGTCGTCGGAGGGAGCGCTCACGTCATCCACGTCCCCGGGTCGGGCCGGAACGTCACCTGCAGCCGCGCGTCCTTGCCCGAGCCGACGAGCTGGGCGCCGACCGCCTCGCAGCGGCGCAGCACCGACGGCAGCGCGACCACCCGGCGGGTCATGCCGAGCCCGATCACCATGTCGTCGCCGACCCGGGCGAGGTCCAGCGGGGCGTCCTCGGAGCCGGGCAGCGCGACCGTCATCTCGAACTCGGTGTCCTGCGACACACCGTGTCCGGCCGTGCGCCGCAGCTGCAGCAGCGGGGTTCCCGGGCCGGTCGGTCCGGCCTCGGGGGCCGGGTCGTCGTGCGCCGTAGAGCGAGCGGGCGATCTCGCGCAGCGCCGCGGTGCCGGTCGGCTCGGCGGCCGTGTAGCGCACGGCGTGCACCGGGACCCCGCCGGCGAGCTGCTCGAGCTCACCGAGCACGGCCTGCTGCTCGCCGTGCCGCTCGCGCAGCCAGCGGGCGGCCGGACCGCGCAGCGACGGCGGTGGGCCGGGCATCACCCGGTTCGCCACCAGCGCGTCCACCCGCAGCTCGTGCAGTGCGAGCGCGGTCAGCGTGCGGCGGGTCTCCGCGGCGACCACCCGCTCCGGGGTGAGCACGAGCCGGATGCTGGTCCGGGAGCGGTCGCCGAGCATCGCCCGCAACCCGGCCAGCTGCTCGGCGAGCAGCCCGAGCGCGTCCACCGTCCGTTCCCAGCCCGCGCCGTCCCCGCGGGCCCCGGCCAGGTTCGCGACCAGGCCGCGCACCGCCCGCCGGTGCGCCGGGAACAGGCGCTCCAGGTAGCCGGACAGCGCCTCCGGCAGCGTGAGGAACCGCAGCGTCTCGGCCGTCGGCCCGCAGTCGACGACGAGCACGTCGTACTCGCCGGTGTCGGCCAGTCGCTGCACCTCGGCGAGGGCGAGCAGGTCCTCGACGCCGGGCAGCACGGTCAGCTCGTCGGCGACCAGCTCGTCCACGCCGGCACCGGCCAGGATCGTGCGCAGGTGCTCCTGCAGGTCGCCCCAGGCACCCTCGAGCAGCGCGCGGGCGTCGATGTGCGCCGCGTAGAGCGACTCCTCGATCTCGACCGGGTCCGGTCCGAGCTCGGTGCCCAGCGCGTCGCCGAGAGAGTGGGCCGGGTCGGTGGAGACCACCAGCGCCTTGCGCCCGGACCAGGCGAGCAGCGCTGCGGTTGCGGCGGCGAGGGTCGTCTTGCCGACGCCCCCCTTGCCGGTGAACAGCACGACGCGCACGGCGGGAGCGTAACGATCGACGTGATCCCTTCCGACCGGGACCCGCCGTGCCCGGCTCACCCCTTCTCGACGCGCCGCTTGAGACCCTTCAACGCCGTGTCGATGATCACTTTCTCGGCCTTGCGACGGAGCATCCCGATCATCGGGAAGTTGACTTCCACCGAGAGCTTGTAGGTCACGGTCGTTGCGTCGCCCTCACCGACGAGCTCGTAGGATCCGTCCTGCGCCTTCTGGATCCCGCCCTTGACCAGCTTCCAGCTCACCGAGCGGTCGTCCGCGGCCCAGTCGTAGTCCAGTGTGTACGTGTCCTTGATCGCACCGGCGTCCATCGTGAAGCGGACCCGCCCGGCCCGGCCGCCGGTGCCGGGGTCGACGATCTCGACGGACTTCACCTGGTCGGCCCACTCGGGGTACGACTCGAAGTCGGCGATCACCGCCATGACCTGCTCCGGCGGCGCGGCGATGGTGATCGAGGACGTGGTCGCGTCGGCCATGCGGGGAGGCTATCCCGTGCTCACCAGCGCAGCACGTAGGGCTGCTCGGTCAGCCGGAAGTGCCCGACGTTGACGCACTCCGTGCGCCCCACCCGCGCCCGGGCCGACAGCGGCTGGTGGACGTGCCCGAACAGCGCGTGCGACGGCCGGTCCGCATCGATCCGGGAACGCAGGGCCGGGCTCGCGCCCTCGCGGCGGCGGGCGACGACGTCGTAGGCCAGGTCCGGCACCGCGGGCGGGGCGTGGCTGCACAGGACGTCGACCGGGCCGAGCGCCGACACCGCGGCGTCGAAGCGCTCGTCGGTGACGAAGTGCGGCCGCCACGGACCGGACCGCCGCACCGGTATCCCCAGCGGCAGCGGGACCCCGCCGACGAACCCGATCCGCAGGCCGTCGATGACCGGCACGGTCCCGTCCGCGGCCGACACACCGTCGGTGTCCGGCCACAGCGCCGGCATGTCGACGTTGCCGGGGATGGCCCACACCGGCACGTCGAGCGCGCCGAGCACGCCGAACGTCCGGGCGTAGTGCTCGGACACGGCCTCGTGGACGACCTGGCCCGGGTCGTCGAAGCGCGACCACTGCTCCTCCAGCAGTTCGATGATCGCGGACCGCTCGCCGGTCGCGCGCAGCCGGGTGAACGTGGCCGTGACCTCGGGCCCGAGCAGGTCGCCCAGGATCCCCAGCTCCGGGTTCCGGTAGTCGACGAACTCGAGCAGGTCACCGAGAACGAGCAGGCCGTCCGCGCCGTCGGCGGCCCGGGCCAGCGCGCGGTCGTTCCCGTGCACATCGGACACCACGTGCAGCCGCATCGTCGGGAACGCTACCCGAGCTCCGGCGGCTCACCCGCCGGACGACCGGCCTCCAGCTCGCGCTTGAGCGCGAACGCGAGCCGCTTGGCGTCGCGCTGGCGGCGGCGGCCCTCGTCGCGGTCGGCCCGGGCGTCGCGGCGGATGGCGCGCCGGGTCCGGCCGGGGCCGCGCCCGGGCGGGTCGACGCGCAGGAAGTAGTGCAGGACGGTGCCGTCGAGCACGTCCTCCAGCCAGACCTCCATCGTCCCGACCCGGTCCCCGGTGACGGTCCAGCGCACGCCCTGGACGCCGCGGTCGGTCATCACCTCGAGGTCGAGGTCGGGCCACAGCCGCGGCCACAGCGGCGGGGTCGGCGAACCCGGCCGCGACTCGCTCGCGGGGCACGGCCAGGAACGTCTCGTCGACGACGTCGATGGCAGGCACCCGGACAGCCTGCCGCACACGCCGTCGTCGCTGATGGGGTGGCATCTGTAACGGCCGCGATGTCCGAAACGACCGGATTCCCGCGGGTCCTCCCGAGTACGGGCCCCGCGGGGTAACTTGACGGCGGCAAGCCCGCCGATGTGCGCCTGGAGGTCGATTCCGTGCGTGAGTACAGCGTTCCCGCGGTGGTGTCCGTCGGTGACGGTGAGAACCTCGCCGATGCCGTGTTCGACAACGCGGCCGGGCACCCGGACGCGGTCGTGTACCGCCGCCGGGACGCCGACGGCACGTGGACCGACGTGTCGGCGGCCGCGTTCGCCAAGGAGGTCACCCGGGTCGCCGCGGGCCTGATCGCCGCCGGCGTCCAGGCCGGGGACCGGATCGCCGTGCTCTCCCGCACGCGCTACGAGTGGTCGCTGGCCGACTACGCGATCCTGACCGCCGGCGCCGTCACCGTCCCGATCTACGAGACCTCCTCGCCGGACCAGATCTCCTGGATCGTGTCCGACTCCGGCGCGGTCGGGATCGTCGTGGAGTCCGACGAGCACTGCGAAGTCGGTGGAGAAGGTGCGGGCCGACCTGCCCGGCCTGCGCACGGTGTGGCAGATCGAGCCGTCGTCGGCGGCGCCGGACTCACCGGGGGCGGTCGAGCAGCTGACCGGGCTCGGCTCGGACGTCTCCGATGCCGACGTCGAGGCCCGCCGCCGCGGTGTCCGCAGCGAGGACCTGTGCACCCTGATCTACACCTCGGGCACGACCGGGCGCCCCAAGGGTTGTGAGCTCACCCACCGGAACATGATCGCCGAGGTCCGGACGATCAACTCGGTGTTCCCGGAGCTGCTCACCGACGGCGGCTCGGTGCTGCTGTTCCTGCCGCTCGCGCACGTGTTCGGCAAGGCCATCCAGTGCGGCGCGATGAACACCCGCACCGTCGTCGGGCACACGCCGGACGTGAAGAACCTGCTGCCCGACCTCGCCGAGTTCCGGCCGTCGTTCCTGCTCGCCGTGCCGCGCGTGTTCGAGAAGGTCTACAACGGCGCCCGGCTGCGCGCGCACAACGACAACAAGGGCCGGATCTTCGACGCGGCCGCGGACACCGCGATCGCCTACAGCCGCGCGCTGGACACCGGCGGCCCCGGCCTGCTGCTCAAGGCCCGGCACGCGCTGTTCGACAAGCTCGTCTACGGCAAGCTGCGCGCCGCGACCGGCGGGAACGTCGATGCCGCCGTCTCCGGCAGCGCCCCGCTCGGCGAGCGGCTGGGGCACTTCTTCCGCGGCGTCGGCCTGCCGGTGCTGGAGGGCTACGGGCTGACCGAGACCTCCGCCGGGATCACGATCAACACGATCGAGCACCAGCGGATCGGCACGGTCGGGCGTCCGGTGCCGGGCTGTGCGGTCCGGATCGCCGACGACGGCGAGATCATGCTCTCCGGCGACATCGTGTTCCGCGGCTACTGGAACAACCCCACGGCCACCTCGGAGGCGGTCGAGGACGGCTGGTTCCACTCCGGCGACATCGGCGAGCTGGACGACGCCGGCTACCTGAAGATCACCGGCCGGAAGAAGGAGCTGATCGTCACCGCGGGCGGCAAGAACGTCGCGCCCGCCGTGCTGGAGGACCGGCTGCGGGCGCACCCGCTGGTCGGGCAGTGCCTGGTGGTGGGCGACCAGAAGCCGTTCATCGCGGCGCTGGTGACCATCGACCCGGAGGCGCTGCCCGGGTGGCGCGAGCGCAACGGCAAGCCCGAGGGCGAGGGCGGCGACGCCGGCGACCTGGTCGACGACCCGGAGCTGCGCGGCGAGATCGCGGCCGCCGTCGAGGAGGCCAACCAGGCCGTCTCCCGGGCCGAGCAGATCCGCAAGTTCCGGATCCTGCCGCACGACTTCAGCGAGGCGAGCGGCGAGATGACGCCGACGCTGAAGGTCAAGCGCAACGTCGTCGTGCAGAACTACGCCACCGAGATCGAGGCCGTGTACGACACCGCGTCCCAGAAGAGCTGACCCGGGCTACCCGCCCGGGCGGGCGGGGGTCGTCCCGCGCAGGAACCCCAGGAGGCGCTCGGCCTGGGCCGGACCGCTCCAGTCGCGGACGATCCGGTCCCGGCCGGCCGCCCCCATCCCGGACGCCCGGGCCGGGTCGGACAGCAGCGTCACGAGGCGGTCGGTGAGCGCGCCGGGGTCCCGACCGCCGACGACGAACCCGGTCGCGGGCTCGTCCACCGTCTCCGGGGCGCCGCCGGAGTCGCCGACGACGACCGGCAGCCCGCACGCGGCCGCCTCCAGCGCGACGATGCCCAGGCCCTCGACGTCCAGCCCGCCGCCGCGGGTACGGCAGGGCAGGGCGAACACGTCGGCCGCCGCGTGGTGCGCGGCCAGCTCGTCCGGCGCCACCCCGCCGGTGACGACGACGTGGTCGGCGACGCCGTGCCGGTGCGCGAGCCGCTCCAGCCGCTCCCGGTACGGGCCACCGCCGACGAGCAGCAGGCGCGTACCCGGGACCCGCTCACGAACCCGGGCCAGCACCGCGACCAGGGTGTCCTGGCCCTTCCGCGGGACCAGGCGGGACACGCACCCGACGACCGGTGCGTCGCCCAGGCCGTAGCGCTCGCGGATCTCCTTGCGCGCCTGCGGGTCCGGGGCGAACCGCGTCGTGTCGACGCCCGGCGGCAGGTGTTCCAGCGCCGCGCCGGGCCCGAACGCGGAGGCCACCCGCGAGCGGGTGTAGCGGGAGACGACGGTCAGCACGTCGGCGTCGTCGCCGATCCGGCGCAGTGCCCCTCGCGCACCGGGCAGCATCGACCAGCCGACCTCGTGGCCGTGCGTGCTGGCGACGACCCGCTCGATCCCGGCGCGGCGCCGCAGCACCGGTCCGAGCAGCGCGAGCGGAGCGGCGGCGCCGAACCAGACCGTCGACGCGCCGTGCTCGCGGGCCACCGCCACGGCGCGGCGGGCGACGTCCGGGACCGGCAGCATCAGCGACGTCGGGTGCCGGACGACGGGGTAGGGCTGGGCCCGGTCGAACTCCGCAGCACCCCGCCAGGCGGGCGCGTAGACGACCAGCTCGCCCCGGGGCAGGTCGCCGGCCAGGGCGTGCAGGTAGTTCTGGATGCCTCCGGTGCGCGGCGGGAAGTCGTTCGTCACCAGGAGCGTGCGGGCCACGGGCGGACCGTAGCGCTCGGCTCGTCGAGCCGGTGGAGTGGTCCGACGTCGTCGGTGTCGACCCTCGGAGTCGACGGTCGGAGTCGACCGGGGCGGTGGCCGTCGCGCGCGCAGAGCGCGCCGGGGAGCGCGGCCGGCCACCGCCCGGTCGTTGGGGAGCGGACTATCCGCACCTCTCGCTGTTCGCTGGGCCGGACGGGTGGTCGGGGCCACCCCGGCAACAACTCCCAGTGAGAGGGCCGTGCTGTTCAGGTGAACGAGTGCGGGGCGTCGTTGGTGACGGATCGGCAACGAAAGATTTCGACGATCCGCGAAGCGGGGGTACGGACGCACCGCCCGGCGCTGCCGAAAGGACGCTCTGAACTGCGACGACGCGGTTTTGTCGGTGGCTGCCCCTACCGTGCGCGGCAGAACGGACGACGACCTTCGGAGGTGCGACATGCTCATCGACTGTGAGCGGTGCGAGGTCCGCGACATCGCCTGCGGCGACTGCGTCATCGGCGTCCTGCTCCGGACGCCGGAGGAGGACCGGCCGGTGCCCTACCTCCCGGTCGACGCGCCGGAGCCGGCGCGGCAGGAGGAGCCGCTCGAGCTGGCCGAGCCGGAGCGTCGGGCGCTGGAGATCCTGGCCGACCAGGGGCTGATCCCCCGGCTGCGGCTGGTGCAGCGGCTCGACCCGCCGCCGGCCCAGCGTGCGGCGGGGTGAGTCAGGCGCGAAGGCGCTGCAGCAGCACCGCCGACGGCACGGTGTGGGCTCCCCGGCGGCGCACCGAGCGCACCACGGCCTGGTCCGACGTGGCCACGAGCAGCGGTCGCCCGCGCGGCTCCGCGGCCACCAGGTCCCGGACGACGTCGTCGGCGAGCACGTCGGGGTCGCTGAACAGCACGCGGACCCCGCGCGTGCCGTGGGTCGGCGCAGCCACCACGGCGGCGCCGTCGAACACGACGGTGATCTCCACGCCGGTCCGGGACTTGAGCGCCGCGAGCTGGCTGACCAGCCGGGTGCGCTGGTCGGCGAGCGGGAGGTCCGGGTAGCCGGTCTTGCTGACGTTGTAGCCGTCCACGACGACGTGCACGGCCGGCAGTGCGAGCAGGGAGTCCAGCGCGGCGAGGTCGTCGACGGGCGTGCCACCGGTGCTCTCGCCACCGCGCGCGCTGCGGACCGTGTCCCCGGGCCGCGGGCCGTCCCCGCTGCCGAGCGACAGCTCGCGACGCATCCCGTTCACCGCTCCCCCGAGGGTGTCCAGGAGCAGGCTCAGGCGGACCTCGTCGCCCTGCCGGGCCTCCCGGGCGGCATGGCGGGCGGACGCGACCTCGCGGGCCGCGCGTTCGGACTTGCGCCGCTCCTGCTCGAGCGCGTCCCGCAGGCGCTCGCACTCGGCGCGCGCCTCGTCGACCCGCTCGTCGGAGCCGGACCGCAACCGGTCCACGGTGCGTTCCAGCTCGGTCTGGGCCTCGGTGGACGCGCGCAGCCGGGCACCCTGGTCGCTGACGGTGCGGCGCAGCTTCTGGCACTCGTCCTCGCGGTACTGGGCGGCGGTGCGCGCCTGGTCCCGCGCCTCGGTGAGCTCACCGCGCAGCCGTTCCAGCTCGACGGTCAGCTTGTCCACACGCGACAGCGCCTCGTCCCGTTCGGCCCGCACCTCACCGAGCTCGCCGTGCCGCTCGGCCGCCGACACCAGGCGCGGCGCGTCCCGGGCGCCGGTGAGCAGCGCGGCCGCCGCGGCGTCCAGCCGGTCGTCGGCGCCGGTGGTGAGCTCTCCCGGCCGGTCGGTCGTCCACCACGCCACCACCGCGCTGCGGAACGCCTCGTTGCGCTCCAGCTCCGCACACAGCACCGACCCGCCGAGCCGTGCCCGCTTGGCCGGGGTGAACCGGGCGAACCGCCGCAGCGGCGCCGGGACGTCGCCCGTGGGCATGCCCCCGAGGGCGGTGGAGCCGACCTCGGCCAGCCGGGTACGCAAAGGGCCCGGTAGCCGGGCCCACAGGTGGTCGGGCGACTCGTCCGGCTCCGCCGTGTCCGGATTCGCCGTGTCCGGCTCCGCGGTGTCCGGTTCCGCGATGTCCGGCTCGTCGGCATCCGAGGCAGGCCCGTCGATCTCCGGTCCGGTGCCGACCGGTCTCGCGATCTCGGACACTCGTGATTCGAGGCCGATTTCCGGGCGCGCAGGATCCAGGCCCTCGCCACCGTCCGGCGACACGTCGGCACACGGATGACCGTGTGCGCGGTGCTCGGCGGCCGACATCTCGTCAGGCTATCCGCCCTGCGCGGGACCGGCCATCGAATGCCGCGCCGGTGGGATGGGCCCGATCGTGCGCACCACCACGCCGGACGGCCACGGACCGACCGCGTCCCGGCGCTCGACCGGCACGTTTCGGCTGTCCACACCGCGACAATGTGACCGTCGATCCCGAATCCGGATCGACCGCCACGTTCGCGTTCCGCCGACCGCCACAACGTGACTGTCGAACCGGTGGCCGGCAGCAGCCCGGCGAGTTCCGGACGGCGCGCGGCGACGTGCGACGCCCGTCCCGGGCGAATCGACGAGCTCGCCGACCTGCTCTCTCGTCGGAGGCTCGACTCGCTCGGGCTCCGAGCTCCCGGCGACGTCGGCCCGGTGGCGCGCCGTCGCGGACGTCCCCGCGGAAACCACTCACCTGGTGAGCGATATCCCGGCGACGTCGACCGCGCGGCCGGGCGCACTCGCATCGCCCGGCAGGTGGCGCGCCATCGCGGACTTCGCTGTGGAAACCGGCTCACCTGGTGAGCGATCTCCCAGCCGGAGCGGGCCGGCGGCACTCGCGTCGCCCAGCCGGTGGCCAGCCATCGCCGATGTCGCTACGGAAACCCACTCACCTGGTGAGCGATCTCCCAGCGAAGCCGACCGGGCGCACCCGCCTCGGCCCGGCCCGTGATGCGCCATCGCGGACCTCGCTACGGAAACTCACTCACCTGGTGAGCGATTTCTCGCCGGAGTCGGCCGGTTCGCGGCCGGGGGTGCACTCGAGTCGCCGGAACTGTCGGTGCCCGCCCCTACCGTCCGCGCCGTGCCCGCACGCCCGACTGCGCCGGCCGCTCCCCCGCGCCGCACCGACCTCCGCCGGACCGGCTCACCCCGGACCGGCTCGCCCGACGCCGGCTCATCCGACGCCGACTTGCCCGATGCCGGTTCATCCCGCACCGAGCCACGACGCAGCGAGCCGCCCGGCGCCAGCTTGTCGCGCACCGGCTCGCCCGGCGCCGAGCCCCCACCCACCGAGCGTCCTGGCACCGAGCCGCCTGGCACCGAGCCGCCCAGCACCGAGCCGCCTGGCACCGAGACCGGCCTGGCACCGAACCCTCACGCGCCGAGACGGCCCAGCACCGAGCCGCCCCGCGGAGCGCCCAGCGGACCCTCCGGAACCGAGCACATCCCTCCCGAGCGGGCCCGCCGCGCCGGGGCCCGGGCGGACCCGTCCCCCCAGCTCTCGTTCGACGAGCTCGGTACCCCGCTGCGCGAGGTCACGTTCGTCGTGCTGGACCTGGAGACGACCGGGGGGAGCGCGCGCCGGGACGGGATCACCGAGGTCGGGGCCGTGAAGGTGCGGGGCGGCGAGCAGGTCGGCGAGCTCGCGACCCTGGTCGATCCCGGGGTCCGGGTCCCGGCCGACATCACGGCGCTGACCGGGATCACGACGTCCATGGTCACCGACGCGCCGCCGCTGGCCGCCGTGCTGCCGTCGGTGCTGGAGTTCCTGTCCGGGTCGGTCCTGGTGGCGCACAACGCGCCGTTCGACAGCGGGTTCCTCCGCGCGGCGTGCGCCGCGCACGAGCGGCCCTGGCCGCGCCCGCCGGTGCTGTGCACCGCCCGGCTGGCGCGCGCCGTGCTCGACCGGGCGGAGTGCCCGAGCGTCCGGCTCGGCGCGCTGGCCCGGCACTTCGGCTGCACCGTGGAGCCGAACCACCGGGCGCTGACCGACGCGCGGGCCACCGTCGAGGTGCTGCACCACCTGCTCGAGCGGATCGGCAACCTCGGCGTGCAGAGCCTGGAGGAGCTGCTCGCGCTCGTGCGCGACGCGACACCCCACCGGCCGACCCCGCAGCAGCGGCAGAAGCGGCAGCTCGCGCGCAACGTCCCGTCGCAGCCGGGGGTGTACCTGTTCAAGGGGCATCGCGACGAGGTGCTCTACGTCGGCACGAGCGGGGACCTGCACCGGCGCGTGCGCAGCTACTTCACCGGCGGGGAGCGGCGGCGCCGGATCCGGGACATGGTCGCCCGGGCCGAGCGGGTGGACACCGTCGTCTGCGCGCACGCGCTGGAGGCCGGTGTCCGCGAGCTGCGCCTGATCGCCGCGCACCGCCCGCGCTACAACCGGCGCTCGCGCAACCCGGGCCGGCAGTGGTGGGTGACCCCGACCGCGGAGGCGTTCCCCCGGCTGTCCGTGGTCGCCACGCCGCGCGACGGCGCGCTCGGCCCGTTCACCTCGCAGCGCGTCGCCACCGACGCGGTGGACGTGCTGCTCGACGCCCTTCCGCTGCGGCGGTGCACGCAGCGGATCCCGGCCCGCCGTCCGTCGGGGTCGCCGTGCGCACTGCACGAGCTCGGCCGCTGCGCGGCGCCCTGCGCCGGGCACCAGTCCGTCACGGAGTACGCGCCGGCCGTCGACGGCTGGCACGACCTCGTGAGCGGACGCGACGACGGGCCGCTGCGCGCGCTGGCCGGGACGCTCGAGACCCACGCCGGGCGGGGCCGCTACGAGAGCGCCGCCCGGATGCGGGACCGCCTCGGCGGCCTGGTCACCGGGCTGGACCGGGCGCAGACCCTGGCCCGGCTCGCCGCGCTGGAGGAGGTCGTGGGCGCGCGCCCGGACGGGCGTGGCGGCTGGGAGCTCGCGGTGCTGCGGTTCGGGAGGCTGGCCGCGGCGGGGACGGCGCCGCGCGGGGTCCGGCCGATGCCGGTCGTGGAGTCGTTGCGGACCGGGGCCCAGGTGGTGCTGCCCGGGGACGGGCCGCTACGCGGCGCCCCGCCCGAGGAGGTGCGGCTGCTGCACCGCTGGCTCACCACCGGCGGGACGCGCCTGGTCCGCTGCGACCCGCCGTGGGCGGAACCGGCCCGGGGCGCCGGGGCGTGGCGGGCCTGGGCCGAGCGGGCACGCGCCGCGGGCGACGAGACCGGCGTCACCGCACCGGACGACCACGGGCCCGCGTCCCGCTGACCCGGTCACGCGCTCCGGCCGCCACGCCACCCCGGCACGCCGGAACCGCCCTGCACTAGCCTCGCGCAGGTCACCGGCCGCACGGCCGGACCGGGCCGAGGAGAGGGAGAACCTTCCGTGATCACCGCGATCGTGCTGGTCCACACCGCCGTCGACCGCATCCCGGAGACCGCGCAGGCGATCGCCGACCTGGACGGCGTGTCCGAGGTCTACTCCTGCGCCGGCGACGTCGACCTCGTCGCGATCGTCAAGGTCCGCGAGCACGAGCAGCTCGCCGACGTGATCGCCGGCCGGCTGAGCAAGGTCGAGGGCGTCGTGGCCACCGACACGCACATCGCGTTCCGGTCCTACTCCAAGGCCGACACCGACGCCGCGTTCGCCATCGGCCTGGACTGAGCGCGTCCGCCGGGCCGGGATGCCCGGATCAGCCGGCGAGGCGGGTGGAGACCTCGGCCCAGCGGGTGAGCAGGTCGGCCGCGGCGCCGGAGTCGATCGCGTCGGCCGCGCGCGACAGCGCAGCGGACACGGCGCCGGGCAGCGCGTCCCCGTCCCCGACGCCGTCGTGCGCGGCGAGCGCGCCGGCCGCGTTGAGCAGCACGGCGTCACGCACCGGGCCGGGCTTGCCGGCCACCAGCTCGCGGACCACCTCGGCGTTCTGCGCAGCGGTCCCGCCCCGCAGGTCCTCCCGGGTGGCCGGGTGCACCCCGAGCGCGGCCGGGTCGAGCGTCAGCTCGCGCACCACACCGCCGCCGGTCATCCAGACCGAGCTGGTCGTGGTCGTGGTCAGCTCGTCCAGGCCGTCGTCGCCGCGCACGACCAGGACGGACTTGCCGCGCCGCGCGAACACCTCGGCCATGATCGGGGCCAGCCGCCGGTCCGCGCAGCCGACCAGGCCCGCGTCCGGCTGGGCCGGGTTGCTCAGCGGACCGAGCACGTTCATCGCGGTCGGCACGCCGAGCTCGCGCCGCACCCCGCCGGCGTAGCGCATCGCCGGGTGGAACGCCTGGGCGAAGCAGAACCCGATGCCCAGCTCGGCCACGCAGCCGGCGACCGCGTCCGGCGTCAGCTCGATCGCGACCCCGAGCTGTTCCAGCACGTCGGCCGTGCCGGCCTGGGACGACGCCGCCCGCCCGCCGTGCTTGACGACCGGCACGCCCGCGGCCGCGACGAGCAGCGCGGCCATCGTCGAGATGTTCACGGTGTGCGCCTGGTCACCGCCGGTCCCGACGACGTCGACGGCGCGACCGGGCACCTCGACCCGCAGCGCGTGCGCGAGCATGGCGTCGGCCATGCCGGAGATCTCCGCCGCCGTCTCCCCCTTCGCGCGCAGCGCGACCAGGAACCCGGCCAGCTGGGCGGGGGTCGCCTCGGCGGAGAACACCTGGTCCATGGCCCAGGCCGTGTCCTCGACCGCGATGTCGTGCCCGGCCATCAGCCGGCCGAGCACCGACGGCCAGGTCCGCGCCCCGTCCTGCGGGGGCTGCGCGCCGCCCACGACTCAGCCGCGCGCCGGGAGGCCCGTCTGGGCCTCGCGCAGCACCTGGGCGACCACCTCGGCGGTCTCCAGCGGGTCCAGCGGGTGCACCAGCACGGCGGCCGCCTGCGACCAGGTCCCCAGCCACCGGTCGTCGCGGCGACGCACGGTGAGGATCACCGGCGGGCAGTCGGTGATCTCGTTCATCAGCTGGCGGGACAGGCCCATGCCGCCCGTCGGCTGCGCCTCCCCGTCGAGGATCGCGAGGTCGGCCTCGCGGGCGTCGCACGCCGCGAGCACCTCGGCCACGCCGCCGGCCTCGAGGAACGTCACCCGCCCGACGTCCGGCGCGGGCCGCCGCCCGACCGCGTTGATGATCGCCTCACGGACCTCGGGGCGGTGGCTGTAGACCAGGACGGTCAGCGGCGCCGGGCGCTGTCCGTCCCCGCCGCCGATCTGTCCTGCCGTGCCACCGGTCACGCCTGCACTCGCCACGGCGCGGATACTAGTGCGTCCGGGGACGCCGCCGAACGGGCCGGGAACTCCGCCCCCTGACCACCCGTCGACGTCCTCGACGAGGGCCGCGACGCCGCCGTCCACCGATCGTGATCCACCGAGGGGTATCCCGACAGGCTGTAGAAGTTCGCGTGGGGTCATAATGCCCCGGTGACGACAGCGGCACCCAACATCAGCGCGCGGATCCACTCGCTGAACCGGCCCAACCTGGTCAGCATCGGCACGATCGTCTGGCTGTCCAGCGAGCTGATGTTCTTCGCCGGGCTGTTCGCGATCTACTTCACCGCGCGGGCCCAGAACGTCGGCGAGTGGCCTCCCCCGCCGGCCGAGCTCGACGTCCCCTACGCCCTGGTGGTGACGATCGTCCTGGTGGCGTCGTCGTTCACCTGCCAGTTCGGCGTGTTCGCGGCAGAGCGCGGCGACGTGTTCGGCCTGCGCAGGTGGTACGTGCTCACGCTGTTGATGGGCACGTTCTTCGTGCTCGGGCAGGCGAACGAGTACCACACGCTGGTCACCGAGCACGAGACGACGTTCGCCTCCGGGCCCTACGGCACCGTGTTCTACCTGGCGACCGGCTTCCACGGGCTGCACGTCATCGGCGGACTGGCGGCGTTCATCTACCTGCTGATCCGCACGAAGCTGAGCAAGTTCACGCCGGCCCAGGCCACCGCGGCGATCGTCGTGTCCTACTACTGGCACTTCGTCGACGTGGTGTGGATCGGCCTGTTCGCCGTCATCTACTTCATCCGCTAGCGCCCGTCGCCCGGACCCGCCCGCCACCACGTGAAGGTTGGAAGACCCCCGCGATGACCGACAGCCCCGATCACCCCGGCCCCGAGGCCCCCGACGGCCCGGCCGCGGCGGACGCCTCGACCACCACGGACACGTCGACGAAGAAGGCACGCCCGCACGGCAAGTTCCGTCGCCGCGTCGCCGCCGTCGCCGCGCTCGGCGTCGGCCTGCTGGCGGTCGGCGGTCTCTACGCCCTGTTCGCCCCGGAGCCGCAGCTCGCGGACGCGCAGCCGGACGCGGCGCTGGTGGCCCGCGGTGCGGAGCTCTACAACGAAACCTGCATCACCTGTCACGGGTCGAACCTGCAGGGTGTCGCGAACCGCGGGCCGGCCCTGATCGGCGTCGGCGACGCGGCCGTCTACTTCCAGGTCGGCTCCGGCCGGATGCCGCTGGCCCGCCAGGAGGCGCAGGCCGAGCGCAAGGAGCCGATCGCGGAGTTCGACCCGGAGAAGCCGGAGGGCCAGGCCAACCTGGAGGCCCTCGGCGCCTACATCCAGGCCAACGGCGGCGGCCCGCAGGTCCCCGAGGAGACCGGCGCGGCGCTGATCGGGTCCGACCCGGCCCGCGGCGGGCAGCTGTTCCGGCTGAACTGCTCGTCCTGCCACAACTTCACCGGTGTCGGCGGCGCGCTGTCGTCCGGCAAGTACGCCCCGCCGCTGGCTCCGGCCAGCGAGGAGCAGATCTACACGGCGATGCTCACCGGGCCGCAGAACATGCCCCGCTTCTCCGACCAGCAGCTCACGCCGGAGGAGAAGAAGGACATCATCGCCTACGTCAAGTCGGTCTCCGAGGGCGGCAACAACGTCGGCGGCTACGCGGCGGGCGGGATCGGCCCGACCTCCGAGGGCATCATCATCTTCATCGTCGGCATGGCCGGCCTGATCGGGTTCGCGATGTGGTTGGGAGCGAAGTCTTGAGCGGCACCGGAGACACCGAAGGGGGGACGCGCACCCCCACGGACGACGAGCTCGGCGAGATGTCGCAGGAGCAGCTGGCCCGTCTGGCCGGTGACCTCGACGACGTCGAGGTCGTGCACAACACGCCCAAGTTCCCGATCCCCGGCACGCGGGCGGAGAAGCGGGCCGAGCGCTCCGTCGCGGTCTGGTTCACCATCTCGGCGATCGCCGGGCTCGCGTTCATCGGGTCGTTCCTGTTCTGGCCGCACGAGTACGTCGCGCCGAACCAGCCCGGGTACTTCGAGTACTCGCTCTACACGCCGGTCATCGGGTTCACGTTCGGCCTGGCCGTGCTCGCGCTGGGCATCGCGGTCATCCAGTACGTGAAGAAGCTGTTCCCGGACGAGGTCTCGGTGCAGCAGCGCCACGACGGCGCGTCCGACGAGCTGGCCCGCAAGACCGTGATGGCGCAGCTGGCGGACGCCGGCAAGAACACCACGATCGGGCGCCGCAAGCTGATCCAGCGTTCGGCCGGTGCCGCGGCCGGGATCTTCGGTCTCGGCCTGGGCATCGCGGCGATCGGCCCGCTGGTGCGCAACCCCTGGGCGGAGGGCGACGACTCCCCGCTGTGGCACACCGGCTGGCGTCCGGAGAACGGCGAGACGGTCTACCTGCGCACCGACACCGGCGTGCTCACCGAGATCGCCCGGATCCGCCCGGAGGACATGGAGCCCGGCTCCATGCAGACGGTGTTCCCGTTCCGCGAGGCCGAGCGGGGCAACGAGGAGGAGCTGCTGCACGCGCAGCGCGCCTCGGACTCGCCGGTCATGCTGATCCGTCTCCGCCCCGGCACCGTGGTCATCAAGCGCCCGGGCCAGGAGGACTTCAACTACGGCGACTTCTACGCCTACTCCAAGGTCTGCACCCACCTCGGCTGCCCGACCTCGCTCTACCAGGCCCAGGACAACAAGATCCTGTGCCCGTGCCACCAGTCCCAGTTCCTCGCGACCGAGTCGGCCGAGCCCGTGTTCGGTCCCGCTGCTAGGCCACTTCCGCAGTTGCCGATTACAGTGAACTCCGAGGGCTACTTCGTGGCTCGCAGCGACTTCATCGAACCGGTGGGTCCCGCCTTCTGGGAACGGAAGAAGACGACATGAGCTCGATCACGCAGAAGACGACCTCGTCCGGGGGTCTGCAGGCCAAGGCGGCCGAGGGTCTGGATCAGCTGGACCAGCGGTACCACCCGGCCGCGGGCCTGCGGAAGCAGTTCAACAAGGTCTTCCCGACGCACTGGTCGTTCATGCTCGGCGAGGTCGCGCTCTACAGCTTCATCGTCATCCTGCTGTCGGGCACCTACCTCGGGCTGTTCTTCGACCCGTCGATGGCCGAGGTCGTCTACAACGGGCCGTTCGACAACCTGCGTGGCGTGCACATGTCGCGGGCCTTCGAGTCGACGATGGAAATCTCGATGGAGGTCCGCGGCGGTCTGTTCGTCCGCCAGGTGCACCACTGGGCGGCGCTGCTGTTCCTCGCCGCGATGGTCGTGCACATGTTCCGCACGTTCTTCACCGGCGCGTTCCGCAAGCCGCGCGAGGCGAACTGGATCATCGGCGTCGTGCTGATCTTCCTGGGCGTGTTCGAGGGCTTCTCCGGCTACTCCCTGCCGGACGACCTGCTCTCCGGTGTCGGCCTGCGGATCGCCTCCGGCATCACGCTGACCGTCCCGATCATGGGCACCTGGGTGCACTGGGCGCTGTTCGGCGGCGAGTTCCCGGGTACGGAGATCATCCCGAGGCTCTACATCATCCACGTGCTCGTGCTGCCCGGCCTGTCCCTGGCGCTGATCGCGGCCCACCTCGGGCTGGTCTGGTACCAGAAGCACACCCAGTTCCCCGGGCCCGGACGGACCGAGCACAACGTGGTGGGCGTCCGGATCCTGCCCGCGTTCGCGGCCAAGGGCGGCGCGTTCTTCGCCGTGACGGCCGGCGTCATCGCGATGATGGCGGGCCTGTTCCAGATCAACCCGATCTGGAACATCGGCCCCTACGACGCGTCGCACATCTCGGCCGGGTCGCAGCCCGACTGGTACATGCTCTTCTCCGAGGGCATGGCCCGGATCTTCCCGCCGTGGGAGTTCTACCTGTTCGGCGAGTACACGATCCCGGCCGCGTTCATCCCGACGGCGGCGTTCCTGCCGGTGCTGTTCGTGATCGCGGGCGCCTACCCGGCGATCGAACGGCGCTTCACGAAGGACGACGCGCTGCACAACCTGCTGCAGCGGCCGCGGGACGTGCCGGTCCGCACGTCGCTGGGCGTGATGGCCATCGCCACCTACACCTGGCTGGTGCTCTGCGGCATCAACGACTGGGTCGCCTACTTCGCCCACGTGTCGCTGAACGCGACGACGTGGGCCGGCCGGATCGGCCTGCTGGTGATCCCGCCGCTGTCCTACTGGGTCACCTACCGCTGGTGCCTGGGCCTGCAGAAGTCCGACCGGGCCGTGCTCGAGCACGGCATCGAGACCGGTGTCATCCGGCGGCTGCCGCACGGCGAGTTCATCGAGGTGCACCAGCCGCTGGGCGGCGTGGACTCGCACGGTCACGCGATCCCGCTGGAGTACCAGGGCGCATCCGTGCCGAAGCGGATGAACCAGCTCGGTTCCGCGGGCGAGCCGGTCGCCGGGTCGCTGCTCAAGCCGGACCCGACCGACGAGACGGTCGGCCTGGAGCAGGCCCGCCACGAGGCGCACGACCAGGAGCTGCGCGACCGCGACGAGCGGCGCGAGCTGGCCGGGCGTCCCGAGGCCGGGCGGCCGAAGGACTCCACCGAGTAACCGCACACGCGCCGCGACGAGGGCCCCGCCGGGACGGTTCCGGCGGGGCCTCGTCGTTCGGTGGGTCTGAGTGGCGGTCGCCGGCCGGGGCTTGTTAGGATCTTCTCCATGCGCACCGCCGAGAAGCTGCCTCTCGCGCAGCTCCGTGCTGCGCGACTTCGCGCACAGCTCGGCGCAGTAGTACTTCCGCGCGTCGGCTGATCCAGGCCGCCGACGCGCCCGCGCCTCCCCGGCGCCCCTTTCTTCTCGAGACCTGGCTCGTGTCCTCGCACCCCGCGAACCGCACGGAGCCCAGCATGAGCATCACCGCCGAACGACCGATCACGTTCTCCCCCGACGTCGCGGACATCGCCTCGCGCATGCCGCGGCGGCACACCGTCGTCACCCGGGACGGGCTCGACGGCGTCATGCAGGTCGCCACCGCGCTGCAGACCTGCGGCCGCACGCTCTCCGAGTTCGCCGTCGACGTCCGGGACGGCGTCGCCTACAGCTCGGTGACCTGCACGATGTCGATGACGCCCACCGAGTGCGACGACTTCGCCCGCCGGATGATGGACATGAGCTCCGTCATCGCGGTCGACCCGTACTGAGCAGGTAGCCCGGTCAGGCCGTCCGGGACTCGGCGGAGCGCGCGGCCTCCAGCATCTCGTCCCGGTCGGCGATCTTGACCCGGTCCGTTCCGCCGCGCTCGGCCCCCAACCGGATCTCCGCGGCGTCGAGGCGCAGCCAGTCGTCCCAGTCGACCGGCTCGATCCCGTACTCCCGCAACCGGTCGACGACGGCCTCCGGTTCGGGGTGCGCGGGCGCCGGCAGCGAGTCGAGGTCCTCGATCACCGACGCTGCGGTCTCCGCCCCGTCGCTCTTGTTCGTCCCGATCACGCCGGTCGGGCCGCGCTTGATCCACCCGGCCACGTAGCTGCCCCGGACCGGCTCGTCGCCCAGCATCACGCGCCCGGCCTCGTGCGGGACGGTGCCGGCGTCCTCGTCGAACGGCAGGCCGGGGATCGGCTCGCCGGAGTAGCCGATCGCGCGGACCACCAGACCGGCCTCGAACGTCTCGGTGTCGTCGGTGGCGCGGACCTTCCCGTCCACGACCTCGTTGCGGACCACCTCGACGGCGCTCACCCGGCCGTCCTCGCCCAGGATCCGCTGCGGGCGACCGCAGGAAGTGCAGGTGGATGCGGCGCGCTCCCCCCGCTCCGGGAGGGTCCTGGGCCCAGGCCGTGAGCGACTCGATGTTCTGGCGCATCCGGCGCTCGTCCGGCTCCTCGACCCCGGCGGCCAGCACGCCGTCGTCGTGCACCCGGACCTCGACGTCGTTCAGCTTCGCCAGTGCGCGCAGCTCGGCCGGCGTGAACTTGACGTGCTGCGGCCCGCGCCGGATGACCACGTGCACGTCGGTGATCGCGCTGGCGCGCAACGCGTCCAGCACGACGTCGTGCGCGTCGGTGCCGGCGATGTCCTCGGCCGGGCGGGCCAGCACGCGGGCCACGTCCAGCGCCACGTTGCCCGCGCCGACCACGACGACGCCGGGGCGGTCCAGGTCCGGGGCCAGGTCGACGGCGTCCGGGTGCCCGCAGTACCAGCTGACGAACGAACCCGACCCGACGCTGCCCTCGAGGTCCTCCCCCTCGATGCCCAGCGCGCGGTCGAGCGAGCTCCCGGAGGCGTAGACGACGGCGTGGTAGTGCTCGCGCAGCACGTCGCCGGGGATGCCGCCCTCACCGACGGTGACGTTGCCCAGGAACCGGATGCGCTCGTCGTCGAACGTCTGGACCAGCGCGCGGATCACCGACTTCATCTTCAGGTGGTCCGGGGCGACGCCGTACCGGACCAGCCCGTACGGCGCCGGCAGCCGGTCGATCACGTCGACGGTGACCCGCGGGTCACCCGCGAGAAGTGCCTCCGCGGTGTACAGACCGGAGGGGCCCGCCCCGATCACGGCGATCCTGGGTACCTGCGTCATCGTCGCTCCTCGTCGAGAGCGCTGACGGCCGCGGCGCCGGGTGAGCGGACGCCGGTGGTGGGGCCGCCGGCCTGCGTTCGGGTCGTTTCCCGGACGCTAACAGCCCGGGTCCGGTCGCATCAGTTCCGACGTTCCCCGGTCGCGATCCAGCCGGGCGTCCGGCACCCGTTGCCGGTCGCGCGGACGGCCACCCGGCCGTCGGGCAGCTCCAGCTCGGTGCGCACGCTCCAGAACCGGCGCCCGTCGCGGACCTGCTCGGTGCGCACGCGCAGCCGGGTGTCCAGCGGCACCGGACGCAGGAACTCGACCGTGTCGGACAGCGGGCGTGGCTCCCGAGCCGGCCAGGAACCGGTCCTGCGCGCCGCGCGCGAGCCCGGCCAGAACCGCGCCGTGCGTCGTGCCGTTGAGGTTCGTGGCGGACGCGCCCGGGGTGAACACGACCGTGCCGTCCTCGGGGTCGGTCGGCAGCGAGTCCGGTGCCAGCCACGCCGGGTCGAACGGCGGGCGGCCGGCCCGGAAGTCGGTGGCCCCGCCGATCTCGCCGGCGGTCTCCCCGGCCAGGCCACCGGGATGCGCCGGGACACCGGTCATCGCCATCGTGGCGACCGCGTGCGCGATCGGCCGGCCGGTGTCGTCGCGCAGCTCGGCCCGCCCGACCCCGGCCTCGTCGTCGAGGTGCAGCAGCGCGAGCGTCGCGGTGACGGCCGTGGCGTCCGGCGCCGCCGGGCCGAGGTGGTCGATCCGCAGGTCCATCGTGGGGGCGCCGGCCGACAGTCCGGACGAGGTGAAGATCAGGAACCCGATGCCGGAGTCGGCCAGCAGCGCGACGAGCACCGGCGCGACGCGCCCGTCCGGGCCGCACACGCCGTCGTGCAGCGGGGCCCGCAGCACCATCTGGTCCCCGCCGTCGTCCACCGGATGCATGCCCAGCCCGCGCTCCACCGGAGCGTGCCGCATCCGCACCTCGACCGGCAGCGGACGGGAGGAGCCCTCGGCGGGCGCGGAACGGGCCATCCGGTCATCGTGCGTCACGACGGCGCGGCACCGGGACCGGAGGGGGTGTGCGGCCGGTCACGGCCGCACCGTCCGGGGTGGGACGGTCAGGCCGGGACGGCGCCGGTGCTCCGTTCGCGCTCGTTGCAGCGGAACGTGGAGCGGTAGTCGGCCGGGGACACGCCGACCACCTGACGGAAGTGGTGGCGCAGCAGTGCCGCCCCGCCGAGGCCGCACCGGGCGGCGACCGCGTCCATCCCGAGGTCGGTCTGCTCCAGCAGGGTCCGGGCGTGCAGCACGCGCTGACGGGTCAGCCACCGGTGCGGGGTGGTGCCGGTCTCGGCGGTGAAGCGGCGGGCGAACGTGCGCTCGGACATCGCGGCCTTGCGGGCCAGCGAGGCGACCGTGTGCTCCTCGGCCAGGTGCTCGGTCATCCACCCGAGCACCGGGGCCAGCGAGTCCGAGGAGCACTCCGGCACCGGGAGATCCACGTACTGCCGCTGGCCGCCCTCGCGCTGCGGCGGGACGACCATCCGGCGGGCGATCCCGTTCACCACGGCGCTGCCCAGCTCGCGGCGCACCAGGTGCAGGCAGGCGTCGATGCCGGCCGCGGTGCCGGCCCCGGTGATCAGGTCGCCGTCGTCGACGAACAGCGCGTCGTCCTCGACGATCGCCTCCGGGTGGCACTCGCGCAGCTCGTCGGCGTGCCGCCAGTGCACCGTGCAGCGCCGCCCGTCCAGCAGGCCGGCCGCGCCGAGCACGAACACGCCCGAGCAGATGGAGAGGATCTGCGACCCGCCCGCGACGGCGGCCCGCAGCGCCTCGAGGACCTCCGGCGGGTACTCGCGCAGCCCGGTCGCGCCGACGGCGACGAGGTCGGCGCCGGCGAGCGCGTCCAGCCCGTACGGCGGGACGATCTGCAGCCCGCTCGGCGAGCTCAGCGGCTCACCGGCACGGGGACCGCAGACCTTGAAGTCGAACACCGGCAGGCCGTCGTCCGAGCGGTCCAGGCCGAACACCTCGGTGATCACACCGAACTCGAACACCGCCAGCTCGTCGAGGACGAGGGCGGAGACGCTGCGCAGCATGCCGCCAGCGTAGTTGGCAGTATGTTTCGTGTCGATGCCCGTTCTGCCACTTCTGGCAGGAACGCGACGAGAGGAGAGTTCCTGCCATGACCTCCTCGACCGAGCACCCCGGCACCCGCCCCTCCCTGGCCACCGCGCTGCTGCGGGCGTGGCGCACCTGGCACGAGCACGAACAGCTGCTGCCCACCGGCCCGGCCGCGGCCGGACCGTGGGCCGGCCGCCCCGACCTGGACCAGGACGAGGTCCGCGTCCAGCACGACCTGCACGCCGCGGCCTGAGTCAGGCGATCAGCACGGCCTCGAGCCGCTCGGCCTCCTCGCGCACGTCCCGGGCCACCCGCGCGGGCAGCTCGACGAACGGCGTGACCTCCACCCGGCCGTCGCGGTGCGTCCACGTCCCGGCGATCCGGCCGTCGACCAGGAACGACGGCGTCGACCGCGGCATCGTCACCGAGAACAGCCGCTCCCGGTGCTCGGCCGGCACGATCCGCGCCCGCGCGGCGTGCCCGAGCAGCAGCACGGCGTCGAACGGACCGAGGAACCGGACCGGCACCGGAGTGTCCGCCGGCGGCAGCGGTGCGCGCCGGACGTCGACGAGCTCGGTCCCCCGCTCGTCGCGGAACCGGCGCAGATCCAGGTCGTCGAGCACGGCGCGGGTCTCGGTGACGTTCCAGCCCGGGAAGCGCGCGACGTCCGGCACCGACGCCGGCCCGAAGGCGCGCAGGTAGCGGGTCACCAGCGCCGCCCGGGCGGCCGTCTCGTCCGGCCCGGCACCCGGTTGCCGGAGCCAGGTCGACGCCAGGCCGTACACGTGCGCCCGCGGGGTGTCCCACGTACCGGCCGGCGGCACCCGCACCAGGTCCACCCAGTGCTGCACGGCCGGGAACACCCGCTTCGGGAGACCCTCCTCGGCGAGCCGCGCGGCGATCTCGGCCTGACGGCGCGGACCGTCGGACAGGTACTCCCGCAGCACGGCGGCACCTGCGGTCATGTGCTCGCCGGTGATCTCGGGCAGCACGCGCAGCCAGTTCACCCGCTGCGCCGGGCGGACGGCGGTCATGAACGTGCGGTAGTCGCGCGGCGAGACCATGTGGATCGTGCTGCGCATCGCCCAGGCCTGCACGACGCGTCCGGCCGACAACGCGTCGGTCAGGTCGCCGCGGGCGAACGCGGACAGGCGGGAGAACAACCCGATGTAGCCGGACGGCGCGTTCTGGGTCTGCAGCCCGGCCAGCCGTTCGACCGCACGCTCCGGTGTCAGGTCGCCCGGCTCGATCAGGAGCTGGCGGGCCAGCAGCGAGCGCAGCAGCTCGTCGTCGGTCAGCACGCGCTCGGCCACGCGGCCAGCATGCCGCACCGATCCCCGGGGGCCGGTCAGGCGCTCTGCGGTGCCGCCACCCGGGCGCTCGTCGGGCGGCGCAGGCCGAGGTGGTCGCGCAACGTCGGGCCGGAGTACGCCGTGCGGTAGGCACCGCGGTCCTGCAGCTCCGGGACCACCTCGTCGACGAAGCGGTCCAGCCCGCCCGGGACGAGGTGCGGGATGAGGATGAACCCGTCGCTGGCGTCGGCCTGCACGGCGTCGTCGATCTGCTCGGCGACCTGCCTCGCGGTCCCGACGAACGACTGCCGCGCGGTCGTCTCGATGATCAGCTCACGGATCGTGAGCCCGCCGTCCGGCGCGCTTCCCTTCGTCGACGCGGCCAGCTCCCGCCAGTCGTTCGCGACCTTGAGCGTGTCCTTCTCGTGCCGCACCCGGCCGCGGGTGATCGACGCGGCGTCCGGGTCCGGATCGACGTCGGGCAGCGGGCCGTCCGGGTCGTAGGCGGACAGGTCGCGGCCCCACACCTGCTCCAGGAACGCGATGGCGGTCTGCGGCGAGACCTGGGCACGGCGCACGTGCGCGGCGAGCTCCTCGGCGTCGGTCGGGGTGTCCCCGACGACGAACGTGGCCGCGGGCAGGATCGTCAGGTCCGTGTCGGTGCGGCCGTAGCGGGGCAGCCGGTCCTTCATGTTCCGGTAGAACTCCTGGCCGGCCTCGATCGTCACGTGCCGCGAGAAGATCGCGTCCGCGGTGGCGGCGCCGAACTCGCGGCCCTGCTCGGAGTCACCGGACTGGATCAGCACCGGGTGGCCCTGCGGCGTCGGCGGGAGCGAGAACCGGCCGTGGAAGTCGAACTGGCTGGACGTGTGCCGCACCTCCGGCACCTCGTCGCCGTCCCACGACAGCCACAGCTCCTTCGCCGCGGCGAGGATGTCGCCTGCCCGCTCGTAGCGCTCCGACGGGTCGAGGAACCCGCCACGCCGGAAGTTCTCCCCGGTGAACGAATCCGAGCTGGTCACGAGGTTCCAGGCGGCGCGCCCACCGGACAGGTGGTCCAGCGAGGCGAACTGGCGGGCCAGCTCGTAGGGCTCGTTGAACGTGGTGTTGATCGTCCCGCCGAGCCCGAGGTGCGTGGTGACGGCGGCGATCGCGTTCAGCACCGTGAACGTGTCCGGGCGCCCGACGACGTCCAGGTCGTGGATGCGTCCGCGGTGCTCGCGCAGCCGCAGGCCCTCCGCCAGGAACAGGAAGTCGAACAGCCCCCGCTCCGCGCTCCGTGCGAAGTGGACGAACGAGCTGAAGTCGGTCTGGCTGCCGGACTCCGGGTCGCTCCAGACCGTCGTGTTGTTGACGCCCGGGAAGTGCGCCGCGAGGTGGACCTGCTTCTTCATGCTCGAACTCCGTACCTGTTGGACGGCCGGACCAGGCCGAAGCGGTCGCGCAGCGTCACGCCCCGCCGCGCCGGCGACCACACGTCGCCGAGGGCGGGCAGCAGCTCGTCGACGATCCGGTCCAGCCCGGACGGCAGCGCCAGCGGGACGAGCGTGAACCCGTCCGCGGCCTGCTCCTCGGCGGCGTCGCGCAGGAGCGTGGCCAGCGATGCGGCGTCGCCGACGTGGCGGAGCCCGCGCGTCCCGGGGTCCGGATTCAGCGCGTCCAGGCGGGCGAGGTCGCCCTCGGTGCCGATCAGTGTCTCGACGTCCAGCAGCACGGCGACCGTCTCCGGGTCCCGCCCGGCGTCGGCGACAGCGGTGCGCACCTGGTCGCGCAGCTCGGCGGCCGCCGCGACGGTCGGTGCCGCCACGCGCACCACGTCCGCCCAGCGCGCCGCGACCGGCAGCGCCTGCGGCTCGTCGCCGCGCACGACGACCGGTGGGTGCGCCTGTGGCGACCGCGGCGTGATCGACGGGCCCTTCACCGAGAAGAACTCGCCGGAGAAGTCGACGTAGTGCAGTTTGTCGCGGTCGACGAACCGGCCGGTCGGCTCGTCGCGGATCACCGCGTCGTCCTCCCAGGAGTCCCACAGCCGCACGACGACGTCGATCGCGTCCGACGCCTCCCGCCACAGCGTCGCCGCGTCTGCGGCGTCCTTGCGGCCGAACAGGTCGGCCTCGGCCTGCGTGCGGGACACGGCGGGCTCCCAGCCGGCCCTGCCCTCGGACACGAAGTCGAGCGTGGAGATCGCCTTGGACAGGTGGAACGGCTCGGTGTGGGTGACGGTCACGGTCGGCACGAGCCCGATGTCCGGCACGACGGGTGCGACGCGCGCGGCGATCGCGACGGCGTCCAGCGACTCGTTCAGCGCCCCGGGGTCGCCGGACGGCGGCACGAACGAGTCGGCGAGTAACACGAGATCCAGCCCGCCGCGGTCGGCCGTGCGGACGAGCCCGATGTGGTGCTCGGGCGTGAGGAGGTTCGTGACGTCCGAGTCCGGGAGCTTCCACGCGCCCGGATGGCGCCCCGCTCCCCCCAGCTCGACGGCCAGGTGCATGCGCCCGCTCACCGCGCCCTCCGATCCCCGCGGACACTCCGGCCGCGGTCGCGTCCGTCACCGGTGCTCCCTGACGGGACAACCCCGGCGCCCCGCAGCGATGTTCCCGCTCCCGGCCCGCCGAACCCCGCTGCCGGGGTGCGGCGACGGCCGTCAGTTCGGGACCGAGACGTAGTCCAGGCCCTTCGGCGTCGCGGTCCAGGAGATGATCCTCGTGGCGGTGACCCGGATCGGTTGGGAGAACAGGTCCAGCCACTCCTGGAAGCTCTGGCCGCCGAACAGCTGCCCGTACTTGCGCTCGAACGCGGGCAGCCCGTCGACGACGTCGTCCATCCCGACCAGCTCGGCGTCGCCCTCGGCCAGCACGATGTCGCCGCCGCCGACGGCGCTGTCCAGCGACATGCTCACCGCCGGGTTGGTCCGCAGCCGCGCCACCTTCGCCGTGTCCGGGCGGCTGAACACGGTCAGGTGCGGGTCGGACCACAGGAACCACACCGGCACCGAGTGCGGGCGGGCGTCCGGCGAGACCGTGGTGAGCCACAGGATCGGCGCCGCCCCCAACCGGCACGCGGCGTGCGCGTGTCCCGTCACAGCCGGATCGAGCAGAGGGCGCGTCATGGCTCTCGATCCCACCAGCATGTGACAGGGGCCACAAGACGTCAGCCGGGGTGGATCCGGCTGTGCTCGGCACCCGGGACCGAGTAGCCGCGGCCCGGGTAGTCGAACGCGTCCAGCTCCGTCGTCTCCTCGCGCTGCTGGTGGTAGGAGCGGATCTCACGGATCAGGCCGTCGTCGAACGTGAACCATTCGGCACCGCGGGTCGCGATCCGCTCCCCGGCCCCGCCCGGGCGCCACCACATCGCCCACTCGACGACGGCCTCGCTCGGCCCCGCAGAGCGCGTGGTCGACGACCCAGCGGGCGTCGATCCGGGCCTGCACCTTCCGCCAGTACCGGGCCAGGTGCTCGTCCCCGGCGACCGGTGCCGACCCCGGGTTCGGCGCCAGGAAGTAGTGCACGACGTCCGGGTGCAGCGTGGAGCGCATCAGGTCGACGTCGCCGGCGCTGCAGCCGTCGTAGTAGCGGGTGATCACCTCGAGCGGGGCCATCCGCTCAGTCTGCCGCCGACGCCCTACCGATCAACACGGTCGATCGGGCACTCATGACGGTGCCGACCGTGATCGAACAGCCGTACGTGCGATCTCGACCGGATTCCGGCGTCGCTCACTGCCGGCGCCCGTTGAGGACGCGGTCCACCAGATCGGCGGCGTGGCCCGGCCCGCTCCCCTGTTCCCCCGCGGCGAGGGCGAGGTTGCGCGCCATCGCCTCCGGGTGCGCCTGCAGGCCCGTCAGGCACGCCCGCAGCCGCGACGCCGCCCCGGCCGTGGAGCGCAGCAGGTCGGAGAGCGACTCCCACTCGGCGTGCCAGGCCCCGGCCGCGCGCTGGTGCTCCTGTTCCATCGACGCCAGCAGCGTCCCCACCAGCCCCGGAGCCCGGCGCGCGGACGCCCGGGCGGTCACGGCCGCGATCGGGTTGCGCTTGTGCGGCATCGACGACGAGTCGCCCGGCGCCGCCTCGGACACCTCTCCCAGCTCGGTCGCGGACAGCAGCACGACGTCGGCGGCGGGCTTGGCGCACGCCCCCGCCGCGACGCCGAGCGCGCCGGCCAGCTCACCAATCCGAGTGCGTTCGGTGTGCCACGGGACCCCCTGCGGGGCCAGGCCGAGCCGGGCGGCGAGTGCGTCCGCGACGGCCGGTCCGTGCGGGTGCGCGGCGGCGAGCGTGCCGGCCGCCCCGCCGTACTGGACGGGCAGCGCGTCGAGCACCACCGCGAGCCCGGCACCGGCGCGGTCCAGCCCGGCGCACCAGGTCGCCGCGACGAGACCGAACGTCGTCGGCAACGCCTGCTGCCCGAGCGTGCGCGCCGCGATCGGGGTGTCGCGGTGGAGAGCGGCGAGCTCCGCGGCGGCGTCCGCGGCACCGCGCAGGTCCTCGACGATCCGAGCACCGGCCCGGCGGGTCAGCAGCACGAGCGCGGTGTCCATCACGTCCTGGCTGGTCGCGCCCGGGTGCACGGCCCGCCCGGCACCGGGCTGGATCCGCTCCGCGGCCTCGCGCAGGCGCCGGACCAGCGGGATCACCGGGTTTCCACCCTCGACCGACTCGGCACCCAGCTCGGCCGGATCGACGCCGGCGACGGCCGCGACCGCGCGCTCGACTCCGTCCGCGTCCGTCTCGTCGACCGTGCCGATCTCCCCGGCCACCGCGGACAGCGCGAGCTCCACCTCGAGCAGCGCGGCGATCCACGCGGACTCGTCGAGCAGCCCGCCGATCCGGTCAGTGCCGAAGAGCGGGTCGAACAGCTGCATGGGCCGAGCCTACGAAACCCCGGTCGGCGAGGATGGGCCCGTGCTGACCCATGTCCTGCTCGACCTCGACGGCACGCTCGTCGACTCCGCCCCCGCTGTCCTGGGGACGCTGCGCGCGTCGCTCGACGAGCTGGGCGTCGACTACCGCGCCGACGCCCTGGACACGAGCCTGCTCGGTCCGCCGCTGTACGAGTCCCTTCCGGACATCGCGCCGGACGCACCGATCGACGAGGTGATGACGGTCTACCGCCGGATCTACGCCGAGGAGGGGATTGCCCTGTCCCCGCCCTACCCCGGCGCCGACGAGCTCGTCCGTGCGCTGACCGACGCCGGCATACGGATCGCGTTGTCCACCAGCAAGACCGAGGTGACCGCGCGCAAGATCCTCGCAGCGACGGGCTGGACCGAGCTGTTCACCGAGATCGTCGGCGACACCCCGGAGGCCGGGTTCCCGACGAAGGCGGCCGTCGTCGGCGAGGCTCTGCGACGCCTGGGGCACCCGTCCGGACCGGACCTGCCGGTGCTCGTCGGCGACCGCCACCACGACGTCGTGGGCGCGCGGGCGCACGGGCTGGACTGCCACGGTGCGGGCTGGGGTTACGGCCTACCGGGCGAGCTGGAGGAAGCCGGAGCCGTCGCCGTCCACACCTCGGCCGACGACGCGCGGATCGCGCTCCTCGGCTGAGGAACGCCCGTGCGGGTCAGGCGCGCGGCCCCGGGTTCACCGGCAGGCTGGTCAGGCCCCGGATCAGGGTGCTCTGGCGGTAGCCGAGCTCGGAGGACGCGACGGCGAGTGCGATCTGCGGGCGGTCCGCGACGAGCGCGCCGATCGCGACGCGGCCCTCGATCCGGGCCAGGTGCGCGCCGATGCAGTGATGGTTGCCGTGCGCGAAGTAGATCGCCCCGGACGTCTTGCGGGTGATGTCGAACGTGTCCGGGTCGTCGACCCAACGCGGGTCCCGGTTCGCGGCGGCCAGCGAGTACATCACCATCTGCCCGGCCGGGATCGTGACGCCGGAGTACGTCACGTCCTCGGCGGTGAACCGGGCCGGGGTCTGCGCGACCGGGGTGTCGAAGCGCAGGACCTCCTCGACCGCCGAGTCGATCAAGCCGGGGTCGGTCTGCAGCTTCGCGAGCTGGTCGGGGTGGGTGAGCAGGGCACGCATGCCGTTGCCGATGAGGTTGACCGTCGTCTCGTGCCCGGCGATCAGCAGCATCATCACCATCGCGAGCAGCTCGTCGGGCGAGAGCCGGTCACCGTCGGCGTCCGCGACCTCGATCAGCGACGCGATCAGCTTGTCGTCCGGCTCCGAGCGCTTGCGCTCGATCAGCTCCCCCAGGTAGCCGTGGAGCTTCCCCATCGCGTCCATGGTGGCGCCGTCGCCGGAGTCGTCGACGAGCAGCTTCGTCCACGCGCCGAAGTCGTCGCGGTCGGCCGCGGGCACGCCGAGCATCTCGCAGATCACGTAGACCGGGATCTGGAACGCGTAGGCGCCCATCAGGTCGACGGTGCCGGTCTCCGGCAGGCTCGCGAGGAGGTCGTCGGCGATCTCCTGCACGCGCGGGGTCTGCTCGTTCATCCGCCGGACCGTGAACGCGCGGCTGACCAGCTTGCGCAGCCGGGTGTGCTCCGGCGGGTCCATCAGGACCATCATCGGGGTCGGCGCCGCCGGGTGCTGGGACCGCTGCTCGGGCGGCAGCATGTAGCGCCAGTCCTTGCTCACGCGCGGATCGGTGAGCGCCGCCCGGACGTCGGCGTGCCGGCTCAGCAGCCAGGTCGCGCCGCCGGACAGGTCCAGCCGGCTCACCGGATCGTGCTCGCGCAGTGCGGCCAGGGCAGGGTGCGGGTTCACGAAGAACGAGCCCTCGAACAGCTCGTGACGCTCGGTCCCGATGGTGGTCACCGTCATGACTCCATGGTGCCATCGATGTAAGCAGCTGCTTACCGGCGAAGGCGGGTGACCGCGACCACAGCGGGGTCCACCGGCACGTCGTCCGGGACGGGCGCCCCGGTCACCACGGCCGCCCCGAGCGCGGCGAGCGCGGGCGCGGACTCGATCCCGGACCCGCCCTGGCCGGCGAAGAACCAGAACCCGCGGGTGCTCCGGCCACGCCCCGACCGCCGGGCCCCGGTCCGCGACGAACGAGCGCAGCCCGGCCCACGCCGTGCGGACCGAGCGCAGACCGAGGGTCGTCGCGGCGGCGACCCGGTCCAGGGCCAGCGCGACGTCGATCTCGTCCGGGCGCGCGTCCCCCGGCTCGGCAGGGGTCTCGTCGGCCGGCGAGACGAGCACCGTGTCCGTCTCGGCCTTGAGGTAGAAGCGCTCCGCGGTGTCGACGACCATCGGCAGCGGTTCGCCGTTCACCGTCAGCATCGACGGGTCGGGCGCCGGGCACGCGGCGATCGTGCGCCGGTGCGGCACCAGGCCGAGGCCCGGGACGCCGGCGAGCGCGGCCACCCGGTCGGTCCACGCCCCGGCCGCGTCCACCACCTCACCGGCCCGGACCCGGTGCTCCCCCGCCTCGATCCGCCAGCCGTCGCCCGTCGCGGGCGATCGCGGTCACCGGCGCGCCGCGCAGCACCCGGCCGCCGCGCCGTCGCAGCCCGCGCAGGTAGCCGGCGTGCAGCCCGATCGCGTCGGCGTCGGCCGAGTCGTGGGTCCACGCCGCCGCCCGTGGGGCACGCAGCACCGGGCAGCGCTCCCGCGCCTCGCCTGCGGTCAGCGGCTGCGGTGCACCCGGCTCGCCCGCCTGCTCCGCGAGCATGGCGGCCAGCGCGGCCTCGCCGTCGTCGTCGCCCGCGAGCCACAGCACCGGGCGCGGCGTGAGCAGCGGCGGGACGTCCCAGCTCGGCGGCGAGCGCGGCGAACCTGGGACCGCTCGCGGTGATCAGCGCCCGGAACGGACCGGAGCCGTGGCCGGGGACGTAGGTCGCCGCGGAGCGGGCCGTCGAGTGCCGTGGGAGCTCGGACTCGGCCTCCAGCAGCAGCACGTCGCGGCTCGCGGCCAGCTCGTGGGCGATCGAGACGCCGGCGATCCCGCCGCCCACGACGGCGATCTCCGCGCTCTCGTCCATCCCGGCAGTCTGCCTCCGCAGAAACCCGGTCGCGCCCGCACAGCGTTGCGTCCTAGCGTGTCGGACATGTTCCTCGAGCACCTCTGAGCGAGCCGGGACAGTCGTCCCGGCCGGGCGCGTAGCGCGCCCCCGCTCCTCGATTCCGGCCGTCCGCCGCGCGCGACCGGGCCCCGCGTCACCGGGCCCCGGGTCGTGCTCTGTGCCCGTGTCACGGGCACCCGGTCGCGCGCCGTCATCATCTCCAGGAGGTTGCTCATGCGAGCCCGTCACGATCATCAGTCCGTTCCGGCACCGTCCACGAAGGACAGCCGGCCCGCCAACCGGGCCGAGCGGCGGGCCGCCGCCCGCGGCCGCGACGCCGCCGCCGCGCGCGCTGGGTCGGCGTCCGGCCGTCCGGTGCCGCCCACCGCGGGTCCCGGTGTGCAGGTCAAGCCCCTGCACACGCGGACCGACTACGCCGCCCGCCGCAGCGGGTGATCCGCGCCGCAGCCGGGGTCCGTGATCGTCACGGACCCCGGCCGGGCGTGCCACGCTGTCGGCATGGCGTCTCCCGACCCGTCTCGCGGCCCGGTCACCGTCTGGTGGGCGCGGCCGCTCGACCCGGACACGCACCCGCACCTGGTCGCCCTGCTCGACGACCACGAGCGGTCCCGCCTGCAGGCGTTCCGTAGGCCAGAGGACCGCCACCGTTACCTCGCCGCGCACGCACTGGCCCGGCTCGTCCTGGCCGCGCACCTGGGCACCGACCCGTCGGCGATCACGATGGACCGGACCTGCCGCTGCGGCGAGCAGCACGGCAAGCCGACGCTGGCCGCCTCGCCGGAGTCGCCGGGCTTCTCGATGACCCACTCCGGCGAGCTGGTCGGGGTCGCACTCGGCCCGGGCGCGGTCGGGCTGGACGTGGAGCAACGTCGCGCCCTGCGCGTCGACGGCCTGGCCGGCCACGTCCTCTCCGACGCCGAGCGGCCGTCGCACCCACTGGACGAGACGACATTCCTGGTCACCTGGACCCGCAAGGAGGCGCTGCTCAAGGTGACCGGCCAGGGCCTGTCCAGCCCGATGACCGCGATCACGCTCGGCTCCCCGCGCGACGACGCGCACGTGCGGCAGTGGGACGGGCAGGACGCACCGCGCGAGCCGGTCTGGCTGCGGGACGTGCCCACCCCGCTCGCCGATCACCCCGCCGCGGTGGCCGGGTTCGGTGCGGCGGCGCCCGCAGTGCGCACCGAGGACGGGGACGCGGTGCTCTCCGGGTGAGCCCGTCACCGTCCTCGGTGCCCGGGGTCAGAATGGCGGGGTGACGGAGGCGCGCTGGGTCCTGCACCTGGACATGGACGCGTTCTTCGCCTCCGCCGAGCAGCTCACCCGCCCGACACTGGCCGATCGCCCCGTGCTGGTCGGCGGTCTCGGCCCGCGCGGGGTGGTGGCCGGCGCCAGCTACCAGGCCCGCGTGTTCGGAGCCCGCTCCGCGATGCCGATGGGCCAGGCCCGGCGCCGCTGCCCGCACGCGACCGTGCTCCCGCCGCGGTTCGCGCTCTACCAGGCGATCTCCCGCGAGGTGATGGACGTGCTCGCCACGGGCGGCACCGTGCTGGAACCGGTCTCGGTGGACGAGGCGTTCCTCGAGCCGCTCGAGCTCGCCGGCGCCGGCGCGGAGGCCGTGACCGCGTTCGGCACCGAGCTGCGACGGCGGGTGCGCGAGCGGGTCGGCCTCCCCGCCTCGGTCGGGGCCGGCTCCGGCAAACAGCTCGCGAAGATCGCCTCCGAGCTGGCCAAGCCCGACGGTCTGCGGGTCGTCGACGCCGCCGAGCAGGACTCCGTGCTCGCCCCGCTGCCGGTGCGCTCGCTGTGGGGGATCGGTCCGGTGTCCGAGGAGGCGCTGCGCAAGGTCGGGATCACGACGATCGGTCAGCTGGCCGCGACCGACGCCCGCGAGGTCGTCGGCGTCCTCGGCAGCGCCGTGGGCAGCGAGCTGCACCGCCTCGCCCGCGGGATCGACGACCGCGCCGTCGCGCCGCGCGGGGCGGCCAAGCAGATCAGCGCGGAGACCACGTTCGACACCGACCTCACCGCGATGAGCGCCGTGCACGAGGCCGTCGAGAAGATCACCGTGGCCGTGCACCGGCGGCTGGTCGCCGACGGGCGGGCGGCCCGGACCGTGACGGTGAAGGCCCGCACCGCCGACTTCACGACCCTCACCCGGTCGGAGACGACGGCGTTCGCCACCCGGGAGCTGGCCACCCTGTCGACGATGGCGCGCAGGCTGGCCGGCACGGCCGTCGGAGAGGGCGGGATCCGGCTGCTCGGGGTGTCGGTGTCGGGGTTCAGCGAGGACCCACCGCTGGCCCTGTTCGACGCCGTGCCCTCGGACGAGGGCTGGACGACCCGCCCGCTGGACGCGACGACTCCGGATCCCCCGCCGGCCGGGGCCGAGGGCCTGGACGACGTGACGGTCACCGCGGACGCCGCCCCGGAGCCGGGCATCGGCGCCGGTCCGACCCGGCCGGGCGCCGGCGACGACCCGGACCGGCCGTGGCGCGCCGGCGACGACGTCACGCACGCGCAGCACGGACACGGCTGGGTGCAGGGAAGCGGGCACGGTCGCGTCACGGTCCGGTTCGAGACGGCCGTGACCGGCCCCGGCCCGGCCCGCACGTTCGACGCGGCGGACCCGGACCTGGCCCGGGCCGACCCGCTGCGGAGCTGGCGTCCGGAGCCCTGACCGGCGGCGTCCGGCCGGGCCTCAGCGCGTCAGCGGACTGCGACGCGGCGGGGTCACGCCGACGCCGGGCCGCCGCTCGACGCGCAGTCCCGGCCGCAGCACGACGAGCCCGTCCAGCGCAGCACCGAACGCGACCTCGTCCTCCGCCGGGCCGGCGACCACCAGCGCGGCGGTACCCCCGGGCCGCCCGGAGAACCAGGCGGCCAGCCGGGACGCCGCGGCGCCGGCGACGACCCGCTCCACCCGCCAGGCCTCCACGTAGAACAGGACGGTCGCCTCGGGGTCGGTGTCCGGGCCGGACGGTCCGGCGAACACGACGTCCGCGGCGGCGAGCAGGTCGGCCCGGTCCGGTTCGGAACCGTCCGGATCGGGGCCGGAGCCGAGTACGAGCAGCGTGCCGTGTGCAGGGGGTGTCGCAGTACCGACGCCGGTCATCGTGGCCTCCTCGAGGGTCCGCGCCCTCAGCAGTGGGAACCGTGCGACGGCGGGCAGTTCCTGGCTCCCGGGAGGATCTCCCGGTGACAGTGGCGGGACCGCGCCGGACTCGCACCGGCTTCCTGGCCACACCGTCGTCCGACGACGACACCACGACGGGGACCGGGGGTCAACGAGTCGGCGGTCACCGGAGCAGGTCGGGCAGCCCGTCCCCGAGCCCGGCGACCGGCCCGACCACGACGATCGCCGGCGGGCTGACGTCGTTCTCCTTCGCCACCTGCGCGGCATCGGCCAGCGTGGCGCGCACGGTGCGCTGGATCCGCGTCGTGCCGTCCTGCACGATCACGACCGGGGTGTCGGCCGGGCGCCCGTACCGCACGAGCGCGTCGGCGAACGCGCCGATGCGCTCCACGGCCATCATCAGCACGATCGTGCCGCGCATCCGGCCGAGCGCCTCCCAGTCGGTGAGGCTGCGCGGGTCGTCCGGCGCGACGTGCCCGGACACGACGACGATCTCGTGCGCCACCCCACGATGGGACACGGGCACGCCGGCCACGGCCGGAGCCGCGAACGCGCTGGTGATGCCGGGCACGACGGTCACCGGGACGCCCGCCTCGGCGCAGGCCAGCACCTCCTCGAACCCGCGCCCGTAGACGAACGGGTCCCCGCCCTTGAGCCGGACCACGAACCGTCCGGCGCGGGCGTGCTCGACGAGCAGCTCGTTGATCCGCTGCTGGGCCATCGCCCGCCCGTACGGGATCTTCGACGCGTCGATCACCTCGACGTCCGGCGACAGCTCGTCGATCAGGTCACGCGGTCCGAGCCGGTCGGCGACGACGACCTCGGCGCGCGAGAGCAGCCGCCGGCCCCGGACCGTGATCAGCTCCGGGTCGCCGGGCCCGCCGCCGACCAGCGCGACGCCGGGCAGCGGAGCCTCCGCCGAGTCGTCGACGACGCCCGCCTGCAGCGCCTCGACGAGCGCCGTGCGCACCGCGGCGGACCGCCGGTGCGCGCCGCGGGCCAGCACGCCGACCGTGAGCCCGTCGAACGCGCCGGTGGCGGGCGTGACCGCGGTGCCGGCGGCGCCGTCGTCGGCGCGCACGCAGAACACCCGCCGCCGCTCGGCCTCGGCGCCGACGGCGACGTTGACGTCCCCGTCGTCGGTGGCCGCGATCGCGTACCAGGCGCCGTCCAGGTCGCCGTCGGCGTAGGCGCGCCGGGTCCA
The DNA here is from genome assembly GCA_963822335.1 of uncultured Actinomycetota bacterium. GTDB lineage: Bacteria > Actinomycetota > Actinomycetes > Mycobacteriales > Pseudonocardiaceae > Pseudonocardia. Next base: position 192,733 of record CAWGHE010000005.1, on the reverse strand, counting down.
GGTGATCTCCCGTGCGGAGGCCATGCCCTCGACGGCCGGGGTGACGGCGGGCGCCACGACCTCGACGACCGCACCGGCCGCGATCAGCCGGGCGACGCGGCGCTGCGCGACCTGGCCGCCCCCGACCACCACGACGCGGCGGCCGGACAGGTCGAGCCCGACCAGGTACTGCTCGTGCTGGGCGCTCACCGGCGCTCCTCTCCCGGGTTTCCACGCCCGGTGGCGGGGCGGCCCGCCGACGGAGTCGCGGCGGGGCTCGGGCCGGCGGTGAGGTCTGGCTCCCGGGACGACCCGGTGACAGTGGCGGGACCGCCCCGGAGTCGCACCGGGTTCCCACGCGTCGGCGGCGAACAGCATAACGAGCCGTACCTGGTTCCCGGCCGCTCGCGAGGCAGAGCCCACACCGGCCGGTGCCCGACCGGTGCGGAAATCAGTTCGCTCACCGAACCGTTTCCGGCAAGCACATCCCGGTCACCGGCCACCTCGACACGGCACACTCGCGGACATCGTTCGCCGACCGAACCCGGCATGACGCCGCGGGAAACCCGTTCGCCCACCGAACCATTTCCGGGAAGTACACCCCGGGGACGCCGACCACCCCCGGCCCGCTCAGCCGGCGACGGCGACCGCGAGCGTCACGCCGTCCCCGACGACCTTGGTCACCACCAGATCGGCCCCGGTGGCGCCGCGGCAGCGTCCCCGCAGTGCGCAACGCGGCGGCCTCCGCGACGCTCGGCGTCCCCACGGCGGCCGCCACCGTCGCGCTGGGGTTCGGTACCGGCACGGCGGCGAGCTCGTCGGCCGACCAGCTGAGCAGCTCCACGTCCCCGAGCGCGTCCCGCAACCCGGGCTCGTCGACTCGGGCCGCGACCGTCGCGTACACCGCCTCGGACGGGTCGAGGCGGTGCTCGGCGAGAACCCGGTCCAGCAGCGCGCGGACCGCCTCCGCGCCGACGCCGGGCCGGGCACCGATCCCGACGGCGTACCGGCTCATCCCGACCCGGCCGGGAACCGAGGTCCGGGCCGCCGCGACGAACCGCGCCACCGCGTCCGGGGCGCCGGCCGGGTGCGTGTGCAGGAACGACGCGTGCACGCCGCCGTCGACGAACCCCTCCGGCTCGGCACCGCGCCAGGCCCAGGCCGGCGTCGCGCCCGGCCCGCGGCGTGACCGCGCACCGGTGGAACTCGTGGCCGGTGACCCGACGCCCCTGCTCGAACGGCGCAGATCCGGTGAGCGCGACGGCGTCCCGGTAGCCCAGCGTCAGCCGCTCGGTCATCGCGCGCGTCCGCGTCCAGCACGCCGCACATCGGCACGCCGTCCAGCTCCCGGCACAGGTAGAGCAGCCCGCCGCACTCGGCGTGCACCGGCGCCCCGGACCGGGCCAGCGCGGCGACCTCGGCGCGCAGCGGCGCGTTCTCCCCCAGCGCGGCGACGTGCTCCTCCGGGAAGCCGCCGGGCAGCACGAGGGCGGCTGTCCCGTCCGGCAGCGACGCGTCGCGCATCGGGTCGACGCGGGCGACGGTCGCGCCGGCGGCCTCCAGCAGCTCGGCGTGCTCGGCGTACCCGAACCCGAACGCGGGCCCGCCCGCCACGGCGACGACCGGCCGGGCCCCGGTGTCTCCGCCCGGCGAGACGGCCGCGGCGATCTCGGCGGCCGGGTCCCAGGCGGGCCCGTCGGGCAGCGGGCGCGCGAGCGCGACGACCCCGTCCAGGTCGACGTGCGCGGCGACCAGCTCGGCCATCGCGTCGACCGCAGCGTGGGCGGCCGCGCCGTGCTCGGCCGCGGTGACCAGCCCCAGGTGCCGGGACGGGACGACCAGCTCGGCGCGCCGCGGCAGCGCGCCGAGCACCGGGAGCCCGGCCTCGTCGGCGGCGTCGCGCAGCGCCTCGGCGTGCCGCTCGCTCCCGACCCGGTTGAGGATCACGCCTGCGACGTCGACGCCCGGCTCGAACGACCGGAACCCGTGCAGCAGCGCGGCGAGGCTGCGGGACTGCCCGCGCACGTCGACCACGAGCACGACGGGCGCCCCGAGCAGTGCCGCGACCTCGGCCGTCGAACCGGTGCCGGGGGTCCCGATCCGCCCGTCGAACAGGCCCATCACGCCCTCGACGACGGCGACGTCGGTCCCGGCCGCGCCGTGCCGGGCGAGCGGCGCGACCCGGTCCGGACCGACCATCACCGGGTCGAGGTTGCGGCCCGGCGCGCCCGCGGCGAGCGTGTGATAGCCCGGGTCGATGTAGTCGGGGCCGACCTTGAACGGCGCGACCCGCGTGCCCCGCCGGTGCAGCGCCGCCATCAGGCCGGTGGCCACCGTGGTCTTCCCGCTCCCGGACGACGGGGCGGCGAGGACCACCGACCTCACCACTCGATCCCCCGCTGCCCCTTCTGGCCGGCGTCCATCGGGTGCTTGACCTTCGTCGTCTCCATCACCAGGTCCGCGGCCTCGACCAGCTCGGGGGCCGCGTCCCGGCCGGTGATGATCACGTGCTGGTTTCCGGGGCGGTCGCGCAGCACCTCGACGACCTCCTCGGTGGAGACCCAGCCCCACTTGAGCGGGTAGGTGAACTCGTCGAGCACGTAGACGCGGTGCACCTCGTTCTCGATCCGGCGCCGGATCTCGGCCCAGCCCTCGGCGGCGGCCGCGGCGTGGTCGTCGTCGCTGCTCTGCTTGCGGGTCCAGCTCCAGCCGGCACCCATCTTGTGCCACTCGACGGGCCCACCCTCGCCGGTCTGCTCGTGCAGCCGGCCGAGCGCGCGGAACGCCTCCTCCTCGCCGACCTTCCACTTCGCCGACTTCACGAACTGGAACACCCCGATCGACCAGCCCTGGTTCCAGCCGCGCAGCGCCATCCCGAACGCGGCCGTGGACTTGCCCTTCATCGCACCGGTGTGCACGACGAGCAACGGCCGGTTGCGACGCTGGCGGGTGGTCAGCCCGTCGTCGGGGACGCTCGTGACCTGTCCCTGCGGCATCGTGATCTCCTCTCGGTGTCGAGCTTCGGTCCGCAAGCTCCTCTCAGGCGGCGCGGGCGGCGCGGACGACGTCGCCGACGCCGTCCGCGGTGAGCTCGTCCAGCGTGACGACCGTGCCCCCGGCGGCCGCGGCGAGCGGGGCGGCCAGCCCGAGCCGGACCGGGCCGGACTCGCAGTCCACGACGACGGTGTGCGTCCCGTCGGCACCCAGCAGCGCGGCCGCGCGGCGGGCGTCGTCGACGGGGTCGGAGCCGGGCCGGGCGGCGACGGTCGCCCGCCCGTCGGTCAGCAGCACGAGCAGCGGGCGCCGTTTCGGATCACGCAGCCGCTCGGTGGCCAGCACCGCGCGGGCGCGCAGCAACCCGCCCGCGAGCGGCGTCCGCCCGCCCGTGCGCAGCCGCGCCAGCCGGGCCTGTGCGGTGGGAACGCTGGACGTCGGCGGCAGCGCCACCTCGGCGCCGGAGGCCCGGAACGTCACGAGACCGACCTTGTCCCGGCGCTGGTAGGCGTCGCGCAGCAGGCCCAGCACGGCGCCGGACACGGCCGTCATCCGCTTGCGTGCCGCCATCGAGCCGGACGCGTCGACGACGAACAGCACCAGGTTGCCCTCGCGGCCCTCGCGTTCGGCGCGGCGCAGGTCGCCGCGGGCCAGCACGAGCCCGGCACCGGTGCGGCCGCGGGCGCGCTGGTGCGGCGCGGCCGCTGCGACCGTGGCCGGGACGTGCAGGTCCGCGGCGCGGGTCGTGGCGCCGTCGGTCGGGCGGGTGACCCGGCCGGTGTCGGTGCGGGCGCGTGAGCGGCGTCCGGGTGCGCCGGCGCCGAGGCCGGGCACGGTGAACCGGCGGGCCGCCGACGGCCGGATCCGGGCCGCGGCACCGAGCGCGACGACGCGTCCCTCGCCACCGTCCCCGCCCGGCCGTTCGGACGCTCGCCTCCTCGGGCGGCGCGGATGTGGCATCCGTCCCGTCGGGGTGGGACGGATGTGGCATCCGTCCCGTCGGCGGAGTCGTGCGCTCCGGCGCCGGTGGACGGTGGCGGGCCGTCCGCGTCGTCGCCGGATGTGACATCCGTTCCGTCCTGCGGAGCGGATGTGGCGTCCGTGTCGCCGTCGTCCGGGGTGCCGTCGTCCGGGGTGCCGTCCGGCGGGGTGGGGTCAGGGTCGTCGTCGAGCTGCTCCGCGGCGTCGCGCATCGCCTCGTCGAGGTCCTTCTCGTCGAGGCCCGGCTCGTCGAACGGGTCGCGACGGCGTCGGTGCGGCAGCGCGAGCCGCGCCGCGACCCGCACGTCCTCCTCGGCGACGGCGTCGGCGTCGCGCCAGGCCGCGTGCGCCGCGGCCGCGCGGGCCATCACGAGGTCGGCGCGCATGCCGTCGACGTCGAACGACGCGCAGACGGCGGCGATCCGGCGCAGCTCCCGGTCGTCGACACGCACGTCCCCGACCCGCGCGCGGGCCCGGGCCAGCCGCGCCGCCGTGTCCGCCTCGGCCGCGGAGAACGTCCGCGCGAACCCGGCCGGGTCGTCCTCGAACGCGATCCGGCGGCGCATCACCTCGACCCGGGTGCCGACGTCGCGCGACGCCCGCACCTCGACGGTGAGCCCGAACCGGTCCAGCAGCTGCGGGCGGAGCTCGCCCTCCTCCGGGTTCATCGTCCCGACCAGCAGGAACCGGGCCGCGTGCGCGATCGACACCCCGTCGCGCTCGACGTGCGCACGGCCCATCGCGGCGGCATCGAGCAGCAGGTCGACGAGGTGGTCGTGCAGCAGGTTGACCTCGTCGACGTAGAGCACGCCGCGGTGCGCGTCGGCGAGCAGCCCGGGCTGGTAGGCCCGCACCCCCGCGGACAGCGCGCGCTCCAGGTCCAGCGAGCCGACGAGCCGGTCCTCCGTGGCGCCGACCGGCAGCTCCACGAGCCGCGCCGGGCGTGCGGAGCCCGAACCGGGTGCGTGCGGTCCGTCCGGGCACCCCGGGTCCGGCTCCTCCGGGTCGCAGGAGAACCGGCACCCCTCGACGACGGGCACGTCCGGCAGCAGCGCCACGAGCGCGCGCACCGCCGTCGACTTCGCGGTGCCCTTCTCCCCGCGGACCAGCACGCCGCCGACACCCGGGTGCACGGCGTTGAGCAGCAACGCCAGCCGCAGGTCGTCGTGCCCGACGACGGCGGAGAACGGGAACAGCGGCGTGGTCGGGACGGGGACGTTCACGGGCGCGACCCTGCCAGACCGGACGTCACGACCGGGAGGTCCGCGGGCGCCCCGTTCCTGATCACTTGCTCAAGTGTAGTGACATCCAGATGGTGTTCGACCAGGTCACCGAGCATGTCGGCCTGCCGGGTGCGCTCCGCGGCGAACGACGTGTCGTCGGCCACCGCGAACCCGTCCCGACCGGCCACCCCGGCGAGGCGGGTGAGCAGCAGGCGGCGGAACGCGTCGTTCTCGGCGATGCCGTGCCAGTGCGTGCCGAGCACGTTCCCGCGGTCCGAGCCCTCACCGCGTGGAGCGCATGCGGAACGCGCACCGACACCGTCGAGCAACGTCGCGTCGCCGGACCGGACGACCCGCCCGTGGTGGATCTCGTAACCGATGACCGGCACGCCCCAGGCCGACCCGGTCGGCGTGCCGAGGTGCTTGTCGCGCTCGAACGCGACCTCCAGGTCGAGCAGGCCGAGCCCGTCCACCTCGGTGCCCGGCGCGGCCTCGACGCCGTGCGGGTCGCGGATCCGGCGCCCCAGCATCTGGTAGCCGCCACAGATCCCGAGCACGGGCCGTCCGGCCTTCGCGTGCCCGACGACGGCGTCCGCGAGTCCCGTGCGCCGCAACCAGTCCAGATCGGACACCGTGGACTTGGATCCGGGCAGCACGACGACGTCGACGTCCAGCAGGCGGGACGGCTCGGTCACGTACCGGACGGCGACGCCCGGTTCGCAGGCCAGCGCCTCGGCGTCGGTGGCGTTGGAGATCCGTGGGAACCGGATGACGCCCACCCGCAGCCACTGCTCGCCGCGCGGCGGGGCAGGCCGGCCGAGCACGCCGTCGGCGACGGCGGACAGCGAGTCCTCGGCATCGAGCCACAGCCCGTCCGCCCAGGGCAGCACGCCGAGCGTCGGACGGCCGGTGAGCGCGCGGAGCTGGTCGAGACCCGGGTCGAGCAGCCGCGGGTCGCCGCGGAACTTGTTGATCACGAACCCGGCGATCAGCGCCTGGTCGGCCGGCTCGAGCACGGCGAGCGTGCCGAACAGGTGCGCGAGCACGCCACCCCGGTCGATGTCGCCGACGACGAGCACCGGCATCTCCGCGCGCCGGGCCAGGCCCATGTTCGCCAGGTCGGTGGCCCGCAGGTTGATCTCCGCCGGGGAGCCGGCGCCCTCGCAGACGACGACGTCGTGGCGCGCCCGCAGCTCGGCCAGCGAGTCCGCGACGACGTCGGCCAGCGCCGCCGTCCGCGTGCGGTAGGACAGCGCGCTGACCTGGCCGTCCGCGCGGCCTCTGACGATCACCTGGGAGGTTCGGTCACTGGACGGCTTGAGCAGCACCGGGTTCAGCGCGACGCTCGGCGTGATCCCGGCCGCGTGCGCCTGCATCGCCTGCGCGCGGCCGATCTCGCCGCCGTCCGGGGTGACGACGGAGTTGTTGCTCATGTTCTGCGCCTTGAACGGCGCCACCGAGACGCCCTGCCGGCACAGCCAGCGACAGATCCCGGCGACGACGGCGCTCTTGCCGGCGTCCGACGTCGTGCCGGCGACGAGCACGACGCCCTTCAGGTCCACCCGACCAGTATCGGTTCCCGCCGGGGTGGCGGCCTACGGTGGTGGCATGCGCTTCCTGCTGCGACCGGGCTGGATCGCCCTGATCGTGGGCGTGCTGGCCTTCGTCGTGGCCTGCTACACGCTGCTCGCGCCCTGGCAGTTCGGACGGGAGAGCGAGCGCGAGGCCGCCCAGCGCGCGATCGACTCCGCGAACACCGAGCCTGCTGTGCCGTTCGGCACGCTCGTCGCAGGCGACGCGGTTCCGGACGACGCCGTGTGGCGGCGGGTGACGCTGACCGGCGAGTTCCTTCCCCGGTCCGAGGTGATGGTCCGGCTGCGGACACTCGACGGCGGCCCGGCCCTGGACGTGCTCACGCCGATGCGGCTGTCCGACGGCCGGATCGTCGCCGTGGACCGCGGCTCGGTCGCCGGCGTCGACGGCGCGCTCCCGGCCTACCCGCCCCCGCCGGCCGGCACGGTCACCGTCGAGGGCCGGCTGCGCATGAACGAGACCGACCCGAACGGACGCCCGCCGGTCCGGGAGGGCCGCGTGCCGCAGGTCTACGCGATGGACTCCCGGTCGCTGGCCGCCGTGACCGGCCTGGCGCCGGTGGAGGGCGTGGTCACGCTGTCCGAGGGTGCGCCCGGTGTGCTGCGCGCGATCCCGGTCGAGGCCCCGACCGGCAGCGCGCCGTTCACGAACTTCTCCTACGCGTTGCAGTGGCTCACGTTCGGCGCCGTCGCGATCGTCGCGCTCGGGATCTTCATCCGGCTGGAGCTGCTGCAGCGCAAGGGCACCCGGATGAGCCGCGGATCGCTGCGGGACGCGCTGGCCGGCCGCGACGACGAGGAGTCCACCGACGAGCCCGGGCGTGCCGGCGACGATCGGGCGGGCTCCGGCCGGAGCTGACGATCGATCGCGCGTGAGATGCGCACCATGGCTCCGCCGACGACGTCGCAGAGCCACTGAGCTCATCTCACCCGCGACGGAACCCGCGCAGCGACCACGACCGCGACGGCGGCCGCGGCGCCTCCGAGCAGCCGGGAGAGACGGGCGGTCCGGCGCAGGTCGGACGGTCGAGGCGTCCGCCCGTCGCCCAGGGCCGGGCGGTCCTCCGCCCCGTACGCGTACTCGGTCCGACCGCCCAGGCGCAGGCCGAGCGCTCCGGCCGCGGTCGCCTCGACCGGGCCGGCGTTCGGGCTGGGATGCCCGGCGGCGTCCCGGCGCCACGCCCGCACCGCGTCCGCCGGCCTGCCACCGACCGCCGGTGCGAGCAGGACGGTCAGAACCGCGGTGAGCCGCGCCGGGACGAGGTTCACCACGTCGTCGAGCCGGGCGGCGGCCCGGCCGAAGCGCGCGTACCGGGCCGACCGGTAGCCGACCATCGCGTCCAGCGTGTTCACGGCGCGGTAGCCGAGCAGCCCGGGCACGCCCGCGACCGCGCCCCACAACAGCGGGGCGACGACGGCGTCGGACGTGTTCTCGGCCAGCGACTCCACCCCGGCCCGCGCCATCCCGGCCGCGTCCAGCAGCGCCGGGTCGCGGGCACACAGGTGCGGGATCCGCGCCCGTGCCGCGTCCAGGTCGCCTGCCTCCAGCGACCGGCCGAGCGCGTCGCCCTCGCGCACCAGCGAGGTCCCGCCGAGCACCGCCCAGGTCGGCCGCACGCGACCAGCAGGCACCCCACACGCGCGGCGCGGGCCGCTCGCGAGGCCAGGACGCCCAGTGCGACCGTGCCCCCGGTCAGCACCGCCGTGTACGCCGCGCCGGCCGGGACCGAGTCGCGCCACAGGTGTCGCTCCAGCGCCGCGGCGACGGTGCCGAACGCCGCGACCGGGTGCCCCCGCCGGGGGTCGCCGAACGCCGCGTCCGCCAGGACACCGATCACCAGCCCGGCCGCCCGGGCTCCTCCTCGCACGACGGGCACGCTACGTCGGGGCGGGGCAGGATCGTGGCATGCGCAAGGACCTCACCCCGGACGAGCTGGGCGCCGGCCCGTTCTACAAGCTGCTGACCAGCGTCGTCGTGCCGCGGCCGATCGCGTGGGTGTCCACCCGCTCGGCGGACGGGGTGAACAACCTCGCTCCGCACTCGTTCTTCACCGTCGCCTGCGTGGACCCGCCGATCCTGATGTTCACCTCGGTCGGGAAGAAGGACTCGCTGCGCAACGTGTCCGAGACCCGGGAGTTCGTGGTCTGCCTGGCGAACGAGCCGATGTTCGAGAAGATCAACGCGACGGCGACCGACTTCCCGTCGGAGATCAGCGAGTTCTCCGAGGTCGGGCTGACCGAGGAACCCAGCGCGACGGTCACGCCGCCGCGGGTGGTCGAGTCCCCGGTCGCGCTGGAGTGCGTCCTGCACGCGTCGGTCGAGCTCGGCAACTCGACGGCCGTGATGGGGCGGGTCACGCACGCCGCGATCGACGAGGACACGTTCGTCACCGACGACCACGGCAACACGCTGCCCGACGTCCACAAGCTCGCCCCGCTCGCCCGGCTCGGCCGCAACGAGTGGTCGAGGCTGGGCGAGGTCGTCGACATCAGCCGGATCGCCTACCGGGACTGGCCCGGCCACTTCGGCGAGTGACCGGGCCGTCCGGCCTCAGAGCGTGTACTCGGTGGCGGGCTTCGCCTCCGGGTCGGCGTGGATCTCGTCCTCGCGGCCGCGCAGCTCCACCCGGCGGATCTTCCCGGAGATCGTCTTCGGCAGCTCGAAGAACTCCAGGCGGCGGACCCGCTTGTACGGCGCGAGGTTGTCGTAGGCGAACTGCAGGATCGCCTTCGCCGTCTCCTCGTTCGCCTCGTGGCCGCCCGCCAGCACGACGTAGGCCTTCGGCACGGCCAGGCGCACCGGGTCCGGCGACGGCACGACGGCCGCCTCCGCGACGGCCGGGTGCTCGATCAGCACGCTCTCCAGCTCGAACGGGCTGATCCGGTAGTCGCTGGCCTTGAACACGTCGTCGGAGCGTCCGACGTAGGTGATGTAGCCGTTCTCGTCGCGGGAGCCGACGTCGCCGGTGTGGTAGAAGCCTCCTGCCATGGCCTCGGCGTTGCGCTCCGGGTCGTCGGCGTAGCCGACCATCAGCCCGGTCGGGCGGTGGTCGAGGTCCAGGCAGATCTCGCCCTCGTCGCCGACCTCGCCGGTCGCCGGGTCCACCAGCGCCACGACGAAGCCCGGGATCGGCCGCCCCATCGAGCCCGGCTTGATCGACTGGCCGGGCGGGTTGCCGATCTGCACGCTGGACTCGGTCTGCCCGAACCCGTCGCGGATCCGCAGCCCCCAGGCCTTCTCGACCTGCTCGATCACCTCGGGGTTGAGCGGCTCGCCCGCGCCGACGACCTTCTGCGGCGGGCTCTCCAACGCGGACAGGTCGGCCTGGATCAGCATGCGCCACACCGTCGGCGGTGCGCAGAAGCTGTTCACGCCGCAGTCGCGCAGCACGGACAGCACCGACTCCGCGTCGAACCGGGGGTAGTTCATCACCAGCACGGTCGCCTCGGCGATCCACGGCGCGAACACGTTCGACCACGCGTGCTTGGCCCAGCCCGGCGAGGAGATGTTCAGGTGCACGTCACCCGGCTGCAGCCCGATCCAGTACATCGTGGACAGGTGACCGACAGGGTAGGACACGTGCGTGTGCTCGACGAGCTTCGGCTTCGCCGTCGTGCCGGACGTGAAGTACAGCAGCAGCGTGTCCGTGGCCTTGGTCGCGCCGTCCGCCTCGAACGTCGCGGAGGCGGAGTAGGCCTCGCCGGAGTAGTCCTTCCAGCCGTCCGGCGCCCCGCGCACGGCGATGCGCGTGTAGTCGCCGGCCACGTCGTCGAACTTCGGGGCGTCGTCGGCGCCGACGACCACGTGCTTCGCGTTCCCGCGGTCCACCCGGTCCTGCAGGTCGGACGCGGTGAGCAGCGTCGTCGCCGGGATGACGACCGCGCCCAGCTTCATCGCCGCGAGCAGGGTCTCCCACAGCTCCAGCTGGTTGCCGAGCATCAGGATGATCCGGTCGCCGCGCGAGACACCCTGCGCGCGAAGCCAGTTCGCGACCCGGTTCGAGCGCTCGGCGAGCTCGGCGTAGGTCCAGTGCGCCGACGAACCGTCGCCCTCGACGATCCACAGTGCACGCCGGGAGCCGCGCTCCGGATCGGCCGCGACGGTGTCGAAGTGGTCGAGCGCGAAGTTGAACTCGTCGAGCTCCGGCCAGCGGAAGTCGCGGTAGGCCGTGTCGTAGTCCTCGCGATGGGCGAGCAGGAAGTCCCGCGCCGTGTAGAAGGCCTCGCTCGCAGTACCCGGTCCGGACGCCATCTCCCGGCTCCTCCCCGTCGTCGCGGTGGTCATGTCGGTCCGACCGCACCCTAATGACCGCCGATCCGGCCCCGCAGCCCGCCACCAGGACGGCAACGCCGACGATCCGCACCCGGACGTGGTACCGCGTCGTACCCCGGAGCCGCCGGTCGCGGCTCTACGGTGATCCGGTGACCGCGCCGCCGCCCCCGCGGGCCCCCACACGGACCGCCCCGCAACCGGGTCTGCTCCCCCGCACCGCCCTGCGGTACGCCCTCGTCGTGACGGCCGGCCTGATCCTTCTCCTGGTCCTCGTCGCGGGATGCGGCGCGGCCCCGCTCCCGCCCGCGGCGCCGTCGACGATCGCGCCGACGAACCTTGCCCCGGCACCGCCGCCGACGACGACCACACCCCCGCCGACGACGAGCACCACCCCGGAGGGCGGCGAGGGCACGAGCCGGCGCGCGGCGCCGCCGACGGCGCCCGCGCCGGCACCGCACGCGGCCGCACCACGCCCGGCCGGCGGCACGGGCGCGGCGACGCCGATCTGGCCGGCCCGGGACGCGGCGTCCGCCGCGAGCCTGCAGCGCGACGTCGACGGTGGCCGCCAGCCGTGGCTGCTGGACCCGGTCGAGGTCGCGGTCTCCTACGCGGGATCCGAGCTCGGGTACGGCAACCCCGGCGTGTTCCCGATCGCCCCGGGCCGGGTGGACCTGCAGGACGGGCGCTCCGCCGCCAAGGCGACGGTCACGCTCGCGCAGACGGTCCGGCGCGGCGACGGCGGGATCTGGCTCGTGACCGGCGTTCAGCGGCGGTGAGCCGGGCCACACCCGAGTGAGGGACCTGTGCACGCTGAGGTACCGCAAGGGGGGTATCTGTGCATCGAACGGGTGAAATAGGGTCAACTGGTGCAGCGCTCGGCTGCCTCCCGGCGATGTCCCTGCTGACGCCGCCGATCACCAGCGCGGTACCACGGCTCGAGGGGACCCCACCGTCATGACCAGCGATTCGATCCAGCAGGACGTCTTCACCGTGCTGCACGGGCAGGCCTCCCCGATCGTGAGCCGCTGGACGTACCGCGCCGAGGACCCCTACGCCATCTCGTTCGCCGTCCGTCGATCGACCGATCGCTGGGTCGAGTGGCTCGTCGCCCGCGACCTCGTGATCGAGGGTCTCACCACGCCGTGCGGGATCGGCGACATCCGGATGAGCCCGCAGCGGGTCGACGGCTACGACGTCGTCGAGATCGAGATCCGGTCGGACTCCGGGTCGGCCGTGCTCGAGGTGGACCGGGACCTGCTGGCGCACTTCGTGCACGGCACTCTGGAGATCGTCGACCTCGGCGAGGAGATGGACAACCTCGACCTCGACGAGGCGATCGCGCGCCTGATCGGCAGCGCCGCCTGACTAGAGCCGGGCAGGGCCGTCGGAGCCGAAGTCCGGGTCGTCCACCGCGTCCCACTCCGCGTCCGCCGCGGCCTCCTCGGCGTGATCGTTGTCCGACTCCAGCTCCGCGCTGACCTCCGGGTCGCCCACCGGGCCGGTGTCGACGACCGGCTCGATCCCGGCGTCCACGTCGTGCACGGCGGCTTCCTCGGCACTCGCCGCGCCGCCGTCCACCCCGACCTCGGCACCGGCACCGTCGGCCCGGAGGGCGCCGTCCGCGCCGGTCTCGGCACCGACGATCCGCCCGGAGCGGTCCGGGTCACCGCCGAACTCGACGTCCGGCAGCTCCCGCTGCACCCGCTGCTCGATGGACTCGCCCTCGCGCTCGCCGGCCGGGGTGACGGCGTTGTCCTCGACGCCGTACGGACGGTCCGGTGGGACGTAGCCCGCATCCAGCGGGTCGGAGTCCGAGGGACCGGTCAGTGCCTCGTCCGTGTCCAGCTGCAGTGCGGAGGCCAGGTCCGGCTCCTCGGGCTGCGGGTCGGGCGTCTCGTCTCGGTCACCTGCGGTCATGGGAAGCGAAGTCCTCCAGCTCGTCGCACACGGGTCGCGGTCGTGCACGGCCCGAATCGCCAGCGGATACCCCGCACCGCCGGAGTGCACACGCCGTCCGGCAGCGGCGCGCTACCGTCCGGCGCAGCACGAGATCGCGCAGAGAGGGAGACACCGTGGCAGCGGGAACGGATACCCCGGACACCGAACCGGTGACCGCGCAGCGGGTGGGAGACCACGTCACGCTGATGACGCTGCGCCGGCCCCCGCACAACTACTTCGACGTGCCGATGGTCCGCCTGCTGGCCGACCTCTACGGCGAGGCCGACGCGGACCCGTCGGTGCGGGTGATCGTCCTCGCCGCCGAGGGGCGCAACTTCTCCGCCGGGGCGAACTTCGGGGGAGACGGCGGGCGCACCACACCGATCGCGGCGGGCGAGGACACCGACGGCGCCACCGCCCTCTACGCCGAGGCCGTGCGCGTGTTCGACGTCGGCATCCCGGTGGTCGCCGCCGTGCACGGCACCGCGGTCGGCGGCGGGTTCGGCCTGGCCGTGTCCGCCGACTTCCGGGTCGCCGCGCCGTCGACCCGGTTCTGCGCGAACTTCGCCCGGCTCGGGCTGCACCACGGGTTCGGCCTCACCGTGTCGCTGCCGCGGGTCGTCGGCGAGCAGCACGCGCTGGACATGCTGCTCACCGGACGTCGGGTGCACGGCATCGAGGCGCACAGGCTCGGCCTGGCCGACCGGCTCGTCGACGATCCGGAGCCGGGCAGCGCCGACGCCGGCAACACCGACGACCCGGCGGACGCCGTGCGGGCCGGCGCGCTCGCGCTGGCCGCCGAGCTCGCCGAGGCCGCACCGCTCGCCGTGCGCAGCATCCGCGCCACGCAGCGCGCCGGGCTGGCCGACGCGATCGCCCGGGCGACGCCGCGGGAGGCGTCCGAGCAGCGCATGCTGCGGGAGACGGCCGACTTCGCCGAGGGGGTGGCCGCAACGGCCGAGCGCCGCACCCCCCGGTTCACGGGCCGGTGAGCACCACGCGCCCGTCGGAGGACGGGGTGCACACCCACCGCGACGCGGAGCGGACCCGGCAGGCCCTGCTCGACGCCGCCGGGTACCTGTTCACCGCCGAGGGCTACGACCGCACGACCGTCCGCGCGATCGCCGAGCGGGCCGGTGTGAACCAGGCGCTGCTGTTCCGCTACTTCGGCAACAAGGAGGCGCTGTTCGCCAGGGTGCTGGCGGCGCAGGCCATGGAGGTGCTGCACGGCGGCCCGCCGGACGAACTGCTCGAGCGCACGCTGCGGTCGATCCTCGTGCCGACCGGCACGGCGGAGGCGACGCGCACCGGCCTGTTCGACTCCGCGCTGCGGTCGGCCGGCAGCTCCGAGGTGGTCGACGCGCTGCGCGACGAGCTCGGGGTCGCCTACACCGCGGAGTTCGCGGCGCTGGCCGGCGGCGATCCCGGTGCCCCGCAGGGCCCGGACGGCCCGGACGGCGCCGACGCCGTGCTGCGGGCGGAGCTGCTGCTGGCCTGGCTGCTGGGTGTGAACCTGCTGCGCAACGTGCTCGGCAGCGAGGCGATCCGGGACGCCGACCCGGACGTCGTCGTCGGGCACGTGGTGCGGGCCGCGCGGACGATGCTGCACGGCCTCCGGCCCGCCGACGGTTGACACCTGATCATTCGCGTTCGTGACGTGGCTCAGACCAGGGCCGGGGCCAGCGCGTTCACCTTCTCCCAGAACCTCTCCTGGTCGGCCCCGGTCTCCCGGGTCCAGGGGACGTAATGCGCGGGCCGGGGTGCGCGGTCGTGCCAGAACCGGCCGGTGCCGACGGCGCTCGACGGCGCGGCGGCCAGCCAGACCGCCGTGTCCGCACCCTGTTCGACCGTGCGCAGCGCCGGTCCGACGACGGCGTTGAAGGCCGGGATCGAGCCGGTGACGCCGGGCGTGGCGGCCCAGCCCGGGTGCAGCGCGTGCACGGTGACCCCGGACCCGGCCAGCTCGCGTGCCCACAGCCCGGTGAGCACGACCTGCATCCGCTTGGTCCGGGCGTAGGCGGCCGTGCCGCCGTAGGTGCCGTCGACGAACTGCAGGTCGTCGACCTTCAGCGGCTGGGCGTACATGCCGCCGGAGGCCACGAACAGCACCCGCGAGTCGGTCCCCGACCGGGCCGCCCCGGCCTTGAGCGCGTCCGCCAGCAGGCCGGTCAGCAGGTGCGGGCCGAGCACGTGCACGGCCAGCGTCATCTCGTTGCCGTCGGAGGTCTCCGAGCGCTTCGACGGCAGCAGCCCGGCGTTGTGCACGAGCACGTCGAGCTCCGGGACCCGGGCGGTGAACTCGCGGGCGAACCGGCGGACGTCGGCCAGCTCACCGACGTCGCAGATCTCGACGGTGAGCGACGCCCCCGGCACCTGCTCGGCGATCCGGGCCCGGGACTGCTCGCCCTTCTCCGCGTTGCGCACGAGCAGGTGCACCTGCGCGCCGAGGCCGGCCAGCCCGGCGGCCGTCGCCTCCCCGAGTCCGGAGCTGGCGCCGGTGACCAGGGCGACCCGCCCGGTGAGTGCCCCGGGAGCCGGGTCCGCCCGGTCCCCGGTCCAGGACCCGCGACGCGCCAGGTAGCCGAGCTTCGAGTAACCGGGGGCGATCGTGCGGTCGAGCAGGGTGTCCAGTCCGGGCAGCATGTCCCGATCCGACCACAGGCCCGACCGGACCGCGCGTTCGTCGGCGTCGTCGGGCCGGACCCTCAGCCCGCCTCCACCGCCGAGCGGAGCGCGGCGAGATTGCGCTCCATGCCCGCCCGCCACTCCTCGAGGCGGCCGGCGACGATCCGCTCCTCCTTGTCCGGCCACCGCTCGATCGCGGCCGTGAGTCCGGACGGGCCCGGACCCAGCCGGGCCCACTGCCGCACGCGGGTGCCGCCGTCGACCGGGGCGAGATCGAACCCCCACTCCGCGGCCGGCCCCTCCGGGCTCGTCCGCGCCCACCGTCCAGCGGACGCACTGCCCGGGCTCCCAGGTGGTCACCGTGCAGACCGTGCTCCACTCCCCGATCGCGCGATGGGCGCTGTGGCCGCGGAACCGCACGCCCGGCCCGGCACCGGTCGCACCGTCCAGCCACTCCACGCGTTGCAGTTCCTCGGAGACGTCGGCCAGCCACTCCTGGTCGACGACCAGGGGCCAGAGCTGCTCCGGCGCCGCCGCGACGACGGCGTCGGACTCGGTGGTGGGGCAGTCGGCGTAGCGCACGGTCGCTCCTCGGGTGGTCGGGGTGACGCCGGTGTCACCAGCGGACGGGCAGCGTCTCCATACCGAACACGATGGAGAACGATCGCAGTTCCAGGTCCTCCTCGTCCACGCCCGCGGTGAGTCCGGGGAAGCGGGAGAACAGCGCCGGCAGCGCGGCCCGCAGCTCCATGCGGCCCAGCTCCGCGCCGACGCACCGGTGGATGCCGTACCCGAACGCGAGGTGCCCGGCGCCCTGCGCGGCAGGGTCGGTGTTCGCGGCGGACAGCGAGCAGATCATCGCGTCGCCCTTGGCGATCGCCCGGCCGCCGACCTCGGTGTCGTCGCGCGCGAACCGCGGGAACGCGACCTGGACCACCGACATCCGTCGCAGCAGGTCCTCGACGACGGCGTGCGTGTCGTCGTGCAGCCGCGCACGCAGCGCGTCGTCGGTCATCAGCTCGAAGGCCGACAACGCGAGCATGCTCGCCGTGGTCTCGTGCCCCCCGGTGAGCACGCCGTCCGCGAGCTGCGCGAGGTCCTCGTCGGAGACCGCGTCACCGTGCTCCCGCACGAGCGCGCCGAGCAGACCCTCGCCGGGGTTCGCCCGCTCCCGCGCGGCCAGCCCGCGCAGGTAGTCCATCGACTCGTTGACCACGTCCAGCGAGTTGTCGAACTGGGCGATCATGTCGAAGCGGGCCGTGCTGCGACGCTCGAACTCGGTGCGGTCGGCGTCCGGCACCCCGAGCAGCTCGCAGATCACCTGCGAGGGCAGCGGCACCGCGAACTGCTCGACCAGGTCGACGCCGTGCCCCTCGGCCTCCATCGTCGTCCAGCAGCTCGGTGACCACCGCATCGATCCGCGGAGCCAGTCGCGCCAGCCGGCGGACCGTGAACTCGCGGGTGAGCAGCCGTCGCAGCCGGGTGTGCTCGGGCGGGTCGCGAAAGCCGAGCCCACCCGGGTCCTGCTCGGCGAGCTGCTCGATACCGGTCCCGGCCAGGTGGGACAGCTCGTTGGAGAACCGGACCGTGTCCCCCAGCACCTCGCGCACCTGGGCGTACCCGGTCACCAGCCAGCCGCGTGCCCCGATCTCGTCGGGGACCGCGATCGAGGCGACCGGCAGCCGTCCGCGCAGTTCGGTCAGCTCCCCCGACGGCGCGAGACGGTCGCGCATCAGGGGCAGCATCATCGACGCCTCACCCATCACCCACGTCCCCTCTCGACGTTCGTACCACGAACGCCACCATCGTCCCATTGGTCCGGTTCATCGCTGCCCTTCATCTCGGCGCAGCAGATACGTGTCCATGATCCAGCCCTTGCGGGCCCTGGCCTCGTCCCGCACGGCCACGATCCGGTCACACACCTGGTCCAGCGGCCCGGAGACGAGCAGCTCGTCCGGCGTGCCGAGATAGGCGCCCCAGTAGACGTGCAGCTCGGCGCTCTGCTCCGGCGGGAGCGTCGCGAACGCCGCGCGCCCGTCCAGCATGACGACGACGTCGTCGGCGTCGTCGGGGATCCCGCCCTCGATCCGGCGGCCGGTGGTGATCAGCACCGGGCGGCCGACGCGGTTGAGGATCAGCCGGTGCGCGGCCGCGAGCGCGGCCACGCTGGAGATCCCCGGAATCGACTCGACGCACCACGCGTCCGGGTCGGGCATGGCGGACAGGACGCCGTCGAGGAGCCGCAACGTCCCGTCGTAGAGCGACGGGTCGCCCCACACCAGGAACGCCCCGACCTGCCCGTTCTCCAGATTCGTGGCCAGCATCTCGCCGGTAGAGCTCGGCGCGCCGGTCCTGCCAGTCGACGACGACCTGCCGATAGGCCTCC
Organism: uncultured Actinomycetota bacterium; assembly: GCA_963822335.1. Taxonomy (GTDB): domain Bacteria; phylum Actinomycetota; class Actinomycetes; order Mycobacteriales; family Pseudonocardiaceae; genus Pseudonocardia. Next base: position 174,742 of record CAWGHE010000005.1, on the reverse strand, counting down.
GGGTCGTCGGTGACCGTGCCGCGCCGCTCCCGCGGCGGGTCGGCCGCCGGGACGAGCCGGTGCGTCCCGTCCGGCCGGTGCCGGCGCAGGATGTCCGCGCGCAGGGCCCGCAGGTCGTCCTTGTCGTCGCCCTTGTCGATCACGAAGAAGACGTCCGCCCGGCCGATCGCGTCGACGGCCTGCAGCGTGAGATGGTCCGGGTCCCCGGCGCCCACCCCGATCACCAGCACGGTCCGCACACCGCGACGGTAGTGGACATCTCCGGCCGCCCGGGCGGCGGACCCGCCTGCAGGTTTCACCGGAGCGGACCAGCGGTTACGACACCCGGAGTCGCCCGATCCGCCCAGCGTCCGGGGGGCTCGCCGCGGGTGGCTCCTGGGTAGGGTCGGGGCCCCTGATCACGACTTCGGAGGGTGCACCGAGTGAGGATCGGACATCTGGTCGAGTCGCTGAACCCGTACGGCACGGCCGCCGGCCTGGTGGATCTCGCACGGGCCGGTCGCGACGCCGGCATGGAGCTGGTCGTCGTCTCGTTCACGCCGACGGGGCAGCCCGGCCTGCCGGCGGCGCTGCGCCGAGCCGGCGCGGTCCCGGTGGAGCTGAACCTCGCACCGTGGGACCCGCGGGCGGTGCCCCGTGTGATCGAGGTGCTCCGCGAGCACCGGGCCGACGTCGTGCACAGCCACGGCACGCGGCCGGACGTCGTCGGACCGGCCGCGGCGGCGCGGTTGCACGTGCCCGCGGTGTCCACGCTGCACCACATCCACGCCGATCCCGCCGACCGCGGGGACCGCGTCCGGCGGACGGCCAAGGTGCTCGTGCGCAAGCGGTTCATGACCAGGACGATCGCGACGTCGCAGCTGCAGCGGGACTGGTACCGCAGGATCGCGGGCTCCTCGGCGGGACTGTCGGTCGTCCCGGACGGTGCGGTGGACCCGGGTGTCGGCCCGATCGAGGAGCGCGCGGCGCTGCGCCGGAGCCTCGGCGTCGGCGACGACGAGGTCGTGGCCGTCTCGGTCAACCCGATGCGGCGCGGGCAGGGCCAGGACATGCTGCTCGACGCGCTGGCCGAGGTGCCCGGCGGCGAGCCGCTGACCGTCGTGCTCGGTGGGGACGGGCCGTTGCGGCCCTGGCTGGAGTCCCGGGTGGCCGGCGACGACGCGCTCTCGTCGCGGGTGCAGTTCCTCCGCGCCGCGGAGCCGGTCGACCTGCTGCGCGCCGCGGACATCCAGCTGCACACGACCCGCGCGGACACGATGCCCCGCGTGCTCGTGCTGGGGCAGGGCACCGGGACCCCGGCCGTCGCCACCCGCGTCGGCGGGATCCCGGAGATCGTCACCCGGAACACCGGCGCGCTCGTGCCGATGTCGTCGTCCAGCGTCGCGGACGAGCTCGTGCGCCTGGTCCGCGATCCCGAGCGTCGACGGCGCCAGGGCGAGGCGGCGCGCGCCCGGTTCCTGGAGCGGTTCGACGCCGGCGTGTGGGTCGAGCGGCTCGACGAGATCTACCGCAGTGCCCTCGGATGGCAGGACGCGCCCACCTCGGAGCAGCTGGACGCCACAGAGCCGACCCGCCCCTGAGGACCGGCCCGCCCGGGTCCGCTCAGCCGGGCGGGTCCTCGTCCGGGCGGGTCAGCGGGGGCGCGGAGCCGCCGGTCTCCTGCACCCGGCGGCGGGACCGCAGGTAGAGCAGCGGTCCGGAGAGCAGCCCGCGGAGCTTGCGCGCCCCGGCGCCGTCGGGCAGCGCGTCGGTCGACGGCGCGACCGCCGTCGACGAGCCGTACATGCCCGGTGTCCCGTCCGCGGCGTCACCGGACTCGCGACGCACGATGTGCCGCAACCGCGCCACGGCGGCCGGTATCCGGCGCACGGCCGCCCCGCGGGCCCGGGGGTCCATCGCCACCTTGCCGAGGAACGCGCCGAGGCCGAGCGCGTACCCGTGCATCTGGGACCGCAGCTCCTCGTCCGACGGCCGGTGGTGGTGCCAGACGAACGCGGACGGCACGTAGCCGAGCGCCTGCCCGTCGAGCACGATCCGCACCAGCAGCTCGATGTCCTCCCCGCCGGCCGTCCCCGCGCCCGGGCCGAGCGCCTCGTCGAAGCCGCCCAGCTCGCGCAGCGCGTCCTTGCGGACGGCCATGTTCGCGCCGATCCCGAACAGGCCCGGGGAGAACGGGAACACCGGCGAGTCCTCCGGCGGATCGGCCAGCGAGAACCGGCGGGGCAGGAAGCCCTTGTTCCAGGCCAGCGCGACGTCCGCGGCCCGTTCCTGCGGGGTCTCCAGCCGGGCCGCGAGCACCGGGCCGCTGACGCCGGTGATCTGCGGGTCGGCGGCGAACGCGCCGGCGATCCGGGAGGCCCAGGCACGGTCCGGCTCGGTGTCGTCGTCGGTGAACGCGACGACGGGTGTCCGCGCCTCGGCCAGCCCCCGGTTGCGGCCGACCGAGGCACCGCGGCGCGGCTCGCGCACGTACCGCACCCGCGGGTCGCCGACGGCGCGGACGACCTGCTCGGTCCGGTCGTCCGGTGGGTCGTTGTCCACCACCAGCACGCTCACCGCGGGATGGTCACCGGCGAGCACGGCGCGCAGGCAGCGCTGCACGCTCTCCGGCCGGTCCCGGGTCGCGACGACGACGGTGAGCGGCTCACCGGAGACCGGCGGCGGCTCCGGGACGTACCCGGCCGGTGCGGACGCGGCCCGCGCGACCTCCGCCGCGCTCGCCCGGCCGCGAGCCAGCGGCAGCTCGACCTGGCCGACCGGGACGCCGTCCGCGGTCACCAGCAGCCGGGCGGCGGTGAACCGGTGCGGCGCCTGCAGGTCCTGCGGCCGCCCCAGCTCGGTGCGTGCCACCCAGACCGGGCCGCCGTCGGCGGTCGCGTTCCCGCCGGCCCGGGCGTCCCCGTCCGCTCCGGACGGGGTGGGGGTCGCTGGGTCCGGCACCGGTCGCCTCCCGCTGTCGGTGTGCGACACGGCGAGCGCACGTGTCCGCCGACGATGCTCACAGACGACACGTGCGCCCGCGGTCGGCGGGGTCGACCGCTCGCTGACCCTCGGCCGCACACCGCTCGTCGTGCGACCGATCTCGTCCACCGCAACCGGGCGCCGCGACAACAACCTCCGAACGGTCGATCTGCACGCGGATCGCGTGTCACACACCGTTCGTCTCATCCCCCGCGGGTCGGCCGAGCGAGTGCGTCACGGACCGGTTACGGTCACTCGTGCTGGTCGACGAAACGTTGATCGGTGCGCCTGGTCGGCCGTCCGCTCCCCGCCCGCCGACACTCCCCCCGGCGCCCCTTGGAGTACGTGGCGGGTGCGGTGCGCGCGGATCCTCTGTGGATCCGAGCGGGTCCGTTGCGGCGAGGAACACGCATGACTGTTGTGACTCCCGAGGTCACCACCCGTGCCCGCCACCGCACCGAGGGTGAGGGCATCTCGGCCGCCGACCTCCTGGCGCGGTACTCCGAGGCCGGTTTCGACCGGCCGAGCCGGGCCAGCCGCCGTGTCGCCGAGCGTGACCACGAGGCGCTGCCCGGCCCGTTCGGCCACGAGACCGTCGTCACCCGCGACGTCCCCGCGGGCATGGGCGACGGGCCCGACGTGCCGCCGGCCGGCCTGATCCGCGGCGGCGTCTCCGACACCGGCTCGTTCGGCCGCAACCCCAGGGCGATCGCCGCCACGATGGGCGCGACGCTCGTCGGCGCGACGGCCGTGATGGGCGTCGTGACGTCGCTGGACTCCCCCGAGGACGCGGCCGCCGACCTGCAGACCCGGCCGGTCGATCTGGCCGGTGCCGACCAGGCCACCATGAAGCTGCAGGCCGTGCCGAGCGCGGCGGGCCAGCTCGGCCAGGCCACCGCCGGGACCCCCGCGGGCTTCGACCAGGCCGACGCGGCGAAGATCGCGTCGAACAACCTGGCCGCCGCGAAGAAGGCCGCGGACGCCAAGGCCGCCGCCGACCGCAAGGCCGCGCCGAGGCCCGCCGCCGGTGGCGGGAACGGCGCCGCGCCGTGCCGACCTGTCCTCGCTCGGCTCCACTGGGCATGAAGGCGCTGGAGATGGCGAAGACCAAGCTCGGCAAGCCCTACGTCTGGGGTGCCGACGGCCCGAACGCGTTCGACTGCTCCGGCCTGATGAAGTGGGCGTTCGAGCAGGTCGGCAAGGACCTCCCGCGGTCGTCGTCGGCCCAGTCCGAGGTCGGCCAGGACGTCAGCAAGTCCGACCTCAAGCCCGGCGACGTCGTGTTCTTCTACTCCCCGGTCAGCCACGTGGGCATCTACGCCGGCAACGGCAAGATCCTGCACGCCAGCACCGAGGGCGAGCCGGTGAAGTACTCCGACATCGACGCCATGCCGTTCAACAGCGCCAAGCGCTTCTGAGCCGGAGTCAGCCCGAGGGCCGCCGCCGGCCGACACCGGTGGCGGCCTCGAACGCCGCGGCGACCTCCAGCACCCGTCGGTCCGCCCGCGGCGCGCCGACGATCTGCAGGCCGACCGGGAGACCGTCCTCGGTGAACCCGGCCGGCACGCTCACGGCGGGACAGCCGGTGGCGCTGATCAGCGTGCAGGACCGCATCCAGCCCAGGTAGTCCGGCTGCGGCACGCCGGCCACCTCGGTCGGGTACTCCAGATCCACGTCGAACGGTTCGACCTGCACGGTCGGGGAGACCAGGACGTCGTACCGCGTGAAGAACGCGACGACGGCCTCGTGCAGGGCGCCCTGGCGCTGGGCGACCCGGCTGAGATCGGCGACGGTCAGCCGCCGTCCGGCCTCGACGTTGCCGCGGATCGTCGCCTTGACCTTCTCCGGATGACGGTCGACGTCCGGGCCCCGCTTCTGCAGGAACTCCCAGGCGCGCAACGTGGTGAACACGTCGTCGGCGGTGTCGAGGTCCGGGCAGTCCGGTTCGACGCTCGCGCCGAGCCCGGCCAGCACCGGCCCGGCCGTGTCCACGACGGCCGCGACCGCCGGTTCCACCGGCACCCGCCCGCCGAGATCCGGCGCCCATGCGACCCGCAGCCCGCGCAGGTCGCCGAGAGGAGCGCCAGCGGAACGAGCATCTGCCCCGTCCAGCGGCGGGGCGAACAGCGACCCCGGGTCGGACAGCGACAGCGGGGCACGCGGGTCCGGTCCGGCCAGCACGGACAGCAGCAGCGCCGCGTCCGCGACCGTCCGGCCGAGCGGACCCTGCACGGACAGCGTCTGGTACGGCAGCAACGAGGGGTGCGACGGGACGCGCCCCGGCGTCGGGCGGAACCCGACGACGTTGCCGAACGCCGCCGGGTTGCGCAGCGAACCGCCCATGTCGCTGCCCTCGGCGAGCGGGACCATGCCGCAGGTCAGCGCGACGGCGGCGCCCCCGCTGGACCCGCCGGCGCTACGGCCGTGCCGGTAGGCGTTGTGCGTGGGGCCGAACACCGGGTTCACGGTGTGCGACCCGGCCGCCCACTCCGGGACGTTCGACTTGCCCAGCCGGATCGCGCCGGCCGCGCCGATCCGGGCGACGACCAGCTCGTCGGCGTCCGGTACGTGATCGGCCATCAGCGGCGAGCCCCAGGTGGTCCGCATGCCGGCCGTCATGTGGGTGTCCTTGTGCACCACGGGGAGCCCGTGCAGCGGGCCGTCCGGGCCACGACGCGCGAAGCGCTCGTCCGCGGCCGCCGCGGCCGCCGTCGCACCGTCGGCGTCCAGCGTGACGATCGCGTTCACGCCCGGGTTCATCCGCTCGATCCGCTCCAGGCAGGCGGCGAGCAGCTCGCGGGCGGACAGCTCGCCGGCGTGCAGGAGCCCGGCCAGCTCGACGGCCGGGCGATCCACCAGATCCGTCACCGGATCGACCGCAACCGCTCCGCGACGGCCTCCGGCAGCACGTCCGAGATGAACGCCCCGGCGCCGGTCTCCGACCCGGCCAGGTACTTGATCTTGTTCGGAGCCCGGCGGACGGTGTGCAGGCGCAGGTGCAGCCGGGCGTCGTCGCGGCCGTCCTCGGCCCGTACCGGCGCCTGCTGCCAGGCCGCGACGTAGGGCAGCGGCTCGTCGTAGAGCGCGTCGAGGCGGGCGAGCAGGTCCAGGTAGACCGGGCCGAACCCGGCGCGCTGGGCGTCGTCGAGTGCGGGCAGGTCCGGGGTCGGCCGGTTCGGGTACAGGTGCACCTCGACCGGCCACCGCGCGGCCCGCGGGACGAACGCCGTCCACTGCTCACCGGCGACGACCACCCGCTCCCCCGCCCGTTCCTGCGCCAGCCGCTGGTCGAACAGGTTCTCCCCGGTCGCCTCCCGGTGGCGGCGGACCGCGGCCAGCATCGTCTCCGGCAGCGGCGGGACGTACGGGTAGGCGTAGATCTGCCCGTGCGGGTGCGCGAGCGTCACGCCGATCTCGGCCCCGCGGTTCTCGAACGGGAACACGTAGCGGACACCGGGGCGCGCGCCGAGCTCGGCCGTGCGGTCGATCCAGCACTCCAGCACCGTCCGGACACGCTCCGGGGTCAGCTCACCGAACGAGCGGTGGTGGTCGCTGGTGAAGCAGACGACCTCGCACCGCCCGGCCGCGGCGAGCGGCTCGTCGTCCACCGGCACCGGAGGAGCGGTCCCGGGTTCGGAGCCGAACGACGGGAACCGGTTCTCGAACACGACCACGTCGTAGTCCGGGGCGGGCACCTCCGTGGTCCGCCCGTCGCGGCTCGGGCACAGCGGGCACTGGTCGTCGGGGGGCTGGTACGTGCGGTCCTGGCGGTGCGCGGCGATCGTCACCCACTCGCCGAGCAGCTCGTCGTAGCGCAGCTGGGACGCCGGCACGACCCGCGGGAGGTCCCGGGTGTCGTGCACGGTCGACTCGTCACGGACGACGTCGTCGGACTCGTCGAACCAGAGGATCTCCCGTCCGTCCGCGAGCCGCGTGGACGTCTTCTTCACTGCGCTCTCCCTGCCTCGTGCCGGCCCACCGGGGCCACGACCAGCCGGTCCACCTCGCCGGACAGGACGGCCTGCTCGTCGGGGCCGAGCCCGTCGTCGGTGACCAGGACGTCGGCCTCGGCGAGCTCGGCGATGGTGGAGATACCGACGATGCCCCATTTCGTGTGGTCGGCGAGCACGACGAGCTGCTGCCCGGCTTCGACGAGGGCCCGGTCGGTCTCCCGTTCGGTCAGGTTCGGCGTGGTGAACCCGGTGGCCGCGGACATGCCGTGCACGCCGAGGAACACCAGGTCCAGGTTCAGCGACCGCAGCGCCGCCACCGCGACCGGCCCGACCAGCGCCTCGGATGGCGTGCGGGTGCCGCCGGTCAGGATCACCGTGGTTCCCGGGTCGCCGTCGGAGTGCAGGACCTCGGCGACACGCAGCGAGTTCGTGACGACGGTGAGCCGCGGGACGGCGGCGAGCCGGTGCGCCAGGCGCCAGGTCGTCGTGCCGGCGGACAGCCCGATCGCCGCACCCGGCTCGACCAGGGCGGCGGCCTCGGCGGCGATCGCGTCCTTCTCGACCAGCTCGCGGGCCACCTTCGCGCTGAACCCGGGCTCCTCGGTGCTGCGCTCCACCGGGTCCCCGACGGCCGTCGCGCCGCCGTGCACCTTGTCCACCAGCCGGCGCCGGGCCAGCACGTCCAGGTCCCGGCGCACGGTCATCTCGGACACGCCGAGCCGCTCGGCCAGCTCGGTGACGCGCACCGCCCCCCGGGTCCGGACCGTCTCCACGATCACGTCGCGCCGCTGCTCGGCGAGCAGGCTCACAGCAGCCACCCCGCAGGCGGCCGGACGGCACCGCCCCGGCTTCTCACCCGCACAGGATGCAACAAAAGCAAACGTGCGGCAATCCTCGCACGAAAGCACTGCTCCATATGCGACCGCCGAGCAACGACCTGGCCTCAGGAAGCATCGGATCTCATCACAGATGTTCACTTCTGTCCGAGGACGAGTTACGTTGTTCGACGCTGTGGCCAGTTGTGGCCCAAGACACGGTGTGCTGGCCGTACGGCGGCACTCAACGCCGAGGAGTCGTGATGAAGCCTGGACAGCGGCGTCCCGAGACGAGGGGACGCGTGTCATGACACTTGCCCAGAGCACCGAAACCGCGCTGCGGCTGAGCCCCAACCTGATCGACTACCTGCTCGTCGCGTTCTACTTCGTGCTGGTGCTCGGCATCGGGTTCGCGGCCCGCCGGTCGGTCTCGTCCAGCCTCGACTTCCTGCTGTCCGGCCGCTCGATGCCGGCGTGGATCACCGGACTGGCGTTCATCTCGGCCAACCTCGGCGCGATCGAGCTGATCGGCATGGTGGCCAACGGCGCCCAGTACGGCGTGTCGATGGTGCACTACTACTGGCTCGGCGCCATCCCGGCGATGGTGTTCCTCGGCATCGTGATGATGCCGTTCTACTACGGGTCGAAGGCCCGCAGCGTGCCGGAGTTCCTGCTCAAGCGGTTCAACCGGACCACGCAGCGGGTGCAGGCCGTGGTCTTCGCGGTGGCGGCCATCCTGATCGCCGGCGTGAACCTGTTCTCGCTCGGCCTGGTGCTTGAAGCGCTGCTCGGCTGGCCGCTGCCGGTCGCGATCCCGTTCTCCGCGCTGATCGTGCTCGGCTACATCACGCTCGGCGGGCTGTCCGCGGCGATCTACACCGAGGTGCTGCAGTTCTTCGTGATCCTCGCGCTGCTGATCCCGCTGACGATCGCCGGGCTGAACCGCGTCGGCGGGTGGGACGGCCTGCAGCAGGCCGTCCTGGCCGGCCCCGGTGGCGCCGGGGACCTGTCCGCCTGGCCCGGGACGACGCTCACCGAGATCCAGAACCCCGTCCTGTCCGTGCTGGGCATCGTGTTCGGTCTCGGCTTCGTGCTGTCCTTCGGGTACTGGACGACGAACTTCGCCGAGGTCCAGCGCGCACTGTCGGCCAAGAGCATGTCCGCCGCACGGCGCACGCCGATCATCGGCGCGTTCCCGAAGGCGCTCGTCGTTCTCGTCATCCTGATCCCGGGCATGGTCGCGGCGATCATCATCCCGCAGATCACGCAGATCAAGGAGACGGGCGCCGAGGACGTCGGCGGCATCACCTACAACAACGCGCTGTCGCTGCTGATGAAGGAGCTGCTGCCGAACGGCATCCTCGGCGTCGCGATCGCCGGCCTGCTGGCCGCGTTCATGGCCGGTATGGCGGCGAACATCAGCTCGTTCAACACGGTGTTCACCTACGACCTCTGGCAGGACTGGTTCAAGCCGGGCAAGACCGACCACTACTACCTGCAGGTCGGCCGGATCGTCACGATCATCGGCTGCGTGCTGGCGATCGGCACGGCGTTCATCGCAGCCGGGTCGTCCAACCTGATGGACTACATCCAGTCGCTGTTCAGCTTCTTCAACGCCCCGCTGTTCGCGATCTTCATTCTGGGCCTGTTCTGGAAGCGGATGACCGGGCCGTCGGCCTGGATAGGGCTGGTGTCCGGCACGGCGGCCGCGATCGCGATCAACGTGCTGGTCACCCTCGAGGTTCTGACCCTGTCCGACCAGGCCGGCAGCTTCCTCGGCGCGATCGCGGCGTTCGTCGTCGGTGTCACGGTGGCCGTCGTGGTCTCCCAGTTCACCACGCCGAAGCCGGACGCCGAGCTGGTCGGCCTCGTCTGGAGCCTGACACCGAAGGAGACCCGCGACGGGGAGGCCACCGCTGAGGACGCCGGCTGGTACCGCTCGCCGGCCCTGCTCGGCACGCTGGTGCTGGTCATGACGGCCGGCCTCTACCTGCTGTTCGCATGACGACCGGGTCATCCGGGAAGGAGAACGACATGTCGCAGTCCCCCGAGGACCGCGCCGGTGCGCCGGACCCGGACGGGTTGGCCGGAGGGACCGACGCCCCGGTGTCGACGACCGCGAGCAGCCTGTTCGACCTGCGCTCGGTCATCGCGCTGCTGTTCGGCGTGTACGGGATCGTCCTGCTGATCATGGGCATCGTGTCCGGCGACGATCCGGCCAACCTGGCCAAGACCGGCGGGTCGAACATCAACCTGGAGACCGGCATCGCGATGCTGGTCGTCGGGGCGCTGTTCGTGGTCTGGACGCTGGCCCGGCCGCTGAAGCTCCCGACCCCGGACGAGCTCGACGGGATGAAGGACGCGGGGCCGGGCGGCCACTGACCGCCCGTATCGCGACGACGCGCCGCACCCCGGTTCCGGGGTGCGGCGCGCGTGTCGTCCTGGATCAGCGGCGGTCGGCCGGGGTCGGGTAGACCGGGTTGAACGCCTGCAGCGTGAACGCGTCGAAGCGGCGGGCGGCGCGGACGAGACCGTCCCAGAGAACGCGGGTGGTGTCGGGCATGGATGGTTCCTCCTGACTCGGGGCCCGGATCGCGGGCCCGTACCGTGCGAGCCGTGGTCGACGGCTTCTGTATTCGACAACACCACCATCCGCTCTTCCAATGCCGAAGTGCACCGGATCGCGACTCGAATCACGTCCGGGAGCCCGCGTGCTGGTGATCGCGCGGGACACCGTGCACGAGATCGAGATCGCCCGGTCCCGGTTCCGCTGCGCGCTGACCCGGGTCACCGACGTCGACGCGGCCGGCGCGGTGATCGACCGGATCCGCCGCGACCACTGGACGGCCACGCACCACTGCACCGCGCTGCGCGCCGGCGGCACCCAGCGCTCCAACGACGACGGCGAGCCGGCCGGGACCGCGGGCGTCCCGATGCTCGAGGTACTGACCCGCCGGGAGATCACCGACGTCGTCGCCGTCGTGTCGCGGTGGTTCGGCGGGACGAAGCTGGGCGCGGGCGGGCTGGTCCGGGCCTACGGCCAGGCCGTCGGTGACGCGCTCGACGTGGCCGGCACGCTCCGCCGGGTCCGGCACCGGGAGCTGCTGCTCGCCGTCGGGCACGACGAGGCCGGACGGCTGGAGAACGCGCTGCGCGCGGACGCGTACCGGGTCCGCGACGTGCACCACGGCCCGGACGTGACGATCACCGTCGACGTGCCCGAGGACGGCACGGACGAGTTCGCGCACTGGCTCGCCGAGCGCACCGGCGGCACGGTCGAGGCCCTCGACGTCGGCCCGCGCGACCTTCACCTTCCGTGAGCGCCGGCCCGGCATTCGCCACGGTCTGCGATCACCCGGGCATGGGTGGAGGATCTCCGCGAACCGGACAGCCACCACGCCGAGGCAAGACATCGACGGGATGTGACGCATGACGACCCACGCGGACGACACGAACGACACGGGACAGTTGGACGACCGATCCATACGCAAGATCGCCGGCCTGAGCCTGGTCGGCGCGAGCGTGGAGTGGTTCGACTTCTTCCTGTTCGGAACGGCAGCCGCCCTGGTCTTCCCGCGCCTGTTCTTCCCCGCCGACGCGGACCCGTTCATCGCCACCCTGTCCTCGTTCGCCGTCCTGGGTGTCGGCTTCGTGGCTCGGCCGCTCGGCGGCATCGTGTGGGGTCACTTCGGGGACCGGAAGGGCCGCAAGAAGGCGTTTCTCGCCGCGCTGATGACGATGGCCGCGGCGAGCGTGCTCATCGGCGTCCTCCCCACCTACGCCGCCATCGGGATCGCGGCGCCGATCCTGCTCACCGTGCTGCGGTTCACCCAGGGCATCGCGGTCGGGGGTCAGTGGGGTGGTGCCGTGTTGCTCGCCACCGAGTTCGCCCCCAAGCACAAGCGCGGCTACTACGGCAGCTTCGCCCAGATCGGCGTCCCCATCGGCGTGCTGCTCGGTGTCGTCGTGTTCTTCCTGATCGGGACGAGCATGGATGCGGCGGCCTTCGACAGCTACGGCTGGCGGATCCCGTTCATCGCGAGCGTCGTGTTGGTCGGTGTGGCGATCTACGCGAAGAACAAGCTCGAGGACACCCCGGCGTTCAAGCACCTGCAGGCACTGGCCGCCGAGGACCCGACCCTGAAGGAGGCGCAGTCCTCCCCGATCCTCCAGGTGCTGAAGGCGCACTGGGCCCGCATCGCCCTGGCCGGCGGCGCGTTCATCGTGGTCAACACGACGTTCTACATCTACATCACGTTCATGATCACGTACGGCAAGGACAGCCTCAAGGTCCCGTCGAGCACCGTGCTGATCGCGATCGCCATCGCGTCGATCATCCAGATCCCCGCGTTGGCCGGGTTCGCCGCGGTCTCCGACCGGATCGGCCGCCGGAAGATCTACCTCGCCGGCGCGGTGGCCACGGCCCTCTGGGCGTTCCCGCTGTTCTGGCTCGTCGACATGCGCTCGCTCCTGTCGATCACCCTCGGCCTGGTGGTCGCCCAGCTCGCACTGTCGATGATGTACGGCCCGCTGGCCGCGTTCTTCGCGGAGATGTTCCCGGCGAAGCTGCGCTACAGCGGCGCGTCGCTCGGCTACCAGCTCGGAGCGTTGCTGGGCGGGGCGATCGCGCCGCTGCTGGCGGTGTACCTGCTGGGCGTCACCGGCGGCACGGCGGCCATCTCGATCTACATCATCGTCGTCTCGGTGATCGCGTTCGTCTGCACGCTGGCCCTCACCGAGACCTACCAGAACGAGATGGACGACACGACGGTCTGACGTGAGCTCGTTCGTCGTCGGCAGTGAGTGAGCCGCTCTTCACTTCTGATGTAGGCATGACTACAGTGATTGTTCGTGGCAGCACTGTCGGCGTCGAACGAGAACTATCTGAAGGCGATCTTCGACCTCACGTACCGCGGGTCGCCGGTGACGACCGGGGCGCTGGCCTCCGAGCTCGGCGTCTCGTCGCCGTCGGCGACCGCCATGCTCAAGCGCCTGGAGCAAACCGACCTGGTGGAGCGCCCGGACGCCCGCCAGGTCCGTCTGACCCGCCGGGGTGAGCGGGCCGCGCTGCAGGTCGTGCGCCGCCACCGCCTGCTCGAGACGTTCCTGACCGAGGTCGTCGGACTCGCCTGGGACGAGGTGCACGCCGAGGCCGAGCTGCTCGAGCACGCGCTGAGCGAGCGGCTCGAGGAGCGGATCGACGCAGCTGCTGGGCCACCCGACACGGGACCCGCACGGCGACCCGATCCCGCCACGCGACGGCGCACACCGGGAGGACTGGGGCGAGTCGCTGGCCGCCGCGGCGACCGGCGACCGCTTCCGGGTGGACCGGGTCAGCGACCGCGACTCCGAGGCCCTGCGCTACCTCGGCGAGCTCGGTGTCCGTCCGGGCGCGGTGCTGCGCGTGGACGAGGTGGCCCCGTTCGGCGGCCCCGTCTGGGTCGTGCTCGACGACGGCAGCCGACACGCGCTCGGCACTCCCCTGACCCATCTCGTGCACGGCCGGATCACCGCGGACCCCGGGAGCAGCACCACATGAAGACCACGGACAGCGCCGTCGAGGTGGCCGACCTGAGACGACGCGGCATGCGAGGACGGCTGGTGGTGCTCGGGCCGGCGTTCGTCGCCGCCGTCGCCTACGTCGACCCCGGCAACTTCGCGACGAACTTCGCCGCCGGCGCCCAGTACGGCTACCTGCTGCTCTGGGTGATCGTCGTGGCGAACGTGATGGCGATGCTCATCCAGTCGCTGTCGGCGAAACTCGGGATCGCCACCGGGAAGAACCTGCCGGAGCTGTGCCGCGAGCACCTGCCGCGCGGGGCGAACCTCGGGGTGTGGGCGCAGGCCGAGCTCGTCGCGATCGCGACCGACCTGGCCGAGGTCGTCGGCGGCGCGATCGCGCTGAACCTGCTGTTCGGGATCCCGCTGTTCACCGGCGGGGTGATCACCGGCGTGATCGCGTTCGGCCTGCTGGCGTTGCAGAGCCGCGGTCACCGCCCGTTCGAGCGGGCGATCGTGCTGCTGCTCGCCGTGATCCTGGTCGGGCTGGTCAGCACGCTGTTCCGGGTGGACGTCGACCCGGCCGCGGCCCTGGCCGGTCTCGTCCCGCAGTTCGACGGCGCGGACAGCCTCCTGCTGGCCACCGGCATCCTGGGCGCGACCGTGATGCCGCACGTGATCTACCTGCACTCCGCGCTGACCCAGCGCCGGCTGCGCACCGATTCGGTCGCCGACCGCGACTTCCTGCTCCGCACCGGCCGGGTCGACATCGTGCTCGGGCTGGGGCTCGCCGGGCTGGTCAACCTGTCCATGCTGCTGATCGCCGCGGCCCTGTTCGCCGGCACCGGGGTACCGGACACGGACACGCTGGCCGGCATCTTCGTCGGGTTGCAGACCCAGCTCGACGACGTGGCGGCCATCGCGTTCGCGATCGCGTTGCTCGCGTCCGGGTTCGCGTCGTCCGGCGTCGGGACCTACGCCGGGCAGGTGATCATGGCCGGGTTCCTGCGCCGCCGGATCCCGCTGCTTCTGCGGCGGGCGCTCACGCTGACCCCCGCGCTGCTGGTGCTCGGCCTCGGCGCGGACCCGACGGAGGCTCTGGTCATCTCGCAGGTCGTGCTGTCGTTCGGGATCCCGTTCGCGCTCGCCCCGCTGGTGTGGTTCACCAGCCGGCGCTCCGTGATGGGCCCGCTGGCGAACCACCCGATGACGACGGCCGTCGCGACCGTGGTGACCGCGCTCGTCGTCGCGCTGAACGGCGTGCTGCTCTGGCAGACGTTCGTGGCCTGACCCGAGCCGACCGGCCGGCGGGCCTCAGCTCAGCCGGTCGATCTTCGTCGTCACCTCGGTGTCGTGTTCGCGCAGGTAGGGCTTCGGCGTGCGCTCGGACGCGGCCGGCGCGTGGCCGTCGTCCGGCGACATCGTGGCCCGGCCGATCCCGGAGTAGACCAGCGGCCGGGTCCGGCGCAGCACGGCCGCCCACACCAGCCCACCGACCGCGGCGAGCAGCACCAGGCCGGGCAGGATCCACCGCAGCGGCGACGACGGGTCCGTGCCGAGCAGGGCGTCGAAGTTCCCGACGAGCACCACGAGCAGGCCGAACAGCAGCAGCGACGCCAACGCGGGTGCGATGACGCGGGCGAACACCGACGCCTCGCGGCGCTTGTCGCGCTCCCGCCAGAAGTACCCGACGACCGCCGCCGACGTCGCTGCCATCAGCAGCACCACACCGACCGCGGACATGCCGCTGAACCACGTGAACAGCGTGAGCACCGGGTCGCCGCCGGTCAGGATGAACACGAGCACGACGATCACGGCGAGCCCCGACTGCGCCAGCGAGCCGGCCACCGGCCCGCCCGACCGCGTCCCGATCGTGCTCAGCGCGGACGGGAGCACGTTCTCCCGGCCGAGCGCGAACAGATAGCGCGCGACGCCGTTGTGGAAGCTCAACAGTGCGGCGAACACGCTGGTCAGGAACAGGACGGTCGCGAGGTCGGAGACGAGGACGCCGTAGTTGTCCGCGAGCGGCCCGAACACCAGTCCCGGGCCGTTCTCGGTGGCCGCGGCCTGCAGCTCCTCCACGCCGGTCTGCACGACCATCGCCCAGGACGACAGGGCGTAGAACAGGCCGGTGAACGCGACCGCGACGAACGTCGCGCGGGCGACCGTGCGCCCCGGGTTGCGGGTCTCCTCGGAGTAGATCGCGCCGGACTCGAACCCGGTGAACGCCGCGATGTTGAACGCGATCACCGCCCCGACCCCGGGCACCAGCAGCGCCGACGGCGTCAGCGGAGCGAACGTGATAACGCCGCCGGCCGGGTTGCGGAACGCGGCCACGTCGTACGCGACCACGACGAGCACCTCGATGATCAGCAGGACGGCCAGCACGCGCGCGTTCAGGTCGACCCGCAGAAGGCCGAGTGCCCCGACGACGAGCAGCGCCAGGAACGCCCACGTCCACCACGGCAGCCGCAGGCCGAGCGTCTCGGCGACGAAGTCGCTCGCCGTGGCGCCGAACAGGCCGTAGAGACCGATCTGGATCGCGTTGTACGAGATCAGCGCGACGAACGAGCCGGCCACACCGGCGCCGCGCCCGAGACCGAGCGAGAGGTACGAGTAGAACGCACCCGCGTTGGCCACGAACCGGCTCATCGCCCCGTAGCCGACGGCGAACAGGCCGAGCACGACGGCGAGCCCGAGGAACGCCAGCGGCACGCCGGCGTTGCCGCTGACGGCGAACGTCGTGGTCACGCCTCCGGCGAGCACGGTCAGCGGGGCGGACGCCGCGACCGTGAAGAAGACCAGGTGCACGACGCCGAGGCGGCGCCGCCGCAGCTGCGGGGCCTGGGGTCGGACGGACTGGACGGACGCCATGCGCGCACTCCCTGCTCACCGAGCATGTCGAGGCATCTGCGGCCGAACGGGGCATGGTTCGGCGCAGATACCGATTGCCCAGAGACCTTCTACTACCTGCCGCGATCAGTCACGGGGCTGACCGGGTGATCTCCGTCCCGGTACTCTCGGCGTCCGGACAGACGAGCCGGGGCCCGGAGGGGGACGTCGGAGATGGAACGCGGTCAGATGGCGACCGGCTTCTTCCTGGTCGTCCACGACGAGTTCACCGGCAAACCGCGGATCAGCCCCGATCTGGTGCTGTGCGGGCTGGTCGGTGCACAGATCGCGGACCTGGTGATCGGCGGTCGGCTGACGATGTCCGGGGATCGGGTGGCCGTCGTGCGACCCGAGGTGTCCGGGCTCGACGAGCTCGGCACGTTCGTGCTGGACAGCGTCGTGCACGAGCCGGACGCGCACACCGTGCGGTCCTGGAACGACGCCCTCGGCGAGATCCTGCACGACCTGACCGTCGGCCGGCTCGCCGCGGACGGGGTGCTGCGCAAGGAGGTCAGCCGCGGGCTGCTCGGCAAGCGGAAGGCCCGCTACCCCGCGGTCGACCTCGTGCGCGCCCGCAGACCGACCGTGGAGCTGCGGGAGATGTTCGCCGACCCGCGCCGCTTCAACCTCCCCGGCGCGTTCCTCGCCGCACTGCTGTCGACGCTCGAGGTCGACACCGTGCTGGAGCCCGAGATCGAGCGGTCCCAGGTCCGGTCGATCTCCGGGCAGGCCGCCGAGCACCTGCCCGGCTCGCTGTCGCAGCTGCGGGCCGGGCTGGCCGACACGGTCGCGGCGATCTCGCTCACCGTCCGCCGCTGACCTCCGTGGCTCAGCTCCCGGGCGGCACGTCCAGCGTCGGGTTGCGGTCGAAGAAGCCCTGCGGGGTCAGGCGGAACCCGCACACGTCGACGGGCATCACCGGCCAGTCCTCCGGGCGCGGCAGGTGCGTCGTGCCGAACGTGTGCCACACCGTGAGCTCCTGGCCGTCCACGTCCCGGTCCGCGGCCGTCCATTCCGGGATCCCGGTGCCGCCGCCGTGCTGGTTGACCAGCTCACCGGCCGGGTAGCGCTGCTCCGGGTCGTAGCGGGTGACCCACAGGTGCCGGGTGGCGAAACCGGCCCGCCGGGCCACCGACGACCCGGAGTCGGCGAGCAGCACCGGCTGGCCCTCGGGGTGCAGCACGTAGGCCGTGGCGTCGCCGAACCGGTTCGTCGCCTCCGTGGAGGCGAACCGCCAGCGGCGTCCGACGTTCGCATCCGCCGTCCGTCCGGCCTCGGACTCCGACCGGATCCGGGTGACCGTGCGCCCGAACGCGTTGCCGTACGGGTTGCCGTCACCGCGCGGGACCCGTGCGACGTCGAGCTCCTCGACGGCGGTGTGCGGGCCGTCGACCTCGGGGTCGAGGCGGGCGCAGAACAGGTGCTGGTGGAACGGCGCGGCCAGGCCCGGCGCGACCTGCGTCGACCACGGTGCGGACCGCTCGTCGTAGACGCCGGTGAACAGCACCCCGGTCGCCTTCACCTCGAGCTGGATCGTGCCGTCCTGGTACAGCGACCAGTAGAAGCCGTAGTCGTAGTTGCCGATCGTGGCGAAGAACGAGATCACCAGCCGGCGCTTGCGCCGTACGTGGGCCGACTCGGTGAACAGGTCGGTGTGCTTCCACAGCACCCCGGCGTCCTCCTCGTGCAGGCAGACCGCGTTCGGGACGGTCCGCGGCGTGAGGTCGGCGTCGGCCAGCACGGCGTCGAAGTAGTGGATGTGGCCCAGGCAGTCGCAGCCGGCCTCGAGCGAGTTGACCTGCGCGCCGAGGAGGTACTCGCCGGCGTCGAAGTAGTTCTGCCAGAACCGCACCGGGCCGGGGTCGGCGTAGGGCACGACCATCTCGGCCACCGACGCCCGGTGCAGCACCGGCCGCCCGGCGATCGAGAGCTGATGCAGCACCAGGCCCTCCCGCGGGTCGAACCCGACGCGGAACCGCCAGCCCTCCCACTCGACGACGTCGCGGTCGACGGTGAAGCTCGGACCCTCCGGCTGGGTGATCTCCAGCGGGCGCCGGGACTCCCGCGGCGGCCCGGTGAACACCGGGTCGTCGAAGTTGCCCTCCTCCTGCGGGATCGGCATCACGCCGGTGTCGACGAGCTCCACCACCCGGCGCTCGATCAGGTCGACGTAGGCGACGACGCCGTCGACCGGGTGCGCCCACGGGTGGTCGGCCGGGCGGTGCTGCAGGAACGACAGCACGCGCAGCATCCGGCGCCCCCGCTCGCCCGGCAGGTCGAACGAGCCGGCCGAGAGCGGGCACGCGGCGACCAGCGTCAGGTCGCTGATGCCGCGCTTCGCCATCGCCGCGACCCAGCCGGGGTCGGCCTTGACGATCTCGTCGACGGCGACGAACTCCTCGAGCATGATCGGCGGCTGGCCGTCGGTCTCCGGGTCGTGGTCGACGACGCGCTCCACCTCGCCGCGGGTCAGCGACACCACCACGGTGCGGGACCGCCCGGTGGCGTTGTCGAGCAGGACGGCGCGGACCCGCCGCTCCGGCCGGTCGCCGTCACGGTGGGCGCGGACGTCGGAGCGCGAGGGCTCCTCGAGCGCGAGCAGGGCCGCGCGGGCCGTCTCGCCGCGCAGGCCGGCGTCGTCGAGCACCTGGCGGGCACGCTCGATCTCCGCCGCGGTGAGGCGGTCGAGCGGGTGGGTCACGTCCGACGGGAGGGTGGGCACCGAGGTCACGGCGCCCAGCCTGGCACGCGCCGGGCGGCTCGGGCCAACCCCGCCGATCCGACACGAACAGACGCAGCACGCTCGCCCAGCGTGTTTTCGCTGGTCCATCAGGGGGTTTGCAATTACCTCCTGACGAATCGTCTGTCTACGATGGCATCACGTTCCGTGTGGCCTGCGTGGAACGATTCCCCCGGGTTGCCGCTAGGAGCACGATGCCCCCCGCCCCCACCCTCCCGCCGGACGGCGCGGGCGGGATCTTCGCCGGGTCGCTGTTCATGCTGGAGAGCGCTGTCGTCGACCAGGGCCGCACCGACGACGACCGTCCCGCGCTGCGCTCCCGCAACGCGCTCGCCGCCGCCTATCTGAGCTCCGGCAAGATCGCCGCCGCGGTGCCGCTGTTCGAGACCGCGCTCACCGACGCCCGCCGGCTGCTCGGCCCGACCGACCCGGACACGCTGATCGTCGAGGGCAACCTCGCGGCCGCCTATCTCATGGCCGACCAGGACAACACCGGCCTCGAGCTGATGACCCGCAACGTCGCGCTGCGCGTCGAGGTGCTGGGCCCGGACCATCCGGCCACCCTGACCGCCTCCGACGCGCTGGCCACCGCGCACCGGCTGGTCGGTCGCTTCCGCGAGGCCGCCGAGCGGCACGCCGACGTCGCCGAGCGCCGCACCCGCGTCCTCGGCCCGGGGCACCCGGACGTGCTCGCGTCCCGGGCGGGGCTGGCACTGACCAAGGCCGACTCCGCGGACCTGACCGGTGCCGCCGACCTGCTGTCCGACGCCGTGGGCGTCGCCGAGCACTTCCTCGGACGGCCGCACACGCTCTCCGTCACGCTGCGCGGATACCTGGCGGACTGCCTGATCGGGCTCGGCCGGATCGGCCCGGCCCGCGACGAGTTCGAGCGGGCCGCCGCGGACGCCGAGCACCTGTGGGGCGCCCGGGCACCGGAGACCGTTCGCCTGCGCGACGAGCTGCTGACGCTGACCCGCACGGCGCGCCCCGCCCTGTAGCGGCGCCGCGGCCGTCACGTCCCGGCCAGCTCCGCGACGGCCGGGGCCAGCGCGTCCGCGAACATCGCGGGCACCAGCACGTAGGAGACCCCGACCTCGGCCCGCCGCCTGCGCAGCACGTCGGCCGCCCGGCGCGGGTCGCCGGGCAGGATCGTCAGCGCGTCCCGTTCGGCCAGCCGGGCCGGGTCGACGCCGGTCCAGCGCGCCATCTCCGGCGGCACCTCGTCGCCGACGACGAACGTGTTCGCCGCGAACTCGATCTCCTCGCCCCGGTCCCCGGCCCGCTTCCGCACATCGGCGACCAGCCCGGCCACCTCGGAGGCGGGCGTGTCCGGAGCCGTGGCCAGCGTGACCGTGTCCGCCTCCTGCGCGGCGAGCGCCCGGGAACGGGGACCGCCCGCGGCGATCAGGATCGGCGTCCGGGCGCCGCCGGCCTCGCGGTCACGCAGCGCCCGGACGGTGGCCCCGACTCGCTCCAACCGCTGCGCCGGGTCCAGCTCCGCCGTGCCGAGCAGCGCCGCCCCCTGGGCGACGGTGTGCGGGATGCCCGTCCCGATGCCGAGCTCGAACCGGCCGTCGGTGAGCGTGGTCAGCGAGTGTGCCTCCCACGCGGCGGACCCCGGCGACCGCAACGGCGTGGCCGCGACGAACGTGCCGACCCGCAGCCCCTCGCTCACCGTGGCCGCCATGGCCAGCGCCGGGAACGGTGACGGCAGGCGGACGCCGTCCGGCATCAGCACGCTGCCGAAGCCGAGGTCCGCGATCCGCCGGACCTCGTCCCGCCAGGCCCGGCCGCCGGACGTCGGCGTCGCGACGACCCCGAACCGGAATGCCCGTGACGTCCCCGCGCCCATGACACCACTCCCTCTCGTGTAATCGTTACAAGTCTGAACGATTACACGAGAGGTGGGTTTCCGCAAGGACCCGCTACGTGCTCACCCCGCCGCGACCCGCGCCGCCTCATCCACCGCCGGGGCGTCCATCTCCGACGTGTCCATCGCCACCGGCCCCGGACGCTCGAGGTGCTCCGCGGGCATCGGGGTGCGGCCGAGGATCAGGTCGGAGGCCCTCTCCGCGATCATCATCGTCGGGACGTGGGTCGCGCCGTTCGGGCAGTACGGCATCACCGACGCGTCCACCACCCGCAGGCCGGACACCCCGTGCACCGCCATCGACGACGGATCGACGACCGACATGTCGTCGGTCCCCATCCGGCACGTCGACGTCGGGTGCAGGCCGGTCTGACCGCGGGCGGCCATCCAGCGCAGGACGTCGTCGTCGGTGCTGACGCGGTCACCCGGGTAGTTCTCGCCGGCGTCGAACTCCGCGAACGCGGGCCGGCCGAGCACGTCGCGGGCGATCCGGAACGCGTGCACCCAGAACTGCCGGTCGGCCTCGGTCGACAGGAAGTTGAACAGCAGCGACGGCTGGCGGGTCGGATCCGAGCTGGCGATCCGGACGTGCCCGCGCGACTCGAGACGCATCGCCCCGATGTGCAGCTGGTAACCGTGCTGCTCCACCGGCCTGTCGGTCTCGAACTGCATCGCGACCGGCGCGAAGCCGAACATCAGGTCCGGGAAGGGCTGCTCCGGCGTCGAACGCAGGAACGCGCCGGCCTCCAGCAGGTTCGTCGTCGCGGGCCCACGGTGCCCGAACAGCCACTGTGCCCCGATCGACGGCCAGTTCCGCTTGTCCCGCAGGCCGCCCAGCGTGATCGGCCGGGTACAGCGGTGCTGGACGTGCGCGGCCAGGTGGTCCTGCAGGTCCTCGCCGACGCCCGGCAGGTGCGCCACGACGTCGACGCCGAGTGCGGAGAGTCGGTCGCCGTTCCCGACACCGGACAGCTGCAGCAGCTGCGGGGAGTTGATCGCCCCGCCGGCCAGGATCACCTCGCCGGCGCGGACCGTCCGTTCCTTGCCGAACGGCAGCAGGTAACGCACGCCCGAGGCACGCGTCCCGTCGAACACGACGCCGGTGGCCAGCGCGTGGCAACGCACCTCCAGGTTCGGCCGTCGCCGAACCGGGTGCAGGTAGGCGCGGGCCGCGGACATCCGACGGCCTCGGTGGATGGTGCGCTCGTACGGGGAGAAGCCCTCAGCGGCCGGCCCGTTCATGTCGGCGCCGACCGGATACCCGGCCTGCTGCGCGGCGGCGAAGAACGCGTCGAACAGCGGACCGTCGACCGGACCGCGCTCGACCGACTGCGGCCCCGAGTAGCCGCGCCAGGGCTCGTGCGGGACGCGGTCGCTCGACTCGATCCGCTTGAAGTACGGCAGGCAATGGGCGTAGTCCCAGCCCTCGGCCCCGCCGTCGGCGGCCCACCGGTCGAAGTCCAGCGGGTTACCCCGCTGGTAGTTCATGGCGTTGATGCTCGACGAGCCACCGAGCACCCGCCCGCGGGGGTGGAACATCCGGCGGCCGTTCATGTGCGGCTCGGGCTCGGACTCGTAGCACCAGTCGAACTTCGGGTTCCCGACGAGGAACGCGTACGCAGCGGGCATGTGCACGCGCGGGTCCCACGCGTGGTCGGGACCGCCGGCTTCCAGCAGCAACACCCGGGTCGCAGGGTCGGCGCTCAGCCGGTTGGCGAGAACGCTGCCGGCCGAGCCGGAGCCGACGATCACGAAGTCGAACGAGTCGTGAGCCATCGCGCGAGGGAACCTCCGGCCTTGAACGCAAACACGTCCGAGGGGAAGTTCGGCCGTGCGCCGGGCACCATCCGGCTTTCCACAATCGATGCTGTGACGGCCGACGTTAACAGTTGCGTCGTAGGCCATAGTCAGCGCGGTGACCTGCAATGACCACCCCAAGCAAGGTAAAAGGATGATTGACCCGGGCAGTGTCCGATAGACGACCGGCAATCACCTTTCAGGAACCGTTCGGCGCCGCCAGCGCGTCGTTCACCGGCACCGGCGTGGAGTGCTCCCAGTCGGCCAGCATCGCCCGCAGCCCGGTCACCAGCGCGAGCGGCTGGTCGACCATCATGTGGTGCCCGGCGCCGGGGATCTCGACCACGCGGAGCCACCCGGCCCATCCGGTCAAAGATCATCTCCCCCATGTCCGCGGGGACCAGGCCGTACTGGGCCCGGAACAGCGCCACCCGGCATGCGGCCGTGCCGAGCTGGGCCGGCGTCAGCCCCATGCCCGCGAACATGCGGCGGTCGAACTTCCACATCCATCCGTGCTCGTCGGACCGGACGCTGTGCTCGGCGATGTGCGCGTGCACGAACGGCAGGTTGCCCGGCTGCTCGGGCACGAGCCGGAAGTGCCGGACCGCCGTCTCCCGGTCCGGGTAGGTGCGGGCCGGCCCGAACGCCATGCGGCGGCGGGCCGCTGCCTCCTCGGGCGAACGGTCCCGGATCGGCGAGTCGATCGCGATCGCCCCGGTGAGCCGGCCGCCGTGGTGCAGCGCGGCGGTGAGCGCCACGAACCCGCCCATGCTGTGGCCGATCACGACCGGCTGCTCGCCGGCACCGCCGTCGTCGGCGACGGCGAGGACCTCCTCCGCCCAGCGCCGCAGGCCGTACTCGTCGGTCCGGCCGGAGTCGCCGTGCCCGGACAGGTCGAGCGCCAGCACCCGGCGGCGGCCCTGCGTCATCAGCGGGGCGACGTGGTCCCACCAGCGGGAGTGCGCCGCACCGCCGTGCACGAGCACGAGCCCGGCTCCGTCACCCGGCTCACCCCACGAGCGGTAGCGGATGGCGACGCCGCCGACCTCGACCTCCCCCGTGACGACCGGAGCGGCCAGTGCGTCGGTGAACCAGGCGGGCAGCGGGTCGTCCGCGCCGATGCTCGTTCCGCTGACGCTTCTCTCGTGAGACACGACTGCGACCCTAGGCCGCCCACATCCACCCGACACGGGTCGCCACGCGGTGGTACGCGGCCCAGACTCCGGGCGCGTCGGTGCGGACCCCGGCCAGCACGTGCAGCGTCGTGCCGTCGTCGCCCGGGTCGAGGTCGAGCACCCCGTGCAGGCGCGCGAGGCCGGCGACGAGATCGGCCGGCGAGCGGCCGGTGCCGGCGACGGCCTGCTCCAGCGCCGGGCCGCCCGGCGTCCCCGGCAGCAGCGTCCGGCCGAGCGCGCGGGCGCACCGGCCGAGCCGGTCGACGTCGGAGGGGAGGACGGTGACCAGACACAGGGCCGGGCACGGGCCGCCGGGATGGACCGGGCGCTCCTGCTCGGCCCGCACCGCGGCGCTGATCCGCCACCACGCCTCGAGCGTGCCGTCCGGGCACGGGGAGTCCGGGGTGGTCGCGAGCCGGATCAGGGGGACCGAGATGCCGTGCTCCAGCCCGTCCCAGGCGGCCCCCAGCCGCGGCACCGCGCGCAGCACGGTTCCGATGACGGTCCGCGACATGCTGCCCACCTCCCGTTCGCGTTCCTGCGGGAGGTCGTACGGGCGCTCCGCGCTATTACGTTGCGTAGTCATAAATGACGACCGCCGGAGACCCTTGTTGACAGGTTTTCTACGATGACGGTGTGTCTCACAGTGAGGTGACCGCTCCCGACGGGCTCCGGCTCGCCGTGCAGGAGCGCGGGGCGCCGGGAGCGCCGGTCGTGATCGCCGTCCACGGCTACCCGGACGACCACTCCGTGTGGGACGGCGTCGCGGCGGCCCTGTCCGACCGGCATCACGTCGTCACCTACGACGTGCGCGGCGCAGGCGGGTCGGGCACCCCAGTCGGGGAGGACGGCTACGACCTGGACCGTCTGGCCGCCGACCTGCGCGCCGTCGCCGACGCCGTCTCCCCCGACGCGCCGGTCCACCTGCTGGCCCACGACTGGGGCGCGATCCAGACCTGGCACGCGGTCACCGGGCCGGAGCTCGACGGCCGGGTCGCGTCGTTCACGTCGATCTCCGGGCCGTGCCTGGACCACGTCGGACTGTTCCTGCGCCGCCGGTCCCCGAAACAGCTGCCGCGCGTGCTGCGGCAGATGCTGCACTCCTGGTACACGGCCCTGTTCCGGGTGCCCGTGCTGCCGGAGCTGCTCTGGCGCAGCGGGCTCGGCGGACGGCTGGTGTCCCGTCTGGAGGGCACGCCGCGGCCGGCGGTGCGCGACGCCGTGAACGGCCTGGAGCTCTACCGCCGCAACCTGCCGCGCCGGCTCGCCGACCCGCAGCCGCGCACGCACCGGCGTCCCGGTGCAGGTGCTCGCGCCGCGCGGCGACCGCTACGTCACGCCGGCGCTGGCCACCGACGTCGCGGCGTACGCGCCCGACCTGCGGGTGCGACGGCTGCCCGGCGGGCACTGGATCGTGCGCACGCGTCCGGACGTGATCGCGCGCTGCGTCGCCGAGCACGTCGCGCACGCCGACGGTGGGCCGGAGGCGCCGGCGCTGGCCCGGGCGCGCGCCGCCGCCCGTCCGGGAGCCGGGCGCTGGGACGGCGCACTCGTCGTCGTGACCGGGGCCGGAAGCGGGATCGGGCGGGCGGTGGCGCACGCGTTCGCCGCCCGCGGGGCGCGGATCGTCGCCGCCGACGTCTCCTCCGCGTCCGCCGAGGCGACGGCGGCCGCGATCGGGACGCGCGGCCGTCGCGGAGACGGTGGACGTCGCCGACCCGGACGCCGTCGCAGACCTCGCCCGCCGGGTCGCCGACGACACGGCGTGCCGGACGTCGTCGTCAACAACGCCGGGATCGCCGTCGCCGGCCCGTTCGCCGACACGACCGACGAGGAGTGGCGCCGGATCGTCGACGTCAACCTGTGGGGCGTCGTGCACGGCTGCCGCCACTTCACGGCGCTGATGCGCTCCCACGGCGAGGGCGGGCACGTGGTGAACGTGGCGTCGGCCGCGGCGTACCTGCCCTCGCGCACGCTCCCGGCCTACGCGACGACGAAGGCCGCCGTCCTGATGCTCTCCGAGTGCCTGCGCGCGGAGCTCGCGGACGACGGGATCGGCGTGACGGCGCTGTGCCCCGGGTTCGTGAGCACGGCGATCACGTCGAGCGCCCGGTTCGCCGGGCTGGACCCCGACGCGCAGGACCGGCGCCGCGAGGAGACGACCCGGCGCTACGTCCGGCGCGGCTACTCGCCGGAGCGCGTCGCGGTCCAGGTCGTGCGCGCCGTCGAACGCAACATCCCTCTCGCCCCGGTGACGCCGGAGGCGCGGGCCGCCCTGCTCGCGTCCCGGCTGTCCCCCGCCCTCGTCCGTGCCGTCGCGCGTCTGGAGCTCTGACATGCCCTGACGACCACCTCTCCCTGCACGCCCGTGACGTGCACTTCGACTGGTCGGCGCTGCCGGTGTGCTGGATCCCGGCCGAACCGTTCGCGACGCACCTGCTCGACGTGCTGCACCTGCTGCTCCCCGAGGGCGAGCGCTGGTTCGTGCGGGTGTTCACCACCGCGCTGCCGCTGGTGCGCGACGACCTGCTGGCCGAGGACGTCCGCGGGTTCATCGGCCAGGAGATGATGCACGCGTCGTCGCACCAGGGGGCGCTGGACCACCTCACCGCCGCGGGCCTGGACACGGCCGGGTACGTCGACCAGGTCCGGCACCTGTTCGGCGATCTGCTCGGCGACCGTGACCTGACCGGCGACGAGGCCCGGGAGTGGCTGGTCGAACGCGTCGCGCTGGTCGCCGCGATCGAGCACCTGACGGCCGTGCTCGGCGCCTGGATCCTGGACTCGCCCGCGCTCGACGCGGCGGGCGCCGACCCGACGATGCTGGACCTGCTGCGCTGGCACGGCGCCGAGGAGGTCGAGCACCGGGCGGTGGCGCACGATCTCTACACCCACCTGGACGGGCGCTACCTGCGCCGGGTCCGGGCGCTGACGATCAGCGCGCCGGTGCTGCTGCGGCTGTGGGCCGCCGGGGTGGTCACGTTGTGCCGCAGCGACCCGGCGTCGACCCGCCGGGTCCGCGTCCGGGACTACCTGCGCGCGTCGCGGCGCGGGCTGTGCCCCGGACCGTTGCTGCTCGCACGGTGGCTGGTCGGCTACCTGCGGCCGGGCTACCACCCGTCGCGGCACGGGGACACCGACGCCGCCGTCGCGTACCTGGCCTCCTCCCCCGCCGCCCGCGCCGCGGAGCAGCGGTGAACGACACGATGCGCGCCGTGGCGCGGGTGACCGACCTGTCGGTGCGGCTCGCCGTGCGGGCGGGCCGGCGACGCGTACCGGCGCCCGCCGTCGACCGGGACGTCGCGGTCCGGGTCGCCCGGGTGCGGTACCCCTGTCCGGACGTCGCGGCGGTGGACCTCGTGGCGTCCTCCGGCGGGCGGCTACCCGGCTGGCGGCCGGGCGCGCACATCGACCTCACCCTGCCGTCCGGGCGGGTGCGGCAGTACTCGCTGTGCGGTGACCCGGGTGACCGCGGCGTCTACCGGATCGCCGTGCGCCGGCTCGGCGACGGGTCGCGGGAGGTGCACGGGCTCGCCCCCCGGGCGACGCTCACGCTGCGCGGACCCCGCAACGCGTTCCCGATGGCGGCGGCGCCGTCGTTCCTGTTCCTGGCCGGCGGGATCGGGATCACCCCGATCGCACCGATGGTGCGCGCGGCGGCCGCGGCCGGCGCGGACTGGCGCCTCGTGCACACCGGGCGGGACCTGGAGTCGATGCCGCTGTCCGACTCCCTCGCCCGGCTGGACCCGGCCCGGGTGACGCGGTGGGCCACCGATTCTCCGCCGTCCGCCACCGCGCTGCTCGCCGATCTGCCTTCCGGATGTGCCGTCTACTGCTGCGGTCCGCCCGCCATGATCGACGCCGTCCGTGCGGCGACTCCTTCCGGCCACCGGTTCCACTCCGAGCGGTTCTCCCCGCCGCCGATCCGGAACGGGCGGCCGTTCACGGTCGGGATCGTGGGCGGGCCGGACGTCGAGGTCCCTGCGGACCGCTCCGCGCTCGACGC
Source organism: uncultured Actinomycetota bacterium (assembly GCA_963822335.1). Classification (GTDB taxonomy): domain Bacteria; phylum Actinomycetota; class Actinomycetes; order Mycobacteriales; family Pseudonocardiaceae; genus Pseudonocardia. The sequence continues at coordinate 147,034 of CAWGHE010000005.1, read as the reverse complement.
CGTGCGCGACGTCCGTCCGGGCGTCGCGTGGTCCTGCCGCCAGGGGTTCTGCGGGACCTGCCACGTGCCACTGGCCGGCGGGACGACGGTCGGCGACACGGCCGGGCCCGGCCGGACGGCGCTCTGCGTCGGTCGCGCCGCCGGGGACCGGATCGAGATCGACCTGGGCCCGGGGACCGTTCGGTGAACGCGGCCGGCGACCGCGCTCCGCGCCGGATGAGCCCCCAGGCCCGGCACGAGCACCTGGTGGACGCCGCGCTGGAGCTCTACCAGCGGCTCCCGCCGGAGGACGTCGCCGTCGAGGACGTGACCGGCGCCGCCGACGTGTCCCGGGCGCTGTTCTACCGCTACTTCCCGAACATCGAGGCGCTGCACGTCGCGGCGCTCGGCACGGTCGCCGAGGAGCTGGTCGTCGCGGGTCGCGCTGCCGGCGGACGGCTCGCCGGCCGAACAACTCGCGGGTGCGGTGGACATCTTCCTCGACGTCGCGTCGCAGCACGGGCGCGCGTACGTGGCGCTGCTACGCAGCGGCTCGGTGATCTCCACCGGCGAGACCGACGCGCTCGTCGACGGCGTGCGCGACCACATCGTCACGCTGCTCGTCGAACGCGCCGGGGCACCGGAACCGACCCCGTTGCAGCTGATGACGCTGCGCGGCTGGGTCGCGGTGGTCGAGGGCTCGACGCTGACCTGGCTGCGCGACGGCGACTCCGGCATCACCCGCGACGTCCTGCGGGACTGGCTGGTCGCGCAACTGTTCGGGCTGCTGGAGGTCACCGCACGCCACGACCCGGCTGCGTCGACGGTCTGAGCGCTGCCGCTCCGGCTGTCTGCCGGATCGATGTCCGGCCCGGTGGCCAGCAGCATTGGCCGCGCGGCGCAGGTGGCGGAGGACTCGGCGGGTCGACCAGCCGCCGCCCGTCCCGGGCATCTGCGACGCGCCGAGATCGCGCGCCCGGTCGGCCCGGCCGTTTTCCCGCACCTGCGCTTGTAGGCGCTGACCGCAACCACGACCAGCCCGGCGATCACGAACCCGAAGCGGTCAGGAGTGATCGGCCGCCCGAGCCAGTGATCCGCCGCTACGAACGCGACCGCCCGGCCGAACTGGGCCACGTCGACACGAACGAAGCTCGGCCGGCGAGCGACGACCGCGGTCTGGCGCGTGCACCGCCAGGCCGCGGAGCGCTCGCCGCGGCCACCTCACGTCCACGACAGCCTGGCGCGCCGCCGCGCCTAGGGACGTTCGGCTTAGTCCGCAGCGCGATCAACGACCACACCGGCCGGCCTACCCCGAGATCCACCCCGATGAGCAAGACGCCACCACTGCCGGGTCCTCCGCCGCGCCGCGGCCTGGTTCGCCGATCAGGTATCGACCACTTCGAGCGGGTCGTGATTGACAACGCGCGTCCTACCACCGCTCACACACAGCGCACTGACCGAAGTTGCTCATGTCCCGATCCACCCCGCCGAAGCCTGCCCCGACCAACGGCAAAGCAGACGGTTCAACCGCAACCTACTCGAGGAACGGCCTACTCGAGCGCTCTTCACCAGCAACACGCCAACGCGCCGAGGGCTGTCGGTCTGACTACACACCTACACAACCATCACCGCACCCCATCACTCCAACAGGAGTCCTTGTTCACGATGGTGAAGAATTTCTCGACTTAGAACGTATGTTCGAGTACCATTGAAGCATGACCGCGGTCGCCGACGGCATCACTCCGGATACCAGTCCGCGGTCACTCGCGTCCACCATCCCGCACACCGATCTCGCAGCGATCCGGCGCGCGATCGACTGTGCCGCAGAGTCGGATACCGGCCAATTCTCCGAGGCCGAGCTGATCGACGCGGACCGCAGAGCTGGAATCCTTGCAGAACTCACTGGCAGCCCTGCAGTCGGCGACGACACTCGCGTTCGCCCGCACATACGCCGCCGCGCAGACCGCCCATGGTGAGGTCCAGCCGGAGAAGCTTGAACGCGACATCGCCGGGCAGATCGCCTACGCGTGCCGCGTCTCACCCACCGAGGGCCGCAAGCGTGTCCGCGTCGCCCGCGACCTCAACGACGGCCTCGACCACCTACGCCGACTGTTCGGCGCCGGTGAGGTGAGCGCCTACAAGGTGTCCACCGTCGTCACCGCCACCTCGCACCTCGACGCCGCCGAACGGGCCGAGGTCGACCGACTCCTCGCGGCCCGCGACGTCGCACACGTCGGGGTCGGCACGCTGCGCGGCCTGGCCCGACAGTTTGCCGCGCAGGTCGCGCCGGAGAAGTTCCGCACCCGGTGCGCCGCAGCACGCTCCGGGCGGCGGGTGACCTTGCGCCCGGCCGCGGACGGGATGACCGACCTGATCGCGCACCTACCCGCCGAACAGGGCGCCGCCTGCTACGCCGCCCTGCACAAGGCCTACAACGAGGCGTCGGTGGATCCGGCGCCGATGACCCGCGGGCGCGGGCAGGTCATGGCCGACACCCTCGTCGAGCGCGTCACCGGACAGGCCACCGCCGACGCCGTGAACGTCGAGGTGCAGGTCGTGGTCCCGATCGAGGCGCTGGTCGACCCGGACAGCCCGTTGCCCGCCGAGATCCCCGGCCACGGACCGGTCCCGGCCGATCTGATCTCCACCGTCACCGGCCGGAAGGCCTGGCGTCGACTCATCACCCGGGCCGGGATCGTCATCGGCGGTGATTCCCGGCGGCGAAGGTTCAGCGGATTCCTCGCCAACCTGATCCGGGCCCGCGACAAGTACCGGTGCAGCGAGCTCTACTGCGACGCACCGATCCGCCATATCGATCATATTCTCCGTTGGGCCGATGGTGGGCGTACCGAGTTCGACAACGGTAGAGGACTGTGCGAATTCCACAACCATCTCCGTGAACAACCGGGCTGGAATGTGGAACGCACACGGGATGGCGTCCGGACCACCACCCCGACCGGACATGCCCATTCCTATCGACTTCCCCAGTGTCCGAGCCCGAATAGCCGACCCAGCGGTGCTCCGTCCTGACGCGACGGTGGAGATCCCGGCGATCGCGCCCGGACTCAAGGCCGCCGAGACCGTCTACCAAGCAGTGGTCGAGGCCGAGCTCACCGACACGATCGGCGCCGGCGGGTGGAGGCGTTGTTCGTGATGTTGATCGACGCCACCTGCGCGGCGTGTCGACCCGCAAGGTCGACGACGTTGTCGAAGAGCTCGGCGCCGAGTCCGGGATCGACACCGAGGCCGAGGCGTCCCGGGACCGATCGCCAGCCGAGCAGTACGGCAAGGCCCGCGTGAACCACCGGGGTCGCGCCGACGGGCAGCGCGAGGTGCTCGGGTTCGCCGTCGGCGACTCGGAGGACGGCGCCTTCCACACCGACGTGGCCGGAGCGCCCCCACCCCGGGGCCGTGCTCAGGCTCGCCGGCGCCGTGCTGGTCGAGGCCCACGACGAATGGCAGCCCGGCAACCCCGCAGCTACCTCGGCGAGACCACCTTGGCCCAACTCGCCCCACCACCGGCCAGCGCGACATCGACCTGGCCACACTCATCACCGCTTGATCTGACCCGCAGTAGAGCGTGCGCGAGCGGTGACCTCGGCCTCTCCGCGACCCGGTTGACCAGCAGGGAATCCGCATTGGACCGTCCTGCGAGTCCGGCATCTCCACACCGCCTCTGCGACCGCCCGCGTTCTCATTCGTCCAAGCCTCGGGCACGCCTGCGTCGCTACCGTCGTGGGATGGACGAAGTCCCGGCAGGGCGAGCCCCGATTCACCTCGCGCCCGGTGAGGGGCGCCGGTACGAGATGGGGCGCATCGACGCGGTGTTCAAGGCGGACGGGGCGGAGACGGCCGACCGCTACTCGATCTCGGAGTGGTGGCTCGAGCCGCACACGACGGGGCCGGGCGCGCACACCCATCCGGAGGACGACGTCTTCTACGTCGTCGACGGCACGATGACCTTCCTCGTCGGGGATCGGTGGATCGACGCCCCGAAGGGGTCGTTCGTGCTGGCGCCCGGCGGTACGCCGCACGACTTCCAGAACCGCACCGACGAGCGGGCGGGGGCGCTCAACGTATCCGTTCCCGGCGACTTCGAGCCGCGCATGCCTGGCATCGTGGACTGGTTCCGCGCGCACCCGCCCGGCGACCCGGCAGACGCCTGAGCGCCTACCCGAACACCCCCAGGGCGTTCGGGACCAGCCGGGTCGCGTCCTCGGACGGGGTGTTCACCACCGACACCCGCTGGTCGCCGGGCGCGCGGTGGATCATCGTGGACGAGCCGCCGCCGTCGAGGTTCACGGCGTCGGTCGCACCCTGCGAGGTCAACAGCCCGGCGAGACCGGCGAGCGCGGACCGGCAGCTCCCGGACCCAGCGGCGCCGTCGCCGGAAGGGTCGACACCACGGCGCACAGCGACAGCAGTACGCACGCGCGCACGGCTGCGCGCCACATCGGACACCTCCACGTCGGAACGCGTCGAGGTGATCACGACGAGCACGTGCCGGGACTGCGCCTGGCGCGATGCTCACTCCCCCGTGCCGGTGCGCCATTCGCCCGGATGACACGCGCCCGGGCCGGAACGCGACCGGGCTCACACAGGCTCAGTCCATTCCCTCCGGCCGCGACGGCCACGGCGGGACGATCTCCGGGTAGTCGGCCGACACGGTGTCCGGGAACGCCGGCGGGCGCTTCTCCAGGAACGCCGTCACGCCCTCGGTGACGTCGCGGCCCTGCCCGAGGTGGTGGATCGCCTGCGAGTCCAGCCGGTGCGCCTCCCACGGCGAGGACGCGTCCAGCATCGACCACAGCAGCTGGCGCGACACGGCCACCGACACCGCCGACGTGTTCTCCGCGACCTCGCGGGCCAGCGCCACCGCCGCGTCGTAGAGCTCGGCGTCCGGCAGCACCCGGGAGACGAGACGGCCGGACAGCGCCTCGGCGGCGTCGAAGACCCGCCCGGTCATCGCCCACTCCATCGCCTGCGAGATCCCGACGATCCGCGGCAGGAACCAGCTCGACGCCGCCTCCGGGACCAGCCCGCGCCGGGCGAACACGAACCCGAACCGGGCCGACTCCGCGGCCAGGCGCACGTCCATCGGCAACGTCATCGTCGCTCCGACGCCGACGGCGGGGCCGTTCACGGCGGCGATCACCGGCTTGCGCGAGGCGGCGATCCGCAGCGACACCGTGCCGCCGCCGTCGCGCTTCACACCGCCGATCTCCTCGACGTCCGCCCGCTCGGCGGCCCGCTGCGCGTCGGTCGCGTCGAACGTCGAGCCGCCGCGCCCGAGGTCGGCTCCCGCGCAGAACCCGCGCCCCCGCCCGGTGACGATCACCGCGCGGACCGCGTCGTCGGCGTCGGAGAGGTCGAACGCCGCGATGATCTCCCGGGCCATCGTCGGGGTGAACGCGTTGAGCCGGTCCGGCCGGTCCAGGACGAGCGTCGCGACGCCGTCGTCGGTCGTGTACTCGATCTCAGTGAACATCGGCGAGCCTCCTGGTCCGTACCGTCACGCCGCCGTCCGGGCGCCCGCCGGCGATCCGGGCGGCCCGGATGCAGGCGTGCGTCCACATGTTGAGCTGCACCTCCTTGGCCACCCGGAGCCGGTTGTACAGCACGTGCGAGAGCCGGTCCCCCGGCCGCGCCCAGGACTCGATGTCGAACCGCAGCCGGTCGGGCCGGTCCGGGTCGCGGGTGGTCCGGAACTCGATCCGGCCCGCCTCCAGGTGCCCGCGCAGCGTCGCGAACGTGAAGCCGCAGCGGTCCGCCGCGATCACCCGGACCGGCCCGTCCCACGGGCCCGGCATCCGGATCAGGAACTCGTCGCCGACGGCCATCACGCCGTCGGTGCCGCGGGTGCGGCGGAACACCGCGAACTCCGGTGACCACCGGTCCGGGTCCGCCACCATCCGCTCCATCAGCTGCTCCGGGGACAGGTCCGACCCGGCGATCCGTACGCCGTAGAACCGGTGCAGGAGGGGCCCGACACCGTCGCGCACCTCCTGGACCCGGTCGTCGTCCCCGACGCCGGGCGGCAACGACGGCGGCAGGTCGGAGTCGTCGCCCGGGACGTCGGATCGGTGGATGGGCGTGGTGCGCCAGAAGTAGCGCCAGGACACCAGCGTCACGCCCAGCGGCCACCGCAGAAGGGCGCCCACGCGGCGCGACCGCGCGTCACCGGTGACGTGTGTGGATGCCATCCGAGAATCCCAGCACGGGTGTACGGACGGCGCGCGCGGGGAACCAGAGGTGATGACGGTCGGAAGTGTGGTGCGCAGAACCGGGATCCGCGGTCCTGCGCTGCAATGGGTGTCCCTGGGCTCGATCGGGTTGTCGATCGGGCTGTGGCTGCGCGCCAAGACCGTCGACCAGGACGAGCGGGGCAACGCGGAGCGCCGGGCGATCTTCGTCGGGCTGTGGCCGCCGATGATCTGGCTGATCGCCGAGTCGATGCGCCGCGAGGAGCGGTCCTGAGCCGCGACCCGGCCCGTCGCACCGTGGTCGGCGCCGGACCCGACCAGGATCCGGCCGAGCTCGCCCACCACCTCGACGCACTGTCCGGACTCGGGATCAACTATGACCGCGCCGACGGCCCGCGCTCGGGCTCGGACCCCCGCTGGCACGTCGACGACGTCCACGCCGTGATCGGGCACGAGCGGCCCGGCCCGCCGGAGCCGGACGGGCCGTGGGAGCGCGCCGGGGACATCGTGCGCGACTACGGGTTCACCGACCACCGGCGGCTGCGCGGCGCGTACCGGCCGTCGGCACCGCTGCTCGGGCGCGACATGCTGCTGGAGGGCCGGTTCGCGATCTTCCGCTTCCACCTCGGCGTGCGGGTCACCGCCGTGGAGGACACCGAGAGCGACGGGCACCGCGTGTGGGGCTGGACCTACGAGACGCTGACCGGGCACCTGGAGCAGGGACGGCTCACCTACGAGGTGGACAAGGATCTCGCCACCGGCGAGGTGACGTTCTGGATCCGCGCGTTCTCCCGCCGCGCGCCCGTGCCGAACCCGCTCTACCGGCTCGGGTTCGCGGCGTTCGGACGCGCGGTGCAGCTCGGCTTCTACCGCTCGGCCGGGAAGCGGGTCCAGGAGCTCGTCGCGGCCGGTCCCCCGCCGCCGGCGAGAAAGGGCACCGACGTCGTCGTCGCACCGGACGGGAGCCCGCGGCACTGGTGGGACCGGGGGGCGGTGCACGTCTTCCAGCCCGGGGCCTGACGGGCGGACACTGGGAGAGCGACGAAGGAGAACCCATGCATCGGCCGAACCCGCTGCGCTGGATCGGGTACGCGTACGGCGCGTCGCTTCCCGCCCGGAACCGCGAGTGGGTGCTCTACGACGTCACGACCCGGACCTGGTGGCTGCGTCACCTCCTGCGCAACGCCGTGCAGCTCGCGCCCCTGCTGGTGCTGCTCTACGCGGTGGTCCCCGGGCCGCCGTGGGTGCGGCTGATGGGCACCCTGGCCGGCGCGCTGATCGGCGTCTTCTACTCGGCCGCCTACATGACCGAGGCCTCCGAGACGCGCGTGATCAAGGCCGGCTACCCCGCGGGCGCGGCCGCGGCGACCCGCGCCGCGCGGAGAGAGAAGGAGAGGGAGGGTCGCTGACCCTCCGATATCCGTTACGCTGAGTACGCGATGACGGAAGCCCCGGCGGACGGCGACGACGGACCCGGCCACGGTGGCGAGCTCTCGGTCCTGCAGCGACCCAGCATCGCCCGTGTCTACGACTACATGCTCGGCGGCAACCACAACTTCGCCGTCGACCGCGAGTTCGCCGCACGGATCCAGGAACGGCTACCGGGTGTGGCCGGGACGTTCGCGAACAACCGCGCCTTCCTGCGTCGCGTCGTGCGGTTCTGTGTCCGCGACGGCGTGAACCAGATCCTCGACCTCGGTTCCGGCATCCCGACGATGGGCGGCGTCCACGGGATCGCCCGCGAGATCGACCCGGGCGCACGCGTCGCCTACGTGGACCACGAGCCGGTCGCCGTCGCACACGGCCAGCAGGTCCTGGCCGGGATGGACGGGGTCAGCATGAGCGCCGCCGACCTGCGCGACCCGCGGTCGGTGCTGTCCGCGCCGGGCGTGCGCGCGGTGCTCGACCTCGACCGTCCGGTCGCCGTCCTGATGATCGCCGTCCTGCACTTCGTCGCCCCCGACCAGGACGCGGCGGGCGTCATCGGCGGCTACCGGTCTGCGCTCGCGGCCGGCAGCCTGCTCGCCGTCTCGCACGCCAGCGGGGACGTCGCCGACCCGGCGGACCGCGCGGCCGTGCGGGCGGGTGTGCAGCTCTACCGCGAGAGCAGCCCGCTCTACCTGCGCGACCGCGCCGAGCTCGCGACGCTGACCACCGGGCTGACGCTCGTCGAGCCCGGGATCGTGGAGATGCGTGACTGGCGCCGGGACGTGCGCGAGCCGCAGACGTACGGGGTCGGCGAGAACCTCGCCGTCGTGGGCAGGGTCGGCTGAACGACCGGTTCGGCCGACGCCCGCGAGCTGTGCGTCCGTCGATCAGGGGATGACGACCGGGCCCGCCACCGGCGCCGGCATGGCTGCCCAGCCCTGGCCGGTCTCGCGCGGCGTGACGCCCTCCTCGGCCCAGTGCCCGAGCAGCTGCGCGACCTTGGCGTGCATCACGGTACGCAGGCGGTCGAACGAGGTGTCCGGGTCGTCGTCGACCTCGCCGAGCAGCAGCCACCAGGCCCACGCGACGGCGCCGGCGTTGGCGACGAAGTCCGGCAGCACCGGCACGCCGCGGGCGGCCAGCATCGCCTCCGCCTCCGGCGTCGTGGCCGCGTTGGCGGCCTCGACGACGACGCGGGCCCGCACGTCGAAGCTGTTGTCCGGCGTGATCGCGTAGGAGATCGCGGCCGGGACGAGGATGTCCACCTCGGCCGCCATCACGTCGTTGCGGTGCAGCTGCTGCACGCCGGCGGGCAGCTGCGTGCGATCCACCTCGCCGTAGGCGTCGCGCAGGTCCAGCAGGGCAGGCACGTCGAGGCCGTCCGGGCTGTACAGGGTGCCGGCGGCGTCCGCGACGGCGACCACCTTCATGCCGGCCTCGTGCAGGTACCAGGCGGCGCCGCCGCCCATCGTGCCGATCCCCTGGATCGCGACGGTCGTCTCGGCCGGGGTCTGGCCCCAGTGCACGGCCGCGGCCAGGCACGAGTGTGCGACGCCGTAGCCGCCGATCACGTCACCGAGCAGGAAGCCGTGGTCGACCTCGGCGTTCAGGCCGCGCTTGACCCGCTCGAGCGTCGCCGCCGGGTCGTCCGCCCGGCGGATCGCGGCGTGGTAGCTCTGGCCCATGCCGAGGCGGGAGAACACCTCGTCGATCAGGTGCTGCGGGACGCCGAGGTCCTCCGCGGTGACCCAGTGCGCGTCGATCCACGGACGCATGGCCTCGCAGAACCGCTCCAGGACCTCCACCGCACGGGGGTCCTTCGGGTCGAAGTCGATGCCGCCCTTGGCGCCGCCGACCGGCAGGTCGAACGTGGCCGTCTTGTTCGCCATGCCCCGCGCCAGGTCCTCGACCTCGGTCATCGTGCAGCCGGCGCGCATGCGGGTGCCACCGGTCGCGATGCCGGAGCGGAGGGTGTGCACGACGAGGTAGCCGGTGGCTCCGGTGACAGGGTCCGTCCACTGCAGCCGCATGTAGGGCTGGACGGCGCGCGGCGCCTCGACGCCGGCCGGACGGGCCGGGGCACTGGTGATCGCGACACCCGTCTGCTCCATCGGGTTCTGCATCGTGGTCATCGGGCCCACCTCCACTTCTCGTTCGTGCTGGCGCTCCACCTCCTCCTCCCAGGGGTACCGGAGCACCGGCCCACGTCGGGTGGCGGGGGGTGGACGTCGGTGTCCCCGGCGGCGGTGTCCTCCGCGCCGGTGATGTCAGAGTGCGGTGCGGCCTGCCCGGGCGTCCATTTACGGATCATTCACACCCGTGTTCAGTCCTGCTGCACAAGACCTACGCTGCAGCTCATGGAGCTGTCCTTGGCCCGGCTGCGGATGCTGCGTGAGCTACATCGCCGCGGCACCGTCACCGCAGCCGCCGGCGCCCTGCACTACACGGCCTCGGCGGTGTCCCAGCAGCTCGCCCAGCTCGAGCGCGATGTCGGCGCGAAGCTGTTCGAACGGCTCGGTCGTCGCGTGCAGCTCACCGACCTCGGCACGCTGCTCGCCGAGCACGCCGAGGACATCCTGGGGTCGGTGGAGCGGGCCACGAACGCGCTCGAGGAGGCGCAGGAGTCGGTCTCGGTGAAGCTGACGGCCGGGGTGTGGGCGTCGGTGGCCTCCGGGCTGATGCCGGCGGCGCTCACGATCCTGGCGGGGTCGCACCCGGGGATCCAGGTGCGCACGAAGGAGCTCGCTCCGGAGGACACGGCAGGCGCGGTCCGCGACGGCGAGCTCGACCTGTCGTTCGTGATCGACTACTCGAACTACCCGATGGACTGGGACCCGTCGCTGGAACGGGCGGTGATCGCCGTGGAGCGGATCTACGCGGCCGTCCCGTCCGGCGCCGTGCCGGCGGCCAGCGTCACGCTCATCGAGCTCGCCGACCATCCGTGGATCCTGGCCGGCCCCCGCTCGCACCTGGGCCGGGCGGCCCGGCTGGCCTGCCAGCACATCGGCTTCGAACCGACGATCAACCACGAGGTCGAGGAGCAGGCCACCGCGCTGGCCATGGTCGCGGCCGGGCTGGGGGTCACCCTGGTCTCCGACCTGGGCCTGGCCCTGCGCCCGCCGGGCGTCGACGTCGTCGCGCTCGGGGACGCGCTGACCCGCACCGTCTCGGTCGCCTACCGGACCCGCTCGGCCCGCCGGCCCGCCCTGCACCTGGTGATCGACGCGGTGCGCACCGCGGCCGCGGAGAAGGGGCTCGGGGCGAGCGCGCCGGTCGCCCTGTCGGACGGCGCATGACGGAGACCCCCCGCGGCGCGAACCCGTCGGCGTCGGCGCGCGAACAACGGGCATGACCACCACGGCACCCACCCCGGCGCAGCGCCGGTCCGTCGACCCGGTGCTGTCCCGGCCGTGGGCCGCCGGCGCCGGCCTGCTCGGGGTGGGTGCCGCGCTGGCCGCGGGTGACCTCGTCGCCGGGCTGCTGAACCCGCCGTCGTCGCCGTTCCTGGCCGTCGGCAACCAGTTCATCCGGATCACCCCGGAGTGGCTCAAGCAGTTCGCGATCGCCACGTTCGGCACCTACGACAAGGTGGCCCTGCTGGGCGGCATGGGCGTCGTGATCGCGCTCGTCGGTGCGGCAGCCGGGCTCGCCAGCCGTCGCTCGCCGCGGGTCGGCCTGGCCGTCATCACGGTGATGGGGCTGCTGGCCTGCGTCGCCGCGATGCTCGCGCCCACGTTCGGCGTGCTCGACCTGATCCCGCCGCTGGCGTCGCTGGTCGTCGGGTTCGGCGTGTTCGCCGTCGTGCACCGCGCGCTGCTGGCCTGGGCCGGGTCCTCCCCCGACCCCGGCACCCCCGACGCCCCGGGCGGAGTCGCCCGCCGGCGGGCACTGACCCTGGCCGGCGGCGCGCTGGCCGGGACCGTCGTGGCCGGGCTGGCCGGGCGCCTGCTCGCGGGGAACAGCGGCGCCGAGGCGTCCCGGGCGGCCGTCGGCCCGCTGCCGGCCGCACCGCAGGCGCCGCGGATCCCGGCCGGGGCCGACTTCGTCGGATTCGGCACGCCGCCGTTCCTCACCCCGAACGAGAACTTCTACCGGATCGACACCGCGCTGCAGGTCCCCCAGATCCGCACGGCGACCTGGGCGCTGCGCATCCACGGCATGGTCGACCGCGAGATCACGCTGACGTTCGACCAGCTCCGCGCGCGCCGGATGATCGAGAAGCCGATCACCATCACCTGCGTCTCCAACGGCGTCGGCGGCGACCTGGTGTCCACCTCGATGTTCCTCGGCGTGCCGATCGCCGACCTGCTCCGCGAGGCGGGCGTGCAGCCCGGCGCCGAGCAGGTGTTCGCCACCAGCGCCGACGGCTTCACCACCGGCACCCCGGTCACCTCGCTCACCGACGGCCGCGACGCGATGCTCGCGATCGGCATGAACGGTGAGCCGCTCCCGGTCGAGCACGGCTTCCCGGTCCGGATGGTCGTGCCCGGCCTCTACGGCTACGTGTCCGGCTGCAAGTGGATCACCGACATGGAGGTCACCACCTGGGCCGCCCGCACGCCCTACTGGGAGCTGCGCGGCTGGGCCCAGGAGGCCCCGATCAAGACGCAGTCCCGGATCGACGTCCCGCGCCCCGACGCCACCGTGAACGCCGGGCGGGTCGTCGTGGCCGGCACGGCGTGGGCCCAGCACACCGGCGTCACGAGGGTCGAGGTGAGGGCCGACGGCGGGCGGTGGCAGCCTGCCGAGATGGCGACGGAGGTCGGCGTCGACACGTGGCGGATGTGGCGGGTGCCGATCGACCTGACGCCGGGACGCCACCAGCTCCAGGTCCGGGCGATCGACCGGTCCGGCTACCTGCAGACCGGCCGGGAGCAGGTGTCGATCCCGGACGGGGCGACCGGCTGGCACACGATCTCCGTCACCGCCAGCTGACCCGCGGACTCCCGGTCCGCCCGACGATCCGGATGGCATGAGCACGGACTCGACTTCTGGCGCGCTCGCCGCACTGACCGCGCTCGTCGGCCTGCTCGGCCTCGTGGCGGCGGTCCTGATGCCGTTCGCCCCCGTGCTCGACCACGACACGACCGTCACCTGGCCGCAGGCCGGGAAGCAGCCGGCGTCGACGACGGCGTTCTTCGTCCCGTACGCGCCGGAGTCGGTGCGGGTCGACGTGCCGTGCCCGGTGGTGCGGGCCGCGCTGAACCGGGACGGCCCGGCCACCATCGTCTCCAGCGACACGCCCGGTTCGGACACCCGTGGGTTCGCCGTCACCACCGCGGACGGTGCGCTGCTCGTGCTGGTCGGCGGGCGGCAGATCTACCGCGAGCCGGTCCCTGTGGGCGACGCGTGCGGGGTCGTCCTGGCCACGGACGGCCGCGGCAGCACGGTCACCCCGGACGGCGCGGCCCCCCGGACGTTCCCCGGCGACCGGGTGCGCGGCGTCCGCGTGTTCGCGACCGATCTCGCCCCCGCCGACGCGGGCGGGCTGCGTGTGCAGGCGCGCACCGCCGACTGGTTCACCGCGGACGCCACCGGCACGAAGACCGCGCTCGTCGTCGTGCAGCTGCTGCTCGCGGCCGCGTCGCTGGCGCTGCTCGCGCTCGCCGACCGGCGCCGCCGCCGTCGTCGCGCGCTGTCGGCGACGGGACGGCTGTGGCGCGCCCGCGCCGCCGAGTCGTGGAGCTCGGTGCGCGGGGTGGGCCGGAAGGTCGCCGACGTCGTCGTGCTCGGGGTGCTCGGCGTGTGGACCGTGCTCGGGCCGCTGAGCCCGGACGACGGGTTCACCGAGGGCATCGTGCGCAACGCCGCCGGCACCGACCAGTTCGGCAACTTCTACCGCTGGGAGAACGCGTCCGAGGCACCGTTCACGCTGGTGTTGCGGCTGGTCCAGCCGATGGTCGATGCCGCGGCGTCACCGCTCGCGCTGCGGACGCTGAGCACCGTCGCCGGGATCGCGGTGTGGCTGCTGCTGTCCCGGGTGGCGCTGCCGGTCCTGCTCCCGCGGCACGCCCGGACGGTGTGGGTGCGGCTGCTGCTCGCGGCGTGCCTGCTCGTCTGGTGGATGCCGTTCGACCTGGGCGTGCGCCCGGAGCCGTTCGCCGCGCTCGCGGTGACCGCGACCGTCGCGTTCGGCCTGCGCGCGGCCGCCGGATCCCGGCACGGCGGGCTCTGGATGGGGCTGGCCGCGCTGGCGTTCGGCACGTCGCTGGCCGTGACGCCGTCGTCGGTGATGGTCGTCGGTCCGGTCCTGGTGTTGCTCCCGGCCCTGCTGCGACGGGTGCGCGGCACCGCGACCGGTACGTCCGGTGTGCTCGCGCAGGTGGGCGCGACGTTCGCCGCGGCCGCGCTCGCCGGCGTCGGGCTGGTGCTCATGTTCACCGGCCAGAGCTGGTACACGGTCTCCCGCTCGACCGAGCTGCACGCGTTCTACGGCCCGAACGTGCCGTGGTTCTCCGAGATCCGCCGCTACACGTTCCTGCTCGGGTTCGACGCCGAGCAGGGCGGGCTCGGCCGCCGCGTCCCGGTGCTGCTGACGATCGCGTTCCTGGTGTGCGTGCTGCCGCTGCTCGCCCGCGGCGTCCACCGGTCGGTCGGGCTCCGCCGGGTGCCGGTCGTGGCGTCCGGGACGGCGCTCGGGCTGCTGATGCTGGGGCTGACGCCGTCGAAGTGGACGCACTACTTCGGCACGCTCGCCGGGGTCGGCGCCCTGGCGCTCGCCACCGGCGTGGTGCTGCTCGTACTCGCCGCCCGGCGCCACGCCCACGAGACGGCGGTGCGCGCGGCGGCCGCCGCCGGGACGCTCACCGTGGTGGTCGCCGCCGCGGTCGCGTTCGCCGGGAAGAACGACTGGTTCATCTACTCGCACTGGGGGGTCCCGCACGACGACGGCCCGTTCCGGCCGCTGAACACGCCGGTGCCGTGGGTGCTCGTGGTCGCCGCGGCCCTCGTCGTCGGTGTGCTGGCCGGGGTCCTGCGACACGGCGGTGTCCGGGACTCGCTACGCCGCGCGATCGTGCGGACGCCCGCGGTGCTGACCGTCGTCGTCGCGGTCACCGCGGTCGGGGTCCTGCTCTGGTCGTTCGCGGCCGCGCCCGGACGCCAGGAGGGCAGCTACTCCGTCGGCGCCCAGATGGTCGCCCATCTGAACGGGGAGCCGACATGCGGCCTGCTCGACGACGTCGTCGTCGTCACGGACACGCCCGGCGGTGTGCTGGCCGCGGGGCCGGGCACCGCCGAGATCGCCGGGTTCACCCCGAACGGCGGCTTCCGGGGGAAGCCGCCCGCGCCGCCGGGGACCGGGAGCTCCACGTTCCTGTGGGGGTCGAACGACAAGGGCTCGATCTCCACCGGCACGCTGACCAGCCAGTGGTTCCTGCTGCCCGCGCTGGACGACGACCAGGAGCTGGCCCTCGACGTCGCCGGGCGGACGGCGCAGGGCAACCGGCTCTCCCTGGAGTTCGCCCCGCCCGGTGACGGAACCGCCCCGGTGAGCGGCCGCTACGTCGTCGACGACACCGGCACCGACCCGGCCGCCCGGCCCGACTACCCGTCCGACCGCGTCGAGGAGCAGGCGCCGCTGGACCGCCCGGACTGGCGCACGGTGCACCTGTCGGGCGCCGAGATCCCCTCCGGTGCCGGACTGGTACGCATCCGCGCGACGGACGCGACGACCGACCCCGGCGGCTGGCTCGCCGTCACCGGACCCCGGCTGCGCGACCTCGCCCCGGCCCGCGGGGTGATCAAGCCGACGGACAAGACCTACGTCGACTGGTCACTGCTCTGGGCGGCCCCGTGCATCCGGAACGAACCGCGCGTCGCGGACGGGCTGGCCGAGACACCGGACGTGCTGCTGCGCGGCCCCGGCGACATCGGGTTCGCCGGGGACGCCTCGTTCGCCGGCGGGGTCGGAGGGGCGTTCGCGCCGATGGCGGCCAACGACCGGGAGTCGGCCGTGCCGACGCGCCTGCTGGGCACCGAGACCCGGCCGCGCTACGAGGACTGGGGCCGGATCGTGAAGATCACCTATCCCTATGCCCGGGACGCCTACGACCGGGCCGGCACGACCGTCGAACGCTGGGGTTGGGAGGGCGACGACACGCCCATCGGCTACCCGGAGATACCGCCGCCGTGACCCGCCCGATCGGAGGGGTCCGACGTTTCCGCGGACTGATAGACAGGCAGCGATAGTCGCATCGGTGCCGACGCGCACCGGTGCCCGCAGGAGCAAAGGAGCCCCTTCCGTGGCCTTCCCCGGCTTGCAGCACGTCGCCATCACCGTCTCCGACATCCAGCGCAGCACCGACTGGTACGCGAAGCTGTTCGGCACGGACCCCGTTCTGGTCGAGGACGAGGAGGGCGGCCAGTTCCACCACACCGTCTTCGCCCTCGACGGCGGCATGTTGTTCGGGCTGCACACCCACCACGGCAAGGAGTCCAAGGACAGCGCAGACGAGCACCGCACCGGCCTGGACCACGTGGGTTTCGCGGTCGGCTCGCACGCCGAGCTCGAGCAGTGGGCCGCGAAGCTCGACGAGCTGGGAATCTCCCACGGCGGGGTGAAGAGGGCCCACTACGGCAGCGGCGTGTCCTTCCGGGACCCGGACAACATCGCGCTGGAGTTCTTCACCGGCCCGGAGTGATCCTCAGGGCGTGCGCATCCAGGTCGCGCCCAGGACCTCGACATGCCAGTCCTCCCGACCGGCGGGCGACTCGTCGGCCGGGACGGCTGTGATGTCCGGTCCGGTGCCGCGCTGAGGTGAGGGGGTCGACCGGTCCCGCCGTGGTGTGCCTGCCGGCACCCCACCGCTGATCAGCAGGTTCCGGGGATCGATCGTCGGCGTGGGTGGCGCTGTCATCCAATGGCCTCCGCTTCGTGGACGGAAGTGACCCACGTTACGCCCCGGCCGCCGCGCCGGAGGTTTCGTCGACGTGACAGCGGGCGGTCAGGCGTCCGGCACCGCGCCGAGCAACCCGGTCCGGTCGTGGCAGCGGGCGTACTCGAACAGGCACTCGTCGGGGCGCGCGACCGACACCTCGTGGTAGAGCCGGATCCGGGTCCCGCCCTGGTCACCGACCAGCTTCAGGAACGAGCCGAAGATCGCCAGGTGGCTCGGGTGGCTCTCGGACCAGCGCTCCAGGTCGGCCAGGCTGCGCCACCAGCCCAGGCCGAACGTGCGCTCGGCCGGCGCGCCGTCGTCGTCGAGCACGGTGAGGTAGCGGTTGCTCCAGCAGCCGATGCCGAGGCCCTCGTCGCGCAGGAAGTCCATGCCCTCCCGCAGCCGGGGCTCGATCTCGTCGAGGTAGCGCTCGCGCTCCTCGCCGCCGGTCTGGGTCCACTCCTGGCCGGAGCGGATCAGGCAGACGCTGCCGGTCGGCCGGACCCGCACGACGTCGCCGTCGTGCTCGACCTCCACCGGCCCCGGGTCGTCCAGGGCGTCGGTCTGCGCCGCGGGCAGGCGGTCGCGCATGCTGCCCCAGTAGCCGTGCTCGACGACCTGGTCGGAGAACCCGTCGGCCAGCACCGCGACGCCTTCCGGGCGGCTGCGGCGTCCGAAGATCGTCTCGTAGCGCTCGACGCGGGGCCGGAGCACCTCCAGCCAGCGCCCGCCGGGACCGTCCAACCAGGACTGGCGATGGGCGGCGAACCACCGGTCGAACGCCTGCGGGTCGTCCCAGTACGCGACGACGACGGCCTCCCCGGTGCGCGACGGCCCGGTCGTGGTGGCGCGGGGCGTCCTCGCCGGCCAGTGATTCGGGCGCGAGCTCGGCCACCGGGTCCTCGCCCTGCACACCGAGGTAGGCCATCACGACCTGCTTCTGGTCGGTCGGCGGCCGGGCCACGAACGCGGGCGACCCCGGCTCGTAGCCCTCCGGCGTCCGCACGGGCAGCGTCCGCGGGACGGTCAGGTGCTCCGGGATCGCGGACTCGGTCATGCTCGGAGACCTTAGATCAGAGCACGCTCAGACCGGAGCGGAGCGCGCGATCCGGGTCGTCCCCCAGCCCGACGAGCAGGTGCACGCCCATCGGCACCAGCACGAGCCGCACCGGGTCCTCGACGTCGCGGAAGTGCCCCGCCAGCTCCAGCGACACGAACCCGTGGATCATGCTGGTGAGCTGGGCGGCGACCAGCGCGGCGTTCTCCCCCTCGCGCAGCCGGCCGTCGTCGATCGCCCGGACCACGGCGGCGACGACGTGGATCACGGCCTCGTGCGCCGGGCCGGCGGCGACCGCGGTGGCCGACGGCTCCGGCCGGTGCCCGCCCGGGGCGCCGAGGCCGAACATCAGGTCGTAGAGGTGCGGGTTCTCCAGCGCCACCTCGCGGTAGGCGAGGGCGAGCGCGCAGATGTCGGCGACCGGGTCGTCCCCGGCCGCGACGGCGGACATGCGCGCACCGAGGCGCGAGAACCCCTCGTCGACGACGGCGCGCAGCAACGCGGGCACCCCGCCGAAATGGTGGTAGAGCGCCGTGGTGGAGGCGCCGATCTCCGCGGTCAGGCGCCGTGCCTGCACCGCATCCGGTCCGTCGCGCTCCAGCAGACCGATCGCCGCCGCCACCAGGCGAGCCCGGACGTCGACGCGGGGTACGTCACGTCGCTGCACGTTGCCTCCCTTCCGTGACGCGGTTACCGTCGGGTGTGTAACGCTGTTACGTCCGTGGCGACGACAGGACACGGTCCCACCCGTGTCCACCCGCCACGAAGCAGGGAGGTCCGGTGACGATCACGCGAGAGATCGGTCTCGACCACGAGCTGTACCTCCGGGACTCTGTGCCGTGCGCCGACGAGCCGCTCGACGTCGTCCGCCGCCTCGCCTCGTCCGCCGCCGGCGACGACCACATGATCTACGAGAACGACGGCGAGTGGTCGTTCGCCGTCGGCGCGGTGGCCCGGCTGTGGGTGGACGCCGACGGCGTGCACCTGCGTTCGGCCGAGCGCAGCGTCGACGAGCCGTGGTCCGGTGACCCGCTGCCGATCGTGCGTTCGCTGCTCGACGGGCTGCCCTACCGCGGCTGGCGCGCCTACGGCTGGATCGCGTTCGAGCTGGGCGGCGCCCGCATGCACGGCGCGTCTGCGGCGGGTCGCGACCGGCTGGTCCACCTCGTCGTCCCGCACACCGAGGTCCGGCTCTCCGGCGGCATCGCCCGCATCCGGTCGGCCGACCGCGCTGGTCTCGACCTGGCTGAGAAGGCGCTGCGCGACCGCCGCCCGGCGCCGGTGACGGGGCCGTCGGTCGCAGTGGACGCCCACGGCCACGACGCCGCCGAGCACGAGGCACGGGTGGCGCGGGCGGTGGCCGCGATCGGCCGCGGCGAGCTGGACAAGGTCGTGCTGTCGCGCGTCGTGCCGGTCGAGGCCGAGCTGGACATGGTCGAGACCTACGTCGCCGGGCGCCGGGCGAACGCGCCGGCGCGGTCGTTCCTGCTCTCGCTCGGCGGACTGGACGCGGCGGGCTACAGCCCCGAAGTGCTGATCTCCACGGACCCGTCCGGCGCCGTCGTGAGCCAGCCGCTGGCCGGCACGCGTGCCCGCACCGGGGACCCGGCCGTCGACGCCCGGCTGCGTGAGCAGCTGCGCCGCGACCCGAAGGAGGTCGTCGAGCACGCCGTCTCCGTCCGCGCGGTCGTCGACGACCTGGGCGGCGTCTGCGACGACGTCTGCGTGCACGACTACATGAACGTCGTCGAGCGCGGGTCGGTGCAGCACCTCGCCTCACGGGTGACCGGCAACCTCTCCGCGGGCCGCGACGGCTGGGACGCGCTCGGCGCGATCTTCCCGACGGCCACCGCGTCCGGCATCCCGAAGCGGGCGGCGTGCGACCTGATCGCCGCGGACGAGTCCGAGCCGCGCGGCCTCTACGGCGGCGCCGTGCTCACCGTGGACTCCGACGGCAGCCTGGACGTCGCCCTCGTGCTCCGCTCCGTGCAGCGCCGCGGCGGCCGCACCTGGCTGCGCGCCGGCGGCGGGATCGTCGGGGCATCGCGCCCGGACCGCGAGCTGGAGGAGACCCGGGAGAAGCTGGGCAGCGTCGCCGGGTTCCTGGTCCCCGCCCAGCGTTAGTCCCTCCCGACTCGCACGACGAGCACACATGTAACCGCTGGCCGTAGCCCGCGGTTCCGGTCTGTGCCGATCCGCCGCGGGCGCCCGCGCCGTCGTGCTACCGAACGGTATGCCCGACGATGACGATGCGAGCGGCCCAGCGGCGCAGCGCCCGGACGACTCTCCAGAAACCCGTTCGCTCACGGAACGGTTCTCCGTAGGACCCGCCGACCAGACACCGGACGACGTTGGCGCCCGGGTCAGCGAGCCGGGCAGCGCAGCCCACCTCCCGCCGACGCCTCCGGAAAACCGTTCGCTCACCGAACCGATTTCCGAGCCGTCGCCGACTGCACCGAACCCGTGGGCCCGGAGCGCCGACACCGACGAGCGGAGGAAGCGCGCCGACGACATCGGCCGGCTCCTGCCGCGGTGGGAGCTGGGCACCGTCCACCGTGTGCACGCGCTCGCCGCCGTGCTCGGGCTCGACGTGCGCGAGTTCCTCGTCCTCTCCGAGCTGATGATCCGCCCGGACGCCGGGCTGACCGGCTCGGAGCTCATCGGCGTCGTCGGAGGTAGCGCCGCGAGGATGTCGGCCCTGCTCGCGGGGCTGGAGGAGCGCGGTCTGGTGGAGCGCGGCCCGGCCCCGTTCGATCGGCGGGTGATCGTGTCCGGCGCGAGCGACCTGGCCCACGATCTGCTCGCCCGCGAGCCGTCGCCGGACCTGCGCCATCGCCTCGTGCAGGATCTCCCGCGGCGGGGGCGCTGATCGGCACTGATCGGCGCACGGACGGGTTCGCAGGTGCGGAACGGGCCGGTTCCCCCGCCGGACGCGCAACGGGAACCTCGGCCTCATGCAGACGTTCGGTCACGTCATCGACGGCCAGGAGTCCAGCGACGGCGCCACGTTCGCCTCGGTCGACCCGTGGACGCAGGAGGCGTGGTCGGACGTCGCGCTCGGTGGCGCCGCCGAGGCCGACCGCGCGGTGACCTCGGCCCGGCGGGCGTTCGACGAGGGTCCGTGGCCGCGGATGGGGCACGGCGAGCGCGGCGCGTTGCTGCACCGGCTCGCCGACCTGATCGAGTCCCACTCCGACGAGCTGGCCGCCGCCGACTCGCACGACATGGGCAAGCCGCTGGCGGACGCCAAGGGCAAGGACGTCCCGCGCACCGCGCAGAACTTCCGCTTCTTCGCCGACCACGCGCGCCTGGCGATGGCCGAGACGCTGCCGATGGACACCGGCCACCACACGTACACCCGCTACGAGCCGGCCGGCGTGGTCGCCGCGATCGCGCCCTGGAACTTCCCGCTGATGCTGGAGTCCTGGAAGGTCGCCCCGGCGCTGGCCTGGGGGAACACGGTGGTGCTCAAGCCGGCCGAGGACTCCCCCGCGTCGGCGACGATCCTGGCCCGGCTCGCGCTGGAGGCCGGGATCCCGCCGGGCGTGCTGAACGTGCTGCACGGCTACGGGCCGGACTCCGCCGGCGAGGCACTGACCACCGACAAGCGGGTCGACCGGATCACGTTCACCGGCGAGTCCGCGACCGGCCGGGTGATCACCGAGGCGGCGGCGAAGAACCTGACCCCGGTGAGTCTGGAGCTCGGCGGCAAGGGCGCGAACCTCGTGTTCGACGACGCCGACCTGGACACCGCCGTCGACTGGTCGATCAAGGCGATCTTCACCAACGCCGGGCAGGTCTGCCTGGCCGGCTCCCGCCTCTACGTGCACCGCCCGATCCTCGACGAGTTCCTGTCCCGGTTCGTCGCCGCCGCCGAGGCGATGGTGGTCGGCGACCCGCGGGACGCGGCCACGCAGATCGGCCCGCTGGCGTCTCAGACGCACTGGCGCAAGGTCACCGGGTACCTGTCCGACCCCGCGGGCAAGGTCCTGACCGGCGGAAACGGCGACGGCTGGGTGGTCCGCCCGACGGTGATCGTGGACGCGCCCGCGGACTCCGCGATCCAGCGCGAGGAGGTGTTCGGGCCGGTCGTCACGGTGACCCCGTTCGACACCGAGGACGAGGCCGTGACCGCGGCGAACGACTCGCCGTACGGGCTGAACGCGATGGTGTTCACCGAGAACCTGTCCCGCGCGCACCGGGTCGCGGCGCGGCTGCGGGCCGGCACGATCTGGACGAACTGCTTCTTCATCCGGGACCTGCGCGCGCCGTTCGGCGGGTTCGCCGACTCCGGATGGGGACGCGAGGGCGGCAACTTCAGCCGCGAGTTCTTCACCGAGCCGAAAGCCGTCGTGATGGCGATCCGGCAGTGATCTCGTCGTGATCGGATCTGGCAGGATCCGCACGTGACGGTCCTGCTGAACACTCCGGACGACCTGACGATCGATGCGGTACGCCGGATCGCGTGGGACGGCGAGGACGCCGAGCTCTCCCCGGCCGCACTGGACGCGATCGGGCGGCGCCGGGCCGAGTTCCTCGCGTTCGTCGACGCGAACCTGGACCGGTACCTCTACGGCATCACGACCGGCCACGACACGGCCGCGAAGACGCTGCTCGACGCCGACGGGCGCCGTGCGTACGGCGCCGTCATGCCGCCGACACCGCCGACGACCGGGCCGCCGCTGCCCGACCGCGTCGTGCGAACGGTGCTGCTGACCCGGCTGACCGATGTGCTGCACGGGACGGCGCCGGTGCGGCCCGAGACCGCCGGACGGCTGACCGCCCTGCTGCGGGCGCCGGAGCTGCCGCCCGTGCCGGCGACCGGGCACGGCGAGCCGGGCGACATCATCGCGCTCGGCGCGCTGCTGCGCCCGGAGTTCGAGCACACCCTCGAGGTCGGCGAGGGGATGTTCCTGGTGAACGGCTCGCCCGTGGCGGCCGCCGTGCTCGCCGACGGCGTGCTCTCCGCGCGCGACCGGCTGGCCCGGGCCGAGAACGTGCTGGCGCTGGCGGCCGTCGCCGCGTCCAGCCCGGACATGCACTACGACGAGCAGCTCGGGCATCTCTGGCGCGACCCGCACCAGGCCGCGGTGCTGGCCCGCTTCCGCGAGCTCCTCGCCGGCGCCGACCGGCCGCAGCTGCCCTACCAGGCGCCGGTGTCGTTCCGCAGCGCGCCGCGGGTGCTCGGGGCGGTGCGCCGGGCGCTCGCCCACGCCGAGGAGTGCGTCGTGATCGGGTTGTCCGCGGCGTCCAACAACCCGGTGTTCGTCGGCCCGGACGTCGCGCCGCCGCTCGGCGACGTGCTCTCCAACGGCGGGTACCACAACCCCCTGGTCGCCCCGTCGCTGGACACGCTCGCGCACGGCTGGGCCGACCTCACCCACGTCGTGACCGCGCAGGTCAACCGGCTGATCGAGGTGCCGGACGGGGTCCGGGCCCACGAGACCGAGCCGCGGGTGAGCCTGTTCGGCATGCCCGCGTCCGGCTGGGCCGAGCATGCCCGGGCCGCGGCGCAGCCGTCGCTGGTCGGAGTCGGACGCAGCGGTCAGACCGACACCAGCACGCCCGACGTCCTCGCCTGGCAGCGGGCCGGGGACGCCGGCGCGGCGCTGGACGCCGACCTGGCGCTGCTCGCCGTCCTCGCCGCGCACACGCTCGCCCACCGCAAGGACCCGGTCCCGCCCTCGCTGGCCGGGCTGCACGCGTCGGTGCTCGAGCGGTTCGGCCTCGACACCGCGCCGCCGGCCTTCGGAGGCGCGATCGCCGCCGTGGTGGCCGACCTCACCGGCGGGGCGTGAACCGGTCTCACCGGCGGGGGGTGAACTCCACCGGCAGCGTCGTCACCGCCCACGTCGTCCCGACCTCCTCGACGACCGCGTCCGGGTCGGCGAGCCGGATGTCGTCCATCGCGGCCAGCACTTCGGTGAACGCGACGGTCATCTCGGCACGCGCCATGTGCACGCCGACGCACAGGTGCGACCCGAACCCGTAGCTCATGTGCCGGTTCGGCCTGCGGTCCGGGACGATCTCGTCCGGCCGGTCGAACACGGCCGGATCGTGGTTCGCACCCGCCCAGTTCAGGTAGATGCGCTCGCCGGCGCGGATCTGGTGCCCGCCGACCTCGAAGTCCGCGGTGACCGTGCGGGTGTGCGAACGGGTCGGCGTCACGTAGCGCATGAGCTCGTCGAGCGCGGCCGGGATCCGCTCCGGGTCCTCGCGCAACCACGCCTGCAGCTCCGGCTCCTCGGCCAGCAGCAGGAACATCATGCTCATCGAGCTGGCCGTCGTCTCGAAACCGGCCGGCAGGAGGATCACGCAGTAGTCGAGGATCTCGGTCTCGGTCAGCGGCCGCCCGTCCACTGTGGCCGCGCACAGCCGGGACACGATGTCGTCGGTGGGGTGGCGCCGCCTCTCGGCGGCCAGACCGGCGAAGTACGTGTAGATCTCCTCGGCCGGGCCGCCGTCGCCGCCGCGCCCGCGGACGAGCGTCACGGCGAGCTCGGCGAGGCGGTCGCGGTCCGGGCCGGGCACGCCGAGCGCGTCCATCAGCGAGTGCACGGCGAGCGGGTTGCACAGCTCGGTGAACAGGTCGCAGCGGTGCCGCCCGCCGGGACCCGGCTCGGCGTCGAGCAGCGGGGCCAGCAGGCCGTGCACGATCTCGCGGTAGTACGGCTCCTTCGCCGCCTGCGCGGCCCGGGACAGCGGCTCGGAGATGATCTGCTTGTACTGACGGTGCAGCGGAGGGTCGGACTCCATCGGGATGACCGGCCGCACGTTGCCGAAGCTCTGGAGCAGGACCGGGAAGTTGGACAGCTCCGAGCCCTCGCGCTTGTGCACCTCGAGCAGCTCGTCGTAGCCGGACACGGTCCAGACACCGCCGGGGAACGCGTCGGTGTGGGTGACCGGGCACTCGCGGGCCATCCACCCGGCGACCCGGCCGTACCGGCCGCGGGTCAGCTCCGGGCCCACCGGATCGAAATGGGCACGCAGGTGCTCCGGGTCCTCGTGCGCGCCGGCGTCGGCGTTCGGGTCCCAGTACCGGTCGGTCATCGAATCACCCCCACCACCCCCGCGACCGTACCGCGTGCGCGCGTGTTCCTCCCGACCTGCGGGGGCCCCCACAATGGAGGGGATGAACAGATCCGTACCGCGCGTCGTCGTGCTCGGGGGAGGGTTCTCGGGCTTCCACGCCGCGCGGAACCTCGCCAAGCGCCTCGGCGACGCCGCGGAGATCGTCCTGATCAACTCCACCGACTACTTCCTCTACCTGCCGCTGTTGCCCCAGGTCACGGCCGGTGTGCTCGACCCGCGGCGGATCACGGTGCCGCTGGCGTCGTCGCTGCGCGGCGTGCGCGTGCGGCTCGGTGAGGTCCGCAGCGTCGACCAGGACGCGCACGTCGTGCACTACGCCGACCCGGAGGGTGGCCCGCACGAGGTCGGCTACGACGAGCTCGTCGTCGCCGTCGGCAGCGTGAACAAGCTGCTGCCGGTCCCCGGCGTCGCGGAGCACGCGCACGGGTTCCGCGGCATGCCGGAGGCGCTGTACCTGCGCGACCACATCCTCGGCGAGCTGGAGATGGCCGTGGACACCGACGACCCGGTCGAACGGGCGGCCCGCTGCACGTTCGTCGTCGTCGGGGCCGGATACACCGGCACCGAGGTGGCCGCCCAGGGTGCTCTACTCACCGCGAAGGTGGCGCGCGACCGCCCGGAGCTGGCCGGGCAGCCGATCCGCTGGCTGCTGCTCGACGTGCAACGGCGCGTGCTGCCCGAGCTCGACGCGCGCCTGTCCCGCACCGCGGACCGGGTCCTGCGCCGCCGCGGGGTCGAGGTGCGCACCGGCACGTCGGTCACCGAGGCGACGGCCGACGGCGTCACGCTGAGCACCGGTGAGCAGCTCCCCACCCGGTCGCTGGTCTGGTGCGTCGGTGTGCGCCCCGATCCGCTCGTGCAGGATCTCGGGCTGCCGGTGGAGCGGGGGCGGATCGTGGTCGACGCGCAGCTGCGGGTGCAGGGCCACGAGCACCTGTGGGCCTGCGGGGACGCGGCCGCCGTGCCGGACCCGGTCGACCCCGGCTCGGCGACACCCATGACCGCCCAGCACGCGCAGCGCCACGGCACGACCGTGGCGCGCAACGTCGCCGCCGCACTCGGGTACGGCACGCCGGCGGAGTACCGGCACCGCGACCTGGGCTTCGTCGTCGACCTGGGCGGCCGGGACGCCGCGGCCAACCCGCTGCGGATACCGCTGAGCGGCCCGCTCGCCCGCGCCGTGACGACCGGCTACCACCTGCTCGCGATGCCGGGCAACCGCATCCGCACCGCGACGGAGTGGGCCCTGGACCGCGTGCTGTCGCGCCAGCGCGTGCAGCTCGGCCTGGTCCAGCCGGACGCGGTCCCGCTGGACACGGCGTCCCCCGAGCTACCGGCGACCGACCACCGGCCCTGACCCGCGCACGAGAACGGCGCCCCCACACATCGTGTGGGGGCGCCGCGTCCTCGGTGGATCAGCCGACCCCGGGCTGACCCCGGTCGGCCTCCATCAGCTTCTTGAACTCGGTGAGCGAGTCCTCGACCATCTTCTGCGGGTCGGCGAACAGCTTCGCGGCGATCTCGCCGGCCTTCCCGCCGGGCGGCTGCATGTGCAGGCTCACCTCGACGCCGGTCGTCTCACCGTGGTTGTCGAAGCGGACCGCGCCGCCGGTGTCGATGTCGTTGTCGCTCTGCTCCAACGACTTCCAGGCGATCTTGCGGTCCTGCTCCTCGTCGATAATCTTCGCGTCCCACTCGATCGTCTTGCCGAGCGGGCCGTCGACGACCCAGTGCGTGACGTCGGCGTCGCCGCTGCGGGGCTCCACCGTCCGCACGTCGCTCATGATCTGCGGGAGGTGGGTCAGCGGCCGCCACCACTGGTAGCAGCGGTCGGCGGGGGCGTTGATTTCCAGGTAGTGCGTTGCAGTTGCCATCAGCCTCCGGGTGCCCCGTGAGGCCGGGCGCAAACACGTCACCACCGGGCGTCTCCCGATGCGCAGGGCTACTTCGGAGGGTGGCGTCCGTCGCCCATGGTGGGCAGGAACAAGTGCATCGTCAGGGGGCAGGCGTGGCCGCGGGACGCAACCGCTGGGGGACGTGATCCACGCCCGCTTCCGGTCTACGACGACCGGCGCGACGTGACCTGCTCGGTCTGCGCCGGCTGACCCGCTCCACGGAGTGCGAGCACCAGCGGCCAGCCCGTCTGCGCGACGATCGTCACCCGCTGGGCCAGCCCGAGCAGCGGCCCGCCGGTCACCAGCTCCACGGTGAACCACCCCAGAAGCGCGATCAGGACGACGGTCGCGGCTATCGCGCTGCGCCGGGGACCGGACGCGGCCAGTGGGACGAGCGTGAACGCCGCCCACCCGACGCCGGCCGCGACCAGGTGCCCGGTCGAGTCGCCCTGCGCCGGCTGCGGCAGCACCGCCGCGAGTGCCACAGCCGCCCCGCCGATCCCGAGGACGACACGCCCGCGTCGTCGCAGGCCCGGCAGCGCCGCGGCGACCAGCACGTAGCCGAGTCCGAGCACGAGCAGCGTACCGGCCATGATCCACCGGCCGGGCGCGCCGCTCTTCGCCAGCGCGCTGAACGTCTGGCGCACCGGGTCGTAGCCGGCGGGCTCGGCCGCGATGCCGGCCCCGGCGAGCACGACGACCGGAGCGGCCACGGCGAACGCCCGCGCGCCCCAGCGGGCGAGGGTCGTCAGCCGGACCGCTCGGGAGCGAGACGCCGGGCCGGTCACGCTCGCAGTGTCCCGCGAACCCGGTTTCGCGACCGGCTAACGCGCGCGGTGATTCAGGCGAGCACGGAACGTGACCCAGAGCACACAGGATCGGTCGACGCTGGAGCTGCGCGTCCACGGAGTCAACAACACGGCTCCGCCGGCGATGCTCGAACGACCGGCCGCCCAGATCGAGCAGCTCCACGAGGACCCCCTCGGCGGTCGCTGGCGCATCGTGCCCCCGCTCGTCGACGGGCGGACCGCGGGCGAGCCCGGGCACGTCCCCGACGGGGTGCAGCGGGACGCCTACTCGTGGGGTGGTCTCGCGCGCACCAGCCCCGGTGCGCGCGTCGGCAGTGTCGTGGCCCGGGTGCTCAACACGGCCGGGCGCATCGGCTGGGCGATGCTGATCCCGTTCGGGTTGGCGAACGTCGCCTACTGGAGCCGGGCGGAGATCGGGCAGAACGACGACGGCCGCGGGGCCGGGTTGGTCCGGATCTTCGGCCTCGGACTGACCGTCCTGTTCGTGATCACCACCTGCTCGGTCGCGCTCGACGTGGTGGCGCTGCAGTGCTGGGGCGGTGTCCCGGGGGGCTGCACCCTCCCCACACCGATCGACGGGCCGCACGCCGCGGCCGTCCGCGTCGCCGTGGCCTCGCTCGTTCCGATCCTCGTGCTGGTCGGTCTGTGGCTGCTGGCCCGGCAATCCCGTGTCCGCTACGAGGAGCGCCTGCCCGCGCGCCGCAGCACGCTGCCCGCCGCGGGCGAGCACGGAGCGCCGGTCCTGTCGCGGTCGACGCTCTGGGCGGGCGGCCCGGTGGTCAGGACGCTCACGTGGCTGCACTTCGCGGCGGGCGCGTCCGTCGTCGTCCTCGCGACCGCGTGGCCCGCGATGTTCGGTAGGGGCGGCAGGTGCACGGGCCTGCGTGACGTCCTCTCCGAGGGATGCCGAGCGCAGATCGCGGGCGAACCGTGGCAGGTCGTCACGTTCGGCACGACCGGGCTGCTCGCCGTCGTCGTGCTGGCCGCCGCGGTGTGGCTCACCTGGCGCGACCGGAAGGCCGGCCCCGACCTGGCCAGTGGCGCCGAGGCACCACGGACTCCGTCCACGAGGGCCGCCTGCCGGCTCGCGCTCGTCGCTGGCCTGCTGTTCGTCGCCGAGATCGTGCTGCTGTGCGTGTCGAGGCCCACGCTCGCCTCGGACGGCGGCGTTCCCGGCGTGCTGCCGGGCACCACGGCCGCCCCGGCGCTCGTCGTCGCGGTGCTGCTGGCGATCGCGGTCCACCACATCGGCCGGGCGGCGGCTCCGCGGTCGTCGCGTCTCGCCGGTGGTCTCGTCGGCGTCGGTGCGTTGCTGACCCATTTCTCCCTGTGGTTCGGAGTCGTCGCGATCGCCGGACTCGGGATCGCGTTCGGCCTGGCGAGGTGGGCGGGCGGCGAGGAGCGCGAGCTCCGGTCGTGGGGCGGAACCGCACCCGGCCTGCTGCTCGGTCTGTCCCTCCTGGTCGCCATGACCTTGTCGTCACTCGTCGAGCTGGTCGCGGCCGATCTCCTTCGACCGGATCAGCCATCGGCCTCCCTCGTCACCTGCTCCGGCACGCAGGACGTCTGTGTCCCGCGGACCTACCTCTGGTTCGGCTCGGCGACGGTCGTGTCGCTGGTCGCCCTGGCCGCGGTCGCGCTCGTGGTCGTCGAACTGGCCTGGGGGCGCTGGTACGCGGTCCGGCCGCCGGAGAACCAGGGCGGCGAGCAGTCCCCGGCGGTCACGCGCTACCGCTTCCTCGCATCGCTCGCGCACCGTGCCGAGCCGGCCGCCGGGCTGCTCGCACGGACCGGACTGGTCATGACGACCCTGGCCGTGGCCGGCTCCGTGGTCCGCCCGGCGGACTGGACGCTGCCGTCGTGGGTCGAGGAGGGCGGTGCGGACCTCGCCGCGGGCGCGGTGGCCGCGTCGGCGCTGGCCGGGGCCGGGGTGGTGGCGATGTTCGTCGGCGGGGCCGCGCTCGGGAACTCACGTCCACTCGGGCTGGTGTGGGACCTGATCTGCTTCCTGCCCCGCGCTGCCCACCCGTTCGGTCCGCCCTGCTACGCCGAGCGCGCGGTACCCGAGCTCGAGGACGACGTCGTCGAGCATCTCGAGCGGCGTGGTCCGGTCGTGCTGTCGGCGCATAGCCTCGGCGCGGTCCTCGCCGTGGCCGTGCTCATGCAGCTGCGTCGCGACGAGCTCGCCCACGTGTCGATGCTCAGCTACGGCGTCCAGCTCCGGCCGTACTTCGGACGACTGTTCCCGGGACTTCTGGGACCCGACGTCGTGGGCACGGCACCGTGCGGACCGCCATCGCTCTGGCGCGCCGACCCGTGGGCGCGAGCCGACCGGCCGGCGCCGGCGGGAAGCAGTCCACCGTCCGGCTCGCTGGCCGGGAGGCTGGGACCGCGATGGACGAACCTGTGGCGGCGGACCGACTACCTCGGTTTCCGGGCGTTCGCGCCGCGGTCCAGGCACGACGTCGTCGCCGACGAGCTCGTCGACGGCAAGGTCGGTACGCACAGCGGGTACCCCGTGACCAGGCAGTACCGGTCGTCGCTGCACGCGTTGACCACGAGACGCGGGGACGCGACGCGCGGGCCGGCCGCGACGGCGGCCCTGATCGCGGGTGCGGTGGCCATCGCTGCGGCACGCAACCGGTCGCGCCACACGTCGGGATGACCGCGACGCTCAGCCCCGGCGGAACCACTCCTGCGCCAGGAGCTCGTGGCTGCGGACCCGGTCGGCGTGCTCGGTGGTGATCGTCGTGACCATCACCTCGTCCGCGCCGGTCGCGCGGGCCAGGACCTCGAGGCCGTCGCAGACCGTGGCCGGGGAGCCGACGATCTGCGTGTCCACCCGGTCCGCGACCCCGGCCTTCTCGGCGTCGGTCCACTCCCGCGTGCGCGCCTCGCCCGGCGTCACGTACGGCTGCGCGCCGCGGCCGGCGCGGATGTCGAGCACCCACTGCCCGTACGGCGCGGCGAGCTCGCGGCCGGCGTCGTCGTCCGGACCGACGACGACGTCCGCCGACACGATCATGTACGGCGTGTCCCGGCGGCCCGGCCGGAACGCCGACCGGTACTCCGAGACGGCGTCCAGCACCCCGCTCGGTGCCACGTGGTACCCGGCCGCGAACGCCAGTCCCAGCTCGCCGGCCACCTTCGCGGACCCGCCGCCGCCGGTGCCGAGCACGAGCACGTCGAGGTCGGCGTGCTCGGCCGGGAGCACGTGCATCGGCACGCCGTCGGGGCGGACGGCCGTGCCGTCCACGTAGGACAGGAACTCGGCGACGAGCGCGCCGTAGTCCGGCGACGGGTCCTCGGACCGGAACCCCATGATCTCGGCCAGCGCGCGGAACTGGGACAGGTCCCCGGCGAAGCGGGCGGGCGACGGGACGCGCAGGCCGTCCACGAACCGGTCCGGTGGCCGTTCCCCGTTCCCGGACGCGGCGCCCGCCCGGCCGGACTCGATCATCCGCAGGATCTGGTGCAGGTCGAACCGGCCCAGCCCGACGTCGACCCGCCCGGGGTACAGCGCCGCGACCGTGCCGAACTGCTCGGCCACCTGCAGCGGCCGCGTACCCGGCATCTGCACCGCGCCGGACCCGACCCGGATCGTCGACGTGGCGGCGGCGACCTGACCGGTCAGCACCGGCGTCGACGACGACGCGACGCCCGGAACCAGGTGGTGCTCGGCCAGCCAGTACCGGTGGTAGCCGGCGCGCTCGGCGACCCGGGCCAGCTCGAGCGTGTTCCGCAGCGCGTCGGCGGCCGTGCCGCCGGCGGGCACCGGCGACAGGTCGAGGATCGACAGCGGGAGCGGGCTCACCCGGCCTCGAGGCGGTCCGTGGGGCACGGTTGCGGACGTTACGGTGCGCAACTCCGACGCCGCACCCCCATGTCCCGAGAATCCTCGAACCCGGTTCACGTACCGGCCCGGACGATCACCGGCGACCGCGTCGGCCTACGCTCCCGGTGTGCGGCTGGGCTACCTCACGCACGTGACCGGCGACGACCCGGCGCGCGCGTTCCGGGAGACGATCGAGCTGCGAGATCGTGGTCCAGGCCCAGCCCGCGACGGCGCCCGCTGCCCGGCACCGGGCCGTCCTGCGGCGGGTCGCCGAGGAGATCGCCCCGCACCTGAGCGAGATCGCGGACGGAGGGCACGGAATTCACTCACCTCGCGAGCGGTTGTCCGCGACGACGCCCGCGACGTGAAGGAGTCCCCATGCCCACCCCGTCGGAGCCTCTCGAGCACCTGGGTTTCCTCACCATCGGCTCGTTCGACGGTGACGATCCCGGCCCCGGGCACGAGTACCTGCTGCAGGTGATCGAGCTCGGCGAGCAGCTCGGTTTCGACAGCGCGTTCCTGCGCCACCGTCACCTGCAGTTCGGGGTCTCCTCCCCGGTCGCCATGCTCGCGGCCGCGTCCCAGCGCACGACGCGGATCCAGCTCGGCACCGCGGTCACGCCGCTGGGCTGGGAGAACCCGCTGCGCCTGGCCGAGGACCTCGCGACGGTGGACGTGCTGTCCGGCGGCCGGCTGAACCCCGGCGTCAGCGTCGGTCCCCCGATGCACTGGGACGACGTGCGCGAGGCGCTCTACCCGGACACCGCCGACGTCGAGGACTTCTCCAAGGCCCGGGTCGAACGGCTGCTGCGGCTGGTCCGCGGGGAGCCGGCCGCCACGTTCTCCGGCACCGAGGGCATCGAGGTGTTCTCCTCCACGGTGCAGCCGCACTCGCCCGGGCTGGGGTCCCGGATGTGGTACGGAGCGAGCGGCCCGGACTCGGCGCGGTGGGCCGGTGAGCAGGGCATGCAGTTGCTGACGAGCAGCGTGGTGAAGGCGCCGGAAGGGGTCGAACCGGACTTCGCGGCGATCCAGCAGGGCGTGATCCGCGACTTCCGGGCCGCGCACCCCGACGGTGCGGCCGCACGCGTGTCACAGGGCCTGGTGGTGATCCCGACCGACTCCGCGACGGCCGCCCAGCGCGAGCGCTACACGGCCTACGTCGAGGCGCGCACACCGCGCACCTCCACGCCCCAGGGCCCGGCCCGGCTGCTGTTCGCCCGTGACCTGATCGGCACGTCCGACGAGATCGCCGAGGCGCTCTACGCGCACGCCGCGTTCCGCGAGGTGCGCGAGGTCGTCTTCGCGCTGCCGTTCAGCTTCGCCCACGACGACTACGTCCAGATCCTCACCGACATGGCGACGAAGCTCGGCCCGGCCCTGGGCTGGTCGTCGGGCTGACCACGGCGGGGCTTGCCTGCGCCGGATCAGGGACCGACCCTTGTAGTGGACCCGAGGAGGAGTGGACATGAGGGACGCGGACCGCGTGTGGACCCACGTCTCCGACGACCAGGCCGCCGGCCGGGCGTGCGTCATGTGCGGGAGACCGACCGACGAGCCCGGCTGGAACGGGGTCGTCGTCGGTCAGGCTCCCGGCGGCACACCGGTGTACGCGTGCTCCGGTGGGGGGCGCGCCGTCGAGGGCGACCCGATGGGCAGGACGAGCCCTGCGGTCAGCGGGCCCCCCGGGCGCATCTGCGCCGAACAGGCAGCGGCCGTCGTCCCGGACTCGCTCGAGGGACTCGACCCCTGACCTGCCCTCAGCCGGCCGAGGCGGCGCGCTTCGGCAGCACCCAGCCCGGCCGCACGAAGTGGCACGTGTAGCCGTAGGGGTACTGCTGCAGGTAGTCCTGGTGCTCCGGCTCGGCCTCCCAGAACGGCCCGGCCGGCTCGACGTCCGTGGCCACCCGGCCCGGCCACAGCCCCGACGCGTCGACGTCGGCGATCGTGTCCAGCGCGACGCGGCGCTGCTCGTCGGTCGTGTAGAAGATCGCCGACCGGTAGCTGCGACCGATGTCGTTGCCCTGCCGGTCCTTCGTCGACGGGTCGTGGATCTGGAAGAAGAACTCCAGCACCTCACGGAACGAGATCGTCTCCGGGTCGAACACGACCTCGACGGACTCGGCGTGGTCGCCGTGCCTGCGGTACGTGGCGTTCGGGGTGTTGGGGTCGCCGGAGTAGCCGACGCGGGTGGACAGCACGCCGGGCCGCTTGCGCAGCAACTCCTGTGCACCCCAGAAACAGCCGCCGGCGAGAATTGCGGTCTCGGTCATCGAGGGACCTCCTTCGTGGTCGGACCTCCGTGTCGTCAACACGATGCCCGTCGCCGATGTTCCGCGCAGCAGCGTGACCCGACCGCCAACCCGACCACCCGTCACGCTGAGTATACGATACTCTGTCGCTGACGCTGCAGCCCGGCAGCGCTGGGGGATCGGGGGCGGGCAGATGAGCGACGGCATTCCTGCGCCGGGTGGGGGCATCCCGGGGCGCGACATGGCGCCGGGCGGGCCGAGGGCGATGGCCAACGGCTGCCTGTGCTCGGTGCTGGCCAACGCGGCCTACCGGGCGGGCGCGGACGACGTCCCGTGCATCGACCCGCGCTGCCCCCTGCACGCCGAGCCCGCACCTCCGGGCTGACGCCGCCCGCCGGTCAGCGGGCGCGCAGCAGGTACCCGCGGACGACGCCGTCGGACATCAGTCCGCCCAGCCGCGCAGTCTGGTGCTCGGCCTCGGCGAACCGTGGGTCGTCGCCGTGCTCGTCCGCGAGCTCCGTCCCGACGCGCTCGGCCCGCTCCCGCCAGGTCGGCGGCGCCGCGGGCAGCGACTCCAGCGCAACCTCGTCCTCGACGGCGAACCCGGCGTCACGCAACAGGATCCGCGTCCACTCGAGGGTCGGGAACAGGTTGCCGTCCGGCGCTCCGGCGGGGCGGGGCTCGTCCGCGGTGAACACGAGCAGCCCGAGCGGGCCGCCCGGGGCGAGCACGCGGCGCAGCTCTCGCACCACCGCGGACTTGTCCTCGACGGTGCACAGCACACCGAGGCACCAGCACGCGTCGGCCGCGCCCGTGGCCAGCGGCACCCGCTCCCCTCCCCCGACGGCGGCATCGATTCCGAACAGCTGCCCGGCCGCCCGGCATGCCGCCGGCATCGGGTCGACGACGACCGGCACGACCCCGGCGTGGTCGCGGGCGTAGGCGGCCGGACCGCCGACACCCCCACCGACGTCGGCGAGCCGCATCCCCGGCCGCAGGTCTTCGCAGAGCCGGTCCAGCCCGGCCGGGCTCGCGCTCCCGCGGCAGGCAGCCGGCACGGCGTACTCGGGACCGAGCCGCTCGACCGCCGCCTGGGTCCAGCCGGCGACCGTGTCGAACTCGATCTCCATGGCGGTGTGGTCGGGCATCAGCCGGACTACCCCCGCTCCGGGCGGTCTACGCGCGCAGCGCGCGGATCCGCCTCCCGATCTCAGCCTTGATCTCGGCCGCCTGCTCGTAGCCGCCGGAGGTGCCGCGCCCGGACAGGTTGACGCCGGCCACGCCGTCCACGGCGAGGAGCTCCAGAGCCTCCGCGACGGCCTCGTCGATCCCGGCCGCGACCGGGTCCGGCGCGGCGAGCACCGCTTCCACCCGATCCGGGTCCAGCGCCAGCCCGGGGAACGCCTGCAGCGTGCGCGCGCACTCCTCGTCGGTGTACACGGCGACACCGGCGACCACCGGCACGTCGGCCCCGGCGGCCCGCACGGCGGTCACGAACTCCGCCAGCCGCTCCGCCGTCCCGACGTGGTTGAGCACGGCCGCACCGGCGCCGGCGCGCCACTTCTCGGCCAGCCGTAGCGGCCGCGCCGGCCGGGGCGGCGCGTCCGGCGACTCCGGCACGGCGACCGCCAGCCCGGCCGCGGACGCCATCCCGGCCAGCCGCGGCCCGTCCAGGTCGAACACCTGCGTCGTGTCCTGCCGCACCCCGGGTGCGCGCGCGTCGCCGGTCACGCAGAACACCGCGTCCACGCCGACGGCGGCGAGCCCGGCCAGGTCCTGCTCCAGCACGACACGGTTGCGGTCCCGGCAGCTCAGCGTCACCCACGGGTGTCCGCCGGCCTCGCGGATCAGTGCCGCGAGCAGAGTCGGCGGGAAGTCGGGCTGGTCGTGGTACTGCCCGACCAGCAGCGCGTCGCAGGACTCGGCGAGGGCGGACGTGCAGCGGGCCAGCGACGCCGCGTCGTAGGCGGGGACGGTGAGGTCGGACAGCACGATCTGATGCCGGCCGGAGCGCTCCCACGCCGCCGGGATCCGGTGCGACGCCGGCGCCGGACCGGCCCAGGCGACCGGCGCACCGTCGATGAACGGGCACGTCACCGTGCCCACCTCGCACACCAGGTCGTCGCGGACGCCGCCACAGGGGCCGTAGGTCATGTGCTTCGGGCACTGCGCCGTCGCCGTGCTCGCCACGGTGCGGACGCTACCCGCCCGGGGGTGGCGCTCCTCGCACCCGGGATCATCTGCGGTGCCGGTCGGTGTTGAGCACAGCGACCGACTACCGCCGGAGGCATCGTGACGTCCCTGTTCGACCCGATCACCCTGCGCGGGGTCACCGCCCGCAACCGCATCTGGCTGGCCCCGATGTGCCAGTACTCGGCACCCGACGGCCTGCCCACCGACTGGCACCTCGTGCATCTGGGCGCGCGGGCCACGGGCGGGTTCGGGCTGGTGCTGACCGAGGCCGCCGCCGTCACGCCGGAGGGCCGGATCAGCCTCCGTGACGCGGGGATCTGGTCCGACGAGCACGCCGCGGCGTGGTCGCGGATCACCGAGTTCCTGCACGCGCAGGGCGCCGCGGCCGGGATCCAGCTGGCGCACGCCGGGCGCAAGGCCTCGGTGACCCCTCCTTGGGACGGTGGCACGCCGATCGACGCCGCGGACGGCGGCTGGGAGCCGCTCGCCCCCTCCGCCGAGGCGTTCCGCGGTCTCGCCGCGCCCCGGGAGATGACGAGGGCCGAGATCGCGGACACGGTCCGGGCGTTCGCCGACGGGGCCCGGCGCGCCGTCGACGCGGGCTTCGACGTCGTCGAGCTGCACGCAGCGCACGGCTACCTGCTCCACCAGTTCCTGTCGCCGCTGGCCAACCACCGCACCGACGGCTACGGCGGGTCGTTCGACAACCGGGCCCGGTTCCTCGGCGAGGTCGTCGACGCGGTCCGCGACGCGCTACCGGACCGCGCCGCGCTGCTCGTGCGTCTCTCCGCGACGGACTGGGTGGACGGCGGCTGGTCCGTCGACGACACCGTCGAGCTGTCCGCGCAGCTGGCCGGGCGCGGCGTCGACCTCGTCGACGTCAGCTCCGCGGGCCTCGACGCCCGCCAGGACATCACCGTCGGGCCGCACTACCAGGTCCCGTTCGCCCGGGACGTGCGTGGCAAGGCCGGGGTGCTGACCGGCGCCATCGGGCTGATCACCGACCCGGCCGCCGCGCAGTCGGTGCTCGACGACGGCGCCGCCGACGTCGTGCTGCTCGCCCGGGCGGCGCTGCGTGAACCGGCGTGGCCGCTGCGCGCCGCCCACGAGCTGGGGATCCCGGCCGGGGACGCGCCGTACCCGGTGCAGTACACGCGCGGTGCCTGGCGCTGACCCGCCGCACTCAACTGTCGCGCAGGAAACGGCGCGGGATCTCCGGACCGTCCGCGCCGTAGAGGTGGCGCGGCATCCGGGTCGCGAACTCGACGAGCGTCCCGGCGAGCTGCTCCACCCGCCGCCGGATCCCGTCGTCGACGAGCTCGCCGCCGGCGAAATGGCCGTCGTGGGCGTACACCGCGCCGGGCACGGCGTAGGCGCGGAAGAAGCCGACGAGCGGCTTGAGCTCGTGCTCGATCGCGAGGTAGTGGTGGTCCGAGCCGCCGGTGGCGACGAGCCCGACCGGCTTGCCCTCCAGCGCGTCGTTGGGGAGCACGTCGAACAGGTTCTTCAGCCGGCCGGTGTAGCCGCCCCGGTACATCGGGGTGCCGACGACGAGCGCATCCGCGGCCACCACCTCGTCGATCACCGCCCGGGTGTCGCCCTCGTAGCCCGCCGGGTCGCGGCCGTCGGAGAGGATCACGTCCCGGTCCCGCAGGTTGATCACCGCGGCGTCGACGTCCGGGGACGACGACCGGGCGTGCGTGACCACCATCTCCACCGCCAGCAGCGTCTTCGACGGCGTGGACGGGCTCCCCGAGATCCCCAGCAGCTTCACCCGGACGACCCTAGGTCGTCCTCCGGGGACGGGCAGCGGCACCCGCCGCCGCCCGTCCGCGGCTCAGGCCCGCGTCTTGCGCTCCTCGGCGTACCGGTCGGTGGCCGCCTGCAGCGCGTCGGCCTGCTTCGTGTTCAGCTCGTCCCAGCGGCTGCGGGCGTAGCGCTCGGCCGCCAGCGTGCGGTCCGCGCTGCGCTGGAACTTCGGCATCACGTGGTCGGCGAACAGCTCGTAGTGCCGCTTCACCGCCTCCGGGCGGGCCCACTCGTGCGCCATCATCAGGTAGGCGCCGAACCCGCCGTTGGACTGCTTGTACATCGTGTCGATCATCGCGACGGCGTCGTCCGGCGTCCCGATCAGGCCGACGCCGGACTCGTTGACCCAGGCGATCCGCTCCTCGAGGGTGTCGCCGAGCGGGTGGAACTGCGGTGCGGCCGCGGTCTTCTGCAGGTAGTCGAACCAATCCTCGATGCCGTACTCGACGTCGCGCAGCGCCTGTTCCTTCGTCTCCGCGATGTGCATCGGGCCGACCAGGCGCCAGCCGCTGCGGTCGCACGGCTGACCGAACCGCGCCGCCTCCTCCTCGACCACGTCCCAGTGCAACGCCAGCAGGTCCAGGTCCCCGACCAGCGTCGCGCCGACCGACAGCAACGACAGGCCGTGCTTGCCGGCGATCCGCGGCCCGGACGGCGAGGCGATCGCGGCCACGCCGATCTCGAAACACGGGTCGGAGTAGGGGGTGAGCTGGCACCGGGCGTCGACGAGGTTGTAGCGCGCCGTCTTCTTCGTGACCGGCTCGTCCGTGGTGAGCAGCTGCATCAGGACGTCGACGTCCTCCTCCAGCGCCGGCCGCTGCTCGCTCGGGTCGATCCCGATCATCGCCGCGTCGGTGGGCAGCGCGCCCGGCCCGAGGCCGAGGATGAACCGGCCGCGGGTGAGGTGGTCGAGCAGCAGCGCGCGGTCGGCCACCCACAGCGGGTTGTGGTACGGCAGCGACAGCACGCCGGTGCCGAGCTTGATGTGGTCGGTCTTCGCGGCCAGGTGACCGATGAAGATCTCCGGGGACGCGATCAGCTCGGCACCGCAGGAGTGGTGCTCGCCCAGCCACGCCTCGTCGTAACCCAGGCGGTCGAGGAGCTGGACGGTCTCGATGTCCCGTTGGAACGCGGTTGTCGGGTTCTGCCCGATCTTGGCGTGGAACGGGGCCATGAAGATGCCGAAGCGCATGCGGGACATGTGGAGCCTTCCGGGAGCGACGATGCTCGGACGACTCAGCGTCACCAGATCCGACGGGATGTGTCAACGATCACGAACCCGCGGGGTTGTCGGACTCACCAGCGGATCGGCGGTGCCTTCCGCTCCACGAGCAGCCGGGCAGACGGTTCCGGCAACCCCGGTCAGGGGATGAGCCCCAGGCATCGGGAGCGGACGACAGCCTCGTGCCGGGTGTGCGCCTCGAGCTTGCGCATCGCGCTGCGCAGGTAGGCCTTCACCGTCTCCGGCTTGATCGACAGGCGGGTCGCGGCCTCCAGGTTCGTACAGCCCAGTGCGACCTGCGAGACGACGTCGATCTCACGGTTGGACAGCACGACCCGCTCGCCGGGCGCAGTCACGGTCGAGCCGGTCGAGCTGCCGACGTCGGCCAGGCGGCGGGAGACGGCGGAGACCCGATCGGACAGACCGGCGTCCTCGATCAGCTGGGCGACGGCCCGCAGCTCGGCGTGCAACTCGCGCAGCTCTTCGAGATCGGCGACGTCGCGGAGGTTGCCCGGCGACGCGGTCGCCACGGTCTCCGCGTCGCGCAGGCGGCGGAGCACCTCGTCCTGGACGGTCAGTTCGATGCTCAGCCGACGGCTCCCGGCCAGGATCGCCGACTTCGCCCGATCGCTGAACTCGGCCCGGGTCCGCGTCGCGATGTAGAGCAGGGCGACCGAGCGGTCGCGGACCATGATCGGGGCCGCCGCGACGGAGGCGAGCCCCTCGCCCAGCACCCACCGGTCGTAATCGTGGGTGATCGTGTCGGAGGTGCGGTAGTCGTTCACCGCGACCGGTCTCGACTCGGCCAGGACGCGTCCGCCGATGCCGGCGCCGGGCCGGACCTCCAGTTGGTGCAGCTTGCGGGTCCGGGTCCCGCGGAACTCGGTGAGCACGGCCGCACTGCCGTTCTCCACGAACGCGCCGAACGCGACCGGGACGCCCGTCTCCTGCTGGACCGACCGGACCGCCGCGCGCAATGCCGCCGGCCGGTCGAAGGCGACCGGTGGCTTCGTTCGACTGCTCATCGGAACCACCTTTGGTTCGGCGAGCGCTGCTCGATGGATCACATCACGGAGGGAAACCGCCGAGCCGGGGCGTCCGGTCGCCCGGTCGCTCCGGCTCGGCAGAGGTGACGCGCCGGGCCCGCCGGAGAGGGTGGCGGGCCCGGCGCATCGCTGGTGAGGTCCGGCTCCCTATCCGAACGGACCGTTCACCAGCAGCTTGGCCCCTAGCCCTGGGGGCCGTTCTTCAGCAATCCTCCGACCGGCCCCTCGATGTATCGGGCTTCGAGCGGCGGGAACTCGGACTCGACGCCGTTGGCGCCGTCCGGCCGGTTGTCCCCGTTCAGCGCGTCGGTGAGCTGGAAGTTCCCCTCACCCAGCGTGCCGCCGACGGCGCTGACCGCCTGGAGCGGGTTCTGGCTGCTCGGGTACTCGCCGACCGCGCTGTCCTCGTCGGC
The DNA here is from genome assembly GCA_963822335.1 of uncultured Actinomycetota bacterium. GTDB lineage: Bacteria > Actinomycetota > Actinomycetes > Mycobacteriales > Pseudonocardiaceae > Pseudonocardia. The sequence continues at coordinate 106,922 of CAWGHE010000005.1, read as the reverse complement.
CTGGGCCGACCCGGCAGCCGCGAGCGGCAGGACCACACCGGCCAGCCCCAGCGAGGCCGCCATCAGGCGCTTGCGTGCGTTCATGTCGTTCGTCCTTCCGTTGCCCGAACCGGGGGTCACATGTTCTCCGCGCCGGCCTTGGCCGCCTCGCGGATCCGCTGGTAGGTGCCGCACCGGCAGATGTTGCGGATCTCCGAGAACGCCTCGTCGTCCAGCTCCCGGCCCTCGGCCTTGACCTGGTTGGCCTTCGCCACCGCGGCCATGATCTGACCGGGCTGGCAGTAGCCGCACTGGGCGACGTCGTACTCGATCCAGGCCTCCTGCATCGGGTGCAGGGTGTCGCCGTCGGCGAGGCCCTCGATCGTGGTGATCTCGTCCTCCGGCTTGATGTCGGAGACCGGCACCGAGCAGGGGTTGAAGGCCTTGCCGTTGTAGTGGCTGGTGCACGCCTTGCAGACGTTGATCCCGCAGCCGTACTTGGGGCCGGTGACCCCGAGCATGTCGCGGATCACCCAGAGCAGGCGGACGTCGTCCTCGACGTCCACGGTGACCTGCTCCCCGTTGAGCTTGAAACTGTGCTGGGGCATGTCAGATCTCTCCTACTCAGCCGTACGTGGTCTCGAGGCCGTTGGTGGGCGACTCCGGGATGGGCGGGGAGGTCGGGTACTCCGTGAAGCCCTCCGGGAACGGCTCCTCGTGCAGAGCCGGGGTGTACGTGGGCTCGACCCCGGTCGCACGCCGAAGGGCGTTCGTGACCGCCGCCGCGGTGGCGGGCACCGCGGTCTCGCCGGCACCGGCCGGCTCGGGAGAGGTCGAGTCGTCGATGACGATGATGTTGACCTCGGGCGGGGTGTTCCACTGCCGGGTGTAGAAGTAGTTGTCCCAGCTGGCCTCGACGAAGTGGCCGTCCTTGAGGTGCAGTCCGCCGGTCATCGCGTTGGTGATGCCGTCGTTGATGGCGCCCATCATCTGCGCCTCGTAGCCGAGCGGGTTGAGCAGCAGCCCGGGGTCGACGACGAAGGTGATCTTGGTGACGCGCGGCCCGGTACGGCCGGAGCGAACCTTGCGGTTCACCGTCTCCGGTCGGGCGTCGATCTCCGCGACACAGGCCGTGACGGCCTTGTACTCGGTGTGGATTCCGAAGCCCTGGGCGGTGCCGGGCTCCATCGACTTGCCCCAGTCGGCTTCCTCGGCCGCCCGGTCGATGACCTTCTTGAAGCGCTCGGTCTTGACGAACTCGGAGCGGAACTCGTACGGGTCCTTGCCCAGCTTCTCCGCGATCCGGTCCACCATGACCTCGCGGGCCATGCAGGTGTCCGGGCCGTAGACGTTGCGGGTCGAGCCGGTGTTGAAGCCGGCATCGACCTCGTTCAGGAACCGGGTGTTCGCGCCGAAGTTGTACGGCGTGTGCACCGAGATCTCCCAGAACGTCTCGGAGACGCCCAGGTTCCCGGCCGGCGCCTTGATCGCCTGCGACGTGAGCACGTCCGTCAGGCCCTCGTCGACCTCCATGTTGACGCCGGTGTAGCGGAGCTCGAAGCTCGCCACCGCGTCCTCGGTGAGCACGGCGCGGATCCGCGTGATGCACATCGGCTTGATCCGGCCCTGCCGGCAGTCGTTGGCGCGGTCCCACATCAGCTTGACCGGCCGACCGAACGCCTTCGCGGCCTCGGCCGCCTCCTGGACGTGGTCGTTGAACAGCCTGCGGCCGAACGAGCCGCCACCCGGCACGACGTGGAACGTGACGTCGTTGACCCCGATGCCCAGCTTCTGGGAGACGATCTTCGCACCGGCGATCGGGCTCTTCGCGGGGGCCCAGACCTCGGCCTTGCCGTCCTTGAAGTCGACGATCGCGCAGTTCGTCTCCAGCGCGGACCCGTTGCGGGCGTGGTGGACGAACTCCTGCTCGATCGTCTTGCCGGGCACCGCGGGCACGGCCAGCGGCAGCTCGGCCTTGCGCAGCTCCGCGGTGATGTCGGCGTCGCTCTTGCCGGCCACGGTGCCCGGGGCCCAGTCCACCTGCAGCGCGTTCACGGCGTCGATCGCCTGGCCGGTCGTCCGGGCCCCGACCGCGATGCCGTTGCCGATCATCTCGACGGCCTCGACGCCGGGCATGCCGCGCACCTCGTCCATGTTCGACGCGGGGCCGTTCGGGAAGCCGTTCAGGTCGGGCGCCCGGCAGATCACGGTGTGCAGCGCGTCCGGGACCTGGATGTCCAGCGTGAACTGCTTCTTGCCGGTGACCATAGCGAGCGCGTCGTCCTTGCGGCGCGACTTGCCGAGGATCTTGAAGTCCTTCTTGTCCTTGAGGACGACCTCGACGGTCTTGGTGACCGGGCTGGCCGCCTTCTCGGCCAGGTCGCCGAAGCCCAGCGCCTTGCCGGTCGAGTCGGTGATGTAGCCGCCGGCGGTCGTGAGCGTCCGCTTGTCCTGGCCCAGCTGGTTCGAGGCCGCGTCCAGCAGCGCGCCCTTGGCGATCGCGGCTGCGACCCGGATCGGGGTGTAGAGGGAGTACGTGGTGCTCGACCCGCCGGTGAGCTGGTTGAACATCAGCTCGGGGCGGGCGTCCGCCAGCGTGATCTTGACCTGCTCCGGCTCGATGTCCATCTCCTCGGCGATGATCATCGCCGTGGACGTCAGGATGCCCTGGCCGTTGTCCGAGCGCGGCAGCGCGAACGACACGGTGCCGTCCTTCTCGACGACCACCTTGAGGAGGGCGTTGGTCGGGCGGCAGGCGTCGCGGTAGCTGTCCACGAACTCGTAGAGCTCGGGAGTCTGCGGCGGCGACGGGATCGCCGCGGCGGACGCGTTAGGAGCGGCGATGTTCTGGCCGAAGGCTGTCTGTCGGCCGATCTCCGCAGCGACGACGAGCGTCGGTGCGGCGACCAGGTAGCCGAGGAACTTGCGTCGGCTGACGTTGTTGCGCTGGGGAGCTTCGTCCGCGGAGCGGGGGTGCGAACGAAGTAGCGGCGCGCGGTGAGCGGGCATCCTTGTCCTCTCTTAACGTTCCCGGCCAGGAGACGGTCTGGGGAGCTGAACCCCGGCCGGGACTGCTTAGAACGGACAACGACGGGCGCGTTACATCGGACACGCTGTGGAGCCGACAAATTCGACCATCCGGGCTAAGGGCTGGATCAAGGATCGCCGCACACGCTGGCAGATTCCCGGGTTGGCCATCGCGCACAGGCGGCATATCTGGTCAATGCTCCGCAGGTGCGGATATAGACCCAGATGCACTATCACCCACTTGCGGGGGTGGCACGGGGCCGCCGCTCTATAGTGAGGCTACCCAAAGTAATTCGGCTCTGCAACGGGTTGCCGATCACGCGGCCACGGTGCGGCGCCTGCGCATCAGCCCGCGGGCCTCGCGGCGGTGCTCCCGCTCGCGCACCCGCCGGGCCGGGAGCGACAGCCGCCAGATCGACCGCGTGGCCTGCCAGATCTGCCGCGGGAACGGTCCGGTCGTGTACGGCAGGTCGTACTTCTCGCACAGCGCGCGGACGTGCTCGGCGATCTCCGGGTACCGGTTCGACGGCAGGTTCGGGAACAGGTGGTGCTCGATCTGGTAGCCGAGGCTGCCGGACATCACGTGCATCAGCCGGTTCCCGCCGAAGTTCGCCGACCCGAGCAGCTGGCGCAGGTACCACTCGCCGGACGTCTCGCCGTCCAGCTCCTCCTCGGTGAACACCTCGGCACCGTCCGGGAAGTGTCCGCAGAAGATGATCGCGTAGGACCAGACGTTGCGGATCACGTTCGCGGTCGCGTTCGCGGTCAGCGTGGACAGGAACGCCGGGCCGGTGAGCAACGGGAACAGCAGGAAGTCCTTGCGCATCTGCCGCATGTGCTTGCGGCCGACGTCGGCGAGCTTGCGCCGGAACTCCGCCGGGTCGGAGAGGTTGAGCTTGATCAGGCCGTCGACATCGAGGTCGTGCAGCGACACCCCGTGCTCGAACAGCAGCATCAGCAGCACGTTCCAGAACGGCTGCCCCAGGTAGGCCGGGTGCCACGGCTGGTCCGCCCGCACCCGCAGGATCTCGTAGCCGACGTCCTTGTCCCGCCCGATCACGTTCGTATACGTGTGGTGCAGGTAGTTGTGCGAGTGCCGCCACTGGTCGGCGGGACAGACGTTGTCCCACTCCCACGTCGACGAGTGGATCTCCGGATCGTTCATCCAGTCCCACTGGCCGTGCATGACGTTGTGGCCGATCTCCATGTTCTCGAGGATCTTGGCCACGGCCAGCATCGCGGTCCCGGCGGCCCACAGCGGCGGGACCCGGCTGCCGAACAGCGTGACCCGCGCGGCCACGTTCAGCCGCCGCTGCCACGTGATCAGGTTGCGGATGTAGTCGGCGTCGGGCTGCCCGCGCCGTTCCTCCACGTCCGCCCGGATCGCGTCGAGCTCTCGGCCGATCGCCTCCACGTCGGCGTCGGTGAGGTGGGCGAAGTCCTGTACGTCGGAGATGGCCATGTCGAGCCTCCGGATCAGATGTCGAGGACGCAGTCGCCTGCCGCGGCGACGACGCAGGTCTGGATCTTCTCGACGGGCGCTCCCCCGTCGTTGTGGTGCTCGGTGCCGTCGCGCAGGTCGCGCACGGCGCCCGAATGCAGGCCGACCACGCACGTGTGGCAGATGCCCATCCGGCAGCCGAAGGGCAGGGAGAGACCGGCCTGCTCGCCGGCCTCCAGCAGCGTGGTGGCGCCGTCCGCCTCGGCCGTGGTCTCCGAGCGCGCGAACGTCACCTGGCCGCCCTCGGCCTCGCCGCCGCGCAGGTCGGCGGAGAACCGTTCGACGTGCAGGCTCTCGGAGAGCCCGGCGTCGTCCCACATCTGCTCGGCCTCGTCGAGCATCGCCGACGGGCCGCACGCCCACACCTGACGGTCACGCCAGTCCGGGCAGTAGCGCTCCACCCCGGCCGGGTCGAGCCGGCCGCGCTCCCCGGTCAGGTGCAGGTGCACCGTCAGCGACGGGTGGCGGGCGGCGAGACGCTCCAGCTCACCGGCGAAGATCACGTCGCCGTCGCGCGGGGCGGAATGCACGACGACGACGTCGGTGACCGTGCCGCGACGGTCCAGCGTGCGCAGCATCGCCATGATCGGCGTGACCCCGCTTCCCGCGGTCAGGAACAGAACCTTCGACGGCGGCGGGTCGGGCAGCACGAACTCGCCGCGCGGCGGGGCGAGGCGCACGATCGTGCCCGGCTCCACCGCCTCGGTCAGGTGCCGGGACATGAAGCCCTCCGGCATCGCCTTCACGGTCACCGAGATGTGCCGGCGATCCCGTTTCGGCTCGGACGTCAGGGAGTAGGACCGCCAGTGGAACCGCCCGTCGACCTGCACGCCGATACCGACGTACTGGCCGGCCCGGTGACCGAACGACCAGCCCAGCCCGGGCCGGATCACCAGCGTCACCGCCTCCGGCGTCTCCTGGACGACCTTCACCACCCGGCCGCGCAGCTCGCGCGCCGACCACAGCGGGTTGAGCAGGAGCAGGTAGTCATCGGGCAACAGCGGCGTCGTGAACCGGGCCGCCGCACGGCGGGCCCGGCGGACGGCCCGCGGGAGCGCCGCGCGGGCCTCCATGGTCTCGGTCATGCCGACCGATCAGACCGGAACGAACCCGAGCCGTCAAGTTGAGACTCTTCCACCTATCTGAGCTGCGACGATAGTGCGCCGTCGGGTGAGCGCTACATGTAACCGTCGTCGGCCGATGTCACATGTCACGTGGCAGCGGGCCGTCACCGCAACGCATGTCGGGTGACCGCGTCCTCGTCCCACTCGATGCCGAAACCGGGGGTCTCGGAGATCGGGAACAGACCATCGACGGGCCGGACCGCGTCGCGCAGCACCGGCCCGGCGAGATCCATGTACTCCAGCCACTGCGCCGTCGGGGTCACGGCCAGGAGGTGCGCACTGACCTCCGGGAACAGGTGGCTCGACAACGGGATGCGGTGCGCGTCGGCGAGCCCGGCGGCGTGCAGCCAGCCGGTCACCCCGCCGATGCGCATCACGTCGATCATCGCCAGGTCGCTCGCGCCGGCGGCGAGCGACGCCGCCATCTCCGAGACCCCCCACCAGTTCTCGCCGAGCTGCACCGGCATCGGCGCGCGGTCCCGGATCCGGGCGTGGCCCGTCAGGTCCTCGGCGCGGGTCGGCTCCTCCACCCACAGCAGGTCCTCGTCGGCGAGCCGGCTCACGCGGCGGACGGCCTCCGGGACCGTGAGCGACTGGTTGTAGTCGACGGCGATCCGCGCGTCCGGGCCGGTGACCCCGCGCAGCGCGGCGACGACGGCGCGGTCGTCGTCCAGCTCGCCGAACCCGATCCGTCCCTTGTAGGCGGTGAAACCGAGACCGGACAGTTCCGCGGCCTCGGCGCGGGCCTGCGGCGGACGCATCGCGCGCAGGCTGGCGTAGGCGGGGACCGGCCGGGGCGCTCCACCGAGCAGCCGGCACACGGGCAGTCCGGTGGCCCGGCCCAGCGCGTCCCAGGCCGCCATGTCCACGCCGGCCATCGCCATCGTCGGCAGCCCCTTCGGGCCGAGCAGCCGGAACCGTGCGTCGACCGCCGCGGTGAGCTCCCCCGGGGCCAGCCGGAGACCGGTCACCACCTCGGACAGGTTCTCGACCAGGGCGGTGAGAGGCCGCAGGGCGAGGTGGCTGTAGGCCATCAGGTAGCTGCGACCGGTCACGCCGCCGTCGGTCTCGAGGTCGACCAGCACCAGCGGGGCCTCGGACAGCGCGCCGCTGGCCGTCTCCAGCCGGTGGGCGAGCGGCACGCTCACCGCCCGGGCACGGACTCCGGTCACCGACAGCTCCCGCGCGATCGTCATGCGACGGGTGTACCCGACGCGAGCGGTGGCGTCATTACGATGATCGCGGTGGTTGACGTGTCCGGCGACGAGTTCCCGATCGAGGAGCTGGCCCACAGGGCCGGCCTGAGCGTGCGCAACGTGCGCTCCCACATCTCCCGCGGCCTGCTCCCGGCCGGCGAGATGCGCGGCCGGTCGTCCCGCTTCACCGACGCACACGTCGACCGGCTGGACCTGATCAACGGACTGCGCCGGCGCGGGTTCACGCTCGCCGCGATCGAGGTGCTGATCAACCAGTCCTCGACCCGGACGGCCGAGGAGGCGCTGCGCCTCTACCGCGGGATGCTCGCGCCCTGGGAGCCCGAGGAGCCGGTGGAGATCGGCGCCGAGGCGCTGCCGGACTGGCTGGACATGCCGCCGGACGACCCCGCCGACGCCGAACTCCGCGCGGCCGCACCGCGGCTCGTGGAGGCCGGACTGGCCGAGCCGGCCGGGCCCGGCCGCATCCTGCTGCTGCGGCCGGACCTGGTCCGGGCGGGCGGCCAGGCCGTGCGGCTCGGCATGTCCCTCGGGTCCGTGCTGGAGCTGCACCGCCACCTCGACCGGCACACCGGGCAGGTCGCCGAGATGTACGTCGCGTTGTTCGCCGACCAGATCTGGGCCGCCCACGTGCGCGACGGGCTGCCGCCCGCGGGCGTGCCGGACATCCAGCATGCGGTGGAGAAGCTGCAGCCGGTCGCGACGCTCGCGCTGCTCAGCTCGTTCCGCTCGGTCATGCAGTCGTCGATGGACGAGTTCATCGCCCGGATCTCCGCGGACCTCGCTCCGGCCGACGCCGCCCGGGCGGTGGCGATCCGCACGTCCGCGCGCTCCCGCGCCGGCGACCCCGACCGCTGACCCGCCGTCGGCGTCAGTACCGCAGGCCGGCCTGCCGCATCAGAGGCATGACCGCCTCGGCACGCTAAGCAGAGGGGCGCGGACGACAATTCGTGGCGCGTCAGGCACCGGGCTCCGGCGCCAGCGTGACGACCCCGTCGACGACCGCGATGTCCCGCGGCGGGAGCGGGGCCGGGGACGGCCCGCCGGCCACGGAGCCGTCGGCGATCCGGAACCGGCTCCCGTGACAGAGGCAGTTGATCGTGCCGGCCGCGATCGACTTGACCACGCACTCCCGGTGCGGGCACACGGCACCGAACGCGCGGAACTCGCCCTCGGCGGGCTGGGTGACCACCACACCGCGCTCGCCCAGGATCACGCCGCCGCCGACCGGCACGTCCGCCGCGGCGACCAGCGCCTCACCGTCCACGGGCGACAGGATCCCGCTCCGGGAGCGTGCGGGGCAACACCGGCACGCCGCCGGCGCGGGATGCTGGAACGGTGACCGCTCCGGAGCCCGTCCGCACCACCGCCCCGAACCTGCCGCGCCCGCACCTGATGCGCCAGCGCTGGAGTGACGTCACGTTCCTGCACTGGGCCGTCGAGCCGGAGCGGGTCGCCCCGCTGCTGCCGCCCGGCGTCCGGCCGGACGTCCACGAAGGACGGACCTACGTCGGCCTCGTGCCGTTCCGGATGGTCGGTGCCGGGTTCGCGCCACGGCCCGGCCGTCCCGTGGGCGGGCACGTTCAGCGAGACGAACGTGCGGCTCTACTCCGTGGACGTCACCGGGACCCGCGGCGTCGTGTTCCTGTCCCTCGATGCCGACCGGGCCGCGGTCGTCGCCGGCGCCCGCGCCGCGTTCGGTCTCCCCTACCGCTGGGCGTCGATGCGCGTCGACGCGTCCGGCGACACCCGCACCTACTCCGCGAGGAGCCGGTGGCCGGGGGTGCGCGCGACCAGCCGCGTGCGGGTCCGCGCTCGCCCGGACATCCTGGACTCGCCGCTCGACCACTTCCTCACCGCGCGCTGGGGGCTGCACGTCGCCCACCTCGGACGGACCTGGTTCGTCCCGAACGAGCACCCGCCGTGGCCGTTGCGCGGCGCCGACGTCGTCGAGCTCGACGACGGGCTGGTCGCCTCCGTCGGGCTCGACGTCGCCGGCCCGCCGGTCCACGTGGCGTTCAGCGACGGCGTCGACGTCCGGTTCGGCATGCCGCGCCCGGTGTCCCGCGGGACCCGGACAGGGCGAACGACCTGACCCACGGGGTGGCGTCGCGGCAGCCGTGAGTGGCCCGGCCCGGCGAGCGGGGATGCCGACCCCTCGCGGCACCCCCGCCCTGCAGGCGCCACGCCGGACGCCGATACACCGGAAGACGCCCACGCCGCGGAACGGTTCGCCCACCGTGTCCTTGCTCGCGCCGAGGCAACCCACGGCGCCGCCACCCGTCTCCACGTGCGGCGACGTCGAAACGCCGGATCGCCGATGAGTTCTCCGGCCGCCGCGGGTCTGCCTTCGCATGACCTCCACCACCACCGCTCTCCCGCCCGTCGTCGACGCCGCCACCTGGCAGCGCGAGCTCGCCGAGCTGCGCGTCCGGGAGAAGGCCGCGACCCGCGAGCTCGACGCCGTCGCCGCCCAGCGCCGCCGGCTGCCGATGGTCGAGATGCCCGACTACACGCTGGAGGGCGAGGACGGCCCGATCCGGCTCGTGGAGGTGTTCGGCGAGCGGTCCCAGCTGATCGTCTACAACCACATGTGGTTCGACGGCGAGGAGTGGCAGTGCCCCGGGTGCACCGGGTTCACCACGCAGTTCAGCCGCCTGGACATCCTGGACAACTTCGACGCCCGGTTCGTGATCGTCACCCAGGGCCCGATCGACGAGGCACTCGCGTACCGGCGGCGCGTCGGCAACAAGATGACCTGGTACTCCACCGCGAACAGCTCGTTCGGCAGCGACGTCGGCGCCCCGCCCGGCGCCGGGTTCGCCGTCAACGTGTTCCTGCGCGACGGCGACACGGTCTACCGCACCTGGCACACCGACGGCCGGGGCACCGAGCAGCTGAGCTACAGCTTCCCGCTGATCGATCTGCTGCCGTACGGGCGGCAGGAGGAGTGGCAGGACTCGCCGGAGGGCTGGCCGCAGGGGCCCACCTACGCCCGCTGGGCCGGCTCGCAGGACATCGCCGCGCTCTACGGCGAGGGCTGACCGCCACGGCTCGGCCGAGCTGCTGCACGCGGCGCGTCCGGACGGGGAGCTCCGGCACCTGCCGGGCGCGGGACACATGGCCCCACTGCTGGGGCCGGAGCTGGTCAACCCGGTCGTCACCGCGTTCCTCGACGAGCGGCACCCGGGCTGACCGTCGCTGCCGGACGGCCCGGGCATACTCGGCCGTCGTGACGCCCCGACCCTGCCCCTGCGGCGAGCCCGAGACGTTCGAGGCCTGCTGCGGCCGCTACCTCGGCGCCGACGGCATCCCGCCGCCGACCGCCGAGGCGTTGATGCGCTCGCGCTACACGGCGTTCGCCCGCGGGGACGTCGAGCACCTGCTGCGCACCTGGCACCCGAGCACCCGCCCGGCCCAGCTGGAGCTCGACCCGTCGGTGCGCTGGACCGAGCTGGAGATCCTCGACCGTTCCGGCGGCGGCCTGCTCGACGCCGACGGGACCGTCGAGTTCCGTGCCCATCACCGCGAGGGTCCGCGGACCGGGGTCCAGCACGAACGCAGCCGGTTCGTCCGGGAGGCCGGCCGGTGGCTCTATCTCGACGGAGCCACCGGCCGGTGATCCCCGGGCCCTTGCCCTACCCGGCGAACTGCCGCAGTGCGGCCGGCTCCATGTCCGGCTCGTTGCTCAGCTTCATCAGTGTGTTGATGCTGACGTGGGGCCACTTGATGCGGCCCGGGCCGCCGTCGAACCGGCCGAAGAAGTCGAGCTGGACGATCTGGGCGTACTGCAGCATGAGCTTCGGATTGCCTTCCGCGTCCTTCTCCTCGAGCTCGTGGATGAAGAACGTCGCCTTCATCTCGGAGGCATTCGCCTGGTTGACGACGAACGGGATGTTGTGGATCCCCGCGTCCGGGAGCGTGGTGTCGAACTCCAGGATCGTCGTCCGCGCGATCGGCGTATTGCCGGCGACGGCCTTCAACAGGGCGGTCGGATCGGTCGGGTCGAACACCCCGTCGAACGGGTTCTCGTGGTAGTGCTGGTACGGCTCCAGATACCCGATCGTCAGGTCCTGGGGAACCCCGATCGGTAGCGCAGTGATCCTCGGGATCTTGTTCGCGGTGAAATCGTCGTCCACCCGGGAGTTCCCCAGTGCGAGAGCGGCGTCCCCGTGCGGGATCGTCGCGAGACGCGCGATGTTCGGGCCGTTCGTGTCGAGCGGGTCGTCCATCGAGAGGAACAACCCCGGTTCGTGGTGGATGGCCGCGTCCGCCGGCCCGGCCAGACCGCTGAACGGACGATCCTCGGCGAGCTCCTGCTTGATGGACTGCTCGTAGTCGATGGTGATCACGGTCTGGGTCGCGTCCACGGTGCCCGGAGCAGGGTTCTTGACCCCGCGGTTCGGCACCTTCTTGTCCACGAGGCTGAACTTCAGCAGCTCCTGGTACCGGTTGAGCAGGAGTCGGAACCCGGGATGGGTTCCGGTGTTCGCCGGGGCCCCTGGACTCGCGCCCGAGAGAGGGATCGGAAGGGCGATCATGTTCCACCCGCGGGGTATGTCCTGCGTGAGGTCGTTGCCCCACGTCCCCGGTAGCAGCCTGAAGGGACCGAGCTCGGGATCACCGAAGACGGCGGTTTCGAGCTTGCGTTCCGGTTGCGCCAATTGATCCAGCGGAATCGGTGCGGACATCGTCGATCCTCCCGCTCATACCGAGCGCCCGATCGAATGCCGGGCAGGCGAATTCACACCGGGAGCGCCTCGCACCCGGCGTCATTGATCGAGTTCACCGGGACTCCGATGTGAACTCTCCCCGGACAAAGATAGGCAACGCCGGAGCGGGAGTCGTCGTCACAATTGATTGATCGCCGCTCAGCGGATCAGGCGGTCCAGGAACGCGATCAATAGTGCCTCCCGCAGGCGGGGCGGCGCGGCGTCGAGCAGGGCGTTCACCGGGGCCATGCGTTTCGGGACCGACACCGTGCCGTCCCCACCGAGCCCGGCGATCTGCAGGAGCCCGTCGAACGCGGCGTCGTCGAGGGTCGAGGGGTCGAGCTCCGCGGCGGCGGCGCGCAGCTCGGGCGCCACGACCACGGGGCCTGCGGCCACGGCCGCGTCGACCGACTCGCGCAGCGCCACCACGAAGTCGTCGACCCCGCTCGCGGTCGCCGCGCACACCGTCAGGTGCAGCGTGGCGGGGAGGCCCCGGAACGCCATCTGCGGCTGGACGAACCAGCCGCGCTCGCCCATCTCGTCGGACAGGGTGAACACGTCGAGCGCGTCGTCGCAGGCCACGGCCAGCAGCGACGCGTCCGGCTCGGCGGCCAGACGCAGGTGCCCGGTGGCGCGCACCGCGTCGGCGAGCGCCCGGGTGGCGTCGAGCGTCGTGGCCACGAGCGAGCGGTAGCCGTCGGCCCCGATGTGCTGCACGACGGCCCACGCCGCGGCGATCGGACCGCCCGAGCGCGTCGACTGCATCGTCGCGTTGAGCATCGTGTAGCCGGGCCAGTCGGCGCTCGCGAAGAACTGCGGCCGGCGCAGCGCTGGATCGCGGTGCATCAGCAGCGAGACGCCCTTCGGCGTGTACGCGTACTTGTGCAGGTCCGCCGACAGGCTCGTCACGCCCGGCACCGCGAAGTCCCACGGCTGCGCGACGTCGCTCCAGGGCAGCACCCATCCACCGATGCACGCGTCGACGTGGCAGCGCACGCCGCGCTCGGCCGCCGCCGCGGCGACCGGTCCGACCGGGTCGATCACCCCGTGCGCGTACGACGGCGTCGACACGGCCACCAGCACCAGCCGGTCGGCGTGTGCATCCATCGCCGCCGTCATCGCCTCGGGCACCGCGCGCATCGTCTCCGGGTCGACGTCGACGGCCACCAGCTCGACGCCGAAGTAGTGCGCGGCCTTGTGGAACGCACCGTGCACGGTCGTCGGCACGACCATCGCGGGTCGTTCCACATCGGACCGGGCGTCGCGCGCGGTCTGCACGGCGAGCAGGATCGACTCGGTGCCGCCCGAGGTCACGGTGCCGACGGCGCCGTCGGGCGCGTGGAACAGCGGGCGGGCGAACGCGACGAGGTCGCGCTCCATCGCCGCCAGGCTCGGGAACGCGGTCGGGTCGAGGCCGTTCGTGGAGCCGAAGCTCGCGAGTGCCGCCCGACCGATGGCGTCGGCGTCGGCCAGGCCCGAGTCGTAGACGTAGGCGAGTGTCCGGCCGCCGTGGGTGGGCAGGTCACCGGCGCGCAGCGCCTCCAGGCGTTCCAGGACCGGCTCAGGCACGGGTCGTCCTCTCGTCGAGCGCGTAGCCACGGATCGGGACGAGGCTCAGCGCGATCAGAAGCGCCGGGACGACGGTGAAGCCGACGGCGATCGCGGTCAGCGCGGACGGCGACTGCACGGTGCCCGATGTGGACGCGACGTAGCCACCCACGGCCAGCACCAGCCCGTACAGACCCGGGCCGAGCGCGAGCCCGAGCGTCTCCCCCGCCGTCCACAGTCCGGTGAACACGCCGGTGCGGTTGACGCCGGTGTCGCGGATCGCGGCCGCCGCGACGTCCGGCAGCATCGCGAGTGGACAGACCTGCGTCCCCGCGTAGCCGACGCCGGCGATGCCCGCGGCGACGTACGCGAGCCATCCGACGTCGGTGGTCACCGACCAGAGCGCGAGCGCGCCGACGACGAGCACGACCGTCGAGGCCAGATAGCCCGCCCTCTTGCCCCACTGCCTCGTCCACCGTTCCCACAGCGGGCTGACCAGCAGCGCGGGTCCGACGAACGCCACGAACAGCACCGACGACGCCGCCGGGTCGTCGAGCAGGTACCGGGAGACGTACGCGACTCCCGCGAGAAGGCTTCCCACGCCGAGCGCCTGAGCGACGAACGCGACCAGCAGCCGCCGGAAGTCCGGCACCGCGACGGCCACCCGCAGCTGCTCGCGCAGCGGGCCCGTCGGTGCCTCGGTCGGTTCCTCCGCGACGCCGTTCGTAGCGAGGTACGCCCCGACCGTGCCGACGAGCAACAGGACGCCGACGTAGACGCCCATCGCCGCGTAGCCCAGCGCCTCGACGACCAGCGGCGCCGTCGCCCCGGAGAGCAGGATCGCCACCGCGATCACGGCGACCCGCCACGTCATCATCCGGGTCCGCTCGGCCGCGTCCGAGGTGATCTCGGCGGGCATCGCGTTGAACGGCACCTGGAAGAACGCGTACGCCGTGGCGCACAACAGGAACGACAGCACCACCCACGTCGCGGCGAGTGCCGGCGGACCCGACGGGCCGGTGAAGATCAGCGCGAACGTGACGGCCAGCGCGATGCCGGCGCGCAGCAGGAACGGCCGGCGTCTCCCCCGGGGCGAGCGGCTGCGGTCGCTGATCCGCCCGGCGATCGGGTTCAGCACCACGTCCCACGCCTTCGGCACGAACACGATCAACCCGGCCACCGCGGCCGCCACCCCGAGCGTGTCGGTCAGGTACGGCAGCAGCAACAGTCCGGGCACGGTGCCGAACGTGCCGGTCGCGATGCTGCCCAGCGCGTAACCGCGGCGCACCCGGGCGGGAAGGACCATGGGGCGCAACGCTAGCGATCTCCGCCGCGCCCGGACAGACGGGCATCGACACCTCGGCGCGCCATCCCGTCGGTGGCGTGAGCCACGCCACGGCACGCCGCGCTTGACCCTGCTCGGGCCGTTCGTCCTGGCGACGGCGCTGTCCATGTTCATCATGATCAGCGCGGGCCTGGACCGCCGGACCGTGATCCTCTGGCAGGCGATCGCCGTCACCGCATGGGGCGCCGTGTTCGCGGCCCTCGCCACGGGTGTGATCGCGGCCGTCAGCTGACACGCGCCCTCAGGGAGCCCGTAACGCCAAGACCGGCTCCGCCGAGTCCGGCCGCGGTTCCCGGACAAGCGAGGGTGGAGGCGAACCGTAGATGGCGCGCAGCCTGTCGGAGTTCACCGGCGACGTCACGACGATCGCGGAGGTGGTCGCGGCACTCAGCAGGATTCGCGATGTTGCGGCCGAGGACCTCGTCCGGCCGGAGATCGACGGGATCTCGGCCTTCTCCCGGCTCTACACGATCATCACCCAGAACGTCCTGGACACCGTCGAGGGCCGCAAACCGGCGCGGACGTTCAACGACCCGGCGTTCCTGACCAGGCTGGACCTGGAGTTCGCCCGGCGCTACCTCGCCGCGATCCACGCCCACGAGACCGGGTCGCCGAAGGCTCCCGTCTGCTGGGCCGTGTTGCTCGACCGGCGCCGCGACCAGAGCGTCCGGCACGTCAACTTCGCCGCGTGCGGGGTGAACGCGCACGTCAACTTCGATCTCGCCTTCGCCCTGCTCGAGACGTGGAAGGAGTTCCCGCCGAACGAGGCCCGCCGCGCCGACTACGACGAGATCAACGACATCTTCGCCGAGGAGATGGACGAGCTCCGGGCGGACTTCGGCGCGTTCCTCGCCGACACCCGGCAGGGAGGGATCCTGGACAAGCTCGGGAACTTCGCCTCCAACCTGGTCGTCCGCGCCACCCGCAGCTACGCGTGGGACGCCGCGGAGAGGGTGTGGGAGCACTACGACCCCGGTCAGGACGGTGGCGGGCCGGAGTACCAGCGGGCGTACGCCGACGAGCTCATCGGCCTCGACCGGGCCGCCCACCTGGCGGGCCTGATGCTCCTCGAGGCACCTGCGCTCCCCTGAGCCCTGCGATCCCGGGCCCCGGATCTACCGCGGTGCCGACCAGGGCGCTTCGTCGCGCGACACCGCGTGACTGCCCAGCCCGACCGCCAGGATGATCACGAGACCGAACGCCAGCGCGGCGCCCGGGGCCACGAGGACGACCAGGAGGCCGCCCACGACGACGCCCACGGCGAAGGCGAGGAGCGCGAGCCCGCGGCGGAGCAGCAGCGGGTCATGCCGGCCCGCGCCCCGCTCGGTGAGTATGCCGACGGTCGTCAGTGTCATCACGGCGGTGAGCAGGTCGGGCACTTTCACATAGCGGATCAGGGCCAGCTGGGCGCCCATCGACGCGGCGAGCATGACCGTGACGGCGAGGCGGACGGCCGGGTGGAGGGGCTCGGGGGTGATCACGACGGCGACGGTCACCGGCACAGCCAGACCGGCTTTCAGCAACGCGATGTCGCGCACCGCCCGGCCACGGTGCCCGCCGGACCGCCGGCACAGGCGCGCGCCCGGGATCACGCCGACGACGAATCCGGCCAGCGCCACCGCGGGCGACAGCACCGAGAATCCCTCTGCGCCCGCAATGCCCAGGCCGATGAAGACGATGTTGCCGGTGACGGCGGCGACGAAGACGTGGTCGAGGGCCAGGACGCTCGTCGCGTCGACGACACCGGCCAGCATCGTCAGCGCCACGAGCATCGCCGGGAGCGGCCCGTCACGGTCGTCGACCAGGGCGCGCCGCACGGTCCCTGTCCCGGTCCACCGATCCGCCGAGTCGGTCACGGAATCCAGTACACCACCACTTCGATGACCACGGACCGTTCCGGCGGCACGCCCGATGCAAGAATCCCGCCGTGGCCGGATGAGCCCGACAGCAGGAGGAACGATGCTCGCGCTCGTCGTCATCATGCTCATCCTGCTCGTCTGGGCACTGATCGCGGGACGCCTCGCCCGGTTCAGCGTGACGATGCCGCTGGCGATGCTCGTGGCCGGCGTCCTGCTCACCGCCGGATCCGACCCGGTGTTCGTCTTCGACTTCGACTTCGAGCCCGCGGAACACGTCGTCGAGGCGATCCTGGCGATCCTGCTGTTCACGGACGCGACGGAGGTGCCGGGAGGCATCCTGGGCCGGGAGCCGCGCCTCACGCTGAGGGTCCTGCTGATCGCTCTGCCGGTGTCGCTCCTGCTGGCCTGGGTCGCGGGCTGGGCGCTCCTCGGCGACATGGCGGACGTGTGGTTGCTGGCCGTGATCGCCACGGTGGTGATGCCGGTGGACCTGGCGCCGGCCATCGCCTTCGTCCGGGACCGCCGCGTCCCGGAGAGGCTGCGGCAGCTCGTGAACGTGGAGAGCGGGCTGAACGACGGCATCGTCGCCCCCGTCTTCCTCCTCGCTCTCGCCGGCGCCACGGCCGCCGACGCGCAGTCGCTGGAGGAGACCGCACTCGAGGCCGTCCCGTCCCTCGGGGTGGCGATCGCGATCGGCGCCGCGATCGGGGCCGCAGCCGCGCGCGTGCTGCGCCGCTCGATGGACGCCGGGTGGAGCCAGCCCTCGGCCCTGCGCATCGGCGTTCTCGCCCTCCCGCTGCTCGCCTACGGCACCGCGGTCGTACTGGGCAGCAACGGGTTCATCGCGGCGTTCGTCGCCGGCGTGCTCTTCGAACCGGCGGCGCGCCGCCTGCCGCCCGGCACACTGCACCTCGTCGAAGACGTCGGGCATCTGCTCTCGCTGGCCCTGTGGTTCATCTTCGGCGCGATCGTGAACCAGACCCTCGCCGGCGGCTCGGTCACCTGGCAGATCGTCCTCTACGCCGTGCTGGCGCTGAGTGTCGTCCGCGTGCTGCCCGTGGCCGTGTCCCTGATCGGAACCGACATCGCCCCGCGCGACCGGTACGTCCTCGGGTGGGTGGGTCCGAGGGGAATCGCCACCCTCGTGTTCGGCATGCTCGCGTTCATCGACCTGCCCGACCCCGACAACGATCTCGTCCTCACGGTCACCGTGGTGACCGTGGTCGCCAGCATCGTCCTCCACGGCCTCTCGACCGGGCTCGTGGCCCGCATGTACGGACGGGCGCCGGCCGATGAGGCCCCCGACCCCGACGTCCCCTCGTCGGAGATCCCCTCCGGCGAGCCGGGATCCGACGCCCCGCCGGAGGGCCGCCGGATCCGATGGGGCAGGCGGCGCCGATGATCGGCGGCCGGGCCTACAGCCGCCAGATCCACGGCTCGGCGGGGTCGTAACGGCAGGTCGTCCCGGTGAGCACCGACCGGTCCAGGTGCGCGCCCACCTCCGGGAGCACCGACTCGATCCGGGTGATCGCCTCCCGCACCCGCGCGGTGACGGCCTTGCGGGCCCGCTCGGTGGTGCTCGTGCCGAGCGAGCGCGCCCGCCCACCGAGGCCCGCCGCCCGGCCGAGCTCGGCGATCAAGGCCTCGCGCTGGTCGTCGATCGACCCGACGCGGCCCATGTCGTGGCCGGCGTGCGCGTCGGCGAGGTCCTCATCGAGCTCGGCGAGGCGTCGCCGGTAGTCGGCGCGCGCCGTGGCGTCGAGCAGTGTGCCGGCGTCGCGGTCGTGGTTCCCGGCCCCGGCCAGCTCCAGCACGTGCACCTCGGTGCCGGGCCGGGCGAGCAGCACCGCCAGGTCGGCGAGGCCCTTGAGGTCGCGCAGGTACGCCGCGGCCCCGTGGTGGCCGACCCGCCACAGCTCGCCGTCGCGGCGCAGCTCGGCGTCCGCGCGCGGCGGAGCCGCCCCGAGCGCGGCCAGCTCCCGTTCGGTCTCGGCCACCCAGTCGACGGCGCCGAGCCTGCGGTGCACGGCGAGCGCGTCGGTCAGGTGCGTCCGGGCGTCCTCGGTGCGCCCGAGCGCGCCGCAGAGGATCCCCGCCCAGTGCGCGTTGCTGCCCATGAAGCAGACCAGGGCCCCGTTGACGCCGCAGGTCGCCGCCACCGGCTCCAGCTCGGTGAGCAGCTGCGTGCACAGGACCCGGTCCTCCAGGCGCACGGCCGCGGTGGACATCGCGCCGACGAACACCGACCACAGGTAGGACCGGTCGGCGTGCCACGCGTCGAGGGCGACGACGGTGTCGAGGGCGCGTCGGGCCGCGGCGAGATCGTCGGGCCCACCCGCCAGGGCGTACAGACCCGCGGCGACGGCGTGGGCGTGCGACGGGACCCCCACCCACCAGCGGACCGCCTCGGCAGCGGTGGCCCGCTGGCGCTCGGGGTCACGGCGGGCCCGGACCAGGCCCAGCAGCTGCGACATCCGGACGTTTCCGGTGTCGGGCTCGCCGATCCGCTCGCCCAGAGCGCTCGCGTCGCCGATCAGCCCTTCGGCCTCGTCGAGCCGTCCGTCGACCAGGGCGAGCGCGCCGCGGCGTGTCAGCACCAGATAGTCGTGGCGGGGCTGGCCGAACCCGGAGGTGACCTCCAGCCAGTCGGCCAGGGCGGCGCGGAAGGCGGGCGAGCCCTCCTCGAGCAGCGCGTTGGCCAGCAGCAGCAGACCCTCGGCATGCCGCTCGGCGTCACCCGTGCGCTCGGCCAGCTCGGCGATCTCGCGGGCGAGCATGATCCGTTCGCCGGCGCGGCCGGGTGTCCACAGAACGTCGTGGCGGGCGAGCAGGCACGCGGCGAGCGCCGCCGGGTCGTCGAGGCGGCGGGCCAGCGCGATCGCCTGCTGGGACAGCGGCCGGGCGCGCGCCCGCTGCGCGGGCACCGAGTGGTGCAGCTCGCGGGCCAGGCTCGCGGTCAGCTGGGCCTCCAGACCGGTGCCGGTGCCGTCCAGCGTGGCGCGGGCGGTCTCCAGCATCGCGACGACGGCGTCGCGGGCCATCGCGAACCGCGCGCCCAGCCGCTGCACGCCCAGGGCCACGCTCCCGAGCCGCTCCGCGTCGCCCAGCGCCCTCGCCCGCTCCCACGCGTCGTCGAGCAGCGCCCGCGCCCCGGGCTCCCCGGCGCGGGCCCGCGCGCCGGCCTCCTCGACCAGCAGGTCGACGACGGTGCCTGCGGTGGCCGGGTCGCCGGCGTCCTCCAGCGCGCCACGGGCCCGGGCCAGGTGCGCGGCGGCGTCGGCGAACCCGAGCCGGGCGATGTCGGCGCGGGCCGCGGCCCGCGCCCACCGGACCGCGCGGTCCCCGCCCTCCAGCGGTACCGCCGCGGCGCAGTGCCGGGCCATGTCGGCCGGGACGACGGCCGCGCCCCGGGTGTGCCGGTGTTCCAGTGCGTCAGCGGTGCGGCGGTGCAGCTCCATCCGCTCGGTGACGGCGAGCTCAGCGGCGATGGTCTCCCGGAACAGGTCGTGGGCCGGCCGGGCCCGGCCCCCGTCGGTGTCCCGGTCCCCGTCGCGGACCAGCACCCCCGCCCGCACGCCCTCCTCGATCAGCGCCGCGACACCCGCGGCGTCGGTCCCGCACACCTCGGCGAGCACGTCGGGCGCCAGTGGACTGCCGGCGACGGCCACGGCCTCGACGAGCGACCGGCCGTCCGGCGACAGCCGCTGGACGCGGCGCGCGACGAGCTCCCGGGCCACCGGCGGGACCGCGTCGGCCGGCTGGGCCGGGTCGGCGAGCAACTCGGCGAGCTGGCGGGCGAGGAAGGGATGGCCGCCGGTGCGCCGGTGCACCTCGCCCGCCCATCGCTGTGCACCCGGTCCGCCGATGGCGGCGGTGACCAGCTCGCTCACCTCGTCGGCGGACAGACCGTGCAGCTGCAGCGTCTCGGCGGTGCGGGCCAGGTCGGACACCGCCGCGGCGGCAACCGGCCCGAGCTCGTCGTGGCGGTAGGCGCCGACGACGACGAGCGGAACCGGACGATAGGCGTGGGTGACGAACTGCAGCAGCGCGAGCGTCGACCCGTCGGCCCACTGCAGGTCGTCGAGCACCACGAGCGCCGGAGCGCGCCGGGCCAGCCGCTCCAGGAACCGGGCGACGGCATCGAACTGGCGCAGCCGGGCGTCGTCGCCGTCCGGGACGTCGACGTCCGCCCCGCCGCAGCTCGGGCAGCAGGCGGGCCAGCTCGTCGGTGTCGGTGCGGGTCGCCGCGTACGCGTCGGCCGGGTCGAGGGCTCCGAGCAGGCCACGCAGCGCCACGGTCCAGGGCCAGAGCGCGGGGAGGCCGTCACCGCAGGTGCCCCAGCCGACCGACAGCCCGCTGCGCTGCGCCGCCTCGCCGACCAGCGTCGTCTTCCCGATGCCCGCCTCGCCGCCGACCAGCACGAGCCGGGCGCGACCGCCCGCCGCCTCCTCGACGACCGCGAGGAGGCGGGCGAGCGCGCGGGCCCGGCCCACGAAGGCCATGCCCGGTGATTGTGCACGGCCGCGACATCCCCCGGCAGGCACCTGGCGGAACCGCTACCCGGAACCTGGCGGGCCGGGCCGGCGATCTGGCGCCTACAGGGCATCAGCACACCACCACCGTGAGGAGCAGGCCATGACCGCGACCACGTTCGATCCCGCCCGCTACAAGACCACCACCCGCGCCCAGTGGGAGGACGCGGCCGCCGCGTGGCACGCCTGGGGCCCGACGCTGGAGGAGTGGCTCGCCGAGGCGACCGCGCTGATGCTCGACACGGCCGGCGTCACCACCGGCGGTCGCGTCCTCGACGTGGCCGCCGGCGCGGGCGGTCAGACGCTCGCCGCGGCCCGCCGGGTCGGCCCGACCGGCGAGGTGCTCGCCACCGACATCTCGCCCGCGATCCTCGATCACGCGGCCGCGGCGGCCGCCGCGGAGGGACTGGGCAACGTCTCCACCCGGGAGCTGGACGGTGAGCGGCTCGACGTCGAGGCGGGCGCCTTCGACGCCGTGGTCTCCCGCCTCGGCCTGATCTACTTCCCGGACCAGGCCGGCGCCATGGCCGGCCAGTACCGCGCGCTGCGGCCGGGCGGGCGGGTGGCCGCGGTCGTCTACTCCACACCGGACCGCAACGGCTTCTTCTCCGTGCCGGTATCGATCATCCGGCGCCGCGCGCAGCTGCCCCCGCCCGCGCCCGGCCAGCCCGGCCCGTTCAGCCTCGGCGGGGCCGGCGTGCTGGAGGACGTGTTCCGCCGCGCCGGGTTCCGCGACGTCGGCTCGCAGGCCGTGCCGGCGCCGCTGCGGATGGCCCGCGCCGCGGACTGCGTCCGGTTCGAGCGCGAGTCGTTCGGCGCGCTGCACCAGATGCTCGGCGGGCTCACCCCGGAGGAGCAGGAGCAGGCGTGGGACGAGATCGCCGCCGAGCTGGCGGGGTTCGAGGGACCCGGCGGGTTCTCCGGACCGTGCGAGCTGATCGTGGCCTGGGGGACGAAGTGAGCGCCGTGGTCGCGGCCGCGGTCCAGGCCACACCGGTGTTCCTGGACCGCGACGCCACCGTCGAGAAGGTCGTCGAGCTGACCGCGAAGGCCGCCGCCGAGGGCGCCGGGCTCGTCGTGTTCCCCGAGGCGTTCGTGCCCACCTACCCGGACTGGGTCTGGCGCACCCCGGCATGGCGGGACGGCGAGCTCTACGCGGCGCTGGAGCGGGAGGCGGTCGCCGTGCCGTCCGCGGCGACCGACCGGATGGGCGAGGCGGCCCGGGCCGCGCAGGCGTGGCTCGCCGTCGGCGTGAACGAGCGCGACGGCGGCACGCTCTACAACACGCTGCTCTACTTCGCCCCCGACGGCACCCTTGCCGGCCGGCACCGCAAGCTCGTCGCGACCGGCGGCGAGCGCACCATCTGGGGCCAGGGCGACGGGTCGACGCTGCCGGTGTTCGACACCCCGTTCGGGCGGCTCGGCGGGCTGATCTGCTGGGAGAACTACATGCCGCTGGCCCGGGCGGCGCTCTACGCCCGCGGGATCGACGTGCACCTCGCGCCGACCTGGGACACCAGCGACTGCTGGCTCGCCACCCTGCGCCACATCGCGAAGGAGGGCCGGGTGTTCGTCGTCGGCACCAACTCGTTCCTGCGCGGCCCCGACGTGCCGGAGGCGCTGCGCGGCAAGCTCTACGGCGGCGAGGAGGACGTGCTCTCGCGCGGCGGCACGGCGATCGTCGCGCCGGACGGAACGGTGCTCGCCGGCCCGCTGCACGGCGCGGAGGGGATCCTCTACGCCGAGATCGACCCGGTGGCCACGGCCCTGTCGCGCCGCGAGTTCGACCCGGTCGGCCACTACGCCCGGCCCGACGTCTTCCGGCTCACCGTCGACGTCGGGGAGCGTCCGCCGGCGACGTTCGTCGGCAGTACCGGACCAGCCGGCTGACGGCGCCCTACCGGGAGGCTCGCTCCAGCAGCCCGTCGACGACGGCGCGCAGGACCGGAGTCGCACTGGCGGTGGGGGTCGTCCTGGTCGTCGCGTCGCAGGGGCTACCGGAGGTCCTGCAGCTCGCGCCGCCGCGGTCCGCGCCCGCGGCATCGCCGGCATGGGCGCGGGGCTGGCCCTCGAGGCCCGTCCGCGCGCGCCGAGGACCTGACCCGGGCTCCGGCGACCTCCGCGCAGCCTGCCGCGCGGGGACGGTGGTGTGGCATCGGAGCCGGTGGCTAGGGTTCCGGCATGAGCACCAAAGCCGACTCCCGTCTCGCCGAATTCCTGCGGCGGGTCCTGGCGGGCGACAACGACGTCGCGCCGGTGGACGTGATCTTCGGACAGGACGCGACCACCGAGATGCAGCAGTCGGTGGCACAGCAGTTCGCGTCCTCGCTCCACGACCTCGGCTACATCGAGCCGGCGGCCGGTTCGGAGGCTGACCTGCAGCGGGTGCGGGTGACGCCGCAGGGCCAGGAGTGGCTCGATGGGTACGACCAGAAGGCTCCGGGACTCCATCCGCGGTACTCGTCGTAGAGCTATCCCGCGCCGGGCCCCCCGCGAACCGCGAGCGCGGACAGGCGCTGCAGGGTCTCGACGTTCCGCGGATGGAGCCCCAGATCCTGCAGGATGCCCGGCACGAGAAGACCGGGTCCGCTCATCGCGTTCTCCCGCATCGTGACCATGGTTCCCCCGGCGACCGGCTGGAGTTCGAGTTCGACGCGCGCCTCGCCCGACGGCCAGGCACGCGCTCGCAACTCGAGGCGACGGCCGGCGTCGACGTCGAGCACCTCGGTGTAGTCCTCCACCATCACCGGCCACGCGCCGACACTGTGGTGGATGCGGGATCCGACGGCGGGCCATTCCGGGTCGACGGCGCGCATGTGCGTCGCGCCGACCACCCACAGCGGGTACGACCAACCATCCGCCAGCACCGCGAAGATCTGGTCCGGGGTGGCGTGCACCAACTGACTGACCTCGGCCATCTCAGCTCCTCGCGGTCGTAGGTGCGGGTGATGGCAGGGATCGACGGTGGAACAGCATGTCCTTCGCGACGAGCACCATCCCGCCGAGTACCAGCACCAGGGCCATGTCCACTGCGGCACGTTGGAGCCCGTTCACCGCGAGTCCGGCGTCGCCCGCGACGATCCCCACCCCGACGAGCGCGCCGGCGGGCACGAGGGCCAGGGCGATCAGGGCACCGGCCAGTGCCGCCTCCCGGAAGGACGTGACGATCAGCAGCCCCGCGACGGCACCGCAGGCCCCGACGAGCCAGTCCGCGGCCGTGGGGTCGACGACCAGGTGGACGCCTTCGCTGCTCGCGATGGTCTTCGGCGAGGCCAGGCCCAGACCGCGCAGGACGAGGAACGTGACCCCGCCGGACGCCGCGAGCACCAGGTAGCCGACGAGCACGGAGATGGTCGCCCGTCGGATCCGGTAGCCGCTGCGGCGGACCAGCCCGACCGCGAGCTTGGCCACCGGCTCGAACGCCGGCGTCAGCACCGCGGCCGCGGCGAGGGCCAGGGCCTGCGGCACGGGCGGCGAGAGCAGGCCCGCCACGGCCAGCGCCCCACCGATCGCCATCAGCGCGAGGTAGTTGACGCTGAGCCGGCTGTGGTGCCGCAGCGCGTGCTCGAACTCCTCCCAGGGGGACTCGTCGGCGTCGTCGTCGATCTCGCCGCGGTCACCGGTGGCGAGCATCCCGTCGACGCGCGACGTGGTGATCGCGACGGGCCCGTGCTCCTCGAGCGCCCGCGCGGCGACGAGCACGTCGTTCACCGTCCGGTTCAGGACGTGCACGGTGACCATGTCACCCGGCGGTTTCACCGACGCTCCCCGCTCGACCACCAGGTTGACCACGCCCGGCATCGGTTCGAGACGGCTCACCAACTCGTCGGTGGCTACGGCCGGCACCGCGATCCCGATGGTGTGGTGCACCAGATTCCCTTCGCCGGGCTTCGTCGTGACGTCCGGACGCGGATCGCTCGGATGCCGACGAGGTGACACCACCTTCCCTGCGCGACGAGGCCGAAACGCGCTTCCCGCCCGCCGTCGCCGCACGGTGGCCTGGAGTTCGCGCGGCCGCGCTCCATGGGGTTCGCCGGTGCCGCGTGCGGGGGGTGGCTGGGTGGTGGCGGGGCGATCGTGGTGCTGGACTGATGACCTCCGATCCACAACGGTGCACGGCCGCCACCAGCGGTCGACGGGCCGCATATGGTGGAGGAGGTTCCGGCGTTCCCAGACCCCGACGCTCCCTGTTGTGTCGATCGCGCTCTCGCCGAGCAGCGTCCAAGGAGTCGTCCCTCATGGTGTCTGGCCCGTTTCCCGTTCCACGTCTGCCTGCCGGGAGCCGCGGCAGCGTCACCACCGCGGCAG
Source organism: uncultured Actinomycetota bacterium (assembly GCA_963822335.1). Classification (GTDB taxonomy): domain Bacteria; phylum Actinomycetota; class Actinomycetes; order Mycobacteriales; family Pseudonocardiaceae; genus Pseudonocardia. The sequence goes on along the minus strand of CAWGHE010000005.1, from coordinate 81,772 downwards.
CCGAGCCGAGGGCCGGCGCGACGGTGACGACAGCGGGGCCGCGCTGCGACTACGGCTCGTTGTCCCGGCAGCTGCGCGCCGCGGGGCTGTTGTCCCCGCAGGTCGGCTACTACCGCGCCCGGATCGGTGTGGTCGTGGGGTTGTGGGCCGGTGGGTGGGTGGTGTTCGCCCTGCTGGGGCCCTCGTGGTGGCAGCTCGCGGTCGCCGCGGTGATGGCGGTGGTGTTCGCCCAGATCGGGTTCCTCGGCCACGACGCCGGTCACCAGCAGGTCTACGCCTCCCGGCGGGCCAACGACCTGCTCGGCCTCGTGTGCGCGAACGCGCTGATCGGGCTCAGCTACGGGTGGTGGATCGACAAGCACAACCGACACCACGCCCATCCCAACCATGTCGACCGCGACCCGGACATCGGCGGCGTCGGGATCGCGTTCACCGCCGCGCAGGCCCGCGCCCGGTCCAGCCGTCTGGGTCGCTGGCTGGCTCGCCACCAGGCCGCGACGTTCTTCCCGCTGCTCCTCCTCGAAGGACTCGACCTGCACCTGTCCAGCGTGCGCGGCCTGTACCGCCGCCGGGGCGAGCGCACCCGCGGCTGGTGGACCGAGTCGGTGCTGCTGGCCGGGCATTTCACCGGTTACCTCACAGCGGTGTTCCTGGTCCTGCCCGCCGGGCAGGCGATCGCGTTCATCGCGGTGCACCAGGGACTGCTGGGGGTCTACCTGGGCTGCTCGTTCGCCCCCGCCCACAAGGGGATGCCGCTGATCGGCGAGCCCGACGCGAGCGAAACGGAGGAGGCCGAACGCGGCCTGGACTTCGTGCACCGCCAGGTGCTGACCTCCCGCAACATCACGGGCGGCCGCTGGCTCGATGTGGCCATGGGCGGGCTGAACTACCAGATCGAGCACCACCTGTTCCCCACGGTTCCCACCGTCCGCCTGCGCCGGGCGCAACCGGCGATCCGGGCCTTCTGCGCCGCCAACGAACTGCCCTACCAGGAGTCGACCCTGGCCGGCTCCTACGCGCTGGTCCTGCGCTCCCTGCGCGACACCGGCGCCCTGGCGGGCCCCGGTGCGACCGAACCGTCGATCGAGGGCGAGCCCGGACCTCGCACCACGACCGGCCGGAGCTCGACGGACGCGTCCGGTGATACCCGGACCTGAGCGAGACAGCGCCACCGGACCGCCACGTGGTGGGCTCCGGCTAGGGCCTATGTGGACTCGTCGCGTCGAGGTGATTCAGGATCATCAGCACGACCTCCTCGTCGCGCAGTGACCGGCCGCGATTGACGGCCAGGTCGAACGCGGCCGTCCCGTACCGGGCGCGGACGACGTCGGCGAGAGCGTTCACCCGGGCGGCGCCGGAGGGCTCGAAGGGGTGGGCCGTCGCCGCGCCGGCCGCGTCGAGCGCGCCGTGCAGAACGGCGGCGATCTCGTCGTCGCCGAGGGAGGCGAAGACACCGAACAGATGGCGCAGCGACAGCCATTGGTTGGCCCACTCGCCGCCGCGGAACCAGGTGTCGACGACGGCCCGGAATCCGGTGAGTGCCTGGTCGACATCGCCGCGTTGGGCACGCAGGTAGAGCTCCTCGGTGCGGGCGAAGGCCTGCAGCCAGCGGTTGTCCACCCCGCCGGCCAGCTCGCCGCTGGTGACGAGCAGCTCGAGTGCGCGATCGGGGTCGTCGCGCTCGCAGGACAGCCCGGCTGCGTAGGCGGCCTGCGCCAGCGCGGTCGGGCCGGCGCATCGGTCCGCTGCCTGTTGGGCCTCAGCGGCCAGTCGCCGGGCTCCGTCGTGGTCGCCGACGCTGGTGTGCGCCACGGAGCGCATGTAGCAGCCGTGGGCGAGCAGGCCGTCGTCCCCCGTTGCCCGGGCCGCGTCGACCATCCGATCCATCCAGGCCAGCGCATCGGCGGTCTCGCCGCGGTAGAACAGGGCGTTGCCCAGGACCCGCTCGGCCAGCGCGAACGTCGGCGCGCCGAGCCGGTCGGCCGCCGCCATGGCGTTGCGGGCGGCGACCACGGCGCCGGTGAGCTCGCCGCGGACGAACCGCCCGTAGGCGATCATTCCGAGGATGACCGGGTACAGAGGACGGTCCTCGGCGCCGCGCACGGTGGAGGCCGTCTGCGCCCAGTCGAGGATCTCGTAGCGGACGCTGCGGAAGGCGAACTCGCGGACCGCCGCCACCAGCTCGAGGGCCGTGTCGAGGTCGCCGAGGCGCAGGCTGGATCCGAAGGCTTCCCGGAGGTCCTCGACGTCGTCGGCGATGCGCCGCGACCAGCGCAGTTCGTCCGGGCCGCCCAGGCCCTGGCTGGCGGCCTGCACGGTCTGCTGGTGCGCGCGGGCGTGCGCGCGCCTGGTCGCACTCGCGTCGGGACGCGTCCGCAGCTGCTCGCGGGCGAACTCGCGCAGGGTCTCCAGGAGCCGGTAGCGCATGCGCCCGTCCGACTCGGTGGCGACGACCATCGACTTGTCCACCAAGGCGGCAAGCAGGGCCGCCACCGCCGACGGATCGAGGTCGGCCGACGAGCACACCTCCTCGGCGCGGGCGAGGTCGAACGCACCCGCGAACACGCAGAGGCGGGCGAACAGGGTCTGCTCCGCCGGTCCGAGCAGGTCGTGGGACCAGCTCACGACGTCGAGCAGGGCGCGGTGCCGTCGATCCGGCTGCCGGGCGCCGGCCAGCAGCCGGAACCGGGCGTCGAGGCGGTCGGCGATGTCGGCGGGGGTCATCGAGCGCACCCGCGCCGCGGCCAGCTCGAGTGCGAGTGGGAGCCCGTCGAGCCGGATGCAGATCTCGGCGACGGCCCGGCGGTTGCCGTCGTCGAGGGCGAAGCTGGCCCGCGCGGCGCCGGCGCGCGCCGTGAACAGGGCGACCGCGGTGCTCGCCCGCACCTCGTCCAGTGACGCCGTCCCGGACGACGGCACGTCGAGCGGGGGAAGGTCCCAGGTGATCTCCCCCGGCAGGCCCAGAGGTTCGCGGGTGGTCGTCAGGACCCGGACCGCCGGGCAGCGGCGCAGTATCCGGGCGACCAGCGGGGCGATGCCCTCGAGGACGTGCTCGCAGTTGTCGAGCACCAGCAGCAGCGTCTGCGGGGCCAGTACCTCGACGATCGAGTCCTCCAGTGATCGTTCCGGTCGCCGCTGGAGATCGAGCGCGGCCGCCACCGCCGCCACCGCCTGATCGCCGCCGCGGACCGGGGCGAGCTCGACCCACCGGATGCCACCGGGATGGACGCCCGGGACGCCGTCGAGCAGCTCCTGGACGAGACGGGTCTTGCCGACCCCGCCGGGCCCGGTCACGCTGACCAGCCGGTTGTCGGCGACGAGTCGGCTCACGACGCCGACCTCCCCGTCGCGCCCGATCAACGGCGCCGGGTCCCGTGGCCCTCCCCCGGCGCCCTCCCGGGCGGGGTCGGGGACCGGATCAGCCCAGCGCAGGTCGTCACGTTCGGCCAGGATGTCGCTCTCCAGCGCCCGGACCTCGAGCGAGGGTGAGAGCCCCAGCTGCTCACGCAACAGGTCCCGCAGCTCGGCGCAGCGTTGAAGGGCCTCGCCGGGCCGCCCACTGCGGTACAGGGCCAGCATGAGCTGGGCCCACAGCCGCTCCCGCAGGGGGTACTCGGCAACGAGCGTGTCCAGTTCCCCGATGACGTCGGCGTGCTCCCCACAGGCCATCCGGGCCTCGACCGCCACCTCGTGGGCGATGACACGCAGCTCCTCGAGGCGCGCGGCCTCGGCGCGCAGCGCGTGCGCGTCGGTGAACTCCGCGAACGCGGGGCCCCGCCACTCCCCCAGGGCGTCCTCCGCGGCGCGCAACGCCGCTCGTGGATCATCCTGGCCGAGCTCGCGGTGGGCGCGCCCGACAGCGGCCTCGAACCGAGCCGCGTCCAGCCTGTGCGGCGCGACATCGAGCCGGTAGCCGGGCGGGCTGGTCTCGATGCGGGGCGGGTCCGGCACGGACGCGAACAGGCGACGGAGCCGGGAGACGTGCGTCTGCAACGTCGGGACCGCGCTCGACGGCGGGTCCGGCCCCCACAGCGCGTCCACCAGACGGTCGAGGGCGACGACGTGGCCACGCTCGGCCAGCAGCATCGCCAGGATCAACCGAGGTTTGGGCCCGCCCAACGACAGGGTGGAGCCGCCGTCCAGCAACTCGACGGAACCCAGTACCCGGCACTCCACGCCGGGCATTGTCACGGCTACAGCTCGCGGTTCGAGGATCGACCGACCGATTGCAAGGAGTTTGCATGCCGACGGGGTCATGGTTTCGAGATCCGGCAGACGCCGGGGATCCAGAGGAGTAGCCATGCCTTACGTCCAGGTGAAGGTGATCGAAGGAGTCTTCGGACCCGAGGAGAAGGCCCAGATGGTCCGGGCCGTGACCGACGCGATGGTCAGCGTCGAGGGCGAGTCCATGCGCGGGGTGACGTGGGTGACCGTCGAGGAGATCGCCAGCGGCTCCTGGGGCATCGGGGGCACACCGCTCACCACGGCGGACATCACCTCGATGCGCACCGCCACCCCGGCACACGCCTGATCGGCGTGGTCCCAGGCGCACGACTGCCCCGGACCTGTGCGGGTCCGGGGCCGTCAACACGAGCAGCCGGGTCGCCAAGCGTTCGGTGGGCGCCGTGGTCGTGGCCTCGGCGTCATCGGGCGGCGATCGCCCGATGCGCAGGCCCACGGCATCCGATTCTGACCGGTCGCCTTCGGCGTGGTTCCTGGTGCTCGTGCCGGAGCCCCGACCCGAGGGGAAGGACCTTCTCCTCCGATCCGTCCGTGGCCGGTTCGGGGTTCCGTAGGTGTCTTCCTACACCCTCCAGCGGCCGCCGCCACGCCGATCTGTGAGCGGTTCCGCCGTCCGCGCGAGGGCTGCTGACCTATAGCCCGTCAGGGCGCCGAGTCCCGGCAAGGTCCCCTGCCCGCGGCGCACGACCCGGAGCCGGTCCGGCTCGAGCAGGGCGCGGGTTTCGGCAGCCGTTCCCGCGATGACCGCTGCTGTTCTACTGTCGTGCGCACCATGGCGGCCCCCCTGGTCGAGACCAAGCTGTTCGTCCCCAGGCCCCGGCGCACGACGGTGGCCCGGCCCGAACTGCGCGAACGTCTGGCCCGGGGGGCCCACGCGCGGCTGACGCTCCTCGCCGCCCCGGCCGGCTTCGGCAAGACGACGCTGCTCGCCGAGTGGCTGGCCGGCGCGACGGCGCAGGACCGGTCCGTGGCATGGGTGTCCCTCGACGAGAGCGACGCCCGGGCGGCCTCGTTCTGGACCTACGTGATCGCTGCCCTGCAGACGGTCGTGCCGGGCATCGGGGCCGGCGCGGTGCCGCTCCTGCAGTCCGCGCAGCCGCCGGTCGGGGACGTCCTGGCGACCGTGCTCAACGAGCTCACGGCCGTGCCGAACGAGATCTACCTGGTGCTCGACGACTACCACCTCGTGGACGGGCCCGACGTCCAGGCCGGGATGACGTTCCTGGTGGAGCACTCGCCGCCGCACCTTCACCTGGTGCTCAGCACCCGTGCCGACCCCGCCCTGCCGTTGGCTCGTCTGCGCGCTCGGGGCGAGTTGGTCGAGGTCCGTTCCGCCGACCTGCGCTTCACCGTGAGCGAGGTGACGACGTATCTCAACGAGGTCGTCGGGCTGGACCTCACCGCGAGCGACATCGCCGCGTTGGAGCGACGCACGGAGGGCTGGATCGCCGCGCTCCAGCTGGCGGCACTGTCGATGCAGGGTCGAACCGACGTCGCCGGCTTCATCGCCGGCTTCGCGGGCGATGACCGCTACATCGTCGACTACCTGGCCGAGGAGGTTCTCGAGCGGCAACCCGAGCGCGTCCGGACCTTCCTGGTCCAGACGTCCGTTCTGGACCGGCTGAGCGGCCCGCTCTGTGACGCCGTCACCGCACGGCCCGGCGGCAAGGCCATGCTCGAGGCACTGGACCGGGCCAACCTGTTCGTCGTCGCGCTCGACGACAGCCGCCGGTGGTACCGCTACCACCATCTGTTCGCGGACGTGCTGCGGTCACACCTGCTCGACGAACGCCCTGACGAGGTCGGCGACCTGCATCGCCGCGCCAGCGAGTGGTACGAGGGCAACGGCGAGCCGTCGCCTGCGGTCCGCCACGCCCTGTCCGCCGGCGACGTCGAGCGCGCGGCGGGACTGGTCGAGCTGGCCGTGCCGACCCTGCAGAGGAACCGGCAGGAGGCCACGATCCGCGGCTGGCTGGACGCCCTTCCCGACGAGGTCGTCCGGGTCCGGCCGGTACTCGCCGTCGGCCTGATCGGGGCCCTGATGCAGGGAGGCGAGTTCGACGGCGTCGAGGACCGGCTGCGGGACGCCGAGCACTGCCTGGAGCACCATCCGACGGGAACGGTCGTCCTCGACGACGCGGAGCTCCGCCGCCTCCCGGGGGTGATCCAGATGTACCGCGCCGCGCTGGCCCTGGTCCGTGGTGACGGGGCCGCCACCGTCCGACACGCCGACCTCGCGGTCGACCGAGCGGCCGTCGACGACCACCTCACCCGCGGCGGGGCGTCGGCCCTGTCCGGGCTCGCGCTGTGGGGCGACGGCCACCTCGACGCCGCACACGCGGCCTACTCCGCCTCGGTGGAGGGCATGCGGCGGGCCGGGCACCTCTCCGACGTCCTCGGATGCTCGATCACGCTGGCCGACATCCGGATCACCCAAGGTCGCCTCGGCGAGGCGCTGCGAACGTACGAGCACGCTCTGCGGACGGTCTCCCCCGACGCCACGACACCGCTGCGCGGAACGGCCGACATGTACGTCGGGATGAGCCAGGTCGCCTGCGAGCGCAACGATCTCGACGCCGCCGACGCCCACCTGCTGCGCAGCCACGAGCTCGGCGAGCACACCGGTCTGCCGCAGAACGCGTACCGCCGGCGGGTGGCGATGGCCCGGATCCGGCAGGCCCGCGGCGACCCGGACGGCGCCCTCGCACTGCTCGACGAGGCCCAGCGGGTGTACCGGGGTGACTTCTCCCCGAACGTGCGGCCCGTCCCGGCGTCGCGGGCGCGCCTGCTCGCCGGCCGCGGCCAGGTCGACGAGGCCCTCCGGTGGGCCGAGGAGCGAGGGCTGTCCGTCGACGACGACGTGTCCTACCTGCACGAGTACGAGCACGTCACGCTGGCCAGGGTCCTCCTCGCGCGGCACGCGGCCCACCGGACCGACGCCTCCCTGGACGGTGTCGACCGGTTCCTGCTGCGCCTCCTGCGGGCTGCGGAGGAGGGAGAGCGCGGAGGAAGCGTCGTCGAGGTCCTGGTGGTCCAGGCGCTCGCACACCACGCCCGGGGTGACACCACCGCCGCGCTCGCGCCGCTGGAACGCGCGCTCGGCCTGGCAGAACCGGAGGGATACGTCCGCGTCTTCGTGGACGAGGGGTCCCCGATGGAGTCCCTGCTGGCAGCGGTGGCGAAACGACGGAGGTCCTGGGTCTACGTCCGTCGACTCCTGGGCGCGAGCGGAGCCGGGACCGCCCCGGCCGGGCCGGTCGCCCGCGGCACCGGGGCCGTGATCGAGCCGCTCAGCGGACGGGAGCTGGACGTCCTCCGCCTGCTCGGAAGCGACCTCGACGGCCCGGCCATCGCGCGTGAGCTCGTGGTGTCACTGAACACCGTGCGGACCCACACCAGGAACATCTACACCAAGCTCGGGGTCACCAGTCGACGCGCAGCGGTGCGTCGTGCCGGGGAGCTCGGCCTGCTGTCGCGCAACCGCAGGCGATAGTTCACCAGGCCGCTCACCACTCGTGGTGAGGTCCGCTCACCACATCTCCTCCTACCTTGCGGTCGTCCCGAAGGCCCGCCACTCAGCGGCAACCGAGCCGGACGCCACCGCAAGAGGATCACCATGAGCGACACGTCAGCCGGCCGAGCGACGGAGCCGGAGCGGTACGAGATCCGTCTCCAGGGGCGTCTCGGATCCCGCTGGGCCACCCGGTTCGACGGGATGACGCTCACCGCCACGAGCGACGGATCCACCCTCGTCGAGGGCCCCGTCGTCGACCAGGCCGCGCTGCACGGACTGCTGCAAACGGTGCGAGACATCGGGATACCGCTGCTGTCGGTCACCCGGGTCGAGACCACCCGGTCGACGTGCCCACACAACCCGCATTCAGGAGAGTGACATGACCGCCACCGTTCCGACCACGACAAGGACAGCGGCCCCGACGGACCCGGGCAGGAAGGTCGCCCTCGTCGCGGGGACCTTCTACCTGATCACCTTCGCGGCCTCGATCCCCCCGGTCCTGTTCCTCCTGGGGCCCGTGCTGGACGATCCCGCGTACATACTCGGCCCCGGCGCCGACACCAGTGTGCTGCTGGGCTGCTTCCTCGACGTGATCAACGCCCTCGCCGGCGTCGGTTCCGCCGTCGCGCTGTTCTCGGTGCTCAAGCGGCAGCACGAAGGCTTCGCGCTCGGCCTCGTCACCTCGCGCCTGTTCGAAGCCGCGGTCATCATGATCGGGGTCGTCAGCCTCCTGTCGGTCGTGACGCTGCGCCAGAACCTGGCCGGGACCGGTGCCGATCCGGACGCGCTCGTCGCCGTCGGACAGTCCCTCGTCGCGGCCCGTGACTGGACGTTCCTGCTCGGCCCCGGGCTCGCGGCGTCGCTGAACGCCGTGCTGCTGGGCACGTTGATGTACCGGTCCGGCCTCGTGCCCCGCGTCATCCCCGTCGTCGGGCTCGTCGGAGCCCCCCTTCTCTTCGCCTCCACCACCGCGATCTTCTTCGGGGCCTGGGAGCTGACCTCCGTGTGGCACCAGATCGCGACCGTCCCGATCTTCGTCTGGGAGCTCTCGCTGGGCGTCTGGCTCGTCGTCAAGGGCTTCAGGCCGTCCCCCCTCACCATCCCGACGGGTGCCGAGCACGCCGCCCGCCCGGTCGCCTGAGCACGCCCGAGCTCGCCCGAGCGGCCCACCGTGAACCGGTGGGCCGCTCGGGCGCCCCGCTGCTCATCGGACACGCCTGACCGGCAGGATGGCGACGCCTCCGACGACGGCGCAGACCCCGGCGACCGCATACAGGACGCCGTAGCTGCCGCTGCTGATCGCCAGGATGACCGGCGCCATCGCAGGCGCGACGGAGAACGGGAGCGCGCCGGCGATGTTGAGCACGCCGAGGTCCTTGGCGACGGTGTCGCGGTCCGGCAGCACGTCGGCGACGAGTGCGAGATCCACGGCCATGTACACGCCGAAGCCGAGCCCGCTGAGCGCCATGCCGACGAGGAAGCCGTTGACGTCGCCGGCGATCGCGATGACGAACAGCGCCAGGCCGTACACGATCGACGCGAGGAGGACGAAGACCTTCCGCCGACCCGTCCGGTCGGAGAACACGCCACCGATGAGGGAGGCGACGACGAGGACCACGGACTGGACCAGCGTGCCGAGGAACACCTGCCGCGGCACGTCGGCCTCGGAGCTGCCTATCTCGTTCAACAGGAAGTACGCCTGGTAGGTGACCAGGAACGCGTAGGCGAGAACGAACAGGAAGCGGCTGGCGAAAGCCCAGGCGAAGTCCGGACTCCTCCGCGGGTCGACATAGAACGTGCCGAGGAACTCCCGCAGCGACCAGGTCGGCTTGTCCGACCTGGCCAGCCGGCGATCCTTCAACACGACCGTGAAGAGCACGACGAAGAACCCGCCGATCGCGCACGGGAACAGGAACATGGCCAGCTGGTTGCCGGTGAACATCTGGACCACGAACGTGCCGCCCACCGACGCGATGGGCAGACAGATGGCCAGGACACCCGAGACCCGTCCGCGTCGAGCGGGCGGCACCTGGTCCGGCAGCACCGCCACCATCGCGGCGAGCAGGGCGTTGAACAGCAGCTGAGCGATGCACCATCCGACGAGGACGACCGCGACGGTCGGCGCCACCGCGACCACGAGGACACCGAGGGAACCGCCCACCAGACCGACGACCATCCAGGGCCGCCGCATCCCCAGCGGCGACGACGTCCGGTCGCTCAGCTTGCCGAAGAACGGGTTCCCGACCATCGCCAGCAGGGCACCGATCCCGGTGACGAGCGCCAGGCTGTTCGGCGCCCGTTCGATCCCGACCAGCGAGTTGATCTTCAACGCCAGTGTGACCAGCAATGGCGCGACGAGCATCAGCGACGTGCCCATGAACGCGAGCGTGTAGAGCGAGACGAAGCCCCATCCGACGCGACGTTCCGTCACGGGGCGAGTATCGCCCGCCGCGCCACCCGAACCCCGTCGCGACGCGGGCCCGGCGTCGCCGGAGCCCTGAGCTGCGTCGTGCCGGGGCTGCCGTTCAGTCCCCGGACGGGTAGGTGAAGCGGGTGAGTATGTCCATGAGCTGGTCGTACTCGCCGTCGTCGAGGTGGGAGACGAGCCGCTCGGAGACGCCCCGTCCGTTCTCGTGGGCGGTGTCGAAGAGGTCGAGCCCGCGTGCGGTGATGGCGACGCTGCGCATCCGCCGGTCGCCGGGGATGGGCTGGCGTTCGGCAATGCCGTCGCGTTCGAGGTCGTCGACGACGCGTCCGACCATCGCCTTGTCCATGCCTACGGCGAGGCCCAGGTCGCGTTGGTTGGTCGGTCCGCTCTGCGCGAGCTCGATCATCACCGCGAAATGGCGTAGCTCCAGCCCGAGGGGGCGCACGGCCGCAGCCAGCGCATCGGCGGCGCGGTCGTGGGCTCGTCGCAGCAGCAGGCCGAGGGCGAACGGGGAGACGTCGCCCGGACGGTCGGTGGCTCGCGCGGTCCGCGGGCCCGTCGTCTCGCCCATTCGCGCAGGGTAGCCGGTGCCCGTGGCGACCGATCTCGACGCGAACCATCGATGAAGTATCAGATGATACGGTCTTGTTCGAGACTGTCGTGCAGAAGACTACAGTGAACCTCGAATCGGAGGCCCTCATGAGCGCGACCGACATCGACGAGATCGGCTCGACGTCACTGATGACCGCGGCGCTGCGGGCGCGGGACACGACGAGAGCGGACCGCGTGTGCGCGGACCCGTTCGCGCAGGCGTTCGTCGACGCGGCGGGCGTGCGGTTCCCACCGGCCGCACGGTCGTTCCTGGACCTGATGGGTGAGCAGGCCGCGGTCCGGACCCGGTTCCTCGACGAGCAGATCGTCCAGTCCGGACCGCAGCAGGTGGTGCTCCTGGCCTCTGGGATGGACACGCGGGCGTTCCGCCTCGACTGGCCTTCCGGGACCACTGTGTTCGAGGTGGACCGGCGTGCCGTGCTGGGGTTCAAGGACGGCGTGCTGAGCGCCCTGGCGGCCCGGCCGCGGTGCACCAGAAGGGTCGTGGCAACCGACCTGCGCGAGGACTGGGTCGGGGCACTGCGGGAAGCCGGTTTCGTTCCGGACCGGCCGACGACGTGGCTGGCCGAGGGGCTGCTGTACGCCCTCGACGGGGAGGCCGCCGACGTCGTGCTGGGCACGCTCACCTCGGTGTCGGTGCCGGGCAGCACCCTGGCCTTCGACCACGTCGAGGCCACCCCGGCTCTGCGGCGAGCGCTGCGCGAGCTCGACACCGGACTCGACGAGCTCTGGCGCGGCGGGCCGGCGGACCCCGCCATGTGGTTGACGCGCTTCGGCTGGACGCCCCGGGTTCGCGAGCTGGCCGACGTCGCCGAGCCTCTCGGCCGTCACGCCCCACCGGAGTACACCCCGGGAGTCCGCGACAGCGGCCACAGCTGGCTGGTCACCGCCACCTGCTGAGCCGGGTCGGGCTGCACGCCGGCTTCCGGCCGCGGAGCCCCCGACGCGCTGCGGGCCCGGGTACACGTCTGCGCCCTGCTCAGAACGAGTGCATGCCCTAGCCGACGGCCGGTGGTGCGGCCGGGTACCACTCGTCGGGCTCGGGCAGCGGGAAGTCCTCGGGGATCACGAACGTCTCGAACGTGGTGGACACATCGCCCTCGGTGGCGAAATAGGCATAGGACGCCCGCCCTTTCCAGCGTCCCGACTGGATCTTCTCGTAGCCGTGGTCGGCGAACGCCTGCAATCGGGCTTCCCACTCGATGCCGTTGCAGTCCACCGCCACGTGGTGGGCTCCCTCTCCGTGCTGCTCCAGGAACTCGTCGTAGATGCTCGGCCCGTCGACCGGCTGGGCGATCTCCCACATCATGGTGCCCGAGAACGCCAGCGCGACCTTGACGGTCGAGGCGGCAGGGGCACCGCGATAGGTCATGTCCTCGACGGTCGTCGGGCTGAACGTGTGCACCTGCCACGGGCCTATCCCGAGCCGGACCATGCCGGCCATGGTGCGGTGCAGGTCTCGGCTGACCACACACACCTGCACCACGTTGCCGACGAAGCTGGTGTCCAACTCGGCGGCGCCGACGACTTCGGCCATGGCCGATCCCTCCTGCGCGCTCGCCGCTGTCGCGGCGGGCGAGACTCGTTGTGGTGGTCGACTGATCTCGCGGCTCACGGCCGGGTGCTGACGGCTGTGGCGGCCTCATGGATGAGGGCGGCCACCGCAGCCGGCTGCGACACGTAGACGGAATGACTGGCGGCGACCTCGACCACTGCGGATCCGGCGCGTTCGGACATCTCACGCTGGGAGACCGGGGGGATCATCCTGTCGTCGGTGGCGAGCAGGTACCAGCTCGGTTTCGTCCGCCAGGCGGGCTCCCCGACGTGCTGGCCGAGGCCGTCGACGCCCCAGGGGACCTGTGAGTCGGCCATGAACACGGCCAGATCGGCGGGCAGATCGGCGGCGAACGAGGCGTGGAACTTGTCCCGGTCCAGGAACAGGAACCCCTCCCTCGGGGGGAGGATCGGCGGCTGCGGCGCGTCGTGCGGGAAGCCCGCGATGAGCGTGTTGACCGACTCGCCCTCGTCCGGCGCGAACGCCGCGAGGTACACCAGGGCCGCCACGTCGGCCTCCGTGCCCGCCTCCGTGATGACCGCGCCCCCGTAGGAGTGGCCGACCAGCACGATCGGACCTTCCTCCGCGTCGATGACCATCTTCGTGGCGGCGACGTCACCGGCCAGCGACAGGGTCGGGTTCTGGACCACGCGGACGCGGTAGCCGTCGGCCCTGAGCAGGTCGTAGACCCCCTGCCAGCCGGATCCGTCGACGAATCCACCATGGACGAGCACGATGGTGGCCGACTGTGAGCGTGTGCTCATGCGGTTCTCCTTCCGTGCCGAACCGGGTTCCGCGCCGGGCCGGCGTCGGAACCGGACTCAGCATCCGGCGGACCGCCGCGGTCGCGCTTGGACGGCGCGGAACAACACCAGGACAGCGGCGCACTGACGGCCGGCGAGCGCTTGACCTCCCCAGCGGGCGGTGTGAACCTGCTCGGGGAGCGCGACACCATGACCATCGACCTGAGTACCGACGACCTGCAGCCGGCGGAGCGAGAAGCCTTCTGGCGGCACGTCATGTCGGACACGTTCGCGCCGGTGACCATCCGGGAGATGGCGGCAGGAGACGTCTCCGGATCAATCCGGGGTCACTGGATCGGCCGGTTGCTCGTGACCGACGTGCAGTCCACCGGACAGGACATCCGCCGCACCCCGCGTCTGATCAGCGAGGCCGACAACGCGTACTTCCAGATCGCGGTGGTCGCGGACGGGATCGGCAGGATCAGCCAGGACGACCGGCAGGCGGAGCTCCATCCCGGCGATTGCGTCCTCTACGAGACGACCCGACCGTTCCAATGGCTGTTCACCGGCGACTGGAACGTCTGGGTCTTCTCGCTCCCGACCGAATCGGTGCGGCTGAGCGACAGCCAACGACGGCAGATCAGCGCCTGCAGGCTGGACGGGACCGCCGGGCTCACCGGGATCGTGTCGCGGTTCCTGCTCGACCTCGCCCAGCACAGCGAGGAACTGCCCACTGATCAGTCCGAACGGGTCCTCGCCCACGCCGGCGACCTCGTCGTGACCCTGCTCAGCGATCGCCTCGACGACACCATCCGGGTGCGCGGAGCGGTCCAACGATCGTTGATGCTGCGCATCAAGGACTACATCGACCAGCGATTCCGAGATCCGGCGCTCGGACCGGCCGAGATCGCCACTGCGGTCAACATCTCCACCCGCTACCTGCACAAACTGTTCGAGGCCGAACACGACACCGTCTCGCTGTACATCAAAGGACTTCGCCTCGACCGCGCCAGGCGGGACCTCCTGGACCCGCGCCTGGCCGCGCACCCGGTCTCGACGATCGCCTACGCCTGCGGGTTCGGCGATCTCAGCGGCTTCAACCGCGCCTTCAAACGGGCCTTTGCCGTCAGCCCCACTGAACTGCGCAACGCCTCCCAGCGTCCACCCGCCCGGCACACCCGGAGCGACGGCCGTGACGGCGGTCACTGCAACGGGACGAGCATGATCACGTAGCGTACGACACCGACCCGTACGCGAGAGGCGAGCAGACGCCGGACTGCCCGGCGGACTGACTCGGGCATACCGGCGTCGAGAAAGACCTGTCGACGAGGAGAGGCTCCCCCGTGTCCAACGGCCACCCGGCTCGATCGGACGGCGCTCTTGCACCGAAGGATCTGTCGGACCGTCAGCGCCACATCGCCCCGCACGTGTTCGTGTACGTGTTCGCCGCCGTACCCGCGCTGGCTCTCGTCACTGCTGTCCCGCTCGCCTGGGGCTGGGGTCTGAGCATGCTCGACGCCGGGCTCGCCGTGGCCCTCTACGTGGTCTCGATGCTCGGCGTCACGGTCGGCTTCCACCGCCACTTCACTCACCGTGCCTTCCGCGCCCGGCGGGGGCTGCGGATCGCCCTGGCGATCGCCGGCAGCCTCTCGGTGCAGGGTCCGATCCGGCACTGGGTGGCCGACCACCGACGGCACCACGCGCACGCCGACCAGGACGGTGACCCGCACTCCCCGTGGCGGTTCGGCACGTCACCATCGGCTCTCGTGCGTGGGTTCTGGCACGCGCACATGGGCTGGCTGTTCGATCGCCGGCTGACCAATCAGCGCCGCTTCGTCCCCGACCTCGTCGCCGACCCGGACGTCTGTGCCGTACACCGGGCATTCACCCTGCTCACGGTGCTCAGCCTGTTCGGCCCGGCAGTGATCGGTGGTCTCGTGACGATGACCTGGTGGGGCGCATTCACCGCGTTCTTCTGGGCCGGTCTGGTCCGGGTCGCGCTGACCCACCACGTCGCCTGGTCGACCAACTCGATCTGCCACCTGTTCGGCGAGCGCTCGTGGCGATCGCGTGACCGTTCGACGAACGTGTGGCTGCTCGCACTCCCGAGCATGGGCGAGTCGTGGCACAACCTGCACCACGCCGACCCGAGCTCCGCGCGCCACGGGGTCGGGCGCGGCGAGGTCGACGTCTCGGCTGCGGTCATCCGGCTGTTCGAGAAGCTCGGCTGGGCCACTGACGTGCGCTGGCCGACGCCGGATCGTCTGGCGAGAATCGCCCGGCACGGTGACCGGGCGATCGACCGCCGCTCGCCCCGGACCAGGACCGGAACCGGGTCTAGCCGTCCCCGAGCTGCATCACGTCTTGTACCAGCAGGGCCAGCTGGAACTCCAGACGGACGTCGAACCGGTTCAGGTCGCGCCCGGTCAGGGACTCGATCCGACCGAGCCGGTACGCGACGGTGTTCACATGCACTACCAGCTCCCGCGCGGACACGGAGGTGGAGCAACCGCAGTCGAGCCAGACGCGCAGGGTGCCGACCAGGTCGGTATGACGACGCCGGTCGTGTCGGCGAAGCTCGAGCAACCGGTCCTCAGCGAAGCGGCGCAGATCCGGGCCAGGGGTGTCGTCCCGTAGCAGCAGCGAGGTGATGCCCGGCGAGCGCAGGTCGAGCACTCCGGACCGGCCGGATGCTGCCCGCAGTCGCGCCACGTTCGCGGCGAGCCGGTAGGCCGACTCGTATCCGGACAGCTCGTGGACCAGCGGGCCGAGCACGCCGACCGCAGGTGCCGGAGCGACCACCGCTGCCACCGCCCGCTGGAAGCGCTGCACGGCGGTCCACGGGTCGGCCGCGTCGGGCAGCAGGAGCACCGAGGTGTTCCCGTAACGGCCGATCGTGACTGCCGTTTCGGGGCCGACCGCGGAGCGGATCGGTCCGGACAGCTGACCGGGTGTCGGGAGCGGTGAATCGGCCAGGACCAGAGCCACCCAGTGCGGCGCCGAGAGCGCCAGGCCGAGCGCCGCTGCCCGGTCCAGCGTCGCGGCGGGCTGGGCGATGCCGTCCGGGCGGAACAGGTCGGCGAACAGGTCCCCGGACAGCCGCTCCTGCACCTCGAGCAGATGCCGGCGCTTGAGCACCTCCACGCCCACGACGAGGGCGAAGCGCTCGATCGCCCGGCGCTGGAGCGGGTCCGGGTCCGACCGCAGGCCGGTCACCCACAGCCGCCCGACCATCTCGCCGGCCAGCACCACAGGCGCCATCCAGGTGCGGCTCGCCGGGCCGGGTACCCGAACCACCTCGTAGCCCTCTGCGACGGCGGGCAGGTCCGTCGCATGCTCCGGCGCGCGCGGAGGGATGCCGGCGTCCTGCCCGGAGTTCGCGAGGATGGCGCCACCCGAGCCCTCCACCGTGATCGACGCATGCAGCATCCCGGCGAGCGCCTCGGTGACGTCGTCCAGCCCGCGGTCGTCGAGCACCAGCTGCATCAGCCTGCGGTGCTGTTGCTCGGCCCGGTCCAGCTGCTCGCGCCCGCGGCGCAGCTCGGCGTTGGCGTCGGTGAGGGCATCGATCGCCTCCTCCTGGGTGCGGCGCAACCGTGCGGACTGCAGCGCGATCGCGGTCTGCTCGGCGAGGAGATCGGCGAACTCGATCTCCGGCGGAGCGAAGGTGTGCGGCTCGTTCCGGTACCCGACGAGCAGTCCCTGCACGGATCCGGAGCTCTGCAGCGGGGAAGCAACGAGGCTGCGGTACCCCTGTGCGGGCGCGAGCCTCTGCAGCCGGCCGTACCCCTGGGCCGCCCGGACGTCGGACACCGCGATGGTGCGGCGCTCCCGGTAGGCCCGCGCGGCCGGAGTGTCGTGCTCCGCTCCGGACGGGTGGGTCTGCAACGCCTCCTCCGTGTTCACCAATGCGAGGTAGTCCGAGCTCAGCCCGTGCCAGCCGGCGATCGACACCCGTTCGCCGGCCTCGTCGGCCAGCATCACCGCGCAGTAGTCGAACCCGACCAGTGCGCAGGCCCGCTCGGCGACCTTGGTCAGCAGCACATCGATCGGTCGGGCCGCGATCACCGCGCGGGCGATGTCGCTGACAGCGGCCATCCAGGGGCGCAACGACGCGGAGCCGGTCCTCTCGGGCGGTCGCACGTCCGACCCGGGGCCCGACCCGGCCGGGGGCCGGGGTGCGCCGTGCGTGCCCCGCGGAGACAGCCGGGGGGTCAGTACCGTCCGCCGCGCCGGGGCGTCGGGGTCGTCCAGACGAGCGACGAGGAGCTCCACGACCTCGGCCGCCATGCGTTCCCGACCGGTATGCACGGTGCTCAGGTCGAACCGGTCCGACGAGGCGAACGCGACGTCGTCGAATCCGACGATCGTGAGCCCGTCCGGTACGTCCAGCCGGAGCGAGGCGGCCGCGTCCAGCGCTCCGAACGCGATCGCGTCGGTGCCGCAGAACACCGCGGTCGGCGGCTCCGGCTGCGCGACCAGATCGAGGAGCGCCCGCCGGCCGCCCGCCGCGGTCGCGTCGCCGTGGACGACACGGGTGCTCGGCAGCCCGATCCCGAGCCGACCCAGCTCGATCCGGAAGCCGTCCCACCGATTCCGTCCCGGGCCCGCAACGACCGGGCCGGTGATCGCGCCGAGCCGACGGTGGCCGAGCTCGACCAGGAATCCGGCCACCAGCTCGCCGCCGAGCCGGTCGTCGACGGTGCAGGCGTCGGCGCCGCCGACGGTGTGCCCGACCGTCACGAACGGAACGCCCGCGGCGGACAGCCCGGCGGCCATCCCCTCGTCCACCTCCGGCGAGGCCAGCACGAACCCGTCCACCGAGCCGTCCATCAGCGTCTCCGCCCGGTCCGTGCGGCCGGACCGGCTGGGGACCAGAACGGTCCGGTAGCCGTGTCGCGACACGGCATCGTCCAACGGCCCGAGCAGTGCAGCCGAGAACGGGTCTCCCAGGTCCAGGCCGACCACACCGATCATCCGGGTCCGGCGGGTGGACAGCATCCGGCCGGTCCGGCTGGGGACGTAGCCCAGCTCCCGCGCCGCCGCCGCCACCCGCTCCCTGGTGTCCGGTGCGACCCCGGTGCCGTCACGAAGGGCACGCGAGACGGTCGGCTGCGAGACACCGGCGAGCCGGGCGACGTCGTGGCTGGTCACCGACATCGTCGACGGCACCTCCGGCCTGTTCGCTCCCGGTCGAGTTCATCCAAGCCCTGGTCTGCATCCGTATGCAAGCCACCTTTCGGGCCGGCCATCGCATCGACGACCGTTCCGATGCATACATCGAGACGCGGATCTTGCAACTGCGGTCGCTCCCGGGAGGGAATGGCGATCGAGCGGAAGAAATCCCCTTCGCTGCGCGCGGCTGCGGGATGTGCGGAGCTTGGGCGGGTCCACCGATACCCGGGCGGTTTCCTGGAGGACGAGATCTGGCTCGGCCCGCCCCGGTGTGAGGAAGATTACGGTGCCCGAGCTCCACCGCCGTTGCCTGCACCTCAGCGCCGAGGAGGCCACCGTGCCGCTGATCCCGTCGTGAAACCACCACCGTTCGGATACGCGGCACCGACCAGCGTCGGCGACGCGATCGGGCTCCTCGACGCGCACGCGGGCGACGAGGCCAGGGTGCTTGCGGGCGGGCAGAGTCTCGTCCCGCTGATGAACTTCCGGCTGGCCCAGCCCGGCTTCCTGGTCGACCTGCAACGTGTGGAGGGCCTGGACCGGATCGAGCTGGACGGCGACACGCTCGTCGTCGGGGCGATGGTCCGCCAGGCCGACGCCGAGGCCTCCCCCGAGGTCGCGCTCGCCGCCCCGTTGCTGGCCGAGGCGCTCGGTCACGTCGCCGACCTGCCGATCCGGCACAGCGGGACGGTCGGGGGAAACCTCGCGCACGCCGACCCGGCCGCCGAGCTCCCGGCCGTTGCGCTGGCCCTCGACGCCGTCCTCACCGTGGCCGGGCACGCCGGGACCCGCGAGGTCCCGGCCGCGGAGTTCTTCCGCGGCCCGTTCACCACGGTCGTCGAGCCCGGCGAGATCCTCACCGGGATGCGGGTCGCCCGCTCGGCCGGCGCGGGGTCGTTCGTGGAGTTCACCCGCACCCACGGCAGCTTCGCGGTCGTCGGTGTCGCGACCGACGTCGAGATGGAGGGCGACCGGATCGCCCGGATCCGGATCGCCATGAGCGGCGTCGGCGCCACTCCGCTGCGTGCGGCGGCGGCCGAACAGGCCCTCACCGGCACGGCGCCGGACCCGGGATCGATCCGCGCCGCCGCCGACGCCACCGCGGAGGCGCTGTCCCCGGCCGCGGACGTCCACGGCAGCGCGGAGACGCGTCGCGATCTCGCTCGTGCCTACCTGCGACGGGGTATCGAGCTGGCGTTGGCCCGCGCCCAGGACCGGAGGTGACCACGATGAGCAAACAGGACGTCACGCTGACCGTGAACGGGCGGCGAACCACGGTGACCGTCGAGCCGCGCAAGCTCCTGCTCGACGTGCTGCGGGAGGACCTGGGGCTGATCGGCGCGCACGCCGGATGCGAGCACGGCGTGTGCGGCACCTGCACCGTGCTGCGCGACGGGCGCAGCATCCGCTCCTGCATCATGTTCGCGGTCCAGGCGGACGGGGCCGAGATCCGCACCGTCGAGGGCCTGGCCCGGGGATCGGAGCTGAGCACGCTGCAGGACGCGTTCTGGGAGGAGCAGAGCCTCCAGTGCGGGTTCTGCACGCCCGGCATGCTCATGCGCTGCACCGAGATCCTCGAGCGGAACCCGGAACCGACCCGCGAGCAGGTTCGCGAGGAGATCGCGAGCAACCTCTGCCGGTGCACCGGCTACAGCTTCATCACCGATGCCGTGTGCTCGGCGGCCGAACGGATGCGTGGCGACCGGGCAGCCGACAACCGGACGGAGGCGACGGCATGACCACCGTCGACCGGTCGGCGGCACCGCCGGTCCGCACGCACAAGGCCGACCGCAACTGGGTCGGCAAATCCATCCGCCGGGTCGAGGACCCGAAGTTCCTG
Source organism: uncultured Actinomycetota bacterium (assembly GCA_963822335.1). GTDB lineage: Bacteria > Actinomycetota > Actinomycetes > Mycobacteriales > Pseudonocardiaceae > Pseudonocardia. The sequence continues at coordinate 61,663 of CAWGHE010000005.1, read as the reverse complement.
CGCGGGCGCGGCGGCTACGTCGGGGACATGGTGCTGCCCGGCATGCTGCACGCGGCCGTGCTGCGCAGCCCGCACCCGCACGCCCGGATCACCGCGATCGACACGGCGGAGGCGGAGGCTGCGACCGGCGTGCACGTCGTGATCACCGGTGCGCGAGCGGCCGAGCTCACCGACCCGATGCCGGACTTCGGCCCGGACCCGGCGTCGCACACGTGGCGCTGCCTGGCCGTGGACAAGGTCCGTTACGTCGGCGAAGGTGTCGCGGTCGTCGTCGCCGAGAGCCGCTACCTCGCCGAGGACGCGCTCGCCCTGATCGACGTCGAGTACGAGCCGCTGGAACCGGTGGTCGACCCGGAGCGGGCACTGGCCGCCGACGCACCGCTGGTGCACGAGGCACTCGGGTCGAACTGCGCCTACGAGCGCAGCTTCGACTTCGGGGACGTGGAATCGGACTTCGCCGCCGACGACGTCGTGGTGATCACCGACCGGTTGCGCTGGCACCGCTCGGGCGGGCAGCCGCTGGAGACGGTCGGGGCGGTGGCCGACCACGACCCCGCGACCGGCGGGATCGTGGTGCACACCAACTCGCTGAGCTTCTCCAGCTACCTGTTCATGGTCGCGGGCACGCTGAAGATCCCGGCGAACAGGCTCGACGTGCGGCCCCTTCCGGCCGGAGGCAGCTTCGGCTCGAAGCTGTTCGCGACCAAGCCGGCCGTGATCGCCGGCATGTGCTCGCGGGAAGCCGGTCGTCCGGTGATGTACGTCGAGGACCGGGTCGACAATATGACCAACTGCGACCACCACGCATCGGACCGCATCTACGAGGTCGAACTGGCGGTCACCCGGGACGGTGACCTGCGCAGCATCAAGATCGACACGATCGACGACTACGGCGCCTACATCCAGTTCGGCGTCGGCCACCACGGCAACGCGCTCGCCCAGGTCGTCGGTCCGTACACCATCGGCAGCGTCCGCTACCGGGTTCGGGCCGTGCTGTCGAACAAGAACCAGCAGGGCGCCTACCGCGGCTTCGGCTCCGAGGTGAACAACTGGATGCTGGAGCAGATCGTGGACAAGGCCGCCCGCGAGCTGGGGCTCGACCCGGTCGACGTGCGGCGTCGCAACTTCATCCGCGAGTTCCCGCACTTCATCCCGACCGGCAACGTCTACGACTCCGGGGACTACGACGGCGTGCTGGACAAGACACTGGAGCTCAGCCGGTACGACCACTGGCGGGAGGTCCAGGCGAAGGCCCGGGAGGAGGGCCGCTACGTCGGGATCGGCCTGATCACCGCCCAGGAGCGGTCGGTGTTCTCGGCGACCGAGTTCTGGTTCTGGTTCGACGAGCCCGGCGCGCCGGTCACCTCGATGCCCGAGAGCGTGACCCTGAACGTGGACGCGGGCGGCGGGATCACCGCGACCCTCTATTCCTGCGCGTTCTGGGGCAACTCCCCGGAAACGATGGTGGCCCAGCTGGTCGCCGAGGAGTTCGACTGCGACCCGCACGACGTCGCCATCGTCTACCAGGGCAGCCGGAACGGCCTGCCGGCCACGGGCCCGGGCGGTTCCCGCACGACGGTGATGCTGGCCGGCGCCGTGGAGGGTGCCACCGCGAAGATCAAGGAGAAGGCGAAGCGCGCCGCCGCGCACCTGATGGAGGTGGACCCGGACGACCTGGAGTGGTCCGACGGCGGCTACCAGGTCAGGGGCGTGGTCGAGCAACGCAAGACGTTGGCCGAGATCGCGGTCATGCTGCACCTGTTCAAGCACAGCTTTCCCGAGGAGATGGAGTCCGGCCTCGAGGAGAGCAAGGTGTTCGACCACCCGTACACCACGATGCCCTCCGCCGACCGCACGGACCTCGGCGTCTTCTATCCGTTCATGGGGCACGCCTGCCACGTACCGGTGGTCGAGGTGGACGTCGAGACCGGCGGTGTGACGTTCCTGGCCTACGGCGCCGTGCACGACTGCGGCACGCTGGTGAATCCGCGGTCGCTGGCCGGACACATCCAGGGCGGGACCGCCCAGGGCATCGGCACCGCGCTCCACGAGGAGTACGTCTACGACGACGACGGCCAGATGCTCACCGCGTCCTATATGGACTACCTGATCCCGACCGCGCACGAGGTCCCCGAGCTGACGATGGGACACCACGAGACGCCGTCGCCCTACACGCCCCACGGGATCAAGGGCGGTGGCGAGGGCGGCCGGATGATGGCCCCGGCGGCGATCAACGTCGCGGTCAACGACGCACTCGCCCCGCTCGGCGTGCGGCTGACCGAGCTGCCGATGACCCCCGACCGGATCCTGGCCGCGATCCGCGCGGCCCGGGCTCGGCAGTGACGTCGAGGGTGTCGCCGGACGGCTGGGAAGGCCGGTCGTGAGTGACCGGGTCGCCGTGGTCACCGGCGCGAACCGGGGCATCGGGCGGGCGATCGCCGCGGCGCTGGCCGGTACCGGGTTCACGGTCGCGGTCACCGCCCGGGATCCGTCCACGCTGGACGGCACGCTGCGTGACGTCGCGGACGTCGGAGGCCGGGCGGTCCCGGTGGTATGCGACGTGCGGGACGAGGACTCGATCGGCTCACTCGTCGAGACGGCGTCCGCGCTGGGCCGGGTGCACACCGTCGTCGCCAACGCCGGCGTGGCCGGTCCGACCGCGCCGATGCACGAGATCTCGATGGCGCAGTGGCGAGACTGCATCACCACCGACCTGGACGGGGTGTTCCTGACCTTCCGCGGGTTCGTCCCGGGGCTGATCGGGGCCGGGGAGGGCTCGCTGGTCGCGATCTCCTCGATGACCGGCAAGCGTCCGTTGCACGGCCGCACGCCCTACGCGGCCGCGAAGATGGGCGTGATCGGCCTGGTCCGCACGCTCGCCGCCGAGCTCGGTCCGCACGGGATCCGGGTGAACGCGATCTGCCCGGGTGCCGTGGCCGGGCCGCGGATCGACGACGTGATCGCCCGCCAGGCGGCCACCCGCGGAATCAGCGAGCAGGAGGCGCGGGCCGCGTTCACCGGCGCGTCCCCGCTGGACCGGCTGGTCGGGGCCGACGAGGTCGCCGCGTCCTGCGCGTTCCTCGCCTCGGACGCCGCGGCATCCATCACAGGCGAGGACCTCAACGTCTCTGCCGGCGTCGTCATGTACTGAAGGAGCTCCGCTGATGCAGTTGATCGATCTCTCGCAGGACATCTACGAGGGCATGAAGGTCTATCCGGGCCACCTCAAGACGGTCCAGTTCGAGCACGCCACCCACGACGAGACCGCCCCGCGGTTCGACAGCGGGTTCTCGTTCCAGACGACAGGATTCATGCTCAACGACAACGGGCCGACACACGTCGACTCGTTCTCCCACCTCGACCCGGATCCCGCCGCGGACACGATCGAGAAGATGCCGCTGGAGCTGTTCTTCGGGCCGGCGGTGTGCCTCGACGTCACGGAGTTCAAGCCCGGAACGGACATCACCGCCGACGACTTGGACCGGGTCGAGTCGGAGTCACCGGTGGACGTGCGCGCGGGGGACATCGTGCTGTTCCACACCGCAACGTGGAACCGGTACGCCGGCGACAAGCGCTATCTGAGCGAGTTCGCCGGGCTCGGTGAGTCGGCCAGCGAGTGGATCGTGCAGCGGCGGGTGAAGACGTTCGGCGTGGACAGCCCGACCCCGGACAACCCGACCAGCTCGAGCTACCCGTGCCACATGATGTGCCGCCGCGAACACATCACCCACTACGAGAACCTGGCAAACCTGGATCGCGTGGTGAACACCCGATTCACGTTCGTCGGGTTCCCGCTCAAGCTCCAGGGCGCGCACGGCGGTCCCACCCGGGCCGTCGCGCTCGTCGGTGAGCCGTGACGCTCCTGGAGCGGGAGGACCCGGGCGCCACTAGGCCGCTGGACCGGCGGCCGAGCTGGACCTGAGCCCTCAGGGCCTGTTCGGGGAGCAGGCGGTGTGAGTGCTCCAGCTCGGGTTGATCCACGGACCGTCACCGATCATGCGGTTGTCGAGGCGGATCAGGCACCCGCACGGGTGAAGGTCACATGCGTGACACCGCTGGGCGAGGAGGTCGCCTCGACCTGGTAGTCCTTCTCGAGACCCTCCAGCCCCTCCCAGAGGCGTACACCCCGGCCGAGCAGGATCGGAACGACCACGACGTGCAGGTGGTCGACGAGCCCGGCCGCGAGGAACTCGCGGATCACGGTGGGGCCTCCGCCGATGCGGACGTCTTTGCCGCCCGCGGCCTCGCGGGCGGTCTCGAGTGCCTCGGCGGGCGAGGTGTCGAGGAAGTGGTACGTGGTGCCGCCCTCCATCTCGATCGACGGACGCGGGTGATGGGTGAGGACGAAGACCGGCGTGTGGAACGGCGGGTTGGGACCCCACGCGCCCTTCCACTCCGGGTCCTCGTGCCATCCGGGGTGGCCCCACTTCCCGGCTCCCATGATCTCCGCGCCGATTCCCCGATCGTGCCGCTGGACGAAGGCGTCGTCGACGCCGCCGCCACCGCCGGCCTTCCACCACCGGGTGGCGAACATCCATTCGTGCAGCCTCTCTCCGGCGTGACCGAAATGTGCGTCGGAGCTCTGGCCCTCTCCGGTACCGAAGCCGTCGAGTGAGATGGAGAACTGGTGGACGTAGACGAGTGACATTTGCTGGCTCCGTCGGGTAGATCGAACGTGGTGGTTTCTCGTGCGGTCTCGCCCGTGCTCAGTGATCACGCCGTGGTGCCTGCACCGGAATCCCTTCCTGGCCGTCTGCCGCAGGGGCAGCGGTGCGTCCGTGGAGGACGAGGGCCCAGCCGAGGCACCCGAAGGCGGCAGTGGTGGCGACGGTCCGGAGGATGTTCCAGGCGACCCAGCGGGTCTCGTGGAAAGCCTCGCGCACGGCGGCGAGATCGGCGATGCGGCTGGGGTGACCGGCCGCCCTGACGACCATGTTGAGCGGTTCGTGGACCGCCAAGGTGATGACGACCGTCGCCAGGTGGAGACCGAACGCCACCGCGACCCAGCAGGGCGAGGACCTGCCGGCGCTGCGGCTCACCGCGGGCTCCTGAGGTGCGGTTGGTCGGTCGGGTTCCAGACACCGGTGGCGACGGTGGCTCGGGCGTAGTCGGCGAAGTCCCGCGCCGGGCGCCCCAGGACTCGCTCGACGCCGTCGCCCACCTCGGTGTTGCGCCCGTCGAGCACCGTGGCGAACAGGTCGACGAGGGAGTCGATGATGTCCGGGGGGACACCGTCGGCGGCGAGATCCGCGGCGAAGTCCTCGGGCCGGATGCGGGTGAATGCGATGTCGCGGCCGGTCGCCTCGGCGATGGTGGCGGTCGCCTCGGCGAACGTCAGGGCGCGGGGCCCGGTCAGCTCGTAGACCTCGCCGACGTGGCCGTCCTCGGTCAGGACCGCGGCGGCGATGTCGGCGACGTCGTCGGTGTCGGTGAACGGCTCGCCCACGTCCCCGACCGGCAGCCGGACGTCGCCGGCGAGGATGGGTTCGAGCAGGTAGCACTCGCTGAAGTGCTGGTCGAGGAAGCCGGCCCGCAGGATCGTCCAGTCCGCACCCGAGGACATGAGGATCTTCTCGCAGGCATGGGCCTGCTCGTCGCCCCGTCCCGACAGCAGCACCAGCCGGCGGGTCCCCGCCGCCAGCGCCGTCTCCACGAGCCGTGCGACGGCGCCGGTCGGGTCCGACACCACCAGGTCCGGTACCGACGTGTAAGCGGCCTCGACGTCTCCGAACACCGGTCCCCAGGTCGAGGGCTGTTCCCAGTCGAAGGGCAGCCCGCCCGACCGGGAGCCGATCCGCACCGGGAGGTGCCGGCGCGTCAGGCGCTCGACGAGGCGACGCCCGATCCTGCCGGTCCCGCCCAACACGAGCGTCGGTCGCTCGCGTGCGGTCTCGCTCATGGTCGGTCCTGTCCGATGTGGCGGTCTGGTCCTGGCCACGATCGGCGTGAAGGAGGTGGAAAACAACGGCGTAGTGCGCAACGATCGTTAACCCAGAGGTTCACGAACGAGCGCAGCGGCGGTTGAGCGACGGTGGAGCAGCGGGACATCGAGATCTTCCTGGCCCTCGCCGACGAGCTGCACTTCGGTCGGGCGGCCGAGCGGCTGCACGTGTCGACGGCCCGCGTCAGCCAGACGATCAAGAAGCTGGAACGTCGCATCGGTGCACCCCTGTTCGAGCGCACCAGCCGACGCGTGGCGCTGACCCCGATAGGTCGCCGGCTCCGCGACGGGTGGCGGCCCGCCTACGAGCAGATCCACGACGCCATCGACCGGGCGATGGCCGCCGCGCGCGGCGTCGACAGGACACTGCGGCTCGGCTTCATCGGTGCCGCCTCCGGCCCGTTCGTGCTCGCGGTGGCCCAGGCCTTCGCGGCCGAGCACCCCGAGTGCGAGGTCCGATCCCACGAGTACCAGTTCGGCAACAGCAGCCTCGGTCCCCTCCGGAGCGGCGAGATCGACATGATGCTCGGCACGCGGCCCGCCCCCGGCGCCCGCCAGGCGGACCTCACCGCGGGCAGCGTGCTGGACGAGGAGAATCCGCTGCTGGCCGTCTCGGCCCGACACCCGTTCGCCCGTCGACCATCGGTGGCATTCGCCGACCTCGCCCGCACGACGGTCCTCCGCACGCCGCCGACCATCCCCGACTACTGGGATCGCGCGCTCGTCCCCTCGCACACCACCGACGGCCGGGCCGTCGAACGAGGGCCGTCGTTCGACACGGTCCAGGAGCTGCTCGCGCTCGTCGGTGCCGGCATCGGCACCTATCCGGTCTCGAGCCAGTTCACCAGCTACTACACCCGACCCGACGTCGCCTACGTGCCCATTCACGACGCCCCGCCCTACCAGCGACGGTTCCTCTGGCTGGCCGCCGCCGAGACCGCCACGATCCGCGCCTTCGACCGGACCGCCGCGACCGTGGCCGAAGCCCACAAGGCCTGATGCGCGTCCCCGCCGGGCACTCTCCGCAGGAGCTGGCCGGGGACGAGATCGTTCCTCGGGACACTGCTCCGGAATGCCTTCACGAGCCGCCGACCGGTCTGCTTCACTCCGGCTGATGGGGCTGCACAACGAGGTCGTCAGCGGTCCGACCGGGCCGCTCGCCCGGATCTGGGCCGCGTCGTGCGACAGCCCGACGGGCTTCAGCTCGCTCGCGTCGGTCACGCCGGGCTTCGGGTTCGCGCGGGTCGCCGGCACGACCACGGTGCACGTGCGCGGTCCCATGACGGCCGCGGCGCCGCTGTTCTGCTCCGCCGACACCGAGTTCTTCGGAGCCGACTTCCGCCTCGGCACGTACCTGCCGATGTTCCCGCGCACCCAGCTCACCAACGGGCGCGACCACCTGCTCCCGACGCTGCCCGACGGCCGCATCCTCCTGGACGGGCAGGAGTGGGAGATGCCGACTCCGCAGAACGTCGACGTCTTCGTCGACCGGCTGGCCCGCGCCGGCCTGCTCGTGGTCGATCCGCTGGTCGAGGAGCTACGCCACGACGGCGCCGTGCGCGGCATGCCGGAACGGACGGCGCAGAGCCGGTTCCTGCGGGCCGTCGGGGTGTCGCGGCGCACGGTGGGGGTGATCGAGCGCGCGCGGTACGCGACCCGCCGGCTGCGCGACGGCGCGTCGATCGCGGAGGTGGTCGCCGACGCCGGCTACCACGACCAGCCGCAGCTGACCCGGTCGCTGCGCGCGATGATCGGCCACACCCCGGCCGAGGTGTCCCGCGGGGGCATGTTCCTGGACGTCTGACCTGCGGTTCCGTACAAGACGGGCTCGCCTGCCGGTCGCTACGTTCCCGGCATGCGCAGCGTCATCAACTCGACCTACATCACCCTCGACGGCGTCATCCAGGACCCGCAGGACTGGCCGTCGCTCGGCAGCTTCTCCGACGACGGGGGCCAGGTCCAGGCCGCTCTGCTGGAGCAGTGCGACGCGGTGCTGATGGGCAGGCGCACCTACGACGGTTTCGCGCCGGTGTGGTCGGCCCGCTCCGGCGACCCGTTCACCGACCGCATGAACGCGCTCCCGAAGTACGTCGTCTCGACGACCCTCACCGATCCGACGTGGAACAACACCACCGTCATCGACAGCGACCCCGTCGGGGCGGTCCGGAAGCTCAAGGAGCAACCGGGCGGCGACATCGTGCAGTACGGCTTCGGACCGATCTCCCACGCGCTGCTGGCCGCCGGGCTGCTCGACGAGCTGCGGCTGTGGGTGCACCCGTTCCTCACCGGCACGGAGGGGCTGCTGCACCACCCGGGCAGCTCCGGCCGGTTCGAGCTCGTCGACTCGACCACGCTCGGCTCCGGCGTCGTGATCCTGAACTACCGGGCGCTGCGTGAGTGAGATCAGTACTCGGTGACCCCGGCGTCGGGGGCGAGCTCGTGCGCGGTCATCGTCCGCGACGCGTCGGAGGCCAGGAACAGCACGGTGTCGGTGATGTCCTCGGGCTCGAGCTGCTCGAGCGGGAGGATGTTGGTGAACATGCCGCCGAGCTTCGGGTGGGCCTCGAGCGCCTCCCCGACGATCGCCAGCACGTCGTTGCTGCCCATCGGTGTCTTCACGGCACTGGGGTGGACGCTGTTGACCCGCACGTTGTGCTCGCCGAGCTCGACCGCGAACGCCTTCGCCATGCCGCGGACGGCGAATTTGCTGGTCGTGTACGGGATGAGGAACGGCTGCACGGTCAGACCCGCCGCAGAGCTGATCAGGATCATCGACCCGCCGCCCGCGGCGACCAGGTGCGGCGCCCCGACCATCGCGGTGTTCCACACACCGGTGACGTTGGTGCTCATGTGCTGCTCGAACAGCTCAGGCGTGACGCGGTCCCACATGGCCGGCACGCAGACCGCCGCGTTGGCGACGACGACGTCGAGCCGGCCCAGCTCGGCGACCGCACTCTCGACGGCCGACCGGAGCCCGGCGAGGTCGCGCACGTCCACCCGGGCGGTGACGATCCGGCGGCCGGTCTTCTCGACGAGCCGTTCGGTCTCGGCGAGATCGTCCGCGGTCGAGGACGGGTACGGAGTACCGAGGTCGGCGCAGATGTCGACCGCGATGACGTCGGCGCCCTCCTCCGCGAACCGCAGTGCGTGGCTGCGGCCCTGGCCGCGTGCGGCACCGGTGATCAGTGCGACCTTGCCTTCGAGCAGTCCCATGCTGTGCGCTCCTCGACGTCGTTGGGGTTGCGAACGGGACGGGCCCGGCGACCGACCGCCGGGCCCGGTAGCGGCGCCCGTGCTCAGGCCAGCCCGGTGGCGGCCCAGTACTCGGCGAAGGACGGCGGGCAGACGTCGGTACTCCGCGTGATCTTGCCGTCGACGAACTGGTGCGTGGTCAGCATCGTGACGTCGAGGACCTGGTCCCCGAGCTTGCGGTAGATGCGCACCCAGGCGACGACGAGTCCCTCCGGCGTCGTCTCGGTGCGGGTCACCTCGTTGGCGAACTCGTCGACCTTGGCGAGCACGCCGAAGGCCTCGAGGAACTCGCCCTTGGTGTAGATCTGCTGGGTGCCCTCCAGGGTGAACCCGGCCCACGTCATGTCGTCGTGGAACAGCTCCACCAGAGGAGCGGCGTCGCCCTTGTCGGCGGCCGCGAACGCGGCGACCAGGCTGTCGGCGTCGGTCATCGTCGAAACTCCGTCTCTCGCCATGAGGAGGTCAGCGGTTCGTGTAGCCGGCGAGGATCGGGCCGGCGGCCTCGACGAGCGTCATCGGCTCGACGAGCATGTGCTGCGTGCCGACCGAGATGTCGCGCATGCAGCGCCCGAGGACGCTGGGGTTGCGGATCGAGACGCTGCCGCCCCAGTTGTAGGCGAACCCCACGACGTCGCGGGCGACGTCCTGCACCCACGTCGTGACCTGCCGCAGCCGGGCCCGCTGCTCGTCGGTCAGCTCGCCGGCCTCGGCCGCCGCCTCGGCGTCGCGGTGCGCCTCGTAGACGTAGAGGCGAGCGGCCTGCAGCAGCGCCTCGTTGGTGGCGAACTCCCGGCGGAACATGTCCGAGTCGCCGATCACCGACGGGTAGCCCGGACGGGTCTTCGCCGCGGCGATCACGGCGATCTCCTCCATCGCGCGCTGCGCGATTCCCAGCGCGACCGGGGCGTGCCCGCCGACGCCGATGCCCAGCAGCCCGAGCTTGTACACGCTCTCGCCACGGGTGGGCACGGTCGAGAACGTGTCCATCGCGTGCGCGTCGGGCACGAACACGTCGGTGACGGCGTAGTTGTCGCTGCCGGTGGCGACCATTCCCATCACGTCCCAGCCGCCAAGGAAGTTGATCTCGGAACGGGGGATGAACGCGACGCGGCAGACCGGCTGACCGTCGGCGCTGAACTGGGGGTTGCCCTCGTCGTCGTGCAGGACGAATCCCGCGCCGATCCAGGACGCGTGCCCGGATCCGCTCCCGAAGCCGTAGGTGCCGTTGACCCGGTAGCCGCCCTCGACCCGCACGCCCTTGCCGGTCGGCAGGATCATCCCGGCCGTGATGCCCTTGTCGTCGCCCGCGAACAGCTCGCGACCGCCGGCCTCGTCCAGGTAGCCGGCGGCGATGCCGATGCTGAACGCGTTCGCCATGATCGCCCAGCCGGTCGAGCCGTCGCTGCGCGCCAGCTCCTCGATGACCTTGAGCGAGTCGACGATGCCGAGTCCGGCGCCACCCCACTCGCGCGGAACCAGCAGCCAGAAGATGCCCGTCTCGGCGAGCGCGTCGACCACGGGCTTCGAGATGGCACGACCGGACTCCATGCCGTCGGCCTCGGCGTCGATCAGCGGCTTGAGGTCGCGGGCCGCGGCGATGTACCTCTCGCCGTCACCGATCTCCGCGGCCTCCGGCCGGGACAGTGTCTGCGTCATGGTCGGGTGACCTCCAGTGGTCGAACAAGGTGTCGGCGGGGCTTCCGGTTGAAGCGGCGGACCCCCGTATGACTGGGACCACAGTGATGCCGACGCGGGGGTGCATGGCAGCGGGCGACCTCGCGTACCGGAGAGTCGGGTGAAATGCGGTCCACGAACCCGCCCTGAACTGCGATTTTCCGTACCACGTAGGTGGGGGGTCCGGATCCGACGCCCGGAGCGGATCCCCCGACCCCTGCCCGCGCGGGATCGCAGGGGGTCCGAAGTCGGCGTCGAGCACGTGCCTACGGACGTGCTACACCTGGCCGGTCAGCGTCGACGACGCGTGGAGGCCCCTCTCGTGGACACCGAAACCTGGCTCGACATCCGGGCTCGGCACGCCGCGGGTGCGGCGATCAAGGCGATCGCGAGGGACAGGGGCGTCTCGCGCAACACCGTCCGGCGTGCCCTGCAGGCGGATGCCCCTCCGAGCCGGGGTCCCGGGCCCCTGCGCGCGGACGGGCTCCCCGAGTTCACGGCCGAGATCCAGGACCTGCTCGCCGTCGAGCCGAACCTGCCCGCCCCGGAGATCGCACGCCGGATCGGCTGGCCCCACTCGTTGACGGCGCTCAAGGAGCGGGTGCGGGCGATCCGAGCCCGTCCGGCCCCGACCGTGGGCCGGCCTGCCGATTCCGTGTCGCGGCTGTCCGGCGAGCTGACCTCGTTCGTCGGACGCGACCAGGAGCTCGCCGAGATCCTCCACGCCGTCGAACGCCACCGGCTCGTGTCGCTGGTCGGCCCCGGCGGTGTGGGCAAGTCCCGACTGGCCCAGCGCGCCGCCGCCAACTCCGCGGCCGTGTTCTCCGACGGTGTGCGGACGATCGAGCTGGCGTCGATGCGCGACCCGGAGCTGGTCGTGCAGGCGCTGCTCGACGGGTTCGGCATCTCCGCAGGCGAGTCCACCAGCGGATCGTCGATGCAGGCGCTCGTCGAACACCTCCAGCGCCGGTCGGTCCTGCTGGTGCTCGACAGCACCGAGCACCTGCTCGACTCACTGGCCGGCGTCCTGCACCCGCTCCTGCGGGCGACCCCGGGGCTGCGGGTGATCATGACGACCCGTCAGCCCATCGGGATGGCGGGCGAGCACGTCCTCCCGGTCGCGCCGCTGGCGGTCCCGGACTCCGTCCCGGACAGCGCCGACGAGGCCCTCGGCTACCCCGCCGTCCGCCTGTTCGTCGACCGCGCCCACGCCGTGCTGTCCGGTTTCGTCCTGGACGCGACGACCCTGCCGGACGTCGTCGAGCTGTGCCGGCGCCTCGACGGGATCCCGCTCGCGATGGAGCTCGCCGCCGTCCGCCTGCGCGTGCTCTCGTTGCGCCAGTTGCTCTCCCGGCTCGCCGACCGGTTCGCCGTCCTCACCGGCGGTGACCGGGCCGGTCCGGCGCGCCATCGCACGCTCCTGGCGACGGTCACCTGGAGCCACGAGCTCTGCACGACGACGGAACGCGACCTGTGGAGCCACGCCACCGTCTTCCCCGGCTCGTTCGACCTCGACGCGCTCGACGCCGTGTGTGCCCGGGACGCGACGTTCCCGGCGGGCGTGGACCCGGCGGAGCTGCTCGACGCCGTGTCCGGGCTGACCGCCAAGTCGATCCTGATCCGCGAGGAGAACGACCGCGACGGGCACGTCCGGTTCCGGATGCTCGAGACCCTCCGCGAGTTCGGCCGGGAGTCCCTGGACGACGGGGACAGCCGCACGCTCCGTTCGCGCCATCTCGCCTACCGGCTCGCCGTCCACGACGCCCTCGCCGACGTCTGGTACGGACCGGACCAGTCCCTGTGGGTGCGCCGCATGAAGATCGAACAGGCGGACCTGCGCGCCGCGCTGACGCACGCGATGGGCCCGGACGGCGATCCGGCCGCGGCGTTGCGGCTGGTCGGTCGGCCGTGGTTCCAGTGGGCCGTCTCGCTGTCGATGACCGAGCACCGCCGGTGGCTGACCCGGGCACTCGCGGCCTCCCCGGAGCCCGGCCCGGAGCGGGCGGCCGCGCTGGTCACGGCCGCGCTGGTGGCGTCGTTGCAGGGAGACCAGCCGGCCGCCGCGGCGCTCGTGCAGGACGCACGCACGCTCGCCGACGAGGTGGGCGACCCGCGATGCGTCGCGTTCGCCGCCCACACCGCGGGCCTGACCGCGTTCTTCAGCGACGATTTCGCCACCGCCGCGACGGTGTTCGACGAGGCCGAGAGGCTCTACCGCGACGCCGGGGCGGCCGGGGACATCCTGGTCGCCGCGCTCGACGTCCAGGTCGGGCTGCTCCGCATCTCCTGCGGCGATCTCGACGGCGCGCGCGAGCGGCTCGCCGCCACCTACGAGCGGAGCCTCGCGGCGGAGGAGACCTGGATCCGCTCCTACGCTCTCGACGGGCTCGGCTTCATCGCGCTCCTGGGCCACGACGTCGACGAGGCGCGCCGGCTCGCCCGCGAGGCGTTGACCGCCACATCCGGCTTCGAGGACACGATCGGCCTGTCCCTGGCCCTCGATCTCGCCGCGTGGACGGCAGCCGCCGACGGCCGGCACGAGCGCTCCGCGGTGCTGCTCGGCGCCGCCTCCGCGCGCTGGGGCTCGTTCGGCAACCAGCTCTACGGCTCACCCGACTGGCAGGCCCGCCGCCAGGGTTACGAGCAACAGGCCCGCGACACGCTCGGCGGCTCGATCTTCGACACCGCGTTCCAGCACGGCGCCACCATGAGCGCCCCGGACATCCTGGCCTACGCGCTCACCGAGGCGCCCGAACCGCTCCACGCCGCCGACGAGTACCTGACCGATCGCGAGTTCGAGATCGCCGGGCACGTCGCCCGGGGAATGACCAACCGCGAGATCGCCGACCGGCTCGTCCTGTCCCACCGGACCGTCGAAGGCCACGTGAGCCGGGTTCTGGCCAAACTCGGATTCAGCCGGCGCGCGCAGCTCGCGGCGTGGATGGAACGGACCCGGGCTCCACGGGAGTAGCGGGTGCCGGGACCGGGTTCGTCCCCGTTGACTTATACCCCCGGGGGGTATAGAAACGTGGTCGTGGCCCGGTCTCCTGCCCCGACGAGGACGGACGGGTCACGCCCGGCCACGGGCCGTCGTCGGGCGGGACGACTCACCTGGGTCGTGGCCGGATCGCTCGCGACCGGCCTGCTCGCCGCCGTCGTCCTTCTCCTCGGTCCGTGGGTCGACGCCGACGAGGACTCGTTGACCGGTGCGGTGCTGCTCGGATTCGCGCTCGGCTGGGCCCTGCTCGTGGCGGGGTCGACGTGGCTGACGGACCGACCTCAGCGGTGGGCGACCGCACCGGCGATCGTCATGGGCGCGGCCGGGGTCGTCCTGCTCGCCGGATCCGAGACCGTCGCCCACGGCGTGCTCGACCGGGTGTGGCCGCCCGTACTGCTGGCCGTCGTGATCTGGGGGTTCGTTCGCGCGCGTCGACGGCTCGACGCCCCCGCCCAGCGGTGGCTGGTCTACCCCGTGCTGGCCGCCCTCGTCGTCGCCGGGGTCGGCGGCGGCTACGAAACCGTGCAGGAGTCGGCCGACGCCGCGACCTACGCGATGCCCGGCCAGCTCGTCGACGTCGGGGGACGCGGACTGCACCTGTTCTGTCAGGGCTCCGGCACTCCGACCGTGGTGCTCGAACCCGGGCTCGGAGAGATGTCCTCGGTGTTCGGCTGGATCGCGCCCGCCGTGGCGCGGGACACGAGGGTCTGCGTCTACGACCGTGCCGGGCGAGGCTGGAGCGGGCCGAGCAGCCAGCCGCAGGACGGCGAGCAGATCGCCGCCGACCTCCACGCCCTCCTGTCGCGCGGTCACGTCCCCGGGCCCTACGTGCTCGCCGGTCATTCCTTCGGCGGCCTGTACTCACTCACCTACGCCGCTCGGTACCCGGCCGAGGTCGCCGGACTGGTCCTGCTCGACTCCACGGCCCCGGCGTCGAAGTCGGCACCATCCAGCACGGACGGCGCGATCAACCGCGTCTTCGCCGTGGCCCCGGTCCTCGCCCGTGTCGGCGCGGCTCGGCTGTTCGGCCTCTCCGGCTACGCAGGCCTACCACCGCAGTCCCGCGACGAGGTCCGGGCGAGTGCCGCTACCCCCCGCCTCGTCCACAGCACGCTCGACGAGCTCCAGCAGTCCCCCGCCTCGATCGCCGAGGCGGCCGCACTCACCGGTTTCGGGGACAAGCCGCTGATCGTCGTCACCGCGGGACGCGGGCACGACGCCGTCTGGAACGCCGCACAGGACGAGCTCGCGACGTTGTCGACCCACAGCGAGCACCGCGTCGTCCCCGGGGCCACCCACGCCTCACTCCTCGAGGACGAGGAAGATGCGGCGGCCGTCGGTCGGGCGATCCAGGACGTCGTCGCGGCCGCACGGATCTCGTGACGCCCGGCGGGATCGTGCTGGACGGTGCCCATCCACACGCACGGAGCGATCTCATCCGATCAGGTCGGCGACGAGTTCGAGACCGGCGCGAGTGGCCTCGCTGCGATCCGATACGGATTCTGGTGCGCGCGTGTCGGTCCACACGGTGACCAGGAACAACCAGCGGACCACGAGATAGACGATCAGCAGGAGGCCGATTACTGCGCCCAGCGTCGCCAGCGCGGGTGAGGTGCCCAGCAGGCGGAGGTACAGGCCGCCGAGCTGCTGCAGGACGGCAAGGCCCACCGCGGCCACCGCCGCGGCAGGCAGCAGCGGGCGCAGGGAACGCGCCGGGCGCGGCAGGTGGGCCAGGCACCACGCCACGACCAGCCAGTTGGCGGCGATCCCGATCACGATCGATCCGACCGCCAGCACCGCTCGGGGGCCGAAGGTGCTGGTCAGACCGAGCAGGTCGAGCAGCCGCGCCCCCACGACACCGGTCAGCGTCGCCAGCGCGAACGAGACGGCGAGGGCGAGCCCGATGCCCAGCAGCGCCGCGACGTCCGAGTGCGCGTGGCGCAACCGGCGCTCCGGGCACGGCCGTCCCAGCAGCGCGGTCACGGCGTCGCGCAGGTGGCTGATCCAGCTCCACCCGGAGACCGCCGCGGCCGCCAGTCCGAGCACGCCGAGGGTTCCGCGCTCGGCCACCACGACGTGGACGACGTGGACGACCTCCGTGCTCACCGGCGGGGGTAGCGCCACCGTGACGGTGCGCTCCATCTGCGCGAACACGCTCTGGCTGGAGGACAGCACGAACCCGACCACGGACACCGCGAGCATCAGCAACGGCACCAGCGCGAGCACGGTGAAGAACGTGACCGCAGCGGCGAGATGGTCACCATGACGGGCGCGGTAGAGCCGCCGACTCTCGCGCAGGCGCCGCCACCACGGCGCCGTCGGGCGGGCCTTCAACCGGAGAACCCCTCGTCGCCACCCCGGCGGTGCCATCCGACCACCTCCACAGCCAGGCAACCACGCCCGCCTCCGGCCTCAACATCGGGGTACGCCCGGACCCGACGTGAGGCCGTTTACCGACCGTGAGAGACCGCCGTTCGCACTGACGACGCAGGACACGAGCCCGACGGACGTCAGGTGAACGGCATTAGCCTGAGGGCGGTGCTCGAGCCCACTGAAAGGGCAACCGTGATGACCGACCTCCCGCGCTTCGAGAACGACGGGTCCAGCGACGAGGCCCCTCGAGAGCCGGGCGCTCCGCCCCGAGCCGGCACCGAGCCGGCCGCCGGCGCCGGTGTCCCGGGTGACCGGCTGGTCGACCTGATCGCCGCCGACGAGCTCATCCCCCAGCCGCACCCGCTCGACCTCGCGAAGGACCCGCCGGACACGATCGCAGGGTGGAAGACGGTGGCCGAGGGTCTCCTGACCGATCAGGCCTGCGCATTCCACCGCAATCTGGAGATCTCGTCTCGCTACGCCTGGGTCTACAAGCGCCTGCCGGCGTGTTTCAAATGGGCTGGGATGGCTGCGATCGCGTCACACCACGTCCGACTCGCCCTCTTCCCGCTCCGGCTGGACACCGATCGTGCCGGCTTCGTGGACATCCCGCGCAACCTGATGCGTCAGAAGGTGCTGCTGACTGAGGACGTGAACACGATCCGGGCGACAAACAACGCCATCTTCGACGACATCTTCTGGGTTCACCTCGCGTACCTCACGGCCGACAACGGCATCGACCGTCTACGCGCCCTTCTGCGGGCTGATCCGCATTATGAACCGATTCTCGCCGGCTTTGAGGCGATCGACCGAGGGCGCCGCATTCTGGGTGACGAAACGATGTCCGTCGAGGCTCAGCGGACAGCCGACGAGCTCATCTGGGAGGGAAACATCCAGCTGCTCGAACACGAGCAGCGCGCCTTGGTGCAACCCCACTTCGACCACCTCTCGTGCGCATTCGCCCGCCTCATCTCGATCGGCTCGGCCACTAGCTTCGAGGTGCGTGGACTGCGCCAGGAAGTCGCGCATTTCACCTCGTTCTACCTCTACTCACTGACGCGACGGATGCCGCACGTAGCACGTACGCGGGCCTGGCCGAGGATCACCCGCTTCGACGATCGGTGGTGTTGGATCACTGCGAGCGTGGTTCCCTGCTTCCAGAAATTCGATTCCAACACGCATTTGATCGACGCTAGCCTGCGACGCATCTTCCACGAAGCACGAGAGTATGCGTCGATGCCGTGCCTACCGCATTCTTAACCGATCGCCTGCTGGCTGGTGCCTGCGTGACCGGCGTCGTCATCGCGGCGGACCTGCGCACGGTGGGCTCACCGAGCAGCTGACGGCGTATCGAACGCTAGAACGTCGCGATCGGGTTCACCGGTGATCCAGTACCGCCCCGGATGCGCAGGGGTGCGACGGTCAGCAGGAACTCGTGACGTCCGTAGCGCTCGTGGGCCGCGAGGAGGTCGGTGAGTCGCGGCCAGTCCAGGAGCACGAGGCCCATGGCGGCGATGCCGATCTGGTGCAGCGGCAGCTCGAGCTCCGGGTCGGTGGGGGGCAGGCGATCGACGCAGTCGCCGGCGAAGACCGCCACGTCCCGATCGCGCAGCCAGTGGACGGCCTCGAGCCCGAGCCCGGCGCGGGCGACGATCTCCCCCGTGTCGCGCTCGCCGGCACGGCGCTCGAGCCCGGCGTGCACGACGACCGCATCCCCGGGCTCCATGGTCACCCCGGCGCGCCGTTCGGCCTCGTCGAGATCGGCACGGGTCACGACGTGGTCCTCCTCGAGCCACGGCATGCCCCGGGCGGCGGCGACGTCGAGCAGGACCCCGCGCGTGAAGATGCCGTCGCGCATGGCGTGGATCGAGTTGGCCTGCAGCCCGTCGTTCGTGACGACCTCGTCCTGGCGCCGCCCGTTGTAGCCCAGGCCGTCGAGGTACACATGACCGAGCGCGTCCAGGTGGGTCTCCACCCCGTGGATGTCGAGGTGCACGCTGTCGCCCGTGGCGTAGGGGAGCCCTCCCTCGTTGAGGTGCATGACGTGCCACGCCGGCCGGGGGTTGAGCGGCCGCTGCACGGTGTCGACGTCGCTGCCCAGCGAGACCGAGACGCCCTCGATGACCAGCGCCGCGGCGCGCCGGCGCACCTCCGGGGTGATGAGGTTGAGGGTGCCCAGCTCGTCCTCGTCGCCCCACCGCCCGGCGTTCGAACAACGCGCGAACGCCTCCACTGCTTCAGCCCGCGTCGTCACGGACGACGACGTTAGGCCGGGTAGGCCGTGTCGGCGACCACCCCCAGGCCGTGAGATCGGGCGGCCGAGGCTTCACATGGCGGTGGACCTGCGCCGTTGCCGTGACGCCGCGGACCCGACGATGATGCCCCGACGCTGCCCACCCGGCAGCCGATGGAAGGAGGCCGAGATGGCGACCGCGGTGGAGACGACCTTCCACGGAGTCACGCTGGCCGAGTACGACGACCTGCTCGGTCGTCTCGATTTCCGCCCAGGCGGCCCGTCCGAGCCCGGCTGCCTGTTCCATTTCACAACGCCGACCGAGGACGGGTTCCGCGGCGTCGACGTATGGGAGTCCGTCGAGGCGTTCCAGCGCTTCGTCCGCGAGCGGCTCGGACCGGTCCTGGAGCACCTCGGGATCGCTCCTCCCGACGTGACGGTGTCCGAGGTTCACAACTACCTGATCGCGCGGCCGGACCGCCGAGACAGCTCGGCCGACTAAGCCAGGGGCCGGCAACCAGGGTGGCCTCAGGCGCCACCGCGCAGCGACGCGCAGCGCTCGCCGGCGGCGCGGCGTGGACCCGCTGGTGGACGGCGGCCAAGACAATCCACGACGATCTGTGGATCGAGTCGGAGGTCGCGCACGCCACGACGGCGTCAGCTTTCATCCGCCTGGCACGGGGATTGTGCTCAGATTCGCTCGGTTGGCGGTCGTGGAACGGTCTCGACCCGCGTACGAAACCTGAGCACTGGGTGGTTAGGGCCTGACCCGCGCCTCGCCCTGCATCGTCCGGTCCGCCGTCGCGGTCGGCGCCACTGTGGTTCGGAGCTGGCCGAAGCGGGCGGCGGCATACGCACGGGTTCTCCGTCCCGGGCGGACCGGCTCGTCCGGGCGGCCGATCCGGGTCAGTGGAGCCCGGCTTTCCACCATATGAGGAGATGACGTGAGTCGGCAGAGCTTGGCAAGGGCTCACCAGAAGATCCAGGAACTTGCCTGGGAGCCGCAGTACCACGAGCCGTACATGAAGTACGGGACCGACTACACCTTCCGCAAGGCGGCGAAGAAGGACCCCCTGAAGCAGGTGCTTCGGTCCTACTTCCCGATGCAGGAGGAGAAGGACCACCGTGTCTACGGTGCGTCTGACGGCGCGATCCGCGGGAGCATGTTCCGGGGCGTGCAGGAGCGCTGGCTGGAGTGGCAGAAGCTGTTCCTGTCGATCATCCCGTTGCCGGAGATCTCCGCGGCGCGGTCGATGCCGATGCTGTTCCAGGCCGTTCCGAACCCGGAGCTGCACAACGGCCAGGCGATTCAGATGGTCGACGAGGTGCGTCACTCGACGATCCAGCAGAACCTGAAGCGCCTGTACATGCAGAACTACATCGACCCGGCGGGCTTCAACAACTCGCTGCGTAACTTCCACTCGGACTACTGCGGCACGATCGGCCGTCAGTTCGCCGAGGGCTTCATCACCGGTGACGCGATCACCGCGGCCAGTATCTACCTGACGATCGTCGCCGAGACGGCGTTCACGAACACGCTGTTCGTGGCCATGCCGTCCGAGGCCGCGGCGAACGGTGACTACCTGCTGCCGACGGTGTTCCACTCGGTGCAGTCCGACGAGTCGCGGCACATCTCGAACGGCTACGCCACGCTGCTGATGGCGCTGTCGGACGAGGACAACCGCCAGCTGCTCGAGCGGGACCTGCGCTACGCGTGGTGGAACAACCACCGCGTGGTGGACGCCGCGATCGGTACGTTCATCGAGTACGGCACGAAGGATCGTCGTAAGGACCGCGAGTCCTACGCGGAGATGTGGCGTCGTTGGATCTACGACGACTACTACCGTGCCTACCTGGTGCCGCTGGAGAAGTACGGCCTGGTCGTCCCCCACGACCTGATCGAGGAGTCGTGGAAGCAGATCTGGGAGAAGGGCTACGTCCACGAGGTCGCGCAGTTCTTCGCCACCGGTTGGCTCGCCAACTACTGGCGGATCGACGGCATGACCGACGAGGACTTCGAGTGGTTCGAGTACAAGTACCCGGGCTGGTACGACAAGTACGGCAAGTGGTGGGAGAACTACAGCCGCCTGGCGAAGCCGAACGGGCACAACCCGATCCTGTTCGAGGACGTGGACTACGTCTACCCGCACCGGTGCTGGACCTGCATGGTCCCGTGCCTCGTGCGTGAGGACATGGTCATGGACAAGGTCGACGGCCAGTGGCGAACCTACTGCCACGAGGTCTGCCGGTGGACCGACGCCGAGGCGTTCCGAGCCACGTACCAGGGTCGCGAGACCCCGAACATGGGTCGTCTCGTCGGCAAGCGGGAGTGGGAGGAGCTCTACGACGGCTGGAACCTGGCCGACGTCATCTCCGACATGGGCTGCGTCCGCGATGACGGGAAGACGCTGACGGCGCAGCCGCATCTCGACCTCGACCCGAAGAAGATGTGGACGCTGGACCACATGCGGCGTCTCCCGGCGTTCGCCAGCCCGAACGTCGCGCTCAACAAGATGAGCGACAGCGAGCGCGAGGCGTTCGCGGCGGACTACGTGCGCCAGGGTCCGGCCGGACGGCCGGCACCCGCGAACTCCTGAGCGCGGGCAGGGTGAGGGGGATCGGCGGGCCCGGTCCCCCTCACCCGAAGTCGTCGAGCAGTGGCGTCCCGGGGCCGCGGCACACCCCGACCCCGGTGTGAGCCGAGCCCGCAACCCGACGGGACGGTGGGCGCCGTCCGGCTCGGCGTCGGCACCTTGCGCCTTCACCTGTGGTGAGGCACAGGTACAGGGGGTTGTCCGGGGGTGCAGTTCGTCACTGGGCTGGGCCCGTGGACCTCGACGTTGATTGCGGCGAGATAGCCCCCGGCGGTGGTGCGTAGCCAGCTGGAGCTGCGCTCGCCGGCGTCGGTGGAGGTCATACGACCGATCTCGCCGCACTGGATCTGGACGTCGGCGTTGGCGGTTAATCGCCCGACCGGGGTTCCGGCGGTGGACGGTGCCGAACGCAGTGTGACACCTGTCGGGGCGACGTCGATGCGGGCGGTGGCAGTCCACTGCCTGGCTGGGACAGCGGCAGGCGGAGGCGGCGGCGGCGCCTGCGCCGGTACCGAGGTCGGCGTGTGCGGTCGCGACAAGGCCCAGCCGGCGACGCCGATGGCGCCGAGTAGGACAGCCAACACCGCCGCTACCACCACCGCCGCTGACACCACGGTGCGCCGCCGCGACCGGCCGGGATGACGTGTGGTGGGGGCCGGCGGGACCGGCGGCTCCGGCTCAGGTGTGGCAACGGCCGTGGGCTCGTCCAGCACGCGAGCGGCGGGGGGTGCGGAGGCGCCGGCCGTGGTCGTCTCGTCCGCCGGCTCGCGCTGCCGGGCAGCGGCGGGTACCGCCGTCGAAGCCCAGGGCCGGTCCTCCCGTATCGCTGCGGCGAGCGCATCGGCCCGCTCAGCGTCGGGGCCGAACATCGCAGGAAAGTCCTGGGCGAGTGCGCGATACAGCCTCGCGGCTTCCTCGGCCGCGGCCAGGGCCTGGTCCCGCCGACCCTCCTCGCTCTGCCGGATGGCAAGGCGGTTCAGCCGCACCGCTTCCTCGGCCACGGCCAAGTGATCGACCTGGTCTTCGGCCATGGACCGCTCCTCCCCGAAGGCCCCCTCGCAGGTGCTCGCCGTACGTTGCGCCTCGGTTATACCGCCGACATGCACCCGGACGCCGTGGACAGATCGCGATGGTCAACGCTGAGGTCGAACGAGCCACAAGCGCGCAGACTGCCCGGTCACGCAGTCGGCGTGGACATCGTGCAGCGGCGCCCGGGTTTCATGTGCTGCGCGCGGCTCGGGTCGGGCTTGACGCCCGGGCTTCGGCGCCGGTTTCGCCGACGTAGCCCAGGTCGTCGCCGGCGATCCGTCCGACGAAGAGCTGGTTCTCGGCGGTGCCGGTGGTAGTGGCGGCGTCGGAGACGTCTCCGGGGCGCGGTGGCCCACCATGGGCGCGACTGCGGGCCAGACCACGGTCGACGGCGACGTCATTCTCGGCCCGGGGGGCGTGGTCGGTTACGCGCAGGTGCTTCCTGCGCGAACGGCTGAGACGGCGATCGGCGAAACTCAAACGAAGGTTCCTTCCTGGGTCAGGTGAGGGGTTCCGAGGGGTAGCCCGGCCACGACCGGCCCGCGGCGACACCGCGGTGACGGTCCGCTCCCCTCCCGCGCTGGAGGAGGACGGCGGGGACCCGGGACCCCGGCGAGGGTTCCCGCCCTCCCCCCGACGACGCAACCCCCGAACACGCGGCCTACAGCGGCCCCGCCGCGGCGACCGGCAGGGGCGGCGGGTCGGGGCGGCCGGTCAGAACAGCAGGCGCCAGGTCACCAGGTCGTGCAGCTCCTCGGCCTGTTCCTCGCCGCGGCAGGTGACCTCGTAGAAGGTCCGCCCGACCTGGATGGCCACCGTCCGGGAGAACACGGGCTCCTGCTCGGTCGACACGAACGCCACTGTCGTGACCCGGCCGTACGGCGCGCTGATCAGCGCGGCGCGGGCGTCGTCGAAAGCGGTGTCGAGCAAGATGACCCGCCGGTTGGTCACGCCGCAGAGCGCGATCCCGGGGCTCTCGCCGGCGTACACCCCGTAAATCTGCTCGCCGCTCATGACGCTGTCTCGGATCACATCGAACTGGACGCCGTTGTCGTACCACGGCGACCGGTCCGCGACCGGGTGCGGACGCGGCGGGTGCGCGACGGCGGCCCCGGAGCGGCTCGCGGGGATGGACGACATCGACAAGGTAGGTCCCTTCTCCGCTAGTCGATCTACTGGTCGATCGACGATCGGAAACGATTCAGTCAGGCCCACCGTAGGAGCACGAAGCGATCGACAACCGGATCGGGTGACGTGCCCCTCCCAAGAGAGACCTACCGGGCGTGACCCTTGGCCCGGACGGTGGAATCCGGACGGGCACGACCGCAGGCGACCCGGTCGATCAGCCGGGGGATTTACGTCGAGGCGGTCGGGATCGTCGACGACCGCCGTGACGGCTGCTCGTGCCGACAGCGGCCGCGTGGGTAGGGCTGGCCCTACTCGAGAAGGCGGGTCGGCTCCGGCGGCTCGGGTGTGCACACGATCGAACCGCAGCCCCCCGTGCACGACCGTGGTCTCAGTCGCAAAGAGCGAAACGAGGCGGTCACAATGTCGATCATCACCGGTCCCCAGGACTTCAACACCGAGAGCCTGTTCGTGGACCTGAAGACGAGCCTCGGCACCGACCTCTACCTCAAGGTCGAGGGCCTCAACTTCGCCGGCTCGGTCAAGCTCAAGGCCGCCACCGCCATGGTCGAGGCCGCCGAACGCGACGGCATCCTCACCCCCGAATCGACCATCGTCGAGTCCTCCTCGGGCAACCTGGGCGTCGCCCTGGCCATGATCACCGCCGCCAAGGGCTACCGGTTCATCTGCGTCACCGACTCCCGCTGCAACCTCGCCACCCGCCGGATGATCGAAGCCCTCGGCAGCGAGGTCCACGTGATCACCGAGCCGCACCCCGAGAACGGCCTGCTCGGCGCCCGCCTGGACCACGTCCGCGAACTCTGCGACGCCGACGAGCACCACATCTGGCTCAACCAGTACTCCAACGAGAACAGCTGGAAGGCCCACTACGCCACCACCGGCCCGGAGATCGCCGCCGAGTTCCCGCACCTGGACGTCCTGTTCGTCGGCGCCGGCACCACCGGCACCCTGATGGGCTGCGCCCGCTACTTCAAACAGCACCACCCCGACGTGACGATCGTCGCCGTCGACAGCGTCGGCTCGGTCACCTTCGGCAGCGAGCCGGCCCGCCGCATGATCCCCGGCCTGGGCAGCGGCATCCGCCCGCCGATGCTCGACGAGTCCCTGATCGACGACGTCGTGCTCGTCGAAGAGGCCGACACCGTGCGCACCTGCCACCGCCTGGCCCGCACCGGGTTCCTGTTCGGCGGGTCGACCGGGACCGTCGTCAGCGGCGCCGAGGCCTGGCTGGCCGAGCACGGCACGCCCGGCATGACCGCCGTGACCATCGCCCCGGACCTGGGCGAGCGCTACCTGGACACGATCTACCAGCAGCACTGGGTCGAGGACCTCTACGGCGACGACGCCCTGACCACCGACCAGCTGATCGCCGCGTGACCCGGCCAGTCCCGCCCCACAACGAACAGCGTGCCTGCCGCTAGGTGTCGCCGCTGCAGAGTTGTTGACGCGGTGGCGTTGGCCGCGGAGCCTGTGGGCCGGTGATGGTTGTACCCGTGTAGCCACGCCGGGAGCGCGGCGCCACGCTCGGTGCTGGAGTCGTAGACCGCGGCGTAGGCCCACTCGGTGGCCAGGGTGCGGTTGAAGCGTTCGGCTTTTCCGTTCGTCCACGGGCAGCGGCGTTTGGTGAATCGCTGTGTGATGCCGAGATCTGCGCAGGTCGCTGTGAACAGGCGGCTGCGCCGGTAGGACATGGCGTTGTCGGTCATGATCTGCTCGATGCGCACGCCGTGGCCGGTGAACCAGTCGGTCGCGCGGCGCAGGAACCCGGCGCAGGCATGTTCGTTCTCCCCGCCTCCGGCCGTGTTGATCACTTCGACGTAGGCCAGTCGGGAGTGGTCGTCGACGGCGACGTGGACGTAGTCGTAGCCCACCCTCGGCCCGGTCCGGGAGGCACGGGACTGGGCAGAGTCGCGCCCGTAGGCTCGCCAGCCGCCACCGTCGCGGATGTGGCCGAGTTTCTTGACGTCGATGTGGACGAGCTCGCCGGGTCGGGCGCGTTCGTAGCGGCGCCACCGGTTCGGGCCGTGCACCGTCGTCGCCGGATCGGCGTGGCGGAGTCGTTCACCGGTGGGCCCGTCGAGATCACCCGGCCGGATCTCTCGGCCAGCACGGAAGTCGCCGACCTCGTCGGCCGACGCGGCGACGGCGATCCGCTCGAGTCACGGCGTAGGGCGCGCCGCGCCTCCGGGACGGAGTGGACGCGGCCGTGCGACGGCGCGCGGGGCATGACGCGGAACCCGGCCGCGGCGCGGTCCCGCATCGTGCGCTGGGCAGCGCGCCGTGTCGTCGCGGGGAAGCGGTGCCGGGCTCGCGCACGAAGGGCGCTCCGGTTGGTCAGCTGGGATCGGACGTGGTGGCCCGAATCCAGTCGCCAAGCGAGCGGACGCCAGCGGTTGGAGCCTCGGCGCGTCTACTGACCAACCCCGCCTCGACGGAGGGCATCGCCCGCTCCAGTCGCAGCGGGGTCAGCTCGCCGGCGGCATCGGATCCGGCGTACTCGGGGTGGAAGGTTCCCAGGACGCCCAGGCCGGCTGCGGCGGCAAGTATCCGAGCCTGGATGCCGTCGACCTCGAGCGTCACGTCGGTGGGCCCGAGGTCGAGCTCACGTAGCACCTTCTCGTAGTGAACCCACTCGACATCCTCCAGCGGCGCGGCGATCAGCCCGGCGGCGGCGACCTGGGCCACGGTGACCGTCTCCTCGCGGGCCAATGGGTGTTCCCGCGCGACGAGCAGGGTGAACCGGGACCGGTGCAACGGCTCGTAGTGCAGTCCGGCCGGCACCTGCCAGCCGATCACGTAGCCCAGGTCGAGCCGATGCTCCCCGACTGCCTCGGCCAGCGCGACGCTGTGCCCGAAGCGCACGGACAACAGCACGTCGGGATGCGCTCGTCGGTATGGTGCGATGACCTTGTCGATGAAGAACGCCTGCTCGAAGGCGATGCTTGCTCCGAGTGTGGCTCTTCCGCCGTGCCCCCCGCGGATGCTGCGGACCAGCTGCTGCTCGTCGCGCAGCATCCGCCGCGCCCAGCGATAGGCCTGCTCGCCGGCCGTGGTCAGCCGGACCGCCCGGCGCTCGTAGTGCACGAGCTGCACACCGAGGTGGCGTTCGAGGCCGTGCACGTGGAACGAGACCGTGCCCTGGCTCAGCCCGAGATGCCCGGCCGCGGCCGAGTAGCCGTTGTGGTCGACGACGGTGACGAAGACCCGCAGTTTGAACAAGTCGAGGCCCACGTCGCCATCCTCCCGTGACCCGCCTTCGTCAGCTGAGCACTGTCTCCTCGTAGCGGGTTGCCCCGGCGACGTCGAGCAGTTCCCACTCGCGCATCCAGCCCTGGGTGCGGTCGAACATCTCGCGCGTATAGGGCTGCGGCACGATGCGTTCCCCAGGCCCGAACCGGCGCACGTCGACCAGCTCGAGCAGGTCCGCAGGCATCTCGCGGGCCCAGTGCCGGGTGTAGCGGTGCGGCTCCAGGTCGATCTCCTGCTGAGCTCGCAGCAGAGCCCGGAAGTAGCGCTCGATGTCGGTCGGATCCACCTGCGCGGAGAGCAGGAAGCCCATCACGAACGTGGTGTCCACGAGCTTGCGGAATCCGCGCTGCTCCAGCGTGTAGGCGGACGCGCCCCACACGTTGACCGCGGGCACCTGGCCATCCAGCAGCAACCGGGCCCGGTCGAACGGCCTGCCGACGAAGCCCAGCGTCACCTGCTCGCGCGACAGGAACGGTTCGAGGGCCTGCAGCGCGGAGTAGTGACTGCCCGAGTGGTATCCGACTCCGACCTCGACCCCCGCCAGGTCCCCGGGTTCCCGGAACGTCGAGTCAGCAGCGACATAGATCCCCGCCGGGCACACCGAGTACGCCTTGCCGTACATCTTCCCGTGCTCGGCCGTGGCGGCCGCGTTGACCGCCCAGTGGCATGCGCACGACACGTCCGACTCCCGGCCGGCTTGCATGTCCTCGAACGCGCCGCTGCGCACCTGCAGCGGCACCTCGCTGGCCGCGCTCACCGCGCCCGTCGAGCCTGCTGCGAACCCCGTGTCGAACTCGTAGTCCAAGCCCTCCTCGGCGAAGAACCCGTGCTCCTCGGCGACCCACTCGTGCAGCCGTACGTGCGGCTGGATCCGCAACACCATCGCGCTCACTCCCACCTTGTCGATCCCGACGCCCGGACGGGCCCGCTCGATCACCGACGCTACGAACCGGCGTCAGCACCGACAACGCCGCGAGATCGATCCACATATCACGGTTCTCGATGGATCTCGTGGTGCTGCGACGCACGCCCACAGAGCAACACGTGATCAAGTCGCTACACGTCCAAGACGCGGACAGGGGCCTGAGAACGCGGAAGGATGCCGGGATGACATTGCCTGCCCTCCCCGAGGAGTCCTTCCAACGCATTCTCTGCGTGGTCGCGCACCCCGACGACATGGAGTACGGCACGTCCGCGGCCGTCGCTCGCTGGACCGCGCGCGGCATCGATGTCGGCTACCTACTGCTCACACGCGGCGAGGCCGGTATGCCGAACCCTCCCGATGAGACGGCACGCCTGCGCGTCGCCGAGCAGCACGCCGCCTGTGCCGTCGTCGGCGTCCAGCACCTGACCGTCCTCGAACATCCGGACGGCCTGCTCGTCTACGGCCTCGACCTGCGCCGCGACATCTGCCGGGAGATCCGCCGGTTCAAGCCCGACGTCGTACTCGGCTCCGGCTACGACATCGAGACGCCCTACGGCTTCGACCAGGCCGACCACCGCGCGGCCGGACTCGCGACGCTCGATGCCGTGCGCGACGCGGGCAACCGGTGGGTGTTCCCGGAACAGGTCGACGACGAGGACCTCGAACCGCACTCCGTGCGCTGGTTCATCGTCCCCGGGCTCGCCAGCTCCGGCGCGACCCACGGCGTCGAGGTCACGGGTGAGCCGCTGCGCCGCGGCGTCGCCTCGCTCGAGGCGCACACCGCGTACCTGGCCGCGCTGCCCGACCACCCCGCCCCCGAGGACATCGTCTCGACGTTCACCACGATGAGCGGCAAGGCCATGGGCGTCGAGCACGCCGTCCTGTTCCGCGTCCACGACCTACAGGCACCACCGGACTTCTCCATCGAAGCCACGTAGGGACCTGAGCTGCTGTGCGGCAGTGCAGCAATGGGGCGGTCGAGTCCGGCCGGCGATGGCGGCCGGCTGAGCAGCGGCCGATTCGGAACGAGCGCCGGGGTCACCAACCGCACGTAGGCCCTCAGCCGGGCATCGTCTCCCCACCGACCGGGGCGAGAACTTCGCCCGTGTAGTACGACGAGAGCCGGTTGGCGGCGAAGAACACGTACGACGGCGCCACCTCGTCCGGGTCGGCTGCCCGCCCGATCGGTGCCTGCGCGCCGAACGAGTCGACCTTCGACTCAGGCATCGTGGCAGGGATCAGCGGCGTCCAGACCGGCCCGGGCGCGACGCAGTTCACCCGGATCCCGCGCCCGAGCAACGACTGAGCCAGCGAGTACGTCAACGACTGCACGGCGCCCTTGGTCGCCGAGTAGTCGATCAGCGTCTTGTTGCCGCGCAGCCCGTTGACCGACCCGGTGTTGATCACTGCCGATCCGGGGCCCAGGTGCGGCAGCGCCGCCTTCGTCACCCGGAAGTAGCTGTGCACGTTCACCTCGAACGTCCGCAGCCACTTCTCGTCGGTGATCTCTTCCGGTGTCTCGTACGGTTCCTGGGTCGCGATGTTGTTGACCAGCACGTCGAGGCGCCCGAGTTCGTCCACAGTTCGGGACACGACATCGACGCAGTGCTCGGCATCGCCGAGGTCGCCCCGCAGGATCACGCAGCGACGGCCCTGGCGGCGGACCAGCGACGCGGTGTGCTCGGCATCGTCGTCCTCGGACAGATAGGCGAGTGCGACGTCGGCGCCCTCCTTGGCGAACGCCACGCACACCGCGCGGCCGATCCCCGAATCACCCCCGGTGACCAGCGCGACCTTCCCGGCGAGCAGATCTCGCCCCTCGTAGTCCCGCATCTCGTCGCGCGGCTGCGGATCCAGCCCACCGGTGCCGCCGGGCGCCTCCTGCTGTTGGGGCTCCGGCTGCGAGGTACTCACGCCACCTCCGGCCGGAACAACACCTTGACCGCGCCGTCGGCCTTCTTCTGGAACATCGCGTACGCATCCGGGGCATCCTCCAGCGACAGGTGGTGTGTCGCGAAGTCCTCGGTGCCCAGCGGGTCGCCGTCGGCGAGCAGCGGCAGGATCTGCGGGACCCAGTGCCGGACGTTGGCCTGCCCCATCCGCATCTGGATCTGTTTGTCGAACAGGGTGAGCATCGGCATCGGGTCGGCCGTGCCGCCGTACACCCCGGACAGCGAGATCGTGCCGCCGCGGCGGACCAGGTCGATGGCCAGGTGCAGCGCGGCGAGCCGGTCGGTCCCGGCCACCGACATCAGCTTCTCGCCGATCGCCGAGGGCAGGAGCCCGATCGCGTCGTGGGCCAGCTTCCCGACCGGGGAGCCGTGCGCTTCCATGCCGACGGCGTCGATCACGGCGTCCGCGCCGCGACCGCCAGTCGCCCCGCGCACGGCCTCGGTGACGTCGTCGGTCCCCCGGCTGAGATCGAGTGCGGTCGCCCCGTGCGCGCCGACCCGGGCGAGGCGCTCCGGCACGAGATCGATGCCGATGACCTGCTCGATGCCGCGGTGGCGGGCGATCCTCGTGCACATGTCCCCGATCGGCCCGAGCCCGAGCACGACGAGCGTGCCGCCGGGCGGCGTGGCCGCGTACTCCACGGCCTGCCACGCCGTGGGCAGGACGTCGGACAGGTAGACGAACCGGTCGTCCGGCGGCCCCTCCGGCACCCGGATCGGGAGCTTGTTGCCGAACGGCACCCGCAGGAACTCGGCCTGCCCGCCGGGCACCTGCCCGTAGAGCTTCGTGTAGCCGAACAGCGAGGCACCCATCCCCTGCCCGCGGTTCTGCGTCGTCTCGCACTGGGACTGCAGTCCGCGGTCGCACATCCAGCAACGTCCGCAGCTGACGTTGAACGGCACGACGACCCGGTCGCCCACCTGCAGCTCGGTGACGCCGGTGCCCGTCTCGACGACGACACCCATCGGCTCGTGTCCGAGTATGTCGCCCTCGGACAGGAACGGCCCCATCACCTCGTAGAGATGCAGGTCCGAACCACACAGACCGGAGGAGGTGATCCTCACGATCACGTCCTCGGGGTCCACGATCGTCGGGTCCGGGACGGTATCGACGCGCACGTCACGCCGCCCGTGGTAGGTCAATGCCCGCATCGGATTCCTTCCTCAGGAGAGGTGCATCCGACGCGTACCCGGTCCTGCATGCCTCACGCATAGCCGTGGTCCTCGCAACCGGAAATGTCCGCTCGGTCAGCAGGTGCCACGGACTCCGCGGCGTCGAGCACGGAGCCGGCGACCTCGGGCGGCTCGCCGGTGTCCCGTTCGGCCAGCAGCAGCGGTCGCCGCCACGCCGGCGCCGCCGCTGGGTACGTCGTGCCTCGACGGGTGGAGGGCGGCATGAGCAACCCACCGGGCTAGATGCGACGGGCCCAGGCCTCGGCGAAGGTGTAGAGACCGAAGGCCGCGAACCCGAAGGCGATCGCCAGCAACAGCAACGGGCCGTACGGCCGACCAGCCAACGTCGTCAGCGCCTGGTCGAGCCCGCCCGCGCGGGCCGGATCGACCCGGAACGCGGCGATCTCGAACAGCACACCAACGATCCCGAAGGCGAGGCCACGCGCGAGGTGGCCGGTCACACCGAGCACTTCGACGGGGCGCCGGAGGCGACGCGGAAGGCGCTCGAAGTCGAGATCGTCAGCGAAGGTGCGAGCGATGCCGGTGTAGCACATCGCCCCTGCCACCACGAGCACCACGATGCCGACGACGGCGACCAAGATCTCGCCGGCGGGCAGGGTGAGCAAGAACGCGGCGCCCTGCTCCGCGCCGACCGAGCTGGAGCCACCCGACGAGCCGGTCACGAGGAGCCGGACCCCGACTCCGGCGACCGCCAGCACCGCGATGGTCTTGGCGCCGGCCCCGACGCGCTTACGGAAGCGCACGCCCCCGCGGGTCCACCGGAACCCCGTCGCGGCCGCCAAGCCCTGCCACACAGCGAACGCGCACAGCCCGCCCACCATCATCGCGATCACCGCTAGGCCCGCCGGATTCCCGATCAGGCTCGCGAGGGCCCCCTGCTGGTCGGGTTGGCCACCACCCACGAGTGTGACGTGGACGGCGATGGCCCCGATCAGCACGTGCACGAGCCCATAACCGACCAGGCCGACCCGTCCGAGCAGCTCCACCGCCCGGACCGGTGCTTCACCTTCGCCCTGTGCTCCGAGGCCGGCGAGCTCGCTGTAGAGCTTCTCGCCCGCCTGTTCGGTGCGCTGCTCCATCTCATCCGCCGCGCTATCAGCCAGCTCAGCCCGCCTGCCCGCCTCGTCGGCGTTCCTCCCGGCCTCGGACGCCACCTGCTCGGCTCGACGCTCGGTGGGGTTGGACGGTGCGTCCTCCGCCGAGGTGTCCGCCTCTGCCGCATCGCCCGTCGGCTGCGACGTGGCGTTCTCCCCCGCCGATCCCGTCACAACCCCGCCTCGTCGCGGTCATTCGCAGTGATCACGGAACCCCACCACGCCACCGGTACGCCGTCGTCGCCGGAGGTCCTGTCCAACAAGATCGCGTACGACAGGCGTTGGTGTGGGACAACAGTTCGCCGCGGGGCCGCGGCCCCAGTTCTGTTCTCACGGATCCGGCGTCCAACCCTCACCGGGCAGGCGCCGCCCTCACCGGGATCCCACGGGCGGGTCGGCGACCTCGTCCGCCGCCGCGGCGTCCCGGCTACCCATCGGCTTCGTCTCGCCGACGGTCGTGTCGCGCACTGTCTGCCGCTCTGCCTCCGCGTTGATCTCGGCACCGAGCAGCACGATGTAGGCGGTCAGGTAGAGCCACAGCAGCAGCACCACGACACCGGCCAGCGCTCCGTAGGTCTTGTTGTAGCTGCCGAAGTTGTTCACGTAGAGGCTGAACAACAGGCTGCCCACCAGCCACAACACCGCCGCAACCACGGCGCCCGGGGTGACCCACTGGAACCGTGGAGAGTCCCGGGACGGGGCGACACGGTAGACCACGGCCAAGGCCACGACGACGAGCCCGATCAGCAGGGCCCAGCGCACGATCTGGGCCAGCACGGTGCCGACGACTCCCAGCGAGATCGCGTCGAGCAACGCCGGCGCCACCGCAACGAGGGTCAGCGTGATCAGCACGAACGACACCGCGCCGACGGTGAGGAGCAGCGCCGTGCCGCGCAGCGCGACGAACCCGCGGTCCTCCTTCTCGTCGTAGGCCAGGTTGACAGCCTGCATCAGGTTGCCCACACCGCTCGAGGCCGACCAGAGCGCGGCCAGCAGCGACACGACGAAACCGATCCCGAGCGCCCCGCCACCGCCGGACGCGACCGACGCGAGCTGGTCGGTGATCAGCGGCTGGGCCTGCTGCGGCAGGGACGCGGCGAGGCTGCCCACCTGCTGAGTGACGGTGGCCGGGTCGGCGACCAGGCCGTAGAGCGTGACGGCGGCGATCAGCGCCGGGAAGATCGCGAGAAAGCTGAAGTAGGCGACGCCGCCCGCGAGCATGGACACGTTGTCGGTGGAGCTTTCCGCCAACGCCCGCCGCACCACCTGCCACCAGCCACGAGGGGGTACATCGACAGGTGTGCGGGCCTGCCGTCCCGGGGCCTCGGTCGTATTCGTGGTCACGGTCGTCCTGCTTCGGTACGGAAATCGTGCCGTGTGTGCGGCATCGGGGCCTCCGGGGTCGCTCGATATGGCCGACGGTCTGTGTGTGGCGCCCGGGAGCGGCCACCGGGGCGAGTGCCCGAATCCGCATCGACTATTCCTTCCGCCACCGCCCCACGAACCGATGCGGCGCTGCTCCGGAACCGCCGTTGGCGAAGACGTGGGTAGCTCCTGCCACGGCGGGTACAGGGCCGCATGAGCGACCCACAGAAGCCCGATCTCGACGACGTGATGGACCCGCACGAGGACGCCCGCCCCGATCACCGCGAGCACGCCAAGGCGCCGCACCCGCCGGACGACGAGGCTCTTGAGCGCCGCGCCCAGCACGAGCGGGAACAAACCGGAGCCGGCGGCCCGTTGCGCGACGAGCCCTGAGCTCAGGCAAGGCGGGTAAGACGGTCGCGTGCACGGGCATCTGCTGTCATGACCGACGAGCTGGCCGAGTATCGCGGGAAACGGGACACCGACCACACTGAGTCGGTCCTGACCGGCAGGCGGAACGAGGATCTGTGAGCCCCCTCGACGCGCTCGACGCCCACGACCGGGATCGGCTGCCAGCAGCCGAGGCACGGTTCGTGCCACCCATGCTCGCCACCCTGACCACCGACCACTTCTCCGACCCCGGCTGGATCTACGAACGCAAGCTCGACGGGGTCCGGGCCGTCGTCGTGCGCAGCGAGCGAGGTACCCGCCTGTACTCGCGCAACGAGAAGTCGATGACCGCCACCTATCCCGAGCTCGTCGACGCCCTCGGTGGCGGACCCGCCCTGGTCGCCGACGGCGAGGTCGTCGCGTTCGAGGGCGCGCAGACCAGCTTCTCCCGATTGCAGGCCCGGCTCGGACTCACCGACCCGGACCGTGCACGAGCCACCGGCGTCGCGGTGTACCTGTACCTGTTCGACGCGATGGTCGTCGACGGGCACGACGTGACCCGGCTCCAGCTGCGCACCCGCAAGACACTGCTGCGCGATGCGGTCCGCTTCCACGACCCGATCCGCTTCTCCAGCCACCGCAACACCGACGGTGAGGCGTACCTGGCAGAGGCCTGCACCCGCGGCTGGGAGGGGCTGATCGCGAAACGCGCCGACGCGGTCTACCGGCCCGGCCGGCGCTCCGACGACTGGCTGAAGTTCAAATGCGTGCGCGAACAAGAGTTCGTGATCGGTGGCTGGACCGACCCGACCGGCTCGCGGCAGGGTTTCGGCGCGCTCCTTGTCGGGATCCAGGATCGCGGCGGCCTGCGCTACAGCGGCAAGGTCGGCACCGGCTTCGACGACCGGCTCCTGCACAGCCTGCGGGACCGGTTCGACGACATGGCCACCGACCGCTCTCCCTTCTCCGACACCGTGCGGGAGAAGGGAGCGCACTGGCTACGGCCCGAGCTGGTCGCGCAGGTCGGGTTCACCGAGTGGACCCGCGACGGCCGGTTACGCCACCCCCGTTACCTGGGTCTGCGCGATGACAAGGACCCCGCCGACGTGGCCCGCGAGGAGACGACCTGAGCACCGCCCGGACGCGTCACCGCGTCGGAGGATCACCGATCGCACGGACGAGCTCCTGCGCCTCCTGCTCGTTCGGCCCTGCCGGGACGACGGCGCTCGAGCCGCCGGCTGGCCGTACTGCCGGGCCGCTACCGGGGCCCAGCGGTGGCGACTGGGACAGCCGCGGCCGGTGTGTGGCTGGTCGCCCAGCTCAAGCGTCGGCGGGATCCTGGTCAACCACGGCGAGCGAAGCCGGACCTCTGATTCTGGGTGTAGTGGGACACTCCGGGCGGAGGCAGCGATGAAACAGCACGTCCCAGCTCGTGAGAGGCACCCGCCGGCACAGTCCACCGGCCCGGACAACACCCGAGCGGAGATCCTGGCCGCCGCACGAGCCGCATTCGGGAGAACCGGGTTAGAGGGCACAAGCGTCCGGGCCGTGGCAGAGCGGGCGGGTGTCAACGCGTCGACGGTGATCTACTTCTTCTACTCGAAGGAAGGCCTGTTCAAGGCGGCGATCAGCGATGTCGCCCCAGCCACAGAGCCCCTCAAGGAAGCGCTTCTGTGCGGCGCTACCGGCTCCGAACTCGTTGAGCGCTACCTCGCCATCTGGGAAGACAACGAGTCCGGGCCGGCCATGCGAGCGCTCATCCGGGCCACGGTCGGGTCCCACCGAGCTGCCCATCTCATGCACGACGCCCTCCTCGGCAACCTCTTTGCCGCCAGCACCAACGACCCGCTCGGCGGGGAACTCGCCCTCACCCAACTGCTCGGCCTCGCCATCGGCCGCCATGTCAGCCGGCTCCCCGAACTGAGCCGTACGGACATCGCGACCATCGCCGCGCGAGTCGGCCCAGTCATCGACGCCCACCTTCACGGTCGTGACGATGGCCTGAGCTCACAGCCAACCTCAACGCTGTCTGTAGTGCCCTAGCTCGCCCGACCGAAGAGCGCACCACCCTGCCCGCGCATGAGGCCCAACAGCCGTGGGTCCCCGCACCGACGACGCTCCTCGGGCGGGCTGCGGTGTCGGGTGGTCCGTCCCGGCGCGCCACGCCGCCCCCCGAACTCTCATCGCGGCTACCGGACGGGGTGCTCAGTCCAGCGTGCGGTGGTTCTGGATCACGGTCCGGACAAGGTCGGCGAGCTTGACATTGATGTCCTGGGACGTACGGCGCAGCACATCGAACGCCTCGTCCGCACTGAGACCCCGGCGACCCATCAGGATCCCTTTGGCCTGCCCGATCACGTCACGGGAGGCGATAGCTTGACGCAGCTGGCTGCGCTCCAGCTCGGCCGCGGACACCGCCGCGGTGGTCGCCAGCGCCAACGACGCGTGCGTGGCCAGCAGCAGCGCCCGGTCCCGATCGGCCGGCGCGAACGCGCCGCGATCGCGGGCATACAGGTTCAGCGCACCCGATAGACACGACGGCCCGGGGCGCGGGATCAACGTGGTGGCCAGCACCGAATGGAACCCGGCCCGTACCGAGGCGTCAGCGAACGCGGGCCAACGCCGGTCGGTGGACAGGTCGTCGGCGACAGCCAGGGCCGGGCCGTCCGGACGGGCGGCATCGACACACGGTCCCCGCCCGCTGCGGTACTGCTGCTGGTCGAGCTCCGCGGCGATCGGGTCGGTCTGAACCGGGGTGTGAAATGACCCGTCCGCCGAACGCAAGGTCACGCTGGCCAGATGCACGGCCGGGATCACGGTTCGCGCCGCCGCCACTACCTGGGTCAACACCTCGGCCACGGTGCTCGCGGCCAACAGCGACCTGGCCAGCCACGCGAACTCCCGCGCGAGCGGCCCGACCTCATCGAGCCCCGTGTCCGGGCCCGCGCCGTCGACCGAGGGGACCGCGCGCACGAACCGCTTCCGCTCCGATGCCCAGTCCATCACTTCGTCAGCCACACCGCCGCCTCCCTTCCGTTGCGAGCCCGCCCGCCCTGTTCTGCTCGCCCAGGCGATGGCGGACCCGGCCACGCGGCGCCGGTTCGCGATCGTGACCGACTGTCCCCTGATCGAGGTCCCCGCGCGACTGCTGGCGGCGATTGCTCGGCCCCTGGTCGATCCCGACCACCTGATCGGCGTGCACCAGCCCCCGGCCCGGGCACCACACACTGGCCAGACTCACCGCAACACCCCTCTCCCGTCACGCTCGCGCACCGGTGTCTGCGCTCGTGCCCAACCCAGTCCTCCATCCGTCGACGACCTGTAGATCAGTCTCCGACTACCATAAGAGTAGCTCTTGTGTGACAGGAAGTCTGCACTTACAGTTACAGATATCCGGATGGTCGGGGGCACATCCTGGCCGGTCCGGAGCATCGCCGCCTTGTTGTCAATCACGAAAGGAGTGGCTTGCGATGCTGATGCGTACTGACCCGTTCCGGGAGTTCGATCGGATCAGCCAGCAGGTGCTGGGCAATGCGGGGACGTGGTCGCGCCCGACCGCGATGCCGATGGACGCCTACCGGCACGGCGAGCAGTTCGTCGTCGAGTTCGACCTGCCCGGCGTTGATCCGGAGGCGATCGAGCTCTCCGTCGAGCGCAACGTGCTCACCGTCAAGGCTGAGCGCCGACCCGTCCCCCGTGACGAGAACAGCGAGATGATCGCCTCCGAGCGGCCCCTGGGCGTGTTCTCCCGGCAGCTGTTCCTCGGCGACAACCTCGACACCGAGCACATCGACGCCGGCTACGACGCCGGGGTGCTCACCCTGCGGATCCCGGTCGCCGAGAGGGCAAAGCCCCGCAAGATCAGCATCACGAACACCGACAGCGGACACCAGCAGATCGAAGCCTGATACGGAGCAGCGGCGCGGGGCCACTCGGACCCCGGCGGCCCCGCGCCGGCTCCGACGGCACCCCGGGAGGACGGCGACATGATCAACCAGAGCAGCCTCCTCGGGCAGCGCAGCCTCGAACCCGCCAGCACGCTCCTGCCCGCCGCATCGTCGTCGCCGGTCGCGTGCTCGCCGATCGCGGCCGCTGCGTTCGCCGATCTGGTCTTCGCCGACCAGGACCTGCTACAGGCCGAGTTCGACGCGATCATCTCCGCGAACTTCCCGGAGGAGACGATAGGCCGGGAACAGACGACCGACGAACCGGACCCGCGGCAGCCGCCCCAGCCCAGGTCGTCTGCGCCGCCCGACGTCGGCGCCCCACGCCGAAGCCAGGGAGGGCCGACCGCAGCCCGGGCCGGGGTCGCTGGTCTGCGGTCGAGCCGAGGCCCCGACATCTGCGGCCGCGGCAGCGCGACCCTCCGCCAGTTCGCCGACGTCCAGGCCCGCACGCCCCACCTTCTTACCAGCACTCGGTTGACAGGATCTGCACCCACCACCGTAGAATTGCCGCAGCACCGAGAATTGGTTGAGCGCCACCGGGACGGCGACCGATCGAGACACATCGGGAGGGTGATCATCAGAACCAACCCCGAACATCTGGATCAGCACTGAACCGTTCGATCGAGACGAAGGGGCCCGGCGCTCATGGCCGGGCCCCTTCGTCCATGCCGCGACGCCGTCCCTCGTACACCGGCGCGGGCTGGATAGGCATCCGTCGGTGCATGCCTCGCCGGTGGCGCGGCGGACGGCAGGACAGGGAGGCACGCCGATGGGAGTAGACCGGCTCGATGACGAGGACTACCCCGCGGTCACCATGGGCCAAGCTGCGGAACTCCTCGACGCCCGCCCGGCGTTCCTGCGCAGCCTCGATGCCGCCGGTGTGCTCACCCCGCAACGCTCCAGCGGCGGGCATCGCCGCTACTCACGTCGCCAGCTGGAACTCGCCGCCCGAATGCGGGAACTGTTTGACCAGGGCATGACGCTCGACGCCGCCGCCAGGATCGTCACACTGGAAGACCAACTCGGGACGGCCCGCGACCGCATCACCGAACTCGAAGCCCGACAACACCCCTCGGACAGTCCCGGCGTCACCGAACCGCCCGCCGACGCGAACGAGTCCTGACCCGGTCGACAGGTCCGGGGCGGCACCGGGACCGGCCCACATACCGTCGAGCAGCCGACGACGAACTCGGCCGACCGGGTCGGTGGGGTCGTGAAGGACGAGCCGGCCGCCGCCAGCTCGAGTAGGCCGTCCGGGTAGTCCCCGGGGATGGTCCCCCACCCGGTCGATCTATCAACGCAGTCTCGCGGCACGTACCGTCCGCCCGCTGCTCGACGGCGTGCCGGGCATGCCGGACCACAACGAGGTCGAGTCGCCGGGCGTGGCCGGCGCGGGTGGCGTGGCGTCGTTCGAGCTTGCCCGCCGGCGTCACCCGATAGCGTGGATCAGTACTGCACGTGCTTGACCGGCGCCCCGGCCGCGTGCAGGGACGGCCGGTAGTGCTCGGCGAACAGCTTGGCCACCAGCTCGCCTCGGCTGCCGACACCGACCTTGCCGAAGACCGCCTTGAGGTGATCGCGCACAGTGTGCGTGGACAGGTGCAGGCCCGCGGCGATCTCCGGGTTCGACAACCCTCGGGCCACCGCCTGGGTGATCTGCTGCTCGCGGGGCGTCAGGCAGTACGCCTCGACGATGATCGGCGCGATCTGCGCCGACTTCGCCGGTTCGATGACCACCGCCACGGGACCGGGCTCGCCGGCGGGGGTGCGCAGGCACGACGCGTGCACGGCGAGCCAGCGCCCGGACGCCGAGCGCAGCCGGGCCGACGTGGGCCCGCGATCGCGCCCTGCGGCCACGGCGTGGGCCCGGGCCAGGACTGCGGTGACGATGGCGAGCTGCGAGGGCAGCTCGTCTCCGTCCCAGCCGGGGCCGGCCAACTCGGTGAACCAGTGATCCGCCTGCTCATCGAACGAGCACAGGGTCCCGGCGGCGTCGAACAGCGCGGTGCCGGGCCCGTCGATGTCGTGCGCCGCACCCGGAGTCGGCTCGGTCAGTGCCCGGGCCCGCAGCGCGGCCGCCAACGCCGGGCCTATGCTCGCGATGAGGTCGACCTCGCGTTCGGAGAAGGGCTCACGGCCGCGCTCGCGGAACACGTCGAGCACGCCCCAGATGCCGCTACCGAGCCGGAACACCGCGCGTAGCTCGTCGCCGTAGCCCTGCGGGGCGAGAAACTCCCGGTAGCGGGCGCTGCGTGCGGGATGACCGTCCGTGGCAGCGAAGAGGGTACCCGCACCGCGGGAACCGCGGGCCAGGTCGCGGAACAACAGCGAGTCCTCGACCAGGAACTCGCGGTCCCAGTAGGACTCGCAGTGCCCGGCCTCGACGTTCTCGATGCGCACCGGGCAGGTCGCCAACGTCGTTACCGGGTCGGTGGCGAACCAGGCCGCCCCGTCGAAGGGCACCATCCGGCGCAGCCGGCGGGAGACGGAGTCGAACAGCTCGGTGCTGTCGCCCGACGCGGCGCAGCTCGCGACGAGCGCCTCCACCTGGCGTTCGGTGCTCGCGGTGACCGCCATCGGAGCCGTCCCTCGTCCGGGTCGCGGGCCGCACCGACCGGTGTGCCCGTGTCGATGGTCGGGCTGGACCACCGCGCGGACAACCCCCCGGCTTTAGGGGGTCACCGCTGCCAGGACCGGCGTCTCGCGGGATGGGAACGGCGCCGGCGCGCCGCCATGGTCGTCACCGCAACCACCTACGACTGGAGCACGTGATGAGGATCGGCATCGGCCTGCCCAACGTCATCCCCGGCACCGAGGGCCGCCGGCTGGTCGCCTGGGCGCGGCGCGCCGAGGAGCTCGGTTTCGACTCCCTCGGGGTGATCGACCGCGTGGTCTACGACAGCTACGAGGCACTGCTGGCCCTCGCGATGGCCGCCGCGGTCACCGAGCGGATCGACCTGGTGACCAACGTGGTGATCGCCCCGCTGCGCAACACCGGGATGCTGGCCAAGCAGGCCGCGAGCCTGGACCGGGCCAGCGGCGGGCGGCTGACCCTCGGCCTCGCCCTGGGCGCCCGCGACGACGACTTCGTCGCGTGCGGGCTGCCGACCCGCGAGCGGGGGCGGATGCTCGACGCCCAGCTCGGCGAGCTGCGCCGGATCTGGCAGGGCACCGACATCGGCCCGGCACCCGCCCGTCCCGGCGGGCCCCGGGTGCTGCTGGGCGGGGACGCCCGGCACGCCGGCCCGCGCGCCGCCCGACACGGCGACGGCTGGACGATGATGGTCGGCACCCCGGCCGACTTCACCGCCGGCGTCGAGGTCGTGCGCGACTGCTGGACCGCGGCCGGCCGCCCTGGCAGTCCCGCGACCATGGCCGTCTTCTACGCCGCGCTCGGTGACGACGCGACGCATCTGGTGGAGCAGGCCGTCGGCGGCTACTACGCCTGGCTCGGCCCCGACATCGCCGGCTACATCGTCGGAACCGCGGCCACCTCCGAGGCGCAGGTGCACGAGCGGCTGGCGGGCTTCGCGGCCGCCGGCGCCGGCGAGGTCATGGTCCTGCCCTGCGCCGCGGACCCGGCACAGCTCGAGCGCCTCGCCACGGTGGCCCTGCTCCGCGCCGTGGTCTGACACCAAACTCCTGAGGGGAATTCGATGACTACGCAACAAGACGATCCAGCCGTCTCACCCGTGCCACTGATGCAACTCGCAACCGGCTTCTGGGCTTTCAAAACGCTCGCCGCCGCCCACGAGCTCGATCTGTTCACCCGCCTGTCTGGAACCGGTGGGACGACAAGCGCGGATCTGGCCGAGACGCTCGGCATCGACCAACGGCCTGCCGAGATGCTGCTGACCGGGTGCGCCGCTCTCGGTCTGCTCGAGAAGGACGGCGGCACTTACATCGTCAGCGCGCTCGCCGACGAATATCTGGTTCGTGGGAAGCCCTACTACTTCGGCGGGTTCGTCCAGATGCTCGACAAGCGCCTCTATCCCGGATGGGGCAAGCTGACCGAGGCCATCCGCACGAATCGCCCGACGACCTGGGACCCGGATCGGCAGACGTCGCTGTTCGAGGGCGAGGACCCGGACATGCTGGCGGTCTTCTGGGAGGCGATGCACTCGCTGTCGACGTTCACCGCACGGTCATTGGGTGAGGCCCTGGACCTGAGCGCGTTCCACAGACTGCTCGACGTCGGAGGCGGTTCCGGTGCCTACGACATCGAACTGTGCCGGCTCTACCCGAACCTGAGCGCGACGGTCTATGACCTTCCCTTCGTCGCTGACATCGCGGCGCGAAAGATCAAGGACGCCGCCCTGACGGAGCGGATAGACACGGTCGGCGGCGATTTCTTCGCCGACTCCGCGTTCCCCTCGGGGCACGACGCCATCCTCCTCTCGATGATCATGCACGACTGGGGCGAGGAACGCGATCGCACGATCCTCACGAAGTGTTGGGAGGCGCTCCCGAGCGGGGGTGTGGTGATCATCAGCGAGCTGCTCGTCAATGACGAGAAGACGGGACCTCCGTCGGCCGCGCTGATGAGCCTGAACATGCTGGTCGAGGCCGAGGGGCGTAACTACACGCCATCCGAATACGGCCGGTGGCTTCGCGATCCGGGCTTCCGCGACATTCGCACTGTCTGGTTCGAGGCAGCGGGTGCGAACGGAGCCGTAATCGGTCGCAAGCCCTAGCACTCCACGTGTCCGGGAGATCGCGGTGGCGCTGCTCGATCAGGAGACCGGCGCGGTGCGCTAACTGACCGGCGCCTTCGGGCCTCCCGGGCCACCTTCCGTTGTTCGCGATCCTGCGCGGCCTGCTCTTTGGCGGTCTCGCGCTGCAGCTGCTGTCGAAACTTCTCATGGTCGTAAGCGCCACCG
Organism: uncultured Actinomycetota bacterium; assembly: GCA_963822335.1. Classification (GTDB taxonomy): domain Bacteria; phylum Actinomycetota; class Actinomycetes; order Mycobacteriales; family Pseudonocardiaceae; genus Pseudonocardia. Next base: position 19,427 of record CAWGHE010000005.1, on the reverse strand, counting down.
CGAGCGGCCATCTGTCTCCCCGTATGAGCTGGTGCCAACTCTAGGTGAGAAGATTTCGGTGCACTATGTCCATGAATGTGTACCGGCAGTCCGCACACTGGTCCGTGACGACCGCGTGGCGTTAACTCCGGCGTCGGATGCCGTTCCGTACTGCTCGTCAGGGTATCGGGGCCGTGGGACGATCCTTCGATGGGCCGACCGCGGGAGGCGAGCCGAGCGGCGGACGTGGACGTGGTCCTCCTCGGCGGGTTCGCAGTCCGGGTGGCTGGACGACCGGTGCCCGAACGGTGGCGGTTGCGCAAGGCGAAGACCCTGATCAAGATGCTCGCGCTCGCCGACGGCCATCGCATGCACCGAGACGACCTTGCCGGACGGCTGTGGCCGGACTTGGCGGGGCCTGCGGCTGTGAACAACCTGTACCAGGCGCTACACGCCGCGCGGCGCGCCCTCGCGGCGGCGGGAGCCCCGGCCTCGACGCTGGAGCTTCGCGACGAGATCGTTGCGCTGTGCCCCGACGGTGAGCTCCACGTCGACGCGTTGACGTTCGAGGGGGCGGCGCGCCACGCCGTCGGCGGCGACCTCGAGGTGATGCGGGAAGCCCTCGACGTCTGGACCGGCGAGCCGTTGCCCGAGGACCGGTATGAGGACTGGGCGGCGGCCACCCGTGAACGCCTCATCGCGCAGTGGGCCGGGTTGACGGCCGACACGGCCGAGGCGCTCGCTGGGAGCGGTGAGGGCGATGCCGCCGTAGCGCTCATGACACCACTTGTTGCCAGACGTCCGCTTGACGAGCACGTCCAGCGCGTCCTGATGACGGCGCTCGTGGCCGCCGGGCGCCAGCGGGACGCGCTAGACGTGTACGACCGGTTGCACGAGGTGCTTGACCGGGAGCTGGCGACGGAGCCGGAGCGGGAGACGCGCCGCTTGCGGGAGGCCATCCTGACCGCCACCGCGCCGACTCCGGGCGCTGGCCCGAAAGTGCGGGCTGGCGTGCCGTCGCCGACGAGCAGCCTCGTCGGGCGGGCGCGCGAGATCGCGGCCCTCGACGCCGAGCTCGACACCGCCCGCCTCGTCACGCTCACCGGCCCGGCCGGTGCGGGCAAGACTCGGCTGGCGATCGAGCTCGCGCGCCGTCGCGCCGTTGCCGGCCGGCACAGCGACGGGGTCCGGTTGGTGGAGCTCGCCGGTGTCCGCGAGGCGGATCTGGTGGTCTCGTCCGTCGCGTCGGCTCTGGGGCTGTGCCCGCACGGGACGGCGCCGCTGACCCCGCTCGTCGAACAGCTCGGCGAGCGGGAGGTGCTGCTGGTGCTTGACAACGCCGAGCACCTGTTGAGCGCCTGCGCCCGGCTGGCTGCCGCGTTCCTCGCCGGCTGCCCGCGGTTGACGGTCATCGCGACGAGCCGGGAGCCGCTCGGCATGCACGGGGAGACGACCTGGCGGGTGCCGTCTCTGCAGCTGCCGGCGGCTGACGCGGATCTGGACCTCGACCGGCTCGCGACGCTGGAGTCGGTGCAGCTGTTCGTCGAACGCGCCCGGGGGGCTGTGCCCGACTTCGGCCTCGACGCGGTTACGGCCGGGCCGATCGTGAGGATCTGTCGAGGGCTGGACGGGATCCCGCTGGCGCTGGAGCTGGCCGCTGCCAGGCTCGCGCACCTGTCGGTGAGCGAGCTGGCAGACCGCCTGCACGACGCGGTGAGCCTGTTGTCCTACAGCCCAGCGGGTCGGCTCGATCGCCAACGGACGATGGCTGCGACCCTGGACTGGAGCCGCGGGCTTCTGACCGGACCGCAGAGCGACTTGCTGGGCCGGCTTGCGGTGTTCGCAGGCGGGTTCGACCTCGCGGCCGTCCTCGCGGTGGCAGGCGATCTTGGCCCGGATCTCGACCAGCTCGCCCGCCTCGTCGACAAGTCCCTCGTCGTGGCCGACACGACGGGCCCGGTGACGCGCTACCGGCTGCTGGAGATCGTCCGGCAGCACGCTGCGGCGGCAGTGGACCACGCCGAGCGACAGACGGCGCGGCGGCGCCACCGGGACTTCTTCGCGGCGCGCGCCCGTCAGGAGGATCCCGACCGAGCCCGCAACGTCGTGGCGGAGCCGTCGGACTGGTTCGACGTCGAGCACGACAACCTGCGCGCGGCGCTCGCCGCCGCGCTCGCCGACGAACCGGCCCAGGCGCTCGAGATCGCCGTGAGCATGTGGCGGTTCTGGATGTCGAGGGGCGGGTTGGCCGAGGGCCTGCAGTGGTTGGAGCGCGCTCTGGCAGCATGCCCGGACCGCTCGGCGCTGCGCGGCCGCGCGCTCTACGCCGTCGCGGTACTGGACAACCGCCTCGGATTCCTCGGGTCTTTGCCCGCGCTGGGTGCCGAGCTCGTCGCGCTTTCCGAGGCGGGCGGCCGCCGCGACGAGCTCGCGGCGGCCCGGCACCAACAGGCCGTGCTGGCTGCGGTGGCCGGTGACTGGGCGGCGACCGACGCCTTGTGTGCGCAGACGCTCACCGACGCTGCGGGCGTGCCGGCGGTCCTGGTCACCGCACATCACCTGGCGGCCGTGATGACGATGGGACGCGGGGATCTCGACACCGCCGGTGCGCATCTGGCGGCCGCGCAGGAGGCGCTCGCCGCGGTCGCGCCGGACGCGGCGCCGTTCTTCACCACGCTGACCATGGCGGTCGTCGTGCAACGGTGGGAGGGCTGGCGACTCGGTGTGTCCGAGGAGACGATGCTGCTGGGGAGGCTGGTGGGCGCGACTCAGGCCGATGGGTACCTGGCGGTGACCCGCGCCCTGCACGCCCGCCTGACCGGTGATCTCGAGGCCGCCCTGGACCTGCTCGAACAGGCCGGTGCGGTGTTCGGGCTGCTGCAGGACCGGTACGGCGAGGCGTTCGTCGCCGCCCAGCGCGGCCACACCATGCGGTGGCTGGGGGAGCACGCCGCGGCGCGAAGGAACTTCAACGCGTCGGAGCAGCTTCGAACGGCGCTCGGGGACCTGCGGGGTACCGCCCTCGCCTGGACCGGGACCGCGCTCACCGACGCGGCCGACGGACGCGCGGGGCCTGCCCGGAGTCTCGCCGCGCGGGCGCTGGCCGCAGTACGCCGCGTGGGGGACACCGCGGGAATCGCCCACGCCCTGTGCAACGCCGCCGTCGTCGAGATCCTGCTCGGCGACCACGGTGCGGCCGAGGCGTTCGCCGAGGAGCAATGCCGGGCCACCCTCGGGCGGCCGGGCTGGCACCGCGGGACCAGCTGGCAGCACCTGCTGCTCGCACAGGTACATGACCTGCGCGGCGACCGGGTTCATGCGGCTCGGGAGCTGGGGCGTGCGCAGCGGATGTTCCGGCAGCTCGGGGATCGCGCGGGCGTCGCCGCCGTGGACGGGCTGGTCGCGGAAGGGGCGGGCGCTAAGGGACTGCAAAGACCGCCTCCCTAACGTCCCCGGCGACCGTCTGAGGAGGCAGCCATGTCCACGACCGACCAGACCACCCGAGCCCTGGGCGACGCCACGCTCACCGAGCTCGACGAGTCGCTCCGGGGTGACCTCGTGCGGCCCGGCGACCCGGACTACGAGCAGGCCCGACGTAGCTGGAACCACGCCATCGACCGCCGCCCGGCGCTGGTCGTCCGCCCGTCCGGCGTCGCCGACGTCGTCCGGGCCGTGGCGTTCGCCCGCAGCGAGGGGGTGCCGGTGGCCGTCCGGGGTGGGGGTCACAGCATCGCCGGGTTCTCCACGTGCGACGGCGGCCTCGTGATCGATCTCTGCGCGATGCGGGCGGTGCACGTCGACCCGGTGGCGCGGCGCGCGCTCGTGCAGGGCGGTGCGACCTGGGCGGACGTCGATCACGAGTGCCAGGTGCACGGGCTCGCAACCCCAGGCGGCTACGTGTCGACCACCGGCGTCGGCGGCCTCACCCTCGGCGGCGGGCTGGGCCATCTGCTGCGCCGCCACGGGCTGTCCTGCGACAACCTGGTCTCGGCGCAGGTCGTCACGGCGGCCGGCGAGGTCGTGCACGCCGGCGAGGGCGGGGACACCGAGCTGCTCTGGGCGTTGCGCGGCGGAGGCGGCAACTTCGGCGTCGTCACCACCATGGAGTTCGCCCTGCATCCGGTGGGCCCGATCGTCCTCGGCGGACCCGTGTTCTTCCGCGGCGACCGGGTCGCAGAGGTCGCGGCCCGGTGGCGCGAGGCGATCGTCGGTACGCCGGACGAGTTGACGACCGCGCTGGCCCTGTCCACCGCACCGCCGGTGCCGTTCCTGCCCGCCGAGTCACACGGAACCAAGATCGTCGGCGTGGTGGCCTGCTGGTCCGGGTCTGCCGAAGAGGGCGAGGACGCCATCGCGCCGATGCGGACCCTCGGCGAGCCGATCGCCGACCTGATCGGCCCGATCCCCTACGTCGCGCTGCAGCAGCTCCTCGACCCGCTCTGGACCGCCGGCGCCGCCAACTACTTCGGCTCGACGATGCTCACCGAGCTGACCGACGCGGCGCTGGGCGAACTCGTCGACCGACACCGTGCGGCGCCCGGTCTGCCGACCACCTGCGAGCTGCACGTCCACGACATCAGCGGCGCCGCGTCGCGCATCGCCGAGGATGCGACCGCGTACAGCCAGCGCCGACCTGGCTATGTCGTGAACTGTCTCGCCCGCAGTCCAGGACTCGACGGCTTCGCCGACTGCGCGGCGTGGGCTCGCGAGGCCCGCGACGCCGTAGCCGCGCACGGCACCGGTCGCACGTACGTGAACTACACCGGCGATGTGGACGCGGACAAGGTCCGCGCCTCCTATCCGCCGGCGACCTACGACCGGCTCGCTGTGCTGAAGAGACGTCTCGACCCAGCCAACATGTTCCGCTTCAACCAGAACATCCGACCGGCCTGAGACTGAGCCCGCAAGCCTGGGCGGCGCTGCATGTCACGCTATTCTCCGCGGATCCTGAGGGACCTCCGCAAGCCCCTCTGGGAGGGACGCGAGAGACAGATCGTGTGGGCCGATTAGCGCCGATGGCCTGGCCGGGGCGTGTCGAAGGTGGGACCACCGCCTACGAAGGGTATCGACGCCTACCCGGTATCCGTGCGGGACCGAGAGGAGATCGGGGTGAGGATGGGTGTCGTGTCGATGGCGTTGTTCATGACGGCTTCGGCGACGTCGGTGACGCGCTGGTTGGTGTCGCGGGCGTAGCCGCGCAGCAGGACGAAGGCGTCCTGCGCGGTAGCGAGATTCCCGCGTTCGACCAGACGCCCCTTCGCTTGCTCGATGCTGATCCGGCTGCTCAGGGCCACTTGGAGCTGCTGGTTGAGCCGGTGGGATTCGTAGATCGTGCGGTACTGCAGCACCGCGACGGTGGCCATGTGGGCCAGGGCCTGGGCGAGCTGCTGGTCGGCGCTCGACAGAGACCCCGTGGAGACGGCGAACAGGTTCAACGCGCCGATGGTCTGCCCGCGAATCTGCAGCGGCAGCGCGTGCACCGACCGGTAGCCGGCCGCTCGGGCGGCGGGGGCGAACCGCGGCCAGCGATCGGTCTCGGCCAGGTCGGGTTCGCTGCTCGGGGTACCGGACCGGTAGGCCTCGACGCACGGCCCTTCGCCGACCGCGAGCTGGTGGGTCTCGATGCGGTGGGTGGCCTCAGTGGTGGAGGCCATCACCTGTAACCCGTTGCGCCCGTCGGCCAGGATCAACCCGGCCGCGTCCACGGCCAGCAGCGCCACGCAGTGGTCGGCGAGGACGGCGGTCATATCGACGATGTCGAAGTCGCCGATCAGCGTGTCCACCAGATCGACCATGGCGACGAGCAGGCCGGACTCGCGTTCGGTGGGCCCGCTCATCGGTTCGTCGCCACTCATTCCTGTCCACCCCGACCGTTGCCGTTGTGGTCGGGATCGAACCGAAACCGGCGGCCGAGAACGTCTAGTGCGAGCTGCTCGATCGGCTGCTCGGCGGCGAACGCGGCGGCACGCAGCCTGGCCAAGGCATCCGCGGGGTTCACCCCGGCCTGCTCAGTGATCATTCCGACGGCCTGGTGCACCTCGCTGTGGTGCAGCGAGGTGGCGTCGAAGTCGTCGGCGATGCGCACGGCCCGGCCCATCAGGGCCTCCTCAATGCTGCCGTCGAGCAGCGCGAGCACCAGACCGTCCGAGGCGCGCAGCGTCGCAGATAGTTCGGAGGATCCGAGCTCACCCGGGCTTGTGCGATAACAGTCGAGCACACCCAGGGTGTGGGCGCCAACGCGGAGCGGCACCGCGTACATCCCGCGAGCCCCGGTACGACCGACCTCCATGGCGAACGCCGGCCAGCGGCCAGCCTCGTCGGTGATGTCGGCGACCATGACCGACTGCCCGGACTGGAACGCGTCCACACACGGGCCCTCACCGAACGCGAACTGCAATGCGTCGATCCGGGTGGCCACCGCGTCGGTGGCACACAACAGTTCCTGCGCATCAACGCTGGACATCAGCGTCACCCCCGCCCCGGACACCGGCACGAACCGCACACACGCCCGACAGATCGCCAATGCCGCCGCCGCGCCGAAACCCCGCTCCAGCAACGCAGCGCCGATCGCTCTGGTGAACCCCACCTTGTCCACGGGTTGCTACCGCCGGATCCTTCGTCCCCCGACCACAGCGCCCGACCGAGTCCAGATCGGCGCTCGACAGGACAAAGATCCTAGCCCAACCACGCCAAGACCGGCAGGGAGCAGCGGCACTGACGGGGCCGGCCGCGCCGATCTGTCGATCGCAGAACGTCACTCGGAAATCCGACGCGCCGATCATGACGGGCCGTCTCAACATCGTAGCGTTGTGCTCGGCGGACAGCCGTAGAGATGGCGGTAGTCCAGTGCGAACCGCCCCGGGTGCGTGAAGCCCCAGCCCGTCGCTACCGCCCCCACGGAGTCACCCCGGGTCGGGTCGCCGGCCTGCAGATCTCGATGCGCGCCCTCCATCCGGGCCCGCCTGAGGTACTCGAGCGGCGTCGAGTCGAGGTGCCTGCGGAACGCGAACTGCAGCCCCCGCGGGCTGATTCGGGCGGCCTCGGCGATGTCACCGAGCCCGATGGGACGCTGGGCGTTGGCGTCGACGAACGCCACCGCACGACGGACCACCATCGGCTCGGCGCGAAGAGATCCGGGCGCGCGCCGGTCAGCGAGAGCATCCATCGCGTTGCACGGGAAGGCCATGAGAACGGCGGTGGTCAACATCCGGAACATCTCGGCCCGCACCAACGGTTCGGCCTCGACCTCCTCCACCTACAGCACGCCGCGCACGTGCTCGACCACACCCAACAGGTAACGACCGCGGCTCGCACTCACCGGCGTGGACAACTCGAATCGCACCTGCGACGCCGGCAGTCCAGTCATCTCCTCAGCGATCTGCTGAACCGGTCCGAGCTCCATCCGGATCATCTGCAGATCGATCGGGGACCACAGCTGCGCCCGATACGGCCGCAACGGATCGAACAGGATCAACCCACCCGGCCCCTGGTCGACCTCGCCGCCCGAGCCCTGCACCGCCAACCGGCCCTCGCGCGGGTGCACCACGACCAGCGCATCCAACGGAGCCACGTCGACGTCGAGGTTCATCGTGTAGAGGCACTGATCGACCCGGAACGCCTCGACACCGACCGACTCCAGCCGCATCCGGAACCGCGCCCGGTCACCCGACAGCCGCGGCCTGTGGTCCTGGTACGTCTGCCGAAGCCACTCATGAGCCTGTTCAGGATCAGTCGTCTCCAGCTCGTAGCGCGCCACCGACCCCAGCTCAACCATGCGTCCTCCGCGACCCCCCGCCGGACCTAGCCAGCCAACTACCAAAGATATCCAGATTCCGAACCAGCCAAACGTCAGTGATGCTCGGGCTCAGACGGCGTCGACACGACGGGTGGCGGGCTCGGAGCCACGCCAGGGTGCTACCGACGCCCAGCTGTCGAACCCGCGGAGCACCGCGGTCTACACACCGACGAGGGCGACCCCTCTCCCCAGCTCAGCGGCATGACCAGCGGCGGGCAACAGGTCCTGAAGACGGACGTCCGGTTATCAACAAGCGCTCGCGGTGTCGGGCCGGCCGAGAAGACCGCGTGCCGAATTCGTGCTGATGTACGCGTCCGACCCGCGTGGTCCGAGTCGCATTGCTGGTCAAAGGCACTCGGTGTGCGGCTCGGGCAGTGGAGCCTGACCCGCTTCTCCGGACTCGTCGGGTTGGGTGATCATGCCGCGGTAGCGGCGGTTCTGTGGAGGAGCTCGAACTCCGCCGGTGACCGGTCGGCGATGCTGGTGTGACGGCGACACGGAGATCGGCAGTTCACCGACTTGCTGGTCCGGCCCCCGCACCACGAACGGCACCTGGACGTGACCGGATGCCTTGACGAGTTCGACCGTAAAGCATATAACCATCTTGTTCAATAACCATCTAGTTAGATACGGAGGTGACGGTGGCTGCGGACACGCTCAGCGCGACGTTCTCCGCGCTGGCCGACCCGACACGGCGGGCGATCCTGGCCCGCTTGGCGACCGGTCCGGCGAGCGTCGGCGAACTGGCCGAGCCGTTCGCGATCAGCGGACCCGCGGTGTCGCGGCACCTGCGCGTGCTCGAACACGCCGGCCTGATCTCGCGCGGCCGCGACGCCCAGCGCCGACCTTGCCGACTCGAGGCCGAACCGCTCCAGCAGATCGTCGAGTGGGCCGAGACCTACCGCGGATTCTGGGAGCAGAGCCTCGGGCGACTCGACGACTACGTCCGCAACCTCCAGAACCGCACGGACGGGACTCCACCATGACCCCGCCGACGCGTTTCGAGGCCCGCGGCGACCGCGACCTGGTCCTGACCCACCTCGTGAACGCACCGCGCGAACTGGTATTCGCCGCATGGACCGACCCCGAGCGTCTGCCGCACTGGCTCGGACGCGAGAACTGGACGATGACCGTCTGCCTGAGCGACCCGCGCCCCGGAGGCATCCGGCGGTTCGTCTGGCGCAGCGACGACGGCACCGAGATGGCGGTCACCGGAACGTATCTGCAAGTCAGTCCACCGGACGGCCTCGTGTGCACCGAGACCTACGACGGCCTCCCCGTCGACACACCGCCGACCCTGCTCACACTGCGGCTGACCGGGGACGGCGACCGGACCACGGTCACCTCGACGATCCGCTACCCCGACACCCGCGCCCGCGACGCGGCCCTGGCCACCGACATGCGCGCCGGCCTCACGGCGAGCCTCGCCCGGCTCGGCGCTCACCTGCACTCCCCCCGACCCGGGAAAGGACCCGAAATGGACATGAAACTCGAGCTTGTGCCGGTCCCGGTTGCCGACGTCGACCGCGCAAAAGCCTTCTACGTCGAACGGCTCGGATTCGTCGAGGACGTCGACGTCCGCCCCGCCGAGGGGATCCGGGTGGTGCAGCTGACACCCCCCGGCTCGGCCTGCTCGATCGGTATCGGCACCGGCCTACCGGTCTACCAGGCCCCACCCGGATCAATCCGCGGACTGCACCTCGTGGTCGCCGATATCGACAAGGCCAGGACCGCACTCGTGGAACGCGGTGTGGACGTCGGACAGGTCCAAGACGTCGGCGGCGGGGTGAAATACGCGGGATTGGCCGACCCCGACGGAAATACCCTCACCCTGCAGGAAATGCCCTGGCGCACCGGCGACGCGTTCTGACGGCCGGCAGCAAAGAGCGTCCTTCTGAATCATGCGGCGCGCGTCCATCCGCCAAGTGAGCCGCTCCACCCCCTGCCCCCGCTGACGCCGACGCCGACGCTGGATGACGCGGGAGGCGGCGAGGACCTCCCCGACCGCCTCCGTGCCGAGGATCGACCGCAGTCCCCGGGCGGGTCGACGGCCGGTAAGCACCGGCCGTGACGCTGGGCGCGGCCGGACCCAGATGCACCGTCGTGCGCACCACCACACGCGGCCGTCATGAGCGGCTCTCCGCGCTCGGGCGGGCTGTCTGACCGATGCCCATGGTTGGGTCGTATCCGGTTCAGCAGGAGCTCAGTGGGTACCCCCTGCTTCGCCCCAGATCCCGGCGATCACACGTTGTCGCATGGATTGGGGCTGTTGTGATGGCCGACGTTCGCAGGTTGCCGATCCCGGTGACCGACATCTGGGACTGGTCGAGGCGGGCCGTGTGCCGGGATCGCGACGCCGCTTTGTTCTTCCATCCCGCCCGGGAACGCGGACCGGCTCATGCCCGGCGCGAGCGGCAGGCCAAGTTGGTCTGCGCCCAGTGCCCGGTGCGCGCCCAGTGTCGCGCCCACGCCTTGTCCGTGCGAGAGCCCTATGGCGTGTGGGGCGGGCTCTCCGAATCCGAACGCCTCGAGATCCTGCGTGCCGACGGTCGACGTCACCGTGGCCGCGAACGGTCACCTGTCCCGGAGCCCACCCCGAGCAGCCCGATGACGGACGGCACCGAATGACCCGTCCTGACCGCACCCGTCAACAGAGGTGGCACGATCAGCTGCTGGGCGCACTGCGCCGCGCCGGCGGTGACGACCTCGTGCACGACGCCCTGAGCGAAGCGAAGTGGTACGCCAACCTCTACACCCCATGGGACGGACACGGCGACGAACCCACCGACCGGCTCACCGCTCGGCTGCAGATCCTCACCCAGCGCCTCAACCGCGCCACCACCAGCAGCGCCTCGACCGCGCCACCATCACCAGAACCGGCTGAGCAGCACCGCTCCCGGTGAGACCTGATCCGGTCACGCCGAGCGCGCTCGCCCGCGAGCGGGTCACCCGACATGGCGGACCCGACCCCGGTGGTAATGCCTTGCCCGAGGCGCGGATCGCTGCCTCACATGCTCTGCGAGACGATGTCGCCGGCGAGCCGGGACGCGACGCCCGTCTTGCCTCTGAAGTCCGTCCGAGTAGTGAGGTGGCGTCACGATGGCGAGGCGGCGTGGTCTGTTGGCCGAGCTACAGCGACAGGCGGCGGTGAATGCCCGCGAGCGGCAGCGGGCTCAAGCTGCGTTCGCGCGCCAGCAGGCCGCGGCCATCCGCGAGGCGGATCGAACCCAAAAGGCCGCGGAGAGAGCCGCCGATCAGGCAGCCGCGCGCAAGCGCCAAGGCCGCGACAGAACGAGGGAGCTTCAAAAGGAATCCTCGTTACCACATCGGGATATGGACAGGCCAGCCACCAGTTCGTGGCCAACAAGCCACTCGAACTCATAGACGGCGCCAACTTGCTCTACCTACTCGCCGGGCACGCCGGGATCGAGGCTCGGATCGTCGATCCGACCAGCCAGCCCAGCGGCCGTCACCGATCGGGTTGACGTTGCGAGAGGCTTTGCAGCGTGCGGGAAGGGCCAAGTCAACCGAGGACCTGACGGGTCCCAAGTCCGGTCCACACTGGTCGTTCGACATGATCTGTCGTAGTCATCCGTGCAGGTCAACAGCGGTGTCGATGTTCAGCGGTTGACGGCCGCAGTCGGGACGAGACTGGTGTAAGCGTTGGCATTCTCGTTGGAGGCGATCATGAACTGCTGATCGAACCGCGTGCGGTGAGGACTTTCTTTACGTCCTTGAACATGATCCCGGAGACGCTGACACCTACGGCACCCGCTCCAACCTCAGGTGCGGCCGGTCTCATGAGCCCACATGGCGAGCTCGACCCGATTACGCACGCCGAGCTTGCGCATCAGGCTGGCCAGATGGGTCTTGACGGTGCTGGGACTGATGTGGAGATCGGCGGCGATCTCACTGTTTGTTCGGCCCTGCGCCACGGTGAGGAGCACTTGCTCCTCACGGGAGGTGAGCGGTTCTATCGGCTGCGCGGATCGTCCCTTCTGCGATCTGGCAAACGCCGCAAGTAGGCGGACGGTGACGCTAGGAGCGATCAGAGCATCACCATCGGCTGCAGCGTGGATCGCCTGGGTCAGCAGCGCAGGTCCGGCGTCCTTGAGCAGGAAGCCCCGGGCACCGGCCTTCAACGCCCCATGGACGTACTCGTCGAGGTCAAAAGTGGTGATCACGACGATCCGCAGGGGGTCGGTGACCTCGGGTCCGGCGAGCTGGCGGGTCGCTTCGATACCGTCCATCAGCGGCATGCGGATGTCGAACAGGCACACGTCCGGGTGCAGCTGACGCGCCAGGCCCACCGCCTGTCGCCCATCGGTGGCGGCGCCCACGACCTCGATGTCGGGCTGGGCGTTCAGCAGCATCGTCAGGCCGGTGCGCACGATGTCCTGATCGTCGGCGATGAGCACCCGGATGGTCATCGGGAAGCGCCCGCTCGGGGCAGCATCGCCTCGACCCGCCAGCCACCGCCCGCGCTCGGGCCAGCGTGGAACGTGCCACCCAGCAGCTTGGCGCGTTCCCGCATACCGACCAGGCCGTAGCCCGACGGGCTGCCGCCAGCCGTGCTGACGGCACCATCGTCATCGACCGTCAACTGCACCCGCTCGGCGTCACCCACGACACGCACGGCTACCCGCGTCGCGTAGCGGGCGTGCCGTCGCGCGTTCGTGACCGACTCCTGGGTCAGGCGGTAGAGCGCAGCCCCGACCGCGGGGCTGAGATCGTCGAGCTCACCGGACAGCTCCACGTCGACCTGTGGCCCTCCCTCGGCTTGACCGGCGAGCCGCCCGAGGTCAGCCACGCCCGGGCGTGGCGCGAAGTCCGCCCCCTCGGAGGCGCGCAGGACACCGACCATGGTGCGCAACTCGGCCAGCGTTCGCGAGGCCGCGTCCTCGATGACAGCAAGGACCTCAGTGGCACGCTCGGGGTTCGACGTTGCGACGGCACGTCCGGCCTGGGCCTGGATGGCGATGCCGGAGATGTGGTGGGCGACCGTGTCGTGGAGGTCACGCGCCAGTTGCTCGCGCTCCCGAGCTTTGGCCTCGTCGATGTCGCGGGTGCGCGTGTACGCGTGGTAGCGGATTGCAGCGCCCAGGGCTGCGGCGAACAGGAAGAAGGCGAATGCAGCCACCGTATCTGCCGGGCTCATCGGGTCGGCGACGTGGGTGATGACCAGCCAGACCAGGATGACCCCCAGGCCGATCGCGGCCTCGCGGCCGGCTCCCCACCGGAACAGCGCGTAGGCCAAGACGAGCACGCCCGAGATGCTCGTCAGCAGACCAGCCTCCTCGCCCGCCAGGATCCTCGCGACGTCGACAGCCGTCAGTGTGCCGAAGGAGACAGCGACCGCCGCCAGGGGATGAGTGCGGCGCCACCACAAGGGAGCAAGGACCACAAACACGGCGGCGAGCACCAGCGGGCGCGACGTTAGGTCCTCGCGGAGCACCGCCTCCACCACCGACCACGCCAGGAGCACCGCGACGAGCGCCCCGTCCCGCCACACCCGCCGCGGGGGGTTCGCCGGTCGAGGCTCAGCCCACAACGAGCGCAGCGCCTTCGTCACCATCTGTCCAGTGTAGGGACAGCGCGGCAGCGGCGGATCAGCCGAAAGCACGAGAGAGAGACCGTGCCATCGGCCAGGCGAACTCCAGCCCCCGGGCCGATGTGCCCGCCGCCGGGCTCACCGATCGTGGACCTACCGATCCTCACCACAACAACGGAGCCCATGATGAGAACACGTCGACCCACCACCGCCACACTGGAAGACCAGCGGATCCCGGTGAGAGCCAAGCTCGCCGCAACGTGGACAAGCTTCATGTTCCTATACGTCTACGTGGACACTTCTCAACTTCTTCACGCCCGGCGTCATCGAAGACATCCTCAACGGCAAGGTCTTCGAGTTCGACCTCTCCCAGACCTTTTCGACCACGGCGCTGACCCTCATGGCCATCCCGATCCTCATGGTCGTGCTGTCGATGACGCTGCCCGCCCGGGCGAACCGCATCACGAACCTCATCGTGGCCTCGCTCTACGTCCCCGTCACGGCATTCAACGCGGTGGGCGAGTCCTGGCCGTACTTCTACGGCCTTGGCATCGTACTGGAATTGATCCTTCTCGCCCTCATCGTGCGGTACGCCTGGACCTGGCCCCGCACCGCACCGTCGGCGACCATGGCGACCAGCCCGGACCGTGAAACCGTTCGCGCCCAACAGCAAGCGTGAACCCAAAAGCAGCCCGTCCTGTTCGGAGCTCTCTGCCTCGGTGCCGCGGTGTGGGACTCCTGGCGGTGGAACACCAACTACCACTGGGACGTCGCGTAGGGGCCTTCCAAGGCCCCTACCGGCAGGTCAGGTCATCGGATGCGCACACAGGCCCACCGCATCGTCGACACCGACCCCAAGCGCGGCAACGTCGTCGTCCGCCTCACCGACCCGCCACGCCGGGCACGCCGAGCCGTATCAGATCCGCCAGTCCCCACCGAGAGGTGCGAATGAGCCACCGGACGGGCAGACCAACGTCGGTCGACGTCGTCCTACCGAACCTCCGAACTACGCATTACGAGTGCTTCGCTCACCGATAGCGTGGTGCTCACCCAGCAACTCCGTTCACGTTCCAGTGGTCACCGTGCACAGCCACGATCACCGTAGGACTGCATTGGAGGCCACGAAGGAGGCCACGCAGAGATCACTACCTGCCGAATTTGCCTCTAGCGAGTTCGAGGGCGCCGCCTCCGGCGGCGGGGCCGGCCACGCCGGCTTCGCTCCTTACACCTCCGGCCCGGTCGCGGCCGTCGGCGCCGGGTACCCGGCCCCAGCCACCCAGACGCGGCTGAGCCCGGAGCGATCGACAGGGTGCGCGGGCCCGCTCGCGCAGACAACGGCGAGCGTCAGTGCACCCTCGTCGGCCACCGGCGCCGTGTTAGCGGGAGCACCCCGCCTCGACGGACCAACGGAGCAGCACGTGACGCCGAGGGAAGTTGATCTCCTCGTAGCTACCACTCGACGGCGATCTTCCGACTAGCGAGCCGCGGGATCCACACGTCGCAGCCTGCAGCGGCTACCCCCTGTCGACGTTCCACGGAACCTAGCGTCGGCCACCCCAGACATCCTCGGCGGCCGGTCCGGGTGGTGGACGCTCCCCACGCCACCCGGGCCGGTGTTACTCCCCGTCGCGCGTCCCCCATCGCGCCGATTACCAACCCGGTCCGCGTCGCCAGCCGACGACCACTCATCGCGCAGGTGGTCCCGTACGCCTCGGTAGGGCGTCCACTCGACCCGGATCCGATCCGGCACCGGTTTTCACCCGAGTGGGTGGGGCACCCACCGTGTGCGGGAGCTACGTGACGAGGGTGAAGCTGGGGAGCGTTGACCTTGTCGCCACCACGCGGGGCCGGGTTCGTCTTCGGGGGCGAACCGGCCCCGCCTCGCGTCAGAACCCGACTCGACGCCGCCGCCAGCGCCGGACTGCTGAGGTCGACAGTGGCTTCCCCCTCGGCCGTTCATGGTCCACGTCGTGGCGTCGGCGGCCAGGGCACCTCCGGCCAGTTCTTGAGCAGAGGCGGCGCCCCGTAGTACGGGCGTCCCGACTTCACCAGGTGCGTTTCGGCCGCCGACGCGGTGGTATCCCCACCCGTCGCGGTTGAGCCATCAGCTGCGGTGAAACGACTCGTCGCCGTCCTCAAGAGGCCCGACCGTTCGGTCGCAGGTGCACTGGAACGGGTTCCACGGGATGCGTCATTCGTTTCGGCCCCGACTTGATATCACCCGGTGCGTAGGCCTTGCACCCGCGGTGTCCGCATATGGCCACGTCACGGACATGAGGCGCGGCCGTCGGAGGAATCATGACCGTTCTCGCGCAAGATGGTGGAGGGTTCAACGCGCTGCAGAGCCTGCAGGCCGCGTTCTCCACGTTCCTGAACTACATCCCACAGGTCATCGGCGCCCTGCTGGTGCTGATCATCGGCTACATCATCGCCCGGCTCCTGCGCGCCGGCGTCAGCCGTTTGCTGCGTCGATTGAAGCTCGATGACCGGTTGACCCACGGCTCCGGCGGCGAGTACGTCGCCCGGTTCTCGCCTCAGGGTCGGCCGTCGCAGCTAGTCGGGCTGGTCGTGCAGTGGGTGCTACTGGTGTTCGTGATCGTGGCCGCGGTCGGCACCCTCGGCATCCCCGCGGTCACCAACTTCATGAACCTGATCCTGGCCTACTTGCCCAACGTGATCGCCGCGCTTCTGATCTTCCTGGTCGCGGCGGCGATCGCGGCCGCGGTCGGCGGGTTGGTGCACCGCACCATGGGCGACACCCCGACCGGGCGGGTTGCCCGCGCCGGCGGTCCCGCGCTGGTGATGCTGATCGCGGTGTTCATGATCCTCAACCAGCTGGGCATCGCCGAGACCATCGTCAACGCCACCTACATCGCGCTCATCGGGGCGGTCGCGCTCGGCTCGGCGCTGGCGTTCGGGCTCGGCGGCCGCGACGCCGCCGCCGACCTGATCAACTCCGGGTACCGCAAGGCGCAGGAACAATCCGGGCAGGTCCAGGCCGACCTGGCCACCGGTCGCCGCCGGGCCGAGGACGATGCCCGGGCGTACGCCCCCGACGGCACCGCGTCCGAGCGCCCCGTGGGCGGGCACGCGTCGCCGAGCGAGCAGACCGGGCCGATCCCCGGGAATGGCGCGACCGCGGCGTACCCGCACCAGGACCGCTGACCGTCCCACCCGACAGTCCTCACCGAGGATCGGGATGGGCCCGGCGCGAGGGCATCGGGGCACGGGGTACCGGTGTCGTCCGCCTTCCGGTCGGCCCTGCCCCGTCGGGGCCCAATGGGCCCGGGCTCGATTACCTTCTCGACATACCGTCCCGGACGAGTTGAGCGCCGTGGCCGCGACTACCGCGACGCCAGCACCCCCGCCAGCCATCGCTGCGCCCGACCGCGCCCTCCGCCGGCGCAGGCGCGGGCGACATCGCGGTCGCCGCGACAACCAGCGGCCGGAGTCGACACCGAGTCGTGGCCGGTGGCCGCAGCGATGCGCTCGGCTGGGCGTCCTGGTCGTCGCGCTCTCGGTGTGCGTGGCCTGCCAGGCCACGTCCGTACCCGGGCTGAACATCCGAGCCAGACCCACCACGGCCAGTCCCATCCTCGGGAACATCGCCCGCGCCGACACCCCGGTACGCATCATCTGCTCCACCCGCGGGGCCAGCGTCTACGGCAACGACCTCTGGTACCGCATCAGCAGCCCACGCTCGGGTTACGTAACCAGCTACTACATCCGCGCCACCGGACGCACCTCCACCATCCCCCCGTGCTGAGCCACGCCCGTTCGGCGATGGCCGCTACGGCACGCACCTACCATTCGAGGGTTCTAGTGCCGGGATTCGAGCAAGGCGAGAAAGATTCGACGCGGCGCTGCGCTGACGGGCAGATCGAGCACTCCGGCGGCTCGGATCAACACGATCGTGTTGACGACCTTAGGCCATCCGATGCCGCATTCCGGCCTGATTCTCTTCTTGCTGAGCTTGCGGCGCGGATCGCAATCCGTGTGCAGGCCTGCCCGCTCGTCGCGGGCCTGCACAGCGGCGACCTCGACCGCATCGCCACCCTCACCAGCGCCGGCCGGCTGGTGGGGGTCCGGATCGACGGCGATTCCGTCATCGTCGGCGTGATCGGCCGAGAACAGGCCGATCCGGATCGGGTGGTCGACCAGGTCCGCACGGCAGTCACAGTCTGCGCGCCGATCGCCTACATCACCGTCAGCATTTTCGGCAGCCTCAACCCCGACAACGACACCTTCTGACCCGCGGTGGCCGCCGACGGCCGCAGGACCCGGCCGCGGGCTGCTGTTCATTGTTGGGCGGCCCACCGTGCAAGCCGGCTCCGTCGGCGAAGCTGCCGACGCCCGCCAGCCGTCAGGAACGCGGTCACGCCGGCCGACGCTGACGAGTCGGCTCGGAGTCAGGCGCCCGGAGTTATCCCGAGCTGGTGCAGTATGGCCATGCTGCTGTCGGGGTACTCCCGCTCGCGGAAGATCCGGCGCCCTTCTGCTCCTGCCCGTCGCCATCCATGTAGGTGTGGTCACGGTGACCCGCGACGACGAGCGCAGACACGACGCAGTCGAGCGGGACCACCCCCAGGTCGACGCCTCTGGCACGGCATCGGGGAGACGGCCAAGGTTCCGCCCGCCGCACTCCCGCCCGACAGTGGACGCAGGATCTACCCACCCGGGAAGGTGCCCGGGCTCACCTGGGATGACTCCAGAGAACACCGGACTCGAGCTGAAGGGCTGCCACTGGTCGGCGGTGTCCGCCTTTACGGCGCGGTGAATACGCGCCCAGCCGGAGCGCTCGCTCTGGAGGCGACCCGGGCACTGCTGGCCCCGCTTCGTCGAGGTCGTCCAGGCTCCGCGCGAAGAGGTCTAGTTCTTCACCGAGCACTCGGTTCGACGCAATCGGCGCACCTGCTCGGCGACTGCCTCGCCGAGCCACTGGCCGTACTGCTCGCGGGTCCAGCCGCGCTGGTCGGTGAGCAGCAGTGCGACTTCCGGTGAGATGAGGGTCCAGACCACGTCGACAGCGCGGTCCAGCGCGGGGCCGGCCTGTGTGCCGGAGAGACGGATGAGCAGGCTGCGGGTGCCCTCGAGGCGTTCGGCACGGGCGGCATCGAGCAGATCCTGCAGGTCCGGCTCGTGGGCGGCGTCGGCAAGGACCCTCAGTACCGGCCCGATCCGTTCGACGAGCTCGGCGGAGAGCATCCCGAACGTTCGAGCCGCCGCGTCGGGGTCGGGATCGTCCAGCATCCGGGTGTACTCGTGCCGGTCCGCGACCGCGACGGCCTCGTGGTCCCCGACGACGGCCACGTCGTAGACCGCCTTGAGTAGCTCGGGCTTGGTGCGGAACGCCTTGTAGAGCGTCTCGCGCGAGACACCGGCCTCCCGCGCGAGTGCCGCCATCGAGGTGCCGCCGTACCCGTCGCGCACGAACGCCCGCCGGGCGGCCTCGATGATCTGCTGCCGCGTCCGCGCCGCCTGTGCGGTGCGCAGGGGTGACTCGTAAACCCTCTTGCCCATCACAAGCTCTGACAGCTAGTGTATTCGATACACATACTGTCAACCTAACAGGAGGGGGCGATGACCGCGACCTCAGGAGTCATCAGCTCCACCCCGCACGACCAGGACCTTCCCTTCCCCGAAGCGATACTCGTCGCGATGCTGCCGGTGACCGACATCGCCGCGAGCGCCCGGTTCTACACCCGGCTCCTCGGCCTCACCGTGCTGCGCAGTCGTCCACGACGCCGGGTCACTGGATGAGTCTGAGCCATCCTCGGCCGGGGTTCGGGCTGGGCTTCGGCTACGGCCTCCCCGCCGGGCCAGCCGACCTCAGTGGCGAGCATCCGATCATCTGGCGGGTCGCGGACACGGCCGCGCTGGAGCGGTACCGGGCGCACGCCGCCGCGCTCGGGCTGGCGCCCACCTCCCGCCGCCACGACGACGCCGACCTGGTGGCCGTCGTCGACCCCGATGGGATCGACGTCCTGGTTGGGATCCCGTGCCGGCCCTGGGATCGGTTCCAGGGATACGAGCTGGCGGCCGACGGTTACTACCGGCGCAGTCACGAACGGCCGCTGCTCGTGGGTGACCACTCGTGACGGC
>CAWGHE010000004.1:0-1619062 GCA_963822335.1 uncultured Actinomycetota bacterium | reverse complement strand
GGGCCCACCATTTCCGCCGGTCTCGCAGGATCGCGGCCGGTTGACAACCAAGATCGCAGTACCACTTTGGGACCACGCAGCGAGCGAGCTCTACGCTCGGCTCTCCGAGAGTGGTGCGTCGACCCCTTGAGACCGCCATCGTTATCGGACGACCCGTCCGGGCCCGGAGAGTCCGCTGGCCTGGGCCGGTCACCGTTCGCTCTTGCGGGATCGTCTTGCCGCCGGCCCTTGGGGGCGATATCAGGACCGGGCAATGTCGCGGATCCGGTCGAGGTCGGCGCGCAGCGCCTCCATGCGTTCGGCGCCGAGGACCGCGGTGATCCGGTCCTCGAGTTGAGGCACTAGGTCTTGGGCGATGGCGACGACTGCGCGCCCTTGCTCGGTGGGTAGGACGAGCTTGGCCCGGCGGTCGCGCGGGTCGGGCTCGCGCCGCACGTAGCCGCGGGCTTCGAGGTAGATGACCAGTTCGGCCATGGCCTGTTTGGTGATCTGGGCCCGTTCGGCGAGGGTGCTGACCGTCGTCCCGGTGTCGTCGAGGTACTGGAACACCGCGCCGTGCGCCGCCCGCACGTCACCGTGTCCGTTCTCGGCAAGGCGGGTGACGACGCGGTCGTTGAGCGCGATGTACGCCTCCCGGCAGGACACGGCCAGGTTCGTCGGCCGTGCCCCGCCGGCGGTGACTGGACGGGGTCTTGACATTCGACAGGACTCCTGTCTTAATCGCGTCATGGACAAGCTACCTGTCGACTATGCCACATGTGAGTGCCTGCGCCTGGGCACCGACGAAGTCACCGTGCTCATGTCGAGCGCGCAGTCGGGCGGCGCGCTGTTCGCCATCGAGCTTCGGATGCCCCCGGGCGGGGGGCCGCCTGTGATGCACCGCCACGAGCCCGCCGAGGTGTACTTCGTGCAGCGGGGCGAGTTCACGGTCTACATCGGCGAGCTGGGGCCCGACGGCGGCTGGACCGCCGTGCAGCGCGTCACCGCCGGACCGGGCGACGTCGTGCCGCTGGCCGGAGGCGTCCCGCACACCTTCCGCAACGAGTCCGACGTCGAGGCGGTGGCGTTCTGCGTGCACGCACCGGGCACGGCGTTCGAGGGTTTCGTGCGGGCCGGGGCGGCACTGGCTGCGCAGGGCGAGCCGAGCATGGAGGACGTGCTCGAGATCGCCGCCCGCAACGGGATCGAGATGCTCGGCCCGATCCCGACCGTCGAGGCGGCCGACGCGCTGCCTCGACAGCAAGTGCCGTCGTGACGGCGAACCCGCTCGTCAAGCGCTGGCGGGCCGGCGGCGTGACCTACGGCGTGGGCCTGACCATCCCCAGCGCGGCGGCCGCGCAACTGTTCGCGCAAGCCGGCTTCGACTGGCTGATGATCGACATGGAGCACGGCCCGATCTCGATCGAGACCGCCCACGCGATGATCGCCGCGACCGCGGGCACCGACGTCGTCGCGCTGGTGCGGATCCCGCAGAACCTGCCGTGGCTGGCCAAACCGGCGCTCGACGCCGGCGCGACCGGGATCGTCTACCCACAGGTCGCCAGTGCCGACGACGCCGCCACGGCCGCCCGGTCCACCCGCTACCCGCCGGCCGGGGACCGGGCGTGGGGACCGTTCTACGCCGCCGCCCGACACGGGCTCTCGATACCGGACTACCTGCGCACGGCCAACGACGCGGTCGTGGTGGTCGTGCTCGTCGAGCACCCCGACGCGATCAACCGCATCGAGGAGATCGTCGCCACCGACGGCGTGGACGCAGCAGTCATCGGCACCCACGACCTGGCGGTGAGCATGGCTCGGCCCGGCCAGCTCGACCACCCCGACGTGCTGAGCGCGGTCGCCCGCGCCGAGAAGGCGATCCTCGACAGCCCCGTCGTGCTCGGCGGCAACGCCCTCTCACCCGAACAGGCGCGGCAGATGGCCGACCGCGGCTACCAACTTCTCACCCTCGGCTTCGACTGGTCCCTGCTGCAACGCGGCACGGCCGCCGCCCTGGCGGGGGTCCGCTCCTGGTAGAGCACCGAGCCGATCGGGACCCGATGACCGACCGCGTGGATCACGTCGGCGGTGGCCGCGGGACCGATGCCGCGGTACAGCTCGATGATCTCCACGCCGTCGTCGTCGACCACTGTGGTCGCGACCGCGGCGGCGGCTGACTGGTCGGGCACCGGGACGAACAGAGGGTCCGCCCGCGGGCGGGTTCGCTGACCACCCGATCGGCCACGGGTCGGCGCCATCCTCGACGTAGAGGAAGGCACCGACCAGGGGCTCACCGTGTTCGACCGGACCTTGAACGCGGCGGCGCCGGTGACCGCTTCCAGTCCGAAGGTGCACACCCCGATCCGGACCCGCCCGCCGACGGCCTCGAAGATCACCCGGGCAGGCCGCAGGCCCATCCCGCCGCACAGCTCGATCGCGTGCACGCCCTGGTCGGCCAGGTCACGCGCGATCTCGACCAGCGTCGCGGGTCACCTGATGCGCGGCGTCGCCGACGAGGAAGGCGCTCTCGGAACGGAACCGTTCGGCGAGCTGCGCGGCGAACGAGAACGCGCCGATCCGCTCGATCCGGGGCACCAGGTCGGCGACGCCGGTGGCCAGGCGTAGGAGCTTGGTGACTCGTTGCGGGGTGTAGTCGGCGATCGGGGCAGGTCCGGTGTCGAACTCCATCCCGTAGGTCCACCGGTCGCCGCGGCCGGGCTGGCACGAACACTCCCCGGGCCTGCGGGTGGGTGATGCCGTAGAGCTGGTAGCGGCGGTCTCCGAGCAGGTCCCAGAGCGGGGCGTGGAACAGCGTCGCGATCGCCGAGGGCAGGCGCCCTGGCCCCTGCAGCTCGATCCCGAGCAGCTGGCGGGCGCGGCTGCGGATGCCGTCGGCGGCGACCACGAACTGGGCCCGAACGGTGCGTTGCGGGCCGGTCCCGGTTGTCTCTCGCAACACGACACGCACCCCGTCGGGCCGGTTGTCGAGCCCGACGAGCTCGGTGCCGAACTGCACCCGCGCGCTGGGCAGCGTTCAGGCGGGCGTGGCGGCAGCCATGACGGACCTGCACGAGAGCGCGTAAGCCCGCTCGCGGCGCGAAGCCGAGGCAAAAGCCCTGTTCCCGCAGTCCCATCTGGTCGCAGCACCCGAATCACGTCCGTTCGGAGCAGTAGCGATCGGCCGATCGGACGCGATGGTCTGGTATCACCCGCAATCACCTTTTGGACCGGCCATGACCCGAACCGCCCTCCCGCGCCCAGCGCCAACGGAGGCATGGGTCTTCAGCGCTGGCCGGCATCGCGCGCCGGCCCGGGCGGTGCGGCGCGGTACGAGCTGGCGGTTGGCCGGAGTGGGGGCCCTCTGCGCGGTCTCCGTGACCAGCGCGCTTGTGCTTACCGGACAGGCCGCGAGCGGGTCGGGCCAGCTCGTGAGCGCAGCGCCACCGGCCGCGGCCCACAGCCCAGCCGGCGCCACCACGGGCCTGCTCGCCGCTCCAGCTGGAGATGTCGACCGTCCTGGGCGGCGCGCGCACAGCGACAATGGATGCCGCGGCGGCGGTAACAGCCGCGAAGAAGCAGGTCACGGCGTTAGCGGCCGCGCCGTCCAGGAGTGCATCCACCGGGGCAGACGCGCCGGAGGCGGCGTTCTGCTCGGACAACCCCGACCTCTGCACCGGTGGTGTGCCGGACAAGAAGTCCGACAGAGCCGAGTACCAGAACGACCCGCGGTCGAACGCTGAGATAAACGGCGGCCAGCGAGGCGGGGTGAACCCTGGCCCGCCGAGCGAGGCAGTGCAGCGACAGCGGATCGCCGACGGGTTGGCTGCGCAGGGCGGCGGTTACGCGCCCGGGTCGGCGGAGTACAGGACGTGCACGAAGAACCCGGTCGCGGCGATCTGCGGCGGCTGAGCCGCCACCTCTGCTGGTCCCCGTGACACAGCTACGTACAGACGGTTACAACGGCGGCGTAGCCGACTGCGCCGCCGCCCCGATCGTGCACCCGGCAGTGGCGGGTGATCAGGAGTAGGGCCGGTAGCCGGTCAGTAGGAAGCCCTGGCCGAGTTGGCGTCGTCCGTCGAGCATGCCGGGCAGGGGCCGGCCGCTCGGTCGGGCGGTGGGTCGGGCTGCCGGGGTGGTGTGGTCCAGGTGAGTCAGCAGCCGTCGCCGGTGCCGGATTCGTCGTCGGGTGCGAGGTGTTCGGTGAGATGCTGGCGCGGTCGGGTTGGGGTAGCGGCGTGGGTCATGGACTTCGCGGTGCAGGGCGTGGATTGCGCCGGCGCAGTCGGGGCGCCATGTGCGGCGGCCAGCTGCGCCGCCGCTGCTGGTGTGAACGCCGAACAGATGACCCGCGGGTCGTCCTCGCCGACCGCGCTGTCCCCCGCTGCCCGCCAGGGCGTCCCGCCGCGGCGCCGCTGGCGGGGCCGAGCCGTTACGCGCGACTCTTCACGGCATCGACTGGCGAGTAGGTGTGCCGCGGCGCGGCGCGGAGAATCTCACCTGGTCACATCACGGCAGCGGCCCAGGGTGGATCGAAGTGCGTGCAGCCGCTGTGGACGCCCTGCGAGCACTCGCCGGACGCGAAGGGCGTCAGGAGTACCGGGTGCAAGTCGGCGACGTCGACGCGATCGTGACGCCCGGTCTCGACGAGCACGGAACGGTCGAGCTCGACGATCTCGGAGAGACGCTGCCGCACGTGAGGTGCTGACCCGAGCGATGCCGGGCGGTGAGGCCGGGAGCGAGAGGCGCAGCCCCCGCTGGGTCCAGGGTGGAGGAGCGGGTTGACAGGATGGTCCACATGAACGCCCTGGAGACTGCAGCCGGACCGGGCGTCGGCCACCCGGCCGGGCTCGTACTGAACGGCGCACCGCTACCCCTCACGCTTCCGACGCGCATCTACGTCTGCGGGATCACCCCGTACGACGTCACCCACCTCGGACATGCCTCGACGTTCGTGTGGGCTGATGCGTTGACCAGGATCGTGCAAATGGCGGGGACCACCACCGAGATGACTCGCAACGTCACCGACGTCGACGACGTCTTGACCCGTGCTGCCGCCGAGCGCGAGGTCGGCTACGACGAGTTCGGGCTGAGGCAGGAGTTCTGGTTCGACCGCACGATGGCGGATCTGCATGTTCGGGCGCCCGACCACGCCCCGCACGCGCGCCACCATGTCAGGCACGTCATCGCGCTGGCCGCGGCGCTGCTGGCGGCGGGCGCCGCCTACGAGCGCGAGGGCACGGTCTACTTCCGTGGCGCCGGCGTCCCGGCCGCAGCCGGCCTGGACCGCGACCGCGCGCTCGCGCTGGCACGCGAGTACGGAGACGAGCCCGACGACTCGGGCCGTGACGACCCGTTCGACGTGCCGGTCTGGCGGCCGTCGGACGGCGTGCACCCGGCCTGGCCGAGTCCGTGGGGGCCGGGGCGTCCTGGCTGGCACGCGGAGTGTGCTGCGATGGCCGTCGCGACCTTGGGCGGGGTCGTCGATGTGCTCGCCGGCGGTGCGGATCTGGCGTTCCCGCACCACGCTTATCAGTCGGCGATGGTCGCCGCGGTGACCGGCGCCGGAACGTTCGCCCGCCGCGCCTTTCGCGTCGGTGTCGTCGATGTCGACGGCGCGAAGATGGCGAAGTCCACAGGCAATCTTGTGCTCGTGCAGGACGTTCTCGGCTCTACCTCGGGTGCGGCGTTGCGGATGCTGCTGCTCAACCGTCCCTGGGCGCAGGGCTGGGAATATCGAGCCGACGAGCTCACACCGGCTACCCAGCGTCTGGAGGAGCTCTACGTCGCGGCCGGCCGCAAGCCGGGATCGCCGACGGCGGTCGGCGCGGCGCAGGCGGCCTTGCTGACCGATTTGGATGTGCCGAGGGCCGTCGAGACCGCCCTGGAGGCTGGCGGCGACGCAGCTCGGCTGGTCATTCGGACACTGGCTTTGCAGTAGGGACGGGCCGAGATGGCCGCCGCAGGCCGCCCGTGTCAATCCTCGCGATCGTCAGGTCACCGGGCCGGGTCGGCGGTGGCGGACCGACTCGATGGTGCGGTCCGGAGCTGGTTCGGCGACATCGCGGTTGATGGGCAGCTTGATCAGGATGAAGATCATCGCCGGTACGGCCATGCCGCCGATGGCGGCGGCGACCGGTAGGGCTGCGCGGCGCGGGTCGCGCAGGTCGCCGGCGACGAATTCGCGTTTGGGTTCCGAGTCCGGCGACGAAGAAGAAGATCGCCAGTAGACCGTCTGCGGCCCAGGTGGCCAGGGTCAGATCGAGGTGGAGTGCAGCCTCGCCGACGCGCAGGCTGCTGAGCGCGGTGTAGGCCTCGCTCCAGGGCGAGTTGGCCCAGATCAGTGCGAGGACGGCGGCGCCGACGAGCAGGAGTCCGCCGACGGTCTCGGTGCGCAGGATGTCGCCGACGCGGCGCGTCTCGGGCCAGCTTCCCCGACCGAAGATCTGTCGGCGGCTGCTGGCGGGGGCGATGCTGCCCTGGCTTACGCGTCCAACCCCTGGCCCGCAGCGCGCGGCTCTCGAGTATGTCCCCGAGCAGCTCGGGGTGTGGGCGGTGCTGGCGGCCACCCGGGTCAGCATCGGTAATATCGGACCCGGTAGGCGCCATCCACGCTCGCAGAGCCGACCGCCCGATCCGCAGTCGAGCATCGGCCAGGGCCTGCGCCGAGTGCAGATCGTCGGGGGCAGTGGGCCCGGAGCGGCGGCGAACAGGTTCAGCGCACCAATCGTGCGAGTCCGCAGCCGCGGCTGGCGGACGGCGACCCGCGCCCGCAATGCGATCATGCTGGTGGCAAGCCGGGGGACCAGCTGCCCCGTTCCGGGCGCGAGCTGACCGCCGTGGTGGTCGCGTTGGGCTACCCCGTCGACCCCGGCGTGTTCCTCGACGACTACCGGCGGACCGCCCGCCGGGCCCGGGCCGTCGTGGAGCGCGTGTTCTACGGCTGGACCGAGGACCGGTGACGACCGGCTGACGCAGGACCTCGCCGGCACCCGGCGTCCGCCGTGCCTGCCCGCGGCCGCCAGGATTCCCCGCTCGGCCGATTGCGGTGGCCCGTCGCGAGGACTATCGAGGGCCTCCGGTGGGTCGCCGCAGGCGACCCCGGGGGCGCCGGACATCGTTCATCGTCGAGGAACGCCGAGGTTCTCATGAGCACTCCGACCATCGACCCGACCTTCTACCGCTCCGCCGCCGAGGCCGCGGCCGCTCCGCCCGAGGAGCACGCCTACGTGGCCGCGTTCGACCGGGCCGGCGAGCGAGACGATGCGATGGCGGTCATCGACGTCGCGCCCGGTTCGTCGAGCTACGGGCAGGTGGTCGGCTGGACGCCCGTGCCCGGGGGCGGGGAGCTGCACCACTTCGGCTGGAACGCCTGCTCCAGCGCGCTCGCGCACGAGGGGCACGACGCGCACGCGCTGTCCCGCCGGTACCTCCTGGTCCCGGGCCTGCGCTCGTCGGACATCCACGTTCTGGACACCCAGCCGGACCCCCGCTCGCCGCGACTGGTCCGCACGGTCACCGCGAAGGAGCTCTCCGACAAGGCCGGCTACTCCCGCCCGCACACGATGCACTGCGGCCCCGAGGGTGTGTTCATGACCTGCCTCGGCGGCGGCGAGGGCGACGACGACGGCCCCGGCGGGATCGCGCTGCTCGACCACGACACGTTCGAGGTGCTGCGCGCCTGGGAGACCGACCGCGGTCCGCAACACTTCCACTACGACGCCTGGTGGCACCTGAACCGCAACGTGCTGATCTCCAGCGAGTGGGGCAGCCCGTCGATGATCGAGGACGGGCTGGTGCCGGAGCTGCTGCTGGGCAACAAGTACGGGCACGCGATCCACATCTGGGACCTGGCCCAGGGCAGGCACCTGCAGCGGATCGACCTGGGAGCTCAGCACCAGATGGCCCTGGAGGTGCGGCCGTCGCACGACCCGGAGGCCACCTGGGGCTTCGTCGGCGTGGTCATCTCCACCGAGGACCTGTCCGGCTCGGTCTGGCGCTGGTACCTCGACGAGGCGGCCGGGGACTGGAAGGCGGAGAAGGTCATCACCATCCCGGCCGAACCCGCCGACACCGAGCAGCTGCCGCCGGCGCTGCAGCCGTTCGGCGCCGTCCCGCCGCTCATCACCGACATCGACCTCTCGGTCGACGACCGCTTCCTGTACGTCTCCTGCTGGGGGACCGGCGAGCTGAAGCAGTTCGACGTGTCCGACCCGGCCGCGCCGCGGGAGACCGGCTCGGTGCGCATCGGCGGGATCGTGCGGCGCGCCGCGCACCCGGCCCGTCCGGACCTGCCGCTGGCCGGCGGCCCGCAGATGGTCGAGGTCAGCCGGGACGGCAGGCGGGTCTACTTCACGAACTCGCTCTACGGCGTTCTGGACGACCAGTTCTACCCGGACGGCGTCGGCAGCTGGATGGCCAAGGCGGAGGCCGACCCGGCCGGCGGGCTGTCCGTCGAGGCCGGGTTCTTCCCTCACGGCGATGACTTCCGCGGCCTGCGCGTGCACCAGATCCGGTTGCAGGGCGGTGACGCCTCGTCGGACTCCTACTGCTACCGCTCGTGAGCACGCGCCGGTGCTACCGGCCGGCGCGGGCCCGGGCCGTCGCCGAGCGCGTGTTACACGGCTGGGCGGAGTCCGAGCGGAGAAACCCGCTGGCGGGCCCCGCTAGCTAGTGCCTCGTCATGCAACGTTCGGTAGGTAATCGGGTCTGCGGATCTTGGACTCGGGTGCGAAGCGTCGCTTCGGGCTGGCGTGGCGGTTGGCCCAGCGGATGTAGCCGGCGATCGCTGCTTCTTGTGCGGCGTGGGAGGGGTAGTCGCTGCCGTCGAGGGTGAAGTAGCGCAGGCGGTGAACTCCGACTCGATCCAGTTCAGCCAGGACGCGTGGGTCGGGGTGAAGACGAGTTCGACGTCGTGATCGGCACACCAGCGGGCGACCTCGGCCTTGCGGTGCGGGGAGAAGTTGTCGCACACCACGTAGAGCCGCCCGCGCGGGAACCGGGCCCGGAGCTGGCGCAGGAAGGCAAGGAACTCCTGCCAGCGCTTGCGGTCCCGCAGCCGGTAGAACAGCTGGCCCGAAGCCAGATCCAGGGCGGCGAGCATGTGCCGCACTCCGCCGTAGCGGTTGTAGGTCGCCCGCAGCCGTGCCGGGCGCCGGGTCGGGAACCAGCCCCGGCCCGGGCGGGGCTGCAGGTTCAGCGGCCCGAACTCGTCGGCGCAGATCACCCGGCCACCGTCGGGAATCGTGCCGGCGGCAGAGCGATCGTAGAGATCGAGGATCCGGTTCATCTTCTGCCTGAACTCCGGATCCCGGCTGGCCTTCCAGGTCTTGGTGGCCTGCCAGCGCACCCCGGCGGCGCGCAGGACCTGCCGGACGGTCTCGGTGCTGACCAGGTGCGTTCGCCGGTGAGTCCGTCACCGTCACCGAGACGTCGTCGACGGTGACACCTTCACGACCAGCGACGGCCGCACCATCCGGGTTCTCGGCATCGACTCCTGCGAGGCCGCGACATACGGCGGGACGCTGGCCACCCCGGATGCCCGGCTGACGCTCACGAGCACCTCGGCGTGGTGTCATTCGTCGTGGTCAGGGAGCTGTGGCCGGCCGATCCTGCTTGCGACCTCTGAGCCGCATCGTGACGATCCCTGCGTGGACCCAGCAGCGATCGTGCGGGCGCGATTTCCCCAGGCCGTGGGCAGCCTGTTCACCGGCAGCGCAGCGCGCGGTGACGGCACCGCCTCGTCCGACCTCGACATCATCGTCCTGATGGCGGGTCCACCGGCGCCGATGCGACGAACCGACCGCATCGATCACCAGCTCGTCGAGTTCTTCGTCCACACCGAGGACTCGTTCCACGAGTTCGCCGACCGGGAACGAGTAGAGCGACGCTCCCCGCTGGTGCACATGGCTGCCCACAGCCAGATCGTGACCGATGTCGACGGAACGGCCGCCCGGGTCCAGAGCGTCGGCCGCGAACTCTGGGACGCCGGACCGCAGGCCATGACCGACTCCGAGATCGAAGACCGCCGATATGGCTTGACGTCACTGCTCGACGACCTCGCGGACGAGACCGAACCAGCGGCGAGCGCGGCGCTCGCTGCGACGGTCCTCCTGGACGTGGCGGACCTGGCCCTGGTCTCCCGTGGCCGGTGGACCGGTCGCGGACGCTGGCTGATGCGCCGACTTCACGAGGTCGACAGCGACCTGAGCGACGACCTTGTCGCCGGGCTACAGGCGGCGACGGTCGGCGACACAACACCCCTGGTGCGCTGCGGGCTGAGTGAGCTGCAGCGAGTCGGAGGGCTGCTCGACGCCGGCTACGAACGAGACGGGTGAAGCGGCACAAGCCGGTGAGCCCAGGAATCCCGCAGCGCCCCGGTTCGACAGTCCCCCATCGTGGGCCCCGCCGACACCCGGCACCAGTTCAGAGATCGGGAACAGGTGCGCCGTCGGCACGGATCGGCGGGCCGAGGGTGATCCCGCCGTGACGTGCGCCGATCTCCTCGAGTACCACCGGATCCGGAGGACCTTGTAGTGATGCGAGGTACGCCGCCTGCTCGGCGAGCATCTCCTCGAGTCCACCGGGCACCGCCATCGCCAGAACGTGGACGGGCTCGGGACCAGCGTTCGAGAACGTATGTCCGACGCCGCGAGGCATCCAGACGAATGCTCCGGCGTCGACCTCTGATCGTTGCTCACCCAGTTGGGCGAGCAGCGTCCCGGAGACCACGTACAGCGCCTCGTCGACCGCTGTGTGCACGTGCAGGACCGGCCCCGAGTCCCACGGCCCGAGCGTGAACTCGCAGAAGCTCAGGGCGCCGTCGGTGTCCGCGGCACCCGCCTTGAACGGAAGAAGGGCGTCATCTCGGCGGGATTCGCCAGGGCCGATGACATAGGGCGCAGCTCGCTCTCGCATGACCTACCTCCGTGCTCCGGCGCATCGGTAGGTGGGTACTCGACCCTGCCGGCAGGGCGTTACCGATTCGGCGCTGAGGAACTCCGCGCAGATGCCGGCGAGTCGGACGCCCTGTCAGGTCGCGCCACTCCCGTCCTCCGCTCCCGGCGGGTAGTCGCCGTGCCGGTGCACGATGCGCCACTCACCGGCCTCCCGTCGGTAGACGTGCGTGACGCGGAGCGTGTAGCTCGTGGGCTCGCCATCGACGACGAACGTCTTGTGCTCGAAGCCCACGGTGTAGGCCAGGTCCCCGCTGGCCCCGGCGGCGACGAGCTCGTAGTCGTAGTCCTTCAGATGCGTCCCGGAGAACGCTCCCGGCGAGCCAGTGGAACGTCTCGTTCACCTCGTCCCACCGGCGCCGCAGCGGCACGGCCGCGCCGAAGAGGGTGACCGGATCGCTCTGCGACCACGTGCCCGCCCGCGCCTCGGCGTCACCACGGCACAGCGCACGTTCGGCATCCAGCTGCCGCGGCAGCATCTCCTGCAGGAACTCGTCGACCTCAGCAGCCTCGGCCACCCTGCTCAACTCCGATATAGTATGACTGGATCGAATATAGAGAGGTTCTACCCAATGTCCGACGGCGTCAAGAGGCGGTACGACTCCACCCGCCGTCGCGAGCAGGCGCAGGAGAACCGCCGGCGCATCCTCGCGGTCGCGCAGGAGCTGTTCGTGACCAAGGGCTACGGCGCCACGACGCTCGCCGACATCGCCCGGGCTGCCGGAGTCGCCGCGCCGACGATCTACGCAGTGTTCGAGAACAAGCCGACGGTGCTGCACCGGGCCTGGGATGTCGCCGTGGGCGGCGACGAGCGCGACGTCCACCTCCTGGACCGGCCCGAGCTGCGCGCCGTCTTCGCCGAACCCGATCTCCCCACGCGGCTCGCGCGGTTCGCGACGATCAACACGGCGATCATGCGGCGGACGGCCCGACTACGCCTGGCCATCCAGGGCGCCGCCGGCGGCGACCCCGCGGCGGCCGAGCTCCTGGCCGAGATCGACCAGGCGCGTCTGTCGGGCATGGGTGACCACGCTCGGGCCGCCGAGGCCACCGGGCAGCTGGCGGTGCCGCAGGACACCTGCCGCGACGTCCTGTTCGCCACCACCGACGGCTCGATGTGGCTCAACCTCGTCGACCGGCGGGGCTGGTCCGACCAGGCCTACGCCGCCTGGCTCGCGCAACTCTGGACGGCGACGCTGGTCGTCTGAACCCCTCACTTGTCGTGCTGGCGACGCACCATCTCGGTGATCCAGACCGGTGCGTACGGCGACGTGCAGTTGGGGGCCGTCGGGTAGTCCTTGAGCACCCCCAGGCGCTCGCCGATGTCGAGGGCGCGGGCCCGGTACTCGGCGTGCTCGATCCCGATCTGGGCCAGGCAGTGGTTCATCGCCCACTGCAGGCGGTCCGGGGCATCGCTCATCTCCGCCTCGACGACGTCGAGGAGTCCTGCGAGGTCGAGACCCTCGGGCTTCTTCGCCACGCGATCGGTGGTCAGGGCCCAGCCGGCACTCGCGACCACCGGATCGGGATCGGTGAACCAGGCCTGGCGCAGCGCTTCGACGTGCGGGCTCTTCTTCACCACGTAGTTCACGAGCCAGTCGTGCACCTTGGGGGCGCGCGCCTGGCGCAGCATGACGTCCAGCTCGTCGGACTCGAACGCCTTGGGGCGGCAGATCAGGAGCGCCAGGAGCCTGGCCGCGGTGTCCCCGGTCTCCCAGAGCCGGCGGGCGAGTTCCTGCTGGGTCTTCAGCCGCTTGGCGAGCGCGCGCAGCTTGCCGAGGTTCACGCCGTGATCGTCACCGTGCCGCTCGTTCACCTCGCGGGTCCGGGGGTCCTCGAGCGCCGCCAGCTCGGCCATCGTGTCGGCCAGCGTCGCCTCGTCCACCGTCGTTCCGGCCACGTCAGCCTCCCGCCCGTCGCGTGTGCGGGTCAGCCTACGACGAGGGTTCGGCTACGTCGGCCCGCCGATTCGACGACACCCGGCGTCGCGAAGGTCGGTTCGCCACTGCCTGACTTGCCCGCTTCTCCGCCTCGACGCCATGCTGAGGGGGTGAGCGAGAAGGCAATCGCGCTGGACATTGACGATTCCGGACTGGCGCGGGGTCTACCGCGCCCATCCAACGG
Organism: uncultured Actinomycetota bacterium; assembly: GCA_963822335.1. Lineage (GTDB taxonomy): Bacteria > Actinomycetota > Actinomycetes > Mycobacteriales > Pseudonocardiaceae > Pseudonocardia. Next base: position 1,606,007 of record CAWGHE010000004.1, on the reverse strand, counting down.
CGACGACGAGATCCAAGGTGTGCCGTTCCGCCCGGTCGGATTCCGGGACAACGATCTGCCCACAGCGTTGGAGCGGTCGGCGTTGTGGCTGCGGGAGGTCCAGGAGTGGTTGGGGGAACCGGTCGACGTGATCGGGGTCCATCTCGACTACGACGACAGCCCCGGCGGCATCTACTACGAGGTCAAGTTGCTCTGCAACGACGAGGACCTCGCCGGCGTGCCGATCGCGCTCCGTGCCCGCCGACCCGACACCTCACCGGCTTCCGGGGAAGCCGAGTCCTCCGGCACCGCCTCCTGACCGGGTACGAAAGTGGGGCTTGACTCGGACCCCGGTCCTGCCGAGAATTCTCGGCATTCGGACGACGTCTACGCCAGAGGGACGGCGAAGATCGAGAACAGCGGGAGGGTGATCATCACAGAAGCCCCCGGAAATCTGGATCATTAGCATCTGACTCTGTAGGAGCGGGGCCCAGCCGGTACGGCTGGGCCCCGCTTCACGTTTCGGCGGCAATGGACGCACCGTGCCGCGGCTCCGTAGCGTCGCGGTCATGCCGGACGACTCCGCCCGTACCGATCCCGAGCGGCACCTGGTCCGCTATTCCGGCCGCGGCGCCTTCAGCCCGGGGATCATCGCCAGTGCCTCGGGCAGCTCGGTGTTCACGGAGGACGGACGCGAGCTGCTCGACTTCACGTCCGGACAGATGAGCGCGATCCTCGGCCACTCCCACCCGGAGATCGTCGAATGCGTCCGCGAGCAGGTCGGACGCCTCGACCACCTCTACAGCGGGATGCTGAGCCGCCCGGTCCTCGACCTGGCCCGGCGGCTGGCCGAGACCCTGCCGGCGCCGTTGGACAAGGCGTTGCTGCTGACCACCGGCGCCGAGGCGAACGAGGCCGCGCTGCGGATGGCCAAGCTCGTCACCGGCCGGCACGAGATCGTCTCGTTCGCGCGCTCCTGGCACGGCATGACCCAGGGCGCGGCGAACGCCACCTACGTCGCCGGCCGCGCCGGGTACGGGCCGGCCGCGCCCGGCAACTACGCCCTGCCGGTCCCGGACCGCTTCCGGCCGGACATCGTCGACGCCGACGGCAACCTGGACTGGCGCCGCCAGCTCGACCTCGGGTTCGACCTGGTCGACGCCCAGTCGGTCGGCAGTCTCGCGGCCTGCCTGGTCGAGCCGATCCTGAGCTCCGGCGGCGTCGTCGACCTGCCGCCGGGCTACCTCGCCGCACTGCGGGACAAGTGCCGGGAGCGGGGGATGCTGCTGATCGTGGACGAGGCCCAGACCGGGCTGTGCCGCACCGGAGACTGGTACGCGTTCGAACGCGACGACGTCGTCCCGGACATCCTCACCCTGTCCAAGACGCTCGGCGCCGGACTGCCGTTGGCGGCCGTGCTCACCAGCGCGGAGATCGAGCAGGAGGCCCACGACCGCGGCTACCTGTTCTTCACCACCCACGTCAGCGACCCGCTCCCGGCCGCCGTCGGCAACACCGTTCTCGACGTGCTCACGCGCGACCGTCTCGACCTGCGCGCGCGAGAGCTCGGCGAGCGCCTGCGCGGCGGGCTGGACAAGCTCGCCGGTCAGCACGCCGCGATCGGCGACGTCCGGGGGCGAGGTCTGCTGGTCGGCCTGGAGCTGGTCACCGGTGGGGACGCCGACGAGCTCGGCGCCGCCGTCACCCGGCGCTGCGCCGAGCTCGGCCTGCACATGAACATCGTCCAGCTGCCCGGCATGGGCGGGACGTTCCGCATCGCGCCGCCGCTGACCGCCACCGACGCCGAGATCGACCGCGGCCTGGCGATCCTCGACACGGCTCTCGGCGACGTGGCGGGCTGACGTCCGCGGGACCGATGAGTCGGCCGCTCCGCGGAGGTCACCCGGAGATGAGCACTCACGGACACGTCGCGCCCGGCCGCTTCGAGGGCGGCGTCGCCCTCGTCACCGGTGCGGCGCGGGGGCAGGGACGGAGCCACGCCGTCCGGTTCGCCGCCGAGGGCGCGGACGTGATCGCCCTCGACGTGTGCCGGGACATCGACACCGTCGCCTACGACCTGGCGACACCGGAGGACCTCGCCGAGACCGCGCGACTCGTGCGGGAGGCCGGACGGCGGGTGGTGACCCGCGAGGTCGACGTCCGGGACGCGGCGGCACTGGACACCGCGGTGGACGCCGCCTGCGCCGAGCTGGACGCGGTTCCGGACGTCGTCTCCGCCAACGCCGGGATCGGGCTGATGGACCCCGCGGACCCGCGCGCCGCGTTCCGCGACCAGCTCGACATCAACCTCACCGGTGTCTGGAACACCGTCCAGGCCGTCGCGCCCCGCATGATCGAGGCGCGACGCGGCGGGTCGATCGTGCTGACCAGCTCGGCGTTCGGGCTGACCGGCCGCGGCGGGGACGGGCAGGGTGGCAGCGACGGCTATGTCGCCAGCAAGCACGGGGTCGTCGGGCTGATGCGGACGTTCGCGAACTGGCTCGCCCCGCACGGCATCCGCGTGAACTGCGTCAACCCGTCCGGTGTCGCGACGCGGATGGTGCTCAACCCGGCCGTCGAGGCGCTGTTCGGCGGTGGCGACACGCCTCCGCCCGAGCCGAAGCCCACCGACGACGTGGCGAACCTGCTCGACGTCGCGCTCGTCCAGCCCGAGGACGTCACGGCCGCCGTCACGTTCCTCGCGTCATCGGAGGCCCGGTACATCACGGGTGTCGCGCTGCCCGTGGACGCCGGAATGCTGGTCCGCTGACGCGCGGACGGTGACCGGCTCGGCCGTTCGCGTAAACCACGCCGACCGGTTTTCACCCGATCAGGTAGTACCCACTCTGCGGGCGTGTCGTTGATGCCAGTGAGGGGTCGGCAAACTGCCGCCCCTGCTCCCCGGCTCGCTCCCCGAATCGGCGCTGCGCCCCAGACCCGGCCGCGCCCGAGCCCTGACACGAGGAGAACTCGTGTTCGAAGGTTTCAACAAGACATTCATCAAGAACGCGATCGACCGCAGCGCCGAGAACCCGATGGACCGGCGCCGGTTCCTGCGCGCCGCGGGCCTGACCGGCGTCGGCGTGGCCGGCCTCGGCGTCCTCGGTGGGGGCACCGCGTTCGCCACCGAGGAGGGCGGCCCGTCGGATGCGGCGGTGCTGAACTTCGCGCTCAACCTCGAGTACCTCGAGGCGGAGTTCTACCTGCGCGCGCTGACGGGCGAGGGTCTGAAGGACAACCAGGTCGACGGCGCCGGCACGCTCGGTGAGGTCACCGGCGGCTACCAGGTCAAGTTCGAGACCGAGCTGGGCAAGCAGTACGCGGCCGAGATCGCGGCCGACGAGAACGCGCACGTCGACTTCCTGCGCAAGGCGCTCGGCGACGCGAAGGTCGCCCGCCCGGCGATCGACCTGCAGGACGCCTTCACCGCCGCCGCCACCGCGGCCGGCGTGATCAAGCAGGGCGAGACGTTCGACCCGTTCAAGGACGAGACCAGCTTCCTGCTCGGCGCGTTCATCTTCGAGGACGTCGGCGTCACGGCCTACAAGGGCGCGTCCCCGCTGGTCTCGAACAAGACGTTCCTGGAGGCCGCGGCCGGCATCCTGGCCGTCGAGGCCTACCACGCCGGTCTGGTGCGCACGCTGCTGCTGGTCGGCGGCGCCGCGGAGACCGTCGGCAAGATCTCCGACGCCCGCGACTCGCTCGACGGTCCGGCCGACCTGGACCAGGGCATCGTGGACGAGAACGGCAATGCGAACATCGTCCCGGCCGACCCGAACTCGATCGCGTTCTCGCGGTCGGCAGGCCAGGTGCTGAACATCGCCTACCTGAACCCGGCCTCGGTCACCTCCGGTGGCTTCTTCCCGGCCGGCGTCAACGGCGAGATCAACGCCTCGGAGAACAATGCGTGACCTCCGGTGACGGGTGGGTGGCCGGTTTCCGGCCACCCACCCGTTCCGGGTTTCCATCGAGAAGGAGTGACCCATGGGTGCCATGAGCCCGATGCACTGGATGATCGTCGTCGGTGTGCTGATCCTGCTGTTCGGCGCGAAGAAGCTGCCCCAGATGGCCCGTTCCGTCGGCCAGTCCGCCCGCGTGTTCAAGGGTGAGATGAAGGGCCTGCGCGAGGACGACAAGGCGGCCGAGCAGGCGACCGCAGCTCCGGCCGAGCTCGACGCGTCCTCCGCGCCCGCGACCCCGGAAGCCGCCGCGACCCCGCAGGCCGCCGCGACCCCGCAGGCCGCCGCGACCCCGCAGGCCGACGACCGAACGCCCCGCCGCCTGAGATGGCGGGCGTCCGCACGCCGTGGTCGCGCCGCCGGCCGAACCCGCAGGGAGAGATGCGCCTGGTCGCGCATCTCTACGAGCTGCGCAACCGGCTCGGGATCGCGCTCCTGGCGATCCTGCTGACCACGGGGTTCGGCTACGTCTGGTTCGAGACGGCGCTCTTCGGCTACCCCAGTCTCGGTGAGCTGCTGAAGGCGCCGTACTGCGAGCTGCCGGCCTCGGCCCGCGCGGTGATCACGGCAGACCCGAACTCCTGCACGCTGCTCGGCACCGGGCCGTTCGACCAGTTCATGCTCCGCCTGAAGGTCGGCGCCACCGCGGGCATCGTGCTGGCCTGCCCGATCTGGCTCTACCAGATCTGGGGTTTCGTCACCCCCGGTCTGCGCCGCGCCGAGCGCCGGTACGCGATGGGGTTCGCCTCGGTCGCCGCCGTGCTGTTCACCGCCGGCGCGGTTCTCGCCTACCTGGTGGTCGCACAGGGCCTCGGCTTCCTGTTGACGATCGGTAGCGAGATCCAGACCACCGCGCTGACCGGTGAGTCGTACTTCGGCTTCGTGATCGCGCTACTGATCATCTTCGGGGTGAGCTTCGAGCTCCCGCTGCTGGTCGTGGCCCTGAACCTGGCCGGTGTGGTGTCCTACGAGGCGCTGCGCAAGGCCCGGCGCGGCCTGACGCTCGGGCTGTTCGTGTTCGCCGCGATCGCGACGCCGGGCCAGGACCCGATCTCGATGGTCGCCCTCGCGCTCGCGTTGACGATCCTGTTCGAGATGGCGATCCAGGTCGCCCGGTTCACCGACCGGCGGCGGGCCCGCCGCGAGGCCGCGCTCGGGTACGACGATCCGGATACCCCTTCGGATATCGACACCACGCCGAGCCGCCTACCCTGAGGTCGAACCACCCTTCGCCGGACACCCGAATGTCCAAGGGGTCGGTCGGCGAAGGGTGGTACATGGCAGAGCGTTCGGCAGTAGTGCGCGGAGTCGGGCATTGCCTGCCCACCCGCGTCGTGACCAACGACGAGCTCGCCGGTCGGCTGGACACGTCCGACGAGTGGATCCGCGCCCGGACCGGGATCCGGCAACGCCGTGTCGCCGCGCCCGGGCAGCTCACCTCGGACCTCGCGACGGACGCCGGTCGGCTGGCGCTCAAGTCCGCCGGCCGTGACGACGTCGACCTGCTGGTGCTGTCCACCAGCACGCCCGACAACCGGATCCCGGCCACGGCACCGTCGGTGGCCTCGCGGATCGGGCTCGGTCCGGTCCCCGCCTTCGACGTCGACGCCGTGTGCTCCGGTTTCCTCTACGGCCTCTCCGTCGCCCGGAGCATGATCGTGTCCGGGCAGTCGGACTCGGTGCTGCTGATCGGCGCCGACACCTACAGCTCGGTGGTCGACCCGGAGGACCGGGCGACCGCCTTCCTGTTCGGGGACGGCGCGGCCGCGGTCGTGCTGCAGGCCGGCGACGTCGCGGACGACGGTGCGGTGCGCACGGTGGAGCTCGGCAGCGACGGCACGCTGGCCGATCTCATCCAGGCCCCGGGCCTCGCGATGCTGCAGATGCAGGGCCAGGCCGTCTACCGGCAGGCGATCAGCCGGATGACCGCGGTCGCCGCCGACGTCTGTGCCCGCACCGGGTGGCCGCCGGAGACGCTCGACTGGTTCGTCGGGCACCAGGCCAACCAGCGCATCCTCGACGCCGTCGCGTCGAAGCTGGGGGTCGGGGCGGACCGTGCGTTGAGCAACATCGCCGACGTCGGCAACACCGCCGCCGCGTCGATCCCGCTGATGCTCTCCCAGGCCCACGACGACGGCCGGTTGCGGCCCGGCCAGAAGATCGCGCTCGCCGCGTTCGGCGGTGGCGCGACCTGGGGTGGCGCGACCCTGACCTGGCCGGACCTCGGCTGACCTCAGAGCACGTGCTCTCCGTACATCTCGCCGAGCGGGTCGGAGATCAGCTCGATCCGCGCGCCGTCGGGGTCCCGGAAGTACACCGACACGTCGCTGTGCACCTCGTGCGCGACGCCCGCGTCGGTGAGGCGCTGCACGAGCTCGGCCCAGCGCTCCGGATCCACGCTGATCGCCATGTGGTGCAGCCCGCCGAGCACCTCGGCGTACGGGCCGACGTCGAGGCCGGGGAAGTCGAAGAACGCGAGCAGGTTCCCGTTGCCGATGTCGAAGAAGAAATGCGACGAGCCCGGGTAGTCCCGGTTCTCGATCAGCTCGGTCAGCGGGAACCCGAGCACGTCCTGGTAGAAGCGGACGGTCCGCTCCACGTCCGCGGACAGCAGCGCGGTGTGGTGCAGCCCGCGCGCGGTCGACGCCGGGCGCTCGCCGGCAGGCTTGAGGTGGGCCTCGCGGATGCGGGCGCGTGCGGTCTCGTGCGGGTCGGTGGCGGTGGTCATGATTCCTCCAGGAGAGAGAAGTCGCCCCGGCGGGCGGCCGGGACGAGATCCAGGTAGTCCGGGTGCTTCTCGATGTAGCCGCGCACGAACGGGCAGTACGGCAGCACCGCCCGTCCGGCCGCGCGCTCGGCGTCCAGCGCGCCGCGGATCAGGACCGACCCGAACCCGCGACCACCGTGCTCCGGTTCGACGAGCGTGTGCGTGAACGACGTCGCCTCGCCGCGGCGCCGGTACTCGGCGTACCCGGCGACCTCGTCGCCGAGCCGCAGCTCGTACCGGCTCGCCTCGGGCGCGTCGACGACGGCCGGGTCGCCGGCCATCAGGCGACCGCCGCGTGGTCGTTGTCCGCGGCGGCGTGCCGCGCCTCGACGAGCGACGCGTGCGTCGGCGCCTCCGGCACATGCGCCGGCTTGAGCGCGGCGAACTCCTTGCGCAGCACCGGAACCACCTCCTCGCCGAGCATGTCCAGCTGCTCGAGCACCGTCTTCAGCGGCAGGCCAGCGTGGTCGATCAGGAACAGCTGGCGCTGGTAGTCCCCGACATAGTCGCGGAAACCGAGCGTCCGGTCGATGACCTGCTGCGGGCTGCCGACGGTCAGCGGCGTCTGCTCGCTGAAGTCCTCCAGCGACGGCCCGCCGCCGTAGACCGGCGCCCGGTCGAAGTACGGCCGGAACTCGTTCACCGCGTCCTGCGAGTTCCTGCGCATGAACACCTGACCGCCGAGCCCGACGATCGCCTGGTCGGCCGAGCCGTGCCCGTAGTGCTCGAAGCGGCGACGGTAGAAGTCGACCATCCGCTGCGTGTGCTCCGGCGGCCAGAAGATGTGGTTGTGGAAGAAGCCGTCGCCGTAGAACGCGGCCTGCTCGGCGATCTCCGGGCTGCGGATCGAGCCGTGCCAGACGAACGGCGCGACGCCGTCGAGCGGGCGCGGGATGGACGTGAATCCCTCCAGCGGCGTCCGGTACTTGCCCTCCCAGTTCACGACGTCTTCGGTCCACAGCCGGCGCAGCAGCGCGTAGTTCTCCATCGCCAGGCCGATGCCCTCGCGGATGTCCTGGCCGAACCACGGGTAGACCGGGCCGGTGTTGCCGCGGCCCATCATCAGGTCGACCCGGCCGCCGGCCAGGTGCTGCAGCATCGCGTAGTCCTCGGCGATCTTCACCGGGTCGTTCGTCGTGATCAGCGTGGTCGCCGTGGACAGCTCCAGCGCCCGCGTGCGGGCCGCGACGTAGGCCAGCGTGGTGGTGGGGGAGGACGAGACGAACGGCGGGTTGTGGTGCTCGCCGAGCGCGAAGACGTCCAGGCCGACCTCCTCGACCTTCTCGGCGATCCGGACGATCGCCTGGATCCGCTCCGCCTCACTCGGCGTGCGGCCGTCGGTGGGGTCGGTCGTGACGTCACTGACCGAGAAGACTCCGAACTGCATGTCCATCCGCTCCTGTTGTTGACGTGTCACCAATGTAGTCCAGAACATGGGTGACGTGTCAACTATTCCGCTACGCTGACGGCGTGGACGAACCCCGCTGGCTGGACGAGCGCGAGCAACGCGCGTGGCGCGGCTACCTGGCGATGCAGACCCAGTTGCACGCCCAGCTCAACCGCAGGTTGCAGGACGACTCCGGGCTCTCGCTGGCCGACTTCGACGTCCTGGTCGCGCTGACCGACCGGCCCGAGGTACGGATGCGGGTGCGCGAGCTCGCGGACACGCTGCAGTGGGAACGCAGCCGGCTGTCCCACCAGCTGTCCCGGATGCAGCGCCGCGGCCTGGTCGAGCGCGAGGAGTGCGAGGACGACGCCCGCGGCGCGTTCGTCGTGCTCACCGACGAGGGGCGCCGCACGATCGACCGGGCTGCGCCCCCGCACGTCGAGGCCGTGCGCGAGCTGGTGTTCGACGGTCTCGACGACGGTCAGGTCGAGGCGCTCGCCCGGATCGCGGAGATCGTGCTGGACCGGGTCGGCGGCCGCTGAGCCGGCCTCAGGTGTCGAGCCGCTTCTCCTCCTGCGCCGTCTCCGACGTGTCGGTCAGATGCCGGAGCGTGTTCGTGACCCGCAGCAGCCGCTCCAGATGGGGGCCGCGGTTCTCCAGGCGCAGGACGACGCCGGCCGCCCGGGTCCGGCGGCGGATCATCAGCAGGGTGGACAGCCCGTAGGAGTCGCAGAAGTCGAGCCTGCGGCAGTCCAGCGTGAGCTCCCGCACCTCGTCGTGTTCCCCGAGGTGGCGGGAGACCTCGTCGAGCACCTGGTCGGAGCCGTCGTAGTCCAGCTCGCCGTCCAGCTCCAGGCAGGCCCGCTGCGGGGCCGGCCGGCTCCACGAGCAGGTCAGGGGACGAGGAGCGGTCATGCCGGCCTTCCGGGTCGATGGAGCCGGTCGCCGGTGGTCAGCGCGTCGAGCGCAGTGGCCAGCATCCGGCCCGCCCGGTCGAAGTCGCGCAGCTCGCCGGCGAGCAGCTCGAGTGCCGGGGGGAGCGTGCCGGCCGGGACACCACGTGCGACCAGGATGTCGGCCGTCCATTGCAGGAACGCGACGAACAGCTGGTCGTCGCCGGTGTAGAGCGCGGTGGCCAGGAAGTCGACGATGTGGCGGATGTCCTCGGCCGTGTGCTCGCGCTGGATCGGGGTGTAGTCCCGCATCGCCGGGATCTTCTCCTCGAGCCCGTCCATGACGGCCGCGACCAGTCGCGGTGCGCTGCGCGAGACGAGGGTGTACTCCTGGTCGCTCAGGTGCGGGAGGTCGTCGAACGGCTGGGCGTGCGGGCGCGCCGGCGCCGGCAGCGGTGAGTCGGTGAGCCGGTCCGCGGCGGTTCGCGCGTCCGCGGCCCACGCGTCCGCGCCGAGCAGCGTGGCGTAGCGCCCGTCCACGCCGAACGCGGCACCACCGACGATCACCGGCACGCCGGCGGCCTGGCACGCCGAGATCGTCGCGTGCGCGACCGGCAGCCGGGTGGCGATCGAGCTGGACAGCGCGACCGCGTCCGGGCCGGTGCGGTGCAGATGGGTGATCAGGTGCGGGGTCGGCACCTGGGCCCCGAGGTAGTCCACGGTGAACCCGCGCAAGGTGAGCACCTCGGCCAGCAGGCGGGCCGGCAACGCGTGCCACTCGCCGTCGACGCAGGCCACGGTGATCCGGCCGCGCTGCTGTTCCGGCCGGTCGCGGGCCAGTGTGAGGGTGCTGATCACGCGGTCGTTGATGGCCGTGGCGGCGTGCTCCTGCGCCACGCTGATCCGGTTGGCCGCCCACTCCTTGCCGACCCGGGCCTGCACCGCCCCGATCACGTCGAGCAGTACGGCCTCGACGTCGAGCCCGTCGCGCAACGCGTCCACCGTGATGTCGACACTGGAGTACTCGTCGCCGCGCAGCACCGCGTCCCACAGCAGGTCCGCGTAGCGGGCGGCTGTCGGCCGGCTGTCGTCGCGGGTGACCGTGTTCATGCCGTGTACCGGCCCCGGCCCTGCCCCCCGACAGCCGTCAGGTGCTGCCCGCGCGGGGCCGTGATCGCCACGACCGCCATGTCGTCGTGGTCCCGTTCGCTCCCGCCCACCCACTGGGCGGCGAGCATCTGCACCCGCTCCACGACGGCCTCGGCCGGCAGCCCCGCGCATTCGGACAGCACCTGCTGCAGCCGCTCCTCGCCGAACTGGTCCTCGCCCATCGGGCCGCCACGGGCCTCGGTGACGCCGTCGGTGAACAGCAGGCACGTCTCACCCGGGCCGAGCGTCACCTCGGCCGTCGTCGACTCGACCGTCGGGAGCGCCCCGACGATCGTGCCGAGCGTGGCCGCCTCCTCCACCCGGCCGTCCGACCGGACGATCAGCGGTGGCGGGTGGCCCGCGCAGGTGAGCCGGATCCGCACGTCCGGGCCCTGCCGCGAGACCGACGCCAGCACGAGCGTCACGAAGCGGGTGTGGTCGGCGTCGAGCAACGCCTCGTTGAGCAGGCTGAGCATCCGCCGGTGGTCACGGGCCAGCGGGCGCAGCGCGTGCACGGCGCTGCGGATGCGCCCGGTCAGCACGGCGGCCTCCAGGCCCTTCCCGCACACGTCGCCGAGCACGGCCAGCGTCTCGCCGTCGCCGTCCGAGCCGCTCTCCGGCGGGTGCACGTCGTAGAAGTCGCCCCCGACCCGCTCGTGGTCCTGCGACGCCCGGTATCCGCCGGCGAACTCCACGCCGCCGACCTGGGTCAGGCGCGGCGGCAGCAGGTCGTGCATGAGCGTCTCGGTGATCGAGGCCTGCTGGGCGAACATCCGCGCGGCCGACATCGCGAGACCGGTCCGTGCGGCGAACTCGCGCGCGGTCGCCTCCTCGTCGGAGGTGAACGGCCCGCTCGCCGCCCGGCCGAGCAGCACCAGCGCTCCGGCCGGCACGCCGTGTCCCGGGAGGGGGGTCACGACGATCGAGCCGACCGGCCCGAATCCCTCGGGCGTCAACCAGTCGGGGGCGAGCGCCGGGTCGATCCAGCGCGACGGCACCGGCGGGAACCCGCGCAGCGCCTCGGCGAGCCCCGGGACCTCGTCCGGGTCGATCCGCATGACCGTGTGCTCGGGCGACTCGCCATGCCGGCAGACGACCGTCTCGTAGCGGTCCCGCCGGGACGGGGTGATCACCAGTGCGCCGTCGGCCAGTCGCTCCGCCGCGAGCTCGGCGGCGACCTCCATACAGCGGGTCAGGTTCAGCGCGCCGAGGAGCGCGGCCGAGGCCTGGCTGAGGAACGCGGCCCGGTCCTGCTCGACGCGCAGCACCTCACGCATCGAGCGGACGTCGGTGTCGTCGACGAGCCACCAGGTGACGGCGTCGTCCTCGGTGAGCACGGGCTGCCCGACGACGGTGCGGCCGGTGACCGGCCCGTGGACGTGGGCCGCCCGGCCGTCGAGGACGTTCGCGTGCCCGTCGGCCAGCCACTCCGGCAGGCCCGCGACCGTGGACCCGGCCCGCAGGTCCGGGAACAGCTCCCCGGCCGCGTCGTTCAGCGCCCGGACGGTCCCGTCGGCGCCCAGCACGAGCGCCGGGCAGGGGGATGCCTGCCATCGCACGTCGGAGGCGGGGGCGGATACGCCGGTCAGGACCTCGGGTTCGGTCACCTCGTCGACCGCGGAGCGGCCTCTCACCCCCTTGCGGGTGTCGGGTAGTCCTCGCAGCACGATACCGATCCCGGCCGTGAGAGCCACCGGGGGACGTACACGATGATCGTGCGACGGACGTCAGCAGGGCTCCGCCGAGACGTCGCCGGACACAACGTTGCCGGTCAGGCCCCGGACGTCGGCGGGTACTGGTCCGGCCGGGCCGAGCGCGGGTCGAGCGCGTCGATCTCCGACGAGTCGCGCAGCCCCTTGTCCGAATCGCGGTTCAGCGAGCGCACACCGGCGTCGGTGAGGGTGACCAGCGGTACCGCGAGCAGCGCTCCGGGGATCCCGGCCACGATCAGGCCGCCCGCGATCGGCAGGACGACGGCGAGCGGATGCAGCTTCACCGACCGGCCGAGCAGCAGCGGCTGCAGGACGTAGCCCTCGAGGTTCTGCACGGCGACCAGCAGGAGCACGACCAGCAGCGCGTCCACCCAGCCGCCGGTCACCAGCGCGATCAGCACGGCGACGATCCCGGTCACGATCGCGCCGAGCGTGGGCACGAACGCGCCGAAGAAGATCAGTGTGGCGAGCGGGACGGCGAGCGGGACGCCGATCAGCCACAGACCGATCCCGGCCGTGATCGCGTCCACGGCGGCGACGACCACGATCGCCCGCGTGTAGCCGACCAGCGACGCGAACGCGCGGCGGCCCGCGACGTCGGTCCGGGTGCGGGCGGGGCGCGGGATCCCCGCCAGCAGGAAACGCCAGATCCTCGGCCCGTCGTGGATGAAGAACGTGAGCACGAACAGCGTCAGCAGCATCTCGGTCGCGGCCTCGCCTGCGGTACCGACAGCTCCGACGACGTTCGTGGCAAGTGCGGTCTGGTTGCGCTGCAACGTGTTCAGGATGTCCGACGTGAACGACGAGACCCGCGCGTCGTCGATGCGCAGAGGGCCGTTCCCGAGCCATTCCTGGGCGGCGACGAGGCTCTGACCCAGCTGGGTGGACAGGTCCGGCAGGCCGGACAGGAACGCCGCGACCACCGCCCAGAGGATGCCGCCGAACACGGCGAGGCCGCTGACGACGACGATGCCGGTGGCCAGGCCGCGCGGCATGTGCGGGACCCGCCGGAGCCGGCGGGCGGCCGGGGCGAGCAGCGCGGAGAGGATCAACGCGATCACGACGGGCACGACCAGCAGGGACAGCTGGGCGACGACCCAGATCATCACGGCCAGCGCGGCGGCGAGGAGCAGACCCCGCCAGGCCAGTCCGGTCGCCAGCGCGAGAGCAGGCGGGACCTGGCGACCGCGGTCGCCGTCCGGACCCTGTGCCGGGTCGACCCCGGGGGTCCGGACGACGTCGTTCGGGCGCTCCGGCTCGTCGGAACCGGAGGGCGGGCTGTCCGTCACGGTCACGGGACCGTCCTGTCCTCCCGCGGGTGGTGGCCGGATGGGAACGCGCGGCACGCCCGGCGGAGAGGTCGGTCTGGCCGTCCGGCGAACCGTAGTGCACGCCGGGTGGTGACGTCAGTACCCGCGGTGTGCAGCGCGGGGTGGACGGAGAGTAACCGTCAGCGCTCGACCTTGAATCCGACCTTCATGCTCACCTGGAAGTGCTGGACGGCGCCGCTGTCGAGGTGCAGCCGGATGTCGTTCACCTGGGCCCAGTCCAGGCTCTCCAGCGTCTTCGCTGCGTCCTCGATGCCGCTGCGGATGGCCGCGTCGACGCCGTCCGGGGAGGTGCCGACGATCTCGGTGACTCGATACGTGTTCGCCATGCTTGTGAGGTGCCCCGACCCGGGGACCTCGAAACCCCGGGAACCGCCGTAGCGGGGACACCGCCGTCCGGTGGCTCCGGCCACCACCACGCGGGTGAACCAGGGGTTGCGCCCCCCGTCCGGGCTAGGGTGCGGCCATGGGGGACCTTGTCAAGCACGACGTGGTCGGGCGAAAACGCCTCATACTCGACGGGGCGGCCGAAGTGCTGGCCGCCAACGGTTTTCATGGCGCGCGCATGGCCCAGATCGCGGGCGCGAGCGGCATCACGGGCCCCGCGCTCTACCGGCACTTCGCCGGCAAGGACGCGCTGCACGCCGCCGTGATCGAGCGGGGCATCGACATCGTCGAGGAGACGATGACGCGGACCGCGTCCGGCGCGCCGTCGTCGGTGCTGCAGCGGACCGTCGCCGGTCTGGCCAGAGCGGGCATCGAGCACGCGCCGCTGTGGCTGATCCTCCTGCGCGACGCCCGGCACCTGCCGGACGAGGAGCGCGCCCGGCACTCGCGCCGGACCGCGGCGATCATCACCGACCTCACACAGCGCCTCGCCGCTGCACGTCCCGACATGCGGACGTGGGACGCCGAGCTCGTCGCGCGAGCTCTGCTCGCCTACGCGGCGTCACCATCCGGGTCCCGGGTGCGGGGGATGACCGACGCCCGACGCCGGCGGCTCCTCGAGCGGATGTTGCGGCGGATGACCGAGATCCGGTTCCCGGACGGCGGCGGTTCCGACCCCGCGGGCGGACCACCGCCGGAGACCCCGGCGGACCTGGAGCGCCCACCGGAGCGCGCCGCCCGCCGCGAGGCGATCATCGGCGCTGCGCACCACCTCTTCCGCCGGCACGGCTTCCACCAGGTGAGCATGGAGGACATCGCCGTCGCGGCGGGGGTCACCGGCCCGACCGTCTACAGCTACTTCGAGAGCAAGGCCGACCTCCTGGTCGTGGCCCAGCAGCGCGGGTCGGCGTGGCTCGCGCTCTGCCTGGAGCGGGCGCTGCGGGACGAGCCGAACGCACGGCAGCAGCTGAACCGGGCGATGAGGTCCTACGTCGACTTCGCCCTCGCCCACGGGGACACGATGGCCGTGCTGGTCCGGGAGTCCTGCAACCTGCCGGAGACCCAGATCCCGACGGTGATGCGCGACCACCAGGACTACACGACGGAGACGGCCGCACTGCTGCGTGCGAGCCGGCCGGACGTCGACGAGCCGACGGCGCGGTTCGTCGTGTGCGGGTGCCTCGACCTGGTGAGTTTCCTGTCCGTCAGCCGGCGCTACGCACGGTGGGAGGGACTGCGGCCGCGCCTGCTGGCGCTCGTCGACGAGATGTCGTCCCTCGGGAACGCCTGAGTCCGGCGGCTGAGGCCCCGGGTACGGGAGTGCCCTCCGCCGAACCGCGACGCGCATTCGCCCCCGACGCGCTGCAGGGCCCGGCGAAGGGCACTCGACAGGTCCAACGCGCCGGTGCGCCGCCGGATATGCCCCGGATGGGATGACGGTGCGGCGAACGATCCGCGTGTCCGGGGTCACAAAGATCGACTTGCTCCTGTGGGCCGGTCCTGGAGGGCCCGTCGACGGGCCGGTACGGGGGCGCGCGTGCCTCTGACCAGCAATGACGACCCGGAGATCCGTAAAGGACCCCCCGGTTTGACCCTCCACGACACCGGCGCGTAACTTGCTCTCTGTCAGCAAGACAGCCGGACAGAACGGCCCTCGGGGCCGGTCAACAGGCCCGCTGACCACACCCGGTAAGATCTTCGAGGCATCGATCTCGTGGTCGTGGGTGTTCGAGGTAGTCGCTTCGATCTGCCAGCTGTGAGGTTGGTGGTCGTGTGCGGGTGTCTTTTGAGAACTCAACAGTGTGTCGAGCTATTGTTTGGCGCTATCTTTTTTGTGCCAGTTTGTTTGGCCACCAGGGTCTGCGACCCCGTCGTGGGTTCTTGGTGGTGTTGGTCAGGGTTTTGTTGGAGAGTTTGATCCTGGCTCAGGACGAACGCTGGCGGCGTGCTTAACACATGCAAGTCGAGCGGTAAGGCCCTTCGGGGTACACGAGCGGCGAACGGGTGAGTAACACGTGGGTGACCTGCCCTCAGCTCTGGGATAAGCCTGGGAAACCGGGTCTAATACCGGATAGGACCATGGGATGCATGTTCTGTGGTGGAAAGTTTTTCGGCTGGGGATGGGCCCGCGGCCTATCAGCTTGTTGGTGGGGTGATGGCCTACCAAGGCGGTGACGGGTAGCCGGCCTGAGAGGGCGACCGGCCACACTGGGACTGAGACACGGCCCAGACTCCTACGGGAGGCAGCAGTGGGGAATATTGCGCAATGGGCGGAAGCCTGACGCAGCGACGCCGCGTGGGGGATGACGGCCTTCGGGTTGTAAACCTCTTTCGCCAGGGACGAAGAGTGATTGACGGTACCTGGAGAAGAAGCACCGGCCAACTACGTGCCAGCAGCCGCGGTAACACGTAGGGTGCGAGCGTTGTCCGGAATTATTGGGCGTAAAGAGCTCGTAGGCGGTGTGTCACGTCGGCCGTGAAAACCTGGGGCTTAACTCTGGGCGTGCGGTCGATACGGGCATCACTGGAGTTCGGCAGGGGAGACTGGAATTCCTGGTGTAGCGGTGAAATGCGCAGATATCAGGAGGAACACCGGTGGCGAAGGCGGGTCTCTGGGCCGATACTGACGCTGAGGAGCGAAAGCATGGGGAGCGAACAGGATTAGATACCCTGGTAGTCCATGCCGTAAACGTTGGGCGCTAGGTGTGGGGACCATTCCACGGTTTCTGTGCCGCAGCTAACGCATTAAGCGCCCCGCCTGGGGAGTACGGCCGCAAGGCTAAAACTCAAAGGAATTGACGGGGGCCCGCACAAGCGGCGGAGCATGTGGATTAATTCGATGCAACGCGAAGAACCTTACCTGGGTTTGACATGCACCAGATTGCGGCAGAGATGTCGTTTCCCTTGTGGCTGGTGTGCAGGTGGTGCATGGCTGTCGTCAGCTCGTGTCGTGAGATGTTGGGTTAAGTCCCGCAACGAGCGCAACCCTTGTTCCATGTTGCCAGCGCGTAGTGGCGGGGACTCATGGGAGACTGCCGGGGTCAACTCGGAGGAAGGTGGGGATGACGTCAAGTCATCATGCCCCTTATGTCCAGGGCTTCACACATGCTACAATGGCCAGTACAGAGGGCTGCGAGACCGTGAGGTGGAGCGAATCCCTTAAAGTTGGTCTCAGTTCGGATCGGGGTCTGCAACTCGACCCCGTGAAGTTGGAGTCGCTAGTAATCGCAGATCAGCATTGCTGCGGTGAATACGTTCCCGGGCCTTGTACACACCGCCCGTCACGTCACGAAAGTTGGTAACACCCGAAGCCGGCGGCCCAACCCCCTTGTGGGGAGGGAGTCGTCGAAGGTGGGACTGGCGATTGGGACGAAGTCGTAACAAGGTAGCCGTACCGGAAGGTGCGGCTGGATCACCTCCTTTCTAAGGAGCTCACCATTGTGGTGGGGGCAGAACCTGCGGTTGGCGGTTGATACTGCTGTCCGTGTGGTTTCTCCTTTCATTGATCCACACTCGCCGAGGTTTGGTGGGTGTGGCTGGGTGGAACACAATAAAGAATAGTTGTAGCGCTGAGTGTGGTTCGGCACGCTGTTGGGTCCTGAGAAGACACCGTCTGGTGTTCTTTTCTGGCCATCCTGGTCCCTGGTTTCCTAACGCCCCTGTTGTGGGGGTGGTGGTTGCTGGGGGTCTGGTGTGGTGGTGTGTTGAGTGTTGCATAGTGGATGCGAGCATCTTGTTGTGGTCAAGTTGTTAAGAGCACATGGTGGATGCCTGGGCATCAGGAGCCGATGAAGGACGTGGGAGACCGCGATAGTCCTCGGGGAGTTGTCAACCGAGCTGTGATCCGAGGGTGTCCGAATGGGGAAACCCAGCGCCCGTCATGGGGCGTTACCCGTATCTGAATTCATAGGATGCGGGAGGGAACGTGGGGAAGTGAAACATCTCAGTACCCACAGGAAGAGAAAACAATAGTGATTCCGTGAGTAGTGGCGAGCGAAAGCGGATGGTGGCTAAACCGTGTCCGTGTCAAGCCGGCAGGTGTTGCGGGTGCGGGGTTGTGGGATGCGATCGTTGACCTTCTGCCGAGGGTCGGACAGGTGTGTGTGGTGTTAGCGGAACATCTCTGGGATGGATGGCCGTAGTGGGTGAGAGCCCCGTACGCGAAAACGCCGTGCAGTCTGTGGGTCGTACTCCCGAGTAGCAGCGAGCTCGTGGAATTCGTTGTGAATCTGGCGGGACCACCCGTCAAGCCTGAATACTACCTGATGACCGATAGCGGACGAGTACCGTGAGGGAAAGGTGAAAAGTACCCCGGGAGGGGAGTGAAATAGTACCTGAAACCGTGTGCTTACAAGCCGTCAGAGCCTGGAGTGCCTTCGAAGCACAGGGTGATGGCGTGCCTTTTGAAGAATGAGCCTGCGAGTTATGCTTCGTGGCGAGGTTAACCTGTGTGGGGTAGCCGTAGCGAAAGCGAGTCCGAATAGGGCGGCTGAGTCGCGGGGTGTAGACCCGAAGCGGAGTGATCTACCCATGGCCAGGGTGAAGCGTCGGTAAGACGTCGTGGAGGCCCGAACCCACCAGGGTTGAAAACCTGGGGGATGAGCTGTGGGTAGGGGTGAAAGGCCAATCAAACTCCGTAATAGCTGGTTCTCCCCGAAATGCATTTAGGTGCAGCGTCGTGTGTTTCTCACCGGAGGTAGAGCACTGGATGGCCTAGGGGGCCGACAAGCTTACTGAAGTCAGCCAAACTCCGAATGCCGGTGAGTGAGAGCGCGGCAGTGAGACTGTGGGGGATAAGCTTCATGGTCGAGAGGGAAACAGCCCAGATCACCAGCTAAGGCCCCTAAGCGTGCGCTAAGTGGGAAAGGATGTGGGATCGCCGAGACAACCAGGAGGTTGGCTTAGAAGCAGCCACCCTTGAAAGAGTGCGTAATAGCTCACTGGTCAAGTGGTCCTGCGCCGACAATGTAGCGGGGCTCAAGCGCACCGCCGAAGCTGTGGCAATGAGAACCTTTGGGTTCTTGTTGGGTAGGGGAGCGTCCTGCATCTGGTGAAGCCCGGGAGTGATTTACGGGTGGAGGGTGTGGGAGTGAGAATGCAGGCATGAGTAGCGAATGCAGAGTGAGAATCTCTGCCGCCGTATGACCAAGGGTTCCTGGGCCAGGTTGTTCCGCCCAGGGTGAGCCGGGACCTAAGGCGAGGCCGTCAGGCGTAGTCGATGGACAACGGGTTGATATTCCCGTGCTCGTGATAGTGCGCCCATGCTGGGGCCGGTGATGCTAACCATCCGAACCCACCCGTAAGGCCCCCTTCGGGGGGCTGTTGTGGTGGGGGAGCGTGGGATCCGATCCGGTAGTAGGCAAGCGATGGGGTGACGCAGGAGGGTAGCTCCGCCACGCGGTGGTTGTCGTGGTGTAAGCCTGTAGCCCGATGTCCAGGGAAATCCGGGCATCATCAAGGGTGAGAGGTGACGCGTAGCCGATTGAGGCGAAGTAGAGTGATCCCGTGCTGTCGAGAAAAGCCTCTAGTGAGTGCTGTTGCGGCCCGTACCCTAAACCGACACAGGTGGTCAGGTAGAGAATACCGAGGCGATCGAGTGAACTGTGGTTAAGGAATTCGGCAAAATGCCTCCGTAACTTCGGGAGAAGGAGGGCCGGCTGCTGTGAAGCCCCTTGCGGGCTAGCGGTGACCGGTCGCAGAGACCAGGCCCAAGCGACTGTTTACTAAAAACACAGGTCCGTGCGAAGTCGCAAGACGATGTATACGGACTGACGCCTGCCCGGTGCTGGAACGTTAAGAGGACCTGTTAACTCCCTTGTGGGGTGAAGCGGAGAATTTAAGCGCCAGTAAACGGCGGTGGTAACTATAACCATCCTAAGGTAGCGAAATTCCTTGTCGGGTAAGTTCCGACCTGCACGAATGGCGTAACGACTTGGGCGCTGTCTCGACCACAGACTCGGCGAAATTGCATTACGAGTAAAGATGCTCGTTACGCGCGGCAGGACGGAAAGACCCCGGGACCTTTACTACAGCTTGGTATTGGTGCTCGGTTCGGCTTGTGTAGGATAGGTGGGAGACTGGGAAGCGGTCACGCTAGTGGTCGTGGAGTCATTGTTGAAATACCACTCTGGTCGAATTGGGTGTCTGAACCTCGGGCCATGATCTGGTTCAGGGACAGTGCCTGGTGGGTAGTTTAACTGGGGCGGTTGCCTCCCAAAGAGTAACGGAGGCGCCCAAAGGTTCCCTCAGCCTGGTTGGTAATCAGGTGTTGAGTGTAAGTGCACAAGGGAGCTTGACTGTGAGACTGACGGGTCGAGCAGGGACGAAAGTCGGGACTAGTGATCCGGCACCACCTGGTGGAAGGGGTGTCGCTCAACGGATAAAAGGTACCCCGGGGATAACAGGCTGATCTTGCCCAAGAGTCCATATCGACGGCATGGTTTGGCACCTCGATGTCGGCTCGTCGCATCCTGGGGCTGGAGTAGGTCCCAAGGGTTGGGCTGTTCGCCCATTAAAGCGGTACGCGAGCTGGGTTTAGAACGTCGTGAGACAGTTCGGTCCCTATCCGCCGCGCGCGTTGGAGACTTGAGGAAGGCTGTCCCTAGTACGAGAGGACCGGGACGGACGAACCTCTGGTGTGCCAGTTGTCCCGCCAGGGGCACGGCTGGTTGGCTATGTTCGGAAGGGATAACCGCTGAAGGCATCTAAGCGGGAAGCTCGTTCCAAGATGAGGTCTCCTACCACCTTGAGTGGGTAAGGCCCCCAGCAGATTACTGGGTTGATAGGCCGGAGATGGAAGCCCTGTGAGGGGTGGAGTTGACCGGTACTAATAGGCCGAGGGCTTGCTCACAACGCGTTGTTCGCATCCACTGTGTGACCCTGAGCGCACCACCACTGTGTGGTGGTGGCCGGCTCGGACCTTACCCGGCACATCGTGTGCTCGGTGTGGGGTGTTTGTTGTTTATTGTTGTCGGTGGTTATGGCGGTAGGGAAACGCCCGGTCCCATTCCGAACCCGGTAGCTAAGCCTTCCTGCGCCGATGGTACTGCACTCGACAGGGTGTGGGAGAGTAGGTCGCCGCCGACATTCAACGTGAATACAGAGAACGGCCCGCGGATTCGTCCGCGGGCCGTTCTCGCGTTTCGGCTCAGCCGTCGGACCGCCCGTCGAGCATGCCCACGAGGGCCGAGGCCAGGCGGGCGACCGACCGGTCGTCGTCGTCGGCCAGGTTCTGCAGGACGCCCAGCGCGACGGTGGCCGGCAGCTCGGCGAGTGCCTGGGTCAGGCGTATCCGCACCGCGGAGTCCGCAGTCGGTGCGCGCGAGCTCGTCGACCAGTGCCCTCTTGATCCGGTCCGCGCAGCCGGGCTCCCGGGACAACGTGCCCAGGACCTCGGACGCCTCGACGTCGTTCGTGCCCTCGACCACCATGCCGACGAGCGTCGGCACGGCCGCGGTCGCGCCACGCGTACCCGATGCCAGGGCAGCGTGCCTGCGCACCGTCGTATCCGGGTCCCCGAGTGCGTCCGCGAGTGCTGCGGTCACCTCGTCACCGGACATCTCGGCGATCGCCAGCACCGCGCGCCGCCGGACGTCGACGTTCTCCGAGTACACACCGGCCGCCACGCTCGCCACAGCGTCACCGCCCGCCCGCGCGAGGGCCCACCGGAGAGCGCCGGCGACGATCGGGTCGGATTCGGCGAGGACGGCCTCGGCCAGCACCTCGACGGGAACCGGCACGTCCCCGGTCGGAGCCAGCACGGCCTGCTGCCGTCGCGCAGCGCTGGGCGAGTCGAGCCCGCGCAGGAGCTCGACCATGCGCAGGACGCCCTCCCATCCGGTGGGCGCGGAGGCATCGACCGTGCGGAGTCGCTCGAGCAGCTCCTGGTCCCGCGCCAGCCGGTCCTCGGTCCGCCGGATGAGGTCGCCGACCAGAGCGGACGGCGCGAAGGCCGGATCCTCCAGCGCACGTCCGACCTGGCGCAGCGACAGTCCGAGGGACCGCAGGCTCTCCACGTGGAAGATCCGGCGAATGTCCTCCGCGGAGTACTCGCGATAGCCACCCACGGTGCGGCCGGTCGGTCGCACCAGCCCGAGGGAGTCGTAGTGCCGGAGCATCCGGGTGCTCACCCCCGAGCGGCGTGCCACCTCGCCGATCAGCACGCGGCGCCCTCGACCCGTTCCGGACCCAGCGCGACGATCCGTTTCGCCTCGTCCACGGCCGGGTCGAAACCGGCATCCGGGTCCCGGAGAAGGCGCTCGGTGGCGCGGGCATGCGCACGCACTGCCGGGTCCGCACTCGACAGTCCCGCCCGCAGGCTCGGCTCGATCACGTCCCCGAGTGCGACGAGTGCCCGGCTGAGACTCAGTTGCAGAGTCCGGTCGCCGCGACCGAGCTGGGCGGCCAGGTCCGTGGCCAGTCCCGTCCGTTCCCCGTCGGGCACGAGGACGACGGCAGCGCGCCAGGCGCTGCGCGCGACCTCGTCGTCGGGGTGGTGGAGCAACGACCGCGTGATCGCGGACCACGTGGCCGGGTCCCCGATCTTGGACAGCGTGTGCAGAGCCTGGCTCCGCGCCTGTGCGCGCTCGGAACGGAGCTCCGCACGGAGCCGGGGCACGATGATCTCCGACGGGAGGCGGGTCAGCGCCCAGGTGAGCATGTCGCGCACGAAGAAGTCCGGCTCGATCGCGCACCGTGCCACGAGCGCGTCAACGAGGTCGGGGTCGGGGTCGGAGTGCGTGCCGACCGTCAGAGCCGCCGTGAGCCGTGTCGACGGGTTACCGGCGCCCAACTCGTCGAGCAGGCGCATGTCCTGTGGGTTCCGGTGTGGCGAGTTCACGTGGGACCACCTCCGGCACCCAGTCAAGGCCTTGTCACAGTGTCAAGGTCAAGGCTGCCGTGCTAGATCCCGGACCCGACGGCGTCGTTCACCGAGCGGTGCCCGTCCGCACGCAGGAGCGCGGCGAGGTCGCGGTGCAGGCGGGACGGCCACAGCAGGCCGCCGTAGACGAACGCGGTGTACGCCTGCACGAGCGAGGCCCCGGCCCGGATCCGGCGGTACGCCTCGTGGGCGTCCTCGATCCCGCCAGCCGAGATCAGGATCGGACCTGCACCGAGGCGCCTGCGCAGGCGCATCAGGACGGCCAGGGACCGGTCGGAGAGGGGCCGGCCGGAGAGCCCGCCCGCACCGGCGTCGGCAATCGTGGCCGGGTCCGAGGTGAGCCCCTCGCGGGACACGGTGGTGTTCGTGGCGACGATCCCGTCCAACCCGACCCGCACGGCGAGATCGGCGACGGCGTCCACGTCGTCGTCGGCGAGATCGACGGTGATCTTCACGAGGAGCGGTACGGGCCGCGTGAGCGGGAGGGCGTCGAGCTCCTCCCGGACCGCCGACAGGAGTGGTTCGAGTGCGTCGACCTGCTGGAGATCCCGCAGGCCGGGAGTGTTCGGCGAGCTGACGTTGACGACCATGTAGTCGGCGTGCGGCCCGAGCAGCCGGGCGCTCGTCCGGTAGTCGTCGATCGCCTCGTCGGGCGGGACGACCTTGCTCCGGCCGATGTTCACGCCGAGGACGGGGTACCCGGCCGGACGGCCGGCGCGCCAGTGCTCGAGGCGGGCGGCGACGGCCGGGGCGCCCGCGTTGTTGAACCCCATCCGGTTCACGAGCGCGCGGTCGTCGGGAAGGCGGAACAGGCGGGGGCGCGGGTTGCCGGGCTGCGCCCGGCCGGTCACCGTCCCGATCTCGACGGCGCCGAACCCGATCCGGCCGGCGGCCGTCATGTGCCGGGCGTTCTTGTCGAAGCCGGCGGCCAGGCCCAGCGGTCCGGCGAACTCGAGGCCGAGCGCCCGCACCCGCAGGACCGGGTCCGACGGGCCGAGCGCCGCGCCGAGGCGGGGCCCGGCCAGCGGCGCCGAGCCGAGCCCGCGAATGAGGCCGGCGCCGAGCCGGTGCGCGGTCTCGGACGGAATGCGGCGCAGGGCGTGGCGGAACAGAGCGTCGTACACGGGTCCATTCTCGCAGCGCGCTCAGTTCGCGTTGCGGGACAACCTCAGCTGGTCGAGGACACGCCGGTCCCGTTTCGTCGGGCGGCCCGCACCCCGGTCACGGCGGGCGAAGACCGGCGTCGGGACGGCCGGTTCGGGCGGGGTGTGGTCGACGTAGCACTCCTGCGCCAGGGGCGCCCCGACCCGCTTCTCGATCACCTTCGTGATCTCGACGGTCCGCGTCGAGTCGTACACACGCGCACGGATCCGGTCCCCAGGGCGGACGGCGGTGGCCGGTTTCGCCGGACGGTCGTTGACGCGCACGTGCCCGCCCCGGCACGCGGTCGCCGCGTCCGAGCGTGTCTTCGCCAGGCGCACCGACCACAGCCAGCGGTCCAGGCGGGTCGTCTCCATCACCACCCATCCTGCCAGCCGGGCGAGCCACTCAGTAGTGCGTGACGTCCGGCGTCCCTCCGCCGACCGCGACCGCGTCACCGTTGACGGCCACGCTGCGCGGTGAGCACAGGAACGCGACGACATCGGCGACCTCCTCCGCCGTCACGAGCCGGCCGATCGTCGTCGTCGCGTCCAGCTCGGCCCGCACCTGCTCCTCACCGACGCCCCGGCTGCGGGCGCGCTCGGCGATGAGGCCCGGGATCCGCTCGGTCCACGTGAGCCCGGGATGCACGACGGTCACGTTGACGCCCCGCGGGCCGAGCTCCTGGGCCATCGCCGCGGTCATCGACGCCACGGCGACATTGCGCACGGACCCGACGAGCGACGACGACTTGCGCGCGTTGAGCCCGCTGACGTTCACGATCCGGCCCCAGCCCTGCGCCGTCATCAGCGGGGACAGCGCGCGGGCGCAGCGCAGGTACCCGAGCAGCTTCGTCTCGAGCTCGACCCGCACGTCGTCGTCGGTGAGGTCGGCCAGCTCCGGCAACGGGCCCGATCCCGCTGGTCGGGCCGCGGCGTTGACCAGAACGTCCACCCCGCCGAGCCGCTCGGCGACGGTGGCCGCCATCGCCCGCACGGACGCGTCGTCGGACGTGTCGGCGGGGACCGCCTCGATCCGCCCGCGGGCGCCGTCGCGCAGCCGGGCGGCGGCCTCGTCGAGTGCCGTGGCGTCCCGGGCGACGATCGCCACGTCCGCGCCCTCCGCGGCGAGCGCCGCGGCCACCGCGTACCCGATCCCGCGGCTGCCGCCGGTCACGACGGCACGCTTGCCGACCAGTTGCAGATCCATGTGAACACCGTGCCGCAGCCCACGACGACGGGCAGTACCGGGCGTCCGCTGCGGCCGGTTCGCCCGGTTCCGCCTAGGCTCTGCCCGTGGCCGAGACGATCGACTCCGTGGTCGTGGTGTTCAACCCGGGCAGCACCGGTGACGCGGGGACGCTCGCCGGGCAGCTGCGCGACGAGCTGGCCGCCGTCCGGCCCCAGCTCCCGGTCGAGCTGCGCCCGACGGACTACGCCGGCCACGCCCGCGACATCGCCCGCGAGGTGGCGTCCGGACCCGGGCGCCCGCTCGTCGTCTCCGCGAGCGGAGACGGCGGGTACAACGAGGTCGTCAACGGGATCATGGACGTGCCCGGGACCCTCGCCGCGGCCGCCGTCCTGCCGGCCGGCAACGCGAACGACCACGACCGGGTCACGTCCCGCCGCCCGCTGGCCGACGCCATCGCGGACGGCCGGATCGAACCGATGGACCTGTTGGAGCTGCACGTCGACGACCGTGCGGTGCACTACGCGCACTCCTACATCGGGTTCGGGCTGACGCCGGTCGTCGCACTGCAGATCGAGGAGGGCGGCAAGGGCAAGGGCAGGGTGCGCGAGATCTGGACGACGATCCGCTCGTTCTGGG
Organism: uncultured Actinomycetota bacterium; assembly: GCA_963822335.1. Taxonomy (GTDB): domain Bacteria; phylum Actinomycetota; class Actinomycetes; order Mycobacteriales; family Pseudonocardiaceae; genus Pseudonocardia. The sequence continues at coordinate 1,580,598 of CAWGHE010000004.1, read as the reverse complement.
GGTTCACGCCGTTCGAGCTGGAGTTCGCGGACGGCAACCGCCGCCGGGTCGACAACCTCGTGCTGGCCAACATCCCGGAGATGGCGAAGATGGCCGAGCTGTCCGACGGCCGCCCCGACGACGGCCGGTTCGAGGTGATCCTGATGGAGCACCGGCCGAAGTGGAGGGTGCTGTTCACGGCGGTGCGCGCCGCCGTACGCGGGCTCGGTCGCCAGCCGTCGACGGCGGAGTTCCGGTTCGCCACGATCGGTCCGATGCCGGTGCAGATCGACGGCGAGCTCGACGACGTGCCGGCCGGCGCCTCCGTACTGGTCCGGATCGCCCCCGGGGCGCTGTCGGTCTGCCGCTGAGCCGGGTCAGCCGGCGAGCGTGACCGTGACCTCGCCGAGCGCGCCGTTCTCGCCGAACGTCGCGCGCACCGTGTCGCCGGCCGCGATCGGCGCGGGGACGGTGGTGGTCCCGGTCGTCACGACACTCCCCGCTTCCAGCGTCACGCCGTAGGCCGGGAGGGTCTCGGTGAGCCAGGCCAGCGCCGTCCACGGGTCGCCGAGCACGGCCGCACCGCTGCCCGTCGCCACTCGGTCGCCGTTGATCCACAGAGTTGTGCCCGTTGTGGACAGATCGAGATCGGTCCCGCCCGCGATCTCCGGTCCGAGCACGAACCGGCCCGCGCAGGCCGCGTCGGCGAGCAGCTGCGGGCCGCCGGCCGTCGCGAAGTCGGTGAACCGGGACTCCGGGAGCTCGATCGCGCAGTGCACCGACGCGACGGCGGCGCGCAGCTGCTCCGGGGGCGTCGCAGCCGTGATGTCCTCGCCCAGCCGGAAGGCGAACTCCGCCTCCGCGACGGCCATGTGCAGCCCGTCGGACGGAACGACGTCACCCGGATCGTGCCGGAAGCGCTCGAACAGCAGACCGGGCAGTGGGGCGTCGACGCCGATGTGCGCCTGCCCGGCCGCCGCCGTCGCGGCCAGCTTCCACCCGTAGGCGGGGCCTGCCCGCTCGGCGAGGCGCTGCTGTGCGGTGAAGCCCTCGACGAGGGTGCGCGGGCGCAGCAACTCGGGCAGCGACTCCAGGTGCTCGCCGGTCGTCCACGCCTGCCACAGCGCGCCCGCCGTTCCGTCGGCGCGGACCAGGTCGACCGCGTCGGCGCCCATGCTCGTTCCGCTGACGCTGCTCTCGGCGGTCGGGGAGCCGGGTGCGTTGTTCGCGGTCATCCGGCCGATCCTGCCAGGCCGTCGCCGGACTCCCCGGCCCGGACGGTGCGCCCGGCCAGCGCCGCGGCCACCCGGGAGACACGCGGGTCGGTCATCGCCTGCTCCAGCGGCACCGGGAGCGGCAGGCGCCAGTTCGGGTACTCGTCGACGGTGCCGGGCAGGTTCGGCTGGCGGGTCTCGCCCAGCACGTCGTAGAGCGACGCCAGCACCAGCCGGCACGGCGCGGACGCGAGCAGCGCGTGCATCGCGACGACGATCTCGTCCTCGTCGGCCTCCGCGGAGTCGAGCAGCCCCCGCTCGACGAGCAGCCCCACCAGCTCGGCCCGCTCCGCCGCGGCCTTCGCCCGCTCGGCGGCCGGGTCGTCGAGCAGGCCGAGCTCGGCGCGGACGCGGACGTGCTCGCCGCGCAGGAACCCCGGGGCGGTGGGCAGGTCGTGCGTGGACACGGTCGCGACCGACCGCTCCGGCCAGCGCTCCGGCGGGCGGAACGGTCCGTCGTCCCCGCCGGTCTCCGGGTCCGGGTCGCGGGAGAACCAGAGCACGGTCGAGCCGTAGACGTGCGAGCGGTCCATCTCCTCACGCACCTCGGGCAGCACGGTGCCCAGGTCCTCGCCGACGATCAATGCGTCCGCCCGGTGCGCCTCCAGCAGCAGCGTCGCGAGCATCGCGTCCGCGTCGTAGGACACGTACGTGCCGCGGTCCGCCGTCCGTCCCTCCGGCACCCACCACAGCCGCCACAGGCCCATCACGTGGTCGATCCGCAGTCCGTCGGCGTGCCCGAGCAGCGCACGGACCATGTCCCGGAACGCGACGTACCCGGTCTCGGCGAGCCGGTCCGGCCGCCACGGCGGCAGGCCCCACGTCTGGCCGCGCTGGTTGAACGCGTCCGGCGGCGCGCCGATCGACGCGTCCAGGGCCAGGACGTCCTGCAACGCCCAGGCGTCGGCGCCCTCCGGGTCGCAGCCCACGGCCAGGTCGTGGATCACGCCGACCGGCATCCCGGCGTCCCGCGCGGCGGCCCGGACCTGTGCCAGCTGCGCGGCCGCCTGCTGCTGCACCCAGCCGTGGAACGCGACCCGCGGGGCGAGCTCGGCGCGGGCCGCGGCGACGGCGTCGGATACCGGGCCTGCGCAGCGGTTCCGGCCACTGCCGCCAGCGCCCGCCGTACCGCTCGGCCAGGGCGCAGAACGTCGCGAACTCGTCCAGGCCGGGCCCGGGATCGCGCGGCCCGGGCCGTCCCTCGGCGCGCCACAGCGCCTCCAGCGCGGAGCGCTTCGCGGCCCACACCCGGTCGTGGGCGATGCGGTCCCCGGCCTGCTCCGGGCGCAACGCGTCCACCTCGGCGCGGGTGGCCGCGTCCGCACTCGCGTAGGCGGGCAGGTCCGTGACCCGCAGCGCGAGCGGCGTGACGAACCGGCGGCTGGACGGCGTGTACGGCGACGGCTGCACGGGCGGAACCGGGGTGATCGCGTGCAGCGGGTTCAGCAGCACCGCCCCCGCGCCGTGCTCGCGGCCGCTCGTGCGCACCAGGTCGGTGAGATCTCCGAGGTCGCCGATCCCCCACGAGTGCGCCGAGTGCAGCGCGTAGAGCTGCAACATCCAGCCCCACGTCCGGGGCGGGTCCGGCAGGCTCGGCGGGGCGACGACGACGGTCGCCTCCCGCCCGTCGGCCGCGAGCGCGTAGCGGCCGGGTTCCAGCCCGGCCGGGAGCTCGCCGTCCACGTCGCGCCGCGTGCCGTCCTCGGCGGTCAGCACGCCGCGGCCGGGTATCGGCCGCGCCCGGTCCGATCGCATGCCGACCGTCGCCGGCAGCGCGCTGCGCTGGGTGGCCGCGGCGCGCGCGACCTGCCGTGCCTGCGGTGTCGAGGCATCCACCCCGAGCAGGCCCAGGACGTCGACGACGACGTCCGCGTCGACGTGTTGCTCGCGCCGCGCCCCGTCGAGGTACGACACGGCGACCCCGTGCGCGTGGGCGATCTCGGCCAGCTCGGGATCGACGGCCTGCCCGGCCGTGTCGCGTGTCATGGCCCGATCCTCGCGGATCACCGAGCACCGTGCGCGCAGGCGTCCTGAGCAGCCGCGACGCCGACACGCGGACGCGTTCGGCGGCCGGGTCAGGCAGTCACCGAGTGCTACCGTTCGTTGCCGGACGCAGCGACCGGAGCCGCGTGCCGCCCGGGGCCGGGCGGCACCCGACGACCGCGGCCCCGTCCGGTCCGCGCTGCCCGGCGGGAGGTTCTGGCGGATGTCGACGTTGGCCCTGCTCGGGCTGTTGGTGGTGTTGCTGGTGGCGATCGGTATCGCGGGATTCCTGGTGCGCGGACGTCGTGGAGCGCGGCACCCGGGGTCCGACCCAGCCGGCCCCCCGCGGACCGTCGCCGAGCTCGTGGACCGTCGCCGGGCCGCCGCGGCCGGCGAGGAAACCGAGCCGGTCACGGAGCGACTGGGCACCTCCTCGCCCGACGTCGGGGACGAGAGCGCGGCGACGGCCGGCCCCGGATCCGAGCCGCCCGGCAGCGTTTCGACGACGGCGGGGTCCGGCACGGGCACCCGACCGTCGGCGGACCCGGAATCGGGAACGCCGGTCGCCGGAACGCCGGAGACCGAGAGCCGGGGCACATCGGGTTCGGCCGCCGCCGGAACAGCAGCCGCCGGGCTTGCCGCGGGCGGAGCCGCAGCGGCGGGGACGGTAGCGAACCGCCACGGCGGCACCGACGCCGGCTCGGGCGCGCCGACCGATGAGTCGTCGGACGCCGGGCCCGCGGCGACGCCGTCGGACGTGTCCTCCGTGGACGCCGCGTCGGAGGCCGAGGCGTCGGAGGAGGCGCCGAGCGCACGCCCTCGGCCCGGGTCCGACGCGGACACCGGACCCGCGAGCGCGCCCTGGTCGCGTGGCTTCGTCGGCGGCCGGCAGATCACGCCCCCGGAACCGGCGGAGTCGTCGTCGACGTCGGACGAGGGGGACACGTCGGAGTCCGCGCGACCGTCCGCGCCGCCGCGCCAGCAGTCGCGGTCGCCGGTGGACCCCGACCTGGTCAAGCGGGTCACCGCCGTCCCGTCCACGGGCAGTGCCCGGCCCCACGGGCCGGAGACCGAGCGCGAGTTCCGGGAGGCCCGCGACCGGATGACGGCCACCTCGTGTGGTGGTCGCCCCGGCCGCGTGCCGGAGCAGTCCAGCCGGTCGCCGGAGTCGGCTGAGCAGTCGCCGCCGCAGCCGTCGCCGTCGCCGCGCCCGTCGCCGTCGCCCCGGGCGGAGCGCGAAGGAGGTTCCGGTGCCGCCGTCGCGGCGGGCGGGATCGCCGCGGCCGGCGTGACGGCGTCCGTCCTGGCCTCCCGCTCGTCCTCCGACGACGATCGCGAGGACCCGTCCACGGACCGGCCGGACGACGCGTCCACCGGCACGGCCGCGGCCTCCCCGTCGCCGTTCCCCCGGTCCGAGGCGGCGTCGACGACGTCGGCCGGGCAGGGCGACGAGCCTCCGCCCCGACCCTCTCCGCGGGTCATGCGGTCGGCCACCCCGGCCGCCGGTGATGACGACGAGGGAACCGCCGGGGAACCGCCCGCCGGGACGCCGTCCGGCTCCGCGGAGGCCCCGACGACCGAGCGCCCCGACCTCGATTCCGGGACGGACGGACCGAGCAGCGGATCCGCCGCGTCCACGCCCACCGCCACCGGTGAGTCCACCCCCACCGCATCCGCCGATCCGCAGGACGTGACCGCCACGACGACACCGCCCGCCCCGACCGGGCCGGAAGCCACCTCGGACTCGTCGAAGACCGGATCCGACGGCGACTCCCAGTCCGCAGGCACGGCCGCCGAGCCGACCCGTCCCGGCTCGTCGGAGCCGACGTCGAGCACGCCCGCCTCGGGCGAGCCGGCCGCGGCCGCGCCGGTCGTCGCGTTCAGCGGTTCGTCGCACGCACGGCGTGAGCCGGTGCCGGCCAGTCCACCCCAGAACGTCGACGTGCTGGTCGCCGACCGCGACGCGAAGCCGCTCGCCGGCGTCGCCCTGTCCATGGTGGACGGATACGGAGCCCCCGCGGGCTCCGCGAGCACCAGCGCGGCAGGCGAGGCCCGGCTGCGCGCGCCCGGCGCGGGGCAGTACATCGTCGTCGCCTCCGCGTCCGGGTACCAGACGCGGGTGGCGCCGTGCGCCGTCGCGGACGAGCCGGTGCGCGTCCCGGTCACGCTCTCCCGGTCGTCGACGGTGCACGGGACGGTCCGGACGGCGTCCGGCGACCCGCGGTCCGGTGTGACGGTCGTGCTGGAGCAGGACGGCGAGACGCTCGGCAGTGCCGACACGACCGGCGACGGCACGTTCCGGTTCGCCGACCTCGACGCCGGCCACTACCGGTTGCTCGCCGGGGACGAGCCGGGGGCCACCGTGCACGTCCCGGCCGAGGCGGACGTCGAGCACGACGTCGGGTCCGGCGGGACGGGTGCAACGGTGGCGGCCGCGGCGGCGAGGAACCGGGTGTGACACGACATGTGGAGGGGCGCCTGACCGGCGTCGAGAACGTCGACCTGTTCTGGCAGGGCTGGCTGCCGGACACCGAACCGACCGGTGTGCTGCTGGTCAGCCACGGGATCGGCGAGCACTCCGGCCGCTACGCCAGCGTCGTCGACGAACTGGTCCCGGACGGCTGGGCGGTGTACGGCCTCGACCACCGCGGGCACGGCCGGTCCGGCGGGACGCGGGTGCACGTCAAGCGCTACCAGGACCTCGTCGACGACTTCGAGACGTTCCGCCGGACCGTGGTGGCCCGGCATCCCGGTCTCCCGGTGTACCTGCTCGGGCACAGCCTGGGCGGGCAGATCGCACTGGCGTACACGGTCGCGCACGAGCGGGAGCTCTCCGGGCTCGTGCTGTCCGCTCCGGCACTGGCCAGCGACGCGGTCCCGGCCGCGCTCGTGCCGGTGCTCTCGGTCGTCTCGCGGTTCCTGCCCACGGTGCGGCCCGTCGGCATCGACGACTCGAAGATCAGCCGGGACCAGGCCGTCGTCGACGACTATCGCGAGGACCCGCTCGTGCACCACGGCAACCCGACGCTCGCGCTCGGTGCCGCGATCTACCAGCAGATGGACGAGCTGCCCGGCCGCCTCGGTGACCTGCGGCTGCCGATCCTGGTCCAGCACGGCACCGACGACGCGCTCACCGACCCGGCAGGCACCCGGAAGCTGGAGGACGCCAGCGGCTCCCCGGACACGACCGTGCGCTGGTACGACGGCCTCTGGCACGAGATCTACCACGAGCCCGACCGTGCCCGTCCGCTCACCGACCTGCGCGAATGGCTGGCGGAGCACCGCTCGTCGGCGGCGGCCTCGGCCTGAGCGCGAAGCGCAGCGGAGCCGCGCATCGACACTGCGGCTCAGCGGCCCGGCAGCTCCACGGCCGGGTCCATGTCGAACGCGACGTGGTCGACGACGGTGGTCAGCAGCGGGCGGCGGGGCAGCCCCATCGCCCGCATCTGCTGCGCCATCGGATGACCGGTCCCGGGGAGCACCGACCCGCCCGAGCCGAGTCGCACGCCCCGCGCCCGCATCCGCACCGGACTCGCCAGCACGACGTCGTCGCGCGGGGCGAGGGTGGTGAGCGACATCGGCACGGTCAGCGGCAGCGCGGGCGTCGTGCGCAGCCGCGCGTCCAGTACGCGCCGCTCGCCGTCGTCGAGCCGGCAGGAGACCCGCCCGCCGGCGATCGTCAGGTCGGCGCGGGCCAGCCACTTCGGAAGCCCCCACAGCGCGCGGCCGGCCTCCATCGTGAACTCCTGGGTGACCGGCAGCTGCAGGACGTGCGCACCGGTCCGGCCGCGGTGGCGCGCGACGATCGCGAGCCCGACCTCGTCGTAGTCGCCGAGGTCGTTGTCCCGGTAGTCGACGAACAGCACGATCACCGGCGTGCGGCCGAGCAGGGACACGCGGCCGCAGCCGGACACCCGCGTCTGCGAGCACACCGCGCACCAGGTCGGTCCGGACCAGGTACACGGCCGCGGCCGCGGACGCGTCCCTGATCCGCACCGGGAACGTCAGCCGCTCGCCCCGGACGTCCCAGCTTCCGTCGTCGTACCGCGTCGCCACGCGGCGCAGCCTGCCGCATCGCCGTCGACACGGGCGACGGGCCGTCCGGGACCGCTGCGGCCCGCGAGGGCCGGACTGCGGATATCCTGCAGGGCGGAGTCGTACTGGAGGTGGCGGTGACGGTCGAAACGACCGGGGACACGTCGTCGGAGACGGTGTCGGTGCGCGAGATGGTCGAGCGGATCGACTGGGCTTCCACCTCGCTCGGGCCCCGCGAGTCGTGGGACCGGGAGCTCGAGGACGCGCTGCGCTTCCTGCTCGAGAGCCGCCAGCCGATGGTCGTGTGGTGGGGCCGGCGGAACACGCTGCTCTACAACGACGCGTTCGTGCCGTCGGCCGGCAACCTGCACCCGTCCGCGTTCGCGCGGCCGGTGGCCGAGGGCTGGCCCGAGGTCGCCGCGCACTCCGAGGCCGACCTGAACAAGATCCGGACCGGTTCGAAGAGCGGCCTCTTCATCCAGGACGACATGCTCGTCCTCGACCGGCAGCGGGCGCCCGGAGGAGACGCACTGGCAGTACGCCAGCACCCCGGTCCGTGGCCCGTCCGGCGAGGTGCTCGGGCTGATCACGATGTGCAACGAGACGACGGACAAGGTCGTCGGCGCACGCCGGATGCGGCTGCTGGCCTCGCTGGGCGAGATCGCCCGCGACGCGCCGTCGGTGGACGTCGTGATCGAGCGGCTGGTCGCCGTGCTGGAGCCGGCAGGCGCGGACATCCCGTGCGCGGTGTTCCTCGACCCGGTCGACGGGGCCGCACCGGTCGCGGTCGGTCTCTCCGAGCCGCCGGCGGACTGGACACCGAGCGAGTGGGACCTCGAGTCCGAACCGGTGCGGTTCCGTGAGGTGGAGCCGACCCCGGTCGACGGCGGCGAGCCGGTCCGGCAGGTCGTGCAGGCCCTGCTGCGTGCCCCGGACGGCTCCGTCGCCCGCGGCGTCGTCCTCGGGGTGTCACCCACGCTGCCGCTGGACGAGGACCAGCGCGCGTTCCTGCGCATGGTGATCGGGCACATCGGGACGGCGCTGACGGTCGCCGCGGCCCAGCAGGCCGACCGTTCGACTGCGGGACGGCCAGGCGCGCAACGAGGAGGTGCGCAGCGGCTACTACGCCGCGCTCGGCGACGAGTTCCGCACGCCGCTCACGCTCGTGCTGGGACCGCTGGACCGCTTGCGCGACCACGACGACCCCGCGGTGCGCGACGAGGTGGAGCTGGCCCAGCGGAACGCCCAGCGGATGCTCAAGCTGGTCAACGGCCTGCTCGACGCGTCCAGTTTGAACTCCGGGCGGTCCGAGGGGATGTTCGCCCCGACCGAGCTGGGGACGACGACCGAGGAGCTGGCCGCGGCGTTCGCACCGGTGGTGAATCGGGCCGGGCTGCACCTCGACGTGCAGTGCCCACCCACCGAGCGCCCGGTCTGGGTGGACCGGGACATGTGGGAGAAGATCGTCCTCAACCTGCTGAGCAACGCCGTCAAGTTCACCCACGACGGCGGCATCTCGGTGGCGCTCGAGGTGTCCGGGGAGCAGGCCGTGCTGCGCGTCTCGGACACCGGTGCCGGTATCCCGCCGGAGCGGACCGAGAAGATCTTCCAGCGGTTCCACCGGGTCCGCGACACCCGGGCTCGCTCCCAGGAGGGCAGCGGACTGGGGCTGTCGCTGGTCCAGCAGCTCGTCCGGATGCACGGCGGGGTGGTCGACGTGTCGAGCACGCCCGGCGAGGGGAGCACGTTCACCGTCCGGATGCCGCTCGGGTTCGCGCACCTGCCGTCGGACAGGCTGGTCCGTACGAGCGTCGGCACCCGCACCGTGCCCGCGCTGGCGACGCCGTACGTCGCGGAGGCGATGCGCTGGCTGCCGGGTACCGCCGGTCCCGACGCCGGGGCGGTCGAGCCGGGCCGGAGGAGCAGGTCGTCGACGGACCGGGCGTCGAGGGCATCGGCGTCGAAGGACTCGACGTCGGCGGGCTGGGCCACCGCGACCGCGTGCTCGTCGTCGACGACGACGCGGACATGCGTGCCTACCTGCAGAACCTGCTCTCCGAGCAGTGGACACCGCAGGTCGTCACGAGCGGGACCGAGGCACTGGACGCCGCGCGCTCGGCGCCTCCGGACCTCGTCGTGGCGGACGTCTCGCTGCCCGGTCTGGACGGCATCGGGCTGCTGCGTGCCCTGCGGACGGACACGCGCACGGCCGGTGTGCCGGTCGTGCTGCTGTCGTCCCGGGCCGGCGAGGAGGCCGCCGTCGAGGGGCTGGCCGCCGGGGCGGACGACTACCTGGTCAAGCCGTTCTCCTCGCGCGAGCTGCTGGCCCGGGTCGCGAACCACCTGCAGCTGGGCCGCGTCCGCCGGGCCGCCGAGCTCCAGTTCCGGGCGATGGCCGACTCGACCCCCGCGCTGATCTGGGTGGACGACCCGGGCGGGCACCGGGTGTTCGTCAACCGCGGGTGGCTGGACTTCACCGGGGCGACCGACACGGCCGGCGAGCTGGGCCTGGACTGGCGCAGGCGGATCCATCCCGACGACCGCGAGCGGTACCGCTCGGTCACCGTCGGCGGCGACCCGGGCGACGGCGCCGTTCGAGGTGGAGTACCGCCTGCTCGACGGCAACGGACGGCACCGGTGGGTGCTCGACCGCGGTGCTCCGGTCGGGGAGGCCGACCGTGCCGTCGGATACGTCGGGGGCTGCCTGGACATCGACGCCCAGCACCGGGAGCAGCGCAGGCACCGGATCTACTCCGAGGTCGGCGAGTCGCTGGAGCGCGCGATCACCCGCACCGGCCGGACCGACCAGCTCGCCAGGGCCGTCGTCGACGAAGGGCTCGCGGACGTCGCCCTCGTGCACGAGGCGGGACCCGACGGCGGCACGACGCCGCTCGCCGCGGCCGCCTCGCGCGGCGGCGCTGGAGCCGTCGCTGTGGGAGCTCGGACCGCTGGCTCCGGAGACCGGGCCGATCGAGCACCAGCCGATCGAGACCGACCGCCTGGACGCGGCCCTCGCCGCGCTGCCGGACGCGCAGCGGGCGGCCTGGGAACGGCTCCGCATCGGGTCGGCGATGGTGGTGCCGCTCCCCGCGCGCGGGCGCACCGGGGCCCGGCTCACCGTGGGCCGCTGCGAACCAGGCGCCGGCTACACCGCCGACGACCTGGACCTCGTCTCCGAGATCGGCCGGCGGGCCGGGCTCGCGGTGGACAATGCCCGGCTGCTGGAGCAGGAGCGGGCCACCGCGCAGCGGCTCGGCCTGCTGCACCGCGCCACCGCGCGGATGTCCGCCGCTGCGACCGCGGGCGACGTGGCCGCGATCGCGGCCGACCACATCGTGGATCTGCTCGACGCCGACTACGCCGGAGTGTGGGAGCTGCGGGGGCAGTGGCTGCGCGCGCTGACCGGGCACGGCTGGGACGAGGCGCTGTGGTCCCGGGCCGGGCAGGTGCGCGCGGACGCGCCGCTCTCGTTCGGCGAGGTGCTCCGCGAACGGGTCCCGCTGTGGCTGTCCTCGTCCGAGGAGTGGACGCGGCGCTTCCCCTCCCAGATCGGGCTCGTGCCGGAAGGCGCCGAGTCCATCGGGTACCTGCCGCTGGTCGCCGGTGGCCGGGCCCTCGGCGTGCTCGCGGTCGGCTTCCAGGGTCGAACGCGTGCTGTCCGGGCCGGAGCGCGAGGCCGCCGTGGCGGTCGCGGAGCTGGCCGCGCAGGCGTTGGACCGGGCGTCCATGTTGGAGGTGGAGACCGAGGCGCGGCGGCTGGCCGAACGTCTCGGCGCCATCGCGACGGCGCTGTCCCGGGCCACCGACCTGGAGTCCGTCGCCGAGGTGATCGTCGAGCACGGTCGTTCCTCGGTCGAGGCGGAGGCCGTGGTGCTGCTCGTGATCGGCGACAACGGCGTGCTGGGCCCGATCGCCGCCGACGGATGGCCGTCCGGTGAGGACAGATCGACCGGGCCGCTCGGCCGGACGCACCCGCTGAACCGCTCCGTCGCCACGGGCGAGCCGCTGTGGAACGCGGTCGCGCCGGAGGCGGAGCCCTACTCCGTGCAGACCGCCGTCCCGCTGATGGTGGCCGCCCGGCCGATCGGCGTGCTCGGGTTCCGCTTCACGACCGAGCCCGCGTTCACCGCCGAGCAGCGCAGCTTCGTGCTCACGCTGGCCAACCAGTGCGCGCAGGCGATCGTGCGCGCGCAGCTGCACCAGGCCGAGCACGAGGTCGCGGTGACGCTGCAGCGCAGCCTGCTGCCGCAGAAGCTGCCCGAGCTGGACCGGATGTCCCTGGCCACCCGCTACCGCCCGGGCACCCAGGGCACCGAGGCCGGCGGCGACTGGTTCGACGTGCTCGCGCTCGACGACGGGCGCGTGGCGCTGGTGGTCGGCGACGTCGTCGGGCCGCGGACCGTCCGCGGCGGCCGTGATGGGGCAGCTGCGCAGCGCCGTCGCAGCGAACCTGGTCAACGGCCAGAGCCCGGCCGGAGCGCTGGAGCAGCTGGACCAGTTCGCGCTGCGGGTCAGCGGTGCGATGGCGAGCACGGTCGCGTGCGCCCTCGTGGACTGCGCGACCGGCGACGTCTGCTACGCGAGTGCGGGCCACCCCCCGCCGCTGCTGGCCGGCCCGGACGGCGTGCGCATGCTGGACAAGGGGCGCGGGGTGCCGCTCGGGATCACCGGGCGGCCGGCGTTCGTCGAGGACTCGGACCGCATCGAGCCGGGGGAGACGATCCTGCTCTGCTCGGACGGGCTGTTCGAGCGCCGGGACGAGGTCATCGACGACGGCCTGGCCCGGCTGTCCGCCGCGTTCGGCGAGCTGTCCGCCGCGCAGCCCCGGGACATGGCCGACGCCCTGCTGAGCCGCATGTCCGAGGGATCGGCGATCCCGGACGACACGGTCGTGCTCGTCGCCCGGCTGATGCCGGCGCCGCTGGAGATCACCCTCGACGCGGACCCGACCCGGCTGGCGCCGCTGCGGCGGACGGTGGACGCGTGGTGCGACGCGAGCGGGATGGGCCAGGACGCGCGCAGTGACCTGCAGCTGACCGTCGGCGAGGCGGTCACGAACGCGATCGAGCACGCCTACCTGAGAGGCCCGCGCACCGGCAGCCGCGCCGTCGTCGACGTCGAGCTGGCGCTGCGCCCGGACGGCGCGGTGGCCGTGGAGGTCACCGACCACGGGACGTGGAAGACGCCCCCCGTCGACCCCGGCTACCGCGGCCGCGGCATCGCGCTGATCCGTGAGCTCGCCGAGGAGGTCGCCGTCGACCCGGCGCCGGACCAGGCGAGCGCGGGGCAATCGCCGCGTGGCACGCAGGTCCGCTTCCGGCTGCCGTCGATCCCGGTCGAGGTCGGCTCGCCCGGCGGTGGCCCACCGGTCGAGTTCGTGGCCGGTGAGGCCGAGCCGGGGCGTCCGCCCGCACCGGAGCCGGGGGACGCGGACGTGTCGCCGGACCGCACCCGGCTGCGTGCGACGCCGGACCGCGACGGGGTCCGGCTCACGGTCGTCGGCGACCTGGACCTCGGCGGCGTCGCCGCGATCCGGGCGTCGCTGTTCGACCAGCTGGCGGACCGCAGGCAGGTGACGTTGAGCCTGGGCCGGGACTCCTTCGTCAGCAGTGCCGGGATCGCACTGCTGTCCGAGGTCGCGCGCCGGATGCGGTCCGAGGGCGCCACGCTCTCGCTCGTCGCCCCGGCCGGCAGCCAGGCCCGCCGGGCACTCGTACTGTCCGGATTGGACTCGGTGATCGGTCTGTCGGACGACGGCTGAGCCGGCCGCCAACCGGCCACCGCACCGCTACATACATCCCCGCTGATCAGCGGTACCGTCGCGAGGTCGGGTGACGCGCACCGTCCCGTGGACAGCTCAACGGTGAGTACGGAACCGCGCGGATCGACCCGATGGACTCCACCGCCGTGCCCGGGACGAACGCCTCGTCAGATGAGGACCTCGGCGCATCACGGATCACCGACCCCGCGGCCCCGGCCGTCGCGGAGGGTGCTCGCTGGGGTTGCCGCAGGCGACCGCGAGCGCGATCGACCACTAACCGCATCCGGCCCCCGGCGCGTACCCAGTCGCCGGTGTGGCCGGGTCGTGTCCATGCCCACCGGCGTGAGGAGCTGTCGTGAGCCGGCAGAGTTTGGCGAAGGCCCACCAGAAGATCCAGGAACTGTCCTGGGAGCCGCAGTACCACGAGCCGTACATGAAGTACGGAACCGACTACACCTTCCGCAAGGCCGCGAAGAAGGACCCGCTCAAGCAGGTCCTCCGGTCGTACTTCCCCATGCAGGAGGAGAAGGACCACCGCGTCTTCGGCGCGACCGACGGCGCGATCCGCGGGAACATGTTCCGCGGCGTGCAGGAACGCTGGATGGAGTGGCAGAAGCTGTTCCTGTCGATCATCCCGCTGCCCGAGATCTCCGCGGCACGCTCGATGCCGATGCTGTTCACCGTGGTTCCGAACCCGGAGCTGCACAACGGCCAGGCGATCCAGATGATCGACGAGGTTCGGCACAGCACGATCCAGCAGAACCTCAAGCGCGTCTACATGCAGAACTACATCGATCCGGCGGGCTTCAACAACAGCCTGCGGAACTTCCAGAGCGACTACTGCGGCACGATCGGCCGTCAGTTCGCCGAGGGCTTCATCACCGGTGACGCGATCACCGCGGCCAGCATCTACCTGACGATCGTGGCCGAGACGGCGTTCACGAACACGCTGTTCGTGGCCATGCCGGCCGAAGCCGCGGCGAACGGTGACTACCTGCTGCCGACGGTGTTCCACTCGGTGCAGTCCGACGAGTCGCGGCACATCTCGAACGGCTACGCCACGCTGCTGATGGCGCTGTCGGACGAGGACAACCGCCAGCTGCTCGAGCGGGACCTGCGCTACGCGTGGTGGAACAACCACCGCGTGGTGGACGCCGCGATCGGTACGTTCATCGAGTACGGGACCAAGGATCGTCGTAAGGACCGCGAGTCCTACGCGGAGATGTGGCGTCGCTGGATCTACGACGACTACTACCGTGCCTACCTGGTGCCGCTGGAGAAGTACGGCCTCGTGATCCCCCACGACCTGATCGAGGAGTCGTGGAAGCAGATCTGGGAGAAGGGCTACGTCCACGAGGTCGCGCAGTTCTTCGCCACCGGCTGGCTCGCCAACTACTGGCGGATCGACCCGATGGACGACAAGGACTTCGAGTGGTTCGAGTACAAGTACCCGGGCTGGTACGCGAAGTACGGTGCCTGGTGGGAGAACTACGCCCGCCTGGCGAAGCCGAACGGGCACAACCCGATCGTGTTCGAGGACGTCGACTACGTCTACCCGTCCCGGTGCTGGACCTGCATGGTCCCGTGCCTGGTGCGTGAGGACATGGTCACGCACACGTTCGAGGACGGCTCGATCCGCACGTACTGCCACGAGGTCTGCCGCTGGACCGACGTGGAGGCCTTCCAGGCGACCTACCAGGGTCGCGAGACCCCGAACATGGGTCGTCTGGTCGGTAAGCGTGAGTGGGAGACGCTGTACCACGGCTGGAACTGGGCCGACGTCGTCTCCGACATGGGCTTCGTGCGGGACGACGGGAACACGATGACGGCGCAGCCGCATCTGGACCTGGACCCGAAGAAGATGTGGACGCTGGACCACATGCGGCGTTGTCCTCCGCTGGGGAGCCCGAACGTCGTGCTCAACGAGATGGACGAGGCCGGCCGGGCCGCGTACATCGCCGACTACAACAAGCAGGGTCCCGCAGGGCGTCCCGCGCCCTCGACGGCCTGACGAACGGCCGGACGAGGATCACCGGCACCGGGGCCCGCGCCCCCCGGTGCCGGCCCCGTCCGGCCGCTACCGATCTGCCGGCTCGGCCCCCCCGCCGGGCCGGCAGATCGTGCAGGGCTCCGGACCCCGGCCCCGACGGCAGCGCGGACACGGCCCGAGTGGGCTGCTGTCCGGACAGCAGAGCCGGAAACACCAGGCGGTCCCGTTCGCCGGAACGGCCGTTGAGCGGGTGCTCGCGTTGTGCTGAGATGTGCACGTGGCACCCGCGGCGTTTCTCGGCCCCATCTGGGGCGCACGTCGTGCTGATCACTTCGACCAGTGCTGTCCGAGCTGAGCCGTTTCCTTCCCGCTCACTCGTCGACTGCATCTGGAGTATCAACTGTGGACGCCACGTCCGCCCCTGCGCGCTCGACCAGCGCCGCCCTCCGACCCGTCCGGACGGTGCGTTCGGCATCGCCCGCGCCGACCCCGTACGACCTCGAGGACCTTCGTGACCTGACCCGGCGGATCGCCGCCGACGTCCGCGCGGGGGAGTACGAGGTCGTCGTCGACCCGGAGCGCCGCTGGTACCAGCTGCTGCGCAGCGACGGGTTCTGCGACGTGTGGCTGATCAGCTGGGCCACCGAGCAGATGGCCGAGCTGCACGACCACGCCGGTTCGCTCGGGGCGATGACGGTGGTTTCCGGCGCGCTGACCGAGCGGCGCTGGACCGGCACGGGCGGGTTGCGCACCCGGACCCTGCGGCACGGCCGCGGCGCCGGCTTCCCGCTCGGGCACGTGCACGACGTGGCGAACCCGTCGGCCGAGCCCGCGGTGAGCGTGCACGCGTACTCGCCGCCGCTGTCGGCGATGTCCTACTACGACGTCGAGACCGCCCCCGGCGGCGGTACCCGGCTGCGCCGGCTGCGCACCGAGCTCGTCGAGGCGGGCCAGGTCGTCGGATGAGCAGCACCGTCGCCGAGCTCCTCGCTGCGGCCCGGGCCCGGCTGAACCGTCCCGCCCCGGCGCTCGCGGCCGGTCTCGTCGCCGACGGCGCGGTCCTCGTCGACATCCGCCCGGCGTGGCAGCGGGAGCAGGACGGCACGATCCCGGGCGCGCTGTGGGTCGAGCGCAACCACCTGGAGTGGCGTCTCGACCCGACGTCGGACGCCCGGATCCCGGAGGCGATCGACCACGACGTGCCGTGGCTCCTGTTCTGCACCGAGGGCTACAGCTCCAGCCTCGCCGCCGCGTCGCTGCAGGACCTCGGCCTGCACCGGGCCACCGACATCGACGGCGGTTTCCGCGCCTGGCAGGCCGCGGGCCTGCCCACGACCTACCCGGAGCGGGACGCCGATCCGGCGGGCCCCGGCGGCGGCCCCTCGAGGGCCGAGGTCAGGTAGCCGGAGACCAGCCGGCTCAGCTCGTCGACGACGGCGTCGCGCTCCAGCGGCGGCTCCTCCAGCACGTAGCTGATCGCGACGTGCTCGACGGCACGGACCACGACCCAGCCGACGGTCTGCACCGGCACGTCGGAGCCGGGACCGGCGCCGAACCGCAGCGCGGTGGCGGCCAGCTCGTCGATCCGCCGGGCGAACGCGAGCCGTCGGTGCCCCGCGGTGCGGGGCAGGCGCTCGGACAGCACCCGCAGCAGGGCCGGGCGCTCGGCGAGCGCGTCCACCAGCTCGGACACCACACCGCGCACCGACGCCACCGACAGATCGGTCCCGAGCCGCCCCGGGAACGCGGCCGAGATGCGAGCCTCCAGCGCGTCGACGTAGCGATCGAGGACCTCGGTGATCAGCGCGTCCTTGTCCGGGAAGTACTGGTAGAGCGATCCCGGGCTGATCCCGGCGCGGGTGGCGACGCGGTTGGTGGACGTGCCGTCGTAGCCGCGCTCGGCCACGACGTCCTCCGCGGCGGCGACGATCCGCTCGACCATCCGACGGGACCGCTCCTGTTGCGGAGCCCGCCGCGGCCGGCCGGTCATCGGCTCGTCCGAAACGCGAATTGAACGCGAGTGAAAGCTCGTGTCAGCATCGAGGCCATGGTGGCAGACGCCGTACCCGACGTGCCCGTCCTCCCGAGCCGCTTCCGTGGCGCTCCGGAGCGCAACGAGCGGATCGCCCGCCCGCTGGGGCTCGTGGCCGGTGTGCGGAGCCCGGACCCGGCGGTGGCCGACCTGATCGGCAGCCGGATGCTCGCCCGCGACGAGCTCGGCGCCGACCTCGCCGCGGCCATGCGCCGTGAGCGCGGTGACCCGGAGCGGGTGACCGTGCGGCAGGTCTCCACGGCGCTCGAGCACGGCCTCGACGCCGTCGAGAACGCACCGTCGGAGCTGCGGCGGTTCCTCGCCGCCGTCGAGGACACGCCGGACTGGGTCGACATGGACCTGGTCGAACGCGGCGGCCGGGCGATGCGCCGGCTCGGGCGCACCCGCGACGACGTGCTGCTCGCGCTGTCGCTGATCGGCGGCTACCGCTACGGCGGCCCGGCCGACCTGCTGGTCGCGACCGGCGGGCTCACCGGCTCGACCGCGACAAGACGGCTCGCCGAGACCCAGACCTGGGGGATCGCGGTGGGCAGGCCGGGCGGGATGCGCCGCGACGGCGAGGGGTTCCGGCTCACCGTGCACGTGCGGGCCATGCACGCGCTGGTGAACGACCGGTTCGAACGCAACGGCCGCTGGGACACCGGCCGGTGGGGGCTGCCGATCAACCGGAGCGACCTGGCCACGACGCTCGGGCTGTTCAACAGCACGTTGCTGCTCGGCTCGCGGCTGCTCGGGCGGGTCGTGACGGCCGAGGAGTCACGCGCGGTGATGCACCTGTGGCGCTACGTCGGCTGGCTGATGGGCGTCGACGAGGACTGGCTGTTCGCCACCGAGCGGGAGCAGAACGCGTTCAACTACCAGGTGCTGTGCGTGCAGGACGACGTCACGCCGGCCGGTCCGGCGCTGGCCGGTGCGCTGGTGGACGGCGAGGCCGCCCGCCTCGGCGGGTGGCGCGGCCGCCGGGAACGGCGGCGCCTGCTCGCCCTGCTGCGCTGGTTCCTGCGTTCCGACGGGCTGCGCGACCTCGACCTGCCGACGGCGCCGGTGTGGGTGCTGGCGCCGGCGATCGCCCGCAACGTCGTCGAGTCAGCGGTGATCGCCCGCACCCGCACCGGGCGTCGGTGGCTGGAGCGGGCCGGGGACCGCACCGCCGAGCGGTTGCTCGCGTCGCGGCTGGCCGGCACGCCCCGGTCGGTGGCCTCGCTGCCTACGTGAACGCGCTCTGGCCGGTGATGTCCCGGCCGACGATCAGCGTCTGCATCGTCTCCGTGCCCTCGAACGTGTGGATCGCCTCGATGTCGGCCCAGTGCCGGACGACGTGGTGCTCCAGCAGGATCCCGTTGCCGCCGAGCAGGTCCCGCGCCTCGGAGAGGATCTTCCGCGCGGTCCGCGTGTTGTTCATCTTGGCCAGGCCGGCGACGGTCGGCGAGAGCTTCCCGGCGTCGGCGAGCCGGCCGATCTGCATGCAGTAGAGCTGCATCCCGGTCAGGTCGGCGAGCATCGAGACCAGGCGCTGCTGCACGATCTGGAACGACGCGAGCGGCTTGCCGAACTGCGTGCGCTCCTTCGCGTAGCGCAGTGCCGCGTCGTAGCCGGCGGTCGCGTGCCCGAGCGCCATCCACGCGCAGATCCCGCGGGTGTTCGCGAGCACCCGTGCGCAGTCCTTGAACGACCGCGCGTTCACCAGGCGGTTCTCGTCCGGCACCCGGACGCCGTCGCAGCGTGATGTCGGCCTGCCAGAGCGCGCGCAGCGCGACCTTCCCCGGGATCTCCTTCGCGGAGTACCCCTCGGCCGGCGTCTCCACGACGAAGCCGAGCACCTCACCGGAGTCGGTGTCGCGGGCCCACACGGTCACCAGGTCGGCCACCGTGCCGTTGCCGATCCAGCGCTTCCTGCCGTCGATGACCCAGTGGTCGCCGTCGCGGCGCGCGGTCGTCTCCAGCGCGATCGAGTCCGAGCCGTGCTCCGGCTCGGTGAGCGCGAACGCGCCGAGCTTGTCCATCGTGGACATCGACGGCAGCCACCGCTGCTTCTGCTCGTCGGAGCCGCACATCGCGATCGACTGCATGGCCAGCCCGGCGTGCACGCCGAGGAACGTGCCGAGCGAGCCGTCCCCGCGGTGCAGCTCCATGTGCACCAGCCCGACCGCGAGCGGGCTCATGCCGGCCGCGCCGTAGCCGGTGATGTCCTCGCCGACGATCCCGAGCTCGGGCAGCCTGCGGAACAGGTGCCAGGGCAGCTCGGCCTTCTCCCAGTAGTCGTTGATGTCCGGCAGCACCTCGTGGTCGACGAACTTGCGGACGTCGGAGAACCGCTGCCACTGCTCGTCGGTGAACTGGTCGCGCACCGAGAAGAAGTCGGTGCCCAGGGCCTCACCGAGCTCGGTGTACGGGGTCGTCATGAGCGCCGCTCCTCGTCGTCGAAGAGCCTGATCCTGGCATTTCCGGCGATGGCCCGCCCACCGGCCTCGCCGGCCTCACCGGCCGAACGCCGCGAGCGCGACGCCCTGCCACTGCTCCCACTCGGCGAGCTGCGCGACGTACTGGTCGCGGACCGGCTCGAAGGACCGGCCGAAGAACACGCGCAGCGGAGGGTCCTCGGCGTCGACGACGGTGAGCAGTGCCTGCGCCGTGGCGTCCGGATCGCCCAGCTCGAACGTGCCCGGTGTCTCGCGCAGGTGGTCGTAGGCCGGCATCCGCTCGCTGTGCCGGCCGGCCTCCAGCCAGCCGGTCTCGTACGGGCCGGGTTCGACGTTCGTCACCCGGATCCCGAGCGCGCGGACCTCCTGGACGAGCGACTGGACCAGGCCCTCCACCGCCCACTTCGACGCGTGGTACGCCGCGATCCCCGGGTACGCCCGGACCCCGCCCTCGCTGGTCACGGTGATCAGATGCCCGGAGCGCTGCGCGCGCAGGACCGGCAGAGCGGCCTGCAGCACCCAGAGTGCGCCGAAGAAGTTCGGGCGGGACCACCGGCCCGGATCTCGTCCTCGGTCAGCTCCTCGACGTCGACGAGCTGGCCGTCGAGACCTGGCGTTGTTCGGCGACGGGGCCTGCGAGCGAGTCCGCAGTTCGGGCCGTGGCCCGGCGCCTGCGTCGACACCGCGTCCCGGTCGTGACGTCCAGTTCAGCGGCAGGATCGCGTCGCACGTGGGTGGCGACCCGGTCGTCGAGGCTCGTCGCGTCGCGCGGGCTCGGGATCGACGCTGGTGCCGGGCCTGGCCGCGGACTCGGTGCCCCGCGACGTGATCTGGCTCCCGGTCCGCGACCCCGCGGGACCGCCGGACCGCAGCCTCCTCGCCGTGACCGCGCACCACCCGTCGCGTGCGGCCGCGGCGCTGGTCCGGGCGCTCCGGGAGGAGGCGGCCCGGATCATCTCCCGATGATCTGCGATCGCGGACCGTCGCTGTCCGGGTCCGGCGTTTCACTGGGTCCATGGCCGACGACACCGTGCACCCGTTCCGGATCGACGTCCCGCAGGACCAGCTCGACGATCTCGCCGACCGGCTGACCCGGACCCGGTTGCCCGCCCCGCTGCCCGGCGACGGCTGGGACACCGGCGTCCCGGTGGCCTACCTGCGCGAGATCGTCGACCACTGGCGCGACGCCTACGACTGGCGCGCGGCCGAGGCCGAGCTGAACGCGCACCCGCAGTTCACGACGGAGATCGACGGGCAGAACGTGCACTTCCTGCACGTCCGCTCACCCGAGCCGGACGCGCTGCCCTTGCTGCTCACCCACGGCTGGCCCGGCTCGGTGGCCGAGTTCCTGGACGTGATCGGGCCGCTGGCCGACCCGCGATCCCACGGTGGCGACCCGGCCGACGCGTTCCACCTGGTGATCCCGAGCCTGCCCGGTTTCGGCTTCTCCGGGCCGGTCGCCGACACCGGCTGGACGACCGGGCGGATCGCGGCGGCCTGGGACGAGCTGATGCGCCGGCTCGGGATACGACCGCTACGGCACGCAGGGCGGCGACATCGGTGCCGCCGTGTCACCCGAGGTGGGTCGGGTCGCGCCGGACCGGGTGGTCGGCGTGCACGTCAACGGTTCCGTCGGCGCGCCGATGCACGGGCCGGACGACGCCGAGAAGGCGACGCTGACCGACGTCGAGCGGGACCGGGTCGACCGGGTCGCGGCGTTCATGGCACGAGGAGTTCGGCTACATCGCGATCCAGTCCACCCGGCCGCAGGCGCTGGCCGCGGGACTGGTCGACTCGCCGTCCGGCCAGCTCGCCTGGGTCCTGGACAAGTTCCGCGAGTGGACCTGGCCCCGCACAGCGCCGCCGGACGCGGTGATCGACCGGGACCGGATCCTGACGAACGTGATGCTGTACTGGCTGACCGGGACGGCCGGGTCCGCGGCGTACGTCGGCTACGCCGAGGGTGCCGGGTTCGGCGGCGGCGGTGCGCCGTCCGGCGTGCCCACCGGCGTGATCCAGTTCGCGCACGACATCGGGATCCGGCGCTACGCCGAGCCGTCGCACACGATCACCCGATGGACCGAGGTGGACCGTGGCGGGCACTTCGCCGCGCTGGAGGAGCCGGAGATCCTGGTCGGCGACGTCCGTGCGTTCTTCCGCGATCTGCGGTGATGCTCGGTGCCCAACGAGGGCGCGGTCAGGATGCCGTCCGACCTGCCTCGCTCGTGAGCTGACCGGCCCGCTGGTAGGAGACGCCGAGCACCCGACCCAGCTCCCGGACCGACATCCCGGTGCGTTTCAGCTCGATCGCGGCCGCGCGGAGTTCGGCGGCGGCATCGGCCCGCGCGGCGCGTTCGGTCTCGCGTGCCCGTTCCACGCGGTCGAGCTTGGTCCGCACCGAGGCGGGCAGCTCGATCGTCACCCGCAGCTCGACCGACGACGCGTCGGCTCCCGGTCATGATCGCGATCAGCTCGCGGGCCATCGGCTCGACCTCGTCGACGGTTCGTGCCTGGGTGTGCCGGTCCACCTCGGGAACGTGTACCAGCCAGAACCGGTCGTCCCGGGTGGCGTTCGCGTGATAGATCATGACCGCCACCACCCTCTCCCGAGCTTCTCCTGGCATTCCCGGTAGATCAGCTCGGTCAGCCGCTCACCGATGTCGCGATGCCGGGGAATCGGAATCAGGAGCCCGTCCAGCCGGTAGACGCTGTGATTCGCGCCTTCCCGGTCGAGCTCGAATGCGAGACCCTTCCGCGCGGCTTCGCGACGGATCCGTTTGACGATATCCCGCGGCGGCGTCATCGTCTAGTCCGGGATTGACGCTGTCCGTCGAGACCGGGATAGACGCTTATGCCTTGACCAGGCAGAACGGGTGTCCGGCCGGGTCCAGGAACACGCGGAACGAGTCCGGCACCGGCTGCACGTCGTGCTTGCGGGCGCCGATCTCCAGGACGGCCCGCTCACCCTCGTCGAGATCGGGGACGTCGAAGTCGAAGTGCATGCGCTGCGGGTGCTCCTGGCCCGGCCACTCCGGCGGGCGGTAGGTGCCGTCCTCGATCCCCTGGAACGCGAGCGTCGCGCCGGCTCCGCCGGACTCCAGCTCGGCCCAGCCGTCGTGACTGTCGTCGGCGACCGGCCACCCGGTGAGCCGGCTGTAGAACAGCGCGAGCGCGACGGGGTCCGGGCAGTCGAGCGCGGTGAGGCTGTACGTGGCGATCGGCATGGCCCGACGGTAACCGCGGGCACCGACAGAAACGCCGGAGAATCAGGCCGCCGGCAGCTCGTCGATCGCCCGCTCGACCCGTCGCACGGACACCGGCACGCGGGTCTTCATCGGGTGCGCGAACAGCGACACCCGCAGCTCCTCGAGCATCCAGCCGATCTCGCGCAGCTCCGGCGTCGGCTCCACGCCGTCCGGGAGCCGGGCCACGATCTGGCGGTACTCCCGCTCCACCGGCGTGATCTCGGCGCTCCACCGGGCGTCCCGGTCCGGATCGGCGTGCAGCTTGTCCAGCCGCAGCTCCATCGCCTGCAGGTAGCGCCGGACGTCGCCGAGCCGGGTGGCCCCGGCCGCGGTGACGAACCCGCGCCCGACGAGCCGGTCCAGCTGCGCCCGTACCTCGTCGACGCCGTCCCTCGTGGCCGGTCCGCGCATCTCGCCGAGGCGCCCCTGGACCCGGTGCCAGATCTCCAGGATGCCGCGCACGGCGTCGAGCACCTGCAGCGTCGTCGCGGGCAGGCGCATCCGCAGCAGCTCGGCCAGCCGGTCGAACTGCCGCTCGTCGAACGGGTCCCCGCCGCCACGCGCGGTCAGGTGGTCGGCCGCGGCCGTCGTGCAGTCGCGCAGCAGGTCGTCGAGCGAGCCGTGCGGGCTGCGGGACAGCGCCAGCCGCGCCGCGTTGTCCAGCCCGCGCTGGACCTGCTTGACCGGCGACGGCGTGTTCCGCAGCAGCAACCGCCGGGCCCCGCGGTGGTGCGCCGGGTCCCGCTCGGCCGCCGTCGCGAACACCCGCACGTCGACCGTCTCGCCGCGGTCGACGAGTCCCGGGAAGCCCGGTCACGACGTGCGAGCCCCGACGGATCGGCAGCTCGCGCGGGATGTCCCCGATCGTCCAGGCGGTGAGGCCGGTCGCCTCCACCTCGGTCCCGGCGGACGCGAGCTCCTCACGGACCTTCGGGGCCAGGTCGCGTCGCAGCGCGTCCAGATCGGTGCCGCGGGCGATCTCCGCGCCGCCGGCGTCGAGCACGCGGAACGTCACCGTCAGGTGCTCGGGCAGCCGCTCCAGCTCCCAGTCCTCGCGCCGGATCTCCACGTTCCGCATCCGGCCCAGCTCGCGCTCCAGACCGTCGAGCAGCGGCTCGTCGCGGTGGTTGCGCAGCCGCGCCAGCGCCGCCTTCGCGTGGTCCGGCGCGGGGGAGAAGTTGCGCCGCAGCGTCCGGGGCAGCGTCTTGATCAGCGCGATGACCAGCTCCTCGCGCAGGCCGGGAACCTGCCAGGTGAACGGCGTCGGGTCCACCTGGTGCAGCGCGGCCACCGGCACGTCGACGGTCACGCCGTCGGTGTGGTGACCGGGCTCGAACGCGTAGGACAGCGGCAGGGTCAGGCCGCCCGCGGACACGTGGTCCGGGTAGGCGTCCCGGTCCACGCCCTGCGCGGCCTCGGTCGCGAGCATCTCCTCGGTGAAGTCGAGCAGCTCCGGGTTGCGCTTGGACTCCTTGCGCCACCACGAGTCGAAGTGCCGTCCGGAGACCACGGACGCCGGGATGCGCGCGTCGTAGAACTCGAACAGCGTGTCCTCGTCGACGACGAGGTCGCGCCGCCGGGCGCGGTGCTCCAGCTCCTCGGCGTCGTCGAGCAGCTCGCGGTTGGCGTGGAAGAACCGGTGCCGGGTGTCCCAGTCGCCCTCGACGAGCGCGTGCCGCAGGAACAGGTCGCGGGAGACCTCGGGGTCGATCTTCCCGTACGGCACGGCCCGGTCGGACACGAGCGGGATGCCGTGCAGCGTGACCCGTTCGGTCGCGACGGCGGACGCGCGCTTGCGTGACCAGTGCGGTTCCGAATATGTCTTCTTGACGAGATGTGCGGCGAGCGGCTCGATCCACTCCGGCTGCACCGGCGCGACGGTGCGCGCCCACAATCTCGTCGTCTCGACGAGTTCGGCGGCCATCACCCAGCGCGGGGGCTTGCGCGCCAGCGCCGAGCCGGGCCAGATCGCGAACTTCGCGCCGCGGGCGCCGAGGTAGTCCTTGGGGCCCTTGCGCTCCTTCTTCGCGTCCTTCTTGTCCGCCTTGTCCGCCAACGGATCGATCATGCCGACCTGGGAGAGGAGGCCGGCGAGCACGGACTGGTGGATCCGGTCGGCGTGCGCCGCCCAGTCGGGGTTCTTCTCGTTGAGATCCATCCCGGAGCTGCGGGCGGCCTGGCGGAGCTGACCGTGCAGGTCCCACCACTCGCGCACGCGCAGGTAGTGCAGGAAGTCGTCGCGCAGCTCGCGGCGGAACTTGCTGCCGGACAGCGCGTCGCGGCGCTCGTCGAGGTGGTCCCACAGCCGCAGGTAGGCCAGGAAGTCGGACCCGTCGGCGGTGAACCGGCGGTGCCGGTCGTCCGCGGCCTGGCGCTGCTCGGCCGGGCGCTCCCGCGGGTCCTGCACCGACAGCGCGGCCGCGATCACCAGCACCTCACGCAGGCAGCCGTTGCGGTGTGCCTCCACGAGCATCCGGCCGAGCCGCGGGTCGACCGGCAGCCGGGACAGCGACTCGCCCGACGGCGGTGAGCGAGCGCCGGTCCGGGCGCAGCGCGCCCGAGCTCGTGCAACAGGTCGAGACCGTCGGCGATCGCGCGGTGGTCGGGTGGCTCGACGAACGGGAACTCGGCGATCTCGCCGAGGTCCAGCGAGATCATCTGCAGCACGACCGACGCGAGGTTCGTGCGCAGGATCTCCGGGTCGGTGAACTCCGGGCGCGCGTCGAAGTCGTCCTCGGCGTAGAGGCGGATGCAGATGCCGTCGCTGGTCCGTCCACATCGGCCCGCACGCTGGTTCGCGCGACGCCTGGGAGATCTTCTCGATCGGCAGCCGCTGCACCTTGAGCCGCCGCGAGTAGCGCGAGATCCGCGCGGTGCCGGTGTCCACGACGTACCGGATGCCCGGCACGGTCAGCGACGTCTCGGCGACGTTCGTGGCCAGCACGATCCGGTTCGTCGGAATGGCTCTGCCAGACCCGCTGCTGCTCGGCCGTGGACAGACGTGCGTACAGCGGCAGGACCTCGGTGTTGCGGAATTGCCTGCGCTCCAACGCCTCCGCGGTGTCGCGGATCTCCCGCTCGCCGGGCAGGAACACGAGCACGTCGCCCGGTCCGTCGCGCTGCAGCTCGGCCACGGCGTCGCCGATCGCGTCGGCCTGCTCGCGGTCCGGGTCGGCGTCCGGATCGTCGGGGTCGACGATCGGCCGGTAGCGCACCTCGACCGGATACGTCCGCCCGGAGACCTCGACGATCGGTGCGGGCTCGTCGTGCGAGCCGAAGTGCCGTGCGAACCGCTCCGGGTCGATCGTCGCCGACGTGATGACGACCTTCAGGTCCGGGCGGCGCGGCAGCAACCGCGTCAGGTAGCCGAGAATGAAGTCGATGTTGAGGCTGCGCTCGTGCGCCTCGTCGATGATCAGCGTGTCGTACTGGTGCAGGTCCTTGTCGCCGGCCAGCTCGGCCAGCAGGATCCCGTCGGTCATCAGCTTGACCATCGTGGAGTCGCCGACCTGGTCGGTGAAGCGCACCTTCCAGCCGACCGCGCCGCCGACCTCGACGCCCAGCTCCTCGGCGATCCGGGCGGCCACCGTGCGCGCGGCGAGGCGCCGCGGCTGGGTGTGGCCGATCATCCCGTGCACGCCGCGGCCCAGCTCCAGGCAGATCTTGGGCAGCTGGGTGGTCTTCCCGGAGCCGGTCTCGCCGGCCACGATCACGATCTGGTTGTCGCGGATCGCGTCGGCGATCTCCTCGCGGCGCGCGCTGACCGGCAGTGTCGCGGGGTAGTCGATGCGGGGGAGCGCGGCCCGTCGCCGGGCGATCCGGTTCTCCGCGGCGGCGACGGCGTGCGCGACACGCTCCTGGGCGCGCCCGTCCCGGGAGCGGTCCAGGCGGTGGCGCAGTCGATCCGCCTCGGCCGGGCCGAGTTCGCCGATCCGCTCGCGCAGCGCGTACAGAGCGTCGCGGTCGAGCGGCGTCGGCGCGTCCTCGTTCCGGGTGTTCTCCGCCGGAACGTCCTGCGCTGCGGCGTCCTGGGGCGCGCCGTCGTGCGGTGCGTCGGGGGCGGGGCCGGGCGCAGTGGGCGCGCCGCGGCCCCGCGGCGGGCGGCGGCGCGGTCGGCGCCGTGTGGAATCCCGCCCGCCTGGGCGGCCGCGTGCGGCGCCCTCCGAGTCGGGGGCGGCCTGCGCCGCGGCATCGTGGCCGGTGTCGTTCGGACGCTCGGTAGTCGACATGTCGTTCTGACGAGAAGTGCCCTGCGACGGGCGACGTCCCCGTCGACGCGGGGCCTCGGCGGATCGGCTGGAGTCGGAGGTGCCGCCCGGCCCGCCGTGGTCCCGGCGGCCGCCGGACGTCGAGGCGGGAGTGGAAGACATCGTCGTTTCAGTGTGCCTGGTCGGCCGGCACTGCTCGAACCGGCCGTGACCATGGTGATCGGGCTCGCACCAGCGGTGCAACGGTTTTAGTGGTGTCCGAACCGGGCGCCGGTCGCCTCGCGGCGAGTGGCACACCGCGGCTCCAGCCGAACGGAACTCCGCGGCGGCTATTTCAATTGCGGCCCGGGGACTCGGCATCGCCCGGCTCGGACAGTCCTTCCAACGGGCCGGGGTGCCACATCATTCCCGCCGGGTCCACCCGGTTCCGCCGGGATGCGCGCCACCGGCTGCCGGGGACGCCACACCCCTGCTGAGCTGCATCGCGACGCGAGAGCGCACCTCTCGAGACGCGGGGGAGCGGTCGCGGAGCGGGTTGAACGAAAGACGGCACGGGGCGGCCGAGGGGGTAGCCGCCCCGTGCCTGCTCACGGGGTCGTGACCGGACGGTCTCCGGCGGGGTCGGTCCTCAGGAGGCCTCGACCTTGGGCATGATGTCGTTCTTGATGCGCTTGAGGTCGTCGAGGGTCTTGGACACGGGTACGTCGGTGAACGGCGGCCAGATCAGGGGCATCGTCATGCCTGCCTCCTTGTAGGCCTTGAGCCGGTCGGTGACCTGGGCCTCGGTTCCCACCAGGAGGTTGGACGCGACCCCGTTGACGGTCTGGTCGGTCTCCTCGTCGGTGATGACCGTCCAGATCATGCTGCAGATCTCGAGGTCCTTGGAGCGCTTCGGGCTCCCGATCTCCTCGAACTGCTCGTCGATGGCGGCGAGCCAGCGGCCCAGGCCCTCCGGGGAGTCCTGGATCCCGATCCACCCGTCGAGGTCGTACTTGGTGATCCGCTTCGCCGAGCGCAGCGGGTCCTTGAGCCCGCTCATGAAGATCGGCGGGCGCGGCTGCTGGAGCGGCTTCGCGCCGAACCCGCACAGCTCGAAGTCGGCGAACTCGCCGTGGAACTCGAAGTGCTCGTTCTCGGCCGCCCAGACGCCCTGCAGGATCTCGATCGTCTCCCGCACGTGCTTGTGTCGCTTCGGGAAGATGTGCGCGGCGCTGGCGGCGGCGAACTCCTCGGGCATCCAGCCGGATCCGAGGCCGACGTTGAGGCGGCCGCCCGAGAGGTGGTCGATCGTGGCCAGCTCGGCGGCGAGGACACCGGGCGAGCGGAACGGCGTGTCGATGATGCTCTGCCCGATCCGCACCTTCGAGGTCCTCGCGGCGAGCCAGGGCAGCAGCGGGTAGCCCTGGAACCACTGGCCGCGGGACGTGACGGGCAGGGCGTTGGGGAGCCCGTCCATCATGCCGAAGGAGTACTGGAGGCCTTCGTGATCGGAGACCTCCGGGACGACGATCCGGTCGAGTGTCCACACGGAGTCGAAGTCGAGCTCCTCGGCGAGGTCGGTGAGGTCCTCGAGCTCCTTGACCGTCACCTTGTCGCGGAAGTTCGGCAGATAGAGAGCCAGCTTCACGGGGACTCCTTCTTGTTGGTTGGGGCGAGGACGCCGGCCCCGCGCTCGACGACCGGGAATGACGCGTCCGGACGCGCGGACGCGTGAGCCCGCAGGACCGTTGCGAGCGAGTCGCCCTCACGGCGCGCCATGCGATGCCCAGCCCTCGTCGGTTGCGCAGCCATCGGCGCCATTCTTGGTGACGGCCGTCACCTCGACACCACGACGATCTCAACGGACTCTCAACGCTGTGCTCGGGGCAGGGTGACGACGACGGTCGTGCCGGTCCCGACCTCGCTGGAGACCTCCAGCGTCCCGTCCATCGTCTGCACCAGCCCCCGGGCCAGCGGCAGCCCGAGCCCGACGCCGGGGTCCGCCTCGTCGTCGGCCTCCAGCCGGTCGAACGGGACGAACAGCCGCTCCAGGCGATCGGGGTCGATCCCGCGGCCGGTGTCGGTGACCGACACCGTCACCGCGCCGGCCGTCTCCTCGCACGCGACGTCCACCCGGCCGTCCGGGCGGTTGTAGCGGATGCCGTTGCCCACCAGGTTGATCAGCACCTGGCGCAGCCTGCGCTCGTCGGCTCGCACGGCCGGGGCCACCCCGCTCCGGCCGAGATCCACCGACCGGTCCAGCGCCAGAGGCGCGAGCAGGTCCAGCACCTCGTCGGCGACGGTGTCCACGGCGACGTCGGTGATCTGCAGCGGCAGCGATCCGGCCTCGATCCGGGCGACGTCGAGCACGTCGTCGACCAGCGCCAGGATGTGCTGCACGGCACCGGCGATGTGCTCGCGCGCGGTGTCGCGACGCTCGGCCGGCAGGTCGAGCGTCCCGAGCAGCTCGGTGAAGCCGGTGATCGCCTGCAACGGCGTGCGCAGCTCGTGCCCGAGCGCGGACACGAAGTCCGACTTCGCCCGGCTGGCCGCCTCGGCCGCGGCCCTGGCCACTTCGGCCTCGTGCCGGGCGAGCCGTTCACGTTGCGCCGCACGGCGCTGGGTGAGGTCCAGGACGTTCACGCTCAGATAGACCGGCTCGCCGTCGGCGCCGCGGACCTCCGACAGGGCGACCGCGAGCTCCAGCTCGGTGCCGTCCGGGCGCACGGCCCGCGCCTCGTAGGAGGTGCCGTCTCCGCCCGGCCCGGTGTCCGCGACGCGCATCAGGAGCGTGTCGAGCGGGCGGCCGAGCAGCGCGTCGCCGGGCCGGTCGAGCAGCTCGCGCAGAGCGCGGTTGATCCGGGTCGTGACGCCGTCGGGCGTGGTCAGCGCCATGCCGGTGGCGTTGTCCTCGAACGCCCGCCGGAACCGCTCCTCGCTCTCGGACAGTGCGCCGTAGAGGCCGGCGTGGTCGATCGCGACCGACGCCAGGTGGGTCAGCCGCTCGACCAGCCGCTCCTCTCGGGCGGTCGGCCGGTGGGCGCGGTCGTGGTAGACGGCGAACGTGCCGAGGACGCCCGTGCGCCCGCGGATCGGGCTGGACCAGCACGAGCGCAACCCGTACGGCGTCGCGAGCCCCCGGAAGGCGTCCCAGCGCGCGTCCGTCGTGATGTCCTCGGCGACCACCGGCCGGCCGAGGTAGGCGGCGGTGCCACAGGAGCCCGCGTTCTCGCCGATCGACATCCCGTCGATGCTCGCCGAGTACGCCTCCGGCAGCGACGGAGCGGCACCGTGGTGCAGCGTCGCGAGGCCCGCGTCGAGCAGCAGCACCGAGCAGCGGGATCCGGGCACGAGCTCCTCGAGCGCCGTCGCGATCCCGGTCAACACGTCCGGTAACGCGGCCCCGGCGGCGATCCGTTCCAGGACCTCGGTCTGCCGGGCCAGCAGGGCCACGCTGTCCGCGTGCTCCAGGTCGAACGCGGTGGCGGCCGACATCAGGTCTCCAGCCGGTAGCCGACGCCGCGGACCGTCCGCAGGAAGCGGTCGCCGGCCGGATCGAGCTTGCCGCGCAGCCGGTGGACGTGCTCGGTGACGGTCGCCTCGCTGCACCACTCCGGCGCCGCGTCCCACACGTGCTCGAGCAGCTGCGAGCGGGTGAAGACCTGGCGCGGGTGCCGGGTGAGGAACGCGAGCAGGTCGAACTCGCGGGCGGTCAGCTCCACCGCCCGTCCGTCCACCGAGACCTCGCGGGCCGGCTCGTCGACGACCAGCCCGTCCACCACAGGCGCCGGCGACGGGGCCGGTGGCGGGACGGACCGGCGAAGGACCGACCGGGCGCGGGCGGCCAGCTCGCCCGGGGAGAACGGCTTCACGAGATAGTCGTCGGCGCCCAGGTCGAGACCGACGATCCGGTCGGTCTCGCCGCTGCGCCCGGACAGCACGATCACCGCCAGCTCGCGGCCCCCGGAGGCCTTCTCGTCGTCGCGCACCCGGCGCAGCACATCGAGCCCGCCGACACCGGGCAGCGACAGGTCCAGCACCACGAGGTCCGGGCGGTCGTTCCCGATCCGCTCCAGAGCCGCGGCGCCGTCCGGGGCCTGCGTCACCAGAAACCCCTCGGCCTCGAGCTGCCAGCTCACGAGTGTGCGGACCCGCTCGTCGTCGTCGACGATCAGCACCCGGTACGGCACGCCCACCGCCTCCTCGCGTCCGGCGTCGATCGTGCCGCCAAGGGATAACCCGGCGCAACGTTCTCGCTGCTCAGTATCGATGCGCAGCTCCGCAGGCTTCGTGCTCAGTATCGATGCGCAGCTCCGCAGGCTTCGTGCTCAGTATCGATGCGCAGCTCTGCAGGCTCCGTGCTCAGTCCAACCGGCCGACACCGGCCAGGATCTGCACCGGGGTCTGCTCGGCGTTGCCCCGCCACTGCGACACGTCCACGACCCCCGGCTCGACGAGTGAGAAGCCGTCGAAGAGCTCCTCGATCTCCTCCCGGGAACGCAGGTGCATGCCGCGGGACGTGCCGGAGTAGCCGCGGTCCAGCTCCTCGAGATCCGACTCGGACAGGCCCTCGCTACTGCCGGTGGACAGCACGAGCCACGAGCCCGGCGCCATCCGCTCCCGGAACGCCGACAGCACGCGACGTGGGCCGTCGTCGGGGCTGAAGTGGAACAGCGCGACGGCGAGCAGTCCCACCGGGCGGGAGAAGTCGATCAGCCGGGTGAGCTCCGGGTCGGCGAGCACGTCGTCCGGGGCGAGCACGTCCCGGCCGACGACACCGATGCCGTCGTCCGTCCCGAGCAGCGCACGGGCGTGGGCCAGCACGACCGGGTCCTCGTCGACGTAGACGACCCGCGCGCCGGGCCGGATCGCGCGCGCCGTCTGGTGCGTGGCCGGCTCGGTCGGCACGCCGGCCCCGAGGTCGACGAACTGGTCGATGCCTTCGTCGGCGAGGTAGCGCACCGCGCGGGTGAGGAACGCGCGGTTGTTGCGCGCCAGCAGGCGCTGCTGAGGGTGGGCCGCGAGGACCTGCTCGGCGGCGTCGCGGTCGACCGCGTAGTTGTCCTTCCCGCCGAGGAAGAAGTCGTACATGCGGGCGGGGGAGGGAACGCTCGCGTCCGCGCCGGGGACGGTGTCGTCGGTCATCGGTGGTCCTCAGGGGGAGCGGGGGTGGACGGGGATCGTTTCACGGACGCCGCGACGTCCCGGTCGCCGGTCACAGCGCGTCCAGCACGCCGTCGGTCCAGGCCGGCCACGCTTCCTGTGCCCACGGCCCGAAGTCGCGGTCGGTCAGCACGACGGCCGCGACCCGCGCGTCCGGATCGACCCACAGGAACGTCCCGGACTGTCCGAAGTGGCCGAACGTCCGGGGCGAGCTGCCGGCGCCGGTCCAGTGCGGTGACTTGCCGTCGCGGATCTCGAAGCCCAGGCCCCAGTCGTTCGGGCGCTGGCGGCCGTAGCCCGGAAGGATGCCGTCGCACCCGGGGAACGCGACCGAGGTCGCCTCGGCGACGGTCCGCGGGTCGAGCAGCGTCGGGGACTGCAGCTCCGCCGCGAAACGCGCCAGGTCGGCCACGGTCGAGACCGCGCCGGCTCCGGGCGATCCCTTCAGCCGCGTCGTGGCGAGCCCGAGCGGTTCGCACACGGCCTCGTGCAGGTAGTCGGCGAACGCGATGCCGGTCGCGTCCGCGACCGTCTCTCCGAGCACGGCGAACCCGGCGTTGGAGTAGATCCGCTTGCTGCCCGGCTCGGCCTGCACGCTGTCGTCGTCGAACGCCAGACCGGACACGTGCGCGGCGAGGTGCCGGACCGTGGAACCGGGCGGGCCGGCGGGCTGGTCCCAGTCGAGGGCGCCCTCCTCGACGGCGACGAGAACGGCGTAGGCCGAGAGCAGCTTCGTCACCGAGGCGAGCCCGAACTCGCGGTCGGTGTCCCCGGCGTCGGCGAGAACGGTTCCGCCGGGGTCGACGACGGCGGCCGCGACGTGGTCGACCGGCCAGTCCAGGACCCGGCGCACGGCCGGTGCGAGCTCAGGCATCGCCGTACACCGGGATCAGGGCGCCGCTGACCGGGGCCGCGTCGGCGCTGCAGAGGAACGCGATGACCTTCGCGATCGCGGCCGGGGCGACGGCGCGGGCGGCCAGGTCGTCGTCCATCCAGCTGCGGTTGCTCGGGGTGTCGATCACCGACGGCAGCACGGAGTTGACGCGGATGCCCTGCTCACGCAGATCCCCGGCGAGCAGCTCGGTGAGCCGGACGACGGCCGCCTTCGTCGTGCCGTGCACGAGCGGCGCCGCTGCCGGTGACGGCGGTCCGCGAGCCCACCGTGACGATCGAGCCGCCGCCGGCCGCGGCCATCCGGGGCGCGGCCGCCTGCGCGGCCCAGAGCAGCGATCCGACGTTCGTGTCGAACAGCCCGGACAGCGTGTCCTCGTCCACCTCGGACAGTGCGCCCCCGGCAAACCCGCCGGCCAGCGCGACGAGCGCCTCGACCGGTGTGCCCAGCTCGTCGACGGCCTCGAACGCGGTCGCGACGGCGGCGCGGTCGGCGAGGTCGACGGCGATCGGCTGCACTTCCCCGGCAGCGGCGAGGGAGTCCAGGGTGTCGCCCGGCCGGTCGAGCGCGACGACGTACTGCCCGCGGGCGCGGAACTCGTCGACGACGGCGCGGCCGAGCGCTCCGGCCGCCCCGGTCACGACGGTGGCGTTCTGGGTGCTCATCGGCGTCATCGTCGCACCGCGGTCCACCGACCGGCTCGCGCCCGCGTCGCCCGCGCACGAGGATCGGCCGCGGGTGGCGAGGGAGGGAGGCGCGGCGTGCGGGAACGGGTGCCGGTCGGGACCGGCGACGTCCGGGTCGGGACGTCGGGCTGGCGGTACCCGCCGTGGCGCGGGACGTTCTACCCGGACGGTCTCGTGCAGCGGCGCGAGCTGGAGTACCTGTCGCGGTCGGTGTCCAGCATCGAGATCAACGGCTCGTTCTACGCGTTGCAGCGCCCGGAGAACTTCCGGGCCTGGGCGGGCGAGACGCCGGAGGACTTCGTGTTCGCGGTGAAGGGGCCGCGCTTCGTCACCCACCTCAAGCAGCTGCGCGACGTCGAGACGCCGGTGGCGAACTTCCTCGCGTCCGGGGTGCTCGCGCTCGGGGCGAAGCTCGGCCCGGTGCTCTGGCAGCTCCCGCCACGGATGCGCTTCAACCCGGAGCGGGTCGCCGCGTTCCTCGAGCTCCTGCCGCACACGACGTGCGCCGCCGCGACGCTTGCCGAGCGGCACGACGAGCGCGTGGACGACCGGTCGTGGACGGTCACCGACGCCGACCGGCCGCTTCGCCACGCCGTCGAGCCGCGGCACGAGTCGTTCCGCGACCCGGCGTTCACCGCGCTGCTGCGCGAGCACGGCGTGGCGCTGGTGCTCTCCGACTCCGCGGGAACCTGGCCGATGTTCGACGAGCCCACGACCGACCTCGTCTACATCCGGCTGCACGGGCAGGACGAGCTCTACGCCGGTGGCTACACGGCCGAGGCGCTCGACCGCTGGGCGGAGCGGATCCGCGGCTGGAGAGCCGAGGGCCGCGACGTCGTCGCGTACTTCGACAACGACGTGAAGGTGCACGCGCCGTACGACGCGATGGCGTTGGCGGAGCGGCTGCAGTGACTCACGACGAAGGGCCTCCCCGTCCGGCCGGACGGGGAGGCCCTATGACGCGTCGGACATCAGTGCGTGACCACCAGGGAGTCCGACGCGGGCCTGGAGTGCGCGAGCTCAGGCTGGCGCTGCCGGGTGCGGCAGGTCAGCCCATCGTGTTGCAGGAGACGTTCGCCGAGGAGTACTCGTTGTTGTCGAGCGACTTCGCGGTCTGGGTGGCGACAACGGCGCCGGTGGAGGTGTCCGTGATGTTGCAGGTGATCGATCCCGGACCGAAGCTGGTGGCGGTGACGCTGGCGTACGGGTAGTCGCCGGCGGCCTCGACGGTCTTGCGCCAGGGCAGGGTCTGGTAGTCGGACGCCGTGCTGGTGGCGTTGTTGGTGCCGTAGCCGACCATCATCTTTCCGGCGTCGCCCGTGACCTCGAGCTGGTAGGTCCTGGGCGCCGTGGTGGCAGGGGTGTTGATGTCGGCCGGGAGCACGGCCTGCCCGGGCGCCGCAGCGGTGGCCGGCGACGGGATCTGGCTCAGGTCCTCGCTGAGCTGGCTCAGACCGGTGAACACGATGACCATGCCCCAGATGCCCAGTGCGATGGCGATCGCCGACAGGACGGCGCCGGCCAGGGCGGTCTTGGTGTTGGTCGCGATGCGACGCCGAGAGCGGGCGAACCCGACGAGACCGAGGACGATTCCGATCGCGCCCAGTGCGAAGGCGATGAACCCGGTGAACGGGACGAGCCCGAACAGCATGCCGACGATGCCGAGGCAGAGCGCCGCGATGCCCAGCCCGTTCCGGGGCGCCTGCGCTGCCGGCTGCGCAGGGTACGGCTGGGCCGGAACCTGCTCCGCCGGGCCGTGCTGCGCGGGAACGTGCTGCGCGGGAACGTGCTGCGCGGGAACGTGCTGCGCGGGAACGTGCTGCGCGGGAGCATGCTGCGCGGGAGCGTGCTGCGCGGGAGCGTGCTGCCCGGAGGTGTGCTCTGTCGGAACGTGCTGCGCCGGGATGGACTGGGACGGGATGGACTGGGACGGCTGGGACTGCGCGGGGTACGGCTGAGCCGGGTACGCCTGGCCCGGGTACGGCTGTGCCGGACCCGACGGCGCCCGGTTCGCCGGACCCCACTGAGCCGGGGCGTGCTGCGGGCGCTGCGCGTAGCCGGACGGCTGCGGCGACGCGTAGGCCGGCCGGCCGGCCGGGTACTGACCGATGGGCGCTCCGGGGCGCCCGGCCGGGATGTCGGCGCGGGAGGGGGACTGGTGGTGGCGGCCCTGCCGGGGGGCCGGCGGGATCTGCGAGGTGGTCACGGTGTGTATGTCGTTGGGCCGAACGCCGCGTTGCAGTACGCCGGAAGGTTCAACAAAAGTGCGTACGACCGCTCGAGACCGCGGTCAGGTCGTCATCGCGGCGGCTCCGTGATGGAACAGCGCTGAGGTCCTGGCCAGGTGGACACCAGGCTTCAGAGACCCTTGCGATAGCGCAGGAAGTCGCAGGGCCGGGCCAGTCGGGGCCCGAGACCCGGGTGGACCCGGGCGAGATCGATCGAGCCGATGACCCGGTATCCCAGACGCTCGTACCACCCGGCCAGGAAGTCCTTGGCCGGGT
Organism: uncultured Actinomycetota bacterium; assembly: GCA_963822335.1. Classification (GTDB taxonomy): domain Bacteria; phylum Actinomycetota; class Actinomycetes; order Mycobacteriales; family Pseudonocardiaceae; genus Pseudonocardia. The sequence continues at coordinate 1,544,426 of CAWGHE010000004.1, read as the reverse complement.
GCGGGCCGTCCCGCGGGGCCATCAGCTCGAGCTCCATGACCGTCCGGCCGGCGTCGCGGCCGGTCTGCTCCGCGAACCGGACCAGCGCCCGCCCGATGCCCGTGCCCCGCCGCGCCGGATCGGAGGCGAGCAGCCCGAACTCGCCGGTCGCGTCGTCGACCCGGCGGACGCGGACGCAGCCGACGACGTCCCCGCCGGCCACGGCGACGGCGAGCTCGCCCTCGCGGATGTGGCGGACCAGCTCACCGGGGTTCGTCCGCTCGAACGGCTCGGCCCAGAGACCGGCGTCGGCGATCGTGTAGGCGCCGTTGATCATCGCGGCGAGCGACGTCGTCGTCGCCCTGTCGTCGGCCACCTCCGGTGGCAGGAACGACACACAGTTCGGGCTGAGCACGTCCATCAGCGACTCGTGGCGCGCTTGTACTGGGCGTTCGCGAGCGGGGCGAACACTGCCACGACGGCAACGGCCCAGATCAGCGTGTAGAGCTGCGGATGCTGGAGCGACCATGCGTCGGAGGGCACGGCGGCCGGGTTCGGGTCCGGATTCCCGAAGAGCTCCCGCGCTGCCTGGGTGACCGCGGAGACCGGGTTCCACTCGGCGAACACACGCAGCGGTCCGGGCAGCGTGTCCAGCGGCACGAACGTGTTGGCCACGAACGTCAGAGGAAAGATCACGACGAACGAGGCGTTGTTGACCACCTCGGGGCTCGGCACCAGCAGACCGATCCACGCCATCACCCACGAGATCGCGTACGCGAACACCAGCAGCAGCACGAAGGCCCACAACGCCTCGAGGACCGACGTGTGGATGCTCCAGCCGACGAGCAGGCCGGTCAGCGACATCACGACCAGCACGATCACGTTGTTGAGCACGTCGGAGAGGGTGCGCCCGGTCAGCACCGCGGACGGTGACATCGGCAGCGACCGGAACCTGTCGATGATCCCCTTCTTGACGTCCTCGGCCAGCCCCGCGCCGGTGATCGTCGCCCCGAACACGACGGTCTGGGCGAAGATCCCGGCGATCAGGAACTCGCGATACCCCGCGCCGCCGCCGGTCGGGTCGATCGCGCCGCCGAACACGTAGGCGAACAGCAGGATGAACATGATCGGCGACAGCGTCGTGAAGACGAGCAGGTCGGGCACCCGTTTGATCTTGATCAGGTTGCGCTTGGCGACGACGGAGGCGTCGGAGATCACGTCGACCGCACTCATGAGTCCACCCCGGCCTTCGCGGGTCCGTCGGTCTGCGGATCCTCCACCTCGGTCGACCGACCGGTCAGGGTGAGGAACACGTCGTCCAGGGTCGGGCGGCGCAGCCCGGCGTCGTCGACCTTCACTCCGGTCTCGCGTAACCGGTCGAGCGCCTCGCGCAGCAGGTCGACCCCGCCGGAGACCGGCATGGTCAACGACCGCCGGTGCTCGTCCAGCACGGGCTTCCCGATGCCGAGCGGGCCGAGCAGCTCGGCGACCGGCCCCAGGTCGCCGAGATCGGACACCGTCACCTCCAGGCGCTCGCCACCGACCTGCGACTTGAGCTGGTCCGCCGTGCCCCGGGCGATCACCTTCCCGTGGTCGATGACCACGATCTCGTCGGCCAGCACGTCGGCCTCCTCCAGGTACTGCGTGGTGAGCAGCACCGTGGTGCCGCGGCCGACCAGCCCCTGGATGACGGCCCACAGCTCGGTCCGGCTGCGCGGGTCCAGCCCGGTGGTCGGCTCGTCGAGGAAGAGCACCGGTGGGTCGGCCACCAACGCGCCCGCCAGGTCGAGCCGGCGGCGCATCCCGCCGGAGTACGTACGGGTCGGGCGGTCGGCCGCGTCCGTCAGGTCGAAGTCCGCGAGCAGCTCGCGGGCACGTTCCCGGGAGCGCTTCCGGCCCAGCCGGTACAGACGGCCGATCATGTCCAGGTTCTCGTAGCCGGTGAGGTACTCGTCCACGGCGGCGTACTGCCCGGACAGGCCGAGCTTGCGGCGCACCCCGGCCGGATCGGCCAGCACGTCCACCCCCGCGACCTCGGCCGTCCCGGCGTCCGGCTGCAGCAGCGTGGTCAGGATCCGGACGGCGGTCGTCTTGCCCGCGCCGTTCGGGCCGAGCAGGCCGAGGACCGTGCCCTCCGGGACCGCGAGATCCACCCCGTCCAGCGCGCGGACCTTCCCGTAGTGCTTGACCAGTCCGGTGGCCCGGATCGCGTCCGGCATCCTCGGTCTCCCTCGCATCGGGCCCCGGCGGGTCCGTCGAGGTCACTGTGCCCGAGGGCACCGACAGTTTCGACCAGGTTGTTCAGGTCGCCGGCTGACGCGCGGCGTGCGTCAGCAGCATCCGCCGACCCACCACCATCAGCGCGGCGGAGACCAGCATGACGGCGGCCGCGACCGTCCAGGCCATCGGGAACGACACGTGCGCGGCCAGCCAGCCGAACACGATCGGGCCGCCGAACCCGCCCGCGTACACGCCCACCTGCACGATCGATGTCGCCGCGGCGGGCGCCGACGGGTTCAGGCGCACCACCGCGAACTGCAGCAGCCCGGGCCACGCCCAGCCCAGGCCGAAGGCGAGGACGGTCCCGACGATCAGTGCCGTCGCGCCCGGGACGGCGAGCAGCCCGAAGCCGATCGCACCCAGCGCGAGACTCAGCGCGACGACCGCGATGTGACCACCGCCCTGCCGACGCTCGTTGCGACGGGCCACCTCGCGTCGATCCGCCCACCAGCCGTGGAACATCCGCATCGCGAGCCCGATCACGCTGCCCATCGTCAGCACCAGACCGGCCAGGCCCGGTTCGACACCGCGGTCCACGGCGGAGGCGACGAGGAAGATGCCGAGCGCCGTCGCCGTGCCCGCGGCCAATCCGGAGGCGGCGCCGATCACCCCGAGCGCGGCGGTCGCCCGCTGACCCGGGCGCGGGCTTCCCGCCGTCCGGCGCCGCGTTCGCCCGGGGTGTCCCGGCCAGCGCGACGAGGGCCAGCACGGCCCCGATCACGTAGGCCCACCGCCATCCGACGGTCAGGGCGACGGCGGGTACGGCGGCGCCGGCCAGCAGCGTCGCCGTCGGGATCGCGGCCTGCTTCACCCCGAACGACAGGCCCATCCGCCGTTCCGGGACCGACCGCGCCAGCGTCAGGTTCGACGACAGCTGGCCCATCACGTTGCACCAGGCCCCGCAGAGCAGGATCGCGACGAGCGAGCCGTAGGACCGTGCGCCCAGCGCCAGTGCGGCCATCAGCACGGCCGCGCCGACGACGGCGATCCGGCTGGTCACCCGCGACCCGATCCGCTCCACGATCATGCCGACCGGCAGCGAGCAGAACGCGCTGACCCCGAAGTAGAGCGCCACGACGAGCCCGAGCCCGGCGGGGTCGAACCCGAGCTCCGCGGTGAGCTGCACGGACAGGGCACCGGTCAGGAACACCGGCAGCACGGACACGGTAGTGACGGCGACCGCGCCTGCCGCGACCCGGAACGCACCCGGTGGGGCGGTCGTGTCCGGGTCGGTTGCGATGCTCACGGTGAGCAACGCTAACCGATTTGTCCGCGCCGGACCGCTGTCGATCCGGTCACCGTGCTCAGCCGCGGATCCGGGACCCGCCGTGCCCGGCCCACTCCTTCTCGCGCAGCTCGAACTTCTGCACCTTGCCGGTGGACGTCTTGGGCAGCTCGTCGACGAGCTCGACGTCCTTCGGCGCCTTGTACCGGGCGATTCGCGTCTTCACGTGGTCGATCAGGTCCTGCGGCTCGGCCGACCGGCCCGGCTTGAGCACCACGAACGCCTTCGGGACCTCGCCCCATTTCTCGTCCGGCACGCCGACGACGGCGGCCTCGAGCACCGCGTCGTGCGAGACGACGGCCTGCTCGACCTCGACCGTCGAGATGTTCTCCCCGCCGGAGATCACGACGTCCTTGGCCCGGTCGCGCAGCTCGACGAACCCGTCGGTGTGCATGACCCCGAGGTCGCCGGAGTGGAACCAGCCGCCGCGGAAGGCCTCCTCGGTCCTCTCCGGATCCTGGAAGTACCCCTTCATCACGTTGTTGCCGCGCATGACGATCTCGCCCATCGTCGCGCCGTCGCGGGGCACGTCGCCCATGTTCTCGTCGACGACGCGCACCCGGTCGGCACACAACATCCCGACGCCCTGGCGGGCCTGCAGCGTCGCGCGCTCCTCGGCCTCGAGATCGTCCCAGGCGCGCCGGTACTGGTTCACCGTGTACGGCCCGTAGGTCTCGGTGAGGCCGTAGACGTGCACGATCCGGAAGCCCATCCGCTCCATCTGCAGGATCGTGGTCGGGCTCGGCGGCGCACCCGCCGTCGTGATCACGAGCTGGTAGTCGAGCGTGACCGCCTCGCTCGCGTTCATGATCGTCGTGACGACGGTCGGGGCGCCGTTGAGATGCGTGACCCCGTGCTCGGAGATCAGCGCCCAGATCACGTCGCCGCGCACCTCGCGCAGGCAGACGTGGGTGCCGCCGATCGCGGTGACCGCCCAGGGCGTGCACCAGCCGTTGCAGTGGAACATCGGCAGCGTCCACAGGTACACCGAGTCCGGGGTGTGCGTGGAGTGCACGATCTCGCCGAACGAGTTCAGGTACGCACCGCGGTGGTGGTACTCCACGCCCTTCGGATTGCCCGTCGTGCCGGACGTGTAGTTGATCGAGAGGGTCTCGTCCTCGTCGTCGACGGCCCAGGGCAGCGGGTCGTCCGACCCGCGCGCGAGCAGGTCGGAGTACGACGTGCCGGAGCCGGTCCCGTCCCCGGGCGCGACCGGGTCGACGACCGTGATGATCTCGGCGACGGTCTTCAGCTCGGAGGCGACCGGGCGGACGGTCTCGTACAGCACCGCGTCCACGACCAGCACCTTCGCGCCGGAGTGGTCGAGGATGTACCGGATCTCCTCACCCGCCAGGCGGGTGTTGATCGCGACCAGGACCGCGCCGGCCAGTGGCACCGCGAAATGCGCGACGAGCATCTCCGGGATGTTCGGCAGCAGGTAGGCGACCCGGTCGCCGTGCCCGACCCCGGAGGCGCGCAGGGCGTGCGCGACGCGGGTGGCCTCCGCGGCGAACTCGGCGTAGGTCTGCCGCCGGTCCCCGTAGACGATCGCCGTCTTGTCCGCGAATACGTCCTGCGAGCGCTCGAGGAACGCCAGCGGGGTCAGTGGGGTGTGCCAGACGTCGGTCATCCGGAGCTCCTCGTCGCGCGACAGATCGCAGTGGATCCTCACCGGTGCCGGCGTGCGCGGCAAGGGCGCCCGGTTCCCATTCGTGCAAGTGGCGGAGACGGACCCCGCCCTACGCTTCGTTCCCGGAGGACCGCGGCACACGGCTGGAGGCACGATGCCCGACCTCATCCCGTACCTGGCGGCGCGCGACGCGGCGGCCGCGATCGCGTTCTACGTCGACGCGTTCGGCGCGGTCGAGGTCAGCCGGTGGACCGAGCCGGGGACCCGGAAGATCGGGCACGCCGAGCTGAGCATCGGCGGGCGGCGCCTGTTCCTCGCCGACGAGTGGCCCGACGGCGGCGTGCTCGCGCCCGTCGAGGGCGCCGGCACGGCGGTGTCCCTCGTGCTCGACGTCGACGACGTGGACGCCGTGTTCGCCCGCGCCGTGGAGCTCGGTGCGCGGGTCGAACGCCCGGTCGCGGAGAGCCACGGGGACCGCGGCGGCTGGCTGTTCGACCCGTTCGGTCACCGGTGGAGCATCGTCACGACCGGGCCGGACCTCGGCCGCGAGGAGTTGCAGGACCGGATCGGCCCGGCCTACGAGATCACCTGACGGCGACCGTCACTCGTCGGAGATGCTGATGGCGGCCTTCGGACAGCCGCGGACCGCTTCCTCGACCTTGGGGCGCAGTGCCTCACCCGGGGTCTCGTCGAGGATGTAGAGGAAGTCGTCGTCGCGCACCTCGAACACCTCGGGGGCGGCTGCCATGCAGACCGCGTTGCTCTCGCACAGGTCGAAATCGACGTTCACCTTCATGGGGACATGGTGCACCCGCCCGACCGGTTGCGCCGGACTGAGCGTGCCCTGACCTGCGGTTATGCGTGCCTTACCCGAGCGGGTCAGGGGCGCTCGACGGTCGTCGCCGCGGCCGTCAGGCCCAGTGCCGGCGCCGGTTCCGGCAGCGTCGGCGGCGGCGTGGTCCGGGGCGCGACGGCGGCCGTCCGATGCTCCGCGGAGCGCAGCAGGACCGGAGCCCGATCGGTCAGTGCCGACTCACGGTCGGGATGGATGCCGTCGCGTGGCCCCGAGGCCAGCAACGTGGCGGCCGCGAGGGCCGCTCCGAGTACGAGTGCGGCGGTGAGCGCGGCGATCCGCGCAGTACGGGTCCCGTTCATGGGTGCCTCCGGTGTCCGGCGACGACCGCACGGGGAGCCGGGGAGCGGGTGCAGCCGTCAACGGTCCATCGACGGCCGCACCCTTTCGTGTTACGGCTACTCTCGCCGCAGCACCGGTCGCAGGGTGTCCAGGACCGACGCGTCGTCGATCGTGGACGGCACCGGCTCCTCGTTGCCGTCGGCGATCCCGCGCATCGTCTTGCGCAGGATCTTCCCGGATCGGGTCTTCGGCAGCCCGGGCACGATCCCCACGTCCTTGAGCGAGGCGACAGCGCCGATCTGGTCGCGCACCATCGCCACGAGCTCGCCGCGGAGCTTCTCCTCGTACCCGTCCGCGGTGCCGTCGATCCCGGACTTGAGCACGACGAACCCGCGTGGCACCTGGCCCTTCATCGAGTCCGCGACACCGATCACGGCGCACTCGGCGACGTCGGCGTGCGAGGCCAGCACCTCCTCCATCCCGCCGGTGGACAGACGGTGGCCGGCCACGTTGATCACGTCGTCGGTGCGGCCCATGACGAACACGTAGCCGTCGGCGTCGAGGTGTCCGCCGTCGCCCGTGAGGTAGTAGCCCTCGAACGCGGACATGTAGGAATCGAGGAAGCGCTGGTCGTCGTTCCACAGCGTCGGCAGCGCGCCGGGCGGCATCGGCAGCTTGCAGACGATCGCGCCGTCCTCGTCCGGCGCGCACGGCTTGCCGTCGGTGTCCAGGATCTGGATGTCCCAGCCCGGCATCGGCCGGGTCGGCGAGCCGGGCTTGATCTTCAGCAGCTCGATGCCCGCCGGGTTGGCCGCCATCGGCCAGCCGGTCTCGGTCTGCCACCAGTGGTCGATCACCGGGATCTTGAGCAGGTCCGAGGCCCAGCGGTAGGTCTCCGGGTCGAGCCGCTCGCCGGCCAGGAACAGGTAGCGCCAGTTCGAGAGGTCGTACTCCTGGGTGTACTTGCCCTCCGGGTCCTCCTTCTTGATCGCCCGGAACGCGGTCGGCGCGGTGAACATCGACTTGATGTTGTTCTCCGCGATCACCCGCCAGAACTGCCCGGCGTCCGGCGTGCCGACCGGCTTGCCCTCGTAGAGCACGCTCGTCGCCCCGGCCAGCAGCGGTGCGTAGACGATGTAGGAGTGCCCGACGACCCACCCGACGTCGGAGGCGGTGAACATGGCCTCGCCGGCGCCGACGTCGTAGATGTTGGGCATGGACCAGGCCAGCGCCGTCGCGTAGCCGCCGGAGTCGCGCACGACGCCCTTCGGCTTCCCGGTGGTCCCCGACGTGTAGAGGATGTAGAGCGGGTCGGTGGACTTCACCGTGACCGGATCGGCAGGCGACGCCGTCGCCGCGGCCTCGGCCCAGTCCACGTCCTTGTCGCCCATGGACGCCTCGGCCTGCGGGCGCTGCAGCACGACGTTGCGGTCCGGCTTGTGCGTGGCCAGCTCGATCGCCTTGTCCAGCAGCGGCTTGTACTCGATGACGCGGCTGCCCTCGATGCCGCAGGACGCGGACACCATGACCTTCGGGGCGGCGTCGTCGATCCGCACGGCCAGCTCCTTGGCGGCGAAGCCGCCGAACACCACCGAGTGGATCGCGCCGAGCCGGGCGCAGGCGAGCATCGCGACCGCCGCCTCCGGCACCATCGGCATGTAGACGACGACCCGGTCGCCCTTGCCGACGCCGAGGTCGCGCAGCACGCCGGCGAACGTGGCGACCTCGTCCCGCAGCTCGGAGTAGGAGTACGTGCGCTTCGTGCCGGTGACCGGCGAGTCGTAGACCAGGGCGGCCCGGTCGCCGTTCCCGGCCTCGACGTGCCGGTCCAGGGCGTTGTAGGCGACGTTCAGCTCGCCGTCCGGGAACCAGCTGTAGAACGGCGGGTTCGAGTCGTCGAGCGCGCGGGTCGGCCGCACCTGCCAGTCCAGGACCTCGGCCGCGCGCAGCCAGAACCCCTCACGGTCCTCGACACTCGACCGGAAGATCTCCTCGTAGGTGGTGGTCACGCGGCCCTCCTTCTGTAGTTCAGCGACGTCTCTGTCGTGAGGGCCGACACTATTGCCCACCCCCGACGGTCCGCAGCACACCGCTTCGTCGGCTACCCCCGACCGCCCACGTCGCCGGATCGACCGGTCATCGCAGCGTGCACGGTCGGCGACGTAACGTGATCGTACGGCTGATCGACACACGAGCCGGGAGCCCCGATCGGGGCCCGGCCGGTGGCGATCGGAGGGCGCGTGGGCGGCAGGTCGGGTGGTCGGCTGCGTGCGCTCGCCGCTGTCGCGGTGGGAGCGACGCTCGTCCTGGCCTCGGTGGCTGCCGGCTCCGGCCGATCGGCAGCTCCGGCCGCGGCCGCGACCGACTGCGGTCCGGCCTGGCGGACCGGCTGGCTCGCCGCCCAGCAGCCGATCCCCGGCGACCAGTTGTCCGGGCGCACGCTGCGGATGCACGTCCGGTCCGAAGTGGCAGGCGACCTGGTCCGCCTGCGACTGTCCAACCGCTACGGCAATGGCCCGCTGACCGTCGGGCGGGTGTCGGTCGCGCGCTCCGGCGACCGGGCGGCGGTGGACGGGCCGGTTCCGGTCCCGATCGCAGGACGGTTCGACGTCACGATCCCGCCGGGGACGGACGTGCTCAGCGACCCGGTGCCGATGCCCGGGACCGAGCTCGCGATCAGCCTGTTCCTGACCGAGGTGCCGTCGCGGATCAGCTCGCACCCGGTGGCCATGCGCACCGCGTTCCTCTCCGGGCCCGGTGACGCCACCGGCGCCACCGATTCGGCCGGCTTCGGGACCACGCTGCAGTCGTGGCCGGTGCTGAGCGGGCTGGAGGTGCGCGGACAGCGACCGGCCGCGGCGGTCGTGCTGGTCGGGGACTCGATCGTGGATGGCGTCGGCAGCACCACCGACGGCGCCGACCGGATCACCGACGTCCTGGCCGCGCGCCTGCGGGCGGCCGGCGGCGACCGGTCGATGACCGTGCTGAACGCCGGACTGTCCCGCAACCGGCTGCTGCCCACAGACGCCGGCGGCGGCGGATCCTCACCGTCCGACCGCTTCGACGCGGACGTGGCGGCCGCCGACGGCGTCCGGGACGTCGTCCTGCAGGCGGGCACGAACGACATCGACGACGGGGCCGACGCGGACGAGATCGTGTCCGGCTTGATCGGGTTCGCCGACCGTGCGCGGGCCGGAGGGCTGCGCGTGCTGCTGAGCACGATCCCGCCGTCGACGGTGGGGGAGCGGGGCACGCCGGACGGCCGCGCCGTGCGCGACGCCGTCAACACCTGGGTCCGCGAGCAGGGGCCTGCGCACGCGGACGGCGTCGTGGACCTGGCCGCGGCCGTGGCCGACCCGGCCGATCCCGGGCGCCTGCGGACCGATCTGGACTCCGGGGACGGGCTGCATCCCTCGCCCGCGGGCTACCGCGCGCTGGCCGGTGCCGTCGACCCTGCGACGTTGAGCGGAAGCCCCTGCCTCGCCGTCGACCCGTCGGTGGCCGCGGGGAGCTGACCAACTGCTTCGACCTGCGACGTTTCCCATCCGGAAGCGATCTCTGCATACCCAGCGGGGGTATACCTCCAGGGCGACCTGCTGATTGTGCGGACTGTGATCGAATTCGCGGTGTCCGTCACCCAGGAAGGGGCGTGCAGTGACCTACCGCGATAGGTAACGTCTCGGTCTCGACCACGACACGTGGTGGTACCGGCGAGTGCGGCTCCGGACGCGCGACGCCCGACCTGGTCGGGTGTGGGCGCCGGGTACGTGGCGTCAGGGCGACCTAGCGGGGAGGCGTCATGAGCGGCGGCATCGGCAGCACGAAGCGCAATATCGACGACGAGACAGGGTCGATACCTGCGCCACGCAGCGCGGCGGACGCGTTCCGCGTCTCGGACGACCAGGTGCAGCGCGCCCGGCTCGTCGTGGCGAAGAACTCGGAGGACTCCACAGACCTGCGCGAGCTGCTGGACATGCTCGGGCTGATCTCGTCGAACCCGGACCAGCCGCCACCCGTGACGCGCTGACCGCTCGCGACCTGCGACGACCGTCGACGAGGGGGGCGATTGCGGTCGCCACCGGTGGCTGTCCTATGCTTTGGTGGCTCCCAACGGACTGCCGTTGGAGGGCAAGGATGGCCTCCGGGCGGTCCAAGCCCCCATCGTCTAGCGGCCTAGGACTCCGCCCTTTCAAGGCGGCAGCGCGGGTTCGAATCCCGTTGGGGGTACGGTAGGCACATCTCCACAGCAAGGCCCAGTGGCGCAGTTGGTTAGCGCGTCGCCCTGTCACGGCGAAGGTCGCGGGTTCGAGTCCCGTCTGGGTCGCTCCACCGCCCCGGTTCCCTCCGGGGGCCGGGGCCAGGTAGCTCAGTTGGTACGAGCGTCCGCCTGAAAAGCGGAAGGTCGGCGGTTCGACCCCGCCCCTGGCCACACGTTCTCACCAGCGGATTCTCCGCAACTTTCGCACCGCGATCATGCCGGTCGACGGCAACGCCGACGGCCAGGCGACTCGATCGATCACGCCGTGCCGGCTGCCGGAACGTCGCCAAGCAGGTGAGCGGTCAGCTGTGCGGGGGCGTCCTCCTGCAGCAGGTGGCCCGCGTCGTCGATCCAGTGCAGCTCCGAGTGCGGGATCCGCTCGTGCAGCCAGGTGCCGTACTCGGGCGGCAGGATCCGGTCGTGGCGTCCCCACAGCAGTCGCACCGGGATCGTGATGTCCGCGAGGGACGACTCGTACGGGAGGGTGTCGGCTTCCGAGAGCTGGCGGTACTGCCGGTAGTAGGCCGCCTGGCCCTCGGCGCCGCGCCACGGGGCGAGGAAGGCGTCGAGGACATCCGGGCGCAGCCCCCGATGACTGGCATGCCGCAGGTGGGCCGTGACCATGGCCTCGTGGGCGTAGCCGGGCAGTGCGCCGAAGACCTCCGAGTGCTCGCGGATGAGCTGGAACAGTCCCCGTTCCCACCGGCCGCCGCTGACGGCGTCGAAGATGGTGAGGTCCCGGTAGCGCGCCGACTCGATCAGGTGCGCCCGTAGGACGATCGCCCCTCCGATGTCGTTGGCGACCACGCTCGGCTCGTCCAGACCCCAGTGCTCGAGCAGCCGGGTGAAGCGCCGGGCCTGCGCCGCGAGTGTCAGGTCCTGGCCCTCGTGCTTGTCCGACTGCCCGTAGCCGAGGTGGTCGAGCACGTAGACGCTGCGGGACAGCGCGAGCGCGGGCGCGATGGTGCGCCAGAGGAAGGAGGAGTACGGCGTTCCGTGTACCAGCACGACCGGGCTCCCGCCCTGCCCGAACTTCGCCCAGCGCACCACACCGTCGTCCGTCTCGAACGCCTCCGGCAGTACCCAGCTCGTGCCGTCCTCTGACTGATGATCCGTATCTCGCACCGTGCGCCCACCTTCTACACTGATCTGTGAAGTCCTGTGGACAGTAGGTTCACAGATCTGTGAGGTCAACCGGAGGTGGGCGTGGACACAGACGTGGGCTCGGACCCGCAGCTGACACCGGGGGCCCGACGGATCCTCGAGGTCGCGTCCGAGCTGTTCTACTGGCGCGGCATCCATGCCGTCGGCGTCGACACCATCGCCGCCGAGTCCGGGGTCACCAAGCGGACCCTCTACGATCGGTTCGGCTCCAAGGACGCGCTGGTCACGGCGTATCTGGCGGCCCGCGACCGGCGGTGGCGCGAGCAGGTACTCGCCTGCGTCGACGCCGCCGGCCAGGACCCGATGGCCCGGGTCATGGCGCCGTTCGACGTCCTCGCCGAGTGGCTGGCCCCTGGCACCCGAGGCTGCGGCTTCGTCAACGCCTTCGCCGAGCTACCCGATCCGGACCATCCCGGCCGCCGGCTCGTGGTGGCCGACAAGACCTGGCTGCGCGACCTGTTCCGTTCGTTGCTCGTCGACGCCGGGGTCAGCGATCCGGAGACCCTGGCCGGCCAGCTGCTGAGCCTGCACGAAGGCGCCGTCGTCAGCTACTCCATCGTCGGCGACCCGACGGCTGCGGCGACCGCCCGATCCGCCGCGGACGTCCTCCTCACCCGTGCCGTTCCCGGCATCGGGTAGCCCGCGAGGCGACAAGGCGCGTTCGGGGAGATCGCGAGCTGCCCAGGCCGCGATCCCGAACGCACGGGTACGTTCGCGGGCGATGACGCCACGCTGCGATGGATCTCCACGCACCGAGTACGCCCGCCACATCGGACACGCCGATCCGGTTCGCGAACGGATCGCCGGGCGGACCGGGTTCTGACCACCGGCGGGTGAGGCGCCGGAACCGACGCGCGGCCGCGGGCGTTGGAAGATCGGTTCCGCTCGACGGACGACCGAAGGGAGCTGCATGTCCGGGCAGCGCAGTGCAGTGCGCCGGCTGGCGCGCGGAACGCTGGCGGCCGTGCTCGGCGCGGGCGCGGCGACGGTCGTGCTCCCGGACCGGCTCCGGATCGACCACCGCTTCCCGCTCGTCGACGCCGTCGCCTGGCGTCCGCACGCGTCGCTGGCCGCGCTGGCGTTCGCAGGGCTGCTGGCCTCCCGGCGCTCGACCCGGCCGGCCGGGATCGCGGTCGGGGCGGTCGCGGCCGCCGGCCTCGCCCCGGTCGCCGCGCGCGGGGTGCGCCGTCCCCGGCGGGAGCCGGAGACCGTCGCGCTCACGATCCTGACCGCGAACGTGCTGAAGGGGCGGGCCGACGCCGGCGCGCTCGCCGTCGTGATCACCCGCGAGCGTCCCGACCTGGTCGTCCTTCCCGAGTCGGGCCCGGACTACCGGGACAAGCTGATGCCGCTGCTCGGCGAGACCGGCTACCGGTCGTGGACGTCCAGCGTCACCGACCGGCACGACGGGCGCGGCGTGACGCTGCTGGCCGCGCCGCGGGCCGGTGACGTGCACGTACGGCCCGGGACCGGGATGCGTCTACGGCACCTGGAGGCCACCGGCGGGGTGCTCGGGGCGCGCCGGTTCTACGCCGTGCACACCTCGGCGCCGACCCGGCGCCGGTTCGCCCGCGCGCTGTGCCGCGAGCTCGGCCTGATCCGGAGCTGGACCGCCGGGCCGGTCGCACCGATCGTCGTCGGGGACCTGAACGCGACGCTCGACCACTCCCGGCTGCGCGCCGCCCTCGGCGGGTGCCGCAGCGCCGCCGCCGGGACCGGTCGCGGCCTGGTCGGGACCTACCCGTCGTCGGCGCCCCGGGCCTGCGGCATCCAGATCGACCACGTCCTGGTGCCGGCCGGTTCGGTGACCAGCCGGTTCGAGGTCGTCGACCTCCCGGGCACCGACCACCGCGCGGTACTCACGACGGTGCATCTGCCGGCGGGCTGACCGCGACCACCGCCCGGGACGGCCGCAGCGCCCACACCGCGGCCACCGCCGTCGTCGCGACGAGGGCGGCGAACGCCACGGCGGTCGCCGCATCCGGAGCGACGATCGACTGGCCGCGCAGGGCCTGCCACGTGAGCAGCGCCAGCAAGGCCGCGAACGCGGCCGAGCCGACCGCCACCAGCCGGTGCCGCACGGACGGCGAGCCGAGCACCGTGATCCGCGCGGCCAGCAGCTCGAGCGCGATCAGCAGCAGCGGGAGCGCCTGCAACGCGTGCATGCCCACGAAGTGCGGGATCCGCAGGTCACCGACCACGGTGCTCCAGCCCAGCAGCGGGAGCCCCGCCCCGCCGTCCAGCGCACCGACCGTGTGCGAGCCGACGATGCCGAGGGCGGCCTGGGGTTGTAGGGACGGAGCCGAGGTCATGATGAACCCCAGCGCCATGCCGATCAGGGCGAGCACGGCTCCGGCGCGCACGGCCAGCATTCGGGCCGGGTCGCCCCCGCGCACCCGGAACAGACCCGCGGCCAGGTACAGCGTGCCGAACCAGAGCAGCGTGATCGACACCGCCATCACCGCCCACAGCGTGGTGTCGAGCGGTGTCGTCGCGTTGTAGTGGCTGGTCGTGCCGCGGGCCGCCTGCAGCACGATGATCACCATCTCGATGCCGAGCGTGATGGCAGCGAGCGTCCCGGCCGCGTGCAGGCCGCGCATCCGGCCGCTCGACTGCTCCCGGGTCCGGGCGTACAGCCACGCCCAGGTGAGGCCGTAGACCACCATCGAGATCGCGAACTTGGTCGGCTTGGCCCAGACCGGCATGCCGGTGACGATCCGCGGATCGGCCAGCATCCCGATCAGCCCGAGCGGAACCAGGACGGCGTTCGCGAGGGCCAGCGTCATCAGTGGGCGGTGCCAGGCGAATGCGGTACGCAGGGCGGTCATGACTGCTCCCGGGAGATGGGCTGCGGGAAGTGCTTGCCGGAGAAGTTCTCCTGCGCCATCCGGCGCAGGGCGGAGACGAGCGCGTCCCCGAGCACGGTGCCGACGAGTGCCGCCTCCGCGACCTCGTCGCGCTCGGTCATGGACGCGATCGGACGCAGGTCGGCCTCGGCGATCCGCTCGGCCGCGTGCGCGTACTCGTCGAGCTGGTCGACGAACCGGTCCTGCCCGAGGGCGCGCATGCGCACCATCACCCCGGCGGCCGCGCGTCGGGCCGGGGCGTCCGGGTGGACGATCCAGCCGGTGCGCTGCACGAGCGCGTCGACCTCGGCGACCGCCGCGGCGAGGGCTGGGTCGTCGTCCTCGGCGGGCACCGACGTGAGCGGGTGGGTGGCCCGTCCGAGCATGGAGTGCACCGGCAGCTCGGGGTCGTCGACCGCCTCCAGGACGTCGCGAACGGTGGCGACCGGCAGGGCGCCGATCTCGAGCAGCGCCCGGATCAGGCGCAGCCTCCGCACGTGCGACTCGTCGTAGCGCGCCTGGTTCGGTGACGTCGTCTCGCCGCGGTGCAGCAGGCCCTCGCGCAGGTAGTACTTGATGGTGGGGAGCGGGACGCCGCTGGCGTGGGCGAGCTCGGAGACGCGCATGCGGATAGCCTAGCTATCCGATAGCGCTGATGTCCATCCCTGCCACTCGATCGACGAGTCCGTACGCGACGGCCTCGGACGCGGTGAGCCATCGCCCCCGGTCCGCGTCGGCCGCGACCTCGTCGGTCGGACGGCCGCAGTGGCCGGCGACCAGCTCGGCGAGCTCGCGCCGCTGCCGGGCCAGCTCCTCCGACCGGGCGCGGACGTCGGTCGTGACACCGGCGCCGCCCGGCGGATGGGCCAGCTGGAACCGGGCGTGGGGCAGAGCGGTCCGCCGACCCGGCGCTCCTGCCGCCGCGACCAGCAGGCCGGCGGCCGCGGCGGTGCCGTGCACGATCGTCACGACGTCCGGCTCGATCCACCGCATCGTGTCGTGGATCGCGATCGCGGCGGTGGGCGCTCCGCCGGTGGAACTGACGTAGAGCGTGATCTCGTGGCGGCGATTCTCGGCGGCCAGCAGCAGGAGCCGGCTGCACACGAGGTGCGCGACCTCGTCGTCGATCTCCTGGCCGAGAACGACGATGCGCTCACCGAGCAGCCGGTCGGCGAGCGAGTCCGCCGCGTGCGTCGCGCGCAGTGCCGCTCCGGTCGGTGGCAGGCCTGTCACGCGTGACCCGGGTCCCATGCACGGTTCCTCCGTCCTGTCCGAGCCCGCGGACGGGCGATCGGTCGTGCAACCGACGCTAGGAGGAGGCGGGGACACCGCGGGCGGCGTTTCGCCCGGGGCGGAGGCGGTTCACCGGGGGTGAACGGACACCCGACATCGAACGGGGCGGGTCCGGACAACCGGACCCGCCCCGTCACGCGCGAATGGAGATCGCCGTCAGGCCACCTTGGGCTCCCACAATTCCGGGGCGTCGGCCAGCTGGAGCGGCAGGCCCCACAGCGCGAAGAGCTCGGTATTGAGGAAGATGCTCATCCCGGTGATCTGCCCGTCCTCGATGCGCAGGGCGCAGATGCCCCAGGCCTCGTGCTCACCGTTCGGGCCGGACGGGCGGTACTGCGCGTACCCGACCGTTCCGTTGATCTCCACCGGGATGGTCTTCGAGCCCTCGCACTCCTTACCCGGGCCCTGCATCCAGGCGATGATGTCCTCCCGGCCGCGGAACCACAGCTCGAGCGGCGGCATGTTCTGCTCGACGTCCTCGTGCAGCAGCGCGGTGAGCGCCTGCATGTCGAACGCCTCGAACGCCGCCATGTACTTCACCAGCAACTCGGTGTGCGCCGCGTCCATCTGCGTGTCGCCGGGCACGGCCTCGGAGACCCCGCTGTCCGACAGCGTGGCCCGCGCACGCTGCAGGGCGCTGTTGACCGACGCGACCGTGGTGCCGAGCAGCTCGGCCACCTCGCTCGCCTTCCAGCAGAGCACCTCGCGCAGGATCAGCACCGCGCGCTGGCGGGCCGGCAGGTGCTGCAGCGCGGCGATGAACGCGAGCCGGATGGACTCCTTGGCGACCGCCTTGTCCGCCGGGTCCCCCGCCGGCGTGGACACCCGCGCATCGGGCATCGGCTCCAGCCACTCCGCGTCCGGCAACGGCTCGCGCAGCGACTCGGCGATCGGGGCGCCCGGTCCGCCGACGTCCATCGGCACGGCGCGGCGCTTGCGACCGTTCAGCGAGTCGATGCAGACGTTCGTGGCGATCCGGTACAGCCACGACCGCAGCGAGGAGCGGCCGTCGAACTTCGCCAGCCCCTTCCACGCCCGGATCATGGTCTCCTGCACCGCGTCCTCCGCCTCGAACGCGGACCCGACCATGCGGTAGCAGTAGCCGGTCAGCTCGCGCCGGTAGTCCTCGATCTGGGCGTCCAGCGGACGGTCATCCGCAGGGCCGGACGGGGCCGGGCTCGTGGTCGGCGCACTCATGGCGTCCCCCTCGCGACATCGGTGCCGGAATCCTCCGGCGGGTGTTGGGAGCGAGTGTGCCGCGACCCACCGACAAAACGGGAGGGCTTTCCGCCGAATCGCCCCGTTCCGCGCGGCCACCGGTCGTCGTTCCGGCCGGTCCCGACCTGTCGGGACGCGGACGTGCCATGCTCGTATCCGGGTGCGCCGGAGAGCGCACCGGCCCACGGCGCCCGAGCCGCCGCGGGCCCGGGACGGCCGGGAGCAGCGACGATGTCGACAACGGTCCGGGACACCGCGGGGGATGCACCTGGCGCCCGTCGTGCGGGACGGCGCCCGGTCACGACCCGTTTCGAGATCGAGCACATCGCGCTGGAGATGTTCAGCGAGCAGGGCTTCGACACCACGACCGTCGACGACATCGCGCACGCCGCCGGGATCGGGCGCCGCACGTTCTTCCGTTATTACGCGTCGAAGAACGACGTGCCGTGGGGCGCCTTCGACGAGCAGCTGCACGGCATGCGGGCGACGTTCGCCGCGTTGCCCCCGGACATCCCGATCCTGCGCGGGATCCGGGCCGCCGTGCTCGCGTTCAACCGCGTCGACCTCGAGGAACAGCCGTGGCACCGGCGCCGGCTGCAGCTCATCCTCAACACGCCCGCGCTGCAGGCCCACTCGACGCTGCGCTACGCGGCCTGGCGGCAGGTCGTCGCTGACTACGTCGCGCTGCGGCTCGGGGAGCCGCCCGCGGGGCTCGTGCCGCAGAGCGTCGGCCACGCGTGCCTCGGTGTCTGCATCGCGGCGTACGAGCGGTGGCTGGTCGAGGACTCCGCCGAACTGGAGGACCTGCTGGACGAGGTCTTCGCCTCGCTCGAGCGCGGCTGGGGCGGCGCCGACCTGGGCTGAGCCCCGGTCCAGGACAACGGACGAGGGGCCCCGCGTGCGGTGCGCACGCGGGGCCCCTCGGGCCGTCCGCTCTGGTGGTCAGCGCGGCGCGGCGTAGGGCGCCGCGGCGACCTGCGCTGCGGCAGCGGGCGCCGGGGCAGCGGGCTGAGCAGGTGCGACCGGCGCGCCCGGCTGGGCGGGCGCGCCGGGCTGGACCGGAGTGCCCGGCTGAACCGGCTGTGCCGGAGCGCCCGGCTGACCCGGCACGAACTGCTGGACCGGCGCGCCCGGCTGACCGGGTGCGATCGGCTGTCCCGGGGCGGCGGGCTGGCCGGGGGCGACGGGCTGTCCGGGGGCCGGGCGCGACGGCCGGCTGGCCCGGAGCGGCGGGCTGCGGCGGAGCGACCGGCTGTCCCGGGGCGACGGGCTGCCCGGGTGCGACCGGCTGGCCGGGCGCGGCGGGCTGGCTCGGCGCCGCGACCTGCCCGGCAACGGTGGTCTGGCCGGACGCGCCGACCTGGCCCGGCTGCGCGGCCTGCCCGGGCGTCGTGGCCTGGACGGCTGCGGGGGCGGCCGCGGGCGCCCCGGGGGCCGGGTAGCCGGGCGCCCCCTGGCCGGGCGCGGCCTGCGTCTGCGGGATCTGCTGGCCGGGGTACCCCGGGGCGGGGTAGCCCGGATAGCCCGGGTATGCCGGAGCGACGGCCGCGTCGCCGGCCTGGACGACGTCGTCGGAGTCGTCGTCGCCGCCGAAGAGAGCGTCGAGGAAGTCGCCCAACGGGCCGTCCGAGGGGGCTGCGGGCACACTCGCCGATGCGGGCGAGCGCGCCGGCTCGGCGGCGCCGGCCACGCCGGCACCGCACACACCCAGCGTGCCGATCATGAGGGTCAGGGCGACGGACGTGGTGAATCGGGATCGCACGGTCACTCCCAGGTTGCGGGGGGCTGATGACGGGCCGAAGCATGCTGATGACCTGCGAGTTCGCACCAGATGCACTTTCGGGGAGACCGTCGCTGGCGGCCCTCGTCGCTGACGCTGCGCGCCCGCCGACGGCGTCTGGTTCCCGTACGGGGTACCTCGGAGGAGTGGCCGGAGGGCGCCGTCCCGGTGGCCCGGCCCCGTCGTGACCCGCTCGGGGTCCCCGGACGCGACGCCGTCACCCGTCGGCATGGACTCGCGTTACGGCTCACCCGGTCGAGGACGATGTGACCGGACGTGCACGAAAGAACCCCGAAATCTCACGGTGCGTGAGAGGCGCCGTGACGGCCGGGACGAGGGTGACGGAGGAGGCTCCAGGGATCGCCGAGCGGGCCGCGTGACCCGGTGTGACGGTGCCCTCGCCACAGCCGATCTCCGTGGTAGCGTCCGCGCCGGTTGCAGTCGTGTCTTCCCTCGATCGCCGAGAAGCGTCCGTGTGAAGTGTGACGGTGGGCTTCTGACGCAGGACGGGTCACCTTCCGCGTGCCGGGGTCCATGCAGCCTCCGGTCCTCGCGAAGTGGGTCGGATCCGTTCCATGTGTGGGAGAGACAAGTTATGCCGCAGGGCACCGTCAAGTGGTTCAACGCCGAGAAGGGCTTCGGCTTCATCGCCACGGACGACCAGGGACCGGACGTGTTCGTCCACTACTCGGCCATCCAGGCCACCGGTTTCCGCACGCTCGAGGAGAACCAGCGGGTCGACTTCGAGGCCAGCGAGGGACAGAAGGGACCGCAGGCCGACTCGGTCCGCGTGATCTGAACTTCCGTGCGGGGCATCGCCCCGCTCGAGTGCTGACTCCGATGCCGGCGCCCACCCCAGGGGCGCCGGCATCGGTGTGTCCGGACCTCTACCCGAACGCCGCCCGGATCCCGTCCCGCGACCGGAGGACGGCTGAGGTCAGCACCGCCGCACCGCCGAGCACGGCCACGACGGCAACCGGGGTGGGCGCCCTCGTCGTGATCCAGAGCAGCGCCCAGAGCGCGGTGGCCGCGAACGGCAGTGCCGCCACCGTCCGTCGCGTCCCCGCGGCCACCGCGAGCACGGCCACCAGAAGCAGGAAGGCACCGGTCACCGGACCCGGTCCCGCCCCGACGTACGTCAACGTCGTGGCCGCCCCCACCGCCGTCGCGAGCGCGACCCAGCCGCTGTAGAACGCCAGCGGCCCGTGCAGCAGCAGCCGGTCGGCCGTCCCCTGGGCGGGGAAGCGGGCCAGCCGCACCAGCAGCACGACCAGGCAGGCCAGCAGCGCCACGATCACCAGCTGCGCGAGGATCAGCTGCTCCTGCGAGAAGATCACGATCCATGCGCCGTTGAGCACCGCGGAGGCGGCGAACCACCATCCGGTCGCCCGGTTCACCGGCCGAGGTCGCTGCCCGGGCAGGACCTGGCGCACCGCCAGAGCCAGCAGCGCGAGATAGATCAGCGACCACACGGAGAACGCCACCGTCGCCGGCATCAGCGGGGACGGGTACCGATCGGCCAGCACCTTCTGGGACTCCCCGAACGCGCCGCTGCCGCCGAGCGCCCCGGCCGCCGTCTGGGCCACCGCGGCGACCAGCACGACCACCGCGCGCACCGCGTCCGCACGCACCCCGCGGTGTCCCGCCGTCCTGCTCGTCATGCCACCTCCGCACCTCGACCCCGATTCTCCTCGATGGTAAAGACAGTTGAACGTGAAGGCATCTCGGGATTCCGACCGCTCGTCACCGGCGGATCGTCGGTGACCGGCAACGCCGATCCACCGCTGCTCGGGGTTGCCGCCCGCCCACACTCCGCAACCGGTCGCCCGCCGGTAACCGGCGCTCGGCTCGCCGTTCACCTGCCGATCCCCGCTCGTCTCGCGGCGTCGTTCGATCACCGCTGGGTGCTCGCGCGAACGTCACCGGGGTCGCATCCTTGGTGTTGAAGTTCACAGGGAGCGACCACTTCCAGCCCGGATCGCTCCGTGAGGTCGAGAGGAAGTGGCACGTCATGTCCTGGTGGGACAGCTACCGAGCCGTCTACGGCGCGGAGCTGCGCGCGGCAGCACGTGAGTACGCCGACCACGGTTGGCCACTCGTACCGGGCCCCGGCGCAGACGTCCTGCTCGCCACCGGCGACGCACTCGACATCGTCGAGGTTCCGGCTGAGGTCGGTCGCCAGGTGTGCCGCATCCTCCGGGAGAGCGGTGAGGTCGTCCCGGTGGCGGCCACGCCGCAGGGCACCTGGTGGTTCCCGATGTCCGCCGGGCACACGCTGCCCGCCGAGCTGGGTCTGTACACCGACGTCGTACTGCACACCGACGGCATCGGGGTGCCCGCCCCGCCGACGGAGCGCCCGGACGGCTGGGTCCAGTGGCGGGTCAGCCCGGCCCGCACGGGCTACCACGTGCCGGACGCCGCGATCGTCGCCGACGCAGTGAACGAGGCCGTGCGGCTGCGCGCGGCCGACCACGACGTGCCGCCGGATACCCAGCGGTCCGGGCACTCGGTCGTGGAGGTGCGGCGCTAGACGCTGCAGCGCAGCAGCGCGAAGGACCGTTCGTCCTCCCGTGCCGCCGGGTTCGGCTCTCCCGCCACCGGCGCACCCCGGCCGTCGGCCGGTGCCTGAACGGTTCTCGCGTCCCGGTTGCGGCGCCCGAGGGGGCACTTCTCCCTCGCTGCGCGGCCGCACCACCGGCATGGCCGGGCCCGGCGGAGAACCGTCGGGCCCGGCCAGACCATCTCGGATCCGGTAGCCGCACGCGCTGTCGGCCCGGCCCGGCAGTATGGAGACGTGCACACTTCGCGCGCCCCGGAACGCCCGGCCCCGTCCGGACCGTCCAGCCCTGCGCCCGCTCGCCCGGCGCCGGTCGAACCGCTCGTCCCGCTCGGCGGCTTCGGTCCTGGCGACGAGGTCAAGCGTCGTGATCTGCGCCGGATGAAGATGCTGGCCACCGGCTTCTTCCTCGCGGCGACCGTGATCTTCATCGTCGCGAAGTACCTGGAGGACATCCAGGGGCAGGTCTGGGCCGGCTACGTCCGGGCGTCCGCAGAGGCCGGCATGGTCGGCGCGCTCGCGGACTGGTTCGCGGTGACGGCCCTGTTCCGGCACCCGTTGCGGCTGCCGATCCCGCACACCGCGATCATCCCGAAGAAGAAGGACGTGATCGGCGACAGCCTCGGCGACTTCGTCGGAGAGAACTTCCTGTCCGAGACCGTGGTCCGGGACAAGCTGGACCGGGTCGGCATCTCGCTGACGGTCGGGCGCTGGATCGCCCGGCAGGAGAACGCGGACCGGATCACCGCCGAGCTCACGGCCGCCGCCCGCGGGATCGTGACCGTGCTGCGCGACGAGGACGTGCAGAACGTCGTCGAGTCGGTCGCGGTCCGCAAGCTGCTGGAGATCCCGGTCGGGCCGCCGCTCGGCAAGGCACTGGAGGGCGTGCTCGCCGACGGCGCGCACAAGCGGCTGGTCGACCTCGTGTGCGACCGCGCCTACGACTGGGTCGCCGACAACCAGGAGATGGTGCTGCGCGTCGTGCACGACCGGGCGCCGTCCTGGACGCCGCGGTTCGTCGACGAGATGGTCGCGGACAAGGTGTTCGGCGAGATCCGGGCCTACGCCTGGGCGGTGAAGAACGACCCCGACCACCAGCTGCGCCACGCGGTGGACCGCTACCTCGCCGAGTTCGCCAAGGACCTGCAGTTCGACGAGACGACCATCGAGCGCGCCGAGCAGGTCAAGCGCCAGTTCGTCGAGCACCCCGAGGTCCAGCACTTCATCGGCCGGGCCTGGACCGTGGTGAAGGGGATGGTGCTCGACGCGGCCGAGGACCCGTCCAACGAGCTGCGGCTGCGGGTCCGCGACGGGCTCGTCGGTCTCGGGCGGCGGCTGGAGTCCGACACCGAGCTGCAGGGCAAGGTCGACGGATGGGTCGCGGATGTGGCCGGCTACGTCGTCCGCCACTACCGCCACGAGATCACGACGCTGATCACCGAGACGGTCGCCCGCTGGGACGCGGAGGAGACGTCGAAGAAGATCGAGCTGCAGGTCGGCCGTGACCTGCAGTGGATCAGGATCAACGGCACCGTCGTCGGCGCCCTGGCCGGGCTGGTGATCTACACGGTGTCCGAGCTGATCATCTGACGTCGCCGACACCTCCGCGTCATCTGCGCGTAGCGGACGTGGCATAGGCCACGTGAGCTGCGCTAGCTCTGCGCTTGCAAGAGCTAGCACTGCCGCGTACGTTCGGTGGTGTCAGTGAAGAGGAGGTGAGCACGGATGAGTACGAACTCCCCGAAGAAGCGGGACGACGCAAGTGTCGTGGACGCGGTCGTCAGCGGCCTGAACCATGTGGTTCCGGACGTTGGACAAGCGGTCGACGACATCGGCTCGTACATCCGGTCGCAGCGCGAGTCCGCTCAGGTCTCGATGCGACAGCTCGCCCGCTCCGCCGGCGTCAGCAACCCCTATCTCAGCCAGGTCGAACGCGGACTGCGCAAGCCGTCCGCCGAGATCCTGCAGCAGATCGCGAAGGGGCTGCGGATCTCCGCCGAGGCCTTGTACGTCAAGGCCGGGATCCTCGACGAACGGCCAGCGAGCGTCGTCAACGACGCCGTGCTCGCCGATCCCACGCTGAACGAGCGGCAGAAACGTGTGCTGCTCGACATCTACGAGTCTTTCCGCCGGGAGAACGGCCTCCCGGGCGACCGAACGCCCGTCGTCACCGACGGGCCCGTACCCCACGAGGAGTAATCATCATGGCCGTGACCCTGCCGACCAGTACCGACGTCCGTAAGGCCCGTGAGCAGGCCGCCGAGCAGGCCGTGGTCGTTCGCACCCCGCTGCTCGCCGTGCTCGGTGTCGGCGACTACGCCTACACCACCGTGAACAAGGCCGTCACCGACGCCCGCACCCGCGCCGAGAAGCGCGCGGAGGAGGTCCAGCACCGCGTCTCCGAGCTGCCGAACGAGATCGGCGAGCTCCGGACGCGTCTGAGCTCGGAGCACCTGCGCAAGCAGGCCGAGGAGCTGCGCGACCAGGCCGAGTCCGTCTACTCCGGCTTCGCCAAGCGCGGCGAGAAGGCCTGGGGCCGGATCCGCAAGCAGCCGCAGGTCAAGCAGGCCATCTCGACGGTGGAGACCTACACGGAGAAGTTCGACGCCCGCGTCGACGAGTTCGTGGACACCACCCACGACGCCGCCGAGAAGGCGCTGGGCACCGTGACCCGCGAGACCCGTTCGTTCGGTGAGCGCACCGCGCGCACCGCGCAGCAGGTCGCCGGCCAGGCCGCGGAGGCCGTCAGCGACGTGTCGAAGGATGCGTCCAAGGCCGTCTCCGAGGCGGGTTCCGACGCCGCCTCCGCGATCGACGAGGCCGGCGACGAGGTCGCCAGCACGACCCGCAGCACCACCCGCAAGGCGGCCAACAAGGCCGCGCCGAAGACCACGGCCAGCAAGCCGGCCGCGCGTCGCAGCACGAACGGTGGGAGCTCGGTCTCCAAGTAAGACCCGCATCTCCCCAGCCACGGCCCCCGGAGCTCGTCTCCGGGGGCCGTGTCGTGCGCGGGGGTGTCCGGTTTGCCGGGCGGACGTGACCCCGCTGCGGCGGCGTCGTAGTCTGGCTGGGTGGACGTGTTGGAGAGCCTGGACGTGTGGGTCGTCACCGGGCTCTGGATCCTGGGTATCCCCGTCGGGGGGTACGCGTTCCTGCACGCCCTGCGCCAGCGCGCCGACGCGTTCACCGCGGTCGGCAAGCTCACCAAGAACGCGTGGCTCGGAATCACCGGTGTCGCGCTGCTGCTGCTGATCCTCATCACCAGCGGCCCGATGGGGTCCGGCACGATCTTCTGGCTGGCCGCGGTCGTCGCGGTGCTGGTCTACATCGTGGACGTGAAGCCGGCCGTCGTCGGTGTGCAGCGGGGTGACCAGCGCTGGTGAGCTGGAAGGTACTCGGAACGCTCGATGCCGTCCCCGCTCCCGACCGTCCCGACCTGCTGGGCGCCCCGGTGGTCGAGGCGATCTCGGCTCTGGGCGACGACGCGTCGCTGATCGGGGTCGCGGAGATCGATCCCGACCTCGCCGACACCGCCGCGTTCTGCGACGCCTACTCCTCACCGATGGAGTCGTCGGCCAACTGCGTCGTCGTGGCCGGCAAGCGCAGCGGCGAGACCCGCTACGCCGCGTGCCTCGTGCTCGCCACCACCCGCGCCGACGTCAACGGCGTCGTCAAGCGCAAGCTCGACGTGCGCAAGGCCTCGTTCGCGCCGATGGACACCGCCGTCGAGCTGACCGGCATGGAGTACGGCGGGATCACCCCGCTCGGCCTGCCCGACGGCTGGCCGCTGCTGCTCACCCCGGCGGTCGCGGAGTCCGACGCCGTGGTCGTCGGGAGCGGCGTCCGTCGCTCCAAGCTGGCCGTCCCCGGCGTCGTGCTGGCCGCCCTTCCCGGCGTCGAGATCGTCCGCGACCTCGCACTCTGAGCCCCGCGGTCACGCCGGCGGCACGGCGCCCAACTGGCGCAGCATCGTGAGGTCGTCGCGCACCGCCCAGCGTTCCGCGATCCGGCCACCGCTCAGCCGGTAGACGAACGCGACCTCGCGGGCGTACGGGCCGGCCGTGGCCTCGTAGCCGAGGAACGGCCCGCCGGGCCAATGGCCGCCACGCACCCCGTGCTGGACGACGTGCTCGGCGTCGGCAACGACGGTCAGCCGCTGCCATCCGTCGGACCGGAACCGGGCGGCGGAGGCCAGGAACTCGCGGGTGCCGGCCAGGCCCGCCGGACGGGATGGCGCGAGCGCGTGATTGACCATGTCCGCAGTGCAGAGCTGGTCGAGCTCGTCGAGATCACCGCTGTTCACCAGCGCGTCGAACCGCGCCACGACGGTCGCGTTCTCCTGGGGTGTCGCCATCGTCGGCCTCCGTCTGTCATTGGCGAGAGTCATACTCTCACGATGAGAGTGTTACTCTCGTCACCGTGACCGAACCTGTCAAGGAGCGCCGCTACGACAACTCCCGCAGGCAGGCCCAGGTCCGGCGCACCCGAGCGGACGTCGTGGCCGCCGCCCGCGGGCTGTTCGTTCGCCAGGGGTACGTCGCGACGCCGGTCGAGGCCGTCGCCGAGGCGTCCGGGACCGCTCCTGCCACGGTGTACCGGCTGTTCGGGTCGAAGCGAGGGGTCCTCGAGGGGGTGCTCGAGGTCTCGCTCGTCGGGGACGACGAGCCGGTCGCGCTGCACGAGCGGCCGGCCGTCGTGGCCGCGTTCGAGACGGAGGACGTGCGCGACCTGCTCGCCGCGTTCGCGCGGGTCTGTCGCGAGCTCCTGGACCGCTCGGCTCCGGTCCAGCAGGTCCTGCGGGACGCGGCGGCGGCCGAGCCCGAGGTCGCGCCTCTCCTCGAACGGATGCGGGAGCAACGGCGGGTGGGGCAGTCCCGGATCGCACGCGAGCTCGCCGCCCGCGACGTGCTCGACGACGGTCTCGACGAGGCCGCGGCCGCCGACGTCGTCTACACGTTGATGGCGCCCGAGGTGTACGGGTTGCTCACCGGTGAGCGCGGGTGGAGCGCGGACCGCTACGAGCGCTGGCTCGCCGACGCCCTGTGCCGGCTCCTGCTGCGAACCCCTGGGCAGCGAGCCGAGTTCGCCGAGAGCGGACGTACTTGAACGCTGGAATGTCTTCAACGGTGTAAGCGTTGGGCGAGACATGACAGAAATGCTGAAGCTTCCGGTGCTTCCGCTGACCGACTCAGTGGTGCTGCCCGGCATGGTGGTTCCCGTCCGGCTCGACGCGCCGGAGACTCAGGCGGCGGTCGATGCGGCCGGCGCTGATGCAGGAGAATCCGAGACCTCGCGGCGCGTGCTCGTCGTCCCGCGCCTGGACGGCAAGTACGCCTCGATCGGCACCGTCGCGGTGCTGGAGCAGGTCGGACGGATGCCCAACGGTGAGAAGGCCGCCGTCGTGCGCGGCGAGCGGCGCGCCCGGATCGGGTCCGGCGTGACCGGGCCCGGTGCGGCGCTGTGGGTGGAGGCCGAGCCGGTCGCCGAGACCGAGCCGACCGGCCGGACCCACGAGCTGGCCAAGGAGTACAAGGCGCTGGTCGTCGGGATCCTGCAGCAGCGGGGTGCCTGGCAGGTCATCGACTCGGTGCAGCAGACGACCGACCCGTCGCAGCTCGCCGATCTGGCCGGGTGGGCGTCGTACCTGACGAACGAGCAGAAGTCGCAGCTGCTGGCCGAGACCGACGTGACGGCCCGTCTCGAGCTGCTGCTGGAGTGGACGAAGGCCCACGTGGCCGAGCAGGAGGTCTCCGAGAAGATCTCCAACGACGTGCGCGAGGGCATGGAGAAGCAGCAGCGGGAGTTCCTGCTGCGCCAGCAGCTCGCCGCGATCCGCAAGGAGCTCGGCGAGGGCGGCGACGACGAGAACGAGGACGACTACCGGACCAAGGTCGAGAACGCCGACCTCCCGGAGCCCGTGCGCAAGGCCGCGCTGACCGAGGTCGGCAAGCTGGAGCGCTCGTCCGACCAGAGCCCCGAGGGCGGCTGGATCCGGACGTGGCTGGACACGATCCTGGACATCCCCTGGCACGAGACGACCGTCGACACCGACGACCTGGTCGAGGCCCGGCGGATCCTGGACGCCGACCACGCCGGCCTGGACGACGTGAAGGAGCGCCTGATCGAGTTCCTGGCCGTCCGGTCGCGGCGCAACCGCCGCGGGCTGGAGACGGTCGGCGGGCGCGGCTCGGGTGCCGTGCTCTCGCTCGTCGGCCCGCCCGGCGTCGGCAAGACGTCGCTGGGTGAGTCCGTGGCACGGGCGCTGGGACGCAAGTTCGTCCGGGTCGCGCTCGGCGGCGTCCGCGACGAGGCGGAGATCCGCGGTCACCGGCGCACCTACGTCGGCGCGCTGCCCGGCCGCATCGTCCGCGCGATCCGCGAGGCCGGCTCGATGAACCCGGTCGTGCTGCTGGACGAGATCGACAAGGTCGGCAGCGACTTCCGTGGTGACCCCACGGCCGCGCTGCTGGAGGTGCTCGACCCGGCGCAGAACCACACGTTCCGCGACCACTACCTCGAGGTCGACCTCGACCTGTCGAACGTGCTGTTCCTCGCCACCGCGAACGACGGTTCGTCCATCCCCAGCCCGCTGGCCGACCGGATGGAGATGGTCTCGCTGGACGGCTACACCGAGGCTGAGAAGGTCGCGATCGCCCGCGACCACCTGCTTCCGCGCCAGGTCGAGAAGGCCGGGCTGGAGGCCGACGACGTCGAGTTCACCGACGTCGCGCTGTCGATGATCGCGGCCGAGTACACCCGCGAGGCCGGGGTGCGGCAGCTGGAGCGGGGCCTGGCGAAGGTCCTGCGCAAGGTGGCCGTGAAGATCGACGGCTCGGCGGAGACCGAGCGTCCGGTGCACGTCGACGCGGACGCGCTGGTGACCTACCTCGGACGGCCGAAGTTCACGCCGGAGTCGGCGGAGCGGACGTCGGTGCCGGGTGTGGCGACCGGTCTGGCCGTCACCGGGGCCGGCGGGGACGTGCTGTTCATCGAGGCCACGAAGATGGACGGCGAGCCGGGTCTGACGATCACCGGGCAGCTGGGCGAGGTGATGACCGAGTCGGTCTCGATCGCGCTGAGCTACCTGCGGTCGAAGGGCCTGGCCGGGGACCTCGCGTCGCACAAGCTGCACGTGCACGTCCCGGCGGGCGCGGTCCCGAAGGACGGACCGAGTGCCGGCGTCACCATGACGACGGCGCTGGCTTCGCTCGCCTCCGGGCGGCCGGTCAAGTCCAGTGTGGGCATGACCGGTGAGGTCACGCTGCAGGGCAAGGTCCTGCCGATCGGCGGGGTGAAGCAGAAGCTGCTCGCCGCGCACCGGGCGGGCCTGACCGACGTGATCATCCCGAAGCGCAACGAGCCGGACCTGGACGACCTGCCGGAGTCCGTCCGCGGCGAGCTGACGGTGCACCCCGTCGCCGACGTCGCCGACGTCCTGGAGATCGCCCTGGAGCCGGCCGCCGTGACGGTCGAGCAAGCGGCAGCCTGACCCGCGCACGACACGGCCCGTCCACCTGTCCGGTGGGCGGGCCGTTTCGCGTGCGCTGCCGCCCGGCTCGAGGCGCCGTCGAGCGATCACGGGTGAGATGACGTTCATCGCTCTGCCGTCGCGCCGGGAGAGCAACTGACATCACCTCAGCCGCAGCCCGGCCGGGTCGAGGCTCAGCGCCGCGGCGACGTCGGCGACGATCCGGTCCGGCTCCCGGCGCATCTCGTCGGACGTGTAGCGGTAGACCCGCCATCCTGCCGCGACGAGCCGGGTGTGCCGGGCGATGTCCTTCCGGACCTGGTCGGGCCGCAGGTGCTCGCCGCCGTCGTACTCGACGCCGACCCGCTGCTCCGGGTAGGCGAGATCGAGCCAGACGGCCCGACGCCGGGTGTCGTCGAGCACGGGGTGCTGGACGGCGGGTCGGGGGAGCCCGGCCAGCACGAGCAGCAGACGTAGCCGGCTCTCCGGGGGAGATCCGGACCTGCGGTCGGCGTAGGCCAGGACGTCGGGGAAGCGGTGGACGCCGCGAGCGCGCGGGTAGCGCACCGCGAAGTTCAGCATCAGGTCGGGCGGGAACCCGTGGACGCGAGCCAGCGCGTCGACCGCCACGACGCCCTCGACGAGCCCGGATCGGCGGCCGAGATCGAACGCGGTGCGCATCGGCGTCGTCGTCCGGACGTCTCCGACCGTCGTGATCTCGCCGGGGTGCAGCCCGTCCCGGCGCACGATCACGCCCGGGCGCGAGCGCAGCCCACCACCGGGCACGGTGAGCTCGGCGGACGCCCGGAGCGGGGCGCAGTCCGCCCCGAGCAGTTCCGCGGCCGAGTAGCCGGAGAGAACGCCCTGCTCGCCTCCCCAGCGGTAGGCGGCCCGGGAGCGCAGTGCCAGGTCACGAGGCTCGGCCTGGTGCACGCCGTAGACGTCGGGGAGCAGTCGGTCGAACTCCGGACCGCGGAGCAGGCCCCAAGTGACCAGGCCGGCCGCGACGGCGTCGGAGCCGCGGAACGCCGTAGGGAACCCGGGCACGGTCATCACGCCAGCATCGGCGCAGCACCACGCGGGCGTGGCCGGTCCTCCGGGCCGGATGCGACCGGGAAGTCGATCACGGGTGAAGTGCTGCTGGTTGCTCCGTCGGTCGACCAGCGGAGCAACCGGCGTCATCTCACCCGTGATCGAACGGCCCGCCCCGCACCCCCTGCAGAGCGGACCGTCCGAAGCTCTCAGGAGAGGACGGCGTTGCGCAGCCCGTCGTAGGCCGCGTGCCCCAGCCCCGGTGCGGCGAGCGTTCCGGTGCGCCGCCACGCCCAGGCGAGTGGGAGCCCGAGCACGACGCTCACCACCACGACGCTGAGCAGGTTCATCCACAGCGGCTGGCCCGGGACCGAGGAGACCGGCAGGTGCCACGCCCCCCACGCCGCCGAGAAGAACAGGGCCGTGCCGATCCCGCCCCGCTCGCCGGGGTGCTGCACGTGCGCGTCCAGCGCCCCGCGGAATGCGACCTCCTCCAGCACGAACACGGCAGGCAGGTACTGCAGCGCCGACAGCACGCCGACGCCGAGCATGCCGAGCAGGTCCACCGATCCACCGGAGGTGATCGGCTGGACCAGGCTGAGCAGCGCGATGACCAGACCACCGGCCAGCACGGTCGGCAGGGCGTAGAGCAGGGTCGTGACCAGCCGGGTCCGCCGGAACGCCCAGGCGGCCGGGACCGCGCCCGCCGTCGCGGCGAGCGCCCACACGGCCGTGGACCACGCTCCGGCGCCGGTGGACCGGACCAGCAGGACGACCGGTGTGACGGCCAGTAGCAGGGCGAGGGCCAGACCGGCCCGGTCCAGGCGGAACCGGTCGGTTCCGTCACGCACCCACAGCTCGCGCAGCGGGCGGCGGCGTACCCACAGCTGGAACGCCACGGTCAGCGGGACGCCCAGCAGGATGTAGGTGTTCGTGTCGACCGGGAGCAGGTATCCCAGCGCGATCCACACGCCGACGAACGCCGTGCCTTCGACGAGCCGGCGTGTCCGTCGCGTCGACTCCGGTGCCAGTACTGCCTCCGTGGCCACTTCGACCTCCCTCTCCGAGCTGCCACGACGCTAGGAGCGGACCGGGGTGGAGATCGTCGGCCGCGGGTCGCGATCCGGCTCACCGCTGCGGCCGGTGCCGGGGTCCGCACTCCCCGTCGCGCGAGGGAGACCGCCTCCTCCGCGCGACGGAGGACGGACCGTGCGCTGCACGGATACGCTCTGGCCCACCATGGCCGCGCCGACTCCGGACACCGCGGGCCCGGTGCAGTCGGCCCGGGCCGCCCTCCGGCGTTCGCCGATCGCCACCGACGTCGCGATCGTCGTCGCGCTGGCCGGCCTCGGGGCACTCTCCGAGGTCGTGCTCGTCGCTCCCGTCGTGCGGGGAGCACCGCCGACCCCGGTGATCGTGCTGTGGGCCGTGGCGTTCTGCCTGCCGCTGCTGCTGCGCCGCCGCTTCCCGTGCACGGTCCTGCTGGTCTGTGCGGTGCACGTGTGGGTCTTCTGGGCCACCGGACGGCCGAACGAGTTCATGATCTGGCTGGTCCTGGGCGTGGCCGCGTTCGCTGTCGCCGCCTACGCCGAGCGGCGGAGGGCGCTGTGGTGCGCGGCGGCCGCGCTGGTGCTCGTCGTCCTGCTGGGCGCCACCGGCGTGCTGTTCGCCGGGGTGCCGATCGGCCGGGCGCTCGTGCTGGCGGTCCTCAACACGCTGCCCTACCTGGTTGGCGGCGCCCTCGGGCTGATGACGCGGCGGCTGCGCGAGACCCGGGCCGAGCTGGAGCGCCGCAACGCGGAGCTGGCCCTGGAGCGGCGGGCGAACGAGCGGCGCGCCGTGCTCGAGGAGCGGGTGCGGATCGCGCGGGAGCTGCACGACGTCGTCGCGCACCACGTGGTGCTGATGGGGATCCAGGCCGGGGTCGCGCACCGGCTGTTCGACGACCGGCCGGACGAGGCCCGCGCCGCCGTCGCGGACGTGCAGGCCGGCGGTCGGCAGGCCGTCGCCGAGCTGCAGCGCACGATCGGGGTACTGCGTGCCGAGGATCCGGACCCCGCGGACGACACGGCCGACATCGGGCCGGACGAGCCGTCCCCTGGCCTGGACCGGCTGCCGTCGCTCGTCGAGCAGGTCCGGCGGGCCGGGCTGCCGGTGGAGCTCACGGTCGGCGACGGCGAGGTCGACGCCGGGCTCGCACTGTCCGCCTACCGGATCGTGCAGGAGGCGCTGACGAACACGCTCAAGCACGCGGGCCCCGCCCGCGCCCGGGTGGACGTGCGGTGCGGTCCGGGCGGGGTCGAGGTGGAGGTCGTCGACGACGGGCCGGGAGCCGCGGACGAGAACGGAGACGGCGGGCGCGGGCTCGTCGGCATCCGGGAGCGCGTCGCGATGCATGGCGGCCGGCTCGACGCGGGGCCGCGCGACGGCGGCGGGTTCCGGGTGCACGCCGTGCTGGGGCGCCAATGACAGTCCGCCTGCTGCTCGCCGACGACCAGGAGCTGGTCCGGCGCGGCTTCCGGATGATTCTGGAGAGCGAGCCCGGCCTGGAGGTCGTCGCCGAGGCCGCGGACGGCGACGACGCCGTCGACGCGGTGCGCCGGCACCGCCCGGACGTCGCGCTGGTCGACATCCAGATGCCCGGCACCGACGGGCTGACCGCCACCGAGCGGATCCTCGCCGTCGACGGCGCGCAGACCCGCGTCGTCATCCTCACGACGTTCGAGCGCGACGACTACGTGTTCCGCGCGCTCGGCGCGGGGGCGAGCGGCTTCGTGCTGAAGACCTCGCCGCCGGAGGAGCTGATCGCGGCCGTGCACGCGGCGGTCCGCGGGGACGCGCTGCTCTCGCCGTCGGTGACCCGCCGCGTGATCGGGGAGATCGCGCGTCGGAACAGGCCGGCGACGGACCCGGGCCTGGACCGGCTCACCGGACGCGAGACCGAGGTGCTGCGCCTGCTCGGCAGGGGGCTCGCGAACGCCGAGATCGCCGCGGAGCTCACGGTGAGCGAGGCGACGGTGAAGACGCACGTCTCGTCGGTGCTGTCCAAGCTGGGGCTGCGCGACCGCGTGCAGGCCGTGGTGCTCGCCCACGAGCACGGCCTGACCTCCTGAGGGCTTAGCGGAACACGACCGTCCGGTTGCCCTGGACCAGGATGCGGTCCTCGAGGTGCCAGCGCAGGCCGCGGGAGAGCACCAGCCGTTCGATGTCGCGTCCGCGGCGCACCATGTCGGCGGCGGTGTCGCCGTGGTCGACCCGGATCACGTCCTGCTCGATGATCGGCCCGGCGTCCAGCTCGGCGGTCGCGTAGTGGCAGGTCGCGCCGATCAGCTTGACGCCGCGGGCGTGCGCCTGGTGGTACGGGCGGGCCCCCGCGAACGACGGCAGGAAGCTGTGGTGGATGTTGATCGCGCGGCCGGCCCACGCCTCGCACAGGTGCGCCGGCAGGATCTGCATGAACCGGGCGAGCACGATCGCGTCCGGGTCGTCGGCGTCGACGAGCTCGCGCACCTTCTCGAACGACGTCACCTTGCCCTGCTCCCGGGCCGGGTCGCCGGCCGCCGGGAACGGAACGTGGTGGAACGGGACTCCGTGCGCGGTGACCAGCGACTCCAGCCCCTCGTGGTTGCCGATCACCTTCGTGATCTCCACCGGGAGCTCGCCCGCCCACACCCGGCCGAGCAGGTCGTGCAGGCAGTGCATGTCCCGGGTGACCAGCAGCACGGCCCGCTTGCGACGGCCCGTGTCGCTGATCCGGTAGGTCCCGCCCAGCTCGACGGCGACCTCGCCGAAGCGCTCGCGCAGTTCCTCGAGCCCGTACGGGACCGACGCCGCGTCGACGACCTGGCGCGTGGCGAACACACCCGCGTCGACGTCGGAGTGGTAGGCGGCTTCGGTGATCCAGGCGCCCGCGTCGGCCAGGAACCCGGAGATCCGGGCGACCACGCCGGTGCGGTCCGGGCAGCTCAGCGTGATGACGTAGTGGCGGTCGTCGTCCACGTCAGGAGATCTGGGAGAGGGTGAACTCGTTCTCCGCGGCGAGAAGGTTGCGGATCTGTTCGGCGACCGCCTCCTCGACCTTCGACCCGACGATCGGCACCTTCACCGTCACCTCGAAGTCGGCCGCGAACTCGCTGCCGCCGCCGTTGTCGGCCAGCCGCATCGACGCCTTGGCCGTCGCCGGGGTCCCGGCGATCGACACCCGCGCGGTGCCGGCGTAGCCACCGCCGTCCGCGGGCGCCCAGTGCTCAGTCCGCTTGATCACGACGCGGCCGCCGGGCAGAAGCTTCGTGACCATGTCCGGCAGGTCCGCGGAGTCGATGCCGTGCTGGAGCGTGTACGTGACGCCGCCGTTGCCGGTCGTCTGGTACTCCTGCACTTCGGCACCCGGACCGCCCATCTGGACGAGGCGCTTCTCGATGACCTCCCGGTCCACCATCGTCGAGTAGACGCGTTCCGCCGGGTGGGAGGAGGTCGCACGGTAGTCGAGCGAGCGAGGCATGAGCGGAGGCTACCGTTGTGGCCGTGAGCGCACCCAGCACAGTCCACCCGTCGCTCGCCGCACACACGACCCTGCGCCTGGGTGGCCCGGCGGCACGGCTGTGCCCGGCCGGGTCGGCCGACGAGGTGGTGGCCGCCGTCGGGGAGGCGGACGCGGCCGGTGAACCGGTCCTGCTGCTCGGCGGGGGCTCGAACCTGGTCGTCGCCGACGAGGGGTTCGCCGGCACCGCCGTGCTCGTCGGCTCGCACGGGGTGCGCACCGAGCGCCGCGACGACGGGTCCGTCCTGGTCACGGTCGAAGCCGGAGAGGACTGGGACGACGTCGTCGCGACGTGCACCGACGAGGGCCTCGGCGGGCTCGAGTGCCTGTCCGGGATCCCTGGGCGCAGCGGCGCCACCCCGGTGCAGAACGTGGGCGCCTACGGCGTCGAGATCTCCGACCTGCTCGTCGACGTCGACCTGTACGACCGTCGCTCCGGGCGCGTGCGCGAGCACGTACCCGCCGCCGAGCTCGGCCTCGGCTACCGAACGAGCGTCCTCAAGGGACGCGACGACTCGATCGTGCTCCGGGTCCGGTTCGTGCTGACCGCGGACGGGCTCTCCGCGCCGGTCCGCTACGCCGAGCTGGCCCGGCGCCTCGACGTGCCGACCGGCGAGCGCGTCCCTGCCGCCGCGGCGCGCGAGGCGGTGCTGGAACTGCGCCGGGGCAAGGGCATGGTGCTCGACCCGGACGACCACGACACCTGGAGCGCCGGCTCGTTCTTCACCAACCCGATCCTCCCGGCCGCGGACGCGCCGCAGGTGGACGGGCTCACCACGTGGCCGGCCGGGGACGGCCGGGTCAAGCTCTCCGCCGCCGGCCTGATCCAGACCTCCGGTTTCACCCGCGGTCACCCGGGTCCCGGCGGACGGGTCGCGCTGTCGTCACGGCACGTGCTCGCGCTGACCAACCGGGGAACGGGACGGACGGCGGATCTGCTTGCGCTGGCCCGCGAGGTCCGCGACGGCGTCGCCGCCCGCACCGGTGTCACGCTGCGTCCGGAACCGGTGCTGGTGGGCTGTTCGATCTGATCGTCCGGGTGGTGCAAAGCAACGGCGGGCTAGCGATGTGACGCGTACCGTCGAACGCGCTTCCCTTCCGTTCCGGGCAACCTTCTGCCCGCTCACCCGTCCCGGTTGTGGGAGCACGAACGAGTGGTGGGAGAGAGATGCGACGGCTGCTGATCATGGCGATTGCGCTGATCGGCGTTCTGGGAGTGGCGACCGCGGTGGCCACGGCCGCCGGCCGTACCGGGCTGGACGGCGTGGTGTCCTCGCCGTCCGCGCCCGACGTGACGGTCGCGTACGAGCCGGCCGCGGGCGCGACGGCGGTGAGTCCGGCCACACCGGTCGCCGTGCGGGCGGACGGCGGCACGCTGGACCAGGTCGCGCTGCGCGACCCGCAGGGCGAGCCGGTCAAGGGTCAGCTCAACGCCGACCGGACGGCCTGGACGGCCACCGCGCCGCTGGACTACGACACGGTCTACACGTGGTCGGGCCGCGCGACCGGCTCCGACGGCGTGCCGGTCCCGGTGCAGGGCACCGTGGCCACGGTCAAGCCGAAGGACACCGTCCGCGGCACGATGAACATCGGCGACGGCCGCACCGTC
The DNA here is from genome assembly GCA_963822335.1 of uncultured Actinomycetota bacterium. Taxonomy (GTDB): domain Bacteria; phylum Actinomycetota; class Actinomycetes; order Mycobacteriales; family Pseudonocardiaceae; genus Pseudonocardia. The sequence goes on along the minus strand of CAWGHE010000004.1, from coordinate 1,508,352 downwards.
GGCGTCGCGGCGCCGATCGAGATCCAGTTCGACTCGACGGTCGAGGACAAGGCGTCCGTCGAACGGGCGCTGAAGGTCACCACGTCGCGCCCGGTCGAGGGCGCGTGGGCGTGGCTGCCGGACGAGAACGGCGGGTCCCGGATCCACTGGCGGCCGAAGCAGTACTGGCCCTCCGGGACGAAGGTCTCGGTGAATGCGCCGATGCTCGGCGTCCCGTTCGGCGACGGTGCGTACGGCAAGCAGAACCTGAGCACGTCGTTCGAGATCGGGCGCGCGCAGGTCGTCAAGGCCGACACGAGGTCGTTCCAGATGGTCGTGATGCGCGACGGCAAGCCGGTCGCGACGTACCCGGCGAGCTACGGGCTCGGGTCGGACCCGAACCGCAACACCCGCTCCGGCACCCACGTGGTGAGCGAGAAGTTCACCGACAAGCGGATGATCAGCCAGCAGTACGGCTACGACGTGATGGAGAAGTGGGCCGTACGGATGAGCAACAACGGCGAGTTCATCCACGCCAACCCGGCGTCGGCGAGTGCGCAGGGCTCGTCGAACGTCACGCACGGCTGCGTGAACCTGTCGCTGGGCGACGCGAAGGCCTACTACGACTCGGCGCTCTACGGCGACCCGGTCGAGGTCACCGGTACGCCGGTCCAGCTGTCCCCGGCGGACGGCGACATCTCGGACTGGACGATCCCGTGGGAGCAGTGGAAGGGCATGTCGGCGCTGTAGGGAGGTTGCCGGGAACGCGTGCGGGGTAGCCCGGGGCATGACCGAGACCCACGAGTCCGTCGCACGCGACCGCGCTCCGTCGAGGGCCACACCGCTGCCCGAGGAGGCCGCCGGCGCCCCGACCGACGGCGACGACCGGGCGGGCGCCGAGGAGATCCTGCGGGAGTCCGAGGAGCGGATCGCCGGCGCCGAGTCCGGCGAGGAGCCGGCCGACGCCGCCGAGCAGCGGCGCCGGTCCGAGGAGACGCTCTAGAACGTCATTCGCGGTGGGCCCGGGATCCGGACGCCTGGGCGCGCGGCTTGAGCACGATCTGGTCCAGGTTGACGTGCGACGGCCGGGTCGCCGCGAACGAGATCACGTCCGCCACGTCCTCGGCGGTCAGCGGTGTGATGCCCTGGTACACCTTCGCTGCGCGCTCCTCGTCGCCCTCGAAGCGCACGCGGGAGAAGTCCGTCTCCACCATGCCCGGGGCGATCTCGGTGACCCGGATGGGCTGACCGAGCAACTCCCCGCGCAGCGTGCGGTGCAGCATCGCCTGCGCGTGCTTGGCGCCGGTGTAGCCGGCGCCGTTGTCGTAGGGCTCCAGCGCCGCGATCGAGGTGACGGTGATGACGTGCCCGTCACCGGAGTCGCGCAGCGTCGGCAACAGGCCCTTCGTGACCCGCAGCGTGCCCATGACGTTGGTCTCCCACATCCAGCGCCAGGCGTCCTCGTCGGCCTGCTCGACCGGCTCCAGGCCCTTCGCGCCGCCGGCGTTGTTCACCAGGGTCCGTACTGTGCCGTCTCCCATCCCACCCACAGCGTCGACGAACGCGCGCACGGACTCGGCGTCGGTCACGTCCAGCGGCAGCGCGGTGCCGTCGATCTCCTTGGCGATCTCCTCGCAGCGCTCCACACGCCGGGCACCCAGCACGACGTGGAACCCGGCGGCGCCGAGCGCGCGGGCGGTGGCGGCGCCGATCCCGGAGCTGGCCCCGGTGACGACGGCGGTCGGTCGGTCGTTCGCGGCGGTCATGGACCCACCCTAGAACCGGGTCGCGGAGCCCGCGGGCCGGTGGATCCCGGCGCGGTCAGTCGCCGATGCCGGACTGCGCCGAGCGGGCGCCGCGGCGGGCGGCGGCCCGCTGCCAGGTGAACACGCTGGCGCCGAACGCCCCGACGCCGATCCCCGCCACGCAGGTCCAGAACACCTCGTCGAAGCCGGACACCAGCGCCGCGACGAGCGCGCCGATCGCCCACAGCACCGTTCCGCCGGCGATCACCGGCACGGAATCGCTGAATCGAGGTGACAGCTTCGGCGGGTCGGTCACACGATCAGACTACGACCTAGTGTGTCCGCGTGATCGAGCGTCTGTTCGGTATCGCCGAGCGCGGATCCACGATCTCCCGGGAGCTGCGCGGGGGACTGGTCACGTTCATGGCGATGGCCTACATCATCGTCCTCAACCCGTTGATCCTCGGCAGCGTCAGCCCGACCGATCCCGCGGCCAAGGTGGACGCCGTCGGCGGGATCCTGCCGATCTCGCAGGTCGCCGCCGTGACCGCGCTGGTCGCCGGTGTGATGACCATCCTGTTCGGAGTGATCGCGAACTATCCGTTCGCGATCGCCGCAGGGCTCGGGATCAACACGCTGCTGGCGGTCACGATCGCGCCGCTGATGACCTGGCCCGAGGCGATGGGCCTGGTCGTCATCGACGGCGTGATCATCGTCGTGCTGGCCGTGACCGGATTCCGGACGGCGGTGTTCAACGCCGTGCCCCCGGAGATGAGGGTCGCGATGGTGGTCGGGATCGGCGCGTTCATCGCACTGATCGGGCTCGTCGACGGCGGGTTCGTCCGGCGGCTGCCGGACGCGGCGAACACGACGGTGCCGGTCTCGCTGGGCATCGACGGGTCGATCGCGTCCTGGCCGTCGTTCGTGTTCGTGGTCGGTCTGGTGATCATGAGCGTGCTGGTGGCCCGCGGGGTGGGTGCGGCAATCCTGATCGGGGTCGTGGTGAACACCGTGATCGCGATCGTCGTCGAGGCGATCGCCCGGGTCGGACCGTCGTCGGATACGAACCCGAAGGGCTGGACCCTGTCCGTGCCGTCGGTCCCCGAGAAGTTCATCGGGCTGCCGGACCTCTCGCTCGTCGGCGACGTGTCGTTGGGCGCGTTCTCCCGGCTCGACCTGCTGACCGTCGTGCTGCTGATCTTCACGCTGTTGCTGGCGAACTTCTTCGACGCGATGGGCTCGCTGACCGGTCTCGTGCGCCAGGCCGAGCTGACCGACGCCGACGGGAAGCTGCCCAACCTCGGGAAGGCGCTGATCGTCGAGGGGGCCGGCGCGGTGGCCGGCGGTGTGGGCTCGGCGTCGTCGAACACGTTGTTCGTGGAGTCCGCGGCCGGTATCGCGGAGGGGGCACGGACCGGGCTGGCGAACCTGCTCACCGGGCTGCTGTTCCTGGCCGCGATGTTCTTCACGCCCCTGTACGCGATCGTGCCGGTGGAGGCGGCGGCGCCCGCGCTGGTCGTGGTCGGGGCCATGATGTTCCGGCAGATCACCACGATCGACCTGTCCGAGCTGCGCACGGCGATCCCGGCGTTCCTGACGGTCGTCGTCATGCCGTTCACGTACTCGATCGCCAACGGCATCGGCGCCGGGTTCATCAGCTACGTCGTGCTGTCCGCGGCGACCGGGCGGGCGCGGCAGGTGCACCCACTGATGTGGGTCGTCGCGGTCGCGTTCGTCGGCTACTTCGCCGTCGGTCCGCTGCGGTCGCTGTTCGTGTGATCGAACTCTTGCGCGCAGCGCGAAGGCTAGGCTAACCTAATCTCGTTGCTTCGTGGTGGGAGCGACGCGTCAGTTCGGGTAATGAGGGGCCTCGGTCGATTCGGCCGGGGCCCCTCAGACGTTCCGGGGCCCGAAGATACGGCCCGACGCCCGCCTCCGGTAGCGCGATTTTCTACGGTAAGGCTGCCCTTGGCGAGCGGGCAAAGATAGGCTAGCCTCATCTTCGTCGCTTCGTGGTGGGAGCGGCGCGTCAGTTCGGGACAGAGAAGGCCCCGGCCGATCGGCCGGGGCCTTCTCCCTGCCTCCGTGTGACTGTCACCGCCCGGCCGCCGAGTCGGGCCGTGCACGTCCACGGAGAGGACTCACATCCCGTAGATCCGCACCCAGTCGACCTGGAAGTCGAGCTCGGCCGGTGAGCGCTCGTCCAGCGCCGGGATCCAGTCGTCGCCGTAGGGCCCGATGTCCTGCTGGAGAGCCATGTGCATGGGTCGCGGCGGGATCGCGTTCGGGTCGGTCGTGCGGAAGACCTCCTGGCCGTCGATGAAGCCGGCCACGTGGTCCGGCGCCCACTCGACGGCGTAGTTGTGCCACTGCGTGAAGTCGCCCTGGGTCGTGTGTCCGACCTGGCTGTTGTCATCGCCGTAGTGGACGATGAAGTGCGACTCGTCGCGCTCGCCCTTCGGGATCTCCATGAAGTTGACCTCGCCACCCACGGGCCAGTCCTCGGCGTCCGGCCAGAGCAGCATGACGTCGCCGTAGCCACTGCCCTTGTTGGTCTTGGCGCGGGCCTCCCAGCGGCCGTACTGCTGGCCCTTCGTCCACGCCATGCCGCCGGACGTCTTGCCCTGGCTGGTGACGGTCAGCAGGCCGTCGCGGACCGCGAGGTTCTCCTCACGGTGCCGGCCGACGCCGCCGGTGGTCTCCCCGGTGTAGGGGCTCCACTTGGAGCGGTCGAGCGCGGTGCCGTCGAACTCGTCGTTCGCGATCATCGGCCAGTTGCGCTGGACCGCGGCCTCGCTGCCGGAGCCCGGGCGGAGCGTCGTCTTGCCGTCCGGGTGCCACGGCTGGTCCGTCCCACCGCCGACACCGGACGGCGTGGGCGGCGCTCCCGGCCCGGCCGGCGGTTGCTCCGCCGTCGGGTCGGTGGTGATGACGACGCCGAGCACGGCCACCAGCGCGGCGATGCACGCGATCGTCAGTACGGTCATCAACGGCCGCCGCCGGCGGGGAGGGTCGTCGTCCGGATCGCGCCCCGACGCCGATCGCGTCGTTTCGGGTGCCTGCGACAACGTGTCTCCTCGGGCGTTGGTGCGTACGAATGGCCTAACCGTAGGGACAGGCGCCTGTGGCGACGCTGAGAGGCCCCGTGATCAGTCCCCGCCGCCGTCGCCGGAGGAGCCGTTCTGCCGTCCGCCTCCGGACTGGCCGCCCGACTGGTTGCCGGACTGCCCGCCGCGCTGTTGCCGGACTGCTGTCCACTGGTGCCGGACTCGCCGCTGCTCGGCCGGTCGCTGTTCGACTGCCGGTCGCCGTTCCCGCCGTCGGGCTGACCGGCCGACGACTGCTCGCCGCCGTCCCCGTCCAGGGCGTACTGCTTCACCCAGTCGACCTGCATGGTCGACTCCTGGACGTCGCCGCCCTTCGGGAACCAGTCCAGCTGGATGCACAGGTGCATCGGGCCGGGCGGCAGGATCGACGTGTCGGTGGTCTCCCACCACTGCTCGCCGTCGACGAACGCCGCGATGCGGTTCGGCGTCCACTCGACGGCCCAGTTGTGCCACTGCGTCGCGTCGACCTCGACCTCACCGGAGACCTGCGAGTTGTCCGCGCCGTGGTGCAGGAACATGCTCGTCTTCTGGCGGGTGTGGTCCATCATCTCCATGAAGTCGACCTCACCGCCCTCCGGGAAGTTCTCCGCGTCCGGCCAGAGAAGCAGCAGGGCGTTGTACGACTCGTCGGATTCGGGGGCCCGCACCCGGCCTTCCCAGCGTCCGTACTTCTGCCCGGGCATCCAGGCCATGCCGGCCGTGCTGCCCTCCGAGTCGCCGGTGATGGTCAGCATCCCGTCCTCGATGCCCACCGCGTCCGGGGTGCGACGGCCGTTACCGGCGTGGCCGGGGCCGTCGTAGATGTTCCAGCCGTCGGTGCCGCCGGTGAAGTCGTCGCTGCGGACCGGGTTGCCCCAGCCGAGCTTGTCGGCGGCGGTGACGCCCTGGCCTGCGGTCTGCATCTCGTCGCCTCCGGTTCCGGAATCGGTGGTCGGCTTGGTGCCCGAGACTTCCCCGGATCCCGTCCCCGTCCCCGTGGATCCGTCGCCGGTGCCGTCGCCGGTCCCTCCCGTGCCGTCGCCGGTGCCGGTCGCGCCGTCCCCGCCGTCGCCGGATCCGTCGCCGGTACCGCTCGATCCGTCGCCGTCGTCCCCGGTGTCCTGTCCGGTTCCGCCTGAGCTGGTTCCGCCATTGCCCGTTCCGCCCGAGCCGGTCCCGCTCCGGTTCCCGGTAGCGCCATTGCTGTGTCCGTTGTTGGTTCCGCCCGAGCCGGTCCCTCCGGTGCCGGTCCCTCCGGTGCCGGTCCCTCCGGTGCCGGTTCCGCCGGTGCCGGTTCCGCCCGGGCCGGTTCCCCCGGACCCGGTTCCACCCGATCCGGCTTTTCCAGTGCCGTTCCCGCTCCCGGTCCCGGTACCGCTGGTGTTGTTCCCGTTGCTGGCTTCACCCGAGCCGGTTCCTCCAGCGCCGGTCCCTCCAGCGCCGGTCCCTCCGGTGCCGGTCCCGCCCGGGCCGGTTCCCCCGGACCCGGTTCCGCCCGAGCCGGCTTCCCGGGTGCCGTTCCCGCTCCCGGGAGCGCGGTTGCTGGTCCCGTCACTGGTCCCGCCCGAGCCGGTACCCCCGGCACCGGTCCCGCCGGTGCCCGTTCCGCCGTTGCCGGTCCCGCCGGTGCCCGTTCCTCCTGTGCCACTGCCGCCGGCCCCCGGAGCGGAGCCCACGCTGCCCTCGGACCATGTCCCCTCGGGAAGGACGGTCGGGACGCGGGCGCCGGGTGTGCGGCCCGCGTCCGGTGCGGGGGTCGTGCTCCGGGGCGTCACCGGTTCCGGTGTGACGCCGGTCGGATCGCCGGTTCCGGAGGACGGCACAGCGGTCGCCGGTGGGGTCGCGGTCGCCGTCCGCCGGCCGGATGCGGGCGGTGTCGCGGTCCGGGGCGCGGACGGTGCGTCGAGGGTGTCCGGCGGGTCTGCGGCCGCAGGCTCGCGGGTGGTGGCCGGCGGAGTGACGGTCCGTGCGCCCGGTGCGGGGGGCGCGGTCCCGGGCAGCGGAGCGGTGTCCGGGTCGGCCGTCGACGGCGCCGGTGCCGTACGCGTCGGCGCCGGGGTGGCGCGGGGCCGTTCCGCCGGAGCGGGGGTGCTCCCGGCGTCCGGCGTCGGGGTGGGTGCCGTCCGGTTCGATTCCCCGCCCGGCGTCGCCGGAGCGCTGACGGCCGGCGGCTGCGGTTCCTCGCCTGGTGTCGAACCGACGATCTGCCCGGTGGGCCCCGCCATCAGCACGATCACCGTGACGCCCTTGGCCAGCAGTTTCTTGATCAGCTCTTCGAGCTCGTCGGTGGTCATGTCTCCGGCTCCTGGGGTCCTCAGCCGTCGCCGGCGGGGAGTGCCGGCGTGTCGGGGGTGTCCGGGGTCTCGGCCACGACGAGCCAGCGGCCGTCGGCCTGGTGGTGCACGACGACCTGGGTCCGCAGCCGTTCCGAGCGCGCCGGCTCCCCGGGTGCGGCCGTCGTCGTGCGGACGGTGGCGAGGTACGCCCGGCGGGTGCCGCCGGGGTCCGACGCGGTCGCCATCAGGTCCTCCACCGCCCCGATGCGGCGGGCACCGGGCGGCGGCGGGTCGAGGACGGTCACACCGACGACGGCGGGCGGGCTCCCCGGCTCGGCGTAGCGGGTGGCGTCCAGACGGGTCCGGCCCGCGTCGCCCGGTCCGGCGCCGTAGGCCGCGACGAGGTACGCCCGCGCGACGGCCTCCGCCCCGTCCGGGACGGAGTAGGCGACGGCCGGTGGCGGGTCCCCGCGGTCCACGTCGGGACCGCCGAGCGCGGCCCGGTCGTCGGAGCTGAGCACGGACGGCGACGGGCCGGGGGCGAGCAGCCACACGCCCGCACCGACCGCGGCCAGGACGGCGGCGATCGACACCAGCACGGGCAGCAGGGGACGGCGGCGGCTCATGGCGTCACTCCGCGAAGCTGACGTGGATGTGGTCGTAGTGCCCGCCGGTCGGGTCCTTCGTGTCGTAGACGCCGCCGCCGGTGTAGCGGCGACCCCAGCCGGAGCCGTCTGCGCGCACCGAGGGGTCCCAGTAGCGGCCCTGCCAGATCAGGTACTTGACCTTCAGCGGCGCGGCGTTCGCCTCGTACCAGTGCGCGATCTGCCAGCCGTGGTCCAGCGCCTCGCCCTTCGGGAACGTGCCGGCCTTCCCCGGGAAGAGGTCGCACGCCCGTCCCTTCGAGTGGTCGCTGGTCGGGTTCCAGGCGTGCGCGTCCCAGCACCCGGCCTTCTTGATCACCGGGCCGTTGTCGAGGCCGGCGAACACCTTCTCCGCGGTCTGCAGGCCGTGCCGGGCCGCGCCGGTCAGGCAGCCGTCGTCGGAACGGGTCGGGTCCGGGGGCGCGCACTTCGTCTTCCCGCCCGTCCACGCCGGGGCCGGGGTGGACACCGTGGGCGCCGCCGGGGCGGCAGGTCTGGCCGGCCGCTGCACACCGCGCGGCGCCACCGGGGTGTCCACCGACTCCCGGTCGTCGCGCTCCGTCGTGCCCGGGCGCCCGCCGCCCGCCGAGTACGTCTCCAGGTTGCGGTGCACCGCATCCAGGTAGCGGTCGATGGCCGAGCTGCACGCCGCGGAGCAGTCCGCCTCGCCGGCCTCCGGCACGCCGGACCTGCTGGCCGTCACGCGCCGGCAGCCCGCGATGTGGCAGACGAGCATCGCGTCCAGCACCGACACCGGCTTCGCGTTCGTGGCGAGGTGCCCGGCGACCGCGCGCATCGTGGCGCACATCCAGGGCACCGCGATCCGCAGGTGCGCGGCCGGGTCGGTGAGGTCGGAGTCCGGCCACGGCTTCCCGCCGGCGGCGATCCAGGTCCGCTCGCCCAGCTGGTACAGCCCGGCCGCGCTGCCGGTGCGCAGGTCGGGGTCCCACCCGGACTCGGCCTGCACCTGGGCGACCACCCAGACCGGCGGCAGCTCCGGGCAGAAGTCGCCGGTCAGCTGCTCGATCTCGGGCAGGGACTCGCGGGCGAGCTCCGGTATCCGGTCGGTCGCCACGCCGGACGTCGACGACGGTTCGGGCTCCTCCGCGAATGCCGGCCCCGCTCCCAGGACCAGGACGGCGACGAGCGAGAGCAGCACGGCGACGGCCGGAGCCGCCCGCGTGGGGACACGGCGCACGTCTCACCACGCCGTCCCGGCCGCGGCGAACCCGTCCCACGGCGTCGGTCCGGGTGCGGGGAGCCCGACCCGCACCCCACGGACCGGGCGCAGTGCTCCGACGGAGTCCCGCTCGTCCTCGGGCCGTTCGAGCCGTCCCCCGGCCGTGAGCAGTGCGACGATCCGGGCCAACGCCTCGGCGTAGCGCTCCAGCGGCTCCGGGCGCCCGGACCGGCCGAGCAGACCGGCCGCCTCGGCGTACGGGTCCTCGAGGGCGTCCCAGTGCCCGACCCGCGGCAACACGACCGCGCCGGACCACCCGGCGGCGACGCGGGCGAGACGGTCGGCGACGGGGCCGTCCGGCTCGTCGTCGACGGCGGTGACGGCCAGCACCGGTGCGGTACCGGGAGCCGCCGTCGCCGGCCGTGCGGCGAGCGCCAGCCCGGACACGGTCGCCCGGCAGACGACGACGTCGGGCAGCCGGCCCGCGTCGCCCACCGGGCCGATCTCCCGCGCGTGCAGCGCCCGGGCGACTGTCGTGGCGCCCACGCCGCCGGCCAGCCCGCCGACCGTGGGCGCGCGCAGCGGGCTCACCGCCGGCTCCCGGCCGCGCGGGCGGAGCGGCCGACCGCGTCGTCGCCGTCCCCGTCGAGCGTCGGGTCGTCGGTGACCCGGCGGGGCCGGGCCGGTGTCGACCCGGTCGGGACCTCTCCGGCGGCGGGGTCGTCGACCGTCTCCTCCCCGACGTCGACGACGAGCCGGTCGCCGTCGCGTACGACGGTCACGCCGAGCCGTACCCAGCGTGCGGCGAGGCCGCGCCAGCCCCGGGCGGTCACCGGCGGTGCCGCGGCGGGCGAGCCGAGCGCGTCGCGGGGATCCGGTTCGGGCGTCGCCTCGGATCGGGACACCCGCCGGTACGGCGTGACGCGCACCCGCACGTCGACCAGCAACCGGCCCTCGCCGTCCGGCCGCACCGCGCCGGGGAGCACGATCTCGGCCCGCTGACGTCCGTCGCCGGACCAGCCGAGCAGGGCGCGGTCCGCGACCGGTCCGGGCAGGTGGTCGGCCAGTGCCCGCCCGCGCCGCGCCGGATCGTCCTCGTCCCAGGAGAGGTAGTCGGCGGCGAACGCCCCGGCCAGTGCGGCGGCCTCCCCTCGGTCCGGGGCCGCCGGGTCGTCTCCGACCTCCGCGGGCTGCATGGAGCCTGCAGGACCGGACGGCTTCACGGCGTCGACCACGCGGGGATCGGCGGTGCTCGCCGGGGGGACAGCCGTCGGTGCGGGGCGCCCAGGCGACGTCCCGCCGGGATCGGACGGCGTTCGGGCGGCGACCGCGGGGCCACCGGGCGGTGCAGAGGGAGCGGGGCGGGCGTCACCAGGCCCGGCATGAGGTGCCCGGCTGCCGTCAGTGGGCGGACGGTACGGGGTCAGCGGTGTGCGGCCGGCGCGTGGAGGCCCGGCGAGGTCCGGGTCTGGAGCGTCGGCCTCCGGCGCGGAGGACACGTCGTCGGCCGGACGGTGCCGGTCGGCTCCGGGCCGGGGACTGGCCGGTGGGACGGCCGGGCGTGGGTCGAGCGAGGCCGTCGCCGGCCGGTCGGCGATGGGGTCGCGGTCGGGTCCGGAGCGGGGTGCGTCGGCGGGCCCGACCGTGCGCGGGAGCGCCGATCGCTCGTCGACGCGGTGATCGTCTGGTCCGGGGCGGGATGCGCCGGCGCCCTCGACCGTGCCGGGGAGCGCCGTCTGCTCCTCGTTGTGCCCGTCGTCGGATCCGGAGCGGGAGCCGTCGGCGGGACCGACCGTGCGCGGGGGCGACGGTCGCTCCTCGACGCGGCTGTCTCCGGATCCGGGGCGGAATGCGGCGTGCGGGTCGGCCGGGCGCACCGACGGCGGGGGCGTCGACCTCTCGGCGACTGTGATCGGGAACGGGCCCACGTCGTCGGGGTGCGCAGCCGGACGTCCGGCCGGTCCGTCGTCGAGTGCCGGGCCGGAGACCGCAGCGATACGGGGGCGCTGGTCCGGGACCCACGCGGCCCAGGCCGGCGCTGCGGCGCGGCGGGCCGGCGGACCGGCGTCCGGGGCGACGACCGGCGGGACCGGCGGGAAGCCGAACGGGTCGGTGACCGGGGCGTCGTCGTCGAACTCGTCGAGACCGGGACCGGGACCGGAGCGCGGAGGCGCCCACAAGGCCGGGCTCGCGGCACGCGTGGCCGGAACGGAGACACCGACGTCCGGATCGCGGTGGTCGCGGGCATCGACGTCGCGGACGCCGCCGGCGGGCGGATCGTCGAGCCACGGGTCCGGGCTCGTGGTCGGCGGGGCCGTCGTGGCGGCGGCCGAACGGGCGGAAGCGGGCCACCGGGCTCACCGCCGGCCGACCGGCCGCGCCGGGCCCGGAGCCGTCCGGCCCGTCCGCCCAGGCGCGGTCCGCGCCGCCGTCACCTCGTGGTCCACCTCGGTCCTCCGTCCACGACCCGGGAGCCGCGGCGGGGCTCGAGGGCCACGGACGGCGGGTCGGGGGACGACGCTAGGAACAGCGAGGGGTGCCCGGCGGGCGGTCGTACCCAGCGGTTCGCGATGGCGAACGGGCCCGGAGGCGGGCCTGGATCAGTTCGGGATCTCCCAGGTGTGCACCGGCTGGTTCGCCGTGGACGCCACCTGGTAGCGCTCGACCATCCCGTGCAGCGCCTTCGCGCGGTCCGCGCCGCGCTCCTCCAGCGCGGCCACCGTGTCCACCTGCCAGGACGAGCCGGTCTGCCGCGTGACGCAGCGGCGCTCGATCACCGTCAGGTAGCGGTCGCGGACCGCGGCGCTGACCCCCCACCGGGACAGACCTTCGTGGGCCATCGGGAGCAGCTTGCGCAGCACCAGCTCGTCCGGCCGCATCCAGCCGGTGCCGGGCCAGTAGAGCGGCGCGTTCATCCCGTGCTTGCGCCGCGGTCACGAAGTTCTCCGCGGCCGCCTCGAACGACACCGAGCGCCACAGCTGATGGTCGGCCTCGACGAGCGAGCGCAGCAGCCCGTAGAAGAACAGCGCGTTCGCCACCATGTCGACGGTCGTCGGCCCTGCCGGCAGCACCCGGTTCTCCAGGCGCACGTGCGGTGTCGAGTCGGAGATGTCGTAGATCGGGCGGTTCCAGCGCCAGATCGTGCCGTTGTGCAGCGTGAGCTCCGGCAGCGCCGGCGCGCCGTCCTCGCGCAGCTGGCTCATCGGGTCGATCTCGCTGGTCAGCGGCACGAGGGCCGGGAAGTAACGGGCGTTCTCGCTGAACAGGTCCAGCACGGAGTCGATCCACCGCTCGCCGAACCACACCCGCGGGCGCACGCCCTGGTTGCGCAGCTCCGGCGTGCGGACGTCGCAGGCCTGCTCGAACAGCGGGATCCGTGTCTCCGCCCAGAGCTGCGAGCCGAGCAGGAACGGCGAGTTCGCGCCGACCCCGAGCTGGACGCCGGCCAGGCACTGGGCCGCGTTCCAGTACCGCCCGAAGTCCACGGGCGCGACCTGCAGGTGCAGCTGCAACGAGGTGCAGGCGGCCTCCGGGATGATCGTTTCGAAGTCCTCGGAGAGGTGCTCGCCGCTGCCCGTGCCGTTGATCTCGATGTGGACGGGCTCGCCGCGCGCGGACAGCAGCTGGTCGTTCAGCGCGTAGTAGCGGTCGTCCGGGGTGATCGACTCGGCGACCATGTGATCGGAGCGCAGCGTCGGCAGGATCCCGATCATGATCAGCTGGGTGCGCAGGTCGCCGGCCTTCGCCCCGGCACCGGCGAGCAGGTCCAGCAGCTCGTGCTCGAGCTGGCGCCACTGGTCGCCCGGCAGCGGCCGCGGGGGCAGGTTCAGCTCCAGGTTCCAGCGACCCAGCTCGGTCTGGAACTCCTCGGCGTTGATCGTCTCCAGGACGTCGCGGCCGTTGAGCGACGGGCACAGGTCCGCGTCGACGAGGTTGAACTCGATCTCGACGCCGGTCATCGGTTCCGAGTCGGCGAACGGGTACTCGCGAAGCATCAGGTCGAGCGTGTCCAGGCACCGCTGGACCTTGATCCGGTAGCGCTGTCGGTCGCGACGCGTGAACGACGTCCGGTCGACGACCTGACCCATGCGCGAACCGACCTCCATCAACCGGGGAGCACCCTGCCGGGACCGGCTCCGGCAAACGAGCGGCATTACACGTTGTCACATCGCGCGGATCGGCGGTACCGGCTGACCGGGCTACTGGACGCGGCAGACGGTCGCTCGCATGGGACGATCGGCTGTCGTGGCCATTCTCACTACGGTCGGTCGCGCGGACGATCCGCGCCTCGACGACTACCGCGACCTGACCACGGCCGATCGCAGACCGGACCGTCCCGGTGGCCGGGGTCTGGTGATCGCGGAGGGCGTGGTCGTGGTCCGGCGGCTGCTCGACTCCCCGTTCCGGGTGCGTTCCCTGCTCGGCGTCCCGCGGCGGCTGGACGAGCTGGAGCGATGACCTCGTCGGCGTCGACGTGCCCGCCTACGCGACGTCCGCGGACGTGATGGCCGAGGCCGTCGGCTTCCACCTCAACCGGGGCGTGCTTGCCGTCGCCGAACGCGTGGAGCGCCCGGACGTCGCCGAGCTGGCCGTGGTCGGCGCACGTGCTGGCCGTCTGCGAGGGGGTCGGCGACCACGAGAACCTGGGGTCGCTGTTCCGCAACGCCGCCGCGCTCGGCGTGGACGGGATCGTGCTCGGGCCCTCCTGCTCGGACCCGCTCTACCGGCGGAGCGTGCGGGTCTCGATGGGCCACGTGCTGCGGATCCCGTTCGCGACGCTGCCCGATCCGTGGCCGGGGTCACTCGACGTGCTGCGCGACGCGGGGTTCACCGTCGCCGCCCTGACCCCGGCCGCCGACGCCGTGCCGCTCGCCCGGGCGGGGCTGGAGGGACGCCGGGTGGCGCTCCTGGTGGGTGCCGAGGGCCCGGGGCTGACGCCCGAGGCGCAGGCGGCCGCCGACGTGCGGGTGCGCATCCCGATGGCGACCGGCGTGGACTCACTCAACGTGGCGACGGCCGCGGCGATCGCGTTCCACGCCGTGACCGGCGGGGGCGGAACGGATCACGGGTGAGGTGACGGTGGTGGCTCTGCCACGCCCGGCGGGCGACCACCAGGCTCATCTCAGCCGGGCCGCCCGGTGGGTCAGCGCTGGCCGCGCACTCCGAGCAGGACCTCGTCCCAGGAGGGCATGACGGGCTTGCCCTTCTTCGTCCGCCGGTTCGCGGCGCCGCCCCGGTTGGCGGAACCGGTGGTGCGCCCCTTGGTGGCTCCGTCGGCGTCCGGGGCCTCGGACGTCTCGGCGTCCAGAGGCTCACTGTCCGTCACCTCGACGGGTTCCTCCGGCTCGTCCGTCAACCGGTTGGTGGAGGTCTCCGACGACTCCGTGTCGACAGCCGGCTCGGCCGCCGCTTCCGGCGCTGCGGCGGACCTCTCCTCCTCGGCGGTGTTCGCGTCGCCATCGTCGTCGGTGGCCGGAGCCCCGGAGCCCGGGGCTCCGCTCGTCGTGGACTCGGCGGCCGCAGCCCCCGAGCCCACGGATCCGTTCGAGGCGGCGGAGCCGTTGGCCGCCGGCTCGCCCGGTGTCGCGGCGGGCGGAGAAGCAGGCGCGCTCGAGGTCCGCGACGACGTCGGGCTGGAGCGGCGCTGCTCGGGCGCGATGCCCCGGCGCGACTCGGCGGACCGGGACTCCCCGGCGACGGCCGCCCGGGCCTGGGGCGACTCGGGCTCGCCGGGGGCGGGCTCCTCGTCCCGGGCGATGTCGACCACCGATCCGACGGTGCGGAGCGGACGTGCCGGAAGACCTTCGACGAGGTCGCTGGCGTGCTCGTCGAGGGCCTGGACGGTTCCCCCGTGCGCGCCGGGCAGGAACGACCAGTGCGCTTCGTTGTCCGAGCGGCCGGCCCGCCAGGACAGTGCGACGACCCACTTGCCGTCGTCGCCCTTCCAGGAATCCCAGCCGGCCTCGGTGTAGTCCTGGCCGCGCAGGCCGAACGTGTGGGCCACCGTCTCGCCGAGCGTGCGGAGGTCCGGGCCGTCGGCCCGCTGCGGGTGCGCGCCCTGCGCGAGCTCGGCGGTGCGGGAACGCTCCAGCAGCACCGGGTAGGCGAACCGCTCGATCTTCTGGACGGGGACGCCCGCCGCCTCGGCGACCTGGGCGACCGACGCTCCGCCGCGGATGCGTGCCTGGATCTCCCGTGGGCGCAACTGGCTCTCCAACTCGATCGCGATCTGGCCGAGCCGGGTCACGTCCCCCCGAGCGGCAGCTCGCAGCTGCTCGTCGGCCGGCACGGTGTAGCGCTCGCGACGGCCCGGATCTTCGAGGACGACCGCGCCGTCCCCGGTGACCCCGACGACCCGCAACGCGCGCATCGATCCACCCTTTCACCGCGGCGAGCCGCGCACACAACACTTCCGTCCCCGTCCGGGTGACGGTAGTCAACCGGCTCCGGTCGTCGGGTGAGGCGCGCCGGGGCCGAACCGGCCTGGTCGACGGCATCACCCGACGGCACGAGGGCCCCGTTCGCACGGAACGTACACGGATCGGCACACCTGGCCACCCCTGTGACCTGTGAGGCCAGTGTGGCAGATGTGACTACAGACGGTGGCAGCGGTCGTCGGGTCCCGCCAGGATCAGGGGCTCAGCCCTGCTGCTCGACCACCCAGTCGATGCAGGCGGTGAGCGCCGACACGTCGTCCGGCTCGACGGCCGGGAACATCCCGATCCGCAGCTGGTTGCGGCCCAGCTTGCGGTACGGCTCGGTGTCCACCACGCCGTTCGCCCGCAGGGTCTTGGCGATCGCGGCGGCGTCCACGCCCTCGTCGAAGTCGATCGTGCCGACGACCAGGCTGCGGTGCGCCGGGTCGGTGACGAACGGCGTCGCGAACGTGCTCTTGTCGGCCCAGCCGTAGAGCCGGCCCGACGAGTCGCGGGTGCGCGAGACGCAGCCGTCGAGGCCGCCGAGGCCGTTCATCCAGTCGATCTGCTCGGCGAGCAGGAACAGCGTGCCCAGCGCCGGGGTGTTGTAGGTCTGGTCCTTGCCGGAGTTGTCCACCGCGGTGGCCAGCGACAGGAAGGGCGGGATCCAGCGGTCGGAGCCGTTGAGCTCCTCGACCCGCTCCAGCGCCTTCGGGCTCAGCAGCGCGATGTACAGGCCGCCGTCGGAGGCGAAGCCCTTCTGCGGCGCGAAGTAGTACGCGTCGGCCTGGTTCACGTCGACCGGCAGCCCGCCGGCACCGGACGTCGCGTCGATCAGGACCAGCTGGTCGTCGGTCGCGCCCGCGGGACGCACGACCGGCACCGCGACGCCGGTGGACGTCTCGTTGTGCGCCCAGGCGATGGCGTCGACGGACGGGTCGGTCGTCGGTTCCGGTGCGCTGCCCGGGTCCGCGGACACGACGACCGGGTCGGCCAGGAACGGCGCACCCTTCGTCGAGTCGGCGAACTTCGAGGAGAACTCGCCGTAGGTCAGGTGCAGCGACCGCTCGCGGACCAGGCCGAACGCGGCTGCGTCCCAGAACGCGGTGGACCCGCCGTTGCCGAGCACGACCTGGTAGCCCTCGGGCAGCGAAAAAAACTCCGACAGACCCGCGCGCACGCGTCCGACCAGGTTCTTGACCGGCTTCTGCCGGTGCGAGGTTCCCATCACCGAGGTGCCGGAGGCGGCCAGGGCGGCCAGCTGCTCGGGCCGGACCTTGGACGGGCCGCATCCGAAGCGGCCGTCGGACGGCAGGAGATCGGCAGGGATCTTCAGATCGGTGGGTGTACTCACGCGCCCAGTCTCTCAGCCCCCCGATCCGGGGCCACGCGACCGTGCGCCGTGCCACAGATCAGCTCATGGCGAATCCGGGACAGCCGTGCCGGGCAACGTCGTCGCAGATCCGGGCCTGTGTGGCGAAACCGGCCCGGGTGGCCGTCCTGACCCCGGGGAACTGTCGGTCACCGCGCGCACACTGGCGGCGTGGACGACGAACGGGCCGGTGAGCTGGTCGTCGCCCTCGCGGCGCTGGCGGGCCGGAGCGTCGGTCCGTCCGAGGTCGCTGTGGTTCTCACGCACGCACGCGACATGAGTGCCCAGCGGGCCAACGAGATCTGGAGCCGGCACCGGCGCGCGCCGGACACGGTGTCGCTGCGCGACTACCTCGCGATGACGTTGCGGTTCGTCGAGCGGGACCCGCCCGCGTGACCGCGGTCGCCTCGGCCGGCGCCGCCGCGGAGTCCGGCCAGGTGGCGGCGGATGTCGCTCAGCAGGTGAGCGAGTGTCATCCGACAGCCCCGGACGCCCGCAGGACGTCGATCCGTTCGGCGTCGACGCCGTGCTGCGCCAGCACCTCGTCGGTGTGTTCGCCCGCGTGGGCGGCCGGGCGGGCGACGGCGGCCGGGGTACGGCCGAACCGCGGGGCGGGCGCGGGCTGCGTCACGCCGGCGACCTCGGTGAACGTGCCGCGGTGGACGTTGTGCGGGTGCACCGGCGCCTCGCTCATGGTGAGCACCGGGGCGAAGCAGGCGTCGGTGCCCTCCAGCAACGCGCACCACTCGTCGCGGGTGCGGGTGCGGAACACCGCGGCGAGATGCTCGGTGGCCTCCGGCCAGCGGGCGGTGTCCCACTGCGGCGGAAGGCCCTCGGCCTCCGGGCCGAGGCGGCGCAGCAGCTCGGCGTAGAACTGCGGCTCCATCGGTGCGACCGAGACGTACCGGCCGTCGGCGGTCTCGTAGACGTCGTAGAAGAACGCGCCGCCGTCGTTCGGGTTCGACTCGCGCTCCTCGATCCAGGCGCCCCGCCCGAGCAGCTCGTACATCATCGTCATCAGGTAGGCCGAACCGTCGACCATCGCGGCGTCGACGACCTGGCCACGGCCGGACCGTCCGGCCTCGACCAGTGCCGCGGCGATGCCCATCGCCAGGAGCATCCCGCCCCCGGCGAAGTCGCCGACGACGTTGAGCGGCGGCGCCGGCCGGTCCGCGCGGCGCCCGATCGGGGCCAGCGCACCGGCCAGCGCGATGTAGTTGAGATCGTGCCCGGCGGCGTGCGCGTACGGGCCGTCCTGCCCCCAGCCGGTGAGCCGGCCGTACACGAGTCGCGGGTTGCGCTCCAGGCAGTCGTCGGGCGCGAACCCCAGTCGCTCCATCACCCCCGGACGGAAGCCTTCGATCAGGGCGTCCGCACCGTCCACCAGGGACTCGGCGACCGCGTGCCCGTCCGGGTGTTTGAGGTCGACCGCGACCGAGCGCCGGCCGCGCCCGAGGATCCCGTCGGTGAGCGCGTCCACCCCGGTCGGCGGCCGCGGGGGAACGGGTGGGATGCGGTCGATCCGGACCACGTCCGCGCCGAGGTCGCTCAGCACCATCCCGCAGAACGGTCCCGGCCCGATCCCGGCGAACTCGACGACGCGGATCCCCGCCAGCGGTCCCGCCACGACATCGCTCCTCTCGTCGGTGACCATCGTGCCCGCGCGGCCGGACCGGGCGCGCGCTCTGCTCTACGCCGCGCCGACCGAGGGCACCGTGCGCCGCCGCGCGCGAACCGGTAGACCGTGCGGATGATCCGCACACGCCCGGTCCGGGACGTGATGTTCCGGCTGCAGACCGAGTACCTGGAGGCGGCCGACCGCCTCACGACGATCAACCCGGAGGAACGACCGTGACGGTGACCACCGACGACCTGACCGTGATCGGGAAGGACCTCAACCGGCCCGAGTCCGTGCTGGCCACCGCGGCCGGCGACATCTACACCAGCAACGCCGACGGCGGGGTCAGCCACCTGCACCCGGACCGCAGCCAGTCCCACTACCTCGGCACGACCGCCGACCTGCCCGGCCCGGTGCACCCGAACGGGATCGCGCTGGAGGCCGACGGGTCGTTCCTGCTCGCGCACCTCGGGCAGGGCGAGAACGAGGGCGGGGTGTTCCGGCTGCAGCGGGACGGGCAGCTGACCCCGGAGCTGCGCGAGGTCGACGGCGCCCCGCTGCCGCCGACGAACCACGTCACCCGCGACCACCGGGGGCGGTTGTGGATCACCGTCTCCACCACGGCGCATCCGCGCGACACCGACTTCACCCCGGACGCGAAGCGGGGCTTCGTCGTGTTCGACGACGGCCGCGGCCCCCGGATCGTCGCCGACGGGCTGGGCTACACCAACGAGTGCCTGCCGTCCCCGGACGGACGCTGGCTGTACGTGAACGAGACGTTCACGAAGAAGCTGTCCCGCTTCCCGTTGTCGGAGTCCGGCGAGCTCGGGCCCAAGGAGGTCGTGGCCGAGTTCGGGCCCGGCGAGTTCCCGGACGGGCTCGCGCTCGACGAGGAGGGCGGCGTCTGGGAGGCGTGCGTCGTGTCCAACCGGGTGCTGCGGGTCCACCCGGACGGCACCGTGGAGAAGTGGCTGAACACGGCCGACCGCGGGCACGTCGAGGGTGTGGAGGAGGCCTGGGCGATCGGGAAGATGCGGGCCGCCCACATCGGCGGGCGCGGCGGGTTCTCCCCGCTCGGTCAGGTGACGTCGCTGGCGTTCGCCGGTCCCGAGCGCCGGACGATCGTGCTCGGGTCGCTGCGCAACCCCCACCTGATCACCGCACCGGCCCCGGTCGCGGGGGTGGAGCCGCCGCACTGGCACTACGGGTCGTGACCCGCGAACGGCGGGATCTCACCGCCGGATTTCGGTATCGGATCTGGCCGGACCGGGCCCGGCGGGTGAGGGTGGACGCGTGACCGACGTGCGTGATCCCGTGCCGTCGCCGACCCGCCGGATCCACCCGGCGTGGTGGGCGGCGGGCGCGACGTTCCTCGCGCTGCTCGGCGCGGCCGGGTTCCGGTCGACGCCGGGCGTGATGGTCGAGCCGCTGCGCTCCGAGTTCGGCTGGTCGGTGGGCGCGATCTCGCTCGCGATCGGCATCAACCTGGCCCTGTTCGGACTGACCGCCCCGTTCGCCGCCGCGTTGATGGAGCGGTTCGGCGTGCGCAAGGTCGTCTGCATCGCGCTGCTGCTGGTCGCCGTCGGCGCCGGGACGACGACGCTGATGACGGCGGTCTGGCAGCTCGTGCTGCTCTGGGGCGTGGTCGTCGGTCTGGCCACCGGGTCGATGGCCATGTCGCTGGTCGCGACGGTCGTCGGGCGCTGGTTCGTGGCCCGCCGCGGTCTGGTCTCCGGCCTGCTCACCGCGGCCAACGCCACCGGGCAGCTGATCTTCCTGCCGCTGATCGCGCACCTGGTGGAGGGCCCGGGGTGGCGCGTCGCCGCGCTCGTCGTGGCCGGGTCGGCGCTGGTCGTCGTGCCGGTCGTGCTGCTGTTCCTGCCGAACCGGCCCTCCGACATCGGCGAGCTGCCCTACGGCGGCCGCCCGGAGGACGTCACGCCACCGGTGACGACGGGTGCGGCCCGGCTCGCGATCGCCGCCCTCACCGGTTCGGTGCGGAACCGGACGTTCTGGCTGCTCGTCGGCGGGTTCTTCGTCTGCGGGGCGACGACGAACGGGCTGGTGCAGTCGCATTTCGTGCCGGCCGCGCACGACCACGCGATGCCGGCGACGACGGCGGCCGGGCTGCTCGCCGTCGTCGGCGTGTTCGACCTGGCCGGCACCGTGGTCTCCGGCTGGCTGACCGACCGCGCCGACCCGCGCCTGCTGCTCGTCGTCTACTACGTGCTGCGTGCGGTGTCGCTGGCGCTGCTGCCGCCGCTGTTCGGGGCCGACCTCAACGCGAGCATGGTCGGCTTCGCCGTGTTCTACGGCCTGGACTGGGTGGCCACGGTGCCGCCGACGCTCGCGCTGTGCCGGGAGGCGTTCGGCGCCCGGGCGGCCGTCGTGTTCGGCTGGGTGTTCGCCTCGCACCAGCTCGGGGCCGCGTTCGCCGCGCTCGTGGCGGGCGCCGTCCGGGACGCGCTGGGCAGCTACGACGTCGCGTGGTTCGGCGGCGCCGTGCTGTGCGTGGTCGCGGCCGGGCTGTCGATGGCGATCCGGCGGGTGCCGACCGCCACCTCGGGAGAGGTCCCGGCTCCGTCGGCGTGAGATGACCCTGTCGGGCACGGCGCGAGGCCTGGGCAGACGGGCTGTGCGCTGCGAAGATGGCGCCGCTCGACGCGCGGAACGGGGGACGACATGACCGACGGGACGGGCCGGCCGGACGAGGGGAACAGCGGGCCGGAGGACGACCGGACGCGCCCCGTGCAGGGCGGGCAGCCGGGCTACGGACAGCAGCCGGCCTACGGGCCTCCGCCGGGCTACGGGCAGCAACCCGGCTACGGCCCCCCGCCCGGCTACGGGCAGCAACCCGGCTACGGGCCCCCGCCCGGCTACCCGCCGGGACCGGGTTACGGCCCTCCCGGCTACGGCCCTCCACCGGCGCCCCAGCCCGGGATCGTGCCGCTGCGCCCGCTCGATGTCGGCGACATCCTCGGCGGCGCGTTCCGCTACGTCCGGTCGCACCCGGCCGCCGTGCTCGTGCCGGCGTTGCTCGCGATGCTCGTCATCGGGGTGGCCCAGGTGTTCGTGCAGGCCAACGTGTCCGCCGAGGCCGCGAGCAGCGCCGACGTCGTGGCCGTGTTCACGCGGTCGCTGTCGTTGTCGTCGCTGGTCGTCGTCGCGAGCTTCGTCGTCTACCCGCCGATGCTCGCCGTCCTGTACTCGGTCCTCGTCCCGGCCGTGACCGGGCGGCGGCTGACGCTCGGGCAGGCCTGGGCGGCCGCACGGCCGAACCTGGGCCGGATGTACGGCGTCTACCTGGTGTTCAGCCTGGCCGGCGTGGTCGTGTTCGGCGTCGGCGTCGGGCTCGCCCTGCTGATCGGCCAGGCGGGCGGCGCCGGGATCGCGGTGGCCGTGCTGCTGGTGATCGCCGCGTACGTCGCCTGGATCTACATCGCCGTGCTGCTGTTCCCGGCCCTCCCGGCCGCCGCACTCGAGGGGCTCGGTGTCCGCGCGGCGCTCGAGCGTTCGCGCTCGCTGGTGCGGGGCTCGTGGTGGCGGTTCTTCGGGATCCAGCTGCTCGGCGGGCTGATCGTCGGCGTGGCCGCGATGGTCGTGATCATCCCGACCAGCGTCGTGGCCGTGTTCGTGGCGCTGTCCTCGGTCTCGTCGAGCGAGCTCGCGAGCACCGGCACGCTGCCGGTGTCCTACTTCGTGATTCTCGGGATCGGAATCGTGATCGTCGGGGTGCTGGCCGTCGCCTACATGATCGGCGTGTCCGGGCTGCTCTACGTCGACCAGCGGATGCGTCGCGAGCGGTTCGACGTCGAGCTCGCCCGGATCGCCCAGGCCGGGCCGCCCGCACCCGGGCAGCCCGGCCCACCGGGACCGGACTACGGGAAGTAGTGGCCCGTCTCCACGTCCTCGACCCAGCCGGGACCGGTCGGTTTCCACCCCAGCAGCTCGATCGTCCTGTCGTTCGACGTCGGGTTGTCGAGGCCGGCGAAGCCCGCGAGGAAGCCGAGGTACTGCGGCGCCTCCTCGTCGGTGATGCTCCTGGTCTCGACCCCGAGCTTGCCGGCGATCGTCTCGGCGATCACTCGGCGCGGGATGCCGGTGTCGCCGACGCCGTGCAGGGTGGAGCCGGCGGGGGCCTTCTCCAGCGCCAGCCGGTAGAGCACGCCGACGTCGTGGGTGTTGGCGGCCGGCCAGCGGTTCGAGCCGTCGCCGGTGTAGGCCGCCACGCCGTTCTCGCGGGCGAAGCCGATCAGGGCGTGGGTGAAGCCGTGGTGGTCGAGATCGCTGTGGACCATCGGCGCGAGCCGCACGACGCTGGAGCGCACACCGCGCTGGGCCAGACCGATCGTGTAGTTCGCCGCGTCGACGCGGGGGCCGCCGTCGGACTGGTCGTCCTCGGTGCCGGGGCGCCCGGTGATCCCGGCCATGGCGAGCATCAGGGTGCCGCCGGTCGTGATGAACGGCTTGTCGGTGCCGACCAGCGCCTCGCCGATCGCCCGCGTGGCGACCAGGTCCGAGCCGACCGCGCCCATGAAGTCGCCGCTGCTCATCGCCTCGTGCTTGAAGGCGAGGTGGATCACGCCGTCGGCCTCGGCAGCCGCGGCGCCGAGGCCGTCGAGGTCGTCGAGATCGCCGCGGCGGACCTCGGCACCGAGGGCGGCCACGGCCTCGGCCGACGCGTCGGAGCGGGCGAGACCGACGACCTGATGTCCGTTGTCGACGAGTTCGGGGATGACGGCGGAGGCGATGTGGCCTGACGCGCCGGTGACCAGTACACGCATGGAGAACTCCGGTCGAGAAGGGATGTCACTTGGTGACATCACCCTACACCGCCATGACACCTGGTGTCATCGACTACGCTGGCAGGCGATGTCCCGCTGGAAACCAGATGCCGAAGGCCGGCTCGCCAAGGCCGCCATCACCCTGTTCGACGAGCAGGGCTACGACGAGACGACGGTCGCCGGGATCGCGCAGGCCGCGGGGCTGACCAAGCGGACGTTCTTCCGCTACTTCTCCGACAAGCGCGAGGTGCTCTTCAACGGCTCCCAGGAGCTTCAGGAGCGGTGGATCGGCGGGATCGAGTCGGCGCCGCCGGGCGCCGCTCCGATGGCCGCGGTGTCCGCCGGGCTCGACGAGGTGGCGGAGCTGTTCGCCGACCGCCACCCCTTCGCCAGGATGCGGTCCCGGATCATCGCGTCCCACCCGGAGCTCCAGGAGCGCGAGCTGATCAAGCTCCAGGCACTGGCCGGCGCCACCGAGGCGGCGCTCGTCGGTCGCGGCGTCTCCCGGAACGCCGCGATCCTGGCCTCCCAGGCGGGCGTGACCGTCTTCCACGTGGCCTTCGCCCGCTGGGTGGAGCAGGACGACCCGGCCGCGTTCCGGCGGCTGATGGACTCCTCGCTGGAGGAGCTGCGGTCGGTGATCGCCGGCTAACGCCCGACCAGTTCCCAGCCCTCGACGTCCTGCGGGGCGCGCGGGCCGGGGCCGATGTACTGCGCGGACGGGCGGACCAGCTTGTTCTCCCGCTTCTGTTCCAGGACGTGGGCCGACCATCCCGCCGTCCGGGCACTCGTGAACAGCGCCGGCATCATGTGCGGCGGCACCTGGGCGAAGTCCAGGATCACGGCGGCCCAGAACTCGACGTTCGTCTCGATCGGGTGGTCCGGGCGGCGCTCGCGCAGGATCGTCAGCGCCGCCTTCTCCAGCGCGGCGGCGACCTCGTAGCGCGGCGCGGACAGCTCCTGGCAGGTCCGGCGCAGCACCCGGGCGCGCGGGTCCTCGGCCCGGTACACCCGGTGACCGAAGCCCATCAGCTTCTCCTTGCGGTCCAGGATGCCGCGGACCAGCCTGTCCGGGTCCCCGCTGCGCTCGACCTCGTCGAGCATCGGGAGCACGCGGGCCGGTGCGCCGCCGTGCAGCGGGCCGGACATGGCGCCGATCGCCCCGGACAGCGACGCGGCCACGTCGGCGCCGGTGGAGGCGATCACCCGGGCGGTGAACGTGGACGCGTTCATGCCGTGCTCGGCGGCCGAGACGAAGTAGGCGTCCACGGCCTTGACGTGCGCCGGGTCCGGCTCGCCGCGCCAGCGGGTCATGAACCGCTCGGTGATCGTCGAGCTCTGGTCGATCCGGGACTGCGGGACGGCCGGGACGCCGATCCCGCGCGCCGACTGCGCGACGTAGGACAGCGCCATCACCGACGCCCGGGCCAGGTTGTCGCGGGCCTCGGCCTCGTCGATGTCGAGCAGCGGGCGGTAGCCCCAGTACGGGGCGAGCATGGCCAGCGCTGCCTGGACGTCGACGCGGACGTCACCGGTGTGCACCGGGATCGGGAACGGCTCGGCGGGCGGCAGGCCCGGCCCGAACCGGCCGTCCACCAGCAGCGCCCAGACGTTGCCGAACGTCACCGTCCCGGCCAGGTCCTCGATGTCGACGCCCCGGTAGCGCAGCGAGCCGCCGTCCTTGTCCGGCTCGGCGATCTCGGTACGGAACGCGACGTGGCCCTCCAGGCCCGACTTGAACCCGGGCGGGGGCGGTGGAACGGACTGCGGGCTCTCGGACACCGGGTCTCCTTCGGCTCGGTCCGGGTGGAGGCGACCGAATCGCCGGTTCCCGTGGGTCACGGGTGGGCGCCGACGCCGGTGCCGGAGCCGGCGGCTCCATGGTTGTCGGAGGCCGGCCCGGCGCCACGATCCACCGCTGCGGGCGGCGCGGGCAACGTGGACGACCGTGGCATCCGTCACGACCGGGCGTTCTCCTCACTCGACCGGGTGAGCGTCCGGTTCGTCCGATCCCCGAACGGTGGGGTGCATGCGCGCGGCCGGACCCCTACCGTCGACCCTCCGGTCACCCCGGGAAGGAGCTCCGATGTCGGACAGCACGCTGGAACGGTCCCTGCAGCGGATGCGGACCGACTACGACGGCCACCCGTTCGACGTCGACGATCTCGCGGCCACGTGGCACGAGCAGCTCGCCGAGTGGATGGCCGAGGCGGAACGCCTCGAGGTGCCCGAGCCGAACGCGATGGTCCTGGCGACCGCGGACGAGCACGGCGTGCCGTCGTCGCGCACCGTGCTCTGCAAGGGCCTGGACGCCGACGGCGTCGTGTTCTACACGAACTACACGTCGACCAAGAGCCACGACCTGCACCACTCGCGGGTCGCCGCGGTGACGTTTCCCTGGTACGCGCTGCACCGGCAGGTCCAGCTGGCCGGGCGGGTCGAGCGCTGCACGGATGCCGAGTCCAACGCCTACTGGGCGGGCCGCCCGCGCGGTGCGCAGCTGGGTGCGTGGGCGTCGGCCCAGTCCACCGTGGTCGGACGCCGCATCGCTCTGGACGACGCGCTGGCGTCGGTGACCCGGCGGTTCGCCGACGACGAGGCCATCCCGCGGCCCCCGCACTGGGGCGGTTGGCGGATCTCGCCGTGGCAGGTGGAGTTCTGGCAGGGCCGGGCGGACCGGATGCACGACCGCCTGCGCTTCGAGTTCGGCCGCGACGACCGGTGGCAGGTGCGTCGGCTGGCGCCGTGACCGGGTTCTCCCCACGCGCCGCGGACGCCGGTGTCCGATTCCGCCTCCGAACGCCCGATCACCTGCGGGAGATCCGAATCGGCTCGTGACCGGCGTCGTGTAATGGTGGAACGGTGAGCGAT
Organism: uncultured Actinomycetota bacterium; assembly: GCA_963822335.1. GTDB lineage: Bacteria > Actinomycetota > Actinomycetes > Mycobacteriales > Pseudonocardiaceae > Pseudonocardia. The sequence continues at coordinate 1,482,380 of CAWGHE010000004.1, read as the reverse complement.
CCGAGCGGGCCGACCACGCCGGTGCCCGGTCAGGGCGACGACCGGCCGACCGTGCCGTCAGCGCCCTCGGCGCAGCCGAAGGACACGGGTGGAGGCCGGACGTCGCGGCTGAGCGGGATCCTCCGGTCGACGTTCGCCGACACGACGCCGCTGCGCACGCCGGCCTACCGGCGGCTGTGGTCGGCCGGCGCCGTCACCGTGATCGGGGCCCAGCTCTCGGTCGTCGCCGTGCCCACGCAGATCTACGCGATCACCGGCTCGTCCGCCTACGTCGGGCTGACCGGCCTGTTCGGGCTGGTCCCGCTCGTCGTGTTCGGACTGTGGGGCGGCGCGATCGCCGACGCGATGGACCGCCGGGTGATGTTGCTGGTCACCGGGTCGGGAGTCGCCGTCACGTCACTGGCGCTGTGGGTCGTCTCCGCGTCCGGCGCCGGCAACGTCTGGGTCGTGCTGTCGCTGTTCGCGGTGCAGTCGGCGATGCTCGCGATGAACCAGCCGACGCGCAGTGCGGTCATCCCGCGGCTGCTGCCGGCCGACCAGCTCCCGGCGGCGAACGCGCTGAACATGACGGTCGTGCAGATCGGCGCCGTGCTCGGCCCGCTGCTGGCCGGTGTGCTGATCCCGTTCATCGGCCTGCCGACGCTGTACCTGCTGGATGCGATCGCGCTGCTCGCGACGCTGTGGGCGACCTGGCGGCTGCCGCCGATGCCGGTGGACGGCGCCGAGCGCCCGGCCCGGGACCGGATGGGCGTGCGGGCGATCCTGGAGGGCTTCCGCTACGTCGGCATGCACAAGGTGCTGCTGGTGTCGTTCCTGGTCGACATCGTGGCGATGGGCTTCGGCATGCCGCGCGTGGTGTTCCCGGAGATGTCCCAGACCGTGTTCGGCGACCCGCCGGGTGGCGGCTTCGCGCTCGGCCTGTTGTTCGCCGCGATCCCGCTCGGGATGGTGGCCGGAGGCGTGCTGTCCGGATGGCTGAAACGGGTGGAGCGCCAGGGCGTCGCCGTCGTCCTCGCGATCGGGGTGTGGGGCGCCGGCGTCGCCCTGTTCGGCCTGACCGGGTCCCTGTTCCTGGCCGTGCTGTTCCTGGCCGTAGCCGGGGCGGGCGACCTGGTGAGTTCGGTCTACCGGTCCTCGATGCTGCAGACCGTCGCCACCGACGAGATGCGCGGCCGGATGCAGGGCGTGTTCATGGTCGTCGTCGCCGGCGGGCCGCGGGTGGCCGATATGTGGCACGGGCCGGCCGCTGCCGCGTTCGGTCCCGGTCCCGCTGCGACGATCGGTGGGATCGCGGTCATCGTGGTCACGGTGCTGGTCGTGGCGAGGTTCCCGGAGTTCTGGCGCTACCGCGCGCCCCGCGCCTCCTCGTCGTCCTGACGCGGCGGGATCACCCCAGGTCGGCAGGGGTGGACCCGTCCAACGCGGCGGCGGCCAGCGTCTCGCCCAGCATCGGTGCGAACTTCATCAGGTTCTCCCCGTACACGGCCAGCACGGGCCCGGACCGCCGGAACACGATGCCGTCGCCGGTGTCCGGTGCGTGCGTGCAGTACAGGCGGTCGACGACGGCCGGTGCGACGGTCAGCCGCTCCCGCGCGTAGTCCAGCAGCGCCTTCTCCGACGCCGCCTCCGCGGCGTCCCGGCCGTTCGCCCAGGCGACGAGTTCCGGGTCCAGCGTCGCGCCGACCGACCATCGTCCGGGCCCGGTGCGGTGCTGGTAGGTGGACAGGCCGTCGGCGGGATGGTCGATCCACGCCGGCGTCGGCCCGGCGTCGGCCGGCAGTGCGAACGTGAACCGGACGTGGTGCTCGAGCGCCGACGGCAGGTCGATGCCGGCGGGCGCGGCGAGACCGGGCGTGTCCGCGCCGGCGGCGAGCACGACGACGTCGGCCGCATGGATGCCGTCCGCCGTGGACACGGTCCCCTCGTCGACGAACCGGACCCGCTCGTGCCGCACGACGCGCCCGGCCTCGGCGAGGAGATGGCGGCGGACCGCGTCGACGTCGACGACGCCGCCGCCCCGGTCGACGAGCGCCGGCCCGGCCACCGACCGGGCGGGAACTCCCAGCCCGGACGTGTCGTCGACGAGATCGTGCCGGACACCGGCCTCGGCCATCGCGCGCGCCCGGTCGGCGGCGTCGATGCCACTGACCACGCACCCGCTGACGTCGAGCATCGGCGTGCCGGATCGCGAGGCCCAGGCATCGAATCCGGCGCCGGCCGCCTCGGCGTACCGGACGAGGTCCGGCGCGGTGTGGGCCAGCCGGAAGATCCGCGACGAGCCGGCGGACCGCTCTCCCATCACCGCTCCGGCCGCCTCGAAGCAGACGACGTCCGCTCCGGAGCGCACCAGCGAGGCGGTGGTGGAGAGCCCGACGACACCGGCCCCGACCACGGCGATCCGCATTCGGTCGACCGTACGTGTCTCAGTGCCAGTAGTCGGCCCGCCGCCACACCATGGCGGCCAGCATCAGCGGGAACATGATCACGTGCCCGGCGATCATCAGCGTCTCCGCGGAGATCGCCCCGGCCCAGTACGGGACGAGCAGGGCCAGGAACGGCAGGTACATCACGGCGCACATCTCGGCGGTCCGCGCGGGCGAGTGCCGCCGCAACAGCATCCACAGGCCCATACCGATCGTCATGTTCGTGGCCATGACGATCGCCGCGATCTCCGTGCGGGCCGTCCACGCCTCCGGCCACAGCGGTGCGAGAACGATCATCCCGACGATCATGGCGACGACCATCTCGACGTAGTGACCGGTGAAGCGCAGGAGCTTGCGGGAGGTGGTGGTTGTGGTGGCGGTGGTCATCGGGGGCTCCGGGTTCTCGGGGGTGGGCGACGGGGACGAGCATCGCCACCGGAGAGCTCCGGGACAGGTGCCGGACGTCACGGCCCGGGTCACGTGACCCCTACAACAGCCCGAGGGACCGGGCCCGCAACGCCGCCTGGGTGCGGTCGCGGGCGCCGAGTTTCGCCAGCACCGTCGTCACCCGGTTCTTCACCGTGCCCTCGGCCAGGAACAGCGACTCCGCGATCTCCCGGTTGCTGTGCCCGTCGGCGAGCAGGCGCAGCACCTCCAGCTCCCGCTCGGACAGCGGGTCCACCAACGGCTGGGGCGCCTGCTCCGACCCGGCGTCGGGCAGCTGGGCGAACCGGGCCACCACCTTCGCCGCGACCGACGGCTGCAGCACCGACTCGCCCCGGGCCGCGGCCAGCACCCCCTCGACGAGCCGGGCCGAGGACACGTCCTTGAGCAGGTAGCCCAGCGCTCCGGCGCGCAGCGCGGCGAACACGTCGGCGTCGTCGTCGAACGTGGTGAGAGCGATGACCCGCACGTCCGGGTGCTCGGCGGTGAGCCTGCGGGTCGCGGCGACCCCGTCCAGCACCGGCATCCGCAGGTCCATCAGCACGACGTCCGGCGCGAGCTCGGCCACCCGGCGCAGCGCCTCGTCGCCATCCCCGGCCTCGCCGACGACCGTGATCTCGCCGCCCGCCCCGAGCAACGTCGCCAGCGCCTCCCGGAACAGCGCCTGGTCGTCGACGAGCAGTACCCGGACCGTCACCCGGGGACCTCCACGCGCAGCGTGCAGCCGCGCCCGGCCTCGGACTCGACGTCCAGCCGCCCGCCCAGCCGCGCCGCGCGCTCGCGCAGCCCGACCAGCCCGAAGCCCGGCTCGGCCGGTTCCGCCATGCCCGTGCCGTCGTCGCGGACCTCGAGGCGGACGTCGGTGTCCGCGTACTCCAGCACCAGGTCCGCGCGGCCGGCCCCGGCGTGCTTGCGGACGTTCGTCAGACCCTCCTGGGCGGCCCGGAACAACGCTTCGCGGGTCTCGTCGGGCAGGTCGCGCTCGGTGCCGGACACCGCGACGGCGGTCGGGATCCCGGTCGCCGACGCCTCCTCGGCCAGCGCCGTCAGTGCCTCCGGCAGCGGCGGGACGATCCGTGGCTCACGCAGCGCACGCACCGAGCGTCGCACCTCGGCGAGCGCCTCCTCGGACTGCTGCTGGGCCTGGTCCAGGACCTCGTCGGCGCGCTGCGGGTCGGTCCCGAGCACCGCGCGGGCCGCCTTGACCTGCATCTGGACGACCGTGAGCGAGTGACCGAGCCCGTCGTGGATGTCCCGGGCGAGGCGGTTGCGCTCCTGCGCCGTGGCCAGGCGCTCGGCCTGCGCGGCGTGGTCGCGCAGCTGCTCGTGCGCGACGGCGAGCTCGCGGCGAGTGCGCTGCTCGCGCTGCAGCAGCTCCGTGACGACGGCCGCGAACAGCACCGCCACCAGCGTGCCGAACCCCTCCCGGAGCCCCTCCGCCCAGGACATCCCGACGTGCACGAACGGGACCAGCACGATCACCACGGCGGCCGCCGGGAGCGGGAGCAACAACACGCACTGGCTCACCAGGACGACCAGGAACAGCGTGGCGCCGACGCTCGCGTCGAACGCGAACGTGACGAACGCCAGCGGCAGGGCGACCGCGACGTAGGCGACCGACCAGCCGAGCCGATCCTGCCGGCGCACCCAGGCGAACCCGGCGGTCGCGACCACCGTGAACGCGCCGCCGAGCAGCAACGACGCCGCCGGGTCGCCGGAGGCGGCAACCCCGAGCACAATCGTGAGCAGCGCACCGACGGTCAGGACCGCCAGCGCTCTGTTCACGACGCTCACTCTCGCGGCCCGCCGGACACCGGTCAACGACGCCGGGGGGCCGGACCGGGGGTGGCGAGTGTCTTGCGTCGCGACGCCGGACACTGCAATTTCCGCCGTGCGGACTAGCGTGTGCGGCAGAACCCCAAGATCCCAGTTGTGAGAGGGAACCTCCACATGTCCGACGAGAAGGCCGCGGACACCGCGACCCTGCACTACTCCGGTGGCGAGTTCGAGACGGCGGTGCACACCCCCACCGAGGGCGCGCAGGCCGTCGACGTGAGCAAGTTGCTCGGCCAGACCGGCCTGGTGACCTATGACCCGGGTTTCACCAGCACTGCGGCCTGTTCCTCGGCGATCACCTACATCGACGGTGACGCGGGCATCCTGCGCTACCGCGGGTACCCGATCGACGAGCTGGCCAACGGCTCCACCTACCTGGAGGTCAGCTACCTGCTGATCTACGGGGAGCTGCCGTCGAAGCAGCAGCTGGACACCTGGACCACCGACATCAGCCGGCACACGCTGCTGCACGAGGACCTGAAGGGCTTCTTCGACGGCTTCCCGCGTGACGCGCACCCGATGCCGGTGCTGTCGTCGGCGGTCAGCGCGTTGTCGACGTTCTACCAGGACAGCCTCGACCCGCACGACCAGGCGGCGGTGGAGCTGTCCACGGTCCGCCTGATGGCGAAGGTCTTCACGATCGCGGCGTACGCGTACAAGAAGTCCGTCGGGCAGCCGTTCCTCTACCCGGACAACTCGATGAGCCTGGTCGAGAACTTCCTGCGGATGACGTTCGGCTTCCCGGCCGAGCCGTACGACGTGGATCCGGACCTGGCCCGCGCGCTGGACACGCTGCTGATCCTGCACGCCGACCACGAGCAGAACTGCTCCACGTCGACGGTCCGGCTGGTCGGCTCCAGCCAGGCGAACCTGTTCGCGTCCGTATCGGCCGGCATCAACGCGCTGTTCGGTCCGCTGCACGGCGGGGCGAACCAGGCCGTGCTGGAGATGCTCACCCGGATCCGCGACGTCGAGGAAGGCAACGTCGAGGCGTTCGTGAACCGGGTGAAGAACAAGGAGTCCGGCGCGCGTCTGATGGGCTTCGGGCACCGGGTCTACAAGAACTACGACCCGCGCGCCAAGATCGTGAAGCAGCAGGCGGAGACGATCCTCAAGAAGCTCGGCGTCAACGACCCGCTGCTGGACATCGCCATGACGCTGGAGGAGAAGGCGCTCGCCGACGACTACTTCGTCGAGCGCAAGCTCTATCCGAACGTCGACTTCTACACCGGCGTGATCTACCGGGCGATGGGCTTCCCGACGAAGATGTTCACGGTCCTGTTCGCGCTCGGCCGGCTGCCCGGCTGGCTCGCGCACTGGCGGGAGATGATGGGCGACCCGCAGAACAAGATCGGGCGTCCGCGCCAGCTCTACACCGGCGCAGGCGAGCGCAGCTTCGTCTCGCTCGAGCAGCGCTGACCCGGGTGGGGTGCCCGCCGCGGCGCGACGCGCGGCGTGCGGAGCACCCCACTAGCGTCGGCGCATGGCCTCCTCCACCGCCGTCGTCTGGTTCCGGCGCGACCTGAGGGTCGCCGACCAGCCGACGTTCCTGGCCGCCGCCGACGCCGCGGACCGCGCACTGGCGCTGTTCGTGCTGGACCCGGCGCTGCTCGGCCCGTCGGGCGCGGCGCGGACGAACTTCCTCCACGGCTGCCTGCGCGAGCTGGACTCCGCGCTCGGCGGGAAGCTGCTGATCGTCCGGGGCGACCCCGCGGACGTCGTGCCGCGGGTGGCGACGGCCGTCGGTGCGTCCACCGTGCACGTCGCCGCCGACTACGGGCCCTACGGCCGCCGGCGCGACGAGAACGTCGAGAAGCAACTGTCCGACGCCGGCGTGGAGCTGGTGCGCACCGGCTCGCCCTACGCCGTCGCGCCGGACCGGGTGCGCAACGGCAGCGGCGACCCGTTCAAGGTGTTCACGCCGTTCAGCCGCGCCTGGGCCGACCACGGGTGGCGGGCCCCGGCGGACACCGACGCCTCGACCGTGTCCTGGATGGACCCCGGGGACGTGGATGGCGCTCCGCGAGCCGTACGGATCCCGGACGACGAGGACCTCGAGGCCGAGCTGCCGGAAGCGGGGGAGACCGCGGCGCTCCGGCGTTGGCGCGAGTTCCTGGACTCCGGCGTCGAGCACTACGGCTCGGACCGGAACCTGCCGTCGAAGAAGGGCACGTCCGGTATGTCGCCGTACCTGAAGTACGGCTGCGTCCACCCGCGCACGATCCTCGCCGGTCTCGCCCGCAAGAAGACCGACGTCGGCACGTTCCGCACCGAGATCGCCTGGCGGGAGTTCTACGCGGACGTGCTCTACCAGCGCCCGGACTCGGCGCGGGAGAACTACGACAGGAAATTCGACGCGCTGCCCGTCGAGTACGGCACGAAGGCCGAGCAGGACTTCGCCGCCTGGCAGGAGGGCCGGACCGGCTTCCCGATCGTCGACGCCGGCATGCGCCAGCTGCGCGCCGAGGCGTGGATGCACAACCGGTTGCGGATGATCGTCGCGTCGTTCCTGGTGAAGGACCTGCATCTGCCGTGGTGGTGGGGAGCACGGCACTTCATGCAGCTGCTCGTCGACGGCGACCTCGCGTCCAACCAGCACGGATGGCAGTGGACGGCGGGCAGCGGGACCGACGCGGCCCCGTACTTCCGGATCTTCAACCCGGTCACGCAGGGCGAGCGCTTCGACCCCGACGGCGAGTACGTGCGCCGCTGGGTCCCCGAGCTGGCCGGCTGTCGCGGGCAAGGCGGTGCACCAGCCGTGGAAGCTGCGCGACGGGATCCCGGACGGCTACCCGGAGCCGATCGTCGACCACAAGGTCGAGCGCCAGGAGGCGCTCGACCGCTACGAGCTGGTCAAGAACGCCCGCCGGTAGCCCCGCGCAGGGCGTCGCGCCAGCTCACCCGGGCGCCGGTGCGCAGCACCGAGTTCTGGTAGATCCGTGCCGCGACCCGGACCATCACCGCGATCGCGAGAATCGCGAGCACGAGCGCGATCAGCACCTCCCAGCCGGATGCCACCCCGATCGCGGAGCGCGCCGGCATCAGCGTCTGGGAGAAGAACGGGATGAACGACAGCACCGTCACCAGCGGGTTGCGGGGGTCGCTGGGCAGCACGCTGACCGCCAGCACGAACGGGATCAGCAGCGGGAAGACCAGCGGGGCGACCGCGGACTGCAGCTCCTCCTGGCGGGAGACCGTCGCCCCGACCGCGCCGTAGAGCGAGGCGTAGAGGAAGAAGCCGACCAGGTACCACAGCACCGCGTACGCCAGCGCGGAGATGATCGTCGTCGGCACCGTGAGCACGCCGAGCGCCAGCGCTCCGATCGTCCCGAGCGTGCCGAGGACCAGCAGCTGGATCAGCCCGACCAGGCCCAGCCCGAGGATCTTGCCGGCCAGCAGGTGCAACGGCTTGATCGTGGACAGCAGCACCTCGACGACCCGGCTGGACTTCTCCTCCACGACGCCCTGCGCCACCGCCGAGCCGTAGGTCGTGACGGAGAAGAACAGCAGGAACGCGACCGCGAACGCGATGCCGGTCCGCTCGCCGCGCTGCGGGTCCTCCGGGTTCACCGAGCTCACCGCGACGGCGGCGGCACGGTCGACCGTGGCCGGATCGGTGCCGGCCGCCCGCAGTGCGCTGTCCAGAGCCTGCTGGCGCACGGTGGTCGTGACCAGGTTCTCCAGGTCGTCGTCGACCTCGTCCAGACCGACGAGCCGGTAGTCGCCGGGGCCGCCCTCCAGGACGGCGTCCGGTGCGTCGTCACCTTGCAGCATCTGTTCCGCCGACCCCGGGGGCGCATCGGTGAGCGTGAGCTCCGTGCCGGCGCGCTCGGCGGAGGCGGTCAGGGCGGGCCGTAGCTGCTCGGCCGGTCCGGACAGCACCAGCGACGTCGACGAGCTGGAGCTGCCGATGAACGAGAACAGCACCGCGTAGCCGACCAGGATCGCGATGGTGATCAACAGGCCGTAGAGGAACGTGCGGGAGCGCAGCTGCGTGGTGATCTCCCGGCGGGCCACGAGCCCGATCGCGGCGCCGGCGCCGAGCGGGGCGCTCATGCCTGCACCTGCGCGGTCTCCGGTTCGGCAGCCGGGTCCGGGAGCCGGTCGGCGACCACGTCCCGGTAGAGCTCGGTCAGCGGCGGCCGGTACGGGGTGAACTCGCGGACCGGGCCCGCGGCCGACGCCGCGCGCAGGACGTCCTGGTCGTCGGTGCCCGGGACCAGCGCGACCCGGGTCCACGGGCCGGCCGACCGGTGCCCGGTCTCCACCACGCTCACCCCGGCCACCGCGTCCGCCCATCCGGACGGCGGGCCGACCACGTCGATCCGTGCCGTCTCGTCGGCGCGCAGCTCGTCCACCGTCCCCACCGCGACCATCCGGCCGGCCGAGATGATCCCGACCCGGTCGCACAGCCGTTCCACCAGCTCCAACTGGTGGCTCGAGAAGATCACCGGGGTGCCCGAGGCGGCCTTCTCGGCCAGGACGGCGCTCATCGTCTCCACCGCCGTCGGGTCGAGCCCGGAGAACGGCTCGTCCAGCACGAGGACGTCCGGGTCGTGCACCAGTGCCGCGCACAGCTGCACGCGCTGCTGGTTGCCCAACGACAGCTTCTCCACCGAGTCGCCGGCGCGGGCGGCCACGCCGACCCGCTCGGTCCAGCGCGCGACGGCCGCCGCCGCGTCCGCCGCGCCCATCCCGTGCAGCCGGGCGAGATAGCCGAGCTGCTCGGCCACCTTCATCTTCGGGTACAGCCCGCGTTCCTCGGGCATGTAGCCGATCCGCCGCCGCACGTCCGCGTCGATCGGCCGGCCCTGCCACGCGACCGACCCACCGTCGGACGCCAGCACCCCCAGCACGATCCGCATGGTCGTGGTCTTGCCCGCCCCGTTGCCCCCGACGAACCCGAACAGCTCACCCGGCCGGACGTCGAACGTGACGCCGTCCAGAGCAGTGACGGATCCGAAGCGCTTGGTCAACCCCTCGATCGCCAGCACGGGCAGACCTTAACGCCGCCCTCCGACACCCGCACCGGAAATGCGTCCGGATCGTTGCTGCGCAGAGCCTCGGAGGGGGTGGCGATCGAGGTTCCGCATAGGTAGCGTCCGCCGGAATCGAACATCGACGCCGGGGGGCACCGGTCGATCGGGGTCCCCACGACGCCGGCCATGGGGGTGGCGACGTGAGCTCTGATCCAGCGGTCGGAAGCAGGGACGCCAACGACGTACCGAAACCGGTGCTCCGCAAGGCCGTCGCGGCCTCGGCGATCGGGAACGGCACGGAGTGGTTCGACTACGGGCTCTACGCCAACCTGACGATCATCTTGGGCGACCAGTTCTTCCCCGGTCAGGGTGAGGACGCCGCGGCACTGACCCTGCTGGGTCTCGCGATCTCGTTCGTGCTCCGACCACTGGGCGGCTTCGTGTGGGGCCCGCTCGGTGACCGTCTGGGGCGCCAGCGGGTCCTGGCGATGACGATCATCCTGATGAGCGGGTGCACCGCGCTGATCGGTGTGCTGCCGACCGCTGCGAGTGTCGGCGTGCTCGCCCCGATCCTGCTGTTCGCGCTGCGCATCATCCAGGGCTTCTCGACCGGCGGTGAGTACGGCGGCGCGGCCACGTTCATGGCCGAGTACGCGCCCGACAAGAAGCGCGGGTTCTGGGGCAGCTTCCTCGAGGTCGGCACGCTCGCCGGGTTCGCGGCCGGCACTCTCGTGGTGTACGCCGTCCGCGCGGTCATCGGTGAAGAGGCGATGGCCGACTACGGTTGGCGGATCCCGTTCCTGATCGCCTTGCCGCTCGGCCTGATCGGGCTCTACCTCCGGACCCGGATCGAGGACACGCCGGTGTTCCGCGATCTGGAGGCGAAGGGCGAGGCGGAGGAGAAGGCCACCGGCGCGTTCGTGGACCTGTTCCGCCAGTACTGGCGCCCGATCCTGGTGCTGTTCGGCCTGGTCATCGCGCTGAACGTGGTCAACTACACGTTGCTGGCCTACACCTCGACGTACCTGCAGGGCCGGATCGGGATGGACGCGACCGACGCCGAGCTGCTGCTCGTGTTCGGCCAGTTGGCCATGCTGGTGTTCGTCCCGTTCGCCGGCGCACTCTCCGACCGGATCGGCCGGAAACCCTGCTGGTGGATATCCCTGATCGGCATCCTGGTCCTGTCGATACCCATGTTCCAGCTGATGGGTCAAGGGTTCGGTCCCGCGATCATCGGGTTCACCGTGCTCGGCCTGGTCTACGTGCTGCAGCTGGGCACGATCTCGGCGACGTTCCCGGCGATGTTCCCGGCGCACGTGCGCTACGCAGGCATGGCGATCTCCTACAACGTCGCCACCGCCGCGTTCGGTGGAACGGCCCCGTACGTCAACGAGTCGGTCGTCAGCGCCACCGGCAACGACCTGTTCCCGGCCTACTACATGATGGGTGCCTGCGTGGTCGGGCTGATCTCGATGTTCTTCCTGAAGGAGACGAGGGGTGCCTCGCTCCGCGGCCGGGAGATCCCGGTGGCGCCGGAGCTCGCCAGGGCCTGACCGTCGCGCCGCTACCGCCAGCCGTGCGGTAGCGGCGTGAGCGGGACCGACGTCTCGATCCACAGGTACGTCCAGCAGACCGTGCCGTCGCCGAGCACGACCCGGACCCGCCGGTAGTACGGGCCCTCGTAGTCGTCGAGGCCGGGCATCGCGGCGACCGGATCCGCCAGCTCGACGACGTACCCGGGTACCCCGTCGGGGGTGGCGTCGCGGGTCAGGGCGGGGTAGCCGAGGCCGGTGTCCGAGACCGTGCCCGGCAGGACGGCCGCTCGGGGCTCGCCCGCGGCGTGCGGCGCGAGCCGGAACCAGGACTTCCGACCCGGCATGAGCAGCCCGTAGACGAACACCCTCGGCGGCCACGCGTCCGCGTGCGGCGTGCCCTCGACGGTGTCGGCGTCCAGGCCGTCACCCGTTGCGGGATCGCCGGTCAGCCGCTTCGCCGCGGCCTGGTCCCTGTCGTCCACGAACACCGGAGCGCCGTCGACCAGCAGCGGCATGCGGATCCGGTCCAGCCCCAGGTAGGCGCAGCACCCGTCGACGAGCGCCCCGTCCTCCGTGCGCACCGTGCCGGTCCGCAGCCTGCCCAGGCGGTAGCGGGGTGGGTCGGCGACCCGGCCCTCCACCCGGTCCAGCGCGGCGAACTGGTCGGGCGCGGCCATCCAGACCGCGTGCTCCTCGGTGCGGTCCGCGGCGACGAGCACGGCGGGCCGCTGGTCGTCGACGACGCGAAGGCCGGCCGCCCAGGCTGCCGCGAGTCCCGTGGTCCGTGCCCGCAGCACGACGACCGGGCCGCTCAGCCCCCGTTCGTCCCGCATCCAGGTGATCTTCGACGGGTTCGCGTTCGACCCGTAGGCCAGCACCGGCACCCGCGCGGACAGCGGCGCGGCGCCCCGGGCCTCCAGCCAGGCGTCGAGGTCGGTCGCGTCGACCTGCCAGCCGGACGGATGCGACGAGGCCGGTTCGAGCGGACGGCTCAGCCCGCCGGCCTGGACGAACGACGCCGGCGGGCGGACGCCGGGGTAGGGCTCGGCCGGGAAGCACGCGTCCGGCCACGGCGGGGAGGGAAGCGCGTCCGAGGCTCAGTCCTGGCTGTTCTGCGGCATCGAGATCCCGTAGCCGCGGATCTTGCGGTAGATCGTGGCCCGGGACATGCCCAGCCTGCGGGCGGCCTCCGCCTTGTTCCCGTCCGCGTCGATGAGCGCGTCGACGATCGCGTCGCACTCGATCGCCTCCAGCGGCGTGAGCACCCGGCGGGTGATCGCGCGGGTCTCCGCGGGGAGGTCGTCGGGGCGGATGACGCCGGTCCGGCGTCGGGCGATGACCTTGCGCAGCACCTGGTAGAGCTGGTCGACGTTGCCCGGCCAGCGGTTGCGCATCAGGACCCGCATCGCCTCGGGCGAGCACGTCAGGTCGGCGCCGCGGGTCAGCCGGGACAGCAGGTACGGCACCAGCTCGGCGACGTCCTCGATGTGGTGGCGCAGCGGCGGCACCTCGATCGTGCGCGGGAACACGCCGAGCAGCTCGGTGAGCTCCGGCGCGTCCGGGTGCGTGTCCGGCATCGGCCCGCGGGTGGCGACCACCCACGGACGCTCCAGGTCGGTGGACTCGCGGTGCGGCTCCAGCGCGTCCGACAGCGCCTGCGCGGCGGAGGCGCTGAGCTTGTCGACCCGCTGCAGCACGAGCGTGCCGCCGCCGGTGGCGAGCTCCTCGTTGACCTCGGCCATCCACCGCGGGCCGAACTCGGCCGAGTCCAGGACGCGCACGTGCCCGGCCGGGGTGTGCATCTGGTGGGTGGCGCGGGCCAGCGTGGTCCGGCCGCTGCCGGGCTCGCCCTCCAGCACCAGCCACTCGCGGGTGCGGAAGTGCCGGTCGACGGCTTGACAGCACTTCGCCCACAGGGCGCCGGACCCGACCGCCGCCGGGAGCGAGGTCGTGATCGTCGGATGTGACGTGCGGACCGGGGCCGGCTCCCGCGAGGTCAGCTTCACCTGCAGGATCCCGCCGGAGACGCCGCCCTCGGACCAGCTGGGGCGACAGTGCACCCGGGCGCAGGCACCGCTGGGCAGGTCCACGACCAGCTGGCGGGCGCGCCCGGATTGCAGAGCCTCGCCCGCGTCGGCCAGCAGCGGGGCCTGGTCGCCCGGTTGGATCAGCTCGCGCGCGCGGTCGTTCATCATCAGCAGGTCCTCGCTGATCGCGAACACCGCGCCGCTGCTGCGCTGGACGGTCGTCAGATAGTCCTGCAGCAGGGTCAGCTCGCGGCGACCGGACTGCTCGAGCAGGTTCTCCTCGATACGCCGGGCCATGGAGGACGCGGTGGCCACCATGAGTGCGTTCGCCTCCCGCCGCCAGCAGGTCAGGTCGATGACGCCGACGACCTTGCCGGAGACCGGGTGCCGGATCGGGGCGCCCGCGCAGGCCAGGTCCTCCAGGTGCTCGACGTAGTGCTCGCAGCCGAACACCTCGGTGGCCCGCCGGCCCTCCAGGGCCGTGCCGATGCCGTTGGTACCCACATAGCGCTCGGCGTAGGAGAAGCCGGGTGCGAGCCACACCTTGTCCAGGTGCTGGTTCAGCGTGGAGTCGCCGGTCCGGCGCTCGAGCACGACGCCGTCGGCGTCGCACAGGATGAGGCTGACCGGCTCGGTGGCGAACTGGTCGGCCAGCTCGGCGACGACCGGCCGTGCGGCGCGCAGCAGTGGAGTGTCCGGCTCGGCCTCGACCTCGTAGGGCAGCTCGATGTGGTCGGCGGGCACGGACAGATCGCGGGAACGGATCCAGGATGCCAGGATCGGGCCGCGGACCGAGCCGGGGGAGAGGGTGTCGTCGACCAGGAACGCGTCCCTGGCCATGGCGATGCGCTCCGCCGCCACGGATGACGGCGCAGCAAGGCCGCCGTCGGGTGCGACGGCAGAGCCAGCGTCGCGGTGGTGCGCGGACGCATGTTCGGACGATGGGACCAACCGGTTGCCCTCCTCGGAGCAGCGACGGTCCGCGTGTGCGCGGCAGCCGGATAGTCCGGCCGACCTTACTGGTCCTGAACGGAGATCACCACCGGGGTATATCGGGCAGCGTCTCATATTGAGACCCCAGGTGCCGGAGTGTGCATGTGTGATTCGCAGCACGGGAGAGATCGGCGCCGTTGCCGCGGGACACCATCCGCGAACGACGGTGCCGGTGGATCCCGCGTTCGACCCACAACCCGGGGCGCCCGCGCTCGCCCCACGGTCCGGCGGTCGGGCGATGCGGACCCAGAGCAGACCGAGGCCCGGAGCCGGCGAGGAGCCGGCCCCACCCGCGGGGACGAGAGAAGTTCTGGCCGCGACGTACGACGCAAGACCGGGCGGACCGAAAAGATCCGACCACACCCACCACCGTGAGGAGACGACGTGAGTCGGCAGAGCTTGGCAAAGGCTCACCAGAAGATCCAGGAGCTTTCCTGGGAGCCGCAGTACCACGAGCCGTACATGAAGTACGGAACCGACTACACCTTCCGCAAGGCGGCGAAGAAGGACCCCCTGAAGCAGGTGCTTCGGTCCTACTTCCCGATGCAGGAGGAGAAGGACCACCGCGTCTACGGTGCGTCTGACGGCGCGATCCGCGGGAACATGTTCCGGGGCGTGCAGGAGCGCTGGCTGGAGTGGCAGAAGCTGTTCCTGTCCATCATCCCGCTCCCCGAGGTCTCGGCCGCGCGGTCGATGCCGATGCTGTTCCAGGCCGTTCCGAACCCGGAGCTGCACAACGGCCAGGCGATTCAGATGATCGACGAGGTGCGTCACTCGACGATCCAGCAGAACCTGAAGCGCCTGTACATGAACAACTACATCGACCCGGCGGGCTTCAACAACTCGCTGCGCAACTTCCACTCGGACTACTGCGGCACGATCGGCCGTCAGTTCGCCGAGGGCTTCATCACCGGTGACGCGATCACCGCGGCCAGCATCTACCTGACGATCGTCGCCGAGACGGCGTTCACGAACACGCTGTTCGTGGCCATGCCGTCCGAGGCCGCGGCGAACGGTGACTACCTGCTGCCGACGGTGTTCCACTCGGTGCAGTCCGACGAGTCGCGGCACATCTCGAACGGCTACGCCACGCTGCTGATGGCGCTGTCGGACGAGGACAACCGCCAGCTGCTCGAGCGGGACCTGCGCTACGCGTGGTGGAACAACCACCGCGTGGTGGACGCCGCGATCGGTACGTTCATCGAGTACGGCACGAAGGATCGTCGTAAGGACCGCGAGTCCTACGCGGAGATGTGGCGTCGCTGGATCTACGACGACTACTACCGTGCCTACCTGGTGCCGCTGGAGAAGTACGGCCTGGTGATCCCCCACGACCTGATCGAGGAGTCGTGGAAGCAGATCTGGGAGAAGGGCTACGTCCACGAGGTCGCGCAGTTCTTCGCCACCGGTTGGCTCGCCAACTACTGGCGGATCGACGGCATGACCGACGAGGACTTCGAGTGGTTCGAGTACAAGTACCCGGGCTGGTACGACAAGTACGGCAAGTGGTGGGAGAACTACAACCGCCTGGCGAAGCCGAACGGGCACAACCCGATCGTGTTCGAGGACGTCGACTACGTCTACCCGTCCCGGTGCTGGACCTGCATGGTCCCGTGCCTGGTGCGTGAGGACATGGTCACGCACACGTTCGAGGACGGCTCGATCCGCACGTACTGCCACGAGGTCTGCCGCTGGACCGACGTGGAGGCCTTCCAGGCGACCTACCAGGGTCGCGAGACCCCGAACATGGGTCGTCTGGTCGGTAAGCGTGAGTGGGAGACGCTGTACCACGGCTGGAACTGGGCCGACGTCGTCTCCGACATGGGCTTCGTGCGGGACGACGGGAACACGATGACGGCGCAGCCGCATCTGGACCTCGACCCGAAGAAGATGTGGACGCTGGACCACATGCGGCGTTGTCCTCCGCTGGGCGAGCCCGAACGTCGTGCTCAACGAGATGGACGAGGCCGGCCGGGCCGCGTACATCGCCGACTACAACAAGCAGGGTCCGGCCGGTCGGCCGGCTCCGAAGAACTGAACGCCTGAGCGCGGGTCAGGCGAGGGGGGAGGTCTCCTGAACTGAGCCTTCGGGCTCGGTGAGGGAGTCCTCTCCCTGCTAGCCCGACCGGGGGGCAATCCCCCGGTCGGGCCACCCTCTCCTGCCTCAATTCGCTCGCTTACACCGTCACATGTCCGATTCGTCTGGTTTATCGACGTGGAAGGTTCTCTCCATTGGGTGACAAACACATCGTGCGGTTCGAACCCGTGGGCATCGAGATCGAGGCCGACGAGGACCAGACGATCCTCCGTGCGGCGGCCGAGCAGGGCGTCCAGCTCATGCACGGCTGCAAGGAGGGTCAGTGCGCGGCGTGCAAGTCGTTCGTCCTCGAGGGAGAGGACATCGAATACGACTCCTACTCGACGTTCGCCCTCCCGGACTACGAGAAGGAGGAAGGCTCGACCCTCCTCTGCCGGGCGCACGCCTACGAGGACCTCGTGATCGAACTCCTCAACTACGACGAGGAGATCATCCGCTCGGGTCTCCCGCTGACCAAGGGGACCGTCGAGGTCGTCGCGAACGACGCGGTCACCCACGACATGCGGCACCTGGTGGTGAAGCTGGTCGAGCCGGCGGAGATCAAGTTCTTCCCCGGCCAGTACATGGACTTCACCATCCCGGGCACCGACCAGTCCCGGTCGTTCTCGATGGCGAACACGCCGAACCGGGACGGCCTCCTGGAGTTCGTCATCAAGATCTACCCCGACGGCCTGTTCTCCCAGTTCCTCGCCGAGCGCGTCTCCGTGGGCGATCGGATCGAGGTCGAGGCACCGTTCGGGACCTGCACGCTGCGGGAGAGCCGCACCACCGACCTGATCTTCGTCGGAGGCGGCGCCGGGATGTCGCCGCTGCTGTCGCTGCTGCGCTCGTTGTCCGAGCGCGAGGTGGAGCGGAAGGTGACGTTCTACTACGGCGCCCGCACCCCGGGTGACCTGTGCTTCGAGAAGGAGATCGCCGAGCTCGGCGAGCAGATGAAGTCCGGCTTCTCCTTCGTTCCCGCCCTGTCCGACGCCGACGACTCGTCGGGGTGGACCGGGCGCACCGGACTGATCACTGAGGTGGTCGAGGCCGATGAACCGAATGTGAAGGGAGCGGATGCATATGTCTGCGGTCCGCCGCCGATGGTCGACGCGGCGATCGCCAGCTTGACGAAGCTCGGAGTAAAGGAAGAGAACATCTTCTACGACAAGTTCACCACGACCGGTGAATCGGAAGGCGAGGACGGTTCATGACCACCACGGAGCGCCCCGAAAGAAGTGTCCCGAAGCCCGCTTTCACCGATGCGGAAGCGGGCGCGAAAGAGTTCCCCGACTCGGGCCCCAGCGCCCGCCGCTACAACTACTACAAGCCGGCGAAGCGCAAGCAGACGCACTACGAGGACGTCACCGTCGACGTCCAGCCGGACCCCCGTCACTACCTCTCCCAGGGCTGGATCTACGGATTCGCCGACGGCAGCGCCGGCTACCCGCTGAACTGGACCAAGCTGAAGGCGTGGGGTGTCGACCGCCCCGAGCCGGAGCGCTACCCCGGTTCCGGTGGCAAGGGCTACGACTGGCCGGCCCACGGCTGGCACGAGTTCCGCGACCCGAACGAAGAGTGGGAACTCACCTTCTACCGGTACAACGCGAACGTTGTCCGGCAGGTCAACCAGAACATCGAGAACGCGCGTAACGCGAAGGCGTTCGACAACTGGACGGCGAACTGGAAGCAGTTCGTCGAGCGCAACGTCGGCGCCTGGATGCACGTCGAGCACGGCCTCGGCCTCTACGTCTTCGCCGCCTGCAACCGGTCCGGCCCGACCAACATGCACAACACCGCGATGGCGGTGAACAGCATGCACAAGATCCGGTTCGCGCAGGACCTCGCGCTGTACAACCTGACGCTGACCGAGGAGATCGACGGCTTCGACGGCGCCGCACACATCCCGGCCTGGAACGAGGACCCGGAATGGCAGGGCGTGCGGAAGGTCGCCGAGGCGCTGACCGCGGTCGACGACGACTGGGGCGAGTCGGTCTTCGCCACGAACGTGATCTTCGAGCCGCTGCTCGGTGAGCTGTTCCGGTCCAACCTGGTCATGCAGGCCGCGGCCGGCAACGGCGACTTCGTCACCCCGACCGTCATGGGTGCCGCCGAGTACGACTACGCCCAGCGCGACCTGCGCTGGACGCAGGCCTGCTTCGGTCCGCTGACCCAGGACCGGGAGTTCGCCGATCACAACAAGGAGCTGTTCCAGGGCTGGCTGTCGCACTGGGTCCCGCAGTGCCTCGAGGCGGCCCGAACGCTGCAGCCCATCTGGTCGCTGCCCGACGCGAAGCCGCCGCGCTTCGAGGACAGCCTCGACCGGGCCAAGAACCGGTTCGCCGGAATCCTTTCCGACCTCGGACTCGAGACCCCGAAGGAGCTGAACCAGTGACCTCACAGTTCAAGACGGCCCCGGACCCGTACAAGGCCGACAACAGCGCATCCGGCATGGCCGGCGTGACCCTGATGAACAACCAGGTCGGCGCTGTCGTCGCAGAGGTGATGGACCGCCAGGAGAACGTCACCATCACCGAGCTGCCCTCGATGATCCGGGTGGACTGTGTCGGCCGCATGGACTTCGTGTACTCGGAGATCTGTGAGGCCCTCGGCGAGGACGAGGACTTCTACGACGCCGCCGAGTTCGAGGAGAACATGTCGACGCACTACGGAAAGATGATCCACATGGATGATCGGACCGTGATGTTCGGAAACCTGGAGGAGGCGGCTGAGTTCATCGGCGACATGCTGCCTCCGACCGTCAACTGACAGGTCGTCCGCTCCACCCCTGAAATGCCGGTCGCCGGTCGCGCCGAAATCGTGCGCGACCGGCGATCCGGCGGTTACACCCACCCGCGCAGAAATTCCAGGAGAGCACCGTGGCCAAGGAACTCAAGTTCGGGCAGGAAGCCCGCGATCGGCTGACCGCCGGTGTCGACCAGCTCGCCGAGGCGGTGAAGTCCACCCTCGGTCCGAAGGGCCGCAACGTCGTCCTGGAGAAGATCACGGGGACTCCGGAGGTCACCAACGACGGCGTGACCATCGCGCGCGAGATCTACCTGCGCGACCCGTTCGAGAACATGGGCGCCCAGATCCTCAAGGAAGCCGCCGTCAAGACGAACGACGTGGTCGGTGACGGCACCACCACGGCCACGGTGCTGGCCCAGGCGATCGTCCACCAGGGCATGCGCGCGATCACGTCCGGCGGTAACCCGGTGCTGGTCAAGCGGGGCATCGACGTCGCCGTCGCGCGTGTCGTCGAGCACCTGTCGACCGTCGCGCACCCGGTCGACGACGTCGAGTCGCTGTCCCGGGTCGCCGCGATCTCCGCCAACGACGACGAGTCGATCGGCCGGATCGTCGCGCAGACCCTGCACACCGTCGGCGACGACGGCGTGATCACCGTCGACGACGCCCCGGTGCTCGGCCTGTCGGTCAACTTCGTCGAGGACTTCGAGTTCGACAACGGCTACGTCTCGCCGTACCTGGTCACCGACCCGGGCTCGATGATGGCCGTCCTCGACGACCCGTACATGCTGTTCTGCGCCGAGAAGATCACCGACGTCCGCTCGCTGATGCCGATGCTCGAGAAGATCATGCGCAGCCCGCGTCCGCTGGTGATCGTGGCCGAGAAGGTCGAGGGCACCGCCCTGCAGATGCTCGTGCACAACCATGTGAACGGGCACCTCAAGGTCACCGCGATCCAGGCGCCGGGCTTCGGCGAGAAGCGTGTCCACATGCTCGAGGACATGGCGGCCCTGTGTGGCGGCCAGGTGCTGTCCAAGGCGTCGTCGTTCTCCCTGGAGCAGGTCGGCCCCGAGCACCTCGGCCGCGCCACCCAGGTCCGCGCGACGAACGAGCACACCGCGATCATCGGCGGGCAGGGCGACCCGAACGCCCGCGACCGCCGGGTGCAGCAGCTGCGTGCCGAGATGGAGCGCGCCAGCATCGGCACCGACGAGGACTGGCTCAACGACCGCATCGCCCGCCTGTCCGGCAAGGCCGCGATCCTGCAGGTCGGTGCTCCGACGAACGCCGAGCTCAAGGAGATCCGGCACCGCGTCGACGACTCGCTGCAGGCGACCCGCGCCGCGATGGCCGAGGGGATCGTCGCCGGCGGCGGCGCGGCGCTGCTGCACGCGGAGAACGCGCTGGACTCGCTGGACGTCACCGGCGACTACCGGACCGGTGTCGAGATCGTCAAGGCCGCGCTGTCCGAGCCGGTGCACCTGATCGCGTCGAACGCCGGGTACGAGGGCTCCGACGTCGTCAAGCAGGTCCGCGACATGGGCGTCGACGACGGCTTCGACGCGCTCGAGGGCCGGTTCGGCAACATGATCGAGCTGGGCATCATCGACCCGCTGCGCGTGGTGCGCCAGGCGCTGCAGAACGGTGCCTCGGTGGCCGGCCTGATCCTGACCACGAACTCGCTCGTGGCCGAGGAGCAGACGCCGTGGAACAAGGCGCTGATGACCGAGTACGGCGAGCTCGACGAGGGAATCCCGCAGCCGAGCCCGGACGCGAGCACACCGCAGTCGCTGGGTCTCGGCCCGTCGATGGGCTGAGTCCCCCGGGGACCCCACCGCGCGCCCGGGCCGGGCCACCCGGCCCGGGCGCGCGCGCTTGTACGGACGACGGGAGGAACCCGTGGACGTCGACGGAGAGCACTACGTCGTCGTCGACGCGCAGGTGCACGCCTGGGACGGCCGGCCGCACAACCAGGCCGGTCCGGCGGGCGAGCAGTTCGTCGCCGACCTGCACCACCGGCACCGGATGCTGGACCACTCGCCGCGTCCGCTGTCGGCGGACGCGTTCGGCCAGGTCACCGAGCAGGACCTGACGGCCGACGTGCTCGGGTCCGGTGTGGACCGGGCGGTGCTGCAGCCTGCGTCGTTCTCGGACCTGTTCGTGCTCGGCCTCGCCCCGTTGTCCTGGCACGCCGAGATCGCCGGTGACCCGAGCGCGGCCGGGCGGTTGGTCCTGAGCGGCGAGGTGGACCCGGCGGCCGACCGCAGCCGGGTGCGCGGGATGGCCGCGCAGGTGCGCCGCGACGACCTGCGGGCACTCACCGTCGTCCCGGCACGGCGTCCGGAGGCCCGCATCCAGCTCGGCGCCCCCTGGCTGCGACGCGTGCTCTCGCGCGCCGAGCAGGCCGGCGCGCGGGTGGTGCACATCGGCGTCGGCCCGCTGGTGCACCCCGTGCCGGGCGCGCCGGAGTGGGCACAGGCGGGCGTCGTCGAGAGTGGGACGTCCGCCCGCCGCCCGCGCTGGCCGAGCTGGGCCGAGCCCGTCCGGGCGGGTTCCGCGCTGCCGGTGCGGGCGCGCAACACCGGGCCGCTGCCCGCGGGCGGGTTCGACGCGACCGAGATCAGCGAGCTGGCCGCGGCCCTGCCGCGCGTGCGGTTCGTGCTCGGGGCCGGCTCGCTCCCGACCGACGTGCTGGCGCGGCTGGCCCGCCTGCCGAACGTGTACGTGCTGCTCACCGAGCTCCTGGTGGCGTTGCGCCGGTACCCGGTCGACGCCGGGCGTGCGCTCGGCCAGCTGATGGCCGCGTTCGGGCCGGACCGGCTGATGTTCGGCAGCGGCTACCCGCTCGTGCGCCCGGCGCGGCTGGTGCGCGAGTTCGTCACCTACCGGTACCCGCAGGAACTGCGCGGTGCGTTCCCGGAGCTCGACGCCGACGCGCGCCGCGCCGTGCTCGGCGGTACCGCCGCCCGCCTGTACCGGCTCTCCACGGAGGTCGTCGTGCCGCGGACGCGGCGCTCGTCGCCGGTGCGGTAGACATCGACGGGTGAACGGCCGGGAGTTCCGGCTCCTGCTGCTGACCGCGCTGCTCGGCTTCGGGGGCTACGCGCTGCTGCTGCCGGTCGTCCCGCTGTGGGTGGCGCGCGGCGGGTCCGGCGAGTTCGGCGCCGGGCTGTCCACCGGCGTGCTGATGGCGGTGACCGTCGCGACCCAGTTCGCCGTCCCCGCGCTGCTGCGCCGGTTCGGGCACCGCGCGGTGCTGATGACGGGCTCGCTGCTGCTCGGGCTGCCGGCGCCGCTGCTGATCCTCTCCGCTGATCTCGGCCCGGTGCTCGCGGTGGCGGTGCTGCGCGGGATCGGGTTCGGGCTGCTCACCGTCGCCGGGTCGGCGCTGGTGGCCGAGCTGGTGGAGCCGGCCGAGCGCGGCCGGGCGACCGCCCGGTTCGGGTACGCGATCGGTGTGCCGCAGGTCGTCCTGCTCCCGGCGGGTGTGGGCGTGGCCGAGGCGGTCGGCTTCGACGCCGTGTTCTGGGCGGCCGGCGCCGCGCCCGGTGCTGGCCGCCGCCGTCACGGCGCTGATGCGGCGGCGGCCCGCGACCCCGGAGCCCGTACCGCGCGTCACGCGGAGCGGGGCCCGCGGCTGCGGCCGGGGCCGCCGTTCGTCGCGATGCTGGGCTGCGCGACCGCGCAGGGCGCGGTGATCACGTTCGCGCCGCTGCTCGCCCCCGGCCCGACGGTCGCGGTGCCGGTGGCCCTGCTGCTCACCGCGCTCGCGTCGCTCGTCGGGCGCGGCGTCGCCGGGGAGATCGCCGACCGCGGCATCCGGCCGGGACTGCTGTTGCCGGCCGGCGTCGGTGCGACGGCGGTCGGTCTGCTGCTGGTCGCCGTCGGCGGGACGCCGGGGCTGGTCGCCGGGGCGGTGCTGGCCGGTGCCGGGTTCGGGATCGTGCAGAACGCCGCCCTGGTCGCGCTGTTCGCGGCCGCCGGGCCCGGGCACTACGGCGCCGCCAGCGCCCAGTGGAACATCGCCTACGACGCCGGCACCGGCCTCGGCGCGACCGGCCTGGGCGCCGTGGCGGAGCCCTTCGGATTCCCCATAGCGTTCGGCGCCCTCGCAGCGGTCCTGGCCCTGGCCACGCCCCTGGTGGGCCGCCGCCCCCATACGTAGCCGCCCGCCCCCACACGTAACGAAAGTGCCCTTCGAGCAATGACATTGCTCGAAGGGCACTCTCGTTCGGCTGGGCGCCGGCGGGGGTCAGCCCCCGTTCTTGATCCACTCCTCGAGGTGCGGGGCCTCGTCGCCGATCTTCGTCGAGTCGCCGTGTCCGGTGCGGACCTGCGTGTCGCCCGGCAGGGTCAGCAGCGTCGTGCGGATCGACTCGATGATCGTGTCGAAGCTCGAGTACGACCGTCCGGTCGCGCCCGGGCCGCCCTGGAACAGCGTGTCGCCGCTGAACACGACCTTCAGCTCCGGCGAGTACAGGCAGGACGAGCCGGGGGAGTGCCCGGGCGTCTGCAGCACGCGCAGGTCGACGCCGCCCGCGGACAGCACGTCGCCGTCGTGCAGCTCGCCGTCCGGCTGGCGGTCCGGCCAGGTCATGTCCCAGAGGACCTTCTCGTTCGGGTTCAGCCAGATCGGGGCGGAGAAGCGCTTCGCCAGCTCCGGGGCCTGGTTCACGTGGTCGTCGTGCGCGTGCGTGCAGACGACCGCCTTCACCCGGCGGTCCCCGACGGCCTTCGCGATCGCGTCCGCGTCGTGCGCGGCGTCGATCACGAAGACCTCCTCGTCGTTGCCGACGATCCAGACGTTGTTGTCGACGTCGAAGCTGCCGCCGTCCAGATTGAACGTACCGCTGGTCACCACGTGGTCGATCGGACCCGACTGTGCCGTCATCAGAAAATCACCACCGAACGGAGGACCTCGCCGTTGTGCATCTTCTCGAAGGCGCTCTCGACGCCGTCGAGGGCGATCTCCTCGGTGACGAACTTGTCCAGCGGGAAGCGGCCCTGCAGGTAGAGATCGACGTACACCGGGAAGTCCCGGCTCGGCAGGCAGTCGCCGTACCAGGAGGACTTCAGCGCCCCGCCCCGGCCGAAGAAGTCGATCAGCGGGATGTCCGGGACCTTCATGTCCGGGTAGGGCACGCCGACCAGGACGACCGTGCCGGCCAGGTCGCGGGCGTAGAACGCCTGCCGGTACGTCTCCGGGTGCCCCACCGCCTCGACGACGACGTCCGCGCCGTTGCCGTCGGTGGCCGCGCGGATCGCCTCGACGGCGTCCTCCTCCTTGGCGTTCACCGTGTGCGTGGCGCCGAACTCCTGCGCCCACTTCAGCTTCCGCGGGTCGGTGTCCACCGCGATGATCGTGGTGGCGCCGGCCAGCTTCGCTCCGGCGATCGCCGCGTCGCCCACGCCGCCGCAGCCGATCACGGCGATCGAGTCGCCGCGTCCGATCTGGCCGGTGTTCACGGCGGCGCCGAGCCCGGCCATCATGCCGCAGCCGAGCAGGCCCGCGACCTTGGCCGGGGCCTCCGGGTTGACCTTGGTGCACTGGCCGGCCGCGACGAGCGTCTTCTCGACGAACGCGCCGATGCCCAGCGCCGGGGACAGTGGGGTGCCGTCCTCGAGGGTCATGGGCTGCTTCGCGTTGTGCGTGTCGAAGCAGTACTGGGGCTTGCCCTTCTTACAGGCGCGACAGACGCCGCAGACGGCCCGCCAGTTGAGCACGACGTAGTCGCCGGGCTCCAGGTCGACGACGCCGTCGCCGATCGACTCGACGACGCCGGCCGCCTCGTGCCCGAGCAGGAACGGGAACTCGTCGTTGATTCCACCCTCGCGATAGGACAGGTCGGTGTGGCAAACCCCGCAGGCCTGGATCTTCACCACGGCCTCACCAGGGCCGGGGTCAGGGACGACGACGGTCTCGACGGAGACCGGCTCGCCCTTCTTGCGGGCGACCACCCCTCGTACGTTCTGTGCCATCGGTGTGTGCTCCAGTCGTCGGTGACTCGGTAACAGGTGTTGTGATAGCGACTCTGGCATGTGTGGTCGCGGGTGTCAGGCCCGGATGCCCCTGCTCTAGTGTCTCGGAATGATCCACCGCGAGGACCACGACGACGTGGCAACGATCCGGATCGACCACGGACCCGTCGGGGCACTGGACACAGAGCTCTGCACCGAGCTGGCATCCACCCTGCGCAGCCTGGTCGCCGACCCCGCACAGGCGGTCGTGCTGACCGGCACGGGCGGCTCGTTCTCGGCCGGTGTGGACCTGCGCCGGATCGTCGACGGCGGCGCGGACTACGTGCAGGAGTTCTTCCCGGCGCTGTCCGAGCTGTTCGCCGCCGCGTTCGCGCTCGACAAGCCGGTGATCGCGGCCGTGAACGGGCACGCGATCGCAGGCGGCTGCGTGCTCGCCGCCGCGGCGGACGTCGTGTACATGGCCGAAGGACGCGGCGCCATCGGCCTGCCGGAGCTGAAGGTCGGCGTGCCGTTCCCGCGCATCGCGCTGGAGGTCGTCGGGCACCGGGTCGGGGAGGTCCCCCTGCGCCGGATGGTCGTCGGCGCACTGACCTACCAGCCCGAGCAGGCCCGCGACTTCGGGCTGGTCGACGACGTGGTGCCGGCCGACGAGCTGACCGAGCGGGCCCGTGCCGCCGCGGCCGAACTGGCCACACAGACGCCGTCGGACACGTTCGCCGCGACGAAGGCCGCGCTGCGCCGGGACGCGACCGAGCGCGCCGAGCGCTTCGCCGACGCCGACGCCACCGCGACGCTGATCTGGGCCCGCCACGCGAGCGACGGCACGATCGCCGCGTTCATGGAGTCGATGTCGCGCCGGTGAGAGCGGACAGCATCCCGTCCAGGTAGGCGTCGAGGTCGGGCCCGCGCGGGACCAGTTCCGGTGTGGCCCTGGCCAGCTGGAGGTGCCCGAGGTAGGCGGTGAACACCAGCAGGGCGCGGTGCCGGGCGTCGTCCGGGGCGAGGCCGAGCCGGCCGAACAGCGTCGTGAGGTGCTCCAGCCTGCGCCGGCTCACCCGGTCCAGCGCCGCGGCCACGAGCGGGCTGCGGCCGTCGGCCTGCAACGCCACCTCGACCGCGTGCCCGCGCGCGACCGCGCCGTCGTCGCCGGGCTCGGCCGTCACCGAACCGAGCACGGTCTGCATCAGCGACCGGAGGGCCGCCCGGGCATCGGCCGCGTCCGCCGTCCTCGCGATCACGTCGGACGTGTTGCGCTGCTCCCACAGCTCCAGCGCCGCCTCGACGAGCGCGTCGCGGTTGCGGAAGTGCCAGTAGAAGCTGCCCTTCGTCGTCCCGAGCCGGGCCGCGATCGGCTCCACCGCGACCGCCGCGAGCCCACCGGACGCGAGCGCGTCAAGCGCGGCCGCGGCCCAGTCGTGGCGGTCCAACCGCTTCCGTTCGGCCATGACCATACGCTAGCGTATGGAACACCATACGGTGGCGTACGGAGGTGCGGAATGGTCCGGAACGTGCACGTCCGCGAGCTCGAGGTCGCCGCGTCCGAGGCCGGCGCGTTGCTGGACACGCTCGGCGGCCCGGAGGACGCGCTGTGGCCCGGGCCGCAGTGGGGCGCGATGGAGCTGGACCGGCCGTTGCGGGTCGGCTCCGGTGGCGGGCACGGGCCGATCCGCTACCACGTCACCGGCTACGAGCCGGGCCGGCGGCTGGAGTGCACGCTCGATCCCGGGACGGGCCTTGCCGGCACCCACACGTTCACCGTCGAGCCGCTCGGACCGGACCGGTGCCGGATGCGGCACGAGATCGACGGCCGGGCGGGCGGCGTGATGCGCCTGGGCTGGCCCGCTGGCCGTGCGGTGGCTGCACGACGCGGTGGTGGAGGACCTGTTCGACCGCGCCGAACGTGCGCTCGGCACCGGGCCGGCGCGACCTGCCCGGTGGTCGCCCTGGGTGCGGGCGCTGCGCCCGATCGCGGGCCGGCCGCGGGCCCGCGCCGTCGAGGTGCCGCGCGACGGGCTGCTCGACGCGTGCGGGGCGGACGCCGCCGACGCGTTCGGTGTGGACCGTCCACGCGGGACACCGGACGACCCGCAGTGGTGGGCGGACGCGGTGTTCCGGGACGCGCCGGCCGCGGTGGGCGCGCTGATGGCGCTGCGGGAGGCGCTCGTCGGGCTCGTCGGCATCGAGCGCGCCCGCGGCGACGAGTTCGACACCCGCGACCGCACCGGCGACGAGGTGCTGCTCCGCGCCGACTCCGCGCACCTGGACTTCCGGTGCGTCGTCCGGTGCGAGGAGAGGCGGGTCGTGCTGGCGACGGCCGTGGACCTGCACGGGTTCCGGGGCCGTCTCTACTGGGGCGTGGTCCGCCACGTGCATCCGTGGGTGGTGCGCGCGATGCTCGTCCGCGCGGCGCGCAGGGCCCGCGACCGCGCCACGCCGTCCATCCGCGCGGTCGCCCGCGCCTGACCGGCGCGAGCGGAGCGCAGGCCCGCTCCGGTTCCCGGCCGGTACGGTCGCGCCATGACGGCCGCCGCCCCACCCCCGCCCGGTCTCGCGTTCGGCGTGGTGGCCGGTCCCGGTTCGTCACGGATCGTGGTCCCGATCGGCGACGGCGGGCTGCTGGACGTCGCGTCGCTCGTGACCGCGCAGCGTGGCCCGCACCCGGAGCTGCTCACCGCTCCCGATCTGAACGCCCTGCTCGGCGCGAACCGTCCGATCTGGACGGAGGTGGCGCAGTGGCTCCGGTCCTGGCTCGACGATCCGGAGTGGCTGGCCCCGCACCGGCTGCCCACCGAGGGCGCGGACCCGGTACTGCCGTTCTCGGTGGCCGACTACGTCGACTTCTACGCGTGCGAGCAGCACGCCCGCAACGCCGGGCTGATCTTCCGGCCGGACGCGGAACCGCTGGCCCCGAACTGGAAGCACCTGCCGGTCGGCTACCACGGCCGGGCCGGCACGGTCCGGGTCAGCGGGACGCCGGTCGTGCGCCCGAGCGGCCAGCGCGGCGCCGGCGACCACGGCCCGACGCGCAGGCTGGACCTGGAGTGCGAGCTGGGGTTCGTGCTCGGGGACCCGGCGCCCGGCCCGGTGGGCATCGACGACGCGCTGGACCACGTGTTCGGTGTCGTGCTGCTCAACGACTGGTCCGCCCGCGACATCCAGGGCTGGGAGACCCGCCCGCTCGGCCCGCACCTGGGCAAGTCGTTCGCGACGTCGATCTCGGCGTGGGTCACCCCGCTCGACGAGCTCGCCGCGGCCTGGACCGACCCGCCGACCCGCGACCCGGAGCCCCTGCCGTATCTGACCGGCGCCGACGACCGGGGTCTGGACGTCACGTGCGGGATCGACCTGAACTCCGAGCGCGTGTCGACGCCCCCGGCCGCGGACCTCTACTGGACCGCCGCCCAGCTCGTCGCGCACCTGACGTCGAACGGGGCAGGGCTGCGGGCCGGCGACCTCCTCGGGTCGGGGACGGTCTCCGGGCCGCGAGCGCGCGCAACGGGGCTCGATGCTGGAGCTGGCCTGGAACGGGGCGGAGCCGCTGGAGCTGGCCGGCGGCGCGACCCGCACCTACCTCGAGGACGGCGACGAGGTGGTGCTCACCGCGACCGCGCCGCGGGCCGGCGGCGGACGGTTCTCCCTCGGCGAGGTGCGCGGCCGGGTGCTCCCGGCCCGCGGCTGAGCCGGGTCAGGGCGCGCGCATCGGCTCCGGCTCGCCGAGCGCGCTGGCGGATCACCTGCGGGATCTCCCGCTTGCCCGACCCGTCGGCCGCGATCACCACGTACGTCGTGCGGGCCGAGCAGGTGGTCTCGCCCTCGAGCCGGACCTCGAAGTCGAGGTCGAAGCTGGTCACGCCGAGCCGCGCTGTGGACACGGCGACGACGACGTCGTCGACCCATCCGACCCCGGAGCGCCAGTCGATCTCGGTGTGCACGAGCTGGACGTCGTAGCCGGCGTCCAGCATGGACCGGTAGGAGAGGTCGCGGGACTCCAGGAACTCGGTCAACGCCTCGTCGAACCACGCCAGGTACCACGCGTTGAAGACGACGCCCTGGGCGTCGACCTCGTGATAGCGAACCCGCACGGGGAACTCGAACTCCGCCATCGACGGAGCGTAGTTCGGGTCAGCCCGATCCGCCGACGCGATCGCGGATCGTGCGGTTGACCGCGCGGCCGAACGCGGTGGTCACGCCCTGCACGGTGACCGGCTTGAGCCGGGACAGCGCCGCGGCCAGCCGGGACCGCTCGTCGGCCGGACGGCCGCGTTCGCGGTAGGGCTGGAGCACCTCGTCCTGGAACAGCGTCATCAGGTCCTCGGCGAGTGCGGTCGTGTGCCGCTCGATCACCTCGTGCGCGCGGTGCCACAGCTCCGGAGGCAGCCCGGAGGCGAGCGTCTCCAGGCCCGTGGCCAGCGTGGTCGGCCCGTGCAGGCGGTACCGCCCGTCGTCGAGCGGGGTCAGGACGCCGAGCGCCTCCAGCCCCCGCAGGTCCTCTGCGGACAGTGGGCGGCCTGCCCGGCGCTCCAGCTCGTCGTCGTCGAGGTCCTCGGGATCCTCCGGCGCCCACGGCGTGAGCAGGGCCAGCTGCAACGCCAGCTCCTCCGGGCCCGCGTCGTGCGGCACCCGCTCGAGCCGCCGTTCGATCGCGGCCAGCGTGAAGCCGAGCGCGGACAGCTCACCGATCAGCTCGAGCCGCGCCCGGTGGGTGGTGTCGTAGAGCCCGGTGCGCCCGCGCAGGCGCGGGGCCGGCAGCAGGCCCTTGCCCGAGTAGAACCGGATCGTGCGGATCGAGACGCCGGTCCGCGCGGCGAGTTGGTCGATGGTGAGCAGGTCGTCCGTGTCGTCGTCGCGTGTCGGCGCCGCCATCGGGCGGAGGTTACGCGCTCCGGACGTGATGTGACAGTGCTGCTGTCACGCCCGTCGACGCTTGACCTATGTGACAGTGCTGCTGTAACAAAGGCTCGACGAGAACGGCGCACTGTCTACCGACGAGAGGTTCTCCATGCCCGAGATCCCCGAGGCGTACATCTACGACGCGATCCGCACGCCGCGCGGCCGGGGCAAGGCCTCCGGGTCGTTGCACGAGGTCAAGCCGGTCTCGCTGGTGATCGGCCTGATCGACGAGCTGCGGCGGCGCTACCCCGAGCTCGACCCCGCGACGATCGACGACGTCGTGCTCGGCGTCGTGTCCCCGATCGGCGACCAGGGCGGTGACATCGCCAAGACCGCCGCGATCGCGGCCGGGCTGCCCGACACGGTCGCCGGCGTCCAGCTCAACCGCTTCTGCGCCTCCGGCCTGGAGGCCGTGAACACGGCCGCCCAGAAGGTCCGCTCCGGGATGGAGGAGATGGTCCTGGCCGGCGGCGTCGAGGCGATGAGCCGCGTGCCGATGGGCTCCGACGGCGGCGCCTGGGCGATGGACCCGGACACGTCGTACACGACCGGCTTCGTGCCGCAGGGCATCGGCGCCGACCTGATCGCGACGCTGGAGGGCTTCTCCCGCGAGGACGTGGACACGTTCGCCGTGGAGTCGCAGGCACGCGCGGCCAAGGCGTGGGCCAACGGCTACTTCTCGAAGTCGGTCGTGCCGGTCAAGGACCGCAACGGCATGACCGTGCTCGACCACGACGAGTTCATCCGCGCGGGCGCGACGCTGGAGAGCCTGGCCGGGCTCAAGCCGTCGTTCGAGATGATGGGCGCCGAGGGTGGCTTCGACGCCGTCGCCCTGCAGCACTACCACTGGGTCGAGAAGATCGACCACGTGCACCACGCCGGGAACTCGTCCGGCATCGTCGACGGCGCGGCGCTCACGCTGATCGGCACCGAGGCGGCCGGCAAGGCCGCGGGCATCACCCCGCGCGCCCGGATCGTCGCGACCGCGCTCTCCGGCGCCGACCCGACGATCATGCTCACCGGCCCGGCGCCGGCGTCGAAGAAGGCGCTGGCCAAGGCCGGCCTGACGGTCGACGACATCGACCTGTTCGAGATCAACGAGGCGTTCGCCGCGGTGGCCCTGCGCTACATGCGGGACATGGGCATCTCGCACGAGAAGACCAACGTCAACGGCGGCGCGATCGCGATGGGCCACCCGCTCGGCGCGACCGGCGCGATGATCACCGGCACGCTGCTCGACGAGCTGGAGCGCCGCGAGCTGCGCCGCGGCCTGGCCACGCTCTGCGTCGGTGGCGGCATGGGCATCGCCGCGATCATCGAGCGCGTCTGAGCCGCGGCGGTCGAGCGGCGAAGCAGCAGCACTGATAAGGCATGGGAGACACAGTGAGTGAGCAGAAGGCCGTCCGCTGGGAGAAGGACCCGGACGGGGTCGCGATCGTCACCCTCGACGACCCCGGCCGCAGCGCCAACACGATGAACGACCGCTACAAGGCGGCCATGGGCGAGGTCGTCGACGAGCTGGTGTCCAAGAAGGACGAGATCACCGGTGTCGTCCTGACCTCGGCGAAGAAGACGTTCTTCGCCGGCGGTGACCTGGAGCAGCTGTCCTCGGCCGGCCCGGACGACGCCCCGCAGGTGTTCGAGAACGTCACCGAGGTCAAGGCACAGCTGCGCAAGCTGGAGACGCTGGGCCGCCCCGTCGTCGCGGCGATGAACGGCACCGCCCTCGGCGGCGGCCTGGAGATCGGCCTGGCCTGCCACCACCGGATCGGGCTGGACGCCAAGGGCGTCATCTACGGCCTGCCGGAGGTCACGCTGGGCCTGCTGCCCGGCGGCGGCGGGGTCACCCGGATCACCCGCATGCTCGGCATCGCCAACGGCTTCATGAACGTCCTGGCCCAGGGCCAGCGGCACAAGCCGGACAAGGCGCTGGAGCTCGGGATCGTCGACGAGCTCGTCGCCACGCCGGAGGAGATGCTGCCGAAGGCCAAGGCGTGGATCGCGGCGAACCCGGAGGCCGCACAGCCCTGGGACAAGCCGAAGTACAAGATCCCCGGCGGCACGCCGTCGAACCCGCAGCTGGCGTCGATCCTGCCGGCGTTCCCGGCGAACCTGCGCAAGCAGCTCAAGGGTGCGCCGATGCCGGCGCCGCGCAGCATCCTCGCCGCGGCCGTCGAGGGCAGCCAGGTCGACTTCGACACCGCGCTGCGGATCGAGGGCCGCTACTTCGCCGAGCTGGTCTGCGGCCAGGTCTCGAAGAACATGACCAAGGCGTTCTTCTTCGACCTGCAGGCGATCAACGGCGGCAAGTCCCGCCCGGACGGCTACGACAAGTGGCAGCCGACCAAGGTCGCCGTGCTCGGCGCCGGGATGATGGGCGCGGGCATCGCCTACGTCTGCGCGCTGTCCGGCTGGGACGTCGTGCTCAAGGACGTCTCGAAGGAGGCCGCCTACAAGGGCAAGGCCTACTCGCAGGGCCTGGTCGAGAAGGGCGTCTCCCGCGGCAAGACCACGCAGGAGAAGGGCGACGCACTGCTCGGGCGGATCACCGCGACCGACGACTACGCCGACCTCGAGGGCTGCGACGTCGTGATCGAGGCGGTGTTCGAGTCGGTCTCGCTGAAGCAGGAGGTCTTCGCCGAGGCCGTCAAGGTCGTCAAGCCCGACGCCCTGCTCTGCTCGAACACCTCGACGCTGCCGATCACCGAGCTGGCGTCCGGTGTGGAGCGCCCGGACGACTTCATCGGCCTGCACTTCTTCTCGCCGGTGGACAAGATGCCGCTGGTGGAGATCATCCGCGGGGAACGGACGAACGACGCGGCGCTGGCCAAGGCGTTCGACCTCACCCTGGGGATCAAGAAGACACCGATCGTCGTGAACGACAGCCGCGGCTTCTTCACCAGCCGGGTGATCGGGACGTTCATCAACGAGGGCGTCGCGATGCTGGCCGAGGGCATCGACCCGCAGACGATCGAGCAGGCGTCGTCGCAGGCCGGCTACCCGGCCCCGGTGCTGCAGCTGATGGACGAGCTGACGCTCACGCTGCCGCGCCACATCCGCGAGGAGACGCGCAAGGGCGTCGAGGCCGCGGGCGGCACCTGGACGCCGCACCCGTCGGAGGCGGTGATCGACCGGATGGTCGACGAGTTCGACCGCAAGGGCAAGAGCTCCGGCGCCGGGTTCTACGAGTACGAGAACGGCAAGCGCACGCGGCTGTGGCCGGGGCTGCGCTCGGACTTCGGTGCGACCAACCACGACGTCGACCTGCACGAGCTCTCCGAGCGGATGCTGTTCGTCGAGTCGCTGGAGACCGTGAAGTGCGTCGACGAGGGCGTGCTCACCACGGTGCCCGACGCGAACATCGGCTCGATCTTCGGCATCGGCTTCCCGGCGTGGACCGGCGGGGTACTGCAGTACATCGAGGGCTACCCCGGCGGCCCGGCCGGATTCGTGGCCCGCGCGGACGAGTTCCGCCGGAAGTACGGCGAGCGGTTCGAGGTCCCGCAGAGCCTGCGTGACCGCGCCGCGAAGGGCGAGTCGGCGACCGCCGCGGCCTGATCGAACGCACCGTCACCCCCGCCGGGTCCTCCGGCGGGGGTGACGTGCGTCAGCGGGGGGTCGTCGGCTGCAGCACCGCCTCGGTCAGTGCCTCGGTGCGCAGGTGCGTGCCCTCCTGATAGCCGGGGTCGCGGACCATGTCGGAGAACGCCCGCCGGCTCGGGTAGGACACGAGCAGCACGGCGTCCCAGTCCTGACCCGGCTCGGCGACGACCGGCGCCGACCCGTGCCCGAAGTAGATGACCTGCGCCCCGACCTTCTGCGCGTACGTGCGGAAGTGTGCGACGTAGTCGTCGTAGCGCTCGGCGCCGCCCTCGGCGAAGCGCAGCAGGTTGAGCATGACGACCGGCTCGTCGGGACTCTCGGCGAGGAAAGCCTTCATGTCGGATCCGGTGGGATTGACGGCCATGGCGCCATCCTGCCCTCTCCTCATCTAGGTTCGGGGGATGATCCGGAACGTGGTGGTCGGACGAGTCAAGGACGGCGTCGACGTGGCCGAGGTCGAGAAGGGCGCTGCAGGCCCTGCGTGACCTGCGCGTCGAGGGCATCGATCTGGACCTCAAGGCAGGTCTGGACCTCGGCCTGCGTGACGGCAACGCGCACTACGTGATCACCGTCGACCTGCCGGACGAGCAGTCCTACCGGACCTACGACGCGGACGCCGAGCACAATCGGATCCGGGCCGATCTGTTCGCCCCGATCAGCTCCTCGATCGAGCGGATCCAGTTCAGGCTGCCCGGGTGACGCGTCTCGCAACAACGGACCATTCGGACATAGCGCTCAGCGGTTCGGGCACCATGGCGGTGTGATGCAGTGGGTGTTCGACGTCGTGGACCGGCTCGGAGCGGCCGGGATCGGTCTCCTGATCTTCCTGGAGAACGTCGTCCCGCCGGTCCCGTCCGAGGTCATCCTGCCGCTCGGCGGGTTCCGCGCCCAGGTCGGCGTCATGAGCCCGGTCGCGGTGTGGGTCGCGGCGACGATCGGGGCCGTGGCCGGCGCACTGATGCTCTATGCGCTCGGCGCCTGGCTCGGCTACGAGCGTGTGCACCGGCTCGCCGGGCGCCGCTGGTTCCTGCTGTCCAGCCAGAAGGACCTCGACAAGGGCCACGCGCTGTTCGACCGGCACGGCGGCCCGATCGTCCTGTTCGGACGCTGCGTGCCGCTGGTCCGCAGCCTCGTCTCCATTCCGGCCGGGATCGCCGGGATGCCGCTGATGCGGTTCACGCTGCTGACTGCGCTCGGCAGCGGGGTGTGGAACGCGCTGTTCGTCGGGCTGGGCTGGTACATGGGCGAGCGGTGGGAGCTGATTGAGCGGTACACGGGCCCGCTGAGCTCGGCCGTCGTCGTGATCGCGGTGGCGGCGCTGGCGTGGCTGATTGTGCGCCGGTTGCGTAGCCGTGACCGGGCCGACGTCGTTGGGTAGTGGTGTGGCAGCCTGATCGGGCCGCTATCGGCGGGAGGTGACGTGCGATGCGTCTCGTCGGTGTTCACAAGAGCTACCGCCCGGCGCCGATCGTGCTATCCGGCGTCGACCTGGAGCTGGAGCCCGGGGTTCCGCTCGTGCTCGGCGGGGCGAACGGCAGCGGGAAGTCCACGCTGCTGCGGATCGCGGCCGGGTGCGACTCGCCGACCGCCGGGACGGTGCTCGACCGGCCGGACGTCGTCGGCTACCTGCCCGACCGGTTCCCCGCGCTGCTGCGGCTGCCGGCGCGGCGCTATCTGCGACACCTCGCGGCCGTGCACGGCGCGGACCGCGAGGAGTCCGAGCAGGTCGCGGACGACGTCCTCGACGAGCTCGGGTTCACCGGCGAGGACGACGAACCCATGTCGGCTCTGTCCAAGGGCAACGCGCAGAAGGTCGGTCTGGCGCAGGCGCTGAGCTGTGACGCCGAGCTGCTCGTGCTCGACGAGCCGTGGTCGGGCCTGGACGACGACGCCGTGGACGCACTGACCGAACGCCTCGCCGCGACCGACGTCCGGATGCTGCTGACCGACCACACCGGCGAGGCCGATCGCCTGCCGGGTGTGCGGACCGCCCACCTGGACTCCGACGGCCGGATCGGTGCCCAGGACGCTCCCCGGACGGCGCGCGCGGCGGGCGTGCGGATCGAGCTGACCTGCCCGGTGGACCCGCGTGCCGTGCTGGACCGGCTCCCACCGGCGCGCGTGGAGACGCTCGGTCCGGGCCGGATGACCGTCCACCTGGAACCGCGGCACAGCGACGCGTGGCTGGCCGCCGCGCTCGCGGCCGGGTGCTCGGTGCGGTCGGTGGCCCGGGAGGGCGAGTGACGGTGCTGCGGACGGCGGGTGCGGTGGCCCGGCTGATCGGCGAGGACGTCGGCCGGTCGGCCCGCTTCCTGGTGCCGATGCTGCTCTTCGCGGGCGTGCTCGCGGTGCTGTTCGGCGGTGACCCGGGCCCGCTGCCGGTGCCGTGGGCGGCCAGTGCGCTGCTGCTCTACCCGGTGGGGGCCTGGCTGACGCACTGCCTGGCCGAGACCGAGGACGACGTGCAGCGCACGGTCACCGTGTCGGCCGCGGGCGGACCGGCACCGGTCACGATCGGCGTGCTGATGGCCGGGAGTGCCGGGGTGGCGGTGCTCTCGTTGCTCGCGCTCGTCTGGGGCACGGTGGCGTCGTTCTCCTCGGCCACCGTCGGGAACCTGTTCGAGGGGCTGTGCGCCCACCTCGCGTGCGGGCTCACCGGCGTCGCCGTCGGGCTGGTCTGCGCGCGGCCGTTGATCGGACACCTCGGCTGGGCGGCACTCGGCGGCGTGACGTTCGTGCTGATCACCGGCACCCAGCCGTGGCTGCCGCCGGTCGGGACGGCCGTGGCGTCGCTGGGCAGCGGCCGCGGCGGGATCGGCCCGTTCGGCGACCTCGTACTGGCCGCCGTGCTGGCGATCGCGGTCTCGGCGCTCGTCGTGCGCGCCGAGCGCGGCTGGCCCGACGCCTGGGTGGAGCGCGTCGCCGCGCTGCGCAGGCGGCTCCCGGGCCGTCTCGGCGACTAGAGCCCGGCGAGCCGCCCGAGCCGGTCGGCGGCGGCCGCGAACAGCGCATCCCGCTGTTCGATCACGTTCTCGAACTGCCCGAACAGCTCGAACGACACGTGCCCGAACACGGCGGTCCAGGCGCTGACACCGCGCAGTACCGCGTCGTCCGGGAGGTCGACCTCCAGCGCATCGCGGACGCGCGCGGCGTCCGCGTCCAGCGGGGCACCGGCCGGCTCCGGTGCGGCGTCGAGCCGCCCGGCGGCGTGGGCGTCCGCCATGATCCGCGCCAGCGCGGCGACGGTGCGGCCAGCCTCCTCGATCGTCTCCGCCGGGGCGCGGTACCCGGGCACCGGGGAGCCGTAGATCAGCGCGTACTCGTGCGGGTTGCGCCAGCGCCCAGGTCCGGACGGCGGTGACGGCGGCCCGCCAGCGGCCCCGGAAGTCGTCGCGCGGCGCCGCGGCGTCGGCCGCCTCCACGGCCTCGCCGAGCGCCCGGTAGCCCTCGATGATCAACGCGGTGAGCAGGTCGTCGCGCGTGGGGAAGTAGCGGTGCAGGGCCGAGGACACCATGCCGAGCTCACGGGAGACGGCGCGCAGCGACAGGCCCGCGGCGCCGACCTCGGACAGCTGACGGCGCGCGGCGTCGACGATCTCGCGGGTCAGCTCGGCGCGGGCGCGCGCCCGGGCGGTACGAGGGGCGTTCATCGCGGCGATGATAGAGCATGCGACCGAACCGAGAGCAATGCTCTTGACAGTCGGGGGTTTCTCGGCAGAGCATTGCTCCGAAATCAGAGCATCGATCGAGGGGTGGAACGGTGATGGACGGTCGGCAGTGGAGTGGCGTGGCGGCCTGGGCGGCTGCAGGAGTGGCGTTCGCGGCCTACCCGGCCGTTCGCCCGGCGGGGGACTCGGGCGCGGACTGGGCCTCACCCGCGTGGCAGGTCGCCCACCTGCTGGCGGTTGCCGGGTTCGGGCTGCTGGTCGCCGGTCTGGCCGCGTTGTGGTCGGCACTGCGCGACGGGCCGGGGGAGCGGGCCGGGTTCGCGGCCGTCGTGGCCGGGGGGATCGGTGCGGTGCTGGTGCTGCCGTACTACGGCGCCGAGGTGTTCGCGCTGACCGTGATCGGTGGCCGGGGCGATCCCGGCCTGCTCCCGATGGGGGACGAGATCCGGTTCCTGCCCGCGGCCGCGACGACGTTCGTGGCCGGTCTGCTCGCGCTCGCGGCGGCGTCCGTGCTCGCCGCGGTGGCGATCCGCCGCAGCCGCGTGCTGCCCTCCTGGACGGGGTGGCTGCTCGCCGCCGGGTTCGTGCTCTACCTGCCGCAGTTCTTCGCGCCGGCCTGGCTGCGGGTGGCGCACGGCGTGCTGGTCGCGGCCGGGTGCCTGGCGCTCGCGTGGCACCTGTCGAAGCGGTCCGGCGCCGATCGTGTCGAGCCGGTCGAGCCGCGCCGTGCGCTAGCCTGACCATCCCGTCGCGCGGGGCGAGGAGGGCGGGTGCTGCAGGCACACCGGTGGGATCCGGACCCACCTGCGGACGGGGAACCGGCGTCGCTGCGGTTCTGCCGGCTGGCGTGCCTGGACTACGAGACCGACGACGTCGAGCACCGGCGCGCGGCGGCCGCGATGCTCGACGCCGACCCGGCACTGGCCGAGCACGACCTGTGGACCGCGGCCACCGCCGGCCGCGCGGACGCCGTGGAGCGCATGCTGGCCGCCGACCCGTCCGGCGCCCGCACCCACGGCGGACCGCACGGCTGGTCCCCGCTGTTCCACCTGGTCTACGCGCGACCGGAGCCGGTCCCGCCGCCCGCGGACGTGCTGCGGATCGCGCGGGCACTGCTCGCGGCCGGCGCCGACCCGCACGAGGGCTACTACTGGCGCGGGCTCGCCCCACCGTTCACGCTGCTCACGGGTGCCTTCGGCGAGGGCGAGCGCGGTCCGGAGGCGCAGCCGCGCCATCCCTACTCGCTGGAGCTGGCCGAGCTCCTGCTCGACGCCGGCGCGGACCCGAACGACGGCCAGACGCTCTACAACCGCATGTTC
This sequence comes from uncultured Actinomycetota bacterium, assembly GCA_963822335.1. Classification (GTDB taxonomy): domain Bacteria; phylum Actinomycetota; class Actinomycetes; order Mycobacteriales; family Pseudonocardiaceae; genus Pseudonocardia. The sequence goes on along the minus strand of CAWGHE010000004.1, from coordinate 1,443,859 downwards.
GGCACCGACGACGACCACCTGCGCCTGCTCTTCGACCGCGGTCTCGGCCGCGGGGACGGCGGGCCGTGGCGACGGCGGCTGGCCGAGGCGCCGAGCCCGCGCGACCTGGTGCACGCCCAGCTGTCCTGGGCGGTGACCCACGACCAGCGCGACCGGGTCGCCCTGCTGCTCGCGCACGGGGCCGACCCGTCCGCCCCGTTCGAGGACGGACGCACCCCCGCCGGGACGGCCGCGCTGCACGGCAACGCCGAGATCCTCGCCCTGCTGCGCGACGCCGGCGCGGCGGCTCCCGACCTCGACCCGGCCGACGCGTTCGTCGCCGCCGTGATGCGCGGCGACGCCGCGGCCGCCGGATCGGGTGCGGACGACGTCCGGCGGACCCGTCCCGGGCTGCTGGTGTGGGCCGCGGGTCAGGGGCGTGCCGACGGTGTGCGGATCCTGCTCGACCTCGGGTTCGACGCCGACGCCCGCGGCCGGTCCGACACCGTCGCCCCCGGCGAGTGGGAGACCGGCCTGCACGCCGCCGTGTGGGCCGACCGGCCGGACATCGTCACCGTGTTGCTCGACCACGGGGCCGACCCGTCGGTGACCGACGCGCGGTTCGCGGCGACCCCGCTCGGGTGGGCCGGGCACCTCGGCCGTCCGGAGATCGCCGCGCTGCTGCGCCGACGCGGGATCACGTCGTGACGCCCAGACGCTCCCGCAGCTCGCCGGCTCCGACGTCGGTGACGACGACCGAGCGCCGATCCCGCCCGCGCACCACCCAGTCCCGCTCGAACAGCGTCCGGCACAGCGCGGCTCCGAGCCGGCCGCCGAGGTGGTGACGGCGCTCGGTCCAGTCCAGGCAGGTGCGCAGCAGCGGAGCCCGGCCGGGTCCGGGGTCGCCGGTCATTTCACCGAACCAGGCCCGACCGGCCGGGGTGAGCGCCGGCCCGTCCTCGATGCGGACGAGCTCTCGCGCGACCAGGCCGTCGTAGATTCCCACCCCGAGCGTGCCGGCCAGGTGGTCGTAGCAGGTGCGGGCGGCCGCCAGCCGTCCCGCCTGCCGCGCCGCGCGGAGCCCGGTCGGCGGCGGGGGCCCGCCGAGATGTTCGACGAGCGTCTCGACCAGCGCCGCGACGTGACCGTCGGCGAGGCGCAGGTACCGGTGCCGGCCCTGACGCTCGGTGACGAGGAACCCGGCGTCGACCAGGCGGGTCAGGTGCTCGCTCGCGGTCGACGGTGCCACCCCCGCGTACCGGGCGAGCTCTCCCGCGGTCCAGGCCCGGCCGTCGATCAGCGCGAGGCAGAACGCGGCGCGGGTGCGGTCGGCGAGCAACCCGGCCAGCTCGGCCAGCGCCGCCGGGTCGGCCGGCGAAGTCATGTCCCAACGGTAGGTCCGCGACGGTTCGGCGCGCACCGAAGTCAGGTGTAGCGGCCCGCCAGTGCCTCGTAGTCCGGCCAGGCCGGGAACGCCTGCCCGGCCAGGTCCGCGCCGAGCCGGTCGAGATACCAGTGCCAGCCGGGCCCGGCGCCCGACGGGGAGAACCCGGGCGGCAGCACCTGGCGGAAGTCCAGCACGGTCCCGTCCGGCGACGGTGCGAGCTCGACCGCGATCACCCACGGCTCACCGTCCTGGTCGACCCGGATCCGGAGTCTGCGCAGCGGCTCGCACTCCTCGATGTGGACGGTCGAGGGCGGGCCGCCGGCGTCCTCGGGCGCGGTCATCACCAGCTGCACGCTCCCGCCCTGGCGGGCGTCGCCGGTGAACGAGCCGAACCAGCGGGCGAGCCGGTCGGACTCCGTGATGGAGGCCCACACCGTCTCCGGCGGGTCGGGATAGGAGCGGCGGAACGTGAGGACGTCGCGCTCCCCGTCCCGGTGCACCGTCCCCATCGGACTGTCCACCGCGGTCACGACGCGTTCTCCGGCAGCGTCGTGTACTGCTGCGTGGCGACCGCGACGGACGCCGCGATCTGTTCCTCGGTGGCGAGCCCGGACTCGCGGACCGCGGTCTCCCAGCGCTGGACCGACCCGGCGTTGAACTCGATCACGACGGGCGAGTTCGCCACCTCGGCCGGGTCGCCGACGGCGTTGCCCGCCAGGTAGATCCCGAGCCCGAGCAGGGCGCCGTCCCACCCGGGTCCGACGTACAGGCCGCCGCTCCCGTCCGGGACGAACGCCGACGGCACGGTGTGCTCGAGCGTGAGCAGCGTCGCGTCGCCGCCGTCCGGGGCGAGCTGCACGGTCACCACACTCTCCGGCCCGCCCCACGTCAGTACGAGCGTCGCCGGGCGCTCGCACGTCCGGATCTCGCCGTCGGCGTTGCCCTCGGTCGCGAAGCGCCCGCCGACGCGCAGGTCACCGGTGACGGGCAGGAACCAGCGCGCGATCCGCTCGGGATCGGTCAGGGCGTCCCAGACGTCCTCGACGTCGGCCGGGTAGCGGCGTTCGAGACGGACCGCGAGGTCATCGCCGGGGGCGTGCACCCGGCGTCGGATCGCGTCCAGCTCGGCGATGATGTCGATCATTTCTCGGAGTTCCTCCGCGAGTCGGGGGGCGGGTCGGTGGGTGTGCGCCGCGCGCGGCGGCCGCGGGCGAGCTCGGTGCCGAGCGCGTCGAGGCGCTGCGACCAGAACGCGCGCAGCCCGGCCAGCCACTGCTCGGCTTCGTCCACACCGGACGGGTCGACCGAGTAGATCCGCCGGGTTCCCTCGGCGCGTACTGCGGCGAACCCGTTGTCCCGCAGCACTCTCAGGTGCTGCGAGACGGCCGGCTGGGTGATCCCGAACTCGGCCGAGATCACCTCGACGACCTGGCCCGAGGTGTGCTCGGAGGTCGCCAGCAGTTCGAGGATCCGGCGGCGCACCGGATCACCGAGGACGTCGAAGGCGTGCACGAGCCAATACTAAGCTTCAAATTATATAAGTCAAGAGTCATAGAGATAATGCCTTGACGCCGAGGTTCGTCGGTCGCATGGTTAGTTACATGAGTAATGAACCAAGGGACTTGGAGAGGCGGTCGCCGTGAGGGACGACGGGCGCCCGCTCTTCCTCCAGATCGCCGAGCAGATCGCGACGTCGGTCGTCGACGGGACGTACCTCGAGGAGACGCAGGTGCCCTCCACCAACGAGCTGGCCGCCTTCCATCGCATCAACCCCGCCACCGCCGCCAAGGGCGTCAACCAGCTGGTGGCCGACGGGGTCCTCTACAAGAGACGAGGGATCGGGATGTTCGTCGCCGAGGGAGCGCGCACCCGGCTGCTGGAGTCGCGCCGGGAGGAGTTCTCCCGGCAGTTCATCGCCCCGCTGGTCACCGAGGCCCAGAAGCTGGGCATCGACGCGGAGCAACTCAAGAAGATGATCGACGTGTGGGGGGAAGAGGAATGACCGGGTTGCCGGACGTCGTCGCGATGCACGGCGTCACCAAGCGCTACGGCAGTTTCACCGCGCTGGACGACGTGAGCGTCCGGCTGGCGGAGAACCAGATCCACGGCCTGCTCGGCCGCAACGGGGCGGGCAAGACCACGATGATGCAGATCCTCACCGCGCAGAACTTCGCGACGGCGGGCTCGGTCGAGGTCTTCGGCCAGGATCCCTACGAGAACGCCGGCGTGCTGAGCCGGACCTGCTTCATCCGCGAGTCGCTGAAGTACCCGGACAACTACCTCGTCCGGCACGCGCTGCGGTCGGCCGAGCTCGTGTTCCCGAACTGGGACGCCGCGTTCGCCGAGACCCTGGTCGGGGAGTTCGGGGTCCCGGTGAAGCGTCGTATCAAGAAGCTCTCGCGCGGCCAGCTCTCGGCCGTCGGAGTGATCATCGGCCTCGCCTCGCGGGCGCCGCTGACGTTCTTCGACGAGCCGTACCTGGGCCTGGACGCCGTCGCCCGGCAGCTGTTCTACGACCATCTGCTGGCCGACTACGCCGAGCACCCGCGCACGGTGGTGCTCTCCACGCACCTGATCGACGAGGTGTCCGATCTGATCGAGCACGTGGTGCTGATCGACCACGGCAAGGTGCTGATCGACGAGGACGCGGACGTGCTCCGCGGCCGCGCCGTGACGGTCACCGGCCCGGCCGACGCCGTCGAGCGCTTCGCGACCGGCCACACCGAGCTGCACCGCGAGCGCCTGGGCGGGTTCCTGCGGGTCACGCTGTCCGGGGCCGTGCCCGAGCCGTCGCTCGGCGCACAGGGACTGGAGTTCGAGCCGGTCTCGCTGCAGCAGCTCGTCGTGCGCACCACCCAGCAGAACCACGGATCCGACGGCGACCTCGTCGCGGTCGGCTCCTCGAACCGGAAGGTCTCGTGATGACCACCGCGACCGCCGCCGGCACGGCGGCTCCCGCACACAACCGCGTACTGACCGCCGCCCGGTTGAACACGGTCGGGGCCGGGATGCGGATCGGCATCCCCTGGGTGGTCGTCGGGTCCGCGTTCCTGATCAACCTGCTGATCTTCGGGCTGATCCGCGCCAACACCAACGGCGGCGACGACGGGGTGACCGGCGCGCTGGCCGCCCTGTACATCACCGCGGCCGCCGCCCACCTGCAGACGATGACGCAGACGTTCCCGTTCGCGCTCAGCCTCGGCGTCACGCGGCGGAACTTCTACATCGGGGCGGGCCTGGTCCTGCTCGCCGAGACGCTCGTGCACAGCATCGCGCTGACGGTGCTGCTGGCGATCGAGAACGCCACCGGGGGGTGGGGGCTGCAGCTGCGGTTCTTCGGGGTGGGCTTCATGATCCAGTCCAACCCGGTCGCCCAGGTGGTGGCCTACGGCGCGCCGCTGCTGGCCCTGGGACTCGTCGGAATGATGATCGGCACGATGTTCAAGCGCTGGGGGCAGATCGGGGTCTACGCGGCCGCGATCGGCACGACGCTGGTGCTCGGCGGCCTGGTCGCGCTCGTGACCTGGCAGCAGTGGTGGGGTTCGGTGGGCTCCTTCTTCACCACCACCCCGACGCTCGTGTTGCTCGGCGTCTACCCGCTGGTGATCGCGGTGCTGGCCGGTCTGGGCGGGTACGCCCTGGTCCGGCGTGCCACACCGTAGAAGGGGATGACGAGGACCCGGCCTCCGACGGGGGGTGGCCGGGTCCTCGTCATGTGTCTGTCCAGCAGTCATGTCGTGTCCAGCACGAGGCCGGCCCGTCCGGGGAGGTCCTCGGCGGCGGCCAGTGCCTGCTCCTGGGCGCGCCACCGGTCGCGGAACGGGGCGTACGTCGCGTGATCGGCGCGCTCGCGCAGGCGCCGCTCGCGCTCGTCGGCGCCGGCGTCGACCCAGACCAGCAACGCGGTGACCGGCGCCAGCACACGGGCGCCGGCCCCGCATCCCTCCAGCACGACGACCGGGGCGGGCGGATGCTCCCGCCACGGTCCCGGCCCGCCGGCGTCCCAGTCCCAGGTCGGCCAGCGCAGGGTCCTCCCCGCCGCGAGCGGGTCGCCGATCCCGTCCCGCGCGATCAGCGGGGCGGCGGCGAGGCCGTCCCAGCCGGGGTAGATCTCGTCGAGCGTGAGCAGCGGCGCCCGCAGGTGCCCGGCCAGCGCCCGGGCCACGGTGGTCTTGCCGGAGCCGGAGAACCCGTCCACACAGAGCAGCCGGTTCCCGGCCGGCGCGGCCTCCAGCACCTCCGCGGTCCGCTGCGGCCAGTCCGGCCGGTCGGCGATCCGGAGCGTGGTCACCGGTCCGGTGTGACCACGATCTTGATGTGTCCGGCGGCCGGGTCGGGATCCAGGGCCCCGGCGACGTCGTCGAGCCCGACGTGTCCGGTGACCAGCCGGTCGAGGTCGACCGCGCCGGACGCGGCCAGGCCGACGGCGGTCGGCCAGGTGTTCGCGTAGCGGAACGTGCCGGTGAGCGTGATCTCGCGGGACTGCAGCGCGGCGACCGGCAGCGTCATCTCGTCGGCGCCCATGCCCACGAGCACCACCGTGCCGCCGGGGCGCACCGCCGGGATCCCGGACGTCACCGCGGCCGCGGCGCCCGAGCAGTCGACGAACGCGTCGACGTCGGCGCCCTGCGCGGCAGCGTCACCGTCGCGCGGGTCGAGCACGTCGGTCGCGCCGTGGGTGAGGGCCGCGGCGCGCCGCTCCGCGTCGAGATCGGAGACCACGACCTGCGCGGCGCCGCGGATCCGGGCGACCTGCGCCACCAGCAGCCCGATCGGTCCGGCCCCCGCCACCAGCAGGTGCGAGCCCAGCCCGGTGCCCGCCTTCTCGTTCGCCCAGATCGCGACGGACAGCGGCTCGAGCAGTGCGGCGGCGTCGTCGGAGACGGAGTCCGGCACGGGGTGGGCGAAGTCGTCGGCGATCGTCACGTACTCGGCGAACGCACCGTCCACCGGCGGCGTCGCGAAGAACGTGATGTCCGGGCAGAGGTTGTAGCGCCCGTCGTGGCACCAGCGGCAGCGCCGGCACGGAACGCCCGGTTCCAGCGACACCCGCTGTCCGGTCCGCGCCGGGTCCACCCCGGCGCCGACGGCCACGACCCGGCCCGCGGGCTCGTGCCCGAGGACCAGCGGCTCGCGCACGACGAACCGCCCGATCCGGCCGTGCCGGTAGTAGTGCACGTCCGAGCCGCAGGTGCCGACGGCGCTGACCCGCACGAGCACCTCGCCGGGGCCGGGGCTCGGCACCGCCCGCTCGCGGATCTCCAGCTCACCGGCGCCGCGCAGCACGCTGCAGCGCATCGACTCCGGGACGTCGTTCACCGTCACCGTGGCGACTGTACGGGCGGAGTGGCGGGTGGACAGCGCACCCGAAGGACCGATTGACTGAGCGCCACAGTTCACCGCACGAAGGGCGCCGATGGGCTCGGGCATCGAACGGCCGACCGTCACCGGCTTCCACCATGTGTCGGCGGTGGTGTCCGACGTCGAGACGAGCGCCACCTGGTACCAACGGGTGCTCGGGCTGCAGCGTCTGCCCGCGACGTTCCCGCACCACGGCGAGGGGCCGTGGGACCGCGCCGGCGCGGCGCTCCTGCTGGACTCCGCGACCGGCGTGATGATCGAGCTGCGTCGTGGCGACGGCACTCCGGCGCACCTCGCGCACGTCGCGTTCGGTGTCGCCGACCGGTCGACGCTGGAGGGTTGGGCGGCCTGGCTGGACACGCTCGGGGTCCCGCACGCCGGCGTCGCCGACCGGACCGAGCCGACGGTCTACGCGACGCTGGAGTTCCACGACCCGGACGGCATCGCGCTGGAGTTCATCCACTTCCCTCAAGTGTGACGTCCGGTTCTCCCGGATCGACACACACCAGCGCCCACGGCTTGTCCGCGACCCGCGTCATCACCAGCGTCGCGCGCCGCGACCCGTCCAGGCGCAGCTTCTTGACCAGCGCGTCGACGTCCCCGGCCAGGCCGCGGCGCCGCACGTCGACCGATCCGACGTCCAGCGCGCGCAGCCGCTGCGGCAGCTGCTTCTGGTTCCACGGCGCCGAGTCGATCACCTGCAGCGTCCGGGCGAACGGCGTGGTCACGGGTCCGTCCCCGGTCAGGAACGCGATCCGCGGGTCGATCTTCGACGTGCCGGTGCGGCGGGCGAGCTCGGAGACCAGCCCGGCGCGGGTGACGGCCGGGTTCGGGTCGAGCAGGTAGGCGCCGGGCTCGGCGACGTCGACGTCCGGGGAGCCCTCCGGCGGGTCCGGCTCTCCGACGAGCGTGTGCGCGGAGGGGGCGGCCTGCGCCGGCCCGGTGCCCGGCAGCACGCTGGCCCGCACCCGGGGGCCGGCCAGCGCCGGGGACCACAGGACCGCCTCCTTGATCTCCCGGCCGAGGGCGATGAACTCGATCTCCCAGCCGTCCGGCGCGGTGTCGTGGGGGATGCCCGGCGCCGCCTTGATCCCGGCGGCCGGGACCCGGCCGGCCAGCTCCAGGCACCAGTCCAGCGGCGGCTCGCTGTCCCCCGGGCGCATCCGGCCGCGGCCGCCGCGCCGGGCGGGATCGGCGAACACGGCGCCGACGCCGTCCAGGGGCACGTCGCGGACGTCGGCCTCGCGGGTGTCGGCGTCCACCTCGTAGGCCTCGGCGTTGCGCGCCGCCATCCAGCGGTGCACCGGGTCCCGGTCGACGCCGACCACGGGACGCTCCGCGGCGAGCGCCACGAGGTCCCCGCCGATCCCGCTGCACAGGTCCGCCACCGGCGTCCCGGCGGGGAAGCGCCGCGCCCGATGCCGGGCGACGGCCTCCGAGGACGCCTGTTCCAGCCCGTCGCGGGTCAGGAACATCCGCTCCGCGCGCGCGAACTTGGCCGCCGCCTTCTCCCGCAGCTCGGCCTGCCCGAGTGCCTCCACGACGAGCCCGGCCGGGTAGCGCTGCCGCAGCTCGGCGTTCAGTCGCAGGGACCGGTCGCGCGTCACGAGCTCGTCGAGAAGCGCGCGGCCCTGCGGCGTCCGCAGGGCCTCGTAGCGGTCGAGTTCGATCACCCGGACAGGGTGCCGCACGCGGGTGGACACTGTTCCGGTGGCCGCGGACGTCTGGGTCGTCGCCGGCCCGCCCGGGTCGGGCAAGAGCACCGTCGCCGACGTTCTGCTGTCCCTGCTCTCCCCGGTGCCGGCGTTGCTGGACAAGGACACGATGTACGGCGATTTCGTCGGCGCGACGCTCGCCGCCGCGGGCCGGTCGCCGGGCGAGCGCGAGGGCGACTGGTACGACGAGCACGTCAAGCCGCACGAGTACGGCGGCATGACGGCGGTCGCCCGGGAGATCCGCGGGCACGGCTGCCCGGTGCTGCTGTCCGGGCCGTTCACCGGTCAGATCCGCTCGCGGGATCGCTGGCTGTCCTGGGTGGACGAGCTGGGCGGGCCGCCCGTCCGGCTCGTCTGGGTCCGGACCGACGCGGCGACGCTGCGGCACCGCCTGGAGCACCGCGGCTCGCCGCGCGACACCGGCAAGCTCGAGCGTTTCGACGCGTTCGTGTCCCGGATGCGCCCGGACGAGCCGCCGCCGGTGCCGCACGTCGAGATCGACAACCGGCTCGGCGCGGCCCCGATCGCCGAGCAGGTCAGCGCGCGTTGTGGAAGATGATCCCCAGGACGTTGCGCTCACCGGTGTGCACGGCGCTCACCCCGTGCCGCATCTGCACCCGGTGGTAGCCGCGGCTTCCCCGGCGCGGACGCTGCCGCACCGGGAAGATCACCGCCTGTCCCTGCTCCGGGCGCAGCACGGCCGGCCGTGACTGCATGCGCGGCCGCTGCTCGACGAACACGCTCTCGCCGCCGGTGAAGTCGGTGTCCGGGCGGGAGAGCATCACCAGGAACTGCAGCGGGAACACCAGGTCGCCGTAGACGTCCTGGTGCAGGCAGTTGAACCCGCCCGGCCCGTAGCGCAGCACCAGCGGCGTCGGCCGGTGCTGCCCGGCCGCGGCGCACTCGGCGACGAGACCGTCCAGCGTCTCCGGGAAGCGCCGGCCCTCGCCGAGCACGTCCGCCCAGCGGTTCGCGACCCGCGCCAGGTGCGGGTACACGCGTTCGCGCAGCTCCTGGACCAGCGGGGGCAGCGGGTCGGCGAAGTAGCGGTAGCGGCCGATCCCGTAGGACACCCGCTCCATCACGACGGTGTTCCGGAACCGCGCGTCGTCGTCGAACATCGCCGTCACCTCGGCGCACTGCTCGGGAGACAGCAGGGGCGGGGTGACCGCGACGCCGTCGTCGTCCAGCCGGGCGCCGAGCGCGTCCCAGTCGAGGTCGTCCAGGGTCGGGACGTCGGCCGTCGTCATGCGCGTCATGGTGGTCCGAACACCGCGGGGGCGCGACGGGTTGCACTCCTCGCTCTTCGAGATCCCCGCGTTCCCGCTGCCGGGATCGAGACGGTGAGCCGAGGCCGGGGCACAGCTGGCGGGTCCGCCGGATGACCGCGCCGCCGGTGTAGCGGGCGTAGACGGCGTAGCCGGTCACATCGCGCAGGTAGGTCGCCGGCACCGTGGACAGTGTCCCGACGGGTCCATCGGGGCGAGCGCCCGTCCGCGGGCCCACGGGCAGATGGCATGACCCGCTCGAGCCGCCCACACGCCAGTCGGATCGTGCACCCGGCCCTGGAACCAGGGGCTCGGACCGGTGCTACGAACAAGCTGCTGCGGGACCGCGTTCGTGCAGGTGCTCGATGACACTCGAAGGTCGCCGACGCCGAGATCCACGACGGCGGACGCGGTACGTCGCGACGCCGTGGCCTGGTTCGCCGACCACGACCTCACCGACCGCTGGATGCCGGGCCGCGACGCCTGCGCCGAGCTCGCCATCTCCCGAAGCGGACGTGGCCATACGCGGCCCGACAACTGCGAGGTGCTCGCGCCCGTCCCGAGTTTCCGAAGCGTCGACCGGTCCGGGGACGGACGTTGTTACGGGGCCGCCGAGCCCGGTTGTGACCTGATAGGAGCCTGGCCAGACGCCCCGGACTCGGGTCCGCGCCGACACCAGACGGCTCGGCAACGGCCCGACCGTCACCGGCGAGGTGATCGGGGTCGACAGCCACTCTGATGTCACGTCGCCGCAGCCGCGATCGCCCAGCTTGGAGCGACTTGGGCTCGCAACAACTCGAAGCCAGGGCCGCCGGTCTGGGAACGATCACCGGGTTCGGGATCGAGGGTTCCGGCCGGGGACGATCCGCGTTGTGGGACTCGTATAGCTGTGGCCGGTCGGAGTCGTTGTGCGGACACCGTTTCGTGTGCGGGCGACGCGCCAGCCTTGTTGTTCGCGCAGGTGGTTGTGGAATTCGCACACACCTCTGCCGTTACCGAACTCTGTCTTCCCGCCATCGGCATATCGATGAATGTGGTCGAGATGGCGGATCGGTGCATCGCAGTAGGGCTCGCTGCATCGGTGATTATCTCGGGCCCGGATCAGCTTGGCGAGCAGGCCGGTGAAGAAACGCTGCCGGGAATCGCCGCCGATGACGATGCCGGCTCGGGTGACGAGACGACGCCAGGCCTTCCGGCCGGCGAGGGTGGCGATCAGGTCGGCGGGGACAGGTCCGTGGCCGGGGATCTCGGCCGGCATCGGACTGTCCGGGTCGACCAGCGCCTCGACCGGGACCACGACCTGTACCTCGACGTTCACCGCGTCCGCGGTGGCCTGACCGGTGACGCGCTCGACGAGGGTGTCGGCCATGATCTGGCCGCGGCCGCGGGTCATCGGCTCCGGACTGACCGACGCCTCGTTGACCGCGGCATGCAGTGCGGCCAGACAGGCGGCACCCTGCTCGACGGGTAGATGGGCGATCAGGTCGGTCATCCCGTCCGCGGCCGGGCGCAGTGTCACCCGCCGCCCGGACCGTGCTGTGGCGCAACGGGTGCGGAACTTCTCCGGTGCGACCTGCGCGGCGAACTGTCGGGCCAGGCCGCGCAGCGTGCCGACACCGACGTGTGCGATGTCGCGGGTCGCGAGCAGCCGGTCGACCTCGGCCCGCTCGGCGGCGTCGAGGTGCGAGGTGGCGGTGACGACGGTGGACACCTTGTAGGCGCTCACCTCGCCTGCGCCGAAGAGCCGGCGCAGGTGGTCGAGGCCGTCGTTGAGGTCGCGGGCGACGCGGACGCGTTTGCGGCCCTCGGTCGGTGAGACGCGGCACGCGTAGGCGATCTGCCCGGCGATGCTGCGTTCGAGCTTCTCCGGCTGCACCTCACCGTGCGCGGTCTGCGCGGCGGCGTCGGCGCGGGCGAACGCGAGCGTCCATTCCGACTGCAGCGCATCGAGTGAATGCTTCAGCGATTCCAGCTGCGCGACTCCGTCGATCAACTCCGCTCGACTGAGCGAGTCGCCGGTGGCTTGTCTGGCGTGTGTGATGGCGACCCGCATGAGTGCGAGATCGAACGACGGGAGTCCGGCCGCGACAGATTCCGGACCGGTGTCCGGGGAGCTGTCGTCGATGACCGTGGTCATGCCAAGATTCTACTAGAACATCTGTTCGATAGCTAGTCACCGAGACAGACCTTCTCGCGGGGTCTCCCGATTGAATAATTCGGCGGGAGGATGAGTCGTCGGGGTCGGTCGCAGTTGCCGGGCCAAGGAGATCTCGGCAGCGGTGCCCCAGGACCCGCTGCAGCTCAGCCGGTCGGGCATCGACGTCCCGCTCTACACCCGCGACTCCGGCGCCAACCACCTCGCCCTGAGCGCAAGCTGGCTGCACTGGAGCAGGCCGAGGACGCGCTCGTGCTGGCCTCCGGCGTCGCGGCACTGCACGCGATCTTCTTCACGCTGCTGCGCACGGGCGACCGCGCCGTCGTCTCGGACTGTCTCGCCGGGATGCTGCCCGACCGCGACCGGGGTCGAGGCTCTCGAGGGCACTGGCCGGGCCCACCGAGCGCACCTACCGATGCGGGGTGCGCGCCCGGGGGCCGGTGAAGGGCTCTCGCCGCCCGCCGCACCGGGTTGCGCACCGTCGACCATGGCGCCCGCAGCGCGGACCGGGAAGCGCGGCGTCCACTCGCGGACCTCGTCGGCGGTCGCGGCCCTCGAGCGACGATCCGCTCGGCGCGCCGGCCCCCGGGCACGCTCGGCAGCCAGCTCATCGCCCCGCACTGCGCGCGCAGCGGCCGGCAGCTCCGGCTGGCCGGCCACCGACCGACGTCGGGACCCGCGACGGCCGGCCGCGACCGCGACCTGGGCTCGCCGCGAAGGGGATCGGCTACGTCGGTGCCTGCGCCGGTGAGGTCTTCGCTCCCGGGCGTGCGCGCCGTCCGGCGGTGCACAGACCCGCGGGCCGCCGGGCTTGCGGCTCTGCCCACGGTGCTGCCGGCGCAGCACTCGGTCGGATCCGGCGGTGCGAGTGCGCAGGGCGAGTGGGCCGGGCGGCCCTTCTTCATCGTGATCGGCACCAGCCAGGCAGGCCGATCGACGTCCCCGAATCGACGACCCGGCCCGAGTCTGTCGACCCGCGTGGCCGCCGCGCCCGCCGACCGGCCGCGCCGTCGATACCTTCGCCAGTCCGAAACCCCCGGCGCGGGCATCGGCCACCGACTGCGTCGCGTCCGACAAGCGAGACGGGCGGCGACGTTGACACGCAAGTGATCCCGGACGTTCGATCCGGACGTGTTCTCCCGCCTGCTGATCGCCAACCGTGGCGAGATCGCGATCCGGATCGCGCAGACCGCCGTCGAACTCGGGGTCACCCCGGTCGGCGTCTTCGCCTCCGACGACGCCGACGCGCCGCACGTGACCGCGGTCGGCTCTGCCGTCGCGCTCGCCGGAGCCGGTCCCGCGGCCTACCTCGACATCGACGACGTGCTGCGCGCGGCTCGGGAGGCGCGCGCGGACGCGATACACCCGGGATACGGGTTCCTGTCCGAGAACGCCGGCTTCGCGCGCGCCTGCACCGACGCCGGGATCGCGTTCGTCGGTCCGTCGCCGGAGGTGCTGGAGGCGTTCGGGGACAAGACCCGCGCCCGCGAGCTGGCCCGGGCCGCGGACGTGCCGGTGCCCGCGGGGACGGGCGGTCCGGTGGACGCCGCGGGGGCGGTCGCGTTCGCCCGGACCGTCCCGGCCGTGATGCTCAAGGCGGTCGCCGGCGGGGGCGGACGCGGGATGCGCCGGATCGAGGGCGGCGACCCGGACGAGGTCGCCGCGGCGCACGCCCGGTGTGCGTCGGAGGCGCGGGCCGCGTTCGGCGACGACCGCGTCTACGCCGAGGAGCTGCTGATCGGCGCCCGACACGTGGAGGTGCAGGTGGTCGGCGACGGCACCGGTGCCGTCGTCGCGCTCGGCGAGCGGGACTGCTCGGTGCAGCGCCGCCACCAGAAGGTCGTCGAGCTGACCCCGGCGCCCGGACTGGATCCGGGCGTCCGTGAGGAGCTGCGGTCTGCGGCCGTGCGGCTCACCGCCTCCGTCCGATACGCCGGGCTGGGCACCGTCGAGTTCCTCGTCAATGGGACGGGAATCGCGTTCCTCGAGGTCAACCCACGGTTGCAGGTGGAACACACGATCACCGAGGAGGTCACCGGCGTCGACCTCGTTGCGACCGGGCTGCGGCTGGCCGACGGTACGACGCTGGACGAGCTCGGCCCGTTCGCCGACCCGTCCGGAGCCGCGCTGCAGCTCCGCGTCGTCGCCGGGTCGGCGGGCCGGCTCACGGCCTGGTCGATGCCGTCGGGCCGGGGCGTGCGGGTCGACGCGGCCGGATACCCGGGATACGCGGTGAGCCCGCGCTACGACCCGCTGCTGGCCAAGCTCGTCGTCCACGACCGGTCTGGTGACCTCGCCGTTCTGGCCGCCCGCGCTGCCCGCGCGCTGTCCGAGTGCCGGATCGAGGGGGTCGACACGAACCTCGACGAGCTCGCCGGGATCGTGGCGCACCCGTCGTTCGTGCGTGGCGAGCTGACCACCGGCTTCCTGGACGAGCACCGCGAGGAGATCCGCACGACCGACCGCGCGCACCGGTTCGCCGCTGCGCCCGGTCCTGCGGAGCCTGCTCCCGCCGGCCCTGGGACCGTTCGCGCGGCCGGAGCCGGGACGGTCGTCAGCGTGGACGTGGCGGTCGGCGACCACGTCGCCACGGGCACGACGCTGGCGGTGCTCGAGGCGATGAAGATGGAGCACGTCGTCGCGGCGCCGTCGTCCGGCACCGTCCGCACGATCGTGGTCGCGCCGGGCGACACGGTCGAGGCGGGAGGGGTGCTCGTCGAGCTGGATCCCTCCGACGGCGTGGACGACGGCACCGGCGCGGCCGAGGAGATCGACCTCGACGCCGTCCGCCCCGACCTCGCCGACGTCCTGGACCGGCACGACAGCGGCCTCGACGCTCGCCGCCCGGACGCGGTCGCGAAGCGGCGTCGCCTGGGCCTGCGCACGGCCCGGGAGAACCTCGACGATCTCTGCGACGAGGGCTCGTTCGTCGAGTACGGCGCGCTCGCGATCGCCGCCCAGCAGCGCCGCCGTGCACTGGACGACCTGGTCGAACGGACGCCCTGCCGACGGCATGGTCGCCGGGACCGCGACCGTGAACGCGGATCTGGTCGGGGAGCAGAACGCGCGCGCCGCCGTCGTCGCCTACGACTACACCGTCCTGGCCGGCACCCAGGGCGCGACGAACCACCGCAAGAAGGACCGGATCTTCGAGCTGGCCGCGCGGCGCGGGCTGCCGGTCGTCGTCTACGCCGAGGGCGGCGGTGGCCGTCCCGGCGACACCGACGGCAGCTGGGCGTCCATGTTGGACGTCCCGGCGTTCGAGCTGTTCGCCAAGCTGTCCGGGCAGGTGCCGCTCGTGGGCGTCGTGGCCGGCCGGTGCTTCGCGGGCAACGCGGCGCTCGCCGGGATCTGCGACGTGATCATTGCGGTCGAGGGGGCGAACCTCGGCATGGGCGGCCCCGCGATGATCGAGGGCGGTGGCCTCGGCGTCGTCGCGCCGGAGGAGGTCGGGCCGATGGCGGTCCAGGTCGCCAACGGCGTCGTCGACGTACTGGTGCCGGACGAGGCCGAGGCGACACGCGTTGCGCGGCAGTACCTGTCGTACTTCCAGGGCCCGGTCGCGGACTGGACCGCGCCGGACCCGCGAACGCTGCGCCACGCCGTCCCGCCGAACCGCCGCCGGGTCTACGACGTCCGCGTGGCGATCGACGGGGTCGCCGACGTCGGATCGGTTCTGGAGCTGCGACGCGGGTTCGCGCCGGCCATGATCACCGCGCTGGTGCGGGTCGAGGGACGGCCGATGGGGTTGATCGCGAACGACCCGTCGCACCTCGGCGGCGCGATCGACGTCGACGCCGCGGACAAGGCGGCCCGGTTCCTCCAGCTCTGCGACGCGTTCGGGCTCCCGGTGATCTCGCTGTGCGACACCCCGGGGTTCATGGTCGGCACGGAGTCCGAGGAGCAGGCGGCGGTCCGGCACGTCAGCCGGCTGTTCGTGGTCGGGGCGAACCTGTCCGTGCCGATCGGGCTGGTGATCCTGCGCAAGTGCTACGGCCTGGGCGGTCAGGGCATGTGCGGTGGGCAGCTGAAGGCGGCCGCGTTCGCCGTGGCCTGGCCGACCGGCGAGCTTGGCGGGATGGGGCTGGAGGGCGCGGTGCGGCTCGGCTACCGCAAGGAGCTGGAGGCCGCCGAGGACCCGGCCGCACTGTTCGACGAGCTCCTCGCAGCCGAGTACGAGAAGGGCAAGGCCGTCTCCACCGCACAGGTGTTCGAGATCGACGACGTGATCGACCCGGCTGACACCCGCCGCTGGATCGCGTCGTCGTTCCCGCTGGCGCCGGTCGGTGCCCGGGCCGGGGGGACCCGGCCGTTCGTCGACACCTGGTGAGAGCAACCCGGTCGTGTGCCGTCACACCACCACCGGGTGTCACTTCTGACTCTCTGTTCCCATGCGTGTCTAGCGTCGCTCCCGTAGCGCTGGCTCGCACTGAACGGGAGCGGTCGGAGTCATGGGACGTGGACGGACGGTCACCGGCGTGATGGCACTCGTGACGGGGGCCATGCTCGCCCTCGCCGGGAACGAGCTCGCCCGGGCCGGGTCGTCGTCGGCGCCGTTTCCGTCGATCGCCGCGACCGCCGCTCCGGTGCCGGGGGCGCCGGCGCCATCCGGTGCCGGGGCTGCACCGCTCCCGGCTGCGGAGGTCGCGGCAGCGGGTGGTCCGGCGGCAGCGACGGAGGGGACCGGGACGGTCGGCGGTGCCTCCGACACGTCCACGGCCGAGGAGTCCTCGGCGACCCGGAATGCCTCTCCCCGTCCGGCCTCCTCCGGTGCCGCATCGCCCCGGGCTCCGCGCACCGCGTCACCAGAGCCGCCTCGCCGACTCGCCGCGGACCCGGATCCGGCGGACCGCAAGGCTGCCGACCCGAAGCCCGCGGACCCGAAACCCGCGGACCCGAAACCCGCGGACCCGAAACCCGCGGACCCGAAACCCGCGGACCCGAAACCCGCGGACCCGAAACCCGCGGACCCGAAACCCGTCGGACCCGAACCCGTCGGACTCGGCCCCGACCAAGCCGGATCTGGCCAAGCGGTCTCCGGGCGCTACCGACCCGGGATCCGACCGGCCCGCGGCGGACCCGTCGGGCGAGGACCCGGCCGCCGGCGGCCCAGCAGCCGGCCCGACCGCGACGGACCCGTCGGGAGCGGACCCGGGTGCCGCCGGTCCAGCACCTGGCCCGGCCGGACCGGACCCGGGTGCCGGTTCGGACCCGGCCGCCACGAAGCCGTCGGGTGACGATCCGGAGGCGCCGAGTACGCGCAAGCCCCAGGCCACCGCGACCACCGCCGCCCAGCGCCACGGCTGGGGCACGCCGATCGCGGGTTCGGACGAGTTCACCTACACCGGTGAGCCCGACCCGGCGAAGTGGAACAAGGCCGGCGAGTGCTGGGCCGGCCACGCCGGCAACGGCAAGCGCTGCGCGAGCCGGTCCGAGGTGGACGGTTCCAAGCTGATCCAGACCGGCCTGGCCAACGGCGACAGCGCCTGGATCGGCAGCAAGACGAGCCAGCGCTACGGCCGGTGGGAGGCCCGGGTGCGCTCGACGGCCACCGGGCCGGACAACGGACGTCAGTACCACCCGCTGCTGATCGTGTGGCCGTCGTCGAACCGCTGGCCGCAGGACGGCGAGTACGACTTCCTGGAGAACGGAGCCCCCGGTCAGGACTGCGTGGAGAGCTTCATCCACTACCCGCACGACGCCGGCGTCGGGGTCCAGCAGGAGTTCATGAAGGAGAAGGACTGCGGCGAGCCGCTGACCGAGTGGCACAACGTCGCGTTCGAGTGGACGCCGGACCACGTGCGCGGCTACATCGACGGCAAGCAGTGGTTCGACCTGTCCGGTGGTGCCAGCGGCAACCGTCGCAAGATCCAGGACATGCCGGCCGGACACCTGACGATCCAGCTGGACAACTTCTTCGGTGGGGGCATGCAGCCCGCCAGGTACGAGGTGGACTGGGTGCGGATCTACGGGTTGCGCTAGGTGTTACCTCTGGTAACGTTACCGGCGGTAACACAGCCGTCCCGTGAGGTGTGAGCGATGACCGTCACCGACGACACCACTGCGACCGAGACCGCGAGCCGCCTGCTCCGCTCGTCCGAGGAGCTGTCGTTCGACCCGGCGAAGCAGGTCGACTGGGAGACCCCGCTCGACCGGGACCACCACGGCACGTCTCCGGAGTGGAGCACCCTCTACGGCACGTCCTACTGGGACGAGATGACCGACGCCCAGCGCAAGGAGCTGACCCGCCACGAGGCGGCGTCGGTGGCCAGCACCGGCATCTGGTTCGAGATGATCCTGCAGCAGATGGTGCTGCGGGACTTCTACGCGAAGGACCCGACCGACCCCGAGTTCCAGTGGGCGCTGACCGAGATCGCCGACGAGTGCCGGCACTCGATCATGTTCGCCCGCGGCGCGAAGAAGCTCGGCGCGCCCGCGTACATCCCGCGGCGCACCGCCGTCGAGCTCGGGCGGATCTACAAGGCCACGGCGTCCGGGGAGGCGGCCTACGCCTCGATCCTGGTCGCCGAGGAGGTCCTCGACGTCATGCAGCGCGACTGGATGCGCGACGAGCGGGTGGCCCCGTTCGTGCGGACGATCAACGACATCCACGTCGTCGAGGAGTCCCGGCACATGAAGTTCGCCCGGGAGGAGACGAAGGAGCGGATGAAGGGCTCCGGTTGGCTGCGCCGCCAGATCAACGCGGTCAGCGTCGCCGGGGCGGCCTACTTCATCGTCACGAGCATGTGGAACGACAAGGTCTACGCGAACGCCGGGCTCGACGAGAAGCGGGCGCTGAGCGAGGCGAAGGCCAACGAGCACCACAAGGCGCTGCTGCGCTCGTCCTGCTCCGGGCTGATGGAGTTCCTCGCGTCCTGCGGGCTGCTCACGAAGCCGGCCCTGTGGTTCTACAAGCGCGCCAACCTGATCTGAGCGGCAGAGCGCAACGATGGCCTACGCGATCACGCAGACCTGCTGTACCGACGCGTCCTGTGTGGCCGCGTGCCCGGTCAACTGCATCCACCCGACGCCGGACGAGCCGGACTTCGGCACGACCGACATGCTCTACGTCGACCCGCGGGCGTGCATCGACTGCGGCGCGTGCGCGGACGCGTGCCCGGTCGACGCCGTCTTCCCGGTGGACAAGCTCTCCGCGTCGCTGGCCGAGTACGCCGACGTGAACGCCGCGTTCTACGAGGGCCGCCCGGTCGCGGGACAGCGCGTCGAGGGGTCGCCGCTGTTCCACTCCTGGGACCCGCCGCGGTTCCGGCGCAGCCTGCCGTCGGACATGCGTCCGCTCGACGTCGCCGTCGTCGGGACCGGGCCGGCCGGCATGTACGCCGCGCAGGACCTGTTGCTGCACACCAGCTCCCGGGTGTCGCTGATCGACCGGCTGGACACGCCGGGCGGACTGGTCCGTTACGGCGTCGCGCCGGACCACCCGTCGACGAAGGCCATCGGCGAATCGTTCGCGCGCTTCCACGACCACCCGCGGGTCCGGATGCGCCTGGGCGTCGAGGTCGGCCGGGACGTGACCGTCGACGAGCTGGCCGGGCGGTACGACGCCGTGGTCCATGCCGTCGGGGCTTCCGGAGCCCGTGACCTCGGGGTCGACGGCGAGGACCTGCCGGGCAGCGTGGCCGCCGGGACCGTCGTCGGCTGGTACAACGGCCATCCCGACGTGCCGGCGTCCTCCGTGGACCTGACGGCCGCCGAGCGGGTCGTCGTGGTCGGTACCGGCAACGTCGCGATCGACGTGGCGCGCATCCTCACCGCCGACCCCGACGACCTCGCCGGCACACCGATCGCACCGCACGCGCTGGCCGCGCTGCGGTCGCGGACCGTGCGCGAGGTCGTGCTGCTCGGGCGCCGCGGCCCGGAGTCGCTGGCCGCCACCGCTCCCGAGGTGCGAGCCCTGCTGCGACGCAGTGGCGTCGACGTCGTGCTCGACACCCACGATCCGCAGATCGCGGTGGCCGTCGAGGACGCCGCACCGGGCACCGCCACCGCACTGCTGCGCGGGGCCCGCCACGATGCCGTCGACCCGGTGGGCGCGCCGGAGAAGCCGCGGATCGTGTTCCGCTTCCTCTCCGCGCCCGGGCGGATCACCGGCTCCGAAAGGGTCGAGGGCGTCACCGTGGACGGTCTGACGATCCCGGCCGGACTGGTGGTGCGCGCCGTCGGGCACCGCGGGTCGCCGGTGCCCGGACTCCCGTTCGACGAGGCCGCCGGGACGATCCCG
This sequence comes from uncultured Actinomycetota bacterium, assembly GCA_963822335.1. Taxonomy (GTDB): domain Bacteria; phylum Actinomycetota; class Actinomycetes; order Mycobacteriales; family Pseudonocardiaceae; genus Pseudonocardia. The sequence continues at coordinate 1,423,752 of CAWGHE010000004.1, read as the reverse complement.
AACACGGCCGGGCGGGTGGAGGACCGGCCGGGCCACTACGTCGTCGGCTGGATCAAGCGCGGCCCGTCCGGTGGGATCGGCACGAACCGGACCGACGCCGCGGAGACCGTCGGGTCCCTGCTCGACGACGCGGTCGCCGGCCGGCTGCCGACGCGAGCCGCGGCGCCGGTGGGCGCCCGGATCCGCGAGCGTCTCCGGCGACGCTGAGGGCGTGGCTCGGCGGCCGAGCTGCCGGCGATGGTTCCTGATCCGGACGCGAGTCGGCAGGATGGTGGGGTGGCCGGGGAGTCGTCCTACGTGGAGCGCGCGCCGACGCCTGCGCTCGCCGCGTTCGCGTCGTCGGTCTGGATCCAGCAGGTCGGCGACCGGCCCCTCGCGCAGCGGTACGAGCCACACGGCGGCGCCGAGGTGCGGTGCGTGCTCGGTGAGGCGCCGGGGCTGTTCGGCCCCCTGACCGCCTCGAGGTATCGGGAGATCCCGGCGGGCGGCACGGTCGTCGGGGTGCGGCTGCGTCCGGGCGTGCTCGGCGGTCTCGTCGGGATGCCGGCCGACGAGCTGGTCGACCAGGACGTCGCGGGCAGCGACATCTGGCGCGACCTGGCCCGCCTGACGGACGTTCTCGGGGACGCCCCGACACCGCGGGTCGCGCTCGATCGGCTCCAGTCGTTCGTCGTGCGGTCCGCCGGTGAACCGGACCCGGTGGTGAACGAGGCCGTCCGGAACCTCATGCCGTGGCACGGCAGCGGACCGGCCGCTCTGCCCGCGTTGCTGTCGATCTCCGAACGCCAGCTGCGGCGCCGGTGCCGGACGGCGGTCGGCGTCGGTCCGAAGGAGCTGCACCGCATCCTGCGTCTGCAGGGTTTCGTCGCCCGCGTCCAGGCGTCGATCGCGCGAGAGGGCCCCTCGGACGTCGCCCTCGCACGGTGGGCCGTCGAGGCCGGGTACCACGATCAGGCGCACCTCGGTCGCGAGTGTCGCCGGCTCCTGGGCGTGACGCCGGGGGAGTACTTCGCGCAGACCAGCGGTTCGTGCGCCTGCGGGCACGACCACGCCGCGTCCTACACCGCGATGCTCCGAGGCGGGGATGGCCGTTTCGTACAAGAGCGGCGACCCGTCCCGGCCTAGCGTCCCGATCACGGATTTCGCTCATCGGGAGGGGTGCGAGTGCTACTCATCACCGGCGGCCTGGGTTCCATCGGGTCGCATACCGCGCGGGCGCTGCTCGACCTCGGCGAGTCCGTCGTGCTCACCGCGCACCGGTCCACCCGGCTGCCCGAGTTCCTCGACGGCGAGCCCGGCGGCCGGGTCGTCGTCGAGCCGCTGGACACCACGGACGGGGCGGCCTTCCTCGACATCGGGAAGCGGCACGAGATCACCGGCATCGTCCACCTCGCGGCAGCGCCGCACGACCTGCCCGACCCGGTCGAGTACCTGCGCGCCGACACCCTCGGCCTGCTCAACGCGCTCGAGGCGGCGACGACGTGGGGAGTGCGGCGCTTCGCCGTCGCCAGCACGATCGCCGCGTACGCGGGGGTGGACGAGGTCCCGTTGCGGGAGGACGCCGCACTGCCGGTACTGGCACCGCACCAGATCCCGGTGTTCAAGAAGACCGCGGAGCTGTTCGCCGCGCTGGCCGGCGACAGTGCCGGATTCGAGGCGGTGAGCCTGCGGATCGGCACCGTCTGGGGGCCTCTCGGCCTGCCCGACAACCCCTTCGTCGCGCTTCCCCGCCTGCTCAGTGCGGCCGTCCGGGGTGAGGACCCCGATCTCACCCCACCCCGCCCGCCGGCGTACGCCGAGGACGCCGGGGACCTCTGCTACGTGAAGGACTGCGGCCGGGCCATCGCGCTGCTCATGGTCGCGGAGCGGCTGAACCACCGCATCTACAACGTCTCCGGTGGACGACTGGTGGGCTACGGCGAGGTCGTCGCAGCGATCAACGCCGCGGTTCCGGGCGCGGACATCGCCCTCCCGGAGGGCCGCAATCCCGACCGGCCCGCGGACAACTACCTCGACATCACCCGGCTGCGGACGGACACCGGCTTCCGGCCGGAGTACGACGTCGAGCGCGCCGTGCCCGACTATGTCGACTGGCTCTCGGGCCATGACCGCTGATCCCCACCGGCTGAGGAGAAGAGATGGCGAGGGTTGTCATGCAGGCGGTCGTGTCGGTGGACGGGTACATCGCCCGTCCCGACGACTCGGTCGGGCCGCTGTTCGACTGGTACGTCAACGGCGACGTCGAGCTGGTCGCCAGGGGGAGCGGCTGGACGTTCCAGGTCTCGCGGACGTCCGCCGACCACGTCCAGCCGTTCTGGGACTCGGTCAAGGTGACGGTCATCGGCCGGCATCTGTTCGACACCACGAACGGCTGGGACGGCAAGCCGGCCGCCGGTGACGATCTGGTGCTGGTGACCCACCGGCCGTTGCCGGAGCAGTGGCTCGCCGACCACCCGGACGCACCCTTCCACCTCGCGGGTTCGGTCGAGGAGGGCATCGCGCGTGCCAAGGAGCTCGCGGGCGACGGTCTGGTCTGTGTGACCGCCGGCGACCTCGGCGGGCAGGCGTTCTCGGCGGGGCTGGTCGACGAGGTCGAGATGGACGTCGTCCCGGTGGTCCTGGGCGAAGGAGTGCGATTCTTCGGCAGCCACGCCGGCACGGTTCTCCTCGGCGATCCCGACCGGGTGGTCCAGGGCGACCGCGTGCTGCACCTGCACTACACGGTCATGCGCTGACCGGGTCACAAGAATTGTCTATACCCGGTGCGAGACAGGTAATGAGGACCGCGGTCGGCGTTACCGTTCTCTGATGAGTGTCCCTGTGGACGACGCGGGATCGGCCGGCGAGGTACGCGGAACGGCGCCTGCGCCGCCGGCCGAGGGAGCACATCCCTCGAAGAACGGCTTCCTACCGTCCCACGGCTTCCCGAGGGGTCTGACGTTGCTGCTGGGCCTCGCCGCAGCGGTGATCGCCGTCGCCGGCATGCGGGCCACGGCGTGGCTCATCGGGCCGCTGTTCCTCGCGTTGATGATCGTCGTCGCCGCCCACCCGGTGCAGCGATGGCTGCGGGGCAAAGGCTGGCCGAACTGGGCCGCCACCATCGGGCTCATCGTGGTCGTCTACGCCAGCCTTCTGGCCCTCGCGGGTGTCCTGGTGGTCTCGGTCGGACAGCTCGCGACCGTCCTTCCGCAGTACAGCGCCCAGTTCGACGCGATGGTGGACTCACTCCGGCGGACCTTGGTCGGACTCGGGGTCGGGCCCGACCAGGTCCAGGCGGCCACTCAGAGCATCGACGTCGGCTCGATCCTCGGCGCCGTCGGAGGAATCCTCGCGGACTTCTCGGGCCTGCTCACCGTGATCGTGCTCATCCTGGCGCTCCTGCTGTTCTTCATCGCCGACGCCGCGACGTTCGGCGACCGCCTCGAGAGCATCGCCTCCGATCGCCCGCACATCGTCGGAGCGCTCGAGAGCTTCGCCCGCGGCACCCGCAGCTACCTGGCCGTGACGGCGATCTTCGGCGCGATCGTCGCGGTCCTCGACACCGTCGCGCTCTGGATCATCGGGGTGCCGCTCGCCATCCTCTGGGGAGTCCTCGCGTTCATCACGAACTTCATCCCCAACATCGGCTTCATCTTCGGGCTCGTGCCTCCCGCCATCCTCGCGCTGCTGGTCGGCGGCTGGCAGATGTTCGTGATCGTGATCGTCGTCTACAGCGTGCTCAACATCGTCATCCAGTCGCTGATCCAGCCCCGCTTCACCGGCAAGTCGGTGGGACTCTCGGCCACGGTCACGTTCGTGACACTGCTGTTCTGGGCCTGGGTCCTCGGACCGCTCGGTGCCCTGCTCGCCCTGCCGATGACGTTGCTGGCCAAGGCACTGCTCGTCGACATCGACCCCCGCGCGAGGTGGGCGGACGCCCTGCTGCGCTCCGACCCGAAGGAGCCCGAGCCCGAGCCGGACCCGGATCCCGGCCCCGCCGCCACAGGGGGCACCGCCGTCCCGGCAGTCTAGAAGCCCGTCGCCGGCCGACGACGATCGCGGACCCGCATCCAGGTCGGGGCGAGGCTCCGGAATCGCGCCGAGGAGAGGGATCCGGCGTGCTCGGGGATCTCGCCGACGAGCGGGGCCGCGCGCCGGGAGAGCTGCCTGCGGTTGTCGACGTCGATCTCCGTCGGCGTGCGGGGCCACGAGCCGATCACCAGTCCGGTGATCGCGACCTGGCGCCGGGTGAGGGCCTCCAGCACGAGGTCGGTGTGGTTGAGAGTGCCCAGTCCGCTCCGGCACACGACGATCGTGGACGCGACGCCGGAGGGCGTGGCGGCCGCCAGGTCGGCGAGGGTGTGCCCTTCGGAGTCCAGCTGGACGAGCAGACCGCCTGCACCCTCGACGAGGGTGTGGTCGTGCCGTTCGGCGAGGTCGTGAATCGTGTCGAGGTGGGCCCGGGCCGCCGGTAGGGCGACGCCGGCCCGATCGGCGGCGGCGACCGGTGCCATCGGTTCCGGGAGCCGGATACCTTCGGTGACCGACGCGAGTCCGGTGAGCCGGCGGACGGTGTCGACGTCGCCCTCGCCGGCCGAGTCGCTCCCGGCCTGCGTGGGCTTGTACACGGCGACGGACCGGCCGTCGGCCGCGAGCGCCGACGCCAGTGCGGCCGTCGTGATGGTCTTTCCCACGTCGGTGTCGGTGCCGGTCACGAACAGGACGCGCGGAATGCCGGTCACGCGGGGCCGCCGGCGGGAAGCAGCGCGAAGCGGGCGGCGTGGGCGGCGGCGGACCCGGCCCGGGCCAGGTCCACGGTGGCCCGCGCGGTGAGGCGCAGCCGGGAGATCCCGTCGGGCACGCTCGGTGGCCGGAAGCAGCCGACCACGACGCCGCGCTCGTGCAGCTCGAGCGCGGCGGCCATCGCGGTGTCCGGCGAGCCGATCGGGATCGACTGCACTGCACCCGGTGCGACGTCGACGCCCGCGGCTTCGGCGATCGTCGCGGCCGCGCGATGCAGGGCGGCGACCCGCTGCGGCTCCGCGGCGACGATCCGGCACGCCTCCGCCGCCGCGGCGGCCGCGGCGGGGGCCAGCGCGGTGTCGAAGATGAACGTGCGCGCGACGTTGACGAGATGCTCCCGCAGGAGGGGAGTGCCCAGCACGGCGCCGCCCTGCGCGCCGAGCGCCTTGGACAGGGTCGCGGTCACCACGACGTGTTCGGCGCACGCCAGCCCGGCGGCGTGCACGGCTCCCCGGCCCGATCCCCGCACGCCGATGCCGTGCGCCTCGTCCACGACGAGCATCGCGTCGTGCTCGGCGCACAGCATCGCGAGCCGGGGCAGGTCGGCCGCGTCGCCGAGCACCGAGTAGATCGACTCGACGACCACGATCGCCCGCGGCTGCTCGCGCGTCCGCAGCAGGTGGGCGAGCGAGTCCAGGTCGGCGTGCGGGCAGATCGCCACGGGCGAGCGGGACAGCCGCGCCCCGTCGATCAACGACGCGTGGACGTGGGCGTCGGAGACGATCAGCGTCCCGGGGTCGCCGAGCGCGGTGAGCAGGCCGATGTTCGCGGTGTACCCGCTGGAGAACGCGAGGCAGGCGGGCCGTTCGGTGAGCTCGGTCAGGGCGCGTTCGAGGTCCTCGTGGGCCGGGGTGGTCCCGCTGACGACCCGGGATGCGCGGGCACCGGTACCGAACCGTTCGACGGCCTCGACCGCGGCCGCTCGCAGCCGCGGATCGTCGGCCAGGCCGAGGTAGTCGTTGGAGGCGAGATCGAGCAGGTGCCGGCGCGACGGGGGATTGCGTTCGACGTCGGCGCGGCGGACCACGCCGTCGCGTTCCCGGCGTGCGGCCGCGGATGCGAGCCACTGCTGCACGGCACCCATCAGCCGTGCACCTGGGCGATCGCGGCGGTGATCGCGGAGGCGATCGCGGCGATCTCGTCGGGGCCGGCGATGTAGGGCGGCATCGTGTAGACGAGGTTGCGGAACGGCCGCACCCAGACGCCGTGGTCGAGTGCCGCGCGGGTGATCGCCGGTCCGTCGACCGGCCGGTCGAGCTGCACGGCGCCGATCGCGCCGAGGGCGCGGACGTCGCAGACCGACCCGAGAGCGGAGGCCGGCGCGAGAGCGTCCGCGAGCTCGCGCCCGATCTCGCCGACGCGACGCGACCGCTCGGGCGTCAGCAGGGACAGCGACGCCGATGCGACGGCGCAGGCGAGCGGGTTCGCCATGAACGTCGGCCCGTGCAGCAGGGCCTTCTGCGGGGAGCGCGTGATCGCCTCCGCGACCGAGCCGGCGCACACCACCGCGGCGAGCGTGAGGTAGCCGCCGGTCAGCGCCTTGCCGACACAGAGGACGTCCGGACAGACGCCGGCCCACTCCACGGCGAAGTCGGCGCCGGTCCGGCCGAACCCGGTGGCGATCTCGTCGGCGATCAGCAGGATTCCGTGCCGGTCGGCGATCCGCCGGAGCTCGGTCACGCACTGTGGCCAGTAGGCGTACATGCCGCCGGCGCCCTGCAGCACCGGTTCGACGACGATCGCCGCGAGCGTGTCCCCGTTCTCGGCGACGAGCCGTTCGGCCTGGGCCGTCCAGTCCGAGATCGCCCGCAGGTCGTCCGCCGTCGGCTCCAGGATCCGTCCGCCGGCGAGCCGCGCGCCCGGCGGGCGGGGCAGGAACAGCTGGTCGGCGACGAGGCCGGGGAACAGCGAGTGCATGCCGTCGACCGGGTCGCACACGCCCATCGCTCCGGTGGTGTCACCGTGGTAGGCGCCGCGCAGCCCGGCGAAGCGCCGCCGCTCCGGGCGGCCCGCGGCGGACTGGTACTGCACCGCGAGCTTGAGAGCCACCTCGATCGAGACCGACCCGGAGTCGGCGAGGAAGACGTGCCGCAGCGGCTCCGGCGTGAGGTCGACGAGCTGCTCGGCGAGCCGTACCGCCGGCTCGTGGGTCAGCCCGCCGAACATGACGTGGCTGAAGCGGTCGATCTGACCGTGCGCCGCCTCGTCGAGGACCGGGTGGCGGTAGCCGTGGATCGCGCACCACCACGAGCTCATCGCGTCGATGGCGTCGAACCGTGTGCCGTCGGCGGACTGCAGGGTCAGCCGCGTCCCCTCGGCGGCGACGACGCCGTACGGCGCCGGCCCGTCCAGTGGTGCGTACGGATGCCACAGCAGGCCGCGATCGCGCTCGAGCAGTGTCGGGGCGAGCGTCTCCGCCGTCATGCGTTCGGGACCTGGTCGGTGCCGGCGCCGCGGTGGCGCACCGCGACGGGCACCCGCGCGTCGTCGGTGTCCGGCTGCGTCCCGAGAACCCGGAACCCGGCGTCGGCGATCATGTCCAGATCGGCCTTCGCCGCCTGGCCCTCGCTCGTCAGGTAGTCGCCGAGGAACAGGGAGTTGGCCAGATGCAGGGCCAGGGGCTGCAGTGACCGCAGGTGCATCTCCCGTCCGCCGGCCATCCGGATCTCGGTCGCCGGGCAGGCGAAGCGCGCCATCGCGAGGATGCGCAGGCAGCGCAGGGGGTTCAGCAGCCAGGTGTCGGCCAGCGGCGTGCCGTCGAACGGCATCAGGAAGTTGATCGGGATGGAGTCGCTGTCCAGCTCGCGGAGCGCGAATACCGCGTCGACGAGCTCGTCGTCGGACTCGCCCATGCCGACGATCAGCCCGGAGCAGGGGGAGAGCCCGGCGCGCTTCGCCTGCTCGACGGTGTCCACCCGGTCGGCGAACGTGTGCGTCGAGCAGATGTCGGCGTAGCGGTCCTCGCTCGTGTTGAGGTTGTGGTTGTAGGCGTCGACGCCCGCCGCGGAGAGCCGGTCGGCCTGCCCGTCCTTCAGCAGTCCCAGGCAGGCGCACACCTCGACGTCCGGGTGCGCCGTCTTCAGCTCGTCGACGACGGTGGCGACCCGGTCGATGTCCCGCTGCCCCGGGCCGCGACCACTCGCGACGAGGCAGACCCGCGACGCACCGCCGCGGATCCCGGCGGTCGCCTGCGTGACGACCTCCTCGGGCTTCAGCCACGAGTAGGTGAGGATCTCGGCCGTCGAACCGAGCCGCTGCGAGCAGTAGGAGCAGTCCTCGGGGCACAACCCGGACTTGAGGTTCACCAGGTAGTTGACTTTGACCCGGTCACCGAAGTGCGCCCGGCGCAACCGGGCGGCCGCGGCGACGAGGTCCAGGACCTGGTCGTCGGTCGCGGCCAGCACGGCGAGCGCGTCCGCGCGGTCGAGTCGTGCGCCGTCGAGCTGTCGTCCGGCCAGGTCATCGAACGTTTTGAACACTGTTCAAAACTAGCGGCTCCCGCAGCGCCGGGACAAGTCCCACCCGCGCCGGTCGCGGAGCGCTCCGGAGACCAGACTGGGCGACGACGAAGGGAGGGCCGTGGTCCTCAACCGCACACGGGTCGTGGACGGCGCCTGCGAGATGCTGCGCGGGCAGGGCCTCGGCGGCCTGTCCATGCGCCGTCTCGCGCAGGACCTCGGCGTCAAACCCGGGGCGCTCTACTACCACGTCGCGAGCAAGCAGCAGCTGCTCGTCGAGATCGCCACGCGGATCCTCGACACGGCGCCGCGGACGATCTCGACGACCGACGCCCGGCAGGCCGCGTCCGACATCCGCGACGCTCTGCTGAGCATGCGCGACGGTGCCGAGGTCGTCTCGTTCGCGCTCGCGTTCCGGCCCGACGCGCTGGTTCCTTTCCAGGAGCTCCACGGGCTGTTCGCCGACCGGCTTCCGCCCCGGGAAGCGCGGTGGGCGGCGCGAACCCTCGTGCGCTACGTCCTGGGCTTCGTGGCCGAGGAGCAGAACTACGCCGAGCTCGTCGGCACGACGATCCTCGAGGACTCCCCGGACCGCGCGGACGAGACGGACGACGCGTTCCTGTTCGGAGTCGAGGCGTTCGTCAGCGGCCTCGAGGCGGTGGGGAACTGACCGGCCACCCGTGGCCCTCACCGCGGGGGCGCGGTCGTGTCAGGAGCGCTGCCGGGCGGGCCTGGTCGTCGACGTCGGCGGCGCGCCCCGGCGGTAGGCCTCGAGGGTCTCGGCGACAGCGTGGTCGGGCGGAGTCGCGGTGACGCCCAGGGCGCTCGCGATCTTGGTGCTGTCCACGATGAAGGGCTCGGCGAACTGGTACTGCATCTCCAGGAGCTCGCGGACGGTCGGGTTCACGAGGGCGATGCCGCGCAACACGAGCGGCGGGACCGTGCGGAGCTTGGTCCGGCTCTGCCCGGCGATCCGGTAGATCGTCTCGACGAGCTGGCGGGTGGTGCGGGTGTCCGGGTCGTTGGGCAGGTGCCACACCTGACCGGGGGCCTCGGGGTGTTCGCCGAGGACGGCGAGACCCTCGCCGACGTCGGGGATATAGGTGTAGGTGTGGGGTTGGTCGGGGTCGCCGAGGACCGTCGCGGTCTTGCCGGCCAGTGCGGCGGGGAAGACCCGGTCGCCGAGGTTGGACCGGGCTCCGCCGCGGGGCCCGAAGTAGTCCGAGGCGCGCCCGATCGCGACCTCGACGCGTCCGGCGTGATGGGCCGCGAGCAGCTCGCGAGCCATCCGACCACGGAGCTGCCCTTTCGTGGTGTGGGCGTCGTGCGCCCGGTCCTCGGTCAGTGGGTGTCCGGCGGGGCGTCCGTAGAGGTAGACGTTCTCCATGCTGACCAGGCGGGCCCCGGCCGCCTCGGCGGCGGCGAGCGCTCCGGCCTGCAGGCGCGGGAACTCGGCCGTCCACCGGGAGTAGGGCGGGCTCATGGTCTGGTAGACGGCGGCAGCCCCGCGGGCGGCGTACATGGCGAAGTCGGGGTTCCCGGCGTCGCCGCCGATGACCTCGACGTCGTCCGGAACGGGTGCGTGCCCGGACCGGTTGACGAGCCGGACGGTCTCGCCGCGGCGGCGCAGGGCGTCCAGTGTGGCCAGTCCGATCGGACCGGTCCCGAAGACGACGTGACGGACCTCGGTCATGTCGTCGCCGCGCTTGGGGTCTGGGGCTCCTGATCCGGGGCGGTATCGAGCGGACCGGCCGGTGGGCGCGGCGGCAGGAGCTGGTGCAGCAGGAGCCCGGAGAGGGCGGAGAACGTCACCGCACCGTAGGCGCCGAAGATCGTGAACTGCTCCTCGACCGCGATCCCGCCGAGAGTGGTAGCCGTCCAGCCCAGTGCCCACAACACCGGCACCGCAGCGGCCCACACCCAGCGCATCCGAGTGCGGCGGGGCAGCGCGATCGCCTGCGCGACACCGAGGACGAGACCGGTCAGTGCGCCCATCACGGCCAGGTCCGCGAGGGAGGTCCGGTAGTCGACCACCCAGGCGCCGAGCAGCAGGCCCGCACCCATGCCGATCGCCGTGGCCGGTATCCACCAGCGTGCGTCGAGGCGCCGAGAGCTCACCAGGGTCTGGCCGGCGCCGAGGACGAGGCCGGCGACTGCGCCCCCCAGCAGCGCCGCCAACGCGGCGTCGACACGGCCCGCGACCGCGGTTCCGGCCAGCCCGGCGATCGGGAAGGCCAGGAAGCCCGCGGTCCAGATCAACCAGGTGCGCAGGAACGAGGGGGTGGACGGTCCGGGTCGGGACATGATGGTCAGCTCCTCAGCCCGGCCACTGCGGGCGGGGCTGCTCCGGGCGTGCCCGGAGCGGTGATGGTGTCCGGGGCGGGTGTCGATGCGCGGGCGGCGCCGACCGGGCGCAGCAGGACGGTGACGCCCACGGCGGCCACCCACGTCCCCAACCGGTACTGCCGAGCAGCCCGGCGAGGTCCCAGACCGGGAAGCCGGGTACGGCGGTCGCCAGGATGTCGCCCTGGTTGAGCAGGTAGACGACACTGACGACGAGACCGGTGATCCCGAGCCACCGCGGCAGTACCCCGGACCGCAGGATGACCACGCTCAGGGTGACCGACCAGCCGATGACCATCAGCTGTCCGAGGTGCTCGCCCAGCAGCGCGCCGCCGAACTGGTGCTGGGCCGTCCAGGCGGCGTCCACGGCGGCCCGGGTGACGGCATCTCCGTCGACATAGGACCCTGCCAGCGGCGGTCACCACGAACACCCAACGGAGGAACCCGATCAACGAGAGCAACACCGAGGCGGCGCCCACGACCGTCGCGACCCGTAACGCCGGGTCGTCCCGACGGCCCAGCACGGCCGGGAGCAGCAGTATCGGGACGGCCAGGATCGCGTAGGTCCACGCCGTCGCGAACCAGGTCCAGACGAGGGACTCGCCACCCGCGACGAAGGCCGGCAGCACGACGCTGCCCGGCTCGCGAAGGATGTCGGGCCAGTCGAACGTCGAGGACAACACCGTGGCCGCAACGGCGAACCCGACGGCGCCCACCACGAGCAGTCCCCCAGCCGTCCGTCGGAGGCCGGGTGGCGCGGTCGTGGATCCCATTCGGTCACCATCTCTGCACGCTGTACAGTATCCCCGCTTGAGAACAATGTACGCTGTACAGACGAAAGTCAAGGGAACGGTCTAACGTCGGGAAGACCGCATGTGAGGCCAACTGCGCGGGAAATCCAGTGATGTAACTGGCACCCCGACCAGCCCCACCACTCCGGCCACCCAGGATCCGGCCCGTCCTGATCCCGGGCGGGGGCACGCATCGGTTGGATCGTGGCCGGCTCGTTGGCCGTCGGACTCGTCTCTGCTGTCCTCCCCGTTGCCGCTCCGTTCATCGCGGACCAAGGAGTCTCCGCCGCCACCACCCGGGCGATCCGCGACGTCGTCTCGTCGGTCCGGAGCGGTGAACCGCTGGTCAGGGCCGGGTGAGTGCCACCTAGCCGCCGGTGTCCGGCACGAACCGGTAGCCGTCCTCCGTGCGGGTCACCCGCCCGGCGCTGGTACCGGCGAAATGCGTGCCGAGGACCAGCACGTCCCCCGCTGCCGCCTGATCGAGCAGGTCCCGCCGCGTCGCCCTGGCTGTCGCGGGGTCGCCGTCGCCGCGGGCCGTCCAGTCCGGATGGCCGACCTGGATCGGGTGGTGCAGGACGTCTCCCGTGATCACGCAACCCTCGCCGATCCAGACACTCAGGTGCCCGGGAGTGTGGCCCGGCGTCGCCCGGAGCCGGACCTGGGGGGTCAGTTCCCTGTCGCCCGCAACGGGCTCGACGAGCCCGGCGTCGACGATCGGCTGCACCGAGTCGGCGAAGGCGCCCGCATGGAGCGGGTCGTCCGAGCGGGCCCAGAAGTCGAGGTCGGCGGCGCCGAAGAGGTGGCGGGCGCGGGGAAACGTCGGAACCCACTCGCCGTCGACGAGACGTGTGTTCCAGCCGACGTGATCGACGTGCAGATGCGTGCAGACGACCGTGTCGATGCTGTCCGGTGTGAACCCGGCCTCGGCGAGATCGTCGAGGAACGGCCGGTGCTGGTGGTCGAACTCCGGGATGAGCGGACGGTCCTTCGAGTTGCCCGTGCACGTGTCGACGAGGATGCGACGCGTGCCGGTCTCGATGACGTAGGTGTGGAGGCTCATCAGATACCGGCCGTGCTCGTCGACGAAGTCGGGTGCCAGCCACGGCACTGCGGCGACGTCCGCCGGCGTCGCCTCGGCGAAGAAGTCGACCGCGAACGGCATGACGAACTCGACCACCCTGGTGATCCGCACGCCGTCGACGATCCACCGCACCCGATCGAAGTTAGTCGTGATGTCCAGGAGGAGTGCCGGACGGTGAGGCCGTCTGTCCTTCGGGGTCGCGCCGACCCGCCGGGTCGCGACGCCGGATCCGCGGCTCGCTGGCCGGTGCCTTCTCCGGCACGTCACCCAGTTTCGCGATGGAGGCCCCGTACCGGGCGGCCAGGGGCGACGCCGAGACTCCGTGCAGCACGACGGACAGCAGGATGGTCCATGTCGCTGTCTGCAGGAGCATCCCGCCGCCGTCGGCGCGTTCGAGCTCCTCCCAGGCCAGCAGCGTGAAGACGACCGACGCCAGCCCCCGTGGGCCGAACCAGCCCATGAACGCGAGGGTGGTCGGCCGCAGCCGGGTCCCGATCAATGCGAGCGCGACCGGCACCATCCTGATGACGGTGAGGCTCAGCACGGCGAAGACGATGGGTCGAGCCGAGATCCCGTGGGTGAACAGCGCTCCGAGGAAGAGCGCCCCGAAGACGGACCACACCAGGTAGGAGGCCGACAACCCGACGGTCTCGGTGAACCGGACGGGCCCGCCCAGCCGGCGCTTCGTCGCAGCACCGAACAAGATCCCCCCGGCGAACGCCGCCACGAATCCGTTCCCGCCGATCGCGACCGATCCCTGGTAGGCGAGCAGGGCGAGGGCGAGGATGGCGATCTGCTCGGCGACGTCGGACGTCCATCCCCGGTCGACGGCCAGGGTCATCAGCTTCCCGCCGACGAATCCGACGACGACCGCCGCGACGATCGCCAACCCGATCTGCTCGAGCGCTTCGAGCCCCCACGCCCGGTCGCCGAGACCCTCCTCGGCGGCGAGGATCGCGATGAACAGGGTGACGACGGGCGTCACGATTCCGTCGTTGAGGCCGCTCTCGACGTTGAGTGATCGTCGAATCCGCTTCGGGACGAGCTTGTTGGTGACGACGGCCATCCCGAGCGCCGCGTCGGTGGGCGCCAGAATGGTCGCGATCAATGCGGCTGCCGCCCACGGGATCCCGGGAAACACGAGATAGGACACGAGGGTGCCGGCGAGGATCGTCAGCGGCAGCCCGATGAACAGCAGCCGCGAGGGCAGACCCGCGTCACCCTCGACCTCGCCCAGCCGGACGGTCGAGGCATCGGAGAACAGCAGCAGAGCCAGAGTCAGCTCGGTGACGGTCAGGACCGCCTCGTTGGTCAGCGCCAGCGGGACGACGTCCAGCACGGCGGGGCCGAGGAGCGCTCCGGCGGCGACGAAGACCACGGGACCGGAGATCCACCAGCGGTCGAGCTTCGACGCCACGAGCGAGTAGGCCACGACGACGGCGGCGAGAGCGGTCAGCCCACCCATCGAATCCCTTCCACGATGCGTCGGCTACCCGCCGAGTTCGCCTCAGCTGCGCAGCTCGTGTCCGTGCACGGACAGTGCATAGATCACCAGGACGTCGAGCGTGATCACGATCGTCGACCAGACCGGGTAGGCGGCGAGGAACGCGACGTTGAGGATCGCGCCGATCACGGCCAGGACGATGCCGACCACGCGTGCCGCCGTGTTCCCGACCATGACGCCGAAGCCGGCGGCCAGAACCACGATCCCGAGGATCAGGTGCACCCATCCCCATGTCGTGAAGTCGACGTTGACGAGCAGCCCCGACGGCGTGACGAGGTAGTAGTCGCTGTTGAACAGCGCTACCAGCCCCTGTATGGCCGAGAGGAGACCGATCAGGATCATCATGATCGCGGCGAAGAAGATCCAGCCGGTCCAGTGGGAAACAGCCTCGTCGCCGCCCGGCTGGTCGTTCATGGCTCGGGTACGGGTCTGTTCCGGAATGGTCATGTCCCGCTCTCCCTCGGTCGACCCAGGTGGGGAACTGCATCGCAGAGCCGCGGCCAGCGTGGGGTACGCGGCCCGTGGCGACCTCACTCGTTAGGTATGAAGTCCCTGCATCCCGGCCGTCTGGCGGGCACCCGACTGCGGCGCAGTCCGTGCGGGGTAGCCGCTCACCTCTGCGATGGTCCGGACGGACTACGGAATCACTGGGCTGATCGGCGCATCTATCCACAATGCGTCCGCGACACGGTCCAGTTGGCGCACCGTTGCTCCCGCCGGGCGTGCCGTGGCGACGAAGCCCCAACCGGTCACTTTCCGTCTTTACCATTGTGCGTTCGGTCACGCGGTCGCGTCGCACGTCCGGGTGACTGGCGGCACGCGAGAGGGGGAAGGATGGTCTGGCGGTCAACCAGACGGACCCGAACCCACCCCGTCGACGGGCGTCACGGCGAGGTTCCCACTGACCGCCCGGCCGGCCACGACATGGCCGAGTTGTCCGGCCGTAACGACGTCGCGGCCGGGCATCTGGCCAACGGACGGTTGCACGTGGCGACGACCGAGCTGGACTCGCTGCTCAAGGACTGCCGGTCGTGTCTCGGTGCCGAGCACCCCGATACCGTCGTCGTGGAGGGCAACCTCGCCGTCGCCCGCGTCATGGCTGGTCAGCACGACGCCGGCGGGCAGCTGATGCTCGCGAACCTCGGCCGCCGCGAGCGCCTGTTCGGAGACGAGAACCCCCACACGCTCACGGCCCGCGACGCGTTGGCGACCGCGTACCGGCTGGCCGATCGGTTGGCCGAGGCACTGTGGCTGTACTCGCGGGTCGCGCCGCAGCGCAACCAGGTGCTCGGGCCGTCCCACCCGCACACCCTCACCACCCGTCTCGGTCTCGGGCTCACGCTGGCCGAGGTCGGCGACACGGCCATGGCTCTGGACGTCCTGGCAGCCGCGGTACAGGACTGCGAGGAGGCCGGCGTCCAGGGTCCGCCTGCCGCCGCACTGCGCTCCTGCCTCGCGGACCTGCAACCCGAGCCGGCCACCGTTCCAGCGCAGGAGAGCCCGCAGGTGACGAAGCCGTTCGTCCCGCGGCAACGCAGCGCTTTCGTGCTCGAGCGCGACGAGTCCGTGCGCCACACGGGGACCACGGACGGTGCCCGGGAGCCGGAAGCAGACCCGAGCGGGCCCGCCATGGTGCGTCTCGAGTGACGACATGGCTCCGCGTTCATCCGCTCGCCCTGATCGCCGAAACCAACGACATCCACCAATGAGATCGGACGGAGATGGCCTGCTCACACACGGCGGCGTGCCCACTGTTCCCCCTGCTCAACACGAGCCTGGACGGATGGCGACGCTGCTATTGCGATAGCCAGGACGGTTGGCGCGCGTGCGCCCGCTACCAGCAGTCGGTCCGGGGCCAGTACGTCCCGCTGAGCCTGCTCCCGAACGGGCACGATGCGGGCCATCTGCGGGCCGCGGGCACCGACCAGCGCCCCGCTGCGGACGGGCCCCCCGGCCCCGAGGCGGCGCGCACGTCGGCCGGACCGACGGTCGTCGACCTGCTGTTCGAGCCTGCACCTGCCCATAACCCGCCGGGTGACCCGCGGGTGGAACGCCTCGTTCCCGACCCCCGTCGACCGCTCCCCGGTCTGCGGACTCCGCCACCGGCGGAGCGGTCGGTGCGCGAGCCCAGACCCAGACGTCGGTCCTGGTGGAGCCGACTCGCAGAGTGGATGAGGACCCCGGCATGAGCACCTACTGGCCATGGTGGGCGGGCGCAATCGGGCTCGCCCTGGTCACGATCAACTACACCCTGACCACGGACCGGTCCTTCGGAGTGTCCGGAGCGTGGGATCGCGTGCTGCACTGGCGCAGGGAACGCGAGATGCAGCGGCAACGAGCCATGGACACCGTCGACCAGCGGGCCCTGGTCGAGGCCCTCGCCGCCGCTTCCCCCGGCGGTCCCGCCCCGGCCAGCGCCGAGCTCGACCCGGCGTCGTCGACGCAGAACGAGCCCGAGCAGGTCCCGACGCCCACGCCGCCGCCCCGCCCGACACCGCTGGTCAGCCAGGCCGCGCTACTCATCTCGATCCTGGTCGGCGGGTTCCTCGCCGCGGTCGTCGCCGGTCGCTTCGAGCTCCGGCTCGACATGGGAGCCGGCTTCAGCGAGATCGTGACCGACAACCCGGTGACCATGATCGTCGTCCTGTTCGTCGGAGGCCTGCTCGTCGGCTTCGGTACCCGCCTCGCCGGCGGGTGCAGCTCGGGCCACGGACTGCAGGGCTGCGGACGCCTGTACCCGGGCAGCATCGTGGCGACCGCCGTGTTCTTCGGCACCGCCGTGCTCGTGTCGTTCCTGCTGTGGAAGGTCATCTGATGCGGACCCAGGGCGGAATCCTGTTCGCCAACATCATCGCCGGGTTGGCGCTGGGCTACACGGTCACGAACATCGGCTTCGGCGACTACGCCGAGCTGAACCGCATGTTCACGTTCCAGGACCTCCGCATGTTCCTCGCCTTCGCCGGAGCCGTGATGATCATTGCGATCGTCTTCGCGATCGTGCGAGTGCGCCGGACGCCGACGCGCATCCACGCCGGCGTGCTTCCCGGCGCCGCGCTGTTCGGCATCGGCTGGGCGATCTCGGGTGGATGCCCGGCCATTCCGATCATCCAGGTCGCCAGCGGATACCTGCCGGCGCTCGTCACGATCGCGGGTGTCGTCGTCGGCGTCCGACTGTGTCGCTGGATGACCACGAAGCACGTCCACATCGACACCGGATCCTGCGAGATGTAGCCGAGCGGAGCCCGTCCTCACTGGTGCGACCGGGGCCTCAACGGCTCCGGCGTGACCCGCTACCGGGAGCCGGTGTGAGCTGCCATGCGAGCGGCTGACTGCGAGCTCTCCTGGTGTGAAACGAGGCCAGGCTCAGCGGACGTGGGCTCGGTTGTAACGGGTGGATATCTCGATGCGAGCTTCGGTCACGCGCCGCGGCGCCGACTCCGCATCGGGCCTCGCCGCCGACCTACCAGAGACTCGACCGGAGGAGATCGCAATGGAGCGGCGTGAGATCAACCCGTGGGCGTGGTCGGTTGAGGCGGGCTTCCAGCAGGCGGTCGAGGTGACGGGCTCGCAGCGAACGTTGTACTGCTCGGGCCAGACCTCAGTGGACGAGAACGGGACGCCGCTGCACGCCGGCGACATGCTTGCCCAGGTCAGTCAGGCGCTCGACAACCTGGAGGCCGTCCTCAAGCAGGCAGGAATGACGTTGGCGAACGTCGTTCGGCTCAACATGTACACCACCGACGTCGATGCCTTCATGGGAAGTCTGCAGTCGGTCGGTCAGCGCATGGCCGAGGCGGGTCTTACCCAATGCGGCACCTTGCTCGGCGTGCAGCGCCTGGCGTATCCCGAGCTGATGATCGAGCTCGAAGCGACCGCCGTGGACTGAGCGCGGGCTGTGACAGGCCGGCCGTGGACGGCTCGGGCTTGCTCATTTCGGGCCGGACCCCAACGCTTCAACTCTCGAACACTGCCAGGCATGCCGGATGGTGGTGCCCTTGTGCAGCGAAACCGGGTGTCAGGGGACGAGCTCGATCCAACCCTTGATCATCTCGGGTGTGACCTGATCGACCAATTCGGGATGGTTGTCACTGACATGTCGTTGCACGGTCCGAACGAGGGCGTCCTCGTCGGCGTCCCTGACCTGGTACCCGCACTCACAGCTCACCTGACGTTGCACGACGGCCTCCTTTGAAGATCGGCGGTCTTGGTCATCCGAATTGCTGAGATCGGCAGTATGCCGCGCATCGGTTGCAGCGGGGCTGTCGCGACGTTGTCGAAACCTTGCCACCATGGCGACGTGCGCATCCAGCTGCATGGGCAATTCACGATAATGATCGACGGTCAGGCGGTGGAGCAACGCCTGCCGGGGCGGCGAGCCCGCATGCTGGTTGCGTTCTTGTCCGCGAACCCCCAGTCGATCGAGCGCTCGAAATTGATCGACCGCTTGTGGGAGCCCGAGTGTCCTGGCGACGGTGCCTCAAGGGTCTTCGACGCACTGCTGTCCAAGACTCGAGCGGTACTGGCGCCTGCCGAGATCCGCGGGCGGGACACCCTGCGTCTGGTTCTGCCCGCCGATGCCCTGGTCGATTCGGCGACGGCGGTAGCGGCGCTGCACGAGGCCGAGACCGCGGCCGGCATCGCTGACTGGCGTCGTGCATGGGCTCAGGCGCTGAGCGCGATGTTCGTAACCCAACGGGAGTTCCTGCCGGGGTTCGACGCTGCGTGGGTGCATCACCACCGGGACGAGGTCCGCCGAGCCCATACGGCGGCGATGGCGTGTTATGTCGAGGCCTGCCTGGAGTTGGGCGGTTCCGAACTGGCCACCGCCGAACGCTGTGCGCGCCAGTTGCTCTGCGCCGACCCGCTGAGCGAGCGTGGCTACCGCTTGCTGATGCGGGCAGTAGCGAAACGCGGGGATCGAGCCGCTGCCCTTGCCGTGTTCGGGCTGCTCCGGCGCACGCTGCGGGACGAACTCGGCGTGTCGCCGAGCCGACTCTCCACGGAGTTGCACGAAAGCGTCCTCGCGGAGGCCACCCTGCACGACCCGCAGTCCCAGACGTAATCCGTGCCAACAGGCTGAATCCGGCTCCGACTTTCCCTTCCCGACGGCCACACTGATCGGCGTAGCTGTATCGCCACGCGAATCGACTCGTTGTGTGTCGACCCAGGTTCTTGGCTCGCTCACGACGTAGAGTCATTCGTGGAGCGAAACCCTTGGTGAATCGCCGTCGCAGATCCTCAACCTCCGGCACTGTCAGATTCCATGCCGCCGCCTGATCCGGCACCCGCCGCGCGGCCGAAAGCGCGTCCGCGCCGGTGATGAAGAACAGCCGGTCGTCGGGCATCGCGTCGTGCAGGTCGTCAGGGCTGAGGGCGATCAGTGTCGTCGCCGAAGCGCTGCCGGAACTCTGACGCGACCAGGTCGCCTGCCGCCTCGACGACGCGGCCCACCAGCGGGTGCACGATCAGGGACGTGACCGCCCCGGCCAACTTGGGCAGGTTCTTCGTGAACCAGCCTCGGACGTAGGCCATGGTCGTCACGTCCGGCTTGTCGGCGACGACCGCGTCCTGGAGCTCCTCGACGCGCTCCAGGGCAGCCGCCCGCTTCTCCGGCGACGCCTCGGCGGCCACCACCTGCTTGAGTTCGTCCACCAACCCCCGGATCTCGGCGAGATCGGCCGCGGTCACCGCCGGCTGCGCATCCCGGGTCGAATGTTCCTGCCGGATGTTCTTCCCGGCAGCGAGTTGCCCACTGACGTCTCCACCGACCCGGACCCTGTACTGGTCACCGGCGCCCTGTTTTCCCACGACTGTCCCCGTTCGTCACGATCATCGTGTGTTGCAGTCATCTCGGTTGTACGGGGGGTGGAGGGTGACCGTGCTGCCCCGAGGGACCGATTTGCCGGCCTCTGGATCACTGCGGACCACGTTCCTGTCGGGATCTGGGAACCCTCCGGATCTCCAAGTGCTGGCCTGAGCCCGACGAACCTCAGCTCCGCCTCTGCGCACTCCATGGACTTGCCTACCAGCTGCGGGACGTCCATGTCCGACGCGGCCGGTGGGCTCGACGGACGGGTGAAGGGTCACGCGACTACCCGGATCGACCACGGCACCGGCCCGGGGCTCGGTCCTGCTCACGGCTCCTTCCGGGTCCCTGGCATCCGGGACCGGCTCACCGGTGATCGGGTCGAGCCCCAGTCTCCTCAACTCCTGCTGCGCGACCGGCAGCGTCGTCAGCTCCAGCTCCGGTACCTCGACCTTCCCCGCAGGCAGACCGGGGGCCCTGGCCGCCTCGACGCCAGGTTCTCCTGCACCGGCTTGACCACGCCGCGGGAGATGGTGGAGGGTCACCGGGCTACCGAGACGGAGCAGGTCGCCGGCCGGAGGCCCACTACCGCTCACGATTTCCTCCGCAGCGACGGCTCCCGGTCGGAGCTGTCGGCCACCGGCTTGAGCCCGACGTTGGTCACCTGCATCTGCGCGCACGGCAAGGGATTGCCCACCACGTCCGGAACCTTCATGAGCGCCGGCCCGCTGGACGGGCGGAGGGTCACCGACGTACCTGGTGGAACCGAAGCGCCGGCTTCCGGATTGCTGCTGCTGACGCTTCCTTCTGCGATCACGGCATCCGTGACGGGATTCCCGGTCACCGGCGTGAGCCCGGCCTTCGTCACCATTGCCTGCGCAGTGTCCAGGGGTTTGCCCACCACGTCCGGAACCCTCACCAGAGCCGGCCCACTAGACGGGCGGAGGGTCACCGACGTACCTGGTGGAACCGAAGCGCCGGCTTCCGGATTGCTGCTGCTGACGCTTCCTTCTGCGATCACGGCATCCGTGACGGGTTCCCCGGTCACCGGCGTGAGCCCGGCCTTCGTCACGATTGCCTGCGCGGTGTCCAGGGGTTTGCCCACCACGTCGGGAACGTCGATCGGTGCCGGCCGCACGGGTCCGGTGGACAGGACGATGTCGACGGGGGCGCCCTGCTCGGCCAGGGCGCCGCCCTCGGGCTTACTGAGAATCACGCGATCGCGTCCGATCGTCGAATCCGGTCGCGTGCTCACCGCTCCCATCGAGAGCGGGACGGCCGCCAGCTCCTGTTGCGCTTGATCCCGGGTGTCGCCGACGAGATCGGGGACTCGGACCAGAATCGGCCCAGGCGGCTTCTCTTCAGGCGGCTTCTCCTCAGGCGGCTGGACCTCAGGCGGCTGGACCTCAGGCGGCTGGACCTTGAGCGGCTGGACCTTGGGCGGCTCTCCCCTAGGAGCCGGAGGCAGTGCGGCGGGCGGCGCACCCGCCAACGGCGCCTCCTTCCGCTGCATGATCCCGAGCGGGACCTCCGCGGTCGGCTCGCTCACGAACGGCACGCTCGCCGTCGGTCCCGCCATCCGCGGCGCTCCGGTGGGAGGCACCTCCCCCGGCGGAACCTCCGCGGTCGGCACACCCACGAACGGCGCACCGCCGAGCGGCGCACCGGCGAGCGGCGGTCTCCCCGGCGGAACCCCTGCCGGAGGCACCCCGATGAACGGCACACCAGCCGTCGGTGCAGCAACGGTCGGCGCAGCGACCGACGGCGCACCCGCGGCCGGCGCCGCACCGGGCGGGACAGCGGCAGGCGGCACACCCACCGGCGGCGCATCCACCGCAGGCGGCACGCCCGCCGCCTCGACACCCGAGACCGGTGGCGTTCGGGGCGCGCCGACGGCATCACCGACGAGGGGCACGGCGACCGCGACGTCGCCCGGGCCGGTGACGGTCAGCACGGCGCGCCGTGTCCCGGCGGCTCTCGGAGCGAACCGGACACTCGTCGTGCACGCCGCGCCCGCCGCCACTCGCACACCGGAGCACCGGTCGTCGTCGACGACGAAATCGGACGAGTTGACGCCGGTGATCGATACCGAGCGGATGTCCAGGCGCGTCGCCGTCGGTGGGAGAAAGCGCACGGGTCGGCCGGTGCTCGTCGTGGCAACCGTCTGGTCGCCGAATCGGAGCACGTTCGGTTCCGCTCTCGGTGAGCCCGGATCGGGCGCCGTTCCGGTGCCGGTCAGCGTGGAGACGGGATCGTCCGGCATATCGCGGATATCCCATGTGAGGCTCGCGCGGTGGTCGCCCGTCCCGGTCGGGGTGAAAACGACGTTCGTGGTGCAGCGGCCTCCGGCCGGGATCTCGGCCGGGCAGGTCGAGCTCGCGACGGTGAAGTGTTCGAGCCCGATTCCGCCGATGTCGGACCGATCGACGACGATCGGGCGGCCTCCGGGATTCTCCAGTGCGACGGTCTGCGCCCGGCTCGTGTGGCTGAGCGGTTGTGGGGAGAACTGCAACGACTTCGGCTCGACCTGCGGTATCGGTACCGAGGCCTGGGACGTTCCGATGAACAGGAGCGCCCCGATGATCGGAACGAGGGCGGCGAAGATCTTCAACGGGGCCGGGACGCGGGCGAGAATCCGCTGGAGGCCGCCGGAGAGGTCGGCGGCCCGGTCCGCCGAGTCGTCGGGCGGCAGCACCGGCGGCAGCTCGATGAGCGAGAGATTGTGCCGGGTGGCCTCGGCCGCGGCTGTGTCGCCGAGTGTGGTGCGGCGGTCCAGCGCGTCCCGGAGCAGCTCGGCGGCGGTGCCGAGGTCGTCACCGCACAGCGCGTGGGTGCCGAGCTGGTGCAGCTCCATCGCCTCGGCCCGGGCGTCGCCCAGGGCGCGGGCCGCCTCGAGTGCGGACCGGGCGACGT
This sequence comes from uncultured Actinomycetota bacterium, assembly GCA_963822335.1. Lineage (GTDB taxonomy): Bacteria > Actinomycetota > Actinomycetes > Mycobacteriales > Pseudonocardiaceae > Pseudonocardia. The sequence continues at coordinate 1,401,071 of CAWGHE010000004.1, read as the reverse complement.
CGCGCCAGGCGTCCCAGCGCCCGCCGAGCGCGAACGCGGCCTCGAGCAGTACCGCCAGGGCGAGCACGGTCCGCCAGCGGCCACGTCTGCTCGCATCGGCCTGGACCGCACTGACGGTCTCGACGGGAGCGCCGGGCTCGAGGACCGTGTCGGGTTCACGTTGCGCCCAGTCGGTGAAGTAGGCGTGGAGCTCCGCCCGGCGCTGATCGAGTTGCCACGGGCCCGGCTCGAGCTCGATCCCCGACGTGAGACCGAAGGTGGGAGATCCACCTGCCGACGGGGACGTCGTCACCAGGCCCAGCCGCCGCCAACGGTCGAGCCGCCCGAACACGTCCTCGAGACCGCTCATCGCACTCAGTTGCGACGCGCTCAGCCGAACTCCCGGGATCGCCGCCAGCAGGCCCAGGAGCCGCATGTCGTCCGGCGAATCCGGCTCCAGCCGGGGGATCCCCGCGACGGGCAGGCCGGCGACGTACGCGTGCAGCGAGCCGGTGAATCGCCGGGCTTCGGCGGCGACCTGGAGAAGACGGCCGGGCACTCCGCCGGCCCGCGAACACAGCTCACCGACCGCAGGACGGTCCTCGGCCACCGGTTCGTGGCCGAGTGCGTCGACGAACAGCTCCTCCGCCGCGTCGGGTGGCAGCCCGTCCAGATGGACCGGGCGGGCGCGCCCGATGTACGCGGCACGCTTGCTCGCCACGACGACGGCGCAGCGGGGAGCGGCGTCGGCGACGTCGTGCACGTCGTCGCTGCTGAGGTCGACGTCGTCGAGGAGAAGCGTCGCGCGCACGTGCTGGAGACGGTGGTGAAGCTCGACACTGCTGGGCTTCACCGGGATGTCCGAGGAGTAGAACACCTCGAACAGCGTCTGGAGGAGATCGTCCCGCGAGTGGTCGCGCACGGACAGATGGGCCACCCCACCGGCCTGCGCGATCCCGGGACGATGCGCCAGATGCCGTAGCAGCGTCGATTTGCCGATCCCGGAGTCGCCGATGACCTCGACCGCGCGTGAGTCCGCGACCTCGGACATCAGGTCGTCGGTCTCGTCGTGGCGGTCGACCATCAATTCGGGAGCCCGCGGTAGGACACTGATGGGCCGCGGCCGTTCGGTGATACGCGGACGATCACCGACCGGCAGAATTGTGACGACGTTTCCGACGAGGCGGTCGATCCGCATCTGGACGATGTTCTCGCCGACCGCCAACTGGCCACTGACATCACCGTGGACCTGCACGTCGGTACAGATCCTGGGCGTGGAATCGGACTCGACGATCGGCTTGGGTGGTTCCTCCCACCTCTCGGAGCCAGTCATCGGTAGCCTCCGTGACCCGCCAACGTTCCTGATCAGTCGCGGCTGATCACTCCGCCGAGAACCGCGAACGCGCCGGGCAACTTCTCGTGTTCAGCCGAACGCTCTCAGTGACACAGTCAACGATAAGCGGGCACGCCCCTCGGCGGGATCGTCAAAATTTGCTACACCCCCTCGGATTCGATCTCAGATGCGATGGCTGGACCGACAACACCGACCGGGCACCGTCGCACAACGACAAGGCTTGCTCGAAAATTCTCGCGACCACGACAACACGACCCGGCCACACCGTGCCCTCGGCCGCCAGACACCCCACCCAGGCCTACGCTGCCCGCCCGACCGCGGTCCCGACCGCCACCCCGATCGATATTGGCCGCCGACCTCACTCACGCCCACGCCACAGCGCGAGTAGTTGCGCACGTCGTCCGGCGGGGTTGTCGGTGGTGCGAGCACCATGGCGCCCGAGGCCAACGGACTCGGCTCCGACAAGCGTTCCAGCACGTATTTGCCGATTCTCGGTCGACGGGAAGGCGGAGGGATTGGAAAGCATCGCGGATTGGCGATCCCAGTACTCCCGGCATGCCAAACACGCCACCAGGCACACAACGTTTCGGGTCGGCCCGAAATGTGGCAGCCTATCCGGATCGGCATCGTGAGTTCATGATCGGTGGCAGAGCCGCCAGAGGACCCTGACGCTCAGGGATGGCCCATCTTTAGCGGCGGTTCAACAAGGAAGCGAGGGAACCGACGTCGAATAGCACTCATTCCGGCCGGACGATCGGGAAGAGCACGGTCTCCCGGATGCTCCGTCCGGTCAACATCATGACCATGCGATCCACGCCCATACCCAGCCCGCCCGAGGGCGGCATGGCGTACTCGAGCGCGGTGAGGAAGTCCTCGTCGAGCTCCATCGCCTCCACGTCGCCACCGGCGGCGAGCATCGACTGCTCGGTGAGGCGCCTGCGCTGCTCGACCGGGTCGACCAGCTCGGAGTAGGCGGTACCGATCTCCGCACCGAAGCAGACCAGATCCCACCGCTCGGCCAGCCGGGGATCGGCCCGATGCTGGCGCGTCAACGGCGACACGTCGGTCGGGAAGTCCCGGTAGAACGTCGGCGCGAGCGTGTGGTCCTCGACGAGGTGCTCGTACATCTCCAGGACGACCGCGCCGCGGCCCCACTTCGGGTCGTAGGGGATCTCGATCCGGTCGCAGTGCTGCCGGAGCCGCTCCACGGACGTGTCCGCCGTGATCTCCTCCCCGAGCGCGTGCGAGATGGCCTCGTTGACCGTCACCGACCGCCACTGCCCGCCGATGTCGTACTCGATACCCTCGTGCGTCACGACGGTGCCGCCGAGCGCGGCCCGGGCGGCCTGCTGGATCATCTCCTGCATCAGGGTCTGCATGGTGTTGTAGTCCCCGTAGGCCTCGTACGCCTCGAGCATCGTGAACTCGGGGTTGTGCGTGGCGTCCGCGCCCTCGTTGCGGAAGTTGCGGTTGAGCTCGAAGACCTTCTCGGTGCCGCCGACCATCAGCCGCTTGAGGTACAGCTCGGGCGCAATGCGCAGGTAGAGGCGCATGTCGTAGGCGTTGATGTGGGTGATGAACGGGCGCGCGTTCGCCCCGCCGTGCACCGGCTGCAGCATCGGCGTCTCGACCTCGAGGTAGTCGCGGGCCGCGAGGTGGTCCCGGACGGCCCGGACCGCCGCGGAGCGGATCTGCAGCATCCGCCGGGCGTCCGGGTTGACGATGAGGTCGACGTAGCGCTGCCGGACCCGGGCCTCCGGGTCGGACAGGCCCCGGCGCTTGTCGGGCAGCGGGCGCAGGCACTTCGCGGTGATCGTCCAGGACTCGGCCAGCACGGAGAGCTCGCCCTTGTCGGACGTTACGACCTCGCCGACGACCCCGACATGGTCACCCAGGTCGACGTTCCGGCCCCACGTGCGAAGGGAGTCGGCGCCGCTCCGGTCCGCGGACAGCATCAGCTGCAGGTCGCCGGTCCCGTCGCGCAACGTCGCGAAGCAGAGCCCGCCGAAGTCCCGGGAGCGGACGACCCGGCCGGTGGCCGACACCGTCGTCCCCGTCGCGGTCGCCGGGGGAAGGTCGCCGAACCGGTCACGCACCTGCGCGAACGTCGCCGTCCGGTCGAACCCGACCGGGTAGGGGTCGATGCCCGCGGCGACGAGCCGGTCGTAGGCGTTCCGCCGCACCCGCGCCTGTTCGGGCAGCGCCGCGCGCACGGCCGCGAGCCGTTCCGCGACCGGATCGTGCTCCTCGACCGGCCGCGGCTCCGACACGGACGGTGCCGACGGAGCCGCCGCACCGGCCAGGCCGGACGGCTCCCCGCCCCGCTTCAACGCGCTGCGGCCGGGTGCGCGGACGAAGCCCTCGGCGACGGCCGAGGCGACACCGATCCGCGGAACGTCCCGCGCCGTGGCGTAGCAGAGGAATCGGGGGTTCCAGTTCGGCTGGTACTTGGCGTTGGCCCGGTAGAGCGACTCCAGCTGCCACCATCTCGAGCCGAGCAGCAGGAAGCCGCGCCACAGCCGCAGCACCGGCCCGGCCCCGATCCGCTCACCGTGCTCGAACGCGGCCCGGAACATCGCGAAGTTCAGCGACAGGCGATCCACACCGAACGCGCGCGACCGCTCCACCAGCGAGGTCACCATGAACTCGGTGACGCCGTTCTCCGCGGCCCGGTCACGGCGCATCAGGTCGAGCGACAGTCCGTGGGTTCCCCACGGCACGAACGAGAGCAGCGCACGCAGCTCGCCGTGCTCGTCGAGACACTCGACGAGCATGCAGTCGCCGTCCGACGGGTCGCCGAGACGCGAGAGTGCCATGGAGAAGCCACGCTCGGTCTCGGTGTCCCGCCAGGCGTCGGCGCGCGCGACGACCTCCTGCATCTCGTCCTCTGACAGCTCGCGGTGCCGGCGGATCCGGACCGTGTATCCGGCTCTCTCGACGCGGCCGGCGGCCTGCCGTACCGCGCGCATGGTCCTGCCCTCGAGAGAGAACTCCCGGACGTCGATGATCGCCTCGTCCCCGAGCTCGATCGCCGTCAGCCCAGCGGTCGTGTAGGCCTTCGCAGCCTCCTCCCCGGCACCCATCACCGCCGGCACCCACCCGTAGTACCGGGCATCGTCCAGCCAGATCCGGATCGCGGCGGGCCACGCCTCGCTGTCCCCGAGGGGGTCCCCGCTGGCCAGGCTGACGCCGGACACGACGCGATAGGTCACTGCGGACTTCGCACCAGGTCCGAACAGGACCGCCTTGTCCCGGCGGGTGGCGAAGTACCCGAGCGAGTCCTGGTCGCCGTGGCCGGCGAGCAGGGCACGGATCCGCTGTTCGTCCTCGAGTGCCAGATGCCGCCGGGAGGACCGCGGGCGGAACAGGACGTACGCGGCGGCCAGCACCGCCACGGCCCCGAGCAGGCCGCACAGGAACGTGACCGCACGCGGCCCGCTGCCGTCGATTCCGGTGACGTCCGGCGACCCCAGGCCGCCGAGCACGTACGTGACTGCCCACCCGAGCCGGTCGCCTGCCGTCGGCAGCGTGCCGGGGAAGGCGGACAGCAGGCCGAACCCGACGAGGACACCGGTCACGACGAGCCCGGCGTACAGGCCCAGGGCCCGCCAGCCGGCGCCGCGTTCGGTCCGGGCCGTGAACCGGCCCCGGGCGAGGATCAGCACGATGAGCTCAATCAGCCCGAATGCGGCCTGGAGCCGGACCGTGAGGTCCCCGGCGATGTCGACCTGAACGGGAGTCGGCGCGTCCGTCAGGACCAGGATCGTGATCAGTCCCAGCAACCGGCCGAGCACGAGGTAGAGCACGAGCAGCCACCAGGCGGCCCGCATCCGCCTGCCCACCGCGGCGGCGAGGATGCCGAGGAACGCTGCGAACGCGAGGTTCGGCGGCGCGCCGACCGAGATCACCTCGATGACGACCCGCAGCCAGTCGAGCGGGGCACGCAGGAACGGAAAGATCGCGGTGAGGAGGCAGAAGATCGCGACGAACGCGAGGTAGGCCGCGACGATGTCGGGGACCCGGTCGAGGATCCGGGCCATCCGGCCGCCGCGCCCGGGGCGGGCCGGCTCGGTGCCTGCAGGGGAGTCGACAGTGCGCGTCATGAGCTCATCGCTTTCCTCGGCCTCGTCGCCACGGTCGGTCCTCCCGGCGGGCACATCGGCTCGAGGGCCACGGCGGTGTCCGTGGCGCGCCCCGTCCGATTTCTTGCCCGTCTCAGCACAGGAGTCGGAGATTCCCCCCGCCGTGTAACGGGCCAGGCCGAACCGGGCATGCTGCGGTGGCTGTGAGTGGCACCACGGGCATCTGTGGCGTCCATTTCGCACCACGCCGTCGGCGCCCCCGGCGTCCGGGTCAGCTCGCTCCGCGCTCCTCGCCGGACTCGTGAATGACGTCGACGGTGCGCACGATATGCGACTCCATCTCCGAGCGGGCCGCCTGCTGGTCACCCTCGTGCAAGGCCGCGCGGATGCGTTCGTGATCGTCGTGGCGCTCGTCCAGCGCCGAGCTCAGCGGATTCGGCGAACCGGTCGTGTTGATCAGAAAGTCCGACAGGTCCCACATCCGGCGGCTGGTCTCAGCCATGATCCGCGAGTGGGCCATCAGGTGGATGGCCTCGTGGAAGCGCCGGTTCCACAGCCGATAGCCCCGGGACCGGGTCGCGACGTCGCTCTCGGAGCGCAGGTGGTCGATCTGCTGGCTGATCATGTCCAGATCGGCCAGCTGCTCGGTGGTCCGGCGGGTGGCGGCGATGCCGGCGATGCTGCCCTCGAACCCGCCGAACATCACGAAGAAGTCGCCGACCTCGTGCGGCTGGTACGTCGCCACACGTGAGCCGACCTGCGGAATGATGTCGATCAGTCCATCGCCGGATAGCCGGCGCAGGGCTTCCATGACGGGCTGCTTGCTGACCTCGAACTCGGCCCCGATCTCCACAGCGGAGAGGCGCTGGCCGGCGCTGTAGCGGCCGTCGAGCAGGCGCTCCTTGAGCTGGTCGTACACCGCGTGGTTGAGGCGACTAGCGCCTCGGTCGAGTCGTACGGCCCGGGGGTCTGTCACCCGCTGAGGGTAGCCGTGCGGCCCGACAGGCTGTGGCACCTCGAAATTCATCCCGCTCCCCCTTGTGCCGGTGTGACGTTGCCCTTACCGTCATGCAAGCACGCTAGCATGCTAGCTACGGATAGTGACCCATCCGAGCACGTGCAGTTGACGCTCACAGACGAGCGGGAAGGGAGGGCCGCGTGGCGCTGGCCCTGTGCACACTGTCGCACTCGCCCCTGATGGGGGAGAACGACCCGGGAGCGGAGACGTCGGCCGAGGTCGAGCAGGCGTTCGCCGACGCTCGAGAATTCGTCGGCCGGTTCGACCCGGAGCTGGTGGTGTTGTTCGGGCCGGACCACTACAACGGCTTCTTCTACGACATGATGCCGCCGTTCTGCATCGGGACCGGGGCGAACTCGCTCGGTGACTACGGCACAGCGTCCGGGCCGCTGCCGGTGGACCGGAATGCCGCGTACGCGATCGCCAGAGGCGTGCTCGGTGAGGGCGTGGACGCCGCGTACTCGGAGCGGATGCAGGTCGACCACGGCATGGCGCAGCCGCTGGAGATCATCTTCGGCTCCATCGACGCGAAACCGCTGGTGCCGGTGTTCATCAACTCGGTGGCCGAGCCGCTGGGTCCGGTAGCTCGCGTACACCGGCTCGGAGCGGCCGTCGGGCGGGCCGCGGCAGCGCTGGACCGCCGGGTGCTGCTGCTCGGATCCGGGGGTCTGTCGCACGACCCGCCGGTCCCGCGGATGGAGGGCGCGTCGCCGGAGGTCGCGGAGCGGCTGATCGACGGCCGCAATCCGACACCCGAACAGCGGGCCGAGCGCGAACGGCGGGTCCTGACGACCGGCGTCAAGTTCGCGGCCGGCGAAGCGGACATCGCGCCGCTGAATCCGGAGTGGGATCAGCGGCTGATGCAGCTGCTGGCTGCCGGCGACCTCGACGAGATCGACTCCTGGAGGAACGAGGAGTTCGTCGAGAAGGCCGGGCACTCCAGTCACGAGGTCCGTACCTGGATCGCCTCCTATGCCGCGCTTGCCGCGGCCGGCCCGTACCGGGTCGCGACGTCGTTCTACCGCCCGATCCCCGAATGGATCGCCGGTTTCGGCGTCACCACGGCCGCCCCCGTCGCGGCCTGACCTCACCGCGGCGCGCGGCGCCGCACCCCACAGCAGCACGAAGCCGTCCGCAAGGGAGTAGTCATGGAGTTCTGCATCGGGACCTGCGCGAAGATCGACTCGGTCGGTCTGGCGAAGCAGGCCGAGGACCTCGGAGCCAGCCACTTCGGCGTCGGTGAGGGGCCGCTGCTGTTCAGCGACCCCTATCAGTACCTGGCGCTGGCGTCACAGCAGACCAGCAGCATCAAGCTCGGCACCTGGGTCACCAACCCGCTCACGCGCATCGCGCCGGTGACCGCGAACTCGATCGCCACCCTCAACGCACTGGCCCCGGGCCGGACGTTCCTGGGGATGGGCACCGCGAACAACGCGTTGCGTTCGATGGGCAACCGCCCGGCCAAGGTGTCCGAGATGGACAGTGCGCTCACCGTGACCAAGGAACTGCTGGCCGGCAAGCGCGCCACCCACACCTGGCTGAACCAGGAGCGGGAAGTGGAGTTCCTCGACCACAACGGCTACTGGTACAACATCGACGACCCGGTCGAGATCTGGATGTCCGCCGGCGGCCCGAAGGGCCTCAAGGTCGCGGCGAAACACGCCGACTACGTGACCTACTGCCTCGGCCCGAACGCAGACATGATCGGGCTCGTCCGCCGCGAGCTGGACAAGGCCGTCGCCGAGGCGGGCCGCCCGCCGGGCTCGGTGAAGCTGGTCGCGCTGTCCTGGTTCTACCAGCTGCGCGACGGCGAGACCTGGGAGGACGGGATCGACAACGGGTTCGGCTCCGGCCCGATCTCGTCCTGCATCACCAACGCCGGGTTCATGAACGAGCACGTCGACGAGCTCGGTGAGCCGATCGTCAAGGCCTCGACCGAGGCCGCGATGGCCTACCTCGGGGACCCGGGCAACCCGAACGCGCCGCACTACCTGGAGGTGTGGGCGAAGTACCTGCGCGGCCTGGACCCGGTGCACCGCCCGCTGATCACCAAGGAGCTCGTCGACTACTGGTGCCTCTACGGCAGCCCGGACGAGCTGCTGGAGAAGACCCAGCTGATGCGGGAGGCCGGCGCGGACATGTGCTCGGTGTTCCTGTCCAACCCGTTCACCGCCGAGCGCGACATCGCCGACATCGGCTCCTCGATCCTCGCCCGCGCCTGACCCGCTTCCGCATCTCTCGAAGGAGATCATCATGAGCTTCGACCCGAAGCGCACCGCGGTCGTCGCGGTGCACGTCCAGAACGACGTCGTCGGCGCGGACGGCGCCTTCGCCGGCTTCTTCCGCGCCGAGATCGAGCGCACCGGGGTCCTGGGGACCATCGGCCGTCTGCTCGACGGCGCCCGCGTCGCCGGCGCGACGGTGGTCTACACCCGCGTCGCGTTCCAGCCCGGCCACACCGACCTGAGCGCGAACTCGCCGCTGCTCGGGATGGTCGCCCAGACCAAGTGCCTCGAGGACGGCAGCACCGGCGCGGCGATCGCCGACGAGCTCTCCCCGCGCGACGGCGACAAGGTCGTGACCCACACGCGGGTCGGGGGGTTCCACGACAGCGATCTCGACGCGACCCTGCGCGCGGCCGGCGTCGACACGGTCGTGTTCGCCGGGGTTGCCACGAACGCCTCGGTCGAGGGCACCGCCCGTGTCGCGTCGGACCTCGGCTACCGCACGGTGGTCGTGGCCGACGCCTGCTCGGCCGGCTCGGACGCCGCACACAGCGCCTCGCTGGAGTCGCTCGGTCTGCTCGCCGAGATCACCACCACCGACGAGCTGCTGGCCGGGCTGTCGCAGCCCGCAGGAGCCAACGCATGAGCGGCGCACAGACCGACGACCCGGTGACGCCGAAGAAGGACACCCCGGTCTGGGTCGCGCTCGGCGCGACCGAGCACCGCATCCGCTACATCGACGTCGGCGGCTGGCGCACCCGCGTCCTCGAGGCGGGCCAGGGCGACGAGACGGTCGTGCTGATGCCCGGCACCGGCGGGCACCTGGAGGCGTACGCGCACAACGTGGCGGCCCTGGCCGAGCACTTCCACGTGCTGGCCTACGACTACCCCGGACACGGCTATACCACCCACGCCAAGGCCGACCTCGAACTCGACACCTACGTCGAGCACCTCGCCGGGCTGCTGGACGCATTCGGGCTGGAGAAGGCACACCTCAACGGGGAGTCACTCGGCGGCTGGGTGGCGATCAAGTTCGCCGCCGCCCACCCGGAGCGCACCGGCAAGCTCGTGCTCAACACCCCGGGCGGGACGATGGCCACCCCGGAGGTGATGGAGAAGATCCGCGGGCTCTCGCAAACCGCCGCCGACGATCCGTCGGACGAGCGGGTCCGCGCCCGCCTGCAGTGGCTGATGGCGGATCCGGCGACCGTCACCGACGAGTTGGTCGCGATCCGTCGGGGGATCTACTCGCGGTCCGGGTTCTCCGACTCGATGCGCCACATCCTGTGCCTGCAGGACCCGGATGTGCGGCGCCGGAACATGGTCACCGACGACGACCTGGCCGCCGCGCCCGGCCCGGCGCTGGTGATCTGGACCAGCGACGACCCGTCCGGTCCGGCCGGGACCGGCATGGAGATGGCCGAGAAGATCAAGGGCGGTCGTTTCGAGCTGGTCTCCGGAGCCGGGCACTGGCCGCAGTGGGAGCAGCGCGACAAGTTCAACGAGCTCGTGCTCGCGTTCCTGACCGAGCAGTGAGCCGACGCCCGTGATCCCGGCGGCGCCACCGCCGCCGGGGCCCGGCCCCTCGATCGGAGACCTCGAGATGACCGACACCGCCGTCGCCCCGCACGCCCGGGTGGCCGCCGACCGCCTGCTCGACGCCGCCCGCACCGCCACCCCGTGTGCGCCGGTGCGCGACCTGCTGCCCGATGGGGAACTGGCCACCGGATACGCGGTGCAGAGCCTGCTCACCCGCGCCCGCCTCGAGCAGGGCCGCCGCCCGGTCGGACGCAAGATCGGGCTCACCGCGCCCAAGGTGCAGGCCCAGCTCGGAGTGGACCGCCCCGACATCGGGGTCCTGTTCGACGACATGGCCTGCCCGCAGCACGAGCCGGTCGACATCGGCCGGCTGCTGCAACCGCGGATCGAGGCCGAGATCGCGTTCGTCCTGGCTGCCGACCTCGATCACGACGACCTCACCGAGGCCGACGCGCGGGTCGCGGTCGGGCACGCCGTCGCCGCGTTCGAGATCGTCGACAGCCGCATCGCTGGCTGGGACATCACGCTGGTCGACACCGTCGCGGACAACGCCTCCAGCGGCCTCTACGTTCTCGGCGACGACCCGGTCGAGCTCGCCGACCAGGACCTGCGCACCGTCGAGATGACGATGACCGACCACACCGGCGCGACCGTGAGCAGCGGCTCCGGCGCCGACTGCCTCGGCGACCCGGTCGCGGCCCTGCTCTGGCTGGCCCGCACCGCCCGCGACGTCGGCTCGCCGCTGCGCGCCGGCGAGATCGTGCTCTCCGGAGCGCTCGGCCCGATGGTGCCCGTCACCGCAGGCGGCACCTACCGCGCCTCGCTGTCCGGTCTCGGCACCGTCGAGGCGAGCTTCTCCACCACACCGTTGCCCGCCTGATCGCAGACGGGACTGAGGACACCACGATGACCGCACCCGACTTCACCAACCCGCCACCCGCGGGCGCCGCCACCGGCGCGATCGCGCCGACGCCCGGCTACGACACCGACGTGTTCATCGTCGGCGCCGGCCCGACCGGCGCGACGGCTGCGCTCGCCCTGGCCACCTACGGCGTCCGCGCGCACGCCATCAGCCGCTGGAACTGGGTGGCCAACAGCCCCCGCGCGCACATCACCAACCAGCGCACCGTCGAGGTCCTGCGCGACCTCGGCGTCGAGGCCGAGGCCACGAAGTACGCCACCCCGTGGGAACACATGGGCGACACCCTGTTCACCACGAGCCTGGCCGGCGACGAGATCGCCCGGCTGCGTACCTGGGGCACCGGCGACGACCGCATCGGGGACTACATCAAGGGCAGCCCCTGCCCGCTGCTCGACATCCCGCAGCCCTACATGGAGCCGGTGCTGGTCACCAACGCCGCCAACCGGGGCGCGACGTTCGGGTTCAACACCGAGTACCTCGGCCACACCCAGGACGACGACGGCGTCACCGTCCGCCTCAAGGACATCCCCAGCTCGCGTGAGTACGAGATGCGGGCCCGCTACATGATCGGCGCCGACGGCGCCCGATCGCAGGTCGTCGAGGAGCTCGGGCTGCCGCTGGAGGGCGAGCTCGCCCGCGCCGCGACCGCCTACGTGCTCTTCCACGCCGACCTGTCCCGCTACGTCGCGCACCGGCCGTCGATCCTGCACTGGCTGATGACCCCCAGCGCGAACTTCGGCGAGATCGGGATGGGGCTGCTGCGCGCGATCCGGCCCTGGCACACCTGGATCGCCGGCTGGGGCTACGCCCTCGACGGCCCCGGACCCGACTTCGACCCGGACTCGGTCAAGGAACGGATCCGCGGCTACGTCGGCGACCCGGACCTGGAGATCGAGATCGAGACCTGCTCCAGCTGGTACGTCAACCGGGCCCACGCCACCCAGTACTCGAAGGGGCGCGTGTTCTGCGGCGGCGACGCCGTCCACCGCCATCCACCGTCGTCCGGTCTCGGCTCGAACACCTCCATCCAGGACGCGTTCAACCTCGCCTGGAAGCTGGCGTTCGTCATCCGCGGCCACGCCGGCCCCGAGCTGCTCGAGACCTACTCCCCGGAGCGGATGCCGGTCGGCAAGCAGGTCGTCGAGCGGGCGAACCAGTCCCGTGTGGACTACGCCCCGCTCAACGAGTGCTTCCGCACCACCGGCGAGGCCGACCCGGTCGCCGCCGGGCTGGCGAAGCTGCGCGACCCCGGACCCGACGGCGTCGCCGTCCGCGAAGCGCTCACCGAGGCACTGGACCTGAAGAACTACGAGTTCAACGCCCAGGGCGTCGAACTCAACCAGCGCTACACCTCCACCGCCGCGGTCCCGGACCCGACGGCGGGGGAGGAGACCTTCACCCGCGACCCGCAGACCCACCTGCAGGCCACCACCCGCCCGGGCGCGAAGCTGCCGCACGTCTGGCTCCTCGGCGCCGACGGGCAACGAGTGTCCACCCTCGACGTCACCGGCAAGGGCAAGCTCTCGCTGGTCACCGGGCTGTCCGGGCGCTCCTGGGAACGCGCGGCGGCCAAGCTGGAGCTGCCGTTCCTGCGCACCGTCGTGATCGGCGACAAGGGCGCCGAGGACGTCTACCGCGACTGGGCCCGGATCCGGGAGATCCACGAAGCCGGAGCCCTGCTCGTGCGCCCCGACGGCTACATCGCCTGGCGCCAGCCCGCCGCCGTCTGGGACGACGAGGACGCGCTCACCCAACTGCAGTCCGCCCTGTCCGGCGTCCTGTCCGCCGACTACTGACATCTGGAGACACCCATGGCGCCTGCACACAGCGCGTCGAACCCGACCACCACCAAGGTCGCCGTCATCGGGTCGGGCAACATCGGCACCGACCTGATGATGAAGGTCATCCGCCTGTCCGACACCCTCGAGATGGGCGCGATGGTCGGCATCGACCCAGGCTCCGACGGCCTCGCCCGCGCGGCCCGCCTCGACGTGCCCACCACCTCCGACGGCGTCGAGGGCCTGATCGCACTGCCGAACTTCGACGAGATCGGCGTCGTGTTCGACGCGACCTCGGCCCGCGCGCACGTCGCGAACGCCGCGAAGCTCGCACCGCACGGCAAGATCCTCGTCGACCTCACCCCGGCCGCGATCGGCCCGTTCGTCGTCCCCGCAGTCAACCTCGACCAGCACTCCGGCGCGCGGAACGTGAACATGGTGACCTGCGGCGGGCAGGCCACCATCCCGATGGTCGCCGCCATCGCCCGCGTCGCCCCGGTTCGCTACGGCGAGATCGTCGCCTCGATCGCGTCGAAGTCCGCCGGCCCCGGGACGCGGGCGAACATCGACGAGTTCACCGAGACCACCGCGAAGGCGATCGAGGTCGTCGGCGGCGCCGAGCGCGGCAAGGCGATCATCGTGCTCAACCCGGCCGACCCGCCGATGATCATGCGCGACACGGTGCTGTGCCTGGTCGCCGACGCCGACCCGGACGAGATCCGCGCCGGCGTGGCCGCGATGGCCGAGCAGGTCGCCCGCTACGTGCCCGGCTACCGGCTCAAGCAGCAGGTCCAGATCAGCCCGGTCCCCGACGACGAACCCCTGGACACCCTCGTGCGGCCCGGGACACCGCGGCCGGCCTGGCGGGTGTCGGTGTTCCTCGAGGTCGAGGGCGCCGCGCACTACCTGCCCGCCTACGCCGGGAACCTCGACATCATGACCTCGGCCGCGCTGCGCACCGCCGAACAACTCGCCGCAGCCGCCACGTCCGAGCCCGCGGAGGTGCTCCGATGACCGAGTCCACGACCGCACCGGTCCTCTACGTCCAGGACGTGACCCTGCGGGACGGCATGCACGCCGTCCGGCACCGGATGGACCCGTCCGACGTGCGCCGGATCGCCGCCGCGCTCGACGCGGCCGGGGTGGACGCGATCGAGGTCGCGCACGGCGACGGCCTCGCCGGCGCGAGCCTGACCTACGGGCCCGGCAGTAACACCGACTGGGAATGGATCTCCGCCGCCGCCGAGGTCGTCGAGAACGCCGTGCTGACCACGCTGTTGCTGCCCGGGATCGGCACCCTGCACGAGCTGCAGCAGGCCTACGACCTGGGCGTGCGCTCGGTGCGCGTCGCCACGCACGCGACCGAGGCCGACATCGCCATCCAGCACATCGGCAAGGCCCGCGAGCTCGGCATGGACGTGTCCGGGTTCCTGATGATGTCCCACATGGCCTCCGCCGCGGACCTGGCCAAGCAGGCCAAGCTGATGGAGGACGCCGGCGCGCAGTGCGTCTACGTCACCGACTCCGGTGGCCGGCTGACCATGCGCGACGTGGCCGACCGGGTCCGCGCCTACCGCGACGTGCTCGACCCCGGTACCCAGATCGGCATCCACGCCCACGAGAACCTCTCGCTGTCGGTTGCCAACTCCGTCGTCGCAGTCGAGGAGGGCGTCACCCGCGTCGACGCGTCGCTGGCCGGACACGGAGCCGGGGCCGGGAACTGCCCAATCGAGGCGTTCGTCGCCGTCGCGAACATCCAGGGCTTCAAGCACGGCTGCGACCTGTTCGCCCTGCAGGACGCCGCCGACGACATCATCCGTCCGCTCCAGGACCGTCCGGTTCGTGTCGACCGCGAGACGCTGACCCTCGGCTACGCCGGGGTGTACTCCAGCTTCCTCCGCCACGCCGAACGCGCCGCCGTCGAGTACGGCCTCGACACCCGCGACATCCTCGTCGAGGTCGGACGGCGCGGCATGGTCGGCGGCCAGGAGGACATGATCGTCGACATCGCCCTCGACCTGGCCGGCCAGCGCTAGAACGCCGCGCCCGCGACAACCACCCCACCCGCGGCTCCGCCTCGTCACGAGGCGGAGCGACCGGCCCTGCGCGCTCGCTGATCGGGCGCGGCAGCGCAAGGAGAACCGTCGATGACTACCATGCTCGCCGCCCGCCTGCATGACCACGGCAAGCCGATGCAGCTCGAGCAGGTCCCGGTCCCAGAACCGCGTCCGACCGACGTCGTGGTCGAGGTCAAGGCCTGCAACATCGTCCCGAACCTGACCAACGTGCTGGCGACCTACGCCGAGTGGTTCCCCTACCTGCCGCTGCCCGAGCTCCCCGCGATCTTCGGGCTGGACAGCGCGGGAGTCGTCAGCCAGGTCGGCAGCGAGGTCACCGGCGTCGCGGTCGGCGACCGGGTCTACGTCAACCCCGGCCTGTCGTGCGGCGGGTGCCGCGCCTGCCGGCTGGGCGAGGACCAGAACTGCGACGCCTACACGTTCATGGGCTACTTCGCGTTCGGCCCCGACGGGCAGCACCTGTTCGACGCCTACCCCTACGGCGGCCTCGCCCAGTACCTGACCGCGCCGCAGCGCAACCTCGTCCGCCTGCCCGACAGCGTCACCTTCGAGCAGGGCGCCCGCTTCGGCTACCTCGGCACCGCCTACTCCGCACTGCGCAAGGCCGGCGCCGGCCCGGGCCGCACCGTCCTGATCGACGGCATCTCCGGCACCCTCGGTCTCGGCGCCTGCCTCAACGCCCTGGCCATGGGATGCACCCGAATCCTCGGCACCGGCCGCAACGCCGCCCTCCTCGACGACGTCAAGGCGATCGCCCCCGACCGCATCCACGTCCTGCCCGCCAGCGCAACCCCGCTGCGCGACTGGGCCCGCGAGCACAACGACAGCGAGGGCGTCGATATCGTCGTCGACTGCCTCGGCCCCGGCGCCCCCGCCGAGTCGGTGCTCGACGCCATCTCCACGCTGCGCCGCGGCGGGGTCGCCGTCGACATCGGCGGGATGATGGAACGCCCCGCCCTCGACCTGTTCGCGATGATGTGCTCGCAGAACAGTGTCATCAGCAGCCTCTGGTTCTCCACCCGCGAGGCTCAGGAGATGGCCGAGCTCGCCGGCTCCGGCGTCCTGGACCTGTCCGTCCTGGAGCACCACACGTTCCCACTGGAGAAGATCAACGAGGCCCTCGACGACCTGCCATCCCGACACGGCGGCTTCAGCAACTACATCTGCCAGCCCGACACCGCACCGGTGCCACGATGACCCGCCACTGACCACCGATATGGACCGGAGCGCCCGTGGTCAACCTGCACGTCCGCGAAACCGGCGTCGGCGAGCGCGTCGTCTTCGTCCACGGCGCGGTCCTCAACGCCGAGCGGACCTGGCCCGCCCAGCTACCGCTGGCCGAGCGATGGCGCCTGGTGCTGCCCGACCGGCGCGGGTTCGACCCGAACCCGCCGGACGACCCGTCGGACTTCGACCGCGACGCCGCCGACCTCGCGCCGCTGCTGAGCAGCCCGTCGCACCTCGTCGGACACTCCTACGGCGCCGTCGTCGCCCTGCTCATGGCCGGCGCCGCACCGAACCAGGTCCGGTCGCTGACCGTGCTGGAGCCCCCCGTGCGCCAGCTCGCCCGCGGAGTCCCCGCAGTGGAGAAGGCCATCGACGAACACCTCCAGCTGCTCACCCAGGACGATCCTGACCTCGTCTACCGCGGCATGGTCCGCGCGCTTGGCGCCCCCGAACCGCGCCGGGTGCTCACCGACGTCGAAGAACGCCACGTCCGCCTGCTGATGGGGGAGCGGCTGCCGTGGACGGCCGAGCTCCCGCTCGACGCGATCCGCGACGCCGGCATCCCGACGCTCGTAGTCACGGGCGGGCACGACGAAGTCTATGAACTCGTCGCCGATCGACTCGCCGACCGCATCGGCTCCCGAGCACTACGCCACACCCTGGGTGGCGCCGGACATGCTGTGCAGCGCACGCCTGGGGCCAATGACCTACTCGAAGGGTTCTGGCGCGGGTCGTCGCAGGCGGACGCTTCAGACGGTGACCGCAGCCAGAGCGAGGCCTGAGCGCAACCGTGGTCCGTCGCCTCGGTGAATGCCAAATGCCCGCTATGCCAGTACGCGCGAGATCAGGTATTGAGGCCAGGCACAACTCGCACCATATAGCCCAAACGATCGATGTCCTCAGTGGAACCATATGGCTTCTGACCTGCGCCCCCGGCAGGATTCGAACCTGCGGCACCCGTTTTAAGGAGCTTGCTCTACGGCGCGTGCGTGCCTGTTGAACAGGAATAATACAGGCGCTTCGGTGGTCATGAGTGGCCCCACAGGCACAGGTGGTCGCCATTTCGCACCACGAATAGGCCCCTTGAAGAAGCGGGTCAGTGTGTCGTGCCGTGCAGGACACATCGGGGTTGATTAGCGATGCCTGCTGCCCTCAGTTACCCGGACAGCACGCCGGCGGGTGAGCCATCGGGTCAGACTCCGATAGTTGGCCGGTCGTCGTCGGTGATGTCTGCTGCGGTCGGTGTCTCCACGGCGTCGCGACTCCGAACGACCGTGCGAGCGGTTTCGAGGAATCGGCGGACGAGGGGGGAGACTGCGGTGTCGCGGTAGGCGAGGGCGAGGCCGGTGCTCAGTTGCGGTGACCCAAGCGGCCGGAACGTCGCGCCGTTGATCTTCAGGTGGCGCAGAGAGGCCGGGACGAGGGCGACGCCCATGTCGGCGGCGACGAGCGCGACGAGCGCTGCGCTGTCGGCGACGGTCTGGCGGATCTTCGGCGTGAAGCCGGCGGTGCGGCACGCCGAGATCATGATCGAGTACATCGTCGACGGCGGCTGGTCCGGATAGGAGATGAACCACTCGTCACGGAGATCGGCGAGGTCGATCTCGCTCTTGACCGTGGCCGGGTGGCGGCTGGCCAGTAGGGCGACCACGCGTTCGTTCCGGATGGTCTCCACGGCCAGCCCGGACACGGCGACCGGTGGCCGGAGTACACCGACGTCGAGGCGGCCGTCGAGGAGTTGTTCGACCTGGGCTGGGGTCACCATGTCGCTCTGGACGTGCAGCGTCACCTCGGGGTGTCGGTCCCCATAGGCACGCACCAGGGTGGGGAGCAGTTCGTAGGTCGCCGAGCCCGTGAAGCCGAGGCTGAGGGCGCCGAGCTCGCCCCGGTCGGCTTTGCGCACCTCCTCGGCGGCCTCCTCGCTGTCGGTGAGCAGGCGGCTGGCCCGCTCGTAGAAGACGGTGCCCGGGTAGGTGAGGGAGACCGAGCGGGTGGTGCGTGTGAACAGCTGGACGCCGAGTTCGCGTTCGAGCTGTCGGATCTGTTTGGACAGCGGCGACTGGGCGATGTTCAGCCGGGTCGCGGCGTGGGTGAAGCTGCGCTCGTCGGCGACGGCGACGAAGTACCGCAGGTGTCGCAGCTCCATGTCCGGCCTCCAGTATTCCACTGAGATCTGAGTCCAGGCCTTCCTAGTCTTTCACAAACTACTATCTCGCGTGCCACGGTGTGCTCCATCACCGAAGAGAGGGGTTGCACCGTGGCGACCATCCACTCGGAATCCAACTCCCAAGAACCCGTCGCGGCGGTACCGGCGGCGCGGGGCGATCAGCAGGAGCGCACAGCTCTCGACCCGCGTGCGTTGCGGCGCTGCTTCGGCCGGTTCACCACCGGCGTGACGGTGGTGACCTATCGCAGCGGTGACGAGGTTCGAGGCGCGACGGTCAACTCGTTCACGTCGGTGTCCATCGATCCGCCGCTGGTGCTGGTGTCGCTCTCGCGGACCACGCACGCCTACGAGGCGATGCAAGGCCATCCGTTCGCGATCAACGTCCTGCGATCGGACCAGATGGACGTCGCCATGCAGTTCGCCGGCCGGGCCCGCGAGGACTTGAAACTCGACTGGGCGTCCGTGTCCGGCCCCGACGATCCGCCGAGCCTTGCGCGGGCAGTGGGGGTGTTCAAGTGCACGCCCTGGCAGCGCTACGACGGCGGCGACCACGTCCTGGAGGTCGGGCGGGTGACCAGCTTCGAGTACCGCACTGGTGACCCGCTGGTGTTCAGCGACGGCAAGTTCGTCTCGCCCGGGCTGCCGCTGTTCGACGGCCCGATGGTGTTCAGCCTCGACGGGCCGCCGGAGCCGGGGTGGGTGGCCGCTGCACAGCGCTTCCACCACCTCGCCGAGCAGTAGCCGGCTCTGCGCCACCACCACCGCCCTGCGGAAATCCGCCCGGCCTGTGTCCCGGGCTTCATCAACATGACCAGAAGTCCCCCATCTGAGGAGGATCAGTGAAGATCACCTTGTTCGAGCAGGCTCCGTACCGGTACCTGCCCGACGACTTCGAGAAGCACCACGAGTCGGTGTGCAGCACGCCGTACTCGATCACCAACCGGGAGGGGGTCTACTCCTCGATCCGCGATTTCATGGACGAGTTGATGCTCGGCGCCCGCGCCGGCTTCGACGGGATCGCGATCACCGAGCACGGCCAGTCCAGCTACGACATGGTCCCGAACCCGGATCTGGTCGCCAGCGCGCTGGCCTACCAGACCGAGGCCGAAGGCCTGGACGTGGCGATCTTCCCGATGGGCCGCTCGCTGGGCAAGGCCCGCGAGCCGGTCCGGGTGGCCGAGGAGTACGCGATGATCGACGTGCTCTCCGGCGGACGTCTGGTCGCCGGCTTCCCGATCGGCCTACACTACGACGCCAGCATCAACAACGGCGTCCCGCCGATCGAGATCCGGCCACGGTTCGACGAGAACCTGGAACTGCTGCTGCGCGCGTGGTCCGAGAACAAGCCGTTCCCGCACAACGGGCGGTTCAGCCAGTACCCCCAGGTGAACATCTGGCCGCGACCCCTGCAGCCGTCGCCGCCGGTGTGGATCACCGGCATCGGCAACCCGCGCACGATGCAGATGACCCTCGAGCGCAACTTCGGCTTCAACTACCTGTCCTGGTTCGGCGCGAAGCTGACCGGCAAGCGGATCTTCGACCGCTTCTGGGAGATCGCCGAGCAGGTCGGCGTCCCGCGCAACCCCTACCGGCTCGGGTTCCTCCAGACCATCGCGGTCGCCGAGACCGACGAACGGGCCGAACAGGAGTACGCCAAGCACCTGGAGTACGGCTTCCGCAAGGGCCTCGGCTCGATCCCGATGGAGAAGCTCAGCCTGCCCGGCGGGATCGACATCCGCGGCGTACAGGCGCTGGTCAAGGACCCCGGCGACTTCGGCCTCTACACCCAGATGCGCAACGCGTCGTTCCGCGACCTGGTCGACGCCGGCGTCGTGATCTGCGGAAGCCCGGCGACGGTGCGCGAGCAGCTCCGGGAGTACTGCCAGCAGTACGGCATCGGCACCCTGCACGCGATGCTCGGATTCGGGTCACTGCCGCGCGACCTGGCCATGAAGAACATCGGCCTGTTCGCCGAGGAAGTCGCCCCGTACCTGCGGGACCTGTGGGCCGACAGCGGCCACAAGCACCACTGGTGGCCCGAGAAGCTCGGCGGCGACCCCACTCCCGTGACCCCTGGCGCCTCGGCCACCGAAGGCGCCCCGACCCCCGCAACCTCCAACCAGATGGCGGTGACCCGATGACAACGACAACAGGACCCTCGATCACCGAGGAGGTCGTCCCGGTCTGGAACGGGCGCCTCAACATCCGGGTCAAGGTGGCCGGCGCAGGCGCGCCGCTGCTCTACCTGCACCCAGCAGCCGGCCTGGCCTGGGACCCCTTCTTGTCCCAGCTGGCGCAGAACTTCACCGTCTACGCACCCGAGTTCCCCGGCACCAGTGTCGGCGACCCCTACGCGATCCACGCCATCGACCACCTCTCCGACATCGTGCTCATCTACGAGGAAGTCGTCCGAACCCTCGGACTGCAAAGCCCTGTCGTGGTCGGACAGTCCTTCGGCGGCATGATCGCCGCGGAGCTCTGCGCCGCCTACCCGGCGCTCGCCTCGAAGGTGATCCTGCTCGACCCGATCGGGCTGTGGCGCGACGACATGCCGATCGCGAACTGGATCGCGACACCGCCCGACCAGCTGCCGGCGTTGCTGTTCCACGACCCGAGTGCCCCCGGACCGCAGGCCATGCTCGCCATGCCGGAGGACCCGGACATGGCCGCGGCTGCCGTGGCCGGAATGGTGTGGGCCTTCGGATCCACCGGCAAGTTCGCCTGGCCCATCCCGGATCGCGGCCTTCGCGCGCGGCTGCACCGGCTGACGGCTCCGGTGTTGCTGGTGTGGGGTCGTGAGGATGCCCTTGCCCCGGTCGGTTACCTCGACGAGTGGCGTTCCGAGCTGTCCGACAGCCAGGGCGTGATCGTCGACAACAGCGGCCACATCCCACAGGTCGAGCAACTCGACCAGACCCTGGCAGCTGTGCAGAAGTTCCTCGGCACACCCTGATCCCCATCACCCGAGGGCGCTGCGCCGGCGGCTCGACCAACAGTAGGTCGGGCCGCCGGTGGCCCCACGCCCGCTCCACCCAGCACGCACGTCCCAGTTCTGTCCTGAAGCGACTGCTGTACCTCCACGAATCGGAGTCCGGTCATGACCGCCGCCCTATCCCACCGCACCAACGAGCCGCCTGCGCGGGCGAGCATCCCGCTCTGGCACGGCGTGGACGAGGTACCTGCCACGTTCGGGCCGTGTGTGGTCACGGTGGGCGTCTTCGACGGGTTGCACCGCGGACATCGACGTCTGGTCGATCACGCCCGATCCATCAGCCGCGACGAAGGGCTGCCCCTGCTTCTGGTCACCTTGGACCCGCACCCCGCGCGAGTACTCGGGATCGACCGGGACACCTCCGCCCTGAGCACCATCGCCCACCGTGCCGAACTCGCCGCCGACGCTGGCGTCGATGCAATCTGCGCGTTGCGCTTCACACGCGAACTCGCCTCCCGGACCCCGGCCCAGTTCGCCCGCGACGTACTCGCACACGGCCTCAACGCAGCTGCCGTGGTCGTCGGCGCCAACTTCACCTTCGGCGCCCGAGGCGCCGGAACCGTCGACACCCTGAACGAGCTCGGCCGCGATCTCGGCTTCACCGCCCACGGCGTCCCGCTGCTCCAAGCCGTCGACACGCCGTACTCCTCGACCTACACCCGACAATGTCTGCGGATCGGCGACCTCGCGGGCGCCGCCCGCGCCCTCGGACGACCCCACCGCGTCGATGGCCACCGACTCGGTGACGTCGTGCTGCTCGCCGACAACACTGCACTGCCCCCGACCGGCCGCTACCGCGCACTGGTCGAAGGCCGTGAGGGACTCGTCGAGATCGACGCGGCCGGCTGGCTCTGGATCATCGACGGTGACCCGCCTGCAGCTGGCCCCGCGGTCTCAGTCGCCTTCCTCGACCACGACGGGCCGGCCGTGAATACGGCACCCTGCGGCTGTGGTCGGGCATAACGTCGTTGACGCACCCGGAGTCGAACCCGCGAAGGTGAGTCGCTCACGCCATGGCAGAGGTCGCGACCAGTCAGTCTGAGCAGTCGGCCCGGCCGTTCACCGATGAATCGGCGCGCGAAGCCTTGGTGCGCGCCTGCGAAGTTTCCGGTCTCGGCGTTCGCTCGGCCGAGCTAATTCGGATGGGCTCGAACGCTGTCGACCGACTCGCGCAAGCAAATCGGCGTCGCGCGTTGGCTGGCGTCGGCCGACTACCCCGCGGCCCGCGCGACGCCCGTGGAGCAGCCGGTCGAGGCCGACGGCCGCGTTGTCACCTTCTGGGAGTCGATCTCGCGGGATGAGGTCTACGCACCGATCTACGACGTCGGTGTCCTGATCAAGCGGCTGCACCACATGGTCGCCCCGCCCGGCCTGGATCTCCCGGAACTACGACCTTTCGGTGCCCCGGATGACGAACTTCCCCGGCTGGCCGGGTTGCCAGCCGACGATGCCGAGTTCCTTTGCGCGACGTATCTCCGACACCGCGCCGACTCCAACCCCTCGCCGGCCGCGAACGCCTTCCTCGCGATGCGACACCCCTCGTCGACGTTCCCGCTGTCCAGGTGCGCGTCCGCGAGGACCATCGCAACGAAGAAGTCACTCCGCAGGTAGTCGCCGGATGCTGACGCGAGAGCGTCGCTTGCGCATTGGATCGCGCGGTCCGGGCGGGTCAGGTCGCGATGGCAGTGACCGAGTTCGGCGGCGAGTTCGGCCGCGTCGAAGTAGCTGATCCACTCGGGACCGTCACCCGGTTCGTGTCTGTCGAAGCTTTCGATCGCTGCGTCCATCGCTCTGTCACAGGCGTCGGCTTCGCCGAGCCGTGCGAGCGCCCGAGCTTCCATGATGTGGAAGTGCGCGCGCCTGGAGCGAAGCGTCGGTCGCGCCGGCTCGATGTCTCGGATTCGCGCGAACCTGCGTCCCGAACACGCCGCGTTCGCCCGGACGCCGCCCAGGAGTTGCGCACCCGCGTGGCCGACGCCCTGTCCGCCGGTGCACGTGTCGACCTCCTGCCGCCGGGCAGCGTGCTACCGGGCGCGCATTACAAGCATGCACAACGGCGCGTACAAGGCGGCTCCTCACCAACTACCGGCTAGTGCTCGGGCCTCCGGGCTCGCCCGCCAGACTCCGACCACCCACGCGAATACGCACAACTAAGGAAGCCCGGTGTTATCCGCACCGAACGACCGCCTGGCCTCGTCACGGCCGGAGCCGTCCCGGCCTTGCTCGCGGACTCGCCGATGCGGGCAACTCAGCGGCCGCGGGTGCGGGCACGTACAGCAGTGAACGCGATGGTCTGGGTCCACCAGGCCGGATCGCCACAATGGTCGAGGAAGGCGTCGATGGTCTGCTCGTCGAGCTCGCCCGAGGCGATCAGCCGGCCCCGCAGCTCAGTCACGGTCTCCCTCCAGTACTCGGCCCACGACGATCCCCCGTTGTACAGCGCGGTCTCGGCGGTGGCTTCGATGCCGTGGGTGTCCAGCCCAGCGAGCATCGCGGGGAGCCGGCGCCCGATGAAGTAGTCGATGCCCGCCTGGCGCGACCAGGCGAGCCAGCCCTGCCAGAACGCGGCGACGCCGCGCGGCTCGGCCACACTGACCGGCAGGAAGTCCGGCTCGATGAGGACGATCGCACCCCCGGGTCGCGCGCTGGCGACAAGGTTCGCCAGGGCATCGGGCGCGCTCGCGACGTGGTGCAGCACGGCGCGCGCGGTCACTAGGTCGAAGTCGGCCGGTTCGATCGGTCCGTCGAGGATGTCGGCCTGACTGAGCTCGAGGTTCGGTGCATCCGCTTCGACCAGCGACAGGTCGAGATCGACCGCGAGGGCGCGGCCATCGGGCCCGACGCGCCGGGCGAGCCAGGAGGAGACGGAGCCGTTGCCGCATCCGACCTCGAGCGTTCGGGCGCCGGGACCGACATCGAACTGCTCGATGTAGCGGCGGTGCATCGGATCCAGCAACTGAGACATCAGCTCCAGCCGCGCACGCTCTCCTTCGTACCGGTGATCGAGGACATATTCAGCCATTGCATCTCCCGCCGCCTGCCATCAGCCGCCGCCGCGCATACCGTGCCCTCGCGCGCCAATGGCCGACAACGGCCGAACGGGGTGACAAGGCGACCGGGGCTGCTCCTACTCCCGGCCCGGGTCGGCCACCGATGCGGCGCTGCTGAGGTCAAGCGCGCCTTACCCCTGGCTCGATGAACGACCGGGCGTCGCAATGGTCGCGGCACCTTCGGAGCACCGCCAGGTGAGCGTCGAGGGTCTCGCCGTTGAGCTACGCGACCGGCAGGTGACCGATCAGGGGCCGGATGTGGGTCCGGATGACCTGTTCGTAGCGCTGCCGGGTCGTCTCCTCGACGTCGAGAAGCTCCAGGTAGCGATCGAGCAGCTGGTCGACCGTCGCCTTGGTCCGCGGGTTCCGCTGCTCGTCGACCTCGTTGATCAGGCGGGTGCGGATCTTCTCGGCTTCCTTCGCCGCCGCCGGCCCGGCCGGGATCGTCTCCGTCAGGAAGTTCTTCTTGCCGCTGAGGGCATCGATGCCGGCGTAGACGCGCACGCGAAGCGAGCCGCTCGGGAGCGTCATGATCTCGCCGCGCTGCCGCCTGCGGGCCGTCGGAGCGGCCTTGCCGCCTGCCATGGCGTGGAGTCTAGCCATTGATGGCTCCACGTTTGGCTCCACGCGGAGCATGCCTCGACGGGTCTGTAACCCTCTGACCTGCGCGCCCCCGGCAGGATTCGAACCTGCGGCACCCGCTTTAGGAGAGCGGTGCTCTATCCCCTGAGCTACGGGGGCTCGGCGGCAGACTACCTGGGGTTCTCCTCCGGCCCCTCGTCGCCGTCGTCGTCCTGGGGCCCATCTGGGGCACACGCGGCCGAGTCCCGAATGCGGGTGTCCGGGCGCCTAGGGCGCCCGGACACCTTCACCGAAGCCGCTGACCGACATCGGTCACGGCAGGGGCCCGATCACTTGCAGGCGGGGAAGTCCGCTGTCTGACCCGGCGGGTGGCAGAGCGCCCCGGGGTCGTGCGGGCCCTTGCTGCTGTTGCCCGGTCCGAAGTCGGGAGCGGCGAGGGCCGTCCCGGCGCCGCCCACGAACAGTCCCGCGACGAGCAGGACGGCAGCAACGATACGTTTAGTCATAGTGCCTCCCATGTGGATGTGAGGGGATCGAGGCGTCCTCGAAGCGTGGTCCCCGGGTGGTGCGAAATGTCGGTCCGTGGTGCTCGGCCGCGCCGGACGATGTCACGGTAGTAAAAAGTGTGCGGCGAGCACCGCAAATACAATTCTGGGCTTCACGAATACCTCCTCGAGACCCCAGGGATCTCGGGCGCCGAGCTCTCCCAGAGCAGGTTGATCGGCCGCCTGGCGTACCCGGGCTCCATGTTCCGTCCTGGGACGCGTCTCGGAAACGACGGCAGCCTCGGTCGGTGCGGTTGTGCTGCCATCGCACGAACCGAGGCGCGAACAGCAGCCGTCCGGTAGCGCCCCGGCCGTCACCGCGTCTACGGGTTGCAGGGCCTGCCGTTGGACGTGGGCGGGTTGCAGGACTGCGTGTCCTGCAGGTCCTGCGGAGCCGGGCTCTTGTTCGTGGTGTTGCCCTGGGTCTCCGTGCTCGTCGTTGTGCCCACACCGGCCTGGTTGTTGCCCGGCCCCTCGAACGTGGTGCACGTGACCTCGCCCTGCACCTTCGTGCAGTTGTCCGGCAGCGGTGCTGCAGTGGCAACGCCAGCGGATCCCATCACCAGAGCTCCTACCGCCACGGCCACCATCATGATCCTGCGCATCGTCTGTCCACCACCCATCCGCTCCGCATGTCCCCGCGCCGGTTTGCGTCGAGGTGACGGAACACTGTCCTCCACGGCTGCGTCACTGTCATCCGCGGTTCGGCCCAACCCCGAGGCTCAACAGGCGGCAACCAGGCGTCGGCCTGCCGTGTCGAAACTTCCCTCCCGCACCATGCGGCGCCTCCGGCGCCGCGCCGCTTGCACCTCCCGGGGCGTGCGGCCTTCGGCCGGATCCCGTCCGGCGCGCGGCACTCATCACGCGTGACTACTTCTTTCCGTCGAAGCTCCTGGTGCGGACCGCGTCGGGGCACGTCGGGGGCAGATCCGGCGCAGGACCGCCCGACATCCGCTGACACGGCGTGGCAGCGGTTGGGCTGGTGATCGCGGGTCGCGTAGCGGACGCGCAGGCGGCGGACGAGCGTGGTTCGCCTCAGGAGAGCGGTAGTCGGCGGGAAGCTCCGCCTGCGTCGGTGCCGACCGGGTTCGATCATGCGTCCCGGCGGCCGCGGATCGTGGCCACTGCATCCTCGGCGAGCGCTCGGTAGCCGGGGAAGTCGCGCTCCGCGCCGGCGTCGTAGGCACGGAAGTACGCGCCCCCGCCGGTGACGAGCCGTCCCCGCTCGACGCCGGTGCCGCCGTCGTAGAGATCCTGGAGGAACTGGGCCTGGCCCTCGACGTTGACGTCGATCCACCGGGTCGTGCCGCCGGCGACCTCGCTGCGCCAGTCGTAGCCGTGCCCGACGTTCTGGGCGACGACGGCCTCGGCCGCGTAGCGCGGTCCCCGTCGCCGGTACTGCCAGACGTGGACGCACTCGTGGACCAGCAGCGAGCTCCGACGATCGCCCTTCAGGTAGATCGTGTTCGCCAGCGTGACCGCCCGCCTGCTCACGCCGAAGATCCCGGCCCCGCGCAGCCCGGGGACGATGCGGACGTCGGCGAGCGGCAGCGCGTCGTCGAAGACCTCCCGCAGCATCCGCTGTTCGTCGGCGGTCGGGCGGCGGCTGCGCAGCGCCGGGACGATCTCCTGGAGCCGGCCGACGGCGAGGCCGCCCGCGACGAGCACGGCGCCGCCGACGGTGCCCGCGGCGCGACGGAGCGCCGTGGCCACGGTCATGCCGAGCGGCTGAGCGCGGTCGCGTCGGTGATCCGGCGCCAGGGCCGGTCCGCCTCGACGGCGTAGGCCAGCTCCAGCAGCGTGCGCTCGTCGCCGCTCGTGGTGCACAGGTGCACCCCGACCGGCAGCCCGTTCCCGGTGACGCCCGCGGGCAGGGAGATCGCGGGCGCTCCGGCCACATTGCACAGTGGGGTGAACGCGACGTAGTCGAGCAGGCGGGCCCGGAGCTCGTCGAACGGGACGGTCGGGCTGAGCCATCCCAGCTCGGGCGTCACGTGGGCCAGCGTCGGGGAGAGCAGTACGTCGTGGCGGGTGAACAGGTCGGCGTAGGTGTCGCGGACCCGGGAGAGCCGGTGCAGGAACACCGGCGTGCGTGCCACCGCGCGCCGGTAGTGGTCGGCCAGAGCGCGGGTGAACGGGTCGAGGCGGCCGGCGTCGAACGTCGGGCCGTGCATCAGCTTGCCGCCGGTGGCCAGCGTGAACGCCAGCAACGACCAGTAGTCGAGGAAGTCGTCGACGAACCGCTTGCCGACGCCGGTGGTCGCCGGGCAGACCTCGTGCCCCTGTGCCTCCAGCAGCCGCGCGACGTCCTCGACGGCGGCCCGGGTGTCCGCGTCGACCCGCGCGCCGGTGGGGGAGTCGAGGACCAGCCCGATCCGCAGCCGTCGCGCCGCCGGTCCCTCGACGTGCCCGAGCGGGGGCAGGCGCGGGTTGCGGTGCCCGCGGTCGGCCGCGGCGAGGAACGCGGCGGTGTCGCGGACCGACCGGCTGACGATGCCGTCGGAGACGATGTCGACCGGCATGTGCGCGCCGTGCGCGCTCGTCGCGGTCCGGCCGCGCGTCGGCTTGAGCCCGACGAGCCCGCAGGCCGCGGCCGGGATCCGGATCGAGCCACCGCCGTCGTTGGCGTGCGCGATCGGGACGACGCCCGCGGCGACGAGCGCGGCCGCCCCGCCCGACGACGCCCCGGACGAGTACCCGGGGTCCCACGGGTTGCGGGTCGGCTCGGCGTCGGCGAACTCGGTGCTGGCGTTCAGCCCGTACTCGGGCATCCGCGAGGTGCCGACGAGGTCGAGCCCGGTCGCGAGCAGCTGCGCCGTGACCGCCGAGTGCGCGCGGGCCGGTCTGGGGACGTAGGCGGCGCTGCCGTTGGTGCTCGGCCAGCCCCGGACCTCGGTGTTGTCCTTGACCAGGGTGGGGACGCCGGAGAACGGCCCGTCGCCCGCGCCGTGCACCGGATCGTCGAAGCGGCTCGCCACGAGCCCGCGCAGCACCGGGTCGACCCGGCCGGCCCGCTCTGCGGCCGCGTCGCGCGCCTCGGCCGCGGAGACCTCACCGCGACGCAGGCGCGCGGCGAGCCCCACGGCGTCGTCATCGCCCAGGGCGTCGTCGGAGAACGCGTGCACCCTCCCGCTCGTCACGCGTCGATTCTGCCTCCTCGCGGACCCGGCGTCGGTCACCCGGTCCAGCACGTCGGCTGCTGTTCTGCAGAACATCCAGCTCTTCGACGTCTGTCGCCTCGCTTGCCAGGCTGGACGCCATGAGCACATACGTCCTGATCCCCGGCATGAACCACGGCGGCTGGTGCTTCGACGACCTGGCCGAGCGCCTGCGGGCGGAAGGTCACGCCGTGTACGCGCTCACCCTGCCCGGACTCGCCCCCGGCGACGACGTCGCCGGCGTGAACCTGGAGACGCACCTCGCCGCCGCGGCCGAGGTCGTCGCCGGCCTGGCCGACGTCGTGCTGGTCGGGCACAGCTACGGCGGCATGATCGTGAGCGGGGTCGCCGACCGCCTGCCCGAGCGCGTCGACTCCGTCGTCTACCTCGACGCGTTCGTCCCGCGCGACGGCGAGAACTGCTGGGAGCAGACGAACGACGAGGAACGCGCCTGGTACGCCGACGACGACGGGTCCGGGTTCGCCGTCCCGCCGATGCCGTTCTTCGACGACCGCGCGCAGGCGCACCCGCGGGCCACACTGATCCAGCGGATCCGGCTGACCGGTGACCTGTCGGGGTTCCGCCGGCGTGTCTACCTGTACGCGACGGACTGGCCGGGCTCCTCGCCGCTGCAGGCGAGCTACGAGCGTGTCCGCGACGACCCCGCGTGGGAGGTGCACGAGCTCGACTCGAAGCACAACGTCATGCGCGACGTCCCCGAGAAGCTGGCCGCGATCCTGCTGGACGTAGCGTCCTGACCATGGAGCTACCCGGTGGGGCCGTGGTGCACGGGAGGGGACTGCGTGAGGCCCCCGCCGATCCGGAGTTCGGGCTCTATCTCGGGACCTGGTGGCTGCGCCGTCGCCGTGGCGCCCACATCGCGTGGCCGCACGCGTGGATCACGTGGCCGGACTTCGGCCTGCCGCTGGACGCCGCCGCGGCGCGCACCGCGATCGTCGACCTGCACGGGCGGGCGTCGCGCGGCGAACGGGTCGAGGTCGCGTGCGGCGGAGGCAACGGGCGCACCGGGACCGTGCTGGCCTGTCTGGCCACGTTGGACGGTCTCGGCCCGGACGAGGCGGTCGCGTGGACGCGCGAGCACTACCGCGCGAAGGCCGTCGAGACGCCGTGGCAGCGACGCTGGGTGCGCACGTTCGCCCAGGGGTGATCACTTCTCCAGCGTGGTCGCGTGGTCGGGCACCGCGCGGCCCGGGTCGCGGGGCGGGCGCTCGTAGCCCTTGCCGGGCGGGCGTTCCGGCATCACCAGGGCGGGCCGGTCCACCGGCTCCCACGGCACGGTCGCCAGCAGGTGCGCGATCATGTTGATCCGGGCGCGGCGCTTGTCCGCGGACTCGACGATCGTCCACGGTGCGTGGTCGGTGTCGGTGGCGTCGACCAGGTCGTCGCGAGCCTTCGAGTAGTCGTCCCAGCGGGTGATGGACTCCAGGTCCATCGGCGAGAGCTTCCACTGCTTGAGCGGGTTCTCCATCCGATCGCGGAAGCGGCGCTCCTGCTCGTCCGCGGAGACCGAGAACCAGTACTTGAGCAGCAGGATCCCGTCGTCGACGAGCAGCTGCTCGAACACCGGGCACTGCTGCAGGAACCGCGTGTACTCGGCCTCGGTGCAGAACCCCATGACCCGCTCGACGCCGGCGCGGTTGTACCAGCTGCGGTCCATCAGGACGATCTCGCCGGCCGCAGGCAGATGCTCGACGTAGCGCTGGAAGTACCACTGCGTCCGCTGCCGCTCGGTCGGCGCCGGGAGGGCGACGACCCGGCACACGCGCGGGTTGAGGTGCTCGGTCACCCGCTTGATCACGCCGCCCTTGCCGGCCGCGTCACGGCCCTCGAACACGACCACGACGCGCGCCCCGCTCGCCTTGACCCACTCCTGGAGCTTCACCAGCTCGCCCTGCAGGCGCAGCAGCTCGCGTTCGTAGGGCTTGCGGGGGAGCCGCGATCGGGTCTCGGTCATGCGCGTCATCGTGCCAGGTCAGCTGTTGTGGGCGAGAGCCTCGGCGAAGACGGCGGTGATGCCGGCGTACCCGTGCTCGTTCGGGTGGAAGTGGTCCGGCGAGAGCTTGCCGCGCCAGTGGCGGGTCCGCGGGTCGCGCAGATCGGCGAGTACCAGGCCGCGGCGCGCGACGGCCTCGTCGATGATGTCGTTGATCTCCAGCGCGGCGTCGAACGTGCCCGGCTGGTTGCCGATCACGGTGCCCGGCGGGAGCAGCTCGACGAGCTTGGCGAAGCGCTCGCCGGCCCCGTCGCGATGCTTCGGGTTCATCAGGTCGTTCGACCCGATCAGGCAGGTGACCAGGTCGGGGACCTCGGGCAGCGCGTCCATCGCCGGCAGCTGGCGGTCCAGCACGTCCTCGACCCGGCCGCCGGACAGCGACAGGTTCACCAGCCGGTGGTCCGGGAGGTAGTGGGCGAGCTGGCCGACCCAGCCCCGCTCCGGCGTACTCGCCCCGATGCCCTGGGCCATCGAGTCGCCGAGGGCGACCCACAGCGGGCCGGTCGACGCCAGCGCCTCCCGGTTGCGTTCCTCCCA
Source organism: uncultured Actinomycetota bacterium (assembly GCA_963822335.1). Lineage (GTDB taxonomy): Bacteria > Actinomycetota > Actinomycetes > Mycobacteriales > Pseudonocardiaceae > Pseudonocardia. The sequence goes on along the minus strand of CAWGHE010000004.1, from coordinate 1,369,824 downwards.
GGCCCGGGCGTACGGCTCGACCTGCGCCTGCACCCGTCGGATACCGGGCAGGAACCGGCCGGCCAGCGTGATGATCCGTCCAGGCGGGCGCCCGCTGAGGTTGGAGTAGCCGAACTCACTCACCCCACCAGTCAAGCAGCGATCAGGCCGATGCGCTCCTACCGTGATTCATATGACCGAGAAGCCGACTGTCGCACTGCTGGGAACCGGGATCATGGGCGCCGGGATGGGACACAACATCCTGTCCGCGGGCCTGCCGTTGCGGGTGTGGAACCGCAGCCCGGAGAAGGCGAAACCGCTGGGTGACGCCGGTGCCACCGTCGCCGACGACCCGGCCGACGCGGTGCGCGGCGCCGACGTCGTCGTCACGATGCTCGGCAACGCCGACGACGTGCGCGCCGTCATGGAGCAGGCCGCCGACGGGCTGTCGGCGGGGCAGGTGTGGCTGCAGACGACGACCGTCGGGGTGCAGCCGCTGACCGGGCTGCTGGCGATCGCCGAGCAGAACGGCCTGACGTTCCTCGACGCTCCCGTCCTCGGTACCCGCCAGCCCGCCGAGACGGGGCAGCTGACGATGTTCGTGGCCGGGTCCCCGGACGCGCGGTCCATCGTGGACCCGGTGCTGGACGCCGTGGGCCGGGCGACGGTGTGGGTCGCGGACACGGCCGACGGCGCGGCGGCCAGCCGGCTCAAGCTCGTCGCGAACAGCTGGGTGCTCGCCGTCACCGCGGCGACCGGCGAGACGATCTCGCTGGCGCAGGGACTCGGCGTCGACCCGCAGGCGTTCCTGGACGCCATCGGCGGCGGACCGCTGGACCTGCCCTACCTGCAGGCCAAGGCGACGGCGATCCTCGGCGAGGACTACACGCCGAACTTCACCGTGGACAACGCCGCCAAGGACGCCGGCCTGATCGTCGCCGCGGCCGAGGAGGCCGGGCTGACCGCTCGACGTCGCGCAGGCCGTGGGCGCGCGGCTGCGCCGGGCTTCCGAGCGCGGCCACGGTGGTGACGACATGGCCGGCGCCTATTTCGCGTCCTGATCGCCGCAGGGGGCTCAGGTTCTGCTCAGATTGAGGGGAGAGACTGACGCCCATGCGCATTCTGGTCGTCGACGACGACAAGGCGGTGCGGGACTCCCTGCGCCGCTCACTGGCGTTCAACGGCTACCAGGTCGACCTGGCCGAGGACGGCCAGGCCGCCCTGGACCAGATGGTCGACCAGCGCCCGGACGCGCTGGTGCTGGACGTGATGATGCCGCGGGTCGACGGGCTGGAGGTCTGCCGCCGGCTGCGCAGCGCCGGGGACGAGCTGCCGATCCTGGTGCTGACGGCGCGCGACGCCGTCTCCGACCGGGTCGCCGGGCTCGACGCCGGCGCGGACGACTACCTGCCGAAGCCGTTCGCGCTGGAGGAGCTGCTGGCCCGGCTGCGGGCGCTGCTGCGCAGGCGGACCCCGGAGGAGATCGCGGCCGCGGCCATCGGCCCGGCGCGGACGATGACGTTCGCCGACCTCTCGCTGGACCCGGACACCCGCGACGTCCGGCGCGGGGAACGTCCGATCAGCCTCACCCGCACCGAGTTCTCGCTGCTGGAGCTGCTGCTGGCGCACCCGCGCCGGGTGCTCACCCGGGCGCAGATCCTCGAGCTGGTGTGGGGCTACGACTTCCCGACCAGCGGCAACGCGCTGGAGGTCTACGTCGGCTACCTGCGCCGCAAGACGGAGGCCGACGGGGAGCCCCGCCTGATCCACACCGTGCGCGGCGTCGGCTACGTCCTGCGCGAGTCCCCGCCGTGATCGACGTCCTGCGGCGGGCCGGGCGCAGCGTCCGGCCGCGGGCGGGCCGCGACGCCGACCGGGAGCGGTTCACGCTGCGCGCCCGGATCGGGATGCTCGCGGCCCTGGTCGCGGCGACGACGGTGCTGCTGGTCTCCACCGCCGCGTTCCTGATCGTCCGCAAGAACCTCAGCGACTCGCTGAACGAGAACCTCTACAGCCGCGCGACCGCGGCCGCGCAGAGCGAGCTGGCCAGCCCGCAGCTGCTGACGACCGTCCCGCCGGCCGTGCTCGGTGCGGCCGACCTGCACATCGCCGTGCTCTACCGGTCCGGCGTCGCCTCCGTCGCCGACGAGACGTCGGTCCCGCCGCTGGGCGACGAGGAGCTGGCGGTGGCGCGCGGCGAGTCCGAGGACTCGTTCCGCGACGGCTACCTGGGCCAGCAGCCCTACCGGGTGGTGGCCGTGCAGGCCGGTCCGGGCCGGGCTCTGGTCATCGCGCAGAGTCTGGACAGCCTGTACACGGTGATGTCCCGGTTGGGGACCGCGCTGCCGATCGTCGGGCTCGGCGGGGTGGTGCTGGCCGGGCTGGCCGGGGTCGCGGTGGCCCGCACCGGTCTGCGTCCCGTGCAGCGCCTCACCGCGGCGACCGAGCGGGTCGCGGCCACCGGCGACCTGCGACCGATCCCGATCAGCGGATCCGACGAGCTGGCCCGGCTGACCTACAGCTTCAACGCGATGCTGGGCGCGCTCGCCGCATCCCGCGAGCAGCAACGACGGCTGGTCGCCGACGCCGGGCACGAGCTGCGCACACCGCTCACGTCGCTGCGCACGAACCTGGAGCTGCTCGCCGCGGCCGACCAGCCGGCCGCCCCGTCGCTGCCGCCCGAGGACCGTGCGGAGCTGCTGGTCGACGTCCGGGCCCAGGTCGAGGAGCTGTCCCACCTCGTCGGGGACCTGGTCGAGCTGGCCCGCGACGACGCCCCGATGGTCTCGACCGAGGCGCTGGACCTGGGCGAGGTCGTCGAACGGGCGCTCTCCCGGGCACGACGGCGGGCCTCCGGGATCGAGTTCGACGTCTCGCTCGCCCGGTGGACGCTCGACGGCGACGCCAACGCACTCGAACGGGCGGTGCTCAACCTGCTGGACAACGCCGCGAAGTGGAGCCCGCCGGGTGGGCGGGTGCGCGTGTCGATGATCCCGGTCGACGGCACGTCGATCACGATCGAGGTGGCCGACACCGGCCCGGGCATCGCCGATGCGGATCTTCCGCACGTGTTCGACCGCTTCTACCGCTCCGAGGAGTCGCGCACGATGCCCGGCTCCGGGCTCGGCCTGTCGATCGTGGCGCAGGCGGTGGCCCGGCACGGCGGATCCGTCACGGCCGGGCGGGCGCCGGAGGGCGGGGCGCTGCTCGCGCTGCGCCTCCCGGGCCGTCACCCGGAAACCGTGCCGAGCCCATAGCCTGAGGGCCGGTGTGGGACCGGTGTCCCACCGACAGGCACGAGCACGACGGCGGACGGTGGACGCATGGCCCAGGACAAGCCGCACGGCGAGCAGGGGTCCGGTCCGGGCCCCGGGCAGCCGGCCGGTACGGACGAGCTGAGCAGGGCGCCGGAGGGCTCGGGGTCCGCGGAGCCGTCGGAGCCTGCGGCGTCCGCGGGGCCGAATCCCTGGGCCCGCCCGGGATCGTCCGCGGCGGAGCAGCCGCCGGAGGCCCGGACGTCGGGCCAGCCCACCGTCGAGGGACATCCGGCGGGGGAGCAGCAGACGGCGCCGTACCCCGGTGCCCAGTACCCGGGCGTCCCGTACCCCGGGAACCAGTACCCGGGCGCTCCGTACGGGGGCCAGTACGGGCAGCAGCCCACTACGCAGTACCCCGCCGGGGCGTACGGCCCGCCGGGCGCGCCCCCGTACCCCGGCGGCTACCCCGCGCCGGGCGGCGCCGGTCCGCCGCACCGGCCGACCCGCCGCAACATGGTGCTCGGCCTCGTCGCGCTCGGCGCGGTGCTCGCGCTGGTGGCCGGCGGGATCGGGGGCGCGATCGGTGCGGACCTCGCCCGGAGCGGCGGCTCGAGTGACGGAGGCGTCATCAGCGGACCGCTGCCCGAGGTCGACACGGACGAGCCACAGACACCCGACGAGCAGGTCGCACAGCGCGTGCTGCCGAGCGTGGTGCAGCTGCGGGTCGAGGGCGGCGCGCTGTCCCGCGGCCAGCTCGGCGAGGGCTCCGGCATGGTGGTCAGCGGCGACGGCCTCGTCCTGACCAACAACCACGTCGTCGAGCCCGCGGCCGGCGGGGGCACGTTGCGGGCGGTGTTCCGGGACGGGCGCACGGCGCCGGCGCGGGTCGTCGGCCGGGATCCGGAGTCGGACATCGCCCTGGTCAAGACGGACAACGTCGCCGGCCTGACCCCGGTCGAGCTGGGCAACTCCGACGGCGTCCGGGTCGGCCAGCACGTGATGGCGATCGGCTCACCGCTCGGGCTCGGCGGCACCGTGACGTCCGGGATCGTGTCCGCGCTCAACCGTGCGGTCAGCGTCGGCGGCGACGAGGCCGGTGCGGCGGCCTCGTCGAGCACGGTGCTCAGCGCGCTGCAGACCGACGCGGCGATCAACCCCGGGAACTCGGGCGGCCCGCTGGTCGACATGCAGGGCCGGGTGATCGGCATCAACTCGGCGATCGCGACCGCCGGTCCGGGAGGCGGCTCGATCGGCGTCGGATTCTCGATCCCGGTCAACCAGGCCAAGCGCATCGCCGACCAGCTCCGCACGACCGGTCGCGCGACGCACGCCGTGCTCGGCGTCGAGGTGACCGACGACCCGGCGAAGACGGGCGCGCTGCTGCGCACGGTCGCGCCCGACGGCGCGGCCGCGCGTGCCGGGCTCAAGCCCGGTGACCTGGTGCTACGCCTGGGTCAACAGCAGATCACCACGGGGACCGAACTGCAGGCGGCGGTCCGGTCCCAGGCCCCCGGGGCGACGGTCGATGTCCAGTTGGCGAACCGCACCGCACAGGTGACGCTCGGCGAGAAATGAGCGCGGGTAGCCTGGTCCGCCTCGCGTGGCCGCGGTCGCACTTTCGTTGACGCGGAAAACGCATGCATGGTGGTCTGGACCGAGCCCGCCGGTGGTGCCCCACCGAACGGGTGACGAAGGGACGTGCCGGCGCAGGATCCCCCTCCCTGCGTCGGCACGGCCCGAATCGGGGGCCGGAAACGCGTCAGTAGGGTGGCGCCCATGCAGATGCCGGACCCGCAGATCGGCCGGGCGCTCGTGGTGATCGTGGACGACCGGGTCGCCGGCGGTGAGCGCTCCGACAGCACCGGACCGCTGGTCACCGAGTTGCTGGAGGAGGCGAACTTCCTCGTCGACGGCGTGGTGTTCGCGCCGGGCGACCTGGTCGCCATCCGCAGCGCGCTGAACACCGCGGTGATCGGCGGCGTCGACCTCGTCGTGACCGTCGGTGGCACCGGCGTCTCGCCCCGCGACGTCACCCCGGACGCCACGTCAGGGGTGCTGGACCGCCCGATCCCCGGCATCGCCGAGGCCGTGCGCGCGTCCGGGCTGGCCGCGGGTGCGGTGGACGCCGGGTTGTCCCGCGGGCTGGTCGGCGTCTCCGGCAGCACGCTCGTGGTCAACCTCGCGCCCTCGCGCGCCGCCGTGCGGGACGGCATGGCGACACTGACGCCGCTCGTCCCGCACGTGATCGAGGAGCTCTCCGGCCTGGAGGCCTGACCGCCGCCCGGCGGCGCGGTGCCGCCGGGCGGGAAGGCGCGTCAGGACTTGTCGCCGCCTGCCGGAGGCGGCGGCACGGCCGGGGGCTGGCCCGGTCCGCTCGCGCTGCCGCCGGGCTTCGGGTCCTGGTTGGACGGGGCGTCGCCACCGGGCGGGGGCGGCGGAACCGCCGAGACCTGATCGTCCGACGACGTGGTGTCGGCCCCGCGACGGTCCTGCGGGGAGAGCGCGTCACCCCCGGGCGGCGACGGCGGCACCGCGGACACGCCGCTGCCGTGCGTCCCGGCGCCCGGGGCGGGGGGCGGGCTGTTCGTGCCGAGCGCGCCCTGTGCCTTGCCCTTGACCCCGTGGATCTGGTCGGAGTACTTGCCGTGGGTCGCCTTGTCGGCCTGCTCGGCGGCCTTGTCGAGCGCGGGGCCTGCCTTCTCCTTGGCCTTCTCGAGCGCGGGGCCTGCCTTCTCCTTGGCCTTGTCCAGCGCGGGGCCTGCCTTCTCCTTCGCCTTGTCCAGTGCCGGACCCGCCTTCTCCAGCGCGCTCTCGGCGGCTTCCTTCGCCTTGTCCAGGAACCCCATCGCGGATCCTTCCTCGCTTCACGATGCACCACGCGTCATGTGGTGCTGAGAGTCCATGTTGGCACTGAGTAGGCGATCGTGTCCGGTCACGGCACGATGGGGGTATGACGGACCTGCCCGATTCCGTGCGCCGACGGCTCGCCGAGGTGTTCGGTGACGAGGTGCACACGACCCGTGACGAGACCGAGGACGGCGGGTCCGCGTCCGAGCGCGACGACGCCGACGACCGGGATCGCGGACTGCGCGAGGACCGCCCGCCGCACCACGGCTGAGCGGCCGGCTCACCGCAGCGTCACCGCCAGCTCGCCGGCCAGCGACGCGGCCGCGACCTCGGTGGCGACGTCCTGGGGGAGCGCGACGAGCACCAGCGGCCCCGCGCCGTCGCGGCCCGGCCCGCTCGGCCCGCTCGGTGCGGCGGCGAGCACGGACAGCACGGTCGCGCGCCCCGCGACGACCCGACCGGCGCCGGGATCGTCTCCGGCCGCCACCACGTCGACGACGGATCCCGGCGCCAGCAGCGCGGCCACGGCCGGGTCGGCGGGGCGCAGCGGGACGGCGGCGGCATCCGGACCCGCCGCGCGCGTCACCAGCTGCGGCCCGACCAGGCGCAGATCGGTCAGCGCCTCACCGGCACGGACCGCGCCCGCGAGCACCCGGCCGTCGGCGTCCGGCACCGCGCGCAGCGCACCGGCCGGGACGAGCCCGGACGGCCAGGCGCGCACCGCGAGGTCGGTGACGCCGACGGTGGCGCCGGGAGCGAGGTCACGCGCGGCGACCAGCACCGAGGACTCGTCCGGGGTGCCGTCCGGCAGGACCAGCAGCACGACGGCCAGCACACCGAGCACTGCGGCGGTGACCCGGCGCAGGAGCGCGACTCGCGCCCAGTCCGGGCCGCGCAGGCCGGCCACCACCCGCCGCCACCCCGGCGGCGCGAGTGAGCGCCCGCCGTCGCGCACCGTCCCCGCAGCTCCCACACCTCGACGCTAGGTGCGCCGGGCGCACGCGACGGGCCCGATCGCGGACCTGTGGACGGCCGCGACGGGTTGTGGACAACTCCGGGTCAGGAGCTGGCGGCCGCCGGAGAGCTGGTCGTGGACGACGAGGAGGACCTGGAGCTCGACGAGGACGACCCGCTGCCGTTGCTCGACGAGGACCCGGAGGACGACGAGCCGGAGTCGGCCTTGGCCGCCTCGGACTTGCCGGAGTCGGACTTGCCGGAGTCCGAGCTCGCGGACTCGGACTTGCCCGAGTCGGACCCGGAGCCGTTCACCGCGCCGGCCCGGCTGTCGGTGCGGTAGAAGCCGCTGCCCTTGAACACGATGCCGACCGACGAGAAGACCTTGCGCAACTTGCCCTCGCACTCCGGGCACGTGGTGAGCGCATCGTCGGAGAACGCCTGCACCGCGTCGAAGCGGTGGTCACACGCCGTGCATGCGTACTGGTAGGTCGGCACAACATCCTCCGCGCAAAGGGACTGGCACTCTTCTGGTGCGAGTGCCAGCATAACCCGCCGGGGTCATCCGTTGTTCCGCACGGCGACCACCCCGCGGGTCGGGAGTACGACGCTCGTCACACGGACGTCGTGATCGTCGGCCGGGACGTGGTCGATCAGCTCGTCGTCGTGCAGCAGGACGACGACCGGCGTCGCGGCGGGCACCGCAGGCAGCGTCCGGTCGTAGTAGCCACCACCCCGGCCGATCCGTGCGCCACGCCGGTCGACCGCGAGCGCGGGGACGAGCACCAGCCCGGCCCGGGTGATCGCGTCCGTGCCGAGCCGCGGGCCACCCGGCTCCCGGACCCCCAACGGGCCCGTGACCAGCCCGTCCGGTCCGTCGTAGCGGGTCCAGTCCAGCGGTCCCGGCTCGGCCGGGACGATCGGCGCGAGCACCTCGTGCCCGGCCGCGACCAGCGCGTCCGGGACCGTCGTCGCGCCGGAGCCGGTCGCACCCGGTTCCGGACCGACCGGCAGGTAGCAGCAGACCGGGCCGTCCACCGTGCCCACCAGCTCGAGGACGTGCCCGGTCAGCGCCCGGGTCGACGCGGCGCGGTCGTCGTCGGAGCGTGCCTTGCGCGCGTCGAGCAGGCGCCGTCGCAGGTGGCGCTTGTCCTCGCGCAGCGATCTTCCGGGTGCGTCCTCGCGAGCCGTCACGCCTGCACGGTAGCCGCGCAGATAGGCTCGCGAACCATGACGAGCGCTGCGTTCCGCACCGCCGTGGTCCCGGCCGCCGGCCTGGGCACCCGGTTCCTGCCGACGACCAAGGCCGTCCCCAAGGAGCTGCTCCCGGTCGTCGACACGCCCGGCATCGAGCTGGTCGCCGCGGAGGCCGCGCAAGCCGGCGCGCAACGGCTGCTCATCGTGACCTCACCGGGCAAGGAGGCGGTGGCCGAGTACTTCCGGTCCGACTCCGAGCTGGAGAAGACGCTCGAGGCCCGCGGCAAGGACGAGCTGCTGGCCAAGGTCCGCCGCGCTCCGGGGTTGCTCGAGGTGGAGTCGGTCTACCAGTACGAGCCGCTCGGGCTCGGACATGCGGTGGCCCAGGCCGGGCCGGCGCTGGCGGACGACGAGCAGGCCGTCGCCGTCCTGCTGCCGGACGACCTGGTGCTGCCGGCGGGTGTCCTGGAGCGGATGTCGGCGGTGCGGGCCGAGCACGGGGGCAGCGTGCTGTGCGCGTTCGACGTGCCGCGCGAGCAGATCTCCGCCTACGGCGTGTTCGAGGTCTCCGACACCGGCGACTCCGACGTCAAGCAGGTGCACGGGATGGTCGAGAAGCCCGCCCCGGACGAGGCGCCGTCCACGTTCGCCGCGGCCGGGCGCTACCTGCTGGACCGGGCGATCTTCGACGCGCTGGACCGGATCACGCCCGGCTCGGGCGGGGAACTGCAGCTCACCGACGCGGTCGCGCTCCTGATCTCGGAGGGACACCCGGTGCACGTGGTCGTGCACCGCGGCGGGCGCCACGACCTCGGCAACCCCGGCGGGTTCGTCCGGGCGTTCGTGGACTTCGCGCTCGCCCATCCCGAGTACGGCGACGACCTGCGGACCTGGCTCGACGAGCGGCTGAAGGGCTAGCACGTGCGCACCGTCGACGAGCAGCTGTCGCGGATCATGGACGTCGCGGTCCGGCCCGCCCCGGTGCGGGTCGCGATCGCCGACGCCCAGGGGCTCCGCAGTGCCGAGGAGGTCATCGCGGCCCGGCCGCTGCCGGTGTTCGACCAGGCCGCGATCGACGGCTACGCCGTGCGCAGCGTCGACGTCGCCGGAGCCGCGTCGGCGCAGCCGGCGACCGTCCCGGTCGTCGGGGAGATCGCCGCCGGATCCCGGCAGCCGCTGCGGCTGCAACCCGGGCAGGCCGTCCGGGTCGCGGCCGGGGCGCCGCTGCCGACGCTCGCCGACGCGGTCGCGCCGGTCGGGTGGACCGACGGTGGGTCGGCGCGGGTGCAGGTGCACCGCGGCGTGCCGTCGGCGGGATTCGTGCGCCGGGTCGGCGAGGACGTCCAGTCCGGTGACGTCGCCGTGCGCGAGGGCGACGTCGTCGGCGCCGTCCAGGTGGCGCTGCTCGCCGCCGCGGGCCGGGACAAGCTGCTCGTCCACCCGCGCCCGCGGGTCTCGGTCGTCTCGGTCGGTGACGAGCTGGTGGAGGTGTCCCGGTCGGCGGCGGCCGGCCAGGTCGCCGACGTGTGCTCGCACGCGATCGTCGCGGCCGCGCGGGAGGCCGGCGCGGACACGAACCGGGCGCGCAGCTCCGGCGGCAACGCCTCGGAGATCCGGGCCGCGGTCGAGGACCTGCTCCCGGCCAGCGAGGTGATCATCGTCTGCGGTGCGGGCGGCGGCGCCGTGGCCGCGGAGGCGCGGGCCGGGCTCGCGGAGCTCGGCGGGATCGACGACACCCGTGTCGCGGTGCATCCCGGCTCCGCCCAGGGCTACGGACGGCTCGGGCCGGACTCCGTGCCGGTGTTCCTGTTCCCGTCCCACCCGGCCACGGCACTGGTGCTGTTCGAGGTGTTCGCGCGGCCGCTGATCCGGCTCGCACTCGGGCTGGAACCACAGAAGCGCACGGTGACCGCGCGGCTCACCTCACCGGTCGTCTCGCCGGTCGGGCGCCGCTCCTACCTGCCGGCGCGGCTGCTGCGCGAGCAGTCCGGCGGCGAGTACCTGGCCCAGCCGCTGGGCTCGTCGGGGCGGCAGATGCTCGCCGTGCTGGCCGAGGTGAACGCCCTGGCGATCGTGCCGGAGGAGACGACGGAGCTGACCGTGGGCGAGCTGGTCGAGCTCCTGCCCCGTGGACGTGCGTGAGCCGGAGCCTCTCGGGGGGCATCCGGGCTGGCCGTCCCGGCTCGGGCCGCTGCGGGTCGGAGCCGGTGGGACGACGACCTGCGAGGTGGCACTGCGCCCGGTGCGGCTGGGCGATGCGCGCGCGTGGTCGTCGATCCGGCTGCGCGACGAGCCGTACCTGACGCCGTGGGAACCGACCCCCTACGGCGGGTGGGCGCGGCGCAACAGCGCCGTGGAGTGGCCCGGCCGCTGGTACCTGCTGCGCGCCGCGGCCCGGCGCGGGACCACGCTGCCGTTCGCGATCACCGTCGACGGGCGCCTGGCCGGGCACGTGATGGTGGGCAACGTGATCCGCGAGCCGCTGCTGTCCGGCTACGTCGGCTACTGGTGCGACAGCCGGCTGACCGGGCGCGGGGTGACCACGGCGGCCGTCGCGCTCGTCGTCGACCACTGCTTCCGGGCGGTGCGGCTGCACCGGCTGGAGGCCACCGTCCGGCCGGAGAACACGGCGAGCCTGCGGGTGCTGGACAAGCTGGGTTTCCGCCACGAGGGCGTGCTGAAGCGCTACCTCGACGTCGACGGCGAGTGGCGCGACCACCACAGCTACGCCCTGACCGTCGAGGAGATGCCGGTCGGCGGGCTGGCGGGGCGGCTGGTCCGGGACGGGCGCGCGGCTTACTAGGCTGGTGCCATGTCCGTACGGTTCGTCAAGGGTCACGGCACCGAGAACGACTTCGTGCTGGTCCCGGACCCCTCCGGCGAGCTGGACGTGTCGCCGGAGATGGTGCGCGCCATCTGTGACCGCCGCGCCGGGATCGGCGCCGACGGCCTGATCCGGGTGGCGCCCGCGCCGTCCGGCGGCTGGTTCATGGACTACCGCAACTCCGACGGGTCGATCGCCGAGATGTGCGGCAACGGGGTGCGGGTGTTCGCCCGGTACCTGGTGGACAGCGGCCTGGAGCCGGGTCGCGAGTTCGTGGTGCACACGCGCGCCGGCGAGCGGGCGGTGACGGTCGCCGACGACCACGTGACCGTCGAGATGGGACGGGTCACGCTCGGCGTGCGCAGCGTCGCGACGGTCGGCGGCCGCTCGCTGGAGGGCACGGCCGTCGACGTCGGGAACCCGCACCTGGTCTGCGCCGTTCCGGACGTCGACGACCTCGACCTCTCCGCGGCGCCCGGGTTCGACGCCGCGGTGTTCCCGCACGGGGTGAACGTGGAGTTCGTGACCCGGACGTCGGACGAGTCGGTGCGGTTCCGGGTGTACGAGCGCGGGTCCGGCGAGACCCGCTCGTGCGGCACCGGGATCGTCGCCGCGGCCGCCGCCGTCCTGTCCGGGCATGCCGACCCGACCGGCACGCTGACCGTCGACACGCCCGGCGGGCGGACCTGGGCGACGATCACCGCGTCCGGCGCGACGCTGTGCGGGCCGGCCGTCCTCGTCGCCTCCGGGGAGCTCGACGAGCGCTGGATCCGGCCCCATCTCCCGGCGCGCGTCTGAGTCCGTCGCACCGCCGCGCGACCACGGGTGAGGTGCGCCCGGTGGCCCTGCGCACGCTCCGGCACGGCCGTGGTGGTCATCTCACCCGCGACTGCTGCACAGGGTGGCCATCACCCACGCGGGCCCCACCCTTCCCGCCGAATCACGGTCCGTCCGGGTTACCCGGCGCGTCGCGCCCGGGTGGTGACGTCTGCGCTGGCTACCGTAACGGCGTGTGACCTGGTGTCGGGGCCGGGTCACGGGTGGACTGCGCCGGTCGGGGAGGAGGCAGCCATGCCCAGCTCGCTGATCTTCGCGGGACTGGTCGTGCTCTGGCTGCTGATCCTGGTGCCGGCCGTCGCCCGGCGTCAGCAGGAGGTGGCGCGGCTGAGCCCGGCCGTGCTCTCCGGGCGGGTGCTGGAGCGGCCGATGCGGCATCGACTCCCGGAGGTGGACATGACGGAACGACGTGAGAACGGCGGCGCGACGACGGTGGGAGAGCTCGTCGAGAAGCGCGAGGACGTCCCGTCACCGCGGGAGCGCGACGCGGCGGAGGCCCGGCCCGTCGACGACCGGTACTCCGACTGGTGGGGTCCCGAGGCACGTGGCGACGACGCGGATCCGGACGCTCCGGACCTGCGCGACGAGCTCGACCGGGAGCTCGACCCCGACGAGATCGACCGCGAGCTGGACCGGGACGAGACCGACCGCGACGGCGCCGACGACTCCGATCAGGACGAGCAGCGGGACCAGGCCGACGACGCCTGGGAGCCGCCGGTCGCCCGCTACCGGCCCGGGCGTGGCGGGTTCGACCCGGAGGCTGCGGAGGCCGCGGCGCACGCCAAGTACGCGTTCCGCCAGCGTCTCGTGCTCGCCCTGCTCGTGCTGCTGCTCGCCGCCGGCGCAGCGGCGCTGCTCGTCTCCGGGGTGTTCTGGTGGGTCGCCGGGGGCGTCGGGCTGGTGCTCGCGGGCTACCTGACCTACCTGCGCCGCCAGGTCCGCATCGAGGAGTCCATCCGCAGCCGCCGGACGGCGCGCCTCGCCGGCACGCACCGCACGGCCGCCGCCGACGACCCGGAGCTCGACGAGTGGGCCCGCCGCGGCCGGGAGGCCGCCGAGGACGGCTCCGACGACCACGACGAGGACCCCGACGAGGACTCCGACGAGAAGCCGGACGACCAGGACCCGGGCGCCGTGCCCGCGACCGAGACCGCCGTCGAGGACGACGACGAGGACTGGACCGCCGACGACGGTGAGCCCAACCGGGTCCGCGGCACCGGCCAGCCGCTCGGTGTCCTGCCGGCCCGCTGCCGCACCGTCGAGGGACCGGGGAACGGCGAGCACGAGTCGTCGCTCCCGCGGGTCGCCGCGGCCCCGACGCCGCCGATCCCGTCCGGCACCTCGCTGGTCGACGTGGACGACGAGGAGGAGCTCGACGCGGCCCTGGCGGCCAACGAGCACCGCCGCGCGGTCGGTGAGTAGCCCCTGATATGGTTCTTCACGTCCGCCTGAGGCGGGCTCCGGGGCTGTAGCGCAGTTGGTAGCGCGTCTCGTTCGCATCGAGAAGGTCAGGGGTTCGATTCCCCTCAGCTCCACCCCCATTCGTTCCGGCCCACCGGTCGAGGTCATCTTCTCCCGCCCGGCCGCCGTGCCGCAGTAGGGTCTTCCCGGGCTCGACGAGACCGCCTCCCGCGGGGTGGCGGCGAGTCGTCCCGACGAACGGGAGGATCCGATGAGCGGTCGGACGGGGTCCCTGCTGATTGCCGCACTCGGCGTCGCGCTGGCCACCGCGTGCGGCGCGCCGCAGTCCGCCGCCCCGCCGGCGACCGTCACGGTCACGCCGCCGGCGACGGCGACGTCCGCGGCCTCCACGGGCGGGACCGGTTCGAAGCCGTGCACCGTCCAGCTCACGCTCGGGGACGGTCAGGTGTCGGTCCAGAGCACCGGCGGCGGGGGCAACACGCAGACGATCAACTCCGACACGTTCTACTCGTGCGGAGGCGGCCCGAAGATGCAGGTCGCACTGGGCGCGGACGCGCTGACGCTCACGGCGGACGGGAGCCCGGTCCGCATCCCGTCCGGGCAGACCCAGCAGGTGGGTGGCTACCGGGTGACGGTCATGTCGGTGAGCGACACGTCGGCCCAGTTCACCGTCTACCCGCCCGGCGCCTGAGCCGCGCGGCACGGCCCCGGGCACGGTCGATCACCTCCAACGGATGAGGTGATCGACGCGCCGATGCACGACCCTGTTCGCCGGTCGGACCCGGCCTCCACGTGACAGCGAACGGGGATCCTCGATGACAGGGCTCGAGCGTGCGCCACGGGTGTCGCGGCACCCGGCCGAGGTCCCGTTCTTCGTCGTCATGGTGATCCTCAACGTCGCCATCGTGCTCGTGATCGTCAGGTTCGCCGTCGTGGTGCCCTTCCTGCCCGAGGACCTTCAGGACTCGGCGTTCGCGAACACGGTCCGGGCCGGCCTGATCGGGCTCCTGCTCTTCGTCCCCGGGCTGGTCGTGGTGCGCGAGGTGCAGCGCGCGTCGGTACTGGGGACGGCCGTGCAGCTCTCCGAGCGTCAGTTCCCGGGCCTCTACGGCACGGCACAGGAGTTCGCGGACGCGCTGGGGCTGTCCCGGCGGCCCGTCGTCTACCTGGCCAACGGAAACGGTGCGCTGAACGCCTTCGCCGCCCAGGCCCACGGCCAGGACTACGTCGTCGTGTCGAACGAGCTGTTCGCCAATCTGCACGACGAGAACCGGGACGGCCTGCGCTTCATCCTGGGCCACGAGATGGGCCACATCCGTCTGCACCACGTCTCGCTCTGGTACCAGATCTCCGTCGCCTACTCCCAGCGGATCCCGATCCTCGGGCCCACCCTGTCCCGGTTGCGGGAGTACTCCTGCGACCGTCTCGGCGCCTCCGTGGCGCCCCAGGGCGCGGCGGGACTCGTCCTGCTCGCCTCCGGGCGGTACACCGAGAACGTGGCCGACCTCGAGCAACTCCTCGACCAGGGCCACAGGCTGCGCGGCTTCTGGGTGGGCCTCGCCCAGCTCCCGCGATCACACCCGTTCACGGTGCGGAGGCTCGAACGTCTCGTCGGGCTCGGTCTCCTCAGGATCAGCCCGAGGGTCGACGTTGCCGATCCGCCGCGGGCGGCGTCTGCGTAGGCGACTGCTGCCGGACCTCACACGTGGCGGGTGAGGCCGGGTGCGGCCGGCCGGAGCAAGCTGACCGTCTGTCCGGACCGGCCGATCCGCCGGCGCCCGGCCGCTCAGGGGGAGGCGACATGGCAGCCACGGCGGTACCCGACGAGCTCGGACACCCGATCACGCCCGCCGAGCGGGCAGCCGCCGTCCGCGCCCGGCTCGAAGAGCTGCACCGGCGCCACAGCAGCGAGCCCGTCGACGTCGTCTCCTACTACCCGCCCGAGGCCGAGGACCGCCCACACGTCTTCGGCCTGTCCGGAGTACACGCCTCGGGAGTGCGCGTCTCCGTGGGGGACAGCGACGAGCGGTTCCCGCTGCAGTCGATCTCCAAGGTCTTCACCTACGCGCTCGCCCTCGAGGACAACGGGCGCGCCCCGACCCGGGCCCGGGTCGGGGTGGAGCCCTCGGGCGACGCGTTCAACTCGATCACCTTCGACGACGCCCACAACCGACCGCACAACCCGATGATCAACTCGGGTGCGCTCGTCGCCGCCGCCCTCGTCCACGGTCGCGACCGAGCCGAGCGCGTCGCGCGGCTCGTCGACCGCTTGCGCACGTTCACCGGCAACCCCGGGGTCGACGTGGATCCCGCGATCTTCGAGGCGCAGCTGCGCACCACCGACCGCAACCTCGGACTCGCCTACCTCATGCGCTCCCTGGGGATGATCGACGGCGACGTCGAGGACACCCTGGAGGTCTACCTCTCGGCCTGCTCGGTCACCGTCTCCACCGACGAGCTCGCGCTCATGGGTGCGACCCTCGCCAACGGCGGCATCAACCCGATCACCGGCGAGCGGGCCATGCCGGCCGAGTTCGTCCGCGACGTCCTGTCCGTCATGCTCACCTGCGGCATGTACGACGGGGCGGGCCAGTGGCTCCACGACGTCGGCATCCCCGCGAAGAGCGGTGTCAGCGGCGGCATCGTCGCCGCCATCCCGGAACGGATCGGCATCGCCGTCTACTCACCCGGGCTCGACGCGCACGGCAACTCCGTCCGCGGCGTCAACATCTGCCGCGACCTCTCGACGCACTTCGGACTGCACGTGTTCGCGAGTTCCACGAGCCAACACGCGTTCTGAGAACCGGCTGCACACCATCAAGGCCGTGCTCGTCGCCAGCCTCGGCTAGCGGGCCGAAATCGCTCCTGTGGGAGGCGCGCTCATGGCCGACAGAACCGACGCAGTCACAGCGGCGGGGCTGGACACACCCGAGCCGGGGGAGCCCTGGTTCGCGCAGGACGCCGATCGCGTGGTCGCTGCGATGGAGACCGACGCCGAGCGCGGTCTGAGTCGGCACGAGGCAGGCGTCCGGTTGTCCCGATACGGGCCGAACCAGATCGCGAGCGAGAAGCCGCCATCGCTGTGGGCGGTCGGCCTGCAGCAGCTTCGCGAGCCGATGAACATCATGCTGGTGGCCGTCGTCGCGGTGAGCTTCGTCATCGGCGAGATCTCGACGGCGGTGATCGTGGGTCTGCTGGTCGTGCTCAACGTCGTCCTCGGCGCCCGGCAGGAGCTCAAAGCCCGGGCCAGCGTCGACGCGCTGTCGAAGATGCAGGTGCCGCAGGCCAAGACGGTTCGCGACGGTGAGCTCGCGGTGGTTCCCGCGTCCGAGCTGGTGCCCGGCGACGTGGTCCAGCTCGAAGCGGGTGACATCGTCCCGGCCGACGGTCGGATCATGCGTTCCGCGACGCTGGAGGTCCAGGAGGCGGCGCTGACCGGGGAGAGCGCGCCGGTGCCCAAGGACGGGCGCACGCTCCCCGGCGGCGACGTCGCGATCGGTGATCGATCGAACATGCTGTTCCAGAACACCTCGGTGACGAGGGGTACGGCAGCGATCGTCGCCACCGATACCGGCATGCAGACGCAGATGGGCCGGATCGCGACCATGCTGACCTCGGTGACCCGGACCCGATCGCCCTTGCAGAAGGAGCTCGGGTCGCTGACGAAGGTGCTGGGCATCATCGCGTGGACCGCGGTCGCGTTCATCGTGATCGTGGGGGCGACCCGCGGTATCGGGCTCAGCCAGCTCCTGCTGCTCGGTACCGCGATGGCGATCTCGGCCATCCCGACGGGGATGCCTGCCTTCGTCTCCGGCCTGCTGGCCTACGGGGCCAAGCAACTCGCGCAAGCGAAGGCGATCGTCAAGAACCTCACCGACGTCGAGACGCTCGGCTCGACGAGTGCCATCAACACGGACAAGACCGGCACCCTCACGATGAACGAGATGATGGTGTCGACCCTCTACGTCAACGGCGTGTGGTTCGCGGTGGAGGGCGCCGGCTATCAGAAGTCCGGAGCGATCACGGCGGCGGCGGGGACCGAGGCGCCGGACTTCACCCGCCTCGCGCTGGGCCTGGCCCTGGACAGTGACGCCACGGTCGCCGACGACGGCAGCGTGGTCGGTGATCCGACCGAGGCTGCACTCGTCGTGCTGGCGGCCAAGCTCGGCGTCGACGCCGAGGAGACCCGCCGGACCTATCCGCGCCTCACCGAAGTGCCGTTCGACTCCGACTACAAGTTCATGGCCACCTCCCACCGCTACGTGATCGGCGGGGTCGAACGGGTCATCGAGCTGGTGAAAGGCGCGCCCGACGTGGTGCTCGCCCGGTGCAGTCATGCCGGAGGCTCGCTGACCGGTGTGCAGACGCCCATCGAGAAGGTCAAGGCCGACATCGACGCCGCGAACGCGCGGATGGGCCAGAAAGGCCTGCGGGTGCTCGCCTTCGCCGCGCGGTTCGTCGAGGACGACGACGTCGCCACCATGACGGCGGACCCGATGTCCATGACGCAGGAGCTGACCTTCGTCGGTATGGCGGGCATCATCGACCCGCTGCGGGCCGAGGCCAAGAGCGCCGTCCGGACGGCGCTGAACGCGGGGATCGACGTCCGGATGATCACGGGTGACCACGCCGTCACGGCGGAGGCGATCGGCGAGATGCTCGGGCTGGGACCGGGCGTGATCAGCGGCCCGGAGCTGCAGGCGCTGCCGGACGAGGAAGTCACGCGCCGACTACCGCAGCTTCACGTCTTCGGCCGGGTCTCACCCGAGGACAAGCTGCGCCTGGCCCGTCTGATGCAGGAACAGGGGCTGATCGTCGCCATGACCGGCGACGCGGTGAACGACGCGGCCGCGTTGAAGCAGGCCGACATCGGTGTCGCGATGGGCAGCGGGAGCGAGGTATCGAAGCAAGCCGCCCGCATGATCCTCACCGACGACAACTTCGGCACGCTCGTCCACGCGGTCGAGATCGGCAGGCGGGTGTACGAGAAGGTGGTGGCCTACGTCCGGTACCAGATGACCCAACTGCTGTCGCTGGTCCTGTTGTTCGTCGCCGCGACCGCCTTCAACATCAACCTCGGCGTCGCCCTCACCCCGTCGATGGTGCTCTACCTGCTCTTCTTCGTCACGGTTGCCGGGGTCGTGGTGATCGCGGTGGACCCTGGGGACCCCGCCATCATGCACCGGCCTCCGAGGGATCCGAAGATCCCGATCACCAACCGCACGGCGGTCCTGTTCTGGCTGCTCTATGCCGTGGTGCTCTTCCTGGCCGCGCTGACGCCGCTCGTCTTCGGGCCCGACCAGCCGAGCCCGGACCGGCCCAGTGCGTCGATGACCATGGCGTTCGTCGTGATGGGCCTCGGCACCGTCTTCAATGCGCTGACGAACCGGCGAGAACCCGCCAGCGGACTCACCCCTCCGCTTCTGACGGCGCTGGGCATCGCCGTCGTTCCCGTCGTCCTCATCCTCATGGCCACCGAGATCGGCTTCCTGCAGCGCAGCCTGCTGACCCAGGAGCTCAGCGGCACGCAGTGGTTGGCCTGTATCGGTCTCGCACTCGCGCTGCCGGTCGTGGTCGAAGTCAGCAAGTGGATCCGTCGATCGCGCGTGCCCGGGACCCCCGCGATCGACCCGGCGCGAGCGGTCGCACCCGCACGGGCCCTCGCCTGATACCGGGACGTCCAGATGGACGCTGCCCGCGTACTGCGTGGGGTCCCACGTCCACTCGTCCGACGCCATTCCGGCATCCTCACCGTGTGTCCGGGTGGAAAGAGATGCGCGACCAGGTCGTGCTGTGGGAGGACGAATCGGTCCTCGCCGTCGACAAGCCGCCCGGCCTGTCGGTGATGGGCGAGCGGCACGACACGGACCTGATCACGATGGCCGCCGACGCCGGTGAGGCGCTGCACTGGGTGAACCGGATCGACAAGGTGACCTCCGGCGTCGTGCTGCTCGCGAAGACCAAGGAGGCGCACGGCGCGCTGACCCGGCAGTTCGCGAAGCGGACCGTCGAGAAGTCCTACCTCGCGATCTGCCGCCCGGGCGGGCTCGCCGAGCACGCGGTGGTCGACCTGCCGCTGCTCACCGCCGGCAGCGGACGGGTCCGGGTGGCCGCCGAGCGCGGCGACATCCGGTTCGACGCGGACACCGCGCGCTGGTGCGTCGACGAGGACAAGCTGCTGCCGCGCAAGAACTATCCGTCGGTCACCGAATGCCGGTCGCTCTGGGACGACGGGGACGACGTCGTCGTGCTGGCGCATCCGGTGACCGGACGCCGGCACCAGATCAGGGTGCATCTGGCCTGGATCGGGCACGCGATCGTCGGGGACCCGCTGTTCCGCCCGAAGAGCGCCCCGCCCGCGCCGCGGACGTACCTGCACTCGCTGGCCCTGTCGCTGGCCCCGGCGGACGACCCGGATCGCCGGATCCACCTGCGGGCCGAGCCGGACCCCGGCTTCTGGGCCCCGGTGGACGGCCGGCTGGACCCGAGCGAGCTGGAGACCGGGGCGCTCAGGCCGTCTGGCTGAGCGTCGCGGCCAGCCCGACCGCGGCGGCGAGCACCAGCACCTCGACGCCGGCCCACAGAAGGACCGGCGTGCGGCCGGCGCGCAGCCGTCGCCGGGTGAGCCCGCCGAGCACACCGGCCACGACCAGGCACCCGGCCTTGGCCAGCACGAGCGCGCCGTAGGGGGAGAGCAGCTCGGACCACGCGTCGATGCGTGCGGTGGCGCCGAGGATGCCGGTCACGGCGAGCACGGCGATACAGACGCCGGCGAGACGGGAGAAGCGGGGGAGCGCGCCGAGCAGCACGTCGTGCCGGCCGGCGACGACGAGCATCGCGCCGAGCCCGCCGACCCACAGCGCCGCGGCCGGGGCGTGCAGCAGCATCGCGACGACGGGCAGCACGTCCCCGGATCCGGTGGCGTGGCCGGTCGCGGCCGGTCCGGCGAGGCCGGCGAGTGCGAGCAGCAGCGTCAGCACGGCCGGTCCGGGACCCAGCCCCGCCGTCAGCGGCCCGGCGAGCGAGCATCCGAGGACGAGCGCCGCGGCCGTCGTCCCGGCGACGAGACCGGTACCGGCGGCCGGGCCGGTCACGAACGCGACCAGGTCGGCGGGCTGCACCTGCGTGACCGGCTTCCCGGTGACCAGGGCGGTGCGGAACACCAGGTCCAGCAGCCCCGCTCCGAGCCAGGCGGTCGCTGCGCCGCGCAGCACCGTGCCCGCGGCGGCGCCGTGGCCGGGCGCCAGCAACGCGAGCAGCACCGCTCCCGCGCAGGTGACGCCGGCGAGGTCCATCGCGGTCCGGGTGAGGCCGGCGGCGAGGACGGCCGGCATCCCGACCGCGAGGCCGCCGGTGGCGCCGGCCGCCAGCACGCCGCTGCCGAGTGCGATCGCCGCCCACCCCAGCGGGGCGCCGCGACCGGCGGGGCCGTCGGTCGCCTCCGGGGTGACCGACGCCCCGGTCACGTCCGGCCGCGCCGCAGGGCGAGCGCGGCCCCGGCGATCACGACCACGGCGGCTCCGGCGATCCACGGCCAGACGGGGGCGCCGTCGTCGCCGGACTCCGCGGCGGTCGGGACCGGGGCCGGCTGCGGTGAGCCGGCGGCGGGGGACGCGGGTGCGGCGGCCGCGGCCGGGCCGGGCGCGGTCAGGTTGAACTGCACGGAGCCGGCGACCGGGTGGCCGTCCTCGGACGTCACCCGGTAAGTCGATCTGATACGCGCCGGCCGCGCCGAGCGGCTTCAACGGCACCCGCAGGGTCGGCCCCGATCCGGCCGCCGGGCCCGCCTCGTAGCGGGTGCCGCCGGGTCCGGACACGGTGACCGTGGCCAGGTTCGGGGACACCGACTCGCTGAACGTCAGCGACACCGCGGACGGGGCCGTGGCCAGCGACGCGTTCTCCGCCGGGTCGCTGCTCTCCAGCTCGGTGTGCGCCCAGGCGGGCGCGCTGCCGAGCAGGAGGGCGACGGCGGTCACGACGCAGAGCGCCGCGCCGCGCAGGACACGGGATGACAGGGAGCTCACGCCGGAGTAGTCGTCGCGGGAGGGGCTCCGGTTCCCGGGACCGACGGTGCGAACCAGCCGGACGGCGCGACGCCGCAGCCCGCGGCCATGCGCGGTGCGTACTGGTCGAAGAACACGCGGGCGGTGAGCTCGCGCCGGCTGCGCACGCCGACCTTGGCGAACACCGCCTTCAGGTGGTCCTGCACGGTGTAGGCGGACAGGTGCAGCGCTGCCGCGATCTCCGCGGTGCCCACGCCCTGCAGCACCATCCGGACCACGTCCTGCTCGCGCGGGGTGAGCCCGAACGCGGCCACCACCAGCGGCACGATCTCCGGCGGCCGGGCCTCCTCGATCGTCACGACGACGTCGGTACCGCACCCGTCGCGTGACGCCAGCGGCGACGCGTGCGCCACCACCCACTGCCCGGACCGGGTACGCAGCCGGGTCCGCGGCAGGTGCTCCAGCCGCCCGGCGGCGTACCGGCGGGCGGCCCCGACGAGCGCCACCAGCGAGAACGGCAGCGGCCCTGTGCCGGGCCCGCCGAGATCGGTCAGGCGTGCCTCGGCGCCCGCTCCGGCCTGCACCACCTCGCCCGCGTGGTCGACGACGATCACCGCGGGGCCGTCCGGGACGGCGACGGCCTCCACCGCGCCGGCGACCAGACCGCCGCGCAGCCCGCGGCCGAACAGCGGGCCGACCGAGCTCGCGAACTCCATCTCGGCCGGGGTGAACCGGCCGCCGCCGTCCCGGAACAGCGCGATGTACCCCCACACCGCGCCGTCCACGGGAGAGGCGACGCGCATCTCGTCGCCGAAGTCGTAGTACGGCGTGAAGAACTCGCTGAACCGGGGCAGCCGGGACACCTCGTCGCCGGTCTCGAGCGCCGCCGTGGTCACCCCGCCCGGACGGCGGGTGACGTCGAAGAACGTGTACTGGCCCTCGACGACGTACTCCTGGTGGGCCCACACCTTGTCCTCGGCGTCGGTCAGCCCGCCCCACTTCACGGTGCCGGTGACCAGCTCGGTCGCCGGGTCGGCGGTCGCCAGGCACGCGGCGGAGAACGGCAGCGCGGCGCGCAGGATGTCGATCGCCCCGGCGGCGAACGTGCGCGTGTCCAGCCCGGCGCCGGCCAGCGCCTCCAGGCGGGTCCGGGCCCGCTCGGCGGTCGTCGCGGTCATCCGTCGATTCTGGTTGCGGTGCCGTCGGCGGTCATACCCGATCCTGATGAACCACGGCCGGAAAACTGCAGCTCAGAGCCGTATCCCAGGTTTCTGGGAGGCGACACCCCAGAACGCTGGGATGGGTCGGGGCGATCTCCCGGAGGACTGTTCTCCCCTGACGGCGGGCGACGAGGTCCCGCCGGCCCCGGAGCCGCGGAGGCCCACGATGACCACGTTCGTCCCGTCCACCGACGCCCTGTCCGACGTCGCCGGACCGGTGTTCCGGCCGACCGATCCCGGCTACACCGAGGAGGTCGCCGGCTTCAACGTCGCCTACGTGCCGTCCCCGGCCGTCGTCGTCGGTGCCACCTGCGCCGCGGACGTCGCGGCCGCCGTCCGGCACGCCACCGAGCACGGCCTGCCGCTCGCGGTGCAGGCCACCGGCCACGGCCTGCTCTGCGACCTGAACGGCTCGGTGCTCGTGTCCACCCGGCGGATGACCGCCTGCAGCGTCGACCCGGTCGCCCGCACCGCGCGGGTCGAGGCCGGGCGTGCGGTGGAGGGAGGTGATCGACGCGGCCGCGCCGCACGGTCTGGCGCCGCTGAACGGCTCGTCGTCGCACGTCGGCGTCGTCGGCTACACGACCGGCGGCGGCCTCGGGCCGATGGCCCGCCGGCACGGCTTCGCCGCCGACCACGTGCTCTCGATGACGATCGTGACCGGCGACGGCGAGATCCGGACCGTCGACGCGGAGCGCGACCCGGACCTGTTCTGGGCCGTGCGCGGCGGCAAGGGCAACTTCGGCGTCGTCACCGAGATCGAGTTCGAGCTCGTCGAGCAGCCGCGCTTCTACGGCGGCGGGATCTTCTTCCCCGGCGAGGCGGCGGGCGAGCTGCTGCACGCCTGGCGCGAGTGGGCGCCCGGCCTGTCCGAGGACACGTCGACGTCGATCGCTCTGCTCGCGCTGCCCCCGGACCCGTCGCTGCCACCGCCGCTGCAGGGCCGGTTCGTCACGCACCTGCGGTTCACCCACCTCGGGTCGGCCGAGGAGGGCGCCGCGCTGCTCGCCCCGATGCGCGGTGTCGCGGAGCCGATCATGGACATGGTCGACGAGATGCCGTACGCGGCCGTCGACGCCGTGCACATGGACCCGACGTCGCCGATGCCGGCCTGGGACCGCGGGACGACGCTGTCGTCGCTGCCGGCCGAGGCCGTCGACGCGATCCTCGCCGAGGCCGGGCCGGACTCGTCGAGCCCGCTGGTGATCGTGGAGCTCCGCCTGCTCGGCGGCGCGATCGCCCGGGCCCCGCGGGTGCCGAACGCCGTCGCCGGTCGTGCGGCTGCGTTCTCCGTCTACTGCCTCGGTGTCCCGGCCGGTCCGGAGGCGGCGGTGCAGGTCCCGGCGCGGTGCGCGTCGCTGGTGGACGCGCTCACGCCGTGGACGGCCGGCGGGCTGGTCAACTTCCTGGGTCAGGCCGGACCGGCGCGGGTCGGAGCGCTCTGGTCGGACGCCGACCGGGCCCGCCTGCTGGAGACCAAGAAGCGCTACGACCCGGCCGGGCTGTTCCGGTCGAACGTCGTGATCGGCTGAGCGTCCCCGCCCGGGCCGGGCTGCCACAACCAGGCCCGAGTCGGCGCTACCGCGCGGTCCAGGACGGCCAGCAGGTCGGCCTCGGCGTGGCGGCCCGGATCGGCACGCAGGCCGTCGGCGTACGCGTCGACGGCCTGTCGCGCGTCGTGGCGGGCGCGGTCGAAACGCCGGTCCACGGCCGTCTGCAGCCACCGCCTCAGCGGCCGGACCAGCGACACCGCCGCGAGGGTGGCCGCGGCGACGCCGAGCGAACCGGACGCGGCGGGTACCAGTGCCGACGCCGCCGTCACCACGGTCACGTACACCGCGACCAGCGCGCCGGTCAGCAGTGCGTAGGACACTGTGCGGCTGACCAGCCGGTCGATGTCGTAGAGCCGGTAGCGCAGCACGGCGACCGCGATCACGATCGGGAGCAGCGGCAGCGTCAGGCCGGTGCACATCTGGATCACGTCCGGCCACGGTGGCGCGGTGATCACGCCGCGGCCGACCGACTGGGACAGCAGCACGGCCACCGCGAGGACCAGGGCGTACCACCCGAGCCAGCGCAGCTGGGCACGCTGCTCGGGCCCCGCCGCGTGGTACCGCACGGCCGTGACGGACGCGGCGAGCACGAACACCACCGACGTCGCCACCTGCAACGGGAGGGCGGCCGCCACCGCGAGCGGGGTCAGCACCCCGACCGGCGGCACCGGGGACGGCACGGTCGGATAGTCGACCAGCATCCCGGAGTGGAACGGCAGCAGGACGACGATCGCACCGGCCACCACGCTCGCCGCCACCAGGACGGCGCGTCCGTAGCGGCCGGGCACGCGGCCGTCGGGGAACAGGACGAGGGTCGCCCAGACGCCCCAGAGCAGAGGGGCCCAGGCGAAGTCGTCGAACCATGCCGCCCACTGCCCGAGCGGCACGTCGTGCCCGTACATGTGGGTGGTGCCGAGCGTGCTGGCCAGCGTCTCGACGGCCAGCACACCGCCGGTGCCGACGAGCAGCCATCCGATCCGGTGCCCGTGGCCGCGCCGCACGATCAGCGTGCCCAGTGCGACGAACAGCAGGGACGTGTTGAACAGCACGCCACCGCTGACCGCCTCGGCCGGCGATGCCCCGACGAGCGGACGGCCGAACCGCACGACGACGGTCGCGACCGAGCACGCCACCGAGAGCACCAGCACCGCGACGCACACCGCCGTCGCGTGCCGCCGGGTCACCGTCCGCGCCCGGCCGGGGCCGGGACCCAGAGGAACGCGCGTTGCGGCGCGACCGTGCGGTCCAGCACGTCCAGCAGGTCCGCCTCGTGGTCCCGGCCCGGATCCGCGGCGCGCAGCCGCTCGGCGTACCCGGCGACGGTGCGGTGCGCGTCGTACCGGGCACGGTCGAACCGCCGGTCGACGACGGCCTGCAGCCGCCGCCGCAGCGGCCGCACCACGGACACGGCGACGAGCGTCGCGGCCGCGACGGCGAACTGCCCGGCGTCCTCGTGCAGCAGCGCGGACGCCCCGGCGACGACGCCGGCGTAGAGCCCGACCACGACGCCGGTCAGCAGCGCGTAGGACACGGTGCGGCTGACCAGGCGGTCCACGTCGTAGAGCCGGTAGCGCAGTACGGCGACCGCGACCACGACCGGCAGCATCGGGAACGTGACGCCGGCCGCCACGTCGAGCGCGGGCAGCCAGGACTCGGGCACGACGATCCGCAGCGGGATCACGATCCCGATCAGCAGGGCCTGCCAGGCGAGCCAGCGGATCTGGGCGCGCGCCACCGGCCCGGACGCGCGGTAGCGCACGATGACGCACACCGCGACGAACAGGAACACCAGCGGCACGGCCGGCTGCAGCACCGGCAGCACGGCCCGGGTGAGGTCGGTGAGCACCGGGACCGGCGGCACCGGTGAGGGCACCGTCGGGTAGTCGATCAACTGTCCGGAGTGGAACGGCGCCAGCGCGACGATCGCCGCGGCGACCGCGCACCCGGCCCACACCCCGAGCGGGTGAGCCGGTTCGGCACCCGCCCGTCCGGGAACAGCAGCAGGAGCAGCCAGCAGCCGAGCAGCAGCGGGGCCCAGATGAAGTCGTCGGACCAGGCCAGCCACTGTCCGAACGGGACGTCCACCCCCGCGGCGTAGGCCTGCGCGGCCGTCGCGGCGACGACGTCCACCGAGAGCGCGACCCCGGTCCCGAGGAGCAGCCAGCCGATCCGGTGTCCGCGCCCGCGGTGGACGATCACGGTGCCGAGCGCGGTGAACAGCGGCGAGCACGCGAACAGCAGGTTGCTGACGACCCGGGCCCAGCCCAGGCCCGGGGTGACGGCCAGCAGGTACCAGCACAGCAGCGTCGCGACCACGCTCAACGTGATCGCCCCGCCGCAGAGCAGGCGGTCCCGCCGGGTGGTCATCGCGTGCTCGCCGGGGGCTGCCACAGCCAGGCCGTGGTCGGCGCGACGGTGCGGGAGAGCACGTCGTGAAGGTCGGCTTCCCGGAACGTCTCGGTGGCGCGGAGGCGCCCGGCGTACCCGGCCACGGCCCGGCGGGCGTCCGAGCGGGCCCGGTCGAACCGGCGGTCCACGGCGTCCTGCAGCACGCGGCGCAGCGGGCGCACCAGCGACACGGCGGCGAGCGTGGCCGCGGCGACGCCGAGCGAGCCCGACGCCGCCGGTACCAGAGCGCCGGCCAGCGCGACGACGCCGACGTACACGGCCACCACCAGCCCGGTGAGCAGCGCGTAGGACACGGTGCGCGACAGCAGGCGGTCGATGTCGTAGAGCCGGAAGCGCAGCACCGACACGGCGACCACGACCGGCAGCAGCGGCATCGTGAGCAGGGTGACGACCGAGACCGCGTCCGACCACGGCGCCGGGACCAGGTTCTGGGCCAGCACGCAGAGCACGGTGACCAGCGCCGACCACCCGAGCCAGCGGATCTGCGCGCGGACTTCCGGCCCGGCCCCGCGGTAGCGCTGCACCACGCACGCCGTGCACAGGGCGAACATCCCGATCATCGCCGGGATCAGCGCAGCGTGCACCGGCCCGGACAGCGCCGACAGCACCGGCACGGGCGGAACCGGGTTCGCGACGCCGGGCAGGTCGAACAGATTGCCGGGGGTGAACGGGAACGTGAGCAGGACCGCGGCCGCGACGGCGAGTCCCAGGACGACGGCGACGCGGGCCGTGCGGGTGGGGGCCCGGCCGTCCGGGAAGAGGACGAGCGTCAGCCAGACCCCGAGCAGGAGCAGCACCCACACCCAGTCGTCGGTCCACGCGGCCCAGGCGCCGAGCGGGACCGGGTAGCCGTCCTCGTACAGACCGCCCAGCCCGGAGCCGACCGAGCTCGCGATCAGCCCCAGCCCGCTGAGCACGAGCAGCCGGCCGATCAGGCGACCCTGGTCGTGTCCGCGCAGCACGATCACCACGCCCACGCCGACGAACATCAGGGCCGTGACCGAGGTGACGGCCCCGGCGAGCAGGTCCGCGAGACCCGTGTGGACCCGGTCGAACCCGTAGGAGGCGTACAGCACCACGCCCGCCCCGGCGACGGTGACCAGCAGTACGAGAGCCGCGCAGGCGCGCGTCCAGCGGTCGTTCACCGGCGGATCCTCGCCCGGCTGCGCCCGTGCACCGTGCGCAGCGCCTCGCCGGCGGCCAGGTAGCCGGACATGCCGTGCACGCCGCCGCCGGGAGGCGTGGACGACGAGCACAGGTACACCCCGGGCAGCGGCGTCGCGTACCGCGACCACTGCGCCACCGGCCCGAGCACCGTGCCGTACAGCGTCGCCATGCCGCCGTTGATGTCGCCGCCGACGTAGTTCTCGTCGTAGGCGTGATAACCGGTGGCGGTGCGGGTGGCGCGCTGCAGCACCAGGTCACGGAAGCCGGGCGCGAACCGCTCGAGCTGACGCTCGATCTCCGCGGTCATGTCCCGGTTCGAGCCGTTCGGCACGTGGCAGTACGCCCAGAGCGTGTGCTTCCCGGCAGGGGCGCGCGTCGGGTCCATCAGTGAGCCCTGCACGACGAGCACGAACGGCGCGTCGGGATGGCGCCCGGCCTCGACGTCGGCCTCGCTGCGGGCCATCTCGGTGAGCGTCCCGCCGACGTGCAGGGTGCCGGCGCGTCGGGCGTCCGGGTTCGTCCACGGCACCGGCCCGGACAGCGCGTAGTCGATCTTGAAGACGCCCGGGCCGTAGCGGTGCCGGCGCATCGCACGGGCGTAGCGCGACGGGAGGCGGTCCCCGGCCATCGCGAGGAACTGGCGCGGGGTGACGTCCAGCAGCGTCACCGCCGACGGCGGCAGTGCGGCGAGGTCGCGCACCGGCTGGTCGCAGACGACCTCACCGCCGAGCCGGGTCAGCTCGGTGACCAGCGCGTCGATCAGCACGCCGCTGCCGCCCTCGACGACCGGCCAGTCCGTCGCGTGCGCGGCCGTGATCAGCGCGAGCCCGAACGCCGAGGTGAGAGGGGCGCTGAGCGTGCGCATCGCGTGCGCGGCCGAACCGCTGATCAGGCCCTGCCCCTCGTCGGAGGAGAACGACCGGGCCAGCACCGACGCCGGCAGCAGGCCGGGCAGCCCGAACCGGGCCAGCGTCACCGGGTGCCGCGGGACACGGCGCAGATCACCCAGGACCTCCGGCCACAGGTCGTCGGCGCGGCGGGCCAGCGGTCCGACCAGCTGTCGCCACCGCTTCCCGTCTCCGGGCGCGGCCTCGTCCAGCGCCGCGGCCGTGCGCTCGACGTCGCTGTGCAGCACGCCGGCCCGCCCGCCGTCGAGCGGGTGGGCGTAGGCGACCTCCGGGCGGCACAGCCGCACGCCGAGCGACTCCAGGTCCAGCGTGCGGAAGAACGGCGAGACCACGGCCAGTGCCTGCACCGTGGAGCAGACGTCGTGCCGGTAGCCCGGCCCGGTCAGCTCCGCGCTCCGGCAGCCCCCGCCCGGCGTCGACGACGCCTCGTACACCCGGACGGACAGTCCCGCCCGGGCCAGCGTGATCGCCCCGGCGAGCCCGTTCGGCCCGGCTCCGACGACGACGGCGTCCGGCTGGTCGATGACTGTCCCCCTGGTGCGTCAGGCCGCGACGGTCGAGACGGCCGCGTCCTCGTCGTCGACGACGGCGATCGCCTCGTCCAGCCGGGTCAGCGAGAAGATCTCCCGGTAGTGGTCGGACAGGCCGAACGCGAGCAGCCGCTGGCGCGCGCGGTTCGTGCGCACCAGCAGAGTCACCAGCATGCCGATGCCCGACGAGTTCATGTACCCCAGACCGGAGAAGTTCAGCACGACGGCGCGGATGGACGGACCGATCTCGTCGTAGGCGGCCTCGAGGGCGGGCTTGGACTCCGCCGTCACGTCGCCCGCGATGTCGATCACCGCCACCCGCGGTCCGGGACGGCGCACCGTCATCTCGACGTCGGTCATCGGGTCCTCCCTGGTCGGGCGTCGGGGTCCTGCAGTGCCTGGGTCAGTACGACGGTGTGCCGGTCCGGGTCGTTCGGCGGGACCGCCAGCGTGCGCATGTCGTCGACCATGTGCCGCACCAGGAACAATCCCCAGCCGCGCGGAGTCTGCTCGCCGGCGAGCTTGGCCGCGAGGTCCGGCTCGGCGTCCTCGCCGGGCACCTCGAACGCCCCGCCCCGGTCGCTGACGGCGACCTCGACCGCCGGGCCGTCGGCCTCGCGCACGACGACGTCGACGGTCAGCGCGGGGTCGTGCCGGTTGCCGTGCTCCATCGCATTGCCGACGGTCTCGCCGACGGCCGTGCGCAGCCGCTGCACCCGGTCCCAGGCCATGCCGTGCGCCGCCGCGGCCTCCCCGACCTGGTCGACGACGTCGATCTCGGCGCCGGGCGAGCTCGGGACGTGGAGGGTGAGCAGCCGTGCTCTGGTGTCCGCGGGTTCCCGCTCGATGGTCACCAGCGTGATGTCGTCCTCCTGCTCGGCACCCGCCGGCGTGAACTCCGCGAGCGCGGCCAGGCAGCGCTCGATCAGCTCGCTGCCCCCGGGCGAGGCGCTGACGAGCTCCTTGACCTTGGCGAACCCGAACAACGCGCGGTCCGCGTCGTGCGCCTCGGCGAGACCGTCGCTGTGCAGCAGCATCGACTCGCCGACCGCGACGACGTCGTCGACCTCGTCGTAGTCCATGCCCGGCAGCAGGCCGAGCGGCATGCCGGTGGCGCGCAGCTCCCGCACCCCACCCTCGGCCCCGCGCAGGTAGGGCAGGTTGTGCCCGGCGTTGGCGAACGTGATCCGCCCGTCGGCCGGGTCGAGCACCATGACCAGGCAGGTCACGAACATGTGCTCCGGGATCGACGCGCACAGCAGGTCGTTCACCCGGGCGAGCACCGCGCCCGGGGAGACCAGCCGCGGGCCGTTCTCGCGCAGCAGCGCGTGCGTGCTGGACATGACGAGCGCGGCCGGGACCCCCTTGTCCGTGACGTCCCCGCAGACGATCATCAGCCGGCCGTCGTCGAGCTCGACGAAGTCGTAGAAGTCGCCGCCGACCGTGCGGGCCGGCTGGTACAGCGCCTCGACGTTCCAGCCGGGCAGCGCGGGCAGCTCCTGCGGCAGGAACTGCTGCTGGATCAGCTGCGCGACGCGCAGCTCGTGCTCGATCCGCTCGACCTCGCGGGCCTCGGTCTCGTGCTCGCGGACCAGCTGCCCGACCCGCAACGCCGGCGCGGCGTGCCCGGCCAGCGTGTCCAGCAGCCGTCGGTCGTCGGTGGAGTAGCCCTGCTCCGAGCGCCGCGGCCCCAGGTTGAGGACGCCGACCAGCTCGCCGGCCGTGACCAGGGGGACGACGAGCACGATCCCGGCCGCGCGCAGGGCGGCGACGGCGGGGGAGCCCAGGTCGTCCAGGCCCGCCAGGTCCACCGGGGTCGCGGTCCGGCGCAGGTGGTCGAGCAGCGGGTCGTCGGGGGCGATGTCCACCGGCGGGGCCGGGGACTCGTCCGGCGCCGCGCGCTGCGCGGGGATGGCGATACGTCGGCGCGTGAGCATGCCCGGACGGCTCAGCCGCCCGAGCGCGCGCATGCGGTCCAGCACGGCCACGTCGTTCCCCCAGTGTTGTCCCCCGCGACGTCGTGGCGGGACGGACCGGCGTTACGCGCCCTGTTCGTCGGCGCGGTGAGCGCGCCCGTGCCTAGGACGGGAGCCGGAGCGCGGCCTTCGGTTCACCAACCGAGACGGGAGCGGCGGGCCTCCAGGAACGCCCGCTCGGTGTCGTTGGTCGCGAGCGCGATGGCCTCGTCGTAGGCGTCGCGGGCCTCGGCGTCGCGGTCGAGCCGGGCGAGCAGGTCGGCCCGGGTGGCGGGGAGCAGGTGGTAGCCGGGCAGATCGAGGTCCTCGATGTCGGCGAGGGCCTGCGCGGGGCCGTGCACCTCGGCGACGGCGACGGCCCGGTTGAGGGCGACGATCGGCGTCGGGTTGATCCGGAGGAGCTGGTCGTAGAGGGCGAGCACCTGGACCCAGTCGGTGGCGTCGCCGTCGGTGTGGACGGCGTTGATGGCGGCCTGGATCTGGTAGGGACCGGGCCGGTTCCGCCGCAGGCACCGGCGCACGAGATCGTGGCCCTCGTCGATCAGCTCCCGGTTCCACAGTGAACGGTCCTGCTCGGCCAGCGTCACCAGCTCACCGGACGGCCCCACCCGGGCCGGGCGGCGCGCCTCGGTGAGCAGCAGCAGGGCGAGCAGCCCGAGTACCTCCGGCTCGTCGGGCATCAGGTCGGCGAGTGCCCGGGCCAGCCGCACCGCCTCTGCGGAGAGGTCCGTGCGCAGCAGCGGTCCCGCCGTCGCCGTGTAGCCCTCGTTGAAGATCAGGTAGAGCACGGTCAGCACCGGTGGCAGCCGGTCGGGCAGCTCCGCCTCGCCGGGCACCCGGTACGGGATGGCGGCGTCGCGGATCTTCTTCTTCGCCCGCACGATCCGCTGGGAGATCGTCGCCTCGGGGACGAGGTAGGCCCGGGCGATCTCGGGGACCTCCAGCCCGCCGAGCAGGCGCAGGGTCAGCGCGGTCTGCGCGAGCGGTGCGAGCGAGGGGTGGCAGCAGGTGAAGATCAGTCGCAGTTGGTCGTCGCGCACCGGTCCCACCTCCTCGGGCTCGTCGGGTTGGTGCAGCAGCAGGGCCTGGGCGTGGCGGGCCTCGCGCGTCGACTCGCGACGCAGGCGATCGACGGCCCGGTTCCGGGCGGTCGTGACGATCCAGGCGCCGGGGTTGGGCGGCAGGACGTCCCATTTCTGCATGGCCACCGTGAACGCGTCCTGTACCGCCTCCTCGGCGAGACCGATGTCGCCGAGGATGCGGGTCAGGGTGGCGACGCAGCGGCCGTACTCGGCCCGGTAGACGCTCGTGAGGTCCACGGGCCCCGGTCAGGCGAGGCCGTCGAAGGGACGCACCTCGATCGGACCCCAGCACGCCTCCGCGCATTTCTCGGCCCAGGCCAGTGCGGCGTCGAGATCGTCGACCTCGATCACCCAGAACCCACCGAGCTGCTCCTTCGTCTCGGCGAACGGCCCGTCGGTCATGGTGGTGTTGCCGTCCTGGACGCGGACGACGGTGGCGCTGTCGGAGGGCAGCAGCCCGCCGGCGAACACCCAGACCCCCGTCGACTTCATCTCGTCGTTGACCACGCCGACCCGGGCGATGGAGGCATCCCAGTCCGCACCTGTCGGCATGGGCACGCTCTCGTCGTTCAGGACGCTCAGCAAGTAGTGCACGGCGATCGCTCCTTCGCGAGGTGGTCGTCAGGACAGCCGGCGGGCGACGGCGGGGATCACGATGGCAGCTGCCACGACGTGGGTCGCCATCAATAGCGCCTTCGTGCGACGTGTCGGCGTCCGCGAGCACGTCCGGCACCAGGGAGAGCACGGTGAGCGCGACGGTGGTGCGGATCCACGCCGTGCGCGGGCTGCCGGCGAACCGGCGCAGCCCCAGGGCGATGAACAGTCCGAGGACCGAGAAGATGACCGTCAGCGTCGCGAACCCGGACGGCGGGATCGGGGCGCCGGAGACGGCCAGGCTGATCCCGGCCGCCTGGCCGGCGGTGGCGACCACCGCGGTGGCGCCCGCGGCGAGGACGGTGGCCACGGCCCCGGTCCGAAGGAGCGATCCCACCGACGGCGCGGCGGTCGTGGTGGCGGGGGCGGTGGTGTAGGGTGGTGGACATGGTGACCTCCGGTGGTGAACCGACCGGCGGAGTTGCCGGTCTCTCACCCTCGCTACGAACGGGCTCGACGCCGTTCGACAGGTTCGGAGGACATTCTCGAAGATTCTTTTCGGGACGGGCCTCAGCGCCAGGACGGGAGCCAGAGCTCGGCCTGCCAGTGCGCCTCGGTGATCGGGTTGCCGTTGAGGATCGGCCACAGCCACACGAAGTTGACGATGATCAGCGCCACCCAGGCGGACACGACCATCAGGCCGAGCCGCCGTCGTCGTTCCGGGACTCCGGAGCGCCCGAGCATCGCCCCCATCACCATCACCGTCGCCATCACCAGGAACGGCGCCACCGGCATCATGTAGAAGTAGTACATCTGCCGGTCGAGGTTCAGGAACCACGGCAGGAAGCCGGCGCCGTAGCCGACGAGGACCGCGACCCAGCGCCAGTCGCCGCGGGTGACGGCCCGCCACAGCCCCCAGGCCAGCACCGGGATCGACGCCCACCACAGCGCCGGCGTGCCGATCAGCATCACCGCGGTGATGCACTTGTCCCCGCTGCAGCCGCTCACCCCGCTGTCGGCGTACTGGTAGAGCATCGGCCGCAGGCCCATCGGCCAGGTCCACGGCTTCGACTCCCACGGGATGCTGGCCCGCGGTCTGCGTGGTCAGTCCTTCGTGGAACGCCAGCACCTGACCGTGGTAGTACCAGAGCGACCGCAGCGCGTCCGGCAGGAACGACCAGAACCCGTCGGTGCCGATCTCCCGGCCGACCGCGTGCCGGTCCACGCCGGTCTCGCTGCCGAACCACGCCCACCAGGTCGACAGGTAGGCCAGCACCGGGACCAGCCCGAGCGCCCACGCCGACGGGAGCAGATCCCGCATCGCGGTGCCCACCCACGGCCGCGCCACCCCGGCCCGGCGGCGCAGCGACACGTCCCAGAACACGGCGAGCAGCGCGAACGCGGCCACGTAGTAACTGCCGCCCCACTTCACGCCGCAGCCCAGGCCGAGCAGCACCCCGGCGGCCAGTCGCCACCAGCGCACACCCCACCGCGGCCCGTACGGGTCGTCGCCGACCCGGTCCTGGGTGATCACCAGCGCCATCCGGGCGCGCACGTCGTCGCGGTCGCAGAGCAGCGCGAGGAACGCGGCGACCACGAACAGGGCGGAGAACACGTCGAGCATGCCCATCCGCGACTGCACGTGGGACAGGCCGTCGCAGGTCAGCAGCAGCCCGGCCAGGCCGCCGAGCGCCGTGGACCGGGTGAGCCGCCGGGCCGCGCGCACGACCAGCAGCACGGTC
The DNA here is from genome assembly GCA_963822335.1 of uncultured Actinomycetota bacterium. Taxonomy (GTDB): domain Bacteria; phylum Actinomycetota; class Actinomycetes; order Mycobacteriales; family Pseudonocardiaceae; genus Pseudonocardia. The sequence continues at coordinate 1,335,323 of CAWGHE010000004.1, read as the reverse complement.
AGCACCCCGGACAGCGCCGCCGCGATCCGCCAGCCGACACCGTCGTAGCCGAACGTCATCTCGCCGAGCGCGATCAGCTGCTTGCCCAGCGCGGGGTGCACGATCTTCTCGTAGGCGGGGTTGTCCTCGATCCCGCCGTTGCGCACCATCTGCCAGGCCTGCGGCACGTAGTGCTTCTCGTCGAAGACGGGGGTGCCGCGGTCGGTCGGCTCGCCGAGGTTCCACAGCCGCAGGACGGCGGCGAGCAGCGTGACGGCGATCGTGACCGCCCAGCCGCGCAGCGCGTCGGTGGCCGGCGGGCGGCCCAGCCGCGAGATCGGACCGGGGTCGGCCCGGCGCATCGGCGGTGGCGACCCGGCCGGGGTCAGGCCGGGTATCTCCCCGGTGCCCGCCACGCGGCTGCCGGAGGCGGCGGTCGCGGTGTCGGTAGCCACGACGCCCGATCGTAGGCTGGAGCGATGTCCGCCGCGCTCGGCCGTCCTGGTGCTCTGGTGCTGGCGGCGACCCCTTTGGGTGATGTTCGTGACGCCTCGCCACGGCTGCGCGAGCTGATCGCCACCGCCGACGTCGTCGCGGCCGAGGACACCCGCCGCTTCCGCACGCTGGCCGCTGCCCTGGACGTGCGGTACGAGGGGAGCATCGTCAGCCACTACGACGCCGTCGAGGCCGATCGCCTCCCCCGGCTGCTGGAGGCGGTGCGCTCCGGGCTCCACGGTCCTCGTGGTCACCGACGCCGGGATGCCGGCGATCTCCGACCCCGGCTACCGGTTGGTGGCCGCCGCCGCGGCCGAGGACCTGCCGGTCACGTGCATACCCGGGCCGTCCGCGGTGACCACGGCGCTGGTGCTGTCCGGTCTGCCGTGCGAGCGGTTCTGCTTCGAGGGCTTCGCGCCCCGCAAGCCCGGAGAACGACGGCGGTGGCTCGAGTCCCTGGGCTCGCGAGCAGCGGGCGACGGTGTTCTTCGAGTCACCGCGCCGGGTCGCCGACCTGCTCGGCCAGGCCGCGGACGTGCTCGGAGCCGATCGGCGCGCGGCCGTGTGCCGGGAGTTGACGAAGCGCTACGAACAGGTCAAGCGCGGCACGCTCGCCGAGCTGGCGTCCTGGGCGTCGGAGGAGCCGGTGCGGGGCGAGGTGACGGTCGTGCTGGCCGGCGCCGCGCCGTCGGAGGGGCCGTCGATCGAGTCGCTGATCCCCGCCGTGCGGGAGCGGATGGCCGGCGGGGAGCGGCTCAAGGACTCCGTGAACGCCGTCGCCGCCGCGACCGGAGTGAGCAAGCGCGACCTCTACAACGCGACCCTCGCCGCGGGCTGACGCGGCGGGCGAGCTCAGCTCGTCGCGGCACGGACGGTCGGGCGGCGCAGGACGGTGCGCGCCACCGGTTCGACGAACCGGGCGACCACCGGGCCGAGCACGGCCATGAGCAGGACGTACGCCGTCGCCAGCGCGGACAGCTGGTCCGGCACCGCGGCGTAGCTCACCGCCAGCCCGGCGATCACGATCGAGAACTCGCCGCGCGCGACGAGCGCGGCCCCCGCGCGGGCTCGTCCCAGGTTGCCGATGCCGGCCTGGCGGGCGGCCCACCAGCCCGTCGCGAGCTTGGTGAGCGTGGTGGACACGGCCAGCACGATCGCCCAGCCGAGCACCGGCGGGATCGCGGCCGGGTCGGTGTTCAGCCCGAACACGACGAAGAACACGGCGGCGAACAGGTCGCGCAGCGGCTCCAGCAGCTTCGTCGCGTTCTCCGCCGTCGACCCGGAGATCGCGATCCCGAGCAGGAACGCCCCGACCGCGGCGGACACCTGCATCGCCGAGGCGAACCCGGCGACGAGCAGCGCAGCGCCCAGGACCTTGAGCAGGAACACCTCGCGGTCCGAGGAGTCCACGATCGCCGAGACGAACCGGCCGTAGCGCAGCGCCACCACGAGCACGACGGCGATGACGGCCACCGAGATGCCGACCGCGGACAGCCCGCCGAGCAGCGTCACGCCGATCAGCAGCGCGGTGAGGATCGGCAGGTAGAGCGCCATCACCAGGTCCTCGAACACCAGGATGGACAGCACCACCGGCGTCTCCCGGTTACCGAGCCGGCCGAGATCGGACAGCACCTTGGCCACGATCCCGGACGAGGAGATGTAGGTGACCCCGCCGAGGACCATCGCCCCGACCGGGCCCCAGCCGAGGATCAACGCGACCGCGACGCCGGGTGCCGCGTTGAGCACGATGTCCAGGATCCCGGACATCCAGGACCGGCGGAGCCCGGTGATCAGCTCGGCGGCCGAGTACTCCAGGCCGAGCAGCAGGAGCAGCAGCACCACCCCGACCTCGCCGGCCAGCGACGTGAAGTCGCCGATGCCGCCGAGCGGGACGATCCCGCCGGTGCCGAACGCGAGCCCGCCGAGCAGGTAGAGCGGGATCGGCGACATCCCGATCCGGTTCGCCAGCCGTCCCAGGAGGCCCAGGCCGAAGAAAACGGCCCCGAGCTCGATCAGTTCGAGAGCGTTCTCGTCCACGCGGTCAGCCGTGCTGGAGGATCTTGACGGCCTGCTCCAGACCCTCGCCCGTCCCGACCGTCACCAGCAGGTCGCCCCCGGCGAGCGTGAAGTCCGGCGTCGGGGAGGGGTGCACCTGCCCGGCCCGCATCACGGCGACGACCGACACCTGCGTCCGCGTGCGCAGCGCGGTGTCGCCGAGCGTGCGCCCGTCGAACGGGCTGTTCGGCTTGATCGGGAGCTGGCGCGTCGAGATGCCGGGCAGCTCGCTGTGCTCCGCGTTGAGCTGGTTCACCAGCTGCGGCGCGCCGAGCAGGTTCGCCAGCACGCCGGCCTCCTCCGTGGTGAGCGGCAGCTCGGCCACGCAGGCGTCCGGGTCGTCGGCCTTCGACAGGATCAGCTCGACCTGGCCGTCCCGGTGCTGGATCACCCCGACCCGGCGGCCGCCTCGGAGCTCGAACTCCTTGCGCACCCCGATCCCGGGAAGGGGCGTGACATCGACGTTCACGCTCTCCACGGTAACCCTCGCAGGTCACGGTCCCGCTCGGCTGGTCTCGGGTACCCGCGCGCCGGCCCCACCCCCCGTCGCGGCCGGCGTGAACGTCACAGCTGTCCCACCCGCCGCCGACGACCGTGGCGTTCGCCCGGCCGCGATCCGGGCGTCTCGATAGCGTGGGCGCCCGTGGACACGCCGGACGAGGTCCCGACACGAGGCGGCACGGTCCCGGACCTGCTCGGCCCCGACGTCCGGCTGCTGTTCGTGGGCGTCAACCCGGGACTGTCGGCCATGGCGACACGGACGCCGTTCGGCCGGCGCGGCAATCGCTTCTACCCCGCGCTGCACCTCGCCGGGATCACCGACCATCGCATCGACGCCTCCGAGGGCTTCGACCCCGCCGACGTCGAGCATCTGCTCGCCCAGGGAGTCGGGATCACGCGCCTGGTGGCCCGGGCGACGGGGAGTGCCGCCGAGCTGGGGGCCGGCGAGCTCGTGTCGGGTGCGGCAGCACTGGCCGGGCGCGTCGCGGAGATCGGTCCGGCCGCCGTCGCGATCCTCGGCGTCACCGCCTACCGCACGGCGTTCGGCCGGCCCGGTGCCGTCGTCGGCCGCCAGCCGGACGACCTGGCCGGGGTGCCGGTGTGGGTGGTGCCCAACCCGAGCGGCCGGAACGCGCACGCGTCGGTCGCCGACCTCGCGGCCGCCTATCGGGAGGTGGCGGTCGCTGCGGGCATCGACGTCCGTCCGCCGCCCCTCCGGTGACCTGCGTCAGGCGGCCGGCCCCGGCCAGCCGGCCTGTACGGCCGACTCGAACAGCCGGACCCCGTGCTCGACCACCAGATCGCGACCCACCGGGCTGGCGGGGTCCAGCCACGCGAACACGAGCTCGCCGAGCCCGCCGAGCGCGAAGTGCCCGGCCGCGCGCAGGTTGTCCGGCTCCATCCGCGACTCCCGGTTCGCGGTCACCACCATCTCGGCGAACCCCCGGTTCGCGCTGCGCCGCTTCACGAGCAGCGCCGGGCACCCGATCGGCTCGGCGAGCACGACCGCGCGCCGGTGGTCCCGGGCGACGTCGCCGGTCATCACCTCGAGCAGCGCGCGCATCCGCGGGGCCATCGACGGCGGGGCGTCGGCCATCGCGGTGAGCATCGCGGCGCTGCGCTCGTCGACGATCGCGTCGAAGATCGCGCAGGCCAGGTCGGCGGGATCGGTGAACTCGTCGCGGAACCCGTCCGGGTCGAGCCCCGCGGCCGCGGCCGCGGCATCCAGCGTGACGGCCGTCCAGCCGGCGTCGTTCCACAGCTGCAGCCCGGCGTCGAGCAACACCTCGCGTGCACCCTCCCGGGCCGGACACTCCACTTCTCCGATGATGGCACCGCCTCCTGAGAAGGGGCTGTGACCTCGCTGACGCCCGCACGCAATGCGCTTCCCACAGGCGAATACGCTGGTCGCATGAGTTCGTCCGTGCTGACCGCCGTGGCGTGGCCCTACGCCAACGGCCCCCGGCACATCGGCCACGTCTCCGGCTTCGGTGTGCCCTCCGACGTGTTCGCCCGGTACCGGCGCATGGTGGGGGACCGGGTGCTGATGGTCTCCGGCACGGACGAGCACGGCACCCCGATCCAGGTACAGGCCGACGCCGAGGGCCTGACCCCGCGCGGGCTCGCGGACAAGTACAACGACGTGATCACCCGGGACCTGCAGGGGCTCGGGCTGGGCTACGACCTGTTCACCCGCACCACGACCTCGAACCACTACGAGGTCACGCAGCAGATCTTCCTGTCGCTGTACAAGAACGGCTACGTCGTCCCGAAGACGCAGATGGGCGCGATCAGCCCGTCCACCGGGCGGACGCTGCCGGACCGCTACGTCGAGGGCACGTGCCCGATCTGCGGCTACGACGGCGCGCGCGGCGACCAGTGCGACAACTGCGGCAACCAGCTCGACCCGGCCGACCTGATCAACCCGCGCTCGAGGATCAACGGCGAGACGCCGCAGTTCGTCGAGACCGAGCACTTCTTCCTGGATCTGCCGGCGTTCGCCGAGTCGCTGGGGTCGTGGCTGGGCACCCGCACCGACTGGCGGCCGAACGTGCTCAAGTTCAGCGCCAACCTGATCGACGACCTCAAGCCGCGGGCGATCACCCGCGACCTCGAGTGGGGCGTCCCGATCCCGCTGGACGGCTGGTCGGACAACCCGATGAAGAAGATCTACGTCTGGTTCGACGCGGTGATCGGCTACCTGTCCGCGTCCGTGGAGTGGGCCCGGCGCGGCCCGGACCCGGACGCGTGGAAGGAGTGGTGGACGAACCCGGACGCCCAGGCCTACTACTTCATGGGCAAGGACAACATCGTCTTCCACTCGGTGATCTGGCCGGCGATCCTGCTCGGTCACAACGGCGCGGGCGACCGCGGTGGTGTGCCCGGCACGTACGGCACGCTGAACCTGCCGAGCGAGATCGTCTCGTCGGAGTACCTGACGATGAGCGGGTCCAAGTTCTCCACGAGCCGCGGCACGGTGATCTACGTCGGGGACTTCCTGCGCGAGTTCGGGCCGGACGCGCTGCGCTACTTCATCTCGGTGGCCGGTCCGGAGAACCAGGACACGGACTTCACCTGGGACGAGTTCGTGCGCCGGACGAACTTCGAGCTGGCCAACGAGTGGGGCAACCTCGTCAACCGCTCGATCTCGCTGGCGCACAAGAACGTCGGGGCGATCCCGAAGCCGGTCGCGCCCGAGGCCGCGGACGGCGAGCTGCTGGCGGCCTCACGGGCGGGCTTCGACACGGTCGGCGAGCTGCTGCGGCGCAACCGGTTCAAGCAGGCGGCCGGCGAGGCGATGCGGGTCGTGTCGTCGGCGAACAAGTACCTGTCCGACCAGGAGCCGTGGAAGCGCAAGGACGACCCGGAGCGCCGGGACACGATCCTGCACACCGCACTGCAGGTCGTGCAGGACGCGAACACGCTGCTGACGCCGTTCCTGCCGCACGCCGCGCAGAAGGTGCACGAGGCGATGGGCGGCACCGGCGTCTGGGCCGCGCAGCCGGAGCGCCAGGAGGTCGAGGACCTGGGTGACGGCCCGTCGTACCCGGTGCTCACCGGCGACTACGCGAGCGAGCAGGCGAGCTGGACGTCGACCCCGATCGAGGTCGGGCGTCCGCTGGTCAAGCCGAGCCCGATCTTCGCCAAGCTGGACCCGAAGCTGGGGGAGACGGGACCGGACTTCGCGCCGATCTCGTCGTGAGCTCGGAGGCGAGCGGGCCGTACGGCCGCCGCCCGCGCCCGGACCCGCCGGAGCCGCTGGGCGCGACGACGATCGACAGCCACACCCATCTCGACGCGTGCGGCTGCGAGACGGCCGACGACGTCGCGGCGACGATGGACCGCGCCGCGGCGGTCGGCGTCACCCACGCGGTGACGATCGCCGACAACATGGATTCGGCGCGCTGGGCGGTGCAGGCGGCGCACTGGGACGACCGGGTGTTCGCCGCGGCCGCCCTGCACCCGACCCGCACCGCGGCGGTCACCGCGGACGACCTGGCCGAGATCGAGCGGCTGGTGGCCGACGAGCGGGTCGTCGCGGTCGGCGAGACGGGCCTGGACTACTACTGGGACCACTCGCCGCCCGCCGCACAGCAGGACGCGTTCCGCTGGCACATCGGGCTCGCCAAGCGCGTCGGCAAGCCGCTGATGATCCACGACCGGGACGCGCACGACGACGTGCTGCGCATCCTGCGCGAGGAGGGCCCGCCCGAGACGGTGGTCTTCCACTGCTTCTCCGGGGACGCCGCGATGGCACGGGAGTGCGTCGAGGCCGGTTACGTTCTGTCATTCGCCGGGCCGGTGACGTTCAAGAACTCGCATGCCCTGCGGGAGGCGGCCGCGCTCGTGCCGGAGGCGCAGTTCCTGGTGGAGACGGACGCACCGTTCCTCACGCCCCATCCGCACCGAGGCCGGGCGAACGAGCCGTATTGCCTCCCGTGGACGGTACGTGGCCTGGCAAATGTACGCGGCGACTCGGCCGAACGGATCGCGAGCGTTACCCAGCGCAACGCCGAGCGGACGTTCGGGATCGCCGGGACGGCGTGATGCCGGATCTGCGCCCACCGGTCGGCCGATCAACGCTCGCCGTCCGACATCGTCCGTTCGGCGCGGAGAACGCGCCCCGCCGTGTTCAGCCCGTGACCATCCACTAGCGTCGTCGCCCGTACCCGCCGGGATGGGAACGCTCCCCCCGCGGCGAACACGACCGGTCCGCTCCCCAGCGACGGATCATCGGCAACGGCGCCGTGATGATCCAGCACCGGTCGCGATTGCCGCGACGTTCTCCCTGCCCGGACCGACGACCCTCCGGGAAGTCATGATCGAGCGCACTGTTCGTTTGTCCCGCGACGCCTTCGGGCGTTCGAGCGCCGGCTCCTCCTCCCCGGGAGCCGCCGTGGACACCGGACCGGCGGGTCTCGGCGTTGGCGACGACGTCGGTGGGCGGCACCGTTCGACCGGGATGAACCGGTCGACGGCACGGACGGCCGCTGCGGCGGCCCTGTTCGCCGTCCCCACCGGCGGCGTCGCGGCAGCGGTCCTCACGACCGACCTGCAGGACGTGGACCAGACCCAGGCCCTGAAGACCAACCTGGCCGCGAGCGCGTCGCCGCTCGGCTCGGCGTCGTCGATGAACCTGTACCAGCCGGTCGAGGCCGGCACGCTGCAGGCGGCGGCCTCGCCGATGAGCGGGTCGCAGATCGTCGAGTCGCAGAAGACGCCGGTGCCCGAGCAGATCGTCCAGGACCCGACGGCGCCCGAGGGCACCCGGACCGTCGTGGACCCGGGCGCGGAGGGCGCGCGCAGCGTCATCTGGCGCGTCACCTACGACAACGGCCGCGAGGTCGGGCGCGAGCGGATCGGCGCCGGCTCGTCCACGCCGGCCAAGGCCCGTGTGGTCAAGGTCGGCACGAAGAAGGCCGCCGCGAAGCCGGCCCCCGCCCCGAAGAAGGCGGCCGCTCCGGCCGCCGCCGGTGGCGCCGTCTGGGACAAGATCGCCGAGTGCGAGGCGGGCGGCGACTGGTCGACGAACTCGGGTAACGGCTACTACGGCGGCCTGCAGTTCGACACGCAGACCTGGAACGCCTACGGCGGCGACCAGTACGCCCCGCGCCCGGACCAGGCGTCGCGCGAGGAGCAGATCGCGGTCGCCAACAAGGTCAAGGACGACCGCGGCGGCTACAGCGCCTGGCCGAACTGCGGCAAGAAGGCCGGCTGACGCCGACCGACCCCCTGCCACGACCCCGACGGGCCGCACCGACCCCGGTGCGGCCCGTCGTCGTATCCGGGGGTGAGGATGTGCCGGTGTCCGACCCCGCAACCGCCCGCCTGCTGGGCCCGGCCGACGTGCGCCGGCTCGCCGATGGGCTCGGTCTGCGCCCGACCAAGCGGCTCGGGCAGAACTTCGTGCACGACGCGAACACGGTGCGCCGGATCGTGCGCGCGTCCGGGGTGGGCGACTCCGACGAGGTGCTGGAGGTCGGCCCCGGGCTGGGGTCGCTGACGCTCGCGCTGCTCCCGGTCGCGGCCCGCGTGCACGCCGTGGAGATCGACCCGGCGCTCGCCGCAGCGCTGCCGGGCACGGTCGCCGAGCGCGCCCCGGAGCTCGCCGACCGGCTGAGGGTCACGACCGCGGACGCGATGCGGGTGACCGCCGCCGAGATCGGGACGCCCACCGCCGTCGTCGCGAACCTGCCCTACAACGTCGCCGTCCCGGTGCTGCTGACCCTGCTCGCCGAGCTGCCGTCACTCCGGCACGGCCTGGTGATGGTCCAGGCCGAGGTCGCCGATCGGCTGGCCGCGCGGCCGGGCTCGAAGGAGTACGGGGCGCCCAGCGCGAAGCTCGCCTGGTACGCCGACGCCCGGCGGGCCGGCCCGGTGCCCCGCGCCGTGTTCTGGCCGGTGCCGGGGGTCGACTCGGGGCTGCTCGCGTTCACCCGCCGCGACCCGCCTGCCGGTGGCGCCGACCGTGCGACCACGTTCGCCGTGATCGAGGCCGCGTTCGCCCAGCGCCGCAAGGCCCTGCGGTCGGCACTGGCCGGGTGGGCGGGTAGCCCTGCGGCCGCCGAGCAGGCCCTGCGTGCCGCCGGCGTCGACCCCATGACCCGCGCCGAACGCGTCGACGTCACGACGTTCGCGGCGATCGCCGCCCACCGCCCCTGATCGCGCGAACTGTCGGTGGCGCACGGATGATGGTCCGCGGGAGGTAGCGACGACATGGTGGTGGAAGGCGGCCGGGTGGTGAACTCGGACGGCACGAGTCCGTGGCCCGCCCTCTGGGCGCTGGTGATCGGGTTCTTCATGATCCTGGTCGACGCCACGATCGTCACCGTCGCGACGCCCGCGCTGCTGGTGGCGCTGCACACCGACGTCAACTCGGTCCTCTGGGTGACCAGCGCCTACCTGCTCGCCTACGCCGTACCGCTGCTGATCACCGGCCGGCTCGGGGACCGGTTCGGCCCGAAGCGGGTGTACCTGCTCGGCCTGGCCGTGTTCACGCTCGCGTCGCTGTGGTGCGGGCTCACGTCGACCGTCGGCATGCTGATCGTCGCCCGGGTCGTGCAGGGCCTCGGCGCGGCGCTGATGACGCCGCAGACGATGGCCGTGATCACCCGCACGTTCCCGGCGGCCAAGCGCGGGCAGGCGATGAGCCTGTGGGGTGCCGTCGCCGGCATCGCGACGCTGGTCGGCCCGATCCTCGGCGGCGTGCTGGTGGACGCGCTCGGCTGGGAGTGGATCTTCATCGTGAACGTGCCGGTCGGTGTGATCGGCTTCGTCGCGGCGATGCGCCTGGTGCCGAACCTGCCGAAGACGGCGCGCCGGTTCGACCTGATCGGCGTCGCGCTGTCCGCGGTCGGACTGTTCGCGCTCGTGTTCGGCATCCAGCAGGGGCAGGCGTTCGACTGGGGCACGATCGTCGGGCCGATCTCGGTGTGGTCGCTGATCGTGACGGGGCTGGTCGTCCTCGTCGTGTTCGTCTGGTGGCAGGCGCACATGTCGGGGGAGCCGCTCGTGTCCCTGAAGCTGTTCCGCGACCGCAACTTCAGCCTGGCCAACGTCGCGATCACGACGGTCGGCTTCGCGATCACCGCGCAGGGCTTCCCGATCATGCTCTACGCGCAGTCGGTGCGTGGCATGACGCCGACCCAGGCGGCGCTGCTGCTCGCACCGACGGCGATCCTCTCCGGCGGTCTCGCCCCGTTCACCGGCCGGCTCACCGACCGGGTGCACCCACGCTGGATCGGCGGCTTCGGACTGGCCACGTTCGTGATCGGGCTGGTGTGGCTGGCCGCGACGATCACCCCGGACGTCCCGGTCTGGCAGCTGCTGTTCCCGCTGGCGCTGATCGGGATCTCGAACTCCTGCGTGTGGGCGCCGATCAGCACGAGCGCCACCCGCAACCTGCCGATGGAGCAGGCCGGCGGCGGGTCCGGTGTGTACAACACGACCCGCCAGGTCGGCGCGGTGCTGGGCAGCGCGGCGATCGCGGTGCTGATGGAGTCGCGGCTGGCAGCCCTGTTGCCCGGTGGCGGGTCCGGCGGCGGGACGCTGGAGCCGGGGGCGGGCGGGATGCTGCCGGAGCCGCTGCGCGAACCGTTCGCGACGGCGATGGCCCAGTCGCTGCTGCTTCCCGCCGGGCTGCTGGTCATCGGGTTCGTCGCGGTGGCCTGCTTCGCCACGCCGAAGCACCTGCTGAAGCAGCCGACGCCCGTGGCGGCCGGCGCCCCGGTCGCAGGCGACTGACACTCCGGATCGGCTCGGCGCGCCACACCGCGGTTCGGCGTGAGCCGGACCACCGTGAGCGGACCGGGCCCGGCACACCCCTGCGGGCGGCCCGTAGGGTTGGGCGGTGTTGTCCGCCGCGCCTCGCCCGGTGACCGTCCGGGTCCCCGCGAAGATCAATCTGCACCTCGCCGTCGGCGGGGTGCGTGCGGACGGCTACCACGATCTGGTCACCGTGTTCCACGCCGTGAGCCTGTTCGACGAGGTCACCGTGGAGCCGGCGGACGAGCCGGCGCTGGAGGTGCACGGCGACGGCGTGGCCGAGGTCCCGCGGGACGCGACGAACCTGGCCTGGCGCGCGGTCGAGCTGCTGGCCGCCCGCGCCGACCGCGAGCCGGACGTGCGCGTCGTGCTCCGCAAGGGCATCCCGGTCGCCGGTGGGATGGCCGGCGGTTCCGCGGACGCGGCCGGCACGCTCGTCGCGCTGTCGTCGCTGTGGCGAATGGACTTGGGCCGCGACGATCTGTCCACGCTGGCCGGCGAACTCGGCTCGGACGTGACGTTCGCGCTGCACGGGGGCACCGCTCTCGGCACCGGGCGGGGTGAGCAGGTGATCCCCGTGCTGGCCCGCCACCGGCTGCACTGGGTGATCGCGCTGGCCCGGGGCGGGCTGGCCACCCCCGCCGTGTTCGCCGAGCTGGACCGCCTTCGCGCCGACGCGGAGCCGGACGACCGCCCGGTCGAGCCGGTCCTGGAGGCGCTGGCCGGCGGCGATCCGCGCCAGCTCGCCCTCAACCTGGGCAACGACCTGCAGGTCGCGGCCGTCTCGATGGCCCCTGACCTGCGCCGGACGCTGCGGGCGGGGGTCGCGGCGGGCGCGCTGGCCGGTCTCGTGTCCGGGTCCGGGCCGACGTGCGCGTTCCTGTGCGCGAATGCCGACAGCGCGGTCGAGGTCGCCACCGAGCTGGCCGGCGCGGGAGTCTGCCGCACCGTGCGCGTCGCGCAGGGGCCGGTCGGCGGCGCGCGGGTCGTCGACGACGCGCAGCCGCCGGACTCGCCTCCGGGTTCGCCACCGTCGCCCGGTCCGGGCGCCTGGCCGCCGGTGCGTGCCTGATGGCGGCCCGGGCGAACCTGCTCAACCTGGAGGCCGTCACCGCGCACGTGCCCGGCGACGCGTCCCGGGTCCTGCTCGACGCCGTCTCGCTCGGCGTGGAGCGCGGCGAGCGGATCGGCGTCGTCGGCCTCAACGGCGGTGGCAAGACCACGCTGCTCGACGTGCTGACCGGCGAGCGGCCGGTCGACGGCGGCCGGGTCAGCCGGGTCGGCGGCCTGCGGATGGCGCACCTGGCCCAGCGCGACACGTTCCCGGCCGGCACCCGGATCCGCGACATCGTGCTGGCGGGCTTCGGCGCCGACCACGAGTGGGCGTCCGACGCGCGCATCCGGGACGTGCTGGACGGGCTGGCGATCACCGACATCGAGCGCACCACCGACGGCCTGTCCGGCGGGGAGAAGCGACGCGTGGCGCTCGCCGCGGCGCTCGTGTGCGAGCTCGACCTGGTCGTGCTGGACGAGCCGACGAACCACCTGGACGTCGAGGGGATCAGCTGGCTCGCCCAGCACCTGGTCGACCGCCGGTGCGCGGTCGTCGTCGTCACGCACGACCGCTGGTTCCTCGACACCGTCTGCACCCGGACCTGGGAGGTCGCGAACGGCAAGGTCGAGTCCTATCTGGGCGGCTACGCGGACTGGGTCTACGCCCGCGCCGAGCGGTCGCGGCAGGCCGACGCGGCCGAGCAGCGTCGCCGCAACCTGGCGCGCAAGGAGCTGGCCTGGCTGCGCCGGGGGCCGCCCGCGCGGACGTCGAAGCCGCGGTACCGGATCGAGTCCGCGGAGGCGCTGATCGCCGACGTGCCGCCGCTGCGCAACACGGTCGAGCTGATGCAGTTCGCGACGAACCGGCTCGGCAAGACCGTGCTGGAGCTGGAGGACGCGACCGTCCGGATCGCCGACCGGACGCTGCTCGACCGCGTCACCTGGCGGCTCGGGCCGGGCGACCGGATCGGCGTGGTCGGTATCAACGGCTCCGGCAAGACGACGTTGCTGCGCGCGCTGACCGGAGAGCGCGATCTCGACGCCGGCCGTCGCGTGCAGGGCACCACGGTGAAGCTGGCGCAGCTGTCCCAGGAGCTCGTGGACCTCCCGACGGGCATGCGCGTGCTGGAGGCGACCGAGGCCGTCGCGAAGTACGTGCGGTTCGGCAAGCAGGAGATGACGGCGTCGCAGGTCCTGGAGCGGCTGGGGTTCCCGGCGTCGCGGCAGTGGACGCCGGTCGGGCAGCTCTCCGGCGGCGAGCGGCGGCGGCTGCAACTGACCCGGCTGCTGATGGACGAGCCGAACGTGCTGCTGCTCGACGAGCCCACGAACGACCTCGACGTGGACACGCTGGCCAACCTCGAGGACCTGCTCGACGGATGGCCGGGCACGCTCGTCGTGGTCAGCCACGACCGATACCTCACCGAGCGGATCTGCGACACGGTCGTCGCGCTGTTCGGCGACGGGCGGCTGCAGCATCTGCCGGGCGGGATCGAGGAGTACCTGCGGCGACGCCGGGCGGACGACACGCCCGTCGGATCCGCGGCGGCGTCGTCCGGGAACGGCGCTGCCCGCACCGGTGCCGCCGAGCAGCGGGCCGCGCACAAGGAGGCGTCCCGCCTCGAGCGTCGGATGTCGACGCTGACCGACCGTGAGCAGCGCCTGCACGAGCGGCTGGCCGAGGCCGCCACCGACCCGTCCCGGCTGGCCGAGCTGGACCGCGAGCTGAAGGACGTCGTCGCCGAGCGGGAGTCCGTCGAGCTCGAGTGGCTCGAGGCGGCCGAGCGCGCGGAAGCCTGATCCGGGTCACCCCGACGAAAGTCGGGGTGCAGATCAGTAATTCGACCGATCCCTGACCGCCCGGCGCCCGCATACCGTCGTGAGCGTCGTGGCGCGCTGGGGAGCGGCGCCACGCGGACCGGTCCGCCGCCGTCGTCGGGGGGTGGCGGCGGGCCGGTCCCTCTCTCATCGCGCCGGTGTCGCCGACGGCACCGAGACACCGGTCAGTTGCTCGGCGACGGTCCAGAGCCGCGCCGCATCCGGCCCGTCCCCGGCGCGGGACGGCACGCGGGCGGGCCCGGTCGGGCCGACCAGTCCGAACCACCCACCGGGGCCGTAGTAGCCGCCGGGGACGGCGGCGGGATCGGTCGCGGCGAACAGCAGCGGCTCCGCCCCCTGCCACGGTTCCTGCGAGGGCAGGATCGTGGCGCCGCCCAGCAGCCGCCGTCGCGGCCGTTCCCGGCCGAGGTTCGGGCCCGCCGTCAGCAGGTTGGTCCGGGTGTAGCCGGGGTGTGCGGCGACGCTGCGCAGTGACCACCCGCGCTCGGTGGCCAGGCCGGCGAGCCGGTCGGACATCAGGTGGTCGGCCAGCTTGGACTGGGCGTAGGCGAGTCCCGGCCGGTAGCGGCGGCGCTTCCATTGCAGGTCGTCGAAGCGCATCCGTCCGAAGTGGGCGGCGCCGCTACCCATCGTCGCCACCCGGGGTGCCGGCGATGCGAGGAGCGCAGGCAGGAGCGCGACGGTGAGTGCGAACGGGCCGAGGAAGTTCGTCCCGAACTGCAGCTCGAACCCGTCCGATGTGGTCATGCGGGCCGGCGGGAGCATCACCCCGGCGTTGTTCAGAAGCAGGTCGACGGGTGTGCCGCCGTCGATCAGTCCGGCCGCGAACGAGCGGACCGAGCCCAGATCGGCGAGGTCGAGCCGGCGCACCTCGAGCCGGGCGCCGGGGTGCTCGGCGAGGATCTCCGCCCGCGCCTGCTCGCCCTTCGACGGCGTGCGCACCGCCAGTACGACGTGCGCGCCGGCGCAGGCCAGACGCCGCGCCGCCTCCTTGCCGGTGCCGCTGTTCGCGCCGGTGACGACGGCGAGCCGTCCGGTCTGGTCGGGAACGGTGTACACGAGGACCTCCACTTTTCAGACCGTCGGTCTGTTGTGAATCCGACGCTAGCAGACCGGTGGTCTGCAATACAAGGAACCGTCGGTCTGTAAGGTCTCCGTGCATGGGCGGTTTCCAGCGGGCGCGCAGCGCCGAGCAGCGCGAGGAGCGCCGACGGACGATCCTGGACACCGCCTCCGCGATGCTCGCCGAGATGCCGGTATCCGCGGTGAGCCTGAACGAGCTGGCGCGACGGGTGGGCCTGGCGAAGTCGAACGTGCTGCGCTACTTCGAGTCGCGCGAGGCCGTGCTGCTGGAGCTGCTCGACGCGGCGTGGGGCGACTGGCTCGGCGCGCTGGAGACGGCCCTGGTGGCCGGCGTCGACCCGCGCCGCCGACGCCTACACCCGTGCCGAGCAGGTGGCGACGACGACGGCCGCGACGCTCGGCGACCGCCCCGTGCTGTGCGACCTGCTCGGCGCCCAGGCCGCCGTGCTCGAACGCAACGTGTCCGCCGACGTCGCGGCCCGACATAAGCGGGCGTCGCTCCGCCGGACCCGGGAGCACGCCGACCTCCTGCACGGAAGCCTTCCCGAGCTGGATCCGGCGGATGCGGTCCGGCTGTCCGCCGGAACGTCGCTGGTCACCGGCGCCGTGTGGATGCACGCCCGGCCGTCGGAGGCGATGCAGCAGGCCTACCGCGACGACCCGGAGCTCGCCGTCCTGCGGCTGGACGTGGGATCGACGCTGGCCGAGGTGCTGGCCGTGCTGGCGGCCGGCCTGCTCGCGCGCAACGGCCGACCCGCCCCCGGCCCACCGACGTAGCGGCCGTGCGCCTTCAACTCACTCTGCCCGCTCGCCGCGGGGTGCGAGGCTGGCGCCGTGGAACCGGAGTTCGAGGGCCGCGAGGACGAGGTGGACGGCCACCGCGTGTGGTGGACGAGCACCGGGAGTGGACCGCCGGTCGTGTTCTGCCACGGGACGCCGTGGTCGTCGCGGCTGTGGGAGCCGATCGCCGCCGCACTGGCCGCCCAGCGCCGCGTGTTCCTCTGGGACATGCCGGGCTACGGCCGGTCCTCGATGGACGACGGTGCCGACGTCTCGCTGGGCACCCAGGGCCGTGTGTTCGCGGATCTGCTCGAACGCTGGGGCCTGGACCGGCCGGATGTCGTCGCGCACGACTACGGCGGCGCCGTCGCGCTGCGCGCGCACCTGCTGCACGGCGCCCGGTACCGCGTCGCTCGCGCTCGTCGACGTCGTGGCGCTGGCGCCGTGGGGCTCGGAGTTCTTCCGCCTGGTCCGGGACCACGCGGCGGTGTTCGCGGCGCTGCCGGAGCCGCTGCACGAGGCGCTGGTCGCCGCCTACGTCCGCGGCGCGAGCGCGCGGGGCCTGGCCGCGGCGGCCGAGCGGATGCTGGTCGAGCCGTGGCTCGGCGAGCGGGGCAGGCCGGCGTTCTACCGTCAGATCGCGCAGGCCGACCAGCGCTTCACCGACGAGATCGAGCCCCGCTACCCCGACCTCGACCTGCCGGTGCACGTGGTGTGGGGGACCGACGACACGTGGATCCCGGTCGACCGCGCGCACCGGCTGACCGGGCTGATCCCCGGGGCCGGGCTGGACCTGGTGCCCGGTGCCGGGCACCTGATCCAGCTCGACGCCCCGGAGCGGCTCACCGCGATCCTGCAGCGGTGGCTCGCCGGGCGGTGACCCTCAGGAGAACCGCTCGGCCACCTTGGCGAACTCGTCGAGCTTCGACAGCGTCGTGTCCTCGGGCGCTGTCGGGAGCATGAACGTGACGCGCTCCACCTCCCCGGAGTCCGCGTACTGGGCGACCTTGTCCGGGTCGCTCGGGGCGGCGAACACCGTCGTCGGCACGTCCGGCTTCCCGCGGTCGGCCAGTGACTTCCGGACCTCGCGGATCTCGTCGACCGACGTGTGGCCACGGGGCAGCCAGCCGTCGCCCTGCTCGGCGAGACGGTTCAACGCCGCCTCGCTCTCGCCGCCCAGGTAGATCGGCGGGCGCGGGGACCGGACCGGCTTCGGCCAGCAGTACACCGGGTCGAAGTCGACGTGCTCGCCGTGGAACTCGGCCTGCTCCTTCGTCCACAGCTCGGTCAGGGCGGCCAGCTGCTCGGTCATCAGCGGACCACGCTTCTTCGGGTCCACCCCGTGGTTGCCCATCTCCTCGCGGTTCCAGCCGGCCCCGACGCCGAACAGGAGACGCCCGTCGGACACCAGGTCCAGCGAGGCCGACTGCTTCGCGGTGTGGATCACGTCCCGCTGCGGCATCAGCACGATTCCGGTGCCGAGCAGCAGGTCGGTCGTCGCGCCGGCCATCGCGGTCAGCGCGACGAACGGGTCGAGCGTGCGGTAGTAGATCCGCGGCAGGTCGCCGCCACCGGGGTAGGGCGACTCGCGGCTGGCCGGGATGTGCGAGTGCTCGGCGAGGAACACCGAGTCGAACCCGCGCTCCTCCAGCGCGCGCCCCAGCGCGGCGGGGCGGATTCCTTCGTCGGTCACGAACGTGGCGATTCCGAATTTCACCTCGTCGAGATACCCGCAGCGGGCCGCAGGCATGCCGCGACCTGGGGTGCTTCCGGACCGGAAGGGGCGATGATCCGACGTGACCTGCATCGATACGGAAAATGCCCGCGCGACGGTGTGAGCCCGCCGTACCGCCGGGTAACCCCGCCGGACCGCGAACAAGAAGGAGACTGCATGACACTTGCCCGCCGATTCGCCGTACTGGCCGCCGGTGCGGTGTCCGCGACCGCCATCGGTGCCACGGCCATCCCGTCCGGCACCGCCGTGGCCGCTCCCGAACCGCCGCCCGCCCCGCCGGCCGGTCCCGCCGCCCCAGCGGCCCCTGCAGCTCCCGCTCCGACGACGCCGTGCGCCCCGACCGTGCGGGCCTGCGTCGATCTCTCCGCGCACCGGGCCTGGCTCACCGACGGCACCGGCCGGGTGATCGAGGGACCGGTCCCGGCCCGTGGCGGCAGCCGGTCCGATCCGACGCCGGTGGGCACGTTCACCGTGCAGTGGAAGGACCGCGACCACCGCAGCCGGCAGTTCGACAACGCCCCGATGCCGAACTCGGTGTTCTTCGCGCCCGGTATCGCGTTCCACGGCGGCGATCCGTCGGACAACTCCAACGGTTGCATCCACCTCGGAAGCCGGTCGTCGCAGCACTTCTTCGACGGTCTGCGAGAGGGTGACCCGGTCCAGGTCGTCCCGTAAGGACAGACCAGCCGCCACGTACTTTTCCCCGGGCGATTGCAGTGTGATCACGGTGGTCCGCTGGGTACCCCGTCCGGGTCTACGATCCGCGCGTTCAGATCGCCTCTTACCGCCCTGGGGGTCCCGTGAAGCCTGCTGTCCGCCGTCCGCTCCTGGCCACCATCGTGATAGCCGTGGTGGCCCTCGTGGCGGCGTCAGCCACCGGTGCCGCCTCGGCGGCGGGCCGACAGGTGGAGCAGCCTGCGTCGCTGCTGCCCGCGTCGGTGGCCGTTCCGGCCGACCGGGTCCCCGCGCTCGTCGCCGCGTCGGCGTCGTCGCCCCTGGCCGAAGCGCCCCGCGCCGCGAACCGCGCGGCGGCCGCGAACCGTCCGCCGTGCGCGATCACGGCCCGGGCCTGCGTCGACCTGAGCGCACGCAAGGCGTGGCTCACCGACGGTGCGGGTCGCGTCCTGTACGGGCCGGTCGGGGTCCTGGGCGGCCGTAAGGGCGAGCCGACCCCGGTCGGGACGTTCTCGGTGTCGAACAAGGTGCGCAACTACCACAGCCGCCAGTTCGACGCCCCGATGCCGTACTCGGTGTTCTTCCAGCCCGGCATCGCGTTCCACACCGGCAGCCTGAGCACCCGCTCGGCAGGCTGCCTGCACCTGGGCAGCACCGCGGCCAAGCGCTTCTTCGCCACTCTGGCCCCCGGCGACACGGTGCAGGTCGTCAGCTAGCCGGTCGTACCGCCGGCGAGCCGCTGCAGCAGCAGGGCCTCGGCGAGCACCCCGCGCCCGAACATCTCCAGGTGCAGGCTCTCGTCGATGCCGTGCCAGCGGCTCGCCGGGTCGCCGACGCCCGTGACCAGCACGGCCGCGCCCGGGAACGTGCGGGCGAACTCGGCGATGAACGGGATCGACCCGCCGATCCCCGTCTCGACCGACGAGTTGCCGTAGGCCGAGGAGAACGCGCGGCGCGCGGCGTCGTAGACGGGGCCGGTGGCCTCCAGCGTGTACGGCTCCGCGACGCCCGCGCCGGGAGTCGTGGTGACCTGGGCGCCCCACGGCACGTGCCGCTCGAGGTGCCCGGCCAGCGCCTGCTGCGCCTCGGCGGCGTCCTGGCCCGGAGCCAGCCGCATGCTCACCATCGCGCGGGCCCGGGGGAGCAGCACGTTCGCCGACTCCTCCACCCGCGGTGCGTCGATCCCGAGCACCGCGACGGCGGGCTTGTGCGTGACCCGTTCCGGGATCGTGCCGCTGCCCAGCAGGTCCACGCCGTCCAGCAGGCCGGCGTCGGAACGGAACGTGGCCTCGTCGACGTCCGGGGCGTCGCTGCCCGCGGTGACCAGCCCGGGGACCGCGACCTCGCCCTTGTCGTCGTGCAGTGAGGCCAGCGCGTGGCACAGCGCGGTGAGCGCGTCTCCGACCGGGCCGCCGTAGATCCCCGAGTGCACCGGGCGTTCCAGCACCGCGACCTCGACGACGACCTCCACCAGCCCGCGCAGGCTGGTGGTCAGCGCGGGCACGTCGACGGCGGGGTTCGCCGCGTCCGCGATCACGATGACGTCCGCGGCGAGCGACGCGTGGTGCTCGGCCAGCAGCGCGGTCAGCGTGGGGGAGCCGGACTCCTCCTCGCCCTCGATGAACAGCGTCACGCCGACCGGCGGGCGGCCGTCGACGGCACGCAGCACGGCCAGGTGCGTCATCACGCCGGCCTTGTCGTCGGCGGCGCCGCGCCCGTAGAGGCGCCCGTCGCGCTCCGTCGGCTCGAACGGCGGTGAGATCCAGTTCTCGTCGCCGCCGGTCGGCTGGACGTCGTGGTGGGCGTAGAGCATCACGGTCGGCATGCCCTCGGGCGCGGGCCAGTGCGCGACGACGGCGGGGGCGCCCCCCTCGGCCTGGATGATCCGCACCGACTCCGGCCCGGCCGCGCGGGCCAGTTCGGCGACCGCCTCGGCACTGCGCCGGGTGTCGTCGGCGTGCGCCGGGTCGGCCCAGATGCTGGGGATGCGGACCAGCGACTCGAGGTCGGTGCGCGCGCCGGGCAGGACGCGGCTGACGGCGTCGGCGAGCTCGGCCGGCGGGGACGGGGGCGTGGGGCGCTCGGACACGTCGCGGGATGCTACGCCGACGGCGTCGTTGCCCCGGTGGCACACAGGCGACATCGGGGCTTCGGGCACGCGACATCGTTTCGCCCGTAGGGTGCGGACATGTCACGCTTTCTGGCGACGATGCTGGAGTCCGCGACCGGTCCGGACGGCTCCGTCCGGGGCATGACGACGGGGGAGCCGAACGAGCCGGTGATGCGGTCCTGGGCAGACGTCCACCGGGCCGCGCGCGGGGCCGCGCACGCGCTGGCCGCCGGAGCGGACGGGGTGCCGGGGCTGGCGCCCGGCGGAGCGATCGGTGTCCTGGCCGGTGAGCCGGCGGTGATCGCGCCCGCCGCGCAGGGCGCGTGGTGGTGCGGCGGCAGCGTGACGATGCTGCACCAGCCGACGCCGCGCACCGACCTCGCGGTCTGGGCCCAGGACACGGTCGAGACGCTGCGGATGATCGACGCGACGCTGGTCCTGCTCGGACCGCCGTTCGACGCGCTCGCGCCGGTGCTGAGCGAGCAGGGCGTCGCGTTCCGGACGATCGCGTCGCTGGACGCAGGCGACCCGGACGCGTTCACGCCCGACCCCGGCGTGGCCGCGGAGACCGACACCGCACTGCTGCAGCTGACCAGCGGATCGACCGCCACGCCGAAGGCCGTGCGGATCACCCACGGCAACCTGCACGCGAACATCGCGGCGATGGTCGAGGCGTCCGAACTGGACGTCGCGACCGACCGGATGGTGTCGTGGCTCCCGCTGTTCCACGACATGGGGATGGTCGGCTTCCTGACCGTCCCGATGACCGTCGGGCTGAACCTGGTGACGGTCACGCCGGTCGACTTCCTGGCCCGGCCGCGGCTGTGGGCCGAGCTGATCTCGAAGTACGCCTGCACGGTCACCGCCGCACCGAACTTCGCCTACGCGATCCTGGGCCGCCAGCTCAAGCGGGTCGACGACGGCGAGCTCGACCTGTCGTCGCTGCGGATCGCGCTGAACGGCGCCGAGCCGATCGACCCGGCCGCGGTCGCCGCGTTCACCGACGCCGGGGCACGGTTCGGGCTGCGACCGGAGTCCGTGCTGTGCGCCTACGGCATGGCCGAGACCGCGCTCGGCGTCTCCTTCGCCCCGGTCCACACCGGACTGGCCACCGACGAGATCGACGCCGAGGAGCTGGAGAGCGGCCGTCGCGCCACCCCGGCCGACGGCACGAGGCCGTCCCGGAGCTTCCCGGAGCTGGGGCCACCGCTGCCCGGCATCGAGGTGCGCGCGGTGGACGGCGCGGGGCGCGTGCTCGGGCCGCGCGAGGTCGGGGCGCTGCAGCTGCGCGGCGAGGCCGTGACGCCGGGCTATCTCACCGTGGACGGTCCGGTGGCCACACAGGACGCCGAGGGCTGGTTCGACACCGGCGACGAGGGCTACCGGACGGAGACGGGCGCCGTCGTGGTCTGCGGGCGGACCAAGGACGTGATCATCATGGCCGGCCGGAACATCTACCCGACCGACATCGAGCGCGCGGCCGGGCAGGCCGACGGCGTCCGCGCGGGCAACGTCGTCGCCGTCCGCCTGTCCGCGGGGGAGGGACGGCGGCGGGAGACGTTCGCCGTGGTGGTCGAGGCGAAGGGCGCGCGATACCGACGACGCCGTGAAGTCGATCCGCGACGACGTCACCGGCCGGGTGTTCTCCGCGGTCGGGGTCCGGCCGGGCGAGGTGGTCGTGCTGGCGCCGGGCACGCTGCCGAAGACGCCGTCGGGCAAGCTCCGCCGCTCCGCCACGGCCGACCTGATCACCACCGGCTGACCACGCCTGCCCGGCCGGGTTCTCGCCCGCCACGCCCACCCGCCGACCGTCTGCCCCGTTGGGTGGCGGTGCGACCCGTCGTCGACGGTCGGCTTGTCGCGTGGATCTGTCGCCGGAGGCTGAGGGTCTCGACGACCGGAAGTGTCGGTGGTCGATAGTATGTTCGATCCGTGATGCAGACGGCGGTGATCCCGGACCGGCTGGCGGAGATGCCCGCCGGTGCCGACCTTGCGGCCGTCCTGCACGGGTTGTCCCTGGACGCGGTGCCGAACGATCGGATGCTGGACGTGCTGCGGGCGCAGTACCGGCAGCTGTCGCACGAACAGGCGCGGATGGCCGCCACGCTCGTGGAACTCGGCCGCTGCGACGGCGTTCCCGGGCCCGGTGTCGTGTCGCGTTCGGACGGTCCGGACGGGTTCGCGGCGCACGAGACGCGGGCTGCGCTGAGATGGACCCGCAACGCAGCCGAGGCGGAGCACGGGTTGTCCGAGGCCGTCGTCGCCGTGCCGGAGCTGTTCGCGGCGTGGGATGCGGGGCTGATCGACCGGCAGCGCATCGTCGTGTTCGACCGCTACCTGACCGGGCTCACCGACGAGCAGGTCACCGCAGTGTGTGCACGGGCCGTGCCCCGAGCGCCCGGCTTGACGACCGGTCAGCTCCACGCGCTGTTGCGGCGGCTCGTGATCGAGGTGGATACCGACGCCGCGGCCCGCTGGTATCGACGCGGGGTGCGGGAGCGCACCGTGCACGCCTACCTCGCGTCCGACGGAACGGTGACGATGTCGGCGACCGGCCTCCCGCCGGACGAGGCCGAGGCTGCCTGCAGGCGTGTGGAGGTGCTGGCGGACCGGGTGAAACGGGCCGGGCACCCCGGTCGCGTCGGGCAGATCCGCAGTGACGTCTACCTGGGCCTGCTCGACGGCCGGTTCCACGGGCTGACCGATGACGCCATCGTGGCCGCGCTGCTGGCGGCGCCCCGGCGCGCCGAGGACACCGCCGATCTCGTGCGTCCCGGTGCAGCTGATCGGTCCGATTCCTCCGAGCACGCCGATACGGCTGATCCGGCCGGAACAGCTGACACGGCTGAGCAGGCCGGCACGGCTGAACCGGCCGCGGCAGCCTGGAGTCCGTCAGGGCCCGACTCGCTGAGCGCCGGTGCTGACGGAGACGGATCGCACGTGAACGGCGTCGGTGTCACCGGATCGGCGACGGATCGTCGTCGGGGGATCGAGATCCGGGCCGCACTGAGCACGTTGCTGGGTCGCGACGACCGTCCGGGCGAGATTCCCGGCCTCGGTCCGGTGCTCGCCGCTCGGGTACGCCGTCGAGTCGCGATACAGACGGCGGCGCACTGGCGCTTCGCCGTCGTCGATGCCGAGGGGTGCCTGGTGTCCGAGGGCTATCTCCGGCGCCGCCCTGCGGGGGCGAACCGGGACGGGCCCCCTGGCGGGATCGTCGAGATCCAGATCGACGAGAAGCTACTGGCCCTGCTCGTCGCGGAGCCGGCCCTGGCCCGAGGGTGGGCGTCGGTCGTGACCGAGGCGGCGGCGAAGCATGCCCGCTACGCGCGGGACGTCGTGGATCTGGACGCACGGCCGTACGACCGGATCCCGAACGGCCCGCTTCGCCGGCATACCGAGATCCGGGACCGGACGTGCACGTTCGCCGGGGTGTGTCGGCGGCCGGCGCACAGGTCGGCGCAGGACCATGGCCATGACTACGCGTCGGGCGGTGCGACCGTCCGGCAGAACGTCGGCCCGGTGTGCGGGATGGACCACCTGCTCAAGCACCGCGCGGGATGGGAGGTGTCCCGTCCCGGAGGGGGCGGCACGGTCGTCTGGCGCAGCCCACTGGGTGGCGAGTACGCCGCGACGGGCGCGTTCCTGACCTTACCGGTGCTCGACCCCGTACCCGGCCCGGTGCCGCCACCCGTGACGGACCAGCCCGACCACGTCGGCGACGAGCCGATCCTTCGACGCCCATCGCCCACGGACGGTTGGGACGCCACGGACGAAACGCCCGAACATGACGGGGTGCCCGACGGCCCGCCGCCATTCTGACGGCAACCCGGCGACCAGAAGCCGGCCATCTGGCGACCGGCGACCCGGCGCACCGAGGTCGGGCGACCCGAGCGGACGGGGCGGCTGGGCGCGGCTGGGCGACCCGCGGCTGGGTGACGGGGCGGCTGGGTGACCCGACGGCTGGGTGACGGGGCGGCTGGGTAACGGGGCGGCTGGGTGACCCGGCGGCTGGGTGCGGCGGCTGGGCGACCCGGCGGCTGGGCGACCCGGCGGCTGGGCGACTGGGTGACTGGGCGACCCGGCGGCTGGGCGACCCGGCGGCTGGGCGGCTGGGTGACTGGGCGGCTGGGCGGCTGGGCGACCCGACGGCTGGGCGACCTGACGCCGCGGCGGCCGGGCGGTCCGACGGCGCGGTCCGGCCCGAGATCTCAGCCGGACAGGGCGTGGAAGCGGTTCTGGGTCGGCTCCAGGCCGTCCTGCAGGAGGGCCTCGGTGGCATCGGCGGCCAGGTCGACGGCCAGCTCCAGCTCCTTGCGCTCCGGCGTGGAGAACCGCTTGAGCACGTAGTCCGCCGGGTCCTGACGGCCGGGCGGGCGGCCGATGCCGAACCGCACGCGCAGGTAGTCCTTCGTCCCGACCGACTGGCTGATCGAGCGCAGCCCGTTGTGTCCGCCCTCGCCACCTCCGCGCTTGAGGCGGATGACGCCGAAGCCGAGGTCCAGGTCGTCGTGCACGACGATGATCTCCTCGGCGGGCACCGAGAAGTACCGGACCAGCCCGGCGACCGGGCCGCCGCTGACGTTCATGTACGTCCGCGGCTTGGCCACGGTCACCGGGCGTCCGGCCAGACGGCCCTGCGCGACGTCGGAGTTCGAGCGCTTGTGCACCGAGAACCGGGCGCCGGCCCGCGCCGCCAGAAGATCGGCGACGCGGAAGCCGACGTTGTGCCGGGTCTCGGCGTAGTCCGGACCCGGGTTGCCGAGCCCGACCACCAGAGCGGGGCCGACAACCACGGCGGATCAGCTCTCGGAGGAGCCGGACTCGCCGTCCGAGCCGCTGTCGTCGCCCTCGGAGGACGATCCCTCGCCGGACTCGCCATCGCCCTCGGCGGCCTCGGCCGCAGCAGCGGCCTCCTCCTCGTCGGAGGCGTCCTCGACGACGCCGGCACCCTCGGTGTCGATCTCGGCCTCGAGCTCTTCCTCGGTCGGCGCCGGGATGACCTGCAGCACCAGGTACTCCGGGTCGGTCCGCAGCTCGACGCCGCCGGGCAGACGCAGCTCGCCGGCCATGTACTGGGTGCCGATCGGGGCCTCCTCCACGGAGACCTCGATGTGCTCCGGGATGTTCATGACGTCGGCCTCGACCAGGATGGTGTTCAGGTCCTGGGAGATCAGCGAACCCGACTCGGCCTCACCGGTGACGATGACGTCGAGCTCGACCTCGACCTTCTCGCCCCGCCGGATGACCAGCAGGTCGACGTGCTCGATGTAGGGCCGGATCGGGTGCACGACAACGGTCTTGGTCAGCGCGAGCTGCGGTGCACCGGAGGCGCCGGTCACGTCGAGCTCGAGCACGGCGTTGCGGCCCTGCTCGCGGACGACGGCGGCGAACTCCAGCGACGGCAGCGACAGGTGCTGCGGGTCGGTTCCGTGCCCGTAGAGCACGGCGGGGATCTTGCCGGCCTTCCGGGTGCGGCGGGCGGCGCCCTTGCCGAACTCGGTCCGGGTCTCGGCTGCGATGCGGGTCTGGGCCACGGTCCTGCTGCTCCTCGTGCGGTTCGTTCGCGATGTCGGCGCGCGGCGAGGAGGTCGACCGGGGTCGGCCCACGTCGATGACGGCGGGCCCGTACCGCACCCGCCCTCGCCGCGGAGATGGGACAACGATACGCGGTCGACCGGTGGCGCCTTCTCGTGGGTGCGGCTCGGTGTCTTGCCTCCACCGGCCCTTTTTCATCCGGAACGGGTGGGGGCAGAAGGAGCGGAGCCGACTAGGAATGCCGAATGTGCCTGTTCCTGCTCCTGCTGGTCCTCGGACCGCGAGTGGTCATCGTGATCTGGGGGCTTCTCGCCCCAGCGCTGTGGAGCCTCACGTTCGGCTCGTTGCTGCTGCCGATCCTGGGGCTCATCGTCCTGCCCTGGACGACGCTGATGTACATGCTCGTGGCCCCGGGCGGCGTCGTGGGCTTCGACTATCTGTGGCTGGCGATCGCGGTGGTCATCGACCTCTCCAGCCACATCGGCGGCGGCGCCTACCGCCGCCGGCGCAGGGCCGTGGCGTACTAGGGCCCGATCCGACATCGACGGCAGCCCACGGCGGGTGATGCGCTCGTCCGCCGCGGCGGTACCCAGAGAGGAACGCTCATGGCCAACCAGAGTGGCGGCACCGGCGGTGCCGTCAAGGGACGACGGCTTCCGTTCAGCGGCGGAGTGATCGCCTCGCTCGTCGGAGTCGCACTGCTCGTCATCTTCATGATCCAGAACACCGACCGGGTCACGCTCAACTTCCTGTTCTGGAGCTTCACGTGGCCGCTCTGGCTGCTGGCCATCGTGATGGCGCTCATCGGCGCGTTGGTGTGGTTCGGGCTCGGGGTCCTGCGCCGTCATCGGCGCCGCACGACCCGCCGCGAGGACCGACGGGACTGACCTGACGGGGTCGTCGCGGCGCCCGGTTCAGCCCGGCCGCCGCGGTCGCCCGGTTCAGCCGGCCGGCTCGACGTGGCCCGCCTCCGGGCGGGCCTGCGACCCGGCGTCCGTCGGCCGGATCGGGACGGTGTGTGCCGTGGCCGCCGCCGCGGCCGCGTACTCGACCGTGGTCGCGCGTCGCCGGGATGCGCGGCCGGCGAGTAACGCCAGCGCGATGCCGGCGGCGGAGAAGATGGCGAGGGCCAGGCACGCCGCGGCGAGCGCGGTCGCGAGTGCCTCGCTGGGCGTCTCGCCCTCGGCGACCTGTTCGATGCCGACGTTGCCGTAGATGCCGGCCGCGACGGCCGTCATCACGGCGCCGCCGACGTAGCGCGCCATGTTCGAGATGCCCGACGCGGCGCCCACATCCTCGGCCTCGACGCACGACGTGGAGATAGCGGAGGCGGGACCGTTGGAGAGGCCGAGCCCGAGGGCGATCGCCATCAGCGGCAGCAGGAAGGCGCCGTAGCCCCACGACGGCTGGACGGCGACCAGCAGCCCGAACCCGAGGGTGAGCAGGATGAACCCCACACCGATGACGATCCGGGGGCCGAACCGGTGGCTGAGTGGTGTGACGGCGGGCGCGGCGAGCACGACGACGACGGCCACCGGCAGGATCGCCAGCCCGGCCGCCAGGCTGGAGAAGTCGAGGGCGGCGGGGTCCTGGAAGTAGAGGCTGAGGAGCAGGCTGAGCCCGGCGATCGCACCCGCACCGATCAGGATCGCCAAGGTGGATCCGACCAACCTCATGTTCCGCAACAGGCGCAGGTCCACCAGCGGGGCGGCGACCCTCTGTTCGACCAGCACGAACCCCACCACGCAGCCCACCGAGACGGCCAGGCAGATGATCGTCGGCCACGAGGCCCACCCCCAGTCCGGGCCCTTGGTCATGGCGAACACGAACGGAGCGAGGGCCCCGGCCACCAGCACCGTCCCGGCGACGTCGAGCGTGCGCGGCCGGTTCGGGTCGGACGACTCGCGCACGGTGCGCAGGGTCAGCGGTACACAGGCGAGCGCGATCAGCGCGTCGATCCAGAACAGGCCCTGCCATCCGGTCGCCCCGACGAGCACGCCGCCGAGGACCGGGCCGGCGGCGGCACCGGCGGCGGCCGCGGCACCCCACAGCGAGACCGCCTTCATCTGTTCGCGGCCCGATGAGCCGACCGACAGCAGGCTCAGCCCGCAGGCCAGGATCGTCGCGCCGGCAGCGCCTTGGATCACCCGTCCGAGGATGACCAGCCCCGCCGAGCCGGCCAGCGCGATCAGCACGCAGGACGCGATGAACAGCAGCAGCCCGGCCAGGAACACCCGCCGCCGGCCGACGATGTCGCCGAGAGCGCCGGAGGTCACGATCACTGCCGCACCCACCAGG
The DNA here is from genome assembly GCA_963822335.1 of uncultured Actinomycetota bacterium. Taxonomy (GTDB): domain Bacteria; phylum Actinomycetota; class Actinomycetes; order Mycobacteriales; family Pseudonocardiaceae; genus Pseudonocardia. Next base: position 1,307,418 of record CAWGHE010000004.1, on the reverse strand, counting down.
AGGTAGCCCGTGACCGCCCACTGGAGTACCTCGACCGAGCTGCCCAGGTCGGCGGCGATCGCGGGCAGCAGGATGCTCACAGCCGACGTGTTGGCGTTGACCACCAACGTCGACACGCAGGCCGCCACGAGCAGCCCACGTCCCGGCCGCACCCCGCTGTCGGGTAGGGCGACACTCTCGGTCACCGCGGTCCTCCTCGGCTCGGGATCCGGCGCTGCACCGGCCGCCCGGTACCGCCATGAACGGCGCAGGCGACCGGCACGCCGGACAGCGTCACTGGGCTCGGGTGCTGTGCGCCTCATCCGACACGGGTGATCCTCGGCCCGCCGCCACGCGCCACAGGGCCGGCACCACCTCGGCGAGGCGCCGGACGGGTGGCGCGCCGCGACGGGCCGATCGGGGAATCCGCACGTGTAGGCAGCCCGGCAGCACGCGGAACCGCAGTGGTGGTGGCAGCCGCAGGGCCTCGCCGTCGACGCCGACGTCGACCAGGGGCGAGGGCGAGTCGACGACGAACTCCGGCGCGCTCCACGAGCGGTAGCCGCTGTACTGGTCGACGTGGCCGGCGAGCTCGGCCGCCATCAGCGCGGGCATGTCCACCGACCGGCCGACCGACACCGTGACCACACCGAGCCGGCCGGCGTCGAGCCGCTCCCGGGTACCGAACCCGCGCAGGCTCTCCAGGCGGTAGACGTTGTTCGACACGAGCACGACGTCGGCCTGCTCGGACGGCTGCCCGTCCGGCGACTCGTACACCAGGACGGTCCGGTCGCTGTCCGGTCCGACGAGACCGGGGAGCAGCCGTGCCGTGGTCGTGAGCTTCGCGTCCCGGTACTCGTCGGACTGCACGACGGCCGCGTAGACGCCCAGCGAGGCGTTGTTGACGAACACGCGACCCCCGATCTCGGCGAGGTCGATCACGACCTCGCGGGCCCGGCCGAACGCCTCCAGGGCGGCGCCGACGTCCTCGCGGTCCAGGCCGAGGTCGAGCGCGAAGTGGTTGCGGGTACCGGCCGGGACGCACACCAGCGGGACGCCGTGATGGCGGGCGACGTCGGCGACGAGGGCCTGCGAGCCGTCACCGCCCGCCATGCCGAGGACGTCGGCGCCGTCGGCGACCGCCTGCTCGGCGAGCGCCCGCAGGTCGTCTCCGGGCTGGAGCACGACGGGCCGGACACCGCGGCGCCGGGCCAGTTCCTCGAGGCCGAACTTTCCCACCTTCCCGCCACCCGACCGCGGGTTCAGGAACAGGACGCCCCGGGTTGCCGCCTCGACCGTCTGCCCGCCCGCCACCGGCTTCTCTCCGGCGAGAGCCCGCTCGACGGCCGCCACGGAGAGCGCCACCAGCACCACGAGCGCGACGATGCGCACGACCGAGGACAGGTCGAGCAGCACGACGACGGCCACCAGGGCAACCAGGGCAACCACCCCGGCGAGGACCCTGCGCAGCCCCGTGTGGATCAGCGCTCCCCACCCCGCCGCGACGGCGACCCCGACGAGCAGGAGGCCGACGACGATCCGCGCCGGATTCGTCGCCACCCCGAACGCGACGACCGCGAGCGCGCCGACCAGCGCCACCAGCGCCGCGACCGCCGCCCACCGCTGGGTCGCCGAGGGCCGATCCGTCTGCGGTTCGTCCGGACTATCACCGTCCACGCCTGTCACCTCCAGGTTCGACTCGGATCGCCTCAGCCGTCCGCCGCTCGGATGCCCCCCGAGGCGATGGCGTCGGTCAGCCTGCGGTGGTCGGCGTCGTTGCGGTCGGCGTAGGCACCGGCGAACCGGCGCACCGCGACGTCGAATGCCGGACCCCCGCCGAGGTACGAGGCGATCGCGATCCGGTCGCCGGATCGGGCGTGCGCCCGGGCGAGGGTCCAGCCGCACAACCGGACGTAGGCCTCCATGCTGTCCCGGCGCATCGTCGACACCTCGGCCGAGGCCTTCCAGTCCCGCAGCTGGCGCAGATGGAAGTCACGCGTTCGCCCGTCGAGCCCCTCGACCCGTATCCAGCCGAGGAAGATGTCGCCGACCGTCTGGAGGAGCCGCTGGCCGAGAACGACCCGCTGGCCCTCGTTGTCGAACCCGTCGCTCCTGAGGTGCGTCGCGAGCACGGACGGCCCCACTTCCTTGGCCTGCAGGAACAGCGGGTCGCCGTCGTCGTCGCCGAGCAGCAGCAACATCCAGCACTGCATGCCGACGCTGCCGACGCCCACCGCCTTGCGGGCTATGTCGATCAGCCGGAACCGGTCGAACAGCACGCCTCGGTCGGGCTCGAGCGTCCGGCGGTACTGCGCGAGCAGGTCCTGTATCCACGTGACGAGGTGTCCCCGATCGGTGCCCTCGGGCGTCAGGTCCGCGGCGGGCACGATCAGCGGCGGGTCCGCGACCAGGCTCGGGGATCCGCCTTCGGTGTCGACGAACCGGCGCATCGCACCCATGTTGTCCCGCGTCCGCGCCTTGTTGAACCCGCGGTTCATGTTCCGGCGGCTCCGCCGGCGCAGGCCCTCGGCGAACATGGTGGTGAGCTCGTCCGAGGACATGTGCGCGTACCAGACGTCGAGCGAGTTCCGGTTCGCCAGGTCCCGCATGCAGAGCCGGTACGACTCGACGGCGGACTCGACGAGTTCTCGCCGCCGGTTCTCGGAGTAGCCCTTCTCCCGGGCCGCGATCTCGACGCTCGCCGCGAGGCGTTTGACGTCCCACTCCCACGGGCCGGGGATCGTCTCGTCGAAGTCGTTGAGGTCGAACACGAGATGCCGTTCCGGCGACGCGAACAGACCGAAGTTGGACAGGTGCGCGTCCCCGCTGAGCTGCGTCCGCAGTCCGGTACTCGGTGTTCCGGCGAGGTCACCGGCCATGACCGCTGCCGCGCCGCGGTAGAACGTGTACGGCGAGGTGGCCATGCGGCCGTAGCGCAGCGGCAGCAGCTCGGGGATCCGGGTGGCGTCCTGGGCACCGAGCACGGCGAGCGGATCGCGCCCGGGCGGGCCGTCCGGGAGCTCGGCGTGCGCCGAGCGGGGCACCTCCCGGCGCAGGGCCCGTCCGGCGAGTACCCGTTCCTCTCGTGGGGCCGGCTCGCCGCTCCCCGGCCCGCCGGCGGAGGCCTTCCCGGCACGGGCCGGTGTCCGGGGCGGCGCCGTCATCGAGCGTCGGCCTTGCGTCGGGCGGCCGGCCGGGCGGTCGTCGCGGCCCCGCTGTCGGCCTCGGTCGCCTCCTGCCCGCCGTCGGCATGCGCAACCGGATGCCGACGCGGCGTGGTCGACCAGCGGAGCTCGATCTCGAACTCCACCTCGTCGCGGTCGATCTCCACCTCGATCTTGCACTGGATCTCGTCCGGTACCCGCACCGACATCGTCGTGGGTCCGAGGGTGAGCTCGACCTTCCCGTCACCGCCCAGCGCCTCCGCCAGCGCGGACAGGGCGCGAGCCGTGTCCGCCCGTGTCGCCTGTTCGGCGTGGGTCACCTCGACGTCCGACATGTCCGCTCCCATCCGCTCGGATCACCTTCGCGGAAGTGTGGACGGGCCGGATGTCCGTGCGCCTCACCCGCGTGGGATGGGTGCGGTGCGCGGCGGGACGTGCGGAGCGGTCAGGCGTTGCCGTCGAACGCCTGACCGCGTCGGAGAAGCCGGCCGTGAGCAGGGACGGGACCGACGGGGAGATCACTCGGGTCGCCCCTGGGTCGTGCCAGACTCACGATCTTGCCCCGGTTCTGCGCTCCAGGCGGTGTCGACCGCCCTGCGGTCCGATCTTCGGAGTCCGGCGTGAGGTGCCCGTAGTGGTCAACACCAGGGTGGCGTTGTCGTGCCCGAGCCGCTCGGCGACGGCCGGTCGTGCTGCCCGCCGGCGCGATGGTGCCCAGCACTCATCCTGTGGCGGCCACGCTGCCCCACCTGTTCGACGATGTGGAGGACTACATCCGGCGCCGCCACCCCACACACCCCGAGGACACCCCCGCGAAGGGCGAGGTCCACACCGGACCGGTCCCGCACCCAGCGATGGCACACCCTTCGATGACCGACCACGCGAACGACCGGGGTGCCCGGCCAGAGGGCCGGAACGGGCCGGTCGGCTCAGCTGGGATCGGGGTCCGCCGTAGGCGAATCCACGGACTACCGGCGGTCGTTGGCGAGCTCAAGCGGCCCGCCGCCACTGGCTGGGGCTGTAGCCGAGCCGGCTACGGAACCACCGGGTGAAGTTGCCGTGGGAGGAGAATCCGAGCATCTCGGCGACCTCGGTCAGCGGCCGGTTCCGCCCGCGTACCAGCCGCGCGGCGAGGTCGCGGCGGGTGGCGTCGACGAGTGCGGTGAACGTCTGCCCCTCCCTGGCCAGTCTGCGGTGCACGGTCCGGCGGTCCACGCCCAGGCTGCGCGCGACGTGCTCGACCGAGCACCGGCCGGCCAGCAGGAGGACCTCGACGAGCTCGCGCACCCGGTCGAGCGTCGTGGCCCGCTGCCCGGTCTCGATCGAGCCGAGGAACCGGTGGGCATAGCCACGCAGGACCGGATCCGACACGGCGTTCGGCGCGTCGAGGTCGCGGGTGTGCACGCGCAGGCCGTCGTAGTCCTCGCCGAACCGCACGACCGGCCCGAGCGCCCGGTGATGGATCGTGTCGTGGCGCGGCGGGCGGTGGGTGAACCCGACCGCGACGGGTTGCCAGGTCGCGCCGAGGAACGCGCGCATCAGGCGGTAGAGCACGCCGACGGCCAGTTCGGTGGACTGGCGGCGCAGCGCCTCGGGCAGGTCGAGCCGGACCCGGATCGTCGCGGCGGCGTCCGCCTCGGCGAGGTGGATATGCAAGGCCTCGTTGTAGAGGTGCTCGTAGCGGGTGAGGATCCGCAGCGCACTGCGCACGTCCGGTTCCTCGCGCACGACCAGGCTCAGCGGGCCAAGGTTGGAGAAGCGCCGCAACTCGGAGAGCCGGATGCCGAGGTCCTCGCGCCCGCAGGCGCCCGCCGCGCGCTCGAGCAGCTCAGCGACCGCCGCGGCGGGCGCCCACCGGTCCGGCGTGTCGAGGCCCGCGGGGTCGAGGCCTGCCTCGCGCACCATCGCGGCCGGGTCAAGGCCGAACGATCGGGTGAGCTCGACGAAGTTGTTCAGGCTCGCGTAGCGGGCCAGCGGTGTCGCCGGCATTCCAGCACCGTCCCGAGATGAACAGCCGGGTGTCCCGCAAGGATAAGTCCGGGCAGCGCTCCGCCTCTACCATTTGTGCATACCCACCACCCCCCGTTGATCCGAATCGACGACGGCCTAAAGACCGCACTGCACGAGCACGCGGACGCCATGGGCTCGCCGTCTCGCGGATCACCCGCTCGTGCCTACGCCATTTGGATGCGCGTCGCCAGGACCCGCGGAGCGCGGTGCTGGTGGTCATCGAGGGCGACGCGAGCCTCGCGCGCCTTGCCGATCTGGTCGGACTAGACCAGCCCGGCACCGAGTAGGAGGCCGAGAGGCGGCCCTACCCGCCTCCCGGCCCAACGACCGAACTAACGAGGAGCTCGATCATGGAAGGGCGTACTTCGATCCCGCAGTGGACTCCACCTCCCGGCTGGGTCTATCAACCGGCTGCCCCTGCTCCGCGTAACGGTCTCGGGATCGCTGCGCTGGTGCTGGGCATCTGCGGAGTTCTGGTCGGTTTCGTTCCGATTCTATTCGCAGGCGCAATCATCTGCGGTGTCGTCGGCGTGATTCTCGGACTCATCGGTTGGTCCCGAACGCGAAAGGGCACCGCCAACAACCCGAAAATGACGATCATCGGGACTGCAGCGTGCGCCGTCGCCATTGCCCTCGGGATCTGGGGCATAGTGACCGTCGTCGGGGCCACCAATCAGTTCGTGAGCGACGTCAACAACATCGGCGTTCCCGGCGCTTCATCGGCGCCGGTCGCCCCGTCGGCCTCGGTACCCTCGGCGGCAGGGTCGCCCATTGTCGAGCCCGGCGCGGGTCCGACCCTGTTCCTCGGGCAGCAGCCTGGCGATGTCGTCGGTCAGCGCGGTGAGACGCTGACGCTGGGAACGATGCAGTTGAAGGCCGAGAAGCTTCGACAGATCAGCAGTCAGTACGGTCCTGCCGTCAAGTGCTCACAGGTGACCTACACGAACACCGGGACGGCCCAGGAATCGTTCAGCTCCTTCGACTGGAAGCTCCAGAAACCAGCCGGGTCAACACTAAACTCCACCTTTACCACTGCGGGCAAGCCGCTCAACTCAGGCCAGCTGGCGCCGGGAGGAACGACGACCGGAGACGTCTGCTTCGATACGACTGAGCCGATGGCCGGCTGGGTGCTGCTGAACGCACCCGGCTTCTCCTTCGATGCACCGCGGGCGGCCTTCCTCGGTTGATGACCACCGAATACTCAGCGCGGCGGCCATCTCGTCCAGGTCGATCCCGAGGTGGCCGGCGTGCGCGCCGGCCATCCGGGCCGCGGCGCCCACCGGGGCGGCCGGCACGGCCCCGTCCTCGGCGTACCACGGCACAGCGTCACGCAGGCGACGCCGAGCCGGCTCAGCGTCACCGTGGCCACGGCCAGGTCGCCGGCGGCACCGCACACCTCGCAGCAGGACTCGAGCGGGCAGCCGCGGGTGTCGGCCAGGTCCAGGGACCGGTAGTCGATGATGCTCATGGGTCGCAGCTCCGTTGCGATCAAGTCCCCGGCCGGAGTCTTGAGCGTCGCGCCGGGGGCGCCAACGGGACGGGCGGGTACCTCGATCACCCATGGAGGGCCGCGAATCCGTTGTAGACGGTGTCGGGTCGTTTGGGGTCGTCGCAGGGGCGGGATCGTGGAGGGCCGTCCGGGAGCGTGCGGGACCCGCGTGTCAGCAGCTCAGCGGGCGCGTCGCGAACATCCGTGCACGTGGACCGATCGGCCCAATCCGGACGGTCAGGCGTTGCCGTCGAACAGGCTGGTGACCGACCCGTCCTCGAAGACCTGGTGGATCGCCTCGGCGAGCAGCGGCGCGATCGGCAGCACGGTCATCTTCGAGAACCGCTTCTCCTCCGGGATCGGGAGCGTGTCGGTGAAGATCACCTCGTCCGCGCCGCAGTTCGCCAGCCGCTCGGTGGCCGGCCCGGAGAGCACCCCGTGCGTTGCCGCGACGATCACCTCGGCCGCGCCGTCCTTCATCAGGACGTCGACGGCCTTCGCGACGGTGCCACCGGTGTCGATCATGTCGTCGATCACGACGCAGCAGCGGCCCTCGATGTCGCCGACCACCCGGTTCGCGACGGCCTCGTTCGGCTTGCGGGGATCGCGCGACTTGTGGATGAACGCCAGCGGTGTGCCGCCGAGCGTCTCCGACCAGCGCTCGGCCAGCCGCACGCGTCCGGAGTCGGGGGAGACGACCGCGAAGTTCGCGTCCGGCCGGGTCGCCTTGACGTGCTCGGCGAGCACCGGCAGCGCGAACAGGTGGTCCACCGGGCCGTCGAAGAAGCCCTGGATCTGCGCGGTGTGCAGGTCCACGGTGAGGATCCGGTCGGCGCCCGCGGTCTTGAACATGTCCGCGACCAGGCGCGCCGAGATGGGCTCGCGGCCGCGGTGCTTCTTGTCCTGACGGGCGTAGCCCCAGAACGGCATGACCACGGTGATCCGTTTGGCCGACCCGCGCTTGAGCGCGTCGACCATGATCAGCTGCTCCATGATCGCGTCGTTGATCGGGGCGGAGTGGGCCTGCAGGACGAATGCGTCGCTGCCACGCACCGACTCCTCGAACCGGACGAAGATCTCGCCGTTCGCGAACGAGTAGGCGGACTGCGGGGTGACCGTGACGTCGAGCTCCTTGGCCACGTGTTCGGCCAGCTCGGGGTGGGCACGGCCGGAGAAGAGCATCATGTTCTTCTTCGGCGTGCCTGCGATCGCGCTCACCGTGTCGTGCCTCCTCGGCGGGTGTCGCCGGCCGGGCCCGCTGTGATGCGCGGGTCCGAGCCGTTCGGTGTGACGTCGGCCGAACCGTTCCGGTCCGGGGTCTGTGGTGGTTCCTGTTGCGCGCGTTCCGCGGCGTCGGCGGCCGCGGTGCCGGGCCGCTTGCGCGTGACCCAACCCTCGATCGTCCGCTGCGTTCCGCCGGAGACGGCGAGCGCACCCGGTGGGACGTCGTCGCGCAGGACGGTGCCGGCACCGGTGTAGGCGCCGTCGCCGACCCGGACCGGCGCGATGAACATCGTGTCCGATCCGGTCCGCACATGCGAACCGATCACCGTGCGCTGCTTGCGCACGCCGTCGTAGTTGACGAACACCGAGGACGCGCCGATGTTGCTCATCTCGCCGATCGACGCGTCGCCGACGTAGGTCAGGTGCGGGACCTTCGTCCCGTCGCCGATGTCGGAGTTCTTGACCTCGACGAACGTGCCGATCTTGCCCTGGGCGCCGAGCCGCGCGTGCGGGCGCAGGTAGGCGAACGGGCCGACGGACGCGCCGTCGCCGATCACCGACTCGGACCCGTGGGTCCGGACGACGACGGCGCCGGCGCCGATCTCGCAGTCGCGCAGCGTGGTCTCCGGGCCGATCTCGGCGCCGTCGGCGACCGTGGTCCGCCCGTGCAGCTGCGTTCCCGGGTGCAGCACGACGTCGGTGCCCAGCCGGACCTGCACGTCCACCCAGGTGCTCCGCGGGTCGACGACGGTGACGCCGTCGAGCATCCACCGCTCCAGCAGCCGCCGGTTCAGCTCCGCGCGCACGTCGGCGAGCTGTATCCGGTCGTTGATCCCGCACAGCGACCAGCGGTCGTGGCAGACCAGCGAGCCCACCGGCCGGCCCTGCCCGGCGGCCGTGCCGATCAGGTCGGTCAGGTACAGCTCCTGCTGCTCGTTGTGCGCGGCCAGGCCGGCCAGTCCCTCGGCGAGGAACCGGGCGTCGAACGCATAGACACCGGAGTTCACCTCGGTGATCGCGCGCTGCTCGGGGGTCGCGTCGGCGTGCTCGACGATCGCGCGCAGCGCACCGCCGCCGTCGCGGACGATCCGCCCGTAGCCGGTGGGGTCGGATGCCTGCATGGTCAGCAGCGTGACCGCGGCGGCTGCCGACTCGTGCACCCGGACCAGCTCGGACAGTGTGTCCGGGTCCAGCAGCGGGACGTCGCCGTAGCTCACGATCACGGTTCCGGTCAGGCCGGACGGCAGCGCGTTCAGCCCGCACCGCACGGCGTCGCCGGTGCCGAGCCGCTGCTCCTGGACGGCCGTGCTGATCGGGCGTCCGAGCTCCTCGCCGATCTCGGCGGTCTCCGCGGACACCTTGTCCCGCTCGTGGCCCACGACCACGACGAGGTGCTCCGGGGCCAGCGCCCCGACCGCGTGCACGGCGTGGCCCAGCAGGCTGCGCCCGGCGATCGTGTGCAGCACCTTCGGCACTGCCGACCGCATCCGGGAGCCGGCTCCCGCGGCCAGCACGATCGACGCCGCGGGCTGGTGACCGTCGGGCATCTCGACTCCTGCCTGTCCGCTCGTTCTCGGCGACGTGGTGTCGCGGGAGTCGGTGCTCGTCGGGCGTCGGACTGCCGTGCACCCGGGGTGTCGGCAGCGCTTCTCCCGCCGGTCCGCGGTCCGCGACGCGGGGAATCCTACGTGGGCCCGCCGTGGCCGCCGCGACGCACTCGGGTGGCCCGGCACGACCCCTCGTGAGCGGCGCTCGGCAGGAGTACCGTCAGGTCCGTCGTGAGACCGCCGCTCACCTCGGATGACCTGCCGTCCGGCGCGACTTGGCGACCGTCCGTCGCAGCCGGTCGGCCAGGCGGGCGTGGGCGATCCCAAGATCGGGTTGTCCCGGAGGGGGACTAGCCGATCGTCGAGAAGGAGATGTCGATGCCCACGCGTACCGCACGTACGGCCTGGAACGGCGGGCTGCAGGACGGGTCCGGTCAGGTCGAGCTGAGCAGCAGCAAGGTCGGCACCTACGAGGTCAGCTTCCCGAAGCGCGCCGCGGACGAGGCCGGCGGCACGACCAGCCCGGAGGAGCTCATCGCGGCGGCGCACTCGGCCTGCTTCGCGATGCAGCTCTCGGCGAACGTCGCCGAGGCCGGCGGCACGCCGGAGTCGCTCGAGGTCTCCGCGGACGTCTCGCTCGGCCCGGACCCGAACGGCGGCTTCAAGCTGACCGGCATCGCGCTGAAGGTGCGCGGCGAGGTCAGCGGCCTGGACGCCGCCGGTTTCGAGCAGGCCGCGCAGGGCGCCAAGGCCGGTTGCCCGGTGAGCAAGGCGCTGACCGGCGTCGAGATCACGTTGGACGCCGCGCTCGACTGAGCACGGCAGGCGTCGCGCTTCCCGGCCTCGCAGGATCGGCGAGGCCGGGAGACGGGCGGTGACGCCGGTCGTAGCCTCGCCGGGGTGGCCGACCCCGAGTACTACCGCGACCGCCGGAGGGCCGAGGGCTTCGGCGACACCGCCGAGGACTACGACCGGCACCGCCCGCCGTACGCCGACGCCCTGTTCGACGAGCTCGCCGCGTTGCGCCCGGACCGTGTCCTCGACGTCGGCTGCGGCAACGGCCGGGCGGCGGCCGGTCTGGTCTCCCGCGGCCTCGACGTCCTCGGCGTGGAGCCGGACGAGCGGATGGCCGCCGTCGCCCGCTGGCGCGGGATCGCGGTGGAGATCGCGCCGTTCGAGGACTGGGACGACGCCGGGCGCCACTTCGACCTGGTCGTCTGCGGGTCGGCCTGGCACTGGGTCGAGCCGGTACGCGGGACCGCGAAGGTCGCCGCCGTGCTGCGGCCGGGCGGCACGTTCGCCCGCTTCTGGAACTACCAGGTGGTGGACGGGGCAGCCCTGGAACGGCTGGAACAGGTCTACGCCGAGCACGCCCCGGAGGCGACCCCGCACGGCCGCGCACCCGACAGCCGGTTCGACGACCGGGTGGCCGCCGATCCGGCGTTCGGTGACGTGACGACGTCGATCGGCAGCGACGAGGCGGCCTACTCCGCGGACGCGTGGATCGATCTGCTCGCCACGTTCAGCGACCACCGGACGATGGACCCGGACCGGCGGGCCGGACTGTTCCGGGCGCTGCGGGCCGTGATCGACGACCTCGGCGGGACGCTACGGGCGACGTCGTGCACGCACGTGCTGTGGTCCGTGCGCGTCTGAGATCGCCCGCCGCGGGTCGCGCGGTCGGACGTTCAGGCCACGGCGAGGCCGGTGAGCAGCGCGAACGCGACGACCGCTGCCGACGACCAGCACCGCCACGGCGTGCACCACGGTTCCTCCCCACGTCGGTCGGAGCAGTCGTACTCCTGACCCGCGGTAGTTTGCCGACCGATCGGATCGGCGGACGGGGAACGCGATGACGCGCTCGTGGTGGGGCTGGGGCGACGTCGAGGACGCCGTCTCGGGCCCGGAGCTGGACGGGCTGATCGGACGGGCGCGCGGGCTGCTCCCGGACACCGAGCTCGTCGATCACCCGCCGCCCGCGGTGTCCGACCTGGACCTCCCGGCGCCGCGGGTCGCGCCGCCGTCGTCGCTCGCGGCGCTCTGCTCGGACCACCCGGAGGACCGCGCCGGGCACGCCCACGGCAAGGCGTTCCGCGACGTCGTCCGCAACCTGCACGGCGACCTGCGACACGTCCCCGACCTCGTCGTGCGCCCGCGCACCGAGTCCGACGTCGTCGACGTGCTCGACTGGTGCGCGACGGCCGGGATCGCGGCCGTCCCGTACGGCGGCGGGAGCTCGGTGGTCGGCGGGATCGAGCCCCGCTTCGACGACCGCCCCGCCGTCACCGTCGACCTCGGTGCGATGGACCGCGTGCTCGAGGTCGATCCGGTGAGCCGCGCCGCGCGCATCCAGGCCGGAGTCCTCGGACCTGCCCTCGAGGACCAGCTGCGCGGGCACGACCTGACCCTGCGCCACTTCCCGCAGTCGTTCGCGTACTCCTCGCTCGGGGGCTGGCTCGCGACGCGGGCCGGGGGCCACTTCGCCACGCGCCTCACGCACATCGACGACCTGACCGAGGCGATGCGCGTCGTCACACCGGCCGGGGTGTCCGAGTCGCGCCGCGCTGCCGGCATCCGGGGCCGGTCCCTCGCCGGACCGGCTGTTCCTCGGCTCGGAGGGCGCGCTGGGGATCATCACCGAGGCCTGGATGCGTCTGCAGGACCGGCCGCGGTTCAAGGCCGGGACGTCACTGCGGTTCGACAGGTTCGACGACGGCGTCGACGCCGTCCGCGCGATCGTCCAGAGTGGATTGGGCCCGGCGAACTGCCGCCTGCTCGACCCGGCCGAGGCGTTCCTGAGTGCCGGCACCGCGACGTCGGGCGGGGTGCTCGTGCTCGGCTTCGAGTCCGCCGACCACCCGATGGAGTCGTCGCTGGACCGGGCGCTGGAGATCGGCCGGGACCACGGCGGGACCGAGGCCGCCCCGCAGGAGAGCGGGACCGAACGGCCGGAGCGGGCGTGGCGCTCGTCGTTCCTGCGCATGCCGTACCAGCGCGACGCGCTCGCGCGGCACGCCATGATCGTCGAGACGTTCGAGACCGCGTGCACCTGGGACGCGTTCGCCGGCCTGCACCGCGCGGTCACCGAGGCGGCCACCGACGCGCTGCGGCGCGTCACCGGCGGCGGGGTCCTGACCTGCCGGTTCACCCACGTCTACCCGGACGGGCCCGCGCCGTACTACGGGATCTACGCACCCGGGCGCTGGGGCAGCACGGTCGCACAGTGGGACGAGCTGAAGGCCGCCGTCTCCGAGGCCCTGATCCGCAGCGGCGGCACGATCACCCACCATCACGCCGTCGGGCGCGACCACCGGCCCTGGTACGACCGCCAGCGCCCGGAGCCGTTCGCGGCCGCGCTCGCCGCCGCCAAGCACGCCCTCGATCCCGCGGGGGTGCTCAACCCGGGAGTCCTCGTGGGCTGACCATCGCGGACCAGCACGAAAACGTGCCTCTCGATTCCGCGCGGCGATCGATGGGCACGTTTCGGTGGTGGCCAGCACGAAAACGTGCCCGTCGATTCCGCGCGGCGATCGAACGGCACGTAATAGCGGTGCGGAGCGCCGGAACGTGACCGTCGATCCCGATCGCGTCCCCGGGTAGCGGATCAGCCCGCGGCGACGGGGTGGCGAGGCTCGTAGAGACCCGGACGCATCGTTCTCGCTGTGCCCGCACATCGAGGCGATGCACCGCGATCCCCGCCTGGGCGCGCCGGCGTCCCGATGCCCCTCGTGTGTACCGATCGGTACCGACGAGCTAGCAGCCTGGCGACGCCTCCACGAGGTTCGCCACCGGCTGCTGAACAACCCATGGGCGCAGCGATGATCGGCGCGATCGTGACCGGGTCGGCGGTGGCGCTGCTCGGAAGCCTCATCGCCGCCGTGAACCGGCGTCTGTGGCGCAGCACGCCGCCGTGCGACCACGCCGTCAGTTCCGCAGACGTCGGGCACGTCCGTCGTCGGGCACTCGACAGCCATCTGCCGTAGCCCGAACGGGGGCGCCCGTCACGACCGTCACGTAGAGCGCCGGTGTCGGCGCTGGCCGCCTGGTGTGGCAGGAACGGCCATGTCCGTCATGTGCTGATCAGACCTCCCGATCAGACCTCGACATCCAGCCGCATGAGCCGGGTGTTGTACTCGCCCCACTGGCTCATCTGGAAGTACGGCGCCTCCGCCGTGCCCGAGGACGGGTGGAAGAACGCCCCGTACAGCAGGGGCCACTGCGCGGCCGTCGCCACCACCCGCGGCGGCGACCACGGACCGGTGAGCGCGGGCGCGGTGTGCACGACGAGCGCGTCGAGGCCCTCGTGGAAATGCGCCGCGAACCACTGCGCCGTCGGCTCGTGGAAGATCACCGACAGCTCCGAGGCCGGCGCCGGGATCACCGGGACGGCCCGCGACCGGTCACGGGTCCAGCCCCGCCCGGTCCACTGCTCGTGCGCAGCGAGGTCGAGCACGTCGTCCTCCCGGACCCGGGCGAGCCGGACCGGGCCCCACCGCCCGTTCGGCGTCCCGAAGATGTAGAGCCACCCGCGTTCCCGGGTGAACGCGCACATCTGCCACCCCTGCGTGCCGGCCGGATTGTTGGCCCACTGCGCCGAGTCGGGCTTGTGCCAGGTCGCGCCGCGATCGTCGGAGTACGCGATCCCGGCGTAGTTGGTGCTCCAACGGCCCATCCCTTCCCACGCCCGCACCGACATGTAGGTCATCAGGTTGCGGCCGCCGATCGCGATGCCCGCCGTCGGGATCACGGTGTACTCGACGACCCCCGGCCGGTGGTCGCGCGGGATCACCTGGCGGGCGTGCCCCGGCGCGTCGCAGACCCAGGAGTCGATCGCGAGGCCCGCGGACAGGTCGGTGGTCGTGGAGCGGGCGAGCACGTTGCTGCGCCAGTCCGCCTCCTCGGGCGGGCAGCCGGGCCGCCACTCGCCGCCGAACCCCGACCATCCCCGCCCGAACGTGTCGCCGTACGCGGAGAGGACGCCGCCCGCGCCGTCGTCCCACATGATGCCCAGGTCGGTGGCGTGCACACCGGCCGCCTGTGCGGTGCGGTTGGCCGCCCCCGCGCCCGTCACCCAGCCGACGGGCTCGGCGCGCATCGCCACGATCGGTCGCGGCGGCCGGGCCGCGGATGCCCGCCCTTCGATCGCGTGGTTCAGCGGCAGGGTCCGCCCGGCGAGCAGCCCGGCCGCGCCGAGGCCCAGCGCGCCGAGGACCGCGCGGCGGGACACACGGGGCGCCGGGACGGCGACGGGATCGACAGTTCCGTACAAGTGCGTCCTCCGGGCCCTCGGCCCGGCAGATCCCGGGCTCGCCGCGAAAGGATTCGGCGCGAGGGAACCGGCTGTTATCCGCTCTCAAACGATTCCGGGATGACCATTTTCACACCCGCCGCCGCACCGCTTTGCGCTGGCGCGCAACCACATCCGGCTCTCCGGGCAGATCACGATTGCACGCACGTCCTTGACAACGAGAAGCGCCGGATGGCCTCGCCTATGGACGGGCTCGTCGGGCTCGTCGGGCTGATGTCAGAACCGGATGTCGGTCGCCACGCGGATGTCACGCGGTCGGTTGCCCACGGGCGACGGCCCGGGTGAGACGCACTGCTCCGCCGCCAGGATTCGAACCTGGACCATCGGAACCAAAATCCGAGGTGCTGCCTTTACACCACGGCGGACGGACCTTCATCCTGGCACGCCTCGCGAGACCCGGTCGACCAGGATGACCGGGTGCCCGAATCCCCCGGTCGCGGGCTGCTGTATCGCCCGAACGGGCGATCATGCCCCCCGGCTCGGGCGCGGGCGTATCCGGTTGCCAGACTGCATGGCGTGCTCAATCAGGATTCACGGCCGACCGTGGACGTGACGAGGTGACCGCTGGGAGCCCGGCCACGCTCACCTGCAGGCTCTGCGGGTCCGACGACCTCCGCAGCTTCCTCGACCTGGGTGCCACGCCCCCGTGCGAGCTGTTCCTCACCGCCGAGACCGCCGAGCAGCGCGAGGACACGTTCCCGCTGCACGTGCGCGTCTGCAACGCCTGCCTGCTGGCTCAGCTGCCGCCGCTGATCACGCCGGAGGAGACGTTCTCCGAGTACGCGTACTTCTCGTCGTTCTCGACGTCCTGGGTGGAGCACGCCCGCCGCTTCGTCGCCGACGCCGTCGAGCGCGCCGGGCTCACCCCCGAGTCGTTCGTCGTCGAGGTCGCCAGCAACGACGGCTACCTGCTCCAGCACGTCGTCGAGCGCGGGATCCGGTGCCTCGGCGTCGAGCCGAGCGTCAACGTCGGCGAGGCGGCCCGGGAGAAGGGCGTCCCGACGCTCACCGCGTTCCTGACCCCGGAGACCGGCGCCGACGTCCGTGCCGAGCACGGTCCGGCGCAGCTGGTGTGTGGCAACAACGTGTTCGCCCACATCCCGGACGTCGTCGGGTTCGCCCAGGGCCTGCGCGCGATGGTCGCCGACGACGGGTGGGTGTCGATCGAGGTGCAGCACCTGCTGACCCTGGTCGAGCGCAACCAGTTCGACACGATCTACCACGAGCACTTCCAGTACTACACGCTGCTCACCGGGCAGCGGGCGCTCGCGGCCGGCGGGCTGACGCTCGTCGACGTCGAGCTGCTGGACACCCACGGCGGCTCGATCCGCATGTGGGCCCGGCCGGCGGAGATCGCGGGCGAGCCGAGCGACGCGGTCCGCGAGGTGCTGTCCGCCGAGGAGAAGGCCGGCCTGCACACGCCGGAGGGGCACGACGGGTTCGCCGAGTCCGTGTCCACGATCCGCGACGACCTGATGAGCTTCCTGATCGACGCGCGCCGCCGGGGCAAGTCGGTCGTCGGCTACGGCGCGCCCGGCAAGGGCAACACGCTGCTGAACTACTGCGGCATCCGACCGGACCTGCTCGCCTACACGGTCGACCGCAACCCGTACAAGCACGGTCGGTTCACCCCCGGAACCCGGATCCCGATCCAGGACCCCGATCGGATCGCCGAGGATCGTCCCGACTACGTGCTGGTCCTTCCCTGGAACCTGCGCGACGAGCTCACCGAGCAGCTGTCGTACGTTCGAGGTTGGGGCGGCAGCCTGGTGTTCCCGATCCCGTCTCTCGAGGTGGTGTGACGTTGTGAAGGTCGTCCTGTTCTGCGGCGGCTACGGGATGCGGATGCGCGATGGCGTGTCCGACCTGCCCAAGCCCATGCAGTCGGTGGGTCCGCGACCGTTGATCTGGCACGTGATGCGCTACTACGCGCATTTCGGCCACAAGGACTTCGTGCTGTGCCTCGGCTACGGGGCGCACCACGTCAAGAACTACTTCCTGAACTACGACGAGACCGAGTCGAACGACTTCACGCTGCACGGCGGCGAGGTCGAGCTGCTCGGCAGCGACATCCAGGACTGGAACATCACGTTCGTCCAGACCGGACTGGACTCGCCGATCGGCGAGCGCCTGCGCCGGGTGAAGGCGCTGGTCAAGGACGAGGAGATGTTCCACGCGAACTACGCCGACGTCCTCACCGACGCGCCGCTGGACAAGATGGTCGAGGAGTTCGCGGCCTCCCGGTCGATCGGCCAGCTGATGGCGGTGCCGCCGCAGTCGGCGTTCCACTGCGTCGACGTGAGCGACGACGGCAAGCTGGACTCGATCACGACGCTGCAGGAGATGCCGCTGTGGGAGAACGGCGGCTACCTGATGTTCCGGCCGGAGGTCTTCGACCACATGTTCGTGAACTGCGACCTGATCGGCGACGTGTGCAGGCCGCTGGCCAAGCACGGCCGGATGCGTGCCTACCGGCACCGCGGGTTCTGGCAGCCGGCCGACACGGTCAAGGAGCGCAACGCGCTGGAGGCCGCCTACCAGGGCGGGACGCGTCCGTGGATGCTGTGGGAGGGCCGGGAGACCGACCGGGACCCGCTGCAGGCGGCCATCGCCGAGATGCAGAACAACGAGCAGCGATCGTGACACCGCCGGATCGGAAACCACGGCTGTGCTGAGCCTCCTACCCGAGCGCCTGGACCGCATGCTGCTGCTCGGCGCGCACTGCGACGACATCGCGATCGGCGCCGGCGGCACGCTGCTCGAGCTCTGCCGTGCCCACCCGGGCGTGACGGTGACGGCGCTGATCCTCACCGGCGCCGGGTCGCTGCGCGAGGAGGAGGAGCGGGATGCCCTGACCGCGTTCTGCCCCGGCGCGAAGCTCGACGTGCACGTGATGGACCTGCCCGACGGCCGGGTCCCGCAGCACTGGGAGCGGGCCAAGCACGCGCTGGAGGACCTGCGCACGCGCGGTGAGCCGGACATCGTGCTCGGCCCGTCGCCGCACGACGCGCACCAGGACCACCGGACGCTGGCCCAGATGATCCCGACCGCGTACCGGGACCACCTGACGTTGGGCTACGAGATCCTGAAGTGGGAGGGGGATCTCGACCAGCCGAGCGTCTACCTCCCGCTGGCCGAGCCGGTGCTGACCGAGAAGATCGCGAAGCTGAACGAGCACTACGGCTCGCAACGCGACCGCACCTGGTTCGACGACGAGTCGTTCCGCGGACTGGCCCGGGTGCGTGGCGTGCAGTGCCACGCGCGCTATGCGGAGGCCTTCCACGTCGCCAAGATCACCCTCGGGGTGGCGCCGCTGCTCGGCTCCGATCCCGGTGGGCTGGGCTCCGAGACGGCGCGCTGAGCGGAGCCTGCGGAGCGAGCATCGATACTGACCACCGCCACACCGTCATACCGCTACACGGAGGAACACGAATGCGCGTACTGCTCACCGGACATCAGGGCTACCTGGGCACGGTGATGGCGCCCGTGCTCGCCGCCGCCGGCCACGACGTCATCGGCCTGGACAGCGGTCTGTTCGCGGAGTGCATCCTGGGCTCGCTGGACACACCGGACGTCGAGGGGCTGTCCACCGACCTCCGGGACGTGACCGTCGAGCAGCTCGCCGGGTTCGATGCCGTCGTGCACATGGCCGCGCTGTCCAACGACCCGCTGGGCTCGCTCGCTCCGGAGATCACCTACGACATCAACCACCATGCGTCGACGCGGCTGGCGACGCTGGCCAAGCAGGCCGGTGTCTCCCGGTTCGTCTACGCCTCCACGTGCTCGGTCTACGGCGCGCAGTCCGGCGACGACCTCGTCGACGAGGACGCGCCGCTCAAGCCGGTCACCCCGTACGCGATCTCCAAGGTGCGCGTCGAAGATGATCTCGCCGACCTGGCCGACGCCGACTTCGTGCCGGTGTCGATGCGCAACGCGACCGCGTTCGGCTTCTCGCCGCGGCTGCGCGCGGACATCGTGCTGAACAACCTGGTCGGGCACGCGGTCCTGTCCAACGAGGTCAAGGTGCTCTCGGACGGCACGCCGTGGCGGCCGCTCGCGCACGCCGACGACATCGCGGGCGCCGTCGTCGCCGCGCTGGCCGCGCCGGCCGACGTGGTCCGCGCCCGTGCCTACAACGTCGGTACCGAGCGCAACAACCGCACGGTCGCCGAGATCGCGCAGGCCGTCGTCGAAGCCGTGCCGGGCTCGGTCCTCAACATCACCGGCGAGGCCGGCAACGACCCGCGCTCCTACCGCGTCGACTTCGCCCGTGCCCGCAAGGAGCTCGCCTTCGAGGCGCAGTGGAGCATCCCGGACGGCGCGCAGCAGCTGGCCACCGAGTACCGCGCGCGCGAGCTGACGAAGGACGCGTTCGACAACCGCTTCACCCGCCTCGCCGTGCTGTCCGCCCGGCAGAAGGCCGGCGAGCTGGACGACTCGATGCACGTTCTCCGATGAGTCCCCGGGATGGCTACGGTCGTCAGTGAGCGACCGTAGCCGTCCCAGGGAGACTTCATGTGCCGCAACATCCGCACACTGCACAACTTCGAGCCGCCGGCGACGCACGACGAGGTCGACGCCGCGGCTCTGCAGTACGTGCGCAAGATCTCCGGGGCGGCGAAGCCGTCGCAGGCCAACGCCGAGGCGTTCGAGAAGGCCGTCGCCGCCGTCGCGGAGGCCACCCGTGAGCTGCTCGGCGATCTGGTGACGACCGCGCCGCCGAAGGACCGCGAGGCCGAGGCCGCGAAGGCGCGGGCCCGCGCGGAGCTGCGCTACGCCCGCTAGGACGGCGTCGCGGCGAGCTCTGCCTGGAACTGCTCGGTCCGCAGCGCGGCGAGGTCGGACACGCGCAGGAAGTCGCCGAGCGTCGTGCCGGTGGCCCCGCTGTCGACGTTGCGCGGGCCCTTGTTCTCCCGCACGTCGTCGAGGTTGATCGTGCGCAGGTCGTAGGAGAACCGCGTCACGCCCGACGTGTTCGGCGCCGAGGCATGCAGGTGGTTCGACGAGAACATGAACACGTCACCGGAGTCGGCCGCGATGCGGATCTCACCGCGGGACTCGAAGTCCTCCAGCGGGAGCGGGTGCGGCCGCGTGTCGGCCGTCGTGTGCTCCGGCGGCGGCGAGACGGTGCTTGGCGACCCACTCGTCGTAGTCGTACTGGTTCGAGCCGTTCTTCACCGGCTTGTCGAAATAGTCGGTGTACATGCTCATCACGTTCTCGCCGACCACCGGGAAAACGGGGGTCCAGTAGTTCACGAGCTGCTGCGGGTGGCCATACCACATATCCCGGTGGGCCTTGTAGTTGTAGCTGACACCGGCCGTCAGGAACTGGTCGGCGGGGATCACGCGCAGGCGCGGGATGTCGAAGTACGTCCGCTCCGGGTCGGTGCCGAGGTCCACCGCGAACTGCTGGCAGAGCTCCTTCGTGCGCTGACCGTTCGTGAACTCGCGTTTCAGGGGCTCGACCCGGCGGATGAACTCCTCGACGTCCATCTCGTACTGCGCCCGTTCCGGGTCCAGTCCGCCGAACGCCTCGGCGATCAGTTCCTTGGCGTGGTCGGCGAGTGCATCGGCGCCACCGATGTCGGTGTAGAGGAAGAAGTTGCCGCTGAACAGCGATTCGCGGCGATCGTCGTCACCGATCCGCCGATTCAGATAGACCGTGATCACGAAGTCCCCCTCCGTCGTTGTCGCGACGCCAACTCGCAGACCGGACGAATCGTACCGCGCACGAACGGGTGCACTTCTACGATGCAGACTCGTAGTCGAGGCGATCCCCGGTAAGTCGTTCCGGGCGGCGCGTCTGGACCGTGCGGGCGGGGCCATGCTTAGCTGAGGCTTGGCTTGGTCGAGGAGGGCTGCTCGTGGAGGAAGTCCGGACGACGCTGCGGGTGACCGACGTCCGCCGCCTGGCGGACCCGTTCGTGCGCGTCGAGGCCCGCGTCGAGGCCGGAGCGGCGCTCGACCTGCCGGGGGCGCCGGACGAGGCGGTCGTGCTGCACCTCCCGCTGCCGGACGGCTCCGTCGACGAGGAAGGCCGCTGGTACACGATCCGCCGGGTCTCGCCGGACGGCATGCAGGTGACCGTGGACATCGTCGCCCACGCGGGCGGGATCGGCGCCGGCTGGGCGCGGCGGGCACGCCCCGGGGACGAGATCGGCGTCTCCCGCGTCGCCAGCTGGTACCGGCTCCCGGACGGAGCGCGCTGGCAGATCCTCGTCGGCGACGCGGCCGTCGTGCCGGCGTTCGCGCGGATCGTGGAGCAGGCGCCTGCGGGACCTGCGGACCGAGGTCGTCGTCGAGCTGCCGGAGAGGATCCGGGCTGCCGCCCGTGCCGGACGGCGCGACCGTGCGGGTGGTCGCCACGGACCCGGGGGCGAGCCGTCTCGAGGAGATCCTGCGCGGGATCGAGCTGCCGGACGGGCCCGGCCTGGTCTACGTCGGCGGGGAGGCTGCGGCGACCCGGGCCGCGCGCAAGCACCTGCGGCACGAGCGCGGCCTCGGGCCGGCCGACTACAAGGTCGTCGGCTACTGGCGCCGCAACGCCGACCACGTCCGGGCCCGGTATCAGGAGGCGCCCGAGGCGTTCGCCGAGGCGTGGGCACGCGCGGAGGCCGCCGGCGGTGGCGACGAGGAACGCGTCCTCGACCACTACGAGCACGCGCTCGCCGAGGCCGGTCTGATCTGAGCGGGTCTACGACCCGCCGAGGATCTCCCGCAGCACGGCGGCCTGGCTGCCCTCGGGTTCCCTGGTCGCGGTCAGCAGCGTCAGCGTCCCGTTCCCGGCGAGCTCGCGCAGGTGCTCCAGCGCGTCCGAGCCGTCCAGCTCGTCGCGGTAGCGGCGGCGGAACTCGTCGAAGCGGTCCGGGTCGTGGCCGTACCACTTCCGCAGCTCCGTGCTCGGCGCGACGTCCTTGGCCCACTCGTCGTAGCGGGCGTCGTCCTTGCGCAGCCCCCGCGGCCAGACACGGTCGACCAGCACGCGCGTGCCGTCGTCGTCGGTCGCCTCGTCGTAGATCCGCCGTACCCGCACCGTCACGATCGGGGAGTGACCACCGGGGGCCGGGCGGAAACACCCGCCCGGTCTCGGCCATCCTTCGAGGAGGGAGAGGGGAGCGCACGATGGGCGAGGACACGCCACCGCCGATGACGCAGCGGATGGCCGCGGCGGCCGGGGTGCAGCGCGCGCCGGAGGCCGACCCCTGGCACGACCTGGTGCACGGGTCGCTCCCGCTGGCGCACGGCCGGATCGAGTTCGTGCACCCGCGTTCGCCGATGGACCTGCTGATGGCCCAGGACTTCGACGACGACGAGCAGGCCTTCCCTCCGTACTGGGCCGAGCTGTGGCCGAGCGGGGTCGAGCTGGCGCGCGCCGTATCCGCCGCGGAACCGGCCGGGCGTGCCGTGCTGGAGATCGGCTGCGGGCTCGGGCTGCCGGCCGTCGCGGCGGCGCTCGCCGGGGCCCGCGTGCTGGCCACCGACCGCTCGACGGACGCGGTCGCGTTCGCCGCGCACAACGCCCGGCTCAGCGGCGCCGTGCTGGAGACACAGGCGTGCTCCTGGACGCCGGGCGACGCGCTGGTCCGGCGCGGCCCGTGGGACCTGGTGCTGGCCGCCGACGTCCTCTACTCCGACCGCAACGTCGGCGAGCTGCTCGATCTGCTGCCCCGGCTGCTGGTGGAGGGCGAGGGCGAGATCTGGATCGCCGACCCAGGACGGCCGCAGGCGGCCGGGTTCGCCGACGCCGCCCGCCGCGACGGGTACGCCGTGTCCGAGCGGCTCACCCGCACGCACGGCGTGACGATCACAACCGTCGGCCGCCGGGCCGCCTCCGGCTGACCGACGGCCGGGAGCCGGGAGCGGGGACCGGCGTATCGTCGCCGTCGGACCCCCCTCCCGGCACCGGGCAGGGGTCTGTCCCGTGCGTCCCATCGCGCCCATCTCGAGGAGTCCGCGCCGCCGTGGCCACCCTGTCCGGCCTGCTCACCTCAGCCCTGTCCGACCCGGGCCTGCGTGCTGCGGTGGACGCCGCCCGCGCCGCCGACCCGCGCACCGCGCAGACCCCCGCCGTCTCGGTGGAGGGCCCGGCCGCGCTGCGCCCGCTGCTCACCGCCGGGCTGACCGCCACCGGAGGTGACGGGACGACCGTGCTGGCCGTCTGCGCGACCGACCGGGAGGCCGAGGACCTCGCGGCAGCCGTCACCGACCTGCTCGGGGCCGCCCGCGACGCGGTCCCGGACCCGGCGGCGGACCCGGTCGTCGTGCTGCCGTCCTGGGAGACGCTGCCGCACGAGCGGCTGTCCCCACGCGCGGACACGGTCGCCCGCCGCCTGACGATCTTCCGGCGGATGGCCGTGGCCGGACAGGCGCCGCGGGTCGTCGTGGCCGCCGCCCGGAGCCTGATCCAGCCGATCGCCCCGGGTCTGGGCGCGCTGGAGCCGGTCTCGCTCGCGGCCGGGGACGAGTACGACTTCGAGGCGCTGCTGGAGCGCCTCGTCGAGCTCGCGTACACCCGCGCCGAGATGGTGACCACGCGCGGCGAGTTCGCCGTGCGCGGCGGCATCCTGGACGTGTTCCCGCCGACCGCCGAGCACCCGGTCCGGGTCGAGTTCTGGGGCGACGAGGTCACCGAGCTGCGCTCGTTCGCCGTCGCCGACCAGCGCTCGGTGGAGCCGGTCGAGCGGGTCGTCGCCCCGGCCTGCCGGGAGCTGCTGCTCACCGCACCGGTGCGGGAGCGGGCCGCGGCGCTCGCCGTCGAGCAGCCGGAGAACGCCGGGCTGAACCGCAACCCGCTGCGCGAGCTGCTGGACAACCTGTCCGAGGGCATCCCCGGCGAGGGCATGGAGTCGCTGATCCCGGTGCTCGTCGGGACCGAGATGCAGCTGCTCACCGACCTGCTCCCGGGTAACACGCGGGTGCTGCTCGCGGACCCGGAGCGGATCCGCACCCGCTGCGCCGACCTGGTGCGCACCGGGCGGGAGTTCCTGGAGGCGTCCTGGCTCGCCAGCGGCTCCGGCGGGGCCGCGCCGATCGACGTCTCCGGGTCGGCCTACCGCGGCCTGACCGAGACGCTCGAGCACGCCACCGCGACCGGGCGCCCGGTCGTCGCGCTCTCGCCGCTGGTCTCCGGCAGCCGACGAGGCGATCGTCCCCGGCATGCACGAGATCGAGCCGTACCGCGGCGACACCGACCGCGCGATCGTCGACCTGCGGGCGCACGTCGCGTCCGGCGGCGCGGCCGTGCTGGTGCTGGCCGGGCACGGCACCGCGCAGCGCTCGCTGGAGCAGCTGGGCGAGGCCGAGGTGCCGGCGACGCTCGTCGAGGATCTCGTCGACGAGCCGGACAAGGGCATGGTCACGGTGACCTGCGGGCGGCTGCTGAGCGGGTTCACCGCCGTCGAGATCGGGCTGGTGCTGCTCTCCGAGTCGGACCTGACCGGCAGCCGCGCCGGGCTGGACGCCGCCCCGCGCAAGACGACCCCGCGCCGTCGCAACGCCGTCGACCTCGCGGTGCTGCAGCCCGGCGACTACGTCGTGCACAACCAGCACGGCATCGGCAAGTTCGTCGAGATGCGCGAGCGCACCGTGCAGGGCGCGACCCGCGAGTACCTCGTGCTGGAGTACGCGAGCTCCAAGCGCGGCCAGCCCGCGGACCGTCTGTTCGTGCCCACCGACGCCCTGGACGAGATCAGCCGCTACGTCGGCGGCGAGCAGCCGGCCGTGAACAAGCTCGGTGGCGCGGACTGGGCGAAGACGAAGGGCCGCGCGCGCAAGGCGGTCAAGGACATCGCGGCCGGGCTGGTGCAGCTCTACGCCGCGCGCCAGGCGTCGCCGGGGCATGCGTTCGGCTCGGACACGCCGTGGCAGCGCGAGCTCGAGGACGCGTTCCCCTACACCGAGACGCCGGACCAGGTCTCCGCGATCGACGAGGTCAAGCGCGACATGGAACGCCCGACGCCGATGGACCGGGTGATCTCCGGTGACGTCGGGTTCGGCAAGACCGAGATCGCGGTCCGGGCAGCGTTCAAGGCCGTGCAGGACGGCAAGCAGGTCGCCGTGCTGGTGCCGACGACGCTGCTGGCCACCCAGCACCTCGTCGACGTTCGCCGACCGGATGCGGGCGTTCCCGGTGGCGGTGAAGGGCCTGTCCCGGTTCACCGACAACGGCGAGGCGAAGCAGACGCTCGCCGGGCTCACCGACGGCACCGTGGACGTCGTCGTCGGGACGCACCGGCTGCTGCAGTCGGGGGTGCGCTGGAAGGACCTCGGCCTGGTCATCGTGGACGAGGAGCAGCGCTTCGGCGTCGAGCACAAGGAGCACATCACGGCGCTGCGCGCGCACGTCGACGTGCTCACGCTGTCGGCCACCCCGATCCCGCGCACGCTCGAGATGAGCCTGGCCGGCATCCGCGAGATGTCGACGATCACCACCCCGCCCGAGGACCGGCACCCGACGCTCACCTACGTCGGCGCCTACGACACGAAGCAGGTCGGCGCCGCGGTGCGCCGCGAGCTGCTGCGCGACGGCCAGGTCTTCTACGTGCACAACCGCGTCTCCTCGATCGACCGGGCGGCGAGGACGCTGCAGGACCTCGTACCGGAGGCCCGGATCGCGGTCGCGCACGGCCAGATGAACGAGGACGTGCTGGAACGCACCGTCAGCGGGTTCTGGCACCGCGAGTACGACGTGCTGGTCTGCACGACGATCGTCGAGAACGGCCTGGACATCTCGAACGCGAACACGCTGATCGTCGAGCGCAGCGACACGCTGGGCCTGTCCCAGCTGCACCAGCTGCGCGGCCGGGTCGGGCGCGGACGCGAGCGGGGCTACGCGTACTTCCTGTTCCCGCCGGAGCACCCGCTCACCGAGACCGCGCACGACCGGCTGGCGACCATCGCGCAGCACTCCGACCTGGGCGCGGGCGCCGCCGTCGCGATGAAGGACCTGGAGATCCGCGGCGCGGGCAACATCCTCGGCGCGGAGCAGAGCGGGCACATCGCCGGCGTCGGGTTCGACCTCTACATCCGCCTGGTCGGCGAGGCGGTGGCCGCGTTCCGCAAGCAGGCCGGCGGGGACACCGACGCCTCGGTCGAGGACGAGCAGCTGCTCGAGGTGCGGGTGGACCTGCCGGTGGACGCGCACGTGCCGCACGACTACGTCGACGGCGAGCGGCTGCGCCTGGAGGTGTACCGCAAGATCGCCGAGGCGGCCGACGAGGAGATGCTGTCCGCGATCGTCGACGAGCTCGTCGACCGCTACGGCGAGCCGCCGACGCCGGTGCACAACCTGCTGGCCGTGGCCCGGTTCCGGCAGCTGTGCCGTCGCCTCGGGATCCGTGAGGTCGCGGTGGCCGGGACGCAGATCCGGATCGGCCCGGTCACGCTGCCGGACTCGGCGCAGATGCGGCTGAAGCGGCTCTACCCGAAGGCCTCCTACAAGCCGGCCGCGCAGGTCGTCGCCGTGCCGAAGCCGATGGAGAACGGCCGGATCGGCGGAGCCGCGGTGCGCGACACGGCACTGCTGGACTGGTGCGCCGAGCTGCTCGGCCAGCTGGTGACGGCGCCCGCCCCGGCGTGACCGTCCTGATCACCGGCTCCGCCGGTCTCGTCGGCCACGCGGTCCGGCGACGGCTGGAGTCCGGCGGCGTGCCCGTCGTCCCGGTCGACCTCGACGGCCGCTCCGCCGACGGCGTGCCGCAGGTCGCCTGCGACCTGACCGACGAGGCCCGGGTGGACGAGGTGTTCTCCTCCACCCGGCCACGTACGGTCGTGCACTGCGGAGGCGTGTCCGGCCCGATGGTGCGACCCGACGACCCGATGGCGGCGGTCCGCATCAACGTGGGCGGCACCGGGACCCTGTTGGAGGCCGCGCGCCGGCACGGCGTCACGCGGTTCGTGTACTGCTCGTCGATCGCGGCGTACGGCAGCACACCGGCGGGGCCGGTCCCCGAGGAGACGCCGCTCCACCCCACCGAGGTGTACGGGGCGACGAAGGCGGCCGGCGAGCATCTCGTCGAGGCCTACCGTCACGCCCACGGGCTGTCCGTCGTGTCGCTGCGTCTGGTCGCGGTGTACGGGCCGCGGCGCTCGACCGGCTGCGCGATCCGGAACCTGCTGGTCGACGCCGCCGAGGGCCGCCGTACCCGCTGGCCGGTACCCGCCGACGCACCCCATCAGTACGTGTACGTCGACGACGCGGCGCTGGCCGTCGTCGCGGCCGTACAGCACGTCGACGCCGTCGGCGTCTACAACGTCACCGGCGGCCCACCGCTCACCGCCGCCGACGTGGTCGCGGCGGTCCGGTCGGTCGATCCCCGTGCCGACGCCGAACTCGACCCTCCGGATCCGGCGGCCGCCGAGCGCTGGCCGGCTGCGCTGGACATCGGCGCAGCCCGTCGCGACCTCGGCTACCGGCCCGGTGTGGACATCGTCGACGGGATCCGCGCCTACCGCGAGCACCTCGGGCCCGGAGGCACCCAGTGATCAGCGATGGCCGACCCATCCGGACGACGTATCCGGCGTGGCTGAGCCCGTGCCGCGCCTGTATTCGTTCTGTGGGCTCCGCTCAGTAGATTTCGGACATGGCCTACCTGCGCTACCCGCACCTGCACGGCGACACGATCGTCTTCACCGCCGAGGACGACGTGTGGACCGCGCCGCTGGGCGGCGGGCGGGCGTGGAGGCTCACCGCGGACGGGGTGCCGGTCGCGTCGCCGCGGATCTCGCCGGACGGCACGCGGGTGGCCTGGGCGTCGCGGCGCCACGGCGTCCGGGAGATCTACTCCGCGGACGTCGACGGCGGCGGGGTCACGCGGCTGACCTGGTGGGGGGACCCGGCCACCGGCTGCGCGGGCTGGACGGCGGACGGCGAGGTGATCGCGATCTCCGGCACCGGGGACGCGACAGACCGGCGCTGGGCGTTCGCCGTGCCGACCGGTGGCGGCAGCCCGCGTCGGCTGCCGTACGGCCCGCTCACGGCGCTCGCGCTGGACGACGCCGGCGTGGTCGCCACGCTGTCCGGCGGCGGGATGGACGCGGCCTGGTGGAAGCGCTACCGCGGCGGCACGGCCGGGCGGATCTGGCTGGACCGGGAGTCCTCCGGCGAGTTCGAGCGGGTGCTCACCGAGCTCGACGGCCAGCTGCGCGCGCCGATGCTCGTCCGCTCCGGGGGCGCGACGCGTCTGGCGTTCCTGTCCGACCACGAGGGCTGGGGCAACCTGTACTCGGTCGCACTGGACGGCACCGGCCTGCGCCGGCACACCGACCACGGTGCCGAGAGGAGCGCCAGCGGAACGAGCTCGGCGCCGAGAGGAGCGCCAGCGGAACGAGCATCGGCACCGAGGGTTCCCCGGCGTTCTACGCCCGGCACGCGGCGACCGACGGCGAGCGCGTCGTCTACGCCGCCGGCGGTCGTCTGTACCTGGTGGAGTCGCCGGCCGCCGGGTCCGCGCCGCGCGAGATCGACGTGCGCCTCGGCGGGCCCCGGTCGGCGCGCGAGCCGTTCCGGGCCGACGTCGCGACCGAGCTGGGCAGTGCCCTGCCCGACCGCTCCGGCCGGGCCAGCGTCGTCGGCGTGCGTGGCACCGTGCACCGGCTCACGCACCGGGACGGTCCGTCCCGCACGCTGCTCGCCGAGCCCGGCGTCCGGGCGCGGATGGCCGCAGCCGCTCGGGGACGACCGCGCGGTCTGGGTGGACGACGCCGAGGGCGAGGACGCGGTGTGCGTCGCGCCGCTGGACCCGCGGGCCGACGGTGCCCGCGAGCGGCGCCGGCTCTCGGCCGGGCGGATCGGGCGGGTGCTGGAGATGGCGGCCGCGCCGGACGGGTCCGCGGTCGCCCTGGCCACCCACGACGGCCGGTTGCTGCTGCTGCACCTGGACCCTCCGACGGCCGGGGAGACTGCGACCGGAGCGACGGCGACCGGGGAGTGGCCGGACGGCACGTTGCGGGAGGTGGCCCGCGGCGGGTCGGGCGAGGTGTCCGACCTGGCCTGGTCCCCGGACAGCGCGTGGCTGGCGTTCTGCGACCCGCCGGAGCCCGGCCTGTCCCGGATCGTGCTGGCCCGGGCGGCCGACGGCGAGCTCGTCGAGGTGACGGCCGCCCGGTTCCACGACAGCGACCCGGTGTTCACCTCGGACGGGAAGTACCTGGCGTTCCTGTCCCGCCGGGTGTTCGACCCGAGCTACGACGAGCACTCGTTCGACCTCACGTTCCAGACCGGCTGGAAGCCGTTCCTGGTGCCGCTGGCCGCGCGCACGCCGTCGCCGTTCGGGGCCGGGCCGGACGGCCGCCCGGTGTCCGCGCAGGACGAGAAGCCGGAGGACCCGCCTGCCCCGGAGAGCGAGGACGCGCACGCCGGGCCGCCGGACGGTTCCACATCGGACGGTGATGCCGCGGCGCCGGACGCGCCCGGCACGGCGGACAAGCCGGACAAGCCGGAGAAGAAGTCGGGGCCGCCCGACGTCGTCGTGGAGCCGGACGGGATCGCCGACCGCGTCGTCGGCATCCCGGTGGAGGCCGCCCGCTACTACGGCCTCACCGCCGCCAAGGACGCGCTGCTGTGGATGCGGGCCCCGGCCGCCACCGGCACGCTCGGCGACAGCCGGGCCGACGACGAGGCGGAGCGCGACAAGCCCTGGCTGGAGCGCTACGACCTGTCCAAGCGCTCGCTCACCACGATCGCCGACCCGTGCGGCGGGTTCGCCGTCAGCGGCGACGGCACCCGCGTCGTCACCCGCGAGGGCGGGAAGCTGCGGGTGCTGCGCACAGACCGGTCCGGCTCGGCGGCGCCCCAGGACGGGGACGCGGACGAGTTCGAGATCGACACCCGGCGGATCGTGGTGAGCGTCGACCCGTCCGCGGAGTGGCGCCAGATGTACGACGAGGCGGCGCGGCTGATGCGCGACCACTTCTGGGTCGCCGACATGGCCGGTGTGGACTGGGACGCCGAGGTCGCCCGCTACCGCCCGCTCGTCGACGAGGTGGGCAGCCACGACGACCTGGTCGACCTGCTCTGGGAGCTGCAGGGCGAGCTCGGCACGTCGCACGCCTACGTGATGGGCGGTCCGGTCACCGGCGACCCGACCGGCCGCCCGGGCCTGCTCGGCGCCGACCTCGAGCCGGCTGGAGAGGCAGAGCCGGGCTGGGTGGTGCGCCGGGTGCTGCCCCCGGAGTCCTCGGCCCCCGCGGCGCGCAGCCCGCTGTCCGGGCCGGGCGTCGACGTGCGGGCCGGTGACGTGATCCTGGAGGTCGGCGGCGTGCCGGTGGACCCGGACTGGGGCCCGGCGCCGCTGCTGCTGGACCGGGCCGGACGCCTGGTCGAGCTCACCGTGCGGTCCGGGCCGGACCGCCACGACCCGGGCGCCGTGCGGCGGATCGTGGTGCGGCCGCTGCGCTCCGAGCACGAGCTGCGCTACCAGGACTGGGTGGCGGGCCGCCGGGCCGAGGTGGCCGCGCGGTCCGGTGGCCGGCTCGGCTACCTGCACGTGCCGGACATGATGCCGCCCGGGTGGGCCCAGCTGCACCGCGACCTCGCCCGGGAGACGGCCCGGGACGGCCTGATCCTCGACGTGCGGGGTAACCGTGGCGGGCACACGTCCCAGCTGGTCGTGGAGAAGCTGGCCCGGACCGTGATCGGCTGGGACGCGCCGCGGCACCGCACACCCACCACGTATCCGGAGGAGGCGCCGCGCGGGCCGGTCGTCGCGCTCGCCGACGAGCTGTCCGGCTCGGACGGGGACATCGTGACCGCCGCGATCAAGCGGCTCGGGGTCGGACCGGTCGTGGGCGTCCGCACGTGGGGCGGCGTGATCGGGATCGACGGCCGCTACGGCCTGGTGGACGGCACCCGCGTCACCCAGCCCCGCTACGCGACGTGGTTCGACGGCGTCGGCTGGGGCCTGGAGAACCACGGCGTGGACCCCGACGAGGAGGTCGTGATCCGCCCGCAGGACTGGGTCACCGGGCGGGACCCGCAGCTCGAACGGGCCGTCGACCTGGCGCTGGAGCGGCTCGCCGAGCACCCGCCCGCCCGGCCGCCGGACCCCGCGACCCGCCCCTCGCGGGCGCGCCCGGCGTTGCCGCCACGGCCCTGAGCCGGCGGCGCGAGGTGTGGCGAGATCGTCGTGACAGGCGCGTGAGAAGGTGACTGTGTGGGCACACGGACGGGACGGCTACTCGCGGGCGCGGCGATCGTCGTAGCCCTGGTCAGCGGATGCGGTAGTGGGCCGAGCCGGGTGGACGCGGCGGCGATCATCGGCTCCGAGACCCTCACGCTCTCCGAGGTGCAGCCACGGATCACCGCGGCCCTCGCGCGACCGGAGCTGATCGGGACGCTGCGCACGCAGGGCTACGGCTCGGCGGACGTCGGTCGCGCGGTGGTCACCCAGATGATCCTGCACAACCTGCTCGGCCAGGCCGCGGCGCAGCAGGGCATCGTCGTCCGCGACGACGAGGTGAACGCCGCGATCGCGCAGGCCGGCGGGGAGCAGGTGCTCGCCGAGTCCACGCTGGACGCCGGTGGGGTGCGCGAGCGGGTCGCCGACCAGCTCATCTCCACCCGGCTGGCCGAGCGCCAGGTCGACCGGCTGTCGGTGACCGCGGACATCGCGGTCACGCAGTCCCGCGAGGAGGCGCTCACGCTGGCCAGGGCCCTTGCCGCGGGCGGGCCGGCGGCGGACCGCGCGCTGGCCCAGGCGAGCACCGCGCAGCGCGGGCAGCAGATCCGGCCGGCGACCACGCCGCAGGCCGCGCTCACCCCGCTGATCGGCATCCCGGAAGGGGACACGGCGGTGTTCCCGATCTCCTCGCAGCAGGGTTGGGTCGTGGTCCGGGTGACCGACCGTCGGACGGACGCCCCGCCGGCCGGACCGGCCGCCGCGTCCCGGCTCGACCAGCAGACGTTGGCCGAGGCCGGGATCCGCCTGCTGACCCCGCTGGCCTCCAAGACCGGGATCACGGTGAACCCCCGCTACGGCACGTGGGACCCGGTGACGCTGGGCGTGGTGCCCGACCCCGCGCAGGCGGGCCTGTTGATCACTCCCGATCGGAAGGCGGGCTGACGCGGCCGTGGCCGCCGTCGTCGTCACCTGTCCGCGCCACGCCGCGGTACTGCCCGCCGCCGCTCTGCCCGCCCTGCGCGCGGCGACCGGCGTCCTGGCCGCCCCGGGCGTCCCGGAGCCGGTCGTCGAGGCCGCCGGTGCCGAGGCGTGGGACGGCACCGACCCGGCGTCGCTGCCGGACACCGTCGTCCTGCTCACGACCGACCCGGCCGGGAGTGCACTGCCCGCGCCGGCCGGGACGGCGCTGCTCGACGCCGTCGCGGTGATGGACCGGCTCCGCTCGCCCGGCGGCTGCCCGTGGGACGCCGAGCAGACACACGCGTCCCTGCTGCGCTACCTCGTCGAGGAGTGCTACGAGCTCTACCAGGCGATCGAGGACGGCGACCGGACCGAGATGCGCGAGGAGCTCGGCGACGTCCTGCTCCAGGTGCTGTTCCACGCCCGGGTCGCGGCGGAGTACGCCGCGGACCCGTTCGACGTCGACGACGTCGCCACCGGTCTGGTGGACAAGCTGGTAGGGCGCCATCCGCACGTGTTCGCCGACGGCGACTCCGTCGAGTCCGCGGACGCGCAGGACCGCCGCTGGGACGAGATCAAGCGCGCCGAGAAGAAGCGTGAGTCGAGTGTGGACGGTGTGGCGACCGGGCAGCCGGCCGTCGCGCTCGCGGCGAAGCTGGCCTCCCGCACGGCCAGGGCCGGCCTGCCGACAGACCTGCTGCCGACCGCTGACACCCCCGGCGAGGCGCTGTTCCGCCTCACGGCCGCGACCCAGCTCGACGGCGGTGACCCCGAGGCGGAGCTCCGCACGGTCGCCCGGGACTTCGACGCGACCGTGCGCGCGGCCGAGCGCGCCGCTGTCGCCGACGGCAGGGACCCGCACGCGCTGACCGCCGAGGACTGGCGGCACTACTGGCCGCGCACGGCGGTGCCGGGGCGCTGACCCGGCGGGCGGGCTCGTCGGGGCGGCGTCAGCTGGTGACGTACCGGTCGGCGGCGTTCCATACCTCGCTCGCGTAGTCGCGCGAGGCGTTTGGAGGCCAGCACACCGCTCCACCAGCCGCGTCCGGTGGCCGTGTCACGGTCGCCGACGCACAGGTGTCCGGCCGAGGCGAGTGCGGCGTCGTCGATCTGCTGGGGATCGCGCACGCCGTCACCGTTGCCGTCCGCGCCGTAGGTCGCCCAGGTGCCGGGCAGGAACTGCATCGGCCCGACGGCGCGGTCGGGTACCGCGCCACGTCAGGCGAACAGGCCCTCGCCCCAGTAGGAGCCGGGGGCGGCGAGCCCCGGTGGGACGGCGAACACGGCGGACCCGACGTGCTCGATGTACTCCATCATCACGTCGTTGCGGGCCAGCGCCCGCTGCATCGGGACGAACTGGCGTCCGGGATTGCGCACGAACGCGACGAAGAACAGACCGGCGTCGAGGTGCCCGTCGCCGTCCGAGCCGTCCACGAAGTTGTAGCCGCGGCGCAGCATGCGCACTCCGCCCAGCTCGTCCGCCGAGGCCAGGCGGATGTGGGCCTCGGTGGCGATGGCCGGCTCGCCGTCCGGGCCCGGCGCGGAGAGGTTCGCCGGGGTGAACTCGGTGCCACCGGAGAGCGGGTTGCCCTCGCCCTTGCTCCGCCCGACGATCTTCTCCTGCTCGGCGAGCGACGTCCGGTCCCACGTCTCGATGTGCATCCGGATCCGGCGGGCGACCAGGTAGCTGCCGCCGGCCATCCACGCGGGCCCGTCGGCCGGCTGCGCCCACACGTGCTCGTCGAGCAGCGCAGGCTCCTCGACCTTGAGGTTGTTCGTGCCGTCCTTGAAGCCGAACAGGTTGCGTGGGGTCGCCTGGCTCGTCGACGTCGACGACGTCCGCCCGAACCCGAGCTGCGACCAGCGCACCTCGGTCACGCCGAACCCCATCCGGACCAGGTTGCGTACGGCGTGCACGGCGACCTGCGGGTCGTTCGCGCACGCCTGGATGCACACGTCGCCGCCGGAGCGGGCCGGGTCGAGCTGGTCGGCGGTGAACCGGGGCAGGTCGATCAGCGCCGGCGGCCGCTTCGCGCCCAGCCCCAGCTTCGTCAGCAGCGACGCCCCGATCCCGAACGTCAGCGTGAGCGATGCCGCGGGCAGCCCGAGCGCCTCGCCGGTGTCGGTCGGCGGGGTGTTCGGGTTCAGCCCGATCGCCCCGTTCGCGGTGACCTCGCCGCCGGAGGTCATCCGCTCCGCGGCGGACGTCCAGCGTTTGAACAGGTCCTGCACCGCGGCCCGGTCGGTCGTGGTCAGGTCGAGCGCGACGAAGTGCAACCGGTCCTGGGCGGGCGTGACGATCCCGGCCTGGTGCACGTCGCGGAACGGGACCACGTCGTCGGCCGGGCTCTGCGCCTCGGCGACGCCGTACCCGGCCGCGGCGCCGACGCCTGCGAGGGCCACCCCGGCGCCGGCCAGCCCGAACAGCCGGCGGCGGGGGAACCCGTGTGGTGGTGGGGGCGTCACGTCCGGTCCGCTCACGCCGTGACGGCTCCGGCGACCTGGCTGACCGGCTCGGACAGGGCGTCGATGGCAGCGGTCATCTTCTTCTTGTCCTCCTCGGTGAGGGACGTGTAGAGGACGAACCCGTCACCCTGACGGTAACCCTCGAGCAGCGTGTCGACGTCGGCGAAGCGCTGGTCGAGCGTCTTGCCCAGCTGCGGGTTCTTCTCGTCGATCACCGGGCGCAGCGCGGAGACGGCCGCCTGCGAGCCCTCGACGTTGGCCTCGAAGTCCCAGAGGTCGGTGTGCGAGTACCGGTCCTCCTCACCGGTGATCTTGCCGGTGGCGACCTCGTCCAGCAGTTCCTTCGCGCCGTTGGCCAGCTGCACCGGGGTCAGCTCGAGTGTCTTCGTGCGGTTCGCCAGGTCCTGGATGTCGGCCTGCAGCTGGTTCGCGATCGCGGGCGAGTCGGGCTGCAGCCCGGTGACCCACAGGTCCTTCTCCAGGCGGTGGTAGCCGGTGAACTGCACGCCCGGGTCGCGCTCGTCGTCCTCCCGGCCGTCGATCTTCGGGTCGATGTCGCCGAACGACTCGGCGACCGGCTCGATCCGCTCCCAGTAGGTCCGCGAGACCGGGAACAGCGCCTTGGCCTTCGCCACGTCCTTGGCCTTGACCGCGTCCACGAACTCCTGGGTCTTCGGCACCAGGGCGCCGACCTGCGAGGCCACGTAGCGCTGGTAGCCGGCGGTGGCCTCGGCGAGCTTCGCGTTCTGGTCGGTCTGGCGCTGGGCGTTGCCGGTCACGGTGAACGGCGCGCGGATGCCGTCGCCGACCATGCCCGGCTTGCACGCCGTGGCTGTAGGTGCCGCCGTCCGGGACCTCGACGATCAGGTCGCGGGACAGGCCCGCGCCGATGTTCTCCACCTCGCCCATGATCCGGTCACCCTCGCCGTAGAGGTAGAACTCGGTGACCTTCGTGCCACCGTTCGTGATCTTGAACGAGACCTTCCCGGCCGGGGCCGTCGCCGCCGAGACCTCGCATGCGGTGTCGGTGGCGTTGACCGTGATCGGCCCGCCTTCGGCGTTCTGGGTCGGGGCGGTGGACGTGCACCCGGCGAGCACGGCGGCGGCCGCGCCGATACTGACGGTGCCGAGTACGACGGTGGACTGGCGGCGGGACATCGGGGTGCTCCTCGGGGTAAGGGCGGTCAGGCCGCGCGGGTCGAGCTGCCGGTACTGGTCCGCGACGGCCGCACGGCCGGGCGCAGGAAGAAACCAAGGACGACGGCGACGTAGACGACCCAGACGATCGCCTCCAGCACGGTGGTCCGCGGGGAGAAGTTGAAGACGCCCTTGAGCAGCGTGCCGTACCAGGAGTCCGGCGGGACGGCGGCGCTGACGTCGAACGCGAGCGTGTTGAGGCCGGGCAGGATCCCGGCCTCCTGCAGGTCGTGAACCCCGTAGGCGAGAATCCCGGCGGCGACGAACACCAGCAGGAACCCGGTCACGGTGAAGAACTTGCCGAGGTTGATCCGCAGCGCTCCGCGGTAGATCAGGTACGCGAGCACGACGGCGATCGCGATGCCGATCAGGAACCCGATCAGCGGTCCGGTCGTCTGCCCCGCGGCCTGGGCTGCGGCGAAGAAGAACACGGCCGTCTCCAGGCCCTCGCGGCCGACGGCGAGCGCGGCGACCACGACGACGGCCAGTGGACCCATCCGGATCGCCGAGTCGAGCTTGCCCTCGAGCTCCTTGGACAGCGCCCGGCCGTGCGAGCGCATCCAGAAGATCATCCATGTGACGAACCCGACTGCGATGATCGACAGTGACCCGCCGAGCGCCTCCTGGGCCTCGAACGTCAGTGCCTGCTGGGCCAGGGTCAGCGCGAGCGTCACCCCGATACTGATCGCGACGGCGATCCCGACGCCCAGCCACACGCGCGGCAGCTCCCCGCGCCGGTCGGTCTTGACCAGGAACGCGACGAGGATGGCGACGACGAGCGAGGCCTCCAGACCCTCGCGCAGCCCGATCAACGCGTTCCCGAGCACAGCCACCTCCCGAATGCAGTCCGGTGCAGCCGCGACTCAGGTGAGGGTGTGCTGCCCGCTCGGGAGGCTAGCCTCGCCGATTCTCGGTGAGAAGGGATGTGGCCCGGTTCGGTCCAAGATGAGCATCACACGCACGTCGCGCGTAAACGATCTCCCAGGTCGGGAGCCGTCCGATTTGTCCGGAGTGTGCTCGGCTCAGTCGCTGAGCACGATCCGCGCCCGGACCTCGCCGAGCGCCTCCTGGTACTCCGGGCGCGGAACCATCGCGGCCGCCATCTTCAGCTGCGTCACGGCCTCGTGCAGGCGCCCCCGGCGTTGCAGCGTCTTGCCGAGCGCGAACCGCGCGTAATGGTCGGAGGGGTCGAGCTCCAGCACCTTCTCGAACGCCTCCTGCGCCCGTGCCAGCTGAGCCGAGTTCAGGTAGGCGCGGCCGGCGAGCAGGAGCACCGACGCGTCGTTCGGCTGGTTCGCCACGACTTCGCGCAGGGCGGACAGCGCCTCGAGCGGCCTACGGTCGGCGAGCAGCTTCTCCGCGCGGCGGAAGAACGTCACGAGATCTGCCGGTCGACTGCTCATGGTCACCCCCACGTTAGGTGCGAAACGGCGGAATCGCGAGGCTTGACATCGGGGTTCGGCGGCGCCACGGCGCCGCTCACACCCGATCGTGCACCGGATCGGAGCAGCGGCCCGTTACCCTGGCGCACCGGACCGGTCGAGCACGTCGAACAGGAGTCACGGGTGGCGGTCATCGAGCAGGTCGGGGCACGCGAGATCCTCGATTCGCGGGGGAATCCCACGGTCGAGGTGGAGGTCGCCCTGGACGACGGCACGCTGGCCCGCGCGGCGGTGCCGTCGGGCGCCTCGACCGGTGAGCACGAGGCGGTCGAGCTGCGTGACGGTGACGCCGCCCGGTACGGCGGCAAGGGCGTGGAGAAGGCCGTCGCCGCGGTGCTGGACGAGATCGGCCCGGAGCTCTCCGGGATGGAGGCCGTCGACCAGCGGCTCGTCGACGGGCGACTGGTCGATCTCGACGGCACCCCGGACAAGTCCCGGTTCGGCGCGAACGCACTGCTCGGTGTGTCCCTCGCCGTGGCGAAGGCCGGCGCCGAGTCCTCCGGGCTGGAGCTCTTCCGCTACGTCGGCGGCTCGAACGCGCACGTCCTGCCGGTGCCGATGATGAACATCCTGAACGGCGGCGCGCACGCCGACACGTCGGTCGACGTGCAGGAGTTCATGGTCGCGCCGATCGGTGCCGAGACGTTCCGCGAGGCGCTGCGCTGGGGCGCCGAGGTCTACCACGCGCTGAAGGCGGAGCTGAAGGACAAGGGCCTGTCCACCGGCCTCGGCGACGAGGGCGGTTTCGCCCCGGACGTCGCGGGCGGCACGAAGGGCGCCCTGGACCTGATCCTCGGCGCGATCTCACGCGCCGGGTTCGACGCCGGCACCGACGTCGTCCTCGCGCTCGACGTCGCGGCCACCGAGTTCCACGAGAAGGGCAAGTACGCCTACGAGGGCGGCTCGTTCACCGCGGAGCAGATGGCGCAGAAGTGGGGCGAGCTCGTCGACGCCTACCCGCTGGTGTCCATCGAGGACCCGCTCGACGAGAACGACTGGGACGGCTGGGTCGCGCTCACCGACTCGATCGGGGACAAGGTCCAGCTCGTCGGCGACGACCTGTTCGTCACCAACCCGGAGCGCCTCGACGAGGGCATCGGGCGTGGCGCGGCGAACGCCCTGCTGGTCAAGGTCAACCAGATCGGCACGCTCTCCGAGACGCTGGACGCGGTCGGCATGGCGCACAACGCGGGCTACCACTGCATGATGAGCCACCGCTCCGGCGAGACCGAGGACACCACGATCGCCGACCTGGCCGTGGCCACCGGGTGCGGGCAGATCAAGACCGGTGCACCGGCCCGCTCCGAGCGCGTCGCGAAGTACAACCAGCTGCTCCGGATCGAGGAGCTGCTCGGCGACGCGGCCCGCTACTCGGGCGAGCTGGCGTTCCCGCGCTACAACCCGCCGCAGGGCGTGTGACGGTCGTCCGACCGACCCAGGAGGACGCATGGCCGAGCAGCGCGGACGGGTCCGGGAGGTCCGGGCGCGTCCGGCGGGCGGGCGCGGGCCGAGCGGCTCGGCCGGTCAGCGGACGTCGGGCAGGCGGACCGCGGCCGAGCAGGCCCGCCCGACCGCGGCCCGCGCCCACGAGCCGCGCCTGACCCGTGCCCGGTCGCGGGCCGGCGAGGTGATGGCCCGCACCACCGGGCTGCTCGGGCTGTCGTCCACCAAGCGCGCGGCGATCCTCGCGATCGTCGTGTGCGCGCTCGCACTGACGGTCGCGGTCCCGCTGCACAACTACGTCGCCCAACGCCAGGAGCTGGCCGACGTCACCGATCGCGAGCAGTCCCTGCAGGGCGAGGTGAACGACCTCGCCGCCCAGCGCGACCGCCTCTCCGACCCGGCCGAGGTGGCCGCGCAGGCGCGGACCCGCCTGGGCTACGTCTCGCCCGGCGAGACGCCCTACGTGGTGCAGCTGCCCGCCCCGGCCGCGCCCGTCCAGACCGGTGTGGCCGAGCCGGGCGTGCCGTGGTTCCACACACTGTGGACGGACGTGTCAGGGGCGTCCCGGTGAGCGCCGCCGACACCGACGGCGTCGCGCCCGCGGACCGGGACGCGATGGCCGCCCAGCTCGGGCGGGTCCCCCGGGGGGCGCGGGAGGTCTCGCACCGCTGCCCGTGCGGTCACCCGACCGTCGTGCAGACCGCGCCCCGGCTGCCCGACGGCACCCCGTTCCCGACGCTCTACTACCTGACGTGCCCGCGGCTCGCGTCGCGCCTGGGCACGCTGGAAGCCGACGGACGCATGCGCGAGATGACCGAGCGGCTGGACACCGATCCGGAGCTGGCTGCGCGATATCGGGCCGCGCACGAGGCGTACCTGGCCGAGCGGGACGCGATCGAGCCGCTCGGTACCGAGGTCACCGCCGGCGGTATGCCGGACCGGGTGAAGTGCCTGCACGTGCACGCCGCGCACGCGCTCGCCGTCGGGCCGGGGACGAACCCGTTCGGGGACGAGGCCCTCGACGAGGTCGGGGAGTGGTGGGAGGCCGGTCCCTGCGTCTGAGCCCGCTCAGTGTCCGGGGGTCGCGCGCTCCAGCACCACGTCCTCGGCTCCGGACGGGCGGGTGCCGGCCGTGCGGAACGGGCCGTCGTCGAGGCGTGAGGTCAGGAACGTGCCCGCCACGGCGTCCGGCGCGTGCCGGACCAGCAGCGACGCCTGCAGGCACACCGCGCCGAGCTCGGCCAGTCGGCGGGCCCGTCGTTCGTCCGGTGTGGACAGCTCAGCGCGCAGCGCGGCGACGGCCGCGTCCAGCCGCCGGTCGGCCCCCGCGGTGACGTCCAGTTCGGACAGCAGCGCGTCGACGGCGTGCGGCTCGCGGGTGATCGCGCGCAACGCGTCCAGCGCCGTGACGTTGCCCGAGCCCTCCCAGATCGAGTTCAGCGGCGCCTCGCGGTAGAGCCGCGGCAGGAGCCGACTCCTCGACGTAGCCGTTGCCGCCCAGGCACTCCAGCGACTCCGCGACGAGTGCCGACGTCCGCTTGCACACCGTGTACTTCGCCATCGGCAGGGCGAGGCGCAGCAGTGCGGTCTCGCCGCGGTCGACGGCACCGGCCAGGCGCAGCGCGAGCAGCGTCGCGGCCTCGGACTCGGCCGCGACGTCGGCCAGCACGGCCCGCATCAGCGGCTGCTCGGCGAGCCGGCGCCCGAACGCCGACCGGTGCGCCACGTGGTGCGCCGCCTCGGTCACCGCGCCGCGCACCGTGCCGGCCGAGCCCAGCACGCAGTCCAGGCGCGTCATCGACACCATCTCGATGATCGTCGCGACGCCGCGTCCCTCGTCGCCGACCCGCCACCCGACGGCGCCGGTGTACTCGATCTCCGACGACGCGTTGGACCGGTTGCCGAGCTTGTCCTTGAGCCGCTGCAGCCGGATCGCGTTGCGCGTGCCGTCCGGCAGCACCCGCGGCAGCACGAGGCAGGTCAGCCCGCCGGGGGCCTGCGCGAGCGTGAGGAACAGGTCGTTCATCGGTGCGCTCGTGAACCACTTGTGGCCGGTGAGCCGGTAGGTGCCGTCGGCGTGCGGGACGGCGGTCGTGGTGCCGCTGCGGACGTCGGAGCCGCCCTGCTTCTCGGTCATCGACATGCCGGCGAGCAGGCCCGGCTTCGTGCCCGGTTCGGCGAGCCCGGGTTCGTACGTGCCGGCCGTGAGGCCGGGCTCGAACCGCGCCGCGAGTTCGGGGGCGTGGCGCAGGGCGGGGACGGCCGCGTAGGTCATCGAGATCGGGCACAGGTGGCCCTGCTCGAGCTGCGAGGTCAGGTAGAAGCCGGCCGCCCGTGTCACGTGTGCGCCGGTGCCGCGGGCCGCCCGCCACGGCGCGGCGGCCAGCCCGTGCTCCACCGAGACCGTCATCAGCGCGTGCCAGGACGGGTGGAACTCGACCTCGTCGATCCGGTGCCCGGTGCGGTCGTGCGTGTGCAGGACGGGTTCGTGGGCGTTCGCGCGGTGCGCGTGCTCGCGGTGCTCCGCGGTCCCGATCTCCGCGGCGAGCCGGTTCAGCGCGGCCCGATCCCCGCCTTCCCGGGCCAGCGCCTCGACGAGCGCGGGATCGGCGCCGAGCAGGTCGCCGTCGGCGCGGGGCGGAACCTGGTTGGTCACGTGGTGCGTGCCCAGGTCGTCCAGCGGCGGCGGAGCCTGCGGCGTCGTGATCCCGTCCGGCCGGACCGACTGCTCCGTCATGTACTCGAGAGTAACTTGCGGTCGGTCGGCGAGGAACTGTTCCGGAAATCAGCGCTCGTCCGCAGTCCCGAACGGGGGAGACAGGCGCGGCGCGTACGGTGATCGCCATGTCGCGAGTGGCCGCCATCGACTGCGGGACGAACTCGATCCGTCTGCTCGTCGCCGACGTCACGACGTCCTTCGACGGCGCCGTCGACCTGCGTGACCTGCACCGCGAGATGCGGATCGTGCGGCTCGGCAAGGGTGTGGACGCGACCGGCCGCCTCGACCCCGAGGCGCTCGAGCGGACGCGGGCCGCGCTCGTCGACTACGCGGTGGCGGCGCGGCGCAAGGGCGCCGAGCGGGTCCGGATGGTCGCGACGTCGGCGACCCGCGACGCGTCGAACCGCGAGGAGTTCTTCTCGATGGTCCGGGAGACGCTCGGCGTCGAGGCGGAGATCATCACCGGGGACGAGGAGGCGCGGCTGTCGTTCGTCGGCGCCGTCGGCGACCTCGACCCGGACGACGGTCCGTTCGTCGTCACCGACGTCGGCGGTGGCTCCACCGAGGTCGTGATCGGCTCGCTGTGGACGGGTCGGCGCAGGTCACGGCCGCGAAGTCGGTGGACATCGGCTCCGTGCGGCTGACCGAGCGCTGCCTGCCGGACGACCCGCCGTCGTCGTCGCAGATCGAGGAGGCACGCAAGGTCGCCGCGGGAATCCTCGACGACGCGTTCGCCGCGGTCCCGGTCGAGACGGCGCGGACGTGGGTCGGGGTGGCCGGGACGATCACCACGCTGTCCGGGATCGCGCAGGAGCTGCCCGAGTACGACGCCGAGGCGGTCCACCTGTCCCGGCTGTCCCGCGACGACCTGCACCGGGTCGCGCAGATGCTGATCACCTCGCCGCGGACCGAGCGCGAGAAGCACGGTGCACTGCACCCGGGGCGGGTGGACGTGATCGGCGCCGGCTCGCTCGTCGTGGAGGCGCTTGCCGACGAGCTGCACGACCGCGCCGGGATCGAGCGCGTCGTCGTCTCCGAGCACGACATCCTCGACGGCATCGCGCGCTCGATCGCATGAGCCCGCCGGCGACCGTCGCCGAGCTGGATCGGCAGGTCTCCGAATGCCGTGCCTGCCCGCGCCTGGTCGCGTGGCGGGAGCAGGTCGCCGAGGAGAAGCGCGCCGCGTACCGCGACTGGACCTACTGGGGACGCCCGGTGCCCGGCTTCGGCCCGGCGGACGCGCGGATGCTCGTCGTCGGCCTGGCCCCGGCCGCGCACGGCGCGAACCGGACCGGGCGCATGTTCACCGGTGACCGCAGTGGCGACGTGCTGTACGCCGCGATGCATGCGGTCGGCCTGGCGTCAGCAGCCGACCGCCACCCACGCCGGCGACGGCCTGGAGCTCTACGGCGTGCGGATCACGGCCCCGGTGCACTGCGCCCCACCGGCGAACAAGCCGACACCGTCCGAACGCGACACCTGCCGGACGTGGCTGGAGCGGGAGCTCGACCTGCTGGCGCCGACGGTGCGGGCGGTGATGGTGCTCGGCGGGTTCGGATGGCAGGCACTGCTACCGGTGCTGGCCGGCGCGGGCTGGGAGGTCCCGCGCCCGCGTCCGGTGTTCGGGCACGGGGCGCACGTGACGCTCGCCCCGGCCCGCGACGACCGCGCGCCGCTGCAGGTGCACGGCTGCTACCACGTCAGCCAGCAGAACACGTTCACCGGACGGCTCACGCCCGCCATGCTCGAGCACGTCCTCGCCGACACCGCCCGCTCGGCCGGGCTCTGAGGCTCGCCGTCAGCCGCCGAAGCGGAAGCGGTGCAGGCGCATCGAGTCGCGCATGGCCGGGATCAGACCGGCCAGGGTGAGCGCCGGGCGCAGCCAGACACGGGGATCGGAGATCGCGGCCATGTCGTAGACCGATACGTCGTCCAGCGGCAGCATCCGCGGGTGACGGCGTGTGAACTCGTCGGCGTCCCACGACCACCGGAACTGGGCCCCCATCTGCCGGAACTGCGGGGCCCACCGGGCGGCCGTCATCGTCCACGGCGCGACGGCGTCGAACGCCAGCTCGCCGCGCGGCAGCGTCGCCACCCGGTCGACGATCCGGTGCACGTCCTCGCCCGGGACGTACATGAACAGGCCCTCCGCGACGACCAGCGTCGGGCGCTCGGTCTCGACGGCGTCCCACCAGTCGTCGTCGGTCACGGAGCCGGGGACGCACGTGACCTGCTCGGGCAGGGAGTAGAGCCTGCGCCGCAGGTCGATCACCTCCGACTGGTCGACGTCGACCCACCGACACCCGGGCGGAAGTGCGAGCCGCAACGGCCGGCTGTCCAGTCCGCACCCCAGGTGCAGCACCTGCCCGTCCGGCTCGGTGGCGAGGAAGTCCCGTGTCCAGCCGTCCAGCGTCCGGGCCCGGCACGTGACGGCCGAGGCGTCGCCGCTGGCCCAGCGCAGCACGCTCTCGTCGAACTCGACCTTGTCCAGCACCTCGGCCGCGTACTGGTCGCCGAGGATCGGGCGCGACTGCCGAGCGTCCCACGCCCGCATGTACAACGTGAGCAGCAGCGTTGCCGCCGACCCACGCAAGTCGATCTTCTCCGTGGTCATCGGCCCTCCTCCGTCATCCGCAGTGTCCTCCCAGCCGTCCCGGGCCGCCTGGCTACGCTGACTCGGCGCCCCCGTAGCCCAACGGCAGAGGCAGGCCCCTTAAAAGGGTCCCAGTGTGGGTTCGAATCCCACCGGGGGCACCCCGCCACGACCCGCAAAATCAGGCTCTGACCAGCACCGACGCCATCGGGCGCAATGTTGATGTTGTCCGGGTGACACCGGCGATCACCGGCCCACAGCGGGTGGCTGTGCTGAATACGTGCTGAAATTCTAGGCATCGGGCGACACCTCCCCGAGCGCCGCAGCGATCCGGCGGCGGGCCGCGTCCTCCTGGCCGACGATGCACTTCGCGTAGATCTGGTGCAGCACCGCGACGCTATGCCCGGCCCACTCGGCGACCTGGGTGGACGGCACGCCCGCGTTGAGCCACATCGAAACGGCAGCGCCGGAGGTCGTACGGCCGACGAGCGAGCGGCGATGCGACCTCAG
Source organism: uncultured Actinomycetota bacterium (assembly GCA_963822335.1). GTDB lineage: Bacteria > Actinomycetota > Actinomycetes > Mycobacteriales > Pseudonocardiaceae > Pseudonocardia. The sequence continues at coordinate 1,263,249 of CAWGHE010000004.1, read as the reverse complement.
CGGCGCTCAGCGCGTGTTCCCGGGCCTTGCGCCAGACCCGACAGTAGGTGCTCTCGGCCAGCTCGCCGCCCCGCACACCGCGGAACAGCCGGCCGTCCTCAGCGGTCCCGAACCGCTCCACGTGCGCCCGCAGCAGAGCAGCCAGCGGGGGAGGGCACGGCACCGGCCGAGTCTCGCCCCGGGCGCGGTGTTTCAGCTCCCGCTCCTCGCGACGTCGACCGCTGTCCGTCCAGGACGCTCCCGGGGAGGTACGGCCTGACCACACAAGATCGCCCGCCAGCGACCTAGGGAACGTTGGCCAGTCAGGCACTCTGGACCGGTAGCGTTTACGGCCCGCGTTGCCGGGAAGACCGCGCTGAAGCACCGGTCAACCCTGAAGTACCGGTCAACCGGGGGGCGACCGTTGAACACTGGCCCAGACTTCGCCAGGGAACCATCGCTAGCTGAGGCGCTCGTGCGCCTGGCCGACTCGCTGGTCGACGACTTCGACGTCATCGAGATGCTCGACGAACTCACCGGGTACTGCACGGAGTTCCTTCCCGTCGACGCGGTCGGCCTGCTGATCACCGACCGACACGACCGGCTGCAGGTGATGGCATCAACAGACCAGGCACACCTGGCCGAGCTGTTCGCCTTGCAGGCCCTCGACGGACCCTGCCTGGACTGCTACCGAGCCGGCCACGAAGTACTGGCACCCAACCTCGGCGAACACTCCACCGGACAGCGGTGGCCGAGGTTCGCCCAAGGCGCCCAGGAGCTGGGCTTTCACGCCGCGCACGCCCTGCCGATGAGGCTGCGCGACACCACCATCGGCGCACTGACACTGTTCCTGAGCACCCCGACCGAGCTGTCCCGCCCCACTCTGCGGGTCGGTCAGGCGCTGGCCGATATCGCCACGATCGCGATCGTCCAACAGCGCACCGTCGTGCACCACAGCAACCTCATCGACCAACTCCAGCACGCGCTGACCAGCCGGATCGCCATCGAACAAGCCAAGGCCCGGCTCGCCGAGCGACACCACCTCACCCTCGACGACGCCTTCGACCTGCTACGCAGCTACGCCCGCAAGCACAACCTCAGGCTCAATGAGCTCGCCCAGTCAATCAGCGCCGACACCGACACCCACGCCCTCGTCCGCCCCGGAGCACCCGGCCAGCAGAGCCACCACGACAACCCACGGCGCGGACCCATCCCCGACCAGCAGGTGGCCGGAAACACCTGAAACCGCTCGTCTGCGGACTATGCGCGGACGCGGACGAGGGGACTGCGACTCCGCCGCAGGTCAGAGCCCATTTGGTAGCTCACTGTAAGTCCGGCGGCTTCTCAAGCTGAGCCGTTCTCGGTTTGTCCCGACGCACGGACGCTCGCCGATGGCCGGTCGAAGCGGATGAGCAGTCAGCGGCCATGCGTCTGATGTGAAGCCCGAAAATCCTCCGGGCTCAGGTACCAGGGGTTCTCGACCACGAGTCCGTTGATCATCACCCGCGGGTGGGTCTCCACTAGTTCGATCACCAGGCCGCCGGAGCAGTCGTTCAGGTCGTACAGGCACAAGATCGCAGCCGGTTGTCTGGCGGTGAGGGTGTTCAGCTCGGACTCGTAGGCGATCAGCGCCTGGCCTCCGGGCAGTTGCGGGCCCCACCAGGCGGCTTCGGCGCTCAAGCGGGCGACCTCGTAGCCCTCGGTATTGGCCTTGGCCACGGTCCGATCCCAGAAGGCGAGCATCTCGGGGATCGAGAAGTCTTCTGGGGAGAACTGCGGGTCGTCCGCGCCGAGCACGTCGAGTTGTTGCGAGGCCAGGCATCGGTCGACGTCGGCCTGCATGCCCAACCTGCGGATGATCGATGGCGCGTCCGGATCCTGAAGCCCGATCAGGCACTTGTGTCCGGCCCCGAGGCCGGCGTCGAGGAAGGCTCGAAGGATGGCGTTGCGCTCGGCCGGGCCGGTGTACATCGCGCACACGTGGTCACCGGCTGCGATGTCGATGTCGAAGTCAAGGACGGGTTCGTGAACCGGGGTACTCATCGTCGGCTCCTCTGCTGGCGGCCAACCACCGGTAGGACCGGTTAGTTGTGGCCGACCGGCCCGCGCTCCGCCACAGGCCCGCAACTCAGGCCGCTCGTCGGGTTGGTCCTGTCAGCACCGCCGGTTCTGCTGGACTGGTCGGGTGATCCGGGTACATCGAGGTCGACGGCGCACCGCGCGGCTGGCCCAAGTGGGAGGTACCCCCGCATGCAGACCCGGAACCTAGACGCGTTGAACGGCCACCCGCCCTCCAGACAAGGGCGGCGGACGAGTAGTCGAGATACCTGCCTGTGCCGAATACGCGCCGAAGTTGTCCCGGCTGAACGGCAAGGTGTGGTTCCCGCGCTGGTCAGAGGGGGTAGGTAATCAGCATCGCGGCTCCCCTTAAAAGGGTCCCAGTGTGGGTTCGAATCCCACCGGGGGCACCCCGCTCTGAGCCCGATACTAGGCTTCTGACCAGCACGTACGTGTGTACACGGCCGGATGATGTTGTCCGGGTGTCTCCGGCCCTGATCGGCCCCGGCCGGGTGGCTGTGTCGATGCGCCGGATCATCGACGCGCAATCGGCAGGCGGACGCCAGCTGTCACAACACCTACCGGACCCGGCCTGGCCTACCCAGATTCGATGACTCGCGTGCGAGAAGGCGGCTCGCTCCTTCCCTGGAAGGTCGCGGCGATAGCACGCTGGCCGACCCCACACCGAGGACGGACGATCGACGCGGAGCCCGCTGTGAACCGACGCCGTATCTACCTCATGCGCCACGCCGAGGTCTCCTACGTCACCGATTCCGGGCCCCTCGCGGACGCCAGCGCGGCGATGCTCACCCCACGTGGGCGGGACCAGGCGTCGATCGCCGGGCGAGCGATGCGCGACGTCGTGATCGATCGTGCGGTGACCAGCGGCACCCCGCGCACCACGGCGACCGCCGCGCTCGTCCTCGCCGAGCAGCAGGGCACTCCGCCCGTCATCGAGGAGTGGCCGAGCCTCAATGAGGCGCATGCGGGCACACCGGCCGGCATCCCGCCCGAGCTCGTCGAACCCATGCTGACGACATTCGGCGGCCCGGTCGGACCCGATGCTTTACAGCTGGGAGGTGAGACCGTCGGGTCGCTCGCCGACCGAGTGAACCCCGCGGTTGACCAGCTGCTCGCCGACGAATCATGGGATACCACGCTCGTCGTGCTCCATGGGGCCGTGAACCGCGTGATCCTCTCACGCGCGCTAGTCGGCGACGGTTTCTTCCTCGGCCACCTCGAACAGTCAACAGCCTGCGTGAACGTCCTCGACCTGGACCTGGGTCCGCGCTGGTACGTGCGCGCGGTCAACATCACGCCCTACGACACGGTGCCCACCGGGTCACGTCAGACGTCGGTGGAACGGATCGTCGAGGCCGTCGCGTTACCGCGCACCGGCACGACATCGTCGACGAGCTGACCATTTGCCGCCGGTTTGAGCCGGACATAGATATCGGTGAGCCCGTCGGAGCATGTCGACTCGGCTACCCTCGGCCGGTAAGCGTCCACCCGCGGCCTGTGTCAGCCGGACACCCCCGACCACTCGCCCGGATGCACCATCAACACCATGGGCAACGCGAACGCGGCCAGCTGCCCCGATGACACGTTCGGCGCCAGTGCATCCCGAAAGCTTGGCCATGATCGCTTGAGGCCGAACGTCCACATCCACCATGCACCGCCTCAAGCTCGCCCAGGACTCCGGGTTCATCACTGAGAGACGACCGGCCGTAACCGCGGCATTACGGTCCGCGGACCATACGCGGACGCGTGCGCGTGCACCGTCACTCCATCGCAGGTCAGGTCCGGTTTGGGAGCTCTCTGTAAATTCGTTCGGTTCAGTTCCTGGTAGCAAGACCCCTATCGTCGGACCATGACCGATGGATTCCGCATCATCTGCGAAATCGAGCCACCGACGAGGCCCGACCTGAAGCACGCCCGCCACCAGATCGGTGTCCTGAGCCCGGTGTCGGATTCGTTCCTGATACCCGACAACCACATCGGTCGCGCCACGGTGTCGAGCATCGCGGTGGCCAACGAGGTCCAGGCCATGGGCGGGAGCAGCATCGCCTGCGTGAACTCCCGTGATCGCAACCTGCTCGGCTTCCGACGAGATCTTCTGACCGCCGCTGCCTATGGAGTTGATCAGTTCCTCTTCGTGCAGGGCGACAAGCCGTCGGTCGGCGATCGCACCGGAGAGCTGACTGTGCGGGCCATGATCGAGGAAGCGCGTGCGGCGACCGATCAGGACCCGTTCGTGGATGTCGACCCCTTTCGACTCGGGGTGACCGCTGGTCATCGTCGTCGGATGGCGGCCTGGAAGCAGGCGGCTGACTTCGTCTTCGTCCAGGTCGGCTACTCCGTCGATGCATTCCTGCGGTGGCGCGAGGCCAACCCGACCGACCTGCCCGTCTACGCCGGTGTCATGGTCCTCGCGAGTGCCGGGATGGCGACGAGGCTGCGGGCGTCCATCCCCGACATCGAGATCCCGGACGACCTTGTTGACCGCGTCGCGAGCAGTCCGGGTGCGGGTGTCGACGCAGCGTGCGAGCAGATTCAAGCGCTGCGTGACACTGGAGCGTTCGCCGGGGTGCACCTCGTTCCCGTCAGCCGTTTTCGCGAAGTGGCGGCGCAGCTCGAACAACAGCTCTAGCTCGTGCCGAAGTTCGCGGCCGGATCAACCCGTACGAGGTTAGACAGCAGGTCAGAGGGTCCGGGCTGTCGGCATCCGGGCTCCCTTAAAAGGTCCCAGTGTGGGTTCGAACCCCACCGGGGGCACCCCGCCACGTCCCGCGAAAGCAGCCTCTGACCTGCGCCAACGCTAGATCGGTCGCGAACGATCTTGTCCGGCTGACACCTGCGCCTAGCCGTTCTCACCGGCTGTCTGTGCCCACTACGTGCCCAGGTTTTCAGCCATCGAGGTCCACCGCCGGCGCCGAACAACACGACCGGTCGGCCGGGCCGGAGGCGGACCCTCAGAGCGTCGACAGTCGGGGCTCACATCGCGGCAGCTCGGGTCTCGGTCGCTCATCCTCTTCGGATGACGGCCGCTGGTCTGTTGGCGAGGATGGTATGTGCCGTGGCAGGCACAAGTGGTAGGGAAGCCCAGGGCACGCGAGCGTCGCGCGGCGCGATCCTCGTGGTCGCCGTCGCGGGACGGCGGGTCGCTGCTCTCGGTCCGGCCGCAGATCAGAGACCACTACGGTCCCGATGAGCACCGAGCAGCAGACACCGCACAGCAGCTCGTGGTGGGACGGGCGTCTGCTCGCGGTATGGGTCGTCGTCAACTTCGCCGCGTACGTGGTGATCATCGCCGGCGGGCTTGTGCTCGAGCTGCTCGCATCGGAAACCACGAAGGCGCTGGCCGGTGAGCATCGGGTACTGGCCGTCATCCTCGTCGCACTGATCGGGTCAGCGTTTCACGGGTTCATCCTGGGCCGCTGGCAGTGGCGGATACTCGTCACGCGGATGCCCGCCCTGCGACGCCGCCAATGGGTGATGGCCACCTTTGTGCCGGCGCTGGTCGTGTGGTTGCTCGCGATAGCGCCCGAGGCCGTGGACATCCTCGCTCAGGGCGGCGACACCCTCGCCGTGTTCAAGAACGGGTTCGTCCAGGCCCTCGTCCTCGGCCCCCTCATCGGCCTGTCCCAGGCCACCGCCCTCCGTGACGTCACGACTCGCTGGCCTTGGTGGTTCGCCGCCAACGCGAGCACCTACCTCGTGGGCGCCGCGGCCTACGTGTTCGGGCAACGGGTGCTGGCCGAGCTCGCCCTCCCGGGCTCCATCACGCCGGCGTTCCCGTTGCTCGGATTCCTGCTCTATGGAGTGTGGATGCTGTGGGTGACTGCCCCGCACGCGACGGCGTTCGCGGCACCATCACCTCCGCCCAGTCATCGCGAGATGGGACCGCCCGCCGGAGAACAGCGGCCAGCTGACCCAGCGGCGGAGGAGATCTGACGTCACCACGACGACACCCACACCTGAGCGCGCGGCGTGCCGAATACGTGCTGAAGTTCGCGCCGCACCGGCATGACGTGACCTGTTCTTGCAGGTCAGCGGCTCTCGTCGTGCGGGTCGGTCCCTCCCCTCAAAAGGGTCCCAGTGTGGGTTCGAACCCACCGGGGCACCCCAGCGCGACCCGCGCAATCCGCCTATGACCAGCGCGAACAGTATCGCTACGCCTGTTGACCTTGTCCGGGTGTGGCCGGTGCTCACCGGCCTGTCCCGGGTGCTCTCGCTGAACAAGCGCTGAAATTCTAGGCATCCGGGGGCACGGGCCGTCGGTCCGGCTACCCGGCCCGCAGCAACCTGGGGAGCGCCGGATCCCTGAGCGATCGACATACGCCTACGCAGCGACGCCACGCGTCATCGCCGCTCAATTGGTGCACCCTCGCTGGACGACCGCGCAGCGTTAGCGGCCCTGCCCTGCATCGCCCTACGAGCGGAGCAGCTCGTGACGTCGAACGGCGTCGCGGTGCTCGGTGTCCACCTCTTGGCCCTGAGGTCTCCGACCGGCGAACCGCAGGATCCGTACATCGCAGCCTCCGCAGGCGGCGCCCTGTCGACCTTCGCCGGAACCTAGCGTCGTGACATCCAGGCATCCCTGGTGCCGGTCCGGGTGGTGGACGCTCCCCACGCCACCCGGACCGGCGTTACGCACCGCCGCGCCGACCGCCTGGCGCCGCGAAGACCCCGAGGCGACCATTCGTCGCGCGGTCGGCGCCTTCCGCCTCGGTAGACCAGGCAGCCAGCTCGATCGTGTTTTCGGCATCTGATTGCGGGCATTTCCGGGGCGTGGCAGCGGCATGACGAGGCTCACGACCTGGGGGAGAGTTGACCTTGTCGCCACAACGCGGGGCCGGATCTCTATCGGGGGCGATCCGGCCCCGCGTCGCGTTCAATAGACCTTCGGACCTAGCGGGAACAACCACGGCTGACACCGACAGCTCAGCCGATCCTCACCGGCGTGATGCAGATTGAGGACTTGAAGGAGAAACAGCACGTGGTCCGCGATCTTGCGCGCCCGGTTCCGGTCGCCGCCCGCAACGCCTCGCACAAGCTCAATCGCATGTCTGAACTCTCGGTGTAGAGCGTCATGGGCAACCGGCATGTCCCGGGTGTCGGTTCGCTGCTCCATGGGTCACCTTCCGACTGCCTCGTCGCGGTGCCGGTCGGGTCGGAAGCTAGCCCTACGTTGACGGCCGGTCATCGTCCGGACGAGGTATCCGATACGGCCTCCCAAGCGACCTTCTGTTGCCCCGAGGCGCCCGGCGGAACGACGTTCTACGGCTGGCCGCCCTGAAGCAGGGCTGAGAGTGCGGCGAGGTCCTTCGCGTTCGCGCGCTTCATCGCGGCGGACATCACCGGAGCAGCGACGGCGCTGAAGCCCGACGGCTCGCCGCGGTTGCGCAGGGTCATCCGGGTCCCGCCCGAGACGGACTCCCATAGGTACGTCGTCTCCATCGGGAAGGGGCCTTGCGCGGTGCGCATCACCAACCGCTGCTCAGGGATGTACTCGATGATCTCGTAGGTGTAGGCGAGCCGGCGTCCGAGGAAGCGGGCGACGAAGGCGATCCGGGATCCGACCTCGACCGGCGGGTCCGTCTCCCACTCGACCGAGTCGATGTTCGCGTACCACTCCGGCGCGTTCGCCGGGTCGGCGGCGTACGCGGCGACCTGGTCGATCGGCCGAGGAATGGTTGCTTCTGTGACAACGTCGACGGACGGCATCGGCACAGTCTCCTCAACCCCGCCGCCCCGGTCCAGGCCGGAAACCCCTTGTCCGGCAACGCATCGCCGGCATCCAGCCGTGATCGGGGCGGTTCTCAGACCCCGTCGAGTTGCCGCCGATGGGCCCTGAGCCCGAGGCCCCACAACCCGCCGCGAACGTCGCCGGGTGCCGGTGCCGCTGGTGTTGCTACGCGATGGCGGCGCGACCCTTGCCCCGCCACCACAACGAGCAAGTCGGCCAGGACGAGGGGACGGGGAGGAGTAACCACCACAACTCCCGCCGGTGAGTATGCGGACGCAGACGCGGTGGTCGGTTGCTCCACCGCAGGTCAGAGCAATATGGCAGCTCCATGTAAAGGCCGTCGGCCGGATTGGATGTAGCTGTGGTGGTCAGACGTCGAATGGTTGCCAGAGTTCGAAGCGGTTGCCTTCGAGGTCGTGAGCCCAACCGAAGCGGCCGTAGTCGTAGTCCTCGGTGTGCTCGTCGACCACGGCGCCGGCGGCGCGAAGCTGGTCGAGCATCGCGTCGAGGTTGCTCACGCGAAAGTTGAGCATCCAGCCTTGGGCCGAGCCGAAATACTCGGTGTCGGAGGGGAACGCCTGGACGGTGGAGCCGAGGTTGCCCTGCCGTAGGGGTAGGTCGGGTCCCTCGTCGGTGACGCCAAGGTTCTCGGAGTACCAGCGCATCAACCCTTGCGGGTCGCGCGCCCGGACGAAGATCGCCCCAATCCCTGTCACTCGCTCCACGCTCGGTCGCCTCCTGCGAGCCGCACCTGTGACCTGCATCAGCGTCACAGACCTCCGCTGACCGCCGCAACGGCGGCGCCTGTTGCCGCCACGCCGGCCGGGCCGCAGCTCATCGTTCCGGCGGGCTTGGCGGGGTCGAGCTCGCCGATTACATACCGAAGTTTGAGCAACGTGACGCCGATGACCTTTCGTCGCAGTTCAGGAGGGTGCTCCGGCGCATACTCCCGCGATGGACGACACCCGAGCGCGGGCCCTCGCCGACGGCTACGTCGATTTCATTGCGACCGGCGACGCGGCGGTCCTCACGATGTTCTCGCCCGAGTTCTACGACCACGTCAGCCAGACTCGAGGCCTGGAGATCTTCGACGTCGTCAGCCGCTGGTTCGACGAGAGCTTCGCCGACCGCACCGCTGAGCTACACCTGGTCACGCATGCCGAGGACACCGTCATGGTCTGGTGCACCGCACGCGGCCGCCACGTCGGTAACGGCTTCCCTCGGCTGGCGGGGTTGCCGGTCAGCGGCAATCCGGTCTCGTGGCCACAGGTGCACATCTTCCGCTTCGACGACGGACTGGTCGTCGAGCACTGGGCCGTACGGGACGACGCCGCGATGCTGGACGCCGTTACGGCCTGATCCCCTCAGCAATCCTTGACCGGCGGGGATGCTCACGGGATTGGCGTGCGCTGGGTTGTCCCGCGGCCGGCGGCGACCAGGCCCTCGAGGTCTCGCCGACCCCGGGGCGCCGCGGCGAGGGTGGGACCACGCGTCGTCCGGCGATCCGCTGAGGAGCCGCGTCCTCCTCGCCTCACGTCACGGATTCGGCGCCCACGCGTCTGTCAGCCGCTCCAACTCCGCGGGACTCAGACCGATCGCCCCGGCCGCGACGTTCGCTCGAACATGGCCCGCACGCGTCGTCCCGGGCAGCGGCAGCACGTCGAGACCATGCACGGCTCCGCGGCTGTGTACCCACGCGATCGCGATCTGTCCGACGGATGCCTGATGTGCCGTGGCGATCTCTCGCAGGATCGTGTGCTTCTCGTCGGCCGGGGCATCGCCGATCGCAGCGGCGTGCAGCACGCCGTGGGAGGTCGGGGAGTGCGCGACGACCGCGATCCCCAGAGCGGCGGCAGCGGGGACGAGGTCGCGTTCGATGCTGCGCTCGGCCAACGACCAGTGCTCCTGGAGCGCGGTCACCGGGTGGACGGCGTCGGCGCGCCGGAGGTCCTCGGCCGTGACGTTGGAGAGACCGATTGCGCCGATCTTGCCTTGCTGTACGAGGTCCGCCAGCGCGTTGACCGTCTCCTCGATGGGGACCGTCTCGCTGCGGTGGTGGAGGTAGTACAGGTCGATGCGGTCGGTCCGGAGCCGGCGGAGGCTGGCGTCGCAGGCGTGGCGGACGTATGTGGCGTCCGCTCGGATCTCGTAGCCCTCGGGAAGCGCGTCGTTCCAGACGACTCCGAACTTGCTCGCCAGCAGCACCTCGTCGCGGCGTCGGGCGATGGCACGGCCGACGAGCTCCTCGTTGCCGTACATGTCTGCTGTGTCGATCATCGAGACACCTGCGTCGAGAGCAGCGTCGATGACGCCGACCGGGTCCCGATCGGGCTCACCGGACTCGTTGTCGCGCAGTCTCATTGCGCCGAACCCCTGCGGGCCGAGCTGGAGGGGATCGGCGGTCGCGATGCGGCTCATACCGGAACCGTAGGAGCTCTATCGGACTTGAGGTCCAGCTTTTCGCACGGCGTCAGTCGGTCTCGGTCGACTCGCGGAACGGGATGCAGATGCGGATGAGCTGTGCCGGAGAGCCGGGCTCGTCCAAGGTCAGGTACTCCTCGGTCACGGGCCCCGCGGGGACCACTCCACGGTCGTCGAGCGCAGAGAACGCGGCGCTGTAGGCCGACGGCAGGCTCTCGAGGCTTCCGCAGTGGACAGTTGCGACGGCGCTGGTTGCGGGTAGCCACGCCATGTCCACCTGCGGGTCGTGGCCGTTCCGGTCGATCGGAGCGAACACGAGCCCCCCGACCTCGTCGACCAGGTCGACGGGGAACGTGGCCCCCCACGCTCCTGTCCGCCGGAGGTGGCCCCGGCGCAAGGCTGAGCGCAGCCAAGCGATGGCGCGGGTGACCCCTTCCGCCAGCTCGTCGACGGGCAGGAGGTACGGGTGCGTTGCCACCTCGCGGGCTGCCAGCGTGGTGACCTCGACGTGGTGGTCGCTCGGCGGTCCTTCCGCCAGGAGCTCGTCGAGCCGGCTCAGCCGCTTGCGTCCTCTCTCGATCTCCTGCGCGAGGCGCTGCCGTTCCCGCCGTAGCGCCGTCGCTGCGGACGACCCACCGGGGAGGATCCGGGCGATGCTGTCCGGTGGGATGCCGAGCGACCGCAGACGGGCGATCAGTGCAGCGGCCGGAAGCTGGTCGGCCGAGTAGCGCCGGTAGCCACTGCCCGGGTCGATCGTCGCCGGGGTGAGCAACCCGATCTTGTCGTAGTAGTGCAGTGTCGAGATCGGCAGCCGGGATCGGCGTGCGAAGTCACCGATCATGAGGTCGGGCCGTTCGGTCATCTGGTCAGCTTCTCCGGGTCCGGGACGGTGACGGCGACCGTGGGCCTGCGGGCGACGATCGCGGCGACGCCTGCGGGCCTGATACCCAGGGCGAGCAGGGCGGCGGCGCGATCGAAGTGTTCGCGATAGGCATGGCACAGTCCATCGCTGGTGTCGAAGACCGATACCCCGTCGAACTGCAGGGTGCGTCCTGCACTCGACGGTACGGCGGAGCTGACCGTGAACGTGAAGGTCCACTCGCCGATGCTGCAGTTCTGGTCCGTCACGACGCGGGTCATCGTCCAGTCGTGCCGGTCGCCCTCGGCGAACATCCGCTCGAACAGGGCGCGGATCTCCTGATGGCCGACGGAGAGCCCGTAGAACAGATCCCTGTACCGGGCGGCGGGAGTGAAGCAGGCGAGGACTCGATCGACGTCGCGGCTGTTGAACGCGGCGGCGAAGCGGTCGGCTACGGGACCAGGAGACGGCGTCATGGCGGCCACGCTCGGCTCTGAACCCAGGTGAGAGTCAACCCCGCCGGCGACGAGTAACGGTCAGACGTCCTCTTCCGAGCAGTCGATGCCGGACAGATGAGGGGACCTACCTGAGCCTACGATCCGTCGATCCGGCACCACGGTCTCGGGCCGGAGCCGCTCGACCAGGCAGGTAACCGCGCCTTCTACGAAGGAATGTGGGCTGGATTCCCGGGAATCCAGCTCACGATCGAGGACACCATCGCAGAGGGTGACCAGCTGGCGGCGCGGTTCCGTTTGGACGGCGAGCACAAGGGCGAGTTCATGGGTATCCCCCCGACAGGGCGGGCGATCGTCCTCAGCGGCCAGACGGTGCTGCGCTTCCGCGAGGGCCGGATCGTGGAGCGTTGGACGACCGCGGACATGTTCGGCCTCCTGATGCAGCTCGGAGCCATCCCCGCTCCGGCCGGCTGACACGCTCGTGGCGCGCCGAAAGCGGGACGACCTGCGACCGCTCTAGCCGAACGCCGCACACCCCGAATGGCTGCCGCAGATCGTGCATTGGGGCCGGGTCCTCAGCGGATCGGGACGCCGAGCTCGCGGCGCACCTGCGGCGTGTCGTCGTACACGCGCCACTCGGACACCAACGTTCCGACCGTCCGGGCTGTCCAGATGGCGGGTCCGTCCAGCTCCGCGTTGTCCGCGCACACCGACCGTCCGGTCATGATCACGGTGCCGTCCCGCTCGTGCACGGTGGCGAACTCGTTCCGGTACGTCGGAAAGGCCTCGAAGAATCCACGCCAAGCCTCACGACAGGCTGCTCGTCCCGACACTGTGTGGCCTGCGCTGTCGATGAAGGAGTGGTTCTCCGTCATCAGCCCGGCCAGCCCGCCGGCGTCGGCAGCGGTGATCATGTCGTTGAATCGCGTCGCCGCTGCCTCGCTCTCGTTCACGTCCTGAACATATCGGCGTGCCCATGCCGGACGTTGCCGCCCTGCCCCCTGAGCGTCCGGACCGGGACGGCGTCGGGGTGAGGATGGGTGTGGTGTCGATGGTGTCGTTGATGACCGCTTCGGCGACGTCGGTGACGCGTTGGTTCGTGTTGCGGGCGTAGCTTTCACCACTCATTCGCGGCTCCCCCGACTTCACCGTTGTGGTGAGGATCGAACCGATACCGGCGAGCCAGGACGTCGAGTGCGAGCTGCTCGATCGGCGGCGAACGCGGCGGCACTCAGCCGGGCCATGGCATCCGCGGCGTTCACCCCGGCCTGCTCGGTGATCATTCCGACGGCCTGGTGGACCTCGCTGTGGTGCAGGGATGTGGCGTCGAAGTCGTCGGCGTTGCGCACGGTCCGGCCCATCAGGGCCTCCTCAATGCTGCCCTGGAGCAGCGCGAGCACCAGACCGTCCGAGACGTGTATATCGCGGATAGCGCAGAGGATCCGAGCTCACCCGGGCTTGTGCGGTAGCAGTCGAGCACACCGGCGGTCTCGGCACCAACGTGAAGCGGCGGCGTACATCAGCGAGCCTCTCACTGACGGAGCGTCGTACTCGGTGCACAGCCGTAGAGATGGCGGTAGCCCACGGCGAACCGGCCCGGGTGCGTGAAACCCCAGCCCATCGCCACCGCCCCCACGGAGTCGCCCCGTGTCGGGTCGCCGGCCTTCAGATCTCGATGCGCGCCCTCCATCCGGACCCGCCTGAGGTACTCGAGCGGCGTCGAGTCGAGGTGTCTGCGGAACGCGAACTGCAGCCCCCGCGGGCTGATCCGGGCGGCCTCGGCGATGTCACCGAGCCCGACAGCGCGCTGGGCGTTGGCGTCGATGAACTCCACCGCACGGCGGACCACCTGCGGCTCGGCGGTCAGAGTTCCGGGCGCGGGCCGGTCGGCGAGAGCATCCATCGCGTTACACGGGAACGCCATGAGAACTGCGGTGGTCAACATCCGGAACATCTCGGCCCGCACCAACGGTTCGGTCCCGATCTCCTCAACGGACAGCAGGCCGCGCACGTGCTCGACCACACCCTGCAGGTAACGACCGCGACTCGCGCTCACCGGTGTGGACAACTCGAATCGCACCTGCGACGCCGGTAGTCCGGTCACCCCCTCGGCGATCTGTTGAGCAGGTCCGAGCTCCATCCGGACCACCTGCATATCGATCGGGGACCACAGCTGCGCCCGATACGGCCGCAACGGATCGAACAGGATCAACCCACCCGACCGCTGGTCGACCTCGCCGCCCGAGCCCTGTACCGCCAACCGGCCCTCGCGCGGGTGCACCAGGACCAGCGCATGCAACGGATCCACGTCGACGTCGAGGTTCATCGTGTAGAGGCACTGATCGACCCGGAACGCATCGACGCCGACCGACTCCAGCCGCATCCGGAACCGCGTCGTGTCGCCCGACAGCCGTGGAGTGTGCTCCTGGTAGCTCTGCCGGAGCCAGGCATGAGCCTCTTCCGGATCAGTCGTGTCCAGCGCGTAACGCACCACCGACCCCTGCGCCACCATGATCCTCCCGCGAACCCCACGCTGTTGGTCGGGCAATGACCGAGGCTATCCATTCCGGCGAGCTGCCGCAGAGACCCATCCGTCTGTCCCAGGCGTCGGCGAGGGGTCGTCAGCCGGCCAGCGGTGTCGCGCAGGGTCCCACCGGGCAAGTTCCCCTCAGCGGGCGAAGGTCCAGCGCGTCGGGTTCGCCATGTCTCGATCCCAGCCGATCACCTTCGTCGGAACCGCTCGGTACGCCGGCCCGCCCGTGCCGGACCCGTCACGCACCTCGCCGTCGACGACCGTGATCGGGTAGTCGTATTTCGGCCCGTACGCGTGGCACATTTCCGTCATCGAGTCGATATCACCGACCGTCCCGGCGGTGCCTTCGACGATCACGACTTCCTGGCCGTTCTCCAGATGTACCGTAATGTTCGGATTGTGAACGAGGTTCACCCTCGCCAGTGATCCGGTGCTGAACCAGAACCCGTCCGCCAGCCACACGCCCCACACCGGCCGGCAATGAGGCTGACCGCCGACACGGGTCGTCGCGATCCAGTAGTCCCGGGCACGCCGGAGACGGTCTTCCGCCCAGCTCCACGGCAGCAGATCACCAGGCGGAGCCGGGGCACCGAACATGATCGGCGAATGGACGGTCGGTTCCGGCAGCGCCTCCATCGCTCGACCGTAGCTCTCACCACAGGTCAGATACCGGTCGTCATCAGGACGCATCCCCGGATCCGGCTACCGCACCGGATCCGCAGACCTGGGCACGGTGCTCCACTACTGTCCCGACCGTGGAGAACCCGAGCGGTGGCGAGTGGGCGCAGGTCCTCGCCGCGGTGATCGAGGAATCCCACCTGGTACCTGCGGAACGACTGACCGAGACGGTCGATCGTGCGGTCCGGCCGTTGGGCCTGGGCATTCAGGTACTGATGATCGATCTGGCCCAGCGCGCCCTGCATCTCGTGCCGGCGGGCGACGAGACCACTCCACCGATCCCGGTCGAGGGCACCATGGCGGGCCGCGCCTACCAGCTCACCGAGATCGTTCCGGCCACCGACGACGCAGGTGAGCGCATCCTGTGGCTGCCCTTGCTGGACGGAACCGAACGCGTCGGGGTCATGCGTGTCGCCGTGAGTCCGGAGATCGGTGACAACCAGGTGCTTCGACGACGGCTGTGCTCCCTGGCCGGACTCGCCGGACACGTCCTGATGACCAAGCTCGGTCACAACACCCGCCTCCAACGGCTCCGCGCTCCGCAGCTCGCGCCCGCCGCCGAGCTGCTGTGGACGTTGCTTCCCCCACGGACTCTGGCCACCGAACAGGTCGTGATCTCCGCGCTGCTCGAACCGGTCGACACGGTCGCCGGAGACGCCTACGACTACGCCGTCGGCACCACCATCGAGCTCGCCGTCTTCGACGGAGTCGGCCACGACCTGATGGCCGGGGTCAGTACCGCCCTGGCCATGACCGCGATCCGCAACGCACGCCGGACCGGGATCACCGACCTGGCCGCGCAAGCCGGGTTGGCCGACGCGATGCTCGCCGAGAACGACCGCGTGGGGCGCTTCGTCACCGCGGCACTGGCCCGGCTCGACACCGAGACCGGTGAGCTGACCTACCTGCTGGCCGGCCACCCGCCACCCCTCGTGCTGCGGGACGGTCACGTGGTCAAGGAGCTCGCGCTGCCTCCCCGCCCGCCGCTGGGGGTCACCTTCGCGGACATCCCACCCGGCGGCGTCATCGGCCACGAGCAGCTCGAACCCGGTGATCGGGTCCTGCTCTACACCGACGGCATCACCGAGGCCCGCGACGCGCACGGCCAGTTCTTCGGCGAGCAGCGACTGGTCGACATGGCCGAACGCGCCGAGCTCGACCAGCTCTCCGCCCCCGAGACGCTGCGCCGCCTGGTCGCGGCCGTCATGGCCCATCAGGACGACCGCCTGCAGGACGACGCCACGCTCCTCCTGCTCGACTGGGCCTCCGACCGGCACCCTCGCTTGTTCCCGAGCATTCTCGACGACGACTGAGCGGCCGCTACGTGGCGACGGCGAGGAAGCAGTACCGGTTGACGCTGAACAGGTAGTCGTCCTCCGCTCCGCGCTCCCGCAGGTCGGCGACCCAGGCGTCGACGTCGGCTGCTGTCAGTCCCTGACGGCCGGATACGAACCGCGCGATCGTCTCGATGGTCAGCGCGCTGAAGGTGTTCTGCTCGTAGGTCGGATTGAACAGCGGGATCATGTGCCGCCCGGTGACCCGGAACCCGGCACGACGGAGGTGCCCGGGCAGGGTGCAGGGCAGGTGGGGGTGGACGAGGTGCTCCTCCCACGCCGCCATGACCCGGTGGTGCCGCTCCCGATCGGCGACGTGCCACACCACGGAGTCCCAGTCGGTGTCCAGAAGGAGGGCGCGTCCGCCCTCACGCAGCACGCGGCGCAGCTCCGCCAGGGCTCTCGGGATATCCGCCACGTACTCGTAGACCTGGGTCGACACGGCGGCGTCGAACGCGCCGTCGGGATACGGCAGGGCCGAGGCGTCGCCCTCATCGAGGGTGACCCATGGCTTGTCGCCGATCACGTCACGGGCGACCGTGTTCATCGGCCCGCTCTGGTCGAGCCCGTGGACGGCGCCGCCGGGCCCGACGGCGTCGGCCAACGACGCGACGAGGAAGCCGGGCCCGGATCCGATGTCGAGTACGCGGTCTCCGGGCTGCGCGGCAACCAGCTCGAGGACCTCGGCACGCTGCTGCACGACATCCGGGGTCGAGTAGACGCGCTGGATGTGGCGGGCGGCATCGTCATCGAACTGGAGCATCGACATGTCGACTCCTTCGGCGGGCGGTGCCGCGGAAGTCGCAGAATGTCCGGCCCTCGTTACGCCTCGGCTGCCGGCACGGGCGCGTGCGGCCACGCTGCCGTTGCTGATCACTCCGAGGTGGCGGCCTGCCAGAGCTCGACCCGATTGCCCTCAGGATCGGTGACCCAGCCGAATCGCCCGACACCCTCCATGTCCTGGGTCTCCTCGTCCACGTCCGCTCCCGCGGCGCGCAGCTGCGCGAGCATCGCGTCCAGGTCGCGAACACGGAAGTTGAGCATGGTCTGCTGGGCGCGGGAGCCGAAGTAGTCGGTGTCGGACTCGAACGTCGCGAACACCGTCACCCCGGCTTCCGGGCGCCACAGGCCGTGCTCGTCGGCGTCCAGGCCCAGGCAGTCGCGGTACCACGCACCCAGGGCCACCGGGTCGGCCGCCCGCATGAAGTATCCGCCGACTCCCAGCACACGTTCCATGTCGCGATCCTGCCAGCCCGTCTGCCGCATCAAGCCGGACGGCCCAGCACGTAGCGACCAGCTCGCCGTACCGGTACTGCATCATCGGCCGGTTCTGTCAACTGTCCGTCCGACCGGTCCACATTCCGAAGGAGCGCCGGTACTTTGCGACCGGCCCCAGATCCCGGTCACCGAACGGCGGCGCATGCCGCCCGCACACACCCATACCGGCCGGGAGGACGCCCCCATGGACCAGCCCCGCGCGGTCGCGCCGAGCTTCAGCGCTCAGGATCTCTGCGAACCCGCGGTGGTCCTGCAGGCCAGTGGGATGCTCGCCATCAGGCTCGGCCTCACCTGCCCCGACGCTCTCGGCCACATGCGCCGCTTCGCCGCGCACGCCGAGCAGCCCCTGTCGGCGGTCGCTGAAGCGGTCGTGACCAACCGCTCGGTGGAACTTCGCGAGTAGTACGACCGACCAACCAACACCGGGGCGTGGGATCACTCCGACGGAGGCGAGCTCTGGGTCAGCGTCCCCGACTCGGTCGCGTGTGCGGTCCGATTCGCGACGTCGTGCGCCAGCTTCGACGGAGGCACCCCCGCGGCCTGGGCCTGCAACACCAGACGCTTGAGGGCGTCGTCGGGATGCACGCCCCACTGTTCGGCGAGGACACCCGAGGCGAGATAGACGATCGGTGGCCACCTGAGAGCAGGCATTCATCCCCCTGCAACCCGGCTGACTGTCTCAGTGCCTCGATCGTACTGCGGTGTTCTCGAACGGGGGGCGCTGTGCTTTGCTCGATCCCATCGATCCTGTGGCAACCGTCCGTCGTCGTGGAGTGATCCTGCAGTCAGCTCGTGGCCCGCGTCCGAGCCTGGCTGAACTCGTGGCGGGCGCTCCGATCCGGGGTAGCTGGTGGGGGCACCCGAGGAATCACGAGATCTTCGACGCGATCAACCGGGCGCGTTCGTCCTCGGTGGTCGTCGCGACACCCCTCGTCCGGGGAAAGGTCACGCTGGTCCACCGCCGGCTCTGGCCGGCTCTCGTGCGCCTCGCAGACCGGCTCGACGACGGCGCGCTCGACGCCATCCACGAGGAGCACTCGGACTCCGGCGCTCATCAGACTCAGCGCATCGCGTTCCCGATGTGGGTTCCGCCCGACGTGATGGGGCCGGCGCGGGCGTTGAGCGAGGACGAGGCCATGGCCCAACTCCCCGCCTGGTTGCGTGAGCTGCTGTTCGGCCCCGGCCCGACGTGATCGCAGGTCAGCCCTCGGCCGTATGCACGTGGTGGATGTCGAACGGCTTGTTCGTGATGAACAGGAACGTGCAGTCCGCGTCCGCGGTCGCGCCGTGCTGCATCGTCCCGCCCTCGGGGAACCAGACGAAGTTGCCCGGGCCGTAGTCGCCCTGGTGGGTGTTCAGGACGCCGTCCAGGACGTAGATGCCGTGCCCGCACGGGTGGGTGTGCCAGGTGTTGGTGAACCCGGCCCGGTAGACCATCTTGACGGCCATCATGCCGGTGTCGGGATCGTCGACGAGCGGCACGTGCTCGAGGTTGGCGTTGATCGCGGGCACGGGGAAGTCCTGCCAGTCCGCCGAGAGCGTGTCGACGACGGTCAGGTTCACGGGCTTGAGAGCGTCGGTCACGGTGGCAGCCTCCAGGCCGGTCGTCGCGGTCACGACGAGCGGACCACCAACCTAGGAGCGCCACGGGAACCGGGGAAGTGTTGCCAAACATGGGCGCCGACTCACGCCTCGGCGTCGTGCATCTGCTGCCAACGCCGCTGCTGCTCGCGCTCGGATCGGGCGAACCGACGTATGTGTTCTGCACGTGCCCGCAGCTCGACGGCACGATCGGGCCACACCGTGGCCAGACGATCCCGGTCGGCCGCGATCTGCTCCATGACCACCGCGATCTCCCCAGCGATCCGCGCCACCTCGCCGGCCAGCGCGTGGGAGGTCCTTCTCAGTGCCGCCACACTCACCCTCAGGTCGTCGGCACTCGTGCCAACGTTCACCGGACAAATGTGGCGCCGGAGCGGACAAGGCGTCAAGGCCGGTGCCATGGATCGCTGTCCATGGGCTGCTGACGCTCCGCCCGCACCCGGCATTGCTACGGCATGGTGACCTAGCTGGCGTCGACCTTGGGCATGATGTCGTTCTTGATGCGCTTGAGGTCGTCGAGGGTCTTGGACACGGGTACGTCGGTGAACGGCGGCCAGATCAGGGGCATCGTCATGCCTGCCTGCTTGTAGGCCTTGAGCCGGTCGGTGACCTGGGCCTCGGTTCCCACCAGGAGGTTGGACGCGACCCCGTTGATGGTCTGGTCGGTCTCCTCGTCGGTGATGACCGTCCAGATCATGCTGCAGATCTCGAGGTCCTTGGAGCGCTTCGGGCTCCCGATCTCCTCGAACTGCTCGTCGATGGCGGCGAGCCAGCGGCCCAGGCCCTCCGGGGAGTCCTGGATCCCGATCCACCCGTCGAGGTCGTACTTGGTGATCCGCTTGGCCGAGCGCAGCGGGTCCTTGAGCCCGCTCATGAAGATCGGCGGGCGCGGCTGCTGGAGCGGCTTCGCGCCGAACCCGCACAGCTCGAAGTCGGCGAACTCGCCGTGGAACTCGAAGTGCTCGTTCTCGGCCGCCCAGACGCCCTGCAGGATCTCGATCGTCTCCCGCACGTGCTTGTGTCGCTTCGGGAAGATGTGCGCGGCGCTGGCGGCGGCGAACTCCTCGGGCATCCAGCCGGATCCGAGGCCGACGTTGAGGCGGCCGCCGGAGAGGTGGTCGATCGTGGCCAGCTCGGCGGCGAGGACACCGGGCGAGCGGAACGGCGTGTCGATGATGCTCTGCCCGATGCGCACCTTCGAGGTCCTCGCGGCGAGCCAGGGCAGCAGCGGGTAGCCCTGGAACCACTGGCCGCGGGACGTGACGGGCAGGGCGTTGGGGAGCCCGTCCATCATGCCGAAGGAGTACTGGAGGCCTTCGTGATCGGAGACCTCCGGGACGACGATCCGGTCGAGTGTCCACACGGAGTCGAAGTCGAGCTCCTCGGCGAGGTCGGTGAGGTCCTCGAGCTCCTTGACCGTCACCTTGTCGCGGAAGTTCGGCAGGTACAGAGCCAGCTTCATGAGAGACGTTCTCCTCACCGTGGACCACTATTTCGACGGCCAACGCTGAGGTCGTGCGATTTCCGCGACCGTCGTCGTCGACCGTTCGGGGTGTGAGAATGCTAACTGACCTTGGTCAACGGCGGAAAGGTGACGCCGCCTCGCTGCGCTCGTGCCGGCCGCCGCGCCATCGGTGATCCCCGAGCCGTCCGTGGCCGTGTTCCTCAGCTACCCCGCCGATCATCGGACGTCGTCAGACGACGGGCGACGGACCGCTCGTCGTGGATCCGGCTCCGTACGCAGTGGTAGGCCGACCACTGGTCGTGGCTTCGGCGTCGATCTGATTCTCGCCGTGTGAACCCGGGCACCCCCTTATTGCACGGGAGCGAAGCGACGAGGATGCGCTGGGGAGCCGTCATCTCGCCGTTGTTGCGTGGGGGCCGGATTCCGCCATCGGGGGCGGATCCGGCCCCACGTTCCGTTCGGGGCATGGTGCCCGAACCGACCGCCATCCCGAGTCCGCTCAGCAGCGACGGACCACCCGGACCGAGGCCCATAGGACCGATCTGCCGCCGTACCGGTCGTGCCATGATGGGCCGAATTCACGGATCGGGGCGTAGCCGGCGCTCCGAACGTGCGCACGACAGACACGTGGCGTAGGAGCGACCTACCCGCGCCTGCCGCCTCGCCCAGCCCTCGCGGGGTATCGACCCCGGTGCGGCGTAGCGCAACCTCGACCAGCCACGGTCGAGTGGGGGCAGCACATGACAGGTCCCGCCCACAGGCATGTCGGGCTGGCCGAGGCGTTCGTCCAGCTCATCGACACCCTCGGGCCCGGCTACGACGCCGGCGACGCGGCCGCCCACCTCGCCCGTGCGTGCGCCGACCTGCTGCCGGCGGACGCCGTCGGCGTCCTCCTGGTCGACGAGCCCGATCACCTTCACGTGGCGGCACACGTCCCGGACACCTCGGCGCTGACCGACGTGTTCACTCTCGACCGCAGCGGCGGCCCCGGCCACCGGGCCTTCGTCACCAACGGCCATGTCGCCCTGTCCGACCTGCACGGCGTCAGCCCGAGCCGAGCGTTCGGGGCCGCTGCCCGCCGGAGCGGGTATCGCGCGGCGCACGCTCTCCCGATGCGTTGCCGAACCGGCCGCGTCGGCGCGCTCACCCTGCTCTACGCGGACCCGCGCCGGGTCGAACGGGCGGACCTCGACGTCGCGCAGGCGCTGGCCACGATCTCGACGATCGGCATCCTCAACGACCGGGCGTCGCGCGCCGACCTCCGGCTCACCGAACAACTCCAGACCGCTCTGGTCAGCCGGGTCGTGATCGAGCAGGCCAAGGGCGTCGTCGCGGCACACAACTCCGGAGACCTCGACGCCGCGTTCGCACGGATCCGGGCCACCGCCCGGAGCAACAACATCCGTGTGCACGATGTGGCCGCCGCGATCGTGGACGGACGCATCTCCGCCCGCGACCTGGCCCGCCTCGAGGAGGGCGACCCGTGAGTGCTCCGCGCTGCTGATCGCGGGGGGTGCCGGGCGGACGAGCTCACCGCGCTACCGTCGGGAGCCATGTGTAGCGGCCGCGACACGTGTCTGTTCCTGCTCGATCCCCGGCCGGGCGCCGATCGCCCGGCTCGCGAGCACCTCCGCCCCTGGCTCGTCGAGCAGTGCCTCGCCGAGGACCAGATCCAGGACGTCCTGATCGCCGTCAGCGAAGCCGTCGGCGGCATCGTCGCCGGTGAGCGAGCAGCCGGCCGGACTGAACCCGTGCAGGTCGGCGCCGTCGTCGACGTCGACGGCCAGGGCCGGCGAGGGGTCGCGCTGCGGGTCGTCGACCAGGGCACCACGCCGCTCTCGCGCGGCGCCGTGTCCACCGCGATCGCCCACGGCCAGGTCATGCTGCACTCGACGATGGACGAGGTCGCCACCCGCACGGATCCGCACGGCGGCACCGTGATCACCATGCGGACGCGACCGCTGCGCGGCACCGGCGGTACCGGCGGCTGAGCCCGTGCCCCGGAGGCGCCCCGCCCTCAGATCAGCCGGTCGCCGGGGGAGGGGCTGGGAGCCGGCTGCTCCTCCTGCGTCTCGACGTGCAGCCGTGCCTGATGAGCCGCCGGGTGCCACAGCTCGTCGAACGGCTGCATGAGCGACTCCCCGCCACCGCGACGCCGGACGCGTCCCGCCGCCCAGGCGAGCCCGCCGAGCACGACGGCGAACAGCGCGACGACCGCCAGCGCACCGACGACGGTTCCCACGATGTCGAGCGTATCCGCCGGACCGCGGCGTCTCCTCCGGTCAGCCCGTCTCACCCGCGGCCAGGCGGGCGGCGCACCGGTCGATACCGGCGCGGATCATCCGGCCGTACCCGTCGTCGGGGAGCGCGCCGAGGGCAGCCCGGGCCCGGTCGATGTGCTCGGCGGCCTGCTCATCGTCGCCCAGCCTGCGGTGGACGTCGGCCAGGTTCAGGTGCAGCGACGGGTAGAAGCCGGCCACGTCGAGCGACGGGTGATGCGCCCGCGCCCGCTCGTCGCCCAGCTGGTCGGCGGCCTCCAGCGCCCGCCGGTCCCAGCGCAGCTCCTCGGCCGGGTCCTCCTGCACGTCGGCCGCGTAGTGGGCGAGCGTGCAGCGGTGCAGCGGGTCACCGCCCGGTCCGACGGACTCCCAGATCTCGGCGAACCGCTGCCGTGCCGCGGCCTGCTCCCCGGCTCGCCCCAGCTCGGCGGCCTCACCGATCCGCGCCATCACGGGATCGACCTGCTCGGTGCTCATCGTCGCGCCCTCCGGTGTCGAGGCCGTCACGGTAGGACGGGGCACCGACAGTTCCGACCGGCCCGACGCCCTCGGGTGTCAGCCCCGCAGCGTGTCGCTCGGGGAGCGGCCGTAGGTCTCGCGGTAGCCGATGGAGAACCGGCCGGCGTGCAGGAACCCCCACCGCGCCGCGATCGCCGAGACGGTGTCCCCCCGGCTCGGGTCGCCGGAGCGCAGGTCGTGGTGTGCGTTGTCCATCCGGACCCGCCGCAGGTACTCCGTCGGGGAGCAGCCGCGGTGCTTGCGGAACGCGTGCTGCAGGCCCCGTGGTCCGATCCGGGCGGCCTGCGCGATCTCGCCGAGCCCGACGTCGCGGTGGGCGTTGGCGTCGATGAACTCCACGGCCCGCCGGACCACGGACGGCTCGGCGCCGAGCGTGCGGGGGCCGGGACGGTCCCGCCACGCCTCGGTCGCCGTGTTCGGGAACGTGCTGAGGAACGCCAGCACGAGCTGGCGGAACGTCTCGCCGCGCACGAGGGCGAGCGCCGTCAGCTCGTCGTTCGGGAGCACGGTGCGGGCGACGTGGGAGATGACGGAGCAGCAGTGCCCGGCCGCGGCCGGACTGACCGGTTCGGACAGTTCGAAGTGGACACGTGAGGCCGGGACGCCGGTCAGCTCCTCGGCGACCCGGCGCGCGGCGGCGAGGTCGAGCCGGGTGGTGCGCACGGTGACGTCGGACCAGTGCACGCGGTTCGGCCGGAGCGGGTCGCCCAGCAGGATGTCGCCGTGGGACGGGGCGATCGTGCTGCGCCCGTTGGCGAAGTCGATCCGCCCGCCGAGCAGTTCGACCGCGATCAGCGCGTCGTACGGCGCGTCCTGGCGGGAGTCGACCGCCATGCTGTGCGCGAAGTCGTCGATCCGCAGCAGTCCGGTGCCGGCGCCCGCGATCCGGAACCGGAAGCGTTCCCGGCTGCCGTACAGCCGCGGCGTGTGGTCGGCGTACATTGTGGACAGTGTGTCGTGCGCGCGTTCCGGGTCGGTCGTCCCGATCTCGACCCGTTCGACGGGCACGTTCGTGGTCACCTGGGTCTCCAGCGGTCGTCGTGTCCGCGGATCGAAGTTACTGTTGTCGCCGCAGGAGCGGCAACTCGTCGTCCGATCGTCAGCGGGCGGGCCCGAGCAACAGGTCGACCATCGAGCGCAGGTGTGCCGCGTAGGCGGTCGTCCCGCCGAACGCGCCGGGAAACAGCACGAGCGACGCGATGGCATGCACCGCACGCAGGTCCGAGCACAGGCGGAGGATCTCCGGGTCGGGATCGAGACGGTCCCTCACCGACGTCGTCCCGGACCAGCGGTCGAGCCAGTCGAGCTGCGCGACGTCCCACTCGGCCGGGCCGCGGCAGGTGTCGGTCAGGGTGATCCACACCGGGCCCCGCCCGGTCCGCAGGAGGTTGCCGGGGTGCACGTCGCCGTGCAGCCCGGTCCACGGCCGTGCCGGGTTCTCAGCGAAGGGGACGAGGTCCGCGGCGCGGCCGCGCACCGCCGCGATCTCGGCGTCGTCGAGCAGGTGCCGCAGGCCGACCAGCCCGGCCATGCCCAGCGGGACGTCGCTGACCGCGGGCGCGAGCACCGCGAGCTCGCCGGGGTAGACGGACAGCGCGTCCTGCAGGTCGGGCAGCATCGACGCGCATTCGTCGGCCGTCGTGTCCCGGCCGTCCGGCTCGAGCAGGGTCCAGAACGTCGTCCAGAACCCGTCGCGCGCGTGCGGCCCCGCCGGCAGTTCCGGGCTGGGGATCTGGACCGGGATCCCGGCGCGGTCGAGGTGGCGGCTGACCGCGACCTCCCGCTCCAGCCAGTGCCCGATGTCGCGGCGGACCTGCGCGAGCCGGGTCGGCACCCGGGCCACGACCGGTGCCGGCGCCAGGTGCACGACGAGCGTCGCGCCGTCGGAGAGCACCCGCGGGGCGCGGACCGTGATCCCGTGCTCCTCGGCGACCGCCACCGCAGCCTGCAACGCCGGCTGCGAGAGGTCGTCCATCGGGCTCCCCTCCTCGGATGGCGAGGACAGGTCACGGGCACCGTCGATGATCACCTTGGCACGCTGGGCGACCCCGTGCACCCCGGGCCCGGGGTTCAGCCTCCGGGGCGGCGCTCCCGCTCGGTGAGCATGCGCTCGGTCGCCGCCCGCACCTCGTCGTCCGGCACGGCCGCGGTGCCGCCGGCGGTCACCGTGACCAGGTTCGGCAGGAGGTCGCGGATCAGGTCCGGCCCGCCGGTCGCGGTGTCGTCGTCGGCGGCGTCCCAGAGCGCGTTCACGGCCGTGGACACCGCAGCCGCGCGGTCCGCGGCCGGGTCGTGCCGCTTCTTCAGCGCCGACTTCGCGAACACCGAGCCGGAGCCGATCGACTCGTAGCCCTGCCGGTCGCGCACGGCGTCCCCGGTCGGGTCGTAGGACACGATCCAGGACGCGGCAGCCGGGTCCGGCTCCGACGGGTCGTAGCCCGCGAACAGCGGCACCGCGACGAACCCCTGCATCGCCGCGGGCAGGTTCTCCCGGACGATCGTGGACAGCCGCCGGGTCTTCCCCTCGATGCTGACCGGCTGGCCCTCGAGCTTCTCGTACTGTTCGACCTCGGCGACGTACAGCTTCAACATCTCCAGCGCGTGCCCGACCGAGCCCGCGAACCCGGCCGCGGAGAACTCGTCGACGACGACGACCTTCTCCAGGTCCTTCTGCGCGATCACGTTGCCCGAGGTCGCCCTGCGGTCCCCGGCCAGCAGCACGCCGTCGGCGAACGTGAACGCGATGATCGTCGTCCCGTGCGGTGTACGCAGGTCGGCGGTCACACGGAGCGCCGGGTCCTGCGTCAGCCTGGACGGAAGCGCCTGCGGCGCATGCGTGCGCAGGTACTCGACGAACGACATGTCACCGATCCTGCCCGCCGTGCGCGCGAGGGGCCACAGCGGGCGGCAGACTGTCCGACTGTGATGGTTCCCAGGAGCCCGCGCGAGCGGGCCGAGCAGTTCTGCGCGCGGTACGGGATGACGGTGCCGGTCGTGTCGTCGCCGATGGCGGGCGCCTGTCCGCCGGAGCTCGCGATCGCCGTGGCCGAGGCCGGAGGGATGGGCGCGGACGGCGTCGTGCTGGACCCGCCGGCGCGCATCGGCGAGTGGATGCGTGCGTTCCGGGCCGGCTCGGCCGGTCCGGTGCAGCTGAACATCTGGATCCCGGACCCGCCGGTGGACGCTCCGGAGCGGGTGGCTGCGGCGGAACGGTTCCTCGCGACGCTCGGCACCGCGGGGGACCGCTCCACCACCCCTCCCGATTTCGACGAGCAGTGCGCGGCCATGCTCGACGCCCGGCCCACCGTCGTCTCGTCGATCATGGGGATGTTCCGGCCGGAGTACGTCCGGCGCCTCGCCGACGCGGGCATCGCGTGGTTCGCCTGTGCGACCACGGTGGACGACGCGCTCGCCGCGCAGGACGCAGGCGCCGATGCCGTCGTCGCGCAGGGGATGGAGGCAGGCGGGCACCGGGGCACGACCGACCCGGCGGCCGCCGAGCGGACCGACGTCGGCCTGTTCGCGCTGCTGCCCCGGCTGGCCGACCGCCTCGACGTTCCGGTCATCGCCGCCGGCGGGATCGCCGACGGCCGCGGGCTGGCCGCCGCGCTGACGCTCGGCGCGAGCGCGGTGCAGGTGGGCACGGCGCTGCTGCGGGCACCCGAGACCGGCATCGACGCCCGCTGGTCGGCGTCGCTGGAGGGGCTCGCGCCGGAGGACACCGTCCCCACCCGTGCCTACAGTGGACGGCTGGGCCGGGCGGCACCGACCCGTTACGTCACGGCGTGGCAGGACGCGGGAGCTCCCGCGCCGGCGCCGTACCCGCAGCAGCGCGGGCTGGTCGCCCGGATGCGGGCCGGCGATCCCGGCGCGGTGGACCGGGTGAACCACTGGGCCGGCCAGAGCGCGGCCCTGGCCACGACCGATCCGGCCGGCGAGATCGTGAGCCGGATGTGGCGGGAGGCGTCCGCGCTGCTCGCGTGAGCCGCTAGCCGGCGTCGCGCAGCAGATTGCGCAGCAGCGCCAGGGACGCGTCGGGGGTCTCCGCCTGGACACACACCCGGTCCATGACCTGGATGTAGCTCTCCACATCGGAGCGCTTGTCCAGGTACAGCGAGCTGGTCAGCTGCTCGAGGTAGACGACGTCGGGCAGGTCGTCCTCGGCGAAGCGCAGGATCGTGAACGGTCCGCCCGCCCCGGGATGCCCCTCGGCGCGCAGCGGCATCACCTGCAGGGTCACCGACGGCAGCGTGGACAGCTCGAGCAGGTGCTCGACCTGGCTGCGCAGCAGGGCCGGCGCGTCGGCGAGCCGGCGCAGCGCGGCCTCCTCGACCACGGCCCAGACGGTCGGCGAGTCCGGCTCGGCGAGCAGCTTCTGGCGCATCATCCGGACGTGCAGGCGGCGCTCGATCTCGTTCGCGTCGTCGCCGGTGTCGGCCAGCGCGATGACGGTGCGCGCGTAGGGCTCGGACTGCAGCAGGCCGGGCACGAGCTGCACCTGGTAGGTGCGGATGCCCCGGGCCGCCTGTTCCAGCCGCAGGTAGGTCTCGAACCAGCTCGGCAGGATGTCCGAGTAGGACTGCCACCAGCCGGGTGTGTTGGAGCGGCGGACCAGGTCGATCCAGCGCCGCTGCTCCGTCGCGTCACCGACGCCGTAGAGCTCGAGCAGGTCCGCGACGTCGCGTTCCTTGAGGCCGACCCGGCCCAGCTCCAGACGGCTGATCTTGGCGTGCGAGGCGCGGATCGCGTTACCGGCGGCCTGCGGCGTGATCCCGACGGACTCGCGGAGCCGCCGCAGCTGCGTGCCCAGGATGATGCGCAGCGCCGTGGGGTTCGCGGACAGGGCTTCGAGATCACTCGCCGTGTCGATACCCTGCCCCCGCGGGGTGCTCACAGTGATCCACGGTACCGGCGTTTCCCGTGCGCGGCCTGCGCTGACGCCGCACGGTCAGGACACGATGTCGTATCAGGACACCATGTCGTCGAACTCGCCGGCCTTGACGCCGTGCACGAACGCGGAGATCTCGGCCGGCGTGTAGACCAGCGCCGGGCCGTGCGGGTCCCGGGAGTTGCGGACGGCGACGTCCCCGCTGTCCAGGACGGCGAACTCGACGCACTCGCCGGAGGGGTTGCTGGAGGTGCTCTTGCGCCAGACGACGGAACCGAGATCCGCCGCCGGGACACCGTTGGGGTGACTCAAGTGGGCCTCCGTCGGGCCGTGTGCGTGGTGGCGCCGATGCAGAGAACCGGGCCGATTATCGCGGAGCGTAACAAACGTTCTTGCATCTGAGGTTGCATACGTCTGCTGCATTCGCCACGATAGGGCGTAGTCGCCCACGCGAGGAGTCCTACTGATGCGCCGGTCCGTAACTGGGTCAGCCGTCCGGAGGGCTGTGCCGTGAGCGCCGGTTACGGTCAGGAAGCGGCCGACTACGACATCGTGTCACTGACCTCGGTGATCGACAGCCGTGCACACATGGTGACCGACGTCGAGCTTTCCTCAGCGCACGCCATGCGGATGGGTCGCTACGAGGCACTGTGCGGGCATCTGATCGCCCCGGCGCCCCTGATCGAGCCGGACGGCGCGCGCTGCCGGCGATGCGACGAGCTGGACCGGGCACTGCGACCCGCCCGGACGGACGCGCGGCGGGCGCGCGGCATCCGCCGCCTGCGGGCCTGAGGCGCCTCCCGATCCCGCGAACCTGACCGAAAGGTCAGTGCGTGGGTGACTCCAGCTGACGACGGCGGGCGAGCGGCCCCCGGGTCCTCCGGCGCAGCCACCCGTCCGCGTGCCGCAGTGTCCGGGTGAACCCGTTCGGGCCCCGGCGGTGTTCGACGGCGTCCGCGATCCGGCCGGCCGCCCACGCGAGCAGCGGTGCGCCGATGGCCAGGATCAGCCACAGGCGGAGGCGGCGGCTCAAGAACGCCCACATGGCGGTACTCCTCCGGTTCGTGGCGCGGATGTCCGATCCGCCGTGCGGGGCCGAGTGTATCGGCGGCCCGCGGAACGGTGACCGCGCGCGGGCCCGGTCGTTGTTCCACGGGAGAGCCGGAAACGGATCTCGGCCGTGAGGAGGCGTCGTGCCAGGACTGTTCGCAATGGGAGGCCCCGCAACCGTCGCTGTGGTGGTGGCGGCGCTTCTCGCGGTGCTCGTGATCGCGCTGCCGTCGGGGCGGGGAGCGGTCGTGTCGCTCGTCCGGCAGGCGGCGCTGTGGCCGGGGCTGATCCGGGCCGAGCTGCGGGGTGCGGCGCCGCTGCGGGTGGACGGCGCCGAACCCGGGCGACCGTCCATGGGGGACACGACGCCGGACATCCCGGCGATCACCCGTGGCCTGCCGGTGGTCGAGCCCCCGGACCGCGCGTGACGCATCCGGCGCCCTGTCAGGGACGTCCGACGGCGGAGTAAAGTCGCTTTTACCGAGCGGGAACCCACGGTGGTCGCCGCGCGTTGAATCGGTCGGACACCCTCGCCGCCTGGCGTCGTCAGGGGTCCTGTCCGCACGTCGAGGAGGATCAAGGTGCGCTCCACCAGCAACCCGGCGTTCCGCAACCTGCCCACCGGGCAGGGCGGTTACGCCTCGTTCGGCAGCTCGGGCGGCGGGCTGATGGGCGGTGGCGCCGCCCTCGCCGGCGCCCAGTCGTCGCAGCAGGTCGGCTACGGCCGGGCCGGGACCGGTGACCGGCCGATCACGATCGACGACATCGTCCAGAAGACCGCGATCTGCGCCGGTCTGGCGATCCTCTCCGGGCTCGCCACGGCGCTGAGCGGCCTGTACGTGCTCGCGCTGCCGGCGTTCATCATCGGGATCGTCGTCTCGCTCGTGGTCATCTTCAAGAAGTCGGTCAGCCCGTGGCTGGTCCTCGTCTACTCGCTCGCCATGGGCATCGCGCTCGGCGGCATCGCGGGCCTGCTCAACGAGCAGTTCCCGGGCATCGCGTTCCAGGCGCTGATCGGCACGGCCGGCGTGTTCGTCGGCATGCTGATCGTCTACAAGACCGGGGCGGTCAAGGTGACGCCGCGGTTCACCAAGTGGCTGATCGGCGCCCTGATCGGCGTCGTCGTCCTGATGCTGGCGAACCTGGTGGCGGGCCTGTTCGGCGTCAACCTGGGCCTGCGCGACGGCGGCCCGCTGGCGATCATCTTCAGCCTCGTGGTGATCGGTGTCGCGGCGTTCAGCCTGCTGCTCGACTTCGACGCCGCCGACCAGGCTGTCCGTGCCGGCGCCCCGGCGAGGTTCGCCTGGTACATCGCGTTCGGCCTGATGACCACGCTGGTCTGGCTCTACATCGAGATCCTGCGGCTGCTGAGCTACCTGCGCTCCGACTGACCGCAACTCCGTACGGCGAAAGGGCCCATCCCCTCGGGGATGGGCCCTTTCGCCATGTCGCGCGCTTCCCGGCCGGTCAGGCGTCCTTCGCCTGCGCGGCGGGCCGACCGGCCCAGTTCCGCTGCGCGTAAGCGGCGAGGCTCGAGGCCACACCGATTCCCGCTCCAGCGCACACGACCATCGCCACGAATACAGCCGTCATCTGCGGCCCCTCCTCACCACATGCACGCTCATCTATGCCATTCCCTTCGCTCGCCCCGCGCCGTCCCGCCCCATTGAGTAGGGTTTCTGAAATCGACGGGAAAATCGGACATACGGCAACAGAAATCGCGAAGTAACCGGTTTCGGGTGCCTTGCGATCCGCTTCAGAGGGGAATGTCCGTTTCTGGGCGAATTGCGAGCTGAAGCCCGTTCGGGAAGGGGGAGCACATGGTCGAGACGATGGACCGAGACGCGGGGGGTGAACCGCCGCCCGGTGTGACGGTGACCGAGCCCGCGGTCATGCGGCGCGCCGTGGGGGCGGCCGCGGTCGGCAACATCACCGAGTGGTTCGACTTCGGCGTCTACGCCTACCTCGAGACCACCATTGCCGAGCAGTTCTTCCCGCCGGACAATCCGGCACTGGCTCAGGTCGGCGCGTTCGCCGCGTTCGCCGTCTCGTTCGGGGTGCGCCCGCTCGGCGGGCTGTTCTTCGGCCCGCTCGGTGACCGGATCGGCCGGACGAAGGTCCTGTCCATCACCGTCATCATGATGGCGGTCGGGACGTTCCTGATGGGCTTCATCCCGTCCTATGCCTCGATCGGCATCGCGGCTCCCATTCTTCTGGTGCTCTGCCGGGTTATCCAGGGCTTCTCCACCGGCGGTGAGTACGCGGGCGCGATGACGTTCATCGCCGAGTACTCACCCGATCGGCGACGCGGGTTCTTCGGCAGCTTCCTGGAGTGCGGCACGTTCATCGGTTACGCGCTCGGCGCCTCGATCGCGCAGATCGTGCCGCTGGTCGCGTCCGAGGACTTCGTCAATACCTGGGGTTGGCGCATCCCGTTCTTCCTCGCGCTGCCGCTCGGCATCGTGGGTGTCTACCTGCGGGTGAAGCTGGAGGAGACCCCGGCGTTCAAGACGCTGCTCGACCAGTCCGAGAAGCGCGAGGGCACCGAGGTCAAGGCCGCGGTGAAGCTGATGTTCACCAAGTACGCGCCCGCGATGCTGACCTGCGGTGCACTGGTGATCGCCTGGAACGTCACGAACTACATGCTCACGAGCTACATGCCGACGTTCCTGGAGGACAACGTCACGGCGGTGGGCGGCGTCGCCCTCGACTCCACCACGTCGTCCTGGATGCAGATCGGTGTGCTGTGGGGTGCCGTGCTGGTCATCCCGTTCCTCGGCCTGCTCAGCGAGCGGATCGGCCGCAAGGCACTGCTGTACACGGGCTCGATCGGGCTCATCGTGCTCGGCGTCCCGCTCATGTTCCTGCTCACGAGCGGGGACACGCTCGCCGTGCTCGGCGGGCTCATCCTGATGGGCCTGCTGCTGATCTGCTTCTCCTCGACGTGCCCGTCGACGTTGCCGGCCCTGTTCCCGACCGAGATCCGCTACGGCGGTTTGTCGATCTCGTTCAACATCTTCGTGTCGCTGTTCGCCGGGCCGACGGGGCTGTACATGTCGGCGCTCGTGCTCGGTACCGGGCACGCGTTCTGGCCGGGCTACTACCTCATCTTCGCCGGCGTGGTGGGTGCACTGGCCACGTGGAAGCTGAAGGAGTCCGCGGGGAGACCGCTGCAGGGGTCCCTGCCGTCGGTGTCGTCCGTCGAGGAGGCCCGCGAGCTCGTGGCGGCGCGGCGGGAATGACGGTCCGTCCGGCCCACACGGGTGCCGCCTGAAGGCGGCCCCGTGTGGCGCGGATCACGTCTACCATCGCCGCATGGAGGCGGACGGGTCGGTAGTCACCGGCGTGCTGCTGTTCGCCGCCATCGCGTTCGGCCCGGCCCTCGGGCTGTGGGTCCTGCTACGCGTACCCCGGATGGCCAACCACGCGTGGGAACGCGTGCGACCGCCGCCGGCACCGCGACCGTCCGGGCCCCCGCTGGAGTCCCTGGTCGCGGATCTGCGACGACTGCACCGCGAGGTGTGCGGTGCGCCGCCGTCGACCCGGGTCCGGCGCACCGCGCTGCTCGCCGCCTACGACGACGTCCTGCTGTCCGTCTGCCGGGCCGTCGGGGTGCAGCGACCCCCCGCTGGGGGCCGCGGTCACCGAGGGCGGCACGGCGGGCGCGCTCGACCCGGACCGCGGACTCGCCCGGTTGCGGGCCGAGGCCGCGGTCCAGGAGGCCGGGATCGCGCTGGATCCGCCCGCCGCCGCCTGAGCGATCAGCTCAGGCGCTCGAGCACCATCGCCATGCCCTGGCCGCCGCCGACGCACATCGTCTCCAGCCCGTAGCGCCCGTCCCGGGCGCGCAGGCCGTTCATCAGGGTCGCGGTGATCCGGGCGCCGGTCATGCCGAACGGGTGGCCGAGCGCGATCGCCCCACCGTGCACGTTCAGCTTCTCCTCGTCGATGCCGAGATCGCGAGCGCTCGGCAGCACCTGGGCCGCGAACGCCTCGTTGATCTCGACCAGGTCGATGTCGTCGATGGTCAGCCCGGCGCGCGACAGCGCCTGCTTCGACGCCTCGACCGGCCCGTATCCCATGATCTCCGGCGACAGGCCGGTCACCCCGGTGGACACGACCCGCGCGAGCGGCGTGATCCCGAGCTGCTCGGCCTTCGTGTCCGACATGACCACGAGCGCGGCGGCGCCGTCGTTGAGCGGGCACGCGTTGCCGGCGGTGATCAGACCGTCCGGGCGGAACACGGGCTTGAGCTCGGAGATCTTCTCGTAGGTGGTGCCCGCGCGGGGACCGTCGTCGGTCGAGACGACCGTGCCGTCCGGCAGCGTCACCGGGGTGATCTCGTTGGCGAAGAACCCGTCGGCGATGGACTGCTCGGCACGGTTCTGCGAGCGGACCGCGAAGCGGTCCATGTCCTCGCGGGACACGTTCTTGTAGCGCGCCAGGTTCTCCGCGGTCTGGCCCATCGCGATGTAGGCGTCCGGCAGCAGGTTCTGGTCGCGGGGGTCGGTCCAGGTCTCGGCCCCCTTCTCCGCGATCTCGACGGTGCGGGCCTCGGCCTCGGCGAACAGCGGGTTGTGCGTGTCCGGCCAGGAGTCCGAGGTGCCCTTGGCGAAGCGGGACACGGTCTCCACACCGGCCGAGACGAACACGTCGCCCTCGCCGGCCTTGATCGCGTGCAGGGCCATCCGCGTGGTCTGCAGCGACGACGAGCAGTACCGGGTGATCGTGGTGCCGGGCAGGCCGTCGTAGCCGAGCTGCACGGCGACGATCCGGGCCATGTTGTTGCCCTGCTCGCCGCCGGGCAGGCCGCAGCCCAGCATCAGGTCGTCGATCTCGGTCGGGTCGAGCGAGGGCACCTGGGCGAGCGCGGCCCGCACCATCTGCACGGTCAGGTCGTCCGGGCGCATCCCGGCCAGCGAGCCCTTGTTGGCGCGGCCGATCGGCGAACGGGCCGCGGCGACGATCACGGCTTCGGGCATCGTCTTCCTCCAGTGGCTTCGGTGGTGTCGCCGCACGACTCTACCCGCGGGTAACTCCGGCGCGCGGTGACGTTCGCGACGGAAACTGTCAGGGATCGGCGGCACGCTGTGGCCGTGGCCACATGGACAGAGATGGAACGGGCCGAGCCGGAGTTCGCGGCGCTGGTGCGCCGGATCCTGGACCGGAACGTCGCGAAGATCATCGCGACACTGCGGGCGGACGGCTCGCCGCGGGTGTCCGGCATCGAGATCACCTTCGACGGACGGCGAGTTGACGTTCGGCTCGATGCCCGCCTCGCGCAAGGGCGCCGACCTGCGCCGGGACCCGCGGTTCGCGTTGCACGCCGCTCCCGCCGTGCAGGCGGAGGGAGACATGGGCGAGGGCGACGTGAAGCTCGCCGGGCGGGCCGTACCGACCGGTGCCCTCGGCGGGGAGGTCGAGGGGGACGGCTTCCGGGCCGATCTGCACGAGGTCGTCTGGACCGGGCTGAACGACGCGAAGGACCGGCTCGTCGTGCGCTGGTGGCGTCCGGGGGAGGGGGTGCAGGAACGTGGAACGCACCTGAGGGGGCGAGCCCGGATGCGGTGCGCAGCCGGGATGGCACGATTGCCGCATGCGCTACGTCGAGCACATCGTGGACCTGGTCGGGAACACCCCGCTCGTCCGACTGGGCACGGTGGCCGAGGGCATCGCCCCGCCGGTGCTCGCGAAGGTCGAGTACATGAACCCCGGCGGCAGCGTGAAGGACCGGATCGCGCTGCGGATGGTCGAGGCCGCGGAGGAGTCCGGCGAGCTGCAACCGGGCGGGACGATCGTGGAGCCGACGTCCGGCAACACCGGCGTCGGGCTGGCCATGGTCGCGCAGCGCAAGGGCTACCAGTGCGTGTTCGTCTGCCCGGACAAGGTGGGCGAGGACAAGCGCAACGTGCTCAAGGCCTACGGCGCCGAGGTCGTCGTCTGCCCGACGGCGGTGGAGCCGGACCACCCGGACTCCTACTACTGCACGTCCGACCGGCTGGTCAGCGAGATCGACGGCGCGTGGAAGCCGAACCAGTACGCCAACCAGGCCAACCCGGAGTCGCACTACCTGGGCACCGGGCCGGAGGTCTGGGAGCAGACCGAGGGCCGGATCACGCACTTCGTGGCCGGCATCGGCACCGGCGGGACGATCTCCGGGATCGGCCGGTACCTCAAGGAGGTCTCGGACGGCCGGGTGCAGATCATCGGCGCCGACCCGGAGGGGTCGGTCTACTCGGGCGGCACCGGACGGCCCTACCTGGTCGAGGGCGTCGGCGAGGACTTCTGGCCGACCACCTACGACAAGGACGTCTGCGACCAGATCGTCGCGGTGTCCGACGCGGACTCGTTCGCGATGACCCGGCGGCTGGCCCGCGAAGAGGCGCTGCTGGTCGGCGGGTCCTGCGGGATGGCGACGGTCGCGGCGCTGCAGGTCGCCGCCGAGGCCCCGGAGGACGCGGTGATCGTCGTGCTGCTGCCCGACGGCGGGCGCGGGTACCTCGGCAAGGTCTTCAACGACGGCTGGATGGCGAGCTACGGCTTCCTCCCGCCGGTCGAGGGCTCGACGATCGGCGACGTGCTGCGCCGCAAGGACGGGTCCATCCCGGCGTTCGTGCACGCGCACCCGAACGAGACGGTCGCCGACGGGGCGCTGTACCTGCGCGAGTTCGGCGTCTCGCAGATGCCGGTGGTGCGGGCCGAACCGCCGGTGATGGCCGCCGAGGTGGTCGGGTCCGTGGTCGAGCGCGACATCCTGGACGCGCTGTTCACCGGGCGCGCGCAGCTCGCGGACCGGCTGGAGGACCACATGTCCGCGCCGCTGCCCACGCTCGGGGCGGGGGAGTCGCTGCAGAACGCGATGTCCGCGTTCGCCTCCGCGGACGCCGCGCTGGTGCTGGTCGACGGCAAGCCGGCCGGGGTCGTGACCCGGTCGGACGTGCTGTCGTTCCTCGGCAACGGCTGAGCCGAGCGACCATCGACGCTGAGCGGAGGGCCGTCGACCGGGCGGCGTAGCGTTTCGAGGCATGCACGGCTTCTCCACGCGAGCCATCCACGCGGGCTCCGAGCCCGACCCGACGACCGGCGCCGTCATCCCCCCGATCCATCCCAGCTCCACCTACGCGCAGGACGGCGTCGGCGGGACCCGGGGCGGCTACGAGTACTCGCGGGCCGCCAACCCGACCCGGACGCGGCTGCAGGAGTGTCTGGCCGAGCTGGAGGGTGGCCGGCACGCGCACGCGTTCGGCTCCGGGATGGGTGCCACCGACACGCTGCTGCGCGTGCTGCTCCGTCCCGGCGACCACATCGTGATCCCGCACGACGCCTACGGCGGCACGTTCCGGCTGGTGGACAAGGTGCTCAGCGGCTGGGGCGTCGAGTACACGCCGGCCGACCTGGGTGACCCGGACGCGTTGCGGGCGGCACTGCGGCCGACCACGAAGGTCGTGTGGGCCGAGACGCCGACCAACCCGCTGCTGGACATCGCCGACATCGCCGCCTCGGCCGAGCTCGCCCACGCCGCAGGCGCGCGCCTGGTCGTGGACAACACGTTCGCCTCGCCCTACCTGCAGGCCCCGCTCGCGCTCGGCGCGGACGTGGTCCTGCACTCCACGACGAAGTACGTCGGCGGGCACTCCGACGTCGTCGGCGGCGCGCTCGTCACCTCGGACGACGAGCTGGCCGAGCGGATCGGGTTCACCCAGAACGCGGTCGGCTCCGTGCCGAGCCCGTTCGACGCGTGGCTCACCCTGCGCGGCGCGAAGACGCTCGCGGTGCGGATGGAGCGCCACAGCGACAACGCCGAGCGGATCGCCGAGCTGCTGTCCGCGCACCCGGCCGTCGAGCGCGTGCTCTACCCCGGGCTGCCGGAGCACCCCGGACACGAGATCGCGGCCAAGCAGATGCGCCGGTTCGGCGGGATGGTGTCGTTCCAGGCGGTCGGCGGATACGACGCGGCGCTGCGGATCTGTGCGTCCACCAGGCTGTTCCTGCTGGCCGAGTCGCTGGGCGGCGTCGAGTCGCTGATCGAGCACCCGGGGCAGATGACGCACGCCTCGGTGGCCGGCTCGATGCTGGAGGTCCCGGCCAACCTGATCCGGCTCTCGGTCGGCATCGAGGACGCCGACGATCTCGCCGACGACCTGCGCACCGCCCTGGACGCCGTCCTCTAACGCCCGGCTCCGGTCGGCCGGCTCTCAGCTCCGGGAGGGGACGGGAGCCGGCACGGCCGGCGGGACCGGTGCCGGGTCGGGCGGCGACAGGACCAGATCGCCCGGCTCCAGACAGCCCCCGACCAGCGCGAACGTGCCGTCCGGCAGCGCCTCGTAGCGTCCGGGGTCCTCACAGCCCGCGGTCCGGATCGACACGACGGCGAGTACCGCCAGCCCCGCTGCGGCCAGCAGCGGGCCCGCGGTGCGCAGCCGCGTCATGGTCGTCCTCCCGGATCCCCGGGCCTGGTCACAGGGACAGCCCGGACCAGGCCGAGGTTACCGGGGCGATCGCCGGACCGCCGTGGGGGCCGTCCGATCGGGCGTCGGGTGGATCAGCCGGTGAACGGCTCCACGGCGACGAGGCTGACCTCCATGTTGCCGCCGTCCGGCAGCTGGTACGAGCGGGCCTCGCCCGGCTTCGCGCCGATCAGTGCGGCCCCGAGCGGGGAGTTCGGGGAGATGACCTGCAGGTCGCCGTGGCTGCCCTCCTCGCGGGAGCCCAGCAGGACCCTCTCGGTGTCCTCGTCGTCCTCGTACTTGATCGTGAGCACGGTGCCGGGGGCGGCCTCGTCGAGGCTGCTCGGGGACGTGCCGACCTGTGCGGTGCGCAGCAGCTCCTGCAGCTGCCGGATCCGCGCCTCCTGCTGACCCTGCTCCTCACGGGCGGCGTGGTAGCCACCGTTCTCCTTGAGGTCGCCCTCCTCGCGCCGGGCGTTGATCTCGGCAGCAATGACGGGACGGTTCGCGATGAGCTCGTCCAGCTCCGACTTCAGCCGGTCGAAGGCCTCCTGGGTCAGCCAGGTCGCCTGGGTGTCGGTCACCGTCATCACTCCTCCGAAGGACAGGGCACCTCGTCGCCAACGGTCGCGCTGCGCACAGCGGGGCACACGGGGGTGCGTCTCGCTCGAGCGGCGTGGCCCCGAGTAAGGAAAAACACGACCCGCCTGCGGGCCGTGCGCAACACATACTAGCACGGTGCGGTGCCGCTCGTCGCAGCTTTTCGTCGAACGGTCGGGACCTCCCCGGAGTTCCCGGGGATGGCGTCGATGCAGGTAGAGAGCTTGCGAACGACGTCTGCATCTGCCAGCGGCATGTGTCGCGTGCACGCGTACACCGCTCGTCGCTACCGGTGGTAACCGGGTCGCGACACAGGTCCGGGAAGAGCAGCCGGACCTCCCGCGTTGGAGTCTCCGGCGGGTGCGTCGTGTGCCCGTCCGGAACTGTCGGACCGTTCTGCAAGTATTCCGGTGAGGACGATTGTCCGCCGGAGGAAGGAAGCGCGCCTGATGAGTTCGAGCGACCACGCACTCGCACCCGGCGAGCGCCCGCGGCTGATGACCGTGCACGCCCACCCGGACGACGAGTCGAGCAAGGGTGCGGCCAGCAGCGCCCGCTACGTCGCCGAAGGGCACGACGTGATGGTCGTGACCTGCACCGGCGGCGAGCGCGGCAGCATCCTCAACCCGGCGATGGACCGGCCGGACGTGCTCGCCGACATGTCTGCCGTGCGCCGTGCCGAGATGGCCCGTGCCGCCGAGATCCTCGGCGTGGAGCACCGCTGGCTCGGCTTCGTCGACTCCGGGCTGCCCGAGGGGGACCCGAAGCCCCCGCTGCCCGAAGGCTGCTTCGCCCTCGGTGACCTGGAGGAGCAGGCCGAGGCACTGGTCCGGGTGATCCGCGAGTTCCGCCCGCACGTGATCGTCACCTACGACGAGAACGGCGGGTACCCGCACCCGGACCACATCCGCACGCACGAGGTCTCGATGGCCGCGTGGGAGGCCGCGGGCGATCCGGGCCGGTTCCCGGACGCCGGGCCGCCCTGGCAGCCGCTCAAGCTCTACTACGGCCACGGGTTCTCCCGCGCCCGGATCCTCGCGTTCCACGAGGCGATCCTGGAGATCGGGAAGGAGTCGCCGTACGAGGAGTGGCTGGCCAACTGGAGCGCCGACCGTCCGGACCCGGGCCAGCGGGTCACCACGAAGGTGCCGTGCGCCGAGTTCTTCCCGCTCCGGGACGACGCGCTGCGCGCGCACGCGACGCAGGTGGACCCGACGAGCCGCTGGTTCCACACCCCGCTGGAGGTCCAGACGCGGGTGTGGCCGACCGAGGACTACGAGCTGGTCCAGTCGCTGGTGGAGACGACCGTGCCGGAGAACGACCTGTTCGCCGGCATCGAGGAGGCCGCCGAGCAGCGTCGGGCCGGCTGATCCGGCGCCGGTCGCGAGCCGAGTAGGCTGGCCGTCCGGCGCCGACACGGCGCCCTGGATGCGCGTGAGGGGTGACGGCGGTGCTGGTGGACACGGCGGCCGTACCGGGCATCGGCTCTGCGATCGTGCTGGTCCCGGTGCAGGATCCGGCACCTCCGCCCGGGAAGGGCCCCGAGTTCGGCAACGCGTCGCCGATCGGCCTGGTCGTCGTCCTGCTGCTGCTGATCGCGACCGTCGTGCTGATCCGCTCGATGAGCCGGCGGATCCGCCGGCTGCCCGCGTCGTTCGACCCGCCCGGCACCGAGGACACGCCCGCCGAAGGCGAGGGTGCCGGCGACGGCACCGAGAACGACTCCGCCGCCGGTGCGGACCGGCCGGGCCACGGCTGACGCCACAGCTCAGACGGCACTGCCCGTCCGCGCGGACTCTGCGAGGGTGGCGGGATGCCGAACCGGCTCGCACGGGCCACCAGCCCATACCTGCTCCAGCACGCCGGCAACCCGGTCGACTGGTGGGAGTGGTCGCCGGAGGCGTTCGCCGAGGCACGGCGGCGGGACGTCCCGGTGCTGCTCTCGGTCGGCTACGCGGCGTGTCACTGGTGCCACGTCATGGCGCACGAGTCGTTCGAGGACCCGGCCACCGCGGAGCAGATGAACGCGGAGTTCGTCCCGGTCAAGGTCGACCGTGAGGAACGTCCGGACGTCGACGCCGTCTACATGGCGGCCACCCAGGCCATGATCGGCCAGGGTGGCTGGCCGATGACCTGCTTCCTGACCCCGGCCGGCGAGCCGTTCCAGTGCGGCACCTACTTCCCCGCGCAGCCACGTCACGGGCTGCCCTCGTTCCGGCAGCTGATGGATGCGGTCACGCACGCCTGGACCGACGACCCCGAGCGCCTCCGCAACGGCGCCGCCGACATCGCCCGGCGGCTCGGCGAGCAGGCGGCCGCGAACCCGGAACCGGACCCGATCGACGCCGCCCGGCTGGGCGAGGCGGTCCGGGTGCTCGCCGGGGAGTTCGACGACCGCCGCGGCGGGTTCGGCGCCGCCCCGAAGTTCCCGCCGTCGATGGTGCTGGAGTTCCTGCTGCGCCACCACGAGCGCACCGGCTCGGCCCGTGCACTGGAGATGGTCGAGCTGACCTGCGAGGCGATGGCCCGCGGCGGCGTCCACGACCAGCTGGCCGGCGGGTTCGCGCGTTACGGCGTGGACGCCGGATGGGTGGTCCCGCACTTCGAGAAGATGCTCTACGACAACGCGCAGCTGCTGCGGGCCTACGCGCATCTGGCGCGCCGCACCGGGTCCCCGCTCGCGCACCGCGTCGCGGAGTCCACGGCCGGGTTCCTGTTGCACGGCCTGCGCACGCCCGAGGGCGGGTTCGCCTCGGCGCTGGACGCCGACACCGACGGCGTCGAGGGACTGACGTACGTCTGGACACCGGAGCAGCTGAGCGAGGTGCTCGGGCCGGACGACGGACGCTGGGCCGCCGGGCTCCTGCGGGTGACCGAACAGGGCACGTTCGAGCACGGTGCCTCCACGCTGCAGCTGCCCGAGGAGCCGGACGACCCCGGCCGCTGGGAGCGGGTCCGCGCCGCGTTGCTCGACGCGCGTGCGGCGCGCCCCCAGCCGGCCCGCGACGACAAGGTGGTCACGGCGTGGAACGCGCTGGCCGTCGTCGCGCTCGCCGAGGCCGGGCCGGCGCTCGGGCACCCGGAGTGGACGGCGGCGGCCGAGGAGACCGCGCGGCTGCTGCTGGAGCGCCACGTCGTCGACGGGCGGGTGCGCCGCTCGTCGCGCGACGGCGTCGTGGGGACCGCCGAGGGCGTCCTCGACGACCACGCCGTGCTCGCCGAGGCCCTGCTCGCCCTGCACCAGGCGACCGGATCACCGGAGTGGCTCGCCCGGGTCGGTCCGCTGCTCGACACCACGATCGAGCGGTTCGCCGACCCCGGACGCCCCGGCATCTACCGGGACACCCCGCACTCCGGCGGGCCGGACCTGTTGCACCGCCCCCGCGAGCTCACCGACAACGCCAGCCCGGCCGGCTCGTCCTCGCTGGTGAACGCGCTGCTCACGGCGTCGGTCCTGGTGGCGCCCGAGGAGTCGGCCCGCTACCGGGAGGCCGCCGAGGCCGCGCTGGCGGCGATCGGGGCGCTGGTGCCACGCGCTCCCCGCTTCCTCGGGCACTGGCTCACCGCGGCCGAGGCGATGGCGGCCGGACCGGCGCAGGTGGCCGTCGTCGGGGAGGGTCCGGACGCGGATGCGCTGCTCGCCCGGGTCCGGACGGAGGCGCCCGGCGGGACGGTCGTCGTCGCCGGCCTGCCGTCCCGCGCGGGCGGGGTGCCGCTGCTGGACGGCCGGGATCTCGTGGACGGCCACGCGGCGGCCTACGTCTGCCACGGCTTCGTCTGCGACCGCCCGGTCACCTCCGGCGACGAGGCCGCTGCGCTGCTGCGCCGCTGAACCGGTTCCGCCCACGGATGTTCGTCCTCGGTGAACACCTGTCCACTCGCAAGTGTGTAAGCATGTAAGTACTGCAACACACGAGAGGGGCACGACATGATGGGACGGATGCATCGGGGACGGCCCGGCGGCGGACGGGGCGGCTGGCAGCAGGCCGACCTGCCGAGCACCGACGACGTGTCGGCGTGGTTCGCCGGCCGCCTGCCGGACGGCTGGTTCACCGGGTCGCCGGACGTGACGGCGGACAAGGACGAGATCGTCGTCGTCGGTGACCTGCCGGCGCTCGGCGAGGAGTACCCGGACACGGACGCCGGCCGGGCGGACGCGGCCGCGGCGCAGGCCGGGCGGATCTCCCGCTTCCGGGAGCAGACCCGCGACGAGCGGATCGAGATCGCCCAGCAGGCGGAGGCCCGCTACCGGCGCAAGGTCGCCTGGGGCGCGCGGATCGGCGGGACGACGGAGCTGTTCACGACGGCGTCGGTGCCGGTGATGACGCGGCTGCGCCAGCCGGAGCGGATCGTGCTGGACACGCTCGTCGACGCCGGGGTGGCGCGGTCCCGTTCGGATGCGCTGGCCTGGGCCGTGCGGCTGGTCGGCCGGCACGCCGACGACTGGCTGTCCGAGCTGCGGACCGCGATGGCGCACGTCGACGACCTGCGCGCGGGCGGACCGGACGCCGAGCGGGCCGACTAACCGGCCAGCACGACCATCCAGATCGCCACGTGGTGACAGGCCGCCGCGAGCACGGTCGCCGCGTGGAACACCTCGTGGTACCCGAACGTGGCGGGCCACGGGTCGGGGCGGCGCAGCGCGTACACGACACCGCCCGCGGTGTAGAGCACGCCGCCCGCCAGCAGCAGCACGAGCGCGGCGACGCCGCCCCCGGCCAGCAGCGCCGGCAGGACGAACACGGCCACCCA
This sequence comes from uncultured Actinomycetota bacterium, assembly GCA_963822335.1. GTDB lineage: Bacteria > Actinomycetota > Actinomycetes > Mycobacteriales > Pseudonocardiaceae > Pseudonocardia. The sequence continues at coordinate 1,220,303 of CAWGHE010000004.1, read as the reverse complement.
GCCGAGCGCCACGTAGATCGGTACTCCGACCCACGACGGCGCGTGTGGCCAGGCCGTCTTCAGTGCGACTCCCGCCAGCGCCCCGCCCCAGACGACCGCCAGCACCCAGGTGGCCGTCGGCCGGGGAAGGGCCAGCACGGCCACCGGCGTGTACGTGCCGGCGATGAACAGGAAGATCATCGAGTGGTCGAGGCGGCGCATCAGGGCGCGGTGGCGGGGCACCGCCCACGTCCGTCGGTGGTAGAGCGCGCTGACACCGAACAGCCCGAGGATGGTCAGCCCGTAGACGGCGGTGGCCATCGCGCCCGGGACCCCGTCCACGACAGCGGCCACGGCGGTGAGCACCGTGCACGCCACGACCGAGACGACGAAGCTCCAGAGGTGGAGCCATCCGCGCAGGCGCGGCTTGGCGGGCGGTGGGGCGACGGCCGTACTCACGGCGCCGACGGTACGGCCACGGCTGGTGTGTGTCGGCCGATCCGGGCCGACGCCACAACCGGGGCGTTCGACGGTGGGTGCCCGGCGCGGGGCGGCTAGGCTCCGCCACGTGGCTGTACGCGATCTGCTGTACACGATGTACGAGCGCAGGATCCTGCGTCAGATCTCCGGGGCGGAGAGTCCCCGCCACGTCGCGCTGATCCTGGACGGGAACCGCCGGTGGGCCCGTGACGCCGGGCTGGTCGACGTCAGCGAGGGCCACCGGGCGGGGGCGGCGAAGATCGCCGATCTGCTCGGCTGGTGCTCCGAGGCGGGCGTCGAGATCGTGACCGTGTTCCTGCTGTCCACGGACAACCTGAGCCGGTCACCGAGCGAGCTCGACCCGCTGCTGGAGATCATCGGCGGGGTCGTGGACGACCTGTCCGGTGAGTCCACGCCGTGGCGGCTGCGCGTCGTCGGGGCCATGGAGATGCTGCCGCCGACGCTGGCCGAGCGACTGGCTGCGGCGGCGGCGCGGACGTCCGGGCGGCGCGGGCTCCAGCTCAACGTGGCCGTCGGGTACGGCGGCCGCCAGGAGATCGCCGACGCGGTGCGCAAGATGCTGCTGGCCGAGGCCGAGGCGGGACGGTCGATCGAGGAGCTGGCCGAGACGCTCGACGTCGACCACATCGCCGAGCACCTCTACACCTCCGGCCAGCCGGACCCGGACCTGGTCATCCGGACCAGCGGCGAGCAGCGGCTCTCCGGTTTCCTGCTCTGGCAGTCCGCGCACTCCGAGTTCTGGTTCTGCGAGGCCTACTGGCCGGAGTTCCGTCGGGTCGACTTCCTGCGTGCGCTGCGCGCGTTCTCGGCCCGGCACCGCCGTTACGGAAACTGATCGGGCCGCGGCGGAAATCGTCCGGCCCACAAATGCGGAACTGCCCCCGTGAGCGGTGGCTCCGGGGGCAGTTTCCGCGGCTGCGAAGCTGCGATCAGTGGTTGTCGTAGCCGGCGCCGCCGGACTCCTGGCCGCAGGCCCGGGTGTTGGCGACGTCGCTGTGCTGCTTCGCCTTGGCCTCGCCGCCGAGCAGGCCGGCCGCGCCGTTCAGCGGGGGCAGGGTCGGGTTCTCGGCGACGTCCTGGACCGGCACCAGGCCGACCTGGCCCTGGATGTCGTTGTTGCAGGCCTGGATCGGCGCGTTCAGGTTGTTGCCGTTCAGGCCGTTGATGGCGCCCGACGAGTTCTGGTTCCCGGGCGGGGTGGGCTCGTCGGTGGCGAACGCCAGCGGGCTGATGGCGACGATGGAGGCAGCCGAGGCAGCCACGATGAGTCCAGCCTTCTTCAGCACAGTTCTCTCCTGTTGAGTCTCTGGAAACCGGCCGGCCTCGGCGCGGTCTCGACACCTGCCGGCACGCGAAATGGGGAGCCCGTACCGGCTACGAGAAAACGTATCCCGAGAACTGTGACCAGGACAAACGCCGGAATCCCATCGTGTGAACCGATTACTCCAGGATTGGATACGTTTCCTTTCGGGTGTGGTTCCGATCACACCGTCCTCATCGGAGCGAGGCGAGCGCGACGGTCGGTGAGAATCTCCACCCCCAAGGACGGAGAACCCCGCCGGTACCCCCGTCGTGGGTGGCTACGCTCCGTCGTCGGGCGTGGCCGGGCGGTCGCGCCGTAAGGTGCGCAGGTGTCCCGCCTGCTCGCCCGCGACGTCATGCTGCTGGCGTTGCGGCTCGACCGGCTCGCACCCGGGATGCTCGACGGGCCGGTGCCCGATCCCGCGCTGGGACGCCACGTCGCCGACGAACCGCGCCCCGACCCGCACCGGCTCCTCCGGCGGGCCCGGACCCTCGCGGCCGAGCTGCCCGCGGCCGGGCTCCCGCCGCAGCGCGAGCGCTACGTCGCCGCGCAGCTGCGAGCGCTCGAGTGCCGGGCCCGGATACTCGCCGGGGAGTCCGTCGGATTCGCCGAGGAGGTCACGGAGACGTTCGGGACGGCGGCGCGGCGCGGGGACCCGGACCGATACCGGGAGGCGCACCGCAGGCTCGGCGAGCTCCTGCCCGGACCGGGCCCGCTCGATCGCCGGCTGGCCGCGTACCGCGACCGCGACCGCATCCCACCGGACCGTCTCCCGGACGCCCTCGCGGCGATGTCGGCGCACCTGCGCCGGCTGACCGGCGAGCGGATCGGCCTGCCGGACGGTGATGCGGTCGAGTTCGAGGTCGTCGAGGGCCGTCCGTGGACGGCGTTCGCCCGCCACGTCGGCGGAGGCCGCAGCCGGGTGGCCGTGGACGCGTCGTCGCGCCTGCGACGGGGGCAGCTGCTGCCGCTCGTGGCGCACGAGGCCTACCCGGGTCACCACACGCAGCACTGCCGGGCCGCCGACGCCGGCGCGACGCTGCCGGAGCTGCTGCTGCGGCTGGTGCACAGCCCGCAGGGACTGCTCGCCGAGGGGGCGGCCGAGGCGGCGCACCACGTACTGCCGGGGCCGGGCTGGGGCCGCGTCGCCGAACGCGTCCTGTCCGGCGTGGGCCTGCCGATGGACGGCGAGCTGGCCGAGGCCGTCGAGGCGGCGCTGGACGAGCTGGGCCGGGTGCGCCAGGACGCCGCCGTGATGCGGCACGCCGACGGCGCGGACCCGGACGAGGTGCTGGCCCACCTGACCCGGTGGCTGCTGGTCGACGAGCCGCGGGCGCGCCGGATGCTCGCGTTCCTCGAGCACCCCCAGTGGCGGACCTACGCCACGACCTACGCCGAGGGCCGCCCGCTGGTGACGGCATGGCTCGGCCGGGCCGGGTCGGACGCCGTCACGGGCCTGCGCAGGCTGCTCGAGGAGCCGTTGACCCCGGACGACCTCCGTGTGGACCTCACCCGGACGCCGGATCTCGCAGAGCCGGCCGGGGGAGTGTCCGCAGCCGCCGGTTAGTCCGGGCGGCCGCGGCCGGTCGTGTTCCCGCTGGTGCACGCGACGTCGGACGGTGGCGATCATGCGGTGAACGGTCGGCAGTTGCTGTTCCAACAGGGTTCTCCGTCCACTCGCCGTAGCGAGTCACTGTTGACCGCACCAGGGTGACCACTAGTAGCGTCCGCATCGACGGGACGCACCCCATGCGGACCGTCCGGGAGGCCCTGGACGTGGTGTCACACGCACCCGAGAGGGTCGGCACCCGGCCCTCGCGGGCGTGCCGGCCGGAGGACCCCTTGCGGTCCGCCGACGCCGTCGCGACCGCACCGGGACCGGCCGGCCCAGCGCAGAGTGGACGTGGTGCCGCGTCCGCGAGGGAGCACCCGTGACCGATAGTCGTCCCGCCCCCACCGCAGACCAGACCTCATCCGAGGCCCGCGGGAGCGCAGACGTTTCGTCAGGTTCCACCTCGTCGGGCACACCTGCCCGCTGCTACGTCCTCGACACCTCGGTGCTGCTGTCCGACCCCTGGTCGCTGCTGCGCTTCGATGAGCACCAGGTCGTCCTGCCGCTGGTGGTGATCTCCGAGCTGGAGGCCAAGCGCCACCACCCCGAGCTCGGCTGGTTCGCCCGCACGGCGCTGCGCGAGCTCGACGACCTGCGCGTGACGCACGGCCGTCTGGACGCGCCGATCCCGGTCGGTGACGCGGGCGGCACGTTGCACGTCGAGCTGAACCACTCGGACCCGATGGTGCTCCCGGCGGGGTTCCGCACCGACTCCAACGACAGCCGGATCCTGGCCTGCGCGCTGAACCTGCGCGCCGACCCGTCGGTGCGCGGTGAGGTCGTGCTCGTCACGAAGGACATCCCGCTGCGGGTGAAGGCCGCGGCCGTCGGGCTGGAGGCCGACGAGTACCACGGCCAGGACGTGCTCTCCACCGGCTGGACCGGGATGAGCGAGGTCGAGGTCACCGCCGACGACGTGGACACGCTGTTCCGGGACGGCGTGATCGACCACGACGCCGCCCGCGAGCTGCCGTGCAACACCGGTCTGCGGCTGGTCGGTACGTCGAACGCGCTCGGGCGCGTCACCGCGGACAAGCGGGTCAAGCTGGTCCGCGGCGACCGCGAGGCGTTCGGGCTGCACGGGCGCTCGGCGGAGCAGCGGATCGCGCTGGACCTGCTGCTCGACAACGAGGTCGGGATCGTCTCGATGGGCGGCCGGGCCGGCACGGGCAAGTCGGCGCTCGCGCTGTGCGCCGGGCTCGAGGCCGTCCTGGAACGCCAGCAGCACCGGCGGATCGTCGTGTTCCGGCCGCTCTACGCCGTCGGCGGCCAGGATCTCGGCTACCTGCCCGGCAGCGAGAGCGAGAAGATGGGCCCCTGGGCTCAGGCCGTGTTCGACACGCTCGGTGCGCTGGTCAGCCAGGACGTGATCGACGAGGTGGTCTCCCGCGGCCTGCTGGAGGTCCTGCCGCTCACGCACATCCGCGGCCGCTCGCTGCACGACACGTTCGTGATCGTCGACGAGGCGCAGTCGCTGGAGCGCAACGTGCTGCTCACGGTGCTGTCCCGGCTGGGCTCCGCGAGCCGCGTCGTGCTCACGCACGACGTCGCACAGCGGGACAACCTGCGGGTCGGGCGGCACGACGGCATCGGCGCGGTGATCGAGAAGCTGAAGGGGCACCCGCTGTTCGCCCACGTCACGCTCACCCGCAGCGAGCGGAGCCCGATCGCGGCGCTGGTGACCGAGATGCTGGAGGGCCCCAACTCCTGACGTCCCCGGCGAGCACACGCGGCGCGGCCGTCGACACCACGTGACGGTCGCGCCGCGCTGTGTACAGGCACGTCGCCGTCCGTCGAAGGCAGTAGTCCGTTCGTCGCAGATCATTCTCCGCAGTCGCTACGGAGGCCACATTCTGCTCCGATCCGAGTAATCGGATGGGACAGGCGCCACGGCGCGGTGAGATGTGGGGGCGGGATGACCGGAACGTCGGGACGGCCGGACGAGGGGCAGGCCACCGGCACGCCGATGGCCGAGCGGCTCAGCGCCTGGGCAGGCGCCCGTGCGGCTCCGGACGCGTTGGACGCGGCGCGCGTGCTCGAGCAGGTGTCCGGCCAGCGTCCGGAGCTCACCACGAAGCGGTCCCTCGTCGCGGTGTCGCACGCGATCGAGCGCGCCGTGCTCGCCGCGCCGCACGCGGAGCCGACGATCGTGCTCGCCCTGTTCCAGCGCATGGAGTACTTCGAGCGCGAGCGGGCGGTCTACGAGCGGATCGCCTCGCACCGGCGCCCGCGTCGCGGTCGGGTTCTGTGACGGGCCCGACCACCCGCTGCCGGACGGCGTCGACGCGGTGCCACTGGATCCGGGCGAGGCGCTGGTGAACGAGTGGTCGGTCGTCGCCGTGACACCGAGCGCGGGTGCGTTCCTGGTGGCCACCGACCAGCACGGCATCGAGCCGGGTGCGCCGTCGCTGGAGGCGGGCCGGCGGTTCCGCAGCCGGTGGGGCTTCTCCCGGGTGCAGGCGACGGTCGAGCTGGCGCGGCTGCGTCTGGTGATCGGGGAGCGCCTGCCGGCCGACATGGTGCGCACGATCGACCGTCTGCTGGGCGAGACGATGTCCGCGGGCGCCGACCCGGCCAGCTCGGCCGGAACGCCGCAGGAGGTGTGGTCGACGACGGCGGCGTTCCACCTCGCCGAGCGGCTCAGCTCCGCGCGCAACGGCAGCGCCCGGCTGCGGGCACAGCTCACCGACGCGCACAAGGCCGCGGCCGCGCGGAACGCCGCCGGAGTCGACCAGCAGAGCGGGCTGACCACCCCGGACTTCCTGCACCGCTGGTCGGACGGTGAGGGCACGACGGTGCTGCCCGTCGGGATCGGGTTGTTCGACCTGCCGGCCGTGGCGGAGGCGGGCCGGGACGGCGCGGACACGCGCGCGGCCTATCACGCGGCCCGGCGCATCGCCGCCGCCCTGACCGAGCCGCTCGGCCCGGTCGATGCGGCCGTGCGCCTGTCCGAGCGCGAGTTCCTGATCGTGATCCCGGGGGCGTCCGAGCTGCACCTGGCACGGATCTGCGACGACGTCCTGGAGCAGCTCACGCTGGCCTCCGACGGCTACCCGCACATCCCGCTCGCCGGACGGCTCGCCACCACGGTGACGCGCAGCCGCCCCCTGCCGCTGCGCGAGCTGCGCGACGCGCTCGCCGGCATCGGCGACGCGTCCGACCCGGGACCGCGCACGGCGGGCGCGACCGCGGGCGGCGACGCGATCGTCGTCTGCGCCACCCGCCCGGCCGACGCCGATACATACGGACGACCCGGAGCCCACGGACGGGTTCGGGGACAGCGCCGGCCAACAGGTGATCGGGTTCGGCCGCTTCCCGCGCCCCTACCCGCCGTCCGGGTTCTCCGCCGAGCGGTTCTCCGCCGAGCGCGACGGTGATCGGACCCCGGCCAGTGGCACCGCATTCGCCCCGTCCGCGGCGAACGACGCCGCGAGCGACACCGCCGAGGACACTCCGGGTTCGTCCGCGAAGGACCCGGCCGACGACGCCGACAGCGGGAGTGCGGTGGAGCGCACCGCGGGCCTCCGGTCCCGCCACGAGCGCGACGACCGGACCGGCGACGACGACGCCACGGGCCGGTCGTGGGAGCGGCCGTCGTGGGAGTCCGGTGACTCGGTGACTCGTCCGGGTCGGACGACGCCACGGGCTCCTCCGGTTCTTCCGGCACGGACGGCGGGGACCGGCGGGTGCCGGAGTCGCCGCCGTGGCGGACCCGTCGCGACGACGACGCCGCCCCGCCGGCGACCGCGGTGGACGAGGTCCGGAACCTGTTCGGGCGCCGCACCTGAGCCGTGCTCTGGCTCGATCAGCTCGGCCCGGCGGGTGTCGAGCCGGCCGACCGAACGCTGCGCTCGAGGTGCGTCGGCCCGCCCGCCCCCGGGCAGTCGATCACGGGTGAGGTGCGGATGGTTGTTCCGCCGATGCGCCTCAAAGAGCAACCGACGTCATCTCACCCGGGGCCGGCCGACGACCTCCTCGGTCGGTCGGTTCCGGGGCAGGACTCAGCCGTGAGGGGTGCCCTGCGGCGGCTGGGCCGCGGTCGAGGCCTTGTCGGATGGTCCCGGGATCGGCCGGCACGTTGTGGCGGCTACTCGCGCGCGAACGTGGCGCTCGATCGGTGGGGGGTGGTCGGGGGGCACGTTGTGGTGGTTCCGACCGCCCGAACGTGGCGCTCGACCGTCCGCGGCGGGCTCAGCCGTCGTGCGGGGGTCGATGGGGGTGGCCCGGCCCGGCCGAACGCGCGCTCGGGGGCGTCGGCGCGCTCCCCGGGCAGTCGATCACGGGTGAGATGACCTTGGCTGTTCCGCCGAGCGACTCACGGAGCAACCAACGTCATCTCAGCCGGGGTCGGCCGGTCGGCTCCTGGACCGGCTCAGCCTGCGGGGTGCCCCGTGGACGCCGACCGCGGTCGAACGGCCTTGTCGGATCGGTCCCGGGATCGGCCGGCACGTTGTGGCGGCTACTCGCGCGCGAACGTGGCGCTCGATCGGTGGGGGTGGACGGCGGTCACGTTGTGGCGGTTCCGACCGCCAGAACGTGCCGTTCGACGTCAGTGGCGGGGCTCAGCCGCCGTGCGGGGTGCCCTCGTGGAAGCCGGCCGGGGTCTGGACGCCCAGCACCGCGCGTTCGTGCAGGTCGGCGAGCGTGCGGGCACCGGCGTAGGTGCAGGCCGAACGCACGCCGGAGCAGATCTCGTCGAGGAGGTCCTCCACGCCCGGGCGGTCCGGGTCGAGGCGTTGCCGGGACGACGAGATGCCCTCCTCGAACAGTCCCTTGCGGGCGCGGTCGAACGCGTTGTCCCCGCGCGTGCGGGCACTCACCGCCCGCTTCGACGCCATGCCGAACGACTCCTTGTACGCCCGGCCCTGCTCGTCGCGCAGCAGGTCGCCGGGCGACTCGTAGGTGCCGGCCAGCCAGGATCCGATCATCACCGACGACGCCCCCGCGGCGAGCGCCAGAGCCACGTCGCGCGGGTGCCGCACGCCGCCGTCGGCCCATACGGCGACGCCGTGCTCCCGCGCCGCGACGGCGCACTCGGCGACCGCGGAGAACTGGGGCCGCCCGACGCCGGTCATCATCCGGGTGGTGCACATCGCGCCCGGGCCGACTCCGACCTTGACGATGTCCGCGCCGGCCTCGGCCAGGTCCGCGACGCCCTCGGCGGTCACCACGTTGCCGGCCGCGATCGGCACCCGTGCGCCGCTGTCGGCCACGACCCGGCGGACGGCGCGCAGCGCGTCCAGCATCTTGTCCTGGTGCCCGTGCGCGGTGTCCACGACGAGCGTGTCCACTCCGGCCTCGAGCAGGGCCTTCGCCTTGACCGCCACGTCGCCGTTGATGCCGATCGCGGCCGCCGTGCAGAGCCGGCCGTCGTCGTCGAGGGCGGGGTCGTAGATCCCGGCCCGGATCGCGCCGAGCGCGGTGAGCAGCCCGGTGACCCGGCCCTCGTCGTCCACGCCGAGCGCGGCCGTCCGGCCCTCGAGCGCCTCGAACACCTCGCGCGGCGGCGTGTCCAGCGGCAGCGTCAGCGGCGACGGGTCGAGCACCTCGGAGAGCCGGGTGAACCGGTCCACCCCGAGACAGGCCCGTTCGGACACGGTGCCGACCGGCCGGCCGCCCTCGTCGACGACGGCGACGGTGCCGTGCGCGCGCTTGGGCAGCAGGTTCAGCGCATCCGCGACGGCGTCACCGGTGTGCAGCGTCAGCGGGGTGTCCCACACCGGGTGCCGCGACTTGATCCAGCCGATGATCTCGGCGACCGCCTCCGGGGCGACGTCCTGCGGCAGCACCGTCAGAGCGCCGCGGCGGGCCAGCGTCTCGGCCATCCGGCGCCCGGCCACCGCGGTCATGTTCGCCGCGACCAGCGGGACGGTCGCGCCGGTGCCGTCGGTCGTCGCCAGGTCGACGTCGAACCGGGAGGCGACCGACGAGCGACGCGGGACGAGGAACACGTCGTCGTAGGTCAGGTCGGCGGACGGGACGCGTCCGGCGGAGGCGTCGTCGAGGAAGCGCACGCACCAGACGATGCCACGGTCGGACGGGTCCGTGCGCGGCCGTCCGACCCCGTTCGGTCACACGGGCGTCACGGGCCGGGAACGGGCGGGCAACCATGTGCTCCTACCGTTGTCCCCATGCCGGTGCCGTCGCCGAGGTCGTCCGTGGTGTCGCGACCCCACGAGGTCCGGCGCCTGCGCGACCTGCTGCGTGCGGCGATCGCCGGCGGGCGGTTCCCGGACGGGCGCCTGCCCGGCGAGGGCGAGCTCATGGTCGGCTTCGGTGCGAGCCGGTCCGCCGTCCGCGAGGCGCTGTCCCTGCTGCACGGCGAGGGCCTGGTCCGGCCGCTGGCCGCACCCGGCACGTTCCGGGCCGTCCGGCATCCGCGGATCCGCCCGGCCGTCGTCCCACCGGCCGGTGCGGTGCACACCCGGCTCCTGGACCGGGCCGGGATCGCGGCCCCGGCGCCGCTGGCCGCGTGGCTGGGCGTGCCGCCGGGTGCACCGTGCCTGCGGATCGAGTTCGTCACCGACGTCGACGGCGTGCCGTCCGCCGTCGCGACCCACTACGTCCTGCAGCCGGAGGCGGCCGAGCTGATCGGCATCCCGATGCGGGACAGCTGGGAGACGCTGCTCGACGACGCCGGACTGGCGCGCGGGCGGACCGAGACCGAGGTGGACCAGCTCCCGGCCGATCCGGCGGTGGCCGAGCTGCTCGGGGTGCGGCCCGGCACGACGGTGCTCGCCGTGGAGCAGACCGGGACCGTCCCGGGTGGACGGGTCTTCGACGCGGGCGTGCTCCGGATGCGGGCCGCGGACGCCGTCCCCGGGGACCCCGTCACCGACGACCCGCGCCCCGGTGATCGCCCGCCGCAGGACGGGCACCGCGCCGCGGGCTGACCGGGCACCCGGGGTCAGGCCAGCAGCGCGCGAACGGAGTCGATCGTGTCCGCCTCGGCGGGGGTCTTGTCCGGGCGGTAGCGCAGCACCCTGGCGAACCGCAGGGCCACCCCGCCGGGGTAGCGGGTGCTGCGCTGGGCGCCGTCCAGCGCGATCTCCACCACCAGCTCCGGGCGCAGCAGTACCTCGCCGTACCGGGCAGGCTCCACGTCCGGATCGCGCGCGTACCGCGGGAACGTCTCGGTCTGCCAGGCGAGCAGCTCGTCGGTCATCCCCTTGAACGTCTTGCCGACCATCACCGGCTCGCCGCCGTCCGGGTCACGGGCGCCGAGGTGGATGTTGGACAGGCTGCCGGTGCGCCGCCCGTAGCCCCACTCGGCGCCGAGGACGACCAGGTCCAGCGTGTGCACCGGCTTCACCTTCTGCCAGGCCTTGCCCCGTCGGCCGGCCGCGTACGGGGCGTCCAGGTCCTTCACGACGACGCCCTCGTGCCCGAGCGTGAGCGCCTCGTCGAGCACGGCGGCGGCCTGCTCCGCCGACGGGCGCCGCAGGCCCGGCATCCGCAACGGCGCCTGCTCGTCGGCGGCGAGCAGCCCGGCGAGCGCGTCGAGGCGCCGTTCCAGCGGGGCGTCCACCAGGTCCTCGCCGTCGAGGTGCAGCAGGTCGAAGAAGAACGGGCTGAGCATCACGTCCTCGGACGGCGCGTCACCGTCCGGGCCCTCCGAGCCGAACCGGCTCATCGTGTCCTGGAACGGGCGGGGACGGCCCTCGTCGTCCAGCGCGAGCGTCTCCCCGTCCAGCACGGCGGTGCGGCACGGCAGCGCGCGGACCCGTGCGACGAGCTCCGGCACACCGCCGGTGATCTCGCGCAGCGTCCGCGTCCACACCCGGACGTCCTCCCCGTCGCGGTGCACCTGGATGCGGGCGCCGTCCAGCTTGTGCTCGACCGTGACGTCCGCCCCGAGCCCGTCGAGCGCCGCGTCCAGGGAGTCGCCCGGGCTCGCCAGCATCGGCCGGATCGGGCGGCCGACCTCCAGCCCCACCTGCTCCAGCGCCGCGACGCCGCCGTCGAGCGCGGTGACCGCCGTGCCCGGCAGACGCCCGGAGAGCATGAACGCGCGCCGCACCGCGGCGGCCGGGACGTCGGCCGCCGCGGCGATCGCCTCCACCATCAGCCCCTCCAGCGCGCCCTGGCGCAGCTCGCCGGTGAGCAGCCGGTGCAGGAAACGCTGCTCGTCGGCGGTCGCCGCGCCGTAGAGCCGGTCGAGCAGGTCACGGCGCCGGGCCGCCGAACCGGCCCCGCCCGTGCCGGCGAGCTCGTCGAGCAGCGCGTCCACGTCCGCGACCGTCAGCGACGGCTCGGCGGCGGGTGCGACGTCCATACCGGACAGCGTCCGCCATCCGGCGCCGATGCGGCCCTGCAGCGGCTCGCCGGCCAGCCACGCCGCGACCGGCCGCACCTCGTCCGGACCTGCCTCGCGCAGCCGCACGGCGAGCGCGGCCGACTTCTCCTTGCGCGAACGGGTGGCGCCCACCGCGGCGGAGGTGGCGACGACGTCGGAGAACAGCACGAGCGCAGTGAAGCAGCACCCACCGACGATTCGCCCGCCGAACGGAGCTTGCGGAGTGAGAATCGGCGCCGGCCGCTCAGCCCTGCCGCGCCGGAGCCGCCCCCGGGACCGGGGACGGGACCACCCGGCCCGGCACCGGGCGGGTCGGGCGCGGGTCGCGCCGCAGGGCGCTGCGCCACAGCTCGGACACCGGGACGACGCCGGTGCAGGAGCCGTCCGGACCGACGAGCACCAGGTCGTCGTAGCCGCGGTCGGGATCGCCGGACAGGCCGATCTCCATCGCGTCGCGCACCGACGTGCGCTCGTCGGCGACGCGCGGCGGGTCGGCCATCTCGCGCGCCGGCTTGTTCGCCCAGAGTGCGTGCCCGAACGGCCCGGCCATCGCCAGCAGGAAGCGGCTGCGGTTCAGGTACCCGGTGGGCCGGTGCCGCGCGTCGACGAGCACGACGCCGCCGGCCTCCGGGTGCTCGCCGAGCGTGGAACGGACGTGGTCGGCGACGGCGTCGTCCGGCACCGTCACCGCGGCCGCGCCCAGCGTCCGGATCGGAACCGGCGCGCCGATCGATGGCCCGGCCTTCGTCCCCGGCGCCGACGGGAGCACCGTCATCGCCGGCCGGGAGGCGACCCGCGGGTTCGGCTCGGCCAGACCGAGTAGCGCCGGCACCGCGGCCGGGTCGGGCGCCGGCACGTCCCGGGCCCGGCCCAGCAGCGGTCCCTGCGCCAGCCCGACGCCGGACGCGTGCAGCGCCGCGAGATATCTGTGGTCGGTGACGCCGGTCGCCGCGACCCGCGTCCCGACACTCGCCGCCACCTGGCACACGGCGCTCACCACGGCGGGGACGGCCGGGCCGTCGGGCTCCAGCTTGACCACGTCCGGGCGCACGGCGTCGACCAGCTCCAGGCCGAACCCGCGCCCGATCCCGTCCAGCGCGATCCGGAACCCCCAGGAACGCAGCTCGGTCAGCGCCGCGACGAGCTCGTTCGACGGCGCCGCGGCCACCGCAGGCCCGACCTCCAGCATCGGGGCGACACCGCGGCCGTCGAGCACGCCGCGCAGCCGGTCGCGGGCCAGCACGACGGTGTCCGCCGCGACGTCGACCTGGACCGGCACCCCGGCGTCGCACCGCCGGGCCTGGGCCAGCGCGGAGACGGCCGTCCCGGCGTCGACGTCGGCGACCTGCCGCGGGCTCCAGCCCGCCTCCCGTGCGCGGTGCGCGATCGTCTCCGACGCCCGGCGCGGCACCACCTCGAACCCGCACACGCGTGCGGACCGCAGGTCGTAGACGGGCTCGAACACGAATCGGTCGTCGTGCACCGTGAACCTCGCACGTTCGGGGGAGCGTGCTGACACGGTGTCATGCGGTTTCGGCCGTACGGGGAACGTCAGGTGAACGGAGAATGGACTGACGCCCATGAGTCACGGTTCACACGGGCTTGCGGCCCTGCGTCATGGCCAGCACGTCCAGTGCCGTGTCGAGCTGCTCCTCGGTCAACGTCCCGTTCGCCACGTGCCCGCGTTCGAGGACCACCTCGCGGATCGTCCGGCGCTCCTTGAGCGCCTGCTTGGCGATCGCGGCGGCCTCCTCGTAGCCGAGGTAGGAGTTCAGCGGCGTCACGATCGACGGCGAGGACTCCGCGTACTCGCGCGTGCGCTCGAGATCGGCCTCCATCCCGTCGACGACCTTGTCCGCGAGCAGCCGGGACACGTTGGCCAGCAGCCGCGCCGACTCCAGCACGTTGCGCGCCATCACCGGCATCATCACGTTCAGCTCGAGGTTGCCCTGGCTGCCGGAGAAGCCGACCGTCGCGTCGTTGCCCATGACCTGCGCGCAGACCATCATCGTGGCCTCGCAGATCACCGGGTTCACCTTGCCCGGCATGATCGAGCTGCCCGGCTGCAGGTCCGGCAGGCGGATCTCGGCCAGCCCGGTGCGCGGACCCGAGGAGAGCCACCGCAGGTCGTTGGCGATCTTGTAGAGGGACACCGCGACGGTGCGCAGCGCGCCGGACGCCTCGACCAGCCCGTCGCGCGACCCCTGCGCCTCGATGTGGTCGGTGGCCTCGGACAGCACGTCGAGCCCCGTCGCCTCGCGCAGCTTCTCGACGACGCCGGCGCCGAACCCGTCGGGCGCGTTCAGACCGGTTCCGACGGCAGTGCCGCCGATCGGCAGCACGGCCAGCCGGGGGAGCGCGTCGCGGACCCGGTCCGCCCCGTAGGCCGCCTGGCTGGCCCACCCGCCCGCCTCCTGGCCGAGCGTGATCGGCACGGCGTCCATCAGGTGTGTGCGACCGGACTTGACCACCTCCGACCACTCCTCGGAACGACGCCGCAGCGCCGCGGCCAGGTGCTCCAGCGCCGGGACGACGTCGGTGGCCAGCGCCTCGGTCGCGGCCACGTGGATCGTGGTCGGGAAGACGTCGTTCGACGACTGCGACGCGTTCACGTGGTCGTTCGGGTGCACGTCCGCGACGGCGCGGGAGGCCAGCGTCGCGATCACCTCGTTCGCGTTCATGTTCGACGACGTGCCGGAACCGGTCTGGAACACGTCCACCGGGAACTGGTCGTCGTAGCCGCCCTCGGCGACCTCGTCCGCGGCGGCGGCGATCGCCTTCGCCGTGTCCGCGTCGAGCACACCGAGGTCGGCGTTCGTCCGCGCAGCGGCGGCCTTGACCAGGCCGAGCGCGCGGATCTGCGCCCGTTCCAGCACGCGCCCGGAGATCGGGAAGTTCTCCACGGCACGCTGGGTCTGTGCCCGCCAGAGGGCGTCGGCCGGAACCCGGACCTCGCCCATGGTGTCGCGTTCGACGCGGTAGCCCTGCTCCTCGCTCATGGCGCAGAGTCTGCCCCCGCCACGGGCTGCCCGCCCGTGCGGTCGATCACGCAGGCGGCTTGCCCGCGTCCGACGCGTCGAAGTCCACGTTGGAGAACTCGCGCAGCTTGTCCATCCGGTGGTAGCCGTCGATCAGCCGCACGGTGCCGGACCGGGACCGCATCACGATGGACTGGGTGGTCGCGCCGGCCGGGCGGTAGTGCACGCCGCGCAGCAGCGCGCCGTCGGTGATCCCGGTCGCGCAGAAGAACACGTTGTCGCCGCGGACCAGGTCGGCCGTGGTCAGCACACGATCCAGATCGTGGCCGGCCGCCTTGGCCTTCTCCCGCTCGTCGTCGTCCTTGGGCCAGAGACGACCCTGCAGCTCGCCGCCCATGCACTTCAGGGCGGCCGCGGTGATGATCCCCTCCGGGGTACCGCCGATGCCGTAGAGCAGGTCGACGCCGCTGTCCGGACGGGCGGCGGCGATCGCGCCGGCCACGTCGCCGTCGGTGATGAACTGGATGCGCGCGCCGGTGGCCCGGATCTCCTCGACGATCCGGTCGTGCCGTGGCCGGTCCAGCACGCAGACCGTGACGTCGCCGACGTCGCTGTGCTTGGCGGCCGCGACCCGGCGGATGTTCTCGGAGAGAGGGGCGGTGATGTCGATCGCGTCGGCGGCCTCCGGCCCGACGGCGAGCTTCTCCATGTAGAACACGGCCGAGGGGTCGAACATCGCGTCCCGTTCGGCGACGGCGAGCACGGCCAGCGCGTTCGGCATGCCCTTGCTCATCAGCGTGGTGCCGTCGATCGGGTCGACGGCCACGTCGCAGTGCGGGCCCTCGCCGTTGCCGACCTCCTCGCCGTTGAAGAGCATCGGGGCCTCGTCCTTCTCGCCCTCCCCGATGACCACCACGCCGCGCATCGACACCGTCGAGATGAGCTGGCGCATCGCGTCGACGGCCGCGCCGTCGCCGCCGTTCTTGTCCCCGCGGCCGACCCAGCGCGCGCCCGCCATCGCCGCCGCTTCGGTGACCCGGACCAGCTCCATCGCGAGGTTGCGGTCGGGGGCCTCGCGGCGTCGGGTGGGGGCGGGCTCGGTCACGGGCATGCTCCTTCGTCGCGTTCGCGGCGGGGTTTTCCCCGATCCTCGCAGATCACCCGCGCCGGTGGTGCCCTGAGCGACGCAGGCCATGCCCGCGCGCCGCCCGTGGTGGCCTGCGGCAGCATGGCGGGGTGAGCTCCGAGTCCGATCCGCGTCCGTCGTCCGCCGAGTCCGACGGGGACGTCTCCGGCGCACACGACGACGCCCTCCCGGCCGGGGAGTCGGAGAGCACCGGGACGGTCGCAGGCACGTCGGCGCGCGACCGGCCCGTCGTCGGACCGCAGGCGCTGCGCAAGCCCGGACGCACCGAGACGCGGATGAAGGACATGCTCGGTGCGCTGCTGATCCTCATCCCGATCGCGCTGCTGATCGTCGGCGTGGGGCGGTCGTGCTCGTTCGCGCCCACCGGCCCCCAGCTCGACCCGAACGCAGGGCCCACGGTCGACGCGCCGGCCCGCCTGGCGGAGTACGCGCGGATCTCCACGTTCGGCCTGCGGGTCCCGGACGTGCCGTGGCGCTCGAACTCCACCGACCGCGGCCCGGTCGCGGGCGGGGGGACCGCCGTGCGCGTCGGCTACCTCACCGAGCAGGGCCGCTACCTGCGCCTCGTGCAGAGCGACGCCGCCGAGGAGGCACTGCTGAGCACCGAGGGAGGTCCCGCTGCGACGGCGGAGGGCGTGACGCCGGCGGCCGGGCGGGACTGGGTGACCTACCGGGGCGCGAACGGCGAGCCGGTCCGGATCGCGACGCTGCCCGGCAGCCCGACGGTCCGGCTCCTGATCACCGGCAGCGGCACCGACGACGAGTTCCGCGCCCTCGCCGAGGCGACCGTCCGCGCCCGCGTCCTCCCACCCGGCGGCGCGACGAACTGAGCCGCCGGCCGGACCGGCACGCGAGCGCCGCGAGTTGCACCGTGCGGCACTCTCGACGCCTGAGTGCCCCGGCGGGGGCGAGGTGACGGATCAGGTCCCGTCGTCGGTGCTCTCGGCCTCGGCCAGGGCGGTGGTGACGCGCTCGCGGGCGCCGGCCAGTTGCTGCTCGCAGCGCTTCGCCAGCGCCTCCCCGCGCTCCCAGAGCGCGACCGACTCGTCGAGGCCGAGGCCGCCGACCTCCAGCGCGCGCACGACCTCGGCCAGCTCGTCGCGGGCCTGTTCGTAGTCCAGCTGCTCGACCGGACGCCGTTCCGGTGCGCTCATGTGTCCGCCTCCGTCCTGGTCGGTGTCCGCAGGGTTCCACCGGTTCCTCGCCGGGTGGCCTGGTCGTCGGGCCCGTCGTCGACGGTGGCGGCGACGGCGCCGTCGGCGATCCGGATCCGCAGGTGTGTCCCGGGCGGGGCGTCGGCGGCCGAGCGCAGCAGCTGCGGCACCTCCCCGTCGCCGGTGCCCGCGAGCTGGACCAGCGCGTAGCCGCGGGCCAGCGTGGCGGACGGCCCGAGCGCGGTCAGCCGGGCCGTCAGGTGCTCCAGCTCGGCGCCCGCGCGGTCGAACCGGCGCAGCACGGCCCGCTGCGCGGCGGCGCGGGCCTCGGCGGTCTCGCGATGCCGGGCGTCCAGCATCCGCAGCGGGTCGGCCAGGACCGGCCGAGCCCGCAGGTCGGCCAGCCGACGCTGCTCGCGGTCGACCCAGCCGGACAGCGCGCGGCGGGCCCGGTCGCGCAGGCCGGCGATCCGTGCCGTCTCCTCGGCCAGGTCGGGCACGAGGCTCCGGCCGGCCTCGGTCGGGGTGGAGCACCGGACGTCGGCGACGTGGTCGACGAGCGGCGAGTCCGGCTCGTGCCCGATCGCGGAGACGACCGGGGTCCGGCACGCGGCGACGGCGCGGCAGAGCGTCTCGTCGGAGAACGGCAGCAGGTCCTCGACGCTGCCACCGCCCCGGGCCAGCACGATGACCTCGACGTCCGGGTCGCGGTCGAGCACCCCCAGCGCCTCGACGATCTGGCCGACCGCGAGCCCGCCCTGCACGGCGACGTTCTCGATCCGGAACCGCACGCCCGGCCAGCGCGCGCTCGCGTTCGTCACGACGTCGTGCTCGGCCGCCGAGTCCCGGCCGGTGACCAGCCCGATCGTCGACGGCAGCAGCGGTGGGCGGCGCTTGAGGGCCGGGTCGAACAGCCCCTCCGCGGCCAGCAGCCGTCGCAGACGCTCGATCCGGGCCAGCAGCTCCCCGAGCCCGACGGCGCGGATCCGATCCACCCGCAGGCTCAGCGTGCCGCGTCCCAGGTAGAACGACGGCTTGCCGTGCACGATCACCCGGCTGCCCTCGCTGACGACGCCCTCCGCCTCGCGAACGAGCGCCGAGGGCGCCGTGAGCTGCAACGACACGTCCGCCGCCGGATCGCGCAGGGTCAGGAAGGCGGTGCCGGACCGGGCGTTGACCTGGGCCAGCTGGCCCTCGACCCAGACCGCGCCGAGCCGATCCACCCACTCGGCGATCTTGCGCGCGACGGTGCGGACCGGCCAGGGCGACTCCTCGCTCGTCGCCGGGGCCGGGGACGTCACTTCTCGGTGAGCGTCGAGATCCGGTTGGTCAGCATCGTGACGTAGGCCGGGCGGTTCTCGTGCGCGGTCTCCCACGCCAGCAGGTCGGACAGGTCGTCCAGGGTGAGCGAGCGGAGCTTGCCGCGCAGCTGCGGGACCGTCATCGACGGGTACTCCGGCAGCGAGCGCGGCTCCGGCGCCGTGTGGTCCGTCGGCTCCACCGCGCGGCGCGGCGCGGGGGTCCGGCGCTCGATCGGGATCTCGGTGACGGTCGGGCGCAGCGCCGCCACGGTGCTCGCCCCGTTCCGCGCCGGAGCGGTGTCCGGGAGCTCGTCGTCGAACGTCGCCCAGCTGGGGACGTCGTCGGCGGGACGGAGCGTGCCCAGCGCGCGGTCGCCCTTGATGGCCAGCTCGGTGACGGTCTGCTGCATGCGCATGGACACCTGCAGCGCCTGGCTCACGGCCGTGACCGGCAGCTCGACGGCGTGCCGCGGCAGCTCTCGGACCTGCTCCACGGCGGTGACGACCAGGCCCGCGGCGATCCGCACGGGGTACGGCAGCGGTGACATGCCGCCATTGTTCCCTGCCGGCGGACCCGGGGCAGGACGGGGTCGGACGGCTCACGTCCGGCTGACCCGGGTCCCGGGCGTCCGTACGCTGGTGGCATGTCCGGATCAGACGCTGTTGCATCCGACGCCGGCGCCGACAAGCGGGTTCTGCTGGCCAAGCCGCGCGGGTACTGCGCGGGCGTGGACCGTGCGGTGGAGGCCGTCGAGCAGGCGCTCGCTCAGCACGGCGCGCCGGTGTACGTCCGCAAGGAGATCGTCCACAACAAGTACGTGGTGGAGACGCTCACCGAGAAGGGCGCGGTGTTCGTCCAGGAGGCGGACGAGGTGCCCGAGGGCGCCATGGTCGTGTTCTCCGCGCACGGGGTCTCCCCGGCGGTGCGCGACCAGGCCCGCAGCCGGGAGCTGCGCACGATCGACGCCACCTGCCCCCTGGTGACGAAGGTGCACCAGGAGGCGAAGCGGTTCGCCCGCGAGGACTACGACATCCTGCTGGTCGGGCACGCCGGTCACGAGGAGGTCGAAGGCACCTCCGGCGAGGCGCCCGACCACGTCCAGCTCGTCGAGTCCGCCGCGGACGTGCCGAACGTGACCGTGCGCGACCCGGAGAAGGTCGTGTGGCTGTCCCAGACCACGCTCTCGGTCGACGAGACGATGCAGACCGTGCGGGCGCTGCGTGAGCGGTTCCCGTCGTTGCAGAACCCGCCGTCCGACGACATCTGCTACGCCACCCAGAACCGCCAGGTCGCGGTGAAGGCGATGGCGTCGCGCTGCGACCTGGTGCTGGTCGTCGGGTCGCGCAACTCGTCGAACTCGGTGCGCCTGGTCGAGGTCGCGCTGCAGGCCGGGGCCGGTGCCTCGTACCTGGTCGACTACGCCAAGGAGATCGACGACGCGTGGCTCGACGGCGTCACGACGGTCGGTGTCACCAGCGGCGCGTCGGTGCCGGAGGTGCTGGTCCGCGGCGTGGTGGAGGCCCTCGCGGAGCGCGGCTTCGACGGCGTCGAGGAGATCGACACCGCCGAGGAGACGCTGACGTTCTCGCTGCCCCGCGAGCTCCGCCCGAACCGGGCCGCCGCGCGCTGACGTCCTACCCCCGAACGACGAAGAGGCCCCCTCGACGCGAGGGGGCCTCTTTCGCGTCGTGCGCGTTACTTCGGCGGCGGGGGCGGCGCGAGGCCGCGCTCCGCGTGGATCTGCGTGGCGCGGACGACCTGCACCTGGTCACCGATCTGCAGGTGGTTGAACCAGGCGATCGCGTTGTCCTTGGACAGCCGGACGCAGCCGCCGGACGGGACGTCGGTACGTCCCTCGTGGAACGCGATCCCACCGTCCTCGAAGAAGGTGGCCCACGGCATCGGGGCACCCTCGCCGTTGGTCAGCCGGTACTCGGAGCTCGTGTGCAGCTGTTCCTTGCGGTACACCCGCAGCGAGTGACCGATCGGGGTCTCGTGGCCCTCACCACCGGTGGCCACCGGCACCGGGCCGTTAATGATCTTGCCATCCTGAAGCAGCCAGGACTGCTTCGAGTCGAGGTCGACGCAGGCCTTCGCGGTCACCGTGCAGGGCGTGCCGTACACCAGAGGCTGACTCTGGAAGGACGCGGGCGAGCCGGCCAGGGCGGTGCCGGCACCGATGAGGCCGACGATCCCGATCAGCACGGCGACGATCACGCCGGGGTGACGGCGGGCAGTGCGCATCAGAAAGTTCTCCAGGGAGCGGGGTTTTGGGGAGCGGCGGGACGTCTCCGTCCCCACTGTGTATGACGCTCGAATGCGGCCGAGGTTGCGGGGTTCGGGCAACTGATTCGGTGACATCGCCCGATCGGCCGTACACGTTCGGTCATTTCGGCCGTACGAGGGAGTGTGCCGGATCGTCAGGTCGGGTCGGGGGGCCGGGGGCGACGGGACCGTGTGCTGTCGTCCGGCGGCCGGTCGGAACCGGTCCGGCGGGTGGGGCGACCGCCTCGCGACTGACCGCCCCGCGACTGACCATCGCCCGCCTGCCCGGATAGCCCGGACGGGTCCCGCGACGACCGGCGTCCGGCCTGGTCCGACGGGCCACCGTCGGCCCGGTCACGGGGCCCCTCGGACCGGGGCGATCTCCGGGATCCGTCGGGCTTCCGCGTGCCGTCCCTCGGTGCGGCACCGTCACGGCCGTCCGTGCGGGCCCGGGCCTTGCGGCCCTTCTCCGGTCCGGCCTCCGGTCCGGCGCGGTCCGGATCCCGGGCCGGCTTCCGCCGTGCGGCGCCCTCGCCGCGGTCCGGCTCCGGTCCGGAGGCGCGGTCCCGTGCCGGGCGACCGGCCGGGGTGGAGGGCTCCGCCCGGCGGCCGGTGAGACGGGCGCGCAGCAGGCCGACAGCGTCGTCCGGGCCGGTCCGCTGACGCAGCAGCCGGAACCCGGCGAGCAGCAGGACGAGCACCGTCGTGACGGCCATCGCCGGGAACGCGTTGATCAGCGGGGCGCCGGCGAGCAGCAGGTGCTCGGTCACCCCGGCCGTCGACGACGGTGCACCGACCAGGACGGCCAGCACCGGGACCACGACCGCCAGAAGCAGCGGCGGCTGGATCGCCGGGACGAAGATGCTCCGCCTGCGGACCCACGCCACGGCCAGCACGCAGCCCGTGCCGTACGCGATCTGGAAGATCGTGCCGACCGTGCCCACCCGCAGCAGGTCGACGAACACGCCCACCGCGGTCAGCCCGACCGCCAGCGCGACCGCGACCAGCGGCGGGATGCCGAGGACCGGTCCGATCAGCGACCGCTCCCGGACCGGCCAGGAACCCGCCGCCGCCCGGTCCGGCCGGCCGCGGGACGCGGTCGAGCCGCCGGCCGGCGACGCGCCGGACCGGCGCGTAGTCGCGGTGCGGATGTCCGTCACCTGTTCAGCCTAGCTTGAATCTGCTCCTCCTCCCCGGCACCGTCGCGCGGCGCGTCCGCCCCGGTGCGGCCGTCGTTTCCGCGGGCCAGGTCGTCGAACGACACCAGCGACTCGTCGGCCGACGCGACCAGCTCGGGGGCCGAGACCGCCCGCGGTCTGCCGTCGACGGTCGACAGCGGCTCGATCTCGCCGTCGCCCACCTGCATCTCGGTGAGCTTGCGGGCGCTGACCAGGACGCGGGCCTCCAGCGAGGAGACGGTGCGGTTGTAGCTGTCCACGGCGGACTCGAGGCTCCGGCCGAGCCGGGCGACGTGCGTGCCCATCGTGGCCAGCCGCCCGTGCAGCTCCCGGCCCAGCCGGTGCACCTGCGCGGCGTTGCGGGCGAGCGCCTCCTGCTTCCAGCCGTAGGCCACGGTCCGCAACAGGGCGATCAGGGTGGTCGGCGTGGCGAGCACGACGTTGCGACCGAAGGCGTGCTCGAGCAGCGCGGGATCGGCCTGCAGGGCCGCCTCCAGGAACGGGTCCCCCGGCACGAACAGCACCACGAACTCCGGGGTCGGCTCGAACGCGGCCCAGTAGGCCTTGCCGGCCAGCTGGTCCACATGGGAGCGCAGCTGCCGGGCGTGCGCGGTGAGCCGGTCGGTGCGGGTGGCGTCGTCGCGGCTCTCGACGGCCTCCAGGTACGCCGCGAACGGGACCTTCGCGTCGACCACGATCTGCTTGCCCCCGGCGAGCCGCACCACCATGTCCGGCCGCACCCCACCGTCCTCCCCGGTCGCGCTGACCTGGGTGGAGAAGTCGCAGTGCTCGACCATGCCGGCCATCTCCACGACGCGCTCCAGCTGCATCTCGCCCCACCGCCCGCGCACCTGCGGCGCGCGCAGCGCGTTGACCAGCGACCGGGTCTCGGTGCCGAGGCGGTCCGAGCTGTCGGCCATGGCGCGGACCTGCTCGCGCAGTCCGGCGTAGGCCGACTCCCGGTCCTTCTCGACGGACCGCAGCTGCCCCTCGACCCGGCCGAGGGCCGAGGTCAGCGGGTCCAGCATCGCCTCGACCTTGCGGGCCCTGGCGTGCTCGTCGCCCTCGGCCTGGGCCGCGAACGACGCGGTCACCTCCTTGATCCGGCTCTCCGCCAGCGCGACGAACTGCTCGTTGTTGCGCGCCAGCGCGTCCTGGGACAGGGCGGCGAACGCGTCCCGCAGCTCCGTCTCGCGGCGGGACAGCGCGGCGTCGCGCTCCTGTCGCGCCTCCCGCTCGGCGTGCAGCGCCGCGCCGTACGACGCGGCCTCCGACTCGCCGCGCCGCGCCCGTTCGGTGGCCCGCTCGAGCTGCTCGTGCAGGTCCTCGATGCGTTCCAGCAGCCCGGTGCGCTCCGCGCGCAGGCCCGCCGCGTCGGCCCGGGTGGTCGCCGACGTGTTCGCGGCCGAGCGGGCGGCCTCGGCCACCTCGGCCCGGTACCGGGCCGAGGCGACCAGCCAGGCCGCCCCGGCCCCGAGCACCACGCCGATCAGCAGACCGAACAACACGCTTGTGAGATCCACGTCCGCAGGGTGCACCCGGGCACCGACAGTTTCGATGCGCAGCTCCGCAGGCTTCGTGCTCAGTTCGCCCAGCGGCGCGCCCGGACTCCGATCCGCGCCGGTCACGACCTCCCGGCGGACTCGTGCTCGATCAGCTTCTGCTTGACCTCCAGGCCCCAGCGGAAGCCGCCGAGCGAGCCGTCGGTGCGCAGCACGCGGTGGCACGGCACGAACAGCGCGGCGGCGTTGCGGGCGCACGCGGCCGCGGCCGCCCGCACCGCCTTCGGGCGCCCGGCCTTGGCGGCGTACTCGGTGTAGGTCACCGGGGCGCCGGCCGGCACCGTGCGCAGCACGTCCCAGGCGTGGTTCAGGAACTCGCCGGAGACCTGGCGGACCGGCACGTCGTCGACCGCGTGCAGGTCGCCCTCGTGGTACCGGTCGATCGCGTCGCCGACCGGCCCGATGTCGCCCTCGGCGATCTCGTCCGGGCGCAGCGAGGGGTGGATCAGCCCGACGAGCTCGTCCGGGCCGTCGGTCCAGCCCGACGCCAGCACGGCGCCGTCGCCGTCCACGACGGCCGTGAACGGGCCGAACGGGGTCTTCCGGGTCGACCATCGGGCGGTCGAGGCGGGGGAGTGCGGGGTGTCAGTGGTCATGCCGTCCTCCGACGGGGAAGGGTGGGAGCGCTCGCAGCGGCTCGCCACAGGTGGGTGGCGGCGTAGGACCGCCAGGGAGCCCAGCGAGCGGCCCGGGCGTCGAGGCCCGCCGCGTCGCCGGGAAGTCCGAGTGCCTCCGCGCCCCGGCGCACCGCCAGGTCGGAGGCCAGCAGCTCGTCCGGGTCACCGAGCACGCGCATCGCGAGGTAGCCGGCGCTCCACGGTCCGAGACCGGGTACCGCGGCCAGCTCCGCGCGCAGCTCGGCGGGATCCCGCCCGGGGTCGAGGACCAGCTCGCCGGTCGCCAGCCGCTCGCACAGCCCGACCACGGTCGCGATCCGCCGGGCCGGCCCGGTGAGTACCTCCTGCCCGCGCGCGGCGACCGTCGCGGCGTCCGGGAACAGGACCTCCGGGCCGTCCTCGCCGGGGCACAGCTCGGCCGGCAGGCGCTCGCCCAGCACGGAGACCATCCGGGCCGCCGCCGTGCGTGCGGCGGCGACGGAGACCTGCTGACCGAGCACGGTCCGCACGGCCGTCTCCGCGCCGTCGACCGATCCGGCCAGCCGCACACCCGGCGCCCTGGCGACGGAGGCGGCCAGCGCCGGGTCGGCCCCGAGCACCGCGTCGACGGCCTGCGGGTCGGCGTCCAGGTCGAGCAGCCTGCGCAGCCGCGCCACGGCCGGGCCGAGATCGCGCGGATCGGCCAGCCGCAGCGTCGCGCCCACCGACCCCTGGTCGGCGGTCAGGTCCAGGCGCACCGACGCCGGGCCGTGCGGCAGCCGCAGCGTCCGGCGGTACGTGCCGCCGCACAGGCTCTCCACCCCGTCCACGGCGCGGGCGGCGAGGAAGTCGAGCAGGCCGCCGGGATCGAACGGTGACCGGTAGGCCAGCCGCAGCGACACCGTCCCGACGGTGACGCCCGCGTCGGCCCGGCCGGTCGACCGTCGTAGCCCACCCGGGGACGACCCGTAGACCTGACGCACCGTGTCGTTGAACTGGCGCACGCTGCCGAACCCGGCCGCGAACGCGACGTCCGCCATCGGCATCGCGGTCGTCTCGACCAGCATCCGCGCCGTGCGCGCCCGGTGGGCACGGGCCAGCGCCAGCGGTCCCGCGCCGAGCTCGGCGCGCAGGACCCGCCCGAGGTGGCGCGGGGAGTAGCCGAGCCGCTCGGCCAGGCCGTGCACCCCCGCCCGTTCGACCAGGCCGTCGGCGATCAGCCGCATCGCGCGTGCCGCGACGTCGGCCCGCACGTTCCATTCCGGCGACCCCGGCACGGCGTCCGGCAGGCAGCGGCGGCACGCCCGGTAGCCACCCGCCTGGGCCGCGGCCACGGTGGGCAGGAACTCGACGTTCCGCGACCGCGGCGGCGGGACCGGGCAGGACGGCCGGCAGTAGATCCCGGTGGTGCGCACGGCCGTGACGAACTGCCCGTCGAACCGCGCGTCACGGGACGCGACGGCGCGGTAGCAGGAGTCGTGGTCGAGCACGGGAAGACTGTCCCACCGCCCACCGACAACCTTCCGGCGGGAATCGGACCCGATCTAGGCGGTGCCGATGCGCAGCTCCGCAGGCTCCGGGCTCAGTCGAGACCGCCGCGCTTCACGAGCTGCGAGGCGATCACGTTGCGCTGGATCTCGTTCGTGCCCTCACCGACGATCATCAGCGGGGCGTCCCGGAAGTACCGCTCGACGTCGAACTCGGTGGAGTAGCCGTAACCGCCGTGCACCCGCACCGCGTTCAGCGCGACCTCCATCGCGACCTCGGAGGTGAACAGCTTCGCCATCCCCGCCTCCATGTCGCACCGCTGACCCGCGTCGTACTTGTCCGCGGCGTAGAGGATCAGCTGCCGGGCGGCGGTGATCTTCGTGGCCATGTCGGCGAGGTAGTTGCCGATCGACTGGTGCTGCCAGATCGGCTTGCCGAAGGCCTCGCGTTCCTGGGCGTAGCGCAGGGCGTCGTCCAGCGCGGCGCGGCCGACCCCGAGCGCGCGGGAGGCGACCTGGATCCGCCCGGTCTCCAGGCCCTTCATCATCTGCGCGAACCCGCGGCCCTCCTCGCCGCCGAGCACGGCGTCTGCCGGGACCCGCATGTCGTCGAAGGACAGCTCGCAGGACTCGACGCCCTTGTAGCCGAGCTTGGGCAGGTCACGGGACACGGTCAGCCCCGGCCCGTGCTCGACGAGCAGGATCGACACGCCCTTGTGCTTCGGCTCGGCCTGCGGGTCGGTCTTGCACATCAGCGCGATCAGCTGCGAGCGCCGTGAGTTCGTGATCCACGTCTTGGCGCCGTTGACGACGTAGCCGTCGTCGTCGCGCGTCGCGTGCGTGGACATGGCCTGCAGGTCGGAGCCGCCGCCCGGCTCGGTGAGCGCCATCGTCGCCCGGACCTCGCCGGTGGCCATCCGCGGCAGGTAGCGGTCCTGCTGCTCGCGCGTGCCGAACGCGACCAGCAGCTTCGCGACGACGGTGTGCCCGCCCATCGCGCCGGCCAGGCTCATCCAGCCGCGGGCCAGCTCCGCGGTCACCAGCGCGTAGCAGGGCATCGACACCGGCGCCTCGCCCCACGGTTCCGGGATCGCCAGCCCGAAGATCCCCAGCTCCTTCATCTGCTCGATGAGCTTCTCGGGGTACTCGTTCGCGTGCTCGAGCTCCCGCACCACCGGGCGGACCTCACGGTCGACCCACTCGCGCACCGTGTCCACGACGGCCCGTTCCTCGGTGCTGAGTTCTCCCCGCCCCGCCGGCTCCGCCGGCTGCCGACCCCCGTGCTCGCTCATCCCGCTCCGTTCCCTCTCGGTCCCCGATGTGACGTTCCTGTCGGTCACTGATGCGACGATCCGGGTCCCAGAATCCGGCCGCCCCGACCGCGCCGCCACCGGGAGGAGACCACCATGCCGATCGATGTGGAACGGGACGGTCACGTCGCCGTCATCACGATCAACCGGCCCGAGGCGCGCAACGCGCTCGACCCGGAGCACCAGGATGCGCTCGGCGCCGCGGTCGCGGCGTTCGAGTCCGACGACGATCTGCGCGTCGCCGTGCTGACCGGGGCCGGGGACACGGTGTTCTCGGCGGGGGCCGACCTGAAGACGCTGATCCCGGCGTTCCGGGAGCGGGTCCGGGCCGGCGAGGAGCCGCCGTGGAACTTCGGGGGCTTCACCGCCATCGAGCGCGCCAAGCCGATGATCGCCGCGGTGAACGGCCACGCGCTGGCCGGTGGCTGCGAGATGGCGCTGGCCTGCGACATCCGTCTGGCCTCGCCGAACGCGTCGATCGGGCTGGCCGAGACCAAGTGGGCGATCATCCCGGGCGCGGGCGGGACGGTCCGTCTCCCGCGTGCCGTGCCGCTGGGGCTCGCGATGGAGATGATCCTCAGCGGCGAGCCGATCGACGCCGCCGAGGCGCACCGGGTGGGGCTGGTGAACCGGGTGGTCCCGCTGGAGTCGCTGCGCGCCGAGGCCGTGCGGCTGGCGCAGACGATCGCGTCACGCGGTCCGCTGGCCGTCCGGGCCGCGCGGGCATCCGTGCTGGCCGGGCTGGGGACCGACGAGCGCACCGCGATGCGCACCGAGTTCGGGCACTTCATCGACGTGATGCGCACGGACGACGCCGTCGAGGGGCCCGCGGCGTTCGCCGAGAAACGGGACCCGGTCTACCGCGGGCGGTGAGGTCACCTCACGTGTAGCCCCGGCACATCTTTCCCTCGACGAAACCGTGCTGGCAGGCGTAGGCGAGCTTCTGCTCCTGCGTCCCGTCCGGGTCGGCGCGGGGCTTGTCCTTGCCCGGCTTGTCCTTGTCCCTGTCCTTGTCGCGGTCCTTGGGCGGATCCGGGCGGCGCTCGCGCGGCTCGGCGTCGCGGTTCCCGGACGACGACCGGTCCGGCTCCGGCTCGGCGGCGCGCGTCGGCTCGTCGGCCGGAGGCTGGGCCGCGACGGCGGGTTCCGGCGCCGGGGGCTGCGGCGGCGCGACCGGCAGCGGGGCGGGGTCGAGCGGCGCGGCGACGGCCGGCGGTGGCGCGACCGACGGCAGCCGCTGCTCGGCCTCGCTGGACCCGGTCAGCGAGAACGCGGTCACGGCGCCGATCGAGGTCACCGCGACGACGCCGGCGGTCAGCCAGACGTGAATTCCCGGAACGCGCATGCTCCCCCTCGATCGCCCCCGGGCATCTGCCCGGACGTGCGTGGCTCTCGTCCTGCCGGGTGACGACGGCTCCGAAAGCTGCTCACGATCCGTCACGTCGGCGAGTGGCAGCAGTATGCCCTAGGCCGGTCGGGCTAGAGACGGGTGCCCGTCCGACCCAGTCGGCCCGCCCGCCGATCCACCCCGCCGACATGCGGGATCATGAAACGCACCGGCCGCGGGACGGGTCGGCCCTCGTCGTCGAACGGAGATCGGCATCACCACCGAGCACGCGGACCGGACACCGGCCCCGCCCGGCGCCGATCACACCGCCCCGGCCGACGCGGACCCCGCGCACGCGGACCCGGTCGGTGACCGGCGCACCCGCCGTCGCACCGCGGCCCGCACCCGGATCATCGGCTGGGTCCTGCTGCTCGTGCTGGGTTCGCTGGCCGTCGTCACCGTCCTCACGTGGGCCCTGCTCATCGACGAGACCGACAAGCGGATCGACACCGCACTGTCGTCGGAGATCGACGAGTTCGCCCGGATCACCGACACCGGGATCAACCCGACCACCGGTGACCCCTACGACTCGGTGGACGAGATCCTGCGTTCGGTGATCGCGGCGAACCTCGCGCGGCCGAACGAGAAGTTCCTCGGCTACCTGGACGGCCGTGTGCGCTGGGAGTCGCGCCGGCAGAGCCCGACCGTCCTGCTGCGCGCGGACGACCGGTTCACCGCGATGGTCGGCTCGCCTGACGACGCGCACCCGCGGCAGCTACCCGACGGCCGCCGGGGAGGTGCGCTGGGCCGCGCTGCCGGTCGACCTGGCCGGCGACCCGCGGCGCGGCGTGATCGTCGTCGGGTACTTCACCGAGCAGGAGCGTGCGTTCGCGAACGAGGCCGCCCGCCTGATGCTGCTGGTCGGGTTCGGGACGGCGTTGCTCGCGGCCGGTGCGGCCTACCTGGTGGCCGGGCGGATCCTGCGCCCCCTGGCCGACGTCGCGGCGACCGCGCGCACGATCACCGGCACCGACGTGTCCCGCCGCGTCCCCCAGCGCGACGGTCCGACCGACGAGATCGCCGCACTGGCCGGGACCCTGAACGCGATGCTCGACCGGGTGCAGAGCGGGATGCAGTCCCAGCGCCGGTTCGTCGACGACGCCGGGCACGAGCTGCGCACGCCGATCACGATCGTGCGTGGCCACCTGGACGTCGTGGACACGAACGACCCGGCCGACGTCCGGGAGACGCGCACGCGTCCGGCCTCGGACACGCTGTCCTTCCACGGCCTGGAGCTCGACCTGCGGACCCGCCACGTGAGCCTGCACGGTCGGACGGTGGAGCTCTCCGCCCGCGAGTACGCGCTGGCCGAGGTCCTGCTGCGCCACCCCGGCCAGGTGCTGTCCCGCGACCAGCTCCTGCGCCTGGCCTGGTCGGACACCGGCGCGGCGTCCAACGTGGTCGACGTCTACGTCCGCTACCTGCGCCGCAAGCTCGGCGCCGAGGTGGATCGCCACCGTCCGCGGCGCCGGCTACCGCCTGGAACCCGGCGAGTGATCGAGCACTTGGGAGGCTTCCGGCCGTATGGGGCCGGATTTCTCCGCACTCGCTGATCACTGGTGCGTGCCGATCGCGAACGTCGAGGACCGTCCGAGCCCGGACGGCTCGGCGCGTGCGGACGATCGTCGGCGTGGACTGGGTCGAGCTACTGCGCGATCAGGCGGGAGTGGTCTCCGACGCGCAGGCCGCCGCGCACGGGTTCGCGGCCCGCACCGTGCGCCGGAAGGTGGCCGACGGAGACTGGTCGCGCCCGGCGCCCGGCGTGCTCCTGGTCGGCGGCCACCGGCTCAGCGACGAGGCCCGGGCGCGTGCCGCATGGTTATGGGGTGGATCGTCGTCGCTGGTCAGCGGCTCGACGGCGGCCTTCTGGCTCGGTTACCTCTCGCGTCTGCCGGCCGCCGTCCGTCTGACCGTGCCACCGCAGACCCGGCGGAAGCCGCCGTCGGGCGTCCACGTCCGCAGGCGGACCATCGACGCGCGGGACCGCGTGACGGTCCGCGGCGTGGCGTCGACCGCGGGACCACTGACGGTGCTCGAGACCGCCGCCGAGATCGACGACGGCGCGGCGTTCCTCGATCGCGCGCTCCAGCGTCACGTGCGGTTCGCCGACCTGCATCGGGCCTACTGTCGGTCGGTGTCCGCCCGTGGCATGGCAAGAGCGGGCGAGTTGATGATCGCCGCCGCGGACCGGGCCGACTCGGCCCTGGTCCGCGGGCTCGTCGCTGCACTGCGGCGCACCGGTCTCGTCGACGGCCTCGTACTCGGCTACCCGTTCGGGCCGTGGGAGATCGACCTGTCCTACCCGGGCGCGCGCGTCGCGATCGAGATCGACGGGTGGGCCTGGCACTCGGACAACCAGCGGTTCCGCAACGACCGCCGGAAGGGCAACGCCCTCGTCGCCGCCGGGTGGACCCTGTTGCGCTTCACCTGGCACGACATCACCGATCGGCCCCTGGCGTGTGTCGCGCAGATCCGGCACGCCCTGGAACGAGCGCACCTGATCGGGGCCTCGGGAGGATTCCGGCCACGAGCGGCCGGAATCCTCCGCACCACCCGATCAAGCAGCCGACCGGACCCGGTGCGGCCGGCGCGACTACCCTGGACGCCCGTGTCCCTCACCCTCGGCATCGTCGGCCTGCCCAACGTCGGCAAGTCGACCTTGTTCAACGCGCTGACCCGCAACGACGTGCTCGCCGCGAACTACCCGTTCGCCACGATCGAGCCGAACGTCGGGGTGGTCCCGCTGCCGGACCCGAGGCTGGAGGAGCTGGCGAAGATCCACTCATCCGCCAAGATCATCCCGGCGACGGTGTCGTTCGTCGACATCGCCGGGATCGTCAAGGGTGCGTCCGAAGGCGCCGGGCTGGGCAACAAGTTCCTGGCCAACATCCGCGAGTCGGACGCGATCTGCCAGGTCGTGCGCGTGTTCACCGACTCCGACGTGGTGCACGTCGACGGCCGGATCGACGCCGCGTCCGACATCGAGACGATCGCCACCGAGCTCGTGCTGGCCGACCTGCAGACGCTGGAGCGCGCGCTTCCGCGGCTGGAGAAGGAGGCCCGCACGAACAAGGAGAAGCGCCCGGCGCTGGAGGCCGCCGCAGGAGGCGGAGAAGATCCTCAACGAGGGCCGCACACTGTTCTCCGCCGGCACGGACACCAGCCTGCTGCGCGAGCTCACCCTGCTCACGACGAAGCCGTTCCTCTACGTCTTCAACGCCGACGAGGAGATCCTCTCCGACGAGGCGAAGCGCAAGGAGCTCAGCGAGCTGGTCGCCCCGGCCGAGGCGGTGTTCCTGGACGCGAAGGTCGAGGCCGAGCTGCTGGAGCTGGACGACGAGTCGGCCCGCGAGCTGCTGGAGTCGATCGGCCAGGACGAGCCGGGTCTGGCCGCGCTGGCCCGCGCCGGGTTCACGACGCTCGGCCTGCAGACCTACCTGACGGCCGGTCCGAAGGAGTCCCGCGCCTGGACGATCCAGCGGGGCGCGACCGCCCCGCAGGCCGCCGGCGTGATCCACACGGACTTCGAGCGCGGCTTCATCAAGGCCGAGATCGTCTCCTACGACGATCTGATGGCCGCCGGGTCGATGAGCGCGGCCAAGTCCGCCGGCAAGGTCCGCATGGAGGGCAAGGACTACGTCATGCACGACGGCGACGTGGTCGAGTTCCGCTTCAACGTGTAGATGACCCTGGTTTCCGCTGGTCACGGTCGGCCACGGTGCGCTAATCGTTCGTCAGTCATTCGTCAGCGTCGGTGAGAACGGCGTCGAGCGATCGCGGCGGCAGCGGCTCGCGTCCGGTCCTCCGCGGTGGCCACAGGTGCGCGTAGGTGTGCACGTGACCGCCGTACAGCGCTCCATTCGCTCAAGGCGATGGTGCCGCCGCCGGACGCCCGGCTGTGTCACGGTGACCTCTCACCGGGCAATGCCCTCATCGGCCGCGATCGGCTCTGGCTCATCGACCCACGCGGTATCAACGGCGAACCCGCCTACGACGTCGCCGTAGCCGCACTCAAGGCCTGCCGCGACGACCCCCGATTGATGCAGAGTCAGGCAAGGGCGTCGTCACAATGCATTCTCACGGAGAATCCATGTAGAACATCTCCAACTGGATGTTGTCCGGATCGCGGAAGACCAGCACCGAGTACTTCACGGGGTCAGAGGCATCGGTGACACCCGCGTGCCTCACCCCGAGGTGATCGAGCCAGGCAGCCCAGGCATCCAAGTCCGACCGCGCGGGGACGGCTATAGCAACATGATCAATTCCGGTCCGCGTCTCGTCGCATGGCTCTCCGCGGTTCGCCACGTTATGGTGCAGACCGATCATGACCCCAGCCGCCATATCGGCGAGAACGACAGCGTAGCCCGTCTCCTCGTTTCCGTAGTGAGGAAACGGGGGCGGTATTCTCTGCAGTCCCAGTACCCGCTCGTACCACGCGGCGCTGGCCTCGACGTCCGTAACGGTGGGCGAGAAGTGGTGGAGGCCCGCCATCGGCGGTCGCTGGCTCGCGGTCTGGGTCATGGAGCGTCCCCTCGTCTGATCGATACGGGTCCGGTGGCCCGGCTCGCGTTCCGGCTCCCGTTGGAGTGTCCGTTCGTTCGGTAAACCGGTCGCGGCTGTTACGCAGCCGGACGGCTGGACAAGCCGATCGTGCTCGATGGTCGGCGGCGGTGCCCAATGACGATCAGCCGGAGCGAATCGAACGTCGCCGCACAGCTAGGCAACTTTTCGTCGACCCGGGCGACACCGTCATTCGCCCGCGGCGTCCTCGGCATCCCAGCGCAGCAGGTCGCCCGGCTGGCAGTCGAGCACAGCGCAGAGCGCTGCCAGCGTCGCGAAGCGCACTGCCTTGGCGCGGCCGTTCTTGAGTACCGCCAGGTTGGCGGGGGTGATCCCCACGCGGTCCGCGAGCTCGCCCACGGACATCTTCCGCCTGGCCAGCATCACGTCGATGTCGACGGCGATCGGCATCAAATGACCTCGTCCAACTCGGCCTGCATCCGCGATGCCTCGACGTCGCGCGCGACGGCCTGGGCGAGCAGCATCCGCAGCACGAGCACGATGAGCGCGACCCCCAGGATGGCCACGCCGACCCCGCCCATGATGACGGTGACGCCCGGATCGTCCCGCTGGCCGGGCGCATTGATGATCGTGACCGCGAACCACACGAGAGCGGCGGCCACGATCGCGCCGATCACGCCGTCCACGTACCGGAAGGCGGCCTGGGAGAACACGGTTCTGCGTCGCACCATCGTCACCAGCCGCCATACGCAGACCAGGGCGACCTGGACCGCCAGCATGCCCAGGATCGTGATCACGCGCAGCGGGCCCAGCGGGAGCGACCCGTCCTCCGGGTCGGTGGCCAGTGCCCACACCATTCCTGCCTGGACGAACACGGTGCCGGCAAGCACGACCACGAGCACCGTGCGCAGCGCCGTCACTGTCAGCGTCCCCATGGCCATCCCTCCATCGACCTACGATGAGAATCTATCGTGTCTCGATAGGTCGAGCAAGGTTCGCGGCGAGGCTGGGCGGCCGCCGCGTGGAGTTCACTGCGATCCCGCGGCCACCAGTGTCGCGGTGATCGGCTCGAGCTCCGCGACCAGCTCGTCGAGCTCGGCGGCGGTGAGTGCGTCGTACGGCGCGGCGGCGAGCTCGTCGGTAAGGGCCTCGATGCGTTGCTTGGTCTCGCGGCCGGCGTCGGTGAACCAGCCGTCGGTGTCGACGAGCCCGCGCTCGCGCAGCCCGTCCATGACCTCGGCCAGCCGCTCCTTCGGCAGGTGGTGGATGCGCCCGAACGACTCCGGCGGGTGGATGCCCATCTCCAGCGCGGACAGGACGTGGGCCTCCGCACCGCCGATGCGCGCTCCGAGGAGAGCGGCGACGTGCCCGTCACCGCGGTGCTCGCGCAGCATGGTCGCGGAGTGCCACAGCCGGGTGACCGGGTCGCCGGGCACCGGGAGGGCGCGCCACCCGGCGTACATCACCCGGCCTTGTGTGGGCGCGCTCGTCGCGGCCTTGGTGGTCAGGTCGGCGGCGCGCGCCAGGCCGGGGGAATCGGCCAGCTTCTCGCCGAGGATCCGCCGTACGGAGGCCGCGCTGCCCCGTTGCCACGCGGCGAAGGAGACCTCCGGCGGGATCGTCTCCCACGCGCTCGGGATGTGCCGCGCAGCCTCGCCCTCGGCGAAGCTGTAGAAGGCCGCGTGCACGACCTGTGCCGGCACCCGTCCCAGTGGCGCGGCGCGGCTGGCGAAATAGCCGTCCCAGTACGTGCGGTGGCCGAG
Organism: uncultured Actinomycetota bacterium; assembly: GCA_963822335.1. Taxonomy (GTDB): domain Bacteria; phylum Actinomycetota; class Actinomycetes; order Mycobacteriales; family Pseudonocardiaceae; genus Pseudonocardia. Next base: position 1,185,962 of record CAWGHE010000004.1, on the reverse strand, counting down.
CGCGGCCAGCTCCTCGTCGGACTCGTCGGCGAAGTAGGTGACCAGGCAGATCGGCTCCAGGAGCTCGAACATGCGGCGGGCGGTTCCCGTGGTGGACATGACCGATCTGACTCGTCGAGCGCCCCGGACTCATCGGCTCGACGGACCGGGCGACCGGCGCCGAACCCAGGTCGTTCGGTCGAAGCCGACTGGTCCGGTCGGCGGCTGCGTCGGTGTCCAGTATGGACGACGATGAGGAGAGTCGGATGACCACGGGGGGCGTCCTGGCAGTCGGTTGCGTGCTCTCATGCCGCCGCATCTGCGCCGGACGATCACGGAATCGGTGGCGGAGTATGCGGTCGACTGTCGGACGTCGTCGATTCCGGCGTGGCCAGGGGCCCGTCCGGGTGACCGGGCTGGCCGCCTGCGCGGCCCTGTTGATCTCCGGCTGCCTGGTGACGGCCTCGGCCGCCTCGGCCGCCACGCCGACCGATCCGCCCGTGGTCAAGACGATCGATCCCGCGGTGCTTCAGGCCACGGTGGACAAGACGGCCAAGGATCTGATGATCCCGGGCGCGGTCGTCGAGGTGCGTACTCCCCAGGGCAAGTTCACGGCCGTGTCGGGTACGACGAAGCGAGGCACCGACGCGCCCCCGGAGGGTGACACCCACTTCCGGATCGCCTCGATCACCAAGACGATGACCTCCGCGGTGATCGTGCAGCTCGCCCAGGAAGGCAAGCTCAAGTTCAGCGATCCGATCTCGAAGTACGTGCCGAAGGTGCCCAACGGCAAGAACATCACCATCGCCCAGCTGCTGACGATGCGCAGCGGCCTGTACGGCTACACGAACGACCCCGGATTCGCGGCCACCCTCGATGCGGAACCGTCGAAGGCCTGGACGACGCAGGAAGTGCTGGACATCGCGTTCCGGCATCCGCCGGAGTTCCCGCCAGGTACCGCGTACGACTACAGCAACACCAACTACGCCTTGCTGACCCTGGTCGTCGAGAAGGTGGGCGGCAAGCCGCTCCAGAAGGCCTTCCAGGACCGGCTGTTCGGGCCGCACGGCCTGCGGGCGACCAGCTTCCCGGCTACCACCGACACCTCGATCCCGACGCCCTTCTCGCACGGCTACATGTACGGCGGCTCCGGCTACGCCATGGTGGACAAGCCCTACCCGCCGGACCTGCCGGCGAAGGCCAAGGCGGGAAAGGTGCAGCCCCACGACTACACCAACCAGAACCCTTCCTACGCCTTCGGGGCCGGGGGAGCCATCTCCACCGCCGACGATCTCGCGACCTGGATGCGCGACCTGGTCGGGGGCCGTGTGTTCAACGCGGACTTCCAGCGTCAGTGGCTGAACAGTCCGCAGGTCACCGACCCGGCCAAGCCGACCGCAACGCAGTACGGGTACGGCATCGAGCGGCAGACGTTCGCCCCGGACGCCACCATGTACTTCCATTTCGGTGAGCTCCCGGGATTCAACTCCTTCGCCGGTTACGACCCCCGCAACGAGGTGACGCTCGTGATCTGGAGCAACCTGACCGTGTCGCCCGACAGCCGGCCGACCGCGAACGTCCTGTTGACCAAGGTGGTCGAGCAGATCTACTCGTTGCCGCCGTCCTAGCGACCCGGCCTCAGCCGTCCATGGCGGCGGCGAGCATGCCGGCCTCGTAGGAGCCCGCCGGGTTCCGCACGATCACGTTGAAGCGGTTGGCCGCGTTGATGAACGCGACGACCGAGATCAGGGCGCCGATCTCCTCGTCGTCGTAGTGCTTGCGCACCTGGGCCCACGTCTCGTCGGACACGCCGTGGTGGGTGTCGGCGAGCCGGGTGCCCTCCTCGGCCAGCGCCAGAGCGGCCCGCTCGGCCTCGGTGAACACCGTGGCCTCGCGCCACGCGGCGACCAGGTGGAGCCGGACCGCCGTCTCCCCGGCGGCCGCGGCCTCCTTGGTGTGCATGTCGACGCAGACGCTGCAGCCGTTGATCTGGCTGGCGCGCAGCTCGACCAGCTCCAGCGTGGCCGTCGGCAGCGACGACTGGGCGAGCAGCGCGCCGACGCCCGCGATCCGCTTGGCGATCTTCGCGCCGATCTCGGTCGTGAACAGGTCGATCCGGGGTTCCATGATGTCGTCCTCACTCGTGGTGTGTGCTGAACGAACACCAGACGCCGGGCGGGGCGATCGGCGTGACAGCGGCGAGCTGTGGCGTGGGTCACGGTCGATCGGTGTCACACCGTGGCGGTCCGCGGCGTCCGGTGGGTGACGGAAGGGGAGTCACCATGTCGGAGATCGACCCACCGGACCCCGCCACGGCGGCGTTCGTCGCCCACCGGAACCTGCTGTTCACGGTGGCCTACGAGATGCTCGGCTCGGCCGCCGACGCCGAGGACGTCCTGCAGGAGACCTGGCTGCGGTGGGTGGGCGTCGACCTCGAGATCGTGCGGGACCAGCGCGCCTACCTGGTCCGGATCACCACCCGCCAGGCGCTGACCCGGCTGCGCACGCTCGCCCGGCGCAAGGAGTCCTACGTCGGGCCGTGGCTGCCCGAGCCGTTGCTCACCACGCCCGACGTGGCCGAGGACGTCGAGCTCGCCGACAGCGTCTCGATGGCGATGCTGCTGGTGCTGGAGACGCTCGCGCCGACCGAGCGCGCGGTGTTCGTGCTGCGCGAGGTGTTCGGCCTGGAGTACGACGAGATCGCCGGCGCCGTGGACAAGAGCACCGCCGCGGTCCGCCAGATCGCGCACCGGGCGCGGGCGCACGTCGCCGCGCGCCGCCCGCGCACGGCCGTCACCGCGGCCGAGTCCCGGGACGCGCTCGAGGCGTTCCGGCGGGCGATCGAGACGGGTGAGCTGCAGAGCCTGCTCGACCTGCTCGCCCCGGACGTCGTCCTGATGGGCGACGGTGGCGGGGTCAAGCAGGCCGTGCTGCGGCCCATCGTGGGGGCCGACCGGGTGGCTCGCCTGCTGACCGCGGGCCTGCCCCGGGTCGCCGGCGAGATGACGGTCGAGCCGGTGCAGGTCAACGGCTGCCCGGCCGTGATCGTCCGGATCGACGGGGAGATCGACGACGTGGTGGCGGTCCGGATCGACGACGGCCTGATCACCGGGCTCTACGTGGTGCGCAATCCCGCCAAGCTGTCGCGGATCGGGCGGGCGACCGTCCTGCGGCGCTGACCTGTCCGGACTCGCGCCGCCGTGTACCGGCTGGTGGCCGGCTTCCTGGCCACCGGCCTGACCGGCGACCGGCGGGGCCGATCCGGCCCCGCCGGTCGTGGTGCCACAGCGGGGTGGCCCGGCCGGCTGCGGGGGGTGTAGCCGGCCGGGCCGTGCGCGTCGTCCGGAACCGGGGGGACGCCGACCGACACGCGCCGGATCACCATACAGAGCACGACATCGATGTCCAGTACGCGCCGAGGTCGACCGTGTACGGGACGTCATGTCATCCCCGGATGACACGGATGACGCGGGCGTACTCCGTCGGGTCGATCCGCACGTCCACCAGCCTCGGGCCAGGGCCGGTGTCGGCGAGCGCCCGGCACAGCCCCTCCCGGCCCTCGACGACGGTGCCGGGCACGCCGAGCCCGCGCGCGGTCGTCGCGAAGTCCACGGCGCCGTACCGGACCGCGCCGGAACCGCCCTGGTCCGGGCCCTGTTTCACGGAGATGAGCGAGAGCGCGGCGTCGTCGAACACGACGACCGTCACGTCGAGCCGCAGCCGCGCCAGCGTCTCCAGCTCGGCCAGCGTCATGCCGAGCCCGCCGTCGCCGACCAGGCAGGTGACCCGCCGGCCGGGGCGGGCCAGTGCGGCACCGATCGCGGCGGGCAGCGAGTAGCCCATCGTGGCGAGGCCGTTCGAGATCAGCACCGGGTCCGGCCCGTCGGTCGTCCACAGCGGCATCGCCACGAGCATGTGCGCTCCGGCGTCCACGGTCAGCGGGCCGTCGCCGAGCGCGTCCCGGGCGGCGTGCACGACGTCCTGCGGGGTCGGCGCCCCCGTCGCGTCGAGGGGGTCCAGCCGCGCGCGGTCGGCGGCCCACGACCAGGAGCCGGACGGCCACCGTGGCGCGGCCGCGGCGAGTACGGCCGGCAGGGTGCGGTCGTAGGCGCCGGTCACGAGAACGGCCGTTCCGAAGTACGCCGTCTCGACCGGGTGCGCCTGCAGCAGCACGACCGGCGCCTCGTACGTCCACGGGCCGGGCATCGGCTCGACGGGGTCGAGCCCGATCCCGAGCACGAGATCGGCCTGCTCGAGCAGTGGCCGCTCCAGGGCGGCTCCGGTGAACAGCCCGGCGAACGCAGGCCACGACTCCGGCACCGCGCCCTTCGCCTGGTAGGTGACGAGCACCGGGCAGTCCAGCCCGCGCAGCGCCCCACGGATCGCCGTGACGTCACGGGTGGCGTCCGTGCCGACGACGACGACCGGCCGGAGCGCCCCGGCGACCAGGCCACGGGCGCGGGCGAGCGCGTCCGCATCGGGCTCCGGGGGCGTCGGCGCCGGCGGTGGCGTGTCGCCGTCGACGTCCGGGTCGACGTCGAGATGCACCGCTCCGCTCGGCGCGGCCAGCGCGAGAGCCGCTGCCGCCGCGGTGACGGCTCGCGGGTCGCGACGGCCGAGCGTCCCGCTCCACTTCGTCAGCGGTCCGGTGGTGCCGACCTGATCCAGGCGCTGATGCCCGGTGCGCCGTCGCGACGCCGCGCCGACGGTGTCGCTGACCAGCAGCAGCGGCGCGCGGTCCAACGTGGCCTGGGCGAGCCCGTTGGCGGCGCTGGTCAGGCCCGGACCGCGGGTGACCACGGCCGCGCCGGGTGTCCCGGTGAGCCGGCCGTACGCCCCCGCGGCGATGCAGGCGGCCGTCTCGCCGTGGGTCAGCACGAACTCGATACCGAGTGCGGCCGCTGCGCCGATCATGTCGAGGTTCGGCCCGCCGCCGGGCACGCCGAACAGCCGCGTGACGCCGGCGTCGGCCAGTCCCCGGGCCAGCGCCTCCGCTGTCTCCCGGGCCGTCGTCCTTGCCATCCTGCCTCCGACCTGCGGACACCGGTGAGCACAGGTGTCGACACTTTCTCGATCCACCGGTCGTCGACCTGGACCGGACCACTCACCGTGACTACAGTCACGCGAAACTGTCAGCACCGTAGCTGACCGAGGGGAGCGACAGCATGGCGATCACGGTGGCGAAGTTCCGCGACGTCGCGGACGGGACGCAGCCCGGGCAGTTCGAGGTCGGCGACCACGCCGCGGTGTCGAGCCTCGCCGATCTCGACCCCGTCTACAAGCGACTGCTCGACGAGCCGGTGACGGCCGTCGTGTCGGTCACCGGCAAGACCGGGCTGTCGAACCTGACGCCGGTCTGGTTCGACTACGAGGGCGACACGGTTCTGCTCAACCTGGCCACGCACCGCAAGAAGGTGGAGTGGCTGCGGGTGAACCCGCAGGCGACGTTCCTGCTGATGAACCCGGAGAACGCCTACCACTGGCTCTCGATCAAGACGACGGTTTCTCGCGAGGTCTCCGAGGACGACGCGCAGGAGGGTCCGCGGGTCACCGAGCAGCTGGACAAGATCTGGACGAAGTACACCGGCCAGCCCGGTCCGTACGCCCTGCGCGACCCGAGTCGCGACGAGCGCCGGGTCCTGTTCGAGCTGGGCGTGGACTCGATCGCCACGTTCGGCCGTCCCTGACGAGGTGATGCCGACCGTCGCGGTGGCGGGCGGGTCGCTGGGTGGCCTGACGACCGCGTTGCTGCTGCGCGACACGGGCTGCGACGTCACCGTGTACGAGCGCACGCCGACGACGTTGCAGGCCCGCGGCGCCGGGATCGCCGTGCTGCCGCAGACGCTGCGCTACCCGGTCGAGCGGCTCGGGACGTCCGCCGACGAGATCAGCACCAGCACGGGGTGGATCCGGTTCCTGCGCCCCGACGGATCGGTCGACCACGCCGCGGAGCACCGGTACCGCTTCTCGTCGTGGAACACGATCTACCGCACGCTGCTGGACGCGTTCGACGCCGACCGGTACCGGCTCGGCGCGGAGGTGACGTCGTTCTCCGACTCCGGCGACGCCGTCGCGGTGCGCTTCGCCGACGGCACCGAGACCGCGGCCGACCTGCTGGTCTGCGCGGACGGCATCACGTCGGCGGCGCGTGCGCGGCTCCTGCCCGACGTGGCGCCGCGCTACTCCGGCTACGTCGCCTGGCGGGCGACCGTGCCGGAGGCCCGGCTGAGCCGGGACACCTACGAGACCCTGCACGACGCCCTGACCTACCAGGTGCTCGACGGCAGCCACATCCTCGCCTACCCGATCCCCGGCCCGGACGGCGAGGTCGAGCGGGGCGAGCGTCTGATCAACATGGTCTGGTACCGCAACGTCCCGGAGCCGGATCTGGCGGCGTTCCTGACCGACCGGGACGGGACGAGCCGCCCCGTGTCGCTGCCGCCGGGCTCGGTGCCGGACGACCGCGTCGAGGCGATGCGCGACGACGTGCGCGCGCTGATCGCCCCGCAGATCGCGGAGGTGCCGCTGGCCGCGGAGGAACCGTTCGTGCAGGCCGTGTTCGACATCGACGTCGACCGGATGGCGTTCGGGCGCACCTGCCTGGTCGGGGACGCGGCGTTCGCCGTCCGCCCGCACGCGGCCGCCGGCACCGCGAAGGCCGCGGAGGACGGGTGGGTGCTCGCCGACCGGCTGTCCCGGTCCCGCGGCGACGTCCCGGCGGCGCTGGCGTCCTGGGAGTCCGCGCAGCTCGAGCTCGGCGCGGACGTGCTGCGCCGCAACCGTGAGATCGGCGAGCTGTCCCAGTTCACCGGCGGGTTCCGGGCGGGCGACCCGCGGCTGATCTTCGGCCTCTACGGGCCGGGACGATGACGCTCACCGCGCCGCAGGGCCCCGGCCGCGGGGAGCTGGTCGTACCGGGTAGCCGGGACGCCGCCGAAGTGATCCACGGAGACCTGCGATCCCGGATCCTCTCCGGTGACGTCCCGGCCGGTTCGGAACTGTCCCAGACCGGTGTGGCGCGGGACTACCGGGTCAGCCGCGGCCCGGTCCGGGAAGCGTTCCGGCTGTTGCAGCGCGACGGGTTGATCTCGGCGCAGGTCAACCAGCGTGCGCGGGTCGCCGGCCTGTCGCTGGGGGAGGTCGAGCACCTCTACGCCCTGCGGGTGGTGAACGAGACGATGGCGCTGGCGGTGAGCGTCCCCCGGTTCACCGCCGACGAGCTCGACGAGCTGGACCGGATGGTGGCCGACGTCGAAGCCGCCGAGAGCCTCGGGTTCCCCCGGTGGGAGGACCGGCACCTGCGGTTCCACAGAGGACTGGTCCGGCATGCCGGGGACCGCATGCTCGGATCGATCGGGCAGTGGGCCGAGCACACCGCCCGGTACCGCCGGATCTACGTCGGCGACGACGGGTGGACGCTCGGCAGCCGCGAGCACCCACGGCTGGTCGCGCTGTGCCGGGCCCGCGACGTGCCGGCCGCGACCACCCTGCTGGCCCGCCATCTGTCCCGCGCGGCGCTGTCGCTGATCGCCACGATCGACCCCGCGCACGAGCCCGCGCTGCTGCGCGCGGCGATCCGCCAGGTTGTCCCGGCCGGCGACGGGTGACGGTCGCGGCCGCCGTGGTGCGCCGGGCCCGCCGCAGTCCACCCGGACGGGCCGGCCGACGGGTACGCAACGAGATCGCCCGGACCGGTCCGCGCTGCTAGGTTCACTCCCCGCACCAGGGGAGGAGTGCCGCACGTGATCGTCCTACGGGATCTGACCGTCGACGACTGGGTGCAGTGGAAGGAGATGCGGCTCGCCGCGCTCGCGGAGGCGCCGTACGCGTTCCACACCCGGATCGAGGACTGGGTCGGCGCCACCGAGGACCGCTGGCGCAGCCGGCTCGAGATCCCCGGCCGGTTCCTGGTCGCCGATCTGGACGGTCGCCCGGCCGGGATCGTCATCGGGCTCCCGCCGGACCAGACGGGCGTGGCGGACCTGCTGTCGCTGTGGGTGGCGCCGTTCGCGCGCGGGCGCGGGGTCTCCGACGCGCTCGTCGAGGCCGTGCTCGACACGGCCCGCGCGCAGGGGGCCGAGCGGGTCGCCCTTCACGTGGTGGAGGGCAACGAGCCGGCCAGCGGGCTGTACCGGCGGCACGGTTTCGTCGACCTGGGACCGGTACCCGGGACGGCCGTCGACGGCCGGATGGAGCACCGGATGGAGCGGCTGCTCGCGTCCTCCGCGCGGCTTCCCGCCGAACCCGAACGGGACCGCTGACCGGGCCGGTCAGTCCACCGGGCCGCTCCGACGCTGCTCGCGCAGCAGGTCCCGGATCTCGGCGAGCAGTTCCACGTCCGTCGGCTCCGACGGACCGGACTCCTCGCCGCGCCGACGCCGCTCGGCGATCCGCTTCAACGGGTAGACGACCAGGAAGTAGATGACCGCCGCGGTGAGCAGGAAGGTGATCACCGCGTTGATGAAGCTCGCGTAGTCGAACTCCACCCCGTTCACGACGAACGTGCCCGCGAGCTCGCCCCCTCCGGAGAGCAGCTGGATCAGCGGCTTGAGGAAGGACTCGGTGAACGATGTGACCAGCGCGGTGAACGCGGCGCCGATGACGACCGCGACGGCGAGGTCGACCACGTTGCCGCGCAGCAGGAAGTCCTTGAAGCCCTTGAACATGAACGCCGTCTCCTCGTCGTCCGGTCGATCTTGGCATCACCCTCGTGCGTTCACGAGCCCCCGAAGGGGGCACGCCCGCTGCGCCGTTCAGGGATCTCCGCTCACGAGCGGCGCCGGGTCCGGACCGCAGCGGCCAGCTCGTCGAGCAGCTCGGCGGTCGTGTCCCAGCCCAGGCACGCGTCGGTGACCGAGCGCCCGTAGTCCAGGTCCGGCCCGAGGTCCTGACGGCCGGGCAGCAGGAAGCTCTCCATCATCAGCCCGGTCACCCCGCGGTCCCTGCCGGCGATCCGCTCCGCGACCTCGTGCGCCACCCCCGCCTGCCGGACGTGGTCCTTCCCGCTGTTGCCGTGGCTGGCGTCGACGACGACCCGCTCCGGTAGCCCGGCCGCGCGCAGGAGCTGACGGGTGTCCTCGACGTCGCCCGCGGAGAAGTTCGGCACCGCACCGCCCCGCAGGATGACGTGCGCGTCCGGGTTCCCGGTCGTGGTCACCAGCGCGGCCAGCCCGTCGGAGTTCACACCCATGAACACGTGCGACGCGGCGGCCGCACGGATGCCGTCGACGGCGGCGCCGACGTCGCCGTCGGTGCCGTTCTTGATCCCGACCGGCATGGACAGTCCACTCACGAGCTGGCGGTGCACCTGGCTGGCCGCCGTCCGGGCGCCGATCGATCCCCAGGTCACGGTGTCCGCGATGAACTGCGGCGTGATCGGGTCGAGGAACTCGCAGCCGACCGGCAGGCCGAGCGCACTGACGTCGAGCAGCAGCCGCCGCGCGGTGCGCAGCCCGCGGTTGACGTCGAACGTGCCGTCCAGACCCGGGTCGTTGATCAGGCCCTTCCAACCGACGGTGGTGCGCGGCTTCTCGAAGTAGGTGCGCATCACGACGCACAGCTCGTCGGACGTGCGCTCGGCGTGCGCGGCGAGACGGTGCGCGTAGTCCAGCGCGGCGTCCGGGTCGTGCACCGAGCACGGCCCGACGACGACCAGCAGCCGGTCGTCGCGGCCGTCGAGCACGTCGGTGACCGCGTCCCGCCCGCGCGCGACGGTGTCCGCCGCCGGTGGCTCGCAGGGCAGTTCGTGGCGCAGCAGCGCGGGGGAGAGCAGCGGGCTGACCCGCTCGATCCGCTGGTCGCTCAGCGGGGTGAGGAGGGGATGCATCGTGGTGGTCCTTTCCGGACCGCCCCGTCATCCGCCGAGCCGGCCCGTGGGTTCCGGCTCGTGGGGATGGAGGTCAGCGCAGGACTACCGCGCGGGCCGACCCATCCCGGGCCGGCTCGCCAAACCAGTAGTAGCGGTGCGCACGCACGGGCTGATCATAACCACGCCGGAGACAGGCTTTGCAATGCGCACACGGACGCGCCGCCCGGCCGGAGGCGTCGGGGTGCGCAGTGCAAAGCGTCGACCGGAGCCGGTCCCGCTCGCTTGGCGGTGGCGCGACCCCGCCCGGATACGGGTAGAACGAACGGATGCGGATCGCGCTGGCCCAGATCTCGTCGACGCCGGACCCGGCGGAGAACCTCGCCGAGGTGGAGAAACACACGGCCGAGGCGGCGTCGGCCGGGGCCCGGCTGGTGCTGTTCCCGGAGGCGACGATGTGCTGCTTCGGGGTGAAGCTCGGCCCGGTCGCCGAGCCGGCCGACGGCCCGTGGGCGACGCGCGTGCGGGAGGTCGCCGCCGCGACGGGCGTGACGGTGGTGGCCGGGATGTTCACGCCGTCCGGCGACGGGCGGGTGCGCAACACGCTGCTGGCCACCGGCGGTGGCGTGGACGCGGTCTACGACAAGATCCACATGTTCGACGCGTTCGGGTTCGCCGAGTCGGACACCGTCGAGCCCGGCACGCAGGCCGTGACCGTGGACGTCGACGGCGTCACGGTCGGGCTCACCACCTGCTACGACGTCCGGTTCCCCGGCCTGTACCAGCACCTCGCCGACCGCGGCGCGACCGTGCTGCTCGTGCCCGCCTCGTGGGGTGCGGGGCGGGGCAAGCAGGAGCAGTGGGAGCTACTGGTGCGCGCCCGCGCGCTGGACACCGGCTCCTACGTCGTGGCCTGCGACCAGGCCGACCCGACGACCGTCGGCCGCGAGCACGGCAAGGCCCCGACCGGGATCGGCGCCAGCCTGGTGGCCGGGCCCCGCGGAGAGGTCGTCGCGTCGGCGGGAGCCGCACCGGAACTGCTGGTCGCCGACGTCGATCCGGCGCACGCCCGGACGACGCGCGAGCAGATCCCGGTGCTGGCCAACCGGCGGTTCTGACGGTCGGTCAGGAACCGCCGGCGTCGGCCACCCGCTGGTTGATCCGGGCCGCGAAGTCGGTGTCCTTCGCGGTCAGGCCTCCCTCGGAGTGGGTGGACAGCTTGAACTTCAGCGAGTTGTAGCGGATGTCCATGTCCGGGTGATGCTGGACCTCTTCGGCGTCCTCGGCGACCCGGTTGATCACCCCGATCGCGGTCACGAAGTCGTCGAGCTTGGCGAAGCGGACGATCTGGTCGCCGTCGCGCTCCCAGCCCGGGAGCTTCTCCAGGGCCGCGCGGATCGTGTCGTCGTCGAGCAGTTCCTTCGATTCGGCCATGCGCCCCATCGTGGCGCACCTGGCCCGGGCGCGCTCAGCACCGAGCGTCGCTCCGCGCGCTCCGCTCAGCCGTCGCGGCGGGTGAGCAGCCAGGCGGTGAGACCGGCGCCGATCAGCACGAACACGGCGGCCCGCACCGTCGTCGCACCCATGGGGAACCAGTCGGCCGGGACCGCGCTGAGCCCGGTCGTGGCGTCGTCCCAGAACCCGTTCGGCGCGATCGCGAGCAGCCACCGCGGGGCGTCGAGCAGCAGCCCGAGCACGGTCAGGGCGAGCCCGGCCGCGACGACGCCGGCCGTGCGCCGGATCAGCATCGACAGCGGCAGCAACAGCACGCCGAGCCCGGTGAGCTGCCCGGCCAGCCAGAGCCCGATCGCGAGCCCGCGCCCCAGCGTCGCGCCGAGGGTGTACGGCTCCGCCGGGAGCAGGGCGATCCCGGCCAGGACCGCGGCGCCCGTCGTCACCAGCGCCGCGAGCGCCGCCGTGACCAGCACACCGGTCGACTTGAGCAGCACCAGGCGTCCGGTGCCGACCGGGGCCAGGCGCAGCTGGTCGAGCGTGCGGTGCGACCGCTCGGCCGCGAACGCGTCCGCGGCGACGAGCAGGACCGGCACCGCCAGCGTCGGGGCGATGTACCCGGCGGTGGACACGAGCAGCACGTTGAGCGCGACGGCGCGCTCGCCGCCCAGCGCGCGCAGGCTGAACGCGGCGAGCAGCGGGACCACCAGCAGCGTGGCCAGCGTGACCGCGGTCCGCGGCCGCGAGACGACGAGCATGAGCTCGGACCGCAGCAACCGCACCAGCGGCGCGGCCGTCGGCCGCGCGGGGGCGGTCATACCGGGCCGCCCTCGGTCAGGCGGGCGAACAGCTCCTCCAGCCGCGCGGCCGGGCGGCTCACCTCGTGCACCGCCACGTCGGCGTGCACCAGCATCGCGACCACCTGCGGCGCAGGCGGTCCGGGGGCGACCTGCAGGCGCCCGGCTCCGGCCTCGGCATCGATCCCGGCGTGTTGCAGCGTGTGCACCGCCCGCTCGACGTCCGGTGTCGTGATCTCCAGGGCGCCGCCCCGGGCGTCGAGCAGCGTGCGCAGGCCGCCCATCGCGACCAGCCGGCCGGCCTGCAGCACCGCCACGTGCGAGCACGTCGCCTCGATCTCGCCGAGCAGGTGCGAGCTGACCACGACGGTCGCGCCGGCGGCGTTCATCTCGGCGATCAGACGGCGCACGTCCCGCGTCCCGGCCGGGTCCAGCCCGTTCGTCGGCTCGTCGAGCACCACCAGGCGCCGGCGTACCAGCAGCGGGACGGCCAGGCCGAGCCGCTGCTGCATGCCCAGCGAGTAGTCCCGGAACCGGCGGTCGGCCGCCTCGGTGAGACCCACCCGTCGCAGCGTGGCGTCCACCGCGCCGGGGATCCGCGGGGTGTCCAGCAGCGGTTCGGCCGCCGCGACGCGAAGCAGGTTCGCCCGACCGGTCAGGTGCGGGTGGAACGCGGGTCCCTCGATCATCGCGCCGACGTGCGGCAGCACCTCGCCGGCCCGCTCCGGCACCGGACGGCCGAGCAGCTCGACCGCACCCTCGGTCGGGCGCACCAGGCCGAGCAGCATCCGCATCAGCGTCGTCTTGCCCGAGCCGTTCGGTCCGAGCAGGCCGAGCACCGACCCCATCGGGATGTCCAGGTCGACGCCGTCGACGGCGACGATCGGGCCGAACTCCCGGCGCACCCCGAGCAGCCGGGCGGCGGCGGGACGGGTCGGGCGCGAGTTGCCCCGCCCGGACCCGGCGAGCCGTCGCTCGGTCGTGTACACGTCGCACAGCCTGACGCGTCCGGGTACCTCGCCGGGGCCGTTCGCCGAGATTGGTCCGCCCGGCCGGTCCGGCCGGTGTCCTGGCAGCATCGGGCCGCGTGCCCGAGGTCCGCCGCAGTGCCACCGTCCCGGCCCCGCCGTCGCTGGTCGCGGGCGTGCTGCGGGACACCGCCGCCGCCACCGAGGCGCTGTCCCGGATCGGCTGCGTGTTCTCCGCCCCGGTCCGGCTGCTGGTGGCCGGCGACGAGGTCCGGGTCGGGCTGCCGGGCGGACTGATCGTCTGCCGCACGCGGATCACCCGCGCCGGCGTCGGCGGGCTGTCGTCCGAGCTGGCGGCGGGGCCGGCGGCGGCGCTGCGGCACGTGACGTCGGTGGTGCCCGACGGCGACGGCTCCCGGGTCGTCGACGAGCTGAGCTGGGCGGGCCCGCTCGGCCCGCTCGGGCGGGTGGCCGACCCGGTGCTGCGCCGGTTCGCGCGGCGCCTGCTGGACGTCCGCGGGACCGTGCTCGACGAGCGGGTCGACCGGCTCGGGCGGGCGCCGGTCGTGGTCGGCGCGGCGATCGTCCGCGACGCGCGTCTGCTGGCCGCGCGCCGCGCGTACCCGCCGGAGCTGGCCGGGCGCTGGGAGCTGCCCGGCGGCGGGGTCGAGCCGGGTGAGCGGGAGGCGGACGCGCTGCGCCGCGAGTGCCGCGAGGAGCTGGGCACCGACGTCGAGGTCGGCGGGCAGGTCGGCACGGACCTCCCGATCGGGGACCCGGACGGCGGCCGGGTGCTGCGGATCCGCGAGGCGCGGCTGCGTCCGGGCGCGCCCGAGCCGGTCGCGCACGAGCACGGCGAGCTGCGCTGGGTCGGTGCCGCCGAGATCGCCGGGCTGGGCTGGCTGGACGCGGACCGTGCCGTCGTCGCGGAGCTGCGCGCGCTGCTGGGGTAGTTCCGGGAGGTCCCGTCTCCCGGCCGGTGACGATCGCGAACGGTTTCCGTCCGGTGGAACCGGATCGACCCGGGCTCCGTCCAAGCCACATGACTCCGACGTTCCCGTCCGCCCTGCCCGTCCCGCCGGCGTCCGACCGACACCGCGCCGCGGCGGCGGCGGCGCTGCAGGCGACCCTCCTGCGTCAGTCCGGGGTGATCACCCGCGCACAGGCGCTTGCGGCGGGCCTGTCCCCGGACGCCGTGGACCGGCGGCTGGCCGCCCGCCGATGGCACCCGGTGCATCCCCGCGTGTACCGGGACGGCGCGTTCGCCGACGACGGCCGCCGCCCGGGCCCGCGCGGCCGTGCTCTGGGCAGGGCCGGGCGCCGTGCTCAGCGGCAGCGCCGCGGCGTGGTGGCTGGGTCTGCTACCGGAACAGCCCGTCGTCGTCGGCGTCACGGTGCCGCGCCGGCGCTGCCCGCGGCCCCGCGTGGGCGTCACGGTCCGCCGCCGCGAGCTGGCCGCGGCGGACGTCCGGACGGTCGGTGGCGTCGCGGTTCTCGGGGCGCCACTGGCGGCGCTCGAGGCGGCGGTGGAGCTGGGCGCCCGCGGCCCGGCGTTCCTGGAGGAGCTGATGGCGGCCGGCCGTGTCGGGCCCGTGGCGGTGCGCCGGGCACACGTCCGCAACCTCGGCGCACACGGGTCGGCGTCGGCCGGCCGGGTGCTCGCGGTCGCGTCGAGTGGCGTCCTGCTCCGGGCCCGGCGCCGGCTGGCCGTCCTGCTCGGTGTGGGTGGGCCGTCGGGCTGGGTGCGGGACCGTCAGGTCGCCGGCCTGTCGCTGGAGCTCGCCCACCCGGCGTCGCGGGTGGCGCTCGCGGTGTCGTTCTCGTCACCTTCCGCGGACGACGAGCGGGGGTGGCGGGAGGCGGTTCTGTTCCGCCAGGGCTGGTCGGTCGTCGAGGTCGACCCGTGCGAGGTGCTGACCCGGCCGGGCGAGGTCGCCGAGCGGATCCGGGGCGCCGTGGGGCCCGAGCCCACCGGTCCCGCCGGCGCCGCGATCGTCGCAGCGTCCTGACCTGCGACGAAAGATCAGTAGGTCACGGGTAGACCCGCGCGACCTTGAGCGCGCGGGCGAACTTCTTGCCGCTCATGTGCTTGGCCCCGACCTTCTTCAGCCGCATGGCGACCACGGGGCAGCTCTTGCATCGTTTCGGTGACGAGCGGCAGCACTTCTTCTTCACCTTGCCCATTGCAGGCGAGCCTAAGCTGACCGGAACGCGGGGTCCAGGGGCGTCGCGGGATACCCTGTGTCGTGATCTCCTCACGCTCCACCGCACCCTCCGCGACCGACGCGCCGGACGACCCCGGCCGGACCGGTCGCCCCGAGCTGCGCAACGTCGCGATCGTCGCGCACGTCGACCACGGCAAGACCACGCTCGTCGACGCCATGCTGCGCCAGTCCGGCGCGTTCGGGGAACGCGCGGAGCCGGTCGACCGGATCATGGACTCCGGCGATCTGGAGCGCGAGAAGGGGATCACGATCCTCGCCAAGAACACCGCGGTGTCCTGGGCAGGGCTACACGATCAACGTGGTGGACACCCCCGGCCACGCCGACTTCGGCGGCGAGGTCGAGCGCGGGCTGTCCATGGTCGACGGTGTCGTGCTGCTCGTCGACGCGTCCGAGGGCCCGCTGCCGCAGACCCGGTTCGTGCTGCGCAAGACGCTGGCCGCGCACCTGCCGGTGATGCTCGTGGTGAACAAGACCGACCGCGCCGACGCCCGCATCGAGGAGGTCGTCGACGAGTCGCTGGAGCTGCTGCTCGAGCTGGCCGACGAGCTCCACCTCGACGAGTCGGTCACCTCGCACCTGCTGGACCTGCCCGTCGTCTACGCCTCCGGGCGGGCCGGGCGGGCGTCGCGGATGCGCCCCGCCGACGGCGAGCTGCCCGACTCCGACGACCTGACGCCGCTGATCGAGACGCTGCTGGACACCGTCCCGCCGCCGTCCGACGACCCGGACGCGCCGCTGCAGGCGCACGTCACGAACCTCGATGCGTCGAGCTTCCTGGGCCGGATCGCGCTGTGCCGGATCCGCGCCGGCGTGCTGCGCCGCGGCCAGCAGGTCGCCTGGTGCCGCGCCGACGGCACCACGCCGCGCGTCAAGATCACCGAGCTGATGACGACCGAGGCGCTGACCCGCGTCCCGGCCGAGGTCGCCCGCGCCGGTGACCTGGTCGCCGTGGCCGGGATCGCGGACGTCACGATCGGGGACACGCTGGCCGACCCGGAGAACCCGATCGCGCTGCCGCGCATCGACGTCGACGAGCCGGCGATCTCCATGACGATCGGTACGAACACCTCGCCGCTGGCCGGGCGCGACCCGCACCCCGGCAAGAAGCTCACGGCGCGGCTGCTGAAGAACCGGCTCGACGCCGAGCTCGTCGGCAACGTGAGCGTGCGCGTGCTGCCCACCGAGCGCCCGGACACCTGGGAGGTGCAGGGCCGCGGCGAGCTGGCGCTGGCCGTCCTGGTGGAGACGATGCGCCGGGAGGGCTTCGAGCTCACCGTCGGCAAGCCGCAGGTCGTCACGAGGATCGTCGACGGCAAGGTGCACGAGCCGTTCGAGCACCTCTCCGCGGATGTCCCGGAGGACGCGCTCGGTGCCGTGACCCAGCTGCTGGCCGCCCGCAAGGGCGAGATGGTCGAGATGGTGCACGGTGAGGGCCGGGTCCGGATGGAGTTCCGGGTGCCCTCGCGCGGGCTGATCGGCTTCCGCACCGAGTTCCTCACGATCACCCGCGGCGCCGGTATCGCCAGCCACGTCTTCGACGGCTACGGCCCCTGGGTCGGTGAGCTCCGCACGCGCAGCAAGGGCTCGCTGATCTCGGATCGGTCCGGCCCGGTGACGCCGTACGCGATCGACCAGCTGGCCGACCGCGGCACGTTGTTCGTCGGCCCGACCACGCTGGTCTACAACGGAATGGTCGTCGGCGAGTACACGCGCAACGAGGACCTCGAGGTCAACATCACCCGGGAGAAGAAGCTGACGAACATCCGCTCGTCGACGGCGGACGTGCTGGTCAAGCTGATCCCGCCGACGATCCTCAACCTCGAGCAGGCGCTCGAGTTCTGCGCGACCGACGAGTGCGTCGAGGTCACGCCGGAGAACGTCCGGGTGCGCAAGGCCGAGCTGGACTCGCACACCCGGGCCCGGGCGCGGGCGCGGAGCAAGGCCGCCGCGAACCAGTAACCCCGGCCGGGCCCGGGCGGCAGGGGGCGCGCTCGGGACCGGGATACTGGGACGGTGATCGTGCGTCGTCCGTTCCGCCCGGGTGGCCGGGCCGCCGTGCTGGCCGTGCTGGCGCTGGTCGCGGTGCTGGCCGGGTGCTCGGCCGACCCGATCCCGGCCCCCGCCCCGCCGGTGCCACCGGTGCCGACGGTGCAGGCCGCGACCACCCAGCTCGTCGCAGGCGTGGACGACATCGGCCCCGGCTTCAACCCGCACCTGCGGGCCGACCAGTCGACGGTCACCCAGGCGATCTCGACGCTCGTGCTGCCGTCGGTGTTCCGCCCGGACTCCTCCGGAAAGCTGCAGCTCGACCCGACCGTCGCCACCAGCGCGCAGGTCACCTCGACGGCTCCGTTCACGGTCAGCTACGAGCTCAACGTGCAGGCGTCCTGGTCGTCCGGCGCGCCGATCGCGGCCGAGGACTTCGTCTACCTCTGGCAGCAGATGCGCAGCCAGCCCGGCACGATCGGGTCCTCGGGCTACCGGGCGATCACCGATGTCCGCAGCCGCGCCGGGGGCAAGGCCGTCGACGTCGTGTTCGACCAGCCGTACCCGTACTGGCCGGAGCTGTTCTCCGGGCTGCTCCCGGCGCACATCCTCAAGGACGCGCCCGGTGGCTGGACCGCGCCGATGGCGAACGGGGTCCCGGTCTCCGGCGGGCCCTACCGGGTGATGGGCGTCGACCGGATCCGCGGCGAGGTGCTGCTCACCCGGGCCGACCCGTACTGGGCCACGCCCGCGGTGCTCGACGAGATCGTGCTGCGCCGCATCGAACCGGCGATGCTCACGTCCGCGCTGGGCAACCGCGACGTCGACCTGGCACTGCCCGAGGCCGGGCCGGAGGTGGACCGGGCCATCGCCGCCGTCACGGCGGCCGGGGCCACCGGGCGCCCGACCGTGCAGCGCGCACCCGCGCCCGTTCGTGGAGTCGCTGTTCTTCCGCTCCGGCGGCGGTCCGCTCGCCGATCCCCGTGTGCGCCAAGGCGTGGCGGCCGCCGTGGACCGCGACGCGATCCGCCGCTCGGTCGCCCCGGCGGCGCTGCCGGCGGATGCGTTCGGGCCGGCTCCGTCCGAGGCCGGGTACCGGCCGAGCGCGCCGCCCGGCGCACCGGGGCGCCCGGACCCGGTGGCCTCGGCGGCCGCGTTCACCGGGGCCGGCTACGTCCGCGGCGCCGGCGGCGTGTGGCAGATCGGCGGGCGCCCGCTCTCCCTGGTCATCGGGGCCGGGGCGGACCGGCCGCAGGACGTCGAGGTCGCCCAGGTGGTCGCGGCGCAGCTGCGCGCCGCGGGGCTGCGGGTCACCGTCGTCGCACCGCCTGCGGCCGACCTGTTCGCGCAGCCCACGGTCAACCCGTCCATCCCGACCACGACTCCGACCCCGTCGGTCGGCGGCGCCGGTCCCGCGCCGGGCACGACGCCGTCGCCGACCCCACCGGTCACGCCGACCACGACCGCGGCGCCGACGTCCGGCTCCGCGACGACGTCGTCCACCGCCCCGGGTGGCCCGGTCGCCGTGGATGTGTTCGTCGGTGCCCGGTCGGCGGTCGGCGCGCCCGGGCCGAGACTCGACTCCGAGTACGGCTGCCCGGCCCCGGCCGTGCCCGCCGAGGCTCCGGCGACGTCCTGCTTCCCGGCCGTCCAGCCGTTGCTCGACCGGCTGACCACGGCCGAGTCCGCACCCGCGGACCCGGCCGCGCTCGCCGATGCCGACCGGGTGCTGTGGACCCAGCTGCCGGGGCTGCCGCTGTACCAGCCGCTCGGTCTGGTGGTCAGCTCGCCGCAGGCCGACGCCGCGACGCGGGTCGCTCCCGGTCCACTTGCGACCGGGCCGTTCACCGGGGCGACCCGCTGGAACGAGCCGGACAACGGGAACCGCTGAGCGGCCGTAGACGGGTCCCCGGCCAGGGCGAACGCACACTCCTCCCGCCAGCGGGCTCGCGGGCGTGGTGTTCGCCGTTAGGCCCCCGGCCGGTCACCCTTTGGTCACGATTCCCCGCGCCTCTCGCGGTCCGGGTTGCGGATTTCTACCGTGCCCCGGGGCGGGTTACTCGGCGGTACATCCGGGGCCCCACCCCTGTCCCGTGACCGGGCGCCACACCGGAGAGCGCCCTCGAACACCGAGAGGCACGTTGCACACCATGAGGGGAACAAAGGCAGCGGCCGCGGTCGCGGTGGCCGGCGCGGCAGCGCTGTTGCTCGCCGCCTGCGGCGGAGGCCAGGCCGAGGGCAACGGCGTGGCCAGCGGAAACTACGCCGACTGCGCGACGAACATCAACGACTGCAACGCCGTCCCGGCGGACCAGCTCCAGCAGGGCGGCCAGATCACGTTCGCGATCGAGAAGAACATTCCCAACTGGAATGTCAACTCGGCCGACGGCAACGTGTTCGAGACGGGCATGGCCACGAAGGCCTACCTGCCGTACGCGTTCGGGAACACCCCGGACCTGAAGCTGGAGCTGAACACCGACCTGATGGAGTCGGCGACGCTGGTCAACCCGACCACGATCGTCTACAAGATCAAGCCGAACGCCGTGTGGAGCGACGGCACGCCGATCAGCGCGGCCGACTTCGCCTACGGCTGGAAGATGCAGAGCCCGACCCAGTGCCCCGAGTGCGACACGGCGGGCAACGGCGGCTGGGACCTGGTCAAGGGCGTCGCCGGCTCGGCGGACGGCAAGACCGCCACGATGACGCTCGCCAAGCCGTTCACGGACTGGCAGAACTTCTTCGCCTCCGGCCAGCCCCTCTACCCGGCGCACATCGCCGCGCAGCACGGTGACATCAACACCCCGCAGGGCATCAAGTCGTCGTTCGACTGGTTCGGGGAGAACCCCCCGACCTACTCCGGCGGCCCGTACGTCGTGCAGAGCTGGCAGGACAACCAGGCGCTGACGCTCACCCCGAACCCGAAGTGGTACGGCGCGACGAAGCCGAAGCTGGAGCGCCTGATCATGCGCGTGATCACGGACGCGACGCAGGAGCCGATCGCGTTGCAGAACAACGAGGTGCAGGTCCTCTACCCGCAGCCGCAGGTGGACATCGTGCAGCAGCTGCAGCAGATCCCGAACGTCTCCCAGCTGCAGCAGCTCGGCCTGACCTGGGAGCACTACGACTTCAACCTGCGCACCCCTGCCCTCAAGGACAAGGCGCTGCGCCAGGCGATGTACACCGCCGTGAACCGGCAGGACATCATCGCCAAGACGGTCGGCCAGTTCAACCCGGACGTGAAGCCGCTCGACAGCCTGATGTTCCTGCCGCAGCAGGACGGCTACACCGACAACGTGACCGCGACCGGTCTCGGCTCCGGTGACATCGAGAAGGCGAAGCAGATCCTCACCCAGGCCGGCTACACCGGCGTCGGGACGAAGCTGGTCGCGAAGAACGGCCAGGCCGTGCCGGACATGCGGATCCGCTACACCGTCGGCAACTCGATCCGGCAGAACGAGTGCGAGCTGTTCGCCCAGTACATGAAGCAGCTCGGGATCAACGTGGCCGTCCAGCCGACCGACGACCTCGGCACGACGACCACGTCCGGCGACTACGACATCATCGTGTTCGCCTGGGTGCAGAGCCCGGCTCCGTACTCGAACGCGCAGCAGACGTTCCTGTCCACCTCGGGCAACAACTTCGGCAAGTACAGCAACCCGACGACGGACAAGCTGCTCAACGACGCGGCCTCGTCGACGGACAAGGCCGCGGCGACGGCCAAGCTGAACGACGCGGACAAGATCATCATGGGTGACGCCTACGTGCTGCCGATCTACCAGAAGCCGACCCTGCTCGCGTCGCAGAACACGGTCGCCAACGTGCGCGGCAACGCCACCCTCGACGGCCCGATGTACAACGCGGGTCAGTGGGGTCTGCGCACCCAGTAGTAGCCGACGCCGGCTCCGGCCGGGACCGCGACCATCCGTGTGACGGATGTGTTGCGGCCCGGCCGGATCCCGGACCGGGTGGCACGCTCCGTGCGTGCCACCCTTCTCCGCGCCCGGGCCGGCCACGAGCCCGCCCCGGGTCCCCACCACGCGTCGGAGAGATCCCTGATGCTCATCTACGCCGCGCGCCGGATCCTCATCTCGATCCCGGTCCTGCTGGTCTCGTCGTTCATCGTGTTCTGGCTCGGCACGCTGTCCGGCAACCCGCTGACCCCGCTGATCCTGCGCAACCCACCACCACCACAGCGGGTGCTCGACGCCGAGGCCGCACGCCTGCACCTGGGCGAGCCGCTGATCCCGCGCTACTTCGCCTGGCTCGGCGGCGTCTTCCGCGGCGACTTCGGACCGTCCGTCGTGGCCACCCAGGACATCGGCGCGCAGCTCGGCGACCGGTTCTGGATCACGATGCGGCTGGTCCTGCTCGCGATGGTGATCGCGCTCCTGCTGGCCGTCGTGGTCGGCGTGTTCACCTCGGTGCGGCAGTACTCCAAAGCGGACTACACCGCGACGTTCCTCGGCTTCCTGTTCCTGGCCATGCCGGCGTTCTGGCTGGCGATCCTGCTCAAGCAGGGCGGCATCGAGTTCAACAACGCCGTCGGCTCGCAGGCGATCTACACGATCGGGGCGAACTCGATCCCGCCCCCGAAGGGCTTCTTCGCGCAGGTCGGGGACATCATCGGCCATCTCGTCCTGCCGACGATCGCGCTGGCCCTGATCTCGTACGCGTCCTGGAGCCGGTTCGTCCGGGCGTCGATGCTGGAGACGCTGAACTCCGACTACGTCCGGCTGGCCCGGGCCAAGGGCCTGTCCCGGCGGCAGGTGATGGTCAAGCACGCGCTGCGCACCGCGCTGATCCCGCTGACCACCGTCACCGCACTGGACGTGGCGACGATCATCGGTGGCGCGGTGATCACCGAGAAGGTGTTCCAGTGGAAGGGGCTCGGCGACTTCCTGCTCGAGTCGATCAAGGTGTTCGACACGTACGCGGTGACGTCCTGGCTGCTCGTCTCGGCCGCGATCGTGATCGTGTTCAACCTGATCGCCGACCTGCTCTACGGCGTCCTCGACCCCAGGATCCGCTATGTCTGACACGCGCGAGAAGTCCACTCCGGACGCCGCGGGAGACGCGGGCCCCGCGGGCCCGGCCGGCACCGAACGCGAGTTCACGGTCGCCGAGCGCAGCCAGTCCCAGCTCGTGTTCCGGCGGTTCGTGGCGCACCGGGCCGCGATGGTCAGCCTCGTCGTGCTCGTGCTGCTGATCCTGCTGGCCTACGTCGGCGGGGCGCTCTGGCAGTACGACGTCGGCGAGATCACGCCGGACAACTCGGTGCCGCCGTCGTTCGACCATCCCTTCGGCACGGACGCGGTCGGCAAGGACCAGTTCGCCCAGGTGCTCGGCGGGACCCGGATCTCGCTGCAGGTCTCGGTGCTGGTCGCCGTGCTGGCGACGCTCGTCGGGACGCTGTGGGGATCGGTCGCCGGCTACTTCGGCGGGCGGACCGACTCGACCATGATGCGGATCGCGGACCTGATCCTGACGCTGCCGCTGATCGCGGTCGCCGCGATGCTGGCGCACAACTTCGGCGGCACCTGGTACCTGATCGGGTTCGTGATCGCGGGCCTGTACTGGGCCTACGTGTCCCGGGTCGCCCGCGGCGTCGTGCTCTCGCTGCGGGAGAAGGAGTACATCGAGGCGGCCAAGGCGCTCGGGGCGTCGGACACCCGGATCATCCTGCGGCACCTGGTGCCCAACGCGCTGGGCTCGATCCTGGTGAACCTGACGATCCTGGTGGCGCTCGCGATCCTGCTCGAGACGGCGCTGTCCTATCTGGGCTTCGGGGTGCAGACGCCGGACACGTCGCTCGGGCTGCTGGTCAGCGAGGCGCAGACGGCGCTCACCACGCGGCCGTGGCTGTTCTACTTCCCCGGCCTGTTCATCATCATCATCGCGCTCACGATCAACTTCATCGGCGACGGCCTGCGTGACGCGTTCGACCCGCAGCAGACCAAGGTGCGCCAGTGAGCGAGCTTGCGAGCGACCAGACAGCCCAGAGCGAGACGGAAGCTCGTGATGACGGTCACCGACCTCACCGTCACGTTCCCGAGCGCCGACGGCGCGGTCCAGGCCGTGCGCGGGGTGGACTACACCCTGCGCCGCGGCGAGGTGCTGGGCATCGTCGGCGAGTCCGGCTCCGGCAAGTCCGTCACGTCGATGGCCGTGATGGGGCTGCTGCCGGGGACGGCGAAGATCACCGGCTCGATCACGTTCGAGGGACGGGACCTGCTCGACCCTGTCCGAGGACGAGCTCAACACGATCCGCGGCGAGCGGATCGCGATGATCTTCCAGGACCCGATGACGTCGCTGAACCCGGTCTACACGGTCGGGTACCAGATCGCCGAGGCGGTGCTGGCCCACCGCGACGTGAGCAAGGCCGAGGCACGCGAGCGGGCCGTCGAGCTGCTGCGCACGGTGCGCATCCCGAACCCGGAACAGCGCGTCGACTCCTACCCGCACGAGCTCTCCGGCGGCATGCGCCAGCGCGTGGTGATCGCGATCGCGATGGCCAACGACCCGGACGTGATCATCGCCGACGAGCCGACGACGGCGCTCGACGTGACCGTGCAGGCGCAGGTCCTGGAGGCGCTGCAGGCCGCGCAGAAGGCGACCGGCGCCGCCATGGTGCTGATCACCCACGACCTCGGCGTGATCGCCGGGCAGGCGGACCGGGTGCTGGTCATGTACGCCGGCAAGCCGGTCGAGATCGGTGGCGTGGAGGACATCTTCTACACGCCGCGGATGCCGTACACGCTCGGCCTGCTCGGCAGCCTGCCGCGGCTCGACCAGCAGACCGAACGGCTGACCCCGATCCCGGGTGCGCCGCCGTCGGCGCAGAACATGCCGCCCGGCTGCCCGTTCTCCCCGCGCTGCCCGCTGTCGACGGCGCTCTGCGACGAGACCGAGCCGGACCTCACCGACGTGGGCGACCGGGCACCGCGCCGCCTGCCACCACTCGTCGCAGATGGAGGGGGCGCAGGCCGCCGACGTGTTCGAGGCCGGCGAGGTCGACACCGAGGCGCTGGAGCACCTGGCCGCCCTGACCGGGGACGCCCCCGGCGAGGAGGTCCGCTCGTGACGACGGTCGACGCCCCGGCCCTGCTGTCGGTGCAGCAACCTGGTCAAGAACTTCCCGATCCGCTCCGGCGGCCTGATCCGGCGCCAGGTCGGCGCCGTCCAGGCCGTCAGCGACGTGTCGTTCGACGATCGCCGCGGGGGAGACGCTCGGCCTGGTCGGCGAGTCCGGCTGCGGCAAGTCCACATTGGCCCGCGTCGCGCTGAACCTGATCCCGGCCACGTCCGGCACCGTCGGATTCGGCGACCAGGAACTGACCGCGCTGTCGGCCCGGAAGATGCGCAGCCTGCGCCGCCAGATGCAGCTCGTGTTCCAGGACCCGTACGCGTCCCTGGACCCGCGGATGCCGGTCAGCGAGATCATCGCCGAGCCGCTGCGGATCCACGACCTGTACGAGAAGGGCGGCCAGCAGCAGGTCCGGGACCTGATGCGCACGGTCGGGCTCAAGCCGGAGCACGGCAACCGGTACCCGCACGAGTTCTCCGGCGGGCAGCGCCAGCGGATCGGCATCGCCCGCGCGCTCGCGCTGCGGCCGAAGCTGCTCGTGCTCGACGAGCCGGTCTCCGCGCTCGACGTGTCCATCCAGGCCGGCGTGCTGAACCTGTTGCAGGAGCTGCAGTCCGAGCTGGGGCTGGCGTACCTGTTCGTCTCGCACGACCTGTCCGTGGTGCGCCACATCGCCGACCGGATCGCCGTGATGTACCTCGGCAAGATCGTCGAGACGGGGCCTGCCGAGCAGATGTTCACGGTGCCGGCCCACCCGTACACGCACGCGCTGATCTCGGCGATCCCGCTGCCCGACCCGCGCCGCGAGCGGGCCCGGGAGCGGATCACCGTGGTCGGGGACCTGCCGAGCCCGGCCGACCCGCCGTCGGGCTGCCGGTTCCGCACCCGGTGCCCGAAGTTCGCGATGGAGCTCTCGGCGCACCAGCAGGCGCAGTGCACCGACTCCGAGCCGGAGCTGGTCGACCGCGGCAACGGGCACCCGGTGGCCTGCCACTTCGCCGAGACCCGGGAGCTGCTCTAGGCACCACCCGGGGGACACTGGCGGGCGTGTCGCTGGTGCTGGGGATCGAGACGTCCTGCGACGAGACCGGGGCCGGTCTCGTCGCCGACGGTGTGCTGCTCGGCGACGGGCTCGCCTCCAGTGCCGACGAGCACGCCCGCTTCGGCGGCGTGGTGCCGGAGGTCGCGGCCCGCGCCCACGTGAGCGCCGTCGTGCCGATGGTCCGCCGGGCCGTCGCCGCCGCCGGGCTGTCGCTGTCCGACGTCGACGCGGTCGCGGTGACGGCCGGTCCGGGTCTCTCCCCGGCGCTGCACGTGGGCGTCGCGGCGGCGAAGGCGTACGCGACGGCGCTGGACGTGCCGCTCTACGGCGTCCACCACCTGGCCGGGCACGCGGCCGTGGACGTGCTGGAGCACGGGCCGCTGCCGGAGCGCTGCGTGGCGCTGATCGTCTCCGGCGGCCACACGTCGCTGCTCGCGCTCGGCGACCTCGCGACCGATCCCGTGGTGCACCTCGGCGACACCGTCGACGACGCGGCGGGGGAGGCGTTCGACAAGGTCGCCCGGGTGCTCGGCCTGCCCTACCCGGGCGGGCCGGCGATCTCCAAGGCCGCGCTGGACGGCGACCCGCGCGCGATCGCGTTCCCGCGCCCGATGACCGGGCCGCGGGACGCGCCGTTCGGGTTCTCGTTCGCCGGGCTGAAGACGGCGGTGGCCCGCCACGTCGAGGCCGCGCAGGACGCCGGGCGGGCGGTCGCGGTGCCGGACGTGGCAGCGTCGTTCCAGCAGGCCGTCGTCGACGTGCTGGTGCGCAAGGCCGTGCGCGCCTGCCGCGAGCAGGGCGCGGACACGCTGCTGATGGTCGGCGGGGTGGCCGCGAACCGGGCGCTGCGCAGCGGGATGGAGGAGGCCTGCCGGGACGCGGGCATCACGCTCCGGGTGCCCGCTCCGCGGCTGTGCACCGACAACGGCGCGATGATCGCCGCACTGGGTGACCTGCTCGTCCGTGCCGGGGTGCCGGCGGCCGGGCTGGCCTCGACGGCCGTCCCGACCGTCGAGCTGACCGGGGCGCTGGTCCCGGTCCCGGCCGCCGAGCTGATCGTCTCGTAGGCTCCTCCCCGTGCCCACTGCTGCGCGACGGATGGTGCTCGTGCACGCGCATCCGGACGACGAGACGCTCACGACCGGCGGCACGATCGCGCGGTACCAGGCCGAACCCGACACCGAGGTCACCGTCGTCACCTGCACGCTCGGCGAGCAGGGCGAGGTGATCCCGCCGGAGCTGGCCGAACTGGCCCCGGACCGTGGCGACCAGCTCGGCGGCTACCGGACCGGCGAGCTGGCCGGGGCGCTGGACGCGCTCGGCGGGCCGCAGCACCGCTACCTCGGCGGGCTCGGCCGCTGGCGGGACAGCGGGATGGTGCTCGCCGGGCACGGCACCCGCGCGGCACTGCCGCCGGACCTGCACCCGCGCGCGTTCGCCGCGCCGGAGCCGTTCGGTACCCAGCTCGCGCAGCTGCTGGAGATCGTCGACGAGATCCGCCCGCAGGTGCTCGTCTCCTACGCCGACGACGGCGGGTACGGCCACCCGGACCACGTGCGCGCCCACGAGATCACCGCGGCCGCCTCGGCGGCCCGGCCGGACGTCGTCGGGAAGCTGTACTTCACGGTCCGCTCGCGGCCCGAGCTCAATGCCGGGATCGCCGAGTTCGACGGCCACGACGGCATGCCGTTCCGCGTGCCCGGGCCGGACGAGCTGCCGAGCGCCCCGGACGCCGACGTGACGACCCGGATCGACGTGACCGCCCAGCGGGACGCCCGGATCGCCGCGATGCGCGCGCACGCCACACAGATCGCGGTCTGGGAGCACGACGGGGTCGTCGCCTACGCGATGAGCAACGGCGTCGCCCAACCGCTGCGCGACGTCGAGGAGTACGTGCTCGTCGGCAGCCCGGCCACGACCGAGACGGACCTGTTCGACGGGGTGGGCTCATGACGGCCCGGGTGCCGGCCGGAGCCCAGCTCACGGTGCTGGTCGTGCTCACCGTCCTGCTCGCCGTGCTGGAGTTGATGTTCCAGTCGGCCTACATCGGTCCGGTACCGCTGCCGATCGGCACGCTCGTGATCGTGCTGACCATGCCCTGGCTGGTCCGCACGACCGTCGAGACCTGGCCGACCACCGGGGGCGCGGCGATGGTGCCGGTGGTGTGGTTCCTGACCACGGCCGTCGTCGGAGCGCTGGGGCCCGGTGGCGACACGCTGCTCGTGCCGACGTGGCAGACGCTGCTGCTGCTGGCGACGGGTGTGCTGGTGGGTCTGTTCTGCTTCCGCCGCGCCGTCGACCGGATGGCGGCGGCGGACCGCGAGCGCACCCCGGCACGTCCGCCGGACCCGAGGATCGGCAAGGCAGGGAGATCCGCGTGACCGAGACCCGTTCCCTCGACGACCAGGACCGGGGCCCGATCGGCGACGACGCCGTCGTCACGGTGCTGCGCCCGTTCGTCCGGGCCACCCGTCCGGTGCTCGCCGGGCTGCGCGAGACCGACCCGTTCGGGCTGCGCTCGCGCGTCACCGGCCGGTCCGGCGGCGACCGCGGCACGGACGAGGAGGAGCGCACGCTCTCCGACAAGATCCTCGACGCGCTCGCGTCGGTGCAGGTGCCGGGCACGGCCGCATGGGCCGGGATGGACGTGCACGAGCGCGAGCACTGGTGGGTCTACCGGGTCGGCCGGTTCACCACGCTCGTCGCGGCGATCCCCGGCCTCGGCGGTGCACTGGCCCGCAGCCTGCCGGTGTCCGCCGCCGTCGGCGCGGCCGGGCAGGGCATGCTGCTCGTCGCGGTCGCCGGCGAGCACGGCGTCCACGACGAGGACACGCTGGTGGCGCTGCTGGCGTCGGTGCTGTTCCGGCGCGACGTCTCGTCGGCCGGGAAGCTCACGCCGGAAGCGGATGCGGCCGCCGACGCGATGGCGGCGGAGCTGACCGGGGACCTCGACGCCGAGGGGCGGGGAGCCGGGTCGACGCTGCGCCGGGTCGGTGGCGCGGTGTGGCGGCTGGGACGCGCGCTGTTCTCCCTCGAGGACGAGCTGGACAAGCGCCCGCACGGGCGCTTCTACCACGGGTGGATCGGGCTGCTGCCGGTCGTCGGGGTGGTCGGCAAGTACCTCGGCGAGTGGTCCGGACTGAAGAGGGCCGCGGCGAACGGGCGGCGCTGGCTGACCCGTCGGGGACTCGCGGCGGGCTAGGTGCCGGGTACCAGGTAGTGGTACCGGTGGTGCTCGACGCAGCCGAGCCGCTGGTACAACGCACGGGCCGGGCCGTTGGAGCGCAGCACCTGCAGGACGGCGTGCCGTCCGCCGCGCTCCTGCCCCCACCGCGCGGCCGCGGCCGTGAGCGCGGACGCGACGCCCGCGCGTCGTGCCTCGGGGAGGACCTCCAGCCGGGACAGGTAGACGTGGTCCTCGACGAGCGCGGCCCGGACCACGCCGGTCACTGCGCCGCCGTCGGAACGCGCGATCCCGAACCCGAGTGCGGGACCGTCCGGGACCAGGACCGCGCGACGCGCCGGGTCGTCGCCGGTCTCGGAGAACACGGCCGACCACTGGGCCGACGGCTCGGGATCGAACGTGACCGCACCCGGGTCGGCCGCGGCGCCGAGCGTCGCCAGGTCCGCCACGAGCGCGACCGACTCGCCGCCCGGGTCGCCGGGGAGCACCCAGCCCTGCTCCCGGACCGCCCGCCACCAGGGTGAGCCTTCCGGGGAGGACACGACCGGGTCGATCCCGTGCTCGTCGGCGAACCGGCGCACCTCGGCCAGCGCGTCCGGCACGGGCATCCCCGGGTCGCCGACCGCGAGCGCGGAGTGCGCCCGGCGGGTGAACCCGCCGGCCCCGGCCCGCAGCCGCCAGTCACCGAGCTCCCGGACCACCGGCGCCGGCCAGGCGTCCGCGCAGATCCGCTCCAGGTGCGCCACCGCCGCCCAGGACGGACGCCGGGGGCGCGCCGGGGGTACCTCGCGGACCGCGACCACGTCCGCCACCCGGATCCGGACCGTCCCGCGGCGGGTGCGGACCCGCAGCGTCGGGCCGCCGTCCGGGCCGGGGCCGCCGTCGTCGAGGTCGCCGACGGCGTCGGACAGATGCGGACCGGGCGCGTCGTCGGGCGCGATCCGGTGCCGTAGCGACACCCTCCGGCCCAGGAGTGCCGGCGACACGGCAGGGAGACGGTCGTCACGACTGTTCACCTGAGGCGAACCTCCCTCCTGCTCGGGCCGGTCACGCGCGTTAACCTGCGGGTAGTCGTACTTGATGGGGGACCCGCCCACCACATGAGGGTTTCCCGCGGCCCGAGTGGAGGACCACCGAAGTGACCTACGTGATCGCCGAGCCCTGCGTCGACCTGCTCGACAAGGCGTGCATCGAGGAATGCCCGGTGGACTGCATCTACGAGGGCGGACGGATGCTCTACATCCACCCCGACGAGTGCGTGGACTGCGGGGCGTGCGAGCCGGTCTGCCCGGTGGAGGCGATCTACTACGAGGACGACGTCCCCGACCAGTGGGCGGCCTACACGAAGGCGAACGTCGACTTCTTCGACGAGCTGGGCTCGCCCGGCGGCGCCTCGAAGGTCGGCAAGGTCGACAAGGACGTGGAGCCGGCGGCCAGCCTGCCGCCGCAGGAACACGACGAGTGAGCAGAGCTCTGTAGTTGAAATCGACGCTGCCGGACTTTCCCTGGGACTCGCTCGGCCCCGCGCGTGAGAAGGCCACCGCCCACCCGGACGGGCTGGTGGACCTCTCCGTCGGGACGCCGGTCGATCCCGTCCCGGACGTCGTGCGGTCGGCGCTGGCCGGCCCGGCCGCCGACGAGCCGGGCTACCCGACCACGCACGGGCCGTTGGCGCTGCGCGAGGCCGTGACCGCCTCGCTGGCACGGCGGTACGGCGCGACCGGGGTGGACCCGGAGGCCGTGCTGCCGACGATCGGCTCCAAGGAGACGGTCGCCTGGCTGCCGACGCTGCTCGGGCTCGGTGCGGGCGACGTGGTCGTGATCCCGGAGCTGGCGTACCCGACCTACGAGGTCGGCGCCCGGCTCGCCGGGGCCGACCACGTGCGCTCGGACGGCCTGACCGCGGCCGGGCCCGGGCGGGTGCGGCTGGTCTGGCTGAACTCGCCGTCGAACCCGACCGGGCGGGTGCTCCCGGTCGAGCATCTGCGCAAGGTCGTGACGTGGGCGCGCGAGCGCGGCGCCGTCGTCGCCTCCGACGAGTGTTATCTGGGCCTGCCCGGCGCCTCCGACCCGGCGCCGCTCTCGGTGCTGCACCCGGACGTCTGCGACGGCGACCACACCGGGCTGCTGGCGGTGCACTCGCTGTCCAAGACGTCGAACACTGCGGGCTACCGGGCCGCGTACGTCGCCGGCGACCCGTCGCTGGTCGCCGGGCTGCTGGCGGTCCGCAAGCACGCCGGGATGATCGTCCCGCGCCCGGTGCAGGCGGCGTTGCAGGCGGCCGTCTCCGACGACGCGCACGTCGCCGCGCAGGCGTCGACCTACGAGCGCCGACGTCAGCGGCTGCGCTCCGGCCTCGAGGCATTCGGGTTGAAGATCGAGCACTCGCTTGCTGGGCTGTACCTGTGGTGCACCGAGGGCGAGCACTGCCGGACGACCGTGGACCGGCTGGCGGAGCGCGGGATCCTGGTGGCCCCCGGCGAGTTCTACGGCCCGGCAGGCGCCCGTCATGTGCGGGTAGCGCTGACCGCGAGCGACGAGAGGGTCGAGGCGGCGGCGACCCGGCTCGGCGCGGAGTGACGCCGGCCGGGCGGAGGCACACGTGACGTCCGCACCGTCGCGGCTGCGTCCCGGGCTCGTGCTGCTCGGCGTGCTGGCGCTGGCCGCGAACCTGCGTGCCGCACTGGCCGGCTACCCGCCGCTGCTGGAGACCGCGCGCGACGCTCTCGGTGTCACCGCGGGTGCCGCAGGCCTGGTGCAGGCCGGAGCGGTGCTGATGATGTCGCTCGGCTCGTTCGTCGCGCCGTCGGTCGCGGCACGCGTCGGCCGGGAGCGCCTGCTCGGGATCTCGGTCGCCTCGATCGCGGCCGGCAGCCTGCTGCGGTCCGTGCCCGCGCTGCCCGCGCTGGTCGGCGGCAGCGTGTTCGTCGGGCTCGGCATCGGCGTCGCCGGCGTGCTGATCACCGGCGTGGTGAAGGAACACCTGCCGGACCGTGCCGGTGCGGTCAGCGGCGGCTACGTCGTCTCGATGATGATCGGCGCGACGGTTTCCTCGGCGCTCGCCGTGCCGCTCGCGATCGGGCTCGGCGGGTGGTCGCTGTCGCTGGCCGTCTGGGCGGTTCCCGCCGTGCTGGCGCTCGCGGTGTGGGTGCCGGTGGCACGGCACATGGGACGGGCTCCGCTCCCGGACGCCGCTCCGGTCCCTGCCACACCCGGTCCGCCGGTGTGGCGGGACCCGTTCGCCCGGCAGATGGCCTGCTACCTGATCGGCGCGTCGGGCATGTTCTACGGCTGGCTGACCTGGCTGTCGCCGGTCTACGAGTCGCTCGGCTGGAGCCCCGGCGTCGCCGGGTTCCTGCTGTCGGTGTGGAGCATCGCGCAGATCCCGGCCGCACTGCTGATGCCGGCGGCGGCCGACCGACGTCGCCGGTTCCGGTTCTGGGCGTCGGTCGCGACGGCGTCCGGTGCGGTGGGCACGCTGGGCGTGCTGCTGCTCCCGGCCCCGGGAACGTTCGCGCCGTGGCTGTGGGCCGTCCTGATCGGCATCGGCGTGGGCTCCGGGTTCCCGCTCGGCCTGGCCGTCATCGCCTGGCGCACGCCGGACGCGGCCCGTAGCGCGTCCGTCGGCGGGTTCGCGCTCGGCATCGGCTACCTGGCGGCCGGACTCACGCCGCTGGCGATGGGCCTGCTCGTCGACGCGAGCGGCTACCCGGCCGCGGTCGTGCTACTCCTGCTGTTCGCGGTGATCCAGGGGCTGGCGGTCTGGCGGATCGGCGACAGCCCGCGGCCGGGAGACCCGGCCCGCGGTACCGGGAGCGCTACAGCGAGCCGATCCGGGCGCTGAGCTTGTCCCAGGCCGCGCGCCACTGCGCGCGCAGCCACTCGGCCCGGGCGCGCTCGCGCTCCACCAGACGACCGCCCACGAACACGACGTGCGCGTCCGGAGCCTCGCCGAGGTCGTCGAGCAGCTGCCGGATGTGGTGCTCGGCCACGCACGCGTCCTGGTGGTCGCCGAGCACGTCCTGCAGGGCCGCGGCGGCCTGCAGCGCCTTGCGGACGGCCTTCGCCGCCGCCGTGCGCTTGCCCTTGGCCGTGCGCATCGCGGGTTCGACGAGCTCGCCGGTGTAGCGCAGCCGCTTCGTGCGGATCCGCAGGTCGTGCAGCGTCATGTCCGGCGGGTCGTCGCCGGCCCGGCGCACCGCCTTGTCCAGCTTGCGGGCCTCCGCGCGCACCAGGTCGACCAGCTCCGGGCGGGCGACGTGGAGCGGCGGCTCCGGCAGCGGCTCGGCGACCGCACACTCCAGGCGGCGGACGAGCGTGGTGTACCGCGCGTCGTCGAGCTCGGCGGTCATGGCCCGGCGCGCGTCCGCCCGCTCCTGCTCCACGCGCTCGACGAGCACGTCGCCTGCCGACTGCTCGGCCGGCGGGAGCCCGGCGACCTCGCCGCGGAGGCGGTCGATCATGACGTCGAGGTCGCGGGACGGGCCGAGCGCGCGGCCGAGCCAGCCCAGCTCGGCGCGCAGCTCGTCGGACCAGGCGGCGTCGAGCAGCGGACGCGCGGACTTCAGCGCCGCCCGCATCCGGCGGACCGCGACCCGCATCTGGTGCAGGTCCTCGATGTCCGCGCCGCTGCGGGTACCGGCCTCGTGGTGCAGCAGCGACCGCAGCCGCTTGTCCAGCAGCACCCGGACGTAGTGCACGGCGGAGTCGCCGGGCTCGGCGGTCACCGGCTCCGGCAGGTCGTCGAGCCGCACGGCGGTCTCCAGGATCGTCACGATTGCCGGTGCTAGTTCGCGTGCAGCGCCGCGTTGAGCGCGATGCCCTCGCCGGTGCGGGGCCGCGCCTCGACGGCACCGGTCACCGAGTTGCGCCGCAGCAGCACCCCGTCCTGCCCGGACAGCGTCCGGGCCGCGACGACGGCGCCGTCCGGCAGCGTGACCTTCGTCCCGGCCGTGACGTAGAGGCCCGCCTCGACCACGCAGTCGTCGCCGAGCGAGATGCCGATCCCGGCGTTCGCGCCGACCAGGCAGCGACGGCCGATCGTGATGACCTCCTTGCCGCCGCCGGACAGCGTGCCCATCACCGAGGCGCTGCCGCCCAGGTCGGACCCGTCGCCGACGACGACGCCGGCCGAGATCCGGCCCTCGACCATCGACGCGCCGAGCGTGCCGGCGTTGAAGTTGACGAAGCCCTCGTGCATGACGGTCGTGCCCTCGGCGAGGTGGGCGCCGAGGCGGACCCGGTCCGCGTCGCCGATCCGGACGCCGGACGGGATCACGTAGTCGACCATCCGCGGGAACTTGTCGACGTGCGTGACGGTCACCGGTCCGCGGGCGCGCAGCTTCGCGCGGGTCAGCTCGAACCCGGGCACCGCGCAGGGGCCGTGGTTGGTCCACACGACGTTCGCGAGCAGCCCGAACTGGCCCTCCAGGCTCACCTCGTGCGGCCGGACCAGCCGGTGGCTGAGCAGGTGCAGGCGCAGGTAGGCGTCGGCGGCGTCGGCCGGAGCGTCGGCCAGCGAGGCGATCTCGGTGCGCACGACCTCGGTGCGCACGCCGCGGGCGTCGTCCGTCCCGGCCAGTGCCTCCAGCGCGCCCGTCGCGTCGTCGGACGCCGCCGAGCCCGCGAGGCGGGGGCCGGGTACCAGACGTCGAGGACGGTGCCCTCGGAGGTGACGGTGGCCAGGCCGGTCCCGGAAGCGCCCTCGCGGCGGTACTCGGTGCTCACGACCACCGAACGTACCTGCCCGGCCACCGACCGGACCGTGCGGGCGGGCGAGGTCACCATCGGTACTTCAACCACTGCTTCACGGTCGGCGGGGGCGGCACGTGCCGGTACTGCTCGACCCGGACCTCCCACTGGCTGCGACGCCGCGCCACGTCGCGTTTCTCACGGCAGCGGTGTGCGGTCTCCGGCGGCGCGGCCAGGCCGTAGACGGTGGCCCACCACTCGTCGCCGCGAGGGTCGAGGATCGTGTCGAGGTGCGCGGGGAAGCGCTTCCCGCCGCCGTCCCGCACCTGTTCCTCACCCGGCAGGTCGACCATCGGCACCACGAGCCGGCCGTCGGGATCGACGGCGACGAGCGTGAGACCGGCAGAGTCGATCAACCGTCCGAGGACCGTGCAGGCTGGGCGTGAGCTGCCCGGTCTCGATCCGGGCGATCGTCGAACGGGCCAACCCGGTCCGCTGTGCGAGCTCACGCTGGCTCATGTCCCCCCGCCGCCGGACCGTCCGGCACAGTCCACCCGGGTCCGGGAACGGGTCGGGCTTCCTGACCGTCATGCCGTCATCGTCCGGGACGAACGCTGCGCCGCGGTCCCGATCTCCGCTCCTGTGGATGGGGCGGGCAGGTTGTGGACAACCCGGTCCTGCAGCAGCGGGCAGGGACCGGCGCGGACCGGCGCGGACCGGTCCGCGGCTGCACCGGCGACGGCAATCCCGGCGTCCGGGCCGTCGCCCGCCGGCCGACCCCGGTGCGTCGTCGCGGTCGGCGTCCGAGGGCGGTGCGCGGTGCGGCTCGGCCACGGCGCCGGCGATCGGGCATCCCCGTCGAGCAGGCTTTGCAATGCACACCCCCACGCATCAGCCCCCGGACGCACGGGGGTGCGCATTGCAAAGCGTCGGCGGGCAGGGCGGGTGGTCTGCGCCGGGCGTCGAACGGGCCTGGCAGTCAGTCCGCAGTCCCGCGGCGAGCAGGTCGACGGCCTGGGTCGCGCGACGCTGGTGGGCGCCGTATGCATCGGTCGGGTCGGGTCGGGTCGGGTGGCGGTCGGCGGATCGCGGTTGCGGTTGCGGGTTCGGATGCGCGGTCCGATGTCGAGCCCGCTGTGGTCGGCCTGGGCCCGATTGGTCGAGGCCGTGTCGTCGCCCGCCAGGTGCGGCCGGGTCGAGCCCGCGGTCCCGGCCGGTCGCAGACGGACGCCGCCGGGGGCGAGATGCCGGGGGCCCGCGGCGCGGCGTGGGTGCGCCGGCGCCGGCGGTAGCGTTCCGGGGATGACGAGCACGGTCCCTGCCCTCGACCTGACGGCCGACCCGGTGGCGCTCACCGCGGCGCTGGTCGACGTGGCGAGCGTGTCCGGCGAGGAGCGCGCGCTCGCGGACGCGGTGGAGCACGCCCTGCGCACCCAGGCGCCGCACCTGGAGGTGCTGCGCACCGGCGACGCCGTGCTCGCCCGGACGAACCTCGGCCGGGCGCAGCGGGTGCTGCTGGCCGGGCACCTGGACACGGTGCCGATCGCGGACAACGTGCCGTCCCGGCGGGCCGGCGGGATCATCCACGGCTGCGGCGCGTCGGACATGAAGGCCGGGGACGCGGTGATCGCGCACCTCGCGGCCACGGTGACCGCGCCGGCCCACGACCTGACGTGCGTGTTCTACGACTGCGAGGAGGTCGAGGCCGACCGCAACGGGCTCGGCCGGATCGAACGCGAGCACCCGGACTGGCTCGAGGCAGACCTGGCCGTGCTCGGCGAGCCGACCGACGGGATGCTCGAGGCCGGGTGCCAGGGCACGCTGCGGGTCGAGGTCCGGACGTCGGGGCGGCGCGCGCACTCCGCGCGGTCGTGGCTCGGCGACAACGCGATCCACCACGCCGGGGACGTGCTGGCCCGGCTGGCCGCCTACACCCCGCGCGACGTCGACATCGACGGGTGCGTGTACCGGGAGGGTCTGCAGGCGGTGCGGATCGCGGGCGGGGTGGCCGGCAACGTCGTGCCCGACGAGTGCGTGGTGACCGTCAACTTCCGGTTCGCGCCGGACCGCACCGCCGACGCCGCCGTCGAACACGTGCGCGAGGTCCTGGACGGGTACCCGCTCGTCGTCACCGACCTCTCGCCGGGCGCGCTGCCGGGGCTGTCCGCGCCGGCGGCGGCCGAGTTCGTGCGGGTCAGCGGCGCCGCGCCGCGGGCGAAGTACGGCTGGACCGACGTCTCCCGGTTCGCCGCCCGGGGGATCCCGGCGGTGAACTACGGGCCGGGCGACCCGAACCTGGCGCACACCCGCGAGGAGCACGTCGCCGAGGCCGCCGTCACCCTTTGCGCGGACGTCTTGCGGCGCTACCTCGCCGGTGACGGGCCGGACGGTGGCGGCTCCTAGGCTGAGGCCATGACGTCGAACGGCGCGGACCGCGGCGGGTGGGCCCACAACTCCGACTCCGAAGCCGGGGGGAGAGGACCGGAGGAGAAGCAGCGCGGCCCGGTCGTGCTGCGCGGTGAGTACAGCCACGAGCTGACCACCACCGACCAGCGGCTGCTCGACTCCCGCGGGCCCAGCGACTGGGTGCACACCGACCCGTGGCGGGTACTGCGGATCCAGGCCGAGTTCGTCGAGGGCTTCGGCATGCTCGCCGAGCTGCCGCGGGCGGCGACCGTGTTCGGTTCCGCGCGCACGCCGGCGGACTCCAAGGAGTACGAGATCGGCCGCGAGCTGGGTGCCCGGCTCGCCGGCGCAGGCTTCGCGGTGATCACCGGCGGTGGCCCGGGCACGATGGAGGCGGCCAACCGCGGCTGCTCCGAGGCCGGCGGAATGTCGATCGGGCTCGGCATCGAGCTGCCGTTCGAGCAGGGCCTCAACGACTGGGTCCAGAAGGGCATCAACTTCCGCTACTTCTTCGCCCGCAAGACGATGTTCGTGAAGTACTCCCAGGCGTTCGTCTGCCTGCCGGGCGGGTTCGGCACGCTCGACGAGCTGTTCGAGGCGCTCGTGCTGGTGCAGACGAAGAAGGTCACGAAGTTCCCGGTCGTGCTGCTCGGGCGCGACTACTGGGGCGGGCTCTACGACTGGATCTCCCGGACCATGCTGGAAGAGGGCAAGATCAGCCCGAAGGATCTCGACCTGCTGCACCTGACCGACGACATCGACGACGCGGTGGACGTCGTGCACGACGCGTACTCGGCCTGGGAGGAGGCGCATTGAGCGCCTCCCGGACGGTCGCCGTCTACTGCGCCTCCTCGAACGGCATCGACGCCCGCTACATCGAGCTGGCGGCCGAGGTCGGGCGCGGCATCGCGGCGCGGGGCTGGACGCTCGTCTCCGGCGGCGGGAGGCGCTCGATGATGGGCGCCGTCGCGCTCGCCGCGCGCGAGGGCGGAGCCCGCACGATCGGCGTCATCCCGCGGTCCATGGTCGAGCGCGAGTGGGCCGACACCGACTCCGACGAGCTCGTCGTCACCGAGGACATGCGCGAGCGCAAGGCCCAGATGGAGCGCCGCGCGGACGCGTTCCTCGCGCTGCCCGGCGGCCTCGGCACGTGCGAGGAGCTGTTCGAGGTCTGGTCGGCGGGCGCGCTGGAGCTGCACGAGAAGCCGGTCGTGCTGCTCGACCCGGACGGGCACTGGCGAGGGCCTGCTGGACTGGGTCGACGGCCTGGTCGGCCGGGGGTTCGCCCCGCAGTCGCCGATGGAGCGCATCACGGTCGCCGCCGACGCCCGAGCCGCGCTCGACGCCTGCGCCCGACCCGCGCCGGCCGTCCCGGAATGGGACGTGCCGTGATGGGATTGGTTGCATGGGGACCGCGCTGATCTACGTACTCGTCCTGGCGGTCGTCGCCGCGGTCGTCTTCGTGGCCGCCGCCGCCGTGTTCGGCCGCGGGGAGGAACTCGCCCCGCTCGCGCCGGACGCCACCCCCACCCGCCTACCCGCCGTCGAGGTCCAGGGTTCGGACGTGCGGGGCCTGCGGTTCCAGCAGGTCCTGCGCGGCTACCGGATGATCGAGGTGGACTGGGCGCTGGAGCGCCTGGCCGGTGAGCTGGACCGGGTGCAGTCCGACCGGCGCGATCTCGCCGAGCGGGTCGTGCGCCTGGAGACGACGATCGCACGCATGCGCAACGAGGGACCGAACGGTGGCTGACGGACCGAACGGCGTGGTGGCCGGCGACCGGGCCGAGCTCACGATCCCGGTCGACGTCGGGGTGCCGGCCCCCGTGCTGTGGGAGGCGGTGACCGACTGGCCGGGCCAGTCGGACTGGATGCTCGGCACCCGGGTGGAGCTGACCGGCGGCGACGGCCGTTCGGTCGGGTCGACGTTGCGGGCCGTGACCGGGGTCGGGCCGCTCGGCGTCGCGGACACCATGGAGATCACCGAGTGGACCGAGCAGGACGGCGGCCCGCGCCGGGCGGTCGTCCTGCACACCGGCAGCGTGGTCCGCGGGGAGGGCGTGTTCGCGGTCCTCGAGCTCGGGCCGCGGCGGAGCCGGTTCCTCTGGACCGAGCTCCTGGAACTGCCGCTGGGGGTGCTCGGACGGGCCGGATGGCCGCTCGTGCGCCCGGCGTTCCGGGCCGGCGTCGCGCACTCGCTGCGCCGGATGGCCGAGCAGACCGAGGCCCGGTACCGGGAGTCGTCCCGATGACGGCCGCCGCGCCGGACGGCGCGGGACGCTGCGACTGGGCGCTGTCGGCGCCGGACTACGTCGCCTACCACGACGACGAGTGGGGTTACCCCCTGCACGGCGAGCAGGCCCTGTTCGAGCGGATGACCCTGGAGGGCTTCCAGTCCGGACTGTCCTGGCTGATCATCCTGCGCAAGCGACCGGGGTTCCGGGAGGCGTTCGCCGGCTTCGACCCGGAGAAGGTGGCCCGCTTCGGCGACGACGACGTCGCGCGGCTGCTCGCCGACCCCGGCATCGTCCGGAACCGGCAGAAGATCGAGGCCACGGTGCACAACGCGGGCCGGGTCCTGGAGCTGGACACACCGCTCGACGAGCTGCTCTGGTCGTTCGCGCCGGACCCGGACACCCGCACGCGCCCCGCCACGCTGGACGACGTCCCGGCGACCACCCCCGAGTCGACGGCGATGGCCAAGGAGCTCAAGCGGCGCGGGATGCGGTTCGTCGGACCGACCACGTGCTACGCGCTGATGCAGGCGGCCGGGCTGGTCGACGACCACGTCCGCTACTGCTGGCGCGCCGGCCCGGGAGGGGGCTGACGGCGGTTGCGCGCCGATGCGCTGCGTGAACGCCGCGTAGTCGTGATCGCCTCGGTTGCGCCCCGCTGCGGGCGATGAGGGACAATGGAGCGAGACGCGACAGACCTGATCACCGACGCGTACCCCGAGACGTGCCGGCGCCGGAAGAGATGCACGGAGGATGAAGACATGGCCGCGATGAAGCCGCGTACCGGCGACGGCCCACTGGAAGTCACCAAGGAGGGGCGCGGCATCGTGATGCGGGTGCCGCTGGAGGGCGGCGGACGGCTCGTCGTCGAGATGACCCCGGACGAGGCGACCGACCTGAGCGAGGCCCTGAAGGCGACGGTCGGCTGACTCCTCCCTAGACGACCGACCGGTAGACCTCGAGGGTCCGGCGGGCCATCTCCGGCCACGCGAACTCGCTCACCGCGCGTTCGCGGCCGCGTTCCCCCATCCGGGCCGCCCGGCCCGGGTCGGTGACCAGCGCGTTCACCGCGTCGGCCAGATCGCGCTCGAACCGTCCGGTGTCCGCGGCGTCGTAGTGGGCCAGCAGCCCGTTGTCGCCGTCCGCGACGACCTCGGGGATCCCGCCGACGTCGGAGGCGACGACGGCCGTCGCGCACGCCATCGCCTCCAGGTTCACGATCCCGAGCGGCTCGTAGACCGACGGGCACACGAACACGGTGGCGGCCGAGAGCAGCTGGCGGACCTCGGCGGTCTCCAGCATCCGCCGGATCCACACGACGTTGCCGCGGGAGGCGGTCAGCTCGTCGACCGCGTGCTCGGTCTCCGCGGCGATCTCCGGGGTGTCCGGCGCGCCCGCGCAGAGCACGATCTGGGCCTCCGGGTCGATCCGGTGTGCGGCGGCGACCAGGTGCCCGAGCCCCTTCTGCCGGGTGATCCGCCCGACGAACACGACGATCGGCCGGTCGGGGTCCACGTCGGCCGCGCGCACGGCGTCGCGCTCCGGGTCGGGCCGGTAGAACCCGGTGTCGATGCCGTTGTGCACGACGTGCACCCGGCCCGGGTCGACGGCCGGGTACGCGGCCAGCACGTCGCGGCGCATGCCGTCGGACACCGCGATCACCGCGTCGGCGGCCTCGTAGGCGGTCCGTTCGACCCAGGACGACACGCGGTATCCGCCGCCGAGCTGCTCGGCCTTCCACGGGCGCAGCGGCTCCAGCGAGTGCGCGGTGACCACGTGCGGGACGCCGTGCAGGAGCGCGCCGACGTGCCCGGCCATGTTCGCGTACCAGGTGTGCGAGTGGAGCACGTCGCACCCGGCGAGCGCGTCGGCCATCCCGAGATCCACACCGAGCGTCTGCAGGGCCGCGTTGGCGTGCGTCAGCTCGGCCGGCACGGGGTGCGCCGTCGCGCCCTCGCGGGGCGCGCCGAAGCAGTGCACGTCCACCTCGGCGAACTCGCGCAGAGCCGGGACCAGATGTCCGACGTGGACGCCGGCCCCGCCGTAGATCTCCGGCGGGTACTCCTTGGTCAGCAGTCCGACACGCATCCGGGGACCGTAGCGCCCTCCCATGGCGTCGGACATCCTGTCGGAACGGGCCGTCACCGGCCGCCGCGCGGCGGTGGCCGGGGGGCCGGGCGGGCACTAGGGTCCCCCGGGGACCGTCGCTGCGGGCGGGCCCCGCGACATCGTCCGGGAACGGAGCGGGGATCACGGTGAGCCAGCCGAGCCAGATGAGCGCGGTGCGTCCGATCGCATTCGGGAGGCTCTCGGCGAAGGTGCTGGGAATCGTGCTCGCGGGCGGTGAGGGCAAGCGCCTGTGGCCATTGACCGCGGACCGGGCGAAACCCGCC
Organism: uncultured Actinomycetota bacterium; assembly: GCA_963822335.1. GTDB lineage: Bacteria > Actinomycetota > Actinomycetes > Mycobacteriales > Pseudonocardiaceae > Pseudonocardia. The sequence continues at coordinate 1,144,717 of CAWGHE010000004.1, read as the reverse complement.
GTGCCGTTCGGCGGCAACTACCGGCTGATCGACTTCGTACTGTCCAACCTGGTCAACTGCGGGATGGACCGGATCTGCGTGCTGACGCAGTACAAGTCGCACTCGCTGGACCGGCACATCTCCACGACGTGGCGCCTGTCGTCGGTGCTCGACCAGTACATCACCACCGTCCCGGCCCAGCAGCGGCTCGGCCGCCGCTGGTACACCGGCAGCGCGGACGCGATCTACCAGAGCCTGAACCTCGTCTACGACGACCAGCCCGACTACATCGCCGTGTTCGGTGCCGACCACGTGTACCGGATGGACCCGGCGCAGATGATCTCCCAGCACATCGAGTCCGGCGCGGGCGTCTCGGTGGCCGGGATCCGGGTGCCGCGGGCCGAGGCGAAGGCGTTCGGCTGCATCGCCTCGGACGAGACCGGGCGGATCACCGAGTTCCTGGAGAAGCCGTCCGACCCGCCGCACGTGCCGGACGACCCCGAGGTCACGTTCGCCTCGATGGGCAACTACGTGTTCTCCACCGACGCCCTGCTGGACACGCTGCGCGCCGACGCGGAGAACTCCGACTCCGAGCACGACATGGGCGGCGACATCATCCCGGCGCTCGTCGAGCGGGGGATGGCCCACGTCTACGACTTCGCGGACAACACCGTGCCCGGCGCGACCGAGCGCGACGCCGGCTACTGGCGCGACGTCGGGACGATCGACGCCTACTACGACGCGCACGCCGACCTGGTGTCCGTGCACCCGATCTTCAACCTCTACAACGGCCGCTGGCCGATCCGCACCGGGACGCCGGCCACGCTGCCGCCCGCGAAGTTCGTCGAGGGCGGGATCGCCCAGGACTCGGTCGTCGGCGCCGGCACGATCATCTCCGGGGCGATCGTGCGCCGGTCGGTGATCAGCCCGAACGTGATGATGCAGGGCGGGGCCGAGGTGTCGGACTCGGTCGTCATGCCGGGTGTCCAGATCGGGCGCGGTGCCGTCGTCCGGCGGGCGATCCTGGACAAGAACGTCGTGGTGCCGCCGGGCGCGCTGATCGGCGTCGACCTGAACCTCGACCGCTCGCGCTACACCGTGAGCAGCGGCGGCGTCGTCGTGCTCGGCAAGGGCGTCACGGCCCAGTAGGGCTCAGCGACGCACGGCGCAGAGCAGCCCGTCGGCGACCGGCAGCAGCGCGGAGACCAGGCGCTCGTCGTCGCGGACGAGGTCGACGGTCTCGCGCAGCGCGGCCGGACCGGGTCCGTCGGGCGCGGCGCCGTCGTCCAGCACACCGTCGAAGACCAGCATCCCGCCCGGGCGCAGCAGCCGGACGGCCTCGGCGAGGTAGCGCGGGTACTCCGCCGGGACGGCGTCCGCGACGACCAGGTCGTACCCGCCGTCGGTCAGCCGCGGCAGCACCTCCAGCGCCATCCCGTTGATCAACCGCAGCCGGGACGGGCCCGCGCCGGCGGACAGGAACGACGCGCGCGCCGACCGTTGCAGCTCGGGGTCGACGTCGATCGAGGTCAGCGTCCCGTCGGCGGCCATCCCGCGCAGCAGGTACAGGCCGCTCACCCCGGTCCCGGTCCCGATCTCGACGACGCCGCGGGCGGAGGTGGCCGCGGCGAGAAGCGCCAGCGTGGCCCCGCCGGCCGCGGTGACCGGGTCGGCGCCCGCCGACCGGCCGAGCTCCCGGGCGCGGGCGAGCACGTCGTCCTCACCGAGGTAGGCCTCGGCCCGGGCGGCGGCCGGCCCGGACGCGCTCGCCGGAAGGGTCATGCGCGCAGGCTACTGCGCCGATTGCACCCACCGGCTCGTACACGCCCGCGGGATTCACAGGGTTCTCTCAGTAGGGATTCACGTGTTCCTCATCCCGCGCGGGCACGCTGTTGACAACAGCGAGGCCGGGGTCGTCGGTCCGCAACGCCACCGGGCGAGCCCGTCCGAGGCACAATGCAGTACCGCTTGGCACGACCCGCCGCAGGAGGTGCCTCACCCCGATGCCCGATCCTGGTCCCGAGCCCGGCGCCACGGGCGCCGTCGCGACCGTCCCCGCTCCGTCGTCGGACGCCTCCGCCCCGCTGTCCCAGGAGGCCGTGGACTGGACGCCGCCGAGCTGGGACGAGGTCGTCCGGGAGCACGCCGACCGGGTCTACCGCCTGGCCTACCGCCTGTCCGGCAACCCGCACGACGCCGAGGACCTCACCCAGGAGACGTTCATCCGGGTGTTCCGCTCGCTCGCGTCCTACAAGCCGGGCACGTTCGAGGGCTGGCTGCACCGGATCACCACGAACCTGTTCCTGGACATGGTCCGCCGGCGCGCCCGGCTGCGGATGGAGGGCCTGCCCGACGACACCGACCGCCTGCCGGGCGGCGGGCCGGAGCCGGAGCAGGTCTTCTCGGCCACCCACCTGGACCCGAACCTGCAGGCCGCGCTCGACGAGCTCCCGCCGGACTTCCGCGTCGCCGTCGTCCTGTGTGACGTCGAGGGCCTGTCCTACGAGGAGATCGGTGCGACGCTCGGGGTGAAGCTGGGCACCGTGCGCAGCCGGATCCACCGCGGACGGACGGCTCTTCGTGCGGCGTTGGAGCGGAACCGGGCCGGGGACGTGGCCGGAAGCATGCCACCGGTGGCAGAGTTGGTCTCGTGACCGAACGTCGCCGTTTCGAGGTCGTCGCCCCCGACTGGGGTGAGGCGCACCTGACTCCGGAGGCGGTCGTCGCCTACGTCGACGGTGAGCTCGCCACCGGTCCGCACGAACGGGCGACCCGGCATCTGGGCCGCTGCACCGACTGCGCCGCCGAGGTGGTCGAGCAGCGTCAGGCCCGCACGGCGCTGCGCGGTGCGGACTGCCCGTCGCTGCCGTCGTCGCTGATGACGTCGCTGCGGGCGATACCGCAGAGCACCGACCTGCCGGGCGCCCCCGCCGGCCTGTCCGTGGACGCGCACGGCGAGCTCGTCGCCTGGCAGGAGCCCGGAGCCGGGCGTCGCCCGTCGCGCCGGTCCCGGCGGATGCGGCTGGGCGCGGGCGCCGCGGTGTCCGGTCTGGCGATCGGCGCGCTGGCGTTCGGCGTGCCCGCGTCCGGCAGCCTCGCGGGCACCGGTGGTCCGGCGCCGACGTTCGGGCCGGGCTCCGCCCCGGTCGCCCGCTTCGCCGCCACCCCGGCCCCGCGCGAGTCCACGACGGCCGACACCGTCGCGCCGCCGGCCGCTCCGGTCCCGCCGCGGCCGTCGATGCTCAACGCGAACCTGCCCCCGGACGGCCGCTGATCGTTTCCCGGCCGTTGCGGCGCTACACGGACTTCACCGCTGCCGGTGCAGGGTGTCCGGGTGCACGTGTCGCTGTCTTCGGGGTCCGGCCGGCGATGACCGACGACCGGGAACCCGACGGGGGAGCCCCGGACCAGGGTCCGGGGGACGCGAACGGCGAGCCGCCGCGCCTGGGCCCACGGCCGCTGGAACGGCCCGACGAGGACCCGTCGGCGCAGGAGGCGTTCGGACGCCCGGACGGTGTGCGCGCGTCGTTCGCCCCGCCGGCGGGCCACGGCGGCTCCACGCGCTCGCCCGCGTCGGCCCCGCCCCCGACGGCCGCGGTGGCCCGGGCGTTCGGCCGGCCGGACGACGGCGCGACCGGCCTGCAGCGCACGCCGGGAGCCCGGACGAACGGGCACGGCTCCGACGGCGCCCGGAACGGGGCCGCCGCCCGGCCGGCGTTCTGGCCGGGCGGTACCGCGGACGATCCCTGGCGGAGCCCGGAGAGCCCGGTCACCGGCGTCGGACCCGCCGAGGACGACACCACGCAGGAACCGGAGCGCCCGGCCGGCGCCCGGCTCAGCGTGCGCGAGGTGTTGTTCGGCGGCCGCGTCGACCCGCGTGCGCTGGCGATCCTCGGCGTGGTCGCGCTGCTCATCGGTGCGCTCGGCGGCCTCGTCGGGCACTGGACGGCCGTGGGCGCGGACGGGCTGACCGAGCCCGGCGCGACGCTCGCGGCCACCGAGGAGGCCAAGGAGCGCCCGCCCGGCTCGGTGCCCGACCTCGCCTCGCGGCTGCTGCCGTCGGTCGTCTCGCTCGAGACGACGGTCGGGCAGGAGGCCGGGACCGGGTCCGGCGTGGTGATCGACCCGCAGGGCTACGTGCTCACCAACGACCACGTCGTCGCGCCCGCGACCGGCCAGTCCCGCGGCACGATCGAGGCGGTGTTCTCCGACGGGTCCCGGGCGCCGGCCCGGGTGGTCGGCGCCGACCCGATGACCGACCTCGCCGTGGTCAAGGTGCCGGTCGTGAACCCGACGGTGGCGCCGATCGGGCGCTCGTCGGAGCTGGCCGTCGGCGACGGGGTGCTGGCGATCGGGTCACCGCTGGGGCTGGCCGGCACGGTCACCGTCGGGATCGTCAGCGCGGTGAACCGGCCGGTCCGGCTCGACCCGGAGGGCAGCTCGGGCGACGCCGTGATCGACGCGATCCAGACCGACGCGGCGATCAACCCGGGCAACTCGGGCGGGCCGCTGGTCGACTCGAACGGGGCGGTCGTCGGGATCAACACGGCGATCCGGTCGCTCGGCGCGGAGCAGGGCGGCGGGCAGGGCGGGTCGATCGGGCTCGGGTTCGCCATCCCGATCGACGACGCCCGCGGCATCGCCGAGGAGCTGATCCGCACCGGCCGGGTCGCGCACGCGGACCTGGGCGTGAACGCCCGCTCGGTGACCGACGGCGCGACCGACGGAGCGCAGATCCAGAACGTGGTGGCCGGCGGTCCGGCCGCGGCGGCCGGGATCATCGACGGCGACGTCGTCGTCCGGGTGGCCGGTCGGCACGATCGCGGGTGCCGACGAGCTCGTGGTGGCCGTGCGGGAGCACCAGCCGGGCGAGCCGGTGCCGGTCGAGGTGGTGCGACAGGGCCGCCCATTGACCGTGACGGCGACCCTCGGGACGAAGTGACATCGGCCTCGGTACCCTGAGCGTGTGTTCGAGAACATCGGGTGGGCCGAGATCCTGGTGCTCATCGTCGCCGGGCTGTTCATCCTGGGCCCGGAGCGACTCCCGGAAGCGGCGCCGCTGGCTCGGCAAGGCGATCAAGCAGGTCGCGGGACTACGCGACCGGCGCCCGGGACCACCTGCGCAAGGAGTTCGGACCGGAGTTCGACGAGATCCAGCAGCCGTTGAACGATCTGCGCAGCCTGCGCAGCTTCAACCCGCGGACCGCGATCTCCCGGACCCTGTTCTCCGACGACGAGCCCGCGGTCAAGCCGAACGGCTTCGCCACCACCGCGGACGGGTCCGCGGCCTCGGTGACGCCGCCCGCGGCCAACGGTTCCACGGCCATCGGCTCCGCGACCAACGGCTCCGCGGCCATCGGCTCGGCGACCAACGGCTCCACGGCCGCGGTGACGTCGCCCGCGGCCAACGGCTCCGCTCCGGCGCCGACAGGCCCCGCTGGCCTCCAACGAGCGCCCCCCGATCGACCCCGACGCCACCTGATCGACGGCGCCGCCGCTCAGCCCAGCATCGGCGGGCGGCGGGCGTGGTGGTCGGTGGCCCGCTGGTAGGCGTGCGCGGCGGCCAGCACCGTCGCGTCCGACCGCCGCGGTCCCACGACCTGCAGCCCCACCGGCAGCCCGTCCGAGGTGAACCCGCAGGGCACGCTCGCGGCCGGCTGCTGGGTCATGTTGAACGGGTACGTGAACGGCGTCCACGACATCCACCGCGGGTGGCGCCGAGCCCTCCGGCACCTCCAGCCCACCCGGGAACGCCGTGATCGGCAGCGCCGGGGTGAGCAGCAGGTCGTAGTCGTCGTGGAAGCGGCCCATCAGCGTGCCGAGCGTCGTTGCGCACGGCCATCGCGCCGAGGTAGTCCAGCGCGCTCGTCGCACGCGCCCTGCTCGGCGATCGCGACCAGCGACGGGTCCATCCGCGACCGCGCGTCCGGACCGAGCGGCTCCAGCGACTTCGCCGCGGCGGCGTACCAGAGCGTCGAGAACGGCTCGATCGGGTCGGCGAAGCCGGGGTCGGCCGTCTCGACGGTCGCGCCGAGCGCGGCTGAACACCTCCACCGCGTCCGCGACGAGCGCGGCCACCTCGCGGTCGACGGTGGCGAACCCGAGCGTCGGGCTGTACGCGATGCGCAGTCCCGCCGCGCCGCCGGCGAGACGCTCGACGGCCGACACGCGCGGGCACGTCGCCGACCCACGGGTCGCGGGTGTCCGGCTGGGACACGACGTCGAGCAGCAGCGCCGCGTCGTCGACCGTCCGGGTCATCGGGCCGACGTGCGCCAGCGTGCCGAACGCGCTGCCGGGCCAGTGCGCGATCCGGCCGTAGGTCGGCTTGTGCGCGACGGTGCCGGTGAACGCGGCCGGGATCCGGACCGAGCCGCCGGCGTCGGTGCCCAGGGAGAGCTGCCCCATCCCGAGCCCGACGGCGGCGGCGCTGCCCGCCGGACGAGCCGCCCGCGGTCAGCGCCGGGTTCCAGGGGTTCGTGGTGACGCCGGTCAGCGGCGAGTCGGTGACGCCCTTCCAGGCCAGCTCCGGCGTGGTGTTCTTGCCGAGCAGCACGGCGCCGGCTCGCGCACCCGGGCGACCGGCGGGCCGTCGACCTCGAACGGGCCCTCGGCGCTGGTCGTCGTCGAGCCGCGCCGGGTCGGCCAGCCGATCGTGAGCAGCATGTCCTTGATCGACGTCGGGACGCCGTCCAGCGGCCCGCGCGGCTCGCCGGCCTGCCAGCGCGCCTCGGACTCCTTCGCCGACGAGAGCGCGAAGTCCGCGTCGACGAGGCAGTACGCGTTGACCGCGCCGTCGTGCTGCTCGATCCGGTCCAGCGCGTCGCGGGTGGCCTGCGACCGGGGAGATGCTCGCCGGAGCGGTAGCCCGCCAGCAGCTCGGTCGCGCTGAGATCGGCGGGCTGTCGTCGGTCATGACTGCTCCTCCGGAGTGCTCGACGTACCCGCGTTCCTTGTCCACCACGTTGCGCAGATCCCGGCCGGCCCGGAAGTGCTCCAGGTTGTCGACGAACAGCGTCACCAGCGCGTCCCGCCAGCCGACGATGTCGCCGGACATGTGCGGCGAGACGATCACGTCGTCATGCGTCCACAGCGGCGAGTCCGTCCGGCAGCGGCTCGACCTCGAACACGTCCAGCGCCGCGCCGGCGATCCGGCGCCGTCGGCAGCGCCGTCGACCAGGTCGTCCTGCACGATCAGCGGCTCCCCGCCCGACGTTGACCACCCGCGCGGTGTCCGCGCAGCCGGGCCGAGCGTGCCGCGCGTTCAGCAGCCCGCGGGTCTGGTCGGTCAGCGGCGCGGCGAGCACCAGGTAGTCGGCGCCGGGCAGCAGCCCGTCCAGCGCCTCGAACGCGTGCACGCCGTCGCGGGCCGTGCGCCCGACCAGCTCGACGCGCAGGCCCGCGGCGCGCAGCATGGTCGGCGATCGCGTACCCGATCGGCCCGCTGCCCACGACGGCCGCGGTCCGCCCGGCGACCGGCTCGGTCTCCCGGTGCCGCCAGGTGCGCTCGCGCTGCAGCGCGCAGCGTGCCGGGGCAGGTCCTTGGCGAACGCCAGGATCACGCCCAGCACGTACTCGGCCATCGGCCGTCGAACACGCCGCGGGAGTTCGTCAGCGACGACCGGCGAGTCCAGCAGCGCCGGGAACGCGACGCGGTCGACGCCGGCGCTGGCGGTGTGCACCCAGCGCACGCTCGATCCGGCGCCGCCCGGTCCAGGCGTCGCGGACGGCGTCGGAGGTGAAGTCCCAGGTGAGCAGCACGTCCGAGCCGGGCAGCGGCTCGGCCAGCGGGTCGTCGTCGGCGGCGAACCGGAGACGCGCGTCACCCACGCTGCTCCGCGAGGCCCGGTGGCATGTCCGCGCCGTGCAGGACGGTGATCGTGGGAGCGTCCTGACCTGCGGGAATCGCCAATCGAAGATCCTTGCCTGGAGGGCGGGGGAGGCGTTGACACGCTAGGAACCGCCTCCTACTGATTGTCAACAATCCGCAGCGTTCGAAGCCGGTGCCCGACTCACGAGCGGCGGAGGTCACCCACACATCCGGTCTTCGCCAGGGGGATCTCCTGTGCCCAAATTGATCAGGATCGAGCTCGGCCAACGCGCGGCGTCGCCTGCACGGCCGAGCTGCTCGAGAAGCAGGCCCCGCGCACCTGCGCCGCGGTCTGGGAGGCGCTGGCCGACGGACCGCTCGGCGGCGACGCGCAGCACGCCAAGTACGCGCGCAACGAGGTCTACACGATCGTGCCCCGGTTCGGGCCGCGGATCGGCCAGGAGAACCCGACCGTCACGCCGATCCCCGGCGACGTCTGCTACTTCGACTTCCACGGCGGCATGCTCGACGCGTCGTTCAAGGACGACCAGGGCATCGACGCCGAGGCCGGCGGGATCGACCTCGCGATCTTCTACGGCCGCAACAACCTCCTGCTCAACGGCGACGTCGGCTGGGTGCCGGGCAACGTGTGGGCGTCGATCACCGAGGGCCTGGACGCGATGGCGACGGCCTGCCACGACGTGTGGCGGTCCGGCAGCGTCGGCGAGCGGCTCGTGTACACCCGGCTCGAGGGCTAGCCGTGCCCGCCGAGCTGTCCGTCGGGTTCGCCCAGACCCTCGCCGGGCCGCTCGCCGGCACGCCCGACGACGCGCCGGGCATCGGGATGATCGCGCCGTTCGACTTCGCGCTCGACCGCGAGCTGTGGCGCTGGGCACCCGACGACGTCTCGCTCTACCTGACCCGGATGCCGTTCCTGACGACGCCGATGACGGTGGACATGGCCGTCGCGATCGCCGACCGCAAGCCGGTGCGCCGGGCGACCCGCGACGTGCTCACCCCGCGGCCCGGAGTGGTCAGCTACGCCTGCACGTCGCGGCAGCTTCGTCGGCCGGCGCGGCGGCCGAGTACGTGCTGCACCGCACGATCCTGGACGCCGGCGCGCCGCGGGCGTCGACGACCACGGCGGTGCGCTGGTCGAGGCGCTCGCCGTGCTGGGCGTGCGAACGGCTGGCGATCGCGACGCCGTACATCGCCGCGGTGACCGAGCGGCTGGTGACGTTCCTCGCCGAGCACGGCGTCGAGACCGTCGCGGCGAGGGCCTCGGGCTGATCGGCAACATCTGGCGCACCACGTACGCCGAGGTCGTCGACATCGTGAAGCAGGTGGACCGGCCGGAGGCCCAGGCGCTGTTCATCAGCTGCACGAACCTGCCGACCTACGACGTCATCGAGCCCCTGGAGCACGCGCTGGGCAAGCCGGTGCTCACCGCCAACCAGGTCACGATGTGGGACGCGTGCCGCAAGATCGACCGGCTCGCCGTCGGGAGCGGACGGCTGCTCGGCTCGTGGAAGCCGGGCGACGGACGGACTTGCCTCCCGGAAGAATCCGTAGGATTGTCGACAATATGAGTGTGACGGTCGGCATCCTCTACCCCGGCTACTCGGCCGAGGACGACTACCCGCGCGCGGAGAAGCTGCTGGCGGACGGCTCACGGCTCGCGCTGGTACACACCGAGATGCGCGAGGACGCCCACCGGGTCGACGCGCTGCTCGACATCGGTGGCGACGACGTGCTCGGCGGCGGGTGCGCGGGAGGTGGCCGAGCAGGCCGGCCCGCTCGACTCGATCGTCTGGGCGTGCACGTCGGGCAGCTTCGTGTTCGGTCCGGCAGGGCGCCCGTGACCAGGTGGTGAAGCTGCAGAAGGCGGCCGGGGTGCCGGCGTCGAGCACGTCGTTCGCGTTCGTCGACGCGTGCCGGCGGCTCGGGGTCGTCCTCGGTGGCCGTCGGCGCGACCTACCCGCCGGACGTGGCGGGCCGCTTCGTGCAGTTCCTGACCCACCACGACATCTCGGTGCTCACCGTGTCCGCGCGCGACATCATCACCGCGGCCGAGGTCGGCACGCTTCCCGGCGACCTGGTGCTGGACTTCGCGGCCGCCGTCGCCGGCGACGCGCCGGACGCGCAGGCGGTGCTGCTGCCGGACACGGCGCTGCACACCGTGGATCTGCTGGACGCGCTGGAGGAGCGGGTCGGCAAGCCGGTGCTGACGGCGAACCAGGTCAGCATCTGGCAGGGCCTGCGTCTGGCCGGCGCGGACGTCGAGCGACCCGGCCTCGGGACGCTGTTCACGGACGGCGTGACGGCATGGGTGACATTGGCCTCGACGTCTCCGAGATCGAGCCGGTCAGCCGACGGTCCACCGCGGAGATCGTCGCGGACCGGATCCGCACGGCGATCATGCGCGGCACGTTCCCGCCCGGCACCCAGCTCGGCGAGGTGGAGCTGGCGTCGCGGCTCGGGGTGAGCCGTGGCCCGCTGCGCGAGGCGATGCAGCGGCTGGTCGCCGAGGGGCTGCTGCGCAGCGAGCGGCACCGCGGCCTGTTCGTGCGCGAGCTCGACGCCGACGACGTCCGCGACGTCTACATCGCCCGCACCGCCGTGGAGCGCGCGGCCGCGCTGCTCGTCGTCGCCGGCGACCGGACGGCCGCGGCGCAGCGCCTGACCGGGGCGCTGGCCGCGATGGAGGCGGCCGCCCGCGGACGGCGACCCGGTCGCGCTGGCCGACGCCGACCACGACTTCCACGCCGAGCTCGTCGCCGCGTCCGGCAGCCCCCGGCTGCGGCGGATGACCGACGGGCTGCTGGTCGAGACCCGGATGTGCCTGGCCGCACTGCAGCAGACCGCGCCCCCGGCGCCCGACCTGGTCGACGAGCACCGGGTGCTGCGCGACGCCGTCCGGGAAGGGGACGGCGCGCGACTGGTCGCCCGCCTGGAGGCGCACATGAACGACGCCGTGACCCGCATCCTGGCCGCGATGCCGGATCGCCGGACCCGACGCCCGGCACCCCCGCCCGCGTCCCCGCCTGAGCGCCGCCGCCACCCGCGCCGCGGCCCCGCGTCGGCGTCCGCGGCGTCACTGTGACCCTCGCCCGATCGGGGACAGCCGCCAGCGGAACCGGTGCAGCCGTAGCGTGACCGTACGTGGATGGCGTGCTCGAGGGGTTCCTGGTCATCGGGATCGTCGTCGCCGTCGGCTACGGGGTCGGGCGTGCCGGCGTGCTCGGCCCGCACGCGACCCGCGTCCTGTCCCGCACCGCGTTCTTCGTCGCCACGCCGGCGCTGCTGTTCACGACGCTCGCGCGGACCGACATCTGCGCCGTCTTCTCGGCGAACCTGCTGGTCACGGCCGTCACCAGCTCGCTGGCCTGCCTGCTGTACGTGCCGTTCGGCCTGCTGCGGCGCCGGCCGGCCGGGCGAGGTGGCGGTCGGGGCGATGGCCTCGGGCTACGTCAACGCCGGCAACCTCGGCCTGCCGATCGCCGTCTACGTCCTCGGCGACGCGGCCGCCGTCGCGCCGGTCCTGCTGTTCCAGCTCGCCGTGCTGACGCCGGTGTTCACGACGCTGCTCGACGTGCTGCCGGACGGCGAGCGCCGGCGGACGAGCGGGTACTGCTCCGTCGGGAGCCTGCCTGCGTCACGCTCGTCACGGCGCCGCTGCGCAACCCGATCGCGATCGCCACGGCGGCCGGGCTCGTCGTGTCCGGGACCGGGCTGCCGTGCCGGAGCCGTCGGCGCGCCGATCGGCGCTGATCGCGGACCTCGCCGTGCCGGCGCATGCTGCTGGCGTTCGGGATCTCGCTGAACGGCGCCGCCCGGCCGGGGACGGGCGAGATCGCGGTGTCCGCTGTGGACGGTGGTCGCGCTGAAGAACGTGGTGCACCCGGCGCTGGCCTGGCTGGTCGGCGGCCCGCTGCTGGGTCTGACCGGGACGGCGCTGCTGGCCGTCGTGGTGTGCGCCGCGCTCCCGACGGCGCAGAACGTGTTCGGCTACGCCGTGCGCTACGACCGCGGCGTGATCCTGGCCCGCGACGCGGCGCTGACGACGACGGTCGTCAGCGTGCCCGTGATGATCGGTTCGTCGCGCTGGTGGCACTGAGCACGAAGCCTGCGGAGCTGCGCATCGATACGGGAGGGTTGCCCGCCGGGGCCGCACCGTGCTTCCATCGGATTGTCGACAACTCGACAACTCTCACGTGCCCGACGACTCCCGACGTTCCAGGAGCCCGACCCATGGCACAGCTGGCCCCGCAGCTCAAGCAGGCCACCCCGGTCCAGGCCGCCCGCGGCGAGGGTGTGTACCTCTACGACACCGACGGCCGCCGGCACCTGGACTTCACCGCCGGCATCGGCGTCACCAGCACCGGGCACTGCCACCCGAAGGTCGTCGCGGCCGCGCAGGAGCAGGTCGGCACGCTGATCCACGGCCAGTACACGACCGTGATGCACCAGCCGCTGCTCAAGCTCGCCGAGAAGATGGGCGACGTGCTGCCCGACGGCATCGACTCGCGTGTTCTTCGTCAACTCCGGCTCCGAGGCCGTCGAGGCGTCGGTGCGGCTGGCCCGCCACGCGACCGGCCGGTCCACGATCGTCGCGTTCGACGGCGGCTTCCACGGCCGCACGATGGGCGCCGCCGCGCTGACCACGTCCGGCGCGAAGATCCGCGCCGGCATCGGCCCGATGATGGGCGGCGTCGCGTTCTCGCCGTTCCCCTACGCCTACCGCTACGGCTGGACCGAGGACCAGGCCGTCGCGTTCGCCCTGCGTCGAGCTCGACCGGGTCCTGGCCAGCACCGCGCCCGGCCTCGGACGTCGCCGCGTTCATCGTCGAGCCGGTGCTCGGCGAGGGCGGGTACGTGCCCACCCCGGCGGCGTTCCTCGAAGGGCCTGCGCGAGCGGGCCGACAAGCACGGCATCCTGCTGATCGCCGACGAGGTGCAGACCGGCTACGGCCGCACCGGGAAGTTCTGGGGCCACCAGCACGTCGACGGCTTCACGCCGGACATCATCGTCACGGCGAAGGGCCTGGCCTCGCGGCTTCCCGCTGTCCGCGATCGCCGCGCCGAAGTCGCTGATGGAGAAGGCCTGGCCGGGCTCGCAGGGCGGCACCTACGGCGGCAACGCCGTCGCCTGCGCCGCCGCGCTCGCCACCCTGGACGTCGATCCAGGAGGAGGGCCTGGTCGAGAACGCCCGGGTGCAGGGCGAGAAGCTGGTCGAGGGCGTCCGCGACGTCCGCCGCAGGGCATCGGCGCGATCGGCGACGTCCGCGGGATCGGCCTGATGGTCGGCATCGAGTTCGTCGACGCCGACGGCAACCCGGACGGCGCCACCGCGGCGAAGGTGCACGCCGCCGCCGCCGAGCAGGGCCTGCTGCTGCTGACCTGCGGCGTGTCCGGCAACGTCGTGCGCATGATCCCGCCGCTGGTCGTCACGGCCGAGCAGGTCGACGAGGGCCTCGCGCTCTGGACCAAGGCGCTGAACAACGCCCTGTCCTGACTCCGTGTGGGGGCGGGCCTCAGTGGGCCGCGTGCCGACGGCCGGGGTCACCCAGGCCTCCTCGTAGGTCCACGCTCCGTCGGCGTCGCCGGCGTCGAGCAGGCGCACGACGGCTGCGAGGTCGGCCTCGGGCGGCACCGTCAGTCGACAGCAGGTGCGAACTGCTCGAACCCCTCGCCTCCGCACACCGATGCGGGGGCTAACCTCTCCATCGCCGCGGGCAGGTCGCTCTCGAGCGGCCCGTCGTCCACACACGAACACCCGGATCGTCGCCGTTGCCGAGACTCGCGCACGCACGTCGCCGGACCCACCGAGCGTCGCCGCTGCTCCGTCCGGCTCGGCCGGCGAATCGACGTCGCTCTCCGCGTGCCGTTACGCGAAGAACGGCGCGTTGGCCAGCTCGAAGCCCCACGGGCACCGGTAGCTGGCTCCAGACACCCTGCGGCTCTCGGCCGGGCGGCCAGCCGCGCAGGGGCTCCGGGGAGCCGGCACTCGCACGACCTTCCGACGTGATGCCGGTCGTCGGTCGGGGCCAGGCGGCGCCGGGTCTACTTGCGGACGGGGGAGATGTTCAGGCTCATCCCGGCCAGGCCGCGGGCGCGGGTGGTGAGCTCGTCGGCGACGCCGCTGCATGGCCTTCGCCGCCGCGGCGTCCGGGTCGGCGAGCACGATCGGGGTGCCCGTCGTCGCCGCACTCGCGCACCTTGGGTCTCCAGCGGGATCTGGCCGAGCAGCGGCACCGGGGCGCCGACGCCTTCGTCAGCGAGTCGGCGACGACGCTGCCCGCCGCCGGAGCCGAAGACGTCCATCCGGGTGCCGTCGGGCATCTCCATCCAGGACATGTTCTCGACGACGCCGGCCAGGCGCTGACGGGTCTGCAGCGCGATCGAGCCGGCCCGCTCGGCGACCTCGGCCGCGGCCTGCTGCGGGGTGGTGACGACCAGCAGCTCGGCGTTCGGCACGAGCTGGGCGGTGGAGATGGCGATGTCGCCGGTGCCCGGCGGCAGGTCGAGCAGCAGGACGTCGAGGTCGCCCCAGAACACGTCGGCGAGGAACTGCTGCAGCGCGCGGTGCAGCATCGGGCCGCGCCAGACGACCGGGGTGTTGCCCTCGGTGAACATGCCGATCGAGATGACCTTCACGCCGTGCGCCTGCGGCGGCATGATCATGTTCTCGACCTTGGTCGGCCGGTCGGCCGTGCCGAGCATGCGCGGGATCGAGTGGCCGTAGATGTCGGCGTCGACGACGCCGACCTTCAGAGCCCCTCTGGCGGCCATCGCGGCGGCCAGGTTCACCGTGACCGAGGACTTGCCGACGCCGCCCTTGCCGGACGCGACGCAGTACACGCGGGTCAGCGAGCCGGGCTGGGCGAACGGGATGACCGGCTCGTCGGCGTCGCCGCGCAGGCCTTGCGCCGCAGCTCGGTGCGCTGCTCGTCGCTCATCACGTCGAGCTCGACCTCGACGCGGGAGACGCCCGGGCACCTCGCGACGGCCTCGGGTCACCCGCGTGGTGATCGTCTCGCGCATCGGGCAGCCGGCCACCGTCAGGTACACGCCGACGTGCGCCACGACCGTCCGCGGCGACGGCGACGCTCTTGACCATCCCCAGCTCGGTGATCGGCTTGTGGATCTCCGGGTCCTCGACCTTGAGCCGAGCGCGGACCGGACGCCCTGCTCGATGGTCTCCGTGCTGGTGTTGCCGATGACGGACATGCGCTGCGCTCAGACCTCTCGTGGTCGGACGGGCCCGGACCGGCCGGGCAGTCGCGGACGGCCGCGTCGCGACACACCCATGCTACGTGGGCGACGGAACGCCGCGACGTGTCCGTAGCATTCACCGGCGTGAGTGAGAGCGTCGACACGCCACGGCACCGCGTGCCGACGAGCACCGCGCCCTCCGGTCGCCGGGCCGTGCCGACGCACGCCGAGCTCGCGTCCTGGCGCAGCTTCCTGCGGGCCCACGCCACGATCACGAAGACGCTCGAGGCCGAGCTGGAGATCGAGCAGCAGCTCTCGCTGGCCGCCTACGACGTGCTGGTCCAGCTCTCCGAGGCGCCCGAACGCCGGCTGCGGATGACCGAGCTGGCCGACGCCGTGCTGCTGTCGCGATCCGGTGTGACGCGGCTGGTGGACCGGCTGGAGAAGGTCGGGCTCGTGGCGCGCTCCCGGGTCGCCGACGACGGCCGCGGCGTTGCCGCCGAGCTCACCGAGGCAGGGTCTGTCCCGGCTGCGGGTGGCCGCGACCACGCACCTGCGCGGCGTCCGCGCAGCACTTCGCCGAGCGGCTCGACGAGTCCGACCTGCGCCGACCTGGAGCGCGATCAGCCGGAAGCTGGCCCCCTGAACCGTCCGTCGCCGGACACCCGCCGGGCGTCCCGGCCCTGCTTGTCCCGGACCGGCTTGTCGGTGCGACGACGATCCGGGCGTCGCACGGAGTCCGCCGCGTCCGGACCGTCCAGCGCGTCCTGGATCTGCACCGACAGCTTCTCCAGCTCGCCGCGCAGGTAGTCCCGGGTCGCCATCTCGCCGACGGCCAGCCGCAGCGCGGCCAGCTCCCGGGCCAGGTACTCGGTGTCGGCCTTCGTCCGCTCCGCGCGGCGGCGGTCCTCCTCCAGGGCGATCCGGTCCCGGTCGTCCTGCCGGTTCTGGGCCAGCAGGATCAGCGGTGCCGCGTACGCGGCCTGGGTGGAGAACGCCAGGTTGAGCAGGATGAACGGGTATGGGTCCCACTGGCCCTGCCAGGCCACCAGGTTCACCGCGATCCAGGCCAGCACGATCACGGACTGCACGGCCAGGAACCGGCCGGTGCCCAGGAAACGGGCGATCCGCTCGGAGAAGCGCGCGAACCCGTCCGGGTCGACCTCGAACCGGCGACGGCCGACCAGCGGCTGGTCCAGGCGGCGGTTCGGGTGGGCCTCAGGCATCGGCCACCTCCGAGACGTCCACGGGGCTCTCGTCATGGTCGCGCCAGCCCGGCGGCAGCAGGTGGTCCAGCACGTCGTCCACGGTGACGGCGCCGAGCAGGTGGTCCTGCGCGTCCACGACCGGACCCGCGACCAGGTTGTAGGACGCGAAGTAGCGGGCCACCTCGGCCAGCGACGCGCCCGGTCCCAGCTGGGCCAGCTCGGTGTCGACGATCCCGGCGACCAGCTCGAACGGCGCCGCCCGCAGCAGCTGCTGGGCGTGCACGCAGCCGAGATAGCGACCGGTCGGGGTGGCCGACGGCGGGCGGCAGACGAACACCATGCTGGCCAGCGCCGGCGGGATGTCCGGGTTGCGCACCCTGGCCAGCGCCTCGGCGACGGTCGCGTCCGGGGTCAGGGTGATCGGCTCCGGGGTCATCAGCCCGCCCGCGGTGTTCGACTCGTAGCGCAGCAGGCGCCGGACCGGCTCGGACTCGTCGGGCTCCATCAGTTCCAGCAGCCGCCCGGCCTCGTCGTCGGGCAGCTCGCCGAGCAGGTCGGCCGCGTCGTCCGGGGACATCGCCTCCAGCACGTCGGCGGCCCGTTCGGAGTCCAGGAAGCCCAGCAGCATCTGCTGGTCGGACTCGGAGAGCTCCTCGAACACGTCGGCGAGCCGCTCGTCGTCGAGGGCGTCGACGACCTCGTGCTGGCGCTTGCGCGGCAGCTCCGACAGCGCCCCGGCGACGTCGGCCGGGCGCATCGTCTCGAACACGGCGAGCAGCCGGTCGGTGCCCTGCGCCTCGGACAGGGCGAGCCCCTGCACGGCGTCCCAGGGCACCACGTCGACGTGCCCGCGCCGGGACAGCCGCGACCGGCGCGACCGCACCGCGACCCGGCCGATCACCCAGTCCCGGGTCCGGGTCGGTTCGATCCCGGCGTCCGCGACGACGCCCTCGGCGCCGGAGTCGCGCAGTGTCACCCGCGTGTCCAGCAGCTGGCCGAGCACCAGCGTCTCGTTCGGCCGCTGGTCGAACGCGCGCAGGCTCACCGAGCCGCTGGCCAGCGTCACCGCCGCGGAGTCGATGTCGGCGACGCGCAGCATCGGGACGAAGATCCGCCGCCGGCTGGACAGGTCGACCACCAGCCCGAGCACCCGGGGCGCGCTCGAGTCCACGCGCAGCGCGACGACGACGTCGCGGACCTTGCCGACGCGCTCGCCGTCCGGGCCGAACACGGCGAGTCCCGCCATGCGCGCGACGAACACCCGGGAGGACGCCATGCGGCGAGGGTAGCCCGGTCGTCGCAGGTCGACCGCGCACGAGGGGGCGTGCCGCGTATCGCCGGAGCGGCGCCGGGACCGGCGTCTCTAGGGTCGGCGGCATGACCGTCCTGCGCTACGACGTCGTCGACGTCTTCACCGACCGTCCCTACGCCGGGAACCCGCTGGCCGTGGTGCACGGGGCGGACGACCTGTCCGGCGCGCAGATGCAGGCGATCGCCCGCGAGTTCAACCTGTCCGAGACGACGTTCACGCTGCCGCCCACCGGATCCGCCGACTACCGGGTACGGATCTTCACGCCGTCGGTGGAGCTGCCGTTCGCCGGCCACCCGAGCGTCGGGACGGCGTGGGTGCTGGCCCGGGACGGGGTGATCGCCGCCGGTGACCGGGTCCAGGAGTGCGGGGCCGGGCTGCTGCCGGTGCGGGTCGACGACGCCGGCGCGCGGATCAGCGGCGGCGCACCGGTCGTCGGGGCGGACGGCGAGGCGTCCCTGCTCGCCGCCGCCGTCGGGCTCGGTCTCGACGACGTCGACGGGGCCGCGGCGCCCGGGCTCGCCTCCGCCGGGGTGCCGTTCCTGTTCCTGCTCGTCCATCCGGACGCCGTGGCCCGTGCCGTGCCGGACAACGAGGCGGTCCGGGCGCAGACCGACGGGGTGACCGGGCTCGCCGTCTGCGCGGTGGACGCGGACGCCGGCCGGGTGCACATGCGCATGTTCGCTCCCGGGTCCGGTGTGGACGAAGACCCGGCGACCGGCTCCGCGGCCGTCGCGCTCGGGGTGTTCCTGGCCGACCGCGGTCTGACCCCGGCCGAGGGCGAGCACGCGTTCACGGTCTCCCAGGGCGCCGAGATCGGACGGCCCTCGACGCTCCACGCGACCGTCACGTGCTCGGGCGGCGACGCCGTCTCGACGACGGTCGGGGCGGTGTGTCCCCGGTCGCACGCGGGGAGCTCCTCGCCTGCCCGGAAGCCTGATCGGGCACGCGCCCACCTCGCGTGGGTGAGAAACCAATCACCCGCGCAGGGCGCGCGGAGCGCGGGCGTGCCAGCATCACCGCCAATGCCAGCCGTCCGTGCCGGTGCCCGGAGCGGACGAGACGATCTCGACGAGGAGCACGCTGACGTGAGCCGCACCCTCCGCCCCCGCCGGTCCTGCCTGGCCGTGCCCGGTTCCAGCCAGAAGTTCATCGACAAGGCCCGCGGCCTGCCCGCGGACCAGATCTTCCTGGACCTCGAGGACGCGTGCGCGCCGCTGGCCAAGCCGGACGCGCGGAAGACGATCGTCGCGGCCCTGAACGAGGGCGGCTGGGGCGAGAAGGTCCGCGTCGTGCGCGTGAACGACTGGACCACCGAGTGGACCTACCGGGACGTGACCGAGGTCGTCGAGGGCGCCGGCGCGAACCTCGACGCGATCATGCTGCCGAAGGTGCAGACGCCGGAGCAGGTCGTCGCGCTGGACCTGCTGATGACCCAGATCGAGAAGACCCTCGGCTACGAGCAGGGCGCGATCGGCATCGAGGCGCAGATCGAGAACGCGCTCGGCCTGACCAACGTCAACGCGATCGCGACCGCGTCCCCGCGCGTCGAGACGATCATCTTCGGCCCGGCCGACTTCATGGCGTCGATCAACATGAAGTCGCTGGTCGTGGGCGAGCAGCCGCCCGGTTACGACGTCGGCGACGCCTACCACCACATCCTGATGTCGATCCTGATGGCCGCCCGCGCGCACGACAAGCAGGCCATCGACGGCCCGTTCCTGCAGATCCGCGACGTCGAGGCGTTCCAGCGGGTGGCCGGGCGCTCGGCCGCGCTGGGCTTCGACGGCAAGTGGGTGCTGCACCCCGGCCAGATCGACGCCGCGAACGAGACGTTCAGCCCCACCCAGGCCGACTACGACCACGCCGAGAACATCCTCGACGCCTACGAGTACTTCACCTCCGAGGCGGGCGGGAAGAAGGGCTCGGCGATGATCGGCGACGAGATGATCGACGAGGCCAGCCGCAAGATGGCGCTGGTCATCTCGGGCAAGGGCCGCGCCGCCGGGCTGCAGCGCACCGACAAGTGGACCCCGCCGGAGTCCTGAGCAGCTCTCCGCGACCACACAGACTGTTCAGGAGGAACCACATGGCCCGGCTCGCCCAGACCGCCGGTCTGACCGACATCCAGGAAGAGATCCTCTCCACCGTCCGCCAGTTCGTGGACAAGGAGATCATCCCGCACGCCACGGCGCTGGAGCACGAGGACGCCTACCCGCAGGACATCGTCGACGGGATGAAGGAGATGGGGCTGTTCGGCCTCACCATCCCCGAGGAGTACGGCGGGCTCGGCGAGTCGCTGCTGACCTACGCGCTGGTCGTGGAGCAGATCGCGCGCGGCTGGATGAGCGTCTCCGGCGTGATCAACACCCACTTCATCGTGGCGTACATGCTGATGCACCACGGCACCGACGAGCAGAAGCAGAAGTACCTGCCGCAGATGGCGCTGGGGGAGACCCGCGGGTCGTTCTCCATGTCCGAGCCGGACCTCGGCTCCGACGTCGCCGCGATCAAGACGAAGGCCGTCCCGGACGGCGACGACTTCGT
This sequence comes from uncultured Actinomycetota bacterium, assembly GCA_963822335.1. GTDB lineage: Bacteria > Actinomycetota > Actinomycetes > Mycobacteriales > Pseudonocardiaceae > Pseudonocardia. The sequence continues at coordinate 1,124,650 of CAWGHE010000004.1, read as the reverse complement.
GATCGACGGCGCGAAGATGTGGCTGACCAACGGCGGCACGTCCAACCTGACCGCGGTGCTGGTCAAGACGGACGAGGGCGCCGAGAAGCCCTACCAGAACCTCACCACGTTCCTGGTCGAGAAGCCGGTCGGCTACGGCGAGGTCGCGCCCGGGCTGATCATCCCGGGCAAGATCGACAAGATGGGCTACAAGGGCGTCGACACCACCGAGATGGTGTTCAAGGGCCACCACGTGCCCGCGGAGAACATCCTCGGCGGCAAGCGCGGCGGCGGCTTCGCCCAGATGATGGACGGCGTCGAGGTCGGCCGGGTGAACGTGGCCGCCCGCGCGTGCGGCATCTCGATCCGCGCGTTCGAGCTGGCCGCCGAGTACGCCCAGCAGCGCTCCACGTTCGGCAAGCCGATCGCCCAGCACCAGGCGATCGCGTTCAAGCTGGCCGAGATGGGCACCAAGGTCGAGGCGGCGCACCACATGATGGTCAACGCCGCCCGCCTCAAGGACCGCGGTGAGCGCAACGACGTCGAGGCCGGGATGGCCAAGCTGATCGCCTCGGAGTACTGCTCCGAGGTGACCCAGGAGTCGTTCCGCATCCACGGCGGCTACGGCTACTCCAAGGAGTACGAGATCGAGCGCCTGATGCGCGAGGCCCCGTTCCTGCTCATCGGCGAGGGTACGAGCGAGATCCAGAAGACGATCATCTCCCGGGGTCTGCTGCGGGACTACAAGCTGCGCTGACACCGACGCGTCCGTTTCGCGCGGACCGGGCGTTCCGGGCGATAGGATGCCCCGGCACTCGCCGGCCCGGTGGTCTGCCCCACGCCGCGGGCACGTCCGCCGGGCCGTCGGCGTTGTACGGGGGTACCGAACCCGAGACCAGCGGAGGACGCCATGACGACACCCTTCGGCGGGCCTGCGCGCACCGCGCCGGGACTGCCACAACTACCGACGCCGCCCACCGGGTGGCCGGTCGGGTCCTACGCCACCTACGCCGAGGCGCAGCGGGTCGTGGACCATCTGGCCGACTCCGACTTCCCGGTCCGCGACGTGACGATCGTCGGCGTGGACCTGATGCTGGTCGAGCGCGTGATCGGACGCCTGAGCTGGGGCAAGGTTCTCGGCTCGGCAGCGCTGTCCGGCGCCTGGCTCGGCCTGTTCGTGGGCACCCTGCTGTACCTGTTCACGCCGGGCAGCGGCTACGGCCCTTTCCTGGTCGGCCTGATCAGCGGTGCCGTGTTCGCGATGGTGTTCGCCGCCGTCGGCTACGCGACGAGCCGCGGCAGGCGGGACTTCCAGTCGGCCAGCCAGATGGTCGCCGGCCGGTACGACGTGTTGTGCGAACCACGCAACGCCGAGCGGGCCCGCGAGATGCTGGCGCGCTTGGCGATGGGCAGCTCCACCAACACCTGAGTGGACACCGTGACCGGCACCGGAGGAACCCGGACGACCCGGGCGCGCCGCTATCGGTGACCGGTCGGGATGGGCGAGGATGCGTCGCGTGAACGAAGCGGGCGGCACCGAACCTATCCGGCCGGCCACCGTGCACCGTGCGTACGGCCGCGGCGCGGCCGGGTTCGATCGTTTCGTGAAGTCGATCCCCGGCTACCACGCCCACCTGCGGATGTCGACGACGCGGATGGGCCTGACCGGTGGGTCGCGGCTGCGCCTGCTCGACCTCGGGTGCGGCACCGGAGCGTCGACCGCGGCGCTGCTGGACGCGGCGCCCGGCGCCGAGGTCGTCGCGGTGGACGCGTCGGCCGACATGCTCGCGATCGCCCGCCGGAAGAACTGGCCGCCGCGGGTGAGCTTCGTGCACTCGCGCCTGGAGACGCTCGGCGAGGCCGGGGTCGTGGGCCCGTTCGACGGCATCTTCGCCGCCTATCTGGTCAGCAACCTGCCGGACGCCGAGATCGGGCTGCGCCGGATCCTGTCGCTGCTGAAGCCGGGCGCCCCGCTGGCCGTGCACGACTACGCGGTGGCCGGCCGGCTCACCAGCCGGGTGCGCTGGGCGCTGGCGTCCTGGGGGTACCTGATCCCGATGGCCCGCCTGCGCATGGGCTCGGCCGATCTGCTCCGCTACCGGACCCACCGGGTGCGCACGGCGGACGGCGTCGAGTCGATGACCCACCGGATGCAGCGGGCCGGCTTCGAGGACGTGCGGGTCCAGACGGTCTCGGGCTGGCAGCAGCACGTCGTGTACACGTTCCTGGGCCGGCGGCCGGTGGAGCCCGACGTCGTGGGCCAGCGCCAGGCGGCCCGGGCCGCGGCCGCCCGGGAGGACGAGGCACGCCGCGCCGCCGAGGACACCGACGCCGCCGACGATGCGGCGGACGCGGCGAAGGCAGCCGACGCGGACGACGCCCCCGGCCCCGAGGACGCGGGCGGTCCGGACGACGCGGGCTACGCCGAGGACGCGGCCGAGGACGTGCCGAAGGCCACCGGCGGGTCCGGGCGGAACGGGGACCGCGCCGACCCGGACATGGACACGCCGCCGAACGGCTCCCCGCCGGTGCGCGGGTGAGGCGGGCCTACAGCCAGCCGTTGCGCCGGAAGTTGCGGTAGAGCAGCCCGCAGACGAGGGCGATCACCAGCAGGACCATCGGGTAGCCGAAGTTCCAGTGCAGCTCCGGCATGTAGTCGAAGTTCATCCCGTACACGCCGGCGACCATCGTCGGCACCGAGATGAGGCCGGCGTAGGCGGTGATCTTCCGCATGTCGTTGTTCTGCCGCATGCTGATCTTCGCCAGCATCGCGTCGACGAGCGTCGTGAGCAGTTCGTTGAAGCCGGCCACCTGCTCGGCGACGCTGCCGAGGTGGTCGTCGACGTCGCGGAAGTAGGACCGGACGTCGTGCGGGATCAGCGAGCTGTACCCCTCGGTGAGCTTGCGCATCGGCCCGACCAGCGGCATCACCGCCCGCCGCAGCTCGAGGACCTCGCGCTTCATCACGTAGATCTGCTCGGGGTTCATCGTGGAGCGCGGCGAGAACACCTCGGCCTCGATCTCGTCGATGTCGCCCTCGATCTGGTTCACGACCTCGACGTAGGAGTCGACGACGTGGTCGGCGATCGCGTGCAGCACCGCGGCCGGGCCGAGCGCGAGCTGCTCCGGGGCGTCCTCCAGCTTGCGGCGCACCTCGCGCAGGCCGGTGTGCCGCCCGTGCCGGACGGTGACCACGAAGTCCCGTCCGAGGAACGCCATCACCTCGCCGGTCTCGACGATCTCGTTCGCCCGCGTCGGGTCCTTGTGACCGACGTAACACACGGTCTTGAGCACCATGAACAGCGTCTCGTCGTAGCGCTCGAGCTTGGGCCGGTTGTGCGCGTGCACGGCGTCCTCGACGGCGAGCTCGTGCAGGCCGTAGGTCTCGGCGACGCCGGTGATCTGCTCCTCGTCCGGCTCGTGCAGGCCGATCCAGACGAAGCCCTCGCCGCGCTCGCGGACCTCGGCGATCGCCTCGTCGTGGCCCCAGCGCCCGGGCAGGCGCTCGCCGTCGACGTACACGGCGCAGTCGACGACGTAGGCCGACAGCGGCACGCGCAGCTTCGTGGTCTGACCGGGTGCGCCGCGGCCGGTGCGGCGGCCTGCGGAACGGATGGCGGGGCGCAGGTAGGACAGCGGGGGCACGGCAGGACCCTCCTTGCCTGGGGCGGGAGCGCGGTGACCTCGACGAGGTGCGCCGCGTGATGAGTCGTCGGCCTCCCTGCCCGTCGCCCGGCGTCAGCCGGAGGGGAACGCGCCCGGGAGGCGGCTCGTACTGCTATCCGGTGTTCGCGACACCGCTCTCACCTCCCGTGTTCCTCGTCGCACGTGTCACTCGGTCCATCGTCGCCCGGCCCCGAACTGTGACAGGGGCAGCCCGACGTGTGAGAAGAGCCGCCCCGCCGATCCGCGAGCCGCCGGATAGATTACCCCCGCAACAACGGCGATACCCGATGGAGGCGTGAACGGTGCAGTTCGGTCGCTACTACGAGGAGTTCGAGGTCGGCGCGGTGTACAAGCACTGGCCGGGGAAGACGGTCACCGAGTACGACGACCACCTGTTCTGCCTGCTGACCATGAACCACCACCCGCTGCACCTGGATGCGAACTACGCCGAGGAGACGACGGACTTCAAGCGCAACGTCGTCGTCGGCAACTACATCTACTCACTGCTGCTGGGGATGTCGGTGCCGGACGTGTCCGGCAAGGCGATCGCGAACCTCGAGGTGGAGTCGCTCAAGCACACGAAGCCGACGTTCCACGGCGACACCATCTACGGCGAGACCGAGGTCCTGGACAAGACCGAGTCGAAGTCCAAGGACGACCGGGGCGTCGTGTACGTCGAGACCCGCGGCTACAAGCAGGACGGCACGGTCGTGTGCACGTTCCGGCGCAAGGTGATGGTGCCCAAGCAGGTCTACGGCGACACCCGCGGCGGCGAGCAGCCCGGCCGTCCCGTGCCGCAGGTCTGACGGGCCCGGCCGGGACCTCACACCCGGGGCAGCGCGTCCCAGCCGTCGAGCGTCTCGGTCAGCTCGGGCACGAGGGGCAGCGCGGCGAACTCGGCGGCGTCGACGAAGCGGGCGTCGTCCGCGTCGTCGCCGGCGCGCAGGCGCTGCTCCTCGGCCTCGTCGTCGAGCGTGCAGGCGTAGTCCGCGATCCGGTACGGCCCGCGCTCGACGACGCCGACCAGGCGCCCGGGCCGGACCGTCAGCCCGGTCTCCTCGGCCATCTCCCGGACGACGGCGGTGTGATCGTCCTCACCCTGCTCGACCCGGCCGCCGGGCACCGACCACAGGCCCCGTCCCGGCTCGTTGGCCCGCCGGACCAGCAGCAGCCGCCCCCGGTGGTCGAACACCAGCCCGCCCACGCACGGCACCAGATGAGCACCCGGTCCGGTCGCGCTACCGTGGGTCATCGGCGGAGCGTACGCCGCGCGCGGTGCGAAGATCGGTCCGATGCCGGCGGCATGATCGTTCGAGAAAACGCGTGCGGGTGTCGCGACGTCGGGCGAACGGGTGACAGGGCGGCGCGAGATCGTCGCTTTCGGTCTTCGCTATCGCATACGAAAACCCCCACTCGGGCGACGTGTCGGCTACCCTCGGTCAACCATGGGGTCGGTATGCTCCCCGCGTGCCGGTTTCGGTCCGCACCCGCGGTCCGGTACTACTGAAAGAGCAGTTCCCCTACGGGCCAGAACGGGTGGTCGGGTAACGTGAAGAGGGTCTTGATCCTCCTCGGGGTCGCACTCGTGTTGTTCCTCATCATCACGAACCCCAGCGCCGCCTCGGCGTCGGTGCAGAACATCGGCAACATCCTCTACGACGCGGCGCAGTCCATCGCGACCTTCTTCACCGACCTCTTCTGACCGTGCTCGCGCCCCGGGAGATCGACGAGTACCTGCTCCCCACGGAGCGGCGGGTCATCCGGGTGCGCCAGCACTGGGCCGTCATGGCCAAGCACATCTGGCAGACGGCGCTGTTCCTCATTTTGATGGTCGGGATCGAGTCCCTGCTCGACGGACGTCTGTCCCCGGGCGCGGACATCATCCTCGACAACCTCACGTTCTACCTGGCGCTGGTGGCGGTCCTGCGGTTCACGGCCAACACGATCCTGTGGTGGATCGAGCGCATCGTGATCACCGACAAGCGGGTGATGATCGCCCAGGGGATCGTCGTGCACAACGTCGGCATGATGCCGCTGGGCAAGGTCACGGACCTGACGTTCCGCCGCACGCTGTCCGGGCGCATGCTCGGTTACGGGACGATGGTCGTCGAGTCCGCCGGTCAGATCCAGGCGCTGAACCAGATCGACTACATGCCGCGGCCCGAGGAGATCTACGAGGCGCTCTCCGAGCTCGTGTTCGGTGAGAAGGGCAAGACCCGGGCGACCGGCATGCTCGCGAAGCCGCGCTGGCGGCGCTAGCGGCTAGGGTCGGCCGGTGCCCCGCATCGACCTGCACACCCATTCGAACGCCTCGGACGGCACGGACAGCCCGGCCGAGCTCGTGCGGACGGCGGCCGCGGCCGGGCTCGATGCGGTGGCCATCACCGACCACGACACGACGGTCGGCTGGGCCGAGGCAGAGGCGGCCTGCCCGCCGGGGATGCGCCTGGTGCGCGGCGCCGAGTTCTCCTGCGTGAGCCCGTCGGGCCGCGACGAGCCGCCGTGCTCGGTGCACCTGCTGGGGTACCTCTTCGACCCCGAGCACGAGGCGATCGTCGCGGAGCAGGCCCGGCGCCGCGAGTCCCGGGTTTCGCGGCTCGAGACGATGATCGAACGGATGTCCGCGGACGGGTACCCGGTGGACGTGCCGTCGGTGTTCGCGCACCTGCCGGAGGGCGGAAGTGCGGGTCGCCCGCACCTGGCGCGGGCGCTGGTCTCGGCCGGCGTCGTCGGATCGGTGGGGGAGGCGTTCGGGACGCTGCTGAACCCGAGCGGGCCGTACTACGTGCGCAGTTCCAACACCCCGATCGAGACGGCGATCGACATGATCCGCGCCGCGGGCGGCGTGGCCGTGTTCGCGCACGCGCTCGCGCGCCGCCGGGGCCGGGTCGTCGAACCCCGGGTGATCGCGGACCTGGCCGCCCGCGGACTCGGCGGGGTGGAGGTGGACCACCCGGACCACGCGCCGTCCGACCGCGAGCTGCTGCGCGGGCTCGCCGCCCGCCACGACCTCCTGACCACCGGGTCGAGCGACTACCACGGGCGGAACAAGACGACCCCGATCGCGGCCGAGTCCACCGACCCGGACGTGCTGGACGCGCTGCTGGAGCGGGCGCGCGGCGTGCAGGTCGTCACGGGCTGACGCCCCGTAACAGCGCGGATGCTGCCCGGTACCGTGGGGGCGTGGGTCTTGGCGATCACGAGCAGCTCGGTCTCGATCTGCTCGATCCGGCGTTCTCGGCGCCGGCGCTGCTCCGGGTGACCCCCGCACGGCTGGCCGCATGGTCGGCCTGCCCGCGCCGGTACCGCCTCCTCTACGTGGACCGGCCGGCGCCGCCGCGGGGCGGCGCCTGGGCGCACACGACGCTCGGCGCCGTCGTGCACCTGGCACTGCGCGCCCTGTTCGAGCTCGCGCCGTCGCGGCGCAGCGCCGAGCTGGCCGCCGACCTGGTGGACCGCAACTGGTCCGACGAGGGTTTCCGGGACTCCGCGCAGTCCGCCGAGTACCGGGCACGGGCTCGGGACTGGGTGGCGGCGATCGCCACCGGCCCGGACGGCGCGAGCGAGCCGGTGGCCCTGGAGCGCCGGGTCGTCGAGCCGGTCGGGACGTTGCTGGTGGAGGGCCGGATCGACCGCGTCGACGTGCGCGACGGCGAGTCGGTCGTCGTCGACTACAAGACCGGCGGCGAGCCGACGCCGGAACGGGCCCGGGACTCGCAGGCCCTCGCGCTCTACGCGCTGGCCGCCCGACCGGCCCTGCACCGGCCGTGCCGCCGCGTCGAGCTGCACCACGTGCCGAGCGGCGAGGTCGCCGCCTGGGAGCACGACGACGCGTCGCTGCGCGGGCACCGCGAGCGGGCCGAGGAACTGGCGGCACAGGCTCGGGCGGCGTCCGCGGCCCTGGACGACGGCGGGGACGCGGACGCGCTGTTCGGCGTGCGGACCGGGGCGCACTGCGGCACCTGCCCGGTGCGGCGGAACTGCCCGCAGGGGCGCGCGGCGACCCCCGAACCTCCGTCCTGGGCGCTGTTGCCGTCGTGACGGCCGAACGCCCCGACCGTGGTGCGCCGTCGCGGACCGGCCGGCACCGCCCGGTCCCGGACGGCCCCCGCCGGTCCCGTGCCCGGCGGGCTCCGGAGCCCGTCCCGGCCCGGGAGCCCGGCCCGACCCGGCGGCTCCGTGAGCCTGCGGAGCGCAGGGTGACCCCGGAACCCCCCGAGACGGGGGAGCCCCACGGCCGCCGCTCCGACGACCGGGAGCCGCCGCGGACCGCCGACGACACGCCCCGCACGGTCCGCCTGCCGTGGCCGGACCGGCTCCTGCGCGGGTTGGCCGGCGTGCTCGCCGGCGGCATGGTCGTGCTCGCGCTCGGCATCACGGCCGTCTGGTTCGGCGCCGGCCGGTACGGGCTGCCCGGCCCGGGTGCCGACGTCGTGATCGGGCACCTTGTCGGTGCCGCCATCGCGGTCGTCGGGCAGCGCGTCGCGGACCGTAGGCCGGACCGGACCGGCACGATCGCCGCGGTCGTGGTGGTGCTGCTGGTGGCGTTCGTGCTCGGGTTCGCCTGGTTCCTCTGAGCGGATCAGACGAGCTCGGAGTCACGCACCTTCTGCATGCTCCGCGCGATGCGGCGCTTGAGCGCGGGCACCCGGTCGACGACGCGCATGCCGGTGCGCTGGGCCAGTACCGACAGGGGCCCGACGATCGGGCGGCGGGCGGTGCCGTCGTCGTTCATGAACTCCAGCGACTCGTTCACGGCCAGCGCGGAGTACCGCCGCATCAGCTCCTCGAACTCGCCGACGGCCGCGACGAGCGAGAGCTCCCCGTCGCGCACCCGGACCAGGCGGTCGCGCAGCTCGCGGGCATCGCGCAGGGCGGTGTTCGCGCCCGCGCCGCGGCCGGGCGTCATCGTGTGCGCTGCGTCCCCGATCAGCGTGACCGCGGACGGCTCCCACGGCTCCAGCGGGTCCGACGTGCGGATGCTCAGCGCGAGCGACGCGGTCGGGTCGGACGTCGCGATCAGCTCGCGCCAGCGCGGGTTCCAGTCCCGTGTGAGGTCGAGCGCGAGCGCGTTCAGGTCGGCCCCGCGCCGCTGCAGCGTGTCGGCCGGCGCGACGGTGTGGGAGACGGACAGGCCCCAGGACAGGTAGTCGGTGGTGTTGTCGTAGCGCAGCCCGGGCCAGGCCTCGACGAGCGCGGCGTCGGTGGAACCGGGCCCCCGGCGGGGGACACCGCTCTCCGACCAGGGCATGTGCATCGCGTGCACGATGCCGAAGCCGCCCTGGCGGTCGAACAGCATCGAGAACCCGTGCATCGCCGGGTCCGGCAGGAGGTCGCGGTTGGCGTCGGTGAGCGCGACCTTGCCGCCGATCGCGACCAGGCCGGTCTCGGTGTGCCCGGCGTGCGGCAGGTACTGGCGCCGCACGGGCGAGTTCGCGCCGTCCGCGCCGACCAGCAGGTCGCCGGTCGCCTCGTCGCCGTCGTCGAAGTGGGCGGTGACCCGGCCGTCGTCGTGGCGGGTGTAGCCGGTGCACCGCTTGTCGAAGTGGATGACGTCCTCCATGCCGGTGAACAGCACCTGGCGCAGCGTCATCCGGCTGACGTTGTGGTCGCGGTCCTCCGGCGCGTCGCTGACGACCGGCATCTCGGCCATGTCGAGGCCCATCAGCACGCGGAACTGCTCGGTGTACATCGTGAAGTTCCGGTACGGCGCCGCCGTCGTCGCGACGAACGTGTCGAACAGATCCGGCGACAGGCAGGACTTGAGCGCCCGGGCGCCGTTCGGCGAGATGCCGACCCGGTAGCCGTGCAGGCCGCCGGTGCGGGTGCGGTCGCGCTCGTAGACCTCGACGTCGATGCCGGCGTGGCGCAGGCCGTGGGCCAGGCACATGCCACCGGTGCCGGCGCCGACGACGATCACCTTCAGGGGTCGTGCGGACATGGGTGTTCTCCGATCTGGGCAGGGCGGGATGCCGCCGGGCCGTGACGCCGGCCGGCGGTGGGGGAAGTGCGGGTCAGGAGACCGTGGGAGGTACCTCGCCCGCGGCGACGCGGGCCAGCCAGTCGCGGTCCCAGTGCAGGCGGCCGGTGCGCAGGTCCTCGGCCAGCGCATCGATCCAGGCGATCTCCGCCTCCAGCAGCGCGACCTGGTACTCGCTCTCCACGAGCACCACCCGTGGCAGCACGTCGCGGACCTCATCGGTCGCCGCCCGGAGGGCGCCGAGCCGTGAGTGCAGCGCCATCAGCCGGGTCTGCACGGCCCGGTGGACGACGTCCGGATCGAGCAGCGGCAGGTAGGCGAGCCCCACGACGAACTCCGGGAAGTCCTGTCGCGGGGCGGCGAGCATCTCCTGCGTCCACTCCAGCGCGGTCTCGTGCCCCTCCGCGGTGAGGGTGTAGACCGTGCGTTCCGGGCGCGTGGAGTCGCGTTCGGTGACGTGCTCGACGACCAGCCCGTCGCGCGTCAGCCGGTCGATCGTCTTGTACAGCTGTGACCGCTGCCCGACGTTCACCACGTCGCCCTTGCCGCGCTCGCGCAGGAGCTGCTGCATCCGGTACGGATGCATGGGCTCCTCGACGAGCAGGGCGAGGACGGCGAGCGCGAGGCCGGACCGCTGGGTCATAGTGTCGAAGGTACTAGTGTCTTCGACACTATGGCAAGGACTATCGCGCGGCGCCTATCGCGCGGGCCCGAGCGCGACCAGGTCCGGGCCGCGCTGTTCGAGCAGGACCTCGCCCTGCGCGGCGACCTGCACCGGGCCGGCGAAGCCCGACCGGTCCACCCTCACGACGCGCTTCGACGTGCCGGTCCTCGGGTCGACCTCGGCGAGCCCGGCGGCCACCGGGACGAGGAGCTGCCCGTCGTACTCGACACCCGGCCCGAGCGTGTTCGGCAGTGTCCAGCGGGGGACCAGCGTGTCCGGGTCCAGCGCGACCGTCGCCGCACCGGTCCACCAGTACAGCGCCGCTCCGCCGCGGGTCGTCCGCGCCACCCCGTCCTGGGGCTCCAGCACGGTGGGCCCGACCGACAGCGGCACCTCGCTCACCCGGGCCCCGGCGCGGTCGAGGAGCAGCAGCCGCGGGCGGCCGGGCAGCAGCACGGCGGCCCGCTCGCCGGACAGGGCGATCAACCGCGCCCCGGAGGCGCCGAGCACCGAGGAGAAGTCCGGGGTGGGCTGGTCGCCGCGGCTGGCGTCGGGGCGCAGCACGGTCAGCCGGTCCGACCCGTCCCCGGGGCAGCGTTCCATCACGCCCGCGCGGTTCGGGGCGACGGCGAACGAGGAGAACGAGCAGCCCGTGCGGGGCTGGTCGTTCGGCTCCTCGAGGGCGCGCACGGTGCCGTACTCCACCGTGCGGACCAGGTCCGAGCGCATGGCTTCGAGGTAGTCCTGGCCGGTGGCGACGACCGGCCCGTCGCCGATCAGGCGGGTGCCGGGCCGGGCGTCGAGCGTCCGGGCAGGCCCGCGCGCCCCGGTGGCCGCGTTCAGCGAGCTCAGCTCGCTGCAGTACTCGTCGTTGCGGAAGGCGGCCAGCACCCGCCCGAACGCGGCGGTGACCGTGCACAGCGGCACGTCCCGGCTGTAGCTCCAGCGCGGGGCGCCGGTGCGGGCGTCCCGCCCGGTGACCGTCGAGGCGTCCGCGACGACGGCGCCGTCCCCCGCGGCGACCGGTGTCGGCGTGTTCGGGCTCGGCGCGCGCCAGAGCTCGGTGAACGACGACGGGATCGACGTCGCCGGGGGAGGCGGGTCGACCGGTGCCGTGGCGGTCACCGACTCGGTCGTGGCCGCCGGGCTCTGCACGGTGTAGAGCGCGGCCGCGAGGACCAGCACGACGACCAGAACCGCGGCGACCAGCAGGTCACCGCGGTTCCGTCGTTCCGGTGGCGGGAGCCGCCGAAGCACTCTCTGTCAGCTCGCGGCGGCGTCGCTGTCGCCGGTGCTGTCCGCGCCGGTCGAGGCACCGCTGCGGCTGCGCGACCCGCGACGACGACGGCGGCGCGGCTTGGCCGACCCCTCGCTCGCGGTGTCCGCCCCGTTCGCGGATCCCTCCGGGCCGGTGGACGGCGCGGCCTCGGTGGCCGGCGTCTCCGTCCCGTCCTCCCCGAGGGTCACGCCGCCGCGGGTGCGAGTGCGCGCCCGGTTGCGGCGCGGCCGGGACTTGACCTCGCCCGCGTCGCCGTTGCGGGACTCGCGGCTGTCGCGGCGCTTGCCGCTGCCGTGGTCGCCCTCGGTGTCGATGTACTCGGCTTCCAGCCCGGCCCGCGTGCGGTTGCCGACCGGCAGCCGCCCGGTCGCGCCGGCCGGGATCTCCAGGTCCGCGAACAGGTGGTCCGAGGTGGAGTAGGTCTCCGGCGGCTCGTCGACGCCGAGCGAGAGGTCGTCGGAGATGAGCTTCCAGCGCGGGATCTCGTCCCAGTCCACCAGCGTGACCGCGACGCCCTCGCGCCCGGCCCGGCCGGTCCGGCCGATCCGGTGGATGTAGGTCTTCGCGTCCTCCGGGCACTGGTAGTTCACGACGTGCGTGACGCCGATGACGTCGATACCGCGGGCCGCGACGTCCGTCGCGACCAGCACGTCGACCTTCTCCGAGCGGAACGCACGCAGCGCCTGCTCGCGGGCGCCCTGGCCCAGGTCACCGTGGACGGCGGCGACCGCGAACCCGCGCTCGGCGAGGTCGTCGGCGACGCGCTGCACGGTCCGCTTGGTCCGGGCGAAGATCATCGTCAGACCGCGGTCCTTGGCCTGCAGCACACGGGTGAGCAGCTCGACCTTGTCCATCGCGTGCGCCCGGTAGACGTGCTGGCGGGTGCGCTCGTGGATGGCGCCCTGGTCGGCCTCCTCCGCCCGGATGTGCGTCGGACGGGTGAGGAAGCGCCGGGACAGCTGCACGATCGGGCCCGGCATCGTGGCCGAGAACAGCATCGTGTGGCGCTGCTCGGGCAGCATCCGCAGGATCCGCTCGACGTCGGGCAGGAAGCCCAGGTCCAGCATCTCGTCGGCCTCGTCGAGCACCAGGGCGTTGACCCGGCCCAGCACCAGGTGGCGCTGCTCGGCCAGGTCGAGCAGACGGCCAGGGGTGCCGACGATGATGTCCACGCCCTTGCGCAGAGCCTCGAGCTGGGGCTCGTAGGCACGGCCGCCGTAGATCGCGACGACGCGGACGCCGAGGTTCTTGCCGGCCGCGGCGATGTCCCGCGCGACCTGCACGCAGAGCTCACGGGTCGGGACCACGACGAGCGCCTGCGGGACGTCCTTGGTCCGGTCGGCGGCCTCGCCCTCGGCGGTCGCCGCGGCGCGCTCACCCGGAGGGGTGATGCGCTGCAGCATCGGCACGCCGAAGCCCAGCGTCTTGCCGGTACCGGTACGGGCCTGGCCGATGCAGTCCTCGCCGGCCAGCGCCAGCGGGAGCGTCAGCTCCTGGATGGCGAACGTGCGGACGATGTCGTTCTCCGCGAGCGCGGAGACGATCTCGGGGCGGACGCCGAGCTCGGCGAACGTCGGGGGGAGCTTCGCGTCCGGGTCGTCGGCCTGGACGTCGGTGACCTTGGCCTGGATGCCGGTCTGCTCGAAGCCGGGGTCCGCCTCGGGGGTGGCGGAATTCTCTGATTCTTGGGTGTCGTTCGAAACGGACAGGATGATCGCCTCTCTCCGCGCACAGGAGCCCGGGGGCGTGCTCGTCGACCACCGGGTCTCGCAATCTCAGACCGCGGGTGGGAGAGCCGCCGAGGCGCTGCGCGCACCAGTTCTTGTGCGGGGCCCGGTGAGTCGCTGTGGCGGCGGCCGATGTGCGGTCGCCGCGAGAACCCGTTGCCCGTGTCCCGCGCGGTGGGCGCGACTCATCCGTTCGAACGTGCCGCGCTGAGTGCATGATACCCCGTCGCGGCCCCACCGCAGTCGGGCACGCCCGGCGGGCCGGGTGATACGCGCCGCACAGCGTCCCCGCAGGACACCCGCGACCGGGCCGATGGCTCCACTAGGGTGACCGCCATGACGACCGATGCCGGTGCGGGGGTCGAGGCCGACGGGCCGGCACGGGCGATGGTGGACCTGCTCGGCGTGCTGGCCTACGGCGAGCTGTCGGCCTTCGATCGCCTGGCCGAGGACGCGCGGGCGGCCCCGACGCTGGCCGGCCGCGCCCAGCTGTCCGCGATGGCGGCTGCCGAGATCGGGCACTTCCGCCTGATCGAGGACCACCTGGGCCGCGACGGGGTCCAGGTGGCGGACGCGATGCAGCCGTTCGTCGCGCTGTGGGACTCCTACCACGCGTCGACCGCCCCGCGGAGCTGGCTGGAGTCGCTGGTCAAGGCATATCTGGGGGACGGGCTGGGCGCGGACTTCTACCGCGAGCTGGCCGGCTGGGTCGACCCGGCGACCGGTGAGCTGGTCCGCCAGGTCCTGGCCGACACCGGGCACGGCGCGTTCGCCGAGCGGGAGGTCCGGGCGGCGTGCGCCGCGTATCCGCAGCAGCGGGACCGCCTCGCGCTCTGGGGGCGGCGGCTGCTCGGCGAGGCGGTGACCCAGGCCCAGCGTGTGGTCGCCGAGCGGGACGAGCTGGCCGAGTTCATCGTGCGCGGCTCGGGTGATCAGGGCGGCGTCGCGAACCTGATCAAGAAGGTGCAGACGAACCACGGGAAGCGGATGTCCCGTCTCGGACTCTCCTGAGAGAAACCGACTAGCCTGGCGCCCGCCAGAGGTAATCGGAGCGCAGGAGGTCCACCGGTGAAGGTCAAGATCGGCATCGCGGAGAGCCCGCGGGAGCTCGTGGTGTCCAGCGACCGCACGCCGGACGAGGTCGCCGAGCAGGTCAGCGGCGCGATGAAGTCGGACGACGGTCTGCTCGACCTCACCGACGACCAGGGTCACCGCTACGTCGTGCCGGTCTCGCGGATCGCGTACGTCGAGATCGGACCGGCCGAGGAGCGCAAGGTCGGGTTCGGCCTGGGCGGCTGAGCCGTCCGCTCACCGTGCCGCCGGCTCGTCGGCTGCGACGTCCACCGCGAACGGTGGACGGCCGACGCCGGTGAGCCGGTAGCGGTCCCACATGTCCGGGTCGCCGAGCCGGCCGGTCGCGGCGCGGCCGTCGACGCGGACCTCGACCTCGGCCCCGGACCCGACGAGCGCGGCCAGCCGCGGCTCGGCCTTCACCCGGCCGGCCCAGTGCAGCCGGCCGTCGAACGGTTCGTGGTGGCATCCGAGCCGGACCTCGACGGCGATCTCCTCGCGGTCCACGACGATCGTCGCCGGGCCGTCGTACTGCCCGTCGTGCCCGTGGTCGTGCGCCTCAGCCATGGTCGGTCCCCCCGGTGCTCCCGGTCCTGGTGCGCGGGTCCGGCACCAGCCGCAGGATGTCCGCGCTCGCGCCGTCGCCCGTCCAGGCCGGTCACGCTCGCGATGCCACCCCAGATCAGCGACGTGAGGTAGTTCGTCAGCGCCTCCCGGCTCATCGTGCGCCGGTCCAGCCACCAGTCCCCGGCGGACTGCACCATGCCGATCAGCCCGTACGCCCAGGCCTCGGCGCCGCCGGAGTCGCGCCCGGCCGCCCGCAACTGCTCGCCGAAGATCGTGGCCAGCAGGGCGGCGAGCCCGCTGCGCACGTCCTCGACGATCTCCGCGCCGGGGGCGGGCTCGGCCGGGTTGTGCACCACGAACCGCCACAGCTGCGGCTCGTCCTCGATGCCGGCCAGGAACGCGTCGATCACCGCGGCGACGTGCTCGACCGGTTCGGCCTCGATCGCCAGGACCGGGTAGATCCGGCCCATCAGCATCTGCGCCGCGGACTCGCCGACCGCCCGTTGCAGATCGGCCCGGTCGGTGAAATGGCGGTAGAGCACGGGCTTGGTGATCCCGGCTGCCGCCGCGATCTGGGCGACCGAGGCGCCCGGCCCGTGCTCGCGCACGGCGTCGATCGCGGCCTCGACCATCTCGCCCCGCCGCTCGGCCCGGCGCCGGTCCCTGGCGTCCTGACGCTCGGACTTGACATCCCTGTTCTCCTGCGGCACGTTACCAACGGTAACAGTTACCGCTGGTAACAGCGAGGAGGAACGCGGTGTCCCAGGGGGACGGCAGCCGGCGGAGCCGGCGGGGTGGGGAGAACGCAGTACCTGAGATCCGCCGCGGGAGCCGGGTCCTGGTGACCGGCGCGGCCGGCGGGTTCGGTGAGCCGACCGTCGCGCGTCTGCGGGAGATCGGTGCGCAGGTGGTCGGTCTGGACCGGGCCGGCGGCCCCGGTGCCGATTCTCGTTCCGCTGGCGCTTCTCTCGGTGTGCTCGCCTGCGATGTCACCGACGACGCCTCGGTGACCGCCGCCGTCGGCGAGGCCGTGTCCCGGCTCGGCGGCCTGGACGCCGTCGTGCACTTCGCGGGCATCGGCACGCCGAACGACGCCGGCGGCCCTCTCGAGCCGGACGCGATGCGCGTGCTCGAGGTCAACCTGCTCGGTGCGTGGCGGGTGACCGCGGCCGCGCTGCCGGTCCTGCTCGACGGAGCGGGACGCCGCGGAGGCAAGGGCCGCGTGGTGTTCGTGGCCAGCGAGCTCGCATACCTGACGCTGCCGTTCGTCTCCGCCTACAGCGTGGCCAAGCGCGGGATGAGCGCCTACGCCGACGCGCTGCGCGTCGAGTACGGCACCGAGCTCGCCGTCACCACCGTCTACCCCGGCTACGTGCGCACCCCGATCCACGACGAGGGCCGCGCCGTCGGGCTCGCGCTGGAGGGCCAGGTCCGCCGCGAGGAGGTCGACGACATCGTCGGCACCGTCGTGCGGGCACTGACGTCCCGGCGCCCGCGGCGCGACACCGCCGGGTCGCGGCTCGGCGGGGTCGAGCTCTGGGCCGGACGGCACGTTCCCGGCCTGCTCGACGGCGTCGTCGCGCGCCGCCTGCGCTCCCGCGCTCGCGCCGGTCACTTCGACTCCTCGCCGATCGCCGCCGGGCTCGTCCGGCGGCTGACCGGCCGCACCGTCCCGGCCCTCGCCGAGGACGCACCCGTCGCGGAAAGGAACTCCTGAGCCATGAGTGCCCCCACTGCGTCGTCGAAGAAGCTCAACGACCGGGAGACGACCGCGGAGCGGCTGCTGCGCTCGTCGGTGACGAACTCCTACGAGCCGACGGTCGACATCGACTGGGACGCCCCGCTCGTCGAGGGCAAGTACGGCATCGTCCCGGAGCGCGTCTCGCTCTACGGCACCGGGCTGTGGGACGGGCTGACCGAGGATCAGCGGATCACGCTGTCGATCCACGAGTTCTGCAGCGTCGCCCGGATCGGTCTCTGGTTCGAGATGATCCTGATGCAGATGCTGCTGCGCTACGCCTACGACCGCGACCCGCGCAAGGCACACATCCAGTACGCCCTGGTCGAGATCGCCGACGAGTGCCGGCACTCGATGATGTTCGCGAAGGCGACCGAGCGCTACGGCGTGCCGGACTACGCGCCGCGCAAGGTCGTGCACGAGGCCGGCCGGTACTTCAAGGCCGTCGGCACCGGTCCCGCGATGTTCGCCGGGACGCTGTTCGTCGAGGAGATCCTCGACCAGCTGCAGCGCGAGGGGATGCGCGACGACCGGGTCCAGCCGCTGTCCCGGATGATCAACAAGATCCACGTGACGGAGGAGGCCCGGCACGTCCGCTACGCCCGCGAGGAGCTGCAGCGGATCGTCCCGAAGATCAACGCCGCGCAGAAGGCGTTCGCGAACTACCAGACGGCGCGGATCGCCTCGATCGTCGTGAACAACCTGATCCACCCCGAGGTGTACCGCAGCGTCGGCATCGAGCCGAAGGTCGGCGCGGCGGTGGCCCGCACGAACCCGCACCACGTCGAGATGCGGCGCTGGTCGGCCCGCAAGCTGGTGCCGTTCCTGCGCGAGGTGGGCATGATCGGTGGGCCGACGGAGGCCATCTGGCGGCGCGCGGACCTGATCTGAGCAAGGGGTGGTGTCAGGCATGCGGAACGATCACCGGTACCGGGTCCTGACCCGGGACGGGACCGGGCTGTACGCGGTCGACTCCGGGCCGGACGGGGCGCCGGTGACGGTCGTGCTGGCGCACGGATGGACGCTCGACGAGCGGTGCTGGGCGCCGGTCGTGGACGCGCTGACCGGTGACGACCACCCCGGCCCGCGTCCGCGGGTGGTCCGCTACGACCACCGCGCGCACGGCCGCTCGGACGACACCCCCGAGTCCTCGATGACGCTCGAGCAGCTCGCCGACGACCTGGCCGAGCTGGTCGGCCAGGTGTGCCCGTCCGGGCCGCTGGTGCTGGCCGGGCACTCGATGGGCGGCATGACGGCGATGGCACTCGCCCAGCGGCACCCGGACCTGGTCGCCTCCCGGGTGGCCGGCGTCGCGCTGGTCGCGACGGCCGGCGGCGGCCTCGGCGGCGCGGCGACGCTGGGGATGTCCGGACGTCCGGCCCGGGCGTTCCTCGCCGGCAAGCAGGCCGTCACGGCCAGCCGGCGCTGGACCGAGCGCCGCGAGCTGACCCGGCACCCGGCCGTGCTCGGCCCCGGCCTGCGGGCGCTGCTGCTCGGCCGCCGTCCGGACGCCCGCGCGGTACGGCTGACCTGCGCGGCGATCGGCGACTGCCGTCCGACGACGGTGTCCGGCTTCACGCCCACGCTGACCGCGCACGAGCGCGAGGCCGCCCTGGAGGCGTTCGCCGGCATGCCGGTCGAGATCATGGTCGGGTCGCGGGACCGGCTCACGCCGCCGCGGTTCACCCGGCGGATCCGGAAGCACCTGCCGCGCTCGGCCATGACGATCTTCCCGGACGCCGGGCACATGCTCCCGGTCGAGCGCGTCGACGGCGTGGCGGGCCGGATCGCGGCACTGGTCCAGCAGGCCGCGGTGGCGCCGACGGTCGTCGGGTAGAACCCGGGCGCCCTACCCTGGTCACTCCGCACACCCGGTGCGGGGTACGGACAGGCGGGACCCGATGCGACTGCGGGTGCTGGGCACGGTCGAGGTCGGCGACGTACCGGTGCGGGGGGCCCGGGTGCGGCGCCTGCTCGCGCTGCTCGCCACCCGGCCCGGCGAGGTCGTCGCGGCCGACCGGCTCGTGGACGTGTGCTGGCCGGAGGACCCGCCGCGGCACGCCGGGCCTGCCCTGCACAGCCTCGTCGCGCGGGCCCGCGGGGTGCTGCCGGAGCTGGTCGCGCGCCCGCCCGGCTACCTGCTCGACGTTCCTCCGGACGAGGTCGACGCCCGGCTCTTCGGTGACCTGTGCGGCCGGGCCCGCGGCGAGCCGGACCCGTCGGCGGCGGCCGCGCTGCTCGACCGCGCCCTCGCGCTGTGGCGCGGCGGGGCGCTCGCCGAGTTCGCCGACGACGCGTTCGCCCGCCCGGAGATCGACCGGCTCGGACAGCTGCGCGCCGCGGCCGAGGACGACCGGGTGCGGGCCGACCTCGACCTCGGCCGCCCGGACGACGCGGTCGCCCGGCTCGGGCCGCTGATCGCGGCCGACCCGCTGCGCGAGCGGCGCCGCGAGCTCCTCGTGCAAGCGCTGGACCGGGCGGGACGGCCGGGCGACGCGCTCGCCGCCTACGACGACTTCCGGCGCCTGCTCGCCGACGAGCTGGGTCTCGAACCGGGACCGGAGCTGCGCCGGGTGCAGGCCGACGTGCTGGCGCGCGACCGGCCGACGGCCCGGCCCGGCCCGGCGCGTGGGCGGCAGGCGGCCCGCGACCGGGACGTGGGCTCCGCACGGCGAACCCCGTCGCCGGACCCGGCCCCGCCCCGGCCGGGTGGCGCGACCGACCGCCCGGACCCGGCGATGCCGGTCCTGCGCGGCCGCGCGGAGAGCCTCGCCCGCCTCGTCGCCGAGGTACCCGACGGCGGGGGACCGGTCACCGTCGTCGGCCCCGGCGGGGTGGGCAAGACGAGCCTGGCCACCCACGCGGCCGCACGGCTGCGGGACGCGTTCGCCGACGGCGTCGTCGTCGCCGAGCTGGCCGCGGTGTCCGCCGCGCCCGAGGTGGCGACGCTGGTGGCGGCCGCCGTCCCGGCGTCCGGCGCGCCGGCCCCCGGGCGGGAGCCTCGGGAGCAGGTCGTGGACCTGCTGCGGGACCGCGCGACGCTGCTCGTGCTGGACAACTGCGAGCACCTGGCCGTCGCGGTCGCCGAGCTCGTCGACGAGCTGCGGGCCCGGTGCCCGCGGGTGGCGGTGCTCGCGACGAGCCGGGAGCCGCTCGGCGTCCGCGACGAGCGCGTGCGCCCGCTGGCGCCGCTGGCCGAGGCGGACGCCGTCGCGCTGTTCTCCGACCTCGCGTCGGCGGCGTCGCCGGAGTTCGCGGCCGACCCGGAGACCGTGGCCCGGATCTGCCGTCGCCTCGACCGGCTCCCGCTGGCCCTGGAGCTGGCGGCCGCCCGGATGCGCGTCCTCTCGGCCGCCGAGCTCGTCGACCGGCTCCCCACCCGGCTGGCGTTCCTGCGCAGCCACTCCCGGTCCGCCCCGCCGCGGCACCGGACGCTGCAGGCCGTCGTCGACTGGTCGTACGACCTGCTCACCGGGCCGCAGCGGGAGACGCTCGCGGCGCTCGGCGTGTTCGCAGGCGACTTCACCCTGGACGCCGCCGATGCGGTCGCCGGGCCGGTGGACGGCGACGGGACCGACGCGGTGCTCGCCGACCTGGTGGACCGCTCGCTCGTCACCGCGTCCGTTGCGCACGACGGCGGCCGGGAGACGCGGTACGTGCTGCTGGAGACCGTGCGCGCCTACGCCCGGGACCGGCTCGACGAGCGCGGTGGCACCGACGACGCCCGCCGCCGCCACGCCGCGCACGTGACGGATCTGGTCCGCCGGACCGGACGGCTCGCCGGACCGTCGGCCACCGCCGGCCTGGACGCGATCACCGCCGAATGGGACGAGCTGCGCGCCGCGCAGGCGTGGGCCGCCGTGCGCGACCGGCCCCTCGCCGCGGCACTGGTGGCGGGTCTCGCGGTCTACGCCGAGGTCCGGATGCCGCCGGAGCTGTTCGACTGGGCCGACCGGTTGCTCGACGGCGGCAGCGACGGCCTGGGACCGGACGTCGCGACCGTGTACGGCGTCGCCGCCTCCGGGGCCCGGTTCACCGGCGATCTCGGGCGGGCGCTCGACCTCGTCGAACGCGGTCTCACCCACGCCGCCGGTCCGGACGACCCGCGCCGGTGCCACCTGCTCTACGTGCGCGCCGAATGCGAGCTGTTCCGCGGCGAGGCCGCCGCGTGCGTCGCGACCGCCGCCGAGCTGGAACGGGTCGGCCTGCTCGCCGGCGACGCGCGGGTGGTCGCGCTGGCCCGGGCCGACCGCGCGCTCGTCGACGCCTACGCCGGGCGCACCGCCGACGCCGTCGCCATCGCCGACGAGCTGGTGGTCCGGACCGGCACCGAACCGCTGCTGGCGCCGTGGGCGACGTACCTGGTCGGCGAGATCCGGGCGACGACCGATCCGGACGCGGCGCTCGCCCCTCTGGAGACGAGCCTGCGGCAGGCGCGGGCGGTCGGCGAGCGGTACGCCGTCGGCGTCGCGCTCGTGACGATCGCGTCGCTGCTCGCCCGCCGCGGCGACCCGGTGACGGCGGCCCGCGCGGCCGCGGAGACGCTCGACCACTGGCGCGGCACCGGGAACCGGACGCACCAGTGGGTCGCCGTCCGGCACGTCGTCGAGCTGCTGGTCCGGGCGGGACGGGAGGCCGCGGCCGCGGAGCTGCTCGGCGGGCTCGCGAGCCGGCGCAGCGGCGGCACCGTGTTCGGCGGCGACGCCGTCCTCCTCGACGAGCTGGGCCACACGCTCGAGGAGCGGGAGGAGGCCGCCCGCCGCGGCGCCGCCCGCACCGACGACGAGCTGCTCGACCTCGCCCGCGACGCGCTGGCAGAGCTCGCCGAGCACACGGCAGTGCGGTGACAGCCGGGCGACAGGCCCGGCGCGGACCGTTCCGTCCATGACGACGACACACACCCCACCCACCGACACCGCCCGCACCGAGGCCTGCGCCGAGAGGGTCTTCGGCTGGATCATCGGCGCCGAGCAGACGACCGCGCTGTACCTCGGGGACCGGCTCGGCTGGTACCGCTCGCTGGCCGACGACGGGCCCGCCACCCCGGGCGAGCTGGCCCGGCGAACCGGCACCGCGCCCCGCTACGCCCGCGAGTGGCTGGAGCAGCAGGCGGTCTGTGGCCTGCTGGACGTCGACGACCCGTCCGCCGCCCCGGACGACCGCCGGTTCACCCTTCCCGCCGCGCACGTCCCGGTGCTCGTCGACCCGGACAGCGACACCTATCTCCCGCCGGCCGCCCGCATGCTCACCGCGTCCCAGCGGCGGGTGGACGACCTGCTCGACGCCTACCGGCACGGGCACGGCGTCAGCTGGGAGCAGCTCGGCACGGACGCCCGGGAGGGTCAGGGCGACATGAACCGCGGCCTGCTGCTGACCGGGCTGGCCCGCGACCACCTGCCCGCCCTGCCCGCGGTGGACGCCGCGCTGCGCGACGGCGGACGGGTCGCCGACGTGGGCTGCGGCCTGGGCTGGTCGGCGATCGGGATCGCCCGCGGCTACCCGACGGCCACCGTGGACGGCTTCGACGTCGACGCCCCGTCGGTCGAGGCCGCACGGGACAACGCCGCGGCCCACGGCGTCGCCGACCGGGTCCGGTTCCACCACGCCGACATGGGCACCGCCGAACACGGCGGCGGATACGACCTGGTGTGCGCGTTCGAGTGCGTGCACGACATGCCGGACCCGGTCGCGGTGCTGACCGCGATGCGCCGCGCCGTCGCACCCGGCGGCACGGTGCTGATCATGGATGAGAAGGTGGCCGACGAGTTCGCGCCGGACGGCGACGAGATCGAGCAGCTGTTCTACGGGTTCTCGCTGCTGTGCTGCCTTCCGGACGGGCTGTCCACACCGGGCTCGGTCGGCACCGGCACCGTCATGCGCCGGTCCACACTGGACGACTACGCCCGTGCGGCCGGGTTCGCCGGGGTCGAGGTCCTCGACGAGCTGGACAACGACATGTTCCGGTTCTACCGGCTGCGTCCGTGACTCATTCCGGGTGGTTCACCGGCGCCCCGCCGACGCGGTAGGGGGTGTCCACGCCCTCGTACATCAGGTGCGCGGTCAGCCCTTCCGCGGCGTGCGGCAGGTTGTGGCAGTGGTCCATCCAGATCCCCGGGTTGTCCGCGACGAACGCGACGTCGTAGTCCTCGCCGTCGGCGACGTCGAGCGAGTCGACCCACCAGGGGCTGCCGGTGGACGGCACCCCGTTGCGCGCGAGCACGACGGCGTGGTGGCCGTGCAGGTGCATCGGGTGCACCTCGCCGGAGGAGTTCGCGATGTGCATCCGCACGACGTCGCCGCGGCGGACGACGAACATCGGCACGTCCGGGAACAGCCGTCCGTTGACCGTCCACCAGAGACCGGGGACGCCGTCCAGGAAGCCGGGCCACCGGCCGATCCGGTACTCGAAGCTCCGGTCCGCCGCGGCCGGGTCGAAGCCCGGGGCGGCGGGGACGCCGTAGGTGAGCAGGTCGAGGTCGCGGGACGGGCGCGGTCGTGCGGGCGTGGAGGCGGGACCGAGCACGACCGCCGTCGACCCGCCGAGCTCGACGCGCGCACCGCCCGGCGGGACGACGACCTCCAGGTCGGCGCGGCCGCCTGCGGTCACCCGCACCGCGGTGTCCGCGACCTCCGGCGGGCCGTTCACGTCGGCGCCGTCCACCGCGCGCAACCGGAACGGTGCGCCGTCCACCCAGACCGGCATCGGGCCGTTGTCGGTGTTCACCACCCGCACCCGCACGGTCGCGCCGGGCGGTGCCGGGACCGGCAGGTCGCCGGAGCGTCCGTTCACGGTGCGGACGCCGTCGTAGTGGTGCACGAGGGCGAGAGCGTCGATCCCGGGCGTCGGAGCGCCGGGCGGGTCGACGACGAGCGCACCGAACAGCCCCCGCTCGACCTGGACGTGCGAGACCTGGTGCGAGTGGTACCAGTACGTGCCCACCTGGTCGGCGCGGAACCGGTACGTGTGGCTGCCGCCGGGCGGCACCGCGTCCTGCGTGACCCCGGCGACGCCGTCCTCGGCGTTCGGCACGTCCATCCCGTGCCAGTGCAGGGTCACGCCGTCCGGGACCGACTCGTTGACGACACGCACCTCGACGATCTGTCCGGCCACGGCGCGGATCTCCGGGCCGGGCGAGGTCCCGTTCAGCGTGTAGCCGTCCACCACCTGACCGGAGGCCAGCCGGAACGGCTCGCGCCGGGCGGTGAGGGTGAGCCGCACCTCGGCCGGGCGGGTGTCCGGCTCGACGAGCGTGTCCACGCCGGCCATGGTCATTCCACCGTGGTCGTGATGAGCCGCTCCACCACCGAGGTCCGGTACGCCCATGTCCATCACCGAGTAGGTGTCCGGGACGAGGCTCGAGTACCAGAGGACACCGAGCGGGCCGAGCAGCGCCGCGACGGCGACGGCGGCCAGCAGCCGCCGGACCCGGCCCCGGCGGGCCGGCCGTCCGTCGCGCGGCGCGGCGGCGGGCCGCGGCGCTGCCCGGGTGACCACGACGTCTCAGCCCACGCCCGCGCCCGCGGTGGGCGCCGGCTCTCCTGCCACGGCCCGCTCCGCGCGGGCGCGCTGGCCGGCCAGCAGGGCCACGGTGAACAGCAGCAGCGCGTTCAGCCCGTGCAGGATCCCCATGGTGGGCGCGCCGAAGCTGAGCCCGCCGAGGGTGACCTGCAGGACCACCAGCAACAGGACCGCGCCGGCCCAGACCGCGCCGCGCGGGATCTTCGTGAAGAAGGACACGACGAGCAGCACCAGGGCCAGCCCGGGGATCACCATGTACCCGTTGACCGCGTGGATGCCGAACCCGGCGTCGCCGAAGAACGTGCTGCTCTCGCTCTCCATGGCGGCCTTGTCCAGCACGCCACCGCCCTGGATCCAGACGCCGAGCCCGGTGAACGCGAACGCGATCGCCGCGGCCTGCACCGCCACCGCGAGCGCGATCAGCCAGGCCAGTGTGCGGTAGGTCGTCCTCATCGTGGATCTCCTCCGTTCGATGTCCCCGCCCCCGGGCGGGGTGCGGTCTGCCGGTAGATCTCGGCCAGCGCCGCAGCCCGCCGGGACAGTGGGCGGGACGCGTCGCGGGCCAGCGCGAGCAGGGCGGGTGGGCCGGTCGCGGTGAGCTCGGACAGAACGGCGACGAGCCGGCGGTCGAGGAGTCCGCGGTCCGGGTCGCCGGACGCGGCGAGCTCGGCGAGCGTGCCCAGCTCCGTCCGCGCGGCGACCGCCCGGTCCGGCCGGTCCGCGACGGTGGTCACGGCCGGCCTCCGTCCCGTCCGGTGGACAGGTCGCGGACGAGCAGCAGCGTCCATCCGACGACGGCGACCCAGCCCAGCAGGCCCACCAGCCCGCCGATTCCGAATCCGGTCCACCGGATCGCGGAGCCGTCCGGGAGGAGTGTCAGTGACGCGGCGAGCACACCGGCGCCGCCGAACAGGCAGGCGCCGATGACCGGCCCCAGGCGAGCGGTCGCCCGGGACACGACGCCGGCCCGGCCGGCCAGCACCGAGATCGCCGCCATCCAGCCGAACACCAGCGCCCCCGCGAGCGCCCCCGGGGCGATCTGCTCCCCGAACGTCAGGACCCCGGCCACCAGCAACAGCTGCAGCACGACGACCGCGACCAGCCCGGACACGCCGACGACCGTCCACCCCCGACTCGCGCGGGACGGCGGGAGCCGCCGGTACAGCGCCGCGGCGACCGGGAGCAAGGCGCCCAGCTGCACGACGACCGCCACGTCGTTCGCGGGGCCGAGCCAGTCCCACTCGCTCGGGCGCGGATCGGGCCGCCAGGGTGTCGCCAGGACGTAGAAGCCGACGAGCAGCAGGTTGCCCACGATGCCCGCGACGGAGCTGAGCAGTGCCCAGCGGGCGGGCCCGACCCGGCCCACGGGGTGGGGGCGCGCGGGTGGGACGGAGGTCCGGCGGGTGGGGCGTTCGGTGGTCATGGCGACATCTCCTGCCGGCGGGTCGTGACCGTGATGCCGGGTCGGTCCGGCGGATGCCGGCCGTGGCGGTCGGCTCCGGCGCCCCGGGTGCTGTCGCCGGGAACGCACGGCAGGACGCTAGGCAGCGGCGGCGGTCCCCGGAAGGTGGTAGGCCCACCGTCCGCGGTGGAGGCAGGCCTCCATGGGCGGCCCGGGGTCGGCACCCTGGACGCGGGCCGACCTGCGGCGGAGCATTTCGAGGATGCGGACCGGGCAGCGGGTGGTGACGGCACTCGGTGTGGCCGGGCTGCTGGCCGGTGCCGCGTTCCACCTCGTCGTCCCCGGCGCCGACAAGGCCACCGGCAGCCTGGTCTGGATCGGGCTCGGCGTCCTGCCGGTCTTCGCGGTCGGGGTCTGGCTCACCCGCCGGCGGCCCGATCATCCGCAGCCGCAACGGATGCTGCTGGCGGGGGCCGCGATGGGCGTCGGGGTCGGGATCGAGGGCCCGCTGCGGCTGGGCTTCGCCGCGGTCGAGCCGCCCTGGTGGCTGCCCTGGCTCAACGCCGCGACCCAGTACTCCGCTCTCGTCGCGTCGATCGCGTTCGGTCTGGTCATCGCGACGTACCCGGACGGAACCGTCGAGCGGACCTGGCAACGCCGGGTCGCGGGTGCCCTGTGGCTTCCGCTCGCCCTGCCGCCGCTGCTGCTGCTGACCACGCCGACGCTGGTCGTGGACACCTGGCTGCTCGACGTGCCACCGACGCAGCCCAGCCCCGCGGCACTCGCGTGGCTCGCCTGGCTCGGGCCGCCACTGCTCGCGCTGTACACCGGGTACTGGGCGATCCTCGTCGCCGTCGCGCTGTTGCTCGCCCGGTTCGTACGCGCATCGCCTGCGCAGCGGCGGCGGATGGGGCTGATGCTGTACGTGATGATCGCCGGCGCCGCGGTCCTGACGGCGGGTGCCCTCCTGGCCGCGTTCGACGTGCCGGACGACGCCCCGGCGGCCCAGGTCGTCGCCTCCCTGTACTTCCCGGTGACGCTGTCGGGACCGGCCGTGATCGTCGTCGGCGTGTTGCGGCACCGGCTGTTCGACATCGACCTGGCGCTGCGCCGTTCGCTCGTCTACGCGGCGCTCGTGCTGCTGATCACCGGGGTCTACGTCGCCGTCGTCGCGGCGCCGGGGCTCGCGGTGGGTGGCCAGGTGCCGGTCGAGGTGGCGGTGGGGGTGACGGTGCTCGCCGGGATCGCGTTCCAGCCGCTGCGACGGCGGGTCGAGGCCTGGGCGGACCGCTCGGTGTTCGGCGCGAAGGTGGACCGGTACCGGTTGCTCACCACGTTCGGCAGCGGGCTGGAGCAGACCGTCGAGCTGGGGCAGCTGCTGCCGCGGCTCGCCGACACCGTCCGGCGGGGACTGGACGCGAGCTGGGTCCGCGTCGCGCTGCCCGGCTCGACGGTGACCGCCGGCGAGCCTTCCGGGGCGCCCGAGCTGACCGTCGTGCTGTCCGGTGTGGACGATGGCCGGATCGAGTGCGGCGCGAAACCCGGCGGGTACGACGAGGGCGACCGCGAGCTGCTGGACACGCTGGCCGGACAGGCCGGCACGGCGATCGCGAACGTGCGCCTGGCCGGCGAGCTGGCCGAGCGGCTGGAGGAGCTGCGGGCCTCCCGGGCGCGCCTGGTGGCTGCCGCCGAGACCGAGCGGCGGCGGATCGAGCGCGACCTGCACGACGGCGTGCAGCAGCACGTCGTCGCGCTCGTCGCGCGGATCCGGCTGGCCCGCAACGCGCTCGGCCAGGGCCGCCTGTCCGACGACGGGCTCGCCGACGTGCAGACCGACGCCGCGGACCTGCTCGCCGAGCTGCGCGAGCTCGCGCACGGCATCCACCCGCCGGTGCTCACCGACCGCGGCCTGGTCGAGGCCGTCGAGACACGGGCCGACCGGGTCCCGGTGCCGGTCGCGACGCACGCGGACGCGAGCCTGCGCGAGCGGCGGTTCCCGCCCGGTGTCGAGGCGGCGGCGTACTACGTCGTCTGCGAGGCGCTGACCAACGTCGTCAAGCACGCCGACGCGCGGACCGCGGACGTCGAGCTGTCGGCCCAGAACGGGCACCTGCGGGTGGTGGTGCGCGACGACGGGTCGGGCGCGGCGAACACGCGCCACGGGTACGGGCTGACCAACCTGCGCGACCGCGTCGAGGCGGTCGGCGGGAGCCTGCGGATCGACGGCCGTCCGGGAGCGGGCAGCCGGGTCGCCGTCGAGCTGCCGGTCACCGGGGGCGGATGATGACGGGCCGGCTGCGCGTCGTGCTCGCCGAGGACAACTACCTGGTGCGCGAGGGCACCCGCCGCCTGCTCGAGGAGTCCGGCGCGGTGGAGGTCCTCGCCGCCGTCGGCGACGCGGGCGAGTTGCGCGACGCCGTGCGCCGCCTGCACCCGGACGCCGTCGTCACCGACATCCGGATGCCGCCGGAGCACCACATGGAGGGCATCGAGGCCGCGCACGCGATCCGGGCCGAGCACCCGGGCGTCGGGATCGCGGTGCTCTCCCAGCACGCCGACCCCGGGTACGCGTTCGCGCTGCTGCGCGACGGCGCGACCGGCGTCGCCTACCTGCTCAAGGACCGGCTCGGTGACGTCGACGAGCTCGTGCGGGCGCTGCGCGAGGTCGCGGCGGGCGGCTCGGTGATCGACCCGCTGGTCGTCGACACGCTCGTCGCTCGCCAGGAGCGCAGCGCGCCGTCCCGGCTGGCCGCACTCACGCCGCGCGAGCACGACGTGCTGCGCGAGATGGCACGGGGACGCACGAACGCGGGCATCGTGGAGGCGCTGCACCTGTCCGGCTCGACCGTCGAGAAACACGTCAACGCGATCTTCGGCAAGCTCGGCCTGAGCGAGGAGCCGGTGCACCGGCGGGTCGCCGCCGTGCTGGCCTACCTGCAGGAACGCTCCTGAGTCAGGACGCTTCCGGGGTCGACTCGCTCACCCGGGGAAAGCCTGCGATGCCCCGCCACGCCAGGGACGACATCAGCGCCACCGCCTCCTCACGCGGGATCCGCTGGTCGGAGTCGAGCCAGTACTGCGCACCGACCTGGCTCAGCCCCACCAGTCCGACGGCGAGCAGCTGGGCCCGGTCGAAGTCCAGCCCGGCGTCGGTGGTGACCGCACCCGCGATGGAGTCGATGCAGCGGTTCAGCGCGCTGTCCACGACGGAGGCGGCCTCGGGGTCCCCGCGCAGGTCGGACTCGAACACCAGCCGGTAGGCCCGGCCCTCGCCGGCCACGAAGTCGAAGTACGCCGCGACGGCGGCGTGCACCCGGTCCCGGTTCTCCGCGGTGTGCTCGATCGCCCCGGACACCTTCTCGACGAGCTCGTCGGCGTACGTCGTGAGCAGGGCCTGGTAGAGCTCGAGCTTGCCGGGGAAGTGCTGGTAGAGCACCGGCTTGCTGACCCCGGCCCGCTCGGCGATGTCGTCCATGGCGGCGGCGTGGTATCCCTGCGCCGCGAACACGTCCCGCGCGGCGAGGAGGAGCTGGGCCCGCCGTGCACCTCGGGACAGACGTGCGCCGCGGGGTGCGGAGGTGCCTGTCATCGCGCTGCCTTTCACCCGGTTGTGGATGCACCCTACCCGCCAGTAGGGCCGATCACGAGGCCATCGGGCGACCGCGCGTCGCCCCGCTCCGAAGCCGGTGTCCCGTGACGTGGGTCACAACGATCACGCGGCCCGGTCGGCCGCCCGTGCGGCCACCGGGCGAACGCTGCTGAGACGAGCGCGCCGGTGACTCCCGCGAGCAAGGGATCGATCATGCCGGACGCGGCCAGAGGGGCCGCCACCAGGTGGTATGCCGTCGCTGCGGCCGCCGTCCACTGCACGGGTCCGGGACGACGGCGCCTCCGTCGCAGGGCCGCCACGGCCCGGCCGGCGTCCGCCGAGCTGCGGGCTTTCCCCGCCCCGACGGGCAGGCCGACGTCCGCGGCGGCCAGCGCGTCGTCGTCGCGTCCGGACTCGCCGACGACGGCGACCACGTGCCCCCGCCCGCGCAGCAGCGCGACGGCGTCGGCCTCGGCGTCCGGGCGCACCCCGGCCAGGACGGTGTCCGGTCCGGCGTCGATGCCGGCCCGCTCCGCGACGGCGGTCGCGGCGGTCACGGGCCGCGCGGACATCCACGCCGGGACCAGGCCGGCCCGGCGCACCGCGCGGACCGCCGCGGTCCCGTCCGGCCCGGCGTCCGCCGCGACCGCCAGCACGGCCCGCGCCCGCCCGTCCCAGGCGAGGGCGACGGCCGTGTGCCCGGCTGCGGAGATCTCGTCGCGGGCGGTCCGCAGCTCGTCCGGGAGCACGACGTCGTGCTCGGTGAGCAGGTCCGGGTGCCCGAGGAGCACGGCGTGCGCGACGACGGTCACGGCCGTCCCGTCCGCCCGCCGCCCGGCCGGACCGCCGACCGAGGAGAGGGCGGGGAGCCCCGGCGCGTCGTCGCCGTCCTCGCCGTCCTCGCCGTCCTCGCTGTCGTCGTCCCCGGTCCGCAGCTCGGCGACGATCCCGGACGCACCGAACCCCGGTCGCTCGTCGAACTCCCCGGCGGCGGGCACCTCCCCGCGCGCGGCCGCCTCGGCCGCGATCGCCCGCGCCACCGGATGCTCGGAGCGCTCCGCGACCGAACCGGCCAGGCGCAGCGCCTCGTCCGGCTCGGTGCCCGCGGCGGTGCGGACGGCGTCGAGCCTGCGGGGGCCGCCGGTGAGGGTGCGGGAGGTGAACAGGACGGTGTCCACCCGCCGGGCCGCCGGCTGGGCGGACCGCGGGACGCGGGGGACGAACGCGGTCGGGGCCGCCACGAGCAGCACCGCGAGCGCGGCCGCGACGGCCGCCCCGGCGTCGTCGCCGGCCCCCAGCCGGTAGCCCAGCGTCCCGGCGGCGACCGCGAGCACCGCCGGGACGACGATCCGGACGGCGACGCGCCCCCATCGACCGGGCAGGACCGGGTCCGTAACGGCCGCCCGCACGTGTGCGGCCAGCAGCACGGCCAGCGTCACCCCGGCTGCGACGTCGAGGCGGACCGGCGGGCCGGGGGCCGTGGCCGGCAGGGGCACCTGGGTCCAGCCGGGGTCGCCGGCCGGGCCGAGCAGCAGCGCGGTGAGCGACCACGCCAGCGCGCCGGCCGTCCCCAGCGCGGCCGGGACGTCGTCCGCGCCACCGCGCCGCAGCGCGCGGGCCGCGTCGCGGTGCAGCGGCAGTCCACCCCACACGACGACGGGTGCGGCGAGCGTCAGGCAGATCCACGGCCAGTGCCCGAACTGCAGCGCGGGCACCGTGGACAGCGCGACGACGGGGATGGCCAGCAGCGCGCACACGACCAGCCGTTCACGGCCGGCCGGGAGCGTGCCGGAGCCGGCGGAAGGGACGGTCGCCACCGATCAGCCTCCGGCGCCCGCGTCGACGGTGAACTCGGCGGTCCGATCGACACCGTCGTGGGTGAACGTGAGGAACAGCCGGTAACTCCCGGTGGACGGCACCTCGCCGACGAACGCGATCCCCGGCCCGGCCCGGCCGGCGGGGTCCGCGCCGACGATCTGGGCCCGCAGCGGGATCCGGGCCAGGTCGCCCTGGCGCACCGCGACCAGCCGCCCGTACGCGCCGCCCGTCCCGGGCACGGGTTGCAGGTCGGTGACCGGGGCGCCGTTCCGGCTGAGGGTGGCGAACACCGGCGAGGAGCCGCCGGGCACCAGCTCGCCGTCGAGCCGGACCTGGAACGGTCCGCTGCCCACCGCGCGCTGCTCGGAGGTGAACGTGAACGGCCCGAACGGCCCCGGCACGAACAGGTCCGCGCCCAGGTCGAGCGGTGGGCCGCCGGTCGGGGTGAACCCGGCGTAGAGCCGCCACACGCCGGCGCCCGGGAACGTGACGGGCGCGTGCCAGACGCCGTCCGGGCCTGCCGTGGCGCGCAGCTGCTCGTAGCCGGCGTCGTCGCGGCGGATCACCGCGACGTCCATCGCCGCCGCGCCGCCGTCGAACGCGCGTACGGGTGCGCCGTCCGAGCCGGTGATCGTGAACGCGATCTCGGCGGGCTGGTTCCACGGCAGCACCTGCCGGACCGGGCGCAGCGTGTAGCCGGCCCGGGTGGACACGAGCCCCATGGTCGCGGTCTCCGGGTCGACACCGGCGGCGGCCGGTCGGGGAGGCGCGCCGAGATCGACGCCCGGTGCCGGGCCGGCCGCGCTGCCCACGGCCCACCCGCCGGCGAACACCAGTGCGACCGCGGCGAGGAGGCCGACCGCCCGGCCGGTGGCCCGGGCGCGCGGGGGCGCGCCGGTGCCCGCCGCCGTGCCGGGGTCTCCCGTGCTCACCTCGCTCGTCACACCCGTACAACGCCCGTCCGGGGGGCCGGGACGCGGCCGACCGGGTCGGGTGACCCCCGACTGTGCCCGTTCGGTCACCCTGCGTGGATCGGTCCGTCCGGGTGATCGCGGCCACCGGGCCGGGCGTGGCACGCGGCAGACACGTCATCCTGGCGGGATGGTCGTCTCCCCGTCACCGGACGTTCAACTCGTGCCCGAGCGCACGGCGAACGGCCTCGAGTTCGGCGCACCGGAGCATGCGGACCCCGCCACGCTCGGCCGGCTCGAGCCGGACCGCAGGCCGTGGCCCGGCCGCACCGTGACGGCCGGCGGCGTGGGCCTGCACGTGCGGGAGACGCCCCACACCGGCGACGGCGACGCGCCGGAGGCCGTCTACGTGCACGGGCTGGCCGGCTCGTCGACGAACTGGACCGACCTGGCCGGCCTGCTCGCCCCCCGGGCGTCCGGCGTCGCGGTGGACCTGCCCGGGTTCGGGCGCTCGGAGCCGACCCGGTCGCGGGCCTACGACCCGGCGGCGCTGTCCGACGCGCTGCTGTGCTGGCTGGCCGGCCGTCTCGACCAGCGGGGACCGGTCCACCTGGTCGGCAACTCGCTGGGCGGGCTGATCGCGATGAACGTGGCCGCCCGGCATCCGGAGCTCGTGCGGTCGCTGACGCTGGTCTCGCCGGCGATGCCGGACCGCCGCCCGGATCCCCGTCGGATGTCCGACCCCCGGATGGCGCTGGCCATGGTCCCGGGTCTGGGCCGGTCGGCGCGCCGCGCGCTGGCCGCGGAGTCGCCGCGCACGCGCGCCGAGAAGGTGGTCGCGCTCTGCTTCGCCGACCCGGCGCGCGGCAGCGAGCGGCGGCTCGAGGAGCTGATCGCGGAGGCCGACGAGCGCCGGTCCCTGCCGTGGGCCGGTGAGGCGGCCGACGGGGCGACCCGCGGCCTGCTCGGTCTCTGGGCCGGCCGGTCGGTGTGGTCGACGGCGGCGCGGACGACGGTCCCGACGCTCGTCGTGTGGGGCGAGAAGGACCGGATCGTCACCGCACGGCTGGCCCGCCGCACGGCGTCGACGCTGCCGGACGGGCGGCTGCTCCTGCTACCGGACGTCGGGCACGTGGCCCAGATGGAGGCACCGGAGACGGTCGCCCGCGCGGTCGCCGGAGCGTGGGACGCCCAGGCCGAGGGCCGCTGGTCGCGCTCCCGGTCCTGATCCCGGCCTTCGGCAGGGAAGAATGGTCACCGAACCGGCGTTGATGCCGGATGAGGACGGGACCCGCCCGCGCGGTCCCGGAACGCCGCGAGTTGTTGCGAGGAGTGAAGAATGGCGCTACCGCCGCTGGTGGAGCCGGCCACCGAACTGACCAAGGACGAGGTGGAGCGGTACAGCCGCCACCTGATCATCCCGGACGTCGGGATGAACGGGCAGAAGCGCCTGAAGAACGCGAAGGTGCTGGTCGTCGGCGCCGGCGGACTCGGGTCGCCCGCGCTGCTGTACCTGGCCGCCGCCGGAGTCGGGACGCTGGGGATCGTCGAGTTCGACGTCGTCGACGAGTCGAATCTGCAGCGTCAGATCATCCACGGGCAGTCCGACGTGGACCGCCCCAAGGGTGAGTCGGCCCGTGACTCGATCCGCGAGACGAACCCGTTCGTCGAGGTCCGGCTGCACAACGAGCGCCTGACCAGCGAGAACGTCCTGGACATCTTCCGGGACTACGACCTGATCCTGGACGGCACGGACAACTTCGCCACCCGGTACCTGGTCAACGACGCCGCGGTGCTGCTCGGCAAGCCGTACGTCTGGGGTTCGATCTTCCGGTTCGAGGGCCAGGCGTCGGTGTTCTGGGAGGACGCGCCGAACGGGCAGGGCCTGAACTACCGCGACCTCTACCCGGAGCCCCCGCCGCCCGGCATGGTCCCGTCCTGCGCCGAGGGTGGCGTGCTGGGCGTGCTCTGCGCGTCGATCGGCTCGATCATGGTGAACGAGGCGGTCAAGCTGATCACCGGTATCGGTGAGCCGTTGCTCGGCCGCCTGGTGATCTACGACGCGCTCGAGACGACCTGGCGTCAGGTCAAGATCCGTAAGGACCCCGAGACGCCGAAGATCACCGAGCTGATCGACTACGACGCGTTCTGCGGCACCGTCTCCGAGGACGCCCAGGCGGCCGCGGCGAACAGCACGATCACCGCGATCGAGCTCAAGGAGATGATCGACGCCGGGAAGGACTTCCAGCTGATCGACGTCCGCGAGCAGCACGAGTACGAGATCGTGAAGATCCCGGGCGCCACGCTGATCCCGAAGGACCGGATCCTGTCCGGCGAGGCGCTGTCCGAGATCTCGCAGGACAAGCCCGTCGTCCTGCACTGCAAGTCCGGCGGACGCTCCGCCGAGGCGCTGGCCGCGCTGCACAAGGCCGGCTTCGGCGACGCGGTGCACGTCGGCGGCGGTGTCCTGTCCTGGGCCAAGCAGGTCGACCCCTCGCTGCCGACCTACTGACCCCTCCCGCACGTCTGTCCACGGCCGCCCCGGTTCCCACCGGGGCGGCCGTCGTCGTTCTCGGGCTGGGCCGTTCGCAGGCCCGTTGCCAACGGGGTGTCAGCAACGTTGCTCCTTATGGGTGAACCTTATGCGTTCGACGACGTAGCAGAGCCGTACGGCGAAACGTAGGCACCGTCCGGCGCGACAAGGGTGTGGCGAACCGGTGGCGTCTGCGCGCTCTCCCTTCAGTGGCGTGGTCCCATCGCGGCGGGCTCAGGTGGGAGGGCCGGGTGGACGAGGGCACGGATGGTGCGAGGCGCTGCGCGTTGCCGGACTGCGACGAGCGGCTGGAGATCGTGCCCGGCCGCCCGGAGCGGCGGTACTGCACGGCCGCCCACCGCGCGGCCGCCCGGCGCGTCCGGCGTGCGGCCACCCAGGCGACCGACGACGTCCGGCTCGCGGAGACGTTGCCCTGGCTGCGGGAGCCCGAACCGGTCCGCGTGACGCCCGGGGCCGACGGCGGTTCCGCGACGCCGGGACCGGCAGCGTCGCCGCCGGAGCCGGCCCGCGTCCCCGCGCCACGGGGCCAGGGGGCCGACCGCGCCGGCCGGCTCGAGCCGTCCGCTGCCGCACCGGCGCTGTCCGTGCCACGCGTGCTGATGCGCCACCGCCGCACGCTCGCGATCATGGCCGCCACGGCCGTGCTGGTCGGCGGGTACGCGCTCAGCTCGTCGTCGGTGGCGCCGACCCCGCCCACGGCCGCGCCCCGGGAGATGACGGCCGACGAGTGGGCCGGTCAGGCCAAGATCGCGCTGGCCGGGCTGGACCACCAGCTCGACTCGCTCGCGCGCACCGAGCTGGCCTGGGAGGGCGCCCAGCACGACCCGGCCCGCGCGGTGAGCACGCAGCCGGTCGCCGTCCACCGGCTCGCGCAGCGCCGGGCCGTGCTGATGCAGCAGCGTGCGGCCCTGACCTCCCAGCTCGACGCGTACCAGTCGCTGCGCAAGGCGGGCGACGAGCTCGCGCTGGCCGACCAGCAACTGGCCCAGCTCGAGCAGGTCGTGGCCGACCTGCCCCCGGCCGGGCAGCGCACCCCCGACCAGGTCGCCGCCATCGCCGCGCTCGCCGAGCAGCGGGACATGCGGGCCCGCCAGCGGGACGCGAAGCAGGACGAGCTCCGCTCGCTCAACGAGAACGTCTCGGTCGCGCGCCGGTCGGCTCTCCCGGCGGACGCAGGGGAGACCGACCGGGTGGCCCAGGACGTGCAGGCCCTGACCCGGGGGGAGCAGCCGCGGCAGCCTGAACGGACGACGACGGTGCCAACGCAGCCGCAGGTGATCGTCGGCGAGCGCGAGGACGAGAGTCCGGGCGCCCAGGTCACCACGAGCGGCCCACCCGACCCGCGCGGGCCGCGGGACGAGTCGACCCCCCGGGACGCCGACCGCCAGCGCTCCCGTGCGCGCGCCGGTGCCGCGTCCGGCGAGGGCCCCGGCCAGGCGCTCTCCGGGGCCGTGCGGAAGGCCTCGGACGGCGTCGGCCGGATCGCGGGCGGCCGCAGCGGTGACCGCGATGACCGTGCCGGGCGTCGGGACGGGGGCCGGGAGCGCCGCGCTGGTGGCGACCGCGACCGGGCACCCCGGCGGTCGGGCGACCGGGACGGGCCGGCCAAGGCCCGCGGGGGCGGGCCGGTCGGGGACGTGGTCGGCGCCGTCGGTAACACGGTCGGGACGGTGACCGGTGGCGGCGGCGAGGCGAAGCGGTCCGACCGGCCGTCGGGCAGCCGGGACCGGGACGCCGAGCGCCGGCCGGACCGGGCGAAGGAGGCCAAGAGCGGCGGCTCCCGCGACGGTCTTCTCGGCGCGTTGCCGGATCTCGGTGGCCGCGACAAGGCCGGCGACGGCGGGAAGCGCAAGGCCGACAAGGGCAACGGCGACAAGCACGACGGCGACAAGCGACGACGAAAAGCGACGAAGCGCGACGAGGAGAAGCGCGACGGCGGCAAGAACGGCGACGGACTGCTCGGGTCGATCGGTCTCGACGGCGGGCAGGGCGGCGGACAGGGCGGCGACCGCTCCGGCGACCGTGATGCGCGCAGCGGCGACAGCAAGAAGGACCGGGACTCCTCGGGCGACAACGGCGACCGCAGGTCGGGCGGTGGCTCCGCCGGTACGTCCGACGGGTCCGACCGGCAGTCGGACCGCTCCGGCGATCCGCTGACCCGGTGGGTGATGGGCGACGCGTCCTCGAACGGCACCGGCGACTCGTTGCTCCGGTCCGTGGGCGACGGCTCCCGGAACTCCGGCAGCCGTTCAGGTGACCGTTCGGGCGATGGCGGGTCGAGCTCGGGCGGCTCCGGAGGTAGCCAGAAATCCGGTGGCTCGGGCAGCGCGCAGAAGGACGGCGGCAGTGGGTCGGGCTGGGGTGGCTCCGGTGGCGGCCAGAAGGACGGCGGCAGCCGGTCGGGCTCCGGTGGCTCCGGGAACGCCCTGACGTCCGGCGGTTCCGGTGGCGGGCAGAAGAGCGGCAGCGGGTCGGCGTCCGGCAGCGGCGTGACGTCCGGTGGCTCGGGCGGCGGTCAGAAGGACGGCGGCAGCCGGTCGGGCTCCGGTGGCTCCGGGAACGCCCAGAAGTCCGGCGGTTCCGGTGGCGGGAGCCGGTTCCGGGGCGCCGGAAGTCCGGGGGCTCGGGCAGCGCGTACAAGTCCGGGGGTTCGGGCAGCGCCGAGAAGAGCGGCAGCGGGTCCGGGTCCGGCAGCGGTCAGACGTCCGATGGCTCCGGCAGCGCGCAGAAGTCCGGCGGCTCGGGCGGCGGCCAGACGTCCGGCGGCTCGAGCGCGAACGGCTCCGGCTACAGCGAGCGGAGCGGCACGGCCCACGCGTCGTCGACCGTGACCGGATCCGGATCCACCACCACGACGGCCACCGCATCCTCCGGGTCGGCCAAGGCCTCGGCCAGCGCGAAGGGCGGTTCGGCGTCGGCCTCGGCCTCCTCGGGCCAGCAGTCGTCCGGCGGGTCGGGTGACAAGGCGGCCGGATCCTAGGTCCCCTGCCGACCGGGCCGGCCGGCGTCCGGTCAGGCCTTCGTGAAACGGACGGGGAGGCTCCGGTAGCTGGCGACGAAATTCGCCTTCACCGGCTTCGGCTCACCGGCGAGCTCGAACCCCGTGATCCGCGGGACGAGTTCCTCCCAGAGGACCCGCATCTCGAGCCGGGCGATGTGCAGGCCGATGCACAGGTGGGCGCCGTGCCCGAATCCCACGTGCGGGTTGGGCGAGCGTTCGACGTCGAACCCGTCCGCGTCGTCGAAGTACTGCTCGTCGCGGTTCGCCGACGGAAAGCTGAGCATGAGGCGGTCGCCGCGGCGCAGAGGTACGCCCCTCAGCCGGCGAGATCGTCGGCCGGACGGCGTCGTCGACCTCGTGCTCCCGGCCGACGAACGTCGACGGATCGGCCGGGAGGCGGCCGGCGGTACCACCTGCCGCGGCCATGGATCCTCCGGAGGCGTCCTCGTCGACGCGACCACCGTACGGTCGCCGCGCCCCGGGTGAAAGCGCTCGACGATCACCTGGACGGCACGAGACCGCGGACGGGCCGGGATCCCGCCGTGGCCGTGCGGTGAGGGGATCACGCCTGCCGCCTGCGACGCGCGGACTTTTCGATACCGCCGCGTGGCAATACCCCATGCGACCGTCGGGCGGGTACGGTCCCGGCCGTGACCACCGCCCGAACGCTCACGCCGGCTCCGGCCGCGAGCGCCCTACCGGAGCACGTCCGGGTCGCTTTCGGGGTCCGGGACGCGGTACCCCGGCCCGTGGTCTGGGCCGGCCAGCGCGCGTGGCACTGCGGTGACGTGCTGCTGCGGCCGGTCTCGGACAACGTCGTCGCCGCCTGGTCGGCGACCGTCCTGGAGAACCTCGACGTCGACGGCGTCCGCCTCGCCCGCCCGGTCCGGTCCTCGGACGGCCGGTGGGTCGTCGCGGGCTGGGCCGCGTCGCGCCATCTCGCGGGCACCGCCGAACCGCGGCACGACGACGTCGTCGCCGCGTCCCTGCGTCTGCACACGGCCACGGCGTCGGTGCTGCGCCCGCGCCTGCTCGACGACCGGGACGACCTGCTGACCCGCTCGGCCGCGGCCGCGTTCGGTGAGCGCAAGCTCGACCTGGACCCGGACACCGGCGGGACGCTGTTCTCCGAGCTCGCCGCGCACCGCCGCACCGTCCGGCTCACCCCGCAGATCGTGCACGGTGAGCTGTTCGGCGCGATGCTGTTCGACCGCTCCGGTACTCCCGCCGTGCTGGACCTGGTGCCGTTCTGGCGCCCGGCCGAGTGGGCGGCCGGTGTGGTCGTCGTGGACGCGATCGCCTGGGGCGGAGCCGACGAGTCGCTGATCGAGCGGTGGTCCGAGCTGTCGGAGTGGCCGCAGGTCCTGCTGCGCGCCCTGCTGCACCGCCTCGCCCTGCACGCCCAGCACCCGGATGCGACGCCGAGCTCGCTCGCCGGGCTGGAGCGCGTCGCGGGAATGGTCAGCCGCCGCATCTGATCTCACACCCGGCTGTCAAGCATGGGAGCCGGGATTTTCCGGCACGTCACGTGGGGCGACACCGACGCAACCGGGCCTTCCTACCGTCGTCGCGACCCCGACGACGGCTGGTGGGAGAACGCACGTGACGACTGGACAGCTCGGCGGACGCTGGATCGAGCACTGGGAACCGGAAGATCCGGGGTTCTGGGAGCGCACCGGCAAGGCCGTCGCCAACCGCAACCTCTGGCAGTCGATCTTCTCCGAGCACATCGGCTTCTCGATCTGGACGCTGTGGTCGGTCCTGGTGCTGTTCATGGGCCAGGACTACGGCTTCACCGCGGCACAGAAGTTCTTCCTGGTCGCCATCCCGACGCTGGTCGGGGCGATCCTGCGGCTGCCGTACACGTTCGCGGTCGCCCAGTTCGGCGGCCGGAACTGGACGGTGATCAGCGCATCGCTGCTGCTGGTGCCCACGATCCTGGCGCTGATCGTGATGGAGCCGGGTGTCTCCTACACGACGCTGATGATCGTCGCGGCCGTGGCGGGTGTCGGCGGCGGGAACTTCGCGTCGTCCATGGCGAACATCAACACGTTCTTCCCGGAGAAGAGCAAGGGCTGGGCACTGGGTCTCAACGCCGGCGGCGGCAACCTCGGCGTGCCGGTCGTCCAGCTGCTCGGGCTGCTGGTGATCGCGACCGCGGGCGCCCAGTCGCCGCGGCTGCTGATCGCGATCTACATCCCGTTCATCGTCGTCTCGGCCGTGCTGGCCTGGGTGCGGATGGACAACATCTCGGCCGTGTCCAACGACACCGGCGCGTTCGTCGAGGCCTGCAAGGACCGCCAGACCTGGATCATGTCGTTCCTCTACATCGGCACGTTCGGGTCGTTCATCGGCTACTCGTTCGCGTTCGGCCTGGTGCTGCAGAACCAGTTCGGCCGCACCCCGCTGCAGGCCGCGGCCGTGACGTTCATCGGCCCGCTGATCGGGTCGCTGATCCGCCCGCTGGGCGGCCGGATGGCCGACCGGTACGGCGGCGCCAAGGTCACGCTGTGGAACTTCGCCGCCATGGCCGGGTCGCTGGTGGTCATCATCGCGGCGTCCTCGGCCGACTCGCTGGCCGTGTTCACGGTCGGGTTCGTGCTGCTGTTCACGCTGACCGGGATCGGCAACGGCTCGACCTACAAGATGATCCCGGCGATCTTCACCAGCCGGGCGCGGGCGAACGTGGCGGGCGGGTCCGACGAGGGCACCGAGCTGGCGATGGCCCGACGGGTGTCCGGCGCGGTGATCGGGATCGTCGGCGCGGTCGGTGCGCTGGGCGGGCTGTTCATCAACCTGGCGTTCCGCCAGTCGTTCATGGCCGCGCAGACCGGTGCCCCGGCGTTCTGGTCGTTCCTCGCGTTCTACCTGGTGTGCATCGGCGTGACCTGGGCGGTGTACCTGCGCCCGCAGCCGGTCGGCGCCGACCCCGGCGACGTCGCGTTCGCCCGGGTCTGAGGCGTACGGGCAGTGGGTCGGTGACGAGTCCGTCGCCGACCCACTGTCACGTGGGTTGACGGGCCCGGTCGGGACGCCTGGGGAGCGCGTGTCCGGACCGGGCCGGGTGCTACTTCGCGATCTTCTTGCGAGCCTTCGCAGCCTTGCCCAAGCCCTTCGCGCCCGACTCGTCGGCCTGGCCCCTGGCCTGCAGCTTCTTGCTCCCGGACGCCTTCCCGGCCGCCTTCTCCGCCTTGCCCTTGCCCACCCCGACCGTGGCCTTGACCTCCTGGAGCGACGCCTTGGCCTTGGCCTTGCCCTTCTTCGGCTCGGCCTTGGCCGGCTTCGCGGCGGCCTTCTCGGGCTTCGCGGTTGCCTTGTCCGCCTTCTTCGTCGCCTTACCGGTCGCCGCCTTGACCTTCTCGGCCACCTTGGGCTTGTCGGCAGCCTTGGCCTTCGCCGGTGCCTTGGTCTTCTCGGTCTTCGCCATCGGTCGCCTCCTGTAACGGTGTCCGGGTCCGGGCACCGCGCACAGGTAATCGTCTGTCGCCCCGCGACGGAACCACCACCCCGGCGAGTCGCCGTGAGTCGGACGGGGAGCACCGCCGATCGGAGCAACGCGACGATGCGTCCGCGGACCCGGATGCGTCGCCGATCCGCCCGATCCGCCCGATCGTCGTGACGGCGACGGGCTCCGGGGCGGGGGTACCTGTTTCGTCCGATCCGACTACCTGTTTCCGCGTTCGACGCTTGTGCCTGGTCAAACGTCCACGTCACCGTCGGTCTGTAGGCCGTCCGTGCCCGGTCGCGGCCGATCCGCGAACCGGAGGTGAGGGCGATGGGCCTGTTCGGTGACATCGGCGACGTCTTGGACAAGGCGGCCGACGGCGTCGCGACCGTCGCCACGAAGGTCGGGAAGTTCCTGGTGCCCGGACCGACGACCGTCATCGGGACGGGGCCGCCCGTGCCCGGCAAGTCCGCGGTCCCGTTGGAGCCGGCGCCGCCACACCACGTCATCCACCACATGGGCAAGAGGACGGCGGAGAAGGACGACTCCGAGAGCCCCGGACGAGCGAGTATCCCCACAGGGCAAGAGGACGGCGACGACGGGCCGTCCGGTGGCGTCCGAGAGGTACGACCCGACGGGCCGTCCGGTGGCGTTCCCGGACGGTCCCGACCAGACGGGTCTGACGCCGCCGGTGATTCCGACGTTTCCGGAGGATCGCGGGGGTCAGGGCTGGGAGCCGGTGCAGGACGACGCGGGTCCGGAGCCGTTCGGCGGGAAGCTGGACCAGGCGGGTGTGAAGCCGCCGCCGGTGATTCCGACGTTTCCGGAGGATCGCGGGGGTAAGGGCTGGCATCCGGTGCAGGACGACGCCGGTTCGGAGCCGTTCGGTGGGAGGTTCGACGGGACGGTTGTGTCGGCGCCGCCGGTGATTCCGACGTTCCCCGAGGATCGCGGAGACCGGGACCTGCATCGGGACGACGACACCGGCGCGAACCCGTTCCAGCGAGACGACCCGTCCGCGGCCACGCCCACCGGGACCACCGGCACGTCCGACGACGATTCGACGAACGGCCGGCACGACGACGGC
Source organism: uncultured Actinomycetota bacterium (assembly GCA_963822335.1). GTDB lineage: Bacteria > Actinomycetota > Actinomycetes > Mycobacteriales > Pseudonocardiaceae > Pseudonocardia. Next base: position 1,082,653 of record CAWGHE010000004.1, on the reverse strand, counting down.
GGCTCCGACCAGGGCTACGAGCGTTCCGGCTTCGAGAGCCCGGAGCAGGAGAGCCCGGGCGCGGAGAGCTCTGGGGACGACGCCGGCGCCTACCTCCAGTGACGTGGGTTTGTGCGTCGTCACCTGGCCGGCGAGGTTGCCGTGGTGGGTGAGAAGGACCTGAGCGCCCGGCCGTACGCGAGCCCGCGAGGCAGCGTGCTCGGATCGGCGGTCGACCATCAGACGCCGACCCACCGCTCCGCCGCACCGGCGGCCTCACGCCACGGCCCCGCCGACGGGAGCACCTCGTAACGTCGTCGTCATCGCGGGTGTCCTCGTCGTCATGTTCGGTTCCTAGCGTCGGGTCATGGGCACGAAGCTGGTCGTCGTCGGCAACGGCATGGTCGGGCACCGGCTGGTGTCCGCCCTGCGCGACCGGGACACCGCGGGCGACTGGACCGTCACGGTCCTGGGGGAGGAGCACCGCCGGGCCTACGACCGGGTCGCGCTCTCGTCCTACGTGGACGGGACGACCGAGGAGGAGCTCCGACTCGACGACGACGCCCTGCGCGCCGACCGCCGCGTCGAGTACCACCTGGGGGACGCGGTCACCGGGATCGACCGCGACGCCCGCCGCGTCACCACCGCCTCCGGCCGCACGCTGCGACTACGACGCGCTGGTGCTCGCCACCGGATCCGTGCCGTTCGTGCCGCCGGTGCCCGGCAAGGACCTGCCGGGCTGCTTCGTCTACCGCACGCTCGACGACCTGGACGCGATCCGCGAGGCCGCGGAACGTGCGGTCGCGACGACCGCGCCCGGGCGGCGCTCGGCCGTCGTCGTCGGCGGTGGGCTGCTCGGTCTGGAGGCCGCGCGGGCGATGCGCCAGCTGGGGCTGTCCCCGCAGGTCGTGGAGATCGCACCGCGGCTGATGCCGGTGCAGGTCGACGAGGGCGGCGGCGCCGCTGCTGCGCGGTCTCGTCGAACAGCAGGGGCTGACGGTGCGCACCGGCGTCGCCGTCGACGATCCGTCGGTACCCAGCGGGACCGGCTCGTCGCGACGCTCTCCGACGGCGTCGAGCTCGACGCCGACCTCGTCGTGTTCTCCGCCGGCATCCGGGCCGCGGACACGCTCGCCCGGCGGTGCGGGCTGCGACGTCGGGGAGCGCGGCGGCGTGCTCGTCGACGACCGCTGCCGCACCGCGGACGAGCACGTCTGGGCGGTCGGCGAGTGCGCGGCGCTGCAGGGCCGCACGTACGGGCTGGTCGCCCCCGGCTACGCGATGGCCGAGGTGGTCGCGGACCGGCTGCTCGGCGGCGACGCCCGGATGACCGCGGACGACCTGGACATGTCCACCCAGCTCAAGCTGCTCGGCGTCGACGTGGCGAGCTTCGGCGACGCGCACGCCGCCGCCGAGGGCGCGCTGGAGATCGTCGTCAACGACCCGGTCGCCGGCACGTACTCCAAGCTCGTCGTCTCGCGACGACGCGTCCACGCTGCTCGGCGGCATCCTCGTCGGCGACGCGTCGCGCTACGGCTCGCTGCGCCCGCTCGTCGGGTCCGCGCTGCCCGACGACCCGGTCACGCTGATCTCGAAGGGCGGTGCGGAGCCGGACGCGGGCGCGCTGCCGGACTCGGCGCAGATCTGCTCCTGCAACGCGGTGACCAAGGGCGCGCTGACCGCGGCGATCGCCGGCGGGGCGCAGGACGTGCCGTCGTTGAAGACGTGCACGCGGGCCGGGACGACGTGCGGGTCGTGCGTCCCGACGCTGGCGACGATCCTCGCCCAGCAGGGCGTCGAGGTCTCGAAGGCGCTGTGCGAGCACTTCGACCACTCCCGCGCCGAGCTGTTCGAGATCGTCGCCGGGGCCGGGATCACGTCGTTCTCCGTCGCTGGTCGAGCAGTACGGGCGCGGCGCGCGGCTGCGACATCTGCAAGCCGGTCGTCGCGTCGATCCTGGCGACGCTCGGCAACGGGCACGTCCACGACGGCGAGCAGGCCGCGCTGCAGGACACGAACGACCACTTCCTGGCGAACATGCAGCGCAACGGCACCTACTCGGTCGTGCCGCGGATCGCCGGCGGGGAGGTCACGCCCGAGGGGCTGATCGTGATCGGCGAGGTGGCCCGCGACTTCGGCCTCTACACCAAGATCACCGGTGGGCAGCGGATCGACATGTTCGGCGCCCGCGTCGACGCACCTTCCGGCGATCTGGCGACGGCTGGTGGACGCCGGGTTCGAGTCCGGGCACGCGTACGGCAAGGCGCTGCGCACCGTGAAGTCCTGCGTGGGCACGACGTGGTGCCGCTACGGCGTGCAGGACTCGGTCGGCATGGCCGTCGAGCTGGAGCTGCGCTACCGGGGTCTGCGGAGCCCGCACAAGATCAAGTCCGGGGTCTCCGGCTGCGCGCGGGAGTGCGCCGAGGCGCGGTCCAAGGACTTCGGCGTGATCGCCACCGAGCACGGCTGGAACCTCTACGTCGGCGGCAACGGCGGGTTCACCCCGCGGCACGCCGAGCTGCTGGTGTCCGACGTGGACTCCGAGACGTTGGTGCGGACGATCGACCGGTTCCTGATGTTCTACGTCCGTACGGCGGACCGGTTGCAGCGCACCGCGTCCTGGATCGAAGCCATGGACGGCGGGCTGGACCACCTGCGCGCGGTGATCGTGGACGACTCCCTCGGCATCTGCGCCGACCTGGACGCCGCGATGGCCCGCCACGTCGAGAGCTACGCCGACGAGTGGCGGGGCGTGCTCGACGACCCGGAGAAGCTGACCCGCTTCGTGTCGTTCGTGAACGCCCCGGAGACACCCGACCCGACGATCTCCTTCGTCACCGAGCGGGGACAGAACGTGCCCGCCCCGGCCTCGTCGCCCGAACCCGTCCTGATCGGACTACCGGAGGTGTCGCCATGACGGCCGACCCGACCACCATCACACACCGCATCGCCGACCCGTCCACGACCGCCCCGCTGCCGGACGCGCGGAACTCGCAGGAGAACCGCCCACCGGCCCGGGCCGGCTCCGAGCCCGCCGGCTGGCTGAACGTCTGCGCGCTGGACCGCCTGCAGCCCGGCCGTGGTGTGGCCGCGCTGGTCGGCGGCTCGCAGGTCGCGATCTTCCGGACGGCCGACGGGTCGCTGTACGCGCTGGGCAACATCGACCCGTTCACCGGTGCGGCAGTGATCTCCCGCGGCCTCGTGGGCGACCGCGGTGGCGTGCCGACCGTGGCGTCACCTGTCCACAAACAGGTGTTCGGCCTGACCGACGGGCAGTGCCTGGACGACCCGGACGTGCGCCTGCCGGTGTTCCAACCCCGCGCGGACGACGGCGCGGTCTGGATCGGGCTACGGTGACGGTCCGGACCCGGGCGACGACGACCAACCACCAGCGGAGTCCGCGCGCCGTTCCCGGACCGGGGAACGGAGCCGGAATGACCACGCAGCCCCTGGCCGAGGAGGTCCCTCCGCTGGCCGGGTTCACGGTCGGCGTGACGGCCGCCCGTCGTGCCGAGGAGCTCGCCACCATGCTGGAACGGCGGGGCGCGACCATCCAGCACGGGCCTGCGCTGCGGATCGTCGGGCTCGCCGACGACACCGACCTGCAGAACGCGACCCGTGCGCTGATCGAGTCCCCGCCGGACATCACGGTCGCGACGACCGGCATCGGCTACCGCGGCTGGATCGAGGCGGCCGACGGCTGGGGCCTCGGCGAGGACCTGCTCACCGCGCTCGGGCGCGGGGAGATGCTGGCCCGCGGCCCGAAGGCGCGCGGCGCGATCCGCGCGTCCGGGCTGGTCGACGCGTGGTCCCCGGAGTCGGAGTCGACGGCCGAGGTGCTCGAGCACCTGCTCGCACGCGGCGTCGAGGGCCGCCGCATCGCGGTGCAGCTGCACGGCGAGCCGCTGCCCGACGTCGTGGAGGCGCTCGAGATCGCGGGCGCCGAGGTGATGACGGTGCCGGTGTACCGCTGGGCACCGCCCGCCGACATCGGCCCGCTGGACCGGCTGCTCGACGCGGTGCTCTCCGGCAGCATCGACATGCTCGGCGTTCACCAGCGCACCGGCCGCGGCCGGTCTGCTGGCCCGGGCGACCGAGCGCGGACGGCACGACGAGCTGGTGGCCGCGCTGCGAGGTCCGGTCCTGGCCCTGTGCGTGGGCCCGGTGACGGCGGCCCCGCTGGAGGCCCTGGACGTGCCGACCGTGCAGCCGCAGCGCTCCCGGCTGGGGGCGATGGTGCGCACGCTGGAGTCGGTCGCGCCCTCCCGGGCCCGCCGGCTCCCGGTCGGCGGCAAGGAGATCGAGCTGCGCGGGCACGCCGTGCTGGTGGACGGCGTGCTGCGCCCGGTACCGCCGACACCGATGGCGCTGCTGCGGGTGCTCGCCCGGCGTCCGGGACGGGTGGTGCCGCGCAGCGAGCTGCTCGCGGCGCAGCCCGGCGGGCACCGACGAGCACGCCGTGGAGAACGCGATCGCCCGGCTGCGGACCGCGCTGGGCGAGCCGGGCCTGGTGCAGACCGTCGTGCGGCGCGGCTACCGGCTCGCGCTGGAGCCCGGGACCGGGGCGGGTGGCCTGACCGGGGGGCACTGCACGGGTCCGACGCGGCGGTGAGCCCGTCCACGGACCCGTCGCTGGTGCTGGTCGCGCACGGCAGCCGTAACCCGGCCGCCGCGGACGTCGCGCGCGGGCTGGCGGCGGCCGCCGCGAGGCGGGAACCGGGGCTCGACGCCCGGGTCTGCTTCGTCGACGTGCACGGACCGACCGTCGAGGAGGCCGTCGCGGACCTGCCCGCCGCGGTCGTCGTGCCCGCGTTCCTGGCCGCCGGGTACCACGTGCGGGCCGACCTGCCGGCCCGTCTGGCGGCCTCCGGCGCCGGGCCCGGACCGGTTCCCGGTCACCGACGCGCTCGGCGTCCGCCGGAGCGCCCTCGGGACCGAGGCCGACGACTCGGTCGTGGCGGCCGCGCGGGAGCGGCTGGTCCAGGCGGGGCACCGGACCGGCGACGCCGTCGTGCTCGCCGCGGCCGGTTCGTCGGACGCGCGGGCCGTGGCCCAGGTGCGCCGTGCGTCGCGGGCGCTCGGTGCGGCAGCCGGCCGGCGGGTCCGGGTCGGCTTCGCCGCGACCGGGGCACCCGAGGTGTCCGCGCTGGTCGGGGCGCTGCGCCGGGCGGGGGAGCGGCGGGTGGCCGTGGCGTCGTGGCTGCTGGCTCCGGGCGTGTTCCAGGAACGGCTGCGCAACTCCGGCGCCGACGTCGTCGCGGAGCCGCTGGGTGTGCACGAGCGCGTGGTGGACGCGGTGCTGCAGCGCTACCGCGAGACCGCCCGCGCGGTCCGGTCCGTCGCCTGAACTTCCCCGGGAAAACGATCACCCGATTGTCGGTGGTGCGGGTTAGAGTCTTCGCGGGGTCCGTCGCCGGTGGGCGGCGGGAACGGGGGACCGATGAGCGTGGGGACGGTCAGCCGCGTCCGGCTGCACGAGGACGCGCGGGTACGGGTCACGGTGGACCCGTACACCAGCGTGCTCGCGCTGGCCTGTGCCGCGGTGGCGGCGTATCGCAACGGGCGGGACGCGCAGCTCGCCGCCCGCCTGTCCGGGCGGGAGCTGTACGCCGTGTCGCAACTGGTGGTGCCGGGCAGCTCGGTCGCGCCGGAGGCGCTCACGCCGGCGGCGCCCGAACACGACACCGACGTCGCGGTCGAGCTCGAGCGGCTGCGCTCGATGTCGGCGGCGGACCTGCACGCCGACATCGACCTGACCTGGGCCGGGACACCGCCTGCGCACTGGGAGGACGTGGCGGCGCACGGCGCGCGCTGGCTGTCCGATCTCGCCGACGCGCTGCAGGCCGTCTGGCATCGGATCGAGCCGGCGTGGCAGGCGCAGGACCGGCTGCGGGGGCGGGAGATCGAGCGCGTCGGCACGGCCGCGGCGCGGGGTGCGCTCGACCTGGTCCTCGCCCGGGCGCACCCGCGGGGACGCCTGGTGGACGGCGCTCTCGAGTTCCCGGACCCGGAGGGGATCGAGCCGGAGGCGCCGCGGAGCGTCGTGCTGGCGCCGCTGCTGTCCGGTGTGGACGTCTCGATCAGCAACCTGGACCGGCCCGGCCAGGTGTGGTTCGGGTACCCGGTCCCCGTCCCGGAGAGCGCCGACGAGACGGGCCTGGCCGCACTGCTCACGCCGGTCCGGGCGGCGCTGCTGCGGCTGGTCGGTACGCAGTGGACGATGTCCGGGCTGGCGGCCGCGGTCGGCCTGGCGCCGGCGACGGTGACCCACCAGGTCACCGCGCTGGTCGCCGACGGCCTGGTGGCGCGTCGCCGAGAGGGCAGGCGGACGCTGGTGGTGCGCACCCCGCGCGGGACCGCGCTGCTCGATCTCTACGGCGTGCCCGACCTCCCGGGTGGTCCCGGGGCGCGATGATGGCGTGGTGACCGAGTCCCCTCCGGAGGTGGTCCGCGCGTTGCGCGCGGCCGGCTGCGTGTTCGCCGAGGAGGAGGCGGACCTGCTCGTCGCGGCGGCGCCCGACCGGGACACGTTGGACGAACTGGTCGGCCGCCGGGTGGCCGGGATCCCGCTGGAGCACCTGCTCGGCCAGGTGGAGTTCGGGGGGCTGCGGCTCGCCGTGTCCCCGGGGGTGTTCGTGCCCCGGCGCCGGACCGAGGCCCTCGTGCACGAGGCGGCGGCGATCGTCCGGGCCCGGCGGGTGGCGCCGATCGTCGTCGACCTCTGCTGCGGCGTGGGTGCGATCGCCGCGGCCCTGGCCGACGACCTGCGCCGGGGCGGCGGCCCGGAGCCGGTGGCGCTGCACGCCACCGAGATCGACCCGGTCGCGGTGGACTGCGCGCGACGCAACCTGACGCCGTTCGGCGGGATCGTGCACACCGGTGACCTGGACGCGCCGCTCCCGCCCGCGCTGAGCGGACGGGTGGACGTGCTGGTCGCGAACGTGCCGTACGTGCCGAGCGAGGTCCTCCCGACGATGCCGCCGGAGGCCCGCGACCACGAGCCGCGGCGCGCGCTCGACGGCGGCCCGGACGGCCTCGACGTCGCCCGGCGCTTCGTGGCCGCGGCGCCGCGCTGGCTCGCGCCGGGAGGGTCGATGCTGGTCGAGACGGGCGAGCGGCAGGCGCCGGTTCTGGCTGCGACGGTCGTGGCGCACGGCCTGGAGCCGCGCATCGTGGTCGACGACGACCTCGAGGCGACGGTGGTGATCGGCACCGCTCCGGCCCCCGGGGTACTCGAGCGTCGTGAGTTGCAGGCAGCGGTACTGATGGCGCCCTGAGTGCCGGAGTTCGTGCCCCGCCGGCGGGGTTCTCACGCGCCCTGCGTGCCGTGGTGCGGTACTCGTCAGTGCCGATCCGACGGGGAGCCGGGTCAGCGCGTCCGGCGCCGGTGCTCGCGGGGCAGGCGCCCGTCGACCATGAGGATCCCCTCCGCCCGGAGGCGCTCGGCCTGTTCCTGCGCGATGTGCGGTGCGGACGTGCCGTTCGCCCGCAACACCCGGTGCCAGGGCAGGTCGGCGCCGTCCTCGGCCAGGATGCGCCCGACCAGCCGCGCCCGGCCCCGGATCCCGGCCTGCTCGGCGACCTCGCCGTAGGTCGTCGTCTCGCCCGGCGGGATCGCGGCGACGACCGCGCGCACCCGTTCCAGCGTCTCCTCGTCCATGCGTGCCCTTCCGCCCGTCACGGCACACCCCACCACCCGTCGCCGCCGCACGCACCCCTGCCGACTCCGGACCCGTTCCTGTCGGGGTGGCGTGGTCGAATCGTTCCCGTGACACCGTCCCGTACCGCCGCGCCTGCGGCATCGGCCGGGCCGCGCCTGGTCCGCGGCCCCGAGCCGGCCGCGCCGCCGCGGGAGTGGTCCGCGGCCGCGCTGCGGGTGCTGGAGCACCGGGCCGGCCCGTTGCGGGTGGTCGGCGGGCCGGGCACCGGCAAGACCACGCTGCTGATCGAGTCGGTGGCGCGGCGGATCGCCGAGGGCGTGTCCCCGGAGAACGTCCTGCTGCTGGTGGGCAGCCGCCGCGCGGCCGGGCAGCTCCGCGAGCGGCTGACCCCGCTGCTCGCGCGGGACGGTGCGGCCCGCACGTCGCGCGAGCTGCTGGTGCGCACGGTGCACTCGTACGCGTTCGGAGTCCTGCGGCTGCACGCGGCGCAGCACGAGGACCCGCCGCCGCGGCTGCTCGCGAGTGCGGAGCAGGACGTCGTGGTGCGGGACCTGCTGGCCGGGGAGATCGCGAACTGGAACGGCAGCGTGCCCGGCTCCGGCTGGCCGGAGCGGCTGGACCCGGCCCTCGGCCTGCCCGGGTTCGCGGCCGAGCTGCGCGAGCTGCTCCTCCGGGCGGCCGAGCGCGGGCTCGGTCCGGACGAGCTGGAGGAGATCGGCGAGGCCCACGGCCGCGACGAGTGGGCCGCGGCCGGGCGGTTCTTCCGCACCTACGAGCAGGTCGTGCTGCTGCGGGGCGCGGCGGGCCGCAGCGCCCCGCAGGCGACGGCGCCGGCGCTGGACTCCGCGGAGCTGGTCGCCGCGGCGCTGGATGCGCTCGCCGCCGACCCGGAGTTGCGCGCCCGCGAGCGTGCGCGGGTGCGGTATCTGCTGGTCGACGACGCGCAGGACCTGGATCCGCAGCAGATGGAGCTGGTCCGCGAGCTGGCCGGGTCGGCGCAGGCGACGTTGCTGGCGGGCGACCCCGATCAGGCGGTGCTCACGTTCCGGGGCGCCGACCCGCAGGGCATGACCGCCGTCGACGCACCGGCCGAGGTGCTGGTCGAGGACCACCGCCAGACGACCCCGGTCCGCGGCCGCGGCGGCCCGGCTGGCCGCCCGCCTGCCGGGGGCCGGCCCGGGCCGGGAGCGCCACGCACCGGGAGCCGCGTCACCGGAGCCGGGCGGAGCCACCGGCGACGGGCGGCGCCACGGCCGTCGCCGCGGTGGACGGAGCCACTGACAGGGCCGCCACGGAAGACGCTGCCGTGGACAGCGCGCCCTCCGCGAGCGGGCGTGGCACGGACGGGGACGCCGGGCCTCGTGACGGCGCGATCGCTGCGGCCGGGGACGCGGGTGCCGGCGGCTCGCGTGAGCGGGTCGAATCGGATGCGGTGGCGGTCCGGGTGTTCTCGTCGGCCGCGGCCGAGGCCGGCTGGATCGCCGACCGCCTGCGCCGGGCCCACCTGGTGGACGGCGTGCCCTGGTCGGAGATGGCCGTGCTGTCCCGCTCCGCCCGCCGCACCCTGCCCGCGCTGCGCCGGGCGCTCGCGGCGGCCGGCGTGCCGATCGTCGCCCCGCCGGACGAGCTGCCGCTGTCCCGCCAGCCGGCGGTCGTGCCGCTCCTGCTGATCCTCCGCGGTGCCACCCGCCCGTCGACGATCGACGCCGATCTCGCCGTCGCGCTGCTCACCTCGCCGCTCGGCGGCGGGGACCCGATGCGGATGCGCCGCCTCCGCCGCGGGCTTGCTGCGACTGCACGCGGCCGGCCGCCGCGCAGCCCCGGGCGAGCCAGGGCAAGGCGGGACAGCGGGGCCGGCCGGGGCCTCCGCGCCGGACGGCGCTCCCGATCCGGGTGAGCCCGACGCGCCACGGCCCGCCGATCCGGGTGATCCCGGCGCGCCCGGACCCGCCGACCCGGGCTCCGCGCACCGGGCCCGCCGGGCCCGGTACTGGCGCCGTCCCGGCAGGGTCGGACCGGCAGGTACCGGAGGGGGCGATCCGGGGCCGGGTGGCGACCGGCCGGCGCCGACGGCCTCGGACGTCGAGGCGGCGAGCAGCGACCCGCTGCTCGTCGAGGCCCTGCGCGCCGCGGCGACCGGGCATCCGGACCCGCTCTCGGCGCTCGCGCCGGCCGAGACGGCGCCGCTGCGCGACGTCGGTGCGCTGCTGGACACCGCCGCGCGGGCGATCGCCGACGGGTACGCCGTCGAGGAGGTGCTCTGGCGGGTGTGGCGCCGGACCGGGCTCGCCCGGCGCTGGAGCGACGCGAGCGCCCGCGGCGGCCCGGGCGGCGCCGCCGCGGACCGTGACCTGGACGCCGTCCTCGCCCTGTTCGACTCCGCCGCCCGCTACACCGACCGCCTGCCCGGCGCGGACGTCGCCGGCTTCCTCGACTACATCGCCGACCAGCAGCTCCCCGGCGACACGCTCGCCGCCCAGGCACCGCAGGGTGACGCCGTCGAGCTGCTCACGGCGCACGCCGCGCGGGGACGGGAGTGGCGCGTCGTCGCCGTGCCGAACGTCCAAGAAGGACTGTGGCCGGACCTGCGGCTGCGCGGGAGCCTGCTCGGCAACGAACGGCTCGTCGACCTCGTCGCGGGGATCGACGAGCCGGACGGATCGGTGTCCCGGGTGGCCCCGCTGCTGGCCGAGGAACGCAGGCTGTTCTACGTCGCGTGCACCCGTGCACGGGAGATGCTGCTGGTCAGCGGCGTGCAGGGGGAGGACGAGCATCCGTCGAGGTTCCTCGACGAGCTCGATCCGCTCCCGGCGGACGCGGCGGAGTCCCGGCCGGTGCACCGGCCCGGGCGCTCGCTCGTGCTCTCCGAGCTCGTCGGCGAGCTGCGCCGCGCGGTGTCCACTCCGGACCGCGGTGAGCCGGCGGCCGTCGCCCGCCGGCGTCGCGCCGCCGTGCAGCTGGCCCGGCTGGCCGCGGACGGGGTCCCGGGCGCGCACCCCGACGACTGGTACGGGCTGGCGCCGCCGTCGAGCACCGAGCCGCTGCGCGCGCCCGGCGAGCTGGTCCCGGTCTCGCCGAGCGACGTGGAGACGATCAGCTCGTGCCCGCTGCGCTGGGTGCTGGCCCGCCACGGCGGCGACGAGACCGGCGCGCTGGCCGCCGTCACCGGCTCGCTCGTGCACGCGCTCGTCCAGGCCAAGGCGGCCGGGGCGGACCCGGGGGAGCTGGAGTCGGCGCTGCGCTCGGCGTGGTCACGGCTCGACGCCGGAGCACCGTGGTTCGGGCGGCGGGAGCTCGAGCGGGTGCGGGGCATGCTCGCGGGGTTCGACGACTGGGTGCGCGCGAGCCGGGAGAGCGGGCTGTCGCTCGTCGCGGTGGAACAGCCGGTGCAGCTCGACCTCGGAGGCGACCACCCCGACGACCCTCCGTCCGCGGCCGACGGTGCGCGGCGGGTCCGGCTGCGCGGCCGGGTCGACCGGCTGGAGACCGACGCCGAGGGTCGCCCGGTGGTCGTCGACGTCAAGACCGGCAAGACGGCGACCCCCGCCCGGCAGGCGGCCGAGCACCCGCAGCTCGCCGTGTACCAGCTGGCGGCGGCGCTCGGCGCGTTCGACTCGCTGGTCGGCGCCGGTGTCCCGCCCGGCGGGGCCCGGCTGGTGTTCCTGGCCGACCGGAAGGCCACCGGGATGCCGAAGGAGCCCGGTCAGCCACCGCTGGAGGGCGACGACGCGGACCGCTGGCGCGACGTCGTCCTGCAGTGCGCGGAGGACTCGTCGGGGACGGCGTTCGTCGCCCGGGTCGGGCCGGACTGCGACCGGTGCCCGGTCCGGACGAGCTGCCCCGCCGTCGAACCGGGGAGGTCGGTGATCGACGGCTGACCGGCCCGGCGGTCAGCCGGGTGCCGGGCTCGGTGGCCGCTCGGGGTGTGCCGGGGCACGCCGGTCGGCGAACCGGTCGATCACGATCCCCGAGGCGAGGCCGATCGCGACGGCGAGACAGAACCCGCCGACGGTGTCGGTCGGGTAGTGCGCCCCCAGCGTGACCATCCCGGTGCCGACCACGCCGCCGGCGAGCAGCGCGGCGGAGGCGACCACGGTGACGGCCACCGCGCGACGCGTCGGAGCGAAGCTGATCAGCAGCAACGCGACCACGATCGCGATCGACGTCGCCCCGCCGGTGTGCCCGCTCGGGTAGGCGAACCCGGCGTAGTCGCCGAAGGTGCGCCCGACGAGCGGCTTGAGGACGGTCGTCGCGACGCCGGTGAGTCCCGGCACGACGATCGCCAGCACCGCGTGGCGGGGCCGGCGCAGGAGCAGGGCGATCCCGGCGATCACGCCGGCCCACAGCACGACCGACAGCGGCGAGCCGAACTGGACGAGCCGTGCGAAGAACCACCAGTGATCCGCGGTCACCGAGTCCACGATCGACTCGGTCCGCCGGTCGACCCCGCCCGCGACCGGATCCCCGGCGTAGCGCACGCCCAGCACGGCCGTGACCACCAACGCCACCACGATCACGGCCGGAGCCGGACGGCGGAGCGGGCCGAGCACCGTCGGCCTACGGGGGAAGGGCACCGGATCGAGGCTACCGATCTCCGGAGCCCGGCCGCCCGGCTCTGTGACCTGGCTCAGCGACCCGGGCTCAGCCGAGCCCGAGAGCCGACGCCAGACGGCGCAGATCCGGTACGACGTCGGCGCCCGCGGGGACGAGCACCTGGGCGCAGACGTGGTCGGCGCCCGCGTCGAGGTGCTCGGTCAGGCGTGCCGCGACCGCGTCCGGGGAACCGTGCGCGACGAGCGCGTCGACCAGCGCGTCGCTGCCGCCGTCGGCGATGTCGGCGTCCGACCAGCCGAGCCGCTTGAGGTTGTTCACGTAGTTGCGCAGGCCCAGGTACGGGGTCTGCACGGCGGGGCGGCCGAGCGCACGGGCACGGTCGGCGTCGTCGTCCAGGACGACCTTGTGCTCGGGGGCCAGCAGCGCGTCCGGCCCGAGGGTGGTGCGCGCCTCGCGGGTGTGTTCCGGGGTCGTCAGGTACGGGTGCGCGCCCGCCGACCGCTCGGCGGCCAGCGCGAGGACCTTCGGACCGAGCGCCGCCAGCGCCCGGCCGGCGACCGGGACGTCGAGGGCGTCGAGCCGGTCCAGGTACTCGACGACGGTCGCGTACGGCCTGGTGTAGTCGCTGGTGTGCTCCGGGTGGCCGACGCCGACGCCGAGCAGGAACCGGTCCGGGAACCGCTCCGCGATCCGGTGGTAGGACGGCGCGACGTCGTCGGCCGGGGTCCTCCACATGTTGACGATCCCGGTCGCCACGGACAGGCGGTCGGTCGCCTCCAGCAGCGACTCGGCCACCGCGAGGTCCGCAGGCGGGGAGCCGCCGATCCAGATCGCCCCGAAGCCGAGCCGCTCGACCTCAGCGGCCAGCTCCGGTCCCAGTCCGTCCGCACGCCGCCAGATCCCGAAGCTGCCCAACTCGATCGCCATGATCGGTGCGACGCGCGCGGGCCCGCCGGAATTCCCGCCGTGCCGGCCCCACGCCCACCCGCGTGAGCTATTGAAGATCGTTGCCACGTACCGTTGGCCGGGATGCGCGACGATCCCACCGTCCGGCTGAGCGCCGGCGACGCCGCGGACGACGGGTCGTCCCGGTCCGCGTCGGTGGCCGGGGCGCAGAACCGCCGGACCGTATCGCGCGGGTCCGAGGACGGATCGGCGGGCGCCGAGGCCACCCAGCGGCACCCGATCGTAGGGCCGGGCGCCGACGACGTCGCCGACGACGGGCACGCGCCAGGGCCCGGGCTCGTCATCGGGCCGGTCGACGGCTCGCCGCGGGACGCGGACGCCGGGTCCGAGAACCCGCCGCCGGACGGGGACTCGCCGACCCGTGCGGTCCCGGTGACACCGCGATCCGGCGTCGAGCAGGGGACCGGCGCAGCGCCGTCACCGGACGACGGCTCCGCCGGGTCGCGGCCCGAGGCGGAGCAGGGCACCCGCGGCCCGGAGCAGACGGCCCGGGTCGCGCCGGGAACCACGGAGCAGGACACCCGAGTCCTTCCCGCCCGCTCCTCGTCCACGGCGGGAGCCGGCGGGCAGCAGAGCCCGGGAGGCACGACGGGGCCGGAGGCGCGGCCGGCCGTGCCCGGCTCGTCGCCTTCGACCGGACGACCGGACCCACCCCGTGGCGCCCCGGCCACGAGCGACCGACCTGCCGCCTCCGCGCCGGTCCGGGAGCGTCCCACGGCTCCACCTCCGTCCCGGATCCCCGCAGCGCAGCGACCTGCCACGACGTCGGCCGGCCCACGACCGGCCGCTCCGCCGCGGACCGCAGGCCCGCGCCCGACGGGCCCCGGCCGAGCAGCCTCCCCGGCGCCCGTCGCAGCCAGCCCGTCCGCGGGCCGTCCGTCGTCGGCCCGGCCGACGCCCGGCGCGAACACGCCGGGGCGCCGTCGCACCGACGCGGGGTGGCTCCGCCGTCGTGCCGGGGGGATCCTCGGCGGCCTGGTGCTGGGTCTCGTCGCGATCGTCGCGGCCTCCTGGACGCTCCTGGTCCCGCCGGGCGGGGACGACGCGCGGACCGCCGACCAGCCGCTGGCCGCCCCGGCGCAACCGGGGCCCCCGGCGACCCCCTGGGTGCGGACGAACGGGGACGAGTTCGACGGGCCGTCGCTCGAGCGGAAGCGCTGGAACGTCTACAACTCGCCCGGCGGGTTCGGCAACGGGCTGCGCCGCCCGTCCGCGGTCGCCCAGGACGGCGGCCTGCTCACGATCACCGCCCGCCCCCGCGTCAACGGGGGCACGTCCGGCGGGATCTCGATGGGCAAGGGGCAGCGCTACGGGCGCTGGGAGTTCCGCGCCCGTGCCGACCCGGGCATCGGCTACAGCCCCGCGGTCCTGCTCTGGCCGGACTCCGAGCGTTTCCCGATCGACGGCGAGCTGGACATGCTGGAGGCGCCGGACGGCAACCGGCGCACGGCCAGCGCGTACGTGCACTACGGCGCGGACAACAAGACCCGGGGTGCCCAGGTGTCCGGCGACTTCACGCAGTGGCACACGTTCGCGTTCGAGTGGCTGCCGGACCGGCTCACCTGGTACGTCGACGGGCAGAAGGCCTGGGAGCTCACCGACAAGAAGGTGATCCCCACCAAGCCCATGCACCTGTGCATCCAGCTCGACCAGGGCCCGGCGCCGAAGTTCATGCCGGGACCGGACGCCAGCACCCCGGACCAGGTGCGGATGCAGGTCGACTGGGCGCGTCAGTACCGGGTCGGGTAGCGGACGGAGTACGAAGCCTGCGGAGCTGCGCATGGAAACCGTCGGGGGTGGCCGGTACAACCATCCTGTGGAACTGACCCCGTCCGCGCTGGCCGTCGCACTCGGCCTGCCGGCCCCGACCGAGGAGCAGGCCGCGGTGATCGCCGCCCCGGCCTCGCCGGCACTCGTCGTGGCCGGGGCCGGCGCGGGCAAGACCGAGACGATGGCCGCGCGCGTCGTCTGGCTCGTGGCCACCGGGCAGGCGCTGCCCGAGCAGGTGCTGGGGCTGACGTTCACGCGCAAGGCGGCCCAGCAGCTCGGCACCCGGGTGCGCTCCCGGCTGCGCCGCCTGGCCAGTTCCCGTCTGCTCGACGACATCGATCCGGGAGGTGCCCGGAAGGCCGCCCTGCAGGCCGGCGAGCCGACCGTGTCGACCTACCACGCGTACGCCGGGCGCCTGGTCTCCGAGCACGCGCTGCGGCTCCCGGCGGAGCCGGCGAACCGACTGCTGTCGCCGACGGCGGCGTGGCAGCTCGCGCACCGCGTCGTCTCCACCTGGGCGGCCGACCTGGAGATCGACCGGGTGCCGGCCACCGTCACCGGGTACCTGCTGGCCCTGTCCGGCGAGCTGGGCGAGCACCTCGCCGAGCCGCGCGACGTCCGGCGGCTGGCCGACGAGCTGGTCGCGACGCTGGAGCGGGCGCCGCGCGGCAAGCGCCAGCCGGCCGACCCGTCGGCGAAGTACCGGGCGTGGATCGCCGGCCAGCGGATGCGCTGCGAGCTGCTGCCGCTGGTCGAGGAGTTCGCCCGGCGCAAGCAGGCCGAGCAGACGATGGATTTCTCGGACCAGATGTCGCTGGCCGCGCGGATCGCCGAGGCGGACCCGGCCGTCGGTGAGATCGAGCGCGGCCAGTTCCGCGCCGTCCTGCTCGACGAGTACCAGGACACCGGGCACGCGCAGCGGGTGCTGCTGCGCGCGCTGTTCGGCCGGGGCGCGGGCGGCGCCGGGTCGGTCACCGCGGTCGGCGACCCCTGCCAGTCGATCTACGGCTGGCGTGGTGCGAGCGCCGGGAACCTCGCCCGCTTCCGGACCGACTTCCCGGCCGAGGGCGGCGAGCCGTCGCCGGTGTACGGGCTGCTGACCAGCTTCCGGAACCCGGACGAGGTGCTGACGCTGGCGAACCGGGTGTCCGAGGAGCTGCGGACCGGCTCCGGGGTCGGTCGAGGTCGGCGAGCTGCGCGCCGCCCCGGGCTCGGCGCCGGGCGACGTGCGGGCCGCGCTGCTGCCGGACGTCGCGGCCGAGGTGGACTGGGTGGCCGACGCCGTGGCGTCGCGCTGGCACAGCCGCGCCGCCCAGCGCGACGGCGACCCGCCGACGGCCGCGGTCCTGGTGCGCCGCCGCGCGGACATGGATCCGCTCGCGTCCGCGTTGCGCGCCCGCGGGTTGCCGGTCGAGGTGGTCGGTCTCGGCGGCCTGCTCGACACGCCGGAGGTGCGTGACCTGGTCAGCGCGCTGCGGGTGGTGGCGGACCCGCTGGCCGGCCCGTCCGCGGTACGGCTGCTGACCGGCGTGCGCTGGCGTCTGGGCGTGGCGGACCTGGCGGCGCTGTGGGAGCGGGCGCGCGAGCTCGTCCCGCGCCCGCGCTCGCGGCCGGGCCCGCTCTCCCCGGAGGAGCTGGCGCTCGGTGCGCTGCCCGGCGAGCACGCCGAGCAGGCCGGGCTGGTCGACGCGATCGACGACCCGGGCGAGCCGGACCGCTACTCCGAGGCCGGGTTCGACCGGATCCGCCGTCTCGGGCGTGAGCTGTCCGTGCTGCGCGGGCGGGCCGCCGCGCCGCTGACCGACCTGGTGGCCGACACCGAGCGGACGCTGCTGCTCGACGTCGAGACCGCCGCGCGGCCGGGTCCGTCCGGTCGGGCGCACCTGGACGCGTTCGCCGACGTCGTCGCCGAGTTCTCGGCCGGCGCCCAGGTGGCGACGCTGCCCGCGCTGCTGGACTACCTGGAGACCGCGGAGAAGGCCGAGGACGGGCTGACGCCCGGTGAGGTCGAGGTCGCGCCGGACCGGGTGCAGATCCTCACCGTGCACGCGGCGAAGGGGCTGGAGTGGGAGATCGTGGCCGTGCCGCACCTGGTCTCCCAGGTGTTCCCCGGCCGCAAGATGTCCGGCAGCTGGCTGAAGGACCCGTCGGATCTCCCGGTCCTGCTGCGCGGTGACGCGGAGGACCTCCCCGGCCTGTACCTGCCGCCCGGCGGGGACCGCAAGCAGCTCGAGGAGGCGCTCGACGGGCACGACGCGGCGCTGGACGAGCGCCGCCTCGCCGAGGAACGCCGCCTGTTCTACGTCGCGGTGACGAGATCCGAGCACACGCTGCTCGCGTCCGGGCACCGCTGGCCGGCGACGGGGGAGCGGCCGAAGGAGCCGTCGGTCTTCCTCGACGAGCTGCGCGAGATCCTGGAGGGCCCCGGCGGCTCCGAGGTCGGGGAGCTGGAGCACTGGGCACCGCCCCCGGAGGTCGACGCCGGCAACCCGGCGCTGCTGACCTCGCGCACCGCCACGTGGCCGCCGGAGCCGTTCGGCGAGCGCGCGACGGACGTCCGGGCCGGGGCGGACCTGGTCCGGGAGGCGGTGCGGCGGCGGTCCCGCCCGCCGGGACGCCGCTCCCGCCCGGTGTCACCGGACCAGCTCAGCCTGGACCTGCCCCCGGCCCCGGAGGACGTCGCGGACGGCAACGGGGATCCGGAGGGCTGGGCGGCGGACGTCGACGTGCTGCTGGCCGAGCGCGCCGCGGCGGCCCGGCGTCCGACCGTGCTGCTGCCCGGGCAGGTGTCGGTCAGCCGGCTCGTCGAGCTCGCCGACGACCCGGACGAGCTGGCCGTACGGCTGCGACGGCCGGTGCCGCTGCCGCCGAACCCGCACACCCGCCGCGGCACCGCGTTCCACGCCTGGCTAGAGCAGCGTTTCGGGGCCGAACGCCTGCTCGATCTCGACGAGCTGCCCGGCGCCGCGGACGCCGACGCGGCCGGTGACGACGCGCTGACCGAGCTGCAGGAGGCGTTCCTGGCCTCGGACTGGGCCGAGCGCGTCCCGGTCGAGGTGGAGGTCTCGTTCGAGACCGTGGTGGACGGGATCGCCGTCCGGGGCCGGATGGACGCCGTGTTCGCGGACCCCGACGGCGGCTGGACGGTCGTGGACTGGAAGACCGGTGCCGTGCCGGAGGGCGCGCGGGAACGGGCCGTGGCGGTCCAGCTTGCCGCCTACCGGCTCGCCTGGGCTGCGCTGGCCGGGGTGGAGCCGGAGCGGGTTCGCGCGGTCTTCCACTACGTCCGGCACGGGACCACGCTGCGTCCCGCCGACCTGCTGGACGCGGACGGGCTGCGCGCCCTCCTCGCGTCCGTCCCCCGGATGGCCGAGCCCGCCTGAGCGTCGGGCAGGACGTCGGCGGCCGATCGGGCGGCACCACGTCGCCGGCTACGCCGTCATCTCGCCGTGATCGACCGATCGGCGCTCCGGCCAGGGCTGTTCGTCGCACACCCGGGTCGTCCGTATCGGTGTCGTGACCTGTCCCCGTTACGCTTTCGGGTGACGCCGGAAGCTCCCCCGGCCGCCCACTCCCCGGGTGCGCCGCTCCCCGACCGGCGTGTGAGGAGTTCTCCGTGCGTCCTCTCCTGCACGCTCGACGGGCCGGTGCCGGCGTCGTCGCCCTGGCCGCCGTCGCGTCCCTGGCCGTGCTCGCCCCGACCGCCCTCGCGGCGCCCACGGTCGCTCCCGCCGTGCCCGCCCCGGCCGGGTGGACCCCGACCGGCGGCGACGAGTTCGACGGTCCGCAGCTCGACACCGCCCGCTGGAAGGTCTACGACTCGGTCGGCGCGTTCGGCAACGGCGTGCGCCGCCCGTCCGCGATCACCCAGGGCGACGGCCTGCTGACGATCACCGCCCGGCCCCGCCAGGAGTCCGGCGTCTCCGGCGGTATGGGGCTGGGCGAGGGGCAGCTCTACGGGCGCTGGGAGTTCCGGGCCCGCACCGACCGCGGCCGTGGCTACAGCTCGGCGATCCTGCTCTGGCCGGACTCGGAGCGGTTCCCGCAGGACGGTGAGCTGGACATGATGGAGGTCCCGAGCGACGCCCGGACGGCGGCGACCGCGTTCGTGCACTACGGCGCCGACAACAAGATCGTCGGGACCAGCCGGGCCGGCGACTTCACGCAGTGGCACGACTTCGCGATGGAGTGGCTGCCGGACCGGATCACCTGGTACGTGGACGGGCAGAAGGCCTGGGAGGTCACCGACAAGAAGGTCATCCCGACCACGCCGATGCACCTGTGCATCCAACTCGACCAGGGGCCGGCCGTGAACTGGATGCCGCCGCCGGACGCGAGCACGCCGGACCAGGTGCGGATGCAGGTCGACTGGGCGCGGCAGTACCGGCCGAGCTGACGAACCCGGCGGCCGATCGTCGCGATAGCACCGTCGGTTCGACGACACTCGGCCGATGGGCGTCCGTCACGTGCTGGTGGTCGGAGCGGGCATCGCCGGGTCCACGCTCGCGTACTGGCTGACCCGATACGGGATCGAGACCACCGTCGTCGAACAGGCGGGCACTCCGCGCTCCAGCGGGAGCCCGGTCGACGTCCGTGGTCTCGCCCTGGCCGTGGTGGAGCAGATGAACCTGCTGGCCCCGCTGCGCGAGGCGGCCACGCTCGTGACCAACCTGACCGTCGTCGACGGCCGGGGCCGCCGCATCGGATGGATCCCCACGCAGTCGGGTCCGGACGGACTGGAGGTCCCGCGCAGCGACCTCGCCGCGATCCTGGCGGCCGCGGGAGGAGACCACGTCGAGTTCATTCCCGGTGACACCGTGGCGGCTCTGCACGACGACGGTCGCGGTGTCGACGTGACGTTCGACCATGCCGCCGCGCGCCGGTTCGATCTCGTCGTCGGCGCCGACGGGCTGCACTCGCGGGTGCGGTCGCTGATCTTCGGTCCGGAGAGGCAGTTCAGCACCCATCTCGGGATGTACGTCGCCACCACGGTGCTGCCTCAACCCAGCCCCGACCCGCACACGGTGATCATGCACAACACGCCGGGCCGGGCGATCGCGGTCCATCCCGGCACCGGCCGCGAGGGCGTCGCGTTCATCTTCCGCCACCCTCGGCTACCCGGACCCGACGACCGGGACCCCCGGCGACACAGGCAGCTGCTCACCGCCACCTACGCGGGCATGGGTTGGCGAGCGCCCGAGCTGATCGAGCAGGTCCGGGACAGCGACGACCTCTACTTCGACTCCGTCAGCCGGGTACGGCTCGACACGTGGTCCCGGGGCCGCACCGTCCTGGTCGGCGACGCCGCGAGCTGTGTGTCGCTCCTCGGAGAGGGATCCAGCATGGCCATCGCGGGCGCGGCCACCCTCGCCCAGGCGCTTGCCGCGACGCCCGGGGATCCGCCCGCGGCCGTGCGCCGCTACGAACACGCTCACCGCAGACGAGTCCGGCTCCACCAGCGCGGAGCGACGCTCACCTCCCACCTTCTCGTGCCCGCGACGCGCACCGGAGTCGCCACCCGCGACACCGTGTTCCGGCTCTGGCCGGCCATCATGGCCACGCGCGGGGCCGGCCGAGATCCCGCCCGCTGAACCCGGGCGTCGACGAGGGCCGTACGGCACGCCGAGGCCACACGCACGGAGCCCGCGCCCCCCGGATCGGGGACGCGGGCTCCGTCGTGCGGGAGAGCGGTCAGATCAGTGCACGGACGCCTTGGCGGCGCCGACACCGGTCAGCGACCGGACCTCCATCTCGGCGAACTTGCTGCCGTCGGCCCGCTTCTGGCCGATGTAGGTGCCGATGATCCCGAGCAGGAACGACAGCGGGATCGAGACGATGCCCGGGTTCGAGAGCGGGAACCACTGGAAGTCCACGCCCTGGAACATCGACGGGTCACCGGGCGCGCCCGGCGGCTTCCCGGACACGGCCGGCGAGAAGATGATCAGGATGATCGAGCTCGCCAGACCGCCGTAGATGCTGAACAGCGCGCCCGTGGTGTTGAACCGCTTCCAGAACAGCGAGTACAGGATCGTCGGCAGGTTCGCCGAGGCCGCGACCGCGAACGCCAGCGCCACGAGGAACGCGATGTTCTGGTTCTTGGCCAGGATCCCGCCGAGGATGGCCACCGCGCCGATGACGACCGTGGTGATCCGCGCGACCCGGACCTCGGCCTTCTGCTCGTCCTGGACCTTCCCCTTCTTGATCACGTTGATGTAGACGTCGTGCGCGAACGACGCGGACGCCGTGATCGTCAGGCCGGCGACGACGGCCAGGATGGTCGCGAACGCCACCGCGGCGATGATGCCCAGCAGGAACGGGCCGCCCAGCGCGTCGGCCAGCAGAGGCGCCGCCGAGTTCACCTTGCCCGGTGCCGCCCTGATCGCCTGCGGGCCCACCAGCGCGCCCGCCGCGTAGCCGACGACGAGCGTGAACAGGTAGAAGATGCCGATCAGCCAGATCGCCCACTCGACCGACTTGCGGGCCTCCTTGGCCGTCGGAACGGTGTAGAAGCGCATCAGCACGTGCGGCAGCCCGGCGGTGCCGAGGACCAGCGCCAGGCCCAGCGAGATGAAGTCGATCTTGTTGGTGTACTGCTTGCCGGGAGCGAGCAGCGCCTCCCCGCCGGCACCGTACTTGTCGACCGCCCCCTGGAGCAGCTCGGAGAAGTTGAACCCGTAGAGCGCCAGCGCCCAGATCGTCATCACCAGCGTGCCGATGATCAGCAGCACGGCCTTGATCATCTGAACCCATGTGGTGCCGCGCATGCCGCCGACGAGCACGTAGGTGATCATCACGAGGCCCACCACGGCGATCACGATGTCCTGCACGAGCGACGAGGTGACGCCGAGCAGCAGCGAGACCAGGCCGCCGGCTCCCGCCATCTGGGCCAGCAGGTAGAAGAACGAGACGAACAGCGTCGACGTCGCCGCGGCGGCCCGGATCGGGCGCTGCCGCATCCGGAACGCCAGCACGTCGCCCATCGTGAACCGGCCGGTGTTCCGCAGCAGCTCGGCGACCAGCAACAGCGCCACCAGCCAGGCGACCAGGAAGCCGATCGAGTAGAGGAAACCGTCGTAGCCGTTCACGGCGATCGCGCCGGCGATGCCGAGGAACGACGCCGCGGACAGGTAGTCCCCTGCGATCGCGGTGCCGTTCTGCGCACCGGAGAACCCACCGCCTGCGGTGTAGAAGTCCGACGCCGTCGACGTCGCGCGCCGGTTCACGTAGATCACGATCGCCAGCGTCAGGACGACGAAGATCAGGAAGATCGTGATGTTCAGTACGGGGTTGGCAACGGTGCCACCCTGGGCCAGCGTCATCGGTCGCCCCCTTCGATCTCCTCACGGATCTTCGACGACAGCGGGTCCAGCCTGCGGTCGGCGAAGCGGATGTACAGGATCGTGATCACGAACGTGGACACGAACTGCAGCAAGCCGAAGATCAGCCCGATGTTGATGTTGCCCAGCACCTTGATCGCCATGAACGATGGCGCGTAGCTGGCCACCAGCACGTAGAGCAGATACCAGGCGAGGAATCCGATGGTCACCGGGAACACGAACCGGCGCAGCCGGCTACGCAGCTGCTGGAAGTCAGGGCTGGCCTGGATGGCGGCCCAGTCGGGCCCGCCGCCACCCGGGGGTGGATCGCCCACACTCTCCTGGGATTCGGTGGTACTCACGCATGCCTCCTCGCATGTCTCGTGCCCGCGTACGGTTCCGCTCGGCCACGGGTCTGCATATACAACTCGGGCACGGGTCCGCACATACAAGAGGGTGGCGGGCCGGGGCGAAAGTGACACGCGCCGCACAGACGACAGGTGAGACGAACGGTGGACAACCGGACTGCCGACGGCGATGCCAGTCGACGAACGGTCTTGACAGACTCAGCTACCGCTTGTCGTCCAGGTGGAGCCGGAGCATCGCGACCTCGGCGGACGCCGGAGCGTGATCCCGCAACGACACGGCGACCATGGTCGCGAACGCGAGCGGAACAGTCCAGAGTGCGGGCTGGGAACACAGCAGCGCGACGGTGCCGTCGTCCGGGATCGGCGGGCCGGGCAGCGCGGCCAGGGCCATCGCGCCGACCGAGCTGACCAGGCCGACCATCATCCCGGCACCCGCACCGCGGGCGGTGAGCCGGCGCCACCAGAGCCCGAGCACCAGCAGCGGGCAGAACGTCGAGGCGGCCACCGCGAACGCGGACGTGACCGCAGCGCTGACGTCGATCCGCCCGGCGAACAGCGCGGCCACCACGACGACGGCCGCGGCGGCCGGCGCGGACAGCCGCAGCCGGCGCAGCCCGGACGGCATCAGGTCGTGGGCCAGCGCCCCGGACAGCGCCAGCAGCAGGCCGAGCGAGGTGGCCAGGAACGCGGCGAACGCGCCGACCGCCAGCAGCCCCCCGACGACCGAGCCGCCGGGGCCGCCGTCGACCCGGCCGGGCAGCGTGACCACCGCGGTGTCCGTGCCGCCCGACAGCGCCAGCTCCGGGGTGAGCACCGTGCCGAGCAGGCCGTAGACGATCGGGAACAGGTAGAACGAGCCGAGCATCGCGACGGTGATCGCCGCGGTCCGCCGAGCGGACCGTCCGTCCGGGCTGGTGTGGAACCGGACGATGATGTGCGGCAACCCCATCGTCCCCAGAGCCGTGGCCACGACGACGGACCAGGTGGCCAGCAGTGGAGAGTCCGTCCCGGACCCGAGCAGCGGAATCGACCACTCGGGGCCGCCCGGCACCGGCAGGTCGGCGCCCTGCATGCCCTGCACGCCCGGCACGTCGGCGCCGGCCGGGAACGTCCACGTCTGTTCCGCCTCGGCGTGGTGCGGGCCGGGTGCCAGCTCGCGGTCCAGGCCGTCGATCCGCACGATCACCGGCTCGTCCACGAGGAGCGTGGTCGGCAGCCGGAAGTCGACGTCGGTCTCCCGCTCGAACCGTTCGAACGGCGGCGGCGCCGTCATCTCGTCGCGCAGCTCCGGTCCGGCCACCGCCAGCAGCCAGATCGCCGGCCCGGCGAACAGCAGCAGCTTGAGCACGAACTGGAACGCCTGCACGTAGGTGGCCGCCCGCATCCCGCCGAGCGCGAGGGTGACGCCCGATCGCCACGCCGGCCATGACCACGCCGACCCAGTACGGCACGTCGGACACGGCGGTGAGCAGCAGGCCCGCGGCGACCAGCTGGGGCACCAGGTACAGACCGGCGATCACGACGACGACCACGGCGCAGAACCGGCGCAGCCGCGTCGAGCCGAGCCGCGCCTCGGCGAACCCCGGCACGGTCAGCGCCCCGGAGCGGCGCATCGGTGCCGCGACGAGCGCCAGCATCAGCAGGTAGCCGGCCGTGAACCCGACGGGGTACCAGAGCGCCCCGGTGCCCTCCTTGATCACCAGGCCGGCGACGCCGAGGAACGACGCGGCGGACAGGTACTCGCCGGACACCGCCGCGGCGTTGAGCAGCGGTGAGGTCCGCCGCGACGCGACCAGGAAGTCCGACGTGGTGCGCATGGCGGCGACCCCGCGGGCGCCGATCAGCACCGTGACCAGCACCAGGAGGATGACGGCGGCCTCGGTCACGCGCCGTCCCGCAGGTCGTCCGCGTCCGGCGTCGGGTGGCCGCGCTCGACCCGCTCCGCCGCCGCGAGGTGCGCCCAGGCCAGCACCACCATCGCGGGATAGGGGAGCACGGCCACCACGATCCACCCGCCGGGCACCCCGAACAGCGCGCGTCTCGGCCAGCGCCGGGAACGACCGGATGCAGCACGGGAACGCCGAGCAGCAGCACCGCGCCCACGACGAGCAGGATCGCCGCCCGGCGGAGCTGCGCACGCCGGATCCGCCGCGCCGCCGCGAGCACCTCCGGGGGCAGGGC
Organism: uncultured Actinomycetota bacterium; assembly: GCA_963822335.1. Classification (GTDB taxonomy): domain Bacteria; phylum Actinomycetota; class Actinomycetes; order Mycobacteriales; family Pseudonocardiaceae; genus Pseudonocardia. The sequence continues at coordinate 1,057,858 of CAWGHE010000004.1, read as the reverse complement.
GGGACCAGCCGCCGGGCGCCGGCGGCCGGACGTCCGGCCCCCCGTTGCGGTGACCGCGACCCGGCGGTCCCGGCTCACGACCGGGTCCGTCCGGACCTGGGTCCCGTCGTCGCGCCGCCCCCGTCCGCGCGGCCCGCCGCTGTGCTGTCGGGGCGGCCCGTGGCGGTGCCGTGCCCCCACCTCACCGCGGGGTGCTCGGTGCGTCCGGCGGCCGCGTCCAGCAGCATCTCCCGCAGCTCGCGGGAGTGGCGCCGGCTCACCGGGACGTCACCGGCGTCGGTGTGCGCGAGCAGGCCACCGCCGGCGTCGCTGCGCAGCTCCGCCACCGACGGCAGGGCGAGCAGGAAGCTGCGGTGGACCCGGACGAACTGGTGCGGGGCCCAGTGCTCCTCGAGGCGCGACAGCGGGATCCGGACCAGGTGCGAGCCGGACACCGTGTGCAGCCGCACGTAGTCGCCGTGCGCCTCGACGAAGCGCACATCCTCGCGTCGCAGATAGCGGGTCCGCCCGCCGAGCTCCACCGGGACGACGGCCAGCTCGTCCACCCGCGGCGCCGCCGGTGGCTCGGGCGCGCGGTCGGGGGCCGGCGGACGTGCGGCCGCCGGACCCGGCCGTCCGGCGCCGCTGACCCGGCGCACCCGGCCCAGCGCCTCCGCCAGCCGGTCCTGGCCGACCGGCTTGAGCAGGTAGTCCACCGCGCCGAGGCCGTAGGCGGCGACGGCGTGCTCCTCGAACGCCGTGACGAACACGACCTCCGGGGGATCGGCCATCGCGGCCAGCACCCGGGCGAGCTCCAGGCCGTCCATCCCCGGCATCGTGATGTCGAGGAACACGGCGTCGAACCGGCCGTCCGGGATCTGGCGCAGCGCGGAGATGGCGTCCCCGGCGCGGGCGACGACGCCGACGCCCGGTGCGTCCCCGAGCATGGCGCAGATCTCGTCCAGAGCGGGGGCGACGTCGTCGACGGCGAGCACCCGCAGGCCTTCGCCGTCGCTCACTCGACCACCACCCCCGGCTGGAACCGCGGGACACACAGCACGATCCGCGTCCCGGCGCCGGGTGCGGTCTCGACGACCAGCCCGTGGTCCGGGCCGTACACGGCGCGCAGCCGGCGGTCCACGTTGACCAGCGCCAGCCCGGCGCCCTCGGCCGTCCCGGCCAGCACCGCGCGCGCGTGCTCCGGCGCCATGCCCGGCCCGTCGTCCTCCACGACGACGAGGCAGTCGTCGCCCCGGGCCTCGCCGGAGACCTGCACGGTGCCGCCGTCGCCGGACCGCTCGACGCCGTGCTGCACCGCGTTCTCCACCAGCGGCTGCAGCGCGAGCACCGGCACCGGGACGGGCAGCACCTCCGGCGCGACCCGCACCTGCACCCGCAGCCGGTCGCCGAGCACGGCCCGCGCCAGCGTCAGGTAGGCCTCGACCGACCGGAACTCCCCGGCCAGCGTCGTGTAGTCGCCGCGCGCGGCCAGCGAGTGGCGGATGAACTCGGCGAAGCTCTGCAGCAGGTCCCGGGCCCGCGCCGGGTCGGAGCGCACGAACGACGTGATCGTGGTCAGCGCGTTGTAGACGAAGTGCGGGGAGATCTGCGCGCGCAGCGTGCGCAGCCGCGCCTGCTCGGCCTCCGCGGCCCCGGCCTCCAGCCGGCCGCGCTCCAGCGCGTCGCCGACCCAGGCCGCGACCCGCCGTGCGGTCGCGGTCGGGACCGCGCCGCCGACGACCAGCGCACCGGCCGGGCCGTCGTCGGTGCGCAGTGGCAGCGCCACCCGGTCCCGGTCCGCCGCCCGGCGCCCCTTGGCGGTGGCCCGGGTGGCGAGCACGGCGCCGTCCTCGCGGCCCGGGCCCCACCACGCCAGCGCGCCGTCCGGATCGGCCAGCCCGAGCGCGTCCGCCCCGGCCAGCTCACCCAGCCGCCGCAGCGCGTCGGCCGCCCGCGGACCGGACGGTCCGTCGCGCAGATCCGCGGCGATCGCGAGGCCGGCGTCGAGGACGTCGAGCGGGGCCGGGCGGGGTGCGGCGGGGCGGACCCGGCGGGGCAGCCGGGGACGGCGGACGACGCTCCGGCTGCCGTCCCCACCGTCACCGTCCGCTCCGGTCCCCGCCACCCGACTACCATAAGGCGCCCGCCGGACCGCCGGATGACGCATGCGGCGGATACGCTCCCGCCCGTGACCTCGAAGATCGTCTTGTGGGGAGCGACCGGGTACACCGGGACGCGGGTGGCCGAGGCGCTCGTGGCCCGGGGCGCGACGCCGGTGCTCGCCGGGCGCAACCGCGAACGGCTGGCCGCCCTCGCGGACCGGCTGGGCGGACTGCCCACCGCCGTCGCCGACGTCGAGGACCCGTTCTCGGTCGCCGCGCTCGTCGGCCCCGGCCAGGTCCTGGTGAGCACGGTCGGCCCGTTCGCCGAGGTCGGCGGGCCCGCCGTGAGCGCGGCGGTGGCCGCCGGCGCGATCTACCTCGACTCGACCGGCGAACCCGCGTTCGTCCGCCGGGTCTTCGAGGAGCACGGCCCGGCCGCGCAACGCGGCGGCGCCGCCCTGCTCACCGCGTTCGGCAACGACTTCGTGCCCGGCGTGCTCGCCGGTGCGCTGGCGCTGCGCGACGCCCGAGCGGGCGGCGGGGAGCCGAAGCGGGTCGACGTCGGGTACTTCCTCACCGAGAGGAGCGCAGGCGGAACGAGCATCGGCGCAGGCGGCGGCAAGGGGCAGGGCTTCTCCCGCGGCACGCTGCGCTCGCTGGCCGGAGCCGCGGCCGCGCCCGGTTACGCCTGGCGTGGCGGCACGCTGCGCACCGAGCCCGCCGGCGCGCGGATGCGCACGTTCGACGTCGCCGGGCGGCCTCGCCCGGGTGTGACGATCGGGGCCGTGGAGCAGTTCGCGCTGCCCCGCCTGAGCCCGGCCTGCGGGTGGTGGACGTCTACCTCGGCTGGTTCGGGCAGGCGAGCCGCGCCGTGCACGCGGCGAGCGGGCTCACGCCGTGGCTGCACCGCGTCCCGCCGCTGGGACGGGCGGTGTCCGGTCTGGCCGGGCTCGCCGCAGGACGCGTCGCCGAGGCGCCGGACGCACAGACGCTGGAGCGCACGACGTCGACGTTCGTCGCGGAGGTGTTCGACGCCGCCGGCACGCTGCTCGCCCGCACCCGGCTGACCGCGCCGGACGCCTACACGATCACGGCCGGACTGCTGGCGTGGGGCGCGACCCACGCCGCCGAGCACGGCGTGAACGGGACCGGGGCACTGGACCCGGTCGGCGCGTTCGGGCTGGACGAGCTCGCCGCCGGGGCCGCCTCGGCGGGCATCACGCCCGAGACGCGTTAACCTGCGCGGGTGCCCGACCGGTCGTCGCGATTCTCGTCTCTCGACCCGCAGGTCATGGGCGCCCTGCGGATGCCCGACCGGACCGACGGCCCGGTCCGGTCGCTGGTCAACCGGCTGGCCATCGCCCTGTCCGCACTGGCCGCGACCACACTGATCGTCTACTTCGGCCGTGCCGGCTACCTGGACAACAACGGCGAGGGCCAGCTCTCGCTGCTCGACGCGCTCTACTACTCCACCGTGTCGCTGTCCACGACCGGGTACGGCGACATCGTGCCGGTCAGCCCGGTCGCCCGCGGGATCAACATCCTGGTGGTCACGCCGCTGCGGATCCTGTTCCTGATCGTCCTCGTCGGCACGACCGTGGAGCTGCTCACCGAGCGCTCGCGGCAGTCGTTCCGGATCCAGCGTTGGAGGTCGCGCGTGCGTGAGCACACGGTCGTCGTCGGTTACGGCACGAAGGGCCGCGCCGCCGTGGAGACGATGCTCGGCGACGGGGTGGACCCCGAGAAGATCGTCGTGGTGGACACCGACCGGACCCGGCTCGACGTCGCCGCCGGGCTCGGCCTGGTCACCGTGTCCGGCAACGCGACCCGGTCGCAGGTGCTGCGGATCGCCGGCGTGCACCAGGCGACCGTCCTGGTCGTCGCCCTGGACCGGGACGACACGGCCGTGCTGGTCACGCTGACCGCACGCGAGATCTCCGAGACGGTGTCGATCGTCGCCGCCGTGCGCGAGGCCGAGAACGTGCACCTGCTGCGCCAGTCCGGGGCCAGCTCGGTGATCGTCTCCGACGAGACGGCGGGGCGGCTGCTCGGCGTCGCCACCCGGTCGCCCGCGGTCGTCGAGGTGGTGGAGGACCTGCTCACCCCGGACGCCGGGTTCGCGATCAGCCAGCGGCCGGTGGAGCGCACCGAGATCGGCGGCTCGCCGCGGCATCTGCCGGACATCGTGCTGGGCGTGGTCCGGGACGGGAAGCTGCACCGGGTCGACGCGGCCGCAGTGGATGCACTGGAACGCGGTGACCAGCTCCTCTACGTCCGCAAGGCGACGCCGCCGGACGAGCCCTGAGCCGGTACTCGAGCGTCATGAGTTGCGTCGTGCGGTACTCGTGGCGCCCGAGTGCCGGGCAGGACCGGCCCGCCGGAGGTCCGTAGGCTGCTCGGCGTGCGGTTGGCGACCTGGAACGTGAACTCCGCGAAGACCCGGATGCCCCGGCTGCTGCCCTGGCTCGACCAGCGCGCCCCGGACGTCGTCTGCCTGCAGGAGACCAAGCTCTCCGATGCCGACTTCGACGACGCGCTGGCCGCCCCGCTGGCCGAGCGCGGCTACGCGTACGCGCACCACGGTCAGGGACGGTGGAACGGGGTGGCGCTGCTGTCCCGGGTCGGTCTGGACGACGTGGTGCGCGGCCTGCCCGACGAGCCCGCGTTCACCGAGGGCGGCATCGAGGTCCCGGACGCCCGCGCGGTCACCGCGACGTGCGGCGGGCTGCGGGTCACCTCGGTCTACGTGCCGAACGGCCGCGACCCCGAGGACCCGCACTACGTGTTCAAGCTCCGCTGGCTGGGCGCGCTGCGGGACATGGTCGCCGCGGGCGACGTGGCCTCGACCGTCGTCGCCGGGGACATGAACATCGCCCCGACCGACGCCGACGTCTGGGACCGCCCGGCGTTCGACGGCGCGACCCACGTGACACCGGACGAGCGGGCGGCGCTGGCGGCGCTGCAGGAGCCCGGCCTGGCCGACGTGACGCGCGAACGGTGGCCGGACGAGCGCGTGTTCACCTACTGGGACTACCGCGCCGGCCGGTTCCACCAGGACCAGGGGATGCGGATCGACCTGATCCTGGCCGGTTCCGGGCCTGCCGGCCGCCGCGCCGCCGTCTGGGTGGACCGGCAGGCACGCAAGGGCAGCGGCCCCAGCGACCACGCGCCGCTGATCCTGGACCTGGACGAGGCACCGGACGGCGACGCCGGCCCGGTCGTGCCACCCCCGAGCGCGCCGGCCCCGCTGAGATCCAGGAAGTAACCGCTCACCGCCCGGCTTGGACCGTCCGTGTGTTCGAAGTTGCGCCAGATGGACTAACGCTGTTAGTCACCGCGCGTGGACCACAACCCCCGGGGGAAGAACATGACCGTCAAGAGCCGCCGCACCGCCGTCGGCGCCGCCGTGGCCGCCTTCGCCCTCGTGGGCGTCACCGCGTGCGGCGGGAACACGCCGCAGGTGCCGAACCTGCCGTCCAACCTGCCGTCGGTGCCGGGCATCGGTGACCCGAAGGCGGCGTTCGGCGAGGCGCACCAGAGCGCGCTCGGCCTGGCCGCGCTCGGCGGCCTCGGGGCCGCCCAGGGCGTCGGGCAGGACGTGAAGGACCTCGCACCGCAGGTGCAGTCCGAGGGCCAGGCCATCGACCAGAAGCTGCGCGGGCTCGCCTCCGCCGTCGGCGTCTCGCTGCCGGACCAGGTCGGTCCGGAGGCGCAGGCGCAGCTCGACGACCTGAAGGCGCGCACCGGCGAGCAGTTCGACCAGGGCTGGCTGCAGGCCGCGCAGGCCGAGCAGCAGAAGCTGAAGGACCAGGCGTCCGGCCTGCTGAACATCCCGGGCCTGCCGGCCGACCAGAAGGCCGCCGCGCAGCAGCAGATCGACAACCTGGACCAGCTCGGCCAGAAGCTGGCCGCGGCGTCCGCGGCCGCCGGTGCGGCGACGCCCGGTGGCGACCAGAGCAACCAGGCCGGCGGTGACGGAGCCGGCCAGGGCGACGGCTCCGGCCAGGGCGGTGCGGCCGGTCAGGGCGGTTCCGGCTCGGGCGGCTCGGGCTCAGGGCGGCTCGGACGGCAAGGGTGGCCCGGCGGTCAACGCCGGCACCGGCGGCCAGGCGGCCGAGTCCGGGGCCCCGGTGCTGCCGCTGGCGTTCGGCGGGCTCGGCCTCGTGCTGATCGCCGGCGCCGGAGTGTGGCTGCGCCGCTCCCGCGCGTGAGTTCCGGACGCCGGCGCCCGGGGACACGGGGGCCAGCGGCTCTGCTGCTGGTCGGAACGCTCTCCCTGGGCGTCGGCGTCCTGCTCGGCCTGCAGGACGGCGACGAGCGCTCGCTCGTCGCGCAGGACCTCGGCGCGGTGCCGGGGTCACCGGCCGCGTTCACCGGGGGTGCGCCCCGGCCGCTGGCCGAGGACATCCCGGTGCTGTCCGGGCTCGACGACCTGGTGCCGCAGGCAGGCCCCGTCGCGGGCGGTGTCGCCGCCCCCGTGACCCCGACGTCGCCGACGTCCGAGCCGGAGCCGGTCCTCACCGACCCGACGATCACGCCGGTCGCACCCCGGCCGTCGCCCGAGTCCCTCCCGGCGCCGGAGCCGTCACTGGCGCCGAAGGTGCCGTGGCTCGTCTCGCCGCTCTACCCGCTGCCCGGCCCGCCGCCGTCGGCCGGCCGGACCCCGGTCGTCCCGGCGCAGCTCGATCTCCCCGCGCGTTCAGTCACGGCGACCGTCGACGCGGTGGGCACCGACCCGTCCGGCGGGATGGTGGTCCCCGAGCAGGTCCGCACCGTCGGGTGGTGGGCGCCGGGCGTCCTGCCCGGCGGCCCGGCCGGGAGCGCGGTGATCGCCGGGCACGTCGACTCCCGCACCCAGGGCATCGGGGTCCTGTCCGTGCTGCCGCAGCTCACCGAGGGCGAGCCGGTGCTGGTCCGGGACGCGACCGGCCGCACCGCCACGTTCCGCGTCGCCGCCCGCCGCGAGTACGGCAAGTACGACCTCCCGCGCGACGTCTTCCGCCGCGACGGCTCGCCCCAGCTCGTGCTGATCACCTGCGGCGGCCGCTTCGACCCCGCGGCCCGGAGCTACGAGTCGAACATCGTCGTATTCGCCGTCCCGGCCTGAGCGAGATCGGTAGGCTCCACCGCCGTGAGCACCACGACCGACGACACCGCCGCACGCGTCGCCCCCGAGTACGAGGCCGTCCGGGCGGCGGCGGAACGGGCGAGGGCCGCGGCCCCGGCCGTCCGCGCGGCCGGTGGGGCCGCGGTGGACGAGGCGCTGCGGACCGCGGCGTCGCTGATCCGCGAGCGCGCGCGCGACCTGCTCGCGGTGAACGCCTCCGACGTCGCCGCCGCCGAGCAGGGCGGCATGGCGTCCGGGCTGCTGGACCGGCTGTGCCTCGACGAGGAGCGCCTGGCCGGGATCGCCGGGCAGCTCGAGGTGCTGGCGTCGACGCCGGAGCCGCCGTCCGAGTGGCCGGTGCGCACGCTGGAGAGCGGCGAGCGGGTGATCGAGCGGCGGATCCCGGTCGGCGTGATCGGTGCCGTGTTCGAGGCCCGGCCCAACGTCACCGTGGACGTCGCCTCCCAGGTGCTCAAGGCGCGCAGCGCGGCCGTGCTGCGCACCGGCTCGGCGGCGTTGGGCAGTGCGACGGCGCTGGTGGAGCAGGTGCTCGGCCCGGCATGCGAGTCGGCCGGGATCCCGGCGGACGCGGTCTCGCTCGTCCCGACTCCCGGGCACGCCGGAGCCGAGGCGCTGGTCGGGCTGCCCGACCTGGTGCCGCTCGTCGTCGTGCGCGGCAGCGGCGAGGTGACGCGGCGGCTGTCCGTGCTCGGCGCGACGGCCGGCACCCGGATCCTCGCCCACGCCGACGGCGGCGGCGTCCTCTACCTGGACTCCGCGGCCGATCTCGATGCGGTGACCCGGCTCGTGCTCGAGTCCACCGACCGGCTCGGCGTCTGCAACCGCCTGAACCTGCTCCTGGTGGACCGCCCGGCCTGGGACCGCCTGCTCCCGGTCGCCCGCACGGCCCTCGACGAGCGCGGCATCGCGCTGTCCGAGCCGCCGCACGCCCACCCGCTGGGCCACGAGTGGGCGCTGGACTCCGGGTCCGAGGCGCACGTGACCGTCGCCCCGGTGGACGGGCCGGCCGACGCCGCGCTGACCGCGTCCCGCGAGACGTCCGGCCTGGCCGCGACCGTGTGCACCACCGACCCGGACGCGGCCACGACGTTCCTCGACCACTACACCGGCACCGGCGCGTTCTGGAACACCACCACACGCCTGCTGGACGGGTTCAAGCTGCTCGGTCTCCCGGAGACCGGGATCAACGTCGACCACACGCCCGGCCCGCGCGGCCCGGTGACGTACCACGACCTCGGGCTGCGCCAGTTCGTCGTGCTGCCGCCCGACGCGCAGTGATCGGGCGGGTTGTCGGGGGCGGAGGATAGTGTCGGCCCCGTGCCGGTGACCGATCTCGAACGTCCCGCCCGGGGATCCACCGAACTCCACCGGGCCACGCTGCCGAACGGGCTGCGGGTGCTCGTCGTGCCGGACCGAACCACCCCGGTGGTCGGGGTCGCGGTGCACGTCGACGTCGGCTTCCGGTCCGAGCCCGAGGGCCGGACCGGTTTCGCGCACCTGTTCGAGCACCTGATGTTCCAGGGCAGCGAGAGCCTGGAGAAGCTCGCCCACTTCCGGCACGTCCAGGCCTCCGGCGGGATCTTCAACGGCAGCACCCACCAGGACTACACGGACTACTTCGAGGTGCTGCCCGGCGCAGCGCTGGAGCGGGCCCTGTTCCTGGAGGCGGACCGGCTGCGCGCGCCGCGGCTCACCGAGGAGAACCTGCACAACCAGGTGGACGTGGTGAAGGAGGAGATCCGCCTCAACGTGCAGAACCGGCCGTACGGCGGGTTCCCGTGGATCCTGCTCCCGCCGGTCCTGTACGACACGTTCCCGAACGCGCACAACGGCTACGGCGACTTCTCCGAGCTGGAGCAGGCGAGCCTGGACGACGCGGCGGCGTTCTTCGACACGTTCTACGCCCCGGGCAACGCCCAGGTCACCGTGTACGGGGACCTGGACTCCGGCGGCGGCGTGGACGGCGTACTGGCCCTCGTCGACAAGCACTTCGGGGACATCCCGGCCCGGCCGACGCCGGTGCGTCCGTCGTTCGCCGAGCCGGCGCCCGGACGTGAACGGCGGCAGTCGGTGACCGACGCGCACGCGCCGCTCCCGGCGCTCGCGCTCGGCTACCGGGTGCCGGATCCGGCCACCGACCTGGACGGCTACCTCGCCCACGCGATGCTCGCCTCGGTGCTCACCGACGGCGAGGCGGCCCGGCTGCAGCGCCGGCTGGTGCACGGCGAGGGACTGGTCACCGACGTCTCGGCGTCGAACGGCCTGATGGGCGGCCCGCTGGACGCACGGGACCCGGACACGTTCACGATCACCGCCGTGCACCCCTCTCAGGTGGAGCCGGACCGGGTGCTGGCCGTGGTCGACGAGGAGCTGGACCGGCTCGCCGCGCGCGGCCCGGAGGCCGAGGAGCTCGCCGGTCAGTCCGCCCGCTGGGCCGCGGCGCTGCACCGCGAGGACGACCGCGCGATGTTCCGGATGCTCGGGCTGGCCAGCCGCGAGCTGCTCTACGGCCGCGCGGAGATCGCGCGTGAGCTGCCCGCGCGGCTCGCGGCGCTGCGCACCGAGGACGTTGCGGCGGCCGCGGGCCGCCTGCGCGCGGACGGACGAGCCGTGCTGCTCGTGGAGCCGGCCGCGGGTGCGCCGGACGGCAGCGACGGCAGCGACACCGAGGAGACGCAGTGACGGCCACATCGACGGCCCGGACAGGCCACCGCAGCGCCGACGAGATCGGCCGGACACCGGCCGGCCCGCGGGTGCTGCCGGACCTGGGCCGGACGCGCGAGGTCCCGCTGCCGGACGTCCGTACCGTGACGTTGCCGAACGGGCTGCGGGTGCTCGCCGCCCGCCGCGCCGGGGCGCCGATGGCCGAGGTCGCGCTGCGCGTGCCGTCCGCGGCGCCGGGGGCGACCGGTGACGCGGAGTTCACCGCGGCGATGGAGCTGCTGGCCGAGACGATGCCGACCGGGACCGCCACCCGCGACCGCGTCGCGATCGACGACGAGCTGGCCGCCGTCGGTGCCGAGATCGGCGTCGGGGTGGACCCGGAGTGGCTGCACGTCGGTGCCTCGTCCCTGTCCGACGGCCTGCCCCGCATGCTCGCCGTGTTCGGCGACCTGCTGACCGGCGCCACCTACCCGGACGCGGAGGTGCTGCGCGAGCGGGACCGGCTCGGCGAGCGGATCGCGGTGGCCCGCGCCCAGCCCCGGACGGTCGCGCGGGAAGCGCTGCAGCGCAAGCGGTTCGGCGACCATCCGATCGCCTACGAGATGCCCGAGGCCGACGCCGTCGAGCAGATCGGGCCGGATCGGGTCCGCGCGCTGCACGCCGACGCCGTCGTCCCCGGCGGCGCGCGGCTGACCGTGGTCGGCGACCTGGACCCGGACGCGGCGATCCAGGCCGTGGCCGACCATCTCGGCGGCTGGACGGGCGCGCACCCGGCGCGGGAGCTCTCCGCCCCGCCGGCCGTCGTGCCGGGCGACCTGGAGCTGGTGCACCGGCCCGGCTCGGTGCAGTCCCAGCTCCGCCTGACCGCGCAGGGCCTGCCCCGCACCGACCCGCGCTACACGGCGTTCCAGGTGGCCAACCTCGTGTTCGGCGGCTACTTCTCGTCGCGCTGGATGGAGAACGTCCGCGAGGACAAGGGCTACACCTACGGCGCCCACTCCGGTCAGGAGTTCGTCCCGGGCGGTGCGGTGATGTCGGTGGACACCGACGTCGCCAGCGACGTCACGGCCGCCGCCCTGCTGGAGACGCGCTACGAGCTGGGCCGGATGGTGGCGGTGCCGCCGACCGCGGCCGAGATCGAGTCCGCCCGCCGCTACGCGATCGGCTCGCTGCTCATCTCGCTCGACAGCCAGTCGGCGCTGGCCTCGACGCTGTCCTCACTGGACGCGGCCGGGCTGGACGTCGAGTGGTTGCGCGACCGTCCCGAGCGGCTGGAGGCGGTGACCGCGGACGAGGTCGCCCGGGCCGCCGCGGAGCTGTTCGCGCCGACCCGGTTCACCGGGGTGGTGGTCGGGGACGCCGACGTGATCGGCGCCGCGGCTGCGGGCCCTCGGGGGCGTCGCATGACCCGGGCCGAGGCGTCGCCCGGCGACTTCGAGCTCGTCGACCCGCCGGTGCTCTCCCGTGGGGTCGTGGACCGCGACGAGCAGCTCCGCGTGGACACCGACTACCAGCTGCGGACGTGGCCGGACGCCCGGCTCGTCGTCGTCGACTCCACCGGCCGGACGCCGGTGACGTGGGAGGAGCAGCCGCTGCAGTCGTTCCGCGAGGGCGACGCCGCGGCCTGGGACTCCGCCGCCGGGACCGGAGGGCGCCTGCGCACCCGGCCCGCCACGACGCTCGGCGACGGCCCGCCGTCGCACGCGGTCCTGCTCGGCGAGGCCGACGGCCTCGCCTACTGGGCGGTGCGCGGCGAGCCGGATCTCGTCGCCGGCGACGACCCGGCCGAGTGGGCGGACCTTCGCGCGGCGGGCGCCTGGCTCGACGCGCTCGGCTCCGCACTGCTGACCGGGGCGGTGGCGTCGCTGAACTGGCACGACCGTGCCGCGTTCTGCGCGCAGGACGGCACCCCGATGAGCCCGCACAACGCGGGCTGGGTCCGCCGCTGCGAGCGGGGGCACGAGGAGTACCCGCGCACCGACCCGGCGATCATCTGCCTGGTGCACGACGGCGCGGACAAGGTGCTGCTGGCCCGCCAGCCCGTGTGGCCGGTCGGGCGGTACTCGGTGCTCGCCGGGTTCGTGGAGGCCGGCGAGTCGCTGGAGGCCTGCGTGCACCGGGAGGTCGGCGAGGAGGTCGGCATCCCGATCAGCGACGTCCGCTACCTGGGCAGCCAGGCCTGGCCGTTCCCGCGGTCGCTGATGGTCGGCTTCCACGCGATCGGCGACTCGGACCGCCTGCTCAAGCCCGCGGACGGCGAGATCGCCGACGCCCTGTGGATCACCCGCGCCGAGCTGCGCGCAGCGCTGGAGCGCGGCGAGTGGGGCGGGGAACCGGCCGAGGGCGAGCCGGTCGTGATGCTCCCGGGCAAGGTCTCGATCGCCCGCACGATGCTGGAGTCCTGGGCGGCGCAGGACGGCTGACGGTCGTCGCCCACCGGCCCGGCCGACGCGGACGAGGGCGTGGCGCGGACGAGGTGCGGTCGACGCCCGGGCCGTCGAGGTCGCACCAGTGGCTGTCAGCGCCGCCGCGTCACCGACACTCGTGCGATCTCGGCCGGGATCGGGGGTCACCTGGCTCTCGCCTGCGTGAGCCGCCCGGCGACGCGGACGCGTAGGGGTGCGCATTGCAAAGCCTGTCGGCGGGCGCCCATCGAGGGAGGCGCCGCCGGCGTCCTCAGGGAGGGTCGCTCCCCTGTGGACACGAGCTGTGGACGCGTGGGGGTGCGCATTGCAAAGCCTGTTCTGCGGAGCCGGTCGCGGGACGAGGACCGGTCTCAGGCGGGCAGCGGGGCGTCGGGCGAGGCGATGCCACGGCGGTGGGCCAGCACCCACGTGCCGATGCCGATCAGGGCGATCACGGCCCCGAAGATGCACGCCCCGGTCCAGCCGCCCACGACGTAGAGCGTCGACGCACCGGCCGAGCCGACGGCACCGCCGGCGAACGCGGAGGTCACGAACGCCGTCGTCACCCGGCTCCTGGCCTGCGGGTGGCGGGCGTAGATCGCGCTCTGGTGCGAGATCTGCAACGACTGCTGCGCCAGGTCCAGCAACACGATGCCGGCGATCAGAGCCGCGAGCGACGTCCCGCCGAGCCCGAGGAACGCCCAGCTGACGGCGAGCGTGATGAGGCCGAGCGTCACGGTCCGCAGGGCGTGTCCGCGGTCGGCCAGGCGCCCGGCCAGCGGCGCCGCGAGCGCGCCCGCCAGACCGGCGAGGCCGAACAGGCCGATCGTCGCCGGGCCGTAGGAGTACGGCGGTGCGGCGAGCAGGAACGACACGGCCGTCCACAGCACCGAGAAGCAGCCGAACCCGACGGCCGCGAGCGCCATCCGCACGCGGAGCACCGGGTCGTCGCGGATGAGCGCGAGGACCGAGCCGAGCAGGCTCGGGTAGGTCTTGTCCGGAGCCGGCGCGGGCACCGCGGGCAGCACCAGCCGCACGACGACCGCCAGCACCAGCATGACGACCGCGCCCATGCCGAACACCGCGCGCCACCCGCCGATCTCGGCGACCAGCCCGGAGAGCGTGCGCGCGCCCAGGATGCCGATCAGGAGACCGCTCATCACGGTCCCGACGACCCGCCCGCGGTTCTCGTCGGTCGCCAGCGACGCCGACATCGGCACGACGATCTGCGCGACCGCGGACGTCACGCCGACCAGCGCCACGGCGGCGAGCAGCGCGGTGAAGCCGGGCGCGAGCGCGGCGCCCAGCGAGCGTCACGGCGGTCACCGCGAGCAGGGCGGTGACCAGCCGCCGTCGCTCCAGCACGTCGCCCAGCGGGACCAGCAACGCGAGCGCGATCGCGTACCCGACCTGGGACGCGGTGACCAGCAGCCCGGCCGTGCCCTCGGAGACCTGCAGCGCCTGCCCGATGATCGGTAGCAGCGGCTGGGCGTAGTAGATGTTCGCCACGGCCGCGCCGCAGGTGACGGCCAGCAGCAGCACGAGGCCCCGGCCGATGCCGGCCGGGGCCTGTGTGGCGGGTGCCGTGGGCTCCGCGCTCACGCGGCGAGCTTGGCCTTCACCTCGGCGAAGCTCGGGTTCGTCGCCGTCGTCTCGTCCGGGAACAGGACGAGCGGCACCGTCCGGTTGCCGCCGTTGGCCTGCTCGACGAACGCGGCGGCGTCCGGCTCACGCTCGATGTCGACCTCGCGGTAGGCGATGCCGCCGTCGTCGAGCTGCATCTTCAGCCGGCGGCAGAAGCCGCACCAACTCGTGGTGTACATCGTCATGTCGGCCATACCGGCGTGGAACCCGGCGACGGCCCGCGGATCTTCCCCGCGGTGCGCGATCTCACAACCGGTTTGCGGTCGCGACCGGCCCGGCGGCGGCGACCGGAACCGTCGGTGGCGGGTGTCAGGATGGGGTCGTGCCGCTCCCGCCGCCGGTCCCGCAGCCGCCGCCCCTCCCGCTCCGGCGAGCGGAGCCGGCCGGGCGGGCTGGACCCCGAGCAGGAGTCCGCCGTCACCGCGCCGCGTGGGCCGGTCTGCGTGCTGGCCGGCGCCGGGACCGGGAAGACCCGCACGATCACGCGCCGGATCGCGCACCTGGTCGGGCAGGGGCACGTCGCTCCGGGCCAGGTGCTCGCCGTGACGTTCACGGCGCGGGCGGCCGGTGAGCTGCGCACGCGGTTGCGGGCACTGGACGCGCAGGGCGTGCAGGCGCGGACGTTCCACGCCGCGGCCCTGCGCCAGCTGCGCTACTTCTGGCCCCGGGTGGTCGGCGGCCCGCAGTGGCAGCTGCTGGACAGCAAGCTGCGCCTGGTCGGGCAGGCCGCCGCACGGGCCCGCGCCGGGCACCGACGCGGACGCGCTGCGCGACCTCGCGTCGGAGATCGAGTGGGCGAAGTCCAGCCTCGTCGCGCCCGTCGGAGTACGCGGCCGAGGCCGCGCGCCGCCGCCGGGACACCCCCGGCCCCGCCGAGCAGGTCGCCGCCGCCTACGCGGGCTACGAGGAGCTGAAGAACGCCGCCGAGCTGCTGGACTTCGACGACCTGCTGCTGCACACGGCCGTCGCGCTGGAGGAGCACGCCGGGGTGGCCGACGAGTTCCGCTCGCGCTACCGCTGCTTCGTCGTCGACGAGTACCAGGACGTCACGCCGCTGCAGCAGCGCCTGCTCGACGCGTGGCTCGGGGAGCGGGACGACCTGACCGTCGTCGGGGACGCGAACCAGACGATCTACACGTTCGCCGGGGCGTCGCCGCGCTACCTGCTGGAGTTCCCGCGCCGCTTCCCGGATGCGACGGTCGTGCGGCTGCAGCGTGACTACCGCTCCACCCCGCAGATCGTCTCCAGCGCGAACCAGCTGATCTCCGCGGCCCGCAACCGCCCGGCCGGCTCCCGCCTGCAGCTGGTCGGGCAGCTGCCCCCCGGGCCGGACCCGGACTTCGCCGAGCACGACGACGAGCCCGCCGAGGCAGCCGCCGTCGTCGCCCGGATCCGGCGGCTGGTCGCCGAGGGCACGCCGCCGGCCGAGATCGCGGTGCTGTTCCGGATCAACGCCCAGTCCGAGGCCTACGAGCAGGCGTTGACCGAGGCCTCGATCCCGTACCAGGTGCGCGGCGGCGAGCGGTTCTTCGACCGGCCGGAGATCCGCCGCGCGATGATCGCGCTGCGATCCGCCGCACCCGACCAGCGCACCGGGGCCGACGGTCCGGAGACCGACCTGGTACGATCACCCGCGCGGTGCTCGCCGCGCGCGCCGGGCTCACCGACGAGCCGCCGGCCGGGGCGTCCGCGCGGGCGGCGTGGGAGACGCTGCTGGCGCTCGTCGGGGTCGCCGAGGAGCTGGCCGCGCGCCGAGCCCGCGGCCGACCTCGCGCGGCTCGTCACGGAGCTGGAGACCCGCGCCGACGCCGCGCATCCGCCGATGGTCCAGGGCGTCACGCTGGCCTCGCTGCACGCGGCGAAGGGACTCGAGTGGGACGTCGTGTTCCTGGTCGGGCTCGCCGACGGCACGTTGCCGATCCAGCACGCCGACAACGACGAGGTCGCGATCGAGGAGGAGCGCCGGCTGCTCTACGTCGGGATCACCCGGGCCCGCCGGGTGCTGTCGATGTCGTGGTCGCTCGCGCGTGCGCCCGGGCCGCGGCCGGCCCCGCCGGCGCAGCCGGTTCCTGCACGGGCTGTCCCGGACTCGCACCCGGCGTCGCGCATCGCAGGCGAGCGCAGCCCCGGTCGCCCCGGCCGCAGCTGCCGGGTCTGCGGCACCCCGCTGTTCGGCAGCGCCGCGACGAAGCTGCTCCGCTGCTCCGACTGCCCGTCCGATGTGGACCTCGAGCTGCTGGACCGGCTGAAGCGCTGGCGGGCGGGGCGGCCAAGGAGCAGGACGTGCCGGCCTACGTCGTGCTCACCGACGCCACGCTGACCGCGATCGCCGAGCAGCGGCCGTCCGACTCGGCGGCGCTGGTCGGCATCCCGGGGATCGGCGCGGCGAAGCTGGACCGCTACGGCGACCAGGTCCTCGCCCTGGTCTCCGACGACTGATCTTCGCGCTGCAACACTCACGCGATTTCCTAAGTATCAAGCCGTTTAATCCGTTGTGCGGCCCCGGGGCGGCTTCTACAGTCGATAACCGCCGGGCGGCACAGCGCTCGTCCGGACCACACGACCCGCGCGGCGATCCGGCGAGAGGAGGTGCCCCGATGACCACGAACCTGATCTCGATCGAGTTCAGTCCGCGGCCCGGGCACGTCGCCGTGTCCGCGTACCCCGGACACCTCCGCCGCGTTCCGCGCGTGCGTCCAGGCGTCCCGATGGCCGGGCACCGCGCTTTCGCCGATCCGGCAGAAGCCCTCGCACAACTCCACAGGTGTGTCAGTTCCTGGATGCCGAGGTGCCACCTAGTCCTCGACGTCGACGGCCGAACTCCATCGGGGCCGCGGAACCCACACCGGGATCCGCGGCCCCGATTTTTTGTGTCCATACGATGCAGTTCCGATCAAGGAGGTCGAGTTCAGTGCTAGTGAGATCGACTCCGTGCGATGGCGGAGTGATCACGAACGAGAGCAGCGGCAGTGGGACCGCGGCGGGCGCGCTGGCGGGCCTGCTCGGCGTCGCCCCCGGAGACGGGGCAGGACCTGCCGTGCCGGCGCGGCGACGCGGACAAGTGGTTCGCGGAGTCGCCGTCCGAGCTGGAGCGGCGAAGTCGCTCTGCGGCGAGCTGTCCCGTCCGGGCCGAGTGCCTCGACGGCGCACTGTCCCGCGGCGAGCCCTGGGGCGTGTGGGGCGGCGAGATCTTCGAGCGCGGCCGGGTGATCCCGCGCAAGCGGCCCCGCGGCCGCCCGCGCAAGGCCGACCTGGAGCGCGACCGCGCCTAGGACCTGGCCGCCGGCGCCTGACCGGCCAGTACACCGCCGTCCCACCCCTCCGAACCCGACCCAGCACGAGAGAGCGACACGATGCCCGCGCTCACCGCCCCGATCTCCGTCGCTCGACCGCGACGCGACCGCCCGTCACCCGTCCCGAGGGAGACCCGGCGATGTTGATCCACGAAGCACTGGCGAGATCCCGACAGCGAGAGGCCGTGCGGGCCGCGGCGGACTACCGCCGGGCCCGCCGGCTGACCGCCGGGCCGCGCCTGGTCCCGGCTGGCGGCATGGGCCGCCCGCCGGGCCGCAGCGTTCCCGCCGCGCGGCGGTGACCCGAGTCGTCCCGCCGACACCCGGTGCCCCGCCACGACCTCGCGGCGGGGCACCGTCGTGTCCGGGACCGGACTGGCGAACGCCGCCTCGCTCGGTCGCTACCCGGCGCGGTCGTCCGTCTCGAACAGCTCCGGCTGCCACTCCCCGACGATCGCGCGCAGCCGGACGCGGGCGTCGAGCTGGCACAGGATGCCGAGCGTGCCCATCGTCACCCGGTGCACCAGCAGGTACTGCGGCGGCAGGTTCAGATTCCGGCC
The DNA here is from genome assembly GCA_963822335.1 of uncultured Actinomycetota bacterium. Lineage (GTDB taxonomy): Bacteria > Actinomycetota > Actinomycetes > Mycobacteriales > Pseudonocardiaceae > Pseudonocardia. Next base: position 1,040,083 of record CAWGHE010000004.1, on the reverse strand, counting down.
GGTCGCCGCCTCCGGGTTGCGCAGGTCACCGACGCGCTCGGCCTGGCTCTGGATCCAGCGACGGCTGAAATGGAACTCGGGCGTGCGCAGCGGCTCGGTGAACGGCGCCAGGTAGGCCATCGCCTCCTCGGGGTCGAGAGACGTGCCCGGCAGACGAACCCGGCGTCGCGCATCAGCTGCATCAGCTCGATGGGCCGGTCCTGCAGCGCGAACTTCGTCATCTCGACGAGCGTCGAGGGCATCCCGTCGGGCAGCCGTGCCACGGCCCCGAAGTCCAGGACCAGCAGGCGGCCGTCGTCGAGGATCTGGAAGTTGCCCGGGTGCGGGTCCGAGTGCAGCAGCCGCGCCCGGGCCGGCGCGGAGTAGTGGAAGCTGGCCAGCTGCGCGCCCGCGTGGTCGCGCTCCGCGCGCGTGCCCTCCCGGATCACCGACGACAGCGGCCGCCCGGTCATCCACTCGCTGACCATCGCCTTCGGCGCCGACGCGACGACGGCCGGGACCCGCACCTGCAGGTCGCCTCGTAGATCGGCGGCGAACTCGCGCTGGAACGTGGCCTCGTCCCGGTAGTCGAGCTCCTCCTCCATCCGCTCCTTGAGCTCGGTGATCAGCGGCTTGAGCTCGAGGCCCGGGGCGAGCGGCTGCAGCAGCCGGCTCATCCGGCCGAGCTGGCGCAGGTCCGAGCGCAGACGCCTCCTCGGCGCCCGGGTACTGCACCTTCACCGCGACCTCGCGCCCGTCCCGCCACACCGCGCTTGTGCACCTGCCCGATGCTCGCCGACGCGGCCGGGGTGTCGTCGAACTCCCGGAACCGAGAGTGCCAGGACCGGCCGAACTGCTCGGACAGCATGTAGTGCACGTCGGCCTTCGGGCATCGGCGGCGCCGCGGTCTGCAGCTGGATCAGCGCCTCGCGGTACGGCTCGGCGAACTCGTCCGGGATCGCGGCCTCGAACACGCTCAGCGCCTGGCCGAACTTCATCGCCCCGCCCTTGAGCTCGCCGAGCACGGCGAACAGCTGCTCGGCGCTCTTCGCCGCGAGCTGGGCCGAGATCTCGTCGCGGTCGCCGCCCGTGAGACGCCTGCCCCAGCCCGCGGCTGCCCGGCCGGCGACACCCAGGGGCAGCCCGGCGAGCTTGGCGGTACGCGAGGCCGTCCGACGGGGAATGTCGCTCACCCTCGGATTGTCCCCCGCCCGACGGCAGGTCCGCACGGCGCGTCGCTCCGCCGGCGCCCCGCACGGGCAGCCGGGGTGCGGGGACCCAGTGACGGGTGATCACGGCGCCCGCGCCGGATCCAGCTCGAGGTCGCGCCGAGGGTCGGCGGCGGCCGGCGCCGCCGGCCACCGGACCGTCCAGCGCCAGCAGGGCCTGGGCGATCGCCGAGCGCGGTCGTCGCGGCGAGGACGGCCGGGTCGGCGGTGCCGGTGCGCCCCAGGAGCCCGGCGACCAGCGCCGGCCAGCCGGGATCCAGCCCGTGCGGACGCAGGTCGACGCAGCCCAGGCAGGTGGAGCGGCCGGGCAGCACCAGCGGGCCGACGACCCCGCGCCCGTCGCGCACGGTCAGCGCCAGGTGCTCCACCGCTCGCCCGACCAGCGCCGCGCCCTCGTCCGGGTGGCGGGCCTGCGCGTCGGTCAGCACGACGAGGTCCGGCGGGTTCCGCCCGGGCGGTCCGGTCCGCACTCCCGGGGCCGTCCCGGCACAGCAGCGACGCCGCGACGTCCGACCGGTCCCGGCCCAGGTCGTCCGGCCCGAGCCCGGCGACGGCGAGGTCGGCCCGTCCGAGCGTCCCGGACGTCGACACGTGCACCGCGCCCACCCCGGCGGCGGCCAGCCCGGTCGCCGTCCCCAGCGACAGCGGTCCGTCCCCGCGGACGACGACCCGGGACCGGCCCGGCGCCGCTCGATCCGCTCCGCCCGGTCGGCGTCACACAGCAGCCCCGGGCCACGAGCAGCATGGACAGCACCGCGGCGGCGTCGGCCGGATCGGCTCCGCGGGTGCCGGCGCGGCGCAGCAGTTCGGCCGACCCGGTGGGCGCGGGACCGAGCTCGTCGAGCATCGCGGCGAGGGCGGGGGCGAGGTCCTCCACCACGATCCCGGACGCCGGGTCCAGACCGACCTGCCGCGCGTCCGCGCCCCGGACGTACACGCCGTGGTGTGCGGCGAGCACGAGGCGGCCGGGCAGGGTCACCGCGTCGGACGTGTCCACCCGACGATGGTGCCGCGGCCCCGATCCCCACGGACGGCGCTCGGAGCAGGCCGTTCACACACGTGCACTCGTCGGGGGCCGTCCGTCGTGCCTACGCTGTGGGCATGGGCTCCACTCCGGTCGTCGAGGTCCGCCGCAGCGCCCGGAGGCGCCGCATGGTCAGTGCCCGCCGCGAGGGGGACACGGTCGTCGTGTTCATCCCGGGATGGATGAGCGAGACCGAGGAACACGACTGGGTCGCCGAGATGGTCCGCCGGCTGGAGCGCAGCGAGTCCCGCCGCCGCTCACCGGGCCGCCGGGGCGACGACGCGCTGCTGCACCGCGGGAGCGAGCTGTCCACCCGCTACCTCGAGGGCCGCGCCCGGCCCGTGTCGATCCGCTGGGTGCCGCCGATGCGCACGCGCTGGGCGTCCTGCACGCCCGTGGACGGCACGATCCGGCTCAGCGAGCGGCTGCGTGACGTGCCGGGGTGGGTGGTCGACTACGTGCTCGTGCACGAGCTGGCGCACCTGCTCGAACCCGGGCACGACGCCCGGTTCTGGTCCTGGGTGCACCGGTACCCGCGCGCCGAGCGCGCGATCGGCTACCTGGAGGGGCTCAACGCCGCGGCCGCGCTCGGACTGAGCGGCGTGGACGGCGAGGAGGACCCGGCCGACCCGCTGGCACCGGACGCGATGACCGCCGGCTGACCTCGCCGGAGCCGGCCTCGCGCGTCAGCTCCCGGAGGAGGGGGCGTCCGGGTCGTCGTCGGTCTCGTCCTTCTCATCGGCCTTGTCGGCGTCGGCCTTCATCTGCCGTTCCAGCGCGGCGATCGGGTCGTCCACGTCGGCGTCGCCGGAGCCGCTGGTGCGGCGGACGAACGCATCCGGGTCGTCCAGGTCGTCCGCCGACGGGATGAGGTCCGGGTGGCCCCACACCGCGTCGCGGCCCGAGCTGCCGAGCTCCTGGCCGAGGCGCAGCCACAGCTCGGCGGCCGCGCGCAGGCGTCGGGGACGCAGCTCGAGACCGACGACCGTGGCGAACGCCTGCTCGGCCGGCCCGCCCGAGGCGCGACGGCGGCGCATCGTCTCCTGCAGCGCGCCCGCTCCCGGCAGGCGCTCGCCGAGTGCCTCGGCGACGACCGCGTCCACCCAGCCCTCGATCAGGGCGAGCAGCGTCTCCAGCCGGGCCAGCGCCGCCTTCTGCTCCGGGGTGTCCTCCGGCTCGAACATGCCCGACGACATCGCATCCTGGATCGACGCCGGGTTCGACGGGTCGATGTTGCGGGCCATGTCCTCGATCCGCGACGTGTCCACCGTGATGCCGCGGGCGTACTCCTCGACCGTGCCCAGCAGGCGCTCGCGCAACCAGCCGACGTGGGCGAACAGGCGCTGGTGCGCGGCCTCGCGGGCGGCCAGGTAGAGCATGACCTCGCTCGCCGGCAGGTCGAGACCCTCGGTGAACGTGCCGATCGCCTCCGGCAGCAGCGCCGCCGTGCGGTCCGGCCCGACCGGGATGCCGAGGTCGGTGGACGTCAGCACCTCGGCCCCGAGCTGGGCCAGCCCCTGCCCGAGCTGGCTGCCGAACGCCATCCCGCCCATCTGGCCGACCATCGACAGCATCGGGCCGGCCTGGGAGCGGACCTCCTCGGGCAGGCCCTCCACCCACGCCGAGGACAGCCGGCGGGCGACCGGGTCACAGAGCCGCTTCCAGGTCGGCATGCCGGCCTTGACCCAGTCCGTCGCCGTCCACGCCACGACCTCGTTCGCGCCGGCCGGGAACTCGGTCACCGGGTCCAGCCACAGCTCCGCCAGGCGGAACGAGTCCTGCACGGCGGTGCGCTGCGCGTCGGTGAGCGAGGAGGTGGTCTGCGAGAGCTGCTGGACGGCCATCTGCTGGGCCAGGTCGTAGTTGACCGGGCCGTCCCCGCCCGAGCCGGTGCCCGCCTGGCTGAGCATCTGCCCGAGCTGGCTGAGCATCTGGCCCGAGCTGGCTCATGTCGAACCCGCCGCCGGCGCCTCCGCCCGGCATCCCCGGCATGCCCGGGAATCCGGGCATGCCCTGCATGCCGCCGGACGGGTCGTTCGCGCCGGGGGGCAGCTTGCCGAAGCCGAACGGGTCCTGCGGGCCCTCCTCGGACGGGTCGCCACCGGAGTTCCCGGACCCCTCGGATCCGGACGCGCGGTCGCGGTCGTCGCGGTCGCGGTCGGCCGGTCCGAAGCCGAACGGGATATCGCTCATGCCCCCACCGTACGCGGGTGGGCGAGCCGGTTGTCGGGTGCTCCGCCGCTGGTCGGCCCGTGTTCGCCGAGAGAGAAGCCGGGAACTCCGGGCGTCAGGAGCAGGCCGCCGGGGTGCCGCCGGTACGCAGCGTGTCCAGTGCGGTGACCGCCTCGCCGAGCGTCCCCACGCGGACGAGCTGCAGGCCGTCCGGAGCGTCGGCGGCCGCCTCCGCGCAGTTGTCCGCCGGGACGAGGAACACGGTCGCCCCGACCTCCGAGGCCCGCAGCATCTTGAAGCGGATGCCGCTGATCGGCCCGACGGCGCCGTCCGCGGTGATCGTGCCGGTGCCGGCGACGAACCGGCCGCCGGTCAGCGGGCCGGGGGTGAGCTTGTCGATCAGCGCGAGGCTGAACATGAGCCCGGCCGAGGGGCCGCCGACGTCGGCCAGCGAGATCGAGATCCGGTCTCCGTCGAGCGGGGTCGTGGCCGGTGTGATGCCGAGGAACGCCCGTGCGGGGTCGCCCGGGTACGGCGCGGGGACGACCGACACGTCGCGTGGCGGGTCGTCGCCGCGCTTGACACGCACCGTCACGGCCCGGCCGGGGGCGGCGGTGCGCAGCGCGTCGAGCAGCATCGGGACCGAGTTGACCGGCCGCCCGCCGACGGCGACCAGCTCGTCGCCCGCGGCCAGCAGCCCGGCCGACGGCGAGCCCGGGGTCAGCGAGCCGACCGTCACCCGGGTCGGCAGCCGCAGGTAGGTCAGGGACGCGGCCTCGGCGTTGGCCACCGACGAGTCGAACTCCATCTGGTTCTCCGCGGTCACCTGGTCCCCGGAGAGCTGCGGCGGGTACAGCGTCGACCGCGGCGCGAGCTGGTGGTCGCCGGACGCCCAGAACCCCAGCGCCTGGATCGCCGTGATGCCGTCGGTGACCCCGACCGTCGTCATGTTCAGGTGCCCGGTCGTCGGGTAGGTGGGCAACCCGCCCGCGGTGACGACCGGACGGCCGCCCGCGTCACCGAGGGTGTCGAACGTCGGTCCCGGCCCGAGTGCGACCACCGGCGCCGGAACGACCAGGGCGACGACCACGACCGCGAACAGGAGCAGGAGCGACGTCACCCACGTTGATGATCGAACGCCCACGCGCGCACCCTACGGCCGCAGTTCGCCGCGGCGCGGTCCGGGACCCCGGGGGTCCGCGGCCGGCCGAACCGGAAGTGATGACGGTAGTCAACCGGGAACTCACGCGTTCTCCGTAGAGTTAGCCGCAACAGTGGGAACTCCGAGTCGTCGCTCCCCGTCGACACGGCGCCCGAGCTCAAGACCCCCTTATTCAGGAGCGTGCCCGTGTCCATGCGGCCCCCGGTGGGAGCGCCGTCGCTGTCCCGCCGCACCAGGATGCTGCTGATCGCCGCCGGGGTGGTGGTCGTCCTGCTGATCGTGGGGTCGCGGCTGACCAGCTTCTACGTGAACTGGCTGTGGTTCGGCGAGGTCGGCTTCCGCAACGTCCTCACGACGATCCTCTTCACCCGCGTCGTCCAGTTCCTGGTCGTCGGCATGGTGATGGGCGGGCTGACCGCCCTCGCGCTGTGGATCGCCTACCGGTTCCGGCCGGTGTTCGTCCCGGTCTCCGGCCCGGAGGACCCGGTCGCGCGCTGGCGCACCGTGATCCTGCAGCGCCCGCGCCTGTTCGGCGTCGGCATCCCGGTCGTCGTCGGCCTGCTGTGCGGCGTGTTCGCCCAGGGTGACTGGCAGACCGTGCAGATGTTCCTGCACTCGACGCCGTTCGGCCAGGTCGACCCCGAGTTCGGCAACGACGTGTCGTTCTACGCGTTCTCGCTGCCGTTCTACCGGCTCGTGCTGAACTGGCTGTTCGCCGCGACCGCGATCAGCTTCATCATCGCGCTGATCGCGCACTACCTGATGGGCGGCATCCGGCTGACCGGACGCTCCGGTCAGGTGTCGTCCGCGGCGCGCGCGCAGCTGGCCGTGCTGGCCGGCGTGTTCGTGCTGTTCAAGGCCGTCGGGTACTTCCTCGACCGGTACGACCTGCTGTTCTCCGGCCGGAACCGGGCGACGTTCTACGGCGCGACCTACACCGACCTGAACGCCGTGATGCCGGCCAAGCTGATCCTGCTGATCATCTCGGTGATCTGCGCGATCGCGTTCTTCGTCGCGGCGTTCCGGCGCAACCTGCAGCTGCCGGCGATCGCGCTGGTCATGCTCGTGATCTCGTCGATCCTGCTCGGCGCGGCGTGGCCCGCGGTGCTGCAGCAGTTCGTCGTCGCGCCGAACGCGAACGAGCGGGAGGCACCGTCGATCCAGCGCAACATCGACGCCACCCGCCAGGCGTTCGGGCTGACACCGGACAAGGTGAACATCCAGCCCTACAGCGGGACCTCGAACGCCACGTCGGCGCAGGTCCGCGCGGACACGGCGACGATCCCGAACATCCGGCTGCTCGACCCGGGCAAGCTGAACAAGACGTTCACCCAGCTCCAGCAGCGCCGGAACTTCTACGGCTTCGCCAACACGCTCGACATCGACCGCTACACGGTCGGCGGGCAGACCCAGGACTACGTCGTCGCGGCGCGCGAGCTCGACCAGAGCGCGCTCGTCGGGAACCAGACCGACTGGATCAACAAGCACCTCGTCTACACGCACGGCAACGGGTTCGTGACCGCCCCGGCGAACCAGGTGAACGCCGCGCTGGAGGACACCGGCGGCCAGGGCGGTCTGCCCCGGTTCTCGGTGAGCGACACCAGCGGCCAGGGCAACATCCCGGTCCAGCAGCCGCGCATCTACTACGGCGAGCTGATGAACAACGAGTACTCGATCGTCGGCGCCGGTCCGAACGACGGGCCGCGCGAGTACGACTCGGACACCGCGCAGTACACCTACTCCGGCACCGGCGGCGTCTCGATCGGCAACCTGTTCAACCGGCTCGTGTTCGCGATCGAGTACGGCGAGCGGAACATCCTGTTCAACAGCTCGATCAACGAGAACTCGAAGATCCTCTACGTACGTGACCCGCGGGACCGCCTGCAGCAGGCCGCGCCGTGGCTGACCGCCGACAACGACCCGTACCCCGCGGTCGTCGACGGGCGGATCCAGTGGATCGTCGACGGTTACACGACGCTGCAGAACTACCCGTACGCCCAGCAGGTCCCGCTCGGCGAGACCACGGCGGACAGCCGGCTCGGCGCGCAGGGCCAGCAGCTGCCCAACGACAACATCAGCTACCTGCGCAACTCGGTGAAGGCCACGGTCGACGCCTACGACGGCTCGGTGAAGCTGTACGCGTTCGACGACAAGGACCCGGTGCTGCAGACCTGGGAGAAGGCGTTCCCCGGTTCGGTGCGGCCGAAGTCGGAGATGTCGCCGTCGCTGCAGCAGCACCTGCGCTACCCGGAGGACCAGTTCAAGGTCCAGCGCGAGCTGCTGACCCGGTACCACGTCGACGACCCGGGCGAGTTCTTCTCCACGGTGTCGTTCTGGGACGTGCCGTCCGACCCGACGGTCCAGGGCAACACCGGTGCGGCCCAGGACGCGCAGCCGCCGTACTACATCCTGGCCGGCCTGCCCGGGCAGCGTGAGCCCACGTTCCAGCTGACCAGCGCCCTGGTGAGTCTGCGACGGCAGTTCCTCGCGTCGTACATGTCCGTGGACTCCGATCCGAAGAACTACGGCAAGATCACGGTGCTGCAGTTGCCGACGGATACCCAGACGCTCGGCCCGCAACAGGTACAAGCCCAGTTCCTCGGGTCACCACAGGTGTCCCAGGAGCTGAACCTGTTGCGGCAGAACCAGACCACGATCGACTACGGCAACCTGCTCACGCTCCCGGTCGCCGGTGGACTGCTCTACATCGAGCCGGTCTACATCGAACGCGCGGGCCAGGACTCGTCGTACCCGCAGCTGGCACGCGTGCTGGTCAGCTACGGCGGCCGGGTCGGCTACGACGCGAGCCTGGCCGAGGCGCTGAACCAGGTGTTCGGGGCCGGAGCGGGCTCGGCGGCCGGCGGGTCCACACCGACCCAGGGCGGCACCGGTGCACCGACGCCCACCCCGGCCGCGCCGGGTCAGGCGGGCGGGAACCAGGCGCAGCAGGCGGCCGCCGCGGAGATCCGTACCGCGCTGACCGAGCTCAAGGCGGCCCAGCAGTCCGGCGACTTCGCCAAGCAGGGCGAAGCGCTGGCCTCGCTGGACGCCGCCGTGAACAAGTTCCAGTCCGCCGGGGGCTGAGCCCGCGCCGGGGCCCGGGGACGCCGTCCCCGGGCCCCGGGTCCGGCCCCGTGAATGCGGGGTGTAGTGTCAGTGGCACAAGGAAATACGGCGCGGGGTGGAGCAGCTCGGTAGCTCGCTGGGCTCATAACCCAGAGGTCGCAGGTTCGAATCCTGCCCCCGCTACGACATGACGAGGGGCCCGGAGTCATCCGGGCCCCTCGTCTTTGTGTCATGTGGAGACCCCGGAGACCGACGGGGAGGGGGTCTCCGGAGTCCCGGAACCGGCGTGTAGAGTCGGATCTACCGACGCGGGGTGGAGCAGCTCGGTAGCTCGCTGGGCTCATAACCCAGAGGTCGCAGGTTCGAATCCTGCCCCCGCTACCAACGTCGGACGGGCCCTCGGGATCAGCTCCCGGGGGCCCGTTCGCATCTCAGGACCCGGAACCCCTTCTGCGACGTCAGCCGCGTCGTCGGCCAGCCCTGCTCGTCCAGCCAGCGCGAGAGCGAGTCCGAGCCGAGGTTCTTGCCGACCACCAGGTAGGCCTCCCCGCCCGGCTGCAGCCGCGGCAGCCAGCGCAGCAGCAACTCGTGCAGCGCCGCCTTCCCGGAGCGGATCGGCGGGTTCGAGTAGATCCCGGCGAACTCGACGTCGTCGGGGACCTCGTCCGGGTGGCAGGCGGTCACGTTGCCCAGGCCCGCCGAGGACGCGTTCGCCCGCGTGAGACCGACGGCGCGCTCGTTGAGGTCGACCGCCCACACCGGCAGCCGGCGCCGGCGCGTGGCCAGCGTCAGCGCGATCGGGCCGTAGCCGCAGCCGAGGTCCAGCAGCGGTCCGCGCACGGCCGGCATCGGGGCGTGGTCCAGCAGGACCTGCGTCCCGCGGTCCACCCGTCCCTGCGAGAACACACCGGAGTCGGTGGCCAGGCTCAGCTCCACGCCGTCGGTGTGCAGGCGGACGGACCCGGGGCGGCTGGCGACCGAGGGTGTCGCGGAGAAGTAGTGGTCCGGCACGGCGGTCGATCCTACGGACGGCGAGGATGGACCCATGAGCACGCCGGTACTGGACGTCCCGATCGCGTCGGAGCCCATCCGGCTCGGTCAGTTCCTCAAGCTCGCCGGGCTGGCCGAGGACGGCGGGCACGCCAAGGAGTTGCTGGAGGCCGGCGAGGTGACGGTGAACGGGCGGGCCGAGGACCGTCGCGGGTCGCAGCTGCGCGCCGGTGACGTGGTGTCGGTCGCCGGGAACCGGGCCCGGCCCGTCGTGGGCTGACGCCCTCACCAGCCCAGCGTCGCCTCCAGATGCTGCGCCAGCACCGGCGCGAGGGTGGCGGCGTAGGTGGCCGTGAGGTGGTTGTCGTCGAGGTAGACGAGCACGTTCCCGACCTCGCTCGGGCAGCGCTGCGCGTCGCAGACGTGGTCGGCGACGTCGACGAAGCTGACGTTCGGCGGCACGTCCGGGATCGTCGCCCAGGGCGGTAGCGAGTGGTAGTAGGCGTCGCGCGGCTGGTCGCAGTTCTCGCTGCGGCGGCCTTCCCGGCTGACGCACTCCGGCACGTTGAAGCCGGGACGGGGATTGTCGCGCAGCGCGACGACCGGGATCCCGGCCTCCTGGGCGCGCCACCACTGCGCGACGAAGCCGGGCGGCGTCTGCTCGGTCGGCCCGTCGGGTCCGCTGCGGACGTCCCGGCTGGCCAGGGTGAACAGCGCGTCCGGGCGCCGCTCGGCGATCTCGTCGGCGGCCTCCCGGTTCCACGCGGCGCAGCCCGCGTCGGCCGGGTCCACCTCGGACACGGCCGAGTACGGGCAGGCGCCGCGGAACATCACGGTCAGCTCCCAGTTCCGCTCGGCGGCCAGCGGCATCAGCGACGCCGTGTACTGCTGGGCGTGCGAGTCACCGACGATCGCGACCCTCCGCTCCGGCGCGGCGCCGGACGGCGGGGGGATCGTGCAGACCTCGAGGTCGGGCCGCCGTTCCGACGGGCCGCAGAGCCAGGTCCCGGACCGGTAGCTCCAGTCGTCGCCGGCCTGGATCAGCGACGGCATCAGCCCGGCGTCGTCGGTCGCGGACAGATCCGTGTCCGCCGCCGGGTCGAGCGCGGCCGCACCCGGGTGCGTCGCCGCGACCGCGTCCGGGTCCGGCAGGTCGTCCCCGGATCCGGTGCGGGACACGGCGACGGCCTGCCACGCCCCGCACAGCACGAGCACCACCGCGACGGTCGCGACCGACGTCCGCAGCGCCGTGCGGGTCCCCGCGCGGCGCAGCGGCTGCTCGACGAGCCGGCGCGTCAGCTCGGCCAGCACGAGCGACGCGCCGAGCACCGCGGCGCCGGCCACGATCCCGACCTGCTCGCGTCCGGTGACGACGAGCGTCAGCACGAGGATCGGCCAGTGCCACAGGTAGAGCGGGAACGCGAGCGCGCCGAGGCGCTGCGCGACCGCGCCGGTCAGCAGCCGGTCGGCACCCCACCGGTGCCCGGTGTGCCCGGCGACGAGGACGAGCGCGGCGGCCCCGGTCGGCCACAGCGCCGCGACGCCCGGGAACGCGCGGTCCACGGTCAGCAGCAGCCCGCAGGAGACCAGTGCAGCCACCCCGGTCCAGCCGAGGACGACCCGGGTCCGGACGCTCGGCGCACGCTCGATCCGGTCGATCCACAGCGCGAGCAGGCCGCCGAGGGCGAACTCCCACACCCGGGTCAGCGAGTGGAAGTAGGCCAGTGGCTGGTCGGTCGCGGTGAGCTGGACCGAGTAGGCCAGCGACGGCACGCCGACCGCGACGAGGGTCGCCGTCAGCGCGCGGTGCAGTCCGCGCCCGTCGCGCCGGGCGACCAGCGCGACGGCGCCCACCAGGAGGGGCCACGCCAGGTAGAACTGGCCCTGCACGGACAGCGACCAGAAGTGCTGCACGACGCTCGCCGCGTCGTTGCGGGCCGCGTAGTCCACGGCGTCCGCGGCGAGCTCCCAGTTCTGCAGGAACAGCGTCGACGCGACGATCTCGCGCACGGTGGGCAGCCAGCGTGTCTCCGGCAGCAGCAGGGCCGCGGCGACGACGGTCGCCAGCAGCACCACCGCGGCCGCGGGGAGCAGCCGGGCCAGTTGCCGCGACCACGTCTCGCCGAGACGCAGCGTGCCGCGCGACGCCGCCCGGTACAGCCCGCCGGTCACCAGGAAGCCGCTGATCAGGAAGAAGACGTCGACGCCGCCGGAGACCCGGTTGAGCCAGACGTGGTAGACGACGACGAGGACGACCGCGACCGCGCGCAGCCCCTCCAGCTCGGGCCGGAACCGGCGCTCGGTGGTGGCCTTCTCCGGCGCGAACCGGACGGGCCCCGGAGCGCGATCGTGCGGGCCCAACGCCGACTCCTTCCGCCCTGCCCACCGCACAGACGAGCGGTCGGCAGGTGATCCTGCCGACCGCTCGTGACTGATCTGTGACGCCCTGCGTCAGTAGCCCAGGTATCCGCCCCCGGAGCCGGACCGGCCCCCGGCGGCGAGCGTGTCCTCGCCGTAGCGGTCGACCATGTAGCGGACGCCGGCGGTGATGTTCGCGACCGGGTCGGTGACCCCGCGGTCGGCGAAGTCCGGGTGCACGAACTTCTCGAACGTCGAGGGGATCACCTGCATCAGACCCTCGGACGGGTTTCCGGACAGCGCGTTGGAGTCCCAGTTGTTGATCGCGTCCGGGTTCCCGTTGGACTCCTTGAGGATGATCCGCTTCAGACCCGGGGCGTAGTCCTGGGACATCCCCATGTGGTCGAGCGCCTCGGCGATCCAGCCGTCCAGGCCGCCTGCCGCGATCTTCTTGTCCAGCGCGCTGCGGGCGGACTTGCGCTGCTGGTCGGCGGCCGCCGCGCGGGCGTGCTCCGCAGCGATCTTCTCGGCGATCTTGCCGGCCTTGCCGGCCGACGCGATGTCGGCGTCGGCGAGCTGGGCGCCGGGCGCCGCGGTCTGAGGGGCGTCGGCGAACGCGACCGGGCTGAAGTAGCCGGTCCCGGTGCCCGACGACGGCGTCGCGGCGAGCGGGGTGGACTGCGTCGCGAGCATCGTGGCCGGGGCGTCGGTGGCCGCGGCGGCCTCGGTCGAGTGCCCGTCCAGCGACGTGGGGATCACGGCGGCGAACGCGCCGGAGGCGACCACGCCGAACGCGGCACCGGCCGCGACGGTCGTCGTGCCGACGCGGCGGGCCGCGGAGGCAGGTGTCGGAAGTGCGCGGCCCGGGGGGAGGCCGGCGGGTGCGGCAGCGGGGACTGCCACGGTCGGGGGCATGCGGTACCCACCGGGGGAGCGGTGTGCAGGCAAGGGTGTGCGCGCCTTTCGCGATCAACGGCCGGCGCCGTTCACGAACGTCCGGGTCGGGGGTCCCGGGGGAGCCGGTCGGGGGTCCGGCTCCCGGCCCGTTCGTGACCGGGCCGTGATGACTCGGAAGACACTAGAGGCCCCTCATGATCACGTCCAGCGCGGGGGGTGTCCGTCACCGCGCGAGCCGTACCGCTTGTCGAGAAATCGATCTTGAAGGTCCCGGGTGGGTCCGCGATCGGCGGCGCGAACGCGCGGGCAGGCGGTCGATCGCCCTGGTCATCGAGGGGGCGTCCAGCGGCGCTCCGCCTCCGGCGTGGCCCCGGAGCGACCGCCCGCGAATCGACGGCGCGCGTGCCGCCGCGCCGGTAACCTCACGTCAGCTTCACCATCGACGGATCGTGACCGCAGGGGGACGGTGTGGACCCGAAGGATCTCCTGACGATCGGGGACATGGTCGAGCGCAGCGGGTTCCCGCACTCCGCACTGCGCTACTACGAGCGGGAAGGGCTGATCAGCTCGACCCGGACGTCGGGCGGACAGCGGCGGTACCGGCGCAGCACGCTTCGCCGGCTCGCGTTCATCCGCGCGGCACGGTCGATCGGGATCGGGCTCGACGAGGTCCGCACGGCCCTGGAGTCGCTGCCGGCCGAGCGCACGCCCACGAAGAGCGATTGGTCGCGGCTGTCCCGCAGCTGGCGGGCCCGCCTGGACGAGGAGGTGGAGGCGCTGCTGGCGTTGCGCGACGGCCTCGACGGCTGCATCGGGTGCGGCTGCCTGTCGATGACGACCTGCAAGCTGGTCAACCCGGACGACCGGGTCAGTGCCCAGGGCTCCGGCGCGCGCGGCCTCCCGAGCGCGCTGCGCCGCCCGCCGCCGCACGGCCGGTGAGCCGCCGCGGCGATCGTCACGATCCGTCCCGTGGAGTCCGGTCGTCCACCTAGGCTGGGAGCGTGACCCATGCCGAGCAGGATCGCTGGCTCCCGTTCGACGGCCTCTCCAACGCCCGCGACGTCGGCGGACTGCCGCTGGAGGGCGGCGGTCACGTCCGGTCCGGCGTCCTGCTGCGCACGGAGTCCCTGGAGAGTCTGAGCGCGGAGGACGTGTCGCGGCTGACCGGGCTGCTCGGCGTGCGCCAGGTGCTCGACCTGCGCAAGGACGGCGAGGTGCTGCGCTTCGGTCGCGGCGCGCTGCACGACGCCGGCGTCGAGACCCACCGGCTGTCCTTCATCCCGGAGGAGGGTCGCGGGCTGCCGGAGCTGGACGGTGACATCGACCCGGTGGTGCACAACTATCTCGGCTACCTCACCACCCGCGGCCCGAACGTCGCCGCGGGCGTACGGCGGATCGCCGGGCTGAGCGAGGGCGCCACGGTCGTGCACTGCGCCGCCGGCAAGGACCGCACCGGCGTGCTGGTGGCGCTCGTGCTGTCGGCGGTCGGCGTCCCGCGGGACGACGTCGTCGCCGACTACGCGCTGTCCGCGAGCCGGATCGACGACATGTTCCGGCGCTGGTCGGAGGCCGAGGGCCTGCCGATGCCGGGGCCGGACGAGCTGGACCGCCACCGCCCGCGGGCCGAGGTGATGGCCGGGTTCCTGCACCAGCTCGACGAGCGCTACGGCGGGCCGGTCGCGTGGCTGCAGGCGAACGGCCTCACCGACGACGAGCTGGCTCACCTGCGGAAACGCCTGCGCGACGAGTGAGTCAGGGGACGAGCACGACCTTCCCCTCGGTGCGCCGCTCCTCCAGCGCCCGGTGCGCCCCGGCGGCGTCGGCCAGCGGGAACGGAGTGGTCACCGGCGCGAGCGTGCCGGCGGCGAGCAGCTCCAGCGCCTCGTCGGCGAGGCGCCGCAGTCCCAGCGCGAGGATCGGTGGCCCCAGCGCGGCGATCGTCGTGCGGCCGGTCTCGAGCAGCTCCTCCGAGCTGATCGGGGTGGACTCGCCGGAGGACCATCCGTGCAGCACCACACGGCCGCCGGGCGGCAGCAGGTCGAACGCGGCGCGGCCGACCGGTCCGCCGACGCCGTCGAACACGAGCGTGGGGCGCCGGTCCCCGAGCTCCGCGGCGAGCCGGGTGTCCCAGTCCGGCGCGGAGTAGTCGGCGGCCGCGACCGCACCGTGCGCCCGTCCGCGCTCGGCCCGCGCGGCCGTCCCGGCGGCGGCGACCACGTCGACCCCGGCCGCGGTCAGCGCCTGGACCAGCAGCGTCCCGATGCCGCCGGCGGACGACAGGACCAGTGCGAGCTCACCCGGCCGTGGGCCGGCCAGCTCCAGCAGGCCGGTCGTCATCCGCCCGGTCCCGAGCACGGCGACCGCGTCCGCCTCCGTGACGTGGTCCGGCAGCCGGTGCAGGGCGTCGACGTCGGCCACGGTCAGCTCGGCGTACCCGCCCGAGCCGGTCGGGCCCAGGTGGGCGCTGACCCGGGCGCCCAGCCAGACCGGGTCGGCACCGTCGCCGAGCGCGTCCACGACGCCGGCCACCTCACGCCCGGGCACCGTGGGCAGGTCCGGCAGCGGCATCGGGCCACCCGCCTGGCCGGCCCGGATCCGCGTGTCCACCAGGTGCACCCCGGCTGCGGCCACCCGGACCCGCACCTGGCCGCGGCCCGGCGACGGATCCTCCACCTCGTGGACCCGGAGCACCTCGGGCGCGCCGAACTCCTTCTGCACGATCGCTCTCATGCTCCGGATCGTGCGACGTGAAGCCGACTTCAGGTCAAGCGGCGTCAGGGCAGCTCCTCGACGATCACGGCGCCGTCCAGCTTGCGCAGGCCACCGGGGTCGCCGGTCACGGCGGGCCATCCCCGCCGCCGGGCCGTGCCCACCACCTGCGCGGTCACGATGTCGTCCTGGCCGGACGAGGCCAGCAGCAGCCCGGCCTCCTGGGCCGTGTCCGGGTCCAGCTCGTGGATCACCGTGTTCGGCAGTCCGAGCAGGACCTGCAGCGCCGCATGGTGCTCGGGCTCGAGCAGCGACCAGGCCCGTCCGAGTGCGGCGCTCGGTATCGCCAGCACGATGTTCTCCTCGACGGCAGCCCAGACCAGGGCGCGCACGTAGACCGGGCGTCCGGTCGCGAACGCCGCCAGAGCAGAGGAGTCGAGTACGCGTCCGCCGATCATCTGCGGATCAGCCGACGCACACGGGCGGGACCGGGCGCAGCGATCGCCGCGCCGCGTCCAGCTCGTCGGCAGGCGGCGGGCCTCCGTACAGGCTGGCCAGCGTGGCCAGCGATCGGTCTCGCTCCTGTCGCGACTCGACGGCCTCCGCGACGTACGCGGACAGGCTCGCCGAGGATCCGCGCGCGACCGCGTCGCGCGCCTCGGCCACCAGCTCTGCCGGCAGGGTGACCGTCACCCGCTCACTGCGCATACCCAAATGCTACCGCGCGCATACCGGCCTGACCACGAGCACCACGGCCGGTCGAGTGATACACAGGTTACCGGCGAGTATGCAAGGATCCGCGCGGACCACGGCGCACGTGAGGAGACTGCAGGATGGACCTGACCTACTCCGCGGCCGAGGAGGACTTTCGCAGCGAGCTGCGGTCCTGGCTGTCGGCGCACATCCCGGACGAGTGGAGCCGCCCCGGCTTCTGGGAGTCCCTCGACGACGACGAGAGCTTCCGCATCCGGCGGGACTGGGAGCGCGACAAGGCACTGGCCGGTTTCGCCGGCATCCAGTGGCCGACCGAGTACGGCGGGCGCGGCGGCACGCCCGCGATGAAGGCCATCTACGACGAGGAGATGGTCCTCGCCGACGCGCCGCGCACGGTGAACCCGCTGGGCCTGACGTTCCTGGCGCCGACGGTCATGGCGATCGGGACCGACGCGCAGAGAAAGGAGATCATCGGCCCGATGCTGCGCAACGAGGTGATCTGGTGCCAGGGCTTCTCCGAGCCCGGCGCCGGCTCCGACCTCGCCGCGCTGTCCACCAAGGGCACCCGGGACGGCGACGACTTCGTCGTCAACGGGCAGAAGGTGTGGACGACCAACGCCATGTACGGCGACAAGATCTTCACGATGGTGCGCACCGAGCCCGGCTCGGAGAAGCACCGCGGCATCTCGATGCTGCTGATCGACATGAACCAGCCCGGGGTCGACGCCCGCCCGCTGAAGCAGATGAGCGGTGCCAGCGAGTTCGGCGAGGTGTTCTTCGACGACGCCCGCGTCCCGGCCACGGACTGCCTCGGCGAGATCGGCGACGGCTGGCGGACGGCGATGCTGCTGCTCTCCTTCGAGCGCGGCGCGTCCGGGATCTCCCAGTACACCGAGTTCCGTCGCCAGTACGACGAGATCGTCGAGATCGCGAAGAAGCTCGGCCGCGACACCGACCCGGTGATCCGGAACAAGCTGGCCCGGGTGCTGACCGAGCTGGAGTGCCTGCGGCTGCACTCGATGCACGTGCTCACCCAGGTCGAGCAGGGCCGTGATCTGGGCTTCGAGGCGTCGATGACGAAGCTGCAGTGGTCGGAGACGTTCCAGGACCTCTGGGAGGTCTTCGACGACGTGCTCGGCGAGTACGCCACGCTCGACGCGCTGCCCGACGGCACCGACCTGCGCGCGCTGCACGGCCAGGCCATGTGGTCCCGCTCGGTCACGATCTGGGGCGGGTCCTCGCAGGTCCAGCGCAACATCACCGCCGAGCGCGTGCTCGGCCTGCCCCGGTAGGAGGAACCGTGTTCTTCGCACTCGACTCCGACCAGCGGGAGTTCGACGCCGCGGTCCGCTCGTACCTGGCCGAGCGCTTCGACCTGGAGGCCGTCCGTGGCGTCGTGGAGGACGCCGGCGGCGACGGCAACCCGTCGTCGCTGTGGACGGCGGCGGGGGAGCAGGGCTGGCTCGCCGCACTCGTGCCCGAGGAGCACGACGGCCTGGGGCTCGGCCTGGTCGAGGCCCAGGTGATCGCGCGGGCGCTCGGCGCGGGCTGCGCCCCCGGCCCGTGGCGCGGCACCGTGCTGGCCGCGGAGGCGATCCGCCTGGCCGGCACCGACTCCCAGCGCGCCGCGTGGCTGCCCCGGCTCGCGGCCGGGCAGGCGGTCGGCGCGTTCACGACCCAGGGGACCGTCGCCGAGGGGCTGCCGGTCGTCGAGTACGGCGCGATCGCCGACGTCGTGGTTGCCCCGACCGAGTCCGGCGTGCCGGGCCTGTCCCTGGTCACCGGCCCGTCCGCGACGCCGGTGGGCAGTTTCGACGGCACCACCCGGCTGGCCTCGCTGACCGGCGGATCCGCCGACGAGCTGCCCGGCGCCACCGTCGACGTGCAGCGCTCGCTCGTCGACCGGGCGACCGTGCTGGTCACGGCCGACCTCGTCGGCATCGCGCGGGAGGCGCTCGACCGGACCGTGGCCTACGACCGGGAGCGCGAGCAGTTCGGCGTGCCGGTCGGCTCGTTCCAGGCGATCAAGCACGTGATGGCCGACCTGCACGTCGGCGTCACGATGGCCGAGCACGCCGCGCTCTACGCGGCCCACGCGGTGGAGCCGCGGCCGACGACGCCGACCTCGCCGTGGCCGTCGCCAAGGGCAAGGCGAGCGAGGTCGCGTTGCAGGCGACCGGCGCCATGATCCAGTACCACGGTGGCATCGGGTACACGTGGGAGCACGAGGCGCACTTCTTCTACAAGCGCGCCAAGCGACTCGCGGGCCAGTACGGCGGCGTCGACGTCCAGCGCGAGCGGATCGCCGCGCTGACCATCTGACGCGGGTGGACGGACGTCGTCCGGGACGGTCCGGTTCGGACCGCCCGGCGACACGGGTGCACTGTGGAGTGCACGGCGGGCGGCAACGTGGGACCGTGAAGCGATGCCAGCCGCTGTGCCTGTCAACTCCACCGCCGCCGCTCTGCTCGGACTGCTGCACGGTGGGCCGATGACGGGCGGTCAGCTCGTCGCGGCCGCCGGGGAGCAGTTCGGGCTGTTCTTCTCGGTGACCCGTAGCCAGGTCTACCGGGAGCTTCCCGTGCTCACCGACTCCGGACTGCTCCGGCTCGGGAAGCAGGGCGCCCGCGCCTCGCAGCAGTACGTGCTGACCGCCGCCGGGAAGCGCGCCTTCAAGGCGTGGCTCGCCGAGGGCGGTGACGCCGAGCCGGTGCGCAGCCCGCTCGTGCTCCGGCTGCTGCACGCCGGGTCGCTGACGGTCAAGCAGCGCACCGAGCTGGTGCGCTCGGCGAAGCAGGCCTACACCGAACGGCTGGCGCACGCCCGGACCGCCGCGCGGGAGACCGACGATCCGTACGAGCGCCCGGTCGCCGAGTTCGCCGTCGCCCACACCCGGGCGATGATCAAGCTGATCGACGCGATCCCGACCGACTGAGCTGCCGCCTCGGCCGCCGGGGCCGAGGACCCGGGGACCTCCCGCGTAGGCTGGAGCGCTGTGAACCCCGACGTCCAGGCCGACCTCAAGGAACTCGACGGCACGCTCTCCAGCATCGAGGCCGTCGCCGACGTCGAGAACCTGCGCACCGAGATCGACGAGCTCTCCGAGCAGGCCGGCCGGCCCGACCTCTGGGACGACGTGGAGGCCGCGCAGAAGATCACCAGCCGGCTCGTCGCACGCCCAGGGTGAGCTGCGCAAGCTCGAGGAGCTGCGGCGCAGGCTGGACGACCTGCCGATCCTCTACGAGCTGGCCGAGGACGAGGGCGACAAGTCCGCCGCCGCGGACGCCGACACCGAGCGCGGCCGGCTGCGCACGCGACATCGAGTCGCTCGAGGTCCGCACGCTGCTCTCCGGCGAGTACGACAAGCGCGAGGCGCTGGTGACGATCCGCGCCGGCGCGGGCGGGGTGGACGCCGCCGACTTCGCCGAGATGCTCATGCGGATGTACCTGCGCTGGGCCGAGCGGCACAACTACGGCACCGAGGTCTACGACACGTCCTACGCCGAGGAGGCGGGGATCAAGTCGGCGACGTTCCAGGTCAGCGCCCCGTACGCGTACGGGACGCTCTCGGTGGAGCAGGGCACGCACCGGCTGGTCCGGATCTCGCCGTTCGACAACCAGGGGCGGCGTCAGACGTCGTTCGCCGGTGTCGAGGTCGTCCCGGTGGTGGAGACCACCGACCACATCGAGATCGACGAGAAGGATCTGCGCGTCGACGTCTACCGCTCGTCCGGACCCGGCGGGCAGGGCGTGAACACGACCGACTCCGCCGTCCGGCTCACCCACATCCCGACCGGGATCGTCGTCTCCTGCCAGAACGAGCGGTCGCAGCTGCAGAACAAGGCCAGCGCGATGACCGTGCTGCAGGCCAAGCTCCTGGCGCGGCGCCAGCAGGAGGAGCGGGACCTGATGGACTCGCTCAAGGACTCGTCGGACTCGTCCTGGGGCAACCAGATGCGCAACTACGTGCTCCACCCGTACCAGCAGGTCAAGGACCTGCGGACCGGCCTGGAGGCGCAGAACCCCAGCGCGGTGCTGGACGGTGAGCTGGACCCGTTCATCGAGTCCGGGATCCGCTGGCGCAAGCAGACCGAGACCGAGTCGACCCGGGCGTGAGCGCGCCCGTCCGACGGGCCGTCGCCGCGTTCGCGGCGCTGGCCTGCGCACTTCTCGTCGTGACCGGATGCACCGGCACCCCGGCGCCGGTGTCCGCCCCGGCGTCCGGGCCCGCACCAGACCGCGTGGTCGCCGACGCGGTCGCCGCGACGCTCGCGGCAGGCTCGGCCCGGCTCACGGCCGACGTCGGCTCGCCCGCAGGCGCGGTGACCGCGTCCGGCCCGGTCCGGTTCTCGCCGTTCGCGGCGGACCTGTCCGCCACCGTGCAGGGCAGGCCGGTCGAGGTGCGCGCCGTCGACGGGAAGTCCTGGGTACGGCTCGGCGAGCGGTGGCGCCCGGTCGCGCCGGGGCTCGTCCCCGTCGGCGCGCTGCCCGGTGCGGTGCAGGCGGCGTCCGGGCTGCGCGACGTCGTCGTCGAGGGTCCGGACACGGTGGACGGTGCTCCGGCCACCCGCTACCGCGGCTCGGTCGACCTGGACGCCGCCGCGGCGGCCGATCCCGGTGTGGCCGGCTCCCTGCGCGAGCTGTCCGCACTGGTGACGCCGCGCCCGGGCGTCGAGGTGTGGGTCGGGCCGGACGGCCGGCTGGCGCAGCTGCGGATGGCGCCTGCCGGCGCCGCACCCGTCACCGTCGGCCTGACCGACCCGGGCCTCCCGGTCGACGTGGCCCCGCCTCCGGCCTGACGCGGTCCGCCGATCGGCCCGGCGGGACTCCGGCGGCGTGATCGGGCGATCGGCAGTGCAGACGGACATCCGTGACCGTCGTCGCCTCCCAGAACCTGATCACGGGACCGGCCCGATCGGTTCTCCGTCCGGCTCGTAGGCGCGTCGTGACCGGGTGTGCACGCAACCGGCCGGTACCGTCTCGCTCCGTGATCGAGCTGCGGGACGTCACCAAGCTGTACCCGGCGTCGACCCGCCCGGCGCTGAACCGGGTCACGGCCACGGTCGACAGCGGCGAGTTCGTGTTCCTGATCGGACCGTCCGGGTCGGGCAAGTCGACGCTGCTGCGGCTGCTGCTGCGCGAGGACCGGCCCACCTCCGGCACGATCCTGGTGAACGGCCAGGACATCGGGAAGCTGTCGCGGCGCCGGATCCCCCGCCTGCGCCAGCGGATCGGTGTCGTGTTCCAGGACTTCCGGCTGCTGTCCAACCGCACCGTCGGCGGCAACGTCGCGTTCGCGCTCGAGGTGCTGGGACGGCGTCCGTCCGAGATCCGCACGGCCGTCCCTGAGCTGCTGGAGATGGTCGGCCTGCAGGGCAAGGCGGCCCGGATGCCGCACGAGCTCTCCGGTGGTGAGCAGCAGCGGGTCGCGATCGCCCGGGCGTCGGTGAACCGGCCGCCGCTGCTGCTGGCCGACGAACCCACCGGCAACCTCGATCCGGAGACCAGCCGCGGGATCATGCACCTGCTCGAGCGGATCAACCGCGGCGGCACGACCGTCGTGATGGCCACGCACGACGACGGGATCGTCGACTCGATGCGCCGGCGCGTCATCGAGCTCGACGACGGCGTCGTGCAGCGCGACGAGGCCCGCGCGGTCTACGGGGCGGGCCGCTGATGCGCGCCGGGCTGCTCACCCGCGAGGTCTCCTCCGGCCTGCGCCGCAACGTCACGATGAGCCTGGCGATGGTGCTGACGACCGCCGTCACGCTGATGTCGGTCGGTGCCGGGCTGCTGATCTTGCGCACGATCGACACGATCGGCGACCTCTACACCGACCAGTTCGAGATCCAGGTCGCGCTCACGCCGGACGTGTCGGCCTCGGACCCGGACTGTTCCGGCCCCGAGTGCTCGGCCCTGCGCAACCTGGTCGGCTCGACGCCCGGCGTCGGCGAGGTGCGGTTCGAGAGCCAGCAGGAGGCCTACGCGCGGTTCAAGGAGCTGTTCGCCGGGCAGGCCGTCGCCGACGTCGCCCGCCCCCAGTCGCTCCCGGCCACGCTGCGCGTGCAGCTGACCGACCAGGTCAACGGCTCGGCCGCGGTCGGCGCCGCCGTCGCGAACCAGCCCGGCGTGCGCGAGGTGATCGACCAGCGCGACGTCGTCGCGAAGCTGTTCGACTTCCTCGGCAGCGTCCGGGACGTGGCCTTCGCACTCGCGGTGGTCCAGGCGATCGCCGCGGTGCTGCTGATCTCCAACACGGTGCAGGTCTCGGCGTTCACCCGGCGCACCGAGGTCGGCGTGATGCGCCTGGTCGGCGCCACCCGGTGGACCACCCAGCTGCCGTTCCTGGTCGAGGCGATGGTCGCCGGCCTGATCGGCGGCGCGCTCGCCGGGGCGGGACTGGTGGCCGGCAAGTTCCTCGTGGTCGACGACCTCCTGAGCGCCATCGCGGCGTCCAACGTGATCCCGCCGGTCCTGCTCTCCGACGTGCTCCTGGTCGCCGCACTGCTCGTGCCGGCCGGCGGGATCGTCGCCGGCCTGACCGGCTACGTCACGCTGCGCCTCTACGTGAAGGTCTGACCGCCGGAACGTGCCCGTCGACCGGTCCTCGGGATCGACCGGCACGTTGTGGCGGTGACCGGAACCGGAAGGTGCCACTCGATCGGCCGGCGGGATCGACCGGCACGTTGCAGCGGTATCGACGACCAGAACGCCGGTCCGGTGCCGCGGCCCGCAACCCGCTGGCACCCCGCGGGTAGGCTGGTGGGGTGAAGGAGAAGGGCCGGAAGGTGATCGCGCAGAACCGCCGGGCCCGGCACGACTACACGATCCTGGACACCTACGAGGCCGGGGTCGCGCTCGTGGGCACGGAGGTGAAGAGCCTCCGGGAGGGCCGGGCCTCGATGGCGGACGCGTTCGCCAACATCGACGACGGCGAGGTGTGGCTGCGCGGGCTGCACATCCCCGAGTACGCGCGCGGCAGCTGGACGAACCACGCGCCGCGCCGTTCGCGCAAGCTGCTGCTGCACCGCGGCGAGATCGACCGTCTGTACGGCAAGATCCGCGAGGGCGGGCTCACGCTCGTCCCGCTGTCGCTGTACTTCAACGACGGCAAGGTCAAGTGCGAGATCGCGCTCGCCCGGGGCAAGAAGGACTACGACAAGCGGCACGACATCGCCAAGCGGGACGCGGACCGCGAGATGCAGCGCGCGATCGGCCGCGCCGCGAAGGGCCGCGCCCGCAGCATGCGCTGAGCCTCACGCGAGCAGGGGCGCCAGCCGCTCCGCGTGTTCCCGGGCGACGGCGACGAGCTCGGCGTTCGGCTCCGCGACGCGTGCGGCCGGCCCGGCGAGCGCGAGCCCGGCGACCAGCCGTCCGTCGTCCGGTGCGCGGACGGGCAGCGCGATGCAGCCGCGGTCCTCGCGCACCTCGCCGCACTGCTTCGCGACCCCGTCCCGGGCCACCGACTTCAGGATGCTGTCCAGCTCGGACTCCGACGTGACCGTCCGGGGCGTCAGCGCGCGCAGGTCGCGCACCAGCACCCGCCAGTCGGCGTGCTCGGCGAGCAGCAGCCGCCCGAGCGCGAACGCGTACGGGTGCCGCGCGAGCAGGTCGGTGTCCGGCCCGGGGTGGTCCGGGTCGAGGTCGGCAGGCGTGATCCGCCCGGACGTGAACCACGCGAGGTGGACGGCCCAGCGGGTCTGCGTCCGCATGTGGGCGACGACGGAGCGCGCCGCCGTGCTGGGCCTCGCGGGCACCGGGAGCGCCAGCCGCGACGCGCGCCTACCGAGCGCGAAGCCGGACAGGTCCGGCAGCCGGACCAGGTACTCCTCGGCGACGAGCAGGTTGAGGATCCGGTACGTCGTGGCCTGCGGCAGCCCGACGCTCTCCGAGATCTCCTTCGCGGTCACCCCCGGTCCGGCGACGACGACCTCCTCCAGCACCTCCAGCGCGCTGCGGACGGCACGCGGCTGGCGCCCGGAGAGCGGGAGGGAGCCGGTCACCGAGGCCGGTCCGTCAGCACGTCGTCGGCCGTCGTCTCGTCGTAGACCCCGATCGCGGCGAGCGCGGCCGGGCGGCGGATCCGCAGCACGACGTAGCCGGCCACCCCGGCCACCAGCAGCGCGCCCAGCACCGGCACCGACCACGGCGAGCCCGCGACGAACACGACCAGCACCGCGAGCAGGATCGGCACGAGCACGACGCTGACCGCGACGGCGGGCCAGGTCAGCTCGCCGATCCGGCGCAGGAACACCGGCGCCGCGGCGCAGACCAGCACGTACGCGAGCAGGAACCCGCAGGCCGCGAGCGTCACCAGCGCCATCAGCGCCGTGGCGGGCCGCATCCCGGCGGCCAGCATCACGGCGGGCACGGTCGTCACGACCGGCAGCGCCACCGCGACGGCGACGTGCGGCGTCCGGTGCACCGCGTGCGTCCGTCCGAGCGGGGCCGGGACGACGTCGTCGCGCGCCAGCGAGAACAGCACCCGCACGAGCGCGGTGGACGCCGCCAGGCACCCGGCGAAGAACGACGCGGCCAGCCCCGCGTCGAGCACGGCCGGGATCCAGCTCCAGCCGCCCCGGACCGCGAGCGCGACGACCGGCTCCGCCTCACCGGCGAGCCCGCCCGGCGTCGTCGAGAACCCCACGACCTGCACCTGCGCGGCGAAGACGTACAGGACCCCGGCGACCGCCGCCGTGATGCCGACCGCACGCGGCACGCTGCGGAACGGCTGCCGGGCCTCGGCGCCGAGTGAGGTGGCGATCTCGAAGCCGATGAACGCGGTCAGCGCGGGCAGCACCCCGACGGCCACACCGGCCGGGCTCGCCGGGGCCACCGGCGCCGGGGACGACGGCGCCGTCGCCAGCAGGAGCGTGAACACGACGAGCATCAGCCCGATCGAGATGCTCTCCACCAGCAGTACGACCCGCGCGGACAGACGTGCCCCGCGCAGCACGAGCACCCCGGTCAGCGCCCCGGCCACCACGACGGTCACCACTTCGCCGACGGGTCCGAGGACGATCCCGAGTCCCCCGAGCAGTGCGCCGACGTAGATCGTGAATCCGGCGAGCGTGGCTGCCGCCAGCAGGCCGTAGCCGGTCACCATGCCGACCGCGCTCGCGTACGCGGCGGCCGGCGTCAGTCCCTTCGCGGTCAGGCTGTAGAGGCCGCCGGGCGCGGCCATCCGGCGGGTGAACCGGGCGATGCACGCGGCGATCAGCAACGCCAGCACGGTGGCGATCACGAACGACCAGACCGTGCCGCCCCCGGCGGAGGCCGCGACGATCGCGGGCACCGCCGCCATCGCCGCCGACGGCGCCGCGCCGGAGACCGACTGGGCGAGCACCTCGAGCGGTCCGAGCTGTCGTCGCGCGAGCCCGTGCACCGGCGACCGGTTCCGCAGGCGGAAACGCACGCCGTCGTTCATCCGCACACCTTCTCCCTCGCCGGCAGGGCGCGATCGTAACCGCATGCAACGGCCCGATGACCAGCGACGACTTCCGAACGAGAACGGCCGGTGCGCACCAGTGAGTCGAATGAGAACGCCCTTTGACGGCCGCCGTCATGCTGCGCACGGTGGTCGGCGTCACAGGACCGACGAGGTCAGGGAGGGCCGCCGTGATCGCAGGGACGGTCCCGCTCGAACTCTGCGCCCGCCGCCTGAACGGAGCTCGTGCAGCGGATGTCTGCACTGAGAGGAGAAGCCGGTGACCACGCTGGAGAACCGCACACACGCACTGGAGATGACGACCGAGGCGGAGGTCCGCACGGTCCGCGAGGTCCTCACGGAGGCCGGGCTGCTGACCGAGTCCGTCCGCTACGCGTTCTTCGCGCCGGAGGAGCCGCCCAAGGACGAGGTCCTGGCCGGCGGGGAGACCGACCGCCGGTTCCGCGCCGCGCTGCTGGACCTGAACACCGGCCGGTCCTGGGACACCGTCGTGTCCACGGACACGCGGAGCGTCGTGTCCTCACGCGAGCTGGACCCGCCGCGCGACGGCCAGCCGCCGATCATCGACTCCGAGTTCGAGCCGATGGAGGACATCCTCAACGCCGACCCGCGCTGGACCGACGCGCTGGCCGCCCGCGGGATCGACCCCGCGTCGGTCCGCGCGGTGCCGCTGTCGGCAGGCGTCTACGACTACCCGGAGGAGACCGGCCGCCGGCTGGCGCGCGCGTTCGCGTTCCGCCAGGATCACGTGGCCGACCACCCGTGGGCGCACCCGGTGGACGGGCTCGTCGCCTACGTCGACCTCACCGCACGCACCGTCGACAAGGTGATCGACCACCAGCACGTGCCGGTGCCGGACGGATCGGGCAACTTCCAGGACCCCGAGGTACAGGGACCGCCGCTGGACTCGCTCAAGCCGATCGAGATCACCCAGCCGGAGGGCCGC
Organism: uncultured Actinomycetota bacterium; assembly: GCA_963822335.1. Classification (GTDB taxonomy): domain Bacteria; phylum Actinomycetota; class Actinomycetes; order Mycobacteriales; family Pseudonocardiaceae; genus Pseudonocardia. Next base: position 1,013,389 of record CAWGHE010000004.1, on the reverse strand, counting down.
AGCTTCACCGTCGAGGGCAACCACGTCCGCTGGGGCAAGTGGGACCTGCGCTACGGCTTCAACGAGCGCGAGGGCCTGACCCTGCACCAGATCTCCTTCGACGGGCGCCCGATCGTCTACCGGGCCAGCGTCGCCGAGATGGTCGTGCCCTACGCCGACCCGGCCCCGGTCCGGTTCTGGCAGAACTACTTCGACTGCGGCGAGTACATGTTCGCCCGCTACGCCGACTCGTTGAAGCTCGGCTGCGACTGCCTCGGCGACATCCACTACACCGACGCCGTGGTCACCGACGACTTCGGCAACCCGCGCACGATCGAGAACGCGATCTGCATGCACGAGGAGGACTACGGGGTGCTGTGGAAGCACACCGACGTGTTCTTCACCCAGGCCAGCGAGGTGCGCCGGCAGCGGCGGCTCGTGCTGAGCTTCTTCGTGCCGATCGGCAACTACGACTACGGCTTCTACTGGTACCTCTACCTCGACGGCACCATCCAGCTCGAGTGCAAGGCGACCGGCATCGTGTTCGCCTCCGGTACGCCGGGCGAGTACGCCAGCGAGGTCGCGCCGGGCGTCGGCGCGCCGTACCACCAGCACCTGTTCTGCGCCCGCCTGGACATGACCGTGGACGGCGTGCGCAATGCCGTCGAGGAGGTCGAGGCCGAGCGGGTGCCGATGGGGGAGGGCAACCCGTACGGCAACGCGTTCCGCAAGAAGGTCACGCCGTCTGACCAGCGAGTCCGGGGCCCAGCGCGTCAACGACGGGTCGGTCGTGCGGACCTGGCACGTGGTCAACCCGGAGAAGCAGAACGCGCTCGGGCAGAACGTCGGCTACGCGCTGATCCCGGAGAACAAGGCGACGCTGCTGGCCGACGAGAACTCCTCGATCCGCGCCCGCGCCGCGTTCGCGACCCGCAACCTGTGGGTCACCCGCTACGAGCCGTCCGAGCGCTACCCCGCCGGCGACTTCGTGAACCAGAACGCGGGCGGCGCCGGGCTCCCGGCGTGGACGGCCGCGGACCGCGACGTCGACAACCAGGACGTCGTCGTCTGGCACACGTTCGGCACCACGCACTTCCCGCGCACGGAGGACTGGCCGGTGATGCCGGTGGACTACACCGGGTTCACGCTCAAGCCGGTCAACTTCTTCGACCGGAACCCGGCGATGGACGTGCCGTCGACCTCTGGGGCGCACTGCTCGAACGGGCCCGATGGCGGGGTCGCCACAGGAGGCGGTGGCACCGATGGCTGACGCGACCGCGGAACGGCGGGACAGCGGTCCCGCCGACAGCGGTGGTGGCTTCCACCGCCGGCTCGGCCTGCGCGACGTCATCGCGCAGAGCCTGTCGGTCATCGCCCCGGCGATGTCCGGGGCGTTCCTGACCTACCTGGCCTCGACCAAGGCCGGCGGCGCCACGCCGCTGGCGTTCCTGCTCGGGACGCTGGCGATGCTCGCCGTCGGCGGCACCGTGGCGATGTTCGCCCGGTCGCTGTCGTCAGCCGGGTCGATGTACACCTACATCACCCGGGGCGCGAACCGGACCCTCGGCTTCCTCGGCGGCTGGTGCTACGCCGCGGCGTTCCTGGTACTCGGCGGCGCGGTGCTGTGGGGCTTCGGGTTCTTCACCGCCAGCCTCGTCGCGCTGATCACCGGCGGTGACCCGGGCTGGTACTGGTTCTCGGCGGCCGGGCTCGTGGTCATCCTGGTGATGAGCATGCTCGACATCCGGGCTTCCACCCGCGCCCAGCTGGTGATCCTGGCGCTGACGATGACGGCGCTGGTCGTGACCGCGGTCGTGGTGATCGGGATCGGCTCGCCGTCGACCAGCGTGGTCGACGGGACGACGCCGGTGGCCGAGGCCGGGCGGAGCCTCGATCTCGCCGCGTTCTGGCCGGGGGCGGCCGGGGTCAGCTGGACCGGTGTGCTGTTCGGGCTGAGCTTCGCGATGCTGTCGTTCACCGGCGCGGAGGCGAGCGCCGTTCTGTCCGAGGAGACCCGGGACCCGCAGCGGGCGATCCCGCGCGCGGTCATCGGCTCGATCGTGCTCGCTGGTCTGTTCTACCTGGTCATCACGTACGCGACCGCGATCGGGTTCGGCGTGCAGCAGGCCGCGACGGACTGGCCGACCTCGGTGGCCGGACTGGCCGCCGTGGCGCCGAACCAGGTGTTCGCCGCGCTGGTGCTGGCTTCCGCGGCGCTGGCCAGCCTGTTCTGCTCGCTCGGCGTGCACATCGCGGTCTCGCGGGTGCTGTTCGCGATGGGCCGGGAACGGGTGCTGCCCCAATGGCTGGGAACCCTGCACCCCCGATGGGGCACACCGTGGCGAGCGATCGGGCTCATCCTCGTCGTCTGGGTGGTGCTGGCCGCGGTCTCGCTGCTGTTCACCGGGCGGGAGAGCCAGGTCGCGCTGGCCAGCGGTGTGGATAATGCCCAGACCGGCGGGATCTTCCTGTTCACCTTCCTGGCCGGGGTCGGCACACCGCTGGTGATGTTCGTCTACCTGTTGCTCGGGATCGCGGGCGTGATCCAGGGCAGGCGGACCGGGCGGCCGGCGTTCCAGGTCGTCGGTGCGCTCGCCGCACTGGTGGGAGCGCTCGCCGTATTCGGCGGGCTGTACTACTCGTTCGTGCCTTCCGCGCCGGGCGGCGAGATCTCGCTGCAGTACGCGATGATCCCGTGGGTGTGCCTGGCCGTCGCGGTCGCCGGCCTGGCCGCCGCAGCGTGGACCCGCCGCTTCCGCCACGACGTCTGGGGAGACATGGGACGCGTGTTCGACGAGGTGTAGCCCAGGGAGATGTAGTCACCGCCCGAGGAGCCGCACCGGCCGGCGGGGGACGTCGTACCGTGCTGGGGTGGATCTCCCCGCCCCACCGGACTCCGACGACGACGTCCCCCGCTGGACGGCCGAGCTCGGCCTGCCGGGCCTCGTCGACGCGCACGTGCACTTCCTGCCGGAACGCATGATGCACAAGGTCTGGGCCTACTTCGACCAGGCCGGCGAGCACTACGGCCGGGAGTGGCCGATCCACTACCGGCTGCCGGAGGACGAGCGCGTCGCGGTGCTGCGACGGCTCGGCGTGCGCCGGTTCGCGCCGCTGACCTACCCGCACAAGCCCGGCATGGGCCGGTGGCTCACCGAGTGGGCCGGCGAGTTCGCCGACGCGTACCCGGACGCCGTCCGGAGCGCGACGCTCTACCCGGAGCCGGACGTCGCGGACTATGTCGGCACGGCCGTCGAGCAGGGCGCCCGGATCGTCAAGTCACACGTCCAGATCGGCCGGTACGACCCGCGCGACGAGCTGCTGCGCGACGCGTGGGGCCTGCTCGCCGAGGCGGGCGTACCGGCGATGGTGCACTGCGGCGACGGTCCGATCAGCGGCAAGCACACCGGGCTGGACATCTTCGCCGAGGTGCTGGACGCGCACCCGCGGCTGCGCGTGGTGCTCGCGCACGCCGGGCTGCCGGACTACGCAGGCGCGCTGGAGCTGATGCGCCGCCACGAGAACCTGGTGATCGACACGACGATCGTCGGTACGGCGTTCACCGAGGCCATGGCCCCGCTGCCGCCCGACTGGCCGGCCCGGCTGACCGAGTTCCCCGGCCGCGTCGTGCTGGGCACGGACTACCCGAACATCCCGTACGCCTACGTCGAGCAGCTGCGGGCGATCCAGGGCTGGGCCGCCGCCGACGACCGGCTCGGGCACCCGTTCCTGCGCTCGGTGCTGCACGACGCCCCCGCCGCGCTGCTCGGGATCGACCCCGGGATCGACGTGGCCGAACCGGAATGATCGGGCGTGCCGGACGCGTTATGCTGTGACGTCCGCCGGGTAGCCCGGCGGCTGCACGACCGCAACACCGACAAGGGGGTGAACGGTTTCGACTCCGATCGCTGATCGAGGGGAAGCGTGTCGAGGAACGCGGCGATGATCTCGTTAACCATGCGTCGCAAACAATAAGTGCGGACAACAGTCCCACTGCCAAGAGCGCTGTCGCGCTCGCTGCCTGATTTAGTCAGGTAGGGCTGTCGGACCGGGGGCGTCCCCGCCCCGGACCCCGGCATCGCTTAGGGGACTCACCGTGCGACCCGGCCGCGGGGCCGCACGGAACATCACACAGCGGCTGGGATCGTCACACCGGCTCGTCCGCGTGACCGGTGGATCCGAGTAGAGGCATAGCGGACTGCACACGGAGAAGCCCTCGTGATCCGACGGAGGACCCGGGTTCGATTCCCGGCACCTCCACCCGCGAAACCGTAGACGGGGCCGCACCTGCCACCCGGCGGGTGCGGCCCCGTCTCGTATCCGGGCCGCGTACGGCGTGCCCGAACGGCCGGTGGCATCCTGATACCCATGCGAGTCACCGTCGACAAGGACCTGTGTATCGGTGCGGGACAGTGCGTCGTCACCGCCCCCGACGTGTTCGACCAGGACGAGGACGGTCTCGTCGAGCTGCTCACCGACTCGCCCGGCGACGGCGACGCGGACGCCGTCCGGGAGGCCGCGCACGTCTGCCCGGCGCGGGTGATCACTGTCGAAGAATGAGCGTCACGCCGCACTGACGCCGATCAACATTCCCACCAGGTAGGTGGCACCCGCCGCGATGGCGCCGAACATCAGCTGACGCAGCGCGGCGCCCCACCACGTGCGCGACGTGAACTTCGACGTCAGCGCCCCGGCCACGAGCAGGCCCACGCCACCGATCGCCAGACCGAGCCACAGCGACGACGCGCCCAGCAGGAACGACGCCAGCGGCACCAGCCCACCGACCGCGAACGCGGCGAACGACGACAGCGCCGCCGTCCACGGCGACGGTTCCTCGCCCGAGCGTGACGCCCAGCTCGCGGTTGATGTGCGCGCGCAGCGCCAGCTCCGGGTCGGCGTGCACCTCACGGGCGACGGCCGCCGCGGTCTGTTCGGTCAGGCCGAGGTCGCGGTACATCGCCTCGAGCTCCGCCTGCTCCGCGCGCGGGTGCCGTTCGAGTTCGCGTTTCTCCACGCGCACCTCGCGGTCCAGCGCGTCGTTCTGCGTGCCGACCGAGGCGAACTCGCCGAGCGCCATCGAGAACGCGCCGGCGACGACGCCGGCGAGTCCGGTCAGGATGATCAGCTGCCGGTCCGCGCCGCCCCCGCCGACGCCGGCGATCAGCGCGATCGTCGTGACCAGCCCGTCCATCGCGCCGAACGTGGCGGCGCGCAGCCATCCGCCGGACACGTCGTGATGCCGGTGGTCGTGCGCGTGCTCGGCGAGCTCCGCCTCGAACCCGGGATCCGTCATGCGCTGACCATAGGCCCCTGACCTGCGGCGGAACAGCCCGGCGAGGCTGTGCTCACCGGAGGGCGGCCTGCGCTCGTTCACCGCGCGCGACGCCCGGGCCGACCCCGACACTGGACCGATGCCGGATCCCCCGTTGTGGCTGTTCGCCGACCAGCTCGGCCCGCACGTGTGGGACACCGACGAGTTCCGGGACCGCGAGATCGTGCTCGTCGAGTCGTCCCGTGCGCTCGGCCGCAAGCCGTTCCACCGGCAGAAGCTGCACCTGACGCTGTCCGGCATCCGCCATCTCGCGGACCGGCTCGGCGACCGCGTCACCCACCTGCGCACCGCGACCTACCGGGAGGCGCTGGAGAAGCTCGGGCGACCGGTCGTCGTGCACCAGCCGACGTCGTTCCCGGCGTCGGACATGGTGCGGCGTTTCGAGAAGGAGGGCCTGGTCACCGAGGTCCGCCCGACGCCGACGTTCGCGCTGTCCAAGCCGGAGTTCGACGAGTGGGCCGGCGGCCGGTCGTCGTTCCGGATGGAGGACTTCTACCGCGCCCAGCGGGAGCGCTTCGACGTGCTGATGGACGGCGACGAGCCGGCCGGCGGCCGCTGGAACTTCGACCACGACAACCGCGAGTCCCCACCGAAGGGCGCGGACTCCCTCGACGTGCCGGGGCCGTGGCTGCCCACCGAGGACGAGATCGACGAGCGGGTCCGCGCGGACCTCGACGCGGCCGGTTACCCGACCGTCGGCGAGGACGGGCCGCGCCGCTTCGCCGTCACGCACGACGAGGCGACGACGGCCCTGCGGCACTTCGTCGAGCACCGGCTCGGCACGTTCGGCCCGTACGAGGACGCGATCCTCGAGAACGACTGGGCGATGGCGCACTCGCTGCTCTCGGTGCCGCTGAACACCGGCGTGCTGCACCCGCTGGAGGCCGTCCACGCCGCCGAGGACGCCTACCGCCGTGGTGATCAGCCGATCGCGTCCGTCGAGGGGTTCGTCCGGCAGATCCTCGGCTGGCGCGAGTACGTCTGGCAGCTGTACTGGTACTTCGGGCGCGACTACACGTCGCACAACCACCTTCGCGCCGGCACCCCGCTGCCGGACTGGTGGCGCGAGCTGGACGCGGACGCCGTCACCGCGCGCTGCCTGTCCAGCGCGCTGGAGGGCGTGCGCGAGCGCGGCTGGACCCACCACATCCCGCGCCTGATGGTGCTGGGCAACCACGCCCTGCAACGCGGCTACCAGCCGGCCGAGCTCAACGAGTGGTTCGCCACCGCGTTCGTCGACGGCTACGCCTGGGTGATGCCGCCGAACGTGATCGGCATGAGCCAGCACGCGGACGGCGGGAAGATGGCCACGAAGCCGTACTCGGCCGGCGGCGCCTACATCGACAAGATGTCCGACCACTGCCGCGGCTGCGCGTTCGACCCGAAGGTGCGGGTGGGGGAGAAGGCCTGCCCGTTCACCGCGGGGTACTGGCAGTGGGTGCACCGGAACCGGGAGCTGCTGGCGTCGAACAACCGCACGGCGCGGGCCGTCGCGACGATGGACAAGCTCAAGGACCTCGACACCCTGCTGGAACAGGAGTCCGCCCGCGAGGACTTCTGAGCCCGGTCAGTACGCTCGGTTGCGTGACCTCCAGCCGCCTGCTCGACGTCGTGGGCACGCTCGTGCGCCTGGCGCTGGCCGGGATCTGGCTGATCTCGGGCGGGGTGAAGCTGGCCGACCGGATCGGCACCGTGGTCGCGGTGGACGCCTACGACGTGCTGCCCCAGGGGCTCGTCCCGGTGGTGGCGTCGGTGCTGCCGGTGCTGGAGATCGCGCTCGGCCTGCTGTTGCTGCTCGGCATCGGGACGCGGGTCGCGGCCGCCGTGTCGGCGGCGCTGCTGGTCGTGTTCCTGGCCGGGCTCGCACAGGCGTGGGTCCGCGGGCTCTCGATCGACTGCGGCTGCTTCGGCGGCGGCGGTCCGGTGGCCCCCGGCGAGACGCAGTACGGGCTGGAGCTGGTCCGTGACCTGGGCTTCCTGGCCCTGGCCGGCTGGCTGGTCGTGCGGCCGGGCACGCTGCTGGCGCTCGACGCGTTCTGGTCCAGGGGGAGCGCGCCGACGGGTCGGCGGGAACGGAACGACGCGGAAAGGGTCGGGTAGCGATGGGACGCACCGAGCGGGAGCGGCGCGAGGCCTCGCAGGCTCGCCTCGCGGCGGCGGGCATCACGGCGAACAAGAAGAAGCCGAGCGGCGGCAAGCAGGGACTGGTGATCGCCGCCGTCGTGCTGGTCGTCGCCGTCGTGGCCGGGCTGGTGATCGCCTGGCAGAACAGCTCGTCGTCCTCGGAGAGCACCGCCGCCCCCGTCACGCCGACGTACCAGAGCACGCGCGACGGGACCGTCGTCACGGCCGGCGCACCGACCGCGCCGGTGACCGTCGACGTGTACGAGGACTTCCAGTGCCCGGCCTGCCAGCAGTTCGAGAAGATCTACGGCGACGAGATCACCACCGCGCTGAACCAGGGCAAGGTCAAGGTCAACTACCACGTCATCGCGATCCTGGATCGGGCCTCGGTCCCGCCCGGCTACTCGACGCTCGCCGGTAACGCCGGGCTCTGCGCCGCCGACGCCGGTGTGTTCCCGGCGTTCCACAAGCGGCTCTTCGACGAGCAGCCTGCCGAGGGCGGTCCGGGCAAGACCCCGCAGGAGCTGGTGACGATCGGCCAGCAGGTCGGCGCGCAGGGCGACTTCGCGAACTGCGTCACGGCCAACGGTCAGGCCCCGGCGATCGGCGACGCGACGAACGCCGCGGCCGCGAACCAGACCGTCGCCCCGGGTGGGCAGCTGTCCACCCCGACGGTGCTGCTGAACGGCGCGCAGGTCGAGATCAACGACGCGGACTGGCTCAAGCGCGCCACCGGCGGCGCCTGACCCGGCCCGATCCGCCCCGGCGCCCCGCCCGCGCGACCCGGCCCGGCCCGGCGCGACCCGGCCGCGGCGCGACCCGGCGCGGCGCGACCCGGCCCGGCGCGACCCGGCCCGGCCGCGCGGCCCCTGCGCGCACCCCTGACCCGACCGGGCTGGCCGTTCGGTCGGCGCCGCCCCTTTGCACTGCGCACCCCTACGCGTCCGGCGCCCGTGCCGGCCGGGTCGGTCCGCCGCGCGCTTTGCAATGCGCACCCCTACGCGTCCGGCCCCGTGCCGGCCGGTCGGTCCGCCGTACCCAGGTGCGGAAGACCGTCGAGGTCGCACGGGTGGTCCTCACCAGGCCGGAGCGCAGCAACCAGTGCGACGTCGGCCCGGGGAGCGACGTGCCGTGTGACCGCACACGGGGCATCGATGTGGTTGCCCCGGCCGCCCGTGCGCCCGGGCACCGGACAACCGTCGAGGTCGCACTGGTGGTTCTCACTCGGCCGGGGCACAGCAACCAGTGCGACGGCGGCTGGGGAGCGATGTGCCGGTGCCTCGGAGCGTCACCGTGGCTGTCGCGGACCGCGCGTGCACCGCCGCGCCCCACACGTCCGCCGCGACCGGCGCGCCGACGCCTGGCGTCGAATGCACATCGGACGCGTGGGGGTGCGCACTGCAAAGCCTCGTCCGCGGGTGGCTGGTGGCCGTCGAAGGCGGAGAGCGCGGTGTGCGCCGGACGCGTGGAGGTGTGCATTGCAAAGCCTCGTCCGCGGGTGGCTGGTGGCCGTCGAAGGCGGAGAGCGCGGTATGCGCCGGACGCGTGGAGGTGTGCATTGCAAAGCCTCGGCCAGAGCTGGTCGGTGGCCGTCGAACGAGCAGCGCGCGGTGCATCGGACGCGTGGGGGTGCGCATTGCAAAGCCTGGCTCGGAGACAGCCAGCACACCGCCCGAGCAGCAGCGCGACGGCACGGTCCGGCCGCCGGCGCAGGCCCGGGTCGAGGCCGCACGTGGAGGCGTCACACGGCCAGGCCGAGAAGGTCGTCACGCGTCGGCCGCACCGGCCGGGGAGAGCAGCACCGCATAGCGTCCGAAGTGGTCACGCGCGGACCGCGGGTCGCGCACCGGCGGGTCCGACGGGTCCGGGCGTGCCCCGGCGTCCAGCAGCGCGGCCAGCATCGTCGTCACCGTGCCGAGAACGCGGCCGGCGTCGCCCTCGCTGCCGACCGGTACGCCGGCGGCCAGCTCGGTGCCGATGCAGGCGTGCATGCCCCCGCCGAACGCGTGGCCCCAGCGCGGCACGCCGGCGGGCAGCAGCCGGTCCGGGTCGTAGACGTCCGGGCGGTCGAACACGGCCGGGTCCCGGTTCGCCGCCGCGACGTCCAGCTCCACCGTCGCACCGGCCGGGATCACCGTGCCGTCGGACAGGACGACGTCGGCGAGTGCGCGGCGGCGGGCAACGGGGCTGGCCGGGTGCAGGCGCAGCGACTCGTGCACGCAGCGCTGCAGCAGCGCCGTGTCGTGCCACGCCCGGCCCGCCGCCTCCGGTGCGGACGCGGCCCAGGTGAGCAGGTCGTCGGCGGCGTGCACGAGCGCGTCCACCGACGAGTGCGAGCCGGCCTGCAGGTAGAACGCGCACTCCCGGCGGATCATGGCGTCGTCCAGGCCCAGCTCGTCGCGGTGCCTCAGCAGCGCGGTCAGCACGTCCGGGGGCAGTGCGTCCTCGGTGATCTCGCCGGCGTCGACGCGGTCCAGCAGGGCCCGGCGGCGGGCGGCCGACGGCGCGACGAATCGGTCGCCGAACTCGTCCAGCGCGGCGGTGACCTCGGCCCGGACGACCGCCGGGTCCCGGGTGGTGTGCGCGAGCGTCGCGCCCTCGGAGAACGTGCGGGCGAGGCGCCAGAGCGCGTCGCCCTCGTCGAGGGCGGCGTCGATCCCGGCCACCCGGGCGGTGAGCGTGCTGATCGCCCGGTAGCCGAGCTCCACCAGCTCGGCGTGCCCCGCGGCCCGGCACGGCCCGATCGTGTCCCGCACGGTGGCGCCCACGATCGTGCACTCCCACTCCCGGAACACACCGGGCCCGAACAGGCGGTTCTCCACCCGGCGCCGTTGCCGGTGCGCGTCGCCGTGCAGCACGAGCAGGCTGTCCGCCATCACGACGCCGCCCGCGTCGTAGAGCGCCTGTTCCAGGTCGCGCGACCGGTATGCGTCCCGGATCTGAGCGAATCCGTCCATTGTGATCGTCTGCACCACTCCGCTTTCTCCGCTTGTCGACGCTAACAACACGCCAGCAGAGGGTCCACGACCGTGGCCCTTGACGGGTTACCCGGAGGCGGTCCACTGTCGCCAACGGACGAGCGGGGGTGCCGTGAGCGGACCGGAACGCCGGGATACCGACGTCGCCGTGCTCGGCACGGGCACGGCCGGTATGGCCGCCATATCCGCCGCCGCACTCGCCGGGGCCGACGTGGTCGCCGTCGAGGCGGGTGACGACATCGGCGGCAATGCCGTGCGCTCGACCGGCTACATCGTGTTCGTCGGCTCGGACCGGCAGCGCGCCGCGGGCCTCGACGACGACGAGGCGACGTTCCTCGCCGACGCCCGCGCCCTCGTCGGCGCTGCGGGGTCGTCCTTCGGCATCGAGTGGGACGAGGACGTGGCCCGCGTGTTCGCCCGGGAGAGCGTCCGGACCGAACGGTTCCTCGCCGCCCGCGGCGTGCGGTTCCGCCGGTTCGTGTCCCGTCCGTCGGTGAGCACAGTGGACCGCCTGGCCGCCGTCGAGGACCCGGCGATGCTGGGCCAGGCGTTCCGGGCGGACTTCGTCCGTCCGAACGTCCGGACGTTCTTCCGGACGGTCGCCGAGCGTCTCGTCACCGACGGTCGCCGGGTCACCGGCGTGCGTGCGCACGACGCCGACACCGGCGCCGAGTACGTGATCAGGGCGCGGCGTGGCGTCGTGCTCGCCACCGGCGGCTACCAGGCCAACGCCGGGCTGCGGCGGCGCTACCAGACCGCGTCCGCGGCCGCGTCGCCCTACCTCGGCCTGGACACGTGCCGCGGCGCCGGGCACCTGATGGGCCAGGCCGTCGGCGGCGACCTGATCAACATGACGGCCCTGCCGCCCCTGGTCATGGTCTCGTCGTCACTGGTCGAGGACGCGATCGCGGTGAACTCCCGCGGGGAGCGCTTCCACGACGAGGCCGGGCCGACCGACGAGCGGGTGCGACGGCTGCGCGCCCAGCCGGGCCGCCGGGCCTGGTACGTGCTCGACGACGAGGTGGCCGCGGAGCGGGCCGGGCTGATCGGCGAGATGCCCGAGCCGGCGGTGCGCTCGGACTCCCTGGCCGGTCTGGCCGAGCGGATCGGAGTGCCGGCCGCGGCGCTGGAGGACACCGTCGCGGGGTGGAACGCGTTCCTGGACACCGGGGCCGCGTCCGACCCGGCGACCGGACGCGTCGTGCTGCCGCCCGGGCGACGGCGGTGCGTCCGGGCGCCGTTCGCCGCGGTCGCGATGGTCGAGGGCGTGAACTTCCCCTGGGGCGGGTTCCGCACGACGCCCGGCATGCAGGTGGTGGACGTGTTCGGGGACGCGATCCCGGGCCTGTACGCCGCGGGTGACTGCGCCGGCGGGCTGAACGCGTGCGCCGAGATGGGCGGGATCCACCTCGGCGGCGGGTTCACGCTGGGCCGCGTCGCGGGGCAGTCCGCCGCCCGTGGCCTCGACGGAGGCCCAGGCCACGGCTCGATCCTGCTGGCGGAGACGGCGATCCCGGCACCCGAACGAACCACGGTCCGGTAGGCGAGGGAGAGCGCGATGTCGGTCGGAGTGCTGTTCACCCAAGGTCCGGTCAGCGGGAACCCGCACACCGTGCTCACCGAGATGCTGGAGCAGGCCGAGGCGGCGGACCGGCTCGGCTTCTCCGCCGCGCTGACCACCGAGCACAAGCACTCGCCGGAGTACTTCGGGTCGCCGTTGCCGTTGTCGTTCGCGATCGCCGCGCGGACCGAACGGGTGCGGGTCGGCACGTCGATCGCGATCGGGCCGCTCTACAACCCGGTCGAGCTGGCCCAGGACGCCGCCATGCTCGACCAGCTCTCCGGCGGCCGGGCCTGGCTGGGGCTGGGTGCCGGGTACACCCCGGAGGACTTCAGCACGGTCGGCATCCCGTTCGCCGACCGCGCGCAGCGCTTCGACGAGACCGTGCGCATCGTGCGTGCGGCGCACACGCAGGAGCGGTTCTCGTTCCACGGCGACCTCTACGCGCTCGACGACGTCGAGGTCCAGCCCCGCCCGGTCGCTCCGGAGGGCATCCCGCTGCACCTCGGCGCCTGGACGCCGGGCGGTCTGCGCCGCGCCGGGCGCCTCGGGGACGGCTGGATCACCAACGCCCTGATGGCGCTGCCCACGATCGCCGGCGCGGCCGGGGCGTACCGGGCCGCGGCGCACGAGGCGGGACGCACGCCGCACGTGACCGCGATCCGGTTCTGCTGGCCGTACACGTCGCGGGAGCGGGCGATCGAGCAGTTCGGCGACACGGCGCTCGCGATGGCCCGCACGCTGTTCGACTACGGAGCGATCGTCGACCTGCCGGGGGTGACGTCGTCGTCGGAGATCACGCTCGAGGCGTTCGTCGCCGACCGGTTCGTGTTCGGGACGCCGGACGAGTGCGTCGCGACGCTGAACCGCTTCCGCGACGAGGCCGGCGTGGACGACTTCCTGACGATCTTCCGCTACCCGACCGGCCCGGACCAGCGTTCCGTGCTCGAGGCGATGGAGCTGTTCGGCCGGGAAGTGCTGCCCGCATTGTCCGTTCCGTGATCCCGGTTACTTGTACCCGCGAATTTGTGACAGTCAGTAACGTCAGCGGGAGTCGTGCGAGTTTCCTTCCGCGGGGCGTGAGGTGCACGGCCCCCGGGGGAGTGATGTGGCGGGTAACTGGGCAGTCGTCACCGGCGCGGGCAACGGCATCGGAGCCGTGATCGCGCGGCTCGCCGTGCGCGACGGCTACCGCGTCGCGGCCTGGGACACCGACGCCGACGGCCTGGCCGGCCTCGCCGCGCGCCTGGGAGATCGCTGCGCGACACGCGTCGTCGACGTATCCGACGAGGCCGCCGTCGACGCCGCCGCGACCGCGCTCGACCCGGCCCCGGCCCTGCTGGTGAACAACGCCGGGATGGTGCGGTTCGGCGCGCTGATGGACCTGCCCCTGTCCGACTGGCGGGGAGTCCTCGACGTCAATCTCACCGGCACCTTCGTCGTGGCGCGTGCGGTGGCGCGCACGATGATCCGGGCCGGGAGCGGCGCGATCGTGAACATCGCCTCGGTCAACGGGGTGGCTCCGTCGGTCGGTGCAGGCGCCTACACCGCGTCCAAGGCCGGCGTCGTCCGGCTCACCGAGCAGATGGCGCTGGAGTGGGGCGGGCACGGGGTGCGGGTGAACGCCGTCGCCCCCGGGCTGATCGATGCCGGCATCTCCGACGCGGTGAACGCGGACCCGCACGTCCGGCGCCTCCGCGAGGCCGGTGTCCCGCTGAACCGGCTGGGTACGGCGGAGGAGATCGCGGAGGTCGTGCTGTTCCTCGGTTCCGAGCGAGCGTCGTACCTGACCGGGCAGACGATTTCCGTGGACGGCGGTGTCACCCAGACAGCCCTGTCCGGAATACCCCGGTCCGGTCCGGGGAACTCCGCTTGAGCAGCGCGACACGCGCCGAGCTCCGGCCGATGGGAAGATGACATGATGTCGCATCAGAGCGTCATCGAGGAGCTGCAGCGCCTCGGGATGTCCGGTTACGAGGCGAAGGCCTACGTCGCCCTGGTCGCAGCCGGATCGCCGCTGAACGGCTACGAGGTGGCCAAGCGATCCGGGGTTCCGCGCAGCACCGTCTACGAGACGCTGGGCAAGCTGGTCGGCCGCGAGGCGGCCTACGAGGTCCGGGCCGGCGAGGCGAGCGTCGGGTACATCGCGCTGCCGCCGTCGGCGCTGCTGGAACGGATGCGCCGCGAGTTCGAACGGTCGGTGGACCACCTCTCGTCGGCGCTGCCCGAGGTCGCTTCCCCGCCCGAGGTGCGGCTGGTGCACAACCTGGCCGACCGGTCGTCGCTGCTGGCCCGCGCGGAGGACGTGATCGCCGCCGCGCGCGGCGAGCTGTTCGTCTCCGGTTGGCCGGACGACCTCGGCGAGCTCAAGCCGCTGGTCCGCCGGGCCGGTGACGAGGGCGTCGACGTGCAGGTCGTCGTGTTCGGCGAGGACAAGGAGCCGGTCGGGTCCACCACCACGCACCGGTTCTCCTCCCCGGAGGTGGTCCTGGAGAACCTGGGTTGCCGGCTGCTGGTCGTGTCCTCCGACCGGGAGCAGGTGGTGATCGGTGGCTTCGTCGACGACGACGGGTGGGGCGTCTACTCCGACGACCCGGCGGTCGTGCTGGTGGCCGTGGAGTACGTGCGCCACGACATCGCGATGCACCTGATCGCGGACAAGTTCGCCCCGGACGACTTCGAGCGCTTCTGGAAGTCGGACCCGGCGCTGCTCGCCCTGCGCGGCGATGGCGGCTTCCCGGCCGCGCTGCTGGCCCGCGGGCCGCGTCGGGGTCGCCGCTCCGCGTCGTGAGCGGAGTCAGTCACGCGTGACGCCGAGCCCGAGCCCGCCGTCCACCGTGAGCACGGCGCCGGTCGCCCACTCCGCGGTGATCAGGTACTGGACCGCCTCGGCGACCTCGTCCGGGGTCCCGGCGCGGCCCAGAGCGTGTGCCGGGCCGAGGGCGTCCATCCGGGCGGCGGCCGTGGCGTCGTCCATCAGCCCCGCCCGCTGGTTGATCTCGGTGAGCACCCCGCCCGGACGCACGCAGCCGACCCGTACGCCCTGTGGCCCGAGCTCGGCCGCGAGCACGCCGGTCAGGGTCTCCAGCGCCCCCTTCGTCGCGGCGTAGGGGGAGGCGCCGGGGAACGCGCGCACCGTGTGTACCGAGCCGAAGAACACGACGGCGCCGCGTCGTCGTCTCAGGTGGACGGACGCCAGGCCGGTGAGCAGCATCGGCCCGATCACGTTGGACGCGAACACGTCGTGCAGGCCCTGCTCGGTCAGCTCCTCGACCGGACCGCGGTACATGTTCGCGGCCGCGTGCACGACCGCGTCCACTCCACCCCCGTGGTCGACGGCGGCGTCCACCATCGCCGTGCGGTCCGCCGCGACCGTCACGTCCCCGGCGACGGCCCGCGCTCCGGTCCGCTGGGCGACGGCCGCGACGCGGTCGGCCCGCCGCCCGCTGAGCGTGACCCGCGCGCCGAGCCCGGCCAGCCGGGCCACGACGGCCTCGCCGATGCCCGACCCGCCGCCGGTGACCAGCACCGACATCCCCGCCACGTCGCGTCCCACCGTCAACCCCTTGCCGTCCACTCGATCGCTCGGCGCAGGATCTCGCGGTGCTCCGGCACGTCGTAGGACGGCGGGTGGTGCCCGAGCGCGTCGTAGACCACCCGGCCGCCGCCGTGCCCGCGGGCCCACAGCGCCGGCTGGTCGTCCGCGGTGAGCAGCGCCGTGACGTCCGGCGCCAGGTGCAGATCCGAGTAGACCTCGTCGACGACGCGGAACCCGTCGACGCCTTCGGTCAACGGGTGCGGGCCGCGGACCTCGACGTCGACCGGCGGGCCGATCGGCGGGTGGTGCGAGTGCCCCCAGACCCAGGACCCGCCGACCGCGTCGGACCAGCCCGGCCAGTCGTCGAAGCAGAGGGCGGCGGTGTGCATCGCGAGCAACCCGCCGCCGCCCGCCAGGTGTGCGGCGAAGGCGTCCCGCGATGCCGGGGACGGGCTGACGCCCTCGGCCGCGGCCCGGTCCCGGTAGCGCTGCGGCGTGCCGGGGGAGGTCATCGTCCAGCGCAGCGCGTTGACGACGAGCAGCGCGGCGCCGGGCAGGGCGGCGAACGCGTCGTCGACGTCGGTGGCGACCTCGACGCGCATGCCCGTCTCCTCGAGCAGCCCGGCCAGGCAGGCGGTCGTGGCGGGGAAGTCGTGGCTCGGACCCGGACCTCCGGAGAGAACGATCGCCCGCACACCCTCACCCTAATCCGCGCCGACCGAGATGCCGGCCGAAGAAGTCCAGGATGATCCGGGCGCGCTGGACCCGGTGCAGCGGCGATCCGGCGCGGGACATCTCGTGGCCCTCCTCCGGGAACCGCCAGTACTCCACGTCCCGCCCGCGCGTGCGCAGCGCGACGAACAGCGCGTCGGCCTGCTCGACCGGGCAGCGCAGGTCGTTCTCCGCGTGCAGCAGCAGCATCGGAGTCCGGATGCGGTCCGCGTAGGTCAGCGGCGACATCCGGCGGAACGACTCCGTCGCCACCGGCGGGTCCACGCCCAGCTCCCAGCGGAGCCATCCGGCGATGTCCGAGCTCCAGTCGTTGGACTCGAGGTTGTTCACCGCGCGCTCGCTGCACGCGGCGGCGAATCGGTCGGTGTGCGCGACCAGCCAGGCTCGTCAGGAACCCGCCGTACGAGCCGCCGAGCACGCCGACACGATCCCGGTCGAGCTCGTCGAAGCGGTCCAGGGCCGCGTCGAGGGCCGCCAGCACGTCGTCGGCGTCGATCCCGCCCCAGCCGGTGCCGGGGTCCACAGTGGCCTCCGGGGCGCGGATCGCCCGCGTCCACGCCCGGGTGGAGCCGGTGGAGCCGTGCGGGTTGCACCACACGACGGCGTACCCGGCGCCGGCCCAGAGCCGGAACTCGTCGAACCACGCGTTCGGGTACTGCGTCATCGGTCCACCGTGGATGGACAGCAGCACGGGCAGCGGACCCTCGCGGTCGTCCGGCAGCAGCACCCAGGTTCGACGTCGCCGTCCCCGGCCGGGGACGGCACCGCCAGTGGATCGGCTCGGCGCCGGGCACCGCGGCGTGGAACGTGTCGGTCAGGTGGGTCAGCCGCCGCTCGGTGCCGTCAGTCGTCGAGCACGTGCAGCTCCGCGCACCGCGACGGCGTCGAGGACAGGAACGCGGTCGTCCCGCCGGCCCGGTCCAGGCCGGTCACGACCCGGGTGCCGCCGAGCACGCAGCCGTCGCCGCTGCGGTACACGTGCACGTTCCCGCCGTCCTCCAGCGAGTACCAGATCTGCCCGTCGTCCCAGAGCGGCGGACGGGTCGCGCGGTACGGGGCGCACGTCCGGTCCGGTGCGTCCGGCACCAGAGTCTCGGCTCCGGTGCGCGCGTCGACGATCGTGGGCACCGCCCCCGCGGGCACGATCCGGTTGTCCGAGGCGAGCGACGCGATCCAGGCGCCGTCGGGGGAGAACGACGGGCAGCGGTGCGAGCGCGCCGAGGCGGTCAGCCGCCGCGGGTCGGCGCCACCGTCGAGGTCGACGAGGTAGAGCGACGCGTACTCGAGCAGGTCCCAGTCCGGCTCCCGGTTCGCGACGACGGCGAGCGTCCGGGAGTCCGGCGCCCACGCCGCGTCCCTCCCCGTGTTCGAACGGCCCACCGGCCACGACCCGTGGCGACGCCGACCCGTCCCCCGGCACGACGAACACGCTCGCCGGCCGGTCCACGATCCAGCCCGGCGAAGACCGGGGAGCCGTCCGGCGACCAACCGGCGTCCGGTCGTCGAGTTCGCCGCCCGTGAGCTGGTACGGAGCCGTCTCGCCGTTCGCCCCGGCGAGCCAGACGCTGCTGCGGTACCGGTTGGCATCCAGGTCCACCCGCCGCACGGTGAACGTGATCAACCGGCCGTCGGGGGAGACGGCGGGATCGCCGAGCGTGACCAGCCGTCCGATGTCCTCGGGGAGCACGACCCGACGCTATGCCGATCATGGGCGGCGGGCGACCCCGCTGGGGGTGGGGTCATGGGCTCGTGTACCGTTCTTTTCGTCGCAAGGGGCTGTGGCGCAGCTGGTAGCGCACTTGACTGGCAGTCAAGGGGTCAGGGGTTCGAATCCCCTCAGCTCCACCCACTCTCACCAGCCACAACGCCCGCCGTGTGATCCATTGGATCCGGCGGGCGTTCGCGTGAGTGACTACCGCACGGCGGGTGTCTAGTCGTTGTCGACGGGGAAGATCTCGTTCATGACCGTCGCGCCGTGCTCCAGTACCGGCCGGATCTGCTGTCGGTAGACGGCTTCGGTGACCGCCGTCCCGCTGTGACCGGGCCATGGTGGGTCGACCGTCGGGACGCCGACGTAGGCCGGCATGACACCGTGCGGAGAGGTGATCTCGACCTGGGTCACGACGATCTCCCGGCTGTGGTCGGCCGGCCCGGCGCTTCCGGTTGCGGCCCTGCGGCGTTCGGGTTCCCGCGCCGGGTCCCGGTCCGGGGCGGTACTGAACGGCGCGGCCGGCTCACTTGCTCCGTCGATCGTGGCGAAGCGCGGCCACGACGATGGCGGCGGCCAGGAACACCGAGCCGAGCGCGCTGAGTACCGCGGTCATGATGATCGAGTCGTCATGGACGTAGGCCTGCACGATCGCCTGACCGATCGCCGAGATGAAGAACACGATCGCCACGACGGTGAGGAGCGCGGGGTCGCGGAGACGGGCGCGGATCGTGACGAGCCGGCGCGTTCTCCGGTGGGCTCGTATTCGGGCGCGACCCGGACGACTCAGCGCAATCACCTTCCACAGCGAGGCCCGTCGCCGGCGCCGGTGTCCTACACCGGCCGTCGACGAGATGTCAACGGGTCCGACGGTGGAGGTCGGCGTCCGGTGGCGGTAGGGGTCCATCGTCCCGTATCAGGCGACGACGGACCCCTCGCCGCTTCCCGCGCCGACGAGCGACCGCCCCGATGCGCCCCGGCCCGGGATCATCAGCGGCTGGTGCGCGGTCACCGAGACGCCGACTTCGGGCCCACCAACCTCACCGGGCAGTCCGCGTGCTGGATCAACCGGAGACCGGTCGATCCGAGAGTGAGACCGGCGAACCCGCCCCGACCCCGGGTCGCGACGATGACGAGCTGGGCGGTGCCGCTGTGCTGCACCAGCGACCGTGCCGGATGTCGCGCTCGACCACGCTGTGCACGCTCGTGCCCGGGTAGCGCTCGGCCCACCCGGCGAGCCGCTCGGCCAGCACGCGCTCCTCCTCGTCGCGCATCCGATCCCCCGGCTTCAGGTCGCGTGCGCACGGCGAGGCTGGCGCTGCCACCGGTCGCTCCGAGCGTCGGTTGGCGTTCTCGACCCCGGCCGGGCGCGGGATCACTACCTGCTCTGCGAAGCCAACGACTGCTCGATCCCCCGCAGGTCACCGGTCACCGATGCCGACCGAACACGTCGCGATCGCAAACCCAGGCCGCTCTCTCGAGTAGCAAGACGTCCCGGCCCGCGTCTAGCAGCCACCGGCTCGGTGTCGGGGTGGCGCCGCGAGGGGACGCGACACTTTGGCCGGGACCGCAGCGAAGGACGTGCGGGCGAAGCCGTGCTGGCTGACCGCGGACGCGGTTGCGCCACCGGGCCGGTCGTTCGGGTAACGATCGGTTCCGGTGCGGCGACTGTCGGCCCGAATCTTTCGCCGTCCGCTACGAGCCGGATGGACGGTCCAACGCAGGGAGGCTGTCGTTGGCTGGTCGGATGATCATGCGAGAGCCGTCGCGGCATTGGCCCTCCCGGTGCCCTGATCAAAGCCGACGGTGACCGTCCGCCACGTGGAGCCACAATGGGGGCCAGAACAAGGACGCTGGGTCTGGCGGTGTCGCTGGGCTGCCGTCGCGGACGGTGGCGCCGGCGCGAGACGGCAGGGATACCCCGGTAGTGGACGGTGCACTCGCAGCAGCACATTGACGCCTACTGCCAGCTGCGGAGGACAGCATGTCGGACTCGACCAGATCTCCACTCGCTTCGCTCGCCGGACCGTTGGCCATCATCGGGGGCGGGCTGTTCGCGGCCGCGCATATCGGACTGTTCTTCGTGATGGACCGCTCCGATCCGATCGCGATGCTCGCGGACCCGACCTTTCGGTTCTTCAATATCTTCTATGCCGTGACGTTCTGGGGCCTGATGATGGCTCTCATCGCGCTCTACACACGGCAGGCCCACCAGATCGGCAGGTTCGGCATCGTGGGGCTGAGCGCCGCGACCCTCGGCACGATGTTCCTCGGCGCCGACATGTGGTTCGAGGCCTTCGCCGTACCGTGGATCATCAGCTTCGCCCCACAGCTGCTCACCTTGCCGAAGGCGCCACTCTGGCAGGTCGGCTACACGTCCGCCTTCGTCCTGTTCGCGATCGGCTGGGCGGTGTTCGGCGCGGCGTGCCTGCGGGCGCGAGTCCTGCCGATCGCGGTGTCGGTGTCGATCGTGGTGGGTGGGTTGGTCGGCTTCCTCGCCGCAAGTCCGCCCTTCGGCGCGCCCCTCGGGTTGGCCGTGTTCGCGGCAGGCGTCTGGCTTGTGCGCTCAGCGCGAACGCCGGTCGTCGTCACGCCCGCCCAGGGCTCGCTGACCACGCCCACACAGGGCCAGATCTGACGTCACGAGCGGCGCAGGCGCTCCCGCCGACTTGGGTGCGAGCCGACGACCGGAGGCCTTGATCAGTCCACTGTGGCGCTAATGGCAGCCACGATGGCAGCGAATCGCACCGATCTGATGCCACCACAGGCAACCCAGACAGCCGCTGGTTCACGCTGACCTGCTGTGTGCACTCCACAGGGTACGAGACCCCGCCTTTGCAATGCGGAGGCTGCGGGTTTCGAGCGTGGCTCGTGTCATGGCGGCGGTTCACAATGCGGACGTCGTCGATCTGGACCGTCGGCGGTCTTGGCGCGGTCTGCCTCCCACCGACAATCGGGTCTGCATTACCGGCAGCGGTGGAGGAGTCCGGCGCTCCGGCCTCGCTACCCGGCGCCGCCGGGGTGCACCCATCCGTCGCTGAGATGTGCCGTGACAGTGGGTGCGCTCGCCGTCGTCTGAAACACTGGCGCCATGGCCGAGGTGGGCTGGGAACAGTTCCGAGTCGAGGTCCAGGGACGCCCGGTCTTCGTCCGTCGGGGCCCTCAGGTTTCCGGTTCGCTCCCGCACGTGCACGTGCACGGTTTCGCGGTATCCGGCAGCTACCTGCTCCCCACAGCCACGGGGCTCGCACACCGTGCGACGACGTTGGTGCCCGATCTGCCGGGCTATGGCCAGAGCGAAGCCTGGGGTCACGCTCTGGGAATCCCGTCGCTGGCCTGGGCGCTCCTCGAGATTCTCGACGCACTCGATCTCGAGCGCGTGGTCCTGGTCGGAAACTCGATGGGCGGGCCGGTGTCCCTGGAGGTCGCGCATAGCGCACCCGACCGCGTGGCCGGGGTCGTGCTCGCCTCGCCCGCAGGAGGGATGCACAACCAGCCGCTCCTCCGGGCACTCCTGCAGCTCGTGCGCGATGCTCGGTACGAGAGCCCCCGCATGGCTCGCGTAGTGCTCCCCGACTATCTGCGCTTCGGCCCCGTGAACGCCCTGCAGCTGTTCGGTGAGCTCGTGCGATTTCCCTCGCTCGAGCGCGTCCTGCGGACGTCCGTGCCCATGCTTGCCGTGATCGGCACCCGGGACCCGCTCATGCCGCCGCCGTGGCGGGTCCAGGAGATCGGCCGCCTGGCGCCGCCGCACCTGACAATCGCGACGATCGAGGGCGCAGCCCACGCAATGAACTTCAGCCACCCCGGCGAGCTCGCCCACGTGATCAGCTCCTGGCTGGACGGCCGAGAGATCACAGACGACCCTCAGGCCCCAGGCCTTGCGCAGATCCTGGAGATCGGCCGCGAAGACACGTGATCTTTCCCTGCCAATGGCCGTCGGCCCACGCGTTCGGGCCGGAGCCGACCGATAGGCAGTGCACGTCGGCACTGCACCTCCGGTGGCGAGCCGGCGGGGCGGGCAGATAACCCGGCCCGGGTGAGGCCGTCGCGGTCACCCGGCTCCGACCATCGACGGACGACGGAGCCCTTGGGCGGTGACGTGGATGTCGAGGGCCCGGGCTGGGAGGTCACGATGGCGGACACGCACAGAGTGGGCGTCGGACCGACACATTCCCGCGGCGGAGGCCACGGCGCCCCACCGCTTCGGCCTGAGCTCCCTGGTCGAAGTCGACCTGACACTCGGCCTCCGTGACCGGATCGGGATCACCGGACTCGAACTGTGCCCACTCGGCCTCGAACACCACGGACTCGCGCAGCTGCGGACACTCCCCGGCGATCTCGGCGACGACCGCGGCGCAGTCGCTCTCGCGGTAGCGCGCCGAGTGGAACAGCACTGATGTCCCCGAATGCTGGAGGGCGTAGGCGTGCTCGGTGGCCTCATACGTGGGGTTGAGCGCGACGAGCACGGCGCCGATCCGTGCCGTCGCGAATTGCAGCACGATCCATTCGTATCGGTTCGTCGCCCACACACCGACCCGATCGCCACGGACGACGCCCCGCGCCAGCAGCTCGCCCGCGACCCGCCCGGTCCGCTCCCACTCGCCGGACCCCTCGGCGACCCGCCGAAGGTTCTCACCGATGGTCTCGCCGAGCAGAGGCACGTCCGCGCGGCCGCACGCGTAGGAGGGAGGGTTCACCGGCTCACCCCTCGGTCGAGATCGTGCGCTCGACGTCGTCCAACACCTCGACGGTCGTGGTGCTCCGGCGCGGGTCGATCTCGACGACTGCGTCCACCGTGGCGGGTACGACGGTGCTGCGCGGGGGGTTCACTTCACACCGCCCCGGCGCCTCGGGTCCCAGGCCAGCTCGAGGTTGCGGATGATCGCCGGCGAGTACATGCATCGCGCCTGGCCGATGGACAGGTTGGCCATGTAGGCGCGGAAGGTCTCCAGCGGTTCGACACCGATCCGTACCTGGGTCCGGTTGGCGTTGATGCCCACCGTGCCGGTGGCGGTCAGGGCGTCCACTGCGTCCGCGATCGCGGCCTGCATGCCCTCCTCGTCGACGACAAGGTCGTCCACGATCTGGCGGCCCTCGGGGGAGTCGACGTAGATGTCGCGGTTGAAGAAGATCCCCTGCCGGGCCACCTTCTCCCCCACGAAGCGGGGCAGTCGCATGTTGCCGCAGCCGGGCAGGAAGCCCTCGCGGCGGGCCGGAAGGTTGACGAAGGCGCCGGAGCGGGCGACGACCCGGTCCATGACCAGCAGGTACTGGCAGCCGCCGCCGATCGCGAACGTGTCCACGGCCGCGATCCACGGCTTCTCGTGGCGGCGTTCCACGATGGACACCTCACCGTTGCCGACCGAGTGCCCGCGGAACCACTTGTTGATCAGGCCCAGCTCGCGCTCGATGAAGAACTCGATCAGCGAGACCTCGCCGTGGTAGAGCCGGGTCAGGTTGACGCCCGCGTCGAACACTCGGCGTCCCAGGTACTTCGGGTGCTGAGCCTCTGCGCCGCGCAGCAGTCCGACGTCGATCCGGTCGTCGAGCAGGATGAGATCCGTGGCGAGCTCCATTGCCCGGGTGGACTCGTCGTCCTCGGCGTTGAGGTATTTGTGATGCTGGATCGTCAGGTGCCCGACGTTGCCCCTGCGCTCCACCAGGGTGGTTCCCAGATCGATGCGGTCGGTGCGGCGCAGCTCGTCGAGCAGCTCCACGGCCTCCGGGAGCGGTTGTGCCATGGCGTGCATGAGGTGATAGCCGGCGATCGGGTTGTCGAGGACCCGGGAGATCAGGATCCCCTGGTCGTACTCCCAGCCGTCCTTGTGCTTCTGCAGGTGCGTCCGCTCCGCGGCGATCCGGTCCCGAGTGGGCACCAGGCCCGGGACCAGCTCGGCGGCGGCGTAGGCCAGCTCAGCCACCCGCAGGAGCCGGGTGCGGCCCTCGGTGAGGCTGTCGTACAGGGTCGCGACGTGCACCTCGAGGAAGTCCTCGCGGGCGACGCGACCGCGGTCGAGGATCGTCGATGCTGCGGCCTCCTGCGCCGCGGTGCGCTCCGGCTTGACCGGAAGTGCAGCCAGCTCGGAGTCCAGACCGGCGAACAGTTCCGAGACGAGCGCCGTGTCCTTGTCGAAGTCGCGGGTCAGCTCGAGCGGCCCGTGAGAGATGTCGACCATGTCAGCTCTCCGTCGTCAGCAGGGGCAGGGAAAGGGTGTTCGTGAGACGGCCGCGCAGGACCTCCGCGCGTTCCGTGGCCTCCGCTGCAGAACGCAGCTTGATGTCCTCGTAGCCGCGGATGCCATCCGGCAGCCGGGCGATGTCGAGCACGGCGGCCTTGTTCTGCAGTCGGAGCTCGTCCATCGAGGTGCGGACCAGGTCGACGTACCAGTCGATGAGGCGGCGCTCCTCGACGCGAACGCGGTCGCGGCCAAAGAGGTCCAGCTTGGTGCCGCGGACCTTCTTCATCCCGCTGAGCACGACGAACGCCGGGTCGAGCACGCGGGCGGGCAGCTTGAGCTTGTTCTTCATGCCCATCGCGCGCAGCAGCGGCGGGTGGAGGTTGTAGGTGACCTTCACCGGGCCGGCGAACTGAGTGGACACGCGGTGCTCCCGGCTGGCGCGCAGGTGCAGGCGGGCGACCTCGTACTCGTCCTTGTAGGCCATGAGCTTGTAGAGGTTGCGGATCACCTCGCGGGTGATCGGCAGACCGGCCTTGTCCCCCAGGCGTTCCCGCTCACGGCGGGCCACGTCCAGGACGACGTCGACGTAGCGGCTCGCATACGTGGCGTCCTGGTAGGCGGTCAGTTCGCCGATCCGGACGGCCAGCAGGCGACGGTCCTCCTCGGCGAGGTCGGTGACTCTGGCGACGAGCGCGTCGTAGCCGGCGCGCTCCCGTTCGGGGAGCAGGCCGCGGGCGCGCTCGCGCTCCTGCTCGGCGTCGCGGGGCGGCGGCGAGATCAGCGCGGCGACTCGGGCAGGGTCGGCGATAGCGAGCCGGCCGTGACGGAACGCCTGCTGGTTCTGCACCTCGGCCGTCCCGTTGAGGCGAATGGCCTCCTCGATCGCGTAGGACGAGATCGGTATCAGCCCCGCCTGGTACGCGGCGCCCAGGGCCACCATGTTCGTGGCCATGTAGTCGCCGAACACGGTCTCGGCGATCGCCCGGGCGTCCACGGCGACCGCGCGGGCGGTGAACCGCGAGATCGAGTCGACCATCGGGTCGATCGACGCGTCGAGGCGGCTGTTGCGGATCATCTCACCGCTGGGCAGCAGGCCGGTGTTGACCAGCGCCGCGGTGTGCTCGGGCGAGCAGCGGTCCACATTGGCCGGGTCGGCCGCGGCCATCGCATCGACCGCCAGGTAGAGGTCCGCGCGGCCGATACCGACCTTGTTCGAGTCCGCCCGCTCGCCACGGGGGCTCAGCACCAGGCTGCTCAGCACAGCGCCCCACTTCTGGGCGGCACCGGTCTGGTCGTAGCTGACCGCCTCGACCCCGTCCACGAGAGCGGCCCAGGCCAGCATCGAGTTCAGGGTGAGCACACCGGTTCCGCCGACGCCGGGCACGAACACGTGGTAGGGCCGATCGAGCGGGGGGCGGTCCGGCTCGGCCACCGCGTCGATCTCGAGCGGGCTGTAGACCGGCACCGCGAAGCCTTCGTCGCTGTGCACGGTGAGGAAGGATGGGCAGTCGCCCTTGAGGCAGGAGAGGTCCTGGTTGCAGGACGACTGGTGGACCGTGGTCTTGGGCCCGAACTCGGTGTCGTTCTTGTGCAGCGACATGCAGTTCGTGATCTCGCCGCAGTCGCCGCAGTTCTCGCAGACGTCCTCGTTGATCACCACGAACTGGGTGGCCTTGGGCGCGGTGCCCCGCTTGCGGCGGCGGCGGCGTTCGTTGGCGCACTCGCCGTCGTAGAGGAAGATCGTGACGCCGTCGACCTGCTCGAGCTCCTTGAGGACCTTCTGGACGTCCCCGGCGCCGTACACTGAGGCGATCGAGGGCAGGTCGGCCTTGCGGTAGCTCGCCGGGTCCTCGGCGATGATGCCGATCTTCTTGACGCCCTCGAGGGCGAGCAGGTTGGCCAGCGTCGGAACGTCGGCCTGGCCGATCGGTTCCTGGGCGCCAGTGTTGGCGACAGCGCCGTTGTAGAGGATGCGGTAGGTCATCGTGACGCCGGCCGCGATCGACCACCGGATGCTCAGGTAGCTGGAGTGGAACAGGCTGCCGTCACCCTGGTTCTGGATGACGTG
This sequence comes from uncultured Actinomycetota bacterium, assembly GCA_963822335.1. GTDB lineage: Bacteria > Actinomycetota > Actinomycetes > Mycobacteriales > Pseudonocardiaceae > Pseudonocardia. The sequence continues at coordinate 987,187 of CAWGHE010000004.1, read as the reverse complement.
CTCCATGTCGGTGAACGGGCTGAGCCCGATCCACGCGACGCCCTCGCCGCCCAGCGGGAAGGTGGCGTCGATCTGCCGTTCGGGCTGGTCCATGACCGCCGCGAAGATGTGGCAACCCGGTGCGCCCCAGGCGACCTGGCCTTCGGGCACGATCGTGGAGACGTTGTGCGGGCAGCCGGAGCAGTAGTTCGGCGTGCGCTTGAGATTCGACGAGTAGTCGCGGGCGGCGACCGCACTGAGTTCGTCCGACGCGCCGGTCGAGGATGATCTGCTCGCGCAGGCGCGGGCGTAGCACCGGAGCGAGCCCGCGTGCGACGGCGTCGGCGTCGAGGCTGCCGTACTCGGCGAAGCGCGTGCGGCCATCGAGGTCGCGCTTGCCGTGCACGCGCGGACCCGAGGCCACGTTGCACAGGGCGACCTTCACCGCGTCTTCGAGGATCGGGCGCTTCTCCTCGACGACCACGACCTCGTCGAGGTCGCGCGTGGATTCGCGGACGAACGCGGAGTCGAGTGGGTAGATGGCGCCGACCTTGATCAGTCGGACACCGGCCGCGCGCAGGTCGTCCTCGCCGATGCCGAGGTCGCGCAGCGCCTGCAGGACGTCGGCGTAGCTCTTTCCGGCGGTCACCAGGCCGAGCGTGTCGTGCTCGCCGCGGACCTTGATCTCGTTGAGTCCGTTGGCGCTCGCGTAGGCCATGGCGGCCGGGTGCCGCTCGGTGAAGACGTGCTGCTCGGTCTCCACCACCTTGCCGGGGAAGAACGAGTGATCCTGCCACTTGCGGAAGGGGCGCCCGTCGATCTCGAGCTCGGGCACGACGGTCTTCGGTTGCTCGGGATCGAGGTCGATCGTCTGGCCGCCGTCGCAGAGCTGACCGATCAGCTTCATCGCGACCCAGCAGCCGGAGTACCGGGACATGCCGATCGCGTGCGCCGAGTACGTGAGGAACTCCTCGACCGAGGAGGGATACAGCACTGGGATGCCGGCGTGGGCGAAGGCGTACTCCTGCTCGTAGGGCAGCGACGAGCTCTTCGCCTCGTGGTCTTCGCCGGAGAGCACGACCACCGCGCCGTGGGTAGTGGTGCCGGCGAAGTTTCCGTGGCGCAGCGAGTCGCCTGCGCGGTCGAGACCGGGCCCCTTGCCGTACCAGAACCCCGTGACGCCGTCGAAGCGGCGGTGCGGGTAGCGCTCCAGCAGCTGGGTGCCCATCAGAGCCGCGGCGGCGAGCTCCTCGTTCTGGCCCATCTGGTGGACGATGTCGTGCTCGTCGAGCAGTGTGCGGTTCTGCTTGAGCGAGAGGTCGTAGCCGCCGAGGGGGGAACCCGGGAAGCCGGTGATGAATCCACCGATGCGCAGGTCGGCGCGACGGTCACGGCGCACCTGGTCGAGGGGCGCTCGCACGAGCGCCTGAACCCCGGTGAGGAAGACCCGGCCCTCTTCGAGCTGAAACCGGTCGCTGAGCGAGACCGTGCTCGTGGTGCGAGGCTCCTCAACGCACCGGGCATCGACTGTCGTCATGAATGCTCCACGTCGTCGTCAACGATGACGCGTCGGAGCGTGACAAGGCAGGCTGCCTGTCGTCGGTAACACGTGATACCGACCGCCGGACGAATCCGATAGCCGGCTGTCCAGGTCAGAAGGATCCCTAGCCGGACTAGGGTCGGTAGTCGCCGGCCACAGCGCGGAGGGCCCCGATGTCGGGGATCACGATGTCGCGGCCGCGCCGGATCACCAGTCCGTCGTTGATCAGACGTGCCAGCTCCCGGCTCATGGTTACCCGGGTCACGCCGATCATGAGCGCGAGCTCGTCAAGGGAGTACTGCACCCGGAGACAGACGCCCTCGGGCCGCTCCACCCCGTATGCCTCCACGAGGTGATCCAGCATCAGGGTGACCCGCCCGCAGGCCGGCAGCCCGTCTGCGGCGATGTGCATGGCGAACAGGCGCGCCTTGCGCGAGATCCGCCGCGTCATCTCCACGAGGATCTCCGGTTCGCGCCGACCCGCATCGAGCACGGCGCGCTTGCTCACCGCCAGCAGCTCGCTGTCCACTATCGCGACGCACGACGCATAACGGGGAAGACCGTCGAAACAGGTGGACTCACCGATCCCCGCCCCGGGCTCGGCGTAGGACAGCACGCGTTCCGAGCCGTCCGCGCGGGTCAGGTAGATCCGCAACCGACCGTTGACGACCTGGAAGAAGTAGTCCGAGAGCGAACCCTGGTGGTAGACGAACTCTCCGGCGCGATAGCGACGCAGCTCCCCGAGGGCCGCGATCTGCTCAGCGATCGAGGCCTCTTCGGTCAACAAGAACGGCGAGGTGATGGACACCGCGGCGGGCCGTACCCATGCACCGGGCTCGTTCGAGTGCTGCGGTCCCGTCATGCCTACCTCCCGGCGCCGTCGACCGGACACGGAGAACGTTAGCGCTTGTTAGTCACGAATGGTGAGAGTTCACGGTGGCGCGGCATGGGCCACGTGTCCGTGTTGCGTCGCCCGTCGATCGACGAACGCTCGATAGCCAGGGAACGGCGTATGGCCCGGTCGATCGCGGCGACCGGAGGGCGACGGTCGTCGCTCAGACCGCCGATCCGGCAACCTGGCCGAGGCTCGGACACTCCCGCGTCCCGCCGGACGGGGCGTGCGGCCTCCGCCCGTCCCCGTCCGGCGCGCGGCTTTCGACTGGCCCTCCGCTCAGTTCATCTGTCCGTCGGGTTGGTCGAGCTCGACGCCTGCGTCTCGGGTCGCCTGACGGTCTGGTCATGCCGACTGCGACCGGGGCGAAGCCGATGACGGAGGACACGGCCCGCGATGCGCGGGCGCATCAAGGCGCTCGGCTCGGCGAGCATGAGCATGATGTTCGCGAAGGTTCCGGCTACGACCGGATCTGACGTAGCGGCATCCTGGCTTGCGTAGATGAAGCGGTCCTGTAGACGAGCCAACGGCGAGCGCCGCTTCCTCGTGCGGACCGACGCCAACTTCATGTCCTCGGCCGATGCGAGGCTCCACGGGCTCGCGACGACGGCCGCCACCTGGTCGCGGAACTCCCGCTCGAGATTTCCGTGGTCACGTTGCAGGCAGTCGCGCAGAGCGAGCGCTTCCAACGCGCTGACCGACATCCCCTGGCCGTAGATCGGGTTGAAGGCGCACACCGCATCTCCGGTGACCAGCAGACCCTTCGGCCATGTACGAAGTCGCTCGTAGTGGCGACGACGACTCGTGGGCGTGCGGTAGGCGCTGATGCCCGACAGCGGCTCGGATTCGACGATCGCTTCGTAGAGGCCCTGGTCCGGTAGGTCGCGGGCCCACTCGAGAAATCCGTCCTCGTCGCACGGCGGGTACGTCCCTGCACCGCCGCCGATACTCACGGTGCACGCTCCGTCCTCGACTGGAAGTAGTGCCCCGAACCTGTTGTTGACCCCTGGTCGGGGATTGATGATGGTGGCGTCCCACGACGCGGTGGGCGAAGCGGGACGTCGATACCAGCGGCTCGCGTAGCCGATGCCAGTCTCGATCGTCGTCTCCGGCGCGCGCGGGTACCCCAGGTCGGTGAGCCATCTCGGCATCGAGGACCGCCGTCCGGTCGCATCGACGACCAGGTCGGCCTGCAGCGACCTCTCCGAACCGTCGTCAGCGTCGTCGGCGCGCACCGATACCCCGGTGACACGCGAGATGGCTTGCGCGACAAGGATCCCCGTCACTCGGTGCCCGTCCAGAACGTGGACGTTGAGGCGGCTCCGAACGCGGGACCGAACGCACCCCTCCAGCAGCGGCCGACTGACACCGAGGAAGATCGTTCCGTCCGCCTCGACGTCGGTGAAGGGTCCGGCTGGGCTGACCAACCGCATGCCTTGGTCGGGCCCCATACGGGCAGGCACGATGGCCGCTCCCGCAGCGACCAGCTCCGACCGTAGCCCGGGGAGCAGATCTTCGAGGGCATCAGCGCCTCGCGTCAGCAGCACGTGCGCGTGCTCCGATTGCGGGACTCCTCGGCGGTGGCCGACGCTCGGGCCGAGCGCATCCGGCTCAACGACCGTGACCCGACCGAAGGTGTCGGCCAGTACGTGAGCCGCCAGCAGTCCAGCCATGCTCGCGCCGGCGACGACGGCATGATCCCTCTTCATTTAGCTCCCCCTTCACACGCTCAGCCTAGTAGCGGCGCTACGGTAGCAGCGCTACAGATAGCGCCGCTACCTATTATTCGGCGTGTAGTAGCGGTGCTAGGGTCATCGTCGAGATGAGCGTGCAGGCACGAACGGCAGCAGCCGATCAGGAGTCAACGCGCGACCGGCTGGTGCGGGCCGCCGAGGCGCTGCTGTGTGAGGGCGACAGCGAACAAGCGGTGTCAGTCCGCGCCCTGGAACGGCGCGCCGGTGTGACTGCTCCGACGATCTACCGGTACTTCCCCAGCATGGGGTCGCTACTGGCAGAAGTCGCCAGTCGGCAGTTCGCTCGCCTCGACGCCGCGATCGAGGCGGCAGCCGGCATCGACGATCCGATCGCCGAGGTCACCGCGTTCGGCCGGGCCTTCGCGCGATTCGGACTCGAACACCCACACGAGTACCGCGTCCTGTTCATGAACCGCACCAGCGACCCCTCAGCTGCGACCGATCGACTCCGTACGGCCGCCGGCTACCACCGCCTGGTTGGCTCGGTCCGGAGGGTCATCGACGCTGGCGCTCTCCCGGGCGACGAAGACCCGGAGGAGATCGCGAACCTGCTCATCCTCTCCCTGCACGGCGTCATCTCGATGCTCGTTGCCCGCCCTGACGGCTGGGGCGACCCGGAGCACCTGATCGAACGGATGATGTACGCGGTCGGATACGGCCTTACGCCTCGCCAGGACCAGCCGAACAGCTAGTTCGTGTGCTTGCGTGTGCCGAGTCGTCAAGGGCGAACGCGGATGATCGTCTTCCCTGTGACCCGCTCGGTCGGATTGAACGCCGCAACGGCGTCGTCGAGAGCCGCGACGTTGCCGATGACCGTCCGCAGACGTCCGTCCCGCACCCGCCGGACAACCTCACTCAGTTGGGCGCGATCGGACACGACGACGAAGTCGATCGCCAGGCCGTCGACGGGCCGCGCATCCGGCGGGCCGGCGATGGTCACCAGTGTTCCTCCGGCTCGGACCAGCCCTGCCGACCGCTTCCCGATATCTCCGCCGATGACGTCGAACACCAGATCGACTCCGCCGACGTCTTCCAGCGAGTCGTTGTCGAGGTCGACGAACTCCGTCGCGCCGAAGTCGAGTGCGGTCTGACGGTCGGCAGCGCGGCCGGTCCCGATGACGTAGGCACCGGCCTCACGCGCGAGCTGGGTCACCATCGATCCGACGCCGCCGGCCGCACCGTGCACAAGCACGCTCTGGCCCGGCTGAAGACGGCCGTGCTCGAACAGTCCCTGCCATGCAGTCAGACCCGAGATCGGCAGGCTCGCACCCACCGTGAAGTCGACGTCGCCTGGCAGCGGCGCGAGGTTGCGCGCCTCGACAGCCGCGTACTCCGCGAGGGTGCCGTCGCGGGTCCAGTCGGTGAGGCCGAACACTCGCTGCCCCACCGACAACCCCGTCGTTCCATAGCCGAGGCCGCTGACCACACCGGCGAGCTCGTGCCCGGGGACCGACGGCGTCCGGTCCCGGCCGAGGCGATCCGTCCAGCTCGACGGCCACGACAGCTCACCTGGAGTGAATCCCGCCGCGTGAACCTCAACGAGGACGTCGTTCCCCGCAGCCCCCGGCTCAGGACGCTCGGCCAGCGTCATCCCGGCCGTTCCCGCGGCCTGATCCGTCACCACAATCGCCTTCATCCGGCGCCTCCCTGTATCCAAGTCCTGGCCTCCGCGGCAAGTACGCTCCAGACGCAAACTGGACGCGTTCGTCCAGACTAGTCCGGGGTCGAATTGCCCAGCAAGACGGGTACCTGGCGGTGAGATCGTGGAGGTCGGCAGGCTACGAACGTGCAAAGCACCCATGGCCGATCGCTCGCCCAGCAGGGCGTCGACAGTACATCGAGACTAGATCGTCCAGATATGGCTACCGGGCCCTCGTCCACGTTCACCGTCACCAGCGCCGATATCGCCGCGCCGCCGCTTGCGCCGTGACACGGTTCGTGCGCGGGTCCTGTCGCTTATCATGGCGCTGTGGAGGGAAGCTCGCCGACGGCCACCGCCGCGCGGTTGACGGCGCGTGGCGCGAAGACGAAGTCCAAAATCGTTGCTACCGCCGCCGATCTGATGCGCGTCCGAGGAGTCGGTGGAACGACTCTGGACGATGTCGTCTCAGCGAGCAACGTCAGTAAATCGCAGCTGTACCGGCACTTCGAAGACAAGCCGGCGCTGGTACGGGCAGTGATCGAGTTCGTGGGCGAGCGGACGATAACCGATGAGCGAGAACGCCTGGACAAGGTGAGAACGTTCGCGGGCCTGCGACGTTGGCGGGATGCACTCGTCGAGCACAACGCCCTGACAGAGGGCCGGTACGGGTGCCCTTTGGGCTCCCTGGCGAACGAGGTCTCCGATCAGGACTCGATCGCACGCAAGAAGCTCCACGACCTCTTCATGGCCTGGCAAGAAATCTTCGAAGATCTCCTTCGCCGGTTTCAGCAGGAAGGTGTCATCCCGCAGGGCGTCGACGTGGCCCAACTCGCCACGGGGTTCGTGGCGACTGTCCAGGGTGGCTACCTGTTGGCGCAGACATCCCGTGACGTCACGCCGATGAGTTCCGCGATCGACATGGCGATCACACATCTGCACCTGCTCACCCGTGAGGACCGGAAGGCGTCGTAGCGGGCACTGGGCTTGTCGTCTACGCATCACGTGGTGCGAGTCTCGCCAGCGTCGACGCACGGCTGGAACCGGCGCCGGATCGGGGATCGCCTGTCGGAACCTCTGTCGGGCGTGGAAGGCTCGAGTGATGGCGACGGGCTCCGCACTCGGCGCCGCGGCCGAGCGACGCGTCAAGCTGGGGGCAGCGGCGGGCATGACCGCGCCGGTCGTCTTCGTGGTCGTGTTCACCCTCGAGGGGTGGCTCCGTCCCGGCTACCACGCATCCAGCATGTTCGTCAGCGAGCTGTCCCTGGGACCTCGCGGCTGGATCCAGATCGTGAACTTCGTGATCACCGGGGTCCTGGTGTTCGTGTTCGGATGCGGCCTCGCCACTCGGTTCCGGAACGGCCCGGCATCCCGAGCTGGACCCGCGCTGATGCAGATCATCGGCGTCAGCCTGGTGGCGTCCGGGCCCTTCCGTACCGACCCCTCGGCGATGTTCACCCAGACCAGCACGCACGGCATCGTCCACGGCTTGTTCGGAGCGGTGGTGTTCGTCCTCGCACCGGTCAGCTGTTTCGTCTTCTACCGCCGGTTCCGCGGCGACCCGGCCTGGCAGCAGCTGGCGCGGTGGACGCTGGCCGCCGGGGTCGTCCTGACCCTCGGCATCGGCCTGCTCAAGGTGAGCCAACTACCGCAGACCGAGCTCTTCGAATGGAAGGGCCTCGTCCAGCGCGTCATCCTGGTCACCTTCATGATCTGGATGTTCGCCTTCGCCGCGCGCACCTATCGGCAAACCCCCTGAACCACATTCACCGGACGCCCCGGGGCGATCAGGCAGAATTCCGAAGTCGGGCAGCGTCGGCGCTACGACGGGCGGTTCGGTCGCACCCGGATGGGTCATCGCCCGGGCGTAGGAGCGCGACCCGGGCGTCGACGCGGTTGCTGACCTCGTCCTTCCAGACACCGACGTTGGCAGTGTCGTTACGCAGGGCGGCGTCGCAGAGCTGACGAATCCCGTCCCACATCCCGACGACAGCGACGTGGTACTCCGGGGGTGGGTCGCCGGCCCGCGGCGTCTCCATCGCCGCCTCCAGCTCGTGGCTCTTCCTGGTCAGCTCCTCCCAGAAGGAGTGGCGCAGACGGGTCAGTGTCTCGTAGTAGCCGTCGACATCGGCCGTAGCCGCAGCGGACGGATTGCGCGACCGCAGGCCCGGGTCGTCGATGAACCGCGGGAAGGAATCGTGCACGCTGCCCGCACCGGGATGCGCGGCCGCGATCTCGCGGGCCGCCCGGATCAGAGGCATCCGCGTCCGCCAGTCCGCGTGATCGGCGCTGTACGAGCGCAGCACGCGAACCTCGTCGAGGTCAGTGGTCCAGCCCGACGGCCGGTCATCGGCGTCAGCCGCCACTGCCTGCAGTTGCGCGAAATCTCGCAACAGCGTCACGAAGTGGGTCGAGGCAAGGAACGTCAGCAGGTCGTACGGTCGCTGTTCCCACCGCTCCGCACCGGGGAAGATCCGTTCGAGGAAGTCGACATACTGCGGGGTAGCCGCGCAGCCCGTTCAGATCCTGATCGCCGACGGCCACCCATTCCTCGTACTCGGCCAGCGCCGCCGGCGACGACGCATTGATCGCCAGCTCCAGGTAACGAATCGCCCGGCTCGCCACGTTCGCGACCGAGTCACGGTCGGGGGTCGCCTTGTCGGCGTCCTGGGTCGGTCGGTCGATGTCGCGGGTCTTCTCGCGAGGCCGGCGCAGGAGCAGCACCGCGAACGACGCAGCGACGTTGTAGTTGTCCTGCCACACGCGCCGGGAGGTCGGCTTGCGCCGCAGCGCCTTGCGCAGCTCGGTCTCCAAGGAGCTGAGGTCGTCCGGCGGCCAACCTTGTCCGATCCGCTTCCGGAGCCGCTTGCCGTCCGGCGTGGACGGCGGGTGCCCCTTGGTGACGAGCAGCAGGTGCAGCGGCGCCCAGAGGCGCAGTACGGCCAATGACGTCTCGCTGACTGGCATCCCCGGCCGACGGCGTCCCCGCCACCAGGCGTAGTCGCGGGCGAGGTGTCTCGCCTCAACGGTCGCCACGTAGCGCAGCAGGCACGTGAGAACCCGCGCCCGAGTCTCCTCGTCGGCAGTCTCCAGCTTGTCGTACGTCGCGGGGTATGTCTGGGGATCGCTCGCGCCGACGAACCTCGGGTAGTAGAGCCGCAGCCACGACGACATCCGTCGGCGGGACTCCGCGCGCTCGCGGCTGCGGATGCCATTGATCTCCGGTCGCTCCTCGCCGCCCGCATCCGACGTGGCTGGATGAGCAGGCCGTTGCGGCCGGTCGTCGGGTGCGGACCCGGCCCACGACCCTGACGGAGCGGTGACGGAGGGCTGATCTCGGCCCGGAAGGGCGGGCGCTGCATCGCCCGGTGCGACCGGGTCGGCGGGGAGATCCCCGGTGGGCGTCCACTCGTCGATCACGCGGTCGCTGTTGACCAATGCGCAGACGAATCGATACCTCGCGATCATCAGCGAGTCCTGGCCGCCACCCCGCCGCGACCGCCGCGAGCGGTGGTCGCGCGGATGCGAGGGCGTGCCGGCCGAGCAGAAGTCCTCCGTGATCCGCCGCGCGAGCCGGCGGTCGACCTTCCGGGACTCCGTGACGATCAGGTCGACGTACCCGACAAGTGCGGCCAGGTAGTTCCCGAGCTTCTCGCGGAGCTGGCAGACCTCGATCCGGATCGGGATATTCAGTGGGTCCAGCTTGAGTGCCCGGTAGTAGTGCTCCAGTGCCTCCTCGTAGCGGCGCTCCTGCACGCACGTCTGCGCGTCCTGGTGGGCCCGCAAAAGATCGGGATTCAGCTGCCGGCCCCGCCACTCCGACCATGGACCTCGCCGGCAGATCGTGGTCCGGGTGAGGATGTAGGCGCCGACGACGTCGGCCGCCCGGCGGGCCGCCTCGTCCCAGTTCGCACCCCACACCGTGGTCTTCTGGGCAGGTCCGGCGGGCTGGGCGCGCACATGCACCGTCATGCCGTGGCCCAGTGCCCCTGGACGTGCCTCGAGGTCGGCCGACACCTCGTAACCTGTCGTCACTTGCAGCCAGTCCAGCACGCCGGGGATCGCCTCGACCCAATTCGACGCCGCCCCTGCCGCGGTGCGAAACGCCTGAACGAAGTTCTGCGGGCGGTTCTGACCGGGCACCGGCGTCGGAGCAGTGAGACTGAGCGCGCTCAGCTCCCGGCGGACCGCGGCCGCGACCTGCTCGACGACACCGTCCGTCGCGGATCCGCCATCCGCAGTGAACGGCAGCACCTCGACGCTGCCCGGCCGTCCGACCATCCTGGCGTACAGCCAACGCCGACCCGCCCAGATCGCGCCAACCCCCAGGAGAGCCGCCGAGCCGAGCCGGACGCCGTTGTGCCCCAGCGTCGTGTTCACGATCTCCAGCAATGGTCCTGAGCCGGCTCTGTGCACCGCAACGAGATCGGCGACAGCGAGCCCTCCCAGTACGACCGCCAACAAGGCCCAGCAAGCTGGGCGTGGCAGGGCCACCTCCTCCTCCCGCGCCTGCAACCGCCGGGCCGTCTCGATGGCGCGCACGATGCTGCACCTCCGTCGGGTCCGCAGCCGTCCTCAATCCGATCAGGCTGCGGGCATTCACCGCACGAATCCATCGCCAAAATAAACGAGACCTCATCAGCGGGATGATGATGAACGCGCTCTGTTCTCGGAGTGCCGATGCCGGAGCCCCGGGCCGTCCTCACTCGACCGGCGGAGGTCGCCGGAACCGAGACGGACGAGACAGTTTCGAGGGTGACCTGGATTCCTCGGTGCTCTACTGCGGGGAGTCCTGCTCGCTGATCACGGACGTCAAGCCGGCCGCAGACATCGTTCGTATCCTCGGCGCACCGGCGATGAGGCGTGTGCGACGGTCACGGCGCCGGGCGGATACGTCCTTCGATGCCGATGGACAGCGCGCTGGGTGTGGTGTGGACGGCCACGAGATCGATGCCTGCCGTCTCGAGCAGCAATCCGTACTGGGTGCGGGTGCGTTCCCGGCCGCCGGTGGTGGTGAGCATCATGACGTCGAGGCTGTTGGCTGCATGGGGTTGTTGGTTGTCCTCGGGTAGGAGCCATTCGAGCAGCAGGACGGTGGCGCTGTCGGTGGCTGCTCGGGCGACGGCCGTGAGGATGGTTTCGGCCTCGGTGTCGTTCCAGTCGTGGACCACCTGCATCAGCAGGTAGGCGTCGCAGGTCGGTAGCGGGTCGGCGAAGAAGTCTCCCGCGACAATGTCCAGCCGAGCTCTGCCCTCGATGGCCGGGACGACGCCCGGGAGGTCGAACAAGACACCGGTGGTCTCCGGGGACGCGTCGAGTATCGCGGTGATGAGGTGGCCTCGTCCGCCGCCGAGGCTCCTCGGTGAGGGCGTCCGCGACGCCGAGCTCCGCGACGACGTGGATCGCGCGGGCGGCCAGGTATCCGGTGGTCAGGGCGTAGACGGCCTCGACGCCGTTCTGCTCGGTCGTGCTCACGATCGGTTCCGGCCGGATCGGTGGTGTTGCCGGGCCGCGTCGCGTCGTGGAGCACGGCCTCGATCTCGTCGGCCGCGGCGGTGGCGGCCGTCGGTGGCGCGGATGCGTGCTCCGGCGGTTTCGGCGGCGCGGCGATGGGGCCCGTCGGCGACGAGTGTGCGGACCGCCTCGCGGATCTCGCCTGATGTCGCGCCGGCGGTCAGCAGACGCCCGGCGCCGGCGGTCTGCACGGCGTGGCCGATCCTCCGGTGGTCCAGGTGGGAGTCGAGCGGGACGGTCAGGACGGGCAGGTCGTGGGCGAGGGCGCGCAGGGTGGTCCCGTGGCCGCCGTGCCCGACCCGCATCGACGCGGTGGGCATGACCTCGTCGTGCGGCAGGTGGCGGCGCAGTTCGGTGTTGGATCCGGCTCGCAGCTCTGCCGGATCGACCGGTCCGCCGGCGGGTACGACGTGTACGTCGAGATCGGCGAGTCCGTCGAGGATGTTCTGCAGGACGCCCTTCTGCGTGGGATAGAAGATCGTGCTGAGGCTGACCAGCACCGTGGGCGTCGTGCCCGATCTCCGGGCGCGCGGGACGGGGTGGACGGCACCGGTGTAGCGGACGTTGGCCCGCGGCGCGGCTCCGGCGGGGTCGAGATCGCGGTCGGTGGCGACGAGAACCAGGTCGCTGGTGTCCCACAGCGGTGTCGGCCGGAGGCCGCGCAGAGTCGCGAGGAGCCCGATCGGGCCGCGTACCCAGTCGTGGGTGATGTACTGGCGGAAGCTGTGCATCAGGGTCACGGTCGGGACGGGTGAGCGAACGGCGGCGCGGAGCGCAGCCAGGCGCATGCAGTCGACCTCGATGAGGTCCGGGCTCGCCGGGCCGGCCACTTCGGCGGCGACGTCCTGTGCGGGCGCCGTCTCGGTGAACATCGCGAACAGGTCCCGAGCCCGGCGGGCGGTCGAGGTCGGGGCGGTGTACGACCAGGGGCGGGCGTGTCGGTCGGGGGCGAACTCGGCGCCGGTGTCCTCGACCGCGTCGCGTTGGCCGGGGTGGCCGAGCACACGGACTGTATGGCCGCGCTCGTGCAGGCGGGTGGTGATGCCGAGCAGGGGCGGGACGTTGCCGCCGCCGTCCGAGGTGACGGCCAGGATCTGGGCCATGCCGGGCTCCTTGTCGACGCTTCGGGTCGTGCCTGGGAGAGGGTCAGGTCTCGATCTCGGGAGCGTCGTCCGCGGTCAGCATGGTGACGAGACGCCGGACCCGTTGTTCGGCCTCGGCGCGGTCGAGTCCGCGGTCGCGGCGCAACAGCTTCCAGGTGTAGACGTCGGTGGCCACCACCGGGAGGTCGATCACGTCCTCGACAGGGCGGCCGGGCGGAACCCGTGGGCCGAAGACCGATCGGACCCAGTCCCGGTGCATCACGCGTCCGCGGTCGGTCATCCGCCGCACGGTGGGGTCGGTGTTCTCCCGCCCGAGCATGGTGATCACGAAGTCGCCGTTGTCCTCGTACTCGTCGAACTGTCCGCTGACCGCGGACCGTTCATCGCCGGTGGCAGGGGTCCCGCGGTCGTGCTGGAGCTCGGTGCTGACGAACTCCAGCATCGCGGTGAACAGGCCTTCTCGATTGCGGAAGTGGCGCAAGATCGTGCGGACGCTGACCCCGGCGCGGTCCGCGACGTCGGCGAGCACGATCTCCATCGTCATGTTCTCCCGCCCCAGATCGTGGACCGCGAGCAGGATTCGGCGTCGGGTGTCCTCGACCGCCTCAGCCCGGGCCCGCATCACGTAGCTTCGCCTGTCATTCATGTCACTCCAGTTGACGCCGAATCAGCTTTTCGCGTCAATCTAAGTGACACCAATTCGTCAAGGTTGACGACTGGCCGAGTCGGCGGGGCCGAGCCAAGTGTCGAACGCCGGATCGGTGCGCCGTCGACCAGAGTGATCAGGGCAGCGCACATCGAGTGGATCTTTTCCGGTTCGGATGGGCTGCCGTCCGTGAACCGATCGGCGGAACCGCCGACACCTACCGGCGATGACGTGCGCCACCGCGTCAAGGGCGATCACCGTGGCTCGTGTCCGTCGACGCGGCCCGCTCGACGCCGTCTCCGGCGGCTCGTGGCAACGCTGTTTGCAGATGCGTACGGGATCGGGTCAGCTCGCCGACCTGACGTCGACGGTGCGGACGGATGTTGCTCGCATCGAGGTGTCGGCCTTCGGTACTGCCGGGCGGGCGAACTGCGGGCCGACGACCCTACCGACGGCCGATGCGAATCGGTTGATCGCAGCAGGTGATCACGGCGTGAGGTCGCGGACGTACAGCCCGGGCGCGGCATCCAACGGTGGGTGCGCTGCGCTACCCAGGTGATCAGGGGCGGGCACCTGCTCACCGCCGGATTGCTTCTCGAGCCAGGCCGACCACCCCTCCCACCAGCTGCCGGTCTGCTCTGGGGCTTCGGCCTTCCAGGCCTCTGCCGAGCCACCGGCGGGCCCGATGCGGAAGCTCGCCTTCGGGTTCCCGGGAGGGTTCACCAGGCTCGCGACATGTCCGGAGTTGCTCAGCGCGAACGTGCAGTCACCACTGACGAGCTGTGTCGTGCGGTAGCAGCCGGGCCATGGGGTGAGGTGGTCGGTACGGGCACCCGTGATGAACATCGGCACGGTGATCCGACCGAGGTCGACCGGGCTGTCCAGGACGGTCAACGCGTCCGGCTTGGCCAGCAGGTTCCCGCCGAACGCATCGAGGAACTCCTGGTGCAGCCGAGCAGGCAGGTTCGTCCCGTCGGCGTTCCAGGCCAGGATGTCGAACGCCGGCGGGTCTTCGCCCATCAGATAGTTGTTGATCACGTAGCCGAATACGAGGTCGTCCGGGCGCATCCAGCTGAAGACGGCGCCCAGATCCTTCGCCCCGAGCACCCCCTTGGCGCGTGACCGGTCGGCGGCGAGAGCGAGCGCCCCCGGCGCGGAGAAGGCGCCGATCGCCGCCCGGACGTCGAAGTCGAGCAGCGTGACCGCCAGCGACGCGGTACGCACCCGCTCGCTGCCTGTGTGGGCGAGATGGTTGAGGACCGTGGTGGTGAGAATCCCTCCGGCGCAGAACCCGAGAAGGTCGGCTTCGCCGTGACCCGTGATCTCCTCGGCGGCGTCGAGGGCGCTGACGATACGTCCGGCGTAGGTGTCGATGCCCCAGTCCCGCTGTTCCGGTTGGGGATTGCGCCAGCTGAGCATGAACACCTGGCGTCCCTGGCTCAGCGCGTACTCCACGAAGCTGCGGCCCGGTCGCAGGTCGAGGAAGTGGAAGCGTCCGATCGGCGGCGGCACGACGATCAGCGGTCGGGCCTCGACCGTCTCGGTGGTCGGTGTGTACTGGATCAGTTCCGCGACGTCGTCGCGCTGCACGACCGCACCTTCGGTGAGCGCGAGGTCTCGTCCGATCACGAAGGCGCTGGTATCGACCTGTGCGGGCATTCCCCGGTTGTGCCGGACGTCCGAGATCCAGTTGCCCAGGCCGCGAACAACGCTGGAGCCACCGGTCTCGAAGGCCCGCTTGAGCGCAGCCGGATTCCCCGGCAGCGTGTTGGTCGGAGCCAGCGCGCTGGTGAGCACGGAATGGGCCAGCCGGGCTCGTTCGATCTTGCGCCAATCGGATTCGGATGCCTCGAGGGCGGCCAGCAACCCGTCGAGTGAAGCCACGAGCGCGAGATATGCCTGCGCGACCCTGCGGTAGACGGGGCTGTCGGTCCACGTGGGGTCGGCGAAACGCTTGTCCTTCGCGTGCGGGGCGAGCTCGCTGGAGCCGGTCGCGACGCGGACGAGCCTGCTGCCGAGTCCGGCGACCCCCCGCACGAGCGGCTCACCCTGCCCGAGCACGGCTGTGACTCCGCGGACGAGGGAGTCCATCGGCGGCAGGGCGACCGCCCCGGCACGATCCCGGCCGTCGGAACTGGAGAACGGTGCGGACGGCATCAGGGCCCTCCCCGGCGTAGTCGATGATCTCGGGCCGCAACATCCGGTCGAAACGGACTGTTCACTCTGCAGCGCAACGATCAAGACGGCCGGCCGTTGGTGAGCATGGAATTGCGGTGATGGCGAACGCTAGTTCATCGGGGTGGTCGGTGGCGACCGTCAGCGGTACCTGCTCGTGAGGTCCTGCAGTTCCTGCAGGTGGGTCTCGTAGACGCCACGCGGGGTGGTGTCGTACTTCGTGCAGAGGAACGCGGCGGCCCCGGTGGCGATCCCGTGCTGCCCGCCGTTGGCCATGAACTTGGTCGACGATCCGGCGACGTGGGTGACGCTGATGTGCTTGCCCGCCATCATCAGGTTCGCGGTGTCGGCGGAGTAGAGGCAGCGGAAGGGGATCGCGTACGGCTTCCCGTCCCGGGTGTCCCAGGTCCAGTCCTTGAGCCGGAAGTCGTACTTCCGGTGGCCCGCGTGGTGCAGGCAGAAGGCCCCGGCGTTGCGCACCACCGCGTCGGGGAAGACGGTGTGCTCACGGACGTCGTTCTCGGTCAGCACGTGATCGCCCAGGTAGCGCCGGTACTCACCCTGCCCGGGAACGTGCCCGACCCAGTCGAGCTCCAGGTTGGCGTAGGTGTCCGGCTCCCGGCGCTTGACGTTGGAGAACGTCCCGTAGAGGGCGGCGAGCAGATGGTCGCGGATGTGTTCGCCCTCGGTGTAGGGGTCGAGCCACTGGCCGTACTCCCAGAAGTGGGTGCCCGGGAACCTCTCCATGTTCAGGCGCATGCGCAGCCGCTCCGGCAGCTTGCGCAGGACCTTTCCGACGGTCTTCCGGCCGGGTGCTCCCTTCTCCCCGGTCCGGGCGAAACGCGCCCGCAGCCCGTTGCCGGCGATGGGGCCCGAGACGTTGTCGACCCCCGGCCGGGACAGCTGCCCGGTCAGCTTGGCGTAGTCCCCGGCCACCTCCCGTGCCCACGGCACGTCGGGGAAGGGCACCGGGGCGTCGGCCATCCGGGTGCGGAAGAAGACGGTGTTGCCGTGGTGCGCCTCGACCCTCGTCCTCGGTGCGAGGGGTTCGCCGAACTCGGCGCGGGACTCCTGGCCGAACAGGGTCCGGGCTCCGGAGAGCAGGCCGAGGATCGCGGTCCCGGTGCAGTCGATGAAGACCGGCGCCCGGTAGCGGTACTCGTGGCCGGTGCGTGCGTCCCGGGCGTCGATCGAGACGATCCGCGCCCCGTCCACCACGGCGTCGACGACGCGCTGCTCGAGGACGGTCGAGACGTTCGGTTCGGCGTCGAGGACCTTGCGCGCCGACAGGGCGCCGTCGTCGGTCCGCTCGATGAGCTCGGCCACCAACGGAGAGGTCTCGCCCTGCGGGGTGAGGCCGATCTCCGGGCTCGCGTTGCCGCCCAGCAGCGGGCGGTCCTGCACCAGCGCGACCCGGCTACCCAGCCGGGCCGCCGCCAGCGCCGCGGCGCATCCGGTCACACCGCCACCGACGACGACGACGTCGAACTCCCCGGCGTCGTGCGGTTCGACCGGCAGCCCCAGCATCTCCTTGCGCCAGGCCCGGGACGGCTCGTCCGGCGGGACCGTGCCGGCCCGGCCCAGGAAGATCGCGTCACAGCGCCCGTCGAAGCCGGTCAGGTCGTGCAGGGTCAACGTCGCGTCGCCCCGGGGGAGCTGCACGGTGCCGGCGTTCTCCCACGACCAGTCCTTCCCGTCCGCGCCGAGCTCGACGTCGAGCGGCGTCCCGTTCACGGAGAGCGTGAACCGTCCGGGGTGGTGGGCCGGCATCCAGTCCTTTGCCCGGGCCCAGACGGTGTACATGCCGGCCTCGGGGATCGAGATCACGGTCGAGGCGTCCGCGACGGGCCGGCCCAGACCGTGGGCGAGCAGATACGGCGAACCCATCACGGATTCGAACTGCGAGTCCAGCGTCCATCCGCCGTACTCGTCGAAGGCCTCCGCCTCCACGAGAACCCCGGCAGGTCGCGTCGCCGCAGCGCCCGCGTCGCTCATCCGCGTCGACTCCTCCTCTCCGACCAGTGGTTGAGGACCGCGGTCCGGCCCTTGGCCCGCGTACCGCGCGCTCGCTGACGAAGGGCCAGAGTTGCTTGCAGAGACTGTGCTGTCAATCGGCGCAGGGACGCCCCGCGCCGGCGGCTCGACCCCCGGGTACGGCGGCCTAGCCGTGTCGGACGCCGTCGGCGAGGCGCTCGAGCACATCGACGAACACCGCACGCTCGGCGGGCTCGATCCCGGCGAGGAGCTCGGCTTCCACCCCGCGGATCTCGGTGCGGCACGAGGCAAGCAGCTCCCGCCCCGTGGGCGTCATCTCGACGACCCGGTTGCGGCGGTCGGCCGGGTCCGGCGTGCGCCGCAGCAGACCCCGGGTCTCGAGCCGGTCGAGGATCGGGATGAGCCGGGTCTTGTCCCGACGGACGGCCGCCGCCAGCTCGGACTGGGTGGACGACGGGCCGTCCTCCAACGCGGAGAGCACGACGTAGTCCCACATCTCCACCCCGTGCGCCCGCAGCACCGGCTCCTCGGCGTCCACCATCGCCCGGGTCAACCACGCGAACGCCGCTCCCAGATCGTGCCGTCGGCCTGCCATCACACGACGATAGCGCTCGACAGATCGCCTACGAAGGTAGACTATCTACCAATGACTACGATTGTGGAGCTGCACCGCCGTGCGGTCACCGCGGCGCGCACCGTGCTGGACCGCGTCACGCCCGCCGACCTCGACCGCCCGACCCCGTGCGCGGGCTGGGACCTGCGCGCCCTCCTCGAACACATGACGGGCCAGGACCACGGATTCGCCACGGCGCTGCGGGCGACTCTCGATGGCACCGACGCCGAACTGTCAGCCTTCGCCCCGGGGCCGCTGGGGGCCGCACCCGCGGCGACGCTCGCCGCGGGCCTCGACGACGTGACCGCTGCGTTCGTCCGGGCCGCGGAGGTGGAGCGGACCGTGTATCTGGCCGAGTTCGATCGGCGGGTCCCGGCGCCGGTCCTCGTGTCGATGCATCTGGTCGACACGCTGGTCCACGGCTGGGACGTCGCCGCCACCCTGGGGATCGCGGACCACTACCGGGCGGGGCTCGACGACGAGACCGATCGCCGCCGGGCTCGCGACGGCCGAGCGGGTACCGGCGGACAATGCGACGCGCACGGCGCCCCACGCCTCCTTCGGCCCCGCCCTGACCGACGGGGGGACGGACGACTGGACGCGCACGCTCACGCTCCTGGGTCGGGACCCCGCCTGGGCCGCACCCTCGTGAACCCGGTACCAGCCCGGACGTGGCAGGGCAGGGCCGTCTCCCTCGGGTGGGCGGAAGGAGCAGGACGGCGCGGCGACGAGCCACTGAGTACGTGAATCGGCTCGGTCCACTGTGGCATTTCTCCGTGGCGCCTAGGCTGGATGGCCTACGGCCGTTGTACCTGTCGGTTCGGTAGGAGAACCGACTGGGCGCCTTCCGAACCGTTGACCATCGCGCAGCCCGGACTGGCTAGGCTCGGGCCATGACGGCCGACGGGTTTGCGGCTGAAGGCATTCCGTTCGAACGCCTCCGGCGCATCGAGGCCGTCACGGATGCCGCACTCGCCCATCTCGACGTCGAGGAGCTCCTCATCGAGCTGCTCGACCGGGTACGGGACCTGATGGGGGTCGACACCGCGGCCGTGCTCCTGCTCGACCAGTCGTCGCAACACCTGGTCGCGACGGCCGCCCGCGGGATCGAGGAGGAGATCCAGCAGGGTGTTCGCATCCCGTTGGGCAAGGGATTCGCCGGCCGGATCGCGGCGGAGAAGAAGCCCGTGATCCTCGACAGGGTCGACCATGCGAACGTCCTCAACCCGCTCCTGCGCGAGCGGGGGATCCGCTCGCTGCTCGGTGTGCCCCTCGTCGCCGAGGGCCAGGTGATCGGCGTGCTGCACGTCGGGACGCTGACCGAACGGCACTTCAGCCACGACGAGCAGGAACTCCTGCAGCTCGTCGGCGACCGCGTCGCGCTCGCCACCCGGGCCCAGCTGTGGCAGCAGGAGCGCGCGGCAGCGACGGCCCTGCAGCGCAGCCTTCTCCCCGCGCTCCTGCCGGAGCTGCCCGACCTCGAGTTCGCGTCACGCTACGTACCCGGGGAAGGGGGACGGGTCGGCGGCGACTGGTACGACGTGTTCGAGCTGCCCTCCGCCCGTCTCTGCGTCGTCGTCGGCGACGTGGTGGGCAGGGGGCTCGCAGCCGCGGTCACGATGGGACGGCTGCGCAGCTCGTTACGCGCCTATGCGCTGCAGTCCGATGACCCGGCCGAGATCCTGCGGAAGCTCGACCGCTCGGTGCATCATTTCGAGCCCGGTGTCATGGCCACGGCCCTCTGCGCGATGGTGGAGCCCCCGTACGACGAGGTGCTCATCTCGTCGGCGGGCCACCCACCACCCGTCCTCGCCCGGCCGGGCCGCGAGGGCGAGCTCGTCGACATCCCGGCGGACCTGCCGCTCGGTGTCGACCCGGCGCGGCCCCGCCACAGCTGCGCCATGCCACTGGCGCGCGGCCACAGCCTGCTCCTCTACACCGACGGTCTCGTCGAGCGACGGGGCGAATCGTTGGACCTCGGGCTGGACCGGCTCTGCCGATCCGTGCGTCCCGGCTCGGCCGAAGCGGCGTGTGCCACGATCATGTCGGAGCTGGTCGGCAGTGCCGTCGCCGAGGACGACATCGCGGTCCTGCTGGTCTCCCACCTGGAACGCGACGGAGTCGAGCCGCTCGAACTTCTCCTGCCGGCCGCCCCTGCGTCCCTCGCCCGGATCCGGGCGGCGATCCGGGGGTGGTGCACGGCGGTCGGCGCCAGAGCCGACGAGATCGCCGACATCGTCGCGGCCGTGGAGGAGGCGGCTTCCAACGCCGTGGAGCACGCCTACGGCCCCGTCGACGGGCTGGTGTCGGTGCACCTGGCGCTCGAACGGCCGACCGTCGTCGCCACGGTGCGCGACCACGGCCACTGGCGCGAGCCGCGCGGCCTCCACCGGGGCCGCGGCACCATGCTCATGCGTGCCCTGGCCGACCGGATGGAGATCGAGCACCTCGATCCCGGGACCCGCGTGACGCTCTGCAAGGACCTGAACGGGACGGCTCGATGACCGAAGCGACGACGGAAGTCGACGACACCGGTGGGACGTTGCGGGTCGCCCTCCGCGGTGAGATCGACATGGTCAACGTCGGGATCGTGGACAGCGATCTCCGCGCGCTGATCAGCAACACGCACACCGACGTCGTCCTGGACCTCGCAGAGCTCACCCATCTCGACAGCTCCGGTCTGCGGATGCTGTTCTCCCTCAGCACCCGCCTCGAGGTCTTGCAGATCCGGTTCCACCTGCAGGTACCGCTGGACGCGCCGGCGCGGCGGGTGATCGAACTGTCCGGCATCGCCGCCATCGCGTCACTTCAGCCCGACGCCAGGTCCTCGTCGTAGAGCTCCTCCACCGGACACGCCCTCGGTCAGCGGGAGGTCCTGTCTCCGCCGTGGGCTCCGAGCGGCCCGGTACGGTCCAGCCGTGGGCGAGAGCGGCGAGGGCAGCGCGGCGTACGTCCGGACCACGGTGAACGACCACGTGGGCTGGATCGAGTTCGACCGGCCGCCGGTGAACGCCTTCGAATGGACGATGGTCGCCCAGGTGGCCGACGCGCTCGACTCCCTCGAAGCCGACCCGGACGCCCGGGTGCTGGTGCTGGCCAGCGCGCGGGAGCGCTACTTCAGCGCCGGAGCCGACCTCGAGACGTTCCGCGACATGGACGGCGAGGGCATGGATCGCTGGTGCGAGCTCGTCCACGGCATCGTCGGGAAGTTGCGCGGCTCGACCAAGCCGATCCTCGCCGCCGTCAACGGGGTCGCGGTGGGCGGTGGGCTGGAGATGGCCCTGCACTGCGACGTCCGCTTCGCCGCCCGCGACGCCCGTCTCGGTCAACCGGAAGTCAATATCAACTTCATCCCACCGGTCGGCGCCACCCAGGCGCTCGTCCGCCTCATCGGCCGGCCCGCCGCACTGCGTTACCTCTACGACGGCACGCTTCTCGACGCCTTGCGGGCGCGCGAGATCGGACTGGTCGACGAGATCGTCGAGCCGGACGAGCTCCGAACCCACGTGCAGAGCTACGCGGCCACGTTGGCCGCCAAGCCGCCCGAGGCACTGACCGCCATCCGTCACTCGATCACCCTCGGCGGCGGGGTGACGTTCGAGGACGGGCTGTCGCTCGAACGACGGCTCGCCGTGTCACTCGCCGGCACGGCCAACTTCCGCGAGGGGGTCGTTGCCTTCCTGGCGAAGCGCCCGCCGAGCTGGCAGCGCTGATCCTCCGGCCGCGGGAATCGTTGCCGGACGGCGTCGACGTCCGGTGCTGGTCACCGCACCGACCCGGGACCTACCGTGGTGATCCGAGTCGCCGCACGGGGACGTGGGAGACAGGTTCAGCCTATGCGTCGCGCAGCGGAGTTCTGGAGCACCGACGACGAGCCGGGTGCCGCCGAGAAGTGGCAGGAGATGCTGTCGGCGACCCATCTGCCGTGGTCGGTGACCGTGCCCCGGCGCGGCGTCTTCGAAGCGTCGGTCCGGCGGTGGTGGATCGACGACCTGGCCCTGGTCGACTGCCGCTGCGGTCCCTGCTCCGGCACACGCAACCGCCGCGAGATGGCGGGCACCGACGGCGAGTTCGTCGTGGTCCTGATCAACCTCGCCGGCCGGGAGACCGTCTCCCAGGGCGGCACCGAGGCCGGTCTCGAGCCCGGGGACGCGGTCGTCTGGGACAGCTCGAAGTCGGCGAGCTTCGCCGTGCAGGAGCCGCTGTCCAAGCGAAGCCTCCTCATCCCGCGGGCGGCGCTGGACGAGCTCGGCCGAGGCGCCCAGACGACCGGCGGCGTCGTGCTCGACGGCTCCGCACCGGCGACCCGGCTGCTCACCTCCTACCTCGACACCCTCAGCGCGGCGTTGCCGGAGCTCGACCCGATCGCGGTGAGCGCGGCCCGCAACGCCACCCTCGAACTGTTCAACGGCGCTCTACGGGCCGGTGCCGACGTGCCTGAGTCGTCGACGGCGCAGCCTGCCCTGCGTGCCGCGATGGACCGCTACATCGAGCGCCACCTGATCGACGCCGTCTCGTCGGCCACCATCGCCAAGGCGCACGGCGTGTCCGAGCGCACGGTCAACCGGGTATTCAACGCCACCGGTCAGACGGTGGGGGAGGTCATCCGGCTACGACGGCTCGCCCGTGCCCGGGAGGACCTGACCGAGGGCGACCGGTCGGTGGCGTCCATCGCGCACCGCTGGGGCTTCTCCGATTCCAGCCACTTCAGCCGGTCGTTCAAGGCGCACTACGGCGCCAGCCCGCGTGACTACCGGGCCGCCGCGCGCGTCGGCGCCGGTGGCGGTCTCGTGCACGAGTCTGTCGCTGCGGTGCATGAGGTCCCGCGCCCACGACCTGAGACTGGGGTCACAGCGGCCCGGGGCTGAGCCGGCGCTCTCCCGGGCCGACCGCTGAAGAACCTGGGAGATCCACGATGGCCCGACGCGACGTCGAGTTCAGTGCCGAAGGTACGACCCTGCGCGGCTGGTTCTACCCCGCAGAAGGGACCGGTTCGACCGCCCCGGTGATCGTGCTGGCGCACGGCTTCTCGGCCGTGAAGGAGATGTACCTCGACAAGTACGCCGAGTTGTTCTCGGCAGCCGGCCTCAACGCGCTCGTCTTCGACAACCGCAACTTCGGCGCCAGCGACGGCGAGCCGCGGTGCGAGATCGACCCCATCCAGCAGGTCCGGGACTACCGGCATGCGATCACCTACGCGAGCAGCCTGCCGGAGGTCGACCGGACCAAGGTCGGCATCTGGGGCTCGAGCTACTCGGGCGGCCACGTGCTGGTCGTCGCCGCCATCGACAGGCGCGTCGGTGCCGTCGTCTCCCAGGTCCCGCTGGTCAGCGGCTACGAGAACATCCGCTCGCTCGTGCGCTCGGACTTCATCGGCGGCTTCCGGGAGATGTTCGACGCGGACCGCGAGGCCCGCGGCCGCGGCGAGGCGCCGGCGATGGTGCCGGTGGTGGACAAGGACCCGCTGGCGCCGTCGGCGCTGCCGACCCCGGACTCCTACCAGTGGTTCACCGAGACCCACGAGTTGCGGGCGCCGTCGTGGAGGAACGAGGTGACGCTGCGGA
Organism: uncultured Actinomycetota bacterium; assembly: GCA_963822335.1. Lineage (GTDB taxonomy): Bacteria > Actinomycetota > Actinomycetes > Mycobacteriales > Pseudonocardiaceae > Pseudonocardia. Next base: position 963,773 of record CAWGHE010000004.1, on the reverse strand, counting down.
CGGTCGAGATGCTCTCGGAGTACGAGCCGGGCACCTACGTGCCACGGATCGCGCCGACCCCGCTGCTGATGATGGTCGCGCAGAAGGACGTGCTCACGCCGACCGAGCTGGTGCTGGCCACCTACGAGACCGCCCGTGAGCCGAAGAAGCTGGTCGTCCTTCCCGGAGGCCACTTCGACGCCTACGTCGCCGGGTTCGAACAGTCCGGCGGCCCCGCCCGCGACTGGTTCCTCCAGTACCTCGGCTCCTGACGGCACGAGATCGACGGCGTGCCGGCGGAGAGAGGACGCCGGCGACGGGAACGGGTCAGCCGAGGGGGTCGTAGAGCGCGCCGGTGCGGCGGGCGAGATCGGCGACGCGGTCGCGCAGCTCGTCCGGATGCAGGATCTCGATCAGTGGGCCGAGGGAGAGCACGTCGGCCGCGGTGTGCTCGATGGAGCGCACCCGGAAGCTCACCTCGGCCCAGCCGCGCGGGTCCGGGTCCGTGCCCGGTCGCGGCCGGAGGGGTTGCAGCCGGCCGAGCACGGCCGCCAGGGTCGCACCCTGCGGAGCGATCCGGGCCCGCGCTCGTAGGGGCCGGCGGCTCCGCGGCGGGCGCCACCCCGGACCCGCTCCCGACAGCGGGCCTGGCTCGTCGAGAAGCGCGAATCCGCCACCGGGTCCGCGCAGCGCGTAGATCGGCACTCCGGCGCCGGACAGGGCCTCGACGTCGCGCAGCACCGTGCGCCGGCTGACCTCCAGGCGGGTGGCGAGCTCGGCCGCGCTCAGACGACCGTGGCTGTGCAGCAACGACATCAGCGCAACCAGCCGACCCGCCCGCATCGAGCAATCCTGACCCTCCGTGCAAAGGGTGACAAGAGATGTCACCTTCCTCCTCTAGCGTCCCCGACGACGGACCGCAGTGGCCGGGCCGGACGTGCTGGGAGACGAGAAGGCGAGGACGCACCATGACCGACAGAGACGTCGAAGGGTCGGGGACACCGAAGGATCCGTGGATCCTCTTCACCCCACCGGGCACCTCGGAGTTCGAGAGCTACCGCGATCCCGACGCCGACCCGCCGGCGTTGGTGGTGCAGGTCGGCACCACCGAGCTGCGGTATCACCTGCGGTGCATCGAGGACCTGCACGAGATGCTCGTCGCCCGCGGGGACTGGATGGCCCTCGGCAACGCCGACGAGCAGAAGCCGACCAAACCGGACACCGTCGAGGAGTGGGGTCGCGCGGCCGACAACCCGGTCGGCGGCTGGTACGGCATGAAGAAGGGGCTACGGGGCCGGTTCGGCAACTACGTGCCGCCCGTCCTCGAGGCCCTCGGCCTCGCCGAGCTCGAACACAACGCCCGCAACAACCGGATCCGCGCACGGTAGCCCGCGTTCCCGGGGCAGCCGGGGGTCAGGACGGCGCTGCGACTGACGCGTCCGCCCAGCGGGCCGCCGCCCGGCGCCGGTAGCCGGGTCCGAAGCCGTGCAGGATGATTTGGCGCGGCAGCCACGGCACCTCGGCCTCGACGATCCTCCGGCGCTCCTCGTCGAGTCCGTCGAGCAGCCAGAGGCCCTCCTCGGCCAGCTTCGGCAGCGACTTGGGCTTGATGTTGAACGTCTGGTCCCAGTCGTGCCATTGGCGGTTGCTGATGGTCGCCGAGACCAGCGGCATCGCCTCGCGTTCCTCGCGGTCGAGGTGGGGCAGCAGGACGCTCTCGAGGTCGTCGAGCGCGGCGACCATGGCGCGCCGGTCGGCGTCGGAGCCGGAGCCGTCCCACCGGGTCGCGGCCTCCCGCAGGCGCCCCACCGCGGGATCGACGGCGTCGTGCTCGCCGGCCATGGCGTCGAGCAACTCCGCGGCCGCCGGGTTCGTCGCCCGGACGAGCGGGTAGAGGCCCTGGTCCTCGCCCGTGTGGTGCTCGTGCAGGAAGTCCATCAGCCAGCCGAGGTGGGCGGCGATCGCGTGCCGCCGGGCCGGGTCCGGCGGGGTGGCCAGCGCGGCGCGGGTGCGACCGAGGTCGCGACGCAGTCCGTTGTGGACGATCCCCATCATGCGGGTGTCGGCCGGCCCGTCCCAGTTCTTGTTCATCGCTCCTCCAGCTTCGTGATCAGGTCGAGGACCCAGCGGTGGTACTGCTCGACGGTCCAGCGCGTCCGGTTGACGAGCAGGTCGTAGACCTCCGGGCAGGTCTGCGCCCACAACTGGTCGACCTCGTGGGCGGTGCACGGCCGCCGCAGCACGAGCCGCATCCCGGCCCCGGTGCTGTCGTGCCGGCTCTGTTCCTGCGTGTGCCGCAGGGCGGCCAGGGCCGGTTCGCTCCCGGCGCCCTCGCGCAGGGCAAGCTGCAAGCCGATCGTGCGGACGTGGATGTCGGTGATCAACGTGGCGGCGGCGGACGCGCGGTCGGCGAGCTCGCCGCGGCCCAGCGCCAGGAACGCGTCGCGTTCGGCGAGCGGCGTCGGCTCGTCGTCTCCGACGACGGCTCCGTCCAGCGCCGCGGTCAGCAGCGCCACCTTGCCCCCGAGCGTCCCGTAGATCGTCTCGACGGACACGCCCGCCGCTTTGGCGACGTCGCGCATCCCGGTGGCCGCCCAGCCGCGTTCGGCGAACTGGGCGCGAGCCGCGGACAGGACCGCGGCCCGCGTCTGCGCCGCCTGCATCGCCCGGCGGGGGGACCGGTAGGTCCGCGTGGTCGGCTCGCTCACGAGCACGACGCTAGAACAGGCTTGTAGTCAATACAATGGCGTTACCCAGAGTTGGGTAGAGGCGTCCGCGCTCCCGGCGGCGGGTCGGCCCGCGACAATGCGCACGCCTGCCCGACGTGTCGAAAGGGGCACCACGATGCCGCGATCCCTGCTGCTCACCGGTGCGGCCGTCGTCGACGTCCGCACCGGTTCCGTTGCGGCCGGCCGGTCGATCCTGCTCCGCGACGGCCGGATCGCCGCGATCGGCGAGGATCTGTCCACAGCGGACGCCGAGGCCGTCGACGTCACCGGGAGCTGGGTCGTCCCCGGCTACAACGACATGCACGTCCACACGCTCGAGCTGCCCGACCCGTCGGACGCGCTGGAGCTCATGCTCACGTTCGGTGTCACCGGGTACCGGCAGATGTCCGGGTCGCCGGAGCTGCTGCGGCGACGCCGCGACGGTGCGCTGCCCGACGGCCCGGACGCACCCCGACTGCTCGCCCTGCCCGGCACGCTGCTCATGCCGCTCAACGCCGGCACCGTCGACGCGGCGCGCCGGACCGTGCGGGAGCAGGTGGAGCAGGGCGCCGACTTCGTGAAGATGGGCCTGGTCGCGGCCGACGTCCACCCTGCCGCGCAGCAGGAGGCGAACCGGGTCGGGATCCCGCTCGGCGGGCACCTGCCCTCCGGCGCCGATGCGCTCGCCGCGGCGCGCGCGGGCCTGAGGTTCGTCGAGCACGTCGGGCCCGGCGTCGGCGTCCTCAGCTCCTGCTCACCGGACAAGGCGGCCATCGAGGCGGACCTCCGCGCCCGGAAGGGTCTGCCCGTCCCGAATGTCCGCTTCCCGTTCGCCGACAGGCTGTTCGCCGCGATCCTGAAGCGGATCGTGGTCAACCCGTCGTTGCTCACCCGCCCGGAGGACGTCGCGATCATGCGTCGTGCCCTGGACACGTTCGACGAGGACGCCGCCCGCTCGGTCGCCCGCGTCTTCGCCGAGCACTCCACGTGGCACTGCCCGACCCTGATCCGGGAGAAGACGAACGAGCACGGCGACGACTGCGCCCTGCACGATCACCCCGATGTCCGGTACGCCTCGCCGAAGACGCGCAAGCTCTGGGAGCGCACCGCTGAGCGCTTCCGCAAGCTGCCGCCCGGCACCCGCGAGTTCCTCGGTGACCTCTACCGGGCGCAGCTGCGGCTGACCGGCATCCTCGCCGACGAAGGGGTCCCGCTGCTCGCCGGCAGCGATGTCACCGGCTCGTCCTGGGAGATCCCCGGTACGAGCCTGCACCAGGAGTTCGACGAGCTCGCCGCCGCAGGCCTGACCCCGCTGCGGATCCTGCAGGCGACCACAGTGGACCCGGCCCGGTTCCTCGGGCTCGACGACGATCTCGGCGCCGTCGAGGTCGGCCGCCGCGCCGACCTGGTCCTGCTCGACGGCGACCCGACCGCGGAGGTGGCGAACCTGCACCGGATCGCCGGAGTCCTCCGCGCCGGGACCTACCGGTCGCGGCCCGAGCTGGACGCGATCCGGCGCCGGCTGGCGAACGACCGCCGGGCGGCGTAGGCGACCTCTGGCGACGGACGGGCGGCCGGGGACATACTTCCTCGTCGCCGACCCGGGAGGGCAAATGGACACTCGGGACGTGACCGGCCCGCGCACGGCGTTCGTCACAGGTGGCTCCGGTTTCGTCGGCGGGCACCTGCTGGAGCGGCTGGTCCGCGACGGGTGGACGGTGCGCGCGCTGGCCCGGTCGGCTCGGGCGGTCGCGCGGGTCACCGAGCTCGGAGCCGAGCCGGTTGCGGGGGATCTCGCCGCGATCCCGCTCGACCGGCTGCGCGGAGCCGACGTCGCGTTCCACCTGGCCGCACTCGTCGACGAGTGGGCGCCGCGCCGGGACTACGTGCGCGCCAACGTCGACGGCACCGCGGCGATGGTCGCCGCCTGCCGCGCGGCCGGGGTGGCCCGCCTGGTCCACCTGAGCACCGAGGCCGTCCTGCTGGACGGACACCCGCTGTCCGGTGTGGACGAGACCGCACCGCTGCGCGTCGACTCCCCCGCGCCGTACGCGGCCACGAAGGCCCGGGCCGAGGAGCTGGTCCTCGACGCCGACGGCAACGGGTTGGCGACCGTCGCCGTCCGGCCACGGCTGGTCTGGGGACCGCGCGACGCCACGATCCTGCCCGGCATGGTCGACGCCGTGCGGGGCGGTCGCTTCGCCTGGATCGGCGGGGGAGCCCACCTGACGGACACGACACACGTGCACAACGTCGTCGAGGCGCTGGTGCTCGCGGCCGGGCGCGGTCGCGGGGGCCGGGCGTACTTCGTCACCGACGGCGATCCGATCCCGTTCCGCGACTTCGTGACCCGCCTGCTCGCGACGGCCGGCATCTCGCCGTCGCGGCGGAACCTGCCTTTGGCCGTCGCGGGAGCGCTCACGGCCGCCGGCGAACGCGCGTGGCGGACGTTCCCGTTGCCCGGGCGGCCTCCGTTGACCCGGATGGCGTTGTGGCTGTCCGCAATGGAATGCACGATCGACATCTCGCGGGCACGGTCCGAGCTCGGCTACCGCCCGGTCATCGAGCGCGACGCTGGACTCGCCGCGCTCCGGGACGACCCCGCCTGACGTCCCGCCCGATCTCCGGCTAGCGCAGGAGCCCGCCCAGGAACCCGCCGACCCCGCTCTGCTCGCCACTGCCGGTGCCGGCGACCGCGCCGACCGGCAGCTCCTCGGAGGCCTGGACGATGACGAACCCGCTACCGCTGAACGTCATCGTGTACCGCTCGCCGGTGGTGCGGCCGATGAGCGTTCCGAGCCCGAGCTGCTCGGCGGTGTGGACTCCTACCTGCAGCCCGGCCGACCAGGCGATCGCGGCCTGCGGGTCGGCGTAGGTCGGGGCGTCGACGTTCAGCACGACCGGGGAGCCCTTGGCCGTGATGGCGAGCCGGCCGCGGCCGCGGAACACGCAGTTGAACAGCCCGGCGTTGCCGATCGAACCGCCCCCGGACGTCATCTGGATGTCGTAGGACAGCGTCGGCTCGAACGCGAGGACGTTCTTGCCGTTGATCGTCAGGGCGTCGTCAGGGCCCTCGAGGTCGATGACGTGGACGTCGCACGCGGCGTCGGCGAGGAACACGTCCCCGCGGCCGCTCAGCTTCATCAGCGGCACACCCTCACCGGTGAGCGCCTGCTTGAAGAACTGGCCGACGCCGCCGGCGCCGAGTGCCTCGAAGCGGACGTCGCCCTGGTAGGCGACCATCGATCCCTGCCGGGCCAGCGCATCTCCGTTGAGCTCGATCTTGAGCATCTTCGAGTTCTGCAGCCGCAGGCCCGGCTGGGTGGACTCCTGCTCCTGGTTCTCCGGGGCGAACAGGTTGCTGCGCATCCGTGGCTCCTCGTGTCTCGGGGATCGTCCAGGAGCGGAACGCAGACCGCCGCGCCGTGGGTTCCCCCGGTACGTCGCCGGACACGTGCGAGGCGTTTCAGGTCGGGGGACCCGACGGTGGGGAGTCGGTTCACCGCCGTCGCGACAGGGAGGCGGATGTGCAATTCGGGAATTGCCGGCAAGGGCATACCCGGATACGACAACGGCTTCCCCGGCTGATGCCGGGGAAGCCGTTGTGAGCGTTCTAGCGCGGAATCAGACCCGCACGGAGGTGGCCTGCGGCCCCTTGTCGCCCTGCGTGACCTCGTAGGTCACGGCCTGGTTCTCGGTCAGCTCGCGGAAGCCGGAGCTCTCGATGGCCGAGTAGTGGACGAAGACGTCCGGGCCGCCCTCGTCGGGGGCGATGAAGCCGAAGCCCTTGTCGGCGTTGAACCACTTCACAGTGCCGGCAACCATGTGTACTCCTTCAGTGCTGCTTAGGACGGTCCGTCCACGTCGGGCGGCCCGGGTCAGAGCGAATCCCAGACGGCAGCCAACTCCAGCTACACCAAAGAGAGCACAATCCGCCCGCATCATCATCCTGCGAGCGTGTCAAAACACGAACATCAGAACTACGGTGACCGAGATCGACACTACAGCGTGGCCCGGACCGAGGCAAACCTACCCCTCAATTCTGGTGATCATTTCATGGAATCGCCTGGTGGGGAGGATGACCGGTCCGTCTCGCCCAGTGGTGGTTCCCGCTCGAGACCGGGTTCGTCGGGCCCGGACTCCTCGGGTTCGCTGGTGTGGATGTCCCCGGGGTCGGCGTCGTGGTCGGCGTCGCTGCGCAGCGAGCGGATACCGGAGTTCAGGACGGCCAGCAGCGGGACCGCCAGCAGGGCACCGGCGATCCCGGCGACGACCAGGCCCGTGGCGATGGCCAGGACGACGGCGAGCGGGTGGAGCTTGACCGCACGCCCCAGCAGCAGCGGCTGCAGGACGTGGCCCTCGAGCTGCATGATCGCGACCAGCAGGGCCAGGACGATCAGCGCGACCACCGGGCCCTGCACGACGAGCGCGACGAGGATCGCCGCGAGGCCGCTGACCACCGCCCCGACGATGGGGACGAAAGCGCCGAGGAAGACCAGGGTGGCCAGCGGGACGGCCAGCGGCACGCCCAGGATCGCGAGCCCGATGCCGAGCAGTACGCCGTCGACGACGGCGACGGCGGACGTCGCCCGCACGTAGCTGACCAGCGCGGCGAGACCGCGTCGCCCGGCGACGTCGGCGCGGGTGCGCATCTCGGCGGGAACGCCGCCGAGCAGGAACCCCCAGATGGCCGGCCCGCCGTGCAGGAAGAACGCCAGCGAGAAGAGCACCAGCAGCGATTCGGTGAGCACCTCGCCGATCGTGATTGCCGTGGTCAGCGCACCGGCGGTGATGCTTGCCTGGTTGTCGCGCAACGTGGAGAGCAGGCTGGTCTGTGCCCCCCGCAGCTGCTGCTCGCTCAGGTGCAGCGGACCGGTCCGGCTGAGCCAGCTCACGATCGCGTCCAAGCTGGCCGAGAGCTGGACGCCCAGGGCGGGAAGACCGTTGACGAACGTGATGACCACGAACGTCAGTACGCCGCCGAGCACGGCCAGGCCGCCGACCATGACCGCCGCGGTCGCCAGCGTCGTCGGGACCCGGCGGCGCTGCAGCCAGCCGACCGCGGGGGAGAGCAGTGCGGCCAGCAACAGCGCGATCGCCACCGGCACGACGATCGACGCGAGATACCAGACGACCAGCCCGAACACGGCGAGGACGGCGACGAGCACCAGCAGGCGCCACCCCCACGCGGCGCCGACCCGCAGCGGCGTCGGCAGCGCAGGCCTCGGGTCGACGGGTCGCCGCCGCCCCGGCGCCCGTGTGGCGGCGGCCGGGCGGGGGAAGGAGCGGACCGGGTTGTCCCGGCGGCCGGTCCGGGTGCTGTCGGCCATGTGTCGGGCCGCCTTTCGACCGATTTCGGTTGTTGTCCGATCGGACGCGACGGACTACCCGGTCGAGTGAACATTACGCCGCCACGGCCGTATCGGTTTCGAGTTTCGCGCGAACGCGATGGGAAACGGTCGGCCGGGACGGTTCAGGATGGGCGCTCGACCCCGAGGTGGTCGCGCAGAGTGGTACCGGAGTAGTCGGCGCGGAACAGTCCGCGCTCCTGCAGGATCGGGACGACCATGCGGGTGAACTCCTCGAACGCGCCGGGAAGGTGGGTGGCGGCGAGGACGAACCCGTCGCAGCCGCCGCCGGTGAACCACTCCTGCATCTGGTCGGCGACCTGCTCGCCGGTGCCGACGAAGCGGGGCCCTTGCAAGAGCGTGGCGCGGTGGGCGGCGAGGTCGCGCACGGTGACCTCGCGGTCGAGGTGGCGGCGCACGCCCTCGGCGAGGCCGCGGATGCCGCCGCTGGCGGCCATCATCTCGTCGGTGATCACGTCGTCGAGGTCGTGGCGCGCGAAGTCGTAGTTGAGGACCTCGGAGAGCAGCGCGAGCGAGGCGACCGGGTGCACGTAGGCGTCGAGGAAGAGCCGTTCCTTCTCCTGCGCGATCGCCTCGGTCTCGCCGACGACGGTGTAGGCCATCGGCAGCAGCTTGACGTCGTCGGGGTTGCGGCCGGCCGCCGCGATCTGCTCCTTCTGTTCCGCGTAGTGCTGCTGCGCGACCGGAAGCCCGGGGTCGGCCGTGAAGATCATGTCCGCCCAGCGGCCGGCGAACCTGCGGCCGCGCCCGGACGAGCCGGCCTGCAGGAGGACCGGGCGGCCCTGCGGGGTGCGGGGCACGGTGAGCGGCCCGCGCACGGAGAAGTAGTCGCCCTTGTGGCCGATCTCGTGGACCTTGGCCGGGTCGGCGAACTCGCCGGAGGACCGGTCCAGGATCAGCGCGTCGTCCTCCCAGGACTCCCACAGCGCCGTGACGGCATCCAGGAACTCCTCCGCGCGGTCGTACCGCTGGTCGTGGTCGAGGTGGGCCTCGACGCCGAAGTTCTGCGCCTCCGAGTCGTTCACCGAGGTCACGACGTTCCAGGCGGCCCGCCCGCCGGAGAGGTGGTCGAGCGTGGCGAACGTGCGGGCGATGTGGAACGGGTCGTAGTAGGTGGTGGAGTACGTGGCTCCGACCCCGATCCGGTTGGTCGCCCCGATGATCCCGCCGAGCACCGCGGTGAGGTCGAGCTTGATCGGGCGAGCGCCGTAGCGGACGGCGTCGGCGACCGAGTTGCCGTAGACCCCGGGCATGGCGAGCCGGTCGTCGAAGAACACGCAGTCGAACTTCGCGGCCTCCAGCGTCCGCGCGATGTGCGTGTAGTAGCCCATCGTCAGGAAACCGTGGTCGGCCGACGGGTAGCGCCACGATCCGGAGTAGACGGTCACGTTGCCGGCCTGCATGAACCCGACGAGCGTCATCTGGCGAGTCACGAGTCCTCCTGGAGGCCGAGCAGGTCGGCGGTGGCCGCGACGGTCGCGGCGTGGCGCAGGTGGGCGGCGTCGACGAGCATCCCGTCGAGACCGGTAGCGCCCAGCCCGTCCGCCTCGGCCTCGCGGTAGGCGGCGACGACGCGGCGGGCGTGGGCGATCTCGTCCGGCGTCGGCGCGAACGCGTCGTTCGCGATCTCGACCTGCGAGGGGTGGATGGCCCACTTGCCGGTGTAGCCCATGGCGCCCGCGCGGTCGCAGGCCGTGCGGTACGCGTCGGGCGCCCGGTAGTTCGGGAACGGGGCGTCGATCGCGTCGACGCCGGCGGAGCGGGCCGCGACGACGATCCGGGAGCGGGCGTAGTGCCAGAGATCGCCCGGGTAGTCGACGACCGGGTCGAAGTTCGTGTCGACCCGGGCGCCCTGGGACGCGGAGAAGTCCCCGGCGCCGAAGATGATCGCCTCCAGCCTGTCCGAGGACCGGGCGATCTCCCCGACGTTCTCCAGCCCCTCCGTCTCCTCGATCAGCACCTCCAGCGCAATCCGCTTGCGCGGCAGGCCGAGGGTCTCCTCGAGCTGGGTGAGCAGAGTGTCCACCCACCACACGTCGCGGCCCCGGCGGACCTTCGGAACGATGATCGTCTCGAGTGCCTCCCGGGCGTCGGTGACGACGTCGATCACGTCGCCGTACGCCCAGCGGGTGTCGACGCCGTTCATCCGGATCGCGCGAATGGTGTGGCCCCAGTCGAGCTCGCGCAGCGCCTTCGCGGCCTTGCCGCGGGCGGTCTCCCGCTCGGCGGGGGCGCAGGCGTCCTCGAGGTCGAGGAACACCATGTCGGCACCGGACGCGGCTGCCTTGGCGAACATCCGGTCGTTGCTGGCCGGGGTGGCCAGCTCGGAGCGGCGGGGGCGGGGTGGGCGGGCCATCAGATGATCCCCTCGGTGCGCAGGGCCTCGCGGTCGTCGGGGGACAGGCCGAGCAGGCCGCCGTAGACCTCGTCGTTGTGCTCGCCGATCCCGGCGCCGAGGTGGTCGACCCGGCCGGGGGTGACCGAGAACCGGGGGACCGGGCCCTGCACGGTCATCGAGCCGAGGTCGGGGTCCGGCATCGCGGTGAACACGCCGCGCGCGGCCAGGTGGTCGTCGGCGCGCAGCTGCGCGGCGTCGTAGACGGGGGCGGCGGCGACCTCGGCCTGCTCGAACACGTCCATCGCGTCGTCGAGCGTGTGCTCGGCGACCCACTCGGCCATCACCGAGTCGATCAGCTCGGCGTTCCGCAGCCGCTGCTGGGCCTCGGCGAAGCGGGGGTCGTTGGTCAGGTCGGCCCGGCCGACCGCGCGCAGGGCCCGCATCGCGATCGACGGCGCGCTGCCGGACATGGCCAGCCAGTGCCCGTCGGAGGTCCGGTAGGTGTTGCGCGGGGCCGAGATGTCCCAGCGGTTCCCGGTCCGCCCGGGGACGGTGCCGAGCTGGTCGTAGGTGAGCAGCGGCTGCTCGATCAGCCGGGTCAGCGGCTCGATCAGGTTGACGTCGATCAGCTGGCCCGGGCCGCCGTTCACGTCGCGGTGGTAGAGCGCCATCATCACCGCGTACGTCGCGGTCAGGGCGGCGACGCCGTCGGCGAGCATGAACGACGGCAGCGTCGGCGGGCCGTCCGGCGCGCCGGTGACGTGGGCGAACCCGCTCATCGCCTCGCCGAGCGTGCCGAACCCCGGCCGGTCGGCCTTCGGCCCGCCGGCCCCGAACCCGGTGACGTGCAGCATCACCAGCCCCGGGTTCGACGACGACAGCGCCGCGTGGTCGAGTCCCCAGCGCTCCAGCGTGGACGGCCGCAGGTTCATCACGACGACGTCCGCGGTGTCGGTGAGCCGGCGCAACAGGTCCCGCCCGCGCAGCTCGCGCAGGTTCAGCGTCACGGACTTCTTGTTGCGTCCCAGGCTCTTCCACATGAGACCGACGCCGTCGCGCTGCGCGCCCCACTGCCGGATCGGGTCGCCGGGGCCGGGCTGCTCGATCTTGATCACCTCGGCGCCGTGCTCGCCGAGCCAGGTCGCCACCAGCGGCCCGGCGGCCAGCGAGGCGGCGTCGATCACCCGGATGCCGGCCAGCGGGCCGGGGTGCGGCGTGCTCATCGCCCTCCTTCCGGCAGACACCCGCAGTGGTGTCCGACAGTCGGAGCTTCACATCCCGACGGTCCCGGCGCAGCCCGCCGACGCCCCGAGGCCCAGCCCGCTCGCTCAGGCGGGTGCCAGCTGCACGGTCACCGAGACCCGGCCGCGCTCGTCCCGGTGCGCGACGGCGTGGCCGGTGCGCCCGGCGTCGTCGAGATCCAGGCTGATCGGCGCGCCCTCGCCGAGGAAGTTGCGCCACCACGTCTTGGCGTCCGGCAGCGCGACGCCGATCGTCACGGTGTCGCCGGACCGCTGGTAGCCGACGGGTGTGCTGAACGTCCGTCCCGACCTCCGGCCGGTGTAGGTGACGACGGTGAACCGCCGCCGGGCCCACGGTCCCCACCGCGGCGAGTCGCGCAGCGCGACCACCCGCGCGTTGACGGCGTCGACGAACCGGTGCGGAAGCCTCGTCACCGGCTCAGCCCGGCACCTGGTCCGTGATCTCCTCGTAGGCGACCGGCGCCGGCGCCTCGGCCGGGACGTAGATCACGCGGATGACGCCGGTCGGGAACGCCTCGGTCGCCGTCACCTTCAGGTGGTACGCGGTGTCGCCGTCGTCGAAGAGCTTGCGGCCCTTGCGCGCGGCGACCGGGTGGACCAGCAGCCGGAGCTCGTCGACCAGGCCGGCGGCCAGCAATTGCTGGACGATCGAGATCGAGCCCGGGATGAGGATGCCGGTGACGCCGGGTTCGGCCTTGAGCGCGGTGACGGCCTCGACGAGATCCCCGTCGAGCTGCTCGGACCCGCGCCAGGTGAACTCCAGCGGCGAGCGGGACGCGACGATCTTGCGCGTGTCCCCGAGCCGCTTGGCGAACGGGGCGTCCTCGCCGCCCGCGGCCTCACGGTCCGGCCACGCGCCGGCGAAGCTGTCGTAGGTGTCGCGGCCGAGGAGCAGCACGTTGCCCTGCTCGTAGTCCTCGGTGACGGCGCGGCCCATGTTCTCGTCGAAGTAGGGGAAATGCCACTCGGGGTCGATCTCGGCCACTCCGTCGGCCGAGATGAACAGGGTGGAGACGACCTTCGCCATGGCGGTGATCCTTTCCGGTCCGGGGGTGTCGGCTGGTGGACCGTCGCCGCCGGCGGATCTCATCGGTCGCCCCGGCCATCAGTTCACCTGACGGTTCCGGCCCTCCCAGTACTGGGCGCGCAGCTTGAACTTCTGCAGCTTGCCGGTCGCCGTGCGGGCCAGCTCGTCGCGGAACTCGATCGAGGTCGGGGCCTTGTAGCGGGCCAGGTGCGACTTGCAGTGCGCGATCAGCTCGGCCTCGTCGGCACTCGCCCCTGGCGCGAGCACGATCAGTGCCTTGATCGTCTCGCCCCACTTCTCGTCGGGGACGCCGATGACCGCGACCTCGGCCACCGCGGGGTGGCTGAACAGCGTGTCCTCGACCTCGATCGACGACACGTTCTCGCCGCCGGTGATGATCACGTCCTTGCGGCGGTCGCTGATCGTCACGTACCCGTCGTCGCCGATCGTGCCGCCGTCGCCGGTGTGGAAGTAGCCGTCGCGGATCTTGTCCGCGGTCTCCTCCGGCTGGTCCCAGTAGCTCTTGAGCACGACGTTGGACCGGGCGAGGACCTCGCCCTCGTTGTCGATCCGCATCGTCACGCCGAGCGCGGGCGCCCCCGCCCGCCCGAGCTTGGCCGCGCGGTCCTCCGGCGTCAGCTCGTCCCACTCGCCCCGGGCGCGGTTGATCGTCAGCAGCGGGCTCGTCTCGGTCAGGCCGTAGATCTGGATGAACTCCCAGCCGAGCTGCGTCTCCACCTGCGCGATCGTCTTCGTGGGCGGCGGCGCACCGGCGACGACGATCCGCACCCGGCCGCGGCCGGGGATCTCGCCGTCCCAGTCGGCCGCGGCGGCGAGCACGGCGTTGACGACGGCCGGCGCGGCGCACATCAGGGTCACGCCGTGCTCGGCCACGCGGCGCAGGATCTCCGCGCCGTCGACCTGGCGCAGCACGATGTGCTGGGCTCCGACGCCGGTCAGCGCGAACGGCATCCCCCAGCCGTTGGCGTGGAACATCGGCAGCGTGTGCAGGTAGACGTCGCGGTCGCTGATCGTCGTGTGCAGGCCGAACGTCGCGGCGTTCACCCAGATGTTGCGGTGGGTGATCTCCACGCCCTTCGGCCGGGCCGTGGTGCCGCTGGTGTAGTTGATGGTCGCCGTCGCGCCCTCGTCCGGCTCCCACGCGGCAGGCTCCGTGCCGAACCGGTAGATCTCCTGGTCGCCCTGCTCACCGAGCACGATCGTGCGCTCGCACGGGACGTCCTTCAGCTGCTCCTCCAGGTCCGGGTCGACGAGCAGGAGCGTCGACCCCGAGTGCTCGACGATGTAGGCGACCTCGTCGGTGGAGAGCCGGAAGTTGACCGGCACCAGCACCCGTCCGTGCCCGGAGACGCCGAAGAACGACGTCAGCAGGCGCGCACTGTTGTGCGACACGACCGCCACCCGCTCCCCGAAGCCCACGCCGAGCGCGTCCAGGCCGGCAGCCTGCGCCCGCGCCAGCTCCGCGATCCGGGCGTAGGTCAGACCGGTCAACGGCGCGGCGGGCTGGTCCGGTTCGTCGACGATCCCGGTGCGCTCGCCGTACACGGCCTCGGCGCGGTCGAGGAAGTCACGGGCGCCGAACGGGACCTGCATGCTGGGTCTCTCCTGAGATCGGGACGGGAACGACCAGGGGCCGCGGATCGGAGGAGAGCGTATCGACTGCGGTGACTGGCGCCACGTGAGCGGCTTTCGGGGGCATCCGACGGGGGTGCCCCGGGCTAGGCTGGATCGGTGAAAGTACTCCTGCTCGAGAGCATCCACCCGACCGCGGCCGAGGCATTCCGGCGTGCGGGTCTCGAGGTCGAGGTCCGTCCGGGCTCCCTGAGCGGTGACGAGCTGGCCGACGCGCTGGAGGGGGTGTCGCTGCTCGGAATCCGCTCCAACACGACGATCACCGCCGAGGTGCTCGACGCAGGCAAGGACCTGCTGGCCGTCGGGTGTTTCTGCATCGGGACCAACCAGGTCGACCTGGCCGCCGCGGCCGAGCGCGGGATCGCGGTGTTCAACGCGCCGTTCTCCAACACCCGCAGCGTCGTCGAGCTGGTGCTGGGCGAGATCATCGCGCTCGCCCGCCGCCTGCCGGAGAAGACCCAGCGGATGCACGAGGGCGTCTGGGACAAGTCGGCGCGGGGCAGCCACGAGGTCCGCGGGCGCACGCTCGGCATCGTCGGTTACGGCAACATCGGCACGCAGCTGTCCAGCGTCGCCGAGTCCGTCGGTCTCCGGGTGATCTTCTACGACACCGCGGACCGGCTCGCGTTCGGCAACGCGCGGCGGGTCGGCACGCTCGACGAGCTGCTGGCGCAGTCGGACTTCGTGAGCATCCACGTGGACGGGCGGCCGGGCAACGCCGGCCTGTTCGGCGCGGAGCAGTTCGCGACGATGAAGCCCGGGTCGGTGTTCATCAACGCCTCCCGTGGGATGGTCGTCGACGACGTTGTGCTGCGCGAGAACATCGAGTCCGGGCACATCTCCGGCGCCGCGATCGACGTGTTCCCGATCGAACCGAAGGCGCAGGGCGACGAGTTCGAGTCCCCGCTGCGCGGGCTGGCCAACGTCATCCTCACCCCGCACGTCGGCGGCTCCACGCAGGAGGCGCAGGAGGAGATCGGGCACTTCGTGTCCAGCAAGCTGATCGGGTTCGTGACGGTCGGCAGCACGGCGCTCGCGGTGAACATGCCGCAGGTCGCGTCGCCGCAGCCGCAGGGCGCGTTCCGGATGGGCTACCTGCACCGCAGCGAGCCTGGCGTGCTCGCCCGCATCAACCAGATGCTCGCGGACGCGAACGTGAACGTCGTCGGGCAGTCGCTGACCACCCACGGCGAGTTCGGCTACGTGGTCACCGACACCGACGTCGAGATCTCCGACGCCACGCTGGCCCCGCTGCGCCAGGCGCCGCAGACGGTGTGGCTGCGCACCTGGCTGCCCTGATCCGACGCACACCTGCTCCGACCAGGAGGTCCCGCGTGTCCGCGATTCCGGTCAGTGACGTCGACCTGTACACCGAGCAGAACCGGGCCGACCCGTACCCGGTCTACGAGCAGCTGCGCGACCTCGGCCCGGTGGTGCACCTGTCGCGCCACGACCTGTACGCCCTGCCGCGCTACGACGAGGTCCGGGCGGCGCTGACGGACTGGAAGACGTTCTCCTCCGCGCGCAGCGTGTTCGTGGACCCGGGGCTGAACGCGCAGCTCGAGGGCATCACGTTGTGCAGCGACCCCCCGGAGCACACGGCGATGCGGTCGGTGCTGGGTCGTCCGCTGCGCGCGGACCGGATGCGCGAGATCGCCCCGCGGATCCAGGCCGAGGCGCAGCGCGTCGTCGGCGAGCTGACCGCGCGGGGACGGTTCGACGCGGCGACCGAGCTGGCCGAGCACCTGCCGATGACCGTGGTGTCCGAGCTGGTCGGGCTCGGGGACGACGGGCGCTCGAAGATGCTGGAGTGGGCCCGGGCGATCTGGAACGTCCAGGGCCCCGCCGACGAGCGGTTCGCGGCCGCGATGCCGAAGGTGCAGGAGTTCCTCGCGTACGCCGCGAACGACGCCGTGCCCGGCCGGATCGACCCGGACGGCTGGGCCGCCCACCTCTACGCCGCGGCCGACCGCGGCGAGATCGCGCCGGACAAGTGCCCGGTGATGATGCTGGACTACGTCACCCCGAGCCTGGACACGACGATCCTGGCCATCACGAACGCCGTCGCGCTGTTCGCCGCGCACCCGGACCAGTGGGACGCGGTCCGCGCCGACCGCACGCTGATCCCGCACGCGATCAACGAGTCGCTGCGTGTGGAGTCGGTGGTGCCCCAGTTCAGCCGGGTGCTCACCGACGACCACGAGATCGGCGGCGTGCCATTGCCCGCCGGTACCCGCGTCGCGCTGCTCTACGGCTCGGCCAACCGCGACGAGCGCCACTACCCCGACCCGACGCGCTTCGACGTGACGCGCCGCCCGTCGGACCACCTCGCGTTCGGCCGCGGGGAGCACGTCTGCGTCGGCATGCACCTGGCCCGCCTGGAGATGACCGCCCTCTTCGAGCAGCTCGCCGACCGCGTCAGCCGGTTCGAGGTCGTGGCGTCGCGACCGCTGCTCAACAACGGCCTGCGCGGGCTGGAGCACCTCGAGGTGCTCGTCCGCTGAGGAGGTGGCTCGCGGGCGGCACGGGCTGCACACGGCGTGGAACGTGTGCTGCGACACGTCGGGGCCGGCTCACCGGCCGGGCCCGTAACGTTGCGTAGTCCCCGGCGAGTCCCGGAGGTGACCTCAGATGACACAGAGCGCGGCGCCTGGGCCCTCGGCCTGGTCGAGGGCGAGCTGTACCGGACCGGAGGCGTCGACCTGCTCGACGACGCCCGCATCGAGGCGCGCTGGTACGCCGATCTGTACTACCCGTGGTGCGGGCACGGCGACGAGCCGGTCGACCGGCTGGCCGCCCGGATCGAGATCATGACCCTGCGGGCGGAGAAGAGCACCGGACGGTCGTTGCGCGTGCTGGGGTGACTCGCCCGTCACCCGACCGGTGCCCGGGCGGGGAGCAGGACGCCGTCGAGGAACGCGCCGAGCCGCTCGGGCCCGGTCAGCGGGAGGACGTGGGCGACGTACTGGTCGGGCCGGACGAGCACGACGCAGCCGCTCGCGCGGTCGACGCCTCGCAGGTCGAACACGTCGCCGCGGCGCGGGTCCGGGCAGAACACCTTCTCGTGGTCGACGAGTCCGAGCCGTCCCTTCGCCGGGCGCAGCAGCGCCGGTAGACGGCCCCAGTCCACGTCGCGATGGGGCTGCTGGAGGACCGCGCGCACGTCGAGCACGCCGTCGACGTCGGTGGTCTCCGGGGTGAACCGCGGCAGGACGTCGTCGGCCAGGTACCGGCAGCACCGGGCGAGCGACGATGCCGGGTCACCGGGATCGCCGGCGTCGGCGAACAGGTACACCCGCCACCGGCCGTCGGCGCGGGCGACGTGCCCGAGGTGCATCGGCAGCGCGTCGGCGAGGCGGATCACCGGCGCGGAGTGGAACCGCATGCCGATACCGAAGCCCGGGGCCAGGTTCTGGTGGCCGTCGTCGCCGCGGACGATCGACGGTGCGTAGCGGGTCGCGACGCCCGCGGTGAAGCGGCCCTGCTGCACGAACAGCGCCTGGAACCGCTCGGCGTCGCCCTCCAGGACGCGGTTCCACTCCTCGTCGAACTCGATCAGCTCGCGGGCGACGGCCCGGCGTTCCGCGGAGTACGTGCGCAGCAGCTCCGGACCGGCCTGCCCGCGCAGCACGGCGGCGAGCTTCCAGCCCAGGTTGAAACCGTCCTGCATGGACACGTTCATGCCCTGACCGGCCTTCGCGCTGTGCGTGTGGCACGCGTCCCCGGCCACGAACACGCGCGGGTGCCCGCCGGACGCGCCGGCCGGGAGGTCGTCGAAGCGGTCGCAGAGCCGCTGGCCGACCCGGTAGACCGTCCACCACGCCGTCTCCCGGACGTCGAGGTCGTAGGGCTGCAGGATCCGTCGGGCCGCGGCGACGATGTCGTCGAGTCCGGTCGGCCCGGGGTCGTCGCCGAGCTCGACGTAGAGCCGGGCCAGGTACCCGCCCTCGCGCGGGATGAGCAGCATGCTCCGCCCGGCGTCGTCGCGGAACACCGTCTTGAGCCGCCAGTCCGGGAAGTCGGTCACGGCGAGCACGTCCATGACGCCCCACGCCTGGTTCGCCGCGTCCCCGTGGAGGGCGGCGCCGATCGCGCCGCGGACCGCACTGTGCGCGCCGTCGCACCCGACGACGTAGCGGGCACGCACGACGACCTCGGTGCCGTCGTCGCGGCGCAGCGTCACCCGGACCGGGTGGTCGCCGTCGCCGACCGTGAGCCCGGTGCACTCCAGGCCGTAGTCCGGTTCCAGCCGCGACCGGCGCATCACGTCGAGCAGGAAGTCCTGCATCCGTGCCTGGTTCACGATGACGTGCGGGAACTCCGACAGACCGTCCTCGACGTCCTGGATGCGGCCGCTGCGCACGATCCGCGACGGGTCGGCGGGGTCCGGGCGCCAGAACGCCGTCTCGTTGACCCAGTAGGCCTCGCGCAGCAGCCGCTCGGAGAGCCCGAACGCGTCGAACATCTCGACCGTGCGGCAGGCGACGCCGTCGGCCTGCCCGAGCCGCAGCGGGCCGTCCCGGCGCTCGACGACCCGGGTCGTGATCGTCTCGAACGCTGAGAGCTGGGCGGCGAGCACGAGCCCGGCCGGTCCGCCGCCGACGATCAGGACGTCCACCTCGCCGGGCAGCTCCTCGGGGCGGGGCGGCACGTCGTCGGGCGGCGCCTCCGGGTCCCCGGGGCGGAATCCGTCGAGGTGGTACTGCACGCCGACCCCCTGTCACCGGATGAGCGGTCCGGACGACGGTACCGGTCACGCGGGCGGAGCACGGGCGGCGCGACCGGTCAGGTGCGGAGGTGGCGCCGGACGAGATCGCGGACGCCCGGTCGGGCGTCGTCGATGCGGAACGACGGGTCCTCCAGCGCGGCGGCGACGACGGCGTCGACCACGCCGTTGAGCATGATCGCGCTGGTGCGCGCGTCGATCTCCTTGCGCGCCAGTCCCTGCTGCTGGGCTTCGGTGATCAGGCCGGCCAGGGACTCCCAGCGTCGCGGGCTGCTCGGGCGGTCGTCGGTGACGTCCCGCTCGTCGGGCAGCGCCTCGGCGACCAGGCGCGCGTGGCGAGGGTGCGCGGACAGGTGTGCGAGCACGGCGTCGAGGTAGGTCTCGGCCGCCGTCGCCGGGTCGGGCGCGGCGTCGACGGCGGCGCCGACCTCGGCCACCAGCTCGCCGCTGACCTGCTCGTAGGCGGCTGCGATGACGGCGTCCTTGGACGGGAAGTGGTAGAGCACGGCGGCCTTGGAGATCTCCGCGGCGTCCGCGATGCGCTGCAGCGACGTTCCGCGGTAGCCGTGCTCGGCGACCAGGTCGACGGTCAGGGCGACCAGCTGGTCATGGCGGGCGCGTTCGGTGAACGTGGAACCGGGGCGCCGACGGGGAGGCACCTCGCCGATCCTACGAGCGGCCCCCGTCGACCCGTTGCAGGAACGCCCCGACGTCGGCGGCGATGCGGTCGGGCTGCTCGCCGTTGAGGGCGTGCGTGGCGTCCGGGTAGACGCGGACGTTCTCCGCGCCGAACGCACGCTCCGCGGTGGCGACGGACGTGGCCGGGTCGTGCATCACCGACCGTCCGGCCACGATCGCGAGCACCGGGACCCGGATCGTGCGCAGCCGGTCCTCCGGGATCTGCGCCGGCTGCGGCAGGCGCATGGCGTACGTGCTCATCCCGGCCTCGATCATGTCCGCGACCGGTACGTCCTCCACCGGGGCGCCGCCGGCCGTGTAGGAGCTGAACGCGTCCCGCCAGCTGCGCGGCGTCCAGCTGACCGCGGCCGGGATCGAGCGGACGACCGTGCCGAGCGGGATGTCGCCGTAGACGTGCACCGGGTCGAGCAGGGTGACGCTCGCGACCGGGGCGTCCGGCGCGTTCAGGGCCAGGTTGGCCGCGCTCCACCCGCCGACGGACAGGCCGACGACGTGGAACCGTTCCGCGGGCAGCGCGCGCAGTGCCTGGCCGAGCCACGCCGCCGTGTCCGCGTCCGTCGTGATCGGACGGTCCTGCACGCTCCGTCCGGGCTCGCCGAGCAGGTCGACGACGTAGACGTCGCGCAGGCGCAGCAGCGACGCCATGTTGTCGGCGAACACGGGCGCTCCGGACGCCGTGCCCGGCAGGAGCAGGAGCGGGTCCGCGCCGGGGTTCGCGCCGGCGAAGCGGTAGGCGCGCACCGTGCCGAAGCCGGTCGGCACGTCGAGGACCGCGGCCGGTGGCGGCATGTCGGCCATCGCGCGGTCGTAGGCGAGCCGGTACCGGTCGGCGCCCTCCTGCGACGTGAAGTGCCCGACCGGCGACGTGTCGCGTAGCGCCAGCAACCCCGCCAGAACGAGCCCGACGAGCCCGACGACGCCGATCGCCACCCTCCGACCACGACGGCGCCCGACCCGTTCTTGAATCACGGTCAGTAAACTAACCGATTGGTAAGTGGTCGCGCAAGCGCTCAGTTGTCGAGGACCTCGCGCAGCCGCCCGGCGAACGCCTCGGGCTCGCCGGGCCAGCCGAACTCGCCGTCCAGGAAGCCGCCGTGGTGGCTCGGGAACACGACCGCCTCCTGGCCGAGCAGCGCGGCGACGGCGACGGAGGCCCGGCCGGTGAACACGTTCGCCGACTCCGTGCCGACGGCGATCACGATCCGGGTCGGCGCGGCCGCGAGCGCGGCGGTGTCCGGGCGGTACGCGGTGACCGACAGGGAACGGTCGGACAGCAGCGGATCGTCGCGGGAGCCGTCGTCCTCGGAGGGCATCCCGAACGCGGCCGGGTCGGGGGCCGGCTGGGCGAAGTAGTCGTCGGTGAACTCGCCCTGCCACATGGTCATGGCCATGAACGCCGCCATGCCCGCGCCCCATCCGCGGGTCTCGTAGACCTCGCGGAAACCGGCCTGGGCGCGCTCGGCGGCCGCCGCGTCCGGTAGCGCCGGGATGATCGGCGGTTCGTGCGCCACCAGCGTCGCCACGTCACCGGGGTACGCCGCGACGAGCGCGAGTGCGGTCACGGCGCCGCCGCTGCTGGCGAACATGTCCACCGGGCCGGCGCCGAGCGCCTCGATCAGGGCGTGCACGTCGGCGGCCTGGGTCTCCGGGGTGTTGTCCGTCCGGCCGTCGTGGCGGACGCTGCGGCCCAGGCCGCGCGGGTCGTAGGCGACGACCGTGCGGTCGCTGAGCTGCGCCGCGAGCGCGCGGAAGCCGGTCGCGTCCATCGGCTGCCCGATCGCCACGATCGGCGGGCGACCGTCCGGCGTCGGTAGCGGGCCGTGGACGTCGTAGACGAGGTCGACCTCGGGCAGGGACAGCGTGTGCGTGGACATGGTGTGGGTCGTCATGCTCGATGGACCGGCACGCCGTCCGGAACTCATCGTCGACCGGCTGACCACTGATTCTTGACTGATTCCAGAAACCGGTCCAGGATGTGGCCCGTGCCACCGACGCTCTGAGCTCGAGCGCATGCTGCGCGGGGCCGCGCTCCGTGTGACGCGACCCCGCGTGGCCGTGCTCGCCGCAGTTCACGACCACAAGCACGCCGACACGGACGCGATCATCCGTGCCGTGCGTACGCAGCTCGGCGAGGTGTCCCACCAGGCCGTCTACGACGTACTGCGCGTGCTGACCACCACGGGTCTCGTGCGGCGCATCCAGCCGAGCGGGTCGACGGCCCGCTACGAGTCGCGTGTCGGGGACAACCACCATCACGTCGTGTGCCGGTCGTGCGGAACGATCGCCGACGTCGACTGTGCTGTCGGCGACGTGCCCTGCCTCACCGCGTCCGACGACCACGGCTTCACGATCGATGAGGCCGAGGTCGTCTTCTGGGGGCTCTGCCCCGACTGCTCCACTGCTGCAGCACTCACCACTGAAGTTCGGAAGGAATCCCGTGTCTGACGAGCACGTCACCGTAGAAGCGCAACTGAACGAGAACGCCCCCGGTTGCCCGGTCGCTCCCGGTCGTCTCGCGTCCCCCACCGAGGGCCCGCAGAACAACGACTGGTGGCCGGACAAGCTCAACCTGAGCATCCTGCGCAAGCACCCCGACGTGTCGAACCCGATGGACCCGGACTTCGACTACGCCGCGGAGTTCAACACGATCGACTTCGCCGAGCTGCGCCAGGACATCGAGAACGTCCTCACCACCTCGCAGGACTGGTGGCCGGCCGACTTCGGCCACTACGGCGGGTTCATGATCCGGATGGCGTGGCACAGCGCTGGCACCTACCGCGTGCAGGACGGCCGCGGCGGCGCCGGTGCCGGCATGCAGCGGTTCGCGCCGCTGAACAGCTGGCCGGACAACGGCAACCTGGACAAGGCGCGCCGTCTCCTGTGGCCGGTCAAGCAGAAGTACGGCCGCAAGCTGTCCTGGGCCGACCTGATGATCATCACCGGTGACCAGGCCATCCGGTCGATGGGCCTGGAGACGTTCGGCGTGGCCGGTGGCCGCCCGGACGTGTGGGAGCCGGACGAGGACGTCTACTGGGGCCCGGAGCAGACCTGGCTCGGCGACGAGCGCTACACCGGTGACCGCGAGCTGGAGAACCCGCTCGCCGCCGTCCAGATGGGACTCATCTACGTCAACCCGGAGGGCCCCAACGGCAACCCGGACCCGCTCGCCGCGGCCCGCGACATCCGCGAGACGTTCGGCCGGATGGCGATGAACGACTACGAGACCGTCGCCCTGATCGCCGGTGGCCACACGTTCGGCAAGACCCACGGCGCGGCCAACCCGGACGAGAACGGCAACGTCGGACCGGAGCCCGAGGGCGCTCCGATCGAGCAGCAGGGCTTCGGCTGGAAGCAGAACTTCGGCAAGGGCAAGGGCCGCGACGCCATCACCTCCGGGCTCGAGGTCACCTGGACCTCCACGCCGGTGCGCTGGAGCCACCAGTTCTTCGACAACCTGTTCAAGTACGAGTGGGAGCTGGAGCAGTCCCCCGCGGGCGCGAACCAGTGGGTCGCGAAGAACGCCGAGAACGTCATCCCGGACCCGGAGACGAACGAGCCGGCCCGCAAGCCGACCATGCTCACGACGGACCTGTCGCTCCGGTTCGACCCGGTCTACGAGCAGATCTCGCGGCACTTCTACGAGAACCCGCTCGAGTTCGAGAAGGCGTTCATCCGCGCCTGGTACAAGCTGACCCACCGTGACATGGGCCCGATCCAGCGCTACCTCGGCCCGGACGTGCCGTCCGAGCAGCTGATCTGGCAGGACCCGGTGCCGGCCGTCGACCACGAGCTGGTGAACGACTCCGACATCGCGTCGCTGAAGCAGAAGCTCCTCGACTCCGGCATCTCCGTGTCCCGCCTGGTCGCGACGGCGTGGGCGTCGGCCTCGACGTTCCGCGCCAGCGACAAGCGCGGTGGCGCGAACGGTGCCCGGATCCGTCTCGAGCCGCAGAAGGACTGGCAGGTCAACGACCCGCAGGAGCTGGCGCAGACCCTGCGCACGCTCGAGGGCATCAAGTCGGAGTTCGACTCCGGCTCGAAGAAGATCTCGCTGGCCGACCTGATCGTCCTCGGCGGCGTCGCCGCGGTCGAGAAGGCCGCGAAGGACGCCGGCCACGACGTGACCGTGCCGTTCACGCCGGGCCGCACGGACGCCACGCAGGAGTGGACCGACACCGAGTCGTTCGCCCCGCTGGAGCCGACGGCCGACGGGTTCCGCAACTACCGTGCCAAGGGTTACAAGCTGCCGGCCGAGTTCCAGCTCGTCGACCGTGCGAACCTGCTGAACCTGTCCGCGCCGGAGATGACCGTCCTGGTCGGCGGCCTGCGCGTGCTGGGCGCCAACACGGGCGGCTCGTCGCACGGCGTGCTCACCCAGAACGTCGGGCAGCTGACGAACGACTTCTTCGTCAACCTGCTCGACATGGGCTCGCAGTGGTCGTCGCAGAACGGCGACGGCGAGACCTACGAGAGCACGGCCGGCTGGACCGGCACCCGCGCGGACCTCGTCTTCGGCTCGAACTCCGAGCTGCGGGCGATCGCCGAGGTGTACGCCAGCGACGACGCCAAGGAGAAGTTCGTGCGCGACTTCGTCGCCGCGTGGGACAAGGTGATGATGCTGGACCGCTACGACGTGTCCTGATCACTCCCGCATGACCCCGGTGCCCGGGTCGGCCGTCCGGCCGGCCCGGGCACCGTCGTGTGTGGACCGCAGGTAGGCCACGGCGAGCGCGCCCAGCTCGTCGAGCTCCTTGTACTCGGCGACCTCCGGCGGGAGCGTCTCCAGCACGGAGATCGTGCGGGCGGTCCACTCCGGCACGAGCGCGAGGCGCTCCAGCGGGAGCAGGCGGACGCCGATCAGGAACAGCAGGCTGCCGGTGAGCGGCAGCCGGATCAGGTGCTGTACCTCGGTGCGCAGGTGGATCTCCCGCCCCGGGTCGGCGGGGGCGGGCGCGCGGCGGCGGGGGAGCCACGACGACCAGCTGTCCAGCGACATGTCGAGCCGGTCGTCGGCCTGTAGCCCCCAGTTCAGGCGCCGGTACATCTGCCCGGACTGCAGGCTCAGCAGGAAGCGCTCGGCGCGCTCGAACACCCCGCCCGGCCCGTTGCCCGGCACCGGACCGTGCAGCTCGCGGAAGCTCATGCCGGCGTCGAACGCGAGCGACCACACGGACGCGAACGTCACGACCCCGGCGTCGAGCCAGAGCCGGTCGTCGCGGGCCCCGAGCACGACGACGTCCTCGGTGACCTGCCGCCCGGCGAACCGCAGCGGGTGCTCGGGCAGCGTGCCGTCGTCGCCGAACGTGAACTCCTGCACGGTCCCGAGCCGGCCGTTGCGCCAGCGGTACCGGTCGCCGTCGCGGTCGAGGGAGAACGTGTCCGGGTACTCGGCGGCGAGCCGGCCGGTGAGGAACAGCAGCGCGTCCCAGGATGCGGCGCGGGCGTGCGGCGCCGCGACGAACCGGCCCGGCTCCCGGTCCAGCGTCGCGGTGCGCCGGGCCAGCACGTCCGGGTAGTCGTCGTCGACGTGCAGGACGTGCCCGCCCCACGACCCGGCGGCGGTCGGACGGTCGACGCCGGCCGGCTCGACGTTGGCGCTGATCCGGTACGTGTCCGCAGCCAGCGGGAACGGGAACGACGCGACGTCCGGCGGGTAGGTGCTCACAGGTCCAGCTCCAGTACATCTCCGGCGGCTCGGGACACGCACGGCGCCATCCGCGAGTCGCGT
Organism: uncultured Actinomycetota bacterium; assembly: GCA_963822335.1. GTDB lineage: Bacteria > Actinomycetota > Actinomycetes > Mycobacteriales > Pseudonocardiaceae > Pseudonocardia. The sequence goes on along the minus strand of CAWGHE010000004.1, from coordinate 938,284 downwards.
TCACCGGGGGCCAGCACCGAGTCCCGATGGTCGACCGCTCCGCCGTGGACCGACGTGACGCACTCGCCGCACACGCCCTGACGACAGAGGCTGGGCGCGTCCACACCGGACCGTTCCAGTGCGTCGAGCAGGCTCTCGTCGCCGGCCACGTGCACGGTGCGACCGGTGGCACGCAGCACGGCTCGGAACGGCTCGCCCGGCGCCGTGTCGGCGACGAAGGCCTCCGCGTGGATCCGCTCGTCCACCCAGTGCGCCTCCCGGGCGAGCCGGGCCACGCCGTCGATCATGCCGGGCGGTCCGCAGGTGTAGACGTGCGCGCCGAACGGTGCCGCGCGCAACGACGGTTCCAGAGCGGCGAGCAGCGCGTCCCGCCCGGTGACGGTGCGCAGCCGGTCCCCGCAGATCCGCCGCAGGTCGTCGGCGTGCGGCGCGACGCCCGGCCGGTGCGCGTAGACGACCTCGAAGGAGTGGCCCCAGAACGCGTGCCACCGCGCGTGCGACACGATCGGCGTCACCCCGATCCCGCCCGCCACCAGGACGTGGTGCGTGGCCGTCTCGACCGGCGTGAACGTGCTGCGCGGCGTGCGTCGCCCGGACCCGGTCGCCGACCGCCAGCGCGTGCATCCGGCGTGATCCGCCGGAGCCGTCGGCGTCGCAGGGCGACCGTGACGTGCAGCAGATCCGGCTCGCGCATCGGGCCGGTGAGCGAGTAGAAGCCCGCCCGCTCCAGTCCGATGTGGCTGCCGGGAGGGAACGACGGCAGCGCGGCGCCGTCGGCGTGGACGAACGCGAGCGAACGGACGCCGGAGCACGGCGCCGTGACGTGGGTGACGCGAAGCGGGAGGTCGAACCGCACGCTCACGCCGGCACGTCGCGTCCGGTCGGTTCGGCGAGGAACGCTCCGTGGCGGCGCGAGTGGTGGCGGGCCACCGCGAGGGCAGCGTGGCAACCCGGGCACGCCACCGGCTCGCCGATCGCGGCGCGCGCCTCGAACCGCCGGTGACACGCCCCGCAGAACAGGGCCCGCACCCGGACCTCCTCGGCGTCGTCGGAGGCCGCGTCTGTGGGCACGAGCACGATCTCCGCGTCCAGCGCGCCCCGGGCGAGCGCAGCGGCGCGCACGGCCTGCACGTCGCGCTCCGGCCCGATCGCCAACACCCGCCACCCGGTCACGACGGTGGACAGCTCCGCGTCGACGACGTCCGCCAGGTCCGTCGCACCCGACACCGGACGGTGCCGGTCCCCGTCCCGGAGCAGGTCGCGGGCGACGCGCGCGGCGTCGTCGCCGACGGAGACGACCAGGTGTGGGGCGGGAACGAGCGCCGGGCGGCCACCGGGGTAGCGAGGCACGGTCGTCTGGTCGAGCGGGACGTGCTCCGGCGGCGCCGCGCGTTCCGTGGCCGTCGGCTCGACCGGTTCGGTCCGTCCGGACGTGGACATGCCCACCTTCGCTCGACGATTTCCGCACCCCGACTCTACGGCGCGCACCCGGTCCCGCACCCCGGTCGCACGGGGTGTTCATCGGCCCGGCACGGCCGGTTGCACATCCGTGAACGTCGGGTGCGGGCCGCGACCCGGGCCGTCCTCACCGCGCTCGGCGCGATCCCCTGAGCCACCCGGTCGGTGCAGCCGGCCGGACCTCGTCGGGCACCGGCCCGATGCGGCCGTGCCCGCCGTCGACGTGCAGGCCGTCGATCACGCGCATGTCCTGGCCGGAGAGCGCGAAGTCGTGCACGGCACGGTTCTCGGCGATCCGCTCCGGCGTGTCGGACTTCGGGATGACGACGGTGCCGTGCTGCAGGTGCCAGCGCAGCACCACCTGCGCAGGCGTACGGCCGAGCCGGGCGGCGACGGCGCCGATCACCGGGTCGTCGAGCTCGGTACCGCGGCCCAGCGGGCTCCACGCCTCGGTGACGACGCCGTGGCGGGCGTGCGCGGCGCGCATCTCGTGCTGCTGCAGGCGGGGGTGCAGCTCGAGCTGGTTGACGGCCGGGACCGTCCCGCCGAGGCCGAGCACCCGCTGCAGGTGCGACGAGCGGAAGTTGGAGACGCCGATCGCGCGGGTGCGTCCCTCGTCGAGGAGCTGCTCGAGCGCATCCCAGGTCTGCAGGCAGCCGTCCCACTCGCGGGCCGGCCAGTGCACGAGGTAGAGGTCGACGTGCTCGAGGCCGAGCCGGTCGAGGCTGGCCTCGGCGGCGCGCAGCGCGTTCTCCCGGCCGTCGTCGCCGTTCCAGACCTTCGTGGTGACGAACAGCTCGTCGCGCGGCAGCCCGGACGCGGCGAGCGCCGCGCCGACGCCCTCCTCGTTGCCGTAGACCTCGGCGGTGTCGATGCTGCGGTAGCCGTGCTCGAGCGCCCGGGACACCGAGGCCTCGGCGTCGCGTGCCTCGGAGACGCCGAAGCCGAGCTGGGGCATCCGGACGCCGTTGTTCAGCGCGACCGTGACGTCGGGGGTGAGGGCGGTCGTCATCGTTCCTCCAGGGAGCAGGGATGTCGACGACGTCGTCGCTGTGCCTTCTCCACCCTCCGCGTCCCGACGACGGCCCGGCAAGGTTCTGTGCGACCGCGCACGGTGGGCCGCGACACCGCTCAGGTCAGCTCGGGATGCCCCAGCACCGGGTCGTACTGCGCGCCGCCGTCCACCCGCAGCACGTCGGCGACCGGCGGGTATCCGGTCGTGACCACCGTGTAGTCACCCGGCGGCAGGTGGGGGATCGCGTACCGGCCCTCGGCGTCCGTGTCGGCGATCGCCACCGACGTGCCGTCGGCGCCCAGCAGGGCGACCCGCGCGTCTGCGACGGGCCGGCCGTCGGCGGTGCGGGCCGTGCCGCTCAGACCGATGGCAGCCGGCCCCGTGGCGACACCGTCCGGGCCGGACCCCGGCGCGGGCAGCCCGGCGTCCCACAGCGTCCGGCCGGTCGTGTCGACGACGACGCTGTCGGTCACCGGCTCCATGCCCGGTGCGACCGCCACGACGGTGTAGACGGCGGGGGACAGGTCGGTGACCGCGTACTGCCCGTCGGCACCGGTCACGGTCGTCGCGACGACCTCGCCGCGCACGTCGTGCACGACCACGGTGGCGCCGTCCACCGGGCCGGCCGGTCCGGAGACGGTGCCGGTCAGCCCGCCGTGGCGTCCGGGCAGCGCGAGCTCGACGTCGTACTCTCCCGGGTCGGGCAGGGTGACCGTCGCCGAGCGCGGCTCGTGCCCGGAGGCCGCCGCGATCAGCAGATAGTCGCCGGGTGCGGGGAGGCCGGTGCGGTACACGCCGTCGTCGCCGCCGGTGCCGCGGGCGACCTGACCGCCCTCGCCGTCCAGGACGGTGAGCGTCACGCCGGGCACCGGCAGGTCGGCACCGGCGCGCAACACGCGGACCCGTATCGCGGTCGCAGGGGTCTCGGCGGTGGTCACCGGTTCTCCGTCCGTCCGTCCGGGCGCTCGGGCTCGGCGAACCACCAGCCGTCCGGCGCCTGCGCGGACGAGCGGGCGAGCTCGTCGACCTGCGTGGCCAGCGCCCGCGCGAGCACCCCGACCAGGTACGCGCTGCGTGCCTGCGGTTCCCGGCCGAACGATTCGCGGGCGCGCCCGTTGCGGCCCGGTTCCCCGGCGTGGTCCGTCCCCGGGCTGGGTTGGTTCACGGTCGCCGTCACCCCCTCGTCGTGCCGTTCCTGGTCGCTCACGGTGCCACCAGCGACGCGGCGTCCAGACGCTGGCCGAGCATCCCCGACTGGCCCATCAGGTCCAGGACACGCTGCAGCCGGGCCGGCTGCACGGTCGTCGGATAGTCGGGCAGCGTGATGATCCCGGCGGTCGCCGGCGAGATCGGCGTGTAGCTCGGCAGGACGGCCGTCACGCGCTGGTCGTTCGCGGCGAGCTCGGAGGCCTGCGAGATCGCGCGCCGGAACGCCCGCACCGTCGCCGGGTACTGCTCGGCGAACCGCGCCGTGGTGAAGTAGCCGTCCAGCGGGAAGGCGGCCGTCGGGCCGCTCGACGGGTCGACCAGCGGCAGCGCGCCGAACTCGGACTCGGCCTGCGTGACGAACGGCTCGACCAGCCACGCCGCGTCCAGCGTGCCCGCCTTGAGCGCGGCGACCGCCTGCGGGAACGGCATCGTCACATACCGCACGGACGCCGGGTCGACGCCGCGCGAGGTCAGCACCCGCCCGAGCGTGAGCGTCTGGATGTTCGGAGCCGGCGTGTTGACCGCGATCGTGCGGCCGGCGAGCTGCTCGGGCCGGGTGATGTTCCTGGCCGGGGTCGTCACGACCTGGTCCAGGCCGGGTGAGGCGAGCGCGCCCTCGGCGACGACGCGCAGGTCGGCGGCCCGGCGGGCCTGGGCGCCGAAGAACGTCACGTAGTTGCCGCCCGCGACGATGTCCACGCTGCCGTCGGCCAGGCCGGGCAGGGACAGGTTCGACGACGGCAACGTCTTGATCGTCACGTCCAGCCCCTGGGCCTTGAACAGCCCCTCCTGCTGGGCGAGGTAGAGCGGCGCGGCGTCCACGATGGGCAGTCCGGTGACGGTGATCGAGGCCTTCTCGGGCGGGGTGTCCGCCGGGGCGGGGGTGTCCCGGGCGCACCCGGACATCAGCAGGGCCAGCCCGGCGGCCACGATGGCGGTGGCGCGCAGGCGGGTCATCCGCGCGCTCCGTCCGCGGTCGCCGCCGGCGCCCCGGCCGCGGACGGCCGTCCGGCCAGCGCGTGCTCGACGAGCGTGGCCAGCGTCCGGGTCGCCGACGCGCGGTCGCGCGCGTCGCACTGCACGATCGGCCGGTCCGGGCCGAGCGCGAGCGCCTCCCGGATCTGGTCGTCGGTATAGGGGAACCGGCCGTCGAAGCCGTTCACCCCGACGACCACCGGCAGCCCGGCGCGCTCGAAGTAGTCCAGCACCGGGAACGAGTCGATCAGCCGGCGTGTGTCCACGAGCACGACCGCGCCCACCGCGCCGTGCACGAGCTGATCCCACATGAACCAGAACCGGTACTGACCGGGCGTCCCGAACAGGTAGAGCACCAGGTCGCTGTCCAGGTCGAGGCGGCCGAAGTCCATCGCCACCGTCGTCGTCCGCTTGTCCGGCAGCGCGCTCAGGTCGTCGACGCCCTCGCCGGCCTCGGTCATGACCTCCTCGGTGGTCAGGGGGGTGATGTCCGAGCTGGCGCCGACGAACGTCGTCTTGCCGACCCCGAACGCGCCCGCCACGACGATCTTGAGCGGGGTGACCGGCCGGGACCGGCTCGGATCAGATCCGCTTGCGGAGTTCACGCAGGGCCCTTTCCAACTGGTCGGTGTCCTCACCCGCGGGCGAGGACTGATGCAGGTGCACGAGGCCGCCGTCGACGAGGTCCTCGACCAGGACTCGTACGACGCCCAGCGGCAGGTGGAGCACCGCGGAGAGCTCGGCCACCGAGCGCCACGGCCGGCACAGCGCGAGGATCTCCGCCGCCTCCGGCGGGTGGGTGGTGCCCGCGGGACGCGCCTCCGGGACGGCCGACGCGACGACCGTCTCGGGCGGCAGCGCCGAGCGCGCCGTGCGCCCGCCGGTCAGCGCGTAGGGCCGGACCGGGGACCGCTCTGCGCCGTCACCGCCGTGGCGGTGACGGATCGCCTCACGGTCCTGCTCGGCCATCAGTGCTGCCCGGTCTCCTGCGGGGTCCGCGATGCGGGCGTCATGCCCCGCCCGACCCGCTCGACCAGCAGCGCCATCTCGTACGAGACGAGCCCCATGTCCGACGTCGGCGCGGTCAGCACGGCGAGCGCGGCACCCCGTGCGATCGCGGTGACGAGGAACGTGCCGTGCCGCATCTCGATGACGGTCTGCTCGACCGGGCCGCCCTGGAACACCCGGGACGCACCGGACGTGAGGCTGTTCAGCCCGGACGTGATCGCCGCGAGCTGGTCCGCCCGGTCGGCAGGCACCTCCGTCGACCGCGCCATCGGCAGCCCGTCGGCGGAGACGACGACGGCGTGCGCGACTCCCGGTACGCGTTCGACGAAGTCGCTGAGCAGCCAGTCGAAGTCCTGCCCGCCCGGGTCGGTCCCCGTGGGTTCGGTCATCTGCCGGTCCTCTCCATTCCGCGCCGTCGTCCGTCCTGGTGTGCGGCGAACCGCTGCCGGATCGCCTCCGCCGAGCGGTCCCACGCGGGCCGCTCGGCGCGCGGCTCCGCACCGGCCTCTCCGTCCGCGGACCTGCCGGCGCGGCCGTCCGCCGCCTCGTCGGTCGCACCGTCGCCCGTGGGCCCGCCGGTCCCCGTTGCCGCGTCGGCCTGGTCGGGGAGCTCGCCGGGGACGTAGTTCGCGCCGGGTGCCCGCAGCGGGAGGCCGGCCGAGGTGGATCCGGCCGCCGTCGGCAGGCGGACCGGCCCGGCACCCCACGCGACGCCGGGTGCCGGAACGCCTGAGCCGGCGCCTGCCCGGCCGGAAGTCGACGCCTCGGGCCCGGCCGCCGCGCCGACGCCGGCTCCCGCCGCGGCGACTCCGGCTCCCGCTGCCGTGGCTCCGTTCTCCGGTGCGGCGGCTCCGGCCGCCCTCGACGTCGTCGGGAGACGCTCGGTCGGATCGGGTTCGGCCGGTGTCGGTGTGGTCGGGAGACGTTCGGTCGGCTCGGGTCCGGCCGGTGTCGGTGTGGTCGGGAGACGTTCGGTCGGCTCGGGTCCGGCCGGTGGCGGCGTCGTCGGGAGACGTTCGGTCGGCTCGGCTGCGGGCGGTGTCGGTGTCGTCGGCAGAAGCTCGGTCGGCTCGGGTCCGGGCGGTGGCGGTGTCGTCGAGAGACGCTCGGTCGGATCGGCTCCGGCTGCCGTCGGCGTCGTCGGCAGAAGCTCGGTCGGCTCGGCGCCGGCCAGGCCCTGCTGCCGGCCCCGCTGGTAGCCCGCGTACCGCTCGCGGATCGCCTCCGGCGACCGGTCGACGTCGCCGGACCCGTCCCCGGGATCGCCCTCGGGCCCGGTGCCCGGCGCCGGGTCGGAATCGCGTATCGCGTGCCGGCCGGACTGCGCCGCATCGGTGCGCGGGAACGGGGAGGGGACGCGGTCCTCGCCGGGACCGTCGGCGGCCCGGGTTCCCGGGACCTCGTTCGCGCCCGGTTCCCGGCGCGGCAGTCCGGCGTCGGTCACGCCGCTCGCGGTGGGAACGAACGCCGCGGCTCCGGGTGCCGCGGCCGCCGCGGGGGCGTCCGGTGCCGGCTCGGTGGCCGCCAGCGGTGCCGCGCCGAACCAGCTGTCGGCTCCGGGGCCCGGCGTGGCGATCGCCCGGGAGAACCGCTCCCCGATCCACGCCCCCTCCGACCCGCTGCGCAGCGCCGGTCCGCCGGTCTCGGTCGCGCCGGTCGTGGACACGGTGAGCACGGCTGCGGGAAGCGCGACCGACGCCGTCACACCCCGTGGCGTGCCGGGGCTCAGCCACACCCGGGCCCCGGTCCGGGCGGCCAGCCGGCCCACCACGTACAGACCCATCCGGCGGGAGGCGTCCACATCGACGTCGGCCGGGGCGGCGAGCCGCTTGTCCAGCTCCTCGCACTCCTGCGCGGTCAGGCCGATGCCCCGGTCGGTGATCTCCACCAGCGCCGAACCGTCCGGCAGCGCGGTCGCGGTCACGTCCACCCGCGACGCCCGCGAGGAGAACGCGGTCGCGTTGTCCAGCAGCTCGGCCAGCAGGTGCACGACGTCGCTCACGGCGCTCTCCGCGAGCGTCAGGTCGGGCACCTCGCCGAGGTCGATGCGCGGATACTGCTCGATCTCGGACAACGCGGCCCGCAGGACCTCCAGCAGGGGCAGCCGCCGGTTCCACCGGCGGACGGGCTCCTGCCCGCCGAGCACCAGCAGGTTCTCGCCGTTGCGGCGCATACGGGTGGCCAGGTGGTCGAGCCGGAACAGGCTCTCCAGACGGTCGGCGTCCTCCTCGCTGCGCTCCAGGTCGTCGATCAGCTCGATCTGGCGGTCCACAAGAGACTGCGTTCGCCGGGACAGCGTGACGAACAGCGCGCCGGCCTGGGCGCGACGCCGGGCCTCCCCGGCGGCGGCGCGGACCGCCTCCTGGTGCACGGCGTCGAACGATCGGGCGACCTCGCCGATCTCGTCGTCGGTGTGCACCGCGATCGGTCGCACCCGGGTGTCGACGGTGTCCGGGTCCTCGCGGCCGAGCCGGGCGACCGTGTCCGGCAGCCTCCGCTCGGCCACCGACAGGGCGCCGTCGCGCAGCGCCCGCAGCGGCCGGACGAGCGAGCGGGCCACCGCCGTCGTCGCCAGCAGCACGACCAGGATCACCGCGAGGGCGATGATGCCGATCACCAGCGCCTGCCGCAGCGCCTCGGAGCGCAGCTGCGCCGCCCGGTCGGAGATCGACGAGACCAGGCCGGACTCCACGTCGCCGACCTTGGCCAGCGTTCCCGAGACCGACGCCTCCCAGCCGCCCGCGGCCGCCGCGCCACCCGCGGGCGGTCGCCCGGCCGTGACGCCGTCGCGGACCGCACTCGTCTGGTCGACGTCCGGGCCGGCGACGACGTCGTCGTAGCGCTGGGTCTGGGCGACCGGGGCGGTGGTGCGGAACTGCTCCAGCGCGCTGTCCTGCGCGGCGATCGCCCGGACGAAGCTGCCGTCGCCGCCGGGTTCGAACCGCCCGGCCAGCAGAGCGGCCTCGAGCAGCGCCCGCTGCGTGGAGAGCGCGGCCCGGGAACGGGACAGCGCATCCAGCGCCCTCACCGACGCCGACAGATCGGGGTCGGTGCCCTCCTGCGCGATCTCGTCGTCCAGTGCGAGCAGGTCGGTGACGACCGTGTCGTAGCGGTCCACGGTCACCCCGGCGGGAAACCGGCCGGTGGTCACCGCCGAGCGGAGCGCGGGCAGCGTGTCCAGGCGGAACAGGACGCGTCGCAGTCGGTCGCGTGTGGACTCGGGGTACCGGTCGTCGACGCCGGCGGCGAGCGCGCGCAACCGGCCGGTGCCGGCGTCGGTGCGCCGCTGCGCGCCGGTCACCGCGCGCGCCCGATCGGCCGGGCGGCCGGCGCCGACGAACGCCGCGGACTCGGCCTGCTCGGACGCCACGTCACCGACGGTCGCGGTGACCGAGCCCGCGACGTCGGCCAGCGTGCCGACGCGCCCGTAGGCGGCGGCACCGCTCAGCGCTCCGCCGACGCCGACCGCCCCGAGCACGACCGCGACGACGGTCGGAACGGCGATCAGCGCGATGAGGCGGCTGCGGACGCGCCAGTTGCGCAGCCCCCACCGCCGGGGCGCACGCTCCGGCGACCCGGTGACCCGTGCGGGGTCGCCATCGGACGAGCTCACGCCCACCCCCTCCACGCGCGGCGGCCCGACGCCTCCGCACCCGTCATTGATTAGCGTTGCTCACTGTATGTCGGTTGATCCGGTCCGGCATCCATCGGCCCGCCGTCGTCGAGCGGTTGTGTGGACGTGTCCCTCACCAGCGCCACGGACAGCACCGTCACCAGCGACATCGCGACGAGGTAGCCGGCGATCGACAGCGAAGTCCCGCTGGCCGCGAACAGCGCCGTCGCGATGATCGGGGCGAACCCTCCACCGAGGACGGTGCCGAGCTGGTAGCCGAGCGAGGCGCCGCTGTAGCGGACCCGGGTGCCGAACATCTCCGAGAACAGGGCGGCCAGCGGCCCGTACATCGCGCCGAGGATCAGGTGCACGACGGCCAGTGCGAGCACGATCAGCCCGACCGATGCCGTGTCGATCAGCAGGAACGCCGGGAACGCCCACACCGCCGACGCGACGGCGGCCACGAGGTAGACCCGGCGCCGCCCGACCCGGTCCGAGATCGCCGACGCGAGCGGGATGCTGACCATCTGGAACGCCTGCGTGACCGTGACCAGCAGCAGGACCGTGGACTGCGGCAGCCCGAGCTGCTTCGTCCCGTAGGTGATCATGAAGGTGACGAACACCCACAGGCTCGCGCTGGCCGCGACGAACGTGCCGCCGGCCAGCAGGACGCCGGTCCACCTGGTGCGCAGCAGCTCCAGGATCGGAGTGCGCGAGCGGTCCCGTGCGGCGCTGATCCGGCGGAACGCCGGCGAGTCGTCGAGCCGCAGCTGCAGGGCCAGTCCGAGCCCGATCACCAGGACGCTGAGCAGGAAGGGGATCCGCCAACCCCAGGACAGGAACGCGTCCTGCGAGAGCACGGCGGCGAACAGGAAGAACAGGGCGTTGGAGACGAGCCCGCCGATCGGCGAGCCGAGCTGGGCGATGCTGCCGTAGAGACCGCGACGCCCGACCGGGGCCTGCTCGGTGAGCAGCAGGACCGAGCCGGCCCACTGGCCGCCCAGCGCGAGACCCTGGGTCAGCCGGAGCACGACGAGCAGGATCGGCGCGGCGATCCCGATCGCCGACGTCGACGGCAGCAGTCCGATCAGGACGGTGGCGGCGCCCATCGCGACGGTGCCCGCGGACAGGGCGACCCGCCGTCCGGCCCGGTCGCCGATCCAGCCGAACACGAGCCCGCCGAGCGGACGTGCGACGAACGCCAGCGCGAACGTCAGGAACGACACGAGCACGGACCCGGTCGGCCCGAGTGCGGCGAAGAACACCGCAGGGAAGACGGTCGCCGCGGCCGTGGCGTACAGGAAGAAGTCGTACCACTCGACCGACCCCGCCCCCACGCAGTAGAGGGCAGTCCGGTTCAGCGGTACCGGCCGCGGTGCCGGTTCCGACGTCTGGGTCATGGTGCGGTCGCCTCCGGCCGCGGAGCCTACACAGAGTCACGACGAGTTCCGGGTCGAAATGCTGATCTTACCCCGACTCCGTGACGGCACCGCGGCGCGGAGGTCGACGCCGGCGCTCCGGCCGCCCGTCGTCAGCCGGTGACGATCTCCGACAGGTGGCCGAGCGAGTTCTCCAGGTGCTCGCGCCCGAACGGCGGGAACGAGATGTACTCGCGCACGAACCCCGGTACGGCGGACCAGTCGTAGGTCAGCGTGACGTCCGTGCCGTCCCCGGCCGCTGCCAGGTCGTAGCGCCAGACCCAGCCGCCGAACCGGAGTTCCTCGGTCCCGGCGACCTCCTGGCCCGGCTGCCAGGAGATGGCGCGGGGCGGGTCCAGGACCTCCACCCGGTTCGCCATCTGGTAGTGACCGTCCGGGTGGTTGTCGTGGTACATCCCCATCCGGAAGACCTGCCCGGACGACGCGAGCGGCTCCTTGTCGAGCGCCTCCCGGACCCAGCCGGTCCCGTCGATCGCGTCGTGCCGGGACGGGTCGGCCAGGGCGGCGAACACGGCGTCCGCCGGAGCCGGGATGTGCAGGGTGGCGGCGAGGGTCTCGTCGGTCATCGGTCCTCCACGTGTGTCGCGTTCCGTGTGTGGTGGACCGGTCGCGGCACCCGGACTCATCGGTGCCGGCTCAGTCCGCGATCGCGACCATGTGGCCGACCGACGCGTCGTCGGTGACGTCGCGCAGCAGCTCGTCGGCGACGTCGGCGCGTGCCGTCGTGTGACCGCCGCGGACGTGCCGGTCGATCGCGCGGCGGTAGGTCCCGGTGCGCGGGCCGTCGGTCAGCCGGGCCGGGCGGACGATCGTCCACTCCAGACCGCTCTCGCGTACGAGGCGCTCCATGCCGGCCATGTCCGCGTAGGGATGGCGGAACACCCGGGAGATGATCGGTTTGACGACCAGGCGCGTCAGGAGGTCCTCGCCGTCGCCCGGCAGTCCGGCCGCGCTGACGACGAGCAGGCGTCGCACCCCGGCGTCGCGCATCGCGGCGACGGCGGCCCGCGCACCGTCGGTGCACACCGTCGTCGGGCGTCGGTCCCGTCCGCCGAGCGCGGAGACGACGGCGTCGGCCCCGCGCACCGCCTCGGTCAGCCGCACGGTGTCGCCGAGCTCCGCGCGCACGACGGTCGCGCCGCCGGACGGAGCCGCGGATCCCTCGCGCACGACGGCCGTCACGTCGAGTCCGGCGTCGACGGCCTGCGTGACGACCTCGCGCCCGGTCCGCCCGGACGCCCCCAGCACCACGATCTTCATCCCGCACCTCCTGCGGTTGGTGAGTACTCACTCACCAGATTAGGATGGGGGCATGGACGACTCCCGGTCAAGCGCGCGGTCGACCCGCGACCGCATGCTCGACGCCGCGGCGTCGGTGATGCGCACGCACGGGCTGGCGCGAGCCACCACGAAGCAGATCGCGCGCGAGGCGGGCTTCTCCGAGGCGGCGCTGTACAAGCACTTCGACGACAAGGCCTCGCTGTTCGTCGCCGTGCTGTCCGAGCGCAGCCCGAGCCGGTTCACCGAGGTGCTGAGTGGTCTGCCGCAGCGGGTGGGCGCCGATCCGGTCGCCGACGTGCTCGTCACGGTGGCCGAGGAGGCGGTCGCGTTCTACCGCGAGACGTTTCCGATGGGCGCGTCGCTGTTCTCCGAACCCGCGCTGCTCGCCGCGCACCGGGAGTCCCTGCACCGCATGGACGCCGGGCCGCGGGTCCCCGCGGACGCGCTGGCCGGCTACCTGGCCGCCGAGCGCGACCTCGGCCGGCTGCGACCCGACACCGATCCCGACGCGGCGGCCCAGCTCCTGCTCGGGGCGTGCCTGATGGCGGCGTTCCTGTCCGCCTTCGACGACCGCCCGCTCACCGACACCGCGCCGCCCGCCGAGCTGGTGCGCACCGTGCTGCGCGGGCTCGAGCCCTGACGGCCCGAGCTGGTCAGATCGGGTAGTGCGCCGGGTCGAGCAGGTAGTCCTGGCGGTGCAGTCCGAGCCGCCTCGAGTACCGGCGGGCCATGTCGGGGACCCCGTTGTGCGCGGTGTTCGGGTCGCCCACGCCGAACACGGTGCCCGGGTAGTCCAGGCCGCCCATGATCTGCCGGATGCGCTCCGAGTCCGACGGCGGCACGAGCTCGGCCGGGTCGCCGCCCGCGAACCAGCCCATCGGCACGGCGGTCCCGGCCGGGACGACCGTGTTGACGTGCACCAGCGCGTGGAACTCGACCTCCGCGCCGGCGCCGATCCGGGCACCGTTGAAGACCATCGCGCCGGTGGCGATCCGCGAGTCGCCCTCGACCACGCAGCCGGTCAGGTGGGCGTGGGGCCCGACGAGAACGTTGTCGCCGAACGTCGTCGGGTGGTCGGGTGCGCCGCGGATGACGGCGTTCTCCATCACGATGCAGTGGTCGCCGATCTCGACCGGGCCGCCCTCGGCCGTGACGACGGCGCCGAACAGCACCCGGCTGTGGGCCCCGATCCGCACGTCACCGCAGATCACGGCCCCGGGTGCGACGTAGGCCGACTCGTGGATCTGCGGTGTCCCGCGCCGGTGGTGGACGATCAGCGCGCCCGGGCCGATCTCGGGGCGGGCGGAGCGTTGGGTGTCCTGGCTCATGGGTAGCCCTCCGTGGGTCAGCGGCGGAGTTCGCACGGTACTCGCCTGTGACCTGGCGCACACTCGCTCTCATGGTCGAATGGCCGCGCCCGGCGGCCCGGCCTACGCTCGGTCGGTGCGACATCATGATCTCGTCGTGGTCGGGGCGGGCTCCGGGAACACGATCGTCGACCACCGCTTCGCCGACCTCGACGTGGCGTTCGTCGAGGCCACGCACTTCGGCGGGACCTGCCTGAACGTCGGCTGCATCCCGACGAAGATGCTCGCCTACACCGCCGAGGTCGCCGAGACCGTGCGGTCGGCGAGCCGGTTCGGGGTGGACGCGAGCATCGACCGTGTGCGCTGGACCGACATCCGCGACCGCGTGTTCTCGCGGCTGGACCCGATCGCCGAGGAGGGGCGCAAGTACCGGGAGGACCACGGCACCGTCTATCTCGGGACGGCGTCGTTCACCGGGCCCCGCGCGATGACGGTCGCCTGCGCCGACGGGTCGACCGCCGAGTTCACCGCGGACCGGATCGTGCTCGCCGCGGGCGGTCGCCCGATCGTCCCGCCGCCGGTGACCGACGGCGGTGCGCCGTACCGGACGTCGGACACGATCATGCGGATCGACGAGCTCCCGCGGCGCCTGGCCGTGATCGGCGGCGGGTACATCGCGGCCGAGTTCGCGCACGTGTTCGGCGGCCTCGGCTGTCAGGTCACGATGGTCGAGGCCGTCGACGAGCTGCTGACCGGGATGGACGAGACGGTCACCGCGCACTTCACCGAGGCGATGCGGGACCGCTTCGACCTGCGGCTGGGCCGCACCGCCGACCAGGTCACCGGCGACGACGACGGTGTGCGGCTCGTCCTCGACGACGGATCGGTCGTCGAGGCGGACATGCTGCTGGTCGCGGCCGGCCGGACGCCGAACGGGGACCGGATGAACCTCGGCGCCGGCGGCGTCGACACGCACGACGACGGCCGGATCGCCGTCGACGAGTACGGGCGCACCAGTGCCGAGGGCGTGTGGGCGCTCGGCGACATCAGCACCGCGCACCCGCTCAAGCACGTCGCCAACCACGAGGCCGCCCTCGTCGCGGACAACCTGACGACCACCGGCGACCTGCGCCGGGTCGACGACGATCTGGTCCCGGCCGCAGTGTTCGCGTCGCCGCAGGTCGGGACGGTCGGGCGGACCGAGCAGCAGTGCCGCGACGACCGGCTGTCCTACGCCGTGTCGGTGCAGCCGTACTCCGACGTCGCCTACGGCTGGGCGATGGAGGATGAGACCGGCTTCTGCAAGGTCATCGCCGAGACGGGGACCGGACGGCTGCTCGGCGCCCACCTGATGGGGCCGCAGGCGTCGACGCTCGTGCAGCAGCTGGTGCAGGCGATGGCGCTGGACGTCACCGCGCCGCGCCTGGCCGACCTGCAGTACTGGATCCACCCGGCGCTCTCCGAGGTCATCGAGAACGCCCTGCGCACTCTGGAGCTCGACGGCTGAGGACGAGCGCACATTCCCCGGATCCCGGACCCAACGGTGTGGACCGGCATTCGCGGTCGTGCTAACCCTGGAGTGAGGCCGCACACCCCGCGGCCGCGCGACGCCCGCCCGGACGATCCCGGCCGGCGCACGAACAGGAGCTCCACATGACCGTCGAGAACATCCTGACCAGCCAGGAACGCCTGGCCGACCTGGACGCCGAACAGCTCTCCCGCCTCGTCGGGCTCGTCGAGTACGACGCGGGGGGCGACCCCTTCCCGGTGACCGGCTGGGACGCCGTCGTCTGGGCGGTCGGGAACGCGACCCAGGCCGCGCACCTCTACCAGGCCGTCTACGGCATGGAGCTGGTCGCCTACTCCGGTCCGGAGACCGGCAACCGCGACCACCACGCCTACGTGCTGCGCTCCGGCGCCGTCCGGTTCGAGCTGCGCGGGGCCGTCGACCCGGCCAGCCCGCTGGCCGACCAGCACCGGCGGCACGGCGACGGCGTCGTCGACGTCGCGCTGGAGGTCCCGGACGTGGACCGCTGCATCGCGCAGGCCCGCGCGCAGGGCGCGACCGTGCTGGTCGAGCCGCACGACGTCTCCGACGACCACGGGACCGTCCGCACGGCAGCGATCGCGACGTACGGCGAGACCCGGCACACGCTCGTCGACCGCAGCCGCTACGACGGGCCCTACCTGCCCGGATACGTCGCGCGATCGTCCACTGTCGAACGGACGAAGCGGGTGTTCCAGGCGCTCGACCACGTCGTCGGGAACGTCGAGATGGGACGGATGGACACCTGGGTGGACTTCTACCACCGGATCATGGGGTTCACCGACATGGCCGAGTTCGTCGGCTCGGACATCGCGACCGAGTACTCGGCGCTGATGAGCAAGGTCGTCGCCAGCGGCAACCACCGGGTGAAGTTCCCGCTCAACGAGCCGTCGGTCGGCCGCAAGCGCTCCCAGATCGACGAGTACCTCGACTTCCACGGCGGGCCCGGCGTCCAGCACCTGGCGCTCGCCACGAACGACATCCTGACCACTGTGGACACCCTGCGCGCCCGCGGCGTCGAGTTCCTGTCCACACCGGAGAGCTACTACACCGATCCGGCGCTGCGTGCCCGGATCGGCGAGGTCCGGGTGCCGATCGAGGAGCTGGAGTCGCGCGGCATCCTCGTCGACCGCGACGAGGACGGCTACCTGCTGCAGATCTTCACCAAGCCGGTCGGGGACCGTCCGACGGTGTTCTTCGAGTTCATCGAGCGGCACGGCTCGCTCGGGTTCGGCATCGGCAACTTCAAGGCGCTGTTCGAGGCCATCGAGCGCGAGCAGGCCAGGCGGGGGAACTTCTGACATGCCCCACTACCGCAGCGTGGGATCGGTGCCTCCGAAGCGGCACACCCAGCACCGCGACCCGTCCGGGAACCTCTACCGCGAGGAGCTGATGGGGGAGGAGGGGTTCTCGTCCGACTCGTCGCTGCTCTACCACACCGGCGTGCCGTCGGCCGTGGTCGACGCGACGCCCTGGGAGCTGCCGGACCAGTCCACGACGGAGAACCGGCCCCTGCTGCCGCGGCACCTCAAGCTGCACGACCTGTTCGACGACGGCTGGAAGCGCCTCGACGTCGTCACCGGCCGGCGGCTCGTGCTCGGCAACGCCGACGTGCGGATCTCCTACGTCGTCGCCGGGGAGACCTCGCCGCTGTACCGCAACGCCGTCGGGGACGAGTGCGTGTACCTCGAGACCGGGTCGGCGACGATCGAGACCGTGTTCGGCACGCTCACCGCCGGGGCCGGCACGTACGTGATCCTGCCGCGCTCGACCACGCACCGGTGGATCCCCACCGGCTCGGAGCCACTGCGGGCATACGTGATCGAGGCGAGCTCGCACATCGGGCCGCCGGCCCGCTACCTGTCGCGGTTCGGGCAGATGCTGGAGCACGCGCCGTACTGCGAGCGGGACCTGCACGGGCCGTCCGGACCGCTGCTGGCCGACGGCACGGACGTCGAGGTGCTGGTCCGGCACCGCGGCTCGCGCGGCGACACCGGGACGCGCTACGTCGTGCCGGAGCACCCGTTCGACGTGGTCGGCTGGGACGGCTGCCTGTACCCGTACACGTTCGACGTCGCCGACTTCGAGCCGATCACCGGGCGGGTGCACCAACCCCCGCCGGTGCACCAGGTGTTCACCGGGACCAACTTCGTGATCTGCAACTTCGTGCCACGCAAGGTGGACTACCACCCGCTGGCGGTCCCCGTGCCGTACTACCACTCCAATGTGGACTCCGACGAGGTGATGTTCTACTGCGGCGGGGACTACGAGGCGCGCAAGGGATCCGGCATCGCGCTCGGGTCGGTGAGCCTGCACCCGGGCGGGCACAGCCACGGCCCGCAGCCGAGCGCGATCGAGAAGGCGCTCGGGGCGGAGCGGTTCGACGAGCTGGCGGTCATGGTCGACACGTTCCGCCCGCTGGAGCTCGGTGAGGGCGGCCGGGCCTGCGAGGACCCGGCCTACGCCTGGACCTGGGCGGGACGCGGCCCGCTGTCCTGACCGAGGGCGACGACGGTGTCAGCCGGCTTTCCCGGGTGGCCATCGGGTGGCTCGGACCCGGCCGGGACAATCGCCGGCGATGAGCCGAACCACGCCGAGCCGGCGGACCGTGCTGGCCGCGGCCGGGTTGACCGCACTGGGTGCGCTGGCCGGATGCGGCACCGCCCCGATGCCTGCCGCCCCGCCGTCGCCGACCACCCCTCCGTCGCCCGCCGGCGCGACGCCCGGCCCGGACGCGGCGGCCCCGGGCGTCCCGGAGATGGTGGCGGGGGCGAGGGTGCCGGTCCTGTGCTGGCACCAGCTCCGCGACCACCGGCCGGACGACTCCGCGTCCAGCCGCGCGCTGTACATCTGCCCGCCCGCGACGTTCCGGTCGCAGCTCGACGGCATCCTCGCCGCCGGATTCACCGCGATCGGGCCGGACGAGTACCTCGCCCACCTCACGACCGGGACCGCGCTGCCGCCCCGGCCGGTGATGCTCTCGTTCGACGACTCGCGGGGCACCCAGATCTCGGTCGGCCTCCCCGAGCTGCAGCGACGTCACATGGCCGGCACGTTCTTCGTGCAGACGGTGCCGCTGGACAAGCCGAACTGGATGCGCCGCGCGGACGTGCGGCACCTGCACGAGGTGGGCATGACCGTCGGCGCGCACACCCACGACCACCACCCGGTCGACCGGTACTCCGGATCCGATTGGACCACCCAGCTCGACCGCCCGCGCCGGCAGCTGGAGCGCCTGACCGGAGCGCCGGTGCACCACTTCGCCTACCCGTACGGAAGGTGGAGCCCGGCCGCGTTCGCGCACCTGGACGAGGCCGGCTACCGAACGGCGTTCCAGCTCGACGAGGCGCCGCTCGACCGGAACCGTCCACAGTTGACGCTGCGGCGGATGCTGGCGCGCTCGGACTGGAACGGCGACGGGATCGTCCAGGCATTGGCCGGGCCGGTCTGAGACAGGGTCCCGGTCGGGCGATGGCCGGCGAGGCGGTCCTGGTCTGCGACGACGCGGCCGGCGGTGCTCGTGCTGACCTGGATCCCGGACGTCCTCGTGCTCGTCGGCGGCGCGACCGTCGTCAACGCGGTGGCGCTGATGCTCATGCACACCCGTCGTCGCGACGAGCGCGGTCGTGGTGTTGCGCCGGGTGCTGCCGGTCTGAGCGTCGGCGATGTGAACCGATCAGACCAGGTGTGCGAACACCACGGTGTTGTCCCGGTAGTTGCCGGACGCCGAGTCGAAGCTGCCACTGCAGGTGATCAGCCGTAGCTCGGCCCGGTCCGTAGTGGCGTACACGCTCCGTGTCGGAAATTCGTCCTTGGCGAATCTGCCCGCGGAATCGACCCGGAATGTCGCGACGCTGCCGTCGGCGCGCGATATGTCGATCGTGTCGCCGGATTTCAGGCGGCCCAGATCGAAAAAGACCGACGGCCCGTTCGCGGCGGAATCGACATGCCCGAGAACGACGGCCGGGCCGATCGTCCCGGGGACGGCGGAGTCTCGATACCAGGCGGCCTGGTCGTAG
Source organism: uncultured Actinomycetota bacterium (assembly GCA_963822335.1). Lineage (GTDB taxonomy): Bacteria > Actinomycetota > Actinomycetes > Mycobacteriales > Pseudonocardiaceae > Pseudonocardia. Next base: position 919,414 of record CAWGHE010000004.1, on the reverse strand, counting down.
AGCGGTCCGGGCGCTGGGACCTCGAGCGTGCCGTCCGGGTTGAGCCCGACCTGGTTGATCACCGACCGCACCCCGAGCGACGGGATGGAGATCGACGTCGGCGGGGAGGCGGGCAGGACCCGGCCTTCCGGCACCGGCAGGTCGGCGGGACCGTTCACGACGACCGCCGGTGCCGGCAGCGTGGCGGCAGCCGGCTCGGGCGCGGACCGTTGACCCAGCAACGCGGTCCCGAGCAGCACCAGTCCCACGATCGCCAGCAGCGCCGCGACCACGATCGCGACCCGGCGGCGCCGGGGTCGTGCGGGCGTGTCGTCGATCATCGGGACCTTCCCTCGACGGAACGGACGCGGCCCCGCCCACCGGAGGACCGGCGGGCGGGACCGCGGCGGATCAGTTCTGGCCGGCGCGGCGGCGCGCGATCAGAACCACGGTGCCCGCGCCCACCAGCAGGAGGACGCCGGTCACCAGCAGGCCGGTGTCCTCGGTGCCCGAGGTGCTACCGGCACCGGTGTCGACGCCACCCTTCGGCATCGGCATGTCGCCGCTCTTCGTGTTGACGACGATCGTCGCGATGCCGATCGTCGTGCCGCCCTTGAGCGCGTCGGTCTTGAAGGCGCCGTTCAGGGCCTGGGCCGCCTCGCTGGACAGGGTCACCGTGGTGCCGGTCAGCGTGGCCGTGCCGGCCGCGGAGTCGACCATGATCGGCTTGAGGGTCGAGCCGTTGAGGTCGAACAGCTTCACCGACTCGGCGGCGACCTTGCCGTTGGCCAGGACCTTGCCGGTCAGCACGGCCGGGTCGCCCGGGTCGATGCTGAAGTTCTCGATCGTGACCTTGGTGTCGCCCTTGGTCAGGTTCAGCCCGCTGCCCTCGTGCTGGATCGTGCCCTGCACGTAGGGGAAGACGTCGCCCGGCTTGTACACCGTGACGTTGCCGCCGGTGATCGGGAACGTCGCGCTGCCGTCGGCGACCTTCGCCTTCCCGGCCGGCGACGGTGCGACCCCGAGCGAGCCCAGCGCCTCGACGAAGCCCGCGTCGAGCTTCACCGACGTGGACTGACCGGTCAGGTTGGTGATCATCGCGACCGGAGGCGGAGCCTGCTCGGCCGACGCGACACCCGCGCCGAGACCGGTCACCGCCGCTGCGACCAGCCCGATGGTCGTGATTCCGACTACGCGTCGAACGGAACGGAACATGGAAATGCCTCCTCGGCCAATGGGGCCCGAGCGGACTGCCGGATCCCCGTACGACGAGTCATTCGGAAACCGGGTCGCGGAAGGTTCGGACGATTTTCCGGCTTTCGCGTTCTGGCCATGAGTATCGCGCTGCGTAGTCGTCGTGGGGGAGTCGCCACCGCCTGCCCGCGGCGGGGTCACGCCCGCTGCGCCCCGTCTCGCACATGAATTGGCGCCCTCGCACACGCTCGAGCGTGTGCGAGAGCACCACATCGTGTGCGACGGTCAGGACCAGAGCAGCGGTCCGAGCCGGGCCAGCACCGGGGTGAACGGGCGGATCTCCGCCCAGCGCCACCGCACGACCGTCCAACCCTCGGCGCGGATCGCGTCCTCGCGGAGCTTCTCCCGGTAGACGGCGTCCCCGGCGTCCTCGCCGGGCCGGAGCAGCCGGCCGTACTTGATCTTTCCGTCGAACTCGCCGACGACCCGCCGGTTCGGCCAGGCGAAGTCCACCGTCGCGATGTGCGCGCCCGACGGCGCCCGGATCTCCCGCTGCAGCTCGGGTGCGACGAGGCCGGCCGCCGCCATGGCGACCCGGCTGCGGGACTCGCCGACGCTGCCGCTGCGCCCGTCGGCGAACGCCACCACCCGGCGCGCGGCCGCGGCTCCGGGCCGGCCGGCCGCGTCGGCCACGGCCCGGGCGAGCTCCTCCGGCGTGGTCAGCGGCGGAGTGTCCGGGTGCGGTGTCGCCAGCGCCGCGTCGGCGACCGCGACGGCCTGCTCGAACCGGTGCGTGCGCGCGATGTCGACGACCGTGCGGGCCGGCGCGGTGACCCGCAGCGGGATCGTCCCGCCGGTCAGGGACAGCGTCCGTGTGTCCGCTGCGGACAGCGGCGCCGCGTACACGTGGACCTCGGCCGACTGGCGGGCACCCGACGCCCGGTCCCGCGTGACCTGGACCCGGTCGAGCGGGAGGCCCCAGCACGGCAGCCCGTACAGCACTGCGGCGGAGGCGTGGCTGACCACCGCGCCGGAGCCGAGCCGTCGGAGCGCGGCCCGGATGCGCAGCACGTGGTCCGCCCGCCGCCGGGACCGTTCGTTGTCGGCGGGGTCGTCGCGGACGTACGTGCCGCGGCCGAGGCGCCGCAGCTCGCCGCGCCGCCACATCCGACGGACCTCGTCCGGCGACCAGCCCGCGTCCAGCAGCTCGGCCCGCAGCACGACGTCCCGGATCTCCACCCGACCAGCCAACACCGGCCGACGGCCGCGCACGGCCTCGCATCGGGCCTGGGATCGGCGGCACGAGCACCGTTCGGTGTGCGACGACGTCGGGGCGACCGCGGTGGCGGCGCGGCCGTCGCATCGCCCCCTCGCACAGTTCGGGTGCCGTCGCACACGCTCGAGCATGTGCGAGAGCACCGTTCGGTGTGCGACGACGCGAGAACGGCCAGGCCGCGGCAGGCCGGCGCGCCCCTCAGTCCCGGTAGGTGCCGGGGCGCTTCTCGGAGAACGCGGTGACCGCCTCCTGCAGGTCGGCGGACAGTAGCTGGCCGCCGTTCCAGGTGGCGATCTGCTCCAGCCCGTCGGCGATCGTGTGGTCGCGGGCGTAGGTGATCGCGTACTTGGTGCCGCGCAGCGCGAGCGGCGACTTCGCGGCCAGCTCGGTGGCGAGCGCGTCGACCCGCTCGCGCAGGGCGTCGGCGTCGTCGAGCGCCTCGTTGACCAGCCGCAGCGACGCGGCCTCGGTCCCGGAGACGGCGCGGCAGGTGTAGGCCATCTCGCGAGCCACGCCCTCACCGACGATGCGGGGCAGGCGCTGCAGCACGCCGACGTCGGCGGCCAGGCCGAGGTCGACCTCCTTGAGCACGAACCGCGCGTCCGCGCTGGCGTAGCGCAGGTCGCAGGCCACGGCCAGATCCAGCCCGCCGCCGACGCACGCCCCGTGCACGGCGGCGATCACCGGCTTGCGGCAGCGCTCGACGGCGGTGATGCAGTCCTGCAGGTCGAGGATCAACGCGCGCAGATCGTCCGCTCCGTGCCCGCGGGACTCGTCGCCGCCGACCGTGTTCAGCTCGGCCAGCATCTCCAGGTCGATCCCGGAGCAGAAGTGCTTCCCGTTGCCGGAGAGCACCACGACCCGCACGGACCGGTCGGCGTCGAGGTCGCGGAACGTGTCGCGCAGCTCGAACCACATGGCCCGGTTCATCGCGTTCGCGGACGCCGGGCGGTCCAGGCGTACCCGGGCGACGCCGGCGTCCACCTCCACCGCGAGCGTCGTCGGCTCACCCATGATCGTCTCCTCCCGTCGTCCGGACCGGACGGTACCCATAACGCCCGCACCCCGAGCGGCGAGCACAGTCACATGACCGATCGTCCACTCTCCGTCGTCACCGGCGCCTCGTCCGGCATCGGGGAGGCCTACACCGACGCCCTGGCCGCCCGCGGCCACCGCGTCCTCGCCGTCGCCCGCCGGGCCGACCGGCTGGACACGCTGGCCGCCCGGTGGCCGGGCCGCGTCGTCCCGCTCGTGACGGACCTGTCCCGTCCCGGGGCCGTCGACGTCGTGTCGGCCCGGGCCGGTGAGCTCGGACTCGTCGAGCTGCTGGTCAGCAACGCCGGACGCGGGGCGTTCGGACCGGTCGCGAAGACGGATCCGTACGCAGCGCGGGACATGGTGCGGCTCAACCTGACGGCCGGCGTCGAGCTGGTCACCCGGCTGCTGCCCGGGATGGTCGACCGTGGGCGCGGCGGGATCGTGCTGGTCAGCTCGTCCGGCGCGTACTACCCGATCCCGAACATGGCCGTCTACAACGCGACCAAGGCGTTCCTGCTCTCGTTCGCCGAGTCGCTGTCGTTGGAGACCGACGGGACCGGTGTGCGGGTGATGGCACTCTGCCCGGGCCCGACCGCGACCGGGTTCGGCGACGCCGCCGGGATGGCGGACATGATCGAGAAGGCGCCCGGCGTGATGAGCGCGCCGGACGTGGTGGCCGAGGCGATGCGGGCGTTCGACCGCGGACGCACCCTGTGCCTGCCCGGCAGGGCGACGCGGGCGATGTCGCCGGTGCTCGCCCACCTGCCGCGCCCGATGCGGCGGCGTGCTGCGGCGCGGATGTTCGCCGGCTGACCCCGGGGATACCCTGCCGGGCATGGTCGACACGCGCGGCGCCGACCTCACCAGCACGACGAACCCGCGGGTCAAGTCGCTGGTGCGGCTGCGCACCCGGCGGGCCCGGGCCGAGGCGGGCGTCACGCTGGTGGAGGGGCACGACGAGCTGCGCCTGGCGCTGGACGCCGGGGTGCGGCCGTCGGAGCTGTACTGGGCGCCGTCGCTGGTCCGCGACACGGACCTGGCCGACGAGATCCGGGCGGCCGGTGCCCGGGTCACGTCGGTGAGCCGCGAGGTGTTCGACAAGATCGCCTACCGGGAGTCGCCGGACGGCTGGCTCGCGATCGTCCCGGCTCCGGACCGGCCACTGGACGGGCTCGTGCTCGGCCCGCGGCCGCTCGTGCTCGTCGCCGAGGGGATCGAGAAGCCGGGCAACGTCGGCGCGATGCTGCGGACCGCGGAGGCGTGCGGGGCGGACGCGGTCGTGGCGGCGTCGGCCGGGACGGACTTCGGCAACCCGAACGTGGTGCGGGCCAGCAAGGGCACCGTGTTCGCGGTGCCGGTCGCCGCGGCCGGGAGCGCGGACGTGCTGGCGTGGCTGCGCGAGCGGGGGCTGCGGATCGTGGTCACTACACCGGCCGGGACGACGCGCCTGGACCGCGCGGCGCTGACCGGCCCGGTCGCGCTGGTGGTCGGCACCGAGGCCACCGGCGTGACCGACCTGTGGCTCGAGCACGCCGACGAGACCGTCGTGATCCCGATGCGGGGGACGGTGAACTCGCTGAACGCCGCGACCGCCGCCGCCCTCGCCCTGTACGAGGCGACCCGGCAGCGCGACGCCGTCAGTCGGTGATCTGCGCGGAGGGTCTTCTAGTCGGTCTTGCCGATGCGGTGAGCGGCAGGTCGTCGACGAAGGTGATCTCCTTCGACCCGTCGCCGGCCGGGCCGCCGGAGTTCCCCTCGAGACGTGATCGACACATGTCCTGCCGGTGATCCGGGTAACCGGCGCCATGACCTCGATCGGACGCAGCGACCTGGACGTCTCCGCCCTCTGCCTGGGCACGAACGTGTTCGGCTGGACCGCCGACGAACCGACGTCGTTCGCGCTGCTCGACGCGTTCCTCGAGGCCGGCGGGAACATGCTCGACTCGGCCGACTCCTACATGGCCCGCGCCGAGGGCAACTCCGGCGGCGAGTCCGAGACGGTGATCGGCAACTGGCTGGCCGCGCGCGGGAACCGGGACCGGGTCGTGGTCGCGACGAAGGTCGGCAACCTGGCCGGCCGGAAGGGTCTGTCCCGGGACAACGTGATCGCCGCGGCGGAGGACTCGCTGCGCCGGCTACGGACCGACCGGATCGATCTGTACTACGCGCACACCGACGACCCGGAGACCCCGCAGGAGGAGTACCTGGCCGCGTTCGACGAGCTCGTGCGCGCCGGCAAGGTCCGGGCGATCGGGGCGTCCAACTTCGACGCCGACCGGCTCCGCTCGGCGCTGGAGATCTCCGGGCGTGACGGGCTCGCCCGGTTCGAGGCCGTCCAGCCGCACTACAACCTCGTCGAGCGGGACTACGAGGGCGACCAGGCGCTGCTCGTCGCGACCGAGGGTCTGTCCTGCTTCCCGTACTTCGGGCTGGCCAAGGGCTTCCTGACCGGCAAGTACCGGCCGGGTTCGGACGACGTGGACTCCGGAGCGACGACCGGCGCGATGCGCTGGGCCAGGGCCGAGGGCGCGCGGTCCTATCTCGACGATCGGGGCGTGCGCGTGCTCGGCGTGCTCGACGACGTCGCCGCCGCGCACGACGTACCGGTCGCGGCCGTCGCGCTGGCCTGGCTCGGCGCGCAGCCGACCGTCGCCGCGCCGATCGCCAGCGCACGCACGCTCGACCAGCTCACGGCGATCCTGCCGTCGATGCACCTGAAGCTCGCCCCGGACGAGCTGGCCGCGCTGAGCGACGCCTCCGCGCGATGACGGCCCGCCCACGCAGCGCCGACGACTGTCGCGCGGCCGAGGAGCGCGGCGTACGACACGCGACGTTGTCCGCGCACCGCTACGACGTCGTCCTCGCGGCGACGCCGAGTTCGACCAGGCCTGGACCTGCGCCGCTACCTCGACGGCACCGGGGACGCGGTGCTCGTCGAGGCCGGCCCGGAGGCCCGGATCTGGGGCATCGGCCTGGCCGCGGACGACGAGCGCGCGGCGTCCGCGGCGCACTGGGCGGGGCTCAACCTGCTGGGGTTCGCACTGATGGACGCTCGGGACGCCCTGCGCTGACCCGCTCCGGCGCGACGCCACCCGCCCGCCGCTCCACGTACACGGCCGCGCCGAGCGCGACGAGCCCGACCAGCGGGATCACGCCGCCGACCGCGGCCGGCGCGCTGTAGCCCAGGCCCGCCGCGAGCACGGCGCCGCCGATCGCCGCGCCGAGCGCGTTCGCGACGTTGAACGCGGAGTGGTGCAGGGCCGCGCCGAGCGTCGGGCCGTCCGGCGCCGCGTCCATCAGGCGGGTGTTCAGCGCGGGCGACGCGGCCATCCCGCACACCGCCATCACGACCAGCAGCGCCACCGCCGCGACGGCGACGTGCGCGAACATCGAGAACGCGAACAGGCAGAGCGAGGTGGCCACCATCCCGGCGGCGATCGTGCGGGTCGGCGCCCGCTCGGCCAGCCGCCCGCCGACGAAGTTCCCGACCGTCATCCCGACGCCGAACAGCGCGAGCAGCACCGGCACCGTCGCCTCGGCGAAGCCGGAGACCTGCATGAGCGTCGGCGTGATGTAGCTGAACATCGCGAACGTCCCGCCGAACCCGGACGCGATCACCAGCGCGGTCAGCCACACCTGCGGGCGGCTCAGGGCGGAGAGCTCCGCACGGATGGAGCCGGGCCGCTCGTCGCTGTGCCCGTGCTCGTTCCGCGTTCGCTGCTCCCGGGCGTCCGGGACGACCAGCGCGACCGCGACGACCGTGAGCAGCGCGATCCCGCTGACGGCCAGGTACGCGGCCGGCCAGCCGAGCGTCTGCCCGAGCCAGGTCGCGATCGGTACACCGACGATGTTCGCGACCATCAGCCCGGACAGCGTCGTCGCCACGGCACGGGCCCGTTGCGCGCGCGGCAGCAGCGACGCGCCGAGCACCGCGGCCGTGCCGAAGTACGCGCCGTGCGGCAGCCCGGACGCGAACCGGGTGACCAGGAAGATGTCGAACGTCGGCGCGACGGCGGACGATGCGTTCGTCAGTGCGAGCGCGCCCGCGAGCACGAGCACCAGGCGCTTGCGCGGCCACCGGGCACCGGCGATCGCGAGCAGCGGCGCACCGACGACCACGCCGAGCGCGTAGGCGCTGATCGCCCTGCCCGCCTGCGGTACGGACACGCCGAGGTCGGCCGCGAAGCGGGGGAGCAGGCCCATCGAGGCGAACTCGGTGGTCCCGACGGCGAAGCCACCGAGTGCGAGGACGGCGAGCGCCACGCCGGGAGGCACGGAACGGATTTTCATCGTGGCACGAGGATAAGATTGGCAGCCCGCGTGCTGTCAATCGAGATGTGAGGGACGCGATGTCCGGACGGGCGGCCGTCGAGCGGTGGCGGACCGCGGCCGAGGTGCTGGCCGAGGTGCGCCGTGACCCGGGCGTCACGCGCGTGGAGCTGGCCAGACGAATCGGCCTGGCCAGCGCATCCGCGACCGAGATCACCACACGGCTGCGCGAGCTGGGGTGGGTGTCCGAGACCCGGGCGCCCGCAGCCGGCCGGGGACGGCCGACGACGGCCGTGTCCCCGGCCCCGGACGCGCCGGTGGTGCTCGCGGTGGACCTGCGCTTCGAGGGCTGGCGGTGCGCGATCGCCGGCCTGGACGGCCACCCGGTCGCGGTGCGTTCCGGCCGCTACCGCCGCCGCGACCCGGACGACGTCGTCGACGCGCTGACACCGGTCGTCGACGAGCTGGCGGGATCGGCGGCCGGGCCGGTGGTCGCGGCGGGCGTCGCGATCGCCGCGACCGTGACCGCAGGCGGCGCGCGCCCGGCCGACCGGGCCTGGCTGCCGCGCGAGCCGGAACGGGTGGCCGCGACGCTGGACGTGCCGGTCGTGGTCGGCAACGACGCGACGCTCGCCGGCGTCGCCGAGGTACGGACCGGAGCGGCGTCCGGTGCCGGGACGGCGATCTTCCTGACCGTCGAGGTCGGCGTCGGCGGTGTGCTGGTCGTCGACGGGCGGCCGCTGGCCGGGGCGCGCGGCGCGTCCGGCGAGTTCGGGCACCTGCCGTTCGGTGATCCGGACGCGACGTGCCCGTGCGGTGCCCGCGGGTGCTGGAACGTCGACGTCGGGGCCGGTGTGCTCGTCCGCCGCAGCGGCGGGCCGGAGCCGGAGGACCCGCACGCCGGCGCGCGGGCCGTGCTGGAGCGGGCCGGTCACGACCCGGCCGCCGGAGTCGCGGCCGCCTACGTCGCGTCCCGGCTGGGCCGCGGGACGGCGGGCCTGGTCAACGCGCACGACCCGGACGTCGTCGTGCTCGGCGGGCTCGGTCCGGCCCTGCGGGCGACCGCCCCGGACGCGTTCACCGACGCCTACGACGCCGGGCTGATGGCGCTGCACCGGGACCCGCCGGTCCCGGTGCGGGACACCGCGCACGGCGCCGACGCGGCACTGCGCGGGGCGGCCGCCGTCGCGCTGGACGAGGCGACGTCGGCGGCCGGGCTGGCATCCCTGGAACAAACACGACAGACGGTGTCGTGATTGAGCGGCACGCTGGCGTGCATGAGCAGCTACTCGGCCGATCTCGCCGCGACGCCCCCGTTCGACTTCGACGCGAGCCTGCGGTTCGTCCGAGCCTTCCCGGCCACCGCCGGGGAGCAGGACGTCGACGCCGGTGTGCTCCGGGAGGCCGTCCGGGCCGGCGGGACGGTCGCCGGCCTGCGCGTGCGCGCGTCCGGTGACGGGCTGCGCTACGACGTCGAGTCCGCCGCCCCGCTGCCGCAGGCGGCCCGAGCCGAGATCGGCGACCGGGTGCGGAACCGCTTCGGCCTGGACGACGACCTCGCCCCGTTCTACGAGCGCGCCCGCGAGGACCCGCCGTTCGCCGCCGTCGTCGCGCGGTTGCACGGCTACCACCAGGTGCGGTTCGCCTCCCCGCTGGAGCTGCTCTGCTGGGCGGTGCTGTGCCAGCGGACGCCGACGGCCGTCGCACGCCGGGCGAAGGCCGCGATCGCGGCGGCACGCGGCAACGACGTGGTGCTCGACGGCCGGTGCCTGCGGGCGTTCCCGGATCTCCAGCAGCTGCTCGCGTTCTCCGAGGACGACCTGCAGGGGCTCGTCGGCAACGCACGCAAGGCCCGGTACCTGCACGGGGCGCTGCGTGGCTGGGCCGAGCTGGACGAGGACTTCCTGCGTCACGGCGACCCCGACGAGGTCCGCGACGCGCTGTGCGGGCTGCCCGGCATCGGGCCGTGGTCGGCGGGCTTCGTGATGATCCGGGGGCTCGGCCGGACCGAGCGCGCCGAGCCGGACCGGGAGGCGCTGACCGCCGCGACGCGCGTGTACGGACGCCCGGTGGACGCCGGGGAGTTCGCCCGGCTGGCCGAACGCTACGGCGACCACCGGGGGTACTGGATGCACTATCTGCGGGTGGGGTGACGCCCTGATCCGGTGACGCCGCCGCTTAGGATCACGGCGACGACTTCAGGGGGATCGCCGTGTCAGTTGCGGAGCCGGGGACGGTGCTGTTCGACCGGTACCGGGTCGTGCGCCGGATCGCCGCCGGCGGCATGGGGACCGTGTTCGAGGCGGTCGACGTCGTCCTGGACCAGCCCGTCGCGCTCAAGCGCGTCAGCTACGCGGCCCTGCCCGACGAGCTGGCCGCCGAGACCCGCGAACGCACGCTGCGCGAGGCGCGCAACGCCGCGCAGATGCGCGGGAACCCGCACGTCGTCGCGATCTACGACGTCCAGGTCTCCGACGACGACGTCTGGCTCGTCCTGGAGTACCTGCCCTCGCGCAGCCTGGCCGAGCTCACGGCCGGGCGGACGAAGCTGGACGTGCGGACCGTGGCCGGCATCGGCGCGACCGTGGCCCGCGGGCTCGCCGCGGCGCACGCGCGCGGGATCACGCACCGGGACGTCAAGCCGGGCAACATCCTGATCGCCACGGACGGCGGCGCGACGAAGCTCACCGACTTCGGCATCTCGCACGCCGAGGGCGAGTCCACACTCACCGCGACCGGGCAGGTCTCCGGCACCCCGGCCTACATGGCCCGTGAGGTCGCCCGCGGCGAGGACGCCACGCCCGCCTCCGACGTGTTCTCGCTGGCGGCGACGCTCTACGCCGCGGTGGAGGGGACCGGGCCGTTCGGCTCGCAGTCCAACCCGCGGGCGATGGTCTACCGGGTGGCCAACGACCCGGTCCGCCCGCCCGAGCTGGCCGGTCCGCTCACGCCGGTGCTGCTGGCGATGATGGACGACGAGCCGGCGCGCCGTCCGGACGCCTCGACCGTCGCCGGGTGGCTGGAGTCGGTCGGGTCGCAGGCCGAGGGTGCGCGCGGATCGGGACCTCCGCCCGGTGGCGCGGCAGGGTTCTCCCCGGGGCCGCGCTCCCCGGGCCCGCACACGCCGGGTTCGCCCGTGCCGGGGTCGCCGGCCCCGGGGCCCCCGGTGGCCGGGTCGCTGTCGTACGGGACGCCCGGACCCCGGGCCGGCGCACCCGTGCCGCACGGCGGCCCGCCGGGCGGGCTCGCGGCCCAGCAGGCCGCCTTTCGGCCCGGTGCGGGGCCGTCCGGGCCGCGGACGCCGTACCCGCAGGCCGCCGGCCCGGCGTCGCCTCAGCAGGGTGGCGCGCCGGCGCGGCCTGCGCCCTACACGGCCGGACCGGAGCGGTCGCCCGATGCCGCGCCCGGGCCCGACCGCACCCGCGCCGCCGACGGCACCCGCGTCGCCGACGGCACCCGCGTCGCCGACGGCACCCGCATCGCCGACGGCACCCGCATCGCCGACGGCACCCGCACCGCCGAGGACGCCCCCGCGGGCCCGCGCCGCGTCAGGGCACTGGTCGCCGGCGCCGTCGTGGCCGTGCTGCTCGTGGTCGCCGCCGTCATCGGCGTGCGGGCTCTGTCCACGCCCGACGAACCGGCCCCGGTCGCGGCGTCGCCGCGTGCGATCTCCGGGGACCCGCGCACCGCCGACCCGTGCCCGCTGCTCGATCTCGCGGCGCTCGGCCGGTTCGGGGCGGTGACGTCGTCGGCCGGCGCGGCCCCGTCCGGGTGCCGGGCCGACGTCACGGCCTCGGACGGGCGCCCCGCGCAGGTCACCGCCTCGTTCAACCGTGGGATCACGGTGGACGGCGGCACCCAGCAGGTCGGCGATCTGTCCGTGCAGCGCGGACGGGCCGGCGGCGGCTCCGGGGACGACGCGCGGCCCTGCGTGCACAACATCGTCCTGCCGGACGGCAACCAGGTGCTGCTGCGCGCCTACTCCTTCACCACCGGCATCGCCCCGTGCGACCTGGCCGACCAGGCCCTGGACTCGGCCGTCGTGTCCCTGCAGCGCGACGGCGTCCGGTACGACCCGAACCGCAACACCGGGTTCTCGCTGGCCGGTGCGGACGCCTGCCAGGCCGTCGATCCGGCGGCGCTCGGCCGGGCCGGCATCGGGGCCGCCCCGTTCCCCGGGTTCGCGTCCTGGAGCTGCTCGTGGGGGAGCGCGGACAACTACGCCTCGCTGTCGTTCGGGGGGACGACCCAGCGCACCGGCATCGCGGGCGAGACCGGCCCGCCGATCTCCGGGCGCCGGACGTACGTGGAGGCCGCCGACGGCAAGTGCGCGGTGACCGTCGCGCACCGGGAGGGAGCCGGTCCGAACGACCGGCTGGAGACCGTCACGACGACCGTGCAGGTGCCCGGTGCCGCCCGCGAGCGCACCTGCGGCGCGGCCACCGACATGGCGACGACGGCCGAGGCCCGGCTACCGGTGGGCTGATCTACGACGCCGCTCGTCGCAACGAAATCGTGTCCGGCTCCCGCGGTTTGTCGGATCGTTTGGTATCCCCCGTCAGGGGTAGTTTGTTGCGACCAACGACGGAGGGGACTCCTTATGATCATTCTCGGCCTGATTCTGCTGTTGATCGGCTACTTCACGAGCCTGTCGATCCTCTACTACATCGGCGGCATCCTGCTGATCGTCGGCGTGGTGCTGCTGATCCTGGGCAACATCGGCCGCCCGGTCGGTGGCCGAAAAGTCTGGTTCTGACCGGTCATCGTCCCCGGCCCGGCACGCCGAGCATCTCGCGCGTGCGGGCCGGGGTGGCCGGCTCCCGGCCGAGCCGCTCGAGCAGGTGCAATGCACCCTCGACCAGGGCGGAGTTCGTCGGCGTGTCCGGCCCGGCGTAGTCCTCCAGGCCCACCCGCAGGTGCCCTCCGCGGCGCACGGCCGTCTCCGCGATGCCGGAGGCGAGGACGTCCCCGCCGAGAACGGCGACCGACCACGGGAGACCGGACGGTTCCAGTAGTTCGAGGTAGGCCTCGAGCGCAGTCGGGGTGGGGGGCAACCCGAACTGGAGATCGTCGGCGAAGTAGAGCTTGACGATCGCTCCCGCGGGTACGCGCCCGTGGGCGTGCAATGTGAGAGCAGTCCGCAAAAAACCCGGTTCGAAGATCGAAATGCTCGGTCCCGCGCCGAGTTCCGCACTGCGGGCGAACATGTACTCCGTGTCCGCGATGCTGTTCTGGTACGGCTCGGCCGCGGCCGCCTCCGGGGTGGTGCCGTCCGCGCTCAGACCGATGTTGACCGAGCCGGGGTCGACCAGGCTGAGCCCGCCGAGGCCCCGCCGGGCGAGCTCCTCGACGTGGGCCCACCGCCGCTGCACGGGGATGTCGCGGGCCCCGGCGGCCATCGTCGGGTAGAGCAGGGCGTCCGGGAACCGTTCCAGTACCGGCGTCCACGCCTGCACGTACGGCTCGACGGCATGCACCCCGTCGACGGTGAACATCGGCTCGTCGTTGTGGTTGTGCACGATCGACGCCCCGGCCTCGAAGGCGGCACACGCCTCGTCGGCGATCTCCGCGGGGGAGCGGGGAACGTGCGGGTTTCGCGCGCGAGTAGTGGCGCCGTTGACGGCCACCTCGAGGATCACCGGGTCGCTCACGGCCTCAGCATCCCGGCCGTCGCCGGGTGACGCGACCCCTGCCGCCGGCCGAACGGGTCAGGCCGCGGCCGGCTCCGGCGCCGCCTCGTCGGACGCGGACGTGCCGGACGCCGCCGGGTGGTCGCGCAGGGCGATCAGCGCCACGACCGCGACGACGGCCGCGGCGACGCCGGCCACGACCGAGGTGATCTGCATGCCGGTCACGAACGCCTCCCGCGCGACACCGAGCAGGGCACCGCCGGTCGCCGGGTCCAGCGTGCCTGCGGCGGCGACCGCCCCGCCGAGCGTGTCCTCAGCGGCGGCCGCGACCGGCTCCGGCACGCCCGCCGGCATCGATCCGGCCAGACCGGCGCGGTACAGCGCGACGCCGATGCTGCCCAGCACGGCGATGCCCAGCGCCCCTCCGAGCTCGGCGGCCGTCTCCGAGATCCCGGACGCCGCGCCCGCCTTCTCCGCAGGAGCCGAGCCGACCACCATCTCCGTCGTCAGCCCGAACACCGGTCCCATCCCGACCGAGATCACGACGGACGCGGCCACCAGCGCCGTCAGCCCGTGGTCGACCTCGGCGGTGGCCAGCAGGAACAGTCCGGCCGCGGACGCCGCCAGCCCGGCCGCGACCACGAACGCCGGCCGCACCCCGCCGAGCACCCGCGGCGCCACCTGCGAGGACGCGACGAATGCGGCCGCCGACGGCAGGGACCACAGCCCGGCCTCGAGCGGGGTCTGCCCGAGCACGAGCTGGAGGTACTGGAACACGAACAGGAAGTAGCCGATCATCACGAAGATCGCCAGGAAGTTGACCATCAGCGCGCAGGTGAACGCGCGGATCCGGAACAGGCCGACGTCGATCATCGGGTCGGCCGACCGGCGCTGGCGGCGCACCCACGCGACGCCGACCGCGACCCCGGCCGCCACGACGAGCAGCGACGAGGTGTCCGGGCCGTACTGGGCGAGATGCTTGAGCCCGTAGACGACGGCGAGCAGCGCGACGACCGACATCGCGGCACTGACCGGGTCGAGGCGTCCGGCGTCCGGGTCGCGGTACTCGGGCAGCACCAGCGGGCCGAGCAGCAGCAGCGCGGCCATCACGGGCAGGGCCAGCAGGAACACCGAGCCCCACCAGAACGCCTCGAGCATCAGCCCGCCGAGCACCGGCCCGATCGCACTACCCGCGGAGAACGCACTGATCCACACGCCGACGGCCAGCGAGCGCTGCCTCGGGTCCTTGAACATGTGGAAGATCAGCGACAGTGTGGACGGTGCGATCGTCGCCCCGGACAGCCCGAGCAGCGCCCGGCTGACGATCAGCATCTCCGGCGTCGTCGAGAACGCCGCCAGTACCGACGTCACACCGAACGCGGCGGCACCGATCAGCAGCAGGCGCCGCCGCCCGATGCGGTCGCCGAGCGTGCCCATCGTGACCAGCGCACCGGCCACCATGAACCCGTACACGTCGATGATCCACAGCAGCTCGGTGCCGGTCGGGCGCAGGTCCGCGGACAGGTCCGGCACGGCCAGGTGCAGCACGGTCAGGTCCATCACGTAGAGCAGGCACGCCAGCGAGAGGACGGCCAGGCCGGTCCACTCCCGGCGGGTCGCCCGGGCCGGGCCCGCGGTCGCGGTGGCGGTCATGTCGTCCCCCTCGTGTCGGGTATGTCCGAAGGGGAGACCGCGCGACGGCCGGGAAGTGAGCGGTCGGGTGCCGACATGCTCTCTCGTGGAGGCGGCGCGCGGGGCCTTTCCCGGGCACCGCTGACGGGTCAGATCAGGACCGGCCGGGTGCGGACCGCCGACCGGCGGCCCCGGTCGGCAGAACTACGTAGTCGCCGCCGGGCGCGATCCCAGCCCGTCGACGATCAGGTCCAGGAGCCGCCCGGCCTGCTCGCGGCCGTCGGGGTCGGCGACCGCCATGCACACCCCGCTCATCCCGACGAGCACGTCGGTGGCGGCGACGTCGGCGCGCAGCGTTCCGGCGTCCACGCCGGCCCGCAGCAGCGACTCGACGGCAGCGAGCATCCGCTCGCGACTGTGCGCGAACGGGTTCGTCCCGCACGCGGCGAGCGCGTGCAGCGCGTCCTTGAGGTGCCGCTTGGTGATCATGTAGTTGACGAAGCGGTCCATCCACGCCCGCAGCGCCTCGTCCGGGGGACGGGACGCGAGCAGCTCGCCCGCGGCGTCGCAGAGCCGGTCCAGCTCGTTGCGGTACACGGCCTCGACGAGCGCGTCGCGGGTCGGGAAGTGCCGGTAGAGCGTCCCGATCCCGACGCCGGCGGCCTTCGCGATGCCGTCGAGGGTCGCCTCGGGACCGTCGATCGCGAACGCCTGCACCGCGGCGTCGAGCAGCAGCTCACGGTTGCGGGCGGCATCGGCGCGCATCCCACGTCGTGTGCCGGCTGTCATCGAGGCTCCCTTCGTCGGGACCAGAGTACGGCTTGCGAATCGGAGGGTACTCCGGATAGTGTCTCCAACGTAGCGGAGGAGCCTCCGATTTCATACCCGGCCCGATTCTCGGGCCCCTCGCAGACGGGAGCATCCCCCATGACTGCGTCCATCACGCCCGCGCTCCGGCACACTCCCTTCCACTCCGACAGCACCGCCGCCGACGTCCTGAGCGGCGTCGACCTGAGCAACCGCCGCGCCATCGTCACCGGCGCGGCCTCCGGCATCGGCCTGGAGACGGCCCGCGCGCTGGCCGGGGCCGGCGCCGAGGTGACCCTCGCCGTCCGGGACCCGGACGCCGGCGAGGCCGCCCGCGCCGGGATCGTCGAGAGCACCGGCAACGACCGTGTGCGCGTCGGCGAGGTCGACCTGGCCGACCCGATGTCCATCGCCCGGTTCGTCCGGCTCTGGGACGGGCCGCTGCACATGCTCGTCAACAACGCCGGCGTCATGGCCACGCCGGAGCTGCGCAACCGGATGGGCTGGGAGCTGCAGTTCGCGACCAACCACATCGGACACTTCGCGCTGACCACCGGTCTGCACTGGGCCCTGACCGCGGTCGACGGCGCGCGGGTCGTCTCGGTCAGCTCGGACGCGCACCGGCGGGCGTCCGTCGACTTCGACGACATGCACTTCCTGACCCGGCCCTACGACCGCTCGACCGCCTACGCGCAGTCGAAGACCGCGAACGTGCTGTTTGCGGTCGAGGCGGCCCGGCGCTGGGCGGACGACGGCATCGCGGTGAACGCGGTGAACCCGGGTGCGATCCGCACCGCACTGCTGCGCCACGTCGACGTCGACGCGGTGGACCGGGTGCGGGCCCGCACCGGCGCCCCGGAGTGGAAGACCCCGGAGCAGGGCGCCGCGACGTCGGTGCTGATGGCCGCGTCGCCGTGGGTCAGCGGCGTGACCGGTCGCTACTTCGAGGACAACAACGAGGCAGGCCCGTCCGTCGAGGAGGGCTACCGGGGTGTCGCCCCGCACGCCCTCGACTCCGACGACGCGGCCCGGCTCTGGCAGCTGTCCGAGTGCCTGCTGCGCGACGAGACCTGGCACCGGGCGGCCTGATCCGCCCGGTGCTTCCAGAGGTCAGTCGAGCAGCGACGCGTGGTGGTCGACGAACAGGCGGGCCACCAGCTCGCCGCGGCTGCCGGTCCCGGACTTCGTGAAGATCGCCTTGAGGTGGTCCTGAACGGTGTAGGCCGACAGGTGGAGCCGCGCCGCGACCTCGTGGGTGGACAGCCCCCGCGCGACGAGCTCGGTGATCCGCCGCTCGCGGGTGGTGAACCCGTAGTGCTCGACGATCAGCGGCGCCAGCTCGGGCGCCCGCGCCGGTTCGAGCAGGACCGCCACCGGGGCCGCCGGATCGTCCCCGAGCAGTGAGCCGCGCACGACCACCCACCGTCCGGATCCGGTGCGAACCCGGGCCCGGGCCAGGCCCGCGGTGACCACCGGTGCCGCCCGGCCGTCCCCGCGGTCCGGACCGGCCGGTCGGCGGGCGCGAGCGGCCGCGGCGTGCACCACGACGGGCAGGCCCGACCCGGGGCCCGCGCGGAGCTCGTCGAGCCAGCGGTCCGCCGCCCGGTTGGACGACCGGACCGTGTCGTCGGGACCGAGCACCAGTAGCCCGGGCTCGGCGTCGTGGTCGGCGGCTGCGGCTGTCGCGGCCTGGTACAGGGTGGCCCGCCGGACCCCCTCGGCGAGCACCTCGGCCAGCGAGGCGACCAACCGCACCTCGCCTGCAGTGAAGTTCCGGGCACCGGCCTCGCGCATCAGTGTGAGAGCCCCCCAGGTGCCGGTCGGGTCGGGCAGGACGGCCCGCAGCTCGTCGCCGAGACCGTGCGGCCGCCTCAGCTCGCGCTGACGGAGGCTCCGGTCGAGGTCGCCGGAGGTCGCCTCGCTCAGGCTGGCCGCCGGGCGGGTCCCCTCGGCGAGGGCGGAGAACTTGTTGACGTCGGGCTCGCGCATCTCGATGTCGTTCAGCCGCATCGTGGCCTCAGCGGGCAGGCCGTTCTCGACGATCTCGCCGGTGGGCAGCAGCGTGGCCGGGTCGAGCGTGACCAGGCAGGTCCCGTCGAACGGCACCGCCCGCCGGAGGATCCGGGTGGCCGTCCTGGCGAACCCGTCCACCGCCAGACCCCGGTTCGCCGCGCGCACCAGGCCGTCGCGGACCCGCTCGGCGTTCGCGACCCTGCCCGCCACGACAGCGATGGTAGCCCGCCCGCCCACCCAGGATTCTGGGATTCCGGCCGGTCCGCGCCCGCCGGACCGTGGGCGGTGTGCACATCACAAGGAGCGCAGCATGAACGAATCGAAGACGGCACCGTCCGAGCAGATGCGTGCACTGGACCGGCTGGTGGGCCGGTGGCGGATCACCGGTGGTTCCCGCGGGACGGTGACCTACGAGTGGATGGCGGGTGGTCACTTCCTCCTGCAGCACGTGGAGCTCGACCACGACGGCGGGCGCGCCACCGGACTGGAGATCATCGGGAAGCTGCGTCCGTACGGGGAGGCCCCGTCCGCCGAGGTGCACTCGCGGTTCTACGACGACAGCGGCAACACGTTCGACTACGTCTACGAGCTCGCGGACGACACGCTGAGCATCTGGGCCGGCGAGCGGGGCTCGCCTGCGTACTTCAGCGCGCCGTTCCCGCCGGGCGCCACCGAGGTCACCGGAGACTGGGTGTTCCCCGGCGGCGGGGGCTACACGTCCACGATGACCCGTCTCGACCCGTGAGCCGGGCCGTCAGCGCGGCGCCGTGCGGAGCCAGACGGCCGTGTCCGCGGGCAGTGACCCGTTCGCGGTCAGCGGGCCGCTGGTGAGCATCACCTCGGCGTCCTCGGGCAGCGACACCGGCGACGACGAGACGTTGACCAGAGCCGTGAACCCGGGCTCGCGGGCGAACGCCAGCGTGCCCTCCGGCGAGTCGAGCCAGGCCAGCTCACCGCCACCGAGCGCGGGGTGCGCCTTCCGGATCGCCAGGGCGTCCCGGTACAGGTGCAGGATCGACTCCGGATCGGCCTCGAGCTTGTCGGCCGTGTGCGCGGCGAAGGCTGCCGGCTGGGGAAGCCAGGACCCGCCCCCGAAGCCGTACGGCGGCGTGTCGCCCGACCACGGGATCGGGACCCGGCAGCCGTCGCGCCCGCGGCGGGTGTGTCCGGACCGCTCCCAGGTCGGGTCGTCGAGCAGCGCGGCCGGGATGTCCTCGACCTCGGGCAGGCCCAGCTCCTCGCCCTGGTAGAGGTACGCGGTGCCGGGCAGCGCCAGCATCAGCAGCGTCGCCGCGCGGGCCCGCCGGATCCCGAGGGGGATGTCTGCCGGCAGGTCGGCGATGTCGTCGAGCGTGTAGCCGCGGCCGGTCTCCGGCTTGCGGGCCAGCCGGGACACGTGCCGCGCGACGTCGTGATTGGACAGCACCCACGTCGCGGGCGCGCCGACTCCCGTGTTCTCGGCCAGCGTCTCGGTGATGTTGTCCCGCAGGTCCGGCGCGAGCCACGCGGCGCGCAGGAAGTTGAAGCTGAACGCGGTCTGCAGCTCGTCCGGGCGCAGGTAGCGGGCCAGCCGCTCGGCGTCCGGAACCCAGGCCTCGGCGACGAACACGCGCGGCGGGTCGTAGGTGTCGCCGATCGCGCGCCAGGCGCGGAACACGTCGTGCACGCCGTCGCGGTCCAGGTAGGGGTGGTTACCGTCCTGGACGTCGTTCACGCCCTCGACCAGGTCCGGCAGCCCCGGCTGTTTGACCATCGCGTTCGCGACGTCGACCCGGAACCCGTCGACGCCGCGGTCGAACCAGAACCGCAGCGTCGTCTCGAAGTCCTCGCGGACCTCGGGGTTGTCCCAGTTCACGTCCGGCTGCTTCACGTCGAACAGGTGCAGATACCACTGGCCGTCGGGAACGCGGGTCCACGCCGGCCCGCCGAACATCGACTCCCAGTTGTTCGGGGGCTGCTCACCGGCGGGCCCCCGACCGTCGCGGAACACGTACCGCTCCCGCTCCGGCGACCCCGGAGCGGCGGCGAGCGCCGCGCGGAACCAGGCGTGCTCGTCGGAGTGGTGGTTCGGGACGATGTCGAGCAGCACCTTGATGCCGCGCTCGTGCGCCTCCGTCAGCAGCGCCTCGGCCTGCGCGGTATCCCCGAACGCGGGGTCGATCGCGCGGTAGTCGGCGACGTCGTAGCCGCCGTCGGCCAATGGCGACGGGTACCAGGGGTTGATCCAGATCGCATCGACGCCGAGCCGCGCCAGATGGTCGAGCTTGGCGCGCAGACCGGCGATGTCGCCGGTGTCGTCGCCGCTGCCGTCGGCGAAGCTGCGGATGTAGACCTGGTAGACGACGGCGTCGCGCCACCAGTCGAGGTCGTTCGCGTCCATCTTCCCCCTCGTTTCAGGCTGTTTCACAGTGTTTCATAGCGTTGCACCAGGTGTCGACGCCCGGCAGGATGCGTCCGTGACCGAGCAGCCGGGACGAGTCGGGGTGCGCGACGTGGCGCGCCTCGCCGGGGTGTCCGCGGCGACCGTCTCGCGTTCGCTGCGCGGCTCGGCGACGGTCTCGGCCGCGACCCGGGAACGGGTGCTGCGCGCGGCCTCCGAGCTGGAGTACGTGCCTCCGGTGCCGGTCCCGGCCCCCGGCGCGACGCTCACCGCAGGCGTGCTCGCCCGCTTCCCGACGGCGTGGTTCTTCGCCGAGGCGATCCGCGGCGTGGAGCAGGTGCTCTCCACGGCCGGGTTCGGCACGCTGCTGCACAACCTGGGCGACCCGGCCGGGCGCGCACACTTCTTCGCCACGCTCCCGGTGCGCGGGCGGGTGGACGGGCTGATCGTCGTCGCCTCCGCGTTCGATGACGGCGAGCGGGCCGCGCTGGACTCGTTGGACCTGCCGGTGACGGTCGTCGGCGGCGAGCTGCCCGGCCGCGCCCGGGTCGGCGTCGACGACCGGGCCGGCGCCCGCGCGGCCGTCCGGCACCTGGCCGGGCTCGGCCACCGCGACATCGGCCTCGTCTCGTTCGACCCGGACGAGGCGTGCGGACGGCAGACGACGCAGCTGCGACGGCGCGGCTTCGCGGACGCGCTGGCCGAGGCGGGGCTGGCCGAGCGCGACGAGTGGACGGTCGCCGAGGGGGCCGACGTCACCGCAGGGGCCCGCGCGGCGGAACGCCTGCTGTCCGGGGCGCGACTGCCGACGGCCGTCTTCGCGATGTCCGACGAGCTGGCGTTCGGGCTGGTCCGGACGCTGCGCCGGGCCGGGGTGGACGTGCCGGGGCGGGTCTCGGTGATCGGGTTCGACGATCACGAGATGGCGGCCGTCTCCGATCTCACGACGATCGCGCAGCCGGTCCGCAGGCAGGGCGAGCTCGCGGCGCGGGCGTTGCTGGACGCGCTCGCCGGAGCCGAGCCGACCGACGTCGAACTGCCGACCCGGCTGGTCGTGCGGGGCACGACGGCACCGCCGTAGGTCGCGGCGCGGTCAGGAGCTGTTCGTCCGCCGGCCGGCGAGGTTCTGCAGCAGTTCCATCACCTCGCGCAGCGTCGTCTCGACGACCTGCAGGCGCACGAGTTCGTGGTCGGCGGGGTCCTTGGGCTCTTTGGGCTCCTGGGTCTCCGGGGGCGGCGCGGCGCCGCGCGCGGTGCGGCGGGGGAGGTCGGTCGGAGGGTCGAAGCGCAGGCGGCCGGCCGTTCTCGGGTGCGGCGCGTCCGGCTTCTCGTCGGCCGTGCCGACCGGATCGATGTTCCCTGCCTCGGCCGGGTCGTCGTCCGCCGGGTCGGCCGCCTCGGTGTCGGTCTGCTCGCCGTCGGCCGTGAGAGCCGGGGTCGCGGGCGGCACCGGGGCTCCGCCGTCGGACCGGGGTCCCGGCCGTTCGAGCTGCTCGAGGCGTTCCAGCGTCGCCTTCAACGTGGCCTCGGCGCTGTCCGCGCGGACCGTCTCGTTCCGGCCGTGCGCGACGATCCCGGCGACCCAGGACGCCCAGGCGTCCACCTCGGACCGCCGGTACCCCCATGGCGCCGTACCGAACTCCGGCGGGGTCGGGTCGGGTGCCTCGGTGGCGCCGCCGAGCAGGCGGAACCGTCCGGCGACCCCGCCACCCGTCCGGGCGTCGGAGTCGCGGCTCTCCCCCCACTGCGCGGCCACCATGCGTGCAAGTCAACTAGCTCGATCCGGTCCATGGCCAGCGCAGATGGCGGAGCGTGATCACCGGATCGGCGAATGGTGACAACCCTCTGCAATCCAGATCGGACTCGGAGATCAGCGTGACGTGCGCGTCGGTGAGCGGTCCGTGAGTGTCGGGGGGTCGTGCTTTGCTGGACGTGGGCCGATCCGGGGAGGTGGCATGGTCCGGGTCGAGGGGCACTGGCGTTCGACCGGATGGGTGCGCGCGCACATCCGGCACCCGCACCATCCGGGACGGGGCCAGGTAGTCCTGTTCCTGCTGGGCTCGCCGGTCCGGCTCGACCCCGGGTGGTGGTGGCCGGGCGGGGTGGCGCCGCACAGCCGGCTGGCCGACCGGCCCGAGCCGGGCCCACGGCCGGTGAACCTGCCGTCGCCGCGGGAGCCGGATGACGCGGCAGGCCCGCGTCGGGGCACGTCGTCCGGTTCGGCGGCGGACTAGGCCGGCTGGGGAGGCTGCCGCAGAGCGTGGCGGATCTGTGCGATCACCCGATCCGGGGCCTCGACCAGGTCGAACCACGTCACGCGCAGCAACGTCCACCCGGACAGCACGACCTCGTTGCCCTTGCGGCGGTCCCGTCGGAAGCGCTCGTGGTCGCTGTGCCACGCCCAGCCGTCGAACTCGATGGCGACGCGCTCGGCGGGAAACGCCAGGTCCAGCTTCCACGGGCCGATCGTCAGGCCCAATGTCCAGCCGGTGATGCCGGCACGCTTGAACAGCGCCACGAGCCGGCGCTCGGACTGCGAGGCGGCGCCGTCGGCCGCCATGGTCAGCAGCGCGCGGGCGCGCACCCAGCCGCGTGCGCCGATGTTGCGGCAGTAGGCCTCGTGCACCCGGTCGAACCGCACCGACCGCTGCAGGGCGCGGTCCAGGAATGCGGCGCCGTCCGGGAGCGCGACGGCCGTCTCCAGCACCGTGAGCGGGAGCGCGGTGAGCCGGACCCCGCGCACCTCCGCACGATCGCGCAGGTCCAGGTCCCGACGGCGGACCACGGCCCCCGGCCGCCCGCGTCCGCGACCGGTGCGCGGCAGGGTCAGCTCGACCGGACCGTTCAGCCGGTCGCGCAACCCGAACCAGAACGCGGCGGCCGGTCCGGACACCAGCGCGGCCGGCCCGGCCCACAGCCAGGCGGCCAGGACGGTCGCCGCGGCCCCGGGCTGTCGGCCGTCGGTCAGGTAGACGCCGGGGTGCAGCCGGCGCCATCGCCCCTCGGCGACCCAGCGGCGCACCGTTCGCTCCGGGATCCCGGCGGCGACGGCCTGCGCCAGGGTGATCACTCCGTCCTGCTCCCGAAGCACCCCCGCCATGTCCACGCTGCGAGGATGACCTCGGCGTTCGTAGAGCGGCCCGCTTCCCCGGTGGCGTTCGCACGCGGAAACGGGCTGATCACCGTTCCGGTGCAGGAACGGCCGGATGTGGCCGCGGCTGCACCCAGACGGTGATCACAGGCGTGCGCCGCCACATGATCACCGATCCGTGCAGAACCGGCCGGAATGGCCGGTCCAGCACCCGGTCCGTGATCAATGGTCGGCGGAGCCCACTCGGCCTGCCGTGACCGGCTCGCTCGGATCCGGCAGCCTGAACTGCCGGGGCAAGGCGGTCCGGGCTGAGGTGCACCCGCCGCAGGAGCTGGGCGTTCGCCGCCACGATGATCGTGGACAGACTCATCAGCACCGCGCCGACCGCCATCGGCATCACGAAGCCGATCGGAGCCAGGACGCCGGCCGCCAGCGGCACCGCGGCCAGGTTGTACCCGGCGGCCCACCACAGGTTCTGCTGCATCTTCCGGTACCCGGCGCGGGACAGCTCGATCACCGACAGCACCGCCCGCGGGTCGTCCGAGGCGAGCACGACCCCCGCCGAGGAGATCGCCACGTCGGTGCCGGCGCCGATCGCGACGCCGACGTCGGCGCGCGCGAGTGCGGGCGCGTCGTTCACGCCGTCGCCGACCATCGCAACGGTGGCGCCGCGCTCCTGGAGGCGGCGGACCGCGTCGTCCTTGTCGGCGGGCAGCACCTCGGCGAACACCTCGTCCACGCCGACCTCACGGGCGACCGCCTCGGCGACCGGCCGGGCGTCCCCGGTGAGCATCACCGCGCGGGCGCCGCGGGCGTGCAGGGCCGCGACGGCCGCGCGCGACTCGGGGCGGACCGCGTCGGCCAGTGCCACGGCTCCGACCACCTCGCCGTCGCGGACGACGTGCAGGACGGTCGCGCCGTCGTCGCTCCATCCCGTGGTGCCGGCGTGAGGTTCGAGTCCCCTCTCCCGCAGCAGGGCCGGGCCGCCGACGGCGACCGCCGCGCCGTCGACCGTCGCCTGGACACCGCGCCCGGTCAGCGAGCGGAACCCGGTCGCGACCGGGACGTCGAGCCCCGCAGCGGCTGCCGCCGCGACGACGGCACGGGCCAGCGGGTGCTCGCTGTCGGCCTCGACAGCCGCGGCGAGCGCGAGCGTGCCCGGCGCTCCCGTGGTACCGACGACGGCGGGGGAGCCGGTGGTCAGCGTGCCGGTCTTGTCGAACAGGACGGTGTCCACCGTGCGCATCCGCTCCAGCGCCAGCCGGTCGGTGACCAGGATGCCGGTGCGCGCCGCGCGGGCCGTCGAGATCGCGATCACCAGCGGGATGGCCAGGCCGAGCGCGTGCGGGCAGGCGATCACGAGCACGGTGACGGTCTTCTCCACGGCGCCGGCGAGGTCGCCGAGCGCCGTCCACACCACGAACGTGATCACACCGGCGCCGGTGGCGAACCAGAACAGCAGCGCCGCCGCCCGGTCGGCGAGCGCCTGCGCACGCGACCGGGACGCCTGCGCCTGCTCGACCAGCCGCCGGATCCCGGCCAGCGCGGTGCCCTCGCCGACGGCGGTCACGCGCACGCGCAACGCCGAGTCGGTGGCCACCGTGCCCGCGACGACGCGGTCGCCGGTCGTGCGGGTCACCGGCCGGGACTCACCGGTGATCATCGACTCGTCGACCTCGGCGGCCCCGTCGACGACGGTGCCGTCCGCCGGGACGCGCGCGCCGGAGCGGACCAGCACCAGGTCGTCCACGGCCAGCTCGGCGAGCGGGACGGTCGCGACCGCGCCGTCGTCGCCGATCCGGTCCGCGGTGTCCGGCAGCAGCCGGGCCAGGGCGTCCAGCGCGCCGGACGCCTGTCCGAGCGCACGCATCTCCAGCCAGTGGCCCAGCAGCATGATCACGACCAGGAGCGCGAGCTCCCACCAGAAGTCCAGCGCCGGCCCGGCCACCCCGAGCGAGGACAGCACGCCGGCCACGAACGCGACGGTGATCGCCAGCCCGATCAGCAGCATCATCCCGGGCCGGCGGGCGCGGATCTCGGAGACCGCCCCGGTCAGGAACGGCGCGCCGCCCCAGGCGAACACGACCGTCCCGAGCACCGGCGGGATCCACGCCGACCAGGACGGCGGCATGTACCCGAACAGGTCACCGACCATCGGGCTGAACACCACGACCGGCACGGTCAGGGCGAGCGCCCACCAGAAGCGGTCCCGGAACTGCGCGGCGTGGTCCCCGTGCCCGGAGTGGCCTGCGTGCTCGTGCGTGCTCATCGGTACTCCCGTCGTCGCGTCACCCGGCTCGCGCAACGAGATACCCCCCACGGGTATTCCGGACCGGACGAAACGACCTGGCGGCGAGTACCCGGACCTCGGCATCCTGGTGCGGCACGGGCCGGCCCGGAGCCGCCCGATCTCCACGGGAGGACCGACCACATGACCACGACCGCAGTCCCGGTACGCAGCGGATACGTCCCGGTGAACGGCCTGCAGATGTACTACGAGTTCCACGGGCTGCAGCCCGGGACGCCGCTGCTGTTGCTACACGGCGGACTGTTCGACATCGACCTGCAGTTCGGCGCGCTCCTGCCGGGGCTCGCCGCGGACCGCCCGGTGATCGCCGTCGACTTCCAGGCGCACGGCCGGACGAACGACAACGACCGGCCGCTGCGCAGCGCCGATCTCGCGTCCGACGTGGTCGGCGTTCTGGCGCACCTCGGCCTCGGCCCGGTCGACGTCTTCGGCTTCAGCGTCGGCGGGGCCGTAGCGCTGCATCTGGGGGTGCGGCACCCGGAGCTGGTCCGGAAGATGATCGTCTCCTCGGCGTCGTTGCGGCCCGAGGGCAATCGCCCGGAGAACGCCGAGGCCGTCGGAGCGATGACCGTCGACATGATCGCCGGCACGCCGATGGAGGAGTCCTATCGCGCCAAGTCGCCGCACCCGGAGAAGCTGCAGGACCTACTGGACAAGCTGGGCACGTTCGACGAGGGCGCGCCCGGCTGGTCGGACGAGGAGATCCGCGGGATCGCGGCGCCGACCCTGATCACGGTCGGGGACTGCGACATGGTGACCCTGGACCACGCCGTCGAATTCCTGCGCCTGCGCGGCGGGGACGTCAACGGCGACTTCGTCGGTGTCCCGGCGTCCCAGCTGGCCGTGCTCCCCGGCACCACGCACTTCAACGGGCTCGCCCGCCCCGCCCTCGTCCACGAGATCGTGACGGGGTTCCTGAACAGCTGACCCGGCTCAGTCCCCGGTGGACACCTGCAGCTCCTGGGTGCCGAGGACCCGTAGCAGGGCGAGGGACTCGGCGTCCGGGCTGCCCGGCGTCGCGGAGTACACGAGCAGCACCTGGTCGTCGGAGAACACGTGCAGCGCGTCGCAGTCCAGCGTGATCGACCCGATCTCCGGGTGCGCGAACGTCTTGCGGTCGTCGTGGTGGTCGGTCATCTCGCGCTCGTCCCAGAACCCGGCGAACTCCGCGCTGCCGGCGCGCAGGTCGGAGATCAGCCGGGCCAGCTCGGGGTCGTCCGGGTAACGCGCGGTCGCCGAGCGCAGATCGGCCACCATCGCCCGGCCCAGACGCTGCCGGTCCTGTTCGGACGACGGGACGTTGCGGCTGCGTCCCTCCAGGAAGCGGTCGCGGGCCACGTTGCGGCGCTCGGCCGGCACCGTCGAGAAGTCGCCGAACAGGGCCGCGGCCATCGGGTTCCAGGCCAGCACGTCGGTCCGGGCATTGAGCAGCATCGCGGGCAGGTCGGTGAACCGGTCGATCAGGCGCAGCACGCTGGGGCGGACGGCGCGCGAGATCCGGCCCGGCCCGGGCGGTGCGACGCCGGCGAGACGGAACAGATGGTCGCGTTCGACGACCTCCAGCCGCAGCGCGCGGGCCAGCGCTGAGAGCACCGCGTCCGACGGGTGCGGGCCGCGGCCCTGTTCCAGGCGGCTGAGGTAGTCCACGCTCATCCCGGCCAGCTGCGCGACCTCCTCGCGGCGCAGGCCCGGCGTCCGGCGGCGGACGCCGGCCGGCAGGCCGACGTCACCGGGCCGGACCCGTGCGCGCCATGTCCGGAGCATCGTCCCGAGCTCGGTGCGGTCCATGGTTCCAGCATGCCCCGACGACGCCGTCGCATCCTGGTACCGACGGTCCCCGGCTGAGCCGGCAGGTGACCTCTCATAGCGGGAGCCAGGCCAGGACGTCGCGGATGCGGGCGTCCCAGTAGCCCCACTCGTGCATGCCCTCGGTGAACGACGAGGTGACCGCGAGCCCGCGTGCGGCGGCCCTCTCGACGAAGCGGGTGTTGCCCGGCAGCAGCGGGTCGGCGGTGCCGCAGCAGACGTGCAGCGCCGGGGCCGCCGCCGCGTCGACGGCGTCGGCGAGCGCGAACACGTCCAGGGGCTCGGATCCGTCGAAGATCCGCTCCCAGATCCGCGGGTCCTCCTCGCGGCCCGGTCCGCGGGCGTAGTCCGGGACCTCGAGGGCACCGGACAGGCTCGCCGCCGCCGCGAACCGCGCCGGCTCGGACAACGCCCAGCTCAGCGCGCCGTAGCCGCCCATGGACAGCCCGGCGACGAACGTGCGCTCCCGCTCGGCCGACAGCCGGAAGAACCGGTGCACGACGTCCGGCAGCTCGCGGGTGAGGAACGTGCGGTAGTTCCCGCCGTAGGCCTGGTCGGCGTAGAAGCTGCGGTGCACCTGCGGCATCACGACGGCCAGGCCGAGCTGCTCGGCGTAGCGCTCGATCGACGTGTTCCTCGTCCACGCGGTGTCGTCGTCGGACAGGCCGTGCAGCAGGTAGAGCATCGGCGGCGGACCGTCCCCGGCCCCGCCGGAGACGCCGATCCGGGTGCGTGACCGCTGGGGGAGCAGCACCGTCATCGACGTCGCCATGCCGAGCGAGTCGGCGACGAAGTCGCACCGCAGCCGGGCCACGGTGCGATCCTCGCAGATCCGCACGTCAGAACTGGACCAGGTAGAACCGCCCGCCCTGGTCGTCGGTGCACTCGGCGGACGTGCCGTACCCGGCGAACTGGGGCTCGGTGGCCGTGCCTCCGGTCGCGCGCACGGTGTCGCAGGCGGCGCCGATGTCGACGACGGTGAACATCGGGACCACCACCGGCCCGTCCGGGCGCTGCCCGAGCCCGATCATCGCCGGGCGGGGGGACTCGCCGCCGACCTGGACCTGCCAGCTCTGCGGGTACCAGCCGGGGTTGAACTCCCAGCCGAGCACCGATCCGTAGAACGCCCGGGCCCGGTCGGTGTCCGGCACCTGGACGGCCACGAACGACAGCTCTCCGACACCGGCCGCCTCCTGGACGACGGTGGTCACGTCGTCTGGCGGCGGCTGGTGTAGCGCGAACTGCAGCCCCTGGTCGTCGCGGCAGTCGATCAGCCGTCCGTACGGCATGTCGGCCGTGTCGCCGACCGTCCCGCCCGCCGCGCGCACCCGCTCGGCTGCGGCGCCGGCGTCGTCGACGACCGCGGCGAAGAACAGCGTGGACCCCATCCCGCCGAAGATCCCCATGCCGGTCCGCAGGTTCGTGACCTGACGTCCGCGTCCGTCGTGGTCGCGGGCGGTCTCCCAGCCGAGCACGGTGGCGTAGAAGCGCTCGGCCGTCACGACGTCCGGCGTCCAGAGCGCGGTGTAGGACAGGTCGCCGGGACGCAGGCGGACGGTCGTCGTGGTGTCGGTCATGGGGGTCTCCTCGTCGATGGGCAGGTTCGGGTCGAGCAGCAGGGCCTCCAGGCGCTCGCGCAGGCGCGCGGCGAAGGCGGGGTCGGGCGCGACCGGGCGGACCGGCTCGCGCAGCGCGTCCAGCGGGTCGTGTGGAGTGCTCACGGCCGGCCTCCTTCCCGGGTGCAGGGGTAGTCGCGGCGGAACGCGGCCCGGGCACGGACGAGCAGCGCCTCGGTCGCATGGACGGTGCGGCCCAGGTGCTCCGCGACGTCGGGGACGCCCAGCCCGTCGAGGTAGCGCAGCGTCAGCACGGCGCGGTGCACCGGCGTCTGGGTCGCGAGCACCTGGTGGGCGAGCAGGACGTCGAGCTCGACGTCCCACGGGTCGTCCGGTTCGGGCTCCCCGACGGAGCGCAGCGTCCGCCGTTCCCGTTCGGCCGACCGCCAGTGGTCGACGAGCTTGTGCCGGGCGATCCCGATCAGCCAGCCGACGCTCGGCGACGGCGGTGGCTCACCCCGGCACGACCGCACCGCGGCGAGGAACGTCTCCGCGGTCAGGTCCTCGGCCGTCTCCGGTGACCCGCACCGGGCCAGCAGGTAGCCGTGGACCTGGGGGAGCGCCTCGTCGTAGACGGCAAGCAGGGCGGGACCCGGGTCGGGTCGCACGTCCGCGCTCTGGTTCACACCCGCTCATCGGCCCGGCGGGGATGTCTCCGACGGTGCCGTAGCCCGGATCACCCGATCGGAGCAGCGCTACTGTCCGGACAGGAAGTCCAGGTAGACCGCGAGCCAGCGGTCGGCGGCGTCGACGTGCGGGCCGTGGCCGGAGCCCTCGAACTTCTCGGTACGCACGGAGCCGCCGGCGCCGGCGTAGCGCTCCAGCACGTCGGAGATCTGCGCGACCATCGGCTGCGGCGGGAACACGTCCTCGCCCGGCCAGCCGGGCACCAGCCCGGCCTGCCCGAGCGTGCCGAACTCCAGCATCGAGCCGTCGGTGATGACCAGGTCGTTCGTCCCGTGCGTCCACAGCACGGGCGGCTTCGGGTCGAGCTCGACGATGTCGTCCCACCGGCAGTACTTCGGCGACAGCGCGTTCAGGATCCCGCTCGTCCCCGGGCCGAAGCCGGGCCAGTTCGGCGACTCCGCGCGATCGCCGGGGTAGCCGTCGTCGCCGATCACGGTGCGCAGGATCTCGGCGACCAGCACGTCCTCGCGCTCGCGCGGCAGCCGGAAGTCCGCGGACCAGTACGTCGTGCGCATCACGGTGCGCGGGGAGAACGGGCTCTCGTCGCTGGCGTCGCCCTCGGCCAGGCGGCGCACGAACTCCGGGTTCGCCCCGCCCGCGCCGGAGCCGGCGAAGTCGTCGAACACCGGGCGGCCGTCGCGGTGCACGGCGCCGTAGCCGAACGGGGACACCGGGTCCAGGAACGTCAGCGAGGCCGCCCCGTACGCGATCGCGTAGCGCGCGATCGCCGCGCCCGCCGTGGACCAGCCGACGAGGTGCGGGGCAGCGGTGATCCCGAGTGCGCGCAGGAGCGCATCCAGGTCGTCGGCCCAGTCGGTGAGCCCGCGGGTCGCGTCCAGCGGTTCCGGGTCGCTCTGGCCGAACGAGCGCATGTCCGGGGCGAGGACGCGGTAGCGGTCGCCGAAGCGCGGCAGCAGGTGCTCGTAGAACCGGCCGGTGGACAGGTTGCCGTGCAGCAGCACGACCGGCACCCCGTCCTCCGGCCCCGCCTCGAGCACGTGCATCCCGATCCGGTCGGTGGCTTGGGTCGACGCGCGCACTCCCGGCAGCAGCTCCACGCCGCGAATCCTCTAGGGACACAAACCCGATGCACAACCCCGCGGGCGCCGATCGGCGTGACGACGTGATGCGCTATCGAGACCCTCGTCCCGGCGTGGTGATTGTGAGATCCGGTGCGGTGGTGGCACCGTGCGTGCGGACGATCACGCGGGCGTTCGGCGTCCCGCGTCGTGGACGGGGGGCGCGGGTGCGCAGGACGCTGGTCTCGGTACTCACGGCAGGCCTGGTCGGCTTCGGGTCGGTGCTCGCGGCACCCGTCGCGCAGGCCGCTCCGGCGCCCCCCGGGCCGCCGCCGGTGAAGTGGGGTCCGTGCTCGTCGCCCGCCCTGGCGCAGGTGAAGGCGGAGTGCGGGTTCGTCACGGTGCCGCTGGATCACGCGCGCCCGAAGGGCCCGACGATCCAGCTCGCCGTCTCCCGGGTGAAGCACACCGTGCCGGACGCGCAGGCCCAGGGCGTCATGCTCGTGAACCCGGGCGGCCCCGGCGGGCCGGGCGTCACGCTGTCCCGGCTGGGCGCGTCCGTGCCGCGCGGCGTGGGCGGCGCCTACGACTGGATCGGGTTCGACCCGCGCGGCGTCGGCACCAGCAAGCCGGCGCTGAGCTGCGACCCCGACTACGGCGGGTACAAGCGCCCGGACTACCGGCCGGAGAACGGCGCCGTCGCGGCGTGGCTGCCGCGCGCCAAGGCCTACGCCCAGGCGTGCAAGGCCAAGGGCGGGGAGCTGCTGAAGCACATGCGCACCGAGGACACGGTCCGGGACATGGACCTGATCCGCCGGGCGCTGGGTGCCAAGCAGATCAACTACTACGGCTTCTCGTACGGCACGTTCCTCGGCCAGGTCTACGCGACGATGTTCCCGGACAAGGTCCGCCGGATGGTGCTCGACGGCGTCGTGGACCAGCGGGACTGGTGGTACCGGGCGAACCTGAACCAGGACGTCGCGTTCGAGCACAACATCCAGGCGTTCTTCGACTGGGTCGCGAAGAACGACGGCGTCTACCACCTCGGCAACTCCGGTGACGGCGTCGAGAAGCGCTTCTACGACGAGGCCGCGAAGCTCCGCAAGGCGCCCGCCGGCGGGCTGATCGGTTCCTCGGAGTGGACGGACATCTTCCTGCGCGCCGGGTACAACGTCTCGGAGTGGCCGGCCACCGCGCAGGCGTTCGCCGCGGGCGCGCTCCGCCAGGACTCCGCCGCGCTGAAGGCGGCCTACGACGCGGCCGGCTCGCCGACCGACGACAACAACTACGCCGTCTACCTCGCCACCCAGTGCACTGACGCGCCGTTCCCGACGGGCTGGAACACCTGGAAGTACGACAACGAGCGCACCGACCGCAAGGCGCCGTTCGAGACCTGGGGCAACGCCTGGTACAACGCGCCGTGCCGGGACTGGCCGGTCAAGCCCGGCCCGAAGCCCGCGGTGAACGGCGCCGGCCTCGCCTCGGGCCCGCTGCTGATCTCGGAGACGTTCGACGGCGCGACGCCGTACGCGGGCGCGCTCAACGCCCGGCGGGCGTTCCAGAAGTCCTCGCTGATCGAGGGCGTGGGCGGGACGACGCACTCGTCGTCGCTGTCCGGGGTGGCGTGCACGGACAACGCGATCGCCGACTACCTGGCCACCGGAGCACTCCCGAAGCGGGTGCCCGGCGACCGGTCGGACAAGCAGTGCGAGCCGCTGCAGCCGCCGGACCCGACGAAGCCGGCGCCGCCGCCCGGGAGCTGACCGCGCGCCCCGCGCGAACGAACGGCACTCTCGAGCAATGACACTGCTCGAGAGTGCCGTCTGGTCGCGGGGGTGGTCGTGAGCGGTGGCCTCACGATCGTCGGCGACGTCCTGGCCCCGCTCGGCCTGATCACGACGCTCGTGACGTCGGTCGGCACGGTGAACTGGCTGAAGGGCAAGCGGCGGCTCGCGTTGCTGTCCCCGCTGTCGATCGTGTCGGTGATCGGCATCGTCGGTGTCGCCCGGGTGGCGAAGCCGGACTCGCCCTGGGCCCGCTGGCGCTACGACGACGACCGGATGGCCCAGGCGTGCGCCCGCTTCGGTGTCGCCGCAGCGGACCCGTCGGAGCGTCCGGTGCCGTCCGGCGCGGGCTCCGCCGGGCTCGTGCTGATGATCGCCGGAGTCGCCGGCGGGGTGCCGCTCGGTGCGGTGACGTCGCTGGTCGGCGGTGTCCTGCTGGGACACGCGTGGCTGGCGCGCGCCGGGCGTGACGTGTCCGGACGGGTGTGCGGGTGGCTCGCCGGGGCGGCCGTGGCCGGGCAGGCCGTGCTGCTCGCGGTGACCCTGCCGGATCCGGAGGCCCTGCCCGGAGCCGCGACGACGGCGGTGGTCCTGGCCGGCGCCCTCACCCTGCGCGCGGCGATGCCGGCCGGCGCCGTCCCGAGCACCTGAGCCGGCCCACCGATGATCGGCCGTGTCGGGCCGTGGGACGGTGCTCGTCCGGGCGGCCTCACCGTGTGCCGTACCGAAGCCGAGGCGAGAGGGACCCGTCGTGAACCCCGACCTGCTGATCTCCGTCGCGGTCACGGTCGTGCTGATCGTGGTGTGGGCGTTCCCGGTCGCGGTGCTGCTCAAGCAGAAGTACGTGCTGTTCGTCGTCGGTCTCGCGTTCGTCGTGTTCGGCCTGCTCGCCTTCGGCGGGGGCTCGTTGCCCGCGATCACCGTCGCCGGGGTCGGGGTGCTCGTGTGGATGGTGGCGGCGGTCCGGCTCGCGCCGCCGGCCTCCCGTTGGGCCAAGCAGCTCTACGGCGCCACGAAGGCGGCCCGTGCCCGGAAGCGTCCCGCGGGTGCCGCGACCCGGATCCTCGAGGAACAGCACGGATCGGCCGAGCCGGAACCCGCGCCGCCCGCCGCGCCACCCCGGCTCCTGACCGTGGCCGCTGTGGTGACCGTGGTCGGGTTCGTCGTGGTCGGGGCGCTCGGGGGCGTGTTCGGAGGGATCGCGCCCGGTGCGGCGCTCCCGGTGCTGTGGCTGGTGCGCGCAGGCTGGCGGCGCGGTCGCACGGTCGTGACCGTGCTCGCCGTACTCGCCGCCGCCAACACGGTCTACAACCTCACCGCCGGCGGAGCGGCGCCCGCCCCGTTCTGGATCGGGCTCGCCGTCGGTGTGCTCCTCCTCGGCGGCGGGCTGGTGCCGCTCTACCGGAACCCGGTCGCCGCCTACCTGGCCGACGCCACGCGCTGACTCGTCGCCGGCTCAGGCGAAGTGCACGTACTCGTACTCGAACGGCTTGCCGTTGATGCCGTTCGACGGCGGCGCGATCCAGCCGGCGATCTTGCCGGGCTCGTAGACCGGGCGCATCAGGTTCTGCACGAACGTCCGGTCGGCGTCGCTGGGCAGCCAGCCGTCCCTCTTGGCCTCCCACGCCTCGGAGGAGACCAGGTCGCCCTTCGGCGTCACGTTGTGCTCGCCGAACAGCCCGACGTTGCGGTTGAACCCGACGTGCGGGAGATAGACGCGGTCGTCGAAGCCGTTCTTCTCGAGGATCTTGTTCCAGCGCTTGAGCCCGGACTGGCAGTCCTTCACGTACTCGTTGCGCAGGTCCAGGTTCAGCGCCAGCAGTGCCGGGACCTCGTCGACGCCGACCGACCCGTCCTTGACCAGCTCCATGTCGTAGCCGTCCTCGGTGAGCAGGTGGTCGTCCTTGCGGCGCTCCTCCTGCCAGCGGCCCTTGAGCCCGGCGGTGAAGTAGTTGGCCGCGTTCGTGGACTGCTCGGAGCCGAAGAGATCCAGCGAGACCGAGTAGTGGAAGTTGATGTACTTCTGGATCACGTCGAGCGGGACGCCGCCGTGCGGGGCGATGTCGGCGGTGTCGTGCTCGCGCATCAGCTCGCAGGTCCGCTGGATGACCCGGTCGATGCCCGTGGTGCCCACGAACATGTGGTGGGCCTCCTCCTTGAGCATGAACTCGCAGGTGCGCGACAGCGGGTCGAACGCGGACTCCTTCAGCGTCCCGAGCTGGTACTTGCCGTCCCGGTCGGTGAAGTAGGTGAACATGAAGAAGCTCAGCCAGTCCGGCGTCTCCTCGTTGAACGCCCCGAGGATGCGCGGGCTGTCGAGGTCACCGGAGTTGCGCTGCAGCAGCGCCTCGGCCTCCTCGCGGCCGTTGCGGCCGAAGTAGGCGTGCAGCAGGTAGACCATCGCCCACAGGTGACGGCCCTCCTCGACGTTGACCTGGAACAGGTTCCGCAGGTCGTAGAGGCTGGGCGCGGTCTCGCCGAGGCGGCGCTGCTGCTCGACCGAGGCCGGCTCGGTGTCGCCCTGGATGACGATCAGGCGCTGCAGGTCGGCGCGGTGCTCACCGGGCACCTGCTGCCAGACCGGCTCGCCCTTGTTCTCGCCGAACGCGATCCGCCGGTCGTCGCCCCGCTCGGCGAGGAACACGCCCCAGCGGTACTCCTCCATCGCGACGTGGCCGAACTGCGCCCAGCCCTCCTTGCCGACGTCGACGGCGGTGCGCAGGTAGACGTCCTGGGTCGGCACGGCCGGGCCCATCGTCTTCCACCAGTTGATGAAGTTCGGCTGCCACGACTCCAGCGCGCGCTGCAGCTTCCGGTCACCGGCCAGGTCGACGTTGTTCGGGATCTTCTCGCTGTAATCAATCGACACTGCTGCTCATCCCTTTACACGCGTTTGCGGTCGAAGTCGGCCCTGCGGCCCGTGCCGTACTTGCGCAGTGCACCCTCCGGCCCGGAGGCGTTCGGGCGAATGAAGATCCAGTTCTGCCAGGCGGTGAGGCGGGAGAAGATCCGCGACTCCATCGTCTCCGGCCCGACGAAGCGGTGGTTGGCCTCCATGCCGGTCAGCGCGTCCGGCGACAGCGCCGCCCGCTCCTCCAGCATGATCCGGACCTCGTCCTCCCAGTCGATGTCGTCCGGGGCGTCGGTGACCAGGCCCAGTTCGAGGGCCTCGCGTGCCTGGATCCGGCGGCCGGTCTCCTGCTTGAGCTTCGCGATGTGGTCGTCGTCACCCCAGAAGCGTGAGCCCAGCCGGGACAGCCCGTTGGACATCGGGAACACGCCGAAGTTCGACTTCGAGAGCATGATCTGGGCCTCGTCGCCCTGCTCGTTGTCCTCGTCGTCCAGCGTGCCGTCGAGCATGTACTGCCGGTCGCAGGCGAACGCGAGCTCCAGCAGCGCGCCGGCGAAGCAGGAGCCGGGCTCGATCAGCGCGATCAGGCTGCGGCTCGTCACGTCCAGGCGCTTGAGCACCCGCTTGAAGTAGTGCTGGATCTCGGAGACCAGCCAGTCGTCGCCCGCGTGGTCGGCGATCACGCGCTCGAACGCGAGCGCGTCCTCGACGTCGCCGCGGGTCCTGATCACCCAGGTGCCGAGCTCCAGCTCGTTCGCCCGCAGGCGCAGGATCAGGTCGTCGAGCTCGCGGGTCATCGCGAGAGGCCAGAAGTCCGCGCCGAGCTCGTGCACCCGGTCCAGGGACTCCGGCACGCCACCGGCCGGCCCGTCCACGGTGATCTCCACCAGGCCCTGCGACCGGTCGAACACGGCGCGGACGTGGTTGTAGAAGATCCCCTCGTCGGACTCGGTCCGGTCCAGCGGCGGCAGCGTGATGCCGGTGTCCTGGCCGCTGCGCGGCGACGCCGCCGCAGCCGCCTCGGCCCGCTCGCGCACCGTCTCGTCCCACTTGCGCTTCGGGATCACCTCGTCGACGAGCTTCCAGTCGACGGCCTGCTTGCCGCCGAAGCCCTCCGACTTCGTCGCGAACACGTCGGCGCGGTCCTTGCGCACCCGGCGCTTGTCGATCACCCGGGTCAGCCCGCCGGTGCCCGGCAGCACGCCGAGCAGCGGGACCTCGGGCAGCGCGACCGTCGAGGAGTTGTCGTCGATCAGCAGGATCTGCTCGCAGGCCAGCGCCATCTCGTAGCCGCCGCCGGCCGCGGTGCCGTTCAGCGCCGCGATCCAGGTCTGGCCGGAGTTCGCGGTCGCGTCCTCGATGCCGTTGCGCGTCTCGTTGGTGAACTTGCAGAAGTTCACCTTCCAGCTGTGCGGGCTCTGCGCGAGCATCCGGATGTTCGCCCCGGCGCAGAAGTTCTTGTCCTTGCCGCTGGTCAGGACGACGGCCCGGACGTTCGGGTGCTCGAAGCGCAGCCGCTGGGTGACGTCGTAGAGCTCGATGTCGACGCCGAGGTCGTACGAGTTCATCTTCAGCTCGTAGCCCGGGACGATGCCCCCGTCCTCGTCGACGTCGAGGCGCACCCAGGCGATACCGGCGGCGTCGTCGACCTCGAGGGACCAGTGGCGGTAGCTCGACGGCTCCCGGTCGAAGCCGACCGGGGGCGTCTCCTGGCCGTTCTCGGTGTCGGTCATGTGGGCGCCGCCTCCTGAAGGGTCGTCCGGGTACCGGAAAGTCTACGTCACGTCATCGTCACGCGAAAGTTCTGTAGATAATCAGCGCTCCGGCGCGGCGACCTTCTTGCGCAGCTCGCCGACGTCGTTGGGCTCGAAGCCGTGCGCCGCGAGCCAGCCGGTGACCTGCTCCGGGTCCGGGTGGGCGTCCGGGACGACGTTGTAGATGTAGTTCAGCCCGCGCCGCCCGGCCTCGGCCTCCAGCCGGGAGACGACGAACCCGCCGACGCCGACGCGCCGGTGATCCGGCGCGACCAGGACCAGGATCTCGGCGTCTCCCCACGTGTCGTCGAGCCGCCCGTAGCCGACGACCTCGCCTGCGTCGTCCTCGACGCGCCACCACTCGTCGCCGAGCGAGTCGCCGTCCTGCGGGCTGCCGAGCCCGAACAGGGCAGGGTCCAGCCCGCCGAGCACACCGGCCTTGTCCTCGTCCCACGACGCCGGGGTCTCCCGGACCCACTCGAACGCGCTGGTCATGACGCTCCCTTGGTCGACGATCGGGGTCAGACCGCGGCGTCGGGAACCGGCGACTCCGCGGGCGTGGCGAGCGTCAGTGCCTTCGCCTGCTCCCGCAACCGGAAGCGCTGGATCTTGCCGGTGGCCGTCTTGGGCAGCTCGTCCACGGCGACGACGGCGCGTGGCCGCTTGAACGCGGCCAGCCCGTCCCGGCAGAACTCGATCAACTCGTCGGAATCCGGAGCATTCGCACCCTCCTTGGCGACGACGAACGCGACCGGCTTGTCCAGCCCGTCGTCGTCGGTCAGCCCGACCACGACGGCCTCGGCCAGCGCCGGGTGCTCCAGCAGCCGGACCTCGACCTCGCTCGGGCTGACCCAGATCCCGCCGACCTTGAGCACGTCGTCGGCGCGGCCCAGGCACGTGTAGGCGCCGTCCTCGCCGCGGATGTACTGGTCGCCGGTACGCATCCACTCGCCGTGGAAGACGAGGCGGTTCACGTCGGTGCGGCACCAGTAGCCCGTGCAGATCGAGTCCCCGGAGATGAACAGCATCCCGGACTCGCCGGCGCCGGTGATCACCGTGCCGTCGGTGCGGCGCAGCTCGACGTCGTAGCCGGGCACCGGGAACCCGGAGCTGCCCGGCACGACCTCGCCGGGGCGGTTGGAGATGAAGATGTGCAGTGCCTCGGTCGACCCGATGCCGTCGAGGACCTCGAAGCCGTAGCGGTCGCGCACGCCGTGGAACATCCGCGCCGGCAGCGCCTCGCCTGCCGAGGCGCCACGGCGGACCGTCGCGAACCGCTCGGGCGGGAGCTCGGCGGTGATCATCGGTCCCCAGAAGCTGGGGACGGCGAAGAACAGCGTCGCCCGGTGCTCTTCGGCGAGCCGCGAGTAGAGGTCGGGGTTCGGGCGCGAGGGCTCCAGCACCGCGCACGCGCCGACCGAGAGCGGGAAGAACATCGAGTTGCCGATGCCGTAGGCGAAGAACAGCTTCGCGACGGACAGGCAGACGTCGTCCGGCTCGATGCCCAGCACCTGCCTGCCGTAGGTCTCGGCGACCGAGCGGATGTCGGCGTGGCGGTGCATGGCGCCCTTGGGCTTGCCGGTGGTGCCGGAGGTGTAGAGCCACAACGCCTGCGACTCGTCCCAGGTGGCGTACGGCTCGTCCACCGGGCCCTCGCTCCCGGCCAGCATCTCGTCCCAGGTGAGGGACTCCGCGCCCGGCGCGAGGTCGGCCGTGATCGGCGCGGCGCCGGTGATCACGAGGCGGCTCACGTCCGGCGCCCCCGTGACGGCCCCGGACAGTTGCTCGGCGAACTGCTCGCCGCCGATCACGGCCGTCGCCCGCGAGTCGCGCACCAGCACCGACAGCTCACGGCCGGTCAGCATCGTCGACGAGGGCACCGCGACCGCCCCGATCCACATCGTGGCCAGGATCGCGGTGAACAGCTCCACGTCGTCCGGCATCACGAGCAGCACCCGCTGCTCCGGTCGCACCCCGAGTGCGTGCAGCGCGCCGGCGACGCGCCGCACCTCGTCGGTGAGCTCCGCGTAGGTCAGCCGGCCCCCGGGGTGGCGGACGGCGACGCGCTCGCCGTCGCCGGCGGCCACTCGGGCCGAGGTCAGGTACTCCGCAGCGTTGAAGAGGTCGGCCATGGTGGGTGGCTCCTGTGACGTTCGGGGAATGTGATGCTACACACGCACCGCGTACCGTCAACGATCCGTGGACCGTCCCCGCGGGGGCCCCGGATGTGATGACATGCGTTCAGCATCACGGAGGTGACGGTTCTGTCAACGACGACGACACATCAGGCCCGTATCCCGATCATCGGACTCCAGCGGGAGCGGGAGGTGCTGACCGTCGCCCTGGCGACCGGGCGGCACGTGGTCCTCGAGGGGCCGCCCGGCACCGGCAAGTCGACGCTGCTCCACGAGATCGCCGGCGAGGCCGGTCAGCGGATGGTGTTCGTCGAGGGCAACGCGGAGCTGACCCCCGCCCGCCTGGTCGGCACGTTCGACCCGGCGCAGGTCATGTCGGACGGCTACGACCCGAAGACGTTCGCCGACGGGCCGCTGCTGCAGGCGATGCGCGGCGACGACCACGGAGGGCTCCTCTACCTGGAGGAGATGAACCGGGTCCCCGAGGAGACGCTCAACGTCCTGATCACCGTCCTCACCGAGGGTGAGATCACGGTGCCGCGCCTGGGCCGGGTGTCGGCCGGTCCCGGGTTCCGGCTGATCGCCGCGATGAACCCGTTCGACGCGATCGGTACCGCCCGGGTCAGCCAGGCCATCGCCGACCGGATGTGCCGGGTCGTGCTGGGCTACCAGGACGAGCCGTCCGAGCGGCGGATCACCTCCGAGGTGACCAGGGTGGACGGCCCGGCGGTGACGCTCGCCGTCGCGCTGGTGCGGGCCACCCGCGAGCACCGCGACGTGCGGATGGGCTCGTCCGTGCGCGGCGCGATCGACCTGGCGCACGTGCTCACCGGACTGGCCCGGCTGCGCGGCGAGGAGCCGTTCGGCCGGGATACGGCGCGCGACGCGATGTACGCGGCGCTGTCCGGCCGGATCCGGATCGCGGACGGCGTCGAGCGCACCCCCGAGTCGCTGCTCGACGAGCTGCTGGACCAGCTCTGGCCCTCCGACGAGCCCGAACCGTCGGAGTCGTCGGAGTCCTCGGAGGACGAGCAGGGAAAAGCTGACGGCCCGTCGCCCCAGTCCGGGGCGCCGGGCCAGCCTGGTGGCCGCTCGCGGCCCCAGCGGGGGGACCGCACGCTCGGGCGCAACGAGCTGTCGTCGCGGCACGAGAAGTTCGACGACGTCTCGCCCGAGCTCGGCGAGCTGGACGACGAGGCGTTCGACCAGATGCTCTCCGAGGACCCGGAGGCCGCCGCCGCGCTGCTCGCCGACCTCGCCGTGGCCACCGACGCGGACCTGCGGGCGCAGGCCAAGCGCCTGGCCGGGCGGGTGTTCCTGCGGCTCGGCCGGGTCGGGCCGGCGAAGGCCCGCGGCACCCGGCGGCTCGGCCCCCGCCGCGGCGGGGAGGGCGACCTCGACCTCGACCGCACATTCGACGCCTGGGATCCCGGGGCGTCGTCGCGGCCGGGGCCGGACGACGTCGTCACCCGGGACTGGACGGCGCACCGGCGGGCGATCTGCCTGCTCGTCGACATCTCCGGCTCGATGCAGGGGCTCGCGGTGGCGCTGGCCGCCGTGGCCGCGTCCGGCGTCGTGCTGGCGGCCGAGAACGGGGCGACGCGCATGGAGCCCGGCGTGCTCGCGTTCGGGTCCGGGGTGAAGGTGCTGCAACGCCAGGGCGCCGCACGGCCACCGGAGACGCTGGTCTCCGAGCTGGTCGCGCTGCGCGGGCACGGCACCACGGATCTGGCCGCGGCACTGCGTGAGGCGTCGGTGCAGCTGGCCGCGGCGCCGGCGCAGGAACGCATGGTCGTGCTGCTGTCGGACTGCCTGCACACGGCGGGCGACGACCCGGTCACCGCGCTCGCGGGCATCGACCGGGTGCACGTGCTGCTGCCCCAGCCCGGCGACCCGGACCCGGAGGCACTGGCCGCGCTCGGCGGCGCTGGCCGCGCGCGGGGGAGGGCTGTGCCAGCCGGTGAGCCGGCTCGGTGAGATCGGCCCGGCCCTGACCCGCATCCTGGGCTGAGCCGCCGGGCCTGCCGGCACTCGAGCGCCGTGAGTGCCGCACGACGCGACTGACGACGCCTGAGTGCCGCCGCGGGGCGGACGCGGGGCCTGACTAGGCTTCGTGGCGTGGGGACCATTGTCAGCTTCCACGCCCATCCCGACGACGAGTCGATCGCCTCCGCAGGCACGCTCGCCAAGGCTTCGGCGGCCGGACACCGTGTCGTGCTCGTGTTCGCCACGCGCGGCGAGCTGGGCGAGCCGCAGCCCGGCGTGCTGGCCGACGGCGAGCAGCTCGCGGTGCGCCGCTCCGCGGAGTGCTTCGAGTCGGCGACGGTCCTCGGCGCCGCCCGCGTGGAGTTCCTCGGCTATGTCGACTCCGGGATGATGGGCGACGCGTCGAACGACGCGCCGTACTGCTTCTGGCAGGCCCCGGTCGAACACGCGGCGAAGCGGCTCGCGCTGATCCTCGAAGAGGAGGAGGCCGACGTCGTCACCACCTACGACGACAACGGCAGCTACGGCCATCCCGACCACATCCAGGTGCACCGGGTGGGCAAGCGGGCCGGTGAGCTGGCCGGGGTGCCGGTGGTCGCGCAGGGCACGACGAACCGGGACTGGCTGCTCCGCGGCATGAAGTCGATGGCCGAGAACCGGCTGGACGGCTGGGAGCCCCCGGAGTTCCCGGACGACGGGACGTTCGGCAAGCCCGAGTCGGAGATCACGCACCGGGTCGAGGCGGTCGAGTTCGCCGAGACGAAGCGCGCCTCCATGCGCGTGCACCGCAGCCAGATGGGCCCGGACCACTTCCTGCTCAACATGCCCGAGCCGATCTTCGCGATGGGGCTGGGGACGGAGTTCTACATCGTCGACGCGCCGCCGAACCCGGCGTCCGCGCCGGAGATCTGGACGGACCTGTTCGTCCCGCTCCGCTGACCTCGCAGGCCCTCACCCGACCACGCAACCCTGCACGCCCTGCGAGATGGGGTGAGCCCTTGCGAGGTCGGCGATCCGGGGGCCTGGGTTGGTCGTTCTACCTTCGGTAGAGCACAATCGGTGCGTCGTCGGTGATCCCTCGCCCCGGACGGGCGGGGGTCGGCGATCGGGAGCTAGAGTCCACGTGGCCCGCTGTCGGGGGCCAGCTCAGGTCAGGCAAGTGCAGGAGGAACAAGTGGAGGTCACGCGGTGACATCCGTCGCACCCAAGCCGATCACGTCGCGCCCGTACCCGGCGCGCCGGACCGGCAAGGGGTCCACCTTCCTCAAGATGCTCCACACGACGGACCCCAAGGACATCGCGATCCTGTACCTGGTCACGTCGTTCGGCTTCTTCCTGGCCGGCGGGGCGATGGCGCTGCTGATGCGCGCCGAGCTGGCGCGCCCGGAGCTGCAGTTCCTCTCGACCGAGCAGTTCAACCAGCTGTTCACCATGCACGGCACGATCATGCTGCTGCTCTACGCGACGCCGATCCTGTTCGGCTTCGCGAACTACATCGTGCCGCTGCAGATCGGCGCCCCGGACGTCGCGTTCCCGCGGCTGAACGCGTTCAGCTACTGGCTGTTCCTGTTCGGCGGGCTGACCGTGCTCTCCGGCTTCCTCACCCCGGGTGGCGCCGCGGACTTCGGCTGGTTCGCCTACACGCCGCTGTCCAGCGTGATCCACTCGCCGGGCCCCGGCGCCGACCTGTGGATCGTCGGCCTGGTCGTCTCCGGTCTGGGCACGATCCTCGGTGGCGTCAACTTCGTGACGACGATCGTCTGCATGCGCGCCCCCGGCATGACGATGTTCCGGATGCCGATCTTCACCTGGAACATCTTCGTCACCGCGCTGCTGATCCTGATCGCGTTCCCGATCCTCACCGCAGGCCTGCTCGGCCTGGCCGCGGACCGGCACCTCGGCGCGCACGTGTTCGACCCGGCCAACGGCGGTGTCATCCTCTGGCAGCACCTGTTCTGGTTCTTCGGCCACCCCGAGGTCTACATCGTGGCGCTGCCGTTCTTCGGCATCGTCTCGGAGATCTTCCCGGTGTTCAGCCGCAAGCCGGTCTTCGGCTACAAGAGCCTGATCTTCGCGACGATCGCGATCGCCGCGCTGTCGGTCGCGGTGTGGGCGCACCACATGTACGCCACGGGCGCCGTGCTGCTCGCGTTCTTCTCCTTCACCACGTTCCTCATCGCGATCCCGACGGGCGTCAAGTTCGTCAACTGGATCGGCACGATGTGGCGCGGCAAGCTCACGTTCGAGACGCCGATGCTGTTCGCGCTCGGCTTCCTGGCGACGTTCCTGTTCGGCGGTCTGACCGGCATCCTGCTCGCGATGCCGCCGGTGGACTTCCACGTCTCGGACACGTACTTCGTGGTCGCGCACTTCCACTACGTGCTGTTCGGCACGATCGTGTTCGCCACCTACGCCGGCATCTACTTCTGGTTCCCGAAGATGACCGGCCGGATGATGGACGAGACCCTCGGCAAGTTCCACTTCTGGACCACGTTCTTCGGCTTCCACCTGACGTTCCTGGTGCAGCACTGGGTCGGCAACGAGGGCATGCCCCGGCGTTACGCGGACTACCTGCCCTCCGACGGCTTCACGACGTTGAACACGATCTCCTCGATCGGTGCGTTCGTGCTCGGTGCCTCGACGCTGCCGTTCGTCTACAACGTGTTCAAGAGCTACCGCTTCGGCCGGGTGGTCACCACCGACGACCCGTGGGGCTACGGGAACTCGTTGGAGTGGGCGACGTCGTGCCCGCCGCCGCGGCACAACTTCACCGAGCTGCCGCGGATCCGTTCCGAGCGTCCGGCGTTCGAGCTGCACTACCCGCACCTGGTGGAACGGGCACGGGCCGAGGCGCACGTCGGCAGCCACAAGCCGCAGGTCGCGGAGATGGCGGCGCAGGGTGTCGGCAAGGAGCAGCAGCCCGACGACGACCCGAAGTCGGTCTGACGTCCCTGGTGAGCGAACCCGGCGAGAGTCGTCCCACGGTCCTGGTCACGGTCACCGGACCGGACCGCCCCGGTGTCAGCTCGGTGCTGTTCACCGCGCTGACGACCCAGGGTGTCGACCTGCTCGACCTGGAGCAGGTCGTGGTGAACGGGCGGCTGACCCTCGGCGCGCTCGTCGTGCCCGAGGGTGACCCGGACGAGCTGCAGGAGTCCGTCGGCGCGGCCATGGACTCGATCGACATGGCCGTGCACATGGAGACCCAGCTCGACGGCGAGGCGGACGCCCGCAAGGTGTCGACGCACGCCGTCGTCGTGCTCGGGCGGCCGATCACCGCGCGCGGGTTCGGCGCGATCGCGGCCGAGCTGGCCGCCGTCGGGGCGAACATCGACGCGATCCGGCGGATCGCCGACTACCCGGTGACCGGCCTGGAGCTGCTGGTGTCGCCGGAGCCGGGCGGGGACGCCGACGCCTACCCGCCGGGCACGCTGCGCAAGCGGCTGGTCGGGGTGGCCCATAGTGCCGGCGTCGACGTCGCGGTGTCCCGGGCCGGGCTCGCGCGCCGCAGCCGCCGCCTGATCGTCTTCGACGTCGACTCCACCCTGATCCAGGGCGAGGTCATCGAGATGCTCGCGGCACGGGCGGGCCCCGCGGTGGAGGCGCAGGTCCGTGCCGTCACCGAGGAGGCGATGCGTGGTGAGCTCGA
This sequence comes from uncultured Actinomycetota bacterium, assembly GCA_963822335.1. Classification (GTDB taxonomy): domain Bacteria; phylum Actinomycetota; class Actinomycetes; order Mycobacteriales; family Pseudonocardiaceae; genus Pseudonocardia. Next base: position 874,510 of record CAWGHE010000004.1, on the reverse strand, counting down.
CTTCGCCGAGTCGCTGCGCAAGCGCGTCGCCGCACTCGCCGGGCTGCCGGCCGGCGTCGTCGACGACGTGGCGAACCTGATCGAGCTGACCCCGGGCGCGCGGACCACGATCCGCACGCTCAAGCGGCTCGGCTACCGCTGCGGCATCGTCTCCGGCGGGTTCACCCAGGTCATCGCCGGTCTGGTCGACGAACTCGGCCTCGACTACGCCGCCGCGAACGAGCTGGAGATCGTCGACGGCGTGCTCACCGGCCGGGTGACCGGCGAGATCGTCGACCGTGCCGGCAAGGCGGTCGCGCTCCGCCGCTTCGCCGAGAGCTACGAGATCCCGATCGAGCAGTGCGTCGCCGTCGGGGACGGGGCGAACGACATCGACATGCTCTCCACGGCCGGGCTCGGCATCGCGTTCAACGCGAAGCCCGCCCTGCGTGAGGTGGCCGACACCTCGGTGACCGTTCCCTACCTCGACGTCGTGCTGTTCGTCCTGGGCATCACGCGTGCCGAGGTGGAGGACGCGGACGAGGCGGAGGGCGTGCTGCGGCGGGTCCCGATCGCGTGACCGCGCCCGACGACGATGACCGGCCCGGCGTCCTGGACGCGCTCGCGGCCCGGTTCGCCGACGGCGGCGCGTGATGCTCGCTCCGCAAGCTCCGCTCGGCACTCCGAGATCCCGCCGGAGCCCGACGGCGTCGTGCGCGCGATGCCGGTGATCCTGCGGATGGAACGGGACCCCCGGCCGGACCGCACGTCGCTGCTGGAGGCGGCGGCCGAGGCCGCGGTGGCGGTGTGCCTGGACGAGCGCGCCGCGCCCGGCGGGCCCTGGTACGACGACGTGCGGGTCTGGACCGACGGCCGGATCCGCAAGATCGCCCGCCGGGCCCGCGGCTCGCACTGGCGGGCCGTGCAGGAGCTCGACGGCGTGACGGTGACGGCGGGGTCCGCCGAGGTCCGCGCGCTGTTGCCGGGCCCGGTGGACGACGTGCCGCGCGAGGTGGCCCGGCTGCAGATCGGCGGGACGGAGCTCGACGCGGACGACCCCGGCCCGCCCGATCCGGACCGCCCGCTCGTCGTGCTGAACCCGCACGTCGAGATGAGCGTCGGCAAGGCGGCCGCGCAGGTCGGGCACGCGTCGATGATCCTGGCCGCGGTGCGCGGCTGGAAGCACACGGAGCCGTTCGTGGTGCGCGAGGCGGCGGCGGGGGAGTGGGACGCGCTGCTGGCCGACGTCGAGCGCGGCGCCGCCGTCGCGGTCCGGGACGCCGGTTTCACCGAGGTCGATCCCGGCACCGTCACCTGCATCGCCCGCTAGGTCCATCTAGCCGGACCGGTCGCTCCCGGCCATCCGGACCGGCCGCAGGAACCCGGTCGTGCGGGGGACGAGGACGGCCGGGCCGCTCTGGGTGGTCAGCGACCGGAGCCCGTCGCGCACCGCGTCGTCCGGGTCGCCGTAGAGCGCCATCGCGGCGATCGTGCAGTGCTCCATGACGTCGCGGATGTACGGATCGGACATCCGCCAGTGGGCCAGGACGGCCGCCGAGTCCGGGTAGAGCTGGAAGCTGTGGGCGAGCATCCGGTCGTCGTCGACGAAGACCTGCACCATGAGCTGTGGTCCGTGTTCCTCGACGAACGCGACGGCGCGGTCCACGGCCTCCCGGAACCCGTCGAGGTGGCCGTCGGCGATCCGCATCGTGTTGTGCATCAGCAGTGACGTGGTCGACATGTCTCCACGATCGGAGATGAAGCTGAGTTCAGGTCAAGCCCCGCGCAGCCGTCGCAGCGCGCCGTGCACCGTGTCCGCGTCCGACGTGGCCCAGAACGGCGGCAGCGACGCCCGCAGGAACCCGCCGTAGCGGGCGGTGGCGATCCGCGGGTCCAGGATCGCGACGACGCCACGGTCGTCCATGCCGCGCAGCAGCCGCCCGGCGCCCTGGGCGAGCAGCAGCGCCGCGTGCGTCGCCGACACCGTCAGGAACCCGTTGCCGCCGCGGGAGTCCGCGGCCTTCTGCCGGGCCGCGACGAGCGGGTCGTCGGGGCGCGGGAACGGGATCCGGTCGATGATCACCAGCGACAGCGAGGGGCCCGGCACGTCCACGCCCTGCCAGAGCGACAGTGTCCCGAACAGTGACGTCTCCGGGTCCTCGGCGAACCGCTTGACCAGCAGCATCGTCGCGTCGTCCCCCTGGCAGAGCAGCGGCGTGTCGAGCTTGCCGCGCAACGCCTCGGTGGCCTGCTTGGCTGCGCGGGTGGAGGAGAACAGGCCCAGCGTCCGTCCGCCTGCGGCACTGACCAGGCTCTCGATCTCGGCGAGCGTCTCCGGGGCGAGCCCGTCGCGCCCGGGCGGCGGCAGACGCTTCGCCGTGTAGAGGATCCCGGAGCGCGCGTGCGCGAACGGCGACCCGACGTCGAGGCCCGACCATCGCGGCGCCTCCGGATCCTGGACCGGGCCGTGCGTGCCGTCGGCCGTCTCGGCGCCCTCCTCGCGGGGCTTCTCCGCCGGGAGACCCCACTGCCGGGCCAGCGCGTCGAACGAGCCGCCGAGCGCGAGCGTCGCCGACGTGAGCACCGTCGTCCGCTCCGCGAACAGCCGGTCCCGCAACAGCCCGCCGACCGACAGCGGCGCCACTCGCAGCACCGGGTACCGGGCGCCGTCCGGGCCCTGCTCGCCGAGCCACACGACGTCGTAGCGCTTGGCCGGGTCGGACTCGGCGAACGCCTTCGTGACCCGCTGCGCGGTCTCCGACACCTCGTCGAGCAGTGCGAGCGCGAGCTTGCGCCCGGTCGCGGCCTCCGGGTCCTCCCTGCGGTTCTGCCCGAGCGCCTGGCGGCAGCCCGCCGCGCCCTCCAGCACGGCGTTCAGAGCCCCGGCCGCCGCCTGCGGGAGCGACTCCCAGCGACCCGGGTTCATGTCGCCGAGCACCATGCCCAGCCCCTCGCCCGCCTCGGCGAGCCGGTCGGCCAGATCCTGGTCGACGAGCCTGCCGCAGCGCCGGGCCGCCGCGGCGATCGTGCCGGCGGTCAGCTCGGCGGTGGCCGCCCCGGTGACCCGGTCCACCAGCTCGTGCGCCTCGTCGATGACGACGACGTCGTGCTCCGGCAGCACCGCCGCGTCGCCCATCGCGTCGATCGCGAGCAGCGCGTGGTTCGTGACGACGATGTCCGCCCGTCCCGCCTCGGCGCGCGCCTTCTCCGCGAAGCAGTCCTCGCCGACCGGGCAGCGGGTGGCGCCCAGGCACTCGCGCGCGGTGACCGACACCTGCCGCCAGGCCGCGTCCGGGACGCCGGGTACGAGCTCGTCGCGGTCGCCGGTCTCGGTGTCCGAGGCCCACTCGTGCAGCCGCTTCACGTTGCGCCCCATCGCGGAGATCGCGAACGCGTCGAACAGCTGCTCCTCGGCCGGGTCGTCGTCCATGTCGCCGTGCAGCTTGTTCAGGCACAGGTAGTTCCGGCGGCCCTTGAGGATCGCGAACGACGGCTCGCGGCCGAGCAGCGTCGTCAGGCTCGTGGCGATGCGTGGCAGGTCCCGGTCCACGAGCTGGCGCTGCAGCGCGATCGTCGCGGTGGAGATCACGACCGTGGTGTCGCGGGCCATCGCGTGCCGGATCGCCGGCACGAGGTAGGCCAGCGACTTCCCGGTGCCGGTCCCGGCCTGCACGGCCAGGTGCTCGCCGGAGGACAACGACCGGCGCACGGCGTCGGCCATCTTGTCCTGCCCGTCGCGACGGGTGCCCCCGACGGCGGTGACGGCCGCGTCCAGAAGCTCCGCCACGCCGGGAAGGTCGCGGGAGTCGCGGGCCAGAGCGGGCGTGGCGGGCACCCGGCGAGGTTACCGCCGCCCCCGTCCGGACTCCGGGAACCGGGGAGGGTGGGAAGCGGTGACCGCGGTGTGGACGTGCGGTGAACGGCGCGCCCGCATGGCGCACGCCACGTGTGACGCGTCCCGGCCGCCCGCCGGTGAGGGCCGTCATACCGCCACGATGGTGGTCGTGACCAGTACGCAGACCCTCGAGGACCCCGCTCTCTACCCCGTGCTGATCGAGCACGAGGCCCGCTACTCCGACCTCGACCCGAGCCGGCGCATCGGCCGGGACGCGCTCGTGCGCTGGTTCGAGGACGCGCGGGTCGCGGTCGAGCGGGACGCGTTCGGCGCCGACCTGGTCGCCCGGCTGCAGTCCCGGGTGCGCCTGCTGCTGGCCGCCGTGCGGGTGGACGTGATCGCGCCGCTGCGGGTGACCGGGCAGTACCGGATCGGGATCGGGGTCAGCCACGTCGGCGTGTCCTCGTTCGCCTACCGCTACGCCGTGTTCGCCGGGCAGGAGTGCGTCGCGACCGGCGAGTCGGTCAGCGTGCACTGTGATGTCCCCACCCCGCCGGCTGCCGCCGGCGACCACCCACCTGACGGCTCGGCGCCCTCCCCGCTGCCCGACGTGGTGCGCGGCGCGCTGGCGACGCTGCAGATCAACGTCCCCGCCTCGCCCCGCCCGGGCCGGCCGGAGGCGCGGCTGGTGCGCGAGAACTACCCGTTCCGGTTCGACGTGCGGACCCGCTTCGGCGACCTGGACACGAACCGGCACGTCAACAACGTCGCGCTGGCGGGCTGGTACCTCGACGGCCTGGCCGAGCTGCACCAGGACGTGCTGGGCTACCCGACCGGCGGGCCGCTGGACGGGCTGTCGCCCAGCTCGCTGTCGGTGCAGTACCGCGACCAGGTGCACTACCCGGGCATCTTCCAGCTGCGCATCGGTGTCGCGGAGCTCGACGAGGACACCGTCCGCTACGCCTGCGGCCTGTTCGACGGGCCGCGCTGCATCGGCCTGGCCGAGGCCGTGGGCGTGCACCAGGCACCGGCCGACAACGGCGACCCGGTCCGCCTGGCCGAGGCCCTCGCCCCGTTCCGCATGAAGAACCTCTGACCGTCGGTGACGGCGAGCGAGCCGCCCTCGCAGGAGTCGTTCGGCACGTCGACGACGAGCAGTGCCCGGGTCATGCGGTCACCCCAGGAAGGTCGTCGGGATCGCCGGCTCGCCGCGGGAGAGCTTGAGCCCCTCCCACGGCACCGAGACGAGCGCGGCGCGCAGGCGCTCGCGGGCCGCCTCCAGGTCGTGCGGGCCGGGCTGGACCTCGCCCCCGCGCACCAGCGGCACCGGCAGCACGACGTCGTGCGGCCCGGCCGCGGGCGGGGAGTCCGCCCGGTACACGACCTCCTCGACGGACGTCCCGGTCGGCTTGTGCCGGCGCAGGGCCGACTTGCGCCCGCCCCGCGACTCCTTGGACGCGCTGCGCTTGGACACCGGGCGGCCGTCGACCTCGACCAGCTTGTAGACCATCCCGCCGGTCGGGTGCCCGGAGCCGGTGACCACCGACGTGCCGACGCCGTAGGAGTCCACCGGCTCGGCGCGCAGCGAGGCGATCGCGTACTCGTCGAGGTCCCCGGACAGCACGATCCGGGTGCCGGTGGCGCCGAGGCCGTCGAGCTGGTCGCGGGCCTGGCGGGCCAGCTCGCCGAGGTCGCCGGAGTCGATCCGGATCGCGTCCAGCCCGGGTCCGGCGGCGGTGATCGCGTGCTCGATGCCCTGCCGGATGTCGAACGTGTCCACCAGCAGCGTCGTCTTCTCCCCCAGCGCGGCGACCTGGCTGCGGAACGCCGACAGCTCGTCGTCGTGCAGCAGGACCCAGGAGTGCGCGGCGGTGCCGGCCGTCGGGATGCCGTGCCGGCGCCCGGCCGCGAGGTTCGAGGTCGCGCCGAACCCGGCCAGGTAGGCGGCCCGGGCGGAGGCGACGGCGGCTTCCTCGTGCGTGCGCCGGGACCCCATCTCGATCAGCGGCCGCCCGGCCGCCGCCGTCACCATCCGGGACGCGGCGGACGCGATCGCGCTGTCGTGGTTGTAGATCGACAGGGAGAGCGTCTCCAGGACCACGGCGTCGGCGAACGTGCCGGACACGGTCAGGATCGGCGAGCCGGGGAAGTAGAGCTCGCCCTCCGGGTAGCCGTCGACGTCACCGGTGAAGCGGTAGTCGCGCAACCACTCCAGCGTGGCCGGGTCCACGACGCGGGCGAGCAGCTCGAGGTCGGCGGGGGAGAAGCGGAACCGCTCCAGGGCCTCCAGCAGCCGCCCGGTGCCGGCGACGACGCCGTAGCGGCGGCCGTCCGGCAGGCGGCGGGCGAACAGCTCGAACACGCAGTGCCGGGAGGCGGTCCCGTCGGCCAGCGCGGCCGCGACCATGGTCAGCTCGTACCGGTCGGTGAGCAGCCCCGTGCTGTTGTCGGTGGTGGCGCGGTCCATGGTTCCGGAGCCTAAGCGCGGTGCGGCTCGTCGTGCGTCCCATGCCACCATGGACGGTATGACCGTGCCGTTACCGTCGCCCACCGAACAGGTGGACCCGGCCGTCGACGACGACGTCTCCCCGGACACGCCGTGGCAGGCGATCGTGTGGAACGACCCGGTCAACCTGATGTCCTACGTCACGTACGTGCTGCAGAAGCTGTTCGGCTACCCGGAGCGCAAGGCGACCGCTCTGATGCTCGACGTGCACAACAAGGGCCGCGCCGCCGTCTCGTCCGGGGACAAGGACAAGATCGAGACGGACGTCGCGAAACTGCACGCCGCCGGCCTGTGGGCCACCATGCAGCGCACATGAACGGCTGGAAGCGCACCGGGCGCGGCGAGCGCCTGCGGTTCACCTCCGGGTTCTCCGGTGAGGAGGCCCGGGTGCTGCGCGGGCTGTTCACCGAGGTCCGGCAGATGCTGTCCGGGCGGGCGGCCGAGCAGCCGGAGGACGAGCTGGCCGCGCTGACCGGGATCCGCACCGGCCCGACGGCGCGTCCGACCGACCGCGTGCTCGCCCGGCTGCTGCCGGACTTCACCTCGGAGGACCAGGACCTGGCCTCGGGCCTGCGCTCGCTGCACGAGCCGGCCCTGATCGAGGCGAAGGACGCGGCGGCGCAGCTGGTGCTGGACACGCTGCCCGAGGCCGGTGGCCGGGTGGAGCTCGACGTCGACGAGGCGGACTCCTGGCTGGCCGCGCTGAACGACGTGCGGCTCGCGCTCGGGACCGCGCTCGACGTCAGCGAGGACATGCCCGACCAGTTCCCGGACGACGACCCCCGTGCGCCGCACCTGGGCATCTACCACTGGGTGACGTTCGTGCAGGACTCGCTCGTCCGCGTGCGGGCCCGGTCGCTCTAGCGGGCCTTCACTCGCGCGAACGATCCGGTCCGGAACTCCCCCGTCGCGGAACCCACCGGTGACATGGTGCGGCCATGACGATCTCCGGGCCCGGCTACCGGGTCGATCCGGAGCGCCTGCGCGCTCTGATCGCCGCCCTGCAGGACACGGTGACCCGGCTGTCCCGTAGCGCGATGGAGCTCGACGCCGCGGTCAGTGCCCCGCCACCGGGCACCGACGAGGTGTCGCTGAACGCGCACCGCCAGCTCGTGCGGATGACCGAGGACGCCCGCGCCCAGATCGCCGACCGCCAGGCCCGGCTGCTCACCGCGATCGCCGCCCTGCAGGCGCAGCTGCGTGACTACGAGGCGGCGGAGCGGGCGGGCACGGTCCCGGCGTGAGGCCCGCCATGCCCGGAGCGATCGTCCTGGTCGCGCTCGTGGCGGGCTGCTCGCCGGAGCCCGCCCCGCCACGCCCGCCGCCGTCGGTCCCGGCGCCGGCGGTCGCCGTGGCGCGGGACGCGAGCGGGCTGCTCGGCTGCGCCGGACCGACCGGCCGGCTCGCGCCCGACCTCGTGTCCGCGGACACCGCGCTCCCGGCCGGCGGTGGATGCACCTGGACCGACCCGTCGGGTGCGTCGGTGCTGCGCGCCGACGTCCGCGCCGCGGGCGGCCTGGACGCGCTGTACCGGGCGGCGGGGGAGTTCCGCGCGTTCCGCACGGGGGAGCTGGCCGATGCCCCGACCGTCGTCACCACGCCGGCCGGCGACCCGTCCTGCTCGCTGCACGTCGCGGTCTCCGATGTCGAGGTGCTCACCGTGCAGGTCGGGCCCGCGCGCGCCGCGGTGCCGGACCCCTGCCGGGCCGCCTCGGCGGCCGCCGACCGCCTGCTCGCGGCGATGCCGCCGGCCCGTCGCTGATCCCGTCGACCCCGTCGACCCCGTCGTCGAACCCCTCGTCGAACCCGCCGTCGAACCCCGGAGGCCACCGTGCCCGTCTACACCACGACCGCGCTCGATCCGGCGACCGTTCGGCTGTCCCGCCTGCGTGCGGGCCTGTTCGCGGGTCCCGGCCCGGCCGGGTTCGACGCGCTGGCCGCCACGCTGCGCCGGGCGTCGGACGCGGCGGCCGACGTCGCCGGGGACCTGGACGTGCTGCTGCGCCGCGACGACACGGTGCACGCCGGACCGGCCGCCCACGGCGCCCGCACGCATCTGGCGGCGGTCCGCGCCGACGCCGCGGCCGACGCCGGGCGGCTCGACCGGGCGGCGCGGGCGGCCGGCGAGCTGGCCGGTCACCACGCCGCCGCGCGGCGCGACGTCGCGCCGGCGCCGGACGTGCTCGTGCCCGGGCGGACATCGGCCGCGGCGATGCTCGGCGCCGCACTCGACGGCCACGGAGCCGGTGACGAGCGGCGGGCCCGTCTCGCCGTCGCCGCCTACCAGGACGGCTGCAACGGCGTGCTGTCCCGGGCACCGGTGTTCGGGCGGGTATGACGCCCGGGCGGGTGCCGAGGGTGTGAGTGCGGTGACGTGGCGTGCGGCCCCGCCGGTCGGCCCCGTATCCTTCCAACCGTGCTGGTCATCCGAGCCGACCTCGTCGACGAGATCGTCGCGCACGCACGCCGGGACCACCCGGACGAGGCGTGCGGCGTCATCGCCGGGCCCGAGGGCACCGAGCGGCCGGAACGGTTCGTCCCGATGCTCAACGCCGCGCGCTCGCCGACGTTCTACGAGTTCGAGCCCGGCGAGATGCAGAAGCTCTACCTGGAGATGGACCGCCAGGACGAGTGGCCCGTGGTGATCTACCACTCGCACACCGCGACCGAGGCGTACCCGTCCCGGACCGATGTCGGCTACGCGTCCGGCCCGGTGTCCGACCCGCGCATCCACTACGTGCTGGTCTCCACGCGGGACGACGCCGTGCCCAACCAGACGGGTCACGACCTGCACTCGTACCGGATCGTCGACGGCGAGGTGACCGAGGAGGACATCCAGGTCGTCGAGTCGTACATGTTCGCGCACACCGGCGCGGACGACGTCCCGGATCACAGCTGACGCGAGCGCGGAATCGCGCGCACCACAGGGTGCGTTGACCGCGACGAGAAGTCCTCAGCCGAACCCCACCAGGAGTAGCTCGACCATGGCCGTCACCGTTTCCGTCCCCACGATCCTGCGCACCCACACCGGCGGCGAGAAGTCCGTCGAGGCCAAGGGCGGCACCGTCGCCGAGGTCATCGACGACCTCGAGTCGCGCCACGGCGGCATCAAGGACCGGCTGATCACCGACGGCAAGCTGCACCGCTTCGTCAACATCTACGTCGACGACGAGGATGTCCGCTTCTCCGGCGGCCTGGAGGCCCCGGTCACGGAGTCCTCGACGTTCACGATCCTCCCGGCCGTCGCCGGCGGGGCGGTCTGACACCGCCCTCCTCCTGATCGGAGCACCCGTGCGTTACGACTCGCTGCTGGCCGCTGTCGGGGACACCCCGCTGGTCGGGCTGCCGTCGCTGTCCCCGTCGGACGACGTCCGGCTGTGGGCCAAGCTGGAGGACCGCAACCCAACCGGCTCGATCAAGGACCGGCCTGCGCTGGCGATGATCGAGGACGCGGAGAAGCAGGGTCTGCTGACGGCCGGGTGCACGATCCTGGAGCCGACGTCCGGCAACACCGGGATCTCGCTGGCGATGGCCTCGAAGCTCAAGGGCTACCAGCTGATCTGCGTGATGCCGGAGAACACGTCCGAGGAGCGACGGCAGCTGCTCGCCATGTACGGCGCGCAGATCATCTCGTCGCCGGCGGCGGGCGGGTCGAACCAGGCCGTCGCCGTCGCGAAGGAGCTGGCGGCCGAGCACACCGACTGGGTGATGCTCTACCAGTACGGCAACCCGGCGAACACCGATGCGCACTATCGCGGCACCGGCCCGGAGATCCTGCGGGACCTGCCGTCGGTGACGCACTTCGTGGCCGGCCTGGGCACCACCGGCACGCTCGTCGGGGCCGGTCGGTACCTGCGCGAGCACAAGCCGGACGTCCAGGTGATCGCGGCCGAGCCGCGCTACGGCGAGCTGGTCTACGGCCTGCGCAACCTGTCCGAGGGCTTCGTGCCGGAGCTCTACGACGAGACCGTCCTCACCGGACGGTTCTCGGTCGGCAGCTACGACGCGTTGCGCCGCACCCGCCAGCTCGTCGAGCAGGAGGGCATCTTCGCCGGCATCTCGTCCGGCGCGATCCTGCACGCCGCTCTGGCCGCCGCGGACAAGGCCGTGAAGGCCGGCGAGCAGGCCGATATCGCGTTCGTGGTCTGCGACGGCGGCTGGAAGTACCTGTCGACCGGCGCCTACTCCGGCGACCTCGGTACTGCGGCACAAGGCATCGACGGCCAGCTCTGGGCCTGAGGCCCTCGATTCCGTCTCGTCAAATCTGATGACGCCGGTGCCGCGCAACCCTGCGGCACCGGCGTCGTCGTGTCCGGTCATATGCGTCTGAGCTGCGAAAATACGGTCGGTGGAGCGGTCTGAGCAATCGCCGGGGAGCAGTTGAGTACCCCGGTACTCATGTTGTGCGGCCCGCCTCGGCGCAATCTTCTCGGCAAGCGAGACCCCACCGAACGGTCTCGACCCCCTTCAGGACACACGAGAGGCGAGACGATGACTGACACGGTTGGCTCGAACTTCAACCAGCAGGCGAAGTCGGGCGACGACGGCGGCGACATCTTCCAGAACCAGCAGCAGGCCGGTGCCGGCCTGGGCGGCTCGAACTTCAACCAGCAGGCCAAGACCGGTCCGGACGGCGAGCCGGTGCTGCGCGACGAGAACGGCAACGAGTACTACATCGACGAGGCCGGGCACCGCATTTACCTGCCCGAGGACGACCGCGACGGCGGGGACATCTTCCAGAACCAGCAGCAGTCCGGTGCCGGCGAGGGTGGCGGCTCGAACTTCAACCAGCAGGCCGCGTCCGGTGACGACGACGGTGGCGACATCTTCCAGAACCAGCAGCAGGCTGGTGCCGGCGGCGGTGGCTCGAACTTCAACCAGCAGGCGAAGTCGGGCGACGACGACGGCGGCGACATCTTCCAGAACCAGCAGCAGGCTGGTGCCGGCGGCGGTGGCTCGAACTTCAACCAGCAGGCGAAGTCGGGCGACGACGACGGTGGCGACATCTTCCAGAACCAGCAGCAGGCTGGTGCCGGCGGCGGCGGCTCGAACTTCAACCAGCAGGCCAAGTCGGGCGACGACGACGGCGGGGACATCTTCCAGAACCAGCAGCAGGCTGGCGCCGGCGGCGGCGGGTCGAACTTCAACCAGCAGGCCAAGTCGGGCGACGACGACGGTGGCGACATCTTCCAGAACCAGCAGCAGAGTGGCGCCGGCGGTGGCGGGTCGAACTTCAACCAGCAGGCCAAGTCCGGTGACGACGACGGTGGCGACATCTTCCAGAACCAGCAGCAGGCGAACGCCGCTGCGGCTGCCGGCTCGAACTTCAACCAGCAGGCCAAGTCGGGCGACGACGACGGTGGCGACATCTTCCAGAACCAGCAGCAGGCTGGCGCTGGCGGCGGCGGGTCGAACTTCAACCAGCAGGCCAAGTCGGGCGACGACGACGGCGGGGACATCTTCCAGAACCAGCAGCAGGCTGGCGCCGGCGGCGGCGGGTCGAACTTCAACCAGCAGGCCAAGTCCGGCGACGACGACGGCGGCGACATCTTCCAGAACCAGCAGCAGGCTGGTGCCGGCGGCGGCGGGTCGAACTTCAACCAGCAGGCCAAGTCCGGTGACGACGACGGCGGCGACATCTTCCAGAACCAGCAGCAGGCTGGTGCCGGCGGTGGCGGGTCGAACTTCAACCAGCAGGCCAAGTCCGGTGACGACGACGGTGGCGACATCTTCCAGAACCAGCAGCAGGCTGGTGCCGGCGGTGGCGGGTCGAACTTCAACCAGCAGGCCAAGTCCGGTGACGACGACGGCGGGGACATCTTCCAGAACCAGCAGCAGTCCGGTGCCGGCGGCGGCGGGTCGAACTTCAACCAGCAGGCCAAGTCGGGCGACGACGACGGCGGCGACATCTTCCAGAACCAGCAGCAGTCCGGTGCCGGCGGCGGCGGGTCGAACTTCAACCAGCAGGCCAAGTCCGGCGGCGACGACGACGGTGGCGACATCTTCCAGAACCAGCAGCAGTCCGGTGCTGGTCACGATGGCGGCGGGTCGAACTTCAACCAGCAGGCGTCGTCCGAGGGTCACGACGAGCCGAGCTACGAGGCCGCGGGCCACGACTCCGGCGGCGGCGGCGAGGAGGCTGCGCACGCGGCCGGCGGCGGCGAGGACCACGTCGGCTGAGATCGGTAGCGCTCCGGCGCTGTCGAACGAGTAACACTGGTGAGCAGCCGTCCTGAACGGGGGCGGCTGCTCACTCGTGCAAGGTGAGGAGACCCCGCGATGCCCGCGAACCAGAGCGCGGCGGCGAAGCACGTCCTGGAGACCCTGGACATGACGATCAAGGGCGCCCGCGCCTACGACCGTCCCGACCTCGCTGACCGACTGGGTACCGCACGGCGGCTGCTGGAGACGGCGACCGTCACCGTGCACGTCGTCGGGGAGTTCAAGCAAGGCAAGAGCTCACTGATCAACGCGCTGCTCACCGCCCCGGTCTGCCCGGTCGACGACGACATCGCGACCGCGGTGCCGACCGAGATCCGCTACGCGACCGAGCTGGCGGCCAGCGCCATGTTCGACTCCGCACCCGGCTCCGGTGGCGCCGGGTGGTCCGAGACGATCCCGGCCGCGGAGATCGCGTCCTACGTCTCCGAGGCCGGTAACCCCGGCAACGAGCGCCGGCTGCGCGCGGTGACCGTCGGGATCGCGAGGCAGTTGCTGTCCACCGGCCTGGTGCTGATCGACACGCCCGGCGTCGGCGGGCTCGGCTCCGTGGCGAACGCGTCCGCGCTGTCGTCGCTGCCGCAGTCGCACGCCGTCCTGTTCGTCACCGACGCCTCCCAGGAGCTGACCGCGGCCGAGCTCGGCTTCCTGCGCACCGTCCGCGAGCTGTGCCCACGGGTGCTGCTCGTCGTGACCAAGATCGACCTCTACCCGGAGTGGGCGCGCATCCTCGATCTGGACCTCGGCCACCTGCGCCGCAAGGCGATCGAGGTGGACGGGATCGCGGTCTCGTCGGAGATCCGCTCGCTCGCGGCGAAGGAGGCCGACCAGGAGCTGAACGCCGAGTCCGGCTTCCCCGAGCTCGTCAAGCGGATCAACGACGTGCTGGCCGGCTCGGAGCGGATCGCGATCGACTCCACGGTCACGCACCTGACCTCGGCGCTGGACCAGATGCGGGTCGCGGCCAACGCCCGCCGGGACTCGCTGCTCCACCCGGAGAACGCCGCCGACCTCCTCGCCCGGCTGACCGAGGCGAAGGAGAAGGCCGACGCGTTGCGCGAGCGGTCGTCGAAGTGGCAGGTCCTCCTGCAGGACGGGTTCGCCGACATCGCCTCCGACGTCGACTTCGACCTGCGCGACCGGTCCCGCAAGGCCCTGCACGAGGCGGAGGCCGCGATCGACGACGGCGACCCGGCGAAGAACTGGGAGGAGTTCGAGAACTGGTTCCGCCAGCGGCTGGCCGGTGAGGCGCTGGAGAACTACGCGCTGTTCGTGCGCCGCGCCAAGGAGGTCGCCGGCAATGTCGGCGAGCACTTCGAGCTCGAGGAGTCCGAGATCGTGACGGCGCGCGAGGTGCACGCGCCGATCCAGCTGCTGGACTCGTTCCAGGTCGACTCGGCGTTCGTCGAGAAGAAGGCCAAGGGCGCCGGGATGGCCGCGTTCCAGAAGGCCTACGGCGGCTTCCTGATGTTCACGATGCTCACGCACATGGCGGCACTGGCCATCCCGGCGCCGTTCGGCCTGATCCCCGGCCTGCTGATGGGGCGGGCGGGGTTGCGCGACGAGAGGAAGCGGCAGCTGGAGAAGCGCCGCAGCGACGCCAAGCAGGCCGTCCGCCGCTTCGTCGACGAGTTCCAGATGCAGGTCGGCAAGGACTCCCGGGACGCGATCCGGCACGTCCAGCGCGAGCTGCGCACGGCCTGGACCGAGCGGGTGACCGAGCTGCAGCGCTCCGCCGCGGCCGGGCTGGCCGCCGCGCAGGAGTCCGCGAAGACCGGGGAGAACGACGTCGGCGCGCGGGAGCGGATCGAGAAGGACCTGGCGTCGCTGGACATGCTGAGCGCGCGGCTGACCGACCTGGCCTCGCACCTGGACCGCGTCCGTGCCGAGCCGGTCGGGAGCGACTCGTGAACCGCCCGGCGGCCCCGCCGACGCTGATCAACCGGGTCCGTGGCCTGGTGCACCGGGCGTGCGCGATGTACGGCGGCGGCCCGGCGATGCCGGAGCTGCTCGCCGCGGCGCAGCGGTTGGACTCCCCGTTGCGCGTCGCGATCGCCGGGCGGATCAAGGCCGGCAAGTCCACGCTGCTCAACGCGCTCGTCGGCCAGGAGCTCGCGGCCACCGACGCGGGGGAGTGCACGCGGGTGGTGACCTGGTACCGCGACGGGCACACCTACGGGATCGGCGCCCAGCTGCGCGACGGGCAGCGGATCGGGCTCGCCTCCACCCCGGCCGGCGGGCCGGACCTGCAAGGGCTCTCCGCCGCCGACGTCGACCATCTCGTCGTGGACTGGCCGTCCCCGGCCCTGCGGGCGATGACGCTCGTGGACACCCCCGGCATGGACTCGCTGACCGCGGAGCTGTCCGGGCGTACGACGGCCGCGCTGACCCCGGAGGACGAGGAGGGCCCCGGGATGGTGGACGCCGTCGTCTACCTGATGCGGCACATGCACGCGACGGACGTGTCGTTCCTCGAGACGTTCCGCAACGACCCGTCGGAGCGCCGCCCGATCAACACGATCGCCGTGCTCGGCCGCGCCGACGAGGTCGGGCACGGCCGTCCGGGGGCGCTGGACAGCGCCGCCCGGGTCGCCAACCGCTACCGGATCGACCCGCGGGTGCGGGCGCTGTGCCAGACCGTGCTCCCGGTCGCGGGCCTGCTCGCGGCGACGGCGGCGACGCTGCGCGAGGACGAGTTCCGCGCGTTCGGGCTGCTCGCCTCCGCCGAGGAGGCGGAGACCGATCGGCTGATGCTCACCGCGAACCGGTTCGCCTCCGCGCAGACGGTTCTCGACCTCGCGCCGGCGCGGCGTGCCGCGCTGCTCAACCGGTTCGGGCTGTTCGGCATCCGGCTGTCCGTGCAGCTGGTCCGCAGCGGCGTCGCGACGACGGCCGGTGCGCTGTCCGCGGAGCTGCTGCACCGCAGCGGGCTCGTCCCGTTCCGCGAGGCGTTGACCAGCCGGTTCGCCGCGCGGGCCGAGGTGCTCAAGGCGCGCACGGCGCTGAAGACGACCGAGTCCGTGCTGCGCCGCTACCCGGTGCCGGCCGCGGCCGCGCTGGTGCACGAGCTGGAGCAGGTCTCCGCGGGCGCGCACGAGTTCGCCGAGATCCGCCTGCTGGACACGCTGCGCACCGGTGCGCTCATGCTCACCGAGGCCGAGCGGGAAGCGGCGGAGCGGTTGCTCGGCGGCGAGGGCGTGCACCCGATGAACCGGCTCGGCATCGCCGTCGGCTCCGGCGAGGACCCGACAGCCGCGGCGCGCGCCGCGCTCACCCAGTGGCAGCGCCGCGCCGAACACCCCTCGTCGGGGCGTGACGTGCGCGAGGCGTGCCGCGTGCTCGTACGTACGTGTGAGGCATTGGTACTCGGCGCGCACCCCGGCGCCGGGCAGTACCCCATGAGCAACCAGGGGCCGACGATGGCCTCCGGCCGAGTAGCGGACTGCTCATGACCAGCGGGGCCGCCGAGAGGAGTCTCGTGCCATGACCAGTTCACCAACAGACCAGCCCGTCCGCGGACCCGTGGGCATGCCGGCCCACCTGTGGGAGCTGGCCAAGTCCGACGTCCGGCTGTCCGTCCCGGGTCGCGTCCGCAACGCCGTCGCGAACGGCATGAACGCCCCCGAGGGCGTCCGCCGCATCGCCGCACGCGTCGCCGCCTCCGGTGCCGCTCTCGGCGTGCCGGCCGCATTGATCGCGCTCGGCGGCTTCCCGGACGCCGCCGACACCCCCATCGATCTGGCCGGCAGCGAGGCGCCGCTGGACGGCTTCGACGGCGCCCCGGCGATGCCCGGCTCCTACGACGGCGGCTCCGGCCCCGGCGGCGGGCACGGCGGGTTCGGCGGCGGCCCCGGTGGGGGCCACGGCGGAGGCCCCGGCGGCCACGGCGGGCCCGGCGGCCCCGGCGGCCCCGGCGGCGACGGTGGCGGAGGCGCCGAGGGCTTCGCCTCGGCGACGACCAGCGGCGCCGGCGACATGCAGTCCGGCCTGGGCACCACTTGGCACGTGCAGGACCCGTCCGCCGAGGGCGGTGGCGACTGGCTGACCGTCCAGATGTTCCAGGACGTCACGGTCACCGAGACCGCGGACGGCATGTTCATCGTCGACGCGTGGCAGTTCATCGTGATCCACGACGACGACGGCAACGAGTACGTGTTCAAGGAGCACTACCAGGTGATCGTCCCGGACCCGCCGGGCCAGGAGACGGACCTGATCATTCACGAGCGCGGGTTCGTGCACGTGATCGAGCGGCCGGACGGCACGTTCGGCGTCGAGACCGACTTCGGGATCGACGTCGCCGTCGGCGCGGACGGCGACGGGCGCGACGAGGTCGGGATCGGGCAGACCCAGCGCGTGCGCTTCACCGACACCGACGGCAAGCAGGACGAGGAGGTCACCGTCGACCTGTCCGAGAAGGCGACGTCGACCAGCGACGACACCGACGACAAGGCGACCACGACGATCGGGCAGGACCAGGTCTTCACCGACGGCGACGAGCCGGAGGCCCCCTTCGGCGGCGGCAGCAAGAAGGCGACGACCGACGAGGACGACCCGGGCCGCACCGGCCGGACCGACGACCGCGACTACCCCGACCGGGACACCGACAAGGACACCGGACAAGGACACCGGCAAGGACACCGACGACGAGACGGACGCGCCCGCCGAGTCGGGGACCGGTGGCGTCGACCCGTCGTCGCCGTTCGGCGAGGAGCCTGCCGACCGCGGTGGCACGACCGGTTCGCCGTCGGCGCCGGCCGGTACCGGCACGGCGTCGGCCTCGAACCCGGCGGGTTCTGCGGGATCGACGGGGTCCGGCACCGCCGCGACCACCGCCCGTCCGCTGGACCCGGCCCCGCTGTCCAGCGCGGCCGTCGCCGCTCCCGCGGCGAGTGTCCTGGCGGACGAGGGGCCGCTCGCGTCCGACGCCGGGCTCGACGGGCTCGACGGTCCGCCGTCGGCCGTCGCGGGGCAGAGCGACCCCGCCGAGAGCGACCCGGCCCAGGCGGACCCGGCACAGGGCGCCGCCGGTCAGGACGGATCGCCCGCGGCCGCGCCACAGCCGGACGCGCAGGGCCCGGACGCGGCGGGCGCGCCCGACGGCACGCCGGTCCCGTTCGCGGGCTCCGCCCCGCCGGCCGAGCGTGCCCCGTTCGAGACACCGGACGCCGGGACCACGACGCCGGGTACCGACGGCGGGAACGCTCCGGAACACGTGGACGCCAAGTCCACTCCGGACGACACCGACGAGTCCGGCGATAACAACACGCCACCGGGACACGACTCAGTGACTGACCCGGCAGACGGTGCCGCGGGGTCGCCGGAGCCGGAGCGCGCGGAGCAGGACGGCAACAAGGACGGCAACCACGACACGGCCGATCACGGTACGGACGGCGCGGACCACGCGCTCGTCTCCTGAGCGGACAGCGCGAGACAACGAGGAAGGGCACGGCCATGGGGTACGGGCTGGGTGTTGATCTGGGCACCACGTTCACCGCGGCAGCGGTGGAGCGCGAGGGACGCGTGGAGATGGCCACGCTCGGTGACCGGACCGCCGCCGTGCCGTCGGTCGTGCTGCTGCGCGGAGACGGAACGATCCTGACCGGCGATGCCGCCGACCGGCGGGCGGCCAGCGAGCCGGACCGGGTCGCGCGGGAGGTCAAGCGACGGCTCGGTGACCCGATGCCGGTGCTGCTGGGCGGTGCGCCGCAACCGGTGCAGGAGCTCATGGCGATGCAGCTGCGCGACGTCGTGCGGCTGGTCTCCGAGCGCGAGGGCGGCGCGCCGGACGAGGTGACGCTGACCCACCCGGCCAACTGGGGCCCGTACAAGAAGGAGCTCTTCGGGCAGATCCCGCGCCGGGCCGGCCTGGACCGGGTCCGGATGCTCACCGAGCCCGAGGCGGCGGCCGCGCACTACGCGGCCACCGAACGGGTCCCGGAGGGCGCCGTCGTCGCGGTCTACGACCTCGGCGGTGGCACGTTCGACGCGACCGTGCTGCGCACGTCCGGGGAGGGCTTCGAGATCCTCGGGACGCCGGAGGGCATCGAGGGTCTCGGCGGCATCGACTTCGACGAGGCGGTCTACGCCCACGTCGACCGGGCGCTCGACGGCGCGCTGTCCGCGCTCGACCCCGCCGACGTCCGCGCGACCGCCGCGGCGATCCGGCTGCGGCACGAGTGCGTGCTGGCCAAGGAGGCCCTCTCGGCGGACACCGAGACCTCCATCCCGGTGCTGCTGCCCGCGCTGCAGACCGAGGTCCGGCTGACCCGCGGCGAGTTCGAGACGATGATCCAGCCGTCGGTCGCGGCCACGGTGGAGGCGATGCGCCGGGCGCTGCGCTCGGCCGGGGTGACGG
The DNA here is from genome assembly GCA_963822335.1 of uncultured Actinomycetota bacterium. GTDB lineage: Bacteria > Actinomycetota > Actinomycetes > Mycobacteriales > Pseudonocardiaceae > Pseudonocardia. The sequence goes on along the minus strand of CAWGHE010000004.1, from coordinate 855,616 downwards.
CCGAGGAGCTGCACACGGTGCTGCTGGTCGGCGGCTCCTCGCGGATCCCCTCGGTGGCCCGCACGGTGTCCTCCGAGCTCGGCCGCCCGACGTCGGTGGACGCGCACCCGAAGCACGCGATCGCGCTCGGTGCGGCGGCCCTCTCCGGACGGGCGGGCGACTCCGCCGCCCTCGCCGGCGGCCCGGCGGACGACTCCCCGACGCCGCCGCGCGGCATCCCCGCCGTGATCCCGGTGGCCGGACCGCAGACCGCTCCGGGCATGCCCGTCCCGGTCGGTCCGGGAACCCCGCCCGGCGGTACGCGCCGGACCGGTCCGAACGGGACCGGAGCGTTCGGGGCGGTGCCGGTGGCCGCGGCGGGCACGTTCGGGACGGCACCGCTCGCGGCCGTGCCGCCCGGAGCCACCCCGCCCGGCGGCACGCCGGCCGGGTTCCGCCCCGAGGACGCGGACCCGGCGATGGCGGCCGCGGCCGGTCCGGCGCTGGACGGCGGCGGGCCGCACCTGGAGGCCGGCGCGCCTCCGCCGGAGCTGCGGGCGTCGGCGAATCGCAAGCGCCGGGTCGGCATCACGGTCGGCGCGGGCATCGTGGTGGCCGCCGCGGCGGTCGGTGCGGCGCTGTTCTACGGCACCGCGGGCGGAACGCCCGTCGTCCCCGGCCCGGCTGCCGCGACGGCTCCGGCCGTGGCGCCGCCCGCGCCGGTCACGACCGAGGAGGCGGCCCCGGTCGACGACGGCTCGTCGTCCTCGGGCGACGACAGCGGCTCCGACGGGGCCCCGCAGGTCAAGAAGACGGCCGAGCGGGCGGCGCCGGTCGACCCGCCGCAGCGCCGCGTGGAGCCGGAGAAGCCCACGACGTCGGAGAAGACGACGAAGAAGCCCACGACCACGACGTCGTCGGCGGAGTCGGGGTCCGAGGGCGGCTGACCCGGTCGGACGGGGCCTGCGGACCGCAGGCCCCGGGCCGTGAGCGCCGGCGTCAGGAGCGGCGGATCCCGGCGACCTGGACCAGGTCGCCGCGGCCCGACACGCCGAGCTTGGCGTAGACAGAGCGCAGCACGTTGTCCACGGTGCGGACCGACACGACCAGCTCGCCGGCGATCGCCTTGCTCGTCATCCCGGTCGCGGCGAGCGCGGCGATCTCGTGCTCCCGCGGGGTCAGGTCGGCCGTGCCCTCGAGCAGGTCCAACGCCGGGGTGTGGGCGTCCTGGCAGACCTGCGACCACGCCCGGGCCCGCGACGTCACCGCGGCGGCCGAGCCGACCTGGCCCGCCGCGCGGTAGGTGTGCGCGGCCTGCGCCGCGGCCTCCGCGGCGAGCAGGCAGAGCCCCATCTCGGCGAACCGGGTCGCGACCCGGTCCAGGCCGGCCGCGTCCTGCCCGGCCAGAGCCGTCGCGTGCTTGCCGTACACCTGTTCCAGCGGGCCCTCGGCCTCGGCGGCCAGCGTCTCGAGACGGTCGGTGACCTCTCCGGTCAGGCCCAGCCGCACGGCCGTGTGCAGGGCCTGCATCCGGTGCCCGTGGGTGTCGGCGATGTCCGCGGCCTCCAGCGCCAGCGTCGCGGCCTGCGAGGTCCGTCCCTCCATGCCGGCGATCAGCACCCGCGCGGGGTGCGCCCACCCGGCGAGCAGCATGTCTCCTTGCACCCGCTCTCCCTCGGCGAGCACCGCCTTCGCCCGGGACGTCCGCCCGGTGACGGCGAGCGCCATCGCCAGCTCGGCGACCAGCGGGATGGTGAACGAGAACCGGTCGGCCGGAACGGCCGACGCGGCCTGCAGCATCCAGCTCGCCGCCGTGTCCGGCCGCCCGCGGCGGTTCTGCGCGATACCGACCCAGGTGGCGAACAGTGCGGCGTAGCGGTCCAGACCACGCTCGCGCGCGGCCGTCAGGCACGGTTCGGCGATCCGGTCCGCGCCGTCGAGGTCACCGGTCTGCAGACGCGCGTACCACCATGCGGCGAGCGTCTCGAAGCGCAGCCAGCCGCCGGCGCCGTCGTCGATGTCGCCGTCCAGGCGGAGCACGTCCGCACGGGCGGCCAGCTCGGCGACGGTGCCGTAACGGCCGGCCTTCGTCGCGGCCAGGGCGGCGACCGCGAGCACCGGCAGGCCGGCGTCCGGGTCCGTCGTGGCCGGGGTGAGGATCTTCACCGCCTCCGTCGCCCGCCCGTCGAGCAGGGCGCGGAACGCGCGCAGCGCCGTACGGGCCGGGTACTCCGCCACCGAGCTCTCCGGGGAGGACTCGACCAGCGGGGTGGCGCCGAGGCCGTCCTCGATGACCCGGGGCATCCGGTCGAACGCGCGCAGGCCCCAGTACAGGTTGTGCACCCGCATCAGGGCGACGTCGGCCCGCCGCGGCCAGACCCGGCCGCCGGTCCCGTCCTGGTCGGGACCGGGATCCAGCCCGGCCAGCACGGTCTCCGCCCGCTCCAGCTGCCCGAAGCGGATCATCGTGCCCGCCAGGCGCAGCCGGACGGCCGGTCCGGCCTCCTGCTCGACGGCGGCGGCCAGCAGCCGCTCGGCCAGCTCGGCGTCGTCGGCCGCGACGTCGGCGACGGCCCCGAGCAGCTCCTCCGGGTCCGCGGACAGGCCGCGCGCGACCCGCCACGACACCATCCGCCAGCGGTCCTCGGCGCGACGGGCCCCGTCGCCGGACGACGCCACGGACTCGGCGGCCTCGGACAGGCGCCGGTAGATCTCGCGCTCCTGCAGCGGGGTCGCCCGGCCGCGCAGCACCTCGCCGTGCAGCGGCCGGCTCACGTGCAGGTCCACCCGGCTGCCGTTGCGCGTGGACGTGAGCAGCCCGCGCCGCTCCGACGACGCCAGCGTCTCGTTGCTGACCAGGGCGGTCGCGATCTCGCTGTCCAGCGGCTGGCCGAACGCGAGCAGCCGCATCAGGTCCCGCTCGGTGGCGGACAGCTCGCCCATCTGCGCGTCCACCAGCTCGGTCAGCCGTGCGGTGCGCGGGAACGGGCCCTGCCAGCGCCACACGGCGCCGACCCGGTGCAGCGTCCCGGCGTCGAGCCCGCCGTCGACGAGCTCGCGCAGGAGCAGGGGGTTGCCGCCGGAGAGCCGCCAGAGCCGGGCCAGCGCGCCGTCGTCGACGACGGTCCCGGGCTCGTCACCGCACAGCGCGTGCACGACGAGCCGGTCGCCCTGCCGGCGGCTCAGCTCGGCGATGTCCACCCGGTCGGCCAGACCCTCCTTCCACAGCGCGAACACCGGTGACGGCACCACGACCCCACTCGGTGCGGTGACCAGCAGGAAGGCGTCCCCGGAGATCGCGAGCTGCTGCAGCAGGATGGCCGAGGTCTCGTCGAGGGTGTGCGCGTCGTCCACTGCGAGCACGGCGCGGGTGCCGCCCGACAGGTCCAGCAGCCGCTCCCGGGCGGCGCGCAGCAGCCGCGAGGTGCCCGAGCCGCCGGTGGATTGGCCGTCGTCCCCGATGTCCAGGTCGCCGAACAGGTGGCCCATCGCCCCCAGCGGGATCGACTCCGTCGAGCGTCCGGCCATCACCCAGAACGGAGTCCACGAGGGCGCCGTCGCGCACACCGCGGCCAGCGACGCGCGGGCCAGCCGGGTCCGCCCGACACCCGGCGGACCGACCATCACGACGCCGGCACGCCGCCCGCTCGCGGCGGTGGCGGCGATGTCGCGCAGCGTGTCCGACCGTCCGACCAGCGGCCACTCGTCGCTCACGACGACCGGCCCGCTTCGCCGTTGTGGTCGGCCCCCATTCCGGTTCCCTTCACACGTCCGCCTGCGGTGCCGCGCACCGGGATCCGGCAGACCCGACGCACATCCTCGCTGGTGGTCTCGTCGTGACGCGGCATGTCGTTTCGCCTCGCGAACAAGTTTTCCCCCGTTCGGCCGCAGGCGAACTCGGTACCGTACCGGTATGGCCGCTGCCCCGTACACTCCTCGTCCGGTCTCGCGGGTGCTGCCGCCGTCACCGCGTGCTGCCGCGGTGACGATGCTCCTGTTCACGGCGGTGCTCTACGTCGCCGAGGTGATCGACGTCGTGTCGGGCAACCGCCTCGACTCCGAAGGCGTGATCGTCCCCCACACGGTGGACGGGCTGAGCGGCATCCTGACCGCCCCGCTGCTGCACGGGAGCTGGGCGCACCTGCTCGGCAACACCGTGCCGTTCCTGGTGTTCGGCTTCCTGGCCATGGCCGGCGGGTTCGGCCAGTGGATCGGGGTGACGGCCGTGGTGTGGATCGCCAGCGGCCTGGGGGTCTGGCTGTTCGCCGACAATCCGACGCTCGGCGTGTCCGGGGTGATCTTCGGGTGGTTCGTGTTCCTGCTCGTCCGCGGGTTCTTCGTGCGCAGTTTCGGCCAGATCGCGCTGGCCATGGCACTGTTCCTGGTGTGGGGCAGCCTGCTGTGGGGCGTGCTCCCGTCCGACCCGCTCGTCTCCTGGCAGGCCCACCTGTTCGGTGCGCTCGGCGGGCTGCTGGCCGGGTTCCTGGTCGGCAAGGCCGACCGGGCATCCCGCCCGCGCCCGGCGACGCCGCCGCCCCCGGGTGATCGCCCGTTCGGCAGCGGAACGCGACAGATCTGACCGGTTCCGCTGCCGGAACCGCGATCAGGGCGGACTCGGCGGGAGCCCGATCCGGGGCGAACTAGACTCGACGGCGTGAGCGACCCTCGCGACGCCCCGATCGGCATCATGGACTCCGGCGTCGGCGGTCTCACCGTCGCCCGGGCCGTGATCGACCAGTTGCCCGCCGAGCAGATCGTCTACGTCGGGGACACCGCGAACGGCCCGTACGGCCCGCTGCCGATCGCCGACATCCGCCGGCACGCGCTCGCGGTCTGCGACGACCTCGCCGAGCGCGGCGTGAAGGCGCTGGTCATCGCGTGCAACACGGCGACGGCGGCGTGCCTGGCCGACGCCCGCGAGCGCTACCCGATACCGGTCGTCGAGGTGCTGCGCCCGGCCGTGCGCCGGGCCGTCGCGGCGACCCGGACCGGCCGGATCGGCGTCATCGGCACGGTCGCGACGATCGCCTCCGGCGCCTACACCGACGCGTTCGACGCCGCCCGCGACGTCGAGGTCACCTCCGTCGCGTGCCCGCGGTTCGTGGACTTCGTCGAGCGCGGCACGACCAGCGGGCGGCAGATCCTCGGCCTCGCCCAGAGCTACCTGGAACCGCTGCAGCGGGCGCGTGCGGACACCGTCGTCCTCGGGTGCACGCACTACCCGCTGCTGACCGGCGTGCTGCAGATCGTGCTCGGGCCGGACGTCTCGCTCGTGTCCAGCGCCGACGAGACGGCCAAGGACCTGGTCCGCACGCTGCACAACCGGGACCTGCTGCGCGACGACACGACGCCGGCCCACCCGCACGAGTTCCTGGCCACCGGCGACCCGGAGCCGTTCCGCCGGCTCGGCCGTCGCTTCCTGGGCCCGGAGATCGCGTCGGTGCACGCGACGGGCCCGACGCGCGCCGCCGCGGGCGCGTGATCCCCCGCCCGCCGACGTCGCACGTGTGGCTGCCGGGAGCGTCCGCCGGAGCGACTGATGCGATCTCGGCCGTCGTGCGGCCGGACCGTGCGGCCCGGGTAGCGTGCGGGCCGTGATCGGTCTGCTGGTGATCGCGCTGTGCGTGGTCCTCACCGTGCTGGCGGTGTTCGGCCTGGCGACCACCGTCCTGAACCGCCCACCGGACGCGCAGCACCGACTCGGCGTGGCGGTCTGCGAGGTGCTGCTCGTCGCCCAGGCCGCGATCGCGGCGTTCCGCGTTCTGTTCGGTGGCGTGACGCTGCCCGAACAGAGCACGTTCCTGATCTACCTCGTGGTGTCGGTCTGTGTCCTGCCGATCGCGCTGCAGTTCGCCACTGCGGGCTCCGCCCAGGCCGTCGGCGGTGAGGCCGCTCGCGAGCCCGAGCCGCCGAGCCGCTGGGGCGGCGCGGTGATCGCCGTCGGCGCGATCGGGACGCTCGTCGCCGTGCTGCGGCTGCAGGGCCTGTGGGCGGCCGGCGGTGTCTGAGCGCCCGCGGTACCCGAAGGCCACCGCCACCGGCCCGGGGCGCGTACTGATCGCCGTCTACGGGATCTTCGCGCTGTCCGCGACGGCGCGGGCCGGCGTGCAGATCGCCGGTCACTTCTCCGACGCGCCGCTGGCCTACACGCTGTCCGCGCTGTCCGGGGTGGTCTACATCCTGGCGACGATCGGGCTGGCCGGCACCGGCCCCGGCTTCCGGCGGCTGGCCTGGTTCTCGGTCGTGTTCGAGCTGGTCGGGGTGCTGGTCGTGGGCACGTTCACGCTGCTCGTGCCGAGTGACTTCCCGGACGACACGGTCTGGTCGGACTTCGGGATCGGCTACGGGTTCATCCCGCTCGTGCTGCCGTTCGTCGGGCTGTGGTGGCTGCGTCGCACGGGCCGCGCGGGTTAGTGTCGTCCATGCGGCTGATCGTGCTGGGATGTTCCGGCAGCGGTCCGGGGCCGGGCTCTCCGGCGTCCGGCTACCTGGTCGAGGCGGGGGACACGCGGCTGACCCTGGACCTGGGCAACGGCACGTTCGGTGCGCTGCAGCGTCATCTCGACCCGTGGCAGCTGGACGCGGCCGTGTTCAGCCACCTGCACGCCGACCACTGCTCGGACTTCGCGTCGCTGACGGTGTCCCGCCGCTACCACCCGCACCCGCCCTACGACCCCGCCGCGCGCCGCCTGGACGTGCACGCGCCGGCCGGGGCGCCGGACCGGTTCGCGGCCGCCTACGCCGCCTCGGCGGCCGAGCGCGCCGAGACCGACCTGTCCGACGTGTTCGCGTTCCACCCGCTCGCCGACGGCGGGTCCACAGTGGTCGCCGACGTCACGGTCGCGCGCGACCGCTGTGGACCACCCGTGCGAGACCTACGCGCTGCGCGTCGAGCACGGTGGGTCCACGCTCGTCTACTCCGGCGACACCGGCCCCTGCGACGGGCTGGTCACCGCCGCCCGCGGCGCGGACGTGCTGCTGTGCGAGGCGAGCTGGCCGCACGCCTGCCAGCAGTGGACCGAGCCGCCGCCCGGCGTGCACCTGTCCGGGCGCCAGGCCGGCGAGCACGCCGCCGCGGCGGGCGTCGGACGGCTGCTGCTCACGCACATCCCGGCCTGGTTCGACCCGCAGGACCTGCTCACCGAGGCCAAGGCCGCGTTCGACGGCCCGGTCGACGTCGTGCACCCGGACGCCGCCTACGAGATCTGAGGCCGGTCACGGCGGAACTCCAGCATCACCGGCTCGCCGCGCTGGAACGCGTAGGAGACCCTGCGCGGCGTCGTCGTGATGCCGCGTCCGGCGAGCCGGGCGGCGAGAGGGGCGTGGTCCAGGGCCGGGCCGGCGCCCATGGCGAACGTCGGGTACACCCGCACCGTGCCCGTGCACACCCGCACCATCTCGGCGACGGCCGCCTCGTGAAAGTCCAGGTCGAGCCGGTCCGCCCAGCTGAACAGCAGGTGCGAGCTCACCACGAGGTCGAACGCACCGTCGGGGAAGGGCAGGTCCGGCAGTGACGCGGCGACGTAGCGCTCGGGGTTCTCGATGAGGTCGCGGACGAACCGGGCGCCGGCGGCACGGCGGCGGCAACGGTAGTCGGTGGGGTCGGCGAAGAACGACCACTCGTACTCGTCGGGGTGGGCTGCGACGTACTCGCTCGCCCGCGCCCGATCCGCCTGCGCCCGTGCGGCCAGCGTCGCCGCGTCGGCGGTGTAGGCGGGGTCGCAGGCGACGGCTCCGGCGACGGCGGCGAAGTTCGCCGCACCACCCGGGCAGTCCAGGACGCGGCCGGCGAGATCGGCGTCGGTGAGCGCGAACATCGCGACGTACTCGTCGAAGGCGCGGCTGCTGAACAGCAGCTCGCCGATGCCGCTGGGCCGGGCGTGGCCGACCCCGACCGGGTCGCTCATGTGCACACGGAGCGCAGCGCACGGTCCAGCGCCTGGCGGTGCAGCGCGTCGAGCGTCCGGGCGTCGGCCACCCGGCCGGCCGCGTCCTGGACCTGGGCGGCGCAGTCCGGACCGTGGCGGGCTCCGGCCGTCGCCGCCAGGGCGTCGAGCAGGCGGGGGGTGACCTGGTCGAGCATGGAGCGGACGCCGGTCAGGTCGGGCGCCGTCGCGGGTGCGTGTGCCGGCTCGGCGGTCCAGTCCTCGAGCAGGCCGTACTGCACGACCTTGTTCGCCTGGATCTGGTCGCGGAACACGGCGGCGACGGCCGGCGGGGCGAGCCCGCGGGTCGTGGCTCCCCGTGCCGCCGTGTCCAGCACCACCTGCTCGCGGCGCGGGTCCTCGACCGCGCCGTGCGTGCCCCATTTCACCGCGGTCACGGTGTCGGCCGTCTCGAGCCGTTCGTCGGCGATGGAGACGACGGAGTCGAGCGGGCCGGGCTGCGCGGCGGGCGGCGGCGGGGTGGGACCCGAGCCGCACGCCGTGAGGATCACGGTGAGTGCGGCGACCGTGGTTAGACCGATCAAACGCATGCGCACGGCCGAACGGTCGCATGTCCGAGGCCGTCCGGGCACCTGAATTTGCCCGCCGCCGCGCTGCGTCGGGGCTATCGACCCACCGCCGACTCGAGGGTCGCCTGCACGAGGTAGCCGCGGTCGTCGTCGAGCCCGTCGTCCGGCGCCGCCGATCCGGCCCGGCGTCCGAACCGCTGGGCGACGGCGCCGAGCAGGTGTACCTCGGCGTCCCAGCCGCGGGCGGTGAGCAGGGCGCCCGGGTCGTCGGTGCCGAACACCCACGGGCTCCCGGCCGCGGCCATCGCGTCCAGGATCGGGCGGGCCTGCGCCGACGCCAGCAGACCTGCCCCGACGACGTCGACGACCAGGCGGCTGCCCGGCGCCGACAGCGCCGTGATCGCATCCAGCAGCCCGTGCACGGCGGGTTCGGGCAGGTACTGCAGCAGGCCCTCGACGATCCAGCAGGACGGCCGGTCCGGGTCGAAGCCGGCGGCGCGCAGGTCGGCGGGCCAGTCCCCGGTGAGGTCCACCGGCACCGGGACGCGGCGGGCGGCGGGCTCGGCATCGGCGAGGAGGTCGGCCTTCAGCCCGAGGAGTGCGGGCCGGTCCAGCTCGAACACGGTGCAGCCGGACAGCTCCAGCCGCCACGCCCGGGTGTCCATGCCCGCGGCCGGCAGCACGATCTGGGTGATCCCGCCGTCGGCGGCGGAGCGGACGGCGTCGTCGTCGAATCGGGTGCGGACTCCGATCACGTCCCCGGAATCCATCCGGGCGGCGAGCGCGTGGCCGACGTCCCCGGCCAGCGTCGCGGCGAAGGGGTCGTCGAACAGGCGGTCCGGGCGCGCGGACTCGGCGGCGCGGATGGCGGCGGTGATCCGGGAGGTCGTCGCGACGGCGTCGAGGTCCCGTTCGGTCTCGGTGTTCATGCCGGGACCGTGACGGTCCCGGCGCGGCCACGCCACAAGGACGACCTTTCGCGACGGAATCCGACACGGATCTAGGGTGGGATCGTGGATCCACTCACCCTCGACGAGCTCGACCGTCGGCTGGTGCACGCCCTGCAGGTCGACGGGCGGGTGTCGTTCGGCCGTCTCGGCGAGGTGCTGGAGGTGTCCGACCGGACCCTGAGCCGCCGTTACCGCCGCCTGCGTGGTGCGGGCGTGCTGCGCGTGGTCGGCGTGCCGGACGCACGGGCACTCGGCCGGGCCGACTGGCTGGTCCGGATGCGGGCCGTGCCGCACGCCGCGCCCGGGATCGCCGAGGTGCTCGCGGCGCGCGAGGACACCTCGTGGGTGGCGCTGGTCTCCGGAGGAGCCGAGATCACCTGCACGACCCGGGCCACGACCGGGGAGGCGCTGGTGCTGCCGTCGTTACCGCGGTCCCCGCGGATCGTCGACGTGACCGCCCAGCGCCTGCTCCGGCCGGTCGCCGGGCTCGGTGGCTGGCCGGCCCGGCTCGCCGCGCTCACCCCGGACGAGATCGACGCCCTGCGCGACGGTGCACCCGCCACCGTGCCCACCCCGACGCCCGGCCCGGTCACGCTGACCGCGACCGATCGCCTCCTGCTGCCCCTGCTGGCCCGGGACGGACGCACCGGGTGGGCCGCACTCGCGTCGGCGACCGGGTGGTCGGCATCCGTGGTGGCGCGTCGCGTCACCGAGCTGCGGCGCTGCGGCGTGCTGCGGCTGCACGTCGACATCGAGCCCGGCCTGTTCGGCGCGCCGCAGGGGTCGATGCTCTGGCTGACCGTGCGGCCGGACGCGCTGGCATCGGTCGGGGAGGCGCTGTCCCGGCACCCGGACGTCGCGTTCGGTGCCGTGACCACCGGGGCGACCAACCTGGTCGCGATCGTGGCCTGCGCCGACGACGACGCGCTGCACGACGACGTGCTGGTGCCGGTCGGGGCGATCGACGGCGTCACGCACGTCGACCTCGCCCCGATCGCCCGGCAGGTCAGCCGCAGCGCACCCGCACCGCGCGGCACCGGAGCCGGTGCTTCCTACGATGGCGCGGTGACACGAGCAGAAGGCAGGGCGGACGGCCGGACCGACGACGAGCTGCGGCCGGTGACCATCACCCGCGGTTTCCAGAAGCACCCCGCGGGTTCGGTGCTGGTCGAGTTCGGCGACACGAAGGTCCTGTGCGCGGCCAGCGTGACCGAGGGCGTGCCGCGCTGGCGCAAGGGATCCGGGCTGGGCTGGCTGACCGCCGAGTACGCGATGCTGCCGTCGGCGACGAACACCCGCTCGGACCGCGAGTCCGTGCGCGGCAAGATCGGCGGCCGCACGCACGAGATCAGCCGGCTGATCGGCCGCTCGCTGCGCGCCTGCATCGACCTCAAGGCGCTCGGCGAGAACACGATCGCCCTGGACTGCGACGTGATCCAGGCCGACGGCGGCACCCGCACCGCGGCGATCACCGGCGCGTACGTCGCGCTGTGCGACGCCGTGTCCTGGCTGGGGGACCGGGGCAAGCTCGCCGACCCGAAGCCGATCCACTGCCAGGTCGCGGCCGTGTCGGTCGGGGTGGTGGACGGCCGGGTGCGCCTGGACCTGCCCTACGAGGAGGACTCGCGCGCCGAGGTGGACACGAACGTCGTCGCCACCGAGACCGGCACGCTGATCGAGGTGCAGGGCACCGGCGAGGGCGCCACGTTCTCCCGCTCCACACTGGACGCGATGCTCGACTCCGCGCTGGTCGGGATCGACCGCCTCGCCCAGATGCAGGTCGAGGCGCTGGCCGCGCCGCGGCCGGGCACGGAGACCGAGAAGCCGGGGGAGCAGGAGTGAAGCTGCTGCTCGCCACCCGGAACGCGTCCAAGCTCGTCGAGCTGCGGCGGATCGTCTCCGACGCCGGGCTCGAGGGCATCGACGTGCTCGGGCTCTCCGACGTGCCGGAGTTCCCGGAGGCCCCGGAGACCGGCGCGACGTTCGCGGAGAACGCACTGGCCAAGGCACGCGACGCCGCGGCGGCCACCGGGCTGGTCGCGGTCGCCGACGACTCCGGGATCACCGTCGACGCGCTGAACGGCATGCCCGGAGTGCTGTCCGCGCGCTGGTGCGGCCACCACGGCGACGACGAGGCCAACCTGCGGCTCGTGCTCGACCAGCTCGACGACACCCCGGACGACCGGCGCGGCGCCGCGTTCGTCTGCGCCGCCGCGCTCGTCGTCCCCGGCACCACGCCGGGGCCCGACGGGATCGACCCCGGGCAGACCGTCGTGCACGGGACGTGGCGCGGCACCCTGCTGCGGGCCCCGCGCGGGGAGAACGGGTTCGGCTACGACCCGATCTTCCAGCCGGAGGGCGACGAGCGGTCCTCGGCGGAGCTGTCCCCGGCCGAGAAGGACGCGCTGTCGCACCGCGGCCAGGCGCTGCGCGCCCTGGTGCCGCACGTTCTGGCCCTGGCCGCTCAGGACGACTCGGCCAGCACCCGCTGAGCGATCCGGAACGCCGAGTTCGCCGCCGGGACCCCGCAGTAGATCGCGGTCTGCATCAGGATCTCGACGATCTCGGCGCTGGTCAGCCCGTTGCGCAGCGCCCCGCGCAGGTGCAGCTCCAGCTCCTCCCAGTGCCCGTGCGCGACGAGCGCGGTCAGCGTGACCGCGCTGCGCATCCGCCGGTCGAGTCCGGGCCGGGTCCAGATCTCGTTCCAGGCGTACCGGGTGATCAGCCGCTGGAAGTCGGCCGTGGTGTCGTCGATGCGGTCGAGCGCGGCCTGGACGTAGTCCTCGCCGAGCACCTCCCGACGCACCGCGAGGCCGTCCGGGTCGAGATCGTGCGGTGTCTCCTCGGTCGCCACCCGGTCACTCTCGCACGCCCGGTGACCCGACCGGATGATCGGCGACCGGACGCCGGTACCGTCGTCGTGTGCGCAGGTGGGGACCGTTTCTCGGGATCGTCGCGGTGGTGCTGGTGGCCGCCGTGACGGTGCTGGTCGCCCGCGCGAACGGCGTCGGCGTCGTGCCGCACCTGGCGGATCTGCGACGCGTCGTCTCCGAGGCCGGGGCCTGGGCGCCCGCGGTGTTCGTGCTCCTGCAGGTGCTGCTGAACGTGCCGCCGTTCCCGCGCACCGTGTTCACCGTGTCCGCGGGCCTGCTGTTCGGCTCGCTGTGGGGCACGATCCTGACGCTGACCGGCACGGCCATCGCGGCCGTGCTGGCGTTCTACCTCGTGCGCTGGACCGGGGGACGGCTGGTCGCGCGCTACGCGACGCACCGCCGAGCGGTCTGGGTGCGCCGCAGGCTCGACCACCACGGCACGCTGGCCGTCACGTCGCTGCGCCTGATCCCGATGGTGCCGTTCGCGGCGCTGAACTACCTGTCCGGCCTGTCCACGGTCCGGTTCGTGCCGTACCTGGTGGGGACGGTGGTCGGCTGCATCCCGGGCACGGTCGCGATCGTGATCCTCGGCGACGCGGTGACCGGGGCCGTCTCGCCGGCCCTGCTCGGCGTGTCCGCGGCGTGCGCGCTGCTCGGCCTGGCCGGCGTGCTCCTGGCCGCCCGCCGCCCGCTCCCGGACGAGCCGGAGTCCTGAGGCCGTTCCCGCGCGCAGCGTGGTGTCGCCGCGCGCGTCCTGACACGCGCGGGAGCCGAATCCCCGCGCGGGATGGTGCCGGCGGCGGGATTCGAACCCGCACTGTCTCGGACCTAAACCGAGGGCCTCCTGCCAGTTGGGCTACGCCGGCTAGGCCGTATGGCCGCACAATCCGATGCGACACGGCATGTCGATCGGTCACAGCCTACGGCCCACCCCGATCACGCAGGGACTCACCCGACGTCGCAGACCCTGCGGCCCCTGCGGCGTCCGGGGAACCTCTGCGAGGTCGGGCCTCGGGAGCCGGACGTACCGGGCTCAGACCTTCCAGTCCTTGCGCAGCTTCGCGACGTGGCCGGTGGCGCGGACGTTGTACTGCGCGTCCTCGATCGTGCCGTCCTCGCCGACCAGGAACGTCGAGCGGATCACCCCGGTGACGGTCTTGCCGTACATCGTCTTCTCCCCGAACGCTCCCCAGGCCTCGAGCGTCTCCTTCGACGGGTCGGAGAGCAGCGGGAACGTCAGGCCCTCGGCGTCCCGGAACTTCGCCAGCTTCGCCGGCTTGTCCGGGGAGATGCCGATGACGTCGATCCCGGCCCCGTTCAGGTCGCCCAGGTTGTCCCGGAAGTCGCAGGCCTCCTTCGTGCATCCGGGCGTGCTCGCGGCCGGGTAGAAGTAGACGATCACCTTCCGCCCGCGGTGGTCGGCCAGCGAGACCTTGTTGCCGTCGGCGTCGTCGAGGGTGAAGTCGGGGGCGGGATCGCCCGCGCTCAGCCGGGTGCTCATGGCGCCAGAGTGCCACCGCATCGGCGACGACACACCGGCGCCTCACCCGTGTCGCGCGACCGTGTGCGCCGGTGACTACGGTGTTGCCCACCGAACAGGACCGTCGAGTGAGGGAGACGTCGTGGCCCGCGACCCCGAGAACATCCAGAGCGACATCGAGAAGACGCGGGACGCGCTGGCCGACAGCCTCGACGCGCTCGCCGACCGCGCCAGCCCGAAGACCCTGATGGAGGGCGGCAAGGAGCAGGTCGCCGAGAAGCTGGCCGACCCCAAGATCAAGTACGGCCTGATCGCCGCCGGAGCGGTCGTCGGCCTGCTGATCCTGCGCGGTCCTGTTCCGCTAACCGAGCGACTCCCGGAACTCCAGTACCGCGTCCCGGTCGGCCCGGTCGAGCAGCGGCTTGCGGTACCTCATGATCCGCCGCGCCGCCCCGAACCCGACGACGGCGACGAACTCGCCGTCGTGCAGGTAGCCGACGACGGTCCCCTTGACCGGCCCGCCGTCCAGGCCCTCGCCGTGCAGCGGCACGATCTCGTCGGCGAGGTCCGGGCGGCCCAGCAGCTGGATCTTGAGCCCGAACTGGTCGGACCAGAAGTAGGGCACGATCTCCGGCGGCGGCTCGGCGCCGGCGATGTCCCGGGCGACGGCCGTGGCCTGGTTCGTCGCCGACGTCCAGTGCTCGTGGCGGGGCCGGTCGCCGTGGCGCGGGTCGATCCACGCCGCCGCGTCCCCGACGGCCCACACGCCGTCCAGTCCCTCGACCCGCCCGCGGGAGTCGCACGGGATGCCGCCGGACAGGTCGAGCCCGGTGCCCTCCAGCCAGTCCAGGTCGAGCTGCCCGCCGACGCCGACGACCAACACGTCGGCCGGCACCCGGGTCCCGTCGTCCAGCGTTGCGCCGGAGTCGTCCAGCGACGCGATCGTCACCCCGCACCGCAACGTCACGCCCGACTCGTCGAACAGCCGGGCCACGAGCGCCCCGACGTCGTCGCCCAGGATCCGCTCCATCGGCCTCGGCGCCGCCTCCAGCACGGTGACGTCCATGCCGCGGCCGTGCGCGGTGCTCGCCACCTCCGCGCCGACGAACCCGGCGCCGACCACCAGCAGTGATCCGCCGCCGGCGATCGCGTCGCGCAGCGCGGTGGACTCGTCCACGGTGCGCAGGACGTGCGCCGACGCCGGCTGGCCTGCCAGCACGCGCGAGGTGACGCCGGGGGCGAGCACGATCGCGTCCGCGTGCAGCGTCGAGGAGTCGGACAGCTCGATCTCACCGGGACGCCACGCGACGGCCCGCAGGCCGAGATGGGTCCGCACGCCGAGGTCCGCCGCCTTGTCCGGGTCGGTCAGGTCGATCTTGGACCGTTCCCAGTCGCCTGCGAGGTACTGCTTGGACAGCGGCGGGCGGTCGTAGGGCAGGTGTTCCTCGGCCCCGACCAGGCTGATCCGGCCCTCGTAGCCGGCCGACCGCAATCCCTCCACGGTCCGGACCCCGCCGAGCCCCGCCCCGACGACCAGGACGTGCTCCGGTACGGCACTGCTCAACGCCCGCCTCCTCCACCGACTCGGACCGCACCGTGGCATCCGGTCCGACCCGTGTCCAACCGGCCTATTCCGGATCCAGCCGATCGCGCAGCCGGGTCAGCGTCTGGGCGAGCAGGCGGGACACGTGCATCTGCGAGATGCCGACCTCGTTCGCGATCTGGGTCTGGGTCAGGTTGCCGAAGAACCGCAGCATCACGATCGTCCGCTCGCGCGGGGCCAGGTCGGCGAGCAGGGGCCGCAGCGCCTCCCGGTAGTCGACCCGGTCGAGCTCGTCGTCCGCCTCGCCGACGAGCTCGCCGACGGTCGCGCTGCCGTCCTCGGAGGAGAGCATCTCGTCCAGCGACGAGCTGCGGTAGGCCTCCGCGGCCTCCAGCCCCTCCAGGACCTCGTTCACCGGCAGGTCGAGCCGCTGGGCGATCTCGCTCGGACGCGGGGCCCGCCCGAGCGTCTGGGACAGCTCGGACACCGCGCCGTTGATCGAGACGTGCATGTCCTTGAGCCGCCGCGGCACCCGCATGGACCAGCTCTGGTCGCGGAAGTGGCGCCGGACCTCGCCGGAGATCGTCGGGACCGCGAAGGAGAAGAACTCGCCGCCCTTCTCCGGGGAGAACCGGTCGATCGCGTTGATCAGGCCGACGGTGGCGACCTGGGTGAGGTCGTCCAGCGGTTCGCCGCGGTGGGCGAAGCGGCGGGCGATGTGCTGGGCGACCGGGAGGTAGCCCCGCACGAGCTCGCTCCGCAGCCGTTCGCGTCGCGGATCGTCCGGTTCGAGTGCGGAGTACTCCTCGAGCAGAGGGGTGAGGTGGTCGTACTCGGAATCGGACGATGTCACAGGGCCGGTCCGGCGAGTTTGTGCAACCGGATGCGCAGGACCGCCGAGCCGTCGTCGCCGGTCGAGCGGTCGACGTCGACCTTGTCGGCCAGCGTCTGCAGCACCCGCCAGCCGAAGCTGTCCGTGGGCAGGTCGGAGTCGGCAGGCGCCTGCACCTCGGCGGCGACGGCGATCCGGTCACCCTGGACGTCGAACGTGCAGCGCAGGTGGGACCCACCGGCCGCGAGCCCGACGAGCGTGGCGCAGGCCTCGTCCACGGCCATGCGCAGGTCCGAGATCGCGTCGAGGTCGAAGTCGGCACGCGCGGCGAGGTCGGAGGCCACCGCCCGCACGGTCGGGATCAGCGCCGCGCTGGCCGCGGTCCGGACCTCGACGGTGGACGAACCCGCAGTGGCCGCGGCGACGGGTTCGCTCGGGATGTCCTCCTGTGACACGCGGGAGTCCTTCCTCATTCAGCCCGGTGGACGCACCAGGGCGGACGGTGGGTGCCGGTGATCATGCGGTCTCCGGCCGGTCTTCGCAGCTCAGGTACTCAGCCGGTGCTCGCCGCGTCCGGGACGTCGTCGAGCACGGGAACGATCGTGAACAGCTGCGAGGATCCGGTGACCTCGAGCGGGCGCAGCACGGCCCGGTTCGAGACCACGACGTGGAGCATCCGGCCGTTGCGGGTGGCGTCCCGGGCGGCGCGGATCAGCACGCCGAGGCCGCTGGAGGCCAGGAACGTGACGCCGTCGAGGTCGATCGCCAGGTCACCGTCGGGCACCGCGAGGAGCTCGTCCAGGGCGGTGGACAGCTGCGGTGCGGTCAGGGTGTCGATCTCGCCGCGTACGGCGAGCAGGGAGAGGCCGATCCGCGGAGTCGACAGCGATGCGCAGAGATCGCCGGCGTCCTCGGGCTGGGCCGACGCAGATCCGAGCAGCGTGATCACCTCCGGAGACGGCGGAACGGCGGGAGCAGCCGTGCGCGACGATACCGGCCGGGCCTGCTGGTCGCTCCGGGGACTCCGGGTCTGCCCCGGGGTGGGGGAATCACCGCGTCGGAGCCCGGCTGGGTGGGGGGCACGGGCCCGTACCCACTAGTGTCGGACGGGTGTCCTGGGACCCGATGACCGGGCCGGCAGCCCCTCCGGGCGACGCGGTCGACCGTGCCGTCGACCAGGCGGTCGCGACGTCCACCGAGAGCATGGGGGAGACGCCGAGCACCGCCGCCATGCCGCACGTCCTGCACGGGGCCGCCGTCGCGGTCCTGATGCTCGACGCCGAGGAGCGGCAGGTCGTCTACGCGAACACGACCGGGATCGAGCTGACCCGCGGCACGGTCCGGCTGCCGGCCGGCGTGCGGGAGTGGTCCGAGGCGGCCGGCCTGACCGATCTCGACGGGCACCCGTTCCCGGACGAGTCGTCACCGCTGGCCCGGATCGCGGGCGGTGAGTCGGTGGCCGGTGAGCCGGTCGCGCTGCACAGCTGGTCGTCGCTGGACGACGGCGTCGGTGTGGACACGACGGGTGCGGCCGCCACGACGCTGGTGTGGGTGACCGGGTTCCCGCTGGCCGACTCGGGCGGGATCCCGCCCGGCCTGAAGGGCGCGGAGCCGGAGGAGCTCGACGGCGCCGGGCTGAGCGGCTCACGGGCGCTGGTCGTGCTGCTGCCGCTCGCCGACTCCGTCAAGGGCGAACGCCGGTTGACCTCGCTGCGGGACCGGGCCGTGCTGGCCACCGAGATGTCCTTCACGATCTCCGACCCGCAGCGCGAGGACGATCCGCTGGCCTGGGTGAACCCGTCGTTCGAGCGGCTCACCGGGTACAGCCTGGACGAGTCCATCGGGCACAACTGCCGCTTCCTGCAGGGCCCGAACACCGACCGCGCGACGGTGCGGCGGATGCGGGAGGCGCTGCGCGACCGGCGGCCGATCACCGAGGTGGTGCTGAACTACCGCCGCGACGGGACGGCGTTCTGGAACCAGATCTCGATCTCCCCGGTGCACGACGGGGCCGGCGAGCTGGTCAACTTCGTCGGCGTGCAGAGCGACGTCACCGAGCGGGTGATCGTCGAGCAGGAGCGCCGCGCGGCGCTGGCCGACGCCGAGGCCGCGCGCGCTCAGCTGCGCCTGCTCGCCGAGGCCACCACGCAGATGACGGCGGCGCTGGACACCGCGGACGCCTGCACCCGTCTCGCCCGGATCGTCGTGCCGGAGCTGGCCGACCTGGCCACCGTCGACCTGTTGGACGCGCCGGGCGGGCACAGCCGGCAGCGGATGGCGGTCGCCGCCCGCGAGTCCGACGACGAGGACCTGCTCGGCCGGTTCGGTCCGTTGCACGGGGGCCGGACGGACGGCTCGGCCGCGGCCGCCGCCGCGGCGGGGCGCCCGCACCTGATCTCCGACCTCCCCGAGTCCGGGGCCGAGCAGTATCCCGACGACCCGGATGCGGCCGAGGTCTACGAGCAGCTGCGGCTGCGCTCGGCGATGGTGGTGCCGCTGCGCGGGCGGGGGCGGGTGCTCGGCACGCTCACGCTCTACACCCAGTTCCCCTACGGACGCCGGTACGGCCAGCGTGACCTGCACCTGGCCGCGGACCTGGCCGGGCGGGCCGGCCTGGCGGTCGACAACGCGCGGCTCTACGAGGTCGAGCGCGCGGCGGCGGCGACGTTGCAGCACAGCCTGCTGCCCGCGGTGCCCGAGGTGCCCGGCCTGCAGGTCGCCGCCCGCTACCTGGTCGGCAAGGACGGCAACCAGGTCGGCGGGGACTGGTACGACGTGCTGCCGCTGCCCGGCGGTTACGTCGGCGCGGCCGTGGGCGACGTGGTCGGCCACGACCTGTCCGCCGCGGCGGCGATGGGCCAGCTCCGCGGTGTGCTGCGCTCCTACGCCTGGGGCGGCGACCGGCCCGGCTCCGTCCTGGACCGGTGCGACCAGCTCGTGCAGGGCCTGGACATCGCGGCCATGGCCACCGCCGTGTACGCCGTCCTGGGCCCGCCCGGCCCGGACGGCAGCCGCGAGCTGAGCTACGCCAACGCCGGCCACCCCGCACCGCTCCTGCGCCGGCCGGACGGCTCGATCGAGCGCCTGGACGCCCACCACTCGCCGATGCTGGGCGCGGTGCCCGAGTTCGGGGTCGCGTCCGGCGCCCGGCGTGACGAGGTCACGGTGACCTGCGCGCCCGGGTCGCTGCTCGTGTTCTACACCGACGGGCTCACCGACATCGCGGGCGAGGACGCCGACGCGCGTACGGACCTGATCGAGCGGACGGTCGCCGCGACGGCCGCGGACGCCGACCCCGAGGCGGTCGTCGAGCGCACGCTCGAGGTGTGCCTGCCGGACCAGCTCGGCGACGACGTCGCACTCCTTGCGGTCCGCCTGACGGCCTAGAGATCGACTCGGCCATATGGCGGAGACGCGGCCCGACAGCCGGTCGCTCGTACACGGGCAGCGGCACCCGCCGGACGCGGCCGACCGCACGTGCTTCCGCTCGCGGACGGTCCGCCGCCACTCGTCGGACGGTCGTTGATCAGCCGCGCGCACGGACCGCTTCATCCGTTGTACTTCGTGTGGCGCAGTGCATGGCGGTCGAGGGGGTCGACGCGTTGACGACACTTCCGGAGAGTGACGGACCGTTGCTCCGTACGGTGCCGGACGGAGCAGGGGCGCGTCGGCTCGTGGCGGTCGCCGTCTCGACGGCCGATGTCCTGCATCCGGACTCGGGCCTACGCCAGGTGGCGGGTGCGGCGAGCGAGCTGGACGTACTCGTGGCCCGGGTGGACCGGCCGGCCGTGGCCCGGACGCCGCTGCCGGTCGACGCTCCCGACTACCCGGACGACCACGACCAGGGCCGCGACGACGTCGCCGTGGACGGCCCTGTGGACGACCCTGTGGACGACGCTGCTGGCCGGGTTCTCCGTCCCGCTGCCGGCGGGCGGGTACGTGGCCGACACGGTCCTGCCCGCGAGCCTGCACCTGCACCGTCTGGACCTGCCGTGGCGGGTGCAGGAGGCGGACGAGCCGGATCTGGTTGCCGCGCTGTCCGAGCTGATCGGGTTCGACCCGGAGGACCAGGTGTTCTGCGTGGCCCCGGCGGCCGGGACCGGCACTGTCCGTGATCCCGAGGAAGTGGCGCTCGACCGTGCGGTGCGGCGCGTCGCCCGCGTGTACGGGCTGCCGGTGCTGCACTACCGGCGGGCCTCCGGCGATGCCGGCCCGGTCGGCGGTATCGGCGCCGGGCTCTCGGCGGCGCCGGCCGTCTGAGGGGTTCCCGGGCCGTGCGGACGGCCCGGAACGTGACACGGCCCGCCTCCCGTGTGTCACCGAGAGGCGGGCCGGTCGTCTGTTGCCTATCCGGCGGCGGCCATCCCGCGACCGTCGGCGACGTCCTGGCGCTCCAGGATCGCGCGACGCTCCGACTCGCCCAGCCCGCCCCAGACGCCGAACGGCTCACGGCTCGCCAGCGCGAAGCGGCGGCACTCGTTCATCACCGGGCAGCTGTGGCAGACCTGTTTCGCCTTCTCGGTGCGACGCGAGCGCGACGGGTTGCGCTCGCCATCCGGATGGAAGAACACGGCGCTGTCCATGCCGCGGCACGATCCGAGTCGCTGCCACTGCCACACGTCGTCCATCGGTCCGGGAAGCCGGGATACATCACTCACGCGGTCACCTCGTTGCCTCGTTGAAACCGCCACCGCGGTGGGCTGTTGGCGGCTGGTTCCCAGAACCGAGGGTCGCCTAAACCTGGGCGGGCGAGGTGTTCGTGTAACCCGTCGTCGGCAGGACGACGACGGCATCGTGCGTGCAGCAGCTAGCGCAGGTCAGTGCCACAATTCGTGCTGCCCGGATGACGGAAGTCACTTTGTCCAGCGTTACCGAATGTGGCGTGAATCACAGTTTCACGGCGTCGGCGATCGAGTCGTGGATCTCGAACAGGTGATGCAGACCGGCGATGCTCAACGGGCGGAGTACCCGGCGCTCGGTGCAGGCGAGCCGCAGCGTCGCGCCCGCCCGGTGCGCGTGTTCGCGCAGCTCGATCAGCACGGCCAGACCACTGGTTCCCAGGAACACGACGCCGTCGAGCGCGAGCACGATCCTCGACGTGACATCGAGGCGTTCCAGCACCGCGCTGCGCAGGTCCGGCGCGGTCAGCATGTCCAGGTCGCCGTCGACCTCGACCACCAGGGTCCCCTCGGTGGAGGTGTCGATGGTGAGCACGAGACCGTCGTCCGTCTCGTGTTGCAGAGACGTCGCACCACGCGGCCCGATGCTCGGGTCCCGGGATCCGGGCGGGGTGGTGTCCGTCATTGCGCCGACGGTAGGACTCGCCCTGCCCTGCCGCCACTCGGGGCACGCGGGTCTTCAGCCTCGGCGCAGGCGATGTCCTCCGGACGCGGTACGCACGGTTCGGCCGTTGCGGGCCAGCCGTTCCAACAGCGGCACGGCGACCCGGCGGGTGGTGGACAGCGCCTGACGGGCGGCGCTGAGGGTGAACTCGTCGTCCAGGTCGGCGAGCAGCGCGACGGCCCGCTGCTCGGCGTCCGGCAGCAGCACCACCTCGGGGCTCGAGCCGGGCGTGATCCGCAGCAGCTCGCCGGCCCGCTCCAGCGACGCCAGCTCACGGGGTCCGAGCCCCAGTTCGGCGAGCCGGTCGGCGTCCGGGGCGGCGAACGGCGCGTGCGCCAGATCCGCGCGCAGCGCGTCCATCGCCTTCCGGACCGCGGCCGGGGGCCCCGCGTCGGCCGCGGCCCGGACCCGGCCCTGGTCGACCACGAGGTCCCGGGTGCCCCGGCGCTCGGCGTCGGCGAGCACGACCGGTACCAGCGCGGCGTCCGGCAGTCCGGTCACCCGTCGCGCGGCGGCCAGGGGGAGGCCGGGATCCAGCGGGTCGGAGCGGTCGTGCGCGGTGACGGCGGCGGCGAGATCCCGTGCGGCGGCGGCCGCGCGGCCGGGGTCCAGCAGCCAGCCCGCACCGCCGGGCACCCGCGCGGCCAGCCCGTCCACGTCGTCGGCCGGGACCCCCATCGCCCGGAGGTCCGAGGCCCGGACCGCGCCGCGGCGCTCCAGCTCGGCGGTCGCGTCCGGGGCACCGGTGACGGTCTCCAGATCAGTGGCCCGGCGTCCGGCCGCACCCCGGCGCCGCAGCGCGGGCGGCACCACGTCCAGCACGGTCACGCCGGCCAGGACCCGGCGCCCGCCCGGGTCGCGCAGCACCGCCCGGTCGCCGATCCGCAGCGGCAACCCACGGGCGAGGCGCAGCCGCACCAACCCCGAGTCCTCCGGGCCGAGCGGGCGCACCCGGACCGGGACGGCGGCGGAGCCGGCGTGCAGCGTCAGCTCGGTCGGCAACCCGGTCGCCGGGGCCACGCCGCGCAGGCCGCTCAGCCGGACGTCGACCTCCCGGGTGCGCAGCCAGGTCCCGGACAGGAGCACGTCGCCGCGCGCGACCCGGTCCCGCGGCACGCCGCGCAGGTTCACCGCGACCCGGGCTACGGCGGTCGCGCTCCCGACCGGCTCGCCGAGCGCCTGCAAACCGCGTACCCCGACCCGCAACGGCTCGTCGCCGGTGTCCAGCTCGAGCTCGTCGCCGGTCGTGAGCGTGCCGGCCGGCAGCGTGCCGGTGACCACCGTGCCGGAGCCGCGGATCGTGAACGCGCGATCCACCCACATCCGCACGTCGGCGTCCGGGTCCGGCGTGGGCAGCCCCACGACGAGCCGGGTCAGCCCGTCGCGCAGCGCGTCCATGCCGTCGCCGGTGGCGGCGGACACGGCGAGCGTGGGCCAGTCCCAGCCGCGCGTGGCCAGCTCGGCCCGGGCGTCGTCGGTCGCCAGCTCGGGGTCCAGCAGATCCGAGCGGGTCACGACGAGCAGACCCCGCGTCACGCCGATCGCCTCCAGGGCGTCCGCGTGCTCGGCCGACTGCGGCATCCACCCCTCGTCGGCGGCGACCACGAACAGCGCGGCCGGCACCGACCCGGCGCCGGCGAGCATCGTGGACACGAACCGCTCGTGTCCCGGCACGTCGACGAACGCGACCGTCTCGCCGCCCGGCAGGGCCGTCCAGGCGAAGCCGAGATCGATCGTCATGCCCCGGCGCCGCTCCTCGGCGAAGCGGTCCGGTTCCATCCCGGTGAGCGCGCGGACCAGCGTCGACTTGCCGTGGTCCACGTGGCCGGCCGTGCAGACGACGTGCACGCTCAGCCCCTCGCGGCGGCTCGGCGCACCGCCGTCGCCAGCTCGTCGTCGGCCTCGGGGGGCAGTGCCCGCAGGTCGAGCAGGCAGCGGCCGCCGGCGAGACGACCGAGTACCGCGGGGTCGCCGCCGCGCAGCGCCGCCGCGAACGGCTCGGGCAGCGAGACCGCGGCGCTCGGGAGCTCGACGCCCGGCGCACCGCCGCCGCCCACGGTGGACACGCTCGGTACCGCCCGGGCGTCCACACCCTCGGACGTCAGCACGGCGGCGAGCCGCTCCGCGCGGCCGGTCAGCTCGGACGGTGAGGCGTCCAGGGCGGTCCGCACGGGCGGCGGCGGGCCCGCCACGGTCGCCTCCAGGGCGGCCAGCGTCAGCTTGTCCACGCGCAGCGCCCGGGCCAGGGGATGGCGGCGCAGCCGGGTGACGAGGTCGGCCCCGCCGAACATCAGGCCGGCCTGCGGCCCGCCGAGCAGCTTGTCCCCGGACGCGGTGACCAGGTCCGCCCCGGCGGCCAGCGTGCTCGCGACGTCCGGCTCGTCCGGGAGCAGCGGGTGCGGTGCGAGCAGGCCGGAGCCGATGTCGGCCACCACCGGGACGCCGATCCCGGCGAGGTCGGCGATGCCCACGTCCGAGGTGAAGCCGGTGACCACGAAGTTCGACGGGTGCACCTTGAGCACGAACGCCGTGTCCGGGCCGATCGCGTCGGTGTAGTCGCGACGGTGGGTCCGGTTCGTCGTGCCGACCGGCCGCAGACGGGCGCCCGTGGACGCCAGCAGGTCGGGCAGCCGGAACCCGTCGCCGATCTCGACCAGCTCGCCGGCCGAGACGACGATCTCCCGGCCACCGGACGCCAGCGCCGTCGCCACGAGTGCGACGGCCGCGGCGCCGTTGTTCACCACGTGCGCCGCCGCGGCGCCCGGGACGGCGTCGAGCAGCGCGTCGATGGCCGCCGCACCGCGCTTCCCGCGCGCACCGGTGGCCAGGTCCAGCTCGACGTCGCAGGTACCGGCGGCGCGCGCGACGGCGTCCCGGGCCGCGCCGGACAACGGTGCCCGGCCGAGGTTGGTGTGCAGCAGGACGCCGCTGGCGTTGAGCACCGGGATGATCCGGGTCGCCGCGCCGGGCAGCGCCGCGAGCGCCGCGCCGGGCACCTCGTCCGGGGCGATCTCGCCGCGCCGGGCCCGCTCCTGCGCACCGGTCACGGCCCGCTTGACCCGGTCCCGCCCGAACCGCTCGGCCGCCGCCGCCACGTCCGGGCGGGCCAGCACGTGGTCGGTGCGCGGCACGCGCCGCCTCGGGTCGGCGGGGACGTCCGTACCGGGGCCGGTCATGGTCCGCACCGTAGACGCCCGCCCGCCCCGGAGGAGTACACACCGTTCACCCGCGCCGGACAGCGCCCGTGGGTGTACCCGTCAGGAACTCTCGGCGGCGGTGGTGGCCGGCATGCCGCTGGCCGGGGTGGCGTCCTCGGTCGGCGGATGATCACGCTGTACGGGAAGCGACACGACGACCGCTGCCGGCTCGTCCGGCTCGCCGTCCGCCTCGCTCACCGGCTCACTCCCCGGTTCGCTGACCGGCTCGCTCACGGCCTCGCTGACCGGCTCGACGACCCTCCGCTCCTCGGGAGGGGCCTGCGGCTCCGGAGCCGTCTCCGCCGGGAGCGGTGTGTCGAGGGCCCGCAGCTCCGCGCCCAGTGCGGCGTGCAGACGCGCCACCTCACCGCGTACGGCGCTGCGCAGGCTCTGGATGTGCTCGTTCATCGACGCCGCGGTATCGACCCGGATGTCGGCGTCCCGGCGTGCGGCGGCCAGGTCGGCGCGCGCACGGGCGAACGTCTGGTCCGCCTCCTCGCGTATCCGGGCGGCCTCGGCGCGCGCCTGGGCGATCGTGCGCTCGGCCTCGGAGTGCGCGAGCTCGCGGATCTCGCCGGCGTCGGACTCGGCCCGCTCGCGACGCTGGTGGGCGTCGTGCTCGGCCATCCGCAGGATCCGTTCCGCCCGCGCGCCGAACGAGTCCGGCGCGGGCTCACGGCCCCGCACCTCGTCCAGGGAGCCCTGCAGCGACGCGGCCAGACGCCGGGCGTCGTCCCGCTCGGCCTCCAGCGTCTCGATCTGGCGGAGGGTCTCCTCGACCCAGACGTCGACCTGGGACGCTCGGTACCCCCGTCGTGCGACCTCGAAGCTCGGCTCCCGGCCGTTCAGGTTCGCGGTCATCGCCTCTGTCCCCACACCGTCACGCTCATCCCCACACCGACACCATTGTCCCACGATCGGGTGTCGGACAGCGCTGGTCGGCGGACGGCTACGGCGTCGCGGCCGACGGGCGGCCGGTAGCGTGAATCCGGCCGGGACATCGCCCGGCGACGCTCACCATGCGGGGAGGACCGATGAGTGGCAACGGATCCGTCCGCCGACTGACCGAGTTCAGCCACGGAGCGGGGTGCGGGTGCAAGCTCGGCCCGGCGGCGCTCGGCGACGTACTGGCCCGGCTCACCCCACCGACGCATCCGGACCTGCTGGTGGGTACGGACACCGGCGACGACGCGGCCGTCTGGCGGATCGCACCGGACCGGGCCCTCGTGGCCACCACGGACTTCTTCACCCCGATCGTGGACGACCCGCGCACCTGGGGCGCGATCGCCGCGACGAACGCCGTCTCCGACGTCTACGCGATGGGCGGTACGCCGCTGTTCGCGCTGAACCTGGTGTGCTGGCCGTCGGAGGCGTTGCCTCCGGAGACGCTGGCCGAGGTACTGGCCGGCGGCGCCGACGTGGGGGCGAAGTGCGGTTTCGCCGTCGTCGGCGGGCACACGGTGGACGACCCGGAGCCCAAGTACGGGCTGGCCGTCATCGGCGAGGTGCACCCGGACCGGGTGCTCACCAACGCCGGCCTGCGCCCCGGCGACGCGCTGGTGCTGACCAAGCCGCTGGGCGTCGGCGTGCTGACCACGGCGATCAAGAAGGGGCACGCCCCCGCGGAGCGGGTCGACGCCGCGGTGGCCGTGATGACCACGCCGAACGCGGACGCGGCGCGGGCCGCCCTGGACGCCGGCGCGACCGGCTGCACCGACGTCACCGGCTACGGCCTGCTCGGCCATCTCGTCAAGATGACGGCGGCGTCCGGCGTGGACGCCACCATCGACGTCGCGTCGGTGCCGGTGCTGGACGGCGTGCGCGAGCTCGTCGCCGACGGCGTCGTGCCCGGCGGGACCCGGCGCAACCGGGAATGGGTGGCCGACCGGGTCCGCCCCGGTGCCTACGACGAGGCGGACGTGCTGCTGCTCGCGGACGCCCAGACGTCCGGCGGCCTGCTGTTCGGCGCCGAGCCCGAGCGGGCCGATGCGGCCGTCGCGGCGCTGCGGGAGCAGGGACACCCGGCGGCCCGGATCGGGACGGTCGCGGCGGGGACCGGACTCGTACACCTGCAATGAGCGCGTCGGTGGACCACTCCTGTGCCCGCACCCGGGCCTGGGCGGACGAGGCGATGCGACGGGTGCAGGCGGACGCGAACAGGTCCGCGGACACGCACCTGCACGTCGTCGACCTGCCGTCGGACTGGGGCGTCCAGCTCTACCTCAAGGACGAGTCGGTCCATCCGACCGGCAGCCTCAAGCACCGGCTGGCGCGCTCGCTGTTCCTCTACGGGCTGGCCAACGGCTGGATCACGCAGCACACGACCGTCGTGGAGGCCAGCTCCGGGTCGACGGCCGTGTCCGAGGCCTACTTCGCACGGCTGATCGGCGTGCCGTTCGTCGCCGTGATGCCGCGCAGCACCAGCCCGGAGAAGGTCGTGCTGATCGAGCGCCAGGGCGGGCGCTGCCACTTCGTGGAACGGGGCCCGGACGTCTACGCCGAGGCCGAGCACCTGGCGCGGGAGTGCGGCGGGCACTACCTGGACCAGTTCACCTACGCCGAGCGCGCGACGGACTGGCGCGGCAACAACAACATCGCCGAGTCGATCCTCACCCAGCTCTCGGACGAGCTGCACCCCGAGCCGGAGTGGATCGTGGTCGGCGCCGGGACCGGAGGCACGTCCGCCACGATCGGCCGCTACCTGCGTTACCGGCGACTGCACACGAGGCTGGCCGTCGTCGATCCGGAGAACTCGGCGTACTTCCCGGGCTGGGCGTCCGGCGCGCACGACTACGTGACCGGCATGCCGTCGCGGATCGAGGGGATCGGGCGCCCTCGGATGGAGCCCAGCTTCGTGGCGAGCGTGATCGACCGGATGATCCCGGTGCCGGACGCGGCGAGCGTCGCCGCCGTGCGGCACCTGAGCGACCTCACCGGGCGCTGGGCGGGCGGGTCGACCGGGACGAACCTGTGGGGCGTCTGGCAGCTGATCGCCGGCATGGTCCGGGAGGGGACCGCAGGCAGCGTCGTCACCCTGATCTGCGACGGCGGCGAGCGCTACCGGCACAGCTACTACGACGACGGCTGGGTCGCGGCGCAGGGCATGGACCTCGCGCCGTACCGGCGGACGCTGGACCGCTTCCTGGACACCGGCGTCTGGGAGCCCCCGGCCTGAGTGCACGCACGTGCCGGGGCACGGATGGCGGAGGCGGACGGGAATCGAACCCGCCTGGCCGAGATGCTCGGCCACGTCGGTTTTGAAGACCGCGGGGGCCACCAGGCACCCTTACGCCTCCCCGGGCGGTCAGCCCGCCGTGTGCAGCGCCTCCGGCACGCCGTCCGCCACGTCGAACACGCTCATCAGGCCGGTCGCTTCGAGGGCGCGCGTCACGGTGTGCGAGCCGCACACCAGGCGCAGCCGCTTGCCGGCCTGATCGGCCTCGTCCTTCGCAGCGACGAGTGCGGCCAGGCCCGCGGACCCGAGGAACGTGACCCGGGACAGGTCCACGACGACGAGCTGCGCCTCGGCCAGCCGGCCGGACAGTTGCTCGCCGAGCACCGGACCGGTCATCGTGTCGATCTCGCCGAGCACGCCGACGACGACCGCGCCGCTCCCGTGCTCGACCACCTCGAAGCGGACGACCTCGCCGACGTCGGGGGTCGATCCGTCCCCCACACCGGTGGGCGTCTCACTGCTCATGTGCACCGTGCTCCCTCGACAGATCGCCGGATGAGGGCAGAACCCCTGCGCCGGACGTTCGTCACGCTGCGTGCCCAAACCCGCCGCTGCTTGACGGAGGAGTCCACGCTGCTCGAGTACCCAGCCTAGACCGACCCGGGGTAACCCTAGGCAAGAGGTCCACCGCGCACAACAACACCACCCAGGAGTGCGGCCGGGCCCCGCGCCGGGCCGCCGACCTGTGATGATCGGAGGTCATGAGCCCCGAACCGCCCGCCCAGTTCCAGCTCCGGATCGGCGTCCGTTCCTACGAGGTCGACGTGAACGGGCACGTCAACCACGCCGTCTACCACCAGTATGCCGAGCATGCCCGAATGGAGCACTTCCGTGCCGCCGGCCTGTCCCAGGCCGAGCTCGCCGAGCACGGAGCGACGATCGTGCTGCTCGCCACGACGGTGAACTTCCGCTCCGAGCTGCGGGCCGGCGAGGAGCTCACGGTGGACTCCGAGATCGCGTTCGGCGAGGGACGGGCGTTCACCATGCGTCACCGGATCGTGCGCGTGACCGACCCCGCCGGGCAGCCGGCCGGGGACGTGCTGGCCGCCGACGTCGACTGCACGCTGGGCGTGCTGGACGTCGTGAACCGGCGTCTGCTGCACGGTCCGCGCGACCGGCTGGCCGCGGCGGCGCGCCGGGTCGAGCTGCTCGACCCGCTGCCGGTCGGCTGAGCGGGTCGAGCCCCGGCGGCGCGTCAGCAGGGGGTCGGCGTGAGGGCCTGGGTCGGGGCGTCCTCGTGGTCGGTGACGAGCGCGGGCGACGTGCCGCCGGCCCGCCGGACCGCCCGGCGCGACCGCACGTACGCGGCGGGACCGGCGAGCAGCCCGCGGTGGCGGGTGCGGTCCGCGTCGGCCGGCATCGCCTCGCCGGCACCGGCCTCCCGCTCCGCGATGTGCCGCAGCCGCGCCACGGCCGCGGGCAGGCGCCGCAGCGCGGCGGACCGGCCCTGCGGGCTCATGGCGATCTTGGCGAGGAAGCTCCCGAGCCCGACCGCGTAGCCCTGCAGCTGGGTGCGCAGCGCCTCCTGGTCCGGGCGATGGTGGTGCCACACGTAGGCGCCCGGCGCGTAGCCGACGACGTGACCGGCGAGAACCATCCGGACGAAGAACTCGCAGTCCTCGCCACCGTGGGTGGGCGTGCCCGGGCCGAGCGCCTCGTCGAACATGCCCACGGCGCGCGCCCGCGGGGCGTGCACGGCCATGTTCGCCCCGATCCCGAACAGGCCGGGGGAGAACGGGAAGATCGGCGAGTCGGCTGGCGGCTCGGCGAGCGAGAAGTGCCGCGTGGTGAAGCCCTTGTTCCAGGCGAGCGCGATGTCCGCGGCACGCTCCTCGGGGGTGGCCAGACGGGCGGCCAGCACCGGGCCGGACAGGCAGGCCAGGCCCGGGTTCGCAGCGAACGCCCCCGCGATGCGACCGGCCCACGACTGGTCCACCTCGGTGTCGTCGTCGGTGAACGCGACGATCTCGGTCCGGGCCTCGGCGAGTCCCCGGTTGCGTCCGACCGATGCGCCCCGGCGCGCTTCGCGCACGTACCGGACCCGCGGGTCGGCGAACGTGTCCACGATCCGCTCGGTGCGCTCGTCGTCCGGGTCGTTGTCCACGACGACGACGTGCATCGCCGGGTGGTGCCCGGCGAGCACGCTGCGCAGGCACCGGCCGAGGCTCTCCGGGCGGTTCCGGGTGGCGATCACGACGGTGAGCGGCTCGTCGGAGAGCCGGAGCGCCCTCGACCGCGTCGGCCGGGCCGAGCGTGCTGCACGCATCGGCGATCTCGTCGGCGGTGGCCCGCCCGTCAGCCAGCGGCACCGTCACCTGTCCCTGCGGCGTACCGGCGACTGTCACCAGAAGCCTTGCCGCGCTGAAGGACGGATCGACCTGAAGGTCGTTCGATGGTGCGAGACGGTCGATCTCGCCCACCCAGGTCGGTTCGTTCGGTGCCATGGTCCCAGTCTCCTCGGTCTCGCTGAGACGACACTGAGAGTCGCTGTGAACGCGCTGTGCGTCACATTGAGTGACGATCATGTCGGATTCGTCCAGATCGGGTGACACGTGCGGGCGAGGCCGACGATCGCTCCTGGTGAGCGGCCTAGGCTGGCGGCGTGCAGGCCGCTCCCGCCTACGCCACGCTGCGTGGCGATCCGGACGTGCTTTCCGTCCTCCGGCGGCGACACGCCGAAGGAACGGGTCCGCACGATCGGCGCGACCACGATCGGGTGGCCGTCGTCATCGGCGGCGGAGGCATGCGGGGCGCCTATCCAGCGGGAATGCTCGATGCGCTGTCCACGGACGGGTGGCGCGATGCGATCGACGTGGTCTATGGCGCGTCGTCCGGTTCGTTCCTCGCTGCGTGTTTCGCGGCCGGTCACGCCGGCCCCGCGGCGGCCTGTTTCCCCGCGGATCTGGCCTCGCGCGCGTTCGTCGACCTGCGCCGGTTCGGCAGCCGGCGGCCGGTGCTGTCGCTGGACCATCTCGTCGACCACGTGCTCGGCGTCACCCGTCCGATGCCGTGGGAGGCGCTGGCCGCGAGCCGGACCGGCGTCCGGATCGTCGCGACGGCGGTGGACGACCTGCGCGCCCGGACACTCGACGCCCTGAGCACCCCGGACGACTGGCGGAGCGCCCTGCGGGCCAGCGCGGCGATCCCGCTGTTCGCCGGGCCCGCGGTGGAGCATCGGGGCCGGTTCTGGATCGACGGGTCGATCGGCGAGCCGCTGGCGCTGGCCCGCGCGGTGCGCGACGGCGCGACGCACGTGCTGGTCCTGCTCTCCCGCCCGATCTCCGAGCTGCGTCCCGGCGCCGACGCCCGCCTGTCCTGGTGGGCCCATGCGCTGGACCGGCTGCGTCCCGGGCTGGGGTCGCTCGCCCAGGGCACCCGCCGCTACGGGGCGGATCTCGCGATGGTCACCGACCCGGACCACCCGGGCCGGGCGGGGGCGCGGGTCGCGGCCGTCGAGCCCTGGCGGGGCACCGGGATGGGTGCTCTGACCGTCGATCCCGGCCCCGTGGGCGAGGCCGTCCGGGTCGGGGCGGAGTCGTTGCGTGCCGCGCTGAATGTCGGGGGACGCGGGTAGCTTCTGCTCATGCAGGAGAGCTCGGCCCACCGCCGCCGTACTGGTGACCGGCAGCGAGCTGCTGACCGGCCACGTCCGTGACGCCAACGGGCCCTTCGTGGCGCGCGAGCTCGGCGGCCTCGGGTTCGAGATCGCCGAGCTGATGCTCGTCGGGGACCGGCCGGAGGACCTGCGCTCGGCGCTGGAGTTCGTCGCGGCGTCCGGTGTCGCGCTCGTCGTGACCAGCGGCGGGCTCGGCCCGACCGCGGACGACCTGACGGCCGACGTCGTCGCGGAGTTCTGCGGGGTCACCTCGCATCTGGACGACGCCGTGCGCGCCCGGATCCACGAGAAGATCGCCCCGTGGGCGTCGAAGGCCGGGTTCGACGGGCCCGCCCTGGACGCGGCGACGGCGAAGCAGTCGATGGTGCCGGAGGGGGCGTCCGTGCTGGACCCGGTCGGCACCGCGCCGGGCCTCGTGCTGCGCCGCGGCGACGACGGGCCGCTCGTCATCGTCCTGCCGGGCCCGCCGCGCGAGCTGCAGGGGATGTGGCCGTCGGCGCTCGAGTCGCCGCCGGTGGCCGAGCTGCTGGCGACGGTGCCGCGCGCCGAGGCGCGGCTGCTGCGGTTCTTCGGCCTGCCGGAGTCGGAGATCGCCGTGACGCTGCGCGAGCTCGGCCGCGAGCGTGACCTGTCCCGCGTCGAGATCAGCACGTGCCTGCGCCGCTCCGAGCTGGAGGTGGACCTGCACCCGCTCCCGGGGGCGGAGTCCGAGTCGCAGGAGCTGGCGGCCGAGATCGCCGAGCGGCACCGCCGGAACCTGATCAGCGCCGAGGGCACCAGCACCGACGAGCTGCTGGCCCGCGCACTGACCGGGAACGGCCTCACCGTCGCGACCGGCGAGTCCTGCACCGGGGGCCTGCTGGCCGGGCGGCTGGTGGACCGGCCCGGCTCGTCGGCCTACGTCGCCGGCGGCATCGTGGCCTACTCGAACGAGGCCAAGACGTCCCTGCTCGGCGTCCCGGCCGAGATGATCGAGACGCACGGCGCCGTCTCCCCGGAGGTCGCCCGCGCGCTCGCGGACGGGGCACGGGAGCGTTTCGGCGCCGACGTCGGGATCGGGATCACCGGTGTCGCGGGCCCCGACGGCGGCACCGAGGCGAAGCCGGTCGGCTACGTCTGCTTCTGCGTGACGACGGCCGACGGTCAGGTGATCGCCCGCGACCCCACGCTGCCCGGAAGTCGCACCGACGTCCGGGAGCGCTCGGTCGACACCGGCATGCATCTGCTGCTGCGCGCGGCGGGCGGGTTACCGCGCGCCTGACGTCCGTGGTCCCGCCGTGCACACGGCGGGACCACGCCGTCGGTCAGCTCCGGGCGGAGTCGAAGCGCTGCTGGGCGTCGGCCCAGTTGACGACGTTCCACCACGCCGTGACGTAGTCCGGCTTCACGTTCTGGTAGTCCAGGTAGAACGCGTGCTCCCACATGTCGAGCACGACGATCGGCACCTGGCCGGCCGGCAGGTTCGCCTGCTGGTCGTAGAGCTGGTGCACGAGCAGGCGCTGCCCGAGCGTGTCCCAGCCGAGGATCGCCCAGCCGGATCCCTGGATCGTCGTCGCGGCCGCGGTGAAGTGGGCCTGGAACCCGTCGAACGAGCCGAAGTACTCGTCGATCGCGGAGCCGAGCTCGCCGGTCGGCTTGTCGCCGCCGTCCGGGGAGAGGTTGTTCCAGAAGATCGAGTGGTTGACGTGGCCGCCGAGGTTGAACGCCAGGGTCTTCTCCAGGCCGACGATCGCGCCGAAGTCATTGCTCGCGCGGGCCTCCGCGAGCTTGTCGATCGCGCCGTTCAGCCCGGTGACGTACGTGTTGTGGTGCTTGTCGTGGTGCAGCTCCATGATCGTGGCGGAGATGTGCGGCGCGAGGGCGCCGTAGTCGTAGGGCAGATCCGGGAGCGTGTACTCGGCCATCGGTTCGGGACCTCCTCGTGGGACGTGGCGCGGCTCTGATGCCACTCGTTCGCAAGAGAAACCTACCCGCGACTGCAGTGATCTACGCATAGACGGGACCGGTCGCAGGCGTTACGCTGCTGCCAGTCGGTTGCATCTACGGTTGCCGCCGGGGCTCCGTGGTGGTGATCGTTCTGGCAGCTCGACACCCACCGACGACGTGACCGCCGCCCGGTGACCCCCGGGCGGCGGTGCGTTCTGCAGCGCTCAGCCGAGCATGTCCTGCATCTTGCGCACGGTCGCCCAGTTCCGGGCCGTCCCACCGCCGTCCGGTGCCTTCGTGAACGGCGTACGCAGCAGGCGGGTCGCGAGCTCGCTGCGGCCCAGGCCGTTCGGGAGGTGCAGGTAGAGGACGCGCCCGACGGCCGTCGCCTCGTCCGGCACGCCGGTCTTCTCCCGGGCGGCCTCGACGACCTTCGCGACGGCGTCGATCTCGTCCGGCCCGATCGGCGCGGCGCGGAACACGGCGTGCAGCAGCTTCGGCGTCGTCTCGACGTCCGGGAACGGGTTGTCCGCGATCGCCCGCTCGTACTCGTCGCGAT
This sequence comes from uncultured Actinomycetota bacterium, assembly GCA_963822335.1. Lineage (GTDB taxonomy): Bacteria > Actinomycetota > Actinomycetes > Mycobacteriales > Pseudonocardiaceae > Pseudonocardia. The sequence continues at coordinate 821,628 of CAWGHE010000004.1, read as the reverse complement.
CCAGCACGATCACCGGGACGGGCAGCCCGAGCTCACGTGTTCAGGGCGCCGGCGATGCCGTCGGCGATCACGGCCGGGTCGGGTTCGGTGCTGGTCAGGACGGCGTTGCCGCTCTGGATGTAGGTCGCGACGTCGGTGTGTCCGAGGTCGCCGAGGATCCGGCGGAAGTCGGCCATCGCCAGCTTCCGGCCGCCGACGTTGATCCCGCGCACCAGCGCGACGTGTGTGGGCACCGCGACATGCTGGCACCGCGTGCGCGTCCGCGGGAGGACCCCGGACAGACGACGGCGCCGGCCGGAGGAACGGATCCTCCGACCGGCGCCGTCGGCGGGGCCGGGAACTCGGGGTTGACGTCGTTCGCGGCGATCGGCGTTGCCCACGGAACTATGTGCGTCTAGCCTTACCGTTCGTGTCAGCTTACGGAGATGCGGGCCTGGGTCTGCTGGGTGACCCGAGCCGTCGTGCGATCTTCGAGATGCTGGCGCGGCGTCCGTGCTCGGTGCAGGAGCTCGCCGACCACCTCCCGATCAGCCGGCCGGCGGTGTCTCAGCACCTGAAGGTGCTCCGCGACGGCGGCCTGGTGGTGAGCAGCGCCGAGGGCACCCGGCGGATCTACCGGCTGAACCCGGAGGGCGTGACCGCGCTGCGGTCGTGGCTGGACGGCGTGTGGAGCGACGCCCTGACCGCGTTTCAGAAGTTCGCCGATGCAGACGCCGCCCTAGACCCTGATTCCGAACAGGAGAGATCATGACCAGCGCTACCCCGCTTCCCCCCATCACCGGCACCGTCACCGTGGCGCGTGCCGCAGCCCCGAGCGTTCGAGCTGTTCACCAGCAAGGTCAACTCGTGGTGGCCGCACCAGTTCCACATCGGACAGGCCGACATCGAGGAGGTGATCCTCGAACCGCAGGTCGGCGGGCGCTGGTATGAGCGCGGCGTGGACGGCAGCGAGTGCGACTGGGGCCGGGTCCTGGCCTGGGAGCCGCCGGACCGGGTGCTGTTCACCTGGCAGATCAACGGCATGTGGCAGTTCGACCCGGACCCCGAGCACGCCAGCGAGATCGAAGCCCGCTTCCACCCGGACGGCCCGGAGGCGACCGTGGTCGAGGTCGAGCACCGCTACTTCGAGCGCCTGGTCGCCGGGCAGAACATCCACGCCGGCATCACCGGTGGCGGTGGCTGGGGATTCCTGGTGGACGCGTTCGCCAAGATGGTGGCGGACCAGCGATGATCGCCGCCGTGGACACGATGGATCTGGCGCGTCAGGAGCGCACCGACCTGGCCGAGTTCCTGGCCGGCCTGACCCCGCAGCAATGGGACGCCCCGACCCTGTGCGAGCAGTGGCGGGTACGGGACCTGGTGGCGCACGTCTACAGCTACGAGGACCTCGGGTTCGGTCGGATCGCCGCCCGGATGCTGCGGGCCGGCCTGAACGGCGACCGCGCCAGGGCCGTCGGCGTCGCCGAGCACTCGGGCAAGTCCCCGGAGGAGTTGGTGGCCATGGCGCGTGACCACATTCAGCCCACGGGTCTGACCTCGATGATGGGGGGCCGGATCGCGCTGGCCGACGGGGTGATCCATCACCAGGACATGCGCCGGCCGTTCGGGATGCCACGGGAGATCCCCGCCGACCGACTCACCGCCGCCCTGGACATGGCGAAGACGGCTCCGACGATCAAGGCGGCCAAGCGCATCCGCGGACTGACCCTGACCGCAACCGGCCTCGACTGGAGCACCGGCGACGGCCCACTGGTCGAAGGGCCGGGGGAACCCCTGCTGATGGCGATCGCCGGCCGCAAGGGCATCACTCCCGAGCTATCCGGGCCGGGCGTGGCGACCCTCGCCGAACGGATCGGTGGCTGACCCACGGAGCGGCCGGGCGGGGGCGTTCCTGGGCCGTCTCCGGGCCGTGGGAGACCACCCGACAACGAGAACGACGCTGACCGACGGAATGGTGTTCCCGCTGGTCAGCGCCGCCTCGGACCTGTGATCAGGCAGCCTTCTTGGTCTCCCAGAAGATCTTGTCGATCTGGGCGATGTAGTCGAGCAGCTCCTGGCCGGTTGCCGGGTCGTTCGACCCCTTGGTGCCGGTGGCGCCGGCAGCCTTGGTGGCCTTGTTGAACAGTTCGTGCAGCTCGGGGTGCTTCTCGAAGTGCGGGGGCTTGAAGTAGTCCGTCCACAGCACCCACAAGTGGTGCTTGACCAGGTCGGAGCGCTGCTCCTTGATCTCGATGGCGCGCGACCGGAAGTCGACGTCCTCGTTGCCCTGGTACTTCTCCTGGATTGCCTTGACCGACTCGGCCTCGATCCGCGCCTGGGCCGGGTCGTACACGCCGCAGGGGAGGTCGCAGTGCGCGGTGGCCTCCAGCCGCGGGCGGAGAATGCGGGTCATCCGCATAGTTCCTCCCTGGTGATACTGATCGTTCTGGCAGGACCGACCCTACTAGCGGTGCCGCACCACGGCAGGTCGCGCCTCGAGACCACAATGGCCGGATGCGTTGGCGGCGGGTCGTGTGCCGTGGACCGTCGATGTCGCCGACGCTCGCCGACGGCGACGTGGTCGTGGTCCGCTTCGGTGCGCCCGTCCGTCCGGGCGACGTCGTGCTGGTGCGGTGGGCGGACCGGCCCGGCCAGCTCTCACTGAAGCGGGCCGTGCGCCCGGAGGGCGACGGCTGGTGGGTGCGCGGCGACAACCGCTTCGGCTCCACGGACTCGCGCACGCTCGGCGCGGCCGAGGTGCTCGCGGTGGCCCGGTTCCGCCTGTATCCCCGCCCGTTCCGGCTGCGTCCGGCTCCCGACCCGACGACGGAGGACCCCCGGCTGCCGTAGTCTGCGTCCGCGGCGCGAGGAGGCATCATGACCGACACCGACGACGCCCGGGACACCCGGTCGGGCCAGGTGGCACGGTCCCGGTTCGGCCAGGGCCTGGGCACCGGAAGCGACCTGCTGGCGGCCGCCGACGAGGCGGTCGACAGTGCGCTGGCCCCGCTCGACGGTGCGGCCCCGGACCTGCTGGTCGTGTTCGTCAGCCCCGGCCGGACCAACCGCACCGACCTCGCCGAGCAGGCCGGGACGCGGGTGATGGAGCGGGCCGGAGCCCGCGCCTCCGTCGGCGCGACCGCCCACGGCGTGATCGCCGATGCGCGCGGTATCGAGCACGAGCCGGCCGTCGCCGTCTGGGCCGCGACTCTGCCCGGCGTGACGCTCACCCCGGTGACACTGACCGCCGACGTCTCCCCGGAGCACGGGCTCACCGTCGACGGCCTGCCCGAACCCGGCCCGGACGACCGCATCGCACTGCTGCTGGCCGACCCCTATTCGTTCCCGGTCGGCGGTCTGCTGGAGGACGTCAACACGCGGTTCCCGGACCTGCGCGTGATCGGCGGTCTGGCCAGCGCGGCCGGGATGCCCGGCGCCAACCGGCTGTTCCTGGACGGGGAGGTCCGACGCGACGGCGCCGTCGGGTTCCTGCTCGGCGGCACGACGTCCGCGCGCACCGTGGTCAGCCAGGGGTGCCGCCCGATCGGCCCGCCGATGATCGTCACCCGGTCCGACAAGAACCGTCTGCTGGAGCTCGCCGGCAAGCCCGCAGGTGCGCGTCTGACCGAGATCGTCAGCGCCCTGAACCCCGAGGAGCAGCAGAACGCGATCCGCGGGCTGCAGGTCGGCACGGCACTCGACGAGTACGCCGAGGAGCACGAGCGCGGCGACTTCCTGATCCGCCCGGTGCTCGGCGTCGAGCAGGAGACCGCTGCCGTCGTCGTGGGGGAGGCGGTCGAGGTCGGCCGGACTGTCCGGTTCCAGGTGCGTGACGCCGAGGGTGCCGAGCAGGACCTCTCCGAGCTCCTCGGCCGCGAGACCGACGGCCGCGCGGCCCGCGGGGCGCTGCTGTTCTCGTGCAACGGCCGCGGTGCCGGCATGTTCGGCACCTCCGACCACGACGTCCGCGTCGTGCGCGAGGTGCTCGGCGCGACCGCGGACGACGACGTGCCGGTGGTCGGCTTCTTCGCCGCCGGCGAGATCGGGCCCGTCGCGGGGCGGAACCATCTGCACGGCTTCACCGCGTCGGTGCTGCTGTTCGACTGAACCGGTGCCTTCGGCCCCGAAGCGCGGTGCGGGATGCCGGTGGCGGCGACGGTGGATCCCAGGCGACGTCGTCACCGGTGAAGGGGAGGTCTCGTCAGCCCCGCGGCCCGGGCGGTGTCGCGATCACGGGTGAGGTGAGCGTGGTGGTCGACCACGCGAGCTGGCAGAGCGGTGGACGTCATCTCATCTCAGGGCGGTGGACGCCCGCTCGACGCCGCGCCGGGCCGGACCGCTGCCCGCCACTGAGGGCCCTGGACTCGCACGCCGTGACCTGACCAGCGGAGACGTCCTGGTCCGCGATGGCCGGATGCCGCCGCGGGGACTCACCTCCGGGCGTGCTGCTTCCAACGGGTGCTCGCCGTAACTCGTGCCCGGATCCACCCACGCCGTGTGGCCCGCCCACACCAGACATCGACCGGTGGCCGCCTCGTAGGCGGAGGGAAGTGGGGTGGCCGCCCGATCACACCGAATCACCCCGCACCACAGGTCTGTTCGCCGACGGCGCCGCCCGATCGCGGCCCGAGTGGGCGGCAAGTCTCGGCCCTGCGCTGCGGCCGACGACCCGCGTCAACCGATGGTGTCGAGGTCGGAGAAGTCGGCGATGCAGACTGCCGGAGGCCCGAGTTCGACGTCCACGGCACCTCGACCTCCGCGATCGCCGGGCCCGCGGGGTGTGGGCACGTCGGCTGTTGCGGCGGACCGGGTGATGGCGGTCGCGTCGGCCGGTACGTCACGGCCAACGGACCCCGGCGCCCCGTTCGGCGCGACCGGTATGCCGCACTCGGGAACGAATGGTGCATCGACGTCGAGGCCGGTCGGCCACGGCTCGGGATCAGGCAGGGCGTCGAAGTCGGCCATGACCATGCGCGTTCGTTCATCGGCGTCGGGCAGCGCGTGGAAGTCCGCGACGGTCGGGCGTGTACCCGCATCGTCGTCGGGTAGCACCGTGAAGTCCGCCAAGGATGGCCGCGCGTCGGCGTCGGACGCAGCACCCAGAACGCCGAGGTCGGCGACGCGGGTGAGGTCGGGTTTGCGGCGGGGCCGCCGCCAGGGGTCGATCCACCCGGGTGGCACGAACTCCGGCCGCCCGCCGGCGATGCGGACGTCCCACCGGCTGTGGTGCACCAGCCGGTGGTGGGTGGCGCACAGCATCACCAGGTTGTCGATCGTGGTGGGGCCGCCGTGGGCCCAGGGCACGATGTGGTGGATCTGGCACCAGGCCGGTGGCAGGTCGCAGCCGGGGTGGGCGCAGCCGCGGTCGCGCGCGGTGACCGCCCGCCGCAGGCCTTCGGGGACGGTGCGCATGGCGCGTCCGACGTCGACGGGTTCGCCGTTGCCGCCGAGCACGACCGGGAGCACACCCGCGTCGCAGGCCAGCATCCGCAGCGCCGCGGGTGTGGTCGGGCCGCCGAACTCCAGCCACCCGGTCCGGGCGCGCCGTTCGAGGTCGGCGAGCCGGATGGTGACCACCAGCTGCGGGCGCCGTCCGCCGGTCTCGGGCAGCACCCGGGCCGGGGCGTGCGCGAGCGCGTACCCGCACACCTCGGCCAGGCCTTCGGCCTGGCGTTCGGGCGGGGTGCGGGTGTCGTCGGCGTCGCGGGGCCGCCCGTGGGTGTCGAGGGCGGCCGCGACCCGGTCGAACATCTCGGCGTCGTCGAAGCGGCCCCGGATGCGGCCGCCGGGGCGGTGCTGGTGCCGGGTGAGGCGCAGTTCGTTGATCTGTGGTTCGGGGCGGTCGTCGGGTTCGGGGCCGTCGTCGTCGAGCGCCTCGATCAGCTGGGTGCCCCAGGTGTGCAGCTCGGCCGGGGTGTAGTCCGGGGCGTGCCCGGCGAGTTCCTGTTCGGCGGCCGCCCACTTCTCGGCGGGGATGCGTTCGGCGGCTGGGGTGGCGAGCAGCCCGGCGATCACCTCGACGTGGCGCATGCTGATCTCCCCGGCAGCGAACCCGGCCGCCGTCGCCGCGAGTCGGGCGGGCAACAGGTCGCCGTCGAGCCCGACCCGGTCCACGACCTGCTCCGCGGCCGTCACAAACCGGCGGGACACCCGCGGGTCCCAGCGCACCAGGTCCGCCAACGCCCCGGCCGTGGACCGGTAGCCGTGCCCGGTGAACACGCCCTCGCGCTCGGCGCCGGCCAGCGTCAGCACCCCGACCTGATCCAGGCTGCGTTTGGCGGCCTCGATCGCGCGCAGCACCGCGCAGTACTCGTCGCCGGTGGCGGTCCGGGCGGTCTCGCGCAGGTCGGCGATCGCCTGCTGGAGGCGGTCGTGCGAGGCGTCGACCCGGCTGGTCATGCCTCCATCGTACTCGAACGTACGTTCGATATCAACGACATCGTCGCAGCTCAGCAGCCATTCGCCGCAAGTTTGGATCCATGATCGTCGCTTGGGAACCGGAAGCCGTAACAGCCGGTGCAGCGTCGACCCGGGGATGTCTCGGGACATCGGTGACACCTGGTCCGGGCCGTGATCTTGGTGGTCACGGCCGGGCGGTTCTAGATGTCTGGCCGGTTGGCGATGGTGCTGACCGGGCCGCTGCCCGGGGTGTCGGCGACAGCGTCGGGCGCGGAGCTGGGTATCTCCCGCCAGACCTCAGCGCACCTCGCGGAAGAACGCCCGCACGTCGTCGACGAACGCCTCCGGCTGCTCCAGCGAGGCGAAGTGCCCACCCACCTCCGGCACGGTGAAGCGGCGCAGATCGGTGAACCGCCGCTCCAGCCACCGCCGCGGCAAGCGGACCATCTCGTGCGGGTACTGCGCCACCCCGGTCGGGACGGTCACCTCGTCCATCCTGCGCCGCGCGAAGCTCTCCCAGTACAGCCGCGCCGACGACGCGCCCGCGCCGTTGAGCCAGTACATCATCACGTTGTCCAGCAGCCGGTCCCGTGAGATCGCGTTCTCCGGGTGCCCGGCGCAGTCGGTCCAGTCCCAGAACTTCTCCACGATCCACGTGCACTGCGCGGCCGGGGAGTCGACGAGCCCGTACCCGATCGTCTGCGGGCGGGTGGACTGCTCGGCGGAGTAGCCCTGGCCGTGCCGGCGGAACGTCTCGGTGAACTTCTTGGCCGCCTTCTCCTCCTTCGACAGCGGCTGGTCGTCGTCCTCGGGCCGCTCGGCCAGCGGCATCGTCAGGTGGATGCCGGCGAGCATCTCCGGTGCGGCGGTGCCGAGCGCGGCGGTGACCATCGAACCCCAGTCGCCGCCCTGCGCGCCGAAGCGCTCGTAGCCGAGCCGGTCCATCAGCTGGGCCCAGGTGACGGCGATCCGCTCGACGCCCCAGCCGGTCACCGACGGCTTGCCGGAGAACCCGTAGCCGGGCAGCGTCGGGAGGACGACGTGGAACGCGTCGGCCGGGTCCTCCGGGTCGATCAGGGCCGGCAGTACGTCGAGGAACTCGACGATCGACCCGGGCCACCCGTGGGTCAGGAGCAGCGGCAGCGCGTTCGCGTGGCGGGAGCGGGCGTGCAGGACGTGGATCTCCAGCGAGTCGTCGCCGCCGCCGTCGAGCTCGGTGCGGTACTGGGGGTAGGCGTTGATCTCGGCCTCGACCCGGCGCCAGTCGTAGCGGGTCCGCCAGTACTCGCACAGCTCCCGCGCGTAGTCCACCGGGACGCCCTGGGTCCACCCGTCGACGGTGGCAGGCTCCGGCCACCGGGTCCGGGCGAGCCGCTCGCGCAGGTCGTCCAGCTCGGCGTCGGGGATCTCGATGCGGAACTCACGCACGCGGTCACCGTGGCACGACGACGGCGCCGGGCGCCGATCGCAGCGGCATCGGAACGATCACGATCACCCGCATGTAACGTGGCTCACAGCTTAGCCGAGCGCCCGGCTGATCCCGCGCGCCGCGGCCCGGACGGCCGGGACGTAGGTGTGCGGGTTCGTCCCGTCCGCCGGGACCACGATCGACAGCGCGGCGACGACCGGGCCCGATCCCGTCCGTACCGGCGCGGCGACCGACATCGACACCTCCTCGATCTGCCGGTCGGAGATCACGAACCCGCAGCGCCGCACCGACGCGAGCGTCGCGCGCACGCGCTCCGGATCACAGACCGTGTGCGGGGTGAACCGGCGCAGCGGCCGCGCCAGCACCCGTTCGACGACGTCCGGTGCGGCGTGCGCGAGCAGCGCCAGCCCGACGCCGGTCGCGTGCGCGGGCAACCGGCTGCCGGTGCGGGACAGGATCGACACCGCGTCCCGGGCGGCGAGCCGCTCCAGGTAGACCACCTCGGAGCCGTCCTCCGGGTCGGGCACGGCGAGCGTCACGTTGTGCCGGGTCACCTCGTGCAGGTCCTCCAGGAACGGCATCGCGCGCTCGCGCAGCCCGAGACTCGCCGGGGCGAGCGCGGCGATCTCCCAGAGCCGCAGCCCGATCCGGTACCGCCCGTCCTCGCCCCGGTCCAGCGCGCCGCCCGCGACGAGCTCGCCGACCAGCCGGTGCACCGTGGTCAGCGGGATCCCGGTGCGGCGGGCGATCTCGGTCAGCGTCAGGTCCGGCGCGTCCTCGCTGAACGCGCCGAGCACGTCCAGCACCCGGGCGGTGACACCGGAGCGGGTCCCCATGACCGGGCAGTCTTCCGCACAGCGGAAGGCGGGTCGAGTCGGGACCGGGTGTGCGGGAAGGTGATCAGGTGGAACGGACGCAGGTCGGCATCGTCGGGGCGGGCCCGGCCGGGCTCGTGCTGGCCGCGCTGCTGGACCGCGCCGGCATCGAGTCGGTGGTGCTGGAGTCGCGCAGCCGCGCCCACGTGGAGCAGCGGGTGCGGGCCGGCGTGCTGGAGCACCCGACCGTCGAGCTGCTGCGCGGGATCGGTGTGGCCGGCCGGCTGGACCGCGAGGGGATGCCGCACGAGGGCATCTCGCTGCGGTTCGGCGGGCAGCGACCACCGGATCGACTTCGCCGACCTGGTCGGCCGCGGGATCACCGTCTACGGCCAGCAGGAGGTCGTGAAGGACCTGATCGCCGACCGGATCGACGGCGGCCGCGGCCCGGTCGAGTTCGAGGTCTCCGACGTCGCGCTGCACGATCTGGACAGCCGACCCCGTCGATCACCTACGTCGACGGCGCCGGCACGGCCCGCACGCTGCACTGCGACGTCGATCGCCGGCTGCGACGGCTTCCACGGCGTCATGCCGCGCCGCGATCCCGGACGGCGTGCTGCGCGTGGCCGAGCGCGCCTACCCGTTCGGCTGGCTGGGCGTGCTGGCGCGCGGCCGCGCCCGACGCACGAGGAGCTCGTCTACGCCGACCACGACCGCGGGTTCGCGCTGTACTCCATGCGCAGCCCCGAGGTCACCCGCCTCTACCTGCAGGTGCCGCCGGACGACCGACGCCGCGGCGTGGTCCGACGCGCCGGATCTGGGACGAGCTGCACACCCGGCTCGCCGCGGACGGGTTCACCCTCAACGAGGGCGAGTTCCTGGAGAAGCCGGCGGTCACCGGGATGCGCAGCTTGGTCGCCGAGCCGATGCGCCACGGGCGGCTGTTCCTGGCCGGCGACGCCGCGCACATCGTGCCGCCCACCGGCGCCAAGGGCATGAACCTCGCGATCGCCGACGTCCGCGTGCTCGCCGACGCGCTCGTGTCGCTGTTCTGCGACCGGCGAGCGAGACCGGGCTCGACGCCTACTCGGACACCTGCCTGCGCCGGGTCTGGCGGGCCGAGCACTTCTCCTGGTGGATGACGTCGATGCTGCACCGCTTCGACGAGAACGACCCGGACGGCTCGAGTTCAGCGGGCCGTTCGGGCGCGCGCTGCAGCTGTCCCAGCTGCGCTACACCGCGTCCTCACGGGCGGCGGCCACCAGCCTGGCCGAGAACTACGTCGGACTGCCGCACGGCTCGTTGTAGAGGGACCTGTCGATCACTTACCCGCCCGTCCCGACCGGGCACGCACCCCCCGCTGGACGACCCCGGCTACCGCAGCACCGGGCTGCGCGCGCCGTCGCAGCCCCCCGTCGTGCTGCCGCACCGGCTGACCGAGGTCACCGGCCCGCTGCTGCCCGGCCCGATCGGGCCGATGGACCACGACCTGACCCGTCAGCACGACGGCGAGGCACTCGGCCAGCGGATCGTCGTCTCCGGACGCGTGCTGGACTCGGACGGGCGGCCGGTGCCGGACACGCTGGTCGAGATCTGGCAGGCGAACGCGTCCGGTCGCTACCGGCACGCCCGCGACAACTGGCCGGCCCCGCTGGACCCGAACTTCTCCGGCGGCGGGCGGGTGCTCACCGACGCCCACGGCGACTACGCGTTCACCACGATCAAGCCGGGCGCCTACCCGTGGGGCAACCACCACAACGCCTGGCGGCCCGCGCACATCCACCTCTCGCTGTTCGGGCGCGCGTTCACCCAGCGGCTGGTGACCCAGATGTACTTCCCGGACGACCCGCTGTTCGCCCAGGACCCGATCTTCAACTCGGTCCCGGAGGGCGCCCGGCACCGGCTGATGTCGCCGCTTCGACCTGGACGCGACGCGCGCCGGAGTGGGCGCTGGCGTTCCGTTCGACGTCGTGCTGCGCGGCCGGGAGCAGACCCCGTTCGAGGAGCCACACGCATGAGCGCCGAGCCGACGCCGTCGCAGACCGTCGGCCCGTTCCTGTCCATCGGCCTGACCTGGGACGACGGCCCGGAGGTCGTCCCGGAGGGGACGCCGGGCCGGGTCACGGTCGGCGGCACGGTCTACGACGGCGCGGGCGACCCGGTCACCGACGCGCTCGTCGAGACGTGGCAGGCCGACCCGGACGGCCGCTTCGACCACCCGGACGACCCGCGCGGCGCCGAGAAGCCTGTCGCTGTCCGGGTTCCGCGGGTTCGGCCGCAGCGCCACCGACGCCGACCGGGCCGCTGGGAGGTGCACACGGTCCAGCCCGGGCGCGCTGCCGGACGGCGACGGCGGCACCGAGGCGCCGCACCTGACGGTCTCGGTGTTCGCCCGCGGGCTGCTGGACCGCGTGGTCACCCGCATCTACTTCCCGGACGAGCCGGCGAACGCGACCGACCCGCTGCTCACCGCCGTCCCCGAGGACCGGCGGGACACGCTGGTCGCGGTCCCGGACGGGCCCGGCCGCCTGCGCTTCGACGTCCGCCTGCAGGGCCCGGGGGAGACCGTCTTCCTGGCCGTCTGACCCGGGCCACGCGGGAGCAAGGTCACTGCCGTTCGTTCCGACTGTTCCTGGCGCTACGTGCCAGAATCGGGGGGAGCGATCGTGGGGGAGGACATGTGTGCGCCGTGGGGCCGCAGGCCGGACGGCTGTCGCACATACACCCCGTCGTCCGGCAGCTCGCCCGCTACGCCGTCGTCGGCGGCAGCAGCACCACCTTCAACGCCGGCCTGTTCCTGCTGCTGCGCCCGTGGTTGGACGCGGTCCCGGCGAACCTCGTCGCGCTGACCGTCACCACGGCCCTCAGTACCGAGATCAACCGGCGCTTCGCGTTCGGCGGGGCCCGGGCGCACCGGCTGCGGGAATGGGTGCAGGACATCGGGACGGTCGTGTTCTACGCCGGCTACAGCTCCGTCGTGCTGCTGGCGGTGCACCTCGTGGACCCGGCGGCGACGCCCGCCCAGGAGGCGGCAGCCGTCGCGGTGGCCAGCATCGCCGGCGGGCTGACCCGCTTCCTCGTGCTGCGCCTCTGGGTCTTCGACGCCCGGTCCGCACCCGGCGGCCATGGGCCGGCGCGGGCAGACTCTGACCCGTGTTCGACGACTTCACCCGGTTCGACCTGACCCCGAGCCCGACGGCATCGCCGTCCACGGCGTCCGCGGCGGTGACGGTCCGCCGGTGCTCCTGCTGCACGGCTACCCGCAGACGCACGCGCTCTGGCACCGCATCGCCCCCGAGCTGGCGCGCACGCACACCGTCGTGTGCACCGACCTGCGCGGCTACGGCGACTCGGGGCGCCCGGACTCCGGCCCAGGACCACGCGGGCTACTCGTTCCGGGCGATGGCCGCCGACCAGGTCGCGGCGATGCGCGAGCTGGGCTTCGACGAGTTCGCCGTGATCGGGCACGACCGCGGCGCGCGGGTCACGCACCGGATGGCGCTGGACCACCCGGACGCCGTCACCCGTGCCGCCGTGCTCGACATCCTGCCGACCGACTGGGTCTACTCCCACGTGGACTTCCGGCTCGCGAAGGCCTACTACCACTGGTTCTTCTACCTGCAGCCGTACGACCTGCCGGAGCGGCTGATCGCCGGGGACCCGATCGGCTACCTGCACGCCCTGCTCGGCGGCTGGGGTTCGTCCGGCATGGACGCCCATCCCCGGAGGCGGTGGCGGAGTACGAGCGCCAGTTCGCCGACCCGCAGGCCCGGCACGCGATGCTCGAGGACTACCGCGCCGGGGCGTCGATCGACCTGGAGCACGACGCGCGAGTCGGCCGCGGCCGGGCGGCGCGTGCCGGTGCCCGCTGCTCGTGCTGTGGGGCGGCAGGGGGATCGTCGGCGGCGGCGAGGAGAGCCCGCTCGACGTCTGGCGCCCGTACGCCGCCGACCCGGGGCTGGTCACCGGCCGCGCCCTGGAGGAGGCCGGCCACTTCCTCGTCGACGAGTTCCCGGAGGAGACCCTGGAGGAGGTCCGGCACTTCCTCCAGGTGAGGCACGGCGTGGGCGGGTCGTGGAAGAATCGGACGTATGGGACGCAACACGCTGACGCGCGGCATCGCCGGCGCTCTCGCCGGGGTCGCACTGGTGCTCACCACGGCCGGCGCCTGCGGCGGTGGCGAGGACCAGCCCCCGACCCAGCAGCAACAGGCAGGGCCGGGCGAGGACGACGCCGAGGCGACGCGAACCAGGGCGGCGACGCAGGAGGACGACGACTGACCCTCGACAGCACGAACGCGAGACGGCCCGCCGAACAGTGGACCGGCGGGCCGTTCGCGTGCGTGGTGGGTCGGGCGTCAGCCCTTGACGGCGTGGAAGATGCCCCAGGTCAGGTTGCCGGCGTTGCCGCCGTCGACCCAGTGCTGGAGTCCCGCCTTCATCTTGGTGATGTACTCCTCGGAGATCCGCCCCGGACAGCTCCGACTCACGGGCGACGAGCTCCTTGCGGACCCGCCCGTAGTGCGTCGGCAGCTGGTGGGCGTGGTCCTCGAACGTCACGGACGTGAAGCCGCGCTGCTCGAGCCCGGCCTTGTAGAAGCCCGGCGTGCCCATCGTGGAGAGCTGGATGCGCTCCAGGATCGGCGTGATCTGCGACTGGTCGACGCCGTCGCCGGCCATCGGGTCGGTGAACACGACCTGGCCGCCCGGGCGCAGCACCCGCGCGATCTCGTCGAGCACCTTCTCCCGGTCGCCGGAGTGCAGGAACGCGTCCTGGGACCAGACCGACGTCGACCGACGCGTCCGGCACCGGTACGTCCTCGAACGTCCCGGTGGCGACCGTGACCAGGGCTTCGAGCCCCTGCTCCTTGGTCAGCCGCGCGTTGCGCTCGTTCTCCACCGGCGACAGGTTCAGGCAGTGCACCTTCGCACCGAGCCGGCTTGGCGAGCTGGCGGGCGGCCCCGCCGTAGCCGGCGCCGAGGTCGAGCACCTCGGTGCCCTTCCCGATGCCGGCGATCTCGCCCATCCGCGCGACGGTCCGGCGGCTGGCCGCGGCGATCTCCTCGTCGGGCGTCTCGTAGAGACCGACGTGGATGTCCTCGCCGCCCCAGACGATCGAGTAGAAGTTGTCCGCGTCCTCGGAGTCGTAGTAGTCCCGGGCGGTGTTCTCGGCCTGCTGGGCGGTCACTGGGTGACCTCCTCCTCGGTGTCCTCCTCGCGGTACGCCTTCTCGGCGATGTGCACGAAGAAGTCCGGTTCGTCGTCCCGGTACGTCGACTGGAAGTCGCCGTAGGTGTCGATGTGCTGGAAGCCGACCTCGTGCATGAGGCGCCGCGTGTAGTCCTTGCGCAGCGGGAACATGTTCAGGTGGTACTCGGACCCGTCCGAGAACTGGTACCGGAACCGGGCCAGGCCCTCGTCCACGTGCTCCGGCTCGGCCACGACGCCGTCACCGCAGTAGTAGTACTGGTGCTTCGACGAGAACCCGTTGTCCAGGATCGAGTCGTAGTTGCGCTGATCGAGGATCAGCACGCCGTCGTGCTTGAGCATCGCGTAGAACTCGGCGAGCGTCTTGCGGCGGTCCTTCTCGGAGAACAGGTGCGTGAACGAGTTCCCGAGGCAGATGATCGCGTCGTACTCGCCGTGGACGTCGCGGTTGAGCCAGCGCCAGTCGGCCTGGACCACACGCAGGATGTGGCCGCCGAACTTCATGCCGTTGTCGAAGGCCTTCGCCAGCATCTCGGCGCTGCCATCAGCCGAGACGACGGTGTCGAAGCCTTCCTCGAGCAGGCGCACGGAGTGGAAGCCGGTGCCGGTCGCGACGTCGAGGACGCTCTCCACACCACGCTTGCGGAGCTGCTCGACGAAGAACTTGCCCTCGCTCTCGTAGCGCGCCCGCCAGTCGATGAGCTCGTCCCACTTGTCGACGAACGTCTGCACGTACTCGTGCTTGTAGTGGGTGGATTCGCGGACCTCGAGGGGCTCGTCACCGAACTCCTGGGCGGTCCTGCCGAGCTCGGGAAGCTCGCTGTCGGGCTCGTGTATCGGCGGTCATGTATCCGCGTCTCCTCCGAAGATCGGGTCGCTGCGGGCCGAGCCGACCGTAACCGCTGGTCCGGGTCCCCGTGGGGGTCGGAGGCCAGCAGTTGGTTCGGGCTGATCGTTGTGTTATATGCAACGGCGTGGCTGGATCGCGAAAGTCGACCAGCGGTCGAGTGGATCACAGAAGGCCTCTGCGCGAGCCGGTCGAGGACCATCGGAGCGCCGCTGAACAGCCGAGTCGGTCCGCGGCCCCGCCGACGCGCGACGTCCTCTGTGGAGATCAGGTCCGCAGGTACCGTGCCAGCGTGGGCCGGATCACGTCGTCGAGCGGACATCCGGCCGCCGACAGAAATGTGTGATATAGCTCACATCGAATTCCTCAGATTCACTCGTTAGAGGCAGCGGTGCCACCTGTCCGTGGCCCCAGAGTTCGGCCAGTGCACGGCGCCTCTCGGTCCGTCCGAGCCCCCGGAGATCGGCGCTGCCCCGCTCGGTGACCACGACCTGAACGTCGTGCGACGGCGTCGTGACCGGTCGCCCCAGCCGCTCCACCAACGTCGGACGGCCACGGTGCGTACTCGGCAGGGCGATCACGGAGAGCCCGCCGCCGCGCGCCGCCGCGGCGGCGAAGTCCGGATGGCCGCCGATCATCCCGCTCGCCGCGTCGCCGATGCCCTCGACGTTGACCTGTCCGTCGACGTCGATCTCCAGGGCCGCGTTCATCGCGACCAGCGGCGGGTCGTCCGGACCGCCGGTGAGCCGGGAGATGTCGTGCGTGTACTCGATCTCCCGCAGCACGCCGCGCCCGTGCGCCCAGTCGTAGAGCCTGCGGGTGCCGTGCAGCGCGGTCGCGCTCGCCGTGCCGAGCAGCAGGCCGCGCTCGTCGAGGTCGACGACCGGGTCCGCGAGCAGGCCCGAGTCGACCCGCACCGGCACACGCAGCGCGGAGACCAGCGCGGTCGCCAGGCGTCCGGGCCCGAACTGGACGCGCGCACCCGTCCGGCACGAGGTCGGCGACCCGGGCGGCGATCGCCTCGTCGTCCGGAGTCGGTTCCGGCGGTCGGGATCTCGGCCGGCGCACCGTCCGGGCCGTCGACGACGCCCAGCACGGTCACCGCACCGTCCGGCAGCGGCGGGAGCGCCTCGGCGTGCGGCGCCGAACGCGACTCGACGGCGGCGACCGGCACGCCGGCGTCGACAGCCCGCCGCATCCAGGACGACTCGGCGCCGAAGCGCAGCCCGTCCGCGTCCCGCACGACGGTGGCCAGCAGCAGGTCCGGCCGCAGCGGCCCGGTCATCAGCGCGGGCGTGGCGGACAGCCGGCATGGCACGGTCACGGCCGCCCGGCGTCGAGCATCCGGCGCGCACGCCGGCCCACCGACGACGGCGCGGACGTCCGCGAACGCCGACGGGTCGAGCTCCGGCGCGGGCGCCGGCAGCCAGCCGAGCACGAGCCGGACCCCGCCCGCCGCCGCGGCGGCGCGGCAGAGCGGTCCGTCCAGCACCCGTCGGCGCCCCGCACGCGTCCGCGATCGCCACCCGCATCCCGGGGCGGACGAGCTCACGCACGGCATGGTCGAGGTCTGCCACGTCGGTCACGCCGGGATTCGACCACGGCCGCCGCGATCGGCTCGCCCGGCCCGCCGGGTGCGGTTACGTTCGGTTGCATGGGTACCGATCAGGCGAGCGGCGAGTTCGTCCGCGAGGCATTGGGTGTCGCCGAACGGATCACGGCGGACGGGTCGACGCCGTGGCCGGTGGAGGCCGGGCCGCTACCGCCTCGTCGCGGCGCGGGCCTGCCCCTGGGCGAACCGGATCGTGATCGTGCGGCGGCTGCTCGGGCTGGAGGGCGCGATCTCGATGGGGATCGCCGGACCGCTGCACGACGAGCGCAGCTGGCGCTTCCACCTCGACCCGGGCAACCAGGACCCGGTGCTGAAGATCGAGTGGCTGCGTACGGCCTACGAGAAGGCCGTACCCGGCTACGACAAGGGCGTCACGGTGCCGGCCGTGGTCGACGTGGCGTCCGGCAAGGTCGCCACGAACGCCTACCAGGAGCTCGAGTTCGACCTCGCGACGCAGTGGACCCAGTTCCACCGCGAGGGCGCCCCGGACCTGTTCCCGGCCGAGCACCGCGACGAGATCGCCTCGGTGGGCGACGGGATCTTCCACGACGTCAACAACGGCGTCTACAAGTGCGGCTTCGCCGGCACCCAGGTCGCCTACGACAAGGCGTTCCACGCCCTGTTCGACCGCCTCGACGAGCTCTCCGACCGGCTCGCGACCCGCCGCTACCTGGTCGGCGACACGATCACCGAGGCCGACGTCCGGCTCTGGGTGACGCTGGTCCGGTTCGACGCCGCCTACCACGGCCATTTCAAGTGCAACCGGCACAAGCTGACCGAGATGCCGGTGCTCTGGGCCTACGCCCGGGACCTGTTCCAGACCCCCGGGTTCGGCGACACGATCGACTTCGAGCAGATCAAGCAGCACTACTACGGCGTGCACGCGTCGGTGAACCCGAGCGGGATCGTGCCGTTGGGACCGGACGTGTCCGGCTGGCTCACCCCGCACGGCCGGGACGAGCTCGGCGGACGGCCGTTCGGCGACGGCACGCCGCCGCCCCCGCCGCCGGAGTCCGAGCGGGTCCCCCCGATCTACTGAGCGGAGCTTGCGGAGCGAGCATCCGCGCGGAGCGGAGCTTGCCGAGCGAGCATCCGCGCGGAGCGGAGCTTGCGAGCGAGCATCCGCGCGGAGCGGAGCTCGCGGAGCGAACACCGGCGCTGACGGACGCGCGTCCCGCACGGCCCGGCTTCGGAACGGTCGGTCACAATGGCGGGCGATGGGACGACGAAGGCACCCGGTGATCGGCCGCCCGCAGCGCCGTCGCAACGGCGCGGGCATCGTGGCAGCCGCACTGGTCGTGGGTGCGCTCGCGGCCGGGACGGCGGCGCTCACCGGAACCGGACCGACCCTGACCGCGTCCGGTGCCCCCGCGCCGGCGCCGTCGGGCACGCCCGCGCCGGCGTCCGGCGCGCCGCAGCCGGCCGCCGCGCCGGGCCCGCCGGACTGCACGTCCGTGGTCGCCGGCATGGACGACCGGCAGCGACTCGCGCAGCGGCTGATGGTCGGCGTCGACGCGGCCGACCCGGCCGGCGCCGTGCGGATCGTGCGTGACTCGCAGGTCGGCGGCATCTTCCTGGGCGGCAACGAGACCGCGCTGCTGCGGGGCGGCAAGCTCGAGGACGTCCAGTCCGCGGCCGACGTGCCGCTCTCGGTCGGCGTGGACGACGAGGGCGGCCGCGTCCAGCGCATCGACGACCTCGTCGGCGACCTCCCGAGTGCGCGCGAGATGGCGAAGCGCAGCCCGGCCGAGGTCACCGAGCTGGCCCGGGACCGCGCGCGGAAGCTGCGCGACCTCGGGGTCACGTGGAACCTGGCGCCGACCGTCGACGTCTCCGACCAGCCGTCGAACGCCGTGATCGGCGACCGCTCGTTCTCCGACGATCCGAAGGTCGTCACCGAGTACGCGCTGGCCTGGGCCGAGGGCCAGGAGCAGGGCGGCGTGTACGGCGTGCTCAAGCACTTCCCCGGCCACGGGCACTCCAGCGGCGACTCGCACAAGGGCGAGGTCAGCGTCCCGTCACTGAAGGAGCTGGAGAGCAGCGATCTGCTGCCCTACGGCGACCTCGTCGCGCCGGGCAAGCCGCTGGCCGGCCGGGAGGGCGTGATGGTCGGGCACCTGAACGTCCCCGGCCTCACGAAGGACGTGCCGAGCTCGCTGGAGCCCGCCACGTACCGGCTGCTGCGCGACCGCTACCACTTCGACGGCCTGGTCATGACCGACGACCTGGGCGCGATGAAGGCGATCACCGACCGGTTCGGGCTGGCGGCGTCGACCACGAAGGCGCTCACGGCCGGGGCGGACATCGCGCTGTTCTCCAACGTCACCGAGGTCCGCCCGCTGCTCGATGCCGCGCAGAAGGCCCTCCGCGACGGTGCGATCAACCCGGCCGACAACGATCGTGCCGTCGCCCGGGTGCTCGCCGCGAAGGGCCTCTGCCGGCGCTAGCTACTGCTCAGCGTCGATGTTCGCTGCGCAAGCTCCGCTCAGGCCGCCCATGTCCAGGCCGCCGTTGACCGCGATCACCGAGCCGGTGATGTAGCCGGCCTTCTCGTCGACCAGGAACTGGACGGCGCGGGCGATCTCGTCGGCCTGCCCGAGACGCTTCATCGGGATCTTTGCGACGATCTTCTCCAGCGCCTTCTCCGGCACCGCGGCGACCATCTCGGTCTCGATGAAGCCGGGGGCCACGCAGTTCACCGTGACGCCCTTGCCCGCGACCTCCTGGGCCAGCGACTTCGAGAACCCGATCAGACCGGCCTTCGACGACGCGTAGTTCGCCTGACCGACCGACCCGGTCTGCCCGATCACCGAGCTGATGTTGACGATCCGGCCGAACTCCTTCTCGGTCATGTGGTCGAGGACGGCCTTGGACATGTAGAACGCGCCGGACAGGTTGATCCGCAGGACCGCGTGCCAGTCGTCCACGGTCAGCTTGCGGACCGTCTTGTCCACCGTGATGCCGGCGTTGTTGATCAGGTAGTCGACCCGGCCGTACTGCTCCAGTACGTCGTTGACGACCTTCGAGCAGTCCTCCGGCTCGCCGACGTTGCCCTGGTGGACCGACACGGACGCGCCTTCGGCCTCGAGCTTGCCCTTGAGGTCTCCGGCAGCCTTCGAGTTCGAGCTGTAGCCGGCGGCCACGTGCACCCCCGAGCGCGCGAGCGCGGTGGTGATCGCGGCGCCGATGCCCCGGGCGCCCCCGGTGACGATGGCGACGCGCTGCTCGGGCTGCTGGTCGGTGATGGCTGTCATCTACGTGCTCCGATCTTGTCGAGAGTGTGGTGCATACCCCGCCGTACGGCGTCGACCAGATAGGGCCTCAGCTCGTGCGGGGTGACGATCCGGTGGACCGAGCCGACCTCTTGGGCCCGCTCGATCGAGTGCTTGGTGTCGAACTCGTCGGCGACCTCGCCGAGCTTCTCCGACCGGACGTCCGGCCGGAGGGTGGCGAGCTCGCCGCGCAGGCGCGAGGTCTCGGCCTGGTTCCCGGCGTCGACGGCCTCGGCGATCCGGGCCTCCAGGTCTCTGACCCGTGGGTCCTTGGCGGTGCGGTCGTTGACCTCGCCGGCGAACACGACGGCCGCGGCAGGCGCCCCGCCGAGCACCGACGCGTAGGAGCCGGTGACGGCGGCGATCTCCATGTTGTCGTTGAGCGTCCCGGAGAACACGACGAACGCGCCGCCGTGGTAGCGGGAGACCACGCAGAACACGATCGGGCCGTCGAAGTTGACGATCGCCCGGCCGATCTCCGCGCCGAACTCCAGCTGCAGCCCGCGCAGCGACTCCGGCGACCCGTCGAAGCCGGAGAGGTTGGCCAGCACGACCAGCGGCCGGTTGCCGCTGGCCGCGTTGATCGCGCGGGCGCACTTGCGCGAGGACAGCGGGAACAGCGTCCCGGCGGTGAACTGGGACGGGCCGTCCACCGGGAGCGTGCCGCGGCGCGGGATCGGCCGCGACTCGATGCCGATCATCGCGATCGGCTGGCCGCCGAGATGCGCGTCCAGCGCGACGACGGACTGCGCGTCGTGCATGTCGACCCACCGCTCCGTCGTCGGGTGGTCGGCGTCGGACACGCCCTTCATCACCGAACGGATGTCGAACGGCTTCTTCCGCTCGCCGTTCGTCTCCGCGGCGAAGATCTCGCCGAGATGCGTGAACTCGGTGTTCGGCGCCGAGTGCGGCGCCGTGGTGATGTCGCGGTCGTCCGGGTCGGTGGTCGCCGCCGGGCGCGGGAACCGCTCGCCGGGCGCGGTCCAGGTGTGCGAGTAGTGCGCGAGCAGCACCTGCACCGCCCCGCCCAGGTTCGAGGCCCAGTACTGCGCCTGCCCGTTCGGGCCCATGATCCGGTCGTAGCCGCCGATGCCGAAGTTGTCCTCGGCGGACACGCCGCCGGAGTAGTCCAGCGACTGCTTGCCGGTGAGCACCATCGCCGAGTCCGGCGTCATCACCAGGATGCCCTTGGTGTGCATGAGCATCGTGGCTTCGGCGTTCCAGTACGGCTGGGCGCCGACGTTGATCCCGGTGACGACGATGTTCATCTCGCCGCCCGCCTGGGTGAACTCGATGATCCCGCGTAGCACCCGGGAGATCCAGTCCATGTTCTCGGTACCGGAGTCCATCGCGATCTTCGCTCCGGCCGAGACGGCGAACCACTCGATCGGCGCCTCGAGCCTGGTGGCCAGCTCGATCGCGGCCAGCACCCGCCGGCACTCCGGTTCGGCGATCGCACCGAGCGCCCGGGTCGGGTCGCCGAGCAGCACGACGCGCGTGATGCCCTCCGGGTAGCGCTGCGTCGGGACGGTCACGGTGCCGAGCACGAAGTTCGCCGTGTTGCCGCCGGGCGCGCGGTCGACCTTGACCGGGCGTCCGTCGTCGTCGAGGTCGTACTCGACCCAGCGCCCGGCTCCGGCGTCGATCGGCGCGGTGAGCAGCGGGAGGATCTCGTACGGGTACACGGCACCGCGGCGACGGGCCTTGAGCACCTTCTGGTCGTAGGCGTCCAGCTCACGCATCGGCGCGGTCGGCGGCTCGGTCAGCCGCACGGTCAGCCCGGCGCCCGGCGGGCGGGACATCCTCAGCACCATCGTGCGCGCGTCGTCGTCCGGGGCCCTCGGCGCTGCGGAACTCCACCAGCACCTGCTCCAGCCCGAGCCCCGCGGTGCGCGGGGCGAGCCGGCGGACCACCGGTTCCAGGTCGGCCAGCGGAATGTCCACCGCCCGCCAGATGTAGAGCTGGATCCGGTTCCAGGACAGCCGCGCCAGCGTGCGGTCTCCGGCGCGGGCCGTGCGCAGGCTGTCCATGCAGGCGTCCAGCTCGCGCTCGAGCTGCGGGATCGACCGGACGGCGCCGTCGTCGTCGCGCAGCACGGTGAGCTCGCGGACGTCGCCCATCGCGATCAGCCGGTCGTCGGCGTCGACGTTCTTACCGGTCGCCCGGAACAGGTGCGTGTCGGTCGCCGACGGCAGGCGCTCCAGGTCGAAGTTCTCGAAGCCGCCACAGCCGCAGCCGGTCCGCGACCAGCGGGTGCATCCCGCGCAGCGTGCGGTCCTCGGCCAGCTCCCCGTTCTCGTCCGGCCGGAACGTGTACCAGGTCGGGGACTCGGCGAGGGCGTCGTCGGGGACCTCCCGGGGGTTCGGCCGGACCGCGACGGCCACGCGGTGCAGGTGGGGTGGAACGGTGCCCAGTGCCGCCATGACACGACCGGCACGGGCGTCCTCGTCGCCGCCGTCGTCGCCGTGCGTGGACGTCACGTACAGGTCGACGAGTGCCGTGCGGCCCGGCGGGAGCTGCTCGATCTGGCGGCGCAGCTCGGTCGCGGTGGCGACCGCGCCCTCCGGGTCGTTGTTGTCGATCACCGACGCGAACACCGCGCGGTCGTTGCCCAGGTACTTGTAGTGCGCGCGCAGCAGCGGATGCCCGGCGTACTCGGTCAGCTCCAGGCCTTCCAGCGGCCGGACCCGGTAGTAGCGGCGGGTCATGACCTCCAGCAGGACGGCGTCGTGCCGGGGCGCGAACACGCCCAGGATCGGCTCCGACGAGCCGACCAGCGCCTCGATCCGGTCCGCACGCTCCGGTGAGTCGGGGATCTCGGCGATCGCGTCCAGCGAGGACCGGACCTCGGCCAGCACCTCGCGGCGTTCGGCGGCGACGATCGGCGCCTCGAAGCCGCGGTAGCGGACCTGCCGCGCGGTGTCCCCGACGACGGGGTACCGCAGCTGGGTGGCGACGACGAGATCGTCGAGCGTGCGCCGGTACTCCTCACGGGTCGCCTCGGCGAGCGTCATCAGGCCGGACGGGTGCTGCAGACGCCAGTTCAGCAGGTCCAGCACGGCCGGGACCTGCTCCGGCGCCCGGCGGTGGGCCAGGAACATCCAGTACAGGGCGGGCCCGAGCTCGGCGGCGGGGGAGGAGTCGCTGACACCGTAGTGCGCCAGCGCCCGCGCCAGCTTGGACCGGAACGAGTCCGGCAGTCCCTCGTCGTCGGCGTCGCGGCTGCGCAGGTAGGCGTACAGGTACTCCTGCGGGTTGCGCTCGGTCTCGCCGGTCTCGTCGTCGGTCTCCGAGCGGTTGCGGGAGAGCTGGCACAGGTCCGCGAAGATCCGCAGCACGGCGATCTCGCCGTCCACGACGGACTGCTCCTCGCCGGGCAGCGCACTGCGGGCCGACGACAGCTGTGCCAGCAGCGGCTTCGCCTGGCGCTCGTCGACGTCGAACCCGAGCACCTGCCAGCGCAGTGCGGACAGCGCGTCCACGGCGGTGTCCCGGGGGTCCACCTCCCCGCCCTCGGGGCCGTGGCCGACGAATGCGGAGAGGTCGACGCGCTCGCCTGCGGCCGGGGCGCCCTCCTCGGCGGACGGTTCCAGCCGGACCAGCTTCGTGCCGCCCTCGACCTGCGTGTTCGCGGGGACGAGCAGCTCGGCCACGGTGCCGTCGAACGGCGCGCGCAGCGAGGTCTCGAGCTTCATCGACTCGACGATCGCGAGCACGTCGCCCTCGGAGACGGTGTCGCCTTCCGAGACCGGGATGGCGACGACCATCGCCGGCGCGGGGGCGCGGACCATCCCGGCCTCGCCGCCGGCGATCCGGTGCACCGCGCCGTCGACCTCGACCACGTAGTCCGACTCCTGGGCCACCGACAGCACGGTGTAGCTCTCGCCGCCGACGGTCAGCCGGCGCTCGAAGCGTCCGGAACGCTCGACGTCGACGTCGACGGTCGTGCCGTCGAGGTCCACGCGGTAGCGCCCGGAGCGGGTGCGGGCGACCCGGAGCCGGTAGGACTGCCCGGCCGCGGTGACGTCGGTCTGGTGCCAGGTCTCGTAGGTGACCTCCGGGCGTCCGCGCTCGGCGGAGGTGAACAGCCGCTCCTGCTGGCGGGCGACGTGCCCGTCGTGCGACTGGACGGCCGTGGCCAGCAGCGCGACGTCGAGGCGGCGCGGCGGCGTGTAGCCGGCGGCCATCATCGAGTCCAGCCAGGTGGTCTCCAGCTCGCCGGTGCGCAGCTCCGGGCGGTCGAGCAGGTCGAGCAGGAACGCCTTGTTCGTGCTGCCGCCGTCGATCACGGCCGCGGTCTGGCGCAGCGAGCGGGACAGGCGGGCCCGCGCCTCGTCCCGGTCCCGGCCCCAGGCGATCACCTTGGCGATCATCGAGTCGAACTGCGGCGGGATGACGTCCCCGGCCGCGACGCCGGTGTCCACCCGGATGCCGGGGCCGCTGGGCAGCGCGAGGTGCTCGATCCGGCCGGGCGCCGGGGCGAACTCGCGCTCCGGGTCCTCGGCGGTCAGGCGGGCCTCGATCGCGTGCCCGGACGGGCGCGGGGCCTCCGGCGCGATCTCGGCCAGCGTCCCGCCCATGGCGACGTGCAGCTGCAGCTTGACGATGTCCACGCCGGTGCACGCCTCGGTGACCGGGTGCTCGACCTGCAGCCGCGTGTTCACCTCGAGGAACGAGAGCATCCGTTCCTTGGGCTCGTAGAGGAACTCGACGGTGCCGGCGTTCACGTAGCCGGCCTTGCGCACGAGCTCGGCCGCCGAGTCGCGCAGCAGCTGCTCCTGCTCGGTGTCCAGCGCGGTCGAGGCGGACTCCTCGATCACCTTCTGGTTGCGCCGCTGCACCGAGCAGTCGCGCACGCCGAGCGTCCACGCGTCACCGGTGGCGTCCGCGACGACCTGCACCTCGACGTGCCGCCCGCCGGAGACGGCCCGCTCCAGGAACACGGTGGCGTCGCCCGCGGTCTTCCCGGCCTCGGACGCGGCGCGCTCGAACGCCTCGTCCAGCTGGTCCGGCTCGGCGACGTAGCGGATGCCGCGCCCGCCGCCGCCCGCCGTCGCCTTCACCATCAGCGGGAAGCCGATCGACTCCGCGGCCTCGCGCGCCGCCTCGATGTCGGCGACCGGGCCGCCCGACCACGGCGCCATCGGCACGCCGACGGACTCGGCGAGCTGCTTGGACGCGATCTTGTCGCCGAGCTTGCGCATCACCTCGGGCGAGGGGCCGACGAACGTGACCCCCAGGTCACGGCACAGCTCCGCGAACTCGGCCTTCTCCGAGACGAACCCCCAGCCGGGCCAGGCGGCGTCGGCGCGGCACGCCTTCAGCGCGCGGGCCAGCTCGTCGTAGTCGAGGTACGGGCTCGGGCCCATGTCGTCGGGGTCGTCCGGGCCGATCAGGACGGCCTCGTCCGCCTCGCGGACGTACATCGACTGCCGGTCGACGGCCGTGTGCAGCGCGATGGTCCGGAGCGGACGATCGGCGTACTCGGCGTTCCACTCCCGGACGGCGTTGATCAGCCGCATGGCGGGTTCGCCGCGGTTGACGATGGCGATGCGCGAGAACATAGGTGTGTTTACTACTCCTCTGCGGGCTGCAGCGCTGCGTCGCAGAGTGGCGCTGCTGTAGCTGGTCGTGAGCCGGTGGAGCGCCTCATGAGCCGAAGGCGAGCCGGACGTCGTCGGAGGTCGTCGTGGGAGGGGCCGCGGCGGGCTCCTCCGGCTCCTGCGAGCGGCGGGGGAGGAACACCTCGGGCGCCATCACGGCCGGGTCGAGACGCATGACCGCGAAACCACCGACCGCCCCCGCGCCGAAGCCCGGTGCGAACACCCGGGACGGCTCGGTGATCGCCCCGTCGGCGACCGCGTCGAACATCGCGATCGGGATGGAGGCGGACGAGACGTTGCCCATCGTCTCGATGTTGAAGTAGAGCTGGTCGGAGGACAACCCGGCGTCCTCGGCCAGCCCGAGGATCATGGTCTTGTTCGCCTGGTGCGGGACGATCAGGTCGATCGCCTCCAGCAGGTTCCCGGTCCCGTCCGGACCGGCCAGGTCCCGCAGGTCGCCGATCATCTGGTTCAGGTAGCGGCCGGCGAGCGACTTGACCTCGGGACCGTAGACGGTGATGTCGTTGTCGAACTCCGGGTTCGGCCAGATGATCGAGTTGACCTCGGAGACCGGGCCGGAGGCGTAGGTCTGCAGAACCTCGACGTCGCCGGCCTCGCCGTCGGCGGCCGGGGACACGATCATCGCGGCCGCCCCGTCGCCGAACAGCATCCGCGACGTGCGGACGTTGCCGATCTTGTCCGAGAACTTCTCGACGCAGACGAGCAGCACCGGCCGCTCCACCTCCTGGAGCTGGCGCACGGCCTCGGCGAGCCCGTAGGGCAGGCCGGCACAGGCCGCGACGATGTCCGCCGAGCAGTGCGTCTGCAGCAGTCCGAGCTGGCCGGACAGCCACGTGGACAGCGACGGGATCAGCCGCTCCGTGGTGCACGTGGCCACGAGCACGGCGCCGATCTCGTCGGTGCGCCGGCCCGACTTCTCGATCGCCGCGACGGCGGCGGCGTAGGCGATGTCCTCGATGTCGTACTCGGTGTAGCGGCGCGAGTTGATGCCGGTCTTCTTGGAGATCGACGCCGCGCTCATCGGCGACCAGGAGAACGACGAGTTGCGCACCACGTCCTCGTTGGAGCAGATCTGCTCGCCGCGCGCGACGGCCATCGACTCGATCTTCGGCTGGACCCGGAACGACTCCGGCACCCGGACCGGGGGCAGCGGCCGGACCGGCTCGACCGGCTCGATCGGCTCGGCGATCCGCCTGCGCCGAGCAGGCGCACCGCCGGAGACACGGTCCAGGAACGCGGCGACGTCGCGGTTGCGCGGGTGGAACGCGACCACGTGGTCGTCGTCGCCGATCTGGTCCGCGGTGCGCAGCTCGGTCGCCGCGCGGTTCCACGGGTACTGGTTGTGCAGCACCATCGCCCAGCGCGTGAGCGCCTCCAGCTCCGGGACCTCACTCTGCACGTCCCAGATCTCGTTCAGCGGGAACACCGGGTAGTCCGGGTCGTGGTCCGGGACGACGAACGTCATCGCGCCGGGGGTGTCGAGGAACTGGGCGACCGTGGGCTTGACGGCGGGCAGCTCGGTGGCGTGGTGGCGACGGTGCCCGAACACGTCGAAGAGCAGGTCGAACACGTGGCGCTCGGTCGCGTCGTCCCAGGCCGGCTCCAGCCGGTCGAACGCCTCGCGCACGGCCCGGACCTTCTTCTCGCCGTCCTCCCAGGGCGTGAGCACGGGCAGGAACACGTCCGGCCGGTGCCGCGGCACGTCCCGCCAGCGGGTGGGCCGCTTCTCGAACATCGTCATCGAGAACCGGTTCACCCAGAACAGGTTCTGGCCCATGTCGCGCAGGAGCTCGAACCGGTTGGAGTAGGCCTCGGAGGTGATTCGGTCCAGGATGTCCGTACCGGTCGGCGCCTTCGACTCGAAATCGCGCTCGACAATCGCGGTGAATTGCTCGAGATTATCGATCACGGAAAAGTCGAGCTCGGGGAAGAAATTGGCGGGAAAGACCAGTCGTTCGTGGTTGTTGACCACGAAGGGCTTCATCGATGAACCTCCAGGCAGGCGTCGGCCGGGGCGGGAACCGCCTGGCTGGGCGCGTGAGCGTGCCAGGCGTTCGGTGAGTTTGCGGTAGCGACGACGGTATCTGCCCACGGCCCTCGATCGGAATGTGACGCCGGTCCGGAGTGTGCACCCTCACGTATTACCCGGCAACCGCAACAGGGGCTCCCGGAAAATGTTACTGACCAGTTCTACTCGGGCGTTCAATTTTGTGGCTCACATCCGTGCACGTCAGGCCGCCACGACCGTCCGCTGTGGACGGAGTGTGGACGTGCGGCGAGGCGGTGCCGGGCCTACGGTGACGATCATGGCCCGTGTGAGCTACGTCGACGCCCAGGACGCCCCGCCGGAGACGGCCCGTGCCCTCGAACGACTCCCCGACGCCCACGTGTTCGGGCTCGTGGCGCAGGCACGCACGGCGTTCGTGCCCTGGCTGCGGCTCGGCGGCGTGCTGCTGAACGACCTCTCGCTACCGGCGTCGCTGCGGGAGCTGGTCATCCTCCAGGTGGGCCGGCTCGCCCAGCGCTACGAATGGGACCAGCACGTTCCCATCGCGCGCAGTGCGGGAATCACCGCCGAGCAGATCGAGTCACTGGAACGCGGTGACGTGACCGGACCGTTCGACGACGTCCAGCGCGCCGTTCTCGCGTTCGTCGCGGACATGGTGCGCGACGGCGAGGTGTCCGATGCCGACTTCGCGACGCTGTCCGGTCTGCTCGACGAGCAGCAGATCGTCGAGGTCGCTCTCGTGGCCGGTCACTACCTGGGCCTGGCCCGGCTGATGACGGCCCTGCGCATCGACCCGGACGAGCCGATCGGCACCGAGGCCCTCGGCGCGTCCGTCACGTGACCCGGGTCAGCGCGCGGTGGCCAGGTCCGGGGTGGGGGAGGTCTCCGTAGCCGGGGCCGGGGTCAGGAGTGCGATGACCATCGCGATCAGCCCGGCCGCGCCCGCGGCGACGAACGCGGCGGAGTAGGCGAACCCGCTCGGCAGAATCCGGCCGTCGAGCGAGATGACGCTGGCCGTCGTCACGGCCGCGGCGACGGCGGTGCACGAGCTGGTGCCGAGCTGGCGGGCCAGCGTGTTCAGGCTGTTCGCCGCCGCGGTCTCGCTCTCCGGGACGGCGCGCATGATCAGCAGCGGGATGGCGGAGTAGGCCAGCGCGGCGCCGACGGCGGCGACCGTGGTCACGGCGATGAGCATGCCGAGGTTCGACGGGAGCAGCGCGAAACCGAGGTTGCCGGTGCCGAGCAGGGCCGTGCCGAGCACCAGCGTGGTGCGCGGTCCGAAGCGACTCGACAGCCGCGCCGACGCCGTCGAGAACACGACCATCGAGCCGCCCATCGGCAGCAGCGCGACGCCGGCCGCGATCAGGGACAGCCCGAATCCGTACCCGGTCGCCACCGGCGCCTGCAGGATCTGCGTGGCCAGCACGAACCCGGCGAACATCGCGAACCCGACCATGATCGACGCGATGTTCGTCAACAGCACGGCGGGGCGCGCGGACACCCGCAGGTCCACGAGCGGGGCGGGGACGCGCAGCAGGTGGCGCGCGGAGAGGGCGAGCAGCACGGCGGCGCCCGCGAACAGGCCGAGCACGGCCGGCGAGGTCCAGCCCCACTCGTTGCCCTTGGAGACCGCCAGCAGCACGCAGACCAGGGTCGTTCCGACGCCGACGGCGCCGAGCCCGTCGAACCGCCCGGAGCGGTGCATCGGCGTCTCCGGCACCAGTCGCCGCACCAGCAGCACCTGGATCACGGCCACCACGGCGGTGCCGGCGAACAGCCAGCGCCAGCTCGCGAACTGCGCGACGAGGCCGGTGATCGGCAGCCCGATCGCGCCGCCGAACCCGAGCGACGAGCTCATCAGGCCGACGCCGCTGCCCACCCGGTCGGGCGGCAGCACGTCGCGCATCAGGCTCATCCCCAGCGCGATCACGCCGAACGCCGTGCCCTGCAGGACGCGCGCGACGAGCAGGACGGCGATGTTCGGGGCGACGGCGCCGAGCAGGGAGCCGATGCCGACGAGGGCCAGCGCGACGAGCAGCATCCTCCGCTTGCCGTACATGTCGCCGAGCCGCCCGAGCACCGGGGCGGAGACCGCTCCGGCGACGAGGTTCGCCGTGATCAGCCACGACGCCGTCGTCGAGCTGACCGACATGAGCTGAGGAAACTGCGGGAGAAGCGGGACGACCATGGTCTGCACGAGCGAGACCAACAGACCGCAGGAGGCCAGGACGACGATCGCGACGATCGGCCTGGACCGGTTCGTCGCGTCGGGCACACGACCTCCATCCGGGAACAGGTACCCGATCAGGTGACCATATCCGGAGGGTCCTCCGCAAGCGGGATGTTCGCTTTGCTACCGATGTCACCCTCGTGCCGACGACTACCCTCCTGCGCCGTGGAGATCCTCAGCAGTCGGGCCATCCTGCGACCCGCCGACCCGGACGCCGCACTGACGTTCTACCGCGACGTCCTCGGGCTGGCGATCTACCGGGAGTTCCCCGGCGGGACCGTGTTCTTCCTCGGCAACGGGCTGCTCGAGGTCTCCGGGAATACGGACGGGTCGACCGGGGAGAGCGGCCTGCAGCTGTGGCTGCAGGTCCGCGACCTCGACGACGCCCGCCGCGAGCTCGCCGCCGCGGGCGTGCAGATCCTGCGCGAGCCGCGCCGCGAGCCCTGGGGACTCGACGAGATGTGGGTCGCCGACCCGGACGGCACCCGGATCGTGCTGGTCCGGATCCCGTCCGACCACCCGATCCGCCGGGACACCCGCGCTGACTGACCCCCACGGGCGGGACGAACGCTCCGTTCGCGCTGCCCGGCCGGACGAGCGCTCCGCTCGTGCGGAGGAGGCACGCCCCTGCCGCGGGCAGCCCGATCCGCGTGGCTGGACGAGAGCTCCGTTCGTGCCGCCGGACGGGACGACGGCTCCGCTCGTGCGATCCGGCGGTGCCGGCCCGGGCCGGGGTGGTGACGGACGTCAGGGCGCGGGCACGGGCTCCGGTGCGGGCGGGCCCGAGTAGCGCGCGGACGGGCGGATCAGGCGGCGCTCGCCGGCCTGCTCCAGCACGTGCGCGCACCAGCCGACGACCCGGCTGACCGTGAACGTCGGGGTGAACATCGACCGCGGGATACCGCACTGCTCCATCACGACGCCGGCGTAGAACTCCACGTTGGCGTACAGCGGGTGGTCCGGCTTGAGCTCGGCGAGCGTCGCCCCGACGCGTCGCTCGACGTCCACGGCGCGTGCGGTCAGCGGCCCCCCGAGCCGTTCCGCGACGTCGCGGAGCAGGGCCGTGCGCGGGTCGTGCGTGGTGTAGACGGCGTGCCCGAACCCCATGATCCGCTCGCCGCCGGCGACCTTGGCCCGGACCCAGTCCTCCGGCGCGCCGTCGCCGATCTCGTCGAGTCCGTCCAGCGCCCGGTCCGGCGCGCCGCCGTGCAGCGGGCCGGAGAACGCGCCGATCGCGGCCGCCACGGCGGAGACGACGTCCGCCCCGGCGGAGGCGACGACGCGCGCGGTGAACGTGGACGCGTTGAACCCGTGGTCGACGGTGCTGATCAGGTACTGCTCGACGGCGCGGGCGTGCTCGGCGTCCGGCTCCCGCCCGGTGAGCAGGTACAGCCAGCTCGCCGCGGACGGCAGGTCCGGCGCGCGGCTCGACCGGCTGCTCGCCGTGGCGCAGCCGGTACAGCGCGGCGAGGATCGTCGGCGTGACCGCGCAGACGGCGAGCGCGTCCGCGCGTCGGCGCTGCGGGCCGGCGTCCCAGGTCGTCGGCATGCCCGCGGGCCACGGTGAACAACGACAGCGCCGTGCGCAGACCGGCGAGCGGGTCGAACCGCTCGCCCGCGGCGGCGATCGACGGGAGCGCGGCGCGCACCTCGTCCGGGAGCACGCGGAGCTCGGCGCACCTCCGCGGCGAACGCGGCGCACTCGTCGTCGACGGGCAGGCGGCCGTGCACGAACAGGAACCAGACGTCCTCGAACGTCCGCCCGCGGCCAGATCGACCGCCGAGTACTGCCGGTAGTGGAAGAAGCCCTCGTCGCCGCGCACGTCCCCGATCGCGGTCGACGTGACGACGACTCCGCGCAGCCCGGATCCGGTGGTCGGGCCGCTCCTCGATGCTGGTCATGCCGCGACTGTGCGCTCGGATTCAGTGTCGTCAATATTGATCGAATCAATGTTGATAGCCTCGCAATCGAGGGTCGTGCAGTACCTGACGGTGGCGGAGACGGCCGAGCGGCTCGGTGTGAAGCGGGAGACCGTCTACGCCTACGTCAGCCGCGGGCTGCTCACGAGCGTGCGCAGCGCCGAGCGGCGGGGTAGCCGTTTCGCCCAGGACGAGGTCGAACGGCTCGCCGCGCGCGGCCGGGAGGCCGGTGAGCCGTCCGGTGCGGTCGAACGGATCCGGACGGCGATCTCCCTGCTCTCCGACGACGGGCTGTTCTACCGCGGCGTGCGCTGCGGCGACGCTCCCGTCGCTGGAGGCGGTGGCCGGCCTGCTCTGGGAGACCGAGCCGCCCGACCTGCGCCCCGACCCGGAACGGGAGGCGGTCGCCCGCGGCGCACTCGCCGCCCTGCCCGCCGGTACGCGCCTGACCGACCGGTTCCGGCTGGCCGTCGCCGCCCAGGCCGCGGTGGACCCGCTGCGTGCCGACGTGTCCGCGCCCGCCGTGGTCGCGACGGCCGCGAGCCTGCTGGGGACGACGGTCGCGGCGCTGGGCCCGACGCCCGCTGCGGATCCGGCGCACCGTGCGGACCCGGCGGTCGGCTCGGCGCCCGGAGGCGACGACGCCCGGGCGGGTCGGGTGACCGGCCCGGGAGCGCGCGGGATCGCGGAGCTGCTCTGGCCGGTCGTGGTGCGGGACCCGGGCCGGGCCGGAGCGCCGCCGCCGGCGTTCGGTGCGGCGCTCGTGCTGCTCGCCGACCACGGTCTGGCCGTGTCCACGGTGGCCGCGCGGGTGGCGGCGAGCGCCCGGGCCGACGTGCACGCCGTGGTCTCGGCCGGGCTGGGCGCACTGGACGGCCGGGACCACGGGCTGGTCAGCAGCCTCGCCTACCGGTTCCTCGGCGAGGCCGGTCCCGATCCGGTCGCGGCGCTCGGCCGAACGGCTGCGGTCCGGCGACCGGGTGCCCGGCTTCGGCCACGCGGTCTACCGCGGGCCCGACCCGCGTGCCACCGCGCTGTTCGCGTTGCTGCGCGCGGACCCGGCTGCGTCCGAGGTCCTGGCCACAGTCGACGCACTCGTCGACGGCATGGCCCGGGGCGGTGCCCGGGCACCGAACGTCGACCTGGCGCTGGCCACGCTGATGCACGCCCACGACCTGCGCCCCGACGCCGGGGAGGGGATCTTCGCGGTGGCCCGCACGGTCGGCTGGGTCGCGCACGCGCTCGAGGAGTACCGCGAGCCCGGGCTCCGGTTCCGGCCGGCCGGGGTCTACGTCGGGCCGCGGCCGGGCTGAACGAGTGCCGCGTAGGCCACCACGTTGTCCCGGTAGCTACGCGCGCCGCGGTCGAACGACCCGCCGCACGTCACCAGCCGCAGCCCCGCCCAGGGCAGGTCGCCGTAGACGTCGGCGGTGGGGAACCCGTCCTTGGGGTACCGGCGCACGGCCTGCACCTCGAACGTGGCGACCGAGCCGTCGGTCCGGTCGACCTGGACCAGGTCCCCGGTGGCGAGGTCGTGCAGGTGCACGAACGGCCCGGGCCGGTGGTTCCAGTCCACGTGCGCGGCCAGCACCGACGGTCCGCGACGACCCGGCTCCGGGCTGCCGTCGTACCAGCCGGTGACCGCGCCGTCGCGAGGTACGTCGAGCGCGCCCGACCGGTCCAGCCCGAGCGGGACGACCGGGCCGTCGAGCCCGATCGCGGCCGCGCGCACCCGGACCGGTGCCGCCGCGGGCAGGGGGTCCGACGCCGGGCGCGCGGTCGTGTGGGGCAGCGGCGGGACCGTGCCGCCCGCGGCCGGTGCGACGAACGCCGACACCAGGAGCAACGTCAGGACGGTCAGCAGCGCCGCCACCCCGGACATCGCACGGGGTGCGCCGGGCGTACCGGCGGATGATCGCCGGGCCGGTGCTGATCCGGCCACATCCGGCCGGATCGGCACCCGATCGGCGATCATCACCCGCGGGAGTGGGAGCCGCGGCGCTGCGGGTGCGAGCACCGGGTGCGCCACACGGCCGTGCCGGCCCCGGCGGCGGCGACC
Source organism: uncultured Actinomycetota bacterium (assembly GCA_963822335.1). Classification (GTDB taxonomy): domain Bacteria; phylum Actinomycetota; class Actinomycetes; order Mycobacteriales; family Pseudonocardiaceae; genus Pseudonocardia. The sequence continues at coordinate 788,224 of CAWGHE010000004.1, read as the reverse complement.
GCACCGAACCCGGCGAGCACGAGCCCGCCCGCGGCGTCCGCACCCGGCCCGGCGGCCAGCGCGCTGCCGTCCCCGGCGTCCACGCTGCCGGCCGGCACGGCGGTGACCTGGTCGTCGCCGGAGGAGGTCGAGGAGCCGGAGGTGGTGGACCCGGAGCCGGACGACCCGGACCCGGCGGATCCCGTCCTCTCGTTCGTGGCCGGCAACGGCGAGGTCGTCGCGGCACCGCTACTGGAGCCGTAGTCGGTGTTCTCGCAGGCCTTGCCGTCGTTGTCGGCATCGAGGTTGTTCGGGTCGCCCGGAGTCGCGTCGAACGCGGCCTGAGCCGCCGCCTGCGACGGGAAGTCCGGGCAGTCCAGGTCGGCGGCCGGTGCGGCACTGGCGATCCCCGCCAGCGGCAGGGCGGCGAGCGCGGTGGCGGCCAGGACCGTCGCAGTGCGGAGGGTGATCGTGCGGACGGACATGAGGGCCTCCGAGGAGTGACGGGAGTGACGTACGAGGTCTGTGTGGTTGCAGAATGATGGGGACCCGGGGTCATGATCGGCAGGGAAGTCGCCCGGACGGGGTTCACCCGGCCGAGGGCGGATCCCCGGCGCGCGGCCCCGGACGGTGACGGCGAGGATCAGCACCATGACGGCACGACGGTTGTCCGACGGGGTCTCCGACGAGTGGCGCGCGTTCTGGACCGAGCGGCACCTCTGCTCGCTGGTGACGTTGCGCCGCAACGGCACGCCGCACGTCGTCCCGGTCGGTGCGACGGTGGACGTGGAACAGGGGATCGCCCGGGTGATCTGCCGTGGCGGGTCGGTCAAGGCGCGCAACGTCGCGGCCGGCGCCGAGAACGGTGGTGCGCGGGTCGCCGTCACCCAGATCGACGGCCGGCGCTGGTCCACGCTGGAGGGGCTGGCGGTCGTGCGCGACGAGCCGGAGCTGGTCCGCGACGCGGAGCAGCGCTACGCGGCGCGCTACCGGGTGCCGCGGGTGAACCCGGAGCGGGTGGTGCTGGAGATCGCCGTGGACCGCGTCCTGGGACTGAGCTGACGCACGGTTCGACTGCGATACTGCCGGGGTGGACCTGCCCCGGATGCGCTTTCTCGGCCACAGCACGCTGTGGATCCGGATGGGCGGGCGGGTCGTGCTCACCGACCCGGTCCTCACCGCGCGGATCGGTCCGCTCCGCCGGGTCGTCCCCGCCGTGTCCGCGGACGACGTCGCCGACGTCTCGCTGGTCCTGATCTCGCATCTGCACGCCGACCACCTGCACGTGGCGTCGCTGCGCAGGCTGCCGCGCGACGCGCGCGTCGTGGTCCCGCGCGGCGCGGGCGCGTGGCTGCGGCGCAAGGGCGTGCCCCGGGTGGAGGAGCTCGGCGTCGGCGAGGTGCTGACCGACGGCGGGCTGCGCGTCATGGGGGTCCCCGCCGACCACAGCGGGCACCGCTGGGGCCCGCGCCTGACCCACGGCCCGGACTCCCGCGCGATGGGGCACCTGCTGGAGGCGGACGGGCTGCGGGTCTACGTCGCCGGCGACACCGGGCTGTTCGACGGCCTGGACGACATCGCCGCGCAGGGACCGATCGACCTCGCGGCGCTGCCGGTCTGGGGATGGGGCCCGAGCCTGGGTCCCGGGCATCTGGACCCGCGCCGGGCGGCCGAGGCGGTCGCCCGCCTGCGCCCCGCCGTCGCCGTCCCGGTGCACTGGGGGACGCTCGCGGTGACCGGCCTGTGCGAACTGCCCGGAGGTCCGGGCGCGCGGATGCGGCGGCTGCTCGTCGAGCCCCCGCTCGAGTTCGCCGACGAGGTCGCCACGGCGGGCCATTCGACCCGCGTACTGGTCGTGCCGCCGGGTGGGGCCGTGGAGCCGCAGTGGAGCGGCCGGTGACGCCGGTCATCCAGTGGATCGACGCCGAGCTGACCCCTGCCGCTGGCCGGGCCGGCTACCTCGTCGTCGCGATCGCGGTCCTGGTCGGGTCGATCATCCCGATCGTGCCCACCGGGGCCGTCGTCGGCGCGGCGGCCGCGGTCGCCATGACGTCCTCCGCGCTGTCGCTGCCGTTGGTGCTGCTCATCGCGTCCTGCGCCGCGCTGACCGGTGACGTGATCACGTTCGCGCTGGCGCGACGGGGCAGCGACGCGGTGATGGGCTGGCTGACCCGCGGCCAGACCCCGGAGCGGTTGCAGCGGATGCGGACCCTGTTCGCCGACCGCGGGTGGCTGGTCGTGATGGTCGGCCGGATCGTGCCGGCCGGGCGGATCCCGGTGCTGGTCGCGGCGGCCGCGATGGGCCAGCCGTGGCGGCGCCTGATTCCGGCGACGGCCGTCGGTGTCGTGCTGTGGGTGCTGCTCTACGGCGTGCTCGGTGTGCTCGCCGGGGGCCTGTTCGCGTCCCCGGTGGTCGCCGCCGCGATGGCGACCGTGCTCGTGCTGCTCGTCGGCGGCGTGTCCGCGTTGATCGGGCGGTGGCGGGCGCGTCGCACGACCCCCGCTGACTCAGTCGGGGCGCCGCGTACGTGAGTGCCGCGGCCGGCTCGGGACGGCTCGTGCGCGGTGGCCGGTCGCTGGCCCGGTTCCTGCTGGTCTGGCTCGCCGCGACGGCGGCGCTCTGGGTGCTCGACGACGCGTTGCCCGGCTTCGAGCTGCACTCCTGGTGGCTGGCCCCGATCTGCGCGCTGCTGTTCGGCATGCTCGCGGCCGTCGTCTGGCCGCTGGTGATGCGAGTGGCGCTGCCGATCGCGGTCTACACGGCGGGGCTCGGCGGGACCGTGCTGCTCGTGGTCGCCGTCGCCGCGCTGTTCCCCGCCGTTCCCGGTGTCCGCCTCGACGGGCCGCTGACCGCGCTGGCCCTCGTGCTCGGGTTGGCGGTCACGCTCGTCGCGGTAAGCGCTCTGCTCGCGATCGACGAGGACGAGATCTTCTTCCGGCGGGCGGGCCTGCGGGCGCGCCACCGCGTGGCCGAACACGGCACCGCCGTGCCCGGGGTGCTGTTCCTCCAGGTCGACGGCCTCGGGCTGCCGATCCTGCGGCGCGCCGTGCGGGACGGGACGATGCCGACGCTGGCCCGCTGGCTCAACGACGGCACGCACGCGCTGCGGGGGTGGCACACCGACTGGAGCGCGCAGACCGGGGCCAGCCAGGCCGGGATCCTGCACGGCCGCAACGACGGCGTCGTCGGGTTCCGCTGGTACGAGAAGTCCCCTGATCGTCCGGGGCGCGTGCGGAGCTGCTCCTCGCCGGGCGACGCCGCCGAGATCGAGCGACGGATCTCCGACGGCAACGGCCTGCTGCACGACGACGGCGCCGGCCGCGGCAACATGTTCACCGGCGACGCCGCCCACGTCAGCCTCACCGTCAGCGCGGTCCCGCTGCTCACCCGCGCCCGCGGCGGGCGGCCCCGCTCCGACCGGATCGGCGCCGGGTACTACGCCTACTTCGCCAACCCGGTGAACGCGGTGCGCACGCTCGTCGGCGCCGTGCTGGAGGTGCTGCGCGAGCTCGTCGACGCCGCCCGGCAGCGGCGCGCGGACGTGCGCCCCCGGATCCGGCGCGGCGGCTGGTACCCGCTCGTGCGCCCGGGGACGACGGTGATCGCCCGCGACGTCGTCGTGTCCGCCCTGATCGAGGACGTGCTGGCCGGGCGGCCGGTCGCCTACGCCGATTTCGTCGGCTACGACGAGGTCGCGCACCACTCCGGCATCGAGCGGGCGGATGCGCTGCACGTGCTGCGCACGATCGACCAGCAGATCGGGCGCCTGTACCGGGCGGTCGCGCTGGGCCCGCGCCCGTATCAGCTGGTCGTGCTGTCCGACCACGGGCAGACCCAGGGAGAGGCGTTCACCGACCGGTTCGGCGAGTCGGTGGAGCACCTCGTCGGGCGCCTCTGCGGGGCGGAGCACGGGATCCCGGACGCGCACGACGGCCACCGCCCCTCGCGGGGACCCAGCCGGGCCGAGGGCTGGCAGCTCGGCGCCGCGTTGGCCGAGGCGGGGGACGGGTCCGGTCCGGTCGCCGGCATGTTGTGGGCCCGGCGGCGGGTGCGCCACCGCACCGCGACGCCCGACCCGGCCCCGCGTGCCGCCCCCGAGGTCGTGGTGCTGTGCTCCGGGCACACGGCGCTCGTGTCGTTCACCGACCACCCCGGCCGGGTCTCGCTGGAGACGGTGGAGCACGAGCATCCGGGCCTGCTGCCCGGTCTCGTCGACCATCCCGGCGTCGGGTTCCTGCTGGTGCACAGCGAGGAGTGGGGCCCGATCGTGCTCGGGCGCGACGGCACGCACCGGCTCTCCGACGGCGTCGTGACCGGTGAGGACCCGCTCGCGGCGTACGGGCCGCACGCGCCGGCGCTCGTCGCCCGGGTGGACGGGTTCGACCACTGTGCCGACCTGATGATCAACAGCCGGTACGACCCCCTGCTCGACGACGCGTCGGCGTTCGAACCGCACGTCGGCTCGCACGGCGGGCTCGGCGGGCCGCAGAACGACGCGTTCGTGCTCTACCCGGCCGCGTGGGCCGATCCCGGCGAGGTGGTCGGCGCCGAGGCGCTCCACGGGGTGCTGCGCGGGTGGCTCACCGACCTCGGGCACCCGGCCCCGGCCACGCGGGCACAGGCCTGAGCCCGGTCACCGTGTCCGGGAGCGCGCCCGCAGGCCGAGATCCATGTGGTCGACCTTCTCCGGGGCGTTGTAGTCCGGGTGGTCGAACACGTGCAGCAGGTGCACGTGCCGGGGCCAGTTCGCCCAGCGGGCGTGCCCGCCGAGCGTCTGCTCGAGGTTCTCGATCCGCCCGATCCGGCGCACCACGGCGGACCGGTTGAAGTCGGTGATGGCGGCCCGCTCCCCAGTCTCGGTCGAGTACGGGTAGCCGGAGAGATCGTCGAAGTACATCGGGACCCGGGGCAGCGCGGCCGTCACCGGCAGCGCACCGAGCGCCTCCAGCGTGGCGCGGGTACCGCTGTACACGTCCAGGTCGTGCGCGGCGAAGCCGAGCGGCGGCAGGTCACCGGCGGCGATCCGGTCGGCGAGCGGTCGCACGGTCACCTCGACGTCGCCGAGGATGAGCTCGGCGCGCCCGAGGTGCGGCGTCAGCGCCGCCCGGTCCATCGCGAACTCGCCCTCGTGCAGGGCGAACGGGCAGTCCCGGGGATCGGTGGCGGGCAGCAGGCCGCTGCCGGAGTCCAGGCCCACGATCGCGACGTCGATGCCGTACCAGTCGCGCACGACGTCGGCGTGCTGCTGGAGCGCCCGCAGGCCGTTGCCCCCGGCGACCCCGAACTCCAGCGCGGTGATCGCCGGGAACCCGGCCGCGCGGGCCGTGCGTGCCGCCGAGAGCAGGCCGTAGAGGTAGGCCGGGTGCGGCAGCACCCCGCGACCTCGCTGCTCGCAACGGTGGAGGCCGACGGCGGCCTCGTCGAGAGCCCACGGTTGGGGTGCCACGACCTCCCGTACCCGTCCGGCCAGGTGTACCAGCCCGGACGGTGCAAGGTCGAGGACCTGCTTCCCGAGCCGCTCGGTCAGGGACCGCGCCATGTCCGTCTCCTCCGTGCCGGCCCACGCCTGTGGGGGTCGCTTCCCCGGTGACGTTGTCCGTAAAGCGTAACGGAGCGTGATCAGAACAACGCAGGCGCGCCCGCCACAACGATCGTGACCAGCAGCGCGGCGCGGGCGGGCCGGCGTCGAGAGGCCGGGCACAGACGGAACCGGCCGGGCGCGACGGAGGGGAGTCGCGCCCGGCCGGAGATCGTGCCGGAGGTCGGTGGGTCAGTTGCCGCCGAGGCCCCCGCCGAGACCGCCGCCGAACGGGTCGGCGCCGAACGGGCTCGAACCGCCCTGCCCGGAGCCGCCCTCGCCGGAGCCGCCGCCCTGTCCAGAACCGCCCTGTCCGGGGCTGCTGCCCTGGACGGCGCCGGCCTGCGGGGTGGCCGCGGTGTCCGGGACGCTGCCGAGCGTGACCTGCACGGTCCGCGCCGAGCCGCCGGAGCCGACGGTCAGCGGGATCGTCTGGCCGGGCGCGTAGTTGCCGACCCGGGCCACGAGGTCGGTGAAGTCGGTGACCGGGGTGTCGCCGACCCGGGTCACGACGTCGCCTGCCTTGAGCCCTGCGTTCGCCGCGGCCGAGCCGGGCTGGACACCGCTGATGGTGGCTCCGCCGGCCTCGGCGCCGGCGGCGGGCGAGGAGGACACCTGGCCCTGCACGCCGAGCTGCGGCTTGGTGGCGGTGCCGTCGGTCATCAGCTCCTGGGCGACCCGGCGTGCGGTGTCGACCGGGACCGCGAAGCCGAGCCCGATGCTCCCGGAGCCCTGGCCCGACGTGGCGATCGCCGAGTTGATGCCGACGACCTGCCCGGCCAGGTTGACCAGCGGGCCGCCGGAGTTGCCCTGGTTGATCGGGGCGTCGGTCTGCAGTCCGTTGTAGACGACCGGTGCCTCGCCGCTCTCGCCGCCGGCCGTGACGGTCCGGTTCTGGGCGCTGACGATGCCCGCGGTGACGGTGCCGGACAGGCCCTGCGGCGACCCGATCGCGACGACCTGCTCGCCGACGTTCACGTCGGTGGAGCGGCCGAGGGTGGCGGCGGTGAGGCCGGAGACGCCCTGCAGCTTGATCACCGCGAGGTCGTAGCTCGGCGAGGTCCCGACGACGGTCGCGGTGTGTTTCGAGCCGTCGGCCAGGGTCACCGACATCTGGCCGCCCTGCGCGCCGGACACGACGTGGTTGTTGGTCAGCACGTCGCCGTCCGCGGTGAGGATGACACCGCTGCCCTCGGCGACGCCCTGTGCGGTGCGCACCTGGATGTCGACGGTGCTCGGGGTCGCCTTCGCAGCGGCGCCGGCGACGGTGCCGTCGGCCGGGGCGCTGCCCGAGCCCGGCTCGGCCGCGCTGCCCAGCATCGTCGAGGAGCTGCTGCTGCCGGAGCTGTCCAGTAGCGCGTAGGCACCGCCGAAGCCGACCCCGCCACCGATCAGACCGGCGGCCAGCGCGGCGACGACGATCCCGGTCATCGCCCGGCGCGGTCCGCGCGGCGGCGGGGCGCCACCGCCGGCGTAGGGCGGGTACGTCGACGTCGGAGGCGGCCCGCCGTGGGCGCCGTACGGCGTGCCGAACTGCTGCGTCGGTTGCTGTCCGGTCGACCCGAGCGGGTCGCTCGTCGCCCCCCGCTGCGCCTCGGTGTCCGTGGCTCCCATCGCCGTTCCTTCCCGATTCGGTGCCGGTCCGGGACCCGTGTCCGCCGGTGTGGACCCGTACCCGTCTGGCTGCATGACCTCACTGTGCGCCGTGACCCTGAGACGATCCTGATACCGCCCTGGGAATCGGGCCGGGTTCGGTCTCGGCCTGCTCAGGTGCCCGTGCCGCCGCGCCGGGCCACGTACCCGGCGACGCCGTCGAGGAGGAAATCCAGGCCGGCGTCGAACTCGGTGAGGCCGACGGCGTCGTTCTCGCTCGGCGGTGCCTGCTCGGCGCCGTCGAACACCCCGGCGGCCACCACGCGGGCCAGCGCCGGCATCCGGTGCGGGTCGACGACCATGCCGAGCAGCTGCCCGTAGCGTGCGCCGAACGCGTCCGGGTCGGCGGCGTAGCCGGCGGCGAGGTCGGCTCCCAGCCGCATCTGGCCCTGCACGAAGATCAACACTGAGGTCACGACCAGGACGCGGTCACCGGCCGGCAGCCCGGTCGGCTCCAGCGAGGCCAGGGCGCGGTCGAACCAGGCCAGGTTGCGCGGCCCGAGCGGCGGCCCGGCGACCGGGAGCCGCGCGTACCAGGGGTGGCGTGCCGAGGCGGCCAGCGCGTCGTGCGCCCAGGCCCGCAGGTCCTCCCGCCAGTCCCCGGACAGCGGTACGTCCGGCGGCTCGTCCAGCGCCGCGTCGGACATCAGGACCAGCAGCTCCTCCTTGTTGCGGACGTGTCGGTAGAGCGCCATCGGTGCGTTGCCGAGCTCGGCGGCGACCCGGGACATCGACACGGCGGCGAGCCCCTCAGTGTCCGCGACGGCGACGGCGGCTCGGACGATGTCCGCGGCCGACAGGGTCGGGCGCGGCCCCCGCCTGCGGTCCTCGCGACGACCCCAGAGCAGCGCGAGCTCGTCCGGTAACCCCTCGCTCATCGCGTGCACCTCACCCGGTCAGCCTGGCACGTCTTGCCCAACTGCGTACATATAACGCTAATATGCGGATGGCATACGCAGAAGGAGGGTGATCGTGGGCGTGCAGATCAGAGGGCTCCGGCGGTCGTTCGGCGACCACACGGTGCTCGACGGCGTCGACCTGGACGCCGAACCGTCCCGGGTGCTGGCCCTGCTCGGGCCGAACGGGGCGGGCAAGACGACCCTCATCCGGATCGTGGCCACGCTGCTGGCCCCGGACGCCGGGTCGGTGCGCGTCGCCGGGTTCGACGTGGAGCGCGAGCCCGCCCGGGTCCGCGCCGTGCTGAGCCTGACCGGCCAGTTCACCGCCGTCGACGACGAGCAGACCGGCCGGGAGAACCTGGTGACGGCCGGGCGGCTGATGCACCTCGGCCGGCGCGGCGCCCGGGCGCGGGCGGACGAGCTGCTGGAGCGCTTCGACCTCGCCGCGGCGGCCGGACGGCGGGTCCGCGGGTACTCGGGTGGCATGCGACGGCGGCTGGACCTGGCGATGAGCCTGACCGGGCAGCCGTCGGTGCTCGTGCTCGACGAGCCGACGACCGGCCTGGACCCGACGAGCCGGGACGCGCTCTGGGACGTCGTCTCGACGCTCGCCGCGGACGGCGCCACGGTGCTGCTGACGACCCAGTACCTGCCCGAGGCGGACCGGCTCGCCGACCGGGTCGCCGTGCTGCGGGACGGGCGGATCGTCGCCGACGGCCCTCCGGACGCGCTCAAGGAGCAGGTCGGCGGCACCCGGCTGCGGCTGGAGTTCGCCGACGCCGGTCGCCGGGACCGCGCCGCGGCCGTGCTCGGTGCCCCGCGCCCGGACGATCCGGGTCCGGTGCTCGACGTGGCCTCGGACGGCGCCGCCGCGGACCTCTACCGGGTTCTCGGGAGCCTCGACTCCTCCGGCCTCGTCCCGGAGCGGCTCACCGCGCACCGCCCCGACCTGGACGACGTGTTCCGCGCGCTCACGACGGCCGGTACCCGGGTGACGCTGCGATGACCGTCCCGGTCCACACGGGAACGGCAGCGGCCCTCTCGGACGCGGCGACCCTGGTCGGCCGCTGTGTGCGGCTCGCCCGCCGTGACACCGAGGTGCTGATCATGGCGCTGGTGCTGCCGGTGGCGATGATGCTGCTGTTCGTCTACGTGTTCGGCGGCGCGATCGAGACCGGCGGCCCGTACCTGACCTACGTCGTGCCCGGCATCGTGCTGCTCTGCGCCGGCTTCGGCGCCGCGTCCACGGCGCCCGCGGTCGCCGCGGACATGACCGGCGGCATGATCGACCGGCTGCGCTCGATGCCGGTCCGCGCCTGGGCGCTGCTGGTCGGGCACGTGACGGCGAGCGTGGCGCGCAACGCCGTCGCGACCGGCGTCGTCGTGGCGCTGGCGTTCGCGCTGGGCTTCCGCTCGCCGGCCGGGCCGCTCGCGTGGCTGCTCGCCGCCGGGGTGGTGCTCGGATGGGTGCTGGCGCTGTCCTGCGCCGCGGCGGCTCTCGGGATGGTCGCCCGCAGCGTGCAGGGTGCGAACGGCGGCACGTTCGCCATGCTGTTCCTGCCGTACCTGAGCAGTGCTTTCGTGCCGCCCGAGACGATGCCGGCGTTCCTGCGCCCGATCGCCGAGCACCAGCCGGTCACGCCGGTGACCGACACCGTCCGCGCGCTGCTGGCCGGGACCGACCCCGGCGCGTCGCTCCCGGTCGCGCTGGCCTGGGAAGCGGGGTTGCTGGTGCTGGCCACCGTCGCGGCCGTGGCGGCGTTCCGCCGCCGCACCCGCCGGTAGCCGTCGTCAGGAGACGAGCTCGACGACCGTCGCGTTCGCGGTGCCGCCGCCCTCGCACATCGTCTGCAGGCCGAAGCGGATGCCCTTGTCCCGCATGTGGTGCAGCAGGCGGGTCATGAGGACCATGCCGGACGCGCCGAGCGGGTGGCCGACGGCGATCGCGCCACCGAGCGGGTTGAGCAGCGCGTCGTCGGCGCCCAGCTCGGCCTGCCACGCGAGCGGGACCGGGGCGAACGCCTCGTTCACCTCGAACGCACCGATGTCGCCGATCGCGAGCCCGGAGCGCTTGAGCGCCTTCTGCGTGGCCGGGATCGGGCCGGTGAGCATGCGCAGCGGGTCGGCGCCGGAGACCGCGCCGGAGTGGTAGCGCGCGATCGGGGTGAGCCCCAGCTCCCTCGCCCGCTCCGGCGTCGTGATCAGGACGGCGGACGCGCCGTCGGAGATCTGCGAGCTGTTCCCGGCGTGGATCACGCCGTCCTCGCGGAACGACGGCTTGAGCTTCGCGAGCGTGTCCGGCGTGGTGCCGCGGCGCAGGCCCTCGTCGGCGGTGAAGCCGGGTGCGCCGGGCACGTCGACGAGCTGCCCGTCGAACGCGCCGGAGTCGATCGCGGCCGCGGCCAGCTCGTGCGAGCGGGAGGCGTACTCGTCGAGACGGGCACGGGAGAAGCCCCAGTCACGGGCGATCCGCTCGGCGCCGACGCCCTGGTTGAAGTCCTCGTTCGGGAACTCGCCGGACGTGAGGTCCGCGGCGTAGCGCTCGCGCACGAGCGGCCCGAAGGGGCGGCCCAGGTCCCGGCCGGAGCCCAGGGGAACCCGGGTCATCGACTCGACGCCGCCGGCGACGACGACGTCGTACTGCCCGGACATCACCATGCCCGCGGCGAAGTCGAACGCGGACTGGCTGGACCCGCAGGCGCGGTTGATCGTCACGCCGGGCACGGTCTCCGGCCAGCCCGCGGCGAGCACCGCGTAGCGCCCGATCTGCGCGGCCTGGTCGCCGACCTGGTTCACGCAGCCCCACACGACGTCGTCGACGACGTTCGGGTCGATCCCGGTGCGCTTGGCGAGCCCGTCCAGTGCGGCGGCCGCCAGGTCGACCGGGTGGACCTCGGCCAGTGAGCCCTTCCGCTTGCCGATGGGGGTGCGGACGGCCTCGACGACGACGGCCTCGGGCATGGTGGAACCTCCGGTGATCCGGCTGCAGCGACGATCGCCTCGAACGTATGCCGTCGCGTCCCCGTGAGACCAGGGCGGCGGGCAGATAGGTCGTGAAGCCGCTCACAAAGGCCCCGGACGTGGGTCGTCAGCGGTCGAACCGGGCTGGATCGATGCGGTACCGTTCAGGACGTACGCGAAGGGGAGTAGCTCCCAACGCTGCGGTCGACATACTGGCGGCTGGATTCACTCCGGCCCGCCCGGCCGCGGCGGCCTGCGCCACCAGGCGAGCGAGACCTTCGACCTGGCACCGCCGGGTCGGGGTCCTTTCCACCTCGATCCGGACCAGATCGAGGGATGATGCGCATGGACGGGTTCCTCGCGGCAACCGCGATCAGTTTCGGCGTCATCTTCGTCGCCGAGCTGGGCGACAAGTCGCAGCTCATGGCTCTGACGTTCGCCACCCGCTACCGCGCCTGGCCGGTCATCGCGGGCATCACGATCGCCACCTCGGTGGTGCACCTCGTGTCCGTCGCCGTCGGGTACGGGCTGGGCGCGACGCTGCCGACCGGCTGGATCTCGCTGGCCGCCGCCGTCGCGTTCCTGTTCTTCGGCGCGTGGACGCTGCGCGGCGATGCGCTCTCCGACGACGAGCAGTCCAAGGCCGCCCGGACCGGCGGGTCCGCGCTGCTCGGCGTGACCGTGGCGTTCTTCCTGGCCGAGCTCGGCGACAAGACGATGCTCGCGACGATCACCCTGGCCACGCAGCACGGCTGGTTCGGCACCTGGCTCGGCTCGACGGTCGGGATGGTCGCGGCCGACGCGCTCGCGATCGTCGTCGGCCGCCAGCTCGGGCGGCGGCTGCCGGAGCGCGTGATCGCCGTCGGCGCCGCGACGTTGTTCGTCGTGTTCGGGCTCTGGCTCGGCGTGGAGGCGATCGGGCAGATCGGCGGTCCCGCCGCGTGGGCGACGATCGCGTCGGTGCTCGACCACCACCTGCTGGGCTGGGCCGCGCTCGGCGTCGGTGCGGTCGCGATGCTGGTCACCGGCCTCACCCGGTTCCGCGCGCACCGGGAACGCGGCCCGCGCACGATCGGGATCTCGCACCGCCCCGGGACGGCGGCCTGGTGGGTGCGCACGCTGTTCACCCTGGCCGCCGTGCTCGGCTTCGGCGCCCCGCTGCTGGTCGCCCTGGACGTCCTGGAACCGATCGCGTTGTTCAGCGAGGTCGGTGTGGCCCTGCTCGGGGCGGGACTGGCGCTGCTCGGGTTCGCCGTCGTCGCGGTCGCCCAGCTGGAGATGGGCGCACTGTGGAAGCGCAGCCGTGACCAGACCGGCGCGGCGGACGGGACCCGTCCGGTGCTGGCCACCGACGGGCTGCACGCCCGGGTGCGCAACCCCGGGATGGCCGGCCTGATCGTCGGGTGCGCCGGCATGTTCGCGATGGCGCCGACCCTGCTCGGGGTGCTCGCCACGGTGCTGGTCGTCGTCGCGGTCCAGATCCAGGCCCGCGCGGTGTACGAACCGCGGCTCGGCGACGCCCTGGGCGAGGAGTACACGGCCTACCGCCAGCGCACCGGCCGATTCCTGCCGCGGGTGCTGCCGCCGGAGACGCCTCCGGGGATGCCCTCCGACGGGGCGGACCGGACCCGCGTCGGGTGACCCACCGACCCGCCGGTGCTGTCCGCCGGCGCCGCCGGGACGTCGATCGCCGGGACCGCGGGCGGCCGTGCGAGGCTCGGCGGTCGGTCGTAGAGGGGGACGCATGACGATCCTGGTCACGGGAGCCACGGGCAACATCGGCCGGATGGTGGTGGACCACCTCCTCGCCCGCGGCGCGACCGGTGTGCGGGCGCTGACCGTCGATCCGCCGAAGGCCGACCTCCCGGACGGCGTCGAGGCCGCGCGCGGGAGTGTCCGCCGGCCGGACTCGCTCGCCGCCGCGCTGGACGGCGTGGACCGGATGTATCTCGCGCCGTACCCGGCGACGGTCTCCGACGTGCTGGCGCGGGCCCGCGACGCCGGGGTGCGCCACGTCGTCGACCTGTCCGGGGAGCCGGAGAGCTGGTGGGGGAGCGTGAACGACGCCGTCGAGGCCGCCGGCGTCGGCTGGACCCACCTGTGGCCCGCCGACTTCATGGAGAACGTCCGGATGTGGCTCCCGCAGATCCGGGAGTGCGGTGAGGTGCGCGAGCCGTGGCCGGAGGCGACCAGCGCGCCGACCGCGATGGACGACATCGCCGAGGTCGCGGCCGTTGCGCTGCTCGAGGACGGCCACGAGGGCCGGAGCTACTCGCTGCGCGGCCCGGCCGGCGTCTCCCGCCGGGAGATGGTCGCCGCGATCGCGGAGGCGACCGGCATGCCGATCGGGTTCGTGCCGAGCACGCCGGAGGAGACCGCCCGGGCGCTGGAACCGGCGATGGGCCCGACGGCGTCCTGGTACGTGGAGAACGTGCTGACCGGACTGGCCGGCGGGCACATGCAGCCGAACACGCTGGTCGCCGACGTGACCGGCCGCCCGGCGACGACGTTCGCCGCCTGGGCCACCGCTCACGCCGACGACCTGCGTGCCGCGATCACACCCTGATCCTCACGAGTACCAGGTGGGCTCCGGCAGCTCGTCGCGCAGCAGGAACGCCCCGACCTCACGACGCTTGTAGGCCACCGGGTCGTGCAGCGTGTGCGTGCGCACGTTGCGCCAGAACCGGTCGAACCCGTGCTGCGACGCCGTCGCGCGGGCACCGAGCCCCTCGAAGATCCCGCTGGTGATCTCCAGCGCGACGTCGGTGGCCCGGGCCTTCACCGCGGCGACCCGCACCTCGTGCTCGCCGCGCTGCTGCTCGGTGACGTTCCAGGCGTCCCGGTGGATGGCCAGACCCTCGGCCGCGACCTGGTCGGCGAACGCCTCGACCGCCCAGAGCTTGGACTCGTAGTCGCCGTAGAGATCGAGCTGGTACGGCTCGTCGACGGCGCGCTCGGCGTCGCTGTGCAGCCACGACCGGGTCTGCGTGCGGGTGTACTCCAGCGCCGTCTCCAGCGCGCCGCGGGCGATGCCCAGGTAGAAGCTGACGAACACGAGCTGGATCGTCGGCACGTTGAGCGTGTTGTAGACGCGCGGCTGGAACGTCTTGTCCACGAATCCGGCCGCGCCGGCCCACGGCACGGTGACGTCGGTGATCGTGACGCTGCCGCTCTCGGTGAGCCGCTGGCCGATGTTGTCCCAGTCGTCGTGGAACGTGATGCCCTCCTGGGCACTGGGCACGATCGCGAAGACGTGCGTGTCGGTGTTCTCCACGACGCCCTCCAGCACGGTCACGTCCGAGACCTTGCTGCCGGTGGAGAACGACTTGTGTCCGTTGTAGACGATCTCCTCGCCGGTGTCGCGGATGACGACGTCGGAGTCGCGCGGGTTCACGGCGCCGCCGAAGAACCACTGGTTGCGGGTGGCGTCCGCCTCGACGGCCGCGATCTGCTCGGGCGTGCCGACCAGGCGGGCGGCCCAGAACCACAGGTAGTGGTAGCCGAGCAGCTGGCCGATCGAGCCGTCGCCCGCGGCGACCTCGCGCACGACGCGGTACGCGGTCGGCCACTCCTGGCCGGCCCCGCCGTGCTCGGTCGGGCCGAGCAGGGTGACCAGGCCGGAGCGCTTGAGCAGCGCGACCTCGTCGTAGGGCGTCTCGGCGGCCTTGTCGCGGGCCGCGGCGTCGGCCTCCAGCGCGCGGCGCACCTCGCGGGCGCGGTCGAGCCAGCCGGCCTCGTCGGTCGGGTGGGTGGTCCAGTCGGTGCCCGTGCGGTTCTCGAGCGTGGTCATGGGGGTGCTCCTCTGCGGATGCCGGAAATGGGCACGACGACGCGCCGTCCCCGCGTCCGCGCGGGAACGGTCGAACCGTCGAAAAAGAGTGAGTGGGTCGCGTTCAGCGACAGGCAGAAGACGTCACCCGGGACAGGTCGACGTGACGTCGACGCGTGAGATCCGGAGTCAGCACGGCACCACTCTCGGCAACCCCCGGCGCGGATGTCAACGAGCGTGCCGACCCGCGGGACACGGGCATGACCTGTCCGGTCAGCTCTGGGCGAGCTGCGGCTCGCGCTCGGCGAGCTCGGCCTCCTTCTCGCGGATGATCGGGAGGACCTTGGCGCCGAAGTACTCGACCTCCTCCTGGAAGTGCAGGAAGCCGAGCAGCAGCAGGTTCGCGCCGCGGCGCTTGTACTCGATCGCCCGGTCCGCGATCTGCTCCGGGTGGCCGATCAGCTGGGTCTTGAAGCCGTCGTTGTACTGCACGAGGTCCTCGAACGAGGAGTCCGCCCACATCCCCTTCTTGTCCCCGGTGGAGTTGCCGGCCTGCTGGACGGCGTCCCGGAAGCCCTCGACGGCCGGCTTGTTGGCCTTCTCGACGATCTCGCGCAGGGTGTCCCGCGCCTCCTTCTCGCTGTCCCGGGCGATCATGAAGGCGTTCAGGCCGAAGCGGACCGGCTGCAGCCGGTCCGCCGTCTTCGCGTGGCCGAGGACCTCCTCGACCTGCTCGGTGAAGCCGTCGTAGTCCTTGCCGTTGGAGAAGTACCAGTCGGACACGGTGCCGCCGTTGAAGCGGGCCGCCGTGGAGTTTCCGCCCTGGAAGATCTCCGGGTGCGGGCGTCCCGGCACGTCGACCGGCTTCGGCTTCAGGTCGAAGCCGTGCACGCGGTAGAAGTCGCCGGCGAACTCGGCGCCGCCCTCACCGGCGGTCCAGATCTCGCGCAGGACGCGGATGAACTCGTTCGTGCGGCGGTAGCGCTCGTCGTGCTCGAGCCACGGCTCGCCCATCGAGGTGAACTCGGGCTTGAGCCAGCCGGAGACCACGTTGACCGCGATCCGGCCCTGCGTCAGGTGGTCGGCCGTGGCTAGCCACTTGGACAGCACGGCCGGCTGCCACAGCCCGGGATGCACGGCGGCGATCAGCTTCAGCCGCTCGGTGGCCAGGCCCAGCGCCAGCGAGAAGCTCGTCGCCTCGTGCTGGTGGTCGGCGCCGTAGCTGGCCATGTAGCGGATCTGGCTCAGCGCGTAGTCGAAGCCGTTGTTCTCGGCGGTCTGGGCGAGCTTGACGTTGTAGTCGTAGCCCCAGTCGGTGCGCTGCTCGATGGTGCTGGTCACGAGTCCGCCGCTGACGTTGGGCACCCAGTAGGCGAACTTCAGCGGCTCGGTGATGTCGGACACGGAAATGTGCTCCTCGCGTGGTGCAGGGGGTCACCGTCCGGCCGGCGCCGGAGGGTGGGCGTGCAGGTGCCGGCCCGGACGGTGTCGCGTTCGGCTGCCGCCGCGTGCATCGGGCCTGGTCTACAGACAGGCCTGGGTCACCACACGCTGGTGATCGACGTGTCGACGTCGCGTCAGCGGAGGGGTGGCCACGCACCGAATCCATCAGACCTCGGCGGGCCTGTCAACTGGAGGAGTTCCGGGACCGTGCCACTGTCCGGACAGGGGTGTCCACGATATGAGACGCCGCCGCGCCCTCAGAGGGTGTCGCGGACGGAGGCGATCATCTCCCGGCTCTGGTTCGGCGTGAGCGCGGTCGCGCCGAGCCGGTCGATGACCTCGAGGTAGATCTCGACGTCCTCGCGGCGGTCGAGGTACAGGGCGCTGGTGAGCTGCTCGAGGTAGACGACGTCGGGCAGGTCCGGCTCGCCGAAGCGCAGCAGGCTGAACGGGCCGCCGCCGGTCGCCACCTGGCCGCTGCGGTGGAACGGGAGGATCTGCACGGTCACACGTGGACGTCGCATCACGTCCAGCAGGTGGTCGAGCTGCTCGCGCATGACCATGGGATCTCCCATGTTGCGGCGCAGCACCGCCTCGTCGAGCACCACCCAGAACTCCGGCGAGGTCGGGTCCTCGATCAGCTGCCGCCGGTGCATCCGCAGCTGGACGCGCTGGTCGAGGTCGTCGGAACGGTCGAACGGGGCCATCCCGATCACGGACTTGGCGTAGCCCTCGGTCTGCAGCAGGCCGGGCACGTACTGCGCCTCGTAGCACCGGATGACCGACGCCGCCTGCTCCAGTCCGACGTAGAGCTCCAGCCAGCCGGGCATGCTGTCGCTGTAGGGCTGCCACCAGCCCGGCTCGTTGGCCTGCCGGGCCAGGGTCAGCACGGCTTCGCGCTCGGCGTCGTCGGTCACCCCGTAGAGAGCGAGCAGGTCGACGACGTCGCGGAGCTTGAACCCCGTCCGCCCCGTCTCGATGCGGCTCATCTTGGCTTCCGAGCCGCGGATGACGTAGGCGGCCTGGTCCCGGGTCTTCCCGGCCGCCTCACGGAGACGGCGCAGCTGGCTCCCGACGAGGATGCGCAGCACCGTCGGTCCACTGTTGCGTGGACCGAGCGCGCCCTGCCCGCCGACCATGACGATCTCCTCCTGCCGAACCTCCTACGGCTTGCGGCCGATCCCGCCGATGACCATGGAGTGGGCCGAGTTGTCCGGGTCGGGGAAGTCGTAGCTCGGCCGCCACTTGTTGGCCGGGACCAGTCCGGGCTCGATCACCTCGAGGTGCTCGAGGAACACGGCCTGATCGGCGATCGGGCGGAAGCACTTCGAGCCCATGCCGAACTGGAAGAACACCTCGTTGAGCTCCGCCGCGCGCGGCTCGCCCGGGTTCGCGCAGCCGGAGTGCACCAGGTAGCTGCCCGACGGGAGGCTGTCCCGGATCGTCGTGACGATCCCGCTCGGGTCCTCCTCGTCCTCGATGTGCATCAGGATCCCGCCCAGGATCACCCCCAGCGGCTTGCTGAAGTCGAGGAGCTTGCGGACCTCGGGGTGGTCCAGGATGGCCTGCGGCTCGCGCAGGTCGCCCTCGATGACGATGGTGTTGTCGTTCGCGGTCAGCAGGGCGCGGCCGTTGGCCAGCACGATCGGATCCTTGTCCACGTACACGACGCGGATGTCCGGGTTGATCTCCTGGCCGACCTCGTGCACGTTGCCCGCGGTCGGCAGCCCCGACCCGATGTCCAGGATCTGGTCGATCCCGGCCTCGCCGACGAGGAACCGCGTCGCGCGGCGGATGAAGCTGCGGTTCGCCGCGGCCAGCAGCGTCGTCTCCGGAACGGCCTCGATCATGGCCTCGCTGGCGACGCGGTCGACCTCGTAGTAGTGCTTCCCGCCCAGCAGGTAGTCGTAGACACGCGCGATCGACGGCGTGCTGGAGTCGATGGCCGTCGCAGCCGACTCCGCAACGTTCCCGGTCGTCGTGTTGCTGTCGCTCATGTGCCGTACACCCTTCGGGTCCGCCGGTATCGCCCGGCGGCGACCCTATCGGGTAATCACTTGCTCCCGAAACGTAGTCAGCCACATTTCGATCTCGTCGGCCTCATCGGGCCGTGTACAGGTCCGCGTGCGCCGCACGCAGCTTGTACTTGAGCACCTTGCCGCCGACGGTCTCCGGCAGTGCGTCGGTGACGACGACGGCCTTCGGCGCCTCGTGCCGGCCCAGTCGCTCCTTGCAGAACGCGATGACGTCGTCGGCATCCGGGGTCGCGCCGTCGCGCGGGACCACGACCGCCGTCACGGCCTCGCCCCAGTGCTCGTGCGCCAGCCCGATCACGGCGGCGCGGAGCACGTCCGGGTGCTCGTGCAGCACGGCCTCGACGCGCATCGAGGACACGTTCTCGCCGCCGGTCTTCACGATGTCCTTGTAGCGGTCGACCATGATCCGCAGGCCGTCGTCGTCGACGAGCGCGGAGTCCCCGGAGTGGAACCAGCCGCCGCGGAACGCCTCGCGGGTGGCGTCCGGGTCCTTGTAGTAGCCCGCGGCCATGATCGGGGAGCGGTAGACGGCCTCGCCCGCCTCGCCGCGCACCGGGTCGCCGGACTCGTCGACGACGTCGGAGGCCAGCAGCCCGGACGGCACGCCGACGTAGTTGACCGACGGCGCGGTCGCGGCGTGCGTCTCCGGCCACAGCGACGGCCAGAACCGGTGGCAGGCGATCGCCTCGGTCTGGCCGAAGATGCCGAGCGTGACCAGCTCCGCGCCGCAGCGGGCCTCCCACCGGCGGATCAGCGCCGGGGACAGCGCGCCCCAGCCGTAGACGAGCGTGGTCAGCGCGGACACGTCCAGGTCGGGGTGCGCCTCCAGCTCGTCCGCGAGCAGCCCGACGAACTGCGGCGACCCGGCCCACAGCGCCGTCGCCCGGGACTCGGCGAGCGCCTCGGCGACCGGCCCCGGCGCGGGCCGCCGTCCCAGTACCACCGAGCCGCCGGAGAGCAGCGCGCCGAGCGGGAACAGCACGTCGCCGACGTGGTAGATGATCGGCAGGAACGTGAGCAGCCGCAGGTCCGAGTCGTGGCGCAGGCCGCGCGACAGCGACAGCGCGAACTGCATGCCGGCCAGCTGGGCGTACTGGTGGGACAGCATCACGCCCTTGGGCATGGCGGTGGTGCCGGAGGTGAACAGCAGCTCCAGCACGTCGTCGCCGTGGATCTCGACGTCCGGCTCGGAGTCCGGGTGCGGCGCGAGCAGCTCCGCGAACGACGGCGAGCCCTCCACCGGGCCGCCGCCGATCGTGATCGTCACGCCGACGCTGAGCCCGGTCGCGGCGAACGCGTCGGACACCCGCGGCCACAGCTCCGCGTCGACGACGGCGAACCGGGGATCGATCACGCCGATCAGGTGCTCGACGACGTCCGGGGCCAGGTTCGGGTTCAGCGGCGCGGCGACCATGCCCGCCTTCGCGATGCCGATCTTGGCGAGGTAGGCCTCGACGCTGTTCTCGCAGATCAGCAGAACTCGGTCACCCGGCTCGAGCCCCGCCGCGGCGAGCGCGTGGGCGAACCGGTTCGCCGCCGCGTCGCCCTGGCGTGGGGTGACGGCGGCGAACTCCGGCTCGCCGTGCGCGCCGGGGGCGGCCGCGATCACGATCTGGTCCGGGCGGCTCCAGCGCAGGCGTTCGAGCACGTCGCCGAACGAGGTCCGCTCCCAGCGCTGCACGGCCCGGCGCCCGCGCAGCGTCGTGACGTCGATCGAGCCGGCGTCCGGCAGCGCGGTCCCCTGCGGCGCGTGCGGGAGCCCGGCCTCCGCCGTCTCAGTGCCTTGTTCGGTCACGCTCATCGCCCAGCTCCTTCGCGCCGTCTCTGGCGACAGCATGACGTGACTGCAGCCACAGAGACAAGGGTCGAGTCATTCGTGATTCACTAGCGCGCCTCGACGCCGAGGCAGGCGTGCGCGACCGAGTCGAGCAGATCCGAGAGCCGGTCCGCGGGCAGTCCACTGTGGTAGAACAGCGTCGACTGGATCGCCCCGACGGCGGCGTGCACGGCCAGGCGCAGCTCGCCGTCGGCCAGGTCGCGGCGCAGCGGGGCGAGCACGTGCACCCACTCCTCGACGTAGTGCCGCTGCCGTCGCCGCAGCGCGCGCCGGTCCTCCTCGGGCAGCGTGTGCACCTCGCGGTGGTAGACCGCCATCTCGGCGCGGTTCTCCACGACCACGACCGCGATGTGATCCCTGACCAGCCCGGAGAGCTTCTCGTGATCGGAGCCGGCGCGGGCCAGCGTCTCGGCCGCACCGTCCTCGAGCCGGGACATCCCGCGGTCGAGCAGGGCGAGCAGGATCGCGTCCTTGGAGTCGAAGTGCCGGTAGACGCCGGACCCGACGATCCCGGCCTCGGCGCCGATCTCGGCCATCCCGACCGTGTGGAACCCGCGGCTCGCGGCCAGGCGTGCGGCCGCTGCGAGGATCCGCTCGCGGCGCTCGGGGTCGCGACGGCGACGGCGCGACGGAGCATCCGTGCTTGAGGTTCCGGTGGACACCTTCTCAGCATGGCACTCACGCGGTAGCCTCCGCTACGAGTGAACCGAGAATCACTATCGACGGGCAGGGAGTCGCAGTGGACTTCACCGACACCGACGAGGAGCGCGACCTTCGCGCCGCGGTCGGCGCGATCGCGGCCCGGTTCGGCGGCGACTACTACGTCCAGCACGCCCGCGAGGGCAAGCCGACCGACGAGCTGTGGCGCGCGATGGGCGACGCCGGGTTCGTCGGCGTCAACGTCGCCGAGGAGTACGGGGGCGGCGGGGGAGGGCTCGTCGAGCTCGCCGCCGTCTGCGAGGAGAGCGCCGCGCAGGGCACTCCGCTGCTGCTCCTGCTCGTCTCCGCGGCGATCTCGGCGGAGGTGATCGGCGAGTTCGGCTCCGACGAGCTGCGGCAGCGCTGGCTGCCCGGCCTCGCCGACGGCTCGGTCAAGGTCGTCTTCGCGATCACCGAGCCGGAGGCCGGCTCGAACACCCACAAGCTGGCGACGACCGCGACCCGATCCGGCGACGACTGGGTGCTGCGCGGCACGAAGCACTACATCTCCGGCGTCGACGAGGCGGAGGCCCTGCTCGTCGTCGCGCGCACCGGGCGCGACGAGCGCGGGAACGCGAGCCTGTCGCTGTTCGTGGTCCCCACCGACGCACCGGGTCTGGTGAAGACGCCGCTGCCGGTGGACGTGATCGCGCCGGAGAAGCAGCACGTCCTGCACTTCGACGACGTGCACGTCCCGTCCGGGAACCTGGTGGGCTCCGAGGGGGCCGGCTTCAAGCAGGTGTTCCGCGGTCTGAACCCGGAGCGGATCACCGGGGCCGCGATCGCCTGCGGCATCGCCCGCTACGCGCTGGCCAAGGCGTCCGACTACGCGCGCACCCGCGTCGTGTGGGACACCCCGATCGGCGCGCACCAGGGCGTCTCGCACCCGCTGGCCAAGGCGAAGATCGAGACCGAGCTGGCCGCGCTGATGACCCGCAAGGCCGCGTGGCTGCACGACCGCGGGCTCCCGGCCGGCGAGGACGCGAACATGGCCAAGTACGCCGCGGCCGAGGCGGCGATCGCCGCGATCGACGCGGCGATACAGACCCACGGCGGCAACGGCCTGTCCTCGGAGTACGGCCTGCTGCCGTACTGGGGGCTGGCGCGTCTGCTCCGCGTTGCGCCGGTGAACCGGGAGATGATTCTCAACCACGTCGCCCAGCACGGGCTGGGCCTCCCGCGGTCGTACTGACCACGAAGCCTGCGGAGCTGCGCATTCGAACTGAGGTGAACTGAGATGGACCTGCAGCAGAACCTGATCTCGCGCGTCAACGTCGGCGACTCGCTGACCCGCAGCGCCACCACGCGCCCGTCGCATCTCGCCGTCGTCGACGGCGACCGGCGATGGACCTACGCCGAGCTGGAGGCGTGGGCGAACCGGCTGGCGCACGGTCTCGCCGCCCGCGGCTACGCCCGCGGCGACGCGCTGGCGCTCGCGTCCGGCAACAGTGCGGAGTTCCTGGCCGTCTACTACGCGTGCGCCAAGCTCGGCCTGGTCTGCGTGCCGATCAACCTGGGATGGCGGGCGCACGAGGTCGCCTATGTGCTCGGGCACTCGAAGGCCCGGGGCATCGTGGTGGAGACCCAGCTCGTCGGCCCGATGTCCGAGGCGATCGCGAAGGCGACCGACGTGGCGGACGTGATCGTGGCCCGCGGCACCGGGGCGTCCTACGAGGCCGACCCGGCGGACCGCACCTGGACCGAGCTGGATCAACTGCTCGGCGCCCAGACCTCCCAGCCCGAGGTGTTCGTCGACGACCGGGACGCGCTGAGCTACCTCTACACGTCCGGGACGACGTCGTTCCCGAAGGGCGTCGTGTCGTCGCACCTGGCGATCACGATGGAGTCGATGTCGACGGCGCTGGACTCCGGTTGGGGCTCCGGCGACCGCTTCTACGCCATGATGCCGCTGTTCCACACCGCGCAGCTGAACGCGTTCTGCACGCCGGCGGTGATCGTCGGCGCCACGATCCACCTGACCCGCGCGTTCGAGCCGGCCGCGTTCCTGGAGACGATCGAGCGCGAGCGGATCACCCAGGTGTTCGGGCTGCCGATGATGTACCGGGCGGCGCTGGAGCACCCGTCGTTCGGCTCGCGCGACGTCTCGTCGCTCAAGCGCGCCGTGTACGCGATGGCCCCGATGCCGGACGCGCTGATCCGCGCCTGCCTGGAGGGCTACGACTGCGACTTCGCGCTGCTGTTCGGGCAGACCGAGATGAACCCGTGCACGACCCTGCACCGTCCGGAGAACCAGCTGACCCACATCGGGTCCGTCGGTACCGCGCTGACCGGCGTCCAGGTCGCGGTGATGGGGCCGGACGGCTCGCTCCTGCCCGCCGGGGAGCGCGGCGAGATCGTCTACAGGGGACCGTCCGCGATGAACGGGTACCTGGACAACCCGGAGGCCACGGCGACCGCGTTCGCGCACGGCTGGTTCCACTCCGGCGACGTCGGGTACTTCGGCGACGACGGCGTGCTCTGGTTCACCGACCGGTACAAGGACGTGATCAAGACCGGCGGCGAGAACGTAGCGTCGATCGAGGTGGAGAAGGCGGTCTACGCCGCCGATCCGCGCGTCGGCGAGGCGGTCGTGGTCGGGCTGCCGCACGCCCGGTGGACCGAGGCGATCACCGCGGTCGTCGTGCCCAAGCCGGGCGAGACCGTCGAACCGGAGGAGCTGCTCGCGACCATGAAGCAGCACCTGGACGGCTACAAGGTGCCGAAGTCCGTGATCGTCCTCGACGAGCTACCGAAGACGTCCACCGGCAAGATCCAGAAGAACGTCGTCCGCGACGCACACGCGGCGCACTACGAGGAGGCGCCCTGATGGCCGTCCTGCGGTCCACGCTGGACACCACGAGCGAGGAGTACGTCCAGAACCGGAAGGTGCAGCTGTCCGCGATCGCGGCGCTCGACGAGCAGCTCGAGATCACGATCGGCGGTGGCGGCGAGCGCTACCAGCAGCGGCACCGGGACCGGGGGAAGCTTCCGGTCCGCGAGCGCCTGGAGCTGCTGCTCGACCCGGACTCGCCGTTCCTGGAGCTCAGCCCGCTCGCCGCATGGGGCACCGAGTTCACGGTCGGCGCCAGCATCCTGACCGGGATCGGCGTCGTGTCCGGTGTGGAGTGTGTCGTGATCGGGCACGACCCGACCGTCCGCGGCGGCGCGATGAACCCGTACTCGCTGCGCAAGACGTTGCGCGCGTTGGAGATCGCCCGCCTGAACCGGCTGCCTGTGATCAACCTGGTGGAGTCGGGGGGCGCCGACCTGCCGACCCAGGCCGAGCTGTTCGTCCCGGCCGGGCGGATCTTCCACGAGCTCACCGAGCTGTCCGGGCTGGGCATCCCGACCGTCGCGCTGGTGTTCGGCAACTCCACCGCGGGCGGCGCGTACGTGCCCGGCATGTGCGACTACGCGGTGCTCGTCGACCGGGCCGCGAAGGTGTTCCTCGGCGGGCCGCCGCTGGTCAAGATGGCCACCGGCGAGGACGCCGACGACGAGGCGCTCGGCGGCGCGGACATGCACAGCCGCGTCTCCGGCCTGAGCGACTACTTCGCCGTCGACGAGCACGACGCGATCCGGCTCGGCCGCGAGATCATGACCCGGATCAACTGGCGCAAGCTGGGGCCGTCCCCGGCCGCGAACCCGGCGGCCCCGCTCTACGACGCCGAGGAGATCCTCGGCCTGCTCCCGCCGGAGTCGAAGGTGCCGTTCGACCCGCGGGAGATCCTGGCGCGCACCGTCGACGGCTCGGAGTTCGACGAGTACAAGCCGCTCTACGGGACCTCGATCGTGACGGGCTGGGCGCGGATCCACGGCTACCCGGTCGGCGTGCTGGCGAACCACCGCGGGGTGCTGTTCTCCGAGGAGGCCAAGAAGGCCACCGAGTTCATCATGCTGGCCAACCAGACGGACACGCCGCTGATCTTCCTGCAGAACACGACCGGCTACATGGTCGGCACGGACTACGAGCAGGGCGGCATCGTCAAGGACGGCGCCAAGATGATCAACGCCGTCACGAACAGCACGGTGCCGCACCTGACGATCAACATGGCGTCGTCGTTCGGGGCCGGGAACTACGGCATGTCCGGGCGCGCCTACGACCCGCGGCTGATGTTCGCCTGGCCGAACGCGAAGCTCGCCGTGATGGGCGCGGCGCAGCTCGCCGGCGTGATGTCGATCGTCGGGAAGGCGTCCGCGGAGGCGCAGGGCAAGCCGTTCGACACCGAGGCGGACGCGAAGCGCACCGAGACGATCGAGGCCCAGATCGAGGAGGAGTCGCACGCGTTCTACGTGACCGCGCGGCTCTACGACGACGGGATCGTCGACCCGCGCGACACCCGCACCGTGCTCGGCATGGCGCTGTCGGCCGTGCACAACCAGCGAGTCGAGGGACGCCGTGGCTACGGCGTCTTCCGGATGTGAGGCCGCGATGATCCAGAAGTTGCTGGTGGCGAATTCTCGGGATGTGATCGCGTGATTCAGAAGCTGCTCGTCGCGAACCGCGGGGAGATCGCCGTTCGAGTGATGCGCACGGCGCACCGGCTCGGGATCGCCACCGTCGCCGTGTACTCCGACGCGGACGCCGACGCCCCGTTCGTCCGCCTCGCCGACGAGGCCGTCCGCCTGCCGGGTGTCACGCCGTCCGAGACCTACCTCCAGGCGTCCAAGGTGATCGAGGCGGCCCGCGCGACCGGCGCCGACGCCGTGCACCCCGGGTACGGCTTCCTGTCCGAGAACGAGGCGTTCGCCCGCGACTGCGCGACGGCCGGGCTGACGTTCGTCGGGCCCTCGCCCGAGGCGATCGCGTCGATGGGTTCCAAGCTCGAGGCGAAGGCGCTGATGGACTCCGCGGGCGTGCCGGTGCTGCCCGGCGCGACCGTCACCGAAGAGTCCGATCTCTCGACGATCGCCGACGACATCGGCTTCCCGGTGCTGGTCAAGGCCGCGTTCGGCGGCGGCGGGCGCGGCATGCGCGTGGTGCACGAGCCCGGTGCGCTGCGCGACGCCGTCGAGGGCGCGCGGCGGGAGGCGGAGTCCGCGTTCGGCGACGGGACGGTGTTCCTGGAGCGGTTCGTCGTCGACCCGCGGCACGTCGAGGTGCAGATCCTCGGCGACGAGCACGGGTCGGTCGTCCACCTCTTCGAGCGCGAGTGCTCGATCCAGCGGCGCTACCAGAAGATCGTCGAGGAGGCGCCGTCCCCGGCCGTCGACGACGCGCTGCGCGAGCAGCTGGGCTCCGCCGCCGTCGCGGCCGGCAAGGCGATCGGCTACACCGGAGCCGGCACCGTCGAGTTCGTGCTCGGCCAGGGCGGCGAGTTCTTCTTCCTGGAGGTCAACACGCGCCTGCAGGTCGAGCACCCGGTGACCGAGCTGGTCACCGGCCTGGACCTGGTGGAGCAGCAGATCCGCGTCGCGGAGGGGAACCCGCTGGGCGACGACGTCCTCGGCGCCCGGATCGACGGGCACGCGATCGAGGTCCGCCTCTACGCCGAGTCGGTGACCCGCGCCGAGGGCGGCGGGACGGACTACCTGCCCGCCACCGGGACCCTGCACCGCTTCGACGTGCCGGGCGACGTGCGCGTGGACACGGGCGTGGAGGACGGCTCCGTCGTCTCCCCGCACTACGACCCGATGCTCGCCAAGGTGATCGCGCACGGCCGCACTCGCGCCGAGGCCGCCCGCACCCTGGCGCGTGCGCTGGCCGGGGCCGCGCTGCACGGCGTGACCACGAACCGCGACCTGCTCGTCGGGATCCTGCGCGAGCGGGAGTTCCTCGACGGCGCGACGGACACCGGCTACCTCGTCCGCCACGACCCGGTCGCACTCGGTTCCGGCACCCTGGCCGACGACGGCCGCCGGCACGCGGCGGCGGCCGCGCTCGCCGGCCAGGCCGCGAACCGGGCGTCGGCGCGGGTGCTGGCCGGGCTGCCGTCCGGCTGGCGCAACGTCGGCGGGTCCTCCCAGCACGTCGCGTACACGCTGCGTGACTCCGATGTGGACGTCGCGTACCGCTTCCGGCGGGACGGTCTGGACGTGCGGGTCAACGACGAGCCGCTGGCCGCCGCCCTGGTGTCCGCGACACCTTCACGGGTGGTACTCGAAACCGACGGTGTCCGCCGCGACTACGCCGTGCACCGCCGCGACGGATGGTCCTTCGTGGACGGTCCGGACGGCTCGGTGGCACTGGCCGAGGTGCCGCGCTTCGCGGACCCGAACGCCGTCGCCCACGCCGGGTCGCTGCTCGCCCCGATGCCCGGCACCGTCGTGCGGGTGCTCGGCGAGCCGGGGGAGCAGGTCGCGGCCGGGCAGCCACTCGTCGTGCTCGAGGCGATGAAGATGGAGCACACGGTCGCCGCCCCCGGCGACGGCCTGCTCGGCGAGGTGCGGGTGGCGGCCGGCGACCAGGTGGACACGGGCCAGGTCCTGGCGGTGGTCACCGACCCGGAGGAGTCGTGAGGCGCTTCCGCGGCGCGGGCGACCCGCCAAGCTGCAGGCGCGATCGGGCCCGTCGCGTGGGCCCGGAGCCGGCACGAGCGGAGCGTTCGTCCAACCGGGCCGCGCGAGCGGAGCTCTCGTGCAGTTCCACCGCGGCGGCGGGCGGCACGTCGCTGAACGAGTGGCGCCGTCGCGCAGCCGGGCCGCGCGAGCGGAGCTCTCGTTCAGCGCCGATGCCCGGGCGGGTCTCTCCCTCGCTGGACCGGCACTCGACATCGCTCGGCGAGCGAACGGTCGCCGGGAGTGGTCCGGCTGGGGACGGCTCGGTCGGAGCTGCTCCCGGAGATGTTTCGGTGAGCGAACTGTTTCCGTCCGGCGTTCGGCTGGGGCCGGTGGTGCGAGCCGGTTCGGCCGGAGCTTCTCCCGGAAGCGCTTCAGTGAGTGGACTGTTTCGGGCTGGAGTTCGGCCGGGTCCAGTAGCAGGGCGCGGTTCGGTCCGGCCGGGTCCAGTAGCAGGGCGCGGTTCGGTCGCAGCTTCCTCCGAGGATCCTTCGGTGAGCGAACGGTTTCCCGGGGACGTTCGGCCGAGGGCGGCGCTGCAGCTCCGCCGGAGCCGATCCGGTGCGCGCTCTTCCAGCGGAGCGAGCCCGGTCGGTCCGGTCGCGCGCCGCGGACAGTCGGTCGGGGGGCCGCGCGCAACGGCGGCGGGCAACGCCGCGTCGCGGTGGAGCGCGCCATGACCGCCCCCGACGCCGGCGGCGTCGAGGCCGCCACCGGGATCACGCTGGACGCGTTGTTCCGGCGCTCGCTGCGGACGTTCGCGGACCGGGTCGCGGTCACGTCCGACCAGCCCGGCGAGGGGCCGTGGACCTACCGCGAGCTGGGGGAGCGGGCCGAGCGGCTGGCGGCGGGACTGGCGGCGTCCGGGCTGCGGCGGGGTGACCGGGTCGCGGTGCTGGCCGAGACGCGGCCGGAGTGGGTGGAGATCTACGTCGCGCTGGCGCGGCTGGGCGTGGCCGCGGTGACGTTGAACGTGCGACTGCACCCGGACGAGCTCACCCACTGCATCACGACCGCCGCGCCGTCCGCGCTGGTGACGTCCGGTCCGCTGGCCGGGTCGGCGGCGGCGATCCGGAGCCGGTGCCCGTCGGTGAAGGACTGGTACTGCCTCGACCCGCACGCGGAGTTCGCGCCGTACGCGGACCTGCTGGAGACCGGCGCGCCCGTCCCGGAACCGGCCGCGCAGCCCGGTGACCTGCACAACGTGCTCTACACGTCCGGCACGACCGGCCTGCCCAAGGGCGCGATGATCACCCAGCAGGCGGCCGCCGTCCGCGCGCTGCGCCTGGCGCAGTGGTTCGCCCTCACCCCGGACGACGGGTTCATCGGCTGGCTGCCGCTGTTCCACTGCGGCGGCGACGAGTCGCTCTACGGCACGCTGCTCACCGGGGGCCGGTTCGCGACGCTGCGCCGCCCCGACCCGGTACGGATCCTCGACCTGATCGAGCGGGACCGTCTCAGTTGGACACTGCTGCTCCCCGGCGTGATCACCGACGTGCTGGCCGCCGACCCGGGCGCCCGCGACCTGTCGTCGTGGCGGTTCGCGATCGGCTACGCGAACATGATGCCCGGCGTCGTCGCGCAGCTGACCGCGAAGTACGGCATCGCGTTCTGCGACGCGTTCGGCCAGACCGAGACCAGCTACGTGCTCGCGCACGGCTTCTCCGGCCCCGGCGAGACGCCGCACCTGCGCAAGACCCCGACCCCGCTCGTCGAGATCCGGCTGGTCGACCCGGAGGGCGGCGGCACCGACGAGGTGCCGGTCGGGGTCCCGGGCGAGTGCGTGGTCCGCGGGCCCGGGCTGATGTCCGGCTATCTCGACGACCCGGACGCCACCGCCGCCGCGTTCGCCGGCGGCTGGCTGCACACCGGGGACGTCCTGGTCCGCAACGACGACGGCACGCTCGAGTTCGTCGACCGCACGAAGTATCTGATCAAGACGGGCGGCGAGAACGTGTACCCGGCCGAGGTCGAGCACGCGATCGCCGGGCATCCGGGCGTGCAGGAGGTCTGCGCGCACGGCGTCCCGGATCCGCGCTGGGGCGAGACGGTCAAGGTGGTCGTCGTCCGCGCGCCGGGGACCGAGCCGGTCACGGCCGCGGAGATCGTCGTCCGCTGCCGGGAGCGCCTGTCGTCCTACAAGCGGCCGCACTACGTCGAGTTCCTGACCGCCGACGAGCTGCCGCGCAGCACCACCGGCAAGCTGCAGCGCCACGTGCTGGCCGAGCGCGGCGCCACCGACGAGCAGAGGGTGGACTGACGTGGCGATCACGGAAGAACAGCGCGGCGCGGTCCGGATCCTGTCGATCGACCGCGCCGACAAGCGCAACGCGATGGACACCACCACGGCGGCCGAGCTCGAACGGGCCGTGCGGGCCGCCGGAGACGACCCGGACACCCACGCGCTCGTGCTGACCGGCGTCGGCGAGCACTTCAGCGCGGGTGGCGACGTCGCGGACATCCTGGAGCAGGTCGCCACCGGCGACGACCGTGACCTGCTCGCGCTGCTGCGGGCGTTCCACCGGCTCGTCGTGGAGATCTGGGAATCGCGGCTGCCGGTCGTCGCAGCGGTGTCCGGTGTGGCCTACGGCGGCGGGTTCAACCTGGCGCTGGCGTGCGATCTCGTCGTGCTCTCCGCGGACGCCCGGCTGTGCCAGGTGTTCGTGCGCCGCGGCGTCGTGCCCGACGTCGGCGGGGCGTGGCTGCTGCCCCGCCTGGTCGGCATGCAGCGGGCCAAGGAGCTGATGCTGCTCGCCCCGGTGATCGACGCACAGCGGGCGCTGGAGCTGGGCCTGGCCAACGCCGTCGAACCCGACCCGGAGGCCGCGCTCGCGGCCGCACTGGACAAGGCCGAGCAGCTGGCCGCGCTGCCGTCGTACACGGTGGCCCTGGGCAAGAAGCTGATCAACCACAGCGCGGACGCCGACCTGCGCGGCTCGCTCGAGCTGGAGGCGGTGACCCAGTCGGCGGCGCTGCGGTCGGCGCGCGGCCGTGGAAGGCTTCGAGACGTTCCGGCAGAGTCGCCAGAAGAAGGACACACCATGAACATCGCCACCCTGTTGCGGCGCAGTGCCTCCGACCACCCCGACCGGGTCGCGCTCCGGCTCGACGACACCGAGATCACCTACGCCGGGTACGCGGAGCGGGCCGGGCGGTTCGCCGCGTTCCTGCGCGCGTCCGGTGTGGAGCCCGGGGTGCGGGTCGGGTTCTTCCTGCCGAACGGGCTGGAGTACCTGCCGGGCCTGCTCGGCACGTGGCAGGCCGGCGCCGTCGGCGTCCCGCTGAACTACATGTTCCCGGACGCGGCGCTGCGCCACGCCGTCGTCGACTCCGGCGCGCGGTACCTCGTCGTGCTGCCCGGCGACGTCGCCCGGCTGAGCGACGTGCTCGGCGACGAGCTCCCCGAGCTGCTCACGCTCGGCCCGGACGGGACCTACGAGGCGGCGCTGGCCGCGCACGAGCCGGCACACGACGTCACCCCACGGGTCGACGGCGACGACGCGCTGCTGATGTACACGTCCGGCTCCACCGGCGTCCCGAAGGGCGTGCGGCAGACCCACCGGAACACCACGGCCCACTGCGACGCCGTGATCGACCTCTACGAGATCACCGGGGACGACCACGTGCTGAACTGCATGCCGCTGTTCCACGTCGGCGGACTGCAGCTGGCCAGCCTCACGGTGCTGTTGCGCGGCGGGCAGATCACGTTCATGCCGCGCTGGGACCCGATGCGGTGGCTGGAGCTGGCCCAGGGGCTGCGCCCCACCTACGGCGGCCTGATCTCCACGATGATGATCGACGTCGGGAACCGGACGGTCGGCAGCCCGGTCGTGCTCGACTCGTTCCGCGTCTGCATGTTCGGCGGGTCCCGCACCCCGACCGCGGCGATCGACCGGCTGGAGGCCGGTACCGGGATCAAGGGCGTCGAGATCTACGGCCAGACCGAGCAGAGCGGCCTGGTCGTCAGCTACGCACCGGACGACACGCGCCGCCCGAACTCGATGGGCCGCCCGCTCGAGCAGATCGTCCGCACCCGCCTGGTCGCGCCGGACACCGGCCAGGACGTCCCGCCCGGCTCCGACGCCGTCGGCGAGCTCTGGGTCCAGGGCGATGCCGTGACGCCCGGGTACTGGGGGATCGACGCGTCGGACCGCTGGTCGGACGGCTGGTTCCACACCGGCGACCTCGTGGCCCGCGACGACGACGGCTACCTGTACTACACCGACCGGATCGACGACATGATCGTCACCGGCGGTGAGAACGTGTTCCCGCAGATGGTCGAGGAGCACCTGGCCGGCCACCCGGACCTGGCCGAGGTCGCCGTGATCGGCACCGCGCACGAGCGCTGGGTCGAGCAGGTGACCGCGGTCGTGGTGCCCAACCGGGACGGCGTCACGGCCGACGACGTCGCGGCCTGGTGCGCCGAGCACCCGAACCTGCGCGGCATCGCCCGGCCCCGCCGGATCGAGGTCGTCGAGGAGCTGCCGCGCACCGGCAGCGGCAAGCTGAACCGTCCCGAGCTGCGGAAGAAGTTCCCGTGACAGATGTCGTGACCTACGAGGTCGTCGATCGCGTCGCCTGGATGACGATCGACCGGCCGGACTCCCGCAACGCGCTGTCCAAGGACGTCCGCGACGGGCTGTGGGACGGCACCCGCCGCTTCGTCGACGACGACGACGCGGCCGTGCTCGTGCTCACCGGCGCCGGGGAGAAGGCGTTCTGCGCCGGCGGCGACCTCAAGGAGATGGCCGAGACCTCCCTGGAGATCCCGCCGCCGGACTTCCTGCCCCAGTTCGGCCGCAACGTCGACGTGGGCAAGCCGACGATCGCGGCCGTCAACGGCGTCGCCTACGCCGGCGGGTTCCTGCTCGCCCAGCAGTGCGACCTCGTCGTCGCCGCCGAGCACGCCCGCTTCGCGGTGAGCGAGGTGAAGGTGGGCCGCGGGTCGCCGTGGGCGGCACCGCTGTCCTGGCTGGTCCCGCCGCGGGTGGCGATGGAGATCCTGCTGACCGGCGACCCGCTCGACGCCGAGCGCGCCCGCGAGGTCGGCCTGGTCAACCACGTCGTGCCGGGCGCGCAGCTGCACGAGTACACGCAGCAGCTCGCCGAGCGGATCGCGGCGAACGCGCCGCTGTCGGTGGCCGCCGGCAAGCGCACCGCGTACCTGTCGGCTCACCACGCACGAGACGACGCCTACGCCCGGGCCGAGGAGATCTGGGCTCCGGTGTACCGCTCGGAGGACGCGCAGGAGGGCCCGGCCGCGTTCCGGGACAAGCGCGCCCCCGTCTGGAAAGGACGATAGATGCCGGTCTCGATGGACGCGCTCGCGGACGACCTGGCCGCGGAATCGGCCGAGCTACGCGAGCTGCTCGCGCCACTGTCCGAACAGGACTGGCGCCGGGATACGCCGGCCGCCGGGTGGACGATCGCCGACCAGGTGTCGCACCTCGCGTACTTCGACGACGTCGCCGTGCGGTCCGCCGTGCGCCCGGACGACTTCGAGGCGGAGAAGAAGCGGATGGACGACGAGGGCGGGGTCAACCCGGACTCGATCGTCGAGCGGTTCCGCGACATCTCCGGCGACGCGATGCTGGCCTGGTTCGACGAGGCGCGCGACCGGTTGCTGGAGTCGTTCCGCCCGCTGGACCCGAAGACGCGCGTGCCCTGGTTCGGCCCGGCGATGAGCGCCGCGTCGTCGCTCACCGCGCGGATCATGGAGACCTGGGCGCACGGCCAGGACGTCGCCGACGCGCTCGGGGCGACCCGGGAGCCGAGCGCGCGGCTGCGGCACGTCGCACACATCGGCGTCGGGGCGCGCGCGTTCAGCTATGCGGCGAACGGGCGCGAGATGCCGCAGGACCCGATCCGGGTAGAGCTGACCGCCCCGGACGGTGAGGTCTGGGCCTGGGGACCGGAGGACGCCGCGGACCGGGTGACCGGTCCGGCGCTGGACTTCTGCCTGGCGGTCACCCAGCGCCGCCATCTCGACGACGTGGACCTGCAGATCACCGGCCCGGTGGCGACGGAGTGGATGTCGTTCGCGCAGGCGTTCGCCGGGGAGCCGGGTACCGGACGCGCCCCAGGCCAGTTCGTGGAGGAAGAGGCATGACCCAGCGCCCGATCAGGATCGGAAACTGCTCCGGCTTCTACGGAGACCGCATCGACGCGGCCCGGGAGATGGTCGAGGCCGGCGACGTCGACGTCGTGTGCGGCGACTACCTCGCCGAGCTGACCATGCTGATCCTCGCCAAGGCGCAGGCGAAGGACCCGTCGCTGGGGTACGCGAAGACGTTCCTGACCCAGGTCGAGGAGATCCTCGCGCCGTGCGTCGAGCGCGGCATCAAGATCGTCTCCAACGCCGGCGGGCTGAACCCGGCCGGGCTCGCCGAGGCGATCCGCGAGGTCGCCGCGACGGCTCGGTGTGGACGCGAGGATCGCCCACGTCGAGGGCGACGACCTGCGCGGCGACCTCGACGCGATCACCCCGCCGGTGTCCGGCAAGCCGGTGTCGGCCAACGCCTACCTCGGCGGCTGGGGGATCGCCGAGGCGCTCGCCGCGGGCGCCGACGTCGTCGTGACCGGGCGGGTCACGGACGCCTCGGTGGTCCTCGGGCCGGCCGCCTGGTGGCACGGCTGGGGCCGCGACGACTGGGACGCGCTGGCCGGCGCCGTCGTCGCCGGGCACGTGATCGAGTGCGGGCCGCAGGCGACCGGCGGGAACTACTCGTTCCTCGACGAGATCACCGACCGCCGCTACCCGGGCTTCCCGATCGCCGAGGTCGCCGCGGACGGCTCGTCGGTGATCACCAAGCCGGACGACACCGGCGGGCTCGTGTCGGTCGGCACGGTCACCGCGCAGCTGCTCTACGAGATCGGCCCGCCCGCCTACCTCGGCCCGGACGTCACGACGCACTTCGACACGATCCACCTGGCCCAGGAGGGCGAGCACCGGGTGTCGATCTCCGGGGTGCGCGGGAGCCCGCCGCCGGACACGCTCAAGGTCGCGCTGAACGACGTCGGCGGCTACCGGAACACGATGACGCTCGTGATCACCGGGCTGGACGTCGAGGCGAAGGCCGCGTTCGCCGAGCAGCAGCTGTTCGACATCCTCGGCGGCAGCGACCGGTTCGCCGAGGTCGACGTGCGGCTGCTGCGCTTCGACCGGCCGGACGCGCCGGCCAACGACGCAGGCGACCGCGCACCTGCGGGTCACGGTGAAGGACCCGGACCCGAAGAAGGTCGGGCGCGCGTTCTCCGGCGGTGTGATGCAGCAGGCGCTGGCCGGGTACGGCGGGCTTCCACACGACGACGCCGCCGTCGTCGGAGTCGCTGTTCGGCGTCTACCGGCCGGCCGCGGTGCCGCGCACGGCCGTCACCCAGACCGTCGTGCTCCCGGACGGGGAGCGGCGGACGGTCGCGGACCCCGCGACGCGGGGAGCAGCCTGCCACGCCGGCTCCGCCCGAGCCGTCGGAGCCGTCGAGGACGGCCGGGCCGACGCAGCGGCTCCCGCTCGGGACCGTGTGCGGCGCCCGGTCCGGGGACAAGGGCGGCAACGCGAACATCGGCCTGTGGACCCGCGACGACGCCGCGCACGCCTGGCTGCGCGGATTCCTCACGCCCGACCGGGTGCGCGAGCTGCTCGGGCCGGAGACCGCGGACCTCGACGTCGAGGTGTTCGACCTGCCGAACCTGCGCGCGGTGAACGTGCTCGTGCACGGGATCCTGGGCGACGGCGTCGCGTCGGCCGTGCGCCCGGACCCGCAGGCCAAGGGGCTGGGGGAGTACCTGCGCAGCCGGGTCGTGGACGTGCCGGAGGCGCTGCTCGCCCGGTGATCAGGGCAGGTTGAACCAGATCATCGGGTTCTTCGTGCTGCCCCGCGCCCCGGTCAGCCCGAGGTCGGCACGGACCTCGTTGATCGCCCGGAAGTTGCGCGGCGCGTTCGTCCGGGCCGCCGTGAAGTGCGGAACGGATCGGCGGCCGAGCCAGCGCACGACCTCGCTGCCCTCGGTGAACGGGCGCGCGAACCGCAGGTGGTAGACGTCGTGCACGCTGACCGGGATGCCCGAGGTCATCCGCGGGAACAGGTTCTCCAGGTACCAGCGCCCGAACCGGCGTCGGTGGTCGGCGTCGACGAACAGGTAGTCGGTGCCGTCCGGCATCTCGTCGAGCTTCTCCCGCACGTCGCCCTGGTGGAACGTCCAGCGGTCGCCCGCCAGGTCGGCGGGCACCGTGGTCCGCACGTGGTCGACCATGTCGAACGAGTCCAGCTGGCCGCTGCCGTTGTCGCGCAGGGCGGACAGCAGCCACGTGGTGGACCAGCCGTAGAACGTGCCGATCTCCACGACGTGCGCCGGCTTGTACTCGCGCAGCAGCAGGTAGGTGATCTCGGCCTCGAGGTCGTCGAGCTGGGGCGTGACGGTGCCCCGGTTCGTCTCGAGGAACGCGCGCTGCTGGTCGACGACCGCGGCCAGGTCGGCGGCGTAGGTGCGATACAGATCGGAGACGAACTCCAGCTCGCCGGTCGCGATCACGGTGTCCTCCACGTACCCGCGCGCGGCGGTTCGGCTGTTCGGGCGACGACCACCCTAGCGACAGCGTGGACAGCACCCGCCGCGCGGGCCGGGGTCTGGCACGCTCGCGGGATGTCCGCACCCGTGCCGATGTCCGAGGGCGGGACGGTCAAGTGGCAGCCCCCGCCGCACCGTCTCGACCCGCGGTACACCGCGCCCGGGGACGTCTACCTGATCGGGCACCTCGGCGTCGCGCACGTGGATCCGTCGTCGTGGCGGCTGCGGGTCGACGGGCTCGTCGACCGCCCGCTCGCGCTCGGTCTCGACGAGCTGCGGGCGATGGACTCGGAGCCGGTCACCGCCCTGCTGGAGTGCTTCGGCAACCCGCTCGACCCGGACGTCCCGGTCCGGCGGGCGGCGAACCTGCGCTGGCGCGGCGTCCCGGCGCGGGCGGTGCTGGAGCGGGCCGGCGTGCGCCCGGCCGCGACGACGGTCTGGGCGACCGGGCTCGACCACGGCGAGTTCGCCGGCGAGCACTGCACCGAGTACCGCAAGGACCTGCCGCTCGACGTCGTGCTCGAGCGCGGCCTGCTCGCCTACGAGCTGGACGGCGGCCCTCTGCCGGCCGAGCGCGGGCATCCGGTGCGGCTCGTCGTGCCCGGGTTCCTCGGTACGAACAACGTGAAGTGGCTCGGCGCGCTGACCCTCGCCGACCACCGCCCGGAGCACCTGTTCACCACGAGGCTGTACCTGCGCCCGTCCCCGGACGGTCCGGTCCCGGTGCGCGAGATGGACGTGAACAGCCTGGTCACCAGCCCGCCGGCCGGATCCGATGTGGATCGCGACGTCGAGGTCTCGGGCTGGGCGTGGGGGTTCGACCCGGTCGAGGGGGTCGAGGTCGCGGTCGACGGCCGGTGGGAACCCGCCGACGTCGAGCCGCGGCCCGGCGGGGCCGTGACGTGGCAGCGGTTCCGCGCACGCCGCAGGGTCGGCCCGGGCGAGCACGACCTCGCCGTCCGCGCCACCGACGGCGCCGGGCACGTCCAGCCGCCGAACGGCGCACGCAACGCCGTGCACCACGTCCGCGTCC
Organism: uncultured Actinomycetota bacterium; assembly: GCA_963822335.1. Taxonomy (GTDB): domain Bacteria; phylum Actinomycetota; class Actinomycetes; order Mycobacteriales; family Pseudonocardiaceae; genus Pseudonocardia. The sequence continues at coordinate 751,269 of CAWGHE010000004.1, read as the reverse complement.
GCGCGTCCTGAGCACGCCTAACCGACGTGCACCATCGGCCGCCGGGTCGGGTCCGGCTCGGCCTCGCGGAGGATCTCCCGGGTCACCGGCGCGACCTCCCCGGAGCCGATGAACAGGTAGCGGCTGAACTGGACGACCGGGTTGCCCTCGGACCAGTCGAAGTAGACGTGCGGGACGGTGCCGGTGCGCTCGCGCACGTCCAGCAGCAGCGCGGCGATCGCGTTCGGCACGGACGGGGCGGACGTGTGCAGCACCCGGTACGGCCCGCGCCGCTCGCCGGTCACGTGGATCGAGGTCTCGAAGTCCGACGGGTCGGTCACCAGGACCTCGAGCAGGATCACCTGGTCCGGGGTCGGGAGGTGGTGGTCGGCCTGCTCGTCGGCGAGCTTCTCGCGGTACTCCTCGTCGCGGGCCGGGCTGCTGCGCTCGCCGGGCCGTGGCTCGTGCGCGACCAGGCGCAGCGGCTCCGGGCCGCACTCCGTGAGGAACTCCGATGCCGTGTCGTCCAGCTCGACGTCGGTGACCCGTAGCTCGAACGCGCGCACCGAGCGGGACAGCAGCGAGACGATCAGGATCCCGGCGATGAAACAGGCGGCGATCTTCACGCCCTCCGGGCGCTCGACGATGTTCGCCACCGTCGTGTAGGCGAACACGACCGAGATCACGGCGAACCCGGCGAACACCGGGCGGCTCGACCGGCGCCGTGCGGACAGCGTCACCGCGATCGACGCCGACGCCATCAGCACCAGCACGCCGGTGGCGTACGCGCCGCCCTGGGCGTCCACGTCCGCGTCGAAGATCAGGGTGACGGCGAACGCGACGACCAGGAACACCAGCACGAGCGGGCGCACGGCGCGCGCCCAGTGCGGCGCCATGCCGTAGCGGGGCAGGTAGCGCGGGACGAGGTTGAGCAGCCCGGCCATCGCCGAGGCGCCGGCGAACCAGAGGATCGCGATCGTGGACAGGTCGTAGACCGACCCGAAGACCGGGCCGAGGTTCTCGTGCGCCAGGTAGGCGAGCGCCCGGCCGTTCGCCTGCCCGCCGGCGGCGAACTCCCGTTCCGGGATCAGCAGGACCGTCACGACGCTGGACAGGACCAGGAACGTCGACATGATCAGCGCGGCCGTGGTGAGCAGCTTGCGCGTGCCGGCGATCCGGCCCTCGGGGGACTCCTCGGTGTCCTCGGGCGATCCCTTCACGAGCGGCATCACCGACACACCGGTCTCGAACCCGGACAGGCCCAGCGCCAGCTTCGGGAACACGAGCAGCGCGACACCGACCATCAGCAACGGGTTCGGATAGCGGCTGACCAGCAGCGCGGACCAGTCCGCGACGATCTGGGGCTCGGCGACGATCCGCGCCAGGCTGTCCACCATCACGACGGCGTTGAGCAGCAGGAACACCCCGACCAGCACGACCGCGATGCGGACCGCCTCGGAGAACCCGGCCAGGAACACACCGCCGAGCAGCGCCAGGAGCACGAGCGTGATCACGACGTTGGAGTCGCCCAGCAGCGGCCCGACGAGCGGGTTCTCGACCATGTGCGCGCTCGCGTCGGCGGCCGAGAGCGTCATCGTGATCATGAAGTCGGTCGCGGCGAACCCCAGCAGCACGAGCACGAAGACCTTGCCACGCCAGGACGGCATCAGCCGCCCGAGCATCGCGATCGAGCCCTCGCCGTGCGGTGACTCGCGCGCGACGTGCCGGTACACGGGGAGTGCGCCGAGCAGCGTCACCAGGACGAGAACCAGCGTGGCGACCGGCGACAGCACGCCGGCGGCCAGCGCCGCGATCCCCGGCTGGTACCCGAGCGTGGAGAAGTAGTCCACGCCGGTCAGGCACATCACCTTCCACCACGGGTGGCGGGGGCTCTCGGGTTCCGGGCGGGTGTGCGGACCCTGGCGCGTGGGCGGGCCCGCACCCTCCATCAGCCAGCTGCCCACGCGCCGCCGGACCCGGTCGTTCGTGATCGTCCCCACGGCGTCAGCATGACCTGCCTCGTCCGGCGCCGCCCGCCGTGCGGCGCTCAGGCGTCGAGAGTGCCGTCCTGCGGCGGCTCGGGGGGAGCGGACTCGTCGATGCAGCGGCGCAGGGCCGCCGCGGCCGGATCCGCGCCCCGGCCGCCGACGAGCGCGACGACGCGTGGGTCGTGGCCGCGGACGTCCAGATAGCGGGCGGCGTCGGCCTGCGGCTCACCGGTGCGCCGGGCCACCGGCGACTCGCCGATCGGGTGCAGGACGGCCGCGACCATCAGCACCTCGCGGTCCGCCCCGGTCTCCTCGGCGAGCTCGCGGGCCCGGATCGCGGCCCGCTGGGCCCGTTCCCACAGGTCCGGCCGCTGGGACGCGAGCAGCGTCTCGGCCAGCGCCCGCGCCGCGTCGAAGGAGGTCACGGAGTCAAGCGTCCTCGTACACGGTGATCGCCGCGGCGGGGCAGCCTGCCGCTGCGTTGCGCACGAGGCCCTCCTGCTCCGTCGGCGGGTGGTCGTCGAGCAGCTCGACGATCGCGTCGGAGTCGCGCTGGTCGAACACGTCCGGCGCGGTGAGCACGCACTGCCCCGACCCGACGCACCTGTGCTGGTCGGCTTCGACCTTCATCGGTTCCCCCTCACCAGGTGACCGGCAGCCGCGTCACGCCGCCGGTGATGTGCTCGGTCCGCACCTCGATGTCGTCGAGGTCGGCGGCCAGCCGCAGACCCGGGAGCCGCCGGGCCACCGTGGCGAACACCGCCCGCAGCTCCGTGCGGGCCAGGCTCGCGCCGATGCAGAAGTGCGGCCCGTGGCCGAAGCCGACGTGGCCGCGCTCGGCGCGGTCGGGGTCGAACGCCTCCGGCTCGGCGAACGCCTCCGGGTCCCGGTTGGCGGCGTTCACCGACAGGATCACCGCGTCGCCCCGCTGGATCGTCACACCGGCCATCTCGACGTCGGTGTGCGCGTAGCGCAGCAGGCCGAGGTCCCCCGGCGCGCCGAGACGCATGATCTCCTCGATCGTCTGGTCGACCCGCCCGTCCGGGTCCGCGGTCAGCGTCTTCCAGCGGTCGGGCCGGGTGAGCAGCATCAGCGTGCCGAGCCCGATCCGGTTGACGGTCGTCTCGTGTCCGGCGAACAGCAGCCCGACGCAGAGCCGCACCATCTCGGCGTATCCGAAGTCCGGGTCGTCGGCCTGCGCGGCGACCAGGTCGGTGATCACGTCCTCGCCGGGGTCGGTGCGCTTGGCCTCGGCGAGACCGGCCATGTAGACGCCGAACTCGTACCGCGCGGCCTGGGCGTCGTCGCCGGAGAACGTCGCCATCCGGTCCGACAGCGACCGGAAGTGCTCCCGGTCGGCCTCGGGGACGCCGAGCAGGCTGCAGATGACCGCGACCGGCAGCGGGAACGCCAGCCCGGCGTGCAGGTCCACGACGCCGTCGGGGGCCTTGTCGTGCTCGGCGACGAGCTGGTCGAGGTAGCCGTCGACGAGCTCCTGCACGTGGTCGGAGAGCAGCCGCATCCGCTTCGCGGAGAACGCCGGGGTCAGCAGCCGGCGCATCCGGCCGTGCTCGGCCTCCTCGTTCTCGTAGGTGCCCGACGGCCCGTCCTGGACGGCCGCATTCGTGATCTTCGACGCCTGCGCGGGATCCGGGTGCGACCGGCCGAACCGCTTGTCGCCCAGCAGGTCGCGGACCTCGGAGAACCGGGTGACCAGCCACGCCGGGTCCCCGGCCGGGGTGGTGACGGGAGCGATCGGCGCCTCCCGGCGGAGCACCTCGTACACCGGCGCGAGCTCCAGCACGTTGGGGCGGGTGAACGGCAGCTGCGGACGTTCCTCGGTGACGGTCATGCGCGGTCCTTCCGTGGCGGGTGCGTCGCGATCAGCGTACGACTTCATGGCAGTGACTGCCATAAATGAGGAAACGGCGTGGGGCCGACTCGGCGCCGCCGGCCGGGATCCTCACGTCCGCCGGGCGTCTCCCTCGGCGGACGCGGCGTGCGCGAGCAGGGCCTCGGACAGCGGGGTGACCACGGTCGAGGGCAGGGCGTGCCCCATCCCCTGGATCGTGACGAGGCGGGCCGCCTCCCCGATCCGCTCGGCGAGGTACGACGCGTGCGGGGGCGGGTGCACCGGGTCCTCGGGCGCCTCCACGACGAGCGTCGGGACGGTGATCGTTCCGAGCTCGTCGCCGCGGTCCAGGCCCTCCTGGTCGGCCTCGGCGTGCGCGGCCGGCGAGTCGGACCGTCCGGAGTGCGCGATCATCCGCTGCTCCAGCGCGCGGAACTCCAGCGCGTCGAACGGCAGGGCGTTCCCGTGCAGACGCCGCCAGTGCTCCACCCGCCAGGTCAGCTCGCTGCGCTCGTCGCGCGGGTCGGTCATCTCCTGCCACATCCGGAGAATGTCCCGGGACGGTCCGGGCAGGCCGTCCCGGTCGGCCGACAGCGCCGCCGTGCACAGCAGCGCGGCGCCGGCCAGGCGCTCCGGCGCGTCCAGGGCCAGCAGCTGGACCAGCAGGCCGCCCATCGACATCCCGACGACGTGCGCGCGGTCGATCCCGCACGCGTCGAGCACGGCGAGCGCGTCCCCGGCCAGGTCGGCGATGCCGTACGGGTGCTCGTCGAACGCGTGCGTGGACCGCCCGGTGTCGCGGTGGTCGTAACGGACCACCCGGTGCCGCGTGCGCAGCCGTTCCACCAGCGCGTCCGGCCAGGCCATGCCGGAGGTGTTCGCGCCCATCACGAGCAGGACCGGCGCGCCGGGCCGCCCGCCACCGACCCCGGCCGCCGGCAGGTCCTGCACCCAGAGCGTCACGCCCGGCTCGGCCTCGACCTCACGTTCCACGGGTCCAGCCTGCCAGCGGTGATCACCCGGGCCGACGGGCGGCCCCGGACAGACGACTGCCGCACTCCCCGGGGTCTAGGGGGTGCGGCAGTCGTCGAGAAGCCAGCGCCTACTGGACGGCGGAGATCAGCGCCTCACGCTGACGCTCGCCGAGGCCCGCGGCACGGCGGGATGCGTCGATGCCGGTCTCCTCCAGCACCTTCGAGACCTTCGCCGGGCCCCAGCCCGGGACGCTCTTGAGCAGGTCCGCGACCTTGGTCTTGCCGACGATCTGGTCGGTCTTGGCGCGGCCGAGGACCGACGGGATTGTCTCCTCGCCGCTCGCGATCTTGTCGCGGAGCTCCTTGCGGGCCGTGCGCGCGGCGGCGGCCTTCTTGAGCGCCTCCTGGCGCTGTTCCGGAGTCAGGGTGGGCAGAGCCATCGCTGACGCCTCCTCTCGGTCCGAGCACCCGTGCGGGTGGGTCACGTCTCGCAGGTCGCCGTACAGGGTTGCAGAGGCCACCCGCGGCTCGACGAGAACCCCCTGTTCACAGCGTGTCGCACTGGGATCGGGCGCCTGTTTGGCCCGATTTATGCCAGTTCAGGACGCTGCGGTGTGCTCCGGCCGCGGCGGCGAGTCGCGGCCGTCCTCCGGCCGTCGTCGCGGGTCGACGTCGCCGCGGTGCTCGGCGGTCTCGTGCAGGTTGTGATGCTGGTCGGGCGCGTCGGCGTCGTAGGAGGCGGTGACGCTGATCAGCCGGTGCCCGCGGAACCGCGCGTAGCGCAGCGACCGGACCCAGTTGAACAGCGTGCCCAGCCGGTTGCCCCAGCCGATCAGGAACGCGACGTGGACGTAGCACCAGATCAGGTACCCGAGGAACCCGGTCACCTTGAGCCCGCGCACGTCCGCGACGGCCTCGCGGGCGCCGATCGTGGCCAGCGTGCCCTTGTCGAAGTACTTGAACGGCCCCGGCGTCGTGTCGTCCCCTGCGGCGCGCGCGGCGACGAGCTTGCCGACGTAGGTGCCCTGCTGCATGGCGACCTGGGCGACGCCGGGCAGGTGGTCGATCGTCGAGACCATGTCGCCGATCGCGTAGACGTCGCGGCGTCCCGGCAGGCTGCAGTCCGGGTCGACGGCCAGCCGCCCGGCCTGGTCGACCTCGGCACCGGTCCCCTTCGCGATCATCTCGGCCAGCGGCGAGGCCTGCACGCCTGCCGCCCAGATCTTCGTGCGGGCGACGATGCGCTCCTCGCCCTGCGGGCCCTTCACGGTGATCGAGTCGGCGTCGATGTCGGTGGCCATCGTGTTCAGCCGGATCTCGACGCCCTTGGACTCGAGGATCTTCTGCGTGTAGCGCTGCAGCTTCGTCGCGAACGGCGGGAGCACGGACGGCGCGCCGTCCAGCAGGATGATCCGAGCTTGGCGGGTGTCGATCGTCCGGTACTCCTTGGGCAGCACGTGCTGGGCGAGCTCGGAGAGCTGCCCGGCCAGCTCGACGCCGGTCGGCCCGGCGCCCACCACGACGAACGTCGTGTATGCCTCCTGCTCGGCCGGGTCCTCGGCGACCTCGGCCAGCTCGTAGGCGCCGAGGATGCGGCTGCGCAGCAGGCGGGCGTCCTCGATGGTCTTCATGCCGGGCGCGTGGTCGGCCCACTCCGGGTGCCCGAAGTAGGCGTGCGTCGCGCCTCCGGCGACGATCAGCGTGTCGTAGGGAAGCGTCACGTGCTGGCCGTCCGGAGCCGACGCGGACACGACCTTGCGCTCCAGGTCGATCTCGCCGACCTCGGCGAGCAGCGTGCGCGCGTTGCGCTGGCTCTTGAGCACCCGGCGCAGCGCGGGCGCGATCAGTCCGGGAGACAGGATCCCGGTGGCGACCTGGTACAGCAGCGGCTGGAACAGGTGGTGGTTGGTCCGGTCGACGACGGTGACGTCGACGTCGGCCTTGCGCAGGGCCTTCGCCGCCTGCACACCTCCGAAGCCACCGCCCACGATCACGACCTTGTGCCGGCCCTGCCGGTCGTCGTGCTCAGTCACGTCGTCCGCCCCTCACTCGCATGGCGCGTGGTGCGCCGTCGTCGGGCCGGTGGTGGAGACCTCGCGGCGGGTGCCGTACGAGGATGCCCGGTGCCGGCTCCGTCGACGACGGACATACCGCCCGACCCACCAACGTATTCACAGCAGGAGGCCGGGGCAAACGCGGATCCGTGTTACGGCCCGCGGGCATGAACGAACTCACAGCATTGGGCCCGTCGCGGCCGGAGAACCGTGCGAAGGTGGAGGTATGTGCGGGATCGTCGCGGCCTACGGTGACATCGACAGCGACCGGAGGTCCGGCAAGTTCGACCGGATGCTGGGGAAGGTCTCCCACCGCGGCCCGGACGACACGGGCTCGGAGACGATCGGGACGGCGTGGCTCGGCCACCAGCGTTTGTCGATCATGGACGTCAGCGGCGGGCACCAGCCGATGGCGGACTCCGCCGAGTCCGCGTGGATCGTCGGCAACGGCGAGATCTACAACCACGAGCGGATCTCCGCCGGGTTCCCGGACGGCACCGTGCGGACCGGGTCCGACACCGAGGCCGCGCTGCACGCCGTCATGCGCGACGGCCAGATCGCCGTCGGGTCGCTGAACGGCATGTTCGCCGTCGCGATGGCCCGCAGCGACGGCAGCGGCCTCGTGGCCCGGGACCCGATGGGCGTCAAGCCGCTCTACTGGCTGCCGCCGTACGACGTCGACGACGACTCGGTGCCCTACACCTCGCCGGACTCGGCCGCGACCGTGCTGTTCGCCAGCGAGCTGCGCGCGTTCGACCCGGCCGACCGCCCGTACGTCGAGTCGTTCCCTCCGGGCTGCCTGTGGAGCCCGTCGTCCGGCCTGGTCCGCTACGCCGACGCGGTCCCGGTCGAGGTCCGCCCGGCCCGTCGCGCCGAGCGCCCGATGTGGGACAACATCGTGCTCGACCAGGTCCGCGAGGCCGTCATCGCCGCCGTGAAGCGCCGGATGATGTCCGACGTCGGGGTCGGCGTGTTCCTGTCCGGCGGCCTGGACTCCGCTCTGGTCGCCGCGATCGCGGCCGAGCACGCCCGTGCGCAGGGCGAGCAGCTGCCGACGTTCGCGGTCGGCACCGAGGGATCCGGCGACCTGATCGCCGCTCGCAAGGTCGCCGCCCACATCGGCTCCGACCACCACGAGATCGTCGTGACCCCGGAGGACATCAACTCCGCGCTCGACCACGCCGTCGAGGTGATCGAGCACTACGACCCGGCCCTGGTCCGCAGCGCGGTGCCGAACCTGCTGCTGGCCCAGGAGGCGTCGAAGAAGGTCAAGGTCGTGCTCACCGGCGAGGGTGCGGACGAGCTGTTCGCCGGGTACGAGTACATCCATGGCGAGGAGTACGCCGAGCCGGACGCGCTGCACGCCGAGCTGGTCCGCTCGCTGGAGCAGCTGCACCACCTGAACCTGCAGCGCTGCGACCGCACGACGATGTACTACGGCCTGGAGGCCCGCGAGCCGTTCCTGGACTCCGCGCTGGTGCGTACGGCGCTGTCGTTGCCGCCGGAGTGGAAGCAGTGCCCGGACGGGCGCCCGGAGAAGGCGATCCTGCGCGAGGCGTTCACCGGATGGCTCCCGGAGGACCTGCTCTGGCGGGGCAAGGAGCAGTTCGGCGACGGCTCCGGCGCCGGCACCGTGCTCGCCGCGCTGGCGAGCGAGAAGGCGGCCGCGGCCGACACCGGCGAGGTGCCGGCGCAGCCGGAGCACAGCTGGGAGCTGCGCAGCGAGGAGGAGTTCCTCTACTACGGCATCTGGCAGCGTCACTTCGCCGGCATCCGCCCGGACGCCGTCCTCGGCGCGTTCGCCACCGCCTGAGCGGCCTCAGCCCACGGCCGTCCCACCCGGGCCAGGCGGTGCAGCATCGAGGTGAGCGCGATGATCGCGGTGCCGGCCGGCATCGGCCACCCGCCGACGTGGTCGTCGGCGTAGGGCTGGCGGGTGGGCGGCACCGGCGTTCAGCGCGTGGCGAGCGCGCGCAGCTCACGGCGCGAGGTGATCCCGAGCTTGGCGTAGACGTTGCTCAGGTGGTAGGCGATGGTGCGCTGGGTGACGAACAGGTGCTGCGCCGCCTCCCGGTTCGTCAGACCGCGGGCCACGAGCGTGACCACGGCCTGCTCGTGCGGGGTCAGCCCGAGCGCGTCGTCGGCGGCCGGGGGCGTCAGGCCGGCGTCGTGCAGCAGCGCGTCGCAGCGCGCCCGGAACGGCGCGGCCTCGAGGCGGGCGAACCGCTCCCGGGCGGTGCGGAGCAGGTCCAGACCCGGCCTGCGGTCGCCGGTGGCCAGCAGGCGCCTGCCGAGCTCGGTCTCCAGGCGGGCGATCGCCAGCGGCGCCGGGACCGCCCACGTCGCGGCCGGTGGCTGGGCCGGGTCGGGGTCGCCGGTCAGCTCGGCGAGCAGGATCCGCAGCCGGGCCGCGTCGACCGAGTACCGCGACGGCGGCCGGTCGGCGAGGCGGGACTCCAGACCGGCGAGCGCGTCCGCGGCCTGCGCGGCCTGCCCGGCGGCCAGGTGGGCCTCGACCTCGAGCACACGGGGGCCGAGGTGGCCGAGGCCGTCGGCCAGCGCGCGGACGTCCGGCCGCAGCGCGGGTGCGAGGGCCCGCAGCATCCCGGCGGGGTCGCCGTCGGCCCGGGCGAGCACCGCGGCCGCGACCGCGTCGCAGAGCTCGGCACCCCACCAGGACGGCTCCGGTGCCGACGGATCCCGCAGGTGGCCACGGGCCTCGGCGGTACGGCCACGGACGGCGAGCGCGTCGGCGGTGAACGCGTGCACCAGCGTCCCGGGCAGGACCGTCCCGCCGTCCCGGGTCACCGACGCCGCGAGCTCGAGGCCGTCCACCGCACCCGGGTGGCCGAGGTTGTCGCGTACCACCGGGAGCCAGGTCAGGGCGAGCGCGAGCGTGCGGATCGGTTCGCCCGATCGCGCCCGGTGCACGGCCTCCTCGAGCGCGTCGTGGGCGGCCGTGTCGTCGGCGTCGAGCGCCGCCAGCATCCCGCGTATCACGAGGAGGTCCGGCGCGATCCGCCCGTTACCTGCCGCCCGGTCGAGCATGGCGCGGGCGTCGGCACCGCGCCCCTCGGCGGCGAGCCCGAGCATGATCGCGAACCCGGCCGGCATCCGCACGCCCGGGTCGGCACCTGCGGCGCTCAGCGCCGCGACCCCGAGTTGCACCCCGCGCGCGGTGTCGCCCTCCAGGACGTTCAGCAGCGCCAGGTGGGCCGTGGCGACCGGCGCGAGCGTGGGGTCGTCCGCGGCGCCGGTGTGCTCGAGCAGGTCGCGGGCGCGGGCGAAGCGTCCGGAGTACAACGCGAGCTGTCCGAGCATCTCGGTGCGCCGCCGCCCCGGCGCGGTCCGCTCCACCGCCGGCTCGAGGGCCGTCGCCCGCGCGATCTCGCCCTCGTCGATCAGGCGCCGGGCGGCGGCGAGCAGCCGCCGCTGCCGGTCGTCGGGGTCGAGGCTGAGGTCGGCCGCGGCCCGCAGCAGGTCCGCCGCCTCCGGCCCGGGCACGCCCGCACCCGGGTCGGACGCCACGGCCTCCAGCTCGGCGGCCAGCCCCGGGTCGGCACCGGCGGCGGCCGCGACCCGGTGCGTGAGCCCCTCCCGTCCCGGCAGGAGATCGGCCGCCGCGGCGTGCAGGGCGCGGCGGCGGGCCGGGGCGAGGTCGCCGTGCACGGCGGCGCGCAGCAGAGGGTGGGCGAACCCGATCCGGGCCGGTGTGGTGCCCGGCCGCTCCGCGAGCAGGCCGATCCGGACGGCCTCGTCCAGCGCCGCGGCCGGGTCGCGGACGCCGCCGAGGCCGGCCGCCTGGCCGAGCGTGCAGCTCGTCCCCAGCACCGATGCGGCGACGACCAGGGCCTCGGTGTCCGGACTGGCCCGGGCCAGCCGGACCAGGACGACCGCGGTCAGCGAGCGGGGGGCGGGCAGGTCGTCGGCCGTTCCCGCCAGCACCTCGCCGGGCAGCTCCTCCAGCAGCGCCCGCGCGTACAGCGGGTGCCCGCCGGTGTGCGCCCACAGCCGTTCGGCGGCGCCGGTCGACTCCAGCGGGTGCCCCAGGACGGCGGCCAGCTCGGACAGCTCGGTGGGCGGCAGGCCGGTCAGGCGCAGCCGGCGCACGCCGCGGCCGGGGCCGAGCAGCCGCTCCCAGCGCGGATCGGGGTCGGGCGCGTCCGGGTCCGGGCCCGGCAGCCGGGCTCCGAGCAGCGCGACGACCTGGTCGTGCTGCAGGCGGCGCAGCGCGAACAGCAGGGCGCGCACCGAGGGCTCGTCGGCCCACTGGACGTCGTCGACGACGACGAGCACCGGCTCGGCGCCGGGCAGCGCGCCGAGCGCCCCGAGCAGGTCAGCGCCGATCGCCAGCGGGTCGGCCCGCGGGTCGCGGTCCGGGCGCACGAGCGGGGTCTGGTCGGCGACATCCGGCGGGATCCCTGCGACCAGCTGGTCGAGCACCCCGTAGGCCAGGCGGGTCTCGGCCTCGTCGCCGCTCGCCGACAGCACCATCGCGCCGGGGTGCTCGGCGACGCAGCGCGCGATCAGCGCGGTCTTGCCGGAGCCCGGCTCGCCCTCGACCCAGACCAGCCGCGGCTCCCCGGCGCGCGCGTCCTCCCAGGCCGCCGCGAACGCGTCGAGCTCGGGCCTGCGGCCGACGAACACCTCGGCCGCGGGCCCGCGCGGGGTGTCGCGCCGCGTCGGCATACTGCGAGGACAGCCCCTTTCCGGCCGTCTGTCCAGACTGCAGACGGCCGCTCAGTCCGGCGGGAGCTCCGGCTCAGAGGTCGCCGCCCTCGTCGAGCAGCCGGTCGACCTCGCGGCGGATCAGGCCCAGGCGCGCCTCGCGGACCAGCGGGATGTCCCGTCGACGGCGGCGGACCTGGTTGATGTCGATGTCCACGGACAGCACGTGCTCCTCGTGCTCGACGCACTCGGCGACCACGTCGCCCCACGGGTCGACGACGTGGCTGCCGCCCCAGAACCGGAGCTTGCCCTCCTCGCCGACGCGGTTCACGAACACGACGTAGAGCTGGTACATCCGGCCGAAGAACTGCGTGATGCCGCGCCAGTAGTCGCGGCTGTCGTAGCGCTCCGGGAACATGCTCTGCGCGCTCGCCGCCGGGACCAGCATGACCATCGCGCCGTCCTGTGTGGCCAGGAACGCCAGCTGCGGCTGCCACGCGTCGTTGCAGATCAGGGTCGCCGCGCGGTGCCTGCCCTCGAGCACCGGGAACGCACGCGACGTCTGGCCGGGCAGGAAGTGCTTGCGCTCCTCGAAGATCGAGTAGTTCGGCAGGTAGAGCTTGCGGTGCACGTGCACCAGCCGGCCGTTCTCGAAGTAGGCCGCGCTGTTGTACGTGTGCAGACCGTGCGCCTGGGCCTCCGGGAACGCGAGCAGCACACCCTTGTCGGTCTTGTCGGCCAGCCGGTGCAGGCGTTCGTCGTCCAGCGTCATCGACACGTCGTCGTCGACCTCGCCGACGCCGAACCCGGACAGGAACAGCTCCGGGAACACCACGATGTCCGACCCGTCCGCCGCAGCGTCGGTGATCACCTTCTCGGCGCGGTCGGCGTTGGCGTCGACGTCACCGAGACGGGAGTCGAGCTGGGCGAGGGTGATCCGCATCCGCATATTGTGCGGCCCATCCGGACGGACCGTCACGACGGGGCACAGCCCGTTCCCGGGTGTCTCGGTGCGAGCTCAGTCGCCGTTCCGCCGGGGGACGGCGGCGAGCGGCTGGGCGCCGGTCGGGGCGGTCCCGGCGCTCTGATTGTCCCCGGTGCTGCCCTCGGCCGGGGCGCCGGACACCGCGGCACACGCGTCCTGGACGGACTGCGGCGCGGCGGACGCCGACGGGGGCGGTGCCGCCTCGGACGACGGGCTCGCACTCGACGAGGACTCCGACGACGGCGCCGGCGACGACGGCGGGGCGGCGGCCGGCGGGGGCGCGGCGCCCGGGGGCGGCGGCGGGGGCGGTTCCGCGATCGCCTTCTGCACGACCTCCTGCATGTACGGCACGTCCGGCTTACCGGTGTCGAACGTGCCGTTCGGGCCGTTCGGGTCCGGCAGCGTCGGGTCGAACGCGACGCTCTCCAGGCGGAACCCCTCGTCGGCGAGCACCGCCAGCGCCGGGAGGACCTGCTGCGGCATGTCCGTGTAGACGGTGTCCTTCGTCGCCGCCGCGATCGACTGGAAGCGGGTCAGGATCTCGGCCGGGCTCTTCTCGTTGATCACGGCCTGGATCAGGCAGCGCTGGCGGCCCATCCGCTGGTAGTCGGTGCCGTTGCGGCGCGAGCGCGCGAACCACAGCGCGTCCTCGCCGTTGAGGTTCTGGATGCCCGGCGGGATGTAGCGGTCCGGCTTGATGTGGGTGCCACCGGCCGTCACGCCACCGACCGGGATCGGTTCGGAGCCGACGTTGACCTGCACGCCGCCCACCGCGTCGATCATCGAGGAGAACCCGGCCATGTTGACCTCGAGGTAGTAGTCGATCGGCAGACCGGTCATGTACGAGATCGACGACTGCAGCAGGTTCACGCCCTTGTACGGCGTCGGGCCGGCCGGTGCGACCTGCGGGTTCGCCTCGCCGTAGGCGTAGACGGCGTTGAGGAGGTAGTCGCCGGACAGCGGCTGGGACTCCTCGTGGAAGCCGTCCGGGAACTTCTCCGCCATCGGCGACCCGGGCGGGAACTGGGCGCGCTGGATGTTGCGGGGCAGGCTGAACAGCGTCGTCCGCCCGGTCTTGGTGTCGATGCTGGCCAGCATCATCGTGTCGGTGCGCGTGCCCGCGCGGTCCGGCCCGGCGTCGCTGCCGAGCAGCAGCACGTTCAGGCGCGGCTTGCCCAGTGCCTCGACCGCATCCGTCCCGCCGCCCTTGAACAGCGAGTTCAGCAGCCCGCGCTGGGAGTTGAGAAGGTCGACGGTGTAGCCGAACGGTACGGCGACGACCAGGCACAGCAGGGCCGCCGTGCCCGTACCGACGATCTTCTTGCCCAGCGCCATGTCGCGCGGGCGGGCCAGCGCGTACGTCCGGGCGACGACGGCGATCCAGCCGATCCCGCCGACGATCAGTGCGATGGCGATGCCGGTCAGCGCCGTCGTCGAGAGCAGGTTCGTCAGCAGGGTCGAGCGGCGCAGCGCGAGGAGCAGCACCGCCACCGTCACGACGACGAGCGCGAGCGTCCCCAGGATCAGCCCGCCGGTGCGGCGGCGGCGCATCGCGAGATGCCCGGTGCCGGGGAGCGCGGTGGACGCCGCGGTGAGGCCGAGTGCGGCCCGGAGCGTGCGCCGCGCGGGGTCCGGCGGCCGGCGCTTCTTCTTCGCCCCGGCGGCCTTCTTCGTCCCGGCTGCGGCGCCCGCTGCGGTCCTCGTCGTGGGCGCGCTCGCGCCGGCCGGGCGTTCCGCGGGCCGCGACGGCCCCGGACGGGCGGGGCGTTCGGCGGGGCGGGTCGCGCGCGTCGGCGCGTCCGCGCCGCGGGCGGCCGCCGCTCCGGCGGCCGCGACCGCACCAGCGCCTGCGACCGTTCCGGCGGCGGCCGCGGCTCCGGCCGGTCCGCCGGTCCGCGGACGGCGGTCGGCCGCGGGCCGGCGACCGGTCGCGTCGTCACCGGGAGGAGCGGGCCTGCGGCGCGGGGTACGGGTGGTGGTCGACTCGACCGACCGCGGGCCGTCCGCCTGGCGGGCGGCGTCCGGGCCGGGGCGTCCGCCGCCGCGGAGGGTCTGCTCCCGCGGGACGATCGGGATCTCGCCGCTGAGTCGTGCGGCGCGATCGCGGTCCGGGGACGGTCCGTCACCTTCGACGGCCAGCCGCCGCCGGTGGACGGCGGCCGTGTCCGGGCGTCCGGGCTGCTCCGGTGGTCCCCCTCCGGGGCGCTGCGGCCCGGAGGGTGCGTCGCGGTCCGGCCCGCGCTCGGGCGGCGGAGGTCCACCGACGGGACGCTGCGGCCCGGAGGGTGCGTCCCGGTCCGGCCCGCGCTCGGGCGGCGGGACTGCCGGCACCCGGGTCCTGGACGGCCGGCTCGACGGCGGCGGACCGCGACGTCGAGGAGCCGCGGCGCAGCGATCGGATGTCGGTCGGGCGGCTGTCGGAGTACCGGGTGGCCGGGCGCGCGGCTGTTGCCCCTGTGCCGTCGGCCTGCCCGGTCCCGTCCGGGAGCCGGGTCCGGCCGGACGGTGTGCCGGGCGTGCGCTCGTGCCGGCGCGGCCACGGCGCCTGAGGGGCCGCGCGCCCGGGCCGGGCGTGTCCGGCCCGGCGTGCCGGTGCGTGCCCGGCCGGGGCGTCGGCGGTCCGGCAGGGGGGTACCCGCTCGCGGGTGGGGCGCCGGCCGCGCGCGGCGGCGGACCGGCGGCGTCCCGGCCACCGGGTGGCGGGGGAGGCGTGGCCTGGCGCGGCGGCCCGCCCTGGGGAGATGGCGGGGCGGCGGCGGGGGCGGCGGCGCGCCCTGCGGAGGTGGTGCGGGTGGCGGCGCGCCCCGCGACGGTGGAGCCGGCGGCGGGGCCTGCGGGGGCCGGGACGGGGGCGGCGGGGTCCGCTCGCCGCCGTGACGCGGGCCGGCCGGCGGACGCCCGGTCGGAGCCGGACCGTCACCGTCCTCGTCGGAGCCGGGCCGGCCGGGATCCTGCCGGTCGTCGTCGGGGTCCGGACGCACCGGGCGCTCGGGGGGCCGACCTTGCCGACGGTCGTTCCCACGTGGGCGGAACTCGTCCACGGGGCACCCCCTGTCTGCGGTCGGCGTGACGGCGGTCCGCGCCCGCGTCTCGGGCGTCCGGACGGCTCCGTCGTCTGGGCACGCGGCCTCGCTGCCGCCAAATCGATCCGGCCGAGCGTACTTCCTGTGATCACGATCTCCGTGGGCCCCCACCCACCCGTGTGGGGCACCCGTGGTCACAGTATCGGCGGCCTCCTCCGCGGTCGCCTACTGGAACGAGACGAACACCGGTGGTGCCGGCCGGACCGCGTAGGTCCGGGCGGGCGTGAACATCGGCGTGTCCTCGTCGATGAAGTTCTTCCAGCCCCACCAGAGGCCCTTCGGTGCCGGGGCCGCGTGCAGAGTGTTCCAGGTCTCCATCTTGGTCCCGGGGTCGCCGAACCCGTCCGCGTGCAGCACGGTGGCGAGCTCGCGGTGCGACGTGTCCACCCTGGCCCGGTCCGGGATCATCGCGACCCGGAACTGGTGCAGCAGGAACACCTTCTGCGGCAGGTTCTTCCCTTGGTCAGGTCGGCCAGCCACGCGGAGGTGCGGTTGATCTCGGTGGCGGACACGGACCCGATCTGGGCGCGGTGGCGCTGGCCGGGGGCCAGCCGCCACTCGGGGTCGAGCGCGAGCCCGACGTTCGGCCTGGCCAGCAGCGACTCGTAGCGACGGGCCTGGGACAGGAAGTCGGCCCGGCCGGGCTGCAGGTCCAGCACGACGTACACGCCGGCCTTCTGGGCCGCGTCGATCCAGGGCCGTAGCTGCCCGGGCGTCGACTCCGCGGGTAGTTCCCGTCCGCGCCGGCGGCGGTGTCGGCGACCGTGGCGATCAGCTCGAACGCGGGCACGACGGGCTCGCGGACGAGCGGCTGGTAGGTGGCGGCGAGCTTCTTCGCGCGGTCGATCGACTGCGGGATGCCCTGCTCGCCGAGAACGCCGAGCCCGGCGTGTCCGGGTGGCCGTACAGCGCGACCATCCGCCGTCCGGGGAAGACCTGCGTGCCGCCGCCGACAGCTGGGGCACCGGCGGCGGTGGAGCAGCCTGCAGGGTCGCCTGCGCGACCGGTTGGGCGGCCGGAGCCGTCGAACAGCCGGCCAGCACGCCGACCAGCAGTACTGCGGACAGCAGAACACGGCCCGTACGGACCGGATCGGTATCACCGATCACGAGATTAGGTCGGTCGTGTACGGACCGTCACGAGACCAGGCGGGCGACATGCCCGCCGCAGCGCCTCAGCGGGGCAGCACCGGCCCGTCCGGTCCGTCGTCCGGCCCGCTGCGCGGCGGCCGCGGCGGCCGCCCTCGCAGGATCCGCTTCAACCCGGCCGTGTGCCGGCGGCTGACCGGCAGCTCGACGCCGTTCGGTCCCTGCCCGAGGCGCACCACGTACCCGGACCCGGACATCCGCAGCTCGGTGATCAGGTGCAGGGCGACCAGGTAGGCGCGGTGGATGCGGACGAACCCGGCCTCGCCCCAACGGTCCTCGAGTACCGAGACCGGGATCCGGACGAGATGGCTGCCCTCGGTCGTGTGCAGGCGGGCGTAGTCGCCCTGGGCCTCGACGAAGCGGATCGACGACCGCGGGATGATCTTCGTGGTCCCGGCCAGCTCCACCGGGATGACCTCGTCGTCGGTCTGCTCGGGCACCGGCCGGCGGGCCGCAGCCGGGGCGGCACCGCCACCACCCGGGGCCGGCGGGGCGGCCACCGGGGACGGCGCGCCACGCCCGGCGCGATGGGCGATGGTCCGGTCCAGCGCTCCGGCCAGTCGCTCCGAGCGCAGCGGCTTGAGGAGGTAGTCGACGGCGCCGACCTCGTAGGCGTCGACCGCCCGGTCGTCGTGCGCGGTGACGAACACGACCGGCGGCGGGTTGGCCATCGCGTTGAGCACGCGGGCGAGCTCGAGGCCGTCCAGGCCGGGCATCCGGATGTCGAGGAACACCACGTCGATCCGGGCCGGGGCGCTTCCGTCCGACGGGTTGCCGTGCAGGATGCGCAGCGCCTCCGTCGCGTTCGGCGCGGTGAGCACGTCGCCCACCCGCGGGTCCTCGCCGAGCAGGTGCGCGAGCTCCAGCAGAGCCGGCTCCTCGTCGTCGACGGCGAGCGCGGTGAGCCCGCCGGACGGCGGTTCCGCGGCCGGCGCCTGAGGTGCGCCGGGAGCGGACTGCATGGGCGGCACCATCCGGGCCGGGGCCCCCCGGTCCCCCGCGAACCCGATCGGGCGGTGGTGATCCGGGTCGACCCCCAGCGGCGCATGCGTACCCGGGCCGGGGACACCTTGCCCGTACCCGGACGCGTACCCGCCCGGAGAGGGTTGCCCGCCGGAAGCGTGTCCACCCCGCAGGTGGCTGTACACGGCTCCTCCTCGCCGCGGACCGAGGTCCGCTGACCGGTGACTGCGGGCACACCGTAGCGAGCATGCAAGGCGTCACCTGCAGGTGGTCCGCGCTGCGCACTCCACCCGACCGGGGTCGCCCGTTCGGCTCAGCCCGCTTGCTCGCAGTGGAGGACAGCGGTCCACGCGGTGTTGCGCGGCACCGGGACCGGAGCGGTCGGACGGTATTGCCCCCCACGTTCGGACAGGTCAGGGCCGCGCGAGCTGTGGCACCCGGTGCCGAATGGCTAGGGTGCAGGCCACCGACTTCCACGGCTAAGGAGCCCGCGCAGATGGCGAGCACGAAGGACTGGTTCGAGACCGTCGCGGAGGCACAGCGCCGCGCGAAGAAGCGGTTGCCGAAGTCGGTGTACTACGCGCTGGTGGCCGGTGCGGAGCAGGGCCTCACGCTGTCCGACAACGTGGCCGCGTTCGACGAGCTGGGCTTCCGCCCGCACATCGCGGACCTGCCCCCGCAGCGCGACCAGAAGACGACGGTGCTCGGGCAGGAGATCGACTTCCCGGTCGTCATCTCCCCGACCGGCGTCCAGGCGGTCGACCCGGAGGGCGAGGTCGCGGTGGCCCGCGCCGCCGCCAGCTCGAACATCCAGAACCCGCTGAACCCGGAGCAGACGGTCTCGACGGCGATGGGGCTGTCGTCGTTCGCGTCGCGCTCGGTCGAGGACGTCTGCGCGGTCAACGACAAGGTCTTCTTCCAGGTCTACTGGGCCGGCTCGCGCGAGGACATCCTGGCCCGCGCGATGCGTGCCAAGGAGGCCGGCGCCAAGGCGCTGATCGTCACGCTGGACTGGACGTTCGCCACCCGCCGGGACTGGGGCAGCCCGCCCATCCCGGAGAAGATGGACCTCAAGGCGATGCTGCAGTTCGGCCCGGAGGCGATCGTCCGGCCGAAGTACCTGCTGGACTGGGTCCGCAGTGGACACCTGCCGGACCTGAAGACCCCGAACATGGCGAACCCGGGCGAGGAGCCGCCGACGTTCTTCGGCGCCTACGGCGTGTGGTGGACCTCGCCGCTGCCGACCTGGGAGGACATCGCCTGGCTGCGCGAGCAGTGGGGCGGCCCGTTCATGCTCAAGGGGATCACCCACCCGGACGACGCGCGCCGCGCGGTCGACGCCGGGGCCACGGCGATCTCGGTGTCCAACCACGGCGGCAACAACCTGGACGGCACGCCGGGATCGATCCGCGCGCTGCCGGGGATCGTCGACGCCGTCGGCGACCAGATCGAGGTGCTGCAGGACGGCGGCATCCGCCGCGGCGCGGACGTGGCCAAGGCGCTCGCGCTGGGTGCGAAGGCCTGCCTGATCGGCCGCGCCTACCTGTGGGGCATGGCCGCGCAGGGCGAGCGCGGGGTCTCCAACGTGCTGTCGATCCTCTACAAGGGCATCGACGAGGCACTGCTCGGGCTCGGGAAGAACTCGATCCACGAGCTGTCCCGCGACGACCTGATCATCCCGGAGAACTTCACCCGCGTCGGCAAGCACTAGATCGGGTACGGCACCTTCGTCAGCTCCTCGGACAGGTCCCAGAGCCGGCGTCGCACGTTCCGGTCGTGCGACGCCGGGCTCGACCCGACCGGAACCGGGCCGCCCCACATCTCGGCGGGGCCGCCCGGTCCGATGTACATCCCGCCCGGCAGGTCCGGTTCGGTCGCCGCGTACAGCGTCGGCTGTGCACCGTCCTCACCGGACCGGGCGATCACCCGGTTCATCACACCCATCACCGCGTCCGCGACGGACTCGGTGCGCGACTGCAGGTTCGTCGCCGCATAGCCGGGGTGCGCGGCCATCGACCGCAGCCGGGAGCCGGCCGCGGTGAGCCGGAACTCCAGCTCGTAGGCGAACATCAGGCAGGCCAGTTTGGACTGTCCGTAGGCGGTCCAGCGCTCGTAGCGGCTGTGGTCGTAGTTCGGGTCGTCGAGCCGGATCCGGCCGAACCGGTGCATCATGCTGGACAGCGTGACCACCCGGTCGGTGATCCGGTCCAGCAGCAGCCCGGCCAGTGCGAAGTGGCCCAGGTAGTTCACGCCGAGCTGCATCTCGAACCCGTCCGCGGTGCGCCGCTGCGGGATCCCCATCAGCCCGGCGTTGTTCACCAGCACGTCGAACGGGTCCTCGACGCCCGCCGCGAACTCGCGCACGGACGTCAGGTCGGCGAGGTCGAGCCGGCGCACGCCGACCGCCCCGCCCAGCTCGGCGGCGATCTTCTCGCCGGCCTCGACGTCGCGCACGGCCATCACGACCCGGGCTCCCGCCCGCACGAGCGCGCGGGTGGTGGCCAGGCCCAGCCCGCTGGTGGCCCCGGTCACGACGACCGTGCGGCCCTGCTGGGGCGGGATGTCGTCGGTGGTCCAGGCGGCGGGGGAGGAAGGGAACATCCTTCGTGTCTACCCGAACTCCCGGCGCGTCAGCCGGTGGCGAACACGACACCCGGCCGCCCGCCGGCCGGGCAGGCTGACGGCATGGACGTCGTCGCGCTGCGGCCGGACCTCACGATGATCGTCGAGCCGCCCGGGCAGTCCTACCTGCTGCGCCACGACGGCGGGGTGCTGCTCGTCGACACCGGCCGGCTCGGGCTGGGCGCGGCGACCCTGGACGTGCTGCGCGACGCCGGCCTCGGACCGGAGTCGCTCACGCACGTCGTGCTCACCCACCGGCACGCCGACCACACCGGCTCGGCCGCCGAGATCGCCGCGCTCACCGGGGCCACCGTGTACGCCGGACGTGCGGACGCCCCGCTGATCCGGGCCGGCGATCCCGGCCCGCCGCCCGCGTTCACCGACGCCGAGCGTGCCCTGCACGCCCAGGTCGCCGCCGGGCTGCCCGATGCTCCACCGTGCCGCGTGGACGTCGAGCTCGACGACGGCGACCGGATCGACGAGCTCGGCGCCGTCGTCGTCGCGACGCCGGGGCACACGGACGGCAGCCTCGCTCTGCACCTGCCGGACGCTCGCGTGCTGTTCACCGGCGACGTCGCGGCCGAGTACGACGGCCGGGTGATCCTGGGGACGTTCCACACCGACCGGGCGCGCGCGACGGAGTCGTTCCGCCGGTTCGCCGGACTCGCCGCGGACACCGTGTGCTTCGGGCACGGCAGGCCCCTGCAGGGCGACCAGGTGCGACTCCTGCACGACGCCGCCACGGCCGAGACGGTCCCGGACCCGCTCCGCTGAGCCGCGCGAACGTTGTGGCGGTCGCCCTCGCTGGAAACGGCGTTTCCACCCCGCCCGCCGAGTGACACGTCGTGGCTCTCCGGGTCGCTCGACGGTGGCGATCGACTGCCGCGGGCCGTGGAACCTACGGATCAACTTGCTTCAGCGGACCGCGGGTCGGGAGCGGCGTCGTGGTCGTTGTCGTCCGCGTGGGCGGGTGATTCGACCGCAGCGGAAGCGAGCGCCACGTTCTGGCGGTAGTGGTCGCGCGAACGTGCCGCTCGATCGCCCCCGCAGAATCGAGTGTCACGTTGTGGCGGTCGGGCCCGCCGGAACGTGCCGGCCGATCGCGGCGTCGGATCGAGCGGCACGTTCTGGCTGTCCCGGCCGCTCGAAACAGGGCCTCAGCGGTCGGCGGTCTCCACGAGTTGGTCCTCGTCCTCCCCGGGAGTCGCGTCGCGGGACCGCCACGCCTGCACCAGGCCGTCGAGGACGAGGAAGCCGATCAGGGACGCCCCCAGCAACGGCACCGCCAGGCCGACCAGGACGGCGACGCCGCCGACGGTCGCCACGGCCGCGAACGACGGCCTCGCCCGCGCCCCCGGCGGGCCGGCGACGCCGCCGTCCAGCGGGCGGCGCCGCCACCACATGCGGTAGCCGAGCAGCACGATCGCGATGATCGCCACCGCGAGCAGCGCCAGCACGATCTGGTTGACCAGGCCGAACAGCAGTCCCATGTGGGCGTCCACGCCCCAGCGGGCGAGCTTCGCCGCGACCGGCCAGTCGTCGAAGCGCAGGTGCTCGGTCACGCGGCCGGTGCCGGGGTCGACCGCGGCGGAGTCCTGCCGGGTCGGCCAGCTGCGGGTGGTCTGGGCGACCGACCAGGCCTCGCCCGGTTCGCCGGGAACGATCTCGACCGGTCCGTCCACGCCGGCGCCGCGGGCGGCGGCGAGCACGCGGGCGGCCTGCACGCCGACGGTCCCCGACGGGGCGGCGGGCGAGGCCAGCTCGCTGCTCACCGTCGGCGTCGACCAGTTCAGCTCGGAGCGCAGCGTGCTCACGTTCGCGCCCGCGAACTGCGACCAGGTCAGGCCCGTCGCGGACAGGAACAGCATGCCGATCGCGGCCCAGGTGCCGAGTGCGCCGTGCCAGGTCCGCAGCCGGGCGCGACCGGTCCCGCTCGTCCGCGGCAGCAGCAGTCGTCGCAGCCGCTGGTCCGGGCGCGACCGGACGACCCAGAGCGCGAGGCCGGACAGTGCCAGCACCCACAGCCAGGACGCCGCCATCTCGCTGTACACGCGCCCGACGTCGCCGAGCAGCAGCGTCCGGTGCAGATCGTCGAACCACGCGCGGACCGGCAACCACTCGCCGTAGGTGTCGTGCGTGGCCTGCACCCGCGCCGTCGCGGGGTCCACGAACACCGTGCGGGAGTAGTCGGAGTCCGGGTACGCGTCGAACGAGACCCGGGTCGTCGCGCCGGGCTCGGGCGCCGGGCGGATCTCGCTGACGGTCAGGCCCGGCTGCGTCGCGGTCGCGGCGGCGACCTGGTCGCTCAGCGGGACCGCCGGACCGGCGACCTGCGCGGTCAGCGCGTCGGAGTGCACGAACCGCTCGATCTGCGGGGTCAGCGTGTACAGCAGCCCGGTCGTGGCCGCGACCAGCAGGAACGGTCCGACGAACAGGCCGACGTAGAAGTGCAGCCGCACCAGTAGCGGACGTACGCCGTTCCACCACCGGTCGAGGGGAGGAGTCACCATCCGGCGACCATCCCGACCAGCATCGCGACCATCCCCAGGCTCATCACGGCGTGACAGACGGCGTCGGAGCGGTCGCCGAGCGCGGGCGGCACCGGGGACTGCTGGACGGCCGCGGGCTCGGCCGCACCGCCTCCGACGAGGGCCGGGACCCGGACCGGCTCCGGCTCAGCAACGCGGTCACGACGCAGCGCGCGCAGCGCCCAGTACCCGCAGACGACGAGCAGAACCACGCCGAACGCGAGCGTCAGCACGACCGCCCAGCCGGCCTGGCCGGAGGACGCCATCGCGTCGCCGGTGGACTCACCGCCGTGGCCGGCGTGCCCCCCGCTGGCGTCGGACGCGCTCACCGGCATCGCCATGACCAGCGGCATCGATACGAGCATCCACACCATGGCGGCGGCCATCAGCGCGTGCGCCCACCCGCCTGGACATCCGTGGACCGAGCCCCGCCGGCCGCGCACGGCCCGCACCGCGAAGTACCCGGCGAAGATCGCGAACAGCACCACCTGGACGGCCAGCCCGGCCGTGCCGAACCAGCTCCAGGTCATCACGACCATCGTGACGCTCATCACCAGATGCGCCAGCTCGGCCGTCCGGCGATCCGCGGGCAGCGGCCCGGCCACGGTCGCCGAACAGCGCAGCAGCGCGTAACCACCGGTCAGCACGAAGGCGGCGGTCAGCGCCCACGCCAGTGGCTGCGATGCGATCACGGACGGCTCCTCTCGTCACACACCGGAGTAGTGGTCGTCGCGACAGGGCTCCGCGTTCCCGCCGATGTCCGCAAGGTCGACCCCGTTCGGGCGCCCCGCTCATCGGCGATCCGGCGCATCGACCGGGTCAGGCCCGTCCGCGCAGGTCGCGGCTGCCCGAGTCGGCGTCGAGCTCGCGCACCAGATCCTCCCGGGCCCGGGCGACCCGGGAACGGATCGTGCCGACCGGGCAGTCGCACACGTCGGCCGCCTCGGCGTAGCCGAGCCCGAGCATCTGGGTCAGCACGAACGCCTCGCGGCGGTCCGGGTCCAGCCCGTCGACCAGCGATCGCAACAGCACCGCCTCGTGCGCGCCGGAGCGCGGCGGGACGGTCCGGTCGGCGAGGACCTCCCAGTCGTCGACGGCGCGGGTGCGCGGGCGGCGGACCGCCGTGCGGACGGCGTCCACCGCGACCCGGCGGGCCACCGACAGCAGCCACGTCCGGGCGGAGGCGCGGGCCGCGAACGACGGCAGGGTGCGCAGCGCGCGGAGGTAGGTCTCCTGGGTCAGGTCCTCGGCGTCCGCCGGCCCGGCCAGATGCACCAGGAACCGGTGCACGTCGGTCTGGGTGGCCCGCACGAACGCGGAGACCGCGTCCGGGTCGCCGCGGCCTGCGGCGAGAGCCCATGCGGTGATCGCGGCGTCGTCGTGTCGGGTCGGCACGAGACGACACGTTATCCGGCCGGAGCCGGTGTTCCGATGACTGGTGCGGATCGTCTCACCGTGCGGGAACCGGTCCGGGGAACTCAACCGGCGGCGCCGGACGACCAGTGGTCATGCGCTGTGAACGATGTCGCGAGCTGGTCTCGGCCCGCCTCGACGGCGAAGCCGGGCCGGACGTGCCGGAGGGTGCCGTCGACGCGCACCTGGCCGCCTGCACGGACTGTCACGCCTGGGCGGAGAGGGCGGCGGCGGTCACCCGTCTCGCACGCACCGGTCCCGCGGAACCGGGTCCGGACCTCACCGATGCCGTCGTCGCCGCGTCGCGCACGCTGCCCGCCGTGGTGCGACGGCGGCGGGCCGGGATCGGCGTGCGCGCCGGACTCGCGCTCGTCGGGGCCGGGCAGCTGGTGCTGGCCGCGATCGGGGTCGCCGGCGCCGCGGCGACCGATCACGACGGCATGCACCACGTCGGCGGGGCGAGCGTCGCGCACGCCCTGCACGAGACGTCGGCCTGGAACCTGGCGATGGGCATCGGCTTCCTCGCGGTCGCCTACGCCGGTGGACGGCTGGTGGCCGGGTTGCTGCCGGTGACCGGCGCGTTCGTCGTGGTGCTCGGCGTGCTCAGCGCACTCGACCTGGTCGCGGGCCGGGTGGAGCCCGACCGTCTCCTGACCCACGCGCTGGTCCTGGCCGGGTTCGTGCTGTTGCTGCTGCACCGCCGGGTGCTCGGCGACGGCGGCGGCCGCACCGCCCCGGCGCGACAGGACCGGTCCCCGGTGGGGGCGTCGGATTCCACGCTGCCCTGGATCGGCCCTGCGGCCGGCCCGGGCGCCGTCGCGAGCGAGGACCGCCGGGTCGCCTGATCAGCTCCCCCGGGCGACGAGCAGCTCCTCGAGCACGGCCAGGCCGTCGCGGACCTCGGTGAAGCTGGTGGACAGCGGGGCGGGACCGATCCGGATCCCGTCCGGCTCCCGGAAGTCCGGGATCACGCCGCGCTCCTGCAGCTGGGTGACCAGCTCCCGCGCCCCGGGCACGCGCAGCGTGACGTGCCCACCGCGGCGCTCCGGGTCGCGCGGCGACGCGACCCGCACGCCGAACCGCTCCGGCCAGGCGTCGACGGTCGCGACCACGTAGGCGGTCAGCTTCTCCGACTTCGCCCGGACCGCGTCGACGCCGGCCTCGGCGAGCATCTCCAGCGACACGGTCAGCGGCAGCAGGCCGAGCACCGGAGGGGTGCCGGAGAGCAGGCGTCGCACGCCGGGTTCCGGGTCGTAGCCGGGCGCCATCGCGAACGGGTCGCGCCGCCCGGTCCAGCCGTGCACCGGCTGGTCCAGCTCACCGATCAGGTCCCGGCGGGCGTAGGCGAACGCGGGCGCGCCCGGCCCGCCGTTGAGATACTTGTAGGAGCACCCGGCGGCCAGGTCGACGCCCCACTCGTCGAGCCGCAGCGGGACCGAGCCGACGGAGTGGCTGAGGTCGAACAGCACGAGCGCCCCGGCGTCGTGCACGATCCGGGTGATCTCCGCGGCGTCCGCGCGCCAGCCCGACCAGAACGCGACGTGGCTGAGCGACACGAGCGCGGTGTCCGGCCCGACGGCGTCGGCGACCTGCTCCGGGGTCACGCCGAGAGCCGGATCGGTCTCGATCGGGCGCAGCGTCAGGCCGCGCTCCGCGGCGATGCCGTCGAGCAGGTAGCGGTCGGTGGGGAAGTCGTGGGTGTCGGTGACGATCTCGGTCCGTCCCGGCCGCGCGGCGACGGCGGCCCGGGCGAGCTTGTAGAGCAGCACCGTCGTCGAGTCGGCGAGCACGACCTGGCCCGGTCCGGCGCCGAGCGCCAGCGCGCCGAGCCGGTCGCCGAGCTCGGTGGGCAGCTCCCACCAGCCCTCGTCCCAGCCGCGGATCAGACGGGTGCCCCACTCGTCGCGGACGAACTCCGCGATCCGCTCGGCCGTCGCGGCGGGCGGGCGGCCCAGCGAGTTGCCGTCCAGGTAGGCGACCACGCCCGGGGCAGGGGCGAAGCGGTCCCGGTACGGGGCGAGCGGGTCGGCGGCGTCGTGCACGGCGGGATCGGGATCCACGACGCGAATCGTGCCAGGATCGCGGGCATGGACTTCGCCCTTCCCGAGACCGCCGAGGCCGTGCAGAAGGGGATGCGCGAGCTGTGCGCGGACTTCGGCACCGACTACTGGTCGGCGTGCGACGCCGAGGGGCGCTGGCCGGAGGAGCTGTGGGAGGCGCTCGGCGCGGGCGGCTGGCTCGGTCTCGCGATCTCCGAGGAGTACGGCGGCGCCGGGGCCGGACTGCTGGAGCTCGCCGTCGCGCTGGAGGAGATGGCCTCGGCCGGGGCCGGCACCGCGGGCGCGTTCCTCTACCTGCTCACGCCCGGGTTCGGCGGGGTCACCCTGAGCCGCCACGGCACCCCCGAGCAGCGCGCCGAGCTGCTGCCCGGCATCGCGGCGGGAACCACTCAGACCTGCTTCGCGCTGACCGAGCCGGACGCCGGCAGCAACGCGCTGGCCATCACCACCTCGGCCCGCCGCGACGGCGACGACCTGCTGCTGCGCGGGCAGAAGGTGTGGATCTCCGGGGTGCAGCGGGCGGACTGGATGCTCGTGGTCTGCCGCACCACCCCGGCGGCCGAGGCGACCGGGCGCACGCGCGGGTTCTCCGTGCTGCTCGTCGACGTCGCCGAGGCGACCGCCGCCGGGACGTTGCGCTACACGCCGATCCCGAAGGCGGGCAACCGGATCGTGCAGTCCAACCAGGTCTGGTTCGACGACGTCCGGGTCCCCGCCGAGCGCGTGCTCGGCGAGGTCGACCACGGCTTCGCGGTGCTCTGGGACATCCTCAACCCGGAGCGGATCCTGGCCGCCGCGGGCGGTGTCGGCACGGCCGAGCTCGCGCTGCGCCTGGCTGCCGGCTACGCCCGCGAGCGCGAGGTGTTCGGCCGCCCGATCGGCGCCAACCAGGGGCTGGCGTTCCCGCTGGCGCGGGTGAAGGCCCAGACCGAGCTGGGCCGGTTGATGACGCACAAGGCGGCGTGGCTGCACGACCGCGGCGAGGCGTGCGGCGACGAGGCGAACATCGCGAAGCTGACCGCGGCGAACGCGGCCTGGGAGGCCGCGGACCGGGCGTACCAGACCTACGGCGGGATGGCGTTCTCCGAGGAGTACCCGATCGCGCGCCTGCACCGCGACGCGCGGATCGCCAAGAACATCCCGGTCGCCGAGGAGCTGGTGCTCGCCCACATCGCGACCCAGGGACTGGGCCTGCCCCGGAGCTACTGAGCGACCGCCCGCGGCCGGGCCGGTCCCGGGCTCACCGCGCGGTTGCGGGCGGCCAGCAGCCGGAACGCCGGCGTCGGCATCTCCGGCGCGAGGTCGACCGCGCACGTGCGGGCCAGGATGTCCAGCGTGGCGGGGCAGGCGTCCGGGCCGTGGTCGACGTCCCGGACCGCCTCGCGGTACGGGTCGGCGCGCGGGTGCACGGGGTTGCGCATCTGGATCGAGCGCCAGTTCGTGTAGACGTGCCGGCCGGTGTCGGCCAGCCGGCGCACGCCGCGCCGGCCGGCGAACGCGGTGGCGTCGGACTCGCCGTCCGGGCCGTCGAACGTGACGGCGAGTCCCGCCGCGGACGCCGGGTCGTGGTGCGGTACCGGACGCGGCGCCCCGGGACCGGACGGCAGCGCCTCCAGCATGATCCGGCGGTGCCGCCTGCGGCGCAGGAGCTGCGCGTCGAGCGTGTCCAGCTGCGGGCGCAGCACGGCCGCCGACAGCTCCGGCATGCGCAGGTTCACCCCGACGATCAGGTCCGAGTCGTCGACGGCGAATCCGGGCCGGGTGTAGCTGCCGACGTCGTGATACATCGCCGCGCGCTCGAACAGGGTGTCGTCGTCGGTGAGCAGAGCGCCGCCCTCACCGCTGCGGATGTTCTTGTACTGGTTGAAGCTGAAGCACCCGGCGTGCCCGATCGACCCGACCCGCCTGCCCTTGTACCGCAGCCCGACGGCCTGGCAGGCGTCCTCGATCACGGTCAGGGCGTGTGTCGCGGCGAGCGACATGATGACGTCCATGTCGCAGACCAGGTTCTGCATGTGCACCGGGATCACGGCGCGACTCTGTGGAGTGATCTTCCGGGCGAGGTCGGCCGGGTCCATGGTCAGCGACCGGTCGACCTCGACCAGGACCGGGACGGCACCGACGGCGAGCGGCGCGGCGGCCGTCGACACCCAGGTGTACGCGGGGACGAGGACCTCGTCGCCCGGCCCGATCCCGGCTCCGACGAGGGCCGCCACGAGCGCGCTGGTGCCGCTGTTCACCGCCAGCGCGTGCCGGACGCCGATCACGTCCCGTAGCTCGCGCTCCAGCCGGGTGACCTCGGAGTCGCCTGTGCCCCCGTATCGGCTCAGCTCGCCCCGACCGAGAACACGTACCGTAGCGGCCATACCCCTCGCGGTCGTGGCTGCGGCCACCAGTCCCATACTCGGAGCCTCCCCGGGCGGTCCGGGGGACCGGCCGCTCGTACGCTGAAATCAGACACTCCAGACATTACTGTCCGCTTTCCGGCGACTCGTCCCCACCCCCGTCGGGGACGATGTCCGGGCTCGTGGAAGGACCTGTACGCCCATGCTGATCGACGCTCGTCGCGCGTTGCCGGGGTCGGTGTTCGAGACCGAGGTCTGCGTGATCGGCAGCGGGCCGGCCGGCGCCACCGTCGCTGCGGAGCTGGCCGACCGTGGCATCGGCGTGATCGTGCTGGAGGGCGGTGGCGACGGCTCGGACCGGGTCGCCGCCGACACCTACCGCGGCGTCGTCGGCGACGGCGCGCACGACCCGCTGGAGGCCGTGCGGCAGAAGCGGCTGGGCGGCAGCAGCGGCGTCTGGGGTGGCCGGTGCGCGCCGCTCGACGACCTCGACCTCGAGCGGCGCGACTGGGTGCCGGAGTCCGGCTGGCCGATCGGCCACGACGAGCTGCGCGCCTATTACGGCCGCGCGGTACGGCACCTGGATGCCGGGAGCGCGGACTGGTCGGCGTCGATGTCCGGTCTGCCCGGCGTCCCGGAGGAGGTCGGGGCGACCGATGCGCTGCGCTGGGACGACCTGTGGCGCTGGAGCCCCCCGACGCGGTTCGGCCCGCGGGTGCGGTCACTGGCGACGACCGGGCGCCTGCGCCTGTTCCTGCACGCGACGGTCGGGCGTCTGGACCGGGACCCGGCCGGCGAGCGGGCCACCGAGGCGGTCGTGGTGCCACGGCGCGGGTGCGAGATCCGGATCCGCGCCCGGGAGTTCGTGCTGGCGGCCGGTGGCCTCGAGTCGGCGCGGATCCTGCTGGCCTCCGACGGGTACGGCGGCAGCGGGCTGGGCCCGGGCATCGGCGGCGAGTACGACCAGGTCGGCCGGCACTACATGACGCACCCGGTCGGTGAGGTCGGCCGCCTGCGCCTGACCGACGCCGGCCGGGCGTTCGGGCTCGGGTACGCCACGACCTCCGACGGCGTGTACGCCCGCCGCATGCTGTCGCTCTCGCCGCAGGTCCAGGCCGCGCAGCAGCTGCGCAACCTGAAGGCCGCGGTGTGGTTCGCCGACCCGAAGGACCCGGAGCACCACGACGCGCTGCTGTCGACGTTCGCGCTGACGTACTGGGGGATGAGCCGGGCCCGCGGGGGGTTCAAGACGGCCGGCACGCACGCCCAGTACGCCGGGACGACCGGGATCGGACGGCACGTGCGCAACGTCGTCGCCGACCCGATGCGGGTCGCGCGCTTCACCGCGAGCTGGGCGCGGCCCCGGCTGACCGGGTCGCGGCACCTGCCGTCGTTCATGCCGCTCGACAGCGGCCACTGCCGCCTGCGCTTCGACGCCGAGCAGGCACCCGACCCGCGCAACCGCGTCACCCTCGACCGCGAACGGGACGCGCTCGGGCAGCGCCGGCTGCGCGTCGACTACACGGTCTCGGACGCCGACCGGCAGAGCATCGCGACGTCGCTGACCCTGATCGGCAAGGAGCTCG
Organism: uncultured Actinomycetota bacterium; assembly: GCA_963822335.1. Taxonomy (GTDB): domain Bacteria; phylum Actinomycetota; class Actinomycetes; order Mycobacteriales; family Pseudonocardiaceae; genus Pseudonocardia. Next base: position 721,021 of record CAWGHE010000004.1, on the reverse strand, counting down.
AGCGCACCGGGCTGGCCGCCGTCGACATGTCCGACGTGGACCGCGTGGCGAACCTGCAGATGACCGACGGCACCCACCAGATGGGCCTGCTGCGGATGTCCGCGTCGCCGCGCACCGGGGTCGTCGACGCCGGCTGCCGGGTGCACGGCACGCCGAACGTGCACGTCGTGTCCAGTGCCGTGTTCCCGACGGCCGGTGCGGTCGGCCCGACGCTGGTGCTGGTCGCGCTGGCCTGCCGCACCGCCGACGGGATCGCCTGAGCGGTCCGGGTCAGCCGCCGGTCGTCGCGTCGACGCTCGTGATCGACGAGGAGTCCGACGGCTCCGGGTTGCGCCGGCCGACCGCGCGTCCGACGAAGAACCCGATCACGAGGCCGAGGAGCGCGCCGACGATGAAGATCCCGGCGAGGAACCAGGCGATGGCCTTGCCGGCACGCTTGAGGACGTCGCCGACACCGCCCTGCGCGAGCGTGTCGGCGACGGCGGGGTGGGCGTCGGCCCAGTGCAGGAGCGTCGGTGCGTGTGCGGCCACGATCATCATGGACATGCCCGACACCCTCGCACGGCCCAATTGGTTCCGCCGAACGGCCTAGCCGAGCACGGTGACCGGGATCCCGGTCTCGACCGCCCGGTCCAGCGCTGCCCAGAGCGGACCGAGCGGTAGCGGGCGCAGGCGGGTCCGGGTGATCACCGCGGACGCCGCGGTGGGCACGAACGGGTGACTGCCGGACAGGGCGCCGATCTCGGCCCGAGCGCGTTCGGTCCAGTGGGCGACCTCGTCCGGTTCCCGCGACGGCAGCACGAGCAGGAACTCCTCGCGCCCGACCCGGACGACACGGTCCGCGGCCCCGGTGTGCCGGAGCAGGACCCGCGCGATGGACTCGAGGACGTCCCGCTCGGCGATGTGCCCGTGGCGCACCCGTACCTGGGACAGCTCGTGCACCCGGAACAGCGCCAGCCCGACCGGGAGCGTGCCGGTGGCCGAGCCCGCCGTCCAGCGGTCCAGGAACGCGCGGGTCGGCAGGCCGCTCTGCGGGTCCCGCTCGGCGCCGGGCGCGACGTCGTCGAGAGCGTTGCGGGCGTCGTCGGCGAGCCGCTGCTGGGCGGCCAGCCGCTCCACGACGACGGCCATCGCGGCGTCCTGGCGCCGGTCGTCCGGGGTGGGGGATACGTCGGTGTCCAGGGCCCGGTCGAGGTCGTCGTGCGCCGGGAGCCGTGATTCCAGGGCCGTGCGCAGCCGTCGGAGCTCGGCGACGGCGGCCGTGCGGCGGAACGACCACCGCCCGGAGAACATGCGCCCGCGCTCCAGCGAGCGGGCGGCACCGTCGACCCGCTCCAGGTCGTGCCCGACGACGGTGGCCCCGGACCGCGGGCCCAGGACGGTCACGCCCCACTCCCGGGTCAGCGGCTCGTCGTCACCGAGAGCGACGCGCGTGACACCGGCCGGGAGCTCCGCCTCCGGGTCTCCCGCGAACCCGACCGCGGTCAGGCCGGCGACCTGCGCGATCCGCGCGAGGACGTCGGTCTGCGGCGCGACGTACGGGCGGGCGCTGGAACAACGCGACGACCGCGATCGGCGGATCGTCCGGCGTGGCCAGCGCGAACTCCTCGACGGCGTGCGAGATCGCGACGAGCAACGGCTTCGTGACCGTGCGCGACGGCAGGTGGTCCGGCTCGCCCGCGCGGGCTGAGCCGGACGCAGGCTGCACGGTCGGGGATCCTCTCCGGTCCGCCCCGCCGTCGGGAGCCGGACGAGGTCCACGGAGCGTAGCCGGGGTTTTATCGGCTGGGTGTCTCCACGACGACGTTCGTCGACTTGATGACCGCGACGGCCAGGACGCCCGGCTCCAGGCCGAGCTCGCGGACCGCCTCGCTGCTCATCAGCGACACCACGCGGTGCGGGCCGCACTGCATCTCGACCTGCGCCATCACCGTGTCCGAGACGACGGAGGTGACCAGCCCGACCATGCGGTTGCGCGCGGACGTGGGCGCCATCGGGGCGGTGGCCGCGGCGGTCTGGTCCCGGCTGAACGCGGCGAGCTCCGCGCCGTCGATCACCTTGCGGTTCGACGCGTCCAGCTCGACCGGCAGTGCCCCGCTGTCGACATAGCGCCGCACGGTGTCGTCGCTGACACCGAGGAGGTTCGCGGCCTGGGCGATCCGGAAGGTCGGCACGGGCCGATGCTAGAACCCGGCCGGTCCCCGACCGGTCCCGGCCCCGACGTTTCCGTCGTTCGGGCACGGGTACCGCCACCGTGATGCGACTCAACTGGCTCCGCTCACTGACCACCGACCCGGGCCCGTTCGCGACCGTGGTGCTCGACGCCACGAGCGACGAGCCGAAGGGCAGCAACGAGGTCCGCCTGCGCTGGCGCAACCTCCGCGAGAACCTGGAAGGCCAGGGCGCCGACGAGAGCGTTCTGGCGTCCCTCGACGACGCCGTCGACGGCGGGGACCCGCCGGACGGCACGGCCGGGCGCGTGCTCGTCGCCGGATCCGGCGGGGTGCTGCTCGACCGCTTCGTCGAGACCCCGCCGTCCGGGTCCGGGACCGCCGTGTGGTCGGACGTGCCCGACCTGCTGACGGTCGTCTCCGTCGTCCCCGAGGAGGTCACCGCCGTCGCGGTGCACATCGATGACACCGGCGGCACGGTTCGGGCGCCCGGCGCCGAGCCGGAGCAGGTCGCCGGCGACTCCGACGGTCCGGTACACAAGGCCTCGGTCGCCGGTCCCGGTGAGGGCAGCGCCGACGCCCGCGTCGAGGAGACGTGGAAGCGCAACGCCAAGGCCGTGGCCGAGCGGGTGGAGAAGCTCGCGTCGTCGACCGGGGCGCAGCAGATCGTCGTGACCGGGACCGCGCCCGGCGCGGGCACGCCTGGTCGACGAGCTCACCCCGCACACCGCCGAGCTGGTCTACGAGATCGAGTCCTCGGGCGGTCAGGGACCGGACGATCTGGACGCGACGATGCTGCAGGCCGCGGACGAGATCCGCGAGACCCGCCGTGCGCAGACGATGGAGCGGTACGCGGCCGCTGCCGGGTCGCTCGGACGGGTTCGCCGTCAGCGGGCTCACCGACGTGCTCTCCGCCGTCCGGGCACAGGCGGTGGACACGCTCGTCGTCGACCCGACCCAGGCGCCCGGACGCGAGGTCTGGATCTCCGGTCGGGGTGAGCCGTCGGAGCTCGCCATGGACCGCGACGAGCTGGCCGCGCTCGGGGCGGAGCCGGGCTCCTCGGTCGCCCTGGTGCCGGCGCTGGTGCGCGCCGTCGCGGCCGCGGACGGCGAGCTGATCCTCGTCGGAGGACCCGACGACGACGTGACGCTCGAGCAAGGGCTCGGCGCCCTGCTCCGCTTCCCGATCGGGCCCGGGGCCTGAGCGCACTCAGCCCCGGTCGGAAGCCTCCGCCTGGCGCGCGGCCATCCGGGCCCGCTGGGGCACCACGGTGTAGGCGGGATCGCGGGCCGATTCCATCCCGGCCTCGAACACGCCGTAGCGGGTGGCCGCCGAGGACGCGTTGAGCAGCAGGCCGCCCACGGCGCCGAGGATCCGTCCCCGGCGTCCGCGCAGCAGCCCGGACGCCAGCGCGGCGAGGCCGCCGAGCGCCGTCCCGGCCCGCGCGGCGCGCAGTACCGCGCCGGCCCGGCCGGTGCGATAGGCCTTGGCGGAGTAGCCGATCCGGCGTTCCAGCACCTCGGAGGCGACCAGCTCGGCGACCGCCCCGGCCACCGCGACCCGCCGCGCCGGTCCGGCGTCGCGCCCGGTGAGGCCGGCGAGCAGGCCGGCCCCGCCGCCGGCGGCGAGCGCGCTGGAGGCGAACAGGTACGGGAGCTCGCGGTGCGCGTCGTGCCAGGCCGGGACGGCCGTGTCGGCGAACAGGACCGCGGTGTAGGTGGTCAGCGCCGGTCCGAGCACCGCCGCCCCCGCGCCGGTCAGCCGGGCGACGCCGGGCAGCAGGCCGGTCAGCTCGGACGCTGCCGTCGCGCCGGACAACGCGCCGAACGGGGCGAGGATCCAGGACCCGACCGACAACGGCGAGGTCGGCTTGACCACCCGCATCATGTTCAGGAAGCGCTCCGGGCGGCCCAGGTCGTGGATCAGGAACACGACGCTGACCACCGCGCCCCCGGCGGAGGTGAACCGCCCGACCCGGCGCAGCTCGGGACGTCCGGTGAGCTCGCCCAGCTCGCCCAGCATCGCGGTCACCCCGGCCACGCCGCCCAGGTAGAGGTAGGCCGGGACGTCGGGCACCTTCCACACCGGCGGTTTGATGATCGGGCGGTCGTAGTACGAGCGGAACTCGGCCTCGGGGACCATCAGCTGCTCGCCGCGGCCCTTGCGACGGTGCTTCCCCCGGGGACCGGCGGTGCTCATCGCCGCGACCCCACGAACGCCGCCGCGACCGTCGCCCCGACGGTCAGTGCCGCGGCCGCCGCGTGCCGCCACATCGACGGCAGGTCCCGGGTGGTCACGACCGGGTCCGGCGGCAGCCCGTAGACCTCGGGCTCGTCCAGGAGCAGGAAGAACGCGCCGTCGCCGCCGACGCCGTCGCCCTCGTCGTGCCCGTAGAGCCGGGCCTCGGTCACGCCCTGGCCCTGCAGCGTGGCGAGCCGGGCGTCGGCCTCGGCGCGCAGCTCGTCCAGCGGGCCGAACCGGATCGACTCGGTGGGGCAGGCGGTCGCGCACGCCGGCATCAGGCCCTCGCCGAGCCGGTCGTGGCACATCGTGCACTTGAACGCCCGGCCGTCGCCCTCCCGCTTGTCGATCACGCCGTACGGGCAGGCCGGGATGCAGTACCCGCAGCCGTTGCAGATGTCCTCCTGCACGAGCACGGTTCCGTGCTCGGTGCGGATCAGCGCACCGGTCGGGCAGACGTCCAGGCACGCCGCGTGCGTGCAGTGCTTGCAGACGTCCGAGGCCATCAGCCAGCGCACCTCGGTGGCGTCCGCGCGGTCCTCGCCCGGCTGCACCGCACCGGGTAGATCCATCAACGGCATCCCGAGGTCGACCTGCGGCGACTCACGCGCCGGCACCCGCTGCTCGACGAATGCCACGTGCCGGTACGTCGAGGCGCCCAGCCCGCCGCTGTTGTCGTAGCTCATCCCGGTCAGCTCGAGCACGTCGCCCGCGGCGCCGTGGTCACCGACGCCGTCGGCGGGCAGCGCGTTCCACTCCTTGCACGCCACCTCGCAGGCCTTGCAGCCGATGCACACGCTGGTGTCGGTGAAGAACCCGACCCGCGACGGGTGGTCGTCCGGATAGCCCGCGTCGGCGCTCGGGTCGGCGAGCGGCCCGGACCACGAGTTGACCATTCAGTCCTCCAGTCCGGCGCGACGCCGGTAGTCGGCCAGGAACCCGACGAGGTCGGGTCCGTGCGGCCGCCGCCCCGGTCGGATGTCGCACGTCGCGGCCTTCGTCTCCATGATGTGCACGTTCGGGTCCAGCGCCACCGACAGCAGCTCGTTCGCCGCGTCCCCGGTGGACAGTCCGTTCGAGCCCCAGTGCCAGGGCACGCCGATCTGGTGGATCGTGCGCCCTCCGGCCCGCAACGGTTTCGCGCGTTCGGTCACCAGCACCCGCCCCTCGACGGCCGAGCGTGCGGAGACGACGTGCGCCCACCCACCGTGCTCCAGGCCGCGCTCGCCCGCCAGCTCGGGGGAGACCTCCAGGAACATCTGCGGCATCAGCTCGTTCAGGTGCGGGGTCCAGCGGCTCATGCCGCCCGCCGTGTGGTGCTCGGTGACCCGGAACGTCGTGAACACGTACGGGAACACGTCGGCCCCGGGCGACCCGGCCGCGGGGTGGTACCGGTTGCCCTTCCCGGCGACCTCCTGACGTGCCGGGTTGGCCCGGTGGGCCGGGTAGAGCGCGTTGTCCACAGGAGACTCCTGTGGTTCGTAGTGCGCCGGCATCGGCCCGTCCGCCAGTCCGGCCGGGGCGAACAGCCAGGCCCGCCCGTCGGCCTGCATGACGAACGGCTCGTCCCCGCCGATCGCCTCCTCGTCGCGGGACCCCTCGGGCGGGCGGTAGTCCGGTGCGGTGCCGGCCGGGAAGTCCGCCACGTCGGCACCGGTCCAGCGCTCGCCGTCCCACCACACGAGCCGTTTGCGCTCGCTCCACGGGTTGCCCTGCAGGTCGGCGGAGGCGCGGTTGTAGAGGACGCGCCGGTTCATCGGCCACGCCCAGCCCCACTCGGCGGCGACCAGGTCCTGCTCGTCGCCCGGCCTGCGGCGGGCCGACTGGTTGACCTCGTCGGCGTAGACGCCGCAGTAGATCCAGCAGCCCGACGACGTCGAGCCGTCCGCCTTGAGCGCCGTGTACCCGGGCAGCGTCTTGCCGTCGGCGTCCACACCGTTGATCTCGCGCAGGACGGCGTCCGCGCTCGGGTCCCCGTGCTCGTCGACCGGGTAGTCCCAGGTCAGGTCCTGCATCGGCCGGTCACGGGGGTCCGTCGAGCCGGCCAGGCGCTGCTTCAGCCGTCGGCCGAGCTCGTAGTAGAACCAGAGGTCCGAGGTGGCGTCGTCGGGCGGCTCGACGGCCTTGTGGTGCCACTGCAGCAGCCGCTGGGTGTTGGTGAACGTGCCGTCCTTCTCGGTGTGGTTCGCGGCCGGCAGGAAGAACACCTCGGTACCGATCTCCTCGGTACGCATCTCCCCGGTCTCGATCTCCGGCCCGTCCTGCCAGAACGTGGCCGTCTCGATCATGCTGAAGTCCCGCACGACCAGCCATTCCAGGTTGGCCAGCCCGGCCCGCTGCATCCGCGAGTTCGCCGTCCCGACGGCCGGGTTCTCGCCGATCACGAAGTAGCCGGGCACGTTCCCGCGCGCCTGCTCGGCGACGGTGTGGAAGCTGGAGTGGTCCCCGTCGAGGCGGGGCAGGTGGTCGAAGCAGAAGTCGTTGTCCGCTGTGGCCGCGTCCCCGAACCACGCCTTGAGCAGGCTGACCAGGTAGGCGTCCATGCGCCCCCAGTAGCCCTTCTCGCCGGAGTTGGACTCGACGAACGTCGTCAGGTCCTGCTCGCGGTGCGCGTGCGGCATCGGGATGTAGCCGGGCAGCAGGTCGAACAGCGTCGGGATGTCGGTCGAACCCTGGATGCTGGCGTGCCCGCGCAGCGCGAGGATCCCCCCGCCCGGGCGGCCGATGTTGCCCAGCAGCATCTGCAGGATCGATGCGGCACGGATGTACTGCACGCCGACCGTGTGGTGGGTCCAGCCGACGGCGTAGCAGAACGCTGCGGTGCGCTCCCGCCCCGAGTTCGACGTCAGCGCGTCGGCCAGGCGGTGGAACGTCTCCTCCGGGATGCCGCAGACGTCCGCGACCATCGCCGGCGTGTACCGGGAGTAGTGACGGCGCAGCTGCTGGAACACGCAGCGCGGGTCGGTGAGCGTGTCGTCGCGGTGCGGGACCGGACTCGTCGGAGCACCGCCGGCGCCGGCCATCTCACCGCGCTCGTGGTGCGGCGGCTCGTCGCGGTCGCCGGCTGCGGCGTCCACCTCCGCGTCCTCGTACTGCCAGCTGGACGTGTCGTACGCACCGGTCTCCGGGTCGTACCCGGAGAACACGCCGGCCAGGTCCTCGGTGTCCGCGAAGTCCTCGCGCAGGATCATCGGCGCGTTCGTGTAGGCGCGTACGTACTCGTCGAACCAGAGGTCGTTCTCCAGCACGTGGTGGATCAGGCCGCCGAGCAGCGCGATGTCGGTGCCGGCCCGGATCGGCACGTGCAGGTCGGCGACGGCCGACGTGCGCGTGAACCGGGGGTCGACGTGGATCACCGTGGCGCCGCGGCGCTTGGCCTCCATCACCCACTGGAACCCGACCGGATGGGCCTCGGCCATGTTCGAGCCCTGGATCACGATGCAGTCGGAGTTGATCAGGTCCTGCTGGTAGTTGGTGGCGCCGCCGCGGCCGAACGAGGTCCCCAGACCGGGGACGGTGGAGGAGTGTCAAATACGGGCCTGGTTCTCCACCTGTATCGCGCCCATGGCCGTGTAGAGCTTCTTCATGAGGTAGTTCTCCTCGTTGTCGAGGGTCGCTCCTCCGAGGCTCGCGATACCCATGGTGCGGTGCAGGTGCCGGCCGTCGGCGTCGGTGTTCTGCCACGTCCGGTTCCGCGTCTCCAGCACCCGGTCGACGATCATGTCGACGGCCGTGTCCAGGTCCAGGTCCTCCCACTCGGTGCCGTACGGCCGCCGGTAGCGGACCGTCGTCACCCGCGAGGGTGAGGTGACCAGCGACAGCGACGAGGATCCCTTGGGGCACAACCGTCCCCGGCTGATCGGGGAGTCCGGGTCCCCCTCGATCTGGGTGACACGCCCGTCCTTCGTGTACACGTTCTGACCACACCCGACGGCGCAGAACGGGCAGATCGACTTCGTGACGCCGTCCGCGTCACGGGTGCGGGCGTGCCAGGTCTCGGTCCGCGACGACCGTGATGCGGCCCCGCGACCCAGAGGGTCGTCGCCGGTCAACTGCCGGTAGACGGGCCATGACTCGATCCAGGTCTTCATCCCCACGGATTGGCATTCCCGCTTCGGGCGGCGTCAAACCATCGCGTCGATCACCGGGGGCGGGCTGTTCATGCACCTCCCCGCGGTCGCGTCAACGCCCTACTGGCGTTACGGTCAGGTCACGGCCGGGCGATTCGCCTGTGGCCGTGCGCGTAGAGACAGCTGCGCAGCGTGCCGAAACACCACATGAGTGGAGTGCGGTCATGCGCATTCATCTTGTTTGTTCCGAATTCGATGTCCGGTCCGAGCCGGGACGTCCGGGCTGGTCCGGGCGCGGCCTCCAGGTCCGCGCCCTGGCAGGAGCTCTCAGTGACGGCGGGCACGAGGTCGCCGTCATCTGTCCCCGGGCCGACGGATCCGCACCCGTGGAGCAGGCCCGGTCCGGGCCCGTGGTCCATCACGTGGCCGCCGGTCCGGATGCCCTGCGGGACTACCTGACCGGCCTGTGGCGGGACGCCCCACCGGACGTCGTCCACGCCTTCGACGGTCGCTCCGGCGTCGCCGCGGCGGACGCGGCGGCCGTGGCCGGCAGCGTGCTCGTGCAGAGCTTCACCACGGTCAACGGTGTCGCCGGCTCGGCCGGTGACGAGCTTGCGGCGCAGGACGTTCTGCTGCGCCGAGCCGACCGCGTCGTCGGCACCAGCGACGCCCAGCTCGAGGACATGCTGCGCCGCGGCGCCCCGCGTTCCCGGCTGCGGATCGTCCCGCCCGGTGTGGACGCCGATGTGTGGCACCCGGACGGCGAGTCGCTGCGTCGCAACGGGACCCCTCGCCTCGTGGTCGTCGGTTCGCTGGAGGAGGGCGGCGGGGCGGACGACGCGATCGCCGCGCTGCGCAGCGTCCCGGACGCCGAGCTGTACATGGCAGGCGGCCCGCAGTCCGGTCAGGAGGGTGACCCCGACCTGACCCGGCTGCAGGAGCTCGCCGCGCGGTGCGGCGTCGGACGCCGGGTGCGGTTCCTCGGCGCCGTCGCGCAGGGGAACGTCGCGCGCCTGATCCGCTCGGCCGACCTGGTCGTCTGCCCCTCGCGGCAGGGCGGCTGCGGCGGCACGGTGCTGGAGGCGATGGCGTGCGGCCGCCCGGTCGTCGCCACCGCGGCGGGCTCCCAGCGCGACATCGTCGTCGACGGCGTCACCGGCGTGCAGGTGCGGCTCGGCCAGCCGGTCGAGCTGGGCACGGCGGTGCGCAACCTGCTGGCGGACCAGCCGACCCGTCAGGCGTTCGGCATCGCCGGCCGCGACCGCGTACTGGCCCGGTACTCCTGGCAGCGGATCGCCGGCGCCGAGCTCGCCGTCTACATGGAAGCGATGCGCGAGCTGCACCCGGCACCGGAACCGGCGGTCCTGGAGGAGGCCGACGTGGAGGCCGCGGCCGTGGAGCCGGGCGGCGGGGAGTCGCTGGTCGCGAGCTAGCACTCGCCGGCTACCCACCTCACGGCCGGGTTCACATAACTGTGTCCGGTCGGTGTTGTGCTGCGAACACCTCGGGGCGTTCGTTCGACGTTCCAGCCGGGGTTCTCGCGCAGGTAATTGTGGAATTCGCAGAGGCCTCTGCCGTTGTCGAACTCCGTTCGACCGCCGTCCGACCAGCGTTGAATATGGTCGACGTGCCGGATCGGGGAATCACAGAAGGGTTCGCTGCAGCGGTGTCCGTCACGGGCTTTGATGAGGTCGGCGAGTTGGCCGGTGAAGGTTCGTCGCCGGGAATCGCCGCCGAGGACGATTCCCCTTCGGCTGACCAGCCTCCGCCAGGTCTTCCGGCCCTTCGCGGTGGCGAGTAGATCGAGTGGGACGGGTCCGTGGCCGGGGATCTGGGCGGGGAGCGGGCTCTTCGGGTCGACGAGCGCCTCGACCGGTACGACGACCTGGACATCAATGCCGACCGAGTCGGCAGTGGCTTGCCCTGTGATGCGCTCGACGAGTGTGTCGGCCATGACCTGGCCGCGGCTTCGCGTCATCGGCGCGGGGCTGACCGAGACGTCGTTGACGGCCTTCTGCAGAGCGGCGTAGCAGGCGACGCCCTGTTCGGCGGGCAGGTGGGCGATGAGGTCGGTCATGCCGTCCGCCGCCGGTCGCAGCGTGATCCGCCGGTTGGTCCGGGCCGCGGCGCAGCGGGCGCGGAACTTGTCCGGCGCCACCTGCGCGGCCAGCTGCCGGGCCAGGCCGCGGATCTGGCCGACCCCCAGACGTTCGAGAGGACGTGTGCCGAGCAGGCGGTCGACCTCGGCGCGTTCGGCGGTGTCGAGGTCGGCAGTGGCGGTCACGATCGTGGCGACCTTGTGAGCGCTGAGCTCGCCGGCGGTGAACAACCGCCGGACGTGCCCGAGCCCGTCGCGCAGGTCCCTCGCCATCCGCACCCGCTTGCGGGCCTCGTGCACGGACACGCGGCAGGCCGGCGAGATCTGCCCGGCGATGTCGCGCTCCAGCTTCTCCGGCTCGACCCGACCGGTCGCGGTCTTAGAAGCGGCATGGGCGCGGGCGAACGAGTACACGGTCGCTCCCTGCAAAGCCTCCAGTGAATTCGTGAGCGTTTCGATCTGGGCGATCCGATCGATCAGCTCAGCTTCCGAGAGGTCGTCGACGGGCGATTCCACGGCCTGCTGGACCGCGGCCTGCATGGATGCAAGATCGAGGGTCGGAGTTGCAGCACCGGCCGGCCCCCGAACGGGACTGTCGGCCACTGCGGTCATGCCACGATCATACTCGAACATACGGTCGACTGGCCAGGATAATCTGTCAGCAGAACTGACAACTTTCGACCGAGCGGCTGCGCCGCAGCTGTTGCTTGGCCTGGTAGTGGTGCCGGTGCTGTGCGCTGTCGCGATGGCTCACAGCTGATCGCCCACGACGCCGCCGACCCCGCCGCGCGATCCACGCAGCGGGTGCTCGGCACCGGCTGGTCGGCGATGAGTCCGCCTGCTGCCTGCTGGCGCGCGCGGTGAGCGGTTCGACCTGGGCGTCACGCTCGCGCGGGCTCGCCGGCGCGCGCGGGATCGGCAAGGACCCGATCCGACGCGGGTCGAGCCCGCGCGCGGCGCAGCTCCAGCACCCGAATCTCGGCGTCCGGGCTGATGTGGGTCGGGATCCGGGGAGCTCGGCTGGGGGATCGCGCAGGCCGGCTTTCGCCAGCGGTGGCCCGAGCTCGGCTGCGACGTCGGCGTCCGGGCGGCCGGACAGGCCGCTCGACCAGCCCTGTGAACCCGTGCACGGTCAGGCGTGATGAGCGTCGACGCCCGACACCGGCGCCAGGTGCCTGCCGTCGTCGTAAATTGACCGTGTGACGGACGAGGTGCGTGAGGTCGGCCCGCCCCGGCCGGCGAGGGAGTGTGACGTCGAGGCGCTCATCGAGGTGATCGCGGCGGTCGCGCCGGAGGGCTCGATCGGCGCCGAGCCGCCGGTGGACCGCGACGTCTTTCGCGAGCGGTTCCGCGGCGCCGTCGCCGCGAAGGCACCGGCCGGGATCTGGGTGGTCGAGTCCGGCGGCGCCGTCGTCGGCTACGCCGGGCTGTACGCCGGCGGGCCGGCCGGGGTACTGGGGCTGGGGATGGCGATCCGGCGGGAGGGACGCGCGCGCGGGGCCGGGCGGGCCCTGCTGACGACGGCCGTCGCGTACGCCCGCGAGCACGGCGCGCACCGGGTCGAGCTGGAGGTGTGGCCGGACAACGGCCGGGCGATCGCGCTGTACAGCTCGGCGGGGTTCGAGGTCGAGGGCGTGCGCCGCGAGCGCTACCGGCGCCGCGACGGCTCGTTGCGCTCGGCGGTGATGATGGCGCTCAGAACGTGAGATTGAGACGCCCGACAGCGGGAACCCGCCTGCAGAACAGCCGACGCAACGAGAGGATGTTTTCTGTGGCGGGCGAACTGAACGGACGCCGAGTCGCGATCCTGGCCACCGACGGAGTCGAGCTCGTCGAGGTGACGCAGCCGCGCGAGGCCGTCGAGAAGGCGGGGGCGCAGGCCGACCTCGTGTCGCTGTCCAGCGGCGAGATCCAGTCGATGAATGCCGACATCAACCCGGCGGACAAGGTCACGGTGGACAAGGCCGTCGCGGACGTCTCCGCCGACGACTACGACGCGCTGATCCTGCCCGGCGGCACCGTCAACCCGGACACCCTGCGCGGCGACGCCGACGCGGTCGGGTTCGTGCAGGCGTTCTTCCGGGCCGGCAAGCCGGTCGGGGCGATCTGCCACGGCCCGTGGACGCTGATCGAGGCGGACGTGGTGCGCGGACGCACGCTCACGTCGGTCCCGAACATCCGCACCGACCTGCGCAACGCCGGCGCGACCGTCGTCGACGAGGAGGTCGTCTGCGACGAGGCGCTGGTCACCAGCCGCACCCCGGACGACCTGAACGCGTTCTGCGCGAAGATCGTCGAGGAGTTCGCGGAGGGCAGGCACCCGGTCCGTGCGGCAGGCGCCACCGCCTGAGCTGACACCGCAACGACGACGGGCCCGGGCCGGTGTGATCACCGGCCCGGGCCTTCGTGTTCCGCGACGATCAGAGCCGGCTCGGCCCCTCGGCGTGGTCACGGCAGAACTCGGTCTCCGGGCGGATCTCCAGCCGCTCGTCGTCGATCCGGGCACCGCAGGTCCGGCAGACGCCGAACGAGCCGTCGTCGAGCCGGACCAGCGCGGCCTGCAGCTGCTCGTGGCGGCGCCGCAGCGTGCCGAGCGCCAGGTCACGGTCCATCGACTCGGAGGCCGAGTTCTCGGGCTCGCTTCCGTCTCCGGGCTCGGTGTCGCGCTCCTCGGTCCGGGTGTCGGCCTCCATCTGGTGCAACTGCTCGGTCAGCAGCTCACGGGCTCGTTCGTCCTGCACGGCTCAGCCTCCATCGTCCGGTGCGGCAACCACGTAGTCCTCCGGCACGGCCTCGCCGGCCAGGTACGCGCCGACGATCTCGTGCACGCCCGCGACGATCCGCCGCTGCGCCTCGACGGTCATGCCGGAGTAGTGGATCGTCATCGCGTGCCGGGGCATGTCCCGCCACGGGTGGTCGGCCGGGGCGGGCTGCGGGTACCACGTGTCACCGGCGTACCCGGCCAGCTGCCCGGACTCGCATGCCTCGCGGACGGCGTCGGCGTCGGCGATCGCGCCGCGCGCCGTGTTCACCAGCCAGGAGCCGGGCTTCATCGCCGCCAGCCGGTCGGCGTCGAACAGCGCGCCCGACCCGGGGTTGAGCGGCAGCGCCGCGCAGATCACGTCGGACTCGGCCACGAGGTCGTCCAGCCGCGCGTACTTGACGCCGAGCGTCGCCTCCTCGGCCGGGCTCCGGCGGTGGTTCGCGTAGTACAACGTCGTCACGTCGAACGCCTTGAGGCGCAGCGCCGTGCGGGCACCGATAGCGCCGAGCCCGACGATGCCGACCGTCTTGCCCTCCAGGTCGTGCGCCTCCTGGGCGGCGTCCGCGACGTCCCAGCGGCCGTCGAGGACCTGCTGGTGGGCGGGCACGAAGTTGCGCACGAGCGCCAGGATCTGCAGCACGTTGTGCTCGGCCACGCTCACCACGTTCGAGCCGGTGACCTCGGCGACCGTGATCCCGCGCTCGGTCGCGGCCGTGGCGTCGACGTGGTCCGAGCCGACCCCAGCGGTGATCACGAGCTTCAGCTCGGGGGCGTTCTCGATCCGGTCGCGGCCGAGGTAGAGCGGCCAGAACGGGGTGGTCACGACGATCTCGGCGTCGGCCAGGTGCTTGTCCAGCTCGTCGCCGGTGTCGCTGGTCGTGACCAGCTCGTGGCCCTCGGCCTCGAGCCGGTCGCCGAGGTCGAGCCCGCGCGCGGTGCTGGCCGCGACGTCGGGATGGCGGTCGGGGTTGTCGTCCGGATACAGGACGGCGACGATCTTCATCTCACTCCTCCTCCAGGCTGGACGGAATTCGGGTACGTCGGCGACTACCCGTGTGTGGCCGGCCCAATCAGTGCGTGAGCTGGGCCCCGGTGCGGACGAGCTCGGTGCCGCGCTCGAAGTCCTCGTCGGCATCGTGCGTCGCCACGCCGACCAGGACGCCCTGGTGCGAGTACCAGACCGTGAACGTGTCGTCCCCGTGGTCGATGAGCTCGGCCCGGTCGAACCCGTCGCCCCAGGCGGTGTACTTGAGCACGCGGTCGCCGACCACCGTCCAGAAACCGGGCGGGTCGGCCCACGTCGCGTCCGCACCCGCGGCCGTGGCGCCGGCCACCGCTCCCATCGCCTCCGCGTCGCCCCAGTGTTCGACGGCGAGGTGGCGTCCCGCGGCCGCGTTGCGGGCGAACGCGATGTCCCCGGCCGCGAGCAGCGCGGGCACGGACGACCGCATGCGCTCGTCGACCACGATCCGGTCCTGCTCCACCGCCAACCCGGCGGCGACCCCGAGCGTGATGCGGGGGGCCGCTCCCGCCGCGACCAGCACGAGGTCGGCCTGGACCGGGCCGCCGTCGCGCAGGTGCACCGTCCGGCCGGCCTCGATCCCGGTCACCGTGACCCCGCCGCGCACGACCACGCCCTCGGTGCGCAGCCAGCCCGCGATCCGCCGTCCGGCGCCCTCGCCGAGCCGGTCGGCCTGGGGCAGCTCCTCGGTGCTGCACACGGTCACCCGAAGGCCCCGGCGAGCCAGCGAGACCGCAGCCTCGCAGCCGATGAAGCCGGAGCCGACGACCACCGCCGACCGGCCACGCTGCGCCGCGTCCCGCAGCCTGCGGGCCTCGTCCAGCGAGCGCAGGTGGTGGACCCGGGGATCGTCGGCGCCGGGCACCGGCAGCTCCGCGGGCGCGCTCCCGGTGGCGAGGACGCAGTGGCCGAACGTGATCTCCTCGCCGTCCGAGGTGACCGCGCGGCGATCGTCGGCGTGCAGTGAGGTGACCATCGTGCCGAGCCGCACGCCGACGTCGCGCTCGGCGTAGAAGCCCTCCGGCTCGAGCGGCAGGTCGGTCTCGGCGGTCTCCCCGCGCAGGAAGTCCTTGGACAGCGGTGGCCGCAGGTAGGGCGGGGCGTCGTCGTCGGAGACCAGCAGTACCCGGCCGGTGCCGCCGTGGTCGCGGTAGCCCCGCACGGCGGCCACCGCGGCCGGCCCCCCGCCGACGACGAGCAGCGCGACGCGCGCCGTGTCGGTGTGCGGGGGTGGGGCGGGACCATCGTGCTCGGGCATGGTTCGGGCATACCCGCGCACCCGGCCGCTATCCGCCTGCGCTCGACGCATCCTGCTCGGCGGCCATCCCGGGCGCCGGGCGGGCCCGGCGCCGCTGCGCGCGCAGCAGGTCGGCGAGCCCGCCGCGGGCACGGCCGTGCAGCCGCACGCTCGTGTGCACCGCGATCCCGGCTGCGGCCACGACGTGCCCGCCGGCGGCGCGCAGCCGGCGCAGCAGGTCGTGGTCCTCACCGCTGCGTACCTCCGAGAACCCTCCGATCTGCAGGAACAGGTCCGCGCGGACGCCCAGATTGGCGGCGTAGACGCCGTCCGGATCCACCACCGACGGCGGGACCGGGCCGTCCGGCGTGACCCCGCCGGACACGGCGCCCGCGCCGGCGTCGGCGAGCTGCAGATGCCGTACCGCCCAGTCCGCAGGCACCCGGCTGTCCGCGTCCGTGCTCAGCAGCCAGATCGCCGACGGCGGCACGGCGTGCAGCCGCTCCAGCGCGCCGCTCGCCGCCTGGTTGCGCAGCGTCCCGATCGCCACCGGCAGCTCGTTCGTCCGCACGTCGACCGACGGGCGCGTCCCGTGCGCGTCCGCCCACCGCTCGATCGCGGCCCGTGCGGCCGGCGCGGTGCCGTCCCGCGAGCGGTCGACGACCAGGCACACGGTGGTGGCCACGTCGTCGGGCAGCCGGTCCAGCGCGGTGAACACGGCGTCCAGGCACGGCCCGACCCGCGGCCGCTCGTTCCGGGCGGGGATGAGTACCCCGACCGCGCGGATCGGCCCGCTCACCGCCGGCGCAGCACGTGCAGCAGGAACCCGTCGTCGGCGTGGTCCACGAGCACGTCGAAGCGGGGGTCGGCGGCGACCCGGGCGTGCACCGCGGCCGCGTCCGCGGGCGACTCGGCGGGCCAGTCACCGCTCCAGTGCGCGAGCACCAGGTCCCCGCCCGGTACGAGCGCCTCGGCGGCCCGGTCGATCGTCGCCCGGACGTCGTCCTCGGCGAGGTAGTAGAGCACCTCGGAGCACACGGCCAGGTCGATGCCGTCCGGCAGCGCGCCGGGGTCGGGCAGGGCGCGCCGCGCCACCCGGACCCCGGCGAGTCCTCGGGTGGCGTCGGCGGTGGCGCGGACCGCCTCGTCGGCGAAGTCGGAGGCGTCGACCCGCTCGCAGCGCGCGGCCAGCTCCCGGGTGAGCTCGCCCAACCCGCACCCGGGCTCGGCGGCGTGCCGGTAGCGCTCACGGGGCAGGCTGGCCAGCAGGACGGCCTGCTTGCGGCGCTCGTACCAGCGGGTCCGGACGCCCCACGGGTCGGCGCCGTCCCGGTAGAGGTGCGCGAACCGGTCCACCGGCGCACTCGAGGCCGCCGGGTCCCGGAAGAACAGCTCCGGCCCGGTACGGAAGCGGTCGAGCACCGCGGCGTCGAGCACGGCACGCCCGCCCTCGACCAGTGGCGTGGTCTGGGACGTGAACGCGTCGATCGCGTGTCCCTTGGCCGCCAGGTCGTCGTCGCACGGATCGTGGCGGTGCGCCCGGGACCAGGGGATGCGCGGGTCCTCCGGGTCGTGGACGGTCCACATCCACACGGGGTACTGCCAGCGCTGCGCCTGCTCCGGGGCGGCCGCCGCGGTGGCCAGCCCGGCGGCGGCGTGGTCCGGGTGCGGATCGTCGCTCCACGGCGCGAGGCACGCGTCCGCGTCGGCCAGCAGGGGTGCCAGGACATCGGCCAGAACGCCCGCGTCCAGTGCGGAGTCCGGCAGGCCGAGACGGTGCACCGGGATCCCGTCCACACCGAGCCGGGCCAGCGCCGTGTCCAGCTCCGCGCGCCGCCGCAGGCCCAGAGCGGCCCGGTCCAGGCCGGTGTGCTCGGGCAGCGCCGCCTCCCCGTCGGTGGCGACCACCAGCTCGACCCGCGTGCCGGCGCGGTGCGCCGCGCGCAGGAACGCCCCGGCCCCGAGCGTCTCGTCGTCCGGGTGGGCGGCCACGACGACGAGCCGCCGGGCCGCGGCCGGGTCCATCCGCCGGGTGACGCGCTCGTCCAGCGCCGGGCGCCAGCGGTCGCTCACACCGGCTCCGCGACGGCCGGGAGCGGCTCCAGCAGCGCCCGTCCCAGTGCGGCCAGATCCCGCCCGCCGTGGTGCTGCCGGACGAAGATCTGCAGGTCGGCGACGTGCGCGGCGAGCCGGTCGCTCCCGGCCAGCGCGGCGACGCCGGCCGCGCGGGGACCGAGGTCGACGGCCGTGCGGCACGTCCGTTCGGCCGCGGCCCGCGCCGTCCACGCGGCGTCGCGGTGGTCGTGCCCGGGGTCCGCGTCGATCGCCGCGGCGAGCTCGGCGAGCAGCGCTTCGGTCGCCGCGACCGACGTGTGCACCGCCGCCAGGTCAGCGAGGCGGTGCTCGTCCGGTGCGCCGGGCGACCCGCGCAGCGCCGCCCGGACCGCGTCGACGATCCCGGCCGCCCCGCCGAGCCAGACCGCCGCGACGCCGGCTCCGCCCCACCAGAACCCGCGCCGCTCCGTGTAGAACCCCGGTGGGCCGACCACCGTGTCCGCCGCGACGCCGACGTCGTCGAACACGACGTCGGACGTGTCGCTGGCGGCCATCCCGTCGGCGTGCCACGTGCCGGCGATCGGCCGCACGCCGTCCGCGGCCAGGTCGACGTCGACCAGGCGCGTCCCGTCCGGCGTCGCGGCCACGACGAGCGCGCGGTCCAGCATGTGCGCCCCCGAGCAGAAGCGGACCGTGCCGGACAGCGACCCGTGGCCCGTGCCGTTGCGGCCCAGTTCGGCGCCGGTGCCGCCGGAGCGGGCCGCCCACACGCCGTAGGCGCAGCCCGGGCGCGGTGCGGCCCCGGCCTCGTCGAGGATCGCCAGAGCGTCCGCGTGTCCCTCGGCGAGCCGGGCGGACGGCAGGTCCCGCCGTCCGAGCCGGGCCAGCGCGCGCCACCGTTCGGGGGTCGAGCCCCGGCCGGGGAACGGCATCGTGAGCTCCCCGCCGCGCGCGGCCCGGACGAACGCACCCCCGGCCCCGGCGGGCGGTGGGCGGTGGTCGAGCAGGGTCGGCGGCACGGGTGCTCCTCTTCGCGGGCGACGGACAGTCAGCGATACCCCCGGTTCGCCCGTCCAAACGAGCCGTGCCTCAGCGCACGAGCGTGTCCGACCGGGCGAGCTTGGCCGAGAGCGGTGTGTCCGGGAACGACCGCAGGCTGCGCTTGAGCTCGGCGAACCCGGGCCAGCGGGCGAGCGTGGTCACGGCGTCCCACAGCCGCAGCGCCTCGTCGCCGGACGGCACCGAGTCGATCACCGGGCCGAACAGGGCGGGCCCGTCCGGCGGCGCGAACGACAGGATCGGGGTCCCGACGCCGCCCCCGCAGCGGTCGACCGCCTCCTGCGTCTCGGCCCGCAGGTCGTCGTCGCGGGTGTCGTCGTCGGCCGCGTCCGCGAGCTCGGGGGACAGGCCCGCCCGTTCCAGGGCCGGTCGCAGGTCACGCCGACGCGCCATCTCCTGCATGACGGCGTCGAAGTCGTCGCCCTGCGGGGCCGGCGAGTCCCAGACGAGCTCGCCGAGCGCGGTGTACAGCTCGCCGACGCACGCCGCTCCCGCCGCCTCGCGGGCGGCGTGCACGACCCGCAGCATCTCCAGGCCGCGGACGTGGCTGTCCGGGTACGCCTCGGACGCCCGGCGCCGCTCGTCGTAGGAGATGCCCTCGTTGAGGATCGCCAGCGACAGCGGACGCCAGGTCACGGACAGGGGCCGGTGCCGTGACACCTCCACCACCCAGCGCGAGGTCACCCAGCAGAACGGGCAGATCGGGTCGAAGAAGAACTCGAGGTCGTCACTCACGACATTTGGTTACCCGCCGGGTAGCGCGCTACCCACGACTGGCGGTGTACCACGGACGGGAGCGGGTATCCGATCGGCTCACGAAGGGGAGGTCGTCGTGATCGAGGTGCAGGTGCACGGGATCGGGATCGACGCGCGCAGGGCACAGCCGCTCGTCCTGCTCCAGGAGATCGGGGAACGGGGACGGATCCTGCCGGTCTGGGTGGCGGACGTGGACGCGGCCGCCGTCGTGGCTGCGCGTGAGGACGCGCCGCGGCCGCGACCGGACTCGCACACCCTGATCGGGAACGTGCTCGCGGCGTTCGGGCACCGGCTGTCCCGGGTCGTGATCACCGCGCTGCGCGACAACGTGTTCCACGCCGAGCTGGTGATCGACGACGGGATGCGCGTCGACTCGCGGGCCAGCGACGCGCTCGCCCTGGCGCTGCGTGCCGGCGTCGGCATCGAGGTGGACGAGGCCGTGTTCGAGCGCGCCGGGGTGTCCCCGAGCGACGTGCACGAGTCGGAGGACGAGGCGAATCAGGTGTCCGAGTCCGAGGTGGAGCGGTTCCGGCAGATGCTCGACGACGCCTCGCCGTCCGACTTCGAGGACTGACCCCGAGTTTCGGCCGAGGTGCGGCGGGTACCTTCGCGGCGAGGGTGGCAGGGCGATTGCCCGGGCCGCGTTGTCGCCCCAGGTCCCCGAGGTTGAGCCATTGCAGCCCCGGGGGCCGCCCGGCGGGCACCGTCGACGAAGCCCCGTTCGTCCGGCGGTCCCTCCGGTCCTGCCGCTGAGCTACCGGAAGCCACCCTCAGCCGCCATTCCCCGGCCTGCTCTCCGTGACCGTTGTGGCGCGACGCCATGATGGCGATACGGGAGATCACCAGGGGGAGCTGCAGGATGTCGCTCGACGCGAGGCGCGTGGTCGATCATCTGAGCGCGTGCAAGGACGTGACCGGTCTGCACGCCGGCCCGCTCGGCACCATCGTCACGCCGACCGACGCCGGACCGGTGATCGGGATCCGGATGGACAGCGCCATGATCGTGCTCGGGATCGTCGTCGGTCCGGGGGTCGACGACACCGACGTCGCCGCCGGTGTCCGCGCCCGGGTGTCCGCCGTCGCGCCGGGTCTGCCGATCAGCCTGAGCTTCCGGACGATCCCCGCCTGACGGCGCAGAGGCGGTGCAGGTCGGCGGCGAGCCCGCCCGCGTCCTCGGCCGGGATCTGCCCGACCAGCGTGGCCCCGGCCTGGTGCGCGCGTTCCTCGACCGCCTGCGGTGCGTCCACGAGGAGCACGACGACCGGTGGCCGCTTCGCGCGGTCCCGGGTCAGCGACCCGATCCGCCCCAGGTCGACGTGCCGGGGCCGCCGGATGACCAGGACCACCGCGTCCGGTCGCCGGCGCGTGGTGACCGAGATCATCCGGGTGGTGTCCACGACGTCGACGACCTCGATCCCGTCCGCCGCGCCCAGGGCCGTCCCGACGCGCTCGCAGAGATGGACGTCGTCGCACGCGACGACGACGGCGAGTTCCGTGCGCCGCCCCATCGAGCCTCCCGGGTCCGGCGAGGCCGGATGCCGTCGCGGACCGACATGATCGCGCCCCGGTGACCCGTTCGGCGTCGTCGATTCTGTTGACTCGCGCGACAATCAACCCCTGGAGGTCGAGATGGACGGACCCACCGCCCGCCGGATGTGGCGGGCCTACGAACCGGTGCACGACGTCGTGTACTTCAGCCCGGAGGCCCGCGCCGCCGCGGACGGGGTCGGGATGCGCGGCTACTGGATGGGGTACTTCGCGTTCCGTGTCGCGCCGCTGGGCCCGCTCGGGCCGGCCCCGGTGGTTGCCGCGTTCCACGGGTTCCACCCGTCCCTGGTCACCAGGGCCCTGCCCGACGCGTGGGCGTACGGCACGCCGGAGCAGGCGCTCGAGGCGCGCGCGTCGGGGGCGGCGGCGGCGCTGCGCCGGGTCTGGGGCGACGACACGGACGTCACCGAGGCCGCCGATCTGGCCTGGACGGCGGCGCAGGCCACCGACGACGCCGGTCGCGTGCTGGGCGCGGCGAACCGCGCGCTGCCGCGATCGGACGACCCGGTGCGCGCGCTCTGGCAGGCGACGACGACGCTGCGCGAGCACCGCGGCGACGGTCACGTGGCCGTTCTGGTCGCACGTGGTGTCGGTCCGGTGCAGGCCCATCTCCTCAAGGTCGCGTCCGGCGAGACGGCCGCGGACATGGTGCGGCAGTCCCGGCGGTGGCCGGACGAGGACTGGTCGGCCGCCCGGGACGACCTGCGCGAGCGCGGATGGCTCGAGGGCGACGGCCGCCTCACCATCGACGGCGCCGCCGAGCACGACGAGATCGAGCGGCTCACCGACGCCGCCGCCGTCGCACCGTGGGCGGCGCTCGGCCCGGAGCGCACGGCGCGGCTCGCCGAGCTGCTCGACCCGCTCGCGCGGGCCGTCACCGGCGAGCAGCCGGCGGGCAACCCGGTCGGCCTGGGATAGCGCTCACGTGTGCTCCTTCTGCGGCGCCGTCCAGACCGCGACGAGCACGTCGACCAGGCCGGTCGCGGCATCGTCCCAGGTGGCGCGCGGGGTGTGCGTGCCGTCGGCGAGCGCGCGCTCCCGCTCGGCGAACTGGTGGACCATCAGCAGCCGCACGATGTCGCCGCGCTCGAGGCGCACCTCGAGCGGCAGGTCCGGCAGGCGGGCGTTCAGCCCGTCGATCAGCCGGGACAGCGCGGGCGCCCCCAGCGCCTCGGCCGCCATGATCTCGCGCAGGGCCGGGTCCGTCGTGACCTGCGCGCCGAAGCGGGCGTACCAGGTGGGCGAGCCCAGCTCGGCGAGGTGCTCGGCGGTCGGCCGGACGAGGGCGTCGACCCAGTCCCGGATCCCGCTGTCGTCGCCGAGCCGATCCAGCATCTGGGCCCGCCGGTCCTCGATCCGTTCCGCGTGCCGGTGCACGACGGCGCGGACCAGGTCGGTCTTCGTCCCGAAGTGGTAGCCGACGACGGCCGTGTTGCCCTGCCCGGCGGCCTCGGCGATCGTCCGGTTGGACACCCCGTGCACGCCCTGCTCGGCGAACAGGCGCTCGGCCGCGTCCAGGATGCTCTCCCGGGTTCCGGTGCTCCGGTCGGAGCGCGCGCGAGCCGGCATCGGTCGCTCCCTTCGACGTGAGAGTCCTCTCTCTTAATTCAAGCGCATGATTTAGATTGAGGCTACTCCCCGGACGCCTGGAGGCCGTCTTGTCCCGTCCCGCCGCCCGCACGTCAGCGCTGGTCCCCGTCCTCGCCATGGGCGGCATCACGGTGTCGCTGCAGCAGACGACGGTCATCCCGCTCGTCCCGCAGTTCCCGCGTCTGCTCGACGCCGCACCCGCCGATGCCACGTGGGTGGTGACCTCGACGCTGCTCGCCGCCGCGGTGGCCACCCCGGTCGTCGGGCGGCTCGCGGACATGTTCGGGAAGCGGCGGATGCTGCTCGTGTGCGTCGCCGTGCTGGTCGCCGGATCGGTGGTCGCCGCGCTGAGCTACTCGCTGGTGCCCATGGTGATCGGGCGGGCGCTGCAGGGGCTCGCCGTCGGCGTCATCCCGCTCGGGATCAGCCTGATGCGCGACCACCTCCCACCGGAACGGCTCGGCTCGGCCACCGCGCTGATGAGCGCCTCGCTCGGGGTCGGTGGCGCGCTCGGCCTGCCGCTGGCCGCCCTCGTCGCGCAGAACGCGGACTGGCACTGGCTGTTCTGGGGTTCCGCCGCGCTCGGCGCGATCGTGCTGGTCGCCGTGCTCGTGATCGTCCCGGAGTCGCCGCAACGCACCGGTGGCCGCTTCGACGTGCTCGGCGCGCTGCTGCTCTCGGTCGCTCTGGTCTGTCTGCTGCTCACCGTGTCCAAGGGCAACAGCTGGGGCTGGGGGAGCGGGACGACGCTCGGGTTGCTCGCCGGGTTCGTGGTCGCGCTGCTGCTGTTCGGCCTCTGGGAGCTGCGCATCCGCGAGCCGCTGGTCGACCTGCGGGTCACCCGCCGGCGTCAGGTGCTGCTGACGAACGTCGCGTCCATCGTCATGGGGTTCTCCATGTTCGCGATGTCGCTGGTGTTCCCGCAGCTGCTGCAGCTGCCCGAGGTCACCGGCTACGGGCTGGGCCAGTCGATCCTGGTCGCCGGACTCGTGCTGGCTCCCGGCGGGCTCTGCATGATGGCCATGTCCCCGGTGTCGGCGCGGATCACCGCCGGCTCCGGACCGCGGACGACGCTGATGGCCGGCGCCGTCGTGGTGGCCGCCGGGTACCTGATCGGCGCCGCGTTCCATGCGTCGGTCTGGCAGCTGGTGATCACCTCGATCGTGATCAGCTCCGGGATCGGCCTGGCCTACGGCGCGATGCCGTCGCTGGTGATGGCCGCCGTCCCGGTGACCCAGACGGCGGCGGCCAACAGCCTGAACAACCTCATGCGCGCGGTCGGCACGTCGACGGCGAGCGCGGTGGCGGGCGTCCTGCTCGCGTCGCTCACGACGTCGGTGGCCGGGATGACCGTGCCGTCGGAGTCGGCGTTCGTGGTCGTGATGGGCCTCGGGGCCGGCGCGGCCGTCGTCGCGCTCGTGGTCACCGCGTTCATCCCGCCGCGGCCCCGGGCGGACTCTCCCGCGGCCGGGGCGGGAACGGACGCCAGGGCGCCGCTGCCGGCGTCCGATCGTCCGGGGGCGCGCACCGAAGAAGCGGATCCAGCCGGCCCTGTCGTCGCTCGGTCCGGGCCCGGGGCGGCGGGCCCTGACGCCGGCGGTCGTGCAGCGGTCGGGGCGGGCGCTGGTGGGCCGGCGCCGGGTGGAGACGGTGACGGCCGGCCCGCTGCCATGGTGTCCGGCGTCGTCCGGCACGGTGGCCTACCTGCTGACGACGCCGCCGTGACGGTCGTCGGCTCCGACGGCGGCCAGCTCGGCCGCGGCCGGACGGACCCGTCGGGGTGCTACGCGATCGACATCGCCGGCGCGTCCGGCGTCCCTCACCTGCTGGTGGTGCGCTGGAACGGGCGCCCGCACGCCGAGTACCTCGGCCCGGCGCGGTCGCAGGTCCGGGACGTGGACCTGCCCGGCGACCGGCCGCAAGGAGTACCGGAGCCGGTGAGCGCGACCGGCTCCCGGCACCCAGCGTCCACCAGGAGCTGACGGCGCCACGTCCTCGCACACCGAACGGTGCCCTCGCACACGCTCGAGCGTGTGCGAGGCCGACCAACCGTGTGCGAGAGCGATCCCACCACCGCCGGCCTGGCTGCTGGCCCGGAGCGCCGACGACGGCCGGGGGTCGCGGTTCGCGGGTGGCCGAGGCCCAGGCTCAGAGCGCCGACAGGTAGGCGTCGAGCAGGCCGGCCGCCCGCAGCATCGCCCGGGCGCGGGCGGTGAGCGCCTCCCGCCGCTCGGCGAGTGCGTCGGCGAGCGCTCCTGCGTCGCCGGCGTCCCGCAGCTCGTCGAGCAGCGGGCGGATCCGCGCCAGCGGGTGCCCGCCGCGCCGCAGCTCGCGCACGACGTGCGCGTCCCGGACGTCGGCGGCGCCGTAGGCGCGGTGGCGGTCCCGGCCCCGCGCGGGGTTCAGCAGGCCCGCTCGCTCCCAGCGTCGCAGGGTGGCAGGCCGGACCCGCAGCCGGTGCGCGAGCGCGCCGATCGGGATCGGAGGCTCCGGATCGATGTCCACATCGGTCAGATCGGCGAGCGCGCGGCGCACGCCGTCCAGCACCCTCCGGCGGTCGAGCAGCTCGGCGTGGCTCGAGTCGACGAGCTCCAGCGCGTCGCCGGTCCGGCCCTCGGCGGCGGCGATCATGATCGCCCGTGCGGTGGCGTGCCCGTGGCCGGCGACGAGCGCGAGGAACGCCCGCAGCGCCCGCGCGTGATGCTCGGTGTAGGCGCGGTACCCCGACGGCGTGCGGGCGGCGGCGGGCAGGATCCCGGCGTCGGTGTAGTTGCGCACGGCCTGCGTCGAGAGGCCGTGCTCGCGGGCCAGGTCGACCGGTCGCAGTGTTCCTCCGATTGAGGGTTCGGACGCATCTCAGCAGGACATCGAGCGAAAAGTACCAACCGAATGTTCAACGATAGCGTCGAAACCATGAGCGCCTCCTTCGACGCATCGGACCACGCCGCCGCCGGAGCGGCGATCCGGCGGCTGTTCGGCTCCCACCCGCCCCGGGTCGTCGGGCTCGGCGAGCCCCTGCACCAGGTGGACGAGTTCCTCCGGCTGCGCAACGGGGTGTTCCGGCACCTCGTCGAGCACGCCGGGTTCCGCACGCTCGCGCTGGAGAGCAACGCCTGGGCCGGACGGCTGGCCGACGCCTGGGTCCGCGGCGCCCCGGGCGACGTCGAGGACGTGCAGGCCCGCGGGTTCAGTCCGTACTTCGGCAAGTCCGCTGCGGACCGGGAGCTGCTGGAGTGGGCCCGCGAGCACAACGACGGCCGCCCGCCCGACGAGCAGATCCACGTCACCGGGTTCGACGCGCCCACCGAGATGATGTACGCCGAGAGCCCGCGTGACCCGCTCGTCCATCTGCATCGCTACCTGGACGAGCACAGCGTCGTGACCTGCGCGTGGGACACCCTCGACGCGCTGCTCGGTCCGGACGAC
Organism: uncultured Actinomycetota bacterium; assembly: GCA_963822335.1. Lineage (GTDB taxonomy): Bacteria > Actinomycetota > Actinomycetes > Mycobacteriales > Pseudonocardiaceae > Pseudonocardia. The sequence continues at coordinate 694,984 of CAWGHE010000004.1, read as the reverse complement.
CCGTGGACCGACGAGGCGGCCGCGATGGATCCCACCCGTTCGGTCGGCTCCGAGGACCGCGTGCGCGAGCTGCGGGTACTCGCCGACGACCTGGCGCGGACGCTGGCCATCGAGGCCCCGGCGCTGCGGCGGGCCACCGGCCCGGACGCGTTCGACGACGCCGCGCTCGCCGCCCGCACCGCCACCGGCCTGCTGGCCTACCACGCGTCGATGGCGAGCCCCGGCGACGGCGGGCGGCGCTGGAGCCGGAACGCGGGACTGCGCGACGCGATGATGGCCGACAACCTGCAGGCGCTGGCCGCCCGCGGACCGACGCTGGCGTTCGCGCACAACCAGCACGTGCGCACCGGCACGGCCCACATGACGCTGGGCCCGATGGCGTTGTCCTGGCAGTCCGCCGGCGCGCACCTGGCCGACCGCCTCGGCTCGGACTACCTGACCGTCGGCATCGCGATCGGGCGGGCCGAGCACCTCGGCATCCCGGAGCCGGACGCGAACACCATCGAGGGTGGGCTGTTGCCGTCCGATGGTGACCTTCACGACGCGGCCGCCCTGCCGCGCGGGCGGCCGCTGCGCACGTACTCGAACCCGGCGTACTTCCCCCTCGACGACGCCGCACTCGACGAGCTCGACGCCGTGCTGTTCGTCCGTGACGTCCCGGCCGGCTGACCCGCGGTCAGGCCGGCGGTGCGAGACCGTGGCGCGCGCCCAGCCAGTCCGCGATCTCGGCGGCGGCCAGCTCGTTGCCGGTGGGCTCGCCGTCGGCGATCGCGCCGCCGAAGTGCAGCCCGCGCACGGCCGTCGTCGTGAGGTCCTCCGCGCCGAGCGCGTCGATCATGCGGCGGGTGTCGGCCGGGAACGCGGCCTGGTCCCCGGTCAGCTCGACGAACAGGGTCGGCACGGTGACCCCGGGCGCGCAGCGCGCGAAGTCCGCACGGGACGACAGCCCGGACCAGGTGGACAGCCACGCCTCGGGAGTGGTGAGCCGGCCGAAGCCGACCTGCCCGTAGTTGATCAGATCCGGCCGCGTGCCGAACAGCGAGCCGTAGGGCCGGTCGCTCGGGTCGATCCCCAGGTCGACGGTCCGCGGGTCGGCGTCGGTGCGGAACACCGTGATGATCTTCGGGGCGAGCGTGCGGCGCCGGTCCCGCGCGTCGCCGGACGACTTGTGCGCCGCCCGCGCGGCGGCGGTGCGGGCCAGGTGGTCGCGGGCGACGGCGTCGATCCGGGCCACGCGGTCGTGCTGGGCCGCCCGGTAGCGCCGTAGGAACCCGTCGTCGTAGTGCGCGCTCTCCGGCGGATCGGTGAAGCCGTTGGCCGCGTCGAAGAGGTCCAGCTCGGGCACCACCGACAGCGGGTCCGACTCGTCGGCGACGGACGGGTCGATGCAGCCGAGCAGCAGCCGTGCCCTGCCCCGGGTGCGGGGCGAGGAACACGGCGCCGTCCGCGACCGGCATGTCGGCCTCGGCGAGACCGGTCGGACGCCCGCCCGGCGTCCGGGCCAGGCGCAGGGCGGGATCGAGGCCGGCCTGCTCCAGGTAGAACGCGAACAGCGGCCCGCCCCCGGAGTGCCCGAGCGTGACCACCGACGCGAACCCCTGCTCGCGCAGGAACACCTGCCCGGCCGCGACGTCGAGCAGCGCCTGCTCGTGCACGAGCGTGAGGTCGTTGTTGACCGAGCGGGTGTGCTGGGTCCACACCGCCGCCCCGGCCGCCAGCAGGTGCGGGACGAGCGCGTGGAACGTCACGTCCTGGCGCGGGTGCATCAGGCAGACGACCGTGGTGGCGCCCGGCACCGTGGCGAGCACGCCCCGGACCGTCGCACCGTCCGATGTGGTCAGCTCGTGCACCGACGTGACGGTGGACGACGGCCGCTCGCCCGCGACGAGGTAGCGGCCGGCGCCGAGCCGGCGGGTGGACGCGGTCATACCGGCTCCACCCGCAGCGCGTCCTTGTCGTGCTGGGTGATGTGCGCGTCCCGGGAGACGCCCGCGACGCAGGAGTACCAGACCGCGTGCCGGCAGTCCGTCGAGCGCCGGTCGATCGCGATCGCGCCGTCCGTGCTGATCGTGAAGTACGGCCCGATCCGGCCGACCGTCACCGCCGGGTCCTCGGCGGCGACCTTGGCGACCGACGTGTTCTCCGGGACGTCGAGGACGTAGAGGACGGTCACCGGACGGCTCCCGCCTGCTGGTCCTCCCAGTCCGCCGCGCGCTCGACGATCAGCTCGGCCTTGCGTGCCAGCAGCTTGCCGAACGTCGGCTCCGGCCCGGCGACGACGTCGAGCAGAGCGTCGATCGTCAGCTCGGCGTCCAGGTCCTCCTGCGGCGTGACCGGCCGCATCGCGCGGGTGATCTCGAACATGTAGCCGTTCGGGTCGTGCGTGTAGATCGACTCGATCGTCTCGTGCCGGATCTGCATCTCGACCGGCCACTCGCTCTCGTCGAGCCGGCGCCGGTACTCCAGCAGGTCCTCCTCGGAGTCGACGTGGATCGCGAGGTGCCGGGAGCGCACGAAGAACTCCGGGACGTCGTCGCCGAAGCGGGCGTAGACGTCGCCCTTGGCGGCGGTCTTCCCGGCGATCGAGGGATGGGTGCCGAAGTAGTAGAAGAACGCCAGCCGGTCGTCGTTGCCGATGTCGAAGAAGAAGTGGATGAAGTCCGGGTGGTTCTCCGGGCCCCAGCCGGCCGCGCAGATCGAGTGCACGACGGGGAAGCCGAGGACGTCACGGTAGAACCGCACCGTCGCCGCCGGGTCGAACGTGGGGAACGCGGCGTGGTCGACCCCCTGCACGCGGTGGTCCCGCTCGGTCATGTCCGCCTCCTGCGCATGGTCCTGCCGAACGACTCCGACGGTACGCGGGAATCGACGACAGCGTCAACAGTTCGACGAATGAGTTAGAGATCGAGGATGCGCTCGAGGTGGTCGAGGTCCTGGCGGAGCATCTTCAGCGCCGCGCCGGGCCCGTTGCCGTCGACCGCGTGGTCGGCGCGGTGCAGCGCGCCGACGGCCATGTCGGCGAACTGCTCGACGACGGCGTCGGCGCCGTCCGCGCCGCGCTCCGGGTTGAACCACCAGGCGACCCAGTTGCACATGCCGAGCACGCCGAGCGCGGCCACCCGGGCGTCGACCGGGCGGAACACGCCCGCCCGCACCCCGTCGTCGATCACGCCGGCGACCACCTTGAGTACCGCGCGGCGGCTCTCGTCGTAGGCCGTCGTGAGCTCGGCCGGCAGCTCCGCCTCGGACCGGATGAGCAGCCGGAACCGGGCCGGCTGGCTCGTACGGCGCCCCACGATCACCGCGACGACGCCGCGCAGCGCGGTGACCGGGTCCTGCCCGTCCCGGGCGACCAGCTCGTTCAGCTCGTTCAACGGGCCGTCGGTGACCTCGGTGACCAGGCGGGCGAGCAGCTCGTCCTTGCTCTTGACGTAGTAGTAGAGCGCGGGCCGCGTGATGCCCAGCGCGTCGGCGATGTCCTGCAGGCTGGTGCCCGCGAAGCCGCGCTCCGCGAACAGGCGGGTGGCCTGTTCGAACAGCTCGTTCTCGACCAGCTCCCGGCGGGCGGTGCTGGGCCTCCCGGATCCCCGGGGTGCACTGGCGGTCATGGCGCAGGATCGTAGGCCGGGAGCCCGCCCGACACGACGGCGGCGATCTCGGCGTGCAGGCGCTTCTTGTCCGTCTTCCCGACGAGCGTGCGCGGGATCTCGTCGAGGTGCTCGATGCGTTCCGGCCACTTGAACTTGGCGACGTCGAGCGCGGCGAAGTGCTCCCGCACCTCGTCCAGGGTCAGCGGCTCGCCGTCGGCGACGACGAACGCGCACGTCCGTTCCCCGAGGCGCGGGTCGGGCATGGCGACGACGGCGGCCTCGGCGACGCGCGGGTGGCGCAGCAGGAGCTGCTCGACCTCCTCGGCGTTGATCTTCTCGCCGCCTCGGTTGATCAGGTCCTTGATCCGGCCCTCGATCGCGACGTAGCGCTCGCCCTCGATCCGCTGCACCGACGCCAGGTCACCGGTCCGGTAGAAGCCGTCGGAGGTGAACGCGACGGCGTTGTGCGCGTCCGCGTCGTAGTAGCCGCGCAGCGTGTACGGGCCGCGGCAGCACAGCTCGCCGACCTCGCCGTCGGCTACCTCGGTCTCGGTGCCCGGGTCCAGGATGCGGATCTCGTCGAGCGGGGACAGCGGGGTGCCGACGGTCGTGGCGCGGGCGAGCCGCGGCGCCCCGGGCCGGGTCGTGAGGAACAGGCCCTCGCCCATCCCGAACAGCTGCCCGGACCACAGGCCACGGCGCTCCAGGTCGTCGAACAGCGCGGCCGGGACCTTCGCCCCGGACAGCACGACCTGCGTCGTCGCCGCGACGGCATCGGAGAACGACGGGTGCTCGACGGCCGTGAAGTGACCGTGCCCGAGCAGGACGTGGGTCGCGCCCTCGGACGCCATCAGCGGGAGCGACTCGTCGAGGTCGGCGGTGCCGAGGACCAGCGCCGCGCCGACGCTGTGCGACGCGTGCACGGCGCAGACGATCCCGGCGTTGTGGATGATCGGGATCAGGTGCGCGACGCGCGTGTCCGGGCCCCAGCCCCAGGACCGGGCGTAGGCGGACGCGTTGTACCAGTACTCGGCGTGCAGCCGGGGGATCACCTTGGGGACGCCGGTGGTGCCGCCGGAGAGCTGGAACGCCGCGACGCCGTCCGGGTCGAGCCCGGCCTGGATCCGCTCGACCGCCGCCCGCGCGTCGGCCGGGTCGACGCCGGCCCCGAGCGACTCGATCGCCGTGCCGCGCGCGTCGTCCCGGTCCCCGCCGAGGATCAGCACATGACGCAGCGACGGATGGCCCTCCTGCTGCGTGCGGGCGAACTCGACCAGGTCGATGCCGCGTGTCCCGGCCTCGACGAGATGGGCGCGCGCGGCCACCCGCCGGCTGATCTCGCCGACCTCGTGGCCGCGGTGCGCGGCGAGCGTGCACACCGGCACCAGTCCGGCCTTGAGCACGCCGTACCAGGCGACGACGGTGCCGAGCCGGTTCGTGACCTGGAACAGCACCGGGTCGCCCGGGCGCGAGCCCGAGCCCGGCCAGCCCGGCGGCGAGGGCGTCGGTGCGCTCGTCGAGCTCGCGGTAGGTCAGCCGCCCGTCCAGCGCGACGACCGCGTCCCGGTCCGCGTGCTCGAGCGCGACCGCGTGCAGCTCGTCGGCGATTGTGCGGGTGCCCCACAGGCCGCCGTCGCGGTAGGCCCGCACGGCGTCGGGTGGGTAGGGGACGGTCGTCATGCCGGCTCCGGGTCGGTGAGCGAGACGAGATCCGTGCGCGCGCTGACCAGGCCGGCGGCCAGGTCGTCGCGCAGCGCCTCCGGCCCGTCGACGACGGTCAGTGCGCCGGTCTCGGTGCGGATCCGCTCGGCGAGGTCGAGGCGGGTCAGTAGCGCGGCGCGGTCGGCCGGACCGCGCAGGCGGACGCCCGCCGCGCCCCGCTCGCGGGCGGCGCGGGCCCGGGCGACGGCCGCGTCGCCGTCGTCGTCCCAGGGGTCCGGGGGTACGTCCTCGATCGTGGCCAGGTCGGCGTCGTCCGGTGCGGTTCGCCCCTCCAGCACCCAGTCGACGATCCCGTTCCTCGGCGCGGTCGTGTCGCCGTACTGCTCCAGCGCCGCGTGCACGACGTCCGGCGCCGTCGCGGCGAACCGTTCCAGCGGCACGTTCCCGGCGCGCGTCATGTAGGCGACCATCAGCTGCGCGACCGGCAGGTGCATCCGCTCCGGGAACGACTCCCACCACAGCCGGCTGCGCCGGGCGAGCTCCTGCAGCCGCTCGACCGACGGACGCCGGACGTCGGTCGTAGCGGCGGAACGCCGACGCCCTGTCCGGCTCGTCGCGCAGGGCCTCGACCAGCGCGATCGCGTCCTCCATGGCGAGCTTCGTCCCGGAGCCGATCGAGTAGTGCGCCGTGTGCGCCGCGTCCCCGAGCAACGCGACCCGGCCGTCCGACCACCGTCGACAGTGGATCGTCCGGAACCGCAGCCACCGGGTGCGGTTCCCGATCAACGGGTGCCCCTCCAACTGCGCGGCGAACGCCCGCTCCAGGTAGCGCAGCGACGCCTCGTCGGAGGCGTCCGGCGGGGTCGCGTCGGTCGTCGCGTCGAAGCCGGCCCGGTGCCACGTCGCCTCGTCGGTCTCGATCAGGAACGTGCTGCGGGTCGGCGCGTACGGGTAGGCGTGTGTCACGAAAGTCCCGTGCTCCGTGCGCACCGGCGAGAACATCGCGTCCTGCAGCGCGAAGTCCGCGGCGCACCACAGGTACAGGCCGCGCCCGACGTCGACGGACGCGCCGAAGTCCCCGGCGTCCCGCGTGGCGCTGCTGACGCCGTCCGCGGCGACCACCACGTCCGCGTCCAGGTCCTCCGCGGCGCGGCGGGTCCCGAACTCCAGCGTCACGCCCGCCTTCTCGGCGTGCCGCTGCAGGATCGCGAGCAGCTCCGTGCGGGCCACGCCGACCAGACGGTCGTTGTGGACGCGGACGACGTCGTCGCCCACCTGCATCGTCATGTCGTGCCGGTACCCGGCGGCGACGATGTCGCGCAACGTGTCCGGGTCGGCCGCCTGCAGGTTGCGCTGGGTGCCGGCGGCCAGCCCGACGCCGAACCCGAACGTCGTGTCCGGGCTGCCCTGCTCGTGCACGACGACCTCGCACGCGGGGTCCGCGAGGCGGAGCAGCCGGGCCACGTACAGCCCTCCCGGACCGCCGCCCAGCACGGCGACGCGACGGTGCGGCATGCGGTCCTCCGAGGATTGTTTGACTGAGACGTCGAGTATTCGACGCGATCGAAGCTTCCGTCAAGTCCTGCGGCTCGCGTCCTTGACCAGCCAGCGAGAGTGTTGAATAGTCTACGCATCCGTAATCAGCCGCGGCACGGGCCTGCGGCCCCACTGCGCGAAGGAGCGTGAGCCATGGCTTATGTCATCGGCGTGGACGTGGGCGGCACGTTCACCGACGCCGTCCTCGACGACGACGCCGGGACCGTACTGGCGGCCAAGTCCCCGTCCACCCCACCGGACTACTCCCGCGGGGTGCTCGACGTGCTGGAGCTGCTCGCCGAGCAGCTCGGGGTGTCGCTGCCGGAGATGCTGGCCGACACCCACCACATCGCGCACGGCACCACGTCGTCGCTGAACGCGCTGGTCACCGGCAACGTCCCGCCGGTCGGGTTCCTGACCACCAAGGGCCACCGCGACTCGATCTTCATCATGAACGTCGAGGGCCGGTATCTCGGCCGCTCCCCGCACGAGCTGCAGCACGTGCTCGGCCAGTCGAAGGACCACACGCTGCTGCCCAAGCGGCACGCGCTGGAGGTGACCGAGCGGATCGACCGGGACGGCACCGTCGTCGTCGCGCTGGACGAGGACGAGGCCCGCGCCGCGATCCGCGCGCTGCTCGACGACGGCGTGCGCGCGATCGCGGTGTCACTGCTGTGGTCGTTCCGCAACGCAGGCCACGAGCAGCGGCTGCGCGAGCTGGTCGCCGAAGCCGACCCGACCTGTTTCGTGGCGCTGTCCAGCGAGGTCAGCCCCCGGATCCGGGAGTTCTCCCGCAACGCCACCACGATCATGAGCACCCAGATCGGGCCGGGCCTGCGCGACTACCTGACGGCACTCGAGGACACGCTGCGCGAGAACCGGCTGACCGGCCCGCTGCTGGTCATGCAGTCCAACGGCGGCGCCGTCGCGGCCGCGGAGGCGCCGGCCACGGCGATCAGCACGGTCGGGTCGGTGCTCACCGGCGGGGTGGTCGGCTCGGTCGCGCTGGGCCACCAGCTCGGCCACCGCAACATCATCTCCACCGACGTCGGCGGCACCACGTTCCTGGCCGGGCTCGTCGTCGACGGCGAGCCGGTGCGAGCCACCACGACGATCATCAACCACCACCCGATCAACGTCCCGACGCTGCGGGTGGAGGCGATCGGCTCCGGCGGCGGCGCGATCGCGTGGATCGACCCCGGCGGCAACCTGCGGGTCGGGCCGCGCAGCGCGCAGGCCGTCCCCGGACCGGCCTGCTACGGGTCGGGCGGCACCGAGCCGACGAACACCGACGCGAACCTGGTGCTCGGGATCCTGCCGGAGCGCGGGCTGCTCGGCGGCCGCAAGCCGCTGTCGGCCGACCTGGCCCGCCAGGCCATCGAGACGCGGATCGCGAAGCCGCTGGGGCTGTCGGTCGAGCAGGCCGCGGCCGCGATCTACGCCGTGCAGAACGCGCAGACCGGAGACCTGCTGCGCAAGACCGTCGTCGAGGCCGGGCACGATCCTCGCGAGTTCGTGCTCTACGCGTTCGGCGGGGCCGGGCCCGCGCACTGTGCCCGGTACGCCGCCGAGGTCGGCGTGACCGAGGTCGTCGTGCCGCTCGGGCCGGTGGCCTCGGCGTTCTCCGCGTTCGGGCTGGCGTCCTCGGACATCGTGCTCGCGGCCGAGCTGTCCGACCCGACCGTGGTGCCCGTTCGACCCGGCCCGGGCCGAGCGCAACTTCGCCGAGCTGGAACGGCAGGTCCGCGACGGACTCGACCGTCAGGGCGTGCCGTTCGAGTCCGTCGAGATCCACCGCGAGATCGACATGCGGTACACGATGCAGCTCGCCGAGGTCACCGCCCCGGTGGTGGGCGGCGCCCTGGACACGGCCGCGATCGAGGCGGCCGGCGCGGCGTTCGAGGCGCGCTACGCGGAGCTCTACGGCAAGGACGCGGGCTTCCGGGAGGCCGGCATCCAGGCGATCACGTTCCGGGTCCGTGGTGTGGGCGTGCTGCCGTTCAGCCCGCAGCTGCCACCGGTACCCGCCGGATCCTCGTCCGACCCCGCCGATGCGCAGGTCGGCACGCGTCCGGTCCAGCTCGACGCGGCCGCCGGCTACGTCGACACCCCGGTCTACGACTACGGCCGGCTCGCGGCCGGGCACGTCCTGACCGGGCCCGCGATCGTCGAGGTACCGACGACGACCGTCGTCGTCCCGGCCGGGACCACCGGCAGCGTCGACGAGCTGGGCAACCTCACCATCCGCACCGGGGTCACCACCCCGTCCCTCGCCCCTGTCCCCGCGACCGCCGGGAGCCACTCGTGACCATGCCGATCCCCGGCTCGGAGATCTTCTCCAGCCGCCCCGTCGACCCGGACGAGCTGGCGCGCTCGCTGCCCACCTCGTTACCCACGCACACCGTCACCCAGGAGCAGGTCGACGCGCTCGACCCGCTCACCTACGAGGTGATCCGGCACCGGCTCTGGTCGGTCACCGACGAGATGGGCGAGGCGCTCAAGCGCATGTCCGGCTCGCCGATCGTCACCGACGCGAACGACTTCGACTTCGCGATCTCCGACGAGCTGGGCCAGGAGGTCCAGGTCGGGCTGTACAACACGATGCTCGTCGGCGCCGTCGACCTGGCGATCTACTGGACGCTGCGGCACCGCTCGACGAACCCGGGCATCGCCGAGGGCGACATGTTCCTCTGCAACGACCCGTGGGTCGGGGGAGGGCTGCACCAGAACGACGTGATCGTCTACCAGCCGGTCTTCCACGAGGGGACGCTGTTCGCCTGGACCAGCGCGATCTGCCACGAGCCGGACCTGGGCGGTGTCGGGCTGGGCTCGTTCTCGCCGTCCGCGCAGGACGTGTTCTCCGAGTCGCTCCCGACGCCGCCGGTGAAGGTGGTGCGCGACTTCCAGCTCCAGCGCGACACGTCCGACCTGTGGATCCGGCGCTCGCGGGTGCCGATGCTCGTCGCGCTCGACCTGCGGGCCAAGATCGGCGCGAACAACGTCGGCCGGGAGCGGATGCTCACGCTGATCGACCAGTACGGCGCGGACACGGTCAAGGCCGTGATGAAGCGGATGATGGGCGACGCCGAGTCCCGGCTGCGGGCCAAGCTCGAGTCCATCCCGGACGGTTCGTGGAGCGCCACCGGCTACCAGGACCAGTCGCACGAGGGCGACCGCGGGCTGCACAAGATCACGGTCACGACGACGAAGACCGGCGACCACCTGACGTTCGACTTCACCGGCACCGACCCCCAGGCCGGCGTCATCAACTGCACCTACGCCGGGATGCGCGGCGGGGTCATGCTCGCCCTGCTGCCGATCCTGGCCGGTGACATCCCGTGGTCGGCCGGCGGGCTGATGCGCTGCTTCGACCTGGTCACCGAGGAGGGGACGATCAACAACGCGGCGTTCCCGGCGGCTGTGAGCCGCGGCCCGATCGGGCCGGCGTGGCAGACCGGGAGCCTGGTCGCGGAGTGCCTGGCCCTGATGCTCGACCGCTCCCTCGAGCTGGGCCGCAACGTGCAGGCGACGTGCTGCGGTACCTGGGACACGGCCGTGATCGCCGGGCTCGACGAGCGCGGCGAGCAGCCCGCGCCGTTCCTGTCGATCATGATGGAGCCGATGTCCGGGGGCTACGGCGCCCGGCCGCACGCCGACGGCATCGACACCGGCGGGCTGTTCTGCATCCCGATGGGCCGCATCCCGGACGTCGAGATGACCGAGTTCCTCTACCCGCTGCTCACGCTGTGGCGCCGCGAGCAGCCGGACTCCGGCGGACCGGGCCGGCACCGTGGCGGCGTCGGGGCGTCGATGGCGTTCACCCCGCACGGCACCAGCATCCCGATGGGGCTGGTGCTCGCCTCGGCCGGCAAGGCCGTCGCGCAGAACACCGGTCTGTCCGGCGGGCACCCGGGCAACAGCGGGCTCGACGTCCTCGCGCGGCAGAGCCGGGTCGCCGAGCTGTTCGCGTCCGGCCGGATGCCCGGCGAGCTGTCCGAGCTCTCCGACACCGTCGTGCCGGGGCAGAACTACGAGTCCAGCTACCTGGCGCCCGGCGAGGTGTTCGCGATGACCTGGCAGGGCGGCGGCGGGTACGGCGACCCGCTGACCCGCGATCCGGCGGCGGTCGCCCGCGACGTGGCCGAGGAGAAGATCCTCGCCGGCAGCGCCACGAGCGTGTACGGCGTCGTGCTCTCCGGCGACGGCGTGGACGAGTCCGCGACGGCCGCGGAGCGCGAACGGCTGCGCGGACGGCGGCGCGACCGCTCCCGAGCGGTCGGCACCACGCGCGGAAAGGGCGACCTGGGCTCGGCGAAGCGGCTGGACGACAACCTCGTCGAGATCGCCGGCGTCCGGCATCGCGTGCCGGCACTGCGGGGAGGTACTCGGCAGCGCGGACGAGGGCGAGGAGCTGGGCCTGGCCGTCTACGAGGGACCGTCCACCGAGGCTGGTCCGCAGATCCTCGCGAACCCGTCCGACTACGTCGACGCAGCCGTCGTGTTCCGGCAGTACTGCTGCCCGTCCTGCTGGACGGCGCTGTACTCCGGGGTGGTGCCCGCCGATCACCCCTCGGGTTCGGCGTCGTTGGGCCGGGCAACAGCTCGGTCAGCATTCTGACCGGTTGGCAGAATGTTGACCGGGTCGTCCGGGCCGGTCTAGCGTCCGGCCGGTGACGACCTCCGCCGACCTCGAGGCGCGCGTGAACGCCTACATGGACGCGTGCACCGCCGGTGACGCGGCGGCCGTCGCCGCGCACCTCACCGACGACGCCGTGCACTACTTCCCGCCGGACATGTACGACGGCCCGTGGCGGGGCGGGAGGCACATCGGCGAGAAGTGGGCGGAGAAGGTCCGCACCGGCCGTTCGGCGTGGACGGTCGACGCGCTCGCGGTCGACGCCGCGCGACGCGTCGCCGTCTGCGAGTGGACGCACTTCAAGCAGGCCGCGGGCGTGCTGCTGCGCGGCACCGAGTGGTACGAGTTCGACGACGCGGGGCTGATCACCGAGATCCGGGCGTACTACGCGTCGCCGCAGGACACGGCGCTGGAGCGCCTCGAGCTCGGCGGGTTCGACTACGCGGGCCGGGGCTACCCGGAGGACCCGCCCGGATGAGCACGTCGCCCGCCGTCACCCGGGCGGCCGCGATCCTGTCCCGGCTCGCCGACGAGCCGGCGCGTCCACTCGGCCCGAGCGAGCTGAGCCGGGCGATCGCCGCGCCGAAGTCGACCGTGCTCAACCTGTGCGCCGCCCTGGTCGACGCGGGACTGCTGCGCCGGTCGAGCGACGGCTACCAGCTGGGCAGCCGGCTCGCCGAGCTCGGCCACGCGTACCTGAACAGCGTCACCGAGGTCGAGGAGTTCCATCACCTGTGCCGGGAGCGCTACCCGGCCGCGCCGCGGACCGTCCAGCTCGCCGTGCTCGGGGACGGACTGTCCGCGGTCTATCTCGCGCGGCACGACGGCAGCGAGCCGCTCAACCTCGGACTCGCCGCGGAGATCGGACGGTCGGTCCCGGCCTACTGCACGGCGTCCGGCAAGGCGCTGCTCGCGGCGCTCGACGACGACGCCCTGGCCGGGCGGCTCCCGGCGGACGGGGCGCTGCGCCCGGTGACCTCCGCCTCGGTGTCCACACCGGACGCGCTGCGGGCCGAGCTGCGCGCTGCCCGGGAGAACGGGTTCGCCGCCGAGCACGGCGAGATCGTGGACGGGCTCTGCTGCGTCGGTGTCGCCGTCCGGACGCCCCGGCGGATCGACCGGCTGGTCGGGATCAGCTTCACGTCCACCCGGCGGTCGGCGACGGGGGACCCGGCGTCGGCGGGGGCCGAGCTGCGGGAGTTCGCCGGAACGTTCGCCACGCGCATCGGCGGCGAGCTCGCGTACTGACTCCACCGACGAGAGGACGGCGATGACCCGGATCCGGACCACCCACGTGGGGAGCCTCGTGCGCACCCCGGAGCTGACCGAGCTGATGCGCGCCCGCGAGCACGGCGAGCCGGTCGACCCGGCGCGGCACGCCGAGGTGCTCACCGCCGCGGTCGCCGACGTGGTGCGGCGCCAGGTCGAGATCGGGATCGACGTCGTCAGCGACGGCGAGTACGGCAAGTCCGACAGCTGGTCGCGCTACATCCGGGAACGGCTGGGCGGGTTCACCGCGACCGAGTCGGCGACACCGGCGGCCGGGCGCTCGAACGTGCCTCCCGGCACCGACAAGCACCTGTTCGGCGAGTTCTACGCCGAGTACGAGGCAGGCCAGGGCTTCGTCGGGTCGTCGGCCGAGTGGCGGGCGACCGCCCCGGTCCACTACACCGGCGCCGAGGCGATCGGGCGGGACATCGCGAACCTGACGCGCCGCGCTGTCCACCGTGGACGGGGCCGCGGAGGGCTTCCTCCCGGTCGTCGCCCCGGCCAGCGCGGTGCCGAAGCCCACCCACGACTTCTACTCCTCGGACGAGGAGCTGCTGTTCGCCGTCGCGGACGCGCTCAACCAGGAGTACCGCGCGGTGATCGACGCCGGGCTGACCGTGCAGATCGACGACGCCCACTTCACGATCGCCTACGACACGATGCGCGGCGACCTCACCGCCTACCGGCCGTGGGCGGAGCTGCGCACCGAGGCGCTGGTCCGGGCCCTGGACGGGATCCCGCCCGAGCGCTCGCGCTACCACATCTGCTGGGGCAGCTGGAACGCTCCGCACGTCGGGGACGTGCCGCTGCGCGACATCGTCGACCTGATCCTGCGGGTCCCGGTCGGGACGTACTCGCTGGAGCAGGCCAACCCGCGCCACGAGCACGAGTGGCGGGTCTGGGCCGACGTCGAGCTTCCCGACGGCAAGACCCTGATGCCCGGGCTGATCAGCCACGCGACGAACGTCGTCGAGCACCCCGACCTGATCGCGGACCGGATCGTGCGGCTCGCGGAGCTGGTCGGCCCGGAGCGGGTGATCGCGAGCAGCGACTGCGGCTTCGCGCAGGGCCCGCTCGTCCGGCGGGTGCACCCGTCGGTGCAGTGGGCGAAGCTGGAGTCGCTGGTCGAGGGCGCGCGGCGGGCCGGCGCGCGGATCTGAGCGGATCTAGGGGACGAGCACGACCTTCCCGGTGGCGTGCCCGCTCTCGACGAGCTCCAGCGCCGCACCCGCCTCGGCGAGCGGGCGCACCTCGGTCACCAGCGGGTCGAGCTGCCCGGCGGCGACCAGGCGGGCGAGCTCGGCGAGCACTGCGGTGCTCCGGTCGCGCACGACCTCGTTGCCGCCGAGCTCCTTGGCCAGCGGCTTGTCGGCGACCGAGTACAGCCGCCCGGCCGGAACCAGGCCGGCCACGGCACGCAGCGCCTCGCCGCCGACGAGGTCCAGTGCCCCGTCGACCCCGCCGGGGGCGGCGTCGGCGATCCGCTCCGCGACCCCGTTCCCGTAGGCGACCGGGGTGGCGCCGAGCCGGGTGAGCAGGTCGTGCTTCGCGGGGCTCGCGGTGCCGACGACGCTCAGCCCACGCAGCCGGGCGAGCTGCACCAGCGGCAGGCCGACCCCGCCGCCGGCCCCGTTGACCAGCAACGTGCGGCCGGGCTCCAGCCCCAGGTTCTCCAGCGTGTCGTACGCGGTCCCGGCGGCGACGGGCAGCACCGCCGCCTGCTCCGGGGACACCCCGTCCGGCCGGTGTGCCGCGAACGACGCCGTGACCAGCGCCGTCGGCGCCCACCCACCGAGCATCCCGGGGCAGCCGCCGAACACCTCGTCCCCGGGTGCGAACGCGGTCACGCCGTCCCCGGTCGCGAGCACGGTGCCGGCGACCTCACGGCCGAGCACCGCCGGGCCGTCGATGCCGTAGGAGCCCTCGCGCACCCGCCAGTCGCCGGGGTTCACCCCGGCCGCGCGCACCCGCACGAGCAGCTCGCCCGGCCCGGACACCGGTTCCGGGACGTCCACGAACGCCTGCTGCTCCGGTCCGCCGACCCGGAGGAACCCGTAACCCCGCACGCCCGGAACGCTACCCCCGCGGGCCTGGGCGCGGCTCGCGTCGCGGGCCCGGGACGTGGCGGCCACGATGGGGCCATGGCATTGGATCTGACCCCCGTCGGCATCTGGACCGGAGCCCTGGACGTCGTCCCCTCGTCGCGGGCCCGGGAGCTGGCCGCGGAGCTGGAGGGCCTCGGCTACGGCGCCGTCTGGATCCCCGAGGTCGCCGGGCGTGACCCGTTCGTCCACCTGTCGATGCTGCTCTCGGCGACCGAGCGGATCGTCGGCGCCACCGGCATCGCGAACATCTGGGCCCGCGACGCGGTCGCCACGTCCTGCGCGACGAAGACGCTGGAGGAGGCGTACCCGCAGCGCGTCCTCATCGGACTGGGCGTCAGCCACCAGCCCCTCGTCGACGACCTGCGCGGGCACGACTACGGCAAGCCGCTCACCGCGATGCGCCGCTACCTGGACGGGATCGACCAGGCGCCGTTCAGCGCGGAGCGGCCGTCGACGCCGCCGAAGTACGTGCTCGCCGCGCTGCGGACGAAGATGCTCCAGCTCTCCGCCGAGCGGACCGAGGGGGCGCACCCGTACTTCGTCACGCCCGAGCACACGGTCCGTGCCCGCGAGACGCTCGGCGCCGACGCGCTGTTGTGCCCTGAGCAGGCCGTCGTGCTGGAGTCCGACCCGGACCGGGCGCGCGAGATCGGCCGCGGCCACACCACCACCTACCTGAAGCTGCCGAACTACGTGAACGCGCTGCTCGACCTCGGCTTCGACGAGGCCGACCTGAACGACGGCGGGACGGACGCCGTCGTCGACGCGCTCGTGGCCTGGGGCGACGTGGACACGATCCGCGACCGCGTGCAGCAGCACCTGGGCGCGGGTGCCGACCACGTCGCCGTGCAGGCACTCCCGGTCGAGAAGCGCGGGGTGCCCGACGACCAGTGGCGCGAGCTCGCCCCCGCGCTCACGGCGCTGACCCGCACGGCGCGGTGAACGAGGCGCAGCGTTCAACGCCGCGTGAGGTGCCGGCGCGGCCAGTCGTCGAGGTCGCGCAGCAGTTGCCGGTCGTGCGTCGCGACGACGACGGCGGCGCCGGTCGTGCGCAGCGCGTCGGTCAGCTCGTCGACGAGCGTGGACGACAGGTGGTTGGTGGGCTCGTCGACCAGCAGCACGTCCGGGTGCCGGGCCAGGGCCAGTGCCAGGTCGAGGCGCCGCCGCTGCCCGTGGGACAGGCGTCCGGCAGGGGTACGCATCGACTCGGGGTCGAGCAGGCCGAACGCGCTCTCCACGAGATCGACGGCCGTCCGCGATCCGTCCAGATCGGACACCTCCTGCCCGACGAGCACCACCCGAGCACCGGAGAGCGTGCGGACGCCGCCACCGGTCGGGGCCAGCTCACCGGCCAGTACGTCGAGCAGCGTCGACTTGCCGCTGCCGTTCTCGCCGGTCACCAGCAGCCGGTCGCCGGCGTCGATGCGCAGCGTCACCGGGTCGTCCAGCCGGCCGGCGACGGTGACGTCGTCCGCGCGCAGCAGCGCCGCGCCCCGTCGCGCACCGAGCTCCGGCCAGTGCAGGACCGGTGGCGGCTCCGGAACGGTGATCCGGTGGGCGTCGAGGGCCTCCCGGGACCGGTTCAGCGCCTGAATGACGCCCGGCGCGTGGGACTGCCGCTGGTGCCTGCCGGTGCCCTTGTCCGGCCGCCAGCCGGTGGACAGCCGGTCCCGGGCCTGTGACACCGCCTCCTGCAGGCGCCGGTGCTCGGCCTGCTGGTCGGCGTGGTCCTGGACCCACCGCTCGCGCTCCCGGCGGCGGGCGTCCTGCCAGCCGTCGTAGCCGCCGGCGTACGTGCGCGAACGGCCGTCGCGGCTCGGGTCGAGGTCGACGAACTGTTCGGCGACGTCGCGCAGCAGCGCGCGGTCGTGGCTGACCACGGCGAGCCCGCCGCGGTGCTCGCGCAGCCGCGCGGTCAGGAACGCCAGCCCGCCGGCGTCGAGATGGTTGGTGGGCTCGTCGAGCAGCAGGATGTCGTGCCGGGCTCCGAGCAGGCAGGCCAGCCGGACCCGGTAGCGCTGCCCGACCGACAGCGTGGCGAGCTCCCGCGTCCGGTCGGTGCAGGCGTCCAGCGCCTCCAGCGCGACGTCGACTCGGCGCTCGGCGTCCCAGGCCTCCAGCCGGATCACGGTGTCCAATGCGGACGCATAACGGTCGCCGGCACCGGGCGCGCCGCCGGCGATCGCGGTCGTCGCGGCGTCGAGCTCGGCGAGCGCATCAACAGACTCCCGCAACGCCTCGGCGGTCAGGGTCCCGACCGTCTCGCCGGAGCCCGCGTCGAGCTCCTGACGGGCGAGACCGATCGTGCCGGCGCGCCGCAAGGTCCCCTCGTCGGGCACCAGGAGCCCGGCGAGGACGTGCAGCAGCGTCGTCTTGCCGCGCCCGTTCTCGCCGACGATGGCGATGCGGGACGTGGGCGAGACGGTGACCGAGACGTCGTCGAGGACGCGCCGGCCGCCGCGGGTGACGGTGATGCCGTCGGCGCGCAGGTGTGCGCGGTCGGTAGGAACGGTGGTGTGCACGGGTTTGCTCCGCAGCTCTCGGTAACGGAGCCGGGCAGCGATGAGCGGCCGCCCGGCGGGGAACCGGGACGGCGGGCGCAGGTCAGGTGAGGGGCGCCGCCGTCAGCGGGCGGTGCGGAGCCTCTGCGACCACACAGCGGGGCACATGCGGTCAACGCTAGCAGCGGGGCTCCACCGAATTTCCGGGCCGATCGACTGTCCCCCTACGTGGACTGGGTCACACCCGCGTGGGTTGCCTACGTTCCGACCAGCGCAAACAGGTGCATGAGTCGGAGCGCGCCCCCGTCCAGGGGCGGATCGGAGCAGTGATGAGCGAAGACCTCCGCGAGGTGGGTACCGGAGTCAACCTCTTCGTCGCCGGGCAGGTGCGAGGTGTCGGACGCTGGTTCAACGACACCTCGGACGTGCTGTCGATCGACGACGACGATCTCGAGGAGACGATCGCGTTCGTCAACAAGGGCGGCATGACGTTCCTGTCGCCGATCCTGCCCGACCTGAAGGGCATCGTGTGCACGGCGGGCAGCCGGGAGTCGCACCTGGCGATCCTGTCCCGTGAGTCGGACGTGCCGTGCGTGCTGGCGGCGAACCTGACGGGCGACATCGCCGACGGCTCGACCGTCGTGCTCGACCTCGCCGACGCCGAGACCGCGACGATCGGTGTGACCGCCGGGGCGGTGTCGGTATGACCGCGCAGCTGTCCACCCCGTCCAACCTCAAGGCGCTCTTCACCGACGCGTCCTACGAACCCACGCTCGACGAGTGGAACTGGCTCATCCTGCAGGGTGGGGCCGCCTACAAGTCGGAGCTGACCTCGCGCACGGTGTTCGAGTCCGAGCTGTTCGGCATGAACACCTACATCCTGATGTCGATGATGGAGGACTACCTCCGCGTCCCCGAGCGCATCCGCACGATCCGCGCGAAGGCGACCCCGGCCGAGCTGGTCGCCCGGGACCTGCCGATCGGCAACAAGCGCAGCTTCATCAACCTCGCCGCCATGCCGCTGCACTACCTGACCGGCCGCGAGCTGTTCGTCGACCTCGGTGAGAACTCGCTCTCCGACGGGCTCGAGGACCAGCTGGAGGTCATGCGGTTCTGGCGCGACGCCACCATCGCGATGCGGACCGACGGCGTGCTCTGGAACATGCACGCCGACCCGCCGAACAGCTCGCACATCGTCGGCGACAGGTTGATGTCGGAGATCCTGGGCAACCTGGTCCCGGCCGACGACGCCACGAAGACCCAGATCCGCAAGTTCGGCGCCCGCCTCACGGCGTACGCGTTCCTGGAGAACTGCGACGCCCGCACCGCGGTCTGCGACACCGGCCCGTACGACCTGGGCGACGGCACGTTCCTGGCCCTGCGCGAGACGTGCGCCGACGGCGACGGCGATTTCCCCTGGCTGGACGGGATCCGCGAGACGCTGCCGTACCGGCACTTCGTCATCGCCCACCGGCTGCCGAACTCGGTGAAGATGGACAACAACGTCTGGGGCACCGCCTGGTTCACGCCCAGCGACTACCAGGGCGAGATCATCGAGAGCCGGGTGTTCTGCACCGACAGCGGCACACTCGTCCCGCTGGACGCCGCGCAGCTCGACGAGGCCACCAGCGCGATCCGCAAGGCGCACCGCGCGCTCTACCAGCGCCTGGCCGAGACCGACCCGGAGGTGCGCAACCTCTACGCGACCCAGATGTACGCCTGGAAGACGAAGGCGTGGGCGCGGCTGGCCGGTTGCTATGACGAGATCGACTGGAGCGTGACGCCGCGGATCGCCCAGTCCTACGAGCGATTCCAGGATCCTGACCTGGCCCTGCAGCTGATCGGCGGGGTGTTCGTGCCCCAGGACCGTGACGGCTGCTTCCGACCCCTCGGCTGAAGGAGAATCGACAGTGACCGACATCGGGAAGGGCACGCCCTCCTACACGTTCGCGCCGGCCACCGGCGCGGTGAAGTACTTCCGCTCTCCGGCCGACGTGATCGACTCCCTGGACTCGGACCTGGAGTCGACGATCGCCGTCGTCGCGTCCGGGGGCACGACGTTCCTGTCGCCGATCCTCGGCCGTCTCGCCGGCGTGATCTGCCTGGACGGCACGCTGCGCTCGCACCTGGCGATCGTGTCCCGGGAGTTCGAGCTGCCGTGCCTGGTCGGCACAGCGCTGACCGGCGAGGTGGCCGACGGCGACGAGATCACCCTGGAGATCGTCGACGGTTCCGGCGTCGTCCGGTCCGGTGGATCCGGGTCCGCACCGGCCGCTGCCGTCTCCGCACAGGATGTCGAGTCGGCCTGGTGGGCGTACGTCCGGCGGGTCGGCGACGAGATCGCGGTCAAGCCCTTCGACGTCGACATGACGCCGGAGGGCCTGGAGACGCTCCTGACCGAGGAGCTCACCGACGAGCGTCTCGACGAGCTCGTCCAGCACATGGGCCGGGCGTTCAAGCCGGAGATGACCCGGCGCTCCGGGTTCACCTCGGAGCTGTTCCCGATGCTGCCCTACATGTCCCTGTCGGTGATCGAGGACTTCCACTCCTACGCCGAGCGGGTCGCGCTGATCGACGCGGCGATGCCCGCCCAGGAGATCGGGCGCCGGCTCAAGGACGGCCCGAACAAGGTCAGCCCGCTGTGGATCTGGATGGTCGGCTACCACTACCTGTGCGGCCGCGAGGCCCTGATCCACATGGGCAAGCTGGGGCGCGACGAGCGGCGCGAGGAGGTCCGGACCGTCGTCGACTTCTGGCGGCGGCTCACCCTGGCCCACCGCGGCGACGGCACGATGGACTACAAGGACGCCGGGTTCACCAACCGCTACCTGCCGCAGACGGTCGTCGACGAGCTCTCCGGTTCCACCGACCGGCTCGACCCGGCCGGGGCGAAGGCACTGAAGCGACTGAACGCGACCGTGTCCGGCTACTCGTTCCTGTATTTCTGCGACTCCCGGGTGGGGATCTGCGACAACGGCCCCTACCCGCGCCGCGACGGCCGCGCGACCATCGTGCGGGACTACCTGTCACTGGGCCCCAGCGCGTGGGCCTACCCGTGGGCCGAGGACCTGGAGCCCCCGTACCAGGGCCTGACGATGGTGCTGACCTACGACCCGTCGGCGTTCTCCGAGTTCGAGATCAACGACTGGGGCACCACGTTCACCGAGCCGGACCAGCTCCTGGCCGCGGTGAGCGAGGCGGCCGTGTTCGGGTACGACGCCGACGGCACCCGGCACAAGCTCACCCCGGAGCAGTGGGTGGAGGTCACGACGTCGCTCTCGCGCACGCACATGACGCTCTACCAGCGCTTCGCGGCGATGAACCGTGAGGAGCGGATCTTCGCGGCGACCCGGATGTACACGTCCGGCCTGCGCCCGTTCGCCGCGCTGGCCGGGGTCACCGACCAGGTCGACTGGTCGTTCTCGCCGGACACGCTCGCGCTCTATCCGGACCCGTTCGACGACGACGACAAGGCCGCCGCGATCTTCGGCACGGCGCTGGTGGCCAACGACATGCCGGGCTCGTTCTCGCCCGTCCGGTAACTCCGCAGGAGAGGAACGCGCCCGTGCGTCATTCCCAGCAGATCATCACACCCGCCGACGAGCTGCTCTGTCACCAGACTCCCGAGACGTTCGCGACGATCGCCCACGCGGACATCTCCTGGACCGAGAAGCTGTGGGGGACGCTGTTCGCCCGCGACGGATCGCTCCAGATCAACTGGGGCATCGGCAAGTACCACAACCGGAACGTGATCGACATGTTCGCGGGGGCGTCGCGACAGAGGGAACAGCTGACGGTCCGCGCCAGCCGACAGCTCGACCTCGACCCGGACCGGGTCGGGGTCGGGCCGCTGGACTACGAGGTCATCGAGCCGCTCAAGAAGGTGCGTGCGGTCCTCAAGGAGAACCACCAGCTGCCGATCCGGTTCGACCTCACGATGACCGGGGTCATGCCCTGCTTCCTGGAACAGAAGGACGCGCAGCGGGAACCGCACGGCTTCCGGGTGCAGTCGGACCTCCTGCGCTACCACCAGCCGGTCACCATCAGCGGGAAGATCTGGATCGACGGAGAGGAGATCGAGGTCCGCGACGACGAGTGGTTCGGCTTCCGGGACCACTCCTGGGGTGTCCGGATGGACGTCGGTGACCCGGCGCCCGACGTGTACAAGCCGCAACGGCTGGACCAGAACTTCATCCTCACATGGAGTCCGATGTGGATGCAGCGGCCGGACGGCAGCATGTACGAGCTGCACCACTACATCCAGTGGGTGGATGGTGAGACCACGTACTTCTCCGGGTTCGAGAACCACCCGGACGGCACGCAGACCCCGCTCCACGGCATGTACGACGAGCTGAAGTACGACCCGGTGAACCGGCGCCTGCTCGGCGGCAAGATGGTCTTCGACGCCGGATGGGGCAAGACCCGGACGGTGGAGATCGAGCCGGCCAGCAACACCGGCTTCCACCTCGGGGCGGGCCTGTACTTCGGCTTCCGCGGCGACCGTCACGGCCAGTGGCACGGCCCGCGCCACCTCGACGGCGAGCGCTTCGCGGACACCTCCACGCCGGACGCCGTCCGGGAGATCCACCAGCTCCGGGACTGTGTGATCCGCTGCCGGGAGGGCGACGCCGAGGGCTACGGGACGTTCGAGTCGATCGTGATCGGCGAGCACCCGAAGTACGGCCTGACGAGGGAGTCCTCCTTCCTCTGACCAAGCCGTGATCGGCGATGAGGTCCGGATCGGGGCAAGATTCCGCCTCGATCCGGACGCATCTGCCGATCATTGACCTGCGGAAACGGCTGGTGCGAATCGGGCACGGCGGGTCCGGCCCGGCGCGATCCTGGTGGTATGACGCTGGAGCAGCTGATCGCGCAGCAGGACGGCGTGCTGAGCCGCGCCCAGGCCCGGCAGCTCGGGATACCGGCCCGGACGATCTCCGACCGGGTCGCGTCAGGCCGGTGGCGGTCCCTGTACCCCGGCGTCTACCTCGTCGACGGTCACCGCCTCACGGACGCCGGGCGGGTGATCGCGGGATGGCTGTGGGCCGGTCCGCGGTCGACGATCGCCGGCCCGACGGCGGCATACTGGCACGGCATGCTGGACCGCCGGCTGCCGCGGACGGATGTGGTCGTGCCGAGCACGACGAAGCGGAAACGTCCGCCCGGGATCTCCGTGCGCCGTCGCGACCTCGATCCGGCCGACAGAGTCCTGGTGCGCGGCGTCGCCAGCACGTCGAAGGGTCTGGCGGTACTGGAGACCGCACCCGTGATCCACCGCGGTGCCCGGTTCCTGGACCGTGCACTGCAGAAGCACATCGGGTTCGACGAGCTCTACGACGCCTACACGCGGTCGATGGGCGCCCGGGGGATGAGCGCGGCCGGTGACCTGCTGGTGGCCTGCGCGGACCGCGCCGACTCGGCGGCCGAGCGGCTCCAGATGCGTCTCCTCCGGGAGGCCGGCCTGAGCGGGTTCGTCCGGGCGCACCCGTTCGGCCCGTTCCTGATCGACGTCGCGTTCCCGGACGCGCGGCTCGCGATCGAAGTCGACGGTTGGGCGTGGCACAAGGACGCCGAAGCCTTCCTGAACGATCGACGCAAGGGCAACGCCCTCGTCGGGGCGGGCTGGACGCTCCTCCGTTTCACCTGGGCGGACCTCACCGAGTTCTCGGACGACGTCGTCCGCCAGATCCGAGCCGCCTTGCTCCGCGCCGGTGCACGCGGAGCGTGATCGGCAACCCGGTCCGGAAAGCGGCGGGAAATCGCCTCGATCCGGACTCATCTGCCAATCACGGCGGCGCGGGCGCGACAATCGCGTCGTGCAACAGCGGCTCGATCAGGTGGTGTTGGCCGACGGCACCGCCGTGGCGTATGCCTCGGTCGGTGCCGGCAGGCCGTTGGTCTACGTGATGGGTTGGCTCACGCACCTCCGGTTGAGCTGGGAGCTGCCGGCCGAGCGGGCGCTGTACGAGGGGTTGGCGCCCGGCTGTCGGCTCGTGCGCTACGACCGCGCCGGGTCCGGGTTGTCGGCGGCCGCGGATCGCCCGGCGTCGTTGGCGTCCGAGCTCGAGCAGCTGGCTGCGGTCGCGGCGACGGTGGACGAACCGTTCGACCTGATGGGCACGTCGATGGGGGCTGCGGTGGCCGTGGCATGGGCGGCGGCCCATCCGGACACCGTGCGGCGTCTGGTGCTCTACGGCGGCTGGGCGCGCGGCGACGACCTGTCCCCGCCGAGCGTGCGAGATCACGTCCTGGGGCTGGTCGAGTCGCACTGGGGGCTGGGCTCCGATGTGCTGACCGACATCTTCGCCCCCGACGCCGACCGCTCGACACGCGCCGAGCTCGCGCGGTACCAGCGCGCGTGCTCGACCGCGACGACCGCCCGGGCGTTGCTCGCGCTGAGCTACGAGCTCGACGTCAGCGACCGCCTCTCGCACGTGCGGGCGCCGACGTTGGTCGTGCACCGCGCCGGCGACCGCGCCGCACCCGTCGCGCAAGCGCACGTCCTCGCCGGCGGCATCGACGGTGCCGAGCTGGTGGTGCTGCCCGGCCGGTCGCACATCCCGTACGCGGGTGACCGGGACGAGCTGGTGCGCGTGGTCCGCCGGTTCCTCGGCCTGCCCGTCGCGCGGCGCCGCGCCGACGGGTTGACGGCTCGCCAGCGTGAGGTGGCGGACCTGGTGAGCCAGGGCTTCACGAACCGCGAGATCGCGACGCGCCTGGGGATCGACGAGCGCTCGGCCGAGGGTCACGTGGAGCGGATCCGCCTGCGCCTCGGGTTCCGGTCCCGTGCCCAGATCGCCGCCTGGTACAGCGACGGACGAGTGGGGTAGTTCCACGCCTGACACGCCGGCGGCCTCGGCGCAGAGTGCCCGCATGACAATCACTTCAGCGACCGACACGTCAGCGACCGACTTCGAGCTGCACGGGGCGCGCGGACGGTTCAACGCCGCGTTCTTCGCCGTGATGGGCCCCTACATCGAGTGGAACGTGCGTGGGCACAAGCGGCGCATCTTCGCCGACCTGCCCCGGACCGTCGTCGAGATCGGATCGGGGGTGGGTGCCAACCTCCGCTACCTGCCGCCGGGATCGACGCTCGTCGCCGTCGAACCCAACGTGCACATGCACGGGCGCCTGCGGGCCGCCGCCGAGCGCCACGGCGTACACCTCGACCTCCGCGACCGTGTCGCCGAGCGCACGGAGCTCCCCGACCGGAGCGTCGACTCGGTGATCTCCTCGCTCGTGCTCTGCACCGTGACCGACCCCGCCGAGGTCCTCGCCGAGGTCCGTCGCATCCTGCGACCCGGCGGCACCTACCGCTTCGTCGAACACGTCGCCGCCCCGGCCGGCACCCCCACGCGCGCCCTCCAGCGGGCGCTGCGCCGGCCCTGGGCCTGGACGTTCGAGGGGTGCTCGTGTGAGCGGGATCTGGCCGCCTGCGCTGCGCGCCGCCGGGTTCGCGCGCGTCGACATCGAGCCGTACCGGCTGCACACCCCGTTCGTCTCGTTCAACACCCAGATCGCAGGCGTCGCCCAGGCGTGACCGACGATCCGCGCGGCGGGTCAGGCGCGGGAGCGGGCCAGGAGTGCGAGCTCCATGCGTGACTGGCAGCCGGTGACGTTCAGGACCCGGCTGACGTACTTCTTCACGCTGTCCTCGGCGAGCGAGAGCGTGTCGGCGATCTGCGCGTTCGACAGCCCGTCCGCGACGAGCTGCACCACCTGACGCTGGCGGTCCGACAGCCCGGCCAGCGCCGCCTTCGGCCGGGACACCGGGAGCCCGCGCGAGATCGCCGAGAGCTGGCGGCTGAGCAGGCGCATCGTGGCGAGCTCGCGGGGCCCGAGCCGCTCGGCGGATGCGTCGAACATGCCGACCAGCGCGGTGTGCCCGCCGGGCAGCTCCAGGCGCATCGCGGCGGCCGTCTCCATGCCCCATGTGGTGTGCAGGAAGTGCCGCACGTAGGCGTTCGCCGACGCCGGCAGCGCACCGAGCGCCTGCAGCTCGGCCAGCGAGGAGACCCCGCTGGAGACGAGCTGGCGCACCGCGGCGGGGCAGCCGAACACGTCGTAGCGCGACCAGCGGTCCTGGTACTCGGGCAGCATCCTGCTCGTCCGGCCCTCGGTGAGCGGGGTGAGGTCGCCGAACACGTTGTGGAACGTGGCGCCGGCGAAGAACGAGACGTGCCGCAGCTCGAACGCGCGGGACAGGCCGTCGACCATCTGCTCCTTGAAGTCCGGGACCGACGGGGCGGTGTCGCAGGACTCGAGCACGTCGAATGCTCGTTCGTAGTCCGCCTTGACCAGCGCAGGGCGGGGCGTGGAACGGGCCCGGCGCCGCCGGGACGTGGATGACGTCGACGTCGACGCGGGACTGTCCACCAACGTGGACTGGGTCACACGGCGGAGGCTACCTACGTTTCGAGGTGGTGAACAGCAGCCATCCGGACCCGCATCACGTCGGTGCGTGGCGCCGGATCCGGGATCGGTGGCGCTCCCGCCGACACGATCAGCGAGGTGAGGACGGTATGGCCGATTCCGCGGTGACACCCCCCAAATGGGGTTCGACCGAGTTGCTCCCACTGCCCGGGCGGTTCAACTCCGCCGTGCGGGCCGTGGCCGCCAAGCGCTTCGCGGCGACCGGTGCCCAGTGGAAGGACGTGGTGTTCGCGCGCCAGTTCGACCTGTTCTCGCTCGCCGACGCCCGCGCCGTCGAGCAGGAGGCGCTGGACTCCGGCTACCGCTTCGACTTCTCCGCGACGGTGTCGCTCGAGTCGGAACCGGACAAGTACAAGCGCCCCGAGAAGGCGGCCGCGTCGTTCACCGAGGGCGAGGTGTCCGACGGGCGCCGCCAGGTCGGGATCGGCGACAACGTCATCCGCAAGCAGCAGAGCGTCAGCGGACCGGTCGCGCTGATCTCGAAGACCGAGCAGGTCATGGAGTTCCTCGCCGACGGCGTCCCGGACGGGACGATCGCGGTGATCGACGACTCCGGCGGCACGCTGACCGCCCCGATCATCGAGGGCTTCGCCGGCGTGGTCTGCCTGGGCGGCTCGGTCCGCTCGCACCTGGGCATCCTCGCCCGCGAGTACGACGTACCGACGCTGATGAACTGCAAGATCGACACCTTGCGCGACGGCGACGTCGTCGAGCTCGAGGTGACCGCGGCGCCGCCGGCGTCGGACGCGTACGAGACCGGTGACACCGGGCACGCCCGGATCTGGATCGTGGAGAAGGGCGCCTGACATGGCCGATCTGAGCTACTCCAAGCTGCTGGAGACCAACAACTACCTGCGTCAGCTGTCGGACACGACGTACTGGCTGTGCATCACGCGCACGGTCCAGGAGTCGAAGCTCTTCCCGATGAACCCGTACATGCTGTTGAGCTACCTCAACACGTTCTACCGGCTGCCCACGCAGCTCCGGGAGATCGACGCCGCGACGCCGGCCGAGGAGCTCGGCGACCGGGCCCGCGAGGTCAGCCTGAAGGTCGACACGGTGAACGCCGCCTGGGGCATGCCGGCGTTCTACCTGATCGGCCGCGAGATGCTGATGAACTGGGGGCTGCTCGGGCCGGCCGACGCCGTCGACGACGTCGTGGACGTGCTCGACTTCTCACGCCGGTTCAACCTGGCCTACCACCGCAACGACGGGCACCTGACGAACAAGCAGTTCGGCGACCGCAGCCAGTACCTGCCGGAGCGCACGCTGCAGGTGTTCGAGGCCGACATGCACGGCGTGACCCCGGGGGACCGGCTGCACACGGCCGCGACGAAGCTCGTCGCGCAGCTGTCCCAGTACGCGTTCCTGGCGCACTGCGAGTGCCGGATCGGCCTGCACAACTCGGGCCCGTACAACTTCGGCGAGAACCGCCAGCTGATCGTCCGGGACTTCTTCGAGCTCACCGAGGGCGACTACCCGTGGCTGGACGGCATCGCCACCCAACTGCCGTTCACGAACCTGACGATCCCGATCGTCTTCAAGGACACGAACTTCCACCTGATGGACGACTGGGCGTCGTTCGAGGCGGAGCCGGCCTACGACGCGTCGAACATCGCCGCGGTCGGGATGTACACCTCGGACGCGCTGACCGACGGCTACCAGCCGGTCGGCATGGAGAGCGCGGAGAAGCTCGCGGAGGCCATGGAGCACTACCGCGAGGTGCTCAACCAGGCCACGGCCGACCTGTGGAAGCGGATCGCCGGCTGGACGCGCGACCAGATGATCGACGCGGGTGCGCTCGTCTACTCCTCGGTGGGCAAGGACTTCGCGCACCTGGCCGGCACGTACCGCCAGGACGACTGGATGCGCCTCGACGACCGGGTGCAGCGGTTCAAGCCGCTGATGAACGACGAGTACGGCCGGGACAACCTGGGCGAGATGGTCGGGCTGCTCGGCTTCCCGCACCAGAAGGCCAACGAGTACACGATGGCCCGCACGTCGGGGCTGAACCAGAACATGCTCACCGGCGTGCCGTACTCGGTGCTCACCGACGACGACTTCGCGCGGACGGCGGGCGCCGAGCTGACCGGCTCGTCCAGCCTGCCCGAGAAGACGGGTCTGTGGACGACCAGCGCCGGGCGCCTGGAGATCGACGAGTACAACCGCCGGGCCCGCGAGTTCACCCCGGCCGTGCTCGACGGCTCCAACCGCTACCTCGACGAGGAGTGGGTCAAGCGCTACTACCCGACCGAGCGGGCGGACGCGCTGTACAAGCTCGCCCAGCGCGGGTCGCGCAACCTCGAGGGTCGCGGCGCCGGACTGCGCCGCGCCGACCTCCCGACCGCGGGGAGCTGAGGAGCCGCCGTGCAGATCGGTGACCTGATCCGGCGGGCCGGACGGTGGTACGGCGCCGCCCCGGCCCTGGTCGACGGCGACCGGGTCGTGAGCTTCGCCGAGTTCGACGAGCTCACCGACCGGCTGGGCAACGCCCTGCTGGCCCGGGGCCTGGCGGCGGGCGACCGGGTCGCGGTCCTGATGCCCAACGGCATCGACGGCGTCGTCGTCTACTACGCGCTGGCCAAGTCCGGCATGGTCCGGGTCCCGCTCAACGTCCGCGAGACCCCGCACGAGCACGCCTACAAGATCGACGACTCGCAGGCCCGTGCGCTCGTGCACGGCGCCGACGGGCCACCGCCCGCCGACGTCGAGCTCCTGATCGGCGCCGGCGAGCTGCCGGGCCTGATCGACGGGGCCGGGCCGGGGCCGTGCGACGTGCGCCGCGAACCGGACGCGCCGCTCCGCCTGGCCTACACCGGCGGCACCACCGGCAAGCCCAAGGCCGTCGTGCTGACCACCCGCAGCGAGCTCGCCGAGGTGCAGAACTTCCTCGTCGACCTGCTGCCGAACCTGCGCCCGGACTCGGTGATGCTGCACGCAGCGCCGATCACCCACGGCAGCGGAGCGTTCTTCCTGCCGCACCTGATCAAGGGCGCGGCGAACGTGGTCGTGCCGAAGTTCTCGCCGTCGGCGTTCCTGGCGGCGGCGCAGAAACACCGGGCCACGTCGACGTTCATGGTCCCGACGATGATCGCGATGCTGCTGGAGGACCCGGCGACGGCGGACGCGGACCTCGCGCTGGAGCGCCTCTGCTACGGCGGCGCCCCGATCGCGACGACCGTGCTGCAGCGGGGCATCGACGTCCTCGGACCGGTGTTCGCCCAGCTCTACGGCCAGGCCGAGGCGCCGCTGGCGATCACGTGCCTGCAGCCGTGGGAGCACACGCCGGACCGGCTGAGCGCGGCAGGCAAGCCGTACACGTTCGTCGAGGTGGACGTGCGGGACACCGAGGGCAGATCCCTCGGCGTCGACGAGGTGGGCGAGGTGCTCACCCGTGGCCCGCACACCATGCACCACTACTGGCGCCGTCCCGAGGCCACCGCGGAGACGATCGAACCGGACGGCTGGCTGCACACCGGCGACATCGGCCGCTGGGACGACGGCGGCTACCTGCACCTGCTCGACCGCAGGCACGACGTGATCATCTCCGGCGGGTTCAACGTCTACCCCCGCGAGGTGGAGGACGCGCTGCAGGCGCACCCCGCCGTCGTCGAGGCGGCCGTCGTCGGGCTGCCGGACCCCACGTGGGGCGAACGTGTCGCCGCCGCCGTGGTGCTCCGCGACGCGACCGACCCGGACGCGATCGTCGCGTTCTGTGCCGAACGGCTCGCCGGCTTCAAGCGCCCGCGGATCGTCGAGATCTGGACCGAACTGCCCACCAGCCCCGTCGGCAAATCGCTACGCCGCGAGGTGCGCGACCGGATGACCGCCCGGAAGGACCTGTGATGCTCGAACCGCACCAGCTGACGCTGCACACGCTCACGCTCAAGCAGATGGCCACACCCGACCAGCTCGCCGAGATCACCGGCCAGGACGAAGCCGAGATCGGGGCCAACCTGGAGAAGGCCGAGGCCGACGGCACCGCGCTCGGTCGCAAGGGCAAGTACATGATCAGCCCCGCCGGGCGCGAGCTGCTCGACGCCGTCTACCCCGAGGCGTTCGCCGAGGTCCGGTCGTCGCCCGCGGTCGCCGAGGCGATCGAGACGTTCGAGACCAGCGTCAACAAGCAGGTCCTCGACCTGACGACCCAGTGGCAGACGAAGGAGGTCGGTGGGGAGCTGATTCCCAACGACCACTCCGACTCCGGCTACGACGACGCCGTCATCGACAAGCTCGGGCGGGTGATCGATCGGGCGGGCCCGGTGCTGCGCCCGATCGCCGACGCCGACCCGCTCGTCGACCGGTTCCTCGACCGGATCGGCACGGCGCTGACCAGGGCGGAAGGCGGGGAGACCGACTACGTCAGCGGCCTGCGGGTCGACTCGGTGCACACGGTCTGGTTCCAGATGCACGAGCACCTGCTGCGCCTGACCGGTCGGGAGCGACCCGAATGAGTGCGCCGGCCACGTACCGGTGGCTGGTCGTGCCGGACGACCCGGCCGCCGAACCGGACCGCGAGCTCGTCGGCGGCAAGGCGTGGAGCCTGTGGCGGATGCGTTCGCTGGGCCTGCGGGTGCCACCGGCGTTCGTGGTCACCACCGAGGCCTGCTCGGCGTACTTCGACGGCGGCGGGCTGCCCGAGGGGCTGGAGACCGAGCTCCGAGAAGGCGTCCGGCTGCTGGAACGTGCGCTCGGGCGCACGTTCGGCGGCGGCGACCGCCCACTGCTGGTGTCCGTGCGCTCCGGGGCCGCGGTCAGCATGCCCGGGATGATGGACACGATCCTCGACCTCGGCTGCTCCGACGCCGTCGAGTCCGCGCTCGCCGCCGAGACCGGCGACCCCGCGTTCGCGGCGGAGGTGCACCGCCGGTTCTGCGGCTTCTACGGACGGCTCGTGCTGGGCGCCACGGCGGAGCTCGAGGACCTGCCGGACACCGCCGCCGTACGGTCCGCTGTGGACGGCGAGACCGGCGCTTCCATCCCGGACGATCCGTGGGACCAGCTGCGCGGTGCCGTGGCCGCGGTCTTCGCGTCCAGCCGCTCCCGGCGCGCGGTCGCCTACCGGCGCCACTACGGCATCCCGGACGACATCGGCACCGCGGTCACCGTGCAGGCGATGGTGTTCGGCAACCTCGACGACGACTCCGGCACCGGCGTGCTGTTCACCCGCAGCCCGGTCGACGGCACCCGCGAGCCCTACGGCGAGTACCTGCCCCGCGGGCAGGGCGAGGACGTGGTGTCGGGCCGGGTCACCCCGCGTCCGCTCGAGCACCTGGAAGGCAGCGCACCGGACGTGCACGCCGAGCTGCTGCGCGCGGCCGAGTGCCTCGACGACGAGGGACGGGACGCCCAGGACATCGAGTTCACCGTGCAGCACGGGACGCTGTACCTGCTGCAGTCCCGCCCGGCCAAGCGCACGGCGCGGGCGGCGGTGCGGATCGCGGTCGCGCTCGTCGACGACGGCGTGATCACGCCGTCCGAGGCCGTCGCGCGGGTGAGTGCCGACCAGGCCCGTACGTTGCTCCGACCGCAGCTCGCGCCCGGCGCCGCGGACGGCGCCGAGCAGCTGGCCGCGGGGACCGCCGCGAGCCCTGGCGTGGCGACCGGCGTCGCCGTCGCCACACCGGAGGAGGCGCAGGCCACACCGGGTTCGGTGCTGGTCCGCCGCTCCACCAGCCCGGAGGACGTGCACGGCATGATCGCCGCGGTCGCCGTGGTGACCGAGCAGGGCGGCACGACATCGCACGCCGCCGTCGTCGGCCGGGCGCTGGACACCCCATGCGTGGTCGGGTGCGGCGACGGAACCGTCGACGCGCTCGTCGGGCGCACCGTGACGGTCGACGCGACCGGCGGGCGGGTCCTGGCCGGCTCACTGCCCACCGCGGCCGTCGACGAGTCCTCCGACGAGGACCTGCGCCGGCTCACGGCGTGGGCCGAGGCCGAGGTCGCGGTGACCGTCGCCGCGTCGGACGACGCGGCCGTCGCACCGGTCCTGGACGCGGACGCCATCCCGGCCGAGGAGCTGGGGGAGCGGCTGCCGGACATCCCGCCCGGCACCCGGACCGTGCGCGGAGCCCTGTTCGCGAGCCCGGACGGCGTCCGCGCCGCACTGGACGCGGGCGTCGAGGTGATCGTTGCGCCGCAACGGCTGCCGGTGCTGCTCGCCGCGGCCGACCATCGGAGGAGGAGTACGTGAGTGCGCCCGAGAAGGACGTCCCGGCGTCCGTGTCCTACCGCGAGGTGCAGGAGATCCTGCGGACGTTCCGCGACTCGGCCTGGCGCAGCATCACGCTCGACCTGCACGGCATGCGGATCACGGTCG
This sequence comes from uncultured Actinomycetota bacterium, assembly GCA_963822335.1. GTDB lineage: Bacteria > Actinomycetota > Actinomycetes > Mycobacteriales > Pseudonocardiaceae > Pseudonocardia. The sequence goes on along the minus strand of CAWGHE010000004.1, from coordinate 662,930 downwards.
GCAAGGACGCTCCGCCCGCCGCCGGGCCCCAGGGCGCACCGCCGGCTGAGGCACCTGCGCCCGCCGCACCGGCCCCGGCCGAGGTGACGGGATCGGCCATCACACCGTCGGCCCCGGTCACCGCGGCACCCACGGGACCGGCCGCTCCGCCGATCGACACGGCGGGCTGCGTCGCCGTCCGCTCCCCGGCCGTCGGGGCGTTCTGGATCGCTCCCAGCCCCGGCCAGCCGTCGTTCGTGCAGGTCGGGCAGGTCGTGGCGCAGGACGAGCAGCTGGCGATCGTCGAGGTCATGAAGCTGATGAACCCGGTCGTCGCGCCGGCTCCCGGTGAGGTCGTCGCCGTCTGCGCGGCGAACGCCGACCTCGTCGAGTACGAGCAGGTGCTGTTCTGGATCCGGCCCGCTGATGGATAGTCCGATCCGGCGGGTGTTCGTCGCGAACCGGGGCGAGATCGCCGTCCGGGTCGTGCGGGCCTGCCGCGCACTGGGCATCGAGTCCGTCGTCGCGGTGTCGACCGCCGACCGCGACGGCATGGCGGCCCGCCTCGCCGACCGGTCGGTGTGCATCGGCCCGCCACCGGCGACCGAGAGCTACCTGGCGATCCCGTCCGTGCTCAGCGCGGCGCTCGGGACCGGCTGCGACGCCGTCCATCCCGGGTACGGGTTCCTGTCCGAGAACCCCGCGTTCGCGGCCGCCGTCGTCGACGCGGGACTCGCGTTCGTCGGGCCGCGGCCGGACGCCGTCGCCCAGGCCGGGGACAAGGCACGGGCCCGGGAGCTGGCCCGGGCCTCCGGGATCCCGGTGCTCGCCGGCTCGGAGATCCTCGGTTCGACGGACGAGGCCGTCGCCGCGGCGGCGGAGCTGGGCTACCCGGTGCTGGTCAAGGCGGCGGCCGGCGGCGGCGGGCGCGGGATGTCGGTCGTCGAGGACGAGGCGCAGCTGCGGGCCCGGTTCGACGCCGCGTCGAGCGAGGCCGCCTCCGCGTTCGGTGACGGGCGGCTGTACGTGGAGCGGTTCGTGCGCCGGGCCCGCCACATCGAGGTCCAGGTGCTCGGCGACCGGCACGGGAACGTCGTGCACGTCGGCGAGCGGGACTGCACCCTGCAGCGACGGCACCAGAAGGTCGTCGAGGAGTCGCCCGCGCCGAACCTGCCCGAGCACGTGCGCACGGACATCCGGCGTAGCGGCGTCGCGTTCGCCGAGGCCCTCGATCTGGACAGCGCCGGGACCGTGGAGTTCCTCTACGACGCCGACCGGCAGACGTACGCGTTCCTCGAGTTCAACGCGCGGATCCAGGTCGAGCACCCGGTCAGCGAGATGGTCTCCGGGCTCGACCTGGTCGCCGCGCAGCTGCGGTCCGCCGCGGGCGAGCCGCTCGGGTTCTCCCAGGCCGACGTCGTGCTCGGCGGGCACGCCGTCGAGGTCCGGATCACGACCGAGGACCCCGAGCGGGGCTTCGTCCCGCACCCCGGCACGGTCGCCGTCTGGGAGCCGCCCGCGGGCGAGGGCATCCGGGTGGACAGCCACTGCGAGCCCGGCTACGTCGTGTCGCCCTACTACGACTCGCTGCTCGCCAAGATCGTCGCGTACGGCCCGGACCGGGACACGGCGCTCGATCGCATGGTCGACGCCCTCGACGACCTGAAGGTCGAGGGCGTGCCGACGACCCGCGCGTTCTGCCGGGCCGTGCTCGATCACCCCGACTTCCGCGCCGGCGACGTCACCACCGACTGGATCGCCGTCCGCGGCCTGCCCGACTACCTGGAGAAGGTGCGATGAGCTACCTCGACTGTGCCCCGCGAACCGAGAGCGGAGGCCGGAAGAAGATCGAGATCATCGACCAGACGCTGCGCGACGGGCCGCAGAGCTGGTGGGGCATGAAGCTGCGCCGCGACATGGGCCTCCCGATGGCCGGCGAGCTGGACCGGACCGGGTTCCACACGATCGACCTGGTCGGCAGCTCGATCTTCGAGGTGCTCGTGCGGCACTGCCGCGAGGACCCGTGGGACCAGCTGATCTCGCTGTCGCAGGCGATGCCGCGAACCACCGTCCGGGCCGGGACCCGCAGCAACGGCATCGTCACGTTCGGGCTCACCGCGGACTCCGTGATGGACCTCTGGGTGCAGCGGCTGTGCGCGCACGGCATCGGCAGCTTCTGGATCTACGACGGGCTGTTCAACACCGACAAGATCGGCCGCCTGGTCAAGACGGCGCAGGCCGAGGGCGCCGCGGCGGTGCCGTGCATCCTCTACGCGGACAGCCCGTTCCACACCGACGAGTACTACGCCGCCCGCACGGCCGAGCTGGTCGCGCTCGGCGCCGACGCGATCGAGCTGGAGGACGCGGCCGGCCTGCTCACCCCGGAGCGGACGCGCACGCTGGTGACCGCCATCAAGCGCGCGGCCGGGGACATCCCCGTCGAGATCCACTTCCACAGCAACAACGCGATGGCCCCGATCAACTACCTGGAGGGCGTGCTCGCCGGCGCCGACGTCGTGCACACGGCCAGCCGCCCGCTGGCCGCCGGGGTGTCGCTGCCGTCCACCGAGAACACGGTCGCGAACCTGCGTTACGCCGGGTTCGACGTCGACCTCGACGAGTCGCGGTTCGCGCCCGTCGAGGAGCACCTGCTGCGCGTCGCCGAGTACGAGGCGCTGCCGGTCGGCAAGCCCGCCGAGTACTCGCTGTTCCTCTACCGCCACCAGCTGCCCGGCGGGATGACGGGCACGTTCCGCGACCAGCTGCGCGCCCGCGGGATGGAGGACCGGTTCGAGGAGGTCCTCGACGAGATGTCCCGGGTGCGCGAGGAGCTCGGCTACCCGGTGATGGCGACGCCGTTCTCCCAGCTCGTCGGCACGCAGGCGGTGCTCAACGTGGTGACCGGCAAGCGCTACTCGGTCGTCCCGGACGAGGTGCTGATCTACGCGCACGGCTTCTACGGCCCGCCGGTCGCGCCGCTGGACCAGAACGTCGTCGACACGATCATGAGCACGCCGAAGGCGAAGAGCTACACCGACTGGGAGCCGCCCCAGCCGAGCCTCGCCGAGCTGCGGACCCGCTTCGGCGAGTCGATCTCCGACGACGAGCTGATCCTGCGGCTGCTGGTGCCCGGCAACGAGATCGACCTGATGCGCGCGACGCCCCGGCGCGACCGCGACTTCGCGCCGACCACGAAGCAGGTCCGCTTCATCCGCGAGCTCGTCGAAACCTCGGTCGGGGCCTACCTGAACATCGAGGCGGACGACTTCTCGCTGACCCTGCAGGGAGACCACTGATGCGCGCCGACGTACTTACTCCCGCGGAGGCGCAGTCATGACAGAACTGGGTGAGGGACGGGCGACCAAGCGCCGTCCCGGCGCCGCGGTCGGCGGGCTCCCGGTCGCCGACTCCCGGCCCGTCCTCGACGACGGCGCCGTCCTCGGCGTGCGGTGCACGAGCTGCCGCTACCCGGCGGCGCAGGCGAGCCTGCCGTGGTGCCCGGTCTGCTACGCCGAGGTGGCGCCGGAGCGGTTCGCCGCCACCGGCGCGGTGTGGACGTCGACGGTCGTCGCGATCCCGGTGGGGGAGCGGCGCCCGCCGTTCGGGCTCGCCTACCTCGACCTCGACGACGGGCCGCGGGTACTCGTGCACCTCGCCGAGCCCGCCGTCGTCGCACTCGGGGCGCGGTTGCGGATCACCGGGACCGACCGGGGCGACCTGGTTGCGGAGGGAGAAGCGTGAACGAGCAGCAGCCCACGCTCTGGGGCGTCGGCACCTCGGACTACGGCTCGTTCCCCGGGCGCCGGGTCGAGTCGCTGGCCTGGGACGCGGTCGCCGAGGCCGTGCGCGACGCCGGCATCACGCCGTCGGACATCGACGCGATCATCGTCGGGTCGGTGTTCGGCCCGCCCGGCGTCGCGACCCGCGTGCAGCGCGGCATCGGAATCCCGGGCGTTCCGATGTGGACGGTGGAGAACGCGTGCGCCAGCGGTACGAGCGCCTACCACGAGGCCGTCGAGGCGGTCCGGCTCGGACGGTTCGGCTGCGTGCTCGTGCTCGGCGTGGACCAGATGTCGACGCTGTTCAGTGGCGCGATCGTGCCGGAGGCGACCGACCCGGAGGGCGCGTCGTCGCTGCCGCTGCCCGGGCTCTACGCGCTCGGCGCGCAGCGCTACTGCCAGGAGTTCGGGGTGCCCCCGGAGCAGCTCGCCGCGATCGCGGTGAAGAACAAGCGCAACGGCCTGGACAACCCGCGCGCCCAGCTGCGGAACTCGGCGCCGACGGTCGAGGAGGTGCTGGCGTCGCGGATGATCGCCGAGCCGCTGACGTTCCTGCAGTGCTGCCCGACCAGCGACGGCGCGGGCGCGGCGATCGTCGGGCCGGAGCGCGGCCGCGAGGGCGACCTGCGGATCGAGGCGTCGGCGATGGTGTCCGGGTCGCTGTGGGACCACCGCAGCGACGACGTCTGGGGCTACGCCTCGGTCGCCCGCGCGGCGGAGAAGGCCTACGCGCAGGCCGGCCGGAGCCCGTCGGAGATGGACGTACTCGAGGTGCACGACGCGTTCACGATCGGCGAGATCATCACCCTCGAGGCGCTCGGCCTCGCGCCGCGCGGCAAGGGAGCCGAGCTGGCGCCGTCCGGGCACACCGCCCGCGACGGCGCGCAGCCGGTCAACCCGAGCGGCGGCCTGCTGTCGCGCGGGCACCCGCTCGGCGCGACCGGGACCGCGCAGATCGCGGAGATCGCCTGGCAGCTGCGCGGGCAGGCCGGGGCGCGGCAGGTCGCGCGGCACCGGGTCGGCATGGTCGAGACGATGGGCGGCGGGGCCGCGGGCATGGACGGCAACGCCTGCGTCGTCACGATCCTGTCGACCGGGTAGACAGGAGGCTATGAACAGGAGCCCGGAGACGACGGTCGGCGCCTACCTCGCCGAGCGGCTGGTGCAGTTGGGGGCCGACCAGGTGTTCGGGCTGCCCGGCGACTTCAACCTGGCCCTGCTCGACGAGATGCTGACCGTCGACGGCGTGCGCTGGATCGGGTCGACGAACGAGCTCAACGCCGCCTACGCCGCCGACGGGTTCGCCCGCGTCGGGCGCCGGGTCGCCGCGATCGTGACCACCTACGGCGTCGGCGAGCTGTCCGCGCTGAACGGGATCGCCGGCAGCTACGCCGAGGACGTGCCGGTCGTGCACGTCGTCGGGATGCCGTCGCAGGAGTCGATGGAGCGCGGCGCCCCGCTGCACCACACGTTCCTCGACGGCGACTTCCGCCGGTTCGAGCGGATGCACGCCGAGGTCACCGCGACCACGACCGTGCTCGGCCCGGACGACGCGGCCGACGAGATCGACCGCGTCCTGCGCCGCGCCCTGGACCGCAGCAAGCCCGTGTACATCGGGGTCCCGCTGGACGTCGCGGGTGCGAGCGTCCCGGCCGCCGCACTGGACACGCCGCTGTCGACCCCGGAGAGCGACGCGGCGGCACTCGACGAGTTCGGTGCCGCGCTGCGCGGGCGGCTCGGCGGTGTCGACCGCGTCTGCCTGCTCGCCGGCCCGCAGGTCCACCGCCGCGGGCTGGAGGAACGGATCCGGGCGCTGGCCGAGATCACCGGCGTCCATATCGCGTCGCAGTCCGGGTCGAAGGCAGTCCTGGACGAGGACCACCCGGCGAGCCTCGGCACCTACCTGGGGGCGACGACGCAGTCCGACGCGGCGCGCAAGGCCGTGGACGGCGCCGAGCCGCTGGTCATGCTCGGCACCGTGCACAGCGACTTCACCACCGGGTTCTTCACCCACGGCTACGACCCGGCGGCCGCGGTGGTGCTCGCCGTCGACCACGCGCGGATCGGCCGGGCCGTCTACCCGGGCGTGCGGCTGGAGGACGCGATCGACGTCGTCGGCGACGCCGTGCGGGAGCTGGACCTGCAGGCCGTCCCGCCGGTCGGGTCGGCCTCCCCGGCCCCGGATCGCGCCCGCCGGGGACACGCTGGACCAGGCCCGGTTCTGGACGGAGGTGCAGGGCTGGCTGTCGGCGTCGACGACGGTCGTGGCCGAGGCCGGCACCGCGTTCTACGGCGCGCTGGACCTGCGTCTGCCGGCGGACTCCGACCTGCTCGGCCAGCCGGTCTGGTCCTCGATCGGCTACACGCTCCCGGCGACGCTCGGGGCGGGTCTCGCCCGGCCGGACCGCCGGCCGGTGCTGTTCATCGGCGACGGCTCCGCGCAGCTCACCGTGGCGGAGCTGGGCACGGTGTTCGCCCGCGGCCTGACGCCGGTGGTGTTCGTGCTGAACAACGGCGGCTACACCGTCGAGCGGGCGATCCAGAGCCCGGAGGCGGTCTATCAGGACATCGTCGCGTGGAACTGGACCGAGCTCCCGTCCGCGCTCGGCGCCCCGGACGTCACGTGCCTGACCGTGCGCACCCCCGCCGAGCTGCGCGACGCCCTGGCCCGCGCGTCCGACCGGGAGGCCGCGTTCCTGGTCGAGGTCGTGCTGCCGCGCGACGACTGCCCGCGGCTGCTGACGGAGCTGGCGCGCGGCATCAACGAGTCGAACAGCTAGGACGCTCAGACTCCGGCGATGCCGGCGACCCGCTCCAGCGCGGCCACGGCCGAGCGGTGCAGCCGCAGGCCCACCTCCGGGTCGGCCTGCCCGGCCAGCGCGCGGGCGTGCGTCCCCTCGATCACGATCGCGAACTTCAGCCCGGCGAGCACCGCGTACCAGTCGACGGCGGAGAGGTCCCGATCACTGAGGGCCGCATAATGCGCGACCAGCGCGTCCGGGTGAGGGAGGTCGCCGAGCTCGGCCAGCGCCATCCCGGTCGGGGCGTCCGCGCCGGGCTCCGGCCAGGTGACCAGCAGCCAGCCCAGGTCCAGCAGCGGGTCGCCGATCGTGCACATCTCCCAGTCGACGACGGCCGCCACCCGCGGTGCGTCCCGGGCCAGCAGGACGTTGTTCAGGTGGTAGTCGCCGTGCACGATGCCGGGCCGCGCGTCCGGCGGGCGGTGCGCGTCGAGCCACCGCGCCAGCGCCTCGACGTGCGGCAGCGTGCTGCCCGGGTAGCCGGGCAGGTCGTCGTAGGACGCCAGGTGCTTGAGCCACCGTGGGACCTGCCGGGCCAGGAAGCCCTCCGGGCGCCCCACACCCCCGAGCCCGACGGCCTCGTGGTCGACCGCGGCCAGCCGCGCCAGCGCCGCGGCCGTGTCCAGGCCCGCGGCGTGGCGGGCCGCAGCGTCGGACACGTACGGCTCGCCCACCTGCTCACCCGGGTTGTCCCCGTCGACGGCCTCCATCAGGTAGAACACGACGCCGCCGAGCACGCTCTCGTCGGTGCACCCGGCGATGTAGCCGGGGTGCGGGACGTCCGTGCCGGCCAGCGCCGACAGCACCTGCATCTCCCTGCGCAACGCGTCGTTGCTGCTCGCGCGCGGATGCTCCGGCGGGCGGCGCAGCACCAGGTCCCGGCCGCCCCAGGCCAGCCGCAGCACGACGTTCTGGGTGCCGCCGCCGATCCGTCGCACGTCGGTGATCGGGCCGTCGGGCAGCCCGGCGCCCTCGCCCCAGCGGGCCACCGCCGCCAGATCGACCAGGTCGGGGGAGAGCCAGTCCGGCTGCGTCACCCCGGCACGTTAACCGCCGAGGTCGTTTCCCGGAACGGTCCGCCCGCGGGCGGTTGAAGGAGTCCACAATGCGCACCGGCCGGCGGGGGTGACAGGCGCGCCCGGCCGCCGGACAGTGCGTCCCATGACGGCATTCGGGCTCTGGTACGACTTCCGCAACCCCGACCCGGACCGCCCCTTCGGCCGGTTCTACACCGAGGTGCTCGACCAGATCGCCTGGGCCGAGCAGCGCGGCCTGGACTCGGTGTGGCTGACCGAGCACCACTTCGTCGACGACGGGTACAGCCCCTCGCCGTTCGTGCTCGGCGCGGCGATCGCGACCCGGACGTCGCGGATGCGGGTCGGGACGAACCTGATCGTCTCCCCGCTGCACGACCCGATCCGGCTCGCCGAGGACGCGGCGACCCTGTCGCTGCTCTCCGGCGGCCGCTTCGACCTCGGCGTCGGGCAGGGCTACTGGGAGCGGGAGTTCCGGGCGTTCGGAAAGAGCCTCAAGAACCGGCCGAGCCTGCTGGAGGAGGGTTGCGAGATCATCCGCCGCGCCTGGTCCGGCTCGACGGAGGGCTTCACCGGGAAGCGGTACACGATGCCGGCGCTGCCGGTCACGCCGCAGCCGGAGCAGCCGATGCAGCTGCTCGTCGGAGCGCTGGCCGACGTCGCGATCGAGCGGGCCGCGCGGATCGCCGACGGGTTCCTGTCCACCCAGAACGCGCACCAGGCGTCGTACCTGGCCGCGCTGGAGCGGCTGGGGAAGGACCCCGCGGACGCGAAGATCTACGCCGGCCAGTGGACCGTGATCGCCGAGGACCCGGAGAGGGTCTGGTCGCAGATCGGCAAGCACGCGCTGTACCAGCTCAACAACTACATCTCCTGGGGCGTGTTCGGCGACGTCCCGCAGTTCACCGACCCGTCGCAGATCATCGACGCAGGCGCGTTCACGCTGATGGACGCCGGCACGGCCGTCCCGTTCCTGACCGATCTGCTGTGGAGCACCCCGCAGATCAAGGACGTGCACTTCTGGGCGATGCTCCCCGGGGAGCCGGTGGACAGCGGGTCCGAGCGCATCGCCTACCTCGCGGACAAGGTGGTGCCCGCGGTCCGGGAGGCCCTGCCCGCGTGACCGAACTCCTGATCACCGAGTTCACCGAGCGGGCGCGGCACCACCATCCGGGCCGGGAGATCGTCGCGTACGCGCACGGCCAGGAGGTGCTGCGCTACGACTACGGCACCTACGCGACGCGCGTCGCCCGCCTCGCCGGTGCACTGCGGCGGATCGGGGTACGCCCGGGGGACCGGGTCGCGACCCTGTGCTGGAACCACCATCGCCACCTGGAGCTGTACGCGGCCGTGCCGCTCGCCGGGGCGGTGCTGCACACGCTCAACCTGCGGCTGTCCGCCGAGGAGATCGCCTACATCGCCGGCCACGCCGACGACCGGCTGATCGTCGCCGACCCCGATCTGCGGCATCTGCTCGACGGCGTCCGGCCCGAGCTCGGCGTGCTCGACTCCGGATCGGCGTTCGAGGAGCTCGTCGAGACCGGGCCGGAGCTGACCGGCCCGCCGGAGCGCTCCGAGGACGACCTCGCCGTGCTCTGCTACACCTCCGGCACGACCGGCCGGCCCAAGGGCGTCGGTTACACCCACCGTGGCCTGTACCTGCACACGTTCGCCGCGTGCCTCGCCGACGGGCACGCGATCTCCGCGCGCGACACCGTGCTGCACGTCGTCCCGCTGTTCCACGCGAACGCCTGGGGCATCCCGTTCGCGGCGACGATGGCGGGCGCCGCGCAGGTGCTGCCCGGCCCGCACCCGACCGTCGCCGAGATCGCCGGGATCGTGGAACGCGAGCGCGTCACCTACGTCGGCATGGTGCCGACCGTCGCGGTCGACCTGCTCGACCACGTCCGCCGCCACGGCACCGACGTGTCCAGCCTGCGTGCCCTCGTGCTCGGCGGCTCGACGCCGGTGCTGGACCTGATCCGGGCCTGGGAGGAGCTCGGGGTGCCGGTGTTCCAGGGCTGGGGGATGACCGAGATCTCGCCGATGGCGACGTTCACGCGCGACCCGTTCCCGGCCGCGGACGCCGCGGAGCGCCACCGGCGCACGCAGACGCAGGGCACGCTGCTGCCCGGGCTGCGCTGGCGGATCGTCGACGACGACGGCCGCGCGCTGCCCTGGGACGGCGCCAGCCAGGGCGAACTGCACGTGCGGGGCCCGTGGGTGGCCACGTCCTACTACCTGGGCGAGGCCCCCGACCGGTTCGACGACGGGTGGCTGCGCACCGGCGACGTCGCCACGATCGACGCGTGCGGGCGGCTGCGGATCGTCGACCGCACGAAGGACCTGATCAAGAGCGGCGGCGAGTGGATCAGCTCGGTCGCGCTCGAGCAGGCGCTGCTCGCCGATCCCGACGTCGCGGACGCGGCGGTCGTCGCGGTGCCGCACCCGCGCTGGCAGGAGCGACCGCTCGCGGTCGTCGTGCCGCGCGCCGGGGCCGGCTGCGCGTCGATCCTCGAGCGGCTGCGCGAGCGGGTACCGCGCTGGTGGGTGCCCGAGGACGTCGTGCTCGTCGACGCGCTGCCCCGCACGAGCGTCGGCAAGACGGACAAACGGCAGCTGCGCGAGCGGCACGCCGGATCTACGGGGTGACGAACACCGCCGTCGTGTGCTCGGTGTCGAGGTACTCCTTCACCGAGGCGATCTTGCCGTCCCGCACCTCGAACACGAAGTGGTACAGGTTGTTGTAGACGCGCCCGTTCTTCAGCTCCGCGTAGGACTCGGTCTCCACGGCGACCCGGTCGCCCTCCGCGGTGTACGCCAGCGGCGTCAGGCGGATCGCGCCGGTGGTCGTGCTCTCCGCGATGCCGCCGAGCATCTCGCCGAACCCGGCCTTGTCCTTCGTCCCGGAGATGCCGGGGATGTTCCCGGCCACCCACCAGGTGGCGTCGTCGGTCATCGCGCCGAGGATGGCGTCGACGTCGCCGCCGGAGAACACCGTCATGAAGTCGGTGACGGCCTTCTTGTTGCGTTCCTCGATCGTGCTCATCGTCGAACCTCCGAGGTGTGCCGGACGAGCTGGCGGGTCACCAGCTCGGCGTAGTGGTCCGCGATCTCGGCGATCGTGAGCCGTCCGGCCGGGTCGAACCACTCGTTCGGCCCGTTGATCGTGTCCAGGATCGCGAGGGCGGTCAGACGCGGGTCGCCGCAGGTGAACTCACCCGCGGCGACCCCTTCGGCGATGTGGCGGGCGATGCGGTGCTGGTAGTCGCGCCGGAACACCTGGACGGTGTCCAGGTGCTCCGGCGCGAGCGCGCGCAGCTCCCGCCCGGCCACCCGCCAGGCGTCGCGGTTGGCGCCGAGGTGCATCACGTGCGCGTGCACCAGGCGTGCCAGACGGTCCCGGTACGACCCGGGCCCGTCCAGCAGGGGCATCTGCTCGACGACCATGTCGCGGTCCACGACGTTGATCGTCTCGAGCAGCAGCTCCTCCTTGTTGCGGAAGTGGTGGTAGAGCGAGGCGGCCTGTATGCCGGCGGCCTCGGCGATCGCACGCATGCCGACGCCGTGGTAGCCGCGCTCCCTGAACAGCCGGCTGGCCACCGCGACCAGCTCCGCCCGCCGCTCCGCGCCGCGACGGGGCGTATCGCTCTGCACCGTGCTCATGGGTCCTCGTGGTCGTCTCGTGGGGGCGGTGAGGATCCCACGGCCCGGGCGTGCGCTCAGGCGGAGACCGTCGTCTTGACCCCCATCTTGTGCAGCTCCGGCACGACCTTCTCGCCGAACAGCTTCATGCTCGCCCGGACCTTGTCGAACGGCAGCCCCGCGAACGACGGCGCCATGTTCGGCTGGTGGTCGCCGAACAGCTCGAGGCGGTGCCGGTACTTCTCGACGATCTGCTCCGGTGTGCCCCAGATCTGGGTGTCGGCGTAGCCCGCGCCGGCCGCCTCCATGCCCGCCTCGCGGATCATGTCGGCGCCGGCCTGGTAGGCCTCGTAGCCCTTGGTCTCGCGCCAGTGCGATCCGGCGAAATCGTAGTGCTTGATCACCGACAGGAAGTACCGGCTCAGGTAATCGCGGGCGGTCGCCTCGGCCTCCTCCGGGTCCTCGTGGCAGTACACGAAGTCCTGCGTGAGGATCGGGCCGGGCTCGCGGTGGTGTGTCTCCCGGTAGATCTCCCGGTAGCGCTCCATCGCCGGCACGTGCTGCTCGGCCGGGTACTGCATGAACGTCATCATCCGGGCGCCGAGCTTGGCCACGGCCGGGACGGAGTCCGGGGACATCGCGACGCCGTAGAGCCGGTCGGCCCAGTCGCGGCCGGCCTCCGGCGCGGGGCGGATGTTGGCGCGAGCCTGCTGGTAGATCGGGCCGTCGTTCTCGACGTAGCCGTTCTGCAGGCCGCGAACGATCAGCGGGGCCGCCTCGTCGAACATCTCCCGCGAGGCGTTCATGTCCACGCCGAATGCCTCGTACTCCATCTTCGCCAGGCCGCGGCCCATGCCGAACACGACGCGCCCCTCGGACAGGATGTCCAGCATCGTGACCTTCTCGACGACCCGCAGCGGGTCGTTCCACGGAAGGATCACCGCGCCGGTCCCGAGCTTGATCCGGCTGGTCTTCGCGGCCAGGTAGCTCATGAACTGCAGGTTGTCCGGGCACATCGAGTAGTCGTCGAAGTGGTGCTCGGCCGCCCACACCGAGTCGTAGCCGTACTGCTCGGCGAGTACCCCGAGCTCGGCCTCCTGGCGGAACATCTCCGCGTCGCTGAGGTTCTCGTGCCAGTTCTGGAAGACCAGCAGCACACCGACGTCCATGTGGGTTTGCCTCTCGCGTGAACGGATTCCGACCCTTGCCTAACGAACGTTAGGGATGCCACGGTAGTGCGGTATTTCACACCGGGTCAAGGTGCCGAGGGAGGCAGGTGCGGGCTCATGGCCGTCCCGACCAGGCTCGGACCGATCGCGTCCACCGACGGCGATCAGCTCTCCCGGGCGCTCGACGAGCTGGCCGCCGCCGTCCTCGGCGGCGCCGGGACGGAGCAGCTCGTCGCGCGGCTGTCCGGCCTGCTCGGCCTGCCGGTCTCGTTGCTCGACGCCGGTCTGAGGGTGCGCACCTGGGCGGCGCCGCCGGGGCTGCGCCTGGACGCCCCACCGAGCCTGTCGCCAGGGCTGCGTGACGTGCCCGCGGTCCGCGCCGCGCTCGACGGGCTCGGTCCGGCCCGTCCGTCGGCCGTCGTGGCCCCGTGCCCGGCGCTCGGCGTCGGCCGCCGCCATCTCGTCGCGGTGCTGGTCGTCGACGGGGAGCCGGAGGGCTATCTCGACGTCAGCGAGATGGGCCGCGCGCTCGGGCCGTCCGACACGACGGTCGCGCGCCAGGCCGCGGCCGCGCTGTCGCTGCTGCGGCTCGCCGACGTCCGCTCCGCGCGGTCGGCGGCACGGATGCGCGACGACGTCGTCGCCGACCTGCTGCGCGGCTCGCGGGCCGACCCGGACATCCGCCGGCTCGCCGGGCGGGCGGGCCTCGACCTCGACCGCCCGCACCTGGTCGTGCGGCTGCCGGTCGCCGGTGACCGCGAGGGGTGTCGCGAGCAGGTCGCCCACATCGTGGCGGGACAGGACGGAACGCCTGCCCTGGCCGAGCCCGACGCCGTCGTGCTGCTGCTGGAGCTCCCGCCCGACGCCGGGCCGCTCGAGGTGCGGACGGTCCACCAGCGCCTGCGCGCGACGATCGACACCGTCGCGACGATCACCGGCGTCCGGCGGGCCGTGGTGTCCGGGGTGTGCCGGGAACCGGCGGACTTCCCGGCCGCGCTCGCCGAGACCCGCGACGTCGACGGCATCGCCGCCGCGCTCGGCGGGGGCGCGGGCGTCGTGGGCGTGGACGAGCTGACCACCCTGCGGCTGGTGGTCAACGGCGACCGGGCCGACGTCGCCGTCCGCTTCGCCGAGCGGTGCCTCGGCCCGCTGCGCCGCAACGACGACGCCACCGGCGGCGATCTGGTGGAGACGCTGCGCCGCTACCTGGCCTCCGGCGCGCAGGTCCGGGCCACCGCCAAGGCGCTCGGCGTGCACGAGAACACGGTGCGCTACCGGCTGGGCCGGATCGAGCACGTCACCGGGCTGGACATGCGCAACTTCGACGCGCTGCTGGCCGCCCGGCTCGCGTTCCAGGTCGACGGCCTCACCGGGTCCGGCCCGCCCGACGCGTGAGCGTCAGGGGATCGACCGTCCACTCCAGACCGGCTCCACGCGCGCCCACTCGCACTCCACGTCACGGCGGCGGAGTCCCCGGCGGACGGCGATCGACGTGGCCGAGACGAGGGCCCCGCCCAGCAGGGTGAGCAGCGCGGCGACGGCCGGGCGGGAGCCGGACGGCTGTGCAGGGGCGACCGTCCCGTCCGGTCCCGACCCACTGGCGGTACGCGTCACCGGTGCGTGCGCCGGCCGGCACGCTCACCGTCGCGACGGAGGTGGACCCGTCAGCCGCCCGCCAGGCCACCCGGGCCGGGCTGCGGCCCGTCGCCCGGACGTCGTCGAGCACGACGGCGTCGACGGCCGTCACCGGCCCGGCGGGCACCGCCGCCGCGCTCCCGACCACCGCGGCCAGTACGAGGACGACGGCGGCGAGGATGAGATGAGACTTCGGCACGGATCGAGCCTGATTGTGCGGCGACCCACCGTAAATGCGCGATGATGGACGTCAGGCTCTGTGTGGAACGAAGGCAGGAGGGCCGTGACCGACCTGACGGACCTGGAGCTCGTCGTCGCCGTGGCCGACGCCGGCAGCATCACCCATGGCGCCACCCGCGCCCACCTCTCGCTGCCGTCGGCGAGTGCCCGGATCCGCGCGTTGGAGCGCTCGGTCGGGGCGCCGCTGTTCGACCGGGACCGCCGCGGCGTGACCCCGACCCCGGCCGGCACGCTGCTGCTCGACCACGCCCGCTCGATCCTGCTGTCGGTCGAGCGGATGCGGGTCGAGCTGGCCGAGTACACCGACGGTCACGGCGCGACGGTCCGTGTCCTCGCCACCACGTCCGCCCGCAGCGACGTCGTCCCGGCCGTGACGTCGTTCCTGCAGGACCGCCCGACCGTCCGCATCGACCTCGCCGAGTCCACCAGCCGGCAGACCGTCGCCGCGCTGGCCGCGCGCCGGGCGGAGCTGGGCCTGGTCGCGGACAGCACCGACCTCGGCGAGCTGGAGAGCCGCCCGCTGCGCGAGGACCCGCTCGTCGCCGTCGTCGCGCGGGACGACCCGCTCGCCGGGAGCGGCCCGGTCTCGTTCGCCGAGGTGCTGCACCGGCCGTTCGTCGGCCTGAGCCAGGGCAGTGCCCTGGCCGAGTACCTGGAGGGGCACGCCCAGCCTCTGGGTGTGCGCCCGACCTACCGCGTCCGGCTGCCCGGGCTCGACGCCGTCTGCCACGCGGTCGCCGGGGGTGGTGGGGTCGCCGTGCTGCCGCGTCACGGCATCGGGGCGTGGCTCGCGGACGGCCGGGTCGCGGCCGTCGACCTCGACGACGACTGGGCACAACGCAGTCTCGTCGTCTGCCATCGGGAATGGGCCGAGCTCTCCGCCACGGCACAGGCGTTGCGCGAACATCTGATTGCGAGCACCGCTGGGTGAGGCTTGCGGGGCTCGACCCTCCCGTCCGCTCCGATCTCGGGGGCCGAGGTGGCGGGCCGAGGCCGCGATCACGTGGCTGAGCCGACGCGCCCGAGCGAGCCAGACCCAGGGCCTGCGATCGGCCGTCCCTCGGCGACCGAGACCCGAGCGTCGGCGTCGCCAGCGGCCGGCGGTGCGACCGACAGCTCGGCACTGACCGCCCAAGAAGTCGAGCCGCCGAGCGCTGCGGCTTCGCAGACCGGCGCCAAGCTCGACCTCTTGCGCGCCGCTCCGCCGGCTCCGACCCGCGCCGCCCTCGATGCTCTCCGAGATCCACCTGCTCCACCGGCACGCCCTGCAACGCGCGGGCGCAGCCCGAGCAGGGCCCTCGCCGCGGCCGGCGACGCCGAGCCGCTGGCGCATCCGATCGGTCAGCCTCGGCGCTCCGAGCGTGCGCTCGCGCAGCTGCGCCGGATCCTGGCCGGCTGAGCCCGCCGGTCGACGGCGGATCGGCGGCCGCGCGACTGGGGCTCGAGGCCGGGACGGCGCCGGAGGAGTTGCAGCCCTGTCCGACCTGGCCCGGGCGTCCGGGTTGCTGGAGTCCGCCCACCGGGCCGCGCTGGCTGGCCGAACAGGTGGCCGAGCACTTCGGCGCCCGAGCAGCCGTCCCGACGACCGGTGGCGCCCCGTCGAGGTAGACCAGACACGGCGAGCGCCCGTCGCACGTTCCTGCCTGGTCCCCGCTGCCGTCAGCCACGCCATCCACCCCGACCGGACGCGCCCAGCGTGGTCGCGAACCGGCCGGGGTCGATCGATGGCCGCCTACCTGGCTTCGACCGCCTGCGTGGAGGTCGGCTGCCGTACCTGCGATGCGTTCACGAGCCCGCGCGGGGTTGCGCCAAGCAGGGTTCGACCCGGGAACGGACAGCCACCGGACCTGCGGCGCGCCCGCGGCCACGCGGTGGGAGCCGAGGTTGCGCCCGAGCCGGCGTGGGTGCTCATTCATGGCGGATTCACGCCGATTGGTCGGCATGGTGCTAGCGGCGAACAGGATGGCTTATGTAGCTGTGCCCGGTTGGTGTCATTGTGAGAACGCCGTTCTTCGTCCGGCGGACCTGCCAACCCGCTTCTTCGCGCAGGTAGTTGTGGAATGCGCAGAGCCCGCGGCCGTTGTCGAATTCGGTTCGACCGCCATCGGCCCACCGTTGAATGTGGTCGATGTGCCGGATCGGGGAATCGCAGAACGGTTCGCTGCAGCGGTGTCGGTCTCGAGCCTTGATGAGGTCGGCGAGGACTCCGGTGAATGCTCGGCGTCGGGAATCGCCACCGATGACGATCCCGGCCCGGGTGATCAGCCGCCGCCAGGTCTTCCTGCCGGTCGTGGTGGCCAGCAGCTCGACCGGCACGGGTCCGTGGCCGGGGAGCTCGGCGGGCAGCGGGCTGTCGGGGTCGACGAGCGCTTCGATCGGTACGACGATCTGGACCTCGACGTTGACGCCGTCGGCGGTGGTCTGTCCGGTGACGCGTTCGACGAGGGTGTCGGCCATGACCTGCCCGCGTCCGCGGGTCATCGGCGCCGGGTTCACGGACGCGTCGTTGAACGCCTTGTGCAGGGCGGCGTAGCAGGCGGCGCCCTGTTCGGCGGGTAGGTGGGCGATCAGGTCGGTCATGCCGTCCGCGGCCGGGCGCAGCGTGACGCGCCGGCCGGAGCGGGCTGCGGCGTGGCGGGCGCGGAACTTCTCCGGTGCGACCTGCGCGGCCAGTGATCGGGCGAGGTCGCGCAGCTTCCCGACGCCCATCTCCGTGATCGGGTGGGTGGCCAGGAGTCGGTCGAGTTCGGCGCGTTCGTCGTGGTCGAGGTGGGTGGCGGCGGTGACGATGGTGCCGGTCTTGTGGGCGCTGAGGTGTCCGGTGGTGAACAGGCGGCGGACGTGGTCGAGGCCGTCGCGCAGGTCGCGTGCGGTGCGGACGCGTTTGCGGGCTTCGGTGGGGGAGATCTTGCAGGCTGGTGCGATGTGGCCGGCGATGGTGCGTTCGAGTTTCTCGGGTTCGACGGTGCCGGAGGCGGTCGCTGTGGCGGCGTGGGCGCGGGCGAAGGTGAGCGTCGTCGCTGATTGGAGTGCGTCGAGCGCGTGTTTCAGTGATTCGAGTTGGGTGATGTGGTCGATCGCCTCGGCTTGGGTGAGTGATGCGTCGAGTGATTCGGTGGTGTGTTCGACGGCGCGTTGGATGGCGGCGAGGTCGAGGTGTGCGAATGCGTGCGCGACAGGTCCGGCAAGGTGTCGGGGAGGGCGCTGTCGGTGGCCGCGGTCATGCCTCGATTCTACTCGAACATATGGTCGAACGGTAAGGATCGTTCGCGATCGACAATGAGAAGTTCTCAGCCAGGAGCGCGGAGCGATTCGACCTGCGCTTCGAGGCCTGGGTGCGTCGGGGGCCGATCGTCGCCCTCCAGTAGCGCTGCACGCTCGACGACAGCACGGCCCGTGCCGGCCGCGTCGTCGGCCGGCACGATCGGCCCGATCTACCACGCCGAGAGTGCGGTCGCCGTCGATGACGTCACCGCGGCCTGCGCGGCGCCCGTGCCCGGGGTTGGGCGGGTCCTGATGGAGCCGACTGTCGTCGGTGTGGAGACGAGCCGGCGTGGACGTCGGGTGCGGCGATCGCTCGGTCATCGCCGGTTCGTGCCGTGAGCCGGTGCTCGGGCGGCAACGGAGCTGTCCCCGGGGGCGATGCCGGGATCCCGCTCGCCCACGTCGCCGGTCCCTTACCGGAGGGCCGCGGACCAGTCCCGGCCGTCGCTCGACGACTCGGCGCGTTGGCCCGGTGCGGATGTATCGCGCAGCCCAGTCGCTGGCCCTGCGGCTGGCCGAGCACACGCCGTTGCGTGGGTGCCCACCGGCGCTCGCGATCGCGGGTCGCCCGGCACGGCGCGCTCACGCTGGCGGCGCGACCGCGACCCGCTGGCCGTCGGCGACGCGACAACGGCGGCCCTCGCAGTCCATCTGTGCCCGGCCGACTCCCGCTGCGCCCCAGCTGACCGACCAGATCGAGCTGCAGACGACGACGCACTTTGCCGTGCGGCAGCACCCACCGTCGGATCGTCGACTCGGCTCGACAACGTGTTTCGCTGCGAGGACCTGACCGTGCACCCGCACGTCTTTCCGGTTCCGCTGTCCCGCCGGGAGGTCGTCGAGTATCAGCTGGGTCCGGCGAGGTGCGCTGTGAACTGCTCGGGATCTCGAACCACTGTGCGCGACGGAGCGTCCGTGCCTCTGACCGCGGCCTCGCACCCGCACCGGGCGACGACCCCGGCTTTCGCCGACGTCGGATGCCATTCGTGCCGCGTCACCATTGGCGACATAACGGTCAAGTCGTCCACACCGGACTCGGTGCCTCCGGCCGACCGCAGCGCGGCGGCTGGCGACGGCACCCACGCTGCTCGAGCCCCGCGGCGCAGGTCACCGCGGGCCCAGCGCGTCATCGAAGATCGCCCTGGCTCCGCTCGGGAAGCATCCCCGGCCCCCGAACGACCAGGCCAGCCGACCGGTAGGCGATCATCCGGCCGCGCGGCGGGACAACGCTTGTGCCGCTTGCTCATGACAAGCAATATGCATGTCGGCACCTGATCGGTGCGTTCCCCGGCGGGAAGGGACCAATGATGGCCACCGCGAACAAGCTCAGCGTGATCCCCTGCGGCGCGATGCACGCGAACCTTCCGTTCTTGTTGCTCAAGCCCGGCGTGAGCATCAAGCCACGGTCACAGAAGGACGACAAGATCGACTGGGTGGAGGTCCCGACGCACTGCGTGCTCGTCGAGACCGACGAGGGCAAGCTGCTCTGGGACACCAGCTGTCCGGAGGACTGGGAGGAGCGGTGGGGCCCCACCGGTCTGCAGGAGTTCTTCCCCTACGACCAGGTCGCCGACGACGAGTACCTCGACCGGCAGCTCAACAAGATGAACGTGGGCCTGGACGAGATCGACTACGTCGTGCTCTCGCACCTGCACTTCGACCACGCCGGCAACGCGAACCTGTTCAAGAACACGAGCGCGAAGATGCTGTGCTCGGACAAGGAGAAGGAGTTCGCCCTCAACTTCGAGGGTGACTTCCAGGGCGCGCACCTCAAGGCCGACTACGAGGGCATCAACTGGGAGATCATCTCCGGCGACACGGAGTTCCTGCCGGGTGTCAAGATGATCCAGACGCCGGGCCACACACCGGGCTGCATGTCGATGCAGGTCGACCTCCCGGACACCGGCACGATGATCTTCACCTCGGACGCGGTCTACATGGGAGAGAGCTACGGCCCGCCTGCCGCGCCCGCCGCGATCGTGAACAACCTCGAGGACTGGTTCTCCTCGGTGGAGAAGCTGCGCGGCATCCAGGAGAAGACGAACGCGACGATGGTGTTCGGCCACGACGCGGAGCAGATCAAGGAGCTGCGGAAGGCCCCGGAGGCGTCGTACACGTGAGCATCCCCGACACACCCACCGAAGAGACGATCTTTACCTGGGGCGCCCCGCCGTTGAAGTTCGGTGCCGGTGCGATCGACGAGATCGGGTTCGAGCTCACCGGCTACGGTGCGAAGCGGGTCCTGATCGTGACCGACGCGGGCGTGAACGCGCTCGGCGCGCCGCAGCGCCTCGCGGACTCGTTGTCCCGCTACAAGATCGAGTCGGAGATCTTCGACGGCGTGCACGTCGAGCCGACCGACGACTCGATGAACAAGGCGACCGAGTACGCCCGCGCGCAGGGCCCGTGGGACGGGTTCGTGGCCGTCGGCGGCGGGTCGGCGATCGACACCGCCAAGGCGATCAACCTGCTCACCAGCCACGAGGGCTTCGAGTTGATGGACTACATCAACAAGCCGATCGGCAACGCGAAGGTGCCGCCGGGCCAGCTCAAGCCGCTGATCGCGGTGCCGACCACGGCCGGTACCGGGTCGGAGTCCACCGCGATGTGCGTGCTGGACATCCTGTCGATGAAGGTGAAGACCGGGATCAGCCACTGGCGGCTGCGCCCGACCCTGGCCGTCATCGACCCGCTGCTGACGATGACGCTGCCGCCCGCAGGTCACCGCCGCGGCCGGGATGGACATCACGTGCCACGCGGTGGAGAGCTACACCGCGCGCTACTACACGACCTTCGACCGCAAGAAGCCGGAGGAGCGGGTCACCTACTGTGGCTCCAACCCGGTGTCGGACCTGTGGTGCGAGAAGTCGATGGCGCTGCTGGCCAAGTCGTTCCGCACGGCCGTCGAGCGCGGCGCCGAGGACCTCGAGGCCCGCTCGGACATGATGATGGCCGCGACGTTCGCCGGCATGGGCTTCGGCAACTCCGGCGTGCACATCCCGCACGCCAACGCCTACCCGATCGCGGGCATGGTCAAGGAGTACCGGCCGCAGGGCTACCCGCAGGACGAGGCGATGGTGCCGCACGGGGAGTCGGTGTCGCTCACGGCACCGGAGGCGTTCCGATTCTCCTTCGAGAGTGCCCCGGACCGGCACTTGAAGGCGGCCGAGATGATGGACCCGCGCGCGGACAAGCTCAACGACCCGCGCGAGCAGCTGCCCAGCGTGCTGACCCGGCTGATGCGCGACATCGGCATCCCGAACGGGATCGGCGGCGTCGGCTACACCGAGGCCGACGTGCCGGACCTGGTGCCCGGGACGATGAAGCAGCAGCGGTTGCTGGCGACGTGCCCGAAGACCCCGTCCGAGGACGACATCGCCGACATCCTGACGAAGTCCATCCAGAACTGGTGAGCAGTGGTGGGGCGGCGGCCGGTCCCGTCGCCGCCCCACCCCTTTTCGAGAGCGGGCGTATGCCGATCTACGTGTTCCGGTGCGGCTGCGGGGTGCGCTTCGAGCACCTCGCGTCGATGACCGACTCCACCGCCCCGGCCTGCCCGACGTGCGGCGGCGAGACCGCCAAGGTCCCGGCGGGCTTCAAGATGGGCGGGCAGGCCAGTCCCGGGCTGTCCAAGGACGAGATGCCGCAGACCTGGAAGGGCGTCTACAACGGCAACGCCGAGTACATCGAGACCATGCGCCGCACCTGGGACCAGCGGCGCAGGCTCGAGGAGAAGTACCCGGAGATCGCCGACGACCAGCGGCCGATCCTCGCCCACGAGGGCAAGTACCACAACGCCCCGCTGCGGGCGGGCGACATCCAGCTCAAGGGCACCGCCCCGATGCCCGGCGCCGGTCTCGCGCACGGCCACGGTCATGGGCACGGTCATGGGCACGGACACGGGCACTCGGAACCCGCAGGGGACAGCGAGCCACCGCCCGCCGACGCCGGCTGATGGCGCGGGCAGGCACCTCGGCTCACACGGCGCGAGGGCCTACGATCGGCCAGACTGGTCGCGGTCGCCGGTTCGCGGGATGAGATCGCGGTTGTGGATGGAGCCCAGGGTGACGTCGGATACGAGCGCCGGGGGACGGCCGACCGTCGCCACGGCGATGATCCACCGCCCGAAGGTGTGCGGTCCGGGCACCACGGTGACCGACGTGCGCGAGCTGTTCCTCGACGACCACGTCCACGCCGTACTGGTGGCGGACCTCGGGACGTTGCTCACCGTCGTCGAACGCGCCGACGTGGAGTCCGCCCGCGCCGACGCGCCGGCCCGTGAGTGCGGTCGGCTGACCGGGCGCACCGTCGGCCCGGACGCGGACCTCGACCAGACCTGGCGGTCCATGGCGGAAGCCCACCGGCGTCGCCTGGCCGTGGTCGACCCGCACGGCACGCTGCTCGGCCTGCTCTGCCTCAAGCGGTCCGGCCAGGGCTTCTGCAGCGACGCCGACGTGGCCGACCGCGCCGCCGAGCTCGGGCGGGCCGTGCCGCCGCCCCGGCGCGCCGGCCAACGGTTCGCCGGCATCTGACAGGCGGCGTCAGGCGGCGACGAGCGCTCCGGTGAGGACCTCGCGCATGCCGATGGCGGGCCGGCCCAGCAGGCCGGCGAGCGCGGGATCGGCCGGGCCGAAGTCGCCCCGTCGGCTCGCGGTGAAGAGCCCGGTGAGCATGTCGGCGGCCGCGGCCGGGACGCCCCGGCCGACGAGCCCGGAGCGGTACTCCTCGTCGTCGACGACGACCCGGCGGATCGGCCGCCCGGTGATCTCCGACGCGAGCGCCGCGACCTGCGCCATGTCGAGCGCCTCCGGGCCGGTCAGCGGCGGGGTCGGCCCGGGCGTGACGTCGGCGAGTACGTCCCCGGCGAGCGCGCGGGCGGCGACCTCGGCCAGGTCGGCGTGGGCGGTCCACGCCACCGGTCCGTCGGCCGGCAGGCGCAGCTCGCCGCTGTCCACGGCGTCGCCGAGCAGCATCACCGCGGACGCGGCGTAGAAGCCGTTGCGCAGCGAGGTGTAGGCGATCCCGGACCGGGCGAGCACCTCCTCGGTCGCCGCGTGGTCGGGCATCGGGGGAAACGGCGAGTTCGGGCGCGAGCCCTGGTGACTGGTGTAGAGGACGCGCTCGGTCCCGGCCGCCGCGGCGGCCTCGACCGCCGCCCGGTGCTGGCGCACGGCGTCGGTCCCGCTGGAGTTGGAGCTGACGAGCAGGACCCGTTCGGCCCCCTCGAACGCGCCCGCCAGGCTCGACGGATCGGCGAAGTCGCCGCGCCGCACCCGGACCCCGCGCCCCGCGAGGTCCCGTGCCGTGTCGGCCTCGGGATCGCGCACGCTCGCGGCGACGCGCCCGACGGGCACGTGGTCGAGGAGCCGCCGCACGACGGCGTTGCCGAGCGTTCCGTTGGCCCCGGTCACGACGATCATTACGGCCTCCTCTAGTGTTAACGCTGATACGGACAACACGCTAACACCGGAAACGAACCACCGCTACCAGTCGTCCGTTATCGTTGATACGTGGACTCCGACCGGCACCGCGCGATCGTCGACGCCGCCGCCCGGCTGCTCGAGTCCGGCGGCGAGGACGCGGTCTCGACCCGCGCGGTCGGCGCCGCGGCCGGCGTCCAGGCCCCGACGATCTACCGGCTCTTCGGCGACAAGCAGGGCCTGCTCGACGCCGTGGCCTCGGCCGGGTTCGAGTCCTACCTCGCGGAGAAGTCCGTGCGGACCCTGACCGACGATCCCGTCGCCGATCTGCGCGACGGCTGGGACGCGCACGTCGGGCTGGCGCTCGCGCGGCCCGCGCTCTACACGCTGATGTACGCCCGGGCCGGCGCAGGCGCCGCGTCACCGGCCGTGCGCGCGGCCTTCGACGTCCTCGCCGGGCACGTCCGCCGCGTCGCCGCGGCCGGACGCCTGCGCGTCGGCGAACAGCGGGCCGTGGCCATGCTCCATTCCGCCGGTCACGGGACGGCACTCGCACTGATCGCGACGCCCGAGGACCACCGGGACCCGGGTCTGTCGGACGCCGTCCGGGACGCCGTCCTCGACGCCGTCACGACCGGCGCGCCCGAGGCGCACGCCTCCGGGCCCTACGGGGCCGCGGTGACGTTGCGGGCCGCGCTGGGAGATCTCGACGAGTTCAGCGACGCCGAGAAGGTGCTGCTGGGGGAGTGGCTCGACCGTGTCAGGACGCCCACGGCCCGACGCCGCTGATCCGCTCCACGGCGTAGCGCACGACGAAGCCGGGTCCGCGCGGGGCCGGGAACGTCGCGTCCGGGGACATGTAGACCTTCGCCAGGGCGTCGAGCACGTCCCAGGCGCGCTCGCTCGGCTCGACCGTCGCCCGGGCGCGGAGTACCGCGTAGGGCTGCAGGAACGCGTCCGGATCGATCGGGGCCAGGAACGAGAGCACGACGCGCGGGTCCCGCTCCATGTTGCGCACCTTCAGGTGCCGGGGCAGGTGGGCGGTGACGAGGTCGCCGCCGTCGAAGCCCGTCCACACGACGCTGACCTGCGGCCATCCGTCGGCGTTGAGCGTGGTCAGGTGCACCAGGGGGCCGGCGGCGATGACGTCGCGCAGTGCGGGCGGGATCTCCACGCGCCGAGCGTAGCGGTATCGGTCACATCTGAGTTGCTGAAAACAACTCAGCCCCGCTAGTCTCCCGTCGTGCCCGACTCCCCGTCACCCGTCGTCGTCGAGACGGCGCCCGACCGGTCCGCCCGTCCGGGCACGGTGCTGATCGTCGTGTCCGCCGCGGCGTTCCTGTCCAGCCTGGACCTGTTCATCGTCGCGATCGCGTTCCCGGCGATCCGGGCCGACTTCCCGGGCTCGGACCTGGGCGCGCTGTCCTGGGTGCTGAACGGCTACACCGTCGTGTTCGCCGCGTTCCTCGCGCTGGCCGGGCGCCTCGGCGACCGCTACGGCCACCGGCGCGTGTTCCGGATCGGGCTCGCGGTCTTCACGCTGGCCTCCGCCGCGTGCGCCGCGTCGCCGTCGGTGGCGGTGCTGGTCGCGGCGCGTGCCGTGCAGGCGCTCGGCGCCGCGCTGCTGACACCGACGTCGCTGGCGCTGCTGCTGGCCGCGTACCCGCCCGAGCGGCGCACGCAGGCGGTCGGTGTGTGGGCCTCGATCGGCGCGGTCGCTGCCGCGCTCGGACCGCCGGTGGGTGGGCTGCTGTCGGAGCTGTCCTGGCACTGGGTGTTCCTGGTTAACGTGCCGGTCGGGCTCGTCGCGCTGGTCGCCGCGGGCCGGGTGCTGCCGCGGGTGGGGGCGGCCGCGGGCGGGCGTCCGGACGTCGTCGGCGCGATCACACTCGTTGCCGCCGTGGGCGCGCTGGCCTGGGCACTGGTGCGCGCCGCCGACGCCGGCTGGGGGGATCCGTGGGTCGCGGCCGGGTTCGCCCTCACCGCGGCAGGGCTCGCCGCGGTCTGGTGGCGCTCGCGCACCCATCCGGTGCCGGCTCTCGACCTCGCCGTGCTGCGCACACCGCAGGTCGCACTGGCCGGGCTCGTGATGCTGCTGTTCACGACCGGTTTCGCGGCGATGCTGCTGGTCAACGTGCTGTTCCTGACCGGGACCTGGGGCTGGCCCGCGCTGCTCGCCGGGCTCTCGCTGTCGCCCGGCCCGCTGGTCGTGGTCCTCGTCGCCCGGTTCGCCGGGCGGCTCGTCGGGCGCTGGGGCATCGGGCGGGTCGCCGCGGCCGGTGGGCTCTCGTTCGCCGCCGGGCCGGTCTGGTGGTCGCTGGCGCTGACGCCGGAACCCGCCTACCTCACCGGCATGCTGCCCGGTCAGCTGCTCACCGGCCTCGGTGTCGGGCTGGTCCTGCCCTCGGTGTCCTCGGTGGTCGGCTCCGCGCTGCCCGCCCACCGCTGGGGCGCCGGGTCGTCGCTGGTCAACACGACCCGTCAGATCGGCGCCGTGCTCGGGACCGCGCTGTCGGTGACGGTCCTCGGGGTCGCGACGACGGGTCGGCCGGACGAGCTCGGGCTGCTGCGCGACGGCTGGGCCATGCTGACGATCTGCGGCGTGGCCGCGGCGGCGACGGCGCTCGTCCTCGCCGTCGTCGAACGCCGGAGCGCCCCGACGGGAGGAGCACCGTGACCGCCGAACACGCCGACCACGCGGACTACGCCGACTACGACTCGACGAGCTGCTCGATCGCCCGCACCGCCCACCTGCTGGGCGACCCGTGGACCGTGCTGCTGGTGCGCGACCTGCGCAACGGCATCCACCGCTTCGACGAACTCGCCCGCCACCTCGGCATCGCCCGCAACGTGCTGACCCGACGGCTGGCCGCGCTCGTCGACCGTGGGGTCGCCGAACGCGTCGAGTACCGGGAACCCGGCCGGCGCGCGCGTGCCGAGTACCGGCTCACCCCACTCGGCCGGGACCTCGGCGTCGTGCTCAGCGCGCTGATGCAGTTCGGCGACCGCCACCTCGACGGCGGCGCCGGACCACCGATGGTGCCGCGGCACGCGGAGTGTGGCGCACCGGTGCGCCTGGTCACCGAGTGCACGGCCGGGCACCGGATCACCGCCGCCGACACCGTCGAGATCGAACCCGGCCCGGGCGCACGCCTGCGGACCGACCACGCCGGAGAGGACACCCCATGACCGTCACCGAACCGACGACCCCGCTGCGCCACCGCGAGTACAGCTGGTCCGACCCGCGCGAGCTGGCCGCCGCCGCGACCGGGCTGGACGGCATCACGTTCCTGCGCCGGCTCGCCGACGGGACGCTACCGCCCCCGCCGATCCTGGACACGCTCGGCGGGCGGCTCGTCAAGGTCGAGCGCGGCGAGGTCACGTTCACCCTCGACGCCGAGGAGTACCACTACAACCCGATCGGCTCGGTGCACGGCGGCGTGTTCGCCACGCTGCTCGACTCCGCCTGCGGGTGCGCGGTGCAGTCGACGCTGCCGGCCGGCACCCGGTACACGAGCCTGGACCTGTCGGTGCGGTTCCTGCGCGGGATCACCGTGGAGACCGGCACGGTCACCTGCGTCGGCCGGGTCGTGCACGGCGGGCGGCGGACCGCGCTGGCCCGCGCCGAGATCACCGACGCGACGGGGCGGCTCCTCGGCGAGGCCACGTCGAACTGCCTGATCCTCAGCTAGCCGGTACCGGTGACGCGGTCCATCAGGGACGCCGGGTCGGCCGGCAGGGCGGACCCCGACCAGGCGATGTGCTGGTCGGGCCGCACGAGTACGAACGCGGGGCCGGTCACGCCGGAAGCGACGGTCAGCGGGACGCCGCGGCGTGCGCAGGCGTCCTGCAGCGCGGCCGTCCCGTCCCCGGTCGGGGCGAGCAGCGTGAACCCCGGGCCGAGGACGTCGTAGAGCGAGCGGCCGTCGGGCAGCCAGGCGTGCGGCAGCCGGCCCCCGGCGCCGGCGGCGATCACCGGGGAGTCCCGGTGGTCGAGGTCGAGGACCAGGTCCAGCGCGTGGAACTCGGCGGTCTTCGTGTCCTGGATCCGCCGGTGCGCGACGCTGCGGGCGGCCGCACCGGCCGCCGTGTCGTCGTCGAGGCCGTCGGCGACGAGGTCGGTGGACACGGTCCGCATGTTCTCGCTCGCGGCCCGGATGACGCGGTCCTGCACCGGGCGCCGTTCCGCCTCGTAGCTGTCGAGCAGCGCCGGTCCACCCCAGCCCTGCAGCACCGCCGCCAGCTTCCAGCCGAGGTCGACGGCGTCGCCGATGCCGGTGTTGAGCCCGTGCCCGCCGAACGGCGGGTTGAGGTGGGCCGCGTCGCCGGCGAGGAACACCCGCCCGACGCGCGCCGTGTCCACCAGCTGCATGCGGGCGGTCCACGGGTCGGTCGAGCACACGGTCGCTCCGACCGGCATCCCGGCCGCCGCGTCGATCAGCGCGGCGCCGTCTCGTTCACCCGTCTCGCGCTCGACGCCGAACGCGATGATCCACCACGTGCCGTCCCGGTCGAGCGGGCCGAGCAGGGCGGGGGCGTCCGGGTTCACGGTCCAGTACTGGACCGCCGGGCCGTGCGGGACGCGCTCGGCGAGCCCGGGCGCGGTGAACACCATCCCGAAGTTCGGGCGCAGCGCGTGCTCGCCGACGTAGCGCGCCCCGATGCGCTCGCGCACCGTGCTGCGCGGCCCGTCGCACCCGAGCAGGTAGTCGGCGCGGATCGTCTCGGTCCCGCCGTGCGGCCCGGCCACGGTCACCGTGACCCCGTCCGGGTCCTGGACGACGTCGACGACGCGGCGGTCCAGCGCGAGGGTCGCGGAGTCGAGCTCGTCGACGACGTCGCGCAGCAGCTCCTCGAGGACGAACTGCGGCGCCTGCTGGCCGATCTCGGGGAAGCGGTCGCCGTGGCGGGCCAGCCCGAGGACCCCGGTGAAGCGCGAGAGCTCCCGGCCGGCCAGCGACGTGCAGAACACGATGTCGGTGGAGAACTCCGCCGACAGCGGGGCGCGGGCGCGCAGCCGGTCGGCGATGCCCCACCGCCGCAGGTGCTCCATCGTGCGGACGTTGACGGTCTTGCACCGGGGGCGGGCGTGCGACACCGTCACCCGCGGTTCGACGACGACGCACCCGACCCCGCGCCGGCCCAGCTCGACGGCGGCCGCCAGCCCGACGGGCCCGCCGCCGGCGACGACGACCTGCGTGCGTCGCACTCAGTAGACCTCGGGCAGCAGGACGTCGGTGGGCGGGTTCTCCGGCCGGTACTTGCCGGCCCGGGCGCCCTCGTGGATCTCCTCCTGGGACAGACCCTGCTCGCGGGCCTCGACGATCCTGTCCGGGTCGAACCACTCACCGATCGGGTTCTCGGCGAACTCGCGCGCGGCCCACATCCACTCCGTCGAGACCGCCCAGTCGCCGAACGCGTCGAACTGGATCTCGACGCCGTTGCCCTCCGGGTCGGCGTAGTACATCGACATGGTGATGCCGTGGTCGAGGCACATGAACGGCGTGATCCCGTTGTCCCGCAAGCGGACGTAGTTGTCGAGCCACTGACCGAAGCTCGCGTACTCGAACGCCGTGTGGTGCAGTCCGGCGGTGGTCGGCTTGTTCACCGGCTTCGTGATCGCGGGGTGGGCGATCAGGGCGATCCGGTGGTTGGCCTCGTCGTTGGTCAGCCACGCCGCGGATTCGCTGTAGTGCACCGGCTTCAGCCCGGCGACGAGGCCGTACCAGCGGACCATCTCGTCGAGCTTGAGGGTCAGGAACGTCGCGTGGTGCAGCTTGGGCGGGATGATCGGTGCGTCGCGCCGGTCGGTGGGCATGGGTCCTCCTGACGTCGGATGGGGTGCGGTCAGTCGAGCGTCGCGAGCCACTCGAGCACGGTCTCGAGGTACTGCTTCGGCGCGTGCTCGTGCATCGAGTGCGGCATCTCCGGGAAGGAGCGGTAGTCGATCCGCTGCCCGGCGGCGGTCACGATCTCCCGTGCCCGCCGCGCCTGGTCGTCCGACGACGCCCCGATCAGGCGGCCGGTCGTCGCGTCGACGGTCCGGAAGTGGTGCGTGAACAGCACCGGGACCCGGACCCGGGAGAGCATCGCCGCGTGGTCGCACGACGCCGTCGCGGACCCCGACACGAACGCCCGGCCCCACTCCGGGTCGTACTCGAGCAGGTTCTGCGGGGGACCGGCGGGGGCGGCGTCCTCGCCCTGCGGCATCATCGAGCCGAGGGCGCGCAGGATCTCCGGCGGGATCTCGGCCGGGAACGCCTTCATCAGCCCGGCCCAGTCGCCGATCGAGCACTGGTCGCCCAGCCATTTGTTCCACCAGGCGAACAGCGGTCCGATGGCCTGGTGGATGCCCTGCCCGATGGCCGGCATCTGCTGGCAGGCGAACAGCGGCGGGTCCTCCCACACGGCCGCACGGACCTGCCCCGGCTTCGCGAACGCCGAGAGCCATGCGGACAGGACCCCACCGGAGGACAGGCCGCTGACGAGCGTCTCCCGGCCGATCACCAGGTCGATGAACCGGACGAGGTCGTTGCCGAAGTTGTCGATCGTGTAGCGGCCCGGCGTCCAGGTCGAACGGCCCTGACCGCGCAGGTCGACGGCGTGCACGTGGAAGTGCTCGGCCAGTAGCGGCATGGCCGCCTCGTAGCCCCACCACGACTCGGACTGGCCCGGGATCAGCAGCAGTGCCGGCAGCGAGGCGTCGCCCGCCGTCGCGTAGTTCATGCGGATCTCGCCCAGGTCGACGGTCCGCTCGTCGAACGCGTGCGGCACGAACGTCGCGCTGCGGTCCTCGGCCTCGAGGTAGGTCATGTCAGGGTTCCTTCCGGTTGCACGAATCGGTGCTGCATCCGGCCGAGGCCTGCGCACCACGTGACGAGCTCGTCGCCGGCGGCGAGGAAGCGGGGTGGGGACATCCCGGCGCCGATGCCGGACGGGGTCCCGGTGAACACGACGTCACCGGGCAGGAGCGTGACGACCGCGGAGATCCTTGCGACGAGCTCCGGAACCGGGAAGACCATCGCCCCGGTCCGTCCCTTCTGGACGCTCTCGCCGTTGACGAGGCAGCCCAGCTCCAGGTCGTCCGGGTCCAGCCCGGCCGCCCGCAGCTCGTCGACCGTGACCAGGTTCGGCCCGACCGGGGCGAAGCCGGGGAACGACTTGCCCATGCCGAACTGCGCGGGCGGTGCGGCGAACTGCGTGACGCGATCGGAGATGTCCTGGCCGATCGTCAGGCCGGCGACGTGGTCCCAGCCGTCGGGCACCGGGATCCCGTGCCCGCCGGTGGAGATCACCGCGACGAGTTCGACCTCCCAGTCCACGTTGCCCGGCGAGAGCCGGATGTCCCCGCGCGGGCCGGTGAAGGCTGACGCGTACTTGGTGAACACGACGGGTTCGGTCGGCAGCGCGAAGCCGGACTCCTCGGCGTGGTCGCGATAGTTCAGGCCCACGGCGAAGACCTGGGGCGGCCGCGGTGCGACGGCCTCGAGGGCGTCCGGCGTCGATCGTCGTGGCGTCGGCGAACGAGGCGGTCGCGGCCCAGTCGCGGAACTCGGCCCAGCGGGCGTAGACGGCCTGCGGGTCCGCGACGAACCGGCCGTCACTGGCGCGCTCGACGTCGATCCCGCGTGGATCGTCGGGATCCGCGGCGGGGTCGAGCAGGCTCAGCCGGCCCGCGTGGTTGGCAATGCGCACGAAGGAGTCCTTCCTCAGATGTCGTCAGACGAGGGCGGTGACGCCGTCGGTCAGGCCGAGCAGCGCCCGGCCGTAGACCTCGGCGGAGATCGCCGGGCTGATCACCGCGTGGCGGGACGCGACCTCGGAGTCGCGCCAGATCCGTTGCAGTGGGCTGGTCTCGGCGAACGACGCCGCCCCGTGCGCCGAGACGAGCACGCGGATCGCCTCCCGGGCGTTCTCGATCGCCGCGCCGGTGTCCATCCGGACGCGGGCGCGTGCGGCGTAGTCGGGGTAGACGCCGTCGACGGCGGCCTGGTCGATGTCGGCGGCCGCGCGGTAGGCGAACAGGTGCGCCGCGTCGACGAGCGAGGCGGCCTTGGCCACCGCGAGCTGCACGGTCGGGGCCTCGGTCTGGACGTCGTAGAACGTGTAGGACACCGACCGCTTGGGCGCCTTCTCGATCACCAGGTCCAGGGCGGCCTGGGCCAGGCCGAGCTGCGGGCCGGCCAGCACCAGCGCCGCCACCGGCACGAACGCGGACCGGTAGAGGACCTCGTCGGTGTGCTCGGTGCCGTAGCGGCCCCCGATCGCGGCCGGGACGGAGATCACCCGGTGCGCGGGAACCAGCACGTCCCGCGCCACGAGCGTGTTCGAGCCGGTGCCGCGCATGCCCGCGACGAACCAGGTGTCCTCGATGGACAGATCGCTCATCGGGATCAGCGCCAGCCCCTGGTCGACGACCTCGCCGCGCTCGTCGGGCACGGGTAACCCGACCACGGCCCACTGCGCGTGCAGGCAGCCCGACGCCCAGCCCCACGAACCGGTCAGCCGGTAGCCGCCGTCGACCCGCGTCGCCTCAGCGGTCGGCGCCAGCACGCCCGCGATCCGGTTCCCGGGCGCGTCCTCCCAGACGTCGCGCTGTGCCCGGTCGGGGAACAGGCCGCCGAAGAACGCGCAGACGTTCATCAGCGTCGCCGCCCACGACGTCGAGCCGCAGCCGCGTGCGAGCTCCCGGGAGACCTCCAGCTTCGTGCGCATATCGGTCTCGAGCCCGCCGAGCCGCTTCGGCCGCATGATCGAGAAGAGTCCGGCGTCGTCGATCAGCGCGATGTTCTCCTCGACGACCCGCCGGTCGGATTCGGTGCGCGCGGCGTTGCGGGCCAGGACCGGGACGATCTCGCGTGCCCGGCCGACCAGGTCGGCCCGCAGCGCACGGGCGTCGTCGGACGTGCCGGGCCGGTCGAGCGAGCAGACGGACATCGACGGTGAGGACATCGGCACCTCCGGATCGGGATGGTCACCTCGGCGTGACCTGCGCCACGACTGGACGCTACGGCGCTAAGTTATAAGATGTCAACGTGCGCTAGGGTGTCCCGGCGTCCGTGGAGAAGGGGGTGGCCATGACGGTGGACGACGAGCCGAGGCGCGGCGCGAACGTGCGGTCGGTGGCGTCCCGCAAGGCGTCGGCCGTGGACCTCGTGCTGCACGAGATCCGCCGGTCCATCCTCAGCGGGGAGCTGCCACCGGGGCAGCCGTTCACGGTCCCGGCCCTGACCGAACAGCTCGGCGTGAGCCACGTGCCGGTGCGCGAGGCGTTGCGCCAGCTCGAGGCCCAGGGGCTGGTCACGCTGAGCCCGTCGCGCAGCGCGACGGTGACGCCGCTCGACGCGGACGACCTGCGCTCGATCTACCGACTGCGGATCACGATCGAGCCGGAGCTGGCGGCGCTGTCGGCCGCCGGACGCACGGACGCCGAGATCGCCGAGCTCGACGGCATGGTCCGCGCGACGTTCGGCAACGTCCTCGGTGAGGCGTTCTGGGAGCCGCACCGCCGGTTCCACGCGAAGATGATCGAGCCCGCCGCCAGCGACTGGGACCGGCGGATGCTCACCCCGCTCTGGGATGCCTCGGAGCGCTACACCCGGCTCGTCTTCGACCCGGTCGAGGCGCCGGACTCGTTCGCCGCGCACCGCGCCCACGCGCACGACGAGATCGTCGACGCCGCCCGCACGCGCGACCCGGACCGCGTGCGTGCGGCCGTGCGCAAGCATCTCGAGGACAACGTCGCGACGATGCTGCACGGGATGAGCAGGCTCGACGCGGCACGCCGCCGGCTCTGGGGCGGGCGCGACGCGACCGCGTGACCTGCCGCGTCAGGCCGTCGGCGGCCGGTGGGTCGCCGCCGGGTGCCCGGGGGCGACCCGCGGCCCGTCGCCGCCGAGGATCTCCCGCAGCGTTCCGCCCGCCGGATCGGCGGGCATGCGCCCGCGGCGGCGCAGCTCCGGGACCACGAGCTCGGCGACGTCGACGAACGTGCCCGGCGTCGTCGCGTAGGCGAGGTTGAACCCGTCGGCGCCGGTCTCGTCGACCCAGCGCTCCATCTCGTCGGCCACCTCGGTCGGCGAGCCCACCGCGACCGGCCCCCGCCCGCCGACGGCGAGGTGGTCGGCGATCTCGGCGACCGTCCACTCCCGATCGGGGTCGTCGGTGGTGAACGACGCGAGTGCGGTCCGCCCGGCGTCGGTGTCGACGTAGCGCAGCGGCCGGTCCGCGGGGACGTCCGACAGGTCGAGTCCGGTCCATCCGGAGAACAGGGCGAGCACACCCTCGTGCGAGCTCAGCTCCCGGAAGGCGGCGAACCGTTCGTGCGCCTCGGCCGATGTCGGTGCGACGACGGGGGCGAGCTGCACGAACACCGTCACCGACCGCGGGTCGCGTCCGGCCGCCGCGGCGGCGTCCCGGATGCCGGTGACCTGCTTGGCCACCACCTCGGTGCTGGGGCCGGACACGAACACCGCCTCGGCGTGCCGGCCGGCGAACGCCGCTCCGCGCGGGGAGGCGCCCGCCTGGAAGATCGCCGGCGTGCGCTGCGGGGACGGCTCGCAGAGGAACGGCCCGGGGACGTCGAACCACGTGCCGTGGTGGTCGATGTCGTGCACCTTCGCGGGGTCGGTGTAGATCCCGCGCCCGGCGTCGCGGACGACGGCGTCCTCCTCCCAGGACGCCTCCCACAGCTTGTAGCAGACCTCCAGGTACTCGTCGGCGATCTCGTAGCGCCGGTCGTGGGGGAGGTGCTCCAGGCCCAGGTTCGCGGCCGCGCTGCCCAGGTAACCGGTGACGACGTTCCAGCCCACCCGTCCCTTCGTGAGGTGGTCGAGCGTGGTGAACCGGCGGGCCAGCGCGTACGGGTGCTCGTAGCTCGTGGACACGGTGACGCCGAACCCGAGCCGCGCCGTCACCGCGGCCATCGCCGGCACCAGCAGCAGCGGGTCGCCGAGCGGGATCTGCGTCCCCGCCCGGACGGCCGCGTCCCGGGACCCGGCGTGGACGTCGTAGACGCCGAGCACGTCGGCCAGGAACAACGCGTCGAACCCCGCGTCGTCGAGGACGCGCGCGAGGTCCGTCCAGTGCTCCAGGTCGGTGTAGCGGTACCCCCGATCGTCCGGGTGGCGCCACAGGCCTGCGGACTGGTGACCGGCGCAGTTCATCGCGAACGCGTTGAGATGGATCCGTCGAGGCACCCCTGACACTTACACCGTGGTCCGGGCACCGACGTCGGGCGGGTCCGGACACCGAGGACGGCCTACCGGGCGGGCGACCGGAGTGCCACGCTCGGCGGATGCGACCGAGCCTGTTCGAGTTCGCCGGGGGTGAGCCCGCCTTCCAGGCGCTCGCCGCCGCGCACCACACGCGCTGCCTGCAGGATCCGGAGCTGAACCATCCGTTCTCCCACCCCGACCAGCACCCGGACCACGTGCGCCGGCTCGGTGCCTACTGGGCCGAGGTGATGGGCGGACCACCCCGCTACAGCAGCGAGTGCGGCAGCCACGCCGGCGTGCTCGACCTGCACGCGGAGGAGGGAGACATGTCCGACCTCGGGCGCCGCTTCGTCGCCTGCTTCGCCGCGGCGGCCGACGACGCCGGCCTCCCGGCCGACCCCTCGTTCCGGGCCGCGCTGGACGCGTACATGCGCTGGGCGGTGGACCAGGTGCTGTGCCACCGCCGCGGCAGCGTGCCCGACGATCGTCCGCTACCGCGCTGGTCCTGGGACGGTTTGGTCGCGCCGGTCTGACTCAGGACTGTAGGATTCCGGCTCTCGGCAAGTCGTGTGTCGTCCCCAGCCCCCGGTCGCCGCGCACCCCATCGGGTGTCAGGAGCGGACGAGATGGCCGATCACCACCGCCGCGTTCTGGTCGACGACCACCCGCGCACGCTCGCCGCCGCCGGCCGCCTGGCCAACGACCTGCACGCGCGGGGGGAACACGGCCACGCCCGTGCCCTCGACGCCGAGATCCTGACCCGCTGCCGCCGCGTCCTGGGCGACGACCACCCGCACACCCTGGGCACGGCCAACAACCTCGCCGACGACCTGCGCGCACTCGGTGAGCACCGGCGGGCCCGCGACCTCGACGCCGACACCCTCGCCCGCCGTCGCCGGATCCTCGGCGACGACCATCCGGACACGCTCACCTCGGCCACCAACCTCGCCATCGCCCTGAGCGCACTGGGCCGGCAGGACCAGGCCGAGAGCTGGACGCGATGGGCGGCCGCCCACCGGAGGGTGGGCTAGGGCCGGCCGACGCGCCCGGTCACTCGGTGCGCAGCTGGGTGCACGTGGTCTCGATCTCCTGCCACGCCCGCCGCGCCTGCTCGTCGGTGGCGATCCACTGCTGCGCCTCGTCCCGTGCGGCCTGGTCGCCGTGCTCGGCGAGTACGGCCAGCTCGACCAGGCGGTCGCGCCACGAGGTCTCGGCGTCGGTCGGGATTGCTGTTTCGGTGGACGTCTCGAACGGCATCGGTGAATGCACTCCTGAGTGTCGCGGGCGGGCACATGGGGCCCGAGATCGTTCCCGTGTCTCCCGGGGGCTGGAGGAGTGCGGCAACGCTGAAGGGGGTGAGGCTGCCCGCTGGGCAGATCATGTGCAACTGGAGGAGGCTCCGGTGGTCGCTGGGCGCGTGGCCGCGCCCCGGGCCCGGCGGACGGCGTCGTGGAGGCTGTTGGTGGTCGGGATCCGCCGGGGCAGCGTCGCCTGCTCCCACCCGGGGCCGGCCGCGACCACGACGTCCGCATAGCGGCCGAGTCTGCGCAGAACCGCAGGTGAGGCCGTGTGTGCGGACTGCGCCCAGACGAACACGGCCGTGGGCCGGGTCTGCTCGGCCGCGTGCAGGAGCGCTGGTGCGGGTACCGACGGTCCGAGCATCCGGACCGGGACCTGGTGTTCGTCGAGCGCGGCGAACAGCGCATCCAGGGCCAGCGTGTGCAGCTCGCCGGTGGCGCAGGCCAGCAGCACACGGCGGGCGGCGGGCACCGGCGGACTGGGCGGTCGTCGCCGGAGGCTGGTGGTGATCGCCCAGGTCAGCACGCATTCGGCGTCGATGCACCCCTCGTCGGGGTCGGGGTGTCCGTCCGCGGCGGCGAGGCTGGTCCGGGCGAGCGCGGGCCGGCACAGCCGGTCCCAGGTCGCCACGACCCCGCCATCGGTGAAGGCGGTGTCGAGGACGCGCAGGGCCGCGTCGGCATCGAGACCGCGGGCTGCGTGTTCCAGCGCCGTGGCGGCGTCGGCCCAGTACACGCCGTCGTCGCTCGCGGAGCCGCGCAGTCGACGTTCGCGGGCGAGCGAGGCGGCGGTCGCCATCGGCACGCCCTGGTCGCGCAGCCGGCGCATCGTGTCGAGCTCGGCGACGTCGGTGCCGGAGTAGCGCCGGTAGCGCCCGGCGCGGTGGTCGATCGGGCCGATCCCGTAGCGGGCGCTCCAGCTCCGCAGCGTGGCGGGGGCGACGTCGAGCCGTCGCGCCACTGCCGCCGCCGTCCATACCGGCGCCGACGACGCCTCGTCGTCGGCTGCCGGCGGCGGTGTCATCCGACGAGTGTCGCCTACCGGCGTCCGACGTGCCTGGTCGTGAGGTTCGAGTCGCCGGTCTGCCACGGTTGTGCAACGGTTGGTCCCTCGAGAGGAGTGTGATCGTGTGGCT
The DNA here is from genome assembly GCA_963822335.1 of uncultured Actinomycetota bacterium. GTDB lineage: Bacteria > Actinomycetota > Actinomycetes > Mycobacteriales > Pseudonocardiaceae > Pseudonocardia. The sequence continues at coordinate 626,314 of CAWGHE010000004.1, read as the reverse complement.
TATACAGAGCGACTTCCGAATCCGGTGAGCGAGGCCTGGGACTGGCAGCGTGCGGCCGCGTGCCGGGGGATGGACGTGACCGCGTTCTTCCACCCGACCGGGGAGCGCGGCAGCCCCGCGCAGCAACGGGAGGACCAGGCCAAGAAGGTGTGCTCGGACTGCCCGGTGCGCGCGGAGTGCCTCGACTACTCCCTGGAGATCGAGGAGCCCTACGGCACCTGGGGTGGACTCGGCGAGCGCGAGCGGTGGGAGATCGTGACCCGCAACCGGGCCGCCCGGCGGGAGACGAGCCGATGACGGCCCGCGACCGTTCTGTCGACGTGCCCGGTGACCACGGCGCGATCTCCTGGGTGCACCGCGGCAGCAGCCTCGCGCTCGGGGTGGGCCTGTGCGTGTTCGGCGTGCTCGGGTTCGTCAGCCGGCTGAGCTTCTTCGCGACCACCGGTCCGACGATCGTCGGGCTCTCCTCCAACGGGCTGCTCTCGGCGATCTCGCTGGTGTTCGGCGGCGTGCTGATCGTCGCCGCGGTACGCGGGGGACGCACGGCCTCGACGACCGCCGTCGTGGTCGGCGCGCTGTTCCTCGGGTCCGGCGTCCTCAACGTGCTGGTCCTCGCCACCCCGTACAACCTGCTGTCGTTCCGCATGCCGAACGTGGTCTTCAGCCTGCTGGCCGGAGCCCTGCTGCTCGTCCTGGGCGCGTACGGCCGGTTCACCGGGCGGCTGCCCGACGACAGTCCGTACCGCCGCGAGGGCGACGACGGACCGGTCGACGCCGAGCACCGCAGCTACCTCGAGCAGCAGGTTCCGGCGGACTCCGGTGACGTCGCCGTCGCCCGCGACCTGGCCGAGGTCGAGCGGGCCGTCGCCGCCGGCGGGGGGTCCGCCGAGCAGCGCCGCGGGCTGGCACTCGTCGCCGGGCAGCGTGATGCCGCAGGCAGGCGTGCGGTCTGGCGCCGTCTCACGCGGTGAACGCCGGGACGCGAGTAGTTGCCGAAGATGCCGTCGACCACGCCTGGGTCGTGGGGCGGGTCGGCGTGGTTCTTCAGAATGCTCTGTGCCGGTCTCACGGGCCGACGATTCCGCTCTCCCTTTCCGGATTCCGCGGTGACGACCGTTCTCGACGTGCTCAGGCGAACAACGGGACCCGGAGGACCTGGCCCGGGAAGATCCGATCCGGGTCGACGACCGTGTCGCGGTTGGCGGCGAAGATGTCCCCGGCCACGGTCCCGCCCTCACCCAGCTCGGATGCGATCCGCGTCAGGTTGTCGCCGGGCCGGACCTCGTGCAGCCGCCAGCCGGTCATGGCGCTGAACAGCGTGACCGAGATCGTGTTGAGATCACTTCCGGGAGGGTTCTGTCCGGACGCGTCGTCGCCGAAGACCTGGAGCAGAACCTGCTCACCCCGGGCCGGCGATCCGGTCAGCGCCACCCGTTCGCCGAAATCCCGGGCGACACCGTTCGAGCCCACGCCACTCAGATTTCCCCCGCCCAGATTCTGGCCGTTGCCGTCCAGTACCCGCCAGGAGACGACCGCCTCGAAACCGCTTCCGAACCCGGCGACGACGAATTGTGTGGCGATCACATCGTTCGGTTGTGGCTGCCGCACTTCGACGAGTCGGACCGACATGTGGGACTCCCGGATATCGGTGGGCGTCCGCGGCCGATGCAAGGCGGACGCCGATGAAGGATTACACGAGTCCTTGGTCAACAGACGTGGGCGACGACCGGTTACGTACTTTTGAGTAACTTCCGGACGGGGCTCCGGCGTCCCGGGGGAGGCCCCACACGGCGCCCGGTTCGCTGTCCGCGGACTCCAGGCCGAGCTTAAATTCATCGCCTGTTGAGTTTTGCCCGACCGGCCGCTACCGTGCCTCATGGACAGCGCACCGTTGACCGTCGGGCTGGACGAGGTCGGGTCGCGTGACCTCGCGGTGGTCGGGGGAAAGGCCGCCAATCTGGGCGAGCTCCGCCGCGGAGGGTTCGCGGTGCCGGACGGGTTCTGCGTGTCCGCGCCGGCCTACGCGGCCGCCGCGGACGCGGCCGGACTGCTCGGGCTGTTGGCCGCGGGGGACACCGACCGGCTGGGGGAGCGAGCTCGGTCCGTGCTGCTCGGCGCCCCGGTACCGGACGAGATCGTCGCCGCCGTCACCGGGGCGTACGCCGCGCTCGGAGCCGACGTGCCGGTCGCGGTCCGGTCCTCGGCCACCGCCGAGGACCTTCCGACGGCCAGCTTCGCCGGCCAGCAGGACACGTTCCTGAACGTGGTCGGCACCGACGCCGTCGTCGACGCCGTCCGCCGCTGCTGGGCGTCGTTGTGGACCGACCGCGCCGTGGAGTACCGGGCGCGCAACGGGATCGCATCGGACGGGGTGGCGCTGGCCGTCGTCGTGCAGCGGATGGTCGATGCCGAGGTGGCCGGCGTGCTGTTCACCGCGGACCCGGTGACCGGACGGCGCACCCGCTCCGTGCTCGACGCGAGCCCCGGCCTCGGCGAGGCGGTCGTGTCCGGTGCGGTGAACCCGGACCACGTCGTCGTCGAGGGCGACGGGCGGATCTCCGAGGTGCGGGTCGGGGACAAGACCCTGGCCGTGCGGGCGGTGGCCGGCGGCGGCGTCGAGCACGTGTCCGCCGCGGCGAGCACCGAGCCGTGCCTGTCCGAGGCGGCGATCACCGAGCTGGTCGCGCTGGGCAGGAAGGTCGAGGCGCATTTCGGTGCGCCGCAGGACATCGAGTGGGCTCTGGACTCGGCCGGCGCGCTGTGGCTGACGCAGTCCCGCCCGATCACCACGCTCTACCCGCTGCCGTCACCGTGCGGGACCGGCCTGCGGGTGTACATGAACGCGAGCCTGGCTCAGGGCCTGACCCGGCCGCTGACGCCGATGGGGATCTCGGCGTTCCGGGTCATCACCACGACCGGGTCCCGGCTCGCGTTCGGGGTGCCGGTGGCCGATCCGCTCGCGGGCCCGCCGGCGTTCACGGTCGCCGGTGGACGCGTGTTCGTCGACGTCACCCCGGTGCTGCGGAGCAGGGCGGGACGCCTGCTGGTGCCGAACGTGCTCGACGTGATGGAGGCCCGCTCGGCCGTCGTCCTGCGCGGGCTGTTCGACGAGCCCGCGCTCGCCGTGCGTACGACGTCGTTCCTGCCGTTCGTCCGGCGCGCGGGGGCCGCACTGCTGCGCTACCGGGTTCCGCTGACGGTCGCGCTGGCGGTGACCCGGCCTGCCGCGGGTCTCCGGTACGTCACCCGGATCGGGCGCCGGGTGCGGGCCTACGAGCCGATCGGCCCGGACGCGTCCGCCGACGAGCGTCTGGACGCCGCGGTCCGGGTGCTGGGCGAGGCGTTCGTGATCATCCCGACGGTCGCTCCGGTGGCGGGCGCGGGATTCGTGCTGCTCGCGCTCGCCCGCAAGCTCGCCGGCGGAGAACTCGACGCGGACACCGTGAACGACGTCCTGCGCTCGTTGCCGCACAACGTCACCACCGAGATGGATCTCGCGCTCTGGGACGTGGCCGTCCGGGTCCGGGACGACCCGGCGTCGGTGTCCGCGTTGCGCGAGCGCTCCGCCGCCGAGCACCTGCCCCCAGTGCTCGACCGCGAGCTCGGCCGGTTCCTGGCCGAGCACGGGCACCGGGCCGTCGCCGAGATCGATCTGGGGATGCCGCGCTGGTCCGACGACCCGGCCCAGCTGCTCGCCGTCCTCGCCAACTACCTGCGGCTCGACGACCCGGCACAGGCGCCGGACGCGACGTTCGCCCGCGGCGCGCGAGCCGCCGAGGCCGCCGTGGAGTCGGTCGTCGGACGGGTGCGCCGCAGGCACGGCCGGCTGCGTGCCCGGCTCGTCGGAGTGGCGCTGCGACGGATGCGCAGGCTGGTGGGCCTGCGCGAGGAGCACAAGGACCTGCTGATCCGGATGATCGCCCAGGCGCGGGCCGAGCTGGCCGCCGTCGGTGCCGAACTGGCCGCTCGCGGTCTGCTCGACGCGGCCGACGACGTCTTCCTGCTCGATCTCGTCGAGGCGCGCTCCGCGGTCGCCGGGGCCGACCACCGTCCGGTGGTCGTGGCCCGCCGTGAGGAGTACGAACGCGAGCTGCGCCGGCGGCACATCCCGCGGATCCTGCTGTCCGACGGGACGGAGCCCGAGGCGACGGCGGTCGGCACCGGTGACGTGCCGGGGGCCCTGCGCGGGTCGCCGGCCTCCGCGGGGGTCGTCTCGGCCCCGGCCCGGGTCGTGCTCGACCCGGTCGACGCGCACCTGGAACCCGGCGAGGTCCTGGTCTGCCCGTCCACCGATCCGGGGTGGACGCCGCTGTTCCTGACCGCCGGCGGTCTGGTGATGGAGATGGGTGGATCGAACTCGCACGGCGCCGTCGTCGCACGCGAGTACGGGATCCCCGCCGTCGTCGGTGTCCCGGGCGCGACGGAGCGGATCGTCACCGGACACCGGGTCACCGTCGACGGAGGGGCGGGCCTCGTCACCGCGTCACCGGCCGAGTAACGGCGGGTGGTCGTCACGCACGGCGTCGTAGAGCCGTCGGCGGCGTAGCGGAATTCCCTTGACTTCTACGAGATGTAGAAGAATCCTGGTCACAGGGACGTTCTCCACGGCGACGAGGGGGAGTCATGCCGGGACGCGCGGCGCGGGGATTGGACGAGCACGACCAGCGCTTCCATCCGGCCGCGGGCCTGCGGAAGCAGTTCAACAAGGTCTTCCCGACGCACTGGTCGTTCATGCTCGGCGAGGTCGCGCTCTACAGCTTCATCGTTCTGCTGCTGTCCGGCACGTACCTGGCGTTGTTCTTCGACCCCTCGATGGCCGAGGTCGTCTACAACGGACCCTTCGACAACCTTCGTGGCGTGCACATGTCGCGGGCCTACGAGTCCGCGCTCGAGATATCGATGGAGGTCCGGGGCGGCCTGTTCGTCCGGCAGGTGCACCACTGGGCGGCGCTGCTGTTCATGGCGGCGATGGTCGTGCACATGCTCCGGGTGTTCTTCACCGGCGCGTTCCGCAAGCCGCGCGAGGCGAACTGGCTGATCGGTCTCGTCCTGATCCTGGTCGGCATGATCGAGGGCCTGACCGGCTACTCGCTGCCGGACGACCTGCTCTCCGGGATCGGTCTGCGGATCACGTCCGGGATCATCATGTCGGTGCCGGTGGTCGGCACCTGGATCCACTGGCTGCTCTTCGGAGGGGAGTTCCCGGGCACCGAGATCATCCCCCGGCTCTACATCGTGCACGTGCTGGTGCTGCCGGGGATCCTGCTGGCGCTGATCGCGGTGCACATCGGACTGGTCTGGTACCAGAAGCACACCCAGTTCCCGGGTCCCGGCCGCACCGAGTCCAATGTGGTCGGCGTACGGATCCTGCCCGCGTTCGCGGCCAAGGGCGGCGCCTTCTTCGCCGTCACCACCGGCGTGATCGGCCTGATGGCCGGCCTGTTCCAGATCAACCCGATCTGGAACCTGGGCCCCTACGACGCGTCCCACATCTCCGCGGGGTCCCAGCCCGACTGGTACATGATGTTCCCGGACGGCATGGCCCGGATCTTCCCGCCGTGGGAGTTCACGCTGTTCGGCCAGTACACGATCCCGTCGGTGTTCCTGCCCACGGCCGCGTTCCTGCCGCTGCCGTTCCTGATCGCCGCGCTCTACCCGGCCCTGGAGCGGCGCTTCACCGGCGACAACGCGTTGCACAACCTGCTGCAGCGGCCGCGCGACGTGCCGGTGCGCACGTCGTTGGGCGCGATGGCGGTCACGTTCTACGTGTGGCTGGTGCTGTGCGCGATGAACGACTGGGTGGCGCACTTCTTCCACGTGTCGCTGAACGCCACGACGTGGGCGGGCCGGATCGGGCTGTTGCTCCTGCCGCCGTTGGCCTACTGGCTGACCTACCGGGTGTGCCTGGGGCTGCAGAGATCTGATCGGGCGGTGCTCGAGCACGGCATCGAGACCGGTGTCATCCGGCGGCTTCCGCACGGTGAGTTCGTCGAGGTGCACCAGCCGCTGGGTGAGCACGCGCTGGAGTACCAGGGCGCTCCGGTGCCGAAGCGGATGAACCAGCTCGGCTCCTCCGGTCACCCGGTGGCGGGCTCGCTCCTGCGGCCGGACCCCGCCGAGGAGACGGCGGCCCTGGACCGGGCCCGCGGCCAGGCGCACGAGCGGGAGCTGCTGGCCCGCGACTAGCGCGGCCTCCGCCGGATCGGGTCTCCCAGCGCGGGTGGGCCCCGGCGCCGACCGCGAACCTGGCCACGCCGGGCCGGCCGCCTCGGCGTCCTGATCGTCACGGGTCACGACGCCTGGCGCCGGTGCGCTGTCCCGGCTCCCGGCCACAGTCCCTCCTGAGGGTGAGGCGTCCAACGCCTGGGAGGGAGTTCCGGCCCGGGGGCGCTCGCCACGCTGAGACCCAGCGCCGACGTGGCGAGGCGAGAGGAGTCTACAGTGGAACTGACCGTGGCAAGCGCCGGCGGACCCGCCCGGCACCGCGTGGTGGTGGTCGGCGGTGGATTCGCCGGACTGCGGGCGGTGCGAGGGCTGCGCCGGGTCCCGGTGGACGTGACCCTGATCGACCGCCGCAACTTCCATCTGTTCCAGCCGCTGCTCTACCAGGTGGCGGCCGGCGCGCTGACCGCCGGGGAGATCGCCACCCCGCTGCGCGGGATCCTCAAGCGGCAGGCGAACGCGTCGGTGGTGCTGGGCGAGGTCGTGGGCGTCGACCTGGAGCGCCGTCAGGTGGCGCTCACTCCGGCCGACGATCCGGACGCGGCCGGCGCGCCGTCGACAGTGGACTACGACACGCTCGTGGTGGCGACCGGCGTCGGGCACGCCTACTTCGGTCACGATCAGTGGCAGGAGTGGGCACCGGGTCTGAAGACTCTCGAGGATGCCCTGGACATCCGGCGCCGCATCCTCGGTGCGTTCGAGGCCGCCGAGCTCACCGACGACCCGCAACGACGGCGGGAACTGCTGACGTTCGTGGTGGTCGGGGGCGGACCGACCGGGGTCGAGATGGCCGGCCAGGTCGCCGAGATCGCCCACGACACGCTGAGGCATGAGTTCCGGCGGATCGATCCGGACGACACCTCGGTGCTGCTGGTGGAGGCCGCGGACCGGGTCCTGACCACGTTCCCCGCGACATTGTCGGCGCATGCGGTCACGGCGCTGCGCCGGCTGGGTGTCACCGCGCTGCTCGACCACGTGGTCACCGACCTCGACGGCGAGTCGGTCACCGTCCGCGGCTCCGGCCGTGCACGGCGCATCCCGACCCGGACGGTGATCTGGGCCGCCGGGATGCGTGCGGCCCCGCTCGCCGACGTCCTGGCCGCGGCCGGCGGGGCGCCGACGGATGCCGCCGGTCGGATCTGCGTCGGGCCCGACCTGACCCTTCCCGGTCACCCCGAGGTCTTCGTCCTCGGCGACATGGCAGGTGTCCACGACGTCGACGGCCGCGCCCGGTCGCTGCCGGGCGTCGCGCCGGTGGCGATGCAGGCCGGACGGCACGCGGCCGCCACGATCAGGGCCCGGCTGGCAGGCCGCCCGGAACGGCCGTTCCGGTACGTCGACAAGGGCAACGTCGCCACGGTCGGCCGGCTCGCCGCGGTCGCCGACCTTCGCGGGCTGCACCTGCACGGAGCGCTCGCCTGGCTCACCTACCTGCTCGTCCACCTGTTCTACCTGCTCGGCCTGCAGAACCGGGCACTGGTCCTCCTGCGATGGACCGTCAGTTTCGTCACCCGCGGGCGCGGGGCCCGGCTGATCACCGGATCGGGCCGTCCGCGCGCTCGGGCGGGCGGCGAGGCCGTGCGAGAACGGCAGGCGTCATGAGCCTCGCACCGCCAGCCCTGCCGGCACCCCCCATGGACCACCGCCCGTCGGCGGGTGCCCCACCGCGGCTGAGCCGTCTGGTCACGGCCTCTCCTCCGCTGCTGCGTGCTCTCAGCGCCGTGCACGCGGCCCTGTTCCTGCACACCGCCGGGGCCCTGGGCAGGCACTGGTTCGGCAGCCCGGTTCTCGTCCTCGAGACCGTCGGGCGACACAGCGCGACCCTGCGGACCACCCCGGTGGTGTACCTGCCCGACGGTGACCAACTGGTCGTGGTGCCGGCCAACGGCGGAGCCCCGCACCATCCCGGTTGGTGGCTCAATCTCCGTGCGGCGGGCGAAGCCGTGGCCGTGGTCGGCCATGGCCGCTACCGGGTCCGACCCCACGAGGCCACCGGGCACGATCGCGACCGGCTCTGGCGACGCTTCGCGGCCCGGACACCGGTCGACGCCTACCAGCGCCGCACCCCTCGCCGTCTGCCGGTGGTAGTCCTCACCGTCGTCGGCGACGCGGCCTGAGCGCACCCTGTTGGTCGTGATACCCCGATGCAGTCGTGTCCGGTGTGGACCACGCGCCCTGCGGCCGCCGGACACGTGGCGCTGACCCGGATGCGCGGCGGAGGGGCCGGGGGTGACCAGCGGCGCGCGGGAGTCGGTGGCGGCGGCCCGGGTGCGCCGGGGTGTGGCCGGAGCTGTTCCAGCGGTCGGCGCGGGCCGGTTGCGCGGGCCTGGATGCGCGGCGGTGAGGCCGGGGGTGATTCGCCGGGTTGGGGGAGCCGGTCGCGGCCAGCCCTGATGGCGCGGGCGGATCGGCCGGGATCGAGGGGTGCCCGGGTGCGCGGTGGTGCGGCGCGGCCGGCGATGGGCGCGGGCGGTGGCGGCCGGGTGTGCGGCGGTCGGCGGGTGTCCGGCGCGGAGCGGGGCGGTGCCGCCGGTCCGGATGTGCGCGGGGTGCGGCCGGGGGTGATCGCGGCGGGTGCGGGGGCGTGGGAGCCGGTGGCGCCGGCCCCGATCTGCGCGGCGGTGCGGCCGACGTGACCGCGGCGGGGCGCAACCCGTAGGCCCGTGTCCGCCCCCGCAGCTCGTGGGCGGCGGGTTGGTGATCGTGCCGGCGGCGGCCCGATGCTGGCGTGGCGAGCCTCGGCAGCGCCTCGATCGGTTCGGTTAGGGCCGGCGATCGGAGCGGTGGGGGTCTTCGCCTTGCGCGCGGTATCCAGGACCGTCGTCTGCCTGGGTCGGCTCCGGAAACCGGTACAGGTGACTATGCCCGGTCGGAGTCGTCGTCCGAACTCCGTCTCGCGTGCGTTCCACGCGCCAGCCTGGCTGTTCACGGAGATGGTTGTGGAATTCGCACAGCCCTCGGCCGTTGTCGAACTCGGTTCTTCCGCCGTCGGCCCAACGGAGAATATGGTCGATATGGCGGATCGGTGCGTCGCAGTAGGGTTCGCTGCACCGGTACTTGTCGCGGGCCCGGATCAGGTTGGCGAGGAATCCGGTGAATGTTCGTCGTCGGGAATCGCCGCCGATGACGATTCCCTTGCGGGTGATCAGCCGTCGCCAGGTCTTCTTCCCGGTGGTGGTGGCCAGCAGCTCGACCGGGACGGGGCCGTGGCCGGGGATCTCGGCCGGGAGCGGGCTGGTCGGGTCCACGAGGCCTCGATCGGCACGACGACCTGCACCTCGACGTTCACGGCGTCGGCGGTGGCCTGTCCGGTGACGCGTTCGACGAGGGTGTCGGCCATGACCTGCCCGCGGCCGCGGGTCATCGGCGCCGGGTTCACCGACGCGTCGTTGAACGCCTTGTGCAGGGCGGCGTAGCAGGCGGCGCCTTGTTCGGCGGGCAGGTGGGCGATCAGGTCGGTCATCCCGTCCGCGGCCGGTCGCAGTGTCACTCGTCGGCCGGAGCGTGCTGTGGCGCACCGGGTGCGGAACTTCTCCGGCGCGACCTGCGCGGCGAACTGTCGGGCCAGGCCGCGCAGCGTGCCGACCCCGAGGTGCGCGATGTCGCGGGCCGCGAGCAGCCGGTCGACCTCGGCCCGCTCGGCGGTGTCGAGGTGCGAGGTGGCGGTGACGACGGTGGACACCTTGTAGGCGCTCACCTCGCCGGCCCCGAACAGCCGGCGTAGGTGGTCGAGGCCGTCGTTGAGGTCGCGGGCGACGCGGACGCGTTTGCGGCCCTCGGTGGGTGAGACGCGGCACGCGTAGGCGATCTGGCCGGCGATGTCGCGTTCCAGCTTCTCCGGCTGCACCTCACCATGGGCAGTCTTCGCCGCGGCCTCGGCGCGGGCGAACGCCAGCGTCCATTCCGACTGCAGCGCTTCGAGTGAGTGCTTCAACGATTCCAGCTCCGCTATCCCGTCTATCAACTCACCTCGGGTCAACGACTCTCCGGTGGCTTCTCTGGCGTGCGTGACGGCGATCTGGACCAGTGCGAGATCGAACGATGGATAACCACCCGCGACAGATTCCGGACCAGCGTCCGGAGAGTTGCCGTCGATGGATGTGGTCATGCGCTGATTCTACTAGAACATACGTTCGATATCCAGCCTTTCTGCTGAGTCGATCTGCATTCTAGGGGGTTCTGAGCGGCGGCGATCGTCTCTTGTGCGACCCGGCCGGGTCGCCCCCGCCGCGCCAGCCACGTCCGGCGCAAGCCGGCAGAGAAACGTCCTATCTCAGCTCGCCGCCTGCGGGCGTCCGCGGCGAGAAGGGTGGCGAACGGCCGGGCGCTGGTGTAAACGGAGAAGCACGCCGTCTGGAGGGCCTGAGCCGCACATTCGCCGAGCGCGGCCGTCGTCACCCGGCCACAAGGGCGATACGCCCACTGCGACTACGGATCGATCGACATCATCGTGTGTGCTAACCCGGCGGACCAGCCGCCCCACGCGCCGGTTCGGCGGGCGGGGCAACGACGGGATCTCCGAGTACTGCGCAATGTGGGCGGCCGGCTTGACGCCCGGGTGAGTAGGGCTGCTGGTGCTGCGAGCCGCCACCTGGTCGAGGCGCGGGAAGCGCCGGTCCGCAACTTGCTCGCCACCCAGGACGAACCGCCGACGGTGCTCGTGCTCACACGTTCAGCAACGACGCCGTCGTGCGCGACCCCGCGCATCGGCGCCGGCTCCGACTGCCGGGGGAGTGCCAACGCCACGCAGAGTGCCGTCGCGGCGGGCCTCACCGACCGTGAGCGGGACATCTTTGTCGAGCGAGCTCGCCCCGCGGGCGGACCCAGGTGCAGGTGAGCCCCACGGCGGGCCTGGTGACTGTCACCGCGCGGCCTGGCTACGCGCTGGGCGGGCGGCGACCGGGAGATCGTCCGGCTCGAAGTGTCCGACGGCGGCCGCACCTGGCGGCAGGCCGAGCTCGCCGAGCAGCAGGCAAGTGCCATGGCGGCTGCCTCGGTGTCGAGACGATGAAGACCCACGTCCCGCCGGCCTACTGGCGCGAGTTGGTGGCCTCCGACGAACCCGCCTCGACGGCATAGGTCAGCAGCACGATGCCGCTGGGGAAGGTCCGGGTGGCGAGCAGACGCAGGCGCGTCGCGGGGGCGTGGCCGTACAGGAGGGCGGTCGGGTCGGCGCCGCCGACGAAGAACGGATGGATCCACAGCCGGATCTCGTCGAGCAGGCCGTGGTCGAGCAGGGTGCGCGCGAGCTCGCCGAAGCCGTAGCTGGCGATGGCCTTCCCCGGCGATGCCTTGATCGCCTTGATCTCGGCGGGCACGTCACCGGTGACCACGACCGTGTTCTGCCAGTCCGGCGCGTCGAGCGTGCTGGAGACGACGTACTTGGTCATGGTGTTCATCTGCTCGGAGTAGGGGTCGTCGCTCGAGCTCCCCTGCCAGACCGAGGCGAAGCTCGTGTACGTGGCGCGCCCGAGCAGCATGGCGTCGCACCCGAGGAGCAGCTCGGTCTGGGCGTCGTTGCCGGTCCCGCCGTCGCCGTCGAGGGACGGCCAGTCCTGCGGGTCCTCGATCACGCCGTCGAGCGAGACGTAGGTGGAGTTGATGATTCGTCGCACGGTGTGCTCCGTTCGTCGGTCGAAGTCTCGAGGGCCAGGTCGTACCCGGGGGTGAGCAGGTCGTCCGGGTCGTATCGCCGGATCGCGTCCCGCAGGCGCGGCAGCACCGGCCCGAAGTGCTCGCGCCAGTCGGCGCCTGACATGGGGAACGCACTGACCGGGTAGAGCGTGCCGCCGGACGTCCGGATCCGGTCGTGGATCGCACGGTTCGCCGCGACCAGCCGGTCGGCGTCGGCCGGCGACCCCGGTTCGGGGATGCGGATCAGGTTGAACGCGAAGCACAGGTCGTCGTCCGGAAGCCGGACGAGCGGGGTCGCGATCGCACGTGGATCCATTGCGGACAGTGCGATCTGGCCGAAGGACCCGAGATCGGCCGGGGTCAGGCGGGCCAGCTCGCTCCCGACGACGGACTCGACGGCCGCATCCCCGACGAACGTGGTCAGCCACGGGTGCGGGAGGAGCCACTGGCCCCCCGCGCGCAGGGCCTGCTCGAGCGGCGCGAGGCGACCGAGGTACTCGCCGAAGGTCGGTGTGGTCGCCTGTGCGGCCGGCCGGTCGTCGTCGAGCCCGGCGAGCAGTGCGGCGTCCGCGGGCGGGTCCGATTCGACTCCGACGACGGCGTCGAGACGGAACGTCCGCTGCCCGTCCGGTCCGATGAGGACGGCGCCCTGGACCGCGTCGAACCTGCCGTCGGCGATCAGTCTGCGCTGGTCACGGAGCATCGTGGTCAGGTCGGGGTAGTGCAGCAGGAGCCGCCGGACCCGGCGTGGAGCCGGCACGAGACGCAGCGTCGCCCGGGTGACGACGCCGACCTTCCCGAGGCCGGCCCGCACCGCGTCGAACAGGTCGGGAGAGGCGGTCGGCGAGCAGGTCACCGTCTCGCCCGCGCCGGTGACGACGTCGATCTCCAGGACGTTGTCGGTGACCAGCCCGAACCGTGCGGTTCCGGCGCCGACGCCGCCGACCGCGAGGGTGCCGCCGACCGAGGGCCCGAGATGGTCGGGGAGTACCGGTGGGGTCAGGCCGAGGGGCAGCGTCGCCGCGACGACCTCGTGCCAGCTCGCCCCCGCTCCGACCACGACGCGGTCGTCGCGCACGTCGTGGACGGCGCGCAGCCCCCGCATGTCGACGACGATGCCGTCGTCCGCCTGGGACCGGCCGAACACCGAGTGGCCGCAGCCACGGGCCGCGATCCGCCGGCCGTCGCGGGCGGCGCTACGGACCGCCGCGGCGACGTCGTCGGCCGATGCCGGGCGCACCACGGCATGCGGTGTGCGGTGGACGAGGTGCCCGAAGTCGTCGGCCGCGACGGCGGTCGTGAGCCGGGGCTCATCGGCGACGAGATCCGATGTGGACTCGGGGGCCAGCGTGACCCCGAGCGCGCTCGCCGCGATCAGCTCGCGGGCCGCGGGTGGGTCGAACGGCATGACCCGTCCGGCCTGGACGTCGCGCCACAGGCGTTCGAACGGGTGCGCCCGGCTCAGCGCGCTGCCGCCGGCGATCTCGACGAGACCGTCGACGGCGCGGATCGCGTTCTCCGTGCAGGCGTGCTTGACCGCGGCGCACCGGGCCATCCCCTCCTGGACGGATCCGCCGGCGAACGCGGTCCCGGCCCCGACCTCGTCGGCGTGCCGCGTGTACATCGCGCGCGACTGCTCGAGCAGGAGCTCGGCCTCCGCGATCGGGGCGACGACGGAGGGGTCGCCCGTGCGGCCCCGGTCCCGGACCCGGTCCACGACCCAGGTGAGTGCGCGGCGCGCGATGCCGGTGTAGACGGCGCCGAAGGCGGGCATCGCCCACGCGAACACGGTCTCGAGCAGGCGGGCGTCGTGATGACCGACCGGCAGCGCGTGCACCAGCGCGTCGTCCGGGAGGAACAGGTCCCGGTACTCGACGTCGTCACTGCGGGTCGCGCGCATGCCGAGCACGTCCCAGGTGCGGTGGACCGTGATCGCCGGGTCGGAGAGGTCGACCCGGAACAGCAACAGCCGGGGGCCGAGGGCCGGGTCGTCGTGGCGTGCCGTGGTCGAGCAGTGCGTGGCGACGGCGGAGTTGGTGCCGAAGATCTTCCGCCCGGTCAGCCGGTAGCCGCCGGGGACCCGCGTCGCCGTGGTGCGGGCGTCGGCCATCCGGTTCGGCAGGCCGGCCTCCGCGGTCAGCGCCGCCCAGAGGAGCTCGTCGCGGCCCGCGCGGCTCAGCATCGCCTCCAGGCTGGGGGATCCGGTGCGGCGCCAGACCGCCGACCACTGCCCCAACGGGGACAGGTGCATCGTGGCGGCCAGCGCGGTCGCGCCGTTCCCGGCGGCGAGGCGTTCGAGCGCGGGGAGCAGCTCGGCCAGGGACGCGCCGAACCCGCCCAGCTCCTCGGGCACGGTCAGGCGCAGGAACCCGGCGGTCCGCATGTCGTCGAAGTCGGCCACCGGGAACGTGGCGGCCCTGTCGTGCTCGGCGGCGCGCCCGGCGAACCGGTCGGCCAGCCCGGCGGCCAGGTCCGCGAACCGCTGCTGCCGCTCGGTCAGTACCTGTCTCATGGCGTCATCGGGTCGTCGAGGACGATCCGCCACGTGCCGTCGGGCTGGCGGCGGGACACGATCGTCCCGCGTCCGCGCAGACGTTCTCTGCGCCCGTCGTCGGCGGTGAGCTCGAGCTGCCAGCGGCCGTGGGTCAGGGCGATCCCGTCTCCCTCCAACGCGCCGACGACCTCCATCTCCACCCGCGGGTCGCGCGCGAAGATCGGCCCGAGGGCGGCGCGCAGCGCCTCACGACCGTGGACCCGTCGCCCGTCCGGCGGGACGACGTGCGTGGCGTCGGCCTCCGAGACGGCGACGACGGCGTCGAGGTCGCCCTCGTTGAACGCCGCGGCCAGGAGCGCGTGCACGTCCTGGGGGTGCTGTGCGGGCATGTCCCGTCTCCTGACGAACGTCTGGTTCCGACCTCCGCACACTCCGCCGGGTCGTCACGTCGGATCCATCCCAGGATCCTGGGTTGCGGTGGCACACTGGCTCCGGTGAGGGCCGAGGCTCGGACGCGCGCCCGCGGCGACGTCGCCGACCTCCTCCACCGCGGTCTCGGGGTGGAGGGATTCGCGCGCGCCGCGACCGGCGCGCTGCGCGGCGGTGTCCCGTTCGACGGCGTCTGCCTGGTGACGTTCGACCCGGCGACCGGCCTGCCCACCGGCGAGTTCGTGCGCGACGGGCTCCCGTCCGCGGCGACCCCGCGGTTGACCGAGATCGAGATCGGCGGTCAGGACGTCAACGCGTTCGCCGATCTGGCCCGCGACCGGCGCACGGCCGCGAGCCTCAGCGCGGCCACCGGCGGGCGCCTCGAGCGCAGCGTCCGTCATCGCGAGCTGCGGGGGCCCGCCGGGTTCGGGGACGAGTTGCGGGCGGCGCTCGTCGGGCAGTCCGGTGCGTGGGGCGCGCTGACGCTGATGCGCCGGGCCGGGGGCCCGCACTTCACGGCCACCGACGTGGAGTTCGTCGCGTCGGTGTCCGGGATGCTGGCGGAGGGGCTGCGTCGCGCGCTGCTGCTCACCCCGGTGGCCGGCGACGTCGACGACCAGGACTCGGGCCTGCTGCTGCTCGCCGACGACGACTCGGTCGAGCTGGCGAACCCGGCGGCGCGACGATGGCTGGCCGAGCTCGACGGGGACGACCCGGACGGCCCGCTCCCGGTCGTCATCCGCGCGGTCGCGCAGCGGGCACGCACCGTCGGTCGCGACGGGACGGCCCGTGCGCGGGTCCGCACCACGGCCGGACGCTGGCTCCTCGCGCGCGGTTCGCTGATGGGCGACGGACCGGGCTGCCGTGCCGCGGTGGTCCTCGACGCGGCACGGGCGCCCGACCTCGAACCCCTGGTCGCCGAGGCCTACGGCCTGACCGAACGGGAGCGCCGGATCACCTGGCTGGTCGCCCGCGGACTGCCCACGAGCGCCATCGCCGGGCACCTGCACCTGTCGGCCTACACCGTCCAGGACCACCTCAAGGCGATCTTCGACAAGACCGGGGTCGGCACCCGGGGAGAGCTCGTCGCGCTGCTGTTCCTCGAGCGGTGACTCCTCAGCGGGACACCGGCAGGCTGCGGCGCGACCGGACGGCGACGACGCCGGAGACGATGGCCGTGAGGACGCCGCCCATCTGCAGCACCGTCCCGATCCAGAACACGATCCGTCCCGGATCGGCGAGCCGTTCGAGGGTGCCGGGATAGAGCACGAACGCCCCGAACGCGATCACCAGGCAGAGCACGACCCCGATCAACGGGACCCACCACCGCCGGGGCATGGCGAGGACGAGCACGGCGGCAACGGTCAGCACGACGACCCCCGGCGGGAACGGTTGCAGCTCAGGGACACCGGCGGCGAACAGCGTCAGGAATCCGACGCAGGCGACCAGCATGCTCGACACGTGCACGACCGCCGCGGTGGACAGGGAACGCACCTCGAACATCACGGGCTCCTTTCAGGACCGTTTGATCCGGCCCCACGGCTTGACCACCGACAGCGTCATCGCGACGAGCAGCAGGGCCGGGGAGACGGTGGGCGGGTAGATCAGGTTGGACAGGTCGAACTGGACCGGCAGCCCGGCGAGATGGTCGCGGGCGCGTGCGGCCTGTTCGGAGACCTCGTGGCGCAGCGACACCAGCACCAGACCCGACAGGACGAGGTTGAGCGCGAGCTTGATCGCCACCCACCAGTACCGCAGGACGCCCCACCGGCTGCCGAGACCGAGCACGATCCCGCTCAGCAGGCAGATCACCCCGCACGCGAGCAGCGGCCACACCGCGATCAGCTCGAGTGCCTGCAGGCAGAACGCCAGCGTGGACAGGTCCGCGGTCAGCATCGCCGTCACGATGAGCACCGCCATCGCGACGTCGACGCCCAGCCACGACCCGGCCGAGGCGATGTGCGTGATCAGCACCGCACGTCGGGTGTTGACGCCCAGGCGCCAGGATCGGGCAGCGGTGGTGGTCATGCCGCCACCTCCGTGGCGCGGCCGGCCCGGGCGGACACCCGGAACCGGCGGCCGGGCCGGAACACCGCGAGCGTGGCCGCCGCGCTGATCATCACGACGTGGTAGACGGCCAGGAGCACGAGGGTGCGCTGCGCGTCGTCGTAGACCGGGGTGCCGACGAGTGCGGCGCCGTCCACGGCGAAGCCCAGCGTCGGCGGCGAGACCACCGCGGTCACCACCACGGTGGCGACGAGCAGCCCGAGCTTGGCCGGTACCCACCACACCCACCAGCGCGACGTCCACGAGCGCGCCCTGCTCACGACCAGGAGCAGGCCGGTGGACACCGCCAGGATCGCCGCCGGGCGGGCCAGCCACGTCACCATCAGCGCATGCACGGCGTAGCCGTCGCGCAGCACCAGCGGATCCCGTTCGCCGAGCAACCAGACGGTCAGGACCACGAACGTCGCCGTCACCCCGAGCCAGCCGACCGACACTCCGATGTGGAGCAGGCGCAGTACTCCGCGCCAACCCGGCACACCGCGCCGTGCCGTCGGCCGGACCGGGGTGGGGGCTGTCGACGTACTCATGGCGAACTCCTTCACCGGCTCCCGGCAGAGTGGCCGCGCGTGGCGTCGCCCCTCCATCCCAGGATCCTGGGTTCTCGGCGGACAATCCCGCGGGTGCCCACGCCCCGCGACTACGAGACCGCGCCGGATCGCTACCGGCTCGGCATGCGCCTCAGCTCGTCCTACGGCGGGCCCGGAGCCGACCTCTACGGTCGGATCGTCGACCTGTTGCGCGACGCCCGCGTCGAGCGCGTGCTCGACCTCGGCTCGGGTGAGGGCGCCCTGGCGTCCGCGGCCGCTCCCACCGGGCTGACGGTGATCAGCGTGGACGGGGCCGCGCCCATGGTGTCCGCGGCCCGCCACCACGGCCCCGCCCTGCGAGCCGAGCTCACAGCGCTGCCCGTGTCCGACGTCGTCGTGGACGCCGCGGTCGCCGTCAACGTCCTCGACCACCTCGACGACCCCGTCCCGGCGCTGCGCGAGGCCCACCGGGTCCTGCGTCCGGGCGGCGTGTTCGTCGCCGGCGCGATCTCCCGCGACGACTCGCCCGAGCTCGCCCCGCACTGGAGGCCGGCCCCGACCCCGTTCGACGCGGAGGACGCCCCGGCGCTGGTCGACGCCGTCTTCGGCCACGCCCGCGTCGAGCGCTGGGACGCCCCGCTGGTCACCCTGCCCGACGTCGACACCCTGCGGGACTATCTGGTCGCCCGCTTCGTCGCGCCGGATGAGGCGGCCGCCCGCGCCGAGGCGATCGCGGCCTCGTGCGGGTGGCCGCTGCCGATCACCAAGCGGGGCGCCCTGATCATCGCCCACCGCTGATCGCGTCACGAGGCGGTCCGGGGGGCGACGACGAACCGCGCGCCCAGGATGCCGGCCCCGACGACCATCGCCGCCGCGACCAGGATGATGTCCTTGAGCACGTACTGGGCGGCCAGGGTCGGCAGCCCGCCGGGGAACATCTCGGCCGGGAACAGCACGACCGGCATGAGGATCCCGACCAGCCAGCCGCTCATCAGCACCATCCCCGGACCGAGCAGCCGCCCGGTCAGCAGGGTCAGCCCGATCGCGACCTCCAGCACCGCCGTGGCCACCACGGCGGTCGTCCCGCCGACGAGGCCCAGGGTGAGCGCCTCCGTGGTCTGCGCGACGAGTCCCTCCGCGGGGGAGGCGCCGGGGAAGAACTTGAGGGCGCCGAACGCTGTGATGACCAGCCCGAGGCTGATCCGCAGCGCGACGACGCTGTACGCGGCGAGCCAGGCGCCCAGCGTGCGACGGGCGTGGTGCAGCCGGTCGAGCGAGCGGTCCAGGGCGGGCGACATGGTTGACATGGGATTCTCCTTGTCCGTGTGTGGTCACCGGTGCGATGACGCCGCCTACTGTCTTCGGATCCGGGGCCGGCCGAATCCGTCGCGGATCGCGTCGTCGTGTGCGCCCGGGACCGGCCGTGGCGACGCCGCGTACGCCCGCTGACGTAGGCCGGCCGCCGCCCGTCGACCGGCGCGCTCGTCCCCGGTGGGCGCCGACACTGGCAGCATGTTCACGCTGGAGGCCGCACCCGTGCGGGACGGCACGACGCTCGGAGGACAGGTGCGCCGCAACCCGGGGACGCCGATCATGCGCTGGGCGCGGCTGGGCCCGGTGGACGCGGCCGTCGTGGTCGCCCTGACCCTGCTGACGCTGGCGACGCTGCCGCTGCTGGACCAGACCAGCACCGTCGACCGCGAGTCCGACGCGGTCGCGGTGGCGCTGGTGATCCTGGCCGCGGCCGTGACGATGGTGCGCGGTCGGTGGCCGGTCGCCGCGGCCGTCGTGGTCGGCGTCGTGGTCGGGGCCTACCTGGTCGTCGGCTACCCCTACGGACCGCTGTTCGGGTTCGTCGTGCTGACCGTCCACACCGTGGCCCGGGAGCGGCCGTTGTCCCGCTCGGTGGGGGTGGCCGTCCTGGTCTACCTCCTGATGGTGGCGCACGTGCTGACCAACGACGCGGCCCTGCAGGGACTGGTCGGCCTCGCCCCCGGCCTCGCCTGGGTCGCGATCCCGTTCACCGTCGGCGTCGCGGGCCGGGCGGTGGCCGCCGCGCACGCCAGGGAGCGGAGCGTCTCCGACCAGCGTCTTGTCGATGCCGAGCGGCTGCGGCTGTCGCAGGAGGTGCACGACGTCGTCGGGCACGGTCTCGCCGCGATCCAGATGCAGGCCGACATCACGTTGCACCTGTCCGATCCCCGCCCGGAGCAGACCCGGGCGGCGCTGGAGGCGATCAGCGAGGCCAGCCGGGCCGCGCTCGACGAGCTGCGCGTCACGCTCGCCGCGGTCCACAAGGGAGGCGACGAGTCGGCGTCGCGGGCGCCGACGCCCGGCCTGGCCGACGCCGACCGGTTGTGCCGCAGGGTGGAGGACTCCGGCGTCGCGGTCCGGTTCGATGTGGACGGTGATCCGGTGCCGCTGCCGCCGGCGGCCGACGTGGCCGCCTACCGGGTGCTGCAGGAGTCGCTGACCAACGTGCTCAAGCACTCCGCGCACCTGCACGCCGACGTGCGCGTCGTGCACACCCCGGACGCCGTCGTCGTCGAGGTGACGAACCAGAACCTCGGCCCGGACCCGGTCGACGGCATCGGGATCACCGGGATGCGACGGCGGGTCACCCGGCTCGGCGGGACGTTCCGTGCGGGGCCGGGTCCGGGCGGCGATACGTTCCAGGTGCGCGCCACCATCCCCCGTTCCCAGGAGGGACCGCCGTGACGAGTGCGATCTCGGTGTTGCTCGTCGACGACCAGGACCTGGTCCGGATGGGCCTGCGCACGCTGTTCGGCAGCGAGGACGGGTTCACCGTCGCCGGGGAGGCCGCCGACGGACTGGCCGCGGTCGAGCAGGCCAGGACCGTCCGGCCCGACGTCGTGCTGATGGACATCCGCATGCCCGGGATCGACGGCCTGGAGGCGACCCGCCGCATCGCCGCCGACCCGGAGCTCGACCAGCTGCGGGTGATCGTGCTGACGACGTTCGAGCACGACGAGTACGTCTTCGACGCGCTGCGGCACGGCGCGAGCGGCTTCCTGCTCAAGAACACCCCACCGCCCGAGCTGCTCGCCGCCGTGCGCACCGTCGCCGACGGCGGCGCCCTGCTGGCCCCGACCGTCACCCGCACGCTGATCAGCGAGTTCGTCCGGACGGCCCCGCGCAGGGCCACCCCGCACCCTCGCCTGGGCGACCTGACAACCCGGGAGCGGGAGATCGTCGCACTGGTCGCCCAGGGCCTCACCAACCACGAGATCGCCGAGCAGCTCGTCGTCAGCCCCGCCACCTCGCGCACCCACGTCAGCCGGGCCATGACCAAGCTCGGCGCCCGCGACCGCGCCCAGCTCGTCGTGTTCGCCTACCAGTCCGGTCTGGCCTGAACCCCGCGGGACTACGTCACCGAGCGTAGGACATCTCGCGCTCCGGGCAGGACGTGCCGACGCCGCCGATTCCCGATCCTCGGTCATGGCAGATCCGAGCAAAGGAGCACGTCATGACACTCTCCGCACTCCGCTCCGACCGCAGCGCGTCCGGCCTCGGTGCCCGCGTCCTCGCGCCGGTCGGCTTCCTCGTCGCGTATCTCGCGGTGAGCCCGCTGTCCGACGCGTTCGCCGACCGGCCGTTGCCGTTGCCCGGCTCACCCGCGTCGGAGGTCGTCGCGTACTACGCGGCCAACCCGGTCCCGGTCGGGATCACCGCCGTCCTGCAGGTCCTCTCGGTGGCGTTCCTCGCGGTGTTCGTCGCCGCCCTCGCACCGGCGCTGCGGGCCGCCGGTGCCGCCTGGCCCGCCTGGTTCGGGTACCTGTCGGCGGCGGCCATGGTGGTGTCCTCCGCGCTGTCGGTGACCCTCGCCGTGATCGCGACGTCGGTGAGCGAGGCGACCGTCGAGGTCCTGCGGCAGGCGAGCTTCTACGCCGGTGGGGTGGTCACCGTCGTCGCGCTCGGGTTGTTCGTCGTCGGTACGGCGGCGGTGCTCGGCCGGGAGCGGCTGTTCGGCGCCCCGACCCGCTGGTTCGGCATCGTCGCCGGCGGGATCGCGCTGGTGTCCATCGTGTCGCCGGTCGTCTACTACGCCAACGCCGCGCTGCCGATCGGGCGCGTGCTGTGCATGGTGTGGGCCGTCGTCGCCGGCATCGTGATCCACCGCCGGGTGCGCGCGGAGGAGCGTGGCTGACTTGCCGTCGGAGCTCGCGGACCGGCCCGCCGAGGTGCACTGTGGACCACGGTGGGCCGCGTCCGCGTCCGGGGGAGAGGGGGCACCGATGGCCGACGGTGACCTGACCGGTCCGGCCGACCGGGTGACGGCCGCCTGCGCCGGGCTGCCGGAGGTCGCCGAGGTCGACGCGTGGGCGGGCCTGCGCTGGGAGGTGCGCGGACGGACGTTCGCGCACCTGCTGCCGATCGTCGACGGCCACCCGCCGGTGTACGCCCGGGCCGCCGGCACGTCGGGGATCGCCCTGACGTTCTGGTCGGCCGGGCCGGAGCTGCACGCCCTGCGCGGGCAGGGACACCCGTTCTTCGCGGTCCCCTGGAACCCGGCCGTGGTGGGCCTGCTGCTGGACCGGCACGACGACGCCCTCGAACTGCGGGAACTGCTGGTGGACAGCTACCGGATCCGCGCGCCCGCTCGGCTGCGGCCGCCCGCCACGTGACCGACGTGCGCAGGACCGACCGGTTCAGCGCGGTGCGGTCAGCTCGGCGAGGTCGTCGTCGGTGAGGTCGACGTCCGCGACGGCGAGGTTCTCCTCGAGGTGCGCCCGGCTGGAGGTTCCGGGGATGAGCAGGACGTTGTCCGCGCGGGCCAGCAGCCAGGCGAGCCCGATCTGGGCGGGCGTCGCGCCGTGGCGTGCGGCGACGGCCTGCACCGCCGGGTCGTCGGTGACCTTCGGCATCTGCGGGAACGCCGAGCCCAGGGGGAAGTAGGGGACGTAGGCGATCCCGGCGCGGGTGCAGTGGTCCAGCACCTCGTCGTCGTGGTGGTCGAGCAGGCTGTACGCGTTCTGCACGCAGGTGATTTCCGCGCCGACCGCCTGCACGTCCGCGAGCGGGGCCGTCGAGATCCCGATCGCGGCGATCTTGCCCTCCGCGCGCAGGGCGATCATCTCGGCCATCTGGTCGTCGAGTGCGACCTTCTGCTCGGCGGGGGTGCCCTCGTCGACGTGCAGGCGCAGGTTGACGGCGTCGAGGCGCTCGAGGCCGAGGGTCTGCAGGTTCTCCTCGACGCTCGCGCGCAGCTCCGCCGGCGCCTGTGCGGGCAACCACTGACCGTCGCCGTCGCGGCGGGCGCCGATCTTGGTGACGACGACCAGGTCGTCCGGGTACGGCGCCAGGGCCTCGCGGATCAGCTCGTTGGCGACGACCGGGCCGTAGAACTGGGCGGTGTCGATGTGGTTCACCCCGAGCTCGACGGCACGGCGCAGCACCGCGAGCGCCTCGTCACGGTCGCGGGGCGGGCCGAACACACCCGGTCCGGGCAGTTGCATCGCGCCGAATCCGACGCGGGAGACGGTGCGGCCGGCAAGAGGATAGGTCGTGGTCATACGAGGCGTTGCTCCGTTCATGGTGGCGCTCGGGCCGACGGTGCCGGGCCCGGCTCTGACTCCATGGTCGGGGTCCGGGTGCCGCGCAGCCAGGCAGCGCTGTGCCGAGGATCGGCGATACCACCCGGAGCGCTCGGGTCATTGCGCCGGTCACCCGGCCGGAGGACAGTGAAGCTCAAGGTCTCTGACCTGCTCGGCCCGCGCCGTCCGGCGCGCCACCGGGCGTGGCGCGTCGCCACGCGTACCGAGGAGATCGAGCATGGCCGACAAGTCCCCGCGCCAGTCCAGCAGCAAGAAGTCGGGCAAGACGCTCAAACAGAAGCGGAACGAGAAGAAGACGGCCGCGCAGGCGCAGTCCAACCCGTCGATCATCCCGACCCGCAAGGACAAGTAATCGCCTGACACCTGATCGCCGAAAGCGTCGTACGCGACGATTCATGCTGCAGCGCTCCTCCTGACGATCACCCGTCGTAGCCGCGTGAGCGGCGTCGACGCCCTCCTGTGCCCGGCTTCTTCGCCCTTTGGAGAACGGCACCAATCGGTCGGTAATTGCCGCACACGATGGTGTCTGTGATTTGTTCGAGGGCAGATGTCGAGATATGTTCTCGATAGTCGGCGCGAGCTCCCCCCATCGGCGTGTCGGCAGGAGAAAGGCCGCGCCGATCCGGCAGGTCTGCAGCTCATCAGGAGAAGAACTGTGCTCAAGAAGGCTGGACTCATCGCGGCGGCCTCCGTCGCCTCCCTGGTCGCCGTCAGCCCGCTGGCCTTCGCCGGCGGCATCGACGACCTCGCGGGCGCCGACCACTCCCACGGCCACGGCGGCCACGACCACGGCCACAGCAGCGGCGCCAACCAGAACTCGCACGGCCTGGGCAACGGCCTGAACGGCAACAACCTCAACGCCCCGATCCAGGCCTGCAACAACGACGTGCAGGGTCAGGTCGGCCTGGTGCCGGTCCAGGACGTCGGCGAGAACCCGACGGCGGCGGGGCTGAACGGTGCGCTGGGCATCCTCGGCGTGGCCGAGTCCGAGCAGCAGAGCCACGTGGGCAACACCCGTGCCTGCGGGCAGGACAGCGGCGGTGCCGGCTACGGCAACCACTGATCTCACGCAGCAGCCGTGAGCGCGGCCCCGGAGGCTCCGGCCTCCGGGGCCGTTTCTGCTTCTCGTCAGTCGCGGGTGGCCTCGACGCCGCCGGTCACCTCGGGTCGGGGACCGGCCCGGACCGCGCGCGTGGCCTCCGTCCGCAGCGCGAGGACGACCACGGCCGGCCACAGCATCTGCGCGAGCACCAGCACCCGTTCGGACAACCCCAGGTGCGCTCCGCCGGTGCGCAGTTGCACGAAGAACCACGCCAGCAGCACCGCCAGCACGCCGGTGACGATCCACGCCGCCTGCCGTCCGAGCAGTGGCGAGGAGGCGGGCTGCCGGCTCGCGGCAAGCGGCCAGCACGCGAACGCGACCCAGCCGAGAGTCGCGGCCGCCATGTGCCAGATCGAGCTGCCGGTCTCCGGCTGCGGGAGCAGCCCGGCGAGCAGCGTCCCGGCCCCACCGAGGCCGAGTGCGATCCGCCCGCGCAGCGGAGCGCGGGTCAGCGTCAGCGCGCACGCGACGTAACAGGCGCCGAGCAGCACCAGCGTCCCGGTCATGATCCAGCGGTCGGTCGCGCCGAGACGGCCGAGCGTGCTCAGGCTCTGGCGGATCGGGTCGTAGCCGGGGGGCTGGACCGCCGCGGCCAGCTCGGCTCCGACCAGCATCAGGGCGGGCGAGACCAGCACGATCCCGGTCGCGACGACCGACAGGACCTCCGCGACGCCGTGGTCCGCCACCTCCCCCTCGCTCATCCGCACGATCTACCCGAGCTTCGAGCCGTCGAATCGTGACGTGCCGAGCACGGTGCTACGTCGTCGGCTGCCCACCGGTCACTCCCGGAACGTGACGGTTGCCGTCCGGCTTGCTGATGCCGTTCTCCTCGCGCCACGTGTCCATATCGGCCTGATTCCACAGCTGAGGCGTGGTCCGGACCCCCGAGCCGTCGAGGATCGTCCGGACCTCGCTGCCGAGCTCGTCGGAGACCGTGTCGCGGACCGGCTCGTCGGTGAGGGTCCCGAGAACGACCCGGACATCGCCCGGGTCGACGTACAGCTGACGGGCCAGTTCGTCCACTGCGATCGCCACCCGACGACGGTAGGCCGCGATGGGCCGCCGTCGGAAGGCATAAATGAGCCACCGACGGTAATCGTGCTCGTCAGTGACGGAGTGACCAGTCGGCGTCGCCGTCGGTGACCGTGCCGTCGGCGTAGGCGCTGGTCACCGGGTCGGGCCGGTGACCGCCCGGGAACGTGCTGTTGTCGGCGGCCTCACCGTGCAGCGCGGTCATCTTCTGGGCCTGCACGGCCAGGACCGCGCCCAGGGTGCCGACGGCGCCGACGAGCGTGAAGCTCTCGGCGCTGATGCTCGCGATCAGGCCGGCCAGTCCGACCGGTGCGCCGACCCCGGTGGCGATGGCGACGAGTGCGGCGACGAGGCTCGCGACGATCTGGGCGACGACGACGGCGAGCGCGACGTAGAAGGCGACGCCGGCGACGGCACAGGTGGTGAGTGCCTCGTCGATCTCGGTGGCGAGGGTGGAGATCCGCTCGACGGCGTCACGCTGGGGGCCGGTCGCCCGCGTGTAGGCGTCGGAGGCGCTGCCGTGCCAGGTGTAGGCGGCGGGCATCAGGTCGGGGTTGAGCGATCCGGTGATGCCGGTGGTGGTGCCGTGCGTTGCCACGCGCCTCTCGCACGGCCTCGGTGACGGCGGTGGCCAGCCGGGCGCCGCTCCGGTCGGCCACCCACCGCGGGTCGGCAGCGCGTCGCGCAGCCCCTCGGGCGCGAGGGTGACGGTCAGCCGGCGGCTCGCGTCGTGGCCGGTGACGACGGCCCCGACCACCGCGTCCGCGCCGGCCACGGGACCGGCGGTGGTCATCGCCGTCCGGCCCGGTCGGTCCGGGCCGTCCCGGATCCGTCCGGTGTCCGGGTGAGTAGGCAGGCGGTGAACATCGCCGTCCAGATCAGGGCGAACAGCGTCAGCGCGTCGAAGTCGTTGGCCAGCACCACGATCAGCCAGGCCATGACCACCCCGAGGGCCCACCCGGTGCCCACCACGACCTGCCTCGACACCCGCCCGCGCCGCCACCCCACGACGAGCGCGCCCAGCAGGATCAGGGTCGCTGCCCCGTTCCCGGCCAGGACGACGCTCGGAGGGAGCGAATCCGGCGGCGCACCGTGCCCGGTCGCCGAGGTCATTGTGGACAGACCCAGCACGACGGCGGCGATCAGCCCGAACACGAGGTCGCCGTGTCCTCGTGCCCGACTCGACCACGTCACCTTGCCCATCGCCCTCCCACCCCGGACGCCGATCACCTGCCACCGACTATGCAACCCCCAGGCCTCAGGAAGGGCCGTTTGCCGCAACTCGTGTCGACGGTGCCGATCGAGTCCCCGGCTCCGAGTCTCCCGGCGGCCCGCCGCAGCCCCACAAAGATCATCTACCCGGATCGCGCCACCGGGGGCCGGTCGCCCGGTTCATGTGTCCCGGATTACCGCCAGCGCGTCGACGGCGGCGCGCTCGGCCGTGTGCATGCGCCCGAGGGCTGCCCCCAGCGCGGCGAACAGGTCGGCGCGCTCGGCCGGGGTCAGCGGTGGCGCGGTGTCCAGCTCCGAGCGCAGCGCCCAGAGCTGCGCGGCGTCCCGGGCGGCCTCGTCGCGTCCGGCGTCGCCGTCGGCGGTGATCGACTGCTGGACGGCGGCGGTCAGCTCGCGGAGCCGGGCGAACTCCGGGACGTCGAGCGGCAGTGCCGTCTCGGCAACCTCATGCCACGCCGTGGCGGCCTGCCTCCAGGCCGCGGCGGCCACGTCGAGCGGTGTGTCCAGGATCGGTCCTGCCTGATCGAGCAGGTCCGCGGTGAGATCACGCAGGTGGCCCCCGGTCATGCCGGCCGGCGAGGCGCCCTCCCAGATCGAGGCCAGGGCCCCGACCAGCCCTCGGCCGTCGGCGAACACGCGCGGCCAGCCCTTCGTCGCGCGGGAGTCGGTCATCATCCGCGCCCACTTCGCCCAGGCGGGCAACGCGAACGACGTGGACGTCCCTCCGAGCCGGGCGGCGCAGTCGGCGATCCCGGACCGCAGTGCGGCCTGCAACCGGGGCACCGGCACGTCCCCGGCCGGGTCAGGGGCCAGCAGCAGATTCCGGTACGACCCGACGCGGGCACGGGCGGCCTCGAGCTCCGCGGCCGGCACCGACAGCGGGGCGAGCGTGCGGTCGTCGACGCGGTAGGCACCGTCGCCCGACCCGTAGACCACGACCGGGTGCCCACCCATCCCGTCCATCGACGCGGGAAGGTGCCGGTATCCAATGCCCACCCGGTCCGGCCAGACCAGAGCCGGCCGGTCCTCGGCCAGGCACCCGGACAGGGTCCGCGCGGCGCTGACCCGGCCACCGGTCCGGTGCACCCGGGCCGGCACACCGAGGCGCTCCAGCGCGGCGATCGCGGCACGGTCGGCGTACTGCGCCTGCGCGGAGAATCCGAGCGCGACCGGCCGGCTGTCGTCGTGCGCGAACTCCCACAGGATGTAGAGCGCGCCCGGACCACCAGCGGCCCCGAACACCAGGGCCTCGGTCAGCTCGGCACCGCCCGACCGCACCCCGTGGTACGCCAGCACGTTCGCCAGGCCGGCCGACACCGGGTCCACACCGCCGCGCAACCGGTACCCGGCGTTCTCCACGGCCGGCGACGAGCCGGTGACGTGACGCAGAGCGGTGCTGTAGCTCTCCCCGGCACGCGCCATCCGCGAACGGACACGGACCTTGAGCTGTTTGCGACTGGTCATGACCGCGCTTTCCACGGCCGGTCGGCAGCCACGGCGCCCACGCTCCGTGCACCGCCCCGGCCGGTTCGCAGAGGTCACGAGTCCCGTCGGTCCGCCGACCGAGGCTCCCGAAGTCCCCTACGCCCCCGCGGCGCCGGGTGGCGTGGGCACCCGGTCTGGAGGTCCGGCGCGGTCGTCGCCGTACCGGACATCCTAGGCCGGACACAGCAGCCGGGCGAGCCATAAGGTGTTGGACACCTCGTTCACGTCAGTCACCATGGTCAGCGGTCGTGTGCGTGTCAGGGGGAACGGAGATGCTGCGCATCCTGTTCACTGGGGATGATTTCGCGTTGACGCGGTTTCTGCCCGAGCCTGCCCCGTTGCTGGAGATGAAGTTCGCGGCCCGTGGACTGCGGCGGGGGATTCGTGCGCCGTGGGGTGAGCGGTGGCGCTGCGCCGTTTTGGGCGCGGTGCCGATATCGGCGGGCCCGATGCGCGAGCTGACCGCCCACTTCTCGTGGTCGTTGACGCCCGATGCCGTTCTTGTCGGGGATCTCGATGAGGGCATCGACATGTTCATGGGCGTCACGCCGCAGCGGGCACGTGAGGAGATGGCGCTGTGGTTCAGTGCCCCCAGTACCGGTGAGCCGGCAATGCTGCGGCACGCCATCGACGGGGATCGCGACGCCGGGCGGGTGCTGTTGGGCACGGCGAGAACGATGTTCGCCGCGGCGGTGGAACCGTACTTCGCCGATGTGCGGGCCAACCATCACACCGAATTGGCGCGGCAGGGGCGGCTGCTGGCCTCGCGAGGTGTCGCGGCCACGCTCACCACCGTGCTGCCGGGGGCGCGCTGGAGCGGGGAGTACCTGCAGATCGACAGCCCGCAGGAGCGCACCATCCGACTGCGCGGGCGGGGACTGGTGGTGACACCGACCGCGTTCTGGACCGGACCGCCGCTGCTCGGTGAGCTCCCCGACCAGCCGGTGCTGTTGGCCTACCCTGCACCGACGACGCTGACCCTGCGGGTCGGTACCGAATCCGACTCCCTCGTCGCGATCCTCGGCACGACGCGGGCGGCCGTGCTGCGGTTGCTCGCCGTGGAGCACACGACGGGCGACATCGCACGGCAGCTCGGTATCAGTGCGGCGTCGGCGTCCGAGCATGCTGCCGCGTTGCGGGCGGCGCGGCTGATCGGCAGTCGCCGTGACGGCAAGGCGGTCGTGCACCACGCCACCGTGCTAGGACTGGACCTGATCGGCGCCAACACGGTGTGACCGCAGGTCGGTGCCGCTGTGTGACGGATCGGGTCGGGACCGCGGCGGCTGCGTGGCAGCGCCGAACCAGGTGCTGAGCGTTGTGTGCAGCGACTCGCGCTCGTACGGGTCCGGGTCTGGGGTGTCGGTGGCCCAGGCGATGTAGCAGTCCGGGCGCAGCAGCAGGCCGGTGGCCGTGGTGTCGCGGGTGCGGGCGGGGACGATGTCGATGCGGTCACGCCATCCGTCGGCTTCCGATACGAGGCAGGCGTTGTCGGTGCAGTCCAGCAGCAGCGGCCGGGCCGTGGTGGTCAGGTCGGCGAGCCGGACCGGTCCGTTGTCGGTGTCGAGGAGCAGGTCGGGAGCCCAGCGGCCGATGAGCGGGTGACTGCTCTCGGTTCCCATGTCGTAGCAGATGTCCGCGCCGGCCATCATCGTCGCGATCTGCGTGGCGGTGCGCTGGTCACGCAGTAGCTCGGTGAACAGTTCGCGTAGAGCCGTTACCTCGGCGCCGGGGGCCAGCAAAGCGAGCTGGGCCTGGCTGTGCATGGCTACTCGCTCACCGACCGGCCGCCGCTCGGTGCCGTAGGTGTCCAGCAGCCCGGGAGGCGCCCAGCCATCGATGACAGCCGCCAGTTTCCAGCCGAGGTTGATCGCGTCGTGCAGGCCGAGGTTGAGTGCCGGCCCGCCGATCACGAAATAGACGTGGGCAGCGTCGCCGACAAGCAGCACCCGGCCGTCGCGATACCGCTCGGCCACTCGGGTAGTGACGCCGATCGACCGGTCAAGCCGATGCGGCCCTCGGCCTTCGGGTAGTCGCAGCGGCAGGTCCGCGCCCATGACCCGGTAGATGCTGTGGCGGACCTCCTCGAGCGTCACCGGTGTGTCGTTCTCGAACCCCTCTGCGGTCCACTCGAGCGTGAACACCAGATCCGATCGGGACGGAATCCGCGCGTAGGCGAAGACCCCTCGTTCGGTGCGGTGATACATCGGTGAGATGTACCCGTAACCAGGCAGGTTCAGCCCGCCGGTGGCCGGGTCGACGAACTCATCGGGTACGGCAACTTCTGCGATACGGAGGACGATGTCATCGCTCGCCGCGCCGGGAAATTCGATGCCGGCGAGTTTGCGGGTCGTGCTGTGTGCGCCGTCTGCGCCGATCACGTAGCGGCTGCTGATCTCATAACTCCCGGTCGGGCCGACAACCTCGACGGTGACGGCGTCGGCGTGCTGGGACAGCCCGGTCAGCTCGTGGCCCCTACGGACCTCGACGCCCAACTCGGCGGCGCGGTCGGCCAGCACCCGCTCGATACGGGTCTGCGGTACTGGCAGGAGATAGAACGGGTTGTCGTCGAGCGCGCGCAGGTCCATCGGCACGGCACCGAAGAAGAATGCCGGCATCGGCTGCGGTGGCCCGGACTCCCCGGCCAACGGCTGGTACAGACCGCGGCGATCGAGCATCCGCACCACCTGGCCGACCAAGCCGTTGGCCCGATTCTCCTGGCTCGGCTCCGGCAAGCGTTCCAGCACGACAGCATGCACACCGGCCAGCCGCAGCTCGCAGGCCAGCATCAGCCCGTTCGGGCCGGCACCGGCGATCACGACGTCGCAAGCCATCACGACACTCCTCGAACGGCGAAACAGTCTCCGGACCCGGTTGACCTCGGGTGCCACGGTCCTGCACGCCACCAGGCACGCGACAACGTTTCGGGTCAGCCCGAAACGTTGTCGGCCGCCGTACCCGGATCTGCATCGTGAGTACATGATCGGTGACGGAGCCGGGACTCCAGCCGGGTCCTCGGCGAGCGGGCAGATCGTGACGGACGCGCACGAGCACGCCTGGCGGACGCGGTCGCGGCATCCGACCAGCGACGGCGCAGTGAGCTATCAACAGTGCCACTGCGGTCTGGG
This sequence comes from uncultured Actinomycetota bacterium, assembly GCA_963822335.1. Classification (GTDB taxonomy): domain Bacteria; phylum Actinomycetota; class Actinomycetes; order Mycobacteriales; family Pseudonocardiaceae; genus Pseudonocardia. The sequence continues at coordinate 595,388 of CAWGHE010000004.1, read as the reverse complement.
GCGTCTCCTGCTCGGTTCCGATCACGTCCTCGCTGTCACGGGAGCCGCATCGAAGGGCGTCCCGGACCTTGGGCCATGGCGTCGTAGGCTCGGTCGGCAGTGATCACTACGAACGCCGCAGGGTGTAGAGGCAGTTGAACGGGTTGTCGATCTCCACCCGGGCCACGTCGGCGAACCCGGCCCGGCCGGCCAGCTCGCGCAGCCGCGACTCGGGCAGCCCGAGGGTCCCGAGGCCGGCGCCCTCGTGGGCCAGCGAGGTCGTCATGCAGTACAGGACGCTGAACCCGTAGAGCAGGGTGGCGATCGGGCCGGTGTTGTCCTCGGGCCGGTCCGAACAGTTGATCTCCAGGCAGACGTGGACGCCGCCCGGGCGGAGCGCGTCGTGAATCGCGCCGAGCAGCCGCTGCGGATCGACGGCGTCGTGCACGACGTCGAACGTGGTGACGACGTCGAAGCGTTCCGGGAGTCCGTCGGCGGCGTCGAGGTGCACGAACGACACGCGGTCCGCGACACCGGCCGCGGTGGCCGCTCGACGAGCGCGGTCGAGGTTCGGGGCATGCAGGTCGTAGCCCACGACCGTGCAGTCGCCGAACGTGCTCGCCAGCCGCACGGCGGCTTGTCCGGCACCGCACCCGACGTCGGCGACCCGGGCGCCGCCACGCAGCGCCGCCTCGACCTCGGGCATCAACGGCAGCCACATCTGGGTGAGCAGGTGTTCGTGCCAGCCCGCGGTGAACCGTTCGGTGCCGATGAAGACGTCCTCGTGCAGGTCCTCCGGTCCGACCCCGCCGCCGGCCCGGAACGCGTCGGCGACCCGGTGGTAGGTCTGCAGCGCCCCGACGAGTTCCTGGTGGACGCCGCCGAAGAACGCGGGGTCGCCCTCGGTGGCCAGCGCGACGGCGTGGGCGGGCGGCAGCGTCACCCGGGCGTCGGCCGTGCTCCGCTCGAGGTAGCCGGCGGCGACCAGGCCGCCCGCCCACTCCCGGACGTAGCGCTCGTCGGTGCCGGTGCGCGCGGCCAGCTCGCCGGTCGTGGCCGGCCCGTCGGTGACCAGCGCCCGGAACAGGCCGAGCCGGTCGCCGAGCGCGGCCAGCGCGACCGTGGCGACGGCCGCGGTGTCGGTCAGCACCCGGCCGACGAACGCCTGGGTCTGCTCCTCGGTGCGGGTGGGGGTGTCGGTGGTGGACATCGATCGCTCCTGTCTGCGGTGGAACCTCCTGACTCCTGTGGCGTGCGGTCGCGGGGCACGAATCGTTCCTTCCCCGTCGGGTCGGTCGGGCCTACGATCTCGCCGCACAACCGGGAGGCGGGATGGGACCAGCTCTGGTCGGCCGCGCCGCGGAGCGGTCCGCCCTGGCGTCGACCGTCGCGAACCTCGCGGCGGGCCGGGGTGGGCTCGTCCTGGTCGCCGGCCCGGCCGGCATCGGCAAGACGGCGCTGCTCGACGTCGCCATGTCCGACGCGTCGGCCGCCGGTGTGACGGTGCTGTGCGGGCGCCCCTGGGAGGGCGGTGGCGCGCCGGCGTACCTGCCGTGGACCCAGGTCGTGCGGGACCTCGTGCGGCTGCGCGGGCCCGACGCGCTGTGGGGCCACGAGACCCGGCTGGCCGAACTGGTCCCCGAGCTCGTCGAGGCCGGGCCGACCGGCCCGGTCACGCCGTCCGACGGCGCCCGCTTCGCCCTGTTCGACGCCGTCACCTCCGTCATGCGGGCGGCCGCGCCGCTGCTCGTCGTGCTCGACGACCTGCACGTGGCAGGCCGCCCGTCGGCCGCGTTGCTGCAGTTCCTCGCCCGCGAGCTGCGGGACGAGCCGGTGGGGCTGGTCGCCGGCTACCGGCCGGCGGAGGCGCACCTCGACGACGCGCTGACCGACGTCGTCGCCGGTCTGGAGGCCGCCGGAACCGTGCTGGACCTGCGCGGGCTCGCCGGGGACGACATCGGTCGCCTGGTCGCCGAGACGGCCGGGTTCGCTCCGGACACGGACCTGACCGCGGCGATCCAGGAGCGCACGGAGGGCAACCCGCTGTTCGTCGCCGAGATCGCCCGGCTGATCGCGACCGGCGACACCGACGCCTCCGGCTGGCCGATCCCGGCCGGTATCCGGCAGGCGTTGCGGGCGCGGATCCGGCGGCTCGACGAGCGGCTCCCCGCGGTGCTCGGCGCCGCGGCCGTGCTCGGGAGACGGTTCGACGTCGGCACCCTCGCGCGGCTGCTCGACCGGCCCGCGCCCGAGGTGGCCGAGGTCCTGGATCCGGCGATCGCAGCCGTGCTACTGGTCGCGGAGAACCCGGGCCACTTCCGGTTCGCCCACGACCTCGTGCGCGAGACCGCGTACCTGGACCTGTCCCCGCGGGGCCGGGCGGTGCTGCACGGCGGCGCCACCGAGGTGCTCGACGGCCGGGACGAACCCGAACACCTGTCGCAGCTGGCCCATCACGCGCTGGCGGCCGTGCCGGTGCTCGACGGGGCGACGGCGGCCGGACACGCCCGCCGCGCTGGAGCCCGGGCGATGCAGGCCTGTGCGTTCGACGACGCCGCCCGCCTGTTCGAGGGCGCGCTGGCCGCGTCCGACTCCACCGCGCACGACGACGGCGCCCTGCGCTGCGCGCTCGTCCTGGATCTCGCCGAGGCCCGGCTCAAGGGTGGCGATCCGCCGTCGGCGCGGGTGCTCGTGCACCGCGCGGCGGAGCTGGCCCGACGGCGCGGTGACCCGGCGGCCCTGGCGCGGGCCGCGCTGCTGGCCACCGAGCGGCTGGACTTCAACGACACCGACACGGACGCGCTGGCCCTGCTCGACGAGGCCGCCGACGCCCTGGACAGGCACCCGGACCACACGGCCGTCGAGCAGTCCCGCGTGCTCGCCCGGCTCGCGGTCGCCGGCTACCACGTGCTGCCCGACGACCGCGACGGCTACGCCGAGCGTGCCGTCGCCACCGCCCGCCGGTCCGGGCACCCGACGACGCTCGCCCACGCCCTGTCCGCGCAGCTCTACACCGGTTGGGGGCGCCGGCCGGCCGAGGACGTCCTGCCGGTCGCCGACGAGATCGTCGCGCTCGCGCAGCGGTCCGCGGACGACGAGCAGGCCGTCGACGGGCGGATGTGGCGCCTCGTCGCGCTGCTCGAGCTCGCCGAGCTGGATCTCGCGGAGCGCGAGGTGCACGCCGTCGAGCGGCTGGCCCACCGGCTGCGCCAACCCCTGCACCGGCTCATGGCCGCCTCCCGCCGCTCCACCGTCGAGCTTCTGCGCGGCCATCCGCAGGCCGCGCTCGACCACGCCCGGACCGCCCGCGAGATCGGCGAGCGCGGCCACGAGCCCGACGCCGACGCCGTCTACTGGGGACAGGTGTTCGTCGTCGGGCAGTTCGCCGACCTGCCGCAGCAGGACGCCGACCGGATGGAGGCGATCGTGCGGTCGCTCGCCGCGGGGTCCCACATGCCGGGCGCGCACACGGCCGGGCTCGTGCTGCACTGCCTGCGCACCGGCCGCCGCGACGAGGCCCGAGGGCGCTACGACGGTCTCGTCCGCCACCACCCCGAGGACCTGCCGGGGGACATGCTCCGGAACTGGACGCTGGCCCAGTTCGCGCTCGCCTGCGCGGCGTTCGACGACGCCCCGACCGCGGGACGGCTGCATGATGCGCTGGAACCCCTGGCCGGGCGATTCGCGGTCGGGGCGGGCGGGGTCGCCTGCGCCGGGGCGATCGATCACTACCTCGGCCTGCTCGACACCTGCCGCGGACGTGCCACCGAGGCCGCGGAGCACCTCGAACGCGCTGTCGACCTGCATCGCCGGTCGGGCGCGCTCGCGCTGCTCGCGGCCAGCCGGCTCGCGCTCGCGCGCACCGGAGCCGTCACCGCGCAGCGCCGCAGCACGCTGCTCGCCGAGGCCGCCGCAGCCGCCGACGAGCTCGGGTTGACCCGGCTTGCCGCCGACGTCGCCACGGAACGTGACGCGGCCCGTCCCGATCCCGGCCCCCCGCACGACGCTATCGCCCTCCGCCGAACGGGTCCGCTGTGGACGGTTACCGGATTCGGGCGGACCGCGCAGATCGCGGACAGCAAGGGAATGGCCTACCTCGCGTCCCTGATCGGCGCACGCGGTCGCGAGATCGGCGCCCTGGAGCTCGCCGGTGCGTCCGCCCACGACCCACGGTCGCCGGGACGGCCCGAGACGGACGGGCTGCGGCCGGACTCCGCGGAGCCCGCCGAGCCCGTCCTCGACACCCGGGCACTGAACGAGTACCGAGAACGCCTCCGTGCGCTGCGCACCGAGCTCGAGGACGCACGCACCGATCACGACCTGGAACGCGCCGACCGCATCGACACCGAGATCGACTTCCTCACCCGCGAGCTGCGCGGGGCCCTCGGCCGGGGCGGGCGCCGTCGGACCCTGCCCACCGCCGCGGAACGCGCCCGGATCAACGTCACCAAGGCGATCCGCCACGCGATCACCCGCATCACCGCCGCCGACGACATCCTCGGAGCGCACCTGACGGCTGCCGTCTCGACCGGCGCCTACTGCCGCTACGCGGCCGACCGCGCCCACCGCAACCCCGGTGCCACCGGCACCGGGGCGCCGGCTCCTTCCGGCTAGGATGTGTCAGGTCGTCGGCACGGGCTCTGCACCACGGACGGTCGATGTCCTTCGGCTGTTCGGGTCGCGAGCGCGTCGTCCGATACGACTTGTCCGGTTCGTGGCTCGCGGTTCGATAACGCCGGCGTGCCCCACGACGAGCCCTTCCCCGGGTACTGCGGCCGTGTCCGCTGACCTCCCGACCGGACGACCTTCCTGTCCGGCCACGACTACCGATCCGACCCAGGGACGCGCGATGGCACATCAGCACGGCACCCGCTGCTATTGGGACCTCGAATCGTGCGGCTGGGTGTGCCAGCCGGATCTCGACCCCGAGCCTCCGGTCATCGAGCTGTCCGACGAAGTGGCCGAGTCCGTTCCCGAGCCGGCAGGTCGTTAGCAGGAGCCGTTCTTCTTCTGCCGCTCGACCGGGAGCCGGCCCCCACCTCACCCCGGGTGCCGACCAGCTCCCGCCGCCCCGAGCGCGGACACAGGCGGCGTACGCCCGGACCACGGGCGGGCCGCCTCCAGCTGGGCGGCCAGCCGGAACAGCACGTCCTCGCGGCCGAACCGGCCCAGGAAGTGCACCCCGATCGGGAGCCCGTCGCCGTTCCACCACAGCGGTACCGACATCGCCGGGTTGCCGGTGATGTTCGCGACGACCAGCGGGAATGCGACCGTGCGGGCACCCCGGTCCAGGGCCCGCATCGGCTCCTCCGGTGTCGAGACGATCTCCCCGAGCGGGGGAGGAGGCTCGGACATCGTCGGGGTCAGCCACAGGTCCACACCGGACAGGAACCTGGCCACCCCGCGGGAGAAGGCCTGCAGGTCCTCGACCGCCAACAGGTACTCGGCCGCGCCGACCCGCCGCCCGGCCTCCCAGTAGGCGCGGGTGATCGGCTCGAGGTCGTCCGGCCCGGGTGCCCGGCCGGTCCGGCGCGTCCAGTAGGCGACGATCCAGGCGGTGGCGGCGTGGAACACGGTCCCGATCGAGTCTCCGACGGCGCCGTCGAGGCCGGGCAGGTCGGCCTCGACCATCTCGTGCCCGAGCTCCGCGCACAGCGTGGCCGCGTCGGTCAGCGCGGCGACGCAGTCCGGGTGTCCGGGCTCCCCGCCGGGGGTGCGCGCGGTGAAGGCGATCCGCAGCCGGCCCGGGTCCGCGCCGATCTCGTCGGCGAACGGCCGCTCCGGGCGCGGCGCCGGGTAGGGGTCGCCGAGATCCGGCCCGGCCGTCGCATCCAGTAGGGCGGCACTGTCGCGCACGGACATCGTCAGGGCGTGCTCGACCGCCCAGCCACCGACCGCGTCCCCGTACTCGGGACCCAGCGGGTTGCGGGCCCGGGTCGGCTTCAGACCGAACAGACCGCACGCCGACGCCGGGAACCGCAGCGAGCCGCCGACGTCGTTGCCGTGGGCCATCGGCACCATCCCGGACGCGACGGCCGCTGCCGAGCCACCGCTGGACCCGCTGGTCGACCGCGTCGGGTCCCACGGGTTGCGGGCCGGGCCGTAGCGCACCGGCTCGCAGGTGGGCACCATCCCGAACTCCGGGCAGTTGGTCCTGCCCAGCATCACCAGTCCGGCCCGGCGCAGCCGGGTGACCAGCTCCGAGGTGTAGCCGGACTCGGTCCCGCGCAGGTACCGCGACCCCTCGCCGAACGGCGTCCCCTCGATCTCCACGACCAGGTCCTTGAGCAGGAACGGCACGCCGGCGAACGGTGCATCCGGTGGCACCCTCCGAACGTCGGCGCGGGCCTGCTCGTACAGCGGGGTGACCACGGCGCCGAGCCGGGGGTTGAGCCGCTCGATCCGCTCGATCGCCCCGTCGACCAGTTCCGCGGCGCCGACCTCACCCCGGCGCACGAGCTCGGCCTGTGCGGTGGCGTCCAGCGCGGCCAGTTGCTGGGCCGGCGCGCTCACCGAGCCATCCCGCCGTCGGCACGCACGGCGTGTACCTCGCCCAGCGGCTGCACCCGCGGGGTCGGCAGCCCGGCCGCGGCGAGCGCCGACCGGAATTGCTCGCCGGTGGAGAAGGCCTCGAACGCCGCGCGGCTCGCGCAGCCGTCGAGCACCGCCGGGTCGCCGTCGACGTGGTAGGTGGACAGGAACATCGCGGGTTCCTCTCGTGCGGGGCGGTCCCGGGTGGCCCGCCTGACCGGTCCGGCGCGAGATGGCGTCTCGCACCCCGCGAGATCCGGCCCGGCGCCCTTTCCGGAGAAGGCCGGGGACAACCCCGGCCACCACCCACCGGAGGTGCACGATGACCGCAACCACCGTCGAGGCCCGCACGCCCGAGGCCGTGCTCGAGCAGGTGGTGTCCGAGCTGGCCGGCTCGCTCGGGGTTCTGCTCACCGCCCTCGGCACCCGTACCGGGCTCTGGTCGGCGCTGGCCGGCGCCGGACCGCGCACACCGTCCGAGCTGGCCGCGGCCACCGCTCTGGCCGAGCCACTGGTGCGCGAGTGGTGCCGGGCCCAGGCCGCGGGCGGCTACCTGACCTACCGGCCGCAGGACGGTGCGTTCGCGATGCCCGCCGAGGTCGAGGCGGCACTGCTGCACGGGCCGGGCGCGGCGCTGGTGGACGCCTGCGCCGAGATGTCCGCCTCGCTGGGCGTCGGGTTCGACGAGTTCGTGGCAGCCGTGCGCGACGGGAAGGGCTTCGGCTGGCACCGCAGGGACGAACGATTCTGGCGCGGCAGTGACGCCCTGACCCGGGTCGCACTGCCACCCCCGGTGCTCGGCGCGGCGATCGACGCGCTGCACCCGCCGGTCGTCGCGGCGCTGGCCGCGGGCGGCACGGTGCTCGACGTCGGGTGCGGATACGGCACGCCGACGATCGCCGTTGCGCGGCACCTGCCCGCGGCCCGGGTGCTCGGCGTCGACTACAACGAGCCCTCGGTGCGGCACGCCCGCGGGGCGGTCACCGAGGCCGGGCTGGCCGACCGGGTCGGCTTCGAGGTCGGCTCGGCCACCGACCTGCCCGGCTCGGGCTATCCGCTGGTGACGTTCGTCGACTCGTTGCACGACCTGGGCGACCCGGTCGCGGCCCTGGTCCAGGCCCGCGAGGTGCTCGCGCCCGACGGCGCCGTCCTGCTGGTCGAGCCGCTCGCCGCCGACCGGGTGGAGGACAACCTGACCCCGCCGGGACGGATGTTCTACGCCGTGTCGGCGCTGGTCTGCACCCCGAACGCGGTCTCGCAGGCGGTCGGGACCGACGGCCCCGCGCCGCTGGGCACCCAGGCCGGGGAGGCGCTGCTGACCGGGACCGCCGCGGCGGCCGGTTTCACCCGGGTCCGCCGGATCCCGGTGGAGGCACCGCTGAACCTGGTACTGGAGCTGCGGGCCTGACCGGTCGATGATGGGCGCCGAAGCGAGGAGCCGCGATGACGACGACCGACGACGTGACCGCGCGCGGGCGGTTGGTCGGCCGGGATGCCGCCCTCGCGGTGATCGGGGCATCGCTCGCCGACGCCCGTGCCGGGGCCTGCGGCCTGGTGCTGGTGGCCGGCGAGCCGGGCGTCGGCAAGACCGCGCTGCTCGCCGAGCAGGCCCGCCTCGCCGCCCGGTCCGGTGCCCGGGTGCTTCGCGGAGGATGCTGGGAGGGCGACGGGGCACCGCCCTACTGGCTATGGACCCAGGTGCTGGACGAGCTGCCCGACGTCGGGGACGCGGGCCGCCTGCTGGAGCGAGCGGTGAGTGCCGTCGACCCGGCCGAGCAGCCGGGGCAGGCCCGGTTCCGGTTGTTCGAGGCCGTGGCCGGCGCGCTGTCCGCCGCCGCCGATGGCGGTCCGGTGGTGGTACTGCTCGATGACCTGCAGTGGGCCGACGGCCCGTCCGTGCGGCTGCTGGACTTCCTGGCGCGTCGCCTCGTCACGGCCCCGCTGCTGCTCCTCGGGGCTTACCGGGACGCCGAGGCCGGGGAGACGTTGCGGGAGCTGGCCGGTACCGCGTCGGTGCTGCCGCTGTCGGGGCTGGACGTCGACGGGGTGGCCGCGCTGATGGCGAGGGTGGCCGGCCCGGTGCCGGATCCGGAGCTGGCCCGCGACGTGCACCGCCGGTGCGCCGGCAACCCACTGTTCGTCCGCGAGCTGACCCGACTGATGGCCGCACGAGGCGGGTGGTCCGCGGCCGCGGTTCCGGTGCCGGACGGGATCCGCGAGACGTTGCGACTGCGCCTGGCGCGGCTCTCCGGCGGGTGCACCGAGATGCTGGAGATCGCGGCCGTGGCCGGCTCGGAGATCCGCCCGGACCTGCTCGCCGCGGCCGGTACGGGCGCCGTCTCCGGCCGGATCGAGGAGGCCGAGCGGGCCCGGGTACTGGTGGCCGGACCATCCGGTCCGCGCTTCGCTCACGACCTGTACCGGGAGACGGTTCTCGCCGGCATGCCGTCGGAGCGGCGAGCTCGTGTGCACGCCGCGCTCGGCCGGGCACTGCTGGAGTTCTCCGGCGACGGTGCCGACCCGGCTGCCGTCGGCGGGGCCGCACGGATCGCGGCGCACTTCGTCGCGTCCGGGACGGTCGAGACGGAGCTGGCGCTCACCTGGTCCGTCCGGGCCGCGGCGGAGGCGACCGCCCGGCTCGGGCACGACGATGCCGTCCGCCATCACGTCACGGCGCTGGGCCTGCTGCGCGACCCGGACCCGGACCGGCGGATCGAGCTGCTGCTCGGGCTGGCCCGCGCGCAGGAACGGGCCGGGGACCCGACGAGCGCCCGAGAGGCGTACCTGAGGGCCGCGGCGCTGGCCCGCCGCGTACCGGACCCGGTCCGGACGGCCGAGGCGGCGCTGGGCGTGGCCGGCCTCGACACGCGGGCCGGGGCCGACGTCCCGGGCACGGTGGCCCTGCTGGAGGACATCGCCGGAACCCTCGCCGGCGACGACCATCTGGCGCTGCGGTCGCGGGTGCTCGCCGCGCTGGCCCGGACGCTGCGCCACGCCGAGTACGGGCAGGTGCACCCGCGGGCGGCGGACGCGTCCGACGAGGCGGTGGCGCTGGCTCGCGTCGCAGGCGACCCGGCGACGCTCGCCCGCGCGCTGCTCGCCCGGCACGACGTCGTGTGGTGGCCGGGCACCACGGCGACCCGGCTCCCGATCCTGGAGGAGATGGCCGACGCCGCCGGGGCCGTTGGCGACGCCGACCTCGCCGCCGAGGCCGTGCTCCTGCGGGCCGCCGCGCTGATCGAGCGCGGCGATCCGACCGGGCTCGACGAGCTGGCGCGCTACGTCCGGCTCGCCGATGCGCTCGGGCACGTCCGCGGTCGGTGGAGCGCGCTGAGCCGCCGGGCGACCCTTGCCCAGCTCACGGGGCGGGTCGCCGAGGCGGTGGCGCTGTCCGAGCAGGCCATGGCGCTGGGCCGGGAGATCGAGCTGCCGGACGCCGTCGGGTGCTACGCGACCCTGCGCGGGTCGCTGGCGACGATCGGCGGCGCCGGCCAGGCTCGGTTCGCCGACCTCCTGCCGGACACCGACCCGCTCTGGCCGGTTGCCCCGTTGCTGCGGGCCTGGTCCCTGGTCGCGGACGGCGACGGGGGGACCGCTCGGGCGTCCGTGCGCGGGTTCTCCATGCGGTCGGTCCCGGACAAGTACGACCTCGAGTTCGTCGCGATCACCGCGACCGTGTTCGCCGCGGTCGGCACCGCGGAGCAGCGCGAGGACGCCTACCGGCGCTACGCACCGTTCGCCGGGCTGCACGCCCTGGTGTCCGGATGCGCGGCCTACCACGGCGCGGTCGACCACCACCTGGGCGTGCTGGCCGAGGCGTCCGGGCATGCCGACGCCGCCCGGTCCCACCTGTGCGCGGCGGTCGAGCAGTACCGCCGCCTCGGCGCGAGCGCGTGGGCCGAACCGTGCCTGGCTGCCTTGGACCGGTTGGCCGACCCGGCCCCGACCGCGCCGACCCTGCGACGGGTCGACGGCATGTGGGAGGTCGCCCACGCCGGGCACACCGCCCGCCTGCCGGACGCCAAGGGACTGCACGACCTGGCGACCCTGCTCGCCGCGCCGGACCGGCCGGTGCACGCGAGCACGCTGCTGGGTCGTGCCGTCCCCGGTACCGCCGACCCGGTTCTGGACCGCCGGGCCGCCACCGCGTACCGGGCTCGGCTGGCCGAGCTGGACTCCGAGATCGACGAGGCCGACGATCGGTGCGACCCGCACCGTGCCGCACAGGCCCGCGTCGAACGGGACGCCCTGCTGGCCGAGCTGTCCACCGCACGCGGGCTGGGCGGGCGGCCACGCCGGCTCGGCGACGAGGCCGAACGGGACCGCAAGACGGTCACCGCCCGGATCCGGGACGCACTGCGCCGGATCGAGGGCGTGCATCCGGAACTGGCCGCGCACCTGCGTGCGAGCGTGCACACCGGCACTCGGTGCGTCTACTCCCCGGACACCCGGGCCGCGCGGCCGGAGGCCGGCCCGCCGCGGTTTCGCGACACGCCCTAGCCGCGCGGCCCGACGATCGTCGCCAGTGCGCCTCGGTCAGCCTCGTGGGTGGATCAGATCCAGGGGCCCGGGGACTCCGAGATGCCAGCCCTGGGCGAAGTCGCAGCCGAGCTCGGCCAGCTGCGCGGCCTGGTTCGCGGTTTCGACGGATTCGGCGGTGACGGTGAGGTGCAACGAGTGAGCGAGGGTGATGACGGCGTCGAGCAGGGCGGAGTTGTCGGTGAGGGCGTCGGTGACGAACGGCCCGGCGAGCTTGAGCCCGTGCACCGGCAGCCGGTGCAGGTAGGCGAGGTTGGAGTATCCGGTCCCGAAGTCGTCGATGACGATGGTGACGCCCATGTCCGCGAGCTGGTGGAGCATGGCAGCCGGGCCCCCGTCCGGGGCCATGATGGCGCGTTCGGTGAGCTCGAGCTGCAGGCGTTCGGCCGGCCAGCGGCTCTGTTCGAGGATGTGGGCGATCGTGTCGACGATGCTCGGGTCGGTGAGCTGGCGGGCGGCGATGTTGACGCTGAGCAGGAACGGGCTGTCGGGATGGGCGTCGGCCCAGACGCGAGCCTCGGCGCAGGCTTGCCGGAGAACCTCGGCGCCGAGAGCGACGATGGAGCCGGTCTGTTCGGCGAGGGCAATGAAGTTCTCGGGCCCGAGGCGGGGTCCGTCGGGACGGACCCACCGAACAAGGGCCTCGGCGCCGACGAGGCTATCGTCGCCGAGCCGGACCAGGGGCTGGTAGTCGACGACGAACTCGCCCCGTTCGACGGCGGCAGGCAGTTGGGCGGCGACATCCGAGCGTCGCAGATCGGCGTGGTAGCGGGCCCGATCGTACAGAAGGTACCGGTCGCGGCCCTCGTTCTTGGCCCAGTACAGCGTCGAATCGGCGGCTTTGAGCAGCGCGACGGGATCGAAGTCGCATTCGGCGCGGTCGACCACTCCGATGCTGACCGACACCCGGACTTCGTGTCCGAGGATGAGGACGGGACGGCGGACGGCATCGACGGCGGCCTGGGCGATCGCGCGGACCTGGGCAGGTTCGGCCCGTATCAGCATGGCGAACTCGTCGCCGCTGAGCCGTGCGATCAGGTCGCGATCGGGTTCGAGCAGTTCGCTCAAGCGGGTGGCGACGACACGCAGGAGCTCGTCGCCGGCGTGGTGGCCGAAGGTGTCGTTGACCGCTTTGAATCCATCGATGTCGAGGTAACACACTCCGATCCGTGGCCCGTCGGGAGCGCCGAGCGCGTTCTGGAGTTCGGCCAGGAAACTGTCCCGGTTGGGCAGGCTGGTCAGTGAGTCGTGTTCGGCCTGGAACCGTAGCTGGGTCTGGAGCTGGTGAGCTTCGCTGATGTCGTCGACCATCGCCACGAGATAGCTGGGATCGCCTTGCTGATCGCGGATCAGTGACAGAACCAGATCGGTCCATATGTCGTGGCCGTCTTTCCCGGCGTAGGACTTCTGAATTCGCAGATGGTCGCGGGCGCCGATCATCATTGCCTTGACCTGGTCCCAGATGCCGGGCTCGTCATCGGGGTGGATGAACGCGAAGACCGACAGGCCGACGAACTCGTCGGGTTGGAAGCCGAAGATATCACACAGGGCCCCGTTGACTTCTATTATCCGCCCGTCGATGTCAGCGACACCGATCCCCGTGAGGGTGTTCGCGAACACCGCCGCGAAACGGGCTTCGCTGGCCCACCGTGCCTCCTCGGCCGCCGCGCGCGCGGTAAAGGTGGACCGGCTGATCCGCTCCTGTTCGGCACGGGTCTGGTCCTGCAGGGCCTGGGCGTAGCCGGCGGCGACGGCACCGAGCACCGCGCTCGTCCGGAGGACCTGCGCAGAGTTCGACGTCGCAGCAGAGAGATGCGCTGCGAGCACGTGGAGGCTGCGATCGAGCGAGGTCGGATCGGTGTAGTGCGCCGCGACAAGATCACCGCCGATCCGGATGGCCCGGTTCCGATCGAATCTGGGGTCGGTCATGACCCGGCTCACCTGCCGGAACAGTCGGCTCAGGTACTGATCGAGGTGAGGCCGCGTCATGGAAACGAAGCTGGTGGCGTGCAGCGCAGCGACCCAGTCGTCGACCACCGGCCCGCGTGCGGGCATCTGATCGGCCGGAACCGGTTCGCCGGACGACGGAGAATTGTCGGAGGAGGACGAGGTCGATGCCTGGATCATCGACGTCGGGCCACGCCGGCGTAACCGGGGTAACGGTCCGCGTCGTAGGTGGAGGCCGCGTCCGCATCCGGGCGCCAGAGCGGGATCCGCACGACGCCGGGCTCGACGAGGTCCAGCGTCCCGAACAGCGCGTCGATCTCGGCCCGGGTTCGCATCCTCATCGGGTTGGGAGACCGGCCCCGGTTGTAGACGGCCTGCGCGTCGGCCGCCCCTCGACGGTCGTCCGCGCTCGCGTGGCTGATTGCGACCAGGCTCCCCGGTGCGGTCGGTGCGACGAAATCGGCCACGACACCGGCAGGGTCCCGCTCGTCGGCCACGAAATGCAGGACGGATACGAACAGGATGCACACCGGGCGGGAGAAGTCGATATGTGACCGCACTGCCGGATCGTCGAGCACTTGCTCGGGTGCGGTCAAGTCGCCGGATAGTGCTAGGGCTGCGGGTTCATCGCGGAGAATCTCGTGGCTGTGTGCGACCGCGACCGGGTCGTGGTCGACATATACGACCGAGGCGCCCGGCAGGATCGAGCCCGCCACCTCGTGCACGTTTCCAACCGTGGGAATTCCGGAGCCCAGGTCGATGAACTGATCGACCCCCGTACGACATGCGTACCGGACCGCGCGACGCAGAAACGCACGATTGTCCTGGGCTATCCGACCCATCTCGGGTAGCACGCGAAGAACTTCGGCCGCGAAGTCGCGGTCAGAATCGAAATTATGTGAGCCGCCCAGGTAATAGTCGTACACACGGGCAACGCTGGGCCGTTCCATATCGATCTGCTCAGGAGCCCAGCTCGGACGATCCGTCATCTGGCTGCTCCCGGATCTGATCGCCCCGCTTCCGTCAGGAAGGGATGAGGGTCGGCGGACCTAGATCATCTCACGGGGGCCCCGGCAGTCGCCACCGAGACAGACAGATTCACGCGGCAACGCGCACACGACAGCGACCGACCTGCACGAGCAGATGATGGACGCGGTGCGCGGCCGGGACCTCGCGGCCCTGCGTTCGCTGTATCACCGTGACTACACGTACATGAGTGGCGATGGCCAGGAGCAGAAGGGCGCCGAGGCGGGCGTCGCCGTCGTCGAGACCTACACGGCGGCGTTTCCGGATCTGTCGTTCGCCATCCGCCATCGGTTCGATTGCGGCGAGGACGTGTCCGTCATCGAGTTCACCGCCCGGGGGACACATCAGGGGCAGCTGCAGGGGATCGCCGCGACCGGGCGGCAGGTCGGCGTTGTGGTGTGCAACGTGATCGAGGTCCGGGACGGCAAGATCTACCGCGAGCGGGAGTACTCCGACGGCATGGCCATGCTGGACCAGCTCGGGAACTCCGGGTGCCTGACTCGACCCAGGCTCCTGGGGGTCACGGTTTGTGTCCGAGGGGGGACTTGAACCCCCACCCCCTACTCGGGGACTAGCACCTCAAGCTAGCGCGTCTGCCATTCCGCCACTCGGACCGTGCGACACCTCGGTGCCGCGGCGGATCACAGCATAGCCGACCCGCGCCGGCGGGTTGAGGGCCCACCCCGGTGGTAGGAAGTCCGGCATGACCGGCACGAACCCCGAGACCAGTTCCGCCGAGGCAGAGGTCGTCGACCTCTGCTCCGAGCTGATCCGGATCGACACGTCCAACACCGCCGACCCCGAGACGCTGGCCGGTGAGGCGGAAGCCGCCGACTACGTCGCGGCCAAGCTGACCGAGGTCGGGTACGAGGTCGAGGTGCTCGAGTCCGGGGCGCCGATGCGGATGAACGTCATCGCGCGTCTGGAGGGCGCGGACCGGTCACGGCCTGCGCTGCTGGTGCACGGCCACCTGGACGTGGTGCCGGCCGACCCGTCGGAGTGGTCGGTGCACCCGTTCTCCGGGGCCGTGCAGGACGGCTACGTGTGGGGCCGCGGCGCGATCGACATGAAGGACATGGACGCGATGATGCTGGCGGTCGCGCGGCGCTTCAAGCGCGAGGGTGTGGTGCCGCCGCGGGACATCGTGTGGGCGTTCGTCGCCGACGAGGAGGCCGGCGGCAAGTTCGGCGCGCAGTGGCTCGTCGCGAACCGGCCGGACCTGTTCGAGGGATGCACCGAGGCCGTCGGGGAGGTCGGCGGGTTCTCGCTGACGTTCGGCGACGACAAGCGGGCCTACCTCATCGAGTCGGCCGAGAAGTCGATGGCGTGGATGCGGCTGCGGGCCCGCGGCAAGCCGGGGCACGGGTCGTTCCTGCACGACGAGAACGCGGTCACCCGCCTCGCCGAGGCCGTGGCCCGCCTGGGCAACCACCAGTTCCCGCTGGTCGTCACGGACACGGTGCGCGCGTTCGTGGACCGCATGCGCGAGCTGACCGGGCAGGAGTTCCCGGAGGACGACCTCGAGGGCGCGCTGGCCAAGCTCGGGCCGATCGCGCGGATGGTCGGCGCGACCGTCCGGGACACGGCGAACCCGACGATGCTCAGCGCCGGCTACAAGGCGAACGTCATCCCGTCGACGGCGGAGGCGGTCGTCGACTGCCGGGTGCTGCCGGGCCGTCGCGACGCGTTCCTGGCCGAGGTCGACGAGCTGATCGGGCCGGACGTGACCCGCGAGTGGGTGACCGACCTCCCGTCGGTGGAGACGCCGTTCGACGGTGCGCTGACCGAGGCGATGCAGGCCGCGCTGCGCACCGAGGACCCGAACGCCGAGATCGTCCCGTACATGCTCTCCGGCGGCACCGACGCCAAGTCCTTCGCGAAGCTCGGCATGAACTGCTACGGCTTCGCGCCGCTGCGCCTGCCCCCGGACCTCGACTTCGCGAGCCTCTTCCACGGCATCGACGAGCGCGTCCCGGTCGACGCCCTGACGTTCGGCACGAGGGTGCTGGACCGCTTCCTGCGCTCGGTCTGACCGCGCCGTCCGGATGACCGGCGCGCGCGTCGGGTGGCAGTGTGGCCGCATGGATCTCACGGGCAAGGTCGCCCTCGTCACCGGGGGCGCGTCGGGTATCGGTGCGGCGACGGTCGGCCGGTTGGTCGCGGCGGGCGCGCAGGTGGCCGTCGCGGACCGGGACGCCGACGGCACCGCCGCCGTCGCGGAGCCGTCCGGCGGTCTCGCGCTGCCCGGCGACGTGACCGACCCGGCCGCGATGCCGGCCGCGGTGGCGGCGACCGAGGAGCGGTTCGGGCGGCTCGACATCGTGTTCCTCAACGCCGGCATGACCAGCGGGCAGTCCGGCGTCTTCGACCTCGACGTCGAGGGCTACCGGCGGATCATGGGGGTGAACCTGGACCACGTCGTGTTCGGCCTGGCCGCGGCCGTCCCGGCGCTGCGCCGGGCCGGGGGCGGGACGGTCGTCGCCACCTCGTCGCTGGCCGGGATCGTGCCGATGCCCGGCGACGCGCTGTACACGGCGAGCAAGCACGCCGTCGTCGGCTACGTGCGGTCCGCCGCGCCGGTGCTGGCGGCCGACGGCATCCGGGTCAACGCCGTGTGCCCCGGCTTCGCCGACACCCCGCTGATCGCCCGGGCCAAGGGCCGTTTCGCCGACTTCCCGCTGCTCACCGCGGACGACGTGGCGGCCGCCGTCGAGCAGATCCTCGAGCACGGTGAGTCGGGGGAGTGCTGGTTCGTGCAGCCCGGCCGCGAGCCCGCGCCGTACGGCTTCCGTGGCGTCCCCGGCCCGAAGGGCGGAGCCGCGCCGCCGTCGGTGGACTGGTCGGACCACTAAAGGGCTTGACCTCAAGTTCGGTTCACCCCGCACCATGCCGGTCATGGCTGAGCTGAACCACACCATCGTCCATTCCCGCGACAAGAAGGCGGCCGCGGCGTTCCTCACCGGCCTGCTCGACCTGCCGGACGCGACCCCGTTCGGGCCGTTCATGGAGGTGCGGACCGGCAACGGCGTGTCGCTGGACTACGCCGA
Organism: uncultured Actinomycetota bacterium; assembly: GCA_963822335.1. Classification (GTDB taxonomy): domain Bacteria; phylum Actinomycetota; class Actinomycetes; order Mycobacteriales; family Pseudonocardiaceae; genus Pseudonocardia. Next base: position 578,319 of record CAWGHE010000004.1, on the reverse strand, counting down.
CGAGGAGACCGCGAACATCCGCCCGCAGCACTACGCGTTCCTGGTCTCCGAGGAGGAGTTCGACGCGGCGTTCGCGCGGATGAAGGAGCAGGGCGTCCCGTACGGGCCGAGCCCGTGGCAGCGGGACACCGGCGAGATCAACACCAACGACGGCGGCCGCGGCGTCTACTTCGACGACCCGAGCGGGCACGTCATGGAGTTCCTCACCGTGCCGTACGGAGGCTGGAGCTGAGCATGCCTGGCATGCTCCGCGGATGACCACGCCGCGGGAACACGATCTGGTCGTCTTCGGTGCGACGGGGTTCGTCGGAGCGCTGCTGGCCGGCTACCTCGCCGGCGCCGCGCCCGACGGCGTGCGGATCGCGCTCGCCGGGCGGTCGCGGGACAAGCTCGAACGGGTGCGGTCCGGGTTGCCCGGCCGGGCCCACGACTGGCCGCTCGTCACCGCGGACTCCACCGACCCGTCGTCGATGGCGGCGCTCGCGCAGTCGACCCGCGTCGTCGCGACGACGGTGGGCCCCTACGCGCGGTACGGGATGCCGCTGGTCGAGGCGTGCGCCGAGGCGGGCACGCACTACTGCGACCTCACGGGCGAGGTGCTGTTCGTCCGCGAGGCCATCGACCGCTACGACGGCGTGGCCCGCGGGTCCGGCGCGCGGATCGTCCACTCCTGCGGTTTCGACTCCGTTCCCTCCGACCTCGGCGTCCTGCTGCTCCGCGAGGCCGCGGGCGCCGACCTGGAGCAGGTCCGGGCCGTCGCCACGGCGCGCGGCGGGTTCAGCGGCGGGACCCTCGCCTCCCTGCTCGGGCAGGTCGAGACCGTGGCGGGCGACCCGGCGGCGCGGCGCATCGCGCTGCGTCCGCACTCGCTGAGCCCCGACCCGGGCGCCGAGCCGGCGCCGGACCAGCCGCACGACACGGGTCCACCGCGGCGCGAGCCCGACGGCGCGTGGACCGCCCCGTTCGTCATGGCGCCGTACAACACGCGGATCGTGCGGCGCAGCAACGCCCTGGCCGACTGGGCCTACGGTCGCGGCCTGCGCTACGAGGAGCGGATGGCGGCCGGGCGGGGGATCGCCGGCGCGGCGACGGCCGTCGGGATCACCGGGGCGATGGGCGCGATCGTGGGCGGGGCCGCCCTGTCACCGACCCGGGCGCTGCTGAAGCGGGTGTTGCCGAAGCCCGGCACCGGTCCGAGCGAGAAGACCCAGGCGAACGGCTACTTCCGGCTGCGGTTCACCGGGACCACGGTCGACGGCCGATCGGTCGGCGCCACGGTCGCGGGCTCGGGCGACCCCGGCTACGCCGCCACGGCGGTGATGCTCGGCGAGAGCGCCCTCTGCCTGGCTCTCGACACCGACCTGCCCGACCGCGCGGGCTCGCTCACGCCCGCCACGGCGATGGGGCACAGCCTCGTCGAGCGCCTCCGCAAGGCCGGCCACACCTACGACGCGGCCGCCCGGTAGGGAGCTAGAACGTGGGTTCGGGCTGCAGCGGATGCTGACTGCGGCGACGCCGCAGCACCACCTTCCGCACGCCGCCCGGGTAGAGGCGGACCCTCGACAGTTCCCAGCCGGCGAACTCCGCCTGGATGGCCAGCCGCACCGCGGCGGTCATCCGGGACACGTCCGAGTCGATCCGCACGGGGCGATAGTCGTACCGGTCGTCGGACCAGCCCTCGCCGATCCGCCGCCCGGTCCGGAGATTCCCGTCGGCCAGCTCCTCCGTACCGCTCGCGTCCACCTTCACGCTCCTGGTCGTCCGGATGCCACCCGCGTGAACGGCGGGTGTCGGCCCCACCCTATGTCCGTCCACCGCACCCGGGCCAGGGGCGGACGCGACTGGGTCAGACCGGTTCGGAGACGTCGTCGAGGGCGGTCCGGATCTCGGCCGGCAGCACGAGCTGCTCGGCGGCGGTCGAGGCGCGCAGCTGCGCCGCGTCCCGCGCCCCGACGACGGCGGCGGCCACGCCCGGCCGGTCCCGGACCCAGGCCAGCGCCACGGACAGCGGCGAGGTGCCGAGCCCGTCCGCCGCGGTCAGCACGGACTGGACGATCCGCGCCGACCGCTCGGTCCGCCGTGCCTCCACGTAGCCGGCCAGCAGCGACGAGGCGCCGCGCGAGTCGGCCGGCGTCCCGTCGGTGTACTTGCCGGTCAGCACGCCGCGCCCGAGCGGGGCCCAGGCGAGCAGGCCGAGGCCGTGGTGCGCGGCGGCCGGCAGCAGCTCGGCCTCCGGGCCGCGGGCCAGCAGCGAGTACTCGACCTGCGCCGACACCGGTGCCGTCACATTGCCGGTGTGCCGCGATCTCTCGGCGACGGTGGCCAGCTGCCAGCCGCGCGGGGCGACCAGACCGGCGTAGCGGACCCTCCCGGAGTACACCGCGACCTGCACCGCGGACAGCGTCTCGTCCAGCGGCACCCGCGGGTCCCAGGCCGGGAACTGCCACAGGTCCAGGTGGTCGGTGCCGAGCCGGCGCAACGTCGCGTCCAGCCCGTCCAGCAGCGCCGCGCGCGACGGGTGGCCGCCCGGGGCCGGTGCGCCCCGCCCGGCCAGCACGACCTCGTCGCGGCGCACCTCGCGCCCGAGCAGACCGCCGAGGATCTGCTGGGCCTGCCCGGCGCCGTAGTCGTCGGCCGTCTCGACCAGCGTGCCGCCGTCGTCGACGAACGCGCGCAGCTGGGCGCGGGCCGCGTCGATGTCGGTGTCCTCGCCCCAGGTCATCGTGCCCAGACCGATCCGGGACACCTGGAGTCCGCTGACGCCGACGGGTCTGAGTTGCACGGTCACCCACCCTAGGCATCCGCCCCTCGCCGGGGCGTCCGCGGCGCGCCGGTACGGTCAGCCGCCGTGACCCACCCCCCGGAACGGAGCGGCTGCCGATGACCTGGCTCGAGGTCGTCGTCCTCGCTCTGCTGCAGGGACTCACCGAGTTCCTGCCGATCTCCTCCTCGGCCCACCTGCGGATCGCGTCCGGGCTGTTCTTCGGCAACGACCCGGGCGCGGCGTTCACCGCCGTGTCCCAGATCGGGACCGAGGCGGCGGTCATCGTGTACTTCGCGCGTGACCTGTGGCGCCTGATCGTCACCTGGTTCCGCGGGCTGCGCGATCCCGAGGTCCGCGCCACCGACGAGTACCGCCTGGCCTGGCTGGTGATCATCGGTTCGGTGCCGATCGCCGTGCTCGGTGTGCTGTTCAAGGACAGCATCGAGGGGGCGGCCCGCAACCTCTGGCTGGTGGCGACCACGCTGATCGTGTTCGGCCTGCTGCTCGGGCTCGCCGAGCGGCTCGGCAAGCAGGTCAAGCCGATGGAGAAGGTGACCGTGCGGGACGGCATCATCCTCGGGTTCGCGCAGGCGATGGCGCTGGTGCCCGGTGTCTCCCGCTCCGGCGGGACGATCACGGTGGGCCTGTTCCTCGGCCTGACCCGCCCGGCGATCGTGCGGTACTCGTTCCTGCTGGCCATCCCGTCCGTGTTCGGGGCGGGGCTGTTCCAGCTCAAGGACATCGGCGTCGGTGACGGGCCGAGCGTCGTGCAGATGGTCGTGGCGGTGGTGATCGCGTTCGTGGTCGGCTACGCCGTCATCGCGTGGCTGCTGAAGTTCGTGGAGAACAACACCGTGTACGTGTTCGTCGCCTACCGGATCGCGCTCGGGGTCGCGCTGCTGGCGGCGCTGTCGATCGGCGCCGTGTCCGCGACCTGACGCGCCACTGACGTAGGCTCGGCCGTCGTGACCACGCTGATCCTGCTGCGCCACGGGCGTTCGACGTCGAACACCGCGGGCGTGCTGGCCGGGCGGACCCCCGGCGTCGAGCTGGACGAGCGGGGCCGCGAGCAGGCCGACAAGGTCGTCGAGCGGCTGTCGTCGCTGCCGATCGCCGGGATCGTCACCTCACCGATGACCCGCTGCCGCCAGACCGTCGCCCCGCTCGCCGCGGCCCGCGGCCTGGAACCCGTCGTCGAGGACGATCTGGCCGAAGTGGACTACGGCTCGTGGACCGGGGAGAAGATCTCCGACCTGGGCAAGGAGGACCTCTGGCGGGTGGTGCAGGCGCACCCGTCCGCGGCCGTGTTCCCGGACGGGGAGGGCCTCGCCGAGATGCAGGCCCGGTCCGTCGCCGCGATCCGCAGGCACACCAAGCGGATCACCGCCGAGCACGGCAAGGACGCGATCTGGGTCGCCTGCAGCCACGGCGACGTGATCAAGGCCGTGCTGGCCGACGCGCTGGCCTGCCACCTGGACAACTTCCAGCGGATCGTCGTGGACACCTGCTCGATGAGCGTCGTGCTCTACACCGAGCTGCGCCCGTTCGTCGCCCGGATGAACGAGCAGTCCGGTGACGTGGCGAGCCTCATCCCGCCGGAGCGCAAGCCCGACGAGGAGGAGACCACCGAGTCGGACGCGGTCGTCGGGGGAGCCACGAACGCGTGATGTAGAGTCACCGGTCGACCTCGCCGAGAGTGTGGGTGCGGGGTGCCGCCCGAACGGCGGTGCCTTACGCTGGTGAGGTCATGTCACGCGTCATCCACGTCTTCCGCCAGCCCGACCGCTTCGTGGCCGGGACCGTCGGCGAGCCCGGCGACCGCTCGTTCTACCTGCAGGCGGAGGAGAGTTCCCGGACGATCAGCGTGCTGCTCGAGAAACAGCAGGTTTCCGTGCTGGCCGAGCGCATCACCGCCCTGCTCGGCGAGGTCGGCAAGCGTTTCGGCTCCGAGGCGGAGGCCGAGGTGCTGGAGTCCTCGGACTCGGACTCGGACCCGCTGTCGGTGCCGCTGGAGGAGGAGTTCCGGGTCGGCACGATGGGCCTGGGCTGGGACGCGGACTCGAGCTCGATCGTCGTCGAGCTTCTCGCCGTGACCGAGGAGGAGATCGACGAGTCGGTCGTCCTCGACGACACCGACGAGGGCCCGGACGCGCTGCGGGTGTTCCTGTCCCCGTCCGCGGCCAAGGCGTTCGCCGACCGTGCGGAGAAGGTCGTCTCGGCCGGGCGGGCTCCGTGCCCGCTGTGCGCCGAGCCGCTGGACCCGGAGGGTCACGTCTGCGTGCGGCTGAACGGCTATCACGAGCGCAACCCCGTGGCCGAGGCGGAGTGAGCCCGACCGGCGTCCCCGATCTGCGAGACCCGGCGGTACACGAGGTACTCGCGCGCGGCCGGATCGAGATCACCGGGCGCCTGGTCGACGCGTCCAACGCGACGCTGTTCGGAACCGTGAGCGCGGACGGCATCGACCTGCGGTGCGTGTACAAGCCCGTGCGCGGGGAGCGTCCACTGTGGGACTTCCCGGACGGCACGCTGGCCGGCCGCGAGGTCGCCAGCTACCTGGTCTCCGAGGCGGGCGGGCTGCACGTGGTGCCGCCGACGCTGCTGCGCGACGGCCCGTTCGGCCCCGGCATGGTGCAGGCCTGGGTGTCGTCGGGTGACGATAGCGCGCTGTCCGACCCGGACCACGACGATCTCGACGGCGAGATCGACGAGACGATCACGATCGCCGCCGCGTCGCTCGTCGAGCTGTGCGAGCCGGCCGACGTGCCCGACGGCTGGCTGCCGGTGCTGCGTGCCCGCGACGGCGTCGGGTCGCCGATCGTCCTGGTGCACGCCGACCACCCGCAGCTGCGTGCGATGGCCCTGTTCGACGCCGTCGTGAACAACGCCGACCGCAAGGGCGGGCACGTGCTCGTCGGCGGCGACGAGCGGGTGTACGGAGTGGACCACGGCCTGACCCTGCACACCGAGAACAAGCTGCGCACGGTCCTGTGGGGGTGGATCGGCGACGAGCTGGGCGACGCGCTGATGGAACCGCTGCGCACGTTGCGGCGCAAGCTCTCCGGCGAGCTGGCCGAGGAGCTCGGCGAGCACGTCACGCGCCGGGAGATCGCCGCGCTGCGGTCGCGTGTGGACCGTCTGCTGAACAGCCGGTGCTTCCCGGAGCCGAACGGCTACGGCCCGGCGATCCCCTGGCCGGCGTTCTGACCGGTCACACGCCGGCGTCGACGGCACGACCGTAGCGCTCGGCCAGCGTCTTCAGGTGCTCGACGAGCCCGGGCGGGTCGAGCACGCGGAAGTCCAGCCCGAGCATCCCGATCCAGACGGCGACGGTGGCCAGGCTGTCCGCCCCGGTGACCAGGATCGAGCTCGTCGCGTCGACCGGTTCCACGACCCCGACGGCCGGGTTGATCCGCTCCAGGACCTCGTCGGCCGACGCGGCGACGGCGATCCGCGCGTGCACCGACCAGCCGGTGGACGCGACCTCCCGCACGACCAGCTCGGTGAGGTCCTCCGGAGCCTCGACGGGGGCGAACACCGGCCCGTCCGGCGTGCGCAGGGTGAGCCGGTCGACCCGCAGCACGCCCCACCGCACCCGGCTCGCGGTCGTCTCGCGGACCACGACGTACCAGCGGCGTTGCCAGCTCACGAGCCGGTACAGCTCGGCCGTGCGTGCGGGACCGGGATCGCCGCCGTGGTCGAAGCGCAGCGTGCGGTGGTCGCGGATCGACGCCGCGAGCCGGGCCAGAAGCTCCGGGTCGACGCGCGGGTCCTCGGCGTCGCTACCGGTGTTCGCCGGTCCGAAGCCGGTCGCGTCGTGCAGGGCCGCGACCGTGCGGCGCAGCCGGTGCGGCAGGACCCGCTCCAGCTTGGCGAGCGCGCGGGCGCCCTCGTCGGGCAGACCGGCCAGCCCGAGCCCGGCCCGCAGCCCGAGCGTGACGGCGACCGCCTCCTCGTCGTCGAGCAGCAGCGGCGGGGTCACGGCGCCGATCCCGAGCGTGTAGTGCCCGGTCCGCCCGGGCGCGGCGTCGACGGTGTAGCCGAGCTCGCGCAGCCGCACGACGTCGTTGCGGACCGTGCGGACCCCGACGCCGAGGCGTTCCGCCAGCTCCGGCCCGGTCCAGCGGGGCCGGGACTGCAGCAGCGACAGCAGCGCGAGCAGCCGTGCGGACGTGTCGAGCATTCCGTCAGGATATGAGGAACGAAACGTGCCGCATAGGCTCCTACCGTTCTTCCCATGACGAGCAACGAGAGCATCCGCCCCTTCACCATCGCCGTCGACCAGGCCGATCTCGACGACCTCGCGGACCGCCTGGCCCGCACCCGCCTGCCGCGCCCGGCGCCCGGCGACGACTGGGAGCTCGGCACGCCGAACCACTACCTCGCCGAGATGGTCGAGACGTGGCGGACGACGTTCGACTGGCGCGCCCAGGAGGCGCGGATGAACGCGGTGCCGAACTTCCTGACCGAGATCGACGGGCAGACGATCCACTTCGTCCACGTGCCCTCGGCGGAGCCGGACGCGACGCCGCTGCTGCTCCTGCACACCTACCCGGGCTCGTTCGCCGAGTTCCTCGACATGATCGGGCCGCTGACCGATCCGGTCGCGCACGGCGGCCGGGCGCAGGACGCGTTCTCCGTCGTGATCCCGTCGATGCCCGGGTTCGGTTTCTCCACCCCGGTCGACGACCGCGGCTGGACGATGGCCCGGGTGGCCCGGACCTACGACACGCTGATGCGCCGCCTCGGCTACGAGCGCTACGGCGCGCACGGCAGCGACGGCGGGGCGCTCGTGGCCCGCGAGCTCGGGCTGCTCGACCCGCCCGGGTTCCTCGGCCTGCACGTGCTGCACCTGTTCAGCTTCCCGTCCGGCGATCCGTCGGAGTTCGAGCGGCTCGAGCCCGGCGACCCGGAGGGCCTGGAGCACATGCAGTGGTTCCAGTCGGTCGGTGGCTACAACGCCATGAACGCCTCGCGGCCGCAGACCGTCGCCGTCGGGCTGTCCGACTCCCCGGTCGGCCAGCTCGCCTACAGCGAGCTGTTCAACAACTTCGGCAACGGCACCAGCCTGGTCACCGCCGAGCAGATCCTGACCCAGGTGTCGCTGTACTGGCTGACCAACACCGCGTCGACGACCGTGCGGTACCACTTCGAGGAGGCGCACGCCGGCGCCGAGCCGCGGGTCAGTGCGGCCCGGACGGGCGTGGCGGTGTTCGCCGACGACTTCCGGACGATCCGGGTGTTCGCCGAGCGCGACAACTCCGGGATCGTGCACTGGAGCCACCACGAGTGCGGGGGCCACTTCGCCGCGCTGGAGAACCCGGGCGCGATCGTCGGGGACCTGCGGGTCTTCTTCACCCGTCGCTGACCGCGGCGGGCCGGCGGATCAGCTGGACGATCTCCCGGATCGCCATCGCGAGCGCGAACGTCGCGAACACGACGCCGAGCACGACGGCGTCGAGGGCCAGGCCGAGCAGCGCCCCGGCGACGACGCCGGGGGCTGCGGTCAGGCCGAGCAACGCCCCCCAGCGGCCGGACGCGGTGCCCTGGCGCAGGTGCACCCAGCTGCCGACGATCGAGTTCGGGATGAACATGAGCAGCGACGTCCCGGCCGCGACGTGCAGCTCGACGCCGAACAGCAGCACGAGCGCCGGGACCGCGAGCAGCCCGCCGCCCAGCCCCATCGCGCCGGCCCAGGCGCCGATCACGATCCCGACGAGGACCGTCGCGGGGATCACGAACCACAGGTCGGCGAGCAGGCCCGCCGGCACGACGGCGTGCGTGAGCAGCGGCAGGCCGATCGCGTCGACGAAGAACTTGGCCGCCGTGAGCAGCAGGATCGCCACCAGCAGCACCCGCAGCAGCGTCTCGGACGCTCGGGCGAGCAGCCGGGGTCCGACCACGCCGCCGAGGATCCCGCCGGCCGTCATCCCGGCCCCGATGCGCAGGTCGAGCGCGCCGCCGGCGACCGCGTAGGCCGCGGCGCCGGCGACGCAGACGCCGATGTTCGCGATCGTGGACGTGCCGTGCACGCGGATCCGGGACATCGTCGTGAAGCGGTCCAGGGCGGGCACGAACAGCACCCCGCTGCCGCCGCCGATCAGCCCGCCGACGACGCCGCCGATCAGGCCGATGCCCGCGACCAGGCCCGGTGAACCCCCGGTCCGCTCGGCCCTGCCGCGACTGATCATGGGGTGATTCTCCGTCCGGTCGGCACTCCGCGCCGGGACTACGGTCGCGCGCATGAGCGAGCTCGCGCCGAGCCGGGTGGAGCTGCCCGGCATCACCCTGTCCGTGACCGACACCGGCGGGATCGGACCGGCCGTGGTGCTGCTGCACGGCTGGCCGGACCGCGCATCGCTGTGGGACCACCAGATCCGGGCACTGGCCGCCGACGGGTACCGGGTCGTCGCGCCGGACCTGCGCGGGTTCGGCGACAGCGACCACCCGGGCGACGTCGAGAGCTACCGGATGCACACGCTGGCCGGTGACGTCCTCGGGCTGGCCGACGCGCTCGGGATCGACGCGTTCGCGCTCGCCGGGCACGACTGGGGTGCCGCGCTCGGCTGGGCCGTGGCGACGTTCAGCTCCCGCGTGACGCGCTACGCGGCGTTCTCGGTCGGGCACCCCGGCGCGTTCGCGACCGCGCCGCTGGAGCAGAAGGCCCGGTCCTGGTACATGCTCTGGTTCCAGTTCCCCGGGGTCGCCGAGTCGGTGCTGCCGGCCGACGACTGGGCGCTGCTGCGGGCGTGGGCGCACGCCGGGACCGCGCCGGACGACCCGCTGGTCGCCCGGCACATCGCGGACCTGTCCCGGCCGGGCGCGCTGACCGCGTCGCTCAACTGGTACCGGGCCAACATCGACCCGGCGACGTTCGTCGGTGCCGGGGCGCCGCAGCTCCGGCCGGTCGCGTGCCCGGTGCTGGGTGTGTGGAGCAGCGGGGACATGGCGCTGACCGAGGAGCAGATGACCCGCTCGGCGAAGTGGATCGACGGGCCGTTCCGCTACGAGCGGATCGACGACGTCGACCACTGGATCCCGGCGCACGCCCCGGATCGCACGACCGAGCTGCTGCGCGGGTTCCTGGCGGACTGACCTGAACGGCTTTCAGCGGCCGTGGGAGTTCAAGAACGCGGCGTCGAACCAGGGCGGGAGCACCGGCGGGCCGGAGTAGCCGATCGTCTCGTCGCGGTAGGTGACCTCGGACGAGCCGTCCGGAGCGACCCGGACCCGGATCTCCTCCAGGTTCTCCGGCTCGCCCGGGTCGCGCCCGAGCACCGTGTTGAGCATCGCCCGCATCGGCGCCGAGTGCGTCGCGACGACGGCGGTCAGCGAGCCGTCGTCCGGGGCCAGGCCCGTGATCCCGGCCCAGGCCCGGTGCACCGACAGCGCCGGCGGCTCCAGGAACAGGGTCGGCGTGCGCACCCAGAACTCGATCGGGCCGCCTGCCGCGGCCACCGCGCGGTGGTCGGTGTCGAAGCGGTCGAACTCGCGGGCCCAGTCCGGGACGGAACCGCCGGGCAGTCGCAGCCGGCGGGCCATCGAGACGTTCATGTCGTCGACCACGCCGTCGACGCTGGCCCGCAGATTGTCGAAGTGCGGCTCGGGGTAGATCGGCCCGACGTCGAGGTCGGCGGCGGCGGACAGCTCGCGGTGCAGCACCACCGCCGTCGCGGTCGCCCGCTTGCTGCGCGCGTGCGGCATCACGACCCGCGTGCCCGGCGTCAGCTCGGCGGCCAGGGCCTTGCCTCGGTCGGTGGCCTGTTGCTCGCCCCGCTCGGTCAGCCCGAGGTCGTTGTCGTACCCGACGGTCTCGCCGTGCCGCACCAGCACGACCTCATAACCCGAATGCCCCACGGGCCACACGCTACGGACGCGTCCCGCCGCCGTAGCGGACTCGTCCCGCAGCACGGAACGGTGATCGACGTCACGAGCTCCTCCTGATCTCTCCGCGACCCCCTCGCGCGTCCCGGGCGCCGGGTACCAGGATGGTCCCCGGACACGCGCACAACACCGAAGGGACGTCTGATGGCGGAGAAGAGCCGGATCGGGGTCACCGGGCTCGCGGTGATGGGGGCGAACCTGGCCCGGAACATGGCGCGGCGCGGGTTCCCGGTCGCCGTGCACAACCGCACGACGTCGAAGACGACCGAGTTCATGCGCGACTTCGGCGACGAGGGCCCGTTCACCGGCGCCGAGTCCCTTCAGGAGTTCGTGGACGCGCTCGAGACGCCGCGCAAGATCATCGTGATGGTGAAGGCCGGCAAGCCGGTGGACGCCGTGATCGACGAGCTGTCGCCGCTGCTCGACAAGGGCGACATCATCATCGACGCCGGCAACTCGCACTTCCCGGACACCGACCGCCGTGCCGACTACTGCGCGGAGCGTGGGCTCCGGTTCATGGGCATCGGCGTGTCCGGCGGCGAGGAGGGCGCGCTGAACGGGCCGAGCATCATGCCCGGTGGCCCGCCCGAGGCCTACGCCGAGGTCGAGGAGGTGCTCACCGCGATCGCCGCGGTGGTGGACGGCACCCCGTGCTGCACGCACGTCGGCCCGGGCGGGGCCGGCCACTACGTGAAGATGGTGCACAACGGCATCGAGTACGCCGACATCCAGCTGATCGCCGAGGCCTACGACCTGCTCACGCACGTCGCGGGCCTGTCCGCGCCGGAGATCGGGAAGATCTTCGAGGAATGGAACTCCGGTGACCTGGAGTCGTTCCTGTGCGAGATCACGGCCAAGGTCCTGGCCAAGACCGACGAGCGCACCGGCGGGCCGCTGGTGGACGTCATCGCCGACCAGGCCGAGCAGAAGGGCACCGGCCGCTGGACGGCGATGAACGCGCTCGAGCTGGGCGTGCCGCTGACCGGGATCACCGAGGCGGTGTTCGCCCGGACGCTGTCCTCGCTGGCCGACGAGCGCCGGGAGGCCGCGAGGACGCTGGCCGGGCCGACGCCCGGTTCCGGCGAGAACCGCGCCGAGCTCGTCGAGGACATCCGGCAGGCGCTGTACGCGTCCAAGGTGGTCGCCTACGCGCAGGGCTTCGCGCAGATGCGCGCCGCGTCGCACGAGAACGACTGGAACCTCGACCTGGGCGCGATGGCCACGATCTGGCGCGGCGGCTGCATCATCCGCGCGCAGTTCCTGAACCGGATCCGCGACGCCTACGCCGAGCACCCGGACCTGGACAACCTGCTGATGGTCCCGTACTTCACACAGGCCGTCGCGGACGCGCAGGACTCCTGGCGGCGCGTCGTGGCCACGGCGACCGAGCAGGGCGTCGCGATCCCGGCGTTCTCGTCGAGCCTGAGCTACTACGACGGCTACCGGCGAGAGCGGGGGCCGGCGAACCTGATCCAGGGCCTGCGCGACTACTTCGGCGCGCACACCTACCGGCGGATCGACGCGGACGGCACGTTCCACACCCGCTGGGCGCAGGACGGCACGGAGGTCCGCACCGACTGACCCTCGGACGCGGGCTGCGGTCGCGGCGGCGGGTCGGGCGGGCTCCTCCCGCTACCGTTCGATCGTGACGCCTTCCAGCCCGGCACCGACGGGCCGCCGGCTCGAGCGGCTGTTCCGGATCGCGCTGCTGGTCAAGGGCGTCGACGGCGCGGTGGAGCTGATCGCTGCGGTGGTGCTGCTCGTCGTGTCCGGGCAGGCCGTGCACCGTCTGGTCGCGGACGTGCTGGCCCACGACCTGGTCGGCCCGCCGGACGGCACGCTCGCCCGCCACCTCGTCGCCGGCACGGCCGAGTTCGCCTCCGGCAACCGGACGTTCGCCGTGGTCTACCTCGCTCTGCACGGCGTCCTGAAGCTGCTGCTGGTGGTGGCGCTGCTGCGGCACTGGGTGCCGGCCTACCCGGTCGCGGTCGTCGTGCTCGGGCTGTTCGTGATCTACGAGCTCTACCGCGCGGTGCACACCGGCTCGGTGGTGCTGCCGTTCCTCGCCGCCCTGGACGTCGCGATCATCGTGCTGGTGCTGAGGGAGTACCGGGAGTTGCGACGCGCCCAGCGGTCCGTCGGCTGAGGGCGCCGGCGGCGGCTCAGGACGCCAGCGGAGCCCGGTCGTCCAGGGTGGACAGCAGGTCCAGGACGGCCCGCGCGGCGGCACGCCCCGCCCGGTTGGCGCCGATCGTGCTCGCCGACGGCCCGTAGCCGACGAGGTGCACCCGCGGGTCCGCGACGGCGCGGGTGCCGTCCAGCGCGATCCCGCCGCCCGTCCCGCGCAGGTGCAGCGGGGCCAGATGGCCGACCGCCGGGCGCCAGCCGGTGGCCCAGAGGATCACGTCGGCGGGTGCGGTCGCGCCGTCGGACCAGGCGACGCCGTCCGGGGTGATCCGCTCGAACATCGGGTGCCGGTCCAGCACGCCGGAGCGCAGCCCCTCGACGACGGCCGGGGTGCGGGCCAATCCCGTCACGCTCACCACGCTGCGCGGCGGCAGCCCCGCCCGGACCCGTTCCTCGACGCGCGCGACGGCCGCCCGACCGTGCTCGGCGTCGAACGGGCCGTCGAACCACTCCGGCTCGCGGCGGGTGACCCACGTCGTCGACGCGGCGTGCGGCGCGATCTCCAGCAGCAGCTGCACCGCCGTCGTCCCGCCGCCGACGACGACCACGCGCCGCCCGGCCATGTCCTGCGGTCCCCGGTACTCGGCGGCGTGCAGCATCCGCCCGCGGAACGCCGCCGCGCCCGGGTAGGTCGGCACGAACGGCCGGGTCCACGTCCCGGTCGCGTTGATCAGCGCGCGGGTGGTCCACGTCCCGGCGTCGGTCTCCACCCGCAGGTCCGGACGCGCGTCACGCACGGCGGAGACGTGCACGGGCCGGCGCACCCGCAGGTCGAAGGCGCGCTCGTGCGCGGCGAAGTACTCCGGGACGACCTCGTTCGCCGGGCGCGTGAGGTCCTCCGGGGCGAACGGGAGGCCGGGCAGGTCGGAGATCCGGTGGGTGTCGTCGACCCGCAGCGTCGGCCAGCGGTGCCGCCACGCCCCGCCCGGCGCGTCCTCGCCGTCGAGTACGACGAAACCGCCGGGACCGCCATCCGGCTCCAGCCCGCCGCGGCGCAGGCCGTACGCCGCCGAGAGCCCGGCCTGTCCAGCGCCGATCACCACCACGTCCGTCCGCACGCCCCGTGCAACGTCGGGGCACGTCCGGATACTCCGGCGCGGGTCCGGTCAGGACACTGCGGGCGCCCCGAGGCGCGCAGCGACGTCGGCGACGGACGTGTTGCCGCCGCACACGACGATGCCGAGCCGGGCGTCGTCGACCTGGGCGAGAACCCGGCGCGCGGCCGGGACCAGGCAGCCGGCGGCGGGCTCGGCCCACACCCTGCCGTGCTCGGCCAGCTCGACGGTGCCCTGCAGCGCCTCGTCGTCGGGCACCACGAGCACGTCGTGCACCAGCGCGCGGACGTGGTCGTAGGTCAGCTGCGACGCCGACGGCGCGGACAGCGACGTGACGAACGAGGACAGCGCGACCGGGACCGGGCCGCCCGCGCGCAGCGCCGCGGACATCGCCTCGGCCCCGACGGTCTCCACGCCCCACACCCGCACGTCCGGGGTCAGGGCCCGCAGCGCGGCCGCGACGCCGGAGACCAGCCCGCCGCCGCCGATGCTGACCAGTACATCGGTCACCGGCTCCGGCAGGTCGCGGGCCATCTCCAGGCCGACGGTGCCCTGGCCGGCGATCGTCGCCGGGTCGTCGAACGGGTGCACGAGCGTCGCACCCGCGGCCTGCAGCTCGGTGGCCAGCGCGAACGCGCCCGGGATGTCCGGGGTGAGCCGGACGTCCGCGCCCGCCGCCCGGGAGCCCTCCACCGATCGCGACGACGCGTACTCGGGCATGACGACGGTGGCGCGGATGCCGAGCGAGCCCGCGACGTCGGCGACGGCGATCGCGTGGTTGCCGCCGCTGACCGCGACCAGGCCCGCGTCACGCTCCTCCGTGGACAGGGTCGCGATCTTGGTGAGCACCCCGCGCGCCTTGAACGAGCCGGACCGCTGCAGCAGCTCCAGCTTCGCCGTCACCGGGGCGCCGAGCAGCGCGGTCAGGCCCGGGCGACGGGACCGTCGGCGTGCGGACGACCTGGCCCGCGATCCGTTCGGCCGCCGCCTCGATGTCCGCGAGTGTCACCAGGTCCGCCATGTGCTCGAACCTAGCCCGGAGCTCAGCCCATCGTCTTCTGACCGTCGAGCGACTCCCGGACGATGTCCGCGTGCCCGCTGTGCTGGGCCGTCTCCCCGACGACGTGGGCCAGTACGTGCCGGGCCGACCACCACATCCCGGGCGGGTTCCACGGCGCGTCCGGCAGCGGGTGCGACACGTCCAGATCACCGGTCGCGACGAACTCGTCGGTCCGGGCGGCGACCTCGTCCCACTGGGTGAGCCAGCCGGCGACCGTCTCGTCGGCGCCCAGGGTCATGTCCTCGCGCTCCGGCGTCGTGCCCTCGGCGATCGCGTCCGGCGTGAAGTTCGCCCACTCCTCGGAGCCGCGCACGTGACCGGTCTCGACGAACTCGAGCCAGCCCTCCTCGACCTGCACGACGTGCTTGAGCAGCCCGCCGAGCGTCAGCGCGCTGACCGTCGTGCGCCGGCGGGCATCCGCCTCGCCGATCCCGGCCACGGTCGCCCGGAACAGCATCCGGTGCTTGGCCAGCGTCTCCAGCAGCACGGCCCGTTCCCCGGTGAGGCCGCGACCGGAACTCGTCATCGTGTCCGCCATCGCGCTCGCGGTGTCCGCCATGATCGTTTCCCCTCAGCCCATCGTCCGCTGGCCGTCGATGGCCTCGCGGATGATGTCCGCGTGCCCGGAGTGCTGGCTGATCTCGGCCAGCATGTGCATCGCGACGTGCCGGACCGACCACCGCGCGCCCGGCTCGAACCACGGCGCCACCGGAAGGTCGTGCGCGGAGTCCAGGTCGGCCGTCCGCAGGATCTCCTCGGTCCGCGCCGCGACCTGCTCGATCCTCGTCCGCAGGTGCTCGAGCGTCTCGTGCTCGGCGAGCACGAACCGGGTGTCCACCCACTCGCTCTCCGACCAGTCCCCGTCGTTCGTCGCCGCCTCGGCGTCGACCGCGTCCCAGTCGACGTCGTCGTTGTAGACGTCACCGAACGCGGCCGGACCCTCCAGCGCGAACCGCATCCACTGCTCCTCGGTGTCCGCGACGTGCTTGAGCAGCGACGCGATCGTCAGCGCACTGACCGTGCTGGCGGTGCGGGCCTGCTCCTCGGTCAGCCCCTGCGCGGTCTGCAGCAGGAAGCCGCGGTGGCGCTCCAGCAACGCGATCAGGTCGGCGCGGTCGCCGGTGAGGGTGGCGGGGGTCTCGGTCGCGTTCATCTCGGGCCTCTCGTCTCGGGGATCGGATGGTGGTGCTCTTCTCCGACGAGAGGAACGTTACGAGCGAACGCGGACAGGTCCGGTCCTCATTCAGAGGTCGTTGCGCTCGAGTTCCGCGCGGGCCCGATCCCACCGGTCCCGTCGCTGCGCGAGGTCCAGCTCCCACCACGGGTCGCCGCGCTCGCCGAGGCCGTGCTTGGCCAGTCCGACGCGGTCGCGGGCGCGGCGAACCGCAGCGTCGTCACCGTCCCGCTTCGCCGTGCGCACGGCCGAGCGGGCGCGCCCGAGATGGTGCTGCAGCGCGTCGCGGACGTCGTCCGGCAGCTCCGGGTCCGCCGCCCGCCACCGACGACCCCGGACGACGATGTAGCGGCCGTCCGGGGTGCGGTCGGGCTCCGATGCTGGCACCGCTAGTCGCCGACCACCTGCACGACGATCCATCGGCAGGCAGAAGAATGCTCGGGCACCGAGTCCTTATCCACTCACCGGCACGACGTCCGGCGCGCCCATGCGCGCGGCGTCGGCCGTGGCGTCGTCGGGCATGCGCTGGCTCTCCCGCTCCGCCTGCACGCGCTTGCGGTAGTGGTCGACCTCGCGCTCGATCTGCTCGTCGTTCCAGCCCAGCACCGGAGCGACGAGGCGGGCGGTCTCCTCGGCGGCGGCGTCGCCGCGGTCGAACGTCTCGATCGAGATCCGGGTCCGGCGGGCCAGGATGTCCTCCAGGTGCCGGGCGCCCTCGTGCGAGGCCGCGTACACGACCTCGGCCCGCAGGTAGTCGTCCGCGCCGGCCAGCGGCTCGGCCAGCGTGCGGTCGGACGCGGCGACGTCGAGCACCTCCTCGATCAGCGCGCCGTACCGGCCGAGCAGGTGCTCGATCCGGGCCCGGTGCAGGCCGCTGCGCCTGGCGAGCAGGCCGACCGAGTTCGTCAGCGCGTGGTAGCCCTCGGCGCCGAGCAGCGGCACGTCCTGGGTGCACGACTCGGGCACCTTCGCGTCCAGCCCGTGCACGGCCGCGTCGACCGCGTCCTTGGCCATCACCCGGTAGGTCGTGTACTTGCCTCCGGCGACGACGACCAGCCCCGGCACCGGGACCGCGACGGCGTGCTCGCGGGACAGCTTCGACGTCGACTCCGACTCACCGGAGAGCAACGGGCGCAGACCCGCGTAGACGCCCTCGACGTCGTCGTGCGTCAGCGGCTGCTCCAGCACGGCGTTCACGTGCTGCGAGCAGGTAGTCGATGTCCGCCGCGCTGGCCGCCGGGTGGGCCTTGTCCAGGTCCCAGTCCGTGTCGGTCGTGCCGATGATCCAGTGCCGGCCCCACGGGATCACGAACAGCACCGACTTCTCGGTGCGCAGGATCAGCCCGGCGTCGCCGCGGATCCGGTCCCGCGGCACCACCAGGTGGATGCCCTTGGACGCGCGCACCTTGAACAGCCCGCGCTCGCCGGCCAGGCCCTGGGTGTCGTCGGTCCACACCCCGGTCGCGTTGATCACCTGCCGGGCGCGGATCTCGACCTGCTCGCCGGACTCCAGGTCCTGCACGATCGCGCCGACGACCCGGCCGGCCTCCTTGATCAGGTCGACGACCCGGGCCCGGGTCGCGACGTGCGCGCCGTACGCCGCCGCCGTGCGCGCGAGCTCCATCGTGTGCCGGGCGTCGTCGACCTGCGCGTCGTAGTACTCCAGCGCGCCGGTCAGCGCGTCCGCCCGCAGCGACGGGACCACCCGCTTCGCGCCGCGCCGGGTCAGGTGCCGGTGGTGCGGCAGCCCGCGTGCCCGGCCGGTGAGGTAGCCCAGCGAGTCGTAGAGCGCGACGCCGGCCCCGGCGTAGAAGCGCTCCCACACGTGGTGCTGCAGCGGGTAGACGAACGGCACCGGGCGGACCAGGTGCGGCGCGAGGTGCTGGATCAGCAGCCCACGTTCGCCCAGCGCCTCCGTGACCAGCCGGAAGTCGAGCATCTCCAGGTAGCGCAGGCCACCGTGGATCAGCTTCGACGACCGGCTGGACGTGCCGGAGGCGAAGTCGCGGGCCTCGACGAGCCCGACGGTCAGGCCGCGGGTGGCGGCGTCCAGCGCGGAGCCGGAGCCGACCACCCCGCCGCCGACCACCAGCACGTCGAGCTCGGTGGACGACATCGCCCGCAACGACTCCGTGCGGGCCTCCGGGGACAGGGCGACCGACTTCATTGTTCCGACCTTCCGACTGGACTACTCGCGTCTACTACCCGGATCAACACGTCCGCCACACCGGGATGTGCCGCACGTGTGACGTGGGTCAGCTCATACGCGCAGCTCCGGCAGGCCTTCGTGCTCAGCCGACGTCCACCCAGTTCAGCGTCCGCTCGACCGCCTTCTTCCACTGCGCGTACCCGGCGTCGCGCTGCTCGGCGCTCCACGTCGGCTCCCAGCGACGGGCCTCGTTCCAGTTCTCCCGCAGCTCGTCGGTGGAGTTCCAGAACCCGACCGCGAGCCCGGCCGCGTAGGCCGCGCCGAGCGCCGTCGTCTCCGCCACCACCGGCCGGCGACACGGGCACGCCGAGCACGTCGGCCTGGATCTGCATGCACAGCTCGTTCATGGTGACGCCGCCGTCGACGCTTGCAGCACCTCGAGCGCGACCCCGGAGTCCTTCGCCATCGCCTCGGTGACGTCCCGGGACTGGTAGCAGATCGCCTCCAGCGTGGCCCGGGCCAGGTGTGCGTTCGTGTTGTACCGCGACAGCCCGACGATCGCGCCGCGCGCGTCCGAGCGCCAGTACGGCGCGAACAGCCCGGAGAACGCCGGCACGAAGTAGACGCCGCCGTTGTCCTCGACCTGGCGGGCCAGCGACTCGCTCTGCGCCGCACCGGAGATGATCCCGAGCTGGTCGCGCAGCCACTGCACGGCCGACCCGGTGACCGCGATCGAGCCCTCCAGGGCGTAGACGACCGGCTCGTCGCCGAGCTTGTAGCAGACCGTGGTCAGCAGCCCGGCCTCCGAGCGGACCAGCTCGGTGCCCGTGTTGAGCAGCATGAAGTTGCCGGTGCCGTAGGTGTTCTTCGCCTCGCCGGGGGCGAAGCACACCTGTCCGACGGTCGCCGCCTGCTGGTCGCCGAGGTCGCCGGTGATCCGGACCTCGCCGCCGATCCCGAGCGTTCGGCCGGGTGCTGCCGTAGCCCGCCGCGTACGACGACTGGCTTGATCTCCGGCAGCATCGAGCGCGGGATGCCGAAGAAGCCGAGCAGCTCGTCGTCCCAGTCCAGGGTCTCCAGGTTCATCAGCATGGTGCGGCTGGCGTTGGTCACGTCGGTGACGTGCTGCCCGCCGTCCGCCCCGCCGGTGAGGTTCCAGATCACCCAGGTGTCGGTGTTGCCGAAGATCGCGTCGCCGCGCTCGGCGGCCGTCACGGGCGCCGTCGACGTTCTCCAGGATCCACTGGATCTTGCCGCCGGAGAAGTACGTGGCCGGCGGCAGCCCGGCCTTGCGCCGGATCACGTCGCCCCGTGCCGTCGCGGTCCAGCGCGGTGGCGATGCGGTCGGTGCGGGTGTCCTGCCAGACGATCGCGTTGTAGAGCGGGACGCCCGGTCTTGCGGTCCCAGACGACGGTCGTCTCGCGCTGGTTGGTGATGCCGAGCGCGGCGAGGTCGTTCGCGCTCAGTTTCGTGTTGTTCAGCGCGGACTGGATCACGGCGGTCGTCCGCTCGATGATCTCCACCGGGTTGTGCTCGACCCAGCCGGCCTGCGGCAGGATCTGCTCGTGCTCGAGCTGGTGGCGGCCCACCTCGTTGCCGCTGTGATCGAAGATCATGAAACGGCTACTGGTCGTGCCCTGGTCGACGGCACCGACGAATTCGGCCATCAGGTTCTCCTGCTCTGGTCGGGCTAGTCGGGGGTGTACTCGCGCCCGACGGGCTGCGGAGCGTCATCGGCGGGGATGTAACGGTCGATCATGTACTTGAAGAGCGCCCCGCCGATGAGACCGCCGATGATGGGGGCGACGATCGGGAGCCACCAGTAGGGCGTCCCGTTCTGGTCGACCCACGCCGTCGAGTAGCCGGTGATGAACGACGCGCAGGCGCGGACCGAAGTCACGGGCCGGGTTGATCGCGTAGCCGGCGTTCGCCCCCCACGCCATGCCGATCGCGACGACCAGCAGGCCGATCACGACCGGGACGAGGTTGGCCAGCGGCCGCGGTTGCGCGGGTTCGTCAGCGCGAAGATCACGAAGACCAGGATCGCGGTGCCCACGATCTGGTCGAAGAACGCGGTCGTGAGGCTCACCGGCAGCGATCCGTTGCCGGGCAGCGTCGCGAAGACGATCTGCGTCTTGACGGTGTGGCCGGGGTCGCTTGGCGTTGAGCAGATCGGCGTAGACGGCGCGCACGATCAGTGCGGCGACGAACGCCCCGAGCGTCTGGGCGACGATGTACGGCCCGACCTTGCGCCAAGGGAAGCGCTCGAACGCGGCCAGTGCGATCGTCACCGCCGGATTGATGTGGGCGCCCGAGATGCGCGCCGCGACGTACACGCCGAGCGCGACGCCGATGCCCCACGCCCACGCGATCGAGTCGTGGTCCCCGAGGTCACCGGCCGGTACGGCGGTCAGCACCTGCGCGACCACGCCGTTACCGAACAGGATCAGGATCATCGTGCCGGCGAACTCGGCGATCAGTTGGCCGACCAGTGATGGTTCCGCCGGTTCCACCGGCGTGGTGTCGGAGCTCGTCATCGAACCCGCCTCTCGTCCCCTCCGTCGCGGAGCCGTGCGACGCCGCGTCGCGGACGCTAGGAGCGCCGGTGAGGTCCGGCAACGGAAACCGTTCGACGATGTCGAACGGTGCGGGTCGCACGGCCTAAGATCCACGTGTGCCCCGGCCGATCCAGTCCGTCGAACGCGCCGCCGCGCTCCTCCGGTTGCTCGGTTCGGCGGGGCGACCGCTGGCCCTGGCGGAGCTGGCCGCCGCGCTGGACCTGCACCGCCCGACCGCCCACGGCATCCTGCGCACGCTGCGCGAGGAGGGCCTGGTCGACCAGGAGCCGGGCACCGGCCGCTACCTGCTGGGCGAGGGGCTGAACCGGCTCGGGACGCCGTGGGACCGCCACGACCTGCGCGCGCACGCGATGAACTGGGCGGACGCGCTGGCGTCGGGCACCGGCTGCGCGGTGTTCCTCGGGGTGCCGGAGGGCGGCGGCGTCGGCGTCGTGCACCACGTGTTCCGGCCGGACGGGACGCCGCAGCAACTGCGGACGAACGCCGTGCAGCCGCTGCACGCCACCGCCTGGGGCCTGTGCCTGCTGGCGTTCGCGCCGGCGTCGGCGCGCGTCCCGGAGCAAGCTGGAGCGCTACACGCGGCGCACCGTGACCGACCCGGCCGAGCTGGCCACGACGCTGACCGGGACCCGCCGGCGCGGCTGGGCCGCCGATCCGGGGGGCTACGAGCCGGGCGTCGGCGGGCTGGCCGTGCCGGTGCGCAGCGGCGGGGGCCTGACGGTGGCCGCGCTCGGCGTCGGCGCGCCTGCCGAGCTGCTGTTCCACGCGGACGGCCGGACCCGGCACGGACCCGCTCGACGCGCTGACCGCGGCCGCCGCCGAGATCGCGGCCGGGCTGGAGGGGCAGGGATGAGCAGCCGGGGAGTCCCACCGGGCGAGCGCGTGGTCGCCGCGATCGACCAGGGCACGACGTCGACGCGCTGCCTGCTGTTCACCCACTCCGGCCGGATGGTCGCGGTCGCGCAGCGCGAGCACCGTCAGTACTACCCGCGGCCCGGACTGGCCGAGCACGACGCGTCGGAGATCTGGCGGGCGGTGAGCCACGTGGTGCCGGCCGCGCTGCGCCGTGCCGGTCTCACTCCGGACAACGTCGCCGCCCTGGGTATCGCGAACCAGCGCGAGACGACGATCGTCTGGAACCGGCACACCGGCCTGCCGCTCGCCCGGGCGATCACCTGGCAGGACACCCGCACCGACCAGATCGTGTCCCATCTGGACCCGGAGCTCTCGTCGCGGGTCAGCGGGCTGGCCCCGGCCACCTACTTCGCCGGCCCCCGGCTGCAGTGGCTGCTCGACCACGTGCCCGGCGCGCGCGACGGCGCCGAGGCCGGGGACGTGCTGTTCGGGACGATGGAGTCCTGGCTGATCTGGCAGCTCACCGGCGGCCCCGCGGGCGGCCGGCACGTCTCCGACGTGACCAACGCCAGCCGCACGATGCTGATGGACCTGCGCACGCTGCAGTGGTCGACGGAGCTGTGCGCCGCGCTGCGGGTGCCGGAACGGATGCTGCCCGAGATCGTCCCCAACGCCGAGGTGTACGGCACGTGCGCCGGCCTGCTGCCGGGGGTGCCGGTCGCCGGGGCGCTGGGGGACCAGCAGGCCGCGCTCGTCGGGCAGACGTGCTTCGCGCCCGGCGAGGTGAAGTGCACGTACGGCACGGGCGCGTTCCTGCTCAAGAACACCGGATCCCGGATCGCCGGTGCGGACACCGGCCTGATCCCGACCGTCGGCTACCTGCTCGGGGACCGCCCGGTGTACGCGATGGAGGGCTCGATCGCGATGACCGGGTCGCTCGTGCAGTGGTTCCGCGACGCGCTCGGGATGATCTCCACCGCGGCCCGGATCGAGTCGCTGGCACTGACCGTCGCGGACAACGGCGGCTGCTACGTCGTCCCGGCGTTCTCCGGCCTGTACGCGCCGCGCTGGCACCCGGACGCGCGCGGCGTGATCGTCGGCCTGACGTCGTTCATCGAGCGCGGCCACCTGGCCCGCGCCGTGCTGGAGGCCACCGCCTGGCAGACCCGCGAGGTCGTCGACGCGATGAACGCGCGACTCCGGTCTGCCGGTCACCCGCCTGAAGGTGGACGGCGGGATGACGGCCAACCACCTGCTCATGCAGTGCTTGGCCGACGTACTGGACCTGACCGTCGAGCGCCCGCTCGGGTCCGAGGCGGTCTCGCTCGGCGCGGCCTACGCCGCGGGCCTGGCCGTCGGGTACTGGCCGGACATGGAGGTGCTGCGCCGCAACTGGCACCGCGCCGCCGCATGGGAGCCCACCATGGACCCGGCCGTGCGCAGGCTCGAACACACGAACTGGCTGCGCGCGGTGGAGCGGAGCATGGGGTGGGCGTTGCCGGAGAGCTGATCGGCTTACCGCTTGGGGCGGCCCCTAGGATCCGGATCACCACGCGTGTGTTCGGGCGGCACAATGTCCGGTTCGCCCGATACTCTCGCGGGCGACCGGCCGGTGGGGCCGGCGGCCACGCACGGAGGTTTGCGTAGTGCTCGAGGTCAGCGCGCTCGAATGGATCATCACGGTCGGGGTGATCCTCGCCCTGTTTGCGATCGACCTGCTCCAGGCCTGGCTGCGGCCGCACAAGGTCGGTTTCAAGGAGGCGACGGCCTGGTCGCTGTTCTACATCGGCGTCGCGATCGCGTTCGGCGTCGTGCTCGGCATGACGCAGGGCTGGATGTTCGGCACCGAGTACTTCGCCGGCTACATCGTCGAGAAGAGCCTCTCGGTCGACAACCTGTTCGTCTTCGTGATCATCATGACGACGTTCGCGGTGCCCGAGAAGCACCAGAACAAGGTGCTGACGTTCGGCATCCTGCTGGCCCTGATCATGCGGGCGATCTTCATCCTGCTGGGCGCGACGCTGCTGAACCTGTTCTCGTTCATGTTCCTGGTGTTCGGCCTGCTGCTGATCTACACCGCGATCCAGCTCTACCGGCACCGCGACGAGGAGCCGGACATCGAGGACAACGCCGTCGTCAAGGGCGCGCGCAAGCTGTTCCCGGTGTCCGACGAGTACCACGAGGGCAAGCTGTTCGCGAAGGTCGACGGCAAGCGGGTGGCGACCCCGCTGTTCCTGGTGCTGGTCGCGATCGGCGGCATCGACCTGCTGTTCGCGCTCGACTCGATCCCGGCCGTGTTCGGCGTGACCGAGGAGCCCTACATCGTCTTCGCCGCGAACGCGTTCGCGCTGCTCGGCCTGCGCGCGCTGTTCTTCCTGGTGAAGGGCCTGCTGGACCGCCTGATCTACCTGTCCGCGGGGCTCGCGCTGATCCTCGCGTTCATCGGCGTCAAGCTGATCCTGCACTGGGCGCACGAGGACATCTCGCCGTCGGTGCCGGAGATCCCGACGCCGCTGTCCCTCGGCGTGATCGTCGTCATCCTCGCCGTGGTGACCGTCGCCAGCCTGATGGCCACGAAGAAGGACCCGACGAAGACGGCGAAGCCCGGCTCGTTGCGGGCCTCGAAGAAGCACCAGTCCGAGCAGACGGGCTAGCGGTCGAGCCCGGGCCCGCCCAGCGGGTTCACCTCGATGTACTCCGGCGGCTCGGCGAGCAGCTCCAGCACCTCGCCGAGCCCGGCCTCGCCCAGGTCGCGGTTGAGCGCCTCCTCCGAGGCCTCGGCGTCCGACCAGACCTCGGTGACCCACACCGTGTCCGGCTCGTCCGGTGCCGCGTTGACCACGTAGGCCTCGCAGCCCCGGGCCTCGCCCATCCCGTGGGCGACCCGCAGCAGGCTCTCCGCCAGTGCGGTGCCCCGGCCCGGTTGCGCGACCATCCGCACGTAGCGCCCGACACGGTCCGGCCGGCTACGGGAGACGCCGTTCGCGTGCCCGTTCAGTGAGTCGCCGTCAGGTGAGTGCACGGCGGAGACGGTAGCGCCGCCGGTCAGACGGCGAACGGTCCGGGTTCGGACACGACGGCGTCGGTCACGTCGAAGCGCATGATCTTCGGATCGGCGGGGTCGCGCTCCGGCCAGCCGGGGTCGCCGGTGGAGGCGAACGACACCCACGCCCGCATCATGCGGTCGGACAGTTCGGGCGGCGGCTTCTCCCCGGGGATCTTGTCCGGGCCGGACGAGGTGGCCAGCGTGCCGAACACGAACGGCAGCTCCGCGCCGTGGCAGGCGCCGAGCTGCCCGTTGCACGCGTCCGAGCGCCAGTCGAACCGGTACCCGAAGCCGCGTCCGGTGTGCGCCTCCAGCGTCCGGCGGGTCGGGCCGGCGAACACCTGCTCGGTGAGGATCCGGCTCAGCTGCTCGCCCGGCGTGCCGTCCCCGGCCGCGGCCAGCAGGCCGTCCGGGTCCGGGTGCACGGCGCCGAGCATCGCGTGCACCTGCTCCGCGGTGATCACGTCGCGCATCCCGGTCGGGACGAAGTAGAGGTTGATCTCGTCGGCGTTCGTGCCGGCCAGCACGTCGACGTCGGCCGACGCGCCGGCCCGCAGCGCGTCGAGGGGTGCGTCGGGCAGCACGTCGTCGTCGCGGATCGGGGCGAACACGCCGACGCCGTAGCCGGGGTCGACCCCGTCCGGCTCCCGCATGTCCCCGCGTCCGCCGGGCTGGTCGACGCGGTCCTGCGCGGCGAGGACATCGGCGACCGGAACGTCGCGGAACGCCTCGGCGGTGGCCGGTACACCCAGGTCAGCGGCGATCCGGTCGCGCAGCGACGCGAACCGGTCGGCGGAGCCGCGCACGATCTCGGCGCCGCCGCTCTGCACGATCGCGCGGCGGAACAGTCCCGCGGCCGGCGGGGCGGCGAGCAGCGTGCCGACGCTGATCCCGCCCGCGGACTCCCCGAACACGGTGACCTGGCCCGGGTCGCCGCCGAACGCGGCCGCGTTGTCCCGCACCCAGGTCAGCGCCGCGATCTGGTCGCGCAGGCCGACGTTCGTGGCGCCGCCGGGGAGGGGTAGGAAGCCCTCGGTGCCGAGCCGGTAGTTGACCGCGACCAGCACGACGCCGGCGCGGGCGAGCGCGGTCCCGTCGTAGGCCGGGGCGGACGCCTCGCCGGCGACGAACGCGCCGCCGTGCACGAACACCATCACCGGCAGGCCGCCGGCACCCGGGTCGGGCGTCCACACGTCCGCCGTCAGGTACTCCGCGCCGGGCCGCCAGCCGGTGCCGAGCACCGGTGTCATGTCGATGCCGAAACCGGCCCCGCGAGCAGGCTGCGGTGCGTTCGGGCCCGGCCCGCCCCCGGCCTCGCGCACGCCGTCCCACGGTGTGGCGGGAGCCGGCGGGGCGAAGCGCAGCGGGCCCTCCGGCGCCGCGGCGTAGGGCACCGATCGGAACCGCGCGACCCCGTCGTCGGTCAGTGCTCCGCGGACCCGGCCCGCGGTTGTGGTCACGATCGGTGCGTCCATGTCCACGGTCTACCCTGCGCGGTCCGCCCGAGTCGAGGGCGGGAACTGTCCGCGATCCGCGGCAGGATGGGGCCATGAAGGAGACCTCGGCGCGGTTGCTGCGCCTGCTCGGGCTGCTCCAGGTGCCGCGGGAGTGGACCGGGACGGCTCTCGCCGACCGGCTGGACGTGGACATCCGCACGGTGCGCCGCGACGTCGAGAAGCTGCGCAGCCTCGGCTACCCGGTGCACTCGACGCCGGGCGTCACCGGCGGGTACAAGCTCGGCGCCGGTGCGCAACTGCCCCCGTTGCTGCTCGACGACGACGAGGCCGTCGCCGTCGCGGTCGGGCTGCGGACCGCCGCGGGCGGCACGGTCTCGGGCATCGAGGAGACGTCGGTGCGCGCGCTGGCCAAGCTGGAGCAGGTGCTCCCGAACCGTCTGCGACGGCGGGTGGCCGCTCTCGGCGCCGCGACCGCCACGCTCGCGTCGCGCGGCCCGACGGTGGACGCGGACGACCTGTCCGCGCTGGCCGCCGCGTGCCGCGACCACGAGCGCCTGCGCTTCGACTACACGACGGCGGGCGACGAGTCCGCCCGCCGCGTCGTCGAACCGGAGGGTCTGGTGCACACCGGGCGCCGCTGGTACCTGGTCGCCTGGGACACCGACCGCGCGGACTGGCGGACGTTCCGCGTGGACCGGATGACGCTGAAGCTGCCGGCCGGCCCGCGGTTCACCCCACGCGAGCCGCCCGAGGGCGGAGCCGCGGCGTTCGCCCAGCGCGGCATCACCTCGGGCGCCTACACCTACCGGGCGCGGGTCCGGCTGAACGCGCCGGCCGAGGAGGTCGCGGAGTGGGTGACGCCGACGACCGGCACCGTCGAGGTGATCGACGAGCACAGCTGCGTGCTGGAGACCGGCGCCCACTCCCTCGACGCGCTGGGCGTGTGGATGGGCGCGTTCGGGGTCGAGTTCGAGGTCCTGGAGCCGCCGGAGCTGGCCGAGCACATGCACGTGCTGGCCGCGCGGTTCGTCCGGGCCGCCGGGAGCGGCACTCAAGCGTCGTGAGTTGCGTCGTGCGGCAGCCCAGGGCGCTCGACTGCCCCGGCAGGCTCAGGGGAGCGGCACGACGAGGATGCGGTCGTCGTCCGGGCCGGGTGAGCCGCGGCCGTCCCGGTTGCTGGTGGTGACCCACAGCGCCGAGCCGTCCGGGGTGGCCGTCACCGCGCGGATCCGGCCGAAGCCCTCGATCGTGCGCACCGGGGTCCCGACGGAGCCGTCGGGGGCGAGCGGGATCTGCCAGATCGTCTCGCCGCGCAGCGCGCTCATCCACAGCGACCCGCCGGCCGCGGCGAGCCCGCTCGGCGAGGCGTCGTCGGTCGGCCAGGTGACCAGCGGGTCGACGAACTCCGGCCGGTTACCGACGCCCTCGACGTCCGGCCAGCCGTAGTTCCCGGGCCTCAGCAGGTTGAGCTCGTCGGCCGTGTTCGCGCCGTACTCCGAGGCGTAGACGCGCCCACCCGGTCCGAACGCGATGCCCTGCACGTTGCGGTGCCCGATCGACTGGACCTGCGTGCCGGACGCGTTCCCCGGCGCCGGTCGCCCCTCCGGCGTGACCCGCAGGACCTTCCCCGACGGGTCGGCCGGGTCCTGGGCGCGGGCGCGCTGCCCGGCCTCGCCGGTGCCGATCCAGAGCATGCCGTCCGGCCCGAACGCGAGCCCGCCGCCGTTGTGGACCGAGCCGGAGCCGATGCCGGACACGACCGTCCGCTGCGCCTGCGCCGATCCGTCGACGGTGCCGTCCGGCGCGACCGGCAGCGCGACGACCCGGTTCTCGCCGGACGCGGTGTAGTAGACGAACACCGTCCGGTCGGCGGCGAACCGCGGCGACACAGCGATCCCGAGCAGGCCGCCTTCGCCGACCGCGTTCACGCCGGCGACCGTGCCGACCGGGGTCACCTGCCCGGCCGGTGTGACCCGCAGGATCCGCGCGCTCTCCCGCTCGGTGACCAGGGCGTCGGAGGTGCCCGGCAGGAACGCGATCCCCCACGGCACCTCCAGCCCGGACGCGAGCACCCGGGGCGTGCCGGGCGGCGCCGGCGATCCGACCGCGGCCGAGGGTGCGGTGACGGCCGGACCGGTGGACGGCGTGCCCGCGGCCGGCGCCGCCGGGGCCGGCGAGCCCGCGCATCCCGTCACCAGCGCGGCGAGCAGGACCACGGCGACGACCGCCCGGCGCCAAGATCGCGACATACCGGACAACCTATCCACAGAATTGTTGGGGTGAGGTGAGGCCCGCGGGGAAGCGGCTGCAGACTGACCCGGTGACCGTCGACCACCTCCTGCAGTCGATCCCGCCGATCGTGGTCTATCTGCTGACCGGCACGGTGATCGGGCTGGAGAGCCTGGGCATCCCGCTGCCCGGCGAAATCGTGCTCGTCAGCGCGGCGTTGCTGTCCTCGCAGCACGAGCTCGACGTGTCGCCGGTCGGGGTCGCGGTCGCGGCGTCGATCGGGGCGATCGTCGGCGACTCGATCGGCTACGCGATCGGGCGCCGCTACGGGATGGCGCTGTTCGGCTGGCTGGGCAAGCGGTTCCCCCGTCATTTCGGGCCGGGCCACGTCGTCGTGGCGGAGCGGATCTTCGCCCGGTGGGGCGTCTGGGCCGTGTTCTTCGGCCGCTTCGTGGCGCTGCTGCGGATCTTCGCCGGCCCGCTGGCCGGGGCCCTGAAGATGCCCTACTTCAAGTTCCTCGTCGCGAACGTGACCGGCGGCATCGTCTGGGCCGGCGGGACGACGGCGGCCGTCTACTCCCTCGGGGTGATCGCCGAGACGTGGCTCAAGCGGTTCTCCTGGATCGGGCTGGTGGTCGCGATCGTCGTCGGTCTGGCGATCGCCTGGTACACGCGCCGCCGCACCGACCGCCTGGCCCGCGAGGCCGGCTGACTACCAGGCGGTCTCGACCCGCCCGACCGGGACGCCGTGCCCGAGCACGTCGACGCGGCCGAGGTCGTCGTCGACCTCGGCGCCGAGCGCGGTCAGCGCCGCGGCGACGACGGCGGGCAGCGGGCGGGCGGAGCCGTCGAGCACCTTCACCGCCAGCGCCCGCCCGTCCGGCAGCGCGGCGGCGAACACGCCCTCCGCGCCGTCCTTGGCCACCAGCCCCGGCACCCTCTCCACGAACCGGGTCACCGGGCGTCCGGTACCGCCGAGCCACCACGGGTTCGCCCGCACGGCCGCCGCGACCCGGCCCTCGGCGGTGTCCGGCGCCGACGTCGCGATCCGGGCGAACGCGCGGGCCAGGCCGGCCGTCGTCGTGGAGAACAGCGGCGCGCCGCAGCCGTCGACCGTGACGTGCTCCGGGACGTCGCCGGTCAGGTCCGTCACGGTCCGCCGGATGCGCTGCTGCACCGGGTGGCCCGGGTCGCGGTAGCCCGCCGTCGGCCAGCCGTTCGCGACGCAGGTCGCGAGCATCGCCGCGTGCTTGCCGGAGCAGTTCTGCGCCACCGGGGACGGAGGCTGGCCGGCCGCGCGGAACGCCGCCGCGCCCGACTCGCCGAGCGGGACGTCCGGCGTGTTGTCCAGCGCGTCCTCGTCCAGGCCGGCGCCGGCCAGGATCCGCCGGACGCCGTCGAGGTGCCCCGGCTCGCCGGAGTGGCTGGCCGAGGCCAGTGCGAGCAGCTCGCCGTCGAGGTCGAGCCCGCACCGGAGCATGGCGACGGCCTGCACCGGCTTGAGTGCGGACCGCGGGAAGATCACCGCCTCCGGGTCCCCGACGTCCAGGACCGCGTTCCCGCCCGCGTCCAGCGCGACGAGGTGTCCGAGGTGGACCGACTCGACGAGGTCCCCCCGCCGCACACGGGCCAGCGGGGCGGCGCCCTTCTCGATCGTCACGTCCCGACGTTAGCCCGTGGTCGTCAGCTCCAGCGCCCGGCACAGGTCGGCTCCGGGGACCGGCGGGTTCGGCCCGTAGGCGTTCGAGCGCGCCGAGCGGGCGCGCACGGCGGGGATCCGGGTCAGCAGCCGCAGGAAGCCCGGCGGCGTGATCGGCCGCCCGCGCTCGCGGGCCCGCGCGACCTGGCGTTCCACCCGGACCTGGCCGGCCTGGACCTGCCGGATCGCCGGCTCGCGGTCGGCCTGGATGCCGGCGAGCACGTCGTCGCCGGGGGTGCCGTGCTCCAGTGCGGGCACCAGCCGGTCCGCGGCGACGAGCGCGTCCTGCAGCGCCATCAGGATCCCGTTGCCGCCGGTCGGGGAGATCACGTGCGCGGCGTCGCCGATCAGCAGCAGCCCGGGCGCGTGCCAGCGTTCGACGCGGGAGATGTCCACCGACAGCAGCGTCGTCTGCTTGAAGTCCTCGAGCAGGCCGACGCGGTCGGCGAGCCAGGGGACCTGCTCCGCGACGAACCGGCGGATCGGCTCCACGCCTGCCGTGCGGGCGGCCGACAGCCCGCCCTTGGGCAGCGAGTACCCGATCTGCCACCGGCCCGGACCGCTGATCAGTCCGATGTAGTGGTGGTCGCCGAGATAGAGGTCGACGTCGGCGTCCTCCGGGTCGCCGTCGCGGTGCGGCAGCGAGAACCACAGCAGGTCGGTCTGCGCGCCCAGCGACACCGGCTCGATCCCGGCAAGGCGCCGGACCTGGGAGAACCGTCCGTCGGCCGCGACGACGAGATCGGCGGCGAGCTCGTGCTCGCCGCCGTCATCGCGGTAGCGCACGCCGGTCACGGTCCCGTCGGGCCCGGTGAGCAGGCCGGTGACGCGGGCGCCGGTCCGGAGCGTGAACCCGTCGAACGCGGACGCCTCGGCGGCCAGGAAGTCGAGGAAGCGGACCTGCGGCATCAGGGCGACGTAGTTGCGCGGCGTGTCCAGCAGCCGGTACTCCGACGTCGTGACCGTCCCGCGTGGCGTGTGGAAGCGGAACGAGTACGCCTTGACGTGCGGCCGGTCCAGCAGGCGCTCACCGATGCCCAGCCGGTCGAAGAGCTCGAGCGTCCAGGGGTGCAGCGAGTCACCGCGGAAGTCGCGGTCGAAGTCGTGGTGGCGTTCCAGCAGCGTCACCGGCCGCCCGGCCCGGGCGAGCAGGTAGGCCAGGAACATGCCACCGGGGCCGCCGCCCACGACGACGGTGTGTGCGGTCATGACCCGAGGATAGCTCTGCGGAAAAGTATCTCGCTCGTCGAGTTAGTAGGCTCTGCGACACACGAACAGACGGGCCGGCGGCGGGTTGCGCCACACCGTCGAGGTCTCCACGACCTCGTCGAACGCCCCGTTGAGCGCCGCACGCAGCTCGCGGACGCGGGCGGGCATGGCCATCCACGTCGTGATCGTCGCGAACACGCCGTGCGGTGCCATCCGGGCGCCGATCGCGGCGAGGAGCTCGCGGCGCTGAGGCTGGTCGAACAGCGCCCACGGCAGCGACGACACGACGGCGTCGACCTTGTCGATGCCGGCCTGCGCGAGCAGCCCGTCGTAGTCGAGGGCGTCGCCCTGCACGATCTCCAGCCACGGCTTGGTGGCCCGCAGGTGCGCGACGAGCTCGCCGTCGATCTCGATGGCGAGGTGGCGTGCCCCGGGGCCCAGCCGGTCGCGGATCGGGGCGGACAGCGCGCCGGTCCCGGCTCCGAGCTCGACCACCGTCCCCGTGCATCCCTCCGGGACGACCCCTGCGAGCTGGTGGGCCAGCCGGTCGCCGGTGACGAACGGGGTCGCCAGCAGGTCCGGACGCCGGATCGCCCGGCGCAGGAAGACGAGGTGATCGGGCGCCATGTGCACATCGTGGCCCGGATCGGCGCCCGATGGGTCCTGAGGGTGACCGGAGTGACCCGACTGCCGCCCTCAGGGCACGACGACGGCGCGGTCCCGGATCCGCTCCCAGAGCCCGAACGGCACGTCGCTGTAGCTGAACGCGTCGTCGACCCGGAGGAACGGCGCACCGGCCGCGATGCGCGCGTCGACCAGGCGCTGAGCGACCGGAAGGTCCACACCGCACACCTCGGCGCTCTGTGGAACCGTCGTGGCGATTGTCAGGGCGGCACCGCTGCGCGAGGCTGGTCCGGTGACCGATCCCGACTCCGACGGCCGCGACGACGGCTCGATCGCCTCCCTGTACTCGGCCGGCAGCATCGCCTCGTTCGCCAGCGCGGGCTCGATCGCGAGCTTCGCGTCCGCGGGATCGATCGCCAGCTTCGCCAGCAGCGGCAGCGTGGCCAGCGCGGTGTCGGCGGGCAGCCTGGGCAGCGTGCTGAGCATCGGGTCGATCGGCAGCATCGCCTCGATCGGCAGCATCGGGAGGGTCGCGTGCATCGGGAACGTCCCGATCCGCGAGATCGTCGCCGCCGTGCGCCGCAGGCTCCGCCGTCGCCGGCTGCGCCGCGCGGCCCGGGCGCACCTGCCCGGGTAGGCCGCCGCAGGTGAACGCAACGCGGCCCCGGAGGCCGGAGCCTCCGGGGCCGCACTCACGGCTGCTGCGTGAGATCAGTGACCGTGGCCGTTGCCGTACCCGGCACCGCCGGTGCCCTGGCCGCAGGCACGGGTGTTGTCCACGTCGCTGTGCTGCTGGGCCTCGGCCTTGCCCAGGATGCCCAGGGCGCCGTTCAGCGGGGGCAGCGTCGGGTTCTCGGCGACGTCCTGGACCGGCACGAGGCCGACCTGGCCCTGGATGTCGTTGTTGCACGCCTGGATCGGGGCGTTGACGTTGTTGCCGTTCAGGCCGTTGACGAGGCCCTGCGAGTTCTGGTCCCCGTCGGTGGCGAACGCCAGCGGGCTGATCGCAACCAGGGATGCGACGGACGCCGCCGCGATGAGTCCAGCCTTCTTCAGCACGGTATCTCCTGTTGAGTCTGGAGACCGCGCCGAATCGGCGACGGTCTCGTCTTCTGCCGGCACGCGGATGAGGGAGCTCGTGTCGGCTGAAAAGAAGATATCCGGAACTCAACCGGAACGAAAATTGCAGACACCTTCGTGTGAAGCAATTACTTTCTGTTTGGTTACGTTCTCTTGCGGGTGAGATATACGATTACCCGACCCCCGTGATCGGGGCCCGCTTCACACCGCGGGTGATCCCCGCCCCTCGAACGTGGTCCCGGCGGGCCGGGCCACGGCCGTCAGGCGCTGGTCATCCCGGCTTCGAGCGTGTCCATGACCTGGCTGATCGTGAAGCTGGCCGGGCTCTGCGAGGGCGGGAAACTCGATCAGGGACTGTGCCATCCGGGCGACGTAGGTCTGGGCCGGGATGTCGGGCTCGCCGGCCGCCGCGAGCAGGGTCACGAACCAGTCGTCGGCGTTGAGGTGGTACAAGTTGCCGAAGAACTCGTCGAAGCCGTGGTTGGCGGACAGGAACTCGTCCCGGTCGCCCAGGTGGTTCTTACCGAACTGTCCGGTGGCGTAGCCCTGATGCTTGAGTGCCCCGGCGATCGTCGGATCGGTCGGTTGCAATCCGAGGTTCTGAACCGTACGCCTTCCGCGGCGATCCGATCGATATTCGGCGTGTGATAGCCCATCAGCCCGGCGCTGTAACAGCTCACATTCGAGATACCGATGTCGTCGCCCAGATCACGAGAATGTCCGGCCTGGCTGTGGGTACGGCGTCTCCTAACGGCAGGGAGCCGGCCTCGACCGACGCTTTCTCGCGGTCACCCGATCCGGGACGCTCAGCCGCCGGCTCGTCGCATCATCACGGCCAGGCCCAGATCCGCAACGCCACGGATGATGAACGCCAGCGCGATGAAGAAGGCGAGGACGCCGACGGCGGTACCGGGGGAGAAGAGCAGGACCAACGCCAGCACGATGCTGAGGATCCCGAGGGTGATGTTCCATCCGCGGTGCTCGGAGGTCGACGCGGCCGCCAGGAGGTCGTTGATCCCGGCGATGATGAACCACAGGATCAGGCCCCAGACCATCACCAGGATGCCGCCGCCGGGGTTGAACACGACCAGGAACCCGGCGACGAGGGCGAGCACGCCGAAGGCGACGAGCCATCCCCGGCCGGGCGCTCCCGACCCGGCCCGGATCGCCGCGACGATCTCGAGAACGCCCTGGATGACCAGTGCGATCCCGAGGAAGATGGCGGCGGTCAGGATGGTTGCCCCGGGGTAGAAGAGGGCGATGAAGCCGACGATGATGCCGATGACTCCCGATGCGGCGAGCCATCCCCATTGCTGCCGTGTCCGCGCGAGGAATCCTCCGCCGGCGTTTCCCGCTCGTGTGGTCACGTGTTGTCCTCTCTCGGCGCCGCGTTTGTGGCGCCAGGAAGGTAGAACTCGCCGACTGTCGTCCCGGAATCTCTCGAACCGCGGGCGCGGCCACCTCACCCGTGGGGGGTGAACCCTCGGTCGGGGCGGGCTCCGATGCTCGTCAGGGAGCGGGGTGGACGGTGGCCCAGTCGGCGGCCATGTCGACGACGATCCAGCGCTCGTCCGCGGCGGCCGCGAGGATCCGGTCGTTGCCGCTGCCCAGGATCGGGTCACGGTCGTACGCGTACTCCCGCTCGCCGTCGGTATGGCGGACGACCAGTTCCAGGGTTCGACGCGGGCAGGCTGCGGTCCACTGGAGCATGGCCAGGTCGCCGTCGGTGTTCCCGGCGGCCAGGACCGGGCGTTGCCCGACGTGCCGGTGGATCGAGCTGGGCTTCTGAGGTCCGTCGTCGACCACGCCGACCGTGGGGCTCTTGACGAGTTCGGCCCCGTTGTCGCCGAGGCGGAACTCGGTGTCGCCGACGCTGCCGATCACCCGGTGCGGCGGCAGGCCGTATGCCTCTCCCGCCCAGGCCCGCATGAAGTCGGTGCCGCCGCCGGAGAAGATCCAGGAGGAGAAACCGTTGCGGTCCAGCAGGTTCAGCAGCTCCAGCATCGGCTGGTACACCGTCTCCGGGTAGGGCCGTCCGAACCGCGGGTGACGGGCCGACGCAAGCCAGCTCCGGCACGCCGCGTCGAACTCGTCGGTGGTGACGTTCGCGTGGGTGAGGGTCACCAGCTCCATGACGGCGGCCATCCCGCCCGCGTGCACCTCCTCGAGGCTGGTGGGACGACCCAGCTCGGCCGCCCGGTCCAGGGCGAAGGCGAACTGGGCGTACATCGGCTGTTCGGTCCACAGAGTGCCGTCGTTGTCGAACACCGCGACGCGTTCCGGGCCGGGGAGGAAGTCCGGCGAGGTCTGGTCGGTCACGGCCGCGACGAACTCCACGATCGCCTGCTTCGTGGGGGTCTCCCGCCAGCTCGGCAGCTGGTCGGCGCTCATCGGGGGCTCTCGCCGGTACGCACGTGAACAGCTCCTTCGCTTCCGTGGCCCCGGGCGCAGCACACCGCGACCACGTTCCCGGCACCTGGCCACATCTACACCAAGCTCGGCGTGACCTCCCGGACTGCGGCTGTCGCGTCCGCATTCGATCACGAGCTCGTCCCGAGGTCGTCACAGAGCGACACGTCCCGACAGGAGTAGCGACGGTCGCCTCGCTGTCCGGCGGGCACCGCGCCGGGCCGGGCTGCTCGACCGTGACGACAAAGATCCCTTGTCGGGACCACAATCGGGCCGACATGGTGGGCCGGATCGGCAGCGAAGGAAGACGGCCATGTGGATCTGTATGACGTGCGGTGTCGAGCACACCCAGACCCCCGAGGTGTGCGCGATCTGCGCCGACGAGCGTCAGTGGGTGCCGGCGGTCGGCCAACGGTGGGCCACCCTCGAGGAGCTGGCGGCGGCCGGACACGCGACGCGCACCCGCGAGCTCGAACCCGGACTGCTGGGGATCACGGTCGAGCCCACGGTGGGTATCGGTCAGCAGGCCCACCTGGTCCGGACGTCGGAGGGCTGCCTGCTGTGGGATCCACCCGGCTACCTCGACGACGCCGCGGTGGCGCGGATCCGCGAGCTCGGCGAGGTGGCCGCCATCGCCACCAGCCACCCTCACATGTTCGGTGCCCAGGTGGAGTGGAGCCGGGCGCTGGGCGGCGTCCCTGTTCTGGTGTCCGAACCGGACGCCGCATGGGTCGCCCGGCCGGACCCGGCGATCCGGACGTGGCGCGGTCGCCTCGAGGTCCTCCCCGGCCTCACGTTGCTCCAGCTCGGGGGCCATTTCCCGGGCAGTGCGGTCGCAGTGTGGAGCGACGGCGCCGACGGTCGCGGCGTGCTGTTCGCTTCGGACACCATCCAGTCCAACCCGGACCGGAAGTCCGTGACGTTCATGCGCAGCTACCCGAACCGGATCCCGCTGTCGGCCGGGGTGGTGGAACGGATCACCGGGGCGGTCGAGCACCTGGGCTTCGACCGCCTCTACGACAACTTCGGCCGCACCATCGACGCCGACGCCCGGCCAACGGTCCGCCGGTCGGCCGACCGCTACATCGGCTGGCTGCGCGGCGACTACGACCACCTCACCTGACTGACCCAGTGTCGGCCGGGTGGCGCGAACCGGACCTGTTGTGGATTACCTCGCGGGCTGGTAACTGATCGAAGTTCGAAGTGTGTGCGGCCAACATCCACGGCCCGATTGGTGTAGACCGTGTCTGAGATCGCCGATGTGTCCGACACAGCCCGTTGGGTCGCGATGTTCCGGGCGCGGGAGTCGTCCCGACCGGACGCGCTGTTCCATGATCCGTTCGCCGACCGGCTCGCCGGTGAGCGCGGCCATGCGATGACGGCGGAGACGCCGGCGATCGCACGCACCGGCTGGTCCTTCAGCGCCCGCACCAAGCTGATCGACGACCTGATCGTCGACTGCCTCGACGACGGCTGCGACCGGGTGCTCAACCTTGCGGCCGGCCTTGACGCCCGCCCGTACCGGCTGGCCGTGCCCGATGAGCTGACTTGGGTAGAAGCGGACCTGCCGGCGATGATCGAGGAGAAACAACACGCGTTGGCCGGCGAACAACCGCGCTGCGAGCTGATCCGCAGGTCGGTGGACCTGGCCGATGCCGAGGTGCGCAAGCGATTCCTGACGGAGCAGCTCACTAACGCGCGGCGCCCACTGGTGATCACCGAAGGGCTGCTGCCCTATCTTGCCGACGATCAGGTGCGCGCGATCAGCGCCGACCTTGCCGAGTCAGGGGTGCACTGGTGGATCACCGACTTGATGTCGCCGACCGACGTCCGGGTGAGCCGACGGGTAAGTCGTCAGCAACTGGCACACCCACCGATCCAATTCGGGCCGGCGGAAGGCGTCGAGTTCTTCGCCGCGGACGGCTGGACCGCGGCCGATACCGCATCCGTGCTCAAGGCCGCGTCCGGCTTCAAGCGGCTGCCCTGGCTGCTGCGCCCGCTCTGCTGGCTGCCGGACGGCATGTTCGGGTCCAGCGTGGTGCGGTTGGCCCGCGGTCCAGGACTCGCTCCATAGCAGTCGCATCGACGATGTTCCGAGCTGACGTCGGGCGTGTCAGCCGCCGGTCCGGACTGCGACGGACGCCTTGACGGGCCAAGGTGACTCCGGTCACGCTCCGGTCTCGGACGAGCGGAAGGAACGTCGATGACGACGGTCGACACCGTGCGCGGACCGGTCGAGGTCGACGCGCTGGGCACCACGCTGATGCACGAGCACGTCTTCGTTCTGACCCCGGACGTGATGCAGAACTACGGCGACGACTGGTGGGACGAGGAGGAGCGGGTCACCGACGCGATCGCCAAGCTCCAGGCGCTCCGCAAGGCCGGTGTCGACACCATCGTCGATCCCACCGTCATCGGGCTCGGCCGCTACATCCCCCGGGTGGCCCGGATCAACGCCGAGGTCGACATCAACATCGTGGCCGCGACCGGGCTCTACACGTTCGACGAGATCCCGCACTTCTTCCACTACCGGGGGCCGGACACGCTGCTCGGCGGGCCGGAGCTGATGGTCGAGATGTTCGTCAAGGACATCAGGGAGGGCATCGGGGACACCGGGGTGAAGGCGGCGTTCCTCAAGTGCGTGGTGGAGGAGCGCGGGCTGACCCCGGACCAGACACGGGTGCAGCGGGCGATCTGCGCGACCCACCACGAGACCGGCGTGCCGATCACCGTGCACACCAACGCCGCGCACCAGACCGGCCGGCAGGCGATGGAGCTCTACGCACGCGAGGGCGTCGACCTGACCAAGGTGGTGATCGGGCACTCCGGGGACAGCAACGACCTGGACTACCTGAAGTGGATCATGGACCAGGGCGCGACGATCGGTTGCGACCGGTTCGGCCTGGACCTGTTCAATCCCACCGACCAGCGGGTGGCGACGATCGCCGCACTCTGCGGGCAGGGGTACGCCGACCGGATCGTGCTCGCCCACGACGCCGCGTGCTACATGGACTTCTTCTCCGGCGAGTCCGGCCAGCAGCGCTGGCCGCCGCGGCGCCGAACTGGCACTACCTGCACATCAGCCAGGACGTGCTGCCTGCTCTGCGCGAGCAGGGGGTGACCGACGAGCAGATCACGACGATGCTGGTGGACAACCCCCGCCGCTACTTCACCCCGGCCAAGTGACCGACGTGGAGCCCCGGCCGCGCGGCGCGGCGCCGTTCGACGCCTCCGGCATCGAGCGTGACGGGCGGGGCGTCGCGCGCTACACGGGTCTGCCGACGTCGCTGGTCGCCATGCTGCGTTCCACTGTGGACCAGCACCCGGATGTCGAGGCGCTGGTCGAGGTGGGCGGCGAGCGGCTGAGCTACCGGCAGCTGTGGGACCGGTCCGCGCGGGTCGCCGGCGGGCTGCAGGATGCGGGGATCGGCAGCGGGGACAGGGTGGCCAACCTCCTGCCGGCGGGGGTGGACTGGGTGCTCGGGTTCCTCGGTACCCAGCTGGCCGGTGCGGTCGCGGTGCCGGTGAACACGCGGTTCGCCCAGCCGGAGATCGACTACGTGCTCGAGGACTCGGGTGCGGCGTTCGCGCTGCATCCCGACGAGCCGCTGCCGGACGGGCCGCTGCGGGCGGAGGGGGAGGCCGGGCCCGAGGACACGGCCGCGATCTTCTACACCAGCGGCACGACGGGGTTCCCCAAGGGCGCGATGACCACCCACGAGAACTTCCTGTCGAACGTCGAGACCGCGCTGCGGGTGATCGGCGTGGACAGGACGATCGGGCCGACCCTGCGCAACCTGGTCTCGGTGCCCCTGTTCCACGTGACCGGGTGCAACAGCCAACTGCTCGTGCAGCTCGCCATCGGCGGGACGACCGTGGTGCTGCCGGCGTTCGACGTGCGGGCGTTCCTGCGCACCGTGGCCGACGAGCGGATCAACGTGCTGACCAGCGCGCCGGCGATCTATGCTCTGGCGCTCGCCCAGCCCGACGTGGGCGAGTTCGACCTCTCCGCGGTCACCCGGGTCTCCTACGGCGGCTCACCGATCTCCCCCGCCCTGGTGTCGCGACTGCGTGAGCGGTTCCCCGGGGCGGAGCTGGGCAACGGCTTCGGGCTCACCGAGACCTCCTCGATCGCCACGTTCCTGCCGGACGCCTGGGCAGCCGACCACCCCGACTCCGTCGGGTTCGCCGCGCCGGTCGTCGACCTCGCCCTCGCCGACCCGGACCCGGCCGGGGTCGGCGAACTGCTCGTCCGTGGGCCGAACGTCGTCGCCGGGTACTGGAACAAACCCGACGCCACCCGGAACACGTTCGTCGACGGCTGGCTGCACAGCGGCGACCTGGCCCGGGTCGACGACGACGGGCTGACCTACATCGTCGACAGGGCCAAGGACATGATCAACCGAGGCGGGGAGAACGTGTACTCGGTCGAGGTGGAGAACGCCCTGGCCGGCGCGCCCGGAGTCGCCGACGCGGCGGTCGTCGGGGTACCGGACGAGATCCTGGGCGAGAAGGTCGGGGCCGTGATCGTCCCGCTGCCGGGCACGCAGGTCGACGTCGGCCGGGTGCTCGAGCACCTGCGCGAGCGACTGGCCGACTTCAAGGTGCCGCAGTTCTTCGCGGTGCGCGGCGAGCCGCTGCCGCGCAACGCCGGCGGGAAGATCCTCAAGCGCCCGCTCCGGGAGGAGACGAAGTGGGGTCCGCCGGCGCACGGGCGCTGATTCAAGGCCTCAGCGGACGCGGCGTCGAGGGCGCCTGATCTGGCCCGTTCATTCGGCGGCCCTCTCTTGCGGCGTCACGTCCGTCACCCAAGTCGGGCCATGATCCACAAGATCACCTACGGCGCATGCTGGTGGCCCGGTCAGATCACGGGAGCATGCCGCCGTCGATCCATCGCCGGAAGAGGGCCACCCGCTCCGGCGGCCAGCGATCGACCGGGTTGCACGGCATCGATCCGTTCTGGACCCGGGTGTGGATGGGTTCGGCGAACGACCGTACGTCGTCGAGGCTGGCCAGGTCGAACCTGAACAGCATCTCGTCACGGTCGTGCGGCCGGAACAGTCCGGCGATGTCGGCCGCGAAGCCGGGTGGGTCACCCACCGGGGGCGGAGTGGTGGCCTCGGCCGCGACCCCGGGCTCGGCACTTACCCCGGTCCCGCCGGGCGGTGCGTCGTCCGGTGCTCCGGCGCGGACCCATTCGCGTAGGTAGGCCTGCCGCGCACGGGGCACGGCCGGCCGTCCCAGCGGCATCTGCTCGTCCGGAGGATTCGTGGGCCGGAGCCGGCGCAGCAGCGGTGCATCGAGCGAGTTCGGGACGACGGCGCCGTTGTCGTCGAGCAGGAACGGCGGCACGTCCCCGGCGTCGGTGTGCACCGGAGCGGTGACGAACTCGTCCCGGTTCTTCCCGGCCCAGAACTTCGCGTGCCGGCATCCGATGGAGAAGCCGCGCACGGCCTCCTCGAGAATCGTCACCGCCTTTGCGAATCCTGCCGGCAGACTCCCCGCCGGGATCTCGTCGCCCGCGGCGAGCGCGGCCATCGCTGCCTGTGCGTGCTCGTCGCTCGTGAGGAGGGCGGACAGGAACGGGTCCTGCTCGCTTTCCAGGATCTTCTCCACCAGTCGGGTCGCCGCGCGGGATACGTCGAGGTGCATCCGCCAGCGGGCCGTCTCGCCGTCCGGCACGCTCAGCGAGTAAGGCAGCTCGAACGGCGGTCCGGCGTTCACTGAGCCGCCCGGGTCCTTCGGCAGTTGCACGAGCTTGCCCGCGATCTTCTTGAGGTGGCGCATCTCGTCGAACGCCCCGAGCAGGAGCAGCCCGCGGGCGGTCCGGTCGCCCTGCTGCGGACCGGCCGCGGTCGTGTACCGCTCCTGGTCGACGCGCAGGAAATGCGCCAGCCGGCCGAGCAGCATCCGGTAGCGCAGGTCGAACAGCTGGGCCCATCTCTTCGCCCGCGGCTCGGTGATCTGCCCGCCGGCGCCGTCTCCCGGCGCGGTGCTGGGGTTTGTCGCGACCGGCTGGCTGACCTCGACGTTCTGCTCGAGCAGGTTCGCGACGCTCTTGTAGACGGCGAAGAACCGCTCGAAGTGCGAGGTCCCCTCGGTTGTCTCGTCGAATCCCTCGCCCTGGTCGGCGATCGCCTTCACCGCGGCGAGGGCCGCCTCGCGCAGCGGGGCGACGTCGGTCCCCGAGAACTCCCGGACGATCAGCTCCCCGCGCTCGTCCGACCATGGCGGGGCCAGCCCCCAGTCCTCCGCGACGCCCTGTACACCCGCGGTGTCGGTGCGGAAGTCGGCATCGGCCATGCCCGCGTTCGGGTCGCCGATCAGTACGGCCAGCCGTTCGAAGATCGGGCCGACGTGGTTGACCGGAGTCCCGCCGTTGGCCGCCGTGGCGTCGTTCCGGAGTTGCTCGATCAGGTCCTGGTCCGCCTCCGGCATCGTTTCCGGCAGTTCGAGGGGGCTTTCCGCGGTCACGTACTTGGCCAGCGAGTCGAGCGTGACCGGCTCCAGCGTGAACCGGAACGGGTAGATCTCGCTGCCGTACGGCGCGCGCTCGCGACCCATGTTCAGTGGGCCGCCCACGAGGTGCAGCAGGTTCTGCACGGTGATGAAGTGGCCCATCTCCTCCCGCGCGATCTGCAGGAGAAGGTCCTGGATGCGCGCCAGCTCGCTGGTGGAGTCCGTGACCTGCAGCGAGTACGCCGCGAACAGGTACTGGACCATCAGTGCATGCTCGATCTCGGCCGCGGCCGTGAGCAGGAAGACCGTCTCGTCGCGCGGCTCGAGGGGCGGGTCGTGTAGGACGCTCCGGGGATCGACCGCTGCGGTGGCGAGGCTCTCCCGGGTGAACGCTCGAGCGGGCGGGGGAACCGGGACGAACGTGCGCGGCGGGAAGAATCGTGATTCCATTTTAGACGCTCCTCTCCGAAGCGTTGCCCCGCAC
The DNA here is from genome assembly GCA_963822335.1 of uncultured Actinomycetota bacterium. Taxonomy (GTDB): domain Bacteria; phylum Actinomycetota; class Actinomycetes; order Mycobacteriales; family Pseudonocardiaceae; genus Pseudonocardia. Next base: position 535,915 of record CAWGHE010000004.1, on the reverse strand, counting down.
GGTGTCGAGAAGCAGACGGCGCCGTCCGTGCGGCGTGCGAACCCGAACGCAGCGTCGACCCGGCATCCAATCGCAGGCCGACGACGGACGTCGATACACAAATGTGGGTATGTGCATTGTCGCCGTGATCCATCACCCTTGTCGGCGAACCAGCGGCACCGAGCACGACTTTCCGCCCGGCCCTGCACGGCCGGGTCCACCACGGAGACGAGTCGAGATGACGTATCTGGGCTGGCCGCGCCTGCACTTTTCCGGGCGGTATCTCGCCGACCCGTCGACGGTGAACAACAGCGCAGGCAATCGCGAGAATCCCGCCGTCGAGGAGCCCGGCGCAGGGTTGGCTCCGTCGTGGAACCCGAACGGAACGCACGCCTTCGCGTTCGAGGACGTGCAGGTCCGAGCCGCGATCGGGAGCGAGGGTGCCCCCGCCGGCGCAGACCCCGTGATCGGTACCAGGCTCGCGTCAGCCGGGGCGCTCGACGCCAAGATTGTCGATCTGGACACTGACCAGCAGACGGTGTCCATGATCTATGGGCTGGATCTTGCGTTGTTCGACGACGACGAGAACATCCTCTTCCGCGGACAGATGGACCCGGTGCCCTTCACCGATCTCTGGTCACGGATCGCGGAGAATCCGTCGGACATGACATCGACGGCCGCCTACCACTCGACGCTTGTCGTCCAGGAGTGGGGAGATCTGTCCGGATCACCGTTTTTGAGGCAACTCCACGACGCCGCTGGGGACGGCCTTCTTTCGATCAAATTCAACATCGACCAGTACTCGTCGAGGCCTCCGACACCGGCCGTACCGAACCCTGCATTCCGACGGGGCCGGGTTGTGGGGACGATCGGTGCGGCGGCGACGGCGGAACCTCGGCAACAGATCCTCGGCCGGCAGTTCGGCACCATGCCGTCGGCCGCTCCCGGCGTCGTCAACTTCTTCCCCGGTGTGCTCGACGAGCCCGCTCGTACGGTCCGGCTCGACCTCGGGAACGCCCTGCCTGCCGTCGACCCGGCGTCTCTCGATCTGACGCTGGGCTACCGCGACGAGAACGGCGCGCCCGTCCGACTCGGTCCGATCGACACCGGCACACCGGATTGGTACGCGACGACCGCCGGAGTCGTCGATGTCCCGGTCACGGACACCCAGGCCGAGCTCGTACGGACGCACCAGTTGGTGATCCTCACCGGGCCCGACGGAGCGGCCTCGGTTCTGGTCGAGGAGGCCCCCGTCCATGTCCGCGCCGCCGAGTTCGTCACACGTCTTGAGCCGGGCGACTCGTGGATGGTGCGCTTCCACGCCACAGACCGAGGCGAACCCCACAAGCAGAAGCAGATCGCTCTGTCGTTGCGGGTTCCGCGGGACCCGAACGGGAACCCGATCGCCGACTACCCCGTCCACGGGCTGACCTTTCCCCCCTCGGTCACCACCACCGACGACGGGATCGCCGAGGTGACGTTCACGGCCGCCGACCCCGGCGGCGTCCGCTACTACCGCAACGGGGCGACGCGCGACCTGGCCGACGGGCAGGTCTACCGGGTCTCCTACGCGGTCGAAGGAGCCGGTTCCGCCAACCCGTCGAACTTCCTCAGCGTCCTGGTGTTCACCACATACGACGGGGACGCGACCTGGAACGGCGGGCTCGGCGACGTCCTCGCTCAGTACGGCAACCTCTACCCGGTGATGTCCCGGGCCGACGGGCCCCACATCGACCTGACCGACTGCGAGTCCGTCGCCGCACACCACAAGGCGATCCTCGAGACGCTGATGCTCGACGTCACGGATCCGCGCTACATGCCCGTGACCCGTGACCTGTCCGAGTCCCGGCGCCAGGCGTTGATCACCTGGCTGACGGTGCTCGGCCCGGGCGGACGACCGGTCTGCGACACCACCGGGCCTGACCGGGCGGTGGCCGCCTCATCGTTCATACGCGAGTCGGTCGACCCGGATGCCGACGCCGAGGCGGCAGCCGTCGGCAGCAAGACCGCCGCGGCGCGTCGCGAGGGCATCGCGCCGACGCCGTGACCGCCGCCGCAGAGGCGGCCGCATCGAAGGGAGGTCGTCGCATGGTCGACATGGGACGTCCGCTGGACCTGGACGACCCCGGCGCGGAGGACCTCCTCCGCGGTATCCAGGGCAACATCATCAAAGGGCACGGGCGCGACCACAGCGCTCACCTCCTGCTGACCATGACCGGTCCGGCTGACGTGGTCCGTGCCTGGATCGCGGACTTCGCCTCGCGGCGGGTGACGACCGCTCACGACGCCCGGCAGGGCGCGGTCGCCTTCCGGGCGGGCGGCGGGGCGGGCGCGACATTCGGCATGTTCCTGTTGGCTCCCGACGGCTACCGCCATCTCGGAATCACCGACGACCAGTTCCCGCAGCCGGGCGACCCGATCAACCGGGCGCGGGCGGTGGCCGAGTTCGTTCGCGGGATGAAGGGCCCCGCTCCCGACGTGCCCAGCGGCCTCGGCAACGACCCGCCGTCGGGTCAGTGGGAGGCGCCCTACCAGAACAGCGTGCATGCGATGGCGCTCCTCGCCGACGACGACCCGTCCCGCCTCGAAGCAGTCGTCGCCGAGGTCACGGCGTCGTTCGCGGGCGTGTTCGACCTCCTCACGGTCGAGCGCGGTGCGCGGTTGACCGCGTCGTTCGGCGCCCGCCAGGAGGTGACGATCGAGCACTTCGGATTCGAGGACGGAATCAGCCAGCCGGTCCTGGTGCAGCAGGATCTCGACGCCGAACTGGCGGCGCGCGGCGGTACCCGCTACAACCCGGGCGCACCCCTGTCCCTGGCCCTCACACGCGAGCGCGCCGACGCCGAGAACTACGGCAGCTTCGTCGTCTTCCGCAAGCTCGAGCAGAACGTCAAGGCTTTCTGGGACGCCGTCGACGCTCTGCGCCCGCGACTCGGTGTCACGGGACCGGACCTGAGCCGCGACGACGTCGGCGCCCTCGCAGTGGGTCGGTACCGCTCGGGTCTCCCGCTCGTGCCCGGCCCATCGGTGCACCGAGGCGCCGGACAGAACGACTTCGACTACGAGGTCGACCCGGGCGGACAGATCTGCCCGTTCCAGGCACACATCCGTAAGACCAACCCCCGTGGCGACCTCGGCCGACTCCCGGGGGCAACGCGGGCGGCGCGGGCGCAGCTCGAACGCGACCGCCGCATCGTCCGACGCGGCATCACCTACGGCACGCGCCCAGACCTGGCCGACCCGGCGGCGCTCGGCACACCACCGAGCGACGGCGTCGGCCTGCTGTTCGTCTGCTTCCAGTCCACGCTCGACCAGTTCGTGATCCAGCAGGACGGCTCGGACTCCAACGACTTCGTCGTCCCCAACGTCGGCGTGGACGCGGTGATCGGGAGTCACCCAGCTCCGCTGCCGCAGACCTGGCCGGGCGGGGGTGGCCGTACGTTCACCATGGCCAACTTCGTGAACCTGCGCGGTGGAGAGTACTTCTTCGCCCCGAGCATGGCGTTCCTGCGGGGCGAGTCCGCCTAAATCGGTTCCGCCGTTGCAGCCACCACACGGTCGGCGAAGGCCCGATCGCGACCGGTACTTCGGAGTGGCGAGAGGCTGCCGTGGATCCGCATTCAATTTGCGCCGTGGCCGGACCGACTCGTTGCCGTTGGACGCTTCCGGGCCGGTCAGATCTCTTTGCCCGACGCAGGTCCGAGCAGCCCGCGGCTTGTTCTGGGGATCAGTGGGGGTCGCGCCGTCAGTAACAGAGGTGTCTACCGCCGCGAGTCGCAAGAACGTGGTACGCAGTCCCTGCGTCCACACGAAACTCTCGACCTAGGGGAGCACCAGTGACGCAATCGGACGAGTTTTCGGTGAAGCCCTCTGACCGGGGTACGCGAAACGCCCTGGACGACTTTCAGACTGCGATCGCCGAGCACGTGGCGGCGATCCAGAAGGCCGCCCGGGACCGCCTGGCCTCAATGGACTCGAACAACGAGAACGCGCCGAGCACGTTCCGGATCGAGATCGGCGTAGGACGTGACCCCAAGGCCGAGTCGGCCGTGAACCGGTCGGTGGATTGTTACGACGAGGACTACATCTGTGGCAAGAGCGCGAGCGGGTACATCCACTGCACGGCCCACGTCTGCATGATCGTTGGACCGGTCACGGTCGAGCCGTAGACCTGGTAGCCGCTGGCATCGCCGGACCTTGAGGGTTGGATGCCATCTTCCAGCGCTTCTTGCCGTCGACCACTCCTCGACGCGCTGCCTGAACGCCGTATCGAGCGGGCGCACCGGCCGCCGACTGCCCCGGGCTCAGTGGGGTTCCGCGGTACGCTCGGTCGCGCCGGCCCGTCCGCTCGTCGCCGTTGGCCGGCTCGACCGTCGGAGGTCGGTCCGCGATGAGGGTCCTCAGGATGCTCGGTGCAGGCGGGGCGTGGCTCGTGGCCACCCTTCTGCTCGTGCTCGCCGTCGTGCTGTCCGTCACGATCGTCCTGCTCCCGGTCGGCGTGCTGCTGGGCATCGCCTCGTTCCGGCTCTACAAGCTCGGGCTGAAGTGGGCGCTCCCGCGGGCCTCCGACGTCCAGATGGTCGCCCGCAAGGAGGCCCGCCGCCTGCGCCGCCGACCGGCGGTGCGGAAGCTCCGTCGGTCGACACCGCTGGGGAAACGTGGTCGTCGCCGAGCCCGGCGGACGCTGCGGCGCACGTTCCGCTGACCGCGACGTACCGCACGTCGGAGGCCGGCGTCCCCGCGTCGGCACCGCGTGACCGGGCTGCGCGCCGTGGCGGGGTCCTCGCGTGGACGGTGGGAGCTGGCTGGTCACCGGCCGACGTTGCGCTGCAGGTGCTCGGGGTAACGCTCGCCGGCACCGCGCCTGTGGGGTGTGTTCCGGCGGGGTCGAGGTAGAGCCCGGCGATGAGGAAGAGGACAGCTGCGTCAGTGAACGTCGAGCCGGGGGTAGCCGGTCGGCGCGCTGCCGGTCGCTGATCGCCTCGTTGAGAGCGTTGCGGGCAGCCGACTTGGTCGGGCCGGTGCTTGCGCATCGGCCGGGTGACTCCGCCCTGGTCACGGAACTTGCAGCGCGCGAACCAAACCCTCGGAGTGCGTTCGCTGACGGAGATCGACCCGGTATGCCAAGTGGAAGCGGTGGCCGGGCCATGAGCACCTCACACCGGAGGATCGACAAGAGTAAGAGAGCAGCAAAAGGCGCTCTCGATCTTGCGGCGAGATGCATTGCAGGCTTGTGACCTGCGAAGATGTGTGCGCCGTCAGGGACTCGAACCCCGAACCCGCTGATCAGGTGTCACGTGCTCCATCCTGGTCCGGTAGAGCCGTCTGTGCTGGTCAGCGCCGATGCGACCGCTCAGCGGATCATGCGCGATAGACACCAGTGATGGGTTGTCGCCTCGCGTAAGCGGTCCCTAATCCGGTCCCAACATGTGTCCCGTGAAGCGGGTGCAGGCTGCACGGTCTTTCGCAGCCATGCCGCGCCGGTCGGCGCGGCTACAAGTCCCCCTCGACATCACGACGTCGGCCGACCGGGCAGCCCACAGCGCCGTCGTCGACATCCTCGTGCGGGAGTACCCCGACCATGCGGTCCGGGGGCGAGGACGGGGACATCGGGGCCGAGGGCTCGGAGTTCGTCTGGTACGTCGACGCGTTCGACGGCACGGTCAACTACGCCGCCGGGATCCCCTACTACTGCGTATCGGTGGGCCTGCGCCACAAAGCTTCCGACGGAACGAGCGCGACGGTGGCCGCGCCGTCCACGACCCGGCGCACAACGAGCTCTACGACGCCGCCCTCGGCGCCGGCGCGCGACGCGACGGACGGGAGATCGCCGTCTCCGACGTCGCCGCGCTGGACCAGGCCGTCGTCGGCACCCAGATCAAGACCGCCGACCCGGATGTTCGCGACCGCTTCGTCCGGGAGTTCGCGCTGTTCGTCGCGCGGTGCGGCGGGGTGCGGGTACCGCGGACTGCCGGGTCCTGCTGGTCTGCCACGTCGCCGACGGACGGTCCACCGCGCACGTCGAACGCGGGCTCGACGCCTGGGACCTCGCCGCCGGCTCACTGATCCTCACCGAGGCGGGCGGCACCCAGACCGACTTCACCGGCCGACCCGCGGAGTTCAGCGACACCAACGATGTCGTCGCCACCAACGGCCTGATCCATTCGGACATCGTCGCCGCCTGCCGCCAGGCGGATGGGAGCCGGACGTCAGCGCGTCGACGTCGACCCGATCGGTCGGCTCGTAGGAAGGTCCGGGGGGAGTAGCTCGGCCGGTCTCCACACCCGCATAGAGCGTTGACCAGCGCGAGCGGTTCCGCGGTGTACAAGGTCCCAGATTCGGATCACGCGTTCGCTCACCTGACCGGTGTCGACCAGTCGTGACCGCTCGATGCCGGGAAGGCAGCCGGGTTGGTGACGGTTTCAGGCCGCTGCGAAGGGCGCGTAGCGCTCGTCGACGGGCCGGTGCAGCGACGCGCGTACCTGGCGGGCGGTGTCGTCGGCGAGGACCTCGGACGCGCCGATCTCGAGGCCGTCCAGCACCTGGCCGACGATGTCGGCGGGGGTCGCTTTGGGCGCGTCGACGCCGGCGGTCATGTCGGTGTCGACGTAGCCCATGTAGAGGCCGAGGACGTGCACTCCGCGCGGCGCGAGGTCGAGACGCATCGCGTCGGTCGCGCTCCACAGGGCGGCCTTGGAGACGCTGTAGCTACCGCCGATCCCGAGCCAGGACAACACCGAGGCGACGTTGACGACCGCTCCGGAGCGCGCGGCCAGGGTGTCGGCGAACGCCGAGGTGACCGCGAGTGGTCCGAACAGGTTGACCTCGAGTTCGCGGCGCAGGTTCGCGGTGTCCTTGCTGAGCACCGGGGTCGGTGCCGAGATCCCGGCGTTGTTGACGAGGATGTCGACGTCGGGGGCGGCGTCGGTCGCGTGGGCGACGGAGTCGGGGTCGGTGACGTCGAGGGGTAGCGCGACGACGCGCGGGTCGTCGTCGGTGATCGTGTCCGGGTTACGGGCCGCGGCGTACACCGTCGCCGCTCCGCGGTCGAGGAACTGGTGGACGAACTCACGTCCCAGTCCACGGTTGGCTCCGGTGACGAGAACGACCTTGTTGTTCAGCGTGCTCATGTCGTGTGCCTTCTTCGAAGTGGTTGTCGCCCAGGCGGACGAGGAAGCATCAGTGGGGTCGTCACGGCATCGTGACGACGACCTTGCCCTTGGCCCGGCCCGAGCTGGAGTAGTCGAGGGCGGCCGCCGTGTCGTCGAAGTCGAAGACGCGGTCGAGGACCGGGCGGATCACGCCGGCATCGACCAGCCCGGTGATCTGCTGGAGTTGTCCGCCGTCGGCGCGCATGAACAGGAACGAGTAGCGCACTCCCAGCGTGCGGGCCGCGCGCCGGACCTTGCGGCTGAGCAGCGCCATGACCGGGCGCAGCAGCGGCTTACCGAGCTGGTTCGCGAAGTCGGGGTCCGGCGGGCCGGCGAGGCTGATGGCCAGGCCCCCGCGGCGCAGGACCCGCAGCGACTTCACGAGGTTCTGCCCACCGAGGGAGTCCAGGACGACATCGAACCCCTCGAGCTCGCGCTCGAAGTCCGTGGTGCGGTAGTCGATGACCTGGTCGGCGCCCAGCTCGCGCACCCAGTCGGCGTTGGCCGCGCTCGTGGTCGTGGCGACGTGCGCGCCGAGGTGTGTGGCCAGCTGGATCGCGATCGTGCCGACGCCACCGGAGCCGGCGTGGATCAACACTTTCTGGCCGGGCTGCACCTTCGCTTTCTCCACCAGCGCCTGCCACGCCGTGAGCGCGACCAGCGGCAACGATGCCGCCTCCGCCATGGTCAGCCCGGCCGGCTTACGCGCGAGGTCGCCGTCGTCGACCGCGATCAGCTCGGCGTAGGTGCCGATGCGTCGGGCGTCCGGGCGTGCGTAGACCTCGTCACCCGCAGCGAACCTGCGCACACCCCGTCCGACGTGCTCCACGACCCCTGCGAAGTCGTTGCCGAGAACGAACGGTGGCTTGTAGGGCAGGATCTGCTTGAACTCCCCGGCCATGATCTTGTTGTCGAGGGGGTTCACGCCCGAGGCCTGGATTCGCACCAGCACGTCGCGATCGCCCACCTCGGGCTCGGGGCGCTCACCAGCCCGCAAGGTGCTGTCCTTGCCGTACCTGTCGACGATGAACGCCTTCATGATCCTTTTCCTTTCTGGACCTCCGGGGACGTCCGGTCCGGGAGGGGCGGCATCACCGCCCGCATCGGTGGGCCGGCGGCGTTGCTCAGCGTTCGAGGAACTCGAGGACCCGGGGTACGAACTGCTGGTGGTACTGGAATACGCCGCCGTGCCCGGAGTCCGGGTAGATCACCAGTTCGGCGCCGGGGATGCGGCGGGCCATGTCGGCGGAGTGCTCGCTGGCGACCATGAGGTCGTGGTCGCCGTTACCGACCAGGACGGGCTGGTGGATGGCGCCCAGGTCGTGGGGTGCCTGGCGGCCGGCGTCCTTGATCGCCGCGAGCTGGGCCCGCATGCCCTGCAGCGAGATGCGCTTGTCGCGGTCTCGGGTGCGTTCCTTGAGCCGGGCCAGGTAGTCGGTGGCGGCGCGCCTGCCGGCCGGGGTGCGGGGGAAGAACAGGAAGTTCCGGGGGTCGCTCAGGGTCAGCGCGGCCTTGACGTAGGCGCCCACCGCGATCCGGGTGATCGTTTCGATGCCACCGCCGCCGACAGGGCCGGTGCCGGTGAAGACCGCCCGGCGGACGAGGTCGGGGTGGGTGAGGGTGACGACCTGGGCGACGCCGCCCCCGAGTGAGAAGCCGAGCAGGTCGACCTGGTCGTGGCCGAGGGCGCGGATGAAGGTCACCGCGTCGGCGGCCATGTCGTCGATGGTGTGCGGGACCCGCCCGCTGGAGGAGCCGACCCCCCGGTTGTCGAAGGTGATCACGTGGCGGTGGGCGGCGATGCCGTCGATGACCCGGGGGTCCCAGTCGTCCAGGACGGCGGTCAGGTGGTGCAGGAAGACCAGCGGTACGCCGCCGCGGGGGCCGAGCTCGCGGTAGGCGAACCGGACACCGCCGGCGTCGATCGTGCAGGTCGGGATGTGTTTCCACGTCGTCGTCGTGGGGGATCGGGTCGTGCCGGCGGACCCGGTCGTCGGAGCGGAGTCGATCGTGCTCCGGGCTTCGGGGGTCTCGGTCATCGCGTGTCCTCGGTTCGTGATCGGTCCTTCGAGGAGGTGGTTGGCGCCACCGATTGACGTACGATCATAATATTATGACCGTACGATAGAGTGCGACTTGGGTCAAGCAGGAGTGACGAGCGAGCGGGGGACCTCATGGCGCGGTACGGGCCGGGGCGCAAGCAGGAGACGAAGCAGCGGATCATCGATGCGGCCGGTCGCCGGTTCAAGCAGAGCGGCATCGACGGTTCGGGCATCGCCACGCTGATGGGCGATGCCGATCTGACCAATGGCGCGTTCTACGCCCATTTCTCGTCCAAGAACGACCTCGTCGCTGCCGTGGTCGAAGAGCAGCTGGCCGAGCAGTGCGCGAGGTTCGAGGCTCAGGCGGCCGAACCGGACGGGCTCGAACGGATCGTTCGCGAGTACCTGACCCTCGAGCACCGTGATGACCGCGAGTGCGGCTGCCCCTCGGCTGCGCTGCTCGACGAGATCGACCGGTGCACGGATGCGACCAAGCAGGTCTACACCGACGGCCTGCTCTCCCTGATCGACGGGATCGCCGCACACCTGGCGCCGCAGGATCCCGGATCGGCCCGGCTACCCGTGCTCGGCGTCGTCGCCCTGATGATCGGAACGCTGCAGCTCTCACGCGCGGTCACCGACCGGGAGCTCGCCAGGCAAATGCTCGACCACGGTGCGCGGACGGCACTCGCGCTGTTGCAGGCCGAGTCCCCTGACTCAGTGCCGAGGGCGTCGTCGACGAGCCGGTCAGGAGCGTTAGGCGACCCCGAGTTTCGCTCTCAGCCAACCACCCATGTCGGAGATCGCTCGATCTACTTCGGGCACGTTGCCGGCGGCGATGACGAACGAGTGCTGAGCGTTCTCGACGGCGTGTACCTCGGCGTCGACGCCGGCCTTCAGGAGCAGTTCGCCGAACTCGGCGTCCTCGCCGGCGAGGATCTCTTCGGTGTCAACTGGCTCGTCGAGAACGGCTACCGGGCATCGGCCTGCCCGCGTCGCGCAGGGTCAGCGCGGTCATTGCATCCGACCCGGATCGTCACTACCGACCTGATGGCCTGACGTCGACGGCACTCGCGACTTGCTGTCGTGGTTCTAACCCGCCCGCCAGCACGCTTCGAGAAACGACTCCGCATTGAAGGCGAAGTGAGCCGCGGAACTGGTCTCCACGCTTACAGATCGCCCGGGCGAACCCTTCCTCGGTACAGATCCCGGTTCGAGCGATCGAGGCGCTCGAATCGGTCTCGCGGCTGGAGATCGCGGTGAGCATCAGGGCGGGTCACGCGCACCCTCACAGCCAAGTTCCCAGCGGAGTAAGCGGGCCCTGCAGTGGGCAAAATGATCTCGCAAGATCAATAACAAGGCTGTGACCTGCGAAGTTGTGCGCCGTCAGGGACTCGAACCCCGAACCCGCTGATCTCGCGTCACATAGCTCGGGCGCCTCACTGTGATCATTCATGCTGCTCAGCGGCCTGTCGTTCAGGTCGCGATCATCAGCCGTCGGTCGCCGCATGCAACTATCAGTCGACGTAAGCGATCCCCAATTCGGGCCGATCGCCGCTCACCGTCCGGCAGCACTCCGGAGCTTGCGTCAGTGCACCGGCGCCGGATGGTCGTCGCACACGCGCTTGTGCCGACGCCGTACTGGCGTTCGCGGACCGTGGTCGAATCGTCGTAGTCGTTCCAGTAGCGACCGCGACGCTGGAGCTCGGGACGACGTACTCGGCGAAGTCCTCGAAGGTGCCGGGCGTGACGGCGTGGGAGTGGTTGAAGCCGTCGATGTCGGCGTCGTCGATCCAGCGTTCGAGTTCGTCGGCAACGGTGGCTGGCCGGCCGACGCACCGGGCCCATCGCGCCGGCGACCGGCAGCTCAACGCCTGTCTACACACCATGGCCGTCAGCCAAGTCCAGCGCCAAGGCCCAGGTCGGACCGACTACCTGCGCAGACGCGCCAAGGGCAAGAGCCACCGCGAAGCGATGCGCTGCCTGAAACGATGTCTGTCCGATGTGGTCTGTCGCCAGCTCGTCAGTGACACACATCGATGCTCAGCGACGGGCCCGGAGGACACCAGGGGACGACTGCAGAGTCCTGCGCGGCCGGCTCAACCCCTACCACCGATCGGACACTCCCAGCGGCGACACGAACCGAACACCACCCACCGGTGCAACTCAGGTTCGAGGTCGGCGAGCTGGCGGCAGGGTCCGGCGGGGCGGTGTTGGTGGCGAACGCGGTGATCCGGTTGCCGTCGGTGTCGGTCAATCGGAGCTGCGCTCCGGGGTGCGGGCGTTCGCGGCGGACGCTTCCAAGCGTGGTCGGACGCTTGCAGGGCCAAGGGTCACGTAGGTTCGAGCGACCAGACATACTGGGATCATGCGTGGCTCGGCAGCGGGAGCCCGCGTGGTCTGGGGAGTTACCGGGCCAGCTGCAGCCGGACCACGGTTCAACGCGAACGTGTACGCGGATCCGTCCGGACGCGCGGTTCGAAGCGCTGACCGGCCGCCGCGCCAAGGGAGGATTTGTGCCGTCGATCCCGATGCCCGATCCAGTCCTAGACGACGGCGCCGTACGGCTCCGGCCTTGGGAGCTACACGATGTCGACGTGCGCATCGAGGCCGGCCACGACTCCGAGATTCTGCAGTACACCTCGGTGCCGGAGCGACCGACCTTGGCCGAAGCCAAGTCCTGGATACGTGCGAGCCATGTCGCCCTCGACGAGGGCCAGGCTGCGGCGTTTGCCGTCGAGTCAGTCGCGGCCGGGTCTGTGGCCGGATCGATGGGCCTAATCCGGGTCGACTGGGAGCAACGCCGCGCCGAGGTCGGCTACTGGTTGCTGCGTGCACACCGTGGTGCCGGCCTGGCCGGACGCTCGCTCGAGTTGTTGAGCCGTTGGGCGTTCAATGCACTCAACATGGAGCGGCTGGAACTGGTGACCAACCTCGACAACCTCGCGTCGCAGCAGGTCGCCAAGCGAGGCCGGTACCAATTCGAGGGCACACTGCGCTCCTACTCCTATGGACGCTATGGTCGCGAAACGCTTCACCTCTACTCAAGACTTCCTGCGGACTAGCACCGCCGCTATGCAGGCGACGGGACCAAGGATCACGTATTGGCTGTTCTGCTGGTCGACGCCGACGCAGCCGGGAGCGTGGACTGGGCGACCAGTGTGGACTCCACGATCATCCGGGCCCATCAGCACGCCGCGACCCTCCGCCGTGACACAGGGGGCCGGGTCGAACTACACCAATCTGCTCGCCGAGCCCGGCGATCATGCGTTTGGCCGGTCTCGCGGCGGGCTGTCCACGAAGCTCCACCAGCTCGTTGACGGGCACGGCCGGCCGCTGGTCGTGCTGCTCAGCCCTGGCCAGGCCGGGGACTCGCCGATGTTTCCGCAAATGATGGCGCATCTGAGCGTCGCCCGGCCGGGCCCGGGGCGTCCCCGGACTCGACCTGAGCGCGTGCGCGCGGACAAGGCTTACTCCTCGCGCGCGATCCGCCGCCACCTGCGCGATCGACGGATCGTCGCGGTCATTCAGGAGCCGTCTGATCAACAAGGGCACCGCAAGCGACGGGGTTCACGCGGCGGCCGCCCGCCGGCGTTCGACCGCGTCGACTACCGCAACCGCAACGTCGTCGAGCGCGGATTCTGCCACGTCAAACAGTGGCGTGGCCTCGCGACTCGCTACGACAAGCTCGCGCGGACCTTCCGCGGCGGCGCCATGCTGAAGGCGATCGTCACCTGGTTCCGTGCATTCGGAGACACGCCCTAACTCTGTCGGCCGCTGGCGCCGCGACTCGCGGGCACGGAGAGTACCCCTGAGCACCGACCTACCAGTTGATCGATAGGGGGGCCTGGAAATGGCCAGCGATGCGTTGGGCACGGTGCCCTGGGCTAACGCCCGCAGCGAGTTCCATAGTCGTCGCGTCACGTCCTTGTACGAACACCTGACCACCACTCGGATTCAAGCGACCGACCTGCATAAACTTGATGCCGCGTTCGTTTCGAACGGGGGCCAGGACCATGACGTCGATCCCATCGTCGAGCGGGTGTTCGACGCCGCCGACCAGGAGCCGGCTGGGACGCACATCGTGGGGCTGTACCTGATCATTCTCGCACGTGAGAAGTGGGAGAGCTCGACCGACTGGAAAAGCATTGAAGCTGTACTGCTCACCGTGGACCGCGTGGGACGAGTGGTCGCCGACAGGTCGGGCCGCGCCCACGACAGTGTGACAGCCCTCGTCGCCATCCTCGACTACGTCCACGTGGTGATCGGCTGCATGAACGTGGAGAACGCGCTCAACTGTTCCTGCCCGGAAGACTTTGCGAACTCGTCGCAACAGGTCGTGAACAGAGCTCGCCACACCCTGGACGCGGTGCAACACTTTCCCTCGGAACTAGCGGGCCCGCGGGAACTGCTGAAGGAGATCGCATATACCGACCTGGCATACTACCTCCAGCTCTCGCAGATCGGTCATATCACGCGCGATGCGTTTGAACGTCAGCCGGGGGCGGTTGCAGCGCTCGAACGCTTAGTGGAGCAAGTCAACGACGCGGCCGCGCACGATCCGCACCTGTCAGCGGACGTATTCGGAACCGAGCTAGAAGCCCACAGCTACACCCTGCAACAGATGCGCGCAATTGTCGACGCGCCGTGGCTGCATATCGGACACGCGCGAGTAGTGTACTGCTACCCCTTTTCCATGCCCGTGAACCCCGTCCAACTGTGCAACACGGTCCTACAGCGATCGTGGCGTCCCGCACTGGCCGGTCGGAAACCAGGGTACCCGCGTGCGGTGCGCCTGGCCGACACTTGGGAGGATTACGGAACCGAACAAAGTGGTTATTCATTGGTAGGTATGCCCCTGCCGCCGCTGCAGGTGCGAACCACCGACCCTGACCCCTCCCGCAAGCTACTCGACGCGAAGGCCGAGGTACGGCTGAGCCGTCTCGGCAATCACGTCGTACGGGTCGAGCTGGAGCTCAACGACGCGAACCCGCACTACATCAATCAGGCGATGCGACGGCCGACCGAGTCGATGGGAATGGAAACCATCCGTCGCAAGGACGAGAACACGCCACAGTGGCCGCGATTGCTAAGCTTCGCGACCGCCGTCGTCTCCGACCTCTGGGCCGCCGCCGAATCGGAGCTGGACCTCTCGAGATCGGAGCTGGTGCCTGCGACGACCCGCACCCGGCCCGACCTGCCCAGGGACGTGCACGTCGTGCTTTCGCTCCGCAAGCTCACCGTCGTCGAGTCGAACGGCACGTCCCGGCGGGTCACCGGAAGCGCGGTTCTCGACCAGCACGTCGTTGGGTCGTCGCTGCTCGAGCATCCAGTGCGGCAGTCGATCGCGACACTTGATGAATGGCTGCGCTACCCGCACTCCCCCGAAGAAGACGAACATGTACTGGCCCGAGACGCCTTCCGCGGTGACGCTGTCCTGCGGACGGCGAACTCAACGATCATTGCCATGCCCACCGTTCCCGACTTCATCGTGCGCGCCTTCGAGGAAGGCGCCGAATTCGTGGCCACGCTGCCGGTCCTCGTACGCGACTGGCGGGCCGAGATCGCCGACACCGCCGACCGCCTCTCGTCAAAGGTGGATCCCGACCGCCCCTCCTCGGAAGTGAACTCGGAGCGCGTCGAGCTCGAGCGACTGCGGAGATCGCTGCACAAGCGAGCCGCGGAGATCAAGGCGCAATTGGGTTTTCTGCGTTCGCCGCAGCTGTGTCGCACCGCAGACGCCCGCCGATTCCTCAATCAACTCTCCGAGGCGGCCGGAATAAGGGCTCTCGAGGAGGACCTGGAACAGCAACTCGAGCGGGCGATCGCCACGTACGAGCAGGTCGTCGACTTCCTCGGCGATCTGAGTCGCCGCCACGAGGAGCGGACCCGCCGGTTCCTCGAGCTGGTGCTCGCAGCCATCGCGGCGACCTCGCTCGCCGATGCCATCGCCCTTGTTAACGACGTCTACCAGCCGGCACGATGGGTGGTATGGATTGAGGCCTGCTCCATCGGACTCATCGCGATCGGAATCGTGCTCCTCGTGAAGCTGATAGAACGTCGGCCTCGATACGACGATGCCGCGCCGAGCCGGAGCTCGACCCGGACGCGGCGGCAGCCGTAGTCGTCGAAGGGGCTCGGCGTGGATCTAGTCGGTGAGCCAGGCCTGCCGCACCGCCCGCGCGAGGCATCCGCGCCGGACGTCCACCCGCATCCAGGAAGGGGCCCGCAGGGCCTTCGCGGCCCCGCGTAACGGTGCCCGCCCCATGTAGAACTGCGCCGACGTCGGAACCCCGCGCGGAGTGACGAGAAAGTCGACGACGCGCGACGACTGCCCTCTCAGAAGGTGCTGTTCGCAGGGCGCTTCTCCTGCGGAGCCCGCACGCTGTTGAGCACGGTCTGACCCTGCTGGTCGACCAGGCGGGTGAACAGCTGTTGTGCGTAGCCGAAGACGAGCGCCCACGCGAGGATCTGTGCAGAGGTATCGAGTGCGCTCAGGCCTGGCACGAACTGGCCATTCATGAGCAGCAGCCCGAGGAACGCCGTGATGGCGCCCGTCGGCAGCTTGAGCGCGGCGAGCGCGACAGGGAGGCCATAGCGTTCGGACGAGCCCTTGATGCCGCGGATTGCGGCGGCTGTCGCGACGGCCGCCGCGGTGAGTCCAACGAGTTCGACGACGAGGAGGTCCTGGGGGCTCGCAGTCTCGGCGACCACGTCGTCGATGTCCTTGACGGGTAGGCCGGCCTGGTTGGGTGGACCGCCGTTCTGCGTGGGGATGAACTGGTAGGACTGGCCGGTGGGGCACACGACCGTCGCGACGCCGGACTCCTCCGGGGCGAAGCACAGTGGGACCAGCGTCTTATTGACGATGCCGGTGATTGCTACTCCGATGGCGAGCACTGCCATCAGCAGCGCTGTGACCACTACGATATTGCGAAAGCTGCGCAGCCGGATGCGGTTGCGTAGTTCCGCCGAGCTCGCCGCTCGGACAGTGGTGACGATCGTGCCGCGCTCGTCGTCGATTGTCTGCTTTCGTCGGTCTTGCAGCTCGCCGTCGTGTTCCTGCTTCGGCTGATTCCCAATAGCCTGGCGGTCCGGGTCGCTGACGCCGACGCTGCGCGCGATCCTCTCGAACGCTCGCCGTCCGGGATCGGTCTCGTCGAGATGGCACTGCACGTGCCGGAGCAGGCAGGGTAGTTGCCCGAGTACGTAGTCGGCCGGCGCGATGTTGAGGATGTGCGCCTCTGCGGCGTCCAGGTTGCTCGACGCCCGTTCCATGAGCGGGCCGTTGCGGAAGATCCGGAGCCGTCTCTTCGGTTTCAGCGGCTTCAGTGTGGCAGCTTCCCTGGCTGCCTGGAGGTGGTGGCCGATAGCGGCCTCCAGGATCTCGTCGTGATCGCACGGGTATTTCGACCGAACCCAGGCCGCCAACGCCTCGAGTTCCTTCGCCCGGGTCAGGGTGCCCTCGCGCCACGCCACCGGAACCGGCCCTTCGATCGCGGGAACGTGGCCGCGCTGAAGTCTTTCGGGTTGCTCAGTCGTAACGACGGGCGATGCGCTACCGCGCCGCTCGGGTGTAGTAGCCGATCTGTCGTCGTCCGGGCTCGGCATTGCGGTGGCGGGTTCCTCGGGCTCCGTTGCCGCTGCCGTGGCTACAGCTTCGCCGTCGTCTTCTCGCTCCGGTGACTCGGGAACGGGTGCACGATCTTTCGGGATGCTCGATGTGTGGTCCATTTGCTCCCCGCTTGATGGAGGTCCTCATTGCGTGCCGGGCTTCTCTGGGTGGGGAGGCGAGGCTGCGGAAAGATCCGGAAGCGGGCGCCCGGCCCTCTGGCCGGGAGTCGAGCTGTAGGGCCATGAGGATGTCCTCTGCTGTGTGCGCGACGAACCTTCCGGGAGCCTGTTGCTGAGGCTGCTCGATGGCACGCGGCCGATCTCACCAACGCGGCCCACAGTTAGCCAGCCAAGGTTATGCCCCAGGAAACGGCCGGTCGATACGCATTTCTGTGTAATGCGCGGTTACCCCTGGTGACGCGTCGGCGGGTTGCCGGGCGACATCACACCGCACTGATGCAGGCAGGCGCGACCGGTGAGTTGTTGTTCGATCAGCTCCGGCCCCGTCGACCGTCGGGTTGTGGTTGCGCGCGTTCAAGTAATCCAACGTGCGCGAGTTCGACGCGGTGAGCCGTGAGCTGCGGGCCTGGTTGTGGGCCGCAGGTGCCGAGGACCGGAGAATCCGGCGGGGCCGTTGATCTTCGATCTGGACTCCACGATCTGCCCGGTCTACGGACGCGGCAAGCCACCCGGGCTGTTCGCAGTGGTCGGTGCTGGGGTCGTTGATGATCAGTCGGAACCGCCAGCCTCGAATGAGGCGAGCGTGACCGAGCTGTTTTCAGCTAAGCGGATGGCCGTCGACGACCACCAGGTGGGGCCACCCGGCCCGCGGGCAGGGTCGTAGTCGAACCGGCCAGCGACCTGGTCACCGGCGAGTTGCCAGCTCCCGTCGAACTCGCGGGTTCGAGGTAGCAGTGATCGATCTCGGCGGCGGCCTCATCGGTAACCGCGGCGACGAGTTCCGCCGGGTCCGCGTCGTGGTCCCCGAGCACCGCGAACGCGTAGCCGTCGGTGACCTGCCCACCCTGCAAGGTGTCTCTGTTCGGGCGTCCTCGGTGGTGGTGGTGTCCTCGAGCACGCGCAGAACACTGATACCGGTCGGGGCGCGCGAGATCCGGTAACGCATCCGGTGCGCCCGACCGTCCGGACCGCGCAGCCACACCGGCTCCGGCGTAGCCGGCAGGCGCGGCATCCCGGTGTGCGCGGCGCTGCAGCACGCCGCTAACGATGCTGCGGATCTTCCGCCGTGTATTGGCGGCATAGCGCGGTTCGAGCGCGCCGAGAAATGCGTCAATGCGACCGACAGTGCATTCCCGCAAGCGAAGGGCGCCGACCGCGGGCAGGATCGTGTTCTTCAGGTGGAACTCGTAGAGCGCATGCGTCGAGTCGGCTCGTCGGTTCGCCACGCGCGTCAGGAAGAGCACGGCTGCATCGGCGAAGGTCGAGCCGGGGGTCAGCTCTCCGGCGCGCTGCCGGCCGGCGCGCTGCCGGGCGCTGATCGCATCGTTGAGCGCGTCGCGAGCGGCGGACTTTGTCGAGCCCGTGCACGCGCATCGGCCGGGTGACTCCGTCCTGGTCACGGAACCGGCACCGGGCGACCCAGGTGCCCGGCCTCATCCTCGCGGACGGTGACTCGACCCGGGCATGCCGAGCGGATAGGGGAGGACGTGCCGCGAACACCACACCGGCCAAGATCCAGACGAGTAAGCGGACCTTAAGCGCCCTTGATGATCTCGTAAGATCAATGACAAGGCTGTGGCCTGCGAAAATGTGTGCGCCGTCAGGGACTCGAACCCCGAACCCGCTGGTTAAGAGCCAGCTGCTCTGCCATTGAGCTAACGGCGCAGAGAATATTTACTTGTAAAGGTATTCAATTGTGACTTTCTGTCTCCGGCCCCGTTCGACCTCGACGCGGAAAACGGTAGCACGTCCGTTTCGGAGTCGAATCGCCGGGGTGGCGACCGGGTGAGTGACGGGACTTGAACCCGCGGCCCCCTGGACCACAACCAGGTGCTCTACCAACTGAGCTACACCCACCATCGCTGCGCCGGACGTCGCCCGGCGTGCCGGTCAAGTGTAGCGAGCACCGAGCACGCTACGCAGCCGGGTTCGGATCAGGGCGATTCCGCAGGTGGGGATGCCACTTCCGCCACCTCCGCGGCCGCGGCCTGGGCCTCCTCGGACGTCGGTCCGGGCGGGGCGACGAACAGCGCGCGGCGGTAGTAGGCGAGCTCGCGGATGGACTCGCGGATGTCGGCCAGTGCGCGGTGCGCGAGGCCCTTCTCCGGCTTGGCGTAGAACACCCGCGGGAACCAGCGCCGGGCGAGCTCCTTGATCGAGCTGACGTCGACCATCCGGTAGTGCAGGTGCTTGTCCAGCTCCGGCATGTCCCGGGACAGGAATCCGCGGTCGGTGGCGATCGAGTTGCCGGCCAGCGGGGCGGAGCCCGGATCCGGGACGTGCTCGCGCAGGTAGGTCAGCACCAGCTGCTCGGCCTCGGCCAGCGTGACCGTCGACGCGCGCACCTCCTCGGTCAACCCGGACTTCTCGTGCATGTCCCGCACGACCTCGGGCATGCTGTCCAGCGCCGACTCCTCGCAGGAGATGACGACGTCGACGCCCTCACCGAGGACGTTGAGCTCCCCGTCGGTCACGAGGGCCGCGATCTCGATGAGCGCGTCCCGTTCCAGGTCGAGCCCGGTCATCTCGCAGTCGATCCACACCAGCCGGTCGTTCATCGGGGCAGACTAATCCAGGTCACCGACGATCCACCGGCCGTCGATACCCCGTCGTCATCTCCTGACCCGGGCCGATGGCATAGGCTCGCCGCTCGTGGCCGAGAACACGTCTCCTGCACAGGCGATCGCCGCCGGATACGCGACCGAGGGTTCCGCCCTCGAGCTGGGAACCGTCCTGGTGGACGGCACCTGTGATCCGCAGGCGAAGGTCCGGATCCCGTTCGCCACGCTGAACCGGCACGGGCTGGTCGCGGGCGCGACCGGTACCGGCAAGACGAAGACGCTGCAGAGCCTGGCCGGGCAGCTCTCCGACAACGGCGTGCCGGTGCTGCTGGCCGACGTCAAGGGCGACCTGTCCGGGATGGCCCGCGCCGGCGAGCAGAACGACAAGGTCGCCAAGCGCGCGGCGGACACCGGCGACGACTGGACGCCCACGGCGTACCCGGTCGAGTTCATGTCGCTCGGCGAGAAGTCGGCGGCGATCCCGATCCGCGCCACCCTCACCCAGTTCGGCCCTGTCCTGCTGGCCAAGGTGCTCGACCTCAACGACACCCAGGAGTCCACGCTCGGGCTGATCTTCCACTGGGCCGACCAGCGCGGGCTGCCGCTGCTGGACACGAAGGACCTGCGCGCCGTCATCGCGCACCTCACCTCCGACGAGGGCAAGGCGGACCTGAAGGGGATCGGCGGCGTCTCGTCCGCGACGGCCGGGGTCATCCTGCGCGCGTTGGTGAACCTGGAGGCCCAGGGCGGCGAGGCGTTCTTCGGCGAGCCCGAGTTCGACCCGTCCGACCTGCTGCGCGTGATCGACGGCAAGGGCGTCGTCACGCTGCTGGAGCTGGGCGAGCAGCAGGCCAACCCGAAGCTGTTCTCCACGTTCCTGATGTGGCTGCTGGCCGAGCTGTTCGAGGAGCTGCCCGAGGCGGGCGACCTGGACAAGCCGAAGCTCGTGTTCTTCTTCGACGAGGCCCATCTGCTGTTCGCCGACGCGTCGAAGGCGTTCCTGGAGCGCATCGAGCAGACCGTGAAGCTGATCCGGTCCAAGGGCGTCGGCGTCTTCTTCTGCACGCAGCTGCCCACCGACATCCCGAACGCCGTGCTCTCCCAGCTGGGCGCGCGGGTGCAGCACGCGCTGCGCGCGTTCACGCCGGAGGACCAGAAGGCGCTGACGAAGACGGTCAAGACCTACCCGACGTCGAAGGTCTACGACCTGGAGGAGGCGCTGACGTCGCTGGGCACCGGCGAGGCGGTCGTCACCGTGCTGTCCGAGACCGGAGCCCCGACGCCGGTGGCCTGGACCCGGCTGCGCGCCCCGCGCTCGCTGATGGCCGCGATCGGTGCGGAGGCCGTGACCGAGGCGTCGAAGGCGTCCCCGCTGTACGCGAAGTACGGCGAGACGGTCGACCGCGAGTCGGCCTACGAGACGCTGTCCGGGAAGATCAACGCGGCGCCCGCGCCCGAGGGCGCCCCGCCGCCGCCCGGCGCGCCGCCGGCCGACGCCGCCGCCCCCGCCCCCCCTCCGGCTCAGGAGGAGGAGGGCGGCGGGTTCTTCGAGAAGGCCGGCGCGTTCTTCACGTCCCCGCTCGGGCGCCAGATCACGAACACGGTCACCCGCGAGGTCACGCGCAGCCTGTTCGGCACGCGCCGCCGGCACTGACCCGATCCGGCCGGCGCGTCGTCAGATGCCGGCCCGCTCCATCCGCTGGAACCACGCCATGGTGCGCGAGCGCTGCGTGTACAGCAGGACCGACGCCGTGACGGCCTGGATGCCCAGGACCGACCAGGCCAGGACGGCGGCGACGTTCCCGGTGCCGGCGGGTACCACCGCCAGCGCGATGACCGTCGCCGCCGCCACCGCGACGTGCGGGCGGGCGAACCCGACCGCGTCGCCGATGGCCTGGCGCACGCCGAGCAGATGGAGGGTCACCAGCCGGATCGCCGAGGCCGCGAGCAGGATCCGCAGCGCCCCGGCCTGGTCGGTGTACTCCGGGCCGAAGATGCCGAGCAGAGGTGTCGCCAGCAGGGCCCCGACGGCGAGTGCCGGCAGGAACAGCAGCAACAGGCGTCGCAGAGCGGTGCGGGACATCGCGCGGGCCCGGGCCGGGTCCCGCGCGACGCTGCCGGCCAGCGAGCTGACGAAGTAGGTCGCGACGACGTCGATCACGGTGATCGCCTGCCAGACGATGAAGAAACCGCCCCCGGCCTCCGGACCGAACCGGATCGTCACGACGAGCGGCACCTGGGCGTAGAGCACGGCCAGCCCGAGCGTGCCGACCCAGGTCGGCCCGAGGAACGCGAGCACCTCCCGGCGCCCGGGCAGCACGGCTGCGTCACCGGACCGTCCGCGCCGCACCGCCAGCACGACGACGGCCGCCCCGAACACGACCGCGCACGCGGTGATCGGGCCGACCCACGCCAGGACCAGTTCCGGCGCGGCCACACCGACCCCGAGTACGACCATCGGGACGATCCGGAGGACGCCGAGCACCAGGTTGCGGACGACCGACCACCACGGTCGCCGCAGCGCGACGAACGCGAAGTCGCTCAGGTGCAGCACTCCCCACCCGGTCGTGGCCAGGACGAACAGGGCCACCGCGGTGAGCCCGCCACCGGCGGCGGTCAGGATGACGCCCGTCCCCGGCACCAGCAGGTACAGCGGACCCACGACCGCGCACGCGACGGCCGCGACGAGCAGGCACCGCACGACGACCGTCGCCGTCCGGCGGCCCGCCCGGGGCACCCAGCGCAGGATCGCCACCCCGAGGTTGAACTCGGTCAGCCCCGCGACCAGCAGGAACGCCGACACGAACGCGGAGACCTCGCCGACCGTCGCGCGGTCGGTGAGCCGCGCGGCGATCACCCAGGTGAGCATCCCCGCGACCGCGCTGAGCGCGGCGCTCACGGACAGCGCGAGGCCGTCCGACAGCGAGGTGTCCGGGGGAGCCTCGGTCGTGCCGCCTTCGGGGGGCGGTTCCGTCATGGGTCTCCCGCTTGCCCAGGTGGCGGCCTGACGGCCGCATGATCGGGCCAGCGTGTCACGCGCTCGACGACGCCGGCCGCGGCGGGGTCCCGGCCCCGGACGACGGGCTCGGGGGCCGGAACGGGGCGACCGCGGCCGGCGTGATCTCGGCGACGAGTGCGGCGGCGGTGGCCGGGTCGACGTCGAGCACGGTGTAGGCGCCCTGGCCGGCGGCGGTCGTCGCGTCCAGGGTGACGACGCCCGCCCGGCGCTGGGTCCAGCTCTGGCGGATCCGCCAGCCGATCACGCCGTCGCGCTGCAACGCCGTCGTGGCCCGCACGAGCGAGCCCTGCCGGCTCACCAGGAACCGGTCGTCGAGGCGGTGCCCGAGCGACCGGTAGCGGTCCAGGGCGAGCGGCACGGCGAGCACCGGCAGCGCCAGCGACGCCGGGCCGAGCCACGTCACGTCCCACAGCCCGCCCAGCCACCACGCGGCCGCCACCGGGATCACGGTCGGCACGACGGCGCGGGTCAGTCGCCGGGGCAACGCCGAGCGCGGGTGGGCGCGCAACGGGACGTCGGTGACGCGGCCGTCGGTGCCCATCGCGTCCGCGGCGACGTCGTGCGCGTGGGCGCGCGGGACCGGCGGTTGCAGCGCCCCGCCGCTGCCGCCCTGCTCGGAGTCCGAGCCGCGCAGCCCGACCGACAGCGCCGACGCCTGGGCGCCCCGCCCGATGAGCCGCACCAGCAGCGGCTCGGCGATCGCGACGCCGCGCAGCCGCTGCTCGGACACCGACAGCGAGCGCTGGGTCAGCAGCCCGCGCCGGACCCGCAGCGTGCCGTCCGGCTCGCGGCTCAACCGGAAGTTCCACCAGCGCTCGGTGAACAGCACCAGCGAGCCGGCGACGAGCACCACCAGCAGCACGGCGGCCCCGACCAGCACCGACGCCCACACCGGAGCCGTCTGCAGCTCCCCGGCCGCGGCCGAGACGCCGGGCAGCGTCCGCGGGTCGACGCGCGCCTCGCGGACGAGGTTGTAGAGCGCCGCGACCAGCGCCGCGACCGCCGCCAGCGACGACACGGTCAGCGGTGCGTAGCGCAGCGAGCTCCAGCGCAGGTGGTCCAGCTCCCGGGCGGCGGGAGCGGCGGGGGTGGCGACGGCCGGGTCGTGCGCACCGTCCACCTGCTGCCCGCCCGCGGCGAGCAGCTCGCGCCGCAGCCGCTCCGCCTCCAGGGTGGTGACGGCGTCCAGGTTCAGGCCGCGGTCGTCGAGGCCCGCGGAGGCCTGGCCGGTCCCGACCTTGACCACGCTGAGCCCGAACACCTGGTGCAGGAACGTCGAGGTCAGGTCGACCGTGCGGATCCGGTCCCGGGGCACCGAGCGGCGCTGGCGCTGGACCAGGCCGCTGTGCAGCTCGACCCGGTCCGGGGTGATCCGGTAGCGGGTGGTGCTCCAGCGCACGAGACCCGCGGCGACGGCGGCGACCGCGATCGCGACCGTGATCCAGATCCGGACCGGGCTCTCGCTGCCGCCGAAGATCAGCACGATGATGAACGCCGGCAGGAACTTCACGATCATCGTCACCGGAGCGACGACGATCATCTTCGGCGGCAGTCGGCGCCACTCGATCTCCGGATGGGCGATGGTGGCCTGCTCGCTCACGTCGCGTCCCCGGGGTGCGCCTGGGTCGTCTCGGTGAGCGTGCGTGCCAGCTCCTGGGCGTCGTCGGCGGCCAGCCCGGCGATCTTCACCGGCCCGCGGGCGGAGGCCGTCGTGACGGTGACCGTCGCCAGCTTCAGGAGCTGCTGCAGCGGACCGTGCTCGGTGTCCACCGTCTGCACCCGGGAGATCGGCGCGATCCGCCATTCCCGGACCAGCCAGCCGGACAGCGTGTAGACGGCCTCGTCGGTCACCTCCCAGCGGTGCAGCCGGAACAGCAACCGCGGCACGACGAGCTCGTAGGCGACGCCGGCGACGAGCGTCCCGACCGCCGTCACCGTGAGCAGGACGGAGAGCCCGCCGCCGAACAGGGTGGCGCCCACGACCTGCGCGACCAGCAGCACGACGATCGTCGGGACCGCCCGCAGCTGCCACCACCGCACCGCCCGCGGATCGACCTGGTGGGCCGGCGGGCGGAGCGGGAGCGCACGAGGATCGCGGGTGGGGGTGGACATGCGTCCACTCTGCCCAACGGCGGCCGGTCCCGGCACGCGAACGCGCCCGTTCGTCCGGGCCGATCGGACCTGGCCTGTCCTCGCACACGATGTGGCGGCCTCGCACACGCTCGAGCGTGTGCGAGGCCACCGAACCGTGTGCGAGGCCGCCGGACTCAGCGGGCGGGGGCGCTCAGGTCGTAGACGGTCTGGCCGCCGACCGTGGTCGCCGTGTAGTGCGCGGCCACCCACTCGGTGATCTGCGCGCCGACGCCCCGGTCGCCGCCCGGTCCGCCCCTGTTCCCGCCGCCGGAGACGAAGTAGCGGATCTGCCCGTCGTGCACGTAGGCCTGGAACTGCTCGAGCGTCGGGTAGGCGTCGGAGCCGCTGAACCCGCCGATCGCCATCACCGACGTGTCGCCGGCCAGCTCCATCGACCCCGCGCCCTGGGCGCCGACGGTCGCCGCGGCCCAGCGGACCCCGGACGACTGCGCGGCCTGCAGCAGGGAGACCACCTCCGCGCTCGTGCGCTCCTCGCCGGGACCGCCCCGGCCACCGTCGCCGAAACCGCCGGGCGCCGCCGCGCCGTCCGCGGTGCCCGAGCCCGGTGCGCCCGCGCCCGCCGCCGAGCCCGGAGCGGCCGATCCCGCCGGGCCCGGAGCGGCCGAGCCCGGCACGCCCGTGCCGTCGAGCCCGCGCCGGTCGAGCCCGGAGCTGCGGAGGCCCGCACCGGGGGCCGTCGCCGAACCGCCCGCCGTGCCGTCGGTGCGACCGTCCCGGAACCGGCCGTCGCGCATCCCGCCGCCGGGGCCGTTCTGCGCCCCGGCGACCGTCGGGCCCGCGGTCGGCATCGAGCCGGTGTGCGCCGTCGTCGCCGTCTGCGCCGCGTACGCCGCGGGCGCCGCGACACCGGCCAGCACCGCCGCGCCGGCCACCACGGCGGCCCAGCGCCGCCGCCCGGACGGCAGCAGGAACGCGGCCCCGGCCAGGACGCCGAGCACGAGCACGACCCACCGCAGCCACGGCAGGAACTCCGGCGACCAGCCGAGCAGGACGAACGCCCACACCGCCGTCCCGGCGGTCGTCACGGCCAACGTGATCCGGGCGCCCCAGGTGTCGCGGTGGCGCAGGAGCACCGCCCCGCCGATCGCGACCGTCGCGGCGATTCCGGGCGCCAGTGCCACCGTGTAGTAGGGGTGGATGATCCCGTTCATGAAGCTGAACACTCCGACCGTGATCAGCGTCCAGCCGCCCCACAGCAGCAGCCCGGCCCGCGTCCGGTCGGTGCGCGCGGCCCGCCGCGTGAACCACAGCGCCGCCACCAGCAGGATCAGCGCCGCCGGCAGCAGCCAGCTGGCCTGCGTCGCGAACGACTCGTTGAACAGCCGAGCGAGCCCGGCCTGACCGCCGAAGCCGCCGCCACCACCGCCGGGTCCGCCGGGCATGCCGGCCGCGCCACCCGGGGGCATCGCACCGGCTCCCGGGGCACCGCCGGCACCACCACCCGGTCCGCCGCCCTCACCACCGAGGATGCGGCTCAGTCCGTTGTAGCCGAACGCGAGCCCGAGCGGCGTGTTGTCGCCCGAGCCGCCGATGTACGGCCGCGCCGACACCGGCCACAGCGCGACCGCCAGCAGCCACCACCCGGCCCCGACGACGATCGCGACGCCCGCCCCGAGGACCTGCGTGATCCGCCGTCGCAGCGACCCGGGCGCGGCCCACACGAACGCCAGCGCCAGGCCCGGCACCACGAGGAACGCCTGCAGGCTCTTGGCCAGGAACGCGACGCCGATCACCAGTCCGGCCAGGAGCAGCCACCGCGTGCCCGACGACCGGTCGCCGCGTTCCACGGCCCGCGTCGTGCAGTAGGCCGCCGCGACCATCAGCAGCGTGAGCAGCGCGTCCGGGTTGTTGAACCTGAACATCAGCGCTGCGACCGGGGTGAGCGCAAGCAGCACCCCGGCCAGCAGCCCGGCACCCGGGCCGGCCACCCGCCGCACCGCCGCGTAGAGCAGCGCGACGGCAGCGACCCCCATCAGCGCCTGCGGTACCAGCATCGACCACGACGAGAACCCGAAGATCCGCCCCGCGATCTCCATCGGCCACAGCGACGCGGGCGGCTTGTCCACGGTGATCGCGTTGCCGGCGTCGAGGGAGCCGAAGAAGAACGCGGTCCAGCTCGTCGTGCCGGCCTGGACGGCGGCGGCGTAGAACGAGTTGGCCCAGCCGGAGGCGCCCAGGTTCCAGAGGTAGAGCGCGCCGGTGCCGGCGAGCAGGACGGCCAGCGCCGTCCACTCACGGCCGGAGCGGCGCTCGGGCGCGGCCTCGGCGGGCGCGTCCGGAGTGGAGGGAGGGCGGGAGAGGAGCGTGGTCACGCCGGGATCTCCGATTCGGACGAGGTGGGAGCGGGCGCGGCGGTACGCCGGAACACCCAGGAACGGAACAGCACGAACCGCACGACGGTCGCGACGAGGTTGGCCCCGACGATCACGGCGACCTCGACGGCCGTGTGCACGCCGGGCGCGAGGATCCCGAGCAGTGCCAGCGCACCGGTCGTCAGCAGCAGCCCGATCGCGAACACGACCAGGCCCTGGAACTGGTGGGTGGCCGCGCGCTCGCGGCCCCGGACGCCGAACGTGAACCGGCGGTTGGCCGCCGTGTTCGCGACCGCGCAGATCAGCAGCGCCAGCACGTTCGCCGCGATCGCGCCCATCAGCCCGCGCAGCGCGAGGAACAGCACGAGGTTGGCCACTGTGGACGCGATCCCGATCGCGGCGAAGCGGGCCAGCTGGAACGGCATCGCGCGTGGCACGCCCGGTACCGGCGTCGGCTCCAGCGGGGCGCGGCCGAGCTGGGCGCGGATCTCGCCCAGCGGCAGCGCTCCGGTGGCCAGCGCCCGCCCGACCCGCCACACGCCCTTGAGGTCGTCGGTGGCCGTGCGGAACACGTCCACACTGGAATTCGGGTCGTCCACCCAGTCCACCGGGACCTCGTGGATCCGCAGGCCCGCCCGCTCGGCCAGCACCAGCAGCTCGGTGTCGAAGAACCAGCCGGTGTCCTCGACCAGCGGCAGCAGCCGCCGCGCGACGTCCGAGCGGATCGCCTTGAAGCCGCACTGGGCGTCGGAGAACCCGGCGGACAGCGCGCCGCGCAGGATCAGGTTGTAGGAGCGGGAGATGAACTCGCGCCTCGCGCCGCGCACCACCCGCGACGCCCGGCTCAGCCGTGTCCCGATCGCCAGGTCGGAGTGCCCGGACACGAGCGGGGCGACGAGGGGGAGCACGGCGTTGAGGTCGGTCGACAGGTCGACGTCGCAGTAGGCGAGCACCAGCGCGTCCGAGGCCGACCAGACCTCGCGCAGCGCCCGCCCGCGGCCCTTGGCCTCCAGGCGGACCGAGCGGACCTCCGGCAGCGTCGCGGCGAGCCGGGCCGCGATCGACGGCGTCGCGTCGGTCGAGGCGTTGTCCGCGACCGTGATCCGGAACGAGTACGGGAACTGGCCGCGCAGGTGGTCGAGCAGCCGGCGCACGGAGCGCTCCAGGTCGGCCTGCTCGTTGTAGACCGGGACGACGATGTCGAGCACCGTCCGGTCGCCCGGCGCGGGGATCAGCAACGGCGTCGTGGCGGTGGCGTCCGGCGGCCGGGTGCCGGCCGGGGTGTCGGCGAGTACGGGGCTCATGGGAGGAACTCTCGGGTCCGGCGCTGTCGCGCCCGTGTGATCGACCTGTGCGTGAGCTGTGTGCCGCGGCTCCGGCTCTGTGGCCTCGCTCACCGCCGTCTGCGACGGCGGCGGCGCGGCACCCGCGTGTTCCGGCCTCACCCGGCGGCGGACAGGTCGTAGAGCGTGACGCCGTCGACGGTCCGGGCCGGGAACGTCGCCGCCACCCACGCGGCGATCTGCTTCGCCGCATCGCTGCCGCCGCTGTCCGCATTCGCGCGTCCGCCCGGCCCGCCGGTGCCGGTCGAGCCGACGAACCAGTGCACCCGGCCGTCCGTGACCATCTGCTGGAACTCCGCCGGAGTGGGGTAGGGGTCGGTCCCGTTGAAGCCGCCGACGGCGAGCACCGGCAGCCGCGTGGCGAGCTGGTAGCCCGCGGCCTGGTTCGACGTGACGGCGGCCGCCGCCCACGTGTAGCGCGACGCGTCGGCGGAGATCAGTTGCGTGACGGCGGCGCTCGGCGTGGGGAACGAGAGGATCCCGCCGGGCCCGCCACCACCGCGTATCCCGGTGCCACCACCCTGGCCGGTGCCGGCGGCGTTGTTGCCGAATCCACCCTGCCCGCCGACGCGACCCGGCCCGCCCGGGCCACCTGCGAACCCACCACCACCGGGTCCGCCACGGCCGCCGGGCCCGGTGCCGTACCCGGCCGGGCCGGAGCTGGGGATCGCCCCGGAATGCGGCGTCGCCGCCGTCGCGATCGACCAGGCGGCCGTCCCGGCCCCGCCGGCCAGCAGCGCGGCCGTCGCGACGCCGACGGCCAGTGCCCGCGGCATCCGGTGCACCCCGGTCAGCGCCGCCGCGGCGACCAGGCCGAGCCCGAGCACGGTCCAGCGCAGCCACGGCAGCCACGTCGACGCGTCCGTGAGCAGCGCGAACGACCAGACCGCCGTCACCGCCACGGTCACTGCCAGCAGCATCCGTGCGGCGGGTCGCGCCCGGTCCCGCCACAGCGTCACGGCGCCGAGGCCGACCAGCGCGGCCGTCGCCGGGGCGATCGCGACCAGGTAGTAGGAGTGGATGATCCCGGCCATGAAGCTGAACACACACCCGGTGACCAGCAGCCATCCGCCCCACAGCAGCGTCTGCGCCCGCAGCGCGTCGGTGCGCGGGCGGCCGCGCGTCCACCACAGCAGCGCCCCGAGCAGCAGCAGCGCCGCCGGCAGCAGCCAGGACGCCTCGGAACCCATCTCGGAGCCGAACAGCCGGGTGATCCCGGTCTGCCCCCATCCGCCCGCGGCACCTCCCGCGCCGCCCCCGACGCTGCCGACCTCGTCGCCGGTGAGCCGGCCGAACCCGTTGTAGCCGAACACGAGCTCCAGGACGCTGTTCGTCTGGGAGCCGCCGATCCACGGGCGGTCCGCGGCCGGCCACAGCTCGACGGCAGCCAGCCACCAGCCCGCGGACACGACGAGCGCGACGGCGCCGAGCGCCAGCCCGCGCACGCGTGGCCACCACCCGACGGGGGCCGCGAGGAGCCAGACCGCGGTGAACGCCGGAACCACCAGGAACGCCTGCAGCATCTTCGCCAGGAAGCCGATCCCGACGAGCGTCCCGGCGAGCACCAGCCACCGGGCCCGCCCCTGCTCGACCGCCCGCAGCGTCGCGTACGCGCCGGCGACCAGCACCAGGACGAGCAGCGCGTCCGGGTTGTCGTAGCGGAACATCAGGACCGCCACGGGGGTCAGCGCGAGCGCCGCCCCGGCGAGCAGCGCCGCGGGCCGGCCCGCGGCCCGGCGGACACACGCGTACAGAAGCCCGACCGACGCGACACCCATCAGCGCCTGCGGCACCAGCACGCTCGCGCTGCTCAGCCCGAACAGCCGCACGGACAGCCCGCTGACCCACAGGGCGCCGGGCGCCTTGTCCACGGTGATCGCGTTCGCCGCGTCCGAGGACCCGAAGAACCAGGCCTTCCAGCTGACGCCGCCGGCCTGCGATGCAGCCGCGTAGAACGCGTTGCCCCACCCGGACGACGACAGGCCCCACAGGTAGAGCGCCGCCGTCCCGGCCAGCAGCGCGACGAACGCGGCCCGGTGCCACACCGGCCGTGGCGGCGGACGGTCCTGCGTGCGCGCCGGTGGATCGACTCGGGTCCGGGACAGGGTGCTCGTCACGACGATCACCGTCGCCGCGCCCGCTGTGCGTCACCGGTGCCGAACCTGTGCGCGGGCTGTGAAACCGACGGTCCACGTAACCTGGACGAGTGCGATCGAACGGCTGGCGTCCCCGTCTGGTCGCACTGGACATCGACGGCACGATCGTGCACGGCCGCACCCCGCCGTCGGAGCGCGTGCGGGACGCGATCGCCGGCGCCACACGGCACGCCGAGGTGATGCTCTGCACGGGGCGCACCGTCGTCGGTGTCGCACCCGCGCTGGACCAGCTCGGGCTGGCGGCCGGGACGACGATCACGTCCAACGGTGCGGTCGAGATGGACACGGCGACCCGCGAGGTCCGCTCCGTGGCCCACTTCGACGTCCGGGCCGCGCTCGACCGGCTGCGCGAACGGTTCCCCGAGGGCTACTTCGCGTGCGAGCACGTCGGCGTCGGGCAGCGGGTCAGCGCACCGTTCCCGGACGGCGTCCTGGCCGGCCGGGTCACCGAGGTCGGGATGGACGCGCTGATGGCCGAACCGGCTCCGAAGCTGATCACCTTCGTCCCGGGCAGCACGCCGGACGAGGTCGCGCGCCGTGCCGCCGGGCTGGAGCTACCCGGTGCGACCGTCACGCTGGATCACGAGATGCCGTGGGTGACCGCCGTGGCGGCCGGGGTGTCGAAGGCGTCCGCGCTGGCCCGGGTCGCGGGCCGACGCGGTCTCGGCGCAGCCGACGTGCTGGCCGTCGGCGACGGCGACAACGACCGGGAGATGCTGCGCTGGGCCGGGCACGGCGTCGCGATGGGGCAGGCGCCGCCGTCCGTGCGCGCGGACGCCGACGAGGTGGCGCTGCGGGTCGACGAGGACGGTCTCGGCCGGGTCCTCGAGCGGTGGTTCGGCTGATCCGCGATCGCCGGCCCGCGGCGCCGCGACGGGATATCGCCTATAGTCGTCAGTACGGCGACGACGCAGGGAGTTCCGATGGCTCGGTACTGGGTGGGTGACACCGGCGAGCGTCGCGCCCCGGTGGCCGACCCGTCCTCCGTGCCCGACGGTATCCCGCAGCAGAGGGCGACCACGCAGCGGCGTGAGCGGGTCACCGAGGCCGTACGACGCACCCTCGCCGCGAACCTGACGCCGGACGACCCCGGGGACTGAGGGCGGCTCAGGCCCGCGAGCGGCCGAGCGCGTCGAGCTGGGCCCGGCGGACCGGATCGGTCTGCGCCTGCACCATGTGGAACATCGCCTCGCGCGCCCAGCGCTGCTCGGGGCTGGTGGACAGCAGCGCCGAGCCGGAGCGGGTGGCGACCAGCGCCTGCGCCGCCCGCACGGTCAGCGCCCCGAGCTCGCCGCGCAACGCCACCCGTTCCGGCACCCGTTCGAACAGGGGAACGCCGGTGAGCAGCGCGTACGCCTCGTCGCGCAGGCGTGCGGCCTCCTCGGACAGCGCGGCGGCGAGCTCGGTCGCCTCCGGACGGTCCCGCTCGGCGCCCTGCCGGTCCAGTTCGGACAGCAGGCGGCGGAGCAGCCCGATCGACGCCGGGGTGGCGTTCGCCGTGCGCGCCAGGTCGTGCCGCCGGAACGCAGCGCCGTCGCACATCGGCCAGCACGGCGTCGGCGCCGACGACGTAGTCGTCCATCGTGAGCGCGACCGTGCGCGTGCCGCCCATCACCGACAGCGGCAGCGGGTCCCCGGCCGCGAGGCCCGGCGCGGGTCGGGCCGGGACCAGCAGGAACAGGAACCGGTCGTCGGCCGTCGCGGCCGCCGATCATCACCAGGTCGACCAGGCCCCAGCCGGTGCACCAGTCGCTGCGGCCGCGCAGCCGCCAGCCTGTCGCCGTCCGGCTCGGCGGTGACGGCCGCGGCGGCCCGGGCCGGCGCAGGTGCGCGACGGCGATCCCGGCGGCCGTCGCGGCCGTGGCCATACCCACTCGGTGCTCGTCGGCGGCCGGGCCCGCGCGGTACGCCTCGGCCGCCAGCCCGGCGGCCCGCCGCGGGACATCTGCTGCGGCGTCCGGTGCTGGGTCCCGACGAACCAGGTCGCCCCGCACGCCCCGGCCAGCAGCTCGACGGCCTCGGCCTCCTCCCGGGGGCGCCGCCGTGCCCGCCCTCGTCCACCGGCACGGTCACCGAGAGCAGCCCGGCCCCGGCCACCGCGTCCAGTGTGGCCCGCGGGGACGCCGCGGGCCGGATCGTCGGCAGCCGCGGCGTGCGGCTCCAGCACGTCGGCGCCGCCCGTCCGGGCGGCGACGACGGCCGGATGCGCGGCCAGCTCGGCGGCGGGCGGGAACGGATCGGCCGCGGGCGTGGCGGATCGGACGGCGTGGGGCACGGGTCCCACCCTGTCACCGGCGGCGACGCACGGCGTGCCCCGGCCGGGCGATCACGGGGCCTGGCGGGGAGACTCCCGACCAGCGGCATGGCCGGCTCGAGTGCGGCACCGCAGGACGCCGGCCGGGCTCCCGCGTCCGGATCGACACTCAGCGTAACCGTCCAGCGACGGCCGTCGCGGGCCCGCACGACCGCGTCGCCCGGCCCGTCGGCCGGGTCGACGGTCAGCGCGTCCGCATCCCGGATGCCGGTGTGCTCGCGGACGGAGAGCTCCGCGACCTGCTCGGCGGGCGTGCGCCCGACGTGGCCGCGGCAGCACGACGGCACGACCTCGCCCAGACCGGCGCCCTTGCGCACGTCGACGGCGGTCGCGGGGTCCAGGCGCCCGTACGCGTAACCGGTCGGCAGCGCGATCGCCGTCGGGGCGAAACGGTGCCCACCGAGGTGGCTGCACTCCCAGACGCCGCCGGGGTGGTCCGGGTCGGCACCGGCGACGGCGGCGGCGAGCGCCCGCCCGCGGACCGCGCAGCACACGTCGCGCCGCCCGTGCGCGCAGACCAGGAGCAACGGGTCGGAGACCGGGCGGCCGACGTCCATGTCGAACGTGAGGTCGTCCAGATCGTCCGGGCCGCGCACGTGCCGGCGGACGACCCGCGTCGCGCCGGGCGAGAGGTCCGCGACGAGGACCGCACGCCCCGCCGTGCGGCGCCGGCGGCGGCCCGGGCGCCGGATCAGCAGCAGCGTCGCGTCCTGCTCGCGCAGCCGGGCGGCGAGCCCGGAGACGGCCCGGTCGGGATGGGCCGCCACCCGCGGCGGCCAGGCGCCGACGTGCTCGACGGCCACGAGTCGGCGCAGGGCCGGCGCGGTGCCCGCGAGCGGTTCTCCCGCGTCCAGGCTCAGCGCCGAGCATCCCTGACCCACGCCCGTCGCGGGCTGGGTCTCCGACAACACCGTCACCCTCAGCAGTGTAGGGAAGGGCAGCCTCAGTTCAACGTCTCGGTCGGGATCTTCTCCCGCTACACCCGTCCGGGGGAGTGATTTCCGCCGATCAAGCAGGGTCGGGGAGCTCGGTCCGCAGCACCTTGCCCGTCTGGTTCCGCGGCAGCTCGTCCAGGAACACGACGTCGCGCGGTACCGCGAAGCGGGCCAGCTCGCCGCGCACCAGATCGCGGACGCCGTCCGCGGTCAGCGCCGGCGCCGGACTCGGCGACGACGTACGCGGCCAGCCGCTGCCCGTACTGCTCGTCGGGCACCCCGAGCACGCACGACCTCGCGCACGCCCGTCGTGTTCGCGATCAGCTCCTCGACCGGGCCGGGGTGCACGTTCTCCCCACCGGAGACGATCATGTCGTCGGCCCGGCCGGTGAGGTGCAGCCGGCCCTCCTCGTCGAGGTGGCCGACGTCGCCGGTTCCGTGAAGGCCTTGCCACCTGTCAGGGTTCGGTCGGTTGCCGGTGTAGCCCTCGAACTGCAGGTCGTTGCCGACGAACACGCGGCCGTCCTCGCCGGCGGGCGACCGGCCGGTCGTCGTCGCCGAGGATCGACCAGCGTCGTGCCGTACGGCGCCCGGCCCGCCGTCCCGGGCGCCGCGCGCAGGTCGGCCGGGCTCGCGATGGACACCCAGGACACCTCGGTCGAGCCGTAGAGGTTGTAGAGGCAGTCGCCGAAGCGGTCCATGAACTCGGTCGCCTGCCCGGCCGGCAGCGCGGAGCCGCTGACCGCGACGATCCGCGGCCGGTGCGGCCCGCGCCAGCCGCCCTGGACGACTCTCCATGACGCGCTGCAGCATCACCGGCACCGCGAAGACCGTCTGGACGCGGCGGCGTTCCACGACGTCGAGGAACGCCTCGGGCTCGAACTTGCGCTGCAGCACGACGGTCGACCCGTGCAGCGCGGCGAGCAGCAGCGCCGGCGTTGCCCCACGTGTGGAACAGCGGCGCGGCGATCAGCATCGGGTCGCCGGCCTGCAACGGGATCGTGGACAGGATCGACGCGGCGGGCGCCAGGCTGTCGGGTGCGGCCGCTTGGCGCCCTTCGGCGTGCCGGTGGTGCCGGACGTCAGCACGATCAGCTTGCTGCGCTCCGGGCGGAGCGGCAGCTCGCCGGGGCCGCCGGCGGCGATCATCCCCTCGAGCGTCTCCGGGTCCGTCGCCCTCGGTGCGCACGACGCGCGGCCCGTCCGGGACCACGTCGGCGAACTCCGGGTCGGCGACGACGGTGTGCAGCTCCTGCTGCTCCTGCACGCCGCGCATCTGGTCGGCGGACAGGCCGGTGTTCAGCAGCACGACGTCGGCGCCGCACTTCCCGGCCGCGACCATCACCTCGATCGGGGCGCGGTGGTTGCGGCACAGGACGCCGACCGGCGCACCCGGCCCGGCCCCGGACCCGGCGAGCGCGAGGGCGAGCGCGTCGGTGCGCTGGTCGAGCTCGGCGTAGGTGACGACGCCGTCGTCGTCGACGACGGCCAGCCGGTACGGGTGCCGCGCGGCGCCGACGGCGAACCCGGCGGTGACGCTGTAGCCGTAGCGGTACACCGCGCGCCCGATCGCCGAACAGGCGCTCCGGGCCGCATCGGCCGCACCACACCGGAGCGGGTCAGCGCGAGGACGGCGCGGGCCGTCCCGCTGCCGAGATCCAGACGCGGTACGGGCGGCGGCGACGGGATCCGGACATCGCGGACGGGACCATGGCCGCAGTCTGTCAGCCGTGCAGATGCGTGCACGTCGGCGCAGCAGCGTCGATGCTGTGCCCGACGTCACTGCGCGGTGGCGAAATGTTTCGTACCGTTACGAGCGACGTGACTGACGGCGGGTGCCCACAGGCCCCGCGACGTCCTAGGTCCGTGCCACCACAGTGCACACAACCGTCGGGGATACCTCCATGCGCCTGTACCTTGCCTCCACCACCGCCACCACCTCCGCGGCCCGCCGCTCCGGACACGTGCTCACCCGCGCGAACCGGCCGGTCAAGGCCATGCCGGCGTTCGGCCCGGTCGCCGACACCTGTCGCTGCGGCGCCGACCGCTCGACGACCTCGCGGACCCGCCCGTGGCGGGACTGCCCGCAGTGCACCCCGGTGCGCTCCGCTCGCTAGTACGCCGTCGCGGCACGCCCGCGACGACACGACGGCCCGGTCGACCCTCCGCGAGGAGGACCACCGGGCCGCTGCCGTTCGCCGTGCCCGGGCTCAGGACGTGGGCTGCCGTCAGGTCGTAGACGGTCTGCCCGCCGACCGTGGTCGCCGTGTAGTGCGCGGCCACCCATTCCGTGATCGCGCGTGCCGGACGAGTCGGAGCTCCCGCCCGCCCGGTCCGCCGCCCTGCTGACCACCTGCGACGAACCAGTGGATCTCGCCGGCGGCCACGGAGGCCTGGAACTGCTCGAGCGTCGGGTGAGTCGTCCGAGCCGGACCAGCCGCCGATCGCCATCACCGAGCTGCCGGAGGCCAGCTCCAGCGTCGCGGCGCTCTGCGAGCCGATCGTGGCCGCCGCCCACCGGGTCCCGTCGCCGGTCAGCAGCGCGCCGAGCTCGCTGCTGGCCTGTTCCCCGCCCGGACCGCCCGGACCGCCTGATGCGCCCGAGCCGCCGGGCCCGCCGCCGGCCGTTCCGCCGTCGGTCGTGCCGGCCGCGGTCGCCGCGCCGGTGGCGTCGGCCGACGACCCGGCGCCGGACTGCGCGGTGCCCGACGGCGCCGCTCCGCCCGGCGGCCTGCCTCCGGCGCCCGGCCCGCCGGCCGAGCCGCCGCCCGGTCCCGCGTCGCTCCCGGAGACGGCCGGTCCGGCACTCGGCGTCGAACCCGTGTGCGCGGTGAGCGCGGTGTCCACCGTGTACGCGGCCGGCGCGAGGAGCCCGGCCAGGAGCGCGACGCCCACGGCGGTCGCGGGCCAGGCGGCGCTGCGGCGGCAGCAGCAGGACCGCCCCGGCGAGCACGCCCGCCACCAGGATCGGCCACCGCAGCACGGTCAGGCTCGAGTCCGACCAGCCGAGCATCACGAACGCCCAGACGGCCGTCCCGGCCGAGGACAGGGCGAGCGTGGCGCGGCCGGCCCACGTGTCCCTCGCCCGCCACGCGAGCACGCCGCCGATCCCCACCAGGGCGGCGATCCCCGGGGCCAGCGCGACCGCGTAGTACGGGTGGATCGTGCCGCTCATCAGGCTGAACGTCAGCCCGGTGACCAGCGTCCAGCCGCCCCAGAGCACGAGTGCACCGCGCAGCTGCCGCGCGTTCGGAGCCGTCGTGCGCCGCACGAACCACGCCCCTGCCGCACCGAGCAGCAGCGCGGCCGGCAACAGCCAGCTGACCTGCGTGCCGAACTCGGAGTTGAACAGGCGCAGCAGGCCGGCCGTGCCGCCGAACGAGGCGCCGCCCCCGCCGCCGCCGGTGTTTCCGAGGATCCGGCCCAGCCCGTTGTAGCCGAGGGCGAGCTCCCACGCGGAGTTGTTCGTCGACCCGCCGATGTACGGCCGGGCCGCCTCCGGCCACAGCGAGACCGCGACCAGCCACCACCCGGCACCGACGACGACGCCCGCGCCGGCCAGCGCGATCTGCCGGACCCGGCGCCACAGGCCGGTGCGCGCGGTGACCCCGTACGCGGCGGCCAGCGCCGGCAGGATCAGGAACGCCTGCATCATCTTCGTCAGGAACGCGAACCCGATCACGACGCCGGCCAGCACCAGCCAGCGTGTCCCGGCCCGGGTCGACGCCGTCTCCCAGGCGCGGGTCGTCGCGTACGCGGCCGCGACGAGCAGCAGCGTGAGCAGCGCGTCCGGGTTGTCGAACCGGAACATCAGCGCCGCCACCGGCGTCAGCGCGAACGCCGCCCCGGCGACGAGCGCCGCCGGCGGGCCGGCCACCCGGCGCACGGTCGCGTACAGCACCGCGACGGCGGCGACGCCCATCAGCGCCTGCGGGACGAGGATCGACCACGACGAGAAGCCGAAGATCCTCGCCGAGGACTCCATCACCCACAGCGCGGCCGGTGGCTTGTCCACGGTGATCGCGTTGCCGGCGTCGAGGGAGCCGAAGAAGAACGCGGTCCAGCTCTGGGTGCCGGCCTGGACGGCGGCGGCGTAGAACGAGTTCGCCCAGCCGGACGCGGACAGGTTCCACAGGTAGAGCACGCCGGTACCGGCGAGGAGCACCGCCAGGAGTGCGTGTTCCCGGCGAGGTCGGCGGCGCGGGGCGGGTGCCGCGGTGCCGGCGCGGTGCCGGCCGCCCGGCCCGCCCGGTGTGTGTCCCGGTGCCGGTACGGCCGCCCGGGGTGGCCGGGTCTCGGTCACGGTCATGGTCGGTCCCCTCGTGTCATGGGCACGAGCCTGGTCCGGCGCTCTGTCCGCACTCTGGGTGCCGCTTGTGAACCGGCTGTGCGACGGGGGACGGGGTGGGGCGGCCCGGCCGACAGGAGGGGGACCGCCGGCCGGGCCTCGGCCGTCCCACGCGGCCGCTCGGGCCCGCACCTGCGCCGGGGAGCGCCGCAGGTGAGGGCGGGTCGCATTCGGGTGAATGTGATCCCGGAGACGTTCGGACAGTACTATCCGTTCACGAGCTCATGTCAACGTGGAGTTGGAGAAATGCGTTGAGCAGCAGAAACAGGATCTGGGTGCTGACCGTCAGGGTGTCATCGTCATGGATCATCGAGCGATGACAATGTCGTGCTGAACAGCGACGGGACGCAGCAGGGACGTTGTGGATCGACGCCGGGACGTCATCAGGTGCGATTCTCCCGAGTAGGGTCGACGTCGGTGAGCGAGGTGGACGGGGCCGTCGACGACCTGACGATCGACGAGCTGGGCGCACGGGCCGGCATGACGGTTCGCAACGTACGCGCCCACCTCTCGCGTGGGCTGCTCCATCCCGGTGTGCTGCGCGGTCGCACCGCGTACTACGACCACAGCCACGTCGCCCGGCTGGAGC
The DNA here is from genome assembly GCA_963822335.1 of uncultured Actinomycetota bacterium. Classification (GTDB taxonomy): domain Bacteria; phylum Actinomycetota; class Actinomycetes; order Mycobacteriales; family Pseudonocardiaceae; genus Pseudonocardia. The sequence continues at coordinate 497,218 of CAWGHE010000004.1, read as the reverse complement.
TGATCGCGTCGCTGCAGCGGCGCGGGTTCACGCTCGCCGCGATCGACGTGCTGATCAACCAGACGCCGTCGAACAACGCCGAGGAGGCGCTGCGCCTCTACCGCGGCATGCTCGCTCCCTGGGAGCCGGAGGCGCCGGTCGAGATGCGCGAGGACGAGCTGTCCGGCTGGCTCGGCGTGACGCTGGAGCCGGGCGCGTTCGCCGAGCTCCGCACGTCCGGGCTGATCGAGCACATCGGCCCGGACCGCATCCGGATCACCAACCCCGCATTGATGCGGGCCGGGGCGCAGGCGGTCGCGCTGGGCATCTCGGCCCGCGCGGTGATGGACGTGCACGAGCCGCTGCACGCCCGCACCCGCGAGGTGGCCGACCTGTTCCTGGCCCTGTTCCGGGACCACGTGTGGTCCGCGCACGTCGCGGCCGGACTGCCGCCGGAGGGCGTCGCGGACGTGCGCACCGCCGTCGAGGGCCTTCAGCCGGTCGCCACCCAGGCGCTGCTGGGCGCGTTCCGCACGTCCATGCAGGCCGCGATGGACGAGTTCATCGCGGAGCTGTCGGAGACGCTCACACAGGCCCGGAAGCGGTCGTAGCGGCGGACCCGGCCGGGAGCCCGACGGTGAACGCCGTCCGTCCCGGCACGCTGTCCACCGACACGGTGCCGTCGTGCGCGGCGACCACGGCCGCCACGATGGCCAGGCCGAGACCGGTGCTCGGGGTGTCGTTGCCGGCCCGGGTGCGCGACTCCTCGCCGCGGGCGAACCGCTCGAACACCCGCGGCAGGATCTCCGGCGGGATGCCCGGGCCGTCGTCGCGGACGGTGAGCAGGGCGCCGCCGTCCGGGCCGCGGCGCAGCCCGACCGTCACCGTCGTGCCCTCCGGGGTGTGCGTGCGTGCGTTCGCCAGCAGGTTCGCGACGACCTGGGCCAGCCGGTGCGTGTCCCCGGGCACCGTCACCGGCTCGTCCGGCAGGTCCGGGATGAAGCGGTGCCCGGGACCCGCGACGTGCGCGTCGCCGATCGCGTCCAGCACCAGCCGCGTCAGGTCCACTTCGGAGCGTTCCAGGGGTCGGCCGGCGTCCAGGCGGGCGAGCAGCAGCAGATCCTCGACCAGCGTGCTCATCCGCTCGGCCTGCGAGGAGATCCGGGTCAGCGCGTGCGCCGTGCCCGGCGGCACCGGGTCGCGCTCGCGCCGGGACAGCTCGGCGTAGCCGCGGATCGCGGCCAGCGGGGTGCGCAGCTCGTGGCTGGCGTCGGCGACGAAGCGGCGCAGCCGGGTCTCCGAGTCCTGGCGCGCGGCCAGCGCACCCTCCACGTTGTCCAGCATCCGGTTCAGCGCGGCGCCGACCTGTCCGACCTCGGTGTCCGGGTCCGGGTCCGGCACCCGGGCCGCCAGATGCACCTCGCCGCGGTCCAGCGGGAGCCGCTCGACCTGTCCGGCGACCCCGGCGACGCGCTCCAGCGGGCGCATCTCGCGGCGGACCACCACCGCCGCCGCGACGCCGGTGACCAGGACGGCGCCACCGAGGACGATCACCTCGATCAGCACGAGCCGGGTCAGCACCTCCGAGACCGGTCCGGTCTCCCGGGCCAGCACGTAGATCCGCCCGTTCATCGTCTGGGCGGACGCCTGGTACTCGGCGCCGGCCAGGTCGACGTGCCGGGGCGGGCCGCCGGGTGCGACGGCGGCCAGCGCGGCCAGGTCGCCCGAGGACAGCGTCGACGTGCTGGCCCCGTTGTCCTCCAGCCGTTCGGCGCCGACCACGGTCCCGGCCGTGCCGTCCGGCCCGTCGCCGGCGAACACGACACCGACCGAACCGGGCGGCTGCGGGCCGAGGAAGCTCGATCCGCCGGGACCTCCGCCCGCCCCGCCGGGCCCGCCCTGCCCGCCCGGCGGCCGCGGCAGCTGCCCGTTCTGGGCGCGGGCGAACCGGTCGGCCGAGGCGACGACCTCGCCCTCCTGGCGTCCGTTCAGGAACCGGTCGAGCGCCACCGTCGTCGCGATCCCGATCGCCACGCAGGCCAGCACGAACAGCACCAGCACGGTGACCACCAGGCGGGCGCGCAGCGAGCGCGCGCGGGGGATCACCCGCCGGCCGGGCGCAGCACGTACCCCGCCCCGCGGACTGTGTGGATCATCGGCGTCCGACCGGCGTCGATCTTCTTGCGCAGGTAGGACACGTAGAGCTCGACCACGTTGGACTGTCCACCGAAGTCGTAGTGCCACACCCGGTCCAGGATCTGCGCCTTGGACAGCACCCGGCGCGGGTTGCGCATCAGGAAGCGCAGCAGCTCGAACTCGGTGGCGGTCAGCTCGACCGGCTCGCCGCCGCGCTGCACCTCGTGTCCGTCCTCGTCGAGCACCAGGTCCCCGACGACGAGCTCGCCGCCCTGGCGCGCCGCCGTCATCCCGGCGCGGCGCAGCAGCCCGCGCATCCGCGCGACGAGCTCCTCCAGGCTGAACGGCTTGGTCACGTAGTCGTCACCGCCCGCGGTGAGCCCGGCGACCCGGTCCTCGACGGCGTCGCGCGCGGTGAGGAACAGGACCGGCACCTCCGGGGTGTCGGCCCGGATCTTGCGCAGGACCTCGAACCCGTCGAAGTCGGGGAGCATGACGTCGAGCACGACGGCGTCCGGCCGGAAGTCGCGGGCCTGGGTGACGGCGGTGCGCCCGTCCGCGGCCGTCCTGACGTCCCAGCCCTCGTAGCGCATGGCCATCGCCAGCAGGTCGGACAGCGTCGACTCGTCGTCGACGACGAGTACCCGGATCGGGGTGCCGTCGCTGCGCCGCAGCTGCTCGGCTCCCCTCTCGCTCACGTCGGACATGGTAGGAGCACACACCCCGACCCTGTGTGCCGCCTGTGAACCCGCTGTCGGCCGGTGCAGAGCCGGTCACGCGTGCGGTGCGTGGGTTGGGGACGATGGCCCCGGCGTCGATCACGGGAGATCCGGCTTCCCCCGCCCGACTCGGACGTCCCGTAGCCGACGTCGCGCGGGCCGCGTAGCGGTCAGTTCCGGCTTGTCCCCAGCCCGCGCAGCACCACGTCGACGATCGTGGCGACCATGTCGTCGCTCGGCGGGCTGCCGTGCAGCATCGCCGCGTAGAGCACGGCGCCGTTGAGCATCAGTGCGGCCGCCTCGCGCTCCTCGCCGTCCGCGACGTCGTCGAGGACGCTCCGCATGACCCGCTCTCCCTCGGCGGCGACGCGGTCGCGCAGCTCGGCGAGTTCCGGTGCGGCCGCGATCAGCGCGGCCATCGCGCCCAGCGCGCGGTCGATCTTCTGCTCCCGGATCATGGCCCCGAACCCGATCGTCTGTCCGATCAGGTCGGCCCGTGACTCCCCGACGAGCTGCGCGTGCCGGATGTCGGTCATCAGGTCGAGCGTGGCGCGCACCAGGTCCAGCCGGGTCGGCCAGTGGGCGTACAGCGTCGCCTTGGAGTAGCCCGCGACCTGCGCGACGCGGGAATGGGTGACGGCGTCGGCGCCCTCGTCGACGAGGATCCGGAACGCAGCACGCGGGACGTCCTCGCGCGTGCGGATCACGCGTGGGTCGGTGCTGCGATCGTCGGCTCGCGGGGCCACCGGTCACCTCCTACAGTCGCTACTGAACTAATCGTTCAGTAGCGTTCGACCTGTCTTCTTCCGGGTACAGCGTTCAGTACACGCCCAAGTGTCCATCACAAAATCGGGAGTACCGATGCCGGCCATTCTCTTCGGATCCATCAGCACCGTCGCAGACACCTCCGAACTCCAGCGCCAGGCGTTCAACCACGCGTTCGACGACCATCGGCTCGGCTGGCGCTGGGACCGCGAACAGTACGTCGAGATGCTCGCGACCAGCGGCGGCCGGGACCGGATCGAGGCGTTCGCCCGCTCCGCCGGGGTGGAGATCGACGTCGAGGCGGTGCACCGCTCGAAGACCGAGTGGTTCCGCCGCCTGCTCCGCAAGTACCCACCGACGCCGCGTGAGGGCGTGGCCGAGACGCTGTCCGCCGCCCGCCGCGACGGCATCACGGTGGCGCTGGTGACCACCACGTCGCCGGAGAACGTCGCCGCGCTCACCGGTGCGCTCGGGTCCGCGCTCGGCGGCGGGTTCGACCTCGTCCTGAACTCCACGCACGTCGAGAAGCCGAAGCCGAACGGCGAGGTGTACACGTACGCGCTCGACGAGCTCGGCGAGTCCGCCCAGGCCTGTGTCGCGATCGAGGACAACGTCGGCGGCGTCGAGGCCGCGCGCGAGGCCGGTATCACCTGCGTCGCGTTCCCGAACGCGAACACGGCCGAGCACGACTTCGGCGCGGCCGTCGAGCGGGTCGACCGCATCGACTACGCCGCTCTGCGCACGCACCTGCCGCGCGCCTGACCCCGCCCGACGAAGACCGAAGGACTGCAGATGAGCCGACCCCACGCGACCGTCACGGCCACGGAGAACGCGTTCCACGTCGAGGGTTACGAGAAGATCGACTTCAGCCTGGTCTACGTCGACGGGGCGTTCGACCCGGCGAACACCGAGATCGCGGACAGCTACCGGCCGTACGGGCGGTGCCTGATGGTCGTCGACGAGACCGTTCTCGGCCTGCACGGCGACGCGATGCGCGCCTACTTCGACCACCACGGCATCGCCCTGACCGTGTTCGGGGTCCGGATCGCCGAGACGGCGAAGAGCCTGGCCACGGTCGAGCGGATCGTCGACGCGTTCGCCGACTTCGGGCTCCTGCGCACCGAGCCGGTGCTCGTCGTCGGCGGCGGCCTGACCACCGACGTGGCCGGGTTCGCGTGCGCGACGTTCCGGCGCGGCACCCCCTACATCCGGGTCCCGACGACGCTGATCGGCCAGATCGACGCCAGCGTCGCGATCAAGGTCGCGGTCAACCACGAGAAGGCGAAGAACCGACTCGGCGCGTACCACGCGTCGCAGATGGTGGTCGTCGACCCGACCCTGCTGGCCACACTGCCGGTCGACCAGGTCCGCAACGGCATGGCCGAGATGGTCAAGATCTCGGTCGTCGCGAACAGCGCGATCTTCGAGGTGCTCGAGGAGTCCGGCGAGGACCTGCTGGCGACGGCGTTCGGTCACGCCGGCGGCGGACGGGAGCTCCGCGAGCTCGGGCACAAGTTCACCTACGACGCCGTGCAGACGATGCTCGAGCTGGAGGTGCCGAACCTGCACGAGCTGGACCTGGACCGGGTGATCGCCTACGGCCACACGTGGAGCCCGACGCTGGAGCTGGCGCCGGAGACCCCGATGTTCCACGGGCACGCGATCAGCGTGGACATGGCGCTGTCCGCGACGATCGCCGAACGCCGCGGGTACATCTCGACGCGCGACCGGGACCGGATCCTCGGCGTGTTCTCCCGGCTCGGACTCTGCGTGGACAGCCCGTACCTGACGCCGGAGCTGCTCCGGCGGGCCACCGAGTCGATCACGCAGACCCGTGGCGGGCTGTTGCGCGCCGCCGTGCCGTGCCCGATCGGGGCCTGCCACTTCGTGAACGACCTGTCCCCGGCCGAGCTGGACGACGCGCTGGCGGCGCACCGGACGGTGGTGCGCGACCTGCCGCGTGGCGGTGGCGGTGTGGACGTGTTCCCGGCATGAGCGCCCACGCCGTCCGCCCGGCCCGGCCGGTCACGCCGGTGACGATCGCGGCGCAGCGACTGGAACGCCTGGCCGAGCGGCTCGACGGCGATGCGGCCGCCGAGGCCCGGGAGATCGCCGCGCTCGTCGGCGGCCTGGACCCGTACGTGGCCGCGTGCACCACCCCGGAGTCCCCGGCGCTGCGCGCACTGGCCGAGCGGACCCGCGGCTGGGACTGGGACGCCCACACCCGGCCACTGGAGCAGGAGATGCTCTCCGGGCACGTCGAGGGGAAGGCGCTGGCGATCCTCGTGCACGCCACCCGCGCGCGACGGGTGCTGGAGATCGGGATGTTCACCGGTTACTCAGCGCTCGCGATGGCGGAGGCACTGCCCCGCGACGGCTCGGTGGTCGCCTGCGAGATCGACGAGACCGCGGCCGCGCTGGCGCGTGAGTGCCTCACGGGGTCCGAGGCCGGCGGCCGGATCTCGGTGCGGGTCGGGCCGGCGGCGGACACGCTGCGCTCGCTCGCCGCGGCCGGGGAGTCGTTCGACCTCGTGTTCGTGGACGCGGACAAGGCCGGGTACGCCGAGTACCTCGAGACGCTGCTCACCGGCGGGCTGCTCGCGCCCGGCGCGCTGGTCTGCGTGGACAACACGCTGATGCAGGGCGAGCCGTGGGCCCCCGGGGAGCCGAGCGCGAACGGCGCCGCGATCGCGGCGTTCAACCGGGCGGTGGCGCTCGACCCGCGGGTGGAGCAGGTCGTGCTCCCGGTGCGCGACGGGCTGACCCTGATCCGGCAGGTGTAGATGACACGCCTGCGGACGCTGGGGATGCTCGCCCTGCTGACGGCGGCGCTGCCGCTGAACGCCGTGGTCACGGCAGTGGCGTGGTTGCGGCGGTCGGACCCGGCCCCCACCCCGGCCGGGCACCGGCGCACGATCATGGTCAGCGGCGGGAAGATGACGAAGTCGCTGGCACTGGCCCGGGCGTTCCACCGGGCCGGGCACCGGGTGGTGCTCGTCGAGTCGGCGCGCTACCGGTTCACCGGGCACCGGTTCTCCCGGGCGGTGGACCGCTTCCGGACCGTGCCGGACCCGGCCGACCCGGGCTACGCCGACGCGCTGCTGCGGATCGTGCGGTCCGAGGGCGTCGACGTCTACGTGCCCGTGTGCAGCCCGGCCTCCAGCGTCGCCGACGCGCAAGCGAAGCCGCTGCTGGTGCAGCACTGCGAGGTGCTGCACCCCGGTCCGGGCGTGATCGGTCTCCTCGACGACAAGGACGCGTTCGCGGCCACCGCCGCCTCGTTCGGGCTCGACGTGCCGGAGACGCACCGGATCACCGACGCGGGCCAGGTCGCCGCGTTCGACTTCGCGTCCCGTCCCGGCCGCACGTTCGTGCTCAAGAGCATCGCCTACGACCCCGTGCGCCGCCTCGACCTCACCCCGCTGCCCCGCCCGAGTGCGGCCGAGACCGAGGCGTTTGCGCGCTCGCTGCCGATCTCGGCGGAGAACCCGTGGATCCTGCAGGAGTTCGTGCGGGGCCGGGAGTTCTGCACCCACAGCACCGTGCGCGACGGGGAGGTCACGCTGCACGGGTGCTGCCTGTCGTCGTCGTGGCAGGTGAACTACGCGCACCTCGACCGGCCGGACATCGAGAAGTGGGTGCGGCGCTTCGTCGGCGCGCTGTCGCTGACCGGGCAGCTGTCGTTCGACTTCATCGAGGCCGCCGACGGACGGGTGTACGCGATCGAGTGCAACCCGCGCACCCACTCGGCGATCACGATGTTCCACGACCATCCGGGCGTCGCCGACGCCTACCTGCGGGACGGGACGGCGACGCTGACCCCGCTGCCGACGAGCCGCCCGACGTACTGGATCTACCACGAGGTCTGGCGGCTCCTGACCGGCCCGGACCGGGCCGGGCGGCTGCGCACGATCCTGGGCGGGACGGACGCGATCCTCTCCCCGGACGACCCGCTGCCGTTCCTGGCCGTGCACCACCTGCAGATCCCGTGGCTGCTGCTGCGCACACTGCGCCGCGGGTCGGACTGGGTGCGGATCGACCTGAACATCGGCAAGATCGTCGAACCGGCGGGGGACTGACGTGCGCGTACTGCACCTGACCGGCTCCGCGGTCTCCGACGAGTTCGTCGATCTGTCGCTGCTCTACGCCCGGGACTGCCTGACCGCGACGGCCGACCGGAACCGATACGGGATGCACGTCGCGCACGTCACCCCCGACGGTCGCTGGCGGTTCCCGGCGTCACTGGAACCCGAGGTGATCGCGGCGTCCGCCCCGGTGACCGTCGGTGACGCGGTCCGCCGGATCGCGGAGCTGGAGCCGGACGTGATGGTCCCGCAGATGTTCTGCCCGCCCGGCATGACGAGCTACCGGGCACTGTTCGACGTGCTCGGCGTGCCCTACGTCGGCAACACCCCGGACGCGACGGCGCTGTCGGTGGACAAGGGGCGGGCGCGGGCCGTCGTCGCGGCGTCCGGTGTGGACGTTCCGCACGGCGAGGTGCTGCGTCCGGGACAACGGCCGACGGTCGACCCGCCCGCGGTCGTGAAGCCGGTGGACGCCGACAACTCCTCCGGTGTGACACTGGTTCGGTCCACATCGGACTACGACGTGGCGCTGAAGGAGGCGTTCCGGTACTCCGGCGCCGCGCTCGTCGAGGAGTACGTCGAGCTGGGCCGCGAGGTGCGGTGCGGCGTGCTCGAACGCGACGGCGAGCTGGTGTGCCTGCCGCTGGAGGAGTACGCGATGGACCCGTCGTCGAAGCCTGTCCGCGGCTACGACGACAAGCTCGCCCGCGCCGCCGACGGCGAGCTCCGGCTGATGGCCAAGGACGGCGAGCGAGCCTGGATCGTGGACCCCGCCGACCCGGTGACCGGGCCGGTGTCGGCCGCGGCGCGGGCCTGCTACACGGCGCTGGGCTGCCGGCACTACGGCCTGTTCGACTTCCGGATCGACCCGGCCGGGTGCCCGTTCTTCCTGGAGGCGGGGCTGTACTGCTCGTTCGCGACGACGAGCGTGGTCGCCGTGATGGCGGCAGCGGCCGGGATCGACCTGCCCGAACTGTTCGCGTCCTGCGTGGAGGCGGCCGTCGCGCACTAGCGTCCGGGTGTCTCATCCCGCCCAGACGATCCGGAGCACGTCGACCCGTTGCTCATCGTCGAGAACGAGGTAGACCAGCATGGCCGAGCGTCCTAGCCCGATGGTGCGCACGGCTCCGTCGGGATTCGTCTCGGGGGCGATCGACGGGGCGCTCCACGGTTCGAGTTCGAGGACTGCGAACACGTCGACGAGTGTGTTCAGCAAATCTGGGGGTAGGACGTCGATGACGGCCTGCGCGGCTGGGTCGACGTCGATGGTGTAGCTCATCGGTGACGCCGGCCGGATACCGTTGTGTCAGCGACCGGTGAGGCCGAGTTCGACCTTGAGCTCGTCCCACGACACGGCGCCCGGAGCTCGTTCCCCGGTCCGGGCCCGTTCCTCGGAATCCGCCAGCATGGCGCGGTAGCCGTCGTGGCCGAGCTCCGAAGTGAGCCATGCCGTCCGGCGCCACGCGTCGAGTGCTTCGTTCATCTCGGTGAGGTCCAGGCTCTCGGTCGCCCGCACCATCAGTCCGCGCCAGTGCCGCTCGAACGACTCCGCGTCCTCGGGGGTCAGGGCATCCCGGATCTGCGACGGCGAGGCACCGGCGAACGGGGCTCCGCGCGCGGGCCCATTCGCTGCTGCTGTCATGCGATCCACGGTAGCGGCTACCCCCGACAGGATCGGGGACCTCAGCCCGGGCGTCAGCGGGCTCGCCAGTACCCCGTCGCGTAGACGGCGCGGCGGTCCAGCCCACGGTCGTCGAGCAGGTGCGCCCGCAGGTCCTTGACCGCCGCCGACTCGCCGGACAGCCACGCCTGCCCCTTGCCCGAGGGGAACGAGGCCGCGCGCACGGCCGCGACGAGCGGTTCACCGGCCGCCGCATCGCCGCGGTGCACCCAGGTGACCTGTGCGGTGCCGGGCAGCACCTGCTCCTCGCCGGCGTCGGCGACCTCCAGGAACGTGTGGACCGACAGGCCGTCCAACGTCGAGAGGACCGTCGCGACGGCGGGCAGCGCCGACTCGTCGCCGATCACCACGTGGAAGTCCGCGGACGGGTCCGGCGACCAGCGCCCGCCCGGCTCGGACACCCCGACCCAGCTCCCCGGCCCGGCGTGCTGCGCCCAGTCGGCGGCCGGACCGTGGCCGTCGTGCACGACGAAGTCGACGTCGAGCTCCCCGGCGCCGGCGTCGAAGCGGCGCACCGTGTACGTGCGGATCGCCGGGCGGGCCTTGTCGGCGGGCCACACCGGTCCGCCGGTGCTGGCGCGCGGCACCGCCGGCACGTCCTGGCCGGGGAGCGGGAAGAACATCTTGATCCGCCGGTCCGGGCCGTCGCCGGGGAAGCCGGCGAGCTCCTCACCGGCCAGCGTCACGCGAATCATCCGCGGCGTGACGTGCGTGGTGCGGCGGACCTGGAGCAGGCGGGGTGCGGTCGTCGTCATGGCCGGCCCATTTTCGCTCACACCGACCGGCCGGCGCTCTGCGGTCGCCGTTACGCGCGCACAACGGCCCGGTAATGCTGCGCATCCACCCTGGCAACAGATGACCGACACCCACTGTCCGTACTGCTCGTTGCAGTGCGGCATCCGCCTCAGTCCGGACCGGGAGCTGACCGGACGCGACGACTTCCCGGTCAACCTCGGCGGGCTGTGCATGAAGGGCGCCCACGCCGCCGAGCTGCTGACCCACCCGGGTCGGCTCACCACCCCGCTGGCCCGCGAGCGGCGGGGCGGCGAGCTGCGGCCGGTGAGCTGGGACGACGCGCTGGACCGGGTCGCCGACGCGATCATCGCGACGCAGCAGGCGCACGGCCCGGACGCGGTGGGCTGCTTCGGCGGCGGAGGCCTGACGAACGAGAAGGCCTACCAGTTCGGCAAGTTCGCCCGGGTCGGCCTCGGCACGGCGATGATCGACTACAACGGCCGGTTCTGCATGTCCTCGGCCGCCGCGGCGGCGAACCGGGCGTTCGGGATCGACCGCGGCCTGCCGTTCCCGCTGCCCGACGTGGCCGAGGCCGACGTCGTGCTGCTCGTCGGCTCCAACCCGGCGGACACGATGCCGCCCGCGATGCGCTGGTTCGAGGCGGGCCGTGAGCGCGGGGCGACGCACATCGTCGTCGACCCGCGGCGGACGGCGACGGCGGAGCTCGCGCACCGCCACCTGGCCCCGGTGCCCGGGACGGACCTCGCGCTGGCGAACGGGATGCTGCACGTCGCGATCCGGGACGGCCTGGTCGACGAGGAGTACGTCGCGCGGCGGACGACCGGCTTCGACAAGGTGCGCCGCGCCGTGCGCTCGGACTGGCCGGACCGCACGGAGCGGGTCACCGGAGTGCCGGTCGCGGACCTCGAGGCCACCGTGCACGCGCTGGCCGGCGCGAAACGGGCGATGATCCTCACCGCCCGCGGCACCGAGCAGCACGCCGACGGCGTCGCCACGGCCACCGCGTGGATCAACCTGGCGCTGGCGCTCGGCCTTCCGGGGCGCGGGCGCGGTTCCGGCTGGGCGACCGTCACCGGGCAGGGCAACGGGCAGGGTGGGCGCGAGCACGGGCAGAAGGCCGACCAGTTGCCCGGCTACCGCAGCCTGGCGAACCCGGAGCACCGCGCGCACGTCGCGGACATCTGGGGCGTGGACGCCGACGAGCTGCCCGCGCCCGGCGTCTCCGCCTACGAGCTGCTGGACCGCTGCGGGGACCAGGTCAAGATCCTGCTGCTGGCCGCGTCGAACCCGGTCGTCTCGGCGCCGAACGCCGCGCACGTCGCCGAACGCCTGGGCGCGCTGGACCTGCTCGTCGTCACGGACTTCTTCCTGTCCGAGTCGGCGCGGATGGCGGACGTCGTGTTGCCGACCACCCAGTTCGCCGAGGAGGAGGGCACGCTGACGAACCTGGAGGGACGGGTTCTGCGCCGCCGCCGCGCGCTCGACCCGCCCGACGGCGTCCGCTCCGAGCTGGAGATCTGGCACGACCTCGCGGACCGCCTCGGCCGCGGCAAGTTCTTCCCGACCGACCCGCACGAGATCTACGACGAGCTGCGTCGCGCCTCTGCGGGCGGCGTCGCGGACTACGCCGGGATCAGCTGGGAGCGCCTCGACGCCGGCGAGGAGCTGTTCTGGCCGTGCCCGTCCGAAAGCCACCCCGGGCACGCCGCGGCTGTTCGCCGACGGGTTCCCGACGCCGGACGGCCGGGCCCGGTTCACCGCCGTCACCCACCGGTCGGTCACCGAACGGCTCGACCGCCGCTACCCCTACCTGCTGACCACCGGCCGCTCGCGCACGCACTACCAGTCGGGCGCGCAGACCCGTCGCAGCACGCCGCTGTCCGAGGCCGAGCCCGATCTCTACGCCGAGCTGCACCCGCGCCTGGCCGCGGCCAACGGGATCTCCGACGGCGCCGCGATCCGTCTCACCACGCGGCGCGGGTCGGTCGTCGCACGCGCCCGGCTGGTCGACGGCATCCGCACGGACACCGTGTTCCTGCCGTTCCACTGGGCGCGCGTGAACGACCTGACCAGCCCACGTCTCGACCCGACCTCCCGCATGCCCGAGTTCAAGACCTGTGCCGTCGCCGTCGTCCCGGTTTCCCCCACCCCGCCGGCTCCGCCGGCTGCCGACCCCCGACGCGAGGAGTTCCCCGCATGATCAGCAAGCCCACGTTCCTGCAGGGCGCCTACCCGTTCGAGGGTGTGGGCCTGGAGAAGCCGGCCCCCTTGCACCCGGACCTGACCTACACGGTGCCGCCCGGCATCACGGCGCAGCCGCTGTACTTCCGTGGCGGCAACACGACCGACGAGCTGGTCGCCGTCGTGCTGATGCGCGACGGCACGCCGATGCGCTGGTTCCCGATCGGGGCGCGGGCCGACACGCACGTCGCGCTCGCCGTCGTCGAGGACCTCGACGACGGCACCGTGCTGGAGCTGCACCTGGCCGCGCGCGAGGGGCTGGCCGGGCACGTCGTCGTCGACCTCGGTCTGGTGGAGGTCTGACATGGACAAACTGGACCTGGTCGTCATCGGCAACGGGATGGCCGGCGCCCGGGCGATGGAGGAGATCATCGCCCGCGGCGGCGCCGAGCAGTTCCGGATCACCGTGTTCGGCGACGAGCCGTACGGCAACTACAACCGGATCATGCTCAGTTCCGTGCTCGCGGACGGCGCCGAGGACCTCGACGATCTCTACCTGAACCCGATGGACTGGTACACCGAGAACGACGTGACGCTGTACGCCGGCGTGCGCGTCGTGCGGATCGACCGGTTCGCGCGCAAGGTCTTCGCCGACGACGGCACCGTCCTCGGCTACGACAAGCTGATCGTCGCGACCGGCAGCCGCACGTTCTTCCCGCAGCTCGACGGCATGTGGGCCGACGACACGACGCTCACCCCCGGCGTGTTCGGGTTCCGCACGATCGACGACACCACGGCGATGCTCGACCACGCCCGCGACCACCGCTCGGCCGTCGTGATCGGGGGTGGGCTGCTCGGTCTGGAGGCCGCGCACGGGCTGCAGCGCCAGGGCGTCGACGTGCACGTCGTCCAGGGTGGGCCGGTGCTGATGAACCAGCAGCTCGACGAGGAGGCGGGCGCGATCCTGCGCCGCATCCTGGAGCGCGACCACGGCATCTCCGTCCACACCGGACAGCGGCCGAGCGCGATCCGCAGTGCCGGCTCGGTGAGCGGGGTCGTGCTCGAGGACGGGACGGTGATCGACGCCGAGATGGTCGTCGTGACGGCCGGGATCCGGCCGAACGTCGGGCTCGGTGTCGTGTCCGGGCTGACCGTGGAGCGGGCGATCGTCGTCGACGACCGGATGCAGTCGGTCGACGACACGGACATCTTCGTGGTGGGGGAGTGCGCCCAGCACCGCGGGCAGGTGTACGGGCTGGTCGCGCCGCTGTGGGAGCAGGCTTCGGTGCTCGCCGACGTCCTGACCGGCGCCGACCCGGACGCGGAGTACCACGGCTCGCGCAACGCGACGAAGCTCAAGGTCGCGGGCGTCGACGTCGCCTCGATGGGGGTGCAGCGCCCGGAGCGCGAGGACGACGAGTTCGTGCGGTTCTCCGAGCCGAAGCGCGGCGTCTACAAGTCGGTGGTGCTGCGCGACAACCGGTTGATCGGCGCGACGCTGCTCGGCGACACGGACAAGGTCGCGTTCCTGCAGCAGAGCTTCGACCGCGGCCTCCCGCTGCCGGAGGAACGCGCGGAGCTGCTGTTCACGCTGTCCGCGCCGTCGGAGGCCGAGGGCGTGGCGGAGATGGACGACTCCGCCCAGGTCTGCAACTGCAACGGCGTGTCCAAGGGCGAAGATCGCCGCCTGCGTCTCCGGCGGGGAGACGAGCGTGTCCGGCGTGATGGCGGCGACGCGGGCCGGGAAGGGCTGCGGGTCCTGCAAGGGGCTCGTCGAACAGATCGTCACCTGGGCCGCCGAGCAGGAGGGCGCCGAGCTCACCGAGGACGAGTCGGCCGGCTGGTACGTCCCCGCGATCCCACTCGGGAAACCGGCGCTGATCGAGGCGATCCGGCAGCGCGACCTGCGGTCGGTCTCCGCGGTGTTCGACGCGCTGGCCCCCGACGGTGAGCACGCGGCGTCGAAGATGCCCCTCGCCTCGTTGCTGAAGACGATCTGGAACTCCGGCTACGTGGAGGAGAAGGACGCCCGCTACGTCAACGACCGGGTGCACGCCAACATCCAGCGTGACGGCACGTTCTCCGTCGTGCCACGGATGTCCGGCGGCGTGACCACGGCCGACGAGCTGCGCCGCATCGCCGACACCGCGGACCGCTTCGACATCCCGATGATCAAGGTGACCGGTGGGCAGCGGATCGACCTGCTGGGCGTGCCCAAGGAGGACCTGCCCGCGGTGTGGGAGAGCCTCGGCATGCCGTCCGGGTACGCGTACGGCAAGTCGATGCGCACGGTGAAGACGTGCGTGGGCACCGACTTCTGCCGCTTCGGCCTCGCCGACTCCACGCAGCTCGGGATCGACATCGAGGAGCGGTTCAAGGGCCTGGAGGGCCCGGCGAAGACGAAGCTCGCCGTGTCCGGCTGCCCCCGCAACTGCGCCGAGTCGATGGTCAAGGACCTGGGCGTGGTGGCCGTCGGCGACGACCGCTGGGAGATCTACATCGGAGGCGCGGCCGGCGCATCGGTCCGCAAGGGCGATGTACTGGCCACGGTGGACTCCTCCGAGGAGGTGCTGCGGCTGACCGGGGTGTTCATGCAGTACTACCGGGAGAACGCGAACTGGCTGGAACGCACGTACGACTTCGTGCCGCGGATCGGGCTCGGCGAGCTGCAGGCGCTGCTCGTCGAGGACCGGGACGGGATCGTCGCGGGCCTGGAGGAGCGGATGCAGGAGGCGGTCGAGTCCTACGTGGACCCGTGGTTGGAGGGTGGCTCTCCGGCCACGGCCGGCCAGTTCTCCGACGCGCTCCCGCTGCTGCCGCTGCCGCAGGTCCCGGTGCGCGACGGGTCGTCGTCCCCGGCCGGTGTGCCGCACGCGGAGCGCGAGCAGGAGGCGATGGCGTGACGAGCGCCGAGGCCTCGCACCGGCTGGGCCCGGCCGAGGCGATCCCGCCGGGCGAGGGGCGCGCGTTCGCGGCCGGGGACACCGAGATCGCGGTGTTCCGGCTGCGGGACGGCACGCTGCGTGCGACCCAGGCCCGGTGCCCGCACGCCGGCGGACCGCTCGCCGACGGGCAGATCGACCCGCACCGGATCGTCTGCCCGCTGCACCTGCGCGCCTACGCGTTCGACGACGGCACGTGCGCCGAGGGCGAGGGCATCCGGGTCTGGAAGGCTCGCGACGAGGACGGGGAGATCGTCGTCGACCTCTGAGCCGGGTCCTCCACGTTGCGGGTGCGCAGGGTGTAGTACTCGCCGAGGCAGCCGTCGTTCCCGGCGGTCTGCGGACCGGCCTCCCGAGATCCACGAGGGGAGCGGACGTGACCCGCACGGCCGAGGAGTTCGTCGCGCGGCTCGCGGACCTGGCGCGCCCGGAGGAGATCCCGGCGATCGAGAAGCGCATCGGTCCGCTCGACCGGACGCGCGGCATCCGGATGCGCGACCTGTTCGACACGGCCACGGCGGCGCGGGAGATGCCGGTGGACGAGATCGTGACGCTGTTCGCGAGCCCGTTCTACGAGGTGCGGATGGGCGCGTTCTGCATCCTCGACGCCCGGGCGAAGCAGCGACGGACCGGCGACGACGAGCGCCGTGAGCTGTACGAAACCTATCTCGGCCACCATGACCGGATCACGACGTGGGACATGGTCGACCGCGCGGCGCCCTCGGTGGTCGGCGGCTACCTCGCTGGCCGTTCCACGGCGCCGCTGCACGAGCTGGCCGTGTCCGCCGACCCGCTGCGGCGGCGCACCGCGATCACCGCCCCGCTGTGGTTCGTGCGCTACGGATCGGACGCGGACCTGCGGGAGGTCTTCGGGCTGGCCGCGGTGCTCGCCGCCGATCCGGACCCGGTGGTGCACAAGGCCGTCGGGATCGCGCTCAAGCACGCCGGTGCGCGGGACCCGGACGCCGTGGCCGCGTTCCTGGACACCCACGCGTCTCGGATGGCGCGCGCGGCCGTCCGGCCGGCGTCGGAGAAGCTCGCGCCGGACGTGCGCGCCCGGTTCGTGCGCTGATGGTGATCAGGTCCCGGGCTGCCGCCGCGGACACATCCGTCCGCGGTCGCTGCCGAGAAGTCGATCACCTCCCCGGCCGCGAGGACCGACGGTGAGGTCCGGTACGGGGGAGTGCGGCGCGCACCACGGCGAGCTGCTCCAGGGGTGGTTCATCGACGCCCGCGGCGCTGTGCGCCCGGGGCTGGTGACGCTCCCGCTGCCGGGGTGGACGGCGCGCGCGGTGTTCGCACCGGGCGGCGGCGAGCTCACCGTGAGCCCGCCGGACCGGGTGAAGGCCTGCCGGGCCGCGCACCTGACCGCGGAGGCGTTCGCCGGGCCGGGGCGCCATGGTGGCCGGCTGGTGCTGGACGGCTCGCTGCCGGCCGGGCTCGGGATGGGCTCGTCCACCGCCGACGTCGTCGCGACCGTGCGGGCCGTCGCCGACGCGTACGGCGTGGCGCCGTCGCCCCGGACCGTCGCGCGGATCGCGGTCGCGGCCGAGGCGGCGAGCGACCCGCTGATGTTCGATGACCGCCCGCGGCTGTTCGCGCACCGTGACGGCGACGTGCTGGAGGAGCTCGGCGACGCGCTGCCGCCGGTACTGGTGCTCGGCTGCCTGCTGCAGCGCGGGCGGCCGGTGGACACGCCGCTGATCCGGCCCCCGGCTCCGTCGGAGGACGAGGTGCGGGCCTACGCGGCGCTGCGCTCGCAGCTGCGCCGGGCCGTCGCCGTCGGGGACCCGGCACTGCTCGGCCGGGTGGCGACCGCCAGCGCCGAGCGCGCCCGGGCGGGCCCCGAGCTGGAGCTGCTCCGCGCTGTCGCGGACGATGCCGGGGCCGTCGGCGTGCAGATCGCGCACAGCGGCAACGTCGCCGGCCTGCTGTTCGACGCGGCGGCGCCGGGAGCCGGTCCGGAGCGGGCCGCGGCCGCACTGCGGGGGCACGGCATCGCGCCTACCCGGCTGTTCGAGACGACCACCGACCGGACTCGATCGGTGTCGACGAGCGCCTGATCCGCCTGCGTGACTCAGGACCCGCGCGCGGCCAGCCCGCTCCAGGCGAGATCCATCAGGTACTCGGTGGCCTGCTCGCTCGACACCCGGGCGGCCGGCTCGAGCTGGCCGCGCCACACGGCCAGCCGCTCGCACGCCCCGACGATCACCTGCGCCCAGCCGACGAGGTGCGCGTGGTCGGCGCCCGGGACCTGGGCGGCGAGCAGTCCGGCGATGAACTCGGTCTGCTGCGCGCGGACCTGTTCCAGTGCCTCGGCGGCCACCCCGGCCTCGGAGTACAGGAGGGTCCAGGCCGGGGCCCGCGCGTCGAGGTAGTCGAAGAACGCCCGGGTGCCCCGGCGCAGCATCTCCTCCGGCGTCCGGGCCGCGGCCGCGGCCGTCGCCGTCGCGTCGAGCAGTTCCGCGCGGGCCCGCCCGATGCACGCCAGCAGCAGGCCCTCCTTCGACCCGAAGTGGGTGTAGAGGACCGGCTTGGTCACCCCGACCCGCTCGGCGACCGTGTCCATCGACGCGCCGGTGTAGCCCCGGGTGGAGAACACGTCGACCGCGGCGTCGAGGATCTGCTGCTCGCGCACGGCGCGGCCGACCCGTCGCCGGGCTGCGGGGGGCGGGCTGGTGGACACGGCCGACACCCTATCGGCCAGGGTTACCTGTGGTAAGTTACCGGCGGTAACACCATCTCGGGAGGCTGGATGAGCAGGCAGGTGGACACCGTCGTCGTCGGGAGCGGCTTCGCCGGGCTCGGTGTGGCGATCGCGCTGGACGCCGACGGCCGCCGTGACTGGGTGATCCTGGAGAAGGGCGGATCGCTGGGCGGGACCTGGCGGGACAACGTCTATCCCGGCTGTGCCTGTGACGTCGAATCGCACCTGTACTCGTTCTCGTTCTTCCCGAACGACGAGTGGACGCGCACTCATCCGCGGCAGTCGGAGATCCGGTCCTATCTGGAGGACGTCGCCGACCGCTACCGGCTGCGCGACCGGATCCGCTTCGACGCGGCCGTCGCGGGCGCCGAGTGGGACGGCAGCGGCTGGGACGTGCGGCTGGCCGACGGCGAGACGATCCGGGCGCGCTACGTCGTGTTCGCCACCGGGGCGCTGCACGAGCCGTCGGTGCCCGAGATCGAGGGGCTGGACCGCTTCGGCGGCACCGTCTTCCACTCCGCGCAGTGGGACCACGGCCTGGACCTCGCCGGCCGTCGGGTCGCCGTGATCGGCACCGGGGCGAGCGCGATCCAGTTCGTGCCGGCGATCGCGCCGCAGGTGGCCTCGCTGACGCTGTTCCAGCGCACCGCGCCGTGGGTGCTGCCCAAGCCGGACAAGCCGATCCGCGAGCGCACCCGCCGCCTGTTCCGGTTCGTGCCGGGAGCGCGGGCGGCGTACCGGGCGTCGCTGTACTGGCGCCACGAGGCGCTCGTCGCCGGGTTCATGCACCCGCCGCTGATGAAGGCCGCCGAGCGCCTCGGGCGCCTCTACCTGCGCCACGCGTTCGCCGGGGACCCGGAGCTGCGGGAGAAGGTCACCCCGACGTTCACCATGGGGTGCAAGCGCATCCTGATGTCCAACGACTACTACCCGGCGCTGCGCCGGGACAACGTCGAGGTCCGGACCGGCGGGATCGCGCGGATCACCGAGCGCGGCGTGGTCACCGACGACGGCGTCCTGCACGAGGTGGACACGATCGTCTTCGGGACCGGGTTCCGGGTCGGAGACGGGATGAGCCGGATGGCGATCACCGGCCGGGACGGCGTCAAGCTCGCTGACGCCTGGCGGGACGGTCCGCAGGCGCTGCTCGGCACGACGGTCGCCGGGTTCCCGAACCTGTTCACGATGGTCGGGCCGAACACCGGGCTGGGGCACAGCTCGATGCTGCTGATGATGGAGTCGCAGCTGAAGTACGTGCTGGACGCGATGCGCACCGTGGACACGAACCGGGCCGTCGCGATCGACACCCGCCAGGAGTCCCAGGACGCGTTCAACGACGAGATCCAGTCCCGTCTGGAGCGCTCGGTGTGGAGCAGGGGCGGATGCACGAGCTGGTATCTCGACGAGAACGGGCGCAACCGCACGCTCTGGCCGGGCTACACGTTCACGTTCCGGCGCCGCACCCGTCGCGTGGACCCGTCGCACCACGAGCTGATCGCCTGAGCCGGCGCAGGTGCTGACGTAGGCGGACGGTCCGCGCGCCGGCGGCGGGCGTACGTTGCGGATGTGTCCGATCAGGCCGCGGTCTACGCCATTGCGACGACCACCCGTTTCCGCGGCATCACGGTGCGGGAGGGCGTCCTGCTGGACGGACCCGCCGGCTGGGGTGAGTTCTGCCCGTTCCCCGAGTACGACGACGCGGAGGCCGCCCCGTGGCTCGCCGCCGCCCGCGAGTCGGCGGAGACGGGCTGGCCGGAGCCGGTGCGCGACCGGGTCCCGGTGAACTGCACCGTGCCGGCCGTGGACGCGCGGGACGCACACCGGATCGTGCGCGCGTCCGGGTGCCGGACCGCGAAGATCAAGGTCGCCGACCTGCCCGGCTCGCTACCGGCCGACCTGGCCCGGGTCGCCGCCGTGCGCGACGCGCTCGGCCCCGGCGGCGCGGTCCGGGTGGACGCGAACGGTGCGTGGACGGTCGAGGAGGCCGTGCACGCGATCAGGTTGCTGGACAAGGAGTCGGGCGGGCTGGAGTACGTCGAGCAGCCCTGTGCGACGGTCGACGAGCTGGCCCGCGTGCGCCGGCGGGTGGACGTGCGGATCGCGGCCGACGAGTCGATCCGGCGGGCGGCGGACCCGATGCGGGTCGCGCTCGCCGGAGCCGCCGACGTGGCCGTGCTGAAGGTGGCCCCGCTCGGCGGGGTGCGGCGGGCGCTGGAGGTCGCGGACGCGGCGGGGCTGCCGGTCGTCGTGTCCTCGGCGCTGGAGACCGGCGTCGGGATGGCGGCCGGGCTCGCGCTGGCCGGCGCGCTGCCGGACCTGCCGTTCGCCTGTGGACTGGGCACGGCGTCCCTGCTCGCCGACGACGTCGTCGACCCGGCGGAGGCCTTCGTCCCGGTCGACGGGTACCTCCCGGTGCCGCGCCGCGCGCCCGAACCGGTCCGCCGCGAGGCCCTGGCCGCGGACCCGGACCGCGACGCCTGGTGGCGCGACCGCCTGACCCGGGTGACGGCGCTGCTGCCCTGACCCTCGCCGTCGTCGTTGACAACGTACAACCAAGTAGTTGTATATTACTCCGGTGAGCGAGGAGGACGAGGACGGCGCGGACGCCCGGTTCCACGCCCTCGCCGACCGCACCCGGCGCGACATCCTGCGCCGCGTGCTCGCCGGTGAGTACTCGGTCTCCACGCTCGCGTCGAACTACGACATGAGCTTCGCCGCGGTGCAGAAACACGTCGCCGTGCTGGAGAAGGCCGGCCTGCTCAGCAAGCGACGCAACGGTCGCGAGCAGCTGGCCCGCGGAGAGGTGCAGGCAGTGCGGTCGGTGAGGTCGATGCTCACCGAGCTGGAACAGGTCTGGCGGACCCGCATCGCGGCCATCGACGAGCTCATCGCCTCCGACAACGACCACGAGGAGTGACCATGCCCGTGACCGACGTCCGACAGGACCTCGACAGCATGACCCTGACCATCACCGCCGAGTTCGCCGCACCCGTGGCGCGGATCTGGCAGGTGTACGCGGACCCGCGCCAGCTGGAGCGGGTGTGGGGCCCGCCGACCTACCCGGCCACCGTGGTCGACCACGACCTCACGCCCGGCGGCCGCGTCACGTACTTCATGACCAGCCCGGAGGGGGAGAAGTTTGCCGGGTACTGGAGTGTCACCGGGGTCGACGAGCCGCGGAGTCTGACCTTCGACGACGGGTTCGCGGATCTGAACTTCACCCCGACGCCCGAGCTGCCGGTGTCCCGCAACGTCTTCACGTTCACCGAGCTCGACGACGGCGGCACCCGCGCCACGTACGTGAGCACGTTCGAGTCCGTCGAGGCGCTGCAGAAGGTGCTGGACATGGGCATGGTCGAGGGGGCCACGTCCGCCATCAACCAGATCGACGATCTGCTCCCGGCCTGAAAGCCGGCGCCCACGGCCCGACCACCGAAGGGCGGGCCGGAGCCCGGGGGCCTACCGTCGGTCGGGTGCGCGTGGTCGTCGTGGGTGCCGGGATAGCCGGGGTGGCGTGTGCCCGGGAACTGGTGGCGCGCGGCGCGGACGTCCGAGTGCTCGAACGGGCGCGGGGTGTCGGCGGGCGGCTGGCCGTGCACCGCCACGACGGGCGTCCGGCCGACATCGGCGCCGCCTACTTCACCGTGTCCGACCCCGACTTCGAGCACCAGGTGTCCGGCTGGTCGGCCGCCGGACTGGCGCGGCCGTGGACCGAGCGGCTCGCCGTCTTCCACGGCTGGCAACCCGGCGACCCGACGACCGGCCCGATGCGCTGGGCGGCCCCGGGCGGATTGCGGACCCTCGTCGAGGACATGGCCGAGAGTCTGGACGTCGAGACCGGCCGCACGGTCGAGCGGGTCGGGCCGGGACCGCGGGTGGACGGGCAGGAGGCCGACGCCGTCGTCGTCGCCATGCCGGACCCGCAGGCCGAGCGGATCCTCGACCCCGCCTCGCCGGCCGCCGCCGCGGTCGCCGGCCGGGTGTGGAACCCGGTGCTGGCGCTGACCGCCGGCTTCCTGCGCCGCACCTGGCCGGACCTGCCGGCCGCGTTCGTCAACGACCACCCGACGCTCGCCCTCGTTGCCGACGACGGCTCCCGCCGCGGCGACGGCGCCCCCGTCCTCGTCGCGCACTCGACGGCCGCCGTCGCGCGTGCCCACGACGCCGACCCGGCCGGCGCGGCGCCGGAGATGACCGACGCGGTGGCGCGCCTGCTGGACCTGCCGGACGGTCCGGAGTGGACACACGTGCACCGCTGGCGCTTCGCCGCGCCGGCCGCGTCCCGCGAGGCCACGTTCCACCTCGGCGACGACGGCATCGCCCTGGCCGGCGACGGCTGGGGTCGCTCGCGGGTCGAGACCGCGTACCTGTCCGGCCTGCACCTCGCCCGCGCCCTGGTGGTCTGACCGCGCCGACGGCACGAGTCGCGCCGGGGCGTCCGGCCGATGCCCTGACAGCGTGACTCCGCGGAGCCGCGATGCTGAGCCACCAGCCGCGGGGCCGGTCGGGCCGGCCGTGCCCGGCCTCGTGCCCCGACCTCGCAGGTCATTCACGGACGTCGCAGACCCTGCATGACCTGCGGAGTCCCGCGACGGCCTGCGAGGTCGGCGGTGGTCGGGGCGGCGACGCGGGATTACCGTCGCGGGCATGGCCGACACCACCGCCAGCCGGATCGCGCCCCAGGGGCCTGCCGGGCCGGACGAGGAACGGCCGTTCGGCGGCTCGACCGGCGCCGCGGACCTGCGCGGCCACACCCCGGACGCCGTGGGCCGGGCCGTGCTGGAGGAGCTCGCGGCCGCGCTGCCGCCCGACCGGGTCCTGACCGACCCGGACACGGTCGGGCCCTACGTGCACGACGAGGCGGAGTGGGCCGAGTACGGCAGCCCCCTGTGCGTGGTGCGGGCGCGGAGCACGGCCGAGGTCGCCGCGGTGGTCTCGGCCTGTGCGCGGCACCGCGTCCCGGTCGTCGCGCGCGGGGCAGGCACGGGTCTGTCCGGCGGCGCCAACGCCGTCGACGGGTGCGTGCTGCTCTCGCTCGAGCGGATGCGGGAGATCCTGGAGATCAACCCGACCGAGCGGCTCGCCGTCGTGCAGCCCGGCGTCGTCAACGACGAGCTCCGCGACGCGTGCGCCGAGCGCGGCCTCTGGTATCCGCCGGACCCGGCCAGCGCGCCGTGGTCGACGATCGGGGGGAACGTCGCCACGAACGCCGGCGGGCTGTGCTGCGTGAAGTACGGGGTGACCCGGGACTACGTGCTCGCGCTCGAGGTCGTCACGGCCGCCGGCGAGATCCTGCGGGTCGGGCGGCGCACGGCGAAGGGCGTCGTCGGCTACGACCTGGCCGGGCTTCTCGTCGGGTCCGAGGGGACGCTCGGGATCATCACCGAGATCACGGTGAAGCTGCGCCCGGCGCGCCCGGCTGCGCCGCGCACCGTCGTCGGTTTCTTCGACTCGCTCGCCGACTGCGGGGCCGCTGTCGCCGCCGTCACCGAGCAGGGGCTGCAGCCGGCGGTGTTCGAGCTGGTCGACCGCGAGTGCCTGCGCGCGGTGAACGACTGGAAGAAGGCCGGCCTGCCGGAGAACTCCGCCGCGCTGCTGCTCGCCCAGACCGACCTGCCCGAGCCGGCCGCCGAGGTCGAGGCGGACGCGATCCTGGCGACGTTCGAGCGGCACGGCGCCACCGAGGCGATGGCCTCCACGGATCCCACCGAGGCGGACGCGCTGTTCGCCGCCCGCCGGATGGCGTACCCGGCGCTGGAGCAGCTCGGGATGGGCATGCTCACCGAGGACGTGTGCCTGCCGCGGACCCGGATGGCCGAGATGCTGGGCCGGATCGAGGAGATCGCGCGGCGGCGTGGGGTGCGGATCGCCACCGTCGCGCACGCCGGCGACGGCAACCTGCACCCGCTGATGCTCACCCCGCACGGCGACGACGAGGCGCGCGAGCGCACCCGCGCCGCGTTCGACGAGATCATCGACTCGGCGATCGAGCTGGGCGGCACGGTCAGCGGCGAGCACGGGGTCGGCCTGCTCAAGCGCGACGGGATGGCCCGCGAGCTCGGTCCGGGCGTGATGGCCCTGCAGCGGTCGATCAAGAACGCGCTGGACCCGGACGGCATCCTCAACCCGGGCAAGGCGCTGGGCTGATCCGCGGGCGACCGACGTCACCCCCGCCGACGGTGCGATCCGGTGCGAGGATCGCGGAGCACGCACCGCTCGAGGAGGAGGCACCGTTGCCGACCGGACCGCTGTTCCCGGCCCTGTCCGATCCGAGCCACGCGGACGTCCCCGCGTACCGCTTCTCGGGCTCCGACGGGGGCCGGGCGGTGACCTACGGCGAGCTGGCCGCCGCCGCGGACCGGCTCGCCGAGCGGATCCGGGGCCGGTCGCGGGTAGCGGTCTGGGCGACCCCGACGCTCGCCACGGCCGTCGGCGTCGTGGCCGGGCTGCGCGCGGGCGTCCCCGTGGTGCCCATGAACCCCAAGCTCGGCGAGCGCGAGCTGGACCACCTGCTGTCCGACTCCGGTCCGGAGGCGGTTCTCGTCGCGCCCGGCGTCGAACTGCCGGCCGCCGTGGAGAAGCTGGAGCGGATCGACGTCGAGCCCGCCGAGGGTGGCGGTGCGCCCCCGGAGAGCGAGCCGGACCCGGAGGCTCCGGCCCTCGTCGTCTACACGTCCGGGACGACCGGGGCGCCGAAGGGCGCCGTGCTGTCCCGCCGGGCGATCGCGTCCAATCTGGACGCTCTGGCCGAGGCCTGGGAGTGGACCGGGTCCGACGTGCTCGCGCACGCGCTGCCGCTGTTCCACGTGCACGGGCTCGTTCTCGGAACGCTCGGGCCGCTGCGTCGCGGAGGGTCGCTGCACCACGTCGGCACGCTGGGCGGTGCCGCGCTCGCGGCCGCCGTCGGCGAGGGGGCGACGATGGTGTTCGGCGTGCCCACGCAGTACCACCGGCTCGCGGCCGACCTGGAGTCCGATTCGGACGCCGCGGCCGCGGTGGGTCGAGCGCGGCTGCTGGTCTCCGGCTCGGCGGCGCTGACCGCCGTCGACCACGCACGGATCGCGCAGCTGACCGGGCACTCGGTGCGTGAGCGCTACGGCCTGACCGAGACGCTGATCCTCACCGCGGCGCGGGCGGACACCGAGCCGGAGGTCGGCACGGTCGGGCGCCCGCTGCCCGGCACCGAGGTACGGCTCGCGCCGCTGCCGGCCGACCAGGACGAGGTCGTCGGCGAGTCGGGGCAGGACCTCGGGTCGGTCGAGGTGCGCGGCCCCGGCCTGTTCTCCGGGTACCTCAACCTCCCGGACGCGACCGCCGAGACGACCACCGACGACGGCTGGTACGCGACCGGGGACATCGGCCGCTGGACGGCGTCCGGGGCGCTGGCCCTGGTCGGTCGCCGGGCCACCGACCTGATCAAGTCCGGCGGCTACAAGATCGGCGCCGGGGAGATCGAGAACGCGCTGCTGGAGCACCCCGCGGTGGCCGAGGTCGCGGTCGTCGGCGAGGCGGACGACGACCTGGGCGAGCGGATCGTCGCCTACGTCGTGCCCGATCCGGACGGCGGGAGCCCGGACGAGCGCGAGCTCGTCGACCACGTCACGGGCCTGCTCGCCGCGCACAAACGGCCGCGCGAGATCCGCTACCGGGACTCGCTCCCGCGCAACGACATGGGCAAGGTGCAGAAGAAGAAGCTGGCGTGAGTGGTCCGGCTGAGCAGCGGATGTACTCCGGATGGAGCCGCTTAGGACTGTCGATCACCGGGAACTCCATCGGGTGACGAACGCAGCACAGACCCCAGCGACGAGCGGAAGCGCCCACGAGGCGCGTGCCCCCGCATCCGAGAACGACGATGCCGCCACCTACCGCGGCCCGGCCCACGCCGGCGCTCCGCGACTGGCCGATGTGGACGGTGTGGCGAACGTCGAGATCGTCGAGGACGGCGACCAGGACGTGCTCGAGCACGAGCGCTACGACACCGCCGATCTGCGCCTCGCCGGCGCCGGCATCGTGCTCGCCGTCCAGCGTCTCGCCGACTCCGCACACTGGGAGCTGCCGCCTGCCCGACAGCCGTCCGGACGAGCAGTTGCAGGTTCCGGTGCCGGCTCCGGACGTCGAAGGGGTCGATCCGGAGCAGGTCCCCGAGGAGATCGACGCGCTGATCCGCGGCGTGCGCCGCAACCAGCCGGTCTCGCCGGTCGGCCGGATCAGGACCGTCCGCGGCACCACCCGCCTGCGCGGCGTGGACGGGCGCGAGCTCGCCACGATCGTCCGGGACGAGATCCAGCTGTCCACGCTCGGCGAGTCCACCAGCATCGAGAACTGGTCCGAGGTCGAGGTGCACCCGGGCGTCGGGACCGGCCACGAGTTCCTGCGCACCCTGGACGAGCGGCTGCGCGAGACCGGACTGACCCCCGCCCCGCACGACGCCGAGGCCGCGCTGGCCCGGATGCTCGCCGAGCAGACCCCGCCGACCGCGCCGCGCTGGACCGGCAAGCGCGGCTCGGCGGCCGTCGTGCTGCTCGCCTACCTCTCCGAGCACGTCGACCGTCTGGCCGCCCGCGAGCAGGACCTGCGCACCGACCAGCCGGACGCGGTGCACCAGATGCGAATCGCCGCGCGCCGGATCCGGAGCGCGCTGCGCACCTACCGGCCGCTGGTGGACAGCCCGCGCACCGACCACCTCGTCATGGAGCTGCAGTGGCTCGGCCGCTCGCTGGCCGGCGACCGGGACGCCGAGGTGCTCGAGGAGCGGATCACCGCGTCCCTGCACGAGCTGCCGCCGGAGCTGCTGCTCGGGCCGGTGCAGGCCCAGGTCACCCGGCACTTCGCCCGTCGCCGGGCGGAGGCCCGCGCGGCCGTGATCGAGGTCGTCGACGGTGAGCGGTACGGCGCGCTGCGTGCCGCGCTGCAGCGGCTGCTGGTCGACCCGCCGCTGACCGGCGACGCGAGCAGGAGCGCGGAGAAGGTGCTGCCGGCCATGGCCGGGCGCACCGCGCGCAAGCTCGGCAGGCGGATGGACGCCGCCGTCGAGGCGCTGGCGCAGGGCGGGGACGACGGCACCGACGCGGACGAGGCGATCCACCGCGCGCGCAAGACCGGCAAGCAGGTCCGCTACGCGACCGAGGTCGTGCGCCCGATCGGCGGCAAGGTCGGCGAGCCGGCGAACGCGTTCCGCAAGCAGCTCAAGGAGCTGCAGGACGAGCTCGGCGCACACCAGGACACCGTCGTGTCCCGGCAGGCGTTGCGCGAGCTCGGCGCCCAGGCCGGCGCGGAGAACCAGAACGGCTTCACGTTCGGGCTCCTGCACGGCCGCGACGAGATCCGTGCCGCCGAGATCGAGGAGCGGCTGGCCGAGACGTGGGCGCGGGTCGGTGCGCGCAAGCACCGGCGCTGGATGAAGTAGGCCCTCTAGGCTGGGCGATCGTGACCGATCCGCGTGACCCGGTGGCCGACCTGCGACGCATCGCGTTCCTGCTGGAACGTGCTCACGAGTCGACCTACCGGGTCCGGGCGTTCCGCACCGCCGCCGCCGCGCTGCGCGGCAAGGATCCGGACGAGCTGGCGCACATGCGCACGACCGGCGAGCTGGGGAAGACGCGCGGCGTCGGCGAGGTCACCGCGCGGTGCGTCGCCGAGTCGCTGGACGGCGAGGTGCCGGTCTACCTGCGGCGCCTGGAGGCGACCGAGGGCACCCCGCTGGACGAGGCCGCGGACGACCTCCGGCAGGCGTTGCGCGGGGACTGTCACGCGCACACCGACGCGTCCGACGGCGGGTCGCCGCTGCACGAGATGGCCGAGACCGCGATCACGCTCGGGCACGAGTACCTGGTGATCACCGACCACTCGCCGCGCCTGACCGTCGCGAACGGGCTGTCCGCGCAGCGCCTGCGCGCCCAGATCCGTCAGGTGGCCGACCTGAACGCGCAGCTGTCCGAGCACGGGTCGACGTTCCGCGTCCTCACCGGCATCGAGGTCGACATCCTCGACGACGGCGCGCTGGACCAGGACCCGGACCTGCTCGGAGAGCTCGATCTCGTCGTGGCGAGCGTGCACTCCAAGCTGCGGATGCCGCACGACGAGATGACCGAGCGGATGCTCACCGCCGTCGCGAACCCACGTGTCGACGTGCTCGGTCACTGCACCGGGCGGATGGTCACCGGCCGTCGCAAGCGTCCGGAGTCCGAGTTCGACGCGCAGCGGGTCTTCGACGCGTGCGCGGAGCACGGCGTCGCCGTCGAGATCAACTCGCGCCCGGAGCGGCTGGACCCGCCGAAGCGGCTGCTGCGCCTGGCCGTCGAGGCCGGGTGCGAGTTCTCGATCGACACCGACGCGCACGCGCCCGGCCAGATGGACTGGCTGGACTACGGGTGCACCCGGGCCGCCGCCTGCGGGGTGCCGGCCGACCGCGTCCGCAACACGAGGACGGTCGACGCACTGCTCGCCCGATGAGCATCATCACCCGTCCGTGCATCATCAAAACGAGGTAGACGCTTCGGCCGTTCGGACGCATTTTGGACAGTCCGTGTAATGCTCGGCCCGTGTACCGCGATCGTGCCGATCCGCGGGAGAGGCTGCTCGACGCGGCACTGCAGCGGTGGGCCGACCACGGCTGGGACTCGGTCACGCTGCGCTGCGCGGCCGCTGCCGCCGGCGTCGACGAAGCCGACTTCCGCGACGAGTTCCCGTCCGACGTCGACCTGCTCTGCGCGATCTTCGACGACAGCAGCGAGGAACGCGGCGCGGCCGCGCTGGAGGCGATGGACGGCGCCTCGAACGGCGCCAGCCGCTGGCGTGCGGCCATCGAGTCGTTCGTGGTCCTGCTCGAGGACGACCCGCGGCACGCCGTGGTGCTCGTGGAGGCCGTCGGTTCGCCGGAGCTGCGGGCGCGCCGGCGCAGCTCCTACCGCGGGTTCGCGGCCGTGATGGTGTCCCAGACGACCAGCAGCAGCCCCGAGCCGCGCGGCCACTACGCGGCCGCGCACTTCTGCATCGGCGGGCTGACCGAGCTCACGCTGGCCTGGATGGACCCGGACACCGACGTCGACCGCGACCTCGTGGTCTCCGAGGCGAGCATGCTGTTCGAGCTGGTGATGGCGGGCGGCTGAGCCTCGCTGCCGTCCCATCGGGCGCCCGCGTCATCACTATTCACGAGAACGGGCAACAGTGCCGACGCGGCAGGTTCATGTCGTGTAATTCTCGTGACATGCAGGTGGTGGAGGTCGATCCACGGGAGAAGATGCTCGACGTGGCGTTGCAGCTGTGGGCCGACCACGGCTGGCACGCCGTCAGCCTCTCCACCGCGTGCGCCATCGCCGGCGTCGACGACGCGGAGTTCCTCGAGGAGTTCCCGGACAACGACGACCTGCTCTGCGAGGTCTTCGACGCGAGCACCGAGGTGCGGGCGTCCGACGTCCTCGTCGCCCTGGAGAGCGCGGAGGACGGGGCGAGCCGCTGGCGCGAGGCCATGGAGGCCTACGTGCGCTGTCTCGAGGACGACCCGCGGCACATCGCCGTCATGGTCGACTCGATCGGATCGCCCGTGCTGCGGGCCCGCCGTCGCAGCTCCTTCCGGGGGTTCGCCTCGGTGATGGCGTCCCAGTCCACCCGCAGCAGCGCCGACGCGCGCGACCTGCGCGTCGCCGCGCACTTCTGCCTCGGCGGGCTCACCGAGCTCACGCTGGCCTGGCAGGACCCGGGCACCGCCGTCGACCGGGAGATGCTGCTCGTGCAGGGCGCCCGCTTGTTCGAGCTGTGCATGGCTGCGTGCTGAGGTTCCTCAGCGCATCTCGAAGTCGTCGAAGTCGAAGCCGGGCGACACCACGCACGTCACGAGCCCCGGCTCGTCGCCGTGCAGAACGGCGTTCTGCCAGTGCCCGGCCGGGACCGGGAACTGGGGACGCGTCCCCGGCAGCGCGGGTGAGCCGAGCAGGACGGCGGGCGCGGACCGGTCCGGGTCCGGCGCGTCGCCGCCGTCGGTGAGCTCGATCGGCGACCCCGACTGCCAGCACCACAGCTCGGCGGACCGGACCCGGTGCCACCGCGACCGTCCGTCGAGCAGGTACAGGATCGCGGTCGCGGTCGGTCGCGGACCGTGCTCGGTCTGCACGGTGACCGGGGACGTCCAGGTGCGCCGGTACCAGCCGCCCTCGGGGTGGGCGGCCAGGTCCAACGCAGTGGCGAGATCGGGTCGGGGCACGCGTCCAGTGTCGCCCGGCGGTCACCGGCCGTCATCACGAGGCGCCTACCGAACGTGACCGCATGTGGCGTTGCGATCGCGAACGGTGCACGAACGAGGGCGCCTCGAACGGGTGGACCGGCTAGCGTCGCTCACGATCTGCGGTGAAATGAGTGTCGTCCTGAGGCGAGAGTGACAGGAGGGACGCATCGTGCAGACGTGCTCCAGGCGGATGCCGGCCGTGCTGGCCGTGCCGCTCGTGCTGGCCGTCACGGCGGCGACGGCGGTCGGTACGGCACTCGTGACGGCACCGTCCGCCGCAGCGGCGATGCCGGCAGCGACCCCGGCCCAGGCGGCTCCGGCGGCCGACAACTGCCCGCAGACGGCGGCGAAGGAGTTCGGCTGGGGTGACCCGACCCGGCGCTCGGACTTCGACGGCACGGCCGTCCCGCCGGACTGGCACCCGTACGGTCCCGAGCCCGGTCACGCGAAGAAGGGCACGCGCACCCCGGAGGCGGTCACCGTCGGCGGCGGCGTCATGTCGATCAACGGCTCGCAGGACGGCACGACCGGCGCGGTCAGCTGGCACCCCGGCCAGCAGTACGGGCGCTGGGAGGCGTGCGTCCGGTCCGACAAGGGCAGCGGTGGCCTGAACGCGCTGCTGCTGATGTGGCCGGTCGAGGAGAACTTCCCGGTCGGCGGCGAGATCGACTGGATGGAGATCAGCGATGACGCCCGTCAGAAGACCGACTTCTTCCTGCACTACGGCGAGGACAACCAGCAGGAGAACGGGTCGGTCGACCACGACGCGACCCAGTGGTCGGCGTGGGCGATGGAGTGGACGCCGGAGAAGATCACGACGTACGTCAACGGTAAGGAGTGGTACTCCACGACGGAGACCGACCACCTGCCGCCGGGCGCGATGAACATGACCATGCAGCTCGACTACTTCGGCGACGCAGGCGGTCCGGCGGCCATGCACATGGACTGGGCGAACCAGTGGGCGCTGCCGGAGAGCAAGCCGGCCACGCTGTCGCTCGCGCCGGGTGCGCCGGCGACGGGGCAGCCCGACGACTACCCGGACCGCAAGCCGCGACCGCTCGACGGCTCGGACCCGCCCGCCGACACGGGCGATGACGGCCAGGACGGGTCGGGCGGAGACGGCTCGGACAAGAGCGGTTCGGACAAGAAGGATAAGGGCGGCTCGGACCAGAACGGCGACTCCGGTTCCGAGCAGGCGGCGTCCGCCGGGAACACGACGACGGGAGCCGGGGGCTCCGGCACCGGTAGCCGGCCTCGGGTGCTGCACCCGGACACCGCGTCCACCTCGGCAGCCACCGGCGCCGGATCGCGGCCCCGGACGCTGCACCCGTCGAACTCGGGCTGAATCACAGAACCAGGAACGTCGCCGCCACCGAAGACCCGTGGGCGGCGGGGGACGAATAGATACTGGGGCCGTCCTCCGCCGCCCACGACCCGTGCCCGGTTCTCAGTCCAGTTCGAGGTCGGCGCGGGTGGGCGGGTCGGCGCCGTGGCGGGAGCAGGTGATCGCGGCGGCGTCGACGGCCTCGTCGAGCACCGCCTCGAGGGTCGGCGCGTCGATGCGGCGCAGCTCGGCCCGGGCACCGGCACCGAGCAGGCCGCGGCCGTGCAGGCCGGCGAGCAGGGCCGACGAGAAGCTGTCGCCGGCTCCGACCGTGTCCACGATCTCGATCTTCTTCCCTGGCCGCGAGGCGTGCAGGCCGGACGACGTGCCGGCCACGACGCCGTCGCCGCCGAGTGTGACCGCGACGATCGCGGGCCCCAGCTCGAGCCATTCGGCGATCACGTCGCCGGGTGTCCGGTCGGGGAGCAGCCAGGTCAGATCCTCCTCGCTGACCTTCACCACGTCGGCGATCCCGAGCAGCTCGTGCACCCCGCGCAGGACGTCGGCGGGGTCGCCCATGAGCATCGGGCGGCAGTTCGGGTCGTAGCTGACCGTCGCGGTGTCCTTCGCCGCGGTGAGCAGGCCGCGCAACGCGTCCGCGCCCGGCGGGGTGGTCAGCGCCAGCGAGCCGGAGTGCACGGCGAGGACGGGGGAGTCGCCGTCCGGGTCCAGCGCGCCGGAGAGCTCGTCGGGCGTCCACTGCCAGTCTGCGGTGCCCGAGATCCGGAAGTCGTAGCTGGCCACGCCGTCGTCGCCGATCTCCACCACGGCCAGCGACGACGGCTCCGACGCCCGTACGACGTGCGCCAGATCCACGCCGTTGTCGCTCAGGTGCGCGCGCAGCTTCCGGCCGAGCAGATCGTCGGCGACGCGGGCGAGCATCCGGGCCGGCACCCCGAGGCGCGCGAGACCGACGGCCACGTTGGCCGGGCTGCCGCCGGGAGCCAGCTCCCAGTAGCCGTGGACCGGGGCGGGCACGACGTCGACCAGGGCCTCCCCGGCGACGGCGATCACTCCCGATGACGGTGGACCGGACACGTGCGCTCCCCCTCCTGGGTTGCTGGACTGCCGAGCCTGGCACATCCGGGCTCGTGATACTCATGGACTCGTGCCCCGGAAGATCCCGGTCGTGGTGCTGGCCGGATTCCTCGGAGCCGGCAAGACGACCCTGCTGAACCACCTGCTCTCGTCCGGCGGCGACGCCCGGATCGGGGTCGTGGTCAACGACTTCGGCGCGGTCGGAATCGACGCGATGCGCCTGGCCGGGCAGGCCGGCGGCATCGTCGGGCTGGGCAACGGGTGCCTGTGCTGCGAGGTCGGGGAGGACGGCGTCGGCGCGCTGCTCGACCGGCTCGCCGCTCGCCGCGACGAGCTGGACGCGATCGTGATCGAGGCCAGCGGGATCGCCGAGCCCGGCACGCTCGTCCAGCTCGTGCTCGACGCGGTCGGGCGGCACCTGGTGTTCGGCGGTCTCGTCGAGGTCGTGGACGCGGCGGAGTTCCTGGCCGTGCGGGAGCGGCACCCGCAGCTGGACCGGCACATCGCGCTGGCCGACCTGGTCGTGCTGAACAAGATCGACCGGGTGGACCCGGGCACGGTGTGGCAGGTCCGCCGTCAGTGCCGGGAGGTCAATCCCCGGGCGCCGATCGTCCCGGTGACCGGCGGCGCCGTGGACCCGGAGCTGCTGTTCGACATCGAGGTCGTCCCCGGACGGCAGCTGATGCTCGGCGAGGAGGTCGACAGAGGGCACGAGCACCACCTGCACGCCGGGTACGAGAGCGTCTCGTTCGTCTGCGACGAGCCGCTGGACGCCTCCCGCCTGCAGGCCGTGCTGGACGCGCGCCCGTCCGGGCTGTACCGGATCAAGGGATCGGTCCGGTTCGCCGCCGCGCCGTCACGGGACCGCTGGGACCTGCACACGGTCGGCCGCTACGTGCGGTTCCGCCGGACTCGCTGGGACGCGGGCGAGCCGCGGCGCACGACGCTGGTGCTGATCGGCACCGGCCTGGAGCGCGACGCCGTCCTGCGGGCGCTGCGTGACTGCGTCGCCGACGACGGCTCCCGCACCGACACCGACGCGCTGCTGCCCGTCCTGCGCTACGCCGAGCGCTGAGGGTCCCTTCGGACGCTCTGCCGGTCCGGTCCGGCCGCAGGCTCCGTCAGTGCCGTCAGCTCGTCCACCGCAGCCGGTTCGCCCTCGCCGACCGCGCGCCAGAGCAGCGTCTCCAGACGCCGGTCCCGGTCGACCCGGCCGGACGTCCAGGACGGGCTGGCTGCGAGCTTCTCGGCCCGCCGGCACAGCTCGCCGTCGTCCGAGCCGCGGTCGGCCACCTCGACCGCGAACACCGCCCGGCCGGTGCGGCGCCGGTACTTGCGCGCCGGGTTCGTGGTCAGGTGCACGAGCGCGAGCAAACCCATGGCCAGGGCGAGCCCGGTCGGCAGGGCCGCCAGGAACGCCACGCCCGTCCAGAGCCAGCTGTTGTCGCCGATCCAGAGCGCGACGATCACCGACCCGACGACGACGGTGCCGGTCGCGGCGCCCGCGGGCAGGCGGGTGTAGACGAGGTCGCCGCGGTCGTCGATCGCGTAGTGGGTCCCGGCGACGAGGGCGGGGTCGTACACGCGGTAGCCGCCGGCCGTCCGGATCAGGTTGGGGAGCCGGTCGCCCGATGCGCCGGTGGTGAAGTCGTTCATGATGGTGCTCGATCCCGACGTGCCTCGTTCGCGGCCCACCGCATGGCCGTCCCGTCCGGATCTCGGCCGGATCCCGGCCGGTGTTACACGGTGTGGCTGCCGCCACAGCCGGGCCGGTTCTCAGTCGCGGCCGACCGGCGGCCAGGCGTCGCCCCAGGACGTGTCGCGGGCCGCGCGGTGATCGTCGCGGCGGCTGCGCGGCACCGGCCGATCGGCGATCCCGCCCTCGCCGGTGCACAGCCGCAGCGTCACAAGTCCCTTGCGCTGCAACGGATGCCGGACGACGCGGTTGGCGGCGTGCGCGGTCGTCGACGATCGGACGGCGACCACGTAGGCGAACTTCTCGTCCTCGTGACCGAGCTCGGCCGACTTCAGCCTGCGGTGGCGCGACGTGCGGTTCACGCGGACGGCGAAGTGGCACCAGTCGTCGTCGGGAATCGGGCACGCGCCGTCGTGCGGGCACGGCGCGACGACGGTGAGCCCGGCCGCCAGCAACCCGTCCCGCGCGGCGAGCACGCGCCGGTACCCCGCCGGTGTGCCCGGCTCGATCACCGCGACCGCACCGGCCCGCCCGGCTGCCTCGCGGACGACGCCGTCCCGTGCGCCGTCGTCGAGCTCGCCCAGCACATAGGACACCGTGACGAGGTCCGTGTCCGGCAGCGTGACCGCGCCGTCCAGCTGCATGCGGCGGAACGTCGCGCCGGCGACGACCGGGGAGTCCGCCGCCCCGGCGAGCTGCCGTCCGAGAGCGATCACCGGATCGGAGCCCTCCAGCACGGTCGCCTCCGCCAGCGACGGCCAGACCTGCGCCGCCGCCCACACCGCCGCCCCGGTCCCGCCCCCGACGTCGACCAGCCGCCGGGGCGCGAGGTCGGGGGCGATCTCCGCCGCCCGCCCCAGCGCGTCACGCACCGCCGCGAACGTCGCCGGCATCCGGTAGGCCGCGTAGGCGGCCGCGTCGTCGGCGCTGCGCAGGATCGGTGTGGTGGCCGGCCGCCCGGCGCGATAGTCACCGATCAACCGGTCGACCACGGGAGCCAGCCGGGACGCGGGGATGCGCTCGAGCGCGCCGTCCAGTGCCCTGGCGAGGTCGTCGGGCAGCGGCGTCATCGGGCGCGGACGCTACACACCTGGTTCGCTGACCCGGATGTCCGCTGGGGTGATCGTGGTCGGCGCCGGCCCGACCGGCCTGGTCGCGGCGCTCCTGCTCGCCCGCCGGGGTGTGGCGGTGACCGTGGTGGAGCGTCGCACCGGCGTGCACCTGCTCCCGCGGGCCGTGCACCTCGACGACGAGTCGGTGCGCATCCTGCAGGCGGCCGGCGTCGCCGACGGGTTCGCCGGGATCAGCCGTCCGGCTGCCGGGCTGCGCCTGGTGGACGCGCGGCTGCGCCCGTTCGCGGAGTTCGGCCGGGCGCCCGTGGGGGTGCACGGCTGGCCCGAGTCGAACCTGTTCGACCAGCCCGACCTGGAGGAGCTCCTGCGCACCCGGGCCGCCGCCGAGCCGCGGATCGCGTTGCGGGAGGGCGACGAGATCGTCGCCGTCGAGCCGGGCGGGGTGCGGCTGCGCTCGGGGGAGCAGGTGACGGGTGCTGCCGTGCTGGGCTGCGACGGGGCGCACAGCACGGTGCGGGACACGCTCGGGGTACGGATGCGCGAGCTCGGGGCGCCCGAGCGCTGGTTCGTCGTCGACGTCCGCTGCGCCCGACCGTTGCCGGGCTGGGGTGGCGTGGACCAGGTCTGCGACCCGGCCCGGGCCGCGACGTTCATGGCGCTGACCGGCGACCGCTACCGCTGGGAGTTCCGGATGCGTCCCGGCGAGGACGCCGACCGCCTGGTCGCGCGCGTCCCGGAGCTGACCGCCCGCTGGGCACCCGGCGCCCTCGAGGTGCTGCGGGCGGGGGAGTACACGTTCGCCGCGCGGGTGGCCGACCGGTGGGTGGCCGGTCGGGCGTTCCTGCTCGGCGACGCGGCCCACCAGACGCCGCCGTTCATCGGCCAGGGTCTCGGTGCCGGGCTGCGGGACGCGCACAACCTGTCCTGGAAGCTCGCCGCCGTGCTGCGCGACGGCGCCCCCGAGTCCTGGTTGGACGGTTACCACCGCGAGCGCGCCCCGCACGCCGAGGCGATGATCCGCGGGGCACTGCGGGTCGGGCGGGCGATGACCGGCGGCTCCGGCGCGGTCGCGGCGCTGCGCCGCCCGCTGGTCGCCGGCGCGCTCCGGATCCCGTCCGTGCGCCGCCGCGCCGCCGCAGGTCTCGTGACCCGCTTCGGCCCGGGCCCCCTGGTCGACCGGCGCCGCCACCGCCGGGACCCGGCCGGGACGATCTGCCCACAACCCTGGCCCGGCCACGACGACCGCCTCGGCGACGGGTGGGCGCTCCTGACGTCCGGCGGTCCGATCCCGACCGGCCTGGCCCGCCGCGCTGCCGACCTGGGCGCCCGGACGGTCGAGACCGCGGATCCCACGCTGTGCGCCTGGCTGGCCGAGGGCCGCGCCGGCGCGGTGCTGGTGCGCCCGGACCGTGTCGTGGCGGCGTCCGCGCCGGTATGAGGGCTGGACCGGTCTCCGGCCCGGGGTGGCGGCGCGTTCGGCCGGTGCTGGTGCGTCCGGCCTGATCTGCTGCCGCTGCAGCGTGCGCGCAGCGGTCGATATCGGGCTCATCGTGGTCCGGCCACCATTCGAGCGACCAGCCTGGTCGGTTGGCGGTAGAAATCGCTCACCTGGTGAGCGGCTCGTCAGCGGCGATCGGCGCTGCGTAGGCCGGCCGGCCGAGCCGGTCCGCCGGAACTGCCAGCCGACTACCGCTCCCCATCGACCGGCACGTTCTGGCGGTGTCCACCGCGCAAACGTGCCCGCCGACCGGGACAGCCGCTTCGAGCGGCACGTTCCGGCGGTGTCGACCGCGCAAACGTGCCAGCCGTCCGCGCCCCTGCATCGAACGGCACGTTGCGGAGCCAGGCTGGTCGCCGATGGGCTGAATGCCGGCGGCCGGAATCTGCGAGAAGGTCCACAGAGACCGTTCGGTCACCGAACGGTCGCTCAACGTCGCCACGGATGAGGGAGCGAGGAAGCTGGCCGGACCGAGCTCGCGGTGGGTGGGCTCAGTCCGTGGCCGGGCCATCTTCTCGGCCACGGCGGTGGCAGACCAGGTCGCGTCGAGCTTCGTCGGCCGGGCCGATCGAGGCGGGCACCGTACGGCCGGCCAGGCCGCCGTCGGTGGGGCTCGTGCCCGCTCGGCCGGCCCGGTCGGAGGGTCGTCCGGATAAGGGCTGCTGGCCAGCGGGTTGCTCGGCCGGCCTCGGTCGGCGGGTGCCGGATCGGTTCCGGCCGGGCAAGTCGGACGGTGTTCGGCCGGCCTCGGCCCGGGTGTGTGCCGGATCAGGTCCGGACGCCGGGCACGTCGGCCGGGGTCGGAACGGTTCCGGTCTGGTGGGTGCTCGGGACCGGGCCGGGCCGGCGCTCCGCTCACGCGCGCCCGGTCAGCACCGGGTCGTCGAGCGCGTCGAGCGCGGGGACCTGCAGGCGGGCCCAGGGGGACAGGCCGCTGTGCGGGTCGGCGGCCGCGGCGCGGAACCGCGGCCAGTCCCACCAGTCGTACTCCTCGACCTCGTCCGCGCGGGGCGCCGGCTCACCGGCCAGGCGGCAGACGAACACCGGGCACAGCTCGTTCTCCTCGACGCCGTCGGCGGAGGCGCGGTAGCTGAAGTCCGGCAGGACGAGCCGCAGGTCGGTGGCCGTCAGCCCGAGCTCCTCGTCCAGCCGGCGGTGCACGGCGTCGGCCGGATCCTCGCCGGGGCCCGGGTGCCCGCAGCACGTGTTCGTCCAGACCAGCGGGAACGTCTTCTTGGTCCGCGCGCGGCGGGTGACCAGCAGGCGGCCGTCGCCGTCGACGCCGTAGCTGGAGAACGCGAGGTGGCGCGGCGTCGTCGCACCGTGCACCGTCGCCTTGTCGGCGACCCCCACCGCGTTGCCGTCGTCGTCGAGCAGCACGACCTGTTCCACCGTGTGGTCCTCCTCCTAGACCGCCCGCAGCAGCGCGGCGTAGAGCGTGAGGCCGGGGCCGAACGCGAGCGCGACCGCCGTCCTCCCGGGACGCGGCAGGCCTGCCGACCGCAGCGCGTCGAGGACCAGTATGACGGTCGTCGACGAGCAGTTGCCGCGGTTCGCGAGCACCGCCCGGGACGCGGCGGTCGCCTCGGGGGCCAGCCCGAGCCGGGCGGAGACGACGTCGAGGATCCGCGGCCCGCCCGGATGGACGGCCCACGCGTCGATGTCGCCGACCTCGAGGCCGTTCCGCTCCAGCAGCCCTGTCACGGCCGGGCCGACGTGGCGGGACAGCACGTCGGGCACCTCAGGGGACAGTCCCATCCGGAAGCCGAGGTCGGTGACCTCCCACGTCATGTGCCCGGACGTCGCCGGGTCGGTGACGGCCGCGACGTCGAGAACCTCCAGCGCGCCCTCGACCGGGTCCGGCCGCAGCACCACGGCTGCGGCGGCGTCGCCGAACAGCGCGTGCGACACGACCTGGCCGCGGTCGCCGTCCTCGGGCTGGACGTGCAGGGACGTCAGCTCGCAGCACAGCATCGCCGCCGGGCGGCCGCGCGCGACGACGAAGTCGGCCGCGGCGCCGAGGCCGGGGATCGCCGCGTAGCAGCCCATGTGCCCGACCGAGAGCCGCTGCGCGTCCTGCGCCAGGCCGAGGTCGGCGGCGACCCGGATGTCCAGCCCCGGCGTCACGTACCCGGTGCAGGAGACGACGGTGAGCAGGCCGAGCTCGGACGCCGGAAGCCCGGCGTCGGCGAGCGCGGCGGCGGTGGCGTCCTTGCCCAGCGGCACCGACTCCACCGCCCATCGGCGCATGCGCTCGCCGGTTGTCCAGCCCGAGACGTCCTCGGCCAGCGGGTTCACGGCCGCGTGCCGGCGCGCGACGCCGGCCGCGCCGAAGATGCGCCGGGCGACCGCGTCGTGGCCGGTGCGCTCGGCGAAGTACCCGTCCCAGATCGCGCTCTGCTCGATCGCCGGACCGGGAAACGAGGTCCCGAGGCCGGTCAGGTAGGCGGACGGCATGCGTTCAGCCTCTCCCGGACGTCGTGCCGGTACGCCGCCCGACGGCCTGGAACAGCACCGCCGAGGTCGGTACGGGAACCATCCGCACCCCGTCACGACGCCCGGTGATCCAGCCGGCGAGATCGCGCACGGACGGCCGGATCCCGCGCAGCGTCAGCTCGACGCCGTGCCGGGCGCACTCGCGTCGCAGCCGGTCCCGGTCGACGAACAGGCGCGGGTCGTGGATGCCCTTGGGCGCGCCGCGCACCCGCTCGGCCAGGGTCACCGCGACGAACCGGGCGAGCGCCGTCGCGGCCAGCGTGTCGATCACGAGCAGACCACCGGGACGCAGCAGCCGGCACGCCTCGGCCACCGCCGCGTCCAGGTCGTGGACGTGCTCCAGGATCTCCCCGGCCGCGACGACGTCGGCGCATCCCGTGCGCAGCGGCACCGCCGTCACGTCGCCGCGGATCGGGAGCACCCCGCGGGCGGCGGCCTGGGTGAGCGCGGACGTGGTCACGTCCACCCCGACGTGGCGGTACCCGGGCACGTGCGGGGCGAGCAGCCCGGCCCCGCAGCCGAGGTCGACGAGCAGCGGAGCGGTCCCGGGCACCGGCGGCGGCACCATCGCCCCGCGGGCGGCGGCCAGCCAGTGCAGCATCGCGAACGGACCGTTCGGGTCCCACCAGTGCGGGGACAGATCGTCGTACTGCCCGGGGTCGTTGCGAGGTCGCGGGCTGGTCCGGGCGTCGGGCACCCCTTGAGGCTGCCAGAATCCGACCGTGCGTACCCGTCGCGCGAACCCGGCATGGGCCCTGATCCGCTGCTGCCATCCCGAGCCCACGGCCGCCGTCACCCTGGTGATGACGGCGTTGGCCGCGACGACGGGCAACTCGGCGGGCGGGGTGGTGCTGGTCGCGTCGGCGGTGCTGACCGGCCAGCTGTCGATCGGCTGGCTGAACGATCTCCTCGACGCCGGGCGGGACGTCGCGGCCGGACGGGCCGACAAGCCGCTGGCCGCCGGGGAGATCGGACGCCGCACGGTGGCGGTGGCGACCGTGCTCGCGGTGGTGGCCTGCGCGGTGCTGTCGGTGGCCGCGGCAGGCTGGGTCGGCGGGGCGGTGCACCTGGTCGCGGTCGGTGCCGGGCTGGCCTACGACGCCGGGCTGAAGTCCACCCGGGCGTCGCTGCTGCCGTACCTGGTGTGCTTCGCGCTGCTGCCGGTGTTCGTGGTGACCGCCCTGCCGGGCGACCCGGCGGTGCCGTGGTGGCTCCCGGTGGCGGGCGGCCTGCTGGGCGGCGGCGCGCACTTCGCGAACGTGCTCCCCGATCTCGACGACGACGCCGCGACCGGCGTGCGCGGCCTCCCGCACGTGCTCGGGGCCCGGTGGAGCCGGATCGCCGCCGCGCTGCTCCTGCTAGGTGCGACGACCGTGGTGGCCATCGCCGCGCCGGTGCCCGTATGGCTGGCCGTCGCGGCGCCGGTGCTCGGTCTGGTGTTGCTGCTGGTGGGCTTCCGTCTGGGGCGGCGTCCGGGGTCACGCGCGCCGTTCCGCGCCGTCCTGCTGGTCGCGCTCGTGGCCGTGGGCCTGCTCCTGACCGCGGGTCCCACGCTCGTCGCCTGACCGCGCTCTTCGTGAGGGTCGGCGGGGTCAGCGACCGATGGCCAGGTGACCCAGGACCAGGGCCAGGGCGGTGGGGGGCACGGTGCCCTGCGCCAGCCCGAGCTCGACGGCGGCGTCGAAGACACGGCGGTGGCGTGCGGCGGCCGTGATCGCGGCGTCCAGGAAGCGGGGGCGCGCGGCCAGCCGCGAGATCGCACCGACGTGCCGGTGGTGCCGGCCGAACGCCCGCTCCATCGACGCCCGGTGGACCGCGCCCGCGTCGGCGCCGCGCAGCGCGTCGCGCCCGGCGAGCACGCCGGAGGCGATCGCGTCGTAGATCCCCTCGCCGGTCAGCGGGTTGATCTTCGCGGCGGCGTCGCCGACGAGCAGCACGCGCCCGTCGGGGTGGAAGCGCGGGGTCGTGGACAGCGGCAGGTGGTGCGCCCGCACCGTGTCCGGGTCCGGCTCCTGGCCGGGGAGCAGCTCGCGCACCCGTTCCAGCAGGGCCGACCGGTTGCCGCCGCCGCGGCGGTCGAACACGCCGTACCCGACGTTCGCGCCGCCCCCGGCGATCGGGAACGACCACGCGTACGCGGGGTACGGCCCGTCCGCGTACTCGATCATCAGCGTGCCCGGGTCCGGCGAGACCGAGGCGTAGCCGCGGATGGCGACGGCCCGGTCGCCGGGCTGCTCGGCCGGCCCGCCGCCGAGCAGGCGCCGCACCGTCGAGTTCGCTCCGTCCGCGCCGATCACGGCCCGTGCGGCGATCGTGCCGTCCAGCACCACCCGGTCGCCGTCGACGACCAGGTTGCGGACCCGGTGCCGGCGCAGCTCGGCGCCGGCGGCGACGGCGGCCTCGACCAGGGCCGTGTCGAACACGGTCCGGGTGATCACCCGGTTCGGACGGGGGCACTCCCGGTCCACGCTGCGCCCGGACGGGGTGCGCAGCCGCAGCCGGGGCGCGACCGGACCGAGGTCCTCCACGCCGTGCACGCCGAGCCCGTGCAGCA
This sequence comes from uncultured Actinomycetota bacterium, assembly GCA_963822335.1. Classification (GTDB taxonomy): domain Bacteria; phylum Actinomycetota; class Actinomycetes; order Mycobacteriales; family Pseudonocardiaceae; genus Pseudonocardia. The sequence continues at coordinate 455,308 of CAWGHE010000004.1, read as the reverse complement.
GATCGAACACCTGCGCCGCGATCCCGTCCCCGCAGACCTTGTCGCGGGGGAACTCCGCGGCGTCGAGCAGCAGCACGGAGCGCTCCGGTGCCAACTGTCGTATCCGCAGCGCGGCGGCGGCCCCGGCCGGTCCGGCGCCGACCACGGCCACGTCGTAGAGGTCTCCCACCGGGCCATTCTCGCCCCGGGCGGACGCCGTTCGCCCCGGGAGGACGTCTGCGCCGGTCAATCCGCTCGAAACTGTCGGTGCCTTCCGGTTCAATCAGGAAGTACCGCACCGAGGATCGACGACGTTCCGGCGTGCCCGGACCGGGTGTGCGCCGGGCCGGGCAGGGGGCACGCTCGCATGACCACCGGACCGACTACCGACACGCCGGGCGCGGGGGGCGCGGCCGCGGCGATTCCGAAGCGACCACCGGCGACCACTCAGGTGATCATCGCGCTGCTCGTCGGCTCCGCGTTCGTGATGATCCTGAACGAGACGATCATGAGCGTGGCGCTGCCCGCGCTGATCGTCGACCTGCAGGTCTCCGCCGGCACCGTGCAGTGGCTGACCAGCGGTTTCCTGCTCACGATGGCGGTCGTCATCCCGATCACCGGGTACCTGCTGCAGCGGTTCCCGCCGCGGGCGATCTACCTGGCGTCGATGATCCTGTTCTCGGCGGGCACGCTGCTCGCCGCACTCGCGCCGGGCTTCGCCGTGCTGCTGGCGGCCCGGGTCGTGCAGGCGTGCGGCACGGCCGTGATGATCCCGCTGCTGATGACCACGATCATGACGCTGGTCCCGGCGGAGCGCCGCGGGCAGACCATGGGCACGATCTCCATCGTGATCGCGGTCGCGCCCGCCGTCGGGCCGACGCTGTCCGGTGTGATCCTGTCCACGCTCGGCTGGCGCTGGATGTTCTGGATCGTCCTGCCGATCGCTCTGATCGCGCTCGCGGCGGGTGCCGTCTGGCTGCGGGTGCCCGACACCCGGACCCGCACGGTGCCGCTGGACGTGCTGTCGGTGCCGTTGTCCGCGTTCGCGTTCGCCGGGCTGGTGTACGGCCTGTCCCTGGTCGGCGAGGCCGCGCGGGGCGGTCACGGCGGGATCCCGCCGTGGCTGCCGCTCGTGATCGGGGCCGTCGCGATGGTCGCGTTCGTGGCCCGGCAGCTGCGCCTGCAACGCCGGGGCGCCGCCCTGCTGGACCTGCGCCCGTTCACGAACCGGCGGTTCACCGTGTCGCTGATCCTGGTCGCGCTCGGCTTCATGTCGCTGTTCGGCGCGATCATCATGATGCCGCTCTACATCCAGGACGTGCTGGGCCGCAGTGCGTTCGTGGCCGGCCTGGTGGTGCTGCCCGGCGGGCTGGCGATGGGTTTCCTCGGGCCGTTCATCGGGCGGGCGTACGACCGGCTACGGCGCCCGTCGGCTGGTGCTGCCCGGCGCCATCCTGTTGTGCGCGGCGTTGTGGACGATGACCACGCTGGACGAGGTCTCCCCGATCTGGGAGGTCGTGATCGTCCAGACCGTGATGATGACGTCGCTGGCCATGATGTTCACCCCGTTGATGACCGACTCGCTCGGCTCGCTGCCCGGTGACCTGTACTCGCACGGCAGCGCGATCCTGACCACGCTGCAGCAGGTCGCGGGCGCGGCCGGGACGGCGCTGTTCGTGACCGTGATGACGCTGTCGTCGACCTCCGGCGGGGCACCCGACGTCGCGGGCGTGCAGGCCGCGTTCACGGTCGCCGCGGTCATCTCGGTGGTGGTCGTGCTCGTCGCGTTCATGACCGGCCGGGAGCCCGCGAAGGTGGAGGCACCCGCACACTGACCCGGGTGAGCGTTCCGCTGGACGGCGTCCGCGTCGTCGACCTGACCACCACGTTCCTCGGCCCCTACACGACCATGCTGATGGCGCGGATGGGCGCCGACGTGGTCAAGGTCGAGACCCACGACGGCGACGTGCTGCGCCACGTCGGCGCCGGCCGCTCGCCGGGGATGGGGCCGATCTTCCTGGCCGCCAACCACGGCAAGCGGTCGGTCGCGCTCGACCTCAAGTCGGCCGGCGGGCGGACCGCGATGCGGGCGCTGGTCGGCGGCGCGGACGTGTTCGTCACGAACATGCGCCCGGACGCCGTCGACCGGCTCGGCCTCGGCCCGCACGAGCTGTGCGGCGCCGACGAGCGGCTCGTCTACGTCGCGCTGCGCGGGTTCGGCGCGGACGGGCCCTACCGCGACCGCGCCGCCTACGACGACGTCATCCAGGCCGCCAGCGGCCTCGCCGTCGTGCAGGGAGGCGACGGCGAGCCGCAGTACGTGCGCTCGGTCGTCGCGGACAAGACGGTCGGGCTGATGGGCCTGGCCGCGGTGAACGGCGCCCTGTTCGCCCGCGAGCGCACCGGGCGGGGCGGGTTCACCGAGGTCCCGATGTTCGAGACGATGGCCTCGTTCCTGCTGGTCGAGCAGCAGAACGCCCGGGTGCTCGACCCGTCGGCCCGCAGCGGCTACGCGCGCACCGAGACGCCGCACCGGCGGCCCTACCGCACCGCCGACGGGTACATCGGCGTCGTCGTCTACACCGACCGGCAGTGGCGGACCTTCTTCGACCTGGTCGGGCGCGCCGAGCTGACCGCCGACGAGCGGTTCGCCACGATCGCCGACCGGACCCGGCACATCGACGAGCTCTACTCGCTGCTCGCCGACGAACTCACGTCGCGGACCACGAACGAGTGGGTGTCGGTGCTGGAGCCGCTGGGTATCCCGGCTCAGCCGGTGCTCGGTCCGGACGACCTGCCGGACGATCCGCACCTCGCGGCCGTCGGGATGTTCGAGACGTACGACCATCCGTCGGAGGGCGAGGTGACCCTGCCCCGGCTGCCGCTGACGTTCGACGGCGCGCAGGCGCCGCCCGTGCGCGGTGCACCACGGCTCGGCGAGCACTCCGACGAGGTGCTGCGTGAGGCGGGCGTGGCCGGTGAGGAGATCGCCCGGCTGCGCACCGACGGGGTCCTCGGGGCTGCGCCGCCCGGGTGAGCGTCGGCAGGCATGTCCGGACTTGTATCCAGAATGATCACCACAGGCACTGTCTTCGCAGCTCGGAGGCATGGTCGTGCGGCGGTTCCGAACGTCGTCCACACGATCGGGTGATTCCGTCGGGGGGGTTCGAACGGCTCCGAACGGCCGGTGGGCCGCGATCGGCGTAAGCGGCGTCACTCCATGCGGCCGATCAGGCGTTGATCTATCCGGAATCTCAGAATATGGACCCCACCGGTCACGAGGTTCGTCCGTTCGGAGTGCAAACTTCCGGCATGCACCTCGTCAACCGCTTCGCTGTTCGACGTCACGTCGACCTGCAGCGTCAGGCGAGCGCGCTCTGTAACCCTCGGTGGACTGAGCCCGGGGCCGCCGCCCCGCCCTCGACACACCGTCTCCCGGCCCCGCGCCGCCGCGCGGGTTACCCGCCCCCTCGCGCCCAGCCCGCCACGACCGTGGCCGCAGGCGCGGGGCGCAGTCGCCACCACCGGTCCGGCGCCCGCCGGAGCTCCCCACGTCCCGCACCGGCCGCGCCCCCGCACGTCCGTCCTCTTCGGATGGACGGCGCCCGCGCGCCCGTCCGCGGTGTCCGGGCCGGACCGTCCGCTCCCCACACCCCCGAAGGAGACCGTCGTGGCACGAATCGCGCACGACCGACATCCCGCACCGCGGCCGCCTCGCCGGCGGGCCGCTGTCGCCGGACGGCCCCGCGTCCGCCGCGTGGCCGGCGCGGCACAGGCGGCGACCCGCCCTCGTCCCGGACCTCGCCCCGCTGCTGACCGCGCACAACGACGTGCAGCCCGCCCCGGCCCCGGAGGCACCGCCCGGTCGAGCCGTCGTTCACCGCGTTCGACTCCGGACGAGCCGATCCAGCAGCTGCGCGACTTCACCCCGGCCGGGGTCCCGGCCACCGGCCTGGTCGACTCCGTCAGCGACGCCCCGAAGAAGATCGTCCCGAGCGGCGGCGGCGGCGGCGGCGCGGGTGAATGGTTCGTCCTGGGTTCCGCGCTGGGGGCGCCGGTCGCCCGGCTCGCGCTGCTCGGCACCGCCGTCGTGGCCGGGGTGACGGTCATCCCGGCCACGACGTCGGCCTACGCCGAGCATCGACAAGACCAGCTCCGAGATCACCGGCGCGGACGGCAAGAACTACTGGGTCGAGAACAACCTCGACCAGGCGGCCGAGGCAGCGGCAGGCCAACCGCCAGCAGGCCGCGGGCGGCCAGCGCCCGGAGTACATGGTCGTCTGGGCCGGTGACGAGAACGCCGCGCGACACCGTCGTGCCGGACGTCAAGAACCTGCCCGGCTCGGTCGACCGACACCGACCGACAAGGTGCGCGACGCCGCTGCCCGGCCCGGACTTCATGGCCGTCGTCGACGCGACGAAGGGCTCCCCGGACTACGGCAAGGTCGTCAACACCGCGACCGTCGGGCCGCTGGTGGAGAACGAGCCGCACCACATGCAGTACTCGTGGCGCAAGGGCGACAAGATCTACGCCGGTGGCCTCTACAGCGCCGCGACCTACGTCTTCGACGTCTCGCGCGCTGCCGGAGCTCAAGCTCTCCGGCGATCAGCCTGCCGTCGCAGACGCTCTGCGGTTCGGTGCCGGACGCCTACTGGGTGCTCAAGGACGGCACCGCCTACGGCACGTACATGGGCGGCCCGGTCGTGCCCGGACCCGTGCAAGCTACTCGCAACGGCGAGGTGCGCACCGGCAACGGCTTCGCCGGCACGCCCGGTGAGGTCGTCCGGCTCGGTGACCCGGACGGCAAGAACATGGTCGAGGCCCCGGCCGCGACCGAGACACCCGAGGATCCGACAGCAGTGCCTCAACATGCCGGCGCTGGGGCAGCCGACCTGCGCGAACCCGCACGGCATCCAGGTCCGCGAGGACCTGAACACGATGGTGACCAGTGACTACGCCGAACCGCGGGACGATCATCCTCGACCCGGTCAAGAACCCGTCGCCGTACCTGCGACGACCGACCGTGCGCACGTGGGACATCAGCGACCGCAACCACCCGAAGGTCAAGTCGGTGTCCTACCTGCCCGACCGGGCCCGCGGTCCGGCCCGGAGGACCCGCTGCGCAACGAGAACCGCGCCGTCATGGAGACCACGGTCACCAACCAGCCCGGTCACAAGGGCGCGTTCGCCCAGACCATGCAGGGTGGCGCGATCTACTACACGCCCGACATCACCGTGCCGGACCCGCAGTGGAAGGAGGTCTTCGACCTCTCCACGTCGGCGCCGGAGTTCGGACCCCGGCGTGACGAACGGTGGCCCGAGCGCCAACGGCGGATGGCTGCAGACCAGCCCGGACGACAAGACGCTCTACCACGCCACGATCGGCCGCAAGGCCGGCACGCTGGGCCCGGACGACAAGGGCACGGCGGGTGGCGTCATCGCGCTCGACATCGAGAAGCTGGTCGAACTCCGGCGACGACCCGCACTGCTCGATCGACACCAAGGAGGAGATCACCGCACGGCGGTGCCGACGCCGACTGCCCGACGATCCGGAGCACCCATGGCGATCAACCCGGACAAGACCGGGTGCCGGTCCGCACTGGGGCGCGCTGGACAACCTCGGCCAAGGGCGACGACGGCTTCTTCCACCGAGACCGACCAGCCGTCGCGGCTGGCGACCGCGAACTACTTCGTGGCCCGCACCGGCCTCGACGGTGACCACCGTCTCTGCATGGTGGACATCGCCCCGAGCGACGGGAAGCTGACGCTGGACGAGTCCTTCAAGGACGAGAACACCGGCGACACGTGCGTCTCGTTCAACCGCGAGGACTGGCCGCACGGCTCGTTCGGCAACGCGAAACCGCACTCGATGCTCTTCGTGGCCAATGACGAAGACGTCAAGTAGCACTCCCGTGATCCAGCGGGGCGCCGTGGCTTCCACGGCGCCGCCGCCGCGGGGCCGCGGCCCGTCCCGAGCAGGTCCGTGCCGGCGTGTTCGGCGCGGCCCTGGTCGTCACCGGGTTCGCCGCCGCGGCGGCCGGTTCGGTGTTCGGGGCCCTGACGACGTCCGCTGCGACGACGGCGGTGCGGCTCGTGCTGCTCGTCGCCGGCACGGTCGTCGTCGGGCTCGGGCTCGTCCACCCGCTCGCCGGCGCTCGCGCGTCGGCCCAGCCCAGCCCGGCGCACCGGCGGGTGGCGTGGGCGGCCGGGCCGGCCGCCGCCGCGGCGGCGCTCGCCGGGTTCCTGCACGGCGACGTCGGGCGGACCGGGACGCTCGCGTGGGTGGTCGCGGCACTGGCCGTGCCCGCCCTGCTCGAGACCCGGTTCGCCCGCCGGTCGTGGCCGCTCCCGGTCGCCGCGCTGCCCGGTGCGGCGCTGGTGGCCGTGACGCTCGCGTCGGCGCACTCCGGTGCGGCGTTCGCGGCGGACATGGTCTACGCGCTCGCGTCGGTCGTCCTGCTCGGAGCCACGACGGCCCAGGTCGTCACGGGCCGGGCTGTCGCGCAGAGGGTCGGCGCGGCGGCGGCCGCGATCGCCGCCGTGGCCGGTCTCGCGCGGATCGTGATCTCGGGCCCGTACTCGGTGACCGACCTCGTGGGCACCGCGTACGGCCGCACCGCCCTGGCCGCACTGGTGCTGCCGGCCGTGGCCGTGCTGGTTCTGGTGGCCTCCCTCCGCACCCCGTCGCGGCGTGCCGCACCCGTCGCAGACGGTGCGGCACGCGTGGACGGGGAGCGGCAGGTCGCGGCGGCGTCGGTGGTGGCCGCCGTGGTGGGCGTGCTCGGGGTCGCGGCGGCGGCGGTGGCCGGGCTGCTGCCCGCGCCGGCCCCCGCGGCCGTGCCGGGGCAGGCATTGCTGCGGACCGTCTCGCTGGACGGCGAGGACGTGCCGGTGCTGATCGCGCCGCTGCGGCCCGGCCCGAACCTCGTCCAGCTGGGCGGCAGCGGATATCCCGCCGCGGGCGCACCGGCCGTCGCACCGGCGGCCGGGCACGACGGCGCAGGCCACGGCGCCGGGCACGGTGGTGGCGCCGGTGGTGGGGACACGGGCGGCGCGCACGACATGGCGGGCCACGACGGCCCGGCCACCGTCGAGGCGGGCGGCGACCCGGTGCCGTTCGTGTCCCGCCCCGGGGCACGCGGCGGCTGGGCCGTCGTGGACATCCCGGCCGGCACCGAGCTCGGTGACCGTCAGCATGGCCGGGGACAGCGCGACCGTCCCCGTCTCCGTCGACGCCGATGCCGGCGCCGAATCGGCTCCCTCGTCCGCCCTGACCGGGCGCGACGGGCCGGAGTGCGCGTCGGCCGTCGTCGGCGCCGTGCTGGCCGGGGGCCCGGGCGCGGGCACGGTCGACCGCTGCCCCGCGCAGTCGCTCGACCCGGGGCAGGCGCGGGACCTGCGCTCGATGGTCGTCACGATGGCGGCCAAGGGTGCCCGGTCGGTCCGGCTGGTCTCCGATGCGTCGCCCCGTTCGGTCGCGGCGGCCCGCCTCGTGCGCGAGGAGGGTGCCCGCGCCGGTCTGGCCTTCCCGGCCGACGCCGAGAACGACCCGAACAGTGCGCTCGTCGTCGTCTCCGGGTGGGAGCAGGCGGTCGCGACGCTCGGTGAGTCCGGGCGTCGGGCCACGACGACCCCCACCCACCTCGGCGGCACGTTCCTGGCGCCGTGGCTGCTCACCGGGGACGTGCTCCGGCAGACGGCGTCGGCGTTCCTGCCGCTGCCGTTCGCCCCGAACGAGCCGGACGCGCAGCGGTACGCGCTCGCGCTGGCGGACGCCCATCCGGACACCGCACCGTCGGCGTCCGGGTACCTGGCCTGGGCGCGCACGGCAGGCGTCCCGACCGACCCGCGCTCGTCGCTCTACGGAGCGGCCGCGGTGAACGTGCCGATGAGCGTCGAACCGTCGGGTTCCTCCGGTCACCACGGTGGCCCGGACCCGGCGTCGTGGTTCCCGGGCGGCACCGTCGTCCCGGTCAGTGCCCTGATGGACCCCGCGGGGGCCCCGTGAGGAGGAGTCATGTCCGTGATCAGTGACGTCGGCACGGCGCTGCGTCGTCCGCTGGTGGACGGCCGGGCCGCGTTCGGCCCGCTGGACCGCGAGGCGAAACCCGTCCAGTGGCCGGTCGTCGGTATCGGCCTGGTGCTCGCCGTCGTGCTGCTCTGGGGCGTGTCCACGGTCGCCCCGTGGACGATGGTGCTCACCACCGTGCTCGGCCTGGCGCTGGGCTTCGTGCTGTTCCACTCCCGGTTCGGGTTCACGTCCGGATGGCGGCAGCTCGTCGCGGTCGGGCAGGGTGCCGCGATCCGCGCCCACATGCTGATGCTGGGTGTCGCGAGCGTGCTGTTCGCGGTGATCCTCGGCAGCGGGTTCGCGCTGGCCGGGGACCCGAAGGGACTGTCCAACCCGGTCGGGATCGGGCTCGTGGTGGGCGCGTTCCTGTTCGGCATCGGGATGCAGGTCGGCGGGTCCTGCGCGTCCGGCACGCTGTTCGCCGTCGGGTCCGGGCAGAGCGCGATCGTGCTGACCCTGTTCGGGTTCATCGTCGGCTCGATCTTCGCCGTGCTCACGTTCACGTTCTGGCAGAAGACGGTCCCGCAGGGACCGACGATCAACCTCGCGCAGCTGCTCGGCTACCCGGGTGCGGTCGCGGTGACGATCGCCGTGCTCCTGGCGATCGCGGCCCTGACCTACGGCGTCGCCCGGCGCCGGGGCGCGCCGCGGGTCGAGCGGCCTCCGTCGGCCCGCGGTGCCGCACGGATCCTGCGCGGGTCGTGGCCGATGTGGGTCGGCGCGATCGCGCTCGGCGTGCTCAACGCGGCCGTGCTGTTCGTGTCCGCGCAGCCGTGGGGCGTCACGTCGGCGTTCGCGCTGTGGGGGTCGAAGATCCTCGGGTTCCTCGGCGCGGACGTCGCGAGCTGGGCCTACTGGCAGGTGCCGGCGAACGCGAAGTCGCTGGCCGGGCCGGTGCTCGCGGACCGGGTGTCCAATCTGGACTTCGGGATCATGGTCGGCGCCCTGATCGCGTCGGCGCTGGGCGGCGCGTTCGTGCTGCACCGGCGCATCCCGTGGAAGCTGGCGCTGGGCTCGGTGCTCGGCGGCATCGCCATGGGCTACGGCGCGCGGCTGGCCGGCGGCTGCAACATCGGCGCCTACTTCTCCGGCATCGCCTCGTTCAGCCTCCACGGCTGGATCTGGGGTGCGGTCGCGCTCGGCGGCACGTGGGTGGGGCTCCGGCTGCGCCCGCTGTTCGGGCTGACCAACCCCAAGCCCGCGGACTCGCTCTGCTGAGCGGTCCGGCTCCCCGAGAAAGGAATCGCACCATGAACCGCACCACCGCACGCCTGGCCGTCACGGTCGCCGGCGTCGGAGCGCTGACCGGTCTCGCCGTCGGCGCCGCGCACGCCGACACGCCGGACGACGACGGCTACGGCCAGTCCACCTCCCAGGGCTCCGAGGAGGGCTCCGGCCAGGGGTCCGAGGCCACCGCGGGCTCGGACGGCCTCGCCCCGAACTACGTCCTGCAGGGCGCCCCCGGCCTGCCGATCGGCGACCCGGTATCGCACGTCTTCAGTGTCGCCGCGCCGGCCTACGGCGTGCTCGGCGCGCTCGGCTGACCAGGGCTCCCGGCGGGCCGGGGCGGCGCAGTGGCGTCGTCCCGGCCCGCCGTCGTCACGACGGCGGCCGGCCCGATGTGCCGACGCACCATCGCGGACGCCGACCCCTCGGATCCGTCCGCGCTACGGTGTCCGGCCACGGGGGAGGACCGGAGGGAGCCGGATGGCGCGACCGAGCCGCTGGGACGAGGTGGTGCGGGCCGCCGGACGCGTGTTCAGGCGTCACGGGTTCGCCCGCGCATCGCTCGAGGAGATCGCCGAGGAGCTCGGCATGTGGAAGGGCTCCCTCTACAACTACATCTCCTCGAAGGACGACCTGCTCACCGCCGTGATCACGGTTCCGGCCGAGCGGCTCACCGGCGAGACCCGCCGGATCGCCACCGGGCCGGGGAGCCCCGAGGAGCGGCTGCGCGCGATCGTCCGCTGCCACGTCGAGGTGATGGTCGACCACTTCGATTTCATCGCCGTGTACCTGAACGAGGTGGCCGGGCGCGAGATCGGCGAGAAGTGGCGGGCCTACGACCGCGAGTACGCCTCGCTCGTCGAGCAGGTCGTGCGGGAGGGCATCGACGACGGAACGTTCCCTGCGAGCCGTAACCCCCGCCTGATGACGATGACGCTGCTCGGCGCCCTGAACTGGCTGACCCGCTGGTGGGATCCCGCCGGGGACGTCGGACCGGAGGTCGTCGCCGACCAGGTCGCCGACATCGTGCTCGGCCCCGCCCCGATCCGCACCGCCTGACCCCGGGCGTTCCCGGGGGCGTCCCCGGGGCGGCACCGGGGCCGACCCCGATTCCGCGGGCGGTCCGCGGCGGAAGCATTCCAGACCGTGACCGCCGACCTCGCTCGCACGCAGTTCGCGCTGACCGCGCTCGCGCACTACCTGTTCGTCGCCCTCACCCTCGGCCTGATCACGCTGCTGGTGCTCGTCCAGCTCGCGGAGACGGTCTCGCCGAGCCCGGCCCGGGCCGCGATGCTGCGTTTCTGGGGCCAGGTCTACCTGGTCAACTACGCGCTCGGCATCGGCACCGGGATCGTGATGGAGCTGCAGCTGGCCCTGAACTGGTCCGGCCTGACCCGGGTCGCCGGTGAGGTCGTCGGCGCCCCGCTGGCGCTGGAGACGGTGGTCGCCTTCGCCGCCGAGGCGACGTTCCTGGGGCTGTGGGTGTTCGCCCGCGACCGGCTGCCGCGCTGGGTGCACCTGCTCGTCCTGCTGGCGGTGGCCGCGACGGCGTACGCGTCGGCGTGGTTCGTGATCGCGGCGAACGCGTTCCTGCAGCACCCCGTCGGGTACGTGATGGACGGGCCGATCATGCGGCTGACCGACCCGTCGGCGCTGTTCTCGAACGTCGCCCTGCCCACGGCGCTGGCGCACGTGCTGGCCGGGGCGCTGCTCACCGGTGGCCTGTTCGTGGCTGCGGTGTCGTCGGTGTGCCTGTGGTGGGGCCGGCGCGCCGAGCACCGCGACGGACCCGTCGACGTGCCGCTGTTCCGGTCGTCGCAGCGGCTCGGCATGGTCGTCGCGGCGGTCGCCGGGCCGGTCGCCGTCGTGTTCGGCGGGTTGCAGTTCACCTACCTGGACCGGATCCAGCCGACGAAGTTCACCGCCGACGGTCCCGCCGCCGCAGCCGTGGTCGCGGACTGGACGGCGCGGTTCGGGCCGGGGGACCGGCTTCCGGTCCAGGGCGCCGTCGTCGCGGCCGCCGCGGTGATGTTCGCCGCGGGCGGGCTGGCCGTGCTCGTCGTGTGGTCGATGCTGCCCGCGTTGCCGTGGGCCTGGCGCTGGCGGCCGGTGCAGCTGGTGCTGATCGTGGCCGCGGTGCTGCCGTTCGCGGCGAACACCGGTGGCTGGCTGTTCCGTGAGCTCGGCCGCGCGCCGTGGGCGATCTACGGAGTGCTCCCGGTGGAACAGGGTGTGTCCGGCTCGCTCACGCCGGGACGCGCGCTCGTCCAGCTGATCGTGTTCGCGGTCGTGCTCGGCACGCTGATGACGCTGAACGCGGCGCTGATCGCGCGGATGGTCCGGCGCTACGCGCGCCTCGGCCGTCCGGCGTGGGTGCTGTGGCCGGACCCGCCGGACCCGCGGCTGCGCCCGGCGCCGGTGCCGTCGCTCGTGCCGGACGGTGTCCGGTGACCGCCGCGTCGCTCGCCCTGCTGGTCGCCGTCACGGCGGCGTTCACCGGGCTGGACGGGATCGGGCGGGGGACGGCGCTGCGTGCGGCGGCCGGGTCCGCGGGCCCCGACGCGTGGCGCCGTGCTCGCGGCCACCGGTCCGCAGCTGCTGCTCGGCCACGTCTGGCTGATCGCGGCAGCCGGGCTGCTGGTCGGGCTGTTCCCGCGCTGGGAGACGGCCGTCGTCGCGCAGGCGTACTGGTGGGTGCTCGCGATCGCGGCGGGCCTGGTGCTGCGGGTCGCCGCGCTCGGGGTCGCGGCGCTCGGCGTGCCGGCGCCCGGAGCCCGGACCGGCTCCGGCCCGGGTCCCGTCCGCGCGGCGCTCGCCGCGGCCGGTGCTCTGGCCTCCGGGGCCGGGATCGGCGGGTTCCTGGCCGCCGCGGCCGGGGTCTGGCCGGTGGTCGGCGCCGCCGCCGTCGTCGCACTCGACCTCGTGCTCGCCGGATGGTCGCTCGGCGTCGGTTCCCGCCGCTGGACGACGACGGCGGCCGGCGCGCTGCTGCTGGTACCCGCCGCCGTGCTGGCCGCCGGGGGCGCGATCGCCGGCGCGGTCGTCGTGGTCGCGCTCGTCGTCGCCGGGGTCCTCTTCGGACGGCGCCGGTACCCGGTGCTCGCCGGTACCAGTCTGACCCTGGCCGCGGTGGCGCCGATGGCGGCGCGCTGGCCGGAGCTGGCCGTGCCCGGTGCGGGAACCGTCCCGGCCGCCGAGCTGGTCACGGGTCCGGTGGGCGCCGCGCTGGTGACCGGCGTCGCCGCACCGACGTTCGTGCTGGTCCTGGCCGTGCAGGTGTGGTTCTGGCGCGGTCCGGCACCGCAGCCGGCGCGCTGAGAACCCGCGGTGCGCACCCTGTTCACGGCCGCCGGACCGGCTCCCGGTGCCCGCGGTCGTCTGTACCTGCTGGTCGGGATCACCGTGCTGGCCGCCGTCGCGTCGGTGGCCGCGGCGGAGGCGCTCGCCCGTGCCGTGCTCGACCCGACCCCGGCCGCGCTCGGCGTGCTGGCCGCGGTGATCGGCGTCCGCGGGCTCGCCGGCGCCGCACGGGACGGAGCCGCCGGGTCTGCCGGGGCGGCCGTCGCGGCCGAGGTGCGGGCCCGGTTGCTCGCCGGGCAGGCCGCCCGGGCCGCTCGCCCGGGTGACCCGGAGCGGGCGGCCGGAGCGGACGCGGCCCTGCTCGGACCTGGCGTCGACGGCCTGTACGACGCCGTCGCGGTCGCCCTGCCGCGTCTCGTCACCGGGGTGGTGCTGCCGCTGCTGGTGCTGGTCCGGGTGGCCGTCGCCGACCCGCGCTCGGCCGCCGTCGTGCTCGCCGGGCTGGTGCTCGTCCCGGTGTTCATGGCCCTGGTCGGGAGGCACACCGGGGAGCGGACGCGCGAGCGGCTCGGCGAGCTCGGCCGGCTCGGCGGCGTGTTCGCCGACGTGCTGCGCGCCCTGCCCGGCCTGCGGGTGCTCGGGGTCGCCGGCGACCAGCCGGGGGTCGTGCGGCACTGGAGCCACACCTACCGGCAGGCGACGATGCGCGTGCTGCGCACCGCGTTCCTGTCCGCGCTGGTGCTGGAGCTGCTGGCGTCTCTGTCCATCGCGGTCGTCGCCGTCCCGATCGGGCTGCGGCTGCTCGACGGCGCGATGCCGCTGGTCACCGGCCTGGTCGTGCTGCTGCTGGTGCCGGAGGCGTTCGTCGCGCTGCGCGCGGCCGGGGCGTCGGCTCACGAGACGGCGGGCGGGATGGCCGTGCTGGACCGGCTCGGGCCACCGCCGGTCGCCCGCGCCGCTTCGGCCGCCCCGCCCGACCCCGGCGGCGCCGTCGTCGAACTCGTCGGCGTCCGCGCCGGGTGGGAACCGGGACGCCCGGTGCTTGACGGGTTCGACCTGCGCCTCGAGCCCGGCACCTGCACCGCCCTGCTCGGGCCGAGCGGCAGCGGGAAGTCCACTGTGCTCGCGGTGCTGGCCGGGCTGCTGGTGCCGGACGCCGGTGAGGTCCGGGTCGGTGGCGTGCCGGTCGCCGATCTCGCCGACCCGCGATGGCGGGCCCGGCTCGGCTGGGCGCCGCAGGCCCCGCAGCTGACCGGCGCCACCGTCGCCGAGGCGCTGCGGCTGGCCGACCCCTCGGCCTCCGACGACCGCCTGTGGGCCGCGCTGGCCGCCGCCGACGTCGATCACGTCGTCGCCGCCGCCGTGGAGGGACTGGACTCCCCGCTCACCGACGGCCGGGTCCGGTTCTCGACGGGGGAGCGGCACCGGCTGGGGCTGGCCCGCGCGTTGCTGCGGCCCTCCGGGCTACTGCTCTGCGACGAGCCCACGGCGCACGTCGACGCGGCGAGCGAGGCCCGCGTGCTGGACCGGCGCCCGGCCGGGGTGACGATGCTCGTCGCGACGCACCGCGAGGCCGTGGCGGACAGGGCGGACCGGATCGTCCGGCTCGTGACCGCGCCCGATGCGGCGGTGGCGCGGTGACACGCCCCGACCGCCTGCGCCGAATGGAGCTGCCGGAGCGCAGTGCGCCCGCAAAGCTCCATTCAGCGCGCTCGGCCCGGCGGCTGCTGCTCGCCGGCGGCGCCGCGACGGCCGCGTCGCTGTCCTCGGTTGCGCTGGTCGCGACGGCCGTGTGGCTGGTCGTGACGGCCGGCGGCCGCCCGGGCATCGCGGCGCTGTCCGGCGCGATCGTCGCGGTGCGCGCGCTGGCCGTGTCGGCCGGCCTGCTGCGCTACGTCGAACGCCTCACCGGCCACGACGCCGTGCTGGCCGGTCTGGCCGAGCGCCGCGCCGCCGTCGTCGACGATCTGGTGCCGCGCAGCACGCTGATCGCCCGCGGGCGCTGGGTGCACCGTCTGGTGTCCGATGTGGACGATGTCGGTGACCTGGTCGTGCGCGGTGCGCTGCCGGCGGTCGCGGTGGCGGCGACCGGCGCCGCCGCCGTCGTGCTCGCCGCCGTGGCGGCGGCACCGGGGTCCGCGGTGGCGCTCGCCGCCGGGCTGCTGGCCGTCGCGGGGCTGGTGCCGGTCGCCGTCCGGCGGGCCGGGGCGGCCGCGCGACGCACCGCGGTGGACCGCGAGGCCCTCTCCGCGGCCGCCCTGGAGATCACCCGCGCCGGGACGGACCTGGCCGTGTTCGGCGGCCTCGAGCATGCGGAGTGGGCGGCCGCGGAGCGCGCGCGGCGGATCGCGGCCGGCGAGCGGAGGGGCGCGTGTGTCCAGGCAGCGCTGCGCGCGGTGGCCGGGCTCGCCGTCGCGGCCGCCGTGGCCGGCTCCGTCGCCGGAGCGGCGCACCTCGACCCGGCGTGGGCCGCCGTGCTGCCGGTCGTCGCCTCGGCCGTGCTCGCCGAGGCGTTCGTGCTGCTGGTCGCCGCACCGCGCCTGGCCGAGGCGCGCGCCGCCCGTCGCCGGCTCCGCGAGCTGGCCGGAGAGCCCGTCCCGGTTCCGCGGCCGGCACGACCGCTCGCGCCGCCGCCGGCCGGGCCCGTCGCGCCGCACGTCCGCTTGCGCGACCCGGCCCTCGACCTGGACCTGCCGGCCGGCGCGCGGGTGCTGCTGTCCGGACCGAGCGGCTCCGGCAAGTCGACGCTGCTGGCCGCGCTGTGGCGGGTGGCCGAACCGCGCGGGCCCTACACGCTGGACGGCACCGACGCCCGCGCGCTCGACCCGGACGCGGTGCGCGAGCGGGTCGGCGGGCTGTGGCAGGACGCGCACCTGCCCCGCTCCACGCTGCGCGACGCGCTGCGGCTGGGCCGGCCCGGCGCCCCGGAGGACCGGCTGGCGGCCGCGCTGTCGACGGCCGGCCTGGACGCGGACGTGCTGCCGGACGGTCTGGACGGGATCGTCGCCGAGGGCGGGGAGAACCTGTCCGGCGGGCAGCGACGGCGGCTGCTGGTCGCGCGCACCCTGCTCGCCGACCGCCCGGTGCTGCTGTTCGACGAGCCGGCGGAGGGCCTCGACCCGCCCGACGCCGACCGGCTGGTGACCTCGCTGCTCACACTCGCTCCGCCAGGCCGCACCGTGGTCGTCGTCTCGCACCACGTACTGGAGCGGCTGCCGGACGGGGCACGGCACCTGCGGCTGTAACGCGGGCCCCGGCGGGCCGGAGGTCCCGGGTGAGAACACTTCGTCTCCCCGAGGAGGGCCCGATGGCCTCGCGACTCAACCCGTACCTCGCCTTCGACGGCAACGCCCGAGAGGCGATGGAGTTCTACAAGGGGGTGTTCGGCGGCGAGCTGGCGCTGATGACGTTCGGCGACATGGGCGAGCAGGACCCGGAGCGCGCGTCGAAGATCATGCATGGGCAGCTGGAGTCCCCCGCCGGCTACACGCTGATGGCCGCCGACCCGCCCCCCGGCGAGTCCGCGCCGTACGGCACGTCGTACTCCGTCTCGCTCTCCGGCGGTGCCGACGACGCCGCGGAACTGCGTGGCTACTGGAGCAAGCTGTCCGACGGCGCGACCATCACCGTCCCCCTGGACAAGCAGATGTGGGGCGACGAGTTCGGCGCCTGTATCGACCGCTACGGCGTCTCCTGGCTGGTCAACATCGGTCAGGCCTGACCGCCTCGCGCGCGGCCGGCACCCGGGTTGCCCGGCCGGGTGCGGGACGCCATAGTCGGCCGACGACCCGAGGGGGAGTGGGCATGTCGGACGAGGTCCTCGTCGAGCGCCGCGGCGCCGTCCAGGTGATCACCATCAACCGCCCCCGCGCGAAGAACGCGCTGGACGCCGCCGTCGCCCGCGGGATCGCGCACGCCGTCGACGAGCTGGACTCCGACGCAAGGCTGCGGGCCGGGGTGCTGACCGGTGCCGGCGGGACGTTCTCGGCCGGCATGGACCTCAAGGCGTTCCTGCGCGGGGAGCGTCCGGGGATCGAACACCGGGGCCTCTGCGGGATCACCGAGACGCCGCCGGTCAAGCCGCTGGTCGCCGCCGTCGAGGGCTGGGCGCTGGCCGGCGGGTTCGAGCTGGTGCTGGCGTGCGACCTCGTCGTCGCCGGGCGGGGTGCCCGCTTCGGCGTCCCCGAGGTCAAGCGCGCACTCGTCGCCGCGGCCGGCGGGGCGCTGCTGCTCACCCAGCGCGTGCCGCGCGCGGTCGCGCTGGAGATGCTGTTGACCGGCGACCCGATCGACGCCGCCCGTGCCGAGGCCGTCGGCCTGGTCAACCGCCTCGTCGACGACGGCGACGCGTGCGACACCGCGGTCGCGCTCGCGGAGGCGATCGCCGCGAACGGGCCGCTGGCCGTCGCCGCGTCCAAGCGGATCGCGACGTCGGCCGACGACTGGTCGCACGACGAGCGCTGGGCCCTCCAGTCCGAGATCAACGCCGCCGTGTTCGCCTCGCACGACGCCCGCGAGGGCGCGACCGCGTTCGCCGAGAAGCGTTCGCCGGTCTGGAGCGGCACCTGATCCGACCGATCACCGGCGCTCAACCGGCCAGGTGCCCCCACCGCCCGGCCAGCTCCCGCCACGGACCCTGGTCGGCGACCCGGCCGTCCTGGAGCACCACGACCCGGTCGGCACGGGCGAGCGCGGCCCGCTTCGAGCTGGCCCCGACGACCGTCGTGCCGCGGC
The DNA here is from genome assembly GCA_963822335.1 of uncultured Actinomycetota bacterium. GTDB lineage: Bacteria > Actinomycetota > Actinomycetes > Mycobacteriales > Pseudonocardiaceae > Pseudonocardia. The sequence goes on along the minus strand of CAWGHE010000004.1, from coordinate 437,996 downwards.
GGCGCAGCGCCGACCACAGCTCGATCTCGGTGCGCACGTCCAGTGCGGAGGAGACGTCGTCGGCGACGATCAGCTCGGCGCCGGTCGCCAGGGCACGAGCCATCGCCAGGCGCTGCACCTGCCCACCGGAGAGCCGGATCCCGCGGTGCCCGACGACGGCGCCGGTGCCGCCCGCGGCGTCCACGTCCGGTCCGAGGCGGGCGTCGGCGACGGCGTCGATCACCGCCCGCCGGTGCCCGAGCGTGATGTTCTCGGCGAACGACCCGGACAGCACGCGCGGCAGCTGCGCGACGTAGGCGACCTGGCCCGGCCGCAGGAACGACTCCGGGTCGTCGACGGCGCGGTCGTTCCACCGCACCGTGCCCTCGTGCCCGACCAGGCCGGCCAGCCCGGCGAGCAGGCTCGACTTCCCGGACCCGACCTGCCCGGTCAGCAGCACCAGCGCGCCGGCGTCGACGTCGAGGTCGACGGCCTCCACGCCGACGGTGCCGTCGTCGTGCACCGCCGTCATCTTCTCCAGCGACAGCCGCCGCAACGGCTCGCGGGACGGCACGTCCGGGTCCGGCGCGACCCCGGCGACCAGGTCCACACCGGCCGGTAGCGCGGTGAGCCGGGACGAGCCGGCCAGCGGCGCGACCGCGGTCAGCCACCGCCGCGCGATCGGCGCCTCGGTGACGGCCGCGCCGAACACCTGACCCAGGAACACGGCGCCGGTCAGCGCCGTGGTGAGCAGCAGCGCGGTCGGCAGGTCCCAGGCCCCGGCCAGGTGCACGGACCAGGTGAGCACGACGGCGGACTGCACGACGAGCCCGGGCACGCCGTCGAGTACGGCCCGTACCGACTGCTCCCGGATCGACGCCCGCACCCGTCGCCGGTCGACCTCGGCGAGATGGGCGCGCACCGGCCCGACCGCCGCGGCCAGCTTCACCGTCCGCACCGCCTCGAGCGCGGAGCCGAGCGCCGCACCGAAGCGGGCGCGCGCCTCCGCGGCGGCCCGCCCGGCCCGTCCGGCGAACGGCGCTCCGGCCGCGGCGGTGGCCGCGCACAGCACGAGCGCCACCCCGATCACCGCCGCGGCGCGGGCGTCGCCGGAGACCAGCCAGGTCACCGCCACCACGATCACCCCGTTGACGACGTCGACCCAGCGGTCGGCGTAGAGCACGAGCCGGTCCGAGTCGAGCGCGCGGGCGACGACCTCACCGGGCGGGGTCCGGGTGAGCCGGTGCTGCATCGTCTGGCCGCGCAGCACCGCCAGCCGGATCCGCAGCGCGATCGCCGACCACCACAGCGGGTAGGTCCGGAACGCGACCGCGATCCACACCGGGAACAGCAGCAGCACCCCGGCCAGCAGCATCGCCGTGCCCCACGGCCGGACACCGCCTTCCAGCGCCCCGACCACCTCACCCCAGAGCCATCCGGTCACGGCGCCGGTCGCGCCGCCGACCGTCGCGGCCGTGAACATGAGCCCGCCCAGCAGGCCCCACCGCGGGTGGGCGCCGAGCAGCTGCAGCACCGCACGCCACAACGGCGGCGACGGGGCCGCGGCCGGAGGCGCGACGGGCCGGCGCACCGCACGGCGCAGGGGAGCCGGTCCGAAGCCCGCCGCCGGGGGCTCGCCCGCCGCCGCGAGCAGCTCGGCGAACGGCCCGTCCTCGACGGCCAGCACGCGTCGCGGACCCTGCTGCACGACCCGGCCGTTCTCCAGCACGGCGACGGTGTCCGCGCGCCGCACCGTGGACAGCCGGTGCGCGACGAGGATCCCGGTCCGGCCCGCGAGCAGAGCCGACGCGGCGCGGGTGACCCGCTCCTCGGTCTGCGGGTCCATCCGCGCGGTGGCCTCGTCCAGCACGACGACGGCGACGTCGCGGACCAGCAGCCGCGCGAACGCGACCAGCTGCTCCTCCCCGGCGGAGAGCGTCATCCCGCCGGAGCCGAGCCGCGTGTCGAGACCCTCCGGCATCGAGGCGACCCACTCGTCGAGCCCGAGCGCGGAGACCGCCGCCTGGACGTCGGAGCGCGGCACCCGCCCGAACAACGCGATGTTCTCCGCCAGCGTCGCGGCCAGGATCTCGGTCCGCTGGGTGACCACGCCGACGGCCCGGCGCAGCTCGCCCAGGTCGATCCCGGTGACGTCGCGACCGCCGACGAACACCTGGCCCTCCGGTGGCTCCACGGCGCGGGAGAGCACCTTGACCACGGTCGACTTGCCGGAGCCGGTGCGCCCGACGAGCGCGCAGGTCGTCCCGGCGGGGACGGTCAGGTCGATGGCGCCGAGCCGGAACCCGCCCGCGTAGCCGGCGGTCAGCCCGCACAGCCGGACCGACGCCGGGCCGTCCGGGACGGCGTCGCCGCCCTCGGGCTCCCGCTCGGCGGCCAGCAACGTGCCGACCCGGGCCAGCGCGCCGAGCCCGGCCTGGATCTCCGGCATCCGGTCGACGATCGCGTCGACCTGGCCGACGAACGCGGTGACGAGCAGCCACAGCGTGACGAGCTCGGCCACCCCGGCCGGGTCGGCGGACACGACGGCCACCCCGGCCAGCGCCACCGCGGCCAGCAGGGCGTGCACGACGAACCCGGTGCGCAGGCCGACCGTCGTCGACACCCGGCAGGTCGCCCGCACACGGTCGAGCACCGCGCGGGCGCGGTCGGCGTAGGCGCGCACGACGTGCGCCTGACCGAGCGCGGTCCGGACGTCGTCCTGCCCGGCGACCGCCTCCTCCAGCTGGGCCGAGTGGTCGGACCAGGCGGCCTCCTCCTCGGTCTTACAGCGCGCGATCCGCGCCGTCAGCGGTCGCGCGATCAGCACGACGAGCACTCCGACCAGCGGGAACGCGATCCAGGCCGGCCACCACACCAGGCCGGCGACCAGCCAGCCGAACACCGAGCGCATCAGGGCCCGGCCGGTCTCCCAGCCGACCCGGCGGAACAGGTGACCCAGCTGCCGGGTGTCGTCGTCGACCCGGTCGATCAGCTCGCCGACGGCCTGGTCCTCCAGGACGGTCAGGGGCTGCGCCGTCGCGGCGTCGAGCAGGTCGGCGCGCAGCCGGCCCTCGGCCCGGCCCACCACGCCGGAGAACAGCACGCGCCCGACCGTGTCGAGCCCGGCCGACCCGATCAGGAGCACGGCCAGCGCGCCGATCAACGCCGCGGTGGGACCGGCCGCGACCCGGCCGGCCACCGCGGCCCCGGCGGTCTCCGCCGCGGCGGCCACGGTGGCGAGCACGAGAGCGACGGTGACGGGGACGCCGGCCAGCCGTCGCCAGGTCAGCGCCTGCGCCCGCACGTCGGACCTCCCGGGGAATCGCCGGCCGCGCCGGAACCGCGCCGGCCGGATGATCCGATCGACGCTAGCCGCAGGACGTGGACGAGCGCCGCCGGTTTTCTCCCGGCTCGGGGTCTGTCCCGGTGGCAGAAAGACGGCGGAAATCCGGGAAGCCGACGAGAATCGGAGTAGCGTCAGCGGCGTCGCTCCAGATCCCGGTGACTCACATTTTCGAGAGTCAGTTGGTGGTAGAGATGATCGACGTTTCGTCCAACGGAGTGGCCGTGGTGGAGCGCACCGTCGTGGAACGGCTGGTTCAGTCCGGCATCACCGAGGAGCGGGCGCTGCAGCATCTACGCGATGGTTGGGTCCGGGTGGACAGCGAGCCCGTCACCGACCCGTCGTATCCGGCGGAGCCGCCGGCGCACGTGGACTTCCGGATGATCGCCGAGCCGTACCGGGGCGACCAGCGCCCGTGACCCCGCGGTCACGTCGGACGCCGACCGGGCGCTGCGGTCCCTGACCGCGGTCGCCCGGGCCCGCTCGACGGCGGGCCTCAGCGTGCGTGGGTGGTTCTGTGCCGGGCCACGGCCACCGGGCAGGCGGCGCGATGGAGCATGGCGTTGCTGACCGAGCCCAGGACCAGTCCGGTGAACTCGCCCCGGCCCCGCGACCCGATGACCAGCAGCTGTGCCCGTCTGCTCTGCTCGATCAGGGTGCGGCCCGGACCGGTGCGGCTGAGCACCTGCTCGACCGCGACGCCCGGGTACTTCCGGGCCCAGGGCGCCAGGAGACTCGCGAGGAGGTGCTGCTGGTCGCTGTCGATCGACGACCAGTCGAGGAGCGTCTCCACCTCCGGGTCGGGCATCAGGTCCGACCACGCGTGGACGGCCACCAGGGTGACCCCGCGTGACGCGGCGGCGTCGAAGGCGAAGCCGACCGCCGCCTCGCTGGTCGGCGAGCCGTCCACGCCGACGACCACGGGCCACGAGGCGGTCTCCGACGGTTCCCCCTCCGGCCCTCGCACGACGACGACCGGGCAGACGGCCTGCGCGGCGAGCGCCACGGCCACCGATCCGAGCAGGAGCCCGTCGAGCCTGGTCAGGCCGCGGTCGCCGAGCACCACCACGGCGGCGTGGTGCGACTCCTCGACGAGCACCGTGATCGCCGAACCGCCGACGATCGCCTGCTCGACCTCGATGTCGCGTGCCTCGTGCGTCACGGCCTGCATGGCGCGCTCGAGCGTGGTCCGGACCCGGCCCAGGAGGATCTCCCGGTAGCGGTCGTGCCCGTCGCCCGGTTCACCGTCCTGGTCGGCCGCCCAGCCGAAGGCGGCCACGAGCCGCAGCGGCACCCGTCGCCGGGCGGCCTCGGCCGCACCCCAGCTCGCGGCGCGCAGAGCACTCGGCGAGCCGTCCACTCCGACGACGACCGCCTGCTCCGTCCGTTCCGGGTCCATTGTGAGCCTCCTGGGTGTACAGCCTGGTCGGGTCTCCGACGAGCCCGCGGCCTGCGCGGCTCAGTGGTCGGAGGTCAGGTCCAGATAGCGGGTCGGGTCGCTGCCGGCCCGGGCTCCGTTGCGGAGCCAGTCGTCGAAGCCGACGGGGTCCCGCCGTTCGAGCTCGTCGAGAAGGTTGCGGCGCCACGTCGCGATGTCCTCGCGGACGGGCCCCTCGGGCACGTCGATCAGCGCGAGGTAGCTCTGCTGCCACGCCCGGCACAGCTCGTCGGCGGCCAGCTCCCCGGCATCGGGACGGACGCCGGGCGCGGACGACGGTGGCTGCGGCACCGTGCGCCGGCCGTCGGCGCCGGCTCTCCCGGGGAGCTGCGGTCGTGCCCGCCACACCCACGGCGCGAGTGCGAGGAGGAGCAGGAGCAGGATCACCGGTCCGCCGGCGACGCCCAGGATCGATCCGACGCCCGTGAGCACCAGGCACACCGCCGTCGTCGCGGCCCCGGCCAGCACGGCGCCGCGGCCGATCACGCGGTCCGACGGCCGTGGCCCGTCCGTCGCCCGGTCCCAGGCGGCGACGTAGACACCGCCACCGACGAGCCCGCCGAGCACGATCCAGACCGGCAGCAGGGACGGTACGAACACGGCGCCGATCGAGCCCAGGAGCAGACACAGCCCGCCGGCCGCGACGGACAACAGGCGAGGCACCGCGCGTCGGGAACGGCCCGGATGTCCTGCAGCAGCGTCCGCCGGCATGGATCCCCCTCCGCGCTGACCGGGCACGAGGCGCCATCGGCCAGGTGCGGTCACCGGAGGTCCAGAGCAACTGCGGCCAACCTACCGCGGGAATGATCGAAGCTCCGGAAAATCGGATCGGCCGTCCGGGTGGTCGACGGTCGGGGCCCTCGCGAACCGTCACGGGCTCGCGTCCGGAGCCCGCTTCGACACCGTGAGGAGCACGACGGAGTCCTCGACCGCCTCCAGCGCGTGCAGCGAGTCCGGGACGATCAACAGGTCGCCCGGCGAACCGTCCCACACGACGTCACCGGCGATGAGCTGCACACGTCCGTGCAGGACGTGCACGGTCGCGTCGCCGGGGTTGCGGTGCTCGTCGAGCCGATGGCCCTGCGCCAGCGCGATGACGGTCTGGCGCAGCCGGTGCTCGTGGCCGCCGTACACGGTCTGAGCGCTCCGCCCGCTCGACGCGTCGCGTGCGAGGACGAGCTGCCGACGGGCCAGCGCGGTCAACGAGGACTTCTGCACGTGATCCCCTTTCGAGGTGATCGCGGTCCGGCCGGTCATGAGGTCATCTCACCCCGTGTTGCGGTCCGGGCGCTACGGTCCAAGGTCCCCCGGGCGCGGGTCCGCCCGGGGCGAGACAGACGGAGCAGGCGGCCGGTGAGCCGCTGGAGCCGCACGGCGACGAGGGGCCGTGTGGCACTGGCCGAGCCGGCCGGGCGCTGCTTGGCTCAGGGCCGGCCGGATGCGCACCCGGCACCTCACAGATCCTCGGGAGCCCCGGATGACGATCGCTGCCGGTTCCGGCACCGCCGCGGGGCCGGCGCGGCCCGACGTGGCCGGGATGACCTCGGCCGGGCGGTGGCTCCGTGCCGCTCATGTGCTGATCACCGGCGCGGAGGTGTCGAGCCTCGGCTACGTCTGGTGGTGTGCGCTGACCGGCCGCCGCGACCGGGTCCTCGCCGCCGCGGCCGCCGCGTTGGTCGGGGAGGGTGTGGCCCTGGTGGTCGGGAAGGGCGACTGCCCGCTCGGCCCGCTGCAGCAGCGACTGGGCGACCCGGTGCCGCTGTTCGAGCTGGTGCTGCCCCGCCGTGCCGCCCGGGCGGCGGTGCCGGTCCTGACCGGCGTCGCCTGCCTCGGGCTCGTGCTCGTCGCGGTGCGGTCGCCGACGGAGGGACCTCCGGCGGGGTGCGGGCGGTGACCCGCTCCGTGCCCGGGGCCGCACGTCCGGTCCGGGCCGAATGGCGCCGGCTGGGCGCAGCGCCCGGACGGCCGGAACCGTTCGACCCGCTGATGGTCGAGGCGATGCCGGAGCCGGTACGGCGGTGGTTGACGCACGCGATCGAGCCGGGGACACCGCTGTGGACGTCGATGCGGCTGGCGATGCACGGGACGATCCGCCTCGGTGCGTGGCGGCGCTTCTCGGCCACCCAGGTGATCGCCCCGCCGGACGGATACATCTGGGCGGCCACGGCACGGTTCCTCGGGTTGCCGGTGATCGGCTACGACCGGTTGAGCTCGGGGACCGCCGCGATGCGCTGGAGACTGCTCGGGCTGATCCCGGTGATGACCGCCGACGGGCCCCAGGTGGCCCGCAGCGCGGCGGGCCGCCTGGCCGCCGAGGTCGTGCTGGCTCCGACGACGTTCGGGGGAGCGACGTGGACCTCGGGCGATGCCCCCGACACCGTGCTCGGGACATGGCGGATCGGCGGCGACGAACAGCGCGTCGAGCTGCGCCTCGGCCCGCGCGGGAACGTCGAGGGAGTGCTGATGCAGCGCTGGGGCGCTCCCGCCGGTGAGCCCTACGGCTGCTACCCGTTCGGGGTGACGGTCGAGGCCGAGCGGACGTTCGACGGCGTCACGATCCCGTCGACGTTCCGTGCGGGCTGGTGGTGGGGCACCGACCGGCAGGGCGAGGGCGAGTTCTTCCGCGCCGAGATCACGGCCGCGAGCGCCGCGTCGTCGTAGGGCTCGTCAATCGCCCTCGAGCACACGGCCGCCGTCGGCCTCCCAGCGCTCGACGGCGTCGTCGCTCGGTGCTCCCGCGTCCGGCGACGTGGCGTCCCGCCGGGGAACGGCGCGGCTGCGTACGTGATCCGGTCCTGCAGTGCGACAGCGCCCGGCGAGCTGCTCACCGGGGGACCTCCGGCGGCGGGGCGTCGCCGTGCACGACGAGCACCGGGCAGGTGGCGTGCTGGGCGCAGGCGGAGCTGACCGATCCCAGCAGCAGACCGGCGAACCCACCACGGCCGCGACTGCCCAGCACGAGCATGCGGGCGTCCTTTCCGGACTCGAGCAGCACCCGGGTGGGCTGCCCCTCCTGCACCGCGACATGCAGGCCCGGGGGCCGGTCGGCGCCGAAGACCTGGTCGAGGGTGTCGACGACGAGATTCTCCGTGTCTTTCGCGGGGTTCCGGTCGTCCGGGATCGGCGCGTACCCGTACCCCGCCGACAGGTAGGCGTCGAACCGGTTCCAGGCGCCGACGGCCTCGATGCCGGCCCCGGTGGACCGGCTCAGGAACGCGGCCCAGCGCAGCGCGTGCTTCGACGGTTCCGAACCGTCGACGCCGACGACGATGCGGCCGGCGGCAGGTACGGGTGTTCCGTTCATGGTGTGGTCCTTCGCGTGTCGCCGGCGGCCCGGTGGTGTCCGAGGCGCGGGAGGTCCGGGAACGTCAGGTCGGCGTCGTCGGACGCGAAGGCCGTCCGGTCGGCGTGGTCGGGACGCATGACCATCCTCCCGGGGCGTCGTCGGACGCGACACGTCACCGGGGACCGGAGCAACCGCTACAGGACACCACATCCCGACGTCAGCGGCCACAGGCGCGACGAGCGGTACGTTCGGCCCGCGGCGTCGGGACCGAGAGCCGCATCGGCGGGCGATCTGCCGGCGGCAACAGCAGGGCGTCCCACGCCGAGGAGTACAGATGGACACTCAACAGGCAGGGCCGGTTGTCGTCGGCGTCGACGGGTCGGACTCCGCGCGCGCGGCGGCGCGCTGGGCCGCGGACGAGGCCACGCGGCGCGGGGCGCGGGTGCGCCTGATCGCGGCCGTCGACCGGACGGTCTTCGAATCGGGCGGGCAGACGCTCGCCGGGCAGGGGCAGGCCCGCGACGCGGTGGTCCTCGCCGCGCGCGAGTACCTCGACGCCGCGGCCGACGAGCTCTCCGGCACCCACCCGGACCTCGCGGTGGAGGACGACGTTCGGGGAGGCTCCGCGGCGGTCGAGCTGGCCGAGGAGTCGGAGCACGCGCAGCTGCTCGTGCTGGGGACCCGTGGCCGGAGCGGGTTCAGCAGCCTGCTGGCCGGGTCGGTGGCCGTCGCGATGGCCGCGAAGGCACGCTGCCCGGTGGTGGCGATCCGCGGTGACGCCCCGGACGGCGGTCCCGTCGTGGTCGGGCTCGACGGGTCACACGACGGCGACGCGGCACTGGCGTTCGCGGTCGAGGCGGCCTCCGCCCGTCGGGTGCCGCTGATCGCGCTGCGCGCCTGGAGCGACGTCGTGCTCGACGCCGCTGTCGTGGCGGAGCTCGACCAGGGCGCGATCGACGCGGCGCAACGCAGCGTCCTGGAGGCGACCTTGGCCGGCTTCGCGGAGGAGTTCCCGGATACGGAGATGCGGGCCGTGCTCGTCCACGACCAGCCGGCACCGGCGATGATCGACCTCTCCCGGGAGGCCCAGCTGGTGGTCGTCGGATCGCGCGGGCGCGGCGGCCTGGCCGGGCTGCTTCTCGGCTCGGTGAGCCAGGCGCTGCTGCACCACGCACACTGCCCGGTCGCCGTCGTGCGGACCGACCCCGGCGGCTCGGACTGAGCCCGTCGGCCCTGCGCACCTCCCGCCCGGGTAGACCGTCAGCGCCCCGCGGGTACCGGCCTGCCGGCGTGCGTGTGTCCGAATCGGACGTGGCTGTCGTCGATCGCGTAGCCGTCGGCGTCCAGTGTCCCCATCCGGACCCCGCTGTGGTCGACGACGTCGCCGTTCTCCGACGTCCTGCCGACACAGACGCCGCTGAAGTCGTCGATGCTCTGGTCGTTGTTCATCCGGAACTCCTCGTGACGCTGGTGGAACCGAAGTGTCCGCCGTCCGTGGTCCGGGGAGCAGGAGGCGAAAGGCACCGGAGTCGGGGCCGCACGTCCCGCGACGGACAGCGGATCGCCGAACGAATGGAGTCGACATGGTGATCTGGCTCACGTAGACTGAATGGCCTAGTCAGGGCGTCACCCCAGCCCCCGGTGGCCCACCTGCGATGTCGGGTGTGGACCTCGAAGGGGAGGCCTGGCGATGACCTGCGGGCACGCCGACCGGTCTTGGCAGGAAGCCGGGACGAGCTTCATCGGTTCGATGGTCGAGGCTCCTGGGCACGGGTTGATCGTGCTGCGGGGCGAGATCGACGCGCCGGTCGTGGACCGGCTGGGCAGCCACATCGACCAGTTCCTGGTCATGGACATCCGGTTCCTGATGATGGACGCCACCGCGGTGGACAGCTACGGCACGACGCTGCTCGACCTGCTCGGCCGCACGCAGCGCCGGTTGGGGTGGCGCAGAGGGTGGCTGCGGGTCCGGGGCCTGCACCCGGCCCTGCTGGAGGACCCGGTGCAGGAGGCGTTGCCCGAGGAGTTGCCCCCGCCGACATCCATCCTGTCGCGGGAACGGGCGAGGACGTCCATGCCGCGTTGACTGCCCGGACGGCGGTAGACAGCGCGACCCCGCGGCAACTATCCACACAGGTACCGCTCCTGCCCCCGGCGATCCAGCACGTCGATCACGCCCGGGGACTCTGTGCATCGGGCCGAATGAGGTCTCGCCCATGTGCGCCCCGCAGCGGACGACGCTGTTTCCGCCGCGGCCACGTCGTCGTGGACCACCCCGGCCGAACCGGCTCGCGATCCCGAGCCGGGCGTCCTTCGGCGCATCACGGCCCTGATCACCCGGCACGGGCTCCGGGCTCCACAGAACGCGAGGAGATCGTCATGGACCTGAACCTGGCCGGGAAGGTGGCGGTGGTGACCGGCGCCAGCAAGGGGATCGGGCTGGCCGTCGTCCGATCCCTCGCCGCCGAGGGCGCCGACGTCGCCGCCGGTGCGCGGACCGCCGCCGACGAACCCGAGACCGGCGGTCCGGGCCGGATCCATCCGGTCGCGGTCGACCTGACCGACCCGGACGGGCCCGCGCAGCTGGTCGCGGAGGCCGTGGAGCGTTTCGGCGGGGTGGACATCCTGGTCAACAACGTGGGCGCGGTCCGGCCCCGGCTGGACGGGTTCCTGGCGCTGACCGACGCCGACTGGGAACAGACGTGGGCGATCAACTTCCTGGCCGCCGTCCGGACCACACGCGCCGCCCTTCCGCACCTCCTGGATCGGGCGCCCTCGACGATCGTCACCGTCGTCTCGGTGAACGCGTTCCTGCCCGATCCCGGCGTCGTCGACTACAGCGCGGCGAAGGGCGCGCTCGCCAACCTGAGCAAGTCGCTGTCCAAGGAGTACGGTCCGCGCGGCGTGCGGATCAACACCGTCAGCCCCGGACCGGTGGAGACCGCGCTGTGGCTGGGCGACGACGGGGTCGCCGCCACCGTCGCGCGCGGCGGGAACGGTGACGCGCAGACCGTCGCGAAACAGGCGGCCGCCCAGGCGGTGACCGGCCGGTTCACCCGCCCGCAGGAGGTCGCCGACGTGGTACTGCTGCTGGCCAGCGACCGCGCCGGCAACATCACCGGAACGGACGTAGTCATCGACGGCGGGCTGGTCACCACACTGTGAGCGCACCGCACGGCGAAGGGATCACCACCATGACGGGTCACGCGAACGTCCGGGCCGACGTCGTCGACGACTGGCCGGCGCTGCGCGTCGTGGATTGGTCCGGCACGCGCGACACCCTGCACATGTGGACCCAGATCGTCGGGAAGCTGCGGCTGGCCGCGGCTCCGATGGTCAACCACTGGTGGCAGGTGCCGCTCTACGTCAGCGCGCGCGGCCTGACCAGCTCGGCGATGCCGTTCGGCCGCCGCTACGTCGACATGGAGTTCGACTTCGTCGACCACGAGCTGCGGATCCGCTCGAGCTACGGCGGGACCCGCTCCGTCGCCCTGGCCGCCCGTCCGGTGGCGGAGTTCTACCGCGACACCATGGACGCCCTCGGCGAGCTCGGCCTCGACGCGACGATCCGGACCACACCGACCGAGGTCGTCCGCGCGATCCCGTTCGAGGTCGACACCGAGCACGCGACCTACGACCCCGAACACGCGCGGCTGTTCTGGGGCCAGCTGGTACAGGCCGACCGGGTCCTGCACGAGTTCCGGTCACGGTTCCTGGGCAAGGTCAGCCCGGTGCACGTGTTCTGGGGTGGGCTGGACCTGGCCTGCACCCGGTTCTCCGGCCGAGGAGCCCCGGTCCATCCCGGTGGTGCCCCGAACTGCGGTGACTGGGTCATGGTCGAGGGCTACTCGCACGAGCTGTGCAGTGCCGGGTTCTGGCCCGGCGGCGGCGAGGAGGGCGCGTTCTACTCCTACGCCTACCCGGAGCCCGACGGCTACCGCGAGCGGCCGGTCCGGCCGGACGCCGCCGCGTACCACCCCGACGCCGGGCAGTTCCTGCTGCCGTACGAGGCGGTGCGGCGCGCTCCCGACCCGGACGCGATGCTGCTCGACTTCTTCCAGGACACCTACGAGGCCGCCGCCGAGTGCGGCGCGTGGGACCGGGCGACCCTGGAGGTCGACGGCGACGACCGGGCCCGCATGCCGTGAGTACCTCCACCGGACCGACCCTGCCGTTGTCGTCGCCCTCGGGGCGATGGCTCATCGTGGCCGCCGCCCTCGGGTCGGGGGTGGCGTTCCTGGACGGTTCGGTCGTCAACGTGGCCCTGCCCGCCATCGGCCGCGAGCTGGGTGGCGGGTTCTCGGTGCTGCAGTGGGTGCTCGACGGCTACCTGCTCACCCTGAGCGCACTGCTGCTGCTCGGTGGCGCCCTCGGCGACCGGTACGGCCGGCGACGGGTGTTCCTGGCCGGGCTGGTCGTGTTCACCGTGGCGTCGCTGGGCTGCGGTCTCGCCCCGACCGGTGAGGTCCTGATCCTGACCCGCCTGGTCCAGGGCGTCGGGGGCGCGATGCTCATCCCGGGCAGCCTCGCCCTGATCGACTCGTCGATCCGGCACGAGGACCGCGGGCGCGCGATCGGCACGTGGGCCGGGCTCAGCGGTGTCGCCGCCGCGCTGGGGCCGTTCCTCGGCGGCTGGCTGGTGGACGCGGCCTCGTGGCGATGGGTCTTCCTGATCAACGTGCCCCTCGCCGCCGTCGCGTTCGTCGTGACGCTGCGCCACGTCCCGGAGACCCGCGCGGCCACGACCGGGCACCTGGACATCGGCGGCGCGGCCGCCGTGACGGCCGGCCTCGGCGGCATCGTCTACGCCCTGATCGAGATCCCGGTGGTCGGCTGGACCGTCGTCACCGGTGGGGCGGCCGTGGTCGGTGTCCTCGGCCTGATCGCGTTCCCGCTGGTCGAGCGACGCGCGAGCGCCCCGCTCATCCCGCTGTCGCTGTTCGGCTCCGCCCAGTTCACCGGCGCCAACCTGGTCACGCTCGCGGTCTACACCGGACTCGGGGGCGCGCTGTTCCTGCTCGCACTCCAGCTCCAGGTATCGCTGGGCTACTCCGCGCTGGCTGCCGGCCTCTCGTTCCTGCCGTTCACCGTGATCATGTTGCTGCTCTCCGGCCGGATCGGAGCACTGGCCCAGCGGATCGGGCCCCGGTTGCCGATGACGGTCGGCCCGATCATGGCCGGCGTGGGACTCGTCCTGCTGGTCCGGGTCGTGCCGGGCGCGAGCTACGCCCTCGGGGTGCTGCCCGGCCTGATCGTGTTCGGACTCGGGATGGCGCTCACCGTCGCCCCGCTCACCTCGACCGTGCTCGCGTCGGTCACCGAGGAGCACGTCGGGGCCGCGTCGGGGGCCAACAACGCCATCTCGCGTGTCGCCAGCCTGCTCGCGGTCGCCGTGCTCCCGCTCGCCGTCGGCCTCGACGGCACCGGAGGCGGACCGCTCGGACCCGGGTTCGCCCGGGCCATGGTCGTCTCCGGCGCGCTGTGCATGCTCGGCGGCGTCGTCGCGTTCTTCACCGTCCGCCGTGGCACCCCCGTGCAGCCACAGATCCTGCCCGCGCTCCAGCAGTCCTGCCAGGCGCCGTCGACCCGGGAGACCGACCGTCCGGCCTCCGTGGCACCCGGCTCGAGTGGCACGGAGACCTGATCGGCTACTTCACGAACCGGCCGACGAAGTCGAGCGCGGCCGTGGCGACCTCGCGCCAACCGTTGTCGATCGTGAGCGAGTGCCCGCGGCCCGGCATCTCGACGATCTCGGTGATCGACGGGTTGTCCTTCTGCTGCTTGAACGACGCGTTCGCGATGGCCCACGGCACCGTGTGGTCCTTCTCGCCGGAGACGATCAGCAGCGGGCCACGCTCGGCGTTGCCGGTGTCGACGGTGACCTCGGTCCACGGGTTCAGGTTGGCCGCGGCCGCCTGGAAGATCGGCGCTCCGGAAGCCGGTACGGCGAACGTCTCGTACAGCTGCGCGGCTTCCTCCTCGGTGACGGCGTTGGCGAACGCGTAGCGGAACTGGTCGTAGGTCAACGGCACCGCGCGGTGCCGGTTGGCCGGGTTCCCGAGCACCGGGGACGCGGACCGCAGCGCCGAGATCGGCAACGGCAGGACCCCCCGGAACGGGGCCGGGTCGACGGCGACCGACGCCGCGGACAGGCCGCGTCCGGCGACGATCTGGGTCAACAGGCCGCCGAACGAGTGCCCGACCACGGCCGGCTTGACGTCGAGCCTGCCGAGAATCGTGCAGTAGTGGTCGGCAACCTGCCCGACGGTCTTGCCCGCGAACACCTCCGGGTGCGCGTTGGCCTCCCCGACGGTCTCGGGGTCGTCGGGCCATCCCGGCGACATCGGCGCGTACCCGGCCTCGGCGAAGACCTCGGCCCATCGGTCCCAGCTGCTGGGCAGCAACCACAGGCCGTGGATGAACACCACGGGCGTGCGGCCGCAGGCGTTGGCCCGCTCGATCTGTTCCTCGATCGACGCGGTGAGCTGCGGTAGGTCGTCGGACATGACTGTCTCCCTCGGATCGGACAGCGTCGGTGGCCGACCGTCCGGGAGGCACGCGCTCCGGGGCCGGTCGGTCGTCAGATGCCGACCGAGGTCCGGAGCCGCTCGTCATGTCTAGCCGCATCCGACGGACGGTCACAACCGCCGAGCGGCGAGCCCTCGATCCTGACGACCGGCCGGGCCGCCCGGAGGACGGCTACCTGATGGCGGATCTGCGCCGGGCCGGTGACGCGTCGGCCGGGTGAGCCGGCCGCCCCGCCCGGCGGATCACCTCCCGAGGAGGAGGGCCATGGCGGGTCGGCGGAGCACGCTGGGCCGGCGGACGGACGATCCCCGCGAGGTCGTACCCGTGGAGAGGTGCCTCGATGACGGCAGTGGAGCCCGTCCTCGACGTAGCGCTGGCCGCGCCCGGCTCGGCCTTCCTGTGGGAGGGCTGGACGTGGACCGGCAGGTTCACCGCACTCGACCTCCTCGCGTCGTGCACGGCCGCGTTCAGCAGCGCCGTGCTCGTCCGCCACCCGCGGCACTTCCGCGACTTCACGATCGTCGGAGTGCTGCTCCTGGCGACGATCGCGGGTGTCGGAGGCGGGATCGTCCGTGACGTCCTGGTCGATCAGATTCCGAGCGCTCTGACCAATCCCGCCTATCTGACCGTCTCCGTGGCAGGCGCCCTCGTCGGCTACCGGTCGGCCGGCGTGGCCCGGACCAGGGCGCACGCGAAGCTCCTCGCGTTCGCGACGTCGTTCTCGCTGCCCCTCTACGCGATCGTCGGCGCGCAGAAGGGGTTCGACGTCGGGCTCCCCCTCTTCGGCGTCCTCGCCCTGGCCATGGTGGCGCCGACCGCGGGACGGTGGATCGTCGACGTGTCGAGCAGTGTCCCGCCGATCCACTTCGTCCGCGGCGGGTGGTTCGTGGCGACTGCGCTGCTCACCGGCACGGTGTGGGTGCTCTGCGCCGTGGCCGGGCTCGACACCTGGCTGAGTGCGACGGTGGCCTTCGTCGTGGGCTACTCGGCGCGGGTCGTCGCGACGGCGCGGTCGTGGGACGAGCCGATGGCCCGGGCGTTGGGAGACGAGTCCCCTCCGAGGTGACCCGGGGCGGCGGCGGGTTTCGCCCCGTCGGTCGGGGCGCGTGCCGTGATCGAGCGTGGCCGGAGCGTCCGAGCGATACGGCCCGTTCGATACCCCCGTGTCGAGGTGGTCCGTTACCTCCCTTTCGGCCACTCGTTTGGCCCATCACGCACGTTCAGAGCGTGTTCCCGGCGTGTCCAGGACCGCCTGCGCTCCCCCGGGTGGGTCGGAGTCGCGACGTAGACCACTGGAGATCGAGGAGGACCGCGAGTGGCCGAGACGAGACGAGCACGGCGCTCCCTGCGTGGGAGAGCCGGCGCAGTCGTCGGTGCAGCCGTCGTCGTGACCGCGGCACTGCTCGCCGCACCCGTGGCCATGGCCACACCCGACGACCACGGATGCCGGCGGAGACGACGGCAACTGGGTCGCGGCGTGGTCCGCCTCGCCACAGGGCCCGTCGACGCTGGGCAAGTTCGGGGTCGAGACGTTGAGCGGCACCACCCAGGCGGGCGCCGTCCAGGACGTCGTCCCGCCGCCGACCGCGTTCGCTGACGAGACCGTCCGACAGGTGATGTACCTGCACCACGGGGGCAGCGCCGTCCGTGTCCAGCTGTCGAACGAGTTCGGGACCGGGGACACGACGTTCCCGTCGGTCACGGTGGGCACACGGTCCGGGGACTCCGGTGCCGCGGTGGACGGCGAGCCGATGCCGGTCACCTTCGGCGGGCAGGAGTCGGTCACGATCCCGCAGGGCGAGCGGGTGCTCAGCGACCCCGTTCCGCTGACCACGCAGGCCCTCGACCACCTGGTCGTGAGCATGTTCGTGCCCGCCGGGCAGGGGCCGGCCACCGTGCACGGCAACTCGATGCAGACGTTCTTCACCGCGCCCGGTGACCGGACCGGGACCGGCGACGCTGCCGGCTACACCGAGAACGGCATCGTGGCGAACCGGTTCACCTCGACGTTCACCACAGCCGTGTACTACGCCACCGGCATCCAGGTCGAGGGCGAGCCGGGTGACAAGACGATCGTCGCGCTCGGCGACTCGATCACCGACGGCTTCCTCTCCGACGGCAACACCGACGGTCGCTACCCCGACGTGCTGGCCCGGCGGCTCAAGGACGACCCGGACACCGCGCACCTGTCGGTGACCAACCAGGCCATCAGCGGTGGACGGGTGACCGGCGACGGGATCGGCCCGTCCACCCTGAACCGGGTCGAGCAGGACGTTCTCGCGCAGCCCAACCTGGGCGGCGTGATCTTCTTGCAGGGCATCAACGACCTGGGCACCGCGATCCTCCAGGGTCCGCCGAGGAACGCCGACGACGTGATCGCCGCCTACAAGGAGCTGGCCGACCGAGTACATGCCGCCGGGGTGCCGATCTACATCGGCACTCTCACCCCGGCCGGGAACCTGGCCCGCCCGGCTCCGTACGGGCTGTACTCGTCGCCGATGGCGGTGGCCGATCGCAACAAGATCAACGAATGGCTCCGCTCCGACGGCCGCGAGGTCTTCGACGGAGTGATCGACTTCGACGAGGTCATCCGGGATCCGTTGATCAAGGACTGGATCGCGCTGCAGTACGACGCCGGGGACAACCTGCACCCGAACCAGGCGGGCTACAAGCTGATGGCCGAGAGCATCCCCCAGGAGTATCTCGACGAACTTGCCGGGGGCTGATCACCAGACCCGTGGTCCCCGCGAGTCCCGTCGATCACGATGCGGCTTCGGAGCGAGTCTCTGATCGGCAGGAATTGCCACGACTGGCTGGGGGCGCGCAGCGCCGCTCGCGTGTCCCCGGCCCGCTCGGGCAACGTGGTCCCAGGTTGCGCCCGCAGGCGAGAGCAGGCAGGGGCGGGCGCGGAGGGCGTGCTTACTGCGGCAGGCCCGGGGACGCGAGGTCCCCACCGACGCCGTTGCCCTGCTCGTTGCCGGACGACTGGCAGTTGCCCTCGTTGATGTCGCTCAGGCCGTTGACCGGGAGCTGCAGTGCAGTCTGGTCGGATTGCGCCTCGGCGGTGCCCGGCTCGGTCGTGCAGGCCCCGCTGTTCGGCTCACCCACCGGCGCGCCCGGCAGCGCGGGCACTCCCGGGAGCCCGGGCAGCTCGGGCGCGGCCATTGCCGCGGGCGCCCCCACGGCCAGGCCGGCCGCCACAGTCGCGATCAGGATCCAGTGCTTCTTCGCCATGCGCTGGCAACGAGGCACGGGGGCCGGGGGTGACGACCGGCGGTGGACGTCCACTACTCGTGTAGACCCTCGCGGCGCACCGGCGTGTCGGGGTCAGCTCTTGATCTGCTCAGCCGGGATCTGCCTCAGGTCTTGGCCGGATCTGCGGTGTCGAGTTCCACCCGGAGCGGGAAGTGGTGGTGGTCGCCGTTGTAGCCACGCCGGGACAGGCCCGGACTTCCACCACCAGCAGGGACGTCACGGAGCACCCGATCGCTACCGCGGTCATGGGTCTCACCTCCTCAGATGTCGGCCAGCGGGATGTCGGGGTCGCTGAGGCGCCGGGCGTCGACCGGAGCGCCGGTCCGGATCAGCCGCTCGATGTCCTCGGTGACGTCCCAGACGTTGACGTTCATCCCGGCCACCAGCCGCCCCTGGCGCAGCCAGAAGGCGATGAAGGCGCGCCCCGCCAGGTCACCGCGGACCACCAGGTCCACGGGGTGCTCCCGGTCGGCGGGCACGCCGTGCCCGGTGTACTCCATACCGAGGTCGTACTGGTCGGTGAAGAAGTACGGCATGCCGTCGTAGACAGCGGCCGGGTCCTCGGGGTCGAGCATGGCTCGGGCGGCCGCCGGTCCGCTGTGCAGGGCCGTCGCCCAGTGCTCGACCCGCAGGCGTTGCCCGAGTGCCGCGTAGGGGATGTTCGCGACGTCGCCGGCCGCGTAGATGCGCGGATCGCTGGTGCGGAGACGATCGTCGACGACGATGCCGTTCGCCACCTGCAGGCCTGCACCCTCGGCGAGCCCGGTGTTCGGGGCAGCGCCGATGCCGACCACGACGGCGTCGGCCTCGACGACGTCACCGTCGGCGAGACGGACACCGACGACAGCCCCGGCCTTTCCGACGATCTCGGCGACCTGCACACCGAGGCGCAGGTCGACGCCGTGCTCGCGGTGCAGGTCGGCGAACACCGCGGCGATCTGTGGTCCGAGCGCGGCGAGCAGGGGTGCCGCCGCCGCTTCGAGCACGGTGACCTCGGCTCCGGCCGTCCGGCAGGCGGCGGCCACCTCCAACCCGATCCACCCGGCACCGACGATCGCCACCCGCCTGGCGGCCCGGACCGCGTCCCGGAGGCGGTCGCTGTCGTCGAGCGTGCGCAGGTAGTGCACGCCGTCGAGATCGGCGCCAGGTACCCCGAGCCGTCGAGGGGACGCGCCGGTGGCCAGCAGCAGGGACTCGTAGGCCACCCGGGCGCCGTCGATGAGGATCACCTCGCCGGCCGCACGGTCGATCGCGCTCACCGCCGTGCCGAGCCGCAGATCGACGTCATGGTCCCGGTACCAGTCGGCCGGGTGCACGTACACCGTGTCGCGGGCGGCGGAACCCTGGAGGTACTCCTTCGACAACGGAGGCCGCTCGTAGGGCCGCTGGTCCTCGGCGGCAAACAGCACCACCGGGCCCTCGTACCCGCTCTCGCGCAGTGTCTCCGCGGCCTTGGCGCCGGCCAAACCGGCTCCGACGATCACCTTGCTCATGTCGTTTCCTTCCCCCGGCGACCGGCGCCGTGGTGGTCGCGGTGGGCCGGGACATCGTGGTCAGCTCGCATGAGGTCGCTGACCGCAGAGGGCGAAGAACTCGTGGCGGGAGCGGGCATCGTCGCGCAGCGAGCCGCGCAGGGTCGAGGTCACCGTGTCCGAGCCGTGTGCCTGGACGCCGCGCAACGTCATGCAGCTGTGCACGGCTTCGACGACGACGCCGACCCCGCGCGGTTGCAGGTGCGTCGCGAGCCAGTCGGCCACCTGGGTGGTCAGCCGCTCCTGGAGCTGCGGTCGGCACGCGAAATGCTCGACCACCCGCGCGAGCTTGGAGAGCCCCAGGATGCGCTCGCCCGGCAGGTAGCCGACGTGGGCGATCCCGACGAACGGCAGCAGGTGGTGCTCGCACACCGACCGCAACGGGATTCGGCGGGCGAGCACGAGCTCGTCGTAGCCCTCGTCGTTGTCGAAGGTGGTCAGGTCGAAGGGCCGCGCGGTGAACAGCTCCGCGTAGGCCCGGGCCATCCGGCGGGGCGTTGCCTGCAACCCGGGGGCGGCGAGATCGAGACCCAGGGCCCGCAGGAACTCGCCCGCCGCCCGTTCGGCATCGACGACGTCCACAGTCGACGGGTCGGCGGCGACCCGCAGCACCCCGCCGGCCGGTTGGTGGTCGACGCCGGGCGTCGCGCGGAGGTCGGCACGGTCGGCGCTCACCTGCTCGACGAGGTTCGGCCGGCGCCCAGGGTCGGGGTGAGCCCGGGCGGGTCGAACACGGCGGCCAGCCGGGCGAGGGTGAGCGCGGCCAGCAGCAGACCGACATCGCGCAGGGCGACGTCGAACCAGCCCGAGCCCGTCAGCAGGGTCAGGATGATGCCGCCCAGCCAGGCCGCGACGAGCCACGCGCCGTAGCGGGGCTTGAGCGCGACCACGAGTCCGGCGACGATCTCGACGACACCGACGACGTGCATGACCGTCGACGCGCTGAACGGAGCGATGTCGATGATCCAGGGCGCGAGGTACTGCTTCCAGTCCACGAGCAGGTTGGCGAACTTGTCCAGCCCGAACACGATCGGCAGGACGGTGAACCCGAGGCGCAGCAGCAGGAAGCTCTGGTAGGCCGCGCGGGAGACGCGGTCGGCGGTCGGCGTCCCTACCGCGTGGATGTCGGTCGACATGGTTGGCTCCTCAGAGACCAGGGGTGGACGGAGCGTCCGACCCGATACGACATGTGCGTCGCGGCGGACCGCGGGCCTTACCCGTGCGGCCGGATCGGCTGGCGGGATCGATCCGGTCGCGCCTGTCGGCAAGGCCTGGCTCGGGCGCTGGTCGCGCGAGCTCGAGCCGACGCCGACGCGTTCCTCGACGCGGACGGCGCCACGCGCCCGCCGATCCGGATGCGCGCCCATACACTTTCGCCGCAGCCGGCGGGTAAGACGGGGCCCGCGCACGACGCACACTCGTCGTGCCCACCACCCGCGACGCCCCGACCCCTGACACCGTCTGTTGGCGACACGGCCGCCTGCGCGCCGCCGGATTCCCCACCGCACTCGCCGAGCGCCTCGCCGCCGACCCCGGCTACGACCTGCACTCCCTGATGAACCTCACCGACCGTGGCTGTCCGCCCGAGCTCGCCGCCCGTATCCTCGCGCCGTCCGAACCCACCGACCCGGACCGGTCGTCATGACCTCCCGATCCCCGGGCGACTCGCGCACCTGCACCGCGGGCCCGCCCGCCGCCGAACGCACCGACGGGTCCGACCCGGCCGGGCCGGACGCCGACTCCCGGATGTGGGTCCGGCGCCTGCGCCCGCACCATCCCGACCGGGCGACGGCGGTCGCCGACCTGCACACGCTCCTGCTTTCCGCGGCCCGCTTCGAGATCCACCGCCGCAGCGCGGCCGCACCGCACCTGCGCGGCGGCGACCAGCTCGACCTCGCCCACCAGAGCGCCGACGACGCCCTTGTCGCCGTGCTGGCCAAGCTGGACGATTACCGCGGCGCCAGCCGCTTCACCACGTGGGCCTACAAGTTCGCCCTGCTCGAAGCCGCGGTCACCATGCGGAAGCTGGCCTGGCAGGGTCGCGAGATCCCGACGACGCCCGAGCACTGGCCATCGGTCGTCGACCCCGTCGGCACCGCCCAGCACGGCCTCGAGACCCGCGAGGCCCTCGCCACCGTGGGCGCAGCCATCGACCGCGCGCTCAGCCACCACCAGCGCGAGGTCCTGCTCGCGCTGACCGTCAACGAGGTCCCCATCGACGTCCTCGCCGACCGGCTGACCACCACCCGCGGCGCGATCTACAAAACCTTGCACGACGCCCGGCGCAAGCTCAGGGCGAGCCTGACTACTGAGGCAACGATTCCCGCCCGCGCCACGGACGGAGGCACCACCTGATGACACCCGAGACCCTGCTCGCCCACCTGCTCGGACCCGAGGCGCCGGAGCTGACCTGCGAGCAGTGCTTCGACGCACTCGACGCCTACATCGAGCACTCCCGTACCGAGGGGACCGTGGCCGCCGACGCCGGGCACCCCGGCATGTCCGCCCACCTCGACGGCTGCCCTGCCTGCGCCGAGGACCGCGAGAGTTTGGACGCGTACCTGGACACAGTCGAGACCCACTGATCCGCGCTCGGGCACGATCGGCGCATGGACCGGGTCCTCGTCCTCGGCCGGGGCGGTGCCGGGAAGAGGGATGTCAGGCAGCCGCCTGGCTCGGCAAACAGGTCGCCGAGGAGGGCGTCGTGCATGAGATGGGCAGCAGGGTGCGGCCAACCGCACGGGCGGGTTCCGATCACAGTCCCACCGGTCACGGCGGCGCGGTCGCAGCGGCGAGCGCCTGATGGCCACCACCAAGAGCACCGGCACGGGCCGCAACGTGGCCTCCGAGCTGGCCTATCTGACCCGCGCGCTCAAGGCCCCGTCGCTGGCCGGCGCGGTGGAACGCCTGGCCGAACGGGCCCGGGCCGAAGAGTGGACACACGAGGAGTTCCTGGCCGCCTGCCTGCAACGCGAGGTCGCCGCCCGCGAGGCGCACGGCGGCGAAGGACGCGTGCGGGCCGCCCGGTTCCCGGCCCGGAAGTCGTTGGAGGACTTCGACTTCGACCACCAGCGCTCGCTCAAGCGCGAGACGATCTCCCACCTCGGGACGCTGGACTTCGTCACCGCCCGCGACAACGTCGTCTTCTTGGGCCCGCCCGGGACCGGGAAGACTCACCTGTCGGTCGGGCTCGGGATCCGGCCTGTCAGGCCGGGCACCGCACCCTGCTCGCCACCGCCGCCGACTGGGTCGCCCGTCTCGCTGAGGCCCACCACGCCGGACGGCTCCAGGACGAGCTCGTCAAGCTCGGCAGGGTGCCGCTGCTGATCCTCGACGAGGTCGGCTACATCCCATTCGAGGCCGAAGCGGCGAACCTGTTCTTCCAGCTTGTGTCGTCGCGCTACGAACGCGCCAGCCTGGTCGTCACCAGCAACAAGCCCTTCGGCCGCCGGGGCGAGGTGTTCGGTGACGACGTCGTCGCCGCCGCGATGATCGACCGGCTCGTCCATCACGCCGAGATCGTCGCGCTCAAGGGCGACAGCTACCGGCTCAAAGACCGCGACCGTGGCCGCGTCCCAGCCGGCAAGACCGACAACTGAACAACCAGCAACCAGGTGGGTCAGATTTCAGACGGACCACGCCGGGTCAGGGTTGAGCCGGAGTTGACAGACGACAGTCGCTGCAACGGCGGGGCGCGGGCGCGCAGCACTGGGAAAGAGGGGTGCGAGCGTCGAGGCGGAAGCGGTGGTTACCCCGGCGCGCGGCGATGCTGGCTGGTTATGGGCACGGCTGGTAGTTGGTCAGTAGGTAGCCCTGGCCGAGCTGGCGCCGCGCGTCGACCAGGCCGGGTAGCGGACCCGGCGCAGGGGAAGTCGGGTGTAGTGGGCGCTGATGGCGGGCGAGGTCGACGCCGGTGAGGTCGGCGCCAGAGCGGCGAGTCCCGCGAGCTCGGCGTTCGCTCCGCCGGCCGCGACGCAGCTGGCCGCCGGCGTCGCCCCTGCCGCGCTCATCGAGACCGACCTGGCCGACCCCGCCGTCGCCTAGGTCACGGGACCCGCGCGTCGCCGGTCCCGCGCCCACGGCTCACACCGGCCGGCCGTGCCCGGCCGTGCCCGCCACGTCCGCGCCGTGGTGCTCGCGGCTGTAGAGGTGGATCTCCAGCCCGTCCGGGTCGTGGAACACGAGGACCCAGCCGATCGTGCCGAGCCCGAGCTCGTGCGGGACGCCGAGCTCGTCGAGTTTCGCGGCCCATGCCTCGATCGCCGCCTTGTCCGCGACGGCGAAGATCACCGGGTCGAAGCCGGACATTCCGGCGACGTCTGGGCGCTCGCGCAGCGCGACCCCGGTGTCGCCGAGCCCCGGGACCGTGTACGCGGCACCTCGGACCGTGCCGTCGGAGTCCGGGAACTCGAAGAGCAGCCCGAGGTCGAAGACGCGTTCGTACCAGCTCCGGCTCGCGGCGAGGTCTCGCACCGGGAACTTCACGGCGAACACACCGGTCAGGGCGGTGGCGTTCATCGAGCTCCGCCGAGCACCAGACCGGCCGGCATCCGCGGGGTGATCGCGCCGACCTGGACCAGGACGCCCCACTCGTCGCGCACGCCCCAGTGCTCCGCGAGGCGGTCCCCCTCGGCGCGGTAGAGGTGCATCGTCGGCATGGCGTACGGCAGGCCGGTGGCCGGGAATCCCATGTGGTCGGAGGTGTGCTTGCCGTGGGCGGTGGCCCGGATCGCGACCCGGTCGCCGGAGGCCACGACGTCGTGCACCTCGTAGCGGATCTCCAGGTGCTCGACGAGCCAGGTGATCACGGCGGCGTAGGCGTCCGGTCCGGGAGGCAGTCCCGGTGGGGCGCCGTGGTCGACGAAGTCGGCGGTGACGAGGTCGTGGAGGCGGGCGTAGTCGCGCGTGTCGAAGATCCTGAAGACCTCCCTGGCGGTGCGCTCGGCGGCGGTCATGATCTCTCCTCTGCTAGACTGGAATCACGTTCTAAAGTTTGAATCAGATTCCAGTGAACTGTCAAGGGAGGACGTCCGGTGTCCCTCCGTGCCGAGCAGGCCCGGCTCACCCGGCGTCGCATCGTCGACGCGGCGACCACGCTCTTTCTGGAGCAGGGCTACGCGGCCACGACGCTCGCCCAGATCGCCGCCGCGGCCGGGGTGAGCGTGCAGACCGTCTACAACGCCGTCGGGGGAAAGGCCGTCGTGCTCAAGGCGGCCTACGACGTCGTGCTCGCCGGCGACGACGAGCCCGTCCCGATTTCCGAGCGGCCGACCATCCGGGCGATGTTCGGCGCGACGGACGGACGGTCGGCGCTGGCCTGGTACGCGCGGCTGGCCCGCGAGCTGGGCGAGCGAACGCTGTCGCTGGTCACGGTGCTCCACGCGCAGGCCGCGGCCGGCGACCCCGACCTCGCCGCTCACGTCGAGACGATCGAGGGCGAACGCGCGACCGGGACCCGCCGCACGGCCGAACTCGTCGCGGACCGCTTCGGGCTACGCGCGGGCCTGGACGTCGACGCGGCGGCCGACGTGCTCTGGACGCTCACCGCTCCGGACGTCACGGACCGGCTCGTCCGGCGCCGCGCCTGGGGCTGGGACCGCTACGAGACGTGGCTGGCCACCGCGATGGGCGACGCCCTGCTCGGCCCCTGAACTGATGCGATGAAGGAGCGGGGCCTCCGCTCCTCGTGGTCCCGAGCGATGCTCGGGTTCTCATGGTTCACGACAAGGGAGGCCCCTGTGAGTGCATGTTACGAGGGTCGGCAGTTCGTCGGTATCGATCTGCACCGGCGGCGCACGGTGCTGGTTCGGATGGCCGCCGACGGTGAGCGGCTCGGGTCGATGGCCCGGTTCCCCAGCACGGTCGAGGCGCTACGACGAGAGATCGCGCCGGCGTTGCAGCCCGGTGGGCCTGCGCCGCAGGTGGTGCTGGAGGCGACCTACGGCTGGTACTGGGCGGTGGAGACGCTGCAGCGGCTCGGCGCCCAGGTGCACCTGGCGCACCCGTTGGGGATCAAGGGGTTCACCACCCGGCGGGTCAAGAACGACGAACGTGACGCCGCGGATCTGGCTGATCTGCTGCGGATGGGCCGGTTGCCGGAGGCCCATATCGCGCCGGAGCCGGTGCGGGCGCTGCGCGAGCTGGTGCGCCACCGGGCGAAGCTCTCCCGCTGGCGCGCCTCGATGAAGACCTCGGTGCACGCGGTGCTGGCCAAACGCGGCGTCGCGGTGCCGATGTCGGACCTATTCGGGGTGGAGGGCACCGCGCTGCTCACGGTCCTCTGTTCGCCGGCACCACCGGGTGCCGACTCGGGCGAGTCGGCCCGCCTGGAGCCGGAATTCGCCGCCCGGGTCACGTCGCTGCGCCGGCTGCTGAGCACGCTCGACGAGGAGATCTCGGTGTTCGACCGCAGGATCGCCGCCGCGTTGAGCCGGGCACCCCGGCTACCGCGTGATCCAGCAGATCAGTGGGATCGGGCCGGTGTTCGCCGCGGTGTTCGTCGCCGAGATCGGCGACGTGGCCCGTTTCGCCACCGCGGACAAGCTGACCTGCTGGGCCGGGCTGACCCCGCGCCATCACGAGTCCGACACCCGGGTGCACCGTGGCCGGGTCACCAAACAAGGCAGCAAGCTGGTGCGCTGGGCCGCGGTCGAAGCCGTGCAGCGCTCCCAGCACCCGAAGGTCACCGAGATCAGCACTCGCATCCGGCAACGGCGCGGTCGCCCCGGGCGCCCCGCCGCAAGCAACCTGGCGAAGGTCGCCGCCGCACGAGTGCTACTCAAACACGTCTACTACGGGCTGCGGGACGGACACATCCGCAGCCTGGCCCCTACCCCGGACCCAGACACCTCGGACCCGCCCGCCGCACCGGACGCGGCATGAGCTCACAGCACCGGGCAGCGTCCGGGAACTGTCGTGATCTGCGCGACCCATCGCGGTCTCGCCAGCTGGACGCGTGGTCGCCCCACCGACTGACCCCCGCCCCTCCGGGCGGCGCGGTCGCCGAACTGATTGACCCCGTCCAGGCCCGACCCGTCTCGCTCCATGCCACAACGCCCAACATCACCCACGACGGGCGTTCGTCGCGAAGGAATGTCTGCGGCCCGGGACCACCCGGCCCGACCTCACGATCATCGTGGAGTGGCACGCACAACCGAACACCCATCCCCGTCCCGCAGGAGGATCGTCGCGCCGTGCTCGCCGGCGTCAAGGCCAAGCCCCTCCCGGGGTGGCCTACGGCCAGCCCTGACACCGGCCGCGATCGACGCTGCCCAGAACCTGCGAACGCGGCTCGAAACAAGGTCTTGACCGGCCCCGCTCATTCAGGAATGTCGGTCCCTCCGAGCAGACTGGACGGACATTCGGTTGCACGGCACCGAGTTCCACGGGGGTCTCACGATCACGATCAACCAGGACAACGGCATCGGTCGCGAGGTTGCAGCCCATGATCCTGCGACCGCCGCGATGGTCCGGGAAGCGTTGTTCTACGCCCTCGAGTAGGGGCAGATCTCGCGGCGTGCCCTCGTAGAAGAGCGACGGAACGGCAGTAGACGAAACGATGCAGCGGCCGTCTGCCGACGGCCGAAGCTCCGGGCCAGCGCATCCCGCGCGATGGAGTTCGTCTCGGTGCGCTTCGCCGCGTTGACGCGCAGCGAGCTGGTTGATGAACCTGGTCGGCTGCTGATTAGCATCTGAGGGCGGCCTGGATGTTCCGGGCCGAGGCGAGCAACTCGTTCGCGGTCGCCGTCGGTATCTGCTTGCCGGACTGCTTGGTGACCCTGTCGACAAACTGCGCTATATCGGTGCACGCCGCGGCGGTGTCATTGCAGGCCAGGTCCTGCTGAACGGCACTGACTTGCCTCAAGAGCGCGTGTTGCCGGTGCCGACGCCGACGACCGCCTTCGCCAGCGCGGCGAGTTGCTCGTTCACCGACGGAACAGCCGCGAAGGAGATCGTGACCGCAGCCGGACCACTGGCCAGGCTCACGGTGCCACCGGAGGGCGCCAGCGACGAACCGCCACCACCGCCACCTGACGACACCGGGTTGGATGGCGAGACCGGGCAGCTGTTCGAGCAGCGCCTGTTCCGGACCCGGCCGCGGTGCTGGCCTGGGTCCGCGGTCTGCCGGGGCCGGCGGCGGTGCTCAGCCCGCTGTTCGCCGCGGCCGCGCTGCAGATCGCGGCCGCGCTCGGGTTCAGCCGCTCGCGCGCCCAGCAGCTCTACACCAGCCCCTGACAGACAGCGTCGGGCTCCGGCGAGCCGGTCGCAACAGGCCCGCTCGTGTCGGCGTCCAGCGCCGAGGCGAACCCGCCCTCCGGCGTGCGCAGGTCACGGAGCAGAAACCCGGCCGTCGACTCCGCGACCCGCCACGCGAGCGGCGACCCGGTGCGCCGCGCAAGGTGCGCGTACACGCGCAGCAGCAGCGAGTTGTCGTAGAGCATCTTCTCGACGTGCGGGACCACCCAGGCCGTGTCCACGCCGTAGCGCGCGAATCCCCCGGCGAGCTGATCGTAGACGCCGCCGCGGGCCATCGCCTCGCACGTCGTGGTCACCATCTCCAGCGCGCGCGACGAACCGGTTCGCTCGTGCTGACGCAGCAGGAACTCCAGCACCATCGACGGTGGAAACTTCGGTGCTCCGCCAAAGCCGCCGTGGTCCGGGTCGAACTCCCCGGCCAGCACCTGAACCGCCTCCTCCAAGCGGGCAGCGTCCACCACGTCCGGTTCGTGGGTCGCGGCGGTCTGCTCGGCCAGCTGCCGGGCGATCCGGACGGTGTCCTCGCGCACTCGGTCGCGGTCCCCGGTCCACGCCTGGCCGACGGCGTCCATGACCTGCCGGAACGACGGCATTCCGATGCGAGGCCGCGCTGGGAAGTACATGCCGCATTGGAACGGCTCGCCGTCCGGGGTCAGGAAGCAGGTCATCGGCCACCCGCCCCGCCCGGTCATCGCCTGGGTCGCGGCCATGTAAACGGCGTCGACATCCGGCCGTTCCTCGCGGTCGACCTTCACCGGGACGAACCCCGGTGTTCATCTGCTCCGCGGTCGCCGGGTCCTCGAATGACTCGTGTGCCATGACGTGGCACCACTGGTAGGCGGAGTAGCCGACGGAGAGCAGGACCGGGACGTCCCATCGGCGGGCCTCGGCGAAGGCCTCCGGCGACCACTCCCACCAGTCGACCGGATTGCGGCGTGCTGCAGCAGGTAAGGGCTGGTCGCTGGTGCGAGCCGATTTGGCATCCGTGCTCCTTCCTGGCGCCAAGACGGTGCTGTAGCGACACAGCCTCAACCCCTCGGGAGCGGTCACCAGGAGGTGACCGCGGGACAACCGGCCCGAGCTCAG
Organism: uncultured Actinomycetota bacterium; assembly: GCA_963822335.1. Lineage (GTDB taxonomy): Bacteria > Actinomycetota > Actinomycetes > Mycobacteriales > Pseudonocardiaceae > Pseudonocardia. The sequence goes on along the minus strand of CAWGHE010000004.1, from coordinate 409,293 downwards.
CTCGCGCCCGCGACGACCTGGGGGCGGTAGCTCTCAATGATGTTCATGAACTCTTTCCGTTCCGCGGCAGGAACGTTGAGGAAGTTCAGGGTCGCGTCGATCTCGCATGCGACGGCGTCGAAGTTCTCGTCGCTGATGGCGAGGCTCTCGTGGGCGGTGTCCATGTCCATGCCGGGGTAGCACTTCGGTCCGCCGGCGGCTTCGATCGACCATGCCGTCACCAGGAACTTGTACCCGGGGGCGTTGGCCGGGTCGCCGTGGTGGGCGTGCACCGCCTCGTTGGCGTTGACCGCGGCATTCTCGAAGAGGCGGTCGACCAGGATGTCGACGGCGCCGGCGATCGCGTAGGTACCGCCGAGTCTCTCGAAGAGCGTTTCGGACATCGTAAACCCCGAATCGTGGTGGGATCGGTTTGTCAGGTCAGGAAGCGACGCGCTCAGATGGCTTCGACAGCGGAGTGTCCGCCTCCGTCGATGTGCAGCCGTAGAGCTGGTGGGGCGTCTGAGGTGTTGCGTGCCGCGACGAGTGCGAGCGCCGCGGGCGCGACGACGTCGCGGTGCACCAGGCGGCTCAGGCTTCGCGCTCCGTAGGTCGGATCTAGGCCGGTTCGCGCGAGGTGGTCGACGACGTCCGGGTCAACCCGCACGGTGACGTCTCGCCGTGCGAGCGCTCGGCGACGTCGCTGAGTTGCAGCTCGACGATCTCGGGTGCGAGGTCGGCGGACGGTCCCCGCACGGCGGCACGCATCGGAGAAGATCTTGGTCTCGTCGCCGGGGATGGTAGCGGCGGTCGCGTACATCTCGTCCTGGTCGTACATGATTCCCATGGTCGAGTACTCAGGGAACACCACCAGGTCCATGCCGGGCACGCCAGCCTTCATCCCGACCACCATCTCGGCGATCGCACGCGCGTTGTCGAATACCTCGGCCTTCGTGTGCAGGCGCGGCATCTTGTAGTTGACGACGGCCACGCCGACTGTGTCCGGGCTCGATGAGATGTCTCCGTGACGCACGAGCACCTCCTGGTCGGACCAGCCACGCTGGCGGCTGGCGACGAGACAGTAGCAACAGAATCTATTCCAGATGAAGATGTTTACAATAGGTACTACACTGTCGGCGGGTGGGCAAGTAGGGTTGGGTCCCCTCGTACGGCGCACCCGCTGTCAACGTGCCGATAACACCGGGGGTGCAGACTCGCGACTCCAACGCCGGATTCGCAGGGAGGACGTATGAGCGTCCCGAACGCCCTTCTTCAGGGCCGCCGCAACGGCGACATCAACATCGCTCTCGTGGTGCCGCAGAGCGGCCCGTCCGGCATCTACGGACCATCGTGTGAAGCCAGCGCCCGCCTCGCGGTCAGCGAGATCAACGAGGGCGACGGCATCCTCGGCCGCGAGGTGCAGCTCCACCTCGTGGACGGTGGCGCACCACCACGCCATGTGGCTGCCGAAGTCGACCGCATGATCAGAGCGAGCGACGTCACCGGTGTAGCCGGCTGGCACACCTCAGCGGTTCGCGAAGAAGTCGCGGCGCGTGTGGACGGCCGAGTGCCCTACCTCTACACCGCGGTGTACGAGGGAGGCGAGCACGCCCCCGGGGTCTTTCTGACCGGGGAGACTCCGGTCGCCCAGCTCCTGCCAGCGATGCGCTGGATGTCGACAGAGATGGGAGTGCGCCGCTGGTTCGTCGTCGGCAGCGACTACGTGTGGCCACGGGTGTCGGCCCGGTCGGCGCGCGTGTTCGCCGAGCAGGTCGACGCCGAGATCGCCGACGAAGTGTTCGTCAAACTCGGAACTGAGAACTTCGGGCGTGTGCTACGGCGGATCGAACGCGTCCGCCCGCACGGCGTTCTCATGTTCCTGCTCGGCTCGGACGCCGTGCGCTTCAACCGGGCATTCACCGAGATGTGCCTACACGAGCGCTGCGTGCGACTGAGCCCGCTGATGGACGAGAACATGCTGTTCGCCACCGGAGCGGCGAACACCCACGAGCTCTACTCGGCCGCAGGCTTCTTCGAGACCTTGGGCAACGCGTACAGCCTCGACTACGGACGCCGCTATCAGGCTCACCTGGGTCACAGCGCGCCGGCGATCACGTCGCCCGGGGAATCGTGCTACGAGGGAATCACGCTGCTGGAGAGGCTCGCGGCGGCGGCCGGCAGCCTGGACGTCGGGTCGCTGGCGCGAGCCTCGGAGTCGTTGACCTACGAAGGTCCGCGCGGAGCCGTGCGCGTGCAGGACCGCCATCTGCAGCAGCGAATCTACATGGCTCGCGCCGACGGCCTGGAGTTCGATGTCCTGAGCGAGATCAACAGCGGGATCTGAGAGAACCACGGCGAGAGACTGCTCGGCCCGCGGTGAGGGGCAGTCCTGAGCGTCGTCAACAGCACCTCGCGGGACCGGTCAGCGGCAATCTGCCCGCCGGCGGACACCGGTACGGATCCTGTACCGACCGTCGGTCGGTCGATCACCTAGAACGTGGGTCCTGAGTCCTGCCGGACCGGAGTCCCGGCCTCACCGGCGCCACCGACGCCGAAGGTGGATTTCGGGCATGTAGAGCCGCATGCCTACCTGACGAAGCGGCAGCGACTCGATAGACAGTGATCAGGACGGCTGTGATGTCAGGCCGCGGGCTCCGCGTTCGTCTCGAGATCCTGGGCTCCGGTGAGCTGACCGAGCAGCTGGCGGAGCACGTCGGCGTCCGCGCCGAGCGTTTCGAGTATCGCGCGTTCGACCTCGGCGACCTGCGGCGCCAGCCGGCTGTGGGTCTCGATCCCGTGCGGCGATGCGAAGGCGAGCACGCGACGTCGGTCCCGGTCGTCGACCAGGCGGAACACCAGGGCGGCATCGACCAACCGGTCCACGATCTTCGTCAAAGACGGCCCCGGCACTGCGATCGCCGTAGCGATCTCGAACATCGCATGACCCTCGCCGTCAGCGAGCAGGTCCAGGACCCGCCATCGGTCCACCGTCAACTGGTCCTCGGCCAGAACCGGTTCGAGCTGGCGAGCTACCTGCCGCTCAGCCTGTGCCAGCACACGATTGAGCGGACCGGCACCTCCGGTCGCGGTCACCGCCATCTGTCGTCCCCCAAGAGGCTCAGCCAGCACCCTCGTCCGTCGGTGTCCACACCGGTCATCTTAAGCCCTTCGTCCTACAGCCGGTCAGGCGCCAATATTTTACAATGACTCTATTGCCATCCGATAGTGTTCCCGTATGTTGTGGCTCCTCAGTCACAGCGACGAGCTCAGGTGGTGGAGATGCAGACGACACTCGAGCGCAACAGTTGCTGCGACCCCGCTGGCCCGGGAGTGGACGACGACCTCGCCGCCGCCGCCGTCCGGGTCGCGGTGCTCAACCAGCCCTTGGAGCTCGCCGCGTCGCGTACCGGTGGTCGCCAGTTCTGGCTGCAGTCGGAGGCTCTGATCACCGGCATCACCGCCGGGGAACCGGGCCTGGACCTGCTGGTCCTGTCGGGGCATGGTCCCTGGCACGGCGGTCCGGATCACCTGGAGATCATCGGTGAAGCCTGCCGGGAGGCCCGGGTCTGGACGGCGATCCGCACGGGCGGCCCGGTCCCTGCGATGGCGCTACTCGACCGAGACGGCCGCGTTGTCACCCGACACACTGGTGCAATCGGTGGGACGCCCGAACCGAGGATCGTCGACGGTCCCGGGGGGTTACGGACGGGGTTGACCTTCGTCGAGTCCGCCAGCGCCCTCGTGCGCGACCCAGGCCTGCGTGGGGCGGAGCTGATCGTGGCGCTGCGGGTCGACCCGGCCCCCGGTCCGGCGGCCGTCCAACGGCCGACACGGGCACTGGCGTGGACGCAATCGTGTTTCGTCGCCACCGCGAACGCCTGCGGGACCGTCGGTAGCCACCGTTGGGTCGGCTGGTCACTGATCGCCGGATTCGACGGCCGAGTCCTCGCCACGTGCGAGGACTTGGAGTGCGAGCTGGCTGTGGCCGATCTCTACCCCGGCGATCTGCGCCGCGCTCGCCGACACCGGAGCCGATCCTGCACGGACCTGCAGGCCGCGATGCGCCGGCACCGGACGCCCTCGCGCTGACCGCAACTGCTCGAATCGCTGAAACGGAGATCCATTACTCATGTCGACCGATCATGACCACGAGCACGGACACGGGCACGGACACGGATCGGAAACGGCGCTGTCCCGCATCGAGGCGCTGAGCGAGGAGAAGGTCCACCACGCCGGCGAGCACGAGGGCCCGTTCTCCGTGCACGTCCTGGGCCTGGGCCCGAGCGGCGCAGAGCTGATCAAACAGCTGTCCGGCGACGACTCTGTCACCGCAAACGGGTTCACCGCACTCGCTGTGGACATCGGACCCGGAACGGTGTCGCAGCGTGGCTGGCGGCCGCGGTAGCGGCAGTCGAGCTGCCCATCCCCAGCCGCGAAGTCCTGACCACCGGACTCAACAGGTACCGCGAGTTCCTCAAGATGGAGTACCCCCGCTACTACTGGAACCCCAACTACGAGCCGTGGCTGCCTGGTGACCTGGACGATCCCGTCCTCGGGCCGAGAGATGCCGCGGGCGATCGCCAAGGCGATCTACGGCATCGAGTACTACCAGGACGGCAAGATCGCGGCGGCGCTCGACGCGTTCGCGGAGGGCATCCTGGCCTCGCGACCGAACTCCACTGGTGGTCGTGGCGTTCTCGATGGCAGAGCGGTCGGAAGCGGCATCGTCGTGGAGATCGCCCGGCACCTGTCGTCGATCAAGCTCGGGCGACGGCCGTGGGTGATCGGTGTCGGTCTGCTGCCGGCCGAGCCCAGCGCGGGGTTCTTCCCGGTCATCAACGAGCTCGACTGCATGATCGACACCGAGAAGAACAACGGCGTCATGGCCGTCTGGGGCGACCTGTACAAGAACCCGTTCACCGGCGGGTTCTTCGCCGTACCGCCGGGCGACGGGGCACCGCGATCCCCAGGCTCGCGACAGTTCCTCGCCGCCAACGACGGCAGCCGACCTCTACGAGACGCTCAAGGCGCTGAACTGGCTCGCGGTGCCCGGCGACCAGTGGCACCCGGCGATCCGCGGCGAGCAGAGCGACCGCTGGGTGAACGTGCTGACCACCCGCCCGCTCGAAGACGCTGGCTCGCTCGGGACGCAGGCTCGGCCTGACCAAGGGCTTCGGAACGGAGTACGCCGAGGCGCGGGTCTTCGGGACGGGCAAGGACGCGAAGGCGGCCGGCGAGTCGATCGCCGCAGCGATCAGCGACGTCGCCACCACGCGCGTCGAGCCCGTCGTGCAGACCGAGGACGGCCGGCCGACTTCGTCAGCGTCGTACTCCCGCGCGCCTCGAAGCTCGACCTCGAACTGTTCGTCCCCTCCCGCGACCTCTACGACCGCGTCGAGGACTGGGACGACAAGCTGCTGATGCACTCCTGGCTGCTTGACCTCGGAGTCCTGCTTTGCGAGCCCTCGATCCGGTTCGACGGCATGGGCGGCGAGTGCATCTGGGGCTGCGCCTGCTGGGTCGTCGTGCCCGCACGCCGCCATCCGCGGCGAGGTCGACGAACCTGGTGACGGTGCCGCGAGAGCACCGCGCGCCGCATGTGTGAGGGTGGACGCAGATGGACTGGAGCGACGATCCGTCAAGCGCTACGAGAACGGCGCCGAGCTGCCATCGATGCCGGGGGCTCGCACCCTGAAAGTCACCGGCGCCGACGACGAGTACATCTACGTCTCGCACCGGCTCTGGAGCGACAAGCTGACCCGCGCCTATCTCGAGAAGGCGATGGCGCTGTTCGACGAGGGGAAGATGACCCGCAACTACGGCGATGTCATCGACCACTACCGCACCTACATCGCCGACGAACGCCCGACCACGGCCGCGACCGTCCTCAAGGACCTCGGCTACCTGGACTGAACCCCGGTCAGGGAACTACGCACGTACCGCCGAACGTGCGGCGATACCGCTCGACCACAACAGGAGGAACCAACCATGGCTATGTCGATGTATCACAGCGCGACCGGCGAATCAGGCGCCGCACTGCATCCACGCAATCGGCATCGGCAAGACCGGCGCCTACATGGTCGAGGCGCTGCTGCGCACCGGTGAGATCGAGGACATGCTCGAGGACCCGCGGGCCCGATTCACGGGTCTGTCGATCGACATCGGCGACCAGGACCAGCACGAGCTCAAGGAGTACATCGGCGGCTTCGACGAGCGCCTCGACTCGAGCGGGGCATCCCGACCGACCGTGCGCAGGTCCGGACCGTGTCGCTGGACGTGCCCGAGAAGAAGGATCTCATGACCAGCCTGAACCGCTGGCGTGAGTTCCTGAAGATGGAGTACCCCCGCTACTACTGGAACCCGAACTACGAGCCGTGGCTACCGGGTGACATGGAGATGCCCAAGGCCGGCGATTCGATCCCGCGCGCGATGTCCAAGGCGATCTATGGGCACTACTACTACGGCGAGGACAAGAGCCTGGAGAAGGAGCTCGACGACTTCGTCGCCTCGCATCAACGCGACGAAGCTGCCCGTCCCTGGTGCTGGTGTTCTTCTCGATGAGCGGCGGCACCGGCTCTGGGATCGTCGTCGACCTGGTTCGGCACCTGTCCAACGTCAAGCTCGGACGGCGAATCCCGGTGGTCGGCGTCGCGTCGATGCCGTTCTCCGGCGACGAGGAGCACGCTGGTGGGGCCGCGGCCCTCTACCCGACGATGAACGAGTTCGACTGCATGCTCGACGACGCCAAGAACGAGGGCGTCATGGCGGTCTGGGGCGACCTCTACAAGAACCCCTTCACCGGCGGCTTCTTCGCCCTGCCCCAGGAGCACTCCTGGCAGCGGCTGGGCAGCTATACCCAGACCGGTAAGCCGGCGATCCGAGACGCCCTGCGCAGGGGCGTCACGCGCAAGTTCGTCAACGACTCCTTCACCCGCTTCGTAGTGCAGGACTACGGACGCCTGCTGTTCAAGATGCTGCGTCCCGCTGGGTTCACCGGCGCCCCGCACGAGCGCAACATCTCCGGCGACCGGACCTGGACGCTGTTCGACGTCGCCAAGTTCACTCACCCCGGCGTGGAGGTGCTGCCCGGCGAGCCGCGCAGCAAGTGGCGCGAGGTCGTTGGCAAGTGGATCGACTACATCCCGCAGTTCTCCGGGCTCAAGGACGGCTTCAAGACCGACTACGTCGAGGCGCACACGGTCTCGCCGCGCGAGCTGTGGAACGAGACGCTGCAGAAGCGCCTCGAGGCGGTGCTCGGCCAGTACGTGCTCGAAGGCGAGGACGGCACGGTCAACACCACGGTCGGTGAGTTCTTCGACGAACTCACTGCGTACTCGAACATCATCATCCCCGGGGTGGCCAAGAGCGACTTCAAGGCGTTCTACGAGGCACGCGACGCCTACGACGCGATCGAGGACTGGGAGGAGAAGCTGATGATGCACTCCTGGTTGCTCGACCTCGGCGTGATTGCTCTCCGAGCAGTCGATCCGGTTCGACGGTATGGCCGGCGAATGCATCTGGGGCTGCGCCTGCTGGGTCGTCGTGCCGCACGAGGCCATCCGCGGCGACGCACCCGTATCGAAGGACCTCACGGTCGTACAGCAGCAACACATCGCCGCCATGACACGCACGGTGGTGCAAACGCCGTGAACCACCGTTCGGAACGGCCGGCGACCCGCACCGGCCGTTCCGCCTCGGTGAACTCGGTCGTCGACATCACGCTGGTCGATGCCACGCTGGTCGACGCCGAGTTCACCGGGTGGGTGGAGCGCCTTCGCAGCACCCACCGGGCCGTCGCGTTCACCTGCAAGCACCGCCTGTCCGAGCCGGAACACGCAGAACCACTCGCCGTGCGGGTCGTCGCAGGCCTGCTCGCCCGGCCCACCGTCTTCCGCTACTTCGGGCTCCCGTTCTCTGGCCGGATCGCCTCGCTGGCCGAGAGGCTGATCGCCGATGCCGAGGCGGGCAGACCGCCGGGCCCGGCGAACTGGTCGGAGCTCGAGAACCGCGTCCTGTCGATGCCCGACCACCACCAGACGGTCTTCGTGTCGGTGTGCCTCAACGGCGACGACGTCGACACCCTCGCCGCGAAGCTCGGGTGCGAGATGGAGGAAGCAACCCGCAGGCGGACCGCGCTGATCACCTATATGCGTGACGTCGTCGCCGGCGACCTGACCGCCACTGCGGACGAAGAAGGATAGATCGTGCCACTGGACTGGGACACGGTGCTGCACCGCTACGGCGCCGGCACCCGCATTCCGACGGTCGCCGGCGGCAAGACGCTGGAGATCACCGGGGCCGACGACACCGGAGTGCACATCCGGACCGCGCTCTGGCGCGACACCCTGGCGCGGCCTCACCTCGAGAAGGCGGTCGAGCTCGTCGAAGGTGACCAGATGACACGCCATGCAGGGCTGTTCGTCGAGGAATACCGGGCCATGGTCGCCGACGTTCGCGCCACGTCCGCGGCGCACGTGCTCAAAGATCTCGGGTTCCTGGAGTGACGGCCATGGATCAGGGTCTGAGGTACGAGCTCGCGGCGGTCCTCGGCCGGACCACGGTCCTGGAGACTCTGGCCCGCGCGCTCAATCGAGGATCGGTGGTGCCGCTAGCAGCCGTCGGTGTCGGACTCCTGCCGATCACCCCCGACACTGCTCGCGCCGCCACCGCGGCTGCGATGTGCGTATACGCCCCGAGCGGCTCAGGCCTTCTACCCGGCGGGTCGACCGGGGCCGTGATCCGGCGGGCGCTGCTGTCCGGGCCGGAGTCCGGCTTCGACCGGATGACTCCCGGACTGGCCGCCCTGGTCGAAGCCGCCTCCGTCCGAGGGCGCCTTGCCTACGTCGAAGCCGACTACATGGCTCGTGACGGACGGCAGAGTTCAGCGGTCTGGCGCGAGGGCAGGTTGGTCACCGGCCCGTTGCTCCTCGGCCCCACCGAGCAGTTCGTCGCCCGTGAGGCCCCGATCGCTGTCGCGCTCCGCGCGCTCGGCGTGATCGCCCGCGGCCGCCGCGACGAGTTCCTCGTTGCCGGCCTCGACAGGTTCCGCAGCACCGAGGACTGGTGCCGGCAGGGAGAACGATGAACGCACCACGCCTCCAGTGGACCCATGTGGTCGCCCGATACCGCGTCGGTGACATCCTGCCCCCTCTGGTCGGCTCGTCGGTGATGACCGTCGACGCCGTCGACGACACCGCTCTGTGTGTGCGGCAGCTGCTGTGGCGGGCATGTCTGACGCCTGACGAGTTCGCGACGGCCGTGAAGATCCTCAACGAAGCCGGGTCGGCAACCGGGCTCGAACTCGCCGAGCTGCTGCGCCAGCACTACGCGGGCGGACCCCAGGTGACAACCGACTGTTCCCGGGTGCCCAACCTGTGCGCAATCGTGCTCGCCGACTTCGGCCTCGTTCAGCGGGGAAGCCAGTCATGACCTCCGCGTCGGTCCAGGCCCAGATCGCCGACCGCTTCACCCCGGTCCTCGTCACCGAGGGTCTGGCTGGATCGACGCCGAAACCTTGCTGTCCTCCACAGAGCCGACGCAGGTGGACGCCATGCTGGCGGTTCCACGACGCAGCAGCCGCGGCCATACCGACACCGCGGCAGGGTCGCTACTACTGCTCGAATACGCGCGTCTCCTCTCCTGGCCGGTGGTCGCCGCGCGGCTGAGGGTTAGCAACCCGGGTCCAGGTTGAGCGGGCCGAATGAGATGTCCTGTGTGACGTCCGCGGCGAACAGCTGGTCGTCCGGGTCCGGCAGGACGAGCTGAACCTGCTCGCGCAGCCGGGCGAGCCCGCGGCGGCTGCGCCGCAACGGTTCCCCGTCGAGGAATACCTCGCCGGACGACGGCTCGATCAGTCCGACGACAGGGCGACGGCGAGCACGAGCAGGCCGAGCGAGAGAAACGCCTTCGCCCCGGGATGGCGGGCGCGCCAGCGGTTCGTGTATGCGGCGACGTCCAGCGGGAGCATCAGCTGTCGGCGGTCTCGGACTCGTCGTCCGTCGCGGGTCGGTCGGCGCCGAGGCGTCGCTTCGTGCGCACCACGCCGAAGTAGTAGCCGACAACGCCCGCGCCGATCGCGGCCTGCAGGGCGAAGAGCCCGGACGCGATCTCCTCGGACGGCGGTTCGTAGATCGGGGAGAACCACGGCTGGTAGTCCGGGTGCGATTCCGTGATCGCGTCCTGGGCCTGGCCGTCGGCGCCGGCGAAGTCGCCGTTGACGAACACGACCGGGAAGGCAACCAGCACGACGACGGCCAGCAGAAGCAAGCAGCCAGTTCACCTGCGTCGAGAGCTTCATGCGACCACCTCCTTCTCTGTGCGCCTCGTGAACCGGATGCCGAGCCGCTCGAGCTCGGCCGGGCTGATCCGCACGAGCGGCCGGACGACGAGCACGGTGAGCAGGCCCTCGCTGATCGCCAACGGGATCTGGGTGACCGCGAAGATCGACCCGAACTTCAGCACCGAGCCGATCACCCCGGACGTCGGATCCGGGAACGCCAGCGCCAGTTGCACGCTCGTCACGCGGTACGTCGACAGGTCCCCGAGCGCGGCGGCGAAGAACACGCCGAGCCCGAGACCGCCGCCGACCGACCGCACGAGCAGGTACACCCCGTAGGCGACCCAGGGTCCGACGATCGCCATCGAGAACGCGTTCGCTCCGAGCGTCGTCAACCCGCCGTGGGCCAGCAGCGTGGCCTGGAAGAACAGGACAATCGTGCCGAGCAGGGCCATCACGGGTGGTCGGAACAGGATGGCGCCGAGACCGGTACCGGTCGGGTGCGAGCAGGACCCGGTCACCGACGGGATCTCAGGGCGGAAAGGACGAACGTGAAGGCCCCCGTCGCGCCAAGAAGCAACTTGGACTCCGGGTTCTCCCGGACCTGCCGCACCCGGCGCGGTGCGCCCCAGCGCGGGACTGTCGGGCCGCTGCCGGCCTCAACTCACTGCGCACGGCCGCTTGACCAAGCTACTGTCTACCGACATAGTTCCATATGACAGTATTTCGCGCATCGACGGGAGGCGCCGTGCCGACCTACACCCACCGGTGCGCGGTGTGCGGCGAGTTCGACCAGGTCCGTCCGATGTCCGCGTCCGGGACGTCGACGACCTGCCCGGACTGCGGCGCCGTGGCGTCGCGGGTGTTCGGTGCGCCGTCCCTGCGCGCGCTGGAACCCGGGCTACGCCGCGCGCTGGACGCCTCCGGGCGCAGCGCGGACGCGCCCGAGCTCGTCACGTCCGTACCCGGTCGGAATCGCCGTGCCACCCCGGTTACGCGGGACCCGCGGCACGCCCGCCTGCCGCGTTCCTGACCCGTCCCAACTCCACCTTCCCGAGTCCAGTCCGTAGAGGAGAGTCACCGTGCCCGACGTCGTGTTCACCGTCGACCAGGCCAAGTCCATGCGCGACCAGGCCGTTCCCGGCCACAACCGCTGGCACCCGGACATCCCGCCGGCGGTGACCGTCCGCCCGGACTCGACCATCCGCGTCGAGTGTCGCGAGTGGACCGACGCCCAGATCGGCAACAACGACTCCGCGAACGATGTCCGCGACGTCGACCTGCGCGGCGCGCACATGCTCTCCGGCCCGATCGCGATCGAGGGCGCGGAGCCGGGCGACCTGCTCGTCGTCGACATCCTGGATCTCGGCCCCGGTGCCGCAGGAGACCGGTCCGGCGCCCGGCCAGGGCTGGGGCTACACCGGCATCTTCTCCAAGCAGAACGGCGGCGGCTTCCTCACCGACACGTTCCCGGACGCGTACAAGGCGATCTGGGACTTCTCCGGGCAGAGCGTGCACGTCGCGGCACATCCCCGGCGTGTCCTACACCGGGATCACGCACCCCGGCCTGTTCGGCACCGCACCCTCGCCGGAGCTGCTGTCTCGCTGGAACGCCCGGGAGCGGGCGCTGATCGCGACCGACCCGGACCGGGTGCCCGCGCTCGCGCTGCCCCCGCTGCCCGACGAGGTGCTCGGCGGCACCGCGACCGGGGACGCGCTGGCCGGTATCGCCGCCGACGGCGCGCGCACCGTCCCGGCCCGGGAGAACGGCGGCAACCACGACATCAAGAACTTCACCCGCGGCTCGCGCGTGTTCTACCCCGTGCACGTGCCGGGTGCGCTGTTCTCCGGCGGCGACCTGCACTTCTCCCAGGGCGACGGCGAGATCACGTTCTGCGGCGCGATCGAGATGGGCGGGTTCATCGACTTCCACGTCGACCTGATCAAGGGCGGGATGGAGACCTACGGCGTCACCACGAACCCGATCCTGATGCCCGGCAACGTGGAACCGCGGTACTCGGAGTTCGTGACGTTCATCGGGATCGGCGTCGACCACACGACCGACACCCAGCTCTACAACGACGCCACCGTCGCCTACCGCAACGCGTGCCTCAACGCCGTCACGTACCTGCAGAAGTTCGGGTACTCCGGACCGCAGGCCTACCTGCTGCTCGGGTCGGCGCCGATCGAGGGCCGGGTCTCCGGCGTCGTGGACATCCCGAACGCCTGCTGCTCGCTCTACCTGCCCACCGCGATCTTCGACGACGACATCCGGCCGTCCGCCGCGGGCCCGGTGCGCAAGGACCGGGGCAGCTGTGCGGTGAGCTCGTGACCTAACACGGACGCGACTCCCCGTAACGATCCTCGAGATCCCGGATCAAGCCCTGGCCGCGGCCGGACGGGGTCCCGGCCCGGACCGCGGAACCGGCCGTTGCTCCGTGGTACGGGTCGGACCTGCCGCTGCCTGGCGCCTGATCACAACCGATCGGTGGGTCGGCGGTCACCGATCGGGCAACCGCCTATTTCGCCCGCGACGTGCTCCCAAAATGATGTACCCGCTGGTCCTCGATCTCGCCGACGACGGAATCCCTGTCACGGTGACCTGCCGGGTACTCGGATTCTCCAAACAGGCCTTCTACCAGTGGAAGGCCAAGCCGGTCAGCGACCGCGACCATGACGACGCCTATTTGATCAACGCCGCGGTCGAGGTCCACCACGACGACCCTGAAATTCGGCTACCGGTTCATCGCCGACGAGCTCGCGTCTCAGGGCTTCACCGCGTCGCGCAACCGGGTCAGGCGGCTGTGCACACTGCAGAGGCTCTGGTCGGTCCATGCCCGCAAGCGCGGCCGAGGTCGGCGGCCGGGCCCACCGGTGCACGACGACCTCGTGCGCCGCGAGTTCACCGCCGACCGTCCGAACGAGCTGTGGCTGACCGACATCACCGAGCACCCCACCGGCGAGGGCAAGCTCTACCTCTGCCCGGTCAAAGACGCCTGCTCGAAGCGGATCGTCGGCTACTCCATCGACACGAGGATGACCTCGCAACAAGTCGCAGAGGTGCTGCAGGACGTCGAGATAGCCGCAGTGGCAGTGCTCCGGGTCCCGCTCGGCGGTCACGGCCGCGTCGGCGGCGATCGTCAGCGCGAGGGCGCGGGAGCTCCGGGCCATCTTGCGCGGGACGGGCGCGGAGTAACGCCGGCCGCCGTCCGAGGCGAGGGCTCGGCGTGACCGACATTCCGGACCCTCTCGACCCGGTGGCAGCCCGCAAGGCGCAGCTGGAACGCCTCGACGAGTACGAGCGACTGACACTGGTCGAGATGGAGGTCCGCGACAGCGCGGAGCTGCGCGAGACGTTGGCCGACATCCGCGACCTGCGCGCTCGCATCCTCGGCGGCCCCGCGCCGCCGACCTTCGACGGCCACGACATCGTCGAGGGTCCACCGCTCGAGGATCCCGGGTAGGTCACTCCGGAACGAAGAACACCCCGAAACCGGCCGTTCGAGCCAGTTTCGGGGTGCTGTCATCCGCGCCTACCGGCCGCGGCGGCCAGCTCGGCCAATGCCGTCTCCGCGTGGGCGAGCAGCGTCCGCCCGGCCCCGGGGTGAGCCGCAGCGCGCGCCCGCTGCGGGCGAACAGCGCGACGCCGAGGTCGGCCTCCAGAGGACGGAGAACCCACGCTCGGCCTGTCCCTCGGCACGGTCTTGATCTACCTCGGATCGCACCTCACCGCACGGACGGTGGCGCTGGCATGGGGCGAGGCCGCGGCGCAGGCGCGGTCACTGTCCCCCGTCCTCCCGCCGTCCCGGCGGCCGGTCGTCGCGGCCGGTCCGTGGTCGTTGTCAGCGCTGGCCCGTTTCGCCGGGACTCCGCGGGTCGAGACGCTGCTGATGCCTGCCCGGCCGGGGGTCGGCCTGCCGACGATGCTGCGGATGCAGGTCGGGCAGGTCGCGTGGGAGCTGGCCGACGCGGCGGCGTACACGTCGCTGCTCAGGGCGTGGCGTAGCGCGGCGGATCTCCTGGCGGTCCATTTGGATGAGGACTGAGCCTGCAAGAGAGATCGACATGTGGATAACCGGGTGCGGCCGCAGGTGCTGCCGAGCCCGGTCACCCACGCTCGACCACGTGGAATGGACATGGCGGGTGGGAGCACTACGGCCCGGAACCGAGAACGTCGAATGGACCGAGGCCGGAGCAGGGGCCGACTGGATGACCGCCCGATCCGATGCGGTCGCGGCGCTGACATCCCTGGTAGCACGGGAGGGAGGCAGGAGTACCGGATCCAGGTCGGCGACGTGGACGGAATCGTCCATCCCGGGCTGAGGGAGTACGGCCTGGTCGACCTCGACGGGCTCGGGGACTCGCTTCCGCTGGTCCGGTTTTGATCATGGTCGGTTGAACTAGACGGGCTCGGTGACGTGCTGCCTGTGGCCTCGTTCCTGAGTACACGAGCATCACAGTGGTCCGACCGCGCCCCGAGTCGATCCTGAACCGGTCTACTCGGGAATGAGCACTGCGGCCCCGTTGATCCGATCGTCGGCGAGCTCGATGAGAACCTGCCCTGCGTCGCGCAGGGGACGTAGGTCGACGGTCGGGCTGATGTGGAGTGCCTCGGCCAGGCGCAGGAACTCCTCGCCGTCGGCTCGGGTGTTCGCGGTGACGCTGACCAGGCGTTTCTCCTCGAACAGCTCGGCGGCGTAGTCGAGGGCGGGTATCGCGGACAGGTGGATGCCGGCGACGGCGAGGGTGCCGCCGGCGTCGAGTGCACGGAGCCCGATCGGGACCAGATTGCCAGCTGGCGCGAACGTGATCACCGAGTCCAGCGGCTCTGATGGTGGTTCGTCCGACGGCCCGACCGAGGCGGCCCCGAGCGCTCGCGCCAGTTCCTGGGCGGCCGGGGCGCGGGTGAACACGTGGACCCGTGCGCCCTGGGCGATGGCCACCTGGGCGACGAGGTGCGCGGAGGCGCCAAATCCGTAGATGCCCAGCCGTCCGCCTGGGGGAAGGGCTGCGCGCTTGAGGGCGCGGTAGCCGACGATGCCCGCGCACAGCAGCGGTGCGGCTTTGACGTCGGGTAGGCCGTCGGGAAGGGCGTAGGCGAAGTCCTCTCCGATCACGCAAGCCTCGGCGTAGCCGCCGTCGGCGTCCCACCCGGTGAACGACGCGGATCGGCACAGGTTCTCCCGGCCGGAGCGACAGAACCGGCACGCTCCGCAGGTGCGCCGTAGCCAGGCGATTCCTATCCGGTCGCCCGGCGCGAAGCGGCCGGCTCCCGGTCCCAGCTCGACGACCTCGCCGACGACCTCGTGCCCGGGTACGACGCCGGGTTGTCGCGGTGGCAGGTCGCCCTCGGCGAGGTGCAGATCGGTGCGGCACACGCCGCACGCCCGCACCCGCACCACGAGCTCACCCGGCCCCGGACGGGGGTCGTCGCGGTCGCACCACTCCAGCGGACCGCTACGGGCCGGCCCCGGCCGCTTCAGTGCCCACGCGTGCATGACCCGAGCCTGCCCGATGAACGGACACGAACGACGTTCGAACCTGGCCGTTGCCCGGTCGCGTAGTCGATTGGTGGTGGCCTGCCTCGTGTCCCGCTGCGTGCCTCAGATGGGCGGGTGACCTGCTAGCGGTTCCGAATCTCCACCGGCCGGAGTGGGTCCGACCGCGCGCGGCGCGCCGGGGTGCCGTCGTCGGTCAGGCGATCACGTGAATTCACGCTGGTGGGCCGAGGCGCTGTCGCGTTTTCCGATCTTCGCTTCGTGGCGCCCGCCCGGGGTACACGCTGATGCGGGGAGATCTCGTTCGAGCTCGCCGTCGCTGCGGCATCGTCCATGTCAGCGGCGCCGGACCGGGCCAGGAGTGCACCACTAGCGGGGACCTCACCAACCCGCGGTACTTGGGTGCAGAGCGGTCGTCCTGTCGCCGGGCCCAGTGCGAGAGTGCGGGTCATTGCGTCTGCGGTGCGGGTGGCTCCGTCCAGGGGATTCGCCGTGCGGTCGGGATCGGGTGCAGTTCCGGGCCTGCGACGACTTGGTTGGTGATGGTCCCGATTCCGGCGACCGTCATCTGGACGACGTCGCCGACGGCCAGCGGCGCGGGGGGTGGTGGTGTCCGACCAGCCCCAGTGCTCGGCCAGGCTGCCGCCTCCGCAGGTGCCTGATCCGAGGATGTCTCCGCTCCGCTACGACGGCACCTCGTCAGCCGGTTCCGGCGGGACAAGACCCTTTTCAACTTCGTCAAGTGGGGTCGACGGCGCTCTGCGACTAAGGTAATCAGGGCTCGCCTAATGCAGCAGATCGGTATGGTCGTGACGGTGGACGCCGCCGATGTGTGGACGATCTCGATCGCGGGATTCGCGGCCGTCGTCTCGCTCGGTGCCGCTTGTGTAGCTGTCTGGTAGGCACGCCGATCAGTGCGTGCAGCCGAGTCACAGGCAACGACCGCGGAAGAGGGACTCGACCTCGCTAGGACGGCCCGCTACGAGGCCGACCGCCCCTACTTCGACTTCGAGATCCTCCCGGCCGCGGACGGGTACGCATCAGGACTCGTCGTCACGCGAACTCGGTCTGGTCCAACCACTGTGGAGCTGAGCGCCGAGTGGCAGACCGGCTGGGGTCGCCTTGATGCCGCCGGTGTGATGGAACGGCATCATCGGCCCGGCGGCGGGACGTTCCGGTCGCGTGACCTCGTCCGCAACCAGGCGACCAACCTTGGAGTGTTCATCCCGCCGGAGGCGGCTTACATCTATGTCGATGACCCCCGCCGCGAAGTCGATCCGGTCCCAGCGCAGGGCGCATAGCTCGCCGCGGCGAGCGCCGGTTGTCATGGCCAGCCAGACGTGCATTCCCCAGACGGGGTCTTTCCACGCCTCGGTGAGGATCCGGGCCGCGTCAGTCGGCGAGGGAGGGTCCGGGTCCGCCGGTGGGGGCGGGGGAGCGTCCGCCTGCTGGATCGGGTTCGTGCCGAGCCACCGCCAGCGCACTGCACGGTTGAAGGCACAGAACTTACCGCCGTGGCAGCTCCACGTGTAGCTCCACGAGCGCGGCTCCGAACGGAGCCGCACCTGCTCTGACCTGGTGCCCCCGGCAGGATTCGAACCTGCGACCAGAGGATTAGAAGGCCTCTGCTCTGTCCACTGAGCTACGAGGGCGTATGCGCGTGATCCACCGCCGGGACGAAGGGTATCGGCAGCGCGCAACACGCCGAGACGACCCACCGGGTCAGTGTCGGATCCGGTGGCGCCTGACGGAGATCGACAGGTCAGGGCGTGGTCCGGGGACCGTTCCGCCATCCGGTCGGTTGACTGGAGCGCCGAATAGGGCCTCGCCTGCACTGCTGACGGAGCGTGGCCTCCATACTGTGTCCCATGGTTCTGGGACTGCGATCCGCGATCGGGTCGGATGTGGGCCGGCGCCGGGCGTCGAACCAGGACTCCGGCGCGACCACCTCACGTCTGCTCGTGGTGGCGGACGGCATGGGCGGTCACGCGCACGGTGAGATCGCCAGCTCGGTCACCGTGTCCGCACTGACCGAGCTCGACGCCCGCTTACCCCAGGATCTCGTGGGCGTCGACCTCGCGGCGGAGATGACTGCCGCGCTCGTCGAGGCCACCGATCGTCTCGGCCAGCAGGCCGCGCACGACCCCGACACGCGGGGGATGGGCACGACGGTCGTCTCGCTCCTGCTCAGCGGGGAGCACCTGGCTCTGGCGCACATCGGCGACTCGCGGATCTACCGCCTGCGCGACGGGGAGCTGTCGCAGCTCACGCACGACCACACGATGGTCCAGCAGCTCGTCGACGAAGGTCAGATCACGCCCGAGGAGGCGCTGACCCATCCGCGTCGTTCGGTCCTGATGCGCGCCCTGAGTACCGACCACCCGCCGGAGCCCGACCTCGACCGCGTCGAGATCCACGCCGGCGACCGGTTCCTGCTCTGCTCGGACGGCGTGACCGCGGTCCTCGACGACGAGGCACTGCGCGAGCAGACCGCCACGGGCGAGCCGGAGGAGGTCGTCGCGCGGCTGATCGAGCTCGCCAACGAGCGCGGCGGTCCGGACAACATCACGGCGATCGTCGCCGACGTCGTCGACCTCGAGGACGCGGAGCCGGCCAAGCCGACCGATCCGCACGTCGTCGGCGCCGCGTCGGAGTCGATCACCCCGGGCTGACGGACTCAGCGACGGGCGACGAGCCGACGCAGCGACAGCCGGCCCGCCCGCACCGCCGCCTGAGCGGCGAGCCGGGCCCGCAGGTCCGGCGGGAGCGCGGGCGGCAGCAGACCGGCCGCGCACAGGTCGTCGACGTGCGCTGCAGGGTCCGCGAGCGGCTCGGATGTCCGGAACTCGACCCGGTCGTCGCCCATCACCGCGAAGTCGGCCGCCGTGAGCAGCCAGTCGGTGTGGTCGACGGCGCTGTGGTGCGTCCACGTCGCACGGACGTCGGCCCGCAGACCGCGGGCACGCAGGCCGAGCGGCGGGCCGACCGGCACCATCATCGTGAGCAGACCGTGGGGTAGGAGTACGCGGCGGAGCTCCGCGAACAGACCGTCCAGGTCGGGCAGGACCGGGAGGATGGGGCCGACGACGAGTGCGGGGACCGACTGAGACCGCAGCGGCAGATCCGTGGGCACGGCACGGACGGCAGCGGCCTGCCCGCTGCGGTCCGGATGGACGACGAGGGTCTCCCGGCCGACGAGCACGTGTCCGTCCTCCCCACCCGCCGGCGCCCACAGCCACTGCACGGCCGACGCCCCACGACGGGTCGACAACCGGTGCAGGACGTCATCGCTCCGGGACTCGCAGCTGTCGCAGACCCGCGCATCCCTCACCGCCGAAGTGTCCCGCCACGGGCGCGGTCGGGGTGGACCGGACTCTCTGCGCCGCAGGCGAGGACGAGCGGTACGTCGCGCGCGTTGATCGAGTCGTCGCGTGATCGCGGACCGCAGGAACCGCCCGTCGACCACTCATCGCGGCCACGGTCCGCGCCGGAAGGTCCAAGAAAATTCCGGGTCTGTCGTGCGTGCTCCCGGACGACGACGAACGGTGGCCAAGATCGTCACCAGGGTCGGGGGCAGCACCCTCCTCTTGCGTGATCCGCGCTGCTCAACCAGTATGCAGGTGAGCCGGAAGGCTGTGACCGTTCGTCGCAGCCGGCAGGCGATAACCGAAGTGGCTCGCAACGGCCCGTCGGACGGGTTCGTGCAGGTCACGGCGCTTTTCCGACCCCGGTTTGACGTCCACGGTCATCGGGGCGTAACTTCTTCTCTGTCAGCAAGACAGCCGGACAGAACGGCCCTCAGGGCCGGTCAACAGGCCTGCTGACCACACCTTGCAAGTCCGTTGAGGTCTCGGCCTCGCGGTTGCTGCAGGTGTTCGAGGTGGTCGCTTCGATCTGCCAGCTGTGAGGTTGGTGGTCGTGTGCGGGTGTCTTTTGAGAACTCAACAGTGTGTCGAGCTATTGTTTGGCGCTATCTTTTTTGTGCCAGTTTGTTTGGCCGCCAGGGTCTGCGACCCCGTCGTGGGTTCTTGGTGGTGTTGGTCAGGGTTTTGTTGGAGAGTTTGATCCTGGCTCAGGACGAACGCTGGCGGCGTGCTTAACACATGCAAGTCGAGCGGTAAGGCCCTTCGGGGTACACGAGCGGCGAACGGGTGAGTAACACGTGGGTGACCTGCCCTCAGCTCTGGGATAAGCCTGGGAAACCGGGTCTAATACCGGATAGGACCATGGGATGCATGTTCTGTGGTGGAAAGTTTTTCGGCTGGGGATGGGCCCGCGGCCTATCAGCTTGTTGGTGGGGTGATGGCCTACCAAGGCGGTGACGGGTAGCCGGCCTGAGAGGGCGACCGGCCACACTGGGACTGAGACACGGCCCAGACTCCTACGGGAGGCAGCAGTGGGGAATATTGCGCAATGGGCGGAAGCCTGACGCAGCGACGCCGCGTGGGGGATGACGGCCTTCGGGTTGTAAACCTCTTTCGCCAGGGACGAAGAGTGATTGACGGTACCTGGAGAAGAAGCACCGGCCAACTACGTGCCAGCAGCCGCGGTAACACGTAGGGTGCGAGCGTTGTCCGGAATTATTGGGCGTAAAGAGCTCGTAGGCGGTGTGTCACGTCGGCCGTGAAAACCTGGGGCTTAACTCTGGGCGTGCGGTCGATACGGGCATCACTGGAGTTCGGCAGGGGAGACTGGAATTCCTGGTGTAGCGGTGAAATGCGCAGATATCAGGAGGAACACCGGTGGCGAAGGCGGGTCTCTGGGCCGATACTGACGCTGAGGAGCGAAAGCATGGGGAGCGAACAGGATTAGATACCCTGGTAGTCCATGCCGTAAACGTTGGGCGCTAGGTGTGGGGACCATTCCACGGTTTCTGTGCCGCAGCTAACGCATTAAGCGCCCCGCCTGGGGAGTACGGCCGCAAGGCTAAAACTCAAAGGAATTGACGGGGGCCCGCACAAGCGGCGGAGCATGTGGATTAATTCGATGCAACGCGAAGAACCTTACCTGGGTTTGACATGCACCAGATTGCGGCAGAGATGTCGTTTCCCTTGTGGCTGGTGTGCAGGTGGTGCATGGCTGTCGTCAGCTCGTGTCGTGAGATGTTGGGTTAAGTCCCGCAACGAGCGCAACCCTTGTTCCATGTTGCCAGCGCGTAGTGGCGGGGACTCATGGGAGACTGCCGGGGTCAACTCGGAGGAAGGTGGGGATGACGTCAAGTCATCATGCCCCTTATGTCCAGGGCTTCACACATGCTACAATGGCCAGTACAGAGGGCTGCGAGACCGTGAGGTGGAGCGAATCCCTTAAAGTTGGTCTCAGTTCGGATCGGGGTCTGCAACTCGACCCCGTGAAGTTGGAGTCGCTAGTAATCGCAGATCAGCATTGCTGCGGTGAATACGTTCCCGGGCCTTGTACACACCGCCCGTCACGTCACGAAAGTTGGTAACACCCGAAGCCGGCGGCCCAACCCCCTTGTGGGGAGGGAGTCGTCGAAGGTGGGACTGGCGATTGGGACGAAGTCGTAACAAGGTAGCCGTACCGGAAGGTGCGGCTGGATCACCTCCTTTCTAAGGAGCTCACCATTGTGGTGAGGGCAGAACCTGCGGTTGGCGGTTGATACTGCTGTCCGTGTGGTTTCTCCTTTCATTGATCCACACTCGCCGATGGTTTGGTGGGTGTGGCTGGGTGGAACACAATAAAGAATCAAATTGTAGCGCTGAGTGTGGTTCGGCACGCTGTTGGGTCCTGAGAAGACACCGTCTGGTGTTCTTTTCTGGCCATCCTGGTCCCTGGTTTCCTAACGCTCCCGGTTGTGGGGGTGGTGGTTGCTGGGGGTCTGGTGTGGTGGTGTGTTGAGTGTTGCATAGTGGATGCGAGCATCTTGTTGTGGTCAAGTTGTTAAGAGCACATGGTGGATGCCTGGGCATCAGGAGCCGATGAAGGACGTGGGAGACCGCGATAGTCCTCGGGGAGTTGTCAACCGAGCTGTGATCCGAGGGTGTCCGAATGGGGAAACCCAGCGCCCGTCATGGGGCGTTACCCGTATCTGAATTCATAGGATGCGGGAGGGAACGTGGGGAAGTGAAACATCTCAGTACCCACAGGAAGAGAAAACAATAGTGATTCCGTGAGTAGTGGCGAGCGAAAGCGGATGGTGGCTAAACCGTGTCCGTGTCAAGCCGGCAGGTGTTGCGGGTGCGGGGTTGTGGGATGCGATCGTTGACCTTCTGCCGAGGGTCGGACAGGTGTGTGTGGTGTTAGCGGAACATCTCTGGGATGGATGGCCGTAGTGGGTGAGAGCCCCGTACGCGAAAACGTCGTGCTGTCTGTGGGTCGTACTCCCGAGTAGCAGCGAGCTCGTGGAATTCGTTGTGAATCTGGCGGGACCACCCGTCAAGCCTGAATACTACCTGATGACCGATAGCGGACGAGTACCGTGAGGGAAAGGTGAAAAGTACCCCGGGAGGGGAGTGAAATAGTACCTGAAACCGTGTGCTTACAAGCCGTCAGAGCCTGGAGTGCCTTCGAAGCACAGGGTGATGGCGTGCCTTTTGAAGAATGAGCCTGCGAGTTATGCTTCGTGGCGAGGTTAACCTGTGTGGGGTAGCCGTAGCGAAAGCGAGTCCGAATAGGGCGGTTGAGTCGCGGGGTGTAGACCCGAAGCGGAGTGATCTACCCATGGCCAGGGTGAAGCGTCGGTAAGACGTCGTGGAGGCCCGAACCCACCAGGGTTGAAAACCTGGGGGATGAGCTGTGGGTAGGGGTGAAAGGCCAATCAAACTCCGTAATAGCTGGTTCTCCCCGAAATGCATTTAGGTGCAGCGTCGTGTGTTTCTCACCGGAGGTAGAGCACTGGATGGCCTAGGGGGCCGACAAGCTTACTGAAGTCAGCCAAACTCCGAATGCCGGTGAGTGAGAGCGCGGCAGTGAGACTGTGGGGGATAAGCTTCATGGTCGAGAGGGAAACAGCCCAGATCACCAGCTAAGGCCCCTAAGCGTGCGCTAAGTGGGAAAGGATGTGGGATCGCCGAGACAACCAGGAGGTTGGCTTAGAAGCAGCCACCCTTGAAAGAGTGCGTAATAGCTCACTGGTCAAGTGGTCCTGCGCCGACAATGTAGCGGGGCTCAAGCGCACCGCCGAAGCTGTGGCAATGAGAACCTTTGGGTTCTTGTTGGGTAGGGGAGCGTCCTGCATCTGGTGAAGCCCGGGAGTGATTTACGGGTGGAGGGTGTGGGAGTGAGAATGCAGGCATGAGTAGCGAATGCAGAGTGAGAATCTCTGCCGCCGTATGACCAAGGGTTCCTGGGCCAGGTTGTTCCGCCCAGGGTGAGCCGGGACCTAAGGCGAGGCCGTCAGGCGTAGTCGATGGACAACGGGTTGATATTCCCGTGCTCGTGATAGTGCGCCCATGCTGGGGCCGGTGATGCTAACCATCCGAACCCACCCGTAAGGCTCCCTTCGGGGGGCTGTTGTGGTGGGGGAGCGTGGGATCCGATCCGGTAGTAGGCAAGCGATGGGGTGACGCAGGAGGGTAGCTCCGCCACGCGGTGGTTGTCGTGGTGTAAGCCTGTAGCCCGATGTCCAGGGAAATCCGGGCATCATCAAGGGTGAGAGGTGACGCGTAGCCGATTGAGGCGAAGTAGAGTGATCCCGTGCTGTCGAGAAAAGCCTCTAGTGAGTGCTGTTGCGGCCCGTACCCTAAACCGACACAGGTGGTCAGGTAGAGAATACCGAGGCGATCGAGTGAACTGTGGTTAAGGAATTCGGCAAAATGCCTCCGTAACTTCGGGAGAAGGAGGGCCGGCTGCTGTGAAGCCCCTCGCGGGCTAGCGGTGACCGGTCGCAGAGACCAGGCCCAAGCGACTGTTTACTAAAAACACAGGTCCGTGCGAAGTCGCAAGACGATGTATACGGACTGACGCCTGCCCGGTGCTGGAACGTTAAGAGGACCTGTTAACTCCCTTGTGGGGTGAAGCGGAGAATTTAAGCGCCAGTAAACGGCGGTGGTAACTATAACCATCCTAAGGTAGCGAAATTCCTTGTCGGGTAAGTTCCGACCTGCACGAATGGCGTAACGACTTGGGCGCTGTCTCGACCACAGACTCGGCGAAATTGCATTACGAGTAAAGATGCTCGTTACGCGCGGCAGGACGGAAAGACCCCGGGACCTTTACTACAGCTTGGTATTGGTGCTCGGTTCGGCTTGTGTAGGATAGGTGGGAGACTGGGAAGCGGTCACGCTAGTGGTCGTGGAGTCATTGTTGAAATACCACTCTGGTCGAATTGGGTGTCTGAACCTCGGGCCATGATCTGGTTCAGGGACAGTGCCTGGTGGGTAGTTTAACTGGGGCGGTTGCCTCCCAAAGAGTAACGGAGGCGCCCAAAGGTTCCCTCAGCCTGGTTGGTAATCAGGTGTTGAGTGTAAGTGCACAAGGGAGCTTGACTGTGAGACTGACGGGTCGAGCAGGGACGAAAGTCGGGACTAGTGATCCGGCACCACCTGGTGGAAGGGGTGTCGCTCAACGGATAAAAGGTACCCCGGGGATAACAGGCTGATCTTGCCCAAGAGTCCATATCGACGGCATGGTTTGGCACCTCGATGTCGGCTCGTCGCATCCTGGGGCTGGAGTAGGTCCCAAGGGTTGGGCTGTTCGCCCATTAAAGCGGTACGCGAGCTGGGTTTAGAACGTCGTGAGACAGTTCGGTCCCTATCCGCCGCGCGCGTTGGAGACTTGAGGAAGGCTGTCCCTAGTACGAGAGGACCGGGACGGACGAACCTCTGGTGTGCCAGTTGTCCCGCCAGGGGCACGGCTGGTTGGCTATGTTCGGAAGGGATAACCGCTGAAGGCATCTAAGCGGGAAGCTCGTTCCAAGATGAGGTCTCCTACCACCTTGAGTGGGTAAGGCCCCCAGCAGATTACTGGGTTGATAGGCCGGAGATGGAAGCCCTGTGAGGGGTGGAGTTGACCGGTACTAATAGGCCGAGGGCTTGCTCACAACGCGTTGTTCGCATCCACTGTGTGACCCTGAGCGCACCACCACTTGTTGTGGTGGCCGGCTCGGACCTTCCCGGCACATCTGTGTCGGTGTGGGGGTGTTTGTTGTTTATTGTTGTCGGTGGTTATGGCGGTAGGGAAACGCCCGGTCCCATTCCGAACCCGGTAGCTAAGCCTTCCTGCGCCGATGGTACTGCACTCGACAGGGTGTGGGAGAGTAGGTCGCCGCCGACATTCAACGTAAGATCGAAGGCCCCCGTGGGATTCCACGGGGGCCTTCGTCATGTTCGGGGTATGTGCGTGAGACGGCGGCTGGGAAACGCTTGATCGTCGCGTGTCGCGCCGACAGGTACGGGCGGGGTGCCGCGCCGTCGCAGGGGTTTGTCCCCAACCTGGCGAGTCCGTCCACAGAACCGCGATCCGGACCGTCGGCGTGTGTCCACGGCCCGATGCTGGACAGGTCAGTCCACCGCATCGACCGAGGAGATCCCATGCGCACCCAGCTGACCGTGACCGGCAACCTGACCAACGACCCGACGACGCGATGGACGAAGGACGGCGTCCAGATCACGGAGTTCGGCCTCGCTCACAACCACCGGCGGCTGGACCGCACGACGGGGCTGTGGGAGGACACGGAGCCGACGTTCTACACCGTGACGTGCTGGCGTCGTCTCGCCGAGGGCGTGGCGACCAGCCTGCACAAGGGCGACCCGGTCGTCGTCTACGGGCGTTTCGCCACCCGCGAGTACGAGCGCAACGACGGGCACGTCCGCTCCGAGCTGAAGCTCGAGGCCGACGCGGTCGGGCCCGACCTCTCCCGCTCGATCGCTGCCGTGAACCGCATCTCGCGGAACGCACCCGCGCCGGCGAGCGACGCGGCCGGCGGACCGGTCGTCGCACCGGTGATCGCGCCTGTGCCGGACCTCGATGACGAGGAGGAGATCGACATTCCGCTCGACGCGGAGGCGGGGCTGGCGGACCTCGCACCGGGCGGGAACCGCTGACGGTGGGCGAACTACCATTACCCACGTGGCGGACCTGATTTACACGATGAGGAACGTGCGCAAGGCGCACGGCGACAAGGTCATCCTGGAGGACGCGTCGATCAGCTTCCTCCCAGGCGCCAAGATCGGTGTGGTCGGCCCCAACGGGGCCGGGAAGTCGACCGTACTGAAGATCATGGCCGGCCTGGAGCACGCGAACAACGGCGAGGCGCAGCTCAAGCCCGGCGCGACGGTCGGCATCCTGCAGCAGGAGCCCCCGCTGAACGAGGAGAAGACCGTCCTCGGCAACGTCGAGGAAGGCGCCGGGGAGATCAAGGTCAAGCTCGATCGGTACAACGAGATCGCCGAGCAGATGGCGACCGACTACACCGACGAGCTGATGGAGGAGATGGGCCAGCTCCAGGAGGAGCTGGACCACGCCGACGCCTGGGAGCTGGAGTCGCGGCTGGAGCAGGCGATGGACGCGCTGAGGTGCCCCCCGGGGGACTCGAAGGTCACCCACCTCTCCGGTGGTGAGCGGCGTCGCGTCGCGCTGTGCAAGCTCCTGCTCTCCAGCCCGGACCTGTTGCTGCTCGACGAGCCCACCAACCACCTGGACGCGGAGAGCGTGCTGTGGCTGGAGCAGTTCCTGGCGAACTACCCGGGCGCGGTCCTCGCGGTCACCCACGACCGGTATTTCCTGGACAACGTGGCCGGCTGGATCCTCGAGCTCGACCGCGGGCGGACGTTCCCGTACGAGGGTAACTACTCCACCTACCTGGAGAAGAAGGGCGAGCGGCTCGCCGTCCAGGGCAAGAAGGACCAGAAGCTGCAGAAGCGGCTGAAGGACGAGCTGGCCTGGGTCCGGTCGAACCCGAAGGCGCGTCAGGCGAAGAGCCGGTCCCGCCTGGATCGCTACGAGGAGATGGCCGCGGAGGCCGAGCGTCACCGCAAGCTGGACTTCGAGGAGATCCAGATCCCGCCGGGCCCGCGTCTGGGCAACCAGGTCGTCGAGGTGTCGCACCTCGACAAGGGCTTCGACGGCCGGCAGCTGATCAAGGACCTCTCCTTCTCCCTTCCGCGTAACGGCATCGTCGGCGTGATCGGCCCGAACGGCGTCGGCAAGACGACTCTGTTCAAGACGATCGTCGGACTCGAGCAGCCGGACTCCGGGACGGTGCGGGTCGGCGACACGGTCAAGCTCTCCTACGTCGACCAGAACCGCGGCGGGATCGACCCGAAGAAGACGGTGTTCGAGGTCGTCTCGGACGGCCTGGACTACATCCAGGTCGGGCAGGTCGAGATGCCGTCCCGGGCCTACGTGGCGGCGTTCGGGTTCAAGGGGCCGGACCAGCAGAAGCCGGCCGGTGTGCTCTCCGGTGGCGAACGGAACCGGCTGAACCTGGCACTGACGCTCAAGCAGGGCGGCAACCTGATCCTGCTCGACGAGCCCACGAACGACCTGGACGTGGAGACCCTCGGGTCGCTGGAGAACGCACTCGAGCAGTTCCCCGGCTGCGCCGTGGTGATCTCGCACGACCGCTGGTTCCTGGACCGGGTCGTGACGCACATCCTCGCGTGGGAGGGCACCGACTCGAATCCGGCCGACTGGTTCTGGTTCGAGGGCAACTTCGAGGCCTACGAGAAGAACAAGATCGAGCGCATGGGAGCGGAGGCGGCGCGGCCGCACCGAGTGACGCACCGTAGGCTCACCCGGGACTGATCACCACCCTCATCGGACACTCCCCCTCGCCGGTGAGGCCGCGGCCCACTGGGTCGGGGGTGATACGGGAGGCGATGTGACGTCCGACGTGGGGCAGCGAAGCCACGCGGGTCCCGCCGGATCGGCGACGCTGGACAGGGTCGCCGGTCTCCGGTGGCGACAGCCGAGGCAGGCGGCTGAGCTGGCGCAGCAGGTGCTCGGCGAGGCCGCCGAGCGTGGCGAGCCTGCGGTCTGGCTCCAGGCCGCGGGCTGGCTGCTGTGCGGCCGGTCGGCCGTCGGGGACGCGCGGGACGTCGCGCTGGACCTGCTCGATGACATCGACACCGGCGCGGGCCGGGACGTGCTGCGTCGGCCCGAGGCGCAACGCCTGAGGGTCGAGCTCGCTGCGCTGGCGCAGGCCAACGGCGACCCCGACATCGCCCGGGACCTGCTCGACGGATGGCAGCCGGCGGGTCCGGACGCCGGCACGGAGCGGGACGAGCTGGAGCTCGACCGGCTGGCGGTCCTGGTCCGGTGCGCCCTGGTGGACGGCTCCGACGAGCTGACCGACCTGCGCGCCCAGGTGGAAGGGATATCCCCGCGCCTGGACGGTGAACCGGCGGCGCTGGCCGAGCTGCTGCTCGGGTCCGTCCACCGGGACGACGGCGAGCCGGCGGCAGCGGCGGAGCGGGCACTGCGTGGTCTCGCGCGTCTCGGCTGGACGCCCGCGGACCCGGCGTCCCCACCGAGCTCATCGCATCTGGGCTGCGCCCTGCTCAGCCAGTGGGCGACGGCGTTGCTCGAGGACGGGACCGCCGCCGACATCCCGGACGGCGTCAAGCAACTGACAGTCGTCGACGGCGGGCGGCACGGTGTGTTGTGGCGGCTCGCGGTCGCGCGGGCCTTCGCGGGTCGGGCACGGCCCACGGCCGACGTGCTGGAGGACGCGGCGTCCGCGGCCGCGGCGGTCGACGCCCCGTCGCTGGAGGCCGCCTGCCGCACGGCCCAGGCCGAACTGTACGAGGGAGCGGGCCGGTACCCGGAAGCGCTCACGGCGGTCCGAGCGGCGATTGAGTCGGAGCGCACCGACCGCGAGCGAGCCGAGCGCCTGCGCGAGGCGCTCGCCGGCCCGGCAGCCGCGCTCGTCGCTGCGGTTCAGGACGAAGGCGACGAGCGGGGACCCGTCGACGCTGAGGCACTCACCGGACCGGACATCGTCGCCGGGTCCGTGGGCCCGCTCCCGGACGGGCCGCTGTCCGGCGCGTCCGGCGCGGAGGGGCTCCTGCAGGCTGGATCGTCGGTCGGGTCGTCGGGCGCGGCTGCGGTGGAGGCCCGGCCGGGTGAACCGGATCGAGGCGGCGACGATCCAGCGGACCGTGCCGATGTGGCCGGGCCGGCGATGGCGACCCTCGATCTCCAGCTCGATGTTCCGGACTCGGCCGCGGCGGACCCCGGAGGGCGGGGCGGCGTCGAGGCCGACCACCCTGAGCGTGGCCGCAGCGAGTCCGCCCGCACAGAAGCTTCTTCCGCTGTGTCTGCCGGCGCCGGGTCGGCCGTCGACGGGCCCGCCGGCACCGGGCCCCAGAGCACCGGGTCCGCGTACATCGAGTCTGCCGACCCCGAGTTCGCCGACCCCGAGTTCGCCGGCACCGAGTTCGCCAGCAGCTCGCCTGTCGGCATCGAGCTTGCCGGAGCCGAGCTCGCCGGAACCGAGTCCGCCGGAGCCGAGCTCGCTGGTACCGAGTCCGCTGGCGCCGGGTTCGTCGGAGCTGCGTCTGCCGGGATCGAACCGGCCGGCGCGACGGCGCCCGGGGAACTGGATGCCGCTCCAGCTCCGGTGGCCGACGGAACCTGGCAGCTGCCGGGCAGCCGCGGCGCCGGTGCGGAATCCGGAGAGGGTTCGCCGCTCGCGGACGCGCTGCTGGAGGAGTTCCGGGCCTCGCTGCAGGCATCGCTGCGCGGCCTGACCCGCTCTGCGCTGCCGGACGAGAGTGCCGCCCCGGCCCCTATCGGTGACGATGACGCGGCCGACCATTCGCCTGAGCCGGACCGGCCTGCGCCCGAGAACGGGGCCGTTCCACCGGCGGCCGATCTGACGATCGTGCTCGACCTCGTCGGGGGCGACGGAGGCGCTGTCCGGCATTCCGACGCGGGAGACGTCGCAGACGATCTCGCTGCCCGCGCTGCGCGACTGGTGCCATCGGGCGCCGAGGTGCGGCGACCCGGCGAGAGCGACAGCCGAGCGGGGGCCGGCGGGCAGGTCGAGGTCTCGTTGCCCGATGTCGAGGGCGTCGCCGCGCGGCTGTGGGCCCGGTCGCTCGTCGGGCATCTTGCGAGCCGGATCGTTCGCCGGAACCTTCCGGACGGGACCGTGCTCCGGGCCCGGGTCCATGGATCCGGCGGGCCGATCGGCGAGGCGGAGGAGCGGGTACTGGACGGGCCCGTTGCCAGGCCCAGCCCGCCGCCGCGTCCGGTGGCGGCCGCCGACACCGCGCCTGCGGTGCCCCGGGAGAACGACGCCGGGGACGCCGGCTCTCCCGACGCGACGCTCTCCCGCCTCGACATCCGTCCCGGGTCGGGTGGCCGCCGCCGGGCACCGGAGGACGCCGCCGGACGCCAGACGCCGCGATCTCGCCGGGCGGATGGGGACGCGGCCGTCGTGGACGGTGGGTCGGCGGAGCCGGTGAACGGCGTCGCCGCGCAGGGCGGCCCGGACGGGGAACACCCGAGCCCCGGTGCGCGGACTGGCTCGTCCCGTCGGGAGAGGTCCCCCGACGCCGACCAGCCGGTCTCCGAGGGACGCCGTGCGCGTCGGCGTCGGGCGGAGTTCGGGGAACAGCCGTCGACCGGCAGCGCGGACCAGACGTCCTCGAGGGTGAACGGACATGGCGCGGGCACCACGGAGTCCGTGGTGGGTGGTGCGGGAGACCGGCCTCCGGACACGGCGGACACGAGCGTTCCGGACGGCGCGCCCCGCAACGGGCATGGTCCGGCCGTGAACGGACGGCCGTTCGGCGCCACGGTGCTCGGGACGGGTCCTGCGGGGCAGCACGATGCCGACGCCGTCTCGGACCGTCAGGCGGACCATGCCACCAGCGGTGCTGCCGCGGTCGACGATGACGCTTCTGCGGAGCAGTCGCCGGCCACCGAGGTGCGACCGGACCGGTCACCGGATCCGTTGGACATGAGCGTGCCGGTCGAGCAGGTCGCGCCGGACACGTCATCCCGGGACCTGCCCGGCCATGCCGATCCGATGGGAACGGCGGACACCACCGTCGGTGACGCCGTCGACGGCCGGGACGCACCGGGTGAGTACGGCGCGAGCCGGCCCGGTTCGGATCGATCGGCCCCCCATGGCAGCGGAGATGAGGACGGCGGATCGGACGGCGGCGGATCGCAGAACAATGGTTCGCTCGGCGACGGTTCTCAGAGCAACGAGCCGGACGGCGGCGGATTGGGCACCGGCGGATCGACCAGCGACGGATCGGGCCGGCACGGTTCGACGGGGAGCACGTCTGCTCGACACCGCCCGGCCCGGCACGGGGCGGACGCGAGCGCGGGAGACCGCGACGGATCGGCCGGAGTCGGTTCCGCCCGGCCCGGCCCGGGTGGAGACGACGCGGAGCAGGGCGGACCGGTGGCCGGCGGTTCGTCCAAGCACCGAGCGGCCGACGCGGGCGGCGTCGCCGCGGACGGCTCGGATCACCTGGGTGGGGCTGAGACCGGTCTGACCCCGGAAGGCGTGACCGGCGACGGCGTGGACCGAACCGATTCGGCAGCGGACGACGCTGCCGGTGGTGCCGGACGCGGCGGGGCTGCCGACGGTGCCGGGCACGGTAAGACCGCCGGCACCGGACACGGCGAGTCCGCCGGTGCCGGACGCGGCGACGCCGCCGCCGGCGCCGGTCGCGACGCCGCCGGCGTCGGACACGACGACCCCGGCGATGCCGAACGCGACGACACCGCCGGCGTCGGACACGACGAGACAGGGGGCGCCGGACCCGAGGACACCACCGGCGCCGGGCTCGACGAGACAGGCGGCGCCGGACCCGACGACACCGCCGGCGTCGGACACGACGAGACAGGCGGCGCCGGACCTGACGACACCACCGGCGCCGGACCCGACGACACCACCGGCAGCGGCGACGGTGCCACGGAGCCCCGGACGGAGCGCACGACCGGAGCATCGCCGTCCCGGCGGGACCGCCGGTCGCGCGCGGAGCGCCGGTCGTCCCGCAGCGGTCGTCGTCGCGACGTCCCGGCGACCGGGGCGGACCCCACGGCGATCCCGGACGACCTCGGGTTGGGCGACCTGCTCGCCGGAGCGCTCGCCGCCTTCCGCGAATCTGACGCCTGACCAGCGCTTCCCCCGTCGACTGTCGATCTGTCGCACGCGGCCGCGGGGTGCCCGACAGCGGTTAGGGTTGCCAGGTCATTGTCGGCGGGGCGGGGCCGGAGCGAAATGGTGAACAGCGGGGAACCGGGCAGCGGCGACGACGCGGCGGCCGGTGGCGGTGCGACGGGCAACCGGGAGATCGTCGACGGTGAGGCGCTGCGGCGCCTGTACCTGCGGCACACACCCGAGCTGGACCGGACCGCCGGCTCCGACCCGGCGTTGCCCGACTTCGACGACGTGATCGGCGGGCACCGCCGCGTGGCCGCCGTGCGCACGCCCGGGAGCCCGGCCGTGGTCGTCCGGGCCGTCGCGGACGCCCCGGATCCGACCGGGTTGGTCACCGTCGACATCGTCACCGACGACATGCCGTTCCTGGTCGACTCGGTCCAGTCGGCGATCGGGCGGGCCGGCGGGGCCGTGCTGCGGATCGTGCATCCGATCGTGGTCGTCCGCCGCGACGACGCCGGGAACCTGGTCGGGATCGACGCCGACGCCGACCCGGCGGCGGCACCGGCGGGATCGCTCGTCGAGTCGTGGATGCACCTGGACGTGGAGGGATCCGACCCGGCGCGGGACCTGCCCGGTCTGCGCGCCGAGTTGGAGCACACGCTCTCCGACGTCCGCGAGGTCGTCGAGGACGGCGCGGAGATGGTCGCCAGGGCGCACGCCGTCGCCGACGCCGCGGACCGGGCCGACGACCCGGCGGGGCGGGCCGACGCGGCCGAGGGCCGGAGCGGCCTGCGCCCCGGGGAGCTCGGCGAGCTGCTGCGCTGGATGACCGACGACCACTTCACGTTCATCGGCTACCGGCACCACGTCCGTCACAACGGAGAGCTGGAGCCCGAGTCCGGCACCGGCCTCGGCGTGCTCCGGCCGGACGACGCCGGATCGCGGATCTTCCTGCCCGAAGGGGGCCCGGACACCGACGGCGCCACCCTGGTGATCACCCGGGCGAGCGGGCCGAGCCGCGTGCTGCGGCCCGTGCACCCGTACTACGTGGGGATACGGACACGGGCCGCGGACGGGACCGTCACCGGCGAGTACCGGTTCCTCGGCATGCTCACCGTCGCCGCGCGCTACGAGAGCGTGCTGGACATCCCCGTGGTGTCCCGCAAGGTCCGCGGCGCGATCCGGATGGCCGGCTTCCCCGCCGACTCCTACTCCGGCCAGCAGATGCTGGAGGTGTTCTCCGGGCTGCCGCGCGAGGAGCTGTTCTCCTCCTCCGAGCGGACGCTGCACGACACCGCCGTCGGCGTGCTGGCCGCGGCGGCGCGCCGCGCGGTGCGCGTGTTCGTCCACCCCGACCCGTACCGGCGGTTCCTGTCCTGCCTGGTCTACCTGCCGCGGGACCGCTACACCACGACCTCCCGGCTCGCGATGACCGAGGTGCTGCGGGCCCGGCTCGGCGGCACCGACGTCGCCTACACCGCACAGGTCAGCGAGGCGTCGCTGGCGCTCGTGCACTTCACGGTGACGACCGACCCGGCGACGAGTCCGGTCGCCTACGACCTGGAGGCGCTGGAGGACGAGGTCGCCGAGGCCACCCGCACCTGGGACGACCGGCTGGTCGGCGCGCTCGGCTCCGCGCTGCCGGTGGGCCAGCAGGTCGCCGGGCTGCTCGACGGGATCCCGGAGTCGTACAAGGCCGGCATCGAGCCGACCCGTGCCGTCGAGGATCTACGACGGCTGCTCGCGCTCGGCCCGGACAGCTTCGACGTCCGCCTCTACCGCGGCCCGCAGGGCGACACGCGCTTCGCGCTCTACCTGGCCGACTCACCGGTCACGCTGACCACCGTGCTGCCGGTGCTGCAGCACCTCGACGTCGAGGTGCTCGACGAGCACCCGGCCGAGTTCCGGCGACCGGACGGCCGCCGGTGCTGGCTCTACGACTTCGGGCTGCGCCCGGCGGGCGAGCAGTCCACCGAGCCGTCGGCGGATGCAGCGGCCCGGTTCAGCGACGCGTTCTCCGCGGCCTGGCGCGGCGACGCCGAGTCCGACCGCTTCTCCGCGCTCGTCCTGCGGGCCGGGCTGCACTGGCGCGAGGCCGCCGTGCTGCGCGCCTACAGCCGCTACGCCCGCCAGCTCGGCGGCCTGTTCAGCCTGCAGTACACGGCGAACGTCCTGGTCGCGCACCCGGACGTGGCCCGCGCGCTGGTCGGGCTGTTCCGCGCGCGCTTCGATCCCGCTTCCGAGAGCAGCGGCAGCGGAACGAGAATCGGCACCGACGAGCGGGAGAAGCAGGTCGAGGCGGCGCGCACCGACGTCGTCGCGCTCATCGACGAGGTCACGGGCCTGGACGCGGACCGCATCCTGCGCGGCCTGCTCGCCATGATGGACGGGACGCTGCGCACGAACTGGTTCCGGCAGCGTCCGTTCTTCTCGTTCAAGCTGGACCCGGCCGCGATCCCGGACGTGCCGGCGCCGCGCCCGCGGTTCGAGATCTTCGTGTACTCGCCGCAGGCCGAGGGCGTGCATCTGCGCTTCGGCCCGGTGGCCCGCGGAGGGCTGCGCTACTCCGACCGTCAGCAGGACTACCGCACCGAGATCCTCGGGCTGGTCAAGGCGCAGGCGGTGAAGAACGCGGTGATCGTGCCGGTCGGCGCGAAGGGCGGGTTCGTGGTGCGCACGCCCGCGCCGGACGCCGAGCAGGTACGGGCCTGCTACACGACGTTCGTCTCCGGTCTGCTCGACGTCACCGACAACCTGGTGCACCGGGCCGACGGGGGCACCGAGACCGTGCCGCCACCGGACGTCGTGCGCCACGACGGCGACGACTCCTACCTCGTCGTCGCCGCGGACAAGGGGACCGCGACGTTCTCCGACCTGGCCAACTCGATCGCCGCGCAGTACGGGTTCTGGCTCGGCGACGCGTTCGCCTCCGGCGGCTCGGTCGGCTACGACCACAAGGCGATGGGCATCACCGCGCGCGGCGCGTGGGAGAGCGTGAAGCGGCACTTCTCCGAGCTCGGGGTGGACACGCAGGCCGAGGAGTTCACCGTCGTCGGCGTCGGTGACATGTCCGGCGACGTGTTCGGCAACGGCATGCTGCTCTCCGAGCACATCCGGCTCGTCGCCGCGTTCGACCACCGGCACGTGTTCGTCGACCCGACCCCGGACACCGCCACCTCGTTCGCCGAGCGACGCCGGATGTTCGAGCTGCCCCGGTCCACATGGGACGACTACGACCGCTCCCTGATCAGCGCGGGCGGCGGGGTCTGGCCACGGACGGCGAAGTCGGTGCCGGTGGGCGCCGAGATGCGCGAGGCGCTCGGTCTCGACGGCTCGGTGACGAAGCTGTCCCCGCCGGAGCTGATCAACGCGATCCTGCTCGCGCCGGCCGACCTGCTGTGGAACGGCGGCATCGGCACCTACGTCAAGGCGAGCACCGAGACGAACCCGGACGCCGGGGACAAGGCCAACGACGCGATCCGGGTGGACGGCCGGGACCTGCGGGTACGGGTCGTCGGCGAGGGCGGGAACCTCGGGCTCACCGCAGCGCGGGCGGATCGAGTTCGCCCGCGTGGAGGACCGGAGAACGCCGGCGGGAAGATCAACACCGACGCGATCGACAACTCCGCCGGGGTGGACTGCTCCGACCACGAGGTCAACATCAAGATTCTGCTGGACCGTCTCGTCGACGAGGGCGAGCTGGACCGTCCGGAGCGCGACGCGCTGCTGGCCTCGATGACCGACGAGGTCGGCTCGCTGGTGCTCGACGACAACCGGGCACAGAACGAGGTGCTCGGCGTCGCCCGCTCGCACGCGTCCGCGATGGTCGGCGTGCACGGCCGGATGGTGGACGACCTCGTCGCCCGGACCGGTCTGGACCGTACGCTCGAGGTGCTGCCGGACGACGCAGGCTTCGACGCCCTGCAGGCCGACGGCGACGGGCTGACCGGCCCCGAGCTGTCCACGCTGCTGGCGCACACCAAGCTCGACCTGACCCAGCGGCTGCTGCAGACCGACCTGCCGGACCGGCCGGCGTTCGCGGCACGGCTGCCGGAGTACTTCCCGGCGCCGCTGCCGGAGCGGTTCGGCGAGGCCGTGGCCCTGCACCCGCTGCGCCGGGAGATCACCGGAACGCTGCTCGTGAACGAGATGGTCGACGGCGCCGGGATCAGCTACGCGTTCCGCCTCGGCGAGGAGCTCGCGGCCGACGTCGGCGACGCCGTGCGCGCCTACGCCGTCACGACGGCGGTGTTCGACCTGCCGCGGCTGTGGGCGGACGCCCGGGCCGCGGACGTCTCGGTCGCCGTGGCCGACGAGGTCGTGCTGGAGTCGCGACGCCTGCTGGACCGGGGGTCGCGCTGGTTCCTCACGAACCGCCCGCAGCCGCTCGCGATCGGGGCCGAGATCAGCCGGTTCTCCGACGGCGTCGCCCGGCTGCGCGGCCGGCTGCCCGAGTTGCTGGAGGGACGGCACCGGGAGACGGCCGTCGAGCGGAAGCGGCAGCTGCGCGCGTCGGGCCTGCCCGAGCACGTCGCCGAACCGTCGGCCGGGTTGCTGTACGCGTTCGGCCTGCTCGACGTCATCGAGCTGGTGGAGCTCTCGGACCGGGACCTCGAGCCCCGTGATCCGGGGGAGGTCGCGCGCCTGTACTACGCGCTGTCCGAGCACCTCGGCCTCGACACGGCGCTGACGGCGGTGAGCAAGCTCGAGCGCGGCGACCGGTGGCACGGCCTGGCCCGCCTGGCCCTGCGCGACGACCTCTACGGCTCGCTGCGGTCGATCGCGCTGGACGCCCTGCGGGAGACCCCGCCCGGCACCGACGTCGGCGAGGCGATCGAGGCCTGGGAGCGGGCGAACTCGTCGCGGCTGGTGCGTGCCCGCGCGGCCCTGGAGGAGATCGGCGCGTCCGCGACGCTGGATCTCGCGACGCTCTCGGTGATCTCCCGCCAGCTGCGGGGCCTGGCCCGCTGATCTGGAAGGCTGCACCCGTGTCCCCGTTCGTCACGACCGTCGGGTTGCGCTGGACCGACCAGGACGCCTACCGGCACGTCAACCACGCCCGCGTGGTGACGCTGCTCGAGGAGGCGCGCATCGAGCTCGCATTCACCGCGGCGGGCAGCGAGGGCCTCTCCGGGCTCTCCGACGGGCTGCTCGTCGCGCGCCTCGAGGTCGACTACGTCCGCCAGATCTCCTACCGGCCGCACCCGCTGCGGGTGGAGATGACCGTCCGGGACCTGCGGGCGGCGTCGTTCACGATCGGCTACACGCTGCACGACGGCCCGGACGAGTCCGATCCGGTGGCCGTGCGCGGCGCGACGGCGATGGCGCTCTACGATCTCGCCGGCGGCAAGCCCCGCCGGATGGATGCCGACGAGCGCTCCTACCTGGCACGCTGGTCCGCTCCGGAGACGGGTGGTGGGCGGTGACTCTGCAACTGGCCGACGTCGCCGCGCGCGACGATCTCGGCGCGTTCACCGCGCGCGTCGTCCGCCTCGACCAGGCGGCGGCCGTGCGCCTGCGCAGCGCGGGCGGCCGCGTCACGGCCTGGGCGCACACACCGTTCGACGTCCTCGTGACGCGGTCGGTGGCCGGCTCGATGGAGCCCTCCCAGCAGACGGTGCCGGCGTCGGCGCTGCTCACCGCGCTGGCCGTGGACCGCGCGGAGACGGTCGACCCCGGGCCCGCCCACGGGTTGTGGTCCGGTGAGCTCCCGCCGGACGACGGGTGGGAGCGCATCGACGACGTCCCCGTCGCGGAGCTCGACGGGCTCGCCGACCGCGGTCTGGCCCTCGCGCGTGAGCACGCCGGTCCGCTGGGACCTCCGGCGTCGCTGCTGGACCAGACCGTGCTGACGGTCTCGCCGGGCGGTGCCGAGCCGTCCGACCTGTCCGCGGGCAGGCCGGTGAAGGTGCCGATGCGGGTGCTGTTCGCGATGTCCGGGATGGGTTTCCTCGGCGACGCGGCCGGCCCGGACCCCGTCGTGCGGGTGTCGGCGACCGGGTCGTGGGTGCGCCTGGACGCGCGCTACGGCGCCGTCGTGCGCCGCCGGCTGACGTCGTTGCCGCTGCTGAACGTGTGACCCGGGGTCAGGTCAGGTTCAGGACGGAGACCGATGCCGGCCTGCGCGTTCGTGACCCACGCGGTCCGCCCGTCCGGGCCGACCGCGACGGAGGAGGCGCCTGCGGCGACCGGCACGCTGCCGACCTCCTCCCAGCTCCCGGTGTCGACGACGCGCAGCGTCTCGCCCGCGGCGACGTAGAGGTGCCGCCCGTCCGGGGCGAACGCCAGCGCGGTCGGCCCGCCGTCCACCCGGACGGAGGCGATCTCCCGCCCGTCGGACGGGTCGAGGACCGTGACCCGGTCCGTGTCCGGTCCGGCGACCGCGACCTGGCGGGCGGCCGGGGACGCGGCCACGGCCTGGGCGTCGCCGCTGACCGGGTAGGCGCCGAGGACGCTCAGCGTGTTCGGGTCGACGACGGTCATCTGGCCGGAACCGTGGTTGGCGACGTAGAGCCGGTCGCCCTCCGCTGACGGGGCGACCGCGTACGGGTCCTTCGACACCGGCACCGACCGCGTCTGGACGCCGGCGTTCGGGTCGATCTCGTCGATGCGCCCGCTCCCGCGCCCGGCGAGATAGACGAAGCGGCCGTCCGGCGAGGGCACGGCCCCCGCCGGGTCGGGGCCGACCGGCATCGTCGACAGCAAGCGGTTCCCGACGACGTCGATGACGCCGAGCAGGTTCACCGCCGCCCCCCCGTCGGACATGCTGACGTAGGCGCGCGCGCCGTCCGGGGCCATCTCGACGAACCGCGGCGGTCCGGGCAGCGGGATCTCGGCAGTGACCGCGTCCGACCCGGCGTCCATCACGACCAGCCGCGGCGGGTCCTGGACCGCCACGTACGCGAACCGGCCGCCCGGCGAGACGGCCACGTCCTGCGGCCGCTGCGCGACCGGAACCGTCGCCTTGACACCCGGATCGGGCCGGCTCGCGGCCGGCGGCACCCCGGCCGGGCGGAGCGCCTGCGCGGCGGGGGAGTCGGCGGCCGGTGCGGCGCCGTCGGCCGGGGTGTCCGGTGTGGACGGGGCGATGATGGCCCAGATCGTCAACGCCGCGAGCAGGATCGCCGCCAGCCCGATCGCCAGGCCGCCGACCGAGACTCCACGGCCGTGCCGCGGCTTGGCGGACATGATCGCGTCACGCGGCGGGGTCTTGGT
Organism: uncultured Actinomycetota bacterium; assembly: GCA_963822335.1. Classification (GTDB taxonomy): domain Bacteria; phylum Actinomycetota; class Actinomycetes; order Mycobacteriales; family Pseudonocardiaceae; genus Pseudonocardia. The sequence goes on along the minus strand of CAWGHE010000004.1, from coordinate 370,295 downwards.
GACGGGCTTGCTCGGCGCGGGCTCGGCTTCGGCGGCCGCCGGCTCGGCGGCTGCAGCCGTCCCGGTCGTGTCGGGCCCGGTGGCCGCCGGGGCCTCCCGGGGCGCGGCCTCGGGCGCCGGAGCCTCCGTCGCCGCTCCGTCGGCGTCGCGCACGAGGGGCGTGGGGCCCGTCGTCGCGGAATCGTCGGGCTGCGACGTCCGGGAGCCCGAGGTCCGGGTGTCCGGCGACGGGTCGCCGGGTCCGGAGCCGTCCGGGCCCGGCCGCGCCGGACGGAGGAAGGCGGTCGACGCGCCCGCTGCCGCTCCGGCCGCGGCGACACCGTTCGTCCCGGTCGAGTTCGGCCCGGCGTGGCCGGCCCGGCGGGTGTCCGGCTCGGCGGTCGTCGGTGCGGCCGGGTACGACCCCGTCGCGTGTGTCCCCGTCGGGTGGGGACCGGTGGCCCGGGGACCTGTCGGCCGCGGCCCGGTCGCAGCCGGGGTCGACCCGGTGTGGCCGGGTCCGGGCGACGGGGGAGCGGGCGCGCGGGCTCCGGTCTGGTGGGATCCGGGCGCATCCGGCCCGTCGCCGGGCACCGCGGGCACGATGCGGGTCCCGGTCCGGTCGGAGGACCGGATGAAGGCCCGCCGTCCGGTGAGTGCCGACCGGCGGCCGGGGGAGCCGGTCTCGTCGGTGTGCGGGCCGGGCTGGGCACCGTTGGCCCACGGTGAGGCGGACGCGGGCCGCTGCCCTGCCTGCGCCCACACATCGGAGCCCGCACCACCGGACTGCGGGTCCACGGCGTCGCGCGCCCCGCCGCGGACGGCAGTGCTGTTGCCGCCGTGGCCCGGAGACCACGCCCTGGTGTCGGCGAGGTGGGCGTCACGGCCGGCCGGCTCGTCGTCGGTGACCGCCGGGATCACACCCGTCGACGCCGTCGAGGACACCTCGCGGTCGTCCGGCGGTCCGTCCTGCGGACGGCGCCCGGTGCCCGGGGCGGCCGCGCGGGATCCGGTCGTGCCGTTCGCCGCGGCGCCGGCCCGGTCCCCGTCGGCCGGCTCCGGCGCGACGGGCGCGTGGGCCGGCGGGGGCGCCGAGAGCGGCGGTCCGGCGTCGGCGGCTGCCGGCGGCGCGTCGATCGGGCCCGGCATGGTGGGGCGGGGAGGGGGTGACGGAGTGCTGTCGCTGCCCTGGTCGGGGCGGCGTCGGCCGGGCATCGTCGTCCGCCCGGTGGACGTGACCGGGTCCGCGGACGGGTAGCGGCCGGGTACCCGGCCGAACGCCATCCCGGGGAGTACGTCGGTCTCCGGTCCGTCGGAGATCGGCCGGCCGGCACCGAACAGCGGCCAACGCCCCGACGGGAACGGATCTGCGCCGTCATCGCCGCCGCCGTCGGCGCCGCCCGGTGCGTCCGGGTCGGCGGTCTCCGCGTCAGTGGTGCGGGGGTCGTCCCCGGCGTCCCCTGCCTGCCCGGTCTCCCGGTTCGGCCCGGTCTCCGGCTCCGGGACGGGGGCGGGCGTGGGCGCGATCGGCGGCGGCACGACGTAACCCGGTGCCGTGGGCGGGGTGGCGTCCGCGGTCGTGGCGTCCCCGCCGGCCGCGGCTGCCGGTGACGGCGTGTCGCCCGAGTCCGCGGCGGGTCGTTCCGTACGCTGCGCCTCGATCGGGTGGCCCGGCCGTCCGGTCAACGGTCCGACGCCGAGCGGGTCGTCCCCGAGGTCGCCGAGGTCGGCGTCCTCCAGCGGCTCGACGGGGGCCTGCTCGCGGGCGACGGCCGGCGCGGGGTCGCCCGACGGCTCGGCGGCGCCGGGCGGCTCGTCGGTGTCCGGGTCGTCTCCCGAGGAGATCCCGGACTGCATGACGAGTTCGACGAGGGAACCGGGCACGATCGGGATCCGCCCGGTCCGGATGGCCTCGCCGAGCTCGGACGGGTCCTGCTGCGCGGAGTCGCCGGTCCCGGCGATGTCGCCCTCCGGCGGGCCGGACGGCGACGTCATGCGGGGAGCGATGGTCGGGGGCTCATCGAGACCCGATTATCGAGGTCCCCGGCTCGGCGTCGTGGACCGGGTGGGGGTCCGGTCCGATGTGCGGTCCTCGTCGGCCGCGTCGTCGCTGGTCCGGGCCTCGTCGGACTGGTCCGATCGGTCGTCGTCCGCGTCGTGAGCCGTCGGCTGGTCCGGGACCAGTTCGAACGCGAACGAACGCGTGTTGGCCGGACCGCCCGCGGACCGGTCCCCGAACGGCAGGACGCCGATCGCGGCGACCGTGTACGGCGGGATCGTGCCGACCGCGGTGCTGACGTTCGCGTCGTCGTCCGAGCCGTCGCCGTGGTCTCCGGAGGGGTGGCTCGGGACCGGTTCCCCGTCCAGCTCGCCGCGCAGCAGGCCGTGCAGCCGGGACAGCTCCTGGCGGACCTCGTCGCGCAGGAGGGCCATCCGGCCGATGTCGCGGGTCGCGTCCGCACGCTGCTGCTCGATCGTGCGCTCGGCCTGCCGCAGCAGGTCCGCCGCGCGGCGCTCGGCGGCGGCCGACTCCTCGGCGGCGGTGTGCCGGGCCTCGGCGCGGATCTCCTCGGCCTCCGTGCGCGCGCGCTCGACGATCCGGTCGACCTCCTGCTCGCGCTCGTCGAGCGTGGCGCTGCGCGCGGTGAACTCGTTGTCGAGCTTCGCCGCGCGACCGAGCAGGGCCTCCTCGGTCTGCCGGCGGGCCTGGTCGGCGTCCGCCTGCGCCTTCTCGACGACCGCGGCGGCCTCGTGCGAGGCCTTCTCCCGCAGCTCGGCGGCCTCCCGCTCGGCGGCGTGCAGCACGCGTTCGACCCGCAGCCCGAAGCCGCGGTCCTCCGAGGAGGGTGTGGCCGACTCCTGCAGGCGGCGCACGTGGGTGCGGGCCGCCGCCAGCGCCGCCTCCGCCGTGTCCGCGCGCACGATCTCGTCGCGGATCCGGCGGTCCAGCTCGGCCAGGCGCGCGTCGACCTGCGGACGGTCGTAGCCGCGCAGGACGACGGCGAACCAGGCGCCGGGGACGCCCTCGGCGTCGGAGCGTTCCGGCAACCGGTACTGCCCGGAGCGCTCCGCTCCGGCGCGGTCGGTGTCCGGGCGCAGCGGGCCCGGGTGCGGGACCGCTGCGACCGCCCGGCCCAGCGAATGTCGAGCCGGCGGCGTGTGCTCGCCGGTCGGTGCGAGATCGTGGTTCATCGGCTCCGCCTCTGTGCGACGGGATGACATAGCGTGCACGGTTACCGCCCGTAGGAGTCGCATGTCCGTCCCTCCGTCGGAGTGACGCGTCGCCCGGTAAACGATCGTCTTCGCTTACGGTGACGGAAGTTAGGCCAACCAGGCCGCGCTGTACGCCGAAAGTACGCCGTCGGAGGTGTCCTGGCTGGTCAGGAGCACCTCGCCTGGGGGCAGCGGCACCGGTTCCGGTGAGGTGTTCAGCGCGCAGACCAGCGTCGAACCGGCGCGCCGGAACGCCAGACAGCCCTCCGGTGCCCCGAACCACTCCAGCTCGTCCTGGCCGGTGAACCCGGTGAAGCCCGGGTGGCGGCGGCGCAGCTCCAGCGCGCCCCGGTACAGCGACAGGGCCGATCCGGTGTCCTCCAGCTGCGTCTCGGCCGCCGCCCACGCGAACGGCTCGCGGGGCATGCCGGGCGCGGCCGGGCCCCACCCCGGCAGGCACAGCTCCTCCCCGGCGTCCAGCACGACCGCGCCCGGCAGCGCCAGCAGCAGCAGCGCCATCGCGCGGGCACGGCCGGTGTCGCCGAGGCGGGTGGCCGGTCGTGGGTCCTCCGGGCCGCACAGCGTCCAGGCCGGGGTCGCTCCGGCCGCCCGCGCGGCCGTCAGCGAGCGGTCCACCACGGCCTGGATCCGCCCGGCGTCGAACGGGCAGTGCCGCAGCCCCTGCGTCACGGCCAGGTGCAGCTCGTCGGGGCGCCCGTAGCGGGCGAGCCGGTCCGGGTCGGCGACCTCGATACCGGCGCCGGCGATCCGCCCCGGGTAGTGGTCGAGCACGGCGCGGATCGTGCGATGTGCCTCGTGCACGCCCGGGCCGTCGACGCGGGGATCGTCCGGTTCGGCCAGCGGGCCGCGATCGTCGGGCCTCGGGTCCTCGTCGAACGACGGCCGCGGTTGGAGCGCGTGCGCCCTCGCGATCCACAGACCGTCGACCCCGCGGTCGCACCAGGCGCGGACCGCCTTCTCCGTCTCCGCCCAGACCTCCGGGTCGGCCCAGTTCACGTCGGCCAGGCCGGGCCCGGCGAGGTGCAGGTACCACTCGGACGACTCGCGGTCGCCCAGCCGGGACCACGCCGGACCGCCGGTCAGGTCGCGCCAGCCGGTCGGCGGGAGCGATCCTCGCGGTCCCCGCCCGCGCCGGATGTGGAGGCGCTCGCGCTCGGCGCTGTCCCGGCCGGCCGCGACCGCTGCAAGGAACCACTCGTGCCCCGTCGTGACGTGGCCGGGAGCCAGCCCGGCGAGCACCCGCACGCCGGCGACGCGCGCCCGGTCCACGAGCCGCTCGAGCGGATCCGGGTCGCCGGGGGCCGGCGGATCGTCACGGGGCCCGCAGACCGCGGGCGGGCCGAGAGCGATCGCGTCCACGTCGAGCAGCTCGAGATAGCCCAGGTTGCGGCGCAGCCCGTCGACATCGTCGTCGGTGAACCCGCGCACGTCGACGGCGTAGACGACCGCGTCCCGCCACCAGCTCACAGACGGTCATGATGCCATCTGCGCGCGGGTGAATCAGCAGCTCAGAAGTCCGAATTCACCATGCTGGCGGCTGCGTACTGCAGGTAGTTCCACAGCTGCTCACGGTGGGGCTCGTCCAGCTCCGCCTCGTCGACGGCGACCCGCATGCAGCGCAGCCAGGCGTCCCGCTCCATCGGTCCCACCTTGAACGGCGAGTGCCGCATCCGTAGCCGGGGGTGCCCGCGCTGGTCCGAATAGGTACGCGGGCCGCCCCAGTACTGCTCCAGGAACATGCGCAGGCGGACCTCGGCCGGGCCGAGGTCCTCCTCCGGATAGATCGGGCGCAGCACCTCGTCCTCGGCGACCTGCTCGTAGAAGCGGGCGACGATCCGGTGGAAGACCGGATGCCCGCCCACCTCGTCGTAGAAGTCCTGTGGTGCGCTCACCGGGCCATCGTGGCCTATCGCGGTCGGGTACTCAGGACGGGGCCTGGCCGTCGCCGCTCGGCGCCGGGCTCACGCTGGGGAACGACGGGCGCGGGATCTCGTGATCGTCGAAGGCGTCGGTGATCGCGGCGTTCAGCGCCCGCTGCACCGCCCACTGCCGGCCGGGCTGCACCCGCACGGTGACCCGTAGCACGACGCCGTCGGACGTGATCCTCTCCACACCGAGCACCTCCGGCGCCTCCAGCACGTCCTCGGCGAGGTCCTCGCGGGTGACGCGCTCGGCCGCCGTCTCGCCGGCGAGCTCGGTGACCTGCTCCATGTCCGCGCTGTGCGCGACCGGCAGGTCGATCATCGCGATGGCGTAGCCCTGGCTCTTGTTGCCCACGCGCAGGATCTCGCCGTTGCGGACGTACCAGACCGTGCCGCGGATGTCGCGCAGCGTCGTGATCCGCAGGCCGACCGCTTCGACGGTGCCGTTCGCCTCGCCGAGGTCGACGATGTCGCCGACGCCGTACTGGTCCTCGAGCAGCATGAACATGCCGGACAGGAAGTCTCGGACGAGGTTCTGCGCGCCGAAGCCGACCGCGATGCCGAGTACCCCGGCCGAGGCCAGGATCGGCGCCAGCGCCACGCCGAACTCGGCCAGCACCATCACGAACGCCACGAGCAGCACGACCGCGGAGATGATCGAGCGCAGCACCGACGCGATCGTTTTCGCCCGCTGCGCACGGCGCTGGGTGATCAGCGGCCCGGCCGCGGTGCGCAGCCGCTTCGGGGCGCGGCCCAGCAACTGGCTCATCGAGCCGTCGGTGGCGCCGTCGACCAGGCGGGTGATCGCCCGGTGCGCGAGCCAGCGGACCAGCACCGCGATCACGACGATCACCAGAACCGTGATCGCCCGGTCCATGATCGTGTCCGCGGACCGGGACAGGAAGTCGTTGTGCGTGTAGCGGAAGAACGTCGCGCACCACGACCCGGCGTCGGTCGCGCAGGCCGGCTGGCCCTGACCGGGCAGCGGGATGATGGGGGTGGGGACGAGCGCACTCACGTCGGGCGAGGCTACGTCACCCGGCCGGGACCCTGGACGGGGCCGCGCGCTCCGCGACGTGGGCGGGGACCGGACGCGCGGTGGCCAGGTCCGGAGCCGGCTCGGGCGCACCGAACACCGTGCGGATCGGCACGACGCCGGCCCACGCCGCGTCGGCCTCGACGTCGGCGTCGTCGTCGGCGGGCGGGCCGGAGCGGATCTTGACGCTCGCCTCGCCGAGGTCCAGTGCGAGGACCGAGGTCGCGGCGAGCTCGCGCCGGGTCGGGCCGCGGGCGTGGTCCCAGGAGCCGGGCGTCAGGTGCTCGACGATCGCGCGCAGCGCCCGCAGCTGCTGGTCGGCGTCGGTGATGCGGCGGGCGGTGCCGTGCACGACCGCGCTGCGGTAGTTCATCGAGAAGCTGAACACGGCGCGGGCGTGCACCAGGCCGTCGACGTGGGTGACGGTGACGCACACCGGCATCTCGTTCCCGCGCAGGTAGCGGGCACCGGACGAGCCGTGCAGGTAGAGCACGTCGCCGTCGCGCCCGTAGGCGGTGGGCAGCACGACCGGCGCGCCGTCGGCGACGAACCCGAGGTGGCACACGAGGCCGGCGTCGAGCACGTCGTGGAGGTCGGTCCGGTCGGTGCGGCCGCGCTCGGCGTGCCGGCCGAGGGTGGTGCGCGGGGTGGGGGAGAGCGTCGTCATGCTTCCAGCGTCGCCCGGCGGGTGGCATCGTGGAACGGCCATTTCCGAGCCGATCGAGGAGGCCACTCGTGGTGGAGCTGCCGCCCGTGCCGCTGGACCGGCGTGCCGCGACGCCGCTGGCCGTCCAGCTCGCCGACGGGGTGCGGGACGCGGCGGCGCGCGGCACGCTGCGCCCGGGGGACCGGCTGCCGTCCACCCGGGCGCTGGCCGCGGAGCTGGGCGTGAGCCGCACGGTGACCGCCGCGGCCTACGACCAGCTGCTGGCCGAGGGCTGGCTGCGCGGCCGGACCGGTGCCGGGACGTTCGTCACCGCGGCGCCGTCGCTCGGGGCCCGGCGACCGGGTGCCCGGCCGGCCCCGCCCGTTCCCGCCGCGGCGCCGCCGTTCCTGTCCCTCGTGGCCGGGACGCCGTGCCTCGACGTGCTCGACCCGGCCTCGTGGCGCCGGGCGTGGCGGGCGGCCGCCGACCCGCCCCCGGACGACGAGCCGGTTCCGGAGGGCCTGCCCGCGTTCCGGGCGGGCGTCGCCGAGCACCTGCTGCGCCACCGCGGGCTGGCCGCCGGGCCGTCGGAGCTGCTCGCGACGGCGGGCAGCTCGGCGGCGATCGCCGAGCTGGCGCGGGTGCTGCCGCGCGGCGCCCGGGTCGCCGTGGAGGAACCCGGCTACGTCCGGGCGGTGACCGCGCTGCGGGCGGCCGGCTGCGAGGTCGTCGGGGTCCCGGTCGACGAGGGCGGGCTGGTCGTCGACGCGCTGCCGCCCGGGTGCGCCGCCGTCTACTGCACGCCCGCGCACCAGTTCCCGCTCGGCGCCCGCCTGACCGCGTCGCGGCGGGTCGCGCTCGTCGAGCGGGCACGCGCCGAGGGCACGCTCGTGATCGAGGACGACTACGACGGCGAACTGCGCTACGACGTCGCCCCGCTCCCGCTCCTCGCGTCGCTGGCGCCGGAGGTGGTGGTGCACCTCGGTACCGCCAGCAAGATCCTCACCCAGACGGTCGGGGCGGGCTGGATGGTGGCGCCGTCCGCCGTCCGGGACGCCGTGCTGGACCTGCGGTCGCGGACCGGCACCCGCCCGTCGCCCGCCGGGCAGCGGGTGTTCGCGGCGTTCGCGGCGCACGGCGACCTCGCCCGCCATCTGCGACGTCTGCGGCGCGAGCTGCGGGCCCGCCGCGATCTCGTCGTCCGGGCCGTGGAGCCGACCGGATGGACGGTGACCGGGGAGGCGGCCGGAGCGCACCTCGTGCTGTACCCGCCGGACGCGGCCGGACCGGACGTCGAGTCCCGGGTGACGGCGGCGGCCCGGGAACGTGGCGTGCACGTGATCGGCCTGTCCGCGCACCGGCATTCCGGCGGCGGCGGCGACCAGCGCGGGCTGGTCGTCGGCTACGCCGCGCACAGCCGCTCCGACCTCACGAGCGCCCTCGGGCACCTCACCACGGCGCTGGGCGCAGAGGGGTGGGGCGTCGGGACGGTCGTCCTGAGCGAATACCCTCGTCGGTCATGACCGACGAGGGCAAGGTCCGGGTCGCCGTGGTGTTCGGCGGGCGCAGCTCCGAGCATGCGATCTCCTGCGTGTCCGCCGGGAGCGTGCTGACCCACCTCGACCCGGAGCGCTTCGACGTCGTCCCGGTCGGGATCGCGCGCGACGGCGCCTGGGTGGTCGGGCCCGGGGACCCGGAGGCGCTCGCCATCCACGGGCGCGAGCTGCCCGAGGTGGACGGTGGAGCGGACGCGGTGGTGCTGCCCGCCGAGCCGTCCCGCGGGCTGGTCCGGCTCGATTCCGACCGGGCGGGCGAGGCGCTGTCCGGCGTCGACGTCGTGTTCCCCGTCCTGCACGGTGCGTTCGGCGAGGACGGCACGGTCCAGGGCCTGCTGGAGATGGCCGGCGTGCCCTACGTGGGCGCCGGCGTGCTGGCCAGCGCCGTCGGGATGGACAAGGAGTTCGCGAAGAAGCTGCTGCGCGCCGAGGGCCTGCAGGTGGCCGACGGCGTCGTGCTGCGTCCCGGCACCGACATCGGGTTCGCCGACCGGGACCGGCTCGGGCTGCCGCTGTTCGTGAAGCCGGCACGCGCGGGCTCGTCGATGGGCGTGACCCGGGTCGTCGACCCGGCCGCGCTGGACGCCGCGATCGCCGCCGCGCGCGAGCACGACCCGAAGGTGCTCGTCGAGGCCGGGGTGCCCGGCCGCGAGGTGGAGTGCGCGGTGCTGGAGTTCCCGGACGGCTCGGTGCGCCCCAGCCTGCCCGCCGAGCTGCGCTACGGCGGCGAGTTCTACGACTTCGAGTCCAAGTACCTCGACGTGTCCGAGCTGGACATCCCGGCCAAGCTGGACGACGACGTCGTCGAACAGCTCCGCTCGCAGGCGGTCACCGCGTTCCGGGCGCTGGACGTGCAGGGACTCGCCCGGGTCGACTTCTTCGTCGGTGACGACGGGTCGATCACCGTCAACGAGGTCAACACGATGCCCGGGTTCACGTCCAGCTCGGCGTTCCCGAAGATGTGGGCGGTCACCGGCCTGGACTACCGCGAGCTGCTGTCCGTGCTGGTGGACACGGCGCTCGCCCGCGGCGTCGGCCTGCGCTAACGCACCTTGACCGGTGCGTCCGGCAGCGACGCCGTGACGGCGTCGGACACCCGTTGCAGCGGACCCGACCCGGCCTCGGCCGGTGCCGTCAGGGTCAGGTAGACCGGCCGGTCGACCACCGCGTACGTCGTGGAGCTGGACGGGTCCGCGGTGTCGGGCAGCGGGAGCCAGTTCACACCGTTCACCACGAGCAACGGTGACGACGGGCCCAGCTGGGCCGGGCGTTCGACGCCGCAGCGCAGCACGACCGGCGCCGGTGCGGCGGCCCACGCCCGCACCCCGACGACGGGCGGCTCGATCCGGCGTGCCTCGAGGGCCCCGCGGTCCGACGGCATCACGCCGTTGACCGAGTCGAGCACCGAGATGCACGCCCGCGACCCGGCGTCCGGGGCCGCGACCATCCCGACGTCCAGCGGGTCGGTGTCCGGCTCGTTGGGGTCCGGTACGTCCGGAGTGACCAGCGCGATCACCGCCACCACGATCGCGAGCAGCACCGGCAGCGCCACGGCCAGCAGCAGGGGACCGCGGGGGAGCGCCGTACGACGTGTCACGTCAGCCCAGCTTGACGACGGGGCAGGTGAGCGTGCGGGTGATCCCGTTCACGTTCTGCACCCGCGCCACGACCAGCCGGCCCAGCGCGTCGACGTCGTCGGCCTCGGCCCGGACGATCACGTCGTAGGGCCCGGTGACGTCCTCCGCGGACAGCACGCCCGGAAGCGCCCCGATCTCGGAGGCCACAGCGGCGGCCTTTCCGACCTCGGTCTGCACCAGGATGTATGCCTGCACCACGGCGTGCCCCTTTCCGATCACGGGTGTGCCTGCCGGAAGGTGGTACCGGCAGCCAGTCGCAAGTTCGGAAGCAGAACGTACCGGAGGTCGCCGCGTGTCACCCTCGCCGCTCACGCCGCCCGGCGGAACCGAGGCGGACGTCTCACTGTCCGAGGTCGGAGAGTTCGCGTTGATCGAGCGGATGACGCGCGGCCGCCGGCAGCCCCGGACGACGCTCCTCGGGCCCGGGGACGACGCCGCGGTCGTGGCCGCCGCCGACGGCCGGGTCGTCGCGACGACCGATGTGCTGGTCCAGGGCGTGCACTTCCGCCTGGACTGGTCGTCGCCGGAGCAGATCGGGCGCAAGGCCGCGGCGGTGAACCTGGCCGACGTCGTCGCGATGGGCGCGGTGCCGACGGCGCTGCTCGTCGCGCTGTCCTGCCCGGCCTCGACGCCGTCCGCCGTGCCCGCCGGGATCGCCGACGGGATGTGGGCCGAGGCCTACACGGCCGGAGCGGGCGTCGTCGGCGGGGACGTCAGCTCGGCGCCGTCGATCGTCGTCGCGGTCACCGCGCTCGGCTCGCTCGAGGGCCGGGAGCCGGTGACGCGGTCCGGGGCCCGGCCGGGCGACGTCCTCGCGGTGGCCGGGCGGCTGGGCTGGGCCGCTGCCGGGCTCGCCGTGCTCGGCCGCGGCTTCCGCGCGCCGGGCGTGCTGGTCGACGCGCAGCGCACGCCGCAGCCGCCGTACGTGGCCGGCCCGCAGGCGGCGCGGGCGGGCGCGACCGCCATGGTCGACGTCTCGGACGGATTGCTGGCCGACCTCGGGCATGTCGCGCACGCCTCCGGCGTACGGATCTCCTTGGAGCGCAGCGCGTTCGGCGTTCCGTACCGGCTCGGCGAGATCGCGTCCGCGCTCGGCGCCGACCCGATGGACTGGATCCTCACCGGTGGCGAGGATCACGCCCTGGCCGCGACGTTCGGTCCCGGCACGCCGCTGCCCGAGGGCTGGACGGCGGTCGGGACGGTCGACGACGGCGAGCCCGGCGTCCTCGTCGACGGCGAGGTCCACGAGGGTGAGCCGGGCTGGCGTCACTTCCCGCCCGAGTGACCGCGGCGGGTCAGGTCGCCTTGCGCCAGAACAGGAACATGCGGCGCAGGGTCTGGCGCAGCGTCGGATGACCGGGCACCGAACGCTGCGGCTCGGGGTACGGCCGGAACTGTGGGAGATCCGACGGGCCCCGGTTGTCCACGTCGCGGTGCGGAGGCACCAGGCCGTCCGCCGCGGGGAGCGTGGGCGGGTTCATGTTCATCAGGGTCGGCGGGAACTGCTGCGGGTCGCGCTCGGTCGTCGGGGTCTGCTCCACGACCTCGCTATCGCCCTGCGTGTCGACGCCGTTACCCGGCTGGGAGGTCTCCTGCATATGGCCCCAGCGTAGTCGCGTGATCCCCGGTACCGGGGTGTGACGTGAACGTCCTCACGGCGGTGCTCGGCGGTCGGGTGACGATCAGCGCCGTATGCGGCATCGATCGGTAGCCGAGCGCCGATCAGGCCGGGCCCGGCGCGATCCGTACCGCCATCCGGACCCAATCTCGGCCCGATCACAGTTACCGTTCGTGACAGGGTGGCGGTGATAGACCGCCGGAGCTGGGGAGAGCGTCATGTCCACACCGGTCGTCGCGACCGTTGCGTGGCTGGCGCTCGCCGGGACGATCGGGCTCGGAGCCGTGCTGGTCGTCCTGCACCGCCGGTTCGACGCGCTGAGCCGGGCCTACACCGACCGGAAGTGGGAGATCGCGACGCTGCGGGCCGAGCTCGGTGCGATGCGGCGCGGCCGTCGCCCGCCGGACGAGTCCGGAACGCCCACGACGGCGTCCGGCGGCGGCACACCGCCGGCCGGGTCCCCGATCGCGGAGCAGCCCTCCGACCCGGACGCCGACGGCGCGAGGGCCGCCCGGGCGTGGCCGGCCAGCCCGACGGCGTGGCGCAGGCACCGTGGCCGCTCGCCCGTGCGGCCGCCCCGCCGGCGTCGCCCCGGCTGAGACGCGCCGGTCAGCGGTTCCGCGTGTCCGGCAGCAGCTCCCAGGTTCGCGGCGGGCCCCACGCGGTGTCCATCGGCCCCGGGCCGTCGTCGACGACCCGGGTGGCCATCCGCATGTCGCGCGGGACCGGGCGGACCGGGTCGAGGTTGAGGTAGTTCAGCCGCAGCAGTTCGCCGCCGACCCCGGTGGCCGCGTCCGCCCGCTTCCGGATCGACGCCGCGATCGACCCGCGGTCGGCCAGTCCGTCGAGCACCCGGCAGCGGCAGTAGTAGGCCAGCGTGCCGACCTCGCCGGGGGACTCGATCGTCGCGCCCCGGGGCAGTTGCACGGCGATCCGCTGGTACTGCGCCGCCGTCGCCCAGTTCGACGTCAGCAGCGGGGGACCGGTGGCCGCGACCGTCCACGCGGCCACCGCGGCCACCGCGGCGACGGCGATGACCGCACCCGCCGCCGCGACCGGCAACCGGGCGCGCGCGCAGGTCAACGCGGCCAGCACGGTCAGCGCACCGGCCGCGGGTGCGTAGTACCAGTGGAACGGCGGCACGTCGAGAACGCCCATCGCGGCGGCGTGGGCGACGGCGCCGAGCCCGAGGACCGCGCCCACCCGGCGCAGATCGGGCCGGGCCAGCCAGAACGGCAGCGCGAGGAGGCCGGCCAGCGCCGGCAGCCCGATCAGCGCGATGACGAGAGGGAAGCGGTCCCACCAGAGGACGACGCCGTTGAGGTAGGTCCACGGACCCCAGCTCGTCCCGCTCTTGACCAGCAGGGTGTCCGGGATCGCGGACCCCAGCGCCCACCAGGACCACGCGAACCACGGCAGGGCCGCGGCGGTCCCGCCGAGAGCGACCCGCCACCAGTCGCGCCCGCTCGCGACGACCGCGACCAGCGCGACCGCGCCGAGGTCCGGACGCGCGAGCACGAGCAGCCCGGCCAGCACCCCGGCCGTCCACGGGGCACGGGCCGACACCCGCTCGGCGAGCACGACCATGATCGCGAGTGCGAGCGCGGACTCCAGGCCGACGGTGGACAGCAGCATCGGCGACGTCGCGAGCAGCGCCAGCCCGGCCGCGGGCGCGCGCCACGGCGGGGCCCCGAGCCGGACCCCGATCCGGGTCAGCGACGCCGCCAGCGCCGCGTAGGTGAGCACGAGCAGCACCCCGGTGGCGACCACGGCGTCGCGGGCGAGGGCGGTGAGCCCGCCGAGCACCAGCACGTTCAGCGGTGACGTGGCGGTGTTGGCCGGCACGCCCGGGTACACGCCCCAGTCTCCGTAGAGGCCGAGTGTGCGGGCGTAGGTCAGGGTGATGTAGGCGTCGTCGACCATCTCCCGTCCGACGAACGCGAACACGCACGCTCCGACGAGCGCCCCGACCGCGGCCGCGACGGCCGTCGGCGGCACGGCACGGCGGTGCCGCGCGGGCCCGTGCGTGGCCTGGAACAGCTGGTGGCGGCCACTGTCCTGGCGCGGGATCAGGTCCGTCGGCTGGTCCGGAATCCGCTCGGTCGGGCGCTCGTCCGGGTCGTCGCGGGGCCCCGGGATGAGCTGATGCCGGCCGCGGGGCTCCTGGAACGGACGCTGCGGGGACGGGAGCGGGGCCTCCGGCGCCCGGGCGTGCCGCCCACCGGGGGCGAGCGTGGCGACGCGCGGGGACTCGTCGTCAGCCTGCCGCCCACCCTCCACAAACAGAGTTATCGCACGTCCGACGGGCGCTGTCACGAGGACGACGTCATCCCAACGGGTGATCCGTGGCGACAGTCGGTGACGCTCAGGGGAGCATCCAGCCGAGCACCGGCGTCGCCTGCAGCGCGATCACGGTCGCCAGCACCAGGAGCATCCCGAGGCTCCAGCCGATCACCTTGCGCAGCAGCATCCCCTCCTGCCCCTCGATACCGACGGCGACGGCGGCGATCGTGAGGTTCTGCGGGGACAGCATCTTCCCCAGCACCCCGCCGGAGGAGTTCGCCGCGGCCAGCAGGTCCGGCGGGAGCCCGGCCTTGGTCGCGGCGGTCACCTGCAGCGAGCCGAACAGCGCGTTCGCCGACGTGTCGGAGCCGGTGACGGCCACCGCGAACCAGCCCAGCACCGGCGAGAGGAACACCAGCGCGCCGCCCGCCCCGGCGATCAGCAGCCCGATCGCGGTGGTCTGCGCGGACGCGTTCATCACGTAGGCCAGCGCGAGCACCGCGGTGACGGTCAGGATCGCCCAGCGCAGTTCGACGACCGTGCGCCACCACGTCGCGGCCGCGCGCCCGGCGCCGACCCGCAGCACGATCGCGACGATCACACCCGCGATCACCATCAGCGTGCCGGCGGTGGACAGCCAGGTCAGCGAGAACATCGTCGTGCTGTGCGGCTTGCCGGACGGGTCCACCACGTCCAGTCCCGGCCACGAGAAGGCGATCTTCAACGAGTCGATCGCCTGCTTGAGGCCCGGCACCTGGGCCAGCGCGAACACCGCCACGATGATCAGGTACGGCGCGTAGGCGCGGCGGATGTCGGCGGGGGAGTCCGGCGCGGCCGCGGTGCCGGGGCCACCCGAGGAGGCGATGGCCGGCTCGCGGGCGGCCCAGACGGCGTCCGGGCGCAGCCGGGCGAGCCCGACCACGACCACGGCGCCGACGAGCGACGCGACGATGTCGGTGAGCTCCACCGAGATGAAGTTCGACGTCGCGAACTGTGCGATCGCGAACGCCACGCCACCGGCCACCGCGGGCACCCACGCCTCCCGCACACCGCGCCGTCCGTCCACGATGAACACCAGCACGAGCGGCACGAACAGGGCCAGAACCGGCGTCTGACGTCCGACGACGGAGGCCACCTGGTCCAGCGGCAGGCCGCTCACCCGGGCGAGTGTGATCACCGGGACACCCATCGCGCCGAACGCCACCGGCGCCGTGTTCGCCACCAGGGCGACGATCGCGGCCTTGATCGGCTTGAACCCGAGCGCGATGAGCATGACGGCGGTGATCGCGACCGGGGCGCCGAACCCGGCCAGCGCCTCCAGCAGGCCGCCGAAGCAGAACGCGATCAGGATCGCCTGCGTGCGGGTGTCCGAGGACAGCGCGCCGAAGCTGCGCCGCAGCACGTCGAAGTGCCCGGTCGCGACGGTCATGTTGTAGACCCACAGCGCGTTGACCACGATCCAGAGGATCGGGAACAGCCCGAAGACGGCGCCGTGCGTCGCGGCTAGCAGGGCCTGCCCGACCGGCATCGAGAAGCCGACGACGGCGACCACCAGCGACACCGCGAGCCCGGCCAAGGCCGCCCACGGGGCGCGCACCCGCACGCCGCCGAGCAGCACGAACACGGTCGCCAGCGGCAGCACCGAGACCAGCGCCGACCAGGCGAGCGAGCCGCCGACGGCCTGTGGGTCCTGCTGGTAGGCGGCCAGGGCGAGCTCCGGTGACACCGACATCCCCCTCATGACGCAGGAGTCTGTCACTCGGACGAGCGAACGGCACCCGGAAGCCCCTGCGGCGCAGAGTGATCGTCAGACGTGCACGGACGAGGCCAGGTCCAGTGCCCGCGCCTGCTCGGCGGCGGTGCCCTGCGGGGAGACGAGAAGGTCGGTCACCCCGGCGTCGGCGAACCGGCGCAGCTCGGCCAGGACGTGCTGCTCGTCGCCCGCGACCAGCGTGTCGCCCGGACCGTCCAGCCCGGCCCGGTCGAACACGGCGCGGTACGCGGGCATGTCGGTGACGGCGCCGAAGGCGCGGCCCAGCCGCTCGCGAACCGCCTCCGGGTCCTCGGTGAGGGCGATCTGGCACACCACGACGATCCGGGCGCCGTGTGCGGTCCGCGGGATCAGCCAGTCGCTCACCAGCTGCGGGCGCACCCAGGTCGCGACGATGCCGTCGGCGAGGTCGCGGGCGAGGTCCAGCATCCGCGGCCCGGTCGCGGCGAGCAGTACCGGCGGCGGAGGCGCGGTGATCCCCAGCGCCGGGTCCAGCCCGGTGTCCACGTCGAAGAACCGCCCGGCGTGCCGCACGCGCTCGCCACGTAGCAGCGGGCGCAGGACCTCCAGGTACTCACGTGTGTGCGCGGCGGGGGAGGCGTACGGGATGCCGAGCCGCCCGGTGACGAGCCACTCGTGGCTGGGCCCGATGCCGAGCACCAGACGCCCGCCGGTGAGCTCCTGCGTGGTGAGCGCGCGAGCCGCCAGGGCGGCGGGGTGGGTGGGATAGGTCGCGACGATCGCCGTGCCCAGCTCGGGCGGACCGGCGTCGCCGAGGCCGCCGACGCCGCCGAGGACGGTCAGCGGGTCCCACCCGCCGGGGTGGTCGTTTGTCCAGACGCTGTCGAGGCCCTGCCGGGCGTGCGTGGCAGCCGTGTCGACGAGACGCCGTACCGGGTCCGTGGCGAGGAGATGAGCACCGATCCGCATGCCTCGATCCCATCGCCGGCGGCGCCGGCGAACCAGACGCGGATAGGCTGTGCAGCGATCACGATCGGTGATCGACGGAGGTGGGACCGTGGAGCTGCGGGCACTGGAGTACTTCGTCACGGTGGCCGAGGAGCTGCACTTCGGCCGGGCGGCGGAGCGGCTGAACATCGTGCAGCCGGCCGTGAGCCAGCAGGTCGCGCGCCTGGAACGCGAGCTCGGCACGCGGCTGCTCGACCGGTCGTCGCGGCACGTGCGGCTGACCGGCCCGGGCCGCCGGGTGCTGGCCGCGGCACGGGAGACGCTGGCCGCGGCCTCGCGCGTCCGTACCGTGCTCGACGAGCCCGCCCCGCGGTTGCGGATCGGTACCGCACCCGGGCTGATCGGCCGGCTCGAGCGCGGCGTCGACCGGCTGCGGGAGCGGAACCCGGAGTTCGAGCTGGAGCTCGTCGACCTGCCGGTGTGCGCGCGGTTGGAGGCGGTGCGGGACGGCACGCTGGACCTCGCGCTCGTGCTCGGGCGGGTGCTCGACCGCGACACCGGGCTGACGCTGCTTCCGGCCTGGTCGGAGCCGCTGACCGCGGTCGTGTCGGTCCGGCACCCGCTGGCCTACCGGGACGAGGTCACGCTCGCCGAGCTGGCCACCGGCCCGCTGCGGTACCCGGACCGGGATACCGACCCGCCGCTGCACGACGCCGTCACGGCCGCCGTCGACGAGGCGGGTGTCCGTCCGCGGCTCGGGCGCCCGGCCGGATCGGCCGAGGACACGGTCGTCGAGGTCGGCGGCGACCCGACGACGTGGACGCTGCTGCCGGCCGGGCGGGCCGCCCGCGTCGGATCGTGCCGGGTCCGCGAGATCGGGCTGGCCCCGGCCGTCGCGGTCACCGGCTGGGTGGTCGCCCCGCCCGGGTTCGCGGTGAGCTGCACGCAGGCGGTCGTCGCCGCGTTCGGCGACGGGTAGAGCTCCTCAGCGGTGCGGGACCTCCGCACCGCGGATGCTCGCGTCCAGGAGCTGCACCGGGTGCAGCAGCGGCGTCGCCTCGGAGCCCAGGTACTTGCCGATCTGCAGCAGGCAGCCCGGGTTCGCGGTGACGACCACGTCCGGCTTCGCGTCGCGGATCTTCCCGGCCTTGCGCTCGCCGAGCTCGGCGGCCGCGTCCGGCATGACCATGTTGTAGATCCCGGCCGAGCCGCAGCACAGCGCCGCCTCGGCGATGTCCACGAGCTCCAGCTCCGGGATCGTGCGCAGCACCTCGCGCGGCTGGGACCGCACGCCCTGGGCGTGCCCGAGGTGGCAGGCGTCGTGGTAGGCGACGCGGCCGGACACCGGGGTGCGCGGGGCGCGCGGGCCGCCGTCGTCGGAGCGGGAGTACAGCTCGGCCAGCACCTCGTGCACGTCCTTGCACCGCGCGGAGAACGCCTTCGCGCGCTCGGCCCACTCCGGGTCGTCGGAGAGCAGGTGGCCGTAGTCCTTCATGGACGACCCGCAACCGGCCACGTTCGTGACGACCGCGTCCACGTCGAGCGACTCGAACCGGGCGATCGTGCGCCGCGCGCGGCCCAGCGCGTCCTCCTCGCGGCCCGCGTGCACCTCCAGCGCACCGCAGCACTGCTGGTCCTTGGGCACGAGCACGTCGCAGCCCTCGGCGGACAGCACGCGGGCGGTGGCCTCGTTGACCCGGTGGAAGAACACG
Organism: uncultured Actinomycetota bacterium; assembly: GCA_963822335.1. Classification (GTDB taxonomy): domain Bacteria; phylum Actinomycetota; class Actinomycetes; order Mycobacteriales; family Pseudonocardiaceae; genus Pseudonocardia. The sequence goes on along the minus strand of CAWGHE010000004.1, from coordinate 351,992 downwards.
TCCTGCACGCAGCCGGTGAGCAGCGCGACGCGGGCGCGGCGGGAACCGATCGCGGGCGTGTACACCGGCAGCGTCGCGAACGCCTCCCGCACGGTCACCGGCGGCAGCAGCGACTCCATCGCGGCGAGCCGCCCGGGCAGCTTCTGGGCGAGCTTGCGGATCGCCGGGACCCGGCGCAGCTGCTGGTAGAGCGCGCCCGGCAGCGCGGCGGCACGGAGCCGGCGCTTGTACGGGAACAGGGAGAAGATCGCGTTGCGGAACAGGTCGTCCGCGCGGTCACGCTCGACGTTGCGCTCGATCTGCGGGCGCACCGACTCCAGCAGCTTGTCGTACTGCACGCCGGACGGGCACGCGGTCACGCACGCCATGCAGCCCAGGCACGCGTCGATGTGCTCGGTGAACGGGCCCTCGAGGGGGATGTCGCCCTTCGCCGCGAGGTCCATCAGCAGGATCCGGCCGCGCGGGGAGTCCATCTCCTCGCCCCACAGCTGGTAGGTGGGGCAGGTCGGCAGGCAGAAGCCGCAGTGCACGCAGTCGTCGAGCAGCTCGCGCTCGGGCGGGCGGTGCGGGTCGAACGCGCTCGGTGCCTGCTGCGGGATCTTGGACTCGGTCGAACCGGTCGGCGTCGTCACGAACTTACCTCACATCCAGGGGGCGAAGCGGCCCGGCGAGAGCCGGCCGTCCGGGTCGAGCTGGTTCTTGATCGCCTTGAGCACCGCGAGGCCGGACGGTGCCGGGCCCCACGCCGGGGCGTCGAGTCCGTCGGGCCGGTCACGCAGCGCCGACGTCCCGTTCACGGCCGCGACGGCGTCGTGGGTCTCCGCGACGGACGCGCCGGGCACGGTGACGGTCGCGACGCCGGTGAGCAGACCGGCCGTGACGGCGGTGGCCGGAAGCTGCGCGACCAGCGACGGCAGCCGGGCCGGCATCGTCCCGATCCGCACGACGGCGCCGGGCGTGGCGTCCGCGCCCGGCGCCTGCCCGGACGTGAGCGCGGTGTGCTCGGCCCAGACGTCGTCGTCGACCTCGTGCGCTCCGTCGCCGAGCAGCTCGACGAGCCGGCGGACCCGCCCGGGCAGCGTGTCGACGCCGCCCTCCAGCCGCACCAGCAGCCGGGCCGGGTCGCCCGAGAGCCATTCGCACGCGATCGGTTCCAGCGGGCTCTCCGCCAGCCGGGCGGCGTGGGCTGCGGCATCGGTCAACGGGCTCTCGATCGCGACGGTCGCGGTCGCCTTCGGGACCGGGTGCAGCCGCAGCACGACCTCGACCAGCACGCCCAGCGTGCCGTACGAGCCGTGCAGGAGCTTGGCCATGTCGTAGCCGGCCACGTTCTTGATCACGTGCCCGCCGCTGCGCACCATCGTGCCGTCGGCGAGCACCGTCGTCGTGCCGATCACCAGGTCCCGCATGCCGCCGTAGACCAGGGCGGACGGGCCGGCGTCGCCGGTCGCGACCAGGCCGCCGACGGTGGCGCCGCGGGAGACCCGGCCCGCGTCGAAGGCCAGCCGCTGGCCGTGCGCGCCGATCTCCGTCGCCAGCGCGCGCAGCGGCGTGCCGGCGTGCACCGAGACCGTCATGTCACCGGGGTTGTGGTTGACGACCCCGGACAGGCCGCTCAGGTCCAGCGCGGCGTCGGTCGGCTCGGGCCGCCCGGCCCAGCCGGCGGCGGTGCCGGCGCCGGTGACCGACAGCCGTCCGGGCGTGTCCAGGACGGCGTCGCGGACCTCCCTGGGAGTGGTGGGACGCAGCGTGGTGGGTGCGGTGCTCGTCATCGTTCGGGGATCTCCACTGCTCACAGGCGCTCGATGACGCCCTGCTCCTCGAGCGGGTGCGGGCGGTACCGGCCGGGGCGCTCGCCGCACAGCCGCGGGGTGGGCAGCAACTTGCCCGGGTTGCAGATCTCGTCCGGGTCGAACGCGGCCCGGATCCGGTGGAAGGCCTCCAGATCGTCCTCGCTGAACATCCTCGGCATCGAGCACGCCTTGTCCGTGCCGATGCCGTGCTCGCCGGACAGCGACCCGCCCATCTCCACGCACAGCTCGGCGATCTCGGTGGACAGCGCCTCGGCGCGCTCGGCCTCGCCGTCGGCCTCGCTGAACAGCACGAGCGGGTGCAGGTTCCCGTCGCCGGCGTGGAACACGTTCGCCACCCGGATCCCGGCCTGCTCGCCCATCTGAGCGATCCGCTCCAGGACCTCGGCCAGCCGGGTCCGGGGGACCACGCCGTCCTGGACGATGTAGTCCGGGCTGATCCGGCCCACCGCGGCGAACGCGGCCTTGCGCCCGCGCCAGATGTTCGCCCGCTCCTCGGCCGACCCGGCGATGTGCAGCCGGGTGCAGCCGTGCCGGTCGCAGATCTCCTTCACCTGCTCGAACTGGTCGTCACACTCCTCGACGGTGCCGTCCAGCTCGACGACGAGCGCGACCGGCGTGTCCAGCGAGTACCCCGCTCCGGTGGCGCCCTCGGCGGCCTCGATCGCCAGCGCGTCCATCATCTCGACGGCGGCCGGCACGATCCCGGCGGACACGATGTCGCTGACCACCTGCCCGCCCGCGGCGACACTGGGGAAGTCCGCCAGCAACGTCCGCATCGTCTCCGGAGCGCGCAACAACCGCACCGTGACCTTCGTGACGATCCCGAGCGTGCCCTCCGAGCCGAGGAACACCCCGCGCAGGTCCGGGCCCTGCTGCTCCCCGGAGTCGGCGCCGAGCGTGACCATCGAGCCGTCCGGCAGCACCACCTCCATCGACAGCACGTGGTTGGTGGTGAAGCCGTACTTCAGGCAGTGCGCCCCGCCGGAGTTCTCGGCGACGTTGCCGCCGATCGTGCACACCTGCTGGCTCGACGGGTCCGGCGCGTAGTACAGCCCGTACGGCGACGCGGCGCCGGTGATCTCCAGGTTCGTCACGCCCGGCTCCAGCACGGCGCGGCGGTTCTCGACGTCCACCTCGAGGATCCGGTTCAGCCGGTTCACGCCGATCACCACGCCGTCCGCGACGGGGATCGCTCCGCCGGACAGACCGGTCCCGGCCCCGCGGGCGACGAACGGGATCGTGTGCCGGGCGCAGACCTTCACGCATTCGGCGACCGCCTCGGCGGTGCGGGGCAGCAGGACGAGCTCGGGCACGACGCGATAGCCGGTCAGTCCGTCGCACTCGTAGGCGCGGGTGCGGACCGGGTCGTCGATCACGTCCGCGGCGCCGACAGCGGCCACGAACTCGTCCCGGACCCGGGAGTCCAGTGCCATCTCCAGACCTCCTGCTCGTCCTCGGTGAACCGCGCGGTATCCCGGGCGTCGTTCGGGGTACCCGGACGTCGAGCGTACGACGCCCCACCGACGGAACGCCTGCGCTGGAACACGGACCGTGTTCTGAACAACTTCCATGATGCGGAAAGAAAAGTCCACTGGTAGAAATTCTGGTGGACGTCGTACTCCGAACGAGAGGGTGGTCCCGGTGACCCAGTCCGAGCGGTCCGGCTTGCAGGTCGACGAGAACCTGCGCGCATTCGTCGAGGACGAGCTCCTGCCCGACGTGGACGTGGACGCGAAGGACTTCTGGTCGACGCTGGCCCGCCTGCAGGAGCGGTTCGCGCCCCGGATCGCCGACGCGCTGGCCCGCCGTGACGAGCTCCAGGCCCGGATCGACGCCTGGCACGCCGAGCACGGCGCCGGCTCCCGGGACGACTACGAGAAGCTCCTGACCGAGCTGGGCTACCTCGCGCCGGAGCCGTCGAGCGCGCCGGCGATCGACGTCGACCGGGTCGACCCGGAGGTCGCCGAGGTCCCGGGCCCGCAGCTGGTCGTGCCGTCCACGAACGCCCGCTTCGCGCTGAACGCCGCGAACGCCCGCTGGGGCTCGCTGTTCGACGCGTTCTACGGCACCGACGCGCTGCCCCAGGACCACGAGCTCGCCGACGGCTACGACGAGCGTCGCGGCGCCCAGGTGATCGAGGCCGCCGACGAGCTGCTCGACGAACTGTTCCCGCTCGCCAAGGGCTCGCACGCGGACGTGACGGCGTACCGGGCGTCCGCCGACGGCCTGGTCGCGGACACCGCGGGCAGCGGCACCGTCGGTCTCGCCGACCCGTCGCAGTTCGCCGGCTTCAACGCCTCGGACGCCGACGGCAGGGGCAACGTCCTGCTCGTGCGCAACGGCCTGCACGTCGACCTCGTGCTCGACCCGAGCACGCAGGTCGGACGCCAGCACCACGCCGACGTCTCGGACGTCGTGCTCGAGTCGGCCGTCACGACGATCGTCGACCTGGAGGACTCGGTCGCGACCGTGGACGCCGAGGACAAGGCGCTCGCCTACCGCACCTGGCTCGGGCTGATGACCGGCAACCTGACGTCGGAGTTCCAGAAGGGCGGCAAGACCGTCACCCGGCGGGTCAACCCGGACCGGGAGTACACCGGCGCCGACGGCAACCCGCTGACCCTGCAGGGCCGCTCGATGATGCTGGTCCGCAACTGCGGCCACCACATGACGACGAACGCGGTGCGCACCGCGGACGGGCAGGAGATCGGCGAGGGCGTGCTGGACGCGCTCGTGTCCGCCGTCGCCGGCCTCTACGACCTGCGCGGCATCGGCCCGCACACGAACTCCCGTGCCGGGAGCGTCTACATCGTCAAGCCGAAGCAGCACGGTCCGGACGAGGTCGCGCTGACCGTCGAGCTGTTCGCCGCCATCGAGGAGGCCCTCGGTCTGGACACGAACACGCTCAAGATCGGCATCATGGACGAGGAGAAGCGGACGACGCTCAACCTCTCGGCCTGCATCGGCGAGGCGGTGAACCGGGTGATCTTCGTGAACACCGGCTTCCTCGACCGCACCGGCGACGAGATCCACACCTGCTTCGTGGCCGGTCCGGTGCTGCGCAAGGGCGACATGAAGTCGACGACGTGGCTGCAGACCTATGAGGACCGCAACGTCGACGTCGCGCTCGAGGCCGGGTTCGAGCACAAGGCCCAGATCGGCAAGGGCATGTGGGCCAAGCCCGCCGCGATGGCCGAGATGCTCGAGCAGAAGATCGGCCAGCCGAAGGCCGGCGCGAACACCGCCTGGGTGCCCTCGCCGACCGCCGCGACGCTGCACGCGCTGCACTACCTGCGCACCGACGTGCACGCCGTCCAGTCCGAGCTGGCGAAGCGCCCGAAGGCCGACCGCCGCAACCTGCTGGAGCTGCCGATCGGCGACGCCTCGGCGCTGTCCGATTCCGACCGCCGGACCGAGCTGGAGACGAACGCGCAGTCGATCCTCGGCTACGTGGTCCGCTGGGTCGGGATGGGCATCGGCTGCTCGACCGTGCCGGACCTCGAGGGCGTCGGTCTGATGGAGGACCGCGCAACGCTGCGGATCTCCAGTCCAGCTGATCGCGAACTGGCTCGAGCACGGCGTCGTCGAGGAGAGACGGTCCGCGACACGTTCGCGCGGATGGCCGAGCTCGTCGACCAGCAGAACGAGGGGGAGCCGGGCTACCCGCCGATGGCGCCCGACCTCGACGGCAGCGAGGCGTTCCAGGCCGCGCTGGAGCTCGTGTTCTCCGGGAAGCAGGAGCCGAACGGCTACACCGAGCGCGCCCTGACCAAGTGGCGGCAGAAGGCGAAGGCTCGCGCCTGAGTGGCGCACGCCCCGAACGAATGTGACATCCGTTCGCTTCGGCGGCACGGGCGTCACATCCGTTCAGGCACGGTTCGACGGAATCCACCCGAGGTTGGACGCGGCACGCGGCGAGCGGTCGTACCGTCGAGGCCGTGACCACCACCACCGGCACCGATCTGCCCCGCCTGCCGTTCGACCGCGACGACGTCCTGGACCTCGCCCCGCAGTACCGGGAGTTGCAGGCGACGGCGCCGATCAGTCCGGTCCGCACCCCGGCCGGGGACGTGGCCTGGCTGGTCACCGGCTACGACGAGGCGCGGGAGCTGTTCGCCGACACCCGCCTGGGCCGCTCGCACCCGGACCCGGAGAACGCGGCGCGGATCTCCGGGTCGGTCGTGTTCGGCGGGCCGATGGGCGGCGACCCGGAGACCGAGCGCGCGAACCACGTCATGATGCGCAAGCTGCTGGCGCCCGCGTTCTCCGCGCGCCGGATGGGACGGCTGCGTGAGCACGTCGCGGGGCTGGTCTCGGACCGGCTGGACGCGCTCGCCGCGGCCGGGCCGGGCGCCGACCTGCACGAGACGGTGTCGTTCCCGCTGCCGGTGCTCGTGATCTGCGAGCTGCTCGGCGTCCCGTTCGACGACCGTGACCGGTTCGCCGGCTGGTCGGAGGGCCTGTCCCGGCTCGACGACCGGGCGCACTCCGAGGAGTCGGCGGGGCACCTGCACGCGTACATCCGGGAGCTGATCGAGCGCAAGCGCACGGAGCCGGGGGAGGACGTGCTGTCCGACTTCGCGGCGATGGTCGGGGAGGGGCCGCAGGGCGAGGCCGCGCTCGAGGGCCTGTCCGGGCTGGGATCCGGCCTGCTGTTCGCCGGGCACGAGACGACCGTCGGGCGGATCGACGTCGGCACCCTGCTGCTGCTCGACCGCGACGGCGAGTGGGCGGCGCTGGCCGCGGACCCGTCGCGTGCCGACACCGCGGTGGAGGAGATCCTGCGGCTGGCGATCCCCGGCGGTGGCGGCGGCATCCCGCGCTACGCGCACGCCGACGTCACGGTCGGCGACGTCGTGATCCGCACCGGGGACGCGGTGCTGCTCGCGCCGGCCGCGGCGAACCGCGACCCGAAGGCGTTCGCGGACCCGGAGCGGTTCGATCCGGAGCGCGGCGGCGGGCACCTCGCGTTCGGCTACGGCCCGTACTTCTGCGTCGGCGCGAGCCTGGCGCGGGTGGAGCTGACCGAGGTGTTCCGCGCGCTCCCGGCCCGCTTCCCGTCGCTGCGCCTCGCCGTGCCGCGCTCGGAGATCGAGGTGCGCGGCAACGTGCTGACCGGTGGGGTCCGGTCGTTGCCGGTCACCTGGTGAGGTGACCTAACGTCAGGTCCGTGCTCGTGCTGCGCGTCGCCGCCCTGGACCACCCCGACGCCGTCGCGCTGAACGACCAGGTGCAGGCCTACTACACCGAGGTCTACGGCGGGAGCGATGCCACGTCGATGGAGGTGGCGCAGTTCCTCCCGCCGCGCGGGCTCTACCTCGTCGGCTACGACGGCGGCCGCCCGGTCGTGTCCGGCGCCTGGCGTGCGCTGGACCCCGGCCCGGCGGGCGGCCGCCCGGTGCGCGACGGCGACGCGGAGATCAAGCGGATGTACGTCGTGCCGGATGCTCGGGGACGCGGTCACGCCCGGGCGCTGCTGGCCGAGCTCGAACACACGGCCGGGGCGGCCGGGCGGAGGCGGATGGTCCTCGAGACCGGGGTCGCGCAGCCGGAGGCGATCGCCCTCTACGTCTCCAGCGGCTACGAGCCGATCCCGGTGTTCGGCCGGCACCGCGGAGACCCCCGGTCACGCTGCTTCGCCAAACCCCTGGCCGCGCACGCGGCGTCGTGAGTCGTGGCGCGGCGGCGGGTCAGCGTGGTCGCCGCACCGAACCGTCCGGGCTCTCGTCGAGGAAATGCCTGGTCAGCTCCGTGCGGGTGTGCAGACCGGTCTTGGCCAGGATGCGGCTGACGTGGCTCTCCACCGTGCGCTCGGACACGACCAGCTTCTCCGCGATGGCCCGGTTGGACATGGCCTGGGCGACCAGGTCGGCGACCTCCCGTTCGCGAGTGGTCAGCGGATCCGCGGCACGCGCCCGAGCGGACAGCGTCGCGAGCAGCTCGTCCGCGGCCGCGAGCAGCCCGACCATGCCCAGCCGGCGCGCCTGGGCGGCGGCCGCCCGGGCCGGGTCGGACCCGCGGGCGGGCCGGCCGACGGCGGCGAACGCGCGGGCCAGGCCGAACCGGCCACGCGCGACGTAGGGCAGGGCGCCGATCTGCTCGTCGACGCGCAGGCCGGTCTCGAAGTGCGCCACCGCGCTCGCGGCGTCGTCGCTGCCCAGGGCCAGCTCGCCGAGGATGCGCGCCACCGAGCCGGAGTAGAACACCGTGCCCGCGCCGTGGGTCAGGGTGCTGCCGTAGCGGTCTGCGATGGCGCGGCGCATCGCGCGGCAGCCGTCGACGTCCCCGAGGGCGGGTGCCAGCTCTGCCATGTAGCCGAAGGCAGCCATCGCGAGCGGATGATCGGGGTCGGTGACGGCGGGCAGTGTGACCCGGTAGAGCGCCTCGGCCTCGTCGCGACGGCCGACCAGCCACAGCGCCATCGCCAGACCCGCCTTGCCGACCGGCGGGAACGAGCCGACCGCGGGGAGCATCTCCTGCCACCCCGGGGTGAGCTCGCCGGGGTCGCCACGCAGCATCGCCAGAACGGTCGACTGGCCGAAGTGGGTGTAGTGCACCGAGATGTCGCCCCAGCCGACGGCGATCTCCGCCGCCTGCCCGGACAGCCGGCGGCAGCCGTCGAAGTCCCCGGTCAGCGCCGCCAGGGTCGCCTCGCGGCGCAGCAGGTGCCAGCGGACCAGCGGCAGCCCGGTGCGGTCGGCCAGCGCCCGGATGGCGCCGACCTCGCGCCAGGCCGCGGGCATGTCGGCGAGGTGGACGGCGCCGTCGGAGCGCCACACGTGGGCCCACAACCGGGCCAGGGGGCGGCTGGCCACATCGGCGAGTTCGAGCGCCCGACCTCCGAGCGCGATCATCTCCGCGTCGTTCCCGGGCTGCCATTCCAGCGTCGCGCGTGCGCGGATCGCGTCCAGCTCGGCGTTGGCGTCGCCGCTGGACTCCGCGTGCTCCAGGGCGGTCCGCGACCAGGTGAGGGCGTCGTCGACCTGCTCCAGTTCGAGGAGGCAGCAGGACAGCTGCGCCTCGACGCGGGCCCGCAACGGCAGCTGCTCGCCCTGCCCGGCGACGTCGAGTGCGGCCAGTGCCCGGCGGCAGAGGTCGAGCAAGGTTTGGTTGATCTCCGGGTGACCGACGCCCTGCACGGTGATCGCCGCCCGGCACACCACCTCGGCCCGACCGGTCCGCTCTCCCTCGTCGGCCGCCCGCACGCAGACCTCGGCGGCCTGTTGCAGCTGACCGTCCAGGTACCGGAACCGGGCCAGGTCGAGGAGCAGCTCCGCACGGTCCGCGTCGATGTCGTGGCGTTCGACGGCGTCGAGTGCGGACGTCAGGTGCCGGGCGGCCTCGTCGTGGGCGCCCGCGGCGCCGGCCGCCTCGGCCGCGCGGATCGCCCACGTCGCAGCCGGCTCCGGGGCGCCGGCCCGGCGCCAGTGCGCGGCCACGACGCCCGCCCAGCCGTCCCGTGAGACGGCCAGCGGTTCGAGCAGCTCCGCGGCCGTGCGGTGCAGGGCTCGGCGCCGCGCCGGGGAGAGCGAGGCGTAGGCGGCGTCGCGGACGAGGGCGTGGGCGAAGCGGACGGTCCCGCTCGGCGGGAGCTCGACCAGGCCCGCGGGCACCGCGGGGAGCAGGCTCTCGACGACGGCGCCCGCGGACTCGGCGCCGACCAGGCCGGCGAGCAGGCCGGGATCGGCTTCGGCGCCCAGCACGCTCAACGCCGCCGCCAGGTCCGCCGCGTCCGGCCCGGCGGCCTCCATCGCCACGGCGACCAGATGTCGCAGTTCGGGCCGCTCACCGACGGAGTCGTCCCAGGCCGTGTGCCCGCGCAGCTGGCCGGTCGCGACCCGGGCCAGCGTTCGCAGGTACAGCGGGCTGCCGCCGGACAGCTCGGCCGCCCGCCGGAGGGCCTCGCGGTCGGCGTCGTCGACGAACCCGGACAGCACGACGGCGGACTCGGTGCCGGACAGCGGTCCGAGGCCCACCACCTCGGTGGCCCGGTGGGACAGCGAGCCGGGCAGCGCCGAGTCCACCGCGTCGCGGTGTGTCCCGACGATCAACAGTGGAAGCCTGCGGATCTCCACCGCGACCCGCTCCAGCAGCCGCACGGTCGCCTGGTCGGCCCACTGCAGATCGTCCAGCACGACCAGCAGGCCCGGATCCGCCGTCGCCCGCTCGGCCAGGGCGTCGACGGCCACCGTGTCGGCCGCGAACGTCACGGCCGCGGACTCCTCGGCCGAGGACCGGCCGCGCTGCGCGGCGCCATCGGCCAGCGCGGCCACGGCGGCGTGCGGGCCCGGCAGGCCGCGCAACGCACGCAGCCACGGCCACAGGGCGGGCATCCCGGCGTCGGCGACGGCGGCGCCCCAGCCGACCGGGGCGGACGTCTCGGACAGGAGCTCCTCGACGAGCCGGGTCTTGCCGATGCCTGCCGGCCCGGTCACCACCACCAGGTGACCGGCCCCGCCGCGGGCGTCCGCCAGCAGCCGGCGCAGCAGTGCCAGCTCCCTCTGCCGTCCGACGAGTGGATCGGTCGACCCGGTCGGGGGTGTCACCGGGGCAGTATGCAGTACCGAGTTCCGTACCAGCACTGACGTGCGTGTCCGGCCGCCGGGCGACCGTAAGTCCATGACCACGTGGACGACTCTCGACCGGACCGTGGCGCGGCTGTTCACCCCGGCCCGCCGCCCGGGCCGCGTCGGCGCCGAGGTCGAGCTGATCGCGGTGACCGACACGCCGGCCCCGCGACCGGCCGACCCCGGAGCGCTCGCCGCGGCGTTCGACGCGGACTTCGTGACCGTCGCCCGTCCGACGTTCGAGCCGGGCGGGCAGCTCGAGCTCAGCCCGGCGCCACGGCACGGCGTCGTCGAGCTGGTCGACGACCTGCACGGGCTGATCGGCCGGGCGGGCGAGGTCGCCCGTTCCTGCGGGGTCCGGCTGGAGACCGCAGGCGTCAACCCCCACCACGGCGTCGCCGACGTCCCGCTGCGCACGCCGTCGATTCGGTACCGCGCGATGCAGGAGCGGTTCGACCGGATCGGTCCGGACGGCCGCCGGATGATGCGCCTGACGGCGTCCCTGCAGGTCGCCGTCGACCTGCTGCCGGGCGTGGCGGGCCGCGAACAGTGGCTCGTGGCCACGCTCGCGGGTCCGGCGCTCACCGTGGCGTTCGACAACTCCGGCGGGGAGCGGACCCGGATCTGGCGCGCGGTCGACCCGGCCCGCACCGGCTACGACGGGCGGCACCTCGACCCGGCGGACCCGGTCGGCGCCTACGCCGCCTTCGCCGCGGCCGCACCCCGGCTGCCGATGCCGGAGACGTCGGCCGCCGGCTACCACCTGACGACGCTGTTCCCGCCGGTGCGCCCGCGCGGCGGATACCTGGAGGTCCGCTACCTGGACGCCCAGCCGCTACACCGGATCGACGCCGCGGTGCGTGCCGTCCACACCCTGCTGTGCGACCCCCGGGCGCGCCGGGACGCGCTCGACCTGCTGCTGCCGCGGGCAGCGGACCAGGACCGGGCCTGGGGCGAGGCCGCCGCCGGTCACTGTCCGCAGGCAGCGGAGCTGCTCGCCATCGCCGACACCGCACCGACCCGAGGAGAAGCGGCATGAAGACCGCATTCGTGGCCGACCCGCTGGAGACGCTGGACCCGTCGATCGACACGACGGTGGGTCTGATGCACGCCGCGCAGGACCGTGGCGCCGAGGTCTGGGTCACCGAGGCCGTACGGCTCGAGATCGTCGGGGGCCGCGCACGGGCGTCGGCCCGCCGGGTCGACCTGGCGGCGTCGCGGCCGCGCGAGGGGCACACCTGGACCGTGCCGGAGCGGTGGTTCACCGCGTCCGCGCCGCGGCCGGTCTGGCTGGACGAGATGGACGCCGTGTTCATGCGCACCGAGCCGCCGATGGACGAGGTGTTCACCACGGCGACCCTGGTCCTCGACCTGGTCGACCCGGTCCGGACCGCGATGGTGAACGACCCGCGCGGGCTGCGCGCGTGCAGCGAGCACCTGTTCGGCCTGCGCTTCCCCGACCTGATCCCGCCGACCGTGGTGACCGCCGACGGGCGCGCCGTCCGGGAGTTCCTCGCCGAGCACGGTCCCGCGGTGGTCAAGCCCGTCGACGGCTTCGGCGGGCGGGGCGTGCTCCGGCTCGACCGGCACGACCCGAACCTCGTCTCGCTGATCGAGCTCGCGACCGCAGGCGGGACCCGTGCGGTCGTCGTCCAGCGGTTCCTGCGAGAGGTCGCCGGCGGCAACAAGCGGGTCTTCGTCGTGGACGGCGACCCGGTCGGCGCGGTCTACCGCTACCCGGTGCCCGGCGACTTCCGCATCGGCAACCCGAGCGCCGAGGCGCCGGTCACCGCGCGCGACCGCGAGATCTGCACCCGGATCGGACCGGCGCTGCGCCGGCTGGGTATCCGCCTGGCCGGTCTCGACGTGATCGGCCCGTACCTGATCGAAGTCAATGTGACCAGCGTCGGTGCGCTGCGCAAGGCGGACGCGCTGCTCGGCTGGACCCTCTGCGCCGACCTGCTCGCTCATGTGCTCGGCGCCCACCCGGAAAGGAAGTCGGCATGAACACCAGCCTCACCACCGCCATCGTCGCCACCGCCATCCTCGCAGGGATGATCTTCGTGCTGGGCGCGAACGTCTCCCGGATGCGCGGCGTCACCGCCAAACAGGGCGGCTCGCAGATGCCGGTCGACCCGTCCAGCCCGCTGCTGCGGGCCATCCGGGCGCACGGCAACGCGAGCGAGTACGTGCCTGCCCTGCTGGTGCTGATCCTGCTGGTCGGCCTGCGCAGCCCGGTCTGGGTCGCCGTCCCGCTCATCATCGGCGCCACCGTCGGGCGGCTGCTGCACGCCTACGGGATGCTCACCTCGCACAGCCTCGCCGAGCGATCCAGGTGGCGGGAGACCGGAGCGGGCTTCACCTACCTGTTCGGCGTCGGACTCGCCGTCGCCGTCGCCGTCAGCCTCCTGTGATGGCCGGCCATCCGGGCGCCGAGGCACTGCGGACGCCGGCGCTGCGCCGGTACCTGGCCGGGCAGCTGCCCTCGGTCACCTGCTCCTGGGCGCAGGTCGTCGCCCTGTCCTGGGTGGTCGTGCAGCTCGACCCGCAGGCGCTGGGCACCGTCGTCGCCCTGCAGTTCCTGCCGACGCTGCTGATCGGGCCGTGGTTCGGCGCCCTCGCCGACCGGCACGACCGCCGGCGGCTGCTGATGCTCGCGGAGACCGGCCTGGCGCTCGTCGCCGCCGGCTACGCGGCGGCCGCCGCCGCCGGCGTACTGACCATGCCGGCGGTCTACCTGCTGGCGACGGCGTGGGGCCTGATCAACGCGCTGGACACGCCCGCCCGCCGGGCGATGGTGCCGATGCTGGTGCGGCCCGAACTGGCCACCAGCGCCGCCTCCCTCACCGGGCCGATCATGCTGATCGGCATGACGGCCGGCTCGGCGCTCGGTGGCGTGCTGGTCAGCACGCTCGGGGTCGTCGCGGCGTTCGCGATCAACGCGGCGTCGTTCGCGTTCGACGTCGTGCTGCTGGCCACGATCCGGGTCGGCCGGTCGCCGCGGGTGGCCCGCGCGCCGGGCCAGGTCCGCGAGGGGCTGCGCTACGCCTACCGGACCGCGACGGTGCGCCGACCACTGCTGGCGATCGCGCTGCTGGCCACGTTCGGCTTCACGCTCCCGGTCACGCTGCCTCTCCTCGTGCGGCTGGAGTTCGCCGGCGGGCCGGAGCTGATCGGCACGGGGCTCACCGTGGCGATGGCCGGAAGCCTGGCCGGTGCGGTGGCGATGGCCGCACGACGCAGCACGCGGCCACCGTCGCTGGCGCTCGCGTCCGCCGGCATGACCGGCGCACTGATCGTCGTCGCCGCCGCGCCGACGGTCCCGGTGGCGTTCGCCGCACTGTCCGGCGTCGGGTTCGCCTGGTCGGCCTGCATCGCGGCGGTGATCGCCACCCTGCAGACCGCGGAGCCGGCGATGACCGGCCGTGTGATGGCGATCTTCGCCGCGGTCCTGCTCGGCGGGACGGCCGCGGGTGGACCGCCGGCGTCCTTCCTCGCCACCCTGGCCGGGCCCCGCTGGCCGTTCGTGCTGGGGGCGGTCGCCGCCGCACTGGCGACCGCGTTCGCCTCCGGGATCCGCTGGGCGGGTCCCCTCCGGCGGCCGGCGCGGTCCGTCGCCGCGGAGTAGGGATCGTCTCGGGTCCCGCGGAACGGAGGTCGTCGAGGACCGGGCGTGTCCCCGAACACGGGCGTTCCGTCGTACCCGATCGATAGGATCGGGGACGACCCCAGCTCAGGACGCCCGGACCGTTCCGGGTTCCCGCCCCGACGACGCGCGCCCGTACCCCGGCCGCGCCGCTAGGAGCCTTCGCACCGTGCTCGTGATCGTGCTCGCCCACCTGGTGGTGGCGGGCGCCCTGCCGTGGGTGGGGCGGCGCAGCCGCGCCGCGGCGTTCGCGATCGCGGCGGTGCTGCCCGCGCTGACCCTGGTGTGGGCGCTCGTCAACGCCGGCCCGGCGCTCGACGGCGAGGTGGCCGAGACCGTCGAGTGGGTGCCGCAGCTCGGTCTGACGTTCAGCATGCGCCTGGACGCGCTCGGGCTGGTGATGGTCGTGCTGGTCAGCGGCCTGGGCGCGCTGATCCTGGCCTACAGCGCCCGGTACTTCGGGCCGGGCAGCCGGGACGCGCCGCGCACGGCGGCGCTGTTGCTGGCGTTCGCCGGCGTCATGCTGGGGCTCGTCCTCGCCGACGACCTGCTCACGCTGTACGTGTTCTGGGAGCTGACGTCGATCGCGTCCTTCCTGCTCGTCGGCCAGGGCGGGCTGCACAAGGCGAACCGCCGGGCGGCGGTGCAGGCGTTGCTGGTCACGGTGTTCGGCGGGCTCGCGATGCTGCTCGGCATCGTGCTGCTCGGGCATGCGGCCGGCACCTACGTGATCTCCGAGATCGTCGCCGCGCCGCCGGTCGGGGCCGCGGCGACGGCCGGGATCGTGCTGATCCTGCTGGGTGCGCTGACGAAGTCCGCGCAGCTGCCGTTCCACCCGTGGCTCCCCGCCGCGATGGCCGCGCCGACGCCGGTGTCGGCCTACCTGCACGCGGCGTCGATGGTGAAGGCCGGCGTCGTGCTCGTGGCCCGGCTGTCGCCCGCGTTCGCGGTGCGCCCGGAGTGGTGGGTCCCGGTCGTCGTGCTCGGGCTGGCGACGATGCTGCTCGGTGGCTGGCGCGCGCTCACCGAGCCGGACCTCAAGCGGCTGCTGGCGTTCGGCACGGTCAGCCAGCTCGGGTTCCTGATGGTGCTGTTCGGCTCGGGCAGCCGGATCGCCGCGTACGCCGGGATCGGCATGCTGCTCGCGCACGGCCTGTTCAAGGCGCCGCTGTTCATGGTCGTCGGCACGATCGACAAGGTCACCGGCACCCGGCGGGTGGACGAGCTGTCCGGGCTCGGGCGGCGGCTGCCCGGACTGGCCGCCGTCGCGACGCTGTCGGCGGCGTCCATGGCCGGGCATCCCGCCGCTGCTCGGGTTCGTCGGCAAGGAGGCCGCGTTCCAGGCGTTCGTCAACGAGGGCGGGCTCCGCGGGTGGATCGTCGACCTCGGGCTGCTCGCCGGGTCGGTGCTGACCGTCGCCTACAGCGCGCGGTTCCTGTGGGGGGCGTTCGCGTCCAAGCCCGGCGTCGACCCCACGGAGGCGACCGTGCCCGGGCCGGTGCTCACCGTCCCGGCGTGGATCTGCGCGCTCGCCGGCCTCGGGCTCGGGCTGGCCGCGTTCGTGCCCGACGTGCTCGCGACGTCCTACGCCGCCGCCTACCCGGCGCCGGGCGACCCGGTCGCCGACGACTACCACCTCGCGCTCTGGCACGGCCTCGGCCTGCCGCTGCTGGAGTCCGCGCTCGCGCTCGCCGGCGGGCTCGCGATGCACGCCGGCCGGCACCGGGTGGCGGCGGCGGCCCGCGTGCTCACCACGCCGCTGTCCGCCCAGCGCGGCTACGAGCTCGTGGTCAGCGGGCTGGAGCGCTTCGCCACGTTCGTCACCGGTCGCCTGCAGGCCGGTTCGCTGCCGGCCTACCTCGGCGCGATCCTGGCGACGATGCTGGTCCTGCCCGGGGTCGCGGTCGCCCGGGCCGTCCTCGCCGGGCTGCTGCCGCCGCTGCCGCGCTTCACGGACACGCTCGCGCAGCTCCCGCTCGGCCTCGCCGTCGTGCTCTGCGCACTGGCCCTGCCGAAGGTGCACCGCCGCTTCACCGCGGTGCTGCTCGTCGGCGCGATCGGCTACGGCATCGGCGGGTTGTTCGTCGTCGACGGCGGGCCGGACCTGGCGCTCGCGCAGTTCCTCGTCGAGACGTTGACGCTGGTGGCGTTCGTCTTCGTGCTGCGCCGCCTGCCCGCGCACTTCGACCGCCCCCGGGCCGCGCCGCCGTCGCGCCGCGCGACGCTCGCCAAGGGCGTCCTGTCCGTCCTCGCCGGTTGCACGGTCGCACTGACGGCGGTGCTGGTCAGCACCGCGCGCACGGCGCCGTCGACGGCCAGCGACTTCTACGTCGCGCAGGCCCGCGAGGGCGCGGGAGCCGACAACGTGATCGCCGCGATCCTCGTCGACTTCCGGGGGCTGGACACGATCGGCGAGATCAGCGTGCTGCTGATCGCGGCGGCCGGGACGGCCAGCCTGGTGCTGGCCACCCGGTTCGACCGCCGGAACCGGCGCGGAACCGTCGAGAGCGGATCGGGCACCCCGGACCACGAGAGGGAGGTGCTCGGATGACGACCACCCCGCAGGAACGGCAGCCGTCGCCGGACCAGGTCCCGTTCTCCGACTGGGACGCCCCGGCCGAGGAATGGACGCTGCCCGGGGAGTGCGCCGACACGAAGCAGCGCACGCTCCTGCTGGAGACGGCCGCGCGGGTGCTGTTCCCGATCGTGCTCGTGTTCTCCGTCTACCTGCTGATCGTCGGGCACTACGGGCCGGGCGGCGGGTTCGCCGGCGGGCTGACCGCCGGGCTCGCGTTCGTGCTCCGCTACATCGCGGGCGGCGGCATCGAGGGCGCCCAGATCGGCGCCCGCATCAAGATCCGGCCGCCGATGCTGATCGGGCTGGGCCTGGTGCTCGCGGTGCTCGCGGCGCTGCTGCCCGTCGCGTACGGCGAACCCGTCCTCGCCAGTGCGAAGACGACCCTCCTGGTGCCGCTGATCGGGGAGGTGGACCTGGTCACCAGCCTCGTCCTCGACGTCGGCGTCTACCTGCTGATCATCGGCGTCGTGCTGGACCTGCTCCGCTCGCTGGGCAGCGGGATCGAGCGCGACGCGGTGAACGCGGGCGACCGGGTGGAGGACGGCCGATGAACACCATCAACCTCGCCATGGCGCTGGTGCTCGCCGTGCTCTACTCGGTCGGGTTCTACCTGCTCATGCAGCGCTCGTTGATGCGGATCCTGATCGGCATCGTGGTCGTCGGGCACGGCGCGAACCTGCTGCTGCAGCTCGCCGGCGGGCCGCCCGGACGCGCCCCGGTGCTCGGCATCGCGCCGCCCGAGGAGTTCACCGACCCGCTGCCGCAGGCGCTGGCGCTCACCGCCATCGTGATCACGTTCGCGCTCACCACCTACCTGCTCGCGCTCGGCTACCGCTCCTGGGTACTCACCGGCGACGACACGGTGCAGGACGACATCGAGGACCGCCGGATCGCCGCGCTCTCCCGGCCCGAGGGGTCGATGGGCGAGGACGCCGCCGAGGGCCCCGACCCGGACGCCGACGGCGACCCGGGCTCGGCCGCCGCGTCGGACGAGCCGGAGGACCCCGAGCCGGCCGACCTGGACGGCGCGGAGACCGTCCCGGCCGGACGCGACGACAAGCCGGGGACGCCGTGACGACCCCGCACCCGGCTCTGCTCACGGCCCTGCCCGCTTTCGCGGTCCTGCTGCCGATCCTCGGCGCGGCGCTGTCGGTGATCGGCTCGCGATCGGCGCGGCTGCAACGCGTGATCGGCATCGTGGTGCTCGCGCTGGTCTCGGCGATCGCCGCCGTGCTGCTGGTGGCGGCGGACCGGTCCGGGCCGGTCGTCACCGAGCTCGGCGGCTGGCCCGCACCGGTCGGGATCGTGCTGGTGGCCGACCGCCTGTCCGCGCTGCTGCTGCTGATCTCGACCGTCGTCACGCTCGCGGTGCTCGTGTACGCGATCGACCAGCGGATCACCGACTACGGGCGGGAGACGCCGTCCACCACGTTCCACCCGATCTTCCTGCTGCTCTCGACGGGTGTGTCGCTGGCGTACCTGACCGGCGACCTGTTCAGCCTGTTCGTCGCGTTCGAGATCATGCTGGCGGCGTCCTACGTGCTGATCACCCGCCGGACGAACGCGGTGCAGGTGCGCTCCGGGATGACGTACGTGATCGTCAGCCTGTCGTCGTCGCTGCTGTTCCTGACGACGATCGCGCTGATCTACGCGGCGACCGGGACGGTCAACCTGGCCGACCTCGCCGGACGGGTGCCCGACCTGCCGCCGCTGCTGGTGACCGCGCTCGGGCTGATGGCCGTCGTCGTGTTCGGGATCAAGGCGGCGATCGTGCCGCTGCACTTCTGGCTGCCGGACAGCTACCCGAACGCCCCCGCACCGGTCACGGCGCTGTTCGCCGGTCTGCTGACCAAGGTCGGCATCTACGCGCTGCTGCGCACCCAGACGCTCGTCTTCCCGCACGATCGCCCGTCGCTGCTGCTGCTGTCGATCGCCGCGCTGACCATGGTCGTCGGTGCGCTGGGGGCGCTGGCGCAGAGCGACCTGAACCGTCTCCTGTCGTTCCTGCTGGTCAGCCACATCGGGTTCATGCTGGTCGGGCTCGCGGTGTTCGACGTGTCCGGGGTCGCCGGGACGGCCTTCTACGTCGTCCACCACATCACCGTGCAGGCCACGTTGTTCCTGGTCAGTGGGCTGATCACGCGCCGGACCGGCACGGTGTCGATCGACGCGATGGGCGGCCTGCTCAAGCTGTCGCCCGGGCTGGGCGTGCTGTTCGCGATCCCTGCCCTGACCCTGGCCGGGATCCCGCCGACGTCCGGGTTCGTGGCCAAGCTGGCGCTGCTGGAGGCCGGTGCGGGCGCCGGGGTCGCGGGCTCGATCGCGGCCGCAGTGATCGTCGTCGCCAGCCTGCTGACGCTGTACGCGATGGCGCGGGTGTGGGTGCGCGTGTTCTGGGGCAAGCCGAAGGAGCCGCTGCCCGACCCCGATCCCGGTGACGAGCTGGTCGTCGGGACGGCCCGCACGTCGGCGCCGATGTTCGTGGCCAGCGCGACGCTGGTCGGGGTCAGCATCCTGATCGCGGTCGCCGCCGGGCCGCTGGTCGCGGTCACCACCCGCGCGGGTGCCGACCTGATCGACCGCACCCCCTACGTGCAGGCCGTGCTGGGCGGGGGGACCGGGTCGTGAGGATCGTGCTCCGCCGGCTGCCGCAGCTGCTCGGCCTGACGCTGGTGTGGGTCGCGCTGTGGGGCGTCGTCTCGGTCAAGATCGTCGTGGGCGGGCTGCTGGTCGCGCTCGTCGTGATCCTGCTGTTCCCGACGCCGCTGCTGGAACGGCTGCCGTTCCGGCCGTGGCCGGTGCTGCGGCTGACCGGGTTCCTGCTCGTGGACCTGGTGCGGTCCGGGTTCGCGGTCGGCTGGGAGGTGCTGCGCTACGGCCCGCGGGCGCGGTCCGGGATCGTCGCGGTGCCGATGCTGACCCGGTCCGGGCGGGTGGCGACGATGATCGCCGGGGCGCTGGCGCTGGCCCCGGGCAGCTTCGTGCTGCAGCTCGATCAGCGGCGGGGGGTCTGGTACGTCTACGTGCTCGGCATGGCCGGCCCGGACGACGCGTACCAGGTGCGCCGGCAGGTGCTCACGTTGCAGCAGCGGGTGATCGAGGCGTTCGGTCACCCCGACGAGCTGGCCCTGTGCCGGGCCACGACGCCGGACATGCCGGGACGGGCGGGGGAGCCGACGTGACGACCGTGTTCGCGATCGTGCTGACGATGCTCGTGCTGGCCGGCGGGCTCACCCTGCTGCGGCTCTTCCGCGGGCCGAGCACGCTGGACCGGGTCGCGGCGCTGGACGTGTTCGTGGTGCTGATCGTCGCCGCGGCGGCGGTCTACATCGCGTTCTTCCGGGACGGGTCGAACATCCCGCTGCTGGTCGCGGTGTCGCTGGTCGTGCTCGTCGGGACGGCGACGGCGGCGCGGCTGCTCGAGCGCTGGGAGCGGCACCGGTGAGCGAGCTTGGGAGCGAACCATCAGCACAGCGCCCCCGCGCTGGGACATCGAACGGCAGGCTGACCGCGCGCAGCGAGGGAATGCGATGAGCTGGGAGGTGGTCCGCGACGTCGCCTGCGCCGTGCTGATGCTCGCCGGGGCGGCGTTCTGCCTGCTCGGCGCCATCGGGCTGGTCCGGCTGCCGGACCTGCCCGCCCGGCTGCAGGCGGCGACGAAGCCGCAGACGCTGGGCCTGCTGCTGATCCTGCTCGGCACGGCGTTCCGGGTGCCGCCGGAGAGCGCGATCACGCTGGTCCTGGTCGTGCTGTTCCAGGTCGTGACGGCGCCGGTGGTCTCCCAGATCGTCGGCCGCTCCGCCTACCGCAGCGGCACCCTGGACCGCTCGCGTCTGGTCGTCGACGACCTGGCGACGCAGATGGAGCGCGACGAGCGCAGCCGCGACGGCACCTGACCCGCCCGGCGGCGGGGGCGGCGGCAGTGATGACGGGCGGTTTCGTAGGCTGCGGAGCGTGCCTGTCTATGCGTTGGGCGACGCCGTCCCGGACATCCATCCGGAGGCCTACGTGCACCCGGACGCCGTCGTCATCGGCAACGTGACGATCGGAGCCGAGTCGAGCGTGTGGCCGACGGCGGTGCTGCGCGGCGACGACGGCTACATCACCGTCGGGGCCCGCACGAGCATCCAGGACGGCACGATCATCCACACGACCGAACGCCGGCCGACGCTGATCGGCGACGAGGTGACGGTCGGGCACAACGTGCACATCGAGGCGGCCACGATCGCGACCCACGTGCTGATCTCGTCCGGTTCGGTCGTGCTGAACGGCGCCGACATCGACGAGGGCGCGATCGTCGCGGCGGGCGCGGTCGTCTCGCCGGACGCGCACATCCCGGCCTACCGGATGGCGTTGGGCATCCCTGCCCGGGTACGGGACTCCTACGAGGTCCCGACGGACCGGTGGCGGTACGCCGTCGAGTCGTACGTCGAGCGCGGGAAGCGGTTCCGCGCCGAGTTGCGCGAGCTGAGCACGTAGCCGCTGCGCTTCAACACTGGAGGTCTGATGGCGGGCAAGCCGCTGCACGAGGTCGTCGAGGCCGGGTGGGCGCAGGCGCTGGAGCCGGTCGCGCCGGTCGTGACGCAGATGGGCGAGTTCCTGCGCGCCGAGAACGCCGCCGGGCGGAAGTACCTGCCGGCCGGAGCGAACGTGCTGCGCGCGTTCCAGCAGCCGTTCGAGCAGGTCCGGGTGCTGATCGTGGGCCAGGACCCGTACCCGACGCCGGGGCACGCGGTCGGCCTGTCGTTCTCGGTGTCGCCGGAGACCCGGCCGCTGCCGCGCTCGCTGTCCAACATCTTCCGCGAGTACTCCGAGGACCTGGGGCACCCGGCGCCGTCGACCGGGGACCTGACGCCGTGGACCGAGCAGGGCGTGCTGCTGCTCAACCGGTGCCTGACCGTCGAACCGGGCTCGCCGGGATCGCACCGGGACAAGGGCTGGGAGGCCGTCACCGAGCAGGCGATCCGCGCGCTGGTGGAGCGGGATGCGGAGCCGCTGGTGGCGATCCTGTGGGGCCGCGACGCGCGCAACCTCGCGCCGCTGCTGGTCGACGTGCCGATCATCGAGTCGGCCCACCCGAGCCCGATGTCGGCCGACCGCGGGTTCTTCGGCTCGCGCCCGTTCAGCCGGGCCAACGACATGCTGGAGGAGATCGGCGGCGACCCCGTCGACTGGAAGCTGCCCTAAGCTCGGGGTATGGCCGACCCGGGGGAACTGCGCATCTCGGACGCCGACCGGGAGTCGGCGGCACAACGTCTGCACACCGCACTGGGCGAGGGCCGGATCACGCTCGCCGAGCTCGAGGAGCGGCTCGACGTCGTCTACGCCGCGCGCACCTACGCCGACCTGGAGCCCCCGCTCGCCGACCTGCCGGGAGCCGCCGGGATCGTCCCGCACGTCGCGCGGGTACCGGCCGAGCGGGCCGAGCCGGTGCGCATGCGGACCGATCTGGGCTCGATCAAGCGCTCCGGCGACTGGCAGGTCCCGCAGACGCTGCACCTCACCACGAGCCTCGGGTCGATCCACCTCGACCTCACCGAGGCGCGGTCGATCCCGCACCGGGTCGACGTCGAGGTCTCCATCGGCGCCGGGGAAGTGGTGATCATCGTGCCGGACGGGGCCACCGCGAACGTCGACGGCGTGCACGGCTCGTGGGGCGAGATCAAGTCGAAGATCAGCTCGGTGCCCGGCTCGGGCCCGCACCTGACGATCACCGGGAAGGCCGGGATGGGCAGCCTGACCGTCCGGGGGCCGCGGAGCGGCTGGAAGTCCATGTTCGGCACCTGAGCCCGGACATGCGAACGCCGGTGGCGACCGAGGTCACCACCGGCGTTGGCGCGGGTACTTCCGTCAGGCCCGGGTGATCTTCCCGGCCTTCAGGCAGGAGGTGCAGGCGTTGAGGCGGCGGCGGTTGCCACCGTTGATCCGCGCGCGCACGGTCTGGATGTTCGGGTTCCAGCGACGGTGGGTCCGACGGTGCGAGTGCGAGACGCGCATGCCGAAGCCCGGACCCTTGCCGCAGACGTCGCAGACGGCAGCCACGTCGGTACTCCTTAGGATGGTCGGACACGAGTAACGCCCGGACGGGCCGGGGCTCGACGGCGAAGTCTACCGGCCCCTGCAGCGTGGCGTTGTCGGGGTCCTGTGGTTGCATCGCCGGTGTGAGCGAGACGGACCTCGACACGCGGCTCGTCGGCCCGGTCGGGAAGAAGGCGGCCGACGCGCTGGAGGCGTCGCTGGGCATCACCACGGTCGGGGACCTGGTCCGGCACTATCCGCGCCGCTACGTGGACCGCGGTCGGCTGACCGACATCGCCGGCCTGGTCGTCGGCGAGCACGCCACGGTCGTCGCGCAGGTGGAGAAGGCGACGCTGCGGGACATGCGGTCCCGGCGCGGGAAGCTGCTCTCGGTCGTCGTCCGGGACGAGAAGGGCGGCGAGCTGGACTGCACGTTCTTCAACGGGCACAAGGTCAAGAACTTCGTGTACCCCGGGTTGCGCGCGGTGTTCTCCGGCAAGGTCAGCGTGTTCAACAAGCGGCTGCAGCTGACCCACCCGCAGTTCGAGGAGATCGACGAGTCGGACTCGTTGCGTCCGTTCCTGTCCGTCTACCCGGCCACCGGGAAGATCGGCTCGCAGGAGGTCGCCCGCTGCGTCCGTCAGGTGCTGGACCTCCTGGACGACCCGACGGACCCGCTGCCGGCGTCGTTGCGCGAGCGCGAGGGCCTCACCGACCTCGGGCGGGCGCTGCGCCGGATCCACGTCCCGCAGGCCGAGTCGGACATCCACGCCTCCCGGCACCGCCTGGTCTGGGACGAGGCGCTGGGTGTGCAGCTCGCGCTGGCGTTGCGCCGCCAGGCCACCGTCTCCCGCCCGGCCGCGCCGTGTCCGCCGCGCCCGGGCGGTCTGCTGGACGCGTTCGACGCCGGGCTGCCGTTCGCGCTGACCGACGGCCAGCACGAGGTCGGGGCCGAGGTCGCCGAGGACCTCAGCCGCGCGCACCCGATGAACCGCCTGGTCCAGGGCGACGTCGGTGCCGGCAAGACGATCGTCGCGCTGCGGGCGATGCTGCAGGTCGTCGACGCCGGCCGGCAGGCCGCGATGCTCGCCCCTACCGAGGTGCTGGCGGCCCAGCACGCGCGGTCGTTGCGCGCGATGCTCGGCCCGCTCGGGCAGGCGGGGGAGCTGGGAGCGGCCGACCAGTCCACGTCGGTCACGCTGCTCACCGGCTCGCTCGGGGCGAAGGCCCGGCGGAAAGCGCTGCTGGACGCGCAGTCCGGCGCGGCCGGGATCGTCGTCGGCACGCACGCGCTGATCCAGGACACGGTCGGGTTCGCCGACCTGGGGCTGGTCGTGGTGGACGAGCAGCACCGGTTCGGCGTCGAGCAGCGCGACGCCCTGCGCGGGCGCGGCGAGCTCGCGCCGCACATGCTCGTGATGACGGCGACGCCGATCCCGCGCACGGTCGCGATGACCGTCTACGGGGATCTGGAGATCTCCGCCCTGCGCGGGCTGCCGGGCGGCCGGTCCCCGATCGCGACGACGGTCGTCCCGCTGGCGGACAAGCCCTCCTGGTTCGACCGGATCTGGCGGCGGGTGCGCGAGGAGGTCGAGGCCGGGCACCAGTGCTACGTGGTGTGCCCGCGGGTCGGGGACCAGTCGAAGCCCGACGCCGTCGAGGAGCCGGAGGAGCCGCCGGACGACGAGGACGCCGACGGCGGGGAGCGTCGCCCGCCCCTGGCCGTCCTCGACGTCGCGCCGAAGCTGGAAGAGGGCCCGCTCGCCGGCCTGCGGATCGGCGTGCTGCACGGCAAGCTCCCGGCCGACGAGAAGGACGCGGTGATGCGCGCGTTCGAGCGCGGCGAGACCGACGTCCTCGTCGCCACCACGGTGATCGAGGTCGGCGTGGACGTGCCGAACTCGACCGGCATGGTGATCCTGGACGCGGACCGGTTCGGCCTGTCCCAGCTGCACCAGTTGCGCGGCCGGGTCGGCCGTGGCGACGCTCCCGGCGTGTGCCTGCTGGTCACCGACATGCCCGCGGGGACGACGGCCCGCGAGCGCCTCGACGCGGTGGCCGGCACGACCGACGGTTTCGAGCTGGCCCGTCAGGACCTGGAGCTGCGCCGCGAGGGCGACGTGCTCGGGTCCACCCAGTCCGGGTCGCGGTCCGGGCTGAAGCTGCTCTCGCTACTGCGCCACGAGGAGATCATCGTGAAGGCGCAGGTCTACGCGACCGACCTGGTGGCCGCCGACCCGGGTCTGGCCGGCCACCCCGGCCTCGCCGCACTCGTCGGGGAGACGATCGGCGACGAGGAGCGCGCGGCCTACCTGGACAAGGCCTGAGACGCGGCAGGCGCCGTCAGCCCGACGCCCCGAGCTCGGCGCGGACTGTCTGCGCGGCTCGCGAGAGAGCGCGCAGCTTCTCGTAGGCGCAGAAGCGTGGCAGCGCCTTGAGGCCGCAGTCGGTGGACAGGTACACCCGCTCCGGCTCGATGTGCTCGAGGACCTTGTGGATCCGGTTCACGATCTCCTGGTCGGACTCGATGTAGAGCGTCCGGACGTCGATCACGCCGACCTGGACCTCCCGGTCCGGCGCGACCGAGTCCAGCGCCTTGACGTCGGCCATGTCGCGCAGCGTGAAGTCCAGCGCGAACTGCTCGACGTTGACGGCCATCCAGCGTTCGAGCACGCGGGGCAGCGCGTCCTCGACCGCTCGGAACGTGTTGCCGTATCCGGTGCCGAGGCAGCAGTGCCAGGCGATCTTCGCGTCGACGCCGTCGATCCAGGCGTTCATCACGTCGATGACCCAGTCGCTCTCGTCGTCGAGGGCGAGCCGCCACGCACCGAGGTCCTCGATCTGGATGAACTCGGCGCCGTGCGCGACGAGGTCCTTGAGGTCCTCGTTGAAGATCGGGACCAGGTCCTCGGCGAGCCGCCGGGCGTCGGAGTACGCGGAGTGCGGGTGACCGAAGTCCACGTGGTAGGTCAGGTTCGGCGGGCCGGCGCCCACCGAGACCTTCAGCGGGCGGTCAGTCAGCTGCCGGGCGGCGCTGTGCATCTCGCCCAGGCGCCCGGGGATGCCGCGGGAGACCGGTCCGGTGACGGCGGTGCCGCCCCAGTTGTGCATCCACGCCGCCTGGCTCAGGTCACCGTCCTCGCTGGCCTCGATCGCCCGTGCGAGTGGGTTCGGCAGCTTGGCCTTCGTGAACCCCCCGAGACGCTCGTACCAGTACCAGACGAACGAGCCGATGCCGCCGCCGTAGTCGTCGAAATGCATCTGGCCGTCGGTGACGATGTCCAGCCCCGCCAGCTCCTGGTCGGAGATGCACGCCGTGGTGGCGTCCCACCAGGCATGCCAGTTCTCCTCGAGCTTCCACCACTCGAGCAGGTCGGCCCCGGCGAGGTTGTACCGGCTGTACCAGCGCGGCTTCGGGTAGGACCCGATCATCGTGGTCGGGAGCAGTGTGTCGACGACCTTGCGCATGTGTGTCTCCTCCTTCTGATGGGGCGATCAGTCCTCGACGAGCGCGACGGCGCGGGTGGGCCCGCCGTGCGATCCCTGCAGCTTGAGAGGGAAGCCCGCAAACGTGAACCGGGTGTCGACAACCTGATCGAGACGGGCGATGCTGCTCGCTCTCCCGCAGAGCCGCCGTCTCCACGGCGACGGCGGCGTGCTCGGCGAGGGACGCCGGTACCACCGGACCGGCCGCCACCTGTTGCTCGCTCACCCCGGTCACCGAACCACCGCGCGGGTCGGCGCACCAGGGTGCGCCGGGTCCTCAGCCCGGCAGTGCGCCCCGGGACGCCTCGTCGATCGCGGTGCGGGCCGTCCGCGGCAGGTGCACGACACCCGCGCGGTCCAGGCGGTCCAGCTCGGCCCGGGCGCGGGCGTAGGCGGCCAGGCGCTCCGGCTCGGAGTCCGAGTCCCGCGCCGTGGTCAGCAGCTTGAGCACCCGTTCCACGGAAGCACGCTCGTCCGGAGTCAGGCCGGAGAGGCGGATCCGGTCGGCCGCGTCCTGCGCCGCCTGCCAGGCACGCGTCACCCGGGCGACGGCCGTGACGAAGCCGGTGTCGTGCGGCGGGCCCGGATACCTGTCGGTGTCGAGCGCCTGCGCCTCGGCGAACGCGTCCACGAACCGCGCCGTGCTGGCCACCGACACGTCGGAGAGCGCCGGGCGCCGCAGCACGGCCATCGCGTCGCACTCGTACGCGGTGTACTCGGCTCGCACCCGGTCGAACGCCACCTTGGCCTGAGCCCACGACTGCTCGCCGGTCACCGGGGGCGGGGCCTGCGGGACGTGCGGCGCCGGGTGGCGCCGGGTCCGTGTCAGGACCCGGAACAGCATCCACGCCACGGCGCCGACCAGCAGCACCGGGAACAGCTCTATAGCCACACGGATCACGACGACCCCCAGGAAGGCCAGCCCGACGAGGACACCGAGCCCGAGCAGCAGCAACGGCGGCCCCGCGCGCCGGTACCGGCGGCGCATCCGCCGTTCCCGGCGTCGGTCGCGGCGTTCCGCCCCGTACGCCTGGTGCACCGTCATGCCGCCGCCCACGCCGTGCCCGTGCGCGTACCCGTACAGGTGCCCGTGTGCGCGGCGGTCGGCCGGTCGCCGGGAGCGGCGGCTTGTCATCTCTCCAAGTTAGCCGGAAACCGGGTCACGATGATGCGCTCCGGACGGGTGGGCGACCCGGAACTTCCTCGGGGTACCCGACGGGGCCGGGCGTTCGCGGTGGTCGGTGCCGTCGCTCACGTGCAACGATCACGCGTCCGCCGCAGGAGCAGTAGCGAGGAGTGCGATGTTCCGCAAGGTACTGGTGGCCAACCGCGGGGAGATCGCGATCCGCGCGTTCCGGGCCGCGTTCGAGCTGGGTGTCTCGACGGTCGCGGTGTTCCCGTACGAGGACCGCAACTCGCTGCACCGGGCGAAGGCCGACGAGTCCTACCAGATCGGCGAGCCCGGCCACCCGGTCCGCGCCTACCTGTCGGTCGAGGAGGTCATCCGGGCGGCCAAGAAGGCCGGCGCGGACGCCGTCTATCCCGGCTACGGATTCATGTCCGAGAACCCGGACCTGGCCCGTGCCTGCGCCGACGCCGGCATCACGTTCGTCGGCCCGCCGACCGAGGTGCTGCACCTGACCGGCAACAAGTTCCGCGCCGTCGCCGCGGCCCGTGAGGCCGGCGTGCCGGTGCTGGAGTCGTCGGACCCGTCCGACGACGTCGAGGAACTGCTGCGTGCCGCCGAGGGCATCGACTACCCGATCTTCGTGAAGGCCGTCGCCGGCGGTGGCGGGCGCGGCATGCGGCGGGTCCAGGAGTCCGGCGACCTGCGCGACGCGATCGACGCCGCGATGCGCGAGGCCGAGTCCGCGTTCGGCGACCCGACCGTGTTCCTGGAGCAGGCCGTGGTGAACCCGCGGCACATCGAGGTGCAGATCCTCGCCGACGCCGAGGGCAACGTCGTGCACCTCTACGAGCGGGACTGCTCGGTGCAGCGCCGCCACCAGAAGGTCGTCGAGATCGCCCCGGCGCCGAACCTGGACCCGGAGATCCGTGACCGGATCTGCGCCGACGCGAAGGACTTCGCCAAGCAGATCGGCTACGTCAACGCCGGCACCGTCGAGTTCCTGCTCGACGAGCGCGGCCAGCACCACTTCATCGAGATGAACCCGCGGATCCAGGTCGAGCACACGGTGACCGAGCAGGTCACCGACCGGGACCTGGTGATCGCACAGCTGCGGATCGCGTCCGGCATGACGCTGCCGGACCTGCGGCTGACCCAGGACGACATCACGCTGACCGGCACCGCGATGCAGACCCGGATCACGACCGAGGACCCGGCCAACGAGTTCCGCCCGGACGTCGGGACGATCTCGGTGTACCGCTCCCCGGGCGGCCCGGGCGTGCGCCTCGACGGCGGCACCGTGCACGTCGGCGCCGAGGTGTCCGCGCACTTCGACTCGATGCTGGTCAAGCTGACCTGCCACGGCCACGACTTCGCCAACGCCTCCCGGCGGGCCCGCCGGGCGATCGCCGAGTTCCGGCTCCGTGGCGTGTCGACGAACCTGCCGTTCCTGGCCGCGGTGCTCGAGGACGAGGACTTCAAGGCCGGGCGGATCACGACGAGCTTCATCGAGGAACGCCCGCACCTGCTCAAGGCCCGTCCGTCGGCCGACCGCGGGTCGCGCATCCTGCAGTTCCTCGGTGACGTCACCGTCAACAAGCCGAACGGCGACCGGCCCGAGGCCGTCGAGCCGATCGAGAAGCTCCCCGAGGCCGACCTCGCCCAGCCGGTGCCGGACGGCTCCGCGCAGCTGCTGCGCTCACTCGGGCCGGAGGGGTTCGCGAAGCGGCTGCGCGAGCAGACGGCGGTCGCGGTCACCGACACCACGTTCCGCGATGCGCACCAGTCGTTGCTGGCCACGCGGGTGCGGACGAAGGACATCCTGGCCGTCGCGCCGTACGTGGCGCGCACGATGCCGGAGCTGCTGTCGATCGAGTGCTGGGGCGGCGCGACCTACGACGTCGCGCTGCGGTTCCTGGCCGAGGACCCGTGGGAGCGGCTTGCCGCGATCAAGTCCGCGGCGCCGAACATCTGCACCCAGATGCTGCTGCGCGGGCGCAACACCGTCGGCTACACGCCGTACCCGACCGAGGTGACCGACGCGTTCGTCGCCGAGGCCGCGTCGACCGGCATGGACATCTTCCGGATCTTCGACGCGCTCAACGACGTCTCCCAGATGCGTCCGGCGATCGCGGCGGTCCGCGACACCGGCACGGCGCTGGCCGAGGTCGCGCTCTGCTACACCGCCGACCTGTCCGACCCGGCCGAGGACCTCTACACCCTCGACTACTACCTGCGCCTGGCCGAGCAGATCGTCGACGCCGGCGCGCACGTCCTGGCGATCAAGGACATGGCCGGTCTGCTCCGCCCGCCCGCGGCCCGCACGCTGGTCACGGCGCTGCGGGAGCGGTTCGACCTACCGGTGCACCTGCACACCCACGACACCGCGGGTGGCCAGCTCGCCACCCTGGTCACCGCGATCGACGCCGGCGTGGACGCCGTGGACGGGGCGATCGCGTCGATGGCCGGGACGACGTCGCAGCCGTCGCTGTCGGCGCTGGTCGCCGCGACCGACCACACCGAGCGTGCGACCGGGCTGTCGTTGCAGGCGGTCGGGGACATGGAGCCGTACTGGGAGGCGGTGCGGAAGGTCTACGCGCCGTTCGAGTCCGGGCTCGCGTCGCCGACCGGGCGCGTCTACCACCACGAGATCCCGGGCGGGCAGCTGTCCAACCTGCGCCAGCAGGCGATCGCGCTCGGGCTCGGCGACCGGTTCGAGCTGATCGAGGACTGCTACGCCGCCGCGGACCGGATGCTCGGGCGCCTGGTGAAGGTGACGCCGTCGTCGAAGGTCGTGGGGGACCTCGCACTGCACCTGGTCGGCGCCGGGGTGGACGCGGCCGCGTTCGAGAAGGACCCGGCCAGCTACGACGTGCCGGACTCGGTGATCGGGTTCCTGCGCGGCGAGCTGGGCGACCCGCCGGCCGGGTGGCCGGAGCCGTTCCGCACCCGCGCGCTGGAGGGCCGTACGCCGGAGGCCGAGAAGGCCGACCTGTCCATCGACGACCGGCGCGGCCTGCGGGACGAGCCGCAGCGCACGCTGAACAGCCTGCTGTTCCCGGGCCCGACGAAGGACTACGACACCCACCGCGAGCTGTACGGCGACACGTCCGTGCTGACCTCGAAGGACTACTTCTACGGGCTGGAGGAGGACCTCGAGCACACCGTCGAGCTGGAGCCCGGCGTGACGCTGCTGATCGAGCTGGAGGCCGTCTCCGAGCCCGACGAGCGCGGCTACCGCACGCTGCTGACCACGCTGAACGGCCAGCTCCGGCCGGTGGCGGTGCGCGACGAGTCGGTCACCACCGAGGTCAAGGCCGCGGAGAAGGCCGACCAGGGCAACGACGCCCACGTCGCCGCGCCGTTCGCCGGTGTCGTCACGCTGCAGGTCGGCGAGGGCGACCACGTCGAGTCCGGCCAGACCGTCGCGACGATCGAGGCGATGAAGATGGAGGCGTCGATCACCGCGCACCGCTCGGGCTCGGTGGCCCGGCTCGCGATCGGTGAGGTCCAGCAGGTCGAGGGCGGGGACCTGCTGGTCGAGCTGGAGTGAGCCCGGCCGTCTCCCGGCGCGGGCGAGCGGCCCGGCGCCGAAGTGGCGCTCGGCCGGGTCGGGTCGGCTGTCGCGTTCGCGCGGTCGAGGTCGGAAACGCGCCCGCTCGATGGCCTGGGGCGGTTCGGTCGGCACGTTTGCGCGGTCGACGTCGCGGAAATGTGCCTCTCGATGGCCTAGTGCGGTTCGGTCGGCACGTTCGCGCGGTCGGGGTCGCGGAAACGTGCCTCTCGATCGCTCGGACGGTTCGGCTGGAACGTTCGTGCGGTCGAGGTCGCCCGAGGTGCCGCTCGAACGGCCGGGACGGATCGGCGGCCGCGGGCGGAGAGGCCGGCCGAACCGTGCCGCTCGATGGATCCGGGTCGTGGCGCGTCCGGCGCCGGACCACGGCGGTGGCGGGATCGGCGGGTGCGAGACTGCTCCGGTGAGCGCAGCACGGCCCGACCGCCCGGCATGACCCGGATCATCGCCGGACATGCGGGCGGACGGCGGATCGCGGTCCCGCCGTCCGGGACCCGGCCGACGTCGGACCGGGTGCGCGAGGCGTTGTTCTCCGCGCTCGAGCACGACCCCGGTCTGGACGGCGCCGCCGTGCTCGACGTCTGCGCCGGGTCCGGCGCGCTCGGGCTCGAGGCGCTGTCCCGCGGCGCGGCCGACGCGGTGTTCGTCGAGTCCGACAGGCGGGCGGCCGGGGTGTTGCGACGCAATGTCGCCGAACTCGGTCTCGGCGGGCGGGTGATCGTCGGGACGGCCGGGACGGTGCTCGCGCGGCCGGCGGAGCGGGCGTTCGACGTGCTGATCGCCGACCCGCCCTACTCCGTACCCGACGACGAGGTGGCCGCGTGGCTCACCGCCGCGGCCGCCGGGGGATGGCTGGCCGTGGATGCCGTGGTCGTCGTGGAACGTTCCCGATCCCGCGACCCGTTCCCCTGGCCGACGGGATTCGTGGACGCCCGCGACCGCCGCTACGGCGACACGGTCCTGCACTCCGGACGGTTCCCGGGATCCTGACCGTCGGCGCGGGGGTCGGTGCCCGGGCCGGCGGGTGATCCGGCCCGCGTTCCGGTGATCACCGCGCGGGTCTCGGGTAGGTTTCGCCGCATGGCCGACCTCCGGCGTGCGGTGTGCCCCGGTTCCTACGACCCCCCGACGATCGGTCACCTCGACGTCATCCGCCGCACGGCGGCCCTGTTCGACGAGGTGTTCGTCGCGATCCTCGTGAACCCGCGCAAGCAGGGCGTCTTCACGGTCGACGAGCGGATCGAGATGCTGGCCGAGATCACCGCCGACATCCCGGGGGCGCGGGTGGAGGCGTTCTCGGGCCTCGTCGTCGAGTACTGCAGCGAGCGTGGTGCGTCCGCGCTGGTCAAGGGGCTGCGCTCGGCCACCGACTACGACTACGAGCTGCCGATGGCGCACATGAACCGGCACCTGACCGGCGTCGAGACGCTGTTCCTGCCCGGCGCGCCGGGGCAGGTGTACGTGTCGAGCTCGCTGGTCAAGGAGGTCGCCCGCGGCGGTGGCGACGTCAGCGCGTTCCTGCCCCCGACCGTCCACGACCGGCTCCTCAAGCGGCTGGCCGAGCAGGACTGAACTCGTGTGAGGGTCACCCGTCCGGAACTTGACACGCGGGTGGTCGCGCAATAGCCCGGCCCACCGGGGGCGCGGTGGCAGGATCATCGGCGTGTACCGGGTGTTCGAGTCGCTGGACGCGTTGGTGACGATCGTCGAGGACGCGCGGAGCGTTCCGATGACGTCGAACTGCGTCGTTCCTCGCGGAGACGTGCTGGAGCTGCTCGACGACGTCCGGGAGGCGTTCCCGGGTGAGCTCGACGACGCGCAGGACGTACTGGACCGTCGCGACGACGTCGTCGGCGAGGCCGAGCGGGAGGCCGAGGAGACGCGTTCCGCGGCCGACTCCGAGGCGCAGGAGACGCTGCAGACCGCGCGCAGCGAGGCCGAGCGCCTCGTCGCCGAGGCGCAGGAGGAGGCGGCGCGCACCGTCGCCGAGGCGCGGCACGAGGCCGAGCGGACGGTCGCCGAGGGGCGTCGTCAGTACGCCGAGATGACCGAGCGGGCCCGCGACGAGGCCGAGCGGATGACGCACGCCGGGCGGGCCGCGCACGACCGACTGATCGCCGACGGGCAGGGCGAGCAGGCACGTCTGGTCTCGCAGAACGAGGTCGTGCGCGCCGCGCACGCCGAGTCCGCGCGGATCGTGGACGCCGCGCACGGCGAGACGGACCGGCAGCGCCGGGAGTGCGACGCCTACGTCGACTCCACGCTGGCCGAGCTGGAGACGGCACTGTCCGGCGCGCTCGGCACGGTCAGCCGCGGGCGCAGCCAGCTGTGGCGCGGCCAGGGGATACAGAACGGGCACGGCGGGCAGAACGGTGCGGTCCCGCACGGGCGCTCGGGCACCGGCATGGACCTCATCGACTGACGGCCCGCCCGTACCAGAACTTGTGAGCCTGGTCACAGGTCGGTCAGTATCGTCGGTGTGACCACAGCCCCGATCGAAGCGGATGCCACGAGCATGCCCGCCGTACTGACTCCCGGGCGCCGTCCCGAGTTCGCCGCCGCCTGCGCCGAGGCCCGCGCCGGCTTCCAGGACGTGGTGAACCTGTCCGTGGTGGCCGACGGCCTCGAGCACCGCGACGAGCCGGACCCGCGCACCACGCTGAACCGGCTGATCGCCTTCCTGTCCGTCCGGGCCTGGGAGCGCTTCGTCCGCGACGTCCGAGCGGTCTCGGGCGGACCCCGCGACGGCGGTGGTGAACGGCCGGCGGACCGGCTGGGCTGCCTGCGCGCCGGCCCGGCTGCGGACGTCCTGGCCGCCGCGTCCGGTGGCCGGCTGCCCGCGGCCTGGCGGGTGGCGTTCCCGCACTCCGGCACCGGGAGGACCCTCACGTTCGGCCCGGAGCGGCTGACCGGCACCGACGACGACCTGTGCGCGGCCGTCGACTGGTGGGTGAACGCCCGGCACGGGCTGCCGCACCGGCGCCTGCCGCGCGACAACGCGTGGCCCGTCCCCACCGACGCCTACGACAGCGGCGGGCGCGACGTCGGCCCGACCACGGCGCGCTTCGCGCTCACGCTGTTCCTGCAGCTCACCGACCAGTCGATCCGGGTGCTCGCGGACGCGGCCGGGATGGCCCGGGCGGACGAGCTCTGGCTGCCCGGGCACTGGCCGGCCGGCCGGGCGTCTCAGGAGGCGCACGCACCGTCGCTGTGGGAGGGCGCGCCGGTCCCCGCACCGTCACGGTGATCATCACCCTCGTGAGACGGTGACTTGCGTGGAACTGTCGTAATACGCTGCGCACATGGCACGGCGCACGGAGCCGGATCCCTCGACCTGGTGGGAGACCTACGGACACCGGCTGGAGGGGCCGCCCGTCGCCCCCCGGCCCGCGCCGGAGGACGACGACGGCACCGACTCCGGCCCGGACCCGGCGGACACCGCCGAACCGGCGGAAAGGCTGGGAACACCGCAGATGGCGACCGCACGGCCCTTCGAGCCCGATCTCCCGGACCTCTCCGAGGACGCGGTCCTCCGGCCGCGGGCCGCCCGCCCGCGGGGCGGATGGCGGCGCGTGGTCTACGAGATGTCCGCCGGGCGGGTGAACCCCGGGCCGGGGGCCGCGGAGGAGGCCCGCCAGGAGCTGCTGGGCCGGATCCGCCAGCCGCTCGCCGGGGCGCACCGCGTCGCCGTCACCTCGATCAAGGGCGGCGTCGGCAAGACCACGGTGGCCACCTGCCTGGGACTCACGCTGGCCGAGAACCGCGGCGACCGGGCCGTCGTCCTGGACGCGAACCCGGACGCCGGCACGCTCGCCGACCGGCTGACCGGCGACTCCCGCGTGACCGTGCGCGAGCTGCTCGAGGACCTCGAGCAGGTGCACACCTGGACCGACGTCTCCCGCTACACCAGCCTGGCCGGGCGGCTGCAGGTGCTGGCCTCCGAGCAGGACCCGGCCGCGGGCGAGGCGTTCCGCCGCGACGAGTACGAGCGGGTCTGTGCGCTGCTCGGCCGCTTCTTCAACATCATCATCACCGACTCCGGCACCGGGCTGGTGCACTCGGCCATGGAGGGCACGCTGTCCCAGGCGGACAGCCTGGTCGTGGTCGGCGCGCCGACCGTGGACGGCGCGAGCCGGGCGAGCAAGACGCTGGACTGGCTCGTCGCGCACGGCCACGACAGGCTCGCCCAGGACGCCGTCGTCGTGCTGTCCTGCGACCGCTCCAGCGCCGAGGTGGACGGCACGCGGATCCGCGAGCACTTCGCCGGGCGCGTGCGGGCGGTCGTCGAGGTCCCGCACGACCCGCACCTGGCCACCGGCGGCCGGGTGGACCTGTCCCGGCTGCGCGCGCGGACCGCGGACGCGTTCCTGGAGCTGGGGGCGCTGATCGGGGACGCGTTCGACGTCCGCGCCGGGCGGAACCGCCGCTCCTGAACCCGGTCACACCGGCGCGTACCCTGGTTCCGGTCATGACTGCACAGCGCCGCACCTCCCGGAACGACCGATCCGACGACACGAACCCCTGGATCGTCAGCACCCGCGAACTCGAACGCCGCCCGGGCACGATGCGCACGGTGCACCGGACCGCTCCGGCTCCCAGCGGTGAGCAGGCCATCGGGATCGTCGGCGTGATCGGTGTGCCGGACGGCTCGGACGTCGAGCTCGATCTGACGCTGGAGTCGGTGACCGAGGGCGTCTACCTCTCCGGGACGGCCGCGGTGCACCTGGCCGGAGAGTGCTCGCGGTGCCTGGACGCGCTGCACGACGAGCTGGAGGTCGGGCTCGGCGAGCTGTTCGCCTACCCGGCGTCGGCCACCGAGGAGACGACCGACTCGGACGAGATCCCGCGCCTGGTCGACGAGCGGATCGACCTCACGCAGCTCGTGCGCGACGCCGTCGTCACCGACCTGCCGATGGCGCCGCTGTGCCGGGAGGACTGCCCGGGCCTGTGCTCCGAGTGCGGTGAGCGGTGGGCCGATCTCGCGGCGGACCACGGTCATGAGACACTGGATCCTCGCTGGGCGGCGCTCAAGGAGCGCCTGCCCTCCGGGGAGTGACTTCCCGCCCTTTGCTACACGAACTGCACAGCCGCACGTCTTACGAGGAGAACTACCGTGGCCGTACCCAAGCGCCGGATGTCGCGGTCGAACACGCACTCGCGCCGGTCGCAGTGGAAGGCCACTGCGCCGAACCTGGTGGCCTGCTCGAACCGCGCCTGCCGCGAGCCGAAGCTGCCGCACATCGCCTGCCCCACCTGCGGCCAGTACGACGGCCGCCAGGTCACCCGTCCGGCCTGAGCCTGCACGTCGCGGTGGGTGACAAGGGAGTCACCGGTCCTGCCGAGGACCGGGGTCCTCTGCTGTCCGCGCTCGGGATCGAGCTGGCGGAGGAGATCCTGACCCTGGCGTTGACCCACCGCTCGTACGCCTACGAGAACGGCGGGCTGCCGACGAACGAGCGCCTGGAGTTCCTCGGGGACTCGGTGCTGTCGATCGTCGTCACCGAGCGGCTCTACCGGGACCACCCGGATCTTCCGGAGGGGCAGCTGGCGAAGCTGCGCGCCAGCGTGGTCAACATGCACGCGCTGGCCGGCGTCGCCGAGGCCCTCTCCGGGCCGGGCCTGGGCGCCTACCTGTACCTGGGCCGCGGCGAGGAGCTGACCGGTGGCCGGTCGAAGGCGAGCATCCTCGCCGACGCCACGGAGGCCCTGCTCGGCGCCGTGTATCTCGAGCACGGTCTCGAACCGTCGCGCGAGCTGATCCACCGCCTGTTCGACGACCTGCTGCGCAGCGCGCCGTTGCTCGGTGCCGGTCTCGACTGGAAGACCAGCCTGCAGGAGCTCACCGCATCCCAGGGTCACGGCGTTCCGGAGTACCGGATCGACGAGGAGGGCCCGGACCACCTCAAGGAGTTCACGGCCACCGCCGTCGTCGCCGGTCAGGACATGGGCACGGGGAACGGGCGGACGAAGAAGGAAGCCGAGCAGAAGGCCGCCGAGGAGGCCTGGCGCTCGCTGTCGCCGGACGGGGTGGCCCCCGCGGCGCCGCCGTCGACGGCCTCGCACTGACCCGGTCG
The DNA here is from genome assembly GCA_963822335.1 of uncultured Actinomycetota bacterium. GTDB lineage: Bacteria > Actinomycetota > Actinomycetes > Mycobacteriales > Pseudonocardiaceae > Pseudonocardia. Next base: position 315,108 of record CAWGHE010000004.1, on the reverse strand, counting down.
CCCGAGCGGTGCCCGAGCTCCCCGAGGTCGAGGTCGTCCGCCGCGGTCTCGCCGATCACGTCCTGGACCGCACCGTCGCCGCCGTCGAGGTCGGGCATCCCCGGTCCGTCCGCCGGCACGTCGCCGGTGCCGACGACTTCTCCGCCCGTCTGACCGGGCGCCGTGTCCACGGCGCCCACCGGCGCGGCAAGTACCTGTGGCTGGAGTTCACGCAGCACTCCGCCGGGGACGACGCGTTGCTGGCCCATCTGGGCATGAGCGGCCAGATGCTCGTCGTGGACCCCGGGCGTCCGGACGAGAAGCATCTGCGGGTCCGGATCACGTTCGACGACGACGGCCCGGAGCTGCGGTTCGTCGACCAGCGCACGTTCGGCGGCCTGTCGGTGCACCCGCTCGAGGACGCGGCCGGGGGAGGGCTGGTCCCGGAACCGGTGGCGCACATCGCCCGCGACCCGATGGACCCGTCGTTCCGCGCCGACGAGGCCGTCGCCGCCCTGCGCCGCAGGCGTACCGAGCTCAAGCGGGCGCTGCTGGACCAGACCGTCGTGTCCGGGATCGGCAACATCTATGCCGACGAGGCGCTGTGGCGTGCCCGGCTGCACGGCGAACGCCCGACGGAGAAGCTCACCCGGGCGCAGGGCCGCACCGTGCTGGACGCCGCCACCGAGGTGATGACCGAGGCGCTCGGGCAGGGCGGCACGTCGTTCGACGCGCTCTACGTCAACGTCAACGGCGCCTCCGGCTACTTCGACCGGTCGCTGAACGTCTACGGGCAGGCGGACCGGGCCTGCCGTCGCTGCGGTACCCCGATCCGCCGGGACCCGTTCATGAACCGCTCCTCCTACACCTGCCCGCGCTGCCAGCCGCGGCCGCGGAATCGGGGCTAGCTCCCGCGCACCGAGCCACCGCCCTCGTCCGCCTGCAGGCGCAGGACCCGCCGCGGGAGCCGCCGTTGTCGCGGACCTGATGCGGGCCCGGATGGAGCAGTTCGAGCACATCCTCGCGACGGGACTACCAGCGCTCTTCTCCGAGCATGACCTCGACGAGCCGGCCCGCGCCGCGCTCCTCGCCCAGGCCGACAACCTCAAGGACTGGATGTCCGGCATCCTCGAGTGGCACCGCCGGTGCGTGCGCTACACCGAACCGGAGCTGGAGCGGGTGCACCGCCCGGCCGGCCTGCCCGGCCCCACCGGCCTCGGCACGTCCGGGCTGGGTCTGGTCCCGGCCTGATCACGGCCTCGGCAGCGAATCGCGCCAAGACTGTCGCATTCCGCTGCCAGACCGATGATCACCTGTCGAGTGTGAACGGCTCGGGCCGATTTCGGACCGGAGTACGGGCGCCTTCGCTGAGTATGAATCTGTGCTCCTCCGCGACGTGGTGCGACGCCAGGACGGGGTGATCAGTCGTGAGCAGGCCGTCGCGTGTGGACTGTCGATGCGCACGGTCCAGCGTCGAGTGGCGTCGGGCGAGTGGGTCGACGTCCTCCCGGGTGTCTCCCTGGTTGCCGGTCATCCACTGACCGACCGTGTCAGGGTCCGTGCGGCGTGGCTCTGGACGGGCCCGTCGACCGTGGTGAGCGGGCCCGCCGCGGCGTTCTGGTACGGGCTCCTGAACCACGCGTCGGGTCCGGTCCAGGTCACCGTGCCGCGGTCGGTCACCCGTCGGTCCCGTCGCTGGGTCCGGTTACGTCGCAGGGACCTGGCCGCCGCCGATCGCACGATGCAGGGCGGGATCGGGATCACTGCCCTGCCGCTGACCGTCCTCGAGACGGCGGTGGCGTGGCCGGACGGGGCCGCCGTCCTCGACCGCGCGCTGCAGCAAGGGCGGATCGCGTTCAGCGACCTGCATGAGGCGTACTGCCGCTCCGCCGGTGCGCACGGAATGGCCCGGGCCGCGGCGTTGCTGCGGGACGCGGCCGTCGGAGCGGCCTCGGTGTTCGAACGACGACTCGTGACCCTGCTCCGCCGGGCCGGCATCGATGGCTTCGTGCTCGGCCACCCGTTCGGCCGGGACGAGATCGACGTGGCGTTTCCCGCCGAGCGGGTGGCCGTGGAGCTGGACGGGTGGGCGTGGCACACCGACCGGGAGCGGTTCCAGGCCGACCGCGCGAAGGGCAACGCCCTCGTCCGGGCGGGATGGACCCTTCTGCGGTTCACCTGGGACGACCTCATCAGACGCCCCGACGACGTGGTGGCCCAGATCCGATCAGCCCTTCGGCAGTGATTCGCGACAGACCTGTCGCGTTCCACTGCCGATCCGGTGATCAGGGCCGGGTCAGAGCCAGCCGCGGCTCTTGAACCCGGCGTAGAGGCCGACCGCGAGCAGCAGCATCATGCCGATCGCGAACCAGTAGCCGTAGGACCAGTGCAGCTCCGGCATCTCGTCGAAGTTCATGCCGTAGATGCCGCCGATCAGCGTCGGGGCGAACAGGATCGCCGCCCACGACGAGACGCGCTTCATCTGTTCGTTCTGCTGGTAGCCGGCCTCGGTCAGGCGGGTCATCTCCTCGTTCTGGCGCTGCGCGACCAGCGTGGAGTTCACCGTGAGGATGTTGCCCAGCAGCTCCCGGAAGCCCTGGGTGCGCTCGCGCACGCGGGTGACGTGGTCGATCACGTCGCGCATCAGGCGCTTCAGCTCCAGGTCGGCGACGTCGCCGCCCTTGCCGAACCGGCTGCGCAGCTCGGCGAAGATCTCGTCCAGCGGCTCCACGGCGCGCTGGAACGCGATCACCTCGCGGGTGAGCTGGTAGATCCGGCGCGAGACCTTCGGGTCGCCCGAGAAGACCTGTTCCTCGATCTGGTCGATGTCGTCCTGCAGCCCGTCGAGGACCGGGCCGTAGTCGTCGACGACCTGGTCGAGCACGGCGTAGAGCACCGCGAACGGGCCGTGCGCGAGCAGGTCGGTGTCGTTCTCCAACCTCTGGCGGACCTTGCCCAGGTCCGGCTCCACGGCATGCCGGACCGTGATCACGAAGTCCGGTCCGAGGAACAGGTGCACCTCGCCGATCTGCACGACCTCGTCGGAGTCGACGTAGCGGGCCGGGCGCAGCACGATGAACTCGGTGTCGCCGTAGCGCTCCAGCTTGGGCCGCTGGTGGGCGTTGACCGTGTCCTCGACCGACAGCTCGTGCAGGCCGAACTCGTCGGCGACGGCCCGGAGCTCCGCCTCGTCGGGGCGCAGCATGCCGATCCAGGCGAAGCACCGCTCGGGGTGCGTGTCCCCATTCTGCTGCGCCGACTCGTCGGCGCGCACTGCGCACTCGTGCTGGCATCCGCGCAACGCCTGGAGCGCCTTGTCGACCGCGGGCGGATCGGCGGTGCGGTGACCGCCGATGTAGACCGCGTTGTCGATCACCGACATCGCGTGCTCCTTCCGGGTGCGGGCCGTTCGCCAGCCTAGGCGTGTCCCGGCGTCCCGGCCGGGCGGAGGCTCTGCGGCGTCCGGTTCGTCCGGACCCAGGTCCTGCCCGCGCCCACCCATCGTGCGCGTGACCGGCCTCATCCGGCGTCAAGGTCTCGTCAAGAACGGACGGTCCGGCCGTCAATCCCCCGTAGCGGAGCGCCGTGTGTGGCGCACCGGCCGCGCACGCTTCGCGAGCTCCCCCGGAGAGACCGGTCGGGAGGGGTTTCGAGGAGTCGTCGGTGGCCGATCTGGGGTACCTGTCGCTGCTGTGCGCGGCCTTCGCGCTGTGCGCATCCCTGCTGCGCGGACTGGACAGGCTGTGATCGCGAACGTGGTGGTCGGGCTGCTCGCACTCGGCCTGCTGATCTATCTCGTGGTCGCCCTGCTGCGCCCGGAGCGGTTCTGATGGGCGCGGGGTTGCTCCAGGCCGGTGTGCTCGTCGCCGCGCTGGGTCTCGTGTACCGCCCACTGGGTAGCTGGATGGCCCGCGTCTACACCGACGCGCGGCATTGGCGGATCGAGCGTGCGCTCTACCGGCTGGTGCGGGTGGACCCCGACGGCACCCAGCGCTGGGGCACCTACGCGGCCGGCGTGCTCGGGTTCTCGTTCGTCTCGATCGCACTGCTCTACCTGCTCCAACGCCTGCAGCCGTTGCTGCCGCTGGGATTCGGGCGCGGCAGCGTCGACCCCGCGACGTCGTTCAACACCGCGGTCTCGTTCGTGACGAACACGAACTGGCAGTCCTACGTCCCCGAGCAGGTCCTCGGCGACACGGTGCAGATGGCCGGGCTGACCGTGCAGAACGTCGTGTCGGCCGCGGTCGGGATGGCCGTGGCGGTCGCGCTCGTGCGCGGGTTCGCCGCCCGCGCGGGCGATGCGGATGGGCGGATCGGCAACTTCTGGGTCGACCTCGTCCGCGGCGTCGTGCGCATCCTGCTGCCGATCGCCGCCGTGGCCGCCGTCGTGCTCGTCGCGACGGGGGTCGTGCAGTCGTTGCGCTCCGGCGTCGACGTGACGACGGTCGACGGGTCCGCGCACACGCTGCCGCTCGCGCCGGCCGCGTCCCAGGAGGCGATCAAGCAGCTCGGCACGAACGGCGGCGGGATCTTCAACGCGAACTCGGCGCACCCGTTCGAGAACCCGAACGCGGTGTCCAACCTCCTCGAGATCTTCCTGATGCTGGCGATCCCGGTCGCGCTGACCCGCACGTTCGGCGTGATGGTCCGCAACACCCGCCAGGGCACGGTGCTGGTCGCCGTGATGGGCGTGATCTGGGCGGCGTTCGCGGCGCTGGCCTGGCTCGCCGAGTCGCACCCGAACGGGCCCGCAGCGCTCGCCGCGGGCGCTGCTCTGGAGGGCAAGGAGGTGCGCTTCGGCATCCCCGCCTCGGCGCTGTTCGCCGTGTCCACGACCGGCACGTCGACCGGCGCGGTGAACTCGTTGCACGACAGCCTCACCGGCGCCGGAGGCGGGATCACGCTGCTGAACATGCTGCTCGGCGAGGTCGCGCCGGGCGGGGTGGGGTCCGGTCTCTACGGGATCCTGGTGCTCGCGATCATCGCCGTGTTCCTGGCCGGGCTGATGGTCGGGCGCACGCCGGAGTACCTCGGTAAGAAGCTCGGCCGCCGGGAGATCACCTACGCGGCGATCTCGATCCTCGTCATGCCGGCGCTGGTGCTGCTCGGGGCGGGACTCGCGATCGCGCTGCCCGGCACGGCCGACGCGCTGGGCAACGACGGCGCGCACGGCTTCTCCGAGGTCCTCTACGCCTACGCCTCGGCCGCCAACAACAACGGCAGCGCGTTCGCCGGGATCACCGTGACCAGCGACTTCTTCCAGGCCGGCCTCGGGGTCGCGATGCTGTTCGGCCGCTTCGTGCCGATCCTCGCGGTGCTCGCGCTGGCCGGCTCACTCGCCCGTCAGCGCCGCGTGGAACCCGGCGCCGGCACCCTGCCGACCGACGGCCCGCTGTTCGCCGGGCTGGTCGGCGGCACGGTCCTGCTGGTCTCGGCCCTCACCTTCTTCCCGGCGCTCGCGCTGGGACCCCTCGCGGAGGCACTGTCATGACCACTGCGGTCCAGGAGAAGACGGCCACCGAACCGCCGGCGCGACGAGCCGTCGCGGCGGGCGCGTTCGCGCCGCGCCAGCTCGTCGCCGCGTTGCCCGAGGCACTGCGCAAGCTGGATCCGCGCACGCAGCAGCGCAACCCCGTGATGTTCGTGGTCTGGGTCGGGTCGGTGCTGGTCACGGTCCTGGCGGCACTCGACCCGAGCGTGTTCGCGATCCTGATCGCGGTGTGGCTGTGGTTCACCGTCGTGTTCGCGAACCTGGCCGAGGCGGTCGCCGAGGGCCGGGGCAAGGCCCAGGCGGAGTCGTTGCGGCGCAGCAAGAGAGAGACGGTCGCCCGGCGCCTCGGCCGGTCCGGGGAAGAACAGGTCGCCGGGACGGCGCTGAGCGTGGGCGACCTCGTGGTCGTCGAGGCGAACGAGACGATCCCGGGCGACGGCGACGTCGTCGAGGGCATCGCGACCGTCGACGAGTCCGCGATCACCGGCGAGTCCGCGCCCGTGATCCGGGAGGCCGGGGGAGACCGTAGCGCGGTCACCGGCGGCACCACGGTGTTGTCGGACCGGATCGTCGTCCGGATCACGACAGAGCCGGGCGAGTCCTTCGTGGACCGCATGATCGCGCTGGTGGAGGGCGCGGCGCGGCAGAAGACTCCGAACGAGATCGCGCTGACGATCCTGCTCGCGGCGCTCACGATCGTGTTCCTGCTGGCCGTGGTCGCGGTGGCGCCGATGAGCGCCTACGCGGGCTCGCAGGTGCCACTGATCGTGCTCACCGCCCTGCTGGTCTGCCTGATCCCGACGACGATCGGTGCACTGCTGTCCGCGATCGGCATCGCCGGCATGGACCGGCTGGTGCAGCGCAACGTGCTGGCCACGTCCGGGCGCGCGGTCGAAGCGGCCGGCGACGTGGACACGCTGCTGTTGGACAAGACCGGCACGATCACGTTCGGCAACCGCCGGGCGACCGAGCTGATCCCGGTCGGCGGCACGTCCGTCGCCGACCTCGCGGCCGCGGCGCGGCTGTCCAGCCTCGCCGACCAGACGCCGGAGGGCCGCAGCATCGTCTCGCTGTGCGCGGCGGAGCACGGGTTGCCCGCCGAGGCGGACGCGTCCGAGGCCGTCGCGACGTTCGTCCCGTTCAGCGCTCAGACGCGGATGTCCGGAGTGGACATCCGCGACGGTGTGGTGCGCAAGGGTGCGGCCGCGGCGGTCCTCGACTGGGCCGGCGCCGACGTTCCCGAGGTGGATCGTCTCGTGGACACCATCTCCGACGACGGCGGCACACCGCTCGTCGTCGCCTCCGCGCGGCCGGCCGGCGGGGGCGGCGCAGGGGTGCTCGGCGTGATCCGGCTGTCCGACGTCGTCAAGCCGGGCATGGCGGAGCGGTTCGCCGAGCTGCGCACGATGGGCATCCGCACCGTGATGATCACCGGCGACAACCCGCGTACCGCCCGCGCGATCGCGCTCGAGGCCGGCGTGGACGACCACCTCGCCGAGGCGACGCCCGAGGACAAGATGGAGCTGATCAGGCGCGAGCAGGCGGGCGGGCGGCTGGTCGCGATGACCGGCGACGGCACGAACGACGCGCCCGCTCTGGCCCAGGCCGACGTCGGCGTCGCGATGAACACGGGGACGGCCGCGGCCAAGGAGGCCGGCAACATGGTCGACCTCGACTCGGACCCGACGAAGCTGATCGAGATCGTCGAGATCGGCAAGCAGCTGCTGATCACGCGCGGCGCGCTGACCACGTTCTCCGTGGCCAACGACCTCGCCAAGTACTTCGCGATCCTGCCGGCGATGTTCGTCGCGCTGTACCCGTCGCTGGGAGCGCTGAACGTGATGGCCCTGGCCACGCCGGAGTCGGCGATCCTCTCCGCGGTGATCTTCAACGCGCTGGTGATCGTCGCGCTGATCCCGCTGGCCCTGCGCGGCGTGCGCTACCGGCCGTCGTCGGCGGCGAACCTGCTGCGGCGCAACCTGTTGATCTACGGGCTGGGCGGTGTGGTGACGCCGTTCGCGGGGATCTTCCTGATCGACCTGCTCGTCCGACTGATTCCGGGGATCTGAGGGACATGCTGACCACGTTGCGCCGCCAGACCGCGACCGGCCTGCGCGTGCTGATCGTGATGACGCTGCTGTGCGGGGTCGTGTTCCCGCTGGCGATCTGGGCGGTGTCGCGGCTGCCGGGGCTGTCCGGGAACGCCGAGGGGTCGGTCGTCGCCGGCGGGGCGGGCTCGTCGCTGATCGGGATCGACCCGGTCCCGGCGGACCCGGACGCCGACCCGTACTTCCACACCCGGCCGTCGGCGTCGTCGGAGGGGGCGCTCGGCCCGGCCGACACGACCACCTCCGGCGGGTCCAACCAGGGCGGGTTCTCCGACGACCTGCGCGCGGCCGTCGAGGAGCGCCGCGGCCTGATCGCGGCCCGGGAGCGCGTCGACCCGGCCGCGGTTCCGCCGGACGCTGTGACGGCGTCCGCGTCGGGGCTGGACCCGGACATCAGCCCGGCCTACGCGGCGCTGCAGGTCGCGCGCGTCGCGCGGGTGACCGGCCTGCCGGCCGACCGGGTCGGGGCGCTGGTCGACGACGCGACGTCCGGGCGGGTGCTCGGGTTCCTCGGTGAGCCGACGGTGAACGTCACCGAGCTGAACCTCGCGGTCCGCGACGCGCGCTGATCCCGATGTCCGCACGCCCCGTTCCAGCGGCGGAGACGGCCCCGCCGGCCTGGTGCGACGCACGCTTTGCCATGCGCACCCCGATGCGTCCGCGCCCCCGGTGCGTCCATGTGCGCAGTGCAAAGGACGGCGCGACCCTCACGCGCCCGCGGTCGTCGGGACGGCGGAACGAGCGGGGACGCGGGGTGCCCGCCCGCGACCGTCCCCGCCGCAGCGGCTCCGTCCACTGCCGGCCCGGCGGCCGCGCCTCACTCGTCGTCGGCGACGCCGGCGAGGCGGACCTCCTCGGCGTCCAGGCCCGCCTGCACGCGTCGCAGCACGATGTCGTCGATCTTGCCGGCGTCCCGCAGCGCGACGACGGCGGCGCGCTTCTCGGCCAGCAGCGCGGCCCGCAGCCGCTGGTAGTCCTCCCGCTCGACCGCCGCGTCGTCGGGTTCGTCGGCGTCGTCGGTCAGCGTGTGCAGCCGCTCCTCGTAGTCGGCGCGCACGTGCTCGGCGGCCGACGGGTGGACGCCCAGGCGGGCCGCGGTGGCCGGCAGCGCGGCGAGCCCGGCCTCGGCCGCGCGCCGGTGGGCCAGCGCCTCCTCGGCGGCCTCGGCGGTGTCCTCCGGCAACCGGGAGAAGCGCAGCACGGCGGGCAGTGTCGGAGCCTGGACCAGCAGCGTCGTCAGGATCACCCCGAACGTCACGACGACGATCAGGTCGCGGCCCGGGAACGGCGTCCCGTCCACCAGGACGAGCGGCACGGCCAGCGCCGCAGCCAGCGAGACCCCGCCGCGGAACCCGGCCCACGCGTTCGCCAGCCGCTGGCGGGCCCCGACCCGGCGCAGCCGTTGCTGGGGCCGACGGTCGACGGCCCGGATCAGGTACGGCGTCGTGTACGCCCAGACCAGCCGGGTGCCGATCACGGTCAGCGCGACCAGCACGGCGTCGAACACCGCCTCGCCGACCGAGTACGACTGCAGCGACTCCATCGCCGCTCGCAGCTGCATCCCGACCAGCACGAACAGCGAGCCGTTCAACAGGAACGTGGTGACCTGCCAGAACGCGCGGGCCTGCAGGCGGGTCCGCGCGGTCACGGTGCGCGGCCCGACCTGGGACAGCCACAGCCCGCAGACCACGACGGCCAGCACGCCCGACGCGTGGATCTCCTCGGCCACCAGGAACGCGGCGAACGGGGTGAGCACGCTCACCGTGTTCTGCAGGACCGGCTCGCGCACGACCTTGCGGGCCTGCGCGGCGAGCCAGGCCACGACGAGGCCGGCCAGCGCGCCGCCCACATAGGACAGCCCGAACTGCCCGAGTGCCAAAGGCCAGCTGAACTGCTCGGCGCCCGTGGCGACGGAGACCGCGATCGCGAACACGACCAGCGCCGTGCCGTCGTTGATCAGGGACTCCGCGCGCAGCGTGGTCACCGTGCGCCGCGGCATCCCGCGTGCGACGGCGCCCACCGCGGTCGCGTCGGTCGGCGCGACGACGGCGCCCAGCACCCACGCCACCGGCCAGGACAACCCCAGGGCGTGGCCGACCACGGCCACCGCCCCGGCCGTCACGAGCACCAGCACCACCGAGGTGAGGAACACGACCCGCAGGTTGGCGCGGATCTCGCGCAGCGACGTGGTCAGCGACTCCCAGTACAGCAACGCCGGGAGGAACAGCAGCAGGACGACCTCGGGTGGCAGCGTCACGTCCGCCGTCCACGGCAGGAACGCCAGCGGCACCCCGCCGAGCAGGAGAACCACCGGCCCCGGGGCGCGCAGCCGCCGGGCGACCCAGCTCAGCACGAGCACGGCCGTCAAGATCACCACGAGTACCTGCAGCACGTGCGCGTTCTGCACCGGCCATCCCTTCCGCCCGTTCCGGCGAGCGCCTGGATCCTGCTCCGCAGCGTGACGTTCGACAAGCGGACAATGAGGTGGTGAGCGCGAGGGGTGAGCTGCGCATCCACCTCGGGGCGGCGCCCGGGGTGGGGAAGACGTACGCGATGCTCGGTGAGGCGCGACGGCGGCGGGACCGGGGCACCGACGTCGTCGTCGGCGTCGTCGAGACCCACGGGCGGGACCGGACGGCGGCGCTGCTGGAGGGGCTGGAGGTCGTCCCGCGGCGGCAGGTCCGGCACGGCCCGGCCGTGCTGGAGGAGCTCGACCTCGACGCCGTGCTGGCCCGACGGCCGGAGGTCGTGCTCGTCGACGAGCTCGCACACACGAACGCCCCCGGCGGCCGCCACGCCAAGCGCTGGCAGGACGTCGACGAGCTGCTCGAGGCCGGCATCGACGTGCTGTCCACGGTGAACGTGCAGCATCTGGAGTCGCTCGGCGACGTCGTCGCGACGATCACCGGGGTGCGCCAGCGCGAGACCGTGCCGGACGAGGTGGTCCGCCGCGCCGACCAGATCGAGCTCGTCGACATCACCCCGGAGGCGCTGCGCCGCCGCCTCGCGCACGGCAACGTCTACGCCGCGGAGAAGGTCGACGCGGCGCTCGCGAACTACTTCAAGGTGCCGAACCTGATCGCGCTGCGGGAGCTCGCGCTGCTCTGGGTGGCCGACGAGGTCGACGTCGCGCTCCGCCGCCACCGCACCGACGGGAGGATCACCGACGTCTGGGAGACCCGCGAGCGCGTCGTCGTCGCGCTGACCGGGGGACCGGAGTCGGAGACCGTGCTGCGCCGCGCCGCCCGGATCGCCACCCGCGCCGGGCAGGCCGACCTGCTGGCCGTGCACGTGCTGCGCGGCGACGGGCTCGCGGGTGCGTCGGCCGGCGCGACCGTGGGGCTGCGCCGCCTCGCCGACGACGTCGGCGCGACGTTCCACACGGTCGTCGGCGACGGCGGGGCGGGCGCGGTGACGACGGCGCTGCTCGACTTCGCTCGCGGGGCGAACGCGACGCAGCTGGTGCTCGGGACGTCCCGGCGGTCGCGGCTGGCCCGGCTGTTCGACCCGGGCATCGGCGCGCGGGTCGTGCAGGAGTCCGGCCCGATCGACGTGCACACGGTCACCCACTCGTCCGCCGGCCGGGTGATGCGGCTGCCGGTGCTGCGCGGTGCGCTGCCGGCCGCGCGGGTCACGACGGGCTGGGTGCTGGCCGTGCTGGCACCGGCGCTCGCGACGCTGCTCGGGGTCGCCCTGCGGGACGTGATCGGGCTGTCCACCGACGTCGTGCTGTTCTTCCTGGCCGCGGTCGTGGTGGCGGTCGTGGGCGGGCTGGGGCCTGCGTTGCTCGCGGTGCTGGTCGGCGGGTTCGCGCTGAACTTCTTCCTCACCCCGCCGCTGTACTCGCTGACCATCGCGCAGACCGAGAACGCGATCACGGTGGTCGCGATGCTGGCCGTCGCCGTGCTCGTCGCGCTCGTGGTGGACCGGGCCGCGCGACGGGCCGAGCAGGCCGCGCGGTCGGGGGCCGAGGCGGCGCTGCTGGCCTCGTTCGCGCGGACCGTGCTGACCCGCACCGACCCGCTGCCGAGGCTGCTCGAGAAGGTGCGCGAGGCGTTCGCCCTCGACGGCGTCGCACTCCTCGAACGCACCGACGGGCACTGGTCCACGGTCGCGACGTCCGGGACGCCGGCGTGCGCGCGGCCGGACCAGGCGGACGTCGACGTGCAGGTCGAGGACGGCCTGCACCTCGTCGGATCCGGGCGGGTGCTCCCGGCCGGCGATCGGCGGCTGCTGGAGACCGTCGGCGGCCAGGCGCTGCTCGCGCTGCGCGGCCAGCGTGCGGCGGCCGAGGCGGAGCGCGCCGAGCGCCGGGCCGAGGTGAACGAGACCCGCGGAGCGCTGCTGTCGGCCGTCGGGCACGACCTGCGCAGCCCGCTGACCTCGATCAAGGCCGCCGCGGGCACGCTGCGCGACCCGCTGCTGCGGCTGTCCGGCACCGACCGGGCCGAGCTGCTCGCCGGCGTCGAGGAGTCGGCGGACCGGCTGTCCGTGCTGGTGGACAACCTGCTGGACTCCTCGCGGCTGGCCGCGGGCGCGGTCACGCCGCTGCTCGCTGCGGTCGGCTACGACGAGGTCGCGCTGGCCGCCCTGCCCGGGCTGGAGGGCGCCCAGAACGTGCTGGTGGAGATCGGCGAGGACGCGCCGGACGTGCTCGCTGACGCCGGACTGCTGGAGCGGGTGATCGCGAACGTCGTGGACAACGCGCTGCGGCACGGCTCCCGCGACGGTGCGACGGTGGCGCTGCGGGCCAGCGCGCACGCCGACCGGGTCGAGCTGCGGGTCGTCGACCACGGGCCGGGCGTGCCGCGCCGCCGCCACGACGGGCTGTTCACCGCGTTCCAGCGGCTCGGCGACCGGGACGCGGCGTCCGGCGTCGGGCTCGGGCTGTCGGTGGCGCGCGGGCTGACCGCCGTGATGGGCGGGACGCTGACCGCCGAGGACACGCCGGGTGGCGGGCTCACCGTCGTGGTCTCGCTGCCCGCCGCCGGTGCGCCTGTGGAGCCGTCGGACCGTGCGGTGATCGGATGAGCACCGGAACGCGGGTGCTCGTCGTGGACGACGACCCGCAGATCCTGCGTGCGCTGCGGATCAACCTCACCGCGCACGGCTACCACGTGCTGGTCGCCGCGGACGGGTCCTCGGCGCTGCGGGTGGCCGCGGACGGGCACCCGGACGTCGTCGTGCTGGACCTGGGCCTGCCGGACCTGGACGGCACCGAGGTGATCGAGGGTCTGCGCGGCTGGACCGCCGTACCGATCCTGGTGCTGTCGGCGCGCACCGACTCCGGCGACAAGGTGCGCGCCCTCGACGCCGGCGCCGACGACTACGTGACCAAGCCGTTCGGCATGGCCGAGCTCCTCGCCCGGCTGCGCGCCGCCGTCCGGCGGGCCGCCGTGTCCTCCGTGGACGGGGAGGCGGTGGTGCGCACGGCGGACTTCACCGTCGACCTCGCCGCGAAGACGGTCGCGCTGGCCTCCGGTGCCGAGGCGCATCTGACCCCGACCGAGTGGGGGATCCTGGAACTGCTGGTCCGCCACCGCGGCAAGCTGGTCGGGCAGCGTCAGCTGCTGCGCGAGGTGTGGGGGCCGTCCTACGGCGCGGAGACCAACTACCTGCGGGTCTACCTGGCCCAGCTGCGCCGCAAGCTGGAGCCCGTCCCGTCGCGGCCGAAGTACCTGATCACCGAGGCCGGGATGGGCTACCGCTTCGACGGCTGATCCGGGTCAGCGGCCGAAGTCCTGGGTCCAGTACCCGCCGGACTTGCCCACGCCCGTGGTGCGGAACGAGCAGTCCTCGATGTTGTCCCGGTGGCTGGGGGAGTCCATCCACTCCGACACCACCTGCGGGGCGTCGTCCTGGCCCTTCGCGATGTTCTCGCCGCCCGGCTCGGGGTAGCCCTCGGCGGTCAGGCGGTCCTCGAACGAGCGGCCGTCCGGCGCGTCGTGCTCGAAGTAGCCCTGCGAGGCCATGTCGTCGCTGTGCTTCTGGGCGGCTGCGCTGATCCGCGGATCCACGCTGACCGGGCCGCAGCCGGCCGCGGCGCGCTTCTGGTTGATCAGGTCGACGACCTGCGTGAGCACACCGGACGGTCGTGCCGGTGCGGCCGGGCGGGGAGCAGGAGCAGCAGCAGGAGCGCGGGCGTCCCGCACGGCGTCGAGCGCGTCGCCGATCACGTCACCGGGCCAGCCCGGCGTGGTGAGGGCCGCGAGCGGGAGTCCACCGGGGGCCGGGGCCTCGTCGGCGATCCGGGTGGCCGGCACACCGGACGGGTCGGCCGGGTCACCGCCGCGCAGCAGCGGACCGCCGATCAGCGCGGCCAGACCCAGCACCGCGACGACCCCGACGCATGCGAGGATCACGCGTGGCGTGCGCGGCTGAGGCTTCCTGCGCTTTCCCGTCACAACGACTCAACGCTTAGGCACTGTGGGTAGTAACGACGAAGTACACGTTCGGCTCAACGCCTGGGTCACCGGAACGGTGCAGGGCGTCGGCTTCCGGTGGTGGACCCGGTCCCGCGCGCTGGAGCTGGGCCTGGCCGGACAGGTCAGGAACCTCGCCGACGGCCGGGTCGCGGTGGTCGCGGAGGGTGACCGGTCGTCCTGCGAACGCCTGCTGGACCTGCTGCGCGGTGGCGCCACGCCGGGTCGGGTGGACGGCGTCAGCGAGCAGTGGGCCGAGTCGACCGGCACGTTCTCGGGATTCGCCGAGGCCTGACACGGGCGTGGCGGCGCAGGTGTGACGACCGGGCGCCGATAGTCTGGGCATCCGCCCGTAGCTGGAGATTCCCGCCCGTGCATCTGAAGAGCCTCACGATGAAGGGCTTCAAGTCCTTCGCCTCGTCGACGACGCTGCGCCTCGAGCCGGGCATCACGTGCGTCGTCGGCCCGAACGGCTCCGGCAAGTCGAACGTGGTCGACGCGATCTCCTGGGTACTCGGCGAGCAGGGCGCCAAGGCGCTGCGCGGCGGGAAGATGGAGGACGTCATCTTCGCCGGCACGTCCGGGCGGGCGCCGCTGGGCCGGGCCGAGGTGACGCTGACGATCGACAACACCGACGGCGCGCTGCCGATCGACTACTCCGAGGTCTCGGTGACCCGGCGGATGTTCCGCGACGGCGCGGGCGAGTACGAGATCAACGGGTCCCGCGCCCGCCTGCTCGACGTCCAGGAGCTGCTCTCGGACTCCGGCATCGGGCGGGAGATGCACGTGATCGTCGGGCAGGGCCAGCTCGACGGCGTGCTGCAGTCCAAGCCGGAGGACCGCCGCGCCTACATCGAGGAGGCGGCCGGCGTCCTCAAGCACCGCAAGCGCAAGGAGAAGGCGCTGCGGAAGCTGGACGCGATGCAGGCCAACCTGACCCGGCTCACCGACCTCACCGGCGAGCTGCGCCGCCAGCTCAAGCCGCTGGGCCGGCAGGCCGAGATCGCCCGCCGCGCGCAGGCGGTGCAGGCCGACCTGCGCGACGGGCGGCTGCGCCTGGCCGCGGACGACCTGGTCACCCTGCGGGACACGATCGCGCAGGAGGAGGCCGACGACCGGGCCGCGCGCCGTCGTCGGGCCGAGGTCGAGGAGCAGCTCACGACGGCGCGGGAGCGCCAGGCGGAGCTGGAGGAGGCACTGGCCGCGGACGCGCCGCGCCTGGCCGCGGCGCAGGACACCTGGTACCGGCTCTCCGCGCTGGCCGAGCGGCTGCGCGGCACGGTCCGGCTGGCCGAGGAGCGGGTCCGGCACCTGTCCGAGAACGCCGCGTCCGAGCGCACCCCGGGCCGGGACCCGGACGAGACCGACGCCGAGGCCGACGAGGTCGCCGATCAGGAGCAGGAGCTCGTCGCCGCCGTCGCGGACGCCCGCCGCCGGCTCGAGGAGATCGTCACCGAGAAGGCCGAGCGGGAACGGACGCTGGCCGCGGCCGAGCGCGAGCACATGGCCGCCGTGCGGGCGATCGCCGACCGCAAGGCCGGGATCGCGACGCTGGCCGGGAAGGCCGACGCGCTGCGCAGCGGGGCCGCCGCGACGGCCGAGGAGATCGAGCGGCTCTCCGAGGCGCTGGCCGAGGCCACCGAACGGACCCGGGAGGCCGAGGCCGAGCTCGAGGCCGGTCGGGAGCAGACCGGCGTCGGGGAATCCGAGGACCGGGACGCGCTCGCGGAGCGGGTCGACCAGGCCGAGGCCGGGCTGGCGAGCGCGAAGGAGCGGGTCGCCGAGCTGACCGGCGCCGAGCGCGAGGCCGGTCAGCGGCGCGCCCACTGGCGGGCCCGGGTCGACGCGCTCGAGGTCGGGCTCGTGCGGCGCGACGGCTCCGGCGCGCTCCTCGACGCCGGTGGCGACCACGTGCTGGGGGCGGTGTCCGAGCTGGTCACGGTGGAGCCGTCGGCACGCGCCGCCGTCGCGGCCGTGCTCGGGGAGCTGGGCGAGGGCGTGGCCGTGCAGTCGACGACGGGTGCGGCGGACGCACTGCGTGGCCTGCGGGAGCGCGACGCGGGCCGGGCCGGGCTGCTCGTCGGAACCTCCGGTGGGGGAGACGGGCACGCGCCGCTGGACGTCCCGTCCGGAACGCCGCCCGCCGGTCGGTGGGCCGCCGCCCAGGTCCGCGCCGTCTCCGGTCTGCGCGCGGGACTGTCCGCGCTGCTGGGCGACGTCGTCGTCGTCGACGACGTGGACGAGGCGCTGCGGGTGCTCGACGCGCGGCCCGAGCTGACCGCGGTGACCGCCACCGGCGACGTGCTCGCCGCGCACCGCGCGCACGGCGGGTCCGGGGAGGGGCAGGGCGCCCTCGAACTGCAGGCCGCCATCGACGATGCCGTCGCCGCCCGGACCGCCGTGGACTCCGAGCTGGCCGATCTCGGCCCGGTCCTCGAGGGCGCCCGCGCCGAGGAGAAGGCCCGCGCCGCCGACGTGGAGCAGGCGCGGACCGCGGTCACCGAGGCGGACCGGCGCCGTGCCGCGGCCGGGGCGCAGATCGGGCGGCTGGAGCAGGTGGTGACGTCCGCGCGGGCGGAGGCGCAGCGGCTGCTGGAGCGGCGCGACGCCGTCGAGGCCCGGCGGTCGGAGTCGTTGCTGGCGCTGGAGGCCGCCGAGCGGCAACTGTCGGTGGCCGAGGACGAGCCGGTCGAGGACGAGCCGGACACCGAACTGCGCGACACCGCGGCCGAGCACGTCGACCGCGTCCGCTCCGAGGAGGTCGACCAGCGGCTCGCGCTGCGCACGGCCGAGGAGCGGGAACGGGCGATCGCCGGCCGGGCGGACACGCTGCGCCGGCAGGCTTCGGCGGAGCGGCAGGCGCGGGCTCGGGCCGCGACCGCCGCTGCCGAACGGGAGCGCGGGGCCCGGATCGCGCGCCTGGTCGTCGACGCCGGGCGGACGGCGGCGTCGAGCATCGACGAGTCGTTGTCGCGGGCCGCCACCGAGCGGGACGAGGTGCAGGCCGCGCGCACCGGGCGCGAGGCCGCGCACGCCGAGGCCCGGGACACGACGAACCGGCTGACCGCGCTGCTGGAGAAGCTGACCGACACGGTGCACCGCGACGAGGTCGCCCGCGCCGAGTCCCGGATGCGCCTGGAGCAGCTGACCGACAAGGTGCTCGCCGACCACGGCATCGGCGTCGACGACCTCGTCGCCGAGTACGGGCCGGACGTCCCGGTGCCGCCGCCGGACGCCGAGACGGCCGAGTACGAGGCGGCGAAGGAGCGGGGCGAGCAGGTCAGCGCGCCGCAGCCGGTGCCCTACGACCGCGCCACCCAGGAACGACGGGTGCGCCGCGCGGAGAAGGACCTCGCGCAGCTGGGCAAGGTGAACCCCCTGGCGCTGGAGGAGTTCGCGGCGCTGGAGGAGCGCTACACGTTCCTGTCCACGCAGCTCGAAGACCTCAAGAACACCCGCCGTGACCTGCTCACCGTCGTGCGCGAGGTGGACGACAAGATCCTCGAGGTGTTCACGACGGCCTACTACGACGTGGCCCGTGAGTTCGAGACGGTGTTCTCCACGCTGTTCCCCGGAGGCGAGGGGCGGCTGGTCCTCACCGACCCGGACGACATGCTCACCACCGGCATCGAGGTGGAGGCCCGCCCTCCGGGCAAGAAGGTCAAGCGGCTGTCCCTGCTCTCCGGCGGGGAGCGGTCGCTGACCGCGATGGCGCTGCTGGTGGCGATCTTCCGGGCGCGGCCGTCGCCGTTCTACATCCTCGACGAGATCGAGGCCGCGCTCGACGACACCAACCTGCGCCGCCTGATCGCGCTGATGGAGGAGCTGCGCGCGACCAGCCAGCTCGTGGTGATCACGCACCAGAAGCCGACGATGGAGGTCGCGGACGCGCTCTACGGCGTCTCCATGCGCGGCGACGGCATCACGACGGTCATCTCGCAACGCCTGCGCCCCGCCTCCTGACGCGACGTCGCAGGCCCTTCGGTGACGCCGCAGGGCTCACATGCCCTGCGCCGTCGGGAGAAGCCCTGCGAGGTCGGGCCGGCCCCACCTCCTGGCCGGGTCGGCGCGCGAGACCGGTTCAGCGCCCCGGCTGCGGGTCGCCGAGACCCGGTAGGCGCGAGCCGTGTAGACGTCGCAGGGGTTCCCACGACCTCGCAGGCCGTGCAGCGCCTGCGAGGTCGGGCGATGCCCTGCGAGGACGGGCGCGCCCCGCCTCCCGCGCGGTTGGGGGCACCGCCGGCCCGGGGTGGGGTGGGCGCCTCCCGCGCGGGGGTTCGGGTTCCCGCGCGCATCCGGACGCGCGCGGGAACCGGTTCGGCGCGCGGGACCAGGTGACGATGCGGACCCGGCGACGCACGCGGGCCCGGTGCCGCGCGTGGACCCGGCGACGCACGTGGACCGGTGACTCGGGGGGGTGCGCGGGACCCGGCTCGGGGGCGTGCCCTGATCGGGGCATGGGATCGGGCGGGGCGGGGTGGCGGGGGAGCGGGCGTGGTGGGGCGTGGCAGGGTGGTCGGGTGAGCACGGAGACGCTGTGGATCGTCATCGCGGTCGTCGTTGCGGTGCTGCTGATCGCCGTCGTGGTGGGCCTGGTCGTGGCCCGCAAGCGGCGGATCAGCCTCCGCGAGGGCGACGAGCTGGAGACCGGTGAGAAGGAACCGCCGAAGGGCGGCACCTACCAGACCGGGAGCGGCTTCGCGTTCTCCGCGGGTACCGCCACCGCCCCGGAACGCCCGGACACCCGTGCGGGCACCGCCCCGCCCACGACCGGTGACGGTCCGGCGCCGGACACCGCCGCACCGGGCACGGCGCCCGGCGCGCCGGCGAAGGACGGTGGCGCCGACGCGACCACTCCGGGGGCCGGCGGCACCGGCACGGCAGCGGCCGCCACGACCGGAGCCGCCACGACCGGAGCCGCGACGACGGGTGCCACGACCGACGACACGGACACGGACGACGGCGAGACCGCCTACGACGTCCGCACCCCGCCCGAGGGCACCCCGATCGCCGGCGGGGCGAACGAGGCGCGCACGCCGCCCGGCGGCATTCACGTCATCGACGCACCGACGCCGCCGCGCGGTATCGCCGTCACGCCGCCCGAACGGGCCCGCGTGATCGACACCGCGGAGGCGAGCAAGGACCCGTTGACCGCCCGTCTGGACACCCGCGCGGCCGGGACCGCCACCACAGGCGGGGCGTCGACGGACACGGCCCCGACGGACACGGCCCCGGCCGATGCCCCGACGACGCCGACCCGCACGGACAGCGCCTCGACGACCGCCGAGACCACCTCGACGGCGCCGACCGCTCCGGACGCCACGACGACGGACACGACCTCGGCCGGCAGCGCCACTACCGGAACCGCCACTACCGGAACCGCCACTACCGGAACCGCCACTACCGGAACCGCCGCAGCCGGAACCGCCGCCGCAGCAGGCGCCGCTGCCGCGGCGGCCGTCGCCGGTACCGCGTCGGCTGCGCCGACCACGCCCGACACCGCGTCGGCCGCGCCGACCGCCCCGAGCCGACCCGGCCCCGGCGGAGTCCCCCGCCACGACCGACGGCACGACCGCGACCGCACCCGTCGCCCCCGGAGCGCCCACCGAGGACATCGCCCCCGCGGAGGGGCGGCTCGGCCGCCTGCGCGGACAGTTGTCGCGCTCCCGCTCCGGGTTCGGCCAGAGCCTGCTGGGCCTGCTCGGCGCCGGGCAGATGGACGAGGACTCCTGGGAGGACGTCGAAGCCACCCTGCTCCAGGCCGACCTGGGCCCGGAGATGACCGAGGAGATCACCGGGAAGCTGCGCGAGCAGCTCGCGGCCCGCGCCGTGCGGACCGCCGACCAGGCCCGGGCCGTGCTGCACGACGTGCTCACCGAGGCCCTGGACACCCGCCAGGACCGGTCCGTGCGCGCGCTGCCGCACGACGGCCGTCCGGCAGTGCTGCTGGTCGTCGGCGTGAACGGCACCGGCAAGACCACGACCACCGGCAAGCTCGCGCGGGTGCTCGTCGCCGGCGGGCACCGGGTGACCCTCGGTGCCGCGGACACGTTCCGCGCGGCCGCCGCGGAGCAGCTCGTCACGTGGGGCCAGCGGTCCGGCGCCGGCGTCGTGCGCGGTCCGGAGGGTTCGGACCCGGCGTCGGTCGCGTTCGACGCCGTGAAGCGCGGCACCGACGACGGTGTGGACGCCGTGCTGCTGGACACCGCGGGCCGGCTGCACACCAAGACCGGCCTGATGGACGAGCTGGGCAAGGTCAAGCGCGTCGTCGAGAAGCAGGCGCGGGTGGACGAGGTGCTGCTCGTCCTGGACGCGACGACCGGGCAGAACGGGCTGACCCAGGCCCGCGTGTTCGGCGAGGTCGTCGACGTCACCGGGATCGCGCTGACGAAGCTGGACGGGACCGCCAAGGGCGGCATCGTGTTCCGCGTGCAGCGCGAGCTCGGCGTCCCGGTGAAGCTCGTCGGGCTCGGCGAGGGGGCCGACGACCTGGCCCCGTTCGAGCCCACGGCGTTCGTGGACGCACTGCTGAACTGACCGGGCAACGACCGGCAAGATCGTGACACCGGTCACCGATCGTGCGTGGTTGGGCCGTGACGCGGCGTGAATGTCCGGGCGGGAAACACGGAAGTAACCGACCTGGACGGCTCGTTCACATTCGCGCAACGAACGCGCACATTGTCCGAAATAAGGCAGCCAGAGGATTCCCGTCACCCAGCCGCGACGTTCGCGGCCGACATGGGGAGGGAGTTCCGTGCCTGACACCGGCGATACCGCATGGATGCTCACCAGCGCTGCGCTGGTGCTGCTGATGACCCCAGGCCTGGCGTTCTTCTACGGCGGCATGACCCGTAGCAAGAGCGTCCTGAACATGATGATGATGAGCATGTCGGCCATCGGACTGGTCGGCATCCTCTGGGTGCTCTACGGCTACTCGATGGCCTTCGGCAACGACATTGGCTACGGCCTGCTCGGCAACCCGTTCGAGCACCTCGGCCTGTCCGGCCTGTTCGGCGGCCAGTACCTCGCGGGCGACGCGGGCGAGGCCGTCAACATCCCGCTGGTCAACACGATCCCGGCCACGGTGTTCGCCGCCTTCCAGGCGATGTTCGCGATCATCACCGTCGCCCTGATCTCGGGTGCGGCGGCGGACCGCCTGCGCTTCGGTCCGTGGCTGGCGTTCGCCGGCCTGTGGGCCACGATCGTCTACTTCCCGGTCGCGCACTGGGTGTTCTCGTTCGACGGCGTCACCGCCCCGGTCGGTGGCTGGATCGCGAACAACCTGGCCGCGATCGACTTCGCGGGTGGTACCGCGGTGCACATCAACGCCGGTGCTGCGGCACTGGCGCTCTGCCTGGTGCTGGGCAAGCGGCGCGGCTGGCCGCGTGAGCCGATGCGCCCGCACAACCTGACGCTGGTCATGCTCGGCTCCGGCCTCCTGTGGTTCGGCTGGTTCGGCTTCAACGCCGGTTCGGCCGTCGCCGCGGACGGCGTCGCGGGCATCACGTTCGTCAACACGCTCGTCGCCACCTGCGCGGGCATGCTCGGCTGGCTGCTCATCGAGCGGATCCGCGACGGCAAGCCGACGTCGCTGGGCGCCGCGTCCGGCGTCGTGGCCGGTCTGGTCGCGATCACCCCGTCCTGTTCCTCGGTCTCGCCGGTCGGCGCGATCGCGGTCGGCGTCATCGCCGGTCTGCTCTGCGCACTGGCTGTCGGCCTCAAGTTCCGCTTCGGCTTCGACGACTCGCTCGACGTCGTCGGTGTCCACCTGGTCGGCGGTCTGATCGGCACGCTGCTGGTCGGCCTGCTGGCCACCGACGCGGCCCCGGCCGGCGTGGTGGGCCTGTTCTACGGCGGCGGCTTCGACCAGCTGTGGCGTCAGGCGGTCGGTGCGTTCGCGGTGCTGTTCTACAGCCTCATCCTGAGCTTCATCCTCGCCTACATCGTGAAGGCGATCTTCGGACTCCGGACGACCGACGAGGCCGAGGTCGCCGGTGTGGACGAGTCGGAGCACGCCGAGAGCGCGTACGACTTCTCCACCCTGCGGGTCGGCGGCGGCCTGGGTGCGCAGCGCCCGCTCGTCACCGATACCGGAGAGCGCGAGCCCCAGGTCTCCGCAACCACCACCAAGGAGGGCTGACGCATGAAGCTGGTGACCGCCATCGTCAAGCCGTTCGTCCTCGAGGACGTCAAGGGCGCGCTGGAGCAGATCGGCGTGCTCGGTCTGACGATCTCCGAGGTCCAGGGCTACGGTCGGCAGAAGGGCCACACCGAGGTCTACCGCGGTGCCGAGTACTCGGTCGATTTCGTCCCGAAGGTCCGGGTCGAGGTCGTCGTCGACGACGCGCTGCTGGACAAGGTCGTGGACGCCATCGTCGAGGCCTCCCGCACCGGCAAGATCGGTGACGGCAAGGTCTGGGTGAGCCCGGTCGAGACCGTCGTCCGCGTCCGTACCGGAGAGCGCGGAACCGACGCCATCTGAGAACGGCAGTAGCACCGACCGGGCCCGTCGCACACGACACGTGGTGGCGGGCCCGGTCCCGCGTCCGGACCCGGACGCGGGGCGACCGCACGGAAGGGGCGACCGGGGAATGACGGTGCTGGGCTCGGGTGAAGCGGCCGACCTCGTCAAGGCCAAGTCGGTGCTCCTGGAGTCGAACGGCGGGCGGCACCACCACGGACCCGAGGCGCTGCGCACGGCGCTGGTGGACCTGCACGACTTCTGGCTCTCGTCGCGGTGCGCCTCCCTCGGGATCACCGGCGACGGCGGCGTCTCCCTGGTCGCGGTCGGGGCGCTCGGACGCCGCGAGCTGTGCCCCTGGTCGGACCTGGACCTCGTGCTGCTGCACGACGGGTACAAGGGGATCGACTCGCTCGCCGAGCAGCTCTGGTACCCGCTGTGGGACGCCGGCATCGGGCTGGACCACTCGGTCCGCACGCCCGGCCAGGCCGTCCAGATCGCGACGACCGACCTGCGGGCCGCGTTCGGCCTGCTGGAGATCCGCCACATCGCCGGGGACGCCGCGCTCACGGACAAGGTGCGTGCCGCCGTCCGCCAGGCGTGGCGGGCCGGTATCCGCAGCCGCTTCGACGAGATCGCCGACACCACGGCGGAGCGCTGGCGGCGCAACGGCGACGTCGCGCACCGGATCGAGCCCGACCTCAAGAACGGCCACGGCGGGCTGCGCGACGTCCAGCTGATCGACGCGCTGGCCGCCGCGCAGCTCGTCGACCGCCCGTCCAGCGAGGTCGCGACGTCGCGGACGTTGCTGCTCGACGTGCGGACCGAGCTGCACCGGCTGTCCGGGCGGGCCCGCGACGTGCTGCGCGCCCAGGACGCCGACGAGATCGCGTCCACGATGGACCTCGGCGACCGGTTCGAGCTCGCCCGCGCGCTGTCCGGGGCGGCCCGCGCGGTCGCGTTCGCGGCCGAGGTGGGGCTGCGCCAGGCGCGCAGCGCGCTCCCGCGCCGCGGTCTGGCCGCGCTGCGCCGGGCACCGGTGCGCCGGCCGTTGGACTCCGGCGTCGTCGAGCACGCCGGCGAGGTGACCCTGGCCCGGGACGCGTCCGCGACGAAGGACCCGGCGCTGGTCCTGCGCGTCGCGGCGACGGCGGCCCGCACCGGCCTGCCGATCTCGGCCGGGACCCTGCACCGGCTGGCCGACACCGCACCCGAGCTGCGGACGCCGTGGCCGCGGGCCGCGCTGGGCGAGCTGCTGTCGCTGCTGGGCACCGGCCAGGGCATGGTCGAGGTGATCGAGTCGCTGGACCGGACCGGGCTGTGGGGGCGGCTGTTCCCGGAGTGGGGTGCGGTGCGCGACCTGCCGCCGCGGGACCGCACGCACGTGTGGACCGTCGACCGGCACCTGGTCGAGGTGTGCGCCCAGGCCGCCCGGCTGACCACCCGGGTGAAGCGTCCGGACCTGCTGCTGCTCGGCGCGCTGCTGCACGACATCGGCAAGGGCCGCGGCGGGGACCACTCGGTGGTCGGGGAGTCGCTGGCCCGCCAGATCGGCGACCGGCTCGGCCTGCGCGAGCCCGACGTGGACCTGCTGGGCACGATGGTCCGCCACCACCTGCTGCTCCCGCACACGGCCACCCGCCGGGACCTCGACGACCCGGCGACCATCACCCGCGTGGTCGAGACCGTGGACCACTCGGTGCTGCTGATCGAGCTGCTCGACGCGCTCGCCGAGGCGGACTCGCTCGGCACGGGGCCCGGGGTGTGGAGCCCGTGGCGGCGGACCCTGATCCAGGAGCTGTCCGCACGGTGCCGCACGGCGCTGACCGGGGCCCCGTTCGTCGAACCGGGACCGCCCGAGGAGTCGGCCGCGGAGATGGTCGCGGCGCTCGAGGCCGAGGGGTCGCCGCAGGTGCGCTTCACCTCCGACGGCGACGTCGCGACCGTGACGCTGGCGCTGCCGGACAAGCGCGGGGCGCTGTCCGCCGCGGCCGGGGTGCTGGCGCTGCACTCGTTGCAGGTGCACGCCGCGGAGAGCGCGGTCCTGCACAGCGCCGTGGTGCAGACGTTCGCGGTCACGCCGCGCTTCGGGCGCCTGCCCGATCCCGCGCTCGTGCGTGCCGACCTGGTCAAGGTGCTGTCCGGGGCGACGACGCTGGACGAGGCGCTGGCCCGCAAGGAGCGGGACTACGCACCGAGCACGCCGGAGGTCGAGCGGACCGCGCCGCCGCGGGTGCTCTGGTTCGACGACGAGGCCACCGGCGCCGTCGTCCTGGAGCTGCGGGCCACCGACCGGATCGGCCTGCTGCACCACGTGACGGCCGCGCTGGAACGCGCGGACGTGGACCTGCGCTGGGCGCGGGTGGAGACGCTGGGCTCGTCGGTGGTGGACGCGTTCGGGGTGGCCGGCGCGCCGGACACCGACACGCGGCGGCAGGTCGAGCGCAAGCTGCTCGCCGCCGCGGCCGGCCGGGGCCAGGAGGTCGCGCCACCGGCCTGACGGGGAGCGGGGTCAGTCCTGTAGCTGCTCGAGCAGGCCCATGTCGTCGCGGCACGCCCAGTGCTCCACGATGATCCCGTCGGCGACCCGCCAGATGTGGATGAACGTCCACGCCGCCGGGCGACCGGAGACGGCCGCGGCGGCGAGCAGCGGCATCGTGGAGCCCTTGTGGGTCCCGTGCAGGGTGAGGTGCTGCGCGACGAGGTCGCCGTCACCGAAGAGGTGGTGCTGCTCGGCGGTGATCGGCCCCAGGTCCTCGTCGATGGTGCGCAGGATGCGTTTCAGACCCTCGCGGCCCTGGGGGCCTGCGGCGTGGTTCACCATGTCCGCCGCGACGAGATCGTCGAGCGCCGTGTCGTCCCCGGCCTGCTGCCGTCGGAACATCTCCGCGACGACGTCCTTGGCGTTTCGCTCGCTCATGGTCAATGGTGACCGGCCGGAGCGGGTGAACTCATCGACGCCGCCCGCCGCCTCCGACCTCGCACCGGTGGACACGTGTCCGACATCGCCCGGTCATGTGAACCAGGTCGTGTTTCACACGAACGAAACACGTTGTAGCGCATCCGTAACAAGGTCCCGACGATCATGCACCGGCCGGAACGGGTCGGGAGGTCGGATGATCGACGCGGGGAACACCGCCTACGTGCTGGGGTGCGCCGCCCTGGTCATGCTGATGACGCCGGGACTGGCATTCTTCTACGGCGGCATGGTCCGGGCCTCGAGCGTGCTCAACATGATGATGATGAGCGTGGTCACGCTGGGCGTGGTCGGGCTGATCTGGGTGACGTTCGGCTTCTCGCTGGCGTTCGGGAACTCGCACGGCGGGCTGATCGGCGGGTTCGACTTCGTCGGGCTCACCCAGTCGCAGGCCGTCGCCGGTGACCTGCCGGTACAGGCGTTCGCCATGTTCCAGCTGATGTTCGCCGTGATCACCGGAGCGCTGCTGTCCGGCGCGATCGCCGACCGGGCCCGGTTCTGGCCGTGGACGCTGTTCGTCGGGCTCTGGACGGTCGTGGTCTACGTCCCGCTCGCGCACTGGATCTTCGCCTTCGACGGGACGGTCGCCGAGAAGGGCGGCTGGCTGGCGAACACGCTCGGCGCACTGGACTTCGCGGGCGGCACCGCCGTCGAGATCAACTCCGGCGCGTCGGCGCTCGCGCTGGCGCTCGTGCTGGGCAAGCGCCGCGGCTGGCCGCGCGAGCCGATGCGCCCGCACAACCTGCCCGCCGTGCTGCTCGGGGCCGGCCTGCTGTGGTTCGGCTGGTTCGGCTTCAACGCCGGGTCCGCGCTCGCCGCGGGGGCCACCGCCGCCAACGCGTTCGTGACGACGATGACCGCCGCCGCGGCGTCGGTGATGGCCTGGCTGGTGCTCGAGCACCGCCTCGACGGGCGCCCGACGAGCCTCGGTGGGGCGTCCGCCGCGATCGCCGGACTGGTCGGCATCACCCCCGCCTGCGGCTACGTGGACACGTGGGGTGCGCTCCTGATCGGCGTGCTGGCCGGCGTGATCTGCCAGCTCGCGATCCGCCTGAAGTACCGCCTCGGCTACGACGACTCGCTCGACGTCGTCGCGATCCACGGCGTCGGCGGCCTGGTCGGGATGCTCATGCTCGGCTTCGTGGCCACCGACGCGGTCAACGACGCCGGCGCCGACGGCCTGCTCTACGGTGGCGGCCTCGGCCAGCTCGGCAAGCAGGCTCTCGCCGTCCTCGTGGCGATGGTGTGGGCGTTCGCGCTGTCCGCCCTGTTGGCCTGGATCGTGAAACGGACCATCGGCTTCCGGACCTCGGCCGAGGTCGAGTCCGGCGGGATCGACGAGTTCGAGCACGCCGAGACGGCCTACGAGTTCAGCACCGTGCGTTCGGCCGGACGCGGGAGTACCGGCGGCCTGCTCGGCACCCGGCCGCCCGCGGCCCACCCGGAGGAGGAGATCCGATGAAGCTGGTCACCGCCATCGTCAAGCCGTTCGTGCTCGCCGACGTCAAGGAGGCCCTGGAGGGGATCGGCGTGCTCGGCATGACCGTCTCCGAGGTCCAGGGCTACGGCCGCCAGAAGGGACACACCGAGGTCTACCGGGGTGCCGAGTACTCGGTGGACTTCGTACCGAAGGTGCGGATGGAGATCGTCGTCGACGACGAGGTCCTCGAGCGCGCCGTGCAGGTGATCGTGGACGCCGCGCACACCGGCAAGATCGGCGACGGCAAGGTCTGGGTCGTCCCGGTGGAGAACGTCGTGCGGGTCCGCACCGGCGAACGCGGGTCGGACGCGCTGTAACCCGGAGCCGTCCTCCGGGGCATCCCGGATTTCCGGGCATGATCGGAACGATCCGGGCGGGTCGGTCGTTGGCGCCCACATGACCCTCGCCGACGTGGCCCCGGTCCGGTTGCACGTCCCCGCCCGAACGCTGGTCCTGGTCGCCGGCCTGCCCGGCGCCGGGAAGTCCACGCTGCTGGCCACGCTGGCGCCGGACCCGACGACGGTCGTGCTCGACTCCGAGGACGCCCGCGACCGGATCGCCGCCGCGGCTGCCGGCGCGGTACGCCGTACCCCGGCTACCGGTGGGCCGTCCACCTGCTGCACCGCTCCGGGGTGGTGCACGCCGCGATGGCCGGGCCGGAGACCGTCGTCGTGCACCTGCCGGCGACCGGCTCGCGGATCCGGGCCGCGGTGCTCGCGCTGGCCCGCTGGTGGGCCGGGAGGCGCACCTGCTGTGGGTGCACGCCGATCCGGCCGACGCGCTCGCCGGTCAGCACGTGCGGGGCGGGTCGTGCGCGGACGCGCGTTCTGCGGTCACGCCGAACGTGCCGCGACGGTGGCCGAGCGGCTGAAGGACGGTCCGCCGCCGGGCTGGGCGTCGGCCCGGGTGGTGGACCGTGCCTGCGCCCGCCGGGGACTGGCGCTGGACAAGTAGGCTGGTGGGCGTGTTCGACTCCCTCTCCGAGCGCCTCGGCAACTCGCTGCGCGACCTCCGTGGCAAGGGCCGGCTCTCCGACGCCGACATCGATGCCACCGCGCCGCGAGATCCGGATCGCGCTGCTGGAGGCGGACGTCGCCCTCCCGGTCGTGCGGGCGTTCATCGCGAAGATCAAGGAACGGGCCAAGGGCGCCGAGGTCTCCGGTGCGCTGAACCCGGCCCAGCAGGTCGTCAAGATCGTCAACGAGGAGCTCGTGGCGATCCTCGGCGGCGAGACGCGCCGGCTGAACCTGGCCAAGGAGCCGCCGACGGTCATCCTGCTGGCCGGCCTGCAGGGTTCCGGCAAGACGACGCTGGCCGGCAAGCTGGGCCGCTGGCTCGCCGGGCAGGGGCACACGCCGCTGCTGGTGGCCTGCGACCTGCAGCGTCCGAACGCGGTGAACCAGCTGCAGATCGTCGGTGAGCGGGCGGGCGTCCCGACGTTCGCGCCGCACCCCGGCGCCACCGACGCGGGTGAGCTGCCGGAGGGCCCCGGCGACCCGGTCGGCGTCGCCCGCGAGGGCATCGCGTTCGCCCGCTCCAAGCAGTACGACGTCGTCGTCGTGGACACCGCGGGCCGCCTGGGCGTCGACCAGGAGCTGATGCAGCAGGCGTCGGACATCCGCGACGCGGTCAGCCGGACGAGGTCCTGTTCGTCGTCGACGCGATGATCGGTCAGGACGCGGTCGCGACGGCCGAGGCGTTCCGCGACGGCGTCGGGTTCACCGGCGTCGTGCTCACCAAGCTCGACGGCGACGCCCGCGGTGGCGCGGCGCTGTCCGTGCGGCGAGGTGACCGGCGAGCCGATCCTGTTCGCCTCGAACGGCGAGAAGCTCGAGGACTTCGACGTCTTCCACCCGGACCGGATGTCCTCGCGCATCCTGGGCATGGGTGACCTGCTGACGCTGATCGAGCAGGCCGAGCAGGTCTTCGACGCCGAGCAGTCGCAGCGAGACCGCGGAGAAGCTCTGCGTCCGGCGAGCTGTCGCTGGAGGACTTCCTCCAGCAGATGCTGGCGATCCGCAAGATGGGCCCGATCGGCAACATCCTGGGCATGCTGCCCGGCGCCAACCAGGGCAGATGAAGGACGCGCTCGCCAACGTCGACGACAAGCAGATCGACAAGCTGCAGGCGATCATCCGCGGCATGACCCCGTCCGAGCGGGACGACCCGAAGATCATCAACGCGTCCCGGCGGCTGCGCATCGCGAACGGGTCCGGCGTCACCGTCACCGACGTGAACGACCTGGTCAACCGCTTCTTCGAGGCGCGCAAGATGATGAAGCAGATGGCCGGGCAGTTCGGCTTCGGCGGCGGTGGCCGGTCGGCCACGAAGAAGGTGCCGAAGAACGCCCGCAAGGCCAAGCAGGCCAAGAAGGGCCGCCGCGGCCCGACGCCGTCGCGCTCCGGGGGCGGGATGCCGGACCTGTCGAACATGCCGAAGAGCCTGCAGGAGCTGCCGCCCGGCCTGTCCGGACTGGACCAGCTGCCGGACGGCTTCGACCCGTCGAAGCTGAACTTCGGCAAGAAGAAGCCCTGATGGCCGACCTCCCGGCCGCCGGGTGGCACCTGCGCGGCGTCGTCCTGCCCGGTGCCGATTCTCGTTCCGGCAAGCCTGCTCTCGGTGCCGGCGACCCCGTCGACCTCTACGTCGACGGCGGCGGGCGGATCACGGGCGAGACGCTCGCCGGCGCCGAGACGCTGGCCGACGGCGGCTAGATCGTGCCCGGGCTGGTGGACGCGCACTGCCACGTCGGGCTCGGCCCGGACGGCCCGGTGACGCTCGACGAGGCCGAGGACCAGGCCGCACCGACCGCGACGCCGGCACGCTGCTGATCCGCGACTGCGGCTCGCCGATCGACACCACGCCGCTGCAGGCCCGCGACGACCTGCCGGAGATCGTCCGTGCCGGGCGGCACCTGGCCCGCCCGAAGCGCTACATCCGCGGGATCGCCGAGGAGCTCGACGACCCGCGCCTGCTCGTCGACGAGATCCGCGCCCAGGCGCGGCCGGGGACGGCTGGGTCAAGCTCGTCGGGGACTGGATCGACCGCGGACACCGGTGACCTCGCCCCGCTGTGGCCCGACGACGTCCTGGTGGACGGCGATCGCCGCCGCGCACGACGCGGGCGCCCGGGTGACGGCGCACGTGTTCGGCACCGACGCGCTGCACGGCCTCATCGGCGCCGGCATCGACTGCATCGAGCACGGCACCGGGCTGACCGACGAGCTGATCGCCGAGATGGCCCGCCGCGGGACCGCCCTGGTGCCGACCCTGATCAACGTGGAGACGTTCCCGGGGATCGCGGACGGGGCGCAGGAGAAGTATCCCGACCTACGCCG
Source organism: uncultured Actinomycetota bacterium (assembly GCA_963822335.1). Lineage (GTDB taxonomy): Bacteria > Actinomycetota > Actinomycetes > Mycobacteriales > Pseudonocardiaceae > Pseudonocardia. The sequence goes on along the minus strand of CAWGHE010000004.1, from coordinate 284,853 downwards.
CGCACATGCGGGCGCTGCACGCGTCCGCGCGCGACGTCGTCGGCCGGGCCGCCGACGCGGGCGTGGCCGTCTACGCCGGGACCGACGCCGGCGGCGGCATCGCCCACGGCCGGATCGTCGACGAGATCGTGGCGCTGGCCGACGCCGGCGTGCGCGACCCGCTCGGCGCCGCGAGCTGGGCGGCCCGGGAGTGGCTCGGACGCCCGCTGCTGGCGCCGGGCGCTCCGGCCAGCCTGGTCGTCTACGGGTCCGACCCGCGCGCCGACCCGGAGTCGCTGCGCAAGCCGCTCGCGACGCTCGTGCGTGGACGGCGGGTGGCGCGCCGCGCGGGGGCGGCGTGAGCGCCGGACCTCCCGGCCCGACCTCGCCCGGACCCCCGCAGCCCCAGCCGGGCGCCCAGCAGCACGACTCGTCGTCGCCCGCACCGGCGCCGTCCGAGACCTGGGAGCCGCACGCGTCGCACCCGGATGTGCCGTCCGCTGGGGCGCGACCCGCCGGCGGGCCGCAGGGCCCCCCGCCGCCCGAGCAGCCCCGCGGGCTGTTCGGCCTGCGCCCGGACCCGCCCCCGCCGCCGCACAAGTGGGGGATCGGGGCGTTCGTCGTCGCCGAGGTGATCTTCCTGGGCGTCTCCGCGCTGGTCGGCGAGCTGCTCGACATCCGCGCCGCGGGGGCGGTCGGGATCATGATCGCGATCGCGGTGCCGACGATGATCGCGGCGGTCACCGCGCTCGTGCTCACGCGATGGCGCGGCAACGGGCCGCGGATCGACCTCGGGCTGCGCTGGACCTGGGACGACGTCGCCGTCGGCCTGATCGTCGGGCTGGGCGGCCTGCTGCTCACCGTGCCCGCGGCGCTGGTCTACGCGTGGATCGTCGGCCCGGAGGGGATGAGCACGGCGGTCGGGGACGTGTTCGGCGGCGTCCGGACGTCGTGGCCGGTCGCGCTCGCCGTGATGGCCCTCGTGGTGCTCGTCGCCCCGCTGTGCGAGGAGATCCTCTACCGCGGGCCTGCTCTGGGGCGCCGTCGCCAAGCACGTGCCGAACCCCTGGATCGCCTACCTGGTCACGACCCTGCTGTTCGCGTTCGCCCACTTCGAGCTGACCCGCACGCCGCTGCTGTTCATCGTCGCGCTGCCGCTCGGGCTGGCTCGCGTGCTCACCGGACGGCTGACCGCGAGCATCATCGCGCACCAGATCAACAACTTCCTGCCGGGCGTCGCGCTCGCACTGATGCTGACCGGGGTCGTCCCCGCGACGTGAGGTCCGCCTGCCGGGAGGCCCGGGGGCGTCTGGCACAATAGCCCGTCGGGTCCGCGGTCGGCCCTCTACCAACCGCGGCCATGACGTCCGAGTGAGCGAGCCCGTAACCCCACGCGAGCCGAGCTGACTCATCGCAGAGAACACACGTAGTCGCGAGGAGCACCCACAGCGTGGCCGTCAAGATCAAGCTGATGCGTCTGGGCAAGATTCGCCAGCCCTACTACCGCGTCGTCGTCGCCGACTCCCGGACGCGCCGCAACGGGCGCGCTATCGAGACCATCGGCAAGTACCACCCGAAGAGCGAGCCGAGCCTGATCGAGATCAACTCGGAGCGGGCGCAGTACTGGCTGGGCGTCGGCGCGCTGCCGACCGAGCCGGTCGAGTCGCTGCTCAAGGTCACCGGTGACTGGCAGAAGTTCCACGGCCAGCCCGGCAGCGAGGGCACCCTCAAGCCGCAGCCGGAGAAGGCCAGCAAGCTGGACCGCTTCCAGAAGGCGCTGGCCGAGGCGAACCAGGAGCCGAGCACCGAGGCCACCACCCCGCGCAAGCGTGGCGGCGGCGGCGACCGCGTCGGCGCCACCGCGGACCCGGCCCCGGCCGAGGCCGCCACCAAGGACGACGCCGTCGTCGACGCCACCAAGGACGCCGACGAGCCTGCCACCGAGTCGTGACCGTCCTGGCCGACGCGTTGGAGCACCTGGTGCGTGGGATCGTCGATCATCCCGAAGAGGTGCGCGTCGACATGGTCACCGGGCGGCGTGGCCGGATCCTCGAGGTCCGGGTGCACCCCGACGACCTGGGCAAGGTGATCGGCCGGGGCGGCCGCACCGCGACCGCGCTGCGCAACGTCGTGAGCGGCGTGGGCGGGCGCGGAGTGCGGGTCGACGTCGTCGACACCGACCGCTAGGCGCTCGAGTATCAGCACGACGTCGGACGCCGGCCAGGACGAGGTCCTGGTCGGCGTCGTCGTGCGTGTGCACGGCCTGCGCGGCGAGGTCGTCGTCGACCCGCACACCGACTCGCCGGCCGAGCGCTTCGCCGCCGGCGCGCTGCTCGCCGCCCGCGACTCCCGCGGAGCGCCCCGGCCGCCGCTGCGCGTGCGCGGCTCCCGTGCCCATTCCGGGCGCATGCTCGTGACGTTCGACGGCGTCGACGACCGCACCGTCGCCGAGGAGCTGCGCGGCGTCCGGCTGCTCGTCGCGACCAGCGCGCTGGCGCCGCCCGACGACCCGGACGAGTTCCACGCCCACCAGCTCGAGGGCCTGCGTGCCGAGCTGGCCGACGGCACCTCCGTCGGCACCGTCCGCGAGGTCGTCCACGGTCCCGGCGGGGACCTGCTGGTGCTGCGACGCCCGGACGCCGACGACGCCCTGGTCCCGTTCGTGACCGCGATCGTCCCGACGGTGGACCTGCCCGGCGGCCGGATCGTCCTCGACCCGCCCGAGGGCCTGCTCGACCCGGTCGACTGACCACCACTCCGCTGCCCGGCCGTCCACCCCGCTCGTCGGCCCGAGGCCGACGTCGCCGTCAACTCTGGTTGACACACTCGGACTGTCAACGTATGTTGACGTCATGAGTGATGCGACAGCGGTCGCCGCGGCGGCCTCCAGCAAGGACCCGGGCATCGGGCTCGAGGCCGTGGCGTCGTTGCGGACGCTGCTCGAGTCGCTGGAGGAGCTGCAGGTCGGCAACGCCCGCGACCAGGGATGGTCGTGGCAGCAGATCGCCGAGGCCCTGCACGTGAGCCGGCAGGCGGTGCACAAGAAGTACCGCCGGTTCGGCTTCTGAGGCCCGGACGAGACGGAGAGGGGACGCGATGTTCGAGAGGTTCACCGCCCCGGCGCGCCGGGTCGTCGTCATGGCCCAGGAGGACGCGCGCGAGCGCCACCAGGACCGGATCCGTACGGAGAACCTGCTGCTGGGAGTCGTGCGCACGCCCGGGACACCGGGGGCGGAGCTGCTGCGCGAGGCCGGGGTGGACCGGCGCGTCGTCGAGGACGGGCTCGCCTCCGCGGGCCCCGACCAGGCGGAGGCGCTGGCGACGCTCGGGATCGACCTGGACGAGGTGCGCCGGCAGGTCGAGGAGGCGTTCGGTCCGGGCGCACTGGACCGCACGCGCGCCGCGCAGACGGGGTGGCGCGGTGGCCACATCCCGTTCGACAGGCCCGCGAAGAAGGCGCTGGAGCTCGGGCTGCGGGAGGCGATCCGGATCGGTGACCGGCACATCGGCACCGAGCACCTGGTGCTCGGACTGCTGTGGCCCGGTGGCAGGGCGCAGACGATCCTGGGCGCGCGCGGGGTCACGCTCCAGGGGATGCGGGCCGCGGTCGAGGAGTACGGCCGGGGCCGGGCGAGCGGCTGACCCCGCCGGCGTCAGTCGTCCTCGTCGTCGTCCGGGTCGACCGGGTCGTCGGTGCCGGTCGACGCCGACCGCACGCCGTCCATCTCGGCGAGCTGGGCGGCCAGCTCGGGAAGGTCGCCGCGCCCCTCCAGGCGCAGCGTGAGCGCCGCGAGCCGGACGCCGTCGTCGGTGACGGTCTCCCGGTGCACGGACACCCGGGCCACCGCGAACCCGGCCGACGTACACCGCTCCAGCACACTGCGCAGGATGCCCAGCCCGTCCCTGTAGCGCAGGCGCAGCGTCGGGGGATCGCGACGACGGCGCCGCGTCGCCCGGGCGAGCGGCTGCAGCCCGCGGGTGATCACGAAGTGGGTCGCGGTGGCCCCGACGGCCAGTGCCGGCAGCCCGGCCCCCGCGGCGGTGCCGACGGCGGCGGCCAGCCAGATCGTCGCGGCCGTCGTCAGCCCGCGCACCGCGTCCTGGCGCACGAAGATCAGGCCGGCGCCGATGAAGCCGATGCCGGACACGATCTGGGCCGCCACACGCGACGGGTCCAACCCGATGTGCTCCTGGGGGAGCAGGTCCGCGAACCCGTACTTCGAGATCAGCATGAACACGGCCGACCCGACGCCGACGAGCACGTGCGTGCGCAGCCCGGCACTCTTCGCGCCGGCTTCGCGCTCCATGCCGATCAGCGTGACCAGCACGAGCGCGACCAGGACCGGGAGAAGCAGCTCCCACTGACGGCTGCTCGACCAGAACGCGGAGAACCACTCCGGCGGCATACGTTCGGCCTCCTCCCTGTCGGACGGCGTGGTTCTGCGACGATCCGGCGCGTGCGGATCGACGTCGTGAGCATCTTCCCCTCCTACCTCGCACCGTTGCGCGAGGCACTGCTCGGGCGCGCGATCTCCCGCGGGCTGCTCGAGCTCGAGGTGCACGACCTGCGGCGCTGGACGCACGACGTGCACCAGGCCGTCGACGACACCCCGTACGGCGGCGGGCCCGGCATGGTGATGCGCCCGCAGGTGTGGGGAGAGGCACTGGACGAGGTGCTGGGCGAGGCCCCGGCGCGGCTCGTGGTGCCGACGCCGGCCGGGCGCCCGTTCACCCAGGCCACCGCGCGGGCGTGGGCGGACGAGCCACGGCTGGTGTTCGCCTGCGGCCGGTACGAGGGGATCGACCAGCGCGTGCTCGTCGACGCCGCCCGCCGGGTCCCGGTCGACGAGGTCAGCATCGGCGACTACGTGCTGGTCGGCGGCGAGGTGGCGGTGCTCGCAATGGTGGAGGCGGTGGTCCGGCTGCTGCCCGGGGTGCTGGGCAACCCGCGCTCGGCGGCCGAGGACTCGTTCTCCGACGGGCTGCTGGAGGGTCCCGCGTACACCCGCCCCGAGGTGTGGCGGGACCTGGCCGTCCCGGACGTCCTGCGCAGCGGCAACCACGCGGCGATCGACCGGTGGCGCCGGGACCAGGCGCTGGAGCGGACGGCCGAGCGCCGGCCGGAGCTGCTGGAGGCACTGCCGGACGGGGCGCTCGACGCCGCCGACCGGGCCCTGCTGGCGTCGCTGTCCGAGCGTGGCTGACCCCTGCGTGGCGGGCCGCCGACGGGCATCTGGCACTATGGACCGGTTGCCAGCGCCCGGTGCGGCGCTCGCCGAGTGCGGAGGACGCCCTCCGCGCCGGTGGGGCGTGCCCCTGCGGCCGCGGCAGTGTCGGCCGTGTCGGACATGAGACGGGCCGACCGGCAGCACGAGAGCCCTGCACGAGACACGAGGACGGACCTTCGCGATGAACACCCTGGACGAACTGGACGCGCAGACCCTGCGGTCCGACATCCCCGCCTTCCGGCCGGGTGACACGCTCAAGGTGCACGTGAAGGTCATCGAGGGCAGCCGCTCCCGAGTCCAGGTGTTCCAGGGCGTCGTGATCAAGCGCCAGGGATCGGGCGCGCGGGAGACCTTCACCGTGCGCAAGATCTCGTTCGGGGTCGGCGTGGAGCGCACGTTCCCCGTGCACACCCCGAACATCGACAAGATCGAGGTCGCGACGCGCGGCTCCGTGCGCCGGGCCAAGCTCTACTACCTCCGTGACCTGCGCGGGAAGGCCGCAAAGATCAAGGAACGCCGCGAGACTCCATCGGCGTCGTGACCGTCACCCCGTCGTGATGCGACGGTGACGTAGCCTCGTACCGTGGCGTTCCCCGAGCTCCCCGACGACCGCCGGGCACGTCCCCGGCGGCATCGAGGCAGCGCCGAGGACGGAGATCCCGACATTCCGGACGACTCCCCGAGTGATCGCCCCGCCGCGCAGGACCACCCGCTCGGCACGGCGACCCGGTACGGCGCGTCCGCGCGCCGCGGGACCCGGGGGGACGAACCCGCTGGGCGGCGCCATCGCGCCGCCGTCGACGAGGACGCCCCCGACCTGCCCGACCAGGACCCGTCGTGGCCGCCCCGCGGGCGGCGACCGGCGAGGACAGGCGACGCCGGCCCGGCCGGCAACGGTCACCGCCGGAGCGGGGGGCCCCCGCCGAACGGGGCGCCGCGCAACGGCGCGGCCCCGAACGGGAACGGCCACCTGGCCGAGGGCCCCGACGACCGCAACGGTGCGCCGCCGGCCGACCGGGTACGTGACGCGTACCCGTACACCGGGGCCGGTCCGGACGATCCGCGCGATCGCCCCTCCCGCCCCCGGCGCCACGGCCGCATCGACGACGGCGCGCCCGTCGACCCCGCCGCCGAGCGCAGGCGGTACCGCGCCGAGCCCGACGAGGACCCCACCGGGGCGCCCGGGCGTCGTGCGCCCGGACGTCCGGACGGAGACCCCCGCCGCGCGGAGGTCAACGGATACGGGCCGCCCGCAGGCAACGGCCCTCCCCGTCGCGACGTTCCGCCCGCAGGAGCGGCGCGGGGCGGCGCCGGGTTCCGTGATCCCGGCCCGGTCGAGGGCGGCCCGATGAACGGCGGGCCTCGGCCTGCCGACGACCAGGTTCGCTACAGCGGAGCCCGCGGTGGTGCACCTCTTCCCGGCTGGCCCCCGAACGGCGCTCCGGTGAACGGCGGCCCTGTACCCCGCCGCCCGGCCGACGCCGGCCCGATGAACGGCGCCCCGGGAGTCGGAGCCCCGGCCCACGGGGATCCGCGCGACCCGGACCCGGCGGACGGCCCGCCCCGCGACCGCCGTACCGGCCCGCCCGGGCACGCACGCGCGGCCACCCCGCCCGGTGAGGACGCGGCGCCCCGCCGGCGTCGCACCGCTCCGGTGGACGGGCCGCCCGACGGCACCGGTCCCCGTGGCCCGGCCGGCGAGACGACCGGTCCCCCGGCCCGCCGGCGTCGCCTCGATCCGGACGCTGCTCCACCTCCGGACGCGACCTCGCGCACCCGTGCCCCGGCCGGACCCGAGGACCCGGCGACCGGCCGTGTCGAGCGCGCACGCGATGGCGGCCCGGCCGACGACGTCCGTCCGGTCGAGCCCCGGCGCCGTCCTGGGCCCGCGCGGCCCGGCAGCGGTCCCGACGTGCCCGCCGCCGGCGCCCTCCAGGACGGAGCGGCCGCCGAGCCGGACACGGACGAGGACGACGTCGACACCACGGCACTGCCCACGACCCGAGGGCGCCGGACGCCCCGCCGCGGGGCGGATCCGACCGCGCGTGCCCGCGCACCCGGCCGTGCCGAGCCGCCACCGGGTGAGGACGCGTTCGAGGAACCACCGGACGACCCGGACGAGACCTCCGACGACACCGACGGTCCGCGCGTGGGGAAGCGCAGCGGGCCGGTCGGGATCGGGGGACGTATCTCCGCGCTGACGTCCCGGCGCTCCCGTCGCACCGAGGACGGCGAGAAGAAGCCGACGTCGTTCTGGCGCGAGCTGCCGCTGCTGATCGGCGTCGCGCTGGTGCTGACGTTCCTGATCCAGACGTTCGTGGCGAAGGTCTTCGTCATCCCGTCCGGGTCGATGGAGACGACCCTGAACGGGTGCACCGGCTGCGACAACGACCGCGTGCTCGTCGACAAGGTCACCTACAACTTCACCGACATCTCCCCCGGCGACGTCGTCGTCTTCCGCGGGCCGGACAGCTGGTCGAGCTCCGAGTACGAGCTCGAGCAGACGACGAACCCGGTGCTGCGCGGGCTGCAGATGGCCGGATCGCTGATCGGGTTCGCGCCGCCGGACGAGAAGGACTTCGTCAAGCGGGTGATCGCGACCGGCGGGCAGACGGTCGCCTGTTGCGACGCGCTCAACCAGGTCATGGTCGACGGCCAGCCGCTGGACGAGCCCTACATCTACTACCTGCCCGAGGCCGGTCCGGCCCGGCAGATCCCGTTCGGGCCGATCACGGTCCCGCAGGGCGAGATGTGGATGATGGGCGACAGCCGGAACAACTCCGCCGACTCCCGCGCCGCCGGACACGGTCCGGTGCCGGAGGAGAACGTGATCGGCAAGGTGCGGCTGATCGTGCTCCCGTTCGATCGGTTCGGCGGCGTCGAGGCGGTGAACCCGCAGACCACCGCGACGGCCGCGGGCGACGGCGGCCTCCCGCAGGGGACGGCACTCGCGCTTGGCATGATGGGGACGTTCCCGTTCGCCCTCGGCCGCCGGCGCAGTCTCCTGCGTCACGCCGAGGAACAGCGGTTCCTGCCCGTCGTGCGTCGCCCGAAGCGGTGGCGCCGGAGTCCGTAGACCGGGAGAGCGGTGCCGGTTCCTTCATCCCACAACGCGCCGCGCACCGGTGCGTCGGCCCCGTCGTCCCGCGGACGTGCTGGGTCCGTCGTTGCGGCCGCCGCGGGCGGTCGTGCGCAACGCCGGGAACTGGACGCTGCAGTCGGTCCTCCAGCGCTACGGGCTGGGCCCGGTCGCGGGCGTCGACGAGGCCGGCCGGGGTGCGAGCGCCGGCCCACTGGTCGTCGCGGCCTGCGTGCTGCGTCCGACGGACACGAAGGCGCTCGACGGCCTGACCGACTCCAAGCTGCTCACGCCCGGCCGCGCGCGAGGACCACTACGCGCGCATCCGGCGGCGCGCCGTCGACCTGCACGTGGTCGTGATCCCCCCGGAGGAGGTCGACCGCCGCGGCGTGCACCTGGCGAACATCGAGGGCATGCGCCGTGCCGTCGCCGGGCTGGCCACCCCGCCCGGCTACGTGCTGACCGACGGGTTCCCGGTCCGCGGGTTCGGGCTGCCGTCGCTCGCGGTTCCCAAGGGCGACCGGGTGGCCGCTTGCGTCGCGGCGGCGTCCGTGCTCGCGAAGGTGACCAGGGACCGCCTGATGGTGGAGCTCGACGGCGCCCGTCCGGGCTACGGTTTCGCCGTGCACAAGGGCTACTGCACCCCCGAACACGACGCGGCGCTGACCGAGCTCGGACCCTGTCCCGAACACCGCTACTCGTTCGCGAACGTGGCCGCGGTGGCCGGGCGCGGGCCCGTGCACGGGCTGGTCCACAATGGGGCGGATCCGGACGAGGAGTCCGAGACGGGCAGCGGGGATCGGAGTCCGGCGAACCGGACGACCCGTGGGCGGAGCCCGACTGGGACGGGTGGGAGCCCGGGGTGCGGGAACCGATGGATGTCGTCATGGGAGGGCCGGCGTCGTGAAGTCAGCGGCTGCCGGGGAGGACAGCGCAGGGAGGACGGCGCGGTGAGCGCGGAGGACCTCGAGAAGTACGAGACCGAGATGGAGCTGACGCTCTACAAGGAGTACCGGGACATCGTCGCCCAGTTCTCCTACGTCGTGGAGACGGAGCGTCGTTTCTACCTGGCCAACTCCGTCGACGTCGCGCCACGCAACGCCGACGGCGAGGTGTACTTCGAGGTCCGGATGTCCGACGCGTGGGTGTGGGACATGTACCGCCCCGCCCGGTTCGTGAAGAACGTGCGGGTCGTGACGTTCAAGGACGTCAACATCGAGGAGCTGGACACCCCGGACCTGCGGCTGCCGGAGAACGAGACGTTCGGCGGCCCCACCGCGCAGTAGCACGCCCCACCGACGGTTCCCGGGTGGAAAGGGCTGGACGCGCCCGTCCGTCCCCAACCCGGTCGCCGCGTCCACAGATGCACGGTTCGCCGGTCCGCGACCGTCCCGCGCCGCGATCGTGGACGCATGGCAGCGAAGGACGAGCTGGGCCGGCGCGGTGAGGACACGGCAGCCGAGTACCTGACCGACCGGCACGGCATGGTCGTGCTCTCCCGCAACTGGCGGTGCCGGGAGGGCGAGCTGGACATCGTCGCGACCGACCCGGAGCACCGGCTCGTCGTGTGCGAGGTCAAGACGCGGTCCGGTACCCGGTTCGGCGAACCGGCCGAGTCCGTCACGCCCCGCAAGATCGCGCGGATCCGGCGTCTGGCCCGGATGTGGATGACGGCGCACCACGTGGCGTGGTGCGAGGTGCGGTTCGACGTCGTCGCGGTGCTGATGCCGCCCGGCGGGCCGGCCACCGTGGCGTACTACCCGGCGGTGTTCTGATGACCGGGCTCGCCCGCGCGTGGTCGGTCGCGCTGCACGGCGTGGACGGCGTACCGGTCGAGATCGAGGCCGCGGTCGGCGGCGGGTTGCCGGGGATTCATCTGGTCGGACTGCCGGACGCGGCCCTGCAGGAGTCGAAGGACCGGGTGCGGTCCGCGGTGGTCCAGGCGGGCCGTACGTGGCCGAACGAGCGGATCATCCTGGCGCTCTCGCCTGCGACGCTGCGCAAGGCCGGCAGCGGGTTCGACCTGGCGCTGGCCTGCGCCGTGCTGGCCGCGACGGGCACGGTCGAGCGGGGGCGGCTGGACGGGACGGCGCTGCTCGGCGAGCTGGCGCTGGACGGGCGCCTCCGGCCGGTCCGCGGAGTCCTGCCCTGCCTGCTGGCGGCGCGCGCGGCGGGTCTGCGCCGGGTCGTGGTGCCGGACGCGACGCTGGCCGAGGCCGGCCTGGTGGACGGACTGGACGTGTACGGGGCGGAGTCGCTGTCCGACGTGCTGGCGTGGCTGGCCGGGGACCTCCGGCTGGCCCGGCCGGATGTCGGTGCTGTCGCCCCGCCCCGGCCGGCATTCCCGGAGCTGTCCGACGTCGTCGGCCAGCCCGATGCGCGCCGGGCGGTGGAGATCGCCGCGGCCGGTGGGCACCACCTGCTGCTGGTCGGTCCGCCGGGAACCGGCAAGACGATGCTGGCCCAGCGGATCGTCGGCCTGTTGCCGGAGCTGGACCGCTCCGAGGCGCTGCAGCTCGCCGGGATCCGCTCCGCGGCCGGCCGGCTGAGCACGCGGGAGCACCCCTTGACGACGGTGGCCCCGTTCGTCGCGCCGCACCACTCGGCCTCGGAGGCCGCGCTGCTCGGCGGCGGGTCCGGCGTCGCCCGGCCCGGAGCGGTGTCGCTCGCACACCGTGGGGTGCTGTTCATCGACGAATGTCCGCACTGGCCCCCGCACCTGCTCGACGCGCTGCGCACGCCGCTGGAGGAGGGCGAGGTCCGTCTCGCGCGAGCGGACGGCACCGTCCGGTATCCGGCGCGGTTCCAGCTGGTGCTGGCGGCCAACCCGTGCCCGTGCGCTCCCGCGGACGACCGGGACTGCCGGTGCCCGCCGCGGGTACGCCGCCATTACCAGTCACGGCTGTCCGGTCCGCTCCTGGACCGGGTGGACCTGCGCGTGCCGATGCTGCCGATGACGACGTGGACGAGCGAGAGCCCGCCGGAGAGCACGGCGGTCGTGCGGGAACGGGTGCTGGCCGCCCGGGCGACGGCCGTCGAGCGCTGGGCCGAGCACGGGTGGCGGTGCAACGGCGACGTCCCGGGTCCGGTCCTGCGGTCCCTGTTCTCCCTGCCGTCCGACGTGGTGGAGCCGCTGACGAAGCGGATGGAGAACGGGGAGCTGACCGCCCGGGGAGCCGATCGGGCGCTGCGCGTGGCCTGGACGATGGCCGACCTGAACGGGGCCGAGCGTCCGGACCGGGACACCGTCGACGGCGCGCTCTACTTCCGCATCCGGAGCGCGACGTGAGCGCCGTGGACCGCTCCGGCCCGGACACCGCCGTGCCGGGCCGGGAGGCAGCCGAGGCCGGATTCGACGTGCCGGAGGAGGTCCGGCGGGCCCGGGCCTATCTGCTGCGGGTGGCCGAACCACCGGCCCGGGAGGTGGTCCGGCTCGTCGAGCAGGTGGGGCCGGTCGAGGCGGCCGAGCGGATCCGGCGCGGCGACGTGCCCACCGGTGTGGGGGACAAGGTCCAGGCCCGCCGCGGCCACGACCATGTGGACGCCGACCTGGCGGCCGGCCGTGAGGCGGGTGCACGCCTGCTGGTCCCCGAGGACCCCGACTGGCCGGCGTGGCCGTTCGGCGCCCTGGTGAGTGCGGACCACCCGGACCTGGCTCCGCCGCTGGCCCTCTGGGTGCGCGGTCCCGCCCGGCTGGCGGCGCTCGCCGACCTGGCGGTCGCCGTCGTGGGGTCGCGCGCCGCGAGCGGGTACGGGGTGCACGCCGCGGCCGAGCTGGGGTCGGCACTGGCCGGCGCGGGTGTCACGGTCATGTCCGGAGCGGCGTTCGGTATCGATGCCGCCGCGCACCGCGGGGCGCTGGCCGCCGGCGGTCCCACCGTCGCCGTACTGGCCTGCGGGATCGACCGGGCGTACCCGGTGGCGCACACGTCGTTGCTGGAGCGGATCGCCGCGTCCGCGCTCGTGGTGAGCGAGTACCCGCCCGGCGCGGTCCCGGCCCGGCACCGGTTCCTCGTCCGCAACCGGCTGCTGGCCGCGCTGGGCAACGGCTGCGTGGTGGTCGAGGCCGGGGCGCGCAGCGGGTCGCAGCGCACCGCGTCGGACGCGGCGGCGCTGGGCAGGCCCGTGATGGCGGTGCCGGGACCGGTCTCCTCGGCGATGTCGGTGGGATGCCACGAGCTGATCCGCACCGGCGCGGCCGAGCTCGTCGGGCGCCCGGACCACGTGCTGGAGACGGTCGGCCGGATCGGGATCGACCTCGCCGTCGAGCCGGTCCGGCCGCGCCGGCCCACCGACGGCCTCAGCCCGGCGGCGCTGGCCGTGCACGGCGCGCTCCCGGCCCGGGCGGCCTGGTCGGTGGAGCGGCTCACCGAGGAGTCCGGGCAGCTCCCGGACGCGGTCCGGGCCGCCCTGACCGAGCTGGAGTCACGTGGCCTGGCCGAGTTCCACCACGGCCTCTGGCAGCGGCCGGGCGCCGACACGTCGTCGCGGTGCTTGACCGGTCGTCCGGCCGGGCCTCACCGTTCGGGGGTGACGCGCACCCGCCCCGACGACGATCCCGGCCTGCCCCCGGACGTCGCGGAGGCGGTGGAGGCGTTCGTCACCCACCTCCTGCGCGAGCGCGGCCGCTCGCGGCACACGGCGCGCGCCTACCGATCGGACCTGACCGATCTGCTGCGCGGGCCGTCCTGCCTGGCCGACGTCGACCTGGCCCACCTGCGGACACGGCTGGCCCAGACCCGCGCGGCCGGGGCCGGCCGGGCGACGTTGGCCCGCCGGACAGCGGCCGTGCGGACGTTCACCGCGTGGGCCGTGCGGACCGGCCGGCTCGACACCGACCCGGCGGCGCGTCTCGGGTCGCCGCGGGCGGGCACGGTGCTTCCAGAGGTCATGGACGCGGCGGAGGCGGTGGCGGTGCTGGACGCCGCCGGGTCGGGGGCGGCCGAGGACGCCCCGGAGGCGCTGCGGGACCTGGCGGTGCTGGAGCTGCTCTACGCCACCGGAGTCCGGGTCGCCGAGCTGTGCGGGCTCGACGTCGACGACGTGGACGAGGGCCGCCGGACGCTGCGCGTGCTGGGCAAGGGCGGGCGGGAGCGGACGGTCGTGTTCGGACTTCCCGCGGAGCGGTCGCTGCGGCGCTGGCTCGACGTCGGCCGGCCCGCCCTGGCGACGTCGACGTCTCCGCCTGCCCTGCTGCTCGGGGTACGGGGCGGCCGGCTGGACCCGCGGGTCGCGCGCACCGTCGTGCATCGCGCCGTCGGTGCGGTTCCGGGCGTTCCGGACACCGGTCCGCACGGTCTGCGGCACGCCGCGGCGACCCACCTTCTCGAGGGCGGCGCGGATCTCCGTTACGTACAGGAGTTACTCGGTCACGCTACGCTGTCGACGACTCAGCTCTACACGCATGTGACCGTCGACCGGCTGAAGGTGGTTCATGATCAGGCCCACCCCCGGGCGTGAGGCTCCGACCTCCCGCTCCGGCCAGCAACGCACCTTTCCGGCCGCACTCGCCACCGCGCTGGAACGGTCCTCGGACCGTGATCGGCCCGGTACCGGCCGGTCCGTGCCGGACCTGTCCGCGGTCGCGTCGTCGTCGGGTGCCGTGCCGGTGGTCGCTCCCGCCGGCGAGCCTGCGTACGAACCCCCGCCGAGTGCGTCGCCGGCGGCTGCTCACGCGTCGGGTCCGCCGCCGCGAGGCGGGCTCCGGGCGGCCGCGGAGCCGGCCGATGCGACGCCGCCCGGACGCGCGGGCGGCGGCGCGACGCCCGCCGGGTACGCGGCGGGACGGCGGATGGTGGTCGTCGGCGGCAGCGACACGCCCGACCTTGATCCAGGTCACCTGATCGAGGTCGTCGGGACCGATGCGGCGTCGCTGTGGCGGATCTACCTGGCCGGAGGCGACGGTGGAGCACGGCAGCGGCTGATCGAGCACTACGGCTCGCTCGTCCGCGGTGTCGCGAGCAAGCTCGCCGTGCGCCTGCCGGCCTCGATCGAGGTGGCCGACCTCGTGCAGTCCGGGACGTTCGGGCTGATGGAGGCCGTCGACCGGTTCGACCCGGCGCGCGAGGTGCGCTTCGACGGGTACGCCGCGCAGCGGGTGCGCGGCGCGATGCTCGACGAGCTGCGCTCGCAGGACTGGGTACCGCGCTCGATCCGCGCGCGCAGCCGGGAGGTCGAGCGGGCCCGGGAGGCGGTCGCGCTGCGGACCGGCCGCACCCCGACCGATCGGGAGCTGGCCGCGGAGCTGGGGGTCGGGCTGCGGGAGCTGCGCCACGCCGTGCGCCCCGTCCACGTCGTGAGCGCCGAGCTGCTCGAGCAGGGCGCCGGGGCGGGGTTCGGCGTCGCCGACCTCGTCGTCGACGACTCGGTTCCCGACCCCGTGGTGGTGGCCGCCCGGCGGGAGACCAGCCGCGAGCTGTGCGCCGCGGTCGCGCAGCTCGGCGAGCGGGACCGGCTGGTGCTGCGCCTGTACTACCTGGAGAACCGGACGCTGGCCGAGATCGGGGGCGTTCTCGGCGTCACCGAGTCCCGGGTCTGCCAGCTGCACGGCCGCATGGTCTCGCGGCTGCGCGGGCGGCTGGAGTCCACGCTCGCCGGATGACGACGCTCCTCGCTCCTCCGGCGCGGGCCCGCTCAGGTGGCCCCGCGCGCCGTCCACCGGCAACAGGCGCAGGCGCGGCGGGCGGACGAGGACGAGCGGGTCGAGGTAGTCGACCTTCCCGCGGCGCACGCCCCAGTGCAGACAGGCCGCGCCGGTGCAGCCGGCGTGCCCGGTGACCAGCACGCCGAGCGGGTCGCCCACGACGACCCGGTCCCCGACCCGGACCGTCGCGACGACCGGCTCGTAGGTCGTCCGCAGCCCGTCCGGATGGTCGACCGAGACGACCGGGCGTCCGGCGACGCGCCCGGCGAACACCACCGTGCCCTCCCGCGCCGCGAGTACGGCCTGGCCCGGGCTCCCGAGCAGGTCGGCCCCGCGGTGGCCCCGCCCGAAGCGGAACGTCGGGCGCCGGAACGGGGTCGCCACGTCCGGTGCGGGGAGCAGCGGCCAGGCGTAGTCCGCACCCGGCGCCCGCCGGCCCGCCCCGGGTGGACCGGGGCGGAACGGGCGCGGCCACGGGCAGACCGGGGGTCGGCACCGGCCCCGCCTGCGGTGCCCCCGGAGGCGGCGGTGACCCCGATGCGGCGGAGCCCCGGCGGCGGTGCGGGCCCTGCCTGCGGTGCGGCGCCGGACGGCGCTGCAGTCCCGGACGGTGGTGCCGGTTCGACGCGCGGTCCCAGCACCGCCGGACGTTGCGAGCCGCCGAGGCCCTTGCGCGGACGCCACCGGGGCGGGCCGGCTGGTCCGGGCGGCACACGGGTCGCCACGCGCCCCGGATCCGCCACCGCGCGCCCCTCCGGCGGCACCGTGGCCAGTACGGTCACGACCACCGCCGCGCAGACCACCGCCGCACGCAGGAACCGTCGCGCCCAGACCACGGGACGCGTCGTGCCGGTGCGGGACGCGGGGATCGCCGGGGCCTGTTCGGGCACCCTGTGAGCGTGCGGCCGGAGCGGGGGAGCGCGGCGACGGATCCACCGCCGGTGGACGCCCGCGCCAGGTTGTGGACAACCGGTCGTCCGAACGGACGCCGCCGGAATCCACCGCGCACGGCCAGCGTATAGTCGACAACGCACCACGATTCGTCGTGGTGACTTCGCGCGCCCGCGTGCCCGAAGCCCGTCCCCTCGTGGACGGGACCGGGGGCGGTGGCCGGGCGGTCCCGCGAACCCGATCGGCAGTGCCGGTCGGGGGAGGTGGGTCCGGCCCCGCCGCGGGCGTCAGGGCGGGCCGTCGACCAGGGCGGACCCGCGGAAACCGCAACGCGGCGATCACCGCCGCCCGACCGAGAGGTGCGCACCGGCCATGGCCGTCGTCACCATGAAGCAGCTGCTCGACAGCGGCGTGCACTTCGGGCACCAGACCCGACGCTGGAACCCGAAGATGAAGCGCTACATCCTCACCGAGCGCAACGGCATCTACATCATCGACCTGCAGCAGACGCTGTCGTACATCGACCGCGCCTACGAGTTCGTCCGCGAGACCGTCGCGCACGGCGGGACGATCATGTTCGTCGGCACGAAGAAGCAGGCCCAGGAGGTCATCGCCGACGAGGCGGGCCGGGTCAACATGCCGTACGTGAACCAGCGCTGGCTGGGCGGCATGCTCACGAACTTCCAGACCGTGCACAAGCGGCTGCAGCGCCTCAAGGAGCTCGAGGCGATGGAGCAGACCGGTGGGTTCGAGGGTCGCACCAAGCGCGAGATCCTCACGCTCACCCGGGAGAAGGACAAGCTCGAGAAGACCCTCGGCGGTATTCGCGACATGTCCAAGGTGCCCAGCGCGGTGTGGATCGTGGACACCAAGAAGGAGCACATCGCCGTCGGCGAGGCCCGCAAGCTGGGCATCCCGGTCGTGTCGATCCTGGACACGAACTGCGACCCGGACGAGGTCGACTTCCCGATCCCGGGCAACGACGACGCGATCCGCTCCGCCGCGCTGCTGACCAAGGTCATCGCCAAGGCGGCCGCCGACGGTCTCGTCGCGCGGTCCGCGCGCCGTGGTGAGGGCGCCGAGGCTCCGGCCGACGCCGCCCCGGGCAGCGACCAGCCGCTGGCCGAGTGGGAGATGGAGCAGCTCGCCGGGACCGGCGAGGTCGGCTCCGACGGCGCGAGCCTGTCCTCGGCCGGTGCCGTCGCCGACGCCCCGAACGCCGCCTCCGCGGCCGCTCCGGCCAGCACGAGCAACGGCACCCAGCAGACCAGCTGATTCCGCACCGGCGCGGACGGCGGTGATGATCACCGCCGTCCGCGCCGTCGGTTCTTCACCACCGTCCACGAGGAAGAGAAGATGGCGAACTACACCGCCGCCGACGTCAAGCGGCTCCGTGAGCTGACCGGCTCCGGGATGATGGACTGCAAGAAGGCCCTCGAGGAGTCCGACGGCGACACCGACCAGGCCGTCGAGCTCCTGCGCATCAAGGGTGCGAAGGACGTCGGCAAGCGCGCCGAGCGCGCCACGTCCAACGGCCTGGTCGTCGCGTCCGGCGGCACCATGGTCGAGCTGAACTGCGAGACCGACTTCGTCGCCAAGTCCGACGACTTCATCCGGCTGGCCGACCAGATCCTGCAGGTCGCGGTCGACCAGAAGCCGGTCGACCTGGACGGGCTGCGCAGCGCCAAGCTGGACGACGGCACCGTCGAGGACGCCGTCCAGGCGCTCTCCGCCCGGATCGGCGAGAAGCTCGAGCTCAAGCGCTACATCCACGTCGACGGCCCGGTCGCGGTCTACCTGCACAAGCGGGCGACCGACCTGCCGCCGGCGATCGGCGCGCTCGTGTCCTACGAGGGCGGCGACGACGAGGCCGCCCGCGGCGTCGCGATGCACGTGGCCGCCGCGCGGCCGCAGTACACGACCCGCGAGCAGGTCCCGGACGACGTGATCGAGAACGAGAAGCGCATCGCCGAGGCCACCGCCCGCGAGGAGGGCAAGCCGGAGCAGGTGCTCGACCGGATCGTCGACGGCCGCGTGAACGGCTTCTACAAGGACGTCGTGCTGCTCGAGCAGGCCTCGGTGCAGGACGCCAAGAAGACGGTCAAGGCGATCGCCGACGAGGCCGGTCTGACGGTCAAGGACTTCGTCCGGTTCGAGGTCGGCCAGAACTGAGTTCTCCGCCGCGGCCGGTGCGGCGGCTCCCGGGTGGGAGCCCCACCGCACCGGCCGAGGTGAGAGGATCGTCGGAACACCGCACTGCGCCGTATCCGGACCGGGGAGCAACCGTGATCGAGGAAACCCTCTTCGACGCCGAGGAGAAGATGGAGAAGGCCGTCGTGGTCGCCAAGGACGATCTGTCGTCCGTGCGGACCGGGCGGGCCACCCCCTCGATGTTCTCCCGGGTGGTCGTCGACTACTACGACACCCCGACTCCGCTGAACCAGCTCGCCTCCGTGAGCGTCCCGGAGGCCCGGATGGCCGTCATCAAGCCGTACGACGCCAGCCAGCTCAAGGAGATGGAGAAGGCGATCCAGAACTCGGACCTCGGGCTGAACCCGTCGAACGACGGGCAGATCATCCGCGTGGTGATCCCGCAGCTGTCCGAGGAGCGGCGCAAGGAGATGGTCAAGGTCGCGCGCGGCAAGGGTGAGGACGCCCGCGTCGTGCTGCGGGGCCTGCGCCGCAAGGCGATGGACGAGCTGCACCGGATCCAGCGCGACGGCGAGGCCGGCGAGGACGAGGTCGGGCGTGCGGAGAAGGAACTCCAGCACACGGTCGACCGGTACGTCGCGCAGGTCGACGAGCTGGTGAAGAACAAGGAAACCGAACTCCTCGAGGTCTGACCAGGTGACCTCCTCCCACGACGCCGCTGCGGCCGTCCCCGTGACCTCGGATCTCCCAGGAGCGGGGCCCGCGGGCGTCCCACCGGCGGCGTCGTCGGGCAAGCCGGCACGGCCGTCGAAGCGCGCGCGCCTCGGGCGCAACCTCGTCGCGGCGATCGCGGTCGGCCTCGGACTGGGCGCCGTCATCCTGACCAGCCTGCTCCTCGTGCGGGAGGTGTTCGTCGGGGTACTGGCGGTCTGCACGGCCGTGGCGTCCTGGGAGCTCGCCGGTGCGCTGCGCCGGGGCGCCGACATCCGCGTCACGCTGCCGGTGCTGCTCGTCGGCGGTCAGGCGATCGTGTGGCTGGCGTGGCCGTTCGGGCTGCGCGGCATGGCGATCTCGTTCGCCGCGACCGTGCTGGTGAGCCTGCTGTGGCGGATGCGGGCGGGCGCCGCGCACTTCGTGCGGGACATCGGGTCGTCGCTGTTCGTACTGTCCTACGTCCCGCTGCTGGTCGGCTTCGCCGTGCTGATGACGGTGGAGCCGGACGGCGTCGGCCGGATCCTCACGTTCATGCTCTGCGTGGTCGCCTCGGACGTCGGCGGCTACGCGGCCGGGGTGGTCGCCGGACGGCACCCGATGGCCCCGAAGATCAGCCCGAAGAAGTCCTGGGAGGGCTTCGCCGGATCACAGGTGGCCGGCATGCTCGCGGGCGCGCTGTGCACCGAGCTGCTGCTGGACACACCCTGGTACTTCGGGGCGCTGCTCGGCGCGCTCCTGGTCTGCACCGCCACGGCGGGCGACCTCGTCGAGTCCCTGGTCAAGCGGGACCTGGGGATCAAGGACATGGGGACCACCCTGCCCGGGCACGGCGGTCTGATGGACCGGATGGACTCCCTGCTCCCGGCGGCGTTCGTCGCCTGGGCGGTGCTCGGGCTGATCGTCCCCGCGGTATGACCGGGTGACCGGATACCGCGGCTTCGGCGGCCAGCTCCGTCCGGGCCCGGCCATCCCGAGCCCGAACATCTGGAACTGGCCGGACGTCTACGCCGCCGAGAACGCCGCGCAGGACGCCGACGACGCTCTCTGGTCCGCGCTGGCCGAGGAGACCGGCGGCTGGACCGGCGCCGACGTCGTCGACGTGGGCTGCGGGGACGGGTACCACCTGCCGCGCTTCGCGGCCGACGCGGCGACGGTCGTCGGCGTCGAACCGCACCCGCCACTGGTCGAGCGCGCGCGGGTACACGGCGACGACGGCCGGGTGACGGTGCTGGAGGGCGGTGCGGAGCGCCTGCCGCTACCGGACGCCTCGGCCGACCTCGTGCACGCCCGTACGGCCTACTTCTTCGGTCCGGGCTGCGAGCCGGGCCTGGCCGAGACCGACCGGGTCCTGCGGCCCGGCGGGACGCTCGCCGTGGTCGACCTGGACTTCCGGAGCCGCGCCGTACGGCGACTGGCTGCGCGCGGACCTGCCCCGCTACGACCCGTCGGGGGTGGAGCGCTTCTTCGCCCGCCAGGGCTTCAGCCAGCGACGGGTCGTCTCCACCTGGCGCTTCGACGACCGCGCCACGCTCGAGGACGTCCTGCGCATCGAGTTCTCCCCGGCGACGGCGGCGCGCGCGATCGCGGACGTGCCGGGGCTGTCCATCCGGGTCGGCTACCGCCTCCACGTCCGGCGCCGCCCGGCCGGCGTCGTGCTGCCCTGACCCGCCGGGGTCAGGCGAGCGTGATGTTCTGGCCCTGCACGGCGACCGCGCGCCGGCCGAGCGGGCTCTGCGCCGGCCCCTGGAGCACGGCGCCGTCCAGGGCGAACCGGCTGCCGTGGCACGGGCAGATCACCTGACCGTCGCGCACCGCGTTCACACTGCAGCCCTGGTGCGGGCAGACGGTGGACAGCCCCTGGAACCGTCCCGGGTCCGGCTGGGTCACGACGACCTGCTGCTCGGCGAACACCACACCGCCCCCGACCGGCACGTCCGAGACCGGACCGAGCACCGTGCCCGGAGCTCCTTCCGGCAGGTCGGACGACTGGCCGCCGCCGGAGCCGCCCGAGCCGCCCGACTCGCCGGAGCTGCAGGCCGCGACGACGCCGAGCGCAGCCACACCGGCCCCGGCGATCGCTGCGCGGCGGCCGAACGCCGGCGGAGCGGAGTCGTCACGGGGGCGGGACGGGGTGCCGGTCGACATGGGCGCTCCTGGGGTCCGCGGCCGTTCACGCGTCGGGGCGGCGGCCGCGCGGGCGGGTGGTGGTGGGCCGTTCGGGCCAGCGCCAGCCTGCCACAGGCGCGCACCGGGCCCGCGGACGCCGCCCGGTGGGCGGGCTCGCTACCGTGGTGCCATGCCCCACACGATGCGCGCGGCCGTCGTCGGCGTCCCCGTGCCGAGCCTGGAGATCGCGATCGGCACCCTGGCCTGGGTGGTCGGCGGCGCGGGCCTGGACACCGGTCTCGGGACGCTGCTGGTGGCGCTCGGCCTCGGTCTCACCGGTTACCTGGTGGTCGTCCGGCGGCGCGCGAGCGGGATGGTCGTGCCGCTGCACCCCGAGCGCCGGAAGCGGATGCAGCGGCTGATCGTGATCGGGGTTATCGGGCTGTTCGCGTTCCCGGTCCTGCTGAGCTTCGTCTCCTACGGCGAGCTCGGGACGGCGCTGTCCGCCGGGCTGATCGGGGTGCTGCTGATCATGGCGTCGAGCGTGATCGAGGAACGGTCGCTGGTCGCGGTCGGCTCCCTGGTCCTCGTGGTCGCCGCACTCGGCGCGTTCCTGGCGCTGAACTCGCCGGGGATCGGGGTCTCCCAGCCGGTGATCGGGCTGGGCGCCGGCGCGATCCTCTGGATCGCCGGCATGCGCCGGCTCGGCGTGCTCGACGAGCTCCGCCGCCGCGTCTCGGCCGCCCGCACCCGCCGCTGATCCCGGCTCCGGGAACGTCGTCGTGGGCCGGGTGGCACACTGGACGGGTCATGTCCAGCCTCCCGCTCGTGTTCGACGCACCCCGCCGCACCGCCCCGCCCCGGCACCTGGCCGATCTCGAGCCGGCCGAGCGGGCTGCCGTCGCGCGTGAGATCGGCGTCCCGAAGTTCCGGCTCGACCAGCTGGCGCGCCACTACTTCGGGCGGCTGACCGCCGACGTCGACGCGATGACCGACCTGCCGGCCGCCGCCCGGCCCGCGCTGGCCGGCCTGCTCCCGGACCTCGTCACGCCGGTGACCGAGCGCTCCTGCGACGGCGGCGCCACCCGCAAGACGCTCTGGCGCGGCCACGACGGCACGCTCGCCGAGTCGGTCCTGATGCGCTACCCGGACCGGGCCACGGTGTGCGTCTCCAGCCAGGCCGGCTGCGGGATGGCCTGCCCGTTCTGTGCCACCGGCCAGGGCGGGCTGCAGCGCAACCTGTCCACCGGCGAGATCGTCGACCAGGTGCGGCAGGCCGCGGCCGCCGCCCGCGACGGCGCGCTGGACGAGCCGGCGCGGCTGTCCAACGTCGTGTTCATGGGCATGGGCGAGCCGCTGGCGAACTACAAGCGGGTGCTGGCGGCGGTCCGCCGGATCACCGAGCCGTCGCCGTCCGGGCTGGGGATCTCCGCGCGTGGCGTCACGGTGTCGACGGTCGGCCTGGTCCCGGCCATCGAGAAGCTGACGCAGGAGGGCCTGCCGGTCACGCTGGCCGTCTCCCTGCACACCCCGGACGACGAGCTGCGCGACACGCTCGTCCCGGTGAACAACCGCTGGAACGTCGGTGAGGTGCTCGACGCCGCGCGGCGCTACGCGACGACGACCGGGCGCCGCGTCTCGATCGAGTACGCGCTGATCCGGGACGTCAACGACCAGCCGTGGCGCGCCGACCTGCTCGGGAAGCTTCTGCGGCAGCGGATCGGCACCTCGCGGGTGCACGTCAACCTGATCCCGCTGAACCCGACACCGGGCAGCGAGTGGGACGCCTCGCCGAAGCCGGTCGAGGAGGAGTTCGTGCGCCGGGTCCGTGCCTCCGGCGTCGCGTGCACCGTCCGCGACACCCGCGGCCAGGAGATCGACGCCGCCTGCGGCCAGCTCGCCGCGTCCCACACACCCTGATCCGCGGCCCGCGAGCGGCACCTCCGGGTGTCGGAAGTCCCGGAGGTGCCGTCCCCCCGCCGGGATCGGGCCGGTCGACCTACAGCCGGTCGCCGGACTCCGGGTGGAACAGGTGCAGGTCCTCGTCCGAGGGCGACAGGGTGATCGCGTCGCCGCGACGTGCTCCCGATCGTCCGCCGGTCCGCACGACGACGGTCCCGTCGCCGTCGCCGGCCTCGGTCATGTGGCCGTAGAGGAACGCATCGCTGCCGAGCTCCTCGACGACGTCGACCTGCGCCGGGACACCGTCGCCACCCTCCGGTCCGACCGTCCACTGCTCCGGCCGGATGCCGAGAGTGATCGTCTCGACCCCGGCGGCGCTGATCGCCGAGCGCTTGGCCTGGGATAACGGCAGCTCGCGCCCGCCGAGGCGCACGCCGGATTCGGTGACCGGCAGCGTGAACAGGTTCATCGCGGGGGAGCCGATGAACCCGGCCACGAACGCGTTCGCGGGCCGGTCGTAGAGGTCGGCCGGGGTGTCGAACTGCTGCAGCTGCCCGTTCGCCAGCAGCGCGACCCGGTCGCCCATCGTCATGGCCTCGACCTGGTCGTGCGTGACGTAGACCGTCGTGACGCCGAGCCTGCGCTGCATCGCGGCGATCTCGGTCCGGGTCCCGACCCGCATCTTGGCGTCCAGGTTGGACAGCGGCTCGTCCATGAGGAACACCTGCGGCTCGCGCACGATCGCCCGGCCCATCGCGACGCGCTGGCGCTGGCCGCCGGACAGCGCCCGGGGCTTGCGGTCCAGGTAGTCGGTCAGACCGAGCACCTCGGCCGCCTCCGCGACCTTGCGGCGCTGCTCCTCCTTGTCCACCCCGCGCATCTTCAGCGGGAACGCCATGTTCTCGCCGACCGTCTTGTTCGGGTAGAGCGCGTAGTTCTGGAAGACCATCGCGATGTCGCGGTCCCGCGAGGGCACCCCGACCATGTTCTTCCCGTCGATCAGGATGTCGCCCGCGTCGATCTCCTCGAGGCCGGCGAGCATCCGCAGTGCGGTGGACTTGCCGGAACCGGACGGCCCGACGAGCACGACGAACTCGCCGTCCTCGACCTTCAGCTCGAGCTGGTCGACGGCGGGCTTCTGCCCGGCCTGGTAGATCCGGGACGCCTTGTCGAACACCACGTCAGCCACGGTTGGCCCCCATCCGGGAGTAGCAGGAGATCACTTGACGGCCCCGAACGAGAGGCCCTGAACGAGCTTGTTCTGCGCGACCCACCCGGCGATCACGACGGGCAGCGCGGCCAGCGTCGCCGCGGCGCAGAGCTTCGCGAAGTAGAGGCCCTCCGAGGTGATGAACCCGACCAGGAACACCGGGACCGTCGCGGACTGCGACGCGGTCAGGTTCACCGCGAAGAAGAACTCGTTCCACGCGAAGATCACGCAGATCAGCGACGTCGCGGCCATCCCGGGGGACACGAGCGGCAGCACCACCTCGCGCAGCGAGCGGAACAACGACGCGCCGTCCATCTGCGCGGCCTCCAGGAGCTCCTTCGGGACCTCCTGGAAGAACGAGCGCATCATCCACACCGCGATCGGCAGGTTCATCGCCGTGTAGAGGATGACCAGCGTCCAGACGTTGTCCAGCATGCCGATGTAGTTGACCGCCACGTAGATCGGCACGATCGCCGCGACGACCGGCAGCATCTTCGTCGAGATGAAGAAGAACAGGACGTCCTGGGTCTTGCGCACCGGCCGCAGCGACACCGCGAACGCGGCGGGCGTGGCCAGCAGGATCACCAGCACCGTCGACATCACGGTGGCGAACAGCGAGTTGAGCAGGTACGGCCCGATACCGGCGCCGAAGACCTCCTCGAACTGGGCCAGCGTCGGTGTGAAGAACAGCGTCGGCGGGTCGGTGTAGGCGTCCGCCTCCTGCTTGAACGCCGTGAGGACCATCCAGAACACCGGGAAGAAGAACACGATCCCGACGACCCAGGCGAGCACGCCGAGCAGAACGTTGCCCGTGCGGCGCGGCTTGCGCGGCGCGACGCTGTCCGGTGCCGGACGTGGCCGTGTCCGTCCCGGACGTCGCGACTGCCGTGTCGCTCATCAGGACTCCCCTCCCGCGGAGAAGCTGCGGAAGATCAGCCGCAGCGCGAACGTCGAGACGATGATCGTGGCGATGACGACCACGACGCCCATCGCCGCGGACTGGCCGATGTCGAAGCCGAGGAACGCCCGCTGGTAGATGTAGAACGGCAGGTTCGCGCTCGCCGTCCCGGGTCCGCCCTGGGTCATCATGTAGATCGTGTCGAACGTGTTGATCAGGTAGATCGCGCCGAGCACGATGCCCAGCTCGATGAACCGGCGCAGGTGCGGCAGGGTGATCTCGCGGAAGATCGCGAAGCCGCCCGCGCCGTCCACCCGGGCCGCCTCCAGGATGTCCTTGGGCTGGGACTGCAGGCCGGCCAGCGTCAGCAGCATCATGAACGGCGTCCACTGCCAGACCAGCGAGATGACCACCGACGTCCGCGGGAACGACGACACCCAGTCCGTCTGTCCCGCACCGAACGGCGAGAGCACGAAGTTGATCAAGCCGTAGGTCGGGTCGAACAGCACCGTCTTCCACAGCAGCGCGGCGGCCACCGGTGTGATCAGGAACGGGGTGATCAGCAGCGTCCGGATGAACCCGCGCCCGAAGAACTGCCGGTCGAGCAGCAATGCGAACAGCAGGCCCAGGATCATCGCGAAGAACACCGCGCCGCCCGTGAGCACCACCGAGTTCACTGCGGCCTCGCGGAACTGCGAGTCGGTGAACACCGTGACGTAGTTGTCCAGCCCGACGAACTCCTGGCTGCCGGGACGGACCAGGTTCCAGGACTGCAGCGAGTACCAGATCGTGAACAGGAACGGCAGCTGCGTCACGATGATCGCGAAGATCAGCGCGGGCAGCAGCGGCGCCCGCCGGATCCAGCCGTCCCTCGCCGACCCCGGCCCGGTGGCGGGCCGGGTCGGCGCGGCCGTCGGCCGCTGCGCTGTGGTCGTCACCCGGCACCTCCCTGCTGGTAGGTCTCGCCGACGGTCACGGCGTAGCGCTGGGCCTGCTCCAGCGCTTCGTCGACGCTCTGCTGCCCGGCGATCGCAGCCGAGATCTGCTGGCTGACCCGCGTGCCGAGGTCCTGGAACTCCGGGATCCCGACGAACTGGATGCCGGTGTAGGGGACCGGCTTGCTGCCCGGCTTGGACTGGTCGGCCGCCGTGATGGCGGCCAGCGTCTGCGGGGCGTAGTTCTTCGACGCCGCCGCGTACTGCGGGATCTTGTAGGTGGACTGCCGCGCGCCCGGCGGCACGGAGTCCCAGCCGAGCTCGTTGCCGACCATCTGCTGGTAGGGCTTGGACGTCATCCAGGACAGGAACTTCCAGGTGTCCTCGACCGCCCCCGGCCCCTTCTCCGCGGTCTTCTTCGGGATCGCGAGCGACCAGGAGTACAGCCAGCCGGACGGTCGCCCGTCCAGGCCGACCGGCGCCGGGGCGTACCCGACCTTGCCGCCGACCTTGGACTCGTCCGGGCTCTCCACAGTGCCGGACGCGACGGTCGCGTCGTACCACATGGCGGCGTTGCCCTGGCTGAACTGCGTGCCGCACTCGGAGAAGCCGGACGTGGCGGCGCCGGGCTCGCCGTAGCGGGTGACCAGGTCCACGTAGAACTGCACGGCCTGGCGGTACTCCGGGGAGTTCAGCTGGGCGTTCCACTGCGGGTCGTACCAGCGGCCGCCGAACGCGTTCACGACGGTGTCCAGCGGCGCCATCAGCTCGCCCCACCCGGGCTTGCCGCGCAGGCAGATCCCGGCGCGGCCCCCGTCGCCCTCGTCCAGCTTCGCGGCCAGCTCGGCGACCTGCGGCCACGTCGGCTTCGCCGGCATGGTCAGCCCGGCCTGCTGGAACAGGTCCTTGCGGTACATCAGGAACGACGACTCGCCGTAGAACGGCGTCGAGTACATGTGGCCGTCCGGGCCGGAGAGCGCCTTGCGGACGGCCGGGATGAAGTCGTTCTCGTCGTAGCCCGGCGTGGACGCCATCAGCGGGTCCAGGTCGGTGAGCCAGCCGTTGCGGGCCCACTGCGGGGTCTCGAAGTTCGAGATCATCACGGCGTCGAACTCGTCACCGCCGGTGGCCACCGACGCCGTGATCTTCGCGCGGGCCTCGTTCTCGGACAGGCTGACGAACCGGACCTTGATCCCCGGGTTCTCCGCCTCGAACTTCGGCGAGAGCTCGATCGCGTCCTCCATCTGCGGGTTCGACACGATCGCGATCGTGACCGTCCGCGCGCCCTCGTCCACGCCGAGCGCGCCGGCGCCCGCGCACCCGGAGACCGCCAGCGCCAGCACCGCCAGCACGGCACTCAGCCGCAACCGCCGGCGTGGAGGGTGATCGCGTCCGGCGATGAGCGGTGCCACGGGCGCTCTCCTCTGCGTCGAGGACGGCGGTGGCCGGTGCGGTCGAGCTGTGACCCACAACACGCCACCGCGGAACGGATGCACGGTATGTCGAAGTTAAGCGCTTGCGCAAGCGTTTGCCTGTAACGTTCGGCACCGATCATCGGAGCGAGCCCTCACAAGGAGGTGTCGTGACCAGCACGATGGCCGAGGTCGCCCGCATCGCCGGGGTGTCGACCGCGACCGTGTCGCACGTGCTCAACGGCACGCGACGGGTCAGCGCCGACACCCGCGCCGCGGTGCTGGACGCGGTGGCCGCCGTCGACTACACGCCGAACACGGCGGCCCGATCGCTGGCCACCGCCCGCACGACGACGATCGGCCTCGCGCTCTCGGCGATCTCGAACCCGTACTTCGGTGAGCTGCTGGGCGGTATGGAGACCGAGGCCTCGGCGGCCGGCTACACGCTGCTGCTCGTCGACCCGCACGAGGACCCGGACTACGAGGGCAGGGTCGTGCGACGGCTCCGGAACAGAGTGGACGGTGTGCTCCTCGCCCCGTCCGCAGACGCCGGCGCGACGCTGGACGAGCTGGCCGCGCTGAAGGTGCCGACCGTGCTCGTCGACCGGCTGGTCGGTGGCGGTCACGACCAGGTCGGCACGGAGAACGTCGAGCCGGTCGCCGCGCTCGTCGCGCACCTCGCGGACACCGGCCACGAGCGGATCGGATTCGTCGCGGGGCACGCCGGCCTGACGACGACGGTGGAGCGTCTCGAGGGCTACCGGCTCGGTATGGGCCGGGCGGGGCTGCCGGTCGTGCCGGAGCTGGTCGTGGACGGCGACTCCGAGTCCGAACCGGCCCGCCGCGCGGTGATCGAGCTGCTCGCCCTCGCCGCCCCTCCGACCGCGGTGATCACGGCGAACAACGCGATGACCATCGGCGCGATGCAGGAGCTGCACGCGCGCGGGTTGCGGGTCCCCGAGGACATCGCGCTGGTCGCGTTCGACGACTTCCCGTGGGCGGACGCGTTCCACCCCCGGCTGACCGTGATCGCCCAGCCGTTCGCCGAGATCGGCCGGGAGGCGGTGCGGCTGCTGCTGCGCCGGATGACCGACCCGGACCTCCCGCCGCGGACCGTGCGCCTCCCGGCCCGGTTCGTGCACCGGGAGTCGTGCGGCTGCGCCACCTGATCACCGTCGTAGGGGCGGTGGCGACCGGCCGCGGTCAGGCGCCGCCGGTCAGCACGTCGGCGAGGTCGAACGTGACCGGCCGCTCGAGCTGGTCGTAGGTGCACGAGTGCGGGTCGCGGTCGTCGCGCCACCGCACGAACTGCGCGGTGTGCCGGAACCGGATGCCCTCCATGTAGTCGTAGCGCACCTCGACCACCCGCTCCGGGCGCAGCGGCACGAACGACAGGTCCTTGCCGGCGTTCCAGCGGCTCGTCTCGGACTTGCGGGGCGTGCGCTCGCCCTCCTCCTGCTTGGCCCACGCCCACGGGTGCTCGTCGAACGTCGTGACGAGCGGCTGGAGCTCGACCAACAGCTCGCGGCGCCGTGCCATCGGGAACGCGCCGACGACGCCGACGGACACGAGGACGTCGCGCTCGTCGTAGAGGCCGAGCAGCAGCGAGCCGAGCGCGTCCGGGCCGGACTTGTGCACCCGGTAGCCGGCGACCACGCAGTCCGCGGTGCGCTCGTGCTTGATCTTGGTCATGGTGCGCTTGTCCGGCTCGTAGAGCAGGTCCGGCTTCTTCGCGATCAGCCCGTCCAGCCCGGCGCCCTCGAACGTGGAGAACCAGCGCTGGGCGACGTCGTGGTCGCGGGTCAGCGGGGTGACGTGCACCGGGGCGTCGGCCGACGACAGCGCGTCCTCCAGCATCGCCCGGCGCTCGGACAGCGGGCGGGACATCAGGTCCTCGTCGCCGAGGGCGAGCAGGTCGAACGCGATGAACGACGCCGGGGTCTCACCGGCCAGCAGGTTCACCCGGCTCGCGGCGGGGTGGATGCGCTGCTGGAGCGCCTCGAAGTCGAGCGTGTTGCGCGTCGTGTCCGCGACGACGATCTCCCCGTCGATCACCGCGCGCGGCGGGAAGTTCGCCTTCACGGCCTCGACGACCTCGGGGAAGTAGCGGGTCATCGGCCGCTCGTTGCGGCTGCCGATCTCCACCTCGTCGCCGTCCCGGAAGATGATCGACCGGAAGCCGTCCCATTTGGGCTCGTAGAGCTGGCCCTTGGGGATCGACGCCGCGGGCTTGGCCAGCATCGGCGAGATCGGGGGCATGACGGGCAGGTCCACGGTGCTCAGTGTCCTCCGGCGGTGCGGGTGGGGCGCTCGTGGGGGAGACCGCCGCGGACCGGAGATGTCATCGGTGTGGTTGGCTCGCCGTGTGGCCAGGCTGCCGGACGCCGAGGCGCTGGAGCGGGCGCGGGACGCGACGATCCCGGACGTGCTGCCCGGGCCGGACGACCCGCCCCTGCGGGTGCTGTTCTGCGGGATCAACCCGGGCCTGGTGTCCGCGGCGACCGGGCACCACTTCGCGCGCCCCGGCAACCGGTTCTGGCCGGTGCTGCACTCCTCCGGGTTCACACCGCGGCTGCTGCGCCCGGACGAGCAGGGCGAGCTCGCCGGGCTCGGCCTCGGCATCACGAACATGGTGCCGCGGGCCACCGCCCGCGCCGACGAGCTCGCCGACGACGAGCTGGTCGCCGGCGGGGAGCGGCTGCGGGAGCTGGTGGCGCGGCGACGGCCCACGTGGCTGGCCGTCGTCGGGATCGGGGCGTACCGCACGGCGTTCGGGCGGCCGAAGGCGACCGTGGGGGAGCAGGACGACGGCGTCTGGGTGCTGCCGAACCCGAGCGGGCTCAACGCCCACTGGTCCCGGGAGGCGATGGTCGCCGAGTTCGCCCGGCTGCGCGCCGCCGCCGGTCCCGGAGAAACGGTCGGTTCCCCGGCTCCGAGTCCCCGGTAGACGTCCGAACCCTGGAGGTGTCATGGCCCGGCAGCTGAACCGGTTCGAGGACGGCCTCTCCGAGCTGCGGTTCATCCCGACTGTCAAGCACGTGCGCGCCGTCATGGGCGGCTCCACCGCCGTCGACTCCCGCCGTGCCGTGCTGGTGTGGGAGCCCGGGCGGATCGTGCCGCAGTACGCCGTCCCCCGCGACGACGTGTCCGCCGAGCTGGCTCCCGGCCGGGCGGGCGACGGTGACACCGGCGGCCACCCGGTCCCGATGGGCCCGAACGCCGTCGAGGTCCTCACGCCCGAGGCCGGGTTCGGGTGGCACACGGCCGAGGGGGAGGTGCTCACCCTGGGCGGGCGGCCCGGCGCCGCGTTCGGGCTGTCCGACCCCGACCTGCCCGGCTACGTCGCGCTCGACTTCGACGCGTTCGACGAGTGGTTCGAGGAGGCCGAGCCGGTCATCGGCCATCCGCACGATCCGCTGGCCCGCATCGACGTGCGACGCAGCGACCGGAGCGTCCGGGTGGAGGTCGGCGGGACCGTGCTCGCCGAGAGCACGCGGCCGAGCCTGCTGTTCGAGACCGGTCTCCCGGTCCGGTTCTACCTCCCGCCCGCCGACGTGCGGACCGACCTGCTGCGCCCCAGCGACACGCGCACGATCTGCGCCTACAAGGGTGTCGCGTCCTACTGGTCGGTGCCCGGCCCGGAGGGTGCCGCCGTCGACGTCGCCTGGACCTACCCGGAGCCGCTGATCGACGCGGTACCGGTGACCGGCATGTTCTGCTTCTTCGACGAGCGCGTGGACGTGGTGCTCGACGGCGAGTACCGGGAGCGGCCCCTCACACCCTGGAGCTGAACCGGGCGAGGATCTCGTCGGCCCCGGAGACGGTGCGGCGCACGATCTCCCCGGCCGGGAGCACCTCGTCGACCAGCCCGACCGACTGGCCGGCGAACGGGACGTACTCGTGCCCGCCGCCGGCCAGCACCGACCGCACGATCTCCGGTGCGATCTCCGTGGCGCGCGCGGCGAGCTCGTCGCCGCGGCCTTCCCACTCGCGGGAGAACGCGGTCGGCAACATCCGGGCGGCCGCGGGGTAATGCGGGCGGTTGAAGGGCGGCAGCACCCGGTCCAGCACCTCGTCGTGCCGTGCGTCCCGTGAGGCGGCGCTCACGAGCATCCGCTTCCATCCCTCGTCGATCCGCATCTCGGGCGTGGCGAGGAAGCGGGTTCCCATCGCGACACCCTGGGCACCGAGCGCGAGCGCCGCAGCCAGGCCCCGCCCGTCGGAGATACCGCCGGCGGCGACCACAGGGATCTCGCCCGCGATGTCCACGACCTGGGGGACCAGGGCCATCGTGCCGACGAAGCCGCTGTGCCCGCCCGCCTCGCCGCCCTGGGCGACGATCACGTCGACTCCGCGGCGGACGGCCTCCCGGGCCTGGTCGACGTCCATCACCTGCTGGATCCACCGGCAGCCCGCCTCGTGCGCGCGGTCGACCAGCTCGCCGGGATCGCCCATGTGGTACGAGATCGCGGCCGGCCGGGCGGCCAGCGTCGCCGCGAACGCGGCCTCGTCGAACGGGCGGGGCTGGTGGTTGATCGCGAACGGGCGGTCGGTGCGGCGACGCAGCCGCGTCCACTGGTCCTGCAGTTCGGGCAGGGGGCGCACCGCGGTGCCGAGGCTGCCCAGTCCGCCCGCGGCACACACGGCGGCGGCGAGCTCGACCGAGTCCCACGGGCCGAACGGTGCGCAGATGAGAGGGACGTCGATGTCCAGGACGTCGCAGAGAAGGGTTCGCATGACCGGGAGCGTGCGGCACCGCGGACCGGCCCCGCATCGGGCGGTCACCCCATCCCGGGCTCGTCCAGGAGTTCGTGGCGGACGGCGAACAGCGCGGCTGCGGCCCGGCTGGACACGCCGGCCTTCCCGTAGATGTTCTCCAGATGACGGCCCACGGTCTTGACCGACAGCACGAGCCGCGTGGCCACCTGCCGGTTGGACAGCCCGCGGCAGGTCAGGCGCAGCACCTCGACCTCTCGGTCGGTGAGCCCGGCCGGCCAGCCCGCGGGAATCCGGGCCGGGCGACGGCCGGCCACCGTGCGGACGGCGGCCACCGCGCGGCGGTCCAGCCGGCCCGCGGCGACCTCGGCGTCCAGCTCCCGCGCGGCCTCGTCCGGACCGAGCCGGGGGCGGTGCGGGCGGTCCTGGGTCATCGCCTGACGGGCGTCCGCGGCGGCGAGGATTCGCGCCTCGATGTCCAGCGAGCGGCCCGAGCTCGCGCGGTGGTAGCCGGAACCGTCCAGGCGTTCGTGATGTGCGCCGGCGAGCGGGGCGAGATGGCGCAGCGGCGGTGTTCGTGCCAGCACGCGTTCGGTGAGGTAGGGGTGCAGCCGGACCCGCTCCCACTCCTCGCCCGACAACGGCCCCGGCCGCTCCCACACCATGTTGCCGACACCGACGCGTCCGAGGTCGTGCAGCAGGCCGGCGTGACGGAGCCGGGTGACCGCAGCGGAGTCCAGCCCGCACGCGTCCGCTGCGTCCGCCGCGAGCCGGGCCACGCCGCGGGAGTGGCCCAGTGCGCACGGCAGCTTGAGGTCCGCGAAGTCGGCGACCACCTCCAGCAGCCCGTCCAGCTCGTCCGCGGGCACGCGGACCGGGTGCGGCTCGGCCGCGAACACCTGCTCCCAGGTGTCCTCGTCCAGCTGCTCGACGACCGCCCGCTCGTCGTCGAGGAACGCATCCGCCACCCGCGGGTCGTAGGCCCGGCCCCGGCGTCGCCGGACGATCTCACACACGGTGGCCCGGTCGGCGCGGCTCCGCCACACCTCCACGTCCCGGGCCAGGACGCACACCCGGACCGGCACCGGGACGGCGTCCTCCGCGAGCCCGGCGGGATGCCCGGTGCCGTCGAACCGCTCGAAGCCGTGCCGCAGCGCGTCCACCACGCCGGGGCCGAGACCGAGCCGGCCGGCGAGCATCCGGGCCGCCTCGCAGTGCACCGCGAGCGCGGCGGCCTTGGCCTCGGCGACCATGTGCCCCGCGTCCGGCCGCCCCAGCGCGACGGCCTCCTCGTCCTGCTCGCCCATCACGAACGGGGCGAGCCCGACCGCGAGGGCGATCTCGTCGCCGGCGAACGCGGCCATCTCGTGCGCGTCCGCGGTGCAGCCGACGTACCGCAGCAACCCCACGTAGAACGTGTCGGCCCGCTGGCCGGGGCTCAGCCCGAGCCGCTCGGCCAGCCGGGTCGCGAGCAGGCATGTGCGGGCCGCGTGTCCGGCCGGCTGGCCCATCGCCAGATCGGTGGCCAGCGACAACCCGGCGAGCAGGGGTGCGAGACCCACCTCGGCACGGGCGGCACCGGTCACGCCGACCAGCATGCCGCGCCACCGGCCTCGCGCCTACGGGTCCAGCTCGACCACGTCCGGCTCGGGCGGTGTCTCGCTGCCCTGGCGGGCGTCGCGGTCGGCCCACTCCAGCAGCGGGGAGATGTCGAACACGGCCTCGTCGATGCCGGCGTGCAGGTCGCCCAGGCGCGCGAACCGGTCCGGCATCGTCGCGATCGTGAAGTCGCCCGGCTCGGCGTCGTCGATCTCGTCCCAGCGGATCGGCGCGGACACCCGGGCCTCCGGCACGCCGCGCACCGAGTACGCGCTGGCGATCGTGTGGTCGCGGGCGTTCTGGTTGTAGTCGACGAAGATCTTCTTCCGGTCGCGGTCCTTGCGCCACCAGTTCAGGTCGACGCGATCGCAGCGGCGCCCGACCTCGCGGGCGAACGCGTGCGCGGCCCGCCGGACGTCGGCGAACCCGTGGTCCGGCGGGATCCGTACGTAGACGTGCATGCCCTTGCCGCCGGACGTCTTCGGGTACCCGGTCGCCCCCAGCTCGTCGAGCACCTCGTGCACGACGTGCGCGACGCGCCGGACGTCGGCGTAGGTGGCGTCCGGCATCGGGTCCAGGTCGATCCGCCACTCGTCCGGCGCCTCGACGTCGGCGGCGCGCGAGTTCCACGGGTGGAACTCGACCGTCGCCATCTGCACGGCCCACACGACGTCGGCGGGATGGGCGACGCACAGCTCGTCGGCCGTGCGGTTCCAGCGCGGGAAGTGCACCCGGACGGTGCGCACCCAGTCCGGGGCGCCGCGGGGCAGCCGCTTCTGGTGCACCTTCTCGCCGGACACGCCGGTCGGGAAGCGGTGCAGCATGCACGGGCGGTCGCGCAGGGCGCGGACGATCCCGTCGCCGACGGCGATGTAGTACCGCGCGAGGTCCAGCTTCGTCTCGCCGCGGGCCGGGAAGTAGACCCGCTCCGGGCTGGACAGGCGCACGGTGCGATCGCCGACGGTCAGCTCGACCGGCTCCCCGGCGCTCGCCACCGAGATGGCCCTATCGGCGCCAGGCGTTGCGCTTGCGGACGATGCTCCACACGACGCCGGCCAGGACGGCGACGGCCGGGATCACCATGTACAGCGTCTCGGTCCAGCTCGTCGGGTGGCCGATCAGCATCACGACGAGCGCGATGGCCGTGACCACACCGGCGACCTTCGTGCCGCGCGGGAACGTGCCGTGCCAGCCCCAGTCGACCGAGGGCTCGTCGTCCGGGTCGACACCCGAACGGATGGCGACCTCCCTCGAGTTGCTCGCCACGTGCACCCTCCTGAACCCAACGCCTCCGACGAGGTCACATGCTCGCACAACGCGACGGCGAGGATGATGTGTGGTGATGACCGAATCCGTCACGTCGCTGGTGGTACTGGGCTCCACCGGCTCGATCGGCACCCAGGCCCTCGACGTCGTCGCGAAGGCCGGTGGGTTCGCCGTCACCGGGCTGGCCGCGGGCGGCGCCGACGTCGCGCTGCTCGCCGGGCAGGTCCGCGCCCACCGCGTGCCGCGGGTGGCGGTGGCCGACCCCGCCGCGGCGGCGGCGCTGCGCGAGGCCTGCCCGGACGTCGAGGTGCTGGACGGTCCGGAGGCGGCGACGGAGCTGGTCACCGCGGCCGGGGCGGACGTCGTGCTGAACGGGGTCACCGGCTCGCGCGGGCTCGGGCCGACGCTCGCCGCGCTGGCGGCCGGGTCGCGGCTGGCGCTGGCGAACAAGGAGTCGCTGGTCGCGGGCGGGCCGCTGGTGCTGTCCGCGGCCGCGCCGGGCCAGATCGTCCCGGTGGACTCGGAGCACTCGGCGCTGGCCCAGTGCCTGCGCGGCGGGCGCGCCGACGAGGTGGACCGGCTCGTGCTCACCGCGTCCGGCGGCCCGTTCCGCGGCCGGACCCGCGCGGACCTGGGCGGGGTCACCCTCGCCGAGGCGCTGAAGCACCCGACCTGGGACATGGGCCCGGTCGTCACGATCAACTCGGCCACGCTGGTGAACAAGGGGCTGGAGCTGATCGAGGCGCACCTGCTGTTCGGCGTGCCCTACGACCGCATCGACGTCGTCGTGCACCCGCAGTCGATCGTGCACTCGATGGTCACGTTCACCGACGGCTCCACGATCGCCCAGGCCAGCCCGCCGGACATGCGGCTGCCGATCGCGCTCGGGCTGGCCTGGCCGGACCGGGTGCCCGGCGCCGCGCCGGCCTGCACCTGGGAGACGGCGCAGAGCTGGACGTTCGAACCGCTCGACGACGACGCGTTCCCCGGCGTCCGGCTGGCCCGCGCCGCGGGGGAGCGGGGCGGGTGCCTGCCGGCCGTGCTGAACGCGGCGAACGAGGAGCTGGTGGCCGCGTTCGTGGACGGCGCGATCGGCTACACGGACGTGACCGACCTGCTGGCGCGGACGCTGGACGCGGCCGACGGCTGGGACACCGACCCGGCGGACGTCGCCGACGTGCTGGCGGCCGAGGACTGGGCCCGCGCCCACGCCCGCGAGGTCGCGGCGCACGGGTCCCGGGTGCGATGAACGGCGCCCCGCCCGCCGTCCTGCCGCCTGTTTCGCGGCGGCGGCTACGGTGGATCGGTACTCGGTCGTCGAGAGGTCGGCCGGTCGTCACCCATCCCGCCGGGAGTTACAGCGCATGATGACGGTCCTCGGGATCGCGATCTTCTTCGTCGGGCTGCTCATCTCGGTGGCCTGGCACGAGCTCGGGCACTTCACGACGGCCCGGTGGTTCGGGATCAAGGTCCCGGAGTTCTTCGTCGGCTTCGGGCGGACGATCTGGTCGGTCAAGCGCGGTGAGACCGAGTACGGCCTGAAGGCGATCCCGCTCGGCGGCTACGTCCGCATGATCGGGATGCTGCCGCCGGCCAAGGGCGGCAAGTTGGGCCGGTCCCGTCGCACCGGGCCGTTCCAGGGCCTGATGGACGACGCCCGCCGCCAGTCCCAGGCCGACGTGCTCGAGGCCGACGTCGACCGGCAGTTCTGGACCCGCTCCCCGTGGAAGCGGATCATCGTCATGTTCGCCGGGCCGTTCATGAACCTGATCCTGGCCGTGGCGCTGTTCGCGATCGCGCTGGTCGGGATCGGCCTGCCGACCGACGGCACGCGGGTCGGCTCGGTCAGCGAGTGCGTCGTGCCGGCCACCGCCGCGCAGCCCGACGCCGGGTGCCCGGCGGGCGCGCCCCCGACCCCCGCAGCCGCGGCCGGGCTCCGTGCGGGCGACCTCATCGTCGGGTTCGCGGGCAAGCCGTTCGCGGAGGTCGACGGCCAGGCGCTGCGGGAGACGATCCGCACGGCCTCCGGCCCGGTCCCGATCGTCGTCGAGCGGGACGGGCAGCGCCTCACGCTCCCGATCACGGTGATCGACAACCAGGTCCAGTCGTTCGACGACCCGAACCAGACCGTCCGGGCCGGGTTCCTCGGGGTGGGCCTGACGCGCACGTTCGCGCCGCAGACGTTCGGCGACGTGTTCTCCCAGGTCGGGGACACGGTGGTGCGCACGGGCGAGGCGATCACCGAGATCCCGTCGCGCGTCCCGGGCCTGTTCGGCGCCGCGTTCCTCGGCGAGGAGCGCGACCCGGCGAGCCCGATGGGCATCGTCGGCGTCTCCCGCCTCGGTGGGGAGATCCTCGCCCAGGAGGCGCCGTGGCGGTTCGAGTTCTTCTTCTTCCTGCAGATGCTGGCCGCGGTGAACATGTCGTTGTTCCTGCTCAACCTGCTACCGATCCCGCCGCTGGACGGCGGCCAGATCGTCCCGGCGATCTGGGAGTCGATCAAACGGCACGCGGCCCGGCTGTTCGGGCGGCCCGATCCGGGACCGGTGGACGCCGCGAAACTCCTGCCGGTCGCCTACGTGTTCGTGATGGTGTTCCTCGTCTTCAGCGCAGTGCTCGTGGTGGCCGACATCGTCAACCCGGTCCGGCTCTTCGGGTGAGCGAACGCCCCCTGGCGGTCTTCGACATCGACGGCGTCCTCGCCGACGTCTCGCACCGGCTGCACTTCCTGGACATCCACCGGTGGGAGCGGTTCTTCCGCGCCGCCGACGAGGACCCGTTGCTCTCCGAGGGCGCCGAGCGTCTGCGCGAGGCACAGATCGACCACGACGTCGTCTTCCTCACCGGGCGCCCGGAGCGCAACCGCCGCCTGACGCAGAACTGGCTGGCCCACCACGACCTGCCGACCGGGCCGCTGTACATGCGCGCCGACGACGACCTGCGCCCGGCCCGTTACGTCAAGCGCGAGGTGCTGCGACGGCTGGCCCGGACCCGGGAGGTCGCGTCCGTACTCGACGACGACCCGGCCGTGGTGCGGATGCTGGAGGCCGACGGGTGGCCGGTCGAGCTCGCGACGTGGCTGCCGCACTCGTCGACGCTGCAGGACGCCCAGGAGCGTCAGGGCCGCACCTGAGCCCGGACGGGCCGCCGGTCGTGCTGTGGCACAGCGCGGCCGGTCACAGGTGCCGGAGCGTTGACCGCGTGACGTGACTCACCGTAGTGTCCGAATTCGTTGAACGAACGATGGTTCGGCCACGCCGAGCGCATGTACGGCCCACCGGAGCGCTGCACGGTCCTCGCGGACCGGTCCGGCGGGTGCACGACCACGTCAAGGGACGACGGAGTCCGTGGGGTGGCGGTCTCCGCCCCTCATGGTGGGGACGGGGTGGGTCACGTGGCGACGACGGCGGTTCCGGGTCCTCCTCCGATGCGGCGGGTCGCCGCGTCGGTGCTGATCGGCACGACCATCGAGTGGTACGACTTCACGCTCTACGCCGCCGCGGCGGCACTGGTGTTCGCACCGTTGTACTTCCCGTCGGTGGATCCCGTGGCCGGGACGCTGCTGGCGTTCTCCACGTTCGCGGTCGGGTTCGGCGCGCGACCCATCGGCGGGATCGTGCTCGGACACTTCGGCGACCGCATCGGCCGCAAGAAGGTGCTGGTCCTGTCGCTGACGATCATGGGCGTCGCCACGTTCATCATCGGGCTGCTGCCGACCTACGCGTCGATCGGCGTGTGGGCGCCGATCCTGCTGGTGCTGATGCGCCTGGCCCAGGGTTTCGGCGTCGGCGGGGAGTGGGGCGGCGCGGTGCTCACCGCCGTCGAGTACTCCTCGCCGGGCAGGCGCGGGCTCTACGGCAGCCTGCCGCAGGTGGGCGTCCCGGCCGGCCTGCTGCTGTCCACGCTGGCGTTCCTGTCGGTCAGCGGCCTGTCCGAGGAGCAGTTCCTCAGCTGGGGATGGCGGGTGCCGTTCCTGGTCAGCATCGTGCTGGTGGCGATCGGGCTCTACATCCGGGCCAGGCTCACCGAGACCCCGGTGTTCGAACGGGTGCAGGAGACCCGCGGGCGGGCGCGCGTCCCCCTCGTCGAGGCGCTCCGGGCCTACCCCCTGCCGATCGTGCTGGCGACCGGCTCGATCATCGGTACCGGCGCCTACTTCTACGTCGTGAACACGTACTCGCTGAGCTACGGCACGACCGCGAAGACGTTCTCCCGCGGGGAGCTGCTGCTCGCGGTCCTGGTCGGCTCGGCGGTGGCGATCGCGGCGCTGCCGTGGTTCGGCGCCCGCAGCGAGACGTGGGGCCGGAAACGGATGATCCTCGTCGGCCTCGCCGCCGTCGCGGTCTGGATCTTCCCGACGATGCTTGCCCTGGACAGCGGCAACCTCGCGCTGCTGCTCGGCACGTTCGTCGTCGGAGCCGTGCTGTTCAGCGTCTCCTACGGGCCGCAGGCCACGTTCATCGTGGAGATGTTCGACGCCCGGGTGCGGTTCAGCGCCGCGTCCACGTGCTTCCAGCTGGGCGTGCTGCTCGGCGGGGCACTCGCGCCGATCATCGCCGCGGCGCTGGTCCGCTCCACCGGGACGGTGCTCTCGGTCGCGGTCTACGTCAGTGTCCTCTGCCTGCTGTCGCTGGCCTGCGTGGCCGCGGTGACCGCGACGGTGCTCCAGCGCGGCAGTGCCGACCTGGTCGCTCCGGACGTCGCGGAGAAGAGCGGGTGAGGCGCCGATGATCACGACCTACCTCGACGACATCGCCGTCGGCGACACCGCCACGTCCCGGCGGCGCACGATCACCGAGACCGACATCGTCGGCTTCGCCCAGTTCACCGGGGACTGGCACCCGATCCACACCGTGACGCCCTACGCCGAGGCCGATCCACGGTTCGGCGAACGGATCGCGCACGGCGCACTGGTGCTCTCCGTGGCGCTCGGGCTCGTCGAGTTCTGGCCGCCCGCGATGCGCGCGTTCTACGGCGTCGACCGGCTCCGGTTCGTCGGGCCCACGCGCATCGGCGACACGCTGCACGTGGAGACCGAGGTGCTCGACGTCGCGGCCCGCGGCGACGGCGACGGCGTCGTCACCTACCGGTTCGTCGTCCGCGACCAGGACGGGCGCGAGAAGTGCGTCGCCGATCTCAAGGCGCTCGTGGCGGCGCGGCCGGAGACCGAACCCGCCGAGCCGTGGTGACTCAGTCGACGCAGGCTCCGCGCACGGGAGGAACGATGCACGTCCACCCCCTCTCCGAACGCACGATCGGCCGGATCCTGGCCGAGAAGGCCGACCGGGTCGGGGGCCGGCCATTCCTGCGGTGGGAGGGGCGGACCACGACCTACGCCGAGACCGACCAGGTCACCAACGCCTACGCCCGCGGCCTGGCCGACCTCGGGATCACCCGCGGCTCGGTCGTCGCGGTCATGATGGGCAACCGGCCCGAGTTCCTCTGGCTGGTGTGGGGTCTCGGCAAGCTCGGCGCCGTCGCGGTCCCGATGAACACGGCGGCCAAGGGCGACCAGCTGACCTACTACCTGCGCCAGTCCGGAGCGGGGTGGCTGTGCGCCGACACCGGGTCCCTGGGCGTGCTGGCCGGCCCGCTCTCCGAGGTGGAGACGGTGACCGGGCTGATCGTGCACGCCGAGCCCGCGGAGCTCGACGCCCTGACCGGCGACCTGCCGTCGCGGGTCGCGGCGTACTCGCTCGCGGAGGTCACCGACCGGCCCACGGAGCCCCTCGAGCTCGACGTGCCGGTCGAGCGGACCGACCCGATGCTGATCATGTACACGTCCGGGACGACCGGCCCGTCGAAGGGCGCGGTGTCCCCGCAGTCGCAGGGCCACGCCGTCGGCGAGCAGATGGCGCGGCACTGCGGCTACACGCCGGACGACGTGCTCTACACCTGCCTGCCGCTGTTCCACGCGAACGCGCTCTGGTTCACCGTGTACGCCGCGCTGTGGGCCGACGCGTCGGTGGCGCTGTACCCGCGCTTCTCCGCCCGCTCGTTCTGGGACGAGATCCGCGAGTCCGGCGCCACCGAGTTCAACGCGCTCGGCGCGATGGCGAACGTGATCTGGCAGCTCCCGCCGGGGCCGGGCGACCGCGACCACCGGGTCCGCACGGCCATGGTCGTCCCCACCACACGAGCGCTCGTGGACGGCTTCGCCGAGCGCTACGGCATCACCGTGACCTCGGTGTTCGCCATGACCGAGAACTGCGCGGTGACGGTACTGGGCCCGGACGACCCGCGGGAGAAGGCGGCCTCGGCCGGGCGGGTGCGCGCGGACGTCAGCGTCCAGATCACCGACGACGCGGGGACGCCGCTGCCGGACGGCGAGATCGGCGAGATCTGCGTGCGGCCGAACCGGCCCGGCATGATCATGCTCGGCTACCACGACATGCCGGAGGCGACGGCGGGCGCGATCCGCGACCTGTGGTTCCGGACCGGCGACCGCGGCCACCTCGACGACGGGTACCTGTTCTACGCCGACCGCATGAAGGAGGCGATCCGGCGGCGGGGGGAGAACATCTCCGCGTACGAGCTGGAGACCGCCCTGTGCAAGCACCCCGGCGTGCACGAGGTCGCGGCCGTCGCGGTACCGGCCGACCTGTCCGAGGACGACGTCATGGTCTACGTCGTGCGGGCACCGGGCGCCGACCCGACCTACGAGGAGCTGGTCCGCTACGCCGCCGACCACATGGCGTACTTCATGGTGCCGCGGTACTGGGAGTTCGTCGACGAGCTGCCCAAGACGGCCAGCCTGAAGATCGAGAAGTTCAAGCTGAAGACGGACGCGGTGGCGCGGCGCGACGAGCTGTGGGACCGGGAACGGGCCGGGATCACGGTGCGGAGGAACGGATGACCGGGCCGGTGCGGGTGGTCCTGCGCGACTCGGGCGCCGCGGAGATCACCCTGGACCGGGCGTCGGCGCTGAACGCGTTGAGCCCGGACCTGCTCGACGGGCTGCACGCCGCGATCGACGAGGTCACCGCGGCCGGCTGCCCGGTCGCGGTCGTGCGCGGCAACGGGCCGGCACTCTCCGCGGGTGCGGACCTGCCGCACCTGCTCGGGCTGCTCGAGCCGTCTCCCGGGGACCCGGAGGCCGTCCGCTCCTACATCGCCGCGATCGGCCGGGTGCTCGACGAGCTGGAGGCGGCGCCGTTCGTGTCCGTGTGCGTCGTCGACGGCTACGGGCTGGCCGGCGGGTGCGAGCTGATGCTGGCCTGCGACCTCGTCGTGGCCAGCAGTGCGGCGAAGCTGGGGGACCGGCACATGGAGTACGGGCTGCTGCCGGGCGCCGGCGGGTCCGTCCGGCTGCCGCGGGCGCTGCCCGCGGCACTGGCCCGGCGGCTGCTCTACACCGGCGAGATCATCGACGGCGACACGGCCGCCGCGTGGGGGCTGGTCGGCTGGTCCGTCGCCCCTGAGGAGCTGGAGCGGACCGTGTCCGACGTCGTCACGCGGCTGCTGCGGCACAGCCCGGCGGCCCTGGCGGCGGCCAAGCGTCTCTACGCCGAGGGCCTGGCCAACGACCGGCGGACCGCCCTGGACCGTGAGCTGGACGTCACGGCGGACCACATCACA
Organism: uncultured Actinomycetota bacterium; assembly: GCA_963822335.1. GTDB lineage: Bacteria > Actinomycetota > Actinomycetes > Mycobacteriales > Pseudonocardiaceae > Pseudonocardia. The sequence goes on along the minus strand of CAWGHE010000004.1, from coordinate 242,546 downwards.
CGGCACCCGGACGCGCGCGAGGGACTCGTCGCGTTCCGCGGGCGGCGACCACCCACGTTCGGTGCCGCGCGGAGCGGGCGCACGGCGACCGGCGGCTCACCCGACGGTGGTTCTCGCCCACGGGTGACGGCGCTGGGGCGTCGACGGTGGGAGACTGAAGGTCGTGAGCGTCTCCCTGGGAATGCCGTCCACCCCCGCGCCGACCCTGGCGCCGCGCCGGAAGACCCGGCAGCTGCAGGTCGGCCCCGTCGGTGTCGGCTCGGACCACCCGATCTCCGTCCAGTCGATGACCACGACCCTGACCGCGGACGTCAACGCCACGCTGCAGCAGATCGCGGAGCTGACCGCGTCCGGCTGCGACATCGTGCGCGTGGCCTGCCCGTCCGCCGACGACGCGGAGGCGCTGCCCGCGATCGCGGCGAAGTCGCAGATCCCGGTCATCGCCGACATCCACTTCCAGCCCAAGTACGTGTTCGCCGCGATCGAGGCCGGGTGCGCCGGCGTGCGGGTGAACCCGGGCAACATCCGCAAGTTCGACGACCAGGTCCGCGAGATCGCGAAGGCCGCGAAGGACCACGGCACGCCGATCCGGATCGGCGTGAACGCGGGCTCGCTGGACAAGCGGCTGATGGAGAAGCACGGCAAGGCGACCCCGGAGGCGCTGGCCGAGTCCGCGCTCTGGGAGGCGGGCCTGTTCGCCGAGCACGACTTCCACGACGTCAAGATCTCGGTGAAGCACAACGACCCGGTCGTCATGGTGCGCGCCTACGAGATCCTCGCCGAGCAGTGCGACTACCCGCTGCACCTCGGCGTCACCGAGGCCGGCCCGGCGTTCCAGGGCACGATCAAGTCCGCGGTCGCGTTCGGCGCGCTGCTACGGCAGGGGATCGGCGACACGATCCGGGTCTCGCTGTCCGCGCCTCCGGTCGAGGAGATCAAGGTCGGGACGCAGATCCTGGAGTCGCTGAACCTGCGGCCGCGCAAGCTGGAGATCGTCTCCTGCCCGTCGTGCGGTCGCGCCCAGGTCGACGTCTACAAGCTGGCCGACGAGGTGACGGCCGGGCTGTCCGGTATGGAGGTGCCGCTGCGCGTCGCCGTGATGGGCTGCGTGGTGAACGGGCCGGGGGAGGCCCGCGAGGCCGATCTCGGCGTGGCGTCCGGCAACGGCAAGGGCCAGATCTTCGTCAAGGGCGAGGTCATCAAGACCGTGCCCGAGCACAAGATCGTGGAGACGCTGATCGACGAGGCCATGCGGCTCGCCGAGGGCATGGAGTCCGACGACGCCGCGGGCGAGCCGCAGGTGACGGTGGGCTGAGCGGAGCGTGCGGAGCGAACATCGGTGCTGAGCGGAGCGTGCATCGGCGCTGAGCGGAGATTGCTGTGCGCAGGTCGGCGTCCCCGATCCGCCGTCGCGTATGGCATGGTGATTCAGTGCTGAGGGTGGCCGGGGCGCGGCTTCTCGACGACCGTCACCGGTCCGCGGTGCACGGTGCTCTGGACGACGATCCGGTCGCGTCGTGCATGGTTGCCGCCCGCGTCGAGGCCGTGGGGCTCGACCCGTGGCGCCTCGGCGGCGAGCTCTGGTCCGTCGGAGCCGCCATGGACGGCCTGTGCTTCTCCGGTGCGAACCTCGTCCCGCTGCGCGGCGAGCGGGCCGCGATCCGGGCGTTCGCCGACCGCGCGCGCCGCGGCGGACGGGTGTGCTCCTCGCTGGTGGGCCGCGCCGAGCTGGTCCTGCCGCTGTGGGAGGAGCTGGCCGCGGTGTGGGAGCCGGCCCGCGAGATCCGTCCGGACCAGCCGCTGATGCTGCTCGACGGCCCGCCGACCATGGCGCCCGATCCGTACGTGCGCCCGGTGCGGATGGAGGAGCTGGAGTGCTATCTGCCGGCCGCCGTCGCGATGTTCACCGAGGAGGTCGGGGTGGACCCCCGCGCCGGTGACGGCGGGGCCGGCTACCGCGCCCGCGTCGCGGAGCTGATCAGCTCCGGGCGTGCGTTCGCCCGGTTCCACGGCGGCGAGGTCGTGTTCAAGGCCGAGATCGGCGCGCTGTCCCGGACCGTCGGCCAGATCCAGGGCGTGTGGGTGCACCCGGCCTGGCGGGGTCGCGGCCTGGGTGCCGCCGGCACCGCCTCGGTGACCGAGGCGCTGGCGGCCATGGGCCGCGCGTCGAGCCTGTACGTGAACGCGTTCAACGCTCCGGCCCGCGCCGCGTACCGGCGGATCGGGTTCGCCCAGGTCGCGCAGTTCGCGACCGTGCTGTTCTGACGCCGGCGCGTCCCGGGACGACCCACCGGTGACGGCGGGACCGGCCCAACCCCCGAGGTGGGGCCGGCCCCGCATGATCGCGCCCGTCGACACCGCTCCCCAGCCTGTGTCAGTCGACGCGTGGCCTGCACCGAGGGACTTCCCGTCCACGAACGGGTGACACACGGATCCGGCCCGGCGGGCGGTGAACGAGCCCACCATCGGGTCGGGCGGACGTCCTTCGACGACGGGCGGTGCGCGGCGCGACGGCGGCCCGGGCCCCGGCGGGACGTCGGCGGCGTTGCCGGAACCGGCATACTGCGGGTCGTGCGCTCCCCGCGGCCGATCCCGACGCCCCGTCCTGTCGTGCTGGCGGTCGCGGTGGCGGTGCTGGTCGCGGCCGGGACGGTCGTCGCGTTCGTCCGTCCGTGGGGTGGCGCCGGCGAGACCGCCGACCGCTTCGTCACGGCCTGGGCGGCGGGAGACACGGCCGGAGCGGCCGGGGTCACCGGCGACCCGGCGGCGGCGACCGCCTACCTGGACCGCGCGCGCCAGGACCTGAAACCGGTGGGCCTGCGCGCCGACGTCGTCGGCGTACGGACCGAGGGTGAGCGGGCCACCGCCGACGTCGACGTCGACTGGGACCTCGGCGAGAACCGGCACTGGACCTACCGCACGACGCTGCCGATGCGGCCCGCCGACGACACCGACGCGAACGACACGGGCTGGGCGGTCGACTTCGCGCCCGCCGTCGTCGACCCGCGGCTCGGGCCCGGCCAGCGTCCCGTCCTGCGGGTCACCCGCTCCCAGCCCGCCCCCGTGCTCGACGACAAGGGCGCTCCGCTGCTCGCCCCGGCCCGGACCGTGACCGTCACGCTGGACCGGCGCGCGGCCGGTGACCTGAACTCGACGGCCGGGTCGCTGGCGTCGGCGCTCGGCTCGATCGACCCCGGGATCACCCGGGCCTCGGTGGCCGACGGCGCCCGCAGCACGCCGGAGGGCCAGGCGTACACGGTCGCGGTGCTGCGCGAGGACGACTACCAGCGGGTCCGGGACCAGATCTACGACCTGCCCGGCGTCCGGTTCGTCGACGACACCCGGCTGCTCGCGCCGGACCCGGACTTCGCCACGCAGGTGCTGGCCGGGGTGCGGACCGAGGTCGAGGGGCAGACCGGCGGCACACCGGGCTGGACGGTGGACGCGGTCGGGCAGAACGGCGCGACCGTCGCCTCGCTCGCCGGCGTGCCGCCCGGGCCGGGCCGCCCGGTCACGCTCGGCATGGACCGGCAGGTGCAGCAGGCCGCCGAGGCCGCCGTGCGCGGCCAGTCGCGGCAGACCGCGATCGTCGCGATCCGCCCGTCGACCGGAGCGGTGCTCGGGGTCGCGCAGAACGAGGCGGCGAACGCGGCCGGGCCGGTCGCGCTGTCCGGCCGCTACCCGCCGGGGTCCACGTTCAAGATCGTCACCGCGTACGCCGCGATGGCCCGCACCGGGATCACCCCGGACACGCCCGAGGACTGCCCCGGCACGACCGTGATCAACGGCCGGACGATCCCGAACGAGGACGCGTTCGCCCTCGGCACGGTGCCGTTGCTGCAGGCGTTCGCGAAGTCGTGCAACACGACGTTCTCCCGGCTCGCGCTGGGCCTGGCGCCGGACGCCCTGCCGGACGCGGCGTCGCGGCTGGGCTTCGGGTCCGACTACAAGATCCCCGGGCTGACCACGGTCACCGGCTCGATCGAGCCGGCCACGGACGACCTGCAACGGGCCTCCGACGGCTTCGGCCAGGGCGACGTGCTCGCGTCGCCGTTCGGGATGGCGCTGGTGGCGGCGACGGTGGCGAAGGGGGCGCCGGTCACGCCGTCGCTGATTCGGGACCGCCCGACCGAGACGGTGAAGGCGCCCGGCACACCGGAGCAGGCCGTGCTGGACAAGCTCCGGCCGATGATGCGGGCGGTCGTCACCAGCGGCACCGCGACGGCCGCGGCCGGGCAGGGCGAGGTCTTCGGCAAGACCGGGACGGCGGAGTTCGCCGGACCGGGCGGGGAGAACCGCGCGCACGGCTGGTTCGTCGGGTACCGCGGTGACATGGCGTTCGCCGTGCTGATCGTCGACGGCGGGTCGTCCGGTCCGGCCGTCCAGCTCGCGTCGAGGTTCCTCGCAGACGCCCCGCGCTGACTCCCCTACCCTTACCCGGTGTCCCGCTTGCGGATCCCCGCCCTCGTGCTGATCGCCGACCTGGTCGCGGTCGTCGTGTTCGCCGCGATCGGGCGCGCCAGCCACGGCGAGGACGGGCTGGCGGGACTGGTCGTCACGGTCGCGCCGTTCGCGGCGGCGGTGCTCGCGGCGTGGGCGACGCCGTGGGCCCGGGCCGAGCCGGTCAGCCTGCGGGCGGGTGGCGTTCACCGTCGCCGTCACCGCGGTCCTCGGACTGCTCCTGCGCTGGGGGTTCACCGGCGTCGTGCCCCCGTGGCCGTTCGTGGTCGTCACGGTCGTCTCGCTGACGGTGCTGATGCTCGGCTGGCGCGCCGTGGCTGCGGTGACCCGTGCACGTGTCGCACGTCGCTCCGCCCGGCACTGAGCGCGCCCTCCCGTCCCGGCGCCCCCGGGCACCGGCGACATAGAATGCAGGCCATGTCCGCCCGCACGCTGCTCGTCCCCGGCACCCCGACCCCCGTCCGGGAGGTTCCGGCGCACATCCCGCGCCCGGAGTACGTCGGCAAGAAGGCACCGGCGCGGGCTCAGGGCTCGGACGTGCAGACGCCCGACGTGATCGAGGCGATGCGGCACGCCGGCAAGGTCGCCGCGCAGGCGCTCGTCGTCGCCGGCGAGACCGTCGCGCCCGGTGTGACCACCGACGAGGTCGACCGCGTGGTGCACGAGTTCCTGCTCGACCACGACGCCTACCCGTCGACGCTGGGCTACCGCGGCTTCCCCAAGTCCTGCTGCACGAGCCTCAACGAGGTCATCTGCCACGGGATCCCGGACACCACCGTGATCGACGACGGGGACGTCGTGAACGTCGACGTCACCGCGTTCGTCGGCGGCGTGCACGGCGACACGAACGCCACGTTCCTGGCCGGCGACGTCGCCGAGGAGAACCGGCTGCTGGTCGAGCGCACCCGCGAGGCGACCATGCGGGCGATCAAGGCGGTCCGGCCGGGGCGCGAGCTCAACATCGTCGGGCGCGTGATCGAGTCGTACGCCCGGCGGTTCGGCTACGGCGTCGTGCGCGACTTCACCGGCCACGGGATCGGCCACGAGTTCCACTCCGGGCTCGTGGTCCTGCACTACGACCAGCCCGACGTGCACACGCTCCTGGTGCCGGGCATGACGTTCACGATCGAGCCGATGATCACCCTCGGCGGCGTGGACTACGAGACCTGGGACGACGACTGGACCGTCGTGACCTCGGACCGCTCCTGGGTCGCCCAGTTCGAGCACACCATCCTCGTCACCGACGACGGCTCGGAGATCCTGACCCTGCCGTGAGCACCGCCGCGGGGCGCCGACGGCGCCCCCGGCGGGACCCTCAGGCGGCGTTCTGGTGCTTGCGGACGGCCTCGAGCGCCTGGTCGGCGTGCAGGTTCATGTCCTTCTCGCTGCCGATCTCGGCGATGACCGTGCGGTCCTGGCCGATCACGAACGTCTTGCGACGCGTGTGCAGCCCGCCCGGCAGCCACGCGCGCCAGGCGCCCAGCGACTTCGCGACCTTGTGCTTCTCGTCGGAGAGCAGCGGGAAGCCGAGCTGGTTCGACGTGGCGAAGATGCTCTGCTTGGTGACGTTGTCCGAGGAGATGCCGACCGGCTTCGCACCGACCGAGGCGAACTCGGCGGACAGGTCTCGGAAGTGGCAGGCCTCGGCGGTGCAGCCGCCGGAGGACGCGATCGGGTAGAAGAACAGGACGACCGGGCCGTCGGTGAGCATCTCGGAGAGCTTGCGCGGGGTGCTGGTCTCGTCCTTCAGCTCGAAGTCGGTGACCTCGTCGCCGATCGCCATCGGGAACTCCTTCGTGTCGGGTAACAGGTCGCGCCATGATCGCGGACTCTCGAGGGGACATTCGTGCCGACCCCGCGGACCGGTTCGCCGGGGTCACGGTGGGCCGGCCTCGCCCGCGACGGCGGAAACCCGGGGACCACGGTCCGGGTCAGCGCGCGTCGGCGGCCTTCTTCGGCGGGAGCGGGAAGAACCCGCTCGTGCGGCGTACGTAGTCGGCGTAGCCGGGGCGGCGCTTCTCCATGCCCCGCTCCAGCAGCGCCGCGCCGGTGCCCTTGACCAGGTTCACCGTGATCAGCGCGACGCCGAGCAGCCCGATCAGGCCGGCCGCGTGGTGCAGCGCGAGCAGGCCGAGCCCCCACCAGACGGCGGCGTCGCCGAAGTAGTTCGGGTGCCGCGTGTAGCGCCAGAGGCCGCGGTCCATGACCTGGCCCTTGTTCGCCGGGTCCGCGACGAAGCGGGCCAGCTGCGCGTCGCCGACCGTCTCGAACGTGAACCCGACGGCCCACACCACGACGCCGAGCACGGCCGTCAGCACGCCCCAGAACGTCGAGGAGTAGCCGTACTGGGCGAACTGCACCGGCAGCGACACGACCCACATCACGGCGCCCTGCGTGAGGTAGATCTTGCGGAACGCGAACCACGTCGGGTTCCCGGGCGCGCGGGCCAGCAGGTCGACGTAGCGCTGGTCCTCGGGCTTGCCCCGGTTGCGGCTCTCGATGTGCCAGGCCAGCCGCAGGCCCCAGATCGCGACGAGCGCCGTGACCAGCCACTGCCGCCACGCGTCGCCCTCGCCGGCGGCGGTCACCAGCGTGACGACGGCGATCACGACGAACCCGGCGCCCCAGACGACGTCGATGCCGTCGTGCCGGCCGCCGCGGACCCAGCACGGCGACGGCGACCGCCACGAGCATCACGACGAGCACGGCCAGCGCACTGACCCAGAGGTTGGTCAGCAGTGCCGACCAGGGAAACGGTGAGCTCACGTCGTCATCGTGTCGGAGCGGACTCCGGCTCGCGCGCCGACCCGGACGCCGAGGCCGCCTCGGCCGGGGAGACGTCGGCCGCCAGGTGGTCCAGCGCCGGGTCCGCGCCGAGCGTCGCGGCGCGGCTGCGCGGGAGCCCGGACCGGCCGTCCGCACCGGGGCGCACCATGAGGATCTGGTGCACGCCCATCCGGTTCTCCTCGAACGCGAGCGCGGCGCCGGCCAGGTAGAGCAGCCAGATCCGGTACTGCTCCTCGCCGATCAGGCGGACCGCCTCGGAACGGTTGTCCTGCAGCGTGTCCAGCCACGGGCGCACGGTCCAGACGTAGTGCTCGCGCAACGAGTGCACGTCGACGACCTCGTGCCCGGCACGCTCCAGGAACCCGAGCGTCTCGCCGAGCGGGCGCATGAACATGTCCGGCGCGACGTAGGACTCCATGAACGGGCCACCGCCCGGGGCGTTGTTCTCCCCGACGGCGCCACGGGACATCTGCTGCAGCAGCAGCCGCCCGTGCGGGCGCAGCAGCTTGTGCAGCTGTGCGGCGTAGACCGGGTAGTTGTCCTGCCCGACGTGCTCGCCCATCTCGATCGAGGCGATGGCGTCGAACGGCTGGTCCGGGATCTCGCGGTAGTCCTGCAGCCGGATCTCCACCCGGTCCGACAGGCCCTCGCGCGCGACGCGGGCGATCCCGTACTCGCGCTGCTGCGCGGACAGCGTCACACCGACGGCGTGCACCCCGTAGTGCTTCGCGGCGTGCACCAGCAGCGACGCCCAGCCGCAGCCGACGTCGAGCAGCCGCATCCCGGGCTTGAGGCCGAGCTTGCGGCAGATCAGGTCCAGCTTGTCGCGCTGGGCGTCCTCGAGGCCGTACCCGGGAGCGTCGGTCGTCCAGTACCCGCACGAGTACGCCATCTGCGGGTCCAGCAGGAACGAGTAGAACTCGTTGGACAGGTCGTAGTGGTGGCTGATCGCGGCCCGGTCCCGGCGCCGGGAGTGCAGGCCGCCGGACAGCAGCGCCTCCGACGACGGGGGCTTCGGGTTCGTGCCGATCGCGCGCAGGCGCAGGGCGGTGCGCAGGGCGTCGATCTTCTGCGCCCGGTCCATGCCCGGCGAGGCGGAGCCCGAACGGGCGAGCCGCCAGAACCGCGACAGGCCGTCGGCGATGTCGCCTTCGACGTCCAGGTCACCGGAGACGAACGCGCGGGCCAGGCCCAGCTCGCCGGGACTCCACAGCAGACGCCGCAGCGCGCGGCGGCGACGGACGATCACGACCGGGGCGGTCGGGTCGTCCACGGCGCCGGCCTCGGTGCCGTCCCAGGCGCGCAGGCGCACCGGCGGCGGCGCACCGAGCACGCCCTCGATCAGGTTGGCCAGCTGCGCGGCGACGGTCGGCTTGCTCATCGGGCTCTCCCTGCTCAGAACGACGGACGGCGCTGCAGCGACAGCTGGAACACGTCGAGGTACCCGACCCGGAAGCCGGCCTCGCAGTAACCGAGGTAGAACTCCCACATCCGGCGGAACGTCTCGTCGAAGCCGAATCCCTCGACCTCGTCCCAGCGGTCCAGGAAGCGGCGGCGCCAGTGGCCGAGCGTGCGGGCGTAGTCGAAACCGAGGCTGCGCCGCTCGGCGATGTGCAGCGACGTGTCGTGGGCGAGGTTGTTCTCGATCGACTCCACGGACGGGATCAGCCCGCCGGGGAACACGTACTTGTGGATCCAGGTGTAGTCGCTCTTGGACACCACCAGCCGGTCGTGCGGCATCGTGATGGCCTGCAGGCCGACCCGCCCGCCCGGCTTGAGCAGCCGGTCCAGCGCGGAGAAGTAGGTCGGCCAGTACTTCTCGCCGACCGCCTCGATCATCTCGACGCTGACGACGGCGTCGTACTGTCCCTGGGCCTCGCGGTAGTCGCGCAGCAGCACCTGCACCCGGTCCGCGACGCCGGCCTCGGCCAGCCGCTGTTCGGCGAGGTCCTTCTGCTCCTGCGAGATGGTCAGCGTGGTGACCCGCGCGCCGCGCTGTGCGGCCCGCGTCGCGAGCCCGCCCCAGCCGGTGCCGATCTCCAGGACGTGCGAGCCGTCCTGCACGCCCGCCATGTCCAGGATGCCGTCGATCTTGCGCTCCTGGGCGAGCACGAGGTCGTCGGAGTCGTCGGCGAACCAGCCCGCGGAGTAGGACATCGTCTCGTCCAGGAACAGGGCGAACAGGTCGTTGGACAGGTCGTAGTGGCGGTGGATGTTCTCCCGCGACCCCTCGAGCGTGTTCACCTCCTCGCGCGGCTGGCGGGCCTCGACGTACCGCCGGGCCATGCGCTGCAGCACCGGCGGGATCAGCGTGGACAGCTTCGACGCGAACGGCGTGAGCAGGCCGGGCAGGTCGGTGGTCGTCCAGTCGCCGACCATGTAGGCCTCGCCGAACCCGATCTTCGAGTCGGCGCCCATCCGGGAGAAGAACGCGTCCGGGCGCTCGATGCGCATGACCGGGGAGTCCGGCCCGCCGGTGCCGATCCGCTCGCCGCCGGGGAACACCACCCGGACCGGCAGCGTGCGCACGGCGCGACGGAACAGGGCCTCCGCGATGCGGGCCTTGGCCGGTGCGGCCGGGGGCGTGGCCAGTCCCGGCCACTCGCCCTCGTTCGGGCGGGGGACGGCGCGGGTGGAGGTGCGCGACCGGACCGGAACCGCGGAGACGTCGTGCTGGGTGGTCACTGCGTGACCCCTTCCTGGGAGTGGTGGCTCGGACGCGGGACGACGGGCAGCCGGCGCAGCCACAGCACGATGCCGTGCCGGCGGATCAGGGCGGAGGTCCGCTGGGTCACCAGCGGACGGCGGACGAGGGTGCGCAGCACCTCGGCCGTGGTGGCCGGCCGGCGGGTGCCGGCCAGGGTCGCGACGAGCGCGGGGGCGCCCTCCTGGTGCAGGGTCACCGATACCGCGAGCCGCTCGTCCGGCTCGCGCAGCAGCATCGAGTAGTCGCCGTCGACGGTCAGGAACGGTGAGACGTAGAAGTCCTTCTCCGCAGCGGCCCGGCCGTGCTCGTCGGGGAACAGCAGGTAGGCGTGCCGGCCGCCGTAGGTGTTGTGCACCTCCGCGATCACGCAGGCGAGCTCGTCTGCGCCGTTCTCCCCACCCGCCCTGTGGCACCAGTACACCGAGATCGGGTTGAACACGTACCCGAGTACCCGGGCGTGCGCGAGCATGAGCACCCGCCCGCCCTGCAGATCGACGCCGTGCAGCGCGAGGAACGCGTCGACGTTCTCCCGGAGCGTGCGGTCGGGGTCGCCGAGGTGGTCGGCCGAGCGGAAGCGGGCGAACGGGCGCAGCCAGAACGGCAGCCGCGGCAGCTCGTCGAGGTCCACCAGCCACAGGTAGAGGGGGTGGCTGAACCGGTAGTCCAGGTCGCGCTTGCGGACGTGCCGCACGACCGCGTCGTAGATCGCCGGAGTGGTGGTCGCCGTGCGCTCCCGTGGCTTCACCGCGTCCACGGGACCCCCAGGGCCTCCGCCGCCCGGACGCCCGACACGCAGCCGTCCTCGTGGAAGCCCCAGCCGTGGTAGGCGCCGGCGAACGCGGTCACCCCGGAGTTGAGCTCCGGCAGCCGCCGCTGCGCCGCGACCGACTCCGGGGTGTAGATCGGGTGCTGCGTACTGCATCTTCGCGACGACCGCGTCCGGGTCGACGCGCCCGGTGCCGTTCAGCGTGACCACCCAGTCGTCCGGGTCGGTGAGCCGCTGGAGCCGGTTCATGTCGTAGCTGACCAGCACCGGTGCGTCCGTGCTGTCCTTGCAGGACGGCTTGAGGTAGTTCCACGACGCCCGGGCGGCCCTGCGCCGCGGCAGCAGCGACGTGTCGTGGTGCAGCCAGGTCTCGTTCTGCGCGTACTCGAACGCCCCGAGCACGTCCCGCTCCGCGTCCGTGGGGTCGGCGAGCAGGCCCAGCGCCTGGTCCGGGTGCGTGGCCACGACGATCCGGTCGTAGGCGTCGGTGCGGTCCGCGTCGTCGTGCACCTCGGCGCCGGCCGGGGTGCGGGTCACCGACCGGACCGGGGTCGAGGTCCGGACGGCGGTCAGGTCCTTCACGACGCGCTGCACGTAGGCCTGCGAGCCGCCGGTGACCGTCCGCCACTGCGGCGAGCCGCCGATGCCGAGCATCCCGTGGTGGTCCAGGAACGTGAACAGGTAGCGGGCCGGGTAGCTGGTGGAGATCGCCGCGCCCGCCGACCACACGCAGCTCACGACCGGGATCATGAAGTGCTCGACGAAGTAGCGCGAGTACCCGCCGATCGCGAGGAACGCGCCGAGGGTGACGTCGCCGGCGTCGGGCTCGTCGAGCACCCGCCGTGCGTGGCGGTGGAACCGGACGACCTCGCCGAGCATCTTCAGGTACGCCGGCTTCACGAGGTTCGACGCCTGCGGGAACAGCCCGCCGACCTTCTGCGCGCCGGCGTACTCGAGCCCGCAGCCGTCGCAGCGCACGCTCATCGACATGTCCGAGTCCTGGGTCTGCACGCCCAGCTCGCCGAACAGCCGCAGCAGGTTCGGGTAGGTGCGGTCGTTGTGCACGATGAAGCCGGTGTCGACCTTGCTCAACGTGCCGTCGGACGTGGCCAGCTCGTGGGTGTGGGCGTGGCCGCCGACGCGGTCGTCGGCCTCGTAGAGCGTGACCTCGTAGGCGCGGGAGAGCAGATGCGCTGCGGTCAGCCCGGCGACACCGCTCCCCACCACGGCGACGGTCGGACGGCTCATCGGGACGCTCCTGTCTGGTGGTGCACCGGGGCGAGCGGGACGCTCAGGCCTCCCGGTGTGGGTTCGTGCATGGCATTCGTGATGAAAAGGTCGACCGGTTCGGCTCCGAGCTCGCCCAGCACGAACCGGCGGACCAGCGACGACCAGTCCGCGGCGCGGCGGAGCATCGCGTGGCCGTCGCCGAGCACGTCGAAGCGGGCCACGCGGTCGGTGACCCGGCGCGCACGGATCGCGTAGTCCAGCGACGCGGCCGGGTCGGTCATCCGCTCCCGGTCCCCGTGCGCGATCAGGACCGAGCGCCCGGCCAGCTGTTCCACCGGGTCGCCCTCCAACCACGGCGCCAGCGCGCAGACCGCGACGACGCCGGGCTCCCCGGCCGCCCGCAGGACGGCTCGGCCGCCCATCGAGTGCCCGAGCAGTGCCACCGGGCGTCCCGGATGGCGGCGGGTGATCTCGCCCACTGCCCACGCCGCATCCCGGTAGGCGTCCATCGCCGCGCCGTTCCAGCCGCGGTAGCGGTAGCGCAGCAGGTACACGGCGACGCCGTGCCCGACGTCGGTGCGGTGCCTGCGCCCGCCCCGCTCCAGCACGGCCCCGAACGGGCGCATCCGCCAGTACGCCAGCCGGCGGCGGGATCCGGTGTCGCGGCCGTGCGAGCGGCCGCCATGGGCGATGAGGACGACGGCGGCCGGGTCCGGGTGCTCGTCGCCGACGACCTCGAGGGACGGAGCGGGACCCCGCTCGCGGGATTCGGGTTCGGACATGGCGACCTCGCAGACGATCTCACCGGACGGCTCTCCCGGACGTTCGGGACGACCGCCTCGGTGCGGACGTGCGGTGCGACGCAGCTCACAGTGCGTACGCAGCCTGTCCTGATCCTCTCCCGGCTCGGTCGATCCGACCACCGATGGTGAGCGAAGATGGGTGCAGTTACGGATGCCCGCGACCCGGCAGCGGGTCCAACCTGCAGGAGTGAGCGCACCGATGGGCCTTCCCGCACCGCTGACCGTGTGGCAGCGGATCCGGCACACCCTGCGACGCCGGCGTCGCACCTCCGGGTTCTGGTTCGGCCTGGCCATCGAGCTGGTCTGGCCGTTCGTGATGTGGGGCACCCGGCTCGGGTGGCGGGGCGGCGAGCACCTTCCGACGACCGGCGGCGCGCTGCTGGTCGGCAACCACGTCTCGGCCTCCGACCCGCTGTTCGACATCGCGTTCGGTATCGCGCACGGCCGGATGCCGCGGTTCATGGCGAAGTCGGAGCTGTGGTCGGTGCCGGTGGTGAAGTGGGTGCTGGGCGGCGGCCGGCACATCCCGGTGTACCGGGCGTCGAAGCGGGTCGGGGGAGTCGTTCGCCGGCGCGATCGACGCGCTGGCGGCCGGTGAGATCGTCGCCGTCTATCCGGAGGGCACCTACACCGCGGACCCGGACGGCTGGCCGATGCGCCCGAAGAACGGCGTCGCGCGGATCGCGCTGAAATCGAGCGCGCCGGTGTACCCGCTCGCGAACTGGGGCAGCCAGAACGCGCTGCCGGCCGAGGGGAAGCCGCAGCTGTGGCCGAAGCAGCGGGTGAGCATCGTGCTCGGGCCGGAGATCGACCTCTCCGAGTTCCGCGACAAGCCGCTGACCCGCACGACGATGGACGCGTGCACCAAGAAGATCATGGACGAGGTGACCAGGATGGTCGCCGACCTGCGCGACGAGCAGGCCCCGGCCGAGCCGTTCGACCCGGACGCCGCGCCCGCGGCCGCCGCGACGCAGCCCGAGGCGCCGGGCACCCCGGTCGTCCCGGACGAGGCGGCCGAGCGCCCGGCGAGCTGATCGCCGTCGGTCCGGTCAGATCTCCAGGCCGAGCAGGGCGTTCTCGACGACCTCGGGCAGCGCCGGGTGGATCCAGTACTGGCCGACGGCCATCGTGCGCGCGTCCAGCCCGAACTGCATGGCCTGGATCAGCGGCTGGATCAGCGTGGACGCCTGGGGCCCGATCAGGTGGGCACCGAGCAGCCGCCCGGTGCCCTTCTCGGCGACGATCTTGCACAGGCCGGTGGTGTCCTCCATCGCCCAGCCGAACGCGACGTCGCCGAAGTCCTGCACCTTGACCGTGATGTCCCACCCGGCGTCGCGGGCCTCGGTCTCGGTCAGCCCCACGGACGCGATCTGCGGGTCGGTGAACACGGCGGCCGGGACGAACTCGTGGTCGGTCTCGCGCATCGCGTCCGGGTGCGCGAGGTTGTGCCCGACGACCTTCGCCTCGTGGTTCGCGACGTGCTTGAGCTGGTGCGGGGAGCTGACGTCGCCGAGCGCCCACACGCCGTCGGCGGACGTGCTGCGCTGGTAGGTGTCGACCGAGACGCGGCCGTCGGGGAGCGTCTCGATGCCGGCTGCGGGCAGGTCCATCCGGTCGCCGTTCGGGAGCCGGCCCGCGGCGACGAGCAGCGTGTCCGCCTCGATCGTCGCGCCGTCGTCGAGCGTGATCCGGATGTCCCCGGCCGTCCCGGACAGGGAGTCGATCTTGCGGCCGAGCCGGCAGTCCCAGCGGGCGGCGGCGATCTCGGTGAACCGCTCGGAGATCGTGGAGTCCAGGTGGCGCAACAGCTTCGGGCTGCGCGCGATCACCGTGACCTGGCTGCCGAGCGCGGAGAACACGTGCGCGAACTCCGAGGCGATGTAGCCGCCGCCGAGGATGACGAGCCGCTCCGGCACTGCGTCCACGCGCATCACGGTGTCCGACGTCTCGAACGGCACGCCCGAGTCCGCGATCACCGGCGGCACGAACGGCCGGCTGCCGGCCGCGACCACGACCCGGTCCGCGGTGACCTCGTCCGCGCCGGAGCCGTCCGTGCGCTCGATCGTCAGCGCGCGCTCCCCGGTGAACCGCGCGTGACCGAAGTAGACGGTGACGTTCGGGCTGCCGTTGACGCGGTAGTCCTTGCCGCCGTTGGAGATCGGGTCGATGCGGCCGAAGATCCGGTCGCGGATGTCGGTCCAGCGAACCTTGTCCACGGATCCGTCGACGCCGTAGCGGGGGGACTCGCGGATGAGCTCCGCGACGTCGGAGGCGTAGACGTACATCTTGGTCGGGATGCAGCCGACGTTCAGGCAGGTTCCGCCGAAGACGCCGTGCTCGACGAGCGCGACGTCGAGGCCGGCGAATCGCTCGTCGAGGAACGTGTTGCCGGAGCCGCTGCCGATGACGACGAGATCGTGATGGCGCACGATTCGAGGCTAGCCGGGACGCTGGCGTCGTGTGCGGCGGTCTGGTAGCAAGCGCCGGGTGAGTGTGGACACGCGGACCGCGACGGTCCGCCGCAGCTGGGCGCTCGACCTGGACGGCTCGACCCTGTACGCGCTGCTGCGCCTGCGGGTCGACGTGTTCGTCGTGGAGCAGCGTGCCGCGTACCCCGAGCTGGACGGCCGGGACCTGGAGGAACGCACCCGCCACTACTGGCTGGCCGACCGCGAGGGGACCGGTGCTGGGCACGCTGCGCCTGCTCAAGGAGCCGGGCGGCGGCTACCGGATCGGGCGCGTGTGCACCCGGCTCCGACGCCCGCCGCCGCGGGCTCGGAGCGCAGCTGATGACGGCCGCGATGGCCGAGGCCGGGTCCAAGCACTGCGTGCTCGACGCCCAGTCGACCCAGGTCGCGTTCTACGAGCGTTTCGGGTTCGTGACGGCGGGTGCCGAGTACGTCGACGACGACGGCATCCCGCACGTCCCGATGAGTCGCGAGCCGGGCACTCGTTAACCGGCCGCGCGCTTGCGCACGTCCGGCGGGAACGCCCCGGCCTCGACGCAGCGGGCCGACCAGCGGGTGAGCCGCTCGGTCACGGTCGCGGTGTCGTCGCCGAGCGCGGCCATCAGGTCGGCCTGGCTCTCGTCGGTGGCCGCCTCGATCGCGTCCCGGAACCGGCGGCCGGCCGGGGTGAGGACGGTGTCCGCGCCGGAGCCGGTGATCAGTCCGTCGTCGGTCAGCCTGCGGTGCGCGGCGTCCATCGCGTCCTGCGGACCACGCCCGGGTGCCGCTGTACTCACCGAGCGGGTAGTCCACCCACAGCTCGGCCAGGATGGACATCCGGACCGGGTCCAGCCCGGCCGCGACGCACGCTGCGATGTGCCCGTCGCCGCGGTGCTCGCGGACGAGGTCGGCGGCGCGCCAGAGCCGTCCGAACGGGTCGGACAGGCGCGGCCGGGCGCGCAGCGCCGCGAACAGCGGCCGCCCGGTGAGCGCGACGGCGTCGACCGCACGTTCCACGGTGGCCGCGGTGTCCTCGACGTCGGCCTCGTCGGCCTCGCCGAGCGTCTCGCGCAGGCTCGCCGCCGTCTCGTCGTCCCGCAGCGTCTGGGTGGCGTCCTGGTCGAGCAGCGCGCGGCCCCGCTCCCACGCGTCGGCCAGGAAGTTCGGCTCGAACACGGCGAACGTCGCGGCGACGAGCTCGCCAGGGGCGGACTGGCCGAGCACCCCGGCGCGGGTGGTGACGTAGCCGGAGAAGAAGTCGTGGCCGTGTGCCTTCAGGGCCGCACCGGTCCGTTTCGACCACACACCGTGCATCGCCAGCGGCTCCAGCGCGTCGCGCAGCGCCCGTGCCGGCGATCCGCCGGTCACCGCGCCCGGCTCACCGAGCCCCTCCGGGGTCGGGGTGAAGAACGCCGCCACGGCTTCCTGATGATCCATGCCCACTCCTCGTCACCGCTGTCACGGCTGTCACCGCCGTTGCCGACGCGCCGGACCGCCGGGCCCGGCACGCCCGGGTCATGATCCCGCCGCGGGCGCGGATCTGCGCGATACTCCCGCGAGCGGGATGCGGACGCCGGGTGACGGGGAGGACACGGACGCGATGAACGACGAGCGGACGCGCGAGGAGTCCGGCGGGCCCGCCTACGGGCGCGTCGGGCCGGCGGACCCGACGGCGGACCCGGCGACCCAGCCCGCGATGCGGGTCCCCGGATCCGACCAGGCGACGGTCGCGGTCCCGGCGTCCGAGCAACCCACCGTCGCGGTCCCGACCGGCGACACCGGGCATCCCGGCGACGACAGCCCGACCCGTCCGCGCCGCGTTCCCGGGGCACAGCGGACCCGGGTCGGCGGGTGGTGGGCCGGGCTGGTCCTGTCCGCGGTCGTCGGTGTGCTCCTGCTGGTGTTCATCCTGCAGAACACCGAGCCGGTGCAGATCACGTTCCTGTGGATGAGCGGGTCGCTGCCCACCGGCGTCGCGGTGCTGTTCGCCGCGATCGCCGGGATCCTGCTGGTGGCGATCCCGGGCACGGCGCGGATCCTGCAACTGCGCCGGGCGGCCCGGCGCGGCGGCCCGGTCGACTGACCCGCCGTCCACGCCGGCCCACCCCGGCTGCGACCTGTGCGGTCAGCGGCCCTGCCGGCGGCCTCCGCCGCTGCGGCGCGACGGGCCGCCGGACAGCGACATCGCCACGGCGCCGGACCCGGAGCCGCGGCCCGAGGCGGGCGCGGAGCGCGCACCGCCCGAGCGCTCGCCGGACGGACGCCCGCCGCCGGACCCGCTGCCACCGGAACCACGCCCGCCGCCCGAGCCACGCCCGTTGCCGGACGCGCCCGGCTTGCCGGACCGACGCCCGCCGCCGGACCCGCCGGACCGGCGGCCGGTCGGCTGCTCGGGCTTCGGCGGCTCGGCCACCGGCACGCCGGACGGCATCCGGGCACCGGTCACCTCGGCCAGCGCGGGCGAGCCCGGCGCGACCGTGGTGACGGTGGCCGTGACGCCGGCCTGCCGGGTGAGGTCGTCGACCTCGCGGCGCTGGTCCGGGGTGGCCAGGGTGACCACGACGCCGTCCTCGCCCGCCCGGGCGGTACGACCGGCGCGGTGCAGGTAGGCCTTCGGGTCCGCGGGCGGATCGACGTGCACGACGAGCCCGACGTCGTCGATGTGGATGCCGCGGGCGGCCACGTCGGTGGCCACCAGCACCGGTACATCGCCGGTGCGGAAGCCGTCGAGGGCGCGGTTGCGCGCGTTCTGCGACTTGCCGCCGTGCAGCGGGCCGGCCATGACGCCCTCCCGGCGCAGCGTCTTGACCAGCCGGTCGGCCCCGTGCTTGGTGCGCACGAACAGCAGCGTCCGGCCGTCGCGGGCCGCGATCTCGGAGACGACCCGTCCGCGGGAGGCGTGGTCCACCATCAGGACGTGGTGGTCCATCGTCTCGACCTGCGACGTGGCCGAGGCGACCGAGCGGGTGACCGGGTCGGTCAGGTAGCGGCGGACCAGCGCGTCCACGTCACCGTCCAGTGTGGCCGAGAACAGCAGCCGCTGGCCGTCGCGCGGGGTGAGGTCGAGGATCGCGCGGACCTGGGGCAGGAACCCCATGTCGGCCATCCGGTCGGCCTCGTCGAGCGCGGTGATCGTGACCTCGGACAGGTCACAGGTGCCGTGGTTGGTGTGGTCGGTGAGCCGCCCCGGGGTGGCGACCAGCAGGTCGACCCCGCGGCGCAGCTCGTCGATCTGCTTGTTCATCGACAGGCCACCGACGACGACCGCCGTGCGCAGGCCGAGTGCCTTCGCGTACGGCTCCAGCGCGTCGACGACCTGGCTCGCGAGCTCGCGGGTCGGGACCAGCACCAGCCCGCGCGGGGCCTTCGGGCGGGCACGCTCACCGGACAGCCGGGACAGGATGGCCAGGCCGAACGCGAGCGTCTTGCCGGAGCCGGTCTGGCCGCGTCCGAGCAGGTCGCGGGCGGCCAGGGTGTCCGGCAGCGTCGCCGCCTGGATCGGGAACGGGGCGGTGAAGCCCTGGGCGGCCAGTGCGCGCACGACCGGCTCGGGCAGGCCGAGCTCGGCGAACGTGGGCATCCCGGTCTCCGGGACGGTCCACAGTGGCGGCTCCGGGCGGGCCGGAGCGCTGGTCGCGGCAGAGGAATTGGGTGCCGGCGCCTGCAACGGCGACGTCCGCCGCGCGGAACTCGCCGGAACGGTTCGGACGCGGTTTCCCGGCGGACCGTGCCCCGGTCGAGCGGGCACGGCGAGGGGAAGGGGATGTCAAGTACGACCTCCGTGACGTGGCACGTCGCGCGGAGGGAGGCCGGCCGCGAAGCGGCGGCCGCAAACTCTCGAGGACGGGCCCGGGTGCGGCGCGCCGTCGTCGGTGCGCGCACTCCGAAAATGGGGTGAAGCGGTACGGCCCGGCGGACTCGAGGGGCCGGGCTCCCACGTGAATGGTACCGCCCGGCCCCTCGCGCGTCGCGCCCTACGCCCCCAGCCGAGCCCGTTCGCGGAGCTCGGCGAGCAGCGACTCCGGGCCCGCCCGCGTCGCCGGGCAGACCCCGCGCGACGAACCACTCGCCGACCCGGCGCACGTCGCGGGCCAGGTACTCCGGCCCCTGCGGGTTGCCGATCACGTCCACGACCTGCGGAAGGTCGATCAGGACGAGCCGGCCGCGATGGACCAGCAGGTTGTAGGCGGACAGGTCGCCGTGCGCGAGACCCCGGTCGGCCAGCGCGCCGAGCGCCCGGCCGAGCTGGTGCCAGAGATCACACAGCTCGTCCGGGCCGGGACGCAGCTGGGCCAGGCGCGGGGCGCGCCGTCCCGTCCGGCTCGCCGACGAACTCCATCAGCAGCTCGGTGCCCGAGCACTGCACCGGGTAGGGCACCGCGACGCCGTCGGCGTGCAGCCGGCACAGCGCCGCGAACTCGGCGCCCGCCCACTGCGCGGAGATCACGTCGCGGCCGAACGCGGTCCGGTTCGCCATCGCGCGCATCTCCCGTGAGCGGCGCACGCGGCGTCCCTCCAGGTAGCCCGCGTCGCGGTGGAACATCCGGTGCTCGGCGCCCCGGTACCGCTTGGCCGCCAGCAGGACCGCGCGGTGCCGAGCCGGGCACGCCGCGGTCCAGCAGGTGGACGTCGGCCTCCTTGCCGGTCTTCAGCACGCCGAGCTCGCGGTCCACCGCGCCGGCGTCGGTGACCAGCCAGTCCGGCCACGGTTTCGGTCCGCGCTGCCCGGCGGTGACCGTCGGTCCAGGTCGACCAGCGGTCGCCCTCGGGTGGGGCGTCCGGGTCGTGGACGCCGTCGGCCCTTCGGCTGTGCCGATGTCGTCGGCCCGGCCGTCCAGGTCGGCCGGTGGTGGCCCGCCGCGGTGGCGCGGGGCGGGCTCGTCGTACTCGATCTCGTCGTCGAAACGCCGGCGGCGCCGGCGGATGGGTTGATCCACTTCGGTGCTCCGTACGGAAGTGGCCGCCGGAGCGCGCGGCGGCGGCTACCGGCGGGGGGACGGGCGGCGGGGACGCAACCCGGCCCGGGCGGCGGTCGACATCACGCACGCCTCCCGTCCTCGCAGCGCGTCACGGCGCACCGGCCCCTCCGGCGACGCCGATGTGCCGCGCCCGGACGGGGCAGCCGCAACGGATTTCTCGGCCGCCCGGCACACGCTGTGCACTGCGCACACGGGCGCGTCCACCCGCTGCCGGATCACGCTCGGCGTGAACCTCAGCGTCGTCCCGCGTGGCTCGCGCGACCGTGGCGTTCACCGTCGAGCGTCGACGACCCCCGTCGAGGCGCGCCGGGTAGATCGCGGAGCGGGGTGATGGCCAGGTGCGCTAGCGGCGCTGGTCGCAAGCGCGCCCGGCGCAGGCGGGGTCAGGCCGGGAGGACCAGGTCCAGGTGGGTCGCCGTCGGCGCTCCACCGTCAGCCCGGCGCGGCGGGCGATCCGGGCGACCGCGGCGGCGTCGGACGGCTCGGCGCGGCTGGTCGCCAGCAGCCGGGCCATGACGCCCTTGTGCGACTTGTTGTGGTGGCTGACCACCGACCGGCTGCCGTCCGGCGCGCTCGGCCAGCACGTTCACGGTCACCGCGGCGGGCACCTTGCCGAGCGCGGCGTACCCGCCGGAGCGCAGGTCGACGACCAGCTCGCCGGACGCGATCCGGGAGAGCAGCGGGTCCAGCGACGGGCCGCCAGTACGCGGTCAGCGGGACGGGTGCCCGCCGCGCGGGCAGGGAGCTTCGACGCCGCGACAGCCGGTAGGCCGGGATCGGGTCGTCGGCGTGCAGAGCCCGAACAGCGCCGAGCGACGGCCAGCCGGGACCGCGCCCGAGCCCGGGCCGCGCGGCTGAACGACCGGGCGTCCAGCGCGTCGTAGAGCACGCCGGTGTAGCGGTCCAGGGCCGGCATCGTGGGCGAGTCCCACAGCTGACGCGTTGCGCTCGATCTCGTCGTCCTGACGCTCGGACACGCCCGAGCGCGGCGCGGCTGGCCGGGCACGTCTTCGGCCAGCGCGACGAGCTCGTCGACCAGGCGTCGCGCGGGTGGCGCGAGCTCGGCGTGGTGCGACAGCGCGTCCAGGCGCAACGGCGGGTCGTCGCCCCCGGCCCGCTTGGTCTCCGACGGCGGCAACAGCACGAGCACGCCCGCAGCGTAACCGGGCCGACGATCATCCCCGCCCGGGTCGTCTGTGCACGGTCGGGCGGCTCGCTACGGTCTCCCGCGTGACCTGCCTCGTCGCGCGCCTGCACGTCGACTGCATGCGCATCACGAGCGCGGCCTGTCGCCCCTGCCGGTAGACCTCGCGCCCGTCCCGGGCCCGCCGACGCATCGTCCGCGGGCGTCGCACCCCGCCCGAGACCGAGGCGGATCCCCTTCCGTGGCCGCGTCCGCACGCGGCCACACCCCGTGCCGAGGAGCAACTCCAGATGACCGAGCCCGACCCGACCGCCAACTGGTCGTTCGAGACCAAGCAGGTCCACGCCGGCGCCGCGCCGGACCCGACGACGGGCGCCCGCGCGACGCCGATCTACCAGACGACGTCGTACGTGTTCCGCGACACCGAGCACGCCGCCAACCTGTTCGGGCTGGCCGAGTTCGGCAACATCTACACGCGGATCATGAACCCGACCCAGGACGTGCTGGAGCAGCGCGTCGCCGCGCTCGAGGGCGGCGCCGCCGCGCTCGCGGTGGCGTCCGGGCAGGCCGCGCAGCACATCGCCATCCAGAACATCGCCGAGGTCGGCGACCACATCGTCTCCAGCGCGTCGCTCTACGGCGGCACGTACAACCAGTTCCACTACACGTTCCCGAAGATCGGGATCGAGGTCACGTTCGTCGACGACCCGGACAACCTCGACGAGTGGCGCGCGGCGATCCACCCGAACACGAAGGCGCTCTACGCCGAGTCGCTGGGCAACCCGCGCGGCAACGTGCTCGACATCGCGGGCGTCGCCGACGTCGCGCACGAGGCGGGCGTACCGCTGATCGTGGACAACACCGTCCCGACCCCGTACCTGGTCCGGCCGATCGAGCACGGCGCCGACATCGTCGTCCACTCGCTGACGAAGTTCCTCGGCGGCCACGGCACCTCGATCGGCGGCATCATCGTCGACTCCGGCAAGTTCGACTGGGTGGCCAACAAGGACAAGTTCCCGGGCCTGACCACACCGGACCCGAGCTACCACGGCGCCGTCTACACCGACGCGGTCGGCCCGATCGCCTACATCATCAAGGCGCGGGTGCAGCTGCTGCGCGACCTCGGCCCGGCGATCAGCCCGCAGAACGCGTTCCTGATCATCCAGGGCATCGAGACGCTGTCGCTGCGGATCGAGCGGCACAACGAGAACGCGCAGCATCTGGCCGAGTGGCTGGAGCAGCGCGACGAGGTCGAGAAGGTCCACTACGCCGGTCTGCCGTCGAGCCAGTGGCACGAGCTGCAGCAGAAGTACCTGCCCAAGGGCGGCGGCGCGATCGTTTCGTTCGAGCTGCAGGGCGGGATCGAGGCGGGCAAGAAGTTCGTCAACGCCCTCGAGCTGCACAGCCACCTCGCCAACATCGGTGACGTGCGCAGCCTCGTGATCCACCCGGCCAGCACGACGCACAGCCAGCTCTCCGGCGAGGAGCAGGCGGCCAGCGGCGTGACCCCCGGCCTGGTCCGCCTGTCGGTCGGCCTCGAGAACATCGAGGACATCAAGGCGGACCTGGACGCGGGCTTCCGGGCGTCGAAGGGGGCCTGAGAGAAGCGCGCGGAACGAACATCAGTCATGCTCGGGACGTGACCGACGACAGCACGCCCCCTCCCGTCAGCGGCGCCTGGCGGGAGGGGGACGACCCGGGCCGCCGGCAGTTCCTCGACCTTCCCGCGACGGTGAAGCTCGAGGCGGGCGGCGAGCTGCCCGACGTGCGCCTGGCGTACGAGACGTGGGGCACGCTCGCCCCGGACGGCTCGAACGCCGTGCTGGTGCTGCACGCGCTCACCGGCGACGCGCACATCGACGGCCCGGCCGGGCCCGGGCACCCGACCGCCGGCTGGTGGCCGGGGCTGATCGGTCCCGGTCAGCCGCTCGACCCGGAGCGCTGGTTCGTCGTCGCCCCGAACGCCGTCGGCGGCTGCCAGGGCAGCACCGGCCCCTCCTCGCCCGCACCGGACGGGCGGGCCGTGGGGGAGCCGGTTCCCGCTGGTCACACCGCGGGACACGGTCGCCACGGAGACCCACCTGGCCGATGCGCTCGGCATCGACCGGTGGGCCTGCGTGGTCGGCGGGTCGATGGGCGCGATGCGCTCGCTGGAGTGGGCCGCGACCGAGCCGGACCGGGTCGCCCGGCTGTTCCTGCTGGCCGGGCCCGCGGCGTCGTCGGCGGACCAGATCGGCTGGGCGAACCCGCAGATCGAGGCGATCCGCTCCGACCCGCACTGGCACGGCGGCGACTACTACGACGGCCCCCGAGGGCCCGTACCGCGGCCTCGGCATCGCCCGGCGGATCGCGCACCTGAGCTACCGCTCCGGGTACGAGCTGGCCACCCGGTTCGGGCGCGATCCCCAGGGCGACGAGGACCCGTTCGACGGCGGTCGCTACGCCGTGGAGTCCTATCTGGACCACCACGCGAACAAGCTCGTCCGCCGGTTCGACGCCGGCTCCTACGTGCGGCTCACCCAGCTGATGAACGCGCACGACGTCGGCCGAGGACGCGGAGGGATCGCAGCCGGCCTGGCCCGGGTCCGGGCTCGTACATGCGTGGCGGGAGTGACCTCGGACCGGCTCTACCCGCTGCCCGAGCAGCGTCGAGCTGCACGAGCTCCTGCCGAACGCCGGTGAGCTGACGGTGATCGACTCGCCGTACGGGCACGACGGGTTCCTGATCGAGACACCGCGGGTCGCCGCGCTGCTGGGCAAGCTCCTCGAGGAGCACGCGCCCGGCTGAGCTGCGCCTTCTGCGTTCCTCAGGGAAATCTCAGGGTGCGTCTCGTACGTTCGGCTCACTTTGTTGCCGCCGTTTGGATGTTCATGAGCTCCCCACATGACACCGCCACACGGGCCTCGGGCCGGATCGACTGGGTCGACGCGGCCAAGGGCATGTCGATCCTGCTCGTCGTGGTCCACCACATGGTCTACCTGATGGAACCGCACGGCCTGGTGCCCGGACCGGTGTCCGCGCTGAACATGGCGCTCGCCTCGCTGCGGATGCCGCTGTTCTTCCTCGCCTCGGGCCTGTTCGCCTGGGCGCCGCTGTCCGCCTCCTGGCGGACGCTGCTGCACAAGCGCGTCGCGTTCTTCATGTACCTGTTCCTGCTGTGGACGTTCCTGCAGGGCGTCACCTTCTGGGCCCTGCCGCCCGCGGTCGCACCGCCGGACGCGGCGAAGGACTGGGCGGAGCTGGCGTGGGAGGCGGTGCTGCCGGGCCCGGCGATGTGGTTCCTGTTCGCGCTGGCGGTGTTCTCGATCGTCGGGAAGCTCCTGCTGCGTGTGCCGGCGTGGATCCAGCTGGCCGTGTCCGGTGTGCTCTGCGCGGCCGTCGGTGCCGGCCTGCTCACGTTCGAGAGCTTCTCCTGGACGTTCATGGCGCGGTACCTGTTCTTCTTCCTGCTCGGCGTGCACGCGCGTTGGCTCGTGGAGGCGCTCGCCGAGCGGTCCGGGCTGCTGATGGTCGTCGGCACCGGCGTCGCGTGCGGGGGACTGGCCGGGATATCGGTGCTGCTCGACCTGCGCAGCGTGTTCGGCGTGGCGTTCGTGCTCAACATCGCCGCCGTCACGTTCGGCGTGGTGCTCGCCGCGTACCTGAGCCGCTTCCGGCTGTTCCGGCCGCTGGTCACCCTGGGTGCCAACACCCTGCCCGTCTACCTGACGAACGTGATCGTGGTGTGCGGGATCGTCGCGGTGCTGCGCATGATCCCGATGCCGGCCGTCGCGGGGTGGGTGACCCCGGTGGTGCTCGCCGTGCTGGTCGTCGGCGTGACGCTGGCGGCGACCTGGGGGCTGCGGTGGGCCGGGGCCTACTGGCTGTTCGCGCTCCCGGACTTCCTGGCCTACCGGCCGGAGCCCGTGCCGTCCCCGGCCCCGGCCGCGGCTCCGACCCCGGTGACGGCGACCGGCCGCCACCGCCTCCGGACGACGGGCGACGACCAGCCGGTCGGCGTGCCGGGCCTGCCCGGGCTGGAGGTGCTCGGCGGCACCGCGACGGCGCCGGTGTTCGCCCGCAGCCCGTGGCACGCCCGCAGACCGGTGCCCCACCCCCGCAGGCCGCAGCCCCGCCGGAGCGCGTTCTGGGACACCGACGACTGGACGGCCAGCGCCCGGCCGACGACCATCATCAGGCCGATCCGCGGCTGACCCCCCACGCGCCGCGGGCGGACCTCAGCGGATCCGCTCGCCGTACACGCGGTCCACGCGCATGGTCATCAGCACCCGGCGGTCGGAGACCATTACGGCCCGGTACTCGTCCCAGTCCGGGTGCTCGCCCGCGGCCGCGCGGAAGTAGGCGACCAGCGCGTCCACCTCGGGGCCCTCCGGGTCGGTGCCCGGCCCGACGAGCTCGACCGCGCCCTCGGCGGTCGCCCACGCCCACCCGTCGGAGCTCGTGACCTCCAGCGCGGCGCGGGGGTCCCGGCGCAGGTTGGCGGTCTTCGCCCGGCCCTCGGTCATCGAGACCTGGACCGTGCCGGCCTCGCGGTCGTAGAACGGCGTGACCGGGGACAGCTGGGGCCGCCCGTCGGACTTGATCGTGGCGAGGACGCCGAGGCGGGCCTCGGCGAGCAGTGCGTGCAGGTCGGTGCCCGTGTCGGCGGTCATATCCGGACCAACCCGGGCGCCCGGGGCCGCATTCCGGGCCCGGAGGAGAACCGGGGGGAGACGACCATGAGGTCGTCGCTACCCTTCTGCGGGTGTTGACCCGGATGTCGTCGCTGTTCCTTCGCACCCTGCGCGAGGACCCGGCCGACGCGGAGGTGCCCAGCCACAAGCTGCTGGTCCGCGCCGGCTATGTCCGTCGCGTCGCCCCGGGGATCTACTCCTGGCTGCCGCTCGGTCTCAAGGTGCTCCGCCGGATCGAGGCCGTGGTCCGCGAGGAGATGGACGCCATGGGCGGCCAGGAGATCCACTTCCCGGCGCTGCTGCCCCGCGAGCCGTACGAGGCGACGAACCGGTGGACCGAGTACGGCCCGGCGATCTTCCGGATGAAGGACCGCAAGGGCAACGACTACCTGCTCGGCCCCACGCACGAGGAGCTGTTCGCGCTCGCGGTCAAGGGCGAGTACTCGTCGTACAAGGACTTCCCGGTCACGCTCTACCAGATCCAGACGAAGTACCGGGACGAGGAGCGCCCGCGGGCCGGGATCCTGCGCGGCCGCGAGTTCATCATGAAGGACTCCTACTCGTTCGACCTCTCCGACGAGGGCCTGTCCGAGTCCTACGCGAACCACCGCGGCACCTACGTGCGGATCTTCGACCGGCTCGGGCTCGAGTACGTGATCGTCAAGGCGACGTCCGGCGCGATGGGCGGCTCGGCGTCCGAGGAGTTCCTGGCCGTCTCCGAGACCGGTGAGGACACCTACGTCCGCGGCCCCGGCGGGTACGCGGCCAACGTCGAGGCCGTGACCACCCCGGCCCCGCCCGCCCGCTCGCTGGACGGGCTCCCGGCCGCGCAGGTGCACCACACGCCGGACACGCCGACGATCGACACGCTCGTCGCGTTCCTCAATGAGCACACCGACCGGACGTTCACCGCGGCGGACACGCTGAAGAACGTCATGGTCAAGATCCGGCAGCCCGGCAAGCAGGAGTGGGAGCTGCTCTGCGTCGCCGTGCCGGGCGACCGCGAGGTCGACATGAAGCGGCTCGAGGCGGCGCTGGACCCGGCCGAGGTCGCGCTGCTCGACGACGCCGACTTCGCCCGCAACGCGTTCCTCACCAAGGGCTACATCGGACCGGGCGCGCTGGCCGCGAACGGCGTCCGCTACCTGGTCGACCCGCGGATCGTCACCGGCACGGCCTGGGTGACCGGCGCGGACAAGGCCGACCACCACGTCGTCGACCTCGTCGCCGGCCGCGACTTCACGCCGGACGGCACGATCGAGGCCGCCGAGGTCCGCGCCGGCGACCCGTCGCCGGACGGCAGCGGCGTGCTGGAGGCCGCGCGCGGCATCGAGATCGGCCACATCTTCCAGCTCGGGCGCAAGTACACCGACGCGTTCTCGCTCGACGCGCTCGGCCCGGACTCGAAGCCGGTCCGGATCACGATGGGGTCCTACGGCATCGGTGTCTCCCGCCTGGTCGCCGCGATCGCCGAGCAGCACCACGACGACTCGGGGCTGGCCTGGCCGCGCTCGGTCACGCCGTTCGACGTGCACGTCGTCGTCGCCGGCAAGACCGACGAGCTGCTGGCCGGCGGCGAGGAGCTGGCCGCCGAGCTGGACGCGCAGGGCCTGTCGGTCGTCCTCGACGACCGCAAGGCCTCGCCCGGCGTGAAGTTCGCGGACGCCGAGCTGATCGGGGTGCCGACGATCGTCGTCGTCGGCCGGGGGCTGGCCTCGGGCACGATCGAGGTCAAGGACCGGGTGAGCGGGGAGCGCACCGAGATCCCGCGTGAGGGCGCCGCGGCGCACCTGGCCGGTCTCGTCCGCGGCTAGAGAGCCGGCGACGACGACACGGGCACAGCTCGCGCACAGGCGGCCCACAGCGGGCGCTCCGGGACGGCCGGGACGCTGGGCACAGAGCCGGACGGACCGGACGCCGACCACCGAGGAGCGCGCCGCGTGAGCACCCGACACCCCGACCCTCCCCGCACGACGACTTCGGCGGCATCTCCCGGGACCTGCCCCGGCTGCTCGGGCGGCGCCGGCTGCTGGCGCTGCTCGCCGGGGCCGGCGCGGTCGCCGTGGCCGGGTGCGCGGCGCCCGGCCGGCCGCCCGGTGGGCCTGGTGGAGGCGGTGGCGAGGCGGTCGCCGCCGGCACGATCCCGTCCGAGACCGCGGGGCCGTTCCCCGGCGACGGCTCGAACGGCCCCAACGTGCTCGACGACGCCGGGGTCGTCCGCCGCGACATCCGGTCCAGCTTCGGCGGGCCGACGGCGACGGCCCAGGGCGTCCCGATGACGATCGAGCTGGCACTGACGCGGTCCGGGGCGCCGATGGCCGGTGCCGCCGTCTACGCCTGGCACTGCGACCGGGACGGGAACTACTCGCTCTACGCCGACGGCCTGGAGGGCGAGAACTACCTGCGCGGCGTGCAGATCGCCGACGCCGCCGGGAAGCTGTCCTTCCAGAGCATCGTCCCGGCCTGCTACTCCGGGCGGTGGCCGCACGTGCACTTCGAGATCTACGCGTCGCAGGCCGAGGCGACCAGCTCCGGCAACGCCGTCCGCACCACCCAGCTCGCGCTGCCGAAGGACGTCTGCGACACGGTCTACGCCACGCCCGGCTACGAGCAGAGCGTGCGCAACCTGGCCGACGTCACCCTGGACTCGGACAACGTGTTCTCCGACGGCCACGACCTGCAGGTCGCGGCCGTCACCGGCAGCGTCGCGGCGGGCTACGCCGCCGCGCTGGCCGTGCCGCTCTGAGGCCGGTCAGCGGTCGGCGAGCACGGCCGTGTCCGCGACGGCGCCGAACTCGCCGCGGGGGAGCGGGGCCGGCGACGGCGGGCCGCCGCGCAGGTCGCCGGACACGATCAGCACGGCCGCGCCGATCGAGCCGTCCGGCGCGGTCGTCCGGGGCACGACGAGCACCTGGACGAGCGCGTCGGTCGCCCGGCAGCCGCCGGCGCCGTCGGTGCGCACGGTCGCCTCGACCCGGCTGCCGAGCACGTTGGACAGCTGCCGCTCGCTCGCCGGGCCGACCGCGACCCGCGGTCCCGCGCCGGGATAGAGCGCCTCGCCTGCGCCGCGGGCGAACGCGGTGGCTGCCTGGTCCAGCCCGACGTCAGGCGGCACAGCGATCAGCGCGGACGCCGCGACGCCGCGGGCGAACCGGCCGTCCCGGCACCCGTAGTCACCGGACCGCGCGGCCGTACCGAACGGCACGCCGAACACCTCGATCGGCGGCGTGCCCGGCGGCGGGGCGGCCCACGTCGCCGGCACGGCGAGCTCGTAGCCGGGTGAGGTGACCTCCTGCCAGCCCCCGGGCGGGCCGCCGGTGAGCTGCCGGTACCCGACGTAGCCCAGGCCGGCGACCAGCACCACCACCACGAGCACGACGACGGGTGTGCGGCGCAGGCGACCGGCCGCCGGGGGTGCGGGTGGTGTCGCGGGAGGCGGTGCCGGCGCGGCGCCCGATCCGGACGGCGGCACCGGAACCCGGGCCGAGCTGCCCGACTCACCACCGGGCGGCGCGGTACCGCCGTGCGCGGGCGTGGCGGTGCCGTCGGGATGCGGCATGGCCGCCGGGAGGGGTTCGGCTTCCGAGCGATCCGGTCCGTGCTGCGCCGATGCGACGGCGGCTGCGGCGGCGTCGGGGGGAGGTGCGTCCGGCGTCGTGCCTGTCGCCGGAGCCTGCTCCGTTGCCGTGCGGTCCGCTCCGCGCGGCGGAGATGCGGCCGAGGCGGCGTCGGGCGGGGGCGTGGCCGCCGCCGTGCCGCCGGACGCCGGAGCGGTCGGCGGGACATCGCCCGACGTCGTGGCCGCCGGTCCGCCCGCCGGGGACGGCGGGGCCGCTGCGGACCGGCCGGTGCCGCGCCATTCCGCGGTGGGCGGGGGAACCGCCCACGATCCGGTGCCTCCCGGAGCCCGCCGGGGTCCCCCGGGGGGTGTGAACCAGGAGCCGTCGTCGGACGCCGGCGCGGCGGGCGCCGACGGGGGGACGGCGCCGGGCGTGAACCACGACACCTCGCCGGAGGTGCCGCCGGAGGGCGCCGCGGGTGGGTGCGCGGACGCCTGGTCCGTACCCGGCGGCGTCCCGCCCGGCTCAGGCGTGGCGGGCGCTGCGCCGGACGGCGGAGCCATGCTGTTCGGCGGCGTGGCCGACGACCCGCCGCCCCGCGGCGGCATCGGCACCCGGGTCGGGACGACCGGTTGCCGCGGCGCCGCAACGGAATCGGCCTGTCCGGCCTCGTCGTCGCGGCCGGTCTGGTCGTCCCGGTCGTCGACGGGCGTGCCCGCCCGGGTGGCGCCACTCGGCGCCTGCCCTGGGCCGGCCGGAGAGTCCGATGGTCCACCCGGGGGCGTCTGGTTGCCCGCTGTCACGGCTGACAGCGTAATCGGCGCGTCCGCGCGGGTCAGCGCCGACGCGTCGGCGGGGTCACGTCGCGTCGGTGAGAAGCGAGAGCCGTACCGAGCGCGTCGGGTTGTCGCGGTTCGTGTCGACCAGGCAGATCGACTGCCAGGTCCCGAGCGCCGGGCGCCCGTCCACGACCGGCACCGACAGCGACGGCGCGATGATCGCGGGCAGCACGTGGTCCCGCCCGTGCCCCGGGCTGCCGTGCCGGTGCTGCCACCGGTCGTCGCCGGGCAGCAGGTCGCGCAGCGCGGCGAGCAGGTCGGTGTCGCTGCCCGCGCCGGTCTCGATCACCGCGACCCCGGCGGTGGCGTGCGGGACGAACACGTTGAGCAGGCCGTCACCCTTGTCCCGCAGGTACTCCTGGATCTCGCGGGTCAGGTCGACGACCGTCTCCGACGACCCGGTCCGGACCTCGATCAGCTCGCTGTACACGTCGGCCGACCCTACGGCTAGCGTCGGGGCCGTGCGCGCGTTCGGCCAGGAGTTCCGTGGCGGTCCCGGATACCTGAACACGGCGAGCATCGGCCTGCCGCCCGCCGTCGCCGCGGACGCCGTCGCCGCCGCCGTCGAGGACTGGGCCGCCGGCCGGGCACGTCCTCCCGAGTTCGACGACGCCGTGGAGGCCGCCCGCGCCGCGTTCGCCACCCTGACGGGTGTTCCGGCCGGGCGTGTCGCCTGCGGGTCGACGGTCTCCGCGCAGGTCGGGCTGCTCGCCGCGAGCGTGCCGGACGGCACCCGGGTGCTGGTGGCGCAGGGCGAGTTCGCCAGCGTCACGCACCCGTTCGCGGTGCAGGGCCGCGGTGTCGCGGTCACCGAGGCTCCGCCGGAGAAGCTCGGTGAGCTCGCCGCGGACCACGATCTCGTCGCGGTGTCGGTGGTGCAGTCCGCGGACGGGCGCATCGCCGACCTCGACGCGCTGCGGGCCGCACGCGACGGCGGCACCCGCGTGCTGCTCGACGTCACCCAGGCGGCGGGGTGGCTGCCGCTGCGCCTGGACTGGGCGGACGCCGTCGTCGGTGCGGGGTACAAGTGGCTGCTCTGCCCGCGCGGGGCGAGCTGGCTCGCGCTGCACCCGGACTGGGCCGACGACCCGGACTGGGCGCCGGTGCCGCACGCGGCCGGCTGGTACGGCAACCGCGACCGCTGGGGCGACCTCTACACGCTCGGTCCGCCCCGTGCTGCCGGCCCGCCGGGACTGGACACGTCGCCGGACTGGCTGAGCCAGGTCGGCGCCGCGGTGACGCTGCCGTGGCTGGCCGGCCTGGATCCGGACGCGGTGCGGGCGCACTGCACCGGGCTGGCCGACGATCTGCGCGAGCGGCTCGGCCTGCCCGCGGCGGGCTCGGCGATCGTCGCGGTGGACCGGCCGGGCGCGGCGGAACGGCTGGCCGATGCGGGTCTCGCCGTGGCGTCGCGGGCCGGGGCGGCGCGTCTGTCGTTCCACCTCGCGAACACCGTCGACGACGTCGAGCGCGCGGCCCGGGCGGTGACGGCGGGGTAGCCCTCAGGAGCGGCCCGGGAACACCGGCACCGCAGGCGCACGGTCGGTCGCGCCCCGCCAGAACGACAGCCGCCCGGTCGACTCGACCATCGCCTTCAGTCCGCTGGCGCGCAGCCGCGGCGCCGACGAGCGCTCCAGCACCGACCGCCACGCGGCCACCGTGTCGGTCTCCGCGGCCACCAGCAGGGCGCCGGCCGACACGGCGTCGACGACCGGCTGCGGCGGCGTGTACGCCGGCTGCGCGGAGATCGGCCGCTTGCCCAGACCGGACAGCGCGTCGGTGAGCGACGCGCGGAGCTGCTTGTGCGCCTCGATGTCGCCGCGCGCGCGGGTCGCCCAGTCCGGCGGCACGAACGCGAGCGCGAGCGAGTAGGCCCAGATGGCCGCGTGCTCGCCGGCCAGCGCGCGCTGCAGGGCCTCCACCGCGATCTCGGTGATCTGGGAGTCGTCGGCCTGCCCGGGCAGGCCGCGCAGCGGGCCGGTCATGCGAGCACCGTCGCGTAGGTGGCGCAGCAGGCCGCGACCTCGGCCACCAGCCCGACCCGGGTGACCGACGCACCGGCGACGGCGTCCGCGGCCGCGCGCGCCGAGGCCGTCACGGCATCCCGGACGCGTGCGAGGTCGATGACGTCCTGTCCCGTCCCGGTCACGGTCACGGGCGGCGGAGCGGTGCGCCCGCCCGCCGCGTCCAGGGCCCCCGCGTGCGCGATCCGGGCCGCGCGCAGCGGCTCGAGCCGGCCCGACAGGCCCGGATCGGCGGTCACCGCAGCGGCGACGAGCGCCGCGTCCCCGCGGGCCTGGTCGGCCAGCACGAGCAGGGCGGCGGGATCGGCGTCGTCGGTGCCGGTCCCGCTGGTGCAGGCCGTCAGTGCCGCGGGGAGCACGACGGCTCCGGCGCAGGCTGCGAGCATCCGCCGCCGGGACAGCACCGCGCCCGGCACGTGGCGCATCCGGTCCCTCACGGTTGGTCATCCTGCCAGCCGCCCGGGAGCCGGAGAGCCCGCCCTCCCGGGACGGAACGCGGCCGGGACGGGACCGTCGCGACCCGCCGGAGCGCCCGGATCACCCGCGGCCCGACGCGCTACGCTGACCGGCCGGTCGGCCCGCATGTCCGCGTGAGGCCGCAGACCCCGTCCGACGGGCCCGAAGAACAGGAGCAACCGATGCCAAGCCGGGACCCCGAGCAGCTCGCCGGGCAGCTGCGCGGCGTACTGGAACCGGTCGTCACCGCGGCCGGTTTCGAGCTGGACGCGGTCGATATCCGCGCCGCCGGGCGTCGGCACGCGGTCACTCTCGTGGTGGACCGCCCGGACGACTCCTCGACGACCGGTGTCGGGCTGGACGACGTCGCGGCGCTGAGCCGCAGGGCCGCCGGTGAGCTGGACGAGCACGAGCACCTGATCGGCGGCTCGTACACGCTCGAGGTCACCTCACCGGGCGTGGACCGCCCGCTGACCCGGCCCCGGCACTGGCAACGCGCCTGGCTGCGACTGGCCGCGATCCGGCTCACCGACGGGACCGAGCTGGAGGCCCGCGTCGGTCGCGCGAGCGAGGACGGCGTCCAGGTCGTCATCCCAGGCAAGCGGCCCGAGCTGCGCGAGCTGGACTACGGCCGAGGTCGCGCACGCGCAGGTCCAGGTGGAGTTCAAGGACCCGCCGGCGGCCGAGGTCGCGCTGCTCGACCCGGAGGCCGGCACCGCGTCCCCGGAGGAGGATCGATGAACGTCGACATCCCGGCCCTGCGGGCGATCGAGCAGGACAAGGACATCCCGTTCGAGACGGTGATCGAGGCGATCGAGACCGCGCTGCTCACCGCCTACCGGCACTCCGACGGCCACCACGACGACGCGCGGATCGACATCGACCGCAAGACCGGCGTCGTCCGGGTGTTCGCCCGCGACGCCTCCGACGCGTCCGAGGACGGCACCCCGGGCCCGGAGTTCGACGACACCCCGGAGGGGTTCGGCCGGATCGCCGCGACCACGGCCCGGCAGGTGATCCTGCAGCGCCTGCGCGACGCCGAGCACGAGCGGACCTACGGCGAGTTCTCCGCGAAGGAGGGCGAGATCGTCGCGGGCATGGTCCAGCGCGACGCCCGGGCGAACGCGCGCGGCACCGTCGTCGTCTCGCTCGGCGGCCAGACCGAGGGCGTGCTGCCGGCCGCCGAGCAGGTCCCCGGCGAGACCTACCGGCACGGGGAGCGCCTGCGCTGCTACGTGATCGGGGTCAACCGGGGTGTGCGCGGCACGCAGATCACGCTGTCCCGCACGCATCCGAACCTGGTGCGCAAGCTGTTCGCGCTGGAGGTCCCGGAGCTCGTCGACGGCTCGGTGGAGATCGTCTCGGTGGCCCGCGAGGCCGGGTTCCGCTCCAAGATCGCGGTCCGCTCGACACGGTCCGGGCTGAACGCCAAGGGCGCGTGCATCGGGCCCGATGGGCGCGCGGGTGCGCGGCGTGATGAGCGAGCTGCTCGGCGAGAAGATCGACATCATCGACTGGTCCGAGGACCCGGCCGAGTTCGTCGGCAACGCCCTGTCGCCGTCGAAGGTGGTCTCGGTCACGGTGCTCGACGAGCGCGCCCGGATCGCCCGCGTCGTCGTCCCGGACTTCCAGCTGTCGCTGGCCATCGGCAAGGAGGGCCAGAACGCCCGCCTCGCCGCCCGACTGACCGGCTGGAAGATCGACATCCGCAGCGACGCCGACCCGCGGACGTCGCAGACCGCCCCGTCGCCCGACGACACGCCCCCGGGCGACGCCGTGCGCCCGGACGGGGTCCAGGGCGGGACGGAGCCGGTCGTCTGAGTGGGGCACGCGGAACGCACGGGGCGCGGCCCCGACCCCGGACGCGACGGCGACGCGCCGCGCGGGGACGAACGGCGCGCCGAGCGGTGTAACGATCTTGCCGAACGGTCGGCGGCCCGCGTCGCCGACGGCCGCTCTGCGCTACAATCGGACATGGTCCGCCGCTCGGCGGCCGGATCTCACGCATTCCCGGACGGTCCCCGTCCGCACCTGTGTGGGTTGCCGGAGCCGGGAGCAGGCCACCGATCTGTTGCGTGTGGTCGCGGTCAACGGGCATCTGGTCCCGGATCCGCGCCGCCGCCTCCCCGGTCGGGGTGCCTGGTTGCACCCGGTCGAGGGGTGCCTCGATCGGGCCGAGCGTCGCTCGGCGTTCACCCGCGCACTCCGCGTGCCGGGACCCCTGGACGCCGGCGATTCGCGCCCGGGTGCGGACGTCCGGCTCCGACGACGCGGGGACGGTCCCCGGCCGCGGAGCGATCGGGGAGAGCACCACGGTCATAACCCGGAGCCGCGGGACGACCCCGGGTCCGACACCGGAAGAAAGCACGGTCGACCAGTCATGAGCCAGCTGTGAAGATCGCACCATGAACGTGCTTCGACACTAGGTTCGAGGTCGTGCGGGACCGCCGCCCGGCCTCCGGTACGAACAAGGAGATCAGTGGCAGGCAAGGCCCGCGTCCATGAGCTCGCTAAGGAGCTCGGCGTCAGCAGCAAGCAGGTCCTGAACAAGCTTCAGGACCTCGGGGAGTACGTGAAGTCTCCCGTCCTCCACCGTCGAGGCCCCGGTCGCGCGCAAGTTGCGCGACTCGATGGCCGGCGGCGGTTCCTCCCCGGCAACGGTCAGCGCCGCGGCGCGCCCGGTGGCGGACGTCCGCGCGCCGGTTCGGCCCCCGGTGCCCGCCCCGGCAGCGCCGGGGGCAGCGGGGCACCGTCCCCGTCGCGCCCGACCGCGCCGAAGCCCGGCCCGCCCCCGGCCTCCGGCGCGCCGCCCCCGGCCCGCCCGGTGCCGCGCCGAAGCCCGGTCCGTCCGGCGGGGCACCCAAGCCGGGCCCGGCCCGCAGGCTCCGGCCGCGTCGGCGTCCCCGGCACCCGCCGAGGCCCCGGCCGCCGTCCGAGGCCCCGGCGAGCCCGGTCCAGGACTCCCCGGCCCAGGAGCGTCCGGCGCAGGAGCGCCCGGCGCCCCGGCGGCCGGCGGCGGCCCGCAGCCGGGTCCGCGCCCGGCCCGCAGGAGCAGGCTCCGGCCGACGACCTCCGGCGCGCGGACCGCCGTCCGTCCGGCCGGCGGCGAGCAGCGCCCGTCCGGCGGCGGGGGATCCGACACGGCGTCCCCGCGTCCGCCCGGCCCCAAGCCCGGCCCGCGTACGCCGCGCGTCGGCAACAACCCGTTCGGTGTCGGTCAGGGCGCCCCGCCGCGTCCGGCCGCGCCGCGTCCCGGCCCGCCGCAGCAGCAGGGCGCCGGCCAGGACCGCCAGGGTGGCCAGGGCCAGGGCGGCCAGGACCGCCAGGGTGGCCAGTCCGCTCCGGCGGCGGCCCAGGGCGGCGGCCCGGCCGGTGGCAGGCCCCGCCGCGTCCGGCCCAGCGTCCCGGTGGTGACGCAGGCCGTGGTGGCCCGCGCCCGTCGCCGGGCAGCATGCCGCCGCGTCCGAACCCGGGCATGATGCCCGCGCGTCCGGCGGCCGGTCGTCCCGGTCCCGGCGGCCGTGGTGGCCCCGGCGGCGGTCGCGGTGGTCCCGGCGGTGGCCGTGGTGGCCCCGGTGGCGGTCGTGGTGGTCCCGGTGGCGGCGCCGGTCGTCCCGGCGGCGGTGGCGGTGGCGGTCTTCCGTCCCGGTGGCGGTGGTGGTCCCGGTGGCGGCGGTGCTCCGCCCGCCGGTGGCGGCTTCCGCGGTCGTCCCGGTGGTGGCGGTGGCGTGGCCGCGGCGGTGCCGCGGGTGCGTTCGGCCGTCCCGGCGGTCCGGCCCGCAAGGGCCGCAAGTCGAAGCGGCAGAAGCGCCAGGAGTACGACGCCATGCAGGCGCCGTCGGTCGGCGGCGTCCGCCTGCCCAAGGGCGGCGGCGAGACGATCCGTCTCCCGCGCGGCTCCTCGCTGACCGACTTCGCCGAGAAGATCAACGCCAACCCGGCGTCGCTGGTCCAGGTGCTGTTCCACCTGGGCGAGATGATCACGGCGACGGCGTCGGTCTCCGACGAGGTGCTCGAGCTGCTCGGCCAGGAGATGAACTACAACATCCAGGTCGTCAGCCCGGAGGAGGAGGACCGCGAGCTGCTCGGAGTCCTTCGACATCTCCTTCGGCGAGAACACCGGTGACGACGACGACCTGGCGGCCCGCCCGCCGGTGGTGACCATCATGGGTCACGTCGACCACGGTAAGACGCGGCTGCTGGACACGATCCGCAAGGCGAACGTCCGCGAGGGCGAGGCCGGCGGCATCACCCAGCACATCGGCGCCTACCAGGTCGCCTCGGAGCTGGAGGGCGAGGAGCGGTACATCACGTTCATCGACACCCCGGGTCACGAGGCGTTCACCGCCATGCGTGCCCGCGGTGCGAAGTCCACCGACATCGCGGTGATCGTGGTGGCGGCGGACGACGGCGTGATGCCCCAGACCGTCGAGTCGATCAACCACGCCCAGGCGGCCGACCTGCCGATCGTGGTCGCGGTCAACAAGATCGACGTCGAGGGCGCGAACCCGGCGAAGATCCGTCAGCAGCTGACCGAGTACAACCTCGTGGCCGAGGAGTACGGCGGCGACACGATGTTCGTCGACATCTCGGCCAAGCAGGGGACGAACATCGAGTCCCTGCTCGAGGCGATCCTGCTGACCGCGGACGCGGCGCTCGACCTGCGGGCCAACCCGGACATGGAGGCGCAGGGCGTCACCATCGAGGGTCACCTGGACCGCGGTCGCGGCCCGGTGGCCACGGTCCTGGTCCAGCGCGGCACGCTGCACGTCGGCGACTCGGTCGTCGCGGGCGACGCCTCCGGGCGCGTCCGGCGGATGGTCGACGAGCACGGTGCGGACGTCACCGCGGCGACTCCCGTCGCGTCCGGTGCAGGTCATCGGTCTGACGTCGGTGCCCGGTGCGGGCGACACGTTCCTCGTCGTCGACGAGGACCGGGTGGCCCGCCAGATCGCCGACCGGCGGCGCGCTCGCGAGCGCAACGCCGAGCTGGCTTCAGCGCCGCAAGCGCGTGTCGCTCGAGGACCTCGACGCCGCGCTGAAGGAGACGAACACCCTCAACCTGATCATCAAGGGTGACAACTCGGGTACCGTCGAGGCACTCGAGGACGCCCTGATGAAGCTGGACGTGGGTGAGGACGTCGAGCTCCGGGTGATCCACCGCGGCGTCGGCGGGATCACCGAGGGCGACATCAACCTCGCCATCGCGGACAACGTCATCGTCATGGGCTTCAACGTCCGTGCCGAGGGCAAGGCCACGGAGCTGGCCAACCGCGAGGGCGTGGAGATCCGCTACTACTCGGTGATCTACGCAGGCGATCGAGGAGATCGAGCAGGCCCTGAAGGGCATGCTCAAGCCGGAGTACGAGGAGGTCGAGCTCGGACGGGCGGAGGTCCGCGAGGTCTTCAAGTCCTCCAAGTTCGGCACGATCGCCGGCTGCCTCGTGATGGAGGGGGAGATCCGGCGCAACGCCCGGGGCCGCCTCATGCGGGACTCGACGGTCGTCCAGGAGAACCTGCCGATCAGCTCGCTGCGGCGGTTCAAGGACGACGTGGTCGAGGTCCGCGACGGTTACGAGTGCGGTCTGACGCTCGGGAGCTACTCCGACATCAAGGTCGGGGACGTGATCGAGACGTTCGAGATGCGCGAGAAGCCCCGGGCCTGACGGCCCTGTTCGGCCGGGAACGGTTCCCTTGGGAGCCGTCCCCGGCCTTACTGATGCGATGGTCGGGTTCAGTCCTCCGGCCGCCGCATCGGGAGTGGTTGCGTGGCTGGGCACGTCGGTCCGCTGCCGGTTGGAGCGGACCTCGCAGGGGATCTCCGGGCGGCGCAGTGCTTGCTCGGCCTGCGGGGTCGGGTGATCGTCTGCGACGTCGGGGGCGCGGCCGGAAACGGGTCGGCCCGGCGTGCGTGGGGTGTCAGGCTGGGGCGATGAGCTCGGGAGCGGGCATGTTCGTGGGGGCGTTGGAGTGCGACGTGCTGCTCGGCGACGTGCGGTCGCTGAAGCAGAAGCGGGCGATCGTCCGGCCGGTGCTCGCCGAGCTGCGGCGGTTCGAGGTCGCCGCGGCCGAGGCCGGGCATCTCGACCTGCACCGCCGCGCGCTGCTCGGCGTCAGCTGCGTCGCGGCCGACGCCCGGCACGTCACGACGGTGCTCGAGCGGTGCGAGCGGCTCGTCGCCGCGCACCCCGAGCTGGAGCTGTTGTCGGTCCGTCACCGGATGCTCGGTCCGGAGGACTGAGCACGGAGCATGCGGAGCTGCGCATCGGTACTGAGCACGGAGCATGCGGAGCTGCGCATCGGTACTGAGCACGGAGCCGCCGGAGGCACCCGTCGGTGCCCGTCTAGAATCGCCGGTTCAGGAGGAGGAGCGACATGGTCGACCACGCGCGGGCACGCAAGCTCGCGAAGCGGATCTCGCAGATCGTCGCCGAGGCTCTGGAGCACGAGGTCAAGGACCCGCGGCTGGCCATGGTGACGATCACCGACGCCCGGGTGACCGGCGACCTGCGGGACGCCACGGTCTTCTACACGGTCCTCGGTGCCTCGGTGGACGCCGCACCGGACAGGGCGGGCGCCGCGGCGGCGCTGGCCAGCGCGAACGGCGTCCTGCGCAGCCGCGTCGGTCAGCAGACCGGGATCCGGCACACGCCGAGCCTGACGTTCGTCGCGGACGAGGTTCCGGACGAGGCCCGCCGGATGGAGGAGCTGCTCGCCCGGACCCGTGAGTCCGACGCCGAGGTCGCGCGGCTGGCCGCCGGGGCGACCCCGGCCGGCGACCCCGACCCTTACCGGGCCCCGCGCGAGGACGCCGGCGGACCCGACGTCGACTGACCGGGCTCCTGCTCGAACCTCCATCGGGGGGGCGGCCGGGCGGGGTACTTTGTAGAACCGGGGTGCGGTGGACGGTCGTCGTCGGAGGACGCGCACCCCGACGACGCGACGGGGGTGATCCGAGGTGCGTCCCGACCCCGGACCGGTGGAGCCGTCGGGTGCAGCCGCGTTGCTGCGCCATGCGTCGGACGTGCTCGTACTCGGACACGTCGGACCCGACCCGGACACGCTGGGCAGTGCGGTCGCGATCGCGGCGGCCGTGCGCCGGCGTGGGGTTCCCGCCGTCGCCGCCTTCGGTGATCCCGGGCCCGTCCCGGACCGTCTGCGCATCCTCGACCCGGACGGGATCGTCGTCGACCCGGCCGACGCCCCGCGCGCGCCGGACCTGGTGGTCTGCTGCGACGCGTCGGAGCGGCGCCGGCTGGGACTGCTCGGCGACCGCCTGGACACGGCCGGCGCGTCGCTGGTCATCGACCACCACGCGTCGTTCGTGCCGTTCGGGACCCACCAGCTCGTCGACGCGTCGGCGCCGGCGACCGTGACCCTGGTCCGGCAGGTCCTGGAGGCTCTCGGTGAGCCGCTGGATCCCATGCAGGCCGGCGCGCTGTTCGCCGGCCTCTACACCGACACCGGCGGGCTGCGTGCGGGCGGAGCCGGAACGCTGCGCCTCGCGGCGGAGCTGGTCGAGGCCGGGGCGGACCCGCCGTCGTTGCTGCGTGGCCTGGGCGGCGACCGCCCGTTCGCCTGGCTCGCCGCGCAGGCCACGATCCTGGCCGGGGCCCGGCGGGAGCCGGACGCCGCCGCGGGCGCCGGGCTGGTCTGGGCGTGTGTGGACGCGGCCACGGCCGGCCGGTTCCGCGACGAGGTGCCGGCCGTGATCGGTCAGCTCGCGGCCACCGCAGGCCGAGGCGTCGCCGCACTGATGACCGAACGAGCGGACGGATCGTGGTCGGTCTCGCTGCGCGGCCACGGCCGCCCGGATCTGTCCGCGGTCGCGCGCAGGCTCGGCGGGGGCGGGCACCGGGGCGCGGCGGGTGCGGAGCTACCGGGCACCGCCGACAGCGTGCTGGACGCGCTCCGTGATGCCCTGGCGGCCGAGACCGTCGCGCCGGGCGCGTAGCGGTCCCGCCCCGGACCGGTCGAGCGTCA
This sequence comes from uncultured Actinomycetota bacterium, assembly GCA_963822335.1. GTDB lineage: Bacteria > Actinomycetota > Actinomycetes > Mycobacteriales > Pseudonocardiaceae > Pseudonocardia. Next base: position 201,686 of record CAWGHE010000004.1, on the reverse strand, counting down.
CACAGGGGCGGGACGTAGCGTTCTCGGCGACGGAGGAGAAGGGAGACGCCGTGACGCCCGAGCCCGCACCGGCCGTAGGAGCCGACCACGCGTGGCGCGAGTTCCTGGGAGCATGGGTGCGCAACCCGGGCCGGATCGGCGCCGTGGCGCCGAGCTCGCCGGTGTTGTCCGCGCGGCTGGCGCTCGTCGCGCCCAGCCAGGGCAGCCCCGTGGTGGTCGAGCTGGGACCCGGCACCGGGGCGGTCACCGCCGCGGTGTCCCGGCGCCTGCCGGAGACCGCCCGCCACCTCGCCGTCGAGCTGGACCCGTCGATGGTCGACTACCTGTCGCGGGCCCACCCGGGCGTCGAGGTGGTCACCGGGGACGCCGCCGAGCTGATGTCGTTGCTCGCCGAGCGCGACCTCAAGCGGGTGGACGCCGTGATCAGCGGGCTGCCGTGGTCGCTGTTCGACCGCGGCAAGCAGCGCACGATCCTCGACCAGGTCGTGTCCGCGATCGGGGACACCGGCGTGTTCGCGACGTTCGCCTACTCGTTCGGGATGCCGCTGCCCTCGGCGCGCCGGTTCCGCGCGACACTGCACGACACGTTCGACGAGGTGATCGTCACCCGGACGGTGTGGCGCAACCTGCCGCCGGCGTTCTGTTACCTGTGCCGCCGCCCGCGCGGCGCGGCCCGCATCGCGGACTGAACCATCCGCACGGAACGAACCGGCGGCGCCGGTGACGGGGCCGGCGGTGCGCGCGAGGTCCTGCGCCTGGCCGTCCCGGCCCTGCCGGTACTGGCCGCCGAGCCGCTCTACGTGCTCGTCGACACGGCCGTCGTCGGGCGGCTCGGCGCCGTCCCGCTGGCCGGGCTGGCGGTCGCGGGCGTGCTGTTCGGCCAGGTCACCACGCAGCTGAACTTCCTGTCCTACGGCACCACGGCCCGCGCGGCCCGGCTGCACGGCGCCGGCCGGCACGGGTCCGCGGTCGTCGAGGGTGTGCAGGCGACCTGGCTCGCACTGCTGGTCGGCCTGCTCGTGCTCGGCGTGGGACAGCTCGTCGCGGCACCGGTCACCGGTGCGCTCGCCGGGAGTGGTCCGGACGGCGCCGCCGTCGCCGAGGGTGCGACGTCGTGGCTGCGGATCGCGCTGCTCGGCGCGCCGATGGTGCTGGTCACGCTGGCCGGCAACGGCTGGATGCGCGGCGTGCAGGACACCGTCCGGCCGATGCGCTACGTGCTGGCCGGCAACGGGTTGTCCGCGCTGCTGTGCCCGGTGCTGGTGCACGGCCTGGGGTGGGGGCTGGAGGGCTCGGCGGTCGCGAACGTGGTCGCGCAGACCGTGTCGGCCGGGTTGTTCCTGCGGGCCCTGCACGCGGAGCGGGCCGCGGCGCCGTCGTCGGACCCGGTGCGGCTGCGTCCGGTGCCCGCCGTGCTGCGCGCCCAGACCACGATGGGACGCGACCTGCTGCTGCGCTCCCTCGGCTTCCAGGCCTGCTTCCTGTCCGCGACGGCCGTCGCGGCCCGGTTCGGCGCGGCGTCGGTGGCCGCGCACCAGATCGTGCTGCAGCTGTGGGTGTTCCAGGCCCTCGTTCTGGACGCCGTCGCGATCGCCGCGCAGTCGCTCATCGGAGCCGCGCTGGGTTCGGCCTCGGCGGGGGCCGCCCACGCCCGTGCGCTCGCCGCGCGGGTCACCCGGTACGGCGCCGTGCTCGGCATCGGGTTCGGGGTGCTGTTCGCCGCCCTGTACGCGGTGCTGCCGGGGGTGTTCACGACGGACCCGGTGGTGCTCGCCGCGGTCGTGGTGCCGTGGTGGTTCTTCGCCGCGCTGCAGCCGATCGCGGGGGTCGTGTTCGCCCTCGACGGCGTGCTGCTCGGTGCGGGCGACGCGGCGTTCCTGCGGACGACGACGCTCGCCGCGGCCCTGGCCGGGTTCCTGCCGCTGATCTGGGCGTCGCTGGTGTTCGGGTGGGGGCTGGCCGGAATCTGGTCCGGCCTGTCCGCGTTCATGCTGGTGCGCCTCGTCGCCGTCGGATGGCGCGCCCGCTCCGGCGCCTGGGCGGTGACGGGCGCCGTCCGGCCCTGACCGCCACCCCGCCCGCCCTGCGCAACGGATGACGCGGCGAGCGGTCCGGCTCGCCGGACCCGCGTCAGCGGCTCGCGTCAGCGGACAGGCTCGACGGGGTCGCAGCCGAAGCCGGGTCGCCGTCGGGTGCCGGCAGGCGGACGGTGAACACCGTCCCGCCGTCCGGACCGGCGGGCGTGACCGTCACCGAGCCGCCCAGGCGCCGGCTGATCCGGTCGACCAGCGCCAGCCCGATGCCGCGCGGGCGGTCGGCGTCCTCGGCGCGCGTGCTGAAGCCGTAGGTGAACAGCTCGGCCACGACGTCGTCGGGGATGCCGGGACCGGTGTCGCCCACGGCCAGCTCCAGGCCGCCGTCGTCGCCGGGGGCGAGCGTCACCCGGACCTCGCGCTCCCGGCCGTGCGGCAGCGCGGCCAGCGCCTCGAGCGCGTTGTCGACCAGGTTCCCGGTGAGCGACACGAGGTCGTCGGCGGCCCACGGCAGCCGGTCGTCGGGGAGATCGCCGGGGTGGTGCCGATCGGTCACCACGAGCGTCGCCCCGGCCTCGGCCGCGTTCCACGCCTTGTCCGCGAGCAGTGCGGCCAGCACCGGGTCCAGCACCTCGGCGACGACGGCCGCGCCCGGGCCGCGCGAGCGGTCCAGCGCAGCGACGCCGGCGCGGGTCGCGTCCGCGGTGTCGCCGAGCTCCATCAGCGTGAGCACGGTCTGCAGCCGGTTGCCGAACTCGTGTGCCTGGGCGGACAGCGCGACGACCTTGTCCCGCGCGTCGTCGCGCTCGCGCAGGGCGCCGGCCAGCTCCGTCCGGTCGCGCAGGGTGAACACGCGGGTGTCCGGGCCGGCGGCCGTGCCGGCGCTGCGGCTGTTCACCAGCAACACGCGCTCGCCGGCCAGGGCGGGCTCGTCGTGGAGGTCGCCGGTGAGCCCGCGGAGCAGCACCGCACGGACGGCCGGGTCGGTGTCCAGGTCGTCCAGATCCGCCTGCGAGCCCTCCAGCCCGAGCAGGCGCCGCGCCTCGGCGTTGACGACGACGAGCCGCCCTCCGCCGTCGACGACGAGCAGTCCCTCGCCCACGGCGTGCAGCACGGCGTCGTGGTGGGTGTAGGCGGCGGTGATCTCCTCCGGCTCCAGCCCGAGCGTCTGCCGGCGCAGGCGCCGGGCCACCAGCACGGCCAGGCCGACGCCGACCAGCAGCGCGATCCCGGCCGCCACGACGATCCACGGCAGGTAGAGCAGCGCCAGGTCGGACACCCGGGTCTGCAGCACGCCGACCGAGACGGCACCGACGACCCGTCGATCGGAGAACACCGGCACGACCGTGCGCACGGACGGCCCGAGCGTCCCGGGGAAGACCTCGGTGAGCGGAAGGCCGGCCCGCGCCGCGTCGAGCGTGCCCTGGTAGATGCCGCCGATCCGGTCCGGCTCGGCGTGGCTGTAGCGGGTGCCGTCCGGCGCCATCACGACGACGAAGGCGGTGTTCGACGCCGCCCGCACCCGCTCGGCGAGCGGCTGCATCCGGGCGGACAGGGTGACGACGTCGCCGCCGCGGGCGAGCGCGTCCACCACGGCGGGGTCCCCGGCCAGCGCGGTGGCGGTGGCCCCGGTGAGCCGCTCGGCCGCCTCCTGCTCGATCCGCTGGGCGCCCCACACGGCGAGCGACGCCAGCCCGCCGACGGTCAGCAGCACGGTCACCACCTGCAGCACGAGCAACCGCCGCACCAGGCGTGACCGGCGCTGGCGAACGCGTCCGGGCCGGGGCACGGGGACATCGTGCGCCCCCGCCCCGGCCCGGACCACTCCTGCGGCCTTGTGGGCCGTCAGCTCCGCGCCCCGGCCGGCTCGCGGCCGGAGGACTCGTCGGGCGCCGCGTCCGCGGGGTCCTCCTCGTCCTCGTCCGCGCCGCCGCCGTGCTCGGCCTCCATGTCCGCCTCGACCAGCGACGGGTCGTCCAGCACCGCGCGCAGCCGGGTCTGGTCCAGCTCGCCGTTCCAGCGGGCCACCACGAACGTCGCGACGACGTTGCCGATCATGTTCGTCAGCGCCCGGCCCTCGCTCATCACGCGGTCGATGCCGACGATCAGCGCCAGCCCGACGACGATCGCCTCCGGCGTGAAGAACTCTCCGCCGAACGCCTGCAGCGACGCGGCCAGCGTGACCAGCCCGGCGCCGGTGACGCCGGCGGCGCCCTTCGACGTCAGCACCATCAGCACGGCGAGTCCGATCTGGGCACCGATCGGCAGCGACTCCCCGCCGGCCTGGATGATGAACAGCGCACCCAGGGTGAGGTAGATGCAGGTGCCGTCCAGGTTGAACGAGTACCCGGTCGGGATCACCATGCCGACGGTCTGCTTGGACGCGCCCGCCGACTCCAGCTTCGTCAGCAGCCGCGGCAGCACCGACTCCGACGACGACGTGCCGACGATGATCAGCAGCTCGTCCTTGACCAGCCGGATCACCTTGAACACGTTGAACCCGGCGATCGCAGACACCGCACCGAGCACGACCACGATGAACACCGCGCAGGTACCCCAGAACACACCCATCAGGAAGATCAGGTTGCCCAGCGAGCGCGTCCCGAACTGCCCGACCGTGTAGGCCATCCCGCCGAACGCGGCCACCGGTGCGGCCCACATGATCAGCTTGATGATCCCGAAGATGACCTTCGAGATGGACTCGATGCCGCCGACCATGCGCTTGCGCAGCGCCGGTGAGAGGGCGCTGATCGCGCAGGCGGTGAGGATGGCCAGCACCAGCACCTGGAGGACCGAGTTGTCCACGAACGGGCCGAAGAAGCTCTTCGGCAGCAGGCTGTCCTGGATGAACGGGATCAGCCCTGACTCGCTCCCGCCCTCACCGGCCTGCTCCGTCGCCTTCGCCACGTCCGACGCCGACGGGACGCCCTCGAACCCGGCGCCGGGCTGGAACACGTTCGCCGCGAGCAGCCCGAGGGAGAGCGCGATCACCGTCATCACCAGGAAGTAGGACAGTGCCCGCAGCGCGAGCCCGCCGGCCCGGGCCAGGTTGCCCAACGAGGCGATGCCGACGATGACCGTGCAGAAGATGACCGGTCCGATGATGACCTTGATCATCTGGACGAAGGCGTCGGCGAGCCACTTGAGCTCCTTCGCGAAGTCGGGAGCCACCCACCCCAGCAACGCTCCGCCGAGGACGCCGATGAGCACCCAGAACCAGAGCTGGGAGTAGAGCCTTCTCTTGGGCCGGTCCGGGGTGGCCCCCCGACCTGATGAACCGGCTGCGGTGCCGACCTCGGCCATGTCCGTCCTCCTCGACGTTGCGATGCGGAGACGATGGGGTCGCGGCTCCCGCGGTGGCAACGAGACCTGCACCGGGTTTGAGGAAGCTTTGAGGAAGCCCCCCGTGGACGTCGCTACGCTGGGCGCGTGCGTGTGCTGCTGGTCGAGGACGAGGCGGTCCTCGGTGAGGCGTTGCGCCGCACCCTCGTCCGGGAGGGCTATCCGACGGAGCTGGTCGCCAGCGGATCGGCTGCACTGGCGTCGGTGGCCGAACGGGAGCCCGACGTCGTCCTGCTCGACATGGGCCTGCCCGACCGCGACGGCATCGGCGTCTGCCGCGAGATCAGGGAACGGTCGCGTGTCCCGATCCTCGTGATCACCGGCCGGGGGGACGTCTCCGCCCGCGTGCAAGGTCTGCGTTCCGGCGCCGACGACTATCTGGTCAAGCCGGTCTCCACGGACGAGCTCGTCGCCCGGATCGAGGCGGTGCTGCGGCGGGCCACCGGGTCCGCGGTCGCGCCGACGGTGACCGTCGGCGATGTCGTGGTCGACCTCGACCGGCGCTCGGTCGTCGCCGGCGGCAACGAGGTCGCGCTGACCCGCAAGGAGTTCGACCTGCTCGCCGCGCTCGCGCGCCGGGAGGGGGCTGTGCTGCCGCGCACCGAGCTGCTGGAGCAGGTCTGGGGGGCGGCGGACGCGTCCGCCGCCCGCACCCTGGAGGCGCACATCGCGTCGCTGCGGTCGAAGCTCGGCGCACGCCAGGTCGTCGAAACGGTGCGTGGGGTCGGGTACCGCCTGGCGCGTCAGTAGGTTGTACCTCTGTGTCGCCGGACAAGCCGCCCCCGCCGCCCCCCGGACTCGTCATCGTCGACAAGGACCGTGGGCCGACGAGCCACGACGTCGTCGGGAAGCTGCGACGGATCATGGGCACCCGCAAGGTGGGACACGCCGGCACGCTGGACCCGATGGCCACCGGTGTCCTGGTCGTCGGCATCGAGCGGGCCACGAAGCTGCTCGGCCACCTGTCGCTCGACACCAAGACCTACACCGCGACCGTCCGGCTCGGGCAGGCCACCACCACCGACGATGCCGAGGGGGATCCGCTGGGCGATCCCACCACGGTCGAGACCGGTGAGGAGGCGATCCGCACGGCGATGGCCGAACTGACGGGCGACATCGAGCAGGTCCCCAGCGCGGTGTCCGCGGTGAAGGTCGACGGCCGCCGGGCCTACCGACGTGTGCGCGACGGCGAGACCGTCGAGATCCCGGCCCGACCGGTCACCGTGTCGTCGTTCGACCTGCTGGCGGTGCGGGGAGCGGGGGAGTTCCTGGATCTCGACGTCGACGTGGACTGCACGTCGGGTACCTACGTGCGTGCGCTCGCCCGTGACCTCGGCGCCGCGCTCGGCGTCGGTGGACACCTCACCGCGTTGCGCCGCACCCGGGTCGGCCCGTTCACCATCGAACAGTCCCGGACGGTCGACCAGCTCACCGCCGCACCGGGGCTCTCCTTGGACCTGGCCGCGGCCGTCGCCGCCGCGTTCCCCCGCCGGCAGCTCGACGAGACCGAGGCCACCGCCGTCCGGTTCGGACAGTCCCTGCCCGTTGCGGGGATCGCCGGCAACTACGGTGCCTTCGCCCCGGACGGGACGGCGCTCGCGCTGATGGTCGACCGCGGCGACGTCGCCCGGCCGGTGGTGGTCTTCGCCCCGGCGGGCTGAGAGTGCACTGGCGAACCGGCGCAAGGAATGATTGAACTCCGGGTGGTCCGATGTCGACCTTGACACGGTTTCGGGGCCCGTGAGACGGTCGATTCGTCCTGAGGAAACACCAAGAATGAACCAGGATCTCGAACCGGGGGGTTCATCAGCATGGGGGGAAATATGAGGCGATCCCGTACGGGCATGCGCGTCGGAGTGGTGTCGGTTCTGGCTGTCGTCGTCACCGCATTCGGAACCGCGGGGATGGCGAATGCGGCCGAGGCGCCGTCCGCGGCGTCCACGCCGTCCGCGCCGGCCGCCTACGGTCCCTGTGACCTGTACGGCACCATGATCGGTGGGGTGATGGCCTACGCCACCGGCCCTGCCGGCTACGTCACGGGACCTGCCGCCGCGTACGGCGCCAAGAACCGGTGCGAGGAGAACGGCAGGAACGGGGTTTCTGCCGATCCGATCTACGGATCGGACTGACACCGCCGAATCCAGCAGATCTGGATTCGGATAGTCGGATCGACAGTACAGCTCGTCACCCGGTCGGGTGGCGAGCTGTACTGATTCGACATCCGGCCGTTGGATTTACTATCGCGAATCAGACGGCCTTCCGGATACGAATGGTGGAGGGGAACCGGTCACGTATCCGGTCGTCGCGCTCGGCCCCACCGAGGGCCCACCGCGCACCGGGTTCGTAGGCTGGCGTCGTGCAGCGCTGGCGGGGTCTGGAGTCCGTTCCACCCGGGTGGGGACGGTGCGTGGTGACCGTCGGTGTCTTCGACGGCGTGCACCGCGGTCATCGGCAGTTGATCCAGCGGGCCGTGCTGCGCGGATCCGAGCGCGGGTTGCCGGTCGTCGTCGTCACGTTCGACCCGCACCCGACCGAGCTCGTGCGCCCCGGCACCCATCCCGCGCGGCTGAGCACGCTGGACCGGCGGGCCGAGCTCGTCGCGGAGTGCGGCGCCGACGTGTTCTGCGTCATCCCGTTCACCCAGCAGCTGTCCCGGATGGCCCCCGACGAGTTCGCGCACGAGATCCTCGTGGACCGGTTGCACGCGGCCGTCGTCGTCGTGGGGAGCAACTTCACGTTCGGCTACAAGGCCTCCGGCGACGTCGCCGAGCTGGGCCGGCTCGGCGCGCGGTTCGGATTCACGAGCGAGGCGCTGGAGCTGATCAGCGACCACGAGGTCACGTTCTCCTCGACCTACATCCGCTCCTGCATCGACGCCGGCGAGGTCGGTGCGGCCGCCGCCGCGCTGGGGCGGTGGCACCGGGTCGACGGCGTCGTCGTGCACGGCCACAAGCGTGGGCGGGACCTCGGATTCCCGACTGCGAACGTCGCGTGCCCCCCGTACACCGCGATCCCGGCCGACGGCGTGTACGCCGGGTGGTTCCGGATCGGGGACCGCCGGCTCGCGAGTGCCATCTCCGTCGGCAGCAACCCGACGTTCTCCGGGCGGGTGCGCACGGTCGAGGCGTACGTCCTGGACGTGGACGACGACTTCTACGGCCACGAGGTCGGGGTCGAGTTCGTGCAGCGCCTGCGCGGCCAGGAGACCTACGACGGCCTCGAGCCGCTGATCGCGCAGATGCGCCTCGACGTCGAACGTACCCGTGAGCTGCTGGACCGGGATCCGGATCCGGTGGACTAGGTGGAACAACTCGGGTTGTGCGGTTCGGCTCCGCGCAGGCGGGTCCGACCCGCACGATTCGTGGCATGGCCATCGAGCAGCCCGACACCGCCGCGAACCGCGAGCGCCAGCGCGAGCTCTACGGCGCGCCGCTGGCCGATCGCGTGCACCGGCTGACCGGCTCGCTCGGCGTCACCCAGGCCCGGCTCGCGGCGACGCTCGGGCTGAGCCCGGCCATGCTCAGCCAGCTCGTCAGCGGCCGCCGGGTGAAGATCGGCGACCCGGCCGTGCTCTCCCGGCTGATCGCGCTCGACGAGCGCTGCGCCCGCGGTCCGGTCGCCACCGACGAGGTGCCCGCCCTGCTGGAGCAGGTGCACGCGGCGAAGCTGCGCTGGTCGTCGGCCGAGGTGACCGGGACGGGGCGTGCCGTGGCGCCGACCGTTCCCGTCCCGCGCCGCCCGGTGCCGACCGCGGACGACGCCCTGCGCAGCGTCTCCCAGCCGGCCCGGCTGGTGGCCGCCGCGGCGGCGCTCGCGACCTCGTTCCCGGAGATCGCCGAGGTGCTGCGACGGGCCGCGAGCCGCCCGGTGCGCTGACACACGCCGGACGGGGCGCCCCGGCGGACGACGCAGGGGTGCGACGATCCGGGATGCGATGAGCGGGAGTGACGGGGACGGCTCGGCGATGCGGCTCTTCACGGCGTTGTGGCCACCGGCCGAGGCGCTCGACGCGCTGGACGAGGCCCTGGCCGGGCTCGCGTCCTGGCCGGGATGGCGCCCTGTCCCGCGCGAGCGTCGTCACCTCACGCTGGCGTTCCACGGTGACGACGACCCCGCCCGCCGCGCCGTCGAACTCGACCGGCTCACCGGCGCCACGGCACCCCGGCTGCGCCTCGCCGGGTCCGGCTCGTTCACCGGCGTCCTGTGGGCGGGGCTGGAGACCGACCACGCGGCAGCGCTGGACGCGCTGGTCGCCGGTGCGGGCGCCGATCCGTCGGGCTACGTCGGGCATCTGACGCTGGCCCGCCGATCGGGGCGTCGGCGCGGCCGGCCGGCCCTCCCGGATCTCCCGCCGGGACCGTGGTGGGTCCCCCGGGAGGTGCTGCTCGTCGCGAGCGAGCGCGATGCGGGACGGCTTCGGTATCGCCCCGTGCACCGCGTCCCGCTCGGCTCACCGGCCGACGAACCGCGCGGGTAAGATGGTGGAGAGCTGGGCCGGAGCGCGTCGGTGCCGGTCAGGCGGGTCGGCCGAGGGTGTGTCGGGGCCCGCTGGTAATGTCTTTCCTGGGTCCGGCTGCAGTCCGTGGTGGCCGAGACCGTCTACCTGCCCGAGGGCGGCAGGCGCTCAGATCATCGCAGCGCCGCACCCGTACGGGCAGCCCCACGGACCGTCTGAGAAGAAGGAGAACGTACCTGTGGCCCTGACCACGGAGCAGAAGAAGACCACGCTGGAGACCTACGGGACCCACGCGACGGACACCGGCTCGCCCGAGGCCCAGATCGCGCTGCTGACGCAGCGCATCACCGGCCTGACCGAGCACCTGAAGGAGCACAGGCACGACCACCACTCGCGGCGCGGACTGCTGCTGCTGGTGGGGCGCCGTCGGCGCCTGCTCAAGTACCTGCGCCAGGTCGACGTCCTGCGCTACCGCTCGTTGATCGAGAAGCTGGGCATCCGCCGCTGACCTCCCGCGACCCGGTACCGGATCCCCGGTGCCGGGTCGCACTGCACGACCCATCTGAACGCGTCACACCGCGTCGGTGAGAGCATCCGCCGGTCCTCGGTAGTGGCTCCCGGGACTCGAGGTCCCGAGGGCTTCGATCGAAGACCGGCTCAGCCGAGGAGCTCCTCCGACCGACGGTGACGCACCGTACGAACGAGGAGAGACCTCCACATATGACCGATCCCATCGACACTGTCGACCCGGACGACGGCGTGCACGAAACCACCGCCGTCATCGACAACGGTGCCTACGGCACCCGCACCGTCCGGTTCGAGACCGGCCGGCTGGCCCGCCAGGCCGCCGGCTCCGTCGTCGCCTACCTCGACGACGAGACCATGCTGCTGTCCGCCACGACCGCCTCGAAGCGGCCGAAGGACCAGTTCGACTTCTTCCCGCTCACGGTCGACGTCGAAGAGCGGATGTACGCCGCGGGCCGCATCCCCGGCTCGTTCTTCCGCCGCGAGGGCCGTCCCGGCACCGACGCGATCCTGACCTGCCGCCTGATCGACCGGCCGCTGCGCCCGTCGTTCGCCGACGGTGTGCGCAACGAGGTCCAGGTCGTCATCACCGTGATGTCGCTGGACCCGAAGGACCCCTACGACGTCGTCGCGATCAACGCCGCGTCCGCGTCCACCCAGCTCGCGGGCCTGCCGTTCTCCGGCCCGGTCGGCGGCGTGCGCGTCGCGCTGGTGGCGAACGACGCCGGCACCGACACCCAGTGGGTGGCGTTCCCGACGCACGAGCAGCTCGACCGCGCCGTGTTCGACATGGTCGTCGCCGGCCGGATCGTCGGTGACGACGTCGCGATCATGATGGTCGAGGCGGAGGCCGCCGAGCAGACCATCCAGCTGATCAGCGAGGGCGCGACCGCCCCGACCGAGGGCGTCGTCGCGGACGGGCTGGAGGCGGCCAAGCCGTTCATCCGCAGCCTGTGCGTGGCCCAGCAGCAGCTGGCCGAGGTGGCGGCGAAGCCGACCGCGGACTACCCGCTGTTCCCGGCCTACCAGCCGGACGTGCTCGAGGCCGTCACCGAGGCCGCCGAGCAGGAGCTGTCGCAGGCGCTGCAGATCCACGGCAAGCAGGACCGGGACAACCGGACCGACGAGATCAAGGCGTCGGTGCTCGAGAAGCTGGGCGAGCGCTTCGAGGGCCGTGAGGGCGAGCTCGGTGCCGCGTTCAAGTCGCTGAACAAGAAGCTGGTCCGCCAGCGGATCCTGCGCGAGCAGGTCCGCATCGACGGCCGCGGCCTCACCGACATCCGGCCGCTGTCGGCCGAGGTCGAGGTCATCCCGCGGGCGCACGGCTCCGCGCTGTTCGAGCGTGGCGAGACCCAGATCCTGGGCGTGACGACGCTGAACATGCTGCGCATGGAGCAGACGATCGACTCGCTGGGTCCGGAGACGTCCAAGCGCTACCTCCACCACTACAACTTCCCGCCGTTCTCCACCGGCGAGACCGGCCGCGTCGGCTCGCCGAAGCGGCGCGAGATCGGCCACGGCGCGCTCGCCGAGCGGGCCCTGATCCCGGTCCTGCCGAACCGCGACGAGTTCCCGTACGCGATCCGCCAGGTCTCCGAGGCGCTCGGCTCGAACGGCTCGACGTCGATGGGCTCGGTCTGCGCGTCCACGATGTCGCTGCTCAACGCCGGTGTGCCGCTGCGCGCGCCGGTCGCGGGCATCGCGATGGGCCTGGTGTCCGACGAGGTCGACGGCAAGACGTCCTACGTCGCGCTGACCGACATCCTCGGCGCCGAGGACGCGTTCGGCGACATGGACTTCAAGGTCGCCGGCACGAAGGACTTCGTGACCGCGCTGCAGCTGGACACCAAGCTCGACGGCATCCCGTCCGAGGTGCTGGCCGCCGCGCTGAACCAGGCCAAGGACGCCCGCCTGACCATCCTCGAGGTGATCGGCGAGGCCATCGACGGCCCGGACGAGATGAGCAAGTACGCGCCGCGCGTCACCGCGGTGAAGGTCCCGGTCGACAAGATCGGCGAGGTGATCGGCCCGAAGGGCAAGATGATCAACTCGATCACCGAGCAGACCGGTGCCGACATCTCGATCGAGGACGACGGCACGATCTACGTCGGCGCGAACGACGGCCCGTCGGCCGAGCAGGCGATCGGCATGATCAACGCGATCGCCAACCCGCAGCTGCCGAAGATCGGCGAGCGGTTCCTCGGCACGGTCGTCAAGACCGCCGCGTTCGGTGCGTTCGTCTCGCTGGTGCCCGGCAAGGACGGCCTGGTGCACATCTCCAAGCTGGGCAGCGGCAAGCGCATCGGCAAGGTCGAGGACGTCTGCAAGGTCGGCGACAAGATCCGCGTCGAGGTCACCGACATCGACAACCGGGGCAAGATCAGCCTGGTGCCGGTCGAGGAGGAGGACGGGGCCGGCAACGGCGCCGACCCGGACGCCCCGCTCGAGCCCGCGGCTGAGCTCGAGGACGCGACCTCGGCGTCGAACCAGGGCTGAGGGTGCACGACCCGAACGACATGCCGGCGGCGCCGGACCCGGTAGCCCGGGTCTCCGGCGCCGCCGGTGTCGTGCGTCCGGACGCCGGATCCGACGACACGGTGCGGCGCAGCGACCTCCCCGGCGGTGTCCGGCTCGTCACCGAGTCGGTGCCGTCGGTGCGGTCGGTCGCGCTGGGCATCTGGATCGGCATCGGCTCGGTCGACGAGGGCCCGGAGCAGGCCGGCGCGGCGCACTACCTGGAGCACCTGCTGTTCAAGGGCACCGGGCGGCGCACCGCGTCCCGGATCGCCGAGGAGATGGACGCGATCGGCGGCGAGCTGAACGCGTTCACCGCCAAGGAGCACACCTGCTACTACGCCCACGTCCTGGACACGGACGTGGAGCTGGCCGTGGACGTGCTCGCCGACGTGGTGACGAACGCCGAGCTGGCGCACACCGACGTCGAGCTGGAACGCGGCGTCGTGCTCGAGGAGATCTCGATGCGCGACGACGACCCGGAGGACCTGCTCGGCGAGCTGTTCGACCGGACGCTGTTCGGCGACCACCCGCTCGGACGCCCGGTGATCGGCTCGGAGGAGTCGATCCGGGCGATGAGCCGGGACACGCTGCACGAGTTCTGGCGCGGTGAGTACACGACGCCGCGGATGGTCGTCGCGGCCGCCGGGAACCTGGAGCACGACCGGATCGCCGACCTGGTCACCGAGGCGCTGGGCAAGGCCGCGACCGGGCACACCGGTCACCCGAGCGAGCCGCCACGGGCCGCGACGGGATCCCGCCCGGTGCGCGACGGCGCGCTGACCGTGCACTCCGACGAGTCCGAGCAGGCGCACGTCATGCTCGGGGTCCCGGGACCGGGCCGGCACGTGCCGGGGCGCGCGACGCTGGCCGTGCTGAACGCCGCGCTCGGCGGCGGGCTGAGCTCCCGGCTGTTCCAGCAGGTCCGCGAGCAGCGCGGGCTGGCCTACCAGGTCTACTCGTCGCAGGTCCGTTACGCCGACGCCGGCGCGATGTCGGTGTACGCCGGGTGCGCGCCGGAACGGCTCGGCGAGGTCGTGGCCGTGGTCCGGGACGTGCTCGGTGACGTCGCCGCGAACGGCCTCACCGACGCCGAGGTCGTCCGCGCCCAGGGCTCCCTGCGCGGCGGGATGGTGCTCGGGCTGGAGGACACGGCGTCGCGGATGAACCGGATCGGCCGCTCCGAGCTCGACCACGGGCGTCAGCGCTCGCTGTCCGAGTCGCTGGCCCGGATCGAGGCGGTGACGCCGGCAGACGTCGCCACGGCGGCCGCGGAACTGCTCGACCAGCCGCTCACGGCGGCGGTCGTCGGGCCGTACGACGACGTGGACGACCTGCCGGCCACGCTGCGCGACCTGGGCTGAGCGTGGCCACCGGGCCCGCGGCGCCGATCCGGGTGCTGCTCGCCGAGGACAACTTCGTCGTCCGCGAAGGGGTTCGCGCGCTGATCGAGAGCCAGGACGGCATGCACCTGGCGGGGACGTGCACCGACCTGCCGGAGCTGCTCGCCGCCGTCCCGGAGACCCTCCCGGACGTCGTGCTGACCGACATCCGGATGCCCCCGACGCAGACCGACGAGGGCGTGCGGGCCGCGCAGTGGCTGCGCCGTGAGCACCCCGCGATCGGGGTCGTCGTCCTCTCGCAGTACGTCGAGGAGGACTACGCGGTGCGGCTGTTCGAGGACGGCTCGGCCGGGCGGGCGTACCTGCTCAAGGAGCGGGTCGGCGACGTCGACGACCTGGTCCACGCGATCCGGGAGGTCCGTGACGGCGGCTCGGTCGTCGACCGCGCCGTCGTCGACGCGTTGATCAGCGCACGGACCCGGCGGCGCTCGCCGGTCGACGACCTCACCGTGCGCGAGCGCGAGGTGCTCGCGCACATCGCCCGCGGGGCCAACAACCGCGCCCTCGGCGAGCAGCTCGCGCTCTCCCCGCGCGCGGTGGAGAAGCACATCAACTCGATCTTCGCGAAGCTCGGTCTCGCCGAGGAGCCGGACAGCCACCACCGGGTCCGCGCGGTGCTGCTGTACATGGCGGCCGACCCGCTGAGGGGGTGCCTGCACCCCCGCGCCGCGGCGGCGCGCACGGTTCCGCGGCGGAACCGCACGGAGGAGCATCGGTGACGTGCCGGAGCCGATAGGGGTGCTCATCGTCGACGACCAGGCCGCGTTCCGCGACGTGGCCCGGATGGTCGTGGAGATGGCCGACGGGTTCGCGGTCGTCGGCGAGGCGACCGGCGGCGCCCAGGGCGTCGACGCGGCCACTCGGCTGTGCCCGGAACTGGTGCTGATGGACATGAACATGCCCGACCTCGACGGCTTCGAGGCGACCCGGCAGATCCGGGCCGCGCGGCCCGGGACGCGGGTGCTGATGCTGTCCACCCACGACCCGGCCGACTTCCGGGACCGCGCCCGCGCGGCCGGGGCGCTCGACTTCGTCGCGAAGTCCGCGTTCGACCCGTTCGTGCTCGAGGACGCGTGGGCGCGCGGCCTGACTGCTACGCGGGCAGGACCAGGGTGACGGTCGTGCCGTGCCCCGGCCGCGAGTCCACGGACAGTGTCCCGCCCGCCGCGTCCGCCCGGTCGACCATGTGGGTCAGCCCGGCACCGCGCGGTGTCCGGTCCGGGGTCGAAGCCCGTGCCGTCGTCGGTCGCGGAGAGCGTCAGCGCCTGGTCGGTGCCGTCGAGCTGGAGGTGGACGTGGGTGGCCCCGGCGTGGCGGACCGAGTTCTGCACGGCCTCGACCGCGCAGAAGTAGGCCGTGGCCTCGACCTCGCGGGGGTAGCGGGTGGTGCCGCGGTCCAGCACGGTGACCCCGATGTCGGCCCTCCGGGCCTGCGCACCCAGCGCCGCGGCGAGGCCCTCGGACTCCAGCAGCGGCGGGTAGATGCCGCGGGCGACGTCGCGCAGGGACTCGACGGCCCGGTCGGCGCTCGCGGCGGCGGGCACGAGGCGCTCGGCCAGCCCGGACGCGCCCTCCTTCGTCGCGAGCGTGCGGGCCAGCCCGATCTTGATCTTGCAGGCGACGACCTCCTGCTGGGCGCCGTCGTGCAGGTCGCGTTCGAGGGCGTGCCGGGCCCGGTCCTGGGCGGCCAACATGCGACGACGGGAGGCGCGCAGCTCGTCGAGCCGCTCGCGCAGGCGTGCCCGCAGACGGGTGTTGGCCAGCAGCAGCGTCGCCTGGCCGGTGAGGTCGCGCACCAGGCGCGCGGTCGGCCGAGCTGACCCCCTCGCCCGGGCGCTTGGTCAGGCTGAGCGCCCCGACGAGCCTGCCCTCGTGGTGCACCGGCCGCATCAGGTCGGCGTCCGGGATCAGGGGAGCCGTCTCCCCGTCGAGCGGGACCGGGTCCGGAGCGGTGCCGCCCGCGGTCCCGACCGGCTCCAGCCGCCCGCCCCGCGCCACCCACACGACGGCCCGGGCTGCTCCGGTGCCCTCGGCGAGCAGACGGGCGGCATCGGCCAGCGCGGCCCCCGGGTCGGCGGTCCGGCCCAGGTGCGCGGTCATCGCCGCGAGCGCCTCGAACGGGGTGGCGCGGCGGCCGTAGACCAGGCGGTTCGCCGCGTGCTGTACCCGGGCGCGGACGGGCTCGAACAGGACCGCCACCACGGCCGTCGCCGCGATCGAGAGGACGAGGTCGCCGGGGCCGATCGGCAGCAGCCGTCCGAGCCCGACCACGATCGCCGCGTACACCGCGGTGATGAACGCGGCCAGGGCGACGAACACGACCGTCTTGTTGATCACGACGTCGACGTCGTAGAGGCGGTACCGCAGCACCGCCACGGCGAACGCGACCGGGATGATGCCCTGCGCCACCAGGGTCAGCGCGGAGTTCGCCTGGGACACACCTGCGCCCACGATCTGCACGGCGCCGACGGCCAGCAACGCCCCGCTGCACGTCAGGCCGTAGATCACCCACTTGAACTGCTGACGCTCCGTGCCGCGCGACCGCCGGAACCGCAGGGCGGCAGGCACCACACTGGCCACGGCCGCCACCCCGAGCAGCACGAAGCCCACACCCAAGGCCGGCGGCAGGCCCGGGTCGCTCGCCGTCGCCAGGAACACCACCGTCAGGTACGTCACGGCCAGGGCACCGAACCAGGCCAGCGGACGCCACCGACGGGAGAGCAACCGGCCGTCGGGGAACAGCTGCGGGATGGCGACGACCAGGAGTCCGGTGGCGGGGACGAACAGCCCGGAGAATCGGTTCTCGACGGCGAGCCCGTCCGGGAACCCGAGGAACTGGTAGGCGCGGGAGAGCAGCACGATCCATTCGAAGGCGCCGACCCCGACCAGCAGCCATCCGATCACGTGGCCCGGCTGCCGCCGGAGGATCACCGCGCCGAGCACGGCGGCGAGGTCGATGCTGTGCAGCTTGTGGGCGGTCAGCGCGTCGCTCCAGGACTCACCGGACCATGCGATCGCACCGAGCAGGACCAGCGCGGACACCACGTAGACCGCGGCGATCGCGTAGGCGAGCCCGTTCGGCAGCGGCACCCTGGCCGGGGGTCGCTCGTCCGGCCCGGTCATCGGAGTGCTCCGGTGAGGGGACGGTCGATGTGCTCGGCGACGGGCATGGCCGCGATCTCGCCGGCCACCGTGGTGCCGTCGCCGGGTACCGACCGGACGGTCAGCGTGCCGCCGACCGTGTCGAGGCGGTCCGCCATGCCCTGCAGCCCGGTTCCGTACGCGGTGGTCGCGGTGTCGAACCCTGCGCCGTCGTCGACGACCTCGAACCGCAGGGTCGCGCCGTCGTGGGTGAGCCGGACCCGCGCCGAGCCGGCGCCCGAGTACTTCGCGACGTTCTGCAGCGCCTCCAGCACGCAGAAGTAGGCCGCGATCTCGACGTCGCGCGCGTACCGGCCGATCCCGTCGACCCCGACGGTGACCGGGATCGCGGCCCGGTCCGCCTGCTCGGTCAGCGCTGCGGCGAGGCCGTCCGCGGCCAGGCGCGGCGGGTAGATCCCGGCCGCGAGCCCGTCGAGCGTGTCCAGGGCGGTGCCGGTCTGGGCGACGAGTGCGACGAGCATCGTCGCGGTCCGCGGGGCCGTCGCGGGGTCGGCGTCGCGGGCCAGTCCGGAGAGCTGCTCGCGCAGCCCGGCCAACTGCGCGCGGGCCCCTCCCGCGAGGTCGGCCTCGATCCGGCGGCGCGCCTCGTCCTGTGCGGTGACCAGCCGGAGGCGGGAGGCCTCGATGTCGCTCAGCCGGTCGGCGAGCTCGGCGTCGAGACGCAGGTTCCGCAGCAGTACTCCCGCGGCGGCGGCGAGTCGGCCGAGCAGGTCCGCGTCGGCGTCGGTGACCCGCTCACCGCGTGGTTTGGCGATGGTCAGGACGCCGAGCAGCTCGTCCCGGTCGCGGACGGGCAGGGCCAGGTCGGCGTCGGGCAGCGTGGTCGTGGCGGCGGTGTCGACGGCGTCGGGTCCGGCGCCCTCTCTCGCCGGCCAGGTCGCCGCGGGCCGCAGCTGCGCCCCGACCCGCAGCCACACCCGGGCGGGGTCGGCTCCGGTGCCGCCGGCCATCAGTTCGGCCAGGCGGGCCAGGGTGTCGGGGGAGGGTTCGGCGGCGGCGATCCGGGTGGCGAACCCGCTGAGCACGTCGTAGGGCGTGGCGCGACGGCCGTGGACGAGACGGTTCGCGACGCGGTGCAGGGCGAGACGGACGGGCTGGAACGCCACCGCCACCACAGCGGTGGCCACCAGCGACAAGCCGGGGTCCGGATCCGATCCGCCCCCGAGCACCGAGCCGAGCCCGACGACGATCGCGACGTAGGCGATCGTGATGAACCCCGCCAGCCCGGCGACGAGCAGCGTCCTCGAGATCACGACGTCGATGTCGAACAGCCGATACCGCAGCACCGCGACGGTGATCGTCACCGGGATGATCACCGCCGAAGGCAGGGCCCAGGCCGGGCTCGCCGCGACGAGGGACACCCCGGTCGTACCCAGGACGACGAGCGGCAGGCAGAGCGCGAGCCCGTAGAAGACCCACTTCAGCTGCTGGCGCCCGACGCCGCGCGAGCGCCGGTAGCGCACCGCGAACGACACGAGTGCGGACAGTGACGCGAGGCCGAACAACGGGTAGGCGACCGCGTCGAGCGGCCCGCCGCCCTGCGGGTCGGCGACCAGCGTGCCCACGAGCAGGCCGGTGGCGGCCGCGCCGAACGCGGCGATGCCGCGCCACCGCCGGGACAGCAGGCGGCCGGTGGGGAACAGCAGGGGCAGCGCGATCGTCATCCCCGCCGCGGCCGGCACCCAGGCCCACTCGGTCAGCCGGTCGACCGAGCCGGCCGACGGGAATCCGGGCAGTGCGTCCAGTCCGAGCAACGCGTACTGCCCGCCGGCCTGCACGACCGCGCCGAAGCCGCCGATCCCGACCAGCACCCAGCCGATCACGTGTCCGGGCCTGCGGTGCAGGATCACGGCTCCCAGCAGGCCGAACAGGACCGTGGTCTGCAGCTCGTAGCCCTGCGCCGCTTCGGCCAGCCCGCGACCGGCCGTGGCCAGGGCGAACGGCTGGACCATCGCGCCGGCCAGCGCGACCGCCGCCAGTGCGTACCCGAGCGCGGTCGGCAGGCGCAGTGTGGCGTCGGGCCGGGCAGGGGCGCTCACGACGCCGCCGCGATCTTGAATGCCTGCACCGGCTCGGAGCCGCCCTTGACCGTCGCCGGGGGCAGCGCGGTCGCGGGCACCGGCCTGGTCAGCGCGGCCCGCGTCGGGGCGCTGAGCACGGTCTCCCCGGCCTCCGCCCACTGCTGCAGGCGCTGGGTCAGGTTCACCGTGGCGCCCACCAGCGAGTACTCGACGCGGTCGGCCGACCCGAGCAGCGCCGCGGCCACCTCGCCGGTGGACAGCCCGATCCCCAGCCCGAACGGGTCAAGGCCCTCCGCCGCGAACCCGGCGTCCACCTCGCGCTGTGCCGCGTGCATCCCGAGCGCGGCCGCCACCGCCCGGTCGGCGTGGTCGGTGCTCGGCTCGGGGGCTCCGAACACGGCCATCACGGCGTCCCCGACGAACTGCATCACGGTGCCGCCCTCGGCGTGGATGGCACCGTTCATGGCGGCCCGGTGGGTGCCCAGCTGCCCGGCCAGCGCGCCCGGGTCGGTGCGTTCGGCGATCGCCGAGTATCCCCGGATGTCCGACATCAGCACCGTGACCTCGAGGCGCTCGGTGTCCCCGACGGCGTGCCCGCCGGCCCGGAGCCGCTCGGCGATCCCGTCCGGGAGCAGCCGGGACAGCGCCTCGCCCTGCTCCTCCCGGTCGACGATCGCCTGCTGCAGGGTCTTCAGCCGGTCCAGGCAGCGGCGGTCGCCCGCGCCGATGCCCTCGGCGAGCCGGACGAACAGCCGCTCCACCGCCGTCGCGACGACGGCCGGGGTGGTGCGCCCGGC
Source organism: uncultured Actinomycetota bacterium (assembly GCA_963822335.1). Taxonomy (GTDB): domain Bacteria; phylum Actinomycetota; class Actinomycetes; order Mycobacteriales; family Pseudonocardiaceae; genus Pseudonocardia. Next base: position 181,433 of record CAWGHE010000004.1, on the reverse strand, counting down.
GGCCGCGATCGCCTTCACCGGCATCCCCTCCGCGACCTGGCGGAGCAACTGCTCCTCGGCATCGGTGAGGTCGTCGCGCTGGACCGGGCGGGTCAGTGCCGTGACGATCGCCGGGTCCAGGACCGATCCGCCCGCGGCGACCTCGCGCACGGCCCTGACGAGCTGATCGCCCTCGGCCACCCGGTCCTTGAGGAGGTAGGCGTAGCCGGCCGCGCCGTCGGCGAGCAGCGCGACCGCGTAGTCCGGGTCGTCGAACTGGCTCAGGATGACCACACCGGTGCCGGGATGGCGCTTGCGGACCTGCCGGGCCGCGTCGATGCCCTCCCGCCCGAACGCCGGGGGCATCCGGATGTCGGTGACCACGACCTCGGGCGACGTGGCCTCGGCGCCGGCGACCAGGCCGTCGTAGTCGGTGGCGGTGCCGAGCACCTCGAAGTCGTCCTCGAGCTCGAGCAGGGCGCGCACACCCTCCCGGACGATCAGGTTGTCGTCGGCGAGGAACAGCCCGATCCGGCGGGAGTCGGCCATGAGTGCTCCTCGCTCGCAGGTCCGGTGACGTTTCCGAGCATCGGGCCGCGGGAGCGCGGGCGGCAGGGTGCGGCCCCCGGGAACCGAGGGGGTGCCTGCCTCCCCCCGCGTCCGGCCGGTCTGCATCCGTGTCCACCGCGGCCGGTCGGGGCAGGCTGACGGGGACACCGTCACCCGTCGTCAGGAGTTCCCGATGCGTCGATCGTCCTCGGTCACCTCGGTCTCGTGGATCCCCTCCGAGGCCGTGCCCGGACCCATGAAGCTCCCGTTCTCGCTCGGCGTCTCGCACTACGACGCGCCGCCGCCGTCCGAGCTCGGCGACCTCGAGGAGTGGCGCGACGCGGACCGGTTCCGTTTCGCGAACCGGCTGGCGGCCTGGATCGAGGTCGACGACGGCGGCGGGATCACCGGCTACGGCCACACCGGCTGCGGCCTGATCGGCTCGACGACGCTGCGGCTCGGCCGCTCGGCGGCCACGTTCGCGGCCGTCTCGTACCCGGACCTGCGGCCCGAACCGGAGGTCGGGGACGGCTGGGTGCGGTTCCGGCAGACCGTCGGCGGGCGGACCGGGGCGCCGATGCCGCGCACGGTGAGCCGGCCGCCGTTCGTCCAGCTCAGCGCGCCGACGGTGTGGACGACGCTGGAGCTCGTCCTGTACGCCGACGGCCGCGCCGAGGGGCGGATGGTCGGCGCCAGCCCGTTCCCCCGGCACTGGGTCTACGACGACGGCGGCGCCCTGGTCGCCAAGAGCGGGCTCACCGACTTCTCCGGGTGGTCGAAGGTGTGCTTCGGCGACCACAGCCCGTGGGGCGACGTGGACAGTCCCGCCCTGGTGACCGCCGTCGAGTCGGAGCTGGAACGGACGCTGTCCGCGACGCTGATGCGCGGCGGCGCGCCGCCGCGGGTGCGCAGCCTGGCCGCGGACCAGGAGCTGTTCCGGCAGGGCGAGCCGGGCGACGAGCTGTTCCTGCTGCTCGACGGGGTGCTCGAGGTCCTGGTGGACGGCGAGCCGGTCGCGGAGCTGGGGCCGGGTGCCGTCGGCGGCGAGCGGGCCCTGCTCGAAGGCGGGCGCCGGACGGCGACGCTGCGGGCACGGACGCCGGTCCGGGTCGCGGTCGCCGGCTCCGCGCAGGTGGACCCCGCCGCGCTCGCCGAGCTGGCCGGCGGGCACCGGCGTGAGGAGCGGACCGCGCGGTGAGGATCCACCTCTGCGGCGTCCGCGGCTCCACGCCGGCGACCGGGGCGGAGTTCGCCCGCCACGGCGGCGACACGTCCTGCGTGGCGATCGCCCGCGACGGTTCCGATCCCGGGGCCGATCCCACCCTGCTGCTCGACGCCGGCACCGGACTGGCGCGGGTGAGCGCCCTGCTGGACGGCCGCCCGTTCCGGGGCACGATCCTGCTCGGGCACCTGCACTGGGACCACACGCACGGCCTGCCGTTCTTCCGGGCCGGCGACCGCGACGACGCGACTGTCCGGGTCCTGCTCCCGGCGGGACCCGGGTCGGCGCAGGAGTGCCTCACCGACGTGATGTCCCCGCCGCACTTCCCGATCACGCCGACCCAGCTGCGCGGCCGCTGGACGTTCGGTGAGCTGCACGAGGGCCGGCACGAGATCGAGGGCTACGCCGTCGAGGCCCGCGACATCCCGCACCCCGGCGGGCGCACGTTCGGCTTCCGGATCGACGACGGCGAGCACACCGTCGCCTACCTCTCCGACCACGGCCCGGCCGCGCTGGGCGAGGGCCCGGACGGCTTCGGGCCGTATCACGAGGCCGCGCTCACCCTCGCCCGCGACGCCGACGTCCTGATCCACGACGCGCAGTACACGGTGGGGGAGTTCGCGGCGCGCCGCGCGTTCGGGCACTCGGCGATCGACTACGCGCTGGGCCTCGGCGAGGCCGCCGGTGTGGGCCGAGTGGTGCTGTTCCACCACGACCCGTCCCGGACCGACGAGCAGCTCGACGCGATCGCGGCCGCCCTGCCGTCCGGTGCCGAGGTCGCGCGGCAGGGCGAGGTACTCCGGCTGCGGTCCCCGGCCCGGCTCCGCCGAGGGTGATCGTCGCCCGCTGATCGCGCCCCGGGGTGTCCCGCCTACGGTTCTCGGAGGCAGGGACATCCGGGTTCGGGAGAGGTGACGCGGCGATGGTGTGGCTCGCGGTCGTCGCCGGGATCCTGATCGCGGTCGGGCTGGTCGGGATCGTGCTGCCCGTCCTGCCCGGCCCGATCCTGATCGTCGCCGGCGTCGCGGTCTGGGCGATCCCGCGCGGCGACGCGGTCGGGTGGACGGTGCTCGCCGTCGCGGTCGCCGTGACGGCGATCGGGCAGGTCGTGAAGTACGTCCTGCCCGGCCGGCAGCTCAAGGGTTCCGGGGTGCCGACCCGGACGCTGCTGGTCGGCGCCGGGCTCGGCATCGTGGGGTTCTTCGTGGTGCCGGTCGTCGGGTTGTTCCTCGGGTTCGTGCTCGGGGTGTGGCTCGCCGAGCTGGTGCGCCTGCCGGACCGCAGGGCGGCCTGGACGTCGACGCGTGCCGCGCTCACCGCCGTGGGCTGGAGCATCGCGATCGAGCTGTTCGCCGGGCTGCTGGCCACGGCGGCCTGGGTGACGGGCCTGGTCGTCGGCTGATCCGTTCGTCCGCGGGAGGTGGAGCTAACACCGCCCGGCCGGTCGTCGACGGTCTGGATGACGTTGCCCGCGAGCGGAACACACCTTGGGGAGATCGCGTGGACGAGTGGACCGACTTCGGCGTCGCGGTGACCGGCGTGAGCGGCGCGCTGATCGGCCTGATCTTCGTCGCGCTGTCGATCAACCTGAGGCAGATCGTGGGGTCGGCGAGCCTGCCCGGGCGGGCGATCGCCGCGCTGGCCCTGCTGACCCTGCCGCTACTGTCCGCGATGCTGCTGCTGGTGCCCCAGTCGGCCACGGCCTACGGCGTCGAGCTGCTGGTCATCGGCGTGTTGTTCGGAGCGTGGCTGCTCTACCTGGTCCGCCCGGGAACCCGGGAGGCCGAGCAACCCCTCGTGGCGCGGCTGGTGGGGACAGTCGGGCCGATCGTCGTCGCCACGGCGGGTGCGGTCGTCGGCGGTGTGCTGCTGGTCGCCGGCAGCGAGTCCGGGGTGTACGGGGTCGTGGTCGCGACCGTCGCGGGATTCGCGGGGGCACTCCTGACCACGTGGGTTCTGCTGGTGGAGATCCTTCGATGAGACGGGTACGGGATCTGGGGGCCGCGCCGATGTCTAGGCTGCCGGGGCGACGGCGTCGGAGACGAACGGAGGTGCGCGGTGGCTGATCCGGGCAGTGCGATCCGGGTGGCGGTGCTCGGGGCGAAGGGGCGGATGGGCGGCGAGGTCTGCCGCGCCGTGCGCGGCGCGCCCGACACCGAGCTGGTCGCCGAGCTGGACGAGGGCGACGCCCTGTCCGGCCTCGACGGTGCCGACGTCGCGGTGGACTTCACGCACCCCGGCGCGGTCCTGGACAACGTCCGGTACTGCGTCGAGCACGGGATCGCGGCCGTCGTCGGGACCAGCGGGTTCGACGCCGAGCGGTTCGACACGGTCCGCGGCTGGCTCGACGCGCACGGCTCCGGCTCGGTGCTCGTGGCGCCGAACTTCGGGGTCGGCGCGGTGCTGTCGATGCATTTCGCGGCCCAGGCGGCCCGGTTCTTCGAGTCCGTCGAGGTGGTCGAGCTGCACCACGCGGGCAAGGTCGACGCGCCGTCCGGCACGGCCGCGCGCACGGCGTCGCTGGTCGCGGCGGCCCGCGCGGACGCCGGCCTGGGCGCCGTGCCGGACGCGACGACCCAGGACCCGGGCGGTGCCCGCGGCGCCGACGTGGACGGCGTGCACGTGCACGCCGTGCGGATGCCGGGGCTCGTCGCGCACCAGGAGGTGATCCTGGGCAGCTCGGACGGCGAGGTGCTGACGATCCGGCACGACTCGATGAACCGCTCGTCGTTCATGCCCGGGGTGCTGATGGCCGTGCGCGCCGTCCGGGACCGGCCGGGCCTGACGATCGGGCTCGAGCCGTTGCTGGGTCTCTAGGGCGGTCAGTCCACGAGCTGCAGGTCGAGCGTCCCGGCGACGCGGACCTCGCGCACCGTCCCGTCGCCGGTGTCCAGCGTGCGCACCGCGCCGTCGGGCACCCAGCCGGCACGGGCGTAGAACGCCCGCGAGGCGGTGTCCGCCTCGGGTACCCAGGCCCGTCCCTGCTCGGAGCCGTGCCCGCGCAGGGCCTGCGCGGCCGTCGCGAGCAGGCGTCCGCCGTGCCCGCGCCGGGAGAACCGCGGTTCGACGAGCAGCGTGCTGATCTCGGCGATGGACAGGTCGTCCGCACCGTCGTAATGCGCGGCCGCGCAGAACCCGACCGTGTGCGCGCCCTCGACGGCGACGAACAGGTGGAACCCGCCGCCGGCGTGTACGGCGTCGGTCCAGGCCGCGCGGGCCGCATCGCTGGTCAGACCGTCCAGCGCGGCGTCCGGCACGATCCCGGCGTAGGCAGTGCGCCAGGTGGTCGCCTGGACGGAGACGATCGCGTCGACGTCGTCGTCGGTGGCGGGGCGGACGCTCGCGGTGGCCATGCGGGCATGGATACCCGACGGCCCGAGCGTTTCTGTCGGTGGGTCGTGACAGCATCCGGGCGTGCGGACGATCTCGGCGGACGTGGCCAGGCGGACGGCCCTCGCGGCGCAGGGGATGGGAGATCCCCGGCCGTCCGGGCCGGTCACCCGGCGGCACCTGCAGCGGGTGCTCGGCCGGGTCCGTCTGCTGCAGCTGGACTCGGTCAACGTCGCCGTGCGGGCGCACTACATGCCGGTGTTCAGCCGGCTCGGGGCCTACGAACCCGAGCTGCTCGACGACGCGGTCTGGTCACCGACGGCGCGCCGGCCCAGGTTGCTGGTCGAGGCGTGGGCGCACGAAGCCAGCCTGGTCCCGGTGCCGGACTGGCCGCTGCTCGGGCACCGGGTGCTGCCGCAACGCTGGTGGCGGCACTACGCGGCGCTGCTGGAACGGCACCCGTCGCTGGCGTCGGACATCCGGGCGGTGGTCGCCGAGCGCGGCCCGATCGGGGCGGGCGCGATCGAGAGGGAGCTGGAGCATCCGAGCGCGAGCCCACGCCCGGCCGGCGCGACGTGGTGGGAACGCTCCGAGGTGAAGCGGGTCTGCGAGTACCTGTTCGCCACCGGGGAGCTGCTGGTCGGCTCCCGGCGGCACTTCGAGCGGCTCTACGACCTGCCGGAGCGCGTCCTCCCGCGCGAGGTCCTGGAGGCGGGCGAGCCGGACCCGGCCGACGCCGCCCGGGAGCTGGTCCGCCGCTCGATCGCCGCCCTGGGCATCGGCACCGAGACCGACGTGCGCGACTACTACCGCCTCGGCCCGGAACGCACCCGCGCCGCGATCGCCGAGCTGGTCGACGCGGGCGAGCTGGAGCCGGTGCTGGTGCGCGGCTGGGCGAAGCCGGCCTACCGGGACCCGGCCGCCCGCGCACCGCGCACGATCGAAGGCGCGGCCCTACTCTGCCCGTTCGATCCGCTGGTCTGGGAGCGCGAGCGCACCGAGCGGATCTTCGGCTTCCGCTACCGGATCGAGATCTACACCCCGGAGCCCAAGCGGGAGTTCGGCTACTACGTGTTCCCGTTCCTGCTCGACGGGCAGCTCGTCGGGCGGGTCGACATCAAGGCCGATCGGGCGACCGGGGTGTTGCGCGTGCCGGGCGCGTTCACCGAGCCGGGGACGGACCCGGCCCGGGTGGCCGGTCCGCTGGCGGCCGAGCTGCGGGTGATGGCCGGCTGGCTGGGGTGCGAGGACGTGGAGGTGGGGATCCGGGGCGATCTGTGCGAGGACCTGAGCCGCGAGCTACGGGCGGGGTGAGGCGCGGGGCGAGCGGAGTGTCGCCGGCGTTCGTTCGCCCGGACCGGCGGGTCAGCGCGGGTCGAGCCGCACGACCGCCATCTCGTGCAGGTGCGCGCTGATCTCGGACTCGCCCGCGTCCGCGGCCACCGGGAACGCGCGCAGCGCCCACGGCACCTGCACGGCGTTCAGGTACGCAGCCACCGCAGCGACGGCGTCCGCTGCCGGCGGCACCACGGCGCGATACGGAGTCGCCTCCCCACCGGCGACGGTCTCGCAGTCCGGGTCGGCCGCCAGGTTGAGCACCCAGTCCCGGCCGGCTTGCGGCGACACCAGGTAGAGCACGTCGCCGGTCCGGACCACGCCGAGCGGCGTCGAACGCTCCTCGCCGGTACGTCGCCCACGCGTGCGCACGACACGCAGGGCGAAGGCGCCCTCGGCGATCGGTCCGGCCGGGGCCGAGGCGATCCGGTCGATCATCGCGGTGTTCGCCTCGCGGGCGGCGGTGCGGTCCATGCAATTCAGTCTACCCAGGTCGCTCGTCCGCGAAGAATCTCGCTCGTCGAGTGACTTACCTGGCACCGAGCCTGGCTCCACGAGATTGGCGCGAGCTCCCGGGAAACGGCTCACCAGGTGAGCGATTTCCTGTCGGACCATGCCGCCGAGGTCGCGCTAGCACGCGAGCGTCCCGGAGCTCGGCGCCGCCGTCGCGTCGGTACCGCCCGCCCCCGCGACCGCTCAGACCGGGATCGGCGTCGCCCGGGTCACCCACACGTCACCGCTGCCGCTCCGTCCGCCGATGCGGAGCCGCGCCGGTGCCTCCGGGGCGACGGCGCCGACGTCGAGATCGCTGCGGGCGCGCCCGGAACCGGTGGTGAGATCGAGCTCGGCGGCCACGCCGGCGTGCACGCCGACCCGGATCGCGCCGGACCCGGTCGTGAGCTGCAGTGATCCGGACACGGCATCGGCCAGTACGACGTCACCGGAGCCGGTGCGCACCTCCAGGTCGGCCGTGATCTCGCCGACCCGCACGTCGCCGCTGCCGGTCCGGACCTGTGACGGTCCGGCGACGGAGGCGACGTCGACGACCCCGCTCCCGGCGCGCAGCCGGGCCCGACCGGCGACCGCGCCGAGCTCGATGCCGCCGCTGCCCGTGGTCACGTCCACGTCGCCGTCGACCTCCTCCAGCCGTGCCGCGCCGGAGCCGGTGCGCACGGCGGCCCACCGCGCCTGCCCCCGGACCGCGACATCGGCCGCGCCGGTGCGGGCGGCCAGCCGCGAGCCGCGCGGGGCGGTCACGGTCACCACCAGCGGGACGTTGCTCAGAGCCGACGCCTCCGGGCCGCGGACGACCAGGCGGCGGGAGGACTCGGACCACGTCACCGTCGTCGCGTCGACGGCGGCCGCGGACGGGTCTCCGCTGCGCTCCCACGGTGCCCCGACGAGCGGATCGAACCCGTGGCCCGAGCCGCCGGCGCCGGGCGGCATGCCGCCCCCGGACACGGATCCGAGCCAGTCGAGCAGGCCACCCAGACCGGCCTGCCACGGCGGTGTCGCACCTGATTCGGCGCGCAGCTGCACGCTGATCCCGGATCCGGAGCCGCTCAGGTCGATCTCGACGCGGCCGCCCCCGATCGTCACCTCGATCTCGGCCGGGCCGTCGCAGTCCCAGCGTTCCTCCCGCGTCCCGGGAGCCCCGAAGATCGGCCCGGTCGCGCCCGCGGCGTCGCCGGCCGATCCCGTGCCCCCGGCCGCCCCGCCGGAGGTCGCTCCCGCACCTGCGGCCGATCCGCCACCCGGCCCGGCAGCGTCGTCGCCGGTCGCGCCGCCGGCCGCCTGACCGGTCGCGCCGCCGGCCGCATCGTCCGGCTGCCCGGCGCCCGCAGGATCAGGCCCGGCGCCCGCAGGATCAGGCCCGGCGCCCGCAGGATCAGGCCCGGCGCCCGCGGGATCGGGCCGCTGCTCGCCACCCGCGTCGGGTGAACCCGGCCCGCTCATCCCTGCACCCACCCGCGGAGGCGGTTGTCGTCGTCCGGACGGTTGTTGTCGGGACGACCCGGACCCCGCTGGCCGAATCCGTGCTGCCCGGCCGCTCCGGACAGCGCACCCTGCACGGCCTGCGCGACCCAGGTGTTCAGCGAGACACCCTGGTGCTGCGCGGCCTGCTCGGCCTGGTTCTTGATCTGCTCGACGATCCGCAGCGTGACACGGCTGATGTCACCCGCGTCCGGCCCGAGCGGCCCGTTGCGGTCCGCGCCGGGCCAGCCGGTCGACTCGCGCGGCTGCTCCCGCGGCTCCTCGTGCGGTGTCGACGCGCTCGCGCCGCCGACCGAGACCTGGACGTCACGCCCGTCGAGGCGCAGGTCCACGGTCCGGTCGTCGAGTGCGGCGGTGACCTCCGCGGCCAGGTCGGACAGGGCGTTCATGAGGGCGAGGCGTGCCGCGGGCTCGATCGCCGAACCGAGCAGCGCCGCCGTCCGGCGGGTCTGCTCGTCGCCGGCCGCGGCGGCCGTGGCGAGGTCGTCGCGCAGCTGCGCGACGTACGGAGAGAGGTCCATGACGCCATAGTGGCGTCACATCTGCCGCCGCGCAATGTCGATCTGGCGTCACGCTGACAGCAACCCAGGACTGTCGGGCCCGCCGGTTACGCTCCCAGCATGCCGGAGACCGTGCCTCTGACCGTGCAGCTCGTGGCGAAGACCGAGTTCTTCCCGCCGGCCGACGTGCCCTGGTCGACCGACGCCGAGGGTGGGCAGGCGCTGGCCGAGTTCGCCGGGCGGGCCTGCTACCAGTCCTGGACCAAGCCGAACCCGGCGACCGCGACGAACGCCGGCTACCTCCGGCACATCCTCGAGGTCGGCCACCTGTCCGTGCTCGAGCACGGGACCGTGAGCTTCTATCTCACCGGGATCTCCCGGTCGTTGACCCACGAGCTGATCCGGCACCGGCACTTCTCGTACTCGCAGCTGTCCCAGCGCTACGTGCCGGAGCGGGACGCCTCGATGGTCGAGCCGGACGTGATCGCCGCGGATCCGGAGCTGCACGCGCTGTTCACCGAGGCGGCGACGGCGTCGGTGAAGGCCTACGAGGAGCTGCTCGCCGGACTGGAGCGCCGGTTCGCCGACGTGCCGAACAAGACGTTGCGCCGCAAGCAGGCCCGGCAGGCCGCCCGCGCCGTGCTGCCGAACGCCACGGAGACGCGGATCGTCGTGACCGGCAACTACCGGGCCTGGCGGCACTTCATCGCGATGCGCGCGTCCGAGCACGCCGACGTGGAGATCCGCGGGCTGGCCGTGGAGTGCCTGCGCCAGCTGCAGAGCGAGGTCGCGAACGTGTTCGCCGACTTCGAGATCCAGACGCTCGACGACGGCACGGTGATCGCCTCCAGCCCGTTCGTCACCGAGGGCTGACGCCTCCGGCGTGCGCCGGCGGCCCGCAGCACCCAGCCTGGACCTCCGAGGCCGCAACGCCGGAGGGGACAGCACGATGAGCAGCACGCTGGAGAGCACCGCCCCGTCGTCCACCGACGGCGACGTCCCGGAGCTGACGCACTGGATCGGCGGCGCGGCCCGCCCGGGCGCAGGTGGCACGTTCGGCGACGTCACCGACCCGGCCACCGGCGCGGTGTCCGCCCGGGTGCCGTTCGCGTCCGCCGAGGAGGTGGACGCGGCCGTCGCGGCGGCGAAGGCCGCGTTCCCGGGCTGGCGCGACACGTCGCTGACCCAGCGCACGCAGGTCCTGTTCCGGTTCCGCGAGCTGCTCAACGCCCGGGCCGGCGAGCTCGCGGAGCTGATCACCGCGGAGCACGGCAAGGTCGCCTCGGACGCGGCCGGTGAGGTCGCCCGCGGCCAGGAGGTCGTCGAGTTCGCCTGCGGCATGCCGCACCTGCTCAAGGGCTCGGCGACGGAGAACGCGTCGTCCGGCGTCGACGTGCACTCGATCCGCCAGCCGCTCGGCGTCGTCGGGATCATCAGCCCGTTCAACTTCCCGGCCATGGTGCCGATGTGGTTCTTCCCGATCGCGATCGCGGCCGGCAACGCCGTCGTGCTCAAGCCGTCGGAGAAGGTGCCGTCGGCGGCACTGTGGATGGCCGAGCTGTGGCGCGAGGCGGGCCTGCCCGACGGCGTGTTCACCGTCGTGCACGGCGACAAGACGGCCGTCGACGGGCTGCTGACGCACCCGGACGTCAAGTCGGTGAGCTTCGTCGGTTCCACCCCGATCGCCCGCTACGTCTACGAGACCGGCACCGCGCACGGCAAGCGCGTGCAGGCGCTCGGCGGGGCGAAGAACCACATGGTCGTCCTGCCCGACGCCGACCTCGACCTGGCCGCGGACCAGGCGGTGAACGCCGGGTTCGGCTCGGCGGGGGAGCGGTGCATGTCGATCTCCGCGCTCCTCGCCGTCGGCGACGTCGCGGACACGCTGGTCGGCAGGATCGCCGAGCGGGCACGTGGCCTGCGCACCGGCGACGGCCGGCGCGGCTGCGACATGGGGCCGCTGATCACGAAGGCCGCACAGGAGCGGGTCTCCGGCTACGTCGACGCCGGCGAGTCCGAGGGTGCGACCGTCGTCGTGGACGGCCGCACCGGGGAGTTCGACGCGGACGGGCAGGGCTTCTTCGTCGGCCCGACGCTGCTCGACCACGTCGGCACGGACATGTCGGTCTACACCGACGAGATCTTCGGCCCCGTCCTGTCCGTGGTCCGCGTGGACTCCTACGACGAGGCCGTGGCCCTGATCAACGCCAACCCCTACGGCAACGGCACCGCGATCTTCACCAACGACGGCGGCGCCGCCCGCCGGTTCCAGAACGAGGTCGAGGTCGGGATGATCGGCGTCAACGTGCCGGTCCCGGTCCCGATGGCCTACTACAGCTTCGGCGGCTGGAAGAACTCGCTGTTCGGCGACACCCACGCCCACGGCGTCGAGGGCGTGCACTTCTTCACCCGCGCCAAGGTCGTCACCACTCGCTGGCTCGACCCGTCGCACGCGGGGCTCAACCTGGGTTTCCCGCAGAACACCTGAGTGGCGCTCAGACGGCGACCGCGTGTACCCGTCGTCGCAGCGCGGGCAGGTCCCGGACGACGATCGCGCGGCCGTCCTTTCCCAGCACACCCTCGGCGACGAGCCGGGAGAGCTCGCGGCTCATCGTGACCCGGGTCAGCCCGACCATCAGGGCCAGCTCGTCGATCGGCGGGCGGATGCTCAGCCGCGCGGACGTGTCCAGCGTGACCTCGCCGTAGGCCTCGACGAGATGCCCGAGCAGCAGCGTGACGCGCTCGCGGGCGGGCAGGCCGTCGATTATCACGTGCAGCTGCAGCACCCGCTGCTTGTAGGCGATCCGGCGGGTGACCTCGAGCAGCAGCTCCTGGTCCGTGCGCGACGCGTCCAGCAGTGCGTCCCGGGTGACCGAGACGATCTCCGACGGCTGGGTGGTGACCGAGCCGAGGTGGCGCGGACGGCCGTCGAAGCAGGCGGCCTCGCCGAGGCTGGAGCCCGGCTCGGCGTAGGCGAGCACGCGTTCGGTGCCGTCCGGGCGGTGCAGGTAGATCCGCACCCGGCCGCTCATCACGACGTGGAAGCGGCACGACTCCTCGCCCTGGCGGTAGACGTGCTCCCCGGTCCGGTAGCGGCGCGCCGTGCCGAGTGCCGCGATCCGGTCGGTCATGGCGTTCGGTCCGGCCAGCAGGAAGGGCGAGACCGGCGCCTGATCCTGGTGGACGCGTACCGGCACACCGTCCCCCTCGCCTCACGGGCACGGCCGAACGACCGCCCGGGGACGACCGTATCCCGGGGGAGCCGTGTCCGGAAGCGACGGACGTCGCAATCCGGACACGGCCCGGGCCCCGGGTGCGCGGCGTCGCGGCGGTGTCACCGACCGTAGCCGCCGGGTCAGGCCTGCGCGGCCCCCAGCGCGTCCTGTTCCGCGAACGACTCCGCGTTGGTGTTCGGCAGGGCGAGCGTGCAGCCCAGGCTGATCAGCGACACCACGCCCAGGACCACTCCGATCGCGAGGCTGCCGTAGGCCGGGACCAGTGCGGCCGCGACCAGCGGCACCACGCCGCCGCCGAGCACGCCCGCCAGGTTGTAGGCGATCCCGGCGCCGGTGTAGCGGTAGCGGGTCGGGAACAGCTCCGGCAACAGCGCACCCTGGGCGCCGTAGGAGAGCCCGACCACGCCGAGCACGATGCTCAGCCCGAGGCCGAACGACCAGGCGGTGCCGATGTCGATGATCGGGAAGACGATCAGGCTCGCCAGTACGGCGACCCCGGTGCCGATCGTCACGACGAGTCGTCGCCCGATCCGGTCGGACAGGACCGCCGACGCGACCGTCACCGCGGCCATCACGAGACCCGCGATGATGCCCATCGAGAGCACGGTCGGGCGGGAGAGGCCGACCTCCGTGGTGCCGTAGGTGGTCAGGTAGGTGACGCCGATGTAGAAGAACGCGAACACCGCCGTCGTCGACCCGGCGCCCAGCAGCGCTGCCTTCGGCCGGCTGGTGATCACCTCCATGATCGGCAGCTTGGTCTTGACGGCCTTGGTCGAGGTGAACACGGCGGTCTCCTCGAGCTTGAGCCGCACGTACAGCCCGACGCCCACCAGCAGGATCGAGGCGATGAACGGGACCCGCCAGCCCCATGCCGCGAACGACTCCGCGCTCATCGTCAGCGCCGTGATCAGGAACGTCCCGCTGGCCAGTGCGAACGCCACCGACGGGCCGAGCTGGGGGAACAGCGCGAACTTCCCGCGCGTCTTGTCGGGCGAGTTCTCGGCGGTGAGCAGAACAGCACCGGCCCATTCGCCGCCGACGGCGAGGCCCTGCAGGATCCGCAGCAGCACCAGGATGATCGGCGCCGCGATGCCGATCGTCGCCGCGGTCGGCATCAGGCCGATGGCCAGCGTGGACAGACCCATCGTCATCAACGTGGTGACGAGGGTGCCCTTGCGGCCCAGCCGGTCGCCGAAGTGCCCGAACAGGATCGATCCGAACGGCCGGGCGACGAACGCCACACCGAACGTGGCCAGCGATGCCGCCGTCCCGGCCGCGGCCCCCAGCTCCGGGAAGAACACCTTGCTGAACACCAGCGCGGCGGCGGTGCCGTAGATGAAGAAGTCGTAGAACTCGATCACGGTTCCGGTCATGCTGGCCAGCGCGATGCGGCGCATCGACCTCGGCTGCGTCGGACTCCCGGCGTCGGTCTGGGTCACGGAATCTCCCCGTCGTGGTGGTCGGGCATCGGCGTCCTCCGGCCGAGCCCGGCCGAGTATCGGGACCGGGAGGCGATGCGTTCTGTATCACGCACTACAGGACAGCCACGCTGCACGACTTTCGTGTCGAGCGTGAGCGCGACGGCCGCACCGCTACTACGTTGGCGGCGTGACCCTCGCCGTGGACGAACGTGCCGCCATCTGTGACGAGTTCGAGCGGGCCGGTCCCGACCGGCCCACCCTCTGCGAGGGCTGGAACAGCCGCGACCTGCTCGCGCACCTGCTCGTCCGCGAACGTCAGCCGTGGGCCGCGTCCGGAATCATGATCTCGGCGCTCGCCCCGATCACGGACAAGGCGATGGCCGGGTACGCCGACACGGCGTGGCCGAACATGATCGACGAGCTGCGCAAGGGCCCGCCACCGTGGTCGCCGTACCGGATCGGCAAGGTCGACGAGGTCGGCAACGGGGCCGAGTACTTCGTCCACCATGAGGACCTGCGCCGCGGTGAGGCCGGGTGGGAGCCGCGGGCGGCCGATGTGAACCGGGACGCGCAGCTGTGGGGCCTGCTGTCGTCGATGGCGCGGATCCTGTTCCGGCGCACCAACGTCGGCGTCGTGCTGCAGCGCCCGGAGGGCGCCCAGCAGGTCGTGTCGACCGGGCAGGGCCTGGTGACCGTCGTCGGCGACCCGGGAGAGCTGGTGCTGCACGCGTTCGGCCGGGACGCCGCGCGCGTGGAGATCAAGGGACTGCCGGCCGACGTCGAGGCGTATCGGGCGTCGCCCGGCGGCCTGTAGGACCGTCCCACGGCCGGGCGCGACCGCGTGGCGCACGGTGACGGCACGTCACACGCGTCGCCGCGCCCGGCGCTCGGGGTGGGGCGGTACCGTCAGGAGCCATGAGCACCGGCCCCTCCGCCGCCCCCGGGCAGCCGCACCCGCCTCGCCGGCCGTTCGGCGAGGTACTGACGGCGATGGTCACGCCGTTCGACCGGGACGGCGAGCTGGACCTGGGCAAGGCCGAGGAGCTGGCGGCCCACCTGGTGGAGCTGGGGAACGACGGTCTCGTCGTCAACGGCACCACCGGTGAGGGACCCACGACCAGCGACCGGGAGAAGTCCGAGCTGATCCGGGCCGTCGTGTCGGCCGTGGGGGACCGGGCGACGATCGTGGCCGGGGCCGGGACGTACGACACGGCGCACTCGATCGAGCTGGCCCGGGCCGCGGAGGCGGCGGGCGCGCACGGGCTGCTCGTCGTGACGCCCTACTACTCGCGGCCGCCGCAGTCCGGGCTGCTGGCGCACTTCACCGCCGTCGCGGACGCCACCGAGCTGCCGCTCATGCTCTACGACATCCCGCCGCGCAGCATCGTGCCGATCGAGCTGGAGACGCTGCAGCGCCTCGCCCAGCACCCCCGTATCGTCGCGGTCAAGGACGCGCGGAACGACCTGCGCGTCGGCACCGAGGTCCTGGCCACCACCACGCTCGCCTACTACTCCGGCGACGACCCGGTGAACCTGCCCTGGCTCTCGGTCGGGGCGGTCGGGTTCGTCAGCGTGATCGGGCACGTGGTGGCCGATCGTCTGCGGGCGATGCTGGACGCGTTCGAGGCCGGCGAGCACGACCGGGCGCGCGCCCTGCACTACGCGATGCTGCCGGTGATCCGCGCGATGGGCCGGGTCGGCGGGGCGGTGTTCGCGAAGACGGCGTTGCGCCTGCGCGGCATCGACGTCGGCGACACGCGGCTCCCTCTCCCGCCCGCCACCGAGGAGCAGGTCACCGCGATCGCCGGTGACCTCGCCGTCGCCGGTGTCGCGCTCGACCCGGCCACGCGGCCGGACGCCCACCCCGAGCTCTACGGCCAGGGCGCGCTCGGGTCGCGCACGCACACCGACCTCGGTGCCGAGGTCGCATACCGCTGAGCGCTATCGCTCTCCATGACATCAGCGGGCGGGCCACACGGCCCCGTCCCCCACCAACCCACGTGAGGCGTCAACCCCAGTGAGTCGCAGTTCCAACCGTCCCGACCGACGGTCCCGTCCCGAGAAGGACGCCGAGCCGGACCAGAGCGCCACCACCCCCGAGCTACCGACCGGGCCACCGCCCGCACTGGCCAAGGGCGGCCTGCGCATCTTCGCGCTCGGCGGCATCGGCGAGGTCGGACGCAACATGACCGTCTTCGAGCACGAGGGGCGCCTGCTCGTCGTGGACTGCGGGGTGCTGTTCCCCGCCGAGGACTCGCCCGGCGTCGACCTGATCCTGCCCGACTTCCGGGCGATCGAGGACCGTCTCGACGACATCGACGCGCTCGTGCTCACGCACGGCCACGAGGACCACATCGGCGCCGTGCCGTGGCTGCTGCGGATGCGACCGGACCTGCCGGTGATCGGCTCCCGGTTCACGCTCGCGCTGGTCGCGGCCAAGTGCAAGGAACACCGGCTGACCCCGCACCTGCAGGAGGTGTCGGCCGGCGACCGGGTCCAGCACGGCGGGTGGGACTGCGAGTACTACGCGGTCAACCACTCGATCCCGGACGCGCTCGCGGTCGCGATCCGGACGCCCGCCGGCGTCGTCCTGCACACCGGCGACATCAAGCTCGACCAGCTCCCGCTGGACGGGCGGCTGACCGACCTGGGCGGCTTCTCCCGCCTCGGCGAGGAGGGCGTGGACCTGTTCCTCGTCGACTCCACGAACGCCGAGGTCCCGGGCTTCGTCACGCCGGAGCGCGAGATCGGCCCGGTGATCGCGAACATGTTCCGCGACGCCTCGGCCCGGATCATCGTGGCCTGCTTCGCCAGCCACGTGCACCGCGTGCAGCAGGTGCTCGACGCCGCCGCCGCGCACGGTCGCAAGGTGTGCCTGACCGGCCGCTCGATGCTGCGCAACATGGGCCTGGCCGACGACCACCACCTGCTGCGGGTGCCGGACGGCCTGCTGATCGACATCGACGACGCGATGAAGCTGCCGCCGGAGAAGCTGGTGCTGGTCTCCACCGGGTCGCAGGGCGAGCCGCTCTCGGCGCTCGCACGGATGGCCCGCGGCGAGCACCGCAGCGTCACCATCCACCCGGACGACACGATCATCCTGGCCAGCTCGCTGATCCCGGGCAACGAGACGTCGGTGTTCGGCGTGATCAACGGGTTGACCCGGCTCGGTGCCACGGTCGTGCACCAGGGCAACGCGAAGGTGCACGTCTCCGGCCACGCGCCGGCCGGTGAGCTGCTGTTCCTCTACAACGCCGTGCGGCCGTCGAACGTGATGCCGGTGCACGGCGAGTGGCGCCACCTGCGGGCGAACGCCGCGCTGGCCCGGGCCACCGGGGTGCCGGACGAGTCCGTGGTGATCGCCGAGGACGGCGTCGTCGTGGACCTCGTGGACGGGCGCGCCGCGATCACCGGACGGGTCGAGGTCGGCCGGGTCTACGTGGACGGCCTGGCCGTCGGCGACATCGGCGAGACGACGCTGGGCGACCGGCTCACCCTCGGCGAGGGCGGGTTCATCGCGATCACGGTCGCGATGGACACCCGCACCGGACGGGCCGTGTCCCGCCCGACGCTCGCCGGGCGCGGGTTCTCCGACGACCCGAAGGCACTCGACGCCGTCCAGCCGCTGGTCGAGGACGAGCTGTCCCGGCTGGAGAACGAGGGCGTCACGGACACGCACCGGATCGCCCAGGGCGTCCGACGGGTCGTCGGCCGCTGGGTGGCCGACAACTACCGCCGCCGCCCGATGATCGTCCCGACGGTCATCGCGGTCTGAGCTCTCCGATCTCGCCGGACACGGCGGCCGTCGCGGTCAGCGCACCACGGCGGCCGCTCCGACATGCAGCGGCAGCGCGGTCAGCTGGGTCTCGCCCAGCACACCGGTGACCCACGTCGGCTCCCCGTCCAGCCCGATGGTCGCTGGGTGCTCCAGCAGCGCGCCGATCATCGCGGCGAGGACGGTGCGCGCCAGCGCCGCGCCGACGCAGTGGTGTGGCCCGGGGAAGAACGACAGGTGCGGGTTCGGCCTGCGGTACGGGTCGAGCCGGTCCGGGTCGGCGAACACGTCCGGGTCGCGGTTGGCGGCACCGAGCGGGAGGACCAGCACCTCGCCGTCGTCGAACGTGTGTCCGCCCAGCTCGACCGCGCCCCGGGCGCGCACGACCCGGTCGACGGTCGCGGCCGCGCCCGGGTCGAGGCGCAGCAGCTCGTCGACGAGTCCGGCGAGCATGCTCGGGTCCCCACGGACCGACCCGACGAGATCCGGATCGCGCAGCACCCGGTGCACGCCCAGGGCGGTGACCATCGCCGTCGGCACGTAGCCGGCCATCAGCAGCTGCCCGACCAGCCCGGTCACCTCGGGGTCGGTGAGTGCGAGCCCGTCGTCGGGGACGAGCCGGAGCAGGTCGCCGATCAGCCCGTCGCCGTGGCGTTCGGCGGCCACCAGCTCGCCGACGAAGCCGAACAGCTGGGCGCCGCTCTCCGCCATGGCCTCCGGGTCGCTCCCGCCGAACATCGCGGCCGAGTCGTCCGACCAGCGGGCGAAGTCGGGCCGGGCGGTGACGTCCACGCCGATCAGCGCCCCGAGCGCGTCGATCGCGAGCGGGGCGGCCAGCTCGCGCACGACCTCGCCGCCCCCGGCGCCGGCGAGCGCCGCGACGAGCTCGCGGGCACGGGCCTCGATCCGGGGCCGTAGCTCGGCGATCCGCCGGGCGCTCATCGCTCCGGCCAGGGGGCGTCGCAGCCTCTGGTGTGCCGGCCCGTCCGCCATCATCAGGAACCCGGCCTCGGCGGCCTGCTCGCGCTCGGGCTCGGTGCCCTCGAACAACCCGGGCATGACGGCGACCAGAGCGGGCTCGGCGATCGCGGCGCGCACGTCGGTGTGCCGGGTGAGCAGCCAGGCCGGTCCGCTCGCAAGCGTGACGCGGCTGACCGGATCGGTCGCCCGCAACTCGGCCAGCCGGGGCGGGGGGTCCAGCGGTGACCCGCCGGGGAACGGATAGTCGGGCGGCGCCATCTGTCCTCCTTGTCCGGTTTAACCATGCAGCTGCATGGTATCGACCGCGAGGGACAGCTCGCAATGCACCTGCATTGGATCCGGAGGTAGGGAGTGGGGGGGGCTGGCACTGGCCTGGCGCGATCGGTTCGGCCAACGGCAACGCGCAGGCCGGTGCGGCGGTGATCCACGGGGTCACCCGGCAGCCGGAGGCGGCGGGCCGCCTGTCCACCACGATGTTCCTGATCATCGGCCTGTGCGAGGCCGCCTACTTCATCAACCTGGCGTTCATGGCGGTCTTCGTGTTCGCGCTGTCCTGACCGTCGCCCGACCCGGGCCGTGGCCGGGGCATGATGACGGCGTGCCCCGCCAGGTCGACCACGCCCAGCGCCGCCGGGAGATCGCCGACGCGCTGTGGCGGGTCGTGGCCGCACACGGTGTCGACGCGGTCAGCCTGCGCCGGGTCGCCTCCGAGGCGGGCGTCTCGATGGGCCTGGTCCAGCACTACTTCCGTTCCCGCGACGAGATGCTGCTGTTCGCGTTCGAGATGGTCGGGCAGCGGGTGGCCGAGGAGTGCGCGAAGGCGCTCGCCGAGATCGACGAGCCGGGACCGCGAGACCGCGTGCGGGTGCTGCTCCTGCAGTGGCTCCCGGTCGACGAGCGCCGCGTCCGGGAGGCCCGTGCGCTGCTCGCCTACATGGTGTCCGGCCACGACGACGTGATCGCCCGCAGCGTGCGCGAGGGCCTGGTCCAGCTCCGCGAGCACGTCACGGCCGAGATCGCGGCCGCGGGCGCCGTCGACGACCCGGCGCTGGCGACGACCGTCCTGCTCGGCCTCGCCGACGGCCTGACCGCCCACGTGCTGGGCGCCGGCCTCGACCAGCAGGAGGCCGTGCGCGCGTTCGACTCCGGCCTGGACGCCGCGTTCGGGCCCGACTGATCGCCCCACCCCGCGTCGCAGCCGGGTTCGGTCGGTGTCCGGCGCTACCGTGAGGCAATGGCAACTCGCGGGGGCACGTCCAGGACCACGGCGCGGGCCGCCGCCACCGGACGCGGGCGCTCCGGCGGCGGCCGGTCCGGTTCCGGCCGCGGCGGGACGCGCCGTCCGGCCGCCCGGAAGGGGCGGTCCCCGCAGCGGCGCCCACCGGCGCGGCGCCAGGGGCCGGACCTGATCGATCGCTCGATCGACGCCGTCGGGCGCGGGATCCTCCGGATCGGACGCGCCGGGGGCCGCGCGATCGGCCGGACCCGGGACATCGACCCGGCGCACCGGCGCGACGGTCTCGGCTTCGCGTTCCTCGTGCTGGCCGTGATCGCCGCGGCCGGCGTGTGGTTCTCCGCAGGCGGAGCGGTCGGGTACTGGTTCACCTACGGCGTGGGCGCCGTGATGGGCGTGGCCGGGTTGCTGCTTCCGGTGCTGCTGCTCGGCGTCGGGGTCGTGCTGGTGACCACGCCGTCGCACCCCGAGGCGCGGCCGCGGATCGTCGCCGGCGCGCTGCTGCTCGCGCTCGGCGTGCTCGGGCTGGTGCACCTGGCCACCGGCGCGCCGGCCGAACCGCGCGCCTGGCCCTCCGGCGGCGGCGCGATCGGCTACGTCGCGGCGACGCCGTTGACCAGCGGTCTGACGCAGTGGGTCGCGATCCCGGTGCTCGTGCTGCTGACCGCCTATGCGCTGCTGCTGCTCACCGGCACGCCGGTGCGCGAGGTCCCGGCCCGGTTCCGACGCCTGATGGGCGCCCCGCCCGAGGACGAGGAGGCTTCTCGGACGGTCGCCGACGCCGTCGCGGAGCAGGAGAAGGAGCCGGGCGAGGAGACCCCGGCACCGGCGCGTCGCCGGCCGTCGCGCCGACGCCAGGGGGCCAGCGAGGCCGACGCGTACCGCGCGGAGGACGGCGAGCACCCGCCGGCGCCCGACGACGCCGCGCCCGTGGACGGGGAACGCAAGCCCAAGCGCCCCAAGGCGGTCGTCGAGACGCCGCCGGCCGAGCAGGCCCCGGCCGGCGACGGCGAGCAGCTGTCGATGGCGATCCGCGAGCCGATCGCGGAGACCGAGTACACGCTGCCGCCCGGCGACATGCTCGAGTCCGGCCCGGCGCCCAAGGCCCGCTCCAGCGCGAACGACACGATGATCGAGGCGATCACCGGCGTGCTGGACCAGTTCAACGTCGACGCCCAGGTCACCGGCTTCACCCGCGGCCCGACGGTCACGCGCTACGAGATCGAACTCGGCCCGGCGGTGAAGGTCGAGAAGATCACCCAGCTCACGCGCAACATGGCCTACGCCGTGGCCAACGACAACATCCGGCTGCTCGCGCCGATCCCCGGCAAGTCCGCGGTCGGCATCGAGGTGCCGAACACCGACCGGGAGATGGTCCGTCTCGGCGACGTGCTGCGCTCCGGCTCCGCGCGCACCGAGCAGCACCCGATGGGCATCGGCCTGGGCAAGGACATCGAGGGCCACTACCTCGTCGCGAACCTGGCGAAGATGCCGCACCTGCTCGTCGCGGGCTCCACCGGTTCCGGCAAGTCGAGCTTCGTGAACTCGATGCTGATCTCACTGCTGGCCCGGGCGACGCCGGACGAGGTCCGGATGATCCTGATCGACCCGAAGATGGTCGAGCTGACGCCCTACGAGGGCATCCCGCACCTGATCACGCCCATCATCACCCAGCCGAAGAAGGCCGCTGCGGCGCTGGCCTGGCTGGTGGAGGAGATGGAGCAGCGCTACCAGGACATGCAGGTCAACAAGGTCCGGCACATCGACGACTTCAACCGCAAGGTCCGCAACGGCGAGATCGCCGCACCACTCGGCAGCGAGCGGGTCTACCGGCCGTACCCGTACATCATGTGCATCGTCGACGAGCTGGCCGACCTGATGATGACGGCGCCGCGCGACGTCGAGGACGCGATCGTCCGGATCACGCAGAAGGCCCGCGCGGCCGGCATCCACCTGGTCCTGGCCACCCAGCGGCCGTCCGTGGACGTGGTCACCGGCCTGATCAAGACGAACGTGCCGTCCCGGCTCGCGTTCGCGACGTCGTCGCTGACCGACTCCCGGGTGATCCTGGACCAGCCGGGCGCGGAGAAGCTGATCGGCATGGGCGACGCGCTCTATCTGCCGATGGGCGCCGGCAAGCCGGTCCGCATGCAGGGCGCGTTCATCGACGACGAGGAGATCGCCCGCGTCGTCGCGTTCACCAAGGACCAGGCCGAGCCCAGCTACACCGAGGGCGTCACCGCGCAGAAGGCCGGGGAGGCCAAGGAGATCGACGCCGACATCGGCGACGACCTCGACGTGCTGCTGCAGGCGGCCGAGCTGATCGTGACCTCGCAGTTCGGCTCGACGTCGATGCTGCAGCGCAAGCTGCGCGTCGGGTTCGCCAAGGCCGGGCGCCTGATGGACCTGCTGGAGACCCGGCACATCGTCGGGCCCTCCGAGGGCTCCAAGGCCCGCGACGTCCTGGTCAAGCCGGACGAGCTGGAGAACGCGCTGTACCTGATCCGCGGCGGCGGCACCGCCGACGGCGCCCCGGCTGACGATGAGGATCCCGACGACGACGCTCGGTGACGTGATATCGGCCGCGTGACCGCAATTCTCACCCCGGCGGGTTAACCGACCCGTAACGATCGTGCGAAAGTAGATCGCCGGTTTCGACGCGCCGGTCCCCGCCCGCGCGGGGGGTCCGATCAGGAGGTCGCACGAACGTGTTCTGGAGCAAGCGACGGCGTCCCACCGGTCGCGGGACGACCGACCGGCACGCGCTGCTGCCGATCCCGCTGACCGGCGGGGTGCTCAGCGGGCAGGTCCGCGACGTCGCCGGGGCGCCGCTGGCGGGGAGCGCGGTCACCGTCCTGGACGCCGCGGACCGTGAGGTCGTGCGCGTCGAGGCGGACCCGTACGGGCAGTTCACGTCCGCCCTGATGCCGGGCCGCTACCGGGTGCGGGCCGAGGCAGGCGGCTACCGGCCGGAGACCGAGACCGTCGAGGTGCAGTGGGGCGTGCACGCGCAGATGGGCGCGTTCGGGCTGTCCGAGGACCCGGAGCTGCGTCCGCCGCGACCGGGCATCTACGTGATCGACCCGGACCACTCGTCGGTGCGGTTCGTGGCCCGCCACATCGGAATGTCCAAGGTGTACGGGCGGTTCAACATGTTCTCCGGGCAGATCCGGATCGCCCAGCCGTTCGAGGAGTCCTCGGTGGACGTCGTGATCGAGGCGGCCAGTGTGGACACCAACGTCGAGGCCCGGGACACGCACCTGCGCTCCCCGGACTTCCTCGACGTCGAGCGGTTCCCGGAGCTGCGCTTCGCGAGCGTCCGCGTCGTCCAGCACGGCGGGAACCACTGGACGGTCGACGGCGACCTGACGCTGCACGGCCTGACCAGCGACGTCTCGCTGGACACGACGTTCCTCGGCACGGCGGAGTGGAACGGCGACCGGATCGGTGCGGTGGCGACGACGTCGCTGCACCGCGAGCACTTCACGCTGAACTGGCAGCAGATGATCGCGAAGGGGCTGCCGGTCGTCGGCTCCACGATCGAGATCACGCTGGACGTCCAGGCGGTTCGTCAGTGAGCTGACCGGCGCCGGCGAACCCGTGCCGGCGCCACGCCTCGTAGACGGCGATCCCGACGGCGTTCGCGAGGTTCAGCGACCGCGACCCCGGCACCATCGGCAGCCGGACGCACCCGGTGGCGCGCTCGGCCTCGGCCTCGGGCAGCCCCGTCGACTCGCAGCCGAACAGCAGGACGTCCCCGGCGGCGTAGGCGACCTCGGTGTGCCACCGGTCCGCGGACGTGGTGAACGCCCAGACCGACGGCACCGGCCGGAGCCCGTCGAGGTGTGCGCGGAAGGCGCCGGCGTCGGCGTGCACCCGCACGTCGGCCAGGTCGTGGTAGTCCAGCCCGGCCCGCCGGACCTGCCGCTCGGCCAGGGAGAACCCGAGCGGGCCGACCAGGTGCAGCTCGGCTCCGGTGTTGGCGGCCAGCCGGATGACGTTGCCGGTGTTCGGCGGGATCTCCGGTGCGTGCAGCGCGATGCGGAACACACCGGAGAGCCTGTCACTCGTACCAGGTGCCGAAGCTCCACAGGTTGCCCTCCGGGTCACGCACCTCGCAGACGCGGCTGCCGTAGTCCACGTCGTCGGGCTCCTGCACGGCGGTCGCGCCGGCCGCGACGGCGGCGGCGAACCGGCCGTCCGGGTCGTCGGTGACGACGTGGATCGCGGCGGAGCCCGGCGGCGGCATCCGGCCGCACTCCGACGCCGAGCCGAGCATCACGCCCCCGGCCTGGCCGGACGGCCCGGTCCAGATCAGCTCGGCGTGGTGGACGGCCTGCTCGTCGGCGTACACGGCGCGCTCGGTGAAACCGAGGCCCTCGGTCAGGAACGTGATCATGGCTCGCGCGTCGGTGCAGGCGAGGCTCGTCCACACACTCGGGATGTCGCTCATGCCCACGAGCGTGCTGTTCCCGGGGTGCGGTCGTCTTGGACGAAACGGATCGGCCGGACGGCCGATCCGCTGGGCGCATGGGCCCAGCGGAACCGGTTCCGCTGGGCGCATGCCCCAGCGGAACCGGTCACGGCGTGTCACAGTGCGACTCAGCCGCCGTGCGACGCGCCGGCGGGAGGGGGAAGCGACGTGGGTGGCGTCGACACGGTCGGGCACGGAGGTGTCGAGCGACGTCCGCAAGGTGATCTCGCTCAGGTCGTCGAGCTGATCCTGGACAAGGGCCTGGTCATCGACGTGTACGCGAAGATCTCGGTGGTCGGGCTCGAGCTGATCACCATCCAGGCGCGGATCGTCGTCGCCAGCGTGGACACCTACCTGCGCTACGCCGAGGCGGTCGGCCGGCTCGACCAGCAGCAGAGCGGCGGCGGTTCGGGACTCGGAGCGCTTCTCGGTGGCGGGTCGTCGGGGTCCGGGTCGTCGAAGGGCAAGCCGAAGGGGCGCAAGCGGGCCATCGCCGCGGGGGTGCTCGAGGGCGGCAAGGAATGGCTCGACGAGCTCCGCGAGGAGCGTCGCGCCGAACGGAAGGAGCGGGGATGAACGCAGCAGCGGTGGCAACTCGGGACGGACCGCGCGACGTCGGCCGGGGACGGCTGGCGGTGGTCCCCGACGTCGGGTCGGCGCCGGAGCCGACACCCGGTGAGCGTCTGCGCGTGGCGGGGGAGCGCATCCTCGTCGCGGTGGTGGACCGGCTGTCCGCGATCGCCCTCGAGAAGGTCGACGATCTCGCCGCCGGCCTGGAGGACTTCGCCGCCAACGGCGGGGTCGGCGTCGGTGCCGCGCTCGGGGCGGCGCGGGCCAAGATGGCGGGCGGCAACATCGTCTGGGGCGCGATCAAGGGCGCGTTCGGGGCCCTGGGCACGGCGGCGAAGGTGCTGGTCGCCGTCGTCATCGCGCTGGCCCCGGTGCTCCTCGTGGTCGCCCTGGTCGTGCTGATCGTCGCCCTGCTGGTGTGGGCGATCGTCGCCGCGGTCCGCGCGATGGCGAGCTGAGCTACTACGGCGGGCGTTCGGCGAGCCACGCGGTCGCGGTGATGCCGGCCAGGTCGCGGAAGTCGCGGGCCAGGTGCGGCTGGTCGGCGTAGCCGCAGACGGCGGCGACGTCGGCCAGCGCGGGCCGCTCCGGTGAGCGCAGCAGGCCGCAGGCCCGTTCGAAGCGGATCAACCGCGCCGCGGTCTTCGTCCCCAGCCCGATCTCGGCGTGGAACCGCGCGCCCAGATGGCGGCGGCTCCAGCCGACGTCGGTCGCCAGGTCGCCGATCCGGGCCGTACCGCCGGTGCGCACCAGCAGGTCCCATGCCCGCCCGATCTCCGGCGCGGGGCCGCGCGGCCGGTCCCGGGCGTCGAGCAGCCGGCACAGCTCGGCATCGAGCAGGGCGAACCGGCCCGGCCAGGTCGGGGTCGCCCGCAGCCGGTCGAGGATCGTGTCCAGGCCGGGCAGCAGGACCGTGAGGTCGACGACGTCACCGGACAGCTCACCGGCCGGCAACCCGAGCAGCGTGCGGGCGCCGCGCCACGTCAGCTCGAGCTGCATCCCGGTCTGCGCCGCGCCGGTCGCGATGACCGCCGGTGCGTCGTGCAGCCCGGCGACCGAGCTGACGAACCGGCCTGTCCCGCGTGCCGGGTCCGGGGCGCGCAGGATCTCGACGTCGCCGTCCAGGCAGAGCACGACGGTCAGGTGGCCACCGGGGACGCCCTGGTGGGTGCCGGGCGGGCCGGCGCCCTGGCGCCACGCCCAGATCTCGCGCACGTGCTCCCGCAGCCGGGCCGAGGTCCGCCAGCGGTGGGCGCCGTCGACCTCGACAGCCGGAATCTCCGGGCCCGCACCGGACATGAACGCAGGTTAGAGCACCAGCAGCATCCGGACGTTGCCCAGCGTGTTCGGTTTGACGTGGGCGAGGTCGAGGAACTCGGCGACGCCGGCGTCGTAGGAGCGCAGCATCGCGGCGAACACGTCGGCGGACACCGGGGTCCCGTCGATCTCGGCGAACCCGTGCCGGGCGAAGAACTGCTTCTCGAACGTCAGCACGAACAGCCGGGACAGGCCCAGGTCGCGGGCGCCGGTGACCAGCCCGTCGACGATCGCGTGCCCGACCCCGTGCCCGGTGATCTCCGGGTGCACGGCGACCGTCCGGATCTCGCCCAGATCCTCCCAGAGCACGTGCAGCGCGCCGCAACCGACGATCCGCCCGTCGAGCTCGGCGACCAGGAACTCCGGCACCGACTCGTAGAGGGTGACGGTCTCCTTGTCCAGCAGCACGCGGCCGGCGTAGGAGTCGACGAGCTCGCGGATGGCGCGCACGTCGGGCGTGCGGGCGCGGCGGACGATCAGGCCGGACACCGGCTGGAGGGTAGACGGGCGCCGGTGAGCGCCCCGCCCGGGTGCACGCGGACCGGCGTCTACCCTTGGGCCGTGTCCTCCGCGTCCCCTGCCGAGCCCCGGCGTGCCGCCCTGCTCACTCTCGGCTGCGCGCGCAACGAGGTCGACTCCGAGGAGCTGGCCGGACGGCTCGCCGGCAGCGGGTGGGAACTGGTCGACGCCGAGTCCGGGGAGCCGGACGTCATCGTGGTCAACACCTGCGGATTCGTCGAGCAGGCGAAGAAGGACTCGATCGACACCGTGCTGGCCGCGTCCGACGTCGCCCGCCCGGCCGGGGCGAAGGTCGTCGCGGTCGGGTGCCTGGCCGAGCGCTACGGCGCCGACCTGGCGCGCGACCTGCCGGAGGCCGACGCCGTGCTCGGCTTCGACGACTACCCGGAGCTGGGCGAACGCCTCTCCGACGTGCTCGGCGGGCACGCTCCGGCCCCGCACGTCCCGGTGGACCGGCGGACCCTGCTGCCGATCAGCCCGGTGCAGCGTCCGGCCGCCCGCGCCGACGTCTCCGTGCCCGGCCACGACTGGGTCCCCGACCTGGGGCGCAAGCGGCTGAGCGACGGCCCGGTCGCGTCGCTCAAGCTCGCGTCCGGGTGCGACCGGCGCTGCTCGTTCTGCGCGATCCCGTCGTTCCGCGGCAGCTTCGTCTCCCGCCCGCCGGCCGACGTGGTGGGCGAGGCCCAGTGGCTGGCCGCCCAGGGCGCGCGCGAGCTGGTGCTGGTCAGCGAGAACTCGACGTCGTACGGCAAGGACCTGCCGGGCGGGACGCGTGCCCTGGTCGACCTGCTGCCGCAGCTCGGTGCGGTGCCCGGGATCGACCGGGTGCGGGTCTCCTACCTGCAGCCCGCCGAGATGCGCCCGGACCTGCTGGCGACGATCGCCGGCACCGAGGGCGTCGCGCCGTACTTCGACCTGTCGTTCCAGCACGCGTCGGCCGCCGTGCTGCGCCGGATGCGGCGGTTCGGCTCGCGTACCGACTTCCTGGACCTGTGCTCGCGCATCCGTGAGCTCGCGCCGGAGGCCGGGATCCGCAGCAACGTGATCGTCGGGTTCCCCGGCGAGACCGAGGAGGACCTCGCGGAGCTCGAGGCGTTCCTGACCGGCGCCCGCCTGGACGCGGTCGGGGTGTTCGGCTACTCCGACGAGGACGGCACCGAGGCCGAGTCGTTCGACGGCAAGCTCGACCCGTCCGAGGTCGCGGCCCGGGTCGCCCGGATCTCCGAGCTGGCCGACGAGCTGATGACCCAGCGGGCCGAGGACCGGGTCGGCACCGAGGTCGTCGTGCTCGTCGAGCGGGCCGAGTCGGACGACGAGGACTGCGCCGGTCGGGCGGCCCACCAGGGCCCGGACGCCGACGGCGAGTGCGTGTTCTCCGACGGGGCCGATCTCGTGGAGGGCGACCTCGTGCGCGCCCGGGTCGTCGGCAGCGAGGGTGTCGACCTGGTCGTCGAGGCCGTCGAGGTGCTCCCGGGCGGTGACCGGACGCCGGTGGGCGCGGCGGTGTCCTCGTGAGTGCGCCGTCCGAGCGGACGCCCGGGGCGTCGCTGCCGATCCGCGGCGCGGCGCCGCTGCTCAACGTCGCCAACGCGCTGACCTGCCTGCGGCTGCTGCTGGTGCCGGTGTTCGTGGTGGTGCTGTTCACCGAGGGCGGCACCGACAACCGCTGGCGGCTGGCGGCGTTCGCCGTGTTCGCCGTCGCCGCGTTCACCGACCGGCTCGACGGCCAGCTCGCCCGCAGCCGGGGCCTGGTCACGTGGTTCGGGGCGCTGGCCGACCCGATCGCGGACAAGGCGCTGACCGGGTCCGCACTCGTCGGGCTCTCGCTGCTCGGGCAGGTGCCGTGGTGGATCACGATCGTGATCATGGGCCGGGAGATCGGGATCACGGTGCTGCGCCTGGTCGTGCTGCGCCGGGGCGTGATCCCGGCGAGCCGGGGCGGCAAGGCGAAGACGGCGGCGCAGACGCTCGCGATCGGATTGCTGCTGCTGCCGGTGATCCCGGCGATCGCCACGGCGATGGTCGCGGTGCAGTGGGTCGCGCTGATCGTCGCGCTCGTGCTCACGGTCGTCACCGGCCTGGACTACGTCGTCCGGGCGTTCCGGGCGCCGGCGGCGCCCGCGGCGTCGGGGTCGTCGGTCGAGGGCTGAGCCGATCGAGCGAGCGCCGGCTGTTCGCCGTGGGCGGACAGGGTGCCGCGGTGTGGACGGCGACGGCGGGACGGATGAGTCGGTACGGTAGATCGGACCGGCGGACGCGAGGAGGGCTCATGCTGCTGCGAGAGGCCATCGGCAGTGGCTTGCGACGGGCTCGCACGTTGCGCCGTCGCACGCTGCGGGACATCTCTCGGGTGGCGCGGGTGAGTCTGGGATACCTGTCCGAGGTCGAGCGGGGCCGCAAGGAACCCTCGAGCGAGTTGCTCGCGTCGATCTGCGAGGCCCTGGACATGACGGTCGCTGACCTGCTGGTCGAGGTCGCCGCCGAGATGGCGGTCGCCGAACCCGCGGTCGGAGCCGGTGCACGCACCGACGACGTTCTCGTCCCGATCGGGCAGCGCCACGCGGACCTCCGCCTGGCAGGGCGCCCGGCGGGTCTGCCCTCCGGCGCGGCCTCCACGGGCACGCCGGTCGCGTCCGCCCGCGCGGCCTGAGAGCGTCCCCGTTCCCCCTCGCGCCGCAGGTGGCCCCGCTCCGCGGAAGGTAACGACGCGGCGATAGTGTCCGGTCACACTGGCACGGGGCGACAACCCGGTGACAGGATGGGTGGGGCCGAGCTGTGCGCGGCTGTCGCGGGGGGATCGCGGGGTCGTCCGGATCGGTACAGCCCGGACAACGGGCACAGTCACGACGTCGCACGCGGAGGTAGTCGGAGCAGATGGCCAACGGATTCACGAAGGCCTGGAGCTACCTGATGGCCCTGTTCTCGTCGAAGGTGGACGAGCACGCGGACCCGAAGGTGCAGATCCAGCAGGCCATCGAGGACGCGCAGCGACAGCACCAGCAGCTCTCCCAGCAGGCTGCGGCGGTGATCGGCAACCAGCGCCAGCTGGAGATGAAGCTCAACCGGCAGCTCGGCGAGATCGAGAAGCTGCAGGCCTCGGCACGCCAGGCACTGGTGCTGGCCGACCAGGCGCGCTCCCAGGGCGACGAGCAGAAGGCCCAGCAGTACGAGCAGGCCGCCCAGGCGACCGCGACGCAGCTGGTCACGGCCGAGCAGAACGTCGAGGACCTCAAGACGCTGCACGACCAGTCGATCGGCGCCGCGGAGCAGGCCAAGAAGGCCGTCGAGCGGAACTCGATGGTCCTGCAGCAGAAGATCGGCGAGCGGACGAAGCTGCTCAGCCAGCTCGAGCAGGCGAAGATGCAGGAGCAGGCGGCCAAGTCGCTGCAGAGCATGAGCGAGCTGACCGCCCCCGGCAACGCCCCGTCGCTCGACGAGGTCCGGGACAAGATCGAGAAGCGCTACGCGAACGCGCTCGGCCAGGCCGACCTCGCGCAGAACTCGGTCCAGGGCCGGATGCTGGAGGTCCAGGAGGCCACCACCGACATGGCCGGCCGGAGCCGACTCGACCAGATCCGTGCGTCCATGGAGGGACGCCCGGTGGCCGGCGAGGTCGGGCAGGGCGCACAGCCGACCCAGCAGATCCCGGCGGCTCCGCAGGCCGACCCGGCCGCGGCTCCGAACCCGCCGCAGACGCAGCAGCAGCCCGGTACGGCCTGACCGCCGACTTTCCGTCCGGACGAGAGTGCCGTTCGAGCAGTGTCATCGCTCGAGCGGCACTGTCGTTCGTCCGGGTCAGCGCGGGGCGGCACCGCGGCGGGCGGGGCGGCGCGGCCGGGGCGCCGGGCCGGCCTGGCAGCGCGGGCACCAGTAGGTGACCCGCGCGTACGGGGCCTGACCTTGGTCCCCGGTGCGGATCCGGGTTCCGCAGCGCCGGCAGGGCCGTCCGCCGCGTCCGAACACCCAGTGCGCCTCGCCCCGGGCCAGCGATCCGGTCGTGGTCTGCTCCGGCCGGTCGGCGTTGGCCAGCAGCAGCTTGCGGCACAGCGCGATCACGCCCGGCAGGTCCGGCGTGTCGCGGACGAGGACCCACGGCGTCAGCCCGAGCAGGAAGCACACGTCGTTGCGGTAGAGGTTGCCGACGCCGGCCATCACCCGCTGCTCCAGCAGGGCGAGGCCGAGCTCGTGGTCGCCGCGGGCGGTCAGCCTGCGCAGCGCCTCGGCGGCGTGGTCCTCGCCCCACCCGCGATCGAGCAGGTCCGGGCCCAGGTGCCCGACCAGGGTGTGTTCGTCGGCGGTCGGCAGCAGCTCGAGGTCGTGCAGCGCGAACCCGACGGCGACCCGCTCGGCCGTCTCCAGAACCGCCCGTGCCTCGTGCGCGACCCGTCGCCAGCGGTCGCCCGGCCGGTACAGGTGCCAGGAACCGTCCATCCGGAAGTGGCTGTGCAGGCTGCGGCCGTCGTCGAAGCGGGTGAACAGGTGCTTGCCGACGGAGGCGACACCGGTCACGGTGAGCCCGGCCAGGTCGTGCTCGACCAGGCGCGGGTGCCGCAGCTCCCCGCGCAGCAGTAGCTGCCCGGCGAGCGCCGTGTGCAGGCGCTTCCCGGCGAGGTAGACGGTGTCGCCCTCGGGCACCCCGCGACCGTACGCCCGCGGCGACCCGGCCGCGCGCGGCTCCTCACCTCCCTCCCGCGGCCTCCACGAACGCGGGCACGGCGTCGGCGCCGGACACCGCGTCCGCACTGATCACCTCGTCGACCGGCCGTCCCCGCAGCACCTGCTTGATCGGCTTCTCCAGCTTCTTGCCGGTCAGCGTGCGCGGCACCGCCGGGACGGCGGCGACAAGGTCCGGCACGTGCCGCGGGGAGAGCTCACGGCGCAGGGCTCCCGCGATCCGGGAGCGCAGGTCGTCGTCGAGCTCGGCGCCGTCGGCCAGCGCGACGAACAGCATCAGCTCGCCGGAGCCGCCCTCGGCGTCCTCCAGGTGCACGACCAGCGAGTCCGCGACCTCCGGCAGGTCCTCGACGACGGAGTAGAACTCGGCCGTGCCCAGCCGCACCCCACCGCGGTTCAGCGTGGCGTCCGAGCGGCCGGTGATCACGCAGCTGCCGCGCTCGGTGAACCGGACCCAGTCGCCGTGGCGCCAGATGCCGGGATAGGTGTCGAAGTAGGCCTCGCGGTAGCGCGAGCCGTCGTCGTCGCCCCAGAACGAGACCGGCATCGACGGCATCGGCGCCCGCACGACGAGCTCACCCAGGTCTCCGACGACCGGGTGCCCGGCCTCGTCGAACGCCGCGACGTCGCAGCCGAGCGATGCGCCCGCCATCTCGCCGCGGTACACCGGCTGCCACGGGCTGCCACCGACGAACCCGCTGCACACGTCGGTGCCGCCGCTGAACGGGTTGACGATCACGTCCGGGCCGAACTGCTCGTAGAGCCAGTCGAAAGCCTCCGGCGGCAGCGGCGCGCCGGTCGTGCCGATCATGCGCAGCTCCGGCCAGGTCGGCGGCACGACGCCCGACTTGCGGCACGACATGATGTAGCCGGGACTCAGACCGAGCAGCGACACCCCGGTCTCGGCCGCGAGCGTCCACTGCGCCTCGAGGTCCGGCCAGAGGGGGTTGCCGTCGAGCAGCACCAGCGTCGCGCGGCGCAGCAGCGCCGAGATCGTGATGTTCCACATCGCCCAGGCCGTGGTGGTGAACCAGAAGATCCGGTCGCCGGGCCGGGCCTCCATCAGGAGCCCGAACAGCTTGAGGTGCTCCAGCAGGATCCCGCCGTGGCCGTGCACGATCGCCTTCGGCAGGCCGGTCGTGCCGGAGGAGAACAGCACGTACAGCGGGTGGTCGAACGGGACGCGGTCGAACTGCGGCGCCCCGGGCTCGGACAGGAGCTCCGACCACGAGACCGCGTCCGGGACCGGGTGGTCGCCGTAGTCCAGCCCGACGACGTGCTGCACCGACGGCAGGCCGTCGCGGATCCGCTGCAGCTCGTCGCGCTGGTCGATGACCTTGCTGCCGTAGCGGTAGGACGCGACCGCGATCAGGACGGTCGGCTCCACCTGGCCCAGCCGGTCGACGACGCTGCGGGCGCCGAACTCCGGCGCGCATGCCGCCCAGATCGCGCCGAGGCTCGCCGCGGCCAGGAACACGACGATCGCCTCGGGCACGTGCGGCGCGTAGGCGCCGACCCGGTCGCCGTGGCCGACCCCGAGCCGGATCAGCCCGGCCCGCGCGCGCCCGACCTGGTCGCGCAGCTCGCCGAACGTCATCTCGAGCGGCTCGCGGGTCTGCGAGCGGGCGATGATCGCGACGGTGTCGTCGTCGGAGTCCGGGTCGTCGAGCGCGCCCAGCATGTGCTCGGCGTAGTTCAGCCGCGCGTCCGGGAACCACTCGGCGCCGGGCATCTCCTTGCGGCCGAGCACCCGCTCACCGCGGTCGCCGCGCACGCCGTAGTGGTCCCAGATCGACGTCCAGAACGCCTCGGGCTCGTCCAACGACCAGCGCAACAGCTCGTCGTAGGAGCCGACGTCGGGGCCACCGTTCGCGGCGAGCCAGTCGCGGTACGCGCCGATCCCGGTGCCGGCGATCGGGCCGGGGGAGCGGAGGACGGTGCCGGGAGCGGGAGCGTCGTCGGTCATGGTGGGAGATGATTCCGTCCCGGCCGGGCAGAGCGAAAGTCCGGGCCGCGCCCGATCCGGTCGTGCCGTCGCGGGGTGGGTGCTCGACGCGGTTAGGGTCGGGCGGTGCTGTCCCGACTCGTCGTCTCGCTGTTGCTGCTCGTCCTGCTGGCCGGCTGCGGGGGGAGCAACGCGGTCGAGGTGAGCGGGCCGACGCCGACGCTGCCTCCCGGCGTCGTGCCCAGCGCGACGCTCGACGACCTGCGCACCAAGCTCGCGTCGATCAGCCAGGACGAGTGCGCCCGGGACGACCCGGCCGGCATCTACCCCACGTGCGGGCGGTTCATCCGCGAGGTGGAGGCGTCGCTGCCCGCGGTGCGCGACCGCGCGCCGGCCGCGACCCGGTCCGCGGACGCCGTGCAGCGCGGGGTCACCACGTTCACCGGCGCCGGGTGCGTGGCCGCGCCGAACGCCGGACCGGCAGGTGCCCCGGGAACCTGCGCCCCGGCCCTGGGGGCGTTGCAGCAGGACCTGCGCACGATGGTCGCGGCCGTCGGCCGGTAGCCCCTCAGCGTTGTCTGCTCGCTCGGCAAGCCTCGCTCAGCTGACCGTCAGGGTCCGCCACGCGTCCCAGATCTGGGGCCACGGAGCGTGCCGGCCGGTGGCGAGGTACAGGTCGGTGTCCGGGTCGCCGACGCGGTGCACGTCGGTGAACCACGGCCGCAGCGTCTCCGGCTGCTCGCCCAGGTAGAGCACCGTGTCCTTGTCCTCGGCCGGCGGCGGGAAGTAGCCGTAGCTGCGGTTGCCGCTGTACGCCTGGGGCAGGCCGACCTCGTCGGAGTACCCGTCCAGGTAGGCGGCGTAGATGTAGGACCCGCCGACGACGGCGGTGTGCTCCCGCTGCTGGGGCGGCAGCGCGCGGTACGCCTCGGCGGTGCGCTCGGCGAACCGGGTCGGCACGGCCGGATCGGCCGACGGGGTCGACACCCACAGGGCGGCGGCGGCCACGACGGTCCCGATCACGAACCACGGCCAGGCGCGCCGGGCCTGACGGCCGGCCTCCCGCCGTCGTTGCAGGCCGACCGCCCCGGCCGCGACCAGCACGCCGAGCATCCCGGCCAGGTAGTAGAAGCGCCCGGCGGTGGCGACGAACAGGACGTAGAGCGCGAGCGCCGTCACGCCGAGGTAGCGGTACGCCCGCAGGTCGTCCCCGCGCAGCAGGCGGAACAGCCCGTACACGGCCAGCACGGTCCCGGGGAAGCCGGCGATCACGATCAGCAGCACGGCGACGCCGGGCCGTCCGCCGTAGAGGATCTCGGACTCGGCGGAGACGATCGAGGTCATCCGCAGCTGGGGCCAGCCGTGCACGGCCTGCCAGATCATCGTCGGCGCCGCGATCAGCGCGGCGATCAGGGCGCCGGCCCACAGCGCCGGGCGACGCAACAGGTCCCGGGGCCCGACCACGGCGACCGCGATCGCGAGCACCGCGCACAGCAGCAGCACCTGGAACTTCGTCTGCGCCGAGATCCCGGCGACGACGCCGAGCACGAGCAGCAGCCGGTCGTCGCGGCGGTTCGTCCAGCGGGCGAGCAGCCAGCACAGCAGCAGCCACTGCACCGGCTCCAGGGCGTAGGGGGTCAGCCAGTGCCCGGAGAACGACAGCCATGCCGCGGTCGCCTGGGCCCCCGCCGTGAGCAGCTGGGCGCGGCGGTCGCCGCCGAGCTCGCGGGCCAGCAGCGCCGCGACGACCACCGCCGCGGCCGTGGCGAGCACCGCGGGCACCCGCAGCGCGACGATCGAGCCGGGCGCGACGGCGTCGGCCGCGGCGGCGAGCAGCGGCACCAGCGGCGGCTGGTCGGCCGAGCCCCAGTCGAGGTGGTGGCGGCCGAGCGCGAGCATGAGGATCTCGTCGAGCCAGTAGCCGCGCCCCAGCACCGCGAACACGAGATGGGCCAGTGCGGTCACCGCCGCGATCACCAGTACCGGACGGCGCGCGAACGGCGGGACGGTCGGTCGTGCCTCTGCGCGGGCGGCGAGTGCGGGTTGCACGGGGATCCCCTCCTGGTCTCCGGCGATCGACCTGATCAGTTCACCGCGATCCGGCCCGCGCTGCTGCCCCCGACGGAGGACGACCGGTACCCACTTTCGTTGCACGTTCGTCTTGACCTGAAGTTAAGTGCAGGTCCGACGATGGCTGTCATGGCTTTCGACACCGCCCTCGTCACCGGGGCCGGGACCGGGTTCGGTCTCGCCCTGACCACCGCACTCGCCCGGCGCGGCACGGCCGTGATCGCCGTCGCCCGGGACGCCGACCGGCTGCGGGCCGCGGTCGCCGACCTTCCCGGCGCCCGCGCCCTGCCGGGCGACATCACCGACCCGACGTTCCGCGCCACGCTCGCCGACGTCGTCGGGGACCGCTTGGACCTGCTCGTGCACAACGCCGGCGCGCTCGGCCCGTCTCCGCTGCCGCTGCTGGCCGACTACCCGCTGGACGCGTTGCGCGACGTCCTGGAGACCACCGTCGTCGCGCCGCTGGGACTGACCCGGCTGCTGCTCCCGGCCTTGCGCAGCGCACCCGCGCCGGCGGTGGTGACGCTCAGCTCCGACGTCGCCGTCGAGGCGTATCCCGGGTGGGGCGGGTACGGCTCGGCGAAGGCGGCGCTGGACCGGCTGGCCGCGCAGCTCGCCGTGGAGGAGCCCGGGATCCGGGTGCACGCGTTCGACCCGGGGGACATGCGCACGGCGATGCACCAGGCCGCGTTCCCGGGTGAGGACATCTCGGACCGTCCCGAGCCGGAGACGGCCGTGCCTGCCCTGCTGCGGCTGCTCGACGAGCGCCCGCCGAGCGGCCGGTACCGGGCGGCCGACCTGGCCGGGAGCCCGGCGTGAGACCTCGGGCCCGCACGCGGTTCACGGTGCCGCCGGAGCTGTCCGCGGACCGTCCGCCGGAGGCCCGCGGCCTGGCCCGCGACGAGGTCCGGCTGCTCGTCGCGGCCGCGCGCAGGCCGGTCCGGCACACCCGCTTCACCGGCCTGCCGGCGGCGCTGCGGGCCGGGGACCTGGTCGTCGTGAACAGCTCGGACACCGAGCCGGCCGCGCTGGACGGCCGGCGCGACGACGGCCGCCCGGTCACGGTGCACGTCTCCGGTCCGGACCCGGCCGGTGGCGGGATCGTGGTGGAGCTGCGGAGCCCCGACGGCGAACGGGTCGGCGACGGGCGCGCAGGGGAGACGGTGGCCCTCCCGGCCGGCGCGGTGCTGCGGCTGCGGTCGGGCTACCCGCAGGAGTCGGTGACGGCGGGGAGCCGGCTGTGGAGGGCGTCGCTGCCGGTCGAGGGCGGGCTGCCGGCCTACCTCGCCGCCGTCGGGCGGCCGATCCGCTACAGCTACCTGCACAGGCCGCGGCCGCTGGCCGACTACCGGACCGTGGTGGCCGCGCGGCGCCCGGACGAGCTCGCCGGTGCCGAGATGCCGAGCGCCGCGCGACCGCTGTCGCTGCGGGTCCTGGACGGCCTGCGCGTCCGCGGCGTCGACGTCGCCGGGATCGTGCTGCACTCCGGTGTGTCGTCGCCCGAGGCCGACGAGGTGCCGCTGCCCGAGCGCTATCGCGTCCCGGCCCGCACGGCGGCTGCGGTGAACGCCACCCGTGCCGCCGGCCGGCGGGTGGTCGCGGTGGGCACGACCGTCACCCGCGCCCTGGAGACCGTCGCGTCGCCGGACGGCACGGTGCGCTCCGGACAGGGCTGGACGGATCTCGTGCTGGGGCCGGACCGTCCGGCCCGGACGGTGGACGGGCTGGTCACCGGCTGGCACGAGCCGGAGGCGTCGCACCTGCTGCTGCTCGAGGCCGTGGCCGGTCCGCGGCTGGTCGGCCGGGCGTACCGCGCCGCGCTCGACCGGGGCTATCTGTGGCACGAGTTCGGCGACTCCTGCCTGCTGCTGCCGTAGCGACCCGCGTTGCGGCCCCCGCGGGAATTCCGGACCATGAACGACTCCGACACCTCGGCGGGCGGGGGAGAGCTCGATGGTCACGATCAACGAGGACGACGAGCTGTCGCAGGCCGCCGTGTGGGCGATCCAGGAGGGAGCCTGCGACGAGCTGAAGCTCCTGCTCGACGAGGAGCCGTGGCTGGCGTTGGCGTGGCTGCGCGACGCCGACCCGCTGTCGCGGGTGTCGTGGTCGTTGCTGCACGTGGTGACCGGGTGGCCCGGGCACTTCCCGGACGGGCCGGTGAGCGTGGAGCTGCTGGTCGCGGCCGGGGCGAACGTCAACGCCCGGTTCCGGGGCGTCCATGAGGAGACGCCACTGCACTGGGCGGCCAGCAGTGACGACGTCGCGGTGCTCGACGCGTTGCTCGACGCCGGGGCCGACATCGAGGCGCCCGGTGCGGTGATCGGCGGCGGCACGCCGCTCGCCGACGCGCGCGGGTACAAGCAGTGGCGGGCCGCGTTCCGGCTGGTCGAACGCGGGGCGCACACGACGCTGGTGGACGCGGCGACGCTCGGCCTGCTCGACCGCGTCGACGGTGCGTTCACCGGCGGCGACCCGCCGGGCCCGCGGGAGGTGAACGCGGCGTTCTGGGGCGCCTGCCACGGCGGGCGGGCCGAGTGCGCGCAGTACCTGCTCGACCGAGGGGCCGAGCTGGACTGGGTGCCGCCGTGGGCGCAGCTCACCCCGCTCGACGCCGCGGAACGCGAGCACGCCGAGGATCTCGTGACGCTGCTCCGGTCGCGCGGCGCCCGGTCCGTGGACGAGCTCAGCGCCTGACGCGGAGCGCGCCCACCGGAACTCCAACCGGAACCGCCGGCCGCGTCCGGCGCGAGACCGTCTAGGCGCGCAGGCGCAGACCCTTCGGCGTGACGCGGAACCCGGCCTCGGTCAGCACCTCGGCCATCTCGGAGCCGAGCGAGTCGACCCCGTCCGCCCGCTCCACGGCCAGCGACCCGAGCCAGCCCTCGTGCACGGCGCCGGCCAGCGCGTCCGCGGCGGCGCGCAGCTCGTCGTGGTCGGTCGTGAACGACAGCAGCGACTTCCCGCCCCGCTCGACGTAGAGCGTCGCGCCGCCGTCGACGAGCACGACGAGCGCGCCCGCCTTCCGGCCCGGGCGGTGCTTGGTGTCGCCGACCGTCTCCGGCCAGGGCAGCGCCGCTCCGTAGGCCTGGGCCGGATCGGCTGCGGCGAGCACGACCCGCGACCGCTCCCGCCAGGCCTCCTGCGGGCTGCGGGCCCGTGCGCCGAAGCCGGCGCCGTCGTCGAACTCGTCGAAGCGCCCGGCCCCGGAGCCGGGGAACATCCCCGGCCGGACCAGGTCCTCCGGCACGGACCGGTCGGCACCGTCGCCACCCGGGCCGGGCCCGGTGCCATCGTCGTCGCGGCCGGATCCGGACGTGCCGAACTCGTCCGTCCCGCCGCGGCCGGACGGCGCAGCAGCGGGGATCGGAGCGCCCCCGCCGCCGTCACCGGCCAGTGCCCGCACCCGGTCGATCGCCCCCGGCACCGCGAACTGGGCGGCGCCGAGGCCCTCGACGATGTAGCCGCGCCGGCAGCGGCCGGACTCCTCCATCGCCCGGAGCACCTTGTAGACCCCGGCGAAGCCCCCGGAGACCCGTTCGGTGCCGAGCGCCCCGCGGGTAAGCACGCCGTGCCGCTCCAGGAATGCCTCCGCGGCCGCGTGCGCCCGCCGGGTCGCGTCCGGCTCGCGGGCGACGGCGACCGACCAGCGCCCGCCCACCGAGGGCGGACCGGTGCGGCTCGGCATCTGCGGCCGCCCGGCACGCAGTTGCGCGTAGCGGCCGCGGGGAGCGCGCCGGGCCGTCCGGTGCGCCCCGCCCTGCCGTCCGGCCGCGCCGCGACGGTTGCCGCTCCCGCCGAGCCGGGCGCGCAACGGGCCGAGCGTGTCGTTGGTCAGCGCACCCGCCCAGACGAGATCCCAGATCGCGGCCACGACGTCGTCGTCGCCCGGTGTCGCCTCCTCCTGATCGCGCAGCAACTGCCCGGCGCGGGTGGCGAGCTCGCGGAAGAAGAGCGCTCCGCCGCCGGGCCCGTCCGGGTCGCCGAGCCGCTCGGGGTCGGTGACGCCGAGCGCGGCGAGCACCGCGCGGTGCAGCGGCGTGCCTGCGGTGTCCAGGTCCGGCTCCGGCAGCAGCAGGTCGGCGACGTCGGCAGGGGCGAGCGCCAGCCAGCCGTCCAGCCCGGCGAGCGCACCGCACCCGGCCCAGGTCACCTCGCCGGCCGCGGTCAGCTCGTCGAGCAGCGCCGGGGTGTAGCCGGGGAGCCGGGCCGGGAGCACCAGCGACTCCACCGCGCTCGCGGGCAGCGGGGCACCGGCGAGCTGCTCGACGACGCCGAGCACGTCCTCCGCACCCGGCGCGCGCCGGACCCGGCCGCGCCGCTCGCCGCCGGAGCGGACCTGCACGCCCTGCCAGGCCGGGAGGAACCGTCCGAGTGCACGCTGCTCGACCGGCTCGACCTCGTGCCGCAGACGCGCCAGCGACGCCCGCCGCAGCCGCCGCAGCACCTCGGCGTCGCAGAACTCGATCTCGGACGTGGTGCCGGCGGGGATCGCGGCTTGCGGACGCAGCTCGCCACGGACCAGCCGCCCGCTCCCGGTGAGCCGGTCCAGGACCCCGGCGACCACGGCCACGCCCAGGCCGAACCGTTCCGCGCACTCGCGCGCCGCGAACGGTCCGTGCGTGCGCGCATAACGGATCACCAGGTCTCCGAGCGGGTCCGGGACCGGCTCGGTGAACGCCTCCGGCACGCCGACCGGCAGCGCCGTGCCGAGCGCGTCCCGGATCTTCCCGGCGTCCTCGATCGCGATCCACCGGTGCTCGCCCGCGATCCGGACCCGCAGGGCGCGCCGGGCGGACTCCAGATCGACGAACCAGGCGGGGTCGATGCCGCGGGCGCGGCCCTCGTCGTCGGACAGGTCGCCGACGAAGCGCAGCAGGTCGGCCGCGCCCTCGGCGTCGCGGGCGTGCCGGTCCGGCACGGTGCGCTGCAACGAGGCCTCGACCTCGGCGAGCACCTCCGGGTCGAGCAGCTCCCGGATCGCCTCCGACCCGAGCAGCTCGGAGAGCAGGGTCGAGTCCAGCGACAGGGCGGCGGCCCGGCGCTCGGCCAGCGGCGCGTCCGCCTCGTAGAGGAACATCCCGACGTAGCCGAACAGCAGGCTGCGCGCGAACGGCGACGGCGACTGCGTCTCGACCTCGGCGACCTTGACCTTCCGGCCGGCGACGTCGCTCATCAGCTCGCGGAGGCCGGGCAGGTCGTAGACGTCCTGCACGCACTCGCGCATCGCCTCGAGCGTGATCGGGAACTGCTCGTACTTCCCGGCGACGGAGAGCAGTTGGGCCGACTTCTGCCGCTGCTGCCAGAGCGGACTGCGCCGCTTCGGGTCGCGGCGCGGCAGGAGCAGCGCCCGGGCCGCGCACTCCCGGAACCGGGATGCGAACAGCGCCGAGCCGCCCAGCTCGGACACCACGATCTGCTCGATCTCACCCGGCTCCAGCAGCACGTCCTCGGCGGACGGCACGACCTCGGCGCCGGAATCGTCCATCGCGTCCGGCAGCCGCAGCACGATCCCGTCGTCGGCGCCGGACGCGCTCACCTCGACCCCGCGGCGCTCCCTCATCCGGGCCGCGATCGCGAGCGCCCACGGGCCGTTGACCTGCGCCCCGAACGGGGAGTGCACGACCAGCCGCCAGTCACCGAGCTCGTCGCGGAAGCGCTCGACCAGGATCGTGCGGTCGCTCGGCACGTGCCGGGTCGACTCGCGCTGCTCGCGCAGGTAGGAGAGCAGGTTGTCACACGCCCACTCGTCGAGCCCGGCGTCGGCGGCCCGGTGGCGCGCCGCGCCGTCCTCCAGCCCGGACATCTCCCGGACGAACGCGCCGACGGCGCGGCCCAGCTCCAGCGGCCGCCCGATCGACTCGCCCTTCCAGAACGGCATCCGGGCCGGCACCCCGGGCGCCGGGGTGACGATCACTCGGTCGTGCGTGATGTCCTCGACCCGCCAGGACGACGTGCCGAGCAGGAACGTGTCCCCGACCCGGGACTCGTAGACCATCTCCTCGTCCAGCTCGCCGACCCGCGATCCGGCACCGTCCGCCCCGCCCGGGGTCATCACCGTGAACAGCCCGCGGTCCGGGATCGTGCCACCGGACGTCACGGCCAGGCGCTGCGCACCCGGGCGTGCCCGCAGCTCGTCGGTGACCCGGTCCCAGGTGATCCGCGCGCGCAGCTCGCCGAACTCCTCGGACGGGTAGCGCCCGGCGAGCATGTCCAGCACCGAGTGCAGCGCCGAGTCGGGCAGTGCCGCGAACGGCGCCGACCGCCGCACGACGGCGGCCAGGTCACCGAGCGACCACGGCTCCAGCGCGACCATCGCGACGACCTGCTGGGCCAGCACGTCGAGCGGGTTGCGCGGGTAACGCATCGACTCGATGGCGCCCGAGCTCATCCGCTCGGCCACCACCGCGCAGGACACGAGATCGCCGCGGAACTTCGGGAACACGACGCCCTCGGACACCGCCCCGACCTGGTGCCCGGCCCGGCCGACCCGCTGCAGCCCGGACGCGACCGACGGCGGCGCCTCGACCTGCACCACCAGGTCGACCGCGCCCATGTCGATGCCCAGCTCCAAGCTGGACGTCGCCACCACGCAGGGCAGCACGCCGGACTTGAGCTCCTCCTCGACGAGCGTGCGCTGGTCGCGCGACATCGACCCGTGGTGCGCCTTCGCCACGCTCGGCGCCGCGCCACCGCCGACGCCGGACTGCCCGACCGCCTCGGCCGGGAACGCTTGGCGCGGACCGTCGCCCCCGGCGTCGTCGAGATCGACGGCGTCCGCTTCGGCCTGCTCGGCAGCCAGCTCGTTCAACCGGGACGTGAGCCGCTCGGCCAGCCGCCGCGAGTTCGAGAACACGATCGTCGAGCGGTGCTCCCGGACCAGCCCGAGCAGCCGTTCCTCGACCGCCGGCCAGATCGACGGCTTCTGCGCCGTCCCGGCCGCGGAGCCGACGACCTCCTCGTCGGAGCTGCCGGGTGCGGGCCGCTCGTCGAGCGCCGCGAGGTCCGGCACCGGGACCTGCACCTCGACCCGGATCGTCTTCGCCGTCTTCGGCTGCACCACGTCCACCGGCCGGGCGCCGGACAGGAACGTCGAGACCTCGTCCACCGGGCGCACGGTGGCCGACAGCCCGATCCGCTGCGGGCTCGTCTCGACGATCTCCTCGAGCCGTTCCAGCGACAGCGCCAGGTGCGCGCCGCGCTTGGTGCCGGCGACGGCGTGCACCTCGTCGACGATCACCGTGCGGACCCCGCGCAGCGACTCCCGGGCCGCGGAGGTGAGCAGCAGGAACAGCGACTCGGGCGTGGTGACCAGCACGTCCGGCGGGGTGCGGGCGAACTGGCGGCGCTCGTCGGCCGGGGTGTCCCCGGTGCGCATCCCGACCGTGATGTCCGGGACCGGCTCACCCAGGCGCTGCGCGGCCTGGCGGATCCCGGTCAGCGGTGACCGCAGGTTGCGCTGCACGTCCACGGCGAGCGCCTTGAGCGGGGACACGTACAGCACGCGGCAGCGGTGCTTCGGCTCGGCCGGGACCGGCTCGGCGGCGAGCCGGTCCAGCGCCCAGAGGAACGCGGCCAGCGTCTTGCCGGAGCCGGTGGGCGCGACGACGAGCGCGTGCCGCCCCGCTTGCGCCGCCGACCACGCACCCTCCTGCGCGGCCGTGGGCGCGGCGAACGCCCCCTCGAACCACTGGCGGGTCGCGGGGGAGAAGCCGTCGAGCGCTGTCACGCCAACCATGATGCGCGCACCCACCGACAGTTTCCGGCGGGCGGCGTCACCTCACCACGCCGGATCGCGGCCGATGAACGCCAGGAGCCGGGTCTGCGGATCGGCGTCGTCCGGGACGTCGACCCGCGGACCGAACTGACCGCTGGAGCGCATGAGCTCCTCGATCGGCTCCATCCCCTTCACCATGACCTCGCACCGCTCCGGGTCCAGGGTCGCGTCCTGGCCGGTGGCCCGGGCCAGGTCCCAGCTGTGCATGAACACGTCGGCGGTGAAGTACTGCAGCACGCCCTGCGGCAGTGGCGTCGGGTCCGCGTACGGGATGGTCAGCGTCCGCTCCGCGCTGGCGGGGTCCTCCAGCAGGGCCTGGACCTGGTCGTCCAGTGCCTGCCACGCGGCGACCGGATCGTCGTCCACGGACGGGCCGGGGGACAGCTCGACGCCGGCGAACGCGCTCAGGAAGCCGGGGAACCACCCCACGAGATGGCCGACGACGTCGCGGGCCCGCCAGTCCGCCACCGGGCTCGGGGAGTCCCACCTCCCGTCGGGAACCGACCGGACCAGTCGGGTGAAGCGTTCGGCGATCTCACGGTGCTCGTCGGCGGGAGTGCGGTTCTGCGACACAGGCCTGTCCTTCGGCTCGGGCCCGGCGAGGGGTTCGCCGGGTCGTACGAGCGTGGACTGCCCGCTCGTACTCAACTCATCGGTTGAGAACCGTTCGATGTGACACCGGCCGTCGTTCAGCCTGAGGTCCAGGTCGATCGTTCGGGTGCTCGCGCTGGACTCACTCGTGCCAGCCATTCCAGGATCGTGCGGTTCGTCTCTTCCGGCTTCTCCTGCTGGATCCAGTGGCCGCTGTCGAGGTGGATCTCGTCGATGTTGGGCACGAACTCTGCGAGGTTCTCGGCCTGGGCCACGGCGTCGCGGTCGCCGTAGATCATGAGGGCGGGCTGGTGGATGATCGGGTCGACGTCGGCGAGCAGGTGCCAGTCGCGGTCGAGGTTCCGGTACCAGTTGATGCCGCCGGTGAACCCGGACTTCTCGAAGGCGGAGACGTAGACGGCCAGGTCGCTGTCGCTCATCAGAGACTCTCCGAAGGGAGTCTCCGCTCGGGCGAGATCGATCATCACCATCCCTGGCTGCGGCTCCTTGCGAGGCTCGTTCTTGCGGTACAGGTTGCGAAGGAACTGTGTCGGGTTCTCGTCGAACACGGCGTCGGCGACGCCGGGCTGCCGGTTGAAATGGACGAAGTAGTAGTCGCTGCCGAGCACCGCTTCCATGAACTCGAGCCAGGGTGTATCTCCGCGCACGGGGTACGGCAGGCTCAGGCAGATCACCTTGTTCACACGCGTCGGATGCAGCAGGGTGAGACTCCACACGACCATCGCCCCCCAGTCATGGCCGATGAAGGTCGCGTCCTCGTAGTCGTAGTGGTCGAGAAGTGCGACGAGATCGTCGGCCAGGTGCGCGACGTCGTAGGCGGTGACCTCGGCCGGGCGGGAGGAGTTGCCGTAGCCGCGCTGGTTGGGGGCGATGACGTGGTAGCCCGCTGCGACGAGGGCGGGCACCTGATGACGCCAGGTGAAGGCGAGATCCGGCCAGCCGTGGCAGAGCACGACGGGCTTCCCGGCGTTGTGCCGGCCTGCTTCGAAGACCTCCAGCTCCACGCCGTTGACGGCGATCAGGGTGGGCTCGGGGAAGTCGGTGGGGTTCGTCGGTGAGTTCATGCCTCCCACCCAAGTACCTATACCGGTCACCTCATGACCGGTTTATCTGGAACTGTTGTCGGCGTGCGAACCGACCGGCT
This sequence comes from uncultured Actinomycetota bacterium, assembly GCA_963822335.1. Taxonomy (GTDB): domain Bacteria; phylum Actinomycetota; class Actinomycetes; order Mycobacteriales; family Pseudonocardiaceae; genus Pseudonocardia. The sequence continues at coordinate 136,774 of CAWGHE010000004.1, read as the reverse complement.
GGTGGCCACCCTCCTCATGCTGCAACGGCGCGAGCAGGTCACGGCCGCAGAAGTCGCCGACGAGCTCGAAGTATCCGAGCGCACCGCGCGTCGCGACCTCGACGCACTGGCCATGAGCGGCATCCCCGTCTACTCGATCCAGGGTCGAGGAGGCGGCTGGCGGCTCCTCGGCGGCGCCCGCACCGACCTGTCCGGGCTGACCGCGAGCGAAGCCCGCGCCCTGTTCCTCGTCGCCGGCCCCGCCTCGACGGCGACCCCGGCCGTGAAGTCCGCGCTGCGCAAACTCGTGCGCGCCCTGCCGGAGCCCTTCCGAGCACAAGCCGAGGCCGCGGCATCCTCGCTGGTCCTGGACCCGCGACGATGGGGCTCGACTCGCCCCCCAGAGCCACCTCCTCGCTTCCTCGACGATCTGCAGGACGCCGTGATCCGCGGCGTCCAGGTGCAACTCGGATATGTCGACAGCACAGGCGCCGAGTCCGAGAGGACCGTCCACCCGCTGGGCATCGTCGCCAAAGGTCCGTCCTGGTATCTCGTCGCCTACACCGAGACCGGCCGGCGAACCTTCCGGATCGACCGCGTCTCGTCCGCCGCCCCGACCGACCGACCCGTCCACCTCCCCGAGGACGTCGACCTCGCCGAAAGCTGGCGCGAGATCGCCGACGACGTCGACCGCAGGCGAACACCACCCATCGAGATCCACGCGACCTGCGCACCCGACGGAATCGACCTGCTCCGAATCGCGGTCGGCGACAACCTCGAAACAGGAGGCGCCACCACCGACGGACGCATCACCGTCGTGATCCGCGGACCCAGCGAGTACGGGCTCGCCGGCCACCTCGCCGGACTCGTCGAATGGCTCGACATCACCAGCCCCCAAGGGGTGCAAGACCACCTCGCCGCCATCGGCAACGCCCTCACCGAACGATACGGCGGAAGCGGTCGCCGAGCGGCGACGCGCGAACGTCCGTGAGCTGCAAGGACCCGTGGGGAACGATCATGCCGCCTGAGCCTCGATCCACCGATGAGCCTGGGGCTGGTGGGGCCGGCCTGATCCGGGCACGGTGGTGTCTCTCGAATCGGATGGATAGAGCCGTGGACAAGCTCTGAGCCGAGAGGCATTTCCGTGTCAGGACGCTTACTCGACCAACGGCTCCATCGGTGGATCGAGGTTCAGCGGGCGTCGGCCCGCTTGCGCAGCCAGTCACGCCCGCCGTCCGCGCCGGGATAGAGGTCGGTCACCGCGGCCGCGGACCAGATCATGCTGGCCAGGAAGTCCTCGCCGAGCGCCTCGACGTAGTGCGTGGTCTCCCGGGCGTCCTCGACGCTGGTCAGCGGCGCGATCGTGTAGCGCGCGCGGGAGCGGTAGCGCCGGCCGAGGTGCTGTTCGATCCAGTCCAGCGCCCGGTCCGTGCGGTCCGGCTGGTCGGCCAGCTCGGTGCGCGCGACGTCGAACCAGTCGGCGAGCACGAGGAACGCCAGCGACCAGCCGGGTGGCGGCTCGTCGCCGGACACCTCGTCGTCGATGGCGGTCAGCTTGCGGACCGCCTGCCGCGCGGGGTCCGGGTCGTGCTGCTCGATGGTGTCCCGGACCGCACCGGCCAGCGTGTCCGAGACCAGGCCGTAGGCCTGCCGCAGGCCCTCGTCCTCGTGCCGGTCCGCTCCCGACTTCGCCATGCCCGCCTCCTCGACCGCTCCGGTGCCGCCGCCGTCCCGGCAGCCGGGCGGCGAGCCTAGCCGCCGGCACCCACCGGCGCCCGACCGACACGTCACGGATGTGGCATCCGTACCGGCGACGAGAACGGACGTCACACCCGTGCGCCCGGCAGCCGGTGGCGACGGTCACCCTGCGGGACGAATGTGGCATCCGTAGCCGTCATCCGTACGAACGCCACACCCGTATGGGGCGGGCCGTCGCCGCACCCGGACTGGTGATCACCGCGTCCTGACTCGCCCGCCGCCGAACCCAAACGAATGTGCCGCCCGCATCGTTGACCAGTACGAACGTCACAGTCGTTCCCGGGCTCTGGACCGTGCCCCGACCGGAGCACGCCCTCCCGCTGAGGTCAGCGCTTGCGCTGGCCGAACCACCACCGGAGCAGCACCACCAGCGCGCCGAGCAGCGCCAGCACCGACACGATCTGCCAGGCCAGCGGCGAGCCGGGATCGCTCAGAGCCTGCGCGAGGACGGACATATCGCTCACGGTACCGGCGCGGGGTGCGGTGTGCGGCGATGACGACGGAGCGACGCCCGCAGTGGGTCCGCGCACGACGGTTATCCTCGTCCGGTGCGAATGAGCCAGTTCCGCGAGCTGATGCAGGACGAGTTCGGGTCCGTCCGTGCGGGATCGCTGTCGCGCGACCACGTGTTCGCGGAGCTCGACGGGCAGACCGTCGAGCAGGCCGTGGAGGCCGGCGTCGACCTGCGCCGGATCTGGCGCGCCGTGTGCGACGCCTACGAGGTCCCGCCGGCCCGGCGCTGACCCTCGCGCCGCTCGTCGCGGGCATTGTCCCGGTCGGCGTGTCGGAGTACGCCTCGAACGGGCGTTCGTATACCGTGTTGTCCACAACGTGACGACGCCGTCCACAGACGGTGTCCGGGCGGTGGAACTGTCGGGGTGACCCCATACGGTTGTCCCGTGGCTCCCCGCAAGACCGCCCCGAAGGCAGCGCAGACTTCAGAGACAGCATCCGATCGCAGATCAGCGAGGCATGAGATGACCGCTCCGGACCGCGAGAAGGCGCTCGAACTCGCCCTCGCACAGATCGAGAAGAACCACGGCAAGGGCTCCGTGATGCGCCTCGGCGACGACAACCGACCGCCGGTCAGTGCGATCCCCACCAGCTCCATCGCCCTGGACGTCGCGCTCGGCGTCGGTGGTCTGCCGCGGGGCCGGGTGATCGAGATCTACGGCCCGGAGTCCAGCGGTAAGACCACGGTTGCGCTGCACGCGGTGGCCAACGCCCAGGCCACCGGCGGGATCGCCGCGTTCATCGACGCCGAGCACGCTCTCGACCCGGAGTACGCCAAGGCGCTCGGGGTGAACACCGACGACCTGCTGGTCTCCCAGCCGGACACCGGTGAGCAGGCCCTCGAGATCGCGGACATGCTGATCCGCTCCGGGGCCCTGGACATCATCGTGATCGACTCGGTGGCGGCGCTCGTGCCCCGCGCCGAGATCGAGGGCGAGATGGGCGACAGCCACGTCGGTCTGCAGGCCCGGCTGATGAGCCAGGCCCTGCGCAAGATCACCGGTGCCCTCAGCACGTCCGGCACGACCATGATCTTCATCAACCAGCTGCGCGAGAAGATCGGCGTGATGTTCGGGTCCCCGGAGACCACGACCGGTGGCAAGGCGCTGAAGTTCTACGCCTCGGTGCGCCTGGACATCCGCCGGATCGAGACGCTGAAGGACGGCGCGGACATGGTCGGCAGCCGGACCCGCGTGAAGGTCGTGAAGAACAAGGTCGCGCCGCCGTTCAAGCAGGCCGAGTTCGACGTGCTCTACGGCGTCGGTATCAGCCGCGAGGGCTCGCTGATCGACGTCGGGGTCGAGCAGGGGATCATCCGCAAGTCCGGTGCCTGGTACACCTACGAGGGCGACCAGATGGGGCAGGGCAAGGAGAACGCCCGCAAGTTCCTCAAGGAGAACCCGGACGTCGCGAACGAGGTCGAGAAGCGGATCAAGGAGAAGCTCGGGATCGGCGCCGTGCTCGACGCCGAGGCCGACCCGGCCGGTAAGCCGGCCGAGCCGCTGCCGGCGCCGGTCGACTTCTGAGCGTGTCCACGCAGGACGGCCGGTTCGCCGACGGGCCGGCCGGCCCGGTCCGGGTCGCCGACTTCGACGCCCTGGACGACGCCGACGCGGAGTCCACGGACGGGCAGCCGGCCCGGGTCGCGTCGTTCGACGCGGACGACGCTCCGGCGGACGTCCGGACCGTGGATCTGGACGGTGTGTCGGAGACGCCGCCGTCCGAGGGTTCCGGCGGTGCCCGGGTCGCGACGTTCGCACGAACCGGACGAGACCGGGCCGGACGGCTCGGCCCGGATCGCGGAGTTCGGGAGGTCCGACGACGCCGGACAGGCCCCGCCGGGTGGTCGGTCCAGGACGGCCGGCCGGGGCGGCCGGGACCACCGTGCTGCGGCGCCGTCGGACGGCGCCGACGGCCGGTCCCGCCGCCGAGAGATCGGCGACGAGGGCGGCGGCCGTACCCGCCGCCGAGGCGTCGGGGACCACCGCGACGCCGATGGCCGGCGCGATGCCGGCGGCGCGCGCGATGCCGAGGGCCACCGCGATGCCGAGGGCGGGCGCCGCGATGCCGAGGGCGGGCGGCACGACGCCGCCGACGACGCGCGCAACGCCGAGGCCGACCGGTCCGACGGGACGCCCGGGACCGACCGCGACGCCGCCGGTGACGAGCGGGGCGCGAGGGGCGGACGTGCGGGCCGCCGCGGCCGGACCGCGGGTCGCCGCGCCGAGTCCGGACCCCCGCCGGACGACGAGGCGCGGGCGAAGGAGATCTGCCTCCGGTTGCTCACCGACCGGGCACGCACCGTCAAGGAGCTCCGCGACGCGCTGCACCGCAAGGAGATCCCCGACGACGTCGCGGACCGGGTGCTGGAGCGCTTCGACGAGGTCGGCCTCGTCGACGACGAGGCGTTCGCCGGCCAGTGGGTCCGGTCCCGGCACAACCACCGTGGTCTCGGCCGGCGCGCCATCGCGCAGGAGCTCCACCGCAAGGGTGTGGAGAAGGAGGTCGCCGACACCGCGCTGGCCGAGATCGACGCCGAGTCCGAACAGGCCAAGGCGCGGGAGCTGGTCGGCAAGAAGATGCGCACCGTGCGGGTCGGCACCCGGGAGGAGCGCGCCGCCGCGTCCCGGCGCCTGGTCGGGATGCTCGCCCGCAAGGGGTACGGCGCCGGCGTCGCCTACGCGGTCGTCCGGGAGGCGATCGCCGCCCGCGGCGCCGAGGAGGACGAGCTCGGCGACGAGCCGGCCGACGACTGAGCTGTCACCGACGAGAGGACGGATGTCGATGACCCCCGCCACGGTCGCGATCGTGGTCGCCGTGATCTCCGCCGGCATCGCGCTGGCGTCCGCGACCGGCGTCGAGCTCCTGCGCCGCCGCGCGAACCGCGAGCTGGAGGTCGTCAAGCACGACCTGGCCGAGCAGCGGGCCGCGAACGACCGGCGGGCGCAGACCGCGGAGCTGGTCCGGGCTTACCGGAACCCGCTGCTGCGCGCGGCGTACGACCTGCAGAGCCGGATCTGGAACATCCACAGTGGCTTCCGCGGCCGCCGCGGCGAGCAGGACTACTTCGTCGCGAACACGCTCTATCTGATGGCCGAGTTCTTCGGCTGGCTGGAGATCGTCCGCCGCGAGCTGCAGTTCCTCGATCTGGCCGACGAACGGGAGACGGCCGCGCTCAAGTCCGCACTCGACCGGATCCAGGGCACGTTCGCCTCCACCTCCCGCCGACGCGCGGACACGCTGTACGTCTACCGCGGCCAGCAACGGGCGATCGGCGAGCTGATGATCGTCGAGCTGACCGAGGCGCGGCCGACCGGGGTGCGGTCGACCTGCCTGGGCTACGCGGCGTTCGTCGAGCGGATGGACTCCCCGCCGTTCGCGCCGTGGCTGGCCCGGCTGCGCGAACGCATCTCCGACCTCACCGGGCCCGACCTCGCGCGGCTCGTCGAGGTCCAGCACGCGCTGGTCGACCTGATCGACCGGCTCGACCCGGACCGGGTCCGGTTCGCCGAGAACCGGGACAAGGTCCCGACCGTGTCCGACGCGGTCTGAACCGCTCAGCCCAGCAGCTCGCGTCCGGTGCGGTGCCGGTGCAGCACCTGCACGTCCCCCGCCGTCCGGACCGGCTCGTCGGCGAGGTGCCCGACCAGCGTGTCCGCGAACGCCGTGACCGCAGGCGGAGGTGCGATGTCGGCCCGCCGGGCCACCGCCACGGTCCGGTACAGGGCCGGGTTGAGCACCGTGCGCCGCAGCCGTGGTCGGCCGGCGAACACCAGGTCCGGCACGACCGCGACCCCGGTGCCGGTCTCCACCATCCGCAGCACCGCGTCCATCTGGGCGCCCTCGACGGCGAACCGCGGTTCCACCCCGGCCGCGGCGTACGCGCGCAGCGTCACCTCCCGCAGGTCGTAGCCCCGGCTGAACATCACGAGGTGGTGCCGGGCCAGCTCGGCGACGGTGATCGATCCCCGGGTCGTCAGCGGCCGTCGCGTCGCCGGTGAGGCGACCGAGAGGCGCTCGCGCAGCAGGGGCGCGGTGTGCAGCGCGGTGTTCACCCCGTCCGGCGGCACGATCACGAGCGCGATATCCAGCTCGCCGCGCACCAGACCGTCGACCAGCGGCTGGGACCCGGCCTCGGTCAGCTCGACCTCGATCCCCGGGTGCCGCTCGTGGAACACCCGCAGCACGTCGGCGAGCACGCCGATGCACAGCGACGGGGTCGCCCCGATCCGCACCCGCCCTCGTCGCAGCCCGGCGATCTCGGCGACGGTCGTCCGCGCCGTCTCGGCGTCGGCGAGCATCCGGCGCGCCAGCGGCAGCACGGCCTCCCCGGCCGGGGTGAGCGTCACCGTCGCGCCCCGGTCGAACAGCGGCGCCCCGAGCTCGGACTCCAGGGTGCGCAGCGCCCGGCTCAGGGTGGGCTGCGCGACCCCGGCGCGGTCGGCCGCGCGGGTGAAGCTGCGCACGTCCGCGACCGCGACGAAGTACAGGAGCTGCTGAAGCGTCACGTACATAGCGTAGAGCTATCGAGTCGATCCAGTCGATGCATTGGACGCCTGACGGGCTGCAAGCGTGCACTTCATCCGTGGTCACCGCACCGACACCCGCCCCGGCACGATCGGCCGGCCGTCCCGCAGCGAAGAAGCGGCGACGGCCCCGGATCCCCGGCGTGCTGCTCAAGTTCGTGATGGCGGTCAGCGGTGCGTTCCTGCTGCTCTACCTCGTCCTCCACATGGCCGGGAACCTGAAGATCTTCTTCGGGGCGGACGCGCTGGACGGGTACGCCCGCTGGCTGCGCGAGGTGCTGGAGCCGGTGCTGCCCTACGAGGGCACGCTCTGGATCGTCCGGGTCGTGCTGACCGTCAGCGTGCTCGCCCACATCTGGTCGGCCGTCGTGCTCACGCTGCGCGCCCGCCGCGCCCGGCCGATCCGCTACGCCGGCGGCAACCACACGATGCCCGGCAGCTACGCCGCGCGCACCATGCGCTGGGGCGGCGTGATCATCGCGCTGTTCGTCGTCTACCACATCCTGGACCTGACGACCGGCACGCTGAACCCGAACGGCCAGCACCTGCAGGTCTACGACAACGTGACGGCCGACTTCGCCCTCGACCGCTGGTACGTGACGCTGTTCTACGTCCTGGCCGTCGTCGCCGTCGGGCTGCACGTGCGGCACGGACTGTGGTCCGGCCTGCAGACCCTCGGCGTCTCGAACGGCCGCCGCCAGCGTCCCCTCCAGATCCTCTCGACGGCGTTCGCCGTCGTGCTCACCGCGGGGTTCCTCGCGGTCCCGCTCGCCGTCACGTTCGGAGTGGTCTGACATGAGCACCGAGTCCTACAGCGACTACGCCACCGGCGAGCCGATCGCCGACCACGCCGCCCCGGAGGGGGACATCGCGACCCGCTGGGAGCGCCGCCGGTTCGGCGTGAAGCTGGTCAACCCGGCCAACAAGCGGTCGAAGAAGATCATCGTCGTGGGCTCCGGGCTGGCCGGCGGCTCGGCAAGTGCGACGCTCGGCGAGGCCGGGTACCAGGTCAGCACGTTCTGCTACCAGGACAGCCCGCGCCGGGCGCACTCGATCGCCGCCCAGGGCGGGATCAACGCCGCGAAGAACTACCGCAACGACGGCGACAGCGTGTACCGCCTGTTCTACGACACGGTGAAGGGCGGCGACTTCCGCGCCCGGGAGTCCAATGTGCACCGCCTCGCCGAGATCAGCACCCAGATCATCGACCAGTGCGTCGCGCAGGGCGTCCCGTTCGCCCGCGAGTACGGCGGCCTGCTCGACACGCGCAGCTTCGGCGGCGTGCAGGTCTCCCGCACGTTCTACGCCCGTGGCCAGACCGGCCAGCAGCTGCTGCTCGGCGCCTACCAGGCACTGGAGCGCCAGGTGCAGGCCGGCACCGTGACGATGTACCCGCGCCACGAGATGCTCGAGCTCGTCGTCGTCGGCGGGCACGCCCGCGGGATCATCGTGCGCGACATGGTCAGCGGCGAGATCGAGACCCATCTCGCCGACGCTGTCGTCCTCGCCTCCGGCGGGTACGGCAACGTCTTCTACCTCTCGACGAACGCCCGGGGCTGCAACGTCACCGCGACCTGGCGCGCCCACCGCAAGGGCGCGCTGTTCGCGAACCCGTGCTTCACCCAGATCCACCCGACGTGCATCCCGGTCTCCGGTGACCACCAGTCGAAGCTGACGCTGATGTCGGAGTCGCTGCGCAACGACGGCCGGGTGTGGGTGCCGCAGGCCCACGGCGACGACCGCCCGCCGAACGACATCCCGCACGACGAGCGCGACTACTTCCTGGAGCGCAAGTACCCGGCGTTCGGCAACCTCGTCCCGCGCGACATCGCGTCCCGCGCGTCGAAGGAGGCCTGTGACGAGGGGCGAGGCGTCGGACCGGGCGGTCTCGGCGTCTACCTCGACTTCGACGACGCGATCGAGCGACTCGGACGACCGGCCGTCGAGGAGCGCTACGGCAACCTGTTCGAGATGTACGCCCGGATCACCGGGGAGGACCCGTACGAGGTCCCGATGCGGATCTACCCCGCCGTGCACTACACGATGGGCGGGCTGTGGGTCGACTACGACCTGCAGTCCACGATCCCCGGCCTGTACGTCACGGGAGAGGCGAACTTCTCCGACCACGGCGCGAACCGGCTCGGCGCGTCCGCGCTGATGCAGGGCCTGGCCGACGGCTACTTCGTGCTCCCGGTGACGATCGGGGACTACCTGGCGTCGAACACCCCGGAGCCGGTCGACGAGAACACGCCCGAGGTCGTCGAGGCCCGCCGCGCCGTCACCGACCGGATCGACGCGCTGCTCGCGGTCCAGGGCACCCGCACGGTCGACTCGTTCCACCGCGAGCTCGGCCACCTCATGTGGGACCACTGCGGCATGGAGCGCAACGAGGAGGGCCTGCGCAAGGCGTTGGAGCGGATCCCGGAGCTGCGCCGGGAGTTCTGGAGCGACGTCCTCGTGCCGGGCACCGGCGCGGAGCTGAACCAGAGCCTGGAGAAGGCCGGGCGGGTCGCCGACCTCCTGGAGCTCGCCGAGCTGATGTGTCTCGACGCGCTGCACCGGCGCGAGTCCTGCGGCGGGCACTTCCGCACCGAGAGCCAGACCGACGACGGCGAGGCCCTGCGCGACGACGAGCACTTCTCCTACACCGCGGCCTGGGAGTTCACCGGCCGCGGCGAGGCACCCGTGCTGCACACCGAGGACCTGGTCTTCGACCACGTCCACCCGAGCCGGCGGAGCTACACGTGAAACTCACCCTGAAGATCTGGCGCCAGAACGACGCGAAAGACAAAGGACACCTCGAGTCCTACGCGCTCGACGACGTCGAGGAGGACATGTCGTTCCTGGAGATGCTCGACGTCCTCAACGAGAAGCTGATCCTCGAAGGAGGCGAGCCGGTCGCGTTCGACCACGACTGCCGCGAGGGCATCTGCGGCTCCTGCAGCATGGTCATCGACGGCCGGCCGCACGGCCCGCAGAAGGCCACCACCACCTGCCAGCTCTCCATGCGGCACTACCGCGACGGCGACACGATCGTCGTCGAGCCGTTCCGCTCCGGATCGTTCCCGGTGATCAAGGACCTGGTCGTCGACCGCGGCGCGTTCGACTCGATCATCCAGGCGGGCGGGTACGTGTCGGTCAACACCGGCTCGGCCCCGGACGCGCACGCCACCCCGGTGCGCAAGATCGCCGCGGACCGGTCGTTCGAGGCGGCCAACTGCATCGGCTGCGGCGCGTGCGTCGCGGCCTGCCCGAACGGGTCCGCGTCGCTGTTCCTGGGCGCCAAGCTGACTCACCTCGGCGAGCTGCCGCAGGGCCAGCCGGAGCGCTACGAGCGCGTCGTGGCGATGGTCGACGCGCACGACGACGCCGGGTTCGGCGGCTGCACGAACACCGGCGCCTGCACGAGCGCCTGCCCGAAGGAGATCCCGCTCGACGTGATCTCCCAGCTCAACCGCGACTACCTCGCCGCGACGGTCGCCGGGCGCCGCCGCTCCGCCTGACCCGTGCCTCCGCCCGAGGGCTGAATGGCGGGAGTGCAACCGACCGTGGCGCGTCGGTGTTCGGTAGGACATGGGCAGTGGGATCGTCGACGACGTGAGGGCACCGGACACTGCGTGCCCGCCGCCGGACGGCGGACCGGGCGAGGCGGACGCCGCGCTGGCCGCGCACCTGGCGGCCGACCTCGACGGCGGCTTCGCGGTGCTGATGGAGCGCCACCGGGCCGTCGTCTGGTCGGTGGCCCGCCGCTTCGTCGCGGATCCGGCCGACGCCGAGGACCTCGCCGCGGACGCGTTCCTGCGTGCCTACCGCGCGCTGCGCGGCTACGACGCGGCACGACTCGCGGCGCTGCGGATCCGGCCGTGGCTGCTGACGATCCTGCGCAACACGGCCCGCAACGCGGCCCGGGACCGGGCACGACGACCGGAGCCGCCGCCGTCGTTCGAGACCGCCGAGCAGCACGCGACGGGACCGGGCGTCGAGCAGCAGGCCGAGTCGTCGCAGCTGCAGCGTGACCTCGGGGCGGCGTTGGCCCGCCTGTCCGAGGTGCAGCGCACGGCGGTCGTGCTGCGGCACGTCGTCGGGCTGGGTACCGGTGAGGTGGCCGAGGTGCTCGGTGTGGCCGAGGGGACGGCGAAGTCGCACGTCTCGCGTGGCCTGGCCCGGTTACGGCCACTGGTGGAGGACCTACGCGAGGAGAGAACGCGATGAACACGATCGAGGAGTCGCTGGCCGGGCTGGGCGGCGAGCAGCCGCCCGACCTGGACGGCAAGGTGTTCGCCGGGTGGCTGACGGCCCCGAGCCGGCTCGGGGACGTGCACGTCGCCGTCACCGCCGGCGGCGTCCAGTACCTGCGCACGGCCGACGGGACCGACCCGGACGGGTTCGCCGAGGCCTACCGGCAGCGGTTCGGACGGCCGCTGCGGCCGCTGTCCTCACCGCCGCACGGCCTGCTGCCGGCGTTGCGCTCGGCGGTTCCGGGCGTCGCGCGGGACCACGCCGGCGGTGACGCCGGGTCGTCGCGCCGGCCGGGCCTGGATCTCGCCGCGCTGTCGGTGTTCGAGCGCGACGTGCTGGAGGCGACCCGCCGGATCCCGGCCGGCCAGGTGCGCCCGTACGGCTGGGTGGCCCGGGAGGCCGGACGCCCGTCGGCGGTCCGTGCGGCCGCCTCGGTGCTGGCGCGCAACCCGTTGCCGCTGCTCGTCCCGTGCCACCGCGTGGTGCGCGGCGACGGGAAGGCGGGGGAGTACATGTTCGGCCCGGACCGCAAGCGCGAGCTGCTGCGCGGCGAGGACCTGGACGTGGACGGGATGGAGGACACCGCGCGCCGCGGCGAGCTGCTGGTGGGCAGCGACACGACCGGGATCGTCTGCTTCCCGACCTGCCACCACGCCCGCCGGATCACCGGGCCGCACCGGCGCCCGTTCCGCCGGGTCGACGCCGCGCTGGCGGCCGGGTACCGCCCGTGCCGGGACTGCCGTCCGGCCGCGGCGTGACGGCCCGTCCCACCGCGACCGCCGATCACCGGTGACCGGCGACGCACTGATCCCGCGCCCGCGCCGCGAGCTGGGCCCCGGCGCGGTGCACGTCCCCGGCTGGCTGGACGTCGACCGGCAGCGTGAGCTCGTCGTCGCGTGCCGGGAGTGGGCGAGCGCCGGGCCCGGCATCCGGGCCGCGACGCTGCCGAGCGGGCACCGGATGTCGGTGCGCACGGTGTGTCTGGGCTGGCACTGGATCTGCAGCCGGAGCTTGCGGAGCGCGCATCTACACCGCTACTCGCGCACCCGCGACGACCAGGACGGATCCCCGGTCACCCCGTTCCCGGACTGGCTGGCCGACCTCGGCCGCGCGGCGCTCGCCGAGTCCGATCCGGAGGCCGCGCGGACCTACCGCCCGGACGTCGCCCTCGTGAACTTCTACGACGGCGACGCCCGGATGGGCCAGCACCGCGACGTCGACGAGCGCTCGGACGCGCCGGTCGTGTCGCTGTCGCTGGGTGCGGGGTGCGTGTTCCGGTTCGGCAACCCGGAGGGCCGTGGGCGCCCCTGGACCGACGTCGAGCTGCTGTCCGGCGACCTGGTCGTGTTCGGCGGCCCCAGCCGGTTCGCCTACCACGGGGTACCGCGGCTGCTCCCGGACTCGGACGTCCCGGACATCGGCCTTGCGACCGGGCGTCTCAACCTCACGCTCCGGGAGTCCGGCCTGCCGGCGGCGTGATCACCGCCCCGGGCGTGTGAGACGTGTCTCTGGCTGGGCTTCGTAGGCGAACCTGATGCGGCTGAGTGGAGTTGTCCGTCGTACGCTGCCCGAACTTGCCGCTCGTGCAGCGAACTGAGAACGGGCACATCATCTAAGGACACGACGTCGTGTCCGGGGCGACCCGACGTCTGCGAAACAGAGGAGCTCCACCGCGTGTCATCCACCACTGACGCGGCCGCCGGGCGGGCGCAGATCGCGGCACGGACGCTGCGTACCGACCGCTGGTGGCTTCCGCCGCTGGCGAACTTCGTCGGATTGTCGGCGTGGGTCATCTACGCGACCGTGCGTGCGTTCATGCAGGACTACTACTTCGTGGCCGACTACGGCTATCTGACGCCGTTCTACTCGCCCTGCGTCTCCACCGGGTGTGTGCCGGAGGCGTCGCACTTCGGCCAGTTCCTGCCGGACGTGTGGTGGCTCCCGTACGCGGCGATCTCGCTGCCATTCCTGCTGCTGTTCCGGCTGACCTGCTACTACTACCGGAAGGCCTACTACCGGGCGTTCTGGTTGTCGCCGCCCGCCTGCGCCGTGGCCGAGCCGCACCGCCGCTACACCGGTGAGACGCGCTTCCCGCTGATCATGCAGAACGCGCACCGCTACTTCTTCTACATCGCGGGCCTGATCACGGTGATCAACCTCTACGACGCGATCGTGGCGTTCATCCTGCCCGGCGGCGGTTTCGGACTGGGCCTGGGCAACATCATCCTGGTGGCCAACGTCGTACTGCTGTTCGCGTACACGGTGTCCTGCCATTCCTGCCGCAGCGGTGTCGGCGGACGCATCAACCACTTCTCGAAGCACCCCGTGCGCTACAAGATGTGGACCTTCGTCACGAAGCTGAACACGCGGCACATGCAGTTCGCGTGGGCCACGCTGGCCAGCCTGGCGATCACCGACTTCTACATCATGGCCGTCTCGGCCGGATGGATCTCCGACCTGCGGATCGTGGGGTGACGACAGTGTCTGACAACAGCACGGAGCAGACCGAGAAGATCGAGCATCACGCATACGACGTCGTCGTCATCGGCGCCGGTGGTGCCGGACTGCGCGCGGCGATCGAGGCGCGGCTGCAGGGCAAGAAGACCGCGATCATCTCGAAGTCGCTGTTCGGCAAGGCCCACACGGTCATGGCCGAGGGTGGTTGTGCGGCGTCGATGGGCAACGCCAACCACAACGACAACTGGCAGGTCCACTACCGCGACACCATGCGTGGCGGGAAGTTCCTGAACAACTGGCGGATGGCCGAGCTGCACGCCAAGGAGGCCCCGGACCGCGTCTGGGAGCTGGAGACCTACGGCGCGCTGTTCGACCGGCTGCCGGACGGCACGATCAGCCAGCGCAACTTCGGCGGGCACACCTACCCGCGGCTGGCGCACGTCGGTGACCGCACCGGCCTGGAGCTGATCCGCACGCTGCAGCAGAAGGTCGTCTCGCTGCAGCAGGAGGACTTCGCCGAGACCGGCGACTACGAGTCGAAGATCAAGGTCTTCCACGAGACCACGATCACCGAGCTGTTCAAGACCGACGGCAAGATCTCCGGCTGCTTCGGCTACTACCGCGGCAACGGCCAGTTCATCCGGTTCGACACGCCGGCGGTCGTGCTGGCCACCGGCGGGGTCGGGAAGAGCTACTCGGTCACGTCGAACTCGTGGGAGTACACCGGCGACGGCCACGCGCTGGCCCTGCGCGCGGGCGCGACGCTGATCAACATGGAGTTCCTGCAGTTCCACCCGACCGGCATGGTCTGGCCGCCGTCGGTGAAGGGGATCCTGGTCACCGAGTCGGTCCGCGGCGACGGCGGTGTGCTCAAGAACTCCGACGGCAAGCGGTTCATGTTCGACTACATCCCGGAGGTGTTCAAGGAGCAGTACGCGACCACCGAGGAGGAGGGCGACCGCTGGTACGAGGACGCGGACAACAACCGCCGTCCCCCGGAGCTGCTCCCGCGTGACGAGGTCGCCCGCGCGATCAACTCCGAGGTCAAGGCCGGCCGCGGCACCCCGCACGGCGGCGTGTACCTGGACATCGCGTCCCGGCTCAAGCCCGAGCAGATCCTCAAGCGCCTGCCGTCGATGCACCACCAGTTCAAGGAGCTGGCCGACGTCGACATCACGCAGGAGCCGATGGAGGTCGGCCCGACCTGCCACTACGTGATGGGCGGGGTCGAGGTCGACCCGGACACCGCGATGTCGAGCGTGCCGGGCCTGTTCGCGGCCGGTGAGGTCGCGGGCGGCATGCACGGCTCGAACCGGCTCGGCGGCAACTCGCTGTCCGACCTGCTGGTGTTCGGCCGCCGCTCGGGCCTGTCCGCGGCGGAGTACGTGGACGGGCTCGGCGCCACATCGGCCGTCGCGGACGCCGACGTGTCCGACGCGCTGGACCGTGCGCTGCTGCCGTTCTCCACGGCGACCGACGGTGGCGAGAACCCCTTCGCGGTGCAGCAGGAGCTGCAGAAGACGATGCACGAGCTCGTCGGCATCATCCGCAAGGAAGACGAGATGGAGATGGCCCTCAAGAAGCTCGAGGACATCGCCACCCGCACCCGCACCGTGTCGGTCCAGGGGCACCGGGAGTTCAACCCGGGCTGGCACATCGCGCTGGACCTGCGGAACATGCTGCTCGTCTCGCTGTGTGTCGGGAAGGCCGCGCTGGAGCGTCAGGAGAGCCGTGGCGGGCACACCCGCGACGACTTCCCGGTGATGGACTCGGACTGGCGGCACCTGCTGCTGGTCTGCTCCGCGCTCGGTGAGGACAACGTGGAGCTGACCCGCAAGGAGCAGATCTCGATGCGGTCGGACCTGTTCGACCTGTTCGAGATGGACGAGCTGAAGAAGTACTACACCGGCGAGGAGCTGGGCGGGCACCGCTCCGACTCCGGCGCAGCGGAGGGCGTTTCCTGATGGCGGAATCCAACAGCCACCTGCACCACTTCCGGGTCTGGCGCGGCGACGACACCAAGGGTGAACTCGTCGACTACCCGGTGGAGGTCAACGAGGGCGAGGTCGTCCTCGACATCATCCACCGGCTGCAGGCGACCGAGGCCAACGACCTCGCGGTGCGCTGGAACTGCAAGGCCGGCAAGTGCGGGTCGTGCTCGGCGGAGATCAACGGCAAGCCCCGGCTGATGTGCATGACGCGCATGAACACGTTCGACGAGAGCGAGATCGTCACGGTGACGCCGCTGCGCACGTTCCCGGTGATCCGGGACCTGGTGTGCGACGTGTCGTTCAACTACACGAAGGCCCGGGAGATCCCGTCGTTCCAGCCGCCGGAGGGCCTGGAGCCGGGTGAGTACCGGATGCAGCAGGTCGACGTGGAGCGGAGCCAGGAGTTCCGCAAGTGCATCGAGTGCTACCTGTGCCAGAACACCTGCCACGTGGTCCGTGACCACGAGGAGAACAAGGAGTCCTTCGCCGGCCCGCGCTACCTGATGCGGATGGCGGAGCTGGACATGCACCCCCTCGACGCGCACGGCAACCGCGCCGTGGACGCCCAGGAGGAGCACGGCCTCGGCATGTGCAACATCACCAAGTGCTGCACCGAGGTGTGCCCCGAGCACATCAAGATCACCGACAACGCGCTCATCCCGATGAAGGAGCGCGCCGTCGACAAGAAGTACGACCCGCTGGTCTGGCTGGGCAGCAAGATCTTCAAGCGCTCCGGCGCCTGACCCTCCCGAACGAACGGCACTGTCGAGCAGTCACAGTGCTCGACAGTGCCGTTCGTTCGTGTCGGGGGTCAGCCGAGCGAGCGGCGGATCTCCTCGAGCCGGTCGGCGGCCTTCTTGTCCCGCTCGGCCTGCTGCTCGGCCTGGTCGCGGGCGGGCTCCGTCTCCTCGGCGAGCTCGGTGGCGCCGAGCGCGGTGGCGTACCGGCCCTCGATCTTGTCCCGCACGAAGTCGAGGCTGGGGACGCCGTTCTCGTCGTAGTCCGGTGCCGGGACGTCCGGTGTGGGCTCGGTCATCGCTCCAGGCTAGCCGCGATACTGGCCCGGTGACTCGCGTCCGGGAGCTGGTGGTCGTCTTCGACGCCGGGTGCCCGGGTTGCTCGCGGATCGCGCGGGAGCTGCCGGAGTGCGTCACGGTCCGGGTCCGGGCGCGCTCCTGCCGGGAGGCGGCGCTGGCCGACATCTACCCCAACCTGCGCCGGTACCCGGACGTCACCGGATGCGCGACGCCCGCGATCGGCGTCGTCCGCACGGACGGCTCGGTGCGCTGGTGGACCGGCCTGCGGGCGATCGTCGGCATCGTTCCGGTGCTGCGACCCGGCGCGCTGCCGAAGGCGACCGGACTGCTGCGGTCGGCGCTGACGGTCCGGCGCTGACGGTTCGAGGCGATGAGTTCCGGGACGGGCAGCGGTCGTAACCGGAGCACCCTCGAACAACCGCGGGAGGATTCGTGACGACGACGCAGACGGTCGGAACGCGTGAGCAGTGGCGAACTGCCTACGAGCAGCTGCTGGCGAAGGAGAAGGAGCTGACCCGGCGCAGCACCGAGCTGGCCGGTGAGCGCCGGGCGCTGCCCTGGGTACCGGTGGAGAAGGAGTACCGGTTCGAGACGAACGACGGCACGCGCACGCTGGCGGAGCTCTTCGACGGGCGTTCGCAGCTGATCGTGCGGCACTTCATGCACGGTCCGAACACGCCGGAGGGGTGTCCCGGCTGCACGTTCGAGACCGACAACCTGGTCGGCGCGGCCCCGCACCTCGCGCAGCGGGACGTGACGTTCCTGCTGTCCTCGCGCTCGCCGCTGCCGGTGCTGGAGGCCTACAAGCGCCGGATGGGCTGGGACGTGCAGTGGGTCTCGTCGGCCGGATCCGACTTCGACGCCGACTTCTTCGAGTACATGCACGTCCCGACGCGGCGCCGGGACTACGGGTCGGGCAGCGGCAGCATGCTGGACGTGATGGAGCTGATGGCACTGAGCTGTTTCGTGCTCGCCGACGGCGTCGTCCACCACACGTACTCCACCTACGACCGCGGCACCGAGGCGCTGAACGCGACCTGGCAGCTGCTCGACCGGACGGCCGGTGGCCGCGGCGAGGACTTCAGCGGCTGGCCACGCAAGCGCGACGAGTACCCGGCCCGGGGGTGACCGCCGCCGCGCGCGCGGGTGACTAGCGTGGGGGCCGTGACGATCTCGGGATACGGCTCGTGGCCGACGCCGATCACGTCCGAGGTGGTGGTGTCCGCCGGCGCGCGCCCGGCCGGCGTGCGACCGGACGGCGACAGCGTCGTGTGGGCCGAGAGCCGCCCGCAGGAGGGCGGCCGCACCCAGCTGGTCCGCCGCACGCCAGCCGGCGACCCGGTGGACCTGCTGGGCGACGACGCGAACGTGCGGACCGCCGTCCACGAGTACGGCGGCGGCGCGTGGTGGACCTACGATGCGCACCGCGGACCCGGTCCCGGTCCGCTCTGGTACGTGGACTGGACCGACCAGCGGATCCGACGGCTGGACCCCGACGGCGAGCCGGTCGCCCTGACGCCGGAGCCCTCCGTCGCGCGCGGCGACCGCTACGCCGACGGTGACGTCGCCCCGGACGGCACGTGGATGGTCGTGGTCCGCGAGCACCACCCGTCGGAGCAGGCCCCGGCCACCGAGGTCCGCAACGAGATCGTGCGGCTCGACGCGCGCCTCCCGTCCGAACCCGAGGTGCTGGTGACCGGCCCGGACTTCGTCGCCGCGCCGCGCATCTCCCCGGACGGGACGGGGCTGGCCTGGCTGTCCTGGGACCACCCGTCGATGCCGTGGGACGACGTCGTGCTCACCGTCCGCGGGCTCGACACCGGCGAGGAGACCGTCGTCGCGGGCGGGCCGGGGGAGTCGGTGACCGAGCCGTGCTGGCAGACCGACGGGTCGCTGACCTTCCTGTCCGACCGGACCGGCTGGTGGAACCTCTACCGCTGGCTGCCCGGCCACGACATCGAGACGCTCGTGCGGATCGACGCCGAGATCGGCGTGCCCGGCTGGGCGCTGGGCGGGTCCCGGTACGCGGTGCTCGACGACGGCCGGGTCGTGTTCGCGCGCTCCCGTGACGGTTTCGACGCACTCGCCGTGCGCGGCGTGGACGGCGAGCTGACCGCGCTCGAGCTGCCGTTCACCGCGATCGGCTCGGTGCGTGCCGCGGGCCCGGACGACGTCGTCTGCGTCGCGGGCAGCCCGTGGGCCGAGCCCGCCGTGCACCGGGTGACGCTGTCCGAGGACGGCCCGCGGGTGACCACGCTGCTCGAGCCGCGCGACCTCGGCCTGGACGACGACACGATCTCGGCACCGGAGCCGATCTCGTTCCCGTCGGTCGACGGTGAGGGTGCCCGCCGCACCGCGCACGCGTTGTTCTACCCGCCGTCCGGCGACGGCCCCGCCGAAGAGGGCGAGCTCCCGCCGTTGCTGGTGGTGCTGCACGGTGGCCCGACCGGCGCGGCGACGCCCGTGCTCAGCACCGCGGTGCAGTACTGGACGACCCGGGGCTTCGGCGTGGTCGACGTGAACTACGGCGGCTCCACCGGATACGGGCGCGAGTACCGCGAGCAGCTCAAGGGCGCCTGGGGGATCGTCGACGTGGCGGACTGCCTGGCCGCGGCCCGCGCGCTGGCCGGGCAGGGCCGGGTCGACCCGGAGCGGCTCGCGATCCGCGGCGGCAGCGCGGGCGGGTACACGACGCTCGCTGCACTCGCCCGCAACGACACCCCGTTCGCGGCCGGTGCGGACCACTTCGGCGTCGCCGACCTGGAGGCGCTGGCTGCGGACACGCACAAGTTCGAGTCCCGCTACCTGGACGGCCTGGTCGGGCCGTACCCGGAGGCGGCCGACGTGTACCGGGAGCGCTCGCCGATCACGCATGTCGACGAGTTCTCCACGCCACTGATCGTGCTGCAGGGCGACGAGGACGCGATCGTCCCGCCGAACCAGTCGGAGATGATCGTGAACGCGTTGCGGGCGCAGAAGCTCCCGGTGGCGTACCTGCTGTTCGAGGGCGAGCAGCACGGCTTCCGTAAGGCGGAGAACATCCGCCGGGCGCTCGACGCCGAGCTGAGCTTCTACGCCCAGGTGTTCGGCTTCGAGCTCCCGCCGGACGAGGGCATCGAGCCGGTCGAGGTGGAGAACCTGGCCTGAGCCGGGCCTCGGCTCAGGCGTCGCAGTTGTCGTTCGGGTCGTACCAGATCGTCCGCCTGACGGTGAAGTCGTCGCCGATCGTCATGTACCGGTACCAGGCCTGCACCTCGACCACCGACCAGGTGCAGAGCGGCTTGTCGGCGAGCTCGACCCGGCGGACCGTCCGCCCGTCGAAGCGGGTCCCGGTCAGGACGAACCGGTCCCGTACCTGACCGTTCTCCCGAGTCTCGACGGTGATGTCCATCTGCGCCCCGAACCAGCACCGGTGGTCGAGGTACAGCTCGATGGCCGTGCCGGCGTCCCGCTGGACCATCCCGGGCCGGAAGATCTGGCACGACGACGGGTCGTCGGGCCCGGCCGACGCCACTCCGGCGGTGAGCGTCGACAACAGGGTCACGATCGCGGCGACGACCCCGGCCGTGGCGATCCCTCTGCGGTGTCCCATCACGTGTCCACGCAGTGCCGGCCGGTGTTCTTGACCATGTCACCGCTGATGAAGCTCGGGAACCCCTTGAAGTAGGCCTGCGCGTAGTAGCAATAGCGGCCGTAGCCGAGGGGCGCCGCCAGCTGGACGAAGTTGCTGCTGCCGCGCGACTCGAACATCTGCGGGAAACCCTCGACCTTCCCTCGGCTGAACTCCGCCGACCAGTCACCGCCACCTTGCGGCTCGGCCCAGAAGGTGACCATCCACTGGATCCCGAACGTGCCGGACTGCATCAGCTCCGTGCAGCGTGCGTCGAGCTCGAGCTGCCACGCCCCGCCCTCGTTGTCGGAGTACGGATGCAGGTCGTGGGCGATCGTGCAGTTCGGCGCGGCCTGCGCGGTGCCGGGCACCGTGACCGCCACCAGTACCGCGAGGATGGCACCGGCCGAGGCGGCGACCAGGCGTCGTCGAGCTCTCACGCGCGAGAGCGTGACGGACGTCGGAGGACAGGGGTACGAATCCGGCGAGACCGTTTCCGGGTGCGAACGGCTCAGCGCACCGGAATCGCTCCGGCCGTCCCGCCGGTCTCGGTCAGCTGGGGCGGCGCCGCGTCCGGGGTGCGGCGGGAGCGCGACAGCCGCCGCTGCAGCGCGTTCGCCGCTCCGGTCAGCAGGGAGTTCAGCACGATGAACAGGGCCGCCACGACGATCAGTGTCGGGATCGTGTTCGCGAAGTTCCCGGTGATCGTGCCGGAGGTCCGCAGCAGCTCGGTGTAGCCGATGGTGAGCTGGCCGCCCAGCGCCGTGTCCTTGAGCACGACGACGAGCTGGCTCACGATCGCGGGCAGCATCAGCGTCATCGCCTGGGGCAGCAGGATCAGACGCATGGCCTGCCCGGGCCCCAGGCCCAGCGCGAATGCCGCCTCCCGTTGCCCGGACGGCAGCGCGAGCACGCCCGCGCGCACGATCTCGGCGATGACCGAGCCGTTGTAGAGCACGAGGCCGGTCACGACCGCGACCAGCGGCCGGATGTCGGAGTCCATGCCGGTGTAGGTCGCGTACAGCTCGGCGGCGAACACCATCAGCAGCAGTACCGGGACGGCGCGGAAGAACTCGACCACCACTCCGGACGGACGGGCGACCCACGGCCGTGTCGAGAGCCTGCCGACGCCGAGCAGGACACCGATCGGCAGCGCGATGATCACCGAGATCACCGCCGCGACGATCGTGTTCCGCAGGCCCGGCAGCAGGAACTCCGACCAGGTCGACCACGTGGCGAACGGGGCCCACAGCGGCCCGGCCCACTGTCCGGCTTCGGCGAACCCGGCGTAGATCAGGTACGCCACGATCGCGAGCACGACCACGAACAGTCCGGTGTAGACCGCGTTGCGGACCCGCGCCCGCGGCCCCGGCGCGTCGAACAGGACGCCCGCGCTCACCGGCGCACCTCCAGACGCCGGGCGAGCCGGCCCAGCACCAGCCCGACGGGCAGCGTCAGCACGACGAACCCGAACGCGAACAGCAGGAACACCAGCAGCAGGATGTCGGACTCGTTCTCCACCATCTCCGACATCAGCAGCGCGGCCTCCCCGACGCCGATGACGGCGGCGACCGTCGTGTTCTTCGTCAGCGCGATCAGGATGCTCGCCAGCGGCCCGACGATGCTGCGGAACGCCTGCGGCAGCACGATCGTGACCAGGACCTGGGTGAAGCCGAAGCCGAGCGCCCTGGCGGCCTCGGCCTGCCCGACCGGCACGGTGTTGATCCCCGAGCGGATCGCCTCGCAGACGAACGTCGCCGTGTAGACCACGAACGCCAGCACGGCGAGCCGGAACCCGCTGTCGTGAGTCCATCACCTTGAGCAAGCCTTAGGGTTGCGCTCACATAACAGGCGGCCGGACCGAGGAGGCGTGGTGCACATCCTGCTGGTCGAGGACGACGACCGGATCTGTGCCGCGCTGCGCCCGGCGCTGCACCGCCACGGCATGAGCACCACCCGCCTCGACCGCGGCCGCGACGTCCTGGACCACCTCGAGGGCGCCGACGTCGTGCTGCTCGACCTGGGCCTGCCGGACCGCGACGGGATGGACGTCTGCCGCGAGATCCGCGAGGTCAGCGAGGTGCCGGTGCTCGTGGTCACGGCGAAGGGCGAGGTGGAGGACCGCATCCTCGGCCTGCACTCGGGCGCGGACGACTACCTGGTCAAGCCGTACGACGTCGGCGAGCTCGTCGCGCGGATCCACGCCGTGTACCGGCGCCGGCGCGTGCCGTCGTCGGCCGAGGGCACGTCCGGTGCCGGGACGGTCGAGGTCCGCGACGTCCACGTCGACCTGGACCGCCATCAGGTCCTGGTCCACGGCGAGACGGTCTCGCTGACCCGCAAGGAGTTCCAGGTGCTCGCGATGCTGGCGCGCGCGGACGGCGCCGTCTGCACCCGCAGCCAGATCGTGGCCGAGGTCTGGGGCCGCACCTGGGCCGGCGCGAACCGCACGCTGGACGTGCACGTCGCGACGCTGCGGACGAAGCTGGGCCGTCCGGAACTGGTGCAGACGGTCCGCGGCGTCGGCTACCGGTTCGCCGAATCCGGGGGGTGAGCTCGCGCGGTGCGCAGCCGGTTGCTGGTCATCGTCCTGGTCCTGGTGGGGCTGCTCGCGCTCGGCCTGGTCGTCCCGCTGGCGCTGACCGACGCGCGCGGCACCCAGGACGAGGTGTTCGCCGACCGCCTCACCGACACGATCTCGTTCGCCGCGGGCGCCCAGCGCCCGCTGATCGAGGCGGGCGGCGAGGGTGGCGGCACCCGGGCGTTCGCCGCCGAGATCGAGCGCTACGACCAGGTCTACGGCGTCGCGGTGATCGTGTTCGACCGCGCCCAGCGCCCGGTGGTGACGTCCCGTCCGGCGCCGCCCGCGCTGTCCGGCGAGGAGAACCAGCGCGTCGCGCTGGCACTGGCGGGGCGCCGCTCGGCGCAGTACGACCTGTTGCTGCCGTGGAACGGCGGCCCGCTCGTGCTCGCCGAGCCGGTGCTCGTCGACGGCGAGGTGGTCGGCGCGGCGGTGACCGTCTCGCCGACCGACGCCCTGCGCGCCTCCGAGGTGCGGACCTGGGCGCTGCTCGGCGGTCTCGTGCTCGCCGCGCTGCTGCTCGGCGTGCTGGTGGCGCTGCCGCTGGTCACCTGGATCCTGGGGCCGGTGCGCCGCCTCGACGAGGGCACCGGGCGGGTGGAGGCGTCCGTGCGTGCGGGCGGGAAGCCGGACCCGGTGGCGCGCAACGCCGGACCGCCGGAGCTGCGACGGCTGTCGGTGTCCTTCGACCGGATGGCCGCCTCGGTCACCCAGGCCATGGCGGCGCAGCGCGCGTTCGTCGCCGACGCGAGCCACCAGCTGCGCAACCCGCTCACGGCGCTGCGCCTGCGACTGTCCAACTTGTCCGGCCACGTCGGACCGGACGGAGCCGACGACCACGTCGCCGCCCTGGAGGAGGCCGAGCGCCTGTCGTCGGTGCTGGACGGGCTGCTCGCGCTGGCCCGCGCCGAGGGCGCCCCCGACGGCGGCGCGCCGGACGTGGCGAGCGACGTCGACCGCGCCGTCGACGACCGGCTGGAGGCCTGGCGTCCGCTGGCCGAGCACAGCGGCGTCACGCTCGTCCGGGACGGCCCGCGCGGGCTGCACGCCCGGATCGCCGAGGGCGGGATCGAGTCCGTCCTCGACGCCGTGCTGGACAACGCGCTCAAGTACACGCCCGATGGCGGCCGGATCCGGGTGCGGACGCTGCGCTTCGACGGCCGGGTCGGCGTCGAGGTGGTCGACAGCGGGCCCGGGATGAGCGCCGAGCAGCTCGCCCGGGCCACCGACCGGTTCTGGCGGGCACCGGGGCAGAGCAACCTCGACGGCAGCGGGCTGGGGCTGGCCATCGCCGAACGCACGGTGCAGATCGCCGGTGGGGAGCTGCGGCTGGCCAGCCCGGGCGGGGACGGGCTGGTCGTGACGGCGCTGCTGGAGGCGGCGCCGGCTGCCGCGGCCGCGCAGCAGGCCGTCGCGCAGCCGGCGGCCGCTCAGCCGGAGTAGCCCTTCGTGGCCCGGTAGAACTCCTGCGCGCCCGGGTGCAGCGGGATGGGCTGGGTCCCGATCGCCGAGCGGGAGTCGATCGTCACCGCGGCCGGGTTGGCCTGGGAGAGCCGTGGCTGCTCGTCGAAGACGGTCCGGACCAGCGCCAGCGCCACGTCGTCGGCCATCGACGCGGTGGCGACGAGGACGTTGCGCACGGACAGCGTGCTCACCGGGGCCGGCAGCCGGTAGGTGGCGGCGGGCACCGTGCTGATCGTGTAGACGTCGGAGTTCGACCGGACCCGCGACAGCACGTCGCCGAGGTCGATCAGCCGGATCGGGCGCACGCGGGCCAGCTCGACGATGCCGTCGGTGGGGACCCCGCCGGACCAGAAGAACGCGTCGAGGTCTCCCGCGTCCAGCGCCGACGGCGCCTCGTCCAGCCCGAGCTCGATGACCTCGCCGAGTCCCGCCACGCCGATCCCGGCGGCGTCGAACAGCCGGCGCGCGATCGTGTTGTAGCCGCTGCCGGCCGGGCCGATCGACACCCGCGCTCCCCGCAGGTCGACGAGCCGGCGGTACGGCGCCTCCTGGCGCACCACCACGTGCGTCACGTCGTCGTAGAGGCGGGCCAGCGCCCGTGGTGACGCGGGGTCGTCCGATGGGAGGCTGCGCAGGTAGTCGGCGGCGGCGTCGACCTGGCTGATGGCGAGCTGGGCCCGGCCCGCACGCAGCAGCGCCATGTTGGCGACCGATCCGGCGGTCGAGAGCACCTCCGGCCGGACCGTGAGGTCCAGCCGCTCGTCCCACGCGTCCGCCAGCACGTCGGCCATCCGGATGTAGACGCCGGGCCGGGTGCCGCTCCCGATCGCCAGCCGGGGGTCGGGCCCGCTGCGCCCGCAGCCCGCCAGGCCCCCGGTCGCGGCGAGCACGCCGGCCGCTCCCGCCGCACGCAGCACGGTGCGCCGCCCGATCCGCACACCGTCCGCAGCCCACCGCACCCGAGCATTGTTCCTCTCGGGTCGGGTGGTGCGGCATGCCCGTCCGGGGGCGCCTACCCTCGGGGCGGTGAGCCGCAGCTACGCCGTGCGCACCTACGGGTGCCAGATGAACGTGCACGATTCGGAGCGGATGGCCGGACTGCTGGAGCAGGCCGGGTACGACCGGGCGGCCGACCCGGACACCGCCGACGTCGTCGTGTTCAACACCTGCGCGGTGCGCGAGAACGCGGACAACAAGCTCTACGGCAACCTCGGGCACCTGCGCCCGGCCAAGCAGTCGAACCCGGACATGCAGATCGCCGTCGGTGGCTGTCTCGCGCAGAAGGACCGCGAGACGATCGTCAAGCAAGGCGCCGTGGGTGGACGTCGTGTTCGGCACGCACAACGTGCACGCGCTGCCCACGCTGCTCGAACGCGCCCGGCACAACGCCCGCGCCGAGGTGGAGATCGCCGAGTCGCTCGAGGTGTTCCCCTCGACGCTGCCGGCCCGGCGCGAGTCCGCCTACGCCGGTTGGGTCTCGATCTCGGTGGGCTGCAACAACACCTGCACGTTCTGCATCGTCCCGTCGCTGCGCGGCTCGGAGCGCGACCGCCGTCCCGGCGACGTGCTCGCCGAGGTCCAGGCGCTCGTCGCGGACGGCGTGCTGGAGGTGACGCTGCTCGGGCAGAACGTGAACGCCTACGGCGTCGACTTCGGTGAGAAGGGTGCGTTCGCCTCGTTGTTGCGGGCCTGCGGTGACGTCGAGGGTCTGGAGCGGGTCCGGTTCACCTCGCCGCACCCGCGCGACTTCACCGCGGACGTGATCGCCGCGATGGCCGAGACCCCGAACGTGTGCCCGCAGCTGCACATGCCGCTGCAGTCCGGCTCCGACGACGTGCTGCGCCGGATGCGGCGCTCCTACCGCTCCTCGCGGTTCCTGCGGATCCTCTCCGACGTCCGGGAGTCGATCCCGGACGCGGCGATCTCCACCGACATCATCGTCGGGTTCCCCGGCGAGACCGACGCCGACTTCGAGGCGACGCTGGACGTGGTCCGCGAGGCGCGGTTCGCGCAGGCGTTCACGTTCCAGTACTCGCCGCGTCCCGGCACCCCCGCCGCATCGTTGCCCGACCAGCTGCCGAAGAAGGTCGTGCAGGAGCGCTACGAGCGTCTCGTCGCGCTACAGGAGGAGATCTCCTGGGCCGGCAACCGCGCGCAGGAGGGCCGTGAGCTGGAGGTGCTGGTGTCCACCGGCGAGGGCCGCAAGGACGGTGCGACGCAGCGCCTCTCCGGCCGCGCGCGGGACGGGCGGCTGGTGCACTTCTCGCCCGGCTCGTCGTCGGTGCGTCCCGGCGACGTGGTGACCGTCACCATCGACTACGGCGCGCCGCACCACCTGCTCGCCTCCGACGGCGTGCTCTCGCACCGCCGGACCCGGGCCGGGGACGCGCACGAGGCCGGCCTGCGGCCGGGCGGCGCGCCGACGGTTCTCGGGCTCCCGTCGTTCGGCTCCCCGCCCGCGGAGGAACCGGCCGCGTCGGGCTGCAGCGTGCCGGCGGGTGCGCGATGAGCGCCGAGGACCGCAGCTCCCGCGCGGAGGTCCCCGAGGAGCTGCGGGCGCTGGACCAGGAGCTGGCCGGCCTGCCGAAGCAGGTGGAACGCCGCTTCGACCCCGGTCTCCGGGCGGTCGTCGTGGCCGTCGGGGTCCTCGTGGTCATCGTGGCCGTGCTGCTTCCGTGGATCGCCGGCAGCCCCGGCTGGCAGGTCGCGAGCGGTACCGCCGACTACGGCCCGCTCCCGCGGCTGTTCACGTTCACCCTGCTCGGGTTCGGCGTGCTCGGCTCCGTGCTGGCGCTGTTCACCCGCTGGTGGCCGCTGGCGTGGGTGTGCGCGCTGGGCTGCGGCATCGCCACCGTGAACGGTGTCTGGGCCATCTGGTCGCGCCAGATCGGCGCCGACACCGGTCTGCCCGGCCCGCAGGTCGGCCTGGTCCTGGGCATGCTCGGCGTCCTGCTCCTGACGTTCACCTGGGCCGGCATCGCGCTGCGTCGCTGACCCGTTCTCGCCGTTCCGGCGTCAGCGGTGGTCGACGGCCTGCTCGGCGGTCCGCAGCCACTCCTGCCACTGCGCGGCCTGGGCACGGGCCTTCTCGGCGCGGCGTGCGTCGCCCGCCGCCTCGGCCTTCGCCGCCTGCTCCTCGAACTGGCCGACCTTCACGCGGAACTGCTCGACGCGGGCCTGCGCCTCCGGGTCGGTGCGCCGCCACTGCGCCTGCGCGGCGTCGGCGACCTTCTCCTCGACCGAGCGCAGCCGCCCCTCCAGCGTGCGCATGTCCTCGCGCGGGACCTTGCCGATCTCCTCCCAGCGCGACTGGATCCCGCGCAGCGCGGCACGCGCGCCGTCCGGGTCGGAGAGGTCGATCTTCTCGGCCTCGGCCAGCAGCCCGCGCTTGGCCTCGGCGTTCGACGAGAACTCGGCGTCCCGCTCGGCGAGCACGGCGTTGCGGCGGGCGAAGAAACGGTCCTGCGCGCCGCGGAAGCGCGCCCACAGCGCGTCGTCGGCGTCCCGGTGGGCACGGCCCGCGGCCTTCCACTCGGTCATCAGGTCGCGGTAGCGGGCGGCGGTCGACGACCACTCGTCGGAGTCGGCCAGGGACTCCGCCTCGACGACGAGCTCCTCCTTGGCGGACTTGGCGGTGCAGCCGCTGCCGGTCGAGGTCCGCGAAGTGCGACCCGCGACGCCGGTTGAACGCCTCCCGGGCCCGGGAGAAGCGCTTCCACAGCGCCTCGTCGGTCTTGCGGTCCACGCCCTTGATCGCGCGCCACTCGTCGAGGATCGCCTTGTAGCGGTCCCCGGCCTGCTTCCACTGCGTGGACTCCTCGGCCATCTTCTCGGCCTCGACGGCGAGCGCCTCCTTGCGCGCGACGGCGTCCGCCCGCTGCCGGTCCCGGTCGGCCCGCGCCGACGCGACGCCGGCCTCCGCCTTCTCCAGCAGGTCGTCCAGCCGCGCGCGCAGCGCGGGCACGTCGCCGACGACGGAGGCCTCGTCCAGCCCGTCGCGCAGCGTGCGGGCGCTGGCCAGCGCGGCCTTCGCGTCGCCGCCCGCCGCGATCCGGGACGCGACGACCTCGGTCTCGGTCACCAGGTCGTCGAACCGGCGGGCGAAGTGCTCCAGGCCCTCGGTGGGCGTGCCCGCCTGGAACGAGCCGACCACCCGCTCGCCCTCGGAGGTCACCAGGTGGATCGTGCCGTCGTCGTCGGCCCGGCCCCAGCGCGTCGGGTCCGGCGACGACGCGGGCACCGGGGACGCGTGCACCGGCGGTGCCGCGGCGGCGCGCCGCAGGAGCCGGCGTTCCGGCGGGCGGTCGGGGTACGGGACGGGACGGGGGAGGGCCGGGAACGGGTCCGCGCGGGCCGGGGCGGGGCGGGGCGTCGGTGGCCCCGGTGCCGCCCGTCGTTCCGGCCTCGTCGTCGTGCGCGGTCCGGGTCGGGTCTGTCTCGGGCACCGATGTCCTCCTCGTCCGGCCCGCGGCCTTCCGGCCGTGGGCGCTCCGCCGAGTGGCGGAGCCGTGCACGCATCGATCGCTCCTCGTCGGAGGAGTCGGATCGGCGATTCAAGCAGGTTGGCGGCCCAATCGGAACCGCTGGCCGCGTACCGGGCGCGGGTACGCCGCGGGCGGCGGGCGGGGATCGGTGAGCCGCAGTCGCGATCGGCGCCACCCGGCGCGCTCCGGGGCGGACCGCTCGTCGCCTACGCTCGGCATCCGTGCTCGCCGTGATCGCCGTCCTGCCGCAGCCGCCGTTGCTCGTCCCGGAGCTGGCCGGCGACGCCGCCGTGGAGACCGAGGCGCTGCGCCAGGCCTGTCACGACGCCGTCGGCACGCTGGCCGGGGCCGCCCGGAACTGGGTCGCGGTCGGAGCCGACGCCGCCGGGCGGCGCACGGTCGAGCCGGGAACCCGCGGGTCGTTCTCCGGGTACGGGCGCGATGTGCCGGTCGCGCTGGCCGGCCCAGGGATCCTCCGACGAGGGCGCGCACCTGCCGCTGCCGCTGCTGGTGGCCGCATGGGCGGCCGGGGACCGCACCGGCGCGGATGCGCGGCGAGCTCGTCGCACCGGACACCGGCACCGACGAGTGCCTCGCCCTCGGCGCGGAGCTGGCCGGTTCGGACGACGACACCGGCCTGCTCGTCGTCGGCGACGGCGCGGCCCGGCACACGCCGACCGCCCCCGGCGGGTTCGACGAGCGCGCCGAGGCGTTCGACGCCGTCGTCGCCGCCGCGCTGGACGCCGCCGACGCGGACGCGCTGGCCGGTCTCGACGCGCAGCTGGCCGCGGACCTGCGGGCGGCGGGCCGGGCCCCGTGGCAGGTGCTCGCCGGAGCGGCGCGGGCCGGCGGCGACTGGACACCGGCCGTGCGGCACACGTCGGTCCCGTACGGCGTGGCGTACCACGTCGCGGCCTGGACCCGCCGGTAGCCGGCGTGTCCGCGCCACCGCTGGTCGCCGTCGTCGGGCCGACCGCGACCGGGAAGTCCGACCTCGGCCTCGAGCTCGCGCTGCGCCTCGGCGGCGACGTGGTGAACGCCGACGCGATGCAGCTCTACCGCGGTCTCGACGTCGGCACCGCGAAGCTGTCGCCGGAGCGCCGCCGCGGGGTGGTGCACCATCAGCTCGACGTCCTCGACGTCACCGAGACCGCGTCGGTGGCCGCGTTCCAGCGCCACGCCCGCGCGGACATCGAGGCGCTGCGCGCGGCCGGGCGCACCCCGGTGCTGGTCGGCGGGTCCGGGCTGTACGTCCAGGCCGTCGTCGACCCGCTGGAGTTCCCCGGCACGGACCCCGAATTGCGCGCCCGGTTGGAGGCCGAGCTGGCCGAGGCCGGGCCGCACGCCCTGCACCGCAGGCTCGCCGAACGCGACCCGGCGGCCGCCGCCGACGTGCTGCCCTCGAACGGGCGTCGGATCGTGCGGGCGCTGGAGGTGATCGAGCTGACCGGCCGGCCGTTCCGGGCCCGGCTGCCGGACGCGACCACCCCGCTCTACGACGCCGTGCTGGTCGGCGTGGACCGCGACCCCGGCGAGCTGGACGAACGGGTCGCGACCCGCGTCGACCGGATGCTCGACGGCGGGCTGGTCGCCGAGACCCGCGGCCTGCTGCCGCACGGCCTGCGCGAGGGCCGGACCGCGTCGCGTGCGCTGGGCTACCGCCAGGTGCTCGACGCCCTGGACGCGGCCGGGGACGGCGAGCCGGATCTGTCGTGGATCCGGGAGGAGACCGTCCGGGCGACGCGGCGCTTCGTGCGCCGCCAGCGCTCGTGGTTCCGCCGCGACCGCCGGATCCACTGGCTCGACGGCGCCGACCCGGCCCTGCTGGACCGCGCGCTCGACCTCGTCGGGCTCCGCCCGGCCGGGACGGCCTGATCCGCGACACCGGTGAAACCGCGGGAAAACGCTGCCGACACGGAACCGTCGATCGTGGGACGATGGCGGGCACGATGACTGAAGCCCTCACGCCCTCCGGTGGCGACCTCGACCTCGAAGAGCGTTCCTCACTGCGCCGGGTCACCGGACTGTCCACCGAGCTCACCGACGTCACCGAGGTCGAGTACCGGCAGCTGCGCCTGGAGCGCGTCGTGCTCGTCGGGGTCTGGACCGAGGGCACGTCCCAGCAGGCCCAGGCCTCGCTCGCCGAGCTGGCCCGGCTGGCCGAGACGGCGGGCTCGCAGGTGCTCGACGGCCTCGTGCAGCGCCGCAACTCACCCGATCCGGCGACGTTCATCGGCGCGGGCAAGGTCGACGAGCTCGGGTCGGCCGTGACGTCGGCCGGGGCGGACACCGTGATCTGCGACGGCGAGCTCTCGCCCGGCCAGCTCCGCCAGCTGGAGGACAAGCTCAAGGTCAAAGTGATCGACCGGACGGCGCTGATCCTCGACATCTTCGCCCAGCACGCCCGCTCCCGGGACGGCAAGGCGCAGGTCGAGCTGGCCCAGCTGTCCTACCTGCTGCCGCGGCTGCGCGGCTGGGGCGAGGCGCTGTCCCGGCAGGTCGGCGGGCGCGCCGCGGGCGGTGTCGGCATCGGTGGCCGTGGCCCCGGTGAGACGAAGATCGAGCTGGACCGGCGCCGGATCCGCACTCGCATGTCCAAGCTGCGCCGCGAGATCGGCACGATGCGCCGCGTGCGCGACACCCAGCGCAGCGGCCGCCGTCGCAGCACGGTCCCGTCGGTCGCCATCGTCGGTTACACGAACGCGGGCAAGTCCTCGCTGCTCAACGCGCTCACCGACGCCGGCGTGCTGGTGGACGACTCGCTGTTCGCCACGCTCGACCCGACCACCCGGCGGGCCGAGACGCCGGACGGGCGGACCTACACGCTCACCGACACCGTCGGGTTCGTCCGGCACCTGCCGCACCAGCTCGTCGAGGCGTTCCGGTCCACACTGGAGGAGGCCGCGCAGGCCGACCTGCTCGTGCACGTCGTGGACGCCTCCGACCCGCTTCCCGACGACCAGATCGCGGCCGTCCGGGAGGTGCTCGTCGAGATCGGCGAGGAGCAGGAGGGGCAGATGCCGACCGAGCTGCTCGTCGTGAACAAGACCGACGCCGCGGGCGACCTGCAGCTGGCGCGGCTGCGGCACGCGCAGCTCGGGGCCGTGTTCGTCTCCGCACGGCGCGGGGACGGCGTGGCCAAGCTGCGCGAGCGGATCGCCGAGATGCTGCCCCGGCCGGAGTACGAGATGGAGCTGTTGCTCCCGTACACCGAGGGCGGGCTCGTCGCGCGGGTGTACGCCGACGGCGAGGTGCTCGCCGAGGAGCACACGCCGGACGGGACGTGGCTGCGCGCCCGGGTCGGGCCGGAGCTGGGCACCGCGGTGCTGCCGTACGCCTGCGCCGGTTCGGCCGGGTTGCCGGCCGCCGCCGGAGCCGACGGCGCCGAGCACTCCCGCTGAACCGCGCCCGACGGTTCGTCCCGGTCGTCCTGCTGGTCGCAGGGCTGATCGGGGCACCGTCGTCCGCGGCGGCCGCGCCGACCTGCACGATCGCCGACGACCGGCTCGAGGAACTGTCCGGCCTGGTCGCGGACGGGCCGCGCTGGTGGGGGATCGCGGACGGCGGGCGGGTCGCCCGCGCGATCGCCCTCGATCCGCAGGGGTGCGCGACGACCGGGGTCCGCTCGGCACCGATCGACCCGGCCGACGTCGAGGACCTCGGGATCGGGCCGGACGGCGCGCTCTGGCTCGCCGACGTCGGGGACAACGAGGGCGGGCGGGACACCGTGGCCGTGATCGTGCTGCCGCCGTCCGGGCCCGCCCGGCTGCACCGGCTCACCTACCCGGACGGACCGCACGACGCGGAGGCGCTCGTCGTGGCGGACGACGGCGTCCCGCTGGTGATCACGAAGACGACCGGCGCGGCCGGGATCTACCGCCCGTCCCGGCCGCTCGCGACCGGCGAGGAGCCGACACCGCTCGCGCGGGTCGGGGAGATCGTGCTCCCGGAGTCCGGGACGCCCGGCGGACCGTTGGGGTCGGCGGGTTCGAGGATCATCACCGGGGCGGCGCTGTCCCCGGCCGGCGCGACCGGCCGGGCGGTCGCGGTGCGCTCGTACACCGACGCGTGGCTGTTCCGCCTACCGCCCGGGGCTCCGGCCGACGCTGATGCGCTCGTGACGGCACTGGCCGGAGCACCGTTCCAGGTCACGTTGCCGGACGAGCCGCAGGGCGAGGCACTCGCGCTCACCGCGGACGGGACGCTGCTCTCCGGCACCGAGGCCCGCGGCGGCCGGCCGGCCGGGATCCGGACGCTGCCCGGAGTGGTCGGGGCGGCACTCGCACCGTCGGCCACCGTGACCGGGCAACCGGACGTCGCACCGGGACCGTCGACGCCGGTGGCACTGCCCGCGACCGTCGGCGCGATCGCGGTGGTCGTGGTCCTGGCCGGGCTGGCCGCGGCGATGACCCTGCACGCCCGGCGCCGCCGCTGAGCGTCCACCCGGGTGCGCGGCGGACGCTCAGAGACGGTCAGAGCCGGCGCAGCACCGCCACGACCCGGCCCAGGATCGTCGCGTCGTCGCCGGGGATCGGCTGGTAGGCGTCGTTCGACGGCATCAGCCAGATGTGGCCGTCGCGGCGCTTGAACGTCTTCACCGTCGCCTCGCCGTCGATCATCGCGGCGACCACCTCGCCCTGCTCGGCGACCGGCTGCTGGCGCACGACGACCCAGTCCCCGTCGGTGATCGCGGCGTCGACCATCGAGTCACCCTTGACGTTGAGCAGGAACAGCGTGCCCTCACCGACGATCTCGCGGGGCAGCGGGAACACGCTCTCGACGGCCTGCTCGGCCAGGATCGGCCCGCCCGCGGCGATGTCACCGATGAGCGGCACGAACGCCGGCGCGGGGCGCTCCGCGCGCACGGCCTCGGTGGTCTCGTCGCCGCGCTCGCCGTCCGCGTCGTTGTCCGGCCCGCGCACGTCGACCGCACGGGTGCGGTTCGGGTCCCGGCGCAGGAACCCCTTGCGCTCCAGGGTCCGGAGCTGGTGGTGCACCGACGAGGTCGACGTCAGGCCGACCGCGTCCCCGATCTCCCGGACGCTGGGCGGGTAGCCGAACCGCTCCACCCAGTCCCGGATGACCTCCAGTACCTTGCGCTGCCGCGGTGTGAGTCCGCGCGTGTCCGCTACGGGCTCGGGGAAGTCGCGCACCTTTCCCGGTCCGTCGGCGGTCGCGCCCTTGCCCGACTCGTCCGCGCCATCAGCATCAGACGCCGTCATCGCGTTCTCGCCTCCTCGTGTTCGTCGGCACGAACCGTAGCGCCCCCCACCGACACCGCCAAACACATGTTCGAACGACACGCCGGTGTGTCGTGGATTCTTGTCGGTGCTCGGTGGTACAACGTCGCACGAGCGTTCGATCGAACATCAGTGCGATCGTGGATCCACACGGATCCGGGGAGGCAGGGGCCGTGATCACCATGGAGCAGGTCGAGACCCGGCAGACCGGTGGCCCGTCGCGGGCCGGACGGCCTGCCGGTCGCGTCCCGGCGGCCCGGCCGGTGGCGCGTGACCGTCGGGGGCCCGCCCGCCCGGTGCCGGTGCAGGTCCGCGGCACGGCGGCGTGCGGGTCGCCGGCGCGGCGTGCGGCGTCCGCACCGCAGGGCGTGCTGCGCCGGGCCGTGGCCGGTGTCGGCCTGCTCGTCGCGTCCGCGGCCGCCGTCGTCGGTCTCGGCCTGCTGGCCGACGTCGCGGAGGTGTCGGTCGCGTCGGTGCCGGCCGGGGCGCCGGTCCCCGCCGTCGCGCAGCCGTAGTCCCGGCTGCTCGGCCCGTCGCACTCCGAGCTGCGCGCCGTGCACATCGGCCCGGCGTGATGTCGGGCGAGCCGGTCCGGGTCGACGTGGACGGCCGGCGTGGTGCCGCCCCTCCCGGATCTGTTGCGCGGCCGTGTCGGCCAGTGTGCGTCGCGTGCCGGCCGGCTCGTGTCACCGGCTTGCCGTGTCCGCCGAACGGGCGTGCGCCGCGCTGGAATTCCTGCCGGCCGGGGTGGCCACATAGGGACTCGACCAGAGCTGGCACATAGCCCATACTCGTTCCTTGATGGAACGAAAAGAGGGAATCGCCCGCGCGGCGACGGCGGCGACCGAGATGGTGCGCGCCGCTCAGCGGGGGATGGCCGCGGCGTTCGACACCGCCCGCGTGGACGTCCTCGCCACGGTGGCCGCCGGGCCGCTACGGCCGCGCGAGATCGGCGCGGAGCTGCAGATGGCGCCGTCCTCGATCACCCGGCACGTTCAGGCTCTCGAGGACGCCGGCCAGGTCACGGTCAGCGCCGACCCCACCGACGCCCGCACCTGCCTCGTCGCGATCAGCGACGCCGGGCGTACCGAACTCACGACGCTCGCCGACGCCGGTGCTGCGACGTTCGGCGATGTCCTCGCCGAGTGGAGCGACGAGGACGTCCACACGCTCGCCACGCTGCTCACCCGCCTGACCCGCGACTGGGCCGAGCGCGGCCCGGCCGCGCGCCGCCGTGTCACTCCGTCCCGACCGCCGCGCTGGCGGTACGCCCCACCTCCGGGGGAAGCGTGACCATCCTGACCAGCCCGCGCGCCCGCGTACGCCTCGCCGTCGCCTGCCTCTGGGCGCTCGTGGCGTTCCAGCTGCTCATCGCGTTGCTCGCCTGGGTCGACCGCGACGCGTTCGTGACCGGCATGGCCACGATCAGCGCGAACCGCGACGCTGCCGAGGGCTCGTTCTACGGTTCGCTGCTCGTGCACCTGCTGCTCGCCGTGCTCTTCGCCGCCGGGGCGCTGACGTTGCCGCGCGGGCGGCGATCCACCCGCATCCGGATCTCCGTGCCGCTGTGCTCACCGCCGTGGTCGGTCTGCTCGCGCTGGGCCTACCGGTTCCGACCTGGCTCAGTCCGATCGGTGTGGTGCTCGCGATCGCGACGCTGGCGATGATCTGGTGGCCGCACCGGCAGTGAGGGAGCGGATCCGGGTCGACGAGCCGGCGCCGCGACGCGCCTCCCGTGCGTCCACCGGCGATCCGGCTCCGCACGCCGGGAAACCCGTTGGTGGAGGCAACCGTCTCGATCCGGATGCGTCGGCCAGACGGGAGAGGCGTCGTTCTTGTCGGGGGTCGGTGCTACACCTCTCGCACGCACGTTCGAGCCGGTCGGAACGGGCCGGGTCTACGAGGGCGGAGGGGCCGATGAGGTCGGAGAGAACCATGCGGGGCGGTGTCGCGGAGCGAGCCCGGGCATCCCGGGCGCGAGGGCCGGGGCGCGGTGGCGTACCGGCAGCACCCGTCACGGGACGGGCGGTGCGCGCCTGTACCCGGGAGCCCTGGCCGGTGAGCGCACCGCGAGAGGCGGGCATCGTGCCGATCGCCGCATCGCGGGGAGCGGCTGTCCCGCCCGTCGCCGTGGAGCCGGCCGAGCGATCGTTCGCCGCGGACGGGAGCCGGACGGCGCGGGCGCAGGTGACGTGGGGCCGCGCGTGCCTCGGGCCGCCCCGCACCCGGCGGGTGCGCCGGCGGGCGCCGGGTCCCACGCGTCTGGAGAAGCTGCTCACCGGCGTCGCGGTCACGCTCTGCTCGGCGACGGTGGTCGTCGTGCTCGGGCTGGTCGCGGACCTCGCGGGCGGTGCGCACGCCGGGCCGCCCACCCCGCCGTCGGTATCCGTCGCGCCGTGATCGAGCTCCCCGCGGCCGGGGTTGTCCGGGCGCGAGCGTGGCCGGGGCCGTGTCTCCGGCGCCCCTCCAGTCGACACGCGTACAGCGGATGGGCGACGAGCCCGCCCGGCGCGCGGTCCCTGCGTGTCCCCGATGCGGCTCGCCGGTCCGTCGGCGTCGCCGCACGGCGACCGGTCCGGACGCGACCTGAGCAGGGGCGACACGGGGTGTGCCGGCGACGGTGCGTCAGGGACCGACTACAGCGGTGTGCGAGGCTCCGCGCACGATTGGGCGAAGTGACACGCAACGCCGCGCGGTGGCTGGCGTACCCCTACATGTGGGGGTTACATTGGTGTCGTTCTCCCAGAAGTTGGGGGTCGAACGGGGAGGGATTGTCATGCGCTGCCCGTTCTGCCGTCACCCCGACTCGCGGGTGATCGACTCCCGGACCGCCGACGACGGCACAGCTACGCGTCGCCGCCGGTCCTGTGCCTCGTGCGCGAAGCGGTTCACCACGGTCGAAGAAGCCGTGCTGGCCGTGGTCAAGCGCAGCGGGGTGACCGAACCGTTCAGCCGGCAGAAGGTCGTCGGCGGGGTTCGGCGGGCGTGCCAGGGCCGGCCGGTCGACGAGGACGACCTGCAGCAGCTCGCCCACAGGGTCGAGGAGTGCGTCCGGGCGGGCGGTGTGGCCGAGGTCCCCAGTCACGAGGTGGGGCTGGCCATTCTCGGCCCGCTGCGCGAGCTCGACGAGGTCGCCTACCTGCGCTTCGCGAGTGTGTACCGGTCGTTCTCGTCGATCGAGGACTTCGAGAAGGAAATCGCCGATCTGCGGTCGAGGGTTGCCGGGGAAGCAGCCTCCGCCCTGGTCGGCGCGCCGCCGGAGGAGTCCGGCGACGCATGACCGCCACCGGCCGCGGATGACCGCGGCGGGCGACGGTGCTCCGCGTGGCCCCAGCGCGCGGATCCGGAGCGGATGCGGAGGGACGAAGCAATGACCGAGACCGTCGGGGGTCCGACGACAGACGAGGCGACCGCGAAGGCGGCCGACACGACCGGGACGAACGGGAGGTCCGGCCGCCGCACGGGGAAGGCGGCCGACAAGAACCGTCCCGGCCTGGCGGTGCAGCGCGTCTTCACCACGGCCGGGGTCCACCCCTACGACGAGGTGGAGTGGGAGCGCCGCGACGTCGTCATGACGAACTGGCGCGACGGCTCGGTCAACTTCGAACAGCGCGGCGTGGAGTTCCCCCAGGCCTGGTCGGTGAACGCCACCAACATCGTCACCAGCAAGTACTTCCGTGGCGCCGTGGGCTCCGACGTGCGCGAGTCCAGCCTGCGGCAGCTGATCGACCGCGTGGTCGGCGCCTACCACCGCGCCGGTGTCGACGGCGGCTACTTCGCCACCGACGCCGACGCCGAGGTGTTCGCCCACGAGCTGACCTGGATGCTGCTGCACCAGGTGTTCAGCTTCAACTCGCCGGTGTGGTTCAACGTCGGTACCGCGTCCCCGCAGCAGGTCAGCGCCTGCTTCATCCTCTCGGTCGACGACACCATGGAGTCGATCCTGAACTGGTACCGCGAGGAGGGACTGATCTTCAAGGGCGGTTCCGGCGCGGGCCTGAACCTGTCCCGCATCCGGTCGTCGAAGGAACTGCTGTCCTCCGGCGGCACCGCGTCCGGCCCGGTCTCGTTCATGCGCGGTGCCGACGCCAGCGCCGGGACGATCAAGTCCGGCGGCGCGACCCGTCGCGCGGCGAAGATGGTCGTGCTCGACGTCGACCACCCGGACATCGAGGAGTTCGTCGAGACCAAGGCCAAGGAAGAGGCCAAGGTCCGGGTGCTGCGCGACGCCGGTTTCGACATGGACCTCGGCGGCTCCGACATCACGTCGGTGCAGTACCAGAACGCGAACAACTCGATCCGCGTGACCGACGAGTTCATGCGCGCGGTCGAGGAGGACGGCGACTTCGGCCTGCGCGGCCGGATGACCGGTGAGGTCATCGAGACGGTCAGCGCGAAGAAGCTCTTCCACGGCATCGCCGATGCGGCCTGGAACTGCGCCGACCCGGGCATCCAGTACGACAGCACGATCAACGACTGGCACACCTGCCCCGAGTCGGGCCGGATCAGCGCGTCGAACCCGTGCTCGGAGTACATGCACCTGGACAACTCCAGTCCTGCAACCTGGCGTCGCTGAACCTGCATGAAGTTCCTCGACTCGAACGACCGGTTCGACGCCGAGACGTTCGCCAAGGCCGTCGAGCTGGTCATCACCGCGATGGACATCTCGATCCAGTTCGCGGACTTCCCGACCGACCCGATCGCCGAGACCACCCGCGCCTACCGGCAGCTGGGCATCGGCTACGCGAACCTGGGCGCGCTGCTGATGGCCACCGGGCACGCGTACGACTCCGAGGGCGGGCGCGCGCTGGCCGGGTCGATCACGTCGCTGATGACCGGTGCCGCCTACAAGCGCTCCGCCGAGCTCGCCGGCATCGTCGGCCCGTACGAGGGCTACGCCCGCAACGCGGAGGCCCACCAGCGGGTGATCCGCAAGCACGCGTCGGAGAACGACAAGATCCGCACGTTCGCGGCGAGCAGCTCGATCCAGAAGCTGGCGACGCTCACCTGGAAGCAGTGCCAGGAGATCGGCGAGGCGAACGGCTGGCGCAACGCGCAGGCCTCCGTGCTGGCCCCGACCGGCACGATCGGCCTGATGATGGACTGCGACACGACCGGCATCGAGCCGGACCTGGCGCTGGTCAAGTTCAAGAAGCTGGTCGGCGGCGGCTCCATGCAGATCGTCAACCAGACCGTCCGCCGCGCGCTGGACAACCTCGGCTACCAGGCCGAGCAGGCCGAGGCGATCGTCGAGTACGTCGCCGAGCACGGGCACGTCGTCGATGCCCCGGGCATGAAGCCCGAGCACCACGAGGTGTTCGACTGCGCGATGGGGGACCGGACGATCGCCCCGATGGGGCACGTCCGGATGATGGCCGCCGCGCAGCCGTTCCTGTCCGGTGCGATCTCGAAGACGGTGAACATGCCCGAGCGGGCCACCGTCGCCGACGTCGAGCGGATCTACCTCGAGGGCTGGCGGCTCGGCCTCAAGGCGCTGGCGATCTACCGCGACAACTGCAAGGTCGGCCAGCCGCTCTCGGCCGGCAAGGGTGGCTCCGAAGGGAAGACGGAGCCCGAGGCGCGACACAAAGGTGGTCGTCGAGCAGCGCCCGGTGCGCAGGCGGCTGCCGAAGAAGCGCCCGAGCGAGACCGTGTCGTTCACGGTCGGCGGGGCCGAGGGCTACCTGACCGCCGGCAGCTACCCGGAGAACGGTCTGGGCGAGATCTTCGTCAAGCTCGGCAAGCAGGGCTCGACGCTGGCCGGCGTGATGGACGCGTTCTCCATGTCGATCTCGGTGGGTCTGCAGTACGGCATCCCGCTGGAGTTCTACGTCTCGAAGTTCTCCAACCTGCGCTTCGAGCCGGCCGGCATGACCGACGACCCGGACGTCCGGATCGCCACCAGCGTGCTGGACTACCTGTTCCGTCGCCTCGCGCTGGATCACCTGCCGTACGAGAAGCGGGTCCAGCTGGGCATCTTCTCGGCCGACGAGCGGACCGCCCAGGTCGTCGGAGTCCTACGGCACCGACGGCGACCTGGACATGGACGAGATCCGCTCCACGGTGCCCGCCACCGCCGCGAAGCCCGAGGAGCCGGCCGGGGTGGACCCGGCGCCGGTGGAGGTCGGCAGCTCCACCGAGCTGCTGGAGCTGCGACTCGGCAAGGCCGCCGACGCGCCGCTGTGCATGACCTGCGGGACGAAGATGCGCCCGGCCGGGTCCTGCTACCTCTGCGAGGGCTGCGGCTCCACCAGCGGCTGCAGCTGAGCAGGAGCGGCCGCACCGGCAGACGCCGGTGACGACCACGCGAGTAGGGCGGAGGGCCGGACACCGGAGGACGGTGTCCGGCCCTCCGCCGCTCGTGTCCCCGTCAGGTGGCCGACCGCTCCGCCCCGGTCTCGCCCGGTCCGGGCCCGGCGGGCTGGCTGCGCAGTAGCTGGCGCCACTGCTCCCGGCTCCACCGCGCGGGCTCGGTCGAGGCGACGAAGTCGTCGATCAGCCGCACGAAGCGGGCCGGGTCGGTGTGGAACGGGAAGTGCCCGGCGTCGTCGAAGATCTCCAGCCGGCTGCCCGGCATCGCCTTGTGCGCCCGGTGCGCGTGCGCGACCGGTATCACCGGGTCGCGCGCGCCCCACACCAGCAGGGTCGGCATGCCGCGGGTGAGGTAGCAGCGGTCCAGCATCGTCACGACCTGGCCCCGCCAGTCGACCACGGCCCGCAGCGTGCGCAGGAACGCCGACCGGGCCGTCGCGTCCGGCAGCGCGTCCATCACCCGGAGCATCTCGCGGGCGTCCACGCCGACGTCGGAACCCAGCGTGCGCATCGCCTCCGCCAGCAGCCCGATCTGCAGGCGCATCCCCGGCAGCCGCAGCATCGACAGCGCGACGTGCGCGCCGGGCACGCTCGCGGCCCGCAGCAGTGGCGTGACCTCCATCCCGGCGCCGCCGCTGCCGACCAGAACCAGCCGCTCGACCCGCTCGGGGAACTGGTAGGCGAACTGCATCGCGACCCCGCCGCCCAGGGAGTGCCCGACCAGCGTCACCCGCTCCAGCCCGAGCACCCCGAGCAGGTCACGCACGCCGTTCGCGTAGGCGGCGACGGAGTAGTCGGCCCGCGGCTTGTCCGAGTGCCCGTGGCCGAGCAGGTCCGGCGCGATCACCAGGTGCCGGCGGGCCAGGGCCGAGAGCACGCTCTCCCAGGTCGCGGAGCTGTCACCGATCCCGTGCACGAGCACCAGCGGAGACCCCGACCCTGCGACCCGGAACGCCCGCCGGTAGCCGTGCACGGTCCGGTACCGGATCTCCGAGCCTCGCGGCGGGACGACGCCCAGCCGATCCGCCCCGGCGCGGGTCAGGTGGCGCACGGTCATGGACGCAGCACCTCCGGGTCACCGACGGCCGTGGTGCGACGGTAGGCGTGCCGCGTTACCCCGGTGTTGCGCCGCCGTGCGGAGGACATGTCCTGGCCTCGCGGTTCGGACGAGTGCTCCGCTCACGCACCCCGCTGCCCCGCGGGGTGCGGGCCCGCTGTGCCTACAGTCCCTCAGGTGACGACTCGCTTCCGCGTGGTGCCGGCCGCCTACGTCCTGTCTGCTGCGCACCGGACAGACCGGTGACGAGGTGCTGCTGCAGCTGCGCAGCGGTACCGGATTCCGCGACGGGTTCTGGGCGGCCGCCGCGGCCGGGCACGTCGAGCTCGGGGAGGCGGCGCCGGACGCGGCGCGCCGGGAGGCGCGCGAGGAGCTGGGCGTGACGATCGAGCCGGCGGACCTGGTGCCGTTGATCACGTTGCACCGCACGGAGAACACCGGGGAACCGGTCGACGAGCGGGTGGACTTCTTCTTCACGTGCCGTCGCTGGCGGGGCGAGCCGCGGCGGCAGGAGCCCGAGCGCAGCGCCGACCTGCGCTGGTTCGCGCTGGACGCCCTGCCGGACCCGGTCGTGCCGCACGAGCTCCGCGTCCTGCAGAGCCTGCGCGCCGGGTCGACGCCGGTGATCGGGACGCACGGGTTCGCCGGCGCGGCGGATAATCTGCTCCGATGAGCAACGTGTCGCCCGATCCGTCGGTGCAGATCTGCGCCGGGACCCCGGTCACCGGGCCGGTCCGGGAGCGGATCGAGGCGAAGACGGTCCGCCTCGGCGAGGGCACCGACGTCCGGCGGCTGCTGCCGCGGATGGGACGCCGGATGGTCGGCGCCTGGTGCTTCGTGGACACCTACGGGCCGGACGACGTCGCCGACGAGCCCGGCATGCAGGTCGCCCCGCACCCGCACACCGGGCTGCAGACGGTCAGCTGGCTCGTCGACGGCGAGGTGCACCACCGCGACTCGGTGGGCAGCGACCGCATCGTGCGGGCCGGGGAGCTCGGCCTCATGACGGCAGGGCACGGCATCGCGCATTCCGAGCAGTCGCCGGACCCGCACTCGCCGGTGCTGCAGGGCGCGCAGCTGTGGGTGGCGCTCCCGGAGGCCGAGCGGGACATCGCACCCCGGTTCGAGCACCACACCGACCTGCCGGTGGTCACCGACCGCGGGCTGTCCGCGACCGTGCTGCTCGGCGAGTTCGCCGGGGCCCGCTCGCCGGGCCGCGTGCACAGCCCGCTGGCCGGCGTCGACCTGACGCTGGGCCGCGGCGCCGACGTGCTGGTGCCGCTGGAGCCGGAGTGGGAGTACGCGGTGCTGCCGGTCGCCGGCCACCCGGACGTCGACGGCGGCGCGCTGGGCGGCGACGAGCTGCTCTACCTCGGGTGCGGCCGGGAGGACCTGCGCCTGCGCGCGAACGGGCCGGACGACCGCTTCCTGCTGATCGGTGGCGAGCCGTTCGACGAGAAGATCGTCATGTTCTGGAACTTCATCGGGCGCAGCGCCCGGGAGATCGGCGCGTTCCGCGAGCAGTGGGAGACCGAGAGGAGCACAGGCGGAACGAGCATCGGCACCGAGATCACCGAGTCCGGTGTGGACCAGCGGTTCGGGGCGGTGCCGGGCTACGAGGGGGACCCGCTGCCCTCACCCGAGCTGCCCGCGGCCGGTCGGCTGCGCCCGCGCGGGCGGGTGGAGGACCGGCAGCGCTGACCCGTCACCCCGGGTCGACCAGGCAGATCTCCACGCTGACCTCGGGGCGCTCCTCGGCGGCGTCGGCCGGGTCCCAGGCCCAGTGCAGCACCCACTCGACCTCGTAGTCGTCGCGCGGCCATCCGTGCGGCGCATGGTTGACCCACTCGCCGGCGCGGGGGAGCACCCGGAACCAGCGGACCTGGCCGAGCTGGTGGCCGACCCGGACGAGGGCGGGGATCAGGCCGTCGTGTTCGGCGGGCATCGTGGGATTGTCCGTTGCTGATCGATCTCGGGGAAGGTCATTTCCGGGCCAGTGCGAGCAACTGCCGCGGCCCGGTGTCGGGCAGGTAGGCCCTGGCGATCCCCACGCCGATCCGGGGCAGGTCGGCCTCGTCCCGGAAGACCAGGTACATCGGGTCGTAGTGCGGCTGGAACTTCGCCTTGAACGCGTGCAGCGAGCGGAAGCCGTAGTACGGCTCGAGCAGCGCCCCGAGCTGGTCCAGGAGCCGGTCCAGTGCGGGCTCGGACTCCTCGTCGCGGGTGCGGGCCAGCGGGGCCCCGGACAGTGACAGGAACCGGGCCCCCTCGGCCTGGAAGTCCTTGCAGGCCGAGGCGATCAGGTACTCGACGACGGCCCGGAAGCCGTCCGGGCGGCGGCGCATGAGGTCCAGCGTCCAGCCGTGCACCTGCCCGTGCGGGCCGTAGACGGGCAGCCACGACGTCACGCCGTGGACGGTGCCCTCGGCGTCCACGGCCAGTCCGGTCCGCACCTCGGGGTCGAGCGCCTCCTCGACCCCGCCGAGGGTGAAGCCCATCTCGGGCAGCCCCTTGTCGCCGACCCACTCCTCCGAGATCGCACGCACCTGGGCGATCACCGACCGCGGCTCGTCGGAGAGCCGGACCAGCCGGTGTTCGATCGTGGCCTTCTGCGCCCGGTTGAACGCACTGCGGATGTTCTGCCACGCCTTGCCGGTGAACTCCAGCCCGCCGAGCTCGACGACGGTGTCCTCGGCGACCTGCAGCGAGCGCCAGCCGGCCGCATCGGCCGCGCGGGCGAGCTCGCCGGTGGCCGAGAACAGGCAGGGCACCCAGCCGGCGCGCTCGGCCGTCGCCCGGAACTCGGACAGCGACTCCGCACGGTCCTCCGGCGCGCAGATCGGGTCGCCGAGCGCGACCGCCACGCCCGCGTGCACCCGGTACGCCGTGTACCCGTCGCCGTGTGCGAGGTAGCGGTTCTCCGGCCAGGTCGTCATCCACGACAGGGTCGACCCGCCCAGCGCCCGCAGCTCGTCGCGGGCCAGCTCGGTCCCGACGGTCCTGCTCCCGCCACCGAGCAGGCGGCGCGCCCGGCGCCGCGACGGCACCGCGAACGCGCGGCGCCCGGAGATCAGCCAGACCAGCAGCGCGGCCCAGAGCACGGCGTTCGGCACGAA
Organism: uncultured Actinomycetota bacterium; assembly: GCA_963822335.1. GTDB lineage: Bacteria > Actinomycetota > Actinomycetes > Mycobacteriales > Pseudonocardiaceae > Pseudonocardia. Next base: position 92,410 of record CAWGHE010000004.1, on the reverse strand, counting down.
CACGGCGAGACCGACGAGCTCGAGCTGGTCCATCTGTGCGGTTGCACTCGCGTAGATCACGGCGACGATCACGAACAGGCCGACCAGCGTGTAGAAGCCGCCGACCACCAGGGCCACCACCCAGGCAGGCCGTCGCCCCCGCCGGAGCCCCTCGGCCAGCAACAGCGAGATCGCGACACTGACCAGTGTCTCGACGGCGGTGGAGTCGTCCCCGGTCGCACCGAGCGGTCCGACCACCGGGACCAGCCACGTGACCAGCCGGATCGCCGCCAGCACGACCAGCCCGACGGCGGCCACCAGGCGCCACTCGCGCCGGCCCAGACCGCTGCCCTCCGCGGGGGCGGCCGCGCCGGTGATCCGGCGCCCGAGCGGCAGCGCCACCGCCAGCGCGATCGCGTGCTCGACGTCGGCGAGCTGGGCGATGTAGAGCAGGCCCACCAGCACGTAGCCGACCAGTACCAGCCGCAGCCGCAGCCGCCATGGGGCACGCAGCGTCGCCGACGTCACGGCCAGCACCGCGAACATCCCGGCCGAGAACCCGGTGTCCAGGTCGAGGGCCAGGCCGTCCGCCCAGCCCCACGGCGTCAGGGCGAGCAGCCACACCACCAGTGCGCCGAGCAGGATTCCGGCGAGCTGGCCCACGATGCACACCGCGGCGGTCCGAACGGTGCCGATCCGCAGCTCGGACCACCCCACCGCGACCGCGAACAGCACCAGCGTGAGCAGGTAGAGCGCCGGATGCCCGGCCAACAGCGACCCGGTGACGACCGTCCACCAGTGTCCGTCGGCGAACGCGGGCAGGCCGTAGGCGAGCTGGTCGGCGTACCCGCGCCCGGACAGCGGGCTCCAGAAGCTGCCGGTGGCCAGGCCGAGCACGACCATCGCCAGGACGACCACGGCAGTGAACGGCGCCTTGCGCGCCGCGGTGACCGCGCCGGTGGCACCGGCGGTCAGCCGGGTCGCGATACCGGGCGGGCCGTCGGCGGCGGTCCGGTCGGCGGTGGCCATGGTGCCTCCTGCGATGCGGGCCGCTCCGGCGTGGGTGGGCAAGCACCGGTCGACGCTCCACACGGTCCCCGGTGCCCGGCGACGGTCGCCGCTCAGGCGGAAACTCGGCCACCGGCGACCCGTCGTTACCCCACCGCCGCCCGCGCCGCGGCACCGCGACTAGGGCCGTGCGGCCCGGAAGCAGTAGCGGTTGAGGCTGAAGAAGTAGTCGTCCCGGTCGGTGACGTCGGTGAGCCAGGCGCGGGCCTCGTCCTCGGTGACGCCGTCGTGCCCCGGGACGAACCGGGTGATCATCTCGAGCATTCCCGCGCTGTAGGTGTCCTCGTCCCACACCGGGTTGAGCAGCGTCACGACGTCCACCCGCACGTCGGCGAACCCGGCGTCGCGCAACCGCGGCCCGAGCGTGCACGGAAGCCTCGGGTCGGCCAGGTGGGCGTCCCACGCGTCCATCACCCGGCGGTGCCGCTCCCGATCCCCGACGTGCCAGACCGCGGAGTCCCAGTCCGTGTCCAGCACGAGCACCCGCCCGCCGGGGCGCAGCACGCGGGCGAACTCCGCCAGCGCGGCCGGCACGTCGGCGACGTACTCCAGCACCTGCGTGCAGACGATCGCGTCGAACGGTCCGTCGGGGAGCGACCCCGGGCCGTCGACACCGCCCTCCTCCACGAGGGCCCGGCCCCCGGCCCGCTCGCGGGCCATCTCGACCATCGACGCGCTCGGGTCCACGCCGCGGGCGAGCCCGTCCGGTCCGACGGCATCGGCGAGCGACGAGAGCAGCTGGCCCGGTCCCGTGCCGACGTCGAGCACCCGCTCGCCGGGGCGCACGTCGAGCAGCTCCAGCGTGCGGCGCCGCTGTTCGACGACGTCCGGCGTCGCGTACGTGGCCGCCACCCGCCGGGCGCTCGCCGCGTCGAACGGCATCATCCCGGGCGACTCACTGACCGGGGTAGCGGGCGGACTCGATCAGCTCGTCGACCGCCTCCGGCGGTACCCGGAACGACCGTCCGAACCGGACCGCGGGCAACTCCCCACTGTGGACGAGCCGGTAGACGGTCATACGCGACACCCGCATCCGTTCCGCGACCTCGGCCACCGTCAGGAACGGTGCCTCCTGCCCGCCCCGCTGGTCGGGGATCCGTCCACCCATGTCGTCGCGCCCCTCATGATCCCGGCCGATTGCGTGCCGAGACGATAGCCCGGAATCGGACACACTCCGGGTGTGATCACCCCACTCGACCGGGTGGCACTGCCGCCGATGGTCGACGCTGCGTACGTGGGTGACCACGATCCGTCGTCGATTTCGTGACGTAAGGTGCTCGGAAGATCAGCGATGCCGCCAGATTCCGGGGGAGTTTTCATGACCGAGACCGTCGGCGCGGATGCGCCCCTGGCCGAGGACCTCGCCCCGGCGTGGTTCGTCGACTCCGACGCCCCGGCCGTGCGGGCGTTCACCGACCGCGTCACCGCCGGATGCGGCACCGACGTGGAGAAGGCCGTCGCCTTGTTCACGGCCGTGCGCGACGAGATCTGGTACGACCCGTTCTGCCTGGTCGCCACGCCCGAGGCGTTCCGGGCCAGTGCCGTCGCCGAGCAGGACCACAACTGGTGCGTGCCGAAGGCGGTGCTGCTCACCGCCGCGGCGCGGGCGGCCGGGATCCCGGCCCGGATCGGCTTCGCCGACGTCCGCAACCACCTGAACACCGAGCGCCTGCGCGAGCGGATGAACGGCGCGGACCTGTTCGTCTACCACGGCTACACGGCCCTGTACCTGGACGGGCGCTGGGTGAAGGCGACGCCGGCGTTCAACGCCGAGCTGTGCGCCCGGTTCGGCGTGGACCCGATCGACTTCGACGGCCACCACGACGCGCTCATGCACCCCTACGACGCCGACGGCGGCCGGTACATGGAGTACGTGCGCGACCGTGGTCTGTACGGCGACCTGCCGCTGGACGCGCTGATCACCACGTTCCGCGAGTACTACGGTGAGGGCATGTTCACAGCGGTGTCCGGGGCCGACACGTTCACTCGTTGACCTAGGGTGCGACAGTGACTGCTGCATCCGTGACCGACGACGACCCGGCCGGCGACTGGACTGCGTCGGGGGTGTTCCGCTGCGCCCCGGACGTCTACCGGATCCCGCTGCCGCTGCCCCAGGACGGGCTGCGCGCGGTCAACGTCTACGCCGTGGCCGACGCCGACGGCTGGACCCTCGTCGACTCCGGCTGGGCCCTCGACGAGGCCCGCGACCTGCTCGAGGGGGCACTCAAGGCGCTCGGGTCGGACTTCGGCGACGTCCGCCGCTTCCTGGTCACGCACGCGCACCGCGACCACTACACGATGGCGTCCGTGCTGCGCCGGGAGTTCGGCGCCCGGGTGCTGGTCGGCGCAGGCGAGCGACCCAACTTCGAGGCCATGCACGAGTCCGACCACCGGCCCGGCAGCACCGACGCCGCCCGCCTGCGCCGGTCCGGCGCGGACGAGATCGCGGATTTCATCCTCAACCACCCCTGGCCGGAGCCGGACCGGACGCACTGGGAGAACCCGGACGAGTGGGTGGCCGACCGGGCGGTGATCGAGCTCGGGGAGCCGGGTGAGACGACCCGGCGCCTGGAGGCGGTCGAGACGCCCGGGCACACGCGGGGTCACCTCGTGTTCGCCGACGACGCGTCGGACCTGCTGTTCGCCGGGGACCACGTGCTGCCGCGGATCACGCCGTCGATCGGGCTCCAGCCCGCGCCGGTGTCGAGCCCGCTGGCCCAGTTCCTGGCGTCGCTGGAGCTGCTGCGGACCCGCCCGGACGCGCAGCTGCTCCCGGCCCACGGCCCGCTGGGCCGGCGGGTGCACGAGCGCGTGGACGAGCTGCTGGAGCATCACGCGACGCGGCTGGACGCGAGCCTGGCCGCGATCGCCGCCGGCGCCACGTCGGGTCACGACGTCGCCGGGCAGCTGCGGTGGACCCGTCGCGAGCACCGGCTCGAGGACCTGGACCTGTTCAACCGGATGCTCGCCGTGATGGAGACGACGGCGCACCTGGACGTCCTGGTCGAGCGCCGTGCGCTGGACGTCACCGAGGAGGACGGCGTCGCGCGTTACCGTCTCGCCTGATCCGACACACCGGGGTGTCGCTCTGGCCTCATCGGACGAGATGCGGCACAGTGATCGCCGACGAACGCCCGTTCCCCGAGGAGGCCCAGCCGACCCAGAACAACTCACCCGAGCTCGTGTGACGCGCCACCGCGTGACCACGCTGTCGAGGACGTAGGGGAAGACGATCCTCGTCGCAGCAAGTGGGCACCGGAGGTTGGATTGAGTACACGCGGGGTGGTTTTCGTCCACTCGTCGCCGACCGCGGTCTGCCCGCACGTCGAGTGGGCTATTTCGGGTGTCCTGGGCACCCGGGTGTCGCTCGAGTGGTCGCCGCAACCGGCTGCGTCGGGGCAGATGCGGGCCGAGTGCTCGTGGACCGGCCCGGCCGGCAGCGGTGGTGCGATCGCCGGTGCGCTGCGGGCCTGGTCGATGCTGCGTTTCGAGGTCACCGAGGACCCGAGCTCCGGCGTCGACGGCGAGCGGTTCGCGCACGTCCCGGGCCTCGGCATGTGGCGCGGCCGGACGAGCGCGAACGGCGACGTCGTGCTCCCCGAGGACCAGGTGCGTTCGGTCATGGCCGAGTCGTCCGGGGGAGCGCTGAACCGCAGGCTGGACCAGCTTCTCGGCACGGCATGGGACGACGAGCTGGAGTCGTTCCGCTTCGCCGGCGACGGCGCCCCGGTGACCTGGCTGCACCAGGTCGGCTGAGCCAGGGTCCCTGCGGCCCCGCCGTGGCCGTGCACCAGACTGGGGGCGTGGCGAAGGGCAGTGGACGGTGGACCGTCGTGGCGGTCGTGGTCCTGCTCCTCGTGCTCGCCGGGCTCGGCGGCGGCGCCTGGTGGGCCTCCGGCCGTGCGGCGGAGGGGGTGCCGCCGGACGCGGCACCGGCGTCGTTGCCCGCCGCGGGCGCCGGGACCGACGTGGTCGCGCTCAGCGCGGACGCCGCGACCCATCCGGCGGCGTCGCTGGTCCTCGAGCAGATCCAGCTCTACTTCAACGCGATCAACAACCGGGACTACGCGACCTGGAGCCAGGTCGTCACCGACGAGCGGGCGTCCCAGCAGCCGCGCGCGGAGTGGCTGCGCGGCATCGGCTCGACGACCGACGGCACCATCCGGGTGGACCGGATCGTGGACCTGGACCAGGGCCGGGTGCTCGCGCTGGTCCGGTTCGTGAGCGTGCAGAACCCGGACGACGGCCCGGCCGGGCTGAAGGTCGGCCGGATCTGCTGGCGGGCGTCGTTGCCGATGGCCGGCTCCCCGCCCCGGCTGGAGGTCGGGGACGCCGAGAGCACGCTCGGCGCCCCCTGCTGATCCGCAGAGGCGGGGGTCCGGTCAGGCCTTCGTGAACAGCAGCGAGACGTTGTGCCCGCCGAAGCCGAACGAGTTGTTCACCGCGGCGTCCACCGTCGTCTCGCGGGGCTCGCCCGACACGACGTCGAGCTCGACGCCCGGGTCGAGCTCCTCGAGGTTGCGCGTCGCGGGGATGATGTCGCCCTGCACCGAGAGCAGCGTGATGATGCCCTCGACGGCGCCCGCGCCGCCCACCAGGTGACCCAGCGAGCCCTTCGGCGCGGTGAGCACGGGATGGTCGCCCAGCGCCTTGCGGATCGCCTTCGTCTCCCCGACGTCGCCGACGACCGTGGAGGTCGCGTGGCAGTTCACGTGGGTGACGTCGGCCGGCTCCAGACCGGCGCTCTGCACCGCCTTGGTCATCGCCCGGGACTGGCCCACGCCCTCCGGCTCGGGGCCGGTGATGTGGTACGCGTCCGAGGTCATGCCGATACCGGCGAGCCTGCCGTGCACGGTGGCGCCGCGAGCCGTCGCGAAGTCCTCGCGCTCCAGCACGAGCACGCCCGCACCCTCGCCGAGCACGAACCCGTCGCGCCCGGTGTCGAACGGACGGGACGCCCGCTCCGGGTCGTCGTTGCGCTGGGACAGCGTCCGGGCCTGCACGAACCCGGCCACGGTGATCGGCACGATGCAGGACTCCGCACCACCGGCCAGCACGACGTCGACCTCACCGGCCTTGAGCAGCCGGTAGGCCCAGGCGAGTGCCTCGGCTCCGGTCGCGCACGCCGATGCGGGGGAGTGGACGCCGCCACGCGCCTGGTACTCCAGGCTCACCATCGCGGCCGGGCCGTTCGGCATCAGCATGGGGACGGTCAGCGGCGAGACCTTGCGCAGTCCGTGCTGCTCGAGGAGGTCGTCCTGAGCCAGCAGGGTGGGTGCGCCGCCGATCCCGGCCCCGATGACGACGGCGAGCCGCTCCGGCTCGACGACGTCGCCGGGCTGGCCGGGCTCGCCGAGCCCGGCGTGGGCCCACGCCTCGCGGGCCGCGACGACCGCGACCTGCTCGCACCGGTCCATCCGCCGCGCCTGCACCCGGGGCAGCACGTCGGTGGGCTCCACCGCGAGCTGCGCCGAGATGTGCACGGGGAGGTCGAAGTTCTCGGTCCACTCGGCCTTGGTGGTGCCGACTCCGGACCGGCCCTCGAGCAGCGCCTCCCAGGTGGACGCGGCGTCGCCGCCGAGCGGGGTGGTCGCGCCGTAGCCGGTGACGACGACTCCGTCGCTCATGGGTGTCTCCTCCTCAGCCGGCGTCGGGCGTCGTTCGCCCGGACGCCGGGCAGGCTCACTGGTGCTTGGCGATGAAGTCGACGGCGTCGCCGACGGTCTTGAGCTCGGCCAGCTGGTCGTCCGGGATCTTCGCGCCGAACTTGTCCTCGGCCTGCACGGCGATCTCCACCATGGACAGTGAGTCGATGTCCAGGTCGTCGACGAACGACTTCTCCGGCGTCACCTCGGCGGTGTCGATGCCGGCGACCTCTTCGACGATCTCGGCCAGGCCGGAGAGGATCTCAGCGTTGTCAGCCACGGTTGCGGTACTCCCTCGGGTTAGTGGTCATGTTTCAGCAGGTGACGTCCAGCCGCTCAGGGGCAGACGACCACCTGTCCGGCGTAGGACAGGCCTGCGCCGAAGCCTACGAGCAGCATGGTGTCGCCGGACCGTACCCGTCCGGCGGCTCGCATGTGGTCCAGCGCCATCGGGATCGACGCCGACGATGTGTTACCGGCCGTGATGATGTCGTCGGCCACGACCATGTCCTCGCGGGCGCCCTTGGCCCGCAGTTTCTTGGCGATCGCCTCGACGATGCGCAGGTTCGCCTGGTGCGGGATGAGGACGTCGATGTCGGAGGGCTCCCGGCCGGCCCGCGCGATCGCGTCCAGCGCGACCGGGGCGATCTGGCTGGTGGCCCAGCGGAACACCGCCTGCCCTTCCTGGTGCAGCTTGTTCGTCGTCTCACCGAGGATGCGGATGGTCGACGCCACATCTCCGGCACTACCCCAGGAGACAGGTCCGATGCCGACCGAGTCGGCGTCGGCCACGCCCACCACGGCCGCACCGGCGCCGTCGGCGAAGATGATGCAGGTCGAGCGGTCCTGCCAGTCGATCCAGTCGGAGAGCTTCTCCGCGCCGATCACGAGGACCAGCCGTGCCGTGCCGGCCCGGACCATGTCCGAGGCGACGCCCAGACCGTAGGAGAACCCGGCGCAGGCGGCGTTCACGTCGAACGCGGCCACGCCGTTCGCCCCGACCCCGGTGGCCACCTGCGCGGCGGCGTTCGGGATCGGGTTGGGCATCGTGCACGTCGCGACGACGACGGCGTCGACGTCGGTGGGCTCCACGCCGGCGTCGGACATCGCGGCGACTCCGGCGGCGATCGCCATCGCCGCCAGCGACTCCTCCGGGCCGGCGACCCGGCGCTCGGCGATGCCGACCCGCGAGCGGATCCACGCGTCGTCGGTCTCGACCATCTTCTCGAGGTCGCGGTTCGTGAGGACGCGCTCGGGCTGATGGCTGCCGATACCGAGGATCCGGGCGCCCGGCACGGTCGCCGGCAGCTGCAGCCCGGTCATCCGGCTCCTCCGTGCTCGGCGATCAGCCCGGCGGCGTCGCCGAGCTTGTCGGGGGTCTTGACGGCCAGTGTGGCGGTGCCCTTCACGGCGCGCTTGACGAGGCCGGTCAGCGTCGCGCCGGGGGGCAGCTCCAGGGTCGCGGTCACCCCGCGCGTGGCGAGCGTCTCCATGCACGCGTCCCAGCGCACCGTCCGGGTCACCTGGTCCACCAGGCGGGACAGTGCGTCGGCGCCGGTCGTGACGACCTCACCGTCCGCGTTGGACAGCAGGGTGAACGTCGGGTCGCGGGTCGTGAGCGACTGCGCGTGACCGGCCAGCGCCTCGCGGGCCGGGGTCATGTAGCCGGTGTGGAACGCCCCGGCGACCGGCAGCGACCGGACCTTCGCGCCGTCCGGCGGCTCGGCCACCAGCGCCTCGATCGCGTCCTTCGCGCCGGCTGCGACGATCTGGCCTGCGCCGTTGCGGTTGGCCGGGTCCAGCCCGAGCTCGGAGAGACGGGCGAGCACGACGGACTCCTCGCCGCCCAGTACCGCGGCCATCGACGTCGGGTCCGTCGCGCAGGCCGCCGCCATCTCGCGGCCGCGTACGCCGGCCAGGGCGACGGCGTCGTCGTCGGTCAGCACGCCGGCGATGGCGCACGCCGTCAGCTCACCGATCGAGTGACCCGCGACGACCGTGTCCGGCGGCAGGTCGACCTCGGCCTGCAGCCGGCGCGCGGCCAGCAGCCCGGCCGCGACGATCAGCGGCTGGGTGACCGACGTGTCGGTGATCTCTTCGGCGTCCGCGGTGGTGCCGAGACGGGCCAGGTCCAGCCCGACGGCCTCGGACCAGCGGCCGAGCGCCTTCTCCGAGTCGGGGTCCTCCAGCCACGGGGACAGCATGCCGGGGGACTGCGCCCCCTGGCCGGGCGCGAGCAGGGCGATCACCGGTTCATCACACACCTCTCGGTGGTCGTCGTGGCATGTCGGTACCCACGAACTCTCGCGGCCTCCGTTGGAGGAATCCTCCAACTCGGACCGTGTGACGGGGCTGACATTGCGGCTTCATCTCTCGTTCGGTTGTAGGGATCGGCCGATCGTTGCGTCCGGCGGCGGGCTTCGCACGTCGGGGACCACCGGCGTGTCGGGCCGGGACACGACCGTCGCGCCTGCCGGCTCGGACGTCCGGTCGACGACCAGCGCGACACGCAGGACGAACGCACCGCGGGCCTCGGCCGGGGTGTGGCCGGTGATCTCACCGATCCGGCGCAGGCGGTACCGGACGGTGTTCGGGTGGACGAACAGGGTGCGCGCGCATCCTTCCAGCACGCCGCCGCCCTCGAGGTACGCGGCCAGCGTCGACAGCAGCTCCCCGCCCGCCTCGCGCAGCGGCCCGATCAGCTCGGTGCACAGGCGGCACCGCGCGACCGGGTCGCCGCACAGGGCGCGCTCGGGCAGCAGGTCGTCGCTGCTCACCGGGCGTGGCGCGGCCGGCCATCCGGGAGCCGCCTGCAATCCGGCGAGCGCCTCCGCCACGGCGTCGCCGGCGCGCAGCAGGCCGGGGCTGACCGGGCCCGCCACGACCGGGCCGGGACCGAACCCCGCGGCGATGACCGGCAGCGCCCCGCGGTCCGGAGCGTCCTCGGGGCCGCCGCGCACCGGGTGCAGCAGCATCACCAGCCGGCGGCCCTGCACCCCGACCAGGACCTCGTGCCCGTGCCGCGCCGCCTGCCGTCGCAGCTCGGTGAGCAGCTCCGGGGACTCCGCCCCGGCGTCCGAGTCCGGCGTCGGCGGGCTGCCGACCAGGCACCGCACGGGGGCTTCGGGGTCCCAGCCCAGTGCGGCCGCGCGGGACACCAGCGCGCTGTCGGTGTCCCCGCGGACCACCCCGTCGACGACGAGTGCCTCCAGCCGCGCGTCCCACGCGCCGCGGGACTCCGCGGCGTTGGCGTAGACGGTGGCCGCGGCGAACGCGATCTCCCGGCCGAACCGCAGCACGGCCTCGGTGAGCACCCGGCGCTCCCGGTCGTCCGCGGCCAGCGGGGGCAGCTGGTGCTCGAACACGTCGGTCGCGATCCGCACGAGCTCCACGGTCCGGCGCAGGCTGATCCGGCGCGCCAGGTCGCGCGGGGCGATCCGGAACGCCTCGGCGGTCAGCCGGATCGTCTCGGCCGGCTCGGCGAGCCAGGACACGAAGTTGGCGACGCCGGTCTGGGTCACCAGCGCGACCGACGCCCGCTCGTCGGCGGGCAGGCGCGCGAACCACGGCTGGCGCTGCTCCATCGCCGACAGGCACGCCCCGGCGAGCCGGCCCGCGGCGAGCTCCAGCCGGCGGAGCGTCGTCGCTGCGACCGGCAGGTCGTCCGTGGGCACGTGCGGCAGCATGGCACGGGACACCGACGGTTCGCGTACCTCGGGCCGAGGAAGGGGAGAGCGGGATGCAGGGAGTGGACGTGCACCGGTCGGAGGAGCGGATGCGCACCCGGACCGACTGGCTCGACTCCCGGCACAGCTTCTCCTACGGCGCGCACTACGACCCGTCGAACACGCACTTCGGGCTGTTGATGATGAACAACGAGGACCGGGTGAGCGCCGGCGCCGGGTACGACATGCACCCGCACAAGGACATGGAGATCGTCACCTGGGTGCTGTCCGGCACGCTCGCGCATCGCGACTCCGAGGGGCACAGCGGCGTGCTCCACCCCGGGCTGGCGCAGCGGATGAGCGCCGGCACCGGGATCCGGCACTCCGAGCGCAACGACGCGTGGACGGTCGACCCGGACATCCCGCGGCACGACGAGACCGTGCACCTGGTGCAGATGTGGGTGCTGCCCGGACCGGGTGACATCGCGCCCGGGTACGAGCAGCGCGACGTGTCCGGCCCGTTGGAGGCCGGCGAGCCGGTCGTCGTGGCGTCCGGGATGGCCCGCCACGCCGCGGACCGCGCGATCTCGATCGCGCAGGAGAACGCCGCCCTGCACGCGGTCCGGCTGAAGCCGGGCGCGACGACGGCGTTGCCGAGCGCCCCGATGGCGCACCTGTTCGTCCCCCGCGGGGCGGTGGACCTCGAAGGCGCCGGGGCGCTGTCCACAGGAGACTCGGCCCGGGTGACCGGCAGTGACGGTCAGCGTGTGACCGCCGGGCCGGACGGCGCCGAGATCCTGGTCTGGGAGATGGACGCCTCGCTGGGCTGAACCGCTACCGGAGCGGCTCCGGCCCGGCGGGCGTGCGGCGCCGGGTCAGCCGAGCGGCTCGACCTTGCTGGCCTGCGGGCCCTTCTGGCCCTGCTCGATGTCGAACGAGACGCGCTGGCCCTCGTCGAGCGTCTTGTAGCCGTTGATCTGGATCGCCGAGTAGTGCACGAACACGTCCGCGCCACCACCGTCGGGAGCGAGGAAGCCGTAGCCCTTCTCGCTGTTGAACCACTTGACGGTGCCTTCTGCCATTCCCGCTCCTCGTACGTGCGACCCGGCACTTCGCCGGTTGCCACTCCGGCGGGTGCAACGGTCCGCGACCCGGCCGGGATGCCGTGCACGTGATGCCGTACACGACGATCGGGCGGAGCTTATCGTGATCTGCGTCGCCCCACGAGGGTCTGAGCTGGAATGATTCCAGCAGATCCGCCGCGGAAACGGGTCCCCGCCGCGGCCGCGACGGAGCCCCGGACCGATGCGGGCCGAGCAGCTCAGGCGACGCCGGAGTCGCTCGTCTGCGGCCCGGCCGCCTTCGGGTCGTCGATCTTGTAGCCGGCCGCGGCCTCGGCCGCGAGCTCCGGCTTGACCGCACCCTGCTTACCGAGCGCGGCCAGCGCGGCCACCGTGATCGACTCGGCGTCCACGGCGAAGTGCCTGCGCACGGCCGGGCGGGTGTCGGACAGTCCGAACCCGTCGGTGCCCAGCGAGGTGAACGGTGCCGGCGACCACTGCCGGATCTGGTCCGGCACCGCCCGCATCCAGTCCGACACGGCCACGACCGGGGCGTCCGCGTGATCGCCTGCGCTCAGCGCCTCGCTCACATAGGCCACGACCGGCTCGTCGCCCGGGTGGAGCAGGTTGTGGTGCTCGGCCTCGACGCCGTCGCGGCGCAGCTCGCCCCACGACGTCACCGACCAGACCTCGGCGCCGACGTCCCACTCGTCGGAGAGCAGGCGCTGGGCCTTGAGCGCCCACGGGAGCCCGACGCCGGACGCGAGCAGCCGGACCGTCGGGCCGCTCGCCTTCGGCGCCTCGGCGTAGCGGTACATCCCGCGCAGCACACCCTCGATGTCCAGGCCCTCGGGCTCGGCCGGCTGCTGGTACGGCTCGTTGTAGACCGTCAGGTAGTAGATGACGTTCTCCGGCTCCTCGCCGACCATGCGGCGCAGACCGTCCTTGACGATGTGCGCGATCTCGAACGAGAACGCCGGGTCGTAGGCGACGACGGCGGTGTTCGTCGACGCGAGCAGCAGCGAGTGACCGTCGTTGTGCTGCAGGCCCTCTCCGGTCAGCGTGGTCCGCCCGGCCGTCGCGCCGACGAGGAACCCGCGGGCCATCTGGTCGGCCGCGGCCCAGATCGAGTCGCCGGTTCGCTGGAAGCCGAACATCGAGTAGAAGACGTAGACCGGGATCATCGCCTCGCCGTGCGTGGCGTACGACGTGCCGGCCGCGGTGAACGAACCGACGGAGCCGGCCTCGTTGATCCCCTCGTGCAGCAGCTGGCCCTGCTCGGACTCCTTGTAGGCCAGCATCAGCTCGGCGTCGACGGACGTGTACTGCTGCCCGTGCGGGTTGTAGATCTTCTGCGTCGGGAACATGGAGTCCATCCCGAACGTGCGCGCCTCGTCCGGGATGATCGGCACGAACCGGCCGCCGATCTCCTTGTCCTTGATCAGCTCGCGGAGCAGCCGGACGAACGCCATCGTCGTGGCGACCTCCTGCTTGCCCGAACCCTTCCGGATCGTCTCGTAGACCTTGTCGCCCGGGAGCACCAGCGGTGTCGAGGTGGTCCGCCGCGCCGGCAGTGCCCCGCCGAGCGCGCGGCGGCGCTCCTTGAGGTACTGGATCTCCGGGGAGTCGTCGCCGGGGTGGTAGTACGGCGGCAGGTACGGGTCCTTCTCGAGCTGCGCGTCGGAGATCGGGATCCGCTGCTCGTCGCGGAACTGCTTGAGGTCGTCCAGCGAGAGCTTCTTCATCTGGTGCGTGGCGTTGCGGCCGGCGAAGTGCGAGCCGAGGCCGTAGCCCTTGATCGTCTTGGCGAGGATGACGGTCGGCTGGCCGTGGTGCGCCATCGCCGCGGCGTAGGCGGCGTGCACCTTGCGGTAGTCGTGGCCGCCGCGCTTGAGGTTCCAGATCTCCGCGTCGGTCATCGGTTCGACCAGCGACTTCGTGCGCGGGTCGCGGCCGAAGAAGTGGTCCCGGACGTAGGCGCCGTCGTTGGCCTTGTAGGTCTGGTAGTCGCCGTCCGGCGTCTGGTTCATCAGGTTGATCAGCGCGCCGTCCCGGTCGGCGTGCAGCAGGCCGTCCCACTCACGGCCCCAGATCACCTTGATCACGTTCCAGCCGGCGCCGCGGAAGAACGCCTCCAGCTCCTGGATGATCTTCCCGTTGCCGCGGACCGGCCCGTCCAGGCGCTGCAGGTTGCAGTTGATCACGTAGGTCAGGTTGTCCAGGCCTTCGGTGGCCGCGACGTGGATCATCCCGCGGGACTCCGGCTCGTCCATCTCGCCGTCGCCGAGGAACGCCCACACGTGCTGGTCCGAGGTGTCCTTGATCCCGCGGTCGCCCAGGTAGCGGTTGAACCGCGCCTGCATGATCGCGTTCATCGGGCCGAGGCCCATCGAGACCGTCGGGAACTCCCAGAACTCCGGCATCAGCCGCGGGTGCGGGTACGACGGCAGCCCGGCGCCCTTGCCGCCGTGGCTGAGCTCCTGCCGGAAGCCGTCGAGCCGGTCCTCGGACAGGCGCCCCTCGAGGTAGGCGCGGGCGTAGATGCCGGGGGAGGCGTGGCCCTGGATGTAGACCTGGTCGCCGCCGCCGGGGTGGTCCTTGCCACGGAAGAAGTGGTTGAAGCCGACCTCGTAGAGCGAGGCGGACGACGCGTAGGACGAGATGTGCCCTCCGACCCCGATGCCCGGCCGCTGCGCGCGGTGCACGGTCATGGCCGCGTTCCAGCGGATCCAGCGGCGGTAGGCGCGCTCGGCGTCCTCGTCGCCGGGGAACCACGGCTCCCGGTCGGTGGGGATCGTGTTCACGTAGTCCGTGCTGGTCAGCGCCGGCACACCGACGTGGCGCTCCCGCGCCCGCTGCAGCAACGTCAGCATCAGGTAGCGGGCCCGCTGCTGGCCGCCCTGCTCCAGCGCCGCGTCGAACGACTCGAGCCACTCCGCGGTCTCGTCCGGATCGATGTCCGGCAGATGGGCGGCGAGGCCGTCCCGGATGATGTTCACGCGGCGTGGCTCGTCGCCCGTCTGGCTGCTCTGCGCGGTCAAGGGATCTCCTCGAGGGGGCGTGTCGGCGGCCGGGTGACCGGCCGGGTTCTCGGACCCGGTCCGGTCGGCCGCGGTGGCGCCCGACCGGTGCCGGAGGTGTCCTGGGGCCATCCTGCCCCTTCCGTCACGCGGTCGAAACTCGACGGTCCAGGGCATATGGCCTCGAACCCGGACCTTATGTATTACTCGTTCGTAACTGAACCGTTCGTGTCCGGGGGCACGGCGCGGATGAGTGGCGGTTGCGCGGGGTACTGCCCCCGTGTTCGGATTCCGCATCCGGCCCGGCGGCCACGAGAGTGCCGTGCGGAGGATGAGGTAGCACTGGCAGCGTGAGAGGGGAACGAGTGGTGGCCGCGGAGGGTGCCGGACGGACGTCCGACATCGCGGGGAAGCTCGGCATCGAGCCGGGTCTGATCGTCCAGGAAGTGGGTTGGGACTCCGACGTCGACGAAACCGTCCGCCAAGCGGTCGAGGAAGTCACCGGCGAGGACCTCCTCGACGAGGACGCGCAGGATGTCATCGACGTCGTGCTCCTGTGGTTCCGGGACGGCGACGGTGATCTCGTCGACACCCTGGTCGACGCACGCGGACCGCTCGCCGACGACGGCGTGGTCTGGGTGCTGACGCCGAAGACCGGTCGCGACGGTCATCTGGAGCCCTCCGAGATCGCCGAGGCTGCGGCGACGGCGGGGCTGTCCCAGACGTCGAACCAGAGCGTCGGTGGCGACTGGGCGGGCGCCCGGCTGGCCTCGCCCAAGTCGGACAGGGGCAGCAAGCGCTGACTCGGCGCGTGCGGTGGGTCGCGCAGGGCCTGCTGTTCGCGGTCGCATTCGGCACGAACGTGCCGACCCCGCTGCTGCTCGTCTACCGGGAGACGCTCGGCCTGTCGCCGAGCACGCTCGCCGCGATCTTCGGCGTGTACGCGCTCGGCCTGGCGCCGTCGCTGCTGCTCGGTGGTCCTGCGTCCGACCGGTTCGGACGCGTGCGGGTGCTGCTGCCGGCGTCGATCGTCGTGGTGGCCGCGTCCGTGCTGTTCCTGGCGGGGTCGCAGTCGCTCGCGCTGCTGTTCGCGGCGCGGTTCCTGCAGGGCCTCGCGTCCGGCGCCGTGTTCACCGTCGGCAGCGCATGGCTGCAGGAGCTGTCGGCCGGCACACCGGACGGCGCCGCCCGCGCGGCGCGTGCCGCGTCGGTCGCGCAGACGGCCGGGTTCTGCCTCGGCCCGCTGATGTCCGGGCTGCTCGCCACCTACGGGCCGCTGCCGCTCACGCTGCCGTACCTGGTGCACGTCGCGTTGATGACCGCGGCGGTCGGGGCGATGGTGGCCGTCGTCGGTGTCGGGTCCCGGCCCGACGTGGCGACGGCCGGGACGAGCCTGCTCCCACACCCCGGGCTGGACCGGCCGTCGCGCCGGACGTTCGGCCGGATCGTCGTACCGACCGCGGTGTGCGTGTACGCGTTCCCGTCCGTCGCGGTCACCGTGCTGCCGCTGCTGCTGCCCGGCCGGTCCGGCCTGGTCGCGTTCACCGGCCTGCTGGCCGCGCTCACGCTCGGCACCGGCACGCTCGTGCAGCCGTTCGCGCACCGGTTGGACTCGTTCGTCGGGCCGACCGGTGCGGCGCTCGGCGCACTCGGGTACGGCGCCGGGGTGGCCGCGGCGTTCACCGAGTCGGTCGCACTCGTCGGGGTCGCGGGGGTGCTGCTCGGCGCCGGCGGCGGCCTGTGCCTGAACGCCGGGCTGACGTTCGTCGGGCGACTGGCCGCGCCGGAGCGCCGTGGTGCGGTCAACGGGGTGTTCTACACCGCGGCCTACATCGGGTTCTCCGCGCCGTGGCTGGCGACGTCCTTCGTGGACGTGACGGCGCTGGCGATCCCGCTCGGGGTCCTCACTCTCGCCGCGGCCGCCACGTCGGCGTGGCTGGCGGCGCGCCGGCCCGCGTGAGCGTCGGTAGCGCGGCCGCGGCTCGGTCCGGTCAGCGGCGGCGGCGTGCGCGCCGGGACAGCTCCGCCTGCTGCAGATCGACCTGTAGTGGGAGGTACTCCCCGGCGAGGCGCTCGCCCTCGGGCCGGTCGGGAACCCAGTGCAGGAACGGGCCTCCGACGGGTCGCTGAGCCGGGGCGTCGAGGTCGATGTGCGGGTGACGTGACGTACGCGAACGGGCCGCGCGGATGGTGCGCAGAGCGGCCGAGAACAAGAACATGATGAGCTGCCGAATTGTGTCGTGGGCGGCGACGGATCAGCTGGTCCGTCAATTGTCAACGTTGGAGCACGACCCCCTACCAGGTCAATCCCGTTGGTCGCAATCGGGACGTATCCGTGGCCACATCGCCGAACGGTCCGTCGGGTCGCGGCTGGCATGCTTCCCGTCGTGGAGTCCACCTGGGACGAGCTGACCGCGGGACTGTCCGATGACGACATCGCGCTGTTCACGCTCTACCGCACGTTCTGCCGTGGCCTGCCCGATGCCGTCGAGCAGGTGCACACCTCGCAGGTGCAGTACCGGCGGACGCGGATATTCTCGTCCGGCTATATGAAGAGCCACTACCTGGAGATCGGCATCGAGCTGCTGCGCGAGGCGTCGCATCCGGCGCTGCGGACGTCGTTCCCGACGTCGAAGACGGTGATCATGCACCGGATCACGCTGGGCGAGCCGGAGCAGTTCGACGACGATCTGCGGACGTTGATCGCGGAGGCCTGCGAGACGGTCGGGCCGGGCCTGCGCCGAGGCCGCTAGGCTGGCCGTCGTCGACCAGCAACGGAAGGACGACGCCACATGGCACCCGAGGTGGGGACGGACGCCCCCGACTTCACCCTGCAGGATCAGAACAAGCAGCCGGTGACGCTCTCGTCGTTCCGCGGCGAGAAGGCCGTCCTGCTGGTGTTCTACCCGTTCGCGTTCTCCGGCGTCTGCACCGGCGAGCTCAACGAGATCCGCGAGGACCTCGGGACGTTCCAGAACGATCGCGTCCAGGTCCTCCCGGTCTCCGTGGACCACCCGTTCGCCCTCAAGGCCTGGGCCGAGGCTCGGGACTACCGGTTCCCGCTGCTGTCGGACTTCTGGCCGCACGGAGCGGTGGCCCAGCAGTACGGCGTCTTCAACGACAAGGCCGGCTTCGCCCTGCGCGGCACGTTCCTCGTCCGCACCGACGGCACCCTCGCCTTCACCGAGGTGAACGGTCCGGGGGAGGCCCGTGACCAGGACGGCTGGCGCAAGGCCCTCTCGGCCATGTAGAACCTGCGGGCCGGAACACCGGCTCCAGGGCGCGTAGCTCAGCGGGAGAGCACTCGGTTTACACCCGAGCGGTCGCAGGTTCGAACCCTGCCGCGCCCACTGCCGCGCCCACGGTTCTGACCAGTATCGATCGCCGTCGCATGATCGCTCGCGATCTCGCATGACACCATCTGTGACACAACCCGGCCGTACCCTCCCGTCATGACAGCGTGCGAAGGTCGGCCGCCAGCGACAGCGCGGCGCGATCGACGAGCTGCCCCAGCGGGGCGCTGCGCGTCCGCGTGTACGCGGGCAAGGACCCGGTGTCGGGCAAGCGGAACGACCTCGTCGCGATTATCGAGCCGGGGGCCGAAGGGAGCCGGCCTCTGTCGTAGGCTCTGACCATGCTCCTGCTCGGCATCATCTTGTTCGGGATGCTCGTCGGTGCTGCCGCGCAGCTCATCGTCGGGCGATCCGCCCGGGGTATCGAGTGGGGGAGCGCCCTGATCGCAGGAGTTCTCGGGTCGTTCCTCGGTGGTCTTCTCGCCAGCCTGATAGCCGGTGACGGTCTCGCCTTTCGTCCCAGCGGGATCATCGGTTCGTTGGCCGGCGCCATCATCGTGTCGCTCGTCCTGCAGTGGTGGCGTGGGCGAAAGGCGGCGTCGCGGCACTAACTAGCGCCGTACCACCCACGAGGCGGATGTCGGACCGGCTGGCCTTCCGTGCTGGCCGTGACGTCCCGGTAACGGTCGAGCTCGGTCTGTCCAGGATCGCGGACGGCGGGTACGGACGCTGCCGCGTCGGCGACGTGCCGGTCCTACTCGCGGTGCTCCAGGCCGTCCCGCAGGCGACTATGGGCCTGTCGTGCCTGCATGTGCCCGGCGCCGACGATGATTCCCGCGCTCCGCGCCGGGCGGCGGTCCCGTTTCGGGCGAGGAGCCGCCGGCTGGCTCGTCCGCGGTCAGCTCGGAAGTCGCCAGGCCGCGTGCCACCGCCGCTTGGCGGGCCGCTCACGGTCCGCTGCCCGAGCTCGCCCACGTGATCAGCTCCTGGCCGGACGGCCGAGAGATCACAGACGACCCTCAGGTCCCAGGCCTTGCGCAGATCCTGGAGATCCGGCGCGTAGACACGTGATCTTTCCCTGCCAATGGTCGTCGGCCCGCGCGTTCGGGCCGGAGCCGACCGATAGGCAATGCCACGTCGGCGCTGCAGCTCCGGGGGCGAGCCGGCGGGGCGGGCAGGTAACCCGGCCCGGGTGAGGCCGTCGCGGTCACCCGGCTCCGACCATCGGCGGACGACGGGGCCCCTGGGTGGTGACGTGGATGTCGAGGGCCCGGCTGCTGACCTGCTGTATGCACCCCCGGCTAGCAGCCCGCCTTTGCCGGGCGTGGGTTAGGAGGGTAGACCAGCGCCCTGACTTGGTCGACGCTCGTCGCGGCGACCGAGAGTGCCGATCTCGGACCCGGGCGGGCCGAGCAGAATCTGGGTGAGTCGGACGCGGTTGGCCCAGCGGATGTAGCCGGCGATGGCTTCCTCCTGTGCGGTGTGGGAGGGGTAGTCGCTGCGGTCGAGGGTGAAGTAGCGCAGCGCGGTGAACTCCGACTCGATCCAGTTCAGCCAGGACGCGTGCGTCGGGGTGAACACCAACTCGACGTCGTGGTCGGTGCACCAAGCGGCGACGGAGGCCTTGCGGTGCGGAGAGAAGTTGTCACACACCACGTAGAGCCGCCCGGCCGGGCTCAAGGACCGCGACCTCGGCCGCGTCCCCGCCGGCAAGACCGACAACTGAAACCAAGCAACCAGGTGGGTCAGATTTCAGACGGACCACGCCGGGTCAGGCTGCTCTGCACGGCGTTGTCAGCTCACGCCAATCACGATGTTGCCAGTCTTCTCGCGCGGATCAAGCTCCACGCGAGACATTGACCGCATTGTCCGTTGGAGCTCTGCAGGGAAGTTGACCCGGTGGAACGGGGCCGATGGCATCGTGGAACGACCCACACGGCTTCAGGAGGCAACGATGTACGACACGGCAGCCATCGGAGACCGGATCGTCGTCGAGTCCACGTTTGTAGACCGGAGCCGCCGGCACTGCGAGGTTCTGGAGGTCCTCGGCACCGGCGACGGGCTCCACTACCGAGTTCGTTGGGATGGCGGCGGAGAAACGATCTTCTTCCCGGGTCCGGACGCCAGGATCGAGGGCCGGGGCTGATAGAGGTCGTAGTCGCGGCTGGCTGTCCGTCTTGTAAGCGGTTTGTCGACGTGCCGAGACTCGGACTCGCCGCCAACAGGCCCTTTAGGGGCAGGACTGTTCCGCGTTCGACATGGCGTATGAGCTGCGATAACGAGTCGTGACAGTCAGGTTCGGCAGGTATTCGTCACGCGGTGTGGCGCCAGGCGCTAACCGTTGCCAGGCGGTGGCCCGATGCCAGGTCCGAACTGGGCCTGCTGGGAGAACTGCCCGGTCCACGTGGCACGTGCTCCGGATTCGCCGATCTGATAGACGGTGAAGACGGAGCCCACCGCGACGACGACCGGGAGCAGGCCGATCACGATGGTGGCCGGGGTTCCGCCGGGCTGAGCCGAGCCGGGTCGATGCGTGGTCGCTGGGGCCGCGCCCGGTGCCTCCGAGCGGACGGATTGGCGGGCGGCGAGCATATGGCGGGCCAGCGATGCCAGTGCGACGACGGCCAGCGCGATCGTCCACGGGAGCATGGTGTCGCCGAGCTCGGTGTGAATGCTGACCAGGTCGGTTCGCGCGACCCGACGCTCGAGCCACTCGCCTGCCTCCGTGGTCAGCGGAACGGAGATCAAGGCCACCACCGCAAGATCGCGGTCAGCCATACGAGGCGTCGCCGTGCGGCCGGCCAGAACGCGAGGAGCAGGATCAGCAGTGCACTGAGCGGCACGAGCACGACGACCGCGTGCACAAGCAGGATGTGGGCCGGAAGCCCATCGATCGTGGACACGGCGGCGATGATCGTGGGGCTGCCATGGCGTGGCTACCCCAGCGCGCCAGGTCGTACCAAGTTACGAACCAAATAGGGACGACCTCTCAGGAGGTCCGGGGTCGACGAGTGATCCGGAGCGGCCGGATTTACAGTGAGCTGCCAAACCGTCTCTGACCTGCAATGGAGCAACGGACCACCCGTCTGCGTCCGCGTATAGTCCGCCGACCACCAGGTGGGGTGGTCACCTCCTCCCCCGTCCCCCTCGTCCTGGCCGCTCTGCTCGTCGTGGAGACTGGCACAAGGGTGGCGCAGCCATCGCGCAGCGACGCCGAAGGCGCCCTTTTGGCTGGCTCCATGGCGTGGATACTTACCGGCCGAGGGGGATGTCCAGTCAGGGCGATCTGCCGCACCCCGGTCACCGTGATCCACAGACACGCGTTGGGTCGACGATCCGGGTACGCCGAAGGTCTCTCACAAGCGACTTTCGGTGAACCGGAGGACTTCGGCTGTGAAGAGGTCGGTCCCGGTGTCCATGGCCCCGTGCCCTTGGCCTTGCATGACGACGAGTCGAGAGTCCGGCAGCGCCTGGTTCAGGGCCTCTCCGGCTACCCGGAGGAAAGGCGGGCTCTCGGTTCCGTGCAGCAGCAGCGTCGGTACCGCGAGATCGCGGAACCGGACCGGATCGAACCGGTACGTGTTGGGCGCGCGCAGTTCCCGCGCAATCGTGTGCGCAGCCGCTACGCGTGCTTGCCACTGGGGTTGGGTCCGCATGTACGCCACCACCTCCGGCGGCTGCCCGGCGACCTCACGCGCCATGGTCGCGACCGCCTCGTCCCGGTCTCCCGCATGCAGCAACGTCTCGAACCGCTCGATGAGCTCAGGCGGGTTGATCTCGGCGCCTGTCGGTTCGATCGGCGGCTCGTAGAGCACCAAAGCCCGGAGGTTACGGCTGAGCAGGGCGGCCTCGAGCGCGCACAGCCCTCCGTACGAGTGGCCGAGCAGGTTGACCGGCTCGCCGAGCGAGTCCACCACGGCGGCCACGTCCTCGAACTCCCGCTCCAGCGCGAAGTCCTCCGAGTCGCCACTGCTGCCGCGGCCGCGACGATCGATGGCGTAGACCGTGTAGCGCTTCTCGAACGCCGGCAGGACGGGCGCCCACCGGCTGTGGTCGGCGGATGTCCCGTGCACCAGCACGAGTGGCGGTCCTTCGCCGCTACGCCGGTAGGCGATTGGCGTGCCGTCTGTGGAGGTGACCTTGTCATGGGTCATGACGTCCCTCCTGAGACGGTCCCGACGGGAACGGCGGGAGACCCGCAGACCCGGGGCCGCCGGCTCTCGCGGACAGTGCTCGGTTGGTGCTCGTCGGGCGTTACGTCGCCGTTGCCCGATAGACCCGGGCGAGCATCAGGTGGCGCATGCCCGCTGATTCGTGCTCGTTGCGCACGGACGCGTCGCTCCTCGTCGCCGAGCGCCTCGTGATCTGCCGCCGGAGGCGGCGCCTTGATCTACTTAGAGGCGGATCCGGCAGCTGATGATCTCCGCGTGGCCTTCTTCGTGGCCTCCAATGACGTCCTACGGTGATCGTGGCTGTGCACGGTGACCACCGGAATGTGCACGGATGTGCTGGGTGAGCACTCCGCTATCGTTGAGCGAAGCACTCGTAATGCGTGGGTCAGGGGTTCGACTCGCCAAGGCGGCTCCACAAGTCGGGCCGAACCGTGCGACTCGCGACTCGATCTAGTGCGTTGTCGTCTAGTGGCGTGCGCGTTGGGCGGCCGGGTCTCGGAGCGAGAACCCCCAAAATGACGAATCCGGGCCACCCGTGTATTGGATGACCCGGATCGGGTGAGCCTGCCGGGCAACTGTGATGCAAGCCCCGGACGCCGCCCACGACGTTCGGTGGAGGTTTCCCAACCCCCGGCGATGCCAGACCCACCGATCGTGTGGTGTGAACGAGCGCGAACGTGGTGGACCCACCCTGTCGTTCCGACACCGACACTAGGTCGACCGCCACGCTGCGGCGTAGCAGAAATCACAGCGCTGGTGCGGTCCGAAGGCGAAACGTTCGAGGAGTCGGCGCAGAGCGTCGCTGTGTCGCGGCTCATCGTGATCGTCAACCTATACGGGCGGAGCCGGCAAGACGTCAGTGGCCGCGAACCTGGCGGGCCAGTTCGCCTGCTACCGCTGGCCTGCTGATCGACCTCAACCGCCAGGCGACCTTCCCCGAAGCGGGACCGGGGTGCCTCAACGATCCGCCCCGTGGTTTGGGGTCGGGTCGTCCGCCCCCAACTCCGCGGACGGGCCAGAGATGCAGCCAGCGAGCCGCGGGCCCCGCCCCGCCCTGCCCTGCCGGAGGCGGCGGTCTCCACGACCATCAGACTCGCGGCGAGTTGATCGCGGTCCACGAACCGGTCCACGAACTGCTGTCTTTCGGAGCCACTCCTGCGTGATCAACTGACTGTGGCGCCGTCCTTGTCCTGTGATACCGCTACTACACGCGTCAGCGCTCTGACTACGGATCAGATGCCGACAGCCTGGTCAAGTTGGCCATGAGAACCACAGCTTCAGAGACCGACAGTGAATCGAGCGATGGCCAGCACCGACAGGTCGCGTTCGACGATAAGTGAACTAGCAACGTGACGACCCAACTCATACCTGACACCAGCACCGCCACGGAAGGCGGCCAGGGCCGTGGCTCGACGCGGTCCCGCGGCTCCGCTCGGTCCCGTATCGGACCAACTCGACGCACAACCGGGGACTGACAGGAGATCAGCAGTAGTCGTCCCTCGTCCGATCCCGGCAAGCTCAGTGGGGACGGATCACATGCAACGGGGCGACGGCGGCCGCCAGGACCTAGATCTCTTCGTGGCTCCATCGGAGATACCTACATCTGCGTATTGCGCCACGCTCATCGTTCTCGTTCTCTATAAGTGTGACAATTCCCAAGACCGACATTGATCGCCAGGTGACCGTCGAGTTCACCAGCCTTCTGCTGGCCTCGGTCGCGCCCGACGAGCTGGCAGTGCTCGACGAGTCGGCGCAGGAGTACTTCGCCGATCCCGCCGCCGCGCTCGCCGACGGGCGGAAGGACGTGCCGCTGGGCTCCGGGCTCGAAGTCGCGATGCTCACGCCTTACGTGATGGCGGTCGCGAGTGCGGTCCTGCCGGTCCTGGCCCAGTTCGCCGCCGACATTGCGAAGGACGTCGGCAAGGACCTGGTCAAGGACCCGATCGTCACCGCGATCCGGCGGCTCTTCCGGCGCTCGCCCGCGGAGCCTGCGGCTGCCGCGCTCGCTCCGGCACAGATGGAGCAGGTCCGGGCCGTCGTCCTCCGGCAGAGCGCGGCGCTCGGGCTCCCGCCCGCCCAGGCCGAGCTGATCGCGAACGCGACTGTGGGCGCCCTCCACGTGCGGTGAGGGCCGACTGGTGACCAGCCCGACGACCGGCCTGACGCGCGGACCGATGACCGGCCCGGCCCGGGTGCTCGCGCTGCCCAGCTCGACGACGCTGCGGATGCTGCTCGTCGCGGCGGCGCTGCTGGTGTCGGCGCTGTTCGTCGGGACCGCCGTGTACAACGCGCTGCTCGGGCAGTCATGGACCGACGCCTACTACGGCTGCCTCCGCACCGGTGGCGTGATGCCCTCGTCCACCCCGGAGCTCCGGTGCACCGCACCGTTGGAGGCCCGCCGCGCCTGGTTCGCCCTGGGCGCCGCCGGGACGGCGATCCTCCTGGCCGCGATCGTCGTGCTGGCGGTCCCGCTCGTCGTGGCACGGCGGCAGGGCCTTCGCGTCCCCGGTCCCGGCTACGCGCGGGGGGTCGAGGCGGTGGCCGCGTTGGCCAGGACCGCAGGCGTGCCGGTCCCCGGCGTCCTCATCCTGCCCGGCGTGCGGGGCCAGCCGTTCTGCCTCGGCCGACCGGGCCGCCATCAGGTTGTTCTGCCGCGCAAGCTCGCGCTGCGGGGCGACCCGGCCGCGTTCGACGCGCAGGTCGGGCACGAAATAGCGCATCTGCGGCACCGGGACGTCACGCTGTCGTGGCTGGCGCGGTCGCTCTGGTACGTGCTCGGGCCGCTGCTCGCGCTGCCGGTCGTCCTCGCCCTGGTCCAGGCGTCGGTCGGGCTCGCCCTGGACATCGCCTGGCGTGCGATCGTGCTGATCGCCGTGGTCGCGGTGCTGGTCCGGGGACTGCTGCGCGCCCGTGAAGTCGACGCCGATCTCCGGGCCGCCGACCTGTTCGGTGCGGGGCCGGTGCTCGACGACTGGCTCGCCCGGCAGCCCGAACCGGTGGGCCGACACCCGCTCCTCGCCTGGCACCCGTCCGCCGCGCGCCGCCGTCAGGTCCTCGCGGACCCGAGCCGGGCCGCCGCGATCGGCGCCCTCGACGGCCTGGCGATCGGCTTCCTGGTGGCGGTTGCGCTGCCGCTCGTGCAGGGCATCGTGTCGGCCGCGTTCCTGACGACCGCGGTCGCCGGCCTGCCGGAGTTCGTCGCGGCGCCGACGGTCGGTGCGCTGGCGGGTGCGGCGATCGGCCTCGGGCTGTGGCGCGACGCCCTCGCCGCCCGCGGCGCCGCCCGTCGGAGCGGGACGAGGGCCACTGCGGCGGGCGTGCTCGTCGGCGCCTTGCTCGGCCAGCTGCCTGGGCTCGCCGGCGTCGGCCTCGGAGCCCCTCAGGTGTTGATCCTGCTCCCCGTGATGCTGTGCGGCGCGGCGGTGCTGACCGGTGGGCTCGGTGAGCTGTGGGCCGAGGGCGCGGGCGGCGCGCGGGCGCCGTGGGAGGTAGGCCTGCCCGCCGCGCTGTGCGGGGCGGCCGCGACGACGGTCGCGGCCTGGGCCGCGCCGCAGGCGGGGTTGCTGCTGCTCGAGCGGGGTTGGGCGGACGCCGCCGCGTGGCTGACGACGGCCGGTGGTCTGGTCCTACCGATCATCGTGACGATCGGGCTCGCCACTGCGGCCGCGTGGGCGCTGCGTCCGGGGGCCTCGGGGGCCCCGCCACGATGGTGGGGAGGCCCGTCCTGTGGCCTTCCACGGCCCGGGGGACTGCTCATCACGGGCGTCGTGGCAGGTGTGGTCGCGGCCGCGGTGCCGGTCCTGTTCCGGCTGGCGGCCGGAGCGCCGGCGACCGACGCCGACGCGGTCGCCCGGTTCGACGCGACGATCTTCGGATGCGGGCTGCTGGCGGCGACCGTCGTGGTGATACTCGGCATGCTGCGAGGCGGTGCCGGGGTGGGCGCGTCGCTGGCCGCCGCGCCGGTAGCGGCGATGCTCGGCGGGGTCGGACTGCTCGTGACGGTCGCGATGACGGGTGGCGATCCGGCCGCCGTCGTCCTGCCGTTGCTGGGCGGGGTGCTCGGCTGCGGATCGCTGTTGATGCTCGCGGCCGCGCCGCTGGTCCTCCTGGTGCCCGCTCGCCCGAGCGGGCCGATCCTGGCGGTCGGGGCCGCGGCCGTCGTCCTCGGCGTCGCCGCCGTCGGCGGGGTACTGGTGGCGCGGGCGACCGTCGTCCCGGGGCTGCCGACGGACCTGGCGCCGCCACCTGGCCAACAGATCCCGGTGGCCCCGCCGACGAATGACCCCGGTCGCGCAGGTGCCGGGTCCGGTGATCCCTCGGGCCTTTTACCGCGACGTCGTCGCGAGGCCGCTGCTGGAAGGTCGCAAGGCCACCGCGGACGCGTTCCGGCAGTTGCAGCAGGAGAGGCCGTCGAACGTCGTGGCGGTGACCCGCATCCGTACCGAGATCCTCCCAGTCCTCCGCCAGATGGCGGACGCGGCGGACTCGGTGCGCCTCGACGATCCTGAGGTCCAGGAGATCCACGACCACGCCCGGGACGGTGCCCACCTGCAGGTCCAGGGGTTCGAGGAGGTCGCGACGGCGCTCGAGCGCAACGACCGTGCCCTGCTGCAGCACGGCAACTCGATCATCGCGATAGCGGGGGCCCAGTGGCAGGACTGGGCCCGCGGGGTGCAGACGCTCTGAGGAGGTCAGCCGTGACGGACAAGACCGTGTGGCCCCTGGTGGCGGTGTGCGCCACCGGTCTGGTGCTGGCCTCGTGCGGGAGCGGTTCGTCCAGTGGCGCGGCTCCCCCGAGCGCCCCTTCGGCCGGTGTCGCCCCGACCAGCGCGGTGGCGCCGCCCTCGACCTCGGAACGCGTCTGTCCCGCCGCGTACCACGGTTCCGACCCAGACCATGGTTCCGACCCGGACCACCGCGTCCACGGACGTTGCGTTCCCGGCCAGTCTCGCCGGCTCCTGGGCCGGAAAGGGTGGCGTGCGACTGACATTTGCCGCGGACGGCCGGTACGGCGGCGCCACGAACCTCGGGAGCGGACGGGCATCCGTCAGCGGAGATCGGATCACCTTTGTCCCGTCCGGCGGGTCCCCGGTCGAGACGACCTGGTCCGTCCAGGGCGGACGTCTCTACCTTGGCACCAGCGTCTACCTCCGGGATGACGCCGCGACCGGGTCCTTCTCCCTCGTCGGAATGTGGTACGAGGTGAACGGCTACGCACAGTTTCGCTTCGCTGCCAGGACCTACAACTTCACGGACCCGGCCAACAACCGCAGCAGTCAAGGCAGCTACTCGGTCGACGGGAGCACGCTCACCATCACTCCGACGGGTCGCGGTGCCGTCACCTACGGCTTGCAGTACGACGGCACCACCCTGACCTTCCTCAACGCGGACGGCTCAAGCGCGGGTGAGTACCTCCGCGTGGGGTAAATGCTCAGTCCCCTGTTCCAACGACGAGTTCTGGGCGGGGCAGGAGTGCACGGGCAGCATTACTCGGTCCGTGACACGAACTCACGCCGATCCGGGGACCGGTGTGCGGCCACCTCGACCGTGGTGGCGCCGCACTGCGCGGCCCAGACGGCGACGTCCGCGGCGAGGGTGACGACAAGTTCAGTGGTGACGGTCTGGCCGGCGTGGTCAACTATGACCAGCGGGGCTCACCACCACTCGACGACCGGCTGGTCGGGTGCTGCACGGCCGTCTCAAGACTCCGACTCGGCACGGGGAACCCGCGGCCCAGTACGGGAACCCGCGACGTGGGGCACCACCGGACCACCGCAGCTTTGACGCGACCCCGGCCATGGATGTCTGACTCGACAGCGCCGGTCAACATCGTGGGATCAAACGTGGTGCGAACGAGCGGCGGACAGTGTGACGTCGGCCGACTCGTGAGGGTGGCTTGCATACTGTCGTCGCAGGTCGGGGCTGCTGTTATCGCAGGTCAGGCCCCTTGTAAACGGCAGGGCGCACTTCAATGCGTCTACCGTGCCGCGGCTCAGTGCTTATCATTACAGACCGTTGCGTGGGGCCCTGCGGCTCGGCCGGTGTGGTGAGTTCAGGCGGTCGCCCACTGCTCGGCGACGGTCGCGGTCGCCGACGTGTGCATCTGGGTGAGCGCCGCCCGGAGCGCCGCGCCGAACGGCTCCGGGTGGCGCAGGAACTCCAGGTGAATGCCAGGGAACTCGATCCAGGGGGCACCGATCCGGGACGCGATCTCGACGGAGGGGCGCGCGTAGTACAGGCCGCGGTCGGCCGAGCCCGCCGCGAGGGCGAGCGGGAAGCCGACGTTTGAGAGGAGCTTCTCGTCGGGACGGAACGCCCCCCAGGCGTGCCACTCCCATCGGAAGAGATGGTCGACGTTGCCGACGAACCGGCCCATTAGATCGTCCGGCCAGGTGTAGGTGCCCTCGCCGCGAACCGTCGCGATGAACTCACCGCCGGCGATTTGTGGCCCGGCCTCGGCGTACCGGTCGCCGATACGGTCGAAGAAGTCGGACCATGGGTCGTCGGCCGGTAGGACGCCGACGACGGGTGGT
The DNA here is from genome assembly GCA_963822335.1 of uncultured Actinomycetota bacterium. GTDB lineage: Bacteria > Actinomycetota > Actinomycetes > Mycobacteriales > Pseudonocardiaceae > Pseudonocardia. Next base: position 63,974 of record CAWGHE010000004.1, on the reverse strand, counting down.
TCGTGGGCGATGACCCCGAGCAGGGCGTCCGGATGACGGGCCGCCAGGTCCAGGGCCACGATCGCCCCGCCGCTGTTGCCGAAGACGAGGGCGCGTCCTCCCGCGAGTTCGTAGATCAGGGCCCGCGCGTCGCCGGCCTGCTGGGCCACGCTCATTGGAGCGTCTTCCCGGCCGGTGCTGCGGGAGTTGCCCCGCCGGTCGTAGGTGATCACGGTGAAGGCGTCGGCGAGGTTGTCCGCGAGCCCGCTGAAGTATCCCGCGTCGCCGCCGGCGCCGGGGATCAGCAACAGCGCGGGACCGGACCCACGGATCTCGACGTGCAACTGTGCACCGTCAACGTCGACCATGCGGCTGTGCATGCCTGCTCCTCGAGGTCGCGACCCCGATCAGAACCATCTTCAAATCTGAACGAGACCGTTCACAATTTGGCGGCCCGACCACCCGGTGTCAAGCGCGCATCCGGTCAGGCCGGAGACGCCAGCCAGGGTCCAAGCACCGTATCGACGACGTCGGTGGCCCATCGCTCGTCGACGGGGCGGTCGGCGAGATGGTCGGCGTAGAGGCACCCCATCAGGGCGCTGACCAGGCGTTCGGCATCGACATGCTCCGGGAGCTCTCCGCGGGACACGCCGTCGTGCAGTACCTGAACCAGATTGGCCCGACGGGGCAGCAGGGTGCTGCGCCGGATCGTGGCCAGCAGCTCGCCGGACACGGGCTCCTCGGCCAGGCAGTTGCCTACGATGGCCATGCCACCGACCTGCACGTACTGGAGCCGCATCGCGTCGAGATGGGCGATCGCGTCGGTCCGGGCCCGTCCCGTGGGGGCCGGGACGTGGTCGACCTGCAGGTGGGCCAGGGCTGCCCCGATGAGCTCGAGCTTGCTGCGCCAGCGGCTGTAGAGGGTCACCTTCGAGACCCCCGCCTCGGCGGCCACCCGGTCCACCGACATCCCGGCGAGGCCGTCGCTCGCCAGCAGCTTGACGGTCGCGTTCAGGACGGCGACGTCCTTGGACCGGTCGCGCGTGCGCCCACGCCGTCGCGGCTTCTCGGCCGGGGCCTCGGTCACTACCGCAGTGTAAGTGTCGGTGATCCGGGCGTTGACACGCTCCAGGCGCCGCCCTAATTTCCTGTACCGGTCCGTTCACTTAACCTTCGCCGGGAGAGACATGGCCGAGATCGACAGGATCCTGACCAGCCACGTCGGCAGCCTGCCGCGCCCGACGGACCTGCTCGATCTCTACCGCGACCAGGTTCGGGGCCCCACGGTCACCGACCGGATCCGGCGGGCCGTCATGGACATCGTGGCTGAGCAGCGCGAGCACGGCGTCGACGTCGTCACCGACGGCGAGATGTCCAAGCCCGGCTTCTTCGCCTATGTCCGGGAGCGCCTCGGCGGCTTGGAGGTCCAGCCCGGCGCCGCGTTTCCGTTCACGTTCGAGGCCGAGGAGAACGCTTTCCCCGAGTACTACCAGCGCTACTTCGCCGAGGCGATGATCGGCGGCACCGTCGCGCCGCTGGAGCCGCTCGTGTGCACCGGGCCCCTCGCCTACCGGGGGCAGGACGCCCTGCAGCGCGACCTGGACAACCTCGCGGCCGCCGTCGGGAACAACCGCGGTTCGGCGTTCCTGCCCTCGATCGCCCCCAGCGGGGTCGGCCTCAACGAGTACTACGGCGGCGAGGAGGAGTACTTCTTCGCCGTCGCAGAGGCGATGAGCGTCGAGTACCGCGCGATCGTCGATGCCGGGTTCCAGCTGCAGATCGACGACCCGTTCCTGACCGAGATCTTCTCGTTCACCGACATGTCCGAGGCCGACCGGCGCCGTCGCGGCGAGATGTATGTCGAGGCGATCAACCACGGCCTGCGCGGGATCGACGAGGAGAAGGTCCGCTTCCACACCTGCTACTCGATCAACGAGGGCCCGCGCGTCTTCGACGTCCCGCTGGCGACGATCGTCGACCTGATCCTCAAGGTGAACGCGCGGGTCTACTCGTTCGAGGCGGCCAACCCGCGCCATGAGCACGAGTACCACCTGTGGGAGGAGGTCGCGCTGCCCGACGGCAAGGTCCTGATGCCCGGCATGATCACCCATGCGTCGAACATCGTGGAGCATCCGGAGCTGATCGCCGAGCGCCTGGGGCGCTACGCCCGGCTGGTCGGCGCGGAGAACGTGATCGCGGGAGCGGATTGCGGCTTCTCCTCGCAGGCGACCTACCGGCCGGAGGTGGACCCGCGCGTCATGTGGGCCAAGTTCGACGCGCTTGCCGAAGGCGCCCGGCTCGCGTCGCAGCGTCAAGGGTGACGCCGGGGCCCGGCCGGGCCCGTTGCAGCCGGTGACCGCCTCGTCGGTGACCATTCACCGGTTCACGTAGGGGACCGCGCACCGGCCGGACCACCTCGACCGTCCCGCCGGCGCCGAACCGCGGGTTGGTCGAGCAGATCACGCGGCGGATGTTGAGCCGGGACCTGCGACCGTCATAGCCCAGGTGCTCACCGGCAACCATCCCTGGAGCGGTCCGTGGTGCGGAGGCTGCCGGATCGAGTGGTCATCGGCGGTCGTAGAGCCCGGTCGAGTCACAAGCGTCGCAGGTAGATGCTGTGGTCGCCGTTGTCGGCGCTCCGTACACCCGAGCGGTGACCGCCTCGGACCTACCGACGGTTCGACCACGACCACGCGGTGCTCGTCAGCACACGAGAGGCCTACGCCCCCGGCTCGCAGTTACAAGGCAGACAGCCTTAAGGAGCGCAACGGCTCGATTGGCGGTCGCCGCGGCGACGCCATAGCGGCGTCGCAGTTCCTCGACGGTGGGTAGCGCGTCGCCCTGTTGCAGTTCTCCGCACACGATGGCACCGCGGAGGTCGGCAGCAATCCGAAGGTAAGGGCTGTCGGATGGGTCAGCGCGGCGGACGCGAAGAGGTGAGATCCGCGGCTACGGCGTGATCTGCACGCTATCCAAGAACACCAACTCCGCCGCGATGTATCTAGGGGACGCGATCACCGGACTGCAACGCAGCCCCTGCTCAGCCAGCACACGCAGTTACAGGTCTCGGCACCGACTGTGGCCCGCGCCATCTCAACCGTGTGCGTTGCCGGTTCTCGCTCGCGCGACCGTGGAGCCATTCGTGGTGCGAACTCGCGGCGACCCAGGTGGCTCCCAGCTACCTGCGGCGTTCGCTGCCGCGGCGTTGTCGCAGATAGCGGCCATAGTCGATGCTGTCGGCGCTCTTTACACCCGCGCGGTCACCAGCTCGAAGCCGGCCAGTCAACTCGGATAAGGCTTGTTAAGTCCTTGCCGTCCTCGGGGTCAGTCCGGAGGGTGAAGGCTGCCGGGAGATCGTCGTCGGAAGGACGAGCATGACCAAGCAGTTGATCGACGTCGACGGGTGTCGTCTGGAAGTGCGGGTCACCGGCACGGGAACGCCTCCGGTAGTGATGATCTCCAGCTCTGGTGGTGCCCACGACCAGTGGGACGCCCTCACCGACCTTCTGGCCGCCGACATGACGTGCGTCAGCTACGGCCGACCAGGACTGGGCGGCAGCGATCCGCTCCCGCCGGATGAGGCAAGCACCCCGAGGGGTGCTGCGTGGGCTGCCACGCAACTACGGACTCTTCTGCACAAGGCGGAGATCGCCCCTCCGTACGTGGTCGTGGGCTGCTCGATCGGCGGCTATATCTCCGACCAGTTCGCGGCCCGCTTCCCGGAGGAGACAGCGGGACTCGTCCAAATCGACCCGACCTGGATCACTCCGATCCCGCGGCTGACGAGGCTGGACTCAGTCGACGACGCAGACGGCGCCGGCATCTTCTTCTCACGGGAGCTGTGGTACGCCGAGCTCACGGCTGAACCGGCGCCGACGACATCTCGGGCGATGGTCATCTCTCGTGCCTACGGCACCGTCCCGGCCGAAGTCATTGAGCGGGCATGGAAGCCGCTCACCGTTGCCGAGGCAGACGACGGCTGGCGAGAGTGTCAGCGGGAGTGGGCTCGCCGACTCAACGCCGTCCACATCGCAGCCGACACCGCCGACCACCACGTCCAGATCGACGAGCCCGGTCTCGTCGCGCTCGCCGTGCGGGCGGTCGTTGCCGCCGTTCACGGGGAGAGAACGGTCGAGATCTCCGGCGACGAAGTCCGGGCGGCAGCGGGCCAGATACTTACCTGAGCTCGCCGCCCTGGGCGCGACTCGGCAGGAAGCCCGGCAGGGAGTCGCCACCGCGAAGGAACCGCTCGTCATCCACATCGAATTGCTGGGTCCGACACGCCGTGACACGGGCTGCGACACGAACTGGCGGGCGACTCGTGTGGTTGTAGCCGCTCTGCGCGACTGCCGCTGCTACGGTCGGCGCTGGTTGTGGGCGCAATCGTTGCTCCTCGGTCGCCTTGTAAGCCGTCGGTCGACGCTCGACTACACCGACGCAGCGGTCGACCGACGTCCCGACGCCCGGGGCTCGACTTGTTGTCCGACCGGCTGCGGCGTGAGGTGGCCGAGTACGGTGCGCCGGTGCGTGGGAGCCGGGCGGTGGTGGCCCTCGTCGGAATGGTGCTGGTCGGCGCCGTCGGCTGCGCTCCGCTGGCGTTGCCCGTCCCGCGGCCGGCGACCGCTTCGACCACACCGGCGCCGCCCCTTTCTCCGCTGACGGGGCTGCCCTCCGAGCCGGGCGCACCGGTGTTCGCCGTGAAGATCGACAACACTGCGAAGGCTCGCCCGTGGGACGGCGTGGAGGTCGCCGACATCGTCTACGTCGAGCCGGTCGAGGGTGGTCTCACCCGGCTGCTGGCCGTGTTCGCCTCGCGGCTGCCGAGGTCGGTCGGGCCGGTGCGCAGCGCCCGGGAGACTGACATCGGCGTTCTCGGTGCCTACGGTCGGCCGGCCCTCGTTTTCTCCGGCGCCGCCCCGTCCGTCCTGGATCAGCTCGTCGCCGCGCCGGTGGTCCCGACCGTGCCCCGCGAGTTCCCGGGGGTGTTCCGGCGCGACGACCGGCGGCCGGCCCCGGTGAATGTCTTCGTGGACCTGGCGGCCCTGCGTGGATCGGTTCCGCAGGCCGGGCCGGCCCGCGACATCGGCCTGCGCTTCGGGCCGGCGCCGGCTGGGGGCGCCCCGGTCCCGGAGCGCGCCGTGCGGGTGGGCTCCACCACGGTCACGGTCACGTGGAGCGCGCAGGACGACGCCTGGACGGTCGCGACCGGCGGCGAGACCGCCGCCGCCGGTCCCCACCGGCGGCCGGTGCAGGCGGACACGGTGCTCGTGCAACGGGTCGGCGTCGGGGAGTCCTCAGTTCGGGACATTGCCGGCTCGGTCTCCCCGATCGCGATCACCATCGGTGAGGGCGACGCCGAGGTCCTGCGTGACGGCCGTTCCTTCCCCGCGCGGTGGTCCCGCCCCGCTGCAGCTGCCCCTACCCGTCTGACCGGGTTCGACGGTCGTGAGGTGCCCTTAGCCCCAGGGCGCACGTGGGTGCTGCTCGCTGCGCGATGATGTGGTCGGGGGCCCCGGCGACGACCCCGGCGGGTCAGCCCGCGGCTGCATCGAGGCAGGCCGGCGTACGAGTTCGGTGGCGGATCCGTCCGAGGTCTCGAACACCGACGCCGTGGCCCATCGATCACGGTCCTGGGAACGACCGGCGTCGTGATCTCCGATGTGGCACGGTTCGTGGCACGAGATGACGTCCTACGGTGCGCGTCTATGAGCACTGTGACCGCCGCTACGTGCACGGATGGCCCGGGTGCGCACGGTGCTACCGGTGAGCGACATTCTCGTAATGCGCAGGTCAGGGGTTCGCTCGCCAAGGCGGCTCCACAAGTCGGGCCGGTACGTGCGACTCGCGCCTCGATCTGGTGCGTTGTCGTCTAGTTGCGTGCGCGTTGGGCCGGCCACCGACGGCGGGTCTCGGAGCGAGAACCCCGAAATGACGAATCCGGGTCACCCGTGTATCGGATGACCCGGATCGGGTGAGCCTGCCGGGTAACTGTGGTGCAAGCCCCGGGCGCCGCCCACGACGTTCAGTGGAGATTTCCCAACCCCCGGCGATGTCAGACCCACCGATCGTGTGGTGTGAACGAGCGCAAGCGCGGTGAACCCACCCTGTCGTTCCGACTCCCGACACTGAGTCGACCGCCACGTGGGCGATTGGCACATTGATCGCGCCATCAATCGACTCTGTTCGAGACGCGCACGGCGTGATTGTGCGCACCTGACCCGCCGATCACCCCTGCGGCGCAACGGAAATCACAGCGCTGGTGGGAGCACTCACGCCGTTAGCACTCCGGACACGCCGGGTCGGTTCAGTCTGCTCGCTCCGCTGCGCGAGCGAGACCCCGAGGTTGTACATCGCGTCGGCGTGTCCGGTGCGGGCGGTCTAACCCCCCGCGCGAGAGTTCGGGAGGGTCAGCCCCAGCATGGCGAGGGTCTCCGCACAGTCGGAGGCGTTCGTGGCGTGCCCGGCCACGACACGCGTGGCCCGCGCCCGCTGTGTGTCCTCGTGGAGGAGCTTGGCTGCCTGGTTCGCGGCGAACTCACCGGTGATGGGGGAGGTCGCTCTTCCGGTCCACGCCATTGGCCGTGACTCCGATCCCGCGAGCGGAAGCAAGGCTACTCGCGGTCGTTGCCGGGACGGCGATCTGCCCGAGTCGCGCTCCAGCGGTGCGGCGCAACACACCCGGCAACGTGACAGTAGTCGACGAACCGGTCCGGGCACGGCCGGACGCCCGATGGCGGGTGCGTGGCGGCATCGAGGAGCTGCCGAGCGGTGCGCTCCGCGTGTCCGTCTACGCCGGTGTCGATCCCGTGTCCGGTCGACGGCACTACCTCCGCGAGACCATCCCGGCAGGCGCCGACGCCCAGAAGACCGCCGAGAAGGCGTTGCGACGGCTCAACCACCAGCTGGACGAGCAGCGCACCCCGCGCACGAGCGCGACCCTCGACCAGCTGCTCGACCGCTACCTGGAGACGCTCGACGTCGGGTGCACCACCCACCGGATGTACACCCGGTACCTGGAGAAGCACGTCCGCCCGTTCCTCGGCCGGAGGAAGGCCGCTAGCCCGGGCACCACGGCCGACCTACGACGAACGGTGACCGGGCACTGCGCGGATCGCGGCGATCGAGCTAGAGCCAGACGTCCAGTCTGCGCCCTCTCCGCAATTTGAACGATGAACGCGGCCTGGCAGGCGGGCCACGCTGAGCGGGCCGGGTTGCGCGTAGATGCTGGTCAGCGACGACAGCGTGCCCGACACGCCGACACCGGCCGCGCTTGGAGGTACCGGGAGGTGGCGGTGTGGCGAACCCAAACCGTGGAATGACCGAAAGGAGATCGCGATGTACGTTCGATTGGTCTACGTGACCGGGGACCCACGACGGATCGATGACGCGATCACCGCGGTCACCAAGCAAGCACCGGAACTGCTGCGTGAGCAGCCCGGCTACCGGGGCGTGGCGGTGCTGGCCGACCGCGAGCTGGGCAAGCTGATAATCGGTTCCTACTGGGACGACGCGCAGGCCGCGCAGCGCAGCGACGAGGCCCTGCGCGAGCGGCGCGCCCAGTCGCTGACCCCGTTCGCCGCATCCATGTCGGTGGAGCTTTACGAGATCGCGGTAGCCCACCAGGCCCGGCAACCGGGCGCGGGTGCGGCTACCCGGGTGCTGAGGATGGAGTTCGATCCTGCCGCCGCCGACGAGCGGATCGCCGCGGCCCGCGGGACCCTCGACAAGCTCGACGGCACACCGGGGTTCTGCCGGGCGGCCTACTTCGTGGACCGCCAGCGCGGTCGCGCCGTAGTCGCGTTGACCTACGCCGACCGCGACACGCTCGCCGCGTCGCGCTCGTCCGGCGCCGCACTGCGGGCCGAGGTCAACCACCAGACCCAACACTCCGCGGCGACCCGCAGCCTGGAGGAACTCGACGTGGTCCTGTTCGAGGCACCCACGTCCTGATCTGATCCACCACGACCACCAGGGACGAGTTGCTACCTGCGCTCTGGGTCTGTGCCGATGTTCCACAACAACGGACGGTGCCCCACGTGGTTAGAGCAGCGGACTCATAACCCGTCAGGGTGTCCGGTCGACGCACGAATCTGCCCGACGGGGCGCTGACTGGCGGGTTCTGCTCCAGGAAGCGGTGGTGCTGATGCTGGCCCGGGGGACCGGCGCTGTGACTGCCTCGAGCGTCCGGTTCGGCTTCGTGACCTGCCCGCACCTCAGCGCCCGGCGAACTCCCCGGCCGCCATCCGGCCGAGGACCTCGGTGAGCAGGTCGACACCCGCCTCGGCATCCGCGTCGTGTGTCAGCTCGCGCTCGTTGTGGCTGATCCCCTCCACGCTCGGTACAAACAGCATCACCGTCGGGACCCGGCCGTTCATGTTCACCGAGTCGTGCCCGGCGAGCGTCATGATCGGCCGGTAGGTCAGGCCGAGCGCTTCCGCGCGGCTCCTCGCCAGTTCGACGCCGGCGGCCGGGTACGGGCGCACGCCCCAGTGGTGTGCTCCGGCGACCGACACCTCGACGCGGGCGGTCTGCTCGATCGCCGGGATGCGCTCGTGCAGTACGGAGTTCGCGCGCGCCAGCACGGCCTCGTCCGGGGAGCGCAGGTCCAGGTGCAGGCGGACCTGTCGGGCGACGGTGACCGGGCTGTTCGGCTCCACCGTCATCTGGGACACCGACGTGTGCAGCGGCGCGTCCGGTGTGGACAGCGAGTCCGCGAGCTCCCGGGCCAGCACGGTCAGGTGCGCGGCGCCGAGCAGCGCGTCGCGGCGCTCGGCCATCACGGTCGAGCCGGTGTGCGACTGCTCGCCGAGCACGGTGAGGAAGTACTTGTGCGCGGACCAGGTCGCCTCGACCAGCCCGATCGTCGTCCCGGTGTCCTCCAGTACCCGGCCTTGTTCGATGTGGATCTCGGCGTACGAGGCGACGTCGTCGATCGTCGGGGCGCCATCACCGGGAACACCGAGGTGACCGAGCTCGGCCAGCCGGTCGCCCACCCGGACCCCCGCCAGGTCGTGGATGTCAAGCGCGGTGTCGGCCTCGAGCGCGCCGGTGAACACCGAGCTGCCCATCAGGCTCGGCGTGAAGCGCGAGCCCTCCTCGTTGAACCAGTTCACGACGCCGATGTTGAACCGCGCATCCGTGTCCCGCAGCGCGATCCGGTGTGCCGCGTGCCCGGCCGCGAGCACGCCGTACGCGCCGTCGAAGCGCCCGCCGAACGGCTGGCTGTCGAGGTGCGAGCCGACGAGCACGTAGGGGGCACCGGGGACGAGGTCGAGCAGCCCGAACTGGTTTCCGGCGCCGTCGAAGCAGACCCGGAAGCCCCGCGCGGACAGCCAGTCGGCGAACCAGGCGCGCTGGGCGGCGTCGGCGTCCGAGGCCGCCTCGCGGTGCACGCCGCCCCGCTCGGTTGCGCCGAACGTGGACAGCGCCGTGAAGTCGTCGAGGAACGAGGTGATCGTTGCGGTCATCGACGGGTCTCCCGTGTGGTCGTGGCGAGTGCGGGGGCCGCGCATTGATTGGGGTGTACCCGTCCTGCGTGGGCGCCGCAACACCGCTTACAAGCGCGCACCGCGGCCAGGTGGGTCGTCGGCGGTCACGGACTCTGTCGGCCGGGGTGGGAGGTGCCGTTAGAGGCTGGTACGCGGGATCCCGGTCTTGGTGACGATCTCGGCGATCGTGGCGCCGTGATCGCGTAGGTGTTCGGCCCACACAAGCTTGGAGGGGTCGGCAACGACCGGGCGCCCGACCCGGCGGCCTTTCGCGGTGGCCACGGAGCGGGCGTGCGCGGCGCGCTCGAGGGCGTAGGTGCGTTCCATCTGCGCAAACAGAGCCAGCAGGACGACGGCGAGCTGCGCCATCGGGTCATCGGGCCGGCCGGAGTCAATGCGGATCGGGTCGGCGAGGTTGCGGATGCCGATATTGCGCTCGGACAGGTCGTGGATCAGGTTCAGGGTGTCGCGCACGGTGCGCCCGAGCCGGTCGAGGGTGTGCACGACGATCACGTTGCCGTCGCCGTCGCGGTTGCGCCCGTGGAGCTGGGCGGATCCGCCAGCCGAACCTTTCCCGGGGCCGGAGTGCCGTGCGGCGGATGCCGGAACGGCAGGATCGGCTGTTCACACCCGCGTTCCTCGCTCTGACGGTGGCGGACCTCGCGTACTTCACGGCCGCCGGAATGGTGATCGGGGTGACGCCGTTCTTCGCCGCGGGCAGGCTCGGCGCGGGCGCGGCCGGCGTCGGCGTGGCGGTCGGGGGGTCGGTGCGCGAGCTGGACGGGGCGACGGACCAACACACGGGGGCTGCTCGGCGGCACTGGCGGGGACGATCAGTCGGTGGCCGGGTCGAGAGTGCCGGCCACGACGTCGCCGGCGACATCACTCAGGCGCCGGTTGTGGCTGCGGGCGTGCGACCGCAATGCGGTGAAGGCCTTGTCGGGCTCGGTCCCCCGACGTTCGGCAAGGATGCCTTTGGCCTGTTCGACCAGTACCCGGCTGTCGAGGGCGGTCTGGAGTTTGTCCGGTGGGCTCGTCGCGGCCGGCGAGTGCGCGTTCCCGCAGGATGCTGATCGTGGCCACCTCGCTCAGTGCCCGGCCAGGTGCAGGTCGGCGTCCGGGATCGGGCCGCTGCTGGCGGGGAACAGATTCAGCGCGCGGATGGTCTCCTTCCGCAATCGCAACGGGTGGCGTGTACGGCCCGGTAGCCGTTGTCGGGGTGGTTCTGCTTCGGGGTGGTTCTGCTGGTCACTTGCGCTCGCAGGCGGCCAGGACCTCGTCGATCGAAGCAGCCATGACGTCATCGTCCCGTTCGGGCATGACCGGGTTGAGGCCACAGCTTCGGAAGAACGCCATCCGACCCGTGTTCTCGTCATCCTCGGATACCAGGCACACCACGAACGTCGAGCTCGCTGCCCTGCCGGCCCGCGCGAACGCCGCCAGCAGAGCGCGCCCGACGCCGGTGCGCCGGTGTTGCGAGGCGACGGCGATGAGGCTCACCCACGCCTGTGGCGGCGGGAGACGGTCGGCGATCCGCTCGGCGTAGCCCGCGAACTGACCTCCCTTCAGCATCCCGGCGATCTCACCCGCGTCGGTCACCGCGACCAGGACGTCGGAGTCGCGGGTAGCAGGTCGCATGTCCGCCGCCGAATCCTGGAATCCAGCGGATTCCAGGATGTGTTGCAGCGCCGCCAGGTCGTCGGGCCGCTCCTCGCGGACGGTGACTCTCACACGTGGACGGTAGAGCAGCGGGTCGAGCGACGGAGGCGCCGCTCGGCGCTGACCGCCTCGACGGCGGGCGGGGGCGGCCTCGCCGACCCGCCCGTCCCGAAGTCGGTGTCGAGCTCGGATGGGGCCCAGCAGCAGAGTCGGCACGGTGGAGACGACGCCCCCGGCGCTCTCATTCTCGCCGAGCGCGACTCGGCCGTCAGAGCGTCCCGCAGCCTTTCGGTCTAATGCTCCGGACGATGGCATCCAACGTCGGCGTCGGCGGAGGGGTTCTCCCGTGTGGTCATCTCTGCATGTCGCTGCCCGGCGCCGCCGCCGTTGCACCGGCCAGCAGACATCATCAAGTCGAGCGATGCGGGCGGCAGGGCCGACCGCGGCGAAGATCATCAACGCTCGGGCAGTCGGGCTGTTCCCGACAGAGTTCGACCGTGCGGCACCGGTCGGCGGGGAGCGGCGATCTTTGCGCTCCGACCGGTCGGGCTCAGGCCCGTTCGGCCCAGATCCCTGGCACACCGGCCGAGCGCAGCCGCTGGTCGGCGCGACGCCGGGCCCGTGCCGGCTACTCCTCCTCGAGCCGGAAACCGATCTTCAAGCCGACCTGGTAGTAGCCCACCTGGTTGTCCTGCACGGTTCCCCGGATCTCGGAGACTTCGAACCAGTCGACATGGCGCACTGTGCGGGTCGCCCGGCCGAGGGCGTTCCGGATGGCCTCGTCGAGGCTGTTGGTGCTGCTGCCGACGATTTCCGTGACGCGGTACACGTGATCCATGAGTGCAGGAAAGCATCACAGTTGCCGCACGCCTACCGCCGTGCGATTGCTGCCTCGGACCGGCTACGGCAACCCGTTCCGCATGGAAGACGCCGTGCCGCAAGTGATCGAACGCTCGATGGACGTCGTCGTCGAGCAGTTCGCGCTCGACTCCACGCTGCGGGCCAGGGCCGACGTCAAGGCGCCGGAGCCGATCGCGCCGGACTGGGAGGTCCAGGTCGGCGTCATCGACGTATACGGCACGCCCAGGCCAGCACTGACGCCGAGCTGTTGGAGCGCGCGAGAGCGGCAGGCGCTAGACGCGCTGCGCGTCGTGGCGGCGTTCCTGCACCACCACGCCAACGTCGACGTCGCTCGCAGATTCACCAGTGAGCTCCGGGGCGGGCGCCGACCTGTGACACGGGCCGCGACCAGGTGACCAGGCCGCGAACCGGCGACACGAGGCACAGCCGTCGCGACGCTCGTCGAACGCAAGACCCGCTTCACCATCCTCGTCTCGCTGCCGGTCGGCCATTCCGCGACGGCCGTGGCAGACGCACTCAGCGACGCGTTCCGAATACTGCCGGCCGGACTGCGGTCCGTTCCGGCGGTACCCCGACCACCGGACTCCGACGGGAGTCGACGGCGGGGCTCTGCTCCGCCGGGATGGCGTCACTCCGATCAGCTGGCGCCCGCAGTAGCCGCCGATTCGCCCGGGCTCTGCGGCCGGGTGGCTTGAACTATCTCGCCATTGACTGCCGAGACTGTGACAGACCCGCCTCCGCTGAACTCCTCGTGCCGTTCCGGCAGCACGCCCACGGAGATGTGTAGCTCCGGATCGTCGCCGATCGTGCTCCAGGCGATGCGCTCGACAAACTCTCCGTCGGCGGCTCCCGGCAACTCGACCACGGTCCGGGCGTCCGTTCGCGGCGAGGACCAGCGCTGCTATGGCGCCCTCTTCGGTCAGGGCGAAGCCGCTGACCACGATCGAGAACTCGCCCCCGCATCGGTGATCGGGATCGAGAACGAGCGATGACGGTCAGGCCTTCACCTCACGTACTCCGACTTCCAGGGCGACGACGATGGACGGCAGGGCAGTCGTCGGCTCCGTCGCTGAAATCCGTGGTCCTGCGCGGCAAGTGAGGCCGTAACGCGAGAGCGCGTCGGACGAACCTCTCCGGATCACACACCTGGGCACTCATCCCCACGCTGGACGAGCATGACGGTCGTCCCCGCCCTCACCGCTTTGGCCGCGGTTCCGGTGGTCAGCTGCGCCAACCCGGCCTCGTCTCCGCCGACGGTTGTCTCGCTGGAGTCGGTGCATCGCGTGCGCTCACATGCGACCGTGCCACGCGCGATCGCGGCGGCGGCCCGCTACCGTGCTCACTCGGCCTGGTGACACGCGACGGGTGGACGGGTGGACGCGGAGGGAGGGCGACATGGTCTCGACCGCGCCGGAATCGGTGCCCGGAGGGGCGCAGGTTCAGGTCCTCGCCGGCCGCTATGAGCTCGGGGAGCCGATCGGCCGCGGCGGGTCCGCGGTGGTGCATCGCGCGTGGGACCAGCACGCCGCACGGCCGGTCGCGGTGAAGCTGTTCACTCCCGGCGTCGACAGCCGCGGCGGGCCCCGGCGGGAGCGGGAGCTGCGCGTGCTGTCCGGCCTGCAGCATCCCGGGCTGGTGGCGGTGTACGACGTCGGAGAGGACGAGGTGGCCGGCTGCGAGCGGTCGTTCCTCGTGATGGAGCTGGTCGAGGGCACGATCCTGGACGCGTGCCGGGCGCAGGGCCCAATGACGCCGGAACGGGTGGCCGAGCTCGGCCACGAGCTGGCATCGACCCTCGCCTACGTACACTCTCACGGGATCACTCACCGCGACGTCAAACCGGCGAACGTGCTGCTCGACAGCGCCGGACATGCCCACCTGACCGACTTCGGCATCGCGCTGCTGCTGGACCTGACCCGGCTCACCGCGACCGACTCGGTGATCGGCACCGCCGCCTACATGGCCCCGGAGCAGCTGTGCGGGGAGCCGGTCGGCCCGGCCACGGACATCTATGCGCTCGGCCTGGTGCTCCTTGAGGCCCTGACCGGGCAGCCGGCGTTCCCCGGCAGGGGACGGGAGGCGGTACTCGCCCGGCTCACCCGCCAGCCCGCGGTACCCGCCGACGCCCCCAGGCCGCTGGCCCGGACGCTCATCGCCATGACCGCCGACCAGCCCAGCGCACGCCCGACGGCGGCGAAGGTCGCGTCGGCGTTGGGCACCGCGGCGCCGACGACGCCGCTGCCCATCCCCGCGCCTCGCGCGTCGGCCCCAACGACCGAGTCCGCCGCGGTCGCGACTGACGCCTCGGTCGCAGCGGTCGCAGCCGATGCGCCCCCGCCGACGCCGACCCGGCGGGCGTCCATCGCCACCGCGGCGCGAGCGCACCCCGCCCGCGCCGTGGCGGCGCTCCTCGTCACCGCGGTGTTCCTCGTCGCCACCGGGACCGCCGTCGCAGCCACGTGGTGGCTGCCCGGCGGGAGTGCCCCCACCCCGGGTGGTGGGCCGGCTCAGTCTGCGATCGCGGCGCCGCCGACCAGCTCCGCTCCCCCCGTCGTGGGCATCGTCCCGGAGGCACCGTCCCGCAGCACGGCCGCGGGGACGTCCCGGGTACCGACGACGGGCTTGTCCGCAGCACGAAGGGTGACCGCCGAGGCCTCCGCGCCCCGCCGGGCGCCTGCTGGCACCGGCGGCTCCGACCGGACCCCGGCCGCGACCAGCGCCGAAACGCGCCACGCCGTCTCCGACCGCAGCCCGGCCGCGACCAGCGCCGAGACGCGCACCGCCGTTGCCGGGGACGACAAGAAAGACAAGAACGACCCCCGCAAGGAGAACAAGAAGCAGGGGGACAAGAAGCAGGGGGACAAGAATGGAGCCGAACAGAAGCGCGGTGACTGAGTCCGACGTCCGAGCCCGACGCCAGGGTCCGACGTCGTCAGGACGTGCTCGAGTCGCGGACGCCGCCCCCATCGCTCGGGCTGGCCTCCGGAATGATCGGACACTCCCCTGCGCCGTTGACCTCGACGGGCGCTCCGCCGGCTACCGCGAAACCGGTGAGCGGGTGGGCGCCGGTGGCCGACATCGACCCTCCTGGTGATCTGCGACCCGGTCGTTGCTCCATCGACAAATGGGCATGTTGAGCCCAGCAATGCCAACACGACGAGCAAAGGGGGTGTGCGGGCCTCCGGCGGCGCACTCGTTCTGAGAGTGCTGGCAAGGCCAGTACTCGACCGTGCGTCTCCGAGCGCTACATCGCCGACCGCCAGCTCATCCCCGCCCGAGCGCTGCGACCCCGCTGACGCAGGTCTGCGCGTCCGCGCCGCCTTCGAACGACCCGTCGGGGATCGATGCGACCGCTCTGTCGTTGAGGCGCACGAGGGAGGGGATCGACCATGAGCCCGGCGCTGGTTCGACCCGCGCCCCACGACGCCCGAGCTGCAGCGCCGGGCCGCGCTGCCAGAACTCCCCGACGTCCTCCCGCGCCGAGGACCGGACCTTCGAAGCCACACGGGTCGCCCGGTCGGATCCCCATGCCCGACGACGTGCTGGTTCACCCACGCCCGCAGCTGCGTCGCACCCGCGCGACTGGGACGCACCTGGCCACTCGATCTCGCGATGCCTCGCGCGGGAGGGGATCGAGCTGGTCATGCCGGACGCTGGGGTCGTCCGTTCTCGTTCTCGACTGACGTTCAGGGCCACTCAGGGCCGCGCGGGCCGAGGACCAGGCGGACCGCCTTCGGCGGGGCCTGCATCCGCCCGCGTGGCTCACCCGCCGAGCCGGACTCACGTTCAAGGGCGCTGCGCGTCGCCTCCGGCGACAGCCCTTCGGGCTGCCCTTGATCGTGAGCCTCGCCGGCCGCGGACGCCCTCACGGGCAGCGGGGTACAGCGTCCCGCCACCCGCAAGGGGTTGCCCGGCGCCGACAGGCACCGACGTTCGCACTCGGCCGAGCCGAGTCCAATGAACAGCCGACCAAGCACTCAGCACCTGGACCAGCACCGCCCACAGCGGCCCGAGGCGATCGACGCGTCGTCGGTAATGCGTGTCGATCGTGCGGGTCGCTGGATGTGTTCCAACCAGGGTGGACCTGCGGTTCGCCGGCACGGCCGAGCTGAACCGCCCCGGCGTGTCCGGAGAGCTATTGCGGAGGCACAGTCGTACAGTGCCGAGCTCTTCCCGAGGAGCGTCAGGACGGGCGTCGGGCCCGGATGGATCGTGTCCGGTTCAACAGTTGCGTGGTCCGGCTATCTTTCGTCATAGTTGGCTAATGCGCCGTGGGGGCAGCAGCTCCACGGCGATGCTGATCGTCCTCGGGTTCAACCGCGAGCCCTTGCTACCTCATGACGTTGCCGTTCCGAATGTGGGCCGGGGTCGTAGTGACATGAGCCGAACGCGTGTGACCGACAGCGACACCGCCGGCCCCGCTGTGCGGGACGCCGCCGACTGTCAGATGCCCAGTGGCGCTACCGGCCACGATGCGCCCGCGACGGGGCCAGACGGCCACCTCGCGGATAGCAGCCTGCAGGCTCATCTCGCCCGCGTGGACGAGCGTGTGACGGTCATCAGCCTCGTCGGCGAGGTGGATCTGGCCACCGCCGACGTTTTCAGCACGGTTGTGTTCAACGCCGTGTCGGCCGGCCCGGGGCAGCGCGTCGTGCTCGAACTGAACCGGGTGCGCTTCCTTGGGGCCCGCGGGCTCGGGGTCATTTCCGTGGCCCATCACCAAGCGGTACGCAGCGGCGGAGCGGTAGCGCTCGTCGTCGACCAGGTGGCGCCCTGCGCGTCGTCGTTGCGGTTCCTCCCGACGGGGCCGGGTCCGGTCATCTACCCCACATTGTCGTCCGCCTTGACCCGGGCAGGTACGGAATGACGCTCCCTCACCCAGCGCACGGACCCGGTGACGACGGTGCCGGCGCCGACCGGGAGCCCGGGCCCGGTCGCCGGTTCGACCTGGAACGGCGTGAGGTCATCGCTGCTCTGGATCGTCTCGCCGACGACACGTTCGGTCGTTGTGATGTGTGCGGTGTGCAGATCTCGGACAGGCGTCTACGGATCGCCCCGGCCACCGACCGCTGTCTGGATCACCTCACCGTTGGCCTGCGGCGCGAGCGTACTGGCGATGCCGTCGACCCACCGGGATCAGACGACAGAGGGAACAACGATGGCGCTCCGCGGTGACCCCGAGCACGAGCCCCACCTCGTGTCCGGTGCCGACGATCGACTCCGCCGACTCCACCTCAGGCACATGCGTATCGGCCTACCCACCAGCGCACTCGACTCGGCCGGAGCGTTCGGGGCCCACGAAGTGAGCGAGATCCTCGCCTCGTTCGTCGCGCCTGACTGGCCACACAGGAACCTCGACGAGCCCACGCGACGTCAACTTCGCTCCTCGGCGGAGCGCTTCCTCGACTGGTGCCGTGACGACGCCGGGCCCGATCGGGGGCGCCGTGGACGTTACGAGCGATACGTTGCCCGGCACGACCCCAAACACCTGGACGACGCCAGGACGGGTCTGAACGGGTGGGCGGATCATCAACGGCTCGTTGCCCTGACCCTGCCTGGCGACGGCTGAACCAGGTTCACACAGCCTCACGGCCGACGCTGCCGGTCGTGAGTCCGCGACCCGACCAGCCGAGGCGGGGGCCTGCCGTACCGGCTGGTCGGGCTCGAGCCCGGCCACACACGTGGCCATTGACTCGACGCGCTGTTCGGGGTCAACCCGTCGAGAACGGAGCGGCCTAGCTCGGGGGTCAGACCGCGGCAGCCGGTAGATACATATGCTGCAAGGTGTAGCCAATAGCCGAACTGCGGAGGCGGCAGCAACGTCGAGTCCGACCGGCACGTGTTCTCGAACAACCACTCGATGGCGCGCGTCCGGCCCCACACCGCCATCGGCCGCCAACCCCCGATCAGCATACTGACCAATCTGATCGGGTCAGTGCAGCTAGAGGCACCCACCGCGCCCTTGCAGGTGAGGTGTCTCGTGTCGCTGGGGAGATCGCGGCAGCGGAGGAGCAGATCGCGGCTGACTGGGAAACCTCGGCCAGGACCTGGTCCCGGCCGCGCCGTCGAGCTGCGGGCCCTGGCCGATCACGCTCGAAGATTCGCCGAACATGAGCGCCGGGAACAACGACGGTGGCAGCAGGTGCACGACGCCGGAGTCGAGCATTGATTGTCTGGCGGGGCTGGACTGGACATACGGGCCGCTAAGGCGATACGAGATCGCGGA
Source organism: uncultured Actinomycetota bacterium (assembly GCA_963822335.1). Lineage (GTDB taxonomy): Bacteria > Actinomycetota > Actinomycetes > Mycobacteriales > Pseudonocardiaceae > Pseudonocardia. The sequence continues at coordinate 45,761 of CAWGHE010000004.1, read as the reverse complement.
TCTCCCTGACCAAGGTCACGTGCCGATTCGTTCCGCTCCAACATGTGATTGAACGTCGGCGTCGGAGGGGGTCCCGTCGGCCGGCACGAGGTGACGGGCCAGGCCGTGCACAACAACTATCCCGGCCCGGGTGCCGAGGCGACCCTGGGTCTGGCCCAGCAGCGAGAGAAGACACGGGTCGTAGCTGACCACCGCGGCAGCATCGATCGTGAGAAACCGCGTACCTGTCTCGAGTAGCCCGTCAATGTGAAGGCGGAGGCGCTCCACGACTTCCGCATCCAGGTCACCGCGAAGCACGATCAGTGCTTGCCCAGGGCCCTGAGCGAAGGATCCGATGAAGCTCAACGGCAGCGGCTCAGGCCGCTCGCCCCGATGCTTGCCTCCCATGGCGCGCCTTCCCTGTCGCACAACCGAGGGCGGTTGGGTAACCAGGGGTCTGGGGCTACGCCAAATGAGCGTATCGACGAGCGTACGCGTGGCTGCACCGTTAGCGCCAACGCCCCTCGGGTGACCGGGCACCGTCTCCTGGTCCGACGTCGCCGGCTGTCTGAGGTCAGCGAGACCTCAGGCAACTCACGTGGGGTCGAGGAGGCTGGGAAACAGGCGCGGGTGTCGGTCGGAGGCCCAGTCGAGTAGGAGGAGCGTGGCGTCGTCTTGGAGCCGGCCGTCTTGGTGTGTCATGACGGCGGCGACCAGGCGGCGCAGCGTCTCGGGTGCGGAGAGCTGGTCGAGTTCGGCTCGTTCGGCCATGTCGATGAGCCGTTGCTCGCCGAAGAACTGGCCGTGTGTGTCGCGGGCCTCGGTGATTCCGTCGGTGTAGAGCAGCACCCGGTCTCCGGGTTCGAGCTGTTCGTGGCCGACGACAGCGGCTGCTGCGTCCGGGATGGTGACTCCGAGCGGCAGGCGTGCAGGTGCGGCGAGTTCTTTGACCATGCGGCCGTCGCGCAGCAACAGGGGTGCCGGGTGGCCGGCCAGGAGGTACGCGAGTTCGCCGGTGGCGGTGTCGAGTCGGGCCAGTGCCGCGGTGACAAACCGTCCCTTGCGGTCGTGCTCGGCGAGCATCGAGTCGGATTGCGCGGCTTGCGCGGCCAGGTCGGTGATGCCGGCCCGGCGGGCGTTGCGGATGGCGGTCATGGCCAGAGCGGTGCTGACCCCGGCCATCAGGTCGTGACCGACACCGTCGAAGACGGCGAGGTCGATGGCGTCGCCGACTGCGTAGTCGTAGGCGTCTCCCGCGACCTGCTCGACCGGTTCGAGCAGGGCCGAGATCACGACCTGTTCGGTTGCCAGTGTCCGCGGCGCAAGCAGTTGCCACAGCAGTTCGGAGGCGGGCGCGAGTCGGGGGGCACGGATCTGTTGCAGGCGGGTGTTGTGGCCGAGCTTGGTCATCAGGACGTGTCCGACGAGTCCGGCCAGTGACCACAGCCATCGTCGCAACACCGGGTCATCGGCGATCTGCGAGCTCAGGGCTACCCGGATGATGCCGACGCGCTCGGTCCCGTCCAGCAGGGGCAGCCACAGCAGCCGGGTACCGGCATGGTCGGTGGCGGGAACGACCTCGGTGTGCTGATAGCAGCGGCCCGCCATGGTTCCCTCGACCGGGACGGGCAGCGAGGACTCGTCGCCCGCCGGCACGAGGTGAAGGGCGTGCTGGGCCAGGTCGATCATCAGCACCTGGATGCCCAGTCCCAGCGGGCGGAGCGCGTGGGTGAGTGTCTCGGTGAGTCGCTCGGCGGGCACCAGGTGAGATTCCTCGATCACGGCGGACAGGACCTGCCCCCATACCTCGCCGTCCGGGTTCGCCACGTTCGGGAGAGTAGTGGGCTTGAGGTGAGGCGACGATGGGCGCTGTCCGGGTATGGCGCGGGGCGGATCCGCCCCCGAGACGGATCGGCCCCGCGCACGTCACGACAAGGGGTCTGCTCCCCAGCGACGCCAGCGCGTGGTCTCGACACCAGGAGGGTTGACCGGACGCCGACGACTGAAACCGCGACCGCGCCGGCCGCGGTGAGCGCGGGGTCTATCGGGGCGCACGGCGACCCAATCGCGGTGGGCGGTTCCGAGCGTGTGCGTCCCGGGGCAGCAGATAGACACGCGGAGCCGGGGAACGTGTGTGCGCTCGACGTGACGGGCGCGACGGCACGCACCGTTTCGGGTGAATCGGCGACGGGAACTCCAGTGGTTCGGGTCGCCGCGACCGCGCTGTAGGGGGTGCTCGAATGACTGACGACGCCGAGGTCACCCGGTCTGTCGCGCAGAAGCTTTGAGCCATCGCCGACTGTTGCCACCGAGGTTCGGCACGCGCTTCGCGCGTTGCTCGTCGGCTGGGAGCTGACCGAGCAGGTCCTCACCGATGTGTTGCTGATCGTGGAGGAGTTCGTCGCCAACGTGGTGGATCACGCTGGGACGGCTTTCGACGTGACCATCGAGCGTGGCAGCTCGGCCCTGCGTGTAGCGGTTCGCGACCGGTGCAATCGGCCGGCAGTTGTCCAGGCGTTCGGCCCGTATGCGGTGCGGGGGCGCGGGCTTCAGATAGTCGGCGCTGTCGCGGACAACTGGGGCTGTGACTGGCACTCCAGCGGAAAGACGGTCTGGGCCAGCTTGGCTGCCTGACGACTCCAGATTCCGGCTGAGGAGCGCAACCGGGGCTTCCCCCAGAGCAGGTGCCCGGTCCCTGCCCGAACGGCGCGACCTGAGGTGGTGATCTCCTTGCGGCGCGGGTTCACCCCTGCCGGACCGTCGGTCTGGCTGCCTCTGGCACGCCGTGAGGAATCGCCACCGACCCGTACTACCTGATCTCCGCAGCGGTGCCGGGTTCGGGCAGCGCCCGGGTTCTGCGGTGTGGCAACTCGTCGAACGTCGTGCCGTCCTTGTCCTGCGGGATCAGGTGCAGAGCCGGGGAGTGGGGCCGGGTAGCCGGCGCCGACGGCCGCGACCGGGCCGGAGGTGTAGGGAGCGAAGCCGGCCGGGGCCGGCGTGGCCGGCCCCGCGGAGGCGCCTTGAACTAGTGTCGCGGTAATTAGATAACTTTACTCGCGGGCCGGTTTACGGGATCATGAGTCGTGCCGTTGACTGTGACTGTGGACGTGCCGGCCGCCGACCGTGAGGTGCTGGAGTCGTGGCTGCGGTCGTCGTCGATCTCGGCGGGGCTGGCCCGACGGGCCAGGATCGTGTTGCTGGCCGCGGATGGGGTGGCGGTCAAGGACATCGTCACGTTGGTCGGCGCCTCCAAGCCGACGGTGATCGGGTGGAAGAAGCGCTATGTCGCCGACGGGATCGCCGGCCTGCAGGACCTGCCTAAAGCGGGCCGGCCACCGGTGATCGACGAGGTCGCGGTCGTGCTCGCCACCTTGGAGCCGCCGCCCGAACGGCTCGGGGTGACCCATTGGTCATCGCGTCTGCTCGGCGCCGAGTTGGGGATCTCCCATGTGTGGATCGGCAAGATCTGGCGGCGGTGGGGCCTGCAGCCGTGGAAGGCCGAGACGTTCAAGTTCTCCACCGACCCTGAACTCGAGGCCAAGGTCCGCGACGTCGTCGGGCTGTATCTGGACCCGCCGGAGAGGGCCGTTGTGCTCTGTGTCGACGAGAAATCCCAGGTCCAAGCGTTGGACCGGACTGCGCCGATCCTGCCGATCATGCCCGGCATCCCGGAGAAGCAGACCCACGACTACGTCCGCCACGGCACCACCACGCTGTTCGCCGCGCTGGAGGTCGCGACCGGACGGGTCGAGCAGGCGTGCCTACCGCGACACCGCCACCAAGAGTTCCTGCGGTTCCTCAAACAGGTCGCGAAGGCCTACCCGCGACGCAAGTTGCACCTGGTCGTGGACAACTACGCCACTCACAAGCACCCCGCGGTGCGGGCCTGGCTGGCGCGCAACCCGCGGATCACGCTGCACTTCACCCCGACCTCGGGCTCCTGGCTGAACCTGGTCGAGGTGTTCTTCTCGATCATCACCCGCCAGGCCATCCGTCGTGGCAGCTTCGGCAGCGTCAAGGACCTGATCACCGCGATCGGCCTGTTCATCGACGGCTGGAACGAACGCTGCCATCCCTTCGCCTGGACCAAGCCCGCCGACGAGCTACTCGACCACTGCCGACCCGGTCAAAGAACATCGTTTACGCGCCACTAGCTAGATCGCTATTCGGCAGTACCTGATGGCTTCTCATGTCGATCAACGCCCGACCCTCTGATCAGTCCACTGTGGTGCTAATGGCAGCCACGATGGCAGCGAACCGCACCGAACAAGGGCCACCAGAGGCAGCACAGACAGCTGTTGGTTCACTCTGACCTGCTGTATCCACTTCACGGGGTACGAGACCCCGCCATTGGACGGCGGGGGTTAGGCTTCCGTCAGGGGTCGTCGCGCGGTTGGGGCCTCGAGGAACCGGAAGCCGTACGCCTAAGGACCGGATGGCAGAACCCCGGTATGTGTCGGACGTCTCACTCGTGGGGACTGGCGGAGCGATGAGCGAGCAACACGCCGTGCCACCGACCGCGATGCGTGGCGAGCTGTTGCGAGTGGTCCGGGCGTGGGAGTCGGACCGGCTGGTTCGCGTCTTGGTCTTCTACGGCGAGCTCGCCATCGACACCCTGCCGATCGCGCGGGCCGAGGTGGCCGTCGCAGAAGACGAGGCATGGCCGGTCCTCGTCCTGGACCTCTCGCAGCTGAACTACGTCGATTCGTCCGGGGTGCAGTTGGTCCTGCTGGCCCAGCACACCGCCGGCGAGGCGAACCGCCGGCTCGTCCTGCGCCTTGGACACGGGTTCACGCGCCGCGTCTTCGACATGCTCGGCATCACCGGACGTCTCGAGGTCCTCGACGCCGAGGGGCCCCCTCCCTGTGACTAACACCCTCAGGAGAACGACACGGGGCACTACGGCCCGCGCCCGTGAGATCCGGGCGAGCCCCGCTGGGTAACGAGTTGAGTGACGATCAGGCTGTGGGCTTGCGGAATTAACAGACGTCCACCGACGCCGGGTGCGGCCTGACCTGCACGGAGGGCTCCGCCAACGCGACCCGGCCGCACGCTTGGCAAGCTGGCCGGGCGGTTTGGCATGGTCTGCTGCGCCCGGGACGCCCCGCGGTCGGGCACTGTCGACGGGACGCCGCACATGACCCCCGGCGTGTGGTGCACTGGGCACCGGGCCCCAGCAACCCCAGAAATCAACGGCTAACGACGTCCGTCATCGCGGACCGACCGAGCATCGGCCTCGCCGGCCCCGCAGCTCAGTGCAGACGACGACAGACGTCGACCCCTGAGGTCCGTCTGGATCTTGGTTCGGGCGGTCAATGGTTCGAAGCGTCGGCGACCTTGACACGGTCGTGCTCGCGCTCGCGTGGCATGACCAGCGGATGACGATGGACAGCCTGGCGGACATTTCGAACGCCCGTGCGACGCTGCCTCTGTGCCGTGGCAGTACCGGCGCAACCAGGACGTGTACGTCAACCTAGCCATCATCTATGGCGAGCTGGGACCGCAGGCAGTTGACCCACATCGGCCGGACACCCTCGACCTGACCGGCGTCGTGCTGGGCACGCTGCACGGTTGGTACCGAGCATCTGCTGGTCGGTGGTTGGCGGTGTGCAGCTACCCGATGCGGTGGACGTCGTTCCACGGGACGCGAGAGCTCCAGCACAGGGACCAGCTTCGGCGACGGCGATGCCGCACGAACCCCTCGGTGAGGCGGGCAAGCCGGAGCAACCCCGGAGCTGACCAACGACGACCGTCCACCACCCCCGACGACGCCACGACACGAAACGCGCAGGCCAGCAGCACGCACGGACCGACACACGGTGACACCGTCGGGCATGATGCGACCGCTTTCGGGACGAAGAGGCTCTCCGGTGATCGACCTGTCCGAGAGCGGTCAGGCCGCGATCTCCAGGCGGGCGTGGGTGCCGTCGACGCTGGTCCAGAGGTGGAGGATGTCGCTGAGCTGGCGGGCGAGCCAGACACCTCGCCCGCGCACCGAGCGCGTGTCGGGCCGGCGCAGGCCGGGTGTGATCGAGGTCATGTGTCCCTCGTCGTCGATCTGGGCCACGAGTCGCCCGGGCGAGATCCACCAGGACACCGTGCCGTGGCCGGCGCCGTGCTCGATGCTGTTGCTGACCAGCTCGCAGACCGCGACCACGATGCCGTCGATCCGCGCCGGATCGAGGCCGGCCTCCAGACCGTGCCGCCGCGTCAGGGCCCGAATGCTGCGCAAGGCCGCACTGCTCGCGAACGGCTGCTCCTGGCTCGGCGGCCCGAGAGCGGGTGCGGGTGGCACAGGGGTCGAGGCGAGCACCTCGGCGGGGGACCGGTAGCGCGGGTTGACGCTGGTGGTGGCGTCGATGAGGAGCTGGGGGTGATTCCAATAGAGGAACCGCTCGGTGTCCTCGGATGTGCGCTCGGCGTCACACAGGCAGATGAGCGTGACCGGCAGTCCGCTCAGGGCGAGGTTGCAGCTGGCGTCGACGACGTTCCAGAAATCCGGCGCGGACGAGCCCGGGTCGAGACCGCCCACGGTCGAGGCATCGCTGAGGATCAGGGCAGCGCGGCCGTCGCCGATTACGTCGCGCAGGCGGTCGGCGCGCCGCGCGGCCGTCGTCTGCCCGCTGTAGCTGTAGGGCTGGCCCGGCTCGCCGAAGACGAAGCCGGAGGCCGCGGCGCCCATCCGCTGCTCGATGGCGTCGCGGGTGGTGTCGTCGACAGCGGCCCAGACGAGGTCGCCACCGGTCACGGCGGCACGTAGCAGCGGGCCGAGGGTGTCCAGGAGCTCGTCGACGCCGTGGTGGACCACGGCGAGGTGGCGGAAGGGGTCGGGGCCCGTCGACGCAGCCCGGCCGGCAGCGCTGCTCACGGGGACGATGCCTCCCCGGCGTCGAGGACCTCGAGACGTCCGGTGATGCCGAGCATGTCGAAGATGTGGCGGGTGGGCCCGTGCCCGAGGCGCACCCCGAGGCGGCGGTTCGCCGCGTCGGCGACGTCCTGGGCCAGCAGCACCAACCGCACCCCGGACGAGTCGAGGTACTCCAGCTGCGAGAGGTCGAGGACGAGGACCGGCGGTGCGTGATCCTCCGCGGCGGTCACCTCGACCTGCGCGGTCGGCAGCGTGTCGATGGCGAGCTCGCCATGGAGGACCAGGACCAGCCGTTCCGGCTCCCACGTCCGGACCACCCGCAGGGCGCCGGGGGTCTCGATCGGCGGCGCGTCGGGTGGCTCGCTCATCGCTGCGCCTGGACCACGAGAAGCGCCACGTCGTCCCGCAGCCGACCGTCCTGGAAGTCCGACACCTCCGCGAGGATGCCATCGGCGATGTCGTCGGCAGACCCGCCGGCGAGTGAGGACAGGAGGGCCTCGAGCCGCGCGGACCCGTAAAACCCGTCCGGCCCCTGGGCCTCGGTGATGCCGTCGGTGTAGAGCAGCAGCGTGTCACCCGGCGCGAGCTGGAGCTCGGCTTCGGCCAGGCTCGGGTCGGCGTAGACCCCGACGAGCGTGCCAGGCACGGCCAGCGACTCGACCCGGTCGCCGCGCAGGACGAGCGCGGGCGGATGGCCGCCGTTGACCAGTGTGATCGCGACAGCGTTCGTGCCCACCGTCAGCGCTGCGTGGACCATCGTGGCGAAGCGGGCCCGATCCCCGTCGAGGTCGCGCAGCATCGCCGCGTTGACCCGCCGCAGGACGTCGGCCGGCCCGAGCCCGTGACCGACCTCGGCGTGCACGGTGTGCCGGATCAGCGCGGTCATGGCTGCCGCCTGCGGGCCCTTGCCGCAGACGTCGGCCACCGTGAGTGCCCACCGCCGGAGTTCGGGGTCCTCGTGGACGTCGTAGAGGTCGCCGCCGACGTAGACGTCGGTGAGGTCCGGGCTCGGCGGACGGTAGCGGCCGGCGCACTGCACGCCGGGCACGTCGGGCAGACGGCTGGGCAGGAGGGCCGCCTGCAGGGTGTGGGCCACCGTGCGCTGCTTCTCGTAGAGGGCGGCGTTGTCGAGGGCGAGCGCGGCGGTGGCGGCCAGCTGGCCGACGAAGGTCAGGTCGTCGTCGGTGAAGCGCTCCCCGGATTCGGCGTGCACCAACGTCAGGGCCCCGAGGCTGCGTCCGCGGATCAACAGCGGCACCACGATCGCCGAGCGCAACCCGATCGCCCGGATGAGCTCGAGGTGGGTCTCGTCCCGCGCGGACGCGACGAGCAGCTCATCGGGCACATCGGACATGACGACGGGCACCCCGGTGCGGGCCACCTCGAATGCACCGCCGGGGGCATCGGGGTCCGGGGGATAGCGCCGCTCGAGCTCGTCGACGAACGCGACCTTCGCCGGGTCGATGTGAGCCACCGTGACCCTGTCGACGTTCGTCCCTCGGACCAGGTGCACCGCGGACCAGTCCGCGATCCCCTTCACGGCGAAGTCGGCGAGCTGACGCAGGCGCTCTTCGACCGACAGCGGGGCCTCCATCAGCTGGCTCGCTCGAGCCAGGAAGGACATGCGGTCCCGCTCGCGCTCAGCGAGGGCACGCGCCTCGTGCTCGGCGGTGTAAAGGCGGGCGCGGTCGAGCGCCTGGGCGCTCAGGGCGGCGACGGCGAGCAGTAACTCCCGTTCGGCGACGTCGAAGGCCCGGGGCCGGTAGAAGCTGAACACGGCCGCCCCGAGGTCGCGATCCTCCACCCGCAACGGCAGGCAGGCGCTGGCCTGGTGCCCCTCCGAGACACCCACCGGGGCCATCTCTGGGTAGCGGCTCCGCCACTGCTCGGCGTCCTCGAGCCAGACCGGGCGGCCGGTCAGCACCGCGTCCGACATCGGCCGCCCCCGCTGCAGCGGCACCTGGCGGAAGCGCTCGACCGTGTCCCCCAGCAAACCCGCGTGGTGCAGCAACTCCACCGCGTCCGCGCCCTCGGCCCGGGCGTAGACCGCGCAGGCGTCGGCGCCGATCATCGTGGCCGCCGTCGTGGCCGTGAGCCGCCCGATGTCCTCCGGCGTCGCGGCACTGGAGAGCTGTTCGGTCAGACGCTGGAAGTTCCGCGCGCGGGAGTCGGATCCTTCGTCCTCGGCAGGGGCGTCGGCCAGTACACGCAGGAGGAGACCACAGACCCCGCGGGCACCGTCGCCCACCGGCGCGCAGCTGACCCCAAACTCCGTTCCGCTCGGCCCCCCGTCCGTCACAGACGACATCACTCCACGGCGCACGACGATCGTCTCGCCGCTGCGGTAGGCGGTGTCCAGGGCGGCGACCAGCTCGCCGGCTGGAAGCGTCGTGCGGATCGGATGGCCCGGTCGGAGCGCGGTGCCGAACAGCTGACCGCCGCGCAGACTCAACGACTCGACGACATGATCGGCGCCGGCCGTGATGGCCAGCCCATCAGGCAATACGGAGAGCAAGTCCGCCGCCGTCACCGTCACCCGTGAAAGTTAGCGGTCGCGGGGTCCACCCACAATTGGACCCGCGGCCACCTCGCTTACGACCCGAGACCGGTTCCTGACAAGTAGCCGTGACGCACGGCCCCGCCACGACGTCGCGGACACCCACCAGCCGGCTTCGGCGACACCACCAGCAGATAGGGGACGCCGATCGCATGTGTACATAAGTGCCTAGGGCGTGTCTCTCAAACATCGGCGGCTGGTAGGTCGATGATCGGGACATGGTCAGGGCTGGAGTGCTTACCGACGAGTTGTGGGAGCTGATCGAGCCGCAGCTTCCGTCTGGGGCGGGTCGGCGGGGTCGGCCGTGGCGAGATCACCGCCAGGTGCTCGAGGCGATCGCCTGGAGGTATCGCACCGGCTGTCCGTGGCGAGACGTCCCGGTGGAGTTCGGGCCGTGGCAGACGTTGTGGAAGCGGCATCGCCGCTGGTCGGCCGACGGTACCTACCAGCGGATCTTCGAGGTGCTGCTGCAGCGCCAGGATCAGGCCGGGAGCCTGGACTGGCTGCTGTCGGTCGACTCGACCGTCGTGCGCGCGCACCAGCACGCCGCCGGCGCCCCCGCGGCCCGCACAGGGGGCACCGTCGAATGACAACATCCCCGAGCCGGTTGATCATGGAGTGGGTCGGTCCCGGGGCGGACTGACCACCAAGATCCACGCCCTGGTCGAGGGTGGAGTCCGCCCGGTCGCCGTGCTCCTCTCACCCGGCCAGGCCGGAGACAATCCCCGGCTGGTGCCCCTGCTCGACACCCTCGCCGAGGCCGGTCACCGACCAGCGCATCTGCTGGGCGACAAGGCCTACAGCCACCCCAGCACGCGCCGAGAACTGCGGCGTCGCCGGCTCGGGCACACCATCCCGGAACGCCGTGACCAGCTCGAACGCCGACAGGCGAAGGGCTCAGCCGGTGGCCGGCCACCGAAGTTCGACGCCGAGTTGTACCGACAGCGCAACACCGTCGAGCGCAGCTTCGGCCGATTCAAGCAATGGCGTGGCATCGCCACCCGCTACGACAAGTACGCCCACACCTACCTCGGCGGGGTACTACTGGCCGCCATCATCATCCACACTCGAGTCGGTTAGGAGACACGCTCTAGGCACGACGCCGGTCTGCCTCAGACGGTCCACGAGAGATCCGCGCCGACCTGCCCGGACGTGCACCGACGCTAAGCCCGGCCTTTCGGGTCTTGCGGGCAGGGGCCCGGGCCGATCGAACAACCAGCCCTGACCTAGACCGGCGCCGAGGGCATGTGCGGTGGCGTTGGTTGAGCGTCGCCGATCGACGTTGACACCGATCGCTGAGGCTCTGGACGTGGCAGGGCCCAGGCGTCCGCGCGACCGGGTCTGCATCGCTGCTGGCTGCGCGCCGGTTCGGGAGTGGGGCCACACAGGGACAGTCGCGGCCACAGAGCACCCGCCGACTGGGCCGCGAACGCGGCCAGTGCGAGCGGGACACGGATGGGCCTGACCCAGGTGCCATTGATCGCGCTGTTCTTGCCGGGCTGCGGGCGGTACCTCGGGGTCCCAGGCGGCAGCGAGTTTGTTGGCCGAACTGTTGTAGATCACCGTCACGGGCACTACCCCCCGCCCAACACGCCACCGCCACACCGACACAGGCAGTGGACGGACGGTCCCGAGTGATCAGTGAGATGCGAACACGACAACGAGCGTCACTGCGCTAGCGATTACCAGGTCCGGCATGATGCGGCCGAGGGCCACCTCGAATGAGTGCTTGACCAGCGTGAAATCGCGAGCCCCGAGGTTGTTCTGAACTCGCACCTGGTCGAGCTGGGTACCGACGAAGATTCCCGTGATGACGCCGATCACCAGCACGCCCAGCAACTCCCCCGCGTCGTGCGCGTCGATCAGGAACATCGACAGCGACTTCGTGCCCGCGCCCGGCTCGGTGACGGCGGTGACGCCGGGCATGAGCACGCTGGCCTAAGCGGCGGCACGCTCCGTTTGCTGAGGTTACGCCCCCGCACCGCGATCATCGCGGCACCGCAGAGCTCCACGACGAGCCCGGTCCAAGCGGGCCGGTGACCGAGCCCGCCGTTGATGGGTCCCGCACAGACGAGACCACCAGCACCCCGCGCGCCAGCCTGGGAACCCTGATCACGTTCCGCCGCCCGGGCCCGGCCGATCAAGCACCGGTGGAGTGCCCTTCGGACACCAACCTGACCTGACCCGGCGTCGGCCTCGACTGCGGGCGGCCCCGGGCCGGGTTACGGTCGTCACAACGAGCGGGGAGTCCGGGCCGCATGTGCGCGGCCTCCACCGCGCTGCACGGGCGATGGAGGGTTCCGGTGCCAGGACAGGGCCAGGTCGACTCCCCGGAGGACTCGGCATCGCTGTTCCTGCAGGCCGAGCCGGGCACGGCGGTCGGCGACCGGATCGCCGCCCTCGGCATGCCCCGCCGCTACCGCCCAGGTGAGTACGTCTACCGGCAGGGCGAGACCTCGTCCTGGTTCCACGTCATCGCCTCCGGCCGGGTGCGGGTGTTCATGCGGCGCCCGGACGGGTCGGAGCGGGTGCTCGCCTACGCCGAGCCGGGCGCGTCGCTGCGCGAGGCCGCCTGCTTCGATGGCCAGCCTCGCTACGCCTCGTGCGTGGCCACGCTGCCCTCAGAGGTACTGACGATCCACCGGGACACCGCGCTGGACGCCGCGCGCACCGACCCGGAGATCATGCGGGAGATCATGCGCCGGATCGCCCATAAACAGCGCGTGGCGCACCTGCACGTGATGATCGACGGCCTGCCGGCCCGGGAACGGGTGACGCTACTGCTCGGGCACCTCGTCGAAGCCTACGGCGAGACCACGCTGGACGCCGCCGACGTCACCGCGCGTCTGAGCATCCGACCCGCGGTGGACGAGCTAGCTCTGATGGTCGGGCTCACCCGGGTCACGATGAGCCGGGAGATCTCCCGACTGGTCGAGGAGGGCGTGCTGATCAAGGACGGGCGCAACATCGTCGTCCGGGACCTGCCGGCGCTGCGCGAGCGGGTGCACGCGGTCGCGGTCTGACCTGCAGCGGCTGGCCCATCGCGGCGGCATGGGATGAGTTGGTCGCTACGGATGTACCGCGATGACCTGAGGCCTGGTTCGGTGGCGATGTGCTGAGCGAGATGGTCCGGGTCCCGGTGGCACCGCAGGCGGGTCGTGCCCGGGGTCGTCGAGGTCGTCCCACCACCAGAACCCGCACGTCCCGGCCCATCCGAGGAGCCGGTCGGGGTCGCCGGGGCGCACGACCGCCAACGGATCATCCGGAGCCTGCACGTAGCCGGGTGCGGGCCGTTTGCCATCACGGTCTGGGCTACCCCTGTCGAGACCTCGTTCACAGGCGACTGCTACCTGCAGAGCAGCGCGGGCCCGGGGCAACGCAGTCGACCACGTGTCTCGCGACTGATGGACGCATTGAGCGGCCACCGCTGCGGCGTATTCTGCTTGCGGTTTGGGTCGGTTGACCACCGTACTCAGCTCTCGACACGCCTCGGGTCGGGCAGCCCCAGCGGCGGAGGAGACCGGGTCATGAGCACGACGGTGCGGATGGCGATCGGGTTCGCCGGAGCCTACGTCTTGGGGCGCTTGAAGAAGTTCAAGCTCGCGATCGCCTGGTTCGGGCTGATGACCGGCTTCAAGCTCCGGCTCTCTCCGGAGGAGCTGTTGACGCTGGGCTCCAAGCTGGTCGAGGCCTCCCCGCAGCTCGCTCGGCTCGTTGCCGCGCTGCGCGGCCCGCTGCTAGAGGCAGCCAAGCAGGCCGCGACGTCGGCGGCCACCCAGCAGCTCAGCGGCCTTACCGACCAGCTGGTCAACCGGGTCGAGAACCTGGGGGCGACCGCCGGGCAGGCCGCCGACACCGCCACCGACACCGCCACCGCGGCCACCACGGTCGGCCGCGCAGCAACCCGCGGCGCCGCAAGCACCGCCAGCACCGCTAGCACCGCTGGCCGCGCAGCCTCGTCGGCGGGTTCGCGCGGCGGCAAGGCGACCCGGCGAGCCCGTCGAGGCGGCGGGGCCACCGGCGACCCGGCCTCCGACCAGGTCGCCGAACTCGACGACGCCGAACTCGACGACAACCACGAGTCCGGGGAGGACGACGGGTCCGAGGGTGAGGCCGGGTCCTCCGCCGATGTCCGCGGATCCGCTTCCGGGAGGGAGGCTCGCGACAACTCCCGGTCGCGGCGCCCACGACGCGTCCCAGACGGAGCGAACACGACGAGGGGCTCGGGCCGCCGCTCGTCGAGCGAGCCGCGGTCTTCTGGTGCGGGCGGTCGCGACCGTAGCCGGCCGCAACGCCGCGACTGAGCACCCACCGGGCCGCCGAAATCGACCGTTTCTGACATGACCCGCTGAACCCCGCCGTGTCCGACATCGATGTGATCCGACGCCGAGCACCGCATCCACCCACATGTCCGCCGACCCCTCGATGGGGCCAGTGCCGGGGCGCGGCAGAGCAAACCAGCCGGCCCGCGTCGACGTCGGCCGAGCAGAGCGGTGCCGGGCTGCGGGGGCGGGGGCTCCGCCGCGCGACGTGCTGGCCCCCTCGTCCTGGCCGCACTGCTCGTCGGAGAGGCGGGGACAAGGGTGGCGGCAGCCATCGCGCCAGCGACGGCCGACAGGCGCCCCTTTGGCCGACTCTTCGGCGTGTATTTTCTTTTTTGTTATCATCGTTGTGGAATTTTGTTTCTTGCGATCGCAGCTGCTCGGCCTGGTGCTCGACGTCGATCGCCTCATGGATCTAGGCGCCTCTCCGTGGCTGCGGGCCGGGTAGCCGGACCGACGGCCGTGCCCGGGCCGGAGGTAGATGGTCGGACGGCGGGCCGGCGTGGCCGGCCCGCGCGCCGCCGGAGGCCGCGCTCTTGATCTACGTACGACAGCGACGACGACTACACCATGCCTGACGGCGCCCTGACCGGTGGCTACTGCGCCCGCACCTGGTGGTGCTATCTCTAACGACGTCCAGGGCTTCACCCCGCGATGGCCCGCAAGGCAGTGCTCGACGCGGCCGGCCTGGACCGCGTGTCTTGGCCCGGGCCGTGCTGCCTGCCCGCAAGACGTAGCTGAACCCACCTCGGTGGTGTGCTCAAGGGTCGGGGGTCGGGCGGGCTGCGAGGTAGGCGGCGACGATCTCGGCGGCCTGGCGGCGATACCGCTGGCGCAGCGACTCGGTGACGCCCGTCCAGTTCGGAGTCGGGCTGAAGCTCGCGAACAGGACCTGCGCCGCGGCTTCGAGCGCGCCGTCCTCGCCTGCCGGGAGGGGCGGGACAGCGACCGGCTCCGGCTGCGCGTGACCTGCACCTGCGTGTCCGGGTGGGGCCTCGGCGGCTCGGTCGTCTGCGAGGCGGGTGCCTCGACGGCGGCAGGTGTGGTGGGCTGGGCTTCGACGGTGACGTTGTCGGGGAGCGTGTCGAGCTGGCCGAGACAGTCGGCGAGCGTGTCGAGGTCCACGGCCTCCGGGAACCGGCGGGCGGCCTCGTCGACCGTGGTGGCGCCGCAGTGCGCGGCCCACACGGCGAGGTCCGCGGCGACGGTGACGACCAGCTCGGTGGTGACCCTCTGGCCGGGCCGGTCGATCATCTCGGTGAGGTACCGGGCCTGATCGGCAGGGCGGGACCGCCAGCGGTCGGTGTCGGTGAGCGCCAGCAGCTCGGCGAGGCGGTCGGTGTCGAAGCCGGTCACGGTGGTGAGCCTCGCGGGTCGAGCACGAGTTCGCCAACCGCGACGTCAAGCCCGCCAACGTCCTGATCAACCCGACCGAGGGCGCGGAGCCCCCGCAGCTGCGGGCGGGGATACGGCGGGGTCGGCTGAATCTTGAACCGGACGGAACGATCTTTGATCGCGAGCGGTGGCGGAGGTGACTGAAGTGCGTCGTCTTCGGTGTCCAACCAGTCCGCCCCGTCAAGCTTGCTGTGGAACCGCCGCTCACGCGTAGGAGATGCGGCCCTGAAACAGGTGTCCTGTCAGAATGATCATTACCGGCACCGAGCTACCGGTGGGCGGACTTGGCTTCAAGGACGGGTCCGGGCACCGCAGAAGAACGCGCCGATCTCGCCACCGAGATCGTCGAGCTGGCCGGCCGGGTCGGCGACCGGGAGCGGCACGCGGACGGTGTCCTGCTCCGCACGACGGCGCTGCTCGAACGTGGCTCGCCGCGGTTCCGACTGGGGCGACGCGCGTGTGCAGTGGCCTGCGAGGTCAAGTTCGACGGGATCCGCCATCGCCGCGGCCGGTCGGACGGGCTGCGGCTGCGCTCGCGCAACGACCGCGACCTGGCCGCCGACTACCCCGAGCTCGCTGAGCTGGCCCACCCAGCTCGCCGCGTCGGTGTGAGCTTCGGCGGTCGACGCCCAGTTGGAGCAGCTGCTGCGTCCCGGTCGCAGTGAGTTCCCAGTTGTTCGGTTCGGAGGGCGCGGGAGCGTTCTCAGGTTTGTCTGGGCCAGTCCGGAATCGGTGACAGGTCGGGCGCGCGGTCGGCGGGTGTGAGCAGATCGGCGAAGCGGCCGAGGATGCGTTCCCCGAGGTGCTGGTAGTACGCCGGTAGCGCGGTGGACGTGCCGTCGTGGAAGGCCCGGAACGCGGGATCCGAGCGGAGCAGGCCCAGGATGTCGCGGAAGCTGGCGACGTCGGTGCGGAACGCGGCCGCCCGAGCCCGGTTTATCCACCGGATGCTGCGGCGGGTGGTGCTCTGCGTCCTGCGTCGCAGCATGGCGGGTGACGCGGCGTGGGTGTAGAGCTCGGTGAGCTTCTCGTAGTAGGTGACCGGGTCGTAGTTCTTGATCGTGGTCACCAGGTAGGGCGCGTAGTAGAAGCTGAACGGCATCGCGGACAGGATCCGGCCGTCGGCGGTGAGCGCGTCGTGTAGCGGTGTGCCGCCGAACGGGACCGGGATGTTGATTGTCGGCCAGGCGAACGGGGTCTTGTCCATGAACCGTTTGGTCAGCTCGACCGGTTCGTCGCCCTCGTCGCTGTCCAGGCCGAACATGAAGTTCGCCTGCAGGTAGGGCACGTGCTCGGCGAGTTGGGCGAAGTGCTCGGCCACCTTGTCGACCTTGGCGATGCCGCTGGTCCGGCCCACAGCGGCCTTGTTCGAGTAGTCGGTCCAGGACTCGACTCCGGGCGCGACCATGGCGCAGTTCGTGTCGGCGAGACGGCGCAGCCGCGGCCCGCGCAGCACGGTGAGCGAGCTCTCGATGATGTAGGGCTGGCGGTGCCCGCCGGGCTGCTGCTCCAGCACGTCGAAGATCTCGTCGAACCGGACCGCGAAGTTCGGGTCGTGGAACATGACGAGTGTGCGGGGCAGCGTCGTCGCCAGGTAGCGCAGGTCGGCGGCCAGCCGGTCGGTGGGCAGCGTCCGGTACGGGCTGTTCCAGTCGATGCAGAAGTCGCAGCTGTACGGGCATCCCAGGCTCGCGAGCATCGGGACCGCCGTGAGCGGCAGCGCCGTGCGTCCCCAGTAGAGCGCCGAGGCGCGGATCTCGGGCATGCGTTCCTCGACCGTCGGCACGTCGTCGAACGGGCGCGCCGCGGAGATCCGCGTCCCGGGGTCGAACTGTCCGCCGACGATGTCGGCGACGAGCTCGGCGTCGCACTCGCCGACGACGAGGTCGAAAAAGCGCAGGCAGTCCACGGGGAACGCCTTGGCGTGCGGACCGCCGATCACAGTCCGGGTCCCGGCCCGCCGGTAGAGCTTCGCCACCGCGTACGCGAGGTGGCTGACCTGCGTGTAGCAGGAGATGAACACGACGTCCAGGTCCGGCGGCAGCCGTTTGTGCGGGTCACCGACTCCGTAGTAGGTGGCGTAGAACGTCTCGTGCCCGAGCCGGCGACACCACACCGAGATCGCCTGCGGGGTGATGCTGGCGAACTGCTTGGTCAGCAGCACCCGGTAGCCCACCTCGGTCGGCCGGGTCGCCGGCATACCCACGATGTCCAGGATCCCCACCCGCATGATCGTCTCCTCGTCCACGTCGTAGACGCCGCGGGGCACGCCCTGCGATCCGCTGCGCTGACCGCCGGGCGCAGAGGTGCCTTCCCGGCGTGCGGCTTCGGCCCGGCACACGAGCCGGGTCCACACCCGCCAGGGACTGGGGCAGGAGCCTGCCTTCGTATCCGACGATCGGCAGCGCCGGGACCGCCGTTCGGGCGACCATCAGGAGACCCGACGGAGGTCGAACGGGGCCGGCGATCCTGAGGTGAGCTGGTGGTCGATGAGGCCCGCCGGCTGGCGCAACCGTGTCTCCCGTGGATCCGACTTGGCGCGAGGGACCTGCAAGTGTCGGACTGTGACTGGAGCGCGTCCGTAGGCATGGATTGGGGTCCCGCGGCAGGGCCTGGTCCGATATCGACAGCTCGCCGCTGGGACTCTGGCGCCGGGACCTACTAGCCAAGATGTGCCGGGTCACCGTTGTCGGGTGCACCTTGCGGGCCGACGTAGTTAGGTTCCGGTGGACGAATGCGTGGCCTGGTCGTCGCGCCGCCTGGCCAGGAGTTGAAGCCAGTTGCGCGGAACGTCGGACAGAGCCTGGTGCTCGAACACCTCGGCGGCTCCGTGGTGCAGTGCCTCGGCCCCGGCGTCGAGCGGCGCACCGGGCAGGGCACCTTCGATGAACATCCAGTAGTTGCCGATGTCCTGGAATGAGGCCAGGGTCATGCGTGCTTCGTCGAGGTCGTGCCGGAGGATGTCGAACCCGTTGCCCCGTAGCAGTTGTTCGTAATCCTCGGTGGAGAGCCAGGTCATGGCCTGGGCCTTCGCTCCGCGAATGAGCCGTACGTCCGGGCGTTCGGCACGCAGCCATCGCATCGCGCGGATGGTCCACAGCCGGTAGAAGTTCTCGGTGCCCGGCACGTAGCAGCCGTGGAAGAACGTGCTGTTGAACGCGACTAGACCGCCGGGGACGACGGCGCGGGCGATCTGGGCGATCGTCGCCTCTTTGTCCTCGACCAGGTGAATCGCGTTGCAGAAGAACAGGATGTCGGCAGGCTCGGTCTGGGTGCCCAGCTCGTCGGCGTCGCCTTCCACGAAGTGGACCGGGAACGGTGAGGCGGCCAGCCGGGTACGCGCGTTCGCCAGCGCGTCGGGCGACGGGTCCAGGGCGACGACCTTGGCGTCGACCCCCCGCTCGACGAGTGCGTCGATGATCTGTTCGGTCACAGCGCCGGTACCGCAGCCGACGTCGACGACGGCTACCGGGCGCTCGGCTGGTGGGGTGAGGGCGGCGACGGCCCGCTCCACCAGTTTGCGGTTCACCTGTCGGTAGAACTCGTGCCAGGTGAACGGCTCGTAGGAGTAGGTGTCCTGCTCGCTGGTCATCCGGACTTCCTCTCCTTCCTGGAACGTTGGTCGGTCATGTTCCGCCTGCGGCGAGATCGGGCGTCGCGATGCTTCGGGAACTCGCCAGCCCGATCAGGAGGGTCACGGGTCCCGCGACGAGATGGAACCCGGTCTCCAGCAGGCCGAGCTGGAGGCCGAACGGGTGGTGGGTCACCAGCCCGAGCACGCCGAAGGCGGTGTAGAACATGCCGAAGACCAGCGCCGTCGCGGCGGCGAACCGCCGGGAGTGGTGCACGGCGAGCAGCCCGACCGCGCCGGCGCCCCAGGCGATGTGGATCCAGGAGTGCCAGAAGTCGATGCCGAACAGGCCCCGTAGCGCCCACGGGGCCGCGGCGGCGAGCGAGGGCTGCAGCCGGAACAGCAGCGAGCCGAGCCCCTGCAGGAGCAGGCCGCCCATCAGCACGTACAGATACGAACGCAGGAACCGGGTGCTCATCGGGTCATCTCCGGCCGGACCATGCGGCGTTGCCCGCCGACGAGCACGGCCGCCAGAGCGATCGTCGCGGCGCCGAACAGGGTGAACCACACGACGGTGCGCGCTCCGCCGGAGAATCGGTCCAGTGCGGCCACCGAGATCACGAGGACGAGCACGAGCATCACGAGGTTTGCGGTCACCGAGATCCGTCCGGCCTCCGCCCGGGGGTCCCGCGCTGCGAGCCACGCGCCGGCCGCGAACGTCAGGAAGAAGACGCTGTACACCTGGGCCAGGATCGGGGTCAGCGACCATGGCCAGAGGGCGACCGCGACGCCCGGCGCCACCAGCATCACCGCGCCGGCCACGGTCGTGACCGCGGCGTAGGCGAACAGGATCGGGGCGGACCGAAGTCGCCGGCTGTGGGGCGCGGGGTCCACCCCGCGCCACAGCCACAGCAGCACGCCGATGACGGCGACGTCGAGGGAGTAGAACACCAGCCAGCGGACGGGGAAGTCGTCCGCGGCGAACTCCCCGAGGTGGGGCAGGGTCAGCAGGAGCAGGCATCCGGTGATGAGCAGCACCTGCACGAGGGAGATGCGGACCTCGACCCACCGGCGCGCGATCGCACCCAGCACCGCGCTCACGGCGCCCATCAGGTACAGCGCTCCGGCGAAGCGGGCGTTGAGCGGGGAGGCCGGCCACGGGAACACCAGGGTGATCAGGTCCGGTTTCACGATGGCGCTGCCGATGAGTAGGGCCTGGGCCAGGACCAGGACGAACACCACGCGCACCGGCACGCTGACGGGTGTCATCGCGGCGTGTCTCCGGGTAGCCGTCGGGCGTCCAGCATCCGTGGGGTGACCCGGTGCACGTCCGTGGCCAGGCCGAGCCGTTCGAGGCCCGCGATGAGGTATCCGGACAGGTCGACCTGCCACCAGCGCAGGCCGTGGAACGCCGACCGCGGGAACGCGTGGTGGTTGTTGTGCCAGCCCTCGCCGAACCCGAGCACCCCCATCAGCCACTGGTTGCGGCTGCGGTCGTTCGTGCGGAAGGCGACGCGTCCGAACGTGTGGCAGATCGAGTTCACGGCGAACGTCATGTGGATCGTGAGGAAGAATCGCACCCAGCCGCCCCACAACAGCCCGGTCCAGCCGCCGACGATGAACGGCACGGCGAAGCCGAGCGCGGTCCAGTACCAGCTCGTGCGGCGGAAGAACGCCACCATCGGGTCGTCGACCAGCCAGGGGACGTAGGTCTTCGGGTCCGCGTCGAATCCGAACAGGAACCATCCCATGTGGGCATGGAAGAGGCCGTCGAGCGGGCTGTGCGGGTCACCGTCGCGGTCGGACCTGGCGTGATGCTGCACGTGGATGGCCGCCCAGCGCAGCGGATCGGTCATCCCGGCGGTGCAGCCCAGCGCGAGCAACACGAACCTGACGACCGGGTGGGCGGTGAAGCTGCGGTGGGTGAGCATGCGGTGGAACCCCACCGTGAGGCCGACCGTGATCGGCACGTACATCGCGGCGAGGATCGCGATGTCCCGCCACGTCGTCAGGTGCTGCCAGGTCAGGACGGCCGCGAGGACCACGGCGGCTACCGGGATGGTCACGCCCAACAGGTTGGCGCTCAACTCGACGAACCGGCTCGCCCGCCGCCGGACGACACCACTCACCGCTACCATCGCGCACACCTCACACCGACAACCGACCGGCGTCGCGGGGGGCCGCAGGATGGTTCAACGATCCCGCATGCAGACGATGAAGACAACAGTCTCGGGCCAGCCCCGTGAGCAGCCCGCACACGGGGAGTGTCCGATCAAGTTGGTGTAACCGGTGAGGTTGGTTGGCTTCCGTTGGTCGGGACGATACGGCCGGCGAAGGTGATTGCGAAGGCGTTGAGCGCTGGCTTCCAGTGCATCGCCCACCGGGCTCGGCCCTTCCCGGTCGGATCGAGCGCGCGGGTCACGAGGTAGAGACATTTCAGCGCGGCCTGCTCGGTCGGGCACGGTCTCGGCGCGGTCGCGTTCGTCGCGGGTCAGGGGCCCGGGCTGCTCGCCGGCGGGGTTGTGTACGGCGGGTCGTGCGCGGGGTCGTCGAGGTGGTCCCACCAGCGGAACCCGCACGTTCCGGCCTGACCGCGGAACGGGTCGGGATCACCGGAGCGCACCACGGCCAACGGATCGTGCGGTACCCATGCGTGGCCATTTGCCGGTGCGTGCCCTGCCATGGCCGCCTCCGTCCTTTGGTCGCGGTGTTACCGTATTCCACGGAAGTTTGGAGGACTAGTGGCGGGTGTGGAGAAGAGATCACTGCTGGAGCAGTTCGCGCGGGTGGGCAAGGCGATGGGACACCCGGCGCGGCTGGAGCTGATCGATCTCCTGGCGCAGGGGGAGTGCCCCGTGGAGCCGTTGGCGGCCGCGGCCGGGCTGGGGTTGTCGACGGCGTCGGCGCACCTGCAGACGCTCAAGCGGGCCGGTTTGGTGCGCACCCGCCGGGAAGGCACGCGGATTGTCTACGCGCTGGCCGGTGACGATGTCGCGGCGCTGTACGCGGCGCAGCAGGCCGTTGCTGCGGCCCGGATCGCGGATGTCGAACCCGCTCGGCGGGCGTTCCTCGAGGCGGGCGACCGAGAGGGCGCCGACGACGCGGCGCTGCGGGAGATCACCCGTGAGGAGCTGATGGCCGGTGTCCGTCAGGGGAGTGCGCTGGTGGTCGACGTGCGGCCACCCCGGGAGTACGAGGCCGGGCACATTCCGGGTGCGGTGTCGATCCCGGCGGACGAGCTCGCAGCACGGCTGGACGAGCTGCCCGCGGACGTGACGGTCGTGGCGTACTGCCGGGGCCGGTACTGCGTGCTGTCCTACGACGCCGTGCGCCTGCTGGCCGATCGTGGCCGTCCGGCCGTGCGGCTGGCCGACGGGATGCTGGAGTGGCGTTTGGCCGGCCTGCCGGTGGACACCGCCGTTGCCTGAGTCCGATCTCCACGATCACGGAGGAGCTGTGGACGGTGCGCAGGTCACGGTGAGACTTCGACCCGCGACGGTCGAGTAAGGCCGGCAATGGCAGGTCCCGAACACCAATCAGCGGCGCTCGCGGAGGCGTTCGTCGGACTGGTCGACACCCTTGACGGCGCCGGCGTCGACGGTGTTGCCGCGCGTCTTGCGGCGGCCTGCGTCGACCTGGTTCCTGCCGAGGCGGCCGGAGTCGTGCTGGCCGAGGAGCCCGATCAGCTGCGCGTGGCGGCCCATGTTCCGAACGCCGAAGCACTCGATGACTTGTTCGGCAGCGACGCCATCACCGCGGTCGCACGACGAGCGTGTGCGACCGGCGAACCCATCGATCTGCCCGATCTAACAGAGGCCGCGTCGTTTCCGGGGTTTGCAGCCACCGCCGGCCGCTATGGGTTCCGCGCGGCGCACGTCCTTCCGATGCGGTTGCGAACTGACACCGTCGGCGCCCTCACCCTGCTGTTCACGACACCGGATGTGGCTCGCAAGCGCGGTCTCTACCGCGCCGGAGCACTGGTCGCCGTGGCCACGGCCGGCATCCTCACCGCTCGCGCCACACGTGCCGACGTCCTGCGCACCGAGAGGTTGCGGACCGCTACGGACACCCGTGTCGTGGTCGAACAGGCCAAGGGCATGATCGCCGCACACAACTCTGGGGACCTCGACGCCGCGTTCGCGGTAATCCGTGCGTTCTCCCGACGGAACAGCATCCGTATCCACGATGTAGCCCGGGCGATCGTCGACGGACGGATTCCGGCCGGCCAGGTAGCGAGCCTGGAGAGCGGGTAGGCGCGGACAGTGGGTCACTTCCCCATCCCTCGGTTTGGCCGCCTGCCCTTCGTGGCGGCGGGGGCAAGGGTGGCGCAGCCATCGCGTAGCGACGCCGGAGGCGCTCTAATGACGGTGTGCTGCCAAGTCGTTCTGGCGGCACATGATGGTGGGGAGCCGCCGGTGGGGTGATCACTAGAGGCGCCCGGAGACGTGATCTCTGAGCAAGAGGGTGGCCCCCACCGGCTGGCAGGGCCTGCTGGTGACTGATGAGGTGTCGCGCCGAGAGCGCTTTCGCCACGGCGTCGCGCACGCCCTGTGGCTCGCCGGATCAGGGGCTGGAGGCGCGATGTGAGATGACGATCTACTGCGGGATCGACTGGTCCGAACGCCACCACGATGTGGCACTCGTCGACGACGCGGGAACAACGGTGGCGACCCGCCGGATCAGCGACGACGCCGCCGGGCTGACCGCGGTGTTGACGCTACTGACCGAGCACGCGCGGGTGACCCGTCGCCGGGACATGACTTCGTGCCGGTAGACGTGGCACTGGAGACCGGCCGCGGTCTGCTGGGCGCGGCCTTCGCGCGGCCCGGCACCGGCTGTTCGAGATCAATCCGAAAGCGGTCAGCCGGTATCGGGACCGCCATGCCGTCTCGGGAGCCAAATCCGATCCCGGGGACGCACTGCTCCTGGCTCACCTGCTGCGCACCGATCGGGACCGGCACCCGAGATGGCGGTCGACTCCGAGCAGGCCAGCGTGATCGGGGTGCTGGCCCGGGCCCATCATGACGCGGTAGCCACGGCGGTCCGAGACAGTCTGCGGTTGCGTGCGCTGCTGCGCGAGTTCTTCCCGGCCGCGCTGGCGGCGTTCCCGACGCTGCACACCTTCACCGCGACCACGGTGCTGGCCGTCGCGCCCACCCCGGCCGCGGCCGCCCAACTGTCCGAGCATCAGTTACGGGAGTTGATGCGCGCGGTCCGACACAACACCCCGCGCGGTGCTCCGGCCCAGCTGCGGCAGATCTTCACCGCGCCGCAGCCAGGTGGTCGGACAGCTGCGGCTCCCAGAGCGGGTGTGGCGGCTCGCTGCACCGCCGTCGGTTGATTTCCGGCCGAGCGGGTCAGCTGCGTGGGGTGATCAGCTGCGGCGTGCTGCTGGTTGTACGGTCGATGAGTAGCCGAAACGATGGATGCGGACCGAACATTGGTGGCCGTGGGCGATGAATGATCTGGCTGGCTTCACACAGGCGCTGGCCGCGGCGGTGGCCCAGGGTGGGCCGGACGCACCGGGGCGAATTGGTGCGTTGTGTGTGGCGGCGCTCCCGGTGACCGGTGCAGCGATCACAGTAATGTCCGGGCCGGACAACCAGGATCCGGTGTGGGCAAGTGACGCGGTCGCGGCACAGCTCGACGAGCTGCAGTTCCGGCTGGCGGAGGGGCCCTGCGTGCAGGCGTTCACCTCGCGACGCCCGGTCCTGATCACCGACATCCGCAACGACACCGATCACCGCGTCAGCGAGTGGCCGATGTTCACCGCGGCGGCCCGGAACACCACCGCCCGCGGGATCTACGTGCTGCCACTGCAGGACGGGGCCATCCGGGTCGGGGTCCTCGATTTCTACTGTGACGAGCCCGGGGCGCTGGTTGACGACGACCTGGCCGGGGCGCAGCGCGCGGCCGACGGGGCGTTCTGGTCGTTATTGGGCTGGCAAGCGGGCCGGAGACTGGACCTGGGTGGGGTGCCCCTGTCCGACCGCGACAGTGTTGGGTGGCTGGCCGGCGCGCCGTTGGAACGCAGGGAGGTGTATCAGGCAACCGGTATACTTATCGCTCAGCTCGACGTCGAAGCGGACACTGCGCTTGCCCGGCTGCGCGCGTACGCCTTCGTGCATGATCAGCCGATCGACACCGTCGCTCGTGACGTGATCGGCCGACGAATCCGCTTCGATGACCACGACGACCTGGACGATCCGCGATGAGTACTATCGAAGCACCGGTGCCGCATGGGCGCGAATCCGCGCTGGTGGAGGCATTCGTACGGCTGGCCGACACGCTGGCCGCAGACTATGACGTGATCGAGTTGCTGCACGGGCTGTGCGGCGACTGCGTGACCCTGTTCGCCCTCGACGCCGCTGGGCTGCTGCTCGCCGACCAACGCGGCGGACTCGCGGTCGCGGCATCGTCGACTGAGCAGGCGCACCTGGTGGAGCTGTTCCAGCTCCAGTCCAATGAGGGCGCCTGCCTGGACAGCTATGCCACCAGCACCGTGGTCACCTGCACCGACCTGGTGGGGGACGGCATCGAGCGGTGGCCGGTGTTCGCCTCGCGGGCCGTGGCCGAGGGCTACCGGGCCGTGCACGCGCTGCCGCTGCGGCTGCGGACTCGCACGATTGGTGCGCTGAACCTGTTCGCCGCCAGTCCGGGTGCATTGCCCCCCGACGATCTGCACTCGGCGCAGGCCCTGGCCGATGTGGCCACCATGGGGATCCTGCACGAGCGCACGGTGGCCGACCAGCACGTGGTCAACGAGCAACTCCAGTCCGCCTTGAACAGCAGGGTCATCATCGAGCAGGCCAAAGGTGTGCTCTCGGTCCACGGTGACCTGGACATGGATAGTGCATTCGACCGGCTGCGCCGCCACGCCCGCAGCACGAACCAGCGCCTGTCACAGCTGGCCGCTGACGTTGTCGCCCGCCGCGCCGACACGTCCGCCCTCCTCGCCGACCACAAGCGCTAACCACGGCGGTCGGCATGACGAAGGGTTGCGCCGATCCACGCTGACTCGCTCCTGCCCGGTCATTGCCCGTCGCACGCTGGTTCTGCTTGACGGTCGGTCCGCCCAGCGCCACATTTGACCAGTGAACGTTGGCCGGGTCGCTGACGATCGAACTGGGACCGCGGCGGCATTGAGGAGTAGCTTCCACGCGCTGGCGGGCGAGGTGGCGCGGATCGCCGGGGAGATCGCGGCGGTGATGGACCAGGTCGCGGCTGATCGAGAATGGCTGGCCGCTACGTGGCCCGAGCGTACCGTCGAGCTGCAGGCACACCCGGAGCATCTACGCAGGTTCGCCCAGTCCGAGCGCCAGCAGCAACGACATTGGCAGCAGGTGTGCCACGGCCCGGCCGTGATCAGGTCGACCCACGCAGTGGTTCCGATCTCGCCGAACAGGCGCTGAGATCAAGCCCCGCCGAGTGTGCCGGGCAGCGCCGGTTCAAACGCGGCGTCGGCTACACCGACGAGGCACGCATCCGTGCCTTCTGCGCAGCAGATGAGGACAACGTGGTCTTCTGGAAGGCGCTCGCTGCACCCGCACGTCACTAACGGCGGAGCTATCTGGTGCCGCGACGGGCATCGAGGACTGCCCGGCCTGCTCGATGATGTCGCGGGCTTCTGCGGTGCTGAGCAGTCCGGCGGCGATGGCCGCGCGGAGGCGGCCCGGC
Source organism: uncultured Actinomycetota bacterium (assembly GCA_963822335.1). Taxonomy (GTDB): domain Bacteria; phylum Actinomycetota; class Actinomycetes; order Mycobacteriales; family Pseudonocardiaceae; genus Pseudonocardia. Next base: position 19,392 of record CAWGHE010000004.1, on the reverse strand, counting down.
AGTTGCTCGACCAGCCGCTGGTGTTCGGTCAGGTCAGGAAGCTCACGGGCCGGCGGGGAGGGCGGCGGCCGGCGCGACCCGCCGTGAGGTTCGTGATCCGGACCGGGCCCCGCCCCTGCGCCGAAGTGGCATCGGCCGCTGCGACGGGTTCCGGCGGGGCCATGACCGCGGGGTCACATACCGTGCAGCCCCCTCGTCGGAGACCCCGCTGGACGGGCAGCGTTACGCACTGAGTTGCCCGACCCTTTGCCTGTCCGGGTCGGGTTGGCGCCGGGAGTGGTCGGAGCCGTCACCACGAGGACCACCTCGGCCCGCACCGTCGCCATCGGATCGACACCGATCACCATCGCCACACCACCCTCGACCCCGCCCACGCGCACCGAAGCCCGCACTCCCGACGGGCCCTGAGGTCCACATAGTGCGACGGGCCCTGAGGTCCACATAGTGATCGCCCGGATGCCCAGCCGCCGCCAAGACCTACCTTGGCAGCCTGATGCCTGACCCGGTTTCCCGGACACGGTCGGTGCGGGCCACGCGGCAGATGGCGGTTGTCGGTGAGGTGCTTGTGGGGTGGTCAGTATCTACCGCTCCCGATCCTGGTGGGTCGCGATCCCAGCAGCCCGCGACAGGCGCGGCGCGCTCACCTTCACCGACCCACCGGACGCCGGTGGGTGACTAACTGAGACAATCGACGGACGACCCGTCGGACTCCCGTTGGACGTTGGGTAGCCGGACGTCCTTCTCGCCCTCGGGGCGAGTCAGTTGGCGGTGCGGATTGCGTGGTTGAGCCACACTTCGAATCCGGCCAGCGTCTGTGTGTCGGTGTCGGTGTCGGTGTCGGTCGAGATCGCGCGGGCCAGCTCGCTGAGTCTGAGGTTGTGGGTGCGTGCGTAGTCACGGAGCAGGTGGAACGCGTACTCGAGGGTGATGTCGTGGCGCTCGGCCAGTCTCGCTTTGGCCTGTTCGACCACCAGCCGGCTAATCAGTGCGAGCTGCAGCTGGTCGGTGAGCCGGTCGTGGTTGTCGCTGTAGCGCTGCTGCGGGATCGTGATCGTGGCCGTGTCGGCCAGCGCCTGACCCACACGAAGGTCGTATGGCGACAGCTCGGTCGGAGCGGTGGCGAACAGCGTCAGTGCGCCGATGGCCTTCGTGCGCAGCCGCAGCGGCAGGCAATGGGCTGCGCGGAAGCCGTAGGTTCGGGTGTGCTCGACGAAGCGCGGCCAGCGGCGGTAGATCGACCCCTCTTCGAGGTCGGGGACGAGCACGGGGAGGCTGTGTCGGTAGCAGTCCAGGCTCGGGCCGTCTTCGGCCTGGATGGCGAAAAGATCGACCAGGTGCGATTGCTCGGACGATGCCGCGACCACATGCAGGCGGTCCCGTTGGTCGCTCAGGAGCAGTCCGGCGGCGTCGACCCCGAGGAACTCGACGCAGTACCCGGTGAGCTGGTCGAGCAGCTCGACGACGTCGAACTCGTCGACCATCGAGTCGGCCAGCCGGACGAACGCCTCCGCCAACCGTGGTTCCCGGTCGTGAGCTGGGCTGGAGCGCATCGTCGGCTCCTCAGCTCATCGTGCGGTGGTTCAGCATGGGCTAGGGCGGACGGGTGCGCACGTCGAAGGTATCCGCCCGCGGTAGGCAAGGACCGCCGACGTTCGGATCGGCGACCGGGCAGCTGGAGCGGTGCCAGACGGCGACTGATTGGCGTTGTGATCATCGACGTTGAGGGACCGTACTTACAGGGAGCTGTCAGATCGCCTCTGACCTGCATCGGAGCGGCAGACGTCCTGCGTGCGTCCGCCCATGGTCCGCGCACCCGCGCGCTTATCGACGATGAAGGTGCCCTCGCGGTCTCCGCGGCGTGGTCGCCGGGTCACACGAGGTGGGGGCGACACGCGGACGCAGCAGGCGAAGGAGGCCACCGAGAACATCTCGCACGGTGGCCATCCGACTGGGCGGTCGCGGCGGCGGTGTCCACCAGGACGGCTGGCAGCCATGGAGGGTGGGCCGGTGACACATCGCGTGCCGGCGCTGTGGCCGTGTGCTCATGGGAGCCGTCGCCTCTCCTCGAAGGCCGCACGGCCGCCTCCTCGAGAACTGGCCGTGCCTAGGTCTCTGGGTCGTTCATCAGTGGCCCCGGTTGGGGTGGTCCGGCCAGCTCTACGGGGGGTGAACTGGCCGGACCGTGGGAGCCATCTACTGCGGGCGACCCGAGTGGGCTGTTAGGTCGTACCTGATCGGGTCTGGGCCGCCGGATATCCGGTCATCCGCACGACTGGCGAAGGACTGTACATCCGCCGCGACGTGTGTCCAAATTACGGCTGTGCGCCGTGGGGACGGACTGCGACGTGCCGACGGGCTCGGTGGCCGGGGGCTCGGCCCGGCGGAACGCAACGGCGCGACGCGCGGTGAGGGGGCTGTCAGCAATCCGACCGACGCCGTAACGGGAGGCGCTCGTGGGGAGTTCTCGTGGTGCGTTCTGAGGACGATGCTCGTGCACAGTGGCTACGCGGTCAGGTTGAGTCCGAGTTGCTGCAGGTCGGCGGGCATGAGCTGGTCGGCGACGCCCGGCGAGAGGCCGAGTGGTATGTCGCCCTGTTCTTCCCATGGGACGAGCGCGGTAGTGAACCGCCGGAGCGCCTCACTGCGCACCTGGAGATCCTGACGGCGCGCCTGGACCGTGCTCGCGGCGAAAAGGGTGAGCGCATGTGAAGGACTCCACCGTCGACCGAAGGAACCGATGGGGGTTGTGGCCACTCTCCCCCGTCCCCCTCGTCCTGGCCGCTTGCTCGTCGTGGGGTCGGGGGCAAGGGTGGCGCAGCCATCGCGCAGCGACGCCGGAGGCGCTCTTGCGGCCGTCACCGCGGCGTGGACCGTTACCGGCCGAGGGGGATGACCGCTGGGCTGTCGGCCTCTCGACTCGATGTCGCTCGCACGTCCCCGGTGCGCCGCCGGAGGCCACGCCTTGACGTGTCGTCCATCCGGCGCGACATTCGTCTTGTGAGCGTTGGCCAGGGTGGCGACGACCTGAGTGCCAGGGTGGCGGCACTAAGAGGTCATTTCAGAATGACTTCAGGAGTTCGCGGTGGCAGATCAGGGCGCAGGCCAGTTGGAGCAGGCCGAGGTCGATGTCGGCGCGGCGTTCGTAGCGGGTGCGCAAGCGTTTGAAGGTGTGCAGCCAGGCGAAGCTGCGCTCGACGACCCACCGGATCTTGCCGAGACCGGAGCCGTGTGCGATGCCGCGGCGGGCGATGCGCGGGGTGATGCCTCGGCCGCGGAGCAGGCGGCGGAACTTGTCGTAGTCGTAGCCCCGATCGGCGAACAACTCGCGGGGCTTGCGTCTGGGCCGGCCACGCAGCCCGCGGATCGGCGGGACCGCGTCAAGCAGCGGCAATAGCTGGGTGACGTCGTGGCGGTTCCCGCCGGTCAGGGTGACCGCGAGCGGGAGGCCGTGGGCGTCGACGATCAGGTGGTGTTTCGAGCCGGGGTGCCCGCGGTTGACCGGCGAGGGTCCGACGTGGGCGCCCCCTTTGAGCGCGTGCACGTGCGAGGCGTCCACCGAGCAGCGCTCCAGGTCCAGAGCTGTCCGGCCGCGCGGAGCTCGGCGAGCAGCAGTTCGTGCAGGGCAGGCCACACGCCGGCCTCTGTCCAGTCGCCGTACCCGGCGCCAGCAGGTGATCCCGGAGCACCCGACCAGATCACGCGGGAGTTCGTTCCAGGTGATGCCGGTCTTGAGCACGAACACCACGCCTGCCAGCGCAGCGCGGTCATCCACCGGCTTACGGCCCGGGAACCGGCGACGCCGCGGCGGCCGGGCAGGCAACAGCGACGCCACCCGTTCCCACAGCGAGTCCGGGACAAGATCCTCGAACCACGCCCGGCACCCTGAGGGAGATCGATCTCCGTCTACAGCAGACACGCCCGAGGTCATTCTGAAACGACCTCTAAGAAGTACCTCCCGCGCGCTGGCTGGCGAAACCGCGCGGACCGCCGGGGAGATCGCGGCGATGATGGAGCAGCTCGCGGATGAGCGGGCCAAGATGGCCGCTCTATGTCCCAACGGGGCTGTTCAGCTGCGGGAACTCGCGGAGCGTGCGCGCCGGTTCGCCCAGTTCGAGCGTGAGCAGCAACGACGGTGGCAGCAGCTCCACGACCGGCAGGCGTCATCAGGCGAAGACTCGTGATCTGTCCGCTGGCGCCGATCAGAGTCCGAGATCAGGCCAGCCGAGCACGTGGGGCCGGCGTGGTCGGCCCCGCGCCGCCGGAGGCGGCACCTTGACCTCGCTAGAGGCAGATTCGGCAGACGATGATCTCCGCGTGGCCTCCTCCGTGGCCTCCAATGCAGTCCCACGGTGATCGCGGCTGTGAACGGTGACCACTGGAATGTGCACAGATGTACTGGGTGAGCACAGCGCTACCGATGAGCGAAGCACTCGTAGTGCGTCGCTCAGTCCGGTGTGGCGCGCGTGGCCGCTTGAGCTCTACTCGGTGAGGATTCACCCGGCGCCCCTGGACACCGCACGGACCACGCTCAAGCCGGCCTCGATCAGGGAAGGGGCAGGGTGGTCGTTTACCGAAACCAGATTCGTGCCCGGCCCGCGCTACCTAGATTTACGGATTCGCTACTCGGCTGCTTCCTGCCACGCTCATCCGACGAGGACTCAGGAGCGGACGACATGAGAGGCCAGGCCCATGTACACCACGGTCCGTCACTACCAGCATGAGGCCAGCGACATCGTCGACCAGCTACGACAGCATGCCACGAGGCTGCGTGGGCTGATGAGCGGGATCGAGGGCTTCGTCGCGTACTACCTGATCGATAGTGGCGACGGGAGCGTCGTCACGGTGAGCGTCTTCGCCGACCGGGCTGGCGCCGAGGAGTCGACCCGCGCCGCCGCGAAGTTGATCGGCGAGCTTGGGCTGGGCGACGCGATCCCGAACCCGCCGACGATTATGCAGGGCGAGGTCGCCATCCACGCCTAGCCAGGCCGGAGCGGTCCCCACGTCCTGGGGCTGAAGCGCACTGCTGACCACAACTGTGACCGCAACACGGGGCCGAATCGGCGCACTGGCACGGACCGGTGTGGGCACCTGACCAGGAGAATTGGGTCCCGCACCTGCCGCGCACTGACCTTGAAAGCAACTGAGAACCTGGTTCTCGAAGTCCGCCTGGCGTCGGCACCGAGATCAGGGCCCGGCAGCAACCCGAGTTCGCTGGATCACGCCCACCGCGTCCCAGGTTTCCCAATCCTCCTGGATGAGCCTGGCGTCGAGGCGACAGATCCAGGTCGATGGGAAGCTCAGTTTGACGCCCGACGCAGGACCCCATCGCTTTGATTCGGCGGCGTGCGTTCCCTCGAAGCGCCAGCGAACAACCACCAGGTTCTCCTCACCGAAGAGGTGCTCGATCCGTACCCAGCTGTCTGGGAAGGCGGTCTGGAAGTTCGCTGCTGCGCCCCGGAACTCGTCGCGATCGAGCGGGTTGTCGTTCGAGTGATGGATGTAGGACGTCGCGAACAACCGGTCGACCAGGGAAAGATCACGCCCGTTGAACCCGTCCTCCCACCATCGTCGGACGATCGCCTTATTCTCTGCGACGGTCATGAGAACTCCGTTGATCAGTAGTGGAGAAAGCGTGCCGGACGCGCTTCCTCGTCCACGTCGACCGTCATAGGCCGCGTCGACCGCGTCAACCCGCTGCGCACAACCTTCGACACCGCCGACCGCCACCAGTCCACGGTCGACTAGCTGACCGGCATTGGGCAGTCCGCGACTCGCTTTGACTCACCTGACCAAAGTCCAGGTGGTCATCCCATTTGGGGACCATTTGGGGACCCACGTTGCGCCCCGCTCGTGCCCTTTGCCACCCGTCCATGCCGTCGGTCGTGCCCTACCGGACGCGCGCGACGTGCGAGAACACCGACACCCACAAAATGGGGCCAAGCGACGCGACAGTGAATCCCCCCGGCGTGTCGGGAGACTTGATCTTCTGAGGAGATGGAGTCATGACACGTCGTTCGCAGCCGCCCTATCCGCCGGAGTTGTGTGAGCGGGCGGTGCGCATGGTCGCCGAGGTCGAGTCGGACTACGACTCACCGTGGGCGGCGATGAACGCCGTCGCCGACAAGCTCGGTGTGGGGACCGGGGAGACGGTGCGATAGTGGGTCCGCCAGGCCGAGATCGACGGCGGTGTCCGTCCGGGCACGACGACCGAGGAGTCCGATGAGCTCAAACGGCTGCGCCGGGAGAACTCAGAGCTCAAGCGCGCCAACGAGATCCTGAAGGCCGCGTCGGCTTTCTTCGCGGCCGAGATCGACCGGCCACGCACACGCTGGTGAGGTTCATCGACCAGCACGCCGCCCGCACCACGGCCGGGCGACGGGTGGGGTGTCGCGTCGATCTGCGCGCAGCTCGCCGAGCTGGGCGTGGCGATCGCCCCGTCGACCTACTACGCCGCCCACGCCGCGGCACCGACCAGGGCCCAGCGGCGTGACGAGGCGCTCTCGGTCGAGATTGCGCGGGTGCACGCCGAGAACTACGGCGTCTACGGCGCGCGGAAGGTGTGGTGCCCAACTCAACCGCGAAGGCATCGAGGTCGCCCGGTGCACAGTGGAGCGGCTGCTGCGCGCCCAGGGCCTGGCCGGCGCACGGCGCGGAGGCGAGTTCGCACGACCGATCGCCGGGTCCGAGGCGCGGGCGGCGGATCTGGTCGGGCGCCGGTTCAACCCGCCGGCCCCGGACCAGCTCTGGGTCGCGGACTTCGCCTACGTGCCGACCTGGTCGGGGATGGTCTACGTCGCGTTCGTCATTGATGCCTACTCGCGCCGGATCCTGGGCTGGCGAGCCGCGACCAGCATGCGCACCAGCCTGGTCCTCGACGCCCTCGAACAGGCCGTCTGGGCCCGCGGCCGGCAGGGCACGACAAGACCTGTCGGGGCTGATCGCACCACTCCGACGCCGGGTCCCAATACGCCTCGATCGCCTACACCGAACGGCTCGCCGGCGCCGGGGTCGCGCCGTCGGTCGGGTCGGTCGGCGACGCCTACGACAACGCGCTGGCCGAGTCGACGATCGGGCTGTTCAAGACCGAGCTGATCAAGCCGCGAGGACCGTGGCGCACCGTCGAGCAGGTCGAGATCGCCACCCTCGAATACGTCGACTGGTTCAACCACCGCCGGCTGCACAGCGCCGCCGCCGACCTGCCACCCGCCGAACTCGAGACACGCGCACTACCGTCAACGCCTCGGCCAACCCGAGCCGGAGTACTCAACCCGATAGCTCTCCGGACACGCCGGGGCGGTTCAGGGTTGTAGATACTGACTACGACGCCGGCCAGTCCAGGAAAAGCTCGACGTAACGCGTCGCAGACGGACTGCGCACCGACGGCGACGTCCTGCTCGGCTACGGTTTCACCGCCTCCGGCGAGGGTTACCGCTCCACCATCCGCTTTCGCGGAACTAGCGTTGGTGGCGGTCTCGAGCTGACCGAAAGCAACGTGAGCAGCACGTCCAGCCCGTTGCATCGCTGGCTCCTCGACGGGCTCACCTATACCGGTGTGCCGCGCGTTGCCGAAGAGAACAATCGCCAGGCATTGCAGGATCTGCTGCGTTCAGCTACTCCCTCCTATGCGGCACAGCCGTATCAGCAGCTCGCTGCCGTCTACCGCGCCGAAGGACATGACGCGGACGTGCGTGCAATCCTCATGCAGCAAAGGCGTGACCAACTCGACCGCGGTGCGCTCACTGGCACACGGGATCGGTGGTGGGCCCGGATCACCGGTGTCCTGCTCGGGTACGGCTACCGGCCATCGCGGGCGCTGTTATACCTCGTCGGGGTCCTCGCCGTTTCGGTTGCTCTGGCCGTCGCTCTCGGTGGACAGGGGCACTTACCCGTACAGCGGATCAGGGCGGTTCCGCCGTTGCATCAGTGGCTGCCCCGAGCCGGCCCTGCAGCACCGTGCAGCTCATCGGGAAGGGGCTCGATCTCGGTACTCCGTTTCTGTCCGCCACGCGCCCCGGCGCAGGCAGCTGCGAGATCACCTCCACGGACCAGGGTGAGCTGCTCACCGTCGTTCGTTGGATCCTGCAACTCCTCGCCTGGGCACTTGCTGCACTCTTCGTCGTCGGCTTCACCGGCATCGTCCGACGTACCTGATCGCCACGGGCTCAACCCGCGCAGTACCGGCAAGGAAGCCGTCCCGGGTCGGCATCGCACCGATGAGCGTTCTGAACTCACCGGACGAGACGGGACTTGGCCACGGAGCGACGGGCTTCGGCGCGAGCTGCATGCGGATCTGCCACGCGTGGGCTCACGGAGCTCGTGACATGGTTCGTGACACGAAACGGCGTCGATGCGTGTGGTTTCCAGCGTCTGCAGCGTGCCGCGGACGGACTCGTTGATGCAGGTCGTGGCTGTGGTTGACGTCGTCGACACTCTTTACACCCGAGCGGTCGCAGGTTCGAACCCTGCCGCGCCCACCCCCTCTCACCAGGCGCTTCGTGAGTCACATGATCGTCGGTGGCTTCCCGTGGAGCCATTTGTGGTGCGAACCCGTCCTATCCTGCTCCACGTGGCGAGTACGGCGAAGCCGCGCGGGCGGGTGCGCGGCGGCATCGAGGAGCTGCCGAGCGGTGCGCTCCGCGTGTCCGTCTACGCCGGCGTCGATCCTGGTGTCCGGCCGAGCGGCACTACCTCCGCGAGACGATTCCGGCGGGCGCTGGCGCCCCAGAAGGCCGCCGAGAAGGCGTTGCGACGGCTCAACCACCAGGTCGACGAGCAGCGCACCCCGCGCACGAGCGCGACGCTCGACCAGCTCCTCGACCGGTACCTGGAGACCCTCGCCGTCGGGCGCACCACGGCACCGGACGTACACCCGGTACCTGGAGAAGCACGTCTGGCGTGGCGCCTACTCGCGAGGCGTGCGCTGGCGGTGGGTGTCGATCAACCCGGTCGAGTTCGTCGATCCGCCGGCGAAGCCGCCGCCAGAGCCTGACCCGCCGACGGCCGAGCAGGCCGCGCGGATCCTTGCCGAAGCTACGCCGCGGCGATCATCGGGCTGACCGTGGTGGAGAACACCCCGGTGCTCGGCGGCTCCGACGGCGTCGTCGGCGTGCCTCTGTTGGAACTGCCCGCGGTCGGCGGAAGCTACCAGGCGCGCACCAACGCCGACCTGTGGCCGATCGCGCTCGTGTGCCTGGTGCTGGTCGTGTTGTTCGTGGCCCGCTTCCGCCGGTCCCGCCTCGGCGCGACGGCGCTGATGACGCAGATGAACGGCGAGCTGGCCACCGCGATGGGCGTCGACGTCCGGCGCACCCGGGTTCTGGTGTTCGTGTTGTCCGCGCCGATCACCGCACTCGCCGGGTGGCTCTACGCCTACCAGCGCAGCTTCGTCAGCCCGGACCTGCTCTCGCCGACGTTCCTGCTGTTCATGCTCGCCGCCGTGATCCTCCCGGGCCGCCGGCTGCTGCTCGGCCCACTGGTCGGCGCCGCGCTGCTGACGAGCCAGCGGAGCTCGCCTCGCTCGGCGGGGACGCGGACAAGATCGTGCTCGGCGGCGTGCTGGCGGTGGTCCTGCTGGCGTCGCCGACCGGGCTGGTGGGGGTGTGGCACTCCGCGGTGCGGCGGGTACGTGAACCGCGCCGGTGACCCGCGAGCTCGTCCGCTCCGGCGCCGGGCCCGGGCACCACGAGATCCTCGAGGCCGCCGCGGCGGCGTTCACCAGAAGTGGCTACGACGCGACCACGATCGACGACATCGCCGACGAGCTGAACGCGACGAAGGGGCGCGTCTACCACTACTACCGGAGCAAGGCCGACATCTTCCTCGACGTCGTGCTGACCGGCATCCGGGATCTGCTCGACCAGGTGGGACCGCTCGCCCGGGGGCCGGGACCGGCCGTCGAACGGCTGGACCGCATGGTCCGCCAGCACGCGTCGATGATGATGACGCGCAATGCCTTCCAACGCGTCGCGGTGCAGGCGGTCGAGATGCGCCGGCTGGGACAGGGGCCCCGGCACGAGGCGCTGAGCGAGGTCGTCCGGCTGCGCGACGAGTACGAGCAACTGTTCGCCGACGTCGTGCGCGACGGCCAGTGCGAGGGCGCCCTGCGGGAGCTCGACGAGCGGCTCGCGACCAAACCCGTGCTCGGCGCGCTGAACTGGATCACCCTCTGGTACGACCCGGCGCGGGGGACCGAGGCGGACGTCGGCCGGATCGCGGGCGAGTACGCGCAGTTCGTGGTGGGTGGTCTGCGCAGGCAGCCGCCCGGGCCGGGAAGCTAGCCGCGCGGGCAGGATCAGTACAGGTCGAAGTATTCGCGCTGCTCCCAGTCGGTGACGGCCCGCTCGAAGCGGGTCACCTCCGCCCGTTTGATGGCGGCGTAGTAGTCGACGAACCGGCGGCCCATCGCGGCCGCGAGCACCTCGTCGGACTCGAGGGCGGTGATCGCTGCCGACAGCGACGCCGGGAGTCGCGGTGCGTCGTCCAGGTACGGGTCGTCCGCCGACCGGCCCAGGGCCAGCTTCGCGGCGATCCCGTGCAGCCCGGCGTGCAGCTGTGAGGCCATGTAGAGGTAGGGATTGGCGGCGGGCTCGCCAATCCGGTTCTCGATGTGGGTCGTACCCGCCTCCGCCGACCCCAGCACGCGGATCATGGCGCCGCGGTTGTCCCTGGCCCACGCGATGCGGTCCGGAGCCATCGAGTACGGCTGGTAGCGCTTGTACCCGTTCACGGTGGGCGTCGCGAAGACGCAGGCGCCGGCGGCGTGCGCGAGTTGGCCGGCGACGAACCGGCGCCCGACCTCGGACAGCTCGCCCTCGCCGTCGCCGGGGTCGAAGGCGTTGGCGCCCGGTTGCGCGCCCGCGGTGAGCAGGCTCTGGTGGAGATGCCAACCGCTCGCCTTGCTGTCGAGGACCTGTGGCCGGCACATGAACGTGGCGTGGTAGCCCGCCCGGCGCATGACCTGCTTGACCGCGCTGCGCAGCAGCACCATCGTGTCGGCCGAGGCCAGGCCGGTCATCGGGGCGAGGGTGACCTCGAGCTGGTTGGCCCCGTACTCCACCTCGATCGTGCGCAGTGCGATCCCGGCGCCGTGCAGGTTCTCCCGGATCCGCCGGGTCACCGGCTCCAGCTCGTCGCCGAGGTCCTCGGCCAGAAGCTGGTTGCCGTGGTTGATCGGCTCCACCGGCGTCGGCCGGGTGTGCCGGCCGATGCCGTCCGCGTTCGGATCGTGCTCCGCCCGGCGGTACAGGTGGAACTCGATCTCCAGGCCGGTCTGGTACGTGAAGCCGGCCTCGGTCGCCCGCTCCAGGGCCGCGCGGAGCTGACCACGACTGCAGAAGGGCACGACCTCGCCGTTGGGGAAGCGCAGGTCGCAGAGGAGCCGGGCGGTGCCGGGCGCCCACGGCAGGGTCCGGAAGGTCACCGGGTCCGGGACCATCACCATGTCGGCGGCGCCGGCCATCTCGGCGATCCCGAGGCCGGCGTCGGAGTTGAAGGCGCGGAAGACCGTTGTACCCGACGTGTCCTTGGACAGCAGCGTCGACACCGCCGAGATGCCGTCGCGCAACGCGGCTCCCAGCCCGTCGACCGAGACGGTCTTGCTCCGCAGGAGTCCGTGCTGGTCGACGAAGGCGAGGCGGACCGAGTGGATCTCGTCCTCCGCGACCCGGGCGACGAGCCGCCGCGCGGCCTCCTGCTGTTCCTCCGTCCACAGCCCGAACTTCTCGACGAAGCCCACCCGACTCATTCCTCGGTCCGGTCGTAGGCGTCGGGCAGCTGTGAGCGGTCGGGCTCCACGGACGCCCCGGGAACTCCAGCCGGGCCGGTGGCCAGCGCCGCCTGGAGCCCGCGGGCCCATGGGCTGGCCTTGCGCAGGTCGGCGATCGACTGGGCCCAGAACTGCTCCCATCCACCGGTCGGGCCGATCCCGTCCAGGGGGATGGGGCCGCGACTCTCGACGTCGGCGGTGTCGGCGAGCAGCAGATCCGGGCTGCCGCCCTCCGCGACCGTCTCGATCGCGCGCAGCGCCATCCGTCGATAGGTGATGATGGCCCGGTCGGACCGGCTCAGCTTCTCGCGGCTGCGGTCGTAGATGTGGCCCTGACCCTCGACGGCCATCTGGTCGTGCACATTGATGTCCGGCCCGAGGCCGGTGTAGGTGGTGGTCCGCTGCTCCAGCGGATCGAACCGGTAGTTGTTGGCCCGGTTCCGGACCGGCTTGTAGTCGGGCAGCGTGATCCCGTCCAACCGTTGGGCCCGCATCGTGGTCTTGTCCACCGGCTCGTCCATGCTCGTGAACATCGCGTACCAGTAGCACGACGTGTCGTCGACCGGGACGTGCCACTGAGTGATCGCCATTGTCGCGCTCAGCGGGATCGTGATGCCGTGGGGGAAGACCTGGTGGGTGATCCGGACATGGGTGGACGAGCCGTCGAGACCCGCACCGTCCAACCTGCGCAGTGCGACGATGCGTTGCCCGTACTCGGTGCGGGCGTTGAGGATCTCCGGACGTCCGTACTCCCGGAGGATCTTGGTCATCGGTAGGTCGGTGCCCAGTGACACGTTGCGGAACTGCTTGCCGTAGCCGGCCTCGGGGTCCTCGTCCTCCTCGAAGCGGTGCAGGTACGAGGCGTGCGACGGGTCGATGCCGACCTCGAGGGCCTGCAGCCAGTTGCAGTCCAGGAAACCCTTGAACGCGAACGTGAACTCGTCGGGCGCGACGAAGCAGTCCAGCGCGGGCAGGGCCGGCGGCTCACCCGAGCCCAGGTAGCCGAACACCACGCCGTTGCGCTCGACCACGGGGTAGGAGCGGATGCGGACCTTGGCGGTCAGCGGGCTGTCGACGGGCTCGGCAGGCGTCTCCAGGCAGCGGCCGCCGCGCTCGTACAACCAACCGTGGAAGTAGCAGCGGAGCCCGCCGTCCTCGAGTCGGCCGAGCGCGAGATCGGCTCCACGATGCGCGCAGCGCCGGTCGATCAGTCCCAGCGTCCCGTCGGGGTTGCGGAACAGCACCATGTCCTCGCCGAGCACCCGGGCCGGGACGACCGGACGCTCGGTCGCCAGCTCCTCGCTCAGCGCGACGGGCTGCCAGTACAGCCGCATCCAGTCGCCGCCCGGGGTGCCGGGCCGGTCCGCGTCAGTCGCTCGTTGTCCTCGGTCAGCACGTCTCGCACCTCTGTGTTCAATTACCGAACGTTGGGGCGTTACACGAACAGTGAAGACGAGCGACGTCGGCTAGGCAAGACCCGGGGCCTGAAGTGTTAAATTTCTGTGCATTGAGTTCGTTTATCGAACGGGAGGGTTCGTGGCGAAGCTAGGGGCACGGGACGAGGCACGACGTGCGGGACGGGACATGGGCGAGGCGAGCCCGGCCGACTACTCCGAAGCCCTCGAACGGGGCCTTCTCGTCCTGTCGGCCTTCGACGGCGAGGCCGTCCGTCTGACCCAGGCCGACCTGTCGCGCCGGCTCGGCCTGCCGCGCGCCACGGTGCGCCGTGCCGCGCTCACCCTCGTCCACATGGGATACCTCGAGGTGGACCAGCGGGCCTACCGACTTACTCCGAAGGTCCTGGAGCTGGCGTCGACCTATCTCACGGCCAACCCGGTCAGCACAGTCCTGCAACCGGTCTGTGAGCGTCTCTGCGACCGGTTCGACGCCTCGTCGACCGTCGCGGTGCTCGACGGGCCCGACGCCGTGATGGTCGCGCGCGCCGTGCCACGGCAGTCGATCGGGTTCGGCCACGGGGTCGGGTTCCGGGTGCCCGCGGTCCGGTCTGCGCTCGGGCAGGCCCTGCTCGCAGGCCTGCCCGAGGACGAGCGGCACGCCTACCTGGCCCGTCACGTGTCCGCGGCCGACGTGGAGCGCGTCGGTCCGTCGGTCACCGAGGTCGCGGACCGGGGCTACGCCTACGTGGCCGACGACGTCGAGGTCGGCTTCCACTCGCTCGCCGTACCGCTACGCCGCTGGGACGGCCGCACGGTCGCCGCGCTGAACGTCGGCTGTCGGGTTGAGCACCTGGTGCGGGACGCGATGGTCGCAACCGTCCTCCCGGAACTCCTCGATGTCGCCGGGGCGATCCGTCGCCGGCTCGTCTGAGCGGCTCGTGCCGAAGCGGGCCAGCTTCGTCGCGGAGTCGAGCACGATCTATTCGTTCCGTAGCCCGTCGCGCGGGCTGACCTCCACGATCACTCCTCCACGAAGGTGAGCCGCCGCGGTGGTGGCGCTCGGGCAAACGCGGCGCCTGCGGTGTCGGGGACGACGGGATCTGGCGCAGCTGGTCGAGCATCACCAGCCGCCGCGGCACCATCACCTACCAAGCACACGGCATCGACCAACCCCACCAGATCGTGCCGGTGCGGGCGCTGGTGGAGTGGGCCGCGGCCCGGCTCACCACTGACGACTGGGGGCGGCTCGATCGGCTCGACGCCGAACGACGGGCCCCGGACCACCCGGAAGCAAAGTAACGGACCTCTGCGCAGCGACCTCGGTCCGGCCGGCCGCGGCCGCGTAGACCGACCAGCCCCGGGCGAGCAGCCACAGGAACCGCTGACGCTTCTCCGACTGCGGGCGGCGCCCAGGGCCCTTACGGACACGACGAGACGACAACACGAGACCTCATTCTTGATCACGTGTTGCGACCACAGCTGGGAACCACCCCGCCGCCAGGGGGTCAGTTTTCAGGCGTCGCCGACAGAAGTGACCAGGAGTGGGCCGGCACAGGCTCCTGCGAGCAGCAACGCCACTGTTCGCGATGAGCCCGGAGCGGTCCGCGGGCGAGCATGCGCGGCGAACCGACCGGCCGAGCACGGGGGTCTGTTCATGAGATGCGCTCCTGGCGGTGGGGCAGGCTTCGGCCGTCGGGCAGCGCTCGGCCGCTCACAAGTGCCACCAGGGAGCCGCTGTCGGCGCGAACGAGTCGGCCGTCTCCCCAACTCCAGTCGGTGTCGGTGGCCTCGAGCCGGACTCCGGTCAGGTCGACCCCGAATAGGGTGCCGTGTGCGGCCGTGAGCTGATCGAGAACGGCGGTAGCGGCCGCTTTCGGGGCGACCGCGGGCCGGCCGAGGGCGGTCGTCACGTCCAGGGAGTGGATGACGGCGTGGCTTAATGCACCGGCCGCACCGCCACCCGGCGGCTGCCACGTGTGCAGTTCTCTCGATCGGAGCTGATCGAGGAGGTCGGTGACAGGCAGCGCACCGTCCCGGAGGGCCACGGTGTCGGACAGCGCGGTGAAGTCGCCGCCGGCCGCTGCCATCTCGGCCCCGAACTGCTCGGGAGTCAGCCGCGCCGGCATCGTCAGGTGCGCGACCACATGGCGGACGAGCCATTTCTCGCAGAGCGAGGGGACATCCCACGTATCGACCGTCGTGGCGGCGAGAAGATCGGCGAGCCCGTTGTAGGTCGGCGCTACCCAGGACTGCAGGTCAGTCACGATCGGTCTCCTTGTATGAGGTGGGCGAGGTGCTCCTCGAGCTTGTCGAGGGAGGTGAGGAACCCAGCGCGGGCATCGGGTGCGCGCATCGGCTCAGGCACATACTGCTGATGGATGACCACGGCGGTGCTGCCGTCGCCGAGATCGGTCAGCGTGGTGGTGGTGTGCATCCCGGTCGCCGACTCGATCCAGGAGAGCCGTTCGGGTGCGACGACCTCGGTGAAAGTGGCGACCATCCGGTGGCTGCCGTGCTCGCCGAGCATCAGGGTCTCGAACCGGCCGCCGGGGTGGAGTTGAAGGACGATCCCGTCAATGGGAGTGGCCATGTCGGCCGGGCCCCAGAACTGCGCGAGTTCGGCCGGCTCGGTCAGGCACCGCCACACCAGCTCGCGCGGCGCGCGGAAGACACGCCGGTAGACGAGTTCGTCCTCGTTCACTGGTCCTCACGCTCCTGCAAGTGGGCGAGGTGCGTCTCCAACCGGTCCATCCGTTCTGACCACATGCGCCGGCTCTGCTCGATCCAGGAGAGCGCGGCCTCAAGCGCCGCAGGTTCGAGCCGACATGGCCGGGTTTGGCGGTGCCGTCCCCGGCTGATCAGACCGGACTGCTCTAGCGCCCGAATGTGCTGCGAAACCGCCTGCATGCTCATGGCATAGGGCTCCGCCAGCTCCTTGACCGTCGCCTCGCCCGTGCTCAGCCGGGCCACGATGTCTCGCCTGGTGCGGTCGCCGAGCGCCGTGAACAAGGCGTCGAGCTCCTGATCCCCGATGCTGGTGTCCACGCCGTTACTCAAGCAGATGCTTTAGCAAGCGTCAACTTGATTAATCCGACTGTTGGTCGCCGACGCCGCGTGCCACCGGGGTCGCGGGCGGGCTACAGCGGCGCCCAGCGAGCTGGATTGAAAGTGGTCGACCCGACGGCCGCCCGGCCAAGCTCGTACTGCCCACCGGGCGTGGAGGGGGGGTGGTCGCCGTCGCGCGGACCACCCGCCACAGCTCGAGGACCGGAGATCGCGGTCCTCGGCCCGCTCCGTGTGCCGCCACGGACGTCGCCACGTCGATGGTCTCGCCGTGCCGTCCGCGATCGTTCGGGGCGGTCTACGGCCGAGAGGGAGTGGCCTCGACAACGTCCTTAATGTGGACAAGTTCGTTGCGGCGGAGGTCCCGCTTGCAGGCTAGGGCCGAAGCATTGCGTTACGGGACTGTCGTTAGGGAGGGATCACGGGCTATTGCCTGCGCCCGTTTGCCCGCGGCCTGAGGCTAAGAGGTCGTTGCAGAAGTCGGGTCGTGTCGGTCCTTTGTGGAGGAGCTGCTTACGGCGATGATCGTCCTCGATGGCGAGGGGAGCGACTGTCGAGCGACTGGTCACCGACGAGCTGTGGGAACTGATTGAGCCGCTGCTTCCCCGGCCTCGGCCACGGCGGCGGGGCGCACGGACCGGCCGGCCACCGGTGCCGGACCGGGCCGCCCTGGCGGGGATCTTGTTCGTGCTGACCACGGGGATCGGCTGGAACGACCTGCCGCCCGAGCTGGGCTGTGGATCAGGGACCACCTGCTGGCGACGGCTGCGCGACTGGCAGTGGGCCGGGGTCTGGGGGGAGCTGCACCGAGTGGTCCTCGATCGGCTCGGCCAGGCTGGGGTTCTGGACTGGTCCCGGGCTGCGGTGGACTCGGTCAGCGTGCGCGCCAAGCGCCGCGGCGAGGTGACCGGGCCCTCGCCGACCGACCGTGGGAAGGCCGGGTCGAAGTACCACGTGCTGTGCGACCGCAACGGCCTGCCGCTGCACGCGGTCGTGACCGGCGCGAACACCCACGACAGCAAGATGCTCACCGAGCTGCTCGACACCAACCCCGGCGTCCGTGAACGGCGCGGCCAGGCCGGACGACCGCGGCGGCGTCCGGACAAGCTGCACGCCGACAAGGGCTATGACTACCCGCGGTGTCGTCGCTACCTGACCGGGCGCGGGATCGGGGTCCGGATCGCCCGCCGCGGGGTCGAGGACTCGTCCCGGCTCGGTCGGGTCCGGTGGGTGGTGGAGCGCACGATGGCCTGGCTGCTGTCGTTCCGGCGGCTCGGGCTGCGCTACGAACGCTCCCGTACCAGCATCGAGGCGCTGCTCACGCTCGGCTGCGCGCTGATCTGCTTGCGCCGCCTGCCCTGAACGACCCGTCTCGGTGGGTCAGGACCGCGCCGTTGAGCTCGACCCGGTGAGCGGGCCCCAGGCCAACCGCTCCAGCGCCCGGTCGGTGCCGGCGAGGTCGAAATGGTGCGGGTCGAACCGGTCCGAGCCCCACCACTCGACCCGCTCGACGTGCTCGGCGTGGTCCGGATCAGCGAGCGCGTCGACGAACTCCGGATAGCCGAACACCCCGCCCACGTCCTCGGGCGGACACGCCCCCTCGCCGTCGACGCAGCGCGGGTAGCGCACCCCGGGCTCTGGGGTGGTGACCGCGTCGACGATCAGGACGTGGTGCCAGTTGTCGCCGAAGTCGTAGACATAGCCCGCGTCCCGCCCGGCGGCCAGCACCCGGAACAGCTTCGTCTTGGCCTCGTCGAGCGTCCCGGTGTCCCAGTCCGGATCGGGCATCCCATAGCGAGCAATTGGCCCATGGCCTGCAGCACCTGGTCTTTCAGTTCTAGGTGTTTTCCCGCTATGGGATGCCAGATCCCGACTGGGACGCCGGGTCGCTCGACGAGGCCAAGGCCAAGCTGTTCCGGGTGCTGGCCGCAGGGCGGGACCGGGCTATGTCTACGACTTCGGCGACAACTGGGCCCACGTGATCATCGTCGAGGCGGTCCCCGCCGCGGAACCCCGGAGTGCGCTACCCCCGCTGCGTGGACGGCGAGGGGGCGTGTCCGCCGGAGGACGTCGGCGGGCCTGGGGATATGAGGAGTTCGTCGACGCGCTGGCTGATCCCGACCACGACGAGCGCCTCGAGTGGGTCGGTGGTGGGGGCTGGCCGTTCGACCCGCACCGTTTCGACCTCGCCGGGACCGACCGGGCCCTGGAGTGGTTGGCCTGGGCTCACCACCGGGTCGAGCTCGTCGGCGGGGTCGTCCCTACGAGGCGGGTCGTTCAGCGCAGGCGGCGACGACAGATCAGGGCGCAGCCGAGCGACAGCAGCGCCGCGATCGTGTACCGGTGCGGTCGTAGCGCAGCGCGAGCCGCCGGAAGTCAGCAGCCAGGACATGGTGCCTCCACGACCCACCGGACCCGCCCGAGCCGGGTGCGAGTCCTCGATCCCACGCCGCGCGATCCGTACCCCGATCCCACGTCGGCAGGTAGCGGCGACACCGCGGATAGTCATAGCCCTTGTCGGCGTGCAGCTTGCCCGGACGCCGCCGCGGTCGTCCCGGGCGACCGCGGTTCGCGCACGCCCGGGTTGGTGTCCAGCAGCGGGGCGAGCATCGGCTGTCGTGGGGTTCGCGCCGGTGACCACCGCGTGCAGCGGCAGCCCGTTGCGGTCGCACAGCACGTGGTACTTGGTGCCCGCCTTCCCCGGTCGGTCGGCGACGGGCCCGTTCACCTCGCCGCGGCGCTCGGCCCGCACGCTCACCCTGTCCACCGCGGCCCGGGACCAGTCGAGAACCCCTGCCTGGCCGAGCCGATCGAGGACCACTCGGTGCAACTTCCCCAAGACCCCGACGCCCTGCCACTCCCGCAGCCGTCGCCAACAGGTCATCCCGGATCCACAGCCCAGCTCGGGCGGCAGGGTCGTTCCAGCCGATCCCCGTCTTGAGACGCAAGATCCCGGCCAGAACGGCCCGGTCCGGCACCGGTGGCCGGCCGGTCCGGTGTGCCCCACCCCTTGGCCGGCGCGGGGAGCAGCGGTTCGACCAGTTCCCACAGCTCGTCGCTGACCAATTCGCTCGACAGTCGCTCCCCTCGCCATCGAGGACCATGATCGCCTGAGCAGCTCCTCCACAAAGGACCGACACGCCCGACTTCTGAAACGACCTCTTAGCC
>CAWGHE010000003.1:0-77231 GCA_963822335.1 uncultured Actinomycetota bacterium | reverse complement strand
ACCTGGTTGGCGAGCCGGCGCATCACCTTATGCGCCTTGCGCTCCGCGTTCGGCCCGGCCGGGAGGGTCTCGCGGAGGTAGTTCCGGCGCTTGGTGACGGAGTCGATGCCGGCGTAGACCCGTACGCGCAGGGAGCCGCTCGGAAGCTCCGAGATGCTCCCGCGCGGGGCGCACCGGACGCTTCCGCGACCCAGACATGCAGGTCAGCGAATCAGCGAATCCACGATTGATGCCACGAACCTTGAGTTCGAGGACTACAGGAGGCTATTCGTCCTGGTGGGCCCCCGGGGGATCGAACCCCGAACCCGCGGATTAAAAGTCCGCTGCTCTGCCGATTGAGCTAGAGGCCCCTGCGGACTCGTCGTGCCGCTCACGACAAGCCTACGGGCAGGCCCGCGACCTCGCCGACGACGCGCGCCGACGCCGTCAGCCGTGCGACGACCGGCCATGTCGACGCGACGAGAACCGGGACCGTGACCGCCTGTCGCGTGCGATCTTCCGCACGGAGCAGTGGCCGTTAGTCCATTTGCTACACCGATCCGGCACACTTCGTTGCCATGCGCAGTTGTCGGCGGCATGTCCGCTTGGTCCTCTTCGTCGGCGCCGCCATGGCGCTCATCGCCGGGTGCGGCTCCGAGCCGACACCTCAGCCTGCCCAGCAAGGGGCGAGTACGCAGGTCTCGGGCACGTTCGCGTCCGGCACCGGGCCGGCGTTCACCTACAACCCGGCACGGGTGCCGGTCGGGGCGCAGGGGTCGGTCCAGGTCGAGTCCTCCGACGCGTCCACGCGGACCACGCTCACGGTCAGCGGGCTGAACCCGAACTCGACCTACGGAGCCCACGCGCACGCGAAGCCGTGCGGTCCGACGGGCGACGCGGCCGGGCCGCACTACCAGCGCAACCAGGACCCGGTGACGCCGAGCGTCGACCCGGCGTTCGCCAACCCGACGAACGAGATCTGGCTCGACCTCAAGACCGACGCCCAGGGCGCCGGCTCGGCCACCAGCACCGTGCCGTGGAGCTTCCCGGCCGACCGACGCGCGATGTCGGTGGTCGTCCACGACATGGCGACGAAGACCGAGCCGGGCAAGGCGGGCACCGCGGGATCGCGGCCGGCCTGCATCGACGTGAGGTTCTGACGCCGGGGCCGTCCCCCGCCGCCCGGGCGGCGGGGGACAATGGCCCCGTGACCGTGCAGGACGTGGTCCGCGAGCAGCGGACGGAGACCCGCGGGCGGGTGCTGCCGCCGTTGCGTATCGGCCCGTACGAGGTCGGGACGCCGGTGGTGCTCGCGCCGATGGCCGGGATCACCAACCCGGGCTTCCGCCGGCTGTGCCGCGAGCAGGGCGCCGGCTTCTACGTCTGCGAGATGATCACGTCCCGCGGGCTGGTGGAGCGCAACCCGCTGACGTTCCGCATGATCGCCTTCGACGGCGACGAGGAGCCGCGGTCGATGCAGCTCTACGGCGTCGACCCGGCGGCGATGCGGACCGCCGCGTCGATGGTCGCCGAGCTCGACCTGGCCGACCACATCGACATGAACTTCGGCTGCCCGGTCCCCAAGGTGACCCGCAAGGGTGGCGGGCGCGGCGCTGCCGTTCAAGCGGAAGCTGTTCGAGCGGATCGTGCGGGCGGCCGTCGAGGGTGCCGCGGGCCGTCCGGTCACGGTCAAGATGCGGATCGGGATCGACGACGACCACCACACCTACCTGGAGGCCGGGAAGATCGCGGCCGACCAGGGCGCGGTGGCCGTCGCACTGCACGCGCGCACTGCGGCACAGCGCTACTCCGGCACCGCGGACTGGTCGGCGATCGCGCGGCTGCGTGAGCACGTGCCGTCGCAGATCCCGGTCCTGGGTAACGGCGACATCTTCTGCGCCGCCGACGCGCTGGACATGGTCGCCACCACCGGCTGCGACGGCGTCGTGGTCGGCCGGGGCTGCCTCGGCCGGCCGTGGCTGTTCGGCGACCTGGAGGCGGCGTTCGCCGGGCGCCCGCTGCCCGATCCGCCGAACCTCGGACGGGTGACGGCCACGCTGCGCCGGCACGCCGTGCTGCTGTGCGAGCACATGGGCGACCACAAGGGCATCCGCGACGTCCGCAAGCACATCGCCTGGTACCTCAAGGGCTTCCCGGTCGGTCCGGAGCTCCGACGCCGCCTCGGTATGGTGTCGTCCCTCGACGAGCTCGACGAGCTGCTGTCCACCCTGGACCCGGACGAGCCGTTCCCGGCCGAGGCGGACGGGCCGCGCGGACGTCAGGGCTCGCCGGGCAGGGTCGTACTGCCCGAGCACTGGCTGGACGACGCGGACGACCCGTCGGTGCCGTTCGGGGCCGAGGTCGAGCACTCGGGCGGTTGATCCGCGGGGGTACGCGTTCGGGTGGCCGTTGACGGTTCGCCTCAAGAGTCACTTCCGTCCCGCCGAGAACACTGGTAACTCCGGAGGAGGTGGTGATGACCGACGCAGCGTGGGCGCTTCGACGATCTGTGCGCACGACACCCGCGGCCTCCGACCCACCGCGCCGATGGGAGATGCCGGTGACCGCGCAACCCGTCGACCACGCCGGGCCGGCCGGGCCCACCGGTGATCCGGACCCGGACGGCCGCACCGTCGCGTCCGGGCCTCCGGCCGCCCGGGCGGCGCTGCACACCGCAGCCGCCGAGAGGCTCGCCGCGCACGGCGACTGGGAGCCCGCCTACCGGCATCTGCGTGAAGCCGTCCGGCTGCTGCACGGCGAGCGGTCCGCCCCGCGCGAGCCGCAGGACGAGCTCGACCGCCTGCGCCGCGAGCACGCCGAGGCCCACGAGCAGAGCCGGCGGGATGCCCTGACCGCGAGCTACAACCGTCGCTACCTCGACGAGCGACTGGCCACCCTGCTGGGCCCGGGCGGCGCGGGCGGACTGTGCCTGGCGCTCGCCGACATCGACCACTTCAAGCAGGTCAACGACACGCACGGGCACCCGTTCGGGGACCGGGTGCTGCAACGCATGGTCGTCGAGCTGGGGCGGGCGCTGCCGGACGGCGCGTTCTGCGCCCGCTACGGCGGCGAGGAGTTCGCCCTGGTGCTCCCGGACCGTGATCTCGACGACGGCATTCGGATCTCCGAGACGGCCCGTGAGCAGATCGCCGGTCACGACTGGTCGGCCATGCACCCGGATCTTCGGCTGACGATCAGCGTCGGCGTGGCATGCGCTCCGGCCACCGTCGCCGAGGTGGATGCGCTGGTCGCCGACGCCGACCTGCTGCTGTACACGGCGAAGCAGGCCGGGCGCAACGCCGTCGCGTTCCGCCGGGACGGCCGGGTCCAGCTGGCCGGGCCGGCCGCGGCGCGACGGTCGATCCCCCAGCCACCGGCCCCGGGCACTCGCCCCGGAACGGCCGCACCGCTCTCCGCTCCGTAAACTCGGCGGTGAGGGCTCGGCCGCTCCTGTCGGCAGGCCTCCATGCGTGCAGGCTCCCCGCTCGCGCTATGCGAGCTCCACGCGTGTTCCCGGGACCAGGGCGGGAGGAGGCGCTGGTGCACGACGGCCCGGACGACGGCCCACGCCGTTCCCGTCGCTCCCGCACCGACGAGCCGTCCGCCCCGACCCCGGACGGCGGTCCGACGGGCCCCGACGACGACGTGCTCGACCGCTTCGGACTGCGCGACTCCTCCGGCTCGCGCCGCGCCGCCGCGGCGCGTGGTCGCGGTGAGTCGAGACCGTGGCCTCCCCGCGCACGCCGACGCGTCGCCGAGGCGCCGGAGCCGGAGGCCCCCGAGACCCAGGGGCGGCTGCCCGCCGAGCCGTTCGAGGCCAGGACCCCGCCGACAGAGGGCCGGAACGGCTCGACCGGGCACGCGGTGGACGACCGCGGATACCCCGGCGCACCGGACGCGTCGGGCCCGGCTCCCGAAGCGCGCGGGTGGGCCCGCAACGGCCGGCCCGACCCGGGCCGCCCGGCGGCCGCGCCGGGCCGCACACCCCGGGACGAACGATCGGCGCGGGCCGCCGAACCGGACCGGGCGGTCCCCCGGGCGGACGGCTCCGGCGTCGCTCCCGAACGGACGGACGCACTGCCGTCGGTCCCGCCGGGGCAGGCGCCCGATCCCGCCGAGACGACGGGCCGGCCCGGCGGACGGGCGCGCATCGGCCGCCCGGGCCGCCGACGGCGGAGCGCGACCGACTCCCGGCACACCGAGATGATGTCGGCCGTCCCACGACGCCGCGCCCGCGACGCCGAGACCCCCCGACCGGAGGACGGCTTCGCGGACGGCGAGATCCCGGACGGGGTCCCGGACGACGGCGCCCCGGACCGCGGAAGGCCCGGGCCCGCGAGCGCCAGGGCCGTGAGCAGCGGGGCCGCGAGCGCCGTAGGACCGGCCCCCGCCCCCCCGACCACCGATGAGCCGGGCCTCCAGGACCCGAGCGCCCTCGGCATCAGGGGCCGGAACACCCGGCGCCCGAGCAGCGGCGGCGGGATCACCAGGGGCGCGAACAGCGGCGGCGTCCGCACCTCGAACCCGGGCACCAGGGGTCGGTCCAACGGGCGTCCCGGGACCGGAGACCCGAGCACGAGCGGCCCGGACGGCGACGGGCCGGGTACCCCGGAACCCAGCGTCCGGGAACCGAACACCCGGCAAGACGCCGGTGGCCCGAGCACCCGAGTCTCGAACACCACCGGCACGAGCACCGGCGGCCCCGATGTCAGAGGCCCGAGCGCCGAGGTCCCGGCCACCGCACCGGCGAGCACCCGACGCAACGCCGCGCGGACCACCACGCGCGCGAGCGCCGCCCCGCAGAACGGCCCCGGGGACCTCGCCGGAGAACAGAACGGCCCCGCGGCGGCGGTCGCCGCACCGGAGGCCCCCGGCGAGGTGGAGGAATCCGCCCCGGCGACGACGGCGGTCCGGACCCCGACCGACGACGTGGTCGCGGGCGACCCGACGCCGACACGGAAGCGGACCAGGGGCGGCGGACGACCCCCGATCGAGCACGACGACCCGCCGCCCCCACCGACCGGCCCCGGTCGTCGCCTGTTGCGGATCGGTGCCGCGCTGGTGGCCGTGCTGGTGTTCGCCGCCTGCGCGTCCGGCTTCTCCTCCCGCGAGGCGGTCGAGGGCGGGATCCGGACGGTCGCCGCGCTGGACCCCGAGTCCGACGCCATCTCGTCGCGGAACACCCAGACCGGCGACGAGAACATCCTGGTCGTCGGCCTCCCGGCGGACCGGGCCCAGGTGCCCGAGGCCGCGCGGGGCGACACCGCCGTGCTCGTGCACGTCCCGGCCGGCGGCGCGCCGGCGGTCACGCTCGAGCTGCCGCCGACGCTCGAGGTGGCCCGGCCTCCGTGCCAGCGCTGGGACGGCGCAACCGGCAGCTACGGCGAGACCGTGCCGGCCGAGTCCCGGACCGCGTTCAGCGCCGCCTACGACGTCGGCGGCCCCAAGTGCACGGTCGGCGTCGTGCAGCAGATGACGGGCCTGATCGTCACCAAGTTCGTCGCGTTCGACCTCGCCGGGGTGAACGCGCTGGTGGACTCCGTGCGCGGCGTCGGCGTGTGCACCGAGCGGCCGGTCATCGACCGCGCGCTCGGACCGGTCGTCACCCGGCCCGGGAACACCGTCCTCGGCGGGTCGGAGGCCGAGCGCTTCACGGCCGCGACCGCCGTCGACGACACCTCACCGGCCAGCCGGGTCCAGCGCCAGCAGCGGGTGCTCTCGGCCGTGCTCGACAGCGCGCTGTCCACCCCGTCGCTGCTGACGCCCGGAGCGGCCGACCGGGTCGCGCGGGCCCTGCCGGGCGCGGTCACCGCCGACGGCGCCGGGGCCGGGGAACTGCTCGTCCTGTCCCGGTCGCTGTCCGGCTCCACCGGCGACGATGCCGCTCCCCCGCACCTCGTCGTACCGGTGACCGACCAGCCGAACACCCGCGGGCACCTCGAGCTGCGCCGCAGCGAGTCGTCCGAGCTGTTCTCCGCACTGAGCGACCACGAGCCGGTCCCGGCCGAGTTCACCGTCCCCGCGCAGCGGGTCGCCGCCACCGTGCTGCCGCCGGGAACGGTCGTCGACGTCCTGAACGCCGCCGGACGGCCCGGGCTCGCGGGCGAGATCGCGACCGCGCTCCGGGCCCAGGGGTACGCGATCGGCGCGGTCCGGGACGCGCCGCCGACGCCGGACTCCTCGATCCGCTTCTCCCCGGACCGCTCGGACGCATCCGGTGTGCTGGCCGGCAGTGTCCCGGGTGCCCGTCCGCAGGCCGACCCGGCCGCGACCGGGACGCTCGAGCTCGTGCTCGGTGCGTCGTTCCCCGGACCGGCCTCGATCGCCGCGCCTGCCCTGCCCGCGGGACCCGCCGCCGACTGCGGCTGATCCGGTCGGAGCCGCCGGACGCCCAGCGTTCATGACGGGTTCACCGGGACCTGCTGCCCGCCCGGCACGGCCGCATTACCCTCGTGGCCATGCGCGACGCCTACCAGGACCAGCTCGACGAGCTCGCGAACGGGCTCGCCGGCATGTGCGACGACGTCGCGGCGGCCATGCGGAAGGCGACGCGGTCGCTGCTGGAGGCCGACCTCCAGCTCGCCGAGGAGGTCATCTCCGAGGACGTCGGCATCGACGACGTGCGGGCAGCCGCCGAGCACCGCGCGTTCGGCCTGCTCGCCCTGCAGGCCCCGGTCGCCACCGACCTGCGGATCGTGGTCGCCGCGATCCACGGCGCCGGTGACATCGAGCGGATGGGCGACCTGGCGCTGCACGTCGCGCAGGCCGCCCGCCGCCGCCACCCGCAGTCGGTCGTCCCGGACGAGATCAAGCCGTACTTCACCGAGATGGGCACCGTGGGCGTCCGCCTGGCCGAGAAGGCCGGCCAGGTCATCCGCAGCCGCGATCTGGACACGGCCGGCGAGCTCGAGTCGGACGACGACGCGATGGACGATCTGCACCGGCACATGTTCACCGTGCTGATGGACCGCAACTGGACGCACGGCGTCTCGGCTGCGGTGGACGTCGCCCTGCTGGCCCGGTTCTACGAGCGATACGCCGACCATGCGGTTGCCGTCGCTCGGCGGATTGTCTACGTCGTGACCGGCCAGATGCCCGGACCGCTCACCGTATGACGACGAACGGTCGCCGAGCGGTACAGCGGCCAGGTTTGGCGGTTCGCGCGCTCGGGCACTTCCGTGCCATGAACACGACGCGCAGTCACGCGGCCGGGACGACGTTCTCGGGCGTCCGGACGCGTGGCCACGTCACCGAAGTGGTCGGGACGTCGGACGAGAGCGTCGACGCCGCCATCGCCGAGGGTGTGCAGCGGGCCGTCAGCCCCGCCGAGAGTGTCGAGTGGATCGAGGTCACCGGCGTGCGCAGCAACGTGCTGGGCGGCGTGCACCGGTACCGGGTCGAGCTGCGGCTGGGCCTGCGCCGAGCCGCCTGAGATGCCGGGCCGTACGCCGGCCGTTCCCCCAGCGTTCACCGGGCCCGGGCGGTGTCCCACCCCGGTGAGTGCTTAGGGTCGGCGAGTGCGCAGGGAGACTCTCGACGACAACCTCGTCGGTCTGCAGCGCCTGCTCGACGAGATGGCCCCGCAGGTCGCCACGGCGTTCCACCGGGCGTCGACCGCTCTCGTCGACGGACGGGTCCGGGTCGCCCAGCAGGTCGTCGAGAACGACCATGTGATCGACGACCTGCGGTCGCGCATCGAGATGCTCGCGGTCGAGACGATGTCGATCCACCAGCCGGTCGTCGGACCGCTGCGCGCGGTCGTCAGCGCCCTGCGCAGCTCCCATGTGCTGGAACGGATGGGCGACCTGGCCGAGCACATCGCGCAGGTCGTCGTCCGGCACGCGCCGGAGCCGGCCCTTCCGGACGCCGCGCTGCCGGTCTTCCGGCAGTACGGCAGCCTCGTCGGAGCGATGGGCGACAAGGCGGTGACCGTCCTGCAGACCCGCAACGTCGTGCTGGCCACCGAGCTCGAGCCGGACGACGATGCCGTCGACGCCCTGCATCGCCAGGTGTTCGAGAAGCTCTTCGGTGACGACTGGTCGGCCGGAGTACCGGCGGCCGTGGACGCCGCCCTGCTCGCCCGCTTCCACGAGCGCTACGCCGACCATGCGGTCGTCCTGGCCCGCCACGTGGTCTACGCGGTCACCGGCAGCGAGCCGGACAGCCTGTCCCTCTGAGGCGGTCCGGCGCGCCGGCGATGATCAGCCGAAGCGCCCGGAGACGTAGTCCTCGGTCTCCTTGTTCGACGGCTGGGAGAAGATCGTCTTCGTTTCGTCCATCTCGATGAGCTTGCCGGGCTTGCCGGTGCCCTCGATGTTGAAGAAGCCGGTGAAGTCGCTGACCCGCGCGGCCTGCTGCATGTTGTGCGTGACGATCACGATCGTGTAGTCGTTCTTCAGCACGTTGATCAGGTCCTCGATCGCGAGCGTGGAGATCGGGTCCAGCGCCGAGCACGGCTCGTCCATCAACAGCACGTCCGGCTGCACGGCGATCGCGCGCGCGATGCACAGACGCTGCTGCTGGCCGCCGGAGAGGCTGGAACCCGGCCTGTCCAGCCGGTCCTTCACCTCGCTCCAGAGGTTCGCGCCGCGCAGCGACCGCTCGACGGTGTCGTCGAAGTCGGTCTTGGACGCCTTCTTGTTGTTCAGCTTCATGCCCGCGATCACGTTGTCGTAGATGGACATCGTGGGGAACGGGTTGGGCCGCTGGAACACCATGCCGATCTGCCGGCGCACACCGACCGGGTCGACGGACGCGCCGTAGAGGTCCTGCCCGTCGAGCTCCAGGGAGCCCTCGACGTAGGCGCCCGGGATGTTCTCGTGCATCCGGTTGATCGAGCGCAGGAACGTCGACTTCCCGCAGCCGGACGGGCCGATCAGAGCCGTCACGGTCGTCGGCTGGATCTTCATGTTGACGTCCTCGACCGCGAGGAACGAGCCGTAGTAGATGTTCAGGCTCTTGGCGTCGATGCTCTTACCCATGACGGCCTCCTATCGGGTCTTCGGTGCGAACAGGCGGGAGATGATGCGGGCCACGATGTTCAGCAACATCACGATCAACATCAGGACCAGGGCCGCAGTCCAGGCCCGGTCGATCGACGGCTCCGGCGGGATGCCCGGCGACTGGTACGACGTGTAGGCGAACACCGGCAGCGTGGCCATCCGGTCGGAGAACGGGTTCAGGTTCACGCCGGTGGTGAACCCGACCGTGACCAGCAGCGGAGCAGTCTCACCGATGACCCGCGCAATGGCCAGCATGATGCCGGTCGCGATACCGCCCGCGGTCGTCGGGATGACGACCTTGAGGATCGTGCGCCACTTCGGGACGCCGAGTGCGAACGACGCCTCCCGCAGGTCGTTCGGCACGATCTTGAGCATCTCCTCGGTGGAGCGCACCACGATCGGGATCATCAGCACGGTCAGCGCGACCGCACCGATGAACCCGAAGCGCACGCCCGGCCCGAGGATCAGGGCGAACAGCGCGTAGGCGAACAGACCGGCGACGATCGACGGGATGCCGGTCATGACGTCCACGAAGAACGTGATCGCCCGCGACAGCCGGCTCCGGTTCCCGTACTCGACGAGGTAGACGGCGGTCAGCAGGCCGACCGGGATCGACATCACCGCGGCGAGCGCTGTGATGATCAGCGTGCCCTGGATCGCGTGCAGCGCTCCGCCGCCGTCGCCGACGATCCCGCGCATCGACTCGGTGAAGAACGCGACGTCGAAGCGCGCGGCGCCGGCGACGACCACCGTCCACAGTACGGAGACCAGCGGGATCATCGCGAGCAGGAACGCGGTGGTCACGATGATCGTGACCATGCGGTCGGCGGCCTTGCGGGCGCCCTCGACCACGCGGGACGTCACGTAGCTCGCGATCGCGAAGACGATCGCGGACAGGAAGATCCACAGGCCGAAGCTGAAGCCGGTCGCCGCGAGCACGGCGCCGACCACGACGAAGGAGGCGGCCAGGATCGCCCAGGGGCCCCACGGCGGCAGGGTCCCCTTGACCCGGGGAAGTGGGGCCGCCTCGACGGCGACGCCGGAAGTGGCACTCACGTCGGTCCCGGTCTGGTTGCGCTCGGTTCCGGTGGACATCTCAGTTGGCTCCGGAGAAGTCGCGGCGGCGCCCGACGATGTAGCGCGCGAGCATGTTGACCAGCAGCGTGATCACGAACAGGACGAGGCCGGAGGCGATCAGGACGTTGACGTCGATCCCGGAGGCCTCCGGGAACTGGAGCGCGATGTTGGCCGCGATCGTCGGAGAGTTCGCGACGCCGATCAGGTTGAACGTGACCGCGCCGGACGCCGACAGGATGATCGCCACGGCCATGGTCTCGCCGAGCGCGCGGCCCAGGCCGAGCATCGCGCCGGAGATGATCCCGGAGCGGCCGAACGGCAGGACGGCCATCCGGATCATCTCCCAGCGGGTCGCGCCCAGAGCGAGCGCGGCCTCCTCGTGCAGCTTGGGCGCCTGCAGAAACACCTCGCGGGCCACCGCCGTGATGATCGGCAGGATCATCACCGCAAGCACGACACCCACCACCAGCATCGTGCGGCCGGACGGCGAGGGCGGACCGGCGAACAGCGGGATCCACCCGAGATAGCTGTAGAGCCAGTCCAGGAGGCCGACCGAGGCCGGCGCCAGCGTGAACGCACCCCACAGGCCGTAGACGACCGACGGAACGGCCGCCAGCAGGTCGACGATGTAGCTCAGCGTCGCGGCCACCCGGCGCGGCGCGTAGTGGCTGATGAACAGCGCCACGGCCACTGCCAGCGGGGTCGCGACGACGAGCGCGATCGCTGCGCTGAGCAGCGTGCCGAAGATGAGCGGGGCGACATAGACGAGGATCCCGCCGTCGGTCTCCGACGCCGGTGCGACGATCGCCGGGAAGGACTCGGCCAGCAGGAAGACGGCGACCCCGGCCAGGACGACGAGGATCAGGATCCCGGCGCCCTTCGCGGAACCGGCGAAGATGCGGTCCCCGAGCTGCGTCACCGGTCTGGCGGCAGGCTCGGGAGGAGCTTCTGTGGTGGTCACACTGGTCCCAAAGAGAGGAGGGTGAACGGCCCGTGCGCGGAGACGAGCAGCCGGGAAGCCCGGTCGGTCACCATCGTGGCAACCGCCCGGGCCTCCTGGCTAGATGACATGTGACTCAGCAAGCCTCTCAGCTGTTGGCGGGCTTGATCCCGTCGATCACCGGGGTGATCTGCTGGCGCAGCGAGTCCGGGATCGGCGCGGCACCCGCACTCTGCGCCGCCGCCTGCTGGCCCTCAGCGCTGACGACGTACTTCAGGAACGCCTTGGTCGCGTCGGCCTGGGCGGCGTCCGGGTACTGCGGGCAGGCGAGCAGATAGGACACCAGCACGGCCGGGTAGGCGTTGTCCGCCGTCCGGTTCAGCGAGTAGGCGAACATGCCCGGGTCGCTGCCCGCGGTCTTCTTCGACTCCTCGAAGATCTTGGCCGCGGCGTCCGGCGTCGGGCCGACGTACTGGCTGCCGACCTTCAGGTTCGCCTTGCCGAGCTGAGCGGCCTGGCTCGCGTCGATGTAGCCGATCGAGCCCGCGCCCTTGCTGACGGCGTCGCGGACACCGGAGGTGCCCTGCGCGGCCTCACCGCCGGCGACCGGCCACTTGTCGGCGGCCTTGTCCGTCCAGACCTGCGGGGCGGCCTTGTTCAGGTAGTCGGTGAAGTTGTTCGTGGTGCCCGAGTCGTCGGCGCGGTGCACGGGGTTGATCCGGGTGGCGGGCAGCTGCGCGCCCGGGTTGTCCGCCGCGATCTTCGGGTCGTTCCAGGTCGTGATCTGGCCCTTGAAGATCCCCGCGACGGTGGCCGGGGCGAGGTTGAGCTGCTGGACGCCCGGCAGGTTGTAGGCCACCGCGATCGGGGACACGTAGTCCGGGATCTCGATGAGCTGGCCACCGCAGCGCTGCTTGGCCTTCTGCAGCTGGTCGTCCTTGATCGCCGAGTCGGTACCGGCGAACTGGACCCCGCCATCGACGAACTGGGTACGGCCGCCGCCGGAGCCGACGCCGTCGTAGTTGACGGTGGCACCGGAGTTGGCGCCCTCGAACGCCGCCTTCCATGCCTGCATGGCCGCCTGCTGGGAGGTCGCACCGGCGCCCGAGATCGTGCCGGACACGCCGGAGCCACCAGAGCTGCCGCCGCCCTCGTTGGCTGCGCTACACCCGGCGACGAGTACGGCACTGGCCGCAGCGACGCCGATGGCTGCGAGACGCGCCCGGGTCGCGCGCCGCTTGGTCTTCACTGCAGGTTCCTCCGTGATCGGGCTCGGCCGAACGGGCCGGACTCGGGCGGCTCGGGGTGGCCGCTCGGGCGGAACGCTAAGCGGGCGCGATGGACACAGCGCCCACGCCACATGAACGTGAGATGAACGGGCCCCATCACGGCTTGGGCTGTGTCACACCATCCGGCGGCTCTCGATCGACGAAGCCGCCGAGTCGATCACCGCGCGTAGTTGACGTCCGCCGCGTGGACCGTGAATCCGAGGCGCTCGTACACCCGGACGGCTGGGCCGTTGTCGGCCTCCACGTACAGCAGCACCGCGCCGAGACCGCGGTCGTGAAGGTGATGCAGACCGGCGAGGGTCAGCACACGGCCGAGACCGCGCCCGTGCGCGGCCGGGTCGACCCCCAGCACGTAGACCTCGCCGATCGCCGGCTCGTCCGCCGTATCGATGCTCGCTCCGCCTGCGCTGCGCTCGGAAGCCGGGTGGACCTTCGTCCAGTGGTAGCCGAGCAGGCGGCCGTCCGGGTCGAAGGCGAGCAGGAAGCCGGCCGGGTCGAACCAGTCCTCGGCGGCGCGCTCGTCGAGCTCGTGCTGTGTCCAACCGCCCTGCTCCGGGTGCCAGTCGAACGCCGCGTTGTTCACGCGCAGGAACTCGTCCTCGTCGCGGCCGGGGACGAACGAGCGCAGCGTCACCCGGTCCGGGAGGTGGACCTCGGGAAGCGGGTCGGTCCCGGCGTCGTCGCCCAGCGGGCGGCGCATCTGCCACAGCACCCGGTCGCGCCGGTATCCGCGGCGCTCGGCGAGGTGGGCTGCGGCCGGCAGGTCGCCGTGCGCCCACACCCGGGGCGCCCCGGTGGCGTCGTCCGGCCCGACGAGCGACTCCAGCGCGCCGGCCAGTGCCCCGCCCGTCCCCTGCCCCCGTGCGCCGGGGTGCACGACGAGCTCGGCGTACCCGTCGTCGAGCTGGGCGTAGCCCGCTACACCGTCCCCACCGGACGCGACGACGTGGTGGAGCCCGGGTCGTTCCTCGTCGGCACGCAGGTTGAGCAGGAAGTGCTCGGACAGCGGCGGCGTGCCGTCGGCCCGGGCCGCCTCCTCGAGCAGAGTCGACACCTGGCCCCGGACGTCTTCTCCGAGCCGTGCCGAGACGTGCGGTTCCACGCTCGCGACCCTAGACGGTCCCGCGGGGGTCCGACGACGAGTCCCTACAGGACGCCCTGGCCGACCTCGGGGCCGCGGTCCTCGGCCGGCCCGCCGTCCCCCGCGTCGAGCTCCGGGTCGGGTGGGGCCGTCATGCCATTACGGGCGGGGCGCACGAACTTGTAGCCGACGTTGCGCACGGTGCCGATCATCTGCTCGTGCTCGGCGCCGAGCTTCGCCCGCAGGCGACGGACGTGGACGTCCACGGTGCGGGTGCCGCCGAAGAAGTCGTAGCCCCACACCTCCTGCAGCAGCTGGGCCCGGGTGAAGACCCGGCCCGCGTGCTGGGCGAGGTACTTGAGGAGCTCGAACTCCTTGTAGGTCAGCTCGAGCAGGCGGCCACGCAGCCGGGCCGAGTAGGTCGCCTCGTCGATCACGAGCTCGCCCAGCACCAGCGCGCCGCCACCGGAGTTCGCCTCGTTGCCCGGGCGCGAGCGCAGCAGCCGCAGCCGCGCGTCGATCTCGGCCGGACCGGTGTCGGGCAGCAGGATCTCGTCCACGACCCACTCGCCGGAGACCGCGACCAGACCGCCCTCGTTCAGGACCGCCACGACCGGGACGTCGGTGCCGGTGCTGCCGAGCAGCCGGCACAGGCTGCGCGCAGCGACCAGGTCGGTGCGGGCGTCCACCAGCACGGCGTCGTGCGGCCCGGCGTCGAGCAGGGCGGCCACCTCGGGCGCCGCGGTGCGGACACCGTGCGGGAGCAGGGCGAGCGAGGGCAGAACGGATGCGGCGTCGGGCGCCGTGGTCAGCAGGAGCAGTTCCATCGACTGCCTCCTCTCGATACGCGGACGATACCCCGGCGTCATCCGCTGGTCAGCCGTGCGCGGCGCAGCTCACGCGAAATCGGTGGATCGATCTACCGGATCGGTCCAGTGGTGCCCGCCCGCAACGGTCACCGGGCCGTTCTCTACCGTCGTGTGCGACTGGATCCCGGCAGGAGGGTCGTGTGAGGCGTCTGATCATCGCGGTCGTCGTGCTCGTCGGCCTGCTCGTCGTCGTCGATTTCTCGGCCGCTGCCGCCGCCGAGTCGACGATCTCCCGCGAGATGCGGGACCGGCTCTCGCTGCCCGAGGACCCGTCGGTCCGGGTGAACGGCCTCTCGTTCCTCGCCCAGGCCGCGACCGGGCGCTACCGCTCGGTCGACGTGTCGATGGAGCGGCTTCCGGTCGGGTCACTGCGCAGCCGCGAGGTGACGATCAAACTGCACGACCTGCGCGCGCCCTGGTCCGAGCTGGCCGGATCCACTCCGGCCCCGCGCTTCCGGGTCACCGACGCCCGCAGCATCGTGACGATCGGCGCGGGCGACGTCATGCGGATGGTGCCCGACAGCAGCGAGCTGACGATCGCGACCGTCGACGCCAACGCGATCGACGACATCGTCCGCGACGGCGGTGACCCGACACTGCGCGGCATGGACCCCCGCAACGCGGCACTGATCACGTCGACGATGACGGTGCGGGGCAAGGAGCGGCCGATCGAGGTGCTCGTCGCGCTGCAGGTCACCGGCGACGGCCTGATCCGACTCACGCCGCGCGACGTCCGGGCTGAGGACGGCGGGGACCTCACCTCCACCGAGACCGCGGCGCTGACCAAGGCGCTCTCGCTCGTCATCGACCCCGGCCGGCTGCCGTTCCGGGTCACCCCGACCACGCTGCAGGTCGACGAGGACGGCGCGCTCGAGCTCTCCGGCCAGGTCAAGGACCTGGTGGTCGGCGAGGGCGATCGCTCGACGAGCTCGCAGGGCTGATCGGAGTGAGCATCGTGGGTCTGCTGACCGTCGCCGTCGTGGTCGTCGTCGTCCTGGTGGTCGGCACGCTGCTGCGCCGGCGCTCGGGCCTCATCCGCATGGGCACCTCGACGGCCGGCCCGAACGGCTGGGACCTCGCGGAGGTGCAGCCGGGGACCGGCGAACGCGTGCTGCTGCTGCAGCTCTCGTCGCCGGTGTGTGCGCCGTGCCGGGCGACGTCGACGCTGCTCGGCGGTCTCGCGGCGGACGATCCCGGCCTGCGGCACGTCGAGGTGGACGTCGCCGAACAGGTGGAGATCGCCCGCGCGCTGGGCGTGCTCAGCACCCCGACGACCGTCGCGTTCGACCGGAACGGCACCGAGATGCTGCGGGTCTCCGGAGTCCCGCGCGCGGACGAGCTGCGTGGCGCGCTCGGCGGGTGAGAGGTCGCGTTCGACGGGTCGGTGCCGTCGATGGCCAATTTCCGTTACGCTCGCCCCTGTGAACTGGCCGCTGACCCGACGCCGCACGGTCGATCTGTGCCGCGTCGCCGGCTGCCTCTGTCGGGCCTCCTGACCCCGGTCCTCCGCGGCCCCGTGCCGCCTCCGAGAAGTCCAGGAGCCCGTTCATGTCCGTTACGGACGACGGACCCGTGCGCACCGAGCCCCTGCTCGACCCGCGTGGAGTCCGCTTTGCCGCCGCGCTGACCTCGGTCGTCCTCGTGCTGGTGCTGATCAGCTCGAGCGGCTGGCTCGCGGCGGCGCAGGCCGTCGTGTTCGGCGTCGGTTCGATCGCCGGTATGCGGTTCGCCCCCTACGGCGTGCTCTACCGGCTGCTGCTCGCGCCCCGGCTGGGTCCCCCGGCCGAGGGCGAGGAGGCCGCCCCGGTCCGCTTCTCGCAGACCGTCGGGCTGGTGTTCGCGGTCGTTGCGGCGGCCGGATACCTGTCCGGGCTGACCGTGCTCGGAATCGTCGCCACCGCGTTCGCGCTGGTGGCCGCCCTGTTGAACGCGGTCTTCGGCTTCTGCCTTGGCTGCGAGATGTACGCCCTGCTGGCCCGGTTCCGCGGCCCCCGCGGCGCCGGCGCCTGATCGACCCCTGCACGACACAACGACAACTGGGAGCAATCGCATCATGAGCCGAGAGGACGTCCTCGTCACCGCCGATTGGGCGGAGCAGAACCTGGACACCGACGGAATCGTCTTCCTCGAGGTCGACGAGGACACGACCGCGTACGACGGCGGGCACATCCCCGGTGCCGTCAAGGTCAACTGGACCGACGAGCTGCAGGACCCGGTCCGACGCGACATCGTCACCAAGGAGCAGTTCGAGCAGCTCCTGTCGAGCAAGGGCGTCAGCAACTCCGACAAGGTCGTGCTGTACGGCGGCAACAACAACTGGTTCGCCGCCTACGCGTACTGGGAGTTCAAGCTCTACGGCCACGACGACGTCGTGCTGCTCGACGGCGGCCGCAAGAAGTGGGAGCTCGACGGCCGGACCCTGACCACCGACGTCAAGGACCGCCCGGAGGCGAGCTACTCGGCCAAGGGCGCCGACACGTCGATCCGCGCGTTCCGCGACGAGGTCGTCGACGCGATCGACAACAAGAACCTGGTCGACGTCCGGTCGCCCGACGAGTTCTCGGGCAAGATCCTGGCCCCGGCGCACCTGCCGCAGGAGCAGTCGCAGCGGCCCGGGCACATCCCGAGCGCGATCAACATCCCGTGGTCGAAGGCGGCCAACGAGGACGGGACGTTCAAGTCGAACGACGAGCTCGCCTCGCTGTACAAGGAGGCCGGCTACGACGAGGGCAAGTCGACCATCGCCTACTGCCGCATCGGCGAGCGCAGCAGCCACACGTGGGTCGTGCTGCACGAGCTGCTCGGCCACTCCGACGTGAAGAACTACGACGGCAGCTGGACCGAGTACGGCTCGCTGATCGGCGTGCCGATCGAGCTGGGAGCCAAGTGATATGTGTGCTGCACCTGACCAGGCCGTCGAGCTGCCGGCCGGGACCGATCTGAGCAAGGAGACCGTCCTCACCGGACGCGTCGTCTCCGGCGGCGAGCCGGTGGGCGGGGCGTTCGTGCGGCTGCTGGACTCGCACCGGCGAGTTCACGGCCGAGGTCGTGGCCTCGGCGTCCGGGAACTTCCGGTTCTTCGCCGCGCCCGGAACCTGGACCGTGCGGGCGCTGTCGCGCTCCGGCAACGGCCAGTCCGAGCTCAGCGCAGAGGGTCCCGGCCTGCACCAGGCCGAGATCGCGGTGGCCTGACCGGCCACCGTCCGCCGACGATCCGGACCCCTCGGGCAGCGCGACTGCCCGAGGGGTCCGTTCGTTCTCCGGCCCGACCACTATGCTGGCGCGCCGTGCACTGGTTCTCCACGGGTCTGCTGATCGCCCTCACCGCGGGTGTCGCCGCCTGGACCGGCTACCTGCTGCGACGGGTGTTCGTCGTGGAGCCGGCCGACCGCACGACGCCCGCCGAGTCACCACCCTCTCCGGGCCCCGACGCAGAGGAGCCGACCGCGTGACCGAATCCGCCGGAGGCAGCGGGCCGGAGGAGCAGCTGTCCACCACGATCAGCGGCCCGAAGAACGCCGCGCCCGACTCGCCGCAGCGCAACCGCCCCCAGTGGGACGACCTGCCGATCGCCGACGACACGGCGAACCTGCGCCTGGGGCCGGACCTGCACGAGCGGTGCCTGGGCCTGCTGCCCCTGGTGGGCGTCTGGCGGGGCACCGGCGAGGTGGTCTACCCGACGATCGACGGCCCGTTCCACTTCGGACAGCAGGTGACGTTCGCCCACGACGGCCGTCCGTTCCTCACCTACGAGGCGCGGTCCTGGCTGCTCGGGCCGGACGGCGAGATCATCCGCCCGGCGGCCCGGGAGACCGGGTTCTGGCGGCCGCAGGAAGACGGGTCGCTCGAGGTCCAGATCGCGCACAACACCGGCATCATCGAGATGTACTTCGGCCCCAAGGGCGACATGCGCTCCTGGGAGATCGAGACGGACGCGGTGATGCGGACGCCGTCGGCCAAGGACGTCGACGGCGCGAAGCGGCTCTACGGGCTGGTCAACCAGGGCGACCTGGCCTACGTCGACGAGCGGGCGATGATGGGGCAGCCGATGCAGCCGCACCTGTCGGCGCTGCTGCACCGCGTCGTCGGCTGAGATCGTCCATGAGCGACCCCGCCGGGCCGATCCGCCCCCGGGTCCGGACCTGCGGCCGGTGGGCCGTGCTGGTGGAGCTGGACTCCGCCGACGGAGGTGGCGGCGACCGTGGCCGCGGTGCGGGACGCGGCGCTGCCGGACGTCGTCGAGCTGGTGCCGGCGGCCCGCACCGTGCTGGTCGCGGTCCGGCCCGGGGGTGACCTGGGGCCGGTGCGGTCGCACGTCGCGGAGATCGATCCGGCGGTGTCGCGCGATGCCGCGGGGACCCTGCACACGATCCCGGTGACCTACGACGGCGAGGACCTGGACCTCGTCGCGCGCAGACTGCCGGGCTGAGCACCGCCGAGGTCGTCGAGCTGCACACCGGCGCGGAGTACACCGTGGACTTCTGCGGCTTCGCCCCCGGGTTCGGGTACCTGTCCGGGCTGCCGGAGCCGCTGCGCCAGCCGCGCCTGGAGAGCGCGCGGTCCGCCGTCCCGGCCGGGTCGGTCGGCGTCGCCGACGTCTACAGCTGCGTCTATCCCGCGCCGCTCCCCCGGCGGGTGGCGGCTGATCGGCCGGACCGACCTCGTCATGTTCGACCCGGCGGCCGACCCGCCGGCCCGCCTGGCCCCCGGTGACCGCGTCCGTTTCGAGTCCGTCCGTTTCGAGTCACCGTGAGCCCACGGGTGCTGCACGTCGTCGCGACCGGGCCGCAGGCGCTCGTCGCCGACCACGGGCGGCCCGGATTCGCGCATCTCGGCGTCCCGCCGTCCGGGGCGCTGGACCGGCCCGCGCTCGACCTGGCGAACCGCCTGGTCGGGCAACGCCCGAGGGCGCGGCCGGGCTGGAGCTGCTGTTCGGTGGCGCGCGGCTGCGGGCCGAGGGGACGGTGACGGTCGCGGTGACCGGCGCGCCGGCCCCGGTCCGGGTGGAGGGCGGCCCGCTGCGTCGCACGCGGCGGTCACCGTGCCGGACGGCGCCACGCTGGAGATCGGGACGCCGGTGGGCGGGCTGCGGGTCTACCTCGGCGTGTCCGGCGGGGTCGACGTCGAGCCGGCCCTCGGGAGCCGCAGCACCGACCTGCTCTCCGCCCTCGGGCCCGCCCCGGTGGCCGCGGACGACGTGCTGCCACTCGGCCCGCCGGGGTCGGTCCCGGTCTCCGGGCCGGTGCCGGTGTCGGTCCCGCCGGCCGAGATCCGCGTGCGGGTCCGCCTGGGCCCGCGCGACGACTGGTTCGAGCGACCCGGCGGCCGCACTGACCGAGCCGGTCTGGACGGTCAGCTCGACGAGCAACCGGATCGGCCTGCGCCTGGAGGGGCCGGCCCCGGTACGCCATCCGGAGCGCGGGACCGGCGAGCTGCCCAGCGAGGGCATGGTCACCGGCGCGGTGCAGGCACCGCCGGACGGCTCCCCGGTCGTGTTCCTGGCCGACCATCCGACGACCGGCGGCTACCCGGTCATCGCCGTGATCGAGCACGACGACCTGCCTCTGCTCGCGCAGGCGGCACCGGGGACGCGCGTGCGGTCTGACCGTCCTCCGCTGAGGCGGCTACCGGTCCCCGGTGGGCTGTTCCAGGATGGCGCGGACGTCGTCGCCGTCGAGGTCGGCGAGCCGCCCGATCTGCTCGCCGGTCAGCCCGGACGCGTGCAGGCGCTGGACGGCGGTCGCGAAGTCGGCGCGGCGGCGGCGCAGCACGTCGCCGAGCCGGTCGATGCGTTCACGGTTCTCATCCAGGTCAGTGGCCGCCCCGAGTGCGGCGGCCGGATCGCTGAGCAGCACCGAGAGCAGCCGGTCCCGGACGTCCGGGACCGCGCACGGAGGGTCGACGGCCTTGGTGTCCGGGGCATCCGGGGCGTCCGGGCAGGTCCGGGCCCGCTGCACGGCCCGGGCCGCGAGCGCCTGCTGGACGGCGAACGACACCGGCTCGGACGGCCCGGCCCCCGGCCCCGCACCCGGCACGCCCCGCGCCGGCGACCACGGCGGTGGCACCGGGGTGGTCGCGACGGCGTCGAGGCCATCGGCGTCCTCGGCGAGCTCCGGGAAGACACCGTCCGGGAGGGCGCTGGCCGCCCCCGGTCGAGCCGGGTCCGCGGACGCCGCGCCGCTCTCCTCGGGTTCGGAGGTAGCTGCGTCGGCTGCCGCGACCCGTTCGGTCCGCACAGGTGGCTCACCTGGTGAGCTGGATTCCGGACGGGACGACCGGTCCGGTTGCGAGATCGGCGGACCCGCATCGGCCCGGACCGGAGCGAGACCCGGCGACGCCGCGTCGCTCGCGGCGGTCGGTTCACTTTCCCGAACTCGCTCACCTGGTGAGCGAATCTCCACGGGAGACAACCGATCCGGCTCCGCTGTCGGCGATTCCGCTTCACCCCGGACCGCGGCGTCGCCCGACGAGACGGCATCGTCCGAACCGCACTCGGAGCCCAGGTCCATCCCGATCGAGTGCCGGGGCACCCACCGCCCGGAGGGACCCAGATCGTCCGGCCCGTCCTCGGTGGCGCGGTGCAGACCCGTCCGGGCCGGACCGGTCACCGGTTCGTCGTCACCGGGATAGGTCGACGGCTGTCGCCGGGCGCTCCCGTCCGGGTCCGCCGCCACCGCGGCCAGCGCCTGGGTCTCCGCGCGGCGTGCGGCGACCGCGTCGGCGACGGTCGCGGGCCGTCGGGGGCGCGGAGGATCGGCCGCGCCGCCTGCGGCCTCGCCGGTCCAGTCCAGCGCGCTCGGAAACGGCTCCGCGGCGTCAGCGCGATCCGCGGCCGTCTCGGCCGGAGCGGGAGCTCGCCGCACGCGACGAACACCCCACAGCACGAGCCCGGCCAGGACGACCGCCACGCCGACCGCGACGGCCGGCAGGAGCGGGATCGCCGTCGTGCCGAGCTGCATGAGGGCGCACACTATGCGCCCGCCAGACCCGTCGCGCGGGCCTCGTCAGTTCGTCCGCGACGGCGACGGCGGGCGGGGTGCACCGCCGCGGTCACGGTCGTCGCGGCCGCTGCCGTTGGGCCGGCCGGAGCCGCCCTGACCGTTCCGCTGCTGTCCGGACGATCCGGATCCCGACCCGGAACCCTGCCCCGAGCTGGGGTTCTCCGCGCGTTCCCCGCCGGAGGGGCGGGAGCCGGAGGGCTTGGACTGGTCGGGCCGACGGTCCCCGCCCTGGGGCTGGGCCGGCCGGTTCATCGTCGTCGGGGGCTCCTTGTCGGACTCCTCGCCGGTGTCGCCGTCCCGCCGTTCCTGGCCGGACGCCTTCGAAGATCCATCCGAAGAGGTGTCACCGGACCGTGTCACCGCGCCCACGGCGACGGTGCGCTCGACGTCCCCGCCGGTGTCCTTACCGGACGAGTCCGAGCCGCCCGACCCGTTCGTGCGCGACGGGTTCTGCTGCGGCACTGCCGTCGTGCTCGGGTCGCGTGGCGCG
This sequence comes from uncultured Actinomycetota bacterium, assembly GCA_963822335.1. Classification (GTDB taxonomy): domain Bacteria; phylum Actinomycetota; class Actinomycetes; order Mycobacteriales; family Pseudonocardiaceae; genus Pseudonocardia. Next base: position 55,503 of record CAWGHE010000003.1, on the reverse strand, counting down.
TCCGAGGCCGGACGGAACAGGTCCGCGGGCTCCGGTTCGTCGCTCTGCGGGCGCATCGCGGAGGTGCGCTCGGCACCGTTGTCCGCGTCGGAGGCGTTCCGGCCGGCGGCACTCTGCTGGTCGGACTTCGGCGCGGATCCCTTCGGCCCGGCCCCGCCCGACGCCGGAGCCTTCGGGGCGGGCGTGCCCGACGCCGGCGCCTTCGCCGCGGGCGTGCTCGGCGCTGGGGACTTCGCCGCAGCCGACCCGTTCCGGTCGCCCTGCTGGCCCGGCTGACCGTTCTGTGCCGTGCCCTGCTGCGGCGCCCCGGCACCCTGCCCCTGCGGGCGCGACGGCTGGGGCTGGCCCGGCTTCGACTCCGGCTGCTGCGGGCGCGAGCTTCCGGACTCGGCCTTCTTGCCCTGCTCGGCACCCGCTGATCCGGCACCCGCAGGCCCCGACCCGGAGGACGCGGCAGCCGGACGCTGGCCACCGTCCGGGCGCGACGGCGAGGGCCCCGGTGAGGGCTTCGGCGAGGGACTCGGGCGCGGCGGGCCCTGCGGGCCCTGCTGGCCGGCGCCGCCGTCCCGGGTGGGGGCGGAACCCTGCCCCTGTCCTTCGGCCGCGCCGGATCGACCGCGTGCGGCCTCCCCGTCCTGACCGCCCGCCATCGCGGGACGTACGGCCGGCTTGTGCTCGGCGTCGGGGCCGGACCGGACATGACCCGGTCCTGCCGCCGGAGCCGATCCGGCCTGGCCCTGTCCCGCCTGGCCCTGTCCAGCCTGGCCCGGGGCCTGCTGGGTGCGCAGACGGCCGATCTCGGAACGCAGCTCGTCCCGCTGACGGGTCAGCTCGCCGATCTCCGCGCGCAGCTTGTCGCCGCGGGCCCGTGCCTGATCGGCCTCGGTCCGCGAACGGTCGACGGCCTTCGTCGCCTCGGAGCGCACGCGTTCGGCGTCCGAGCGGGCGCGCTCCGTCTCGGCCTTGGCGGTGGCGCGGGCCTTGGAGCGGATCTCCTCGGCCTCCTCCTCCGCCTTCTGCAGGATCGTCTGCATCCGGTCCGAGAAGTCGTTGATCGCGTCCGGCCGCTCCGGGCCGGGGCGCGGCGACGGCCGTGGCGAGGGCGGCCCCTGCGGAGGCATGCCGTGCGGCGGCATCCCCTGCGGTGGCGGCCCGGGCTGCCGTGGCCCGGGCGACGGCACGCCGACGGCGAACCCGCCGGGCGGCGGCACCGGCGGCATCGGCCGGTTGCGCAGCGCCTCGATGTCGGCCCGCATCCGGGCGACAAGTCGTTGCACCTGGTCGACGTGTTCGTCGACCTGGCGCCGGTCGTAGCCGCGGAGCACGACGTCGAACCGCGGGGGACCGCCCAGCCGGTCCGCCCCGTCTGCCGTCATCGACTCCTCCTCCTACAGGCCGGCAAGCCGCCCCTGTGGGACGGCTACGCCGACCAGGGTATCCAGCAAGTGCGTCTCGGGGCGACATCCGACTCCGCAAACCGGTGTGGCGGTACCGCCCGTCCCCCGGCCGCGTGACAGAATGCGCCGTTCATCGATCCGATCAGTGCAAGGGTACCGGTCGCGACGGCCTACCATGCGGGTGTGGACTCCTCGCTCAAGGGCACCCTGCACCAGCGGGGCCTACGGATGACCCCTCAGAGGCAGCTCGTCCTGAACGCGGTGCGCGATCTCGGACACGCGACTCCCGAGCAGGTGTGTACTCAGGTGCAGGCGATAGCGCCGGCGGTGAACATCACCACCGTGTACCGCACGCTCGATCTGCTCGAGCAGCTCGGCGTCGTCCAACACGCCCATCTCGGGCACGGCGCGCCGACCTACTCCGAGCACGAGCACCGGCACGTGCACCTGGTCTGCCACCGTTGCGGGTCGGTCGGCGAGGCGCCGGTCGACCTGATGGACGCCCTCGCCGATCGGGCCGCGGACGAGCACGGGTTCCGGCTCGACGCCACGCACGTCGCGCTGTCCGGCACGTGCGCCGACTGTCTCGCCGCGATGGACCACGACGACGACGCCGCAGAGGAAGTGCGCGGATGACCCGCCCCGAAACGACCGTCGACACGGACGCACCCCCCGATCCGGACGCCGCCGTCCCTGCCCACCGCGGCGACCCGTTCGCCGAGCAACGGGCGATGGCCCGCTCCGCGGCCGTCGTCGACCGCGGACACCGGGACGTGATCTCCGTGCCGGGCGCGGACCGTCTGTCCTGGCTGCACCTGCTGCTCACCCAGCACGTGAGCGAGCTACCCGAGGACACCGGCACCGAGGCCCTGATCCTGGACCTCAAGGGCCGCGTGCTGCACCACATGGTGGTGGCGCACGTGGACGGGACGGTCCACCTGGACACCGAACCGGGTGACGGCGCCGAACTGCTCGCCTACCTCGACTCGATGCGCTTCTGGTCGGCGGTCGAGCCCCGCTCGGCCACCGAGGAGCTGGCCGTCCTGTCCGTCGTCGGGCCGGAGACGCCCACCGTGCTGGCCGCGGCCGGGCTGCCGGTCCCGGGGGCGGACGGCTGTGCCGCCGCGCCGGATGGGGGCTTCGTCCGCCGGATGCCCTGGCCGGGAGCCGATGCCGCCGACGTCGTGGTGCCGCGTGCCGAGAAGGACACCTGGTGGGACCGGCTGACCGGGGCCGGGGCGCGGCCGGCGGGGACGTCGGCGTTCGAGGCCCTGCGGGTCGAGGCACTGCAGCCGCGCCTGCACGTCGACACCGACGACCGGACGATCCCGCACGAGGTCGGCTGGATCGGGGCGGCGGTGCACCTGCAGAAGGGCTGCTACCGCGGTCAGGAGACGGTCGCCCGCGTCGCCAACCTGGGCCGGCCGCCGCGACGGCTGGCGCTGCTGCACCTCGACGCGGGCGACGAGGAGCTGCCGGTGACCGGTGATCCCGTCCAGCTGGGCGGCCGCACCGTCGGCCGGGTCGGCACCGTCGTCCAGCACCACGAGCTCGGGCCCGTCGTGCTGGCGCTGCTCAAGCGCTCGGTGCCGGTCGACGCCGACCTGATCGCGGGTCTCGAGGACCGCTCCGCGCCGGCCACGATCGCCGCCTCCAGCGTCGCCGAGGAGTCGGAGACGCCGCCGCCCGGGCGCGCCGCGCAGATCCGCGGCGGCCTGCGCGGGTAACGGGCCGCGCGTCCCCGTGCCCCGACAGCGGGACATCGTCGTCTCCGTGCCGGGTGACGACGGTCTCGATGCCGTTCGGGACCGGAGCCACGTCGCACTGTCCGGCCATCGCAGGGTACTGTGATGACAGGACATTGATGAGATGAACGGGGCCGCCGAGTGACACCGGCCGCCCCTTCCCTGTTGTAAGGGGGCCAGCCATGGGGCGCGGACGAGCCAAGGCCAAGCAGACGAAGGTGGCCCGTGAGCTCAAGTACAGCTCCCCCACGATGGATCTCGACGCGCTGCAGCGTGAGATCGGTAGTGGGACGGCGGTGACCACCAACAACGACAGCGACCACGACGAATACAGCGACTACGTCGAGAGGTACGCCGTCGACGACGACGAGGACGACCGGCGCCGTTGAACCCGTCCCGGCCGGTGGCCCGGTTGCTCTGCGTCGTCGTGGCCACCCGCCGGTTCCCTCTCGCACCCCGATAGGGCAAGATCACCACGCCGACACGGACCACCCGTCCGTGACGGTTCGTCGAAGTTCGACGACCAGGTAGGTCGACGCTTCCGAGGTGTACGAGAGACCATGCGCGGCAACCTCTTCGCCGTCGCGGTGAATCTGGTTGTGCTCACGGTGCGTCGTCACCGTCTGCACGTTCTGCTGATCGAACGGGGAGAACCACCGTTCGTCGGCGAATGGGCGCTGCCCGGCGGCTTCGTGCAGCCGGACGAGGACCTGGTGCACACGGCCAGCCGCCGGCTCCGTGAGGAGACCGGGACCGACACCGGCGACGCCGTCGTCGGCCACCTGGAGCAGCTCGCCAGCTACGCCGCCCCGGACCGGGACCCGCGGGGACGCGTACTCAGTGTCGGTTATCTGGCGCTGGTGCCCGACCTCCCGGAGCCGACGCCGGGCGGGGACGCCGCCGCCTCGGCGTGGCGCCCGGTCGAGGAGATCGGCCCGCTGGCCTTCGATCACGACCAGGTCCTCGCCGACGGCATCGAGCGGGCCCGCTCCAAGATCGAGTACACGACGCTCGCGGCGTCGTTCTGCCCGCCCGAGTTCACCGTGACCGACCTGCGGCGGGTCTACGAGGCGGTGTGGCGCAACGAGCTCGACCCGCGCAACTTCCAGCGCAAGGTGACCTCCACCGAGGGCTTCCTCGTCCCGACGCCGACGCTGGTCACCGGCGGTCGCGGGCGCCCCCCACGGCTGTTCCGGCGCGGGCCGGCGACGATGCTGCACCCGCCGATGCTGCGGGAGTCGCACCGTGTCGTGCGCGACGGCGACGGGGACGACAAAGCCGGCTGAGCCGGCCGCCCGGCGTCAGAACCGCGGGTGGTCCCCACGAAGCTGCACGCGCGCGCCGACCTCGCCGGAGTTCGCGCCCTCGACGTCGGGCAGCCGCGACACCTCGCCCAGGATCCACGACGGCACGTGCCGCGCGGTCAGCACCGCGAGCGCACGGTCGACGTCGTCCGGCGGGAGCACCGCGACCATCCCGATGCCCATGTTGAACGTCTTCTCCATCTCCGGGCGGTCGACGCGGCCGCGGGACGCGATCAGCTTGAACACCGGCGCCGGCGTCCACGATCCGCGGTCGATCACCGCGGCGAGCCCGTCCGGCAGCACCCGTTCGATGTTGCGCGCCAGCCCGCCGCCGGTGACGTGCGCGAACGTGCGGACATCGGTCTCCGCCGCGATCGCCAGGCAGTCCCGCGCGTAGATGCGGGTCGGCACCAGCATCTCCTCGCCGAGCGAGTGCTCGAACTCCTCGACGTGTCCCTCCAGCGGCAGCCGGGCGATCTCCAGCAGGACGTGCCGGGCGAGCGAGAAGCCGTTGGAGTGCAACCCCGACGAGCCCATCGCGACCAGGACGTCGCCCGGGCGGACACGCTCCGGGCGGAGCATCGTCTCCCGGTCCACGACCCCGACGCCGGTGGCCGACAGGTCGTACCCGCCGTCCTCCATCATGCCCGGGTGCTCGGCCGTCTCCCCGCCGAGCAGCGCGCAGCCGGCCTGCTGGCAGCCCTCGGCGATCCCGCTCACGAGCGCCGCGACCTGCTCCGGGACGAGGCGTCCGACGGCGATGTAGTCCTGCAGGAACAGCGGCTCCGCCCCGCAGACGACGAGGTCGTCGACGACCATCGCGACCAGGTCCAGCCCGATCGTGTCGTGCTTGTCCATCGCCTGCGCGATCGCGACCTTGGTGCCGACGCCGTCGGTGGACGCGGCCAGCACCGGCTCGGCGTACTTGCCCCACTTCACCGCGAACAGGCCCGCGAACCCGCCGATGCCGCCCAGCACCTCCGGGCGGGTGGCCTTCTCCGCGAACGGCCGCAGCCCCTCGACCGCGCGTTCGCCGGCGTCGATGTCGACGCCCGCGGCGGCGTAGGTCGCGCGCGGCTGGTCGGGATCGGTCCGGGGCATGACGGGGGACTCCAGTGCTTCTCGGGCGGGCCGGGCCGCTCGGATCGGTGCGTCGTCGGAGGACACCCCGCCGGGGCCGGGCTCAGGGGCGGGTCAAGGCCTCAGCGGCACCGTAGCCGACCGAGAGCGGGCCGGCGTCGCCCGATGCCGCGCCGGACGCGGTCGGCTCGGGTTCCGTGACGTCCTCGAGCAGATGCTTCCCGAGCAGGGCCTCTTCGGGCAGCGGGATCGGGTACTCGCCGTCGAAGCAGGCGCAGCACAGGCGGCTGCGCGGCTGCTCGGAGGCCGCGACCATGTGGTCCACCGAGACGTAGCCGAGCGAGTCCGACCCGATCGAGCGACGCACACCCTCCACATCGGCCCCGGCCGCGATCAGCTCGGCGCGGCTGGCGAAGTCGATCCCGTAGAAGCACGGCCAGCGCACCGGCGGCGACGCGATCCGGACATGCACCTCGACGGCCCCGGCCTCGCGCAGCATGCGCACCAGCGCGCGCTGGGTGTTGCCGCGCACGATCGAGTCGTCCACCACCACGAGCCGCTTGCCGCGGATCACGTTCCGCAACGGGTTGAGCTTGAGCCGGATGCCGAGCTGGCGGATCGTCTGGCTCGGCTGGATGAACGTGCGCCCGACGTAGGCGTTCTTCACCAGGCCCTGGCCGTACGGGATGCCGGAGCCCTGCGCGTAGCCGATCGCGGCCGGTGTGCCGGACTCCGGGACCGGGATCACCAGGTCGGCCTCGACCGGGTGCTCCTCGGCGAGCCGGCGTCCGATCTCGACACGGGTGTCGTAGACCGAGCGTCCGGAGATCACGGTGTCCGGGCGGGCGAGGTAGACGTACTCGAACACGCAGCCCTTCGGCTCCGGGGTACCGAACCGGTAGCTGCGGATGCCGTCCTCGTCGATCGCGATCAGCTCGCCGGGCTCGACGTCGCGCACGTAGGAGGCGCCGACGATGTCCAGCGCCGCCGTCTCGCTGGCGACCACCCAGCCGCGCTCCAGGCGTCCGAGCGCGAGCGGGCGGACGCCGTGCGTGTCGCGGGCGGCGTAGAGCGTGCGCTCGTCGGCGAACACGAGCGAGAACGCCCCGCGCAGCTTCGGCAGCAGCCGCATCGCGGCCTCGGCGAACCCGAGGTCCGCGGCCTCGGCTGCGAGCAGCTCGGTGACCAGGTCGGAGTCGGTGGTGGCGTGCATGCCGGAGCGGCTGTCCCGCTTCAGCGTCCGCACGGAGTCGCGCAGCTCGGCGGTGTTCACCAGGTTGCCGTTGTGGCCCAGGGCGAGCCCGCTGCCGGTGGCCGTGGTCCGGAACGTCGGCTGGGCGTTCTCCCAGGTGACCGACCCGGTCGTGGAGTAGCGACAGTGCCCGACGGCGAGGTGGCCACGCAGCGACGACAGCGTCTGCTCGTCGAAGACCTGGCTGACCAGGCCGAGATCCTTGAACACGACCATCCGGTGGCCGTCGGAGACGGCGATGCCGGCCGCTTCCTGGCCGCGGTGCTGCAGTGCGTACAGCCCGTAGTACGTCAGCTTCGCGACGTCCTCGCCGGGAGCCCAGACGCCGAACACACCGCACTCCTCGTGCGGGCCGGTATCGAGCTCCTCGTCGGCGGGCGCTGTCTGATCAGTGGGATCCGTGGACTCGGCAGGGTGTTCGTTCCGGGCGGAACCCAACACACACGCTCCTCGGCAAGCGACGTCAGTTCCAGCACGCCGATCGTACGCCCGGGCGGCCCGGGAGACCCCGTGACGGGACCCGTGTCACGTCGCGTCGCGCCCGGCGGTCGCCGGACGGTCAGGACAGCGGGAGCAGTCCGGCGACCTCGGCCGCGCGATTACCGGACGCGCGCACCGAACCACCGGACGTCGCGTCCGTCCCAGGTGACGCGGCCGAGCACCAGCGACATCCAGGTGCGCGGGTCGGTCTCCACCACGTTCGGCGGTGTGCCGCGCGTGTGCCGGGGCCCCTCGACGCACTGCACGGCGCCGAACGGCGGGACCCGGACCTCGACGCTGTGGCCCGGCGCACGACGGGCCAGCTCGGCCAGCGACTCCTTCACCGCCGCCTTCTGCACGGAGCGTTCCGGGGCGGGCCCGCCGTCCAGCCATGCGGTGAGTTCCTCGACACCCACCGGTCAGACCGCCGGGCCGCCGAACCGGGCCGGCAGCGTGCCCTCCCAGGCCGTGCGCAGCTCGTCCAGCGCCAGCTCGCCGACGTCGTCGATCCGCAGCGTGGTCCCGCCGGTGCGGCCCAGTCGCACGACGCCGACACCGGCGTCCGCGGCCCGCGCGGCGAACGCGGCGGCGTGCCGCTCGGTCGCGGTGACCAGGACCCGGCCGGCCGACTCGGAGAACAGCGCGAGGAACGGGTCGCGGTGCACCTCGCGCAGCGACACCGACGCGCCCTGTCCCCCGGCGAGCGCGGACTCGACCAGTGCCTGGGCGAGTCCGCCGTCGGACAGGTCGTGGCTGCCGGTGAGCTCGCCTGCGGTCGAGGCCGCGGCCAGCAGCGCGCCGAGGCGCCGCTCGTGGGCGAGGTCGACGGCCGGGGGCCGTCCACCGAGGTGGCCGTGCACCACGTGCGCCCACTCGCCGCCGCCGAGCTCGTCACGCGTCCCGCCGAGCAGCAGGACGACCTCGTCCGAGGCGCCGGCGAAGCCGGACGGGATCGCGCGGGTCACGTCGTCGAGCACGCCGAGCACGCCGACGACCGGTGTGGGCAGGATCGCGGTGCGTCCCGGTCTGGTTGTAGAAGCTGACGTTGCCGCCGGTCACCGGCGTGCCGAGCACCGCGCAGCCGTCCGCGAGCCCGCGCACGGCCTGCTCGAACTGCCACATCACGTGCGGGTCCTCCGGCGAGCCGAAGTTCAGGCAGTCGGTGACGGCGAGCGGCACCGCACCGGAGCTCGCGACGTTGCGGTGGGCCTCGGCGAGCGCGAGCTGGGCGCCCGCGTACGGGTCCAGGGCGACGAACCGGGCGTTGCAGTCGGTGGCGACGGCGATCCCGCGGCCGGTCCGCTCGTCGACCCGGACGACACCGGCGTCCGCGGGCTGGGCGGCCACCGTGTTGCCGCGCACGTAGCGGTCGTACTGGTCGGTGACCCAGCCGCGGGCGGCGAGGTTCGGCGACGCGGCCATCCGGACGATCTCGGCCCGCAGCTCGGACGGCGTCTCCGGGCGCGGCAGGCTCGACGGGTCGTCCGCGACGAGCGCGTCCTGGCGGGCGTCGTCGCGGCCGACCGGCCGCAGGTAGACCGGGCCCTCGTGCGCGACGGTGCGCGGCGGCACGTCGACGACGGTCTCGCCGCGCGAGGTGATCACCAGCCGGTCGCCCTCGGTGACCTCGCCGATCACCGAGGCCAGCACGTCCCACTTCGCGCAGACGGCGAGGAACGCGTCCACGTCCTGCGGGCGCACGACCGCGCACATCCGCTCCTGGGACTCGCTGGAGAGGATCTCGGCCGGGGTCATCCCGGTGGCGCGCAACGGGACCGCGTCCAGGTCGACGTGCATGCCGCCGTCCCCGGCACTGGCCAGCTCGCTGGTCGCGCAGGACAGCCCGGCGCCGCCGAGGTCCTGGATGCCGACCACCAGCCGGGCCGCGAACAGCTCCAGGCAGCACTCGATCAGGACCTTCTCGGTGAACGGGTCGCCGACCTGGACGCTCGGGAGCTTCTTGCGGCCCGCCCCGTCGTCGAACGTCTCGCTCGCCAGCACGGAGACGCCGCCGATCCCGTCCAGACCCGTCGTCGCGCCGAACAGAATGATCTTGTTGCCGGTGCCGGAGGCGAACGCGAGGTGCAGGTCCTCGGCCCGCAGCGCACCCACGCAGAGCGCGTTGACCAGCGGGTTGCCTGCGTACGACGCGTCGAACACGACCTCGCCGCCGACGTTCGGCAGCCCGAGGCAGTTGCCGTACCCGCCGATCCCGGCGACGACGCCGGGCAGCACCCGGCCGGTGTCCTCGGCGTCCAGCGGGCCGAAGCGCAGCGGGTCGCCGACCGCGATCGGCCGCGCGCCCATCGCCATGATGTCGCGGACGATGCCGCCGACTCCGGTCGCCGCGCCCTGGTACGGCTCCACGTAGGACGGGTGGTTGTGCGACTCCACCTTGAACGTGACGGCCCAGCCGTCGCCGATGCTCACGACGCCCGCGTTCTCGCCGATGCCGGCCAGCATCGCGGATCGCATCTCGTCGGTGGTGGTCTCGCCGAAGTAGCGCAGATGCACCTTCGACGACTTGTACGAGCAGTGCTCGCTCCACATCACCGAGTACATCGCCAGCTCGGCGTCGGTCGGGCGGCGGCCGAGGATCTCCCGGACGCGGGCGTACTCGTCGTCCTTGAGGCCCAGTGCCGCGTACGGCTGGTCCTGCTCCGGGGTGGACGCGGCGCGGGCCACGGAGTCGATGGTCACCTGGTCGGCCAGCTCGGTCACGAGGCCAGGGTAGACGTCGCGAGGAAAAATCTTCGGGGCCGCTGTAACAAGTGCCCCGCCCGCGGCATCTCCCTTTCTGAACGCACCCGACGAGGTGCACCGGAGCCGGGAGGCCACACCATGTCCGACACCTTCGACATCGACAGCATGACCACCGAGACCGCCGACCTGAACTCCGACGGCTACTCCGAGAGCGTGCTGGCCGACACGAACTCCGACAACGTGATCGACCTGGTGGTCGCCGACACCGACACCGACGGTCAGGCCGACTACGGCGTCGCCGACACCAACTACGACGGCACGGCGGACACCGAGGTCTACGACACCGACGGCGACGGCACGTTCGAGACCGGCGCGACCGACAGCGACGGCGACGGCTACACCGACGCGGCCGTCTCGGTGGGCGACACGGACGGCGACGGGCGGGCCGACACGGCCGTCGCGGTCGGCGACTCGGACGGGGACCGCGTCGCGGACAACGCCGTCTACTACTCGGAGTCGTCCAGCAGCTCCGGCAGCCTGTACGACGTCTGATCCGGACGACGACCGATGCACACGCCGAGCCCGGTGGACCACACGGTCTTCCGGGCACCGGCGCGTCCGGGCCACCGTGCCGGATCCGCCGCCCGCTCCCTCGCCGGGACCTGCCTGCTCGTGTCGCTCGTCGCGGGCTGCGGAGCCGACGTCGGGACCACTCGGGATCGTCGGGGGCGCCGGCAACGGTCCAGCAGGGACGGTCCGTGGCACCGCAGCCGGCGGCGCCCCGCGCCGTGGTGCCCGACGGCATGCTCCCCGACGGCGCGGTGCGCACCGGGTACCCGTCCCCGGATGCGAGCGCCACGTCCCCGGGCGTCACGGCCCAGGGCCCCTCGGCACCGGGTCCCGCGACACCGGCCGAGCAACAGACGCAGGTGCCGGTCGCCCCGCGGACCGGGACGCCGTCGTGGCTCGTGCTCGCAGCGCTGGTCGCGGCCGCGGTCGTGCTGGTGGCGCTCGCACTCGGGACGTGGTGGTGGCTCCGGGCGCGGCAGCGCCGGCACGCACTCCACGGGCACCACCGGCGCGGGTACGACGGCCCGGCCTACAACGGCCCGACCGGTCCCGTGGCGGTTCCGCCACCACCGGCCGGTGCGGCCGCGTTCGCGACGGTCACGGCGCCGGCCGGTCCCGCCCCGACGGCCCCGGTCGCGGCGGCCCCGGCACCCCCTCGCGCCCGCACCGCCGTCCCCGGACGGCGGTCCCCTGCGGGAGGTGCTCGCCCCGCTGGCGGACCGGGCGGCGAGCTCGGCGATCGCGCAGCAGGTCGCACGGCTGCTCGCCGAGGACCCGCCGCGGGACACACTGGTCGAGGCGTGCGTGCGCATCCGGGACCAGCTCGGCGGGCGGGACCCGGCGATCGCGGCCCGGATCGCCGACGCGCTGGCCCGGGACGGCGTGCACGAGGTCCACGCGGACGGGGAGTGGTTCGACCCGGCCCGGCACGAGGCCGTCGGCACCGCGCCGGCGCCGTCACCGGACCGGCACGACCGCGTCGCCGAGACCGTGCGGCCCGGCTTCCGCGACGGTGACCGGATCGTGCGGCCGCCGCAGGTCGTCGTCTATCGGGAGGAGGATCAGTGAGCCATCTCGGACCGCAGCCGGGTACGCGCCCGGTGCACCCACACCCGCACGCTCGCCACCGGCGCGTCCATGACCGCGGCGATCTGCTCGTAGCTCATGTCGCCGGCCCGCAGCAGCACGGCCTCGCGCTGCTGCTCGGGCAGTCGCTCGAGCGCGTCCTGGACGGCACCGGTCTCGGCGACCGCCTCCGCGAACGGGCCGGAGCGGACCGGCCCGGCGTCGGTCTCGACGTCGGCGACCGGCTCCGGGCGGCGTCCCCGCGCCCGCAGCAGCGCGCGGGCCGCGTTGCGGGCGATCGCGAGCACCCACAGGTCGAACGGGCAGCGGCCGTCGAAGCGTCCGAGGTGGCGCCAGACCGCGATCTGGGTCTCCTGCAGCGCGTCCGCGGCGTCCGCGTGGTTGCCGGTCAGCCGCAGGCACAGCCCGTGCGCCCGCCGGTGGGCACCGGTCCACAGCTCGCGGAACGCGTCCTGGTCACCGGACCTCGCCCGGCCCACCAGGTCCGCCTCCGGGAAGAGCGGCGAGACAGCGAACGGCTCAGCGGCCATGCCTGCCCCTCCCTGCCCGAACGACCGGTCGCGAACGTGCTCGTCGGTGACGTGCGCCGCGTTAGCCCTGTGATCCGACCGAGCCGAGGAGATCGCCGATGACGACGCCGGACGACGCCGCCGAGCTGCGTGCGCTGCTGCTCGACACGGCCCCCGACCCGGACCCGGGCGCCCTCGACGACATGCTGGCCACCACGTTCGCGGCCGGTCCGGGCGACGGGGACGCCTCCCTGCTGCCGGACGAGTCGTTCACCGCTGCCGCACCGGACGACTCGTTCGCCGCGGCGCCGGACGACGACCCGGACCCCGGCGACACGCGGGGCGGACGACCCGGCCGCCGACGGGTACGACGAGCTCCCTGCCGATCACCCGGACTCGTCGTACGACCCGCACGCCCAGGACGGGCAACCCGATCACGACGACCCGGCCGCGCACGACCCGGTGGACCACTCCCCCGATCCGCCCGACGCGATCCCGGACGACCCGGGCACGTTCGGATGAGCACGACCGACACGCAGACGCTCGTCGGGTCGCCCGATCCGCAGTACGCCGTGCGGGCGCTGGTCCGCGATGCGCAGCGCCAGGCACAGGGTGCCGAGCTGCGAGCGGAGCTGGCCCGGATCGGGGCCACGCTGGAGCGGCCGCTGCAGCTCGCGGTCGCCGGAGCGGTCAGCGCGGGCAAGTCCACGCTGATCAACGCCGTGCTCGGGCGGCCGGTCGCGCCGGCCGACGCGGGCGAGTGCACGCGCATCGTGACCTGGTACGAGTTCGGCGAGGACGACGGAACGGTGATCGTCGAGCGCGGCGACGCCGCACCGCTGCACCGCCGGTTGGTGGACGGCAGGCTGCCCGCCGATCTCGGCTGCCCGGTCGAGGACGTCGCGCGGCTGCGGGTGCAGCTGACCGAGCCGTGGCTGCGCGAGGTGACGGTGATCGACACGCCCGGGATGAACACGGTCCGGGCGGAGAACGAGGCCGCGACCCGCCGGCTCCTGTTCGGCGACGCCGCGGCCGAGCACGCCCAGGCCCTGCTCTACGTCCTGCGCCACGTCCAGCGCTTCGACGCCGACACGCTCGCCGAGTTCCGCGCGCTGTCCGGCGCCGCCGGGATGACGGCGGTGAACACGGCCGCGGTGCTCAGTCACGTCGACCGGTTCGCCGACGAGCCGTGGGCCGACGCGCACCGGCTCTGCGAGCGTGCGGCGGCGGCGCTGCAGGGTTCCGTGCTCGACGTCGCCCCGGTGGCGGGCCTGCTCGCGGAGACCGGCCGGGGCCGTCTGCTCGGCGCGACGGAGCTGGCGGCGCTGCGCGCGTTGTCCGAACTGGACGACGTCCTGCTCGACGACGAGCTGCTCGACCTGGACGAGTTCGCCGGAGCTCCCGGAGAGCAGCCCGTGCGGCGGACGCTCGTCGAGCGCCTGCACCGGTACGGGATCCGGGTGGCCGTGGAGCACCTGCGGGCCCACCCGGACGCCGGTCTCGACGACCTGCACCACGCACTGACCGCCCACTCCGGGTACGGCGGCTCCGCCCGTCCCGGCCCGGGTGCGCCGTCCAGTACGGCGGAGATCGTCGACCGGTTCACCCGGCACTCCCGCCGCCTCAAGGCGTACGGGGCGATGGCCCGCATCCACCGGATCGGCCGCATCCCCGCGCCGGAGCAGGACACGGCCGTCGTGCGCGAGCTGCAGGATGCCGTGACCGAGGGCCGGCAGCTGGCCGCCGGGCTCGGCGCGCTCCGCATCCTGGCCGCGGGGTCGGCGCTGTCCCGCGGCCGTCTGCGGCTGAACGCGGACATGTCCGCCGAGCTGATGCGCATGGTGCGCGAGGACGACGCGGCCGCCCAGATGGGTCTCGCGCCGGGGAGCCCGCCGTCGGAGATCGCCGAGCGTGCGCGAGAGGCGTCCGTGCGCTGGCGCCGGGTCGCTCTGCGGGCCGGCCCGACCGTCGGCGGGCACCGGGCGCACGACGTGCTCGACGTCCTGGAGTCGATGGTCGCGAGCCTGACCGAGGCCTCGTCCGCCGACCGGGAGCGGCGGCCCGTGGAGGCCGACGCACGTACCGGCCGAGACCCCGGCGGCCCGGCGGCGAACGGGAAACGACCCGACGGACCAACGCCGGACGGGCCGGGCCGCCACCGACCGGATCCGCCGGACGGCCGGAGGCCGGACGGGCCCGGCACCGGACGTCGCGCCGCTCGACGACCCGCTCACGACGGAGGCCGGTGCCGCACGGCTGACCCGGCTCGCCGCCGCCCGCTCGGTGTCGGCCGCCGAGCGGGAGGCGCTCGCCACGCTGGCCGCCGCACGCACCGTGCCCGCCGCCGTCGGGCTGGAGCCGGCCGCCGGGCCGGAGGCCGTCCGGGACGCGGCGACGGCGCTCGCCCGGCGCTTCCGGGTCCTGGTGAACCGCCCGCTGCCGCCGCCGGACAAGGCGACCGCACGGGACGTCTGCTTCCTCTACGAGTCGATCGCCCAGCCCGGCCCCCCGCCCGCCACAGCCCACCGGAGCATCCCGTGAGCACCTCGCCGGACACCGTCACCGACATCCTGCGGCTGGCCAACCGCGCCCACGACACGGCCGGTCAGGCCGGCCGCGCCGAGCAGCAGGAGGTGCTGGCCGAGCAGGCCGGCCGGTGGAGCGAGGATGTCGTGACGCTCGTCGTCGCCGGTGCCCAGAAACGGGGCAAGAGCCGCCTGCTGAACGCGCTGCTGCGCCACCCCGACCTGCTGCCGGTCGACGCGGACGTGGCCACGCACACCCGGGTCACCATCGAGCACGGCGACGCGCTGTCCGCCGTCGTCGAGCGCCGGTCCCCGGACGGCGAGGTGAGCACGGCGCCGATCGATCCGGCCGCCCTGGCCGACTACGCGTCGGTGCTGGGCGATCCCGCACGCCGCGCCGGCGTGACCGGGGTGGCGCTGCGGGTGCCGGAGCCTGCACTGGCCGGGGTCCGGCTCGTCGACACGCCGGGCGTGGACAGCCTGACGCTCGGGCACCGCCACGCGACCGTCGCCGCGTTGCACCGCGCGGACGGCCTGCTGTTCGCGGTCAGTGCCCAGGACCAGCCGATCCTGCGCCACGAGCTGGAGTTCCTGGCCGAGGCGGCGCAGAAGGTGCACTCGATCGCGTTCGTGCTGACGAAGGTGGAGGACTCCCCCGCCTGGCGGGAGCTCCTGACCGAGAACCGGGAGCGTCTCGCGTCGTTCGTGTCCCGGGCGGTGACCGACGGTGCGATGGACCCGGATCTCGGGCAGCGGCTGCGGCAGGCGCCGTGGATCCCGGTCAGCGCGAAGCTCGCCGAGGCGGCCGTCGCGCTGGAACAGGCCGGTCGTACCGAGCGCGCGGCCGACCGCCTGGAGCGCAGCGGGCTCCCGGTACTGCGCAACCACCTCCGTCGCTGCAGCGAGCGCCGCCGGCTGGTCCGGGCCGCCGGCGTCCTGACGCTGACCGAGAGCGTGCTGCGCACGCTGGCCGAGACGGTCCGCGACGAGGCCGCGGCCGGCTCGGCCGACGAGGACGCCGTGCCCGCGCGGAAGGCCGAGATCGACGCCGGGCTGGAGCAGCTGCGCGCGCTGCGACGCGAGCGCCGGGCGCGCAGCATCGACCACCAGTTCCTGGGGCAGGAGGTCGGCCGGCGTGTGCGCGTCACGCTGGAGGGCTACCGCCGCGGCTACGACCGCGAGATCGCCGAGCACAGCTCGCCGAAGGAGCTCACGGCCTACGCCGCACAGCTGCCGGAGAGCCTGGAACGCTCGCTCACCGCGGCCTGGGAGGAAGTCGCGGGCGATACCCGCGAGCTGGCCGAGAACACGCTCTCGACCTACCTGAGCGGTCTCGGCATCCCGGCCGTCGACCTGGACCCGGAGATGCTCGTCCGCCGCGACGGCGCCGTGCCCGGCCTGCACACCGACGGCCCGGCCGGCAAGCCGCTCGACGTCATCGCCGACGGACTGCCCTCGGTGATGATGGCCAGCAGCCTCACGTTCGCCTCGGCGAACCTGCTCGGCCTGTCCGCCGGTCTGGCCATCGCCGGGCCTGCGGTGATCGGCGTCGCGGTGGCCGGCGTCTTCCTCCTGCACAAGAAGCGCCTGGCCGAGGCCGCGCGCACCCGGACCGCGCTGACCAAGGGCGTCGGCGACGTGTTCCTGACGGCCGCGGGCGAGATGACGATCTCCGCCCAGCAGGCGGTCGCGGCCTGGCGGGCCGTCGTCGAGCAGTCGATCGACGACGCGCTCGAGGACCAGCGCGCGGACCTGGAGAAGCGCAAGGCGGCCGTCGCCGAGATGGCCAAGCGCGACGCGGCGCAGCGACGCACCGTCGCCGAGCAGGCCCGCGCCCGGGCCGAGGCGGTGCGCGAGATGGTCGAGCGGGCGACCCAGCTCCGCGCGGCACTGGCGGAGGAGCTGCGCACCGACCCGCGCGCGGCGGCCCCGGCAGTGGCCGCCACCTGAGCCGAGGCCCCGATCCGACCGGCACTCGAGCGTCGTGAGTACCGCACGACGCAACAGGCGACGCCTGAGTCCCCGGGGCGCGCCCGGGGACTCAGTCCGGCCGGCGGGGTACCCGGACGATCCGGCCGACGCCGCGGCGCCGCTCCCCCGGGGCGTCGTCCGGCGCGTGCAGCGCGAACAGCGCGTCCCCGGCCCGCCCGACCGGCTCCAGCCAGCCGGGCGCGGACGCGAGCACGGCCGCCCCGTCGACGTCCGCGCGCACCAGGTCGGAGCCGCCGGCGTCGTTCACGACGCCCGCCCACATCCGGCCGGTGGCGGCGACGATCCGCGGACGGTCGGCCGCCCACGTCGACACCGGGTTGCCGAGCAGGCCCGGCCACCGGCCCAGCTCGCGCCGGCGCCCGCCGGAGACGACGTGCAGGCTGAGCCCACCGGCCCCGACGATGCGGTCGACCACCACGCCGAACGCGATCGCGCCCGCGGGGACCCAGCGCGCCGCCCCGGCAGGCGGGCGCTGCACGAAGATCCGCCGGCCCGCGCCGGGCGTCAGCGACTCGGCGGTCTCCAGCCCGGCGGACGTCGCCAGGTACCAGGGACCCGGTCCGGGCAGCCGCGCCATCTGGTGCACCCACGCGGTGTCCGGGCCCGGGTGCCGCTCACCGATCTGCTGCGGCCCGAGCGCCGTCAGCACGTAGAGGCTCTGGTGCGCGGCGCCCTGCGCCTGCCCGCCGCCGAGCAGCGAGCCGAGACCGCCGCGGCCGCGCACCGGCCCGCCGAGCACCACACCGGCGCCGATCCCGTCGCCCAGCACGGACAGCGGTGCGCCGCCGGACGCCGCCGGGTCGAGCAGTCGTCGGGTCCTGCCGTCCTCGTCGACGAACCACGACGCGGACCTCCCGAGGACGGTGCGGCCCGGCCCCTGCGGCACCCCGGCCGGCACGCCGAGCCGCACGGTCTCCACGGCGACCGTGCCCATCTCCCCGAACGGCAGGCGGTCGGCCGGGCCGACGGGGCGGACCTGGCCGTCCGGCACCATCGCCCACCCCACGTCGTCCTGGAGCGCGAGCACCGGATCGCCCGGTGCCGTGACGATGCGCGTGGAGTGCAGGGTCAGATCCGGCCCGAACGCGTGCAGCGCGACACCCGGCCCGATCCGCTCGGCGACGAGCAGGCCGTGGTCGGAGGCCACCCAACCGCACACCGGCCCGAACGTGGCGTACCGGTCCGGGCGGCCGTCCTGCGGCGAGTGCCGCTGCATGACCGTCCGGCCCGACGGTTCGGGCGCACCGAGCGTGTAGAGCCACCCCTGGTTCACCCGGGCCGAGGCGACCCCGTCCACGACCGGCTCCAGCCGGGAGCCGGCCGGCGGCCGGCCGGTGCGGCCCGAGCCGCGGGGCACGGGGTCGACGCGTCCGGGAGCGGCACGTTCGCGCGGCACCGGATCGACGACGATCGTGGTGCCCCGGTTCTGCGCCGCCGCCCAGCGGGCCGCGCCGAGCGCCACGCAGACCTTCGGGTCCGACCAGGTCCGCACCAGGTTGGCGTGCCGGGCCTTGAGCGTCGTCTGCACCAGGGGCGTGCGGCTGGCGCCGCCGGTCAGGAAGATCCCCCGCAGCGAGGCCGGGTCCAGGCGCGACCCGGTGATCACCTCGGCCATCAGGCGGTCGGTGCGGTCGACGTCCTCGCCGATCATCGCCTCGAACTCGTCCCGCGTGATCGTCACGTCGGTGTCCGCGCCGGACACGTACTGCGACGCGGTCGGGTAGTCGGACAGGGCCTCCTTGGCCAGCCGCGCCTCGCGCAGGAGCTCGGCGAGCGCGGTGGCCGAGCGATGGTCGTCGGGGTCCCCGGTGACCTCGGCCCACCACTCCGGCGCCAGCCGCTCGAGCTGCTCGGCGAAGTGGGAGAACACGCGCTCGTCGAACGACTCGCCGCCGATCTCCGTGTCACCCCCGGGCGAGCCGACGACCTCGAACCCGTCCGCGCGCGCGACGAGCACCGCCGCGTCGAACGTCCCGCCGCCGAGGTCGTAGACGGCCACGCCGTCGCCCGGCTCCAGGTGGTGCTCGTGGGCGTAGTGCCAGGCCGCCGCGACCGGTTCGTCGAGCAGGTGGAGCGTGACGGTCGGCAGGACGGCGGTCGCCGCGGCACGGAGCACGCCGCGCTGGTTCTCGGTCCAGGCAACCGGATGGGTCAGCACGAGCGTCGACGGGAGCGTGTCGTCGAACCGGCGGCGCGCCTCGGTCACGAACCCCCGCAGCTGGGCCGCGAGCGCGTCCTCGGCGGTGACCGGTGTGCTGCCGAGCAGCATCGGCGTGCGCCCGACGTAGTTCTTCGGGTTCCGCTCCGCACGGTCCGGGCTGCGGCCCATCGCGCGCTGGGCGTGCGTCCCGGCCAGCAGCCGGTCGCCGTCGAGGAGCACGGTCGACGGCACCCGCCGCTCGCCCGCGACCTCCAGCGGCTCGATCCGGGCCTCGTCGCCGGAGACCACCACGGTGGCCCCGGCGCAGTAGCTCGTCCCCAGATCGACGCCCAGGCTCCACTCCCGCACCCCGCGACCTCCCCACCGACCGACCCTGCGGATCTCCGACTGCGGACTCGGGCCCGGCCGCGACGGTGTTACCCCTGGTCAGCGATCGATGTGCAGGTGCACGAGCGAGTTGGTGTCGTTGCGGGTCATCCACAGCTCGTCCCCGCTGACCAGCACGTCGACGACGCCCCGGCCGACGCCGGTCACCTCCCGGCCGGTGGGCTCGCGGCTGGTCAGGTCGAACGTGCGCACCTCGTCCTCGAGCGGGTAGACGATCCACGCGACGTCGCCGTCCGGGGCGAACCAGGAGGCCCGGCCGATGTCGAAGGACTGGCCGACGACGAACGACGCCTGGTCGATCGGGGTGACCGTGAACGTCGCCTGGTCGGCGGGCGCGTTCGCGTCGCCGGTGGCGACGTAGATCGTTCCCCGGTCGATGTCCATGCCGCCGGGGGTGACCGACAGCGACAGCGGCGTGCCCATCTGCTGCCCGCTCACACCGTCCAGCACGCTCAGGCTGCGGTCGCCGGTGTTCGAGACGTAGAGCCGGCCGTTGTCGAACTCCATCCAGACCGGCTGCTTGCCGACCTTCACCGGCGTCCCGGCCGCCGCCTTCGTCGCCGTGCTGATGCGGCTGACGGTGCCGTCGTCGGGATGGGTGAGCCAGATGAAGCCGCCGCCGGCGGCGATCCCGCCGATCGCGGCGGGGGTGCCGGTGTCGACGGTCGTGATCGTGCCGGTGGCGATGTCGATCCGGGTCACGCCGTCGGTGTAGTTCCAGACCCAGACCGCGCCCGCGTCGACGACGAGGGCGTTCGGGACGCCGGAGACCGTGTACGACCGCACGTCGCCGCTGGCCGGGTCGATCCGGGAGATCGTGCCGTCGTCGGCGTTGGCGGTCCAGAGGAACCCTCCGCCCTCCTCGACGTCGAGCGGGTTGCGTCCGACGGCGATCGGGGCACCCACCGTCGACGCGGACGGCCCGCCGGGCAGGTACAGCACCGCGGCCACGATCCCGGCCGCGACCAGCAGCAGCACCGGGAGCCCGATCGCGAGCACGAGCCGCCCGGGGCGCCGCGGAGGCGGTGGCGGCGGCGCGATGTACGGCCCGGACGGGATCGGCCCGGACTGCGGGTACGTGGCCGCGTACTGCCCGGGCGCGCCCGGACCGCGGTAGCCGCCGGGCGGTGTCCCCGGACCGCCGTACCCACCGGGTGGTGTCCCCGGACCGCTCACGCCGGGGGCGGGTGCCCCCTGCGGCACGACCACCGGGTCCTCCCACGCACCCGGCGGCGCCGACGGCGCACCGACCCGCGTCATCTCCGGTGCCGGGGCGCCGGAGGCGGCCGCGACCGCCGCACGGCCGAGCTCGCCCGCAGTCTGCTGGCGCGCGCCCGGTTCCTTCGCCATCGCCCGGCGCACGACGTCGTCCATCGCCGGCGGCACGCCCGCGACGACGGAGCTCGGCGGCGGCGGGGCCTCGTGATAGTGCGCCCACATCCGCGCCTGGTCACTCGGCCGCGGGAACGGGACGGACCCGGTCAGCATCTGGTGCAGCACGCAGCCGAGCGCGTAGACGTCGACGCGGTGGTCCAGCTCGGTGCCAGCAAGCTGCTCCGGCGCCATGTAGTCCAGCGTGCCGATCACGGTCCCGACGGCCGTGTGCCGGTTCGGGTCCTCCACGGCGCGGGTCAGGCCGAAGTCGGTGAGGTAGGCCTGCAGCCCGTCGTCGGTCGTGGACACGAGGATGTTCGCTGGCTTCACGTCGCGGTGCACCAGCCCGGCCCGGCCCGCGGCGTCCAGCGCGCCGCCGATCTGGTCGGCCAGCCGCGCGGCGACGGCCGGCTCGAGCGGGCCGTGCTCGGCGATGTAGCGCCCGAGGTCGGTGCCGGGGACGTGCCGCATCGTCACGTAGAGATGCCCGGCGTCCTCCCCGGCGTAGTAGCACGGGGACCACGTGCGGATGGTCCAGGCCCGCGGCGATCTCGCACTCGCGGACGAACCGCGCGCGGAACTCCTCGCCGTCGCCCAGCGACCCACGGACCACCTTGACGGCGACCGTCCGGTTCAGCCCGAGCTGCGTTCCGAGGTAGACGACACCCATGCCGCCGCGCCCGAGCACGGACTCCAACCGGACACCACCGAGAACCGCACCGATGTCGGGCTCTGTCACCAGCCGAGACTAGCCCCGCAGGGTGTCGCCGAGAATGCTCAGAACTGTGGAAAAGCCGTGGTCAGAGCCGGGTGACGGTCCAGTCCTCGATCACCGGGTTGGCCAGCAGTGATCCGGCCAGCCGGTGCAGCGTCTCGTCGTCCACGCCGTCGTCGACCTCGAGCTCGAAGTGCTTTCCCTGCCGGACGCCGGAGATCCCGGAGACGCCGATCCGGCCCAGGGCCCGCGACACGGCCTGACCCTGGACGTCGAGGATCTCCGGCTTGGGCATCACGTCCACCACCACTCTGGCCACGGCGCCACCCTACGGGCGCCGGGCAGCGCTCTCGACGCGACCACCGGCGTCGGGGTAGGCAGGCCGCATGGGTGTCGGTGAGCGCGACCTCGAGGACATGACCCAGGCGCGGCTGGACCCGTCCGGCCTCGCCGAGCTGGCCGACGCCGCGCCCGAGTGCACGTTCCTGTTCACCGACGACGACGGCTGGCCCGCCGGCGTGACCATGAGCCATCTGTTCCACGACGGCCGGTTCTGGCTCACGTCGGTGCGCGGCCGGGCGCAGGTGCGCGCCGTCGCCCGCGACGAGCGGGTCGGGCTGGTGATCAGCAACGCCGGAAGCGGCCTGCCCGGACGCCGGATGGTGCGGGTGCGGGGACGGGCCCGGCTGCACGACGACCGCCCGACCCTCGACGCCGTCCTGCCGCTGATCTGCGCCCGCCTGGCCCCGGCCGCGCCGGAGCGGATGCTCGCGCTGCTGGACAGCCCGCGCCGGGTGCTGATCCGCGTCGACCCGGTCGGCTACCCGCAGAGCCACGACTCGCGGCGTGTCGCCGGGGACGGGCGCGGCGGGACGTCGGTCGAGGTGTAGCGCTCGGTGTCGAGGTCCGGTGCGCTCAGGGTCGATGTTCGCTCCGCAAGCTCCGCTCAGGGTCGATGTTCGCTCCGCAAGCTCCGCTCAGGGTCGATGTTCGCTCCGCAAGCTCCGCTCAGGCGGCCGGCTCGGCGGCGAGCAGCAGACGCCGGTGCACCGACGGCACCGCCCCAGCCTCGACGGCGGCGCTCACCGCGCGCAGTGCCGCGTCCACCCGGTTCTGCTTGCGCAGGTCCTTTGCCCGCACTCCGATCCGGACGATCCCGCCCCGGCCGGCCGTGCGGGCGACGGCCTGCTCCAGCGCCCGCGCCCGCCGGTGCTCGCCGGCGGGCCGCTCGGCCGAGCGCGGCCACTGCGCGGAGCTGCGGAACGTCAGGACCCGGGCCCGCAGGACGGCACCGGACGCATGTGGCGAGCGGAGCGTCGTCTCGTCGGCGATCAGCCGGAAGTCGTGCCCGCGCAGCGCGGCCAGCGTGCCGTCGGAGGCGATCCAGCCCGGTGGCGCGAACCCGTCGGTGGTGAGCCCGATCGCGGTCAGGATCCGGCGGGCGGCGGTGATCCGCAGCGTGGCCTCGTGCTCGGGCAACGCCCCGAACTCGGTCCGGCGCCCGAGGCGCGGGACGGCGCCGTTCTGCCACGGACCGACCGGGTCCGCGGTGTGGTCGTAGCCGTGCAGCAGCACGTCGTCGCCGGCGCGGACGCGGCCGGCGACCCAGCGCACGTACGGCGACCCCGGCGACAAGGGGCCCTCCGGCCCGCGCG
This sequence comes from uncultured Actinomycetota bacterium, assembly GCA_963822335.1. GTDB lineage: Bacteria > Actinomycetota > Actinomycetes > Mycobacteriales > Pseudonocardiaceae > Pseudonocardia. The sequence continues at coordinate 32,568 of CAWGHE010000003.1, read as the reverse complement.
GCTGCACCAGGTGGGTCACCGGCACCGCGAGCCGGTCGAGCTCCCCGGCGAACGCGACGGCCCGGGCGTGGTCGGCGTCGTCGCCGTCGGTCAGGCCGGACAGCGACACGAGCAGCATCGGGCTCCGCATGGCCTCCATGGAGCCATACCGATGTGAACCGCCCGTGAGGCGGGGACGTCGGCACGGCGACGATCGCAGGTCAGCGCGGCCTGATCGGATCCTCGCGTGCGGCCGGACAGATGTGACCGGTCGCACCCCGAGAAGCTGATCACCGGGTCGGGGAGACCCACTCCGTGCCGGTGATCCGGCGGTACACCTCCGCGTAGCGGTCGTGCACGACGCGCACGACCTCGTCCGGGACCTCGGGGCCCGGCGCGGTGCGGTCCCAGTCCAGCGCCGACGACCAGTCGCGCACGTACTGCTTGTCGAACGAGAACTGCGGACGGCCGGGTTCGTACTCGTCGGCCGGCCAGAACCGCGACGAGTCCGGCGTCAGGACCTCGTCACCCAGCACGACCGTGCCGTCGGCGTCGCGGCCGAACTCCAGCTTCGTGTCGGCGACGAGGATCCCGCCCCCGGCGGCGGTCTCGGCTCCGCGCCGGTAGACCTCCAGCGTCAGCGCCCGCAGCTGCTCGGCCGTGTCCCCGCCGACGAGCGCGACGACGTCGTCGAACGTCATGAACTCGTCGTGCTCCCCGACCGGGGCCTTCGTGGTCGGCGTGAAGATCGGCTCCGGGAGCCGCGACCCCTCGACGAGACCGTCCGGCAGCCGGAGGCCGGACACCGTGCCGTCCTTCTCGTACTCCTTGAGTCCCAGGCCGGTGAGGTAGCCGCGGGCGATGCACTCCACCGGCAGCATCTCGAGCGGGCGGCAGCGCACTGCGCGCCCGGCGAACTCGGCCGGGATGTCGTTCGTGCCGATCACGTGGTTCGGCACCAGGTCCGCGGTCCGGTCGAACCAGTGCAGCGAGAGCGCGGTGAGGATCGCGCCCTTGTCCGGGATCGGCGTCGGGAGGATCACGTCGTAGATCGACAGCCGGTCGGACGCGACGAGCAGCAGCTCCGCCGGATCCACCGACTCGTCCAGGTACAGCTCGCGGACCTTGCCCGAGTGGACGAGTTTCACAGGATCGCTCCAGGGGTGTACTTCGCCGCGTCCGGGTGGCGGTCGGTGATCGCGGCGATCTTCGACTGGACTGCGGCGACCTGTGCGGACGCCGCACCGGTGAAGCGCAGCGGGTCGTCCAGCAGCCCGTCCAGCGTGCCCGCGGGCAGCCCGAGCCGCTCGTCCCCGGCGAGGCGCTGCAGCAGGTCGTTGTCGGCCTGCCCCTGCTCGCGCATGGCCAGCGCGACCGCGACCGCGTGCTCCTTGATCGCCTCGTGCGCCGTCTCCCGCCCGACGCCGGCGCGCACGGCGGCCATCAGCACCGCGGTCGTCGCCAGGAACGGCAGGTAGCGGTCCAGCTCGCGGGCGATCACCGCCGGGTAGGCGCCGAACTCGTCGAGCACGGTCAGTGCCGTCTCGTACAGGCCGTCGAGCGCGAAGAACGCGTCCGGCAGCGCGAGGCGGCGCACCACCGAACAGCTCACGTCGCCCTCGTTCCACTGTGCACCGGCGAGGTCCGCGGTCATCGTGGACAGTCCACGCAGGATCACCATGAGCCCGTTGATCCGCTCGGCGGACCGGGCGTTCATCTTGTGGGGCATCGCGGACGACCCGACCTGGCCGGGCGCGAAACCCTCGGTGGCCAGCTCCGCGCCTGCCATCAGGCGGATCGTCGTGGCCAGCGACGACGGCGCCGCCGCGAGCTGCACCAGCGCGGTCACGACGTCGTGGTCCAGGGAACGCGGGTAGACCTGGCCGACGCTGACGAACGCGTCGGCGAAGCCCAGGTGCTCGGCGACCCGGCGCTCCAGCTCGGCGAGCTTGCCGGTGTCGCCGTCGAAGAGGTCCAGCATGTCCTGCTGCGTGCCCATCGGGCCCTTGATCCCGCGCAGCGGGTAGCGGGCGCGCAGGTCCTCCAGCCGGGCGTGCGCGACGAGCAGCTCGTCCGCGGCACTCGCGAAGCGCTTGCCGAGCGTCGTGGTCTGCGCGGCGACGTTGTGGCTGCGCCCGGCCATCACCAGCTCGGCGTACTCCCCGGCGCGCCGCCCGAGGCGGGCGAGCAGCGCGACGGTCCGGTCGGCGACCAGCTCCAGCGACAGCCGGATCTGCAGCTGCTCGACGTTCTCGGTCAGGTCGCGGCTGGTCATGCCCTTGTGCACGTGCTCGTGCCCGGCGAGGGCGTTGAACTCCTCGATCCGGGCCTTCACGTCGTGCCGGGTGACACGCTCGCGCTCGGCGATGCTCGCGAGATCGACCCGGTCCACGACCGCCTCGTAGTCGGCGATCGCCTGCTCCGGCACGTCGATGCCGAGGTCGCGCTGGGCGCGCAGGACGGCGATCCACAGCCGTCGCTCCAGCTCGATCTTGTACTCCGGCGACCAGAGGCGGACCAGCTCGGGGCTCGCGTAGCGCGCGGCCAGCACGTTGGGGATCACGTGCACAGAGGATACGTCTCAGCGATCCGGCGGCCCGTCCGACCGTTCGTGGCCCGCTCACCGCAGCCGTGACCCTTTCGTGACCCGCGTGTGTCGTTCGCGACTCCGATGACGGATAGTGAAGGAGTGCGAGCGACCACGCGGAACCGGCGGACCACGCGCGTCGACGAGCCGGTCGATCTGCGGTCGGACACGGTCACCGCCCCCTCCGCCGCGATGCGCAAGGCGATGAGCACGGCCGAGGTCGCCGACGACGTGCTCGACCGCGACCCGACCATGCGCGAGCTCGAGCAGCGGGTGGCCGGGATGCTCGGCGCCGCCGACGCGCTGTGGACGCCGACCGGGTCGATGGCCAACCTGATCGCGCTGATGAGCCACCTCGGCCGGGGCGAGGCGTTCCTCGCGCCGCAGGGCGCGCACGTGCTCGACTTCGAGCTCGGGACGGCGGCCTGGCTGGCCGGCGGCATGCCCCGACCGCTGCCGCACGACGCCGGCCCGGGCAAGGTCTCGGCCACCGCGGTGCGCCGCGCCGCCGCCGTCGACGACTCCTACTCCACCCTGCGCCCGGCGCTGCTCTGCCTGGAGAACACGCACAACTCGGCGGGCGGCACGGTCGTCGCGCCGGAGGAGCACGCGTCGGTGGCCGCGGCGGCCCGCGCGGCCCGGCTGGCGGTGCACCTGGACGGAGCGCGGCTGTGGAACGCCTCGGTCGCGCTCGGCGTCCCGCCCGCGGCGCTGACCGTCGGCGCGGACACCGTCGCGGTCTGTCTGAGCAAGGGGCTGGGCGCCCCGGTCGGCTCCGTGGTGGCCGGGTCCGTCGAGTTCACCGGGCAGGCCCGCCGGCTGCGCAAGATGCTCGGCGGAGGCGTGCGTCAGGGCGGGATGATGGCCGCCGCCGGGCTGGTCGCGCTGGACTCGATCGACCGGCTCGCCGAGGACCACGCGCTGGCCACCACGCTGGCCGCGGGCCTGCGGGAGCGGGGCTGGCGGGTGCGCGAGCCGCAGACCAACATCGTTCTGGTGGACGTCGCCGACCTGTCCGGGACGATCAAGCACTTCGCCGAGGCCGGCGTCCGTGCGGCCGGGATCGGCGGGAAGCTGCGCCTGATGACCCACCGGGACGTGACCGAGCAGCACATCCGGACCGCGCTGGACCGGATCGGCGAGGTCGGCCCGGCCAGCACCGGACCGACCGACATCGGGCGGGCCCGCACGGACGAGCCGGACACGCGGACGGCGACCGGCTGACCTGGCGTCACCCGGCCCAGCGACGCAGGCGCTCGAGCGCCTCCTGCACGTCCTCGGTCGATCCCGCGCAGGACAGGCGGACGTACCGGCCGCCGTCGATCGGGTCGAAGTCCGCGCCGGGTGCGACGGCGATCCCGGTCTCGGCCAGCAGCCGGTAGACCATGCCCATCGAGTCCTCGCCCGGGCCCAGCAGGTGCCCGATGTCGGCGTAGACGTAGAACGCGCCGTCCGGCGGTGCCAACCGGTCGATGCCCAGCCCGCGCAGGCCCTCGACCAGCAGGTCCCGGTTGCGCCCGTAGCGCGGCACGTGCCCGTCCGCCTCGGCGCGGGCGGACTCGGAGAACGCGGCGAGCGCGGCGTGCTGGGCCAGCGCGGGCGGGCAGACCGTGAAGTTGCCGGCCAGCGCCTCGACCGTGCGGCGCAGCCGCGGCGGGCACACCAGCCAGCCGAGCCGCCACCCGGTCATCGAGAAGTACTTGGAGAACGAGTTGACGAGCACGGCCTCCCGCGACGACGACCACGCGCACGACGTCGCGGGCGAGTCGCCGAACGTGATGCCGTGGTAGATCTCGTCGCTGACCAGCTGCACGCCGCGTGACTCGCACCAGGTCGCGATCCGGGCCAGCTCACCGGGCTCGACGACGGTGCCGGTCGGGTTCGCCGGGCTGGCCAGGATCAGGCCGCGCACCGGCTCGTCGAGATCGTCGAGCATCTCGACGGTCGGCTGGAAGCGCGTCTCCGGTCCACACGGGAGCTCGACGACCTCGCAGCCGAGCGCGGACAGGATGTTGCGGTAGCAGGGGTAGCCGGGCCGGGCCAGCGCGACGCGGTCCCCGGCGTCGAACGCGGCCAGGAACGCGAGCAGGAACCCGCCGGAGGACCCGGTCGTGACGACGACGTCCTCGCGGGCGACGTCCAGGCCGTACGTCCGGCCGTAGTGCGCGGCGATCGCATCCCGCAGCTCCGCGTTGCCGGGGGCGACGGTGTAGCCGAGCACCTGGGTCTGCAGCGCCTCGACGGCGGCGGCGCGCACCGCCTCCGGCGCCGGGGTGGACGGCTGGCCGGCCGAGAGGTTGACCAGGTCGCCGTGCGTGCGTTGGCGCTCCGCCGCCGCGGCCCACACGTCCATGACGTGGAACGGTGCGACGGCCGCGCGGGCGGCGACTCCGAGGCGGTCGGTGCTCGATCCGGTCACGGACCGAGGGTAGATCCCGCCCGGACACGAAGCGGGCCCGGTGGCGTCGCCACCGGGCCCGTCCACGAACGTCTGCTGCTACTCGGCAGCCTTCAGGCCGAGGTCGTCGAGGACGGCGCCGACCTCGGCCTCGGTGTCCGCGACGTTCTGGTCGACGTACTCGGCGACCGGGGTCAGCTCGGCGGCCTGTGCCGCGCCGGAGAGGGCCAGGGCGGACAGCGGAGCCGCGACGAGGCCAGCCAGGACCGGGCGCAGGTGATCAACCGGCAATATCTCCGTCACACAGGCCGCGGCCACCGGTGGCGCCGGTCACCCCGTGGGGATGGCGACCTCGCCGCGCTCGGCGCGCAGGCCGATGTCGGTACGGTGGTGCGAACCGGCCAGGTGGATCGGCTCCAGGCGCGCGTAGGCATCGGCGCGCGCCGCCGCGAGGTCCTCCCCCGTGCCGACCACGGACAGCACGCGCCCTCCGCTGGAGACGACGGCGCCGTCGTCGCGCCGCCGGGTGCCGGCGTGCAGGACGCCGTCCGCGTCCGCGCCCGTGATCACGTCGCCGAGCCGCGGCGTCGCCGGGTACCCCTCGGCCGCGACGACGACCGTCACCGCCGAGCCCGGCGCCCACTCGAGCGGCGGGTGCTCGGCGAGCGTCCCGGTCGCGGTGGCGTGCAGCAGCCGCGCGAGCGGGCTGCGCAGCAGGGCGAGCACGGCCTGGGTCTCGGGGTCGCCGAAGCGGCAGTTGAACTCGATCACGGCCGGGCCCTGCGACGTGAGCGCCAGCCCGGCGTAGAGCAGCCCGGAGAACGGCGCGCCCCGCCCGGCCAGCTCCTCGGCCACCGGGCGCACGATCCGCTCGACCAGTTCGTCGGCGAGGTCCGGCCCGGCCCACGGCAGCGGCGCGTACGCACCCATCCCGCCGGTGTTCGGCCCGGTGTCGCCGTCCCCGACCCGCTTGAAGTCCTGCGCCGGCAGCAGCGGCACCACGCTCGACCCGTCGACCAGACAGAACAGGGACGCCTCGGGACCGTCCAGGAAGGACTCCAGCAGGGCCGGGTGCCCGGAGTCGAGCAGGTGCAGCGCATGCGCCCGGGCGACCTCGAGGTCCTCGGAGACGACGACGCCCTTGCCGGCGGCCAACCCGTCGTCCTTCACGACGTACGGCGGGGTGAACACACCGAGGGCCGTCTCCAGGTGCGCCGGGTTGTCCACCATCACCGACGACGCGGTCGGCACCCCGGCCGAGCTCATCACGCTCTTCGCGAACGCCTTCGAACCCTCGATCCGGGCCGCCGCGGCGCTCGGGCCGAAGCAGACGATCCCGGCCTCGCGGACGGCGTCCGCGGCACCGCCCACCAGCGGCACCTCCGGGCCGATCACGACCAGGTCGGCGTTCCACTGCCGGGCCAGGGACACGATCGCGCCGTTGTCGGCGACGTCGAGGCCGAGCTGCTCGGCGACCGACGCCGTCCCGGCGTTCCCCGGAGCGCAGGCCAGGGCCGTCACCTCCGGGTCCTGGGCCAGCGACACCGCGATGGCGTGCTCGCGCGCACCGTTTCCGACCACCAGGACTCGCACGGTCGTCGAGCGTAGATCCCGAAGCCCCACGCCGCCGCACCGGCATCCCGCGTTCATCCCGCCGTCCTGTACCCGGTCGCCCGGTCGTGCCACGGTGCGCAGGTGACCGATTCCTCGCTGCGCATCGGACGCCGTTCGCTGCTGACCGCCACGGCATCGGCCGCCGTACTGGCCACCCTCGCGGCCGGTGCCGCCGCCAGCCGCGGCGTCCGGCCGACCGGAGAGTCCGCGCCGGACCGGCCGCTGGTCGTCGGGCACCGCGGCGCGTCCGGCTACCGGCCCGAGCACACGCTCGCGTCCTACGAGCTGGCCGCACGGATGGGCGCGGACTACATGGAGTGCGACCTCGTCTCCACGAAGGACGGTCAGCTGGTCTGCCGGCACGAGCCGGAGATCGGCGGCACCACCGACGTCGCCCGCCGGCCGGAGTTCGCGTCCCGCAGGACCGCCAAGACGATCGACGGCACCCGCTACGAGGGCTGGTTCACCGACGACTTCACGCTCGCCGAACTGCGCACGCTGCGGGCCGTGGAGCGCATCCCGGCCATCCGTCCCCGCAACCGCATCTACGACGGCCGGTTCGGCGTCCCGACGTTCGGCGAGGTCCTGGCGCTGCGGGCGAGGTTGTCCGAGGAACTGGGCCGCGAGATCGGGATCTACCCCGAGATCAAGCACAGCACCTGGTTCGCCGGGCTCGGGCTCGCGACGGAGCAGAAGGTCGTCGACGCCCTCGACGAGGCCGGGCTGAACCGGGCTGGAGCGAAGGTGTTCGTGCAGTCGTTCGAGACGGCGAACCTGCGCGCGCTGCGGTCGAGCCTGCAGGTCCCGCTGGTCCAGCTCACCGACGCCACCGGGGCACCGGCCGACCTCGTCGCGGCCGGTGACAAGCGCACCTGGGCCGACCTGACGACGGCCGCGGGGCTGAAGGAGATCGCGACCTACGCCGACGCGGTCGGCCCGAACAAGGACCAGGTGATCGCCCGGACGCCGGACGGGGCGCTCGGCGCGGTCACCCCGTTCGTCGCCGACGCGCACGCGGCCGGGCTGCTCGTGCACCCGTACACGTTCCGCAACGAGAACGAGTTCCTCCCGGCGAACCTGCGCTCCCCCGGCACACCAGCGGACTACGGCGACCCGTTCGCCGAGTACCGCGCGTTCCTCGACGCCGGCGTCGACGGTCTGTTCTCCGACAACCCGGACACGGCGCTGGTGGCGGTCACCACGCGTTGAGGAACTTCGTGACCAGCGCGTTCGTGTCGTCCGGGCGCTCCTGGTGCGGGAAGTGGCCGACGCCGGGCAGCGCGTGGTGGGCGAACTCCCGGCCCGCCCGGTCCCGGCACGCCCGCATCGTGCGGTCCAGCACGCACGGGTCGTCGGCGCCGTGCACCTGCAGCACCGGCACCCGGACCGGTTCGGACACGGCTCGGGCGAATCGTGCGCCGTCGGTCCGGAACTGGGAGCGCACCACCCATCGGTAGTACTCCATCGAGCAGTGCGCGACCGTCGAGATCTGCATGGCGCGGCGGTTGTGCTCCGCGGCCAGGGCGAAGTCCGGCGTGCGGACCCAGTCCGGTCCGGACCAGGCCCGCATGATCCGCTCGACGCGCGCGCCGTCGTCGCGCCGCAGGGAGCGCTCGGGCGCGCGCGGCAGCTGGAAGCCGAGCATGTAGCCGCTGGCACGGCCCTGTCCGGCCGGGTCGCGCAGGAGCCGGTCGCGCATCGTCACCGGGTGCGGGGCGCCGAGCGTCGTCAGCGAGGAGACGAGGCGGGGGTGCAGGGCGGCCACGGTCCAGGCGATCGCCGCGCCCCAGTCGTGGCCGACGAGGTGCGCCCGCGACTCGCCGAGCGCGCGGACCAGACCGGCGCAGTCACCGGCCAGCGTCCACAGGTCGTAGCCACGCGGGGTCTTGTCCGTGTCGCCGTAGCCGCGCAGGTCCGGGGCGACGACCCGGTACCCGGCGTCGCCGAGCGCGGTGATCTGGTGGCGCCAGGTCCACCAGAACTCCGGGAACCCGTGCAGGAGGACGGCGAGCGGACCGCTGCCGTACTCCGCGATGTGGATCCGGATGCCGTTGGCCGACACCGACCGGTGCGACCACGGTCCCGGCAGGCGGACCGACGCCGGGTCCGGCGGGTGGCCCGCGCCCACCGACCGGGTCAGCCCCGGTTGGCGGCGGGTTGTCCGGTGGACTCCGACGTCAGCTCGCGCGGCCCGTCCTCGGAGGACTTGCCGATCTGGGAGAACACCTGGGCCGAGTCCCGCAGCGAGTCGATCGTCCGCTCCGGCTTCCGGATCTTGCGGACACGCAGGTAGCCGAGGAGGCCGAACAGCCCGGCCGCGAGCAGCATGATCAGGAACGTGATGCCGAACGCGGCCCACCGCGACAGCCACACGGCGAGCAGCTCGGCGATGAAGAAGAAGAAGTAGAACAGGCTGAACAGGCCGATCGCCGCGGCGATGACGAAGAAGACGCTGCCCTGCACGCCCTTCTTCACCTCGGCCGTCATCTCGGCCTTGGCGAGCTCCACCTCGGACCGGACGAGCGACGACAGATGCGTCGTCACGTCCTTGGCCAGCGCGCCGACGGACTTGTCGCGAGGGCTGGGCTCGGGTGAGAGCGGGATCGAGGGCAGGACGGGTGGGACGTCCGCCCCGGAGTTGCTGGTCGAGCTGGCCACCGTCTTCCCTCCAGAACCACGCGGGTCTGACCGATCACGTCGAGCGGCTCCACGCGGACGACCGCCGATCACTGGGGCGTCATCGTGCCATGACCCCCTGTGCCGCGCTCGTCTGCGCCACGCCGGTGTGACTACTCGTCCGGGCGACCGCGCAGACGCTTGATCGCACCTCGGCGGGTCTTCGCGTCCAGCCGACGCCGCCGCGACCCCGCGGTGGGGCGTGTCGGACGACGGACCGGCGGGCCGGGGGCGGTCGCCTCGGCCAGCAGACCGGCCAGCCGTTCCCGGGCGGCCTCACGGTTGCGCAGCTGGCTGCGGTGCTCCGCGGCGACGACCGTGAGCACGCCGGACGCGAGCCGGTGCGCGAGCCGCTCCAGCGCACGGGCCCGCAGGCGCTCCGGAACACTCGGCGACCCGGCGACGTCGAACGAGAGCTCCACCCGGGAGTCGGTGGTGTTCACGCCCTGCCCTCCGGGCCCGGACGCGCGGGAGAACCGCCACCCCAGTTCGCTCTCGGGCACGACGAACCCCCGCCGCACCCGCACCCCGTCCCCGTCCACCCCTCCAGCCTCCCCCGCCACGTCGTCCGCCACACGCCGGATTTCCGGTCCGGCACCCGAGCCCGGCAGTCCGGCCGGCCGTCCCGGCACGGTCGGCAGGTCAACGCGAACCAGGACGCTCGTCCGGGCGTCACACCGCGGCGGTTCCGATCACGCGAACGTGCCGCCCCATCGCGCACTCGGATCGACTGGCACGTTCCGGGTTTCCGATCACGCGAACGTGCCGTTCGATCGTCGGACCGGATCGGCTGGCACGTTTCCCCATCCGGGGACTCATGGGGCCGCGCCTCGCGCCGTGCACCACAGGAAGCCCGTGTGACCGCCCCGAGCGGCGGATCGGAGCCGGGCCCTCGAGGCGTCCCGCCGCGGTGCGACGATTCGGGTGTGCCGTCCACCGCTGCCGATCCGCTGAGCCCGCTCGCCGAGCTGCCCGGCGTCGCCGACGCCGTCGCCCGGGCCCGGGACGCGGTGACCGCGGTCCACAACCATCCGGTGAACCGACGCGGCTGGCCGGCGACGTCGGCCGAGGCCGCGCTGCGGGCCGCCCGCGCGTCCGCGGCGCTGGACGGTGCCCCGCTGGAACCGGCCCGCGCCGACCACGTCGAGGACCCGACGCTGGCCGGCGCCGTCCGGATCGCCGACGAGCGCGACCGGTTGCTGGACGCCTGGCGCACGGCCCCGATGCAGGGTCTGGCGCGGCTGCACATGCTCGCCGCGGCGGACCTGGTGCCGGTCGACCAGCACTCCCGCGTGCTCGGACGGCCCGTCGGCGACGCCGAGGTGTCCGGACGGCTGTCGCTGCTGGCCGGTTTCGTCACCGGCGGCACGTCCGTGCCCGCGCCGGTGCTGGTGGCCGTCGTGCACGGAGAGTTACTCGCCCTCCGCCCGTTCGGCACCGCGAACGGGGTCGTGGCCCGCGCGGCGGCGCGGCTGACCGCGATGTCGTCCGGTCTGGACCCGCGCGGGCTCGCGGTGCCCGAGGTCGGGCATCTGCGCCGGGGGGCCGACTACCGCTCGGCCGCCGACGGGTTCGCCACCGGTACCCGCGAGGGGCTGGCGGCCTGGATCCTGCACTGCTGCGCCCAGTGGGAGGCCGGCGGCCGCGAGGGCACGTCGATCGCGGAGGCGCAGGCGGGCTGACCGCCCGGCCCCGGACACGAAATCGGGCGGCGCCCCCTGACGAGGACGCCGCCCGACTGCACGACAACCGGATTCCTGCGTGCACTACGTGTCGTGTCGGCGGCCTCGGCGCCCGGCGTCCCGGTACGCAGGCCCACGACGACATGCCTCCCGCGGCGTGCTCGGCGTGGAAGTTGCCCGGCTCTCGCACACGGAGCCCGGACGGGGGAGACGGGTACTTCTCTGCCGTACCGCCTCTGGCCTGACCGAGGTCCGTGCGTCATTCCTAGCCTGATGGCGTCCGAGCGGCAAGGGTGCGCTCGCGGTGCACCGGTTCAGGCACCGGCTGTGACCGTCCTCACCCACTCGCCGCCTGCTACCGCTCGCCGCGTTCGGCCCGTCGCGAGCGTGCCGAGAACCACCCGGCACCGGTCAGCGCGAGCGCCGCACACGCCCCGGCGGCGACGGTCACCACCGACCGCGACCGCAGCCGTGCCCGCACCGGCACCGGATGCGCGAACGTGCGAACCGGCCAGTCGCGGGTGCGGGCGATGCGGCGGAGCTCCCGGTCCGGGTTCACCACGACGGGGTGGCCGACGGCCTCGAGCAGCGGTAGGTCCGTGATCGAGTCGGTGTAGGCGTGGCAGCGCGTCAGGTCGTAGCCGTGCTCGTCGGCGAGTCGCCGGGCCGCGGCCGCCTTCTCCTCGCCGTAGCAGTAGAACTCGATCTCGCCGGCATACCGGCCGCCACGGATCGCCATCCGGGTCGCCACCGCGCGGTCGGCGCCGACGAGGGCCGCGATCGGTTCGACGACCTCCTGCCCGGACGCCGACAGCACGACGACGTCCTCGCCCGCCGCGCGATGGCGCTCGATCAGCGCGGTCGCCTCGGCGTACACCATGGGCCGCACGATCTCGTCCAGCGTCTCGGCGACGATCGCGCGGACCTGGTCGACCTCCCAGCCCTCGCAGAGGGCGGTCAGCCGCCGTCGCAGGGTGTCCATCGTGCTCGCGTCCGCGCCGGAGAGGACGAGCAACAGCTGGCTGTAGGCGCCGCGCAGCATCACCCGCCTGCTGATCAGACCCTCGCGCCGGAACGGCCGGCTGAACGCCAGAGCGCTCGATCCGGCGATGATGGTCTTGTCCAGGTCGAAGAACGCGGCCACCCGCGGCGGGGCGTCGAAGGGAGCTGCGGGATCGGCGGGCACGACGTCGGAGAGTGCCAGACCGGTCTTCGCAGGTCGACAGCGCGGTGGCGGTGTGGCGAGCCGCGTGGAGGGGACAGGACGCGCACCGCGACGGGTGCCGCGACCGCTCTCGTGAGGGGGTCCGACGGGGGTAGTTCGGTACGGCCGTCTGGATCAGTCCCGCGTTGGGGTATGGGCGTGACGGGTCAACTACAGCTACAGTTATGAGTAGCTCGGACATGGTCCGAGCGGGTTCAGCTCGACCCCCCGGGGCTGAACCAACCGACGGCCCCCGCCAATCCCCCCTGGCGGGGGCCGTCCTATTTCCCGGCCCGCCGCGCGAGGCGTCCCCGCCCACTCTGACCCGCGAGGACGACGGTTCTCACCGGCGGAATTCCGGTTATCGGTTTCTGTCCACAACCGGACCTGTCCGTCCACAGGCCGACGGTTCGCCGGTGCGATCGACCGCCCCCGCCGCACGCTGGAGACCGGCCCGCACCGGCGGGTCGTGGAGGGGGGCGACGATGGACCAGCGCTGTCTGATCATGGCCGACGAGCCGGAGCTGCTGGACGCGCTTCTGCGGCTGGCGGCAGCGGCGTGCGTCGAGGTCCAGCGGGTCGCCGACGCCTCGGACGCCCGGCGCTGGTGGTCCGGCGCACCGATGGTGCTGATGGAGGCCGAGGCCGCCCGGCGCTGCGTGGCCGCGGGCCTGCCCCGGCGGGACGGGGTGGTGCTGGTCGCGCGTGGTGAGCCACCGGGATGGGTGTGGCAGGCGGCGGTGACGGTCGGGGCGACCGAGGTCGTCACGCTCCCCGACGCGGAGGCCTGGCTCGTGGCCGCGCTCGCCGATTCGGTCGACCGGTCCGGGTCCGGACGTCCCGGCGCGGTCGTGGCGGTGGTCGGAGCCCGCGGCGGCGCCGGTGCGTCGACGCTCGCCGCGGCGACCGCGGTCTCCGCCGCCCGGCGCGGGTCGGGCGCGCTGCTGGTCGACTGCGACCCGCTCGGCGGCGGGCTCGACCTGCTGGTCGGCGCCGAGCAGGAACCCGGCCTGCGGTGGCCCGAGCTCACCGTCGCCGACGGCCGGGTTCGCGCCGGCGCTCTGCACGCCGCCCTGCCGAGGGCCGGGCTCGGGGGCACGCGGGGACCGGGCGGGAATCTCGCCGTGCTGTCCTGCGCGCGGTCCGCGCACGGCCCGGAGCGCACCGCCGTGACGGCGGTGCTGGAGGCCGGCCGGCGCGGCGGGGACACGGTGGTCTGCGATCTTCCGCGTTACCCGACGGAGGCGGCGCTCGCCGCGCTCGGCGGCACCGACCTCGTCGTGCTCGTGGTTCCGGCCGACCTGCGCTCGTGCGCCGCCGGTGGGCGGGTCGCACAGGTGCTCGCCGAGCACACGCGGACGGTCGAGCTCGTGGTGCGCGGACCGTCGCCGGGCGGCATCACGGCTGCGGAGGCCGCGCGATCCGTCGGATTGCCGCTGCTCACGACCATGCGCCCGGAGGCCGGGCTCGACCGCGGCACCGAGCGGGGCCGACCGCCGGGATCCGGGCGCGGACCGCTGACGACCGCGGCCGGCGCCGTGCTGGACCGGCTGGTCGCGCGGTGAACCCGCTCGTCGAACGCGTCCGCGCCCGGCTGGCCGACGCCGGTGGCGAGACCGGACCGGCGGCCGTCGCGGCCGCGGTGCGGGCGGAGGCAGGCGGCGTCGCCTCCGATCTCGACGTGCTGGCCGCGCTGCGGACGCTGCGCCAGGAGTTCGTCGGGGCGGGCCCGCTGGACGCCCTGCTACGTGATCCCCGCACGACGGACGTCCTCGTCACCGCGCCGGGCGCCGTCTGGGTGGACCGCGGCGCGGGGCTGGAACGGAGCCCGGTCACGTTCCCCGACGAGGCGGCGGTCCGGCGCCTGGCCCAGCGGCTCGCGCTGTCCGCCGGCCGGCGGCTGGACGACGCGAGCCCGTACGTCGACGGGTGGCTGGCCGACTCCGGTGTGCGGCTGCACGCCGTGCTCCCGCCGGTCTGCGCGGACGGGACGTCGATCTCGCTGCGGGTGCTCCGCCCGGCCGCGCACGACCTCGGCGAGCTGCACCGTCGCGGCACGCTCGACCCGGCGGCCGAGACGCTGCTGCGCGCGGTGGTCGAGGCGCGACTCGCCCTGCTCGTCGCGGGCGGGACCGGGTCGGGCAAGACCACGCTGCTCAACGCGCTGCTGGGCGCCGTCGACCCGGCCGAGCGCCTGGTCACCGTGGAGGACGCGGAGGAGCTGCGGCCGCACCACCCGCACGTCGTCCGGCTGGTCGCCCGGCCCGCCAACATCGAGGGAGCCGGCGGCGTGCCGCTGCGCGAGCTCGTCCGGCAGGCGTTGCGGATGCGGCCGGACCGGCTGGTGGTCGGCGAGGTGCGCGGCGCCGAGGTCTGTGACCTGCTGGCCGCCCTCAACACCGGCCACGACGGCGGCGCGTGCACGGTGCACGCGAACTCGGTCCGCGAGATCCCGGCACGGATGCAGGCACTCGCCGGCCTCGGCGGCATGTCACCGTCCACATTGCAGAGCCAGCTCGCCGCCGCCGTCCAGGTGGTGCTCCAGATGTCCCGGGGGCGCGACGGCCGCCGCACGCTGGAGGGCATCGGCGTCGTCCAGCGCGATCCGGACGAGGGTGCGGTTCGGGTCGCTCCGGCCTGGGTACGGGGCGAGGGCGCAGCGCCGGGCCACCCCGCGCTGGTCGCGCTGATCCGCGAGCGCGGCGTGGTGCCACCGTGGTGACGCTCGCCGGTGTCTGCGTCCTGGCCGCCGCCCTGCTGAGCCTGCCCGGCCCGCCGGGTCGGAGCCGCCTACGTGCGATCGGTCCGGTCCCCGACGGCGGCGGGGCGGGCGTCGACCGCCTGCGCCGCCACGGGCCCGCACTCCTCGCCCTCGTCTGCGGCGCCGTCGGGACGGTGGCGCTCGGGCCGGTCGGCGGGATCGTCGCGGCCACGGGTGTCCTCGGCATCCGCCGCGCCCGCCTGCGGGCCGCCGCGGCCCGACGGGCCGGGCAGGCCACGGCCGAGCTCGCCGACGCGCTCGCCCGGATCGCCGACGAGCTGCGCAGCGGCGCACATCCGGCGAGTGCGCTGGCCGGTGTGGTCCACGACGGTCCGCTCGCCCGCGAGCTGCTGGCCCCGGCGGACGCCGCCGCCCGGCTGGGCGAACCCGTCCCGGCGGCGCTGCGGCGCAGCGCCCGCAGCGGGATGGCCGGCGCGGAGATGGATCGGGTCGCGGCCGCATGGGAGCTGGCCGACCGGTACGGCGCTCCGCTGGCCGACCTCCTCACCGGCGTCCTGGACGACGTCCGGTGGCGGCTCGGGCACGCCTCGCGGGTGCGTGCACAGCTGGCCGGTCCCCGCTCGACCGCCACCGTGCTGACCGCGTTGCCGCTGCTCGGCGCCGGGCTCGGGCAGCTGATGGGAACCGACCCGGTCGGCGTGCTGCGCGACGGGCTGCTCGGCCAGTCGCTGCTGCTGTGCGGATGTGGTCTCACCGCGGCCGGGATGGTCTGGTCCGACCGGATCCTGCGCTCGGCGGTGCCGGCATGACCGTCACGGCAGGTCTGCTGGCCGGTGCGGCGGCCGTGCTCGTCGCCGACGGCCGGGTCGGACGCGCCCGGCTCGCGGCCCTCGCCGGTGACCGGGACGGCACCGGGTCGCCGACGCCCCTGTCCGGGAACGCGCGGATCGCGGTCGTCGCGGTGGCGGTCGCCGGCCTGGTGTGGGCCGCCGCAGGCGGTGTCGGCGGGGCGGTCACCGGGCTGCTCGCCGGAGCCGCGGTCGTGCTGGCCGCCCGGCGGCTGACCGGCCGCGGCACGACGCGGACCGGGGCGGGCGACCTCGCGGCCGCATGGGACCTGCTCGCGGTGTGCCTGCGTGCGGGGCTCGCAGTGCCGGTGGCCGTCGAGGCGGCCGCCGCGCGCCTGCCCGGGGCCGCCGGGGAGACATTGCGCCGCACCGCCGGACTGCTGGCGCTCGGGGCGGGTCCCGAGGAGGCCTGGGCCGGCACGGCCGCGGTGCCCGAGATGGCCACGTTCGGCCGCGCCGCCGCACGGTCGGCCGCCACCGGAGCCGCACTCGGCCGGACCGCGGCGACGGAGGCGGAGCGGCTGCGCGCCGAGCTGGCCGACCTCGCCGAGGCCCGTGCGCAACGAGCGGCCGTGCGGATCACCGCCCCGCTCGGCCTCTGCTTCCTCCCCGCGTTCCTGGTCCTCGGCATCGCGCCGGTCGTGATCGGGCTCGCCGGCGAGGTGTTCGCCCGGTGGTGACCACCGGGTCCGTCCGGGGCGTAGCGGCCCCAGTCCGAAGGAGAACGTCCATGACCATCACCGTCGATCCGGCGCACGACGCGCCGAACGACCCGCCCACCCCGACGGCTCCTGGCGCGGAGCGCGCCGAGCCGGACACCGCGACCGGAACGGAGAACCGGCACACCGACGCCGCGACCGGTACCGACGACGCCGGCCCGGACGCCGCCACCGGGACGGACACCCGCCGTACCGGCGAGCGTTCCGGTACCCGCCGCACGATCCGGCGGACGCGGCGATCCGCCCCGGGCGCGCACCGGCCCGGTGTCGGCGGGGGCCTGCTGCGCGACGACAGCGGGATGAGCACGGTCGAGTACGCCATCGGCACCGTGGCCGCCGCGGCGTTCGCGGCCATCCTCTATGCCGTCGTCAGCGGCGACACGATCGTCGGCGCCCTGACGGGCATCGTGCAGCGTGCGTTGTCCACGACGTTCTGACACCGATCGCGGCTCGGTCACCGTCGAGGCGGCGATCGCGGTCGGGACGCTCGTCGTCGTCGCCGCGGCGGTGATCGCCGCGGTCGCGACCGTCCTGGCGTCGATCCGGTGCGTGGACGCGGCCCGGGAACTCGCCCGGGCCGCGGCCCGCGGCGACGCCGAGCGCGGCCGGACGGTCGCGGCCCGGATCGCGCCGACCGGTGCCCGGATGGATCTGCGCGCCGATGGGGAGATGGTCGTGGTCGTCGTCGCGGCCGAGCCGGTGGGCGTGCTGCCGCTCGAGGTGAGCGGCACGGCGACCGGGCTCATGGAGCCGGGAGTGGTCCGCGCGGTCACTCCGCCGGTGCCGGACTCCGATCCGGCCGAGGCTCCCGACGCAGCCGACGCGACTCCGGGCGACCCCGCTCCGCCGTCCCCGTCCAGCCCTCGCCCCGGCGAGGTGACGTCGTGACCACGAGCCGGGCGCCGACGGACGGTGGTTCGGCGACGGTCTGGGCGGCCGCCCTGACCGCGGTGCTCCTGATCATCGGCGCGGCCGGGATCGACCTGGTCTCGGCCGTGCGGGCCCGGCACGTCGCCGGCGCGGCCGCGGACCTGGCCGCACTAGCGGCAGCCGGGCGGTCGTCGGAGGGAGAGGACCGGGCGTGCTCGCGGCGCGCGCTCGACGGCGGAGGCCGGCGGCGCCGTCCTGCGTGACTGCCGGCTCGACGGCTGGGACGCGATCGTCCGGGTCGAGGTCGGGCGTGCGTGGACGCTCGTGGGCCAGGGGCCGGCCGTCGCGGTGGCGCGGGCCGGACCCGCCCCTCCCGGGACGGGCGACGACGCGAGCGGCACCGGAGAACCCGGGCCGTGATCAGCGAAGCGGTGAACGGTCTCCAGCTCCGGGTGAACGGAAGATTATGTTTGCGAGACGACGTCGTTCGTCCGAGCGGTCGAGCGCGGACGTTCGCGGCTCGCGACTCGGCGTCACCGACCCACCGATCGTCGACGGTGGCCCCGTGGCGTCTGGCACGGCCTTCGGTTCTCGGGCCTACTGGACAAGTCGCACCGGCCGGGTCACCCCGGACACGCGCCACGGACACGCTCCCCAGACTGCGGTGGATTCTGAGCCAGGCGGCGCCCCGGCCGGCACCACCGCAAGGCGGTCGTCGCCGGTCCGTCCACCCCCCGACGGGCGGACCGGCGACGTCCCCCCGTGTCAGTCGCTCCGGCCGAGCGCTTCCAGGACTACGTCCAGGACCCGGACCGCCCCCTCCTTGTCCAGTGGCGAGTTCCCGTTGCCGCACTTCGGCGACTGCACGCAGGACGGGCACCCGGTGCTGCACTCGCAGTCGCGGACGGCGGTCCGGGTCGCGTCGAGCCACCGGTCGAGCACCGCGTGCCCCCGCTCGGCCAGGCCGGCGCCACCGGGATGCCCGTCGTGCACGAACACCGTCGGGAACCCGGTGTCCGGGTGCAGGGCGGTGGACAGCCCACCGATGTCCCAGCGGTCGCAGATCGCGAACAGCGGGAGCAGGCCGATCGCGGCGTGCTCCGCCGCGTGCAGCGCCCCCGGAACGCGGGCGGCGTCGATGCCGGCGGCGGTGAGCGCGTCGTCCTCGACCGTGTACCAGACCGACCGGGTGTGCAGGGTCTGCACCGGCAGGTCGAGCGGCGTGCTGTCCAGGACGGTCCCGTCCGGGCCGCGCCGCCGGTAACCGACCACCTGGCTCGACACGGACACGTCGCCGAAGCAGACCCGGACCGGGCCGTGGCGCGACACGGACGTGACGTCGAGCACCTCGACGTCGGAGACCGACTGCGACTCGGTCCGCCAGTCCGGGTCCTCGGCGTGCACGAGCGCGAGCGCGGCGTCGAGATCGAGCTCGTCGACCACGTAGCTCTCGCCGCGGTGCAGGTAGACCGCTCCGGAGTGCACCGTCCCCGGCGCACTGCCGCCGTCGACGGTGCCGAGCATCCGCCCGGTCGCCGCCTCGACCACGGCGACCTGACCCAGGCCGGAGCCCCGGATGTCCACGGTCGCCGCCGGTCGCTGACCGCTGTCCGGCCAGAACCATCCCCCCGGCCGGCGGCGCAGCACACCGTCCGCGACCAGGGCGTCCAGCACCTCCTCCGCGGGCGCGCCGCCGAACGTCGTGGCGACGTCCTCTGTCGTCAGCGGCAGCTCCGCGGCGGCGCAGGCGAGCTGCGGCGCGAGCACGTAGGGGTTGCCCGGGTCCAGCACACAGCTCTCCACCGGTGCGCCGACCAGCGCCTGCGGGTGGTGCACGAGGTAGGTGTCCAGCGGGTCGTCGCGCGCCACGAGCACGACGAGTGCCTCGTCGGCCTCCCGGCCGGCCCGACCGGCCTGCTGCCAGAACGACGCACGCGTGCCCGGGAACCCGGCCAGCACCACCGAGTCGAGCCCGGAGATGTCCACGCCGAGCTCCAGCGCGTTCGTCGTGGCGACGCCCAGCAGCTCACCCGAGGACAGGGCCGCCTCCAGGGCGCGGCGCTCCTCGGGCAGGTAGCCGCCCCGGTAGGACTCGATCCGTGCGGCCAGCTCCGGCGCGACGTCGGCGACCTGCCGCCGGGCGCCCAGCGCGGTCAGCTCGGCCGACCGCCGGGAGCGGACGAACGCGAGCGTGCGCGCACCCTCGAGCACCAGGTCGGCGAGCATCCGGGCGGCCTCGGCGCCGGCCGCCCTGCGGACCGGGGCGCCGTTGTCACCGGTGATCTCGTGCAGCAGCGGCGGCTCCCAGAACGCGACCGTCCGCCCGCCGTGCGGTGAGCCGTCCTCGGTCACGGCGACGACGTCGCGCCCCGTCAGCCGGGAGGCGAACTCGGCGGGACGGGCGACCGTCGCCGACGCCATCACGACGACCGGGTGGGCCCCGTAGCGGGCGGCGACCCGCAGCAGCCGCCGCAGCAGCAGCGCCACGTGCGAGCCGAACACCCCCCGGTAGGTATGGCACTCGTCGACGACGATCCAGCGCAGCCTGCGCAGGAACCGGGCCCACCGGGAGTGCCACGGCAGCAGCGAGCGATGCAGCATGTCCGGGTTGCTGAACACCCAGCGGGCGTGCCGCCGGATCCAGTCGCGCTCGTCCATCGGGGTGTCCCCGTCGAACGACGCCTGCCGCACCGACGCGCCGGCCAGGCCGTCGAGCGCACGCAGCTGGTCGGCCGCCAGCGCCTTCGTCGGGGCCAGGTAGAGCGCGGTCGCCCGCGGGTCGGCGTCCAGACCCGCGAGCACCGGCAGCTGGTAGACCAGCGACTTCCCGGATGCCGTGCCGGTCGCGACGACGACGTCGGAGCCGTCGTGCACCAGCGACGCCCCCTCGGCCTGGTGCGTCCACGGCCGGTCCACGCCCCGGCCGGCCAGGGACGCGCGCAGCGACTCCGGCACCCAGTCCGGCCAGTCCACGGTGCGGCCGTCGCGGGGCGGCAGCCGGATCACGTGCCGCAGCGGGTCCAGATCGTCTCCGGGCGGGTCCTGCCGGGGAGGCCGGTCGCCGTCGACGTCCGGAAGGAGGTCGGTCAGCGCGGACTCCGGGATCGATCCCGGAGCCGGCCACGACCCGACGCAGGAGGTAGCAGCCCCCGCTCGGAATCGGCCTCGCGAGCCGGTGACGTCTCCACGATCGCCCACGCTTGCACACGGGACCGACAACCGGCCTGCCGCGCGGCCCGGTTCCCGGTTCACACCCAAGAGATGTGGTGTCGCTCACTGTGAGCGGGATCGCCGCACGTTGGCACCGCCCGGCGGCATGCGACGCGAGCCGCACTTCTACACTGCACGCGCCCGCCCGTCCGGTACGCCGGACGGGCGCAACCCCCACGCGTGGCTTCAGCTCGCCGCGCTCAGTCGACGCCAGGGACGACGTCGTCGGCGGTGAACCGCACGCGGTGACCGTCCGTCAGCGGCCGACCTGGTGGATGAATCTAGTCAACCAGGAGGACGGATGTCCAAGACCCTCGCGGCGGGCTTCGAGCTCGGTGCGGGTGACTACGCCATTGTGGTCGTGGTCGCGGTGGTCGCCCTCGTCGCCCTGGCCATCGGCTTTCTCCTGCGCAGGGAGGTGCTCGCGTACGGCGAGGGCACCACCACGATGCAGGAGATCGGCCGAGCGGTCCAGGAAGGCGCGGTGGCCTACCTCAACCGCCAGTTCAAGACGCTCGGGATCTTCGCCGCCATCGTGTTCGTGCTGCTCTTCGCCCTGCCGGCGGAGGACCTCGGGGAACGCATCGGCCGTTCGATCTTCTTCCTCGTCGGTGCCGCGTTCTCGGCGATCATCGGCAACCTCGGGATGCGGCTGGCCACGCAGGCCAACATCCGCGTGGCCTCGGCCGCCCGCGAGCCGAACGGCCGGGTCGTCGCGACCCGGATCGCGTTCCGCACCGGTGGCGTCGTCGGCATGTTCACGGTCGGCCTCGGCCTGCTCGGCGCCGTCGGTCGTCGTGCTCGCCTACACCGGCCAGGCGCCCCGCGTGCTGGAGGGCTTCGGCTTCGGCGCGGCCCTGCTCGCGATGTTCATGCGTGTCGGTGGCGGCATCTTCACCAAGGCCGCCGACGTCGGCGCCGACCTGGTCGGCAAGGTCGAGCAGAACATCCCGGAGGACGACCCGCGCAACGCGGCCACGATCGCCGACAACGTCGGTGACAACGTGGGCGACTGCGCCGGTATGGCCGCCGACCTGTTCGAGTCCTACGCCGTGA
Source organism: uncultured Actinomycetota bacterium (assembly GCA_963822335.1). GTDB lineage: Bacteria > Actinomycetota > Actinomycetes > Mycobacteriales > Pseudonocardiaceae > Pseudonocardia. The sequence continues at coordinate 11,003 of CAWGHE010000003.1, read as the reverse complement.
CGCTGGTCGCCGCCCTGATCCTGGGTACCGCCGCGTTCGGCCTGCAGGGCCTGCTGTTCCCGCTGATCGTGCCGGCCATCGGTGTCGTCACGGCGATCCTCGGCGTGTACCTCACCAAGGCCCGCGAGGGCGAGAACACGCTGATCGCGATCAACCGCAGCTTCTACCTGTCGGCCGTGTTCGCCGGCGTGCTGTCGATCGTCGCGGCGTACGTGTACCTGCCCGGCTCGTTCAGTGACCTGACCGGCCCGTCGGACAACTCGGTCGCGACGCTGGCCGGGGACCCGCGGCTGATCGCCTCGGTCGCCGTCGTCATCGGGATCGTGCTGGCCTCGGTCATCCTCAAGCTGACCGGTTACTACACCGGCACCGAGGACGCGCCGGTCAAGGACGTCGGCAAGGCGTCGCTGACCGGTTCGGCCACGGTCATCCTGGCCGGCATCTCGGTCGGCTTCGAGTCCGCCGTCTACACCGCGATCGTCATCGCAGCAGCCGTGTACGGCGCGTTCCTGCTGTCCGGCTCGATCGTGGTCGCGCTGTTCGCGGTCGCGCTGGCCGGTACCGGCCTGCTGACCACGGTCGGCGTCATCGTCGCGATGGACACGTTCGGCCCGGTCTCGGACAACGCGCAGGGCATCGCGGAGATGTCCGGCGACGTCGAGGGCGAGGGCGTCGAGATCCTGACCGAGCTGGACGCGGTCGGGAACACCACGAAGGCGATCACCAAGGGCATCGCGATCGCGACGGCCGTGCTCGCCGCGACCGCGCTGTTCGGCTCCTACCGCGACGCCATCAACCAGGCGCTCGTCGGCGTGGATGCGGACAGGATCGGCTCGGCGTTCCGCTTCGAGGTGTTCAGCCCGAACACGCTGGTCGGCGTCGTCCTCGGTGCGGCCGCCGTGTTCATGTTCTCCGGTCTGGCGATCAACGCGGTCAGCCGCGCGGCCGGCGTCGTCGTCGGCGAGGTCCGCCGGCAGTTCCGGGAGATCCCCGGGATCATGTCGTACGGGCAGAAGAAGGAAGACGGCACGACCGAGAAGAACGGTCGTCCGGAGTACCAGCGGGTCGTCGACATCTGCACCCGGGACTCGCTGCGCGAGCTGGCCACCCCCGGCCTGCTGGCGATCCTGGCCCCGGTCGCCGTCGGGTTCGGTCTCGGCGTCGGCCCGCTGGCCGGCTACCTGGCCGGCGCGATCGCGGCCGGCACCCTGATGGCCATCTTCCTGGCCAACTCCGGTGGCGCGTGGGACAACGCCAAGAAGCTGGTCGAGGACGGCAACCACGGCGGCAAGGGCTCCGACGCGCACGAGGCCACGATCATCGGTGACACCGTCGGTGACCCGTTCAAGGACACCGCCGGACCGTCGATCAACCCGCTGATCAAGGTGATGAACCTGGTCTCGCTGCTGATCGCACCGGCGATCGTCGCCCTCTCGGTGGGTGACGTCGTCGCCGGCGATCCGGATCGTCATCGCGGTGGTCGCGGTGCTGATCATCGCGGGCGCGATCATCGTGTCCAAGCGGCGCACGACCGCGATCGCGGACACCCCGGCGGAGACGCCGGTCGGCTAGTCCGTACCGCACGGCACGCCACGACGGCCGCTCACCCCGATCGGGGGTGGGCGGCCGTCGTTTCGGTTCGGATAGGGTCCGATCCTCCGGAGCGAGCTGGGTCCTCCGGTGGAGGGAGCCATGAGCCGTCGGTCACCGGAGCGCCGCGTCCCGGCGGTCCTCGCCCTCGTACTGGCGTCCGCCGTGGTGGCCGGCTGCGGTGGCACCGACCGTCACGGCCGAGCAGTGGACCGACCAGATGTGCGGGGCGGTGCTCCCGTTCGTCCGGACCGCCACCACTCCCCCGCCGAGGGGAGCGGATCCGGCCGCGACCGCCGGGGAGATCAGCGGCTACCTCGGACGCACCGTGACCGCACTGGACGGCACGCTCGGCTCGCTGGAGCAGCTCGGTCCGGCTCCCGTCGACGACGGGGAGCAGGTCGCCACCGGGCTCCGCACCGGGCTGACCGACGTCCGCACCGCGTTCGCGACGGCCCGCACGCAGGTCGACGCGCTGGACAAGCAGGACCCGGCCGAGATCCAGCGGCAGCTGCCGGAGGCGCTGGCCCCGGTCGCCCGGCTGGGGAACGCCACCGGCCCGCTGGCCGGCATCGCCGGCAACCCGCAGCTCGGCGCGGCATCACGCAGCTCGGCGAACTGCCGCGACCTCGGCGCCGTGTCCCGTGGCCGCCCGAGGGACGCCGGGCGGCCCGGACGCCGCTGGCAGCCCACCGGCCGCCGATACCGGGCAGGGCGGCGGCAACTGACCCGATCGGGCGCTCTACGGTCGAATCCGGCGAGCGCGCGTACGTGGGCCCGCGCTGCCGCCCCACCCCGAGCCCACCCCCGGACCCGAGGAGCCGTCGACGTGGCCCGCTTCCCCCGCCAGACCGCCGTCGCCGCGGCGCTGCTCGCCGCGCTGTTCGCCGGCGGGTGCGCGGCGACCGTCGCCGGCACCCCGTCCGCCGACCCGGCGCCGCAGCCCACCGCCGGTCCCGGTGCCGACCCCGCCGCGTGGACGGACAAGGTCTGCGGCGCGCTCGTCACGTACTGGAAGCCGATGACCCCCGGTGCGCTCCCCGACTTCCGCCAGGACACGACCGAGGAGGCGATCAAGAAGCGCCTCAGCGACTACCTCGGCAACGGTGACGCGTGGCGATCGACCAGGGGCAGCAGCAGCTGAAGGCGGCCGGGGCGTCCCCGGTCACCGGCGGCGACGACCTGGTCAAGTCCTACGCCGACGCCATGACCCGGAACGGGAAGACGGTCGCCGACGCCAAGGCGGAGGTCGACGGCGTCGACCCGAAGAACGCCCCGGCGTTCCAGCAGAAGCTGGACTCGGCGGACGCGAAGCTGAAGACGTTCGCCGCCCCGCAGGGCCTGGACAAGCTGGGGAACACCCCGCGGCTGGTCAAGGCGATCGAGAAGTCGCCGAAGTGCGGCGAGTACCGGTCGATCACCCAGCCGCCCCCGCCCTGACGCGCCCGACGGCGTGGCGGTCTCGCCGCCGTCGAACAAGCGTTCTATCCTGCGCGGCGTGGCGCAGATGTCCCTGTTCTCCGCGGAGGCCCGCCCGGCCGGGATGCCCGACCTCGTCGGTCTGCTGTGCGGGCCGGGACGGATCGAGCGCTTCGGCGCGGGCGACACGGCGCGCCTCGACGTCCCGCTGCCCTGGCCGGGGCGTGAGGGGGCGTTGCGGGCGCTCGCGGCGGCGCGCTCGGTGACGCTGCGACCGACCCCTCGCGAGAACGAGGACGACGACGCGGGCCTGCGCAGCGCCTACCGTCGCGATCTCGTGGCGCTGGCCCGGACGTGGACCTGCCCGGCCGGCCGCAAGCGGGTCCCGGCCGGGTTCCAGCTCGACGGCGCCGTGCTGCGGCTGTGGGCGCTCGCCGCCGGCATGACCGACCTGCGGGGCGGATACGTGCTGCTCCTGGACCCGCAGGCGCCCCAGACGCACGGACCCCTCGTCGCGGCGACGACGCGCGCGGGCCTGCCCCCGGCCCGTCTCGAATCCGGGGAACACGGGGTGCCCGGACCGGCGTTACGCATCGGTGGAGCGCGCCGACTCGCCCGACTGGCGGAGCTCGTCGGGCCCGAACCAGCAGCGCTGGGCCCCGGCGACTGGCCGCGGTGCCACGGTCGACCAGCGGCCTGACCTGCCGAATTCCGGTGGGGGCGAACTGACCGTCCGGCGGGGCCGGTGGTACAACCCACCTCACGGCTGTGCGACGGTGTGAGATCGTGCGTGACGAGATCGGGCTCCGCTCCCCGCAATCGGGGTGATCGGTGGCCGGGTTCTACGGCCCGCTCCGAGCGTCGGCCGGTACGGCGAGGACGTCGCGGAACGGAGGCGACGGAACCTCCAGAGATGAGGTAGGACCAAGGTGGCAACGGGAACGACCAGTTCTGGCACGGCGGGACGCAAGGCAGGTGGCTCCACCAGGACGCCCACCTCGACCAGCGCCGCGGCGGGCCGTCCGACCCGACGGCTGGTGATCGTCGAGTCCCCCACCAAGGCGAAGAAGATCGCCCCCTACCTCGGCAGCGACTACATCGTGGAGTCGTCGGTCGGGCACATCCGCGACCTGCCGCGCGGCGCCGCCGACGTCCCGGCCAAGTACAAGGGCGAGGCGTGGGCCCGCCTGGGCGTGGACGTCGACAACCAGTTCAGCCCGCTCTACATCGTCACGCCGGAGAAGAAGAGCACCGTCTCCGATCTGCGCGAGGCGCTGAAGTCGGTGGACGAGCTGCTGCTCGCGACGGACCCCGACCGCGAGGGCGAGGCGATCGCCTGGCACCTGCTGGAGACGCTGAAGCCCAAGGTGCCGGTCCGCCGGATGGTGTTCCACGAGATCACCGAGTCGGCGATCCTGGCGGCCGCGGAGAACACCCGCGAGCTGGACCAGGACCTCGTCGACGCGCAGGAGACGCGGCGCATCCTGGACCGTCTCTACGGCTACGAGGTCTCCCCCGTGCTGTGGAAGAAGGTCATGCCGAAGCTCTCGGCGGGCCGCGTGCAGTCCGTGGCGACACGGCTGATCGTGCAGCGCGAGCGGGAGCGGATCGCGTTCCGCTCGGCCGAGTACTGGGACATCGCCGCGCAGCTCGACGCCGGCGCCGAGGCCACCCCGCGCCAGTTCGGCGCGCGCCTGAGCCAGATCGACGGCGCGAAGGTCGCCAGCGGCCGCGACTTCGACTCGCTCGGCCAGCTCAAGAGCGACGACACCCGCGTCCTCGACGAGGCCGGTGCCCGGCGGCTGGCGGAGTCCCTGCAGGGCCGGGACCTGGCCGTCTCGTCGGTCGAGTCGAAGCCGTACACGCGTAAGCCGTACGCGCCGTTCATGACGTCGACGCTGCAGCAGGAGGCCGGCCGCAAGCTGCGGTTCTCCTCCGAGCGCACGATGCGCAGCGCGCAGCGGCTCTACGAGAACGGCTACATCACCTACATGCGGACGGACTCGACGACGCTGTCCGACACCGCCATCCAGGCCGCCCGCAGCCAGGCCCGCGAGCTCTACGGCGACCGCTACGTCGCCGACGCGCCGCGCCAGTACACCCGCAAGGTGAAGAACGCCCAGGAGGCGCACGAGGCGATCCGCCCCGCCGGCGAGTCGTTCCGCACCCCCGGCGAGATCGCCCGCGAGGTCGACGGCGACGACTTCCGGCTCTACGAGCTGATCTGGCAGCGCACCATCGCGTCGCAGATGAACGACGCGCGCGGCACCACGGTCAGCGTCCGGATCACCGGCACGGCCGGCACCGGCGAGGAGTGCACGTTCTCCGCGTCCGGCCGGACGATCACGTTCCCCGGCTTCCTCAAGGCCTACGTCGAGACGGTCGACGAGGGCAGCGACGGCCAGGCCGACGACGCCGAGTCCCGTCTCCCCGAGCTGACCGAGGGTCAGGCGCTCACCGCCGTCGAGCTGACGCCGGACGGGCACACGACCAACCCGCCGTCGCGGTTCACCGAGCCGGCGCTGGTCAAGCGGCTCGAGGAGCTGGGCATCGGCCGCCCGTCCACCTACGCGTCGATCATCAAGACGATCCTGGACCGCGGGTACGTGTAGCAAAGGACGCAAGTCAACGAGGAACCGGCAGCGCCGGCCAAATTGCCTAGCCCATGCCCGCCCCAATATCGGTGTAAGTCTCATCGACCTTGCTGCGGAGCTTTTTTCAGCTTGAACTCGTCGACGCCTTTCTCCGGCGGGGGCAATTCGACACGCGGCGTGCGGCGAAAGACCAGGACGCCGGCGATGTCCCCTTGCTTGCGTTTGCCGCGCAGCCGCACTGAATCGTTGATGAATGCCAGCAGCCGCTTTGTGCGAGATCGCCGCCGCCGGGGCGTTTGGTGTCGAATTCCTGAGGCACGCTGAGCGAGCGGTCCCACAAGAAGAGGACCGTCAAGTTGTCATTGGGCCGCTGGACTTAGTTTCGCGAGCCCAGAACGATGAACAAGATCAACAGACAACGCAAGCCGATCGCCAGAGAGCGGCGTCGCGGCCCCAATCCAGACAGGCTGCCGAAACTTAAATAGATGATGACGGGAATCAATACCAGAAGGATCAGCCATCCCTCCTGTTCCGGCCGCAAACCGATCAGCAACTGGAATGTGGCCTTGAGAAACGGCTGCAGCACCAGGCACAAGACCGCCGCCGATACCGAGAAGAACCAAGGCTCCGAGCGGGTTTCCTCCCGCGTCCACCATTGTCCCGTGACGAGCACCAAGAGAAACAACAATCCGAGCACGAACATGGCCCCGAGACTGACCAGCGCGCCGAGTTCCCACCAGGCGTATCCGGCCAACTCAATATCAACCAGACCGCCGACAGCGACCAACATCAGGGCAACCGGGCCGAGCACGCCAGGAAACCGCCAGAACGAACGGCCAGAACAACGGGCGAAGCCACCAGACCAGGCCGAGGAGCAGAAGCCCAACGGCCAGCCAGTGATCGCCCAGATGTTCAAGGAGGAGAGCCATACGAATAAAGCTCTTGTGTGGTGCACGTTTGCAACGTGCACGCCTTTCGTGCACGTTGCAAACGTGCACCACGTACCAATGGTGAAGGCAAGCCGATTGTCCTCATGCCGCGGCTAAAAATCAATCCTCTGCACGCGATCGTTTTCACTATCGACGACATGGACACGGCCCTGACGATCAATCCCCAGAGCCCAGGGGCTCGCTAACTGGCCAGGCAAGCGTCCGGGCGAACCCACGTGCCCAGTGATTTTCCGTCCGGCGTGAACTTTTGCACGCGACTGTTGCCGTACTCGCAGACGTAGAGCCCCTGGGTTTTGCCTGCGCCGAAGGCAAGGTCATAGGGATAAGAAAGCTCGCCGGACGGAGTCTGGACCTCCCCACATGCGGACGAAGGCCCCCTCGCGGGTAAAGACCTGGATGCGATGGTTGCATGCGTCGGCGACGTAGAGCAGGCAGTCCGGCTCGGGGCCGAGGGTCATGCCCCTGATTTTGGCGAATTGGCCTTCCTGGGCGCCGGGCTCTCCCCAGCAGGTCATGAATTTTCCGCTTGCATCAAACTTGCTAGTGCTGGTTCTCGCCGAACTCAGCCACGTAGAAGTTGCCGGCGGCATCGCGTAGGGCGTCGCTGATGTAGCTGAGTTGCCCGGGCGCGGCCCCCTTGTCGCCGCCGATCGTTTGCAAGAGGGATCCTTGGGGCGAATAGACGCGGACACAATTATAGTGCGAATCGCTGACGACGAGGTTGCCGTCCTGATCGACGCTCAGGCCCAGGGGGGTCCATTGCGGTAATTGGGCGTCGTCCAGGAAACATCAAGGAATTTGCCGTTGCGGTCGAACGCCTGAAATCGGACCGTCCAATCGACGAGGTAGATGCGATCCTGCCGATCCCTGTGATCGATGGCGATGGCTCGCGGCTTGACGAGCTGACCTCCCTGCACGCCGCGCTCGCCGTAGACCAGTTCCGGCTCGATACGGGACCGAGCACAGCCGGCGACCATACAGGGAAGCAACAAACTAATCCAGGGTTTGAGGGTCATTGACATCAAAGAATTGAAGCCGATCTGGCAGCCGGCTGAACGGCTTGCGGCGGCTTTGGGCGCGCTTTGATAAATTCTTCCGGAAAAGAACCGCCCCCCCCTTCAATGGTCGCGATGTCACAGCCTGTTCGTTTAGCCAACTCGTAAATAAATTCCACCGCTTTGGAATAGCCATGGGAAATTTGGCAGACGAGGCAATCGCCCTCCGGTCCTTGTAGAATTCCTCCCCATCTAATATTGCCCTACCCTCGGCGGTGATCCTACCGCCGAATTCGTGGAACAATCTCCGGCCAACTCCATATCTATAGGTCGTTCAATAACTAGCCTGTGCTCGCAGGGCTTGGTGATTTAAGTGTCCGATGTGCAGATAGTGTAAGAGCGCACTTTCGGCTCCTTTATTATTTATTGTAGCTTTCGTGACCTGGCATATTCCGTAAGAATCTTGCGCCGTGGCTGAAATAGTCAATTTGGTGGTAGGGGCGGCTGCTAAGGCGTGTTGGTGGCGATAATCGAAAAGAAAATCGGTAAGGGTCCTTCACGGCGAATATGCTCCCAGTGTCGCGGTCAGAGGCGCCAGAGGCTTCCTCATATTCGTGGGCAATCACTGCATCCAGGCGATCAACGAGCATGCCCCGCGCCAGGTTGGAACCCTTTTCGGATCCGCTAGAGTCTCATCGAACACGGCGGCATCCACATTAATTCGGGAGCGTACACCGAGTTTGGAAGCGGCACGGAATTCGTGCCGCCGACTGCGTGACAAAGCGAAAAGCAGCCGGATCCCCCGCAACTTTGCCGATCATGGACTCCGGGACGCCCAGGGCGATCATGCGGTTTGCTACGGCCTTCTCAAAACAAGGGCATATTCGTTAACAAATTCATCGAGCGCAGGAAGGCAATAGAATTTTTGAGCCCGTAAGTTGGTAGTGACGTCAGGGGCGGTATCCAAGACGGGGATTCCCTTAACGCCACCGCACTGAAATCCGGCCTCTTGAACAAGCGGAACAGTTCCGCGCCATCTGCCGTCGCACCGCAGCATCAGGCGGCGCGGCTTTCGGTGGGATCCAACTCACCGGAACCTGGGCCATCCAGGCACCGAGGTGGTTCGCCTTGGCGAGAACTTCGAAGTGAACCAAGGCAGTGCGGCTCTGGATCGGGATGCGGCGAAATATCTCGCGGCGAGCGAGCCGAAAGACACATTCCGCATCGTTCACGCGGCAAGCCGAAGATCCATGCCGACCAGCGGCGGCCCCAGCCGGACCAGCCCAGCCAGGCGTTGCGCCGCTCGGTTTCATAACCGAAGAGCAGCCGCGCCAGCCAGTGCCAGCAAAAGTCGAGCGCCCGACAGCCAGCCGGGAACAGGCCGGTGCACGCGATAGCCGGTGACGAAATCGACCTGATTGATTTCAGCGAGTAGGCGCTTGAGATCGGTAGGCTGATACTGCTTGTCAGCGGGCGCGATGGCCACGAGCGGATATTCAGCCGCAAAATGCCCTTCTGGAAAACGCCCCCTTCGCCGAGCGGGGTCTCGTAGGCACCACGCGCACGCGGGCAAAGCGCCGAGCGAGCGAATCGGCCTGGAGCGCGGCGGCCTCCGAGGCGCCATCCTGCACGAGGAGAATCTCGGCTGCCGGCCGGGCCAGCTCATCAAGCAACGCCGACCAGGCGGAGACGACGTCCTCCAGTTCGGGTTGATCGCCATGGGAAAGAAGGATCACGCTCAAGGGGGCGTCAACGATCGGCGTGCGTGGCGGCAAGTCAGGCATCGGCCGATCGGCCCAGGCCGTGGAACGAGCGCCGGCGCTGGCAAAACCTCGATTTGCACTTGGGCGAAACGGGCTTATCCTATGGATTGGGCGGGCGATTTCGCAGCAGCACCAGCGGCCGCCGCAGACCGTCGGACCAGCGTCGATTTCCTGCAACTGTCCCTGGTGGAGGTGCTCCGGCCAGGCGGCCGCGTAGTTGGGCGGCATTACGAAATAAATCGGCATCGACTGACTGGCCCAGATGTCCAAATTTTCCCATTCCAGGATGGTGTCGAGCGGTCGGCCTACGTGAAAGGCCAGGGCATGGTCTTCGGTTCGGAAGAAGATCACCATGCCGTCGGTGCGGCTGGGCACCCCCGAGCCATCTCGGTGCGCGGACCTCGTCTTGCTCCCACGCTTGTGCATATACGACCCAGGCCAGGCTTGTCCCAATAAGCAGCGTCGCGAAGCCGCATTTAATTAAACGCTGCCACGCGGAGCCGGCAATCAACAGGTCATCGAGCCAGAAACCCAGGAACAAGGCCGCGCCGGGATACGCAGGGACAAGGTAATCCGCGCGCGGTAAGCGCATCAGCGACAGCAGGACCAGGATTGCCGCAAACCAGATCAGCGCCAGACCGCTCCCTGTTGCCGCCAAAAGGCCTGGAGCATTGTCGCCAGCACGCAAATGGCAAGAGAAGGCTCCAGGGCGCCAGATCGATCCACACGCGTAAAGCGTAAAACCAAAGCGGATGTGCCGCGAGCCGCTCGGAGCCGAAGCCGCGCTTGACGTTGTGATACCAGACAAATACTTCCCAGATCTGGTTGTTGGTCTGCCCGTTGGCGAGTACGTACCAGGGCAGCGCCAGAGAAAGGGTCCAGGGAATGCCCCAGATGAGGGAGCGGAGCAGGAGGCTCGGCGTGTATTGCAGCGTCTGATTGTGCGAAGCGAACGCTAAACGGGTGACTATCGCGGCGACGACAACGACGCCGGGGAGGACTACGGCGATGGGCCCCTTGGATAACAGGCCCGTGGCGAGTGCCGTATAGGACAAAAAAAACCAGCGTTGGCGTTGCTCACGCACGCCAAGATAGAAGCCCCCCAGGGCCAGGGCAACCATGAGCGTCAAAGGCATGTCGATGCGGCCGACGCGAGCGGTGGCGGTGAAGTGCAAGAACCTGGCAAGAATCAATGCAGCGAGAAAACCCGCACGTGAGCGGCCACTGCGATGCGCGAGAAAGAATATCGACAAACAGTTCCCAGCCCGGCCAGTGCCGCGGGCAGCCGCACCGCCCAGGCATCGACCCGGCCGCCGCGCAGCCAGCCGATCATGGCAACCAACCAATAGTAGAGGGCGTTTTTGCAGTTCGATATGGCGATCGTAGAGCCGCGGCACCAGCCAGCAGCCTTCATCGAGAATCATTTGTGCATTTTTGCGCCGGCCCGCGCCTATGGCTGCTGGTCGGATCGTGCTCGCCCAAGCCGCCGCAAAGCAGCGCCAGGCAGAACAGGCAAAGAACGAGGAGCTTGGCGGCCATAACTTGTTTAGCCCCGGTTCGCAGAACCGGCGGGCGAGAACCGTCACGCCGCGAGGCTGGTAGTCGCCTCTTGCAAGCGTTGGTAGAGCGGACAGGTTTGCATCAACTCGGGGTGCTTGCCGACGGCCACGATGCGGCCGGCATCGAGCACGA
>CAWGHE010000002.1:0-673122 GCA_963822335.1 uncultured Actinomycetota bacterium | reverse complement strand
GGAAGAAGGGCTCCGCGCTCGTCCCGTCCTGGGTCGCGTTCTCGGTGATCGGGCTCCTCGAGCTCCACTTCGGCCAGCTCGTCGACTACGACTTCACCGCAGCCATGGAGGACGACCTCGACTCGATCGCCGCCGGCGACGACTCGCGGATCGACTGGCTCAACGGGTTCTACTTCGGCGCGGCCAAGGGCGGCGAGGGCTCGGTCGCGCGGGCCGGCGGGCTGAAGAAACTGGTCGGAGCGAACCTGGAGGAGATCGACGCCCGCACGGTGAACTCGATCCCCATGTTCACCGACTCCGAGGACCGCGACGTCGTGGTCCGGGTCGGTCGCTACGGGCCGTACCTGGAGCGGATCGTCGACGGTGTGTCGCAGCGGGCGAACCTGCCCGACGACGTGCCGCCGGACGAGCTGACCCACGAGGTCGCCGAGAAGCTGTTCTCCGTCCCGCAGGAGGGCCGCAGGCTGGGCCCCGACCCGGTGACCGGGCACGAGATCGTCGCGAAGGAGGGCCGGTTCGGCCCGTACGTGACCGAGCTCCTGCCCGATCCCGAGCCGCCGGCCGAGGGCACGCCCAAGAAGAAGGCCCCGGCCAAGCCGAAGCCGCGCACCGGGTCGCTGTTCAAGGAGATGTCGGTGGACACGGTGACGCTCGAGGACGCGCTGCGGCTGCTGTCGCTGCCGCGCGTCGTCGGGACCGACCCGGAGTCCGGTGACGAGATCACGGCGCAGAACGGCCGCTACGGGCCGTACCTGAAGAAGGGCACCGATTCGCGGTCGCTGACCGACGAGGAGCAGCTGTTCACGGTGACCCTCGAGCAGGCGCTGGAGATCTACAAGCAGCCCAAGCAGCGCGGACGCAGCGCCTCGGCCCAGCCGCCGCTGCGCGAGCTGGGGACCGACCCGTCGACCGGCCAGAAGATGGTCATCAAGGACGGCCGGTTCGGCCCGTACGTCACCGACGGCGAGTCGAACGCCAGCCTGCGCAAGGGCGACTCCGTCGAGCAGCTGACCGACGAGCGGGCCTCCGAGCTGCTCGCCGAGCGGCGCGCCAAGGCCCCGCCGAAGAAGAAGGCGCCGGCCAAGCGGACCGCGGCGGCCAGCAAGAGCACGTCGACGACGACGAAGAAGGCTCCGGCGAAGCGCACGACCACGCGCAGGACGCCGACGAAGTAGCGCCGCCGCGCGGCGCCACCGGCGACGCCCGGACGAATGTGGCGTTCGTGACGTTGATGCGTACGGATGTCACATCCGTGCGGCGGTCAGCCGGCGAGCTGCTTGCGCACCGCGGCGGCGATCCGGCCGCCCTCGGCGCGTCCCTCGGCCGCGGCGTTGGCCTTCTTCATGACCTGGCCCATCTGCCGCTGGCCCGGCTTCTCGCCGGTCTCCGCCTCGATCTCGGCGACGGCGGCGCGCGCCAGCTCGTCCACCTCGTCGTCGGAGAGCTGGGTGGGCAGGTAGCGCGACAGCACCTCGCCCTCGGCGCGCTCCCGCTCGGCCTGCTCGTCGCGACCGGCCCCGGCGAACGCCTCGGCGGACTCGGCGCGGCGCTTCGTCTCCTTGGTGAGCACGGCGCGCACCTCGTCGTCGGAGAGCTCCTTCGCGGTGGTGCCGGCCACCTCGGCGGTGCCGATCGCCGTCAGCGCCGAGCGCAGGGTGGTGCGGACGAGCTCGTCGCGGCTCTTCATCGCCGCGGTCAGGTCCGTACGCAGCTGCTCCTTCAGGGTGGTCACGGCGTGCACGGTAGCCGACGTCCGGCGGGCCGTACGCTGGGATTCGTGTCTCCCCTCTCGACGCTCGGACGCCTGCTGGCCGGTGTGACCACGGCCGGTGCCGCGACGCTGGCCTACGCGGCGGTGATCGAGCGACGATGGTGGACGCTGCGCGAGGCGGAGATCCCGGTGCTCGCGCCCGACGCCCGCCCGCTGCGGATCCTGCACGTCTCGGACCTCCACCTGATGCCGAACCAGCGGAGCAAGATCCGCTGGGTGGCCGAGCTGGATGCGCTGGACCCGGACCTCGTCGTGAACACCGGCGACAACCTCTCGCACCCCGACGCCGTGCCGGGTGTGCTGACCGCACTCGGGCCGCTGCTCGCCCGCCCGGGCGCGTTCGTGTTCGGCAGCAACGACTACTACGCCCCGACCCCGAAGAACCCGGCGCGCTACCTCAAGCGGCGCAACGAGCCGCGCCCCCAGGGCGGCCCACTTCCGTGGACCGACCTGCGGGCGGCGTTCCGGGAGCACGGCTGGGTCGACGCGACCCACCAGCGCCACACGCTGAGCGTGGACGGCCGCGACGGTCGTCGATCGCCGGCGTCGACGACCCGCACCTGAGCCTCGACCGCTACCCGCGGGTCTCCGGCCACGACGCGGACGCCGACCTGCGCGTCGGCCTGACCCACTCCCCCGAGCCCCGGGTGCTCGACGGCTTCGCCGCCGACGGCTACGACCTCGTCCTGGCCGGCCACACGCACGGCGGTCAGCTGCGCCTGCCCGGGTTCGGCGCGCTCGTCACGAACTGCGGCATCGACCGCTCGCGCGCCCGCGGCGCGTCCCGGTGGGGCAGCCACACCCGGCTGCACGTCTCGGCCGGGCTGGGCACGTCGCCGTACACGCCGGTGCGCTTCGCCTGTCCGCCCGAGGCGACGCTGCTGACGCTGGTCCCGAGGCCGGTCACGGCGTCGGATACCCGCGCGCGGACGGCGGAAGGACGTCCGGTAGAGTTCCTCACGGCTCGCGGGAGACCGCGACGCTCGGGGTGTGGCGCAGCTTGGTAGCGCGCTTCGTTCGGGACGAAGAGGTCGCAGGTTCAAATCCTGTCACCCCGACACACACAAAGGCCCTGGTCACAGACTCAGAATCACTGAGCGGACCAGGGCCTTCGTCATGTTGTCGACCCGTTCCGGAGCATTTCCGGAGCATCGGGTCAGACCGGAGCGAGAACGCCTCTCAGCCAGGAAGGCCGGCGCGTCCTTCTTGATCCGGAACGTCGTCGATCGCTGCTTGCCCGACGGGTCCCGGACGTAGGCCCTGTAGCGGCCCTCCGGGGTCTTGGCATCCCGACCTAGCAGCTGTCCGTGTCCCCGCCGGTCGTGGCGGACGCGACGCAGCCGGGCGAGCTGGCGGTAGCGGTGTTGTTGTCGCTGTCGGTGTCGCCGGCGGTGGCGGAGCTGTTGGCGCCGCTGGCGGTGGCGGTGTTGTTGTCGCCGCCGAGGCCGGAGAGGGCGGAGCTGTTGGCGCCGCTGGCGGTGGCGGTGTTGTAGTCGCCGCCACCGGCGTTGGCGACGCTGTTATCGCCGGTGGCGGTGGCGGTGTTGTTGTCGCCGAACCGGGTGAGGGCGTCGCTGCCGTCGCCGGTGGCGGTCGCGGTGTTGCCGTTGCCGTTGCCGCCGGTGGCGGAGCTGTCGGCGCCGGTGGCGGTGGCGGTGTTGTTGTTGCCGGCGAAGACCTCGGCGCTGCTGCCGTCGCCGGTGGCGGTGGCGGTGTTACCACTACCTAAGCCGGCGAAGGCTAGTGTGTTGTCCCCGCTCGCCCGGGCTCGGTTGTGCTGATCACCGTCGACGTCGCCTGCGGTGGCGGCGCTGCTCGTGCCGCGGGCGATGGCCACGTTGCCGTTCCCGGCCACCGACGAGCAGGTGGCGGTGCCCTTCTGTACCCGCACCGTGCCGTTGGTGGACACGCACTGGTCCGGCCCGGCAGTTGCCACGCCGGCAGTCAGGGCCATGAGCAGGCCCGTGCCGGCAATCGCGACGGCGCCGCGGCGGCTCGCCCGCAGGAAGGTTCGGTTCATGGTGAGGGTCTCCCGTAGTCGCGCGTGATCACGCGTGGGTGATCACGCGTCGTGCTGGGCCGGGTCACTCGCGCCCCTCGGGTGCCGGACGGCATCTGGTGCCGCTGCTGATTCAAGACGGTCCGATGAGGCGGAGTAAACGACGCGCCGTCACGATCCCCACGATTGACTAGTGCGGATCGGGCTTCAGGTGCTCGTCAGATGCTCGACGAGGCCAACGCGTGGGGTAACTACTGCGCCTGGGCCCGCGGGCGGCTGGCGCAAGCGACGCTGACCGACTTCCCGATGGTCAGCGCCGCTTTCGGTGCCTGGATCAGGCAGCCTGCCCGGTCTCGCGGAAGATCTTGGGGGAGATCGCCTGCGGGGGCGTGAGGGACGTCGGCAGAACGTCTCGGAGACCTCCCCGCGATCACCCGAGCCCCAGCAGACACGGTCGGATCGATGAGGCCACTCCGCGCTGAGCGACCCGCACACGACGACGTCGATGACGCTGTCGAATCCACCCCTTCCCGTTCGACGCAGGGATGAGCCAGGGTGGAATCGGTCGACGGGGCCGACCCTGGCCGACCCGAAGGAGCACAGCGTGAAGGTCATGGTTCTGGTCAAGGCGACGGAGCAGTCCGAGGCCGGCGAGTTCGGCACTGCCGAGGAGTTCGCCGAGATGGACCGGTACACCGAGGAGCTCGTCGCGGCCGGTGTGACGCTGGCCGGCGACGGGCTCCAGCCGAGCAGCAAGGGCAAGCGGGTCGCCTTCGACACCGGTGGCAATCCCACGGTGATCGACGGCCCGTTCGCCGAGACGAAGGAACTGGTCGCCGGCTACTCGATCCTGGAGGTCGCCTCGATGGACGAGGCCGTCGAGTGGGTCAAGCGCTCGCCGATCCGCCGCGGCGAGGTCGAGCTCCGCAAGATCCTCGACGCCGAGGACTTCGACGACTCCTTCTCGGCCGAGCTCTCGGCGGCCGAGGAGCGGATGCGCGCAGTGCACCCCGCAGAGCAGTAGTGACCTCAGCGACCCAGCAGGCGATCGACGCGGTCTGGCGGATCGAGTCCGCCAGGGTGATCGCCGGCCTGGCCCGCGTCGTGCGCGACGTCGGGCTGGCCGAGGACCTCGCCCAGGACGCGCTCGTCGCGGCGCTCGAGCAGTGGCCCGAGTCAGGTGTCCCGGCCAACCCGGGCGCCTGGCTCATGGCCGTGGCACGCCGCCGCGGCGTCGACACGATCCGTCGCGCCGTGACGCTGCAGAGCAAGGTCGAGCTGCTGGGTCGTGAGGTCAGCGATCACGAGACTCCGATGGACGAGATCGAGTTCGACGCCCAC
This sequence comes from uncultured Actinomycetota bacterium, assembly GCA_963822335.1. Classification (GTDB taxonomy): domain Bacteria; phylum Actinomycetota; class Actinomycetes; order Mycobacteriales; family Pseudonocardiaceae; genus Pseudonocardia. The sequence goes on along the minus strand of CAWGHE010000002.1, from coordinate 668,011 downwards.
GTCGACGACGACGTGCTGCGGCTGATGTTCACCGCGTGCCATCCGGTGCTGTCGGTCGACGCCCGGGTGGCCCTCACGCTGAAGATGGTCGCCGGGTTGTCGACCGAGGAGATCGCGCGCGCCTTCGTCGTGCAGACGACGACGATGGCAGCGCGGATCACCCGCGCGAAGAAGGCGCTTACCGACGCGAACGTGCCGTTCGAGGTGCCGGTCGGAGACGAACTCGCCGTACGGCTCGGCTCGGTGCTCGAGGCCGTCTACCTGGTGTTCAACGAGGGCTACACCGCCACCGCGGGCGAGCAGTGGGCGCGCGCGGACCTGTGCCACGAGGCCATGCGCCTCGGCCGCATGGTGGCCGCGTTGGCCCCGAGCGATTCCGAGGCGTATGCGCTGGTGGCGCTGATGGAGATCCAGGCGTCCCGCCTGCGCGCCCGCACCGGGCCGGACGGCGAGATCATCACGCTCGACAAGCAGGACCGCGCTCGCTGGGACCGGTTGCTGATCACGCACGGCCTGACCGCACTGGAACGGGCCGAGGAGCTCGGCGGCACGGGCTCGTATGCGATCCAGGCGAAGATCGCCGCCTGCCATGCCAGGGCGCCGCGTGCCGAGGACACCGACTGGGAGCGGATCGCGTCGCTCTACGCCGAACTCGTCGCACTGACCCGCTCGCCGATCGTGGAACTGAACCGCGCGGTTGCCGTGTCCATGGCCGAGGGACCGGCCGCCGGGCTCGACGTGACCGACGGACTGCTCGACGTCGCCGCCCTGCGCAGCTACCACCTGCTGCCGAGCGTGCGTGGTGACCTGCTGGCCAAGCTCGGCCGCTCGACGGAGGCGCGCGCCGAGTTCGAGCGCGCCGCCGCGCTCACCTCGAACGAGGCCGAGCGCGCGCACCTGCTCGCCCGGGCCGCCACGACGCACAGCCCGTCACGTAGGTCGGGTCATCCGGGGCTGCCCGGCGCTGCGCAGGACGACGGCGACGGGCCCGAGCGCCAGCACGAGCAGCCCTGCGGCCAAGCACGCCGGCCCGGCTACGGTCGACATCAGGAACACCCCACCGAGTAGCGGCCCGGCTGTCGCTACGACGTCGAGGGACGCGGTCGTGAACGCACCCCGAGGGTTCCCGCGTCGACGGCCAGCACCAGCGAGCGAGCGATCGCGGTCGATCCGGCCGCGATCCGCGAGTCGGCCCGATCCGACGGCATTCACCGCACACCCCACCGGAAGGCACTCGACGCCGCGACGAGTTCGCCTACCTTTCGGAGTCGTCACTGGCGGAGCGACCGACTGGTGGAGGAGCCGGACGATGACACGCGCGACCCGCCGACTGCAGGTAACAGGCATCGTCGACGCGCCGGCCGGGCGCGTTTTCGCCTTTCTGACCCGCCCTGACAACCACGTCGCCTTGGACACCAGCGGCATGGTGCGGAGCTCGGTGGACCACGCCACCCTCACCGCCGTTGACGAGGTGTTCGCGATGAACATGTACAACACCATCCGAGGCCACCACCGGACCGAGAACCACGTCGTGGTGTTCGAACCCGACCGCGCCATCGGATGGGCGCCGGCGGCGGCCGGCGAGACGCCGGCCGGGCACACCTTCGTCTGGCGGCTCGACCCCGTCGGAGAGCAGCAGACGGCGGTGAGCCAGACCTACGACTGGTCAGGGTTCACCCACCTCGAGATGCTCGATCACCTTCCCGTGATCGGTCGCGACCAGCTCCAGTCGTCCCTCGATCTACTCGCCGAGGCCGTCGAGGAGTTGCGCTGACCCCATCCGGGCTCATCTCCTGACGTCGTCGAGCTGGTCGGCAAGGTCGGAGAGACCCTCGGCATGGAGATCGAACCGATCCGACGGCGCCGGCGGTTCCCCGACGGGCCGGGCGACGTAGGCGGTGCGAAGTCCCACGCGTTGCGCTCCGCGCAGGTCCCAGGCGTGCGTGGCCACCATCAGCAGTCGCTCCGGAGGGAGACCGGAGACGGTGACGGCGAGCCGGTAGACCGCCGGGTCGGGCTTGTAGGTCCGCGCTTCTTCGGCCGAGAGGGCCTGGTGCCAGCGCAGGCCCGCGTGCGCGTTCAGTTCGAGCAGCGCCGTCCGGCTCGCGTTGGACAGTCCGATCAACGGGAACCGTTCGGCGAGCCGGGACAGCCCGGCCACGCTGTCGGACCACGGCGGGGGTCGACGACACGCCAGACAGAGCCTCGCGGCCGCGGCGAGGTCGGCGCTGCCGACGGCTTCCATGACGAGGTCGGCGGCCTCGCGGTCGAGCACGTCGCCGTCGACCCACGGGCGGCCGCCGTCGAGGATCTTCTGTTGCTCCTGCCCGACGTGCCGCTGCCAGAGCGACGCCAGGTCCTCGACCTCACCGTCGCCGAGCGACGGGTCGAGGTCCCGTACGCCGGCCCGGATACCGCCGGGTTGGTCCACGAGCGTGCCGAGCACGTCGAACACGACGGCATCGATGTCCAGGTCGGGCATGGGGTGACCTCGTCAGGATGTAAGGTCTAAAATGACTGTTTGCGAACCGATAGCCGGAGGGTCGTAAGGCATGCAAGTCATCTTTGACGATTACGGCTGGGCCGCCGGTGTCGCGACCGAGCTGGTCAACACGACCGCCGAGGTGTGGCAGGGCGACGATCGGCTGCCCGACCTGGACGCACTCGCAGCCTTCGCCGAGCAGCACGACCACTCGGGCAAGCTCGCCGGGCTAGCACGCAGTGCGGGTGCCGACGATCTCGACGCCGTGCACGCGCTCCGCAGGACCGTGCGCGACCTGATCGATCACCCGGCCCGCGATCACCTCGTCGCGGGGGCCACCGAGCTGACGGGCGCGACGCAGGGGATCACCCTGGTGGCCGATCCGGCCGTCGACGGCCACACGCGCTGGGCCGCACGTCTTCGCCCCGACGTGGGCGTCGCCGACGCGCTCTCCGCGGTCTGCGGCATCGGGATCCTCGGGGTCGTGCGCACCCTCGGCGAGGAGCGGTTCCGCGCCTGCGGCGCACCCACCTGTCGTGGAGCGTTCATCGACACGACGCGCCCGGGTCGGCGCCGCTACTGCATGCCCGCCCTCTGCGGGAACCGCGTCAACGTCGCCAACCACCGCGCCCGCCGGGCCCATCAGGCCTGACAGCAGCCCACGGTCCGGCTCACGGCGATCGTGTGGAGGTCGCGATGACCGCCTGGAGCTCGTGATGTGCGTGGTTCCTGGCGCCGGCAAGGGCCGGGGCGTCGGTCAGCCGCGCGGCCCGGACCGGGACATGGCGGGGACGTCGTTCGAACTCGGCGGCGATGCTGTCGAGGACGAGGGGCTCGGTTCCCCACGGCCCGCCGACGACGACGAGTGCGGGGTCGGAGAAGGCGACCGCGGCGGCGAGGACGTCGCAGATCGGCCGAGTCAGGGCGGCCAGTACCTCGCGCGCTCGCGCATCGCCGCGTCCGACCGTCGCCAGTAGTGCGTCCACGTCGATCGCCGTCGACGCGGGACGCCGAAGGCGCAGCGCGCCGAACACTTCGATGAGCGGAACGGCCCGGCCCCCCGGATCGGTCACGACGACATGGGCGATCTCGCCGACGAGGCCGGTGTGTCCCCGGCGGACCACCCCGTCGTTGACGATGGAGCATCCCAGGCCCTCGCCCAGGTGGACGTAGGCGAAGTCGTCGAGCGGTCTGCCGTCGACAGCGTCGCGTTCGGCTTGTGCCGCCCAGTTGACGTCGTTGTCGACCACGACGGGACCATCGACGAGCCCGGCCAGCACATCCGCCGGTGACAGCTCGCCGAGCAGGAACGGCGAGTCGGGCAGGTGAATCAGGCGGCCGGTGGCACGGTCCACCGGATCGGCCGCGCTGACCACCGCGAGCCGGGGAGGCCGAGAAACCTCTTTCTGCGCCCTGCGCGCCGCCGTCGTCAGCGATTCGACGACCTCCGCCGGCCGTGCCGGGCGCCCAACGTCTGCGGTCGCTCTCGAGATCATGTCCCCGTGGGCGTCCAGTGTCTCGGCCACGACCCCGTCCGGGGCCACGGCGACCACCAGGGCGCAGCCGACGTCGTCGGCGAGGCCGTAGTACGAGCCGACCCGCCCACGCCCGGTCGTCCGTTCCCCCGTGTCCGCCAGCAGGCCCCCGTCGCACAGCCGGCGCACGCTGTCCGACACCGTCGGCTTGGACAATCCCGTTCGAGCGGCGATCTCGGCACGGGTCAGACGCCGCTGTTCCATCAGGGCTCGCAGCACGTGCTCGTCGGACAACGACCGCAGCAGGTCGAGCGACGGCTTGGCGGGGGCCATTCGGCCAGCTTAGTAAGCACTCTTGCCTGGACGCTGAATCACCCCTAGCCTCATCTAGTAAAGAGTCCTCTCCAAAGGAGCTGACATGACGTCCACCTCGACCCTGCCGCCGCTGCCGCACTGGGAGACGCCGCCGGCCGACCTGAAGGTGGCAATCCGGGAGATCAAGACCGCGCTGCGGGCCCGCATCGCCGCGTCGGGGCGGACGGTCGAGGAGGTCTTCGCCGTCATCGAGGCGCGGGTCGCCGAGCGGGTGGCCGAGATCGCGGCCGAGAAGGAGCGTGGCGAGGCGATCTGGCCGGTGATCGACTACGCGGACATCGAGTCCGGCACTGTGCCGAGCGAGGCTCTGGCCAAGCTCCACCGCCGGGGCTGCCTCGTCGTTCGCGGTCACTTCCCGCGCGAGCAGGCCCTGGGCTGGGATCGCGACATCGTCGAATACGTGGAGAGCAACCGGTTCTTCGAGAACTACCGCGGTCCGGGCGACGACTTCTTCGGCAGCGTCGGCTCCAGGCCCGAGATCTACCCCGTCTACTGGTCACCCGCACAGATGCAGGCCCGCCAGAGCGACCGGATGGCCCGCGTACAGGCATTCCTCAACAGCCGTTGGCGCAGCGAGTCCGACGGCGTGCAGTGGTTCGACCCGAACCGCGACTCGCTCTACCCCGACCGCATCCGCCGCCGGCCCCCGGGCGCCGACTCCGGCGGGCTCGGAACCCACCTCGACCCCGGCACCCTCGACCTGTGGATGACCGAGGCGTACCAGAAGGCGTTCCGGCATCTGTTCGACGGCACCGTCGAGCAGTACGACCCCTGGGACGCCGCGCACCGCACCGCCGGTCCGCAGTACCCCGGCACCACCATGTGCTCGGCGTTCCGCACCTTCCAGGGCTGGACCGCGCTGTCGGACATGGCCCATGACCAGGGAGTACTGCACACCGTGCCGGTCCCCGAGGCGATGGGCTACCTGATGCTCCGCCCGCTGCTGGCCGACGTCCCCGACGACGAGATGTGCGGCGTCACCGTCAACCGGGTCTTCCCGGCCGACGAGAAGTGGCACCCGCTGCTCATGCAGGCCGTCACCGGGATCCCCGACGTGCAGGCAGGCGACTCGGTCTGGTGGCTCTGCGACATGATCCACGGCGTCGACCCCGTAAGCGACCAGCAGGGCTGGGGCAACGTCATGTACATCCCCGCCGCCCCGTGGTGCCCCCGCAACGAGACCTACGCCGCGAGCGTGCGCGAGGCGTTCCACACCGGATCCAGCCCCGGCGACTTCCCCGCCGAGGACTACGAGCGCACCTGGCCCAACCGCTTCATCGCCGACGACCTCAACGCCACCGGGCGCCGCGGCCTCGGCCTGGAGACACCGCCGACGACGGCGTAGCCGCACGGCAGCCCTGATCCGAGCCGCCGGACACTCTCTCGCCGGATGACTCACGCGTCGGGCCGCACTCGTCGCGCGCCAGTCGTCGAAGAGGCTCGGTGTCCGGGTCCCGCACCAGGGCGCGGACCGGACCGCCCGCCCGCAGAACTGACCGTCAGGCCCGCTGCGCGATCACGTACCCCTGCGGCTGCTCGTCCTCCGGACCCGCGGGTCGGCCGCCCCGGAACACCACGCGGAACCCGGCGTCGGTGATCCGCCGTTCCACCTCCTCCGGCGAGAGCCAGTAGATGTCGAACTCGACGCCGACGCGGCGACCCCCTCGTCGCAGGCTGTCGTCGCCCACCTTGAACCCGGTGACGAGGTACCCGCCCGGGCGGACGACCCGGGCGAGCTCGCCGAACGCCCGCGGCCGGTCCTCCGGCGCGAGGTACATCAGCGAGAACCAGCCCAGGGCGCCGGCGAGCGAGGCGTCCGCGAACGGAAGGTCCCGGACGTCGGCGACCTCGAACGGGAACGCGGGGTGGTCGCGCCGCGCGACGCGGACCATCTCCGGTGACAGGTCGACGCCGTGCGGTTCGAGCCCGCGCGCGGCCAGGCGCGGGGTGAGCGCACCCGGGCCGCAGCCGACGTCCGCGACCGCGCGGCCGGCGTCGCCCTCGCAGACGAGCGTGCAGAACAGGTCGAGCACGGCCAGTTCCACGGGCAACTGCTCGTACATGTCCGGGAGCCACTCCGCGTAGAACTCCGCAATGGTGTCGTGTGCCCTGGCCAGCTCAGCCGTGGTCTCGTCCACCTGGGCAGGCTAGGCCCGGCGGCTGAGCTCCTCCCACCGGCCGTACCCGTCGGCGCGTTGCCGGTCCAGGTCCGCGACCAGGTCGAACGCGACCCCGCCCTTCGCCGACCGGCCGGTCGACACGGCGCAATGCACGGTCCGGCCTACGATCGGCCGGTGACCTCGCGGGGCGGTGGGCTGACCGCGCGCCAGCGGGAGCTGCTCGGCCGGTGGATGCCCGGCGCCGAGGTCGTGCGGGACCACAGCTGGGCACTCGTCGGGACCACCGTGCTGGAGCTGCGCCACGACGGCGGGCGCTACATCGCGAAGGCCGCGGACGGCCAGGATCATCACCTCGCCCGGGAACTGCACGCCCACCGCAGATGGCTGGCCCCGTGGACGTCGCGCGGGAGGGCGCCGTCGCTCGTGCACGCCGACGACGACGCGAAGCTGCTCGTCACCCGCTACCTGCCCGGCGACCTGATGCTGGGCCACGCCGACGAGTACCGGCCGGACCTCTACCGGCAGGCCGGGGAGCTGCTGGCCGAGCTGCACCGCCAGGAGGCGGTCGAGGACCCGGACTTCGAGCCCCGCATCAAGGAGAAGGTGCTCCGGTCGCTGGACCGCCCGCACCGCATCGCACCCGACGTCCTGGCGCGGCTGCGCGACGAGGTGCGGTCGTGGCCGACGCCCGTCGCGACCCTGGTCCCGACGCACGGTGACTGGCATCCGCGGAACTGGCTGGTGCACGACGGCGCCCTGAACGTGATCGACTTCGGGCGGGCCGAGCTGCGTCAGGCGCAGAGCGACCTCGTGCGCCTCGCGGCACAGCAGTTCCGGGCCGAGCCGGCGCTTGAGTTCGCCTTCCTGGACGGGTACGGCGAGGATCCGCGCGAGCCCGGGGCCTGGCGACGCCAGCGGCTGCGGGAGGCGATCGGCACGGCGACGTGGGCGTACCAGGTCGGCGACGAGCGCTTCGAGCAGCAGGGGCACAGGATGATCGCCGACGTGCTGACCGACGAGTGAGGGAGGAACGCGATGCGACGGGTGGTCTGCCGGGAGTTCGCCGAACCGCCGCAGCTGGAGGTGGTGGACGAGCCGACGCCGGAGCCGGGGCCGGGTGAGGTGCTCGTCGAGGTCGTTTCCGTGGCGGTGGCGTTCGTCGACGGGCTGATCGCCGCCGGGCGCTACCAGCTGAAGCCGCCGCTGCCGTTCACGCCGGGTTCCGGGGTCGCCGGACGCGTGGTGGCCGTGGGCGACGGCGTGCGGTCACCGGTCCTCGGAACCACCGTGGCTGTGCTCTTGACCAGCGATTTCGGCGGTTTCGCCTCGCACGTGGTGGTTCCGGCGCAGGAGACCGCTCCGGTCCCGGACGGCGTGGACCCGGACATCGCGGCCAGCACGCTGGAGAACTACGGGACGCTGGTCTTCGCCGTCACCGAGCGGGTCGCGATCGCCTCCGGCGAGTGGGTCGTGGTGCTCGGCGCGGGCGGCGGGATCGGGCTGGCTGCGATCGACGTCGCGCGCTCGCTCGGTGGCCGCGTGGTCGCCGTCGCTTCCACCGAGGACAAGCGGGCGGCCGCCGTCGCGGCGGGCGCCGAGGTCACCCTGGGCTACGACGACCTGAAGGACCGGATCCGCGAGGCCACCGGCGGCGGGGCGGACGTCGTCCTGGACCCGGTCGGCGGGCCGTCCGCCGAGGCGGCGCTGCGCGCGCTCGGGTCGGGCGGGCGGTTCTGCGTCGTGGGGTTCACGTCCGGCGAGATCCCCCGCCTGCCGGCGAACGTCGTGCTGCTGCGCAACCGGACCGTCGTCGGCATCGACTGGGGCGACTGGGCGCGGGGCGACCACGTCGCCGCCATCGCGCTGGCCGGCGACGTGCTCGCCCGGATCGGGCGCGGCGAGCTGCACCCGCCGGTTCCGCACGTCATGCGCCTGGACGAGGCGTCGGACGCCCTCGCGTCGCTCGCCGGACGGAAGGTGACCGGCAAGATCGTGCTGCGCCCCTAGACACGGCCCGGTCCTCGCACACCCTCTGGTGCCCTCGCACACGCTCGAGCGTGTGCGAGGGCACCAATCCGTGTGCGAGGGCGTCTCGTCGAAATCGATGACGCTCGGTAATGACGGGTCACCAGAGCGACGCGGGCTACCGCGGTGCCCTCGACCGCGACGGCGACGGTGTCGCCTGCGAGTGAACCGATGAGTTCGGAAGGGCAGTGCGGTCGGACTCGGTGAGCGCATTCACCAGCAGCCGGAGGCCCGCCATGAGCGCACCGACCACCGCGGTCACCACGCACACCCTCGACGCCCCCGGCGTCACGCTCTACTACGAGGTCCGCGGCTCCGGCCCGCTGCTGGCGATCGTCGGTGCGCCGATGGCGGCGGCGTTCTTCGCACCGCTGGCCGACGCGCTGTCCGACACGTTCACCGTCGTCACCACCGACCCGCGCGGGATCGCGCGCAGCGTCCTCGACGACCCCGACCGGGACTCGACCCCGGTGGACCGCGCCGAGGACCTGCACCTCGTGCTCACCGCGCTCGGCAGGGGCCCGGCCCACGTGTTCGGGTCGAGCGGCGGCGCGGTGACCGCGATCGCGCTGGCCGAGCGGTACCCCGGCGACGTGCGCACGGTCGTCGCGCACGAGCCGCCGCTGCCGATGCTGCTCGACGACCGGGACGAGCTGCTCGCGCAGGCCGACGACATCCGGGACACGTTCCTGCGCGAGGGCCAGGGTCCGGCGTGGGGCAAGTTCATGGTGCTGGCCGGGTTCCCGATGCCGGCCGACGAGCCGCAGCCGAGCGACGAGCCCGACCCGATGCAGTCGGCCGACGACGACGCGGAGGCGGACGGCGCCTACATGCTCGGCCACATGCTGGTGCCCGGCCTGCGCTACGAGCCCGATCTCGCCGCGATCCGCGCGACCGGGACCCGGATCATCGTCGCCGTCGGCGAGGACTCGACCGGTCAGTTGTGCGACCGGACCTCGGCCGCCGTGGCCGCGGGTCTGGGCGTGGAGACGACGACGTTCCCCGGCGACCACGGCGGCTTCCTGCGCGACGCCGAGGCGTTCGAGCGCAGGCTCCGCGAGGTGCTCTGAGAATCAGCGGGGACGCGCAGACACCCCGATCACGGCGGCGCCGCGCACGGCGGTCGCCGTCCAGTCGCCGGCGGGCAGCCACGAGAGCACGGCCTCGAGCGTGCGGTCGGCGCCGCCCGGTGCCGCGCCTCCGTACAGGAGATGCAGCACGCCGCCGGGCGCGAGCGCGCGGCGCAGGACGGCCAGCTCCGGGCTCGGGTCACGGGTCCAGAACAGGTTGACGTTCAGCGTGAACGCGACGTCGAACCCGCCGTCCGGCAGGCAGAGGGCGTCCAGCGGGGCGCATCGCACCTCCAGCCGCCCGGCCTCGACGTGTGCGGCGTTGCGCTCCGCGGTCCGCCGGACCGCGACGTCGGAACGGTCGGCGGCGAGCATCCACCCGCGCCCGGTCAGCCGCGGACAGATCAGCTCCGCGGCCGCGCCCGGGCCGCAGCCGATCTCCAGCACCCGGGTGTCCGGGCCCGCGGCGACCACGTCGACCGCCGCCCGCACCCGGTCCGGCACCACCCTGCCCGCCATCGGCGCACCCCCTGACCCCGCGGATCGTGGTCGGCACGAGCGGGGTCGTGCCATCATCGGATACGTGACCGACAGGGTTCCCGCAGGCGAGATCCGCATCTCCGACCTGACCCGTCAGGAGACCGCCGAGCGCCTGCGCCTGGCGCACGACGAGGGCCTGATCGACCTCACCGAGTTCGACGAGCGGGTCGCCGAGGTGTGGCGGGCCCGCACCCGCGACGAGCTCAAGTGGGTCACCGCGGACCTGCCGAAGCCCCGCCGGCAGCGCAACCACGGCCTCGTGTTCGCCGACTCCGCGGGCGGCGTCGCCATGAAGGTGCTGACGACGATCTGGGCGTGCATCGCGGCCGTGGCGCTCACCGCGTGGGGGATCATGGCGATGACCGGCCTCACCGACGAGCCGTGGTGGCTCTGGGTCGCCGGCCCGCCCGGCGCGGTGCTGCTCGTGCTGTACGTGGCCGGAGCCGGCCGCCCGCCCCGGCACTGACCGGGACGGACGGCCGGAGGAGTCACTTCTGCGCCTTCTCCTGCTCGTACTTCTTCGTCATGTGCTCGACGGCGTCGAGCTGGGTCTGGGCGTGCGCCTCCCGGGTCTCCGACGCCCGGTCCCGCGCCGCGAGCGTCGGCGCCGCGTGGCCCTGGAACTCCGGCAGCACGTTCTGGGCGATCAGCTCCCAGGACCGCTTCGTCGCCTCCGGGTTCGCCCACTCGTGACCGAGCAGCAGCATCGTGCCGAACCCGCCGGACTGGTCGACGAGCTTCTGCACCTGCTCCTTGGCGTCGTCGACGGTGCCGATCGCGCCGATACCGGCGTCCCGGATGAAGTCGATCATCTCCTTGACGTTCGTGCCGTCCACCGCCATCTGCGGGAACGCCGCGACCTTGTGGAAGTAGTTGAACCAGTGCTCGATGCCGTACTCGACCTCGCGGTAGGCCTGCTCCTTCGTCTCCGCGATGTGCATCAGCCCGACCAGGCGCCAGGTGTCGCGGTCCGGCTCCGGCTGGCCGTAGTGCTGGGCACGTTCCTGCACGACGCCCCAGTGATGGGCCAGCGCGTCGAACCCGTCCTGGGTGAGCGTCGCGCCGATCGACAGCAGCCCGGTACCGAACTGCCCGGCCAGCCGCGGACCCGTCGGCGAGGCGACGGCGGCGACCGCCAGCTCGAAGCACGGGTCGGTGTACGGCCGGAGCTGCAGCTGGGCGTCGATCAGGTTGTGCGTCTTCGTCTGCTTCGTGACGACCTCGCCGCGCAGCAGCCGGGTGATGATGTCCAGGTTCTCCCCGAGCAGCTCACGCGTGTCGGTGGGCGTCAGCCCGATCATCGACGAGTCGGTGGGCAGCGAGCCCGGCCCCAGCCCGAGCATCGTGCGGCCCCGGGTGAGGTGGTCGAGCAGGACCATCCGGTCCGCCACCCACAGCGGGTTGTGGTAGGCCACGGACGTCACGCCGGTGCCCAGCTTGATGTTCCTCGTTCGCTCCGCGGCGGCCGCGATGAAGATCTCCGGCGACGCGATGATCTCGCTGCCGGCTGAGTGGTGCTCGCCGATCCATGCCTCGTCGATACCGAGCGCGTCGAGATGCTGGACGAGCTCCAGGTCCCGCTGCAACGCCAGTGTGGGGTTCTGTCCGGGCTTGTGGAACGGCGCCAGGAAGGTGCCGAAACGCAGTCTGCTCAAGGTTGCTCCTCGTCGAGTGGCTCGGGACCTTCGATACCCATGTGAGCAGGCGCACGCAAGGGTTGGGCCCCCGTTGCGGAACGTTGAGGGCCCGGATGAACGCAGCGTGTACTCCGATCGCCGGGTCCGGACCCGATTGAGATAGGTTTCCGGATCATGGGACACCGGGAGCAGCTGCTCGAAGGGGCGGCGCAGTGCCTGTACGAGAAGGGGTTCGGCCGCACCACCGCGCGTGACGTGGTCGCCGCCTCCGGCACGAACCTGGCGTCCATCGGTTACCACTTCGGGTCCAAGGACGCTCTGCTCACCGAGGCCCTGCTGAGCGCGACGACGGCGTGGGGCGAGGAGCTCGAGGGCGCGCTCACCGCCACCGACGTCTCCGCCGACCCGCAGCAGCACCTCGAGGACACCTGGGGCCGGGTCGTCGCGCTGTTCTCGACGCAGCGACGCCTGTGGGCCACCCACGTGGAGGCGCTCGCCCACGCCGAGCGGCTGCCGGAGCTGCGCGAGTCGCTGGTCGAGGCGCAGCGCGAGGTCCGCGAGGGGCTCGCGCTCACGTTCCACACGCTGCCCGACGAGCAGGAGGCGGCCGACCGTCGCGCCCACGTGCTCGGCGCCGTCTACCAGGCGTTGCTCACCGGCGTGATGGTGCAGTGGCTGCTCGACCCGGAGTCCGCACCGAGCGGGGCGGACCTGGCCGACGGCCTGCGGGCGATCGCCGACCGCCAGGCGGCTTTCGCCTGAGGCCGGCCCCTCACCGGACGTCGAGCCGGCCGAGCGCGGTCCCGGAGTCACCCAGGCGGACGTCCATCGGGCCCGACGCGACGAAGCGCAACGTCACGGTCCCGCCCGCGGTCACGTAGCGGAACTGGTCCAGCCCGGACACCTGCACGCGCTGCGCGGTGTCGCTGCCGACGACCAGCTCGACCGTGCCGCCGCGCGGGACCACGACGACCGGCGGCGGGTCGTCCACCCCGGCGCGGTGGTCGAACCGGACACGGGTGACGCCGTCCACGCCGGCGACCGGAGCCACCGTCGGCGCGGCGGGCGGGGATCCGCCGGACGGCAGAGCGGCGCACGCCTGCGACGCCCCGAGTACGACGGCGGACAGGCAGAGGACCAGCGCCCGCGTGCGTCGCCGCATCCCCACCCTCCGAAGGTCGCTGTGTCGTCAGCCGCACCCGGGGCCCGGCGACCGACCTCCGTCCCCCGTATGGGGCATCATCGCGGACATGCACGCCGAGTCCCCGAGCAGCCCCGCCGAACCGTCCGAGCTGCTCTCCACCCGGCACCCGGTGGCACCGGTCCCGGCCCGCCTGTTCAGCGACGACGAGCGCGAGGTGCGCTGGCGGGCACGGTTCTCCTCGGTCCGGATGTCGCGGCCCGGCTGGGCCCGCGACGCGCCGGACCGCAACGTCTACGTCTCCAACGCCAGCGGGACCACGGAGATCCACACCTGGGACCGGTCGACCGGCGAGCAACGGCAGGTGACGGCCCGGCGCAGCGGCACCCACGCCGTCGACCTGCCGCCGGACGGCGAGACGGTCTGGTGGTTCGCCGACACCGACGGCGACGAGTTCGGCCACTGGGTGAGCGAGCCGTTCGCCGGCGGCTCCGAGCCCGTACCCGCCGTGCCCGGCGCCCAGGACGGCTACCCGGCCGGGCTGGAGATCGGGCGCCGGCTCGTCGCGCTCGGCACGTCCACCGACGACGGCACGACGATCTGGCTGCACGACCGCGGCTCGGACGTCCCGGCCCGCGTTCTGTACCGGCACACCGAGGACGCCGGGGCGGGCGCGCTCAGCGAGGACGAGACGCTGCTGGCGATCCACCACTCCGAGCACGGCGACTCCCGGCACCCCGCGGTGCGCGTCCTGGCCACGGCCGACGGCGCGGTGGTCGGCGAGCTGTACGACGGCCCCGGGAAGGGGCTCGCGCCGCTGGCGTTCTCCCCGGTCGCCGGCGACCAGCGGCTGCTGATCGCGCACGAGCGCCACGGCCGCGAGGAGGTGCTCGTCTGGGACCCGGTCTCCGGTGCCGAGACCGAGTTGCACCTCGACCTGCCGGGTGAGGTGATGGCCGACTTCTATCCGGACGCGTCCGCCCTGCTCGTCGTGCACGTACACGCGGCGCGGACCCGGCTGTACCGCTACGACCTCGACGACGGGCTCGCTGGACGAGCTGCCGGTCGCCCCCGGCTGCGTCGGCTCGGCCGAGGTCCGCCCGGACGGGGCGGTGGAGTACTCGTGCTCCTCGGCCGCGTCCCCCAGCACGATCCGCACGCTCGCCCCGGACGGCACCGACGCGGTGCTGGTCACGCCGCCGGGCGAGCGTCCGCCGGGCTCGCAGCCGGTCCGCGACGTCCACGTCGACGGACCTGGCGGGCCGGTGCACGCCCTGGTCGCCGCGCCCGCCGACGCCGGGCCCGGCACGCCCGCGGTGTTCGTGCTGCACGGCGGCCCGCACGCCGCGGACGAGGACCGGTTCGACCCGGGCCGCGCGACGTGGGTCGAGGCCGGGTTCGTCGTCGTCGAGATCAACTATCGGGGCTCGACCGGCTACGGATCGGCCTGGCGGGACGCGATCGAGGGACGCCCCGGCCTGACCGAGCTGGCCGACGTCGCCGCCGTGCACGACGCGCTCGTCGCCGACGGCACCGTGGACCCGGCCCGCTGCGTCGTCGACGGCTGGTCGTGGGGCGGCTACCTGTCCCTGCTCGCCGTCGGCACGCAGCCCGGGCGCTGGGCGGCGGCCGTCGCCGGCGTGCCCGTCGCGGACTACGTCGCCGCCTACGACGACGAGATGGAGCAGCTGCGCTCGTTCGACCGGGCCCTGTTCGGCGGCTCCCCGCAGGAGCTGCCCGAGCTCTACCGCGAGGCGTCGCCCCTGACCTACGTCGACGCCGTCCGGGTCCCGGTGCTCGTGCTGGCCGGCGAGAACGACCCGCGCTGCCCGATCCGCCAGATCGAGAACTACCTCGGCGCCCTGGCCGCGCGCGGCGACGTGCACTACGAGGTCAGCCGCTTCGACGCCGGCCACGGCTCGCTCGTGGTCAGCGACCAGCTCGACCTGGTCGCCACCGAGGTGGACTTCGCCCGCCGCGCGCTCGGCGGGCACTGAGCCTGCCCGGCCAGAGCCCGGCGTCGATCTCCGGGCTCACCCGTCCAGGAGGCCCAGGACCTGCTCCGGCGGGCGACCCAGAGCGGCCCGGTCGCCGTCGCGGACGATCGGCCGCTCGACCAGGATCGGGTTCGCGGCGAGCGCGTCGAGCAGCGTGTCCCGGTCCGCGCCCTTCAGCCCGAGCTCGCGGAACCGGGCCTCGCCGGTACGGGTGATCGCCAGTGGGTCGTCCGTCCCGAGCGCGGCCAGCACGGCCTCCAGCTCGGCCCGGGTCGGCGGGTCGTCCAGGTAGCGGCGCACGGTCGGTTCGACGCCCCGGTCGGTCAGCAGCTCGAGCGCGGCGCGGCTCTTCGAGCAGCGCGGGTTGTGCCAGATCTCCACGGGGAGATCGTAAGGAGAAGGCCCGGCGGACGTCGTCCGCCGGGCCTCCTTCTTCGCAAGTGGAGAGATCAGCCGCCGTTGCGGACGGTCTGCTCGATCCGGTCGCCGAGGTCCTTGTCGACGTTGCGCCAGTACTCGAACGCACGCTGCAGGACCGGCTCGGTGACGCCACCCAGGAGGTGCCCGGCGATGTTGTTCACCAGACGCTCGCGGGCCGCGTCGTCGAGGGTCTCGCGGACCATCGTGCCGGCCTGGCCCCAGTCGTCGTCCTCCGGACGCAGGGCGTAGGCCGAGCGCACCATGTCGCCGTCGGCGTACCAGAGCGCCTCGGCCACCTTCGACGGGTCGGCGTGCGGGCCGCCGTAGGAGTTCGGCGCGTAGATCGGATCACGGGTGTTCGTGATCCGCATGTTGCCGTCCTTCTGGTAGTTGTTCACCTCCGCGTTCTGCACGGAGTTGACCGGGATCTGCTTGTAGTTGACCCCGAGCCGGGCGCGGTGCGCGTCGGCGTAGGAGAACCCGCGGGCCAGCAGCATCTTGTCCGGGGACAGCCCGGTGCCGGGGACCAGGTTGTTCGGCTCGAAGGCCGCCTGCTCCATCTCGGCGTGGTAGTCCTCGACGTTCCGGTCCAGCGTCAGCTTCCCGACCTTGATCAGCGGGTAGTCGCCGTGCGGCCACACCTTGGTCAGGTCGAACGGGTTGAACCGGTAGGTCTTCGCGTCCTCGAACGGCATGATCTGCATGTAGAGCGTCCACGACGGGTGGTCGCCGGCCTCGATCGAGTCGTACAGATCGCGCTGGTGGGCGTCGTTGTCGACCGCGCACATCTGGTCGGCCTCGTCCTGGGTGAGGCACTCGACGCCCTGGTCGGTCTTGAAGTGGTACTTGACCCAGAACATCTCGCCGTCGGCGTTGATCCAGCTGTAGGTGTGGCTGGAGTAGCCGTTCATGTGCCGCCAGGTCTTCGGAACGCCCCGGTCACCCATCAGCCAGGTGACCTGGTGCGCGGACTCCGGCGAGAGCGTCCAGAAGTCCCACTGCATGTCGTGGTCGCGCAGGTTGTTCGACACGCGGCGCTTCTGCGAACGGATGAAGTGCTGGAACTTCATCGGGTCCCGGACGAAGAAGACCGGGGTGTTGTTCCCGACCATGTCCCAGTTGCCCTCGGTCGTCCACAGCTTCAGGGAGAAGCCGCGCGGGTCGCGCCAGGTGTCGGGGCTGCCCCGCTCGCCGGCGACCGTGGAGAACCGGATGACACCGCGCGTCTCGGCGCCGGGCTGCAGGAAGGCCGCCTTGGTGTAGCGGCTGACGTCCTCGGTGACCTCGAACCGGGCGAACGCGCCACCGCCCTTGGCGTGCGGCTGGCGCTCCGGGATGCGCTCCCGGTTGAAGTTCGCCATCTGCTCGATCAGGTAGTGGTCGTTGAGCACGATCGGCCCGTCCGGGCCGATGCTCAGCGAGTGCTCGTCGCTGGCGACCGGGCTGCCGGAGTCGGTGGTCGTCGGCTTGGACTGCGACGTCGTCACTGCGGCGCCTCCTCGTAAAGCTCGTGGTGGATCTCGTGGGGTACCCGGTGAAACGGCATGAACACGCGCGCGTGGACGTCGGATCGTTCACCGTTGCGCGTGGGGCGAACCCGTTCGCCTGCGACGACCGGCGTGGGTGACGATGCCGTCGTGACCACGACCGGCCCGGCACCCCCGACGTCGGGCATCGCGGCCTACCGGGACGTGTTGCGCCTGCCCGGCGTCGGCGCGGTGACCGCGCTGGCGTTCGGCGCCCGGGTCCCGGCGACCGCGGTCGGGATCACCGTGACGCTGCACGTGGTGCTGACGCTCGGGCTCGGTTTCGCCGCGGCGGGGCTGGTCGCCGCCGCGATCACGACCGGGATGGCGGTCGGCGCCCCGGTGATGGGCCTGCTCGTCGACCGGTACGGGCTGCGTCCGACCGTCGTGCTCAGCATCGTGATGAGCGCAGCGTTCTGGACGGTCGCGCCCCTGCTCGGCTACGCCTGGCTGCTCGTCGCCGCGTTCGCCGGCGGGGTGTTCGCACTGCCGGTGTTCTCGCTGACCCGCCAGATCCTCGCCGCCGCCGTTCCCGAGGGCCGTCGGCGGCCGGCGTTCGCGCTGGACTCGATGTCGGTCGAGATGTCCTACATGACGGGTCCGGCGCTGGGCACGCTGCTGACGCTCGCGCTGGGCAGCACCGTGATGATGCGGCTGATCGGAGCGGGCTCCGTCCTGGTCGGCGTCCTGCTGCTGCTGCTCGACCCGCCGGTCTCCGGCGCGCGCGACGGCCCGCGGCCGCCGCGGCCCCCGGTGCGCGAGTGGCTGACCGCTCCCCTGGTCGGCGCGCTGCTCGCGATCACCGCGGCGGTCGTCGCCATCATCGGGACCGAGCTCGCGTTCATCGCGGCGCTGACCCGCGGCGGCGAGGCCTGGTCGATCGCCGTCGTCAACGCCGTGTGGTGCGTCGCGTCGCTCGCCGGCGGCTTCGCCTACGGCGCGGCACGCCGGAGCATCCCGTTGCCGGTGCTGCTGGGCGTGCTCGGTGTCGCCACGCTGCCGGCGGCACTCGGCGGCCCGTGGTGGTCGTTCGCGCTGCTGCTGCTCGGTGCGGGGCTGCTCACGGCTCCGACGCTCGCCGCGGGCAGCAACGCCGTCGCCGAACTGGCCGCCGAGCGCGTCCGCGGGGTCGTGACCGGGCTGCAGGGCTCGGCGACGACGGCCGGCATGGCGATCGCGACGCCGCTGTCCGGCGTCCTGGTCGACGCCGCGTCGCCCCCGGTCGCGATCGTCGCCTGCGCCGGCGTGGCGATCGCGACGGCCGTCGTGTCGGCGGTGCTGATGCGGAACCGGAGCGCGCACACCCTTCCCTGAGAAGATCCACAGACGGTCGGCGCAAGGGTCCGGGAGGGCACCCCGGATTCGGGCAGACTGACCCGTGATGAGCGCTCCCTCCCGACCCGACGGAGACACCCGGCCGACCCGCACCCCTCGTCGTCGGGGTGGCCCGCTGCGCTGGCTGGCGGCCCTGCTGCTCACCGCGGTCGCGGCGATCGCCGTGATCCCCGACGTGCTGTTCGGGATGGACCGGTTCCCGCCGTTCGTGCAGCTCAACGCGTTCCGGCCGATGGCACTCGCCGCGCTCGTGGTCGTCGTGATCGTGTTCGCGCTGGTCACCGTGTTCCGACGCCGGCTCTGGCCGGTCACGGCGGGTCTCCTGGCCGTCGCCGTCGTGGGCGCGGCGTTCGTCGTTCCGCGCGCCGTGACCGATCCGCCGACGGCCACCGGCGCGCCGCTGACCGTGCTGTCCCTGAACGTGTACGAGGGCGAGGCCGACGTCGACAGCCTCGCCGCCCTGATCCGCACCGAACAGCCGGACGTCGTCGCGATCCCGGAGTCCGGCCAGCGTTTCCGGTCCGAGCTCGACCCGCTGATCGCGCCGCTCGGGTACCGGAGCGTCGCGTCGGTGTCCGAGCAGCACCCCGACGTCGCGGGCGTGACGCTGGCCTGGTCCGACCGGCTCGGCGATCTCAGCACCCGGATCGGCGAGTCGTCGCGCCCGTTCCCGTACGTCGAGGCGACCGGTGGTGGGCTCGGCGACACGAAGGTCGTCGCGTACCACTCGGTGGCGCCGACCCGCGGCGCGACCGACGAGTGGCGGGCGGATCTCGACGTCCTGCGGGAGTGGTGCGCCGGGCCGACGCCGGCCGTCGTCGCGGGCGACTTCAACGCCACCCTCGACCACTCGGTCCTGCGCGGCGCCACGGCCGGCTGCCAGGACGCCGCGTCGCAGACCGGGGAGGGGCTCGTCGGGACCTGGCCGAACTGGGCCCCGCGCTGGCTCGGGCCGCAGATCGACCACGTCTTCGCGACCGACGGGATCGACGCCGAGTCCTTCCGCGTCGTCGACGTCCCCGGCACCGACCACCGAGCGGTGATCAGCACGCTGCGTCGCAGCTGACACCCGCCCAACCGAGCAGGGATCAGCTCGCGGCGGCCACCGCCTCGGCCACCTCGTAGGTGTTCAGCGCGGCGCCCTTGCGCAGGTTGTCGCCGCAGACGAACAGCTCCAGCGTGTTCGGGAAGTCCAGCGCCTGGCGGATGCGGCCCACCACGGTCGGGTCCCCGCCGACGGCGTCGGCCGGCGTCGGCCACTCCCCGGCCGCCGGGTCGTCCTTGACCACGATCGTCGGCTGCGCGGCGAGCACCTTGCGGGCCGCGTCCGCCGACACGTCCTGGGAGAACGTCGCGTGCACCGACAGGGCGTGCGTGGTCACGACCGGGACGCGCACGCACGTCGCGGACACCTTCAGCTCCGGGATGCCCAGGATCTTGCGGGACTCGTTGCGGACCTTCAGCTCCTCGGAGGCCCAGCCGTCCTCCTTGAGCGAGCCGGCCCACGGCACGACGTTCAACGCCAGCGGCGCCGGGAACGGCGATCCGGCGTCGGAACCCACCGCGACACCGGCGTCGGCGAGCACCTTCGCGATGTCGCCGGCGACGTTGCCGACCTCCTTGCCGGCCAGCGCGGCGATCTCCGCGTAGAGCTGGTCGATGCCGGGCTGTCCCGCCCCGGACGCCGCCTGGTACGACGCGACGACCAGCGCCTCGAGTCCGAACTCCCGGTGCAGCGCACCCACGGCAGCCATCATCGACAGCGTCGTGCAGTTCGGGTTCGCGATGATCCCCTTGGGACGCTCGGTCACCTTGTCCGCGTTGACCTCGGGGACGACGAGCGGCACGTCCGGGTCCATCCGGAACGCGCCGGAGTTGTCGACCGCGACCGCGCCGCGCGACGCGGCGATCGGGGCCCACTCGGCGCTGACCTCGTCCGGAACGTCGAACATCGCGATGTCGACGCCGTCGAAGACCTCGGGCTTGAGCTCGAGGACCGTGACGTCCTCGCCGCGGACCCTGAGCACCTTGCCGGCCGAGCGCGCGGAGGCGATCAGACGGATCTCGCCCCACGGCACGGACTCGCGGGAGTCGATGATGTCGATCATCGTGGAACCGACGGCACCGGTCGCACCGACGAGCGCCAGTACGGGCTTCTCCATGGCCATCTCAGATCACCGGCCCGATCCGGCGGCGACCACCACGTCGTCCTCGGCGCCCAGCTCGAACGCCTCGTGCAGGGCCTTGACCGCGTCGTCGAGCTGGTCGGAGCGGCAGATCACCGAGATCCGGATCTCGGAGGTGTTCATGATCTCGATGTTGATCCCGGCCGCGGACAACGACTCGCAGAACTTCGCCGTGACGCCCGGGTGGTTGCGCATGCCGGCGCCGACGAGCGAGACCTTGCCGATGTCGTTGTCGTAGATCAGCTCGCCGTACCCGATCTCGGCCTTGGCGCTGTCGAGCGCGGAGACGGCCTTGTCGCCGTCCGTCTTCGGCAGGCTGAACGTGATGTCGGTCTTGCCGTCCGAGGTGTTGGAGATGTTCTGCAACACCATGTCGATGTTGATCTCCGCGTCGGCGATCGTGCGGAAGATCTTGGCTGCCATGCCGGGGGTGTCCGGCACGCCGGTGATGGTGATCTTGCCTTCGGACCGGTCGTGCGCCACGCCGGTGATGATCGGGTTCTCCAACGGAATCTCCTCGATCGAGCCGGAGACCAGCGTGCCCGGCTTGTCGTTGTAGGAACTGCGCACGCGCAGCGGGACGCCGTAGCGGCGGGCGTACTCGACGGCACGCAGGTGCAGGACCTTGGCCCCGGACGCGGCGAGCTCGAGCATCTCCTCGTAGGTGACCGTCTCCAGGTGCGTCGCCTTGGAGACGATCCGCGGGTCGGCGGTGAACACGCCGTCGACGTCGGAGTAGATCTCGCAGACGTCGGCCTCCAGCGCCGCCGCGAGAGCGACGGCGGTCGTGTCCGAGCCGCCCCGGCCGAGCGTGGTGATGTCCTTCGAGTCCTCGCTCATCCCCTGGAACCCGGCGACCAGCACGATGTGCCCGTCGTCGAGTGCCTCCCGCAACCGGTAGGGGTTCACCTGGGTGATCCGGGCGTCGCCGTGCCGGGACGTCGTGAGCATCCCCGCCTGCGAGCCGGTGAAGGACCGGGCCTCCGCTCCGAGGGAGTGGATCGCCATCGCGACGAGCGCGTTCGAGATGCGCTCGCCCGCGGTGAGCAGCATGTCCATCTCACGGGCGGGCGGCTTCGGGGAGACCTGCTCGGCGAGGTCGGTCAGCTCGTCGGTGGTGTCGCCCATCGCGGACACCACGACGACCACGTCGTGGCCCTCCTTGCGGGTCCGGACGATGCGCTCGGCCACCTTCTTGATGCGGTCCGCGCTCTCGACCGATGATCCGCCGTACTTCTGCACGACGAGGGCCACGCCGGCCTCCTGTACTGCGCCCTGTGCTCGAGCGCGTCAGTTGGACTCCCGCCGGCCGGCGGTGGCCGGGCGGCGCTGGATCGAGGGGTCAGGCTACCGGCGATACGTACCGGTTTTCAGGATGCGGCGGGGCCGGAATGACCGACACCACACCGTCGTGGTCAGGCGCGGGCCCGGTGCCGTCGCACGCCGGCGCGGTTCGCGCACCGGACCGAGCAGTAGCTGCCGCCCGCACCCGCTCGATGTCCCGTGGGCCGGCCGTCCACTCGCGACTGATCCCGACCTCGACACACCGGTGGGCGAGCTCGTCCACCGGGTCCGGGACGTCGTCGGCCAGGTCCGCGGCCAGACACACGGATGACGCGCACGACCCCGCTCACCAGCAGTTGCCTGATGCCAGCAGGGCGCAACGGGGATCTTCTGGAGACAGATCCGGAACCCTTCCCAAGCGCGCCGGGACCGGCCTAGCGTTCGGATCCGGACGGGACCCGATCGGTCCCGGGACACGCAGGGAGAGAGGGCCCATGAGCACCGACGTGCACACCCACGAGCACACCCACGGCGACGTCGAGCACACGCACGCCCACGTCGGCCACGACCACGAGCACGTCGAGCACGCGCACGAGCACACGCACGACGACGGCGACGCGCACTCGCACGAGCACACCCACGACGCTGCGGCCGCCGAGGTCCACGAGCACGCGCACTGAGAGCCGGATGCGACGAGGGCCCGCACCGACTGATTCGGTGCGGGCCCTCGTCGCAGGAGCAGGTCAGGCGATCCGGCGCACCAGGCGCACGACGATCGTGGTCGCAGCGAGCCAGATGATCGCGGCGACGCCGTAGTTCATCGTGACCGTCATCTTCGGGTTCGCCGGGGTGAACAGGTTGCCCAGGCCGAGGTTGAGCTCAGCCGCCCAGGACGCGATGAACGACGTCAGCCCGTTCGCCGGATTCGCGTCGAGCAGGGTCAGCACGATGTGCAGGACCAGGATCAGGACGATGACGATCCCGATCACGTTGAGCACCGTCGCCAGCACCCCGGCGCCGCGGCGCGCGGTCGTTCCCACCGTGGACATGCGACCTCCCCATCCGACGCGGCAATCCTGGCACTTTCGCCGCCTACCGAACAGTAACGAGCGGGCCCGACAGAAGATGTGAGATCAGTTCGTTGTGATGCGGCTCGTCCGGTTGCCCGCACACCGGGGCTCGGGGTTACGGTGATGGGCATGGCGCGCCTGCTCCTTCGTCGCCGCGGCGGGGTCTGAACCGACCGGCCCCTCGTCGCGGGGCTTGCCGTGCTCGCCGGTCGGCCCACCGGCACCGTTCAGGAGCATTTCCGTGACGACGTCACCCGACGCCTACACCGCAAGCCAGCAGAGCCGCGTCCGTACCCCGGATCGTCCGGCTCCGGAGACCCAGGCCCCGTGGAACTTCCAGCGCGGGTCCCACATGCCGTTCCACCGGTACAAGTCCTTCCACGACGAGGTCGAGCCGGTCTCCCTGCCCGACCGCACCTGGCCGGACAAGCAGATCACCGTCGCCCCGCAGTGGTGCGCGGTCGACCTGCGCGACGGCAACCAGGCGCTGATCGACCCGATGAGCCCGCACCGCAAGCGGCGCATGTTCGACCTGCTCGTACGCATGGGCTACAAGCAGATCGAGGTCGGGTTCCCGGCCGCCAGCCAGACCGACTTCGACTTCGTCCGCGAGATCATCACCGACGGCGCGATCCCGGATGACGTACAGATCCAGGTACTCACCCAGGCCCGCACGGAGCTGATCGAGCGCACGTTCCAGGCCTGCGAAGGCGCACCGCAGGCGATCGTGCACCTGTACAACTCCACCTCGGTGCTGCAGCGCCGGGTCGTGTTCCGCTCCGACCGCGCCGGCATCCAGAAGATCGCCACGGACGGGGCCGAGGACGTCGCCCGCTTCTCCGAGAAGTTCCCGGACACGGACTGGACGTTCCAGTACTCGCCGGAGTCCTACACCGGCACGGAGCTGCAGTACGCCGTCGATGTCTGCAACGCGGTCAGCGCGATCTGGCAGCCGACGCCGTCGCACCCGATGATCGTCAACCTGCCGGCGACGGTGGAGATGGCGACGCCGAACGTCTACGCCGACTCCATCGAGTGGATGCACCGCCACCTGGAGCGCCGCGACGGGATCGTGCTCTCGCTGCACCCGCACAACGACCGGGGCACCGGCGTCGCCGCGGCCGAGCTCGGCTACCAGGCCGGCGCGGACCGGATCGAGGGCTGCCTGTTCGGCAACGGTGAGCGCACCGGCAACGTCGACCTGGTCACCCTGGGGATGAACCTGTTCACGCAGGGCATCGACCCGCAGATCGACTTCTCGGACATCGACGAGATCCGGCGCACCGTCGAGTACTGCAACCAGCTGCCGGTCGGCGAGCGCCACCCGTGGGGCGGCGACCTCGTCTACACCGCGTTCTCCGGCAGCCACCAGGACGCGATCAACAAGGGCTTCGAGGCGATGCGCGCGGAGGCCGCCGAGGCCGGCCACCCCGTGGACGACCACCCGTGGGAGGTCCCGTACCTGCCGGTCGACCCGAAGGACATCGGCCGCACCTACGAGGCCGTCATCCGGGTCAACTCGCAGTCCGGCAAGGGCGGCATCGCCTACATCATGAAGGCCGAGCACCAGCTCGAGCTGCCGCGCCGGCTGCAGATCGAGTTCTCGCACGTGATCCAGACGTTCACCGACACCGAGGGCGGTGAGGTCGAGCCGAAGGCCATGCGCGACGCCTTCGACAACGAGTACCTCGGCCGGGAGACGCCGCTGCGCCTGATCCGCCACCGGATCTCCAGCGACGGCGAGGGGAACGACGAGATCGTCGCCACCGTGCGCGTCGAGTCCGACCTGCACGAGATCACCGGCAGCGGCAACGGCCCGATCGCGGCGTTCGTCGACGCGCTGGCCGGGATCGGCTTCGACGTCCGGGTGCTCGACTACCACGAGCACGCCATGGGCGGCGGGGACGACGCCCGCGCCGCGGCCTATGTGGAGTGCGCGGTCGAGGACCGGGTCTACTGGGGCGTGGGGATCGACAGCTCGATCACCAGCGCGAGCCTCAAGGGCGTCGTCTCCGCGATCAACCGCGCGATGCGCTGACCCGACGGACGCACGGCGCCTCAGGCCGAGGTCGCGGGGACGGGGTTGTGGCAGCGGAGCAGACGCGACGCGACGATCTCGGGCTGGGGTGTCGTCGTCCGGCAGGCGGCGATCGCCCGCGGGCAGCGTGGAGCGAACGCGCAAGCCGCCGTCCACGGCAGGTGGTCACCGACCGCACCCCTGATCACCGGGATCGTCTCGTCGGCGTCCGGGTCCACCCGCGGGATCGAGCTGATGAGTCCGTGGGTGTACGGGTGCCGGGGGGTCGCGATCAGACGGTGCCGCTCCGCACTCTCGACCAACCGACCGGCGCAGATCACGTTGACCCGGTCACAGAGCCCGGCCGCCACGGCGAGATCATGGGTGATCATGATGAGGGCCGTGCTCGTCTCGGCGACGATCTCACGGAGCAGTTCGAGGATCTGAGCCTGGACCGTGACGTCGAGCGACGTCGTCGGCTCGTCCGCGATCAGCAACCGGGGTCGCCGGGCCAGCGCGATGGCGACCAGCGCCCGCTGGCGCGTCCCGGCGCTGAGCTGTCCGAGGTGGGCGCGCATGCCCGTCGCCGGGTCCGGGATGCCGACCCGGCGCAGTAGCGCCTCGGCCTCGGCACCGGCTTGTCTCCTGTCCAGTCCGCCGTGTCGGCGCAGCAGACGCGTCATCTGGGTCCCGATGCTGGTCCGTGCACCCGGCGCCTGCGGCGGACCCTGCCGCACCAACCCGACATCCGGTCGGCTTCGCTGATGTCCACTCGCGCGGGGGGCGAGCAGGTCGACCTCGTCCAGCCACACCTGCCCGCCGACGGCCGTTCGACGGGCCGGCAGGGTCCCCGCCACCGCCGACGCGATGGCCGACTTGCCACTGCCGGACTCACCGACCAGGCCTACCGCCTCGCCCGGTTCGAGGTCGAAGGACACCTCGTCGACCACGACCGTGTCCGGTTCGCGCCACCTGCGGTAGCGGACCGAGAGATCCCGGACCGACAGCAACGGTCGCGTGCCGACACGCGGAGGACGACGAGCAGGCGGCATCGTCCCCCCTCGTCGTTCCGATCACGCTCCGGCCCGGACGGATCCCGTTCGACGGACAAGCGCCGCGCCCCCCGCCCCTGGGGGTGGGCTCCCGTGGGCGACGACGGTAACCCGGCGACCTACCCGTCGGTAGATGCTCATGTCACGGTTCGGGAACGACCGACGTCAGGCGACACCTGCCGGATCCATCGACACCTGCGTGTCGGTCAGCAGCGGCATCGTCCTGATCAGGTGGTTCGTCTCGTCGGCGGCGATCTCCACCCGGTCGGCGAGGTACCGGTCCGCGGCGAGCGCCTTCTGATGGAGGGCGGCGAAGTCCTGCCCGAAGACTCCCTCGACGACGGCCTCGAGCGCGACCGTGCAGTCGTTCGCGAGGAACTCTCGTAGTTCGAACAACGGCAGCGTCGGCGGGTTCGCCGGTCGGAGCAGGCTGTCGAGCTCGGCGATCTGTCTCTCGGTGAGCCAGGGGACCTCCGCTTCCAGCAGGCGTGGACGCACGTACGTCACGAGAAAGCGCCACGCCGTGCATGTCTGGTCCCACGCCCGTCCCGCGTCGTCCGCGGGTGGGAGGACGAGGTCCAGCGCCGACACCACCGCGCGGCACCGGTCCAGCGACCGGACGGCCGACTCCCGGAACGCGGGCCGATCGCGCCAGCTGACCGGCCCCGACGGGACGCGGCTGTCGGACGCGCAGTCCTGCAACCGGTAGGCGAGATCGACGAGCGGGCCGTCCTCGGCGCCGGCCCGGAGCACGCGTCCCCCGGCGTCGGCCAGCGAAGCCAGGGCCGTGCCGGCCAGCCGCTTCGCCGCACGGCGGTCGGCCTCCTCGGCCTGGCGCTTGGTCACCATCCCGACGACCACCAGCGCGAACGGCACCCCGAACAACGCGCCGGTGATGCCGGTGGCGAAGTTCGTCAGGAACGGGACCCGGTCCCACCATCCGATCAGGTCGCCCACTCCGCCGCCGACGACGCTCAGCACCGCGAGAACCAGCGAGACGGTCAGCCCGCGGCGGACCGGGGGGCGGATGTCGTCGCGCCAGTGTGAGCGGAGTTCACCGAACAGACCGGGACCGGACCGCGCCGCGTCCCGATCAGACATCGCGCCCATCCGGTACGGACGGGCCCGTGCCCGGGCAGTCGCTCTCGTAGAGGCACTCGCGGACCTGCATGCCCTCCCCGACCAGGGCCGGGTCCACCCGGGCCAGACCGGTGAACCACCAGCCGGTCCGCTCGTAGAATGACCTCGCAGCGGAGTTCGCCTCGAACACCCACAACACGGCGCGCCGCTTGCCCGCGGCGGCGAACGTCTGCCGTGTTCGGTCGAGCATCGCCCTGCCGACACCGCCCCGCATCCGGTCCGGCCGGACGAACACGTGGTGCACCTCGGCGAGATCCGGGGCGGAGGACGAGGACTCCGTCGTCGGTCCGGAGTGGACCGCTCCGAGCAGGACGCCGGAGCGGAGGGCGACCACGACCCGGCGATCGGGGGGTCCGCCTCGGATCCGGTCCTCCCACCGCTGGGCCTGGACACCGACCCGGTAGTTCCTCTCGATGAACTCCGTGGACAGGATGTCGTGGTAGCCGAGGAGCACTACGACGCGGCGTGAATGTGGAGCTCGCCCAGGTTGGACAGCGACTTGACCTCGTCGTCGAGCACCTTCGTCGTCCGCGAGCGTTCCGCGGCGCGCTCGAAGGGAGCCCGTGCCTCCTCCAGCAGACCGAGCGACATCAGGCACAGCCCGGCCTCGTTCACGAGATAGGCGGCAGCCTCACCCTCGACGAGGGGTTCACGCTCGACGTCGCCGCCGGGGAAGAACGTGCGGACCAGGGCGAGGTTGCGTTCGTACAGCCCGAAGCGATAGGTCAGGACCCGACCGGTGTCGCCGCGGACCACCGAGCGCGGCCGGTCGATGTCGCGGTAGAGCGCGTACCCGCGTCTCACGTCGCCGATCGCCATCGCGTGGAAGTGTGCCTCGATGGACGGTTCGAGGTCGGTGAGTTCGCGGTCCGAACGGTTCTCGGCAAGAGCCTCGTAGCGGTCCAGCGCCGCGCGGTGCGCCGCATCGAACGAGTTGCCGGGCATCGCGCGCAGGTCGGCGAGATAGTGGCCGCGTACGAGCGGATGCATGGTGTAGCGCGGCTCGTCGCCGTCCGCGGGTTGCAGCAAACGCATGTCGACCAACCGCTCGATCCAGGTCTGCGGCACACCGAGCGCGTGGGCGTCGACCGCGATGCGGTGCACGCTCGCCCGCATCAGCGCCATTCGCTGGTCCGTCGGAACGCGCGTGTCGTACTTCCGCAGGATCCGCCCGAAGACACCTTCCGGTGTCGGATCCCCGTCCAACAGCGTGAACAACGCTGACGCGTCGCCCGCGTGGTGGCGTGCGACGTGCTCCGCCGCAATCGTCAGGGTCATCGGGTGCCCGTGCACCGCGGCACAGAACCGGTCCAGGTCGGCGTCGTCGGCGTCGTCGTCGACTCCCAGGCTGCGCAGCAACACCCGCGCGGCCTCCGGCGCGATACCCCCTACGTCGTGCTCGTGCACGGTCGTGAACCCCCGTAGGTCCGCGGGCGAGAACTGGCTGGTGAGCAGGGACCGCGCGGACAGGGTCGGCGCTGCGAGGTACTGCAGGAACGCCCGGAGCCCGTCGTGCCGGAGCAGGCCGTAGCCGTCCTCGGCCGAGCTCAGCTGGCTCTCGAGCCCGTCCAGTACGAACAACGGGCCGTGACCACCGTGGCCCGTGTCGAGGCGAGCCGCGATCTGCTCGGCCTTCGCCGTCGGGGAGAGCGCCCGCTGTCCGTCGGTGATGGTGTCGGCGAAGACGAGCCGCAGCGCTTCGTCCAGGAACTCGTCGGCGCTGTCCTTCTCGCCGAAGCTCCACCAGAACACGGTCGGCGTGCCGCCGCCGTCCTGGCCGGCAATCCATGCCGTGGCGGCGTGCCGAGCCAGTGTGGTCGTCCCGGACCCGCTCAAACCCCCCAGCACCACCGTTCGTGTCGCGGGATCCAGCAGATCGTCGACGACCGCGGCCAGCAGCCCCTCACGTCCGAACCACGGAGAGTCGGAGTCGGCCCGCCACGACTCCGACCCGGCCGGGACTCCATTCACCCGCACCCCCGCCGCCGCCATCGCGTCGGACGCCGGGATCGCGCCGGCCACGAGCGGGTCGGGTCGCGGTCCGGGCCTCGGCTCGAACGACTCCTCGACCGTCAGCCCGAACGGGGTCCGATCGAGGCCGCCTGCGGCGATCTGCTGCCCGGGCGGGTCGGCCGCGAGTCCGGGGCGACCGTGACGCCGACGACGAGCTGGCGCTGTTCGTCGAGCACCGGAGCCCCGGCCGTCCTCTCGTCCAGATCCGCACAGAGCAGGTCGATGCGCATCCGTTCGGGTTCGGTGGACGCGATTCGGCCCCGTAGCCGGGCACCACCGGGGATCTCCGGCTTGCCGTGCGCCAGGCTCAGGAACGGGTGCCCCGCCGACCCAGCGGCGGTCCCGAGCACGGCGACCTGCTCGTCGTGCAGCACGGGTGGGTCGACGAGCTGAAGGAGCGCGAGGTCCCCGACCTCGTCGACCAGGCGCGTCCGGTACAGCCGCAGGCCGCGTCGACGGATCCTCAGGTCGACCGCGCGCGGCGGCAGCCGGACGCTGGCGCTGACGTCGGCCTCCCGATCCGCCTCGTGCTCTTCCGCGCCCAGGGCGTCGGCGAGCACCCGACTGGACGTCAGGATCTGCCCGTCGTGGCCGACGACGAACCCGGTCCCGACCACACACCCACTCACCGGGTCGCAGACCTCGACGGTGAACCTTCCGACGTCCTGTACGACCCAGCCGTGCGGTCGTGCCGCCGTGTCGTCCTGCATAGCCCGCCGGACTCCGTTCATCCGTCACCCTGTCGCCGGGGGACTCGCCGGGGCCGGTCTGTCCGTTTCGGGCCGAGCGGCTCACACGAGCTCGGCGTGCCGACCGCGGTACCGCAGCAGCGTCTCGCGGGAGACGTTCGGCGTCCTGCGCATGCGTCAGAACCTCGTCCAGCAGGCCCCGGAACAGATCCACCTCGGCCGTGTCCTCCAGGTAGCTGCTGCCCGTGTGACCCTCCACGAACACGACGTCGGACCCCAGCTCGTCCGGGATGTCCAGGATGACGAACTGCCCGGAGTGCGCCCGGAACGTGCCCGCCTCGAACGGCAGGACGTGCAGCGACACGGTCGGCAGGACGGACAGGTCCAGAAGGTGCTCCAGCTGCTCGGCCATCACCCCGGGACTGCCGACGACGCGGCGCAGTGCCGTCTCGTCGACGACCTGGAGCAGCCGGAGCGGCTCCCCCGGTCGGTCAGCGCGCGCCTGCGGTGCACGACCATCTCGACCAGCCGCTCGATCTCCCACGACTGGTGCCGCGGCAGGCGCTGTTCCAGCAACGCCTGCGAGTAGCTCCGGGTCTGCACGAGACCGTGCAGGACCGACAGGTCGAACGTCGTGACCGCCGTCGCGTCGGTCTCCAGCGCGGCGTAGCGGGCCGGGTTGTCCAGGACGTACCGCTCGGTGGACAGGCCGTCGACGTAGCTCTCCCACCAGCCCGCCGACCGGCTCTCCTGCACCAGGCGGCGCAGCATCGCGATCTCGAGATCCGCCTTGACGTCGTAGATCGACATCAGGCCTTCGACGTCATGCGGCTTCGGAATTCCCTTGCCGTTCTCCAGCCGGCTGACCTTCGATGTGGAGCAGCGCATCTGGCGCGCGACCTCGTCCAGGCGCAGGTCGGCGTTGCCGCGCAGCCTGCGCAGCTCGGCGCCCAGCCGGCGGCGGGCGCCGGTCGGTTCCTGCTCCACGAGTCACGTCCCGACGTTGGTCTCATCGTGTATACATGTGCAATGCCACCGGCTGTGCAATTGCACAACGCGCCGGTGCGCGCGATCATACTCGTAGCCGGATCTCTCCGGATGTGGCACGGGCCACGCGTCGGACTCGATTCGGGAAGCGACCGGACACGACCCAGGAGCACCGCATGACCCGCACCATCCGTTCCAGCCACACACCGGAGATCCGCCGCGCGGGGAAGTCCTTGCGGGCACGTCAGGGGAGGTGGTCACCATGATCGTTCTGATCGGCATCGTCGTCGTCGGACTCGTCGTCCTCGGCGTGGCCGCCGTCGTCATCGGGGTCGTGGACTCCGCGCAGGCCTCGGCCTGGCGCCGGATCGCGGCCGAGCGGCGGGCCACCTGGGAGAGGCGTCAGCAGTTGCTCGGGCGCCGGCAGTACGTGGACGCCTGGGCCGACGAGGACACCGACTGAGCCAGTGACGAGGAACGGCGCGACGACGGGGGGTTGTCGCGCCGGACACGGAGGACGGCCGGTCCCGCACACCGCGGGGCCGGCCGTCGGCGTTCTGCTTGCCGCGCAACTGGCCCCGACCCCGTTGTCGCATGTGCCCGCCGACGATCGACCGATCGGCGCTGATTTTTCTCCGACATCCGACGCAAAAGTATGCGTGAGATGGGCCACATCGGGGTACTCACGTCCCGGTTGCACAGAACCGACACCGTCACCACACGTGCGAGGAGGCACCCATGACCTACCACGTTCCCGCGCCGGCGCGCTGTGCCCGGGGGTGGCTCTCATGATCACGTGGACCACGTTGGTCGGGATCACCGTCGCCGGCCTGTTCCTGCTGGCCGTGGCGGGGGTACTGCTGAACCTCCTGGACTCGGCCCAGGCCGGTGCCTGGCGCCGGATCGCCGCCGAGCGGCGGGCCACCTGGGAGCGGCGTCAGTACGCGCTCCGGCGCTCGCGCCACGTCGACGCGTGGGCCGACCACGACGATCTCTGACGACCGCGGGCCCTCGTCAGAGGGCCCGACGGCCGGCCAGTGCCCGGCCGAGCGTCATCTCGTCGGCGAACTCGAGGTCGCCGCCCATCGGGAGACCGGACGCGAGCCGGGTCACCGACAGCCCCGGGAAGTCCCGCAGCAGCCGGACGAGATAGGTCGCCGTCGCCTCGCCCTCGGTGTTCGGGTCGGTGGCGATGATGACCTCGGAGATGTCCTTCTCGTCCTCGGCCGGGCCGGTGCCGCCGAGCCGCGCGAGCAGCTCGCGGATGCGCAACGTGTCCGGGCCGACGCCGGCCAGCGGGTCCAGCGCCCCGCCGAGCACGTGGTAGCGGCCCTTGAACTCGCGGGTGCGCTCGACCGCCAGAACGTCCTTGGGCTCCTCGACGACGCACACCAGCGTCGGGTCCCGCCGCGCGTCCGCGCAGTAGCGGCAGCGCTGCTCGGCCGCGACGTTGCCGCACACGTCGCAGAACTTCACGCCCAGCTTGACGGTCTGCAGCACGTCCTGCAGGCGGGTGATGTCGGCCGGGTCTGCAGCGAGCAGGTGGAACGCGATCCGCTGAGCGCTCTTCGGGCCGACGCCGGGAAGGTGGCCCAGCTCGTCGATCAGGTCCTGAACCGGCCCCTCGAACACGTCAGCCCTCGATCGTGCCCGGCCCTCCGAGGCCCAGGCCGCCCATGTCCAGCCCGCCTGCGAGCGGGCCCATCTTCTCGGCCTGCAGGTTCTGCGCTGCGCGCACGGCGTCCTGCAGCGCGCCCGCGACGAGGTCCTGCAGCGTCTCGACGTCGTCCGGGTCGACGACCTTCGGATCGATCTTCACCGAACGTGGCTCCAGCTGCGCCGTGATCGTGACCTCGACCAGGCCGTTTCCGGCCTGCCCTGTCACCTCCGCGGTGGCCAGCTCGGCCTGGGCCTGCTGCAGCTGCTCCTGCATCTTCTGTGCCTGCTGCAGGATCATCTGCATGTCGGGCTGACCGGGTTGCACCAGCGCTCTCCTCGCCGTCGACGTCTCCACCGGCCGCCACTCCGCGCGCCGATTCCCTCCGACGCGCCCGGCGATCCGGTGCCGGTCGCCAGGGTAGCCGTGCCAGGGTGTCGCTCGTGCCGACCCGGTGTTCTTCCCGCCCCGCCGTCTCCACCGGCCGCCGGACCCCGGCCCGTGCCGTCATGGCGATCCTGGCCGGGTCCGTGCTGTGCGCGGCCTGCGCCGGTGCCGCGGAGCAGCCGCGCCCCTGCCCCGGTCGCCTCGACCGTCGCGGCGCAGGACCCCGCGCCCGCGCCACCGGCCAAGCCGGTCGTGCTCCTCGACCCCGGCCACAACGGCGGCAACGCGTCCTCCCCCGCCGCGATCAACCGCCAGGTGCCGGACGGGCGCGGCGGGAAGAAGGCCTGCAACACGACCGGGACGTCCACCGACGCGGGCTACCCGGAGCACGCGTTCACCTGGGACCTGGCCCAGCGGGTGAAGGCGCAGCTGGAGGCGTCCGGTTTCACGGTCGCCCTGACCCGTCCCGACGACAAGGGCGTCGGCCCCTGCGTCGACGAGCGCGGTGCGGCCGGTGCCCGGGTGCGCGCCGTCGCCGCCGTGTCGCTGCACGCCGACGGAGCCGCGGCGAGCGGGCGGGGCTTCCACGTCGCGTACTCGGCGCCGCCGCTGAACGCCGCCCAGTCCGGCCCGGCGAGGACGCTGTCCACCGACCTGCGCGACGCGCTGCGGGCCGGCCGGTTCGCCCCGGCCGACTACATCGGCAAGGACGGACTGGACGGGCGCGACGACCTGACCGGCCTGAACGCCGCGACGGTGCCGACCGCCCTGGTGGAGTGCGCGAACATGCGCAACCCCGCCGAGGCGAAACTCGTCTCCTCGCCCGAGGGCCGGGACCGCTACGCCCGCGCGATCACGGCCGGCATCCGGACGTTCGTCGGGCGCTGAGCCGCCCTCGTCGGCGCACCCATTGCAGCGGCCGAGACAGGTCCGCCGGCTCCGCGCCGCGCACACTGTGCAATGCACATACCGAGGCCTCCCGGCCCCGGAGCGCTGATCCCGATGTCGGCGCGTCCCGTGGCAGCGGCCGCGACGGCCCCACCGGATCCGCGCCGCGCACACTTTGCAATGCACACACCGAGGCCTCCCGGCCGGGGGCGCGTATATGTGCGCATTGCAAAGGACGGCGCGACCCACACGGCGACGCGGTCGGGAGGCGGTTCCCGGGCGTCGACTTGTGGCTCCGCTGCCGCGGCCGACGCAACGTCTCGTTCGACGAGCGCACGACGCGATGATCGGGTGTCCGGCCGTCGGATCGGACACAGTTGTCCGCCTGCGCGGCCGGGAAGTCGATCACGCGCGGGCACGCGGGAGCAGATCGGCCCACGCCGGGTACGCGGACCGGTGCGACGTCAGCCGCGGTCGATCGTCCGTGCGCCGAGCTCGTTGCTGAGCAGCTCCATCGCGGCGACCTCCGGGTCGCGACGGGCCCCGGCCGCGCCCGTGTCCGCGGCCGCCTCGGCCATCATCGACTCCTCGTCGTCGGCGTCCGGGGGCGCGTCCTCGGGCGGCGGCTCCGGCGGGAGCGGCACACCGCTGTCCGGCGCGGCCCGGCCGTTCCCCCGGCCACCGCGGGCCGGCGATCCGCCCTGCCGGGGCTGATCCGTGGCGCGGGGAGACGGGTCGGCCGGCGCCTCGCCCTCGTCCGACGGTTCCGGGCGAGCCGGGGCGCCACCACCCTCCGGCTCGCGGCCGGACGGCTTCGCGGGCGGGGACGCCTGCTCGACGTCGCGTGTGGACGGACGTGTGGGGGCCTGCCGGGGACGGCTCTCCGGGCGCGCACCGGCCGGGCGGGCCGGGGGAGGTCCGTCACCCTGGTCGCAGCGGACCGTCCAGCGGACCCCGAGCACGGCGTGCAGCGCTTCCGCGATGACCTCGGTGTTGCGCGGCTCGGAGAGCCGGCGGGCGAGCGGCGGCGATGCGATCGTCAGGACGAGCGTGTCCCCGTCCACCGCGCGGACCGTCGCGTTCACCAGGAGGGCCTCGGTGCTGCGGCTGCGCTGGCGCGCGGCGGCGAGGATCTCCGACCACACCCGGCGGACCGCCGCCGCGTCGAGCGACGCGGGCGACGGCGCGGGCCGGGCGGACTCCGGCGGCGCGGCGTCCGGCGGCGCACCGTCGCGCGGCGGGCGCGGTGCGGGGTCCTCCGGGGGAGGTCCGCCGTCCGGCGTCGCGGCCCGGGAGCCGGTGGCCTCCGCAGCCGGCGGGTCCGGCGCGTCGCCGCCCGACGCCGCGGCCAACCGGTCCGACACCTGCCGGCCCGGCGCCCCCTGGTCCGACGGCTGCCGGTCCTCTGGCTGCGTTCCCACCGGCGCTCGGTGCCGTGGCGCCAGCGCTCGTGGACGCGTCGGACGGCGATCGCCCGGTCCCGGCCGCCTGCTCCGAGCCACCCGGAACCGAGCCACCCGGAACCGAGCCGCTCGAAGCCGAGCCGCCCGGGTCCGAGCCGCGCGGGGTCGGGCCTCCCGAGCCGGAACCAGCAGGTGCCGAACCGCCGGGCGCCGAACCGCCACCGAGATCGACGGGTCCGGGGCCGAACGGCCGTCCGCGATCGGGCGCTGGGAGCGGAGCCATCGGCCGCTGTCGGACCGCCGGAAGGCGAACCACCACCCGCAGTCGAACCGCCCGGAGCCGAACGGTCCGGGGCTCGAACCACCCGAGCCCGACCGATCCGAGCCCGCAGCATCCGGAGCCGGGCCGCCGGCCGAAGTCGAGCCACTACCCGCTGCCGGCCGTGCCGCGCCGCCGTCCCGGGGGCGCGCCCTCCGAAGTGGACCCACCCCGAGACGTTCCACCCGCCTGGGCGGAGCGGTCCTGGGTGGCCGAGGGGGCCGGATTCGCCGCGGGGCGGGGAGCCGCGGCGTCCGCGGACTCGCCGGGCGCACGCTGCGACGGGCGGACGAAATGCTGGCGCCCACCGTCGTCGGCCGGAACGGCGTCCGGCGCGATCGCGTTGCGACGCTCGATCCGCTCCAGGCGCTCGAGGAGCCCGGGATCGGACGTCGTCGCCGCCGGCAGCAGCATCCGCGCGCAGAGCAGCTCCAGCAGGAGCCGCGGCGCCGTCGCCCCCCGCATCTCGATCAGTCCGTTGTGCACGATCTCGCCGTAGCGCGCGAGCGTCGCGGGGCCCAGGCGCGAGGCCTGGTCGGTCATCCGCGTCAGCTCGTCCTCGGCGCCGTCCACGAGCCCGCGCGCCGCCGCTTCCGGCACGGCCTGCACGAGCATCAGGTCGCGAAGCCGCTGGAGGAGGTCCGCGGCGAACCGGCGGGGATCGTGACCGGCTTCGACCAGCCGGTCCACCGCCTGGTAGACGGCCGCGCCGTCGCCCGCGGCCAGCGCGTCCACCGTGTCGTCGATCAGGGCCGCGTCGGTGACGCCGAGCAGCGCGACGGCCCGCTCGTAGGCCACGCCCTCCGGCCCGGCCCCGGCCAGCAGCTGGTCCAGCACCGACAGCGTGTCCCGCGCCGACCCGCCGCCGGCCCGGATCACCAGCGGGTACACCGGCGGCGCGACGGTCACGCCCTCGTCGCCGCAGATCCGCTCCAGCAGGGCGCGCATGGTGCCCGGCGGGATCAGGCGGAACGGGTAGTGGTGGGTGCGGGAGCGGATCGTCGGGAGCACCTTGTCCGGCTCGGTGGTCGCGAACACGAACACCAGGTGGTCCGGCGGCTCTTCGACGATCTTGAGCAGGGCGTTGAAGCCCTGCGTGGTGACCATGTGCGCCTCGTCGACGATGAACACCCGGTAGCGCGACTCGGCCGGCGCGTAGAACGCCCGGTCGCGCAGCTCGCGGGCGTCCTCGACGCCACCGTGCGAGGCGGCGTCCAGCTCCACCACGTCGATCGAGCCCGGCCCCTCGGGCGCCAGGGCGATGCACGAGTCGCACTCGCCGCAGGGATCCGGCGTCGGGCCCTGCACACAGTTGAGCGACCGCGCCAGGATCCGCGCCGACGACGTCTTCCCGCAGCCCCGCGGCCCGGAGAACAGGTACGCGTGGTTGATGCGGCCCGCGGTCAGTGCCGTGGCCAGTGGGTCGGTGACGTGCTCCTGCCCCACGACGTCGGCGAGCCTGGCCGGGCGGTACTTGCGGTACAGAGCCAGTGCCACGCCTGCGAGGCTACCGACGAGGACCGACGGTCACGGGGGCGGGCCGGACCCCGGACAGAAGGGGACCCCGCGCACCCGCCAGAGCCCGCTGACCCTTGCTGCCTTCCGGCCCTGGGGGAGTTCGCAGGATGGACGCCGCACGGGGTCCACGGACAGTGTAACCACTCGCCGGCACCCGCCCGGTGACCGAGGGGGGCCGACCGGCCCGGACGGATCCGGTGAGTATCCTCGTCCGCGGAGGATTCGCCTAGTGGCCTAGGGCGCACGCTTGGAAAGCGTGTTGGGTGCAAGCCCTCACGGGTTCGAATCCCGTATCCTCCGCTGCTGTACGCAGCAGAAACGCCGCGCCGGACCCGACAGGGACGGCGCGGCGTTCTCGTTCGGTCTCAGTTCCGGTCTCATTTGCCGTCGGATCCGCCCCACAGCAGGCCGCCCACGCGCTGGGCGACGTCGGAGCGCACGACGCCGGCACGCCGACGAACACAGCGAGGTCGATCAGCTATCCGTCCGCGCGCTTCCACAGCGTCGTCAGGGCGGCTGCAAGTCGACGGGGCTCGGCCTGGTGCGGCGCATCGAGGTGATGGCGGCCTTCGTAGCGCTCCACCGTGCAGTCGCCGAGTACGTGCGGGATCCGCTCGGCCATCAGTTCCCACCGCTCGTGGCTCAGCGTTCCATGAGCGAAGTACGCCGGTCCGCGATAGCGCCGTAGATCGTCGTCGTCGACGGGGCAGGTGTACATGGCCGGGATCGCCGTCGCCACGCCGGCGGGTCGCTTGGCCATCTCCGGGTTGCCGCTCGGCGGCGGTGATGCTGGCAGCTCGACACCAGGCCGGACGAACTGCTTCACGAACCGCGGCATGTACTGGTCCGCCGGAACGTCGGAGGGCTGCTCGACGGCGATCGGCGACGCCCGGTCGGCGTCGCTGAAGTCGGTGCCTGGTTCGTTGAGCGCCACGCTTGCGACCCGGTCCGGGTGGCGGGCGATGTAGGCCAGGGCGATCGCGCCGCCGACCGAGTGACCGAAGAGGTGGAACCGGTCGAAGCCCTGGCGCGTCGCGAAGCGATCGAGCCCGTCAACTTCCAGGTCCAGCCCGTAGTGCTCCGGTGGCTGGTCACCGGCGTAGACGTCCAGCTCCTTGACCACGACGGGCGAGGAGTGCGCGAGCTCCGCCATCAGCGGCGCGTAGGCCACGTGCGCGGGGACCCCGATTCCGGGCAGAAGGATCACTGCGGGCATCGCTGCTCCTCGCGGGCGTCTCTGGTTCGGCGAGGCTACAGGCGAGCCTCCGCAAAACCCGTTGGCGGACCACGGCGACCCTGCTAGCTTTCCGGACGCCGTGCGAGAGAACGAGGAGGTGGTACCCGTGAACGCAGTATCGACATGGGTGCTCCCCTCCGGGGTCACGGTCGGGCGATAGGTCGTCCGGGAGCGCCGTTCACGAGCACTCCCGAAAGGCACGACCATGCGATTCACTTCCGAACAGCGCCTCGACGACGGCGTCCTCGAACGCGAATTCACCCTCGGCGAGATCCCCGGCATCCTGTGGACGCCCGGATCCGCATCCGCACCGGCCCCGCTGATCCTGCTCGGCCACCCCGGCGGGCTGCACAAGATGTACCCCCGACTGGCTGCCCGGGCCCGGCACTCCGCGGCGGCGGGCTATGCCGCGGCCACCATCGAGCTCCCCGGGAGCGGTGAGCGGCCCCGTTCGGCCGCCGCCGAACAGGCCCGCGCGGACCTGCGCCGGGCGATCGAAGCCGGCGAGCCCGTCGACGACGACATCGTCGACCGGCTCGTCCTCCCGCTGGTCGACAAGGCGGTCCCGGAATGGCGGGCCGCGCTGGACGCCCTCCTCACGCTGCCCGAGATCGGCGGCCCGGTCGGGCTCGCGGGCGGGGTGATCTCCATCGGCATCCGGATGGCGGTGGTCGAGCCGCGCATCTCGGCCGCCCTTCTGTTCGCTGGGAGTTTCGTGCCCCGCAGCATGTTCGAGGAGGCCCGGCAGGTCACCATCCCGCTGCAGGTCCTGCTGCAGTGGGACGACGAAGGAAACGACCGGGAGATGGCCCTGGACGTGTTCGACGCCTTCGGCTCCACGGAGAAGACGCTGCACGCCAACATGGGCGGGCACGCCGGCGTCCCGCAGTTCGAGGGGGACGCCGGGAACCGGTTCTTCGCCCGGCACCTGAGGTGAGGCGATAACCTGCCGCCGGAGGTCCGAGTGCTCGATCCGCACTGGGTGTTCGTCAGTGCCGCGCTCGGGCTGGTCGGATGCGCCCGATACGCGGTCGCGACGGTGACCGGGCAGGCGAGACCGAACCTCGTGACGTGGTCGCTCTGGGCGGCCGCACCCCTGATCGCGTTCTTCGCCCAGCTCGACGCCGGCGTGGGCCTTCCGGCGGTCCTGACGCTCACGGCGGGGCTCGGTCCGCTCGTCGTGGTCGCGTCCGCGCTGCTCAGCAGGCACCACCACGCACGGCTGGGCGTCTTCGACGTGCTCTGCGGAGCCGTCGCGGTGCTCGCGCTGGCCGTCTGGCTGGGGCTCGACCGGGCACCGTTGGCCGTGCTGTTCGCCGTGGGCGCCGACGCGGCAGCGGCACTCCCGACGATCCGGAAGGCCTGGCGGGACCCCGGCTCCGAGAACCTGCTCTTCTACGTGCTGGTCGGTGCCGGCGCCATCATCACGCTCGTCACGATCTCGTCGTGGGAGCCGGAGGGCTGGGCGTTCGCGGCGTACATGCTCGCCCTCTGCGCCCTCCTCGTCGGGATCGTGTCGACGCGGCGGCGGGCGCTCGTCTAGGAGGTCTGCGCGTAGTCCCGCAGCGGCGGCTCGGCGAACACACGCGGGCCCAGCGCGAGCTGGTCCGCGATCACGGTGCCCATCTGCGCGAGGTCCGTCGGGAACGTGACCGGGTCGACGCCCGGCTGGAACGGCCGCAGGCACACCCCGCGGTCGATCCGGTCCGGGTCGGCGGGCCCGTCGTGGTCCAGCGCGTCGATCACCAGCGCGTAGGACACCGCGTCGCTCGTCCCGATCGTCAGGTGGTCCGCGGGGTGGGCCGGGCAGACCGACTGCAGCGAGATGTTCGCGACGTTCTCCCCGCCGTCACGCAGCATCGAGCTCGCCGGGGGCGCGGCGTCCGGCAGGCCCGCAGGCAACTGGACGTTGGGGACGACGACCTCGTCGAAGTCGGTGCTGGCGACCGTGTAGTCGACCTCGTCGTAGGTCTCCCGATCGGCGTTGAGCGCGGCCATGAACTGCGAGTCCGGCCGCTGCTGGTTGATCGCCGGCGAGCAGCCGCCCGCCGCGCACACCGCGCTCGCCACGACCGTGCCGTGGTTCGACGGCGCGAGTCCGATCATGTCGTCGACGTCGTCCCGGGTGTCGGGCCAGAACTTGAACGCCCAGCGGGTGATCATCCCGCCCTGGCTGTGCCCGACGACGTCGATCGGCTCGCCGGCCTCCTCGGACATCGTCCGGATCGCCGAGACGACGTACTCGGCGGAGACCTGGATGTCCTCGCCCGCGTTCTGCGGCAGCTCGACGGTGCAGAACGGCCGACCCTCGGCGCTGAACGCGCGCGCGTAGTTCCAGGAGAACTCCTCCGGGGTCAGCGTCGTACCCGGGATGAGCAGGACGGGGGTGCGGTCGGAGCCCGCCACGTCACCCTGGCAGCGCAGGCTCTGCGCCAGATCCTGCGCCGGCACCTGCAGCTGTGGCCCCTCGTCCGCCGCCCACGCGGTCGTCATCGAACCGCCGAGCCCGAGGGCCACCGCCACGGCCAGGGCCGCCACACGCGCGACGTTGCGCATCCGTCCTCCTCCGTCTCCGTACACAGTGATCAACGGATCGGGCGCCGGGCGGGATACGAACGCACGGCTCGGGCACGATCGGCGCATGGACCGCGTCGTCGTCCTCGGCCGGGGCGGTGCCGGGAAGAGCGAGCTCGCCCGCCGGATCGCGACGACGATCGGCGCCCCCGTCGTCGAGCTGGACACGCTGTTCTGGCGCACCCCCGATCTGGAACCGCTCCCCCGCACCGAGTGGGTCCGCGTCCAGCGCGCCGCGCTCGCGCCCGACGCCCGCTGGGTC
This sequence comes from uncultured Actinomycetota bacterium, assembly GCA_963822335.1. GTDB lineage: Bacteria > Actinomycetota > Actinomycetes > Mycobacteriales > Pseudonocardiaceae > Pseudonocardia. Next base: position 627,185 of record CAWGHE010000002.1, on the reverse strand, counting down.
GCCGACGGCGATCTCGGGCCCTACGACGACCTCGCCGCCCGGCTCCCGTGGGCGGACACCGTCGTCCTGCTCGATCTGTCGCTGCCGCGCTGCGCGTACCGGGCGCTGCGCCGCGGGCGCGAGCGGGCCGACTTCTGGCGGTGGGTCGTCACCTACCGCCGCCGCTGGCGCCCGCGGATCCTCGCCGCGGTCCACCGGGACGCACCGGGCGCCGACCTGGTCGTCCTCCGCAGTCCGCGGGCCGTCAGCGGGTGGCTGCGCCGGTTCGACGGATGAGTCCAGCCGGTGGTGTATCGCGCCACCATGGGTGTCCCGGGGCCGTCCGGTCGTCCACACTGGAGACGGACCGCCCGCAGGCGGACCCCCGGACGAGACGCGCCGTACCCGGAACGCCAAGACGACGCACCGGAGGTGCGCCGTGGCATGGATCTATCTCGTCGTGTCCGGACTGTTCGAGACCGTCTGGGCCGCGGCCCTGTCGCAGAGCAAGGGGTTCACCCGGCTCGTCCCGTCGGTCCTGTTCGCCGTCGCCCTGGTGATCAGCATGGGCGGGCTCGCGCTTGCACTGCGCGAGCTGCCGGTCGGCACCGCGTACGCGGTCTGGGTCGGCATCGGGGCGGTCGGCACGGCCGTCTACGGGATGGTGGCGCTGGGCGAGGCCGCGTCGGTCGGCCGGCTGCTGTGCCTGGTCGCGATCGTCGCCGGCGTCGTCGGGCTCAAGGTTCTGCACTGAGGCCCGGCGGTCGAGGGGTGCCCACTACTCCCGCCATCGCCCGTCCGGCCGCAGGCGCTCCACACGACGAACGCCGGGCTCCCGTGCGGGAGCCCGGCGTCCGGGATGGCGGTAGCGGTGGGATTTGAACCCACGGAGGCGTGAACCTCACGCGCTTTCGAGGCGCGCTCCTTCGGCCGCTCGGACACGCTACCGCCGACAAGGTTAACGGACGGCGCACGGGCTTCACGGCCCGGGGGGCGCCCCGCGGTGACCGGCGAAGAACGACTCCAGCAGGGCCGCGGCCTCGTCCGCGCACACCCCGCCGACGACCTCCGGGCGGTGCGACAGGCGCCGGTCGCGCAGCACGTCCCACAACGATCCGGCCGCCCCGGTCTTCGGCTCCCAGGCTCCGAACACGACGCGCGACACCCGCGCCAGCCCGATCGCGCCGGCGCACATCGTGCACGGCTCGACGGTGACCGCGAGCGTCGTTCCCTCCAGCCGCCACTGGCCCACGACGGCCGCGGCCGCGCGCAGAGCGAGCACCTCGGCGTGCGCGGTCGGGTCGCCGAGCGCCTCACGGGCGTTGCCGGCCGCGGCGAGCTCCGTGCCGTCGGCGGCGAGGACGACGGCGCCGATCGGCACGTCCCCGGTCCGCATGGCGTCCCGTGCCACGACCAGCGCGCGGCGCAGCGCGGCCTCGTCGGCCGGGGACGGACGCACGCGCCTAGCTGCCGACGGCCTCGTCGAGCGGGTCGGCGAACCCGAGACGGCGGGCGATCGTCTCCAGCTGCTCGTCCGGGTAGAGCTCGAGGTCGGAGACCAGGACCTCCAGCTCGTCGGACGGCAGCCCGAGGTCGGACAGGATCCCGAGATCGCCCTCGGGCATCGGGTCGTCCAGCGCGTCGTCGTCCGGGGGCAGCTCGACCCGCAGCAGGTCCAGCACGTCGGCCGCGACGTCGTAGTCCAGCGCCGCCACCGCGTCCGAGATCAGCAGCCGGACACCGCCGGGCGCCGGACGGAGCAGGACGAAGAACTCGTCGTCGACGTCCAGCAGGCCGATCACCGCTCCCTGCGAGCGCAGCGAGCGCAGAGCGGTGATGGCCGCATCCAGGTCGACGAGTGCCTCCGCGTCCATCCGGACACAGCGCCAGCGCCCCTCCTCCCGGATCGCGGCGACCGCGAAGCCGGGCAGGGCGGCATCGCGCGTGTCGGGCGCGGCCTCGACGCTCTGCGTTGGCACGTGCACCACGGTACGCATATGCCCGAGTGTGGTCCACGCCACATCCAGGTATCGCCGGTCACACTGCCACCATCGTCGTCATGGCGATCACCGACGCGGACCTCGGCCGGGTCCCCGACGACCTCGTCGCCCGCGCGCGGGCGATCCAGCCGGGCACGGTCCGGCTGCGCCGCGCGCTGCACCGGCACCCGGAGATCGGGCTGGACCTGCCGCGTACCCAGGAGGAGGTCGTGCGCGCGCTGGCCGACCTGCCGGTGGCCGTCCACCGTGGCCGCACGTGCAGCTCGGTCGTCGGGGTCCTGGAGGGCGCCCGCCCGGGGCCGACCGTGCTGTTGCGCGGCGACATGGACGCGCTGCCGCTGTCCGAGGACTCCGGGCTCGACTACGCGTCCGAGGTGGACGGAGCGATGCACGCCTGCGGACACGACACGCACGTCGCGATGCTGGCCTCGGCCGCGCGGCTGCTCGCCGAGGACCGCGACCACCTGGCGGGCCGGGTGCTGCTGATGTTCCAGCCGGGCGAGGAGGGCTTCCACGGCGCGCGGGCGATGCTCGACGAGGGCCTGCTGGAGTCCGCGGGCCCGGCACCGGAGGCGGCGTTCGCGCTGCACATCAGCGCAACGACCCCGTCGGGCGAGCTGCACCACCGGCCCGGCCCGATGATGGCCGCGGCGGACGTGCTGCGGGTGCGGGTGACCGGCCGCGGCGGGCACGCGTCGGCCCCGCAGCACGCGCTGGACCCGGTGCCGTCCGCCGCGGCGATGGTCGGTGCGCTGCAGACGGCCGTGACCCGGCGGGTCGCGCCGCACGAGCAGGCCGTGCTGACCGTCTCCCGGATCAGTGCCGGCACCACGGACAACGTGATACCGGAGACAGCCGACCTGGAGGGGACGCTGCGCACGCTGTCCGAACCGGTCCGCACCCTGCTGCACGGCGAGATCAGACGGGTCTGCGAACACACGGCGCTCGCGCACGGCTGCACCGCCGAGGTGACGATCGTCCGCGGCTACCCGGTCACGGTGAACGACGACGAGGCGTCGGCCGGGCTCGCCCGCGTCGGCGAGCGGGTTCTCGGGGCGACGCGGTGCGTGGACATGCCGAGCCCGCTGATGGGCGCCGAGGACTTCTCCTACGTGCTGGACCGCGTGCCCGGAGCGCTGGCCTTCCTCGGCGCCCGCCCGGCAGGGGTCGACCCGGACACCGCACCGCCGAACCACTCCAACCGGGTCGTGTTCGACGAGTCCGCGATGGCCGCGGGGGTGGCTGTGTACGCCGGGCTGGGACGGGCGGTGCTCGCCGGATGATGTCGCTGCCGTCCCTGGTCCGGGACCTGCGCGTCGGCCGGATCAGTCCGGCCGAGCACGTCGAGGACGTGCTGGAGCGGCTGGCCGGTGACCGGTGCAACGCCGTGATCACGCTGGACGCCGACCGTGCCCGTCGACGGGCCGCCGAGCTGACGGCGGGCGAGCCGGCCGGTCCGCTGCACGGCGTCGCCGTCGGGGTGAAGGACCTGATCGACGTCGCCGGCCTGCCCACCCGGTGCGGCTCGGCGATCCTGGCCGACGCACCGCCCGCGACGGCCGACGCACCGGTCGTCGCGCTGCTCCGCGCGGCCGGAGCCGTGATCGTGGGAAAGCTGCACACGCACGAGTTCGCCTACGGCCCGGTCGGAGACGCGGCCGCGACCGGACCGGCGCGCAACCCGCACGACCTCTCGCGGGTCACCGGAGGTTCCTCGTCCGGGCCGGCCGCCGCCGTCGCCGCCGGGCACCTCGCGCTGGCCCTCGGCACGGACACCGGGGCGAGCGTCCGCACCCCGGCCGCGCTCTGCGGCGTGGCCGGGTTCAAGCCGCGCCGCGACGCGCTGCCCGGCCAGGGCGTGTTCCCGCTCGCGGAGTCGTTCGACACGGTCGGGCTGCTGGCGGCGGACGCGGCGTCCGTCGCCTACGCGTGGGACGCGCTCCGGGGGCGTTCGACGAGCGGGTGGCGGCCCGCCGGCGCCGGGCTGTCCGGTCTGCGGGTCGGGCTCCCGGACGACCCGTACTGGGACGCCGCCGACCCGGCGCTCACCGAGCGCGGTCGGGGCGGCCGCCCGCGACCTCGAGCGGGCCGGAGCCGAGATCGTCGAGGTGTCCACACCGGACATCGCGGAGCTGGCCGCCACCTACTCCGTGATCGCCGGCGCGGAGGCGTACGCGACCCACCGGGAGTGGTTCGCGACCCGCCGCGACGCGTACCAGCCGGCCACCGCGCAGCGCCTGGCCGAGCAGGTCGACGTGCCCGCCCACCGGTACGTGGACGCGCAGCGCACCCGGCGGCGGCTCGGAGACCGCCTGCTCGCGCACGTCGGCGCGACGGCCGACGTGCTGCTCACGGCGACGACGCGGTTGCGCGCCACGCCGATCGGTATGACCGAGGCGGACGGTCTCGGGGTGCGCGCCGCGCTGCTCGCCCTGACCAGCCCGTTCAACGTCACGGACCGGCCGGCGGTGTCGGTCCCGGTCGGAGTGCCCGGGCTGCCGGCCGGCGTGCAGCTGGCCGGGATCACGGTCGGCGAGGACGCCGGTGCTGGCGGCCGCGGCCGCCGTCGGAGCGCCGTGATCCTCCCGATGGCCGTCGCCCGCGGGGTCGCCGACGGCACGGTGACCCACGTGTTCCGCCGCTGGACGCGCAGCCGGGTCCGCGCCGGGAGCACGCTGCGGACCGCGGCCGGCGTCGTCGAGGTCACCGGTGTCACCGTCGTCGACGAGATCACCGACGACGACGCCCGCGGCGCCGGTGCGGCGTCCGCGGACGCGGTGCGGGCGGCGTTCCGCGGCACGGACGGCGACCCGGTGTTCCGGATCGACCTGCGCTTCGTCGGCTCCGACCCGCGGGACGCGCTGAGTGCCGGGCTGGAACCGTCCGAGGTGGACGGGATCACCACGCGGCTGGAGCGGCTCGACCGCGCGAGCACGTACGGGGCGTGGACCCGCACGACGCTGGAGGCGGTCGCCGCGCATCCGGGCCTGCGGGCGGCCGACCTCGCCGCGCTGCTCGGCCGGGAGCGCGACCCGTTCAAGCTCGACGTCCGCAAGCTCAAGAACCTCGGGCTGACCCACAGCCTGGAGGTCGGCTACCGGATCTCCCCGCGCGGCGTGGCCTACCTCGCCGCGACCAGCGGACCGCAGCGATGATCATGCCGCGGCGGAGGGCGACATCGGGCCCGCCTCTACCCTCGAGCGCATGCGAGCCGTGTGCGTACTCGGGACCGGGCTGATCGGCGGGTCTCTCCTGCGGACCGCGGTCCGCGCCGGACGGGACGCCTGGGGCACCGCGGCGTCCGAGACGACCGCCGCGGCCGCCGTCGCGGACGGGTTCGACGTCACCACCGACACCGACGCGGCCCTGCGCCGTGCCGCCGAGACCGACGCGCTGGTCGTGATCACGGTGCCGCTGACCGCTCTGGAGAGCGTTCTGGAGCGGATCGACGCCGTCGCGCCCACCTGCCGGCTGACGGACGCGATCAGCGTGAAGGCGGCCGTGGCCGACGCCGTCGCCGAGCACGCCCCGCAGACCCGCTACGTCGGCGGGCACCCGATGGCCGGCACCGCCGAGTCCGGATGGTCGGCCGCCGACCCGGACCTGTTCGACGGCGCGGCCTGGGTCGTGGCCGCCGACGACGGCCTGGACCTCGACGTCTGGCGCGACGTCGCGGAGCTGGCCTGGGAGTGCGGCGCGCGGGTCGTCCCGGCCGCGGCCGACGAGCACGACATGGCGGTGGCGCGGATCTCGCACCTGCCGCACCTGCTCGCCGCCGTGCTCGCCTCCGTCGGCGCCGGTGAGCAGGGCGACGACCTCGCGCTCTCGCTGGCCGCCGGGTCGTTCGCGGACGGGACCCGGGTCGCCGGCACGCGGCCGGAGCTGGTGCTCGCGATGTGCGAGGGCAACCGGTCCGCGCTGCTCGCCGCCGTGGACGACGCGCTCGGCCGGCTCGGTGCGATGCGCGGCGCCCTCGCCTCCACCGGCGCCCTGTCGGCGACCGTGCACAGCGGCCATCAGGGACGTCAGCGCTGGTCGGCGACCCGCGACCCGCTCGCCCTTCCGGTCGCGCTGGACGGCGACCCGGACGCGGTACTCGCCGATCTGCGCGAGCTGGGCCGCCGCGGCGACGTCGTGGAGCCCTGGAAGAGCTGAGCCCTGCTCAGTACCCATGCGCAGCTCCGCAGGCTCCGTGCTCAGTACCCATGCGCAGCTCCGCAGGCTCCGTGCTCAGTACCCATGCGCAGCTCCGCAGGCTCCGTGCTCAGTCCTCCCGCGCGACCTCGCCCGGGTCCGTGTCGTCGCGGATGCCGCGGAACACGGGCTGGCGCAGGCGCCCGGCCGCCGTCCACCCGGCGTGCGCGATCTCGACGACGATCTCCGGCACGCACCAGTGCGCACCGGCGGCGTCCGGGCGGGGTACGTCGCCACCGAACGGGGACGAGGCCCTCGCCAGCGGGGCGAGCCGCTCGGTGAGCACCTGCTGCACGGCGTCGCCGGCCAGACCGGACCCGACACGGCCGGCGAAGACGAGTGCGCCGTCGCCGTCGTCGTGCACGCCCAGCAGGAGGGCGCCGATCCGGCTCCCGCTGGTCCGTTCCTCCCGCCAGCCGCCGACCACGCAGCTCTGCGAGTGCCGGTGGGTGACCTTCACCCAGGACGGGCTGCGCCGGCCCGGGCGGTACGGCGCGTCCGCACGCTTGGCCACCACGCCCTCCATCCCGCGCTGCCCGGTGACCGTCCATCAGCGCTGCTCCGTCCGGGTAGAGCGGCGAGAACGCGACGGGCTCCAGCCCGGAGACGTCGAGGCGCTCCAGCGTGGCGCGCCGCTCCTCCAGCGGCCGGTCCAGCAACGACACCCCGTAGAGCCGCAGCACGTCGAAGACCATGAACGTGACCGGCCGCGCGGCCGCCACCGCCGGGGTGACCACCGCGTGCATCCGGTGGGCGAGCGCGGCGAAGCTGGGCACGCCGCCCTCGAGCAGCACGACCTCGCCGTCCAGGACGACGTCCGGGGCGAGGTCGGCGAGCCCGGCCAGCTCCGGGAAGTTCGCGGTGACGTCCCGGCCGGTGCGCGTGGCCAGCCGCAGGCGACCGTCGGCCACGTCGGCGAGCACCCGCATGCCGTCCCACTTGACCTCGAACACCCAGCCGGGGCCGGTCGGAAGGTCTCCGGGGGTGGCGAGCATGGGCAACACGCCGTCATGCTGTCACTCGGGACCGTCTTTCACCGCAGGTGCAGGCATCCGGTTCCGGGAGGGGGAGGGAGCCGAAATGCGCGCCATCTGGAGCGGAGCCGTGTCGTTCGGCCTGGTCAGCGTCCCGATCAAGCTGTACTCGGCGACGACGAACCACGACGTGCGTTTCCACCAGGTGCACGGCGTCGACGGTGGGCGCATCCGCTACAAGCGGACGTGCCAGGTGTGCGGCGAGGAGGTCGAGTACGCCGACATCGTCAAGGGCTTCGAGACGCCCGACGGTGAGCTGATCACCTTGGACGACAACGACCTCAACTCCCTACCGGTCTCCACCGGGCACGAGATCGACGTCGTCGAGTTCGTGCCGTCCGACCAGATCGACCCCCTGCTGTTCGACAAGAGCTACTACCTCGAACCCGAGACGAAGGCCGCCAAGCCGTACGCGCTGCTGCGCGAGGCGCTCAGCGAGACCGACCGGATGGCCGTGGTCAAGGTCGCGCTGCGGCAGCGGGAGACGATCGCGCTGCTGCGGGTGCGCGGCAAGGCGATCGTGCTGCAGACGATGATCTGGCCGGACGAGGTCCGGGAGCCGGAGTTCGACATCCTGGAGACCGACGTCGAGCTGCGCCCGCAGGAGCTGCAGATGGCGTCGTCGCTGGTCGAGAGCATGGGCGCGGACTTCGACCCGGCCGACTTCCACGACGAGTACAAGGATGCCGTCGTCGAGCTGATCGAGTCGAAGAAGGAGCACGGCGACGCCCGCCCCGCCCCCGCCGCCGAGAAGCGCGACGACGGCGCGGACTCGATGAGCGACCTGCTCTCCGCCCTGCAGGCCAGCGTGGACGCCGCCCGGACCTCCGGGAGCTCCGGGAGCAAGGAGAAGTCCGTCGGAATCCTCGTCCACCTCGGGATCCGGCTCCTCGGGCTCGACACGTTCCCGGTCGCGCAAGACCGCCGACTCGTCCGACGAGGGCACGGAGAAGGAGACCGGGACGTCGACGCGCAAGCGCAGCACGTCCGGGACCTCCAGCTCGCGGACGAAGAAGACCGACGACGAGCCGGCCACCGGCACCGAGGGCGCGAAGACCACGACCCGCAAGCGCACCAGCCGCCGCTCGGCCTGACCCGGCGCGCCCGGTACTCGTGGCGCTCGAGTACCGCCGGCAGGGCGCGCGTCAGGGGCCGAAGTTCTCCTTCGACGGCGGCTCGTCCTTGGCCAGCGAGCCCCACAGTGCCCCGGCTCGGCTCTTGTCCCAGCGCAGCGTCGAGCCCGCTCCGGCACCGGCGACCGGGACCGTCGTGGCCACGCCGTCCCCGCCGGAGACGCCCTTCATCCCCCAGGCCAGGCCGACCAGGTTCCAGATGTGGTCGCTGTCGTCCACCGTGATCGTGTCCGTCATCGCGCTGGCCAGCGGGATCATCCGGAACGGGTTGATGATCGTCAGCGGGCTGGTGGCCTTGGCCATCAACGCGGACAGGAACGCCCGCTGGCGGCCGACGCGGTCGAAGTCGGAGCCGGCGGTGGCCCGGGTCCGGACGTAGCCGAGTGCGGTCTGGCCGTCCAGCTCCTGGCAGCCCGCCTTGATGTTCAGGCCCGCCTTCGGGTCCTCGATCGCCGTCGGGACGCACAGGTCCACCCCGCCGACCGCGTCGACGGCGCCGACGAACCCGCCGAAGCCGACCTCGACGTAGTGGTCGATACGCAGGCCGGTCGCGTTCTGCACGGTCTCGGTGAGCAGTTTCGGACCGCCCAGCGCGTACGCCGCGTTGATCTTGTTGCTGCCCTTGCCGGGGATCGGCAGGAACGAGTCGCGCGGGATGGACACGAGCACGTCGCCCGAGCTCCCGGTGTGCAACAACATGATCGTGTCGGTGCGCTGGCCTGCGGCGTCGCCGGTGGCGAGGCGTTCCTCGTCCTCGGACGACAGGCCCTCGCGGCTGTCCGAGCCGACGATCAGGTAGTTCGTGCCGTCCGAGTCGTTGTCGGTGTCGGCCAGTGCCTCGACCCGCGTCAGGTTCGCGTCCAGGTACACGCCGAATCCCACGATGGCGACGAGCAGGACGATGAGGATCGCCTTCCAGCGTCCACGGAACATCCCCAGGTTCACGTTGGGACGGCGGAACTCCGGCATCCGGGTGACCCGGCCGTCGCGTGGTGCCTGCGACGCGGGGTGCTGCGGGGGTGCGGACGGCGCCGCGCGCGGCGGGGACTGGCGGGGCGGGGTGCCGCGACCGGGCGGCGGCATCCGGCCGCCGGATCGTCCGGGCGGCGGCTGGCGGAGCGGACCGCCCTGCCTCGATGGCGGCGGGGGTGCCGGCGGTGGTGGCTGGGGCGCGCGCGGCGGCGGACCGGCCGGTGGCGGCTGCTGACGGGGTGGAGGACCGGACGGGGGCGGGGCAGGCCGTCGCGGAGGCTGGTTCGCCCAGCCGGGGCCTCGGCCGCGTGGTGGGGGTGGCACGAGGCGCTCCTCTCCCGGCCGGGTCTGGGCGCGGGTCGGGCAGGACCATCGCACCTGGTCGTCCGACATGACCATAGCGGGGCCATTTCCGTCGCCGCCGGGTCGCCGTCACTCTGCCAGAGGCGGGACATCCATCGATGCGTGGTCACGCTCGGCGGTCGCTACCGATCCGCGGGCGACGACACCCCGGTGACAGGATCGCCGTCCCCGGGGAACATCAGGCCCGTTCACCGCCCGGCGACAGGCCCGTCGGGCTGTCCGTGACCGGAGGGGATCTGTCGACCATGAGCGATCACAGCGGACGGGGACCGTCGTGCGGTCGGCGCGGATTTCTCGTCGCGACCGCAGTCACCGGACTCGTTGCAGGCTGCGGCGAGGCAGGTACCGGATCGGGCTCGACGACCGCGGCCCCACCGGCGGGCAGCGGTTCCGCCGGGACCGTGCTCGGTCCCGTCTCCGACGTCCCGGTCAACGGCGGGAAGATCTACGACCCACTCGAGGTGGTCGTCACCCAACCGGCGGCCGGTGAGTTCCGGGGATTCTCGGCCGTCTGCACCCACACCGGCTGCATCGTGAACAAGGTCGACGCAGGCACGATCGACTGTCCGTGCCACGGGAGCCGATACCGGTTGGACGGGACCGTCGAGAACGGGCCCGCGCCGCGAGCCCTGACGTCGCGTCCGGTTCGGGTGGAAGGCGGACAGATTGTCCTGACCTGACCGGTAACGGAGCCCTTGATCCGCACGAGCCCCTCAGTGCCGGAGAACGGCACCCGCGGGGCGCGGAGGGCACAATGCAACAATTCGGACACTACGAGATCGCCTCGGTGATTGGCCGGGGCGGTATGGGCGAGGTGTACCGCGCGCACGACACCCGCCGTGACCGGGACGTTGCCCTCAAACTGCTCCCCGAGTCGGTCAGCAACGATCCCGAGTACCAGAACCGGTTCCGCCGCGAGTCCTACGCGGTGGCCCGCCTGCGGGAACCGCACATCGTCCCCATCCACGACTACGGCGACGTCGGCGGCCGACTGTTCATCGACATGCGCCTCGTCGACGGGGAGAGTCTCGCGGCCCTGCTCGGGCGATCCGGAGCGCTGTCCCCGGATCGGGCGATCGCGCTGATCAAGCAGATCGCCGAGGCGCTGGACGCCGCGCACGCCGACGGCGTCGTCCACCGAGACATCAAGCCGTCGAACATCCTGGTGACCCCGAGCGACTTCGTCTACGTCGCCGACTTCGGCCTCGCCCACGCGGTCGGGCACACCCGTTCCCGGTTGACCGCGGCAGGGGTGACGCTCGGCACGCTCGACTACATGGCTCCGGAACGGTTCGAGAACCGCCCGGTCGACGCCCGCACCGACGTCTACTCGCTGGCCTGCCTGCTGTTCGAGTGCGTGACCGGCGCCAAGCCGTTTCTAGGCCACGACCTCCCGTCGCAGATGTACGCGCACATGCACCTCGATCCTCGGCGGCCGAGCGAGATCGACCCGACGCTCCCGTCCGGGCTGGACGCCGTGGTGGCCCGGGGTATGGCGAAGGACCCCGACGCACGGTTCGCCACCGCGGGCGAGCTGGCGGCAGCGGCCGCTGCCGCTGTGCGTGCGGGCCCGGCCACGGCCGTCGTCGCGACCGGCGACGGGATCGCCGTCCCGTCGTCTACCCCGAGCGGGAACGGAGACCGGGTGGCGCCCGCGATGGCGGGGGGCGCGGCGGGCACGGCCGCCGACTCCGCCGGTGGTTCGCCCGGGCCCGTCGGCGTTCTCCCTCCCCCGCCACCCGGGTCCGTCCCGCCGCCACGACCGACTCCCGGCGGGGGACCTGCCGGACCCGCCGGGCCGGGGGCTCCCCCGCCGGCGTCACCGGGCCGAGCCGGCGGTTTCCGGAAGGGGCCCGTGCTGGTGCTTGTCGCCGTGCTCGCTGCCGTCGCCGTGCTGTTCACCGTCCTTCTGGTCGGGGGGTCCTCGAACACGGCCGGGGCGCCGAGCACGCCGGCGGCTCCCGGCAAGTCCTCGATCCCTGTCGCGAAGAGCGTCGCGAAGCCGACCGTGGGCGCCACCGTTCCGGTCGGCGCCACGCCCGGTTACATGGAGATCGCTCCGAACGGTGAGTACGGCTACATCGCCAATCGCGCCGCCGGCGTCCTGACGGTGTTCGACACGACCCGGAACATCACCACCGGCACGATTCCGGTTCCGGACGGTGGACCGCAGTTCGTCGCGTTCTCACCGGACGGCTCCCGCGCCTACGTCACGATCTTCAACCAGGACTACACGCTGAATCAGGTCGGCGTGCTGGACACCGACAGCGGGTCGTTCGTCGCCCGTATCCCGACCGGCGTCCGCCCGTTCGCGCTCGACGTCACGCCGGACGGCAAGAAGCTCTTCGTGCCCAACCACGACTCGGGGTCGATCACGGTGATCGACACGGAATCCAACTCCGTGGTCAACACGATCAAGGTCGCCCCGAACCCGCACTGGCTGGACATCTCGCCGGACGGCACGAGGCTCTACGCGGCGAACCACGAGTCCAACGTGCTCACCACGATCGACACCGCGACCGACGCGGTACTCGGGACCGTGCCGGTCGGCAGGAGCCCGCACTCGATCCTGCGGCACTCGACGAAGCCGATCGTGATCAACGCCAACTACGACGACAGCACCATCTCGGTGACCGACACGAACTCCGGTCGCGTCATCGCCACCGTTCCCACGGCCAGCCACCCGCAGGACGTGACGTTGAGCGCCGACGGGCGGTACGTCTACATCGCCGCGGTGGACGCGAACGCGATCCAGGTACTGGACACCCAGACGTTCCAGATCACGGCGACGGTCCCGACGGGCAAGGGGCCGACGAGCGTCGCGGTCGCGCCCGACGGGCGGCAGGCCTACGTCACCAACCTGCTCGACGGGAGTGTGACGGTGCTCAACCTCGCCGGTACCGCCTGACCCGACGGCACCGTGGTCCCGGTCTGGTCGGCCGGCCGCAGGCGGCCCATCGGGCCGGGCCATTGCAGGGACGGCGCCCGGCCGGTGCGATCATCGATCCGATGAGCGCACGTCCGGAGACCGGACCCGATCTCCCCCTGCTCGAGGACGACCTCGGCGCTCCCGGCGTGATCGAGCCCGCCGCGATCGTCCCGCGCGTCGACGACATGCCGGACGCGGCGGTGATGTGCTGGTTCCCGGAGGTCGTGGACGGGATCGGCGGCACGGCGCGGGCGATCACGACGCTGCGCTCGGAGCTCGGCCGCACGCCGGTGTGGGAGACGACCGCGCCCGGTGGCCACCGGGTCGCGGTGCTGCAGCCGGGCATCGGCGCGCCGCTGGCGGCGATCTTCCTGGAGGAGCTGGCGGCCCTCGGCGTGCGGCACGTCGTCGGCGTCGGCGGCGCGGGCGCGCTGCGGCACGACCTCACGCTCGGGCACGCCGTCGTGCTCGGCAGCGCGCTGCGCGACGAGGGCACGTCGCTGCACTACCTGGCGGCCGGACGGGTCGTCGACGCCGACCCGGTCGGGGTCGAGGTGCTGTCCGAGACGCTGCTGGGCCAGGACGTGCCGTTCGTCGTCGGCCGCAGCTGGACCACCGACGCCGTGTTCCGGGAGACCCGCGAGCGCGTCGCCCGGCGGCGCGACGAGGGCTGCGCGGTCGTCGACATGGAAGCTGCGGCAGCGATCGCGGTGGCCCGCTACCGCGGCGTGCGCTACGCCCAGCTGCTGCTCGCGGCGGACTCGCTGGCCGGGCCCGAGTGGGAACACCGGGGCTGGACGACCGCCCGCGCCGCGCGCGAGGGGATGTTCGGCGCTGGCCCTCGCCGCCGCGGAGGCGCTCGCCCGCCGGTGACCTGCTGATCTGGCGGTCTACGCTGCCCGAGTATGCGAGTGCTCATCACCGGCGGGGCCGGCTTCATCGGGTCCCACGTCGCCGACCGGCTGACCTCCGACGGCCACGAGGTCCTCCTGCTCGACGCGCTGCTCCCGGCGGCGCACGGCCAGGCGGCGCCCCGGGCTGGGTGTCCGGGCACGAGCTCGTGCACGGCGACGTGCGCGACGCCGACCTGCTCCGACGGCTGCTGCCCGACGTGGACGCGGTCTGCCACCAGGCGGCGATGGTCGGGCACGGCGTCGACCCGTCGGACGGGCCGGACTTCGCCGCGAACAACGACCTCGGCACGGCGGTCCTGCTCGCCGCCATGCACGAGACCGGCCGGAAGCGGCTGGTGCTGGCCGGGTCGATGGTCGTCTACGGCGAGGGCCGCTACGACTGCGCCGAGCACGGCGCTCGTCCGTCCCGGCCCGCGCGCGTTCGTCGACATCGACGCCGGGCGCTACGAGCCGACGCTGCCCGGAGTGCGGGCGCGAGCTGGTGCCCGGCCTGGTCCCGGAGTCCGCGCCGCTGGACCCGCGCAGCACCTACGCCGCGACGAAGCTCGCCCAGGAGCACCTGGCGAGCGCGTGGGCCCGGCAGACCGGCGGCACCGTGTGGTCGCTGCGCTACCACAACGTCTACGGCGCGCGGATGCCGCGGGACACGCCGTACGCGGGCGTCGCGTCGATCTTCCGGTCCGCGCTGGAGCGCGGCGAGGCACCCCGGGTGATGGAGGACGGCGCGCAGCGGCGCGACTTCGTGCACGTCTCGCGACGTCGCGGCGGCCAACGCGGCTGGCGCTCGTCGCCGACCCGGACGGACACCGGGTTCGGCGCGGCGAACGTCTGCTCCGGCGAGCCGCACACGATCCTCGACCTCGCGACCGAACTGGCCGCCGCGATGGACGGCCCCGCCCCGCGAAGTGGTCGGCGGCGCCCGCCCGGGCGACGTCCGCCACGTCGTCGCCGACCCGGCGTACGCCGCTCGTGCGCTGGGCTTTCGCGCCGCGACGCCGTTCGCGGACGGGGTCGCCGCGTTCGCGACCGACCCTCTCCGTTCACCCGCCGGGGTGAACGCCTGAACCGGCGCGGCCGCTCGTTCACCCGTCGAACACCCTCTCAGCCGCGACGCGGAACCGACCGAGAGGGCCGATGATCACGCCGTGCGTTCCCGAGATCGTGCTTCCCTGCCTCGACGAGGCCGAGGCACTTCCCGCCGTCCTGAACCGGACTCCCACAGGGCTGGCCGGTCCTCGTCGTCGACAACGGATCCACCGACGACACCGCGGCGGTCGCGCGCGCCCACGGCGCCCGGGTCGTCGTCGAACCCCGCCGCGGCTACGGCGCCGCCGTCCACACCGGACTGGTGAACGCGACCGAGGAGCTACGTCGCGTTCCTCGACGGCGACGGTTCCCTCGACCCGGACGTGCTGCCCGGCGATGGCCGAGACGGTGCACTCCGCGCCGCGCCGACATCGCCGTCGGCCGCCGGCTCCCGGACAGCTGCCGGCGTCTGGCCGTGGCACGCCCGCGCCGCGAACGCCGTGATCGCCGCGCTGCTGCGCGGACGCGGCGTCCCGGTGCACGACATCGCGCCGATCCGGGTCTGCCGCAGGCAGGCGCTGATCGACCTCGGGATCGAGGACCGTGCGTTCGGCTACCCGCTGGAGCTGCTGCTCAAGGCCGGTGCCGCGGGCTGGCGCTTCGACGAGCTGCCCGGTCGCCTACGCACGCCGCGCCGGCGGGAGGTCCAAGGTGTCCGGCTCGGTCAAGGGCACGGTGCGCGCCGCCCGCGACATGACCGGGTTGCTGCGATGAGCGCCCGGTCGGGCCGTGCGTGATCGTGCTCGCGAAGGCGCCGGTCCCGGGCCGGGTGAAGACGCGGCTGTGCCCGCCGGCGACACCCGAGCAGGCCGCGCGGGTCGCGTCCGCCGCCCTGCTGGACAGCCTCGACGCGGCGCGTGCGGTCCCCGGGGCGCGCACGGTCGTCGCGCTGACCGGTGACCTCGCCGCGGCGACCGGCTGCCGCGGAGCTGCAGGCCGCGCTCGCCGAGGTGCGACGTCGTCGAACAGCGGGGCGACGGGCTGGGCGAGCGGATCGCCGCCGCGCACGCCGACGCCGCCGCGCTGCACCCGGGCCTGCCCACCGTGCAGATCGGCATGGACACCCCGCAGGTCACCCCCGAGCTGCTGGGCGACTGCCTCGAGACGCTCTCGGGCGCCGCGGACGCGGTACTCGGCCCGGCCACGGACGGCGGATGGTGGGTGCTGGGCCTGCACCGACCCGCTCGCCGCCGCGCGTCCTCGCCGACGTGCCGATGTCGCGCTACGGACACCGGCGACCTGCACCGCCGACGCGCTGCGGACGTCCGGCCTGCGCGTCGCGACCGCTCCCGATCTGACCGACGTGGACACCGCCGCCGAGGCCGTCGATGGTGTCGCGGCGGGTGCCGGGCGGGCGGTTCGCCGCGGCGGTCGACGAGCTGGACGCGCGTGTTCCGGACGGGGATCCCCGCGTGAGCGCGGCGATGACCACCTGGCGCGCCTTCGACGCTCGCACTGGCCGGCGGGCCGTCGCGGCTGCTGTTCAGCGACGGCACCGAGATGGACCTGGAGGTCTCGCGCTGGGGCGCGGCGGCCGCCGGCGACGACGCCTGGCTGCTCGACCGATGTACGGGCCCGACCGTCGACCTCGGTTGCGGTCCCGGACGGCTGGTCACCGCGCTCGCCGAGCGGGGGGTCCCGGTGCTCGGCGTCGACGAGTCGGGCGATCGCCGCCTTGCACTGCCACCGGCGGAGGGTCACGATGCTCTGCCAGGACCTGTTCGCGCCGCTGCCGACCGAGGGCGGCTGGTCGCACGTACTGCTCGCCGACGGCAACATCGGCATCGGCGGGGAACCGGCCCGGCTGCTGGAGCGGGCAGCCCGGCTGCTCACCCCCGGCGGGACGGTGCTCGTCGAGGCCGACATCCGGACCGAGCCTGATCTGGCAGGGCGAGGTTCGCGTGTCCAGCGACGGCGTCATCGGGGACCCGCTGCCGTGGGCCGTGGCCGGCATCGACGTGCTCGACCGGCTGGCCGCGGCGCTGGGACTGACGACGTCGGCCCGGCACGCCGGAGACCGGGCGTTCCTGGAGTTGACCAGGTCATGACGGCGGGCCACGGAGCACGGCGCACGCTCTTCCGGTGGCGCAGCCCGATCCGCGGACCGTGGCTGACGTCGATGTTCGCGTTGCCCCTGCTGGTCGGGCTGCCGATCGTGATCGTCACCGGTCTGCTCGACTGGATGGCGTACTCGCCGCAGTTCGGCCAGTCGATCCCGTCCGACGTGGGCGGCCTGCACCTGCCGTTCTTCGAGTGGCCGACCGATCCGCCGTGGCTGTTCCGGCTGACCGAGGGCCTGCACGTCGGGCTCGGCATGGTCCTGGTGCCGGTGGTGCTGGCCAAGCTGTGGTCGGTCATCCCGAAGCTGTTCACCGGCCCGCCGCGCGGTCCGGTCAAGGCGCTGGAACGGCTCTCGCTCCTGCTGCTCGTCGGCGGGATCCTGTTCGAGATCGTCACCGGCCTGCTGAACATCCAGTACGACTACGTGTTCGGGTTCAGCTTCTACACGGCGCATTTCGTCGGGGCCTGGGTGTTCATCGGCGCGTTCGTCGTGCACGTGCTGCTGAAGTTCCCGACGCTCGCGCGCAGCCTGTCCTCCCGCTCGCTGGTGACGGAACTGGCCACGCCGCTCTCGCGGACCGAGCCGGAGCCGCCGGACGAGCACGGCCTCGTCGCGCCCGACCCGGACCCGCCGACGATGACCCGGCGCGGTGCGCTCGCACTGGTCGGCGGCGGTGCCCTGTTCGTCGCCGCGATCACGGCCGGCCAGACGATCGGCGGGGTGCTCCGGCCGACCGCCCTGCTGCTGCCGCGGGGCCGGACGACGCCGCCGGACAGTGCGGCCCGGACGCCCGGCTTCCCGCCCGATGCGGCGCCGGGCGCGGCGAACGACTTCCCGGTCAACCGCACGTTCGTCGCGTCCGGGATCGACGCGGCCGAGATCGGGCCGACGTGGGCGCTGACGCTCAGCGGTGGTCCCGAGCAGGTCCGGTTCGACTACGACCAGCTGAACGCGATGCCGCAGCACACCGCCGAGCTGCCGATCGCGTGCGTCGAGGGCTGGTCGTCGGTGCAGACCTGGACGGGGGTGCGGTTGCGCGACCTCGCGGCGGCGGCCGGGGTGCCGCAGCCGGCGTCGGCCGTCGTGCGCTCGGTGGAGATGGGTCCGTTCGCGCGGGCCCAGCTGACGTCGTCGCAGGTGCTGGCGCCCGACTCACTGCTGGCCACGACGGTCAACGGAGCGGCGCTGTCGCGCGACCACGGCTATCCGGCGCGCGTGATCGTCCCGGCGCTGCCCGGGGTGCACAACACGAAGTGGGTCGTCGGGATCGAGTTCACCCGTGTCTGAGCGTGGACCGCTCGTCGCCCGGGGCACCGGGGCACTGGTGCGTCTCGTACTCGTGCTGGCCTGCTTCGCGCTCGCGTACTACGCCGTCGACCTGCTGCTGCTCGATGACCCGTCGGTGTTCGCGATGGCACTCTGGTTCGCCGGCGCGCTGTTCCTGCACGACCTCGTGCTGTTCCCGCTCTACGCCGGTGGCGACCGGATCCTGTCGCTGGTGCTGCGGGTGCTCCCGCGCACCCGGGTGCCGCTGATCAACCACATCCGGATCCCGGTGCTCGGCGCCGGGCTCTCGCTGCTGATGTTCCTGCCCGGGATCATCCGTCAGGGCGCGGAGACGACCCTGTCCGCGACCGGCCTGGACCAGGAGCCCTACCGGGAACGCTGGGTGTGGCTGGCGATCGCGCTGTTCGCCGTGTCCGCCGTCATCTGGCTGGTCCGCACGCTGGCCGGCATGCTCGTGCGGTCACGAGGGCACGACGAGCCGGACGCCGATCGGTAGCCGGACGGCACCATGGGGCCCATGATGCGGTGACCGGTGGCACACCCCCGCAGGCCGTACGGTTGCCACACTGGAGGGATGACCCCCTCCTCGCCGGTGTCCACCGACGTCCTCGTCGTCGGAGCGGGACCGGCCGGGTCGGCTGCGGCGGCATGGGCCGCGCGGCACGGGCTGGATGTCGTGCTGGCCGACTCGGCCACGTTCCCCCGGGACAAGACGTGCGGTGACGGGCTCACCCCGCGCGCGATCGCCGAGCTGGAACGGCTCGGCCTGGGCGACTGGGTGCGGTCGCAGGGCACCAACCAGGGTCTGCGCGCGCACGGCTTCGGCCAGGTGCTGGAGCTGCCCTGGCCCGGCGGGTCGCTGCCCGCGCACGGCGGCGCGATCACCCGCACCGAGCTGGACGACCGGATCCGGCGGACCGCGCTCGACGCCGGAGCCGTGCCGATGGAGTCGGCGAAGGCCGTCGAGGTGGTCCGCGACGGGGACCGGATCCGCGAGGTCGTGTTCGCCGACGGCCGGACCGTGCGGTGCCGTCGACTGGTCGTCGCGGACGGGGCCCGGTCCACGCTCGGCCGGGTGCTGGGCCGCGAGTGGCACAAGCAGACCGCGTACGGCGTCGCCGCCCGCGGGTACATCGAGTCCGCGCACAGCGACGACCCGTGGATCAGCTCACATCTGGAGCTGCGCGGCGAGGACGATGACGTGCTGGCCGGCTACGGCTGGGTGTTCCCGCTCAACGACGGCACGGTCAACATCGGCGTCGGCACGCTCGCGACCGACCGCCGTCCGGCGTCGGTGCGGCTGCGCAGCCTGATCGAGCTCTACACCGAGCAGCGACGCGAGGAGTGGAAGCTCGACGGCCCGGTCCGCGCCGTCGCGTCCGCGCTGCTGCCGATGGGCGGCGCGGTGTCCGGCGTCGCCGGGGCGAACTGGGCGCTGATCGGCGACGCGGCCGGCTGCGTCAACCCGCTCAACGGCGAGGGCATCGACTACGGCCTGGAGACCGGACGCCTGGTGGCCGAGCTGATGGCCGGCGAGAAGGACCTGTCGACGGCCTGGCCCGCCACCCTGCGCGGCCACTACGGACAGGCGTTCTCGATCGCCCGCCGCCTGGCCGGCCTGCTGACGTTCCCCCGCCTGCTGCCGCTGGCCGGACCGGTCGGGATGCGCTCGCGCGGGCTGATGACCGTCGCGCTGCGGGTGATGGGCAACCTCGTCACCGACGCCGACCGCGACCTGACCGCCCGGGCGTGGAGGGCGGCCGGGAAGCTCTCGCTGCGCCTGGACGAGCGCCCGCCGTTCCCGGCGGCAGACCTGCGCCGGGCGCCGGCGACCTGAGGGATATCCGTTCCGGGCTCGCGCCCGGTTCCGGCAGACTTCCCTTCGTGCCCGCTTCCCCCACGTTCGTCCTGGTCCACGGCATGGGCTGCAACGCGGCCTCCTGGGGCCCGACGGTGCGCGAACTGACCCTGCTCGGGCACCGCGCACTGGCCGTCGACCTCGCCGGTCACGGTTTCCGCGCGACGATCCCCACCGGCTACCTCGGCGCGCAGGACCCGGCGGCGCTCGCCTCCGAGCCGAGCGCGATGCGCGACGTCGGGACCGAGGACGACGTCGCGATCGTCGTCGACGTGCTGCGACGCGCCCGCGAGCACGGTCCGGTCGTGCTCGTCGGGGCCAGCCGCGGCGGGCTGACGCTGAACGCCGTCGCGAACCGCGCGCCCGAGCTGGTCGACCGGCTCGTCTACGTCTCCGCGCACTGCCCGGTCACCGCGACCCCGGCCGAGTACGACGCGGCCGAGGAGAACTCCGCGAGCCTGCTCTCGACGGTCGCCGGGCTCGTCCTCGCGGACCCGGCCGCGGTCGGGGCGCTGCGGCTGAACTGGCGCACCTCCGACCCGGCGATGCTCGACGCCCTGCAGGAGGCCGTGCTCGCGGACGGCTCACGCGCCGAGCTGCTGGCCTACCTGCACCTCCAGGACCCGGACGAGACGCTGCGGATCGACGACGGACTGGTCCGCGCCCGGGCCGCCGGCTGGGGCACCGTCGCGCGCAGCTACGTCCGGTGCACCGAGGACCGCGCGCTCCCACCCGCGCTGCAGGACCGCTACATCGCCGAGGCCGACGCGCTGACCCCGGACAACCCGTTCGACGTGCACGACATCGCGTCGAGCCACATCGGATTCCAGGTCCGTCCCGAGCCGCTCGCGGCCGTCCTGCAGCGGGTCGTCACCGCGGAACGGACGAACACCCCGACCGGGTGATGCCCACACCGTCCCGGACTATGCCGGCGCCGGTACCGTCATCGCGATCCGGCGGCGTCGCCGCCAGGCCGAACGGACCCGGGAGGGCCAGTGCAGCGTGGTGACGACCCGGACCGCACGCGTCGCGCGGACCAGCGCGACTCGTGGCAGACCGGCAACCACCGACGGGGCTCCGGCCGGGACCCCGACCCGGCGACCCGGCGCCACGGCCGGCCGGACGACCCGGACGCCACCCGCCGTGCCGGGCCCGGTCCGGGACCTCAGGACCCCGGTGCGACCCGCAGGGTCGGACCCGGCGACGACCCAGGGGCGACCCGGCGCGTCGGACCCGGCGGCGACCCCGGTGCGACCCGGCGCGTCGGACCCGGCGGTGACCCCGGAGCCACCCGGTGGACCGGCGCGGGTGCCGACCCCGGCGCCACGCGGCGTGTCGACCCCGGCGAGGAGCCGACCCGGGAGATGGGCCACACCCCGCGGGCCGCGCGGGCGGAGGGGACCCGGATGCTGCCGCAGCCGGTGGGCGGCCCGGAGCTGCTCGGGGGCCGGTACCGGCTGGAGGGCCTGATCGGCCAGGGCGGCATGGCCGACGTGCACCGGGCCACCGACACACGGCTGAACCGGCCGGTCGCGGTGAAGATCTTCGGGCCGGGCAACGACCCGACGGCCGACCAGCGCTTCCAGCAGGAGGCGCAGGTGATGGCGAACCTCAGCCATCCCGGCCTGGTCGGCGTGCACGACTTCGCCGTCGAGCCGAACCGCGCCTACCTCGTGATGGAGCTCGTCGACGGGCCGACGCTGCGCGAGGTGATCGAGAGCGAGCAACTCCCGGCCGACGAGATCCGGCAGATCGGCCTCGACGTCGCGCAGACCCTCGACTACGTGCACAGCCAGGGCGTCACGCACCGCGACGTGAAGCCGTCGAACATCCTGATCGGCTCCGACGGGCGGGCCCGGCTGGCCGACTTCGGGATCGCCTCGCTGCTGGGCGCCGACGGGCACACCGCCGCCGGGGAGATCATCGGAACGCCCGCCTACCTGGCGCCGGAGCAGATCCGCGGCGGCGACGTCGGCCCGCCGGCCGACATCTACGCGCTCGGGCTGGTCCTGCTGGAGGCATGGACCGGGCGCAAGGAGTACCAGGGCGAGGGGATCGAGGGCGCGAGCGAACGCCTCACCCGCGCGCCCGTCGTACCGCGGGACACTCCTCCGCCGCTGAACGAGGCGATCACCGAGATGACCGCGACCGACCCGCGGCGGCGCCCGTCGGCCCGGAACGCGGCGGCGTTGCTGTCGGCGTCCGAACCGGCACCGGCGCCCGATGTCGAGCAGGACGGAGCCCCGCGACCCGGGCAGCTCCGGCGCCGGGCGGTGGATCGCGATCGGCGCGTTCGTCGTCGCGTTGCTCGTCCTGGTGATCGGGCTGCTGCTGTGGGGCAACCGCGACTCGGAGACACCGGCGGCCCCGGAGACGACGACGTCGGAGTCGACCAGCGCGAAGCCCACGACCGAGGCCCCGACCAGCTCGAACAACCAGGGACCGGGCTTCACGATCCCGAGCCTGCCGTCCAACATCCCGACGCAGCTGCCCAGCCTGCCGTCGAACATCCCGACCCAGATACCCAGCCTGCCGTCGAACATCCCGAACCCCGGCCAGATCAGCGACGACGCGCAGGGCTTCTGGGACGACATCCGCAACTGGTGGGACGGTCTCACGTCCTGACCCCCCACCACCGTGAGGTTCCGCATCCCACCCGGGCGAGCGCGACCGGCCTCGGGTCGGGGACCATGCGGGGGTGAGCAGCACGACGGCCGAGGCCACGGCGACGACGCGACCCGCCGAGGGCCGTCGCGGCGCGGCCCTGGTCGCGGCGACGGTCCTCGGGGTCGCCGTGTGCGCGGGGGTCGCGGCCGTGCTCGTGCTCGCCGACGCCGGGGTGTACGCCCGCAGCGGCGATCCCCGTGCCGCCGACCGACGTGCGCGTGCTCGGCCCCGTGCTGCGCGTGGTCGCCGTGCTGACCGGTGCGCTCACGGCCGGGTCCCTGCTGTACGCCGCGTTCCTCGCCCCGGCGCGGCCGTCCGGCACGGTCGGCGTCGACGGCTACCGCGCGCTGAAGCGGACCGGCCTCACCGCGGCCGTCGCCGGGCTGGCGGCGGTGCTGGCCGCGTGGACGGCGACGGCCGACATGACCGGCTCGTCGCTCACCCGGCCCGGCGTCGGCGGGCCGTTCGGGTGGTTCGGCGTGGCCGCCACGCTGGAGGAGCCGATGGGCTGGCTGCTCGGCGGGCTGGTGCTGCTCGCCGTCGCGGCCGGCTGTGCGTGGTTCCTGAGCTGGCGCGCCGCGGGCGTGCTCGCCCTGGTGACGCTCCTCGCCGCGGCGATACCCGCCGCGGTCAGCCCCGCCGCGACCGGCGCCGGGCACGACTGGAGCGGCGACGGCGGCGTGCTGCGGACCGTCGGCGGGCTGGCGTGGCTGGGCACGCTCGCCGCGCTCGCCGCGCAGCGCCTGCACGGCGGCGAGGTCACGGCGACGACGGCGCGACGGTTGCGCGTGCTGACCCTCGGCGCCGGCGCCGTGTTCGTGGTCGGCGAGCTGCTGTTCCAGGTGGTCGTCGTCGGGCCGGGATCGCTGACCGGCACCGCCTACGGCCGGCTGCTGCTCGCGGAGATCCCGCTGGTCCTGCTGCTCGCCGCCGGCACCGCCGTGCTGGTCCGCCGCGGTCCGGGCGCCGCCGGGCCGCGGCTGCCGGTAGCACTCGTCGCCGGCGGCGCGCTGGTCGCCACGCTGATCGTGGCGCAGAGCCACTCCGTGCCGCCGCGGTTCCTGGCCCGCCCGGACAGCGCGCTGGAGACGCTGATCGGCTGGAACGTCGAGCGCCCGTTCGGTGCGGTGGCCGCGCTCGTCGACTGGCGGTTCAACGTGCTGTTCGGCTCGGCCGCGATCATCGGTGCCGGGCTCTACCTGTACGGCGTGCGCCGCCTCACGGCCCGCGGGATCTCCTGGGGCCCCGGCCGGACGACGGCCTGGCTGGCCGGCTGCGTCGTCGTGCTGCTCGCCACCTCGTCCGGGCTGGGCTTCTACGCCCCCGCCATGTTCAGCGTCCACATGATCAGCCACATGGCGCTGAACATGCTGGCGCCGGTCCTGCTGTGCCTCGGCGGTCCGGTGACCCTGGCGCTGCGAGTGCTCCCGACGGCGGGCCGCGAGCAGCCGCCGGGACCGCGCGAGTGGCTGCTCGCCGCGGTGCACTCCGGGCCGGCGAAGATCCTGACCAACCCGGGCGTGACGGCGGTGCTGTTCGTCGGGTCGTTCTACGTCCTGTACTTCACGCCGCTGTTCGACGAGGCGTTGCGGTTCCACTGGTCGCACCAGCTGATGAACCTGCACTTCCTGACCGTCGGGTACCTGTTCTTCTGGCCGCTGATCGGCACCGACACGGCCCCGAACCGGCTCCCGCACCTCGGGCGCCTGGCCGTGCTGCTGGCGACCATGCCGTTCCACGCGTTCTTCGGGATCGCGGTGATGAGCTCCGACACCGTGATCGGGCAGGACTTCTACCGCGACGTCGGCCTACCGTGGATCTCGAGCCTGCTGGCCGACCAGCACGTCGGCGGCGGCATCGCCTGGGCGACCGGCGAGCTGCCGATGCTGCTGGTGGTGATCGCGCTGATCGTGCAGTGGTCGCAGGACGACACCAGGGAAGCGGTCCGCGCCGACCGGCGGGCCGACCGGGACGGCGACGCCGACCTCAAGGCCTACAACGAGATGCTCGCCCGCCTCCGCTCCGGGCGCTGACCCTCACCGGTTCTCGCGGCGCCACACCAGCCGCAGACCCGACCAGTCGGTGTCCACGGCCGCGACCTTGACGTCGACGAGCCCGCGGCTCAGCGCCGCCTCGCGGATCGCGTTCTCGTCGACCTCGCTGCGGTGCCCGGCCGCCTTGCGGGGCCAGAGCACCCAGACCGCACCGGCCGGGGCGACCCGGCGTGCCCAGCCGTCGAGCCCGCCGTCGATCGTGGCGAGGTCCCGGACGAAGGCCAGCACGACGTCGGCCGGCTCGTCCTCGCCCACGTCGACGACGGCGGGTGGCGCGTCGAGCGCCCATCCCTCCGGAGCCCCGTCGACGACGAGTCGGGTGCCGTCCTTGAGCCCGAGCTTGCGGGACTGGGGAGTCGCGGAGTATCCGGCCACGTCGGACATTGTCGGCCCGCACGCCGGGATCGCGGCCGAGCGACGCGTTGTGGAGGGTGACCCGTACGTGCCCCCCATCCCGCCCGGGGATCGACGGGCACGTTCCGGCGGTGGCCGGCACGAAAACGTGCCACTCGATCCCGCGCGGCAATCGACGGGCACATTGTGGCGGTTCGAACCGCCGGGGCGCGGATCAGCCCGCGGCGACGGGGTGGCGAGGCTCGTAGAGACCGAGCGGTCCCCCGCCGGGGAGCCGGATCGTGGTGAGCAAACCCCATCCCTGGTCGCTGATCCCGCCCTCCACCGTCGCACCGCGTTCGGTCAGATCCGCGACGGTGGCCTCGATGTCGTCGCACATCAGGTACAGCTCCTGCTGGGGGGCACCGTCGGTCGGGTGCACGGCGATCTCGGCCGGCGGGAGGGCGAAGATCAGCCATCCGCCGCCCGCGTCGACCGTGCGGCTGCGCAGCAGGTCGGCGAGCAGCGCCCGGTCGGCCTCGGCGTCGGCGCTGTAAAGGATCGCGTGCGTACCGGTGATCATGGGAGCTCCTGGGGTCCGGGCGAGTGGCGGGCGGCCCAGGATGCCGCATCTCAGAGCGTTGTCGCGACGGCCTGACAAACTCCGCGACGGAGCACGAGGTGACCGACAAGCGGACAGTTGGCTCACCAAGTGAGCGATCCACCCCGCGGAAGCCGGCCGGGGCACGAGATCGCAGCGGCAGGCCTCGGAAATGGCGGCCGCGAGGCGCAGACCGCCGATCCGACCGCTACCCCTCGAACGGCTCGGCGGCCCCGGGCGCGTCCGGAACCGCGCGCCGCAGACGCAGACTGTTCGTGACCACCAGCAGCGACGACACGGCCATCGCGGCGCCCGCGATCAGCGGGTTGAGCAGCCCGGCGGCGGCCACCGGGACGGCGACGACGTTGTAGCCGAACGCCCACCACAGGTTGCCGCGCACAGTGCGCAGCGTCGCCCGGGCGAGCTCGACGGCGCTCGGCAGCACCCGCAGGTCGTCGCGCACGAGCACGACGTCGGCCGCCTCCAGCGCGACGTCGGTGCCGGACCCGACGGCGATCCCGAGGTCGGCGGTGGCCAGCGCGGCCGCGTCGTTCACGCCGTCGCCGACCATCGCGACGGTCGCACCCTCGACCTGCAGCCACCGCACGAGATCGACCTTCTCGTCGGGCATCGCGCCGGCCTCGACCTGCTCGATCCCGACGGCGGTCGCCACCGCCCGCGCCGCGGCCTCGCCGTCACCGGTGAGCAGGACCGGCCGCAGCCCCATCGCGATCATCTCGGCGACCGCCGCGGCGGCCGAGGGCTTCACCGGGTCCGCGAGCGCGATCGCCCCGGCCACCGCGCCGTCGACGACCACGGCGACCGTGCTGTGCCCGGCCGCGTCCCAGCCGGCGACCACTCCGCTCAGCGATCCGAGGTCCGCCGCCAGCGACGGGCGTCCGACCGTCACCTCACGGCCGCCGACCACGCCGCGGGCACCGAGCCCCGGCAGCGCGCGGAAGCCCGTCACCTCCGGCACCGCGAGGAGGAGCGCACCCGTCGCGTGCTCACGGATCGCGGACGCGATCGCGTGCTCCGACCCGGACTCGACGGCCGCGGCGAGGGCCAGCAGCTCGTCGGCGTCGACGCCGTCGGCGCAGGCGAGATCCGCGACGCTCATCCGGCCCTCGGTCAGCGTCCCGGTCTTGTCCAGCACGACCGTGTCGACCGCGCGGGTCGTCTCCAGCGCCTGGTAGCCCTTGACGAAGATGCCCAGCTCGGCGCCGCGGCCGGTCGCGACCATCAGAGCCGTCGGCGTCGCGAGCCCGAGAGCGCACGGGCAGGCGATGATCAACACCGCGACGGCGGGCGCGAACGCCCCCGCCCAGCCCGCGCCGGCCACCATCCATCCGACGAACGTGAGCACTGCGACCGCGAGCACGATCGGCACGAACACCGAGGAGACCCGGTCCACCAGCCGTTGCACGGCCGACTTCTCGGCCTGCGCCCGCTCGACGGCGGCGATCATCCGGCCGAGCCGCGTCTGCGCTCCGACCGTCTCGGCCAGCACGACCAGCCGCCCGCCGGTGGCGATCGTGCCGCCGGTCACCGGGTCGCCCGCGGTCACCTCGACCGGTACCGGTTCGCCGGTCATCGCGCTCGTGTCCACCGCGGCGCTGCCGTCGACGACGGCGCCGTCCGCGGCGATCCGCTCCCCCGGCCGCACGACGAACCGGTCCCCGGCCCGCAGCCGCGAGACCGGGACGCGGGTCTCGACCCCGCCGGCGTCCAGCACGGCGACCTCGTCCGCGCGCAGGGCGGCCAGCGAGCGCATCACCGCACCCGCCGTGCGCCGGGCACGGGCCTCGAAGTACCGCCCGGCCAGCACGAACGTCGTCACCCCGGCCGCGACCTCGAGGTACAGCGGCCCGGCCGGGTGCAGCACCGCCTGCCAGCCCCCGACGGCAGGCGCGCCGTCGGTGAACACCAGCGCGGCCAGCGACCACCCGGACGCGGCGATCACGCCGAGGGAGACCAGCGTGTCCATCGAGGTGGTGCCGTGCCGCAGGTTCCGCGCCGCGGCCCGGTGGAACGGCCACGCCGCCCACACCACCACCGGCAGCGCCAGCACGGCGACCACGACCTGCCAGTACGGGAAGCGCAGCGACGGGACCAGCGACATCGCCAGCGAGAGGTCGGCGATCGGAATGAACAGCAGCAGCGCGACGGCCATCCGGCGGCGCAACGACCGCAGCGCCGCGTCGTCCCGGGAGGCCGCGGCGGCGGTGTCCTCGTCGGCCGCCTCGGGTTCCGGCACGATCGCCGACGCGCCGTAACCCGCCTTCTCGACGGTCTCCACGAGCGTGGCCACGTCGGTGCCCTCGGGGTACTCCACGACCGCGCGCTCGGTGGCCAGGTTGACCACGGCACGGACGCCGTCCAGCTTGCCCAGCTTGCGCTCGACCCGGCCGACGCAGGCCGCGCACGTCATCCCCTCGACGCGCAGCTCGACCACGCGGCCGCCCGCCGGTGCGGCGGCGTCCTGCACGGTCCGATCGAGGCTCACACAGCGATGGTTCCCCACGCCACCGACACTTTCACTCCCGGGGGCGGTGACCTGGGAGACAACTCGGGAACCGGATCGCACTCCGGAACGACCGTTTCATCGTGAACACCGACGTCCGGCCCCGGGATGCGACGGCCGCCGCGGGGTGGCTCGTGCTGGCCGGACGGCTCCTGCTCGGCGGCGTGTGGATCGTGGCCGGGGTCCTGAAGGTGACCGACCCGGACGCTTCTGTCCGCGCGGTGCGGGCCTACCGGCTGCTGCCCGAGACCGCCGCCCAGCTGGTTGGCGCCGGGCTCCCGGCCGTCGAGATCGTGCTGGGGGTGCTGCTCGTGGCCGGTCTCGGTGTGCGCGTCGCGGGTGTCGCCTCGGCCCTGCTCATGGCCGCGTTCGTGGTCGGTATCGCCTCGGCGTGGGCGCGTGGTCTGCAGATCGACTGCGGCTGCTTCGGCTCCGGCGGGACGCTGGCGACCGGCGAGTCACCCACGTACGGAACGGAGCTCGCGCGCGACGTCGCACTGACCGTCGTCGCCGTTCTGGTGGCCGTGTGGCCGAGCGGGCGGTTCGCGCTCGACAGCCGCCTCGGCACCGCGAAGGAGGAGTCCTGATGGGTAAGAACCCGGTCACGGCCCGTACCGGGCCGTCGCGCGGAACGGTCGTCGGGATCGTCGCGGTGGTGTTGTTCGCCGCGCTCGTCGGGATCGGCGTGTACTGGAACCAGCGTCCGGCCGACGTCGCGGTCCCGGCGAACTCGACCGCGACCGGGACGACCGTCGGCAACCCGTCCGCGCCGAAGACGATCGACATCTACCAGGACTTCCAGTGCCCGGCCTGCAAGCAGTTCGAGCAGACGACCGGCTCGACGATCGACCAGATCGTCGCGGCCGGGCAGGCGAAGGTCGTCTACCACCCGGTCGCGATCCTGGACCGCTACTCGCCGGACCGGTACTCGAGCCGCTCCTCCGCGGCGTCCGGGTGCGCCGCGGACGCCGGCGTGTTCGGGCCCTACCTCACGCTGCTCTACGCGAACCAGCCCGAGGAGAACAAGCCGGGCCTCACCGACGACCGTCTGGTCGCGCTCGGCGAGCAGGCCGGCGGCGGGCCCGGCTTCGCCGCGTGCGTGCAGAGCCAGAAGTACGCGCCGTGGACGGCCGAGGTGACCGACCAGGCGTCGAAGGACGGTCTGCAGGGAACGCCGACGGTGAAGGTGGACGGGCAGCAGATCCAGGACCCGACGCCGGACGCCGTGCGCGCGGCCGTCGCCGGTTAGGTCCCAACGGTCACCGGTACGGCGATCGACAACTCTCCACGCCGGATCAGCACGATCCCACCGAGGATCAGCACCCCGCCGAACACCTGCGTCAGCGTCGGGATCTGGTCCACGAGCAACCAGGCGGAGACCACCCCGAACATCACCTCGGACAGGCCCACGAACGACGCCACGCGGGTGTCCAGCCGCCGGATCGCGACCACTCCGGCCAGGTAGGCGACCACCGTCGAGATCACGACCATCATCGCCGCGACGAGTAGCCAGCTCATCGCCACCCCGCCGAGCACGGCCGTCCCGTCGCCCACCGTCAGCGGCGTGAGACCGACCAGCCCGGTCACCGTGAGCAGCACGGCGGCGACGACCGTCCCACCGGAGATCATCAGCATCGGGGGGACGCCGCCGTCGCCGTCGCGACCGGCGGGCAGGCTGAAATAGACGCACACGCACACGGCGGCCGCGAGGCCCCAGAGCACGCCGACGACGTCGACCCGACTCGCCCCGAACACGTCCACCACGAACGCGAGACCCACCAGCGCGACGGCACACCCGAGAACCGTGATCGTCCGAGGTGGGCGGCGGGTGCGGGTCCAGGTCCAGCCGACGAGCAGCACCGGGGCGAGGAACTCCAGCAGCAGCGCCACCCCGACGTCGAGGTGCTGCAGCGCGTAGAAGAAACAGAGCTGGGCGCCGCTGACGGCGAACACGCCGTAGATCGCGATCGTGCGCAGGGCGGTGGCGGTCGGCCGGTGACGCCGGGCCAGCACGACGGCGACCGGGAGCAGCAGCACGGCCGCGCCGGCGATCCGGACGAGCGTCGTCGCCCCGGACGACCAGCCGGCCGCCATCAGCGACTCGCCGAGCGGACCGGAGAAGCCGAACGCCGCCGCCGAGAGCAGCGCCCAGGGAAGCCCGCGTGTCAGTACCGTCTTATCCATACACTCATGACAGTAGGAAGCGGCGTTGTCAGGAGTCAACGTGAAATTCGCCCATGACACCGAGGTGGCGCTCATCGCGACGGCCGCGCTGGTGAACACGGAGTCGGCCGACGAGGACCCGCTGACCGACCAGACCCTCTTCGACGAGTGGCTGGTCGAGTTCCCGTACACCGGCGTCCGCCTCGGCACCGACGACGAGCTCGCCTCGGTGCGGGCCGTCCGCGCGCGGCTGCGTGGGCTGTGGGACGCGCCGGACCGCGACGCGGCCGTGAGCCTGGCCAACGACCTGCTCGACGAGGCGGGCGCGCGGCCCTACCTGACCCGGCACGACGGGTGGGACTGGCACCTGCACGTCACACCGCCGGACGCCCCGCTGGCCCACCGGATCGGCGCCGAGGCGGCGATGGCGGTCGTCGACCTCGTGCGCGGCGACGATCTCGGACGCCTGCGGCGGTGCGCCGGCGAGGACTGCGACGCCGTGCTGATCGACCTGTCGCGCAACCGTTCCCGCCGCTTCTGCGACACCGGCAACTGCGCCAACCGCGCGCACGTCGCGGCCTACCGCGCTCGCCGGGCCGCCGCGGACTGATCAGCGGTTCAGACTCCGGCCGTGTCCCAGTGCTCGGCCAGCAGCGCGTTGACCTCGTCCGGCCGCTCGGCGTTGAGCAGGTGCGCCGAGTCCGCGACCTCGGCGTACCGGGCGCCCGGGATCCCGTCGGCGATCTCCCGCAACGACGACGGCGGCGTCGCCGGATCGTCGGCGCCCGCCACCGCCAGCGTGGGCACGGAGATCGACGGAAGGTCCGCCCGGACGTCGTGCCCGCCGATCGCGACGCAGCAGGCCGCGTACCCCTCGGCCGACGTCGCCCGCAGCATGTCCAGCAGCCGCTCGGCGCCGTCGGGGTCGCGGCGCGCGAAGTCCTCGACGTACCAGGTGCCGGGCCGGGACGCGACCATCGCCTCGGTTCCCTTCTCGCGGACCGTCGCCGCACGCTCCGGCCACGACGACGGGTTCGGGAACTTCGCCGCGGTCGCCAGCACGGCCAGGCTCTCCAGCCGGTCGGAGTGCACGCCCAGCCACTGCCCGATCGCCCCGCCGAGCGAGACCCCGGCGTAGTGGAACGGCCCGTCGACCAGGTCCAGCACGGCGTTGCCGAGATCGGCGATCGACAGGTCCCCGTCCGGATCCGGCGACTCACCATGGCCGGGTAGGTCGAACCGGACGATCCGGAACCGGTCGGCGAACGCCGCGACCTGGGCATCGAACAGGTGCACGTCGGTGCCCAGGGACGGGCCGAGCACGAGGACGGGCGCGGCGTCGTCGCCGTCGGTCTGGTGGTGCAGTCGCATCGGGCCTCCGCGGTTCGACGTCGTCGCCGGTGATCCTCGGCCATCGGATGCTCGTGCGCGCGCAGGGATGGCCTCGGCCACGTCGAGATCCTAGGGTCCGACGGAGAGTGGAAAGCCGTCGAGGAGGACGCATGGCCGAGCTGGAGACGTTCCGGATGCTGATCGGCGGCAAGTTCGTCGACGCGGCGTCGGGTGCCACGTTCGAGACCCAGAACCCGTACACCGGGCAACCGTGGGCGACCGCGCCGGACGGCGGGACCGAGGACGTCGACGCCGCGGTGGCCGCCGCACGCAGCGCCCTGGACGGCGAATGGGGCGCGACGACGGGCTTCGCCCGCGCCGCGATGCTGCGCCGCCTCGGCGATCTGGTCACCGAGAACGCGGAGAAGCTGGCCCGCCAGGAGGTCAACGACTCCGGCAAGCTGTACCGGGAGATGATCGGCCAGCTGAACGGGCTGGGCGGCTGGTACCACTACTTCGCGGGTCTGGCCGACAAGATCGAGGGCCGGCAGATCCCGTCGCCGAACCCGAACTATCTCGTCTACACGCGGCGCGAGCCGGTCGGCGTCGTCGCGGCGATCACGCCGTGGAACTCGCCGCTGCTGCTGATGACGTGGAAGCTCGCCCCGGCGCTGGCGGCCGGCTGCACGATCGTGATCAAGCCCTCCGAGCACTCCCCCGCGTCGACGCTCGGCTTCGCGACGCTGATCGAGCAGGCCGGGTTCCCCCCGGGCGTCGTGAACATCGTCTCGACGAACTCGCGGGAGACGGCGGCGTCGCTGGCGGCGCACCCGGGCGTGGACAAGGTGGCGTTCACCGGGTCCACCGCGACCGGCCGGGCGGTCGCGAAGGCCGCCGCCGAGAACATCAACAAGGTCACGCTGGAGCTGGGCGGCAAGTCCCCGCAGGTCGTGTTCCCGGACGCGGACCTCGAGGCCGCCGCGAACGGCGTGATCGCCGGCGTGTTCGCCGCCACCGGCCAGACCTGCATGGCCGGCTCGCGGCTGATCGTGCACGCCGACGTGCACGACGAGCTCGTCCGGTTGATCGGCGAGCGGGCCGACAAGATCAAGCTGGGCGACCCGAACGCGAGCGAGACCGAGATGGGCCCGGTCGCGAACGCGCCGCAGTACGAGAAGGTGCTCGGCTACCTCGACGCGGCGAAGGCCGACGGCAACACGCTGGCCTACGGCGGCGCCGCAGAGTCGACCCTCGGCGGCTACTTCGTGAGGCCGACGGTGATCACCGGGGTGACGCCCGAGTCCACGGTGTTCCGCGAGGAGGTGTTCGGGCCGGTGCTGGCCGCGCTGACGTTCACCGACGAGAACGAGGCGATCAAGCTCGCCAACGACACCCCGTACGGCCTGGCCGGCGCGGTGTGGACGAAGGACGTGCACCGCGCGCACCGGGTCGCCGCCCGGATCCGGGCCGGCAGCGTGTGGATCAACGCCTACCGGGTGGTGGCGCCGAGCGTGCCGTTCGGTGGTTTCGGGCACTCCGGGTTGGGTCGCGAGAACGGCATCCATGCCGTGGACGAGTACCTCGAGGAGAAGTCGGTCTGGGTGGAGCTCACGGGCGGAACCCGCGACCCGTTCACCCTCGGATAAAGGAGTCGACATGCCGTACTACCAGTTCACCGTCCGGGCGGACAGCCCGAGCGCGAAGCGCAAGCAGGAGATCGCGGCGGCGTTCACGAAGGTGCACACGGAGGTCACCGGAGCGCCTGCGAAGTACGTCAACTGCTCGTTCGTCGAGGTCGGGCCGGGGAACATCTTCGTCGCGGGCGAGCCGGTGGAGCAGGGCCGGATGGTCGGCCTGATCCGCAGTGGGCGCACCGAGGAGGTCAAGCGCGCACTGCTCACCGAGCTGTCCGAGGCGTGGGCCGAGGTCACCGGCGAGCCG
Organism: uncultured Actinomycetota bacterium; assembly: GCA_963822335.1. Classification (GTDB taxonomy): domain Bacteria; phylum Actinomycetota; class Actinomycetes; order Mycobacteriales; family Pseudonocardiaceae; genus Pseudonocardia. The sequence continues at coordinate 593,759 of CAWGHE010000002.1, read as the reverse complement.
CGCAGGGGCTTCGCCCTGTTCCTCTACGAGGTGCCCGGCTACCAGGCGATGGAGGACGGCGAGATCCTGCCGGAGGCCTAGCTCCAGATCGTCACGTAGACCGGCGGGCGGAAGCGCGACGGCGGCACGCCGGATCCCGGTGAGCGCAGCAGCTTCATCGCCTCCGGCGTGCTGAGGAAGTGCCGCATCGAGCCCGCCGCCATCGAGCGGCGGTCGACCGGCAGCGTCGTCGCGTGCCAGACGACGTCCATCGGCGTGCCCGGGATGTCGACGGCGGACAGCTCGCGCCGGCGCGTCCGGTGCACGGCGAGGTGCGCCAGCGCCGGTGCGACGCCCGCGCCGCCGGCGGCCGCCTCCCAGGCCGCCGTCTGGTTCGGGAACACCGACAGCCGCGACTCGGGCACGCCGAGACCGTGCAGGAGGCGGCTGACGTCGCTGCCCGGGTCGGTCGCGGCGGAGTCCACCAGCCAGGGCCACTGGACGGGCGGGCCCCGGAAGCGAGCGCCCGGCGCGGCCAGCACGACCATCCGGCAGCGGAAGATCGGCTCGCTGAGCAGGCCCAGCCCCGCCACTCCGGACAGGTCCGGCCCGAACGCGATGTCGGCCAGACGTTGCGAGACCAGCGCGCCCATCTCGGCCGTGGCCGCGACGCCGGCGGACAGCTCGACCGTGCCCGACGACCGGGCCGCGATCGCGTCGGCGAGCGGTCCGGCCAGGAACTCGACCACGGAGTTCGGCGCGACGAGGCGCAGCGGCTCCGGCGCGCCGTTGGCCGACCGCACGGCGGCCTCCGCCTCGGCGCCGAGCGCGACCATCTGCGAGGCGATCGTGAGCAGACGGTTGCCGCCTGCCGTCATCACCATGCCGGTGCCGCCACGGGTCAGAAGCGGGTCGCCCAGGTACTTGCGCAGTGCCGCGATCGCCTGCGACACGGCGGGCTCGCTGACCGAGAGCGCGTCGGCCGCCGCCTTGACCGACCCCAGGCGGGCGACCAGGACGAACGCGGACAACTGCGTCAACGTCACCTACGACAGTGTGGACCCGGAACGACGCCGGTCACAGCCTTCCTAAGTGATCGGTTATCCGGAGGTGGTGTGCCGCGGGCCGCTGCGGAACCATCGCAGGATGGACCACCGGCACACCGACGACGAGCCGGCACCCCCGGCGCTCGGCGTCCTCCGGGAGATCTGGTCCGCGAACGCGCGTTCCGGCGACGAGATCGAGGAGCAGCTGCGCGGTTCGCGGCCGAAGGTCTGCCGGAACATGAAGAACATCGGGTTCGGCGGCATGGCGCCGGACGCCGTCCCGTCGGAGACCGACGGCACGAACACCCCGGTCGACACCGACATCCGTCGTGCCTGGCGCGCGAAGCTGGAACGCGAGGGCAAGCTCCGCCCGGATGCGATCAGCGTGCGGGAGATGCTCGACTCCTCCGACGGGTCGTGAGCTCCCACGGCGGTGTTGCCGAGCTGACGGCACTGCTGCGCGACGGCGGCTACCTGGCCGACCGCGGTCTGGCCACGGCCGTGCACGTGGGCCTGTCGCTGCACCGGCCGCTGCTGCTGGAGGGCGAGGTCGGCGTCGGGAAGACCGAGCTGGCCCGCACGCTCGCCACCGTGCTCGACCGGCGGCTGATCCGGCTGCAGTGCTACGAGGGCATCGACACCGCCCAGGCGATCTACGAGTGGGACTACGCCCGCCAGATGCTGGCGATCCGGGCGACCCCGGAGCGTGAGACCGACGTCGCCGCCCTGTTCGGCCCGGAGTTCCTGGTGGAACGGCCGCTGCTGGCCGCCGTGCGGGCCGGTGCCGGCGCGGTCCTGCTGATCGACGAGATCGACCGCGCGGACGACGAGTTCGAGGCGTTCCTGCTGGAGATCCTCTCCGACTTCCAGATCACCATCCCGGAGGTCGGGACGGTCCGGGCCGAGCAGCCGCCGCTGGTGGTGCTGACGTCGAACCGCACCCGCGAGCTGCACGACGCGCTCAAGCGCCGCTGCCTCTACCACTGGCTCGGCTACCCGACCGCGAAGCGCGAGATCGAGATCGTCCTGGTGCGCGAGCCGGGCGTGCCGGAGGCACTGGCGCGCAAGGTCGTCGCCGCCGTGCACCGGATGCGGGAGATGGACCTGACCAAGCCGCCCGGCGTCGCCGAGACGATCGACTGGGCACGCACGCTGGACTTCCTCGGCGAGGACCTCGACGCCGACGCCGCGGACCTGACGCTGGGCACGGTGGTCAAGGACCACGACGACGGCGAGCTCGTCCGCTCCCGGCTCGACGAGATCACCGCCCCGGGATGAGCGAGCCGGGTCGGGACCTGCTCGGGGTCCTGGTGGGGTTCGCCCGTGCACTGCGCGACGAGGGCGTGCGCGTCGGCACCGGCGACGTGCGGACGTTCTGCGCCGCGACGGTCACGCTGGACCCGACCGACCTCGTCGACCTGTACTGGGGCGGGCGGGTCAGTCTCGTGGCCCGGTACGAGGACCTGGCCGTCTACGACCGCGTGTTCCGCGCGTACTTCCTGGACGAGCGCGATCCGGTCGAGGAGCTGGTCACGATCACCGCGCGCTCGGAGTCGGAGACCGAGGCGGCGCTGGAGGTACCCGCCACCGAGGCCGGCGACGAGGAGCCGGAGACCGACGAGACCGTGCTCGGCCTGCTGGCGTCGAACGCGGAGACGTTGCGTCGCAAGTCGTTCGCCACCTGCACGGAGGAGGAGCTGGCCGCGCTGCGACGGATCATGGCGCGGATCCGGCTGTCCCCTCCGCGCCGGGTCACGCGGCGGAACCGCCCGGCGCGTCGTGGCCGCGCCCCGGACATGCGCGCCACCGTGCGCCGCAGCCTGCGCGCCCACGGCGACCCGGTCCCGCTGAGCTGGCGACGGCGGCGCAGGCGGTTCCGGCCGCTGGTGCTGATCCTCGACGTGTCCGGCTCGATGGCCGACCACTCGCGGGCGCTGCTGCAGTTCGCGCACTCCGCGCACCGGGCGTCGGCGGCGCTGTTCCGGGTGGAGGTGTTCTGCTTCGGCACCCGCCTGACCCACCTCACCCCGGCCCTGCGCACCCGGCGCCCGGACGACGCGCTGGCCCGCGCCGCGGAGCAGGTCGTGGACTGGGAGGGCGGCACCCGGATCGGGGGGTCGCTGGACGACTTCGTGCGCCGCTTCGGACGGCGTGGCACGGCGCGCGGCGCCGTGGTGGTGGTCTGCTCCGACGGCCTGGACCGCGGCGACCCGGACGTCCTCGCATCGGCGATGGAACGGCTGTCCCGGCTCTGCCACCGCGTCGTCTGGCTGAACCCGCACCACGGCGGCGGGGGGCCGACGTCGGTGGGCATGATGGTCGCCGGACCGCACATCGACGTGCTGCTGTCCGGGAACGACCTGCGCAGCCTGGAACGGTTCGCCGCCCTGCTGCCGGAACTGGCGTGAAGGAGATCCGATGACCGTGCGGTGGAGCGTCTCCGTCAAGGCGGAGGGCGACCGGGAGCTCACGATGGACGAGATCGTGGAGCTCGCCGACGCCGTCGCGCCGTCCGAGGGCATCGCGTCCGGCCTCGGGACGCTCGGCTACGGCGCGCAGATCGTGGTCACCGCACCCACCCGGGACTCGGCGGTCGAGCGCGGCCGCGAGGTGTTCGGCGCGGCCGTGACGACGGCCGGCCTGCCGGTGTTCCCGATCGTCTCGGTCGAGGCGACCAGCGAGGAGGAGGACGCGCTCCCGGAGATCATCCCCGACGACGGCGGCTCACCGTGATCCGTCTCGGCTCGCTGGCCGGGTACGCGTTCTCCGGGCCGCGCCTGCTCGGTGGGTGGCAACCGTCGCCGGGGCCGGGCGTCTACGCCGTCCTCTACAAGCCCGAGGAGGGCCGTGAGCGGTACGCGGTGATCTACGTCGGGCACGCCGACGATCTCGCGACCGAGGGCCTGCCGTTCCGCCACCGGCGCAGCCCCTGCTGGGTGCAGCGCGCCGGCTCGAAGTGGAAGCTGCACGTCGCGACGCTGGAGATCCCCGGCGGGACGGCCGGGCACCGTGCGATGGTCGCCGACGAGCTGGTCTCGGTCTACGAGCCGCACTGCAACGCCGAGCGCTACGACGTCGCCTGGCGCGACGAGTGGATCGGCGCGTACTCCGACGCCCCGACCACGAACCCGCTCCCGTCGCGGGAACAAGAGGGCTGATTCCGGCCGAAACGGGCGTATCCTCGACCGGCCGTACTCGGGGGCCGAGACCACGGGGAGACGACGATGACGGACCTGGGCGGAGCGTCGGTCGAGACGCTGCAGGCGGTCGCCAAGGCGTTCAACGCGCACGACCTGGACGCGATCATGGAGTTCTTCGCGGAGGACTGCTCGCTCGACATGCCGAGGGGGCCCGACCCCTGGGGCACGCGCCTGACCGGCAAGGCCGCGGTGCGCGAGGGCCTCGCGTCGCGCTTCGCGGGGCTGCCCGACGTCCACTACGGCGAGGACCGGCACTGGGTCAGCGGGGATCTCGGCGTCTCCGAGTGGCTCCTCACCGGGACGACGACCGACGGCCGGGCGGTGCGCGTCCGCGGATGCGACCACTGGGAGTTCCGCGGCAGCGAGATCGTCCGCAAGGACTCCTACTGGAAGATCGTCGAGCCGAGCTAGCGCTACCCGGACCGCATGCCGACCGCGCCCAGAGCGCGGGAGCGGCGGCGGCCCGACGCCGGCGTGGCGACGGCCGGGCGCTCCGGGTTCGGCGACGCCTTCGCGATGATCTTCTCGGCGAAGCCGTAGAGCAGCGGCAGCGCACCGGCGACGGTGCCGGCGGACCGGTTCACGTGCTCCACACCGGGTCCGATCAGCGCCGCGTCGGCGTCGATCGTGCGGACGTGCTCCGAGCACTCCTCCAGCGTCGTCGCGACGTGGGCGAGCAGCGTGCCCACCCAGAACAGGTAGAACGCCAGCCCGGCGATCAGCAGCGCGATCACCACGACGGTCAGGACCACGAGCAGCGTCACGACGTGCCTCCGTTCGAGGTGGACGCGGGGGTCGGGATCGCCCCGTAGGCGCGGCCCAGGAACAGGTGGTGCTGCAGACCCTCGGCGAGCACGCGGTCGACGGCGTCACCGGTCGGGTCGATCAGAGCGGTCGCCTTCGTGTTCGCGGTGATCGCGGACAGCGTGTCCCGGATCTCCGACACCCGCCGGTCGATGATCTTCACGAACCAGACGAGCAGGCTCAGCAGCGCGGCCACGGCGAGCACGACGACGAAACCGGCGACGATCGCGACCCACCAGGCGGTGATCTCCTCGGGTGGCAACACGGTCAGCCTCCCAGCCGCTGACGGCCGCGGCGCAGGCCCGCGGTGATCACGTCGGCGTGGTCGATGGTGTCGGACAGGGCGGCCAGCGGCCGGGTGTTGCGCTCCGCGTCGGCCAGCGCCGCGTTGATCTCCGGGGCCTGCTTGCCGATCTTGTTGGCCAGCACGAGGATCGGGACCACCAGCGCGACCACGACGAGCACCACGATCACGCCGATCGTGAACCCGATGTACCAGCCGGTCATCACACGCCCTCGCAGAAGTCGCGGACCGGCTTGAGGTTGGCGTTGACCTTCGGCAGGCGTTCCGGCACGGCGGCGGTGGAGACGGCGATCGCCTGCACCCCGCCGGTGAGCGCGGCCAGCGTCCGGCTGACGTGCCGCAGGTGCAGGATGACCCGGAGCAGGCCGAGTGCGGTCGTCGCGATGATCAGGGCCGCGATGATCAGTGTCGCCCAGGCGGCGGCAGGCATGGTCGTTCCCCTCTATCGGTGTTGATGTTCGCTCCGCGAGCTCCGCTCGAGGAGCTTCGCGACGCTGCCGGCGTACCGGGTCGCCCCGACGGTGACCTGCTCGACCTTCGCGTCGGTCTCGGCGAGCAGGGCGGGTGCCGGGTCGAGCTTCCCGGCGAGCGAGACGCCGTCGGCGAGGATGTCGTCGGCGGCCCAGCGGATCCGCTCCACGGCGGCCAGCACCCGGTTCAGCAGGGCCACCACCACCGGGAACACCACGAGCAGCAGGACGGCGTTGCCGATCCACCACAGGACCATGTCGATCTCCCTACTGAGGTCGGGTGCTGGGGCCGAAGAACCGGCGCGCGACCCGGCGGAGCGCCATCAGCGCGGCGGCCAGGCCGATCGCGAACCCGCTGGCCGGGGCCGCGGTGCGGGTGGCGGTCGCGGTGCCCCCGGCCCCGCCGCCCTCGATCGTCGCGGCGAGGCAGTCGGCGAAGCTGCGCAGCAGCACGCCGGAGACGTCGGTGATCATCCCGCGGCCGTACTGCGCCGCCGCGCCGGAGACCTGCAGGTCCTGGGTGACGTGCACGGCCGTCGCGGACGCGCCGGTGGCCTCCACCTGCGCGGTGATCGTCATCTCGGCGGTGCCCTTGCCCTTGTCCTCGGCACCGCTGGCGTGGATCTTCATCCGGCCGGCGGACTCGTCGGCCTCGACGAGCCGCGCGGTCCCGGAGAACCGCAGCGACACCGGGCCGAGGCGGGTCACCACCTTGCCCTCGTAGGAGCCGTCGTCGTTCTCCCCGACCAGCTCGGCGCCCGGCAGGCACGGCACCAGCCCGGGCAGGTCCGTGAGGTGCGCGAACACCCGCTCGGACGGGCGCACGCACGGAGAACCGGTTCTCGATCAGCATGGCCGGGTCCCCTCAGTCGTTCCGGACCGGTGGCGCGCCGGAGACGTCCTGACCGGTGCGGATCGCGTCCCACACCCGGTCCGGCAGCAGCGGCATGTCGATGTTGCGGACGCCGGTGCCCTCCAGCGCGTTCATCACGGCGTTCACGAACGCGGCCGGACCGCCGACCGTCGCGCACTCGCCGACGCCCTTCGCGCCGATCGGATGGTGCGGGCACGGCGTGACGACCTCGTGCAGCTCGAACCCGGGCGTCTCCCACGCGGTCGGCAGCAGGTAGTCCATGTAGTTCGAGCCGACCATGTTGCCGTCCGAGTCGAACGTCATGAACTGCATGTTCGCCATCGCGTAGGCCTCGGTCAGCCCGCCCATGATCTGGCCCTCGACGATCGTCGGGTTGATCCGCACCCCGCAGTCGTCGACGGCGACGACCCGCAGCACGTCCCAGACCCCGGTCTCCGGGTCGATCTCGACGGTCGCGATGTAGCAGGCGAACGGCCAGGTCAGGTTCGGCGGGTCGTAGTAGGCGTTGTTCTCCAGGCCGGGCTCCATGCCGTCCGGCATGTTCGTGTACGCGGCGGCCGCGCACTCCTGGATCGTCACGCCGCGGTCCGGGACGCCGCGCACGTAGAACCGGCCGAGCTCCCACTCGACGTCCTCCTCGGACACCTCCAGCAGGTGCGCGGCGAGCTTGCGCGCCTTGGCCCGGATCTTGCGGGACACCATCGAGACGGCGGCGCCGGCGACCGGTGTCGACCGGGACGCGTAGGTCCCCATGCCGAACGGCGCGGTGTCGGTGTCGCCCTCCTCGACGACGATGTCCTCGGCCGGCAGCCCGAGCTCGTGCGCGACGATCTGCGCCCACGTCGTCTCGTGCCCCTGGCCCTGTGTCTTCGCGCCGGTGCGCAGCACCGCCTTGCCGGTCGGGTGCACCCGCAGCTCGGCGGAGTCGAACATCTTGATGCCGAGGATGTCGTACTCGCGGCTGTTCCCGGCGCCGAGCGGCTCGGTCATCGTGGAGATCCCGATGCCGAGGTAGCGCCCCTCCAGCCGGGCCGCGGCCTGCTCCTTCAGGAAGTCCTCGTAGCCGATCGCGTCCAGGCCGATCTGCAGGCACTTGCCGTACTGCCCCGAGTCGACGAGGAAGCCGAACGGCGTGCGGGCGGGGAACGCGTCGTCGCGCAGCAGGTTCTTGCGGCGGAACTCGGCCTGGTCCATGCCGAGGTCGACGGCCGCGGCCTGCATCATCCGTTCCTGGAAGAACATGCCCTCGGTGACCCGGAACGAACACCGGTACGCGACGCCGCCGGGCGCCTTGTTCGTGTAGGCCCCCTGCGCGGTGATGTGCCCGACCGGGATGTCGTAGCAGGCGAACGCCGAGTGCACGAGCCCGACCTTGAACTTGGTCGGCTGGGCGTCGGCGAAGAACGCGCCCTGGTCGGTGGTGGCGTGGAAGCGGACGCCGAGGATCGTGCCGTCGTGGCGCAGCGCCAGCTCCGAGTCCAGGTACATGTCCCGGCCGAACCCGGTGGAGATCAGGTTCCCGGACTTGTCCTCGATCCACTTGACCGGCTTGCCGGTGAGGATCGAGCACAGGATCGAGCACACGTACCCGGGGTAGACCGGCACCTTGTTGCCGAAGCCGCCGCCCAGGTCCGGCGAGATGATCCGGATCATGTGCTCCGGCAGCTCGGCGACGAGCGCCACCGCGGCCCGGATGATGTGCGGGGCCTGCGAGGTCATGTAGACGGTGAGCTTGCCGGTCACGACGTCGAAGTCGGCGATCGAGCCGCAGCACTCGATCGGCGACGGGTGGCTGCGCGGGTAGTGCAGCCGCAGCTTCGACACGACGTCGGCCCGGTCGAACGCCGCCTGCGTCCCCGCGGCGTCGCCGACCTCCCAGCGGTAGCAGACGTTGTCGGACTGCCCCTCCTTGTCGTCGCGGATGATCGGCGCGTCCGCGGCCAGCGCCTGCTCCGGGTTGACGACCGGGTCCAGCGGCTCGTACTCGACGACGATCGCCTCGACGCCGTCGCGGGCGGTGTACGGGTCGTCGGCGACGACGCAGGCGACCTCCTGGCCCTGGAAGCGCACCTTGTCGGTGGCCAGCACGGCCTGGGTGTCGTAGGACAGCGTCGGCATCCAGGCCAGGTTGCGCTGCGCGGCCATCTCGCCGGTGAGCACGAGCTTCACACCGGGGATCGCCCACGCCGCGGACGTGTCGATCGACTTGATGCGCGCGTGCGCCAGCGGGCTGCGCAGGATCTCCATGTGCAGCATGCCGGGCAGCACGACGTCGTCGACGTAGTTGCCCCGCCCGCGCACGAACCGCGCGTCCTCCACCCGTCGGCGGCTGGCACCGAGCCCACCGATCTTGACCTCGTCGAGTGCGGTCACGTCAGCTCCCCGCTCGCTGCTTCTCGGCCGCCCACAGGACCGCCTTGACGATGTTCTGGTAGCCGGTGCAGCGGCAGAGGTTGCCGGACAGCGCCCACCGGACGTCCTCCTCGTCGGGGTCCGGGTCGCGGGCGAGCAACGCCTTGGCGGACAACATCATCCCTGGCGTACAGAACCCGCACTGCAGTCCGTGCTCCATCGAGAAGCCCTCCTGCACCGGGTCCAGCTCGCTCGGCGTGCCGAGCCCCTCGACGGTCGTCACCTCGTGCCCGTCGGCCTGGACGGCGAGCATCGTGCAGGACTTCACCGGCTCGCCGTCGTAGAGCACGGTGCAGGCGCCGCAGTTCGTGGTGTCGCAGCCGATGTGCGTCCCGGTCATGCCGAGGCCCTGGCGCAGCAGGTGGGCGAGCAGCAGTCGCGGCTCGATCTGCACGGTGCGCTTCTCGCCGTTGACCGTGACCGTGATCCGGCGTTCCTCCACGCCACTCTCCTCCGGGATGATCATGCCGCCACCGGTGCCCGGAAGCCGGCCAGCGCGCGGCGGACGAACGTGGCGACGACGTGGCGCTTGTAGGCGGCGCTGCCCCGGTGGTCGCTGCGCGGTTGCGCCGCACCGGATGCGAGGTTCGCCGCGTGGTCGATGTCGTCCGGCTCGAGCGCGGTGCCGACCAGGGCCGCGGCGGCGTCGACCGCCGCGATCGTCGCCGGACCGACGCCGGTGAGCGCGATCCCCGCCCGGACGACACCGCCGTCGGCGCCGGTCTCCAGCGCGACGGCGACCCCCGCCGTCGCGAAGTCGCCGACCCGCCGTTCGAGCTTGAGATAGCTGCCGTGCCGGGTCCCGCGGGCCGCCGGCATCCGGGCCTCGACCGCGATCTCGCCGGGCTCCAGCGCGTTCTGGAACGGCCCGGTGACGAACCGGTCGGCCGGGATGGCGCGCTCGCCGGTGCGGCTGCGGGCGATCACCTCCCCGCCCAGCGCGATCGCCACCGCGGCCCAGTCGCCCTGCGGGTCGGCGTGGCACAACGACCCGACGAGCGTGCCCCGGTTGCGGACGATCGGGTCGGCGACGAGCGGCGCGCACGCCGCCATCGTCGGGTGCGCGCCGGGCAGCACGGTGGACCGCTCCAGGTCGACGTGCCGGCACAGCGCGCCGATCCGCAGCGAGCCGTCGGCCTGCTCGCGGTGGTGGCCCAGGCCGTCGATGCCGTTGATGTCGACCAGCACGGCCGGCGCGGCGAAGCGGAGCTTGAGCAGCGGGACGAGGCTCTGGCCGCCGGCGAGCACCTTGGCGTCGTCGCCGTGCTCGTCGAGCAGGCGCAGCGCCTCGTCGAGCGTGCGCGGCGCCTCGTAGTGGAAGCGGGACGGGTACATCAGCCCTCCCTGCGCGGGGGTTCGACGATCGCGACCGGGCCGGCCTCGTCCTCCGGGTCCGGACGCGGCTGCTGGTGCGGGGGCCACGGACCGGCCACCGGCTGGCCGGCCACCTTCATGAAGTCGACGACGGCGGGGAACTCGAAGATCGTCGGGCTCTTCCGGTTCTCGTCCGGGCCCGGATCCTCGCCGAACAGCTCCGCCATGCGGGGAACGCGGCCTGCTCGGCCCTCGGGTTCGCCGGCCATCGTCGCCTCCGGGAGTGTGGTTCAGATCACGTGATCACGGTCACTCTGCACGGTCCTGGCGGCGAGCACACCCACGCCCTAAGTGAAGGCTTAAGGTCCCTTGCCCGCGTCTGTGACCGGGGACACCATGGGTCGTCCGCGGTCGAGGAGGAGGGCGCCGGCATGCAGGTCCCCGCCCACTTCGAGTACCAGCGGGCCACCGACGTCGACCACGCCGTCGCGCTGCTCGCGCGGCACGGGCCGGAGTGCCGGCTGGTGGCGGGCGGGCACAGCCTGATCCCGATGATGAAGCTGCGGCTGGCCCAGCCGGAGATGCTCGTCGACATCAACGAGCTGACCGAGCTCGCCGGGATCCGGATCGAGAGGAGCGCAGGCGGTACGAGCATCGACACCGCCGGGCCGGAGCTCCGGGTCGGCGCCCTCACCCGGCACACCGAGCTGCTGGAGTCCCCGCTGGTCGCCGAGCACTTCCCGATGCTGGTCGACGCGGAGCGGGTGATCGCGGACCCGGTCGTGCGCAACCGCGGCACGGTCGGCGGCTCGCTCTGCCAGGCCGACCCGTCCGAGGACCTGTCCGGCGCGTTCACCGCGCTGCGGGCCACGGCCGTGATCCGCAACGGCACCGGTGACCGCACGGTGGCGGTCCGCGAGTTCTTCGACGGGCCGTACCGGACCGCCGTCGGACCGGCCGAGATCCTCATCGAGCTGCGGCTGCCGATCCGGCCGGGAACGGGCAGCAGCTACCTGAAGGTGGACCGGCGGGCCGGGGACTGGGCGGTGGCGGCCGCCGGTGCCGCCGTCCTTGTCGAGGCCGGGACGATCACCGAGGCCGGGCTGGGGCTCACCGCGGTGGGCGCGCCGCAGTTCACCGCGCCGGACGCCGAGGAGTACCTGGTCGGCCGCCCGGCCGGGCCCGAGACGTACGCCGAGGCCGGGCGGATCGCCGCCGCGGCCTGCCGCCCGGTCGCGGACCAGCGCGGGCCCGTCGACTACAAGCGGCACCTGGCCGGTGAGCTCACCGCCCGGGCCCTCGAGCGCGCCGTCGCACGCGCCCGCTCGCAGGAGAACCGGGGGACGGCAGTCGGCGGAGCCGACGGGGCGGGAAGAGCGCCGTGCAGGTCCGGGTGAACGTGAACGGCACCGTGCACGTCCGCGACGTGGAGCCCCGCCTGCTGCTGGTGCACCTGCTGCGCGACGAGCTGGGGCTCACCGGGACGCACTGGGGATGCGACACGTCGAACTGCGGGGCCTGCACCGTGTGGCTCGACGACGTGCCGGTCAAGTCCTGCACGGTGCTCGCCGTGATGGCCGACGGGCACCGGGTCCGGACGGTGGAGGGGCTCGAGTCGCGGGCCGGGCTGGACCCGTTGCAGCGCTCGTTCATCGCGTGCCACGGGCTGCAGTGCGGGTTCTGCACGCCGGGGATGCTGATGACCGCCCGGTGGCTGCTCGACCGCAACCCCGACCCGTCCGAACAGGACATCCGCGAGGCGATCAGCGGGCAGACGTGCCGGTGCACCGGTTACGAGAACGTGGTGCGCGCCGTGCGGCACGCCTCGGGGGAGGCGGCGCCGTGAACGGGTTCGGACGGGTGCCGCGCAAGGAGGACGTCCGGTTCGTCCGCGGCCGGGGCACGTTCGTCGACGACATCACGCTGCCCGGGATGTTGCACGGCGCCGTCCTGCGCAGCCCGCACGCGCACGCCCGGATCCTGTCCGTCGACGCCAGCGCCGCCGAGTCGCATCCGCGGGTGCGCACCGTCCTGACCGGTGCGGACCTGGCCGCGCGCGGCATGGCCTGGATGCCGACGCTGTCCCACGACGTCGCCGCCGTGCTGGCCACGGACAAGATCCGCTACCAGGGCCAGGAGGTGGCGTTCGTCGTCGCCGACGACCGCTACGCCGCCCGTGACGCGCTGGCCCTGATCGAGGTGGAGTACGAGGAGCTGGACCCCGTCGTCGACGCCCGGTGCGCGCTCGACCCGGACGCCCCGCTGGTGCGCGACGAGTCCCGTGCCAGCAACCACGTCTTCGACTGGGAGTCCGGCGACGAGCAGGCGACCGACGCCGCGTTCGCCGCCGCCGAGCACGTCTCGACGTGCGACCTGCTCTACCCACGTGTGCACCCGGCGCCGTTGGAGACGTGCGGGATCGTGGCCGACGTCGACCCGGTGAGCGAGCGCCTCACCGTGCACGCGACGACCCAGGCCCCGCACGCGCACCGGGTCCTGTACTCGCGGATCACCGGCATCCCGGAGCACCGGATCCGGGTCGTGGCCCCGGACATCGGCGGCGGCTTCGGCAACAAGGTCGGGATGTACCCGGCCTACCTGTGCGCCGTCGTCGCCTCCACGATCACCGGGTCGCCGGTGAAGTGGACCGAGGACCGCTCCGAGAACCTGATGACCACGTCGTTCGCCCGCGACTACCACATGCACGGCGAGATCGCGTCCACTCTCGACGGTCGCGTCCAGGCGATCCGGGTGCGGGTGCTGGCCGACCACGGCGCGTTCAACGGGACGTCGCAGCCGTCGAAGTTCCCGGCCGGGTTCTTCGGGGTGTTCACCGGCTCCTACGACCTGCGCGCGGCGCACTGCCGGGTCACCGGTGTGTACACGAACAAGGCACCCGGCGGGGTCGCGTACGCCTGCTCGTTCCGGATCACCGAGGCGTCCTACCTGGTGGAACGGCTGGTCGACGTGCTCGCCCACGACCTCGGCCTCGACCCGGCACGGCTGCGGATGGCGAACCTGCTGCGGCCCGAGCAGTTCCCGCACGCCACCCCGACCGGCTGGGAGTACGACTCCGGGAACTATCCGGCGACGCTGCAGCTGGCGCTGGACATGGCCGGCTACGACGAGCTGCGCGCGGTCCAGGCCTCGCGAAGAACGGAATTCGCCCGGAGCGGGCGGGGACCGCTCGTCGGGATCGGGCTGAGCTTCTTCACCGAAGCGGTCGGGGCCGGGCCGCGGCGGATGATGGACATCGCGGGCCTGGGCATGGCCGACGGCGCCGACCTGCGGATCCACCCGTCCGGCGGCGCGGTGCTGGCCGTGTCCTGCATGAGCCAGGGCCAGGGCCACGAGACGACGTTCGCCCAGATCGTCTCCCACGAGCTGGGCATCGACACCGACGAGGTGCTGGTCGTCCAGGGCGACACCGACCGCACCCCGTTCGGGCTCGGCACCTACGGCTCGCGGTCCACGCCGGTCTCGGGCGCGGCCACGGTCGTGGTGGCGCGCAAGGTGCGCGAGCGGGCGCGGCTGGTCGCCGCGGCGATGCTGGAGGTCGACCCGGACGATCTGGAGTGGACACCCGGACGCTGGCAGGTGCGCGGCGTCCCGGACTCCGGCGCGACGCTCGCCGAGATCGCCCTGGCCGCGCACTCCGATCTCGAACTGCCCGACGGCGTCGAAGGGCACCTGGACGCCTCCTGCGTCTACAACCCGCCGAACCTGACCTACCCGTGCGGCGCGTACGTCTGCGTCGTCGACGTCGACCCGGGGACCGGGCAGGTGACGGTCCGGCGGTTCGTCGCCGTCGACGACTGCGGCGTGCGGATCAACCCGACGATCGTCGAGGGGCAGGTGCACGGCGGTCTCGCGGACGGCATCGGGATGGCGCTCATGGAACTGATCGCGTTCGACGAGGCAGGCAACCACCTCGGGGCGTCGTTCATGGACTACCTGTTGCCGACGTCGATGGAGTGCCCGTCCTGGGAGCTGGGAGAGACCGTGACCCCCTCACCGCACCATCCGATCGGCGCGAAGGGCGTCGGCGAGTCCGCCACCGTCGGCTCGCCGGCCGCCGTGGTGAACGCCGTGCTGGACGCCATCGGGGTGCGGCACGCGGACATGCCGCTGACCCCGGCCCAGGTGTGGCGGGCGATGCAGGGCCGGCCGCTGCGTCCCGACCTGGCCGTCCGGTGATCACGATGAGCCGTGGCGACCTGCTCTCCCGGGTCAGCGACCTGCGCCGGGAGCGGACGCCGTTCGTGCTGGCCACCGTCGTCCGTGCGGAGCGGCCGACCAGCGCGAAGCCCGGGGACTGCGCCGTCGTCCTGCCGGACGGGACGATCGACGGCTTCGTCGGCGGCGCCTGCGCGGAGTCGACGGTGCGCCTGGAGGGGCTGCGGCTGCTGCGGGCCGGGGAGTCCGGCCTGCTCCGGATCACCCCGGACGCGGACACCGGCGAGCCGGTGGAGGGCCTGCGCACGGTCGGCAACCCGTGCCTGTCCGGCGGTACGCTGGAGATCTTCCTGGAGTCGATGGTCCCGCCCACGATGGTCGCCGTGTTCGGCGAGGCGCCGGTGGCCCGCGCGCTGGCGCAGGTGGGGCGTGCGCTCGACTACGACGTCCGGATCGGGACCGACCCCGCGGAGCCGATCGCGCCGGATACCGGCGCCGTCGTCGTCGCGTCGCACGGCCGGGACGAGGCGCCGGTGCTGCGGGCCGCACTGGCGGCCGGCGTGCCGTACGTCGCGCTGGTGGCCAGCCGGCGACGGGCCGCGGGGGTGCGGGCCGAGCTCGCCGGGCTGGGCGTGCCGGACGAGCAGATCGACCGGGTCTCCAGCCCGGCCGGGCTGAACATCGGGTCGCGCAGCGCGCCGGAGATCGCGCTCTCGGTGTTCGCGGAGATGGTCGCGGCCCGGGCGGGTGACCAGCCGTTACCGATCCCGGAGCAGGCCGTCCCGGCGCCGGTGGCCGACGACCCGGGCTCCGCTCTCGACCCGGTCTGCGGGATGACCGTGGCCACGGTGCCGGCCAGCCTGTCGGCACAGCACGGCGGCCGTACGTTCTGGTTCTGCGGCTCCGGATGCCGCCAGGCGTTCGCCGACGACCCGTCGAGGTTCTCCGGCTGACGCCGCCCACCCCGTCAGCCGGTGGGGCGCTGCAGCAGCTCGGCCATCGCCGGGAGGTCGAAGAACGTCACGGTCTCCCGCGCGGACGGGCTGCCCTGGTCCGGGTCGGCGCCCGCGTCGATCAACGCGGTCACCACCTCGGCCGACTGCGCGAACGTCGCGGCGGCCAGGGCGGTCTGGCCCCGGTCGTTCGTCCGGGCGGGGTCGGCGCCGCGCTCCAGCAGCGCCGCGACCGTGTCCGGGTGGGAGTAGTACGCCGCGAGGATGAGGAACGTGTCGCCCTTCGGGTCGGTGAGGTTCACCGGCACGCCGGCGTCGACGTAGGCGACGAGCTCGGCCGTCGTTCCCTCGCGGGCCAGGTCGAACATCCGGTGTGCGAGGTCGACGGCGTCCTGTTCCACGGCGACCACCGTACGTCGCGGGTGGGCCGTCAGCCCGGCACGCGCTCCCCCCGCGGGGAGACCACGAACCAGCCCTGCTGCGTGTATCCCCGCGGGTCCGGCTGCGCCGGGGCGGCCCCGGCGTGGCGGTACAGCGGAGCGCCGCCGAGCGTCAGCTGGGTGGCTCCGTCCGCGCGGCGTACCGAGCCGACGGCCGCCTGCTGGACTCCGAGGAGCTCGGGAGTCTGCCCGCTCGCGACGGTCACCGGCTCCCACTCCGTCGTGCACGCGTCGACACAGGCCGGGCGGGCCGGGGCCGCACCGTCGGCGTTCGAGCGGTAGAGCGGGCGGCCGTCGCCGTCGGTGACCATGACCTTCCCGCCGGAGCCCTGCGTCGCCCAGAGCGCGAGGCCGCCTTCGCTGCCGTGCCCCATGCCGGACATCTGCATGTCCGACATGTCGTGGCCGGACATGTCCATGTCGGACATCGCCTGACCGTCCGGCATCGTGTGGCTGCCGTGCCCGGTGTGCTCGCTCTGCGCGGCCGGGGCCGGCTCGGCCCCGGTCGCGCCCGAGCACCCGGCGAGGGCGCCGAGCACGGCCGCTCCCGCGACCAGGGTGCACATCGTGCGGCGGATGCGTGTCGTCACGATCCCTCCTCAGGCCAGGACGATCTGGTCGCCCTGCACGGCGACCTTGCGGCTTCCGAGCGGCGATGTCGCCGGCCCGGATGTGGGCGCGCCGTCGGCCACGGCGAACTTGCTGCCGTGGCACGGGCACGAGATCGACCCGTCGGTCACCTCGTTGACCTTGCACCCCTGGTGCGGGCAGGTGGCGTCGAACGCGGCGAACGTGCCCGGCTGCGGCTGGGTCACGACGACGCCCTGGTCGGCGAACACCTTTCCGCCCCCGACCGGGATGTCCGCGACGGGAGCGAGCCCGGCCTGGGCGGGCGCGGCGCCCTGCGGAGCCGGAGCAGCAGCCGCGGCCGGCGCAGGGGCAGGGGCCGGAGCCGCCGAGGGCGCCGAACCGGTCGGCGTCCCGTAGGTGGCGCAGCCGGCGGCGCACGTCGCGCAGATCGCGCCACCGGCGGCCAGCAACGTCCGGCGGGTCAGGGCGGTCGGGTCGGTGGTGGTCACGTCAAGCTCCCGGGATCGGGGTAGGACTTCTCAGAAGGACAGGCCGTGGGTGCCGAAGAACCACAGGGCGGAGGTGAGCCAGATGCCGGTGAGCACGGCGAGCAACAGGCCTCCGCTCACGGCCACCACCCAGCCCGGGACACCGCTCCGGCGGAGCAGCAGCATCTTGGTCACGAACGCGCCGTAGAACACGCAGCCGAGCACCGAGTGCACGAGGGTCCGCGTGGTCGCTCCGGACCAGCCGAGCGCGATCAGGCACTGCACGGCCACCGGCACCGTGACCAGCACGGCGAGGCGTCCCGTCCAGCGGTGCAGGGTGGCGACCAGCGGCGTGGCTCCGGCACCGATGCGCCCGCGCATCACCATCCCGGTCCATCCCTGCGCCAGCGCGAGCACCAGGGCGAGGCTGGCCAGCCAGGTCTTCACCGCGCCCGCGCTGGAGAACCCCGCGAGGTTCACCGCGACGCCCGTCGGGTCCTGGGTGCGGGCCCAGACGCCGATCCCGACCGCGACGAGCGTGCCGATCGCCACCGGGATCGCGATGGTCGCGATCCGGGGGCCGGCCACGTCCTGCACGGCGGTTCCCGTCCCCGCGACGCGCGGGTCGTCCACCACGGCGGCACGGGAGCGCGACCGGGAGCGGGGTGCGCGTGGCGCCCCGTCGTCCTCACGGAACTGGCGGGTGTCGGTCCCGCTTCCCCCGGCCGGCCGTCGCGGACGGCGCCGGGGCCGCTCACCCGAGGGGGCGGCGGCGTACCGCGGCGGGGCCTCGCCGTACGGCGGTGTGTCGCCGAGCCCGGCCCGTGGCCGTGGGTCCTGCTCGTACGCCGGGTCCCACGCTTCGTGCGACGGGCCACGGGCCCGCTGCCGTGGGACGCCCGGCTCGGCCTCCGGCGGGACCGGCGCGAAGCCGTGCGGGTCCGTCGCCACGCGGTCGTCGGTCAGCTTGCGCATCCTCAGTACCCCCCGTAACCGGATCCGCCGGAGTCGTTCTGCTCCGGCTGCTGCGGCTTCTCCGGCTGTGGGGCGGGTGCGGGCGCGGCAGCCGGTGCGGATGCCGATCCGCCGCCGGGGGCCGGTGCGGCGTCCTTGCTCACCGCCGCGGCGAACGGCCAGCTCTTGCCCTGGGCACGTGCCGTGCCGAACACCGAGGTCCCGTCCGACATCGCGTCCACGGACGTACCGTTGTCGCCGGTCAGCTGCATCCGCCCGTCCGCGACGGTGCCCTTGACCCAGCTCTCGATGCCCTTGTCCGCGTTGCAGATGTACGCCTTGGCCTGCCCGTTCTCGACGGTCACCTGCACGGTGACCTCGTCACCCGCCGTCCGGCCGTCGTAGCGGACCGGGGCGGAGGGTGCCGCGGCCGGAGCCGGGGCCGGGGCGGCCGGGGCTCCGTACGACGACGTGTTCGCGGACAGCGCCGCGGTGGGCTGTTCGACATCGGACGGTCGGGCGGTCAGGACGACGTTCGTGGTGACCACCGCGGCACCCGTGGCAACGACCGCGAGCAGGGTGGCCAGTGGGCCTCGTATCGGCATGGTTCTCCTCGGTTCCGTCGACGCGACGGGTCAGCCGACCCGGATGCGGACGGAGTCGAACGCGGGGGTCTGGTCGGCGCGCTGCATCATCGGGATGCGGTGCGAGCCGTCCCCGGCCCACGACGCGCACTGCAGCTCGCCGCCCTGGGCGACGCCCGGCACGTCGATCGTCGTGGTGTCCGGGGTGGACGATCCACTGCCGTCCTGGGTGGCCAGGAAGAAGTCGGGCTTGGGTGAGGCGTCCGGGGCCTCGTCGGTGCTCGGCAGGGACCGGCACGCGGTGTGGAAGTGGCCGCGCTGCAGTCCCTCACCGTTCAGCACCGAGGACTCCTTGTAGTACCCGCCCTGAGCGGCCGCCAGGAAGCGGTCCCGGACGAGGTTGCGGGTGCTGACCTTCAGCTGGAAACCCTGGCCCGGCGCGACCTTCTCCGGGGAGTCGGTGATCAGCAACGACGGGCTCTTGGCCTGCGCGGCGACCTCACCGAAGGCCGTGCTGACGCAGCGCGGCGCCTTCTGGAAGCCGTCGTGCGGCTCGAGCTTGCTGCCGCTGCAGTCGGTGGCGAGCACGTCCAGCCCGCCGTCGTCCTTCTTCTTGTCCTGCGAGCCGTCCTTGTCGCCCTCGCCACCGGCGGCGTTCTCGCCCTTGTCGGCGGCGGCGCGCTGGGCTTCGTCCTGGTTGCCGTCCCCGTCCTTGTCCTGGTTCTGGTCCTGGCTCTGCTCGCCGTCCGCGTTCTGGTCACCGTCGCCCTCACCGTCGGAGCCGTCCGGCTGCTCGGACGAGGTCGCGACGGGGTTGTCGACGGTTCCTGCGGCCGTGGCCACGCCGTAGGCGGCGGGGCCGGCCAGCAGCAGGGCACCGGCGACGACGGTGGCGGCGACGATGCGTCGACGTTGGGTGTATCGGGACATCAGAAGCTCCTCGAGGTGTGGCGGGGACGGCGCCGGCGGACGCCGGTGATCACGGGTGGATGGGCCTCGTCGGCCGGGGACCACCGGCGGTGTGAGGCGGTCGGGACGGCACCGAGCTCGTCCCAGGGGTCGGGCGGGCCGATCGGCAGGCCGGGCGGGGGAACC
The DNA here is from genome assembly GCA_963822335.1 of uncultured Actinomycetota bacterium. Lineage (GTDB taxonomy): Bacteria > Actinomycetota > Actinomycetes > Mycobacteriales > Pseudonocardiaceae > Pseudonocardia. The sequence goes on along the minus strand of CAWGHE010000002.1, from coordinate 574,096 downwards.
ACGTGCTCGGGTTCGTCACGCGGCCGGCGTGGCAGGGGGATCAGGTCACGCGCGGCCCGCAGACGGGACCCCAGGCCGGGGCTGTCTGCGGCGACCTGGCCGCGGCGGCGCAACGTGGTGAGCAGGCCGACGGTGGCCAGCAACGCACCGAGCACGACGATGGCCGGCACGATCAGGCTGGAGGCCGACGGCGGCGCGGCCGGGGCCGGATCCGGCGGGGCGGGCAGCGCCGAGTAGTCGACCAGCCCGGTGCCCTCCAGGTAGCCGAGGTGCCGTGACACGAACTCGTCGGCCGTCGTCGCGAACTGGCGCATGAGGTCGTTGCGGGTGCCGACGCGCACCTGCGTGATCAGCGGCAGGACGCTGCCGTGGGCGGCACGCAGGATCTGGACGAACGTCCGGTCGTAGTCCGTGCCGCCGCGGGTGGACAGGTCGTTCATCCAGCCCAGCTGCTGGTCGTTCGGCCGGCTCGGCAGGAGCACGCCCAGCTTGTCGGCGGTCTGGCGGACGCGGTTGTCCAGGTCGGCGTGCTCGGTGGCGAGATGGTTGCCCACCTGCTTGATCGCGGGCGAGCTCGCCCGCTGCTCGGCCTGCTGCCCGGTCGGGGCCTCCCACAGGCCGGCCAGACGGACCTTCTGCAGAAGGTCGCGGTCGGCGGGGCCGAGCGGCCCCCAGCGGGTGTCCGTCCAGCCCGTGTCCGAGGCGGGCGCGACGGCGCTCCAGGACTGGGCGAGCACGATGACGCCGACGCCGAGCAGAGCGGCGAGGATCGTCCAGCGCAACGAGGCCGGCATCCGGCGGGACATAGGTATGGGCACCTTTCGACGACTTGCCGGGTGGTGAAGGTCAGATGTGGGCGAACTGCTCGGTGTGCACCCGGTCGTTCGGGACGCCGAGCGCGGTGAGCGTGTCCAGCACGTCCGTGACCAGCGACGGCCGACCGCAGATGAAGTAGTCGAGCCGGCGGGTCGGGGTGTCCAGGTCGGTGAGCACCGCCGCCAGGAGCGCGGTGTCGATCGGGCCGGTGGCGCCGTCCCAGTCGAGCGCGGGTTTCCGCAGGACCTCGGTGACCTCGCAGGTCCAGCCGGGTCCGCAGCTCGGCGAGCTCGGCGCGGAACAGCAGGTCCGCGCGGTCCCGCGCGTGCACGACCAGGCGGTACGGACGCGGGTCGGACCGGTCCGCGGCGGTACGCAGCATGCTCATCATCGGGGTGATCCCGACCCCGCCCGCGATCAGCACGAACCCGGTGCTGGGCACCGCGTCCGGGGTGAACGAGCCGTACGGGCCGTCCACCCACACCGTCGCGCCGCGGGGCAGCTGGCGCAGCCGATCGGCGAAGTCGCCGGTGTGCCGCACCGTGAACTCGACCCGCCCGGCCTGGTGGGCGCTGGAGGCGATGGTGAACGGGTGCTCCTCCACCGAGTACCGCTCCAGGCGCAGCCACGCGAACTGGCCGGGGCGGAACCACGGTCCGGCGTGCCGGCTACGGCCGTGCAGGACGAGCGTGCTGACCGACGAGTTCTCCGGCCGCACGACGCGCACCCGCATCCGGCCCTCGTGCTCGAACACGCCACGCATGCCCCAGCGCAGCACCAGCACCGCGACGAGCAGCAGGCCGAGCCCGGCGAGCACGACGCCCATCAGCGGGTCGGCCACCATGTTGCCGAGCCACAGCACGTGCAGCGCGGACCCGCCGACGACGGCCGCGGCCAGGACCAGGTGCACCCACCGCCACACCTCGTGCGGCTGCGTCGACCGGTGCCGCCGCAGTGCGAGCAGCAACAGCACGCCCAGCGCGACCGCGCCCAGCGTGGCGGCCTGCCCGCGCGGCGGGGCGATCACGGGCAGCAGCAGTGCGATACGGGACGGGTCGGCGGCGATCACGCAGGCCAGGTGCATCGCGACGGCGGCGCCGGTCAGCACACCGAGCTGCCGGTGCAGGTCCAGCAGCGTCTCCAGGCCCAGCGCCCGGCTCAGCCCGCGCACCCGCGACGGCAGGGTCGCCGTGATCACCAGTGCGGACAGCGCGACCAGGCCGGTGACCTCGGAGAGCTCGTGCCACAGCGGCTGCGGGCCGGACGTGACCACCCAGATCAGCGCCGGACCGGCGAGCACCGTCACCAGGGCCGCGGCCCAGATCCTGCGGGCACGGCGGTGGGTCTCCCACACCTCGGCGTCGCGCTGCCGGTCCCGGCCGGGGACCGGCCCCTTCACCTGCGGACCTGCTGCGCGAGAGCCGGGAACGAGGGGCCCGGGACGCGTCGGGGGTCGCGTCCGGGCAAAATGGAACGAACGTCCGTCATCGGGTCACTTCCAGATCGGGGAGCACACCGGGACGCGGGGGTTCGGCCCGGTGCAGGCCGAGCCGCGGGATCGTTGGGGGAGCGACCGCAGCTCGACAGCAATGACGGTACGAACCCACCATCCCCCGAGGTTGTGTTTATGAAAGCCGCGACCGCCGTCCGCGTGCCGTCGCGCGACGAGCGGGGCGAGACTCGGCTGATCGGACCAGCCCCCTGACCCGGACAGCAGCGGAACTCTCAGGAACGGCCTATTGACCGGCCGCTCACACGCCGGACGGTGGTGTCGTTGAGACGGCCGGACCGGCCGACCCGGTGGGCGCACCGAACCGCCGGTCGCACGGTCGGCCGGCCCCGCGTGATCGCCGGTGGGCGATCACCCGCTCATCGGCCGCGGCCGATTCCGCTCATCGGCCGCGACGGATCCCGTCGGAGAGATCGGCGGCCAGCGCGCGGACCCCGTCGACACCGCCGTCGGCCAGCGCCTGGACGAACGCGGTACCGACGATCACACCGTCGGCGTACCCGGCGACCTGCGCGGCCTGGTCGGCGGTCCGCACCCCGAGCCCCACGCAGACCGGTATGTCGGTGACCTCGCGGCAGCGCGCCACCAGCTCGGCCGCCTCCGCGCCGATCGAGCGCACGCCGGTCACGCCCATCAGCGAGGCCGCGTAGAGGAAGCCACGGCTCGCGTCCGCCGTCATCGCCAGCCGCTGCGGCGTGGACGTCTGCGCGACCAGGAACACCCGGTCCAGGTCGTGCTTGTCCGAGGCGGCGAACCAGTCCTGGGCCTCGTCCGGGATCAGGTCGGGGGTGATCAGTCCGGACCCGCCCGCGTCGGCCAGGTCGGCGGCGAACCGCGCGACGCCGTAGCGGTCGATCAGGTTCCAGTACGTCATGACGAGCGCGGGCGCGCCGGCGTCGGCGACCCCGCGCACCGCCGCGAAGCAGTCCGACGTCCGGGCGCCGCCGTCCAGCGCGGCCTGCGTGGCCCGCTGGATCACCGGGCCGTCCATCAGCGGGTCCGAGTACGGCAGGCCGATCTCGACGACGTCCACACCGCCCTCGACCATCGCCCGCATCGCCGCGACCGACGTGTCGACGTCCGGGAAGCCGACCGGCAGGTAGCCGACCAGCGCGGCCCGGCCCTCGGCGCGGGTCGCGGCCAGACGCTCGGTGGCACTCACCGGACCTCTCCGTCGGTGTGCGCGGCGCCGTCGGCGTCGACGAGGTCGAAGTAGCGGGCGGCGGTGTCCACGTCCTTGTCTCCGCGACCGGACAGGTTGACCAGGATCACGCCGTCCGGGCCGAGCCGGCGCGCCTCGCGCAGCGCACCGGCCAGCGCGTGCGCGCTCTCGATCGCCGGGATGATGCCTTCGGTGCGGCAGAGCAGCCGGAACGCCTGCATCGCCTCGTCGTCGGTGACCGACTCGTAGCGCGCGCGGCCCAGCTCGTGCAGCCACGAGTGCTCCGGCCCGACGCCCGGGTAGTCCAGCCCGGCCGAGATCGAGTGGCTCTCCCGGGTCTGGCCGTCCTCGTCCTGCAGGATGAAGCTGCGCGACCCGTGCAGCACCCCGACGTCACCGCCGCCGATCGACGACGCGTGCCGGTCGGTCGTCACGCCCTCGCCGCCTGCCTCGAAGCCGACGAGCTCCACACCGGGGTCGTCCAGGAACGCGTGGAAGATCCCCATCGCGTTCGAGCCACCGCCGACGCAGGCGCCCACCATGTCCGGCAGCCGGCCGACGGTGTCCAGCATCTGCTGGCGGGCCTCCACCCCGATGATCCGCTGGAAGTCGCGGACCATCGCCGGGAACGGATGTGGCCCGGCGACCGAGCCGATCAGGTAGTGGGTGTCCGCGACGTTGGTCACCCAGTCCCGCATGGCCTCGTTCATCGCGTCCTTGAGCGTGCGCGAGCCGGACGCCACCGGGCGCACCTCGGCGCCGAGCAGCCGCATCCGGGCGACGTTCAGCGCCTGCCGCTCGGTGTCCACCTCGCCCATGTAGACGACGCACTCCAGCCCGAGCAGCGCCGCCGCCGTCGCCGACGCGACGCCGTGCTGGCCCGCCCCGGTCTCCGCGATCACCCGGGTCTTGCCCATCCGCTGGGTGAGCAGCGCCTGGCCCAGCACGTTATTGATCTTGTGCGAGCCGGTGTGGTTCAGGTCCTCGCGCTTGAGCAGGATCCGCGCGCCACCGGCCTCGGCGGCGAACCGCGGCGCCTCGGTGAGCAGGCTGGGCCGGCCGGAGTAGGTGCGGTGCAGCTCGGCGAGCCGCCCGGTGAACTCCTCGTCGGTCATCGCGTCCCGGAAGGCGGCGTCGAGCTCGTCCAGCGCGGCGATGAGCGCCTCCGGGACGTAGCGCCCGCCGAAGCGGCCGAAGTACGGGCCGGTCTGGTCGACCAGCCGCGCCGCGTCCCCGGCCGGGGGAAGGGCGGTATCGGTCACGGGTCGTCTCCTCCGGGCCGTACGTGGGTTGCCGATCGACGGTAGCACCGGCCCGGCACCCGATTTTCCGTGGTCAGGGCGCGAAGCGCGCGTCAGACGAAGCGCGGGCGCCCGGCCACCCAGCCGAGCACCATCTCGGCCAGGATCACGACGGCGAGCAGCGACAGCGAGGCGGTCCAGCCACCCGTCGCGCCGTGCAGGATGCCGAACAGGAACGGTCCGGCCGCCCCGACGAGATACCCGACGCCCTGGGCCATCGCGGACAGGTCGGTCGTCTCGGAGGCGACCCGGGTGCGCAGCGTGATCACGCCCAGGCCCAGCGGGAAGACGGCCATGCCGACCCCGAGCAGGACGGTCCACAGCCACGGAGCCGCGGCCGGCGCGATCGCGAGCCCCGCCACCGCGGCCAGCGAGCAACAGGCGAGCGCGACGATCCAGCCGGACTGGGAGCGCCGGTTCAGGGCGATCGGCGGCACCACGAAGCTGAGCGGAATACCGATCAGGTTGATCAGCGCAAGCATCAGCCCCGCGTCGGTGCGGGAGACGCCGACGGTCACGAACAGCTCGGAGAGCCACCCCATCGCGGTGTACGCCACGCACGCCTGCAGTCCGAAGAACGCCGTCACCGCCCAGGCCAGCGGGCTGCGCAGGACCGAACGGTTGCGCTCCGGGGCATCGGAGCCGGGCCGGTCGAGGGCGCCGTGGCGGGCGGCGAGCGCCCACACGACCAGCGCGGCCGCGGACAGCGCCGCCCAGGCCCCGACGGCGCCGCGCCAGCCGCCGAGCAGCTGCTCCAGCGGCGGGGTGAACGCCGCGCCGATGCCGCCGCCCGCGGCCAGCGCCGCGGTGTAGATGCCGGTCACCCGGCCCACCGCGTGCGGGAACGACTGCTTGACCACGACCGGGATGAGCACGTTGCCGATGGCGATCCCGCTCGCGGCCACGAACGTCCCGCCGAGCACGACCCACGGGCCGTCGAGGACCCGCAGCACCGACCCGACGGTGAGCACGACGAGCGCGAGCCCGACCGCACGGGCCATCCCGAAGCGCCGTCCCAGCAGCGGTGCGGCGATGGCGGCCAGCCCGAAGCAGATCGTCGGGACGGCGGTCAGCAGGCTCGCCCAGGCCGCGGACGCGCCGAGGTCGTCGCGGACCTGGCCGAGCACCGACGCCATGCTGGTGACGGCCGGGCGCAGGTTCGACGCGGCGAGCGCGACGCCGATGACGAGCAGAGGTGTCCCGAGCAGCGCGGCCCGGCGGTCCACCCGCTCGGCGGCTCCGGTGCCGACCAGCTCCTCGGCGCGTGTTTCCCGGTCTGCGATCGTCACGTTGGGCTATTCTGTCAGACGTAGGATGTTCGGATGGAAGGATGATCCGGTGCCGCTTGTCACAACACGCCGTGTCGGGCTGGTCGGCCAGGTGATCGCAGCAGCTGCGGGAGGCCATCTCGTCCGGCGAGTGGCCGGTGGGCCACCGCATCCCGCCCGAGGCCGAGCTGTCCGCGACGTTGGAGGTCGGGCGCAACACCGTGCGCGAGGCCGTCCGCGCGCTCGCGCACAGCGGGCTGCTCGAGGTGCGCCAGGGCGACGGCACCTACGTCCGCGCGACCAGTGAGCTCTCCGGCGCCCTGCGCACGCTCTGCGGGCGCGAGCTGCGCGAGGTGCTCGAGGTCCGCCGCACGCTCGAGGTCGAGGCGGCCCGGATGGCCGCCACCCGGCGCACCGACGAGGACCTGGCGGCGCTGCGCGAGGCCGAGACCGAGCGGGACGCCGCCGTCGCCGCCGTCGCCGAGGCCGCCGCACGCGGAGGCGGCGGGCCGGGTTCCGAGCTCGTCGAGCGTGCGGCCCGTACGGACACCGACTTCCACCTGGCGGTCGTCCGCTGCTCGGGCAACACGCTGCTCGCCGAGCTGTACCGGGGCGTCGTGGAGACGGTCGCCGGCAGCGTGGCGACGACGATGCCGGACACCGTCGGGACCGACCGGGACGTCTCGCACGCCGGCCTGGTCGACGCGATCGCCGAGCGGGACGTCGAGCGCGCGGCCCGGGAGGCCGGGGAGTTCCTGGAGCGGCTGATCGAGCGGTCCTGACTCCTGGTTGGCTGGGCCGATGAGCGGGCGCAGATACGTGCTGGTCCCCGGTGCGGGCGGCGAGGCCTGGTACTGGCACCGGGTCGTGGCCGAGTGCGAACGGCGGGGCCGCGAGGTGGTCGCCGTCGACCTCCCGGCCACCGACGACGACGCGGGGTTCCCCGACTACGCCGACGCCGTCGTCGCAGCCGTGGGGGACGTCGACACCGGGACCGAGCTGGTCCTGGTCGCGAGCTCGCTGGGCGGGTTCACCGCGCCCCTGGTGTGCGAACGGCTACCGGTCCGCCTGGTGGTGCTGCTCAACGCGATGACCCCGGCGGTGGGCGAACCGCCCGCCGAGTGGTGGGAGGCCGTCGGGTTCGAGGATGCTCTGCGCGCCCGGGCCGCACGCGACGGCCGCGACCCGGACACCGAGGACATGTCCCGGGACCTGTTCCTGCACGACACCCCGCCGGACGTGCTGGCGGAGGCGTACGAGCGCGGCGAGCCGGACCAGTCCTCGGCGGTGATGGCCGCTCCGTACCCGTTCGACGGGTGGGCGGACGTGCCGGTCCGGTTCCTGGCCACCACCGGCGACCGGTTCTTCCCGGTCGAGCTGCAGCGCCGGATCGTCCCGGAGCGCCTCGGCGTGGTGCCCGACGAGATGCCGGGCGGTCACCTCGTCGCGCTGAGCAGGCCGGTCGAGCTGGTGGACCGGCTGGAGTCGTACGACCTCGGGCCCTGAGCGGCGAGCAGACCGGCCACCATCTGCGCCACCAGCAGCGCCAGCACGACCGCGACCGGCACGGTCCAGCCCGACGTCGCGTCCCGCAGCACACCGGTCGTCAGGGGCCCGGCCACGGCGAGCGCGTAGCCGCCGGTCTGCACGAGCCCGGACAGCCGCAGCTCGGCCGCCGGTCCCGCCGAGTGCACGCGGACCAGCGCGATCGCCAGCGGGTACGAGCAGTGCAGCGCCGACAGCAGCACCGCCCACAGCCAGGACGGACCGGCGGGATCGAGCAGCAGCCCGGTCCACCCGGCCAGCCCGGCCGCACCGATGGCCAGGACGAGGAACGGCCGGGCCCGCGGACGGTCGACGAGCACCGGGACGGCGAGCGCGAACGGCACCGCCAGGGCCGCGGTGAGCGCGAGCAGCATCCCGGCGGTCCGACCGGGGACGCCGGCGTCGACGTAGATCGCCGGCAGCCATCCCATGACCACGAACGCGCCGAGCGACTGCAGCCCGAAGAACGCCGTGAGCGCGACGACCGTGATCCGGCCCGGACCCGGTGCGCCCGGGTCCGCGGCGGACGGGCGATCCCCCGCCGTCGGAGCCGCTCGGCGGACCGACGGCCACAGCCACGGGAGCGCCGCCAGCACCGCGACCGGCGCCCAGACGGCGATGCCGGCCCGCCACCCGGCGTCGGTCGCGGTCGCCACCGGCACGGTCACGGCCGCAGGCAGCGCCACACCCGCGGCGATGCTCATGGCGTAGAGACCGGTGACGGCACCGGCCCGGTCCGGGAACCACCGGCGGACCAGGGGCGGCCCGAGCACGTTCGCCGCCGCGATCCCGGCCAGCGTCACGACGCTGCCGGCCAGGAACGTCCCAGGCCCGCCGGCCGCCGCACGCACGGCCACACCGAAGCCGACGAGCAGGAACGCCCCGCCCACGACCCGCTCGACGCCCAGCCGCCGTGCCAGTCGCGGAGTCGCCGGACCCAGCGCGGCGAAGCAGAGCGTCGGCAGGGCGGTGAGCACCCCGGCCGCCGTCCCGGACAGCGGCAGCTCGGCCCGCAGCACCGGCAACAGTGCTCCGACGCTGGTCACGGCCGGTCTCAGGCTGAACCCGGACAGCATCACGCCGGCCACGAGCAGGACCCGACCCGTCGTTCCAACCATTCAACGTTGATAGCTGGTCACTAGTTACCAGTCAAATCGGAACGCCGGTCACATCACCCCCGGGGGTGATCGGGACGCGCGACGCTGCCGTTATCGTCGTTGCCCGAACCGCCCGACCCCTCGTGCGAGGAGCGAGCTTTGCTGAAGGGTTTCAAGGACTTCCTGTTGCGCGGGAACGTCGTTGACCTGGCCGTCGCCGTCGTCATCGGTGCGGCGTTCACCTCCGTCGTGACGTCGTTCACGAACGCGTTCCTCCAGCCGCTGATCAGGCTGTTCTCCGGCGGGGGCGAGTTCGCCGGCACGATCCAGGTGAACGGCGTCGAGTTCGACTGGGCCAGCTTCGTCAACTCCGCGATCACGTTCATCATCACGGCCGCGGTGGTCTACTTCCTGGTCGTCTTCCCGATGAAGTGGCTCCAGGAGCGCCGTCGCCGCGGCGAGGAGGACGGCCCGTCCGATCCCACCGACATCGAGCTGCTCGCCGAGATCCGTGACCTGCTCGCCGAGCAGGCCGAACGGGTCGACCGGCTCGAGGCGTTCGGCGGCGGCGCGGGCACGACCGCGCACCTCCCACCGCAGCGCCCGCAGGCCTACGAGCCGTACCCGGACAGCCCGTACAACGGACAGCCGGTTCGCCCCGAGCCGCAGCAGCGGCAGCCACGCCCGACCGTCGATGCCGAGATGCCACCACGGCGGCACCGGCACGCCGACAACCGGCGCTGAGGATCACTCCGGGTCGTTGCCGGCGTCACCGCCGACCCGGTACGGCTCGCTGACCCCCGTGTACATCAGGTGCGCGACCAGGCCCTCCGCCGAGTGCTTCAGGTTGTGGCAATGGTCCATCCAGATGCCCGGGTTGTCCGCGACGAGCGCGACGTCGTAGGAGGCGCCGTCGGGCACGTCGAGCGAGTCCACCCACCACGGGCTGCCGGTCGCCGGGACCCCGTCACGGGCCAGGACGACGGCGTGGTGGCCGTGCAGGTGCATCGGGTGCACCTCGCCGCTGGAGTTCGTGATGTGCACCCGCACCACATCTCCCTCGGACACGACGAACATCGGGACGTCCGGCCACATGTGACCGTTGACCGTCCACCACACGCCCGGCTTCCCGTCGACGAAGCCCGGCCACCGTCCCACCGCGTACTCGAAGCGGCGATCGGCCGCGGCCGGGTCGAAGCCGATCGGCGCCGGCGTGCCGTAGGTGAGCGGGTCGAGCGTCGTCGCCGGCTTCGCCGACCGCGGCGGCGCCGGCCGCGTCCCGCCGCCGAGCTGGAGTGCAGTGTCGCCACCGAGCTCGACGCGGGTGGCGGACCCGTCGGGCGGAACCGTGATGTCCAGGTCGGTTCGGCCGCCCGCGGTGACCGTCACGGCCTGCCCGGACACCGGGCCAGGGTCGTGGACGTCCGAGCCGTCGATCGCGGCCAGCCGGAACGGCGCCCCGGTCACCCATGCCGACATCGGTCCGTTGTCGGTGTTCACGACGCGCACCCGGACCCGGGAGCCGGGCGCGGCGGCAACCGGGGTGTCGCCGGTTCGACCGTTGACCGTGCGCCGCCCGGCGTAGTGATGCACCAGGGCGGTCGCCTCGGCGACAGCGGCGGGCGCCTCGCGAGGTGTCACGACGAGGCCGCCGAACAGCCCGCCCTCGACCTGCGGGTTGGCCACCTGGTGCGAGTGGTACCAGTACGTCCCCGCGTCCCGTGCGACGAAGCGGTACGTGAACTCCCCTCCGGGCAGGACCGCGTCCTGGGTCACCCCGGCCACCCCGTCGTCGGCGTTCGGGACGTCCATGCCGTGCCAGTGCAGCGTGACGCCGTCCGGGACGGACTCGTTGACCAGGCGCACCTGCAGGGTCTGGCCCTGGACGACACGGATCTCCGGACCCGGTGACGTCCCGTTCAGCGTGAAGCCGTCGACCTGTTCGCCGGTCGCCAGACGGAACACCTGTTTCCGGGCGACGAGCGTGATCGCGACGTCGGCCGGCGTGGTCGAGGTGTCGCGCAGCTCGTCCACGCCGCGGGTCATGCCCGGCATGGCGTGACCGGCGTGCGGGTCGCCCGGCCCCCCGCCGAGATCGGCGGTGCCCATGTCCATCACCGAATAGGTGGAGGGCATCGTGCTGTCCCACCAGAGCCAGCCGATCGGCGCGAGCACCACGACCGTGGCGAGGAGTGCGAGCAGCCGCCGGGTCCTCCGCGATCGCGACGGAGCCGGCGGCGGCAGCGAGGGCGAGCTCGGTTCAGCCGACGTCAGCACGTTCGGACACGCCGACCTTCGGGGCGGCGACCGAACCGCCGGGCAGGCGTGCGGCGATCACCGCGACGACGAACAGGGCCAGTGCTCCCAGCCCGTGCAGGATGCCCAGCGCGGGAATGCCGTGGCCGAACACGCCCAGCAGGATCTGCAGCACGACGACGCCGACGACGATCCCGGCCCACTTGGCGGCCCCCTTCACGCCGGTGAAGAACGAGACGATCAACAGGATCAGCGCCAGCAACGGGACGATCATCTCGCCGTTGATGCCGTGCAGCATGAATCCGCCCACCCCGGCGAAATCGCTGGACTCGCTCTCCACCGCGGCCTTGTCCATCACACCGCCGCTCTCGATCCAGGCGCCGAGCCCGAACATGGCGTAGGCGATCGCAGCCGCCTGGATCACCACCTCGGCCGCGAGGAGGTACGCGAGGACGCGGTAGGCGGTACGCATGGTTCCTCCGAGCGAGGCGTGGTGGGCATCAACTGATCACAATGGAATGCAGTGAACGCCGTCGTCGGCGTCGCGCCCATACCGAAATGCGATGAAATCGCGACCCCTACTGCGATGGTCGTCAAAACAGATGAACTCCGACCCGGCCCGCCGTTGCTGCGTGCACACTTGTTCGTACACCGCGTCGGCCACGGTCACCGCGGACTCGAACTCCCGGCACGCCGGATCTGGACCCCCCCACTGGGTCCGGCGTGCCGGGGACCATCTCCTCCCCATGACCGACGTCTCGGTCACGTCTCCACCGGTTCGCCCCGGATCGAGGCGCGCGCGTCGAGGACCCCGGCTGCGGGCGGCGGCTCGACCCGCGGACGCTGGGCGCGGCGACGTTGCGGACGACGGTGGACGCTGTCGCCCCCGGCCCGTCGGTGCGGTCGGCCGTCGGCGCGATGAGCCGACGCCTGCGCGCCGCCGACGACCCGGCCGCGGGCGCCGACGCTCTGGAGGCGCTCGTCGCCGCGTGACCCACCCGGCGCTGGACACCGCCGCCCCGGCACAGGAGGCTGTACCGGTCAAATCGTGCGGACCCCGGGGGAGCTGGTCACATGGCCGAGACACCGACGACGGCAGGGACCAACGAGGAGCAGCCGTCGCTCAGGCGGGTCATGGGTCCGGGCCTGCTACTGCTGTTCGTCATCGGCGACATCCTCGGCACCGGCATCTACGCCCTGGTCGGCAACATCGCGGAGGAGGTCGGCGGCGCGGCGTGGCTGCCGCTGCTGATCGCGTTCGCGGTCGCGATGATCACCGCGTTCTCCTATCTGGAGCTGGTCACCAAGTACCCGCAGGCGGCGGGTGCGGCGCTGTACGCGCACAAGGCGTTCGGCATCCACATCCTGACGTTCATGGTCACGTTCATCGTGATGAGTTCCGGGATCACGTCGGCCTCGACGGCGTCGCGGGCGTTCGCCGCGAACCTGGACGAGGGCTTCGGGTTCGACCTGGGCAACGGCGGGATCGTGCTGATCGCGCTCGGTTTCATGGTGCTCGTCGCGATCGTCAACTTCCGCGGGGTCGGGGAGAGCGTCAAGATCAACGTGGTGCTCACCATGGTCGAGCTCTCCGGACTGCTGCTGGTCATCCTGGTCGGACTGTTCGCGCTGTCCGGCGACACCGCCGACTTCTCCCGGGTACTCGTGTTCGAGAGCCCGGACGACAAGGGCACCTTCCTGGGCGTGACGGCGGCGACGTCGCTGGCGTTCTTCGCCATGGTCGGCTTCGAGGACTCGGTGAACATGGCCGAGGAGTGCCGGGATCCGCGGCGGATCTTCCCGAAGGTCATGCTGACCGGGCTCTCGATCACCGGTGTGATCTACGTGCTGGTGTCGGTGTTCGCGGTGGCGCTGGTCCCGGTCGGTGCGCTGGCCGAGAGCGAGACCCCCCTCGTCGAGGTCGTGCGGGCCGGTGCGCCCAACCTCCCGGCGGACGCGATCCTGCCGTTCATCTCGATGTTCGCCGTCGCGAACACCGCGCTGATCAACATGCTGATGGCGTCGCGGCTGCTCTACGGCATGGCCAACCAGGCCGTGCTCCCCAAGCAGCTGGGCCGGGTGCACCCGTTCCGCCGGACGCCGTGGGTGGCGATCATCTTCACCACGCTGATCTCGTTCGCACTGATCACCTACGTCTCGTTCGCCGGATCGGACGCGATCGCCGTGCTCGGCGGGACGACGGCGCTTCTGCTGCTCGCGGTGTTCACCATCGTCAACATCGCGGTGCTGGTGCTGCGCAAGGACAGCGTCGCCGCCGACCACTTCCGCGCCCCGACGGTGCTCCCGGTCATCGGCGCGCTCGCCTGCGCCTACCTGGTGCTGCCGTTCTCCGGTCGTCCGGCGAGCCAGTACGAGGTGGCCGGCGCGCTGGTCGTGCTGGGCCTGGTGCTCTGGGCGATCACGCTCCTGCTCAACCGCCGCCTCGGCGTGAAGCAGGCGACACTGGATCCGGCGAAGCTGGAGTGAGCCGCGCCCGGCCGGCTCACGCCTCGTCGCGGTCGAGCATCGCCTCCTCGTAGTCGAGGCGGCGCTGCACGCGGCGCAGCACCTCGTCGTCGATGTCGCCGGAGTCGCGGGCGGCGACGAACGTGTCCCGTTCCCGGTCGAGCATCTCCCGGCGCAGCCTGCGGTGCCGGGCGGCCGGGCCCTCCCCCGCCTCCGAGTCGGGCCTGCCCAGCCGCTCCCACACGGCGTTGCCGCTCATCTCGGCGCCGTGGCGCAGCTTGTGTCCCAGGTGGTCGTCCTCGCCGTCGGTCAGCTCGTCGAGCCGGGCGATCGCGGCCTGCACGGCGTTGTACTGAACCTGGGCCTCGGCGAGCAGGTCGGCCTGGCCACCGGTTTCCCGCACCCCGAGCCGGCGGATCACCATGGGCAGCGTGAGGCCGTGCAGCAGCAGCGTCGCGACGGTGACGACGAACGCGAGGAAGACGATCGTGTCCCGGCCGGGTACCTCCGCCGGGATCGCGAACGCGGCGGCCAGCGTCACCACACCGCGCATCCCGGACCAGGCGAGCACGGCCGGCACCTGCCACGGCGGCGACGGGTCGCGCTCCCGGAGCCGGCGGGACAGCCGGCGGGGCAGGTAGGTCGCCGGGAAGACCCACAGGATCCGCGACAGCACGGCGACGGCCGTGACCACGGCTCCGGCCACCAGCAGCGGCCCCAGCGACCCGGCCTCCGCCAGCACCGACGTCAGCTGCAGGCCGATCAGCGCGAACACGATCGACTCCAGGATCGTGTCGGCCGCCCGCCAGACCGCCTGCTCCTGCAGCCGGGTCGCGTAGCCGCTCTGCGGCGCCTTGTAGCCCAGGTACAGCCCGGCGACGACGACGGCGAGCACCCCCGAGGTGTGCGCGAGCTCGCCGACGAGGTAGACGACGAACGGCACGACGAGACCGAGCGCGCTCTCCACCCGGGCGTCGTCGAGGCGGCGGCGCACCTGGTGCACCAACCATCCGATGGCCAGCCCGATCGCCGTGCCGCCGACGGCGGCCATCACGAACATGCCGCCGGCCTCCCACACCGTCACGCCGGTGCCGGCCGCGACGGCGACGAACACCCGGAACATCGTGAGCGCGGTCGCGTCGTTGACCAGGCTCTCCCCGCCCAGGATCGTCATCACCCGGCGCGGCAGGCCGAGCCGGCGCCCGACGGCGAGCGCGGACACCGCGTCCGGGGGCGCGACGACGGCGCCGAGCACCAGCGCCGCGGGCAGCGTCAGCTCCGGCACCACCCACCAGGCGACGAGCCCGACCGCGGCCGCCGTGAACACCGGCAGCCCGACGGCGAGCAGGCCGATCGGCCGCAGGTTCGCCCGCACACCGAGGAACGACGACTCCAGCGCCGCGGAGTACAGCAGCGGCGTGAGCACGAGCAGCAGCACGACGTCGGGCTCGAACTCGATCACCCCGACGCCGGGCAGGAACGACGCCGCGATGCCCGCGACGACGAGCACGAGCGGTGCCGGCAGATCGCGTCGGCGGCAGAACCAGGTGATCGCGAGGGCACCGACGACGAGCCCCACCAGGCCCAGCTCGCTGCTCATCGGACACCCGCGGCGAAGGAGAGTCTCACGAGAGCAGAATGGTGCCCCTGATGAGCTGCGAGCACACTGCCGATCTGGACACACCGGCCTGGACCGAGCCCACCCCGGACGCCGGCGACGTCGGCTGCCCGGACTGCCGGGCGATCGACGCGGACCCGTGGTCCCACCTGAGAATGTGCCTGACCTGCGGACACGTCGCGTGCTGCGACTCCAGCCCGCACCGGCACGCCGAAGTACACAGCCGGGAGACGGGGCATCTGGTGATGCGCTCGTTCGAGCCCGGGGAGTCGTGGCGCTGGTGCTATGCCGATCGGCGGATCGTCTGAGCCACCGGCCGTCGGCTCGATTCGGGGCGGCTCAGTCGGCCCCGGCACGCCACACGAGCCGGGCGTCCTCGGGATCCCCGCTGGCGAGAACGCCGTGCACCCGCGCGATCTGGGCGACGATCCACTCCGGGGTCGAGTAGTACGACTCGGCGTCCCAGATCAGCAGGCGGCTGACCGCATTCTGGGCTCCCGTCGTCCGCGCGCGGCAGAGCAGACGCCCGAGGGTCGCCGCGGCGTCCGCGACGACGGCGAGGTCGGCCACGGGGACCTCGACGGCGTCGTGATCGGCGGTCCGGTCCATCACCGGCCGGACGATCCGGGCCCACGCGCGAAGAGCCGTCCCGCCCCGGAGAGGGTCGGGTAGCTCCAATTCCCCGCCGGCCTCTGTTCCACGCGCGCTCAACAGCAGCCCGGACACCCGTGCGGTCGCGGCAACCCATTCCCGGCGGCTCCCGGGCAGGTCGCGGACGATCCGGACCTCTCCAGCAGGTTCGAGCGCGTTCGCCGTCATCTCGTCCTCCTCCTCGACAACGTGTCGGGGATCGCTGCCCCGGGGCCGACCCGGCGCTTCGATCGGTCAGGCCAGCCGGGCGAGCAGGGCGGCCAGCCCCTCCGGGTCGGAGAGCATCGGGGCGTGCGACGTCGGGAGACGCTGAACGTCATCGGCCCGCGCGGCGGACATCTCCTGCGCCTCGGGCGGGAACACCCTGTCCTGCTCGAGCACGACGAAGGTCACCGGGTGTGAGCGGTCCGGTGCGGTGCTGGCCGTACCCATCGCGGAGGTCGAGGACGGCACCATCCGCGCGTGGTACTCGGCGAACCGCGCGTGGTCGAGGTCGCCCGCGAACACGTCGCGGGCGAGCTCCGGATCGTCGGTGACGCGCACGGCGGCGCCGTCCTCGGTGACGCGGATCCGTCCGTCGGGTGGCAGCTCGCCGAACACGTCCAGCGCGGTCTGGCCGCGCGCCGGCCACAAGGCACTGAGGTAGACGGTCCGGGCGATCGCGGGGTGGTCGGCCACCTCGGTGATCACCATGCCGCCGTAGGAATGCCCGACCAGGATGACCGGCCCGCCCGC
This sequence comes from uncultured Actinomycetota bacterium, assembly GCA_963822335.1. Taxonomy (GTDB): domain Bacteria; phylum Actinomycetota; class Actinomycetes; order Mycobacteriales; family Pseudonocardiaceae; genus Pseudonocardia. The sequence continues at coordinate 557,671 of CAWGHE010000002.1, read as the reverse complement.
GGCGTCCAGCAGGTCACGCACCGCGGACGCGTCGGCGTACAGATCGCCGAGCGCGGACGCGTCGGTCCCGCTACTCGGCAGGTCGGCGACGAGCACCTGGTGGCCCTCCTTCTCCAGCCGGGCTGCCGTCTCGCCCCAGTACCAGCCGTCGACGAACCCGCCGTGCACCAGCACGTAAGTGGTCATCTCGTCCTCCTCGTCTCGGAACGGGACGGAGCGTGGCGGGGCTCGTTGCGAATGCATTGCCACGCGGCTGCAACGGCCGGGGCGATCCTGATGAGCCCATCAGCGAGGAGGTCGGCCATGCGCGCTCGGTACCCGGACGTCGAGGAGACCCTGGAGCGGGACGGGGTGACGATCGGCTACGAGGTGTACGGCACCGGTGGCCCGACGATCGTGATGCCCTCGTCCATGCCGCTCGTGCACGGGCGGCAGTGGAAGGCCCAGGTCCCGTTCCTCGCCCGGCACTTCCGCGTCGTCGTGGTGGACGGCCGGGGCAACGGCCGCAGCGGGCAACCGCGCGGGCCGGCGGCCTACGCGATGGACGAGCTGGTCGCCGACCTCGTGGCCGTCCTGGACGCCACCTGCACCGAGCGGGCCGTCGTCGTCGGGCTCTCGGCCGGCGCCCGCCTGGCCCTGGAGCTGGCCGCGGCTCACCCGGACCGGATGCTCGGCGTGGTCGCGATCGCCCCGACCATGGTGTTCGATCTGCCCGGTTTCGAGGAGGTCCGCGACTCCTACGAGGGCCTGGGGAAGTTCAACCGGCACTACATCACGAAGGAGTTCGACGACTTCACGGCGTTCTTCCTGGGCGCCTGCAACTCCGACCCGCACTCGATCAAGCAGTGGGAAGACCAGGTCTCCTGGGCCGCCGCTACGTCGCCGGAGGTCCTGCTCGACTCCTTCGACGGTTTCGGCGGAGCGACGCTCGACGACGCACGGGAGCTCTGCTCGCGCATCCGGTGCCCGGTAGTGGTGGTGCACGGTAGCGACGACCTGATGACTCCGGTCACACTCGGCGAGCAGGTCGCCGAGTGGACCGGCGGCACGATGGTGACGCTGCCCGGCGCCGGTCACGGCCCGACCGGCCGCGACCCGGTCCGCGTCAACCTGCTGATCCGCGATTTCGCCGACACGGTGACCGGACGGCTCCGCGCGCCACGGTCGTGGACGCCGGCGCGGAACCGGCCGCGAAGGGCGCTGTTCCTGTCCTCGCCGATCGGGCTCGGGCACGCCCGGCGGGACCTCGCGATCGCCGACGAGCTGCGGACCCTGCTGCCCGACGTCGAGGTCGAGTGGCTCGCCCAGCACCCGGTCACGGAACTGCTCGCCGACCGCGGGGAGCGCATCCACCCGGCGTCGCGGTGGCTGGCCAGCGAGTCGGGGCACGTCGAGTCCGAGTGCGGGGAGCACGACCTGCACGCGTTCGAGGCGCTTCGCACGATGGACGAGATCCTGGTGGCGAATTTTCACGTCCTGAACGAGATCTCCGAGACCGAGCACCACGACCTCTGGATCGGCGACGAGGCCTGGGACCTCGACCACTTCCTGCACGAGAACCCTGAGCTCAAGCGCAGCGGGTACGCCTGGCTGACCGACTTCGTCGGGTTCCTGCCGATGCCCGATGGTCCGGGGAGGGAGGCCGAGCTGACCGCCGACCACAACGCGCAGATGCTCGAGCAGGTCGAACGGCACCCGCGTCTGCGCGACGCCGCGCTGTTCGTCGGCGACGTCGACGACGTCGTGGCGGACACGTTCGGACCGGGATTACCGAAGATCCGTGACTGGACGTCGGACCACTACGCGTTCCCCGGCTACGTCACCGGATTCACCCCCGTCGAGGAACGGGACCGAGCCGGGATCCGCGAGGAGCTGGGGTGGGCGGACGGGGAACCGGTCTGCCTTGTCACGGCGGGCGGAACGGGAGTCGGCCTACCGCTGCTACGACGGGTGCTGGCGGCGGTCCCCGAGGCCGCGCGGCTCGTACCGGGATTGCGCACCGTCGTCGTCACCGGACCCCGGATCGACCCGGAGACGCTGCCGCCGACGCCGGGCGTCGAGGTGCACGGGTGGGTGCCGGACCTGTACCGCCATCTCGCCGCCTGCGACCTGGCGATCACCCACGGCGGGCTCACCACGACGATGGAGCTGACGGCGAACCGCCGCCCGTTCCTCTACGTGCCGCTGCGCCGGCACTTCGAGCAGAACCTGCATGTGCCGCACCGGCTCGCGCGGTACCGGGCGGGGCGACGGATGGAGTGGGACGAGCTGGAGCCGGACGCCCTGGCCACCGCGATCGCCGCTGAGATCGGCAGGGAGGTGGACTACCTGCCGGTCGATCCGGGAGGAGCGGCCCGGACCGCCGCGCGGCTGGCCGAGCTGCTGTAGACGCTCTCCGCCGCGCGGGCGGCGACCGTCGGCATGCCGTGGCGCTCGGCCAGCGTGCGGGCGCGGTCGCGCCGGTCGGCGGCCGCTTCATGCTCGCCCAGGTCGGCCAGGACGCCGGCCTCCTCCAGTGCGCCGGCCGCCCGCCACGGAACCCAGTCCAGCCGCTCGGCCGCGACGAGCAGAGTGCGCAGCACCGCGTGGGCGCGCTGCGGCTCGCCCCGCTGCCGCCAGGCCCGGGTCACCGACAGATAGGCGTCCCCTCCGGCCAGCCAGGCCGAACCCTCCGGTGTCCGGATGCCGGACAGCAACGCGTCGGCCTCGGCCAGCGCGTCGGCGTCACCGGTCACCTCGGCCAGAGGTCCGGCGCATCGCAGCTGGTAGGCCTCCATGCCGCCCCGTCGTGCCGCCATGCGCCCCTCGACGAGCAGCTCGGTCGCCTCGCCGATCTCCCCGAGCTCCATCAGCGTCACGGCCAGCAGCGCGTTCGCAGTCGGCAGCCACCAGTCGTGCGGGGCGTCCCGGGCCGCCGCCACGGCGCGTCGGCCGCGGTCGACGGCGTCCGTGTGCCGCCCGCGGAGCCGCTCGATCCACGCCCGGTGCGCGGCCAGCCACGGGTCGGTGGACCGGATCCCTCCTCGCTCCTGGATGGCGATCGCATCGTCGATCCGGGTGGCGGCGGTGTCCCAGTCGGCCGCGGCGACCGACGGCAGCGCCGACTCGAACGCCGCCCAACACCGGTACTCCGTCCACTGCAGACGATTCAGCAGCGGGATCAGCTCGTTCAGGATCGGCAGGAGTGCCGCGGAGTCCCCCGAGTAGGCGTGAGCCGTCTTCAGCCCGTCCAGACCGCACGCCAGTGCCTCGTCGGTGCCGGCCGCGCGACCCGCCGCGACGGCACGCCGTCCGAACCCGATGGCGGCTGTGAAGTCCAGGCGGTTGGCGGCGAGCACCGCCCGGCCGCCGTCGAGATCGGCCTGCGCGCCCGGATCGCAGAGCTCCTCGGCCACGCGCGCGCCGGCGGCGAGCCGGCGTTCAAGCTCGTCGATCGGCAAGGCGGTGCCGAGCTGACCGCAGAGCCGCCGCACGACGGCCACCTCCAACCGGCGCTCTCCGGCGGCCCGGAACGCGTCCCCGGCCACCCGGATGTCGTCGATGGCGTCGGTGTAGCGCGCGAGCGCCTCCCGGACCAGCACCCGGGCGAGGTGGATCCGGCCGGTCAGCGCGGGCTCGTCCAGGCCCGCTACGGCGGTGACCGCACGGTCCAGCAGCGAGGCGGCGTCGGCGGTGGCGAAGCGCCGCGCGGCCTGCTCCCCGGCGGCCAGCCATGCACTCGCGGCCCGACGCCGGTCACCGAGCACCTCGGCGTGCCGGGCGAGCGACTCCGGGCGGTCGGTCAGCAGTTCGATGGCCCGACGGTGATGGGCGATCCGGGTCGGCTCCGGGGTGGACGAGTACAGCACTTCGTGCAGCAGGTCGTTGGCGAACTCGTAGCCGGCGCCCGCCGGGACCAGCATCCGGGCCGCGGCCGCCTCCTCGCACAGTCGGACCGCCTCCGGTACCGGCAGGTCGAGCATCCCGGCGACGAGAGCCGGTTCCACCGCCGCCCCGAGCACGGCGCCCGCATGCAGCGCCCGCCGTGTGTCGGCGTCGATCTGGCGGAGCCGGCCGGCCACCGCACTCTGCAACGACTCGGGGACGCCCTCCTCCCCGGCGGCCAGGGCACGGAGCGACTCGACGACGAACAGCGTGTGCCCGCCGGTCCGGCGCAGGACGTCCTCGGCGTGCCGGGGAACTCCGGCACGCGCGGCCAGCAGGCTGACCGCGGCAGCCGGGAGTACGTCGACGTCGAGTCGCGTGGCCACCTCGGCCAGCGCGGCAAGCGCGGGCTCACCTTCCTCGCTGCGCACCGTGGCCAGGACCAGTAACCGGGCATCGGACATCCGCCGGACGACGTAGTGCAGCAGTTCGACCGTGGCGACGCCGGCATTGTGCAGGTCGTCGACCAGCAACACGACGGGCTCCTCCGCGGCCAGCGAGGCGAGCAGCGACCGCACCGCCTCGTACGCGCGCCGGCGACCGGCTTCCGGGTCGAGCAGCTCCGGCGCCGGCTCGCCGAGCACACCACCGGCCTCCGGGAGCAGTGCGGCGAGTGCACCGGCACCGGTTCCGGCCAGACGCCGGGCCCGCTCGGCGGACAGCGACCTGAGCAGCGGGTCCAGCGCGTCCAGAACCGGCTGCAGGAACAGCGACCGCTCGGCGGCGTAGCACCGGGTGCGCAGGACCCGGCCCCCGTTCTGCTCGGCGAGCCGTACCGCCGCGTCGGCGAGCGTCGTCTTGCCGATTCCCGCCTCGCCGGCGACGAGCACCGCGGTGGCGCTGCCCCGCGCTGCGGTGGACCAGGCCGTTGTCAGCGTGGCGAGCTCGTCGTCCCGGCCGGGCGGGCCCAGCCGGCGCACGGGTCCGGCGCGGCCTCCCGCGCCGGCGTGTGACGGAGGATCGCCAGGTGCAGTGCGCGCGTGTGCTCGTCCGGCTCGACGCCGAGCTGGTCGGCCAGCGCCGCCCGCAGCCGCGTGTAGGTGGCCAGCGCCCGGTCCTGCTCACCTGCCGCGTGGTGGGCCGCCATGAGCAGGCGGTGCGCACGCTCGTCGAGCAGGTCGGCGTCGGCCGCGGCCCGGGCGGCGGCGACGCCGGTGGCGTGCTCCCCCGCCGCCGACCCGGCCTCGGCGACGAGGTGGCGCAGGCTCCGCAGAAGCTCGACCGTCTCGGCGCGGAGCGCGTCCACCCAATCGGCGTCCGGCTCGCCCACCAGGGCCCGGCCCCCGGCGAGCAGCGCGACGCCACGCTCGGCTGCCGCCAGCGCGAGGGCCGGCTCCCGGGCACGCAGATGTCGCCCGCCCTGGGCGAGGAGCGCCCGCGCCTCGGCCGTGTCGATGCGCACCGCGGGCGGTCCGCCGATCCGGTAGCCCCGCCGGTCCCCGGTCACCACGTCCGTGCCGAGCGCCGTCCGCAGGCGGCTCACCAGCGTCGCGACGTTGTCCGTGGGCCTGCTGGGTGGCCGATCGGACCACAGGTCGTCGACGAGATCGGCGGCCTCGACCGCGCCGCTCGCCGCGGCAAGGCGGGCGAGCAGCAGGCGGGCCTTGCGGCCGGGGATCGCGACCTCGACCTCACCCCGGGTGGCACTCAGGGCGCCGCACAGCCGGACGAGGACCCCGTCCACGGGCGCCTCCCGTCAGCGCGACCCCCTGGCGAACCGTGCGGAACACGCTAACGCCATATACGTGATCCACTCCACGGATCGTCCGCCGGGATCGTCATCGCGGGCATCGACGCCGTGCTCCGCACGGTGATCGTCCACCCGACTCGCGGGTCTCGGACGGTCAGCCCGTCTCGCCGGCCCGGGCGAGCACGGCGCGGGCCATCGTGACGTGCACGGCGTCCACCATCTCGCCGTTCACCACCCCGACGCCGGAGTCGCCCGCGGCGAGGATCTCGCGGGCGTGCGCGACCTCGTCGGGGGTCGGGGTGAACACCTCGTGCGCGACCTCGACCTGCACCGGGTGCAGGCACACCTTGCCGCGGAAACCCAGGTCCAGGGCCTGCCGGGCGTCGGTGCGGAACGCGTCCGCGTCCCGGACGGCGGTCACCACCTGGTCCAGCGAGACGACGCCGTGCAGCGCCGCGTACAGCGCGACCCGGCTGCGGGCGTAGAGCACCTCGGTCCCGCCGGCCGTGCGCCGACCGCCGACCGAGGCCGCGAAGTCCTCGGCGCCGAAGTAGACGGCGTCCGGCCCGGCGGCCAGCAGCTCCCGGGCGTCGGCGATGCCGAGCACGCTCTCCAGCCCGACGACGATCCGTGCACCCTCCCCCAGGGCAGCCTTCAGGTCGGCGAACTGGCCGGGCGTCTCGTACACCGGCAGCACCGCGCCGTCGACGTGGCCGTCGGCCAGCAGCGCCGCGAGGGTGCGGACGTCCTCGTCGTACCAGGGCGTGCCGGGCGCGTTGATCCGCACCAGCACGGTTCCGGCACCGGGCCGCTCGGCGGCCAGTGTCTCGGCCGCGGTGGCCCGCGCCGAGTCCTTCTCGCCCGGCGCGACGGCGTCCTCCAGATCGAGCACGACGACGTCCGGCCGGCTCCGCCCGACCTTCGCCACCATGTCCGGGCGGGTGGCGGGGACGAACAACAGGCTGCGGGCGACGAGAACGGTCATGCTCCGATCTTCTCCGATGGGCCTCAGCGGCGGGTGAGGGCGGCGAGATCGAGGTGGACGGGGTATCCGGCCACCTCCAGGTCCACCGTGCCGGTGGCCTCGGCGACGAGCTCGTACTCGCCGTCGACCAGCAGGTACGCGGTGAGCGTGGTCGGGTCGTCGAGGTCGATGATCCAGTACTGCGGGATCCCGGCATCGGCGTACTCGGAGAACTTCGTCACGCGGTCCACCCGGCGGGATCCCTCGGAGAGGATCTCCACGGCCAGATGGACGTCCGCGGCCGGGTACCGGTGTGGGTTGGCGTCGACGAGCTCCGTCGGCACGACCGCGACGTCCGGAACACGGATCGTCAACGGCTCGTCCGCCAGTAGGACCTCGACCTCGTGCACCGCGCTGAACGTCGTCGGCAACCCGGCTTCCAGACCGATCTCCAGGCGAGTTTCGGCTCGCTGGTGCAGGCCGTAGGGCTGCGCCGCCATCACCAGCATCCCCTCCATCACTTCGAGCCGGAGGGTCTCGTGCTCGCGCAGGGCGTCCCATTCCTCGATCGTGATCTGGTGTCTCGGCCACGACAGGGCTTCCGTCATCGCGTGCCTCCCTTCCGTCACTGAGATGGTGGCACGAGACACCGACGGTTCGACGGAGGTCAGGCGGGGCGGCGGTGCATCAGGCCCGTCCGCCGGACCTGGCAGACCAGCTCGTCGCGCTGGTTGTGCGCCCGGTGCTCGAACACGACGATGCCGGCGTCCGGACGGCTCGACGACGCCCGCGCCTCGACCACCTCGGTCTCGACCCGGACCGTGTCCCCGTGGAAGACCGGCTTCGGGAACTTCGCCTGGTCCAGCCCGAGCTGCGCGATGATCGTGCCGAGCGTCAGCTCCGGCACCGACAGGCCCACGACGAGCGCGAGCGTGAACATCGAGTTCACGAGTGGCTTCCCGAACTCGGTGTGCGAGGCGTAGTCGTGGTCCAGGTGCAGCGGCGCGGGGTTCATCGTCATCGTGGTGAACAGGACGTTGTCCGTCTCGGTCACCGTCCGGCGCGTGGCGTGCTCGACGGTCGTGCCGACCTCGAGCTGCTCGAACCAGAGCCCGGCCATCAGGCTCCCTTCACGACGGCGGTGACCGCGTCGAGCGCGGTCGGGTCCTCCATCGCGGACGTGTCCCCGGTCGGCGACCCGTGCACGACGACGTCGCGCAGCAGCCGCCGCATCGTCTTGCCGGTGCGCGTCTTCGGCATCGCCGACGTCACGTGGATCGCGGCCAGCCGGGCGTAGCCGCCGATCTCCGCCGTCGTCCGGGTGTCCACCTCGGACCGTACGGTGGCCTCGTCGGCGCCCGGGGCGAGCGTCACGAACGCGATCGGGACGGTGCCCTTCGTCGGGTCCGGCACGCCCACCACCGCCGCCTCGACGACGCCGGGGTGCGCGGTCACGACGGCCTCGATCTCCATCGTGGAGATCCGGTGCGCGGCCACGTTGATCACGTCGTCGGCGCGCCCGAGCACCCAGATGTGCCCGTCGTGGTCGAGCACGGCCTCGTCGTTCGTCGCGTACTTCCCGGGGAAGCGCGAGAAGTACGTCTCGATGTAGCGCGCGTGGTCGTCCCACACCGTGCGGGCCAGCGTCGGGAACGGCGCGGTGAGCACGAGGTGTCCCTTGACGCCCGCCGGGACCGGCTTGCCGTCGTCGTCGAGGATCTCGTAGGCGTGCCCGGGCACCGGCGTGCCGACCGACCCGGCCTTGAGGTCCTCCGCGCCGTAGACCGGGTAGGTCCAGGTGGAACCGGTCTCGGTCTGGCCGTAGGCGTTGACCACCGGGGCGTCGAACGTCTCCGTGGCCCAGGCGAACGTGTCGCCGTCCAGCGGCTCGCCCTGCGCGGTGATCAGCTTGAGGTTCAACGGGTGCGCCGCGGCCAGGTCGTCGCCGAACTTGCGCAGCATCCGGATCAGCGTCGGCGCACAGAGGACCTTCGTGACCGAGTGCTTCTCGCAGACCTCGTAGAACCGCGCCGTGGTCGGGGTGTCCAGCGCGCCCTCGAAGCAGGCGATCGTCATGCCGCAGGCCAGCCCGCCGACGACGGCCTGGATCGGGAACGTCAGCCAGCCGACGTCCGCTGCGACCCAGTACACGTCACCGGGCTCGTAGCCGGCCTGCCAGTGCGCGTTCGCCCAGGTGCCGAGCAGGAAGCCGCCGACGGAGTGCACGACGCCCTTCGGCCGCGACTCGGTGCCCGAGGTGAAGATCAGGAACGACGGCTCGTTCGGGTCCAGCGGCACGGCGTCGACGCCCGCGGAGCCGGACTCGCACACGGCGTCGTAGGCGTGCTCGCCGGCGAGAAGCGGCACCGCATTGCCGGTCCGGTCCACGACCACCACGGCCTCGACCGACGGCGTCCGGTCCCGCGCGGCGCGCAGCGTGGACAGAAGCTCGATCGGCTTGCCGCGCCGGTAGATCGCGTCCGCGACGACGACGACCTTGGCCCGCGCGGCCTGGATCCGGGACGCGACCGCGTCCTCGCCGAAGCCGGAGAACAGCACCGTGTAGATCGCGCCGATCCGGTTGCAGGCGTGGATCGCGGTGAACGCCTCGACCAGGTTCGGCATGTAGATCGCGACGACGTCGCCCTTGGCCACCCCGAGCCCGGCCAGCCCGGCGGCGAACTGGTTCACCTCGACGGCGAGCTCGGCGTAGGTCAGCGTCCGGGTGTCCCCCGGCTCGCCCTCCCAGACGACGGCGGCGCGGTCCGCGGTCGCCGGGTCCTCCGCCCAGCGGTCCACGCAGTTGTCCGCGACGTTGATCAGGCCGCCGTCGAAGAACCGGAAGTCGTCGATCTCGCCTGAGCGCACGGACGTCCACGGCTTCGACCAGCGCATCTGCTGGGCGACCCACTCCCAGTACGCGTCCGGGCCGTCCAGGGCACGGGCCGCGGCCAGCCCTTCGACGCGGTCCGGCACCGTCCAGTCCGGACGCAGCGGAACGACCGGCGCGTCGAGCAGGGCGGAGAGGCTGTCATCGGTGGTGGACATCGGCGTCCTCCTCGGGGGAGTATCTACACAGGACTGATCGGGTGGTGGCGGCGGCCGGTTTCGCGGGTCCAGCGGTCGGTGTCGACGAGGCGGGCGGTCAGCTCGGCGCGAAGTCTGTCCGGCTCGACCACGGCGTCGACGACCAGGTCCGAGCCCATCCGGAGCAGGTTGATGTCCGCCTGCTGCTCGACCGCGCGGGCGGCGACGAACGCGGCGCGCTCGTCCTCGTCCTCGATCGCAGCGATCTTGTTGGCGTACACGGCGTTCACCGATGCCTGCGCGCCCATCGGACCGATCATGGCGGTGGGCAGGGCGAGCGTCGCGCGGGGCTCGAAGCCCGGGGCACACATCGCGTAGAAGCCGGCCGCGTACGCCTTGCGCAGCACGATGGTGAACTTCGGGACCTCGGCGGACGCCATCGCGGTGATCATCTTGGCGCCGTGCCGGATGATCCCCTGGCGCTCCACCTCGACGCCGACCATGAAGCCGGGCACGTCCTGCAGGAACAGCAGCGGGACGTTGAACGCATCGCAGAGCGAGACGAACCGGGCCGCCTTGTCCGCGGAGTCGACGAAGATCGCTCCACTGCGGACGGCCGGCTGGTTGGCCACGATCCCGACCACGCGCCCGTCGAGACGGGCCAGTCCGGTGACCATCTCCTCGGCCCAGCGGGCCTTGATCTCGAAGAACGTGCCGGCGTCGACCAGGCGGTCGACGACGCCGCGCACGTCGTAGGCGGCGTTCGGGTCCTCCGGGACGAGCCCGTCCCAGTCGTCGCGCTCGGGAGCGACGGACGTGGCCGCGGCGGGCGACGAGCGGAAGTCGTCGGGCAGGTAGGACAGCAGCAGCCGGGCCGCCGCGATCGCCTCCCAGTCCTCCTCGAACACCTCGTCGCCGCAGCCGGAGACGGTGGCGTGCATCATCGCGCCGCCCATCTCCTCCAGCGTCGTCTTCTCGCCGGTGACCTTCTCCGCGACGCGCGGGCTGGCCAGGTACATCGACGCCGCGCCGTCGACCATGCCGACCCAGTCGCAGAACGCCGGCATGTACGCACCGCCGGCCGCGCTCGGGCCGTGCAGGCAGCAGATCTGCGGCACCCGCCCGGAGAGCCGCACCTGCAGGTTGAAGATCGCCGAGGCGCCGCGCCGTCCGGGGAAGAAGCCCATCTGGTCGGTGAGCCGCCCGCCCGCGGAGTCCACGAGGTAGACGACCGGGAGCAGGTCGCGGTCCGCACGCTCCAGGATCCGGACCTGCTTCTCGCAGGTCAGCTCACCCCAGGAACCGGCCTTGACGGTGAAGTCGTGCGCGATCACGGCGACCGGGCGGCCCTCGACGCGCCCGACGCCGGTGATCACCCCGTCCGCCGGGAGGCCCTCGTCCATCGCCGTGGCGAGCAGCCCGTCCTCGACGAACGTGCCGGGGTCGAACAGCACGGCGAGACGGTCGCGGACCGGGAGCTTCTCCGGCCAGCGGGCCGGATCACCCCCGGCCCGCGCCCGCTCCGCCGCCCGCGTCACGTCCTCGGCCGAGGGGGGTCCGGCCGGGTCCTCGTGCGGGGCGACGGGCTCGGTGGCGGGTTCAGCCGTCACTGGGCCATCCCGCGGGTCATGATCTCCAGCTGGATCTCGTCGGTGCCGCCGCCGATCCGCAGGACGCGCACGTCGCGGTAGTGGCGGGCGACCGGGCTCTCGTCCAGGAACCCGGCGCCGCCGAAGAGCTGGACGGCGTCGTCGGCGACGCGGTTCGCGGTCACCGCGGACAGGTACTTCGCCCGGGCCACCGAGCGCGCGGCCTCCGGGTGGCTGGAGTCGAGCCGGTGCGCGGCCTGGTAGGTGACCAGCCGCGCGGCCTCCAGCTCGATCTCCATCTCGGCCAGCTTGTGCCGGATAGTCTGCAGCGCGGTCAGCGGCTCGCCGAACGCCTCCCGCTCGGTGACGTAGCGCCGCGCCAGGTCCAGGCACTCGGCGGCGTGCCCGACACCCATCCCGGCCAGCGCGATCCGCTCCAGCTCGAAGCCGTCCATGATCTGGTAGAAACCGCGGCCCTCGGCGCCGATCACGTCCTCGCGGCGTACCGGCACCCCGTCCAGGACGACCTCGCGGGTGTCCGAGGCGTGCCAGCCCATCTTCTTCAGGGGCTGGGAGAACGACAGCCCGGGTGCGTCCTTCTCCACCGCGAACAGCGTGATCCCCCGCCGGCCGGGTTCGCCGGTACGCGCGCCGACGACCAGCACGTCGGCCAGGCCGGCGTTGGTGATGAACATCTTCCGGCCGTCGAGCAGCCAGCCGTCGTCGGTCTCCCGGGCGCGGGTGGTGATCCCCGCGACGTCGGAGCCGGTGCTGGGCTCGGTGACGGCGATCGCGGCGACCGCCTCGCCGGAGGCGATCGCGGGCAGCCAGCGCTGCTGCTGCGCCTCGCTGCCGTAGCGGACCAGGTGGGTACCGGCCATGTAGGCACTGACCAGCGGGCCGATGGCGATCCCGCCACTGGCCCTGGCGAGCTCCTCGGCGAGCACCGCGACGGCCAGGCTGTCGGCCTCGCTGCCGCCGAACTCCTCGGGGGTGAACAGGCCGAGCAGCCCGGCCGAGCCGAGCTGCTTCCAGAGCTCCGACGGGAACGTGCCGCCCGTCTCCGCCTCGTCCACCAGCGGGCGGATCTGACGGTCCACGAACGCGCGGCACGTCGCAGCGAAGTCGGCGTGCGCCTCGTCGAGCTCCCAGCTCGGGTCGTCGCTCATCGGACCTCCTCGTCGTGACCGCCCGACCGACCGGGCGGTCGGCCCAGTACATCGAGGGCGTGCGATTGTGTCAACCGTCCGGTCGGGACAGCTACGGTGAACGGCGAACCGCAGGGACGACAGGGAGGCGACGATGACCGTGACCGACCGCGGCGCGCTCCCGCAGCCCGGGCCGACGCGCGCCGACCAGCAGCGCCGCCGTCTGCTCGCGGTGTCCGCGGAGATCTTCAGCCGCCGCGGGTTCCGGGCGACGTCGATGAACGAGATCGCGGCGGCGGTCGGGCTGTCCAAGCCGACGCTCTACCACTACTTCCACAGCAAGGAGGAGATGCTCGTCCGGCTGTACTCCGACGTGCTGGACGAGAGCCTCGGGATGGCCCGCGAGGTCGTCGACCACGCGCCGACCCCGCTGGACGCCGTGCGGGAGCTGATCAGCTCCCGGGTCGCGTACACCTGCCGGAACCAGGACCTGCTCAAGGTGTGCTTCGAGGAGGAGCACGAGCTGCCCGAGGAGCTGGCCGAGCAGCTGCTGCGTCGCCGACGCGCCTACGAGCACGTGTTCCTCACCGCGCTCGACGAGCACCTGACCGCGCACCCGTCGGTGGACCTGGGGATGCCGCCCAAGATCTGGGTGAACATGTGCCTGGGTGCCGCGAACTGGACCTACAAGTGGTACCGCCCGTCCGGCCCGGACTCCCCCGAGCAGCTCGGCGACCGCATCGCCACCGGTCTCACGTCCGGGATCAGGGCCTGAGCACGACCTTCTGCCCGGCGATGGTCAGCCGTCCAGCCGAGCGCAGTCGTAGGTGACCGGCACCTCGGGCCCGTGGTCGACCACCTCGAAATCGTCGACCGTGAGGCCCGCGAACGACTGCGAGTCGATCCCCAGCTCGGCCCACTTCGCGGTCGTGTTCTTGTCGTCGGCGAACGTCAGGGCGATCTCCCCGCCGTCGGAGAGGTACATGCCGTGCGTCTGCAACGCCCGCACCACCACCTTCTGCGCGTCGCTGAAGGAGGACGTGTCGACGTCGTGCCGCAGCCGGAAGTGGACGCCGTAGGGCGGGGCGTCCGGGTCGGTGCTCTCCGGCCCGCCCGCGTGCGTCGCCGGGGGCACGTAGACCTCGGCCTTCATCCGGTCGTTGGGCAGGATGAACCGCAGCGCGTGGCCGATGCTGCCCGACGCCACCTCGTCCGCGGTCGGCGTCAGCGCGGCGATCGGGAACCCCGCCGCGTCGGCGCTGGTGCACTGCGGACCGCGCAGCTGGTCGGTGTAGGTGCGGTCGAGGTCCCAGACGAAGAAGCCACCAGCGGTCAGCTGATCTCCGGCCTGGGTGGCCTGGTAGAGCTCGTACAGCCGGCGCTGCTCGGTGTCGATCACGAGCAGGTGGCAGTCCTCGTTCGCCGCGTCACAGGTCAGGTCAGCCGACCCCTCGATGTGCGCACCCTCCGGGACCGGCATCTCGGCCGGCACGGGGTCGCAGTCCGGGCCGCCGTAGCAGTAGTCCTCCGCGCCGGTGACCGTCCTCCGGGGCGTCGCGGCGTCGGCGGTGAACACCGGCATCTGGAAGTCGACCTGCAGGGTGTTGCCGTTGCCCCAGCCGCCGGCGTCGGTCAGGGCGGCGAGGATCGCCGCACTGCGTTCGGCGGCAGGGGCACCCGAGACGTCCGCGGTCCACGGCTGCGCTCCACGGAACGTGCCGCCGCCGGACGGAGCGGCGGCCGGTGCAGCCGGTGACGTCCCGGGGAGCGAGACGCCGCTGCACGAGGTGAGCGCAACGGCCACGAAGCCGGTCACTGCCACCCACAACGTCCTCCGCACGGTAGGGAGGGTCGAGCCCGCGACCGGTCCCGTTACCGGGACAAAGACGAAGAAACGCACTCGGCGTGCGAAGTCCGGTCCACGGGGGACCGAGTGATACGGATCCGCGCCCGTATGCGATGTTCCTTCCGTGGCAGATCGCGCACCCGCCCCGCCGGAGACCGAGGAGCGGAGCGGGTCGGGCCTGTTCTCACCGACCGTCCCGATCAGCCTGCCGCAGGACGCCGGGCCGATCCAGACGTCCGAGCTGGAGATCGTCCCGCCCGAGGTCGGCGGACCGCCGTCCCGGCACGCGAAGGGCATCGCCGCGTGGACCGCGCCGGTACACCGCGACGGGCTCGCGCTCGTGCTCAGCTCCGGTCTCAGCTCGCTCGTCGGTCTCGGCTACTGGGTGCTCGTGGCACGGCTGTTCTCCCCGGCCGAGGCCGGCGTCAACTCGGCGGCGCTCGCCGCGCTGGCGATGCTCGGCGGGATCGCGCACCTCAACATGCAGAACGCGCTGCTGCGCTTCGTGCCGGTGGCCGGGCCCCGGTCGACACGGCTCGTCACGCTCGGCTACGTCGTCGCGATCGCGTCGGCGATCCTGATCGGGGCCGGTTTCGCACTCGGCGCGCCGCTGTGGGCACCGGAGATGGTCGGCGTCGCCGGTCTGGGCGCCCTCGTGGTGTTCTTCGCGGTGGGAACACCGCTGATGGCGCTGTTCGACGTGCAGGACAACCTGCTGACCGGGCTGCGCAAGGCGATGATCGTACCGCTGGAGAACCTGCTGTTCTCGCTGCTCAAGGTCGGCCTGCTGGTCCTCGCCGCGGTGGTGGCGATCCCCGGCGGCATCGGCCTGTCCTGGATCGCGGCGACCGGTATCGCGGTGATCGCGATCAGCGTGTGGGTGTTCGGGTCGGTCCTGCCGAAGCACTCCGCGACGACCGAGGAGACCGAGGACATCACGGTCCGCGGCATCGCCCGGTTCGCCGGGATGGACTACGCCGGGTCGATCTTCTGGCACGCGGCGATCTACGGGCTGCCGCTGCTCGTGCTGGCCCGGCTCGGGGCGCCGGACGCGGCGACCTACCAGATCGTCTGGACCATGACGATGGCGATCTACCTGGTCGTCACCGGCATGACCCAGTCGATGGTCGCGCACGCGGCGAGCGACCCGGAGAGCGCCGACGAGGCCCGGCGGGCCACCACGAAGCGCGCGCTGATCCTGACCGTCCCCGCCGTCGCGGTGCTGACGCTCGGCGCCTACCCGATCCTGGCCGTGTTCGGCGAGCACTACTCCTCGACCGGCACCGGCGCGCTCGTGCTGGCGTCGCTGTCGGCCCTGCCGAACATCGTGACGGCCTCGGCGCTGGCCGCGGCCCGGGTGCAGCGACGCATGCGGGTGCTGCTCGGCGTCCCCGCCGCGATCGCGATCATCGTGATCGGGATGTCGTGGGTCGTGGCGCCGATCTGGGGCCTGACCGGCATCGGCCTGTCCTGGCTGGTCGGGCAGACGGTCGTCGCGCTGGCGCTGCTCGTGCACGGCCGGCTCGCCGCACGGCAACGCACTGGCCGCCGCGCCCGGCGAGGTACCGCGGGCGGGATCGGTTCGACCGCCGACACCCGGTCGCTGACCGTCGGCGGTCCGTCCCCGCGGCTGCACCCGGGCCGGCGGCCCGGGGAATCCGGTGAACCGCCCGTCCGGCACCGATCGGACGGACGCCTCCCGCCGTTTCGCCAATTCCGACGATGCTCGGCTCGCGGCCGCGGTGGACGCTGACCATCCCGGGCGGCCGAACGCCGTGGGCGCGCCCCGAACCGGGCGCGTGCCCGGCCGGCCGCTGTGACCGCGGAGCGGGACCGGGGTGCGAACAGAGGAGACCGGCATGGGCGCGTCCGACGAAGCAGTGGTGCGGCGGTTCTACGAGGAGATGAACAACGGGCGCAAGACCGAGCTGGCACCCGAGCTGTTCACGGCCGACCACGTCATGCACGACCCGCAGGTCCCGAGCGGACCCGGCCCGCAGGGGATGGCGGATGCCATGGCGGTCTACCGCGACGGCATGGCCGGGCACTGGGGCGTCGAGGAGATCTTCTCCGCCGGGGACCGCGTGGTGGCGCGCTGGACCGGGACCGGCCGGCACGACACCGACTTCGCGGGCGTCCCGGCGACCGGCAACGCCGTCCGGGTGGACGCGATCTGCATCCACCGGATGGTCGACGGCAAGATCGCCGAGACCTGGGAGGTCTGGGACACCCTCGGCCTGCTCCAGCAGATCGGCGCCGTCCCCTCGCCCGGCTGACACGGTCCGGCGCCGCCCCGGGGAGGCCCTACCCCAGCAGCGGCTTCACCCGGGTGCCGAAGTCGTGCACGCCCTGCTCGAAGTCGTCGAACGTGAACATCATCCCCTTGACGCCGGGCATGGTCGCGACCTGGTCGATCTGGCGCGCGACGGTCTCGTAGGACCCGACGAGGGTCGCCATGTTGAAGTTGACCGCCCCCTCCGGCAGGTTGATCGTCCGCGCCGTACCCGCGCTGTCCGCGGACTCGTCCTTGCCGCCCTCGTCGGCCATGTAACCGAGCGCCCCGGCGTCCGCCCCGGCCTGGTAGGAGTCCCACTTGGCGCGGGCCTCCTCGTCGGTCTCGGCCATGATCGCCATGAACAGCGGCAGCGAACCGACGTCCCGGCCCGTGGTCTCGGCTGCCGCCGCCAGACGCGCCGTCGACTCCCGGTATACCTCCGGGTCGTTGACGCCGGGCGAGAGGATGAAGTTGTAGTCACCGAGTTCGGCGACCATGCGCATCCCCCGGTCGGACTGCCCGGCGCAGACGATGTCCACGTGCCCGGTCGGCTGCGGGGACAGCACGCAGTCGTCCATCGTGAAGTGCTGGCCCTTCAGGTCGCTGCGCCCCTTCTCGAACAGGTCACGCAGGATCTGCACGTACTCCGTCGAGTACTCGTAGCGGTAGCCGAAGTAGTCGTCGCCCGGCCACAGGCCCATCTGCTCGTACTCGCCCTTGGCCCAGCCGGAGACGATGTTGATCCCGAACCGGCCCGGCGCGATCTGGTCGATCGTGGTGGCCATCCGTGCGACCATTGCCGGCGGCAGCGTCAGCACGGCCGTCGACGCGTAGAGCTTGATCCGGTCGGTGACCGCGGCCAGTCCCGCCATCAGCGTGAACGACTCCAGCGCGTGGTCCCAGAACTCGGTCTTCCCGCCGAACCCGCGTAGCTTGATCATCGACAGGGCGAACGCGAAGCCCTGCCGCTCGGCCTCCTGGACCACGTTCCGGTTCAGCTCCCACGTCCCCATGTACTGGGGAGCGTTCTCCGAGATCAACCAGCCGTTGTTCGCGATGGGGATGAAGACGCCGAAGTCCACTGCGGTTTCCTTTCGGTCGAGCGCAATACGGGGGCGATCTCGCGGGCGATCAGGTCGAGCGAGGCGAGCGCGTCGGCCACCGGCATCCCCGGCCAGTCGGTTCGCAGGACGAAGTGGTTCACGCCGAGCTCGTCGCGCCACGGCAGCAGCGCCGCGAGGCAGTCCTCCGGTGATCCGACCACGAAACGGTCCTCGGCGAGGTCCTCGTAACCGGTCCGGAACGACTCGTTTCCGGGCAGGACACGGTCCTGCCCCCAGTCGGCGTAGACGGCGTACTTGCCGGCCAGGTGCGGCCGGGCGAGCTCGACCGCCCGTTCCCGGGTGGGCGCGCAGTAGACCTCGCGCATCAGCGGCAGCTCGCGCACCGGCTCCCGGCCCGCGGCGGCGCGCTCGGCGTGGAACAGCTCGAGCTGGCGGCGGATCGTCGCCGTCGTCGCGTGCGGGTTGATCATCCAGGTGTCGGCGAGCCGGGCGGCGCGGCGGACGGCGGCGTCGGAGTTGGCCGCCATCCAGATCGGCGGGTGCGGGTCGGCGACCGGGCGCATCTCGGCGCGCACGCCGTCGAGCCGCGTCCAGGGCAGGTCGGCGTGCACCTCCTCCCCGCGCCACAGCGCCTGCACGATCCGCAGGTTCTCGGTGAAGCGGCGGACCTTCTCACCAGGGGGGACGCCGAATGCGGCGTACTCCACCTCCCGGTAGCCCAGCCCGACCCCGAACACCGACCGGCCGCGGCAGACGACGTCGAGGCTGGCGAACGCCTCGGCGGTGTCGACCGGGTTGTGCAGGGCGAGCAGGTGGATCCCGGTCCCGACGGTCATGTTCCCGGCCTCCGCGGCGACCCGGGCCAGCCAGGGCAGCGGCTGGATGTGCGCGTAGGTCTCCGACAGGTGGTGCTGGCCGCCGAACACGGAGTCCAGGCCGCCGTCGCGGGCCGCCCGGACCAGCGACAGCTGCTCGTCGAGCATCACCACCGGGTCCGTGGCCGCGGTCCGCTGGTGGGTCAGGAACAGCCCGACCCGGACGTCATCCGGCACGGCACGCCTCCGCGAACTCCGACGCCGGCCGGGAGTCCCCGAGCGCGAGCACGGCGTCGCGCACCCGGGCCGCGGTGGCGTCGCCGGCGACCCGGCCGATCGTGCCGCGGAACTTCTCCTCGATCTCGGCGTTGCTCAGCGGCCGCTCCTCGTGGCCCCGGTTGACCTGCTCGCGGTGGGTGAGCACGCGCCCGTCGGTCAGCTCGATCTCCACCGCACCGGAGTAGGCGGCCGGGAACGCGCTGTCCGGGTCGTCGGCCACGGTCACCTTCTGCGCGAGCGCGCGGATGTCCGGGTCGGCCAGCGCGTCGTCCTCCAGCTCGGCGAGCGTGAACCGCCCGCGGACCAGCGACGCGGCGACCGTGAACGGCAGGCTGAACTTGGCGTCGTACTCGTCGCGCGGGGCCCATTTCGCCGCGGGCGGCTGGCTGACGACCTTGCCCGGCACCGGGTGGATCGCGGCGCGGACCTCGGTGACGTCGGCGGCGCGGATCCCGTGCTCGGCCCGCAGCGCGAGCGTCGCGTCGGCGAACGCGTGGTTGAAGTGGCAGATCGGGTACGGCTTGACCGCGGTGCGCATCAGCTCCCACGTCGTGCCGAGCCCGGCGGCGACGGCCTCGGGGTGCGACTCGCGCCCGGACAGGTGCGAGGCGTAGAGCCCGAACCGGCCCTCGTACACCGCCGGCGGCCCGCTCCAGCCCGCCTTCGCGAAGCTCGCCGCGGTCAGGCCGGACATCGCCGCCCACCCCGGATGCAGCCGCTTGGTCCAGGAGCCGTCCTCCAGGAACTCCAGCAGCCCGGCCGACATCGACCCGACGACGCCCTGCGCCGCGGCGAGCGCGCCCGCGTCCAGCCCGGTGATCTTGCCGGCGGCAGCGGCGGCACCGAACGCGCCGGCCACGGCGGTCGGGTGGAAGCCGACGTCGTGGAAGCCGCCCGCGCCGCCGATCCCGACCCGCGCGGAGACCTCCACCCCGAGCACGTAGGCCAGCAGCAGGTCCGCGGTGCTCGACCCGGTGGCGACGGCCGCGGACAGCGCCGACGGCAGCGCCGCGGCACTGACGTGGGTGACGGCCGGGATGTGCGTGTCGTCGAAGTCCATCCCGTGGATGAGCACGCCGTTCAGGACGGCGGCGTCGCGCGGCGTGAGCCGGTCGGGCATGCCGAGCACCGGATGCGTCCCGCCGCCGAACGCGGCCAGCGCGTCCCGGGCGACGGCCGGGAACGCGTAGGCGGTCGAGGCGAACGCGAGCCCGACGGCGTCGAGCACGAGGTAGCGGGCGCGCTCGAGGACCTCGGCCGGGACGTCGTCGAGCGCGGCGCCGGCCACGAACTCGCCGACCTGGCCGCTGAGGGATGTGGGAGCACGGAGCCCGCGGAGCTGCGCGTCGGTACTGCTCGGGCTCTCGATCGTCACGGGTCCTCCTCGGAGTGGGGTGGAAGATACGTCAGACGTTTAGCGATCGGAAGGGGCCCAGCCGATCCGCGCAGCCAGTGCGGGCAGCCGGAGGTGGTGCGCGGTGCGCTGCTGGAACCACGCCGCGACGGCCAGTGCCACGCCCTCGCGGTGCGGCGGCACGAGCAGCTGGGCCGACGTCGGGCAGCCGTCCGGGGCGATCCCGGTCGGGACGGCGAGCCCGGGCGCCCCGGTGAGGTTGCCGAGCATCGTGGAACGCGACTGCGCGGCGTAGAGCGGGTACTCGACGCCGTCGACGTCCACCGTGCAGTCCGGCAGCCGGGGCGCGGTGGACGGTGTGGTCGGCACGATCGCCAGGTCCGCTCCGCGGAACAGGGAGTCCATCTCGGACTGGAGCTCGACCCGGAACTGCAACGCGCGCAGCAGGTCCGCCGCCGGCGTCGTGATGCCCTGGCTGATCCGGCGGACGGTCACCGGGTCGTAGTCCGCCCAGTGGTCGGCGTCGGCGTGATGCAGCGCCGCGGCCTCGGCGAACACGATCTGGTAGCCGATCGGCAGCGCGGCCGCCGCCGACGGGATCTCCCCCGGCACGACCGTCGCGCCGCCGCGTTCCAGCTCGGAGACCAGTGCCGCGACCCCGTCGCGCACGGCGGTGTCGCACAGCTCGGTGAGGTAGCCGCCGGGCACGGCGACCCGCAGTCCGGCCAGGTCGGCCGGGATACCGGGCGGGGCGAACGGCGGCAGCTCGCCGACCCGCACGTCGTGGCCGTCCGGTCCGCGCATCACGGCCAGCAGGAGCGCGATGTCGCGGGCGCTGCGGGCCAGCGGACCGACGGTCTCGGTGGTCCAGGACAGCGGTACGACGCCGGTGCGCGGCACCGTCCCCGCCGTCGGCTTGAGCCCGGTCAGCCCGCACCAGGCCGACGGCAACCGCACCGAGCCGCCGACGTCGGTGCCCACGCCGAACGGCACGGCCCGCGACGCCACGGCCGCCGCCGTCCCGGTGGACGAGCCGCCCGCCCACCGCTCGAGGTCCCACGGGTTGCGGCAGGCGCCGAACCGCAGCGGGTGCGGGCCGCCGACAGCGAACTCGGTGGTTGCGTCCTTGGCGATCGCGATCCCGCCGGAGGCCTCCAGCCGGGCGACCACGGTCGCCGACCTCGCCGCATCCTGCCAACCCCGGCGGTACGACGCCGCCGTGGTCGGCGCGCCGCCGACGTCGATCACGTCCTTGACGGTGAACGGCACGCCCTCCAGCGGGCGCGCGGTCCCCTCGGCCCAGCGGCGGTCCGACTCGGCGGCCCGCTGCAGGGTGCGCTCGGCGAGCACGGCGATCGTGCAGTTCAGCTCGGCGTGCGCCGCCGCGAGGCGGGCCAACGCCGTCCCGACCACATCGGACGGTCGCGCGGCGCCGGCCCGGTAGGCGGCGAGCAGGCCGGTCGCGTCCCGTTCGTGCGCCGGGCGGTCCCGGTCCGGCTCTCCGGGAGCGGGCTCACGTGCCCACGCCCCCGGGCGCCCGGCCCAGGCGCGCACCCAGAGATCCCCGCGGGCCGGGTCCGCGGCGGCCGGGTCGACCGGGCGTGCCCGCAGCGCGGCCGCCGCCTCCTCGGCGCCGGCGACCGCGGTGTGCATGTCCGTGACCTGGTCGTCGTCGAGCCGGAACCCCAGCCGCGCGGCCTGCGCGGCCAGCGCCGCCGGGTCCGGGACGGTCATCCGATGCTCGCCTTCCCGGCCAGCAGCGCCTTGGCGACGACGCCGCGCAGGACGTCGTTGGTGCCCTCGCCGATCGACATCAGCGGGGCGTCCCGGTAGAGCCGCTCGACCTCGAACTCGGTCGAGTAGCCGTACCCGCCGTGGATGCGCATCGCGTCGGTGGCGCACTCCAGCGCGGCCTCCGAGGCGAAGATCTTGGCCATCCCGGACTCGGTGTCCATCCGCACGCCGTCGTCCATCCGCGACGCCGCCCAGTACGTCATCAGCCGCGCCGCCTGCAGCTTCACCGCGATCTCGGCCAGTCGCAGCTGCACGGCCTGGAAGTCCCCGATCGCCTGCCCGAACGCCTGCCGGTCGCGCGCGTAGGACAGCGCCTCGTCGTAGGCCCGCTGGGCGATCCCGACGCTGCGGGCGGCGATGTTGATCCGGCCGGTCTCCAGCGAGGACAGCGCCTGCTGCAGCCCGCGGCCCTCGACGCCGCCGAGCAGCTGCGACTCTCGCACCCGCACGCCGTCGAGCACGACCTCGCAGGACTCGGTGCCCTTGTAGCCGAGCTTGCCGATGTCCTGGGTGACGGTGAAGCCGGGCGAGTCGGCCGGGACGAGCAGGATGCTCATGCCCTTGTGCGCGGGCTCGGCCTTCGGGTCGGTCTTCACCAGCACCGGCAGCGGGTCGGCGTACCGCGCGTTGGTGATCCACATCTTGGTGCCGTCGACGACGTAGTCGTCCCCGTCGCGGCGCGCGGTCGTGCGGATGCCCTGCAGGTCGGTGCCTGCGCCGGGCTCGGTGAGTGCGATGCCGGTCCGGCGCTCCCCGGTCGCGAGCTCGGGCAGGTAGCGCTGCTTCTGCTCCTCGGTGCCGTGGCGGGCGAGCATCCAGCAGGTCACCGAGTGGCTGCCGAGGATCCCGGCGATGCCCATCCAGCCGCGGGAGATCTCCTCGAACGTCAGCGCGAACGACACCGTGTCCGCGGACAGCCCGCCGTACTCCTCCGGCACCGCGAGCCCGAACAGCCCGAGCTTGCGCATCCCGTCGACGATCTCGGTCGGGTAGCGGCCGGAGTGCTCCCACTCGCGGGCCACCGGCACGATCTCGCGGTCGACGAAGTCGCGCAGGGTGTCGCGGTAGAGCCGTTGCTCGTCGGACAGCTGGAAGTCCATCACTTCTCCCCGAGTGCGCCGGACGCGCGCAGCGCGGCGATCCGGTCGTCGTCGTAGCCGAGCCCGCGCAGGACCTCGCCGGTGTGCTCGCCCATCCCCGGCGCGGCGCGGGTCGGGGCGCGGTCGTCCCCGGGCGGGCCGACGCGGACCGGCGAGCGCAGGCTCCGCACCTCGCCGAACTGTTCGTGCGGCACCGAGGCGATCAGGTCCCGCGCAACGGTGTGCGGGTCGGTCAGCGCGCCGTCCACCTCGTTGATCGGCGCGCACGGGATCGACGCGGCGTACAGCGGCTCGAGCCAGTCGGCCACCGTGCGCTCGCGGAAGATCCCGTCCAGCAACGGCAGCAGCTCGTCGCGATGGGTGTCGCGATCGGCGAACGTGGCGAAGCGCGGGTCCGCCAGCTCCGGACGGCCGACGAGCGCCACCAGCCGCTGCCAGAACTTCTCCTTCGGGCAGGCCACGACCAGCCAGCCGTCGGCCGCCTCGAACGCCTGGAACGGGACCAGCGACGGGTGCGCCGAGTGGCTGGTGCGGGCGGGCTCGTAGCCGGCCGTCATGTGCCAGGTGCCGGGGTAGGTCAGCAGGCTGACCGCGGTGTCGTAGAGGCTCACGTCGCAGTCGGTGCCGACGCCGTCGCGGCGGGCGGCGTGCACGGCGCCGAGCAGCGAGAGCGCCGCGGCGTACCCGCCGGAGTAGTCCACGAGCGACAGACCGGTCTTCTGCGGCGGCCCGCCCGGCTCGCCGGTCAGCGACATCCACCCGGCCAGCGCCTGCAGCACGTAGTCGTAGCCGGGCTCGCGCGAGCGCGGGCCGGTCATCCCGAACCCGGTCAGCGAGCAGCAGACGATCTGCGGGTTCACCTCGGCCAGGTCGGCGTAGCGGATGCCGAGCTTCTCCGGGACGTCGCCGCGCAGGTTCGAGTAGACCGCGTCCGCGCCGCGCACCAGGTCGTGGAAGACCTCGCGGCCCTCGGGGTGCCGGATGTCGAGCGTGATCGAGCGCTTGTCCCGGTTGAACGACTGGAAGAACAGCGAGTCGCCGTCCGCGGCGTAGGGCGGGACGCTGCGCCCGACGTCGCCGCCGACCGTCGGGTCCTCGATCTTGAGGATCTCCGCGCCCAGCTCGGCCAGGTGCATCGTGCCGAACGGTCCGGCGCCGTACTGCTCGAGCGAGACGATCCGGACGTCCTCGAGCGGTCTCATCCCGTCTCTCCAGAAGACGCTGTGTCCACCGTGAGCGGGACGGCGGCCTGCGGGAACAGCGACGCCGCCGCGTCCGCGCCGCGTCGGTGCACGTAGAACGAGCGCTTGAACCTCAGCACCTCGACCGCGTCCTGGTTCAGTGTGCGCGTCGTCACCGACACGATGCCCGCCTGCGGACGGGAAGCCGACTCCCGCGTCGCGAGCACGATCGACTCCGACCAGATCGTGTCGCCGACGAACACCGGCGCGGTCAGGCGCAGCTCGTCCACGCCGAGGTTCGCGAACGCGTTCTGCGACGTGTCGGTCACCGACTGGCCCATCGCGATCGCGATCGTCAGCGGCGAGACCACGAGCATCCGCCCGAACTCCGACGACGCCCCGACCTGCGCGTTGAAGTGCGCCTGGTTCGTGTTCATGGTCAGCAGCGTGAACCAGGTGTTATCCGCCTCGGAGATCGTCCGCCCGAGCGGATGCTGGTAGACGTCACCGACCTCGAAGTCCTCGTAGAACCGCCCCTGCCAGCCCGTGCGGACCGCCATCCCGGTCACTCCCTCGCTCGTCCCGCTGGTGACGCTAAAACGTCAGACATTTAGAGGTCAACGGCCCGCTGGCGGGTACGCTGCGCACGCCGTCGATCACCGCGGAAAGAGAGCCCATGCCGACCAGCCAGGAGTCCGGCACGACCGGCACCGACAGCGCCGGCCCCGCCGCCGGCGCCGGTGGTGAGGGGCCGGACGCCGGCACCCCCACCCGCACGGCCCCGGTCGCGCGCCTGCGGGTCCAGCGGGTGCGGCCCGCCTACCGCCAGGTGGCGGACGGCCTGCGCGGGCAGATCATGCGCGGCGCCGTCGCCGCCGGGGAGCGGCTGCCCAGCGAGACCGATCTCGCCGTCGCGTTCGGGGTCAGCCGCAGCACGGTGCGCGAGGCGCTGCGGGTGCTGGCCAGCCAGCACCTGATCGAGACCCGGCGCGGGGTGCGCGGCGGGTCGTTCGTCGCCGCGCCGGACCCCGCCCGCGTGGTGGAGGACATCGGCGGCGCGCTGGGCGTGCTCGTCACGACACCGCACCTGCGGATGGAGGACCTGCTCGAGGCTCGGCTGCTGCTCGAACCGGCGGCCGCCCGCCTGGCCGCCCAGCGTGCGGACGCCGAGACCGTCGAGGCGGTGCGCGCGGCCGCGCGGGCGCCGCAGGACCCCGAGGACCCCAGCGGGTTCGTCCCGCACCTGGACTTCCACACGATGGTGCTGATGGCCACCGGGAACACGATGTTCACGATGATGGGCCAGCCGGTGCACGACGTGCTGCGCACCCGTCTCGACCGGGACCGGGTCGCGCGGGAGGAGTGGGCGGCCGTCGACGACCGGCACCGGGTGATCGCCGAACACATCGCGGCCGGCGAGGACGGCGCGGCCGAGGAGGCCATGCGCGAGCACCTGCTCGACCTGCGCGTGCTCTACCGGCGCGCCGCCCGCTGGCGCGACCCGTCCACCGAAGCCTGACCCTGCTCAGAACGGGCGGGCCAGCGCCTCGCGCGCCGCGTCGGCACCGACGACGTCGGCGTACTTCGCGTCCAGGTCGGCCAGGTTCGCGTCGTGCAGCGCGGTCGTCCGGTCGGCGCACGCCTCGCCGACCACCATCGGTCGCAGGCCGTGGGTCATCGCGTCCGTGGCGGTGGCCCGCACGCAGCCGGACGTGGAGACACCGCAGACCACGAGCGTGTCCACGCCCGCGACGGCCAGCGTCGCCGCCAGCGATGTCCCGGCGAACGCGGACGCGTACTGCTTGGCCACCACCGGCTCGCCGGGCGCGGGCCGCAGCGGCTCGGCGATCCCGCCCCAGCCGCCCGGGGCGTCCTCGGCGAACGCGGCCAGCGCCGGGACCTTGCGGACGAACAGGCCGCCATCGGCCAGGCCCGACGTGTAGCGCACGACCGTCCAGACCACGGGCGCACCGCCGGCACGGGCCGCCGCCACCAGGCTCTCGCACGCCTTCAGCGCCGGACCGGGATCGGGCAGCGCGAACGGCCCGTCCGGTTCGGTGTAGGCGCGCACCATGTCGATCACGACGAGGGCCGGGCGCGCACCCCAGCCGAGCCGGTGCGCGAACGCGTCGCCGTGCGGGTTCGATGCCGTCACGCCGCGATCGTGCCCGGTCGGCGCTCCCGCCGCACGGGTCGGCCGACTGCGCAGGGATTCTCCCGGCCGCGCAGGCCCTGCACGCCCTGCGCCCTCCGGTGAGGGTCTGCGATGTCGGGCAGCGGGGACCTCACTCCTCCCGCAGCGCCCTGCGCATGATCTTCCCGGTCGTCGTGCGGGGGAGGTCGTCGACGAATGCGATCTCCCGCGGCACCTCGTGCGGGGCGAGCCGTTCCCGCACGTGCGCGCGCAGGGTGTCGGCCAGCGCGGCCATCTCGGCCGGCGGGTCGCCCCGGACCACGACGAACGCCTTCGGCACCTCGCCGCGGCGCTCGTCCGGCACCCCGATCACGGCCGACATCGCCACCGCCGGATGGCTCCCCAGGCATTCCTCGATCTCGCCGGGCCCGATCCGGTAGCCGGCCGAGTTGATCACGTCGTCCTTGCGGGAGTGGAACCAGACGTACCCGTCTTCGTCCTGTGTGGCGAGGTCCCCGGTGAGCAGCCAGTCGCCGAGGTACTTCTCGGCCGTCGCCTCCGGGCGGCCCCAGTACTCCAGCATCGTCGACGGGTGCCTGCGGTCCACCGCGAGCTCGCCGACCTCGTCGGTCACCGGGTTCCCGCCGTCGTCGAGCACGACGACGGTCGTGCCGGGCAGCCCTCGCCCCAGCGATCCCGGCCGGACCGGGTAGACCGACGCGCAGTTGCCGATGCAGGCGTTCAGCTCGGTCTGCCCGTACCCCTCGTTCACCGTGGCCTCGAAGTAGGACTCGCTCCACTTCAGCAGGTCCGCGCCGAGCGCCTCGCCGCCGGAGCAGATCGCGCGCAGCGCGAAGTCGCCGCCTTCGATCCCGGATGCGCGGATCATGCGCAACGCGGTGGCCGGGAGCAGCGTCAGGGTCACGGCGTGCTCGCGCATCAGCCACACCGCCCGCTCGGCGCCGAACGCCGGCTCCCGGTCCACGACGACCGGCACCCCGTACATCCAGGCCGGCACGAGGATGTCCATGATCCCGGCGATCCACGCCCAGTCCGCGGGCGACCAGATGACGTCGTCCGGCTTCGGATAGAACTCGTAGATCGTCTCGAACGCGGTGAGGTGCCCGAACACGATCCGGTGCGCGTGCAGCGCGCCCTTCGGCGGGCCGGTCGTGCCCGAGGTGTAGATGAGGAACGCCGGGTCTTCGGCCGCCGTGTCGACCGGCGTGAACTCCGGCGAGGCGGCGGCCAGCGCGCCGGACCAGGACTCGTCGCCGTCGCCGCCGATCACCAGCAGAGGTACCGGGTCCCCGTCGTCGAGCGCCTCGCGGACCCGGCCGGCGTTCGCGGACGCGACGACGACAGCGGACACGCCCGCGTCGCGGAGCCGGTAGCGCAGCGCATCCGGACCGAACAGCGACGAGAGCGGCAGCGCGACGGCACCCATACGGAACAGCGCGACGAACGCGACGCCGGTCTCGAACGACGCGGCGCTGACCAGCCCGACCCGGTCGCCCCGCCGGACACCACGCGCGGCCAGCGCGTTCGCCAGCCGGTTCGCGGCCTCGGTGACCTCGCCGAACGTGTAGTCGCGACGGGTGCGGTCCGGTTCGACGACGGTCAGCGCGCGGGCGGCCGGGTCCTGGCGGTCGGCACAGGCGACACCGAGGTTGAACCGCTCGGGCACGTCGAGCGTGGCGAAGTCGACCTGGCGCCACAGCTCGTCGTAGGACGTGGCGGGGCGCAGGATCGGATAGTCCATGACCGGCTCCCTGCGGACGCGGCAGTTGTTGTGATCCACATCACGGTAGGCGTCGGGCCGCTCCGGGCGCCAGGTCCGTTCGGACCGTTCAGCCGGACAGCAGGTCACCCCGGTCGCCAGATCGATCCGCTCGGTGCGGGCTGCGATCGCCGCCAGGATCGACCAGGCGAAGCCGGAGTGACCGTGTCTGACCGGGTCTCCGTGGTCGGAGACGGGTGTCAGTCGTCGCCGCGGTCACCCTTCGGCCGGGTGTCCTCACCGACCAGCGGCG
Organism: uncultured Actinomycetota bacterium; assembly: GCA_963822335.1. Lineage (GTDB taxonomy): Bacteria > Actinomycetota > Actinomycetes > Mycobacteriales > Pseudonocardiaceae > Pseudonocardia. The sequence continues at coordinate 529,454 of CAWGHE010000002.1, read as the reverse complement.
GCTCGTCCGGCAGCAGGTTCGGCTCCGTCGCGGGGGTGTCCGCGGTGGCGTCGGGAGCCTGCCGCTCGACCGGGTTCTGCTCGTCCTCGAACTCCTGGCTGGTCGGGTCGGGTGCGTTGTTCGGATCGTTGGTCATGGACGGGCCGTTCCCGCCGACAATGGCGAAATGCGACCTGTCTCACACTGAGACGCCTCCAGTAGCGTGCCCGATGTGTGCCAGGACGACGGACGGACCGATGCCGCGGAGGTCCTCCTTGCCGCGCCCCGCCCAGCCGCGGGCGACGCCGTCGACCCGATCGCGCTCGAGCCGGTCGACTCGCTCGAGATCACGGTCCTGACCGACAACTCCTACGACGCGCTGCTGGCCGACTCGCCGGTCGCCACCCGCGCCCGCCTCGGAGCACCGGGCCGCGTCCCGGCCGCCCAGTTCGCCGACGGCCTCGGCCTGACCGGGCTCCTCGCCGAGCACGGCTTCGCCGCCGTCGTGCGGGTCCGGCGCGGCGAGCGCACGCACACGCTGCTGTTCGACACCGGGATCTCCCCGGACGGCATGGCCGAGAACGGCCGCCGGATCGGGGTCGACCCGACCGACTTCGCGGCCGTCGTGCTCTCGCACGGCCACGGCGACCACACCGGCGGCTTCCCCGGGCTGGACCGCTGGCTCGGCCGGACGACGATGCCGCTGGTGCTGCACCCGGCCGCCTGGTCAGCGCGACGCCTCGTGCCGGCCGGGGCGCCGCCGTTCGCGATGCCGGTGCTGTCCCGGCGCTCGCTGACCGACGGCGGGTTCGAGGTGATCGAGCGGCGCGAACCGTCGCTGCTGCTCGACGGCTGCGTGCTGGTCACCGGCGAGGTGGACCGCACGACGGAGTTCGAGACCGGCATGCCGTCGCACGAGGCGCTGGTCGACGGCGTGTGGCGGCCGGACCCGTGGATCGTCGACGACCAGGCGCTCGTCGTGCGTGTGCGCGACCGGGGCCTGGTCGTGCTCACCGGGTGCGGACACGCCGGTGCGGTGAACATCGTCCGGCACGCCATGCGCCTGACCGGCGAGAGCAGGCTGCACGCGCTGCTCGGTGGGCTGCACCTGACCGGCCCCGGGTTCGAGCAGATCATCGAGCCCACCGTGCGGGCACTCGCCGAGCTCGGCCCGGACGTCGTCGTGCCGGCGCACTGCACGGGATGGCGGGCACAGATGCGGCTGGCCGCCGACCTGCCGGAGGCGTTCACCCCCGGCGCGGCCGGCAGCCGCTACCGCTTCGGCCCGGCCTGACTCCTGGTCAGTCCTGCGGGTGCAGAACGATCTTGCCGCGGGTGTGCCGCTGCTCGACCTCGGCGAAGGCGTCGCGGACCCGGTCCAGCGGGTAGGTCGCCACGATCGGGATCACCAGGTCCCCGTCCGCCGCGAGGTCGGCCAGGAACGCGAGGTTCTCCGCGCTCGCCCCGACGGCCGTGCCGTCGCTGCGTACGCCGTACTCCTCCACGGCCGCGCGGTCGATGATCGTGTTGATCCGGTCGGCCGGGATGCCCAGCTCGATCGCCTGGGCGACGTAGCCGCCACCGAAGAGGTCGATCCAGGCGTGCACCTTGTCCGGGACGGCGGCGCGAATCCGGGCGAGCGTCTCGACGGCGTCGGCGCCGTAGGCCACCGGCGTCACGCCGAGCGTGCGCAACCAGTCCCCGTTGCGCTCCGAGGCGACGCCGACGACCTCGACGCCGCGGCGCTGCAGCAGCTGCGCGGTGATCACCCCGACACCGCCGGTCACACCGGAGACGACGACCGTCTCGCCCACCTGCGGGTCGACCGACTCCACCGACGCGACGGCGGCCGCGCCGGCGACGTACAGGGAACCGGCGACGTCGAACGACAGGCCGGCCGGCTTCGCCACGATCTGCGACGCCGGTACCGCGACGTGCGTGGCGTGCGCGGTCCGCTCGTCGGACCAGCCGAGGACCTCGTCGCCGACGTCGACGCCGGACACCTGATCGCCGACGGCGGTCACGACACCGGCCAGGTCGCTGCCCTCACCGGACGGGAACGTCGCGGGGAACACGGCGGCCAGCGCGCCGGAGCGGATCGCCGCCTCGCCGGGGTTGAGCGAGCTCGCCCGGACCTCGACGACCACGCCGTCCGGCGCCGGATCCGGCATCGGCACGTCGGTCACGTACAGCACGTCGCGGTCGCCGTAGCCGTCGAAGCGGACCGCTCGTGCGGTCGTGGAAGCGTTGCTCATGGCGCGTCACGTCCTTCCGGTCGTGCTCGGGTCCTGCGGCCCGGGCGCTCTCCGCGTGCAAGGCCCGGACCCCCCGCAGCCATGCCCGGTCCGGTTGTGATCCGGGACACTCCGGAGGGTCACGTCCACATTGCGAAACCTGTACATCCGGTACCCGATCGGTACCGTGGACCCATCCGTACCGACCTGCGGCCCGGCGCCATGACCAGCGCGGCCACCGTTCTCACCGGTGGCCCGGGTTGTGCTGCGCGCCGCCGCACCGGACCCCCCGCCGAGCATGTCCGGTGAGGCTCCCGCGGACCGTGGTCCGGCCCGGTACGCGACGTCGTGGCCGCACCCGCCGTCGCAGGTGCAGCTGAGCGTCCGGTCCGTGCGCGACGGGGTCGAGGTCCTCGAGGTGCGCGGCGACATCGATCTCACCGAGGCCGGTGCCATCACGGCGCGCACGCACGAGCTGCTGTGCGGCCCGGCCCGGATGGTCGTGCTGGACCTGTCCGGCGTCCGGTTCATGGGCTCGCACGGGCTGACGACCGTCGTCCGCGCCCACCGCACCGCGACCGAGCAGGGCACCGAGCTCCGCGGGGTGACCGGGCCGTCGAACCGGGCGGTGATCCGGCCGGTCCGGATGACCGGCCTGGACCGGCTCTTCGTCTGGTTCCCGAGCCTCGCCGAGGCGACCGCCGCCACACCGGGCTGACCCCGGTCCACGCCTTTCGGCAATTCGGACGATGTGTGTCCATCCTGCACTGGTGGAGCCTGGCACTCGGACACATGCCGCACGTCGTTCCGGCGGCGGTGTGACGACGCCGGCGCCGGTCGGCGGGGACGGCGGGACCATGACCCAGACCGTGAGCAGCAGATTCGACGACCTCCGGGCGCTGGTGTCCGGCGAGGTGATCGCACCGGACGACCCGGGCTATGACGTAGCCCGGACCGTGTACAACACCGAGATCGACCGCCGCCCTGCGGTGATCGTCCGCCCCGCGTCCACCTCGGACGTGTCCTCTGCCCTGGGCTGGGCCGCCCGGCACGCGATGGCCGTGTGCGTGCGGGGCGGGGCACACAGCACCGCAGGCTCCGCCGTTGCGGACGACGCCCTGATGGTCGACCTGAGCAGGATGCGCGATGTGACCGTCGACGCCGACGCCCGCCGGGCGCGCGTCGCCGGCGGCGCGCTGCACACGGACCTGGACGCCGCCACGCAGGCCCACGGCCTGGCCGTGCCCATGGGCGCGGTCGGTCACACCGGAGTCGGGGGGCTCACACTGGGTGGCGGCATGGGCTGGCTCACCCGCCGGCACGGACTGGCCGTGGACAACCTGCTCTCCGCCGAGGTCGTGCTCGCCGACGGGACCGTGGTGCGGGCCGACGCCGACGAGAACCCGGACCTGTTCTGGGCGCTGCGCGGTGGCGGTGGGAACTTCGGAGTCGTCACCGAGTTCCAGTTCGCCCTGCATCCGCTCGACCCGACGGTCGAGTTCGCGATGCTGTTCTGGGGACTGGAGCAGGGCGCCGAGGTGCTGCGGCTGGCCCGGGAGGTCATCGCCGACCTGCCGCTCGAGCTGAACCTGTTCATCGCGGCGATCAACGCTCCGCCGGAGCCTTTCGTACCCGAGGAGTACCGGTTCCGGCCGGGCTACGCCTTGATGATCACCGGTTTCGGCGCCGACGCCGGGACCGCCCACGCGGCGCTCGTGTCCCGGATCACTCAGGCGGTGCCCCCGCTGTTCGAGATGACCACCCCCATGCCCTACGTCGCCCTGCAGCAGATGCTCGACGAGGCCTACGCCTGGGGGAACACCATCTACGAGAAGGGCATCTACCTCGCCGAGCTGTCCGACCCGGTGATCGACGTGATCACCGAGCACGTCGCGCGCAAGCAGTCCCCCTTGTCGAACGCGATCTTCTACGTGCTCGACGGCGCGTACTCCGCGGTCGACGACGACGCGACCGCCTTCGGCGGCGGTCGTTCCCCGCGGATCAACGTCTTCATCATCGGCTTCACGCCCGACCTGGCAGGCCTCCCCGCCGAGCGCAGCTGGGTGCGGGACTTCCACGCAGCGCTGGCGCCGGTCGCGATCGCACGGGAGGCCTACGTCAACATCGAGGTGGAGACCGACGAGCAGAGGGTCCAGGACATCTACGGGCAGAAGTACGAGCGGCTCGGCCGGATCAAGGCCGAGTACGACCCGGGCAACGTCTTCCACGCCAACGCCAACATCAAGCCGGCGTAGCCGGAACGTCCCGGGACTCAGCCGTCCGGCTGCGGGACCGATCCGGTGCGGGCGGCGGCCTCCACGGCGTCGACGATGCCCTGATAGCCGGTGCAGCGGCAGATGTTGCCCGCCATCTCGGCCCGGATCGTCTCCCGGTCGGCGTCCGGATGGGTCTGCAGCAGATGCGCCGCGGTCATCAGCATCCCCGGCGTACAGAAGCCGCACTGCAGGCCGTGATGGGCGACGAACGCCTCCTGCAACGGGTGCAGCGAGCCGTCGTCGCCGGCCAGCCCCTCCACCGTCGTCACCGACGAGCCGTCGCACTGGACGGCGAACATCAGGCAGGACCGGGCGGGCGCGCCGTCGACCAGCACCGTGCACGCGCCGCACACGCCGTGCTCGCACCCCAGGTGGGTCCCGGTGAGCCCGTGGTCCTCCCGCAGGGCGTCGGCCAGGGTGCGCCGGGGCTCGACGTCCAGGCTCACCGTCTCGCCGTTGACCACCATGTTCACGTTCACGTCGACCTCCCGGCCCGGTGCAGCGCCCGCCGCACCATCTCCACCGCCATCGCCCGCCGGTACTCCACCGTGCCGTGCAGGTCGGCCGTCGGCTCGACCTCGTCCGCGACGGCGTCCGCGGCGTCGTCGGCCGACCCGCCGGCGTCGAGCACCCGCTCCGCCCCGGCGAGCCGCCTCGGCACTCCGGACACGCCCCCGAGCACCACCCGCGTCCCCCGCACCGTCTGCGCCACGACGGCCGTGACCAGCGCGAAGTCGCCGTGCCGGCGGGCCAGCTCGGCGAAGCCCCAGCGCACCGGGCGCGGGAACCGCACGCCGGTGATCATCTCGTCGTCGGACAGGGAGGTCATGAGCGGCCCCGTGAACAGGTCCCCGGCGTCGACCGTGCGGACCCCGTCCACACCGACGACCGTGACCGTGGCCCCGAGCGCCATGGCGACGGCCGGAAGCTCCGCCGACGGGTCGGCGTGCGCGAGGCTCCCGCCGAGCGTGCCCCGGGTGCGGATCGCGGTGTGCCCGATCCAGCCCGCCGCCTCGGCGAGCAGCGGATGCTCGTCCTGCACGGCGAGATGACTGTGCCGCACCAGCGCGCCGACCTCGACCGCGTCCCCGTCCGGCGTGACGGAGACCAGGCCCGGCACCCGGTTCACGTCCACCAGGACCGCGGGCCGCGCCATCCGCAGTGCCAGGACCGGGACCAGGCTCTGCCCGCCGGCGAGGATCTTCCCGTCGCCGTCGGCCCAGCGCAGCGTCGTGACGACCTCGTCCACGCTGCCGGCGCGGACGTACTCGAACGGCGCGGCCTTCACCGGGCCACCGCCGTGCGGAGGCCGGCCCACAGCACGCCCGGGGTGATCGGCAGCGTGTCCATCTCGACCCCGACCGCGTCCAGCACCGCGCCGGCCAGCACCGCGTTCGGGCCGAGCGTGCCGCCCTCGCCGACGCCGCGGACGCCGAGCGGGTTCGCCGCCGGTCGCGCGACGTGCCCGATCGTCAGCTCCGGGATCTCGGCGCTGGTCGGCATCAGGTAGTCCAGCAGCGTGCCGGTGGTGAGGTTGCCGTCGTCGTCGTAGACGAGATGCTCGTAGAGCGCGCCGCCGATGCCCTGCGCGATCGAGCCGGCGATCTGGCCGTCCACGATCTGCGGGTGCATGGCCCGCCCGGCGTCCTCCACGCACACCCAGTCCAGGATCCGGATCTCGCCGGTCGCGCGGTCCACCTCGATCGCGGCGAGCTGGGCGCCCGCCGCGAACGCGCCGCGGATCGGGTCGTAGAACTTCGTGGCGTCCAGGCCCGGCTCGATGCCCTCGGGCAGCCGGTTCGACTCCAGGTACGCGACGCGCGCGACCTCGGCCACCGCGATCTTCGGGTCCTGCTCCCCGACGACGTACACCTGCCCGCCGTCCACCCGCAGGTCGTCGACGGAGGCCTCGATCAGCCCGGCGGCCAGCTCCAGCATCTTGCGCCGCACCTCGACCGCGGTCGTGTGCGCGGCACCGCCGCCGATCACGGCCTGCCGGGAGGAGAACGCGCCGAACCCCCACAGCGACTCGTCGGTGTCGCCGATCCGGACGTCGACGTCGTCGTAGCCGACCCCGATCGCGTCCGCGACGATCTGCGCCACGGTCGTCTCCAGTCCCTGGCCCTGCGAGGTCACGCCGGAGAACACGGTGACCCGGCCGTCCGGGTTGATCCGCACGGTGCACGCGTCGTGGCCGGTGCGGAACGGCATCCGGGGCCCGGCGCTCGCCGCGCGGCCCAGCCCGGTCAGCTCGTTGTAGACCGCGACACCGACGCCGATCGGGTTCTCCCCCGCCGCCCGCCGCCGCTCCTGCTCCACGCGGAACGCGTCGTAGCCGAGCTTGTCCATCGCCAGGTCCAGGCACTCCGCGTAGTGCCCGGAGTCGTCGACGAGCTTGGACGGCATCGTGTACGGGACGTCGTCGGGCGTGATCACGTTGCGGCGGCGGATCCCGATCGGGTCCGTGCCGAGCGCGCGGGCCGCGGAGTCGAACATCGCCTCCATCGCGAACACGCTGGCCGGACGCGCGACGCCGCGGTACGGCCCGGACGGCGCCGTGTTCGTCGCGACCCCGCGCACCGTGCAGCGGTAGTGGTCGAGCTTGTACGGGCCGGAGAGCAGCCCGCCGGCCATCAGCGGCTCGATCCCGGCCGTCCACGGGTACACCGAGTAGGCACCGACGTTGCAGGTCACGTCCGCGTCCAGGGCGAGCAGCGTGCCGTCGCCGTCGAACGCGGCCCGCATCAGGTAGCGGTGGTCGCGGGCGTGGGTGGCCGCGAGCAGGTGCTCCGCGCGATCCTCGGTCCACTTCAGCGGCACGCGCGGCATCGCGCGGGCCATCAGGCACAGCGCGACGTCCTCCGGGTAGAGCACGGCCTTGACCCCGAACCCGCCGCCGACGTCGGGGGCGATCACCCGGACGTTGCCCTCCGACAGGCCCATCAGCTCGGCGACCATGTTGCGCACCAGGTGCGGGACCTGGGTGCCCGACCAGAACGTGAGCTTCCCGTCGTCGAACACGGCGACGCCGGCGCGGCACTCCATCGGGTTCCCGGCGTGCCGGTTGGTGATCAGCTCGCGTTCGACGACGGTGTGCGCTCCGGCGAACGTCGCGTCCACGTCGCCCGCGGTGAACGTGCGCTCCAGCAGGACGTTGTCCGGCGCGCCAGGGTGCAGCGGTTGGGCCGGGGCCGCCCAGGCGCAGACGGTCGTGGGCAGCGGCTCGTAGTCGACCTCGACCAGCTCGCAGCCGTCCTCGGCGCGGTAGCGGTCGGCGGCGACGACGGCGGCGACCGGCTCGCCGGCGAAGCGCACCCGGTCGTGGGCCAGCACCGGCTGGTCGGTCTCCACGTACGACGGCAGCGCCGACTGCGCGCGCAACGCCGTGTCCGCGAAGTCCGCACCCGTGAACACCCGGTACCCGGCGTCGCGGGCCTCGGTCGAGTCCACAGCGGTGATCGACGCGTGCGCGTACGGGCTGCGCAGGAACGCGACGTGCCTCATCCGGGGCAGCTCGACGTCGGTGACGAACCGCCCGTTGCCGGTGACGAGCCGGTGGTCCTCCTTGCGGCGGACGTTGCGCCCCAGAGAGCCCGTCATGGCATCGCGTATCCGCCGTTGACGGACACGACCTGACCCGTCGTCCACGACGACAGCGGGGAGGCGAGCAACAGCACCATCGGCGTGATGTCGTCCGGGTGCCCGAAGCGCCGGAGCGGGTACATCGCGAGGACCTTCTTCATCCCCTCGTCCTCGGCCTCGCCACCGGCGTGCGCGTCGAAGTTGTCCGTGCGCACCAGCGCCAGCGACACCGCGTTCGCCCGGATCTTGTGCCGGGCCAGCTCCTTGGCCAGCGAGCGGGTGAGTCCCACCGTCGTCGAGCGCGCGGTCGCGGTGACCAGCAGCCCGGACTCGCCGACCCGGCCGGAGTCGCCCATCAGGTTCACGATCGACCCGCCGCCGTGCTCGGCCATCCGGGTCGCGACGGCGTGCGTGAGCTGCAGCGTTCCCGTCACCGTGACGTCGATCTGCGGTGCCCAGTCCTCCGGCGTCGACTCCAGGAACTTCTGCTTCCGGGTCACCGCCGAGTTGTTCACCAGCACGCCGATCGGACCGAGCTCGGACTCGGTGCGCTCGACGATCGACGCGACGTCCGCGGCGTCGCGGGTGTCGCCGCCGACGGCGATCGCGCTCACGCCGAACTCGGCCGCCTCGGCGGCGGCCTTCTCCGCGCCCTCACCGGACGCGTGGTGGTGGAACGCGACGTGCGCGCCCTCGGCCGCGAACGCGAGCCCGATCGCCCGGCCCAGCCCCTGTCCGGCACCGGTGACCAGCACCGTCGTGCCCGCGAGCTGCAGATCCATGCTTTCTCCTCAAACAGACACGAAGCGACGGGAGCCGGATGTGGTCACGACGCGGCCGAACGCCAGGCCCGGGAAGTGCGCGCCGACGACCAGGTCCTCGGTGTCGGCGACCTCGTCGGCGATCACGTTGCGCACGGCGCTCGCGGCCGCCGGGTCGACGTCCCAGACCGCCTCCCAGTCCCGCTCGCCGAGCTCGACGACCGAGTGGACGGCGTCGCCGAGCAGCAGCGCGCGCTGGTCCGCACCCTCCTCCGACACGACGTACACCGTCGAGCCCGGCGTGTGGCCGGGGGTGTGCCGGGCCGAGAGGCCGGGCGCGACGGCGTGATCGTCGGTGAACGTCTCCAGCCGGCTCGCCAGCGGCGACAGCTTGCGGACGGCACCCGCGTCGGCGTCCGGTGCGTCCACGAAGTGCGCCCAGTCGTCGGCGTGCACGCGGTAGGTCGCTTGTGGGAACACGACCTCGCCCTTGCGGGTGGCCCAGCCGACGTGGTCGAAGTGCAGGTGCGTGAACACGACGTCGGTGACCTCGTCCGGCGTCACGCCGAGCGCCTGGAGGGCGTCCGGGAAGCCGCCGCCGCGGTACTTGCCGTTGTCGATCGCGCCGACCCCGACGTCGACGAGCACGACCCGCTCCCCGGTGCGCACCAGGAACCCGCCGAGCGGCAGGTGCAGCCCGCCATCACCGTCGAGCTGGTCGGTGTGGCACGACCACGCCTCGGACGCGGACATGCCGGGCCGGGTCAGCACGTCGGTCGCGGTCTCGCGGCCGAGGCCGTCGTGCACCGGCAGGATGTCGATCGAACCGATCCGCAACCGAACCTCCCTCACTACTAACGCTCGTTAGTCAGACTAGACGATCCGCTCCCGTAAACGAAAGCGCAGGATTTTCCCCGAGCCGGTGCGCGGGATCGCGTCCACCTCGACCAGCCGGTCCGGGACCTTGAACGCGGACAGACGCCGCCGCGCGCCGTCCAGCACGGCGGCGTGATCCACGGGTACCCCGTCCCGAGCGACGACGAACGCCACCGGCACCTCACCGAGGTGCTCGTGCGGCACCCCGACGACGGCCGCGTCGGCCACCACCCCGTCCGCGAGCAGGGCGTCCTCCACCTCGGCGGGGTAGACGTTCTCGCCACCGCGGATGATCAATTCCTTGGTGCGGCCGGAGATCCGCAGGTAGCCGTGCTCGTCGCGGCGGGCCAGATCGCCGGTGCGGTACCAGCCGTCGACGATCGCGGCGGCCGTCGCGTCCGGGAGCCGGTGGTAGCCGGGCGTGACGTTCGGGCCCTGCACCCAGATCTCGCCCTCGTCCCCGGGCGCGACGTCGGTGCCGGTCGCCGGATCGACCAGGCGCACGGTCAGCCCCGGCAACGGCAGCCCGCAGGACCCCATCACGCGGGTGCCGGTGGGCCAGTTCATCGTGACGAACGTGGACGTCTCGGTGATCCCGTACCCGTCCAGCAGCGGCACCCCGAACACCGTCTCGAACCGCTCGTTCACCGCCGCCGGGAGGATCGCCCCTGCGGAGATGCACAACCGCAGACCGGGCGCGTCGAGCGTGTCCAGCCGTTCGGTGAGGTAGCTGAACATCGTCGGCACCCCGGGGAAGACGGTCGGTGCGCCCTCCGGCCCGCCGGCCAGGCGTGCGCGCACGTCGTCGACGGAGAACCGGACGAGGATCCGGCCGGTCGCACCGGTGGCGGCCACCCCGAGCACGCACAGCACCAGCGCGTAGGAGTGGAACAGCGGCAGTGGGGAGAGCAGGACGTCGTCCGGCCCGAGACCCGCGATCGGAGCCAGGCACGCCGCGACCACCCACAGACACCCGCGCTGGGTGAGGTAGACGCCCTTCGGCCGGCCCGTGGTGCCGGACGTGTAGAGCATCCATGCCGAGTCGTCGAGGCCGAGGCAGTCGCGCGGCGGCGGGGCCGGCTCGTCCAGCAGCGAGCCGTAGGACAGCGTCCCTTCCTGCTGGTCGCCGACCACCAGGACGGCGGCGACGGTGCGGGTCGCCAGCAGTTCGCGCACGACGGGCAGGTGGGCGGCGTCGGTGACGACGATCCGGGCGGCGCAGTCGTCGAGCACGTGGGCGACCTCGTCCGGCGCCGATGCGGGGTTGACGCACACCGCCACCGCCCCGGCCCGCGGAACGGCGAGGTAGCTCTCGGCCACCTCGACGCGGTTGTCGAGGTAGAGCAGCACCCGCTCACCGCGCTCGAGGCCGAGCCGCTGCAGGTGCCCGGCCAGCCGCGCCGTCGTCGCCGACAGCTCGGCGTAGGTCACGCTGCGGACGTCGTCGGCGAACGCGATCCGGTCACCGCGTTCTGCGGCGTGGCCGGCCAGGAGCTCGTGCACCGGGCGGATGTACTCCGTGCGCAGCATCACGCCTCCCTCGGCATCATCGACTAACGATCGTTCGTAGCCCGCGACGCTAGCGCGTCACGCGCGCCTCACGCCAGGCGCCCGGTGCCGGGGTGTCGCGCGCGTCGGCACGAGGTTGGCGGGCCGACGCGCGTTAGGCTGGTGCTATGGGGGTCGACGCAGCGTCACCCCGGCCCGGGGTGACCCGTGACGCGGTGCTCGACACCGCGCTGACCCTGTTCGCCCAGCGCGGCTATCACGGCACCCCGCTGTCCGACGTCGCGGACGCACTCGGGATCCGCACGCCCAGCCTCTACAACCACATGGGCTCCAAGCACGACCTGCTGGCCACGATCCTGCTCCGCACGATGGACGACGTCCTGGCCGGCTTCCGCACGGCCGTCGCCGGGCTGGAGGCCCCGGCCGACCGGCTGTGGGCCGCGACCCGGGTCTACGCGCTGCGCCACGCGACCCACCGGCGCGAGGCGCTGGTGGTCAACCGGGACGCGACGAGCCTCGACGACCCGGAACGCGGCCTGGTCCGGGACCGCCGCCGCGAGCACGAACGGGCGGTGCGCGCGATCATCGCCGAGGGCGTGCGCACCGGCGAGTTCCACGCCGGCAACCCCGCGCTGGCGTCGTTCGCCATCCTCGAGATGAGCGTGAGCATCGCGCGCTGGTTCCGCGACGACGGCCCGCGCACGGCCGGGCAGGTCGCCGACGAGCACGCCGAGTACGCGCTGCGGATCGTGCGGTACCGGCCATGACCGAGGCGCACACGGAACGAACCTCGGGGCAGCCCAGGGCGGCACTCACCGCGGAGACCGTGCTGGACGCGGCGCTGACCGCCTTCGCCGAGCGCGGCTACCACGGCACCGCGCTCAGCGAGATCGCCGCGGCGCTCGACGTGCGCACACCGAGCCTCTACAACCACATGCGGTCCAAGCACGACCTGCTGCTGACGATCGTCGAGCGGACCGTGCACGGGGTGATCGACGACTTCCACGTCGCCGTCGCCGGGCGGTCCGACCCGCTGGAGCGGCTGCACCACGCGGTCCTGGTCTACGCACGCCGGCACGCCGTGCGCCGGCGTGAGGCCCTGGTGGTGAACCGGGACACGTCCAGCCTGGACGAGCCGCACCGGACCCGGATGCAGGACGCCCGCCGCGCCCACGAGCACGCGCTGCGCGCGATCATCGTCGAGGGCGTGCAGGCCGGGCGGTTCGACGTCGAGTCCCCGGCACTGGCCTCGTTCGCGATCCGGGAGATGTGCGTGAGCATCGCCCGCTGGTTCACCGACGACGGCCCGCTGGCCGCCGAGCAGGTGGCGCGGGAGTACACCGAGTTCGCGCTGACGATCGTCGGCATCGGGCGGTACCGGCCGTCCTGAACGCGGTCGTACACAGGGCACCCCTGGATTTTCACCCCGGTTACCCCCTAGAGTTCGGCCAGACGAACTTCGATGTGCCAGCCACATGAGTTCGCGATCAGGCCGCGACGAAACGGGGTGCGACGATGTTCCGAGCGTCGACTCCGCTGCGCCCGTCGGAGACGCACCTCAGCGCGCTCGCCGCGGGACTGATGGTGCTGCTCGCCGTGGCCGTGATCGCGTCGGTGTCCGCCGGTGCCCCGGGCCCGCTCGTGATCCTGCTGGCGCTCGTCGCACTGGGCATCCGCCCGGCCGCGGTGCTCTACCACCGCCACCGCGTCCCGCGCTGAACCGCCAGTACGAACGCTAGTACGACGAGGCGTCCACCCGCGCCGTCGCCGTCGCGCCGGAGTCCCGTGCGGTCGCGTCGTCCAGGATCGTCGCGGTGCCGCTCGTCCCGAACCGGGTGACGCCCGCGGCGTGGAACCGGAGCACGGTGTCCAGGTCGCGGATCCCGCCGGACGCCTTGACCTGCACAGACCGGCTCACGGCGCTGCGCATCAGCGCGACGTGGTGCTCCGTCGCTCCGCCGCCGGCGAACCCGGTCGACGTCTTCACGAACGACGCCCCGGCCCGCTCGGCGGCCCGGCAGCCGGCGACCACGTCGTCGTCGGAGAGCAGCGCGGTCTCCAGGATCACCTTCACCACGCGGCCGCCCGCCGACGCGGCCACGTCGGCGACCGCCCGGATGTCGGCCTCGACGTCGTCGAGCAGCCCGCTGCGCAACCGCCCGACGTTGATCACCATGTCCAGCTCGGTGGCGCCGTCGTCGAGCGCCTGGCGGGACTCGGCCCGCTTCGCCTCCGTGCTCGTGGTGCCGTGCGGGAACCCGATCACCGTGCCGACGGCGACGCCGGTGCCGTTCAGCCGGGCCACCGCGTGCGCCACGTCGGACGGCCGCACGCAAACGCTGAAGATCCGGTAGTAGGCCACGGTGTCCAGCTGCGCGTCGACGTCGGCGCGGGTCAGCTCCGGCTTGAGGATCGCGTGGTCGATCATGCCGGCGATGTCGGCGGCGCTCGGGTGCACGGCGCCTCACGCTACCGGCCGTTCCGCAAGGGTGGTTGCGTCGTCAACTTCGCGGGTACCTTCCGATCCCCGGACGTCGACAGAGCGGAGCCCACCATGAGCGACATCGCCCCGCACGGACTGCACCACGTCACGGCGATCGCGGGGGACCCGCAGCGCAACGTCGACTTCTACACCCGGGTGCTGGGCCTGCGGCTGGTCAAGCAGACGGTCAACTTCGACGTGCCGGACGTCTACCACCTCTACTACGGCGACACGGCCGGCAACCCGTCGTCGATCCTCACGTTCTTCCCCTGGCCGGGCGTCTCGGCCGGGCGGCAGGGCGCCGGCCTCACGACCGCGACCGCGTTCGGCGTGCCACCGACCTCGCTCGGGTGGTGGCAGAACCGGCTCGCCGGCCTCGAGGTCGACGCCGACCCGCCCCGGGACCGCGACGGCGAGGAGGTCCTGACGCTGCGCGACCCGGACGGCCTGGTCGTCGACCTGGTCGCGGCGCCGGGTGACGCCCGGTCCGGCTGGGACGGCGCCGCGCACGTCCCGGCCGAGCACGCCGTGCGCGGGCTGCACTCGGTCACCCTGTCCGAGTCCGCGGCCGAGCCGACGCAGGACATGCTGACGTCGCTGCTGAACATGTCCGGCACGGACCGGCCCGAGGGCGGCCGGTTCGTCATGCCCGGCGACGACGGCGTGGCCGTCGACGTGCGCGGCGGCGTCCGCGAGCAGAGTCGGCAGGCCGGCGGCACCGTGCACCACATCGCGTTCCGCGCGCCCGACCAGGACACCCAGAAGAAGTGGCGCGAGCAGCTCGTCGACAACGGGCTGGAGGTCACCGAGATCCTGGACCGGCAGTACTTCACCTCGATCTACTTCCGGGAGCCGGGCGGCGTGCTGTTCGAGATCGCCACCGACCAGCCCGGCTTCACCGTCGACGAGCCCCTGCTGGAGCTGGGCCGCTCGCTCAAGCTGCCGCCGTGGCTGGAGCCGGACCGCGAGCAGATCGCCGCGAACCTCCCTCCGCTCCGCCTCGACGACGCGTGACCCGGGACCTCGATCCGCTCTCGCATACGAAGTGGTGCGCTCGCACACGCTCGAGCGTGTGCGAGGGCACCGTTCGGTGTGCGAGCCGGCCGCCTACGTCGCGGGCGGCACGCTGAACACGCCGGTGCAGGAGGCGACCGAGCGGTCGCCGGCGGTGATCTCGCAGCGGGCGAACGCGAGGCGCGACCCCATCCGGGTGAGCGACGTGCGCGCCTCGAGCCAGTCCCCGACATGTGCGACGCCGGTGTAGTGGACGGTCAGGCTGGCCGTGACCAGGGGAACGCTCTCGCCGTACGCCGCGACCGCGCCATAGCCCAGCGCGACGTCGGCGATCGTGGTCAGCATGCCGCCGTGCACGCCGCCCCGGCTGTTCGTGTGCTTGTCCTCGACCCGCAGGCCGTAGACGGGTGCCCGCGGGTCCTCGTCGTCGACGTGGAGCGGGCCGACCAGGTCGAGGAACCCGCTGCGCCGGGAGACGGGCCGGAACCCGGCGGGAGGTGGCGCGGTGCCGCCGGCCGGCACGTCGTCGTCGGGCATGTGTCCACAATGGCAGCGCGCCGCCGGGCGGGACTCAGCCGCGTACCGCCGAGTCGTCGCCTTCGGGGACACCGGCCGGTGCGAGGCGGCGCAGCAGCACGCCGGCGCCCACGGCGAGCGGGAACATCAGCACCCCGTAGACGGCCGCCGGCACCGCGAGCCGCTCCTCGCCGAGCACGCTCACCGCGACCGTGATCGCGATCGTGCTGTTGTGGATGCCGACCTCGAACGCCGAGGCGACCGCCTGCGGGTGCCCGACGCGCAGGAGCCTCGGCAGCAGATAGCCGATCGTCAGGCTGATCACGCAGAACGCGACGGTGACCAGGCCGATCGCCGCGAGGTAGTCGACGATGTTCTCGCGCTCGGCGACGATCGCCCCCGCGATCACCGCGGCCAGGACCACGGCCGACAGGATCCGGACCGGGCGGTCCGCGCGGTCGGCGAACGACGGCCGGGCGCGCCGGACGATCATGCCCATCGCGACCGGCACCAGCACCACGGCGAACACCTGGGCGGACTTGCCGAGGTCGAGACCGACCGCGCCGCCGTCGATGACGGGCTGGAACCACGCCAGCGACAGATTCACCACGACCGGCAGCGTGATCACGGCGAGCACGGAGTTGACGGCGGTCAGCGTGATGTTGAGGGCGACGTCCCCGCGGAACAGGTGACTGAACAGGTTGGCTGTCGTCCCGCCGGGCGAGGCGGCGAGCAGCATCATGCCGACGGCGAGAATCGGGTCGAGGCCGACCAGGACGACCAGCCCGAAGCAGACCAGCGGCAGCAGCAGGAGCTGGGCACCGAGCGCCGCGGCGACGGCGCGCGGACGCCGGGCCACCCGGGCGAAGTCGGCGACGGTCAGCGACAACCCCAGCCCGAACATCACCACGGCCAGGGCGATCGGGAGACCGACGGTGGTCAGCACGGAGTCCATCGGCTCTCCTCGGCACGTCCGTGGGCGGGCGACGACCGTACCGTCGATCGTCCGCGGACCGGGAGCATCCGGACGAAAAAGACTCCCCGGTCGCGCCGGTCACGAGCTGACCGACGTCCGGGCCGCTGGGGTCAGGCCGGGGTGGTCTCGTCGTCGTCGCCGGCCCATGTCCACCTCGGCACCTCGCGCAGCGGGTGCAGCTCCGCGTCGGTGGTGGCGTGCGAGTTCTGCATCGCCACCTGCGACCCGAACTCGACGTGCTCGCGCACGGCGTCCCGGAACGGGGCGTCGTCCGGCATGCCGACCGTGTCCATGGCCGACATGTACAGCTCCACGAACCGCTGGCGCTGCTCCTCGGTGATCTGCAGTCCACGGTGGACGGCGATCAGGTGCGCGAACCCGAGTTCGCGGCTGAACTCCTCCGGCCCGCCGAAGCTCTCCGCGGTGAACGCGGTCAGGTGGTCGACGTGTTCGGGCTTGCCCGCCCCGAACAACGGCTGCAGCAGCGGGTCGGCCAGCACGCTGTCGTAGAACGTCTGCTCCAGCCGGTGCAGTGCCTGCTCGCCGCCGGCGTGCTCGAACAACGTAGGCATCGGCCCACTCCTTCCTCGTCGGACGAACGGCGAACACCCGGTCGCCCACGAGGTCGGCCGGCCCCCGGGGGCATCGGGGCCGGCCACAACGGGACTCGCCCCGGGCGACCGACGCGTTACGTCAGGACGGCTGGTAGGGCGGCGCCACACCCCACCCCCACCGCGGGACCGGCGCGTCCTCGACGACGTCGGTGGCGGGGCCGGAGTTGTGCAGCGCGAGCCGGGTGCCCCACTCGACGTAGCCGACGAACGCGGCGCGGAACTCGGGATCGTCGGGCAGGCCGGCGTCGTCGGCGGCCCGGCTCATCGTCTCGGCGAACCTCCGCCGCTGGTCGGGCGTGATCCCCAGGCCCCGGTGGTGGGCGAGCATCCGCTCGTAGCCGCCGAGTTCGGTGGTGTAGCCGTCCGGGCCGCCGAACACCTCGATCCACCAGGTCGTGACGTGGGCGCGGTGTTCCTCGGTGACCCCGCCGGGGAACAGCGGACCCAGCAGGTCGTCGCGTTCGACGCGGTCGTAGAAGGCGTCGATCAGTCGACGGAACGCCTCGCTCCCGCCGGCCCACTCGTACAGCGTCGGTGCCATTGCAACACTGTAATCAACGGCGGGGGAACCGGGAAGCGTGTCGTAGCCTTCGCCGGTGACGATCCTGCTGATCTCGGGGAGCACCCGGGGACCACAGCCACCGACGAAGGAGAAACGACCATGAAGACACCCGTCGACGGCATCGCCCCGAAGCTCGCGGAGCTGACCAGCGACGTGCTCTTCGGCGACGTCTGGGAACGCCCCGGACTGTCCCCGCGCGATCGCAGCCTGATCACCGTCGCGTCGCTGGTCTCGCTGTACCGCACGGAGCAGCTGCCGGGCCACCTGCAGCGCGCCCTGGACAATGGCGTGACCCGCGAGGAGCTCGTCGAGGCGATCACCCACCTCGCCTTCTACGCCGGCTGGCCGAGCGCGATGAGCGCCGGGACCCGCCTCGCCGAGATCCCCGACAACACCTGACAGGGACTCACGCCGGCCCGCGCACCAGCGGTGTCGCGTGCTTGTCGCCCCACTCGCGCAGCAGGCCGAGGACCGGCAGCAGCTCGCGGCCGGCGTCGGTGAGCAGGTATTCGTCGCGCGGTGGCCGCTCGCAGTAGCGGCTCCGCACGACGAGCCCGGCGTCCTCGAGTCCGCGCAGGCGAGCCGCGAGGCTCGCCCGGGGCGCGCCGGTGTTGACCTGGATGTCGTTGAACCGCCGCACCCCGAAGCCGAGCTCCCGCAACGCCAGCAGGGCCCAGCGGTCCCCGACGAGCTGGAGCGCGTCCGCGATCCCGCAGGCCCGGGGACCAGTGGGTACAGCATCTGAACTCACCGTGCTAGCGTAGCCGACGTAGCAAGTTCAATTTTTGAACTCACCGGAGGTTCGCCATGGCATCGGTACTGATCACCGGGGCGTCGAAGGGCATCGGACGCGCGATCGCCGCCGAGCTCGCCCGACGGGGCCACCGGGTCGTCGCGACCGCCCGCGACCCGCGCACGCTCGCCGCCCTCGACGTCGACCAGCGGCTCGCCCTCGACGTCACCGACCCGGCGAGCGTGACGGCGGCCGTCGACCGGGCCGGCGAGATCGACGTGCTCGTCTCCAACGCCGGGGTGATCTTCTACGCCGCCGTCGAAGCCACCCCGCCCGAGGAGCTGGCGCGCCTGTTCGACCAGAACACCGTTGGTGCCCTGCGCGTGGCCCAGGCGGTTCTGCCGGGCATGCGGGAGCGCGGGCGCGGCAGGCTGCTGTTCATGTCGAGCGTCGTCGGCCGGGTCGTGCTGCCGCCGGGCGCCGCCTACGCCGCGACGAAGTGGGCGCTGGAGGCGCTCGTCGAAGCGCTCGCGATCGAGACCGCGCCGCTCGGGATCGAGGCCGCGCTGCTCGAGCCGAGCGCGGTCAGCTCCGGCGCCCTCGACGACGTCGACTGGCACCGACTGCCCGGCGACCCGTACTCCCACCTCCAGCCGGGCGGTGGCGCGCGGCGGGCGATGATCACTCCGGAGGAGGTCGCGACGGCGGTGGCCGACGCCGTCGAGGCCGAGCACCTCCCGTTGCGCATCCCGGTCGGCGAGCCCGCCGCACAGCTGCTGGCCGCGCGCCACGACGCCCGCGACGACGTCCCGTTCGTCCTCGGCGCGCCGGTGGGCGCCGCCTGACCCGCCATCACTGGCTGAGGCCGAACTCCCGCATCTTGCGGTAGAGCGTGTTCCGGCCGATGCCGAGTGCTCGGGCGGCCCGGGTGCGGTTGCCGTCGGCCGCCCGCAGCGCCTCGAGGACCGCGTCCCGTTCAGCGGTCTCCATCAGCCCGGCGACGCGACGCTGGGGGCCGAGCTCGTCGGGCAGGTCGGCCGGCTCGACGAGCCCACCGCCGGCCCGCCGGGCGAGCTGGACCACGGTGTTGCGCAGCTCGGCGACGTTCCCCGGCCAGTGCCACGCCAGGAGCTGGTCCCACGCCGGGGCGGAGAAGCGGGTTCCGGCCTCCGGCTGGGGGAGCTCGGCCAGGATGGCCTGGACGAGCGCCGGGATCCGGTCGCGGCTCTGCGCCAGCGCGGGCAGCCGGACGACGGTGGCGACCCGGCGGACGAGCCCGAGCACGGCGTCGTCGGCGGCGTCGAGGTCGACGGTGATCACCACCGGGGCACCGGTGGCCGCGAGCGCCTCCACCTGGGACGCCGATGGATGCGGTGCTTCGTGGATGCGGCGCAGCACGACCGCCCGGCCCTGTCCGGCGGCCGCGCGGGCGGTCGCGAACCAGCCGGGATCCAGGTGCGGTTCGAGGACCAGTGGGCTGCCGGTTCCCTTGCCGCGCAGGGCGAGCAGGGCGGTGCGGAGCTTGCCGGTGCCGCTCGCGCCGGACAGCGCCGGAAGCTCGCCGTGCTCTACGGCCGTCCTCAGCTGCCGGTCGACCTCGTCGCTGAAGTGCAGCAGGGCGCGCGGGGGCGGCGGTTCCGCGCTGCGTCGGCCGTCGCCGAGTGCAGGCCGTGACGCGTGCCTGCGGGGCAGGAGGCGGATGCTGAACGCGGCGGCGCCTCCGTCGCGGACGGGCTCGACGACGGCGTCGTGCAGTCCGTCGGACAGCGGGACCTGCATGCGCTGCGCGCTGCGCGGGCCGTGCTCGGACAGGAACCGCCACAACAGCGGGTGCAGCTCCGGTCCGGTGTGGACGAGTCCGAGCCGGTTGGCCAGCACGGTCTCGGAGTCGACGACGAGTGCTCCGGTCCCGGCCCGGTCGGTCGCCAGGTAGGCGTTGACGAGCCGGCGATGCCGGTCACCGGCCTCCTCCAGGATGCGGGACTCGATCTGGCGCCCGATGTCACCGGCCATCACGGTCATCAGCGGGTGGACGTCGCGCATCGAGCATGCGAGGGAGAAGGATCCGACCATGCGGCCGGTGAACGGTTCGACGATGGGTGTGCCGGCGCAGGTGAGGTCGGCCAGCCGGTCGTTGTAGTGCTCCGGGCCGCGAACCAGTACCGACCGCCGCTCGACCAGGACCGTGCCGATGCCGTTGGTCCCGATCGACTGCTCGGAGTAGTCGAAGCCCTCTGCGGCACTGGCCCGATCCATGACGTCACGCTGGCGCCGGACGTCGGTGTGGCGCACGACGATCCGCCCGCTCGCGTCGGACAGGACCATCGCCACCGGGACGTCGGCGAAGCTGTCCTTGAGCCGCGCCAGTACCGGTTCCGCAGCCCGGCGCAGCACCGGGAGGACGTCGTCGAGGTCCCGGTAGGCGATCCGCTCCGGGGCGACGGGTACCTCGTTGCCCAGGCAGCGGCGCCAGCTCTGCTCGATGAGCGTCGGAACGCCCGTGCGTCCGGGCGGCTCGGTCAGCAGCCCTCCGTCGACGAGCGCTTCCCGGCTGAGCCGTGTGCGCTCGCGCTGGGCCGACGACATCGCCGGCAGGTGCCGGATCTCGTCCTGACGCATCGTTGCCTCGTGGTCCGTCCGGGCCTGCTCGCACCGGCGTGCGGGGGGTGTCCTCTCCACCGTGCCTCACATCACTCGCGAATGGCCAGACCTCGAGCCCCCCGGTTCGGATGCGGGCGTTCCAGAACGGAACACCTACGGGACGTGCGCGGTCGCCACAGTCAGAGCCACGTCAGGGACACCGAAGGTCCCGGGACAACGGTTCGAGGAGGACACGATGACAACGGCGCCATCGACCCGGCGGGCGGACACGATCGCCGAATCAGATGCACTGCGCGCGCTGTACGCCGACTGGACGGACATCCTGACGAACACGCCGGGCCTGACGGTGCGGCTGTTCCGCAGCATCTTCGACGAATGGCACCAGCCCACCCGTGAGCCGGAGGACGTGACCTACCGCGAGGACACCGTCGGCGGGGTGCCCGGCATCTGGACGCTCCCGGTCGGCGCGGACACCTCCCAGGTGCTGCTCTACGCCCACGGCGGCGGGTTCGCCGTCGGGTCGGCGTCGAGCCACCGCAAGCTCGCCGGGCACGTCGCCAAAGCACTCGGGGTCACCTCCTTCGTGATGGACTACCGGCGGGCGCCGGAGCACCCGCACCCGGCCCAGGTCGAGGACGGCGTGGCAGCGTTCGCCGGGCTGACCGAGCGTGGGATCGCCGCGGCGGACATCACGACGATCGGTGACTCCGCCGGTGGGAACCTGGCCGTCGCGATCCCGTTGGCGCTCAAGGAGAAGGGGCTCCCCCTGCCGGGCCGGGTGATCGCGTTCTCGCCGTGGCTGGACATGGAGAACGCCGGCGAGTCGCTGGTGACCAACGCCGACACCGACGCGCTGGTCACCGCGCCCCTGCTGGAGACCATGATCGCCGGCGTCCTGGCCGAGGGGGAGATCGACCCGACGACCCCGCTGGCCAACCCGCTCTACGCCGACCTCACCGATCTTCCCCGCCTCTACATGAACGCGGGAGCGGTGGAGACGCTCGTGGACAACGCGACCCGGCTGGCCGAGAAGGCCGAGGCCGCGGGCGTCGACGTGACGACGTCGATCGTCCCGGACATGCAGCACGTCTTCCCGTTCATGGCCGGCAACGCGTCCGAGGCCGACGACGAGATCGCCGCCATCGCGACGTGGTACCGCGCCTGACCGGCGCCCCGTCCTTCGACACTCCAGGAGCATTCATGAGCACCACGCGATCCACCCCGGACGTCGACGCGATCGTCATCGGCGCCGGATTCGGCGGCATCTACATGCTGCACAAGCTGCGCGACGAGCTCGGCCTGTCCGTCACGGCGTTCGAGAAGGGCGGCGGCGTCGGCGGCACCTGGTACTTCAACCGGTACCCGGGCGCCAAGTCCGACACCGAGGGCTTCGTCTACCGCTACTCGTTCGACAAGGACCTGCTCCAGGAGTGGGACTGGAACACCCGCTACCTCGACCAGCCGGACGTCCTCGCCTACCTCCAGCACGTCGTCGAGCGCTACGACCTCGCCCGCGACATCCACCTGAACACGGAGGTGACCGGCTCCGTCTACGACGAGGAGACCGACCTGTGGTCGGTCACCACCTCCGACGGCCGGACCACCACGTGCCGCTACCTGGTCAACGCGCTCGGCCTGCTCGCCAAGAGCAACATGCCGGACATCGCCGGCCGTGACCGGTTCGCCGGCCACCTGGTGCACACCAACGCCTGGCCGCACGACCTGGACATCACCGGCAAGCGGGTCGGGGTGATCGGCACCGGGTCGACCGGCACCCAGTTCATCGTCGCGGCCGCGCAGATGGCCGACCACCTCACCGTGTTCCAGCGCTCGCCCCAGTACTGCGTGCCCTCCGGCAACGGTCCGGTCGACCAGGCCGAGGTCGACCGCACGAAGGAGAACTTCGACGCGATCTGGGACCAGGTCCGCGGCTCGGTCGTCGCTTTCGGGTTCGAGGAGAGCTCGGTCGAGGCCATGAGCGTCTCCGAGGACGAGCGCCGGCGGGTGTTCCAGGAGAACTGGGACAAGGGCAACGGGTTCCGGTTCATGTTCGGCACGTTCAGCGACATCGCCACGAGCCCGGAGGCGAACGCGGCCGCCGCGGAGTTCATCCGCTCCAAGATCGCGGAGATCGTCGACGACCCGGAGACCGCCCGCAAGCTCACCCCGACCGACGTCTACGCCAAGCGCCCGCTCTGCAACGAGGGCTACTACGAGTCCTTCAACCAGGACAACGTCGAGCTGGTCTCGATCAAGGAGAACCCGATCGAGGAGATCACGCCGAAGGGCGTGCTCACCGTGGACGGCGTCGAGCACGAGGTCGACGTCCTGGTGTTCGCGACCGGGTTCGACGCCGTCGACGGCAACTACCGCGCGATGGACCTGCGCGGGCGCGGTGGCCGGCACGTCGACGACCACTGGGCCGACGGCCCGACCAGCTACCTGGGTGTGTCCAAGTCCGGCTTCCCGAACATGTTCATGATCCTCGGACCGAACGGCCCGTTCACGAACCTGCCGCCGAGCATCGAGGCCCAGGTCGAGTGGATCAGCGAGCTGATCCGCATCGCCGAGCGGGACGGGGTGCGGGCCGTCGAGCCCACCCCGGAGGCCGAGGACGGCTGGACCGACACCTGCCGGGAGATCGCGGACATGACCCTGTTCCCGCAGGCCGAGTCGTGGATCTTCGGCGCGAACATCCCGGGCAAGAAGAACGCCGTCATGTTCTTCATGGCCGGGTCACGCGGCGTACCGGGAGAAGCTCGCCGAGGTCGCCGACGCCGGCTACGAGGGCTTCACGATGACGCGCGAACCGCAGACCGCGAGCGTCTGAGCACTGCAGCGACGAACGGCGGGTGTCCCGGTCGGGACACCCGCCGTGTCGTGGCGCTCATCCCAGGGCGGCGGAGAGCCGGCCGCCCAGCGCGGAGATCGTGTCCCTGTCCCCCGCGACGTCCGGGGTCCAGGGCAGCGTGAGCCGGTCCTTCGCCTTGTCCCGGTAGCGCGGGACCACGTGCAGGTGGAAGTGGAAGACGCTCTGCCACGCCGCGGCGCCGCACGCGTTGAGCAGGTTCACACCCTCCGCGCCGAACTCGCGGACAGCGGTGGCGGCGATCCGCTGTGCGGCGAGAGTGACATCGGCCAGATCCTCGGGCGGCATGTCCAGCAGATCCGTGCTGTGCCGCTTCGGAATGACCAGCAGATGGCCGTCGGACGCCGGATTGATGTCCATGAACGCGTACGTCGTCGCGTCCTCGGCCACCTTCACGCTCGGGACGGTGCCCGCCACGATGCCGCAGAAGATGCACTGGTCGCTCATGCCGGCCGACCCTAGCCGAGGAAACGATCAAGGGGTGCTGCCTCGTCGGTGGCCCAGGAGTGCAGCGTCGCGGGCACCTGCCGTGTCGTAGCGCTCATCCCAAGGTGGCCGGGAGCCGGCCACCCTGTTCGGTCAGCGGCTGGGATCCGCAGCCGCGACGGACGACCGAACCCCGTTCGGCGACGACTCGAGGCGGGGGTTCGGCCACGAGAACTCGATCTCCACCTCGATCTTGTCGCCATAGGGCTCGAGCTCCAACTCGCACTGGAACTCGTCGGGAAGGGTCAGCGTGACGGTCGGCCCCACCAGCGCAAGGTCCACTGCGCCACCGTCTGCCATGGCCTTCGCCAGGTCAGCGAGCCAACGAGCGGCCTCCTGACGTGACAAGGTGATCTTCTGTTCGAGCTTGCCGTCCGACATCGCGGAACTCCATTCTCGAGCCCGTGGCCTCCCGGCCAGGGCGCCGCCTGACCGACGGGGCGCCGGTTTGAGGCGGATCAGGCCACCGTCAGACGTGGCCGGGATCGATCAGCGGACCTGGGCAGCGACCGCCTTGGCGGCCCGCTTCTGCTTCTTGCCGGAGGTCGGCCACTTGAACTCGATCTCCAGCTCGATCTTGCTGCCGTAGGGCTCGATCTCCAGCTCGCACTGGAGTTCGTCGGGAAGATCCAGCGTCACGGAAGGTCCTGCCAGCGCAATCTCGACGGTGCCGCCTTTGTCGAGCGCTCGCGCCACTTCGGCGAGCCACCGGGCCGCCTCCTTGCGTGACAACGTCACCTTTTGTTCGATCTCGCTTTTCGACATCCGAACTCCATCCTCAATGCCTGTGGCTTCTCGGCCCGATCGAGTCGGCCCCCGGCTCGAGAGTTCGTCAGTAGTTAGTTCGTCCCGGACCATGCGAGGACGTGCGAGCGCCGAGGTCGTCCGGGCGTTACAGCGTCGCATTCGTGCCGCGCGACTCAGGCCGGATGGCCGCTGGCTCGACGCGGTTGGGCTTGCGCGGGATCCCGGACCGATCCTTGCACTGCCACAGCCCGGATGCAACACATGTTGCATCCGGCTGTCCGCAGTTCAGGCCAGGCCGATGCCCGGTCCCACCTGCTCGAAGAGCGCCGGGCGCCCGGATCCGGAGTGCGCAACTCGTGCTGTTTGTCCAGATCTGACGGGTCGCGACGAGCGGACCCGGCCGGGACGTGGACCGGACCCGTGGACCGCGATCGACGTCAACGGCCCAAAAAGGATCACGCCCCGACCATCTTTTGTGGTCAGGGCGTGAGGTGATTGTGCGCGCCCGAAGGGATTCGAACCCCTAACCTTCTGATCCGTAGTCAGATGCTCTATCCGTTGAGCTACGGGCGCATGCGTGTTCAGTTGTTCCGTCGCCGCCGACCCCGGGAGGTCGCCCGCTCCGGTGCGGAGGCTCCGGGATTTGAACCCGGGATGGGGGGTTACCCCAAACCGCATTAGCAGTGCGGCGCCATAGACCAGACTAGGCGAAGCCTCCTCGGTGCCTCACGGCCCCAGCGCAGACGAGAGTACACACCGCCTGCAACCGGTTCGGAGCGGGGGCGGTCAGCGGCCCGCCAGATGGAGGAACGGCGTCAGCGAGTCGGGGTTCTGCAGCGCACCGGAGCTGACGGCCTTGTCCGGGTCGGCGCCGGCCAGGATCTTCTTCACCGGGACCTCGCACTTCTTGCCGTTGAGCGTGCGCGGGATCGCGTCGACCACCTCGAACCGGTCCGGCACGTGGCGCGGGGAGAGCTCCTTGCGCAGCTCCTTGCGCAGCACGGGCTCGACGTCCTCCAGGGTCACCCCGGGCGAGAGCACCAGGAAGCAGAGCAGTGCACCCTCCTCCTTCTCCCCGAGACGCGTCGTGTCGATCACCAGGGAGTCCGCGACGCCGTCGAACGCCTCGACGACGGAGTAGAAGTCGGCGGTGCCCATCCGCACCCCTCCCCGGTTCAGCGTGGAGTCGGACCGCCCGTAGATCACGTACGAGTTCCGCGGGGTGCGGCGGACCCAGTCGCCGTGGCGCCAGCGGCCGGGGAAGTCCTCGAAGTAGGACTCGCGCAGCCGGGTGCCCTCCGGGTCGTTCCAGAACATCACCGGCATCGACGGCATCGGCGTCGTCACGACGAGCTCCCCGACGTCGTCGAGCAGATCGGTGCCGTCCTCGGCCAGCGAGCGGACGTCGGCGCCGAGCGCCGCGCAGGACAGCTCGCCGAGCCAGACCGGCACGATCGGCGCGGAGCCGACGAACGTCGCGCACACGTCGGTGCCGCCGGAGACGGAGCAGATCTGGATGTGCGAGCCGGCCGCGTCGGCGACCCAGCGGAACCCCTCCGACGACAGCGGCGCGCCGGTGGAGCCGAGCGCCTCCATCGCGGACAGGTCGTTCGTCTCACCCGGGCGCAGGCCGGCCTTGAGGCAGGACTGGACGTACGGCGCGGAGACACCGAACAGCTTCACCTTGTGCTTGGCGGCCAGCGCCCACAGCGCGTTCAGGTCGGGATGGCCGGGGCTGCCGTCGAACATCACGATCGTCGCCCCGACGAGAAGCCCGCCGACCAGGAAGTTCCACATCATCCAGCCGGTCGTGGTGAACCAGAAGAACCGGTCGCCCGGGCCGAGGTCCTGCTGCAGGCGAATCGCCTTCAGGTGTTCGACGACGATGCCGCCGTGCCCGTGCACGATGCCCTTCGGCAGGCCGGTGGTCCCGGAGGAGTAGAGCACCCAGAGCGGGTGGTCGAACGCGACCGGCGTGAACTCCAGCGGCGCGGTCTCGGCCGTGAACTCGTCCCACGACACGGTGTCCGGCGCGGTCGCCTGCGGGTCGAGGTACGGGATGAGCACGGTCTGCCGCAGCGTCGGCATCTGCCCCTGCAGCGTGGCGAGGTTCTGCCGGATGTCGTAGGTCTTGCCGCCGTAGTGGTAGCCGTCCACCGCGACCAGCACGGACGGCTCGATCTGGGCGAAGCGGTCGTGCACGGCGCGGGCGCCGAAGTCCGGGGAGCAGGACGACCAGATCGCGCCCAGGCTGGACGCGGCCAGGAACGCGACGAGCGTCTCGACGCAGTTCGGGGCCAGCGCCACCACCCGGTCGCCGTGCCCGACACCGGCGCGGACCAGCCCGGCACGGGCGCGCGCCACCTGGTCGCGCAGCTCGGCGTGGGTGACCGTGCGCTCCAGCCCGTCCTCGCGGACGAACTCGATCGCCACGTCGCCGTCGGCGCGCCCGGGGCCCGGGGTGAGCACGTGCTCGGCGTAGTTCAGCGTCGAGCCCGGGAACCACTCGGCGCCCGGCATCTCGCGCGAGCCCAGAGTGGCGGTCGGGGCGTCGTGGAAGATCACACCGGAGTACTCGGCGACGGCCGACCAGAACCCGTCGAGGTCCCGGACCGACCACTCGTGCACGGACGCCCAGTCGGTTCCGTCGACCTCCACCCCGCGGTGCTCACGGACCCACGCGCCGAACTTCGCGATCTCGGTCTGCGGGACGGCGGCCGGGTCCGGCCGCCACAGCACCTCTGGGGTATCGGTCTCGACGGTCATGGCCCCACCTTCGCCGACGAAGGCCGGTCGGGGCCACCCCTGTCAGCGCAGGTGCGAGTCGAACCAGTTCAGCACCCGGTTCCAGGCGTCGGCGGCGGCCTCCGGGTCGTCGTCGAAGCGGTAGCCCGACGTCGGGTAGACGACGACGTTCGTCACCGCTCCCGAGCCTGCCGCCGCCTCGCGCAGCCGCTCGATCGCACCGCCGTCCGCGGACTCGGAGTAGACGCCGAGCCACGGGCAGGTCAGCTCCGGAGCGGCGTCGACCAGCGCCGGCATGCTCGGCGACGGCGGTTTCTCGATCCCCTCCCCCGCGACGGTGACGGCGGCACCGAACGTGCGGTTGGCGGCCACGAGCAGCGCGACCGTCCCGCCGAGGTCGAAGCCGAGCACGCCCATCCGGTCGCTGGTGATCTCGTGGTCGGCCAGCCAGCCGAACGCGGTGTCGCAGTCGCTCATGATCTGCTCGGACTCGAGCCGTCCGACCTGGTCGGCCACCGCGTCGTCACCCGAGTCGGCGTGCGAGCTCGTCGGCGTTGTCGCGGTGGTAGAGGTGCGGCGCCACGGCCAGCCACCCCTCGCCCGCGAGTCCGGAGACCACCTGGCGGACCGCATCGGTCACCCCGCGCGCCTCGTGCAGGACGACGACGCCGCCGCGGGTGGTGCCCTGCGGGTCGGCAACCGTGAGACGCAGGTCGCTCCCATCGGTCAGGGGCACCGACTCGGTCCGGATCTCACTCATACCCGCGAGCCTCCCAGAGTGCCGGGATCCGCAGCGACCCCCGCGTATTACCGTGACGTACATGACGCTGATCCGCCCCGATCTGGACACCTTGCCGGCCTACGTGCCGGGGAAATCCGTCCCCGGGCTGATCAAGCTGGCGAGCAACGAGGTCGCCGAGCCACCGGCACCCGCCGTGCTGGAGGCGATCGCGCGGGCCGCGGCGGACGGCAACCGGTACCCGGATCTCGGGGTGGTCGAGCTGACCGCGCGGATCGCGGAGTTCCACGACCTGGCCCCGGAGCGGGTCGCCGTCGGGTGCGGGTCGGTGACGCTGTGCCAGCAGCTCGTGCAGCTCAGCTGCCTGGGGCCGGGCGACGAGGTCCTGTTCGCGTGGCGCTCGTTCGAGGCCTACCCGATCGTCACCCAGATCGGCGGGGCGGACGTGGTGACCGTGCCGCTGGACGCGCAGTTCCGGCACGACCTGGACGCGATGGCCGCCGCCGTCACCGACCGGACGCGGCTGGTGTTCGTCTGCAGCCCGAACAACCCGACCGGACCCGCCGTGCACCGGGCGGAGTTCGAGCGGTTCCTGGGCGCGGTCGGCCCGGACGTCGTCGTCGTGCTGGACGAGGCGTACGCGGAGTTCGTCACCGACCCGGACGCGGTGTCCGGGCGGCCGCTGCTGGACGCGTACCCGAACCTCGTCGTGCTGCGCACGTTCTCCAAGGCCTACCGGATGGCCGGGCTGCGCGTCGGCTACGCGCTGACCTCACCGGAGCTCGCGACGGCGCTGCGCAAGGTCTGCCCGCCGTTCAGCGTGAGCTCGGTGGCCCAGGCCGGCGCGATCGCGGCGCTGGAGCACCGCGACGAGATCCTCGCCGACCTCACGCCCGTCCTCACCGAGCGGGACCGGGTCCACGCGGCGCTGACCGGGGCCGGGTTCGCGGTGCCGGACACGCAGTCGAACTTCCTGTGGCTCCCGCTCGGCGAGCGCAGCACGGCGTTCGCGGCGCACTGCGCGGACCACAAGGTCGTCGTGCGGCCGTTCGCGCCGGACGGCGTCCGGGTGACGGTCAGCCGCCCGGAGGAGAACGACGCGCTGCTCGCCGCCGCGACGTCGTTCGGCGGATGACGCCGCCTCAGCGCTGTCTGTTCGTTCCGCGAGCTCCTCTCACCCCTCCAGCAGGTAACCGGCGCCCCGGACGGTCCGGATCCGCTCGGGACCTATCTTGCGCCGCAGGTAGGAGATGTAGACCTGCACGAGGTTCGCCGACACCGGCTCGGCCCACGCCTGCCCGCCGAGCTCGGCGTGCGAGACCACCTCACCCGGACGGGCCAACAGGGCGACCAGAAGTGCGTACTCCGTCGGGGACAGCGCGACCGGCTGCCCGTCGACGGTCACCTCGCCGACGTCGTCGCGCACCGACAGGCCGCCGTGGCTCAGCATCGTCGGCGCGGCCAGTCCGGCCGCGGCGCGCAGCCGCAACCGGATCCGGGCGGCCAGCTCGTCCACGGTGAACGGCCGGAGCAGGAAGTCGTCCCGGTCGCCGCGCAGCACACCGAGCACGGTCGCCCGCCGCTCGCGGGCCGTGATGACGATGACCGCCGCCTGCGGCGCCTCCGCCTGCACCGCTCCGAGCAGGACGATCGGGTCCGGACCGGGCAGCTCCATGTCCAGCACGACGAGCGCGGTCGGGCCGCGACGGATGCGGTCGAGCAGCTCGATGCCGTCCGAGATGGCCGACACGTCCACCCCCTCCGCCCCGAACTCCTGGCGCAGGCCACGCTGGACGGAGACAGCGGTGGCGGAGTGCGGCAGACCGAGGAGCACGGAGGGCAGGCGCGTGCGTGAGCGCGGCGCCGGGACGAAGACGTCGGTCATGAACGACACCCGGGGGGAGCGACGGGGATCATTCCCGCCACTCTCGCGCGGTCAGGTGGCGCCGACAATCGGCCAGCGGTGCGATCACGAGCATGATCGTGTCACGGACGGCCGAACCTGAGAGTTGCATTGCTCCGTTCGGCCTAGCTGTGGGTCCGTCATGTTGCGTCGTGTCCCTTGAGCGCGCAGGCACTACCTGTCACCGCGACGGAGCAACCATCCTTCTCAGTCTGGGTGGTGACCGAGGGTCACCCTCCCTACAGTCCGGCCATGCGACGGAAGAGTTCCGCTGCGGTGGATCAGCTCGACCCCCGAGAGCTGATCGCACGGATCACCGCGGAGCAGGAACACGACTCCCCCTCCGGTCGCACCGGGTCCACCGGTCGGCACGCGGTCCCCGCCGCGCACGACCCCGGCACCGCGGTGCTCACCGAGTACCCACCCCCGGGCGGCTCCGTGGCCGTCCTGACACCGACTGGCGCGCACCGCATCCCCGAGCCGTATGACGAGAACGAGGACGAGGACGAACCGGTCGACGACGCGCGTGAGCGCGACGGCTCGGACCGATCGGTCGTCGAGATCGACCGGGAGACGCCGGGCCGCCGCTGGCGGACCCGCCGGCTCGCGCCGCTCGCGATCGGTGGTGCGGCGGTGCTCGCGGCCACCCTCGTGTTCACGCTGCTCCAGCCGGGTTCCCAGGACCCGGACCTGGCCTCGGGGCTGCTGAACGACTCGTCGCGACGCTCCGTGTCCGACAACTCCCTCGCGGCCGGCCCGGCGCTCGGTGGCGGCGGCGGATCCGGCGCCCTGTCCGACGTGACGCAGGGCGCGACCAGCCAGATCGGCGCCGCCCGGGCCGCGCAGGCCGCGGAGAAGAAGCGCCGCGAGGCCGCCGAGGCCGGCGCACCTGCCGCCGGCGCGTCCGGGAACTCCCGCCCGGCGGCGCCCGGCGGCGGAGCCGCCCAGGTGGCAGGCGACGGCGTGCAGGCAGCGCTGAAGCTCGGCTGGGGCGCCGCGGGCGGCGACGAGTTCACCGGTGGCGGGCTGGGCGCCGGCTGGACCCCGTACGAGGGTGCGGGTCACGCCGGCAACGGCCGCCGCACCGCGGACGCCGTCTCGGTCGAGAACGGCAACCTGGTGATCCGCGGCGACTCCCAGGGCAACACCGGCGGCATCGCCTGGGGCGAGAGCCAGAAGTACGGCAAGTGGGAGATGCGCGCCAAGTTCCCCAAGGGCGACAAGCAGTACCACCCGGTGCTGCTGCTGTGGCCGAGCGAGGCGCCGTGGCCGGAGGGCGGTGAGATCGACTTCGCGGAGACCAACAGCGCCGCCGACGACGTGTCGTTCTTCCTGCACTACGGCGGGGCGAACTCGCAGGAGACCGCGAAGAAGGCACTGGATCTGACCCAGTGGCACAACTACGCGGTCGAGTGGACACCGGACGGCATCCGCGGCTTCGTCGACGGCGTGCAGTACTTCGAGTCGACCAACTCCTCCGCCCAGCCGCCCGGCCCGATGCATGCCACGATCCAGCTCGACTACTTCCCGGACGGCGGGTCACCCCAGCCCTCCGAGATGCAGGTCGCCTGGATGCGGCAGTACAAATAACCCACACACGTCGGGGTGCGGTCTGGCCCCGCCTCGCCCGGAGCTCCCCACCGGACGAGGCGGGGCCGGGACGTCAGGCGGCGAGGCCCCGGCGTCGCAGCAGGTGCCCGATCTCCGGGTCGCCCCCGCGGAAGGACCGGTAGGCCTCCATCGGGTCGATCGCGCCGCCGCGTGAGAGCAGCTCGCGGCGGAACCGGTCGCCGCGCTCCCGCAGCGGACCGTCGTGCTCGCCGAACCAGGCCACGGTGTCCGCGTCGAGCACCTCGGCCCAGATGTAGGAGTAGTACGCGGCCGAGTAGCCGCCGGCGAACACGTGGTTGAAGTAGGTCGTCCGGTAGCGCGGCGGCACCAGCGGGTGCGCGACGCCGGCCCGCTCCAGCGCCGCGGCCTCGAACGCGAGCACCTCGTCGTCGGTCTCCGGCGCCCCGTCCGGCGTGATCGTGTGCCAGGCCTGGTCGAGCAGCGACGCGGCCAGGTACTCCGTGGTCGCGTGCCCCTCGCCGTAGCCGCGGGCGGCCAGCGCCGCGGACAGGAGCTCGGCGGGCATCGGCTCGCCGGTCTCGTGGTGGCGCGCGAACGACGCCAGGATCTCCGGGTCCTCCAGCCACATCTCGTTGACCTGGCTGGGGAACTCGACGAAGTCGCGCGGCACCGACGTGCCGGAGAACGTCGGGTACTCGACGGCGGAGAACAGCCCGTGCAGCGCGTGCCCGAACTCGTGGAACAGCGTCCGGACCTCGTCCAGCGTGAGCAGCGCGGGCTCGCCGGCCGCGGGCTTGACCAGGTTGGTCGTGTTCATCACGACCGGCCTCTGCCCGAGCAGCGACGACTGGGAGACCAGGCTGTTCATCCACGCGCCGCCACGCTTGGTCGACCGCGCCCACAGGTCCGCCCCGAACAGGCCGAGCACCGACCCGTCGGCGTCGCGGACCTCCCAGTACCGGACGTCCGGGTGGTAGGCGGGCAGGTCGGTGCGCTCGGTGAACGACAGGCCGTAGAGCCGGCCGGCGGCGCGGAACACGCCGTCGTGGATCACCCGCTCCAGCTCCAGGTACGGCCGGAGCAGGGCGGCGTCGACGTCGAAGCGCTCGCGCCGGACGTGCTCGGCGTAGAACGCCCGGTCCCACGGCTGCAGCGGATCGTCGCCGAGATCGGCCCGGGCGCGCTCGGACAGCTCGTCGATCTCGGTGTCGGCGTTGGCGACGGCGGCCGGGACCAGGTCGGCCAGCATTCGCCCGGCCGCCTCCGCGGTTCCGGCCGTGGCGTCGTCGATCACGTAGGAGGCGTGGTCCGGGTAGCCGAGCAGGCGGGCCCGCTCCGCGCGCAGCCGCGCGATCCGCCGGACGATCCCGCGGGTGTCGTGCGGGCCGGGACGGCTGCCCCGCTCCACCGACGCGCGGAACACCTCCTCGCGCAGCGACCGGTCGGTGAGCGAGGCCAGAACGGGCTGCTCGGTGGAGAGGATCGAGGGTGAGCAGGTACCCGTCGTCGTGGCCGCGGTCGCGGGCCGCGCCGGCCGCCGCGGCGACCGCGTCGGCGGACAACCCGTCCAGCCGCGCCGCGTCGGTGACGTGCACGGCGGACGCGTTCGCCCCGGCCAGCAGCCGCGCGCCGAACTCGGTGGACAGCGTGGACAGCTCCGCGTTCAGCGCACGCAGCCGGTCCTGGTCGGCCGGGCCGAGGCGCGCCCCGGCGCGGACCGCGTCACGGTGGTGGCGCTCCAGCAGCCGCAGCGACTCCGCGTCCAGGCCCAGCTCGTCGCGGCGCTCGTAGAGCGCGTCGAGCCGGGCGAACAGTCCCGGGTCCAGGCCGATCGCGTCCCGGTGCGCGGCCAGCTGCGGCGCGACCTCGGCCTCGATCTCCTGGATGCGCGGCGACGTGTGCGCCCCGACCCGGGTGAAGAACACCCGCGCGACCCGGTCCAGCGTCCGGCCGGACCGCTCCAGCGCGGCGACCGTGTTGTCGAACGTCGGGTCGCCGGAGGCGACGATCTCCTCCACCTCGACGAGCTGCTCGGCCATCCCGGCCTTGAATGCCGGGAGGAAGTGCTCGTCGGAGACCGCGGTGAAGTCCGGGAGCTCGAACGGCAGCGTGCTGGGGGCGAGGAACGGGTTGGCCGCGGTCATGCCGCCAACCTAGCTCCGCCCACCGACATCGCGACGCATGCAGCCGCGTGGCCAGCGGTCCAGGCCCAGCGCGGCCTCGGCCTCCCGGAGCGCGCGCAGCTCCGGGCCGATCTCGCCGTCGTCGAGCCACCGGAACCCGAGCCGCTCGTAGTATGGGCCGTTCCACGGGACGTCCCGGAATGTGGTCAGCGTGAGCGCTCCGCCCGACCACTCGGCGGCCCGCTCGACCAAGGCCGCGCCGATCCGCAGTCCGGCGAAGGCCGGGTCGACCGATACCTGCTCGACGTGCCCGCACCCGTCGACGACGGCGGCCGTCAGGTACGCCGCGACGGTGCCGTCCCGCTCGGCCACCCACGCCCGCCCGTCGTCGACGAACACCCTCAGGTGGGCCGCGGAGGGCAGCTCGTCGTCGGCGACGGCGTCCATGCCGAGCGGCGCGGAACGCCTCGCCCGCCGCGCGCTCGATCGCCTGCATCGCCGGTATGTCGGCGTTCCGGGCGGGGCGGAGCGGCAACGACGGCACGGCCGTCAGCATGACGCCGTCCGGCCGGCCGGGCACCTGCTTTACCCGCGATCGACTACCTACCGGTCCCCGTGCCGCACGAATCGGTATTTCGACCGATGGTGACGGCGCCGAGGGCGCTTCTAGGGCGTCCGGCGGAGCAC
The DNA here is from genome assembly GCA_963822335.1 of uncultured Actinomycetota bacterium. Classification (GTDB taxonomy): domain Bacteria; phylum Actinomycetota; class Actinomycetes; order Mycobacteriales; family Pseudonocardiaceae; genus Pseudonocardia. The sequence continues at coordinate 494,868 of CAWGHE010000002.1, read as the reverse complement.
ATCAGGCACGGGGAGTACGGCCGATGGAGGCACGACGAACCTGACTCGCGCACGGGCGCAGCAGCTCTCGCGATCACCGCACTGGTCGCCGCCGGCGCTGGCGACCACGTCGCTTCCGCGGCCGCGGCCGCGGGCATCACGTGCGACACGGTCGCCACCGGAAAGGACTTCTCATTCCCGGCGACCCGTCGTCGGACACCTACGACTAGCACGCTTCACCGACAGCCACGCGAGTACCGCACTCTCGACGACCCACGTGCCGCAGGCGATGCCGCTACCTCGTCGAACTGGCGGCGGCGACGACGATCTGCTCACGGCGTCTTCGGCGGGCGTCCGCGCAGCACGCACTGGACAACGGGCCTACGTGATCGGGTCGATCGACGTGCGGCGTCGCGGAAGCGGCGGCGGGATCGCCGAGGTCAATCGCCATCGCAGCCCCCGACCGCGCACCGGCGGCGCGAGTGTCGACATGTGGGCGTCGACCTAAACCAGTACATGGGAGTGCTCGTCCAACTTTGCCCGGTCGGTCGATCGGCCGCAAGAAGGCGGACCGTCGCGCCGGCTGAACGCCGGATCAGAGCCGACGGCTCAGCCCGGGCGCCCGACCAGGTCCGCCGCCCGCTCGCCCAGCATGATCGCCGTGGCGGCGGGGCCGCGGCGCGGGACGGACGGGAGCACCGACGTGTCCGCCACCCGCAGCCCGTCGACCCCGTGCACCCGCAGGTCGGCGCCCACGACGGAGTCCGGGCCGGTGCCCATCGCGGCGCTGCCGGACAGGTGCACCGACGTGGTGAGCGCGTCGCGGATCCAGCCGTCGAGGCGGACGTCGTTGCCGAGCACCCAGCCCTCCGGGCCGCCGCGGTCCCAGCCGGCCACGCGGGCGATCTCCGCGGCCTCCCGCACGGCGGCGCGCATCCGGCGCCGGTCGGACTCGGTGCGCAGGTACTTGTAGTCCAGCCGCGGGGGATCCGCCGCGTCCGGCGAGGTGATCGCGAGCATCCCGCGGCTGTCCGGGCGCTGCACGGCGCACATCAGGTGCGCGGGCCCGTCCGTCCAGAACGGGCGGGCGAACAGCAGGATCTCCAGGTCACCGGCCGGGTCGGCGCCGGAGTCCAGGTGCAGTGCGGCCTGGCCGGCGACCGCGTCCGGATGGAGCTGCGGGGCGTCGGCGTGGAACGGCAGGAACACGCTGGGGTGGTCCGACCAGCACCGCCCGACGCCGGGCAGCTCGTGGCGGACCGGGACGCCGGCCGTGCGCAGCGTGTCCTCCGGGCCGATCCCGGAGCGCATCAGCAGCGCGGGCGTCCCGACGGCCCCGGCGGCGAGCACGACCTCGCGGGCGTGCACGACGGTGTCCGCCGTCCGCACGCCGGTGACCCGGCCGCCGTCGACCACCAGGCTGTGCACCGGCTCGCCGCCGAGGACGGTCAGCGTGTCCCGCGGCGCGGCCGTCCCCCACGGCGGCGGGAGGAAGGCGGAGGCGGCGCTGACCCGGTGACCGTCGACGGCGTTCGTCGGGACCGGGCCGGCGCCGGGGAGATCGCCGGCGTTCATGTCCGGCTCCTCGCGGTGGCCGAGCTTCTCGCAGGCGGCCAGGAAGGGCTCGGTGGTCGCGGCGAGCAGGTGCCCGGACGGCCGGGAGATCCGCAGCGGTCCGGCGTCGCCGTGGCGGGGTCCGGACACGTCGAGGTCGTTCTCGCTGCGCCGGTAGTAGGGCAGGACGTCGGCGTCGGACCAGCCGGGGACGGCCCAGTCGTCGAAGTCGGCCGGGACGGCGCGGACGAAGTACCCGCCGTTGATCGCCCCGGAGCCGCCGAGCACCTTGCCGCGCGGCACGACCGACTCGCGGTCGCGGCACAGCTTCGCGCGGAACGCCCAGTTCAGCACGTGTTCCGGAGCGGTGGCCGCGAGCGAGGCGATCGGCAGCGCGTCCGCAGGAACGACGACGTCGCCGGCCTCGATCAGCGCCACCCGGACCCCGCGCTCGGAGAGCCTGCCCGCGACCGTGCACCCGGCCGAGCCCGCCCCGACGACCACCACGTCGTACGTCGGCTCGGCCATGCCTGGAAGGATGCCAGCGTGCCGACCGTCCAGCAGCAGGCGAGTGATCTCGCCGCGTTCGTCACCGCGAGCCCGTCGCCGTACCACGCGGTCGCCGAGGCCGTGCGGCGTCTGTCCGCGGCCGGGTTCACCGAGCAGCCCGAGGACGCGGCGTGGGACGACTCTCCCGGCGGGCGCTACCTCGTCCGCGACGGCACCGTGCTCGCCTGGTGGCAGCCGGCGACACCCGGCACGGCCCCGCTGCGGATCTTCGCCGCGCACACCGACTCGCCCGGGTTCAAGGTCAAGCCGAACCCGGACACCGGTCGCGCCGGGTGGCGCCAGGTCGGCGTCGAGGTCTACGGCGGCGCGCTGTGGAACTCGTGGCTGGACCGCGACCTCGGGCTGGCCGGGCGCCTCGCGCTGCTGGACGGCCGGGTCGTCCCGGTCCGGGTGGACCGGCCGCTGCTGCGCATCCCGCAGCTCGCGATCCACCTCGACCGCACCGTCAACCAGGGTCTGACGCTGGACTCCCAGCGGCACCTGATGCCGATCTGGGGTCTCGGCGACACCGACGACGGCGACCTGCTCACGTTCGTCGCCGGGATCGCCGACGTCGACCCGGACGAGGTCGGCGCGCACGACCTGTTCGTCCACGACCTCGCGGCGCCGGCGACCCTCGGCCGCGACGACGAGCTGCTGGCCGCGGCCCGGCTGGACAACCTGGCGTCGGTGCACGCCGGGATCACCGCGCTGCTCGACACGGCGGCGCGGGACCCGGAGACGGTGCCGGTGTTCGTCGGATTCGACCACGAGGAGATCGGCAGCGGGACCGCCACCGGGGCCTCCGGGCCGCTGTTGGAGACGGTGCTGACCCAGCTCGCCGGCGGTTTCGACGCCCGGCGGCCGGTGTTCGCGCGATCCCGCTGCCTGTCCGTGGACGTCACACACGCGGCGCACCCGAACTACCTCGAGCGCCACGACTCGGACCACCTGAGCGTGCCCAACGGCGGGCCGTCGTTGAAGGTCAACGCGGTCCAGCGCTACGCCACGGACGCCCCCGGCGCGGCGGCCTGGCAGCGCGCGTGCCGCGTCTCCCGGACACCGACGCAGGTGTTCGTCTCGAACAACACGATCCCGTGCGGCACCACGGTCGGCCCGCTCATGGCCACCCGGCTGGGCATCCGGACCGTCGACGTCGGGATCCCGGTGCTGTCCATGCACTCCGCCCGGGAGCTGTGCGGCGTGCAGGACCCGGCGTACCTGGCCACGGCCGCCGGCGAGTTCCTCGGAGACCCGCGATGAGGTTCACGACGACCGTCGAGCTGGGCGGCAAGACGGCGACCGGCTTCGAGGTGCCCGCCGACGTCGTCGACGCCCTCGGCTCCGGGCGCCGGCCCGCGGTGACGGTGACGATCGGCGGCTACACCTACCGGAGCACGGTCGCCTCGATGGGCGGGCGGTTCATGGTCCCGCTGTCGGCGGAGCACCGCGCCGCCTCCGGGCTGGCCGCGGGCGACGAGGTCGACGTCGATCTGGAGCTGGACACCGCACCGCGCGAGCTCGTCGTCCCGGACGACCTGGCCGCCGCGCTCGCCGCGGATCCTGCGGCCCACGCGGCGTTCGAGGCGCTGTCCTACTCGAACCGCCGCCGACACGTGCTGTCGGTGGACGGCGCGAAGACCGACGCGACCCGGCAGAGGCGGATCGCAAAGGTCGTCGAGGAGCTGCGTCCGCAGGACACATGACGGTTACGGACCGTTGACCCCGCTCCCCCGCCGATGCCTCAGACCCGTGACGGCAGGTACTGATCCGAGTCGACGATCACCGAGCCGAGCGGGGTCAACGAGATCGGGATCAGCTTGAAGTTCGCGATGCCCAGCGGGATGCCGATGATCGTCACGCACTGCGCGATGCCGGTGATGATGTGCCCGAGCGCGAGCCACCAGCCGAACAACACGATCCACAGGATGTTGCCGATCAAGGAGCCGGCACCGGCCGTCGGGCGCTGGGCGACCGCCCGCCCGAACGGCCACAGCGCGTAGGCCGCGATGCGGAACGAGGCGATACCGAACGGGATCGTCACGATCAGCACGCACGCGACGATCCCGGCCAGCGCGTACCCGATCGCCATCCAGAAGCCGCACAGGACGAGCCAGATCAGGTTCAGCAGCAGGCGCATGAACCCATAGTGCCCGCGATGACGGCTGCGCCACTCGGGGAGAACCCTGAGTCTCGGCTCGCCCGCCGTCGGAGACGGTGCTGTCCTGGGGACATGGAACCCGACCACGGCCTGTTCGGCCCGCACTCGGTCACATGGCGGGTTCACCTCGAACCGGTCATGTGGGTGGGTGGCATGCGGGCGCTGCTGCTGCAGTCGCTGCACCCGCGGGTGATGCGCGGGACGTTCCAGAACTCGTCGCTGTTCGACCCGAAGAAGGCGTGGGCACGGTTCGAGCGCACCGTCGAGTTCGTCGGGACGCGGACGTTCGGTCCGCGGGCCGAGGTGGACCGGGCGGGTGCCCGGGTCCGCGGGCTGCACGCCGGGCTGCGCGGCTTCGACCCGGACACAGGCCGGGACTTCCGGATCGACGAGCCGGAAGGGCTGCTCTGGGTGCACTGCGGCGAGATCGACTCGTACCTGGACATCGCGCGCCGGTCCGGTCTGGTCGACGACGCGGAGTCGGACGCCTACGTCGCGGAGAGCGTGCGGGCGGCCGCGGTGGTCGGCCTGGATCCGGCCGTCGTCCCGTCGACGACGGGCGAGATGGCCGCCTACTTCGACCGGATCCGCCCGGAGCTCCATCTCACCGACGAGGCCCGTCTGGCCGTCGGGAACCTGCTGGCTCCGAAGGGACGGATGCCGCTGGCGTCGAAGCTGCTGATCTCGACGATCTCCACGCTGGCCCTGTCCACGCTCCCGCGCTGGGCCCGCCGGCACTACGGACTGCCCGGACTACCGACGACCGACCTGTCCGCCACGCTGGCGTTGCGCGCGTTGCGGACGGCCACCGGTGTGCTGCCGGACGTCCCCGCGCCGCCGGAGATCGAGGAGGCCCGACGCCTGGTCCGGGCCGCACGGACTGTCTCAGCTTGATCACTCCCGGCCCTTCCGGCCGGTCCCGGCGCCGACCATGATGGACACCGGCCGTCCGCCGATGCCGTCGAGGGAGCCGGGATGATCCGAGACGCCGAGCTGTTCGTGATGTCCGAGGACGTCCTCGTCGAGGTGGTCGGCCGGGTCCGGGGCGACGCATGGAAGATCGAGATGCGGCCCCTCGCCGACCGGGACGGCGACACCGCCGAGCGGATCCGCCGCCGGGTTGCCCGGCACGTGCAGGACGACCTGCAGGTCCCGGACCGCCTGGCCGGCCGCGAGCCGCAGGACCCCGGCGCGATCCACGAGGCGCTGGGCGACGACCCCGCCGCGGCGGCCCGCTCGGCCGCGGGGAAGGCGTGCGACGCGGCCCGCGCCGTGGACGACGACGCCGTCGCCGACCTGCTGCGGGAGCTCACGATCGTGCGGGCGCTGCTCGCCCACGAGATCGCGATGCACCTGGGTTCCCGCGCCTGCCCGCTGACCGAGGACCTGGCCCGCGGGCTGTGCGAGCTGACCGAACCGGAGCCCGAGCACGCCCGCTGGCGCGCGGCGGGCCTGTTCCGCGAGCCGCTCACGCCGTTCCCGGCGGACGTGTCCTGGCGGGACCGGTGGCTCATGGTCACCGGCCGGGACCCGCACCCGTTCGTCGACCACTGATCGTTCCGCCCGCATGACGACAGTGCAGCGCCCCGGAGGCGACCTGGTCACGGGCATGGACGCCGCCCGGCGGCCGACCGGCCCGGTGATCGCGGTCCTGATCGTGCTGGCCGCCGTCGCGGTCGGGCAGGTCGTGGTCGGCGTGCCGCTGTACCTCCTGTTGTTCGGGCTCGGCCCCCCGAACGAGGGCGGACTCGAGTGGCAGCTCTACGCGACGCTCGTGCTGTTCGCGGCGACGCTGCTGGCGCTCTACCTGTGGATCCGGCTCAAGGAGGTCCGGCCGTTCGCGACGGTGGGCTTCCGGTCCCCGCCGTCCCGGATCGGGCTCGGCGCGCTGGTCGGGTTCGCCATGTTCGCCGTGATCGTGGTGGCCGGGGTCGCGACCGGGCAGATGGTCGTCGAACCGCGGCCGGTGGACGCTGCTCTGGCCGGCGGCGTGCTGGCGGCCCTCGTCGGGTTCGCCGTCCAGGGTTCCACCGAGGAGGTCCTCACCCGCGGCTACCTGATGCAGGCGACGATCCGTCGCTGGGGCCTGGTCGCCGGCGTCGTCGTGCAGGCCGTGGTGTTCACGCTGCTCCACGGGCTCAACCCGGGCGCCGGTGTGCTGCCGCTCGTGAACCTGGTGCTGGTCGCCGTGTTCCTGGCCGGGTGGGCGCTGCTCGAGGGCGGGCTGTGGGGCGTCTGCGCGTGGCACGCGGTGTGGAACTGGACCCAGGGCAACGTCTGGGGTCTGGTCGTTTCCGGCCAGCCGATCGAGACGTCGTTGCTGAGCACCCGCCCCTCCCCCGGCTCGACCGACCTGCTCACCGGCGGCGGGTTCGGGCCGGAGGGCGGCCTCGTGGCGACGGTCGTCCTCGTCGCGGGCATCGCCGTCGTCGTCGTGCTGTGGCGGCGCGACCTGCGCAGGTCCGGCGCGGTCCTGGCCGAGTAGTCACCGACGAACCGGCGTCACGCGGCACCGGGACCCGGTGCCGCGTGGCCCGGGCTCAGGGCTCAGCCGGCGAACACCGTGCGCAGCTTCTCGGCGGCCGTGGAGTACGACCCGCGCGTGTGCCCGATCGCGCCCATCATCCACCAGAAGCCGTGGATCATCGACGGGTTCGTCTGATGGTCGACCGGAACGCCCGCGGCGGCGAGCTTCTCGGCGTACGCGTCGCCCTCGTCACGCAGCGGATCGAAGCCGCAGGTGATGACCGTCGCCGGGGGAAGGCCGGAGAGGTCGGCCGCCCGCAGCGGCGAGACCAGCGGGTTCTCCACGTCGGACGGCGAGTTCAGGTAGTGGCCGTAGAACCAGTCCATCGCGGACTTGGTGAGCAGGTAGCCCTCGCCGTTCTCCACCCGCGAGCCGTACTCGCCCCCGGCGTCGGTCGCCGGGTAGATCAGCAGCTGGTAGCAGAGCGCGGGCCCGCCGCGCTCCTTCGCCATCTGGGTGACGACGGCGGCCAGGTTCCCGCCGGCGCTGTCACCGGCCACCGCGATCCGGCTCGGATCGATGCCGAGCTCCGCGGCGTTCGCTGCGACCCAGCTGGTGGCCGCGTAGCAGTCGTCGGGCGCCGCGGGGAACCGGTGCTCCGGGCCCTTGCGGTACCCGACGGACACGACGGTCGCGCCGGTCGCGTTCGCCAGCGCGCGGCACGGCTTGTCCGCGACCTCGATGTCGCCGATCACCCATCCGCCGCCGTGGATGTACACAACCGCCGGCTGCGCGGCGCCGGATCCGGTGTCCGGACGGTAGACCCGTACCGGGATGTCGCCCGCAGGTCCGGGGACCTTCCGGTCGGACACGTCGGCGAGCTGCTCCGGCTCGCCCTGCAGGTCGATGAACGCGAGGCCGGCTTCACGGGCCTCCGCGACGTCCATCTCCGAGAAGTCCTTCAGCCCCTGGGCGGCCATGGCCTCCAGCAGCCCTTGCGCCTGTGCGTCGAGCGTCATCGCTCACGTCCCATCGAATCGATTACTCGGTCCCTCAGTCGGAGAGAACACGGCCGGTCCGACGCGCGTCAAGGCGCCGCTCGGCACCGCCTTGTGCACCGCTACATCGGTCCGGAAACGCGGCACCGTGTCGTCTTTTCGCGTCGCCCGCCGGTGGCTCGCTAGGGTCCGGGCTCGTGGTCGAGCACCTGCCCCCGCCCCGCACACTGCTGACCGGCCTGGCGATGGTCGAGTCCGCGAGATGGCACGACGGCCGGCTGTGGTTCGCCCACTGGGGCGCCGGGGAGGTCATGGCCGTCGACATGGACGGCAACGCCGAGGTGATGGCCGCGGGCCCGCCGCAGATGGGCTGGGCGATCGACTGGCTGCCCGACGGCCGCCTGCTCACGACCGGTCCGGAGATCACCCGCCAGGAGCCCGACGGCGCGCTGGTGACGCACTGCGAGCGGGGCGCCAACGAGATCGTGGTCGACACGCGCGGCCACACGTACGTCAACGGCGCCGACTTCGACTTCCTCGGCGGCGGCGCACCCGAACCCGGCTGGATCAACCTCGTCGCCTCCGACGGCACCTACCGCCAGATCGCCGGCGACATCGAGTTCCCCAACGGGATGGTCGTGACGCCCGACGGCTCCACCCTGGTCATCGCCGAGTCGTTCGCCGGGCGGCTCAGCGCGTTCGACATCCAGGACGACGGCGCCCTCACCGGCCGCCGGGTCTGGGCCGAGGGCCTCGGGCCGGACGGCATCTGCGTCGACGCCGAGTCGGCGATCTGGGCGCAGTCCGCCGACGTCGCCGCCCACACCGGCGACCCGAACGCCCCGGCCGGCGCGTGTGTCCGGGTGCTCGACGGCGGCGAGATCACCCACCGCATCGAGACCGAACTGCCGTGCTTCGCCTGCGTCCTGGGCGGTCCCGACGGCCGGCACATGTTCCTGCTCTGCAACGAGTTCGAGGGGATCGACCAGATGGAGGCGGTGCAGGCCCGCCGATCCGCCCGGATCCTCGTCACCGAGGCGCCGGTCCCGGGGCCGGGCTGAGAACTTAAGCGAGCCCCACCGGGATATACCTGTTTCGTGCGATGACGCGCCCGGTGCGAAGCCGGACGATCGTCCCCAACGGTTGGGAGGCGGCGTCATGAGCACACCCAACCCGACCGCGTCCGACGGCGATCGCGACGACACCGGACCAGCCCCGCAGATGCCGGAGCCGACCACACCGCACCTGCCGGGCCCGCCGACCGCCACACTGATGCGCTCTGTGCCCGGGACCGGGGCCGAGTGGGTGCACGCAGCCGACCAGATCTCCTGGCTGCTGCTCGCCCTGGCCGTGGCTGAGAACGAGGGCCATCCGATGCCCGAACCACTGCACGACGGGCGGGCGCTGCGGGCGTGGGCGCGCCTCAAGGCCCCGCTGCTCAGCGCGGTCCATGCAGCGGACCCCGCGCCGGGACCGGTTGCGGTCCTGGTGCCGGCCGCCGACACCGACACACTCGGTGCCACCGCCCAGCTGCTCGGACGGACTCTGTGCGACTACCGCGTACACAGCACCGGTGGGGAGATCGCCCGCACCCTGCTCCACACCGCCCGCGCACAGAGCACGTCCCTCGAAGCGCTCGTCGCCCAGCTGGCCCGGGTCCACGGCGTACTCGACGTCGAACCCTGCCACGGAGACGCGCACGCCGAGATCGTTCGGGCCATCTGGCGGGCTGGAGCCTGAGCCACGCCGGGCGAACGCTGGACACAGCGACGTGACCTGGCCGAAGCGAGGGATTCGCCCCGAGGGGTGGGCCGGCTCCGGCTCGGCTGGTAGCTCTGGATGCTCGCATTCAGCCGCGTCGTTCGATGCTCGATCACAGCGATCTCACCGTCGAGGTGGAGCTCCAACTGTCGGTAGGCCGTGATGTCGCGGAAGAAGCGGCTGTAGACGTCGGCCGATTGTTGTCACGAGTTCTACGCGGAGGTCCCGCGCAGGTTCGCCCGGGAACACGACGGACACAGCGACCTACAGATAGGCAATTCTCATGATGCGCCGGTACCTGCTGCGCGAGCACCCTGCAGTAGTACGGACAGGCATCCGCAGCAGACCAGCTAGACGACTCAGCCGTCGAGGGCCTGTTGGTTGGGTCGGCCCTGTGGGGTTGGTGAGCGACATGATGAGCAAGACGCTCCAAAGCGTGCCACGGAGTATCGGCACGGCGGATCCACTCGAGTTCCACGAGAGGTCGCGGTTCCGTGCAGCCGCCCATCATGCCAGCCGTGTCTACCCGGGCAGCATTGGCGAGCTCATCAACCGGGAGCTGACAGCGTACGCCGATTTCGGTTACCGGTTTGCCGACAACACCCTCATCTCTCGACTTGCTACCGAGGTCTTGGCCACGTCTGTCTCGGATCGAGCCGATGAGAACGGCTTCAACAACTCTGCTGACCGCACCAGCACGGCCACCCGGAGCCGACGCGGTAGTCGCGGCGACGGTTAACGCCCTGGCCAGCCGTTCGGCGGCTTCGATCCCGAACATGACCAGGCCTCGGTGACCCGGAGCGTGTCAGATGTTCCCGGGCATTCGGTGAGAGCTGTATCGAACGTTCCTACCTTCGCCTCAGCCTTGACGGCATCGGTCCCGAACCGTGCCGGTACCGCACCGATCGCCACTCGGTGAAAGCGGGCCCGTCGCTCCAGGGAGGCCTTCATCCTCGCAGCGCGACATACCAGTATCGTCCCCTACGTGGAAGAAGTGCCGAGAGCAGGTCGCGTACGCCACATAGCGTGTCGCTCTCCGTCTCCCAGCGTGATCCAGCGGGCTGGGTGGAGGCCGAGGATGTGGAAAAATCAGCCGGGCTTTCCATGGATCATCTCGGCCACGATCGGCGACGTTTAGTGCATCCACTCCGTATGGAGCACGACAGCAGGTCAGTGTTGCGGGTACGCCGGGGTAAGGCTTGACAGAGAGTCGAGTACTCGACGGTGCGCATCCCCCGCTGTCGTCGCCGAACGGGCTCGGCGGGACCTTCGCACGAGCGGAAGCGTGGAAAAGCGGCCTCCGCGAGCGCCTCCGGCACGTACGACCCTCTCCGGCATCGGGGGTGGGCTGCCTCGGGTTCGACAGGTGGCTCTGAAACCCCGGGTTCAGCCTTGCTGCTCGATGCGTACCTGCTCGATCAGTACGGGGTAGTGCTCGGCAGCTTCCTTCTCGTCGAGCTGCCGGTGAGCAGTCGTCCACGGGATCGGACATGGCGAGTTGTGCCAGGGATCGGGGCAGAGCATGAGCTGGATGCTGTCGACGAGGTTCCGCGCCTGCTCTGCAGTGCAGTACACCCCGATCCGGAGTTCCCACACGGCCGCGGGTCCCGCGTCGGTCGGCGCTGGGGCTGCTTCCATCTCTCCGATGGTTGCAGCGGAACGCGGAGAGGTCATCAGGGTTCTCACCGATACGGAGTGGGTGGCACCTGAGTCGGGTTCCGGGCTTGCCTCTGCCCCGCGCGTTCGATCACAGCGGTTCACCGTCGAGCAGGGGCTCGAACTGCCGGTAAGCCGTGATGTCGCGAAAGTGGCGGCTGTAGAGATCCGCCGTCGTGGTGAGGTCCTCGTTGAGCCCGGGAGCGACGTCGACGACGTGCAGCAGACGATCCGTGATCGTCTCACCCACGTTGTTCTCGTAGGAGGTTTCCGCATCGCGGCCGTGTCGTTCAGCAGCAGACCGCGCGTCGAGGAGCGATGGAGCCCAGAGCAGGACCACGTCCTCCCGGTAGAGCGGTCGGTAGCTCGGGGCCGGCGATGTCGACTCGAACAGGAGCACGGCGACGAACATCTGCTGGTCGGTCACCTCCGCATCGTCGCCTGATCGTCGCTGGCCGGCATCCGTGTCAACCCGGAGTCGGGCAGGGGTTCGCCGATGTTGGCCGCCGCGTGCCGTCTGCCGTGGTGCTGTCCCGGCTCGGCCACGCCGTTACCAGCGGGTTGCGGTCAAGCGTTGCGGTCGACCCGGACTCGGATGGTGAGTCATGATCGTCGATCTCGGTTGTGACCTGGCGGAAGCGGGGGGATTCGAACCCCCGGTCACTCTCGTGACGCTCGCTTTCAAGGGACGGGATCCCGTGTACGCCGGGGTGCGTACGCGTCGCTGGCCTGGGCGACCGGTTTCGGCGTGGACCGCCCGGCACCGGGCTGAACCATCGCGAACGAGACCAGAACTGAGACCAGCTACGACCGGCCTGACGATCGCGGACAGGTCGGTCGGATCAACAGCGTCCGGTCCGGTCGACGTCTGCACATGTTCCCGACGATCGCTGGTGGCGTCCATGAAGGGCGCACAGATCGGCACGGTGGACATCCCTTTTGCCGGCGGCGCCGACACGGACCGGCGGCATCGGCCGGCTGGCCCGGGCCGCCCTGGGCGCGCCGGAGGCTGGCGCACAGGGCAGGCCCAAGGGCCCGCCGGCCATGCCAACGGGACCGGGGCGCCGCCGGCCGGCGGCCAAGGGCTTGTCCCATCTGCCATAACTGTCCGCGACCTCGAAGAACGCACGCCCGCGGACGTCAGCGAACTGTGGCAGCCGTCGTTTCCGAGTCCGGAGCTGGTGGAGGCCGCGGCCGATCTGTTGCCGTCGATCGAGCAGCCGTCCGGGCGCGATGCGGTGCTCGGTGAAGGTCCTCGGTGGGAGATCGTCGTCAGCCCCGGCGTGATCCGCGTCCGGACCCGCGACTACGCCCGCGCCGAGCGCACCTACGAACGCCAGCTGCGTCACCACCAGGCGGACGTCGACATCGCCGCGGCCTACCTCGCGAACGGCGAAGAGGTCCCGGAACCGCTCCCGACCCGCGGGACCATCTACGCCTGGAGCGCGAAGTCCCGCGCCCGGCTGGTCGCTCGGCTCTCCGACCTGGACTACACCCGCCTCTACGGCCGGTATCGCGTCTGCTCCGAGTGCACCGCAGAGCATTCCGACCAGCTCGACCACTGTCCGTCCTGCCTGTCCTCCACAGCCCGCGTCGTCGATCGCACCGGCCGGCTCCCGGCGATGCTGACGCTGACCTACCCGGGCGACTGGCTGACCGTCGCCCCGGACGCCGAGACCGTCAAGCGGCACTTCACCGCCCTGGCCAAGCGCTACGAACGCGCCTGGGGCGAGCCGCTGATCGGCCCGTGGAAGCTGGAGTTCCAGCGCCGCGGTGCGCCGCACTTCCACATCTCGACCACTCCCCCGATGGGCTTCACGACCATCACCGACCCCGAGACGAACGAACCCCGCTGGGCCGACTTCCGGACGTGGCTCTCCTGGCCTGGGCCGAGATCGTCGACCACCCCGACGCCGAACAGCGCCGCCGTCATCGCGCTCGCCGGCACCGGCGTGGACTACGCCGAGGGCATCAAGCTCACCGACCCGCGCCGGATGGCGATCTACTTCGCCAAGTACGGCACGAGCGGCGGGAAGGAGTACCAGCACCAGGTTCCGCGCGAGTGGTGCACGGCCGTCCTGGTCTGCGACGACTGCACAGCCGAGTACGACGCCGACCACGACGATTGCCCCGAGTGTGGCTCGCTCGAAGCTGAGCTCGTCGAGCACGGCTCCGGTCCGGGCCGGTTCTGGGGCTACCGCGGGCTTCGCCCGGTATTGGCCATCCGGCAGGTCACTGCCGACGTCGGCGTCCAGGCCGGCCGCCTCCTGCGGCGGTGGTACCGGGCCAAGCGACTCACCAGGACCGTCACCGTTGAGCGGGTCGAGCAAGCGACCGGGCGCGTCTACACGCGACGATCGCGCGTCCGGAAACGCCTCTTCGCGCGCGGCCGGGGCTTCGCCTGCGTCAACGACGGGCCAGCGTTCGCCTCCCAGCTCGCCCGCCAACTCCTCCTAGACGTGCCCGAGTCTGGTCTCCCTCGCGGCGCAGACAACGTCCGACCGGGAGCGGGGGCGGGGGCCTCGGTGGAGCGCCCTACTGGACGAACGACCGAGGCCCCCGCCACCGCTTCTGGTAGCCCAACGGGTGCGCCGTGAGGGAGACCCGGCCTCCCGAAGCGGTTGCCGGGTCCAGGGGCGGAGCTCCCTGGCCGCCGGAGGCTCGGTCTGGTCTGCCCGGACGTAGCACCGGAAGGGGATGGGCTACTGCAACAAGTCGATCATCTCGGTCATGGACCAGCGCCAGGCGTTGAGCTGCGGGTCGCTATCCAAGTGGTGCGTCGTCGTCTCGGCAATGAGTTCCGCGAGCCCGCGGAGTCTGAACTGTCGGCCGGCGTAACCTCGCCACCGGTGTCCGGGGTCCGCGGACTGCCGCTCACCCCCGACGACTTCTTGCGCTGACGGCGGGATCCGGGTGTTCGGCGTTCGGTGACTCGGGGCTAGGTGAAACGGGGCCCGGCGACACGGGATCCGGCGGCCGGGGGTCCTGTGGCGCCGGATACCGCACGGCTGCGGGAAAGCAGCGCAGCAGTGCGGCGAGTCGCGTGGTATCGCCCGCCACCTCGGTGTCTGCCCGCTCGACGGCGTCGTGCAGCGCCGCACCGGCGAACACCAGATCGCGCAATGTCGCCGCCTCCGGCACGGTCAGCCACGCATCGGGTTCGGCGTGCTCACCGCGGTCCAACTCGAGGCGCCCGCCCGCAACGGTGGCGCGGAACCGGTCGCCCGCGACGTCCAGCTGGCAGCGCAGCGACAGCTCACCCGCCAGTGCCGGATCGAAGGTGGCGCGCAGGGCGAACAGCAGCGCGTCGACGCTCAGTTCCGCCGCGCCGTCCTCGGGCAGCGGTGCGCGGCTGCCCCAGTGGGCGAGCGCGCGGAGCACGGGCTCCAGTTCCTGCCCGCGCTCGGTGAGTTCATACACGGCGGCGGGCGCAGGCGGTCCCAGGCGCCTTCGCCGCACCAGGCCGTCGGCTTCGAGCTCGCGCAACCGCTGCGCGAGGACGTTCTGGCTCATCTGCGGCAGCCCGCGGTGCAGGTCGGAGTAGCGCTTCGGGCCGAAGACCAGCTCTCGCACGACGAGCAACGCCCACCGCTCGCCGACCGCGTTCAGCGCTCGCGCGATGCCGCAGGGGTCGTCGAACAGCCGCTTCTTGCTCATGCACCCGAGTGTACTTGTATAGTAGGTGTTAATGCTCCTACAGTAGGAGTACGGGCCTTGTGACCTCCGCCGACGGCACCGTCATCGGCTACACACGGCGCGGCGACGGGCCCCCGGGTGATATCCTGGTCGGCGGCGGTCTCGACGACGGAAACGGAGAACGCCCCACTCGCCGCGGCGCTGGCCGCGCACCGTGCCTTCAACTAATCCTCTTCGCAACACTTTAGATGCGGCTGCCGTGACCATTTGTTCGAAATCAACTCCGACCACCCTGCTCACTCGGCCCGAACGTGTCAGCGGTACCAGGCCCAGAAGTCGCCCATGGTCTCGGCCCCTCGTGCGAGGACTGTACGCCGGGGCAGCCCACGTAACTCAATCCTGGTCGACATGCTCCGACGGTGACGACCACGCATCGAGAAATTGGAGAGAAGCAGTGAACGAGATGACACTTCGTGTGACGTCCGCCGACGGTACGAGGATCGCCTACGACCGGAAAGGCACTGGCCCGGCGGTGATCCTCGTCGGCGGCACCCTAGACGACGGCGCTGAGAACGCGCCGCTGGCCCGGCTCCTTGCCAACCATTTCACGGTCTACAATTACGCACGACGCGGCCGGGGCGCCAGCGGCAATACACCGCCGTACGCCGTGGCGCGGGAGGTAGAAGACCTCGACGCGCTGATTGCGACAGCCGGCGGCTCAGTTCACGTGTACGGCGCCTCATCTGGCGGCGCCCTCGCGCTGGAGGCAGCAGCGGAAGGTTCGGCGATCGACAAGATCGCGGTGTGGGATGTGCCGTACGCGATCGGGGACGACCTGCGGCCGAGGTTCAACCAGTACATCGCGGACACCCACGAGGCATACAAAGCCGGCCGGGACGAGGAGCTCCTGGAACTGTTCGTGAGGCTTACCGGCGGACCCGACGCGGACATCGCGGCTGGCAAACAACACCCGAACTGGGCCTCGTCCGTCGCGCTCGCCCACACGCTCGTCAAGGACGCCGTGGTCCTCAATGACTACAAGATCCCCACGAACCGACTTGCCCGCATCACTCAGTCGGTCCTGGTGACCACCGAGGGTCCGATCACCGAGCCCCAGATGGCGGGCCTCCCGACCGACTTCTTCGACCGCGCCGCGAAAGCGATAGCCGCTGCCACCCCCCAGACCGAACGACACACGCTCGACGGGCAGGGACACGTCGTCGCCCCCGAACTCATGGCCCGTGTACTGAAGACGTTCTTCAACCAGTAGCCCGTCGACTGATCAGGTCGCGACCGTGGGTCGCTTCGGAACGCAGGCCCATCGGCCACGTCAGCATCGGTCGGTGAGCGGCGACTCCTGAGTTCCGGAGTCTCGCCGCGTGTTGGCGCGAACGCGATCTGCAAGCCTGCGATCCCTTCCCCATGACGGGTGCGCCGATGACGCGGACCTTGCCGCGAGCTCGTCAACTGGGCAGCCAGCGCACGGACTCACCCCGGGAAGTCGTCAACGACGCCAGCAGCGACGGGGTCTCGTAAGACCTCGGTTCGGTGACGCCGCGATACCGACACACATGCAGGTGCCCGACTCCAGCTGATGGCCCATGTACACAATGCCCGGTATTACCCTGCCGCCCAGCAACCCCATCGCCACGCTCGGCGTCGAACCCCATCGGATCTACGTCGACAACGGACGTCTCGACGCCCCGGTGACGAGCGGCGATCAAGAATGAGGTTGCGGGCTGAGAAGGCGTGAAGTCGTCGCCTTGGACGGAAGTGAGGACGAAGTACTCAAGCTGCTCACTTAGCGCTTCGAACAGTTCGGCGGACCCCGCAGCGAGGACGGCGACTCGAAAATGCAGCTCAGGAAGAAGGGTCGCAAGGTCCGTTGCGACATCATTCGGGAGATTCCCGAGGATTACATCGGCCCGTAGCTGTCCCTGCCGGAGAAGGGCGATCCCGTCGGTGTTGAGGACAGACGCGTAGTCGGGCGCGTTCCTTCGCAAGACCGGGATCAGCCGTTCATCCAGCTCGATCAGCGTGAGACTGGCACAACTCGGAAGCACCCGAGCGACCGTTCCCGCGCCAGCGCCAATCTCGACAACCCTGTCCGTTTCGCGGATGTCTGCCGCGTCAAGTATAAACTGAAGCTTGGCGGGGTTCGTCAGGAAGTATTGATCTTTCGCCGGATCGGATAGCGCAGCAAGATCATGCTCCAGCACAGCGCGATCATACCGGCCCGAGGTCGTCGGCCATGCCGTCGTTCAGTGCGACTGCGCTCGCGAGCAGGTCGGCCGGAACGCGTTGCCCGTGGTTCTTGAGGTCCGCGACGGTCGACGAGATGAGCACTCCGGTCCGCCTGGACGCGACCTGCATCGCGAGGGGGGCTAGCTCCGTGAGGGTCTGGCCGGCGGCATCCCACGAGCCCGCCCGTACCTGTGCCTGCGCGAGATGGGCACGGTGAACGAACCGGCTTCGTGTCTCGCCCTCGGGTACTGCTTCGGCCGAGCGCTCAAATGCGTCGAGTGCACCCGTGGTGTCTGCCAGGTCGTCGCGGCACATAGCCTCGTGCCACCAGAGTTCCCGCTGATCGACCCACCAGGCCCACGGTGGATCAGAGCGGCTGACTCCGTCGTCATAGAGCGTCATCGCCTCGTCGAGCACGCGGAGGGCGGTCTCGTCGCCGCCCTGGGCAAGCGCTCGGGCCTTCCGGACAAGGAAGAGGCAGCGCACCCGGGGTGAGAGTCGGTACCGGCCCTCCAGGACCGACTCAGCGAGCTGTAGCGCCTCGAACGGCCGGTTCAGGTAGCCCGCGTGCATGCTGGCGTTCTGCACTGTCAGCAGCTCGACGGTGCTGTCCCCCACGAGGCGGCTGTAGTACAGCGACTCCTGGTTCATTCGGCGCACGAGGTCGTGTCGACCCGCGTCGTAGGCCAGCCATCCGGTGATCTCGGCCAGCTCGCCGACGGCGGCCAGGAGGTCCTTCCGGATCGCGGGCTCGAACATGCCGGCGCCGAGCTGGCGGGTCAGCGATCGAAAGAAGCGGCCGGCCACGTTCGTCAGGTCGGTGCCGCCGAACTGGTTGTCCAGGGCGACGAGCTGGCGCATGTGTCGGTGGATCTCGACGAGCGTGGACGGGCCGATCCGGTCCCCCGGCTGCATCGCGACCGGCATCGGTAGGACAGCCGAATCCGAGGGCACTACGAAGCTGCTCGTGACTTCCACGGTAAGGCCGAGCTCCGACGGCGTGGCGCCGTAAAGAAGCGCGTACCCGCGCCGGAACCGCTCGCCCGGCCGGGCGTCGCCGCGTTCGTGGCGGCGGATCATCTCGACGGACAGGCCCAGCCGCTCCGCCACTTGCTCCTGCGTTAGGTCGCGCCGGCGCCGGTACTCGGCCAACGCGGGAACCGTCCGCGCCCTCTTCGGACGAGCCATCGCATCGACTCCCCCGGTGATAACGGCCGTCGTCAGGACCCCAGTTTAGGAAGCCGCCGGCGTTCCGGTGGGGGTTTCGGTTGGGTCGGTGCCGGTTTCGGTTCCTGGTCCGGAGGTCGCCGCATTGCTGTTCTTGTCCGGCACGCCCGACCGGGCGGGCGACAGGAACGGATCCCCGAGGGCGGCAATGACACTGAGCGAGAAGGAACGGCGCGAGCTGACGGCATGGCTCGCCGATCTCACGGAGCAGATGGAGGACCTGGCTCGGCGGGTCAGGATTCTTGCGACGACCGTTGCCCGCGACGACGATCCGACGGACCGGCCGCCGCCTCCAGACGGTTGACCCGTTCGGTCAGCTGGTCGACCGCGGACTGCACGGCACCGAGCTGGTCGCGGATCAGCTCGTACTCGGCGCTCGGCGCGGGCGCCTCGGGCAGCTCGTCCCGCACGTAGTACCCGCGCGTCGAGCGGGAGACGACGTAGCCCTCCTCGCGGAGAACGCGAAGCGCGCTCTGGGTTGTCGTCGCGGCGATCTCGAACCGCGTGGACAGATCCCGGACCGAAGGCAGGCGCTCGCCCGGCTGTAGCCGGCCACCCGTGATCTCGGCACGCAGCTCGTCGGCGACCTGCAGATATGTCGGTCGCGAGTCGCCGAGCGTGGTCACGACCGAGCTTAGAGCCCCGAACCCATTGAGCCAATTCAGCGAGCTGAGCCATGACATCTACTTGTACTGATACAGTTGATACAGACGGCACAAGTCGTCGCCAATCTCGGGAGGAAGACGTGATCCAGAACTACAAGATCGATCAGACCCGGACGTTCCTGTCGCTGATGCTGCTCGGCGTCGCGCCGAAGCTCGCGTTCGGCGACAACGAGCGCCAGGAGACCAGCAAGGACGGCCGGCTCAAGTGGGCCGCGCAGCTGGCGGCCGAGTTCCGGGTGTTCGGCCGCCCGCAGCGTGAGCTGATCAACGTGACGATCGAGGCGGACAAGGACCCCGGTGAGGGCCTGGCCCCGGGCACGCTCATGGAGCTGATCGACTTCGAGATCGGCGTGATGGAGAAGCGCAACCGCGACGGCCAGATCACCGGGGTGCAGGTCTGGTACCGGGCCTCGGCCATGCGCCCGATCAGCGCGCACGGCTCGAAGCCACGACCGACCGCCGAGGCGGCGGCGTCATGACCGCCACGCGCGGCATGGCCGCGACGCACACCGTGCGGACACACGTCGTCGTCGGCGACTACCGCCACGTCCGATCGGCTCTAGATCTGGCTCGCCGCGACGGCCGCCTGGCTGGGGTGCGCGACCTGGTCGAGCTGCCGGGCCACCGCGTCCGGGTCACCGCGGACCTGCGCGAACTGGTCCCGACCTGGCGACGAGTCCCGTGGCTGCGCCTGCTGGCATGGCTGGTCGCTCTCGCCGCCGTCGGCGGGGCCGTGTGGCTGATCGTCCTCGCGGTGTCGGCCGTGATCGCGCTCGTGACCGCGGCGGTCGCGTGGGTGTCGACGCACCTGACGTTGATCATCCTCTGCGCGGTCGGACTCGTCGCTTTGCTGGTGCCGGTCGGATCCCGCTGTGCCGGGCTGCACTGCGGCGGGTGCCGACGATGACCGGCGACCAGAGCTCTACTCCGGCCCTCACCCGGGCGGAGGTTGCGAGCGAGGCATGGCGGGCGGCAGCTCGTCACCAGCGCGAGGCCGAGCCGGACCACGCCGACTTCTACGCACTCGGCGGCGAGGTGACCACCACGCTGCGCGCCCTGGACGACCTGTTCGGGGTATTGCGCCGCCAGGTCGGCGGCTACGGCGACGGCCGCTGCGTCTACGACGACACCGGCCGGGTCTCCGCGATCGGCCGGCTCCAGGAGGCCGTGTCCGCGATCGAGGTCGCTCAGACCCGCCTCGCCGAGACCCACGAGATGGTCAACGCGTTCTGGTCGGCCATCGGCCACATCGGCGTCAGGCCCGCCTCATGAGCACGTCGACGCCCGCCACCCCGGAGACCGTGCTGCTCTGCCAGAGCTGCCGCTACGCCGTGGAGGCCACAGAGCCGGACGGTCAGCGCGCGCTGGTCGACGGGTGTCCCGCTTGCGGGGACTGGCTCTTCCTCGGCGACCTCACCCAAACCACCGAGACCGCTTCGATCCCCGCTCCCAGGAAGGCAACCCGATGACCACCACGCTCGCCCGGAGCGCCGCGGACCGCCCCGGACCGATCCCCACCGTGCCGGTGCGGGTCGAGCACGCCGTCCGGCGGGTCCGCGCCGAGCAACACCGCGCCGCGCTGCTGCTCGCCGGACCCGCCAAGTACCAGCGGCTGTCCGCCCTCTACGAGCAGGAAGCCCGGCTCTGGACGCTCCTCGTGCGCCACACCGCCGAACCCGTGCACCGCCGCGCCGCCACCGACGCCCAGTGCGCCGCCCGCGCCCAGGCCCGCGAGTACGCCGAGTACGCCCAGCACTGGGCCGCCCTCCCGCCCACCGAGCCACCCGACGAGACCACCCAGGACGGACCACGATGACCACCACCGACACCGCGGCACCCGCCGCGCTCCCGACCACGACCCCGACGGTCGCGGCCCGCGCCCGCACACAGGCGGTGCGCACCGGCACCGCTCTCACCCGCGCCGCGGTGAACGCCTGGCGCCACCTGTGCACCGTCGCCGCGGCGCTGCGGCTCGGGCTGCACTGGCGGGCCTTCTGCGCCGCCACCGGGCTCGCGATCCAGCGCATGCACACCGACCCGTTCGGCCACCGCCTGGACGTCACGGTCCACCAGGTCCCGCGCCTGGACCGCTACCGGATCGGGCCGCACGGCTGGACCATGCGCGTGCGGCTGCGGCCCGGCCAGCACCTCGACCAGTACACCGCCGCCTGCATCGCGCTGCGCCACACCGCCCGCGCCCAGGCCGCCAAGGCGCTCGAGCTACCCGAACAGCCCGGGTTCCTCGAGCTGCGCATCCTGCGCCGCGACCCGCTCGTGCGCGTCACCGAACGCACGCGCCAGCTCGACGCCGGGCGGCTCGCGCTCGGCGCCACCGAGACCGGCGACCCGATGGTCCTCGACGTCACCGAGCACCCGCACTACCTGCTCTCCGGCGTCACCGGCTCCGGCAAGTCCATGCTGCTGTCCTGCATCCAGGCCGCGATCGCACCCACCGACGCCGCGCTGGTGTTCTGGGACCTCAAGTTCGGCATCGAGGCAGAAGCCTGGCGCGCCCGCTACACCGAGGTCTGCACCACCCAACCCGACGTCCTCGCCTCCTGCGGACGGGTCCTCTGGCTCGCCGAGCAGCGCGCCGCCATCCTGCGCGACCTCGGCGTGCGCAACATCGCCGAAGCCGAACAGCTCGGCGTGCACCTGCGGCGGGTGTACGTGCTCGTCGACGAGGTCGCCGAACTCGCCTTCGACCACGACGGCGAGAAGACCGCCGAGAAGGTACTGCGCGAGCTGCTGCGCATCGTGCAGCTGGTCCGGGCGATGGGCATCCACGTCATCCTCTGCGGCCAACGCTTCGGCTCCGACCTAGGCAAGAACATCACCAGCATCCGCGCCCAGGTCTCCGGCCGGATCTGCCTGCGCGTCAACGACCCCCAGACCGCGGAAATGGTTCTCGGCGGCCTCGCGACCGAGGACCAGAAGCGCGCGCTCACCCTGACGCGGCCGGGCATGGCGATCGTGCAGGACGGCCAGCACTGGCACTACGCCCGCTGCTCGTACCTGTCCACCGCCGAGACCCGCGCCCTGGCCGCCGCGTACGCCGGGAACCGGGTCACCTGGGAACAGCTGACCCTGTCCGACCGGGCCGCCGTCGACGACCACACGAGGGCTGCCTGATGAGCACCGCCAGCACCATCGCCGTGACCGTGCTCGTCATCACCGGCGGGCTCATCGCGCTGGCCTGGCGCGCACGCGGCGTCGGCCCGCTCGTCGTCGCAGGCGCCGTCCTGGGAGTCGCCGCCGGCGTCTCCGCCACGTTGCTGTTCGCCGGACTGACCTGAGGAGACCCCACCATGACGACCGAAACGACGCCCCGCCGTCAGCAGCTCCTGCTCACGGTGGAGGAGGCGGCCGAGGTTCTACGGGTCGGGCGGACGACGGTCTTCCACCTGATTCGGACCGGCGAACTCGCGACCGTCCAGATCGGACGGCTACGCCGGATCTCCATGGAATCGTTGCAGCACTTCACTCGCGAGCGGCAGGGATGACGCGGCGTCGGGGTGGCGGCCGCGCGCCGAACGGGGCGGGGAGCTTCTACCGGACCAGCGACGGCCAGTGGCACGGACGGATCACCGTCGGCGTGCGCGAGAACGGCAAGCCCGATCGACGGCACGTCCGGGGTCGATCAGAGCGGGAGGTCCGGCAGAAGGCCCGGGAGATCGAGAAGGCCCGCGACGACGGTCACCTCGGCAAGCCGGGTCAGAGCTGGACCGTCGAGCAGTGGCTGACGCACTGGGTGGACAACATCGCGTCGGCCGCCGTCCGTCCGTCGACGCTGGCGAGCTACCGCTTCGCGGTCAACAAGCACCTCATCCCGAGAATCGGCGCCCATCGGCTGGACCGGCTGGAGCCGGAGCACCTGGAGAAGGTCTACGTCCGGATGATGGAGGCCGGCCGCGCCCCGGCTACCGCACACCAGGCGCATCGCACCGTCCGAACGGCACTCAACGAAGCCGTTCGACGCGGCCACCTGCGGAGCAACCCTGCGGTCCTCGCGAAGCCGCCACGGCTCACCGACTGGGAAGTCGAGCCGCTGACGCTCGACGAGATACGACAACTGCTCACGACGGCGAACCGGCACCGCAACCGCGCCCGGTGGGCGATCGCGCTCGCGCTGGGGTTGCGGCAGGGGGAAGCGCTGGCCCTGCAGTGGCCGGACGTCGACCTGGAGGCGGGGCGAATGGTCGTCCGCCGGACGCTACAGCGGCCACGATGGGCACACGGCTGCGACGGCACGTGCGGCAGGCGGCCGGGGAACTGCCCGCAGCGCCGCAACCAGAACGCCCTCACGTCGGAGACCAAGTCCCGGGCCGGCCGCCGCGTCATCGGGCTGCCACCGCAGCTCGTCGAGCTGCTTCGTGACCACCAAGCCGAGCAGGAACGTGAGCGCGAAGCCGCGGGCCAGCTGTGGCAGGACGGGCCGTGGATCTTCACCACCGAGACCGGCCAGGTGATCCACGGCCGGACCGACAACAAGCACTGGAAGGACCTGCTGCGAGAGGCCGGCGTACGCGCCGTCCGGCTCCACGACGCCCGCCACACCGCGGCCACGGTGCTCCTGCTGCTGGGCGTATCGGAGCGCACCGTGATGGGCCTGATGGGCTGGTCGCACAGCTCGATGGCCGCCCGCTATCAACACGTCACTGCAGTCATCCGGACCGACGTCGCGGAGCGCGTCGGAGGCCTCTTGTGGGCCTCGAATGAGACCGGAAATGAGACCACCGGTGACACCACGACCGAGGACGGAGAAGGCTAAATGCCGACGTGGCAGCTCAGCGCAGCGGAAGCGGGGGGATTCGAACCCCCGGCACCTTTCGGTGCGCTCGCTTTCAAGGCGAGTGCAATCGGCCGCTCTGCCACGCTTCCGCCAAGCAGCGTAACGGGTGACGCGCCAGCCTGACCTCCGCGGCGTGATCGTCGTGTGGTGGGATCCCAGCGGTCCCCGGGAGGTCATGGCATGCGGTTCGACGAGAACGCCGAGCTCGACACGTCCGGTGTGGACGATCTCCGAGGATCCGGTGGTGGCGGAGGCGTCGGGGGGCGCGTCGCGCTCGGCGGCGGCGGGCTCGGGGTCGTCGGCGTCGTCATCTACCTGTTGCTGTCCACGTTCGCCGGTGGTGACCTCGGCGGGATCGGCGCCGGCGGTGGGTTCGGCGGGCTCGGCGGGCTGTCCGCCGGGCAGACCGCGGACTCCGGGCAGCTCTCCCAGAACTGCCGCACCGGGGCGTCGGCGAACGGCTCGACGGACTGCCAGGTCGTGGCCGTCCTGAACTCTCTGGACAGCTACTGGCCGAGCCAGGTGCGGGGCTTCCAGCGGCCCCGGACGAACTTCTTCGACGGTGGCGTCAACACCGGCGGCTGCGGCGGCGCGACGTCGGACACGGGCCCGTTCTACTGCCCGGCCGACTCCGAGATCTACATCGACCTGTCGTTCTTCCAGGAGCTGACGTCCCGCTTCGGGACGCGCGGCGGGCCGTTCGCGCAGGCCTACGTGATCGCCCACGAGTACGGCCACCACATCCAGAACCTGCTGGGGACGAACCGCAAGGCGGGCAACGGCACCGGCCCGGACTCCGGCTCGGTGCGCCTGGAGCTGCAGGCCGACTGCTACGCCGGCGTCTGGGCCAACCACGCGACGACGACGCCCGGCTCGTCCGGCCGCCCGCTGATCACCGACCTGACGCAGGACGACGTGGACGCCGCACTCGACACCGCGGCCAAGATCGGCGACGACTACATCCAGACGAACCTGGGCAGCGGCCGGGTCGACGAGTCGTCGTTCTCGCACGGCAGCTCCGCGCAGCGCGAGCGCTGGTTCAGCATCGGGCTCCAGAGCGGTGACCCGAACCGCTGCGACACGTTCGCCGTGCGCAACCTGGGCTGACCAGGCTCACCGCGACAGGCGGGCGAGCTCGCGGTCGACGACGGCCAGCGCCGACTCCGGCGCGTGCTCGCCGAGCAGCAACGACTCCGTCAGCCCGCGGGCGATCAAGAACAGCACGGTCGCCTCCTGTTCCGGGTCCACGCCCGATGCCAGCAGGCCCTTGTCCCGCGCGACGGCGAGCTTCATGGACAGGGCGTCGACGGCCAGCCGGTTGCTCGCGTTGTACTTCTCCCGCATGTCCGGATCGGCGACCGCGCGTACCAGGAACGCCGACCCCACCAACGCATCCGTCCGCCCCTCCTCGTCCAGCGGAAGGATGCCCGCGAGCAGAGCCCGGACCAGCGCCAGCGGTGAGTCCTGGTCCACATCGGACATCCGGATCCCGATCCGCTCGTCGACGCGGATCTGCAGCAACGTCGCGGTGAACGCCAGCAGCTCCTCGCGGGAGGCGAAGTAGTGCTGCACGCGACCCTTCGAGATGCCCGCCTCGTCGGCGACCCGGCTCAGGCTGACCGCCTCCAGGCCCTCGCGGGCGGCGATCCGCCAGAGCGCCTCGGCGATCTCGCCCCGCCGCTGACCATGGTCGACGACCCTCGGCACGCGCGTCCCTCCGAATTTTACAGTCCGATCGGCTTGCAAAAGCAGTGCTCCGCTTTTACAGTCCGATCGTACCGAGAAGAGGGGACGCCATGAGGGTCGGGCACTTCACCAGCCACACCGGACGCACCGAGTTCCAGCACCGCTACGCCGAGGCGATGGCGATGCTCCCGGCGCCGGACGCGCTCACCGACGTGAACACGCCGTTCGGGACGGTCCGCACGTTCCGGTTCGGGCCGGCCGCGGAGGCGCCGTTCGTGATCGTGCCCGGGATGGGCGCGCCGGCGTCGCTCTGGGCAGCGAACATCGCGGCGCTCGCGGCGCACCGGACCGTCTACGCCCTGGACACGCTCGGCGGACCGGGCGCCAGCATGCAGCGGGTCCCGATCCGGACCACCGCCGATCAGGTGCACTGGCTGCGGGCGTTCCTCGACGTGCTCGACCTGCACTCGGTCCATTTGATCGGGACATCGCTGGGCGCCTGGCACGCGCTCGCGCTGGCTGCCCGAGCCCCGGAACGTCTGGCCTCGGTCGCGCTGGTCGAGCCGACGCACACGCTCGACCGCCTGCCGCCGTCGGTGGCGTCGGCGTCGCTCGGCGCGTCGCCGTCGGCTCCGCAGTGGCTGCGGCGGCGGTTCATCGTGGCGACGGGCGGCAGGCCGGACGCCGACGACCCGGTGAGCCGGCTCGTCGAGACCGGCATGCGGACGTTCTCCCCGGCGTTGCCGGCGCCGTCCTACCCGACCGACGACGATCTACGACGGGTGACGCTGCCGGTACTGGCGCTTCTCGGTGGGCGCAGCACGATGCTCGACGCCGGCCGGGCCCGTTCCCGCGCGCAGACGCTCCTCCCGGACGTCCGGGTCGAGGTGTGGCCGCAGGCCTCGCACGCCCTGCCCGCCGAGTACCCGGAGGCGACGGTCGAGCGGCTGGTCGCGCACGCGTCGACGGCCGACGCGGCGAGGTCACCGGAGGCGGCCGCACGGTGATCGGCACGTTGGTCCGGATCGAGGCGGGATCTCGCCCTGATCCGGACCCGGCCGGCGATCATGGGCTTGGCGGAGCGGCGGCCAGGAGGCCGGCAAGTTCCGGGGTGTGTCCCTCGACCCCCAGGTCCCAGCCGGGTCGGACGAAGTCCGCCGGGCGCAGCAGCAACCGATGTACGACGAGCGGCTCGCTGCGCGGTGCGACGAGTGCGGTGCCGTCGTCGCGGTAGCCGAGGCGCCGCGAGACGCGGGCGGAGGCGCCGTCGTCGCCCAGGTACGCCGACCGGGCGGCCGTGGCGCCCAGGACGTCGAACGCGTACGTGAGCACGGCCGCCCGCATCTCGGTCCCGAGGCCGCGGCCCTGGTAGTCCCGGCCCAGGTAGGAGCCCGTGTCGACCTCCCGCAGCACCCCGAAGCGTTCCGCCGTCATGGTCTGCACGCCGACCACCCGGCCGTCGACCCGCACGAGGAAGTGCAACGACCAGCGCTCCGGGGACAGCGCGGCGCGCTCGGACCAGAAGTACTGCAGCATGCCGCGGCCCAGGTAGGCCGGGTCGGCGTCGGTCCAGGCGACCTGGAACGGCATCCGGTCAGCCGGGTGCACACCGCGGTGCGCGAGCGTCACGAGCTCGCGCAGGCCGGCGTCGTCGTCGGGGCGCAGGGTCAGGCGAGGGGTGTGCAGCACGAGGTCCCGCTGCGGCCAGGGGTCGGGGATCGGGTCGATCGGAGCCGGGGACCACCGGGGCGTCATGCGCGACGAGCCTGCCGGATCGCCGCGCGGGCGGCGAGGCAATACGGTCGCGGCATGCACGCGATCAGCCTGTCCGAGTACGGCGGCCCGGAGAACATGAGCTGGGCCGAGGTCGACGATCCGAAACCGGGGCCGGGCGAGGTCGCGATCGACGTCGTCGCGTCCGCGGTGAACCGCGCCGACCTGCTCCAGCGGGAGGGCAACTACCCGGTCCCGCCCGGGGCGTCGCAGATCCTGGGTCTGGAGTGCTCGGGGCGGATCAGCGAGCTCGGCGACGGGGTGAGCGGCTGGTCGGTCGGCGACGAGGTCTGCGCACTGCTGGCCGGTGGCGGGTACGCGCAGAAGGTGGTCGTGCCGGCCGTGCAGGTGTTGCCGGTGCCGGACGGCGTCTCGCTGGAGGATGCGGGCGGGCTGCCCGAGGTGGCCTCCACGGTGTGGTCGAACGTGTTCATGGTCGGCGGCCTGCGCGAGGGCGACACGTTCCTGATCCAGGGCGGGTCCAGCGGGATCGGCACGCACGCGATCCAGGTCGCGAAGGCCCGCGGCGCCCGCGTCGCGGCGACGGCCGGGCACGCGGACCGGTTGCAGGCGTGCCGGGACTTCGGCGCCGACATCGTCATCGACTACCACGACGACATCGCCGACGAGCTGAAGAAGGCCACCGACGGGCACGGCGCCGACGTCATCCTGGACAACATGGGCGCCAAGGGCCTGGACAACAACGTGTCCGCGCTCGCCTCCGACGGCCGGCTGATGATCATCGGCATGCAGGGCGGGGTGAAGGCCGAGTTCAACATCGGCAAGCTGCTCGGCAAGCGCGGCGGCGTGTTCGCGATGGGTCTGCGCGGGCGGCCGGTCGAGGGTCCGAACTCGAAGGCCGAGGTCGTGGCCGGCGTGCGGGAGAACGTGTGGCCGTTGATCGCCGACGGGAAGGTCCGGCCGGTCGTGTTCGAGCGGTATTCGATGGCCGACGCCGCCGACGCGCACCGCCGACTCGACGAGGGCGGCGTCGTCGGCAAGCTGCTGCTCGTGAATCCGGACGCCTGAGCCAGAATGGGCCCCATGAGTGACGAGCAGGGCAGCGAAGACCAGGTGGTGGTCGTCGGCGCGGACGGGCGCCCGGTCGGCATGGCCAATGTGCCCAAGGGCGAGGACGGCGAGGACCACGGCCCGGGGAGCATGGTCGAGCAGCCCGCGAAGGTCATGCGGATCGGCACCATGATCAAGCAACTGCTGGAGGAGGTCCGCGCGGCGCCGCTCGACGAGGCCTCCCGCGAGCGGCTCAAGGAGATCCACGAGAACTCCATCAAGGAGCTCGAGGAGGGCCTCGCGCCGGAGCTGCGGGACGAGCTGCAGCGGCTCAGCCTGCCGTTCGCCGACGGCACCCCGTCCGAGGGTGAGCTGCGGATCGCGCAGGCCCAGCTCGTCGGCTGGCTGGAGGGCCTGTTCCACGGCATTCAGACGGCGCTGTTCGCCCAGCAGATGGCGGCCCGCGCGCAGCTGGAGCAGATGCGCAAGGGCCTTCCGCCCGGCGTATCGGGGCAGATGGAGCAGGGCATGCCGGAGGGCATGGGGCGGGGAACCGGTCAGTACCTCTGAGCGCAGCGGCGCACCCCGCCTCCCTCGTCAGTCCGTGAGGGTGCCGTGAGTACCCTCGTCGGGTGGCCGTGACCGTGAGCGAGGGCGAGACGGACGACGCCGTGTCCGCCTACGAGTTGTCCGGTCCGCGCAGCTGGCGACGGGCGTTTGCGGACATCGCGCAGGGCTGGAACCAGCGTTCCCTGTGGGGCTACCTGGGCTGGCAGGACATCAAGCAGCGCTACCGGCGCTCGGTCCTCGGGCCACTCTGGATCTCGATCAGCATGGGCGTGATCGCGCTCGGGCTCGGGATCCTCTACTCGGCCCTGTTCGACATCCCGCTGGCCAAGTTCCTGCCACACGTCGCCGTCGGCCTGCTGATCTGGAACTTCGTCTCCGGCTGCATCCTCGAGGGCAGCGAGGTCTTCATCGCGAACGAGGGCCTGATCAAGTTCCTGCCGGCGCCGCTGACCCTGCACATCTATCGGCTGGTCTGGCGGCAGACGCTGTTCTTCATGCACAACCTCGTCGTGTGGGTCGTACTCATGATCGTGTTCCCCCGGCCGCTGGGCTGGGAGCTACTGCTCGCGATACCGGCGTTCGGCCTGCTGATGCTCAACGGCGCCTGGGTGGCGATCCTGTCCGGCATCCTCGCCACCCGGTTCCGGGACATCCCGCCGATCATCGCCAGCGTCACGCAGCTCGTCTTCTACCTGACCCCGATCGTCTGGTCGGTGGACCTGCTGGCGAAGAACGAGGCCGCCCAGGAGCGCGCGCACCTGGTCGAGCTGAACCCCGTGTTCCACTTCCTGGAGATCCTGCGCCAGCCGCTGATCGGCGATCCGATCGTCGGCCGGTACTGGATCGTCGCCGGGGTGATCACCGTTGTCGGCTGGTCCGTCGCCCTGGTTGCCCTGCGTAACTACCGTTCCCGCGTCGCCTACTGGGTCTGAGAGAGACGTGACCGACCCTCGCATCCGGATCGACGCCGCCGGCGTCGACTTCCCGATCTTCGACGCGAAGACCCGTTCGCTGAAGAAGTCCGTGCTCGGACGCGCCGGCGGCCGGATCGGTACCGAGTCCAAGGTGCCGATCATCGAAGCGCTGCGCGACATCACCCTGTCGCTGAACACGGGCGACCGCGTCGCGCTCGTCGGCCACAACGGCGCCGGCAAGTCCACGCTGCTGCGGCTGATGGCCGGGATCTACGAGCCGACCCGGGGCAAGGCCGCCGTCCACGGCAAGGTTGCGCCGATCTTCGACCTGGCCGTCGGGATGGACCCGGAGATCTCCGGGATGGAGAACATCATCATCCGCGGGCTGTTCCTGGGCATGACCCGGAAGCAGATGGAAGCGCGGATCGAGGACATCGCCGAGTTCACCGAGCTCGGCGACTACCTGGAGATGCCGCTGCGGGCGTACTCCACCGGCATGCGGGTGCGGCTCGCGCTCGGTGTCGTGACCAGCATCGATCCCGAGATCCTGCTGCTCGACGAGGGCATCGGGGCGGTCGACGCCGAGTTCCTGGCCAAGGCCCGCGGGCGCCTCAACGAGCTGGTCGCCCGCTCCGGGATCCTGGTGTTCGCCTCGCACTCCGACGAGTTCCTGGCCGACCTCTGCGACACCGCGCTCTGGATGGACCACGGGACGATCCGCGAGTTCGGCCCGTTGCAGGACGTGCTGGACGGCTACAAGGGCCGTCGCCGCCCGGAGGAGGGCCCCGCCGCGTGAACTCGACGGCTCCGCTGCCGCCCGGCTCCGTCGTCGGGGTGATCGTCACCCGGCACCGCGCGAACCTGCTGGTCGACTCACTCGCGGCGATGGCGAAGCAGACGCACCCGATCGCGCACCTCGTCGTCGTCGACAACGGGCCGGACCAGCCCGCGCGCGAGGCCGTCGA
The DNA here is from genome assembly GCA_963822335.1 of uncultured Actinomycetota bacterium. Taxonomy (GTDB): domain Bacteria; phylum Actinomycetota; class Actinomycetes; order Mycobacteriales; family Pseudonocardiaceae; genus Pseudonocardia. Next base: position 464,260 of record CAWGHE010000002.1, on the reverse strand, counting down.
GGCATGCGGCCTGCCGACGACGTGGCTGCCGTCCTGGCACAACCTCGGCGGCGCCGGCGGCTTCGCGCTCGGCATGCTGTACGCACTCGCGCTCGGCGCGGACTGGGTCTTCCTCGGCGACGACGACGGCCACGCCGGCGACGAGACGGCGCTCGCCACACTGTTCGACGTCGCGCAGCGGCGGAACCTGGCGGCGGTCTCCCCCGTCGTCGCGGACAAGTCCGACCCGGACCGGCTGGCGTTCCCGCTGCGCCGCGGCCTGACCTGGCACCGCACCCGCACGGCGCTGCTGGCGGCCGACGGAGCCGGGGACGACGAACTGCTCCCCGGCATCGCCAGCTTCTTCAACGGCGCCCTGTTCCGCGCGTCCACGCTGGACGTGATCGGGGTGCCGGACCTGCGGTTGTTCGTGCGCGGCGACGAGGTCGAGATGCACCGGCGGATGGTCCGCTCCGGGCTGCCGTTCGGCACAGCGCTGCACGCGACCTACCTGCACCCGTACGGCTCGGACGAGTTCAAGCCGATGCTCGGCGGGCGGCTGCACGCGCAGGACCCCGGCGACGAGGTCAAGCGCTACTACACCTACCGCAACCGCGGCTACTTGATGGCCCAGCCCGGGATGCGGAGGATCGGCCTTCTGGAGATTCCGAGGTTCGCCTGGTACTTCCTGGTCACCAAGCGGAGCCCGCGCCAGTTCCGCGACTGGCTGCGCCTGCTCAACCAGGGCCGGGCCGAGCACTTCCACCGCGCCCCGTAGCTGCGGCACCCCGCAGCACCGCGGTCAGTTCCGGAAGACGACCGTCCGCAGCATCACGAAGTTGATCACGGTGGCGGTTCCCTGCGCGATCACCCAGGCGACCGACTCGGCGTAGGTGATCGGCGGCAGCAGGGCCAGGGCCAGGGAGTTCACGCCGACGTTGACCGCGAACGTGGTCGCGTACAGCGCAACGAACCCGGCGAAGCGGGCCTTGCCGCCCGTGCTCGCCCCGGTGAACGTGAACCGCCTGTTGAGGAAGTACGCCGTGGTCGTGCCGAGGATGAAGCTGATCCCCTTCGACACGGGGACGTACAGGCCCACGCTCAGCAGCAGATGGTAGACGCCGAAGTCGACCGCGGCGGCGACGATACCGACGGCGACGAAGCTGCCGATCTGGCGGAACAGGCCGGGCCTCGGAGCGGGGCTCGTGGCCGTGGGGTCGGCCCGCGGGGGCTCGGTGGCGGTCACCCGACGAGGGTAGCGCCGGGCCCCTGCTCCCCCGGTGCTGACCCGGCTCAGTGGACATGCCAACCAGTTTGCGCTACAAAGTAGCTGTCGCTGGAAACAACTTGGGGGACGCTGTGGACGAGCGCACGATCGACGAGGACGCACCGGTCTCTCCGGCCGACGCGCTGGCGATCATCCAGCGGGAGCAGGCGCGGACGGCGCCGGACATCGGCCCGTTCTTCCTGATCTGGGGTCTGCTCTGGCTGGTCATCGGGCTGAGCTGGTTCGCCGCGGGACAGGGCCTGTTCGACGAGCGCGTCGCCGGGATCGCGACGCTCGGCGCGGTCGTCGTCGGCAGCGCCGCGAGCGTGCTGCTCGGGCGGCGGATCGGGCGCGGGGTGTCCGGGCCGTCGTCGCGGCAGGGCCTGATGTACGGGCTGTCCTGGACGATCGCGATGATCGCGACCGGCGCGATCGTCGGCGGGCTGTCCCGGTTCGGCGGGGACGTCAGTGCGGTGGTCGCGCCGGCGCTGTTCGTGTTCGTGGTCGGCCTGCTCTACACCGCGGGCGGCGTGTTCTGGCGCAGCTCGCTGGACTACGGGCTCGGCATCGTGGTGCAGGCGATCGCCGTGGTGTCGGTGTTCACCGAGCCGCCGTGGAACTCGCTGGTGATCGGCGTCCTCGGGGGCGGCGCGCTGATCGTCGTCGGCGGGTACCGCTCGATCCGCGCCCGGTCCCACCGGTGACCGCCGCCGAGCTGGACCCGGTCATCCACGCGCAGGCGCGGCTGCGGGTCACCTCGAGCCTGGCCACGCTCGGCGACGGCGACCGGATGACGTTCCCGCGCCTGCAGGAGCTGCTCGGCATGACGGCCGGGAACCTGTCGACGCACCTGCGCAAGCTGGAGGACGCGGGCTACGTCGCGATCACGAAAACCCACCAGCGGCGCACGCCGGTGACCTACGTCGAGCTGACCCGGACCGGGCGGCGGGCGTTCGAGGACTACACGGCCACGCTGCGCGCCCTGCTCGACCCGACCGCGACCGAGGAGGTCCCGCGATGATGCCGGTGCGGTTGAGCGGGGTGACCCGGCGATACGGGGACACCGTCGCGCTGGACGGGGTGGACCTGGACGTCGTCGAGGGGTCGACGACCGGGTTGCTCGGTCCGAACGGCGCCGGCAAGTCCACGCTGATCGGGCTGGTCGCGGGGTTGCGCCGCGCGGACGCCGGGACCGTCGAGCTGTTCGGCGGAGACCCGCGCGAGGCCGCGAACCGGGTGGCGCTGGGCATGACGCCGCAGGAGACGGGGCTTCCGGACGGCCTGCGGGTCGGTGAGGTGGTGCGGTTCGTCGCCGGGCACTTTCCGCACCCGATGCCGTCCGGCGAGCTACTCGAGCGATTCGGCCTGTCCGGGCTGGAGCGCCGCCAGACCGGCGGGTTGTCCGGCGGGCAGAAGCGGCGGCTGGCGGTGGCACTGGCGTTCGCCGGGCGCCCGCGGCTGGTCCTGCTCGACGAGCCGACGACCGGCCTGGACGTCGACGGCCGCCGCGTACTGTGGGACGGCCTGCGGGAGTTCCACGCCGAGGGCGGGACGGTGCTGCTGACCACCCACTACCTCGAGGAGATCGAGAACCTGGCGCAGCGCGTCGTCGTGCTGGCCGGCGGCCGGGTGGTCGCCGACGGGCCGGTCGACGAGGTCCGCGGGCTGGTCGAGCGCAGCCGGGTCACGCTGAACGCGCCGTTCCTGCCGGAACTGGCGGGTGTCGTCCACGCCGAGCGTGACGGCGACCTGTGGGACCTGCACACCGCGGACGCCGACGCGCTGGTGCGCGAACTCGTGACGACCGGAGTCCCGTTCTCCGACCTGCAGGTGCGCCGCGCCTCGCTGGAGGAAGCGTTCCTGACGATCACCTCGGAAGGGGTGTCGACATGACCGCCGCCGCGCTCCCGGTCGGTTCCGGCGCGACCGTGCTGGCCCACTACCGCTACCTGCTGCTCGAACAGCTCCGGATCCCGATCGCGGTGGTGTCCTCGGCCGCGTTCCCGGCGCTGTCGCTGCTGTTCTTCGTCGTGCCGTTCGACTGGGCGCAGGACCCCGCCGCGGCGACGACGGCGGTCGCGCAGCTCTGCGTGTTCGGCGTGCTGACCGGGTTCCTGTTCACGTTCGGCATCGGCGTCGCCGACGACCGGGAGAAGCCCTGGGACCCGTACCTGCGCACGCTCCCGGCGCCGGCGACCGCGCGGATCGCCGGGCGGTTGCTGGTCGGGCTGACGTTCGGCCTGCTCTCGATCTTCCCGGTCCTGCTGGTCGGAGCGCTGTTCACGGCGGCGACGGTGCCGGCCGGCACGCTCGTGCTCGGGATCGTCGCCGTGCTCGTCGCCGGTCTGCCGTTCCTGCTCGCCGGGCTGGCGATCGGGTACTCGCTGCCGACGAAGGCCGCGGCGCCGGTCACCCAGCTGGCGTTCCTGCCGGTCGCGTTCGCCGGTGGGCTGCTGCTCCCACCGGAACTGTTCCCGCCGTGGCTGCAGACCGTGTCGTCGCTGCTGCCCTCACGCGGGGCCCGGGACCTGGTGGTGTGGACCGTGTCCGGCGCGCCCCCGTCGACGCTCGCCGTCGTCATGTTCGTGGTGTGGACGGTCGCGCTCGCCGGGCTCTCCACGTGGGCGTACCGGCGCGACGAGGGTCGACGCTTCCGGTGATCGAGCGATCGTCGCGTTCCGCCGACCAGGGAAGCCGGCCGGGCCCAGGCCGGCCGGGGTCCATCTCCTGAACCACGGTCCGCCGGCCGGATCCCGGACCGGCCGGGTCGACGTTCGGAGAACCGTTCGGCGGGCGAACCATTTTCGGACCACGTCCGCCTGGCCGGGCGGCAACTGGTCCGTCCTGCCGGTCGCCACGTACGTCGACCGGGACGGCGCTCAGTTCCGGAGCCGGTCCTGCAACGTCGTCACCCCGGGACCGCTGAGCTCGTCGACGTAGACCTGGCGGCCGGCCATCGCCATCACCAGCGCGACCGTCGTCCCGCGGACCAGCGGGCCGTCGCCGGTGGCGAACTCCCCGTCGGTGGCCTCGACGCGCAGGCCGGCGATCGCGGTGCGGCTCGCGACGGTGAAGTCCTTCTTCGCGAAGAAGCGGGCGACCTCGGTGGCCGCGTCGATCGACGGCGTGCGCTCCAGGCCGAGCGGGCGGCGGATGTCCTGGCCGTGCACGACGATCTCGCCGAGCCAGGCGCCGGTGTCCCCGGTCGGGCCGGTCGTGCTGGTGCCGATGGCGCGGAACCGCTCCAGCGTCTCGGCGGGAGTCGCGCCCCGGTGCTCGGCGAGGCGGCGGTCGTTGTGGACGCCGTCGTCGAAGCGGGCGGCGGCCATGCTGCGGAGCCACCGCCACCGGCCGATGCTCGCGGCAGCCGTCAGATGTGCGACGACCTCCTCGACGGTCCACCGCCCGCACAGCGACGGCTGCGCCCACTGCTCCGCGGTGAGACCGGCGAGATCGTCGGCGAGCGCGGCCCGCTCGGCGTGGACGAGTGCCCACAGGGACTCACGGGACGGGGCGGCGGTCATGCGGGCTCCTCGGGCTGGGGCGACACCCGGATCGACCGGAGTACCGGCCGGAACTCATCGGCGAGGCGAGTTCAGAAATGACGGCCGGCGAACGTGAAGCGGCGGCGCACCGTCACCGACCCCATGCTGGACCGGCCGTAGATCCGGAAGTGCGGGTGCCCGTGCGACGGCCGGGACCCGACCTTGCTGCGCACCGAGCCCATCGACGTCTCCATGCCGTCGACGTCGGCCGTCGCGTCGTCGGGCACCAGCAGCTTCGCCGACCCGGCTCCGAGCTGCAGCTCCACCTCGACGACCGGCTGGGGCAGCGTCGCTTCGCAGAAGTCGAGCACGACCGAGCCCATCGAGCTCTGCACCCGCAGCCGGGACGGGACCGGCCAGTCCCCGGTCCGCTTCAGAGCCGACATCCCGGTGCGCAGCACGGTCGGCGGGCCGATCGGGGTGGACAGCACGTTCGCGCTGAGGTCCAGCGGGTCACCGGGCAGGTCGGCCAGCGGCGGGACGAGGTCGGCCCCGAACCGGGCCGAGTAGACGACGGCGAGGCGCTCCTCGAGCTCCTCCACCGTGATCCGGCCCTCGGACATCGCCTGCTGCAGCCGTTCGGCGGCACGCTCCCGGTCGGCGTGCGAGATCCTGACTTCACGCCGGTCGGGGGCAGGGGGCTGCGCGTCCATCGGGAGCAGGGTAATCCTCAGCCCGCGGCCGGGCGGAACAGCCAGACACCGCCGTCCAGGCGGCCCGCGTCGCCGGTCACCCGCCGGGTCCAGTCCAGCACGGCCGGATCGGCGGCCGGGTCCTGCGGCACCACCGCGACGACGGTGACCCCGAGCGCCCGCAGGTCGCCCGCGGCGCCGGCGGTGTAGCGGTCGCTCGGCTGGTTCTTCCCGTCGGCGACCCACTCCGCGCCGATCTGGTAGCGGTTCCACTTCGACTCGATCACCACGCCGTCCTCCGGGTCGGAGGCGATGAAGTAGCCGCCCGGCGTGCGGAACGCCATGCCCGAGGCGACCTGCCAGCGCAGGCCCTGCGCGCCGTCGTCCCAGGCCGCCGTCAGGCGCGGGTAGAGCTCCAGCACGTCGCCGGGGGCGAACGCCGTCCCCGGCGCGGCGAACAGGGCGGGGACCGGCGCCGGCCGCACCTCCTGCGCGTCGGCCGGGACCCAGGACAGCAGCGCGAACGCGGTGAGCGCGACCGCGCCGACCCGGGCCGGCCCGGACGGCGCGACCTCCGGCATCCGGTCGATCCACAGCGCGACGACGACGGCCACGCACAGCGCGACGACGACCTGGATCCGCACCGGCTCGATCTCGGACAGCAGCGGGATGTGGCGCAGCACCGTCCACGGCATCGTGATCCCGGTGTCCTCGCCCAGCAGGGTCACGCCGGTGCCGAGCGAGCAGACCCAGGCGACGGCACCGACCGCGGCCACGAGCCGCAGCGTCGTCGAGCGCACCACCAGGACCGCGACCAGCACGAGCGCGAGCATCGCGATTCCGACGTAGCCGCCCTGCTCGCCGACGTGCCCGGCCATCCGATCGGCGAGGCCGTCCGGCCCCGTGCGGATCGCCGTCATCGGGGTCGGGACGACGATGTTGGCCAGGTCCGCGCCGGTGGCGTCGATGTTGCGGATCGAGCCGCGCGGTCGCACCGGTCCGGCCACGATCAGGTACAGCGGGTAGGCGCCGGCCACGACGAACACCGCGACGCAGGCGGCGCCGGCCCGCGCGAGTCCCGGCAGTGCGTCGCGGACCCGGCGCGGCCACCGCAGGGCCAGCGCGACGGCCGTCACCACCAGGAAGATCACCCCGATGGCGAGCAGCTGCGTGTAGAGCACCAGCTGCGCCACGAGCACGAGGCCGGTCACCGCCCCGACGAGCCACGGTCGTCGCATCGGGCGGGCGAACAGATGGTGGGCGAGCAGCAGCAGGACCGGGGGCAGCACCGACCAGGTCAGGTTGAGGTGCCCCGCGACCGCGTGCGCGAGGTGGAACGGCGCGAACGCGTACAGCGCTCCCCCGATCCCGCGCGCCGCCCAGCTCCGTGTGTACGGCCTCAGCGCAGCGACCAGCGCGAGACCGGACACGACCGGCCCGAGCACGATCCCGGCGTTGTAGGCCGCGACGGCGCCCGCGGTCAGCGTCACCGGGGCGAGCACCACGCCGAGGAGCGGGACGCTCGTGTTCCACAGCGCGTTCAGCCCCAGCGGGTAGTGCATGTAGTCGGTGAACAGCGGGTTCTCGCCGTGCAGGACGGCCCACGGCACCCAGTTCAGCCACCACGAGAACATGTCCGCGTCGGCCGTCACGCGTCCGATCAGGACGGTGGTGAACGAGCCGAGCGCGCGGTGCTGCAGCCCCAGCGAGAACGCCAGGTACGCCGCGGCGAGCAGCAGGTACGGCAGCCACCAGCGTCGTGGGCGGATCGTGGCCAGCTCCGTGGTAGTGGCCTCGACCGAGTCGCGGGCGTGCCGGGGGCGGCGCCGTTCGCCGGTCCCGCTCACGCCCAGCACGCCGACCAGCATCCCACGCGGCCGAGGGCCCCGGAGGGCACCTCGGTAGCCTGACCGTGATGTCCAGTCCCGTGCAGGCGCGCACCGAGTCCCTCTCCGGATGGGGCAGGACCGCGCCGACCATCGCCGAGGTCGTCACCCCCCGCGACGGGCAGGAGGTGGCCGACGCCATCACCCGGTCCAGCCGGCGCGGCGTCATCGCCCGCGGTCTCGGCCGCTCCTACGGCGATCCCGCGCAGAACGCCGGCGGGCTCGTCCTGGACATGACCGGCCTGGACCGGATCCACCACATCGACCAGGACACCTGCGTCGTCGACGTCGACGCCGGCGTCAGCCTGGACGCGCTGATGCGCGTCGCGCTGCCGCACGGCATGTGGGTGCCGGTGCTGCCGGGCACCCGGCAGGTGACGGTCGGCGGCGCGATCAGCGCCGACGTGCACGGCAAGAACCACCACACCAAGGGCAGCTTCGGCAACCACGTCGTGTCGATGGATCTCGTCGTCGCGGACGGGTCGGTGCGCACGCTGACGCCCGAGGGCCCCGAGGCCGACCTGTTCTGGGCGACGGTCGGCGGCATGGGCCTGACCGGCGTGATCGTGCGGGCGAAGGTGCGGCTGCACCGGACCGAGTCTGCCTACTTCGTCGTGGACACCGACCGGACCGACGATCTGGACGGCCTGCTGGAGCTGCTGACCGACGGCAGCGACGACACCTACGGCTACTCCGCGGCCTGGTTCGACACCACGACGACCGGCGCCAAGCTCGGCCGTTCCGTGCTCACCCGGGGCTCGCTCGCCACGGTCGACCAGCTCCCGGACAAGCTGCGCTCCGACCCGCTGAAGTTCGACGCCCCGCAGTTGCTCACGTTCCCGGACCTGTTCCCGAACGGGCTGGCCAACAAGTTCTCGCTGCGGGCGTTCAGCGAGCTGTGGTTCCACAAGGCCCCGAAGCGCCAGCGCGGCGCCGTGCAGAACATCACGGCCTTCTATCACGTGCTCGACGCGTTCGGTGAGTGGAACCGGATCTACGGTCCGGACGGCTTCCTGCAGTACCAGTTCGTGGTACCGATGGGCGAGGAGGCCGCGCTGCGGCGGATCGTCGAGAAGATCGCCGCCGCGCCGCACAAGTCCGGCCTGAACGTGTTCAAGCGCTTCGGCGAGGGCAACGGCGCGCCGCTGTCGTTCCCGTTCGAGGGGTGGACGATCACCGTCGACTTCGCGATCGCGCCGGGGCTGTCCCGCTTCTGCACCGAGCTCGACGAGCTGGTGCTCGCCGCCGGCGGGCGGCTGTACCTGGCCAAGGAGTCGCGGACCACCCCGGCCGCGTTCGCCGCCGGCTACCCGCGGCTCGACGAGTGGCGCAAGGTCCGCGCCGCCGTCGACCCGGACGGCCGGTTCGCCTCCGACATGTCCCGCCGCCTCGAACTGACCTAGGAGCTCCGAGAAGATGATCGACGCCGTGGGCAACCCGCAGAGCATCCTGCTGCTGGGCGGCACCTCCGAGATCGGCCTGGCCAGCGTGCGCGCGTTCGCCGCGGACCGGCCGATGCGCGTGGTGCTGGCCGCGCGCCCGTCCGAGCGGCTGGACGCCGCGCGCGCCGAGCTGGAGGGCCTCGGCTGCGCCGTCGAGACGCTCGAGTTCGACGCCAAGGCCATCGACACGCACGCCGACGTGATCCGCAAGGCGTTCGCCGGCGGGGACATCGACATCGCGATCGTCGCGTTCGGCCTGCTCGGGGACAACGAGCGCGGCTGGACCGACGTCGACCACGCCGTCGAGCTGGCCCAGGTGAACTACACCGCGACCGTGTCCACCGGCGTCGCGCTGGCCGAGCGGTTCCGCGAGCAGGGCCACGGCTCGATCGTCGCCATCTCCTCGGTGGCCGGCGAGCGGGCGCGGCGGTCCAACTTCGTCTACGGCTCGACGAAGGCCGGGATGGACGCGTTCTACACCGGGCTCACCGAGGCGCTGCGCCCGTCCGGCATCACCGTGACGATCGTGCGCCCGGGCTTCGTGCACACGAAGATGACCGAGGGCCTGGAGGCCGCGCCGCTGGCCACGACGCCCCAGGCGGTGGCCGGGATCGTCGTGGACGCGGTGCGGAACCGGAAGGAGCTGGTCTGGGCGCCGGCGCCGATGCGGTTCGTGATGAGCGCCCTGCGCCACGTCCCGCGCCCGATCTTCCGCAAGCTGCCTATCTGAGCTGCGGCCCGCTCACCAGCCGTCGACGTGCAGGACCTCGTCGAGCGGCTGGCGCGGGGCCGGCTTGAAGTCGGTGCCCTTCGTCCAGGCGACGGGCAGGAGCACGCCCTGGCGGACGTCGTCCGGGATCCCGAGCAGCTCGGCGATCTCCTTCTCGTACTGCAGGTGCAGCGTCGTCCAGGCGCTGCCCAGGCCGCGGGCGCGCAGGGCCAGCTGCAGGCTCCACGCGGCCGGGAGCAGCGAGCCCCACATGCCGGCCTGGTTGCGCGCCGGCAGGTCCGCCGAGGCCCGCAGAGCGCCGATCACCAGCACCGGGACGTCACCCATGTGCTCGGCCAGGTACTCCGCGCTGGACGCGACCCGGCCCTGGGTGGCGTCGCGGTCGGCGTCGCCGGAGCTGTGGCTCGTCGCGTACTGCGGTGAGTTGCGGTACGCGCCGAACGCCTTCCCGTAGTACTCGCCGATCGCCCGGCGCTTCTCCGGGTCGGTGACGACGAGCCAGTGCCAGTGCTGCTGGTTCGAGCCGCTCGGCGCCTGCAGCGCCACCTCCAGGCACTCCCGCACGACGTCCATCGGCACCGGCTTCTCGAGGTCGAGGCGCTTTCGCACGGAGCGGGTCGTGGACAGCAGCTGGTCGGGATCCAGGGGCAGCAGATCGGTCATCCCCCGATCCTCACCCAGAATGGGGTCGCGCGCCGCTCAGTACCGATGCGCAGCTCCGCACGCTCCGTGCTCAGTACCGATGCGCAGCTCCGCAGGCTCCGTGCTCAGTACCGATGCGCAGCTCCGCAGGCTCCGTGCTCAGTACGGCCGCCGGACCACCAGCACAGCGGACTCCCCGGAGCCCGGGGCCATCGTCAGCCGCCCGGACGAGCGCTGAGCGACGGCCGGAGCGGTACGGGGATCGAGCACGGACGGGACGCGGCCGTAGGGGCCGCGGCACAGGCCGTCGCTGCCCTCGCGCAGGACCCCGAACCCGGCCGCGACGAGCACCTCCCGCACCCGCGCGTGCCCGCGCGGCACCGGCGGTGCGGGCCAGCGGGGTCCGAGCAGCTCCCGCGCCCGCCCGTCCGCGTCGGCGGCGACGACGAGCGCCCGCCCGCCCGGCTCCAGCGCCCGCCACCAACCGCCGGGCCCGAGATCGGAGTCCAGCTCGTCGTCCGGGAGCCGGTCCAGCAGGCCGACGGCGGTCAGCGCCCGCGCCGGGGCGGGCAGGAGGCGCAGGTCGACGACGACCGGGCAGCCCGGCGCCCCCGCCCGCAGCGCCGCGGCCTCCTCCTCGCTCGCGGCCAGCGCGGAGGCCGGGCCGAAGCGGGCCAGCCCGGCGAGCAGGGCGCCGTCGATGCCGCCGACGTCGAGGTAGGGGCCGCGGCCGAGCTCGTGGCGGGCGACACGCAGGTACCAGCCGACGGCGGCACGGTCCGGTTCGGGAGGTGCCGGGAGCGGGGCGGGCGGCAGTGAGCTCATCGAACCGTTCGGCCGGGGGGCGGGGTGACCGGGCCGCGCTATGCGCTGCCCGGTCACCCCATCCTGCCGCCCGCACCCCGATGGTCGCGTGACCGGGGCACCCGTGGTCGACGGCGGGGTCAGCCGTTCCTGTGATGCAGCCCGTGCGCCGGGCGACGCCGGCCCCGGGCGGACGCGGCCGCGGCGGCCACGATCGGCGTCGCCGCGCTGCCGTGCGCCCGGTGACGGCTGTTGGTCCGTCCGCACCGTTCGGCTCCGGTGCGGCTCCCATGGCGGCCGGGCCGCTGCGCCGGCACCTCGCCGGGCCGGGCCGCCTCGTCGGACCGCCTCGTGCGGCGCCGTGTCCCCGGGGTCCGGACGATCGTCCGCCGGGCCGGGACCCGGGGGCGTCGCCATGGCGCGCAGGTCCCGGAGGATGCGCTCGGAACGGTCGTACCCGGGACCGTCCGGAACCCCGCCGACCGACCGCAGCCGGGCGGCCGCCATCAGGTTGCCGGCCAGCCCGTCCCCGAGGCCGTCGTCGCCGTGGCCGGCCTCCCGGGCCGTGTGCAGCCGGACCAGCGCCGGGACCGGGTCGGGGCGGCCGGACTGGCGGGGCACCGACGCCGGCAGCACGGGCGGATCGGGACGCTCGACCGCGAGCCGGGGTGCGGACGGCCGGACGGAGACACGCAGGGTCGGCGGGTCGATCCGCGCCCGCGTCGAGTCGACCGGTCCCTCGGCGTGCGCCGGTCCGACCTCGACGGGGTCGGCCTGTGCGGGCACCACCGCCCCGACATCGCGCCGGCGCCGGAGGTTCGGCAGCCTCCGCATCCAGCCCCGGGCCGGCTGCTCGACGAACGCGTACAGCAGGTGCGCGGCCGGCAGCGTCGCCACCAGCACGATCAGCGCGGCGACGTGCGCCGACACGCTGCCCGGGACGAGCAGCCCGCCGAAGCGGCCGCCGGCGCCGTTCTGCAGGGCCAGCCAGAGGATCTCGAACATCGGGATGTGCACCAGGTAGAGCGCGTAGGACATCCGCCCCCCGTGCACCATCGGGGCCGACCCCAGCCACCGGACCGGGCCACGGTCGGCCAGTGCCAGCGCACCGACCAGCACCGGGAACAGCAGGGTGAGGACGCCGACCAGGCCGGCACCCGCGACGTCGGCGGCCAGCAGCCCGCCGACGATCCCGAGCCCGGCGAGCGTCGCGGTCGCCGAGGAGACCCGCCGGACCCGCGCGGTCCCGGACATGCGCCGCACGGCGAGCAGCGTCAGCACCCCGGCGGAGAACCCGCAGAGCACCCGCACCAGCCAGCTGAACGGGTAGTACGGCGTGCCGACCACCAGGAACGACGCCACCATCGGCGACATCGCGAGCAGCGCGCCGAACCCGAGGACGGCGGCAGGCAGCCGTCGCAGACGGAAGAACACGAGCGCGGTCAGCGGGAACAGCAGGTAGGCCAGCCACTCCGCGCTGATCGACCAGGTGGGCCCGACCCAGGACGCGCCGTCCAGGAACGGCCGGTCCCACATCTGCACCATCACGAGCTGCTGCAGCCACCGGCCCCAGCTCAGCTCCGGCTGCACGGCCTGGAACGCGATGTCGGTCCCGGAGCCGTAGGTGGCGCGCACGAGCAGCCAGATCCCGAACAGGTGGAACACGAGCAGGTAGGCCGGCCACATCCGTCCGGCGCGCGCCCAGACGAAGCGGGCGGTGGCCCGCGGACGCCAGCGCGGTCCCAGCTTGTCCAGGTACGTGTGGGCGATCACGAATCCGCTCAGCACGAAGAACAGGTCGACCCCGAGCGCACCCTCGGTGATCAGCGGACCCAGGAGAGCGCTCACGTCCGTGACACCGGGCAGCTCCGTGAAGTGGAAGTGGAACGCCACGACCCACAACGCGGCGACGATCCGCAGGCCGGTCAGCGCCCGCAGCTCGCCACCGGGCGCACAGCCCGTCGGTTCGACGGTGTCCGGTGCCGGTGTCGGGCGGCCGATGGCGAGGAGCGTCACGACGGAGCCAACGAAGCCGCGGCGACACCGTCACCGGTGACACCCGAACAAGGCCCGAATGTCGCATCCCGTCACGGTGCGTGTCCAACGACCCTCGAACATGGGCTTGACACCCCGTCCGGGCGACTTCCGACGAGCGGACGGCCCGAGCCCCGTCCCGGTGGGCCCCTTCCGAGGGCACCGGAGACGCTGTCTAGCCTCGACCAGGTGCTGACCACCGACCAGGTGGCCGACAGTCGGCCGGACACGACGGTGTCTCCGGTCCGCGGCCCCCGCCCTGCCGACCGGTGGCTGGCCGCCGGTCTGGGTCTGCTCGCCGCGCTCCTCGCGCTCGCCGTGCCGTTCCTGCCGGTGGACCAGACCACCGCCGAGGTCCGCTGGCCGTCCGCGCAGTCCGGGACCTCGCCGGTGGACACACCGCTGGTGGCGCTACGGCCGGAGACGCTCGACGCCACGTTCGGCTGCGCCGGGATGCGCAGCCTCGACGCGCGCACCGACGGTCCCGCCACCGTGTGGTCGACGGTCCCGCAGACCTCCCCGGCCGGCTCCGGGGTCGCGATGCGGGTCAGCATCGACAACGGCGCCCTGACCGTCGACAACCGCGGAGTGCAGGCCGCGACCGGGAGGACGCTGCCGGCAGGCGACTGCACACTGCGCATCACCTCGGACGCCGGGCGGACCGCCGGGACGCTCGGCGGACAGGAGCTGTTCGGGCTCGCCGGGGACCAGCGGCCACAGATCGTCGGCGTCTACTCCTCGCTGGACCAGGCCCGTGACCCGATGGCCGACACGTCGGTCCGGTACGCGGCGGACAACCGCTACGACAGCGTCTCCAGCACACTCAAGATCGTCGCCAGCGTGCTCGCCGTGGTCGCGCTGGCCGCGAGCCTCTGGTACCTGCGCCGGCTCGACGACCGGGACGCCCGCCGGGTGCTGCACAACCGGCGGCGGCTCTCCCGGGCGCTGCAGGGCCGCGACATCCTGCGTGACTCGCTCGTCGTGATCGTGCTCGTGGTATGGGCCGTGATCGGCTCGATGACCTCCGACGACGGCTACATCCTCGCCATCTCCCAGGGCGCCGAGTCGTCGGGCTACATCGGCAACTACTTCCGGTGGTTCAACGCGCCGGAGGCCCCCTTCGGCTGGTTCTACCAGCTGTACTCGCTGTGGAGCGGTGTCTCGGAGTCCGTCCTGTGGCTGCGGATGCCCGCGCTCGCGATGGGGATCGCGTCCTGGCTCCTGATCAGCCGCGCGTTGCTGCCCCGGCTCGGCACGCGCGTGCGACGCAGCCGCTCCGCCGGCTGGGCCGCGGCCGGCGTGTTCCTGTGCTTCTGGATGCCGTTCGACAACGGTCTGCGTCCGGAGACCCCGGTCATGATCGCGGCGCTGCTGTCGTTCGTGATGCTGGAGCGCGCGATCGCCACCCGCCGCCTGACGCCGGTCGCCGGTGCGTTGATCGCGGCCGCGTTCGCCGTGGCCGCGACGCCGACCGGGCTGATCGCACTCGCCCCGTTCCTGGCCGCGGCTCGGCCGCTGCTGCGCCTGCTCACCGAGCGCGCGCGCCTGACCGGCTGGGTGGCCACCCTGGGTCCGCTGCTGGCGGCCGGGCTGATCGTGCTCCTCGCGATCTTCGGTGACCAGACGTGGGCGACGGTCGCGGAAGCCACCCGCGTCCGCACCGAGATCGGGCCCAACCTGGCCTGGTACCAGGAGCTGATCCGCTACCAGTTCCTGTTCACCCAGAACCAGGACGGCTCGCTGCAGCGCCGCTTCCCGGTGCTGCTGCTGGTGCTGTGCACGGCCGTCGCCGCGATGGTGCTGTTGCGCCGGGGCCGTATCCCGGGCGCCGCGCTGGGCTTCTCCCGGCGCCTGATCGGCAGCACCGTGCTCTCGTTCGCGGTACTCGCCCTCACCCCGACGAAGTGGACCCACCACTTCGGCGCGTTCGCCGCGCTGGGGGCCGGCATGGCCGCGCTGGCGGCGCTCGCCACGAGCACCGGTGTGCTGCGCTCGCGGCGCAACCAGGCGATGTTCCTGGCCGCCGTGCTGGCGGTGACCGCGCTGGCGTTCGTCGGGCCGAACTCGTGGTGGTACGTGTCCAACTGGGGCGTGCCGTGGTTCGACAAGCCGCCGTCGATCAGCGGCTACTCGATGACCGCGCTGCTCCTCCTGCTCGCCGGCCTGTCGCTGGTGGTCGGAGTCGTGGAGCATCTGCGCACCCCGGGCGGCATCCCGCGCCCGGTGGTGACCATGCCCGACGACGAGACACCGGACGACGAGACACCGGACGACGAGACACCGGACGACGAGGCCAAGCCCCGGCGGCGTCGCCGTCGGCGCCTGAGCCAGGCCCAGGCCGTGCGCCTGGGGTCCGCACCGATCGCGGTCGTGTGTGCGCTGATGGTGCTGTTCGAGCTGGCGTCGCTGACCAAGGGCATGGAGAAGCAGGTCGGCAGCTACTCGCTCGGCGCCGACGTGATCACCGACCCGACCATGTCGCAGTGCGGCCTGGCCGGGCGTCTGATGGTGGAGACCGACCCGCAGGCCGGCGTGCTGCCCGCCGCGCCGGCGAGCACCGACCCGGCCGACGCCCCGAAGGCGGACGGGTTCACGCAGGGTGGGCTGCCGCCGTCGGGGCCGGGGTCGTTGCGGGACACCGACGGATCCGGCCAACGGCTCGCCGACATGAGCGGCACCGGCCCGCAGGGCGGCCCCGTGATGGGCAGCTACAGCACCGCGCCGAACGCCGTCGGCGAGTACCAGTCGGGCTGGTACCGGTTACCGGAGGCCGCGCGTACCGGCGCTGCTCCGCTGGTCCTCAGCGTCGCCGGAACGGTCGGCGAGGGGAACGACCTCACGCTGCAGTTCGCGCGCTCCACTCCCGGCGGTGGCGAGGAGACCGTCGGCGAGATCAAACCGGGCGGCTCGTCCGGCACCGTCACCACGACGGCGGACCCGGACGGCAAGGCGGCGAGCAGCAAGTCCTGGCGGGACCTCCGTCTCGACCTCAGCGGCGGCCCCGCGGCGACGGCCGACCGCGTCCGCGTGCTGGCTGTGGACGGTGGGACGCCGCCGAACACCTGGCTCGCGGTCGCCCAGCCGCGCGTGCCGGTACTCACGCCGATGACCCGTCTCGTCGGGGACCGCCCCGGCTACGTCGACTGGCCCGCCGCGTTCACCAGTCCCTGCCTGCGCCGGTACGGCACCAACGCGGGCATCGCCGAGGTGCCGGTGTTCCACATGCTCGCCGACCCCCAGCAGCGCGGCGCCGGGGACGGTCAGGGCGCGGCGGACGCGGGCGGCACGCTGGCCTGGATGGGCCAGGTCGCCACCCAACGGTTCGTGCCGACGTACCTGCCCGGGGCGTGGGACTTCGACTGGGGCCAGTTCCGGCTGGTCCAGCCGTACGCGTCGGGTACGGCCCCGGCCGACGTCACGACCGGATCCAGGACCATGTGGGGCTGGCAGCAGGTCACCACGGTCGGGCCGCCGCCGGCAGCACCGCCGTCGCTTCCCGGGTGACGCCGCCCGGGCCATCGTTGACCGCACCCGTGCCCCAACCGACCCGAGAGGGCGAGCCGCACCCATGCTCCGCGCCGCAGACCACGACGCCGACCACGACGCACCGGACGTGCGCCGGGAGGAAGCGGTGAGCGCCGGCCACGGAACTGCCGGCCGCGGTGCGGGACGCCTGCTGGTCCAGCGCGGGCTGTTCACCGGACCGTCGGACCTGATCCCGGAAGGGCTCTACGCCGAGGTGCTGCGCGGCGTCGCCCGCCGGGAGCGCTCCCGGATCCGGCTGACCTCCGGCACGACCGTCACGACGAACACGTACTGGGGCCGGCTGCACGCGACGTACTGGCAGCGGTGGACGTCCGTCCGGGAGATCCGGGTGGAGCTGCGCGCGTCCGGGTCGGGCCGCGTCTGGCTGATGGCCTCGGACACGAACAAGGTGCAGCGGGCCGTCGACGTCGCGACGATCGACGGTGACGGCGTGACCGTGGAGCTCACCGGGGGGCTCGACCGGTTCCTCGACGGCGGCGGGATGTGGCTGGAGATGGCCACCGACGTCGGCGAGATGACCGTGTCCGAGGTGCGGTGGAGCGTCGCGCAGCCCGCTTCGGTGCGCCCGACGTCGATGACGATCTGCACGTTCAACCGCGTCGACGACTGCCTGAACACGCTGCAGGCCCTCGCCGACGACCCGGAGGCGCTGGGCCTGCTCGAGCTCGTCCGCGTCGTCGACCAGGGGACCGACCCGCTGGAAGGCCGCGAGAGCTTCCCCGCGGTCGCGGACCGTCTCGGCCCGGCGCTGCGCTACCAGCGCCAGCCCAACCTCGGCGGCGCCGGCGGGTTCACCCGCGGCCTGTACGAGGCCACCGCCGGTGACCCGGCCGACGACCACGACGTCCTGCTGATGGACGACGACGTGCTGCTCGACCCGGAGATCGTCGTGCGGCTGACCGGGTTCGCGGCCGTGACGACGCGCCCGACGATCGTCGGCGGGCAGATGCTGAACCTGCTGCACCCGGACCACGTGCACATCACGGCCGAGTACGCGTTGCCCGAGCAGCTCAAGGTCGGGCTCCCGGTCCCGGGGGCGATGAGCGAGGCGCACCTGCTCGGCCGCGACGAGCGGCTGCTGCCGATGGTGCAGGACCGCCGCGTGGACACCGAGTACAGCGGCTGGTGGTCCTGCCTGATCCCGGCCCCGATCGTGCGCGCGATCGGCTACCCGCTGCCGCTGTTCTTCCAGTGGGACGACGTCGAGTTCGGCTACCGGGCCCGCGAGCACGGCTACCCGACGGTGTCGCTGCCCGGCGCCGGGGTCTGGCACGCGGACTTCGGCTGGAAGGACTGGGACGAGTGGCACCGCTACTTCAACCAGCGCAACGGCCTGATCACCGCCGCCCTGCGCACCGGGTTCGACGTGCGCACGGTGACCACCCGCGTCATCACGCTGCTCGGCCGGTACCTGGTGGCGATGCAGTACGGGCTCGCCGCGACGCTGCTGCAGGCCGTCGAGGACTTCCTGGACGGCCCGTCGGTGCTCGACGACGGCTCCGCGTCGGCCGCGGCCCGGATCCGGCAGATCCGGGCCGCCTATCCGGAGACGGCGGCGGTGCCGATCGACGAGCTGGACCTGGACTTCCGCGAGACCCAGGTGCACCTGGCGTCCCCGTTCAAGCCCTCGCGAATGGTGCTGACCTGGGCGAAGCGCGCACTGTTCCAGGCCACCGGACGGGTGCCGTTCCGCACCGGCATGGTCCCGGCGGGCGAGGCGCACTGGTGGCACGTGTCGCTGTTCGAGCGCGCCGTGGTGACCGACATGGCCGAGACCGGCGTGCGGATCCGCACGCGGGACAAGCAGCGTCTGCGTGAGCTGTCCGGGCGCGCCGTGCGGACGCTGCGTCGCCTGCACGCCGAGGGCCCGGACGTCGCGCAACGCTGGCGGGACGCCGCGCCGCGGCTGACGGGTCGGGAGAACTGGGCGCGGCTCTACGGCCTCACCCGGGACTGACCGCCCGGGCCGGTCGGGGCCGACCCCGGCCGGTCCGACCGCCGGGGCGGGCTGGGAGTCTGACCCGGTGGACTCCCCCACCCGCCTGGCGCCGCCCCCGACGCCCGAGCAGGAGCCCGGATCGGAGCCGCCGCGGCTCGGCGGATCCCGGTCGCTCCTGGTCCTGGCGCTGATCGGGCTCGTCGCCGCGCTGGCGTTCCCGTTCGCGCCGGTCGAGCAGCCGCGGGTGGACTACGAGTGGCCGCAACCGGGCAGCGGCACCGCCGCGTCCGCACCCCTGATGCCCTACCAGCCGGTCCGGTTCGAGGCGTCCGCGACCTGCGCGGCCAGCCGCCTTCCCGCGGGCCGGACGGTGCTGGCGACCGTGCCGCAAGCCCCCGACCCGACGGCCGCGCCACTGCCCGGGCTGCGGGCGACCGCCGCGGACGGCGCGCTGATGGTGACGACCGGGGGCGTGGAGCTCGACCCGGTGCGGCTGCCGGCCGGGGACTGCCGGGTCACGCTGACCTCCGACCCGCAGCGGACGACGATCGCGGTGGACGGGCGCCCGGTCGTCGTCCACGACGGGGACGCGCGCCCGGCCGTCGTGGGCGTGTTCACCGACGCCCCGACGACGGACGGGCTGTCGGTGCGGTTCACGGCGGACACCCGGTTCCAGACGACCATCACCCCGCTCAAGGCCGGGATCGCGGCCGTCGGGGTGCTGGCCGTGCTCGGGATGCTGGTGCTGCTCGCCCGACGTGAGGGCCCGGCGCGGGTGCGCCTGCTCCCGCCCGGATGGTGGCGTCCGCGCCTGCCGGACGTGGCGGTGACCGCGGTGCTGGCGCTGTGGTGGGTGATCGGCCCGGTCACCGTGGACGACGGCTACATCGCCGGCATCGTGCGCAGTCGCGGCGAGAACGGGGTCATCGGCAACGTCTACCGCTGGCTCAACGCCCCCGAGGCACCGTTCAGCTGGTTCTACGACCTGTACGCGGCGTGGTCCGGTATCTCCGCCTCGACGGTGTGGCTGCGGCTGCCGTCCGTGCTGCTGTCGCTGCTCACCTGGTTCCTGGTGTCCCGGCTCGTCGCCCCGCGGCTGCTCCCGGCGCGCTCGCCCGTGACCGGGCGGTGGACTCCGTGGCTGGTGGCGATCAGCGCGCTGGCCTGGTTCGTCCCGTTCCTGCCGAGCATGCGGCCGGAGCCGTGGGTGTGCCTCGGGCTGGTGGCCGCGTTCCTGGCCGTCGAGCGCGGGATCACGACCCGCCGTCTGACCCCGCTCGCCGTGGGCCTGCTGGTCGCCGGCGTCACGACGGCCGTGACGCCGGGCGGGGTGATGGCGTTCGTCCCGTTCCTGGCCGCCGGGGTGCCGGTGCTGCGGACGCTGCGGTCCCGGGCCGACACGCTCGGGCGCTGGCCCGTGGTGCTGGTCCTGCTCGCCGCGCCCGCGGCCGCCGTGTTCCTGATGGTGTCCGACCAGAGCCTGGCCGGGCTTCTGGAGGCGACCCGGGTCCGGGCGCTGATCGGCGGCGGCCAGCCCTGGTTCGAGGAGTACACCCGCTACTCGGACCTCCTCGAGGGCGGCAACATGTACGGCACGCTCGGCCGCCGGGTCCCGCTGCTGTTCTCGCTGGTCGCGGCCGCCGGGGTGCTGTGGGTCCTCGCCCGTCGCGGCAGCGGGCTCCCGGCCGGGCCCGCCCGGCGGGTCGTCGTGTCGTTCCTGCTCGCACTCCTCGCGATGACGGCCACGCCGACGAAGTGGGGACAGCACTTCGGGGACGTCGCCGGCCTCGGTGCAGTGGTGCTCGCACTCGGGCTGGTGGCCGGGTCGGCCGCGGTGCTGCGCCGGCGGTCGGCGTCCCCGGCGCCCGCGCTGGTCGGGCTCGGTGTGGTCGTCGTGACCGGGTCGCTGGTGCTGGCCGGGTGGAACAACTGGCCGTTCGTGTCGGACTGGTGGGGGCTGACCTGGAGCACGCTGCCCCCGCCGGTGGCCGGGATCCCGGCCGCGACGATCTGGCTCGTCGCCGGGCTCGTGCTGGTGGCCGCGCTGGCGCTCCGGGTCGCCTGGCAGGCGTCCGGCGGGCGCCCGGGCACGACGGTCCCCCGCTGGCAGCCGTCCCCGGCCGTCCCGGCCGTGCTGCTGACCGTGCTCGTGCTGGCGGTGACGGTGCTCTCGTTCGTCCGCACGGCCGTCGAGCACCGGGACAGTTACACGCTGGCCTCGGACGCGCTGTCCACGGCCGCCGGGCGGCCGTGCGGGCTCCAGGAACGGCTCTCCGTGGAGACGGACCCGGCGGCCGGGCTGCTTCCCGCCGACGGCCCGGCGCAGGGGCTCACGGACCAGCCGGTCGACGTCGGGGGCACCGTGATGCCCGGGATCGCGGTGACCGGCACCGGCGCGACCGCGTGGTACCGGCTGGACCCGCAGCAGCGGTCGGGCACCCTGCCGGTCGTGGTGACCGCGGCAGGCACGCTGCCGCCCGGTCAGCGTCTGATCGCGGAGTTCGCCGACGGCGACCGGACGGCGGTCGCGGAGCAGGACGTCGAGCCGTCGGCGGAGAAACCGGACACCCCGACCGACCGGCGGCTGGTCGCCCCGGACGGAGCGCAGTACGTCCGGCTCGTCACCGAGGGCCCGGCGACGACCCGTGGCGCGGACGGGAACGGGGTCAGCGGCGCGGACGCCGCGTCCGGGACGGCGGCGGGCGGAGCCACCGGTGGCGGCGCCGTCGCCTCGCTCCCGCGCGCGCCCCGCCTGGTCCGGATGACCGAGCTTCTCCCGCCCGGGACGCCCGCGGTGATGGACTGGCCGGTCGCGTTCGTGTTCGGGTGTCTGACGCCGGCGCCGCTCCCCGACGGCACGGCGTCCGTGCCGCAGTGGCGGGTGGCCCCGCAGGGCGGCGACACCGCGGCGGGCATCACCTACGCGCCGCCGTACGGCGGGCCGTTCGCCGGGCCCCGGCTGCTGGTGTCCCAGCAGCGGATGCCGACCTACCTGGACACCGACCCGACCCGCGACGCCGCGCAGATCTTTCGCTGGACGCCGCTCCCGGCCGCGCCGCTGACACCGCGGGTCACGACGGACACGGTGTCCGGCCTCGCCCACGACGGCAGGGCCACCGTGCCCGGACTCGACCCGCCCGGCTGAGAGCAGCTTGCGGAACGACGATCAGCGCTGAGAGCAGCTTGCGGAACGACGATCAGCGCTGAGCCCGCCTACTCGAAGACGTGCTTCCAGCCGTCGCGGCTCGTCAGCGACGGCAGCGCGGCCCGGTAGCGCTCGCGCAGCCCGCCCCAGCCGGAGCCGACCTCGCGGTGCAGGCGCAAGGACTCGGTGACCATCCGCTTGAACATCGCCGGGTCGCGGCGGCGGAACGTCACCCCGCGGCCGTCCGGCGTGGACACCGTGGCCGAGTCGAGCCCGGACAGCACGAACCACTGGGCGTTCGCCCACGGCACGTTGCGCTGCGGGCGCTCGTGCCCCGCCGGGTCCGGTGTCTTCAGGTTGCGCAGCACGCCGCGGGCGAGCCCCAGCGCGATCTTCGCCTTCCCGACCGGGGGCTCCGGGAACAGCTGGGCGCCGAGCGCGTCCAGGTCCGCGAACGGGACCTCGGTCGCGGAGTCGAGCGGGCGGCCGTCGTCGTACTCGGCACGCTCGGCCCGGATCTCCCCGAGCACGACGGGCAGCTTCGGGAACAGCGCCTCCGGCCCGGCCAGGAAGTCGGTGAACGCCTTGATCTGCAGCGCGACGGCCGAGTACTCCATCAGCATCAGGTGCCGCAGCGTGCGCTTGAACGTCTCGCGCAGCATCGGCTTCGGGTCCTCCGGGCCGTGCAGCGCGGCCGCGACCAGCCGGTTGCGGTAGTGGAAGTACGCCTGCCAGTCCGACGAGTCGTCCTTCTCGATGAACGACATGTGCCAGATCGCGATCCCGGGCACGGTCGCCGTGCGGTAGCCGCGCGAACGGGCGCGCAGGCCGTACTCGGCGTCGTCCCACTTGATGAACAGCGGCAGCGGCAGGCCCAGGTCCTCGGCGACGGCCTTCGGGATCAGGCACATCCACCAGGCGTTGTAGTCGACGTCGATGCGCTTGTGCAGCCACGGCGTCTGCCGCAGCGTCTGCTCGGCCAGGTCGTGGTGCGACTCGGTCTTCGGCGCCGGCCGCCACATGAACTGGTTGCGGTCGACGACCTCGCCCATCGTGGACAGCTGCGAGCGTGCCTGCAGCGACAGCATCTGGCCGCCGACCAGCATCGGCTCCCGGGAGAACCGGGAGAACGCGACGGCGCGCAGGATCGAGTCGGGCTCGAGCAGGATGTCGTCGTCCATGTAGAGGATCTGCTCGCAGTCGATCCCGCCCGCGTGCGGGCCGGTGCCGTGCAGCACCTCGTACATGATCCGCGCGTAGCCGCCGGACCCGCCGAGGTTCGGCTGGTCGACGATCCGGAGGCGGTCCCCGAGCACCGCGGCGGCCTGCTCGTAGCCCGCCTCGTCGCGGACCTTCTTCGTGCCCTGGTCCGGCAGCACGACGGCGACGACGGTGTCCAGCACCTCGGGGTCGGACCCGATCGCGGTCAGCGTGGCGACGCAGTCGGCCGGGCGGTTGAACGTCGGCATCCCGACCGCGACGGCCGCGCGCCCCGGCGCCTCGACCGGCGCGTGCCAGCCGCCGCCGTGCAGGGTCAGCTCGCCGTCGTCGGTGGTCAGGTCGAACCAGTACCAGCCGCCGTCCTCGAACGGGCGCAGGTCGAGGTCCATCTCGACGAGCCGGCGTCCGTCGACGAGCTCGCCGCCGACGTAGATCTGAGACCCGTCGGCCTTCGTCCGGTAGACGTCGACCCGCCCGGAGCCCTCCAGGTCCAGCCGCAGCACGATGCCCGACAGCGTCGACCAGGCGCGCCAGTAGCCGGCCGCGAACCCGTTGAAGTACGAGCCGAACGAGACCTCGGTCTGCCCGGGCACGACGGCCGTCGTGCGCGAGGTGACGTGCGTGCGACGCCCTCCGGCCGAGGACACGGTCAGCGTCAGCGGTCGGCTCTTCTCGTCCGGCAGCGGGTCGACCGACGCGAGCTTCGCGCCCGAGCGTTCGTCCAGGTAGAGCGCGCGCACGGCGGTCGGGTCGGCCGGACGGGGCAGGATCACCCGCTGCAGCAAGGTGGCGCCGCTGGTCACGGAACGCCTGGTCGTGTCGGGCACGTGGCCTCGCTGATGGGTGGGAGCTGTGGTCATCCGGGGCGGCCTCGGTCCTCGCGGTGTCGGGGCGCCGCGTGCGTCGACGTGCCTGGCGCCCGGGGGTGCAACGGCGGGACCGAGGGTAGCCGCGGTGCTACCCGTGACCGGGAGGTGGGCGGGCGTGCCGCGCGACCTGCCTCCGTACGGACGACGCCGGTGCCCGGCGGCCGACCCGCGTCGGAGTCCGGGCGGGGCGTGGCGACCCACCGCACAACGTCCGGGCGGGACGGACAGTGACGCGGTCTACCCTGCAGGGATGACCTATCCGGACTCCGGCGACGACACGGACCAGTACAGCCAGCTCCAGCCGGAGGACACCCTGACCCAGGGCGGGGTCGCCGACGTCCTGGACGAGGGGTACTCACCGCCGGACCGGCCCTGGAACTCCCGCGACCACGAGTCGCTCGACGAGCGCCTGGCCGACGAGGAGCCCGACCCCTGGAACGCGGGCGACCCGGCCCGCGAGGACGACGCCGGCGGTTCCGACGTCGACGACGCCACGGGGGACTACCTCGGTGATACCCGCGGCACCGACGGCGAGCTGCGTGACGACGAGGTCGGCGACCGCCGCGCCGGACGCCTCACGGTCGACGACGCCACGTTCGACGGCGAGTCCGGCGGGACGAAGGACCTGACCGCCGGTGACGCCGGCATCGACGGCGCCGGCGCGTCCGCCGAGGAGGCGGCCGTCCACGTCGTCGACGACGACGAGCGCTGACCCCTCGCCGGTGGCTCAGGCGTAGTCGTCGGGACGGCCCCACCAGCCGTAGGGCGGCTCCTGCGGCCGGCCCGCGGGGGTGTCCTCCCATTCCTCCTGCCGGCCGAACGGGGTCAGGTCGAGCATCCCGAAGCTGGGGGTGAACGCCTCGATGCCCCGGCCGGTGACGAAGTACGTGCGGTACACCTGGTCGCCGTCGCGCAGGAACACGTTGAGCCCGAACCACTGGTCGACGCCGTGGTCGGCGGCGAAGTCGGCGTCGGTGCCCGTGCCGAGCAGCGTGTACCAGGGGATGTGCGACCAGCCCATGCGCTCGGCCAGCCGCGTGATCTGCTCCTGCGACGCCGGCGACGCCATCGCGAACGTGGTGTCGCGGGCGTTGACGTGCACCAGGTCCGGCACGTGGCTGGCGAAGAACGAGCAACCCGGGCAGCCCCTGTCCGGCCAGCCGTCCACGTCGTCGTCGAAGAAGAACCGGTAGAGCAGCAGCTGGGCGCGGCCGTCGAACAGCTCGGGCAGTCCGAGCTCACCGTCCGGGCCGGCGAAACGGTAGTCCTTGGTCACCGCGGTCATCGGCATCCGGCGCCGCTTGGCGACCAGCGCGTCCCGGGCCCGGGTCAGCGCCTTCTCCTCGACCAGCAACTCGGCGTGTTCGGACTCCCACTCCTGCGCCGACACCACCGGCGGCAGCGCGTCGTCCGGCACCGGCCCGGTCCTGAGGTCGTCCATGATCGTCGCCCTTCTCCTCGATGCGTGCCCCGTCGCCAGGGCACATCAAGGGCAGACCCGTGGCCGACGCGGGACTCATCGCCTCGCTGGGACTCTCAGGCCCCGCAGTCGGGATCGGAGACGCCGTCGCCGCAGAACGTCGTCGCCGTGTCACCGCGCCCGAGCGTGACGACGCCGGACCGCGGCGACGCGACCGGGAGCGTGCTGCCGGTCGGCATCTCCGGCTCGTCGTTGCTGGTCAGCACCCGTGCGGTGAGTCCGCTCCCGGACCGCGACACGAGCAACGTGACAACCGCGACCTGCTCCGGGCCGCGGTACTCGCACGGCACGCCGGGGGTGTCGGATGGGCACTCGTCGTAGGTCCGGAAGCGGTACGTGCCGCGGCCGGACGCGTCGATCTCCAGCGAGCGTCCGTGCCCGATGTACGAGCCGGCCGGGACGGATCCGGGCGCGGTCGAGCCGTGCGGCTTCTGCCCGACCCCGACGAACGCGAGCTTCCCGTCGTCGGTGATGCCGAGGCCGTGGTCGCCGTCGGCGTAGAGGTAGGCGACCTCGGGGCGCGGCTCCGGCGGGTTGCGCAGCGCCGCGATCAGGCGGGTCCGGTGGGCCGGGTCGTCGAGGCGCGAGGCGGTCGTCGCCCACCCGGCCGCACCCGGAGCCGGGTCGTAGAGGTCGCGCAGCGAGGCCGTGGTGCCGGACCGCAGCGCGGCGTCGATCCGGCGCACGCCGTCGGCGACGGCGGCCGGGACGGCGGCGCCGGTCGTGTCCGTCAGGGCCGGCCCGCCCTCGTCGGAGCCGGACAGGGCGGTGCCGCCCATCGGGCCGGGAGTGCGGGCCGGGACACTCGGCAGCGGCGACGGCGGGCCGGACGCGGGGATGAACGTCGAGCAGCCGGCGAGCACGCCGACGGCGACCAGCACGGCGGCGACGACGGCCGTCAGTCGGTTCACCGGCCGACAGTAGGCCGGGGCACCGACCTGGAGCGACGATCTTCGTCAGTCCTGGGTACGGCACGGAGGGGCCGTCACCGCAGCCGGGCCCGCTCCACGGCGTCCTCGTCGAGCACCACCCCGAGTCCCGGCACCTGCGGCACGGCCAGGTTCCCGTCACCGTCTGCGCGCACCGGCTCGGACAGGCAGAAGTCCCGGCGCGCGGGCGTCCAGTCCGGCGGGTCGTACGGGAACTCGAACCACTCGCCCCCGCCGACCCCGGCCGCGACGTGCAGGTTCGCCAGCACGCCGATCCCGTTCGTCCAGCTGTGCGGGGTGAAGGCGCGGTGGCGTATCGCGGCGACCTCGGCCAGCGTGCGGGCCCGCGACATCCCGACCGCCAGCACGACGTCCATCTGGTAGACGTCCAGCGCGTCGCGCTCCAGCCAGCGCAGCACCTCGGTCGCCGAGCGCTGCATCTCCCCGCCGGCGATCCGCACGCCCGGGTTCTCGGCGCGCAGCAGGCGCACGCCGTCGACGTCGTCGTAGGGCAGGGGCTCCTCGACCCAGTACACGTCCAGCTCGGCGAGGCGCCGCACGAGGCGCCGGGTCGCCGCCAGGTCGGTGCCGCGGGCGGTGTCGCCGGCCATCCGCCAGGACCGGTTCAGGTCGACCATGATCGTGAAGTCGTCGCCGAGCGCGTCCCGCACGGCCGCGACGGTGCGCACGCCCTCGTCGATGCGGGTGTGGTCGATGCGCAGCTTCAGCGCGCGGAATCCCTCGTCGGCGACCCGGCGCGCGACGTCGGCGCGCTCCTGCGGCGGGCGCAGCACGCAGCTCGACGCGTACGCCGGCACGGACCGGGCGGCGTTGCCGAACAGGGCCGCGACCGGCAGGCCGGCGACCTTCCCGGCGATGTCCCAGAGCGCGGCCTCCAGCGGCCAGTACGTGGCGCCGTGCAGGTTGCAGGTCTCGATCGCGCGCACGTGCCGGGCGATGTCGAGCGGGTCGCGGCCGACGAACAGGTGCCGGAACGCGTCGAAGCCGTCCATCGTGTCGCCGGACCCGACGCCGGTGACGCCCTCGTCGGTGTGCACCCGCACCAGCGTCGCATCGAACGTCCGGCGGGGATCCGGATCCCACGCCGCCCGCAGCGGCGGTTCCAGGTCCAGACGCAGGCGGTCCAGCGTGATGTCGGTGATCTTCACTGGTCTCCGGACGACGGGAGCGTGAGGCCGGTGATCCGGACGTTACGAGACCGTGACCCCTGCACGCCAGCCGCCACTCCGGCCCGCGGATCGGGTCTTCCGCACTCGGACGCCGCCGGTCGCTACGCTCGGGCCGTGACGGCCAAGGGCTACTGGATCGGCCGCGTCGACGTGCACGATCCCGAGGCGTACAAGGCGTACTTCGCCGCGGCGGCGCCCGTGTTCGCGCGCTTCGGGGTGCGGTTCCTGGTGCGCAACGGCGAGTTCGAGTCGGTCGAGGGGACCGCGCGGGGGCGCAACGTCGTGCTCGAGTTCCCGTCGTATGCGGACGCGCTGGCCTGCTACCACTCCGAGGAGTACCAGGCCGCGCGCCAGCAGCGGGCGTCGATCTCCGAGGCCGACATCATCGTCATCGAGGGCTACGAGGGCCCGCAGCCGTGACGACGCCGGCTCACGTCCGGCGCGGGTGCGGGCCGGTCGAGGCCCGGACGACGAGGTCGGTCGGCAGCAGGACCTGCTCCGACGGGACGCCGCCGCGCAGCAGCATCGCCGCGGCCCGCCGACCCTTCTCCTGGTGCGCCTGCCGCACCGTGGTCAGCGGCGGGTGGGACAGCGCCGCGGCCGGGATGTCGTCGAACCCGACCACCGACAGGTCCCCGGGGACGTCCAGCCCCAGTGCGGCAGCGGCGTCGAGCGTCCCGGCCGCGAGCTCGTCGCTCATCGCGAGGATCGCGGTGGGCCGGGGGCGCCGGCCGAGCAGCGCGGTCGCGGCCCGCCTACCGGCGTCGCGGCCGTAGGGAGCCCGTTCCTCGACGAGGATCTCGTCCCAGCGCAGACCGGCCTCCTCGACGGCGGCGCGGTAGCCCGCGAACCGTTCCCGCACGCCGTTGTAGCGGGACGCGCGCTGCCGCTCCGGCGACGGTGTGCCCTCCCAGCCACTGTCGTCCAGCGGCATCGGCACCACCCCGATACGGGTGTGGCCGAGGTCGACGAGGTGACGCGCTGCGGCACGCGCTCCCCCGAGGTCGTCGATGCCGACGTGCCCGGCGCCCGGGTGCGGCGGCCCGTCGACGACGACGAACGGCAGCCGTCGTTCGCGGATCGTCGCGAGGGCGGCGTCGTCGGGCATGTCGCAGTAGCAGACGACGCCGTCGACCAGCGCGACCCGCGCCGTCTGGCTCGTCGGGCCCGGGATGAGCACCAGCGCCAGGCTCTCCTGCTCGCAGACCTGGCTGACCCCCTGCAGGAACAACACGGCGGCCGGGTCGCTGAACGCGAACGACATCGGGACCTCGTAGATGACGCCCAGCGCGGCGATCCGCCCCCGGGCGAGGGTCGCGGCCACCGGGTCGGGGCCCGCGTAGCCGAGCTCCTGCGCCGTGCGCAGCACCCGTGTCCGCATCCGCTGGCTCAGCCGTTCGGGGTGGTTGTAGGCGTTCGACACCGTCGCCCGCGAGACACCGACCGCGTCGGCGATCGTCGCGAGCGTCACCCGGCCCGGGGCGTCGCCGGTTCCGTCCGTCCCCACGCCGTCAGTCTCCCGTGCCCCGAAGCGGCGGGGTTCGTGCGGCCGGGTGAACCGGTACAAGTCCTGGTGCTCCATCGGTGCCAAATCTCTTGGCAGAGACGGTTTGAACCGGTTTAGTAGATACCATGCTGAGAACACGATGGTGGCGGTGGCGCTCCGATCGGCCGGAGCGGGGAGACGGGCGGGAACGGGCGCTCGCGGTGCACGAGCGGCTCGCGGCGCTCGATCTGGAGCGCCTCGAGCTGCTCGCCGACGAGCGGGTGCCGGGACGCAAGCACCGCCTCGACGCGCTGGCCGCCGCGCGGCAGGACCTACGGGCCGAGCTGGACCGGCTCGAGCCGGTCCACGACGACGCCGATGACGGGCGCCGCGTGCGTGCGGCGGCCTGCCGGCAGGAGTGCGGCTAGTCCTCCGCGTCGGTGCCGGACAGCGCGCGGTTCTCGGTGAAGAACGGGACCAGGCGGTTCTCGAACATGGTCAGCGCGGAGCCGATCGCCATGTGCATGTCCAGGTACTTGTAGGTCCCGAGCCGGCCGCCGAACACCACGTTGCGGTTCGCGGTCTCCTTGCGGGCCAGCTCGCGGTAGCGCTCCAGCTTGGCCCGGTCGTCCGCGGTGTTGATCGGGTAGTACGGCTCGTCACCGGACTCGGCGAAGCGCGAGTACTCGCGCACGATCACCGTCTTGTCCTTCGGGTAGTCCCGCTCCGGGTGCATGTGGCGGAACTCCAGGATCCGGGTGAACGGGACGTCCTGGTCGTTGTAGTTGACCACCGAGGTGCCCTGGTAGTCGCCGGTGTCCTCGACCGACATCTCGAAGTCCAGCGTGCGCCAGCCGAGCTCGCCCTCGGAGTGGTCGAAGTAGAGGTCCAGCGGTCCGGTGTAGACGACCGGGGTGCCGGCCGGGATCTCGTCGCGGACGTCGAAGTAGTCGGTGTCCAGCCGGACGTCGATGTTCGGGTGGTCGGCCATCCGCTCCAGCCACGCCGTGTAGCCGTCGACCGGGAGACCCTCGTAGGTGTCGTTGAAGTAGCGGTTGTCGAACGTGTACCGGACCGGCAGCCGCGTGATGATCGACGCGTCCAGCTCGGTCGGGTCGGTCTGCCACTGCTTGGCCGTGTAGCCCTTCACGAACGCCTCGTAGAGCGGGCGCCCGACCAGCGAGATCGCCTTCTCCTCGAGGTTCGCCGCGCTCTTCGTGTCGACCTCGGACGACTGTTCCGCGATCAGCGCGCGCGCCTCGTCCGGCGAGTGCGAGCGGCCGAAGAACTGGTTGATCAGCGCCAGGTTCATCGGGAACGCGTAGACCTGGTCGCCGACCTTGGCGAACACGCGGTGCTGGTACCCGGTGAACTCGGTGAAGCGGTTGACGTAGTCCCAGACCCGCTTGTTCGACGTGTGGAACAGGTGCGCGCCGTAGCGGTGGATCTCGATGCCCGTCTCCGGCTCGGCCTCGGAGTAGGCGTTGCCGCCGATGTGGTGGCGGCGCTCCAGCACCAGGACCTTCTTGCCCAGCTCCGCGGCGCAGCGCTCGGCCACGGTCAGCCCGAAGAACCCGGAGCCGACGACGACGAGGTCGTACCCGTCGAGGGACGCTGAGGACGCGCGCGCAGCAGACACGGCCCCCGAGGGTAGAGCGCCCCCGGTGTCGGCCTGTCGCCGGTCGGCACTCCCGTCCGGCCGTGATCACTGCGCCGGTAACCTGGAGACGCACCGGACGTGTCCATTACGTCCGTTTCCCCGGACCCGACGTCACCCAGGAGGCGGCCGATGACCTGGCCGTCCGCCGTCGAGGTCCTGCTGCTCGCCGCGGTGTGGCTGGCCGGCCCCGGACTGGTCGTCGGCCTCGCCGCCGGCCTGCGCGGGATCGTCGCGTGGGGTGCGGCGCCGCTGCTGTCGGTCGGGATCGTGTCCGGGTCCGCGCTCGCCGGCGGGATGCTCGGCGTGCGCTGGGGCGCCGCCGTGCCGGTCGTCACGACACTGCTGGTCTCCGCGCGCCGCGCTCGGCGTGCGCCGGTACCGCGGGACGCTCGTCCGCAGCGGGGAGGGCGACGGCCGCTGGGTCACGCTGGCCACGGTCGCCGGGTCCGTCGGCGCGGCCGGGATCGGGCTGGCCACGGCGGTGTCCGGGATGGGCCGGCCGGACGCGGTCTCGCAGACGTTCGACGCGAGCTTCCACTACAACGCCGTCGCCCGGATCCTGACCACCGGCGACGCGTCCGCGACGACGCTCGGCGGGCTGGTCAACTCGCCCTCGTTCTACCCGGCGGGCTGGCACGCGACGGTGTCGCTGGTCGCCCCGCACGCCGGCGGCACCGGCATCGTCACGGCGTCGAACATGACGGCGCTGGCGGTCGCCCTCGTCGCGTGGCCGGCCTCGCAGCTGCTGCTCGTGCGCCTGCTCGCCGGCCGGTCGGCCGGGGCGGCGCTGGCCACCCCGCTGCTCGCCATCGGGTTCGGCGCGTTCCCCTGGGCGTTGGTGACCTACGGCGCGCTGTGGCCGAACCTGCTCGGCGTCGCGCTGATGCCGGCGGCGCTCGCGGTCCTCGTCGTCGCGTCCCGGGCTCGGCCGGAACGGGCCGCTCGGACGCCGCGGTGCGACGGCGCTGGCCGTCGTCGCCGTCCCGGCGGTCGCGTTCGGGCACCCGAACGCCGTGTTCGGGCTCGCCGTCGTCGCCGCGTGGCCGGTGCTGTGGGGCCTGGTCGGCGCCGTCGTCCGGAGGCTGCGCGACGGCCGGTGGGTCACCGCCGCGGTCCTGCCTCACGGCGAGCGCGGCCGCCGTCGCGGCCGGGTACCTGGGTGATGGTCCTGTGGCCGGGCCTGGACGGGATCCGCAGCTACACCTGGGCCCCGATCGAGACGTGGCGCTCCGGCGCGCTCAGCGTGCTGACCAGCTCCCCGAACGGCCTGACCGCCGCGTGGACGATCTCCGCGCTCGTCCTGACCGGGGCCGTCGTCGTCGCTGCGCCGGGCGCGGACGAGCTGGCTGGTCCCGGCCCGCGGCGACGACGGGCGCGCTCTACGTCGTCGCCGCCGTCACGGCGTCCTCGCCGTGGACCGGGGTCTGGTACAACGACTCGCCCCGCCTGGCGCGCGATGGTGCCGGTCATCGCGGTGCCGCTCGCCGTGCTCGGCACGCTCGCGCTCGCCGGTCTCGCCCGCCGCGTCGCTCGCCCTGCGTCCCCGTGCCGTCCGGGTCGGCTGCGCCGCCCGCGCCGCGACCCGCGTCGTCGCCGCGGCCGCGCTGCTCGCGCTGGTCGTGCACTCCGGCGGGCTCTACCAGCGCGCCCACGCCGACGAACTCGCCGCGACCTACCGCTACCCGTCCGAGACGCTGCTCCTACCCGGCCAGGAGGACTTCCTGCTCCGGGCCGGCGACCTGCTCCCGCCGGACGCCGTTGTCGCCCAGAACCCGTGGACCGGCAACGCCCTGCTGTGGACGCTTGCCGACCGCCAGGTCCTGTTCCCGCACCTGACCGGCGTGTGGAGCCCGGAGCAGCGGGTGGTCGCCGAGCGCCTGCGCGACGCCGCCGCCGACCCGTCGGTGTGCGAGGCGGTCCGGTCGACCGGGGTCGGCTACGCGCTGACCGGGCCGCTGACGCTGTGGTCGTGGGACCCGCTGGCCCGCTCGTTCCCCGGCCTGGACGACCTCGACGGCGTCCCCGGTTTCGAGATGCTGGCCGAAGACGGCCCGCACCCGGCTGTACCGGGTCACGGCCTGCGAGCCGGACCACCTCACCGAGTCCTGACCGACGCGCGCCGGGCCTGACCGGGCGGTGCTCGCACGCTCGGTATGCTCGCCGGGTCCGTACGCGGCTCCCGCTCGTCGTGACGGGAACGCGTCATTCACCCGTCCGGGGCCCGGCTGCCGGAGAAGGAGGCGGCCCGCGCCATGTCCTGGCTCTCCGCAGCCCCGGCCGTGGTGCTATCCGCTTTCTGGGCTGGTCGTTCCCGGCCTGCTCCCCGCGTACGCGTGGGGACTGCGCGGGCTCGTGGCCTGGGGCGCGTCCCCGCTGCTGTCCGTCGCCGTCGTGTCGCTCTCGGCGGTGCTGGCCGGTGCGATCGGCGTGCCGTGGGGGGTGTGGGTCCCGCTGGTGGCCGCCGTGCTGGTGGCGCTCCTCTCGGTGGGCGTGCGGGCGGTCGCCGATGCGGTCCTGCCGAAGCACCGCAGCCGGCCGGGGGGAAGCCTCGCGGGAGCACGACGCCGCCTGCGCGAGATGTACGTCCGTCTGCGCACGCCCAAGGGACGGTTCGCCCGGCTGCCGGACCTGGTCGACGAGATGCCCACGGCCGCCGTCGCCGTGACGCCGTGGCCGAGCGCCGCCCGCCGCGAGGGACCGGACGGACGATGGGCAGGCCTGGCGGCGCTCGTCGGCACTGCGATCGCCGTCCTGTTCGGCTGGCTCACCGCGGTCAACGGGATGGGCCCGGCCGACGCGCTGTCCCAGACCTACGACGCCGTCTTCCACTACAGCGCCGTCGCCCACATCGTCGCGAGCGGGGACGCGTCGTCGCTGACGCTGGGCACGCTGACCAACCCGATGTCGACCACCGCGTTCTATCCGGGCGCATGGCACGACCTGGTCTCCCTCACGGAGCTCTCGACCGGCGTCGGCGTGTTCGCCGCGACGAACGCGACCGCGCTCGCCGTCGCCGCCGTCGCCTGGCCGCTCGGGTGCCTGTTCCTGGCCCGCCAGGTGCTCGGCCGCTCCGCCGGGGTCGCGCTGGCCACACCGGTGCTGGCAGTCGGGTTCACGGCGTTCCCCTGGAACCTGATGACGTTCGGCGTGCTGTGGCCGAACCTGCTCGCCATCGCCCTGCTGCCCGGAGCGCTGGCCGCGATCGTGACGCTGATGGGCCTCGCGAGGGACTCGACGATCGGTGGGCAGGGCGCCGCGGCGCTGCTCGTCATCGCCCTGCCCACGCTGACGCTGGCCCACCCGAACGCGGTGTTCAGCCTCGCCGTACTGGCGCTGTTCCCGGTGCTGTGGGGCATCACGACGCTGTTCCGCCGCCGGCTGCTGACGCGGCACTTCTGGCAGCCGATCGGGGCGCTCGCCGTCGTCGTCGGGCTGGTAGCGGCCGCGACGTGGCTGATGACCGCCTCGCCGCTGACCGCGGGCGTGCGCAGCTTCGACTGGAAGGCGTTCCAGACGGCGGGCGACGCCGTCTGGGCGGTGCTCACGAACTCGATGAACGCCCGGCCGGAGGCGTGGACGATCTCGGTCCTCGTGCTGGTCGGGGTCGTGTTCGCGCTGCGCCGCGCGTCGACGTCCTGGCTGGTCCCGGCGCACCTGGCGTCCGGGTTCCTGTACCTGCAGGCGGCGTCGCAGGAGGGCGCGTTCACCGAGGCGGTGACCGGCGCCTGGTACAACGACTCGACCCGGCTGGCCGCGATGGTGCCGGTCACCGGCGTGGTGCTGGCCGGGGCCGGGCTGGTCGGCCTCGCCGGCCTGCTGCGCCGTGCGGTGCTCGCCGCGCGGACGTCGTCGGGCTCGTCGGGGGCGTCGTGGCGCCGCGGGATGCCGGCGGTGGCGATCACCGCGGCGATGCTGCTCGCCGTCGCGATCTCCGGCGGCATGCACCAGCAGATCCACGCGAAGGTCCTCTCCGGTCCCGTACCGCGGGGCGAGCGACGTCCTGCTGGAACCGGGCCAGCGCGAGTTCCTGGAGCGGGTCGGGCAGGTGGTGTCGCCCGGCACGGTGGTGGCGGAGAACCCGTGGACCGGCAACTCGCTGCTCTACCCGCTGACCGGCCGCGAGGTGCTGTTCCCGCACCTGAACGGCAACTGGACCCCGGAGCAGCGGCTGGTGGCCAACCGGCTGCGGGACGCGGCGGTGGACCCGGCGGTGTGCGCGGCGGTCGCGGCCACCCGCACCGGCTACGTGATCACCGGGCCGGTGACGTTCTGGGCGTGGAACGGCGGCGCGCGCCAGTACCCCGGTCTGGACGCGCCTGACCGGCGTGCCCGGCTTCGAGCTGCTCGACGACGACGGCCACAACCAGCTCTACCGCGTCACCGCCTGCGACACGGTCGACATCACCTACTCGTGAGGGAGGTCCGGGTGGACGCGCTGCCCGAGTACGAGCGCACGACGCTGCGGATGGTCGAGCGCCGCCGCCTGGCCGCCGGGTTCGCGAAACAGATCGCGCTGACGACCGGGCCGTTCCTGGACCGCCCGTTCGCCGAGTGCCGGGTCGCCGACGTCGGCTGCGGCTACGGGCACACGGCGCTGGAGCTGGCCGGGATGTGCCGCGAGGTGGTGGGCATCGAGCCGAACGCCGCGCTGGCCGAGGAGGCGACCCGGCTGGCCGCCGAGGAGGCGCCGAACTTCTCCTTCCGCACGCAGTCGATCACCGACTTCGGCCGGGGCGCGGACGCGGAGGCGTTCGACGTCGTCGTGCTGGACAACGT
Organism: uncultured Actinomycetota bacterium; assembly: GCA_963822335.1. Lineage (GTDB taxonomy): Bacteria > Actinomycetota > Actinomycetes > Mycobacteriales > Pseudonocardiaceae > Pseudonocardia. Next base: position 429,058 of record CAWGHE010000002.1, on the reverse strand, counting down.
GCTCGAGCACCTGCCCGACCAGCCCGCGGCGCTGGAGCGGCTGTCCGCCTGCCTGCGGCCGGGTGGCGTCGCCTACATCCTCGTGCCGAACCGGTTCTGGCCGATCGAGGCGCACTACGCGCTGCCGTTCCTGTCCTGGATGCCGGTGCCGCTGGCGAACCGGTACCTGCGGCTGACCGGCCGCGGCCACGACTACACCGACGCCAGCTATGCGCCCGGCTACCTGCGGATGCGCCGGTTGCTGGCCGCCCGCCCGGAGCTCGACGCCACGTTCACCGTGCCCGGCGACGTCTCGCTCGCCGAGGGCGGCGGGTCGCCGCTCTACTCCTACGGCGTCGCGGCCCTGCGCCGGTTCCCCGTCCTGTGGGCGATCTCCAAGGCGTTCCTGGTGGTGGCCCGCAAGCGATGACCACGCAGGCGCCGCTCGTCCCGCGCACCCGGACGTCTTCCGCGCCGCCGGCGCCGCGCCGCCGGACGGCCGCTGCGCTGGAGGTGCCGGCCGCCCTCGTCGTGGCAGTGCTGGTCAGCGCCGCGATCCAGCTCGTCGTCGGCCGGCTGCCGATCCCGCCGAACACGAACGTCGCGCTCGCCCTGACCGCCGTCGGCGGGCCTCCTGGTGGCGCTCGTGCTGGCCGGGGGCGCGTTCCTGGCCCGGCGCGCGGCCGCGGCGCCGTTGATCTGGGCGGGCCTGTCCGCGCTGGCCACGGCACCGCTCGCCCTGCTGCTGGCCGGGACCCGGCACTACATCTTCGGGATCTCCGGCGACCAGGCGTTCCGGGTGGAGTATCTGACCCGGTTCGCCGACTCCGCGCGCCTGGCCGACGTCGCCTACGCCGACCTGCCGCCGTACTACCCGGCCGGCTGGTTCTGGCTCGGCGGGCGGCTGGCCTCGTGGTTCGGCGTCGAGGCGTGGGCGTTCTACAAGCCGTTCGCGATCACGACGATGGCCGTCACGGCCGTGCTCGCGTTCCTGCTCTGGTCGCGGATCACCACGCGGGCCCGCGCGGTCGGCCTCGCCACGGCGACCGTGCTCGCGGGCCTCGCGACGTCCGCCGCGTACACGCCCTACTCCTGGCTGACGGCGGCCCTGGTCGCACCGGCGGCGGTGCTCGGCGTGCGGCTGGTGGACGCGGCGTGCGACGGGCGACGGCCGCCGGTCGGTGACGCCGTGACGGTCGGGCTCGTGCTCGGCGTCGCGGCGGTGACGCACAGCCAGATCGCGTTCTTCGGGGTGTTCGTGCTCGGCGTGGCAGGCCTGCTCGGGCTCGTCCGGTCGCGCGGGCGGGCGCTGGTACGGCTGCTGGTCGCGGCCGGGATCGTCGCAGCGGCGGCGCTGCCGCTGATCCTCGTGTTCTGGACGCCGTACTGGCTGGCCCGTCTCGGCGGCGCCTCCGGACCGGACGCGGCCCAGCGGTTCCTGCCGGAGAGCGGCGCGACGTTCCCGCTGCCCATGCTGGAGGCGACCGGACTGGGAGCGCTCGCGCTGGCCGGGACGGTGTGGATCGTCCTGCGGTTCACGTCCGACCCGGTCGCCCGCGGGCTGGGCCTGACCGCGGCGTGCGGCTACGCCTGGTACCTGCTGTCCACGCTGGCGCTGGTCGCGGACACGACGCTGCTCTCGTTCCGGATCGAGCCGATCGTCACCGCGGCACTGGCCTGCGGCGCGGTCGGCGCGGCCGCGGACGTCGCACGGCTGGCCCGCGACCGGCTGCCCGCGATCACCGCGCTGGTGGCGGTGCTGGCCGTCGTCGTGGTCGTCGCGCAGGTGCAGACGACGCCGGAGACCTACCAGTGGAGCCGCACCACGCAGAACGCCGACCGCTACCCGGACGGGACCGCACCCGGCGCGACCGGGCCGGCCACCGGCACGGCGGAACTGGCCGCGACGATCGACGGGATGACCGGCCGGCCGCAGGACCAGGTCGTCGTGCTCAGCGCCACCTATGCGCTGCTCACCTACCAGCCGTACCGGACGTACCTGACCACGATCGCCCAGTACTCGAACCCGCTGGCGGAATTCGCCGGGCGCCGCGACCGGATCCTCGCCTGGTCCGCGTCCCGCACCCCGGCCGAGCTGCTGGCCGCGCTGGACTCGGCGCCGGAGCGGGCGCCGTCGGTGTTCGTGCTCCAGCGGGGCGACGACGGCCTGCTCCGGATCGGGCTGACCTACGACCCGTTCCCGGCGCAGTCGCCGGGCTCGGCCACAGCGACGTTCGACCCGCGGGTGTTCGACGACCCGGCGTTCGTCCGCCGCGACGTCGGGCCGTACGCCGTGATCGTCCGTCCGGGAGCACCGCCGGTGGAGTGAGGCTCAGCCGAACGCCACCCGGTCCAGCCAGAACGTCAGCAGGTCGGCGTCGCCATCGGTCGTGACGTCCAGGTCGGCGACCTGCCGGACGGCGTCCTGCGGGGGCGGCGTGTCGGCCGGGACGGCGACCGTCGCCTCGATCCACCGGTGGGCCTCCCCGACGTGCCGCACGAGCGCGTTCAGGTCCCAGCCCGGGCACGACGGGACCGGAGCGCGCAGGTCGGCGCCGGGCAGCGCGTCGCGCAGCAGCGCGGCCTGGGAGACGATGCCGTCGCAGTGGTCGTCGAAGTGCACCGGCTCACACCTGGACGACGGTGACGACGTTGCCGTCCGGGTCCTTCACCATGAACAGCAGCGGCGCACCGGGCGTGTCCTGCTCCGGGAGCGGCTCCATGTCGACGCCGCCGATCGCGGCCAGGCGGGCGTGCTCGCCGCGCACGTCCGGGGTCTCGACGCCGATCGCGCCGCCCCCGGGGCTGTCGAACATCGGCGGGTTCAGGGCCAGGCGCGCCGTGGATCCGGGCGGGGCGACCTCCAGCCAGCGGTACTCCCCGTTCTCACCGAAGCGGCCGTCGCTGCGTACCTCCCAGCCGAGCGTGCCGGTGTAGAACGCCAGCGCGGCGTCCTGGTCGGTGACCGTGAACATGGCGACGCCGATGTTGTTCACGGTGGTGGCGGTCCGCGTCTCGTTGCTCATGCCACTCCGACCGTCGGCGGTCCCGGAACTCATCGCGACACCAGGTGCCGTCCCAGGACCCGGGCCGCGTCGGTGTCGCGGCGGGCGACGGCCCCGGGCAGCTGGACGGCCGCGTTCAGCCGTGACGTCAAGTGCCCGCGTGCGGCCGCCGCGGCCCGGGGCCAGCCGCGGGCGTCCATCCGCTCGGCCGCGGCGGCGAAGAACCGCTTCTCCTCCGGGAACCGGTTCCCGGCCGCGGCGGCCGACCCGGAGTCGCTGGTGCGGTGGCGCCGGTAGCGGAAGCACACCTCGTCGTCGACGACGAGGCGTGCCGCCGGCCGCGATCACGTCCAGCGGCAGGGCGAGGTCGAACACGTCCGCGGACTCCGGGACGGTGACCGTCTCCAACGCCGCTCTGCGCCAGCACAGCGACGGGTTGTAGAGCCAGTTCCCGCGCAGCAGGCTCGCCGCGAGCGCCTCCCCGGCGACCGCGCGCGGTCCGGAACCGCGCGGCGCCAGCCAGCCCTTGACGACGTCGGCGAGCGGGCGGACCGGGCGGTCCCGGTCGTCGATCACCTCGACGCCGGGCTGCACGAACGCGGCGCCCGGGAACGCGGCGTGCAGCGCCCGCACCGTGTCGAGATAGTGCGGGAGCATCAGGTCGTCCGCGCCCATCATCACGAACAGGTCGTGCTCGACGAGCCCCAGGCAGTACCGGTTGTTCGGCTGCGCGCCGAGGTTGCTCTCGTTGCGGCGGTAGCGGACGCGCTCGTCGCCGAGGGCGGCGAACCAGGGCTCGATCGTCGGGTCCGGGTAGCCGTCGTCGACGACGGTGAGGCGCCAGTCCCGGTCACGCTGCTCCAGCACACTGCGGACGGCCCGTCGCAGCAGGTCCGGGTCACCGTAGAACGGCAGCATGATGTCGACGGGCCCGGTCACGCGGGCGACCGTAGCGCCGCCCGAGCCGCCGCCGCGGAGCGGCCACCCGCCGACGTCGCACGGGTTGCTGCCCGACCCGGCATCTCTACAGCCCAGGCTGCGACCTCGGCCGTCGCCGACCCGGCGGCCGGGCCCGGATACGATCGGTACTCCCCCAGCACACCGGCCCGGAGCACGCGTGGACATCCAGAACCACTACTACGGCCACTCCGCCGTGCTGGCCGCCTACGCCGGGCTGTCGCGGCCGCGGCACATCGCGGGGCTGCTGCAGCACGGATGGACCGCGACATCGCCGGTCGCCGCGCACTTCGCGGACTTCCCGGCCGTCGGACGCACGGCGCACCGCCGGTTACTGGTCTGGTCGCACTCGTCGCGGGCCTGGTCCCCGTCCGGTGAGGACCGCCCGACGACGGCGGTCGGCGCCCCGATCCTCTACCTGGAGCGGCAGCTGCACGCCCAGGGCTGGACGCGGACCGACACGCTCGGCCCGGTGTTCGTGCCGTTCCACGGCACCCGGCTGGTGCGGGTGACCGGTGCGCACGCCGAGCTCGCCCGCCAGGTCGCGAAGGTCGACGGGCCGTCGACGGTGTGCCTGCACTCCGAGGACATGACCGACCCGGAGATCACCTCGGCCTGGGCCGACGCCGGGCACCGGCTCGTGACGGCGGGCCGCCGGGACGACCCGAGGTTCCTCCTACGGATCATGCATCTGGCCGGGAACGCGAGCCGGCTGTCGTCGAACCGGCTGTCGACGGCGGTGGTCTACGCCGCCGCGCTCGGCACCCCCGCCGGGGTGTGGGGCGACCCGCTGACGTTCGGCAACCAGGGCGCCGATGCGCTGGCGTCGCTGCGCGAGCGCTGGCCGGAGTTCCACACCGCCGACCCGGACGACGGGTCCCGCCCCTCGTCCGGAGCCGCCGAGGCGGACGCGGCCGCGACCGCCCTGGCCCGCGCCGAGCTGGGCGGCGACGCGCTGCTCGACCCGGGCCCGCTGCGCGACGCCCTGGGCTGGTCCCGCCGCTCGCCCGGCCCGCTGGTGCAGTACTACGCGGCATCACCGCTGGCCAAGGCCGCGATGGTGCTGGGCCTGACCAAGCGCACCGAGGCGAGCACGGCCGCCATGTCCGCCGGCGGCTTCAGCCCCTGGCTGTGGCTGCGCCACCCGCTCGCCGCGCTCCCCCGCCCGCTGCCCCGCGGCCTGGACACGCCGGTCACGACGGTGGAGCCGACCCCAGCGGCCTAGAAGACCTCAGCCCCGGCGGCGGGCTCAGGGTCGCGCCGATCTCGCCGAATCCGCCACCGACCGGACCGCTGGTCGTGCACGATGTGACCCCGTGCCGAGGACGTGACATGAGCGAAGTGCCGGACGCCCGGTCCGCATGGCAGGCCCACCTGGCGGTCGCCGTGGCGGGTGGTCAGTGCCGGTCAGCGCGTGAAGATCCGGCGGACCATCAGCAGGAACACCACTCCGAGCGCGACGGCCAGCGCCAGCCGCACAGTGATCCACAGCGCCCCGGTGAACGGCACGACCGTCCCGAGCGCGCAGACCACGATCCCGCCGGCCAGCGGGAGCGCCAGGACGGACTCCCGCCAGCGCGTCGGGGACACCCGGCGTCGCAGCAGGGAGGTGCCGATGGCCAGCGCCAGGTAGGTGACCGGGAACCCGATCGCGACGGCCGTCAGGCCGCCGCCGGTCTGCGCCAGCGCGACCGCGGCCAGCACGCCGACGATCAGGCTCACCGGGCTGGCGATCGCCAGGCCGGTGCTGCGCGAGGACGCGAACACCAGGTGCACGTTGCCCAGGTAGGCGACGCTGATCACCGAGCCGACGGCGGCGATCCCGACGGCGGCGACCAGCTCGCCCGGCGCGAACGAGGCGGGCGCGAGGATCCGCAGCGCCCACGGCGACAGCAGCGCCACCCCGCCGGCGAGCACGGCGGTGATCGCGCCGACGTCGCGCGCGGTCCGCTCCAGCGCGGCGCCGCGCTGCTCCGGCGGCGTCCGGTAGACCACCGGCGCCCACGCGTTGTTCAGCGCCGCGACGATCAACGCCGGGGCGGCGCCGACGAGCAGGGCGATCTGCAGGCGGCCGCCGTCGGCCTGGGACAGGTACTGCGCCGCGACGATGATCAGCGCGTTCTGCGCGAGGAACAGCGCCACCAGGTGCGGGACGGCGGGCAGCCCGACCTTCAGCGCGTGCCGGAAGTCGCCCGGCTCGCCGCGCGGGCGGCCGTCGTAGAGCGCCATGACGACCCCGGTCAGGCCGGCCAGGAGGTAGCCGATCATCAGGCCGAACAGGTAGTCGTCGGCGTCCGTGCCGCGGACGACCACCAGCAGCAGCCCGATCAGCGGCCCACCGAGCGTGGCCAGCGCCGAGAGCGCCACGAACGGCACCGGCCGGTCCAGCACGCGCAGGAACGACTGGGCGTTGAGCATCGTGCCGAACCCGGCCGCAGCGATCACCGCGAACGCCAGGCCCGCCCGCCACGGCGTGCCGAGCACCGGCTCGCCCCAGAGCGGGCCGAGCGCCATCGCGACCAGGACCAGCGCCGTCGACACCGCGCTGCCGCGCAGCACCAGTGACCGCGCGCCGGCCGGGCCGGACCGCTCCATGATCCCGTGCCGGGTGATCGCGGCGGCCATGCCCAGCCCGCCGACCATCGCTCCCACCTGGACGACGGTCAGCGCGATCGCGACCACGCCGTACTCGGTGGCGCCGAGCAGGCGGGTGACGAACGGCGTGACCAACACGGCCGCGAGGATCGGCGCGGCCGTGCCGATCGTGTAGAGCGAGCCGCGGCCGAGTACGTCCTTGCTGGCACCGGCAGCGTCGCCGGCACCGTCCGGGACCACCATGGACGGCTCCGTGGGGTCGGTCGGACGGGCCGCTCCCGGACTCGGCATCCGCTCAGCTCCCGTACCCGAGGAACGTGCGGACCAGCCCGGCGACGCGGTCGACGTCGGCTGTCGGTGAGGTCGGGGAACAGCGGCAGCGAGATCTCCTGCCGGTAGTACTCCTCGGCGACCGGGCACATCCCGCGCCGGTAGCCGAGGTCGGCGAACACCGGGTGCCAGTAGGCGGGCACGTAGTTGACCTGCACACCCACACCGGAGGCGCGCAGGTGCTCGAACAGCTCCCGGCGGCGACCGTCGCGCACCCGCAGCGGGTAGAGGTGCCAGGCCGGGTCGGCGCCGTCGCGGCGGGTGGGGGTGCGGACCTCGGCGACGTCGGCCAGCGCGGCGTCGTAGCGGGCGTGGATCTCGGCGCGGCGCGCGACGAACGCGTCCAGGCGGGTCAGCTGGCTGGAGCCGAGCGCGGCGAGCACGTCGGGCAGCCGGTAGTTCAGCCCGAACGCGTGCACCTCCTGGTGCCAGGGGCCCTCGTCCGGGAATCGCTGCTCGTCGCGCTCGCGGACGAGCCCGTGGTTGCGGAAACGTGCGCGCGCCGGTCGACCAGGACGCCCGTGCGGGGACACCACGGCGCCGCCCTCGGCGGTCGTGAGGTTCTTGGTCGGGAAGAACGACAGCGTGGTCAGGTCGGCCAGGTCACCGACCGGCGGCCGTGCCAGCGCCCGCCGACCGAGTGCGCCGCGTCCTCGAGCAGCAGCGCACCGGCCTCGTGGGCCAGTGCGCGCAGCGGGTCGGCGTCGATCGGGTGCCCGGCGTAGTCCACACCGGAGACCACCGTGGTGTTCGGGGTGAGCGCCGCCTTCGCCGCGTCCGGGTCCAGGTTGCCGGTGTCCTCGCAGACGTCGGCGAAGACCACGTTCGCGCCCAGCAGCGCGGCCGTCGACGCCGTCGCCACGAACGTCAGCGGCGCGACCACGACGTCCTGACCGGGCCCGACGCCGGCCGCGGCGTACGCGACGTGCAGCGCGGCCGTCCCCGACGTGACCGCGACGGCCGCGTGCCCGCCGGTCCGCGCGGCCAGATCCTCCTCGAAGCGGGTGACGGCCGGGCCGGTGGTGAGCCAGTCCGTCCCGAGCACCGCCGTGACGGCGGCGACGTCGTCGTCGGAGATCGACTGCCGGCCGTAGGGCAGCATCAGCTCAGCCGCCGTCATCAGTCGAGCGCCTCGACCATCTCGCGCAGCTGGTCCGGGGACAGCCACAGGTCGTTCGTGTCGCTGCGGTAGGCCTGCCCGTCCGGCATCGGCTCGCCGCCGGCGGGCGACGTGTAGCCCCAGCCGGCGATGTAGGGCTCGACGACGTAGCGGTCGTCGAGACGCAGCGTCCGCCGCGAGTCGTCCCCGGCGATCATCTCCTCGTGCAGCTTCTCGCCCGGCCGGATCCCGATCTCGTGGGTCGCCGCGCCCGGCGCGATCGCCTCGGCCAGGTCGGTCATCCGCATCGACGGGATCCGCGGCACGTACAGCTCGCCGCCCTGCATCCGGTCGAACGAGTCGATCACGAACTGGACGGCCTGCGGCAGCGTGATCCAGAACCGGGTCATCCGCTTGTCCGTGAGCGGCAGCGACTGACCCTCGGCCGCCAGGCGCTTGAACAGCGGCACCACGCTTCCCCGGCTCCCGAGGACGTTTCCGTACCGGACGACGGCGAAGCGCGTCTCGTAGGCGGCGGCGTAGTGGTTCGCCGAGACGAACAGCCGGTCCGCGCACAGCTTCGTCGCGCCGTAGAGGTTGATCGGGGACGACGCCTTGTCCGTGGACAGCGCCACGACCTTCTTCACGCCGGAGTCGATCGCCGCCTCGACGACGTTCTGCGAACCCTCGACGTTGGTCCGGATGAACTCGAACGGGTTGTACTCGGCCGTGTCCACCTGCTTGAGCGCGGCGGCGTGCACCACGTAGTCGATCCCGTGCATCGCGCGGCGCAGGCGCGGCTGGTCGCGCACGTCGCCCAGGAACCAGCGCAGCCGCGGGTCGTCACCGAACAGCGACCGGCACTCGTACTGCTTGAGCTCGTCGCGGGAGAGGATCACCAGGCGTCGCGGCGAGTACCGGTCCAGCAGGGCGCGGACGAAGGCCTTGCCGAAGGATCCGGTCCCCCCCGTGACCAGGACCGACGAGCCTTCGAGAACCGACATCACGCCTCCGTATCCCACCGATCTGACCTCCCGGCATGATGGCACGCGCGACATCGAGGGAAGGGACGCAGGTGCGGGTTTCGGAGAGGAGCGCCAGCGGAACGAGCACCGTCATGGCGGTGGTCCAGGCGCGGACAGGATCCAGCCGGCTGCCCGGCAAGGTGCTGCGCCCCCTGGGTGGACGCCCGGTGCTCGACCGCGTCGTGACCGCGGCGCAGAAGGCCCCCGGCATCGACCAGGTGCTGGTCGCCACGTCGACCGAGCCCGGCGACGACCCCGTCGCCGACCGTGCCGCCCGCCTCGGCGCTGCGGTGGTCCGCGGGTCCGAGGCCGACGTGCTGTCCCGCTTCGTGCTGGCCGCCGACGAGCACCCGTGCGACGCCGTGGTGCGACTCACGGCCGATTGCCCGATGCTCGACCCGGAGTTGGTCGGGCTCGTCGTCGCCGCCTGGCGCCAGGCGCCCGAGCACGACTACGTCGCCACCACCCTGGTCCGCACGCTGCCCCGCGGCCTGGACGTCGAGCTGGCCCGGGTCGAGGCGCTCCGCGCGCTGGACGCGACCGCCACCTGGTACGACCGGGTGCACGTCACGTCCGGGCTCTACAGCGACCCGCTGCGCTTCCGGTGCCTCGGCCTGGTCGTCTCCCCGGCCGCGGACGACCTGCGGGTCACCCTGGACACCGCGGAGGACGCGGACCTGCTCGACGGGCTGGTCTCCGAGCTGGGCGACCGCACGGGCTGGCGGGAGCTCGTCGCCGTGCTGCGCGCCCGCCCGGACCTGGTCGCGCGGAACGCGGGGGTCCGGCAGAAGCCGCTGGACGCGGGCTGATGCGCCTGCTGCTGCGCTGCGACACCGGCCCGTCCACCGGGGTCGGGCACGCGGTCCGGTGCGCCGCGCTGGCCGAGCAGGCCCTCGCCGCAGGCGACGACGTGTTCTGGTCCGGCCGCCTGGACGGTCTCGACTGGCTCTGGGACGGGCTCGACCACTCGAGCCCCGGCACCGTCCTGCCGCCCGCCGACGACGCTGCGTCCCTCGCGGCGCTCGCTCGCGACATCCGGGCGGACGCCGTGCACGTCGACCACTACCTGCTGGGTCCGGAGCTGCGCGACACGCTCAACCCGGGCGGGATCGTGCTGTCCTCGGTCGAGGACTTCCACACCGGACGGCGGCCCGCGGACGTCGTCGTCGACCCGAATCTCGGCGCCGCCGAGCACCCGCGCCCCGACGACGGCTCCCCGGTCCTGCTGCGCGGCCCGGCCTACGCGCTGCTGCGGGCCTCGGTCCGGCGCGCGCGGCAGCAGCGCGAGAACGCGCCCGCGGCCGACGAGCCCCGGGTGCTGGTCGTCATGGGCGGCACCGACGCGGGCGGGCTGCTGCCGGCCGTCGTGGACGCGCTCGCCGGGACCGGCGTGCCCGCGGACGTCGACGTCGTCCTCCCGCACGGGCGCTCGCTGGAGCTGCCCGCCCGGTTCCACGCCGTCGCCCCGCTGCCCGACCTGCCGGGCGCGGCCGCCGGGATGGACCTCGTGGTCAGCGCCGCCGGGACGACCGTGTGGGAGCTGTGCTGCGTCGGCGTCCCGATGGCGCTGGTCCGGGCCGCGGACAACCAGGCCGAGGGCTACCTCGCGGTGACCGCCGCCGGGGCCGCGGCCGGGCTCGGCGCCGCGGCCGACCTCACCGGCCCGGACGCGCAGGCCACGCTGCGGCGGCTGCTCACCGACCCCGACGCGCGGGCCGGGCTCGCCGCGCGCGCCCGCGACGTCGTCGACGGGCTCGGGGCGTCCCGGGTGCTCGACGCGTTGCGCACGGCCACCGGGACGGACCGCACGCTCACCACCCGGACTGCCACCGAGGCCGACGCCGAGATGCTGCTGGCCTGGCGCAACGACCCGGAGACCCGCCGCTGGTCGCGCTCACCCACGCCGGTCGAACCGTCCGAGCACCGCGCCTGGCTCCGCGGGTCCCTGCAGAACGGGCACCGGCTGCTCGTCGTCGTCTCCGACGGCGACGGTCCGGTCGGCACCGTGCGCTGGGACCACGAGCCCGACGGCTGGGAGGTCTCGATCACCGTCGCACCGGACCGCCGCGGGAACGGGTCTGGCCGGGACCATGCTCGCCGCGGGCGAGCGGGCGCTGCGCGAACAGGTCGGTGGGGACGTCGCGCTGACCGCCGTCGTGCACCGGGACAACACGGCGTCGGCCCGGCTGTTCGCCCGCGCCGGGTACACGCCGTCCGGGCCGGTGGACGGCGACGGGTTCGCGCCGCACCGCAAGACGCTCACCTGACGTCCGGCCGGGCGGCGCGGGCACCCCACGAACCCGCGCCGACCCGGCTCCGGTCAGGACGCCCCGGCCCGTGCCGCGGCCGCGAGACCGTCCGCCTCGAGCCCGACGTAGCGGCGCATCAGCCCGCCGAGCAACAGCCGGGCAACCGGGGCGAGCGGGCCGCGCTGGGAGATCCCCAGCACGAGATGGCTGTGGTTCCCGTCCCGCGGCGCGACGGTGTGCGAGGCGACCGTCGTGACCCCGCCCGACGACGCGGTCCAGACGAACGACTCGCCGGGGACGAACTCGGTGACGGTCCACACCGTCGGTGGCAGCCGGGGCTGGACGACCCGGGCGCGGACGCCCGGCCCGAGCGGCCCGTCGAGCAGCTCCACCGAGGTCATCGACTTCGTCCACGCCGGCCAGCTCACCGGATCGGCGACCGCCGACCACAGCTGTGCGGCGCCGGCCTCGACGTCCCGCTCCACGACGATCACCGCATCCACCTCCGTGACGTACCGATCGGTACACAGACCGTACCATCTGGTACATGGTGAGCGAGGCCCGCGACGGGCTGCTCCGGGCGGTGATCGAGCACGCGTCCGAGCACGGGCTGGGTGACCGGAGCCTGCGCACGATCGCGGCCGCGGCCGGGACGAGCCACCGCATGCTGATCTACCACTTCGGAAGCCGGGACGGCCTGCTCGCCGAGGTGGTCCGCGTGGTGGAGGCCCGGCAGCGGGAGGTGCTGGCCGAGCTCGAGCGCAGCAACCACGGCGACCTGCGGGAGGCAGCGCTGCACTTCTGGTCGCTGGTGGTCGGCCCGTCGCTGCGTTACGGGCCGCTGTTCTTCGAGCTGTCCACGCACGCCATGCAGGGCAGGCCGCACGCCGCCGCCATGCGGACCGACATGGTCGAGCCGTGGCTCGGCCCGCTGACCCGGCTGCTGGAGCGGCACGGACGCGACCCGGCGACGGCGCGGGTGCACGCCCGGCTCGGGCTCGCCACCGCCCGTGGCCTGTTGCACGACGCCCTCGTGACCGGTGACGTCGACGCCGTCGACGCGGCGATGGTCGCGTTCATCGACCTGCTGGCCGGCGTCGGATGATCGGGATCACCGCCGGTCCGGTGGGTGCAGGCGCCGCGACCGGTTAGCGTCAGCCCGTGCCCCGCTCCGCGCTGCCCACAGCCGACCTGGCCCGCGTGATCGTGTTCGCCGCGTTCATCGCGGTGCTCGGGCTGTTCCCCGGCGTCCCGGTCGGGGGGCTGGTCCCGATCGTGATCCAGAACATCGGCCCGTTGCTGGCCGGGGCGATCCTGGGGTGGAAGCGCGGCACCGCCGCCGTCGCGCTGTTCCTGGCGCTGACCGCGCTCGGACTGCCGCTGCTGTCCGGCGGGCGCGGGGGGATCGCGCCGTTCGTCGGCCCGAGCGCCGGATTCCTGTTCGGCTGGCTGCTGTCGGCGCTGGTCACCGGGCTGATCGTGGAGCGGTCGGTCCGCCGCCGGCTCCCCGTGCTGCTGTTGGCCACGTTCAGCGGGCTGGTCGCGAGCTATGTGATCGGCATCCCGGTGTACGGGATCTTCCTCGGCAGCTTGCGCGCCGGCGTCGTGCAGTCGCTGGTGTTCGTCCCCGGCGACCTGGTCAAGGTCGTCCTCGCGGCCGTGATCGCGGGGCTGGTGCACCGGGCGATGCCCGACCTCCTGCCGCCGCCCCGGCGCGCCACGGTCTCGTGAGCGCCAGTCCGGCGTCGCCGGTGCTGGGCGCCGCGTCGCTGCCGGAACCGCTGCCCTCCCGCGTCCACGGAGCCGCCGCCGCGCTGCTCTCGCACGGCGCCACGCCGGGGAGCCGGGTTGCGATCGGGCCGTCCGCCTCGCCGGAGGACACGACGGCGTGGCTGCTCGGCGCGGACCTGCTCGGCGCGGCGTCGCTGGTCGAGGCCGCCGCCGTGGACCGCGCGTGAACGCGACGCCGTGCTCGCCGACGCCGCCCCCCACGTGCGGGTGGACGGGCCGGCGCCGGTCGCGGACGGGCCGGTCGCCGCGCACCCCGGCGACGAGTCGATCTTCTATCTGGCCACGACCTCGGGTAGCGCCGGGCGTCCGAAGGTCTTGGCCCGGACCCGCCGCTCGTGGCGGGTCGGCTTCGACGCGCTCGGCCCGCTGCCCGGGCCGGTCCTGATCCCGGGTCCGCTCGCGTCGTCGCTGTTCCTGTTCGGGACGCTGCACGCGCTGCACCACGGCGCCGAGGTCCGGTGGCGGCCCCGGCTGTCCGCCGACGACACGGTCGACGCCGGCGCGGTGCACCTGGTCCCGGCCATGCTGTCCGCCCTGCTCGACGAGCTGGAGCGCCGCCCGCGGCCGGTGGGGCTGCACACGGTCGTCTGCGGGGGCGCGCACGTCGGAGCGGCGCTGCGGGAGCGGTTCAGCCGAGCGCTGCCGGGCACGACGCTGCTCGAGTACTACGGCTCGGCCGAGCACTCCCTGATCGCCGCTGCGCCGCGGGGACGGCCCGCTGCGCCCGCTGCCCGGCGTCGAGATCCGGAGCCGGGACGGCGAGCTGGAGATCCGGACCCCGCAGGCGTTCGCCGGCTCCCTGCGCGACGGGCGGCTCGAGCCGGTCGGCGACGGGTTCGTCGGCGTCGGGGACCGCGGTGAGCTGACCGCCGACGGCGGGCTCGTCGTGCACGGCCGGGGCAGCGCGACGATCTCCAGCGGCGGGACGCTCGTCGCCGCGGAGGAGGTGGAGGACGTCCTGCGCGCGGTGCCCGGTGTCTCCGACGTGGTGGTCGTCGGCACGTCCGCACCCGACGCTGGGGCAGCTGGTCACGGCGGTGCTGGAGGCGCCGGACAGCCCGCCGCCGATCCGCGCGCTGCGGGCGGCCGCCCGGGAGGGGCTGTCCAGCGGGAAGCGGCCACGACGGTGGCTGGTCGTGCCCGAGCTGCCGCGGCTCGTCTCCGGCAAAGTCGCCCGATCCGCCGTCGTCGCCGGGCTGGCCGACGGGACGCTCGACGCCCGGCCGGTGATCAGCGATCCGGTCCGGATGGGGGCGGATCCTCGCCCTGAACCGGACACGTCTGCCGATCATGGGCTGAGTCGGGGATGACGGACGGCCTGCGGACACCGGTCGTCGTCGCCGCGCGCCGCACCCCGATCGGCACGGCCGGCGGTGCGCTGCGCGAGTGCACCGTGGACGAGCTCGCCGCACCCGTGCTGCGGGCGCTGGTCGAGGACGTCGACCCGGGCGTTCCGGTCGCCGACGTCCTGCTCGGCAACGTGTTCGGCCCCGGCGGCAACCCGGCCCGGGTCGCGGCGCTGCGGGCCGGGCTCGGCGAGGACGTGCCGGGCCTGACCGTGGACCGCCAGTGCGCGAGCGGGCTGGCCGCGATCGTCGCCGCGGCCACGGCCGTCCGCGCCGGGGACGGCGAGGCCTACCTGGCCGGCGGGCGTGGAGAGCGCGTCCACCGCCCCGACGCGGACCTGGCCGGACGGCACGGCCTACACCCGGGCCCCGTTCGCACCCGCCGAGCTGGGCGACCCGGACATGGGCCCGGCCGCCGACCGGGTCGCCGCCGAGGCGGGCGTGACCCGCGAGCGCCAGGACGCGTTCGCGGCGCGCAGCCACGCCCGCGCCGTCCGGGCGCAGCGCGACGGCACGTTCGACGCCGAGCTCGTCCCGATCGGCGACGCCCGCACCGACCAGCGGCCCCGCGACCGGTTCGACGCCGCCCGGCTGGCCCGGTTCCGGCCCGCGTTCACCCCGGACGGCACGGCGACGGCCGCGAACTCCTGCGGGGTCAACGACGGTGCCGCCGCCGTGCTCGTCGTCAGCGAGCGGGTCCGGCGCGCACTTGGCGTACCGGGCCTGGCCCTGCGCGCCGCCGCCACCCGCGGGTGCGCCCCCGCGCTGCTCGGGCTCGGCGCCGTTCCCGCGATCCACGACGTGCTGGGTGAGGACGACCCGGACGCCATCGAGTTCACCGAGGCGTTCGCCGGGCAGGTACTCGCCTGCCTGGACGCGACCGGGCTGGACGGCGAGCGCGTGAGCCCGGACGGCGGCGCGATCGCGCTGGGCCACCCGTGGGGCGCGTCCGGCGCGGTGCTGGTGGTGCGACTGTTCTCCCGGCTGGTCCGCGCCGGCGCACGGGACGACCGGTCTGGCCGCGCTGTCCTCCGGCGGCGGGCTCGGGGTCGCCACACGGTGGGAGGTCGTGCGGTGATCGAGTTCGCGGGCGTCGGGCACCGCTACGGCGAGCGGACCGTGCTGCACGAGATCGACCTGAGCCTCGACGAGCAGCGGGTCGCGTTCGTCGGGGCGAACGGCTCCGGGAAGTCCACGCTGGCCCGGATGGTGAACGGCCTGGTGACGCCGACGTCCGGGACGGTGCGGGTGGACGGCGTGGACGCCGCGAAGCGCGGCGGGGCGGTCCGGCGCCGGGTCGGGTTCGTGTTCACCGATCCCGACTCGCAGATCGTGATGCCGACGGCCGGTGAGGACGTCGCGTTCTCGCTGCGCCGGGTCGGGGTGCCGCGCGGCGAGCGGGCCGCCCGGGCCGCCGCGGCGCTCGCCGACATCGGCCTGGACGGCTACGCCGAGCACCCGGCGCACCAGCTCTCCGGCGGGCAGAAGCAGCTGCTGGCGCTGTGCGCGGTGCTGGTCACCGAGCCGGACGTGCTGGTCTGCGACGAGCCGACGACGCTGCTCGACCTGCGCAACAAGCGCCGGTTCGTCGAGCGCCTGGCCGGGCTGCGCCAGCAGGTCCTGCTCGTCACGCACGACCTGGACCTGCTCGACGGCTTCGACCGGGTCGTCGTGATCGACGACGGCCGGGTGGTCTGCGACGACGCCCCCGGCCCGGCCGTCGCGCACTACCGGAAGCTCTGCGAGTGAGCGGCGCGCTCGCCCTCTACGAGCCGGGCTCCAGCGTCCTGCACCGGGCGCCGGCCGGGCCGTCGTTCGTCGTCGTGCTGCTGTTCGTGGCCGCCACGGTCGCGCTCGACGACCCGGTGTGGCTCGCCGGCGCGTGCGCCCTGGTCGCGCTCGGCTACGTGGTCGCCCGCATCCGGCTGCGACGTGTGCTGGGCCTGCTGCGCACGCTCGCGCTGCTGGCGGGACTGATCCTGGTGATCCAGTGGTGGCTGATCGGCCCGCGGGAGGCGGCCGTGGCGTGCCTGCGGATCGTCGCCGCGGTCGGGGCGGCGAACCTGTTCACGCTCGTCACGAAGGTCGACGACCTGGTGGGCGCGATCGAGCGGGCGCTCGGGCCGCTTCGCCGGTTCGGGGTCGACCCGGAACGGGTCGGGGTCATGGTCGGGCTGACCATCCAGGCCGTGGGCACGCTCGCGGGCATCGCCGTCCAGGTTCGCGAGGCCGGACGGGCGCGCGGGGCGGAACGGTCGCTGACCGCGTTCGCCGTGCCGTTCGTGATCCGCACGCTGCGCTACGCCGACGAGCTGGGCGAGGCCCTCGCCGCTCGCGGCTGGGGCGACCGCGACGAGCGCTGATCGACTGCGTGACCCTCGGCGGGTTCGGAGGGCCGGGGCAGCCGACTCACCGCACCGGCGTCACCGTCACCTGCCGCTGCAGGCGGGTGAACAGCGACGTGAACTCCCCACCGGGGGCCGGCACGAGCCGGGTGTCGATCCGGTAGTCGGCCGGCACCGGCGCGGGCCGGTCGAACCGGGCGTAGTTCCACTCCAGCAGCCGCCGCTCGAGCGGGCCCGACTCCGCCAGCCGCTTGTCCAGCAGCGGAGTGAACCGGCCGCGGTCGGCGAACTGGTCGACCACCCGGCAGTCGCAGTACCAGGCCAGCGTGCCGATCTCGCCGTGCGAGATCACCACCGAGCCGGCCGGTAGCCGTTCGGCCAGCGCCCGGTACTGCGCCGGCGTCGCCCAGTTGAACGAGACCGGGGCGAACTCGTCGCGGGGCACGCCGTCGTTGGCGTCGGTCACACCCGTGACCACGACGTATCCGGTCGCGACGGCCAGGAGCAGCGCCGACGCCGTCGTCCTCCGGGCGGCGACCCGGGCGACGGCGGCGCAGCCGAGCAGCCCGAATCCGCACAGCCAGAACGTGCTGTGCCAGAAGAACGGTCCGGGGTGCAGCAGCGACATCGTCACGTAGTGCGTGGCCGCCGCCCCGGCCCACACCCAGGCCAGGCGCTCCCGCCACCACCACACCAGCGCGAGCGCGCCCGCCACCGCCGGGAGCACGGACAGCAGCACCGGGCCGGGCAGGATCGACGCGTAGTGCGGCAGCGAGTTCCAGAACGACGTGCCACCCCACGACTCCGCACCCTTGATGACGATGGTGTCCGGCACCGCGGAACCGAGGAACCACCAGGAGAACGCGAACCACGGCACCGTCGTCGCGACGGCCGCGACCAGGGCCCGCGGGCGTCCGGCGGGCAGGCAGAACACGGCCACCAGCGCCGCAGGGCCCAGGTCGGGACGGGTCAGCACGAGCAGGCCGGCGATCACGCCGGCGGCGCCCGGACGGGACGTGACCACCGCCCACCCCGCGCCGACCAGCAGCGTCACGGCGAGCTGGCTCTCCAGGCCCACCGCGGACATCAGCAGCGGGTTCACCGCGAGCACGGCCAGGGCCAGCACCGGGAACAGCACGGAGGGAAGCCCGAGACGCGTCGCGATCCCGTGCAGCCACACGCCGGCGACCGCGAACGACCCGACCAGCAGCACCCCGACCGCGAGCAGCGCGTCGCGCACCACGGCGGTGATCGCACCGAGGAGCAGCACCGACAGCGGGCTCGTCGCGGTGTTGGACTGCAGGCCGTCGACCATCCCCCAGTTGCCGTGCAGGCCGAGCTGGCGGGCGAAGCCCATGGCGATGAACGCGTCGTCCACCGGCACCCGGTGCATCAGCCCGAACACGGCCGCGCCGAGCAGCGCGCCGATCAGGGCCACCACCACGCGACGACCGCCGGTCCGGTGTCGAACGGGGCCGCTGGTGGCCTCGATCGACTCCCGACCACTGATCACCCCGGTCAGATCAGGTCCCAGGTCAGCGGCGTGCCCTTCGGGACGTCGCGGGTGAACTCCCGGCCCAGGACCGTCGAGATCGTGTCCGTGTGCAGCCCGCCGGCGGGCCGGATCGAGCGGACGTTCTGCTCGGTCACCTTCTCGCCGGCCGTCACGTCCGTGACCACCCACAGCGAGCGGCGCAGGGCGAGCGTGTCCCGCTCGGACTCGCGTGGGCCGAACCTGGCCGGGCCGACGGCCTTGCGCGCGGCGTCGGTCTCCCGGCACAGCGCCGCCAGCTCGGCGGGCTCCAGGCTGAAGTCGGAGTCGACGCCGCCGTCGTCGCGGCGCAGCGTCACGTGCTTCTCGATCGCGCAGGCCCCGAGCGCGACGGCGGCCACCGGCACCCCGATGCCGTACGTGTGGTCGGAGAGCCCCACCGGCACCCCGAACGCCTCGCGCAGCGTGGGGATCGTCTGCAGGTTCGCGTCCTCCGGGTCGGCCGGGTAGGACGCCGTGCAGGCCAGCAGCACCAGCTCCGTGCACCCCGCGGAACGGGCGGCGGTGACGGCGTCGTCGATCTCGGCGAGCGTCGCCATCCCGGTGGAGATCACCAGCGGGCGGCCGGTCGCGGCCATCCGGCGGATCAGCGGCAGGTCCACCAGCTCCGCCGACGCGACCTTGTAGGCCGCCGCGTCGAGCGACTCCAGCAGCTCGACGGCCGTCGGATCGAACGGGCTGGAGAACGGGACCAGGCCGTGCGAGCGGGCCCGGGTGAACAGCGGCTCGTGCCACTCCCACGGCGTGTGCGCCTGCTCGTAGAGCTGGTACAGGTTCCGGCCGCCCCAGAGCCCGTGGTCGTCGCGGATCCGGAACGCCGGGCCGTCGGCGTCGATCGTGATCGTGTCCGCGCGGTAGGTCTGCAGCTTCACCGCCTGCGCGCCGGCGTCGGCGATCGCGTCCACGATCTCCAGTGCCCGGTCCAGCGACCCGTTGTGGTTGCCGGACATCTCGGCGATCACGAACGGCCGCTCCCCCGGACCGACCCGGTGTCCGCCGATGGTGATCGCGTCCGGAATGCGCATGGAGTCAGGCTACTTGCGGACGAGAACCAGAATCTCGGACACCGTGCCCTCCGAGTCCTGGCCGTAGAGCCCGGCGTCGGAGAGCACGAGGTCGTGGTCGGAGAAGAACTCCAGGTAGTGCTTGCGCAGCATCGGCTCCCGCACGCCCGGCTTGCCGGTCGGCGAGTTGCGCAGGAGCAGGTAGCGGACCCTGAGCCCGGTCACCAGGCGCGCGTAGTTCTCCACGACCTCGGGCTTCATCTCTTGGAACGAGATGAAGTTGGCGAACAGGTCGACCGACCCGACGAGCTTCGGGCAGCTGCCACGAGCACAGCACGGGCGCGCGCTGCTCGATCCGCTCGATCTCGATCTTCTCCAGGTCACGGGAGGCGCCGTAGTCGAGCACCTGGTCCGCGCCGAGCACCTGCCGCAGGTAGTACGTGGCGACGACGGCGACCGCCGGGATGTCAACGTCGATGTAGGTGATGCCCGGGTTCTGCGGCACGAGGATCTCGCCGAGCGTGCCGTAGCCGCCGCCGATCTCCAGCACGGTCTCGATCGCAGGTCCGGCACGGCCTGCTTGAGCGCCACCAGCCCGCGCAGATAGTTCAGCGACGACCGGCTGTACCGGCGACCGTCGAAACTAGTTGCTCGGTCGGCGCCCCGGCACCGGACTCGTCGGCATCGACGATCCGCGGGTGCGCGTCGACCGGGTCGAGCGCGCAGACGGCCGCGTGATGGGCCCGGGCCACCGGCATTTTGGTCGATCCGCTCGGAAAGCAGCCTCCAGACGTCCCTGCCTTGCCGAACGCTCGTGACAGCGCCGCCGCGGGGCGGGAGACCGGCGCGTAGCGGGCGCGTAGAAGTGCGTCGCAGTGGGATGACGGCGGAAGTCGGCGAACCCGCGCTCGCGCAGGTCGGGCACGACACGCTCCAGACCGATCCGCCAGAAATCCGTGGGGCAGTACAGCTCCGGGGCGGAGTCCAGATCGGACAGCATGCTCTCGAGCAGGGCGCGGGGCTCCACACGGGCACCCTACGGCGACGCACGGGTCCTTCCCGACGCGGCCGCCCCTCGGCCGGTATCGGCGGTCCTTCCCGATAGCCTGAGCCCATCGCCGCAACCAGTGACCAGCACTCCTCCTCGGCCGCCGTCACCGCCGCACCGGCTGTCGGGGCTCGACGACTGTTCGGCGCGGCCGGTGCCGGTGTCCTGGTGTCCGGCCTGATCGTCAACGTCTACCTGGCAATCGTCACCCGGTCGCTGAGCCCGGCCGAGTACGCCGGGTTCGGCGCGTTCTGGGCCGTTGTGCTGCTGATCGGCTTCGGGGCGTTCCTGCCGCTGGAGCAGGTGCTCGCCCAACGGCTGCCGCTGCCACAGGATCGCAGGGCGCTGCTACGCGCCGCGGCCGGTGCGGGGCTGGCGCTGGCTGGGCTGTCGATCGTGGTGCTCACGGCGCTGTCCTGGATCGTGCTCCCCTCACTGGGTGGTGACGTCTCGTCGTTCGTCGCGCTGATCGCGCTCAGTGTCGTCTCGTCGGGTCAGTTCCTGCTCCGCGGAACTCTGATCGGGACCGACCGGCTGGTCCGGCACGGGGCGGTCATGGTGCTGGACGCCCTGCTGCGGCTCGGCTCCGCAGTAGTGATCTTCGTCGTCGGTGGGGGCACCAGTGCGGCGTTCTGCTGGGCCCTGGTCGCGGCCATCGCGCTGGCCCACCTACCGCAGCTGCCGTCGGCGTGCCGGCGGGCGGTCGAGGGGGCCCCGGGCCGGGCCCGATGGCGGGCCGGTACAACCACCACGCGTGACGTGCTGCGCTCCGCTCTACCGCTACTCGCCGGGTCGGCCTGTGCCCAGGTCCTGCTCAACGGTCTCCCGGTGCTCGTGGTCGCTCGCTCTGCGCCCGCCGAGCAGGCCGCGGCCGGGGTGTTCGTCGCAGCCTTCACCCTGTGCCGCGCACCACTGGCGATGGTCGTGCCGCTGCAGTCGGCGGTCGTCCCGACCCTGACCCGGTTGATCGCGGCGGGCCGGCGCATCGAGGTCGCGATCCTGCTGGCGAAGGGGACGGCCGTGCTGGCCGCGGCCACGGTGGTCGCCGTCCCCTTGGCGTGGTGGATCGGCCCGCCACTGGTCCGGCTAGTGCTTGGTCCGGACTACCGGATCGGCGGGTTCGATCTGGCGCTGATCACCGGCGGTGTGCTGGCGTACATCGGGCTGGTGGTCCTCACGCAGGTGCATGTCGCGCGCGCCCGGCCGCCCGCTGTGGCGCTGAGCTGGGGGATCGCTCTCGCAGGGGCCGCGGCGACGTACTGGGTGGTGCCCGGTCCGGTGCGCAGTGCCGAGTGGATGTTCCTCACCGGCTCTGTCGCCGGGGCGGTGGCCAGCGGTGTTGTGCTGGCGGTCGGGGGGCGGGGGGCGCTGCAGGGCGCGCTCGCCGGACGCCAGGCCTCCGGCAGGCGCCCGACCTCGAACGGGGACGGCGGGATCGAGCAGTGAGCCAGGTTCACGACGAGAGGACCGATCGGCCACCGGTCACGGTGAGTCCGGCGGGTCCACGCTCCATCCCGGAACCGTCCGTCGGCTCGGGGTGAGCCGGTAGGCGTCGGTGGCGAAGGGCTGCCGGAACTGGTAGACCTGCGCCGTCGTGATCTCCGGCGCGTCGCGGACGCGGGTCGTGAGCTGAGTAATCGCTGCCTGCCGGCCGGTCTGCCCGGACACGCCGCCTCGGCCCGGTACCCAGGCCAGGTCCCGCAGCAGCGGCTTCAGGGGTTCGCTGCCGTACGCGACTGCCCAGGTCGCGGGCTCCGTGATGCCTTGCGTGACCCGCGGCTGCCGGAGGCAGGGGAACAGGAAGGCGAACTGCCATCCGACGGCCGTCGGCGCGCCGTCCGGGATGAGGCGGTCCACCGGAACGAATGGGCTGACCCGCGGTGCGCTGAACGCGAGCCACCCGCCCAGGTCGGTGCGGTCGTCCACGGCGACGAGTCGGAGAACCTGGCCACGGGCCGGGGACGGCGAACCAGGCCCGGCCACTACGACGCTGCGCCATGACTCCGAGCTCACGTTCAGGCTCGGGTCGGCCGGCTCCCCCACTCGACGGGTGTCCACGACGTCGACGCCGTCCGGCGAGAGCCGGCCGTACTCCACGGTCAGGGATGTGCCGTCGCCGGTCCGGCCCGAGACCAGCGAGGTGACCGTTCGGTCGGATCCGTCCCGGCGGGACGGTGAACCACGGGCGTGACCAACCTCCCGACGCGCTCCTCGGGTCGCGCCTCCGGGCGCTCCGGGTCTCCCGCGAGGCTTCCCCACGCGGTGACGTTTGGCCGCGCGACCGGTGGTACCGGCGGCGGGCTGGATGCGGGCCAGCCCGCGTCGGCCAGGAACCCGGGACCCGGCTGAGGAGCGGCTGGAGCCCTCGGGTCCGGGAGCAGCGGCGGGCCGGCCGGATCGGCCGCCTCGACCTGGGAGCCGGCGCCGCACTCGGTGGCCGCCGGGTCCCGGAGGTTCTGGGCGGGGATCGACCACGAGTCGAGGGTGCGCACGGCCTGGAGCCCGAACGTCGCGAACAGATACGCGGTGTTGGCGGCCAGGAACAGCGCCACGATCGCGGACAGCGCGACGACCGTGGCGTACGGCATCCAGGCGGGCGACCGGCGCTTCGCCACGACCCTGACGACTCCGGCCACGACGAGCACACCGAGCAGCCACCACAGCGGCTGGTCGAAGCGGAAGATCCAGACCTGGGGTGGCGTGTCGGGATGCGGCAGCGCCGGTGTCCACTGCACCGGTACCCAGGTGTTGACCCCGTGACCGGCCACGGCCAGCGTCGACACGACGACCACCACCGCCGCCAGGACGCCCGCTCGCGGCGGGCGCCGCCCCCCGGCCAAGCGGCGCATGGTCGATGGGCCGTCCACGACCATTAGGGCGACGAACACCGCCCCCACCCCGGCCATCGTCCCGTAGTGCATCCACGGCTTGCTCGGGGTCGGGGCCAGGAGCAGGAACGCCAGCGCGGTCGTCGTCCCGGTGATCAGGAGCCGGTCCGGCAGCGGCCGGGACAGTGCCCGCCCGACGGCCCACAGCACGAGCAGGCCGGCCACGGCGAGCGCCGTCACCAGCACCGGCGCACGGTGGGCGTAGGTCGACGACCCGGACTCGAACAGGGACTGCCAGCGGAGGTACTCGGTGTACCAGGACTCCGTCTTCACGCCCCGGAGCAGCTCCTGCGCGCGGACGAAGTCGCGCCACGAGCCGTCCCCGAATGCCGCCAGCGCCCCGGCGGCGCCCGGCGCCAGCACGCACAGGATCCGCCCGCTGGTCGCGAACGGGCCGTCGTCGCGACGCAGCAGCGGCCACACCGCCGGCAGCGCCGCGACCAGCGGCGCTAGGGCGACCAGACCGCTCGGGGATGCCGTGGCCCCCAGGGACGAGATCCCGACCGCGGTACCGACGAGCAGGAGCGAGCCGCGCTCCACAGCGCGCACGAGACACAGCAGGGACGCGACGACCGCGAGGGCGACGACGGTCTCGGGGCGCAGGCCCATGTCGAACGGCAGCCACCAGGCCAGGAACACGACCCCGAGTGCGGCGGTGGTCAGCACCCGCCGCCGGGCACCCGCCGCTTCGGCGGCCGTCTGCGGATCCGACCGGACGGTCCCGACCAGCCCGCGCACGCAGACCCAGGTGAGCAGGCCGCACACCACGGCCGGCACCCGCAGGGCCACCGGGCTGAACCCCACCAGATTCTGCCAGGACGCCAGCGCCCAGTAGATCCAGCTGAACGGCGTGAAGCCTTGGTTGAACAACTGGAAGTAGTTGCCGACATAGCCCTCGAACGGGGCGTTGGCGGCCATCGCGCTGTAGTAGCCGTCGTCGATCGTCAATGGTGCGAGGAACAGCCACATACCCAGCGCGGCCACGACGAGGACGTCGACCGCGGCGCCCCACGGCCGGGCCGGCCGGGTCACGTCCGCCCGATCCGAACGGACACCGCCGACTCGCCGGCCGAAGGCCACCAGCAGGCCGACCGCTCCTGCGACGGCAACCAGGAGCAGTACGATCAGCGCCACCTTGCCGGGGGCCGGGCTGGTGGCGAACCGGTCGTCGACGGTGAGCCGGACAGACAGGTCGGTGGTGCTCGCGCCCGGCGCCGTGGCAACGGTGGTGACCAGCGCGTCGACGTCGGGCATGGGGCCGCGTCCGAGCTCGCGTCCGTCGCGAGCCAGGACCATCGAACCGTCCTGGCCAGCCAGGGTGTACCGGCACGAGTCGGCGCCGATCGGCTCCCGCGCCAGCCCGACACCGCGGGAGGTCACCGTCAGCTCACCGTTAGCCATGGCGACCACCAGCCCGGCGCCGGCACCCTCCGCGGAGCCCGCCCGGGTGGTGGCCAGGACGAGCGAACCCCCGGTAGCTGCGGCCGCCCGCACGTCCGCGCAGCTGAATGAGGCATCGAAGGCGAGCGGGCGATATGCGCTCAGCATGAGCATCGTGGAGGCCGGTCGGACCGGGTCGGCCGGCCAGGACACCTGGGGCTGGTTGACCGAGACCGCGGCGAACGGCAGGGCGAGTGCGGTGACCACACTCAGCAAACCGACGATCAGCGCAGGGGCCACGGGCCATCGAGATCCCGGACGGCGACCCGGACCGCCCCGGTGAGGGGGCCTCCCGTGCGCCCCGGCGCGCCTGGCATCGGCCGCCGCACGCCACTCCGCCTGCACGAATCCGCGGTTCGCCCCACCTGTCGTGCGCGGCACGGTCGGCAAGGCTACCCGCGGCGCGGCCACGTCCGGGCGGGGGGCGCGACGGAGGAGGATCATCTGGCCGATACGGTTGTTCTTGCAGGTCCGCACGACGAGGGACGGAAGCCGGTGACCGATGACGACGGGCACGACCTCGTTATCATCCTGACCTACTACGCGCCCTACGTCTCCGGACTGACCAACGTCGCCCGGGACGTCGCCGAGGGACTGGCCGCCCGTGGCTGGCAGGTGTGCGTCGTGGCCTGCCAGCACGACCCCGATCTGCCCACCCGGGAACGACTGGGCGGCGTGCATGTCGTCCGGGCGCCAATCATCGCCAAGATCGGAAAGGGCACAATCGGGCTGAACCTGACCCGGCTGGCGCTGCGCGAGATGCGCCGCGCGAGGGTCGTCAACCTGCACCTGCCGCTGATCGAGGCCGGGATCCTCGCCCCGCTCTCGCGGGTCCCGGTCGTGACCACCTACCACTGCGACGTCTCGCTGCCCCCGAGCCTATTCAATCGGGTCCAGGAGGGCGTCATCGACCGGTCCAGCAGGTGGGCGATGCACCATTCCGCCGCGGTCACGGTGAGCAGCGAGGACTACGCCCGGCACAGCCGGTTGTGGCCGCACATCCGGCCGGGGATGGTGGAGATCGCGCCGCCGTGCCGGGCGGTCAGGGGCGGGCGGCCGACGTTCCGCGACGGTCCCGGCGTGCACGTCGGTTTCCTCGGCCGGATCGTCGAGGAGAAGGGGATCGAGTACCTCGTCGACGCGTTCCTGGCCCTCGACGACCCTGACGCGCGGCTGCTGATCGGCGGCGACTACGACGGGATCGCCGGCGGGAGCGTAGTGGAACGGGTCCGCCGGCATGTCGGCGACGACCCCCGGATCCGGCTGCTCGGCTACCTACCGGATGGCGAGCTCGCCGACTTCTACCGCTCGCTGGACGTGTTCGCACTACCGTCGGTGAACGCGTTCGAGGCATTCGGGATCGTCCAGGTCGTCGCCATGCTGGCCGGCGTCCCGGCGCTGGTCAGCGACCTGCCCGGAGTGCGGACCGCGGTGCGGCGCACCGGGTTCGGGGCGGTCGTGACCCCCCGGGACGTCAGCGCCTTGACGGCGGCGCTGCGCGAGCTCCGGGCCGCACCGCCGGACCCGCACACCGGCGCCGCGGCGACCGCCGACGAGTTCAGCTTCGAGGCCGTGCTCGATGCCTACGAGCTGGTCCTCGCCAAGCACACGACCGATTCGAGATCACCCGGGCGCGGAGCTCGCGGAGCGAGGTTGGGAATGAGCATCGAGAAGATCAGCGACACCTGGACGAGGCTCGGGCGCGAGGATCCGCTCTGGGCCGTGTTGTCCGACCGGGACAAGTCCGGCGGCGGCTGGGACACCGGTGAGTTCCTGCAGACCGGTGCCGTGGAGGTCGACCGGGTGCTGAGCCGACTGGACGAGCTCGGCGCCAGCCCGCGTCGGGACTCCGCTCTCGACTTCGGGTGCGGGGCCGGCCGGCTCTGCCACGGCTTGTCGGTCGCAGGGTTCGGACTCGTTCTCGGCCTGGACGTCTCAGAACCCATGCTGGAGACGGCCCGCGGCCTGGTCGGCTCGGACCGCTGCGAGTTCCTCCGCGTCGGCGGGCCCGACCTCGCCGGGGTGGACGACGGGTCGGTCGACTTCGTGTACTCCAGCCGGGTCCTGCAGCACATGCCGCCGGAGCTGGCCGAGCGCTACATCCGGGAGTTCCACCGCGTCCTGCGTCCGGGCGGGGTGCTCGCGTTCCGGGTACCGGCCCGGCCCGCGGCGACGCCGGCCGGGCTGGCGCTGCGTGTGCTTCCCCGCGCCGTCGCCGACCGGCTCCGCAGGGGTATGGAGATGCACGGGATCGCACCCGCCCGGGTCCGCGCCGTCATCGAGGCCGCCGGCGGGACCGTCCTGTCGATCGACCCCGACGACAGCGCCGGCCCCCGCTGGGAGAGCCACCTCTACGTCGTTCGCGCCGGAGGTGAGCCCACGGCGGAGCCGGCCCCAGAGCCGCCCGGGCCGGTGCGCCGGCGTGTCGATCTCGCCTCCGGCGAGGTGCGGATCGTCGCGGCCCGGGCCCGCCGCGAGGTCAACTCCCGCGGCGTGCTCGGCACGGCCTTGTTCTTCGCCGATCTCGTCGTCGAGCAGGTGCGGCTACCGCTGCTGCGCCGCCGCCGCGCGTCCGCCCGGTTCTCGTTCGCCGGCGAGGAGATCCCGTACTTCTATCACTACTTCAACCAGACCTGGCGAAACGAGCGATGCCTCGAGATCGCGATCGCCCGGCACGTCCTGGACGACGGGGAACCGGGCCGGATGCTCGAGGTCGGCAACGTGCTGCAGCACTACGGCGTCAACGGCCACGTAGTGGTCGATCGCTATGAGAACCTGATGGGCGCGCGCAACGTCGACATCCTCACGCTCGACGAGCCGGAGCAGTACGACACCGTGGTGTCGATCTCCAGCCTGGAGCACGTGCGGTTCGACGAGCAGGAACAGGATCCGCGAGGGCCGTTGCGGGCCCTGGAGAAGGCGCGCTCCCTGGTCGCCCCCGGCGGCCGGCTGCTGGTGACGGTCCCGATCGGCTACAACCCCGGCTTGGACGCCGACATCGCGTCCGGCCGCTTCGCACTGGCCGAACAAACGTTCTACCAGCGGGTCTCTGCCGACTGCGACTGGGAGCCGGTGTCCGCCGAGCAGGCCCTGCGCTGCCGCTACGGCTCGCCGTACGAGGTGGCGAACGCGGTGCTCGTCGGGGTGGAGCGACGAGCGGCCGGGTAGTGCGAACCGTGACGGCCCCGGCGGTCGCCGCGTCGGCGGGGCGGTTCACCCGGGCCGACCTGCTCGCGGTGGTTGGCCTGTTCGCGGTCGCCCTCGCCGTCGACCTCGCCTCGGTCCGTGCGGTGGCGCCGTCGCTCGTCCTGATGGGCGAAGAGATGAGCGTCTCGATCCGGGACGTGCTGTTCACCGTCACCGAGCGCGCCCAGGCCTCGGTGTGGTCGACGAACGTCGTGGCGCCGGTCTACTACTGGCTGGCGAGCCACCTCGACCCGAGCTACTCGCTGTTCTCGGCGCGGCGGTGGAAGGCGCTCGCGATGGCGACGCTCGGGCCGCTCGTCTTCCTCGTCGCGACCCGGCGGCTGGGGTGCGGCCGCGGCGCCGGCACCGTGGCCGGGCTCGTCGCGGTGCTGCTGCCCGGGATCGCGATGTTCGGCTGGCTCGCGACCGAGAACGGCCTGGAGGCGGTCGCCGGTACGGCGGGCCTGCTGCTGGCGACCTCGGCCCGCCGCGGGTGGACGGCCGCACCGCTGCTGGCCGCCGTCGCGATCGGGTGCCACACCTCGGGTGTCGCGTGGGCGGCGGCGATCGTCGTGGTGTGTCTCGTCCGCGCGGTCCGGGACGACCCGCGCCGCCGGGCCGAGGTCGCGGTGTCGGTGGCCGCCGGTGTCGTGATCGTCCTCGCGCCGCTCGCGTGGTGGACGGCCGGTCCGGGCCGGATCGTCGCGGGCGGCGGCCGGGTCGACCTCGAACCGTGGGTGAACGCCGGGAACCTGCTGCACCAGCTCGCCGTCGACGGCCACAGCTACTACTTCTTCGACGACCGGCCCGCGCTGGGCTCGACGGTGCTGGCGTGCGTGGCGGGTGCGGCACTCGTCGTCGCGGCGGCCGGCCGGTGGCGCGTGCTGTGGCCGTGGCTGCTGGTCGCCGCCGCGACCGTCGCGCTCTGGCTCCCGGGTGGCAACCAACCGGGGCTGCGACGCGCGGTCGCGCTGTCCGTGGTCGCCGCTCTCCTGCTCGGGGTCGCCCTGGACGTGCTGCAGCAGCACGTGCCCCGGCGGACGCGGCCGGCCGCTGTGGTGCTGTCCGCCGCGCTGCTGCTGGTGCCGCTCGCCGTGGGCCAGCTGTCCTGGATGCGGGAGTTCTCGACCGGCACGAGCCGGCTGAGCGCGGACTTCCCGATCGCGCCCGGACCGATGCCGCCGACGTTCGCCCGCTGGGACGCCGACCTGCGATCCGGCGCGATCACGCCGGAGGAGATGGTCCGTGACCACGACGGGCTCCGGACGTTGGCCGTCGTCTGGATGCTGGCAGACCGGCAGGGCCGCGGTACCGACGGCCTCCCGTCGCCGGGGCGGATCGTCGAGCTGACGGTGCCCGGTGCGACACGCCCCGGTCGATGACGGGGATGGGGTACGGCGCCACGGGACGGCCGGGCAGACTGGGCCGGTGGCCGTCCCCGTGATGCCGGAGCGCGACGCACCCGCCGGTCCGCCGTCGTGGCCGCGGGCGTCCGAGCGGCCGATCCGGCCGCGGCCCCTGCGCCGGCACGTGGTTCCACTCCTCGCGCTGCTCGTCCTCGCGGTCGGCGCGTGGACGACGTGGAGCGTGACGATTGACGACGCGTTCATCACGTTCCGCTACTCCGCGCACCTCGCCGCGGGTGACGGGCCGGTCTGGAACGTCGGCCAGGATCCGGTGGAGGGCTTCACCAACTTCGCCTGGATGGTCTGGAACGCGCTGTTCGCGCTCGTCGGCGCCGACCTGCCGACAGTCTCCAAGATCACGTCGTTGGTCCTCGCGGCGGCCGTCGTGCTGCAGCTGTGGCGCAGTACGTCCACGCGGACGGGCGCCGCCGTCGCTCTCGGCTGTTTCCTGCTGTTCCTGCCCACCTACGTGCACCTCACGGCCGGCCTGGAGACGATGGCCGTCGCCGCGGTGCTGCTGCGGCTGGTCGTGCTCGGCCTGCGGGTGCTGCGCGGCGAGCCGGTCCGCGCGTGGGAACCGCCGGTTCTGGTGCTGCTCGCCGGCATGCTGCGCCCGGAGGGGGTGCTCGCGGCGCTGCCGGTGCTGCTCACGTGGCTGTGGGCGCGCCGCCGCTCTCGTCCCGAGCTGCTCGTGACGGCGGCCGCGGTCGCCGTCGGCCTCGGGTACTTCTTGTGGCGCTGGTCGTACTTCGGGCAGCTGCTGCCGAACACGTTCTACATCAAGTTCGGCAACCTGACCTCCGGCCAGACCTGGCTGCAGATGACCGCGACCGCGCTGCTGCCGATGCTGGTCTTGCTCGGAGCGCTCACGCTGCGCCGCCCGAGCGGGCCCGGCCTGCTGATCTGCACCACGGTGGCGCTGACCTACCTGCCCTACGCGGTCTCCGGGCCGTCGATGGACTACATGCACCGGTTCGCGTACCACGCGTTCGCCGTGCTGTGCCTGGCCGCGGGCCTCGCGCTGGACGGCGACGTGGGACGGCGGGTCGCCGCCGCGGCCGCCGTCGTCACCGTCGGCTGGGTCGCCATGGCCGGGGTCACCGCGAACGACGCCCCGGCCATCGTCAACTACGGCAAGGACCTCGAGCGGGCGCACGTGGCCATCGGCCGGGGCCTGGCCGCGGCCGACGTCGCGGTGCCCGCGCGGACCCTCGCCGTCTCCGACGCGGGCGCGATGCCGTACTACAGCGACTGGACCAGCACCGACTACATCGGCCTCAACGACGAGGCGATCGCCGCCGGGGAGTCTCCGGACGTCGCCGTCGAGCGGGCCGCCCCGACCGTGCTCGTCGTCACGAGCACGACGCCGGCGCCGCCGCCGGTGAACTACGGCCTCGACATCATGCGCGCGACCGCGGGGAAGACCCTCACGAACGTGATCCAGATGCGCGACGGCTACTACCAGCTCGTCTACGTGACGCCCGACGAGGCAGGACGGGTCGCCCCGGCCGTCGCGGCGTCGGTGGACGAGGCCGTCCGTGCGGATCCCGAGGGCTACGGCAACACACTCGGCCGCTGGGTGGACCGCCTCCTCTGACCTAGCAGTTCTCCACGACCTCGGGCTGGTCGGTCGGCCCGTACAGCTCCGGGGCGGCGTCCAGATCGGACAACACGGTCTCGAGCGGGGCGCAGGACTCCACCGTGCCGGCGTACGGTCGGTGCCGGGTCGTCCCGGCGTCGCCCGGTACTCCGCGACCGATAGCCTGCAGGTGCGCCGCGGCGATTTCTGCGAGGAGTGAGGGTGCCGAACACGGACACGTGGGTGGTGGTCCCCGTCTACAACGAGGGGACCGTCGTCGCCGACGTGATCGCGGAAATCGTCGAACGCTTCCCGAACGTCGTCTGCGTCGACGACGGCAGCCGCGACGACTCGGCGGAACGCGTCGCGGGCACCGACGCGCACCTCGTCCGGCACCCGATCAACCTCGGCCAGGGCGCATCGCTGCAGACCGGCATCGACTACGCGCTGCGGCGCGGCGCCGACTACTTCGTGACGTTCGACGCGGACGGCCAGCACTCCGTCGACGACGCCGAGCGGATGGTCGACATCGCCCGCGAGGGGGACGTCGACGTCGTGCTCGGGTCGCGGTTCCTGGAGGTCGGCGAGGACATCCCACGGCTGAAGCGCTTCGTGCTCCGCACCGTCGCCGCACTGTCGCCGTCCAGCCGGAAGCTGAAGCTCACCGACGCGCACAACGGCCTGCGCGTGCTCACCCGGCCCGTCGCCGAGCAGATTCGGATCAACATGAACGGGATGGCACACGCGTCGGAGATCGTCGCCTCGCTCGCCCACCGGTCGTGGCGGGTCCGCGAGGTTCCGGTGACGATCCGCTACACCGAGTACTCGCGGGCGAAGGGCCAGTCCCTGTTCAACGGGGTGAACATCCTGTTCGACCTCTCCTTGCGGGGCCAGCGATGATCCGGGAGGGGGCCACCGTGACGCTGCAGATCGTGCTCGTGATCGCAGCGCTCGGCGCACTGTTCTACTTCGTGCGCAGCGGCCAGAGCGTCGGCGTGCGGGCCAGCAAGCGGGTCGCGTTCGCCGCGTTCGTCCTGCTCAACATCTACGCCGTGCTGCGTCCGAACGACGTGACCTGGGTGGCCCGCCAGCTCGGCATCGGTCGCGGGACCGACCTGCTGGTCTACCTGCTCGTCGTCGGGTTCATCTTCGGCATGCTCAACTCCTACCTGCGGGACCGGGAGATCAGCCAGCACCTGACGAACCTGGCCCGCCAGCTGGCCATCCGCGACGCGGAGCTGGCCCGGCGGGAGGACGAGCTCGCCGCCCGCCTGCGTGAGATCGCGGCCCTGCCCGGCGCGCCGGCGCACGGCGGCGATGGCGCGACCGGCAACGGTTCCGCGAACGGGAACGGAGCCCCCGCGACGCCGGGATCCGAGCGGACGGCGGCGACGGCGGACCCGCCCGGATCGGGCTGACCCGCATGCGGGCGGTGGTCACCGGCGGCGCCGGATTCATCGGGTCGACGCTGGTGGACGCGCTCGTCGCCCGCGGCGACGAGGTGCTGGTCGTCGACGACCTGTCGGCGGGCCGCCCGGACAACCTGCCCGCCGGGGTCGATCTCAGCGAGCTCGACGTCCGCGACGCCGGCCGGCTCCGCCCGCTGGTCACCGCGTTCGCCCCGGACGCGGTGTTCCACCTCGCCGCCCAGATCGACGTCCGCACGTCGATGGCCGACCCGGCGCACGACGCGTCGGTGAACGTGCTGGGCACGCTGTCGGTCCTGGAGGCCGCCCGTGCCGCGTCGGTGGGTGCGGTGGTGGTCTGCTCGACCGGCGGTGCGATCTACGGCGAGGACGCGCCGCTGCCGACCACCGAGGACCACCCGCCGGCGCCGGAGTCCCCGTACGGCCTGTCCAAGCTCGCCGCCGAGCGCTACACGGGCTTCTTCGTCCGCGCGCACGGCCTGCCCGCCGTCGTGCTGCGGTTCGCGAACGTCTACGGCCCGCGCCAGCACCCGTCCGGGGGCGCCGGTGTGGTGTCCCTGTTCTGCGACGCGGCCCGCTCGGGACAGGCCCCGACGATCTTCGGCGACGGCGGCCAGACCCGCGACTTCCTGTTCGTCGGCGACGTCGCCGACGCCGCGACGCGGGCCGCCGACCGTCTGCGCGACGGCAGCACGCGGCCCGGCGCGGTGCTCAACATCGGGACCGGCACCGAGGTCACGATCACCGAGCTGGCCGCCGCGATCGGCCGGGTCGCCGGGCTCGACGACGGCGCGTTCCTCCCGCACCACGAACCGGCCCGCCCCGGTGAGCTGCGGCGCAGCTGCCTGGACCCGTCGCGCGCCCGATCGGTGCTGGGCCTGGACGGGCCGACGCCGCTGGCCGACGGCCTCGCCGCGACCTGGGCCTGGCACACCGCCCCCGCTCGCACCTGACCCCACGGACCGGTCACGTCCCACGACGTGTGGTGCCGGGACCACCGGGCTGAAGGCTTTGCACTGCGCACCCGGACGCCACCACCGTCGTCCCGGGCGCCCGGGACGCCGCATCTGGGCTGGCGCCGGCCGTCGACGTCGCACACCGTGCTGTCCAACTGCCGATCGACCACCACCAGTGCGATGTCGACGGTCGTGACACCCGTGCAACGGCGCTGGACGCGTGGGTGTGCGCATTGCACAGGCGCGCCAGGAGACGCCGCGATCCCGACCGCCCCAGCGGGTGCGGACCCGACCGGACGGGCGACGCGGGCGACGGTCAGCCGCCGGGCACGACCTCCTCCTGCACCGTCCGCAGGGCCGCGGTGAGAGCGGCCAGGCCCTCGGCCGCCTCGTCCGCGGTGAGCGTCATCGGCGGGGCGATCCGCAGCACGTTGCCGTAGCAGCCCGCCCTTGCCGATCAGGACGCCGTGCTCGCGGGCCAGCTCCAGGGCCCGCGCCGCGGCCGCCGCGTCCGGCCGCCCGGCCGGGCCGACGAGCTCGACGCCGATCATCAGGCCCTTGCCGCGCACGTCGCCGACGACGGGCAGCTCCAGTGCCCGCAGGCCGGCCAGCAGCTCCGCACCGCGGGCGGCGCAGTTGGCCTGCAGGTCGTGGTCCAGCAGGTACTGCAGGGTCGCGAGCGCCCCGGACGTGGACACCGGGTTCCCACCGAACGTCGAGATCGAGTTCGCCTGCAGGCAGTCCATCAGCTCCGCCCGCGCGACGACGCCGCCGATCGTCAGGCCGTTGCCGAGCCCCTTGGCGAACGTCATCGCGTCCGGCGTGACGCCGTGCGCCTGGATGCCCCAGAAATGCTCTCCGGTGCGGCCCCAGCCGGTCTGCACCTCGTCGGCGATCAGCAGGATCCCGCGGGCGGACAGCTCCTTCTGGAACGCCCCGAACAGCCCGTCCGGCGGGACGGAGAAGCCGCCGACGCCCTGGATCGGCTCCGCGATCAGGCAGGCGACGTCCCCGGACGTGCCGGTGTCCAGCACGTCGACCAGGTCCTCGACGCAGGCCTGCACGTAGTCGGCGTCGGACAGGTTCCGGAACGGGCCCCGGTACCGGTAGCCGCCGTGCACGTAGTGCACCTGCACCGGCGAGAGCGCGCTGGCCGACCAGCTGCGGTTGCCGGTGATGCCCATCGTCGCGAACGCTCGGCCGTGGTAGCTGTTGCGCAGCGCCAGCACCTGCGAGCTGCGGCGGTACTCGGTCGCGAGCAGCAGGGCCGCCTCGTTGGCCTCGGTGCCCGAGCAGGTGAAGAACACCTTCGCGTCCGGGATGCCGGACAGCGCGGCGATCCGCTCGGCCAGCTCCACCTGCCTACGGATCAGGTACAACGTCGACGTGTGCAGCACGCCGGTGCCGATCTGGGACCGGACCGCGTCGGCGATCTCCGGGATGTCGTAGCCGACGCCGTTGGTCAGGATGCCGGCGAACAGATCCAGGTAGGTACGGCCGTCGCTGGCCGTGACCCTTCGCCCGGAACCGGAGACGATCTCCAGCGGCTCGTCGTAGTAGAGGGCGAGCCAGGACGGCAGGACCGCCCGGTGGCGGGAGAGGAGGTCATCGGTCACGGCAGCTCCGATGCTCGTTCCGCAAGCTTCTCTCGTCAGGCGTACACGGCGAGCGTCAGCATGGCCACCCAGGCGATGGCCAGTACCTGCAGAACCCGATCACCGAGCGCGATCTCCTCGGGCTCGCCGCCGGTGCCGCGGTCCACGTCCACCGAGTAGCGCAGCACCGCGATCACGAACGGCACGATCGAGATGACCGACCAGACGCTGTTGTGGTGCGTCTCGCGGATCTCGAACGCCCACAGGGAGTAGGTCATGATCATGACCGTGGCGGACAGCGACCAGATGTAGCGCAGGTAGCTCGACGAGTAGCTCTCCAGCGACTTGCGGATCTTCGCGCCGGTCCCCTCGGCGAGCATCATCTCGGCGTACCGCTTGCCGGCCACCATGAACAGCGAGCCGAACCCGGCGACGAGCAGGAACCACTGGGACAGCGCGATCCCGGTGGCGACACCACCGGCGATCGCGCGCAGCAGGAAGCCGGACGCGACGATGCAGATGTCGATCACCGGCTGGTGCTTGAGCCACAGGCAGTAGGCCAGCTGCACGGCCACGTAGACGGCCAGCACCACGAGCAGCCGCCAGTCGGCGAGCAGGCCCAGCGCGATCGCGCCGGCGAACAGCACGCCCGCCACCACGTGGGCCAGCGGCACCGGCACGATCCCGGCCGCGATCGGGCGGCGGCACTTCGTCGGGTGCGCGCGGTCGGCCTCGACGTCGAGCGCGTCGTTGACCAGGTACACCCCGGACGCGGCGAGCGAGAACGCGGCGAACGCGATCAGGCAGTCGATGATCACGGATCCGCCGAAGATCCCGCCACCGACGAACGGCGCGGCGAACACCAGGACGTTCTTCACCCACTGCCGCGGGCGCATCGTCTTCAGCACGCCGCGCGCGATCCGCGCGGGGGTGCGGCGGACCGGCGTCATCGGCTCGGCGACCGCCCCGTCGGTGGTCTCCGGCTCGGCGACCGCCCCGTCGGTGGCCGTCGGGTCCGGCTCGGCACCGGCCTGGTCGGAGAGCCCCTCGGCGTCCGTGACGGTGGAGTCCGAGGGCTCCGGCGCCTCGGGGACGTTCCCGAGACGCGAGGTCGAGTCGGTGCTGGTCATACGGTCGCCTTCCGGACGGGGAGGGGACGGGCAGTGGCGCGGCGGCGCAGCAGGCGGCGGGAGCCCGCCGCGACGGCGGCTCCCAGCGCGGTCCCGGTCGCGACGTCGCTCGGGTAGTGCACGCCGAGCACGAGACGGGACAGCGCCATCAGCGGGACGACCGCCAGCGGCGCGCGGCGGCCGAGCAGGCCCCCGTAGAGGACGGCCGCGGCCGTCGTGGACGTGGCGTGCGAGGACGGGAAGCTCAGCCGGCTCGGCGTGCCGACCAGGACCCGCACGGACGGGTGCTCCGGGCGGCGACGGCGCACGACGCGCTTCACGCCGATCGAGGCACCGTGGGCGAACGCGACCGCGGCGGCCGAGCCGAGCCACTCTCCGCGGCGCGGGCGGTCCAGCGCGGCGCCGGCCAGCCCGATGGCCAGCCATCCGGCCGCGTGCTCGCCGAACAGGGACATGCCGCGGGCGGTCGCGACAGCGCAGTCGCCCACCCGCCCGGGATACGCGATGGCGTCCTGCACCGCGGCGAGGAGCGCGATCTCTCCAGAGGCCGGGACGCCGGCGTCGCCGGATCCGTTGACGGGGCCCGCCGCTTCCGGCGCGCCGTCGGCCCGATGTGGACCGGGGCGGTCCAGGGTCTCGGCCACGTGGTGGGGTCCTCCGCTCGGGGCGCTGTCCCTCTCCGGGAGCGCACCGGCTCGACTCTTCCGCCCCGCCGGTCGTGCTGGGCGCGGGCGATGACAGCCCGTCATCCTACGCGCGGGCGGGCGGCACCCCGGAGCGGGGCGGATCGAACGGGTGTCGGACCGTACGTCAGAACCAGCGTTCGAGCACGTCGGCGATGCCGTCGGAGGAGTTCGGAGCGGTCACCTCGTCGGCGAGTCCGAGCAGGTCCGGGTGCGCGTTGCCCATCGCCACCCCGCGACCGGCCCAGCCGAGCATCTCCCGGTCGTTGGGCATGTCACCGAACGCGACGACGTCCGCCGCGACGATCCCGAGCCGGTCGGCGAGAGCGGCCAGCCCGGTCGCCTTCGTGACCCCCGGCGCGGACGCCTCGACCAGGCCGCCGGGGTGGGAGAACGTCAGGTCCGCGAGGTCACCGACGCGCGGGGCGAGCGCCCGCATCATCTGCTCACTGGACAGCTCCGGGGAGCGGATCAGCAGCTTCGTCACCGGGTGGGTGAGCAGCTCGTCGCGGCTGGCCGGGCCGGCGTCGGACTCGCCCCAGGCGTGCACGTACCCCGGCTCGGCCAGGAACTCGTCGAACGTCCCGGTCGCGGCCGTGCCGACCCGCTCGATGCCGAGGGCGCAGCCGGGGAACAGCTCACTGGCCAGCGACGCGACCACGCGCACCGCCTCCGGGTCGAGCGTGTGCGCGTCGTACACCTCGTCGGCGACCGCGTCGTAGAGCACGGCGCCGTTCGCGCAGACGCACCAGCGCACCAGCCCGTCCGGCAGCTTGGCCGCGATCGGCGGGATCCAGCGCGGCGGCCGACCGGTGACGAGCGCGAACGCGATCCCCTCGGCGACCAGGCGGGTGATCACGTCCGCGGTGCGGGCGGAGATCTCGTCGTCGTCGCCGAGCAGCGTGCCGTCCACGTCCGTGGCGACGAGCCGCGGCGCACCCACTGCGCGCACGTCACGGCCGGGCAGGTCGGGCGAGATCACGAATGCCACCCTACGGGCCTGGCGCGGGCCCGCTTCCCGGCTACGCTCGTCACGTGCGCGTTCTGGTGGTGTCGGCTCCCCTGCCGGGCCACCTGCTGCCGATGCTGCCGCTGGCCGACGCGCTCTGGGACTCCGGGCACGAGGTGCTGGTCGCCAGCGGGGGCGACGCGCTGGCGTCCGGGACCGGGAGGCTGCCGGCCATCGACGTCGCCCGCAACGTCCGGTTCGGACGGATCGCGGCCACCGCGATGGTGGCCCACCCGGTGACCGCGCGGGCCGAGCTGGCCGGGCGGGGCGGCGACCGCGGGGTGCGGTCGGTGTTCGGGCCGGTGAACGAGGAGCTGGCGGACGCACTCGTCACCGTCGTCGCGCAGTGGCGGCCGGACGTGGTGATCCACGAGCCGCTGGCGGTCTCCGGCGCGCTGGCCGCGGCCCGGCACGACGTGCCCGCCGTGCTGTGTGAGAACAACCTGTTCCCGGGCCGCGAGCTGGTCGACGCCACGCTCGGCGCCCGGACCATGCAGCGAGCGCTCTGGCGGCACGGGATCAGCGCGCTGCCGGACCCGGCGGTCACGCTGACGATCGCCCCGGCGAGCCTCGTCGGGGACCGGCCGGGACTGCCGATGCGCCCGGGCACACCCGACCGCCAGCCCGACCCCGACGCGATACCCGGCTGGCTGCAGGCGCCGTCCGAGCGGCCCCGGATCCTCGTCACCCGGACCACTGTGGCCGGTCCGGGGCGAGGCGACCCGATGGCCGCCGCGGTCCGCGCGGCGGACGGCCTGAACTGCGAGCTCGTGCTGGTCCGCCCGTCCGGGCGGCTGTCCCGCCGGATGCCGGCGGGCGTGCGCGCCGTGGGATGGGTGCCGCTGCCCGACGTCCTGCCCGGGTGCGCCGCCGTCGTGCACCACGGCGGGGCCGGCACCGTGCTCGCCGCGCTGGCCGCCGGCATCCCTCAGCTCGCCGTGCCCGGCGCGGGCGACCGGCGGCACAACGCCGAGCTCGTCGCCGCCCGCGGTGCGGGTATCGCGGGTCCGGTCACCGCGGACGCACTCCAGCGCCTCGTGCACGACGGCGAGTTCGCCGCCACCGCCCGCGCGGTGCGCACCGAGATCGAGGCGATGCCCCCGCCGCAGGCCCGGGTGGACGCCATCACCGCGTTGGACTAGGCGTCCGGCGGCGCGGTGCGGTCAGAGCACCGCGACGGCGACGATCAGACCCAGGGCCAGGTGCGCGGACGCCACGACGGCGGCCGCGGCGCGCCGCTCCTCGGACTGGATGACCTCACCGATGTCGATCCGGGTCACCCACTCCAGGATCCGCACGCCCACGACCTGCACGACGATCCCGACCAGCCCGAACACGAGCGAGGAGATGATCCCCTCGAGCAGCGAGCCGGACGAGCTGTAGATCGCGACCACGATGATGAACGCCATCGACAGCATCCCGGCCGCGGTGATCGTCACCGCGTTCGGCAGGCCGCCGCGGACCATCTGCGGCAGCTTGCCCGGCGTCGTCAGGTCGATGGCCCAGAACCCGAGCAGCATCAGCAGCACGCCGATCACCGCGTAGAGCAGGATCGCGCCGATCGCCGCGCCCGAGGAAGCTCCAGTACTGCGGGTCGACGGCCTGGGCGAGAACGGTCACGGGGAACCTCCAGGGAGCTCAGAAAGCCGGAAAGGTCCGGTTCGACGAGGGTGTGCGGGGTCTCGGACGGGGGGTCGCGGGGTACTTACTCGGGGATGCGGTGCGGGACGAAGGCTGCGCCGTCGTCGGTGATCAGCCCGGCGGTCTCGCGGATGCCGAGACCGGCCGACGTGTCGCCGACGATCCAGGCGCCGAGGGCCGGCCGGTAGCCGTCGAACTCGGGGAGCGGGTCGAACAGCTGGTAGACGAAACCCTCGTCGCCGTAGACGCCGCCGGTCGAGGTCTCGTACCCGGGCGCGACGATCTGGATGTTGGCGCCCTCCCGGCCGAGCAGCGGCTTGCGGACGTACTCGGTGAGCACCCCGGGATCACCCAGCGACGCGGGCAGCAGGTTCGGGTGCCCGGGGTACATCTCCCAGAGCACGGCGAGCAGCGCCTTGTTCGACAGCAGCGTCTTCCACAGCGGCTCCAGCCAGAGCGTCTCGGGCAGGCTGCGGGCCACGTGCTTGCCGAAGTCGTCGGTGAGGATCCACTCCCACGGGTAGAGCTTGAAGACCCCGGCCATCGACGATTCCTCGAGGTCGACGAACCGGTCCAGCGCGACGTCCCAGCCGATGTCCTCGATCGCCAGACCGACCGTGTCCAGCCCGGCCTCGGCCGCGGTCTCCTGCAGGTAGCCGACCGTGATGTGGTCCTCACCCGAGGAGTCGGCGCTCGACCAGGTGAAGTGCACCTCGGCGCTCGGCAGCGACGTCTTGATCTCGGCCCAGCGCTCGACGAGCTTCTCGTGCAGCGAGTTCCACTGGTCGTCGTCGGGATGTGTGTCCTGCAGCCAGTTCCACTGCAGGATCGACGCCTCCAGCAGCGACGTCGGCGTGTCCGCGTTGTACTCGAGCAGCTTGGCCGGGCCGGAGCCGTCGTAGCGCAGGTCGAACCGGCCGTAGATGTGCGCGTCGTGCCGTTTCCAGGACGCGGCGACGGCCTCCCAGCTCCACTCCGGCAGCGCGAAGTCGCGGAACCGCTCGGTCGTCACGACGTGGTCGACGGCGTCCAGGCACATCGAGTGCATGAGCTCGACGTCCGCCTCCAGCGCGAGGATCTCGTCCATCTCGAACACGTAGTGCACGGACTCGTCCCAGTACGGGCGCGCTCCGCCGCTGCCGTCGCGGCCCGGGGAGCCGAACACCAGGCCCTGCTCGGCGACGGTCCGTTCCCACCCCGGGCGCGGGGTGCCCTGCTCGCGACGCACGGTCGTCCTCAGCTCCCGCTCGACGAGCTGCCGCTGCCGCTGCTGGAGCCGGACGACGAGCCAGTGCCACCGGCCTTCGACCCGCCGCTGGACACCCCGAGCCCGCCGCGCGAGATCGTGCTGCCGGAGGTGCCGCTCTTCACGGTCGTCCCGTCCCGGGGCACCGTCGTGGTCCCGCCGGTCGCGACCTGGCCGAGGCCACCGCCGCCGCCGTAGTTGTAGTGGTACTGGCGCCCGCCACCGCCGAGGAAGATCGGGAAGAAGCCGACGCCGCCGTAGCCGCTGTTCTGGGCGGCCGGCTGCGTGCAGTTGCTGTCGTCGACGACGACGTTGTTGTCGTCGACGCAGCGGGCCTCGACCTCCTCCTCGTCCGAGGAGGCGGCGTAGATCACGGCGATCAGCGCGACGACGCCGACGGTCGCGCCGGCGCCGATCAGGATCCGCTTCTTCTTCTTGCTGCGTGCGTCCTTGACGAGGACCGCCGCGCGGTCGGCTTCGAGCTTGCGTTCCCGCGCACGGCGCTCGGCCAGCGACGGCTCGCGCGGTGCGGTGGTCTCGTCCTGCCGGCGGACCCGGCCGCGCCCGGAGGACGCCGGAATCGGACCCGTCGTCGGCTCGGACGGCTCGGATCCCGCACCCGGCCCAGGCTGCGCGGCGCCCTCGGCTTCCGCCTGCTCCACCGGGGCAGTCGGCTCGTCCGGCTCGCCCGGCCCGGCTCCGTGCGACGACCCGTCCTGCGGGTCGTTCGAGTCGCGAGCGTGTCGCCCGTCGTCGGTCATGGCTCACCCCCACCCGAACCGTACCGGGTCGCGGCTCCGTGACCAGCACTCACAGCGGGACGAACGGTATCCGTTTCGCAACGGCCGCAGGCGTCGCGGACGCTCGCAGCACGGCGACGACCGACCGCCGCGCCGGCCCCGGACCCGGGTGAGTCGTCGCAGGCCGGGACGGCATCATGGAGAACGTCATGGATCCTGCCTCCCCACCCAGGTCCGATCGTGCCGGCGCCCCCCGACGCCGGTATGCCCCCGACGCCACCGCGGACGGACCCGACGCAGCGTCGGCGACCGCCGTCGTGGACGCCGCCGGACCGGACTACGACGGGTACGACGGCCGGTACGCCCGGCCGCGGGTCCCGCGTCAGGGCGGCGCCGTCCCAGCGACCGCAACCACCCGCCTGCCCTCGGGCTCGGGTGGGCCGGACCGCCGCACCCCGGTGCGCCCGGGCCGTCGGTCCGCGGCCCGCGCCGCCGCGGCAGGCCCCCCGGCGTCCGGCCGATCCCTGCCCGGCTGGTCGTCGGCCACTCCGACCGCCCGGCGGATCGGTGTCGGCGTCCTGGTCGGCGCCGTCCTGATGCTCGTCGTCGCGACCGTCGACTCGTTCGCCGGCACCGGCATGCCGATCCTCGGCTCGTCCCCCGCCGGCACCAACGCGGCGGCGCCGCCTCCGCCGGCACCGCCGCCGCCGGACACCCCGGGCGTCTGCCTGAACTGGAGCCGGGCCGACGCTTCCGACACCGCCGCCCTCGACTGCGCCCGCCCGCACCTGTTCGAGCAGGCCGCCAGCGTGAAGCTGCTGGACCAGCCGACGTTCCCGACGGACGCGGCCTGGCAGAAGCTCGTCGCGGAGCGCTGCACGCCGGCGGTCACCGGCTACCTCAAGGGCAAGTTCGACCCGGACGGCAAGTTCCGGGTCGGCGCGCTCAAGCCCTCCCAGCAGCGCTGGGACGGCGGCGACAAGGGCATGCGGTGCGGCCTGCAGTCGGCGTCCCGCTCCGGCGCGATGCTGCCGATCACCGGGACGGTGGCCTCCCAGGACCAGTCCGCCGTCGTCGCGGCCGGGACGTGCCTGGGTATCAACGGCCGCACGGTCTGGGACCCGGTCAGCTGCTCCCAGCCGCACGCCGTCGAGGCGGTCGCGGTCATGGACCTCGGCCCGCAGTTCAAGGACAAGCAGCCGACGGTCGACGAGCAGGACGGGTTCCTGCAGGCGGCCTGCCAGAAGGCGGCCAACGGCTTCGCGGGCAACGACCAGGTGATCGGCCAGAAGAAGCTGACCGTCTACTGGGACAACCTGTCCGACGCGTCCTGGAAGGCCGGGAGCCGCAAGGTCAACTGCAACCTGGCCACGCTGCTCCCGGACGGCAGCGGCTTCGCTGCGATCACCGGCTCGGTGAAGGGCCCGCTCACCGTGGCCGACCAGCCCTCGGCACCCGCCGCGCCCGGCGCCCCGAACCGGGGCGGGGCTCCGGCCGCGCCCGGCAGCCCCGGCAACCCGGCCGGCGGCGGAGCTCCGAGCGCCCCGTCCGCCGGATCGTCCGCGCCCGTGGCCCCGCTGGCACCGGCCGCCCCCGGGCAGCCGCCGGCCCTGCCGAACGTCCCGCCCGGCCTGCCCGGCCTGGCGCCCTGATCGGGCGAGGCGCACCCGTGGCGGTGTCGATGTCCGCCGCGCGCTTCGACGAGCTCGTGTCCGACGCCCTGGACCTGGTGCCGGCGGGTCTGGCCGCGCAGATGGACAACGTCGTCGTGCTCGTCGAGGACCGCCATCCCGACGAACCCGACCTGCTCGGCCTCTACGAGGGCGTCGCGCTGACGGAGCGCACCAGCGACTACGGAG
Source organism: uncultured Actinomycetota bacterium (assembly GCA_963822335.1). Lineage (GTDB taxonomy): Bacteria > Actinomycetota > Actinomycetes > Mycobacteriales > Pseudonocardiaceae > Pseudonocardia. The sequence continues at coordinate 385,948 of CAWGHE010000002.1, read as the reverse complement.
GCGAGCTACCGGACCGGATCACGATCTTCCGGGATGCCGTGCTGGAGCAGTGCGCCGACGCCGACGAGGTGGTCGACGAGGTCGCGATCACCGTCGTGCACGAGATCGCGCATCACTTCGGGATCGCCGAGGAGCGCCTGCACGAGCTCGGCTGGGGCTGAACCTCAGCGCCCCGGCATGGGGTCGCAGCTCTCCAGCGTCCAGCCGTCCGGGTCGGCGCGCAGCACCACACGCCCCGTGTTCGGGACCAGGTTGTCCCGCGCCCATCGCTCGCCGTCGCGGCCGGCCAGCAGCGCCGACATCGTGAGCCGGATCGCCGCGCCGTGGCTGACCAGCACGACCGCGCCGTCCGACACACCGTCCAGAACCTTCTGCACGTCCGGCAGGAAGCGGGCGCGCAGGTCGTCGGCGGACTCGCCTCCCGGCTGCGGCCGGGCGGTGTCCCCGGCCCACCAGGAGGCGAACACGTCGTCGAACGTGGTCTTGGCCTCGTCGTCGGTGCGGCCGTCCAGGTCGCCGACCCAGATCTCGTGCACGCCGTCGAGCACGGTCACGTCCAGGCCGTGCCGGGCCGAGATCGACGCGGCGGTCTCGCGGGCGCGGGCGGCGCGGGAGGCGTGCACGGCTCGGACCGGCCAGTCCGCCAGCAGTCCGGCGACCTCGTCCGCCTGCGCCACGCCGACCTCGTCCAGCGGGGGGCCGGGAAGCCGGGTGTCCAGCGCGTGCCGCACGTTCGACACGATCCGGCCGTGCCGGACGAGCACCAGGCGTACCCGGCCGTCGTCCGGCGGGACGCCCGGCTCCCGGCGCGCGACCGATGCGGCGGTGAACCCGGCGCTACCCGGATCGCTCATGTGGACAGTCCGCCCCGGATCCGGGCCACCCACTCGTCGGCGGCCGTGAACTCCTCGGGCGTCGCCGACGTCATCGGCACCACAGGGCTGCCGACGCCGCTCTCGACACCGGCCGGCTCGGCCGTGCCGACGGCGCGCGGGAAGGACCCGAGGAACCGGACCCGGTCGCAGCGCCGGTGCAGCGCGGCCAGCGCCTCCCCCATCGCGGGCTCGGCGACGTGGCCGGAGCAGTCCAGGTGGAACCAGTACTCGGCGTGCCGGTCCTTCTGCGGGCGCGACTCGATGCGGGTCAGGTCGATCCCGCGCACCGCCAGCTCGGTCAGCAGGCCGAGCAGCGTGCCCGGGCGGTTCCGGGTGGTCGCCGCGAGAGTCGTGCGGTCCTGCCCGGTCGCCTCCGGCGGCGGGCCGGGCACCGTGAGCAGCACGAAGCGGGTCACCGCCCCCGGGTTGTCGGCGATGTCGTCGGCGAGCACCTCGAGCCCGTGCTGCTCGGCGGCCAGCGGGGAGGACACGGCCGCATCCACCTCGCCGCGCGCGACCTGCGCCGCCGCCTCCGCCGTCGACGAGCTCACCCGGACCTCGGCGTCCGGCAGGTGCGTGGCGATCCATCCGCGGGTCTGCGCGATGCCGTGCGAGTGCGACGCGACCGTCGCGACCGCGTCCACGCTCGTGCCCGGACGGCCGAGCAGCGTGAACCGCACCGCGACCAGCGCCTCCCGGACGATCACCAGGGCCGGGTCCTCGACGAGTCCGTCCAGGACCGGCGGGACGGCGCCCTCGACGCTGTTCTCGAGCGGCACGCAGCCGGCGTCCACCGAGCCGTCGCGAACCGCGGCCAGCACGGCGGGTGATCCGGGGAGCGGCACCAGCTCGGCGCCCTCGGACTCGGGGAGCGAGCGGACGGCCTGCTCGGTGAACGTGCCGTGCGGACCGAGGAAGCCGATACGCGTCACGCGCGGACCGTACCGAGCCCGCGAACCGGTCAGTCGAGCAGGCCGAGCGCGACCAGATCGGCGACCGGCACCGGCTCCGGGTCCACCCCGCAGCGCGGCAGTACCGCGCGCACACGCTCCACCGCGGGCAACGGCAGCTCGTCCAGCTCGCGGGCGAGCGCCTCGCGGTCGGTCGAGTGCAGGGCGTCGCGGGCCGGGAGGGGCGAGGCGCTCACCCCGGTCATCCGCGCGACGGCGACGATCAGGTTGACCAGGCCGTGCCGGCCGCGGTCGGTGTCGGTCTCCTCGCGGTCCCGGACGATCCGGTCCAGCCCCTGGGCGCTCAGCCCGCCCTTGCCGTGCTCGAGGCTGGTCTCCAGGAAGCTGAACACGTCCTCGACCGTCGGGACGTCGGACGCCCGGGGGCCGCCCATCCGGATCTTCGGGGTGCACCCGTGCTCGGCGACCCGGCGCACGGCCTCCAGCCACGCCTGGGTGCCGGCCGGCTCGCCGTCCAGCGGCCGGCGGGGCTCCACGACGGCCACCACCTCGTCCGGCACGAACTCCGAGACGCGCTCCAGCCAGACGCCGTCGACGTCCGGCGGCGCGGCGCACTCGACCGTGCTCGGCGTGAGCAGGCTCGACCGGGAGAACACGGTGGACAGGGCCTTCGGGACCGCACCGAGCCCGGTGTCCACCACCAGCGCCATATCGGCCGGACGCGACGGTGCGGAACGGGCCAGCTCGGTGACCACCGCGGGCAGCTGCGACGCGGGGCAGACGAGGCGGCCGACCAGGCCGCCGTAGTGGCCGTCGCGGGCGGCCAGGTACCGCGACACCACCGCGTCGACCCCCGGGGCGGTCGCCCTGGGCTGCAGGAGGCTGGTGTCGTCCACCAGCGCGGCGAGCAGAGGGCGGATCGGCCACGGGTCGGCGGTGGAACCCGAGGGCACGGTCATCACGTCTGAAGACGCTAACGGTCGGGTCACGGCCCGTTGACAAAGGGGGGCCTTGACAGCCCATCCGCACGTGCCTCTGGACACGTACCCCTCGCCCTTGCTTAAGTAAGGGTTACCTAAATGGAGGTGAGGGAGTGGGAAGAACCCGGACTCCGCGTCCGCCGGCACCGTCGATCACCGAGCGCGCCCGCAGCCTGGTCGCACGTGGCGGATTCGCCGCGCTCGTCGGTACCGGGGAGCCGGACCCGGTGACGCCGCTGATGCACCACCTGCACACCGACGGCACGACCGACCTGCTCCTGGCGGACGACGAGCCGCTACTGGCCCGCCTGCGCCGGTCGGGGGGCGGCGAGCTCGCCGTGATGCTGGAGGTGACCGACCGGGCGCCGGTCCCGCTGGCCGACCCCGTCCGCGAGCTGCTGTGGATCGTCGGCTGGCTGCACGAGCCGAATGCGGGCGTCTCCCGGCACATGACGCTCCGGCTCGCCGACCTGCGTCCGCACCCCCGCCTGCTGGACGTCGGCCACGGGGCGACGCTGCTGCGCCTGCGGCCGGGCTCGACGGTCTACTCCGACGCCGAGGGGAGCGCCGCCGCGACCCCGACCGAACTCGCCGTCGCCCGTCCGGACCCGTTCTGCCTGGTCGAGCACGAGTGGCTGCGGCACCTCGACGAAGCGCACCCCGAGGTGTTCGCGGCGCTCACCCGTCACCTGCCGGCGTCGGTGCCGCTGGATGCCGGGTCGCGGATCCGGCCGCTCGGGGTGGACCGGTGCGGGCTGCGCATCCGGGTCCAGACGCCGACCGGTGGCCACGACGTCCGGCTCGCGTTCTCCCGTGACGCGACGACCGTCGAGGAGCTGCGGGCGCGGTTCGGCGAGCTCGTGGGCTGCCCGTTCCGCACCGCGCCCGGCTGAGCCCGGCTGAGACCCTGCCGAAACCCTGGCCGTCGCCGGCACCTCAGCCGGCGGCGGTCAGGTGCTCGGCACGGACCTTCCGGGTCACCTTGTGCTCGGCGACGAACGAGGCGATCGGGATCGTCCCGGCCAGAAGGATCACCACCGCGAACCCGGGCTTCCAGCGCGTGCGCTCGGCGAGGATCAGCGTGCACACGATGTAGATCATGTACAGGAAGCCGTGGATCATGCCGATCAGCGCGACCGGGCGCGGGTCGCCGAAGAAGTACTTGGCCGGCATCGCGTAGAAGACCAGCAGCAGCAGCCCGATGCCGGTGACCCAGGCCGAGACCCGGTAGATCCGCAGCGCGGTCGCGATCGACACGATCTCAGTTCTCCTGGTCCCTGGCCGCGAGCTCGGCCAGCGCGTCGTTGTAGGCCCGGAGCTGCGGGTCGGACAGCCGGGACGGCTCGACCCCGGCCGGGCGGGGTGTGAACGGGGACCGCCGGTCGTCGGTGGCAGCGCCACGCCCGGCGCCGGTGTCCACGTCGGCGACCGGCCCGGGGGTCGGGGAAGAGTTCTCCGGAACCCGCTCACCGGGTGAGCGGATCTCCGGCGCGGCGCCCTCCTCCGACGCGACCGCGGACGACGTCGAGCGCAGCTCCCGCAGCTCCATCCGCAGGAAGTGCCACCACATGAAGCCGAAGAACACCGCGAAGACCGGCCACTGCACGCCGTAGCCGATGTTCAGGGCCGACCCCATCGCCGATCCCGCCCGGTGCCACTGCCACGCGGACAGGAAGCCGCAGGCCACCATGGCACCGAGGGTGAGCACGTGCCAGGCGATCCACTTCGGGGACACCAGGAGCCGTAGCACGGAGGCCAGGATACGCGGGCGGGTAGCGTCCGCCGTCGTGGCAGTTCGGGACTGGCTGGTACCCGCGCGGTCCGGGGTCGGCGTCGTGACCGACCCCCGCGAGCGTCGGCTGATCGGCCTGGAGATCGCGGTCGTGCTGACCGTGACGCTGGGCCTGTCCGCGCTGCGCAGCGGACTGTCACTGCTGGACGCGCTGCTCGCGCCGGAGCCGCTGGCGTCGCAGCAGGTCACGCTGAACGCCCCCGCGTCCACCGACGCGCTCGTCGATCTCGCGTCCCAGCTCGTCCGGGTGCTGCAGCTGGTCGGCTGGGGCGCGCTGGGCGCCTACCTGCTGCTGCGCGCCGGCATCGCGCTGCGCCGGGTCGGGTTGGACGGCACCCGGCCCGGCCGCGACGCGCTCGGCTCGCTCGGGCTCGCCGCGCTGATCGGCATCCCCGGCCTCGCCCTCTACCTGGCCGCGCGGGCGCTCGGCATCGCCCCGGACGTCGCGCCCAGCACCCTGACCGACGTCTGGTGGCGGGTGCCGGTGCTGGTCGCCTCGGCGTTCGCGAACGCGTGGGCCGAGGAGGTGGTGATGATCGGCTACCTGCTCACCCGGCTGCGCCAGCTCGGGTGGTCGGAGAACCGCGCGCTGGGCGCGGCCTCCGTCCTGCGCGGCGCGTACCACCTCTACCAGGGCGTCGGCGCGTTCGTCGGGAACGCGGTCATGGGCCTGGTGTTCGGACGCGTGTGGCAGCGCACCAACCGCCTCTGGCCGCTCATCGGTGCGCACGCGCTGATCGACGTCGTCGCGTTCGTCGGCTACGCGTTCCTGCCCGGCATCACCCGGTTCTGACGCCGATCACGACGGCTCAGTGCTCGCCGAGGATCTGGTGCCGCATCCGGGCCATCATGTTCTCCGCGCCGGGCTGGATCCCGGACGCGCTGAACAGCTCGTCGACGCGGTCCGCGAGCACCGACGCGTCCCAGCGCTTCCCGTTGCCCCGGATCTCGGCGACCGAGGTGAACGGCTGGAAGATCTCCACGCTGTCCCCCTGCACGCCGAACACCTTGCCGCTGATGTGCGACGACTCGTCCGAGCACAGGAAGCTGACCAGCGGCGCCACGTTCTCCGGCGCGAAGAAGTCGAACTCGCCGCGCTCGAGGGCCGCGTCCCGCTCGTCGCGGAACTCCTGCGGCATCAGGTCCAGCGTCATCCGGGTGAGGGCGGTCGGGGCGATCGCGTTCGACGTGATCCCGGCCCGCGCCCCCTCCATCGCGACGATCGTGGAGAACGCCGCGATGCCGGCCTTGGCCGCGCCGTAGTTGGACTGGCCGAAGTTGCCGAGGATCCCGGACGTCGACGCCGTGTGCACCAGGTGACCGGGCGTGCCGACCACCCGCCAGTGCCGCAGCGCGGCCCGGGTGGGCAGGAAGTGCCCGCGCAGGTGGACGCGGATCACGGCGTCCCAGTCGTCCTCGGAGAGCTTCGCGACGGTCCGGTCGCGCAGGATCCCGGCGTTGTTCACCACCGCGTCCAGGCGGCCGAAGCGCTCCACCGCGGTGGCGACGAGCGAGTCCGCGACGGACGCCTCGGCGACGTCCCCTCCGACCGCGACGGCCTGCCCGCCGTTCTGCGTGATCTCCGCCACGACGGCGTCGCCGGCGTCCGGGTCGAACTCGGCGACCACCACCGAGGCGCCCTGCTCGGCGCATTCCAGCGCCTCACCTCGGCCGATGCCCCGGCCGGCACCGGTGACGACCACGACCTTCCCGTCCAGAAGTCCCATGGTCGTCGATACTAAGGAGCGCAGCCCGGGCCGCACCCGCTGGCTACCATCAGCGGGTGCCTGACGACACGAAGTTCCACGCCATGCTGCGGGACCAGATCCGCAACGAGTTCACCGCGAGCCAGCAGTACACCGCCGTCGCGGTCTACCTGGACGACGAGGATCTCCCTCAGCTGGCCGCGCACTTCTACGCGCAGGCCCTCGAGGAGCGCAACCACGCGATGAGCATGGTCCAGTACCTGCTCGACTCCGACCACCGCGCGAACATCCCGGGCGTCGACGACGTCCGCAACGAGTTCACCGGCGTCGAGGACGTCGTGCAGCTCGCGCTCACCCAGGAGAAGCAGGTCACCGAGCAGATCACCGCCCTCGCCCGCACCGCCCGCGACGAGGGCGACTACCTCGGCGAGCAGTTCCTGCAGTGGTTCCTCAAGGAGCAGGTCGAGGAGGTCGCGTCGATGTCCACGCTGCTCACCGTCGTCCGCCGCGCCGGGGACAACCTGTTCCACATCGAGGACTTCGTCGCCCGCGAGCTGGCCAAGGGCGGGCCCGTGGACAACACCGCGCCGCCGGTGGCCGGCGGGCGCAGCGCGGCGGCTACCGGAGCGTGATCTGCTTGCCCGCGAGCACGTCGCGGGCGCGGTGCTCGGCGACGGTCAGCGGCTCGTCGTCGAGCCCCGCGAGTGCGGTGTCCAGCCGGGCCGCGAACGTCTCCGCCGGACCGGCCCACTCCGACGAGTGCATCTCCCGGTCGAGGTCCCACACCGGCACCAGCAGCCCGTGGGCGCGGAACGAGCCCGCGTAGCGGCTGTCCTCGGACAGGTCGAGCTCACCGCGTTCGGACAGCCGCGCGAGCGCACCCATCAGCCGGTCCTCCGGCTCCGGACGCACCCAGCGCAGGTGTGCCTTGGTGCCGGTGTCCACCCAGTAGGCGGCCCGCACGCCCGGCGCGTCGATCCGCTCGGTCGGCAGGATCACCGAGTTCGCCCGCTCCAGGGCGGCGCGTTCGTCCGGGTCCGGCTCGCGGGGGGTGCCCATGCTCGTTCCGCTGGCGCTCCTCTCGGCGAGCCACCAGGAGAAGTCCTTGTAGAGGGTGACCTCCAGCGGCGCGTCCGGGTCGAGCAGGTCCTGCAGGCGCTCCGACGACCGCTGCCCCGGACCGACGACCGGCAGCGACGAGCCCGGCTCGGCCGATCCCGACCAGGTCAGCGCCCCGGCCAGGTCTGCGGACAGGTCGCCGGAACGGGTCTGGGTCTGCATGCCGAGCAGGCGGTCGCCGTCGTCGCGCACGAGCGCAGCGGACGCCCCGGGCAGCACCGACGCCAGCGTCACCGGCCGGTCGCCCGGCTCGCGCAGGGGCAGCTCCGCCGTCGCCGACGGCAGGAACTCGCGCATCGCGATCAGGTCCGGCTCGGCGGCCAGACCCTCGAACGGCCGGATGACGATCACGTCGTCGCCGGCCCCGTGGCAGCTCTTGTACCGCTTGCCGGACCCGCACGGGCACGGCCGGCGGGGGTTCTCTCCGGCGTCGGCGACGGCGGCGGCTCGGTTACGCGTCTTCTTGCCCATCGTGGTGCAAGGTAGCGGGTGGTGACCCCGTTCGATCCCGCCGACCCGGCGTTCCTGGCCGATCCGTACCCGGTGTACGAGCGGATGCGGGCCGCCGGCGGGGTGCATCCGCACCCCGGGCTCGGGTTCCCCGTCGCCGTCTCGCACGCGGCGTGCTCCGCGGTACTGCGCGACCGTGCTCTGGGCCGCGTGCGCATCGACGCCGGCCTGCCGACGTTCGACCTGCTGCACCGCAACTCGCTGCTGGAGCGCGAGGGCGAACCGCACACCCGGCTGCGACGGTTGGTGGCGGCAGCGTTCGACCGCGGCCACACCGCGCGCCTCGCGCCGCTGGTGCACCGCCGGGCCGACGACCTGGTCCGCGCGCTGGCCGCCCGGATCGACGACGGCGACGACGGCACGGGCGCCGACCTGATCTCCGCCGTCGCCGAGCCGCTGCCCGTGCAGGTGATCGCCGACCTGCTCGGCGTCGGGGAGTCCGAGCGCGCGCCGCTGCGCGGGTGGTCGGACGCGATCGTGCGGATGTACGAGCCCGATCCCGGAGCCGGTGCACGGGAGGCAGCCGAGGGGGCGTCGGCCGGGTTCGTCGCGCTGCTGCGGGAGATCGCGGCGCGGCCCGACGGCGAGGGCCTGATCGCCGACCTCGGCGCGGTGCGCGACGCCGACGGGTCCCGGCTCTCGGCCGACGAGTTGGTCGGCACGGCCGCGCTGCTGCTGATGGCCGGGCACGAGGCGACCGTGAACGTGATCGGCAACGGCGTGCGCGCGCTGCTCGACGATCCGGCGCAGTGGGCGCGGCTGGTCGCCGATCCCGGCCTGGTGCCGGCCGCGACCGAGGAGCTGATCCGCTTCGACGCGCCCCTGCAGCTGTTCGAGCGCACGGCCGCGCGGGACACCGTCGTCGACGGGGTTCCGGTGCCCGCCGGGTCCCGGATCGGCGCGCTGCTCGGCGCGGCGGCGCGGGACCCGGCCGCCTTCGACGCGCCCGACCGGCTCGACGTCGGCCGGACGCCGAACCCGCATCTGGGGTTCGGCGCGGGAGTGCATCACTGCCTCGGCGCCTCGCTCGGACGGACCGAGATCGCGGCCGTGCTCCGTGCGCTGCGGAGGCGGCTTCCGGACATGGCCCCCGCCGGCGTCGGGGTCCGCAGGCCGCGGTTCGTCATGCGCGGGTGGTCCGAGCTGCGGCTTCACCGAGCGTAGCCGCGCCATTACGGCAAATAGCTCAATCGATCTTCACGCGAACGGAAAGATGACTCCTGCTTGTGGGAGGTGTCGGACGCTTTTCGCCGATGTGGCACGATTGCGCGCGGAGGGGAACCACAGAGTGCAGCCGTTTTCCGCGGCGCTCCGGGAGATCGCAGGAATTCCGGGTGCGCGCTATTCCTGCGTGGCCGACGACGTCACCGGCGACGTCCTGGCCGAACACGGCCGACCCGGCGTCGATCCTGCCGCCGCGGTCCGCTGGGGTTGCGGGCTGCGCGCCGCGCTGCAGCACTCCGGCGAGCTCGAAGACGTGATGATCACGGCGGAGGGGACGTACCACCTGCTCCGCCGGGTCCGGGACGGGTCGCGGACGCTGCTGGTGCACGTCAGCGTCGACCGGGCGGACGGAAACCTCGCCCTGGCCCGCCGAACGCTCGGCGCGATCCGGCTCGCAGACCTCTCACCAGCACCGGAGCCGGTCGAACCGCCACGGAGCGAGCCGGTCGAGGCCCGACCGTCCGCTGCGCGGGTACCGGACCAACGGGCGCCGGCCGCCCTGCCCGTCCGCACCCCGGCCCGGCCGGCGCGGGCACCGGGCGCGTCACTGTCCGCCGTCCCCCCGCCGCGCCGCCCGATCACCCCGGAGACGATCACCCAGATCCGCGCGGAGCCGGCCACGGCCGCGCCCGCGTCCGGAGCCGTCGGACCCGCGCCGCCGATCGCCGTCCCCGAGGCACGCGGCTGGTCCGACGACCTGCACACGATGCGCCGTTTGCTCGACGCATTACGGCGAATGTAGTGATGCTTTCTCTATCGGAGTGAGGCACATCACAACTGCCACGCCGACCCAAATTCCAGGTCTACCGTCGCGCTTCTCCCCATCTCTCCCCACATTCAAGGAACGTTCCCCATGAACAACGTCGAGCACTCGCTGGACATGGCCGCCAACATCAAGGGCGCCTTCGCCGTCGCGATCGTGGACTACGACAGCGGCATGACCCTGGGCTCCCGCGGCGGTAGCCCCGAGTTCGACCTCGACGTCGCCGCACCCGGCAACTCCGACGTCGTCAAGACCAAGCTCGACGTCATGCAGAAGCTGGGTCTGCGGGAGACGATCGAGGACATCCTGATCACCCTGGACTCCCAGTACCACCTGATCCGGATCATCCAGGGCGGCGGTCAGGAGGAGCGGCTGTTCTTCTACCTGGTCCTCAACCGGGCCCAGGCGAACCTGGCGATGGCCCGCCGCGACCTGCGCGTCATCGAGCAGCAGTTCGCCATGGGCGTGCCGCAGGCCCGCCAGGAGGGCCAGGGTTACTACCCGGCCCCGCAGCGCTGACCGCGCGGCACTGGGGGACGGTGGAGCCGCGGGTGAGCGGACGTCACCGGCACGCCGTGAACGTGCGCACCGACGGGCTGGCCGCCGTGCTCGGCCCGCTGGCCACTGACCCGCGGGTTCGCGCCGCGGCGCTCGTCGACGTGGACAGCGGGATGGTGCTGGACTCCTGCGGCCCGGACACATCGGACGGACCTCCGGACACGGAGACCCGCGGCGCCGCGCATGCGGAGCTCGTCCGTATCGCGATGGCGCTCGCCTCGGGACCGGACGACTGCGAGATCGTCGTGCAGGCCGCGGACGGCAGCCGGCACGTGTTGCAGCCGGTCGCGGACCCGCACGGGGGCCGGCTGGCCCTCGCGGTGGTCGTCGACGGGTCCGCGTGGGTGCTGTCCCGACTGCGGCGTCGGCTCCGCGCCGTGTCCGACGCGTCGCTGACGGCCGGACCGTCGACGGCGTTGCGCCCCACCGCGGACGGGTGGCAACCCGGCCGCCTGCGCCCGCGGGACCCGGCGCCTGCGCTCCCCCAGCCACCGTCGCCCGGGACCACCACGATGGAGCCCTCGACACGGCCCGGGCACGAACCGCTGTGGGTACCGGCCGACCACCTGCCCGATGCGGACGGATCGCGCCTCCCGGCGATGGCCGGCCTGCCCGAGGAGTCGTCCGGATCATTGCCGCGACGCCTGCCCGGGTCGACGTGGACCTCCCCACCCGCCCCGGCGACCGCGGGCGACGTGGACGTCGACGCATCCGACGACGCAACCGACGACGACGTCACGCCGGTGTCGGGCCTCGCCGGCCTGCTGCCCGGGCCCCGGCGACCCGCTCCGCCGTCGGCGTTGCCCCCGGCGGTGGTCCGCCCCGGGGAGAGCCCCGGCGAGGACCGGGTCAGCCGTCCCGGAGCCGGGACGGCGTGATCGGCTCCGGGTCGTCTACGCCGGCGCTCCGGCCCGGGCGGTGACCAGCAGCTCGCGGTGACCGCCCGAACTCGGCTCCAGCAGGCCGGTCAACCGGCCGACGACCCGGCGGGTCAGCAGCGCGGTCGCCACGGCCAGTGCGTCCACCCAGGCGTGCAGCACGACACCGTCGGCGAGCGCCTGCGTTCCCGAGCGCAGCGACCACAGCGCCGTCACCGCGGCCAGCACGACGCCGGCGCCCCACAGCACCCACCAGATGCGCAGCTCGATCGACGGCCGGGGACGGCGATCGGACGGCAGGTCCAGCGCGGCGTGCTCGATCTCGGCCAGCACCGCGCCCGGCACCGCCAGGTTCAGGCCCGGCACCAGCCAGCCCGCCACCAGCATCCGCGACGACCGCGGTGACCGCGTCCCGGACCGCTCGGCGGCCGCGCGGACCGCGTGCCGGGTCCACTGGACCAGCAGCAGCCCGCTCGCGACCACCCCGGCGACCGACGCCCACCCGCCGAACCAGACCAGCGAGTCGGACCAGGCCACGGCCGTCGGGGACAGCGCCTCGGTACGGCTGAACAGCAGCAGCACGTAGCGCCACACCTCGCCGACCGCACCGACCGCGGCCACCGCGGCCGTCACCACCAGCACCGGGAGCAGCTGGGAGGCGCTCGCCCTGGCCTGCTGCAACGGCGTCGGCGGCGGCCCGTCCGCGGAGCCCGGACGCCACGGCCCGGGCGGCAGGCCCCACCGCGGCGTCTCCCGGTAGCGGGGCGGGCCCTGGTACGGGGCGGGTGCGGGGACAGCCGGGTGCGGTCGCGCGGCGGCGGGCAGCGACTCCGGCGCGGGCGGCAGCGCCACCCACTCCAGTGAGGCCAGGTACCGGCCGCAGTGCGGGCAGAACGGTCCGGCCGCCGGCCGTGCAGGCCGCCCGCAGCGTGGGCACGACGGCGGCGGCGCTCCGCGCACGGCCGGCCCGTCCATCGTGGTCAGATGATCCGCGGCGCGCTGCCGTCGTCGGTGACGACGGCGCGCCCGGTGGCGGCCCAGTCCTGCATGCCGCCGTCGATGTTCACCGCCGGGTAGCCCTGTTGGGCCAGGTACGCGACGACGCGGGCGGAGCGGCCGCCGGAGCGGCACACCACGTAGAGCGGCTCGTCCGGGGGGAGATCGGACATCCGGCCGGGCAGCTCCGACATCGGCACGTGCCGGGCCGACGGCGCGTGCCCGGCACTCCACTCGTCGAGCTCGCGGACGTCGAGCATCGGCACGTCGGCCGGCAGGTCGGACACCGCGACGGACTGCACGTCGGTCATGCCGCCATCCTGCCATGCAGCCATGTCAACCCCGGGTGAACGACGATCAGTTGCGCCGGTCGTCGGGGTGCAGCGAGAAGTGCGGCGCGGTCACCTCGTTGGCCCCCGGCGGCGGGGCCCGGCGCGGGGCGGGCACGTCCCATCCGGGCGGGCCGTCCACCGGCGGCTGCGGCGCGGTCATGCCCTCGGACGGATCCTGCTCGGGGTGCACCCCGGCGTCGGCGGCGCCGTGCAGGCCGCTCAGCGGGCCGTCGGCCGGGATCGCGCCGACCGAGCCGACCGTCACCGCCCGCGACGGCTCGGGCTCGTCCGTGATGGCACGCACCGCGCCCGCTCCGGTCAGCGACCGGACCTCCATCTCGGCGAAGCGGGCGGCGTTGAAGCGCTCGCGGGAACCGAGGAACGTGCCGAGCACGCCCAGCAGGAACGACGCCGGGATCGACACCAGCCCCGGGTTGGACAGCGGGAACCAGGCGAAGTCCGCGCCGCGGATCATGGACGTCGGTGTGCCGGACACGGCGGGCGAGAAGACGATCAGCACCACGCAGAGCAGCACGCCTCCGTAGATGCTGAACAGCGCGCCGGTCGTGTTGAACCGCCGCCAGAACAGCGAGAACAGGAGCGTCGGCAGGTTCGCCGAGGCGGCGACGGCGAACGCCAGCGCCACCAGGAACGCCACGTTCTGCCCGTTCGCGACGACCCCGCCCGCGATCGCGATCAGGCCGATGCCGACCGCGGTGGCCCGGGCGACCCGGACCTCGCTGTCCGGTGTGGCCTTCCCGCGCCGCAGCACGTTGGCGTAGACGTCGTGCGCGAACGAGGCCGACGCGGTGATCGTCAGGCCGGCCACGACGGCCAGGATCGTGGCGAACGCGACGGCGGAGATCAGCCCCAGCATGATCTCGCCGCCGAGCGCGTAGGCGAGCAGCGGCGCGGCGTCGTTCTGGTTGGCGGCGGTGATCGTCCCGGGCGGCAGCAACGCCGTCGCGCCGTAGCCCAGCACGAGCGTGAACAGGTAGAACACGCCGATCAGCCAGATCGCCCAGACGACCGAGCGGCGCGCCTCCTTCGCCGAGGGCACGGTGTAGAAGCGCATCAGGATGTGCGGCAGCGCAGCCGTGCCGAGCACCAGCGCCAGGCCGAGCGAGATGAAGTCGACCTTGTTCTTGTACTGGAGGCCGGGGTTGAGCAGCTGCTCGCCCTGCGGGGAGTTCAGCGTCGCCTTCGTCATGACCTCGGACAGGTCGAACCCGTACCGCCCGAGAACCCACGCGGTCAGCACGGCGGCGCCGACCAGCAGCATGCCCGCCTTGACGATCTGCACCCAGGTGGTGCCCTTCATGCCGCCGACCAGCACGTAGACGATCATGATCAGACCGACGACGGCGACCACGATTCCCTGGGCGAGCCGGTCGGTCTTCGGGATCTGCAGCAGCAGCGAGATCAGTCCGCCGGCACCGGCCATCTGCGCGATCAGATAGAACAGCGAGACCACCAGTGTGGACGTCGCGGCGGCCGCACGGACCGGGCGCTGGCGCATCCGGAACGCCAGCACGTCGCCCATCGTGAACCGGCCGGTGTTCCGCAGCAGCTCGGCGACCAGCAGCAGCGCCACCAGCCAGCCGACCAGGAAGCCGATCGAGTACAGGAACCCGTCGTAGCCGTAGAGCGCGATCGCGCCGGCGATGCCGAGGAACGACGCGGCGGACAGGAAGTCGCCCGCGATGGCGGTGCCGTTCTGCGGACCGGTGAACGCGTGGCCCCCGGTGAAGTAGTCCGAGCGGCTCGAGTTCGACCGGCTGACCCGGAACACGATCACGAGCGTGACCAGGATGAACACGGCGAAGATGCCGACGTTGGCGACGACGCTGCCGACCGCGCCGTCCGTCTGCTGCGCGAGCGCCGTCACCGGCTGCCCTCCTCGACACGGTTCCGGAGGCGCTCGGCGGCCGGATCGATCGCCCGGGCCGCGAAGCGCACGTACAACGTGGTGATCAGGAACGTGCTGACGAACTGGCCCAGCCCGATCAGCAGCCCGACCGTGATCGCACCGCTGACCCGGATCGACATGAACTCGGGTGCGTAGGTCGCCAGCGCGACGTAGGCCAGGTACCAGGTCAGGAAGACGACCGTCATCGGGAAGACGTAGCGGCGGATCCTGGCACGGAACTCCTGGAACTCCTCCGTGGCCTGCACCTGTTGGTAGATGGTGCCGGTCGGGCGTCCCGGGACGCTGCTCATGGCCCGATCACCGAACCCTTCCGTCGTCGGACTGCCGATCCCTTGCTGATTCCGCCGAGGGTCTCGCACGCCGACATCTACCCCGGTACGGGGGTAGCGCTCAGGGGCCTAACGGAGGGCGTCCGCTCGTCCGGGCGAGTCACTCGTCACCACGGGTGACGTGGGTCAGACCCGATCGTCCAAACGGTCGCGGCTGAGCCCCAGACGCTCCGGCGCGTGCAGCCGAAGGAGCAACTGGCCGGCGTCGTCGCGCTTGCGCGAGCGGGTGGCCAGGCTGACCCCGACCATCACCACGAACGCCAAGGGGACGCTGACGATCGCCGGGCGGTAGAGAAGGACGTCCCACGCGGTGTGTCCCCGCGCCATGATCAGGCTGATCAGGACGGCGGACGCCGACGTCACCCCGCCGGCCAGCACCCCGCTGATCGCCCCGACGTCGGTGAGGCCGCGCCACCAGATGCCGAGCACGAGCAGCGGGCAGAACGTGGACGCCGCGACGGCGAACACGAGCGCCACGGCCTCGGCGAAGTTCAGCCCGGTCGGCGCCAGCGCCACCACCACCGGCAGGATCCCGGCCAGCACCGTGGCCAGCGGGAAACCCTTCAGCCTCCCGAGCCGCATCCGTCGCGGCATCACGTCGGTGACCAGGACGCTGGCCAGGCTCACCAGCAGTCCGGACGACGTGGACAGGAACGCCGCCCACGCCCCGGCTGCGACGATGCCGCCGACGATCGCCCCGGCGACGCCGGAACCGAGGATGGCCGTGGGCAGCAGGAGCACCGCGGCGTCGTTGTGGCCGCTGACCAGCAGCTCCGGTGTGTAGAACCGGGAGAGCACACCCATCAGCGTCACGAGCAGGTAGAAGGCGCCGAGCATGGCGAGCACGACGACAGCGCTGCGGCGCGCCGCCCGCCCGTCGGAGTTGGTGTAGAAGCGGCCGAGCACGTGCGGCAGACCCATCGTGCCCAGGAACGTCGCGAGGATCAGCGAGTAGGTGGCCAGCAGCTGGTGCGGCTCCGACCCGCCGAACGGCTGCAGCCAGCTCGCGTCGTCGGTCGGGGCCCCGCGGGTGACCGGCACCGGCGCGCCCTCGCGGAAGTCCAGCTCGGTCCCCGGCGCGACGGTGTGCTCGCTGCCCGCGACCCAGCGCTGCGGTCCGTCGGCGGGCTGCCCGTCGACGGTGCCGCGGGCGACGACGTCGACCGCCAGCCGCACCTCGAGCACGACCGGCGTCGTCACCGACACCGTCGTCTCGTCCCGGAACTGGGGCGGCTCGTCCCGGTCGAACGAGTGGCTGGTGCCGGACAGGGCCACGAGCCCGATCACCACCGGGATGGCGAGCGCGGTGAGCTTGAGCCAGTACTGGAACGCCTGGACGAACGTCACCGACCGCATGCCGCCGAGCGCCACCGTCGCGACCACGATCACGCCCGCCGTCGCCGAGCCGATCCACTGCGGCAGGCCGGTCACGATGGCCACCGTCAGACCGGCGCCCTGGAGCTGCGGCAGCAGGTAGAGCCAGCCGATGACGAGCACGAACGCGGTGCAGACCTTGCGCAACAGCGGCGACGAGAGACGGGCGTCGGCGAAGTCCGGGACCGTGTAGGCCCCCGAGCGGCGCAGCGGGGCGGCCACGAACAGGAGCAGGGCGAGGTAGCCGGACGTGTACCCGACCGGATACCAGAGCGCGTCCGCGCCGTCGAGCAGGATCAGCCCGGCGATGCCGAGGAAGGACGCGGCGGACAGGTACTCCCCGGAGATCGCGCCGGCGTTCAGGCGGGACGGGACCGAGCGGGACGCCACGAGGAAGTCCGACGTCATCCGCGTCCGGTGCCCGATCGACCCGATCACCGCGGTGGCGATCGCGACGAGGGCGATGGCGGTCAGCGACGCGATCGCGGTGGAGTTCATGGGCCGGCCCGGCCGGTCACCGGTCCTGCACCTCCTGCGCGAACTCCTGCTCGACACGCTCGGCCGAGCCGACGTACCACCACCCCAGCGCCAGCAGGAACGGGTAGGTCAGGAAGCCGAGCACCAGCCACGGCAGGCGGATGCCGAGCACCGAGACCTCGCCGATCGCCGGGAACGCGGCGAACAACGCCGGCAGCACGGCGAGCCCGAAGACGGCGACGCCACCGACCTGCATCGCGATCCGCAGCTGGGTGCTGACCAGCTGCGAGCGCAGCATCGAGCCGACCGGGCCCGGGTCCTGCACGTCGACGACCGTCCGCACGGAGTGCGCGACGCTGCGGCGCTCGGACAGCACGACGCGCTTGCGCCGGCTCTGCGGCCCGTCGGTCCGCGTCGGCGCCGTCCGGGGGTTCCTCCGCGATGTCCGGCTCGGGCTCGGCGTCGATCGGGGCCCCGGCGAAGCGCCGTGGGCGGACCCCGGTGTACGGGTTCGGGGATATGGCGCCGTCGGTCGTGGGAGGCGGCGGGACGGGCGGCTCGTCCAGCCCGGGTGCGCGCCAGATGACCTCGGTGTCGCCGGTGGCCAGGCCGGTCGTGGCGAAGTCGTCCTCGTCGTCGTAGTCGTCCAGGTCGTCGTCGAGGTCGTCCTCGTCGTCGAGATCGTCGGTGTGGCCGGGTGCAGGGGTGCCGAGGTCCGTGGTCGGGGGCCCGTTCGGCGCGGCCGCCCACAGCGCCGGGACGATGCGGGTCTCCGGCTCGGCGTCGGACCCGGTCGTGTCACCGGCGGCGGGCGGGGCCGTCCCGTCCGCGCCGTCGCCCAGCCACCGCCGGTCGAGCGTCCATCCCTCCCCCGGTACGCGGCGGGGCAGGCCGGCCGCGCCCTCCGCGGGTGGCCACTGCTTCGGCGCGACGCCGGGCGGCGCCTCCGCGCCGGCAGGCGGCGGCACCGGGCCGCGCGACTCCGGGGCGGCCGCGGCCGGTCCGGCCATCCGGAACGGCCCCTCGGGCGCGAACGGCGGGCCGTCGCCCTGCTCGCGCATGCCACCCGGTGCGTACGGGTCCGGCACGCTCGTGGACCGGGGCCGGGGCGTGGCGTGGCGTTCACCGACCGGTCGTGGGGGCGGGGTCTCGTCCGCCGGGGCGTCGGACGCTGCGGCCGCGTCGTCGCCCGGGTCGGGCCGGGCGCGGCGGCTGTGCCGGCCGGGCTCGCCGGTCCCGCGCTCCGCGATCCGGCGCTGGATCTCCTGCTGCAACCAGTCGGACTCGGGTCCGCCGTTGCCGTCGCCCGTGCTGTTGCGATTGCCGTTGCGGCGCGACGACGAGCGCCCGGGCGGACCGGGCGGCGGTGCGGGACCGGGCACTCCGTCGGCCTCCGGCCCGGCCGCCGACGGGTCACGCGGCCGCGGCGGCACCGCGTCCGGACCGAAGACGGCCGACGTGTCGGCGGCGCCGTCGGAACCGGCGTCGTCGTCCGGGGCGCCCACCGACGGCGACGCGGCGCCGTCGGTGTGCGTACTCACCTCTGGCTCCACGCCTGCTTCGTCGCCCGGACCAGCCGGTCCTTCAGCTCACGAGTGTGCCGGCGGCTGACCGGCAGCTCGGCGGTCTCCGGCCCGGACCCGATGCGCACGACGTAGCCGGACCCGGCCAGCCGGAGCTCGGTGACCAGCGGCAGCGCGACCAGGAACGACCGGTGGATGCGCACGAACCCGGCGTCGCGCCAGCGCTCCTCCAGCACCGACAGCGGGATCCGGACGAGGTGGCTGCCCTCGGTGGTGTGCAGGCGGGCGTAGTCGCCCTGCGCCTCGACGTAGCGCACGGCCGACCGCGGCACCAGCTTCGTGGTGCCGGCGAGCTCGACCGGGATGACCTCGTCGTCGCCGCTCTCGTCGCGGATCGGCTCGACCATGCCGGCCGACGACCGGGACGTCATGATCCGGTCCAGCGCGGCCGAGAGCCGCTCGGTGCGCAGCGGCTTGAGCAGGTAGTCCTTGGCGCCGATCTCGTAGGCGTCGACGGCGCGGTCGTCGTGCGCGGTCACGAACACGACGTCCGGGCGGACGGTCATCCCGGACAGCACGCGGGCCAGCTCGAGGCCGTCCAGGCCGGGCATCCGGATGTCGAGGAACACGACGTCGATGTCGGTGTGCTCGGCCACGTCGGTGCCGGTCCCCGGGAGGCCGGCCCCGCCGGCCTGCATCCGGGACCCGCCGTTGCCGCCACCCCGCTGGCGGCTGTTCAGGATCCGCAGCGCCTCGGTCGACTCGGATGCGGTGAGCACCGTTCGGACCCGGGGGTCCTCACCCAGCAGGAAGGCGATCTCCTCGAGCGCGGGCTGCTCGTCGTCCACCGCGAGCACGACCAAGCCCCGAGTGGTGTCGTTGCTGTCCACGATCTCCTCATCCTGCTTCCGACATCCGGGCCGGGAGCGATCTCGATGATCGGCCCGGAACCGTAACCATGGTGACGTGCATTCGCGTGGAGTGCCAGGGCATGAACCTGATCAGTGACCGTCCCGGCACGCTCAGCGTTGAAGCGCAGCTCCGCAGGCTCCGTGCTCCCGTTGATGCGCAGCTCCGCAGGCTCCGTGCTCCGCACCGGGACCTCACAACCCGAATCGTGCCCACGCGGACCTGATCTCCACCGCGGACAGCGCTTCCAGGGCCCAGCCCGCCGCCCCCGCCGGAGCGGTCGCCGCCGGGGCGCCGAGGCCGAGCCGGGCCAGCACCGGCCGCCGCTGCTCGACCGGCCGCAGCTCGGCCTCCGGGAACCGCTCGGCCAGAACGGCCCGCGCGGTACCCAGCCCGTCCACCAGCCCCAGCTCGCGGGCGCGGTCCCCGGTCCAGACCTCGCCGTCGAACAGCTCGGTGTCCCCGGGGGTCAGCCGGGCACCGCGACGTTCCCGCACCCAGTCGGCGAACAGCACGTGCAGCTGGTCCTGCAGACCGCGCAGCCACACGACGTCCTCGCCGCTCTCCGGCAGGAACGGGTCGAGGCGGGACTTCGAGCCACCGGCGGTGTAGAGACGCCGTTCAATACCGAACCGTTCGATCAGGCCGTCCAGCCCGAACCCCTGGCTGATCACGCCGATCGAGCCCGACCAGCGACGTCGGGTGGGCGTAGATCTCGTCCGCGGCGCAGGCCAGCCAGTACCCGCCGGAGGCGGCGACGTCCTCGCAGAACGCGAGCACCGGCACGTCGCGCTCGGCGGCCAGTCCGACCGGATCCGGTCGGCGACCAGCGCCGACTGCGTGGCCGAGCCCGCCCGGTGAGTTCACCAGCAGCGCCACCGCGGTGAGCTTCTCCGGGGCGAACGCCCGCTCCAGCACCTTCTCCGTGGTCGCCGCGTTGATCACCGAGCGCGGGATCGGGACTCGGCGGCAGCACTGATCACCCCGTGCAGACGGACCAGCGAGACCACGCCGCCGGGCGGGACTCCCCCACCGGCCGGGCAACCGGGCGCTCAGCGCGTCCGGGATGCGCAGGACATCCATGACAACCACCGTACGCGCGAGCGCACCGTGACGGCGGGCAACCGGAACGGCAGAGCGCGATGTCATGCGATTCACCCGTCCGGACAGAGCTGGACGTCCGCGTCAGGCCCGGATGCCCGCCCGGAACTTCGGCACCCGCAGGGTGATCTTCATACCTTCGCCGATCGCCGGTGTCGACGACCAGGCCGAAGTTGTCGCCGAACGCCGAGCGCATCCGGTCGTCGACGTTGCCGAGGCCGACGTGCGCGCCGGACAGGTGTGCGTCGTCCAGATCCTCGTTCAGCCGGTCCGGGTCCATGCCGACGCCGTCGTCCTCGACGACGATCACGCATTCGGTGCCCGCGTTCTCCGCGCGGATCGTGATCGTGCCGCCGTTCGGCTTGCCGGACAGGCCGTGCCGCACCGCGTTCTCGACGAGCGGCTGCAGCGCCAGGAACGGCAGGACGACGTTGAGCACCTCGCTGTCGATCTGCAGCCGGATGTTCAGCCGGTTGCCGAAGCGTGCCTTCTCCAGCCGGATGTAGCGGTTGATGTTGTCCAGCTCGTCGGTCAGCGTCGTGTACTCGCCCGCGGAGCGGAACGAGTAGCGGGTGAAGTCCGCGAACTCGATCAGCAGCTCGCGCGCCCGGTTCGGGTCGGTGCGGATGAAGGACGCGATCGTGGTCAGCGCGTTGTAGACGAAGTGCGGCGAGATCTGCGCCCGCAGGGCGCGGACCTCGGCCCGGTTGAGCCGGTCCCGCGAGTCGTCCAGCTCGGCCAGCTCCAGCTGCCCGGAGACGTAGCGCGCCACCTCGGCGGTCGTCCGCAGCACCGGCGGGCCGGCCGTGGACGGGGTCAGCGCGGCGAGCGTGCCGATGATGTTGCCGTCGCTCTCCAGCGGCACGACGACGATGCCGCGCACGTCGCAGCCGGGGCTGATTGCAGCGGATCGCGGTGTGGCTCATCAGCTGCTGGCGCCCGGTGGAGATCGACCGTGTCCGCGACCGACTCGACGTCCGGCTTGTGCTGGTCGGCACCGCCGTCCCAGCCGAGCACGGTGCAGCGCGCGTCGGTCATCGCGAGCGCCGTCGTGTCCAGCAGCTGACGCAGGTACGGCAGCGCCTGCGACGCCGAGTGCGCCGACAGGCCTTCGCGCAGCACCGGCGCGGCGAGCGCGACGGTGTGCAGCGTGGAGAACGTCGCCTTCTCCAGCGGGGAGCTCGCGGTGTTCCGCCTGCTGCGCCGCGACCACAGCAGGAACGCGACGATCGCGATCAGCGCGACGATCGCGATCACCGTGACGGCCGTCAGAGGCGAGACCAGGACCTGCGCCAGGGTCACCTACCTCACCAGCCGGGACAGACGGCGGTCCGCGAGCGGCTTGCCGCCGGTCTGGCAGGTCGGGCAGTACTGGAACGACTTGTCGGCGAACGACACCTCGCGGACCTGTGTCCCCGCAGACCGGGCAGGGCAGACCGGTACGGGCGTGCACCCGCAGGCCGGAGCGCTTCTCCCCCTTCAACGACGCGGCACCCTGACCGACCGATCGTTCGACGGCGTCGGTGAGTACGGCGTGCAGCGTCTCGGCGAGCAGGTCCAGCTCCTCGGTCTTCAGGCGCGCCGCCGTCGCGTACGGGGACAGGCGCGCGGTGTGCAGGATCTCGTCGGAGTAGGCGTTGCCGATCCCGGCGATCGTGGTCTGGTCGGTGAGCACGGTCTTGAGCCGGCGGTTGTCGCCGCCGAGCATCTCGCCGAGCTCGGCCCGGCCCAGCTCGAGCGCGTCCGGGCCCAGCCGCGCGATGCCCGGCACCTCGCCCGGGTCCCGGACCAGGTAGACGGCCAGGCGCTTCTGCGTGCCCTGCTCGGTGAGGTCGAAGCCCGGCCCGCCGACCGAGTCCAGGTGCACCCGCAGCTGCAACGGCCCGCGGCCCGGTTTCGGCGGCGTCGTCGACGCCGTGTCGTGCCAGCGCAGCCAGCCCGCCCGGGACAGGTGCGTGATCAGGTGCAGCGGCTCGTCCGGGCGGTCGGCGAACTCGACGGACAGGAACTTGCCGTAGCGCGCGGCACCGGTGACCACGCGGCCGACCAGATCCTGGGCGGGCGGGTCGAACGTCTTGAGCGCGCTCATGCTCGCGAGGTCGACGCGCGCGACCGGCCGGTAGATCGCGTGTTCGCGCAGGTGGTGCGCCAGCGCCTCCACCTCGGGCAGCTCGGGCATGTCAGTTCACCGGTTGCAGGGGGCTGTCCGCGTGACCGGGGGTGGCGCGGGTGCGCAGGCTGCGCAGCACCACCCGGGTCTCCTCCCGGGCGGCCGCCTGTCCGCGGACCATGCCGGTCCAGTGCTCGGCCGGCAGGTCGTACCCGCCCTGGGTCTCGGCGACGATCGTCCACGGGCGGCGGAAGTACCAGCGGACCGGGAAGAACCCGACGATCACGAGGATCGCGAGCCAGTAGAACCACGGCATGTAGACGCCGGACGGCAGCCAGACGAACACGAGGATCCAGAACAGCACGAGCGACGACAGGATCAGCACCATCGCGCCACGACCGCCGTCGACGTCGTGCTCGAACTCGTCGCCCATCGCCGGTGTCGCCCACTCGATGTTCCGGCGGACCTGCCACTCCCGGTTGTCCGCCGCGATGACCGTCTTCGATGCCATCGGCTCCGCCCTCTACCCGTGCTCGGGGTCATCGTCCCACAGTGCGCTCCCGATCCGGGTGATCAGCAGGCCGGTTCGGCGGGACGGCGCTCCTCGACGTCGGGGGCCAGCAGCTCGCTGCGGGTCAGCACGGCCGGGCCCGGCCCGTCGTTGCGCATCTCGTAGGGCGTGGCGTCGGCGACGTAGAAGCTGCGCTCCGGCCCGACGGTGGCGGCCGCGCACTTGTCCCGCTGGAGGACGGTCACGCTTCCGGAGCGGACGACCGAGATCACGGTGCCCGGGTGGCTGATCCAGCCACTGGTCTGGCCGGGCGCGATCGTCTCGGTGCGCACCAGGAACTCGGCCGGTCCCGGCGTGGTGATCCGCACCGGGGCGTCGAGCCTGCCGCGGGCGTCCGACCCGGCGGCGGCCACCGACGCGGGTGGGGCCCCGGGCACGCCGGCCGCCGGAGGCTCCGGAGCCGCCGGTGGCTGCGCGGCAGGCGGCGCGGCCGGCGCCGCCGGTGCCACGGACGGCGCGGGAGGCGCATCGCGCTCGTACCCGAGCTGCCCCGGCTGGGCGCAGGCCCCGGCGAGAGCGGCCACGAGCAGGGCCAGGACCGCGGTCCGCAGGGCCGTTCCGGTCACCGGTGCTCCTCCTCGGCGTCGTCTGGTTCGCGGCCGAAGGGTAGTGCCGGGTCACCAGCGCAACGGGAGGCGGGTGAGGCCGTTGATGAAGTTCGAGGTGAGCCGCCGCGGGGTGCCGTCGAGGTGCACCTCCGGGAGGCGTGCCAGGAACTCGGTGAGGAACACCCGCATCTGCAGACGGGCGAAATGCGCGCCCAGACACAGGTGCGGGCCCTGGCCGAACGCGAGGTGCTCGTTCGGGCTCCGGGCGATGTCGAACCGGTCCGGGTCCGGTGAAGCGGCGCTCGTCGCGGTGAGCGGACACGTGGTAGACGACGACCTTGTCCCCCGCCGCGATCTCCCGTCCGGCCAGCACGAGGTCGCGGGCGGCGGTGCGGCGGAACGTCAGTACCGGCGGGTGCCAGCGCAGCATCTCCTCGATCGCCCCCGGCAGCAGGTCCTGGTCGGCCCGTAGCGCGGCGTACGCGTCCGGGTGCTCGACGAGCGCCAGTACGCCGCCGGGCAGCGCGCTGCGGACCGTGTCGTTGCCGGCGATCACCAGCAGGAAGAAGAACATCTGGAGCTCGGCGTCGGTCAGCCGGCGACCGTCCACCTCCGCCTCGACGAGCGCGGTCATCACGTCGTCGGCGGGCTCGGCGCGCTTGCGCGCGGCCAGGTCCTGGGCGTAGGCGAACATGTCCGCGAGCGCGGCAGGCGAGCGCGGGTTGACCGGCTTCCCGTCCGCGTCGGTCAGCGTCTCGGCGTGCTCCGGGTCCTGGTAACCGATCACCCGGTTCGTCCAGCGCAGCAGCCATCCCCGGTCCGCGGCCGGCACGCCGAGCAGGTCGGACAGGTTCTGCAGCGGGAAGTCGTCGGTGACCTGGGACGGCAGGTCGCAGGATCCGTCCTGGGCGACGGTGTCGAGCAGCCGCACCGCGCGCTCGCGCACCTGCTCCGCGGAGCGCTCCAGGCGGCGACGGGTGAACGCGCCGGTCACCAGCGTGCGCAGCCGGACCTGCTCCGGCGGGTCCATGTTCAGGATCATCCGGCGGATGAACGGCAGATCGTCCGGGTCGGGGTCGCGGATCTGCGTCGCCCCCAGCGACGACGAGAAGTCGTCCGGGCTGCGCAGGACGTGCCGGACGTCGTCGTAGCGGGTCACGGCCCAGTACCCCGGCCCGGCGGGCCAGCCGTCCACCTCGTGCTCGTCCTGCCAGGAGACCGGTTCGGTGTCGCGCAACCGCCGCAGTGCGTCGTAGGGGATGCCGCGGCCGAAGATCCGCGGATCGAACACGTTCTCGGTCACCGGACGGCGCGCCCCGGCGTCGGCTTCCACGCATCGCACCGTACGCCCGCCCGACGTGGCGCACGTCATGCCGAATCGGTTTGCGCCGCGCAACGCTGGGGCGCATCCTTGCATTCGGCAACTACTTGCGTGATACACGCACTTCGCAAAGTGGGAGGAGCGGACAGTGAGCATCGACGCCGAGCGCACCGTGGACCCGGCAGTGACCGAGCCCAGCGGCGACGAGCTGGATCTCGCCGACGACGTCGTCCGGGAGCTGTTCCTGCTCGTACGCCAGGTCAAGCGCTCCGCCGAGCGGCACCGGCCCGAGATGATCGTCGACATGGCCGGATACCACGTTCTGGTCTACCTCAACGTCGAGGGACCGCAGCGCTCCGGCGAGCTCGCCACCGCGTTCCACGCCGACCCGTCCACGATCAGCCGGCAGGTGTCCGCGCTGGTCAAGGCCGGTCTGGTGGAGCGCACGGGCGGACCCGGGCGACGGCCGGGCGAGCCTGCTCGCCGCCACCGAGGCCGGCGTGCGGGTGATCGATACCGAACGCCGACGCCGTGCCCAGGTGATCGCGGCCGTCCTCGGCGGCTGGTCCCCCGACGACCGGGCCGCACTGACCGACCTGCTCCACCGCTTCCGCGACGACTACCAGTCCTTCGAGGAGAGTTCATGAGTACCGCTGCTGCCCCGACAGCAGCCCCCGCGCCGGTGTCACAAGCCGACGGAGAGCTGACTCACCGGCAGATCCTGACCATCCTGGGCGGGCTCATGCTCGGGATGTTCCTCGCCGCGCTCGACCAGACGGTCGTGTCGACGGCGATCCGCACGATCGCCGACGACCTGCAGGGGCTCTCGCCTGCAGGCCTGGGCGACGACCGCGTTCCTGATCACCAGCACGATCACGACCCCGCTCTACGGCAAGCTGTCCGACATCTTCGGCCGCAAGCCGCTGTTCCTGATCGCGATCTCGATCTTCCTGATCGGGTCCGTGCTGTGCACGTTCGCGTGGTCGATGTACTCGCTGGCCGCGTTCCGGGCCGTCCAGGGCATGGGTGCGGGCGGCCTGATGTCGCTGGCACTGACCATCCTCGGCGACATCGTGCCGCCGCGTCAGCGTGCCCGGTACCAGGGCTACTTCCTGGCCGTGTTCGGCACGTCCAGCGTGATCGGCCCGGTCATCGGCGGCCTGCTGTCCGGTGTGGACTCGATCGCCGGGATCTCCGGCTGGCGCTGGATCTTCCTGGTCAACGTGCCGATCGGCCTGGTCGCGCTGATCGTCGTGATGCGCGTGCTGAACATCCCGCACGTCAAGCGGCCGCGCCGGATCGACTGGCCCGGCGCGATCGCGCTGAGCATGGGCCTGGTCCCGCTGCTGATCGTCGCCGAGCAGGGCCGCGAGTGGGGCTGGGACTCCACCTCGGCGTTCGTCTGCTACGTGATCGGCGCCGTCGGCATCGTGCTGTTCATCCTGGCCGAGCGGGCCTACGGCGACGACGCGCTGCTGCCGCTGCGGCTGTTCCGCACCCGCATCTTCTCGCTCGGCGCGATCGTCAACCTGTTGATCGGCATGGCGATGTTCGGCGGGATCGCGCTGCTGCCGCAGTTCCTGCAGATCGTGCACGGCGCGACGCCGATCGAGTCCGGCTTCCTGATGCTCCCGCTGGTCGGCGGCATCATGGTCTCGTCGATCGTGTCCGGCCAGCTGACCTCGCGCACCGGCCACTACAAGATCTTCCCGGTGATCGGCACCGCGTTCATCACGATCGCACTGGTGCTGATGTCCCTGATCGTCACGGCGGACATCCCGATCTGGCAGCTCGACCTGATGATGGCGCTGCTGGGACTCGGCCTCGGCCAGTGCATGCAGACTCTGGTGCTCGCCGTGCAGAACGCGGTCCCGGCCCGGGACATGGGCGTCGCGACGTCGTCGACGACGTTCTTCCGCCAGATGGGCGGCACGCTGGGTACGGCGATCTTCCTGTCCATCGTGTTCTCGACGGTCGGGGACCGGATCGGCGAGCAGATCCGCTCGGCGCGTGAGCAACGGGTTCGGCGGCGCGCTGACCGACCCGGCCGTGGCCGCGAACCCGGTCAACCAGCAGGTGCTCCAGGCGTCTGCAGAGCGGCGGCGGCAACCTCGCTGACTCGAGCGTGCTCACCGACTCGTCGTTCCTGCAGCAGATCGACCCCCGGCTGGCCGCGCCGTTCCTGAACGGCTTCACCGAGTCGATGACCCTGGCCTTCCTGGTCGCCGCGTGCGTGATGGCGGTGGGCTTCGTGCTGGTCCTGTTCATCAAGGAGCTGCCGCTGCGGACGATGTCCGGCGCCCAGGCCGCGATCGCCGAGGAGGCCGAGCGCCAGCGGGCCGAGGCCGGCGAGCCGGCCGAGCAGACCGCCGCGATCGAGGGAACCGAGGCGACCGCCGCGACCGATGGGTCGACCACACCGGCGCAGCCGGCCGATGCCCAGCATCCGGCCGCCACACCGGCGACCGTGACGGCCGGTGGCACCGGTGCGGCAGCGGCGTCCGACGGCCCGGCGGTCACCGGGGTCGTGCACCGCACGGACGGGACCGGCCTCGCCGGGGCCGTCGTGACGGTGACCCACCTGACCGGCAGCCAGCAGGGCCGCACCACGACCGACTCCGACGGCCACTACCGGGTCCCGCTGCCCACGGGCGGGCAGTACCTGGTGGTCGCGATGTCCGGCTCGCTGCCTCCGAGCGCAGCGACGGTCACCGTCGACGGCCGCGCGGTCCGCCACGACGCACTGCTCTCCGGCAGCAGCGGCGTGCGCGGCGTGGTCCTCGACGCCGAGGGCACCGGGGTCGCCGCCGCGACCGTGTCGCTGATCGACGGCAGCGGTGACGTGCTCGTGTCCGGCCGCTCGGACCACTCCGGACGGTTCGGCCTCACCGGGGTCTCGGAGGGCCGCTACACGCTCACCGGCGCCGCCGACTCCTACGAGCCGGCCGCCGTCGGTGTCGACGTCCCGGCCGCCGGCACGGTCGAGTGCGATCTGCGGCTGCCGCAGCGCGCCCGGCTGACCGGACGGGTGGTGGCGGCGCCCGAGGGCGAGCCGGTGCCGCGGGCGCTGGCCACGCTGATCGACGCCGACGGCACCGTCGTCGGGTCGACGGTGTCCGGAGTGGACGGCACGTTCGCGTTCGAGGGGCTGCCGGCCGGCTCCTACACGCTGGCGACGAGCGGCTACGCCCCGGTGGCGACGGTCGTGACGCTGGAGCCGGGGCGGGTGACGCACTCCGACGTGGAGTTCCCGCACCCGCTGGCCGACACGCCGGAGCGGCGGAACGGCCACCCCACCGAGAACGGCCGTCCCACGGACAACGGCCACGGCCACCACCGGGTGGAGACCGAGGTGCGCTGACCTCCGCTTCACACGGCACCCCCGGGCAGCACGACACCCGGGGGTGCCGTGCGTTCGCCTCCGGGATCGGCCGGCACGTGGAGGCGACGTCCACCAGAACGTTCCGCTCGAGGGCCGGCCGGAATCCGTCGGTACGCTGCGGCGGCGACGACCACCAGAACGTTCCGCTCGAGGGCCGGCCGGAATCCGTCGGCACGTTGTAGCGGCCCGGGCGACGACACCGTCGCACTCGTCGGGCCTCTCCGGCTCGGGGGTCCGCGTCAGCCGAGCGTGAAGTCGAGCGTCGGCGGCAGCACGCCCTCCAGCGCGAGCAGCCACTCCTTCACCGCGCGACCGCCGCCGAAGCCGCCCAGCCCGTCCGCGGCGAGGACGCGGTGGCACGGGACGACGACCGGGATCGGGTTCGAGCCCATCACCGACCCGACCCCGCGCGCGGCGGTGTACCCGTGCCCCGGGTAGGCCCCGGACAGCTCGGCCAGCTCCGCGTAGCCGACGGTCCGGCCGTAGCCGACGTGCGTGTGCAGCGCCTGCAGGACGGTCCGGGCGGTCCCCGCGGTCAGGCGCCAGTCCACGTCGAGGTCGAACGCCCGGGTGCGCCCGGCGAGGTAGTCGCCGACCACCGCGGCGGCCCGTGCGGTGTCCCCGTCGGCGTCCGGCTCGTGCCGCGCGGTGAGCCCGAGCCGGCGGGCGGCCGCGGGCGGGACGTCCGGCCGGTCCCCGAACGCGACGCTCACCAGACCGGTCGCCGTGACGCCGAGCGTCAGCGCGTCCAGCGGCGACGGCGCCGGGACGACGGTCCAGGCGAGGTCGCCGGTCATCGCGCGGTCCCCACGGTCAGCCGTGCTCGGCCTCCACGCCGGTTCCCACCGGGCAGGCGACACCGGTGCCGCCGATGCCGCAGTACCCGTTCGGCTCCTTGGCCAGGTACTGCTGGTGGTAGTCCTCGGCGTAGTAGAACTGGGTCAGCGGGGCGATCTCCGTGGTGATCTCGCCGCGACCGGCCTCCCGCAGCGCGTCGCCGTAGGCCTTCGCACTGGCCTCCGCCCGCTCCCACTGCGTCTCGTCGACGGTGTACACGGCCGAGCGGTACTGGGTGCCGGTGTCGCCGCCCTGACGCATCCCCTGCGTCGGGTCGTGGCCCTCCCAGAACACCTTGAGCAGCTGCTCGTAGCCGATCCGCGACGGGTCGAACACGACGAGGACGACCTCGGTGTGCCCGGTCTTGCCGGTGCACGTCTCCTCGTAGGTCGGGTTCTCGGTGTAGCCGCCGGCGTAGCCGACCGCCGTCGAGTAGACGCCCGGGCGTCTGCCAGAACAGGCGCTCCGCACCCCAGAAGCAGCCCATGCCGAAGACCGCGGTCGCCATACCCTCGGGGAACGGCGGGACCAGCCGGTTGCCGTTGACGTAGTGCGTCTCCGGCACCGGCATCGGGGTGGACCGGCCGGCCAGCGCGTCGTCGGCCGCCACCATGCGGGACTTGTCGCGACCAAAGCCGAACACCATGGTGGCCACGGTACGCGTTCGATCCGGTGGTCACGACCCACAGCCGGGCCGCCGCGGGCGTGGTCGGTGACGCTCGTCGCTGGGCCGGACGGGTGAGAGTTAGCACCAAGGAGTTACATTTGTCCGAGGGGTGACGATCTGTTCGCCATGCCGGAGATCGCGCCGATCGTGGGCGAGCCCGTGGCCTACGGAATGGCCGTGGCGATGGCTGTTCGCTGCTACGTGTTCGCCGCCTTCGTCGGGCCGCTACCCGTTGGTGCTGGCGCACGAGGGCGGCCACATGCTCGCCGTGATCGCTGTTCCTGCGGCCGATCGAGTACTTCGAGATGCAACGACAACGACCGACGGCGCTGACCAAGCCATCGACAGACGATCAAGTGGGCGCTCGTCGAACCTGATCTACGTCTTCGCCGGCTACGCCGCCCCGCCGCTGCTCGGCCTCGGGGTGGCGCGGCTCTGATCGCCGACGGCAACGCGTGGGGCGTGCTGATCCTGGCGCTGCTGTCCTCTGCGTCCTGGCGCTCGTCGCCGGCCCGCAAGTGGGGCCTGGCGTTCCTGATACCGCTGCTGATCGTGCTCGGGGTCGGCCTGGATCGCTGATCGACGGGACGCCCGACAGTCCGGGCGGCCGTCGCCGTCGGGCATCGTGTGGTACCTCCTGCTCGGCGGTCTTCCTGGACCTTCGTCATGCTTCCGTCCGGGGATCGCGGCGACGTCCAGCCTCCGGCAGCGGACGACCCTCGATCCCGGGGCTCGTGTGGAGCCTGCATCTGGGTCGTGATCGGCCGTCGTCTGCCTGATCAACGGCGGGCGCCTGCTGCTCGCCCGCTCCTGACCGTCTCACAGCGCGATCGCCGCCCCCACTCCGCTGCGGGGGTCCACGGCCGCGCGCAGGGCAGGCCCACCGCCCCGCCCGACCGCGCACATCCGGCCCAGCGCCCAGGCGCCCGCGTCGTCGACGACGTGCCCGCGGCGAGACAGTTCGGCGAGCGTGGAAGCACCCAGACGGGACTCCACGACCAGCCCCCGCGGCTCCCACCCCCGCGGCGCGAACGAGGCCGGGAACGCCGTGGAGTGCCAGGTCGGAGCGTCGATCGCCGCCTGCAGGTCCAGCCCGGCGCGGGTGTGCGCGAGCAGGAAGCACAGCTGCCACTGGTCCTGCTGGTCCCCGCCCGGCGTGCCGAACGCGATCCGCGGTTCGCCGTGCTGCAGCGCCAGCGACGGGCTCAGCGTCGTGCGCGGCCGTCGGCCCGGCACCAGCGAGCTCGGCAGCCCCTCCTCCAGCCAGAACATCTGGGCCCGGGTACCGAGGCAGAACCCCAGCGCCGGGATCGTCGGCGACGACTGCAGCCATCCCCCGGACGGCGTCACCGAGATCATGTTCCCGGCCGCGTCGACGACGTCGATGTGCACCGTGTCGCCACGGGCCACCCCGTGCCTGCTCACCGTCGGCTCGCCCGTCCCGGGCCCTTCGACGCCGGTGCCGCGGCCCGCGCCGGGCGTCGCGGCGTACTCGCCGATGCGCGGCACGGCTCCGCCCGGCGAGCCCGGTCGCAGCCCCGGGTCGGCGGTGGCGCCGATCAGCGCGCGCCGCTCGTCGGTGTAGGCGTCGGAGAGCAGCTCCGCCATCGGCACCGGCGCGCTGTCGCCGTACCAGGCCTCCCGGTCGGCGAACGCCAGCTTCGCCGCCTCCGCGGCGGCGTGCACCGTGTCCACCGTCGCGACGCCGTCCACGTAGGACAGATCCGTCCCGTCCAGCAGGCGCAGCTGCTGGGCGAGCACCGGCCCCTGCGACCAGGGCCCGCACTTCGCGACCGACCACCCGTCGCCGGCCGGGGCGACCACCGCGTCCTCGTAGGTCGCCACCCAGTCCGCCATGTCCTGCGCGGTGAGCAGTCCGGTGTGGTCCAGACCGGTCTCGTCGCGGACCGGGGTGGTGCCGAACCGCTCGATCTCCTCGGCGACGAAACCGCGGTACCAGGCGTCGCGCGCGGCGTCGATCCGCGCCTCCCGGTCCGGCCCCCGGGCGGCGCCGAGCAGCCGCTCCCACGTCGCAGCGAGAGCGGGCAGCCGGATCATCTCGCCTGCCGCGGGGACTCGGCCGTCCGGCAACCACTGCGCCGCCGACGACGGCCAGTGCGCGCGGAAGTGCTCGGCCACCGTCGCGATGGCCACCGGGACGCGCGGGACCAGCGGGACCCCGCGCGCCGCGTAGCCCAGCGCCGGGGCGAGCACGTCGGCGAGCTCCCAGGTCCCGTGGTCGCGCAGCAGCGTCAGCCAGCCGTCCCACGCGCCGGGAACGGTCGCCGCGAGCAGCCCGGTCCCGGGGACGATCGCGCAGCCCTCGTCGCGCATCCGCGCCACGGTCGCCGCGGCCGGGGCGACGCCCTGCGCGCACAACACCCGGGGTGTCGGGTCGGCGGCGGTGACGAACACGGCCGGCATCTCACCGCCCGGCCCGCACAGGTGCGGCTCGGCCACCTGCAGGACGAACCCGCACGCCACGGCCGCGTCGAACGCGTTGCCGCCGCGGGCGAGCACCGACGACGCCGTCGCCGTGCCGAGATGGTGGGTGCTGCTGACCGCACCGTGGGTGCCGAGACGTTCGTATCCGCGGGGTGCCACCCCCACATCCTGACCCGTGGCCCGACCGCTCACACGTCGGACGCCAGTGGCACCTCCAGTACGGCGGCCGACGACATCCACCCGCGCAGCGCGTGCGTCGCGGCCACGTCGTCGGCGTTGTAGGCCAGCAGCCGGTCCCGCTGCACCGGGTCCGGCTCGGCGCCGTCCATCCCGACCGCGTCGCGGTACCAGCGCATCGAGTTCTCGCCGCCGGCCTCCGGGTCGCGCCAGGAGAACCCGGCCGCCGGAGCGATCTTCTTCAGCCCCTTGCCGTGCGTGCACAGGAACCAGGCCGAGACGACGCCGAACAGGTCCACCCAGTCGGGGCCGGCCACGAACTCGCGCACCTCGTCCGCGGACGGGACGCCGGGGACGCCCGCGAACCGGTCGGCCGACGCCAGCATCCAGCGGTTCTCGGCCTGCTCGTTGTAGCAGTAGGCCGCGAACGTGCGACCGCTCGCGGCGGCCGCGGCCCGGACCCCGGTCAACCACGTCCAGAACTCGCCGAACGAGCGGCCCTCGTCCGGCGTCGGTACCGGCCGCCACGTGACGAACGCCCGGTAACCCGGCTCCGGGATCGCCCTCGCGGGGACCGTCGGGTAGCTCAGCAGCGCGCCCCACATGTAGGCGCCTGCCTCGCCGAAGCTCTCCATGTCCACGTCGACCTCGACGTCGGCCCGGCGCACCGGCACCGACTCGACCCGGCGCAGCACGGTGTGCCCGCTGCGGCGGGCCCTGGCCAGCGCGACCAGGTCCGCGAACGGCGGCCCCGGGAGCGGCACCGGGAGCTCGGCGGGCGGCCCGGCCGGATCGAGGCGGGCCAGTGCCGCCACCGTGTCGACGCCCACGCCGCGCAGCAACCGGCCGGTCTCCCCGTGCGCGACGAGGCTGACGTCGTCGGCCTCCTCCAGCGCCTGCTCGCACGTCGGCCACCAGGGGCAGCGCCGGCACTCGGTGACCCGCGAGGGCTGCGCGAGCGCGGGCCTGCCCGCCGCGGCCGCCTCCGCGACGGCCCGGCGGTCGGCGAACCGCGCGTCGTACTCGGTGAGCGTGTCCCGGCCTCCGGGCCAGTGCCCGGCCGTGAGGTCGTGCCAGACCACGACGTCCGCGTCCATCCCGATCACGCCGCCGACCCGGCCCGCGGCGACCGGCGGCGCCCAGCCGGCCGTCTCCAGCATCCGGGTCAGCTGCGCGAGCGCGATCAGGTCCCGCGGCTGGGACCGGACCTTGCGGTCCGGATCGTGGCGGGCCCGCTGCGGCCACGGGTCGGTGACCGCGGTCGTGCGGGCACCGTCACCCGGATCGGTGATCCTGCGGCGCACCACCAGCAGTGGCACGTACCCCCCGCCGGGACTGCGGACCAGCAGGTCGGCCGACCCGCGCCGGCCCGCCACGCGGTCGATCGGCAGGACCGCGTCCCAGATCAGCGGGGCCTCGGCGGCGACCAGCTCGGCCGTGCGCTCCGCACGCGCCGACGACGGGCCGTCGGCGCCGACCTCGTGCCAGCCCGCGCCGGCCGCCCCCGCGAGCACCTCCCCGACCTGCGCACGGTGCTGCCCCGCGTCGGCCCGCCTCTGCTCGATCGCCGGGTCCGGCAGGGCGCGCTCGGCGTCCACGGCCGAGGGGTCGTGGTCGAGGTGGATGCGCCTGCGGCAGCGGGTCAGTGCGGACGCGTCCAGCAGGACAGAGCGGGCGGTGCCACCCGGCCCCGCCCGGTCTCCGGTCATCGTGCTCACGACCTGAGGGTAAGGACACCCCCCGACAGTGGGGCCCGGGGCGGTGTTGCTCCTGCGCCCGCACGGGTGACGGCCCTAAGCTGCCGCGAACATCGGAGTCGACCGTGACGCCCGGCCGGGCCGTCCGTCGGGAGGAGCAACACATGGGACTGCTGCGCAGGAAGCCGAGCGCGGCCGAGAGGGCGGCGACGGCGACCCAGGAGGCGGCGGTCACCGCGTCCGTAGCCGTTCAGGACGCCCT
Organism: uncultured Actinomycetota bacterium; assembly: GCA_963822335.1. Lineage (GTDB taxonomy): Bacteria > Actinomycetota > Actinomycetes > Mycobacteriales > Pseudonocardiaceae > Pseudonocardia. The sequence continues at coordinate 351,644 of CAWGHE010000002.1, read as the reverse complement.
CGGCGCCGCATCGGATCGGGCGCAGGTGGCCGCGGGCGAGTTCCGCGTCCAGGCCGACCGGGCGGCCGACAAGCTCGGAAAGCAGGCGGAGAAGGCCCGCGAGCGTGCCGACGCCGCGGGGCGCCGGGCGGACAAGGCGCAGCGCAAGGCCGGCCGCCGCGCGGCGACCGCCGCCAAGCGCGCCCGGCGGGCCGCCTCGAACGCGGCCGACGGCGCCACGGCGTCGGCGAAGTCGTCACTGGCCGACCTCAAGGCCGACCGCAAGGTCGCTCGCTACACCGCGAAGGCGGACGCGGCTGCCCGCAAGGCCGAGGCCAAGGCCCAGCAGGCCGCGACGAAGGCGCAGGCCAAGACGGACATGGCCATCATCGACCACCAGGAGAAGGAGCGCCTGGCCCGCGAGTGGAACGCCGCGAGGGCCAAGCGCTACCTGGCGGTCGGCCGGATCGTCGCCCCGGTGGTGGCCCCGTACGCGATGGCCGCCGCCGGCTCGCTGCGTTACCGCTGGGACGACCACCGCTCGCGCCGTCTCGGCGTCTCCCCGGACGAGCTCGGCGGCTACAGCGGCCGGGGCGGGCACCTGCACGCCCGGATCTCCCGGATCGCGCGCACGTTCGGCGAGCTGAAGGCCGACGGGTCGACCGAGCGCAGCCCGCAGGCGAAGTCGTTCGTGGACACGAACGAGCCGCGGCTGCACGACTTCGCCGCCGCCGTCCGGGCCGCCGAGCAGATGCCGGCGCACCGCCGCAAGACCGCCTACAAGGCCGTGTCGAACGACCTGGACCGGATCGAGGTCGAGCTGCTGTCGCACCTGGGCATCAGGGCCTGACCGGGGTAGGAGATCACCCCTCCCGGTAGGTCTCCAGCAGGCGCAGCCACACCTCGCTGATCGTCGGGAACGCCGGCACGGCGTGCCAGAGCCGCGCGAGCGGCACCTCCCCGACGATCGCGATGGTGGCCGCGTGCACCATCTCGGCCACGTCCTGGCCGACGAACGTGACGCCGACGAGGACGTCGCGGCCCGAGTCCACGACCATCACGGCGCGACCGGCGTACCCGTCGGCGTGCAGCGACGACCCCGCCACCGCGATGTCGATCTCGACGGTGCGCACGGCGATCCCGGCGTCCGACGCTTGCGCCGCCGTGAGCCCGACGGCCGCGACCTCGGGGTCGGTGAACACGACCTGCGGTACCGCGTGGTGGTCGGCGGTCGCCGCGTGCTCGCCCCACGGCAACGCGTCGAGCGCCGTCCCGGCCGCGCGCGCGACGATCGCGTTGCCGGCGATCCGGGCCTGGTACTTGCCCTGGTGGGTGAGCAGCGCGCGGCCGTTCACGTCGCCGACCGCGTAGAGCCACCCCTCGGCACCCGCGACCGCGGCGGACTCGTCGACGGTCAACGCCTCCGGGTCGATCCCGACCGTGTCCAGCCCGATGTCGCGTGTCGCCGGGCGGCGCCCGGTGGCGACCAACAGCTCGTCGACCTCGACCGTCTCGTCGCCTGCGGTCAGCGTGATCGCGTCGCCGGCCGGGGCGACCGAGTCCAGGCCCTGGTTCAGCCGCACGTCCACGCCGGCCTCGCGCAGCCCGTCGGCGACCCGCTCGCCTGCCACCGGCTCGGTCGAGGGCAGCAGCCGGTCGCCACGGTTGAACAGCGTCACCCGCGACCCGAGGCGGGCGAACGCCGTCGCCATCTCGCAGCCGACGACCCCACCGCCGAGCACGCCGAGCCGCTCCGGGACCTCCTTCGCCGACGTCGCGTCCCGGGATCCCCAGGTCCGGACGGAGTCCAGTCCCGGCACCGGTGGCGTCACCGGCACGCTGCCGGTCGCCAGCACGACGGCGTGCACGGCACGCAGGAGGGTCGTCGAGCCGTCCGGAGCGGTCACCTCGACGGTGCGTTCCCCGGCCAGCCTGCCCCGGCCGCGCAGCACGGCGATGCCGGCGCCCTCGGCCCAGTCCACCTGACCGGCGTCGTCCCAGTCACCGGTGAAGTACGTCCGCCGGGCCAGCACCTCCTGCGGGTCGTAGTCCGCGGTCACGCCGGGCAGCCGCCGTGCGTCCTCGACGGCCTGCGGGGTGCGCAGCAGCGCCTTCGACGGGATGCACGCCCAATAGGAGCACTCCCCGCCGAGCAGCTCGGCCTCCACGATCGCGGCGGACAGTCCGCCCTGCACCGCGTACCCGGCGGCGTTCTCGCCCACCGGCCCGGCGCCGATCACGACGACGTCGTACTGCTCATCAGCCATACCGGGATCTTCCCGCCCCCGGCGGCGGGCGTCACGCTTCCCGGCCGGCCATCTCCGCCACGGCCGCGGCGACGTCCTGGTGGCCGCCGCGCAGCTCCAGCGTCAGGCCGGCGGTGTCCGGCGCGCTCAGCAGCGCGGCGAGCACGGCGGCCGTGTCGTCGCGGGTCACGTCGGCGCGCTCCACCGGCGGCGGGGCGAGCAGGACCTTGCCGGTGGCCGGATCGTCGGTGAGCTTGCCCGGGCGCAGGATCGTCGCGTCCAGGTTGGGGTCGGCGCGGATCGCGTCCTCCGCGGACTTCTTGGCCCGGATGTAGGCCGCCCACACCTCGCCACGCTCGGGATCGGGCTCGGAGTCCACTCCCGTGGAGGACACCAACAGGTAGCGGCGCACACCCGCCTTCGCCGCCGCGTCGGCGAGCAGCAGCGCGGCCCCGCGATCGACCGTGTCCTTGCGCTCGGCGGTGCTGCCCGGTCCGGCCCCGGCGGCGAACACGACCGCGTCCGCCCCGTCCAGATGCCCGGAGATCTCGGCGATCGAGGCCGTCTCGAGGTCGGCGACGGCGGCGCGCGCCCCCGCCTTCTCCACCTCGGCCGCGTGGTCCGGGTTGCGCACGAGCGACACCACGGTGTGGCCCTGCCCGGTCAGCCGCTTCGCCAGCAGCAGTGCGATCTGCCCGTGTCCGCCTGCGATCACCACGTCCATGGGCGACGACGCTATCCCGCCGCAGGGGCCTCCGCGCGGTTCGGCCGCAGCGTCCAGACGACCGTCAGCCGGCTCGTCGTCCGGCCCCCGGCGTCCGAGATGTCGACCTCGACGGTGAACTCCGGCCGCGCGCCCGCCTCCAGCTCGGCCAGCACCTCGTCGGCGGGGCGGGTCAGCACCGCCACCGCCCGCAGGTCGCCGCGGGCGAGCTTCAGGTATCCGATCTCGGAGCGGACCACGAGCGGCGTGGCGACCGCGCCGGCCGAGGCGAACGCGGCGAGCCCGACCGCCCCGGACGCCGTCTCGCCCAGTCCGAAGATGACCGCGGCATGCGGCCCTCCGACGTGGTTGTGCTGGTCGGCGCGATCCGGCAGGACGGCGACCGCCCGCTCGGTGGTGATCTCGCCGAACTCGATCCCCGCGGTGGAGACCCAGGGGACGGCGGTGCGCATCGCGTCCGCCACCCAGTTCGCGTCCTCGGCCATGCGCCGGATGTTACCGCCCGGTAGCCACGGAAGCCCTCACCAGATCGCGCCCTATTTGTCTGCTTTATTGGATCGCGATAATCGACCCCCTTGTAGCCGTACTCCGGTGGCATTGAGATCGGTGTGACCGCGGACACCGGCGGTGTCTCCTACTGCCGCACCGCATCCACTGCCCAACGACGCACCCACCACATGCGCATCGCCGCGCATACGACAGCAGGAGGTCCCCCGTGAAGGCCGTGCGGGTGCACGCGTACCAGGAAGACCCCAAGATCGACGACATCCCCGAGCCGAAACTCCAGGGTCCGCTCGATGTCATCGTCAAAATCGGCGGCGCCGGTGTCTGCCGCACCGACCTGCACATCGTCAACGGCGACTGGGCCGACATCCAGAACCCGGACCTGCCGTACGTCATCGGCCACGAGAACGCCGGGTGGGTGCACGAGGTCGGTGAGGCCGTCACGAACGTGGCCGTCGGCGACACGGTGATCCTGCACCCGCAGCCGTCCTGCGGGCTGTGCCTGTCCTGCCGCGCGGGCCGGGACATGCAGTGCACCGGCGACGCGTTCTTCCCCGGGCTGTCGAACAACGACGGCGGCATGGCCGAGTTCATGCGCACGACGGCGCGGTCCTGCGTGAAGCTGAACCCGGACACCAAGCCGGCCGACGTCGCCGCGCTCGCCGACGCCGGCATCACCTCGTACCACGCGGTGCGCAAGGCGGTCCCCTACCTCTACCCCGGCACCACCGCGGTCGTGATCGGCGCCGGCGGGCTCGGCCACATCGGCATCCAGGTCCTCAAGGCGCTGACCGCCACCAAGATCATCGTGGTGGACAAGAACCCGGACGCGCTGGAGCTCGCGAAGCAGATCGGCGCGGACGAGACCGTCGTCGCCGACGGCAACCACGTCGCCGCCGTGCAGGACCTGACCGGCGGCGGGGGCACGGTCGTCTTCGACTACGTCGCCGAGCAGGGCGTCGAGCTCGAGGCCTGGCAGATGACCGGCCCGGCCGGCTACCAGTTCAACCTCGGCTACGGCGGCGAGTTCAGGGCACCGACGCTGGACTTCGTCGCGGGCGAGAAGAACGTGATCGGCAACATCGTCGGCACGTACAACGACCTCGCCGAGCTGATGGTCCTGGCCCAGGCCGGGAAGGTCACTCTGCACACCAAGCAGTACCCGCTCGACTCGGCACTGGACGCCCTGCACGACTTGGACGCGGGCAAGGTCCGCGGCCGGGCGATCCTCGTCCCGTAACGCACCACCTCAGGTTCGGACGTCTCCTACCCCACCACCACGCGGCATCGCTGCTGCAGCAGGAGGAATCTCATGTACGAGAAGGATGGCGAGAAGTACTTCGTCGTCGACTCCCACTCCCACTTCTGGGACGCGTCCCGGGAGAACTGGGTCGAGGGCCGCGAGCAGTACGCCAAGGGCTGGATCGACTGCTTCTACGGCTACCACCAGCTGGGCCCGCCCGAGACCCACTGGGACTGGGAGCACTACCTCAAGGTCTCGCCCGAGGACTTCGAGCGCGACATGTTCATCGAGGGCCACGTCGACTACGCGATCTTCCAGTCGACGTACCTCAAGGAGTGGTACAAGAACGGCTTCAACACCGCCGACCAGAACGCGGCGCTGCTGGAGAAGTTCGGCGACCGGCTGATCGTCAACGGTCGCTTCGACCCGCGTGAGGGCGACGCCGGCCTCAAGCAGCTCGAGGCCGACGTAGCGAAGTACAAGCACAAGGGCGTGAAGCTCTACACCGCGGAGTGGAACGGCGACTCCCGCGGCTACAAGCTGACCGACCCGGAGGCCTACCGCTTCCTGCAGGCGGCGCAGGACCTGGGCATCAAGAACGTCCACGTCCACAAGGGCCCGACGATCTGGCCGCTGGACAAGGACGCGTTCGACGTCGCCGACGTCGACCACGCGGCCACCGACTTCCAGGGCCTGAACTTCATCGTCGAGCACGTCGGCCTGCCGCGCATCGAGGACTTCTGCTTCATGGCGGTGCAGGAGCCCAACGTCTACGCCGGCCTGTCCGTCGTCGTCGGTGGCCTGATGCACGCCCGCCCGAAGTTCTTCGCCAAGGTCATGGGCGAGCTGCTGTTCTGGGTCGGCGAGGACAAGATGCTCTTCGGCGGTGACTACAACATCTGGACGCCGAAGTGGCAGGTCGAGGGCCTGGTCGACTGGCAGATGCCGGACGAGGACCAGTTCTCCGACTACCCGCGTCTGACCACGGCGTCGAAGAAGAAGATCCTCGGCCTGAACGCCGCCCGCCTGTACGACATCCCGGTCCCGGCCGAGCTGCAGCTCTCCGACGAGGCGGTGGCGCAGGCATGACGGCCGGGCCTGCTTTCGACGTCCGAGTCGACCGGCAGGCCGTGTGGTCCGCACTGGGGACGGTGCTCGATCCCGAGCTGGACGAGCCGATCACGGACCTCGACTTCGTCGAGACGTGCACCGTCACGCCCGATGACGACGGCGGCGTCGCCGTCGTCGTCGGGCTCCGGCTGCCGACGTTCTTCTGCGCGCCGAACTTCTCGTTCCTGATGGTCGCCGACGCCTACGACGCGGTGTCGGCGATCCCGGGAGTGAACAGCGCGAAGGTGACGCTGGCCGACCACCACGCCTCCGACGAGATCAACGGGGGCGTCGCGGCACACGCCGGGTTCGTCAAGTCGTTCGAGGGCTCGATCAACGGCGAGGCCGCGGCCGAGCTGGACGAGCTCCGGCGCACGTTCCTGTCCAAGTCCGCGATGGCCGGGCAGGACCGCGTGGCCCGTCCCCTGGTGGACGCCGGGGCCGGTCCGGACGAGCTGGCCGAGATGACGCTCGGGCAGCTGGCCGGCACGGTGGCCGACACCGAGGAGCTGGTCCGGATGCGGAAGCGGCGGGCGACGATCGGCCTGCCGGCCGGCGACGACGCGCCGCTGCTCCTGCACGCGGACGGCAGTCGGGTCACCACGGAGCAGGTGCCGCTGCACCTGCGCCGGGCCCGGCTGCAGCGGGTCGGGATCGAGACGAACGGCGAGTACTGCAAGTCGCTGCTCCAGATCCGGTACTCCGCCGAGGCGGCGAACCACTAGAGCGGCACCCGCACCATCACGACGAGAGCCCCGGCCGGGATGTTCCGGCCGGGGCTCTCGCGCGTCAGGCAGGGGTCGCGTCCAGGACGCGCACGGTGTCGACGAGCCGGAAGCCGACGCCGTGCCGGAACGGCTCCAGTCCCTTCAGGACGGCCTCCCGGACGGCGCCCGGACCGGCCGCGCGCGCCGCGTGCCTCCCGGGCGCGGACGCGAGCACGCCGGCCACGAGATCGTCCTCGTCGGGGTGGTCGACCGGCACCCGGACCACGGCGATCTCGCGGACGGTCAGGCCGGCCAGGCCGGCGATCTTCGCCAGGCGATCGGGGTCGGTGAGCGGGGGAGCGCCCGGCCCGTCCGGTCCCGCTCCCGGGCCGCGTGCGGGCACGGGGGCGGCGTCGGTCAGCGGGGCCAGCGACGCCCCGATCACCGACGCGTCGCACTCGTCCGGAGCGCCCCAGACGCTGGCCCGCACCGCGCCGCCGGGGGCCGCCACCCGGGCCGCCTCGCGCAGCGCGACGACCGGGTTGGTCAGGTGCTCCAGCACCTGCACGAACGTGACCAGGTCGAACGCGCCGTCGTCGAAGGGGAGCTCGTGCGCGTCGCCGATCCGCAGGTCGGCCTCGGGCACCGCACGCTCGGCCAGGGCCAGCGGCTGGCGCGTCACCTCGAGCCCGGAGACGGTCAGGCCCGCCTCGGCGGCGGCGGCGAGCAGCCGGCCGTCGCCGCAGCCGACGTCGAGGAGCCGGGCGCCGGGCGCCACACCGGCCAGGACGCGGTCGAACAGTGGGGAGTCGGTCACGGGCGCGAGGCTAACCCCACACGTCGTCGGCGACGCGCACGATCAACTCGAGCTTCGCCTTCTCCTGGTCGATCGACAGGTCGTTGCCCTCCACCGTGGAGGAGAACCCGCACTGCGGGGACAGGCACAGCTGCTCCAGCGGCACGAACTTCGCCGCCTCGTCGATCCGGCGCTTGAGCACGTCCGGGTCCTCCAGCTCGCCGCGCTTCGTCGTGACCAGCCCGAGCACCACCTGCTTGCCCTCCGGCACGAACCGCAGCGGCTCGAAGCCGCCGGAGCGCTCGTCGTCGAACTCGCAGAAGAAGCCGTCCACGTCGAGCTCGCCGAACAGGGCCTCGGCCACGAACTCGTAGCCGCCCTCGGCGGCCCAGCTGGAGCGGTAGTTCCCCCGGCACATGTGCGTGGTGATCCGCATGCCCTCCGGCCGCGCCGCGATCGCCTCGTTGATCTGGCGCAGGTAGCGCAGGTGCAGCGCGTCCGCGTCCTCGCCGCGGGCGGCGAGCTCGGCACGCTGCTCCGGGTCGTTGAGGTAGGCCAGCGACGTGTCGTCGAGCTGCAGGTAGCGGCAGCCGATCTCGCCGAGCGCGCGGACCTCGTCGGCGTAGGCGGCGGACAGGTCGTGCCAGAACTCCTCGAGGTCCGGGTAGACCGTGCGGTCGACGGCGGCCGTGCCGGCCCGGTAGTGGACCATGCTCGGCGAGGGGATCGTCAGCTTCGGGACGGCCGAACCGGTCAGCCCGGCGAGGTAGCGGAACGCGTCGGCGAAGATCGTGTGCTCCAGCCGGACCTTCCCGTCGATCGCCATCCCGGCCGAGGTGAAGCGAGTGCCCGCCACCGGCGTTGCGCATCTTCACCTCCAGCCGGGCGTCGGTCTTCGAGATGCCGCCGAGCTGGTAGATGAAGTCCATGTGCCACGACGTGCGGCGGAACTCGCCGTCGGTGGCCGACTGCAGGCCGGTCGACTCCTGCAGCGCGACGACGGCGGCGATCGCCGCGTCCTCGGCCGCGCGCAGGCCGTCGTCGTCCAGCGCACCCGAGGCGTGCCGGGCGCGCGCGTCCAGCAGCTCCGGGGGGCGGAGCAGGCTGCCGACGTGGTCGGCGCGGAACGGCGGTGCGGTGCGGATCGACATGGGCGAGAACCGTAGTCATCCCCCGCGCGGATCCGCCCGCGCTCTTCCGTCAGATGAAAGGATCGCGGGCGTGGACTTCGGAGTCGCGGCGTTCCTGACCGACTACGGCATCGCACCGCTGGACCTGGCCCGTGCGGTCGAGGAGCGGGGGTTCGAGTCGCTGTTCCTCACCGAGCACACGCACATCCCGGCGAGCCGCATCTCGCCGTGGCCGGGCGGGGGCGACCTGCCGCTGCGGTACTCGCACACCTACGACCCGTTCGTCGCGCTGGCCGCGATGGCGGCGGTGACCGAGCGGATCACGCTCGGCACCGCGGTCTGCCTGGTCAACCAGCACCACCCGCTGAACCTGGCCAAGGAGATCGCCTCGCTGGACCGGATCGCGGGCGGACGGTTCGAGTTCGGTGTCGGGCCGGGCTGGAACGTCGAGGAGATGGAGAACCACGGCGTGCGGTCCCGGCGCCGCACGGCCGAGATGCTGGAGCGGATCGCCGCCCTGCGCGAGCTGTGGACCGCCGACGAGCCGGAGTTCCACGGGGACTTCGTGTCGTTCGACCCGCTGTGGTCCTACCCGAAGCCGACACGGGTACCGCCGATCCTGATCGGCGGCGGCGGGCCGACCGTGCTGGACCGGGTGCTCGCGCACGCGGACGGCTGGATCCCGCTGCGGGTCCCGCTGTCCGGGCTCGAGGAGTTCGCCGGGCGCGTGGCGGAGCTGCGACGCCGCACCGACGAGGCCGGCCGCGACCGGATCCCGGTGACGGTCTACGGCGCGGCGAAGCGGGCCGATGCGATGCAGTCCTACGTCGACGCCGGGGTGGACCGGGTGCTGGTCGAGCTCGCCGACCACGGCACGGACACCGCCGCCGCCCTGGCCGAGCTGGACACCCTCGCCGAGCTCGCCCGCACCGCGGGCTGACAGTCGCCGCGTCAGCGGGCGTGCCAGACCGGGTCCCGGCGTTCGCGGGCGGCGGTGGCACCTTCGGTGGCGTCCTCGGTGGCCGCCGCGACACGGCGCAGCGTCTCGCCGAAGCGGATCGCCTCGGTCGTACCCATCTCGGGCCCGCGCACGGACATCTCCTTGATCGCGCGCTGGGCCAGCGGGGCGGCCCGGGTCAGGCGCCGGGCCAGAGACCGCGCCTCGTCGAGCAGACGGTCGTGCTCCACCACCCACCCGGCCAGCCCGATCTCGTGCGCCCGGGCGGCGTCGATCGTCTCGCCGGTGAGCAGCAGCTCCATCGCGTACTGCCGGTTGATCATCCGGGGCAGCCGCAACGCACCGACGATGGTCGGCACCCCGAGCCGCGCCTCCGGGAACGAGAACGTCGCCCGGTCCGAGGCGATCACGAAGTCGCACCAGGTGAGCAGCGTGACGCCGTAGCCGACGGCCGGCCCGTTCACCGCGGCGACGATCGGCTTGAAGATCTCCCAGCCGCTCTCCAGGGAGTTCACCGTCGGCCGCTCCCAGAAGCTCCCGGGGAAGTCGCCCGCCGGGTTGCCGGTCTCCGACCGCATGTCCGCGCCGGCGCAGAACCCGCGCCCGGCGCCGGTGACGATCGCGACCCACGCGTCGTCGTCGGTGCGGAAGCGGTCGAACGCGGCGTTGATCGAGCGGCGCATCGCACCGTCGATCGCGTTCAGCTTCGCCGGGCGGTCGTAGGTGATCGTCGCGACGTGCTCGTCGAGCTCGTACCGGACCAGGGGGACGTCGTCGGCCATGGGCCGACAGTAGACACGGCGGAGATCCGGCGTACGCCGGTCAGGGACCGGGGCGCCGCGCCGCCACGTCCACCCAGCCGACGGACAGCTCGTCCTCGCCGTAGCCGCGCCACGGCGGGCGCAACCCGTCGGCGCGGAACGACGGGTCGAGCGGGCAGCGCCGCTCGGCCCAGTGGACGGTCTCGAAGCCGGCCCCGGCGATGTGCTCGCGCCACTGCCGGGCCCGCAGCCGGTTGATCCGGGTGCTGCGCCGGTCGAACATCGCGCGGAACAGCGGCTCCGGGTACCGCAGCGCCTCCAGCCAGTCCCCGTCCTCGTGGTCGTCGTCGACGATGTGCAGGTGGTCCCGCAGGTCGATCATGTGCACCATCACCCCGCCGGGGCGCAGCACCCGGGACAGCTCGCCGAGCAGCACCGGCACGTCGGGGACCCGGACGTGCTCCAGCACGGACTTCGACACCACGACGTCGACGGACCCGTCCGGCAGCGGCAGGCGGCTCCCGTCGAACGCCCCGATCGTGACCGGGTACCCGGTGCCGGCCAGCTCGGCCGCACGGTCCCGGACGGTGCCGGCGTCGGCGCCCACGGCGGCGAGGAACCGCCCGCCGTCGACGGCCAGCCGCTCGGTCAGCCCGGTGTAGCGGTCCGGCGCGTCGACCGCTCCCTGCACCCGGACCGCGACGTCCAGCCCGGTCGCGCGGCGGGCCCCGGCCAGAGCGAACGCCGCCGACACCTCGCTGGTGCGTCCCGGCCCCAGTTCCAGCACGTCCGCGCCGGCCACCCGCACGCCGGCCGCGGCCAGCGGCTCCGCCATCCGGTCGAGGGCGGCCATGACGAGGTCGAGGTCGCCGTCGATGCCGTAGACGGCCCGGTCACCGAGAACGGAGGCGGCGAGCGGGCTCAACGCGTTCTTGGCCAGGTTCCGCGCCACGTAGCTCACGGACCGCAGACCGGGCCCGCCCGCAGGGGCGGGTCGCCCAGTGCTCATGAGGTGCCTCCACGCCGACGTCGTCTCTCCGTCGAGTCGATCTCCGGACGGGGACCGTTACGGAGCACGGCCGCGACCCAGGTCACTCAGCCGGACGCGGCCCCCGCCGGCGCGAGCAGCCGGGACAGCGGCACCGCGACGTCGCGGACCGCGCGTTCGAGCTCCCAGCGCCGGGTGCCGAACTCGGCCCGGCTCACCGACACCCCGACGGCGCTCACCCGCGGCCCGGCGGTCAGCGCCAGCGCGATCCCGGCCGTGCCCCGGGTGTACTCCTCGACGTCCACGGCGACGCCCGCGGACCGGACCCGCAGCAGCTCGCGGTCCAGCAGCCGCCGGTCGGTCAGCGTGCTGCGGGGTCAGCGCCGGGACGCCGGACCGGGCGAGGACGTCGCCGAGCAGGCCCGGATCGAGCCGGGACAGCACGGCCTTGCCGAGCGCGGTGGCGTGCGCCGGCACCGGCTCGCCTGCCCGCAGCCCGGCGACGCCGGGGTGGGCCGTGCAGGAGTCCGCGTGCGCGACGACCACGTCGGTGTCCCGGAGCACCACGAGGTAGGTCGCGGCGCCGACGCCCGGTGTGCAGCTCGGCGAGCATCTCGCGCACGGCGGGCGACGGGGTCAGGTTGTCGGTGAGCCCGCGGGCCAGCTCGACCAGCCGGTAGCCCAGGCCGTAGCCGCGCACGGAGTGCAGCCGGACGAGGTAGCCCTCCTCGACGAGCGCGCCGAGCAGCCGGTAGACGGTCGGCAGGGACATCGAAAGCCGTCGCGCCAGTGCCTTCGCCGTGATTCCGTCACCGGCGTCGGCGACGGCCTCGACGATCCGCAGGGCCCGCCGAAGCGCACCACCGGGACCGGACTCGTCCGGGGTCACCCGCCTAGTGTTGGGCACCCGGCAGGCCGGGACAAGCATCTGATCCGACGCGGTACCGGAGGACGATCGTGGCGACCCGAGCGGGGCCTACCGGCCGGTCACCCCGGACGCGCTGGCCGAGCACGTCGCGGACGCGGGTGTTCGGCACCCCGGGCCGGGTGCGGATGCTGGTCGACGGCGCGCCGCCGGCCGGGCCGGAGGCTCTCGCCGCGGCCGTCGCCGAGCGGGTGCGGCTGCTGCGGGCGACCGGCGGCCGTCGTGCACGCCGGGGACTTCCTGCGCCCGGCGTCGGTGCGCCTCGAGCTCGGGCACACCGACGATCGACATGTTCCTCGACGGTTGGCTGGACGAGGCGGCGCTGCGGCGCGAGGTGCTCGACCCCGCGGGCCCGGACGGATCCGGGCGGGTGCTGCCCCGGCTCCGTGATCCGGTGCGCGACCGCTCGCACCGCGACGAGCCGCACGACCTCGGCCCGGACGGTGTCCTGCTGCTGGCCGGCTCGAGGCTGCTGGGCCGCGGGTTCCCGGCCGAGCTCGCCGTGCACCTGCGCATGTCGTCGCGGGCGCTGGACCGCCTGCTGCCCGACGACGAGCAGTGGACCGTCGACGCGTACGACCGCTACGAACGGGAACGGACGCCGGAGGAACTCGCGGACGTCGTGGTGATGGCGGACCATCCGGAGCGGCCCGCACTGCGTGACCGGGACGGGTGACACCCGAACGGGGCGGTGACAGCGAACGAGCGATGGCGCCGACGACGGAAAGCGAGAACGATCGTCGGTGGGAGGTGAGACTGTGGGCGAGGAGGGAGTTGAACCCTCACGTCCTTACGGACACACGGACCTGAACCGTGCGCGTCTGCCATTCCGCCACTCGCCCTGGCAGAAGAAAGTTAGCACCCGCTCCGGGGGGCGATCAGCGGGGGGTCCGGAGCCCGCTGTGACCCGGGGTCGAAGGGGTGTCGGTTAGCACAGATACGATCGTGCCTGTCACCGACACGCCGATACGAGTGGAGGAGATCATTTGGGCCGCGTGGACCGCTTCGAGCGCCGTCTCCAGGGGATGGTGGGCGACGCCTTCGCGCGGGTCTTCGGGGGCAGTGTCGTCCCACAGGAAGTCGCACAGGCACTGCTGAGGGAAGCCGAAGACAACATCGAGCATCTCGCCGGGGGCCGCCTACTGGCGCCGAACCGGTACACCGTGCTGCTCAGCCCCTCTGATCTCGACCGTATGGCCGGTGACGAGGACGGGGTCGTCGCGTCCCTGTCCGAGCACGTGGCCAGAGAACTCACCGACCAGGGATGGGACACCTACGGTGAGGTCGTAGTCTTTCTGGAGCGCTCCGAGGCGCTGCACACGGGACAGTTCCGCACCCGCTCGGCTGTCGACCCCGACGCTTCCCGTCGGGCCGCCAACAGAGCTCGCACCGCAGGAGAAGCACCCATGAGCCAGCAACCGGGCCACCCCGAAGAGAACGGGCAGTACGGATACGACCGTGGCGCCCCCGGCGGTTACGGCCAGCAGACCTACGCGCCCCCGGGATACGAGCAGGAGCGCGGCCAGCAGCAGCCCGGCTACGGCGGCTACGGCCAGCAGCAGCCCGGGTACGACCAGGGCCAGGGCTACGGCCAGCAGCCCGGCTACGGCGGCTACGGCCAGCAGCAGCCCGGCTACGGCGACCCGGCCTACGGCGGCCAGCAGCAGCCCGGCTACGACCAGGGCTACGGCGGGTACGGCCAGCAGCAGCCCGGCTACGGCCAGCAGCCGCCGCCCCCCGGCTACGACCAGCAGGGTTACGGCCAGCAGGGCTACGGCGGCGCTCCCCAGGGCTACGCGCAGCCCGGCTACGGCCAGCCCGGCTACGACCAGGGCTACGACGGCTACGGCCAGCAGCAGCCCGGCTACGGCGCCCCGCAGGGCTACGGCCAGCCCGGCTACGAGCAGGGCTACGACGGCTACGGCCAGCAGCAGCCGGGCTACGGCGCCCCGCAGGGTTACGGCCAGCCCGGCGGCTACGACCAGGGCTACGACGGCGGTTACCAGCAGGGCGGCTGGGGGCAGCAGCAGGCGCTCGCCGCGATGCTGATCCTGGACGACGGGTCGAACCGCAACTACCAGCTCTCCGAGGGCACCCACGTCATCGGTCGCGGGCAGGACTCGAACTTCCGGCTGCCGGACACCGGCGTCTCCCGCCGGCACCTCGAGGTCACCTGGGACGGCCAGGTCGCGACGCTGAACGACCTGGGCTCCACGAACGGCACCACGGTGAACAACAGCCCGGTCCAGAGCTGCCAGCTCACCGACGGCGACGTCATCCGGGTCGGCCACTCGAGCCTGGTCTTCCGGACCCAGGGCTGAGTCCTGACCGGGCCGTACGGAAGGATGCGGTGGACCCGATCGGAGAAGACCGGTCGGGCCCGCGTCGGCACACCTGTGCCGTGAACACGGTGCAGGTCTCGGACATGGCCGACATGTTGACACGAAAGCGAGCAGTGGGTGCCGGAGCTGGTGCTGCAACTGACCAGAGGGGGCTTCCTCGCCCTCCTCTGGCTGTTCGTACTGCTCGCGCTTCAGGTGGTGCGGTCCGATCTGTACGCGGCCTCGGGGTTGCGCTCGGTCCTGCCGGGGCGCGGTTCTCGCGGCGGCCGGACGAAGTCGGCCGGACGCAACCGGACACCGCGCCAACTGCTGGTCACCCAGGGACCGCTCGCGGGTAGCCGGATCACGCTGGACTCCCGGCCGATCCTGATCGGCCGGGCCGACGACTCCACCCTGAAGCTCGACGACGACTACGCCTCGACCCGCCACGCACGCATCTCCCAGCAGGGCGAGGAGTGGTACGTCGAGGACCTCGGGTCGACGAACGGGACCTACCTGGAGAGGGCTAAGGTCACCGGGCCCACCCGGGTCCCCCTGGGGGTGCCCGGTCCGTATCGGCAAGACGGTGATCGAGCTGCGATCGTGACGACCTCACGATGACGTCGCCACGATCGCCCTCCGCGACAGCCGCGCGGCCCGACGGTCGCCGACCGGAGATCCGCTCACCGCGACGAGCCCCGACCGAAGCCGGAGCCGCCCCGTGACACTGGTGCTGCGTTACTCGGCCCGCAGTGACCGTGGGCTGGTCCGGCAGAACAACCAGGACGCGGTCTACGCGGGACCGCGTCTGCTCGCCCTCGCCGACGGCATGGGCGGACACGCCGCGGGTGAGGTCGCCTCCTCGCTCGTGATCTCCGCGCTCGCTCCCCTCGACGACGACGTCCCCGGCGACGACCTGCTCGCCGAGCTGCGCGACGCCACCTACGAGGGCAACGACGCGATCAGCCGGCACGTCGCCGACGCCCCCGACCTGGAGGGCATGGGCACGACGCTGACCGCGATCCTGTTCGCCGGTTCCCGGCTCGGGATGGTCCACGTCGGTGACTCCCGCTGCTACCAGCTGCGTGGCGGCGAGTTCAGCCAGATCACCAAGGACGACACGTTCGTCCAGTCGCTGATCGACGAGGGCCGGATCACCGAGGACGAGCGGGAGAACCACCCGCAGCGCTCGCTGCTGCTGCGCGCGATCACCGGCCAGGACGTCGACCCGTCGCTGACCATCCGCGAGTCCCGCGCCGGCGACCGCTACCTGCTCTGCTCGGACGGCCTGTCCGGCCCGGTCAGCGACGAGACGCTGCAGGACACGCTGGTCGACTACTCGGACCCCCGCGAGTGCGCGGACCGGCTGATCGAGCTCGCCCTGCGCGGCGGCGGCCCGGACAACATCACCTGCATCGTGGCCGACGTCGTCGACGTCGACTACGGCGAGGACGCGCCGATCATCGGCGGCTCCGCCGGGCGCAACCACCGCAGCGACGACGGCGACTACCGCCACGACGACTCCGGCTCCGGTACGACGTCGGCGTTCCGCGCGGCGGCCACGACGCTCCCGCGGACCGAGCCGGTCCGGATCGAGCCGGAGGCCGCACCCGCGCCGCGACGTCGCCGGCTCCTGCGTCCGATGGCGATCGTGCTCGGCGTGCTGATCGTGCTCGGCCTCGGGACGTGGCTGGCCCGCACGCTGGTCATGCAGCAGTACTACGTTCCGTGCGCGGACAACCAGATCGCGATCTACCAGGGTGTGCGCGGCACGGCGCTGGGCATCCCGCTGCAGCGGGTCGCGGAGCGCTCCGACATCGAGCTGCTCGACCTGCCGCAGACGCGTCCGCAGCCAGGTCACCGACGGGATCGTCTCCAACGACGGGCTCGACGGCGCACACGGCACGGTGCTGCGCCTGCGCGACCGCATGCTGCCGCCGTGCTCGTCGCTGGCGCCGCCCGCCGCCGCCGGTCGTGCTCCCGCCGCCCGCGCCGGGTGCGCCGCCGGTGACGACCACGCCACTGCCCACGCGTGCGGCCGGAACCGGGCACGAACTGCCGGAATACGAGCTGATGGCCGCGCCCCCCGCGATGGCGCCGTCGTCCGACCAGGCGGCCCCGCTGCCCACCGGGCGGGGAGTCGAGCTGCTGTTGCTCGCACTCGCCGCCGTGCTGACCACCGGCGCGCTCGTCCTGGTCGAGGCGAACCAGGAGCAGACGCTCACCACGACGTTGCTCTACCTCGGGCTGGCCTACCTGGTGCTCTTCGCCGGGGCGCACATGGCGGTCCGCCGCTGGGCGCCGTACGCCGACCCGCTGATCCTGCCCGCGGTCGCCCTGCTCAACGGCCTGGGCCTGGTGATGATCCACCGGATCGACCTGGCCAAGGCCGACCGGGCGCAGCTGCTCGGACGGGAGATCCCGACCGCCCAGGTCACCTCGCAGGTCATCTGGACCATCGGCGGGATCCTGCTGTTCGCCGCGACCCTGGCGCTGATGCGCGACCACCGCCTGCTCGCGCGCTACGGCTATACGGCCGGGTTCGTCGGGCTTCGTGCTCCTCGCCATCCCGGCCGTGCTCCCGAGCTCGATCTCGGAGGTCAACGGGGCCAAGCTGTGGATCCGGATCGGCGGGCTCAGCTTCCAGCCCGGCGAGATCGCGAAGATCCTGCTCATCGTCTTCTTCGCGGCCTACCTCGTGCAGAAGCGCAACCTGCTCTCCACCGCAGGCCGCCGGTTCCTGGGCATGGAGCTGCCGCGCGCCCGTGACCTGGCCCCGCTCATCGCGGCCTGGGTACTGGCCATCGGGGTGCTCGTCGCCGAGAAGCGACCTGGGCAGCTCGCTGCTGATCTTCGGCCTGGTGCTGGTGCTGCTCTACACGGCCACCGAACGCGTGTCCTGGATGGTCATCGGCCTGTCGATCTTCGTCGCCGGCGCGTTCATCGCCTACCAGCTGTTCAGCCACGTCCGTGTGCGCGTGCAGGTCTGGCTGGACCCGTTCGCCGACTTCGACTCGGCGGGCTTCCAGCTGGGCCAGGCCCTGTTCGGGATGGGCACCGGCGGGGTCGGCGGCAGCGGTCTGGGCGCCGGGCGGCCGGACCTCGTCCCGTTCTCGTCGTCGGACTTCATCTGGTCCTCGCTCGGCGAGGAGCTCGGCCTGATCGGCCTGGCCGCGATCCTGGTCGTCTACCTGGTGCTGATCACCCGTGGCCTGCGCAGCGCGCTGGCCGTCCGGGACACGTTCGGCAAGCTGCTCGCCACCGGGCTGGCGTTCTCGGTCGCGCTGCAGATCTTCGTCGTGGTCGGCGGCGTCACGAAGCTGATCCCGCTGACCGGCCTGACCCTTCCGTTCCTGTCCGCCGGAGGCTCGTCGCTGATCGCGAACTACATCCTGGTCGGGATCCTGCTGCGGATCTCGCACGTCGCGCGCGCCCCGCTCCCCCGCCGCCCGGCCCAGCCCCGGCCCTCGATCGCCGACGCCGGTACCGAGCTCGTCCAGCGCCCGCGTGGAGGTGACCAGTGAACCGTCCGGTCCGCCGCGTCGCCCTCGCCGTCATGGTGATGGTGGTCGTGCTGCTCGCGAACTCCACCTACATCCAGGTCGTCAAGGCCGGCGACTACCGCGACGACCCGCGCAACCAGCGCGTCCAGATCGACGAGTACTCCCGCCAGCGCGGCCAGATCACCGCAGGCGGGCAGGTGCTCGCGCAGAGCGTCTCGACGAACGACCGGCTCAAGTACCTCCGCCAGTACCCGAGCGGCCCGGCGTTCTCCCCGATCACCGGCTTCTTCTCGACGGTGTACGGGTCGAGCGGGCTCGAGAAGGCCACCGACGGCGTCCTCAACGGCACCGACGACCGGCTGTTCGTGCGGCGCGTGTCCGACCTGATCACCGGGCGGGACCCGGCAGGCGGCAACGTCACGACGACGATCAACCCGGCCGTCCAGCAGAAGGCGTTCGACGAGATGTCGTCGAAGAACTTCGAGGGCGCCGTCGTCGCGCTGGAGCCGCAGACCGGGGACATCCTGGCCATGGCGTCCACGCCGTCGTACGACCCGAACCCGCTGGCCAGCCACGACGCCGCGGCGCAGCAGAAGGCGTGGAAGGGCTTCAACAACGCCGACCCCGAGGTCCTGACCAACCGGGCGATCTCGCAGATCTACCCCCCGGGTTCGACGTTCAAGCTGGTCGACACGGCGGCCGCGCTGCAGAACGGTTTCACCCCGGACAGCCAGCTCACCGCCGCGCCGAACCTCACGCTGGCCGACTCCACGACCACGCTCGAGAACTACGACGGCACGCCGTGCGGGACCGGCGCGACCGCGTCCCTGCGCGATGCGCTGGCCCGCTCCTGCAACACCGCGTTCGCCCAGCTCGGCCAGCAGCTCGGCGCGGACAAGATCCGCGCCCAGGCCGAGTCGTTCGGCATCGGGCGCTCGGACCTGCAGATCCCGATGGGCGTCCAGGCGTCGTCGCTCGGCCCGATGTCCGACGTCCCGTCCACCCAGCAGTCCGCGATCGGCCAGCGCGACGTCCGGCTGACCCCGCTCCAGAACGCGATGATCGTCGCGTCGATCGCGAACGGCGGCCAGACGATTGCGCCGCACCTCGTGCGCGAGATCCAGAGCCCGCAGCTCGACGTCGTGGACACCACCGAGCCGGACCGGATGAGCCCGGTCCATGCCGGCGAACGTCGCGTCCACGGTGACCGACCTGATGATCGGCTCGGAGAACCGCACCCAGGGCGGCGGGAAGATCACCGGGGTCCAGATCGCGTCCAAGACCGGTACCGCCGAGCACGGCACGGACCCGAAGAACACCCCGCCGCACGCCTGGTACGTCGCGTTCGCGCCGGCCGAGGACCCGAAGGTCGCCGTCTGCGTGCTCGTGGAGAACGGCGGCAACCGCGCGCTGGAGGCGACCGGCGGCTCGGTCGCGGCGCCGGTCGGCCGGGCGGTCATCGCCGAGGCGCTGCGAGGCGGCCGGTGACGCCCCGGCGAGCCCTCCCGACCATCCGTCGCCGTCCTGCTCCCGGCGGGTGGTGGCGGATGAGCGCGCTCGGCACCGGCCAGCTGATCTCCGACCGGTACCGGCTGGACCGGCGGATCGCGGTCGGCGGGATGGGCGAGGTCTGGGAGGCCCAGGACACGCGGCTCGGACGCAGCGTCGCCGTCAAGGTCCTCAAGGCCGACCTGTCCGACGACCCGGAGTTCCTGCACCGGTTCCGGATCGAGGCCCGGACCGTCGCCTCGCTCGACCACACCGGCATCGCCTCCGTGTACGACTACGGCGAGGACGACGGCCCGGCCGGCGGCGGGCGCACCGCGTACCTGGTCATGGAGCTCGTGCGCGGGGAGCCGCTGTCCACCCGGATCGCGCGCGGGCCGATGCCGGTGCACGAGGCCCTGGACGTGCTCGAGCAGGCCGCCCGGGCGCTGCACGCCGCGCACGAGTGCGGGTTCGTACACCGCGACGTCAAGCCCGGCAACATCCTGCTGCGCACCGACGGCGTCGTGAAGCTGACCGACTTCGGCATCGCGAAGGCGGCGGACGCCGTGCCGGTGACCCGTTCCGGGATGGTCATGGGCACCGCCCACTACATCGCCCCGGAGCAGGCCAGCGGCGACGAGGCCGGGCCGGCGGGCGACGTCTACTCGCTGGGCATCGTCGGGTACGAGTGCCTGGCCGGCCATCGCCCGTTCCGTGCGGACAGCGCCGTCGCGGTCGCGATGATGCAGGTCCGCGACGACCCGCCGCCGCTCCCGGCGGACATCCCGGAGCGGGTCCGGGGGCTGATCTACTCGGTACTGGTCAAGGACCCCGAGCAGCGCTACTCCGACGGCGCCGAGTTCGCCGATGCGGTGGCTGCCGTGCGCCGCGGCTGGCCGGCTCCGGCCGCGGGCGCCGGGGCCGGGAGCGGCCATCCGGTCGCCGCGACGGTCCCGGCCGCACCACCCGGGACCGCCGCCCTCGACCCCGCCACCCGCCACCGTGGAGCGCGGCCCGTCCGACGTCGCGCCCCCGGACGACCGGTGCCCCGGCCCGGTCGGCGCCGCCGCCGCGCGTCGACACCGCCGCCCGGACGGGACGGCCCGCTCTCCCGGCCCCCGGCACGTCCCGGCGAGCCCGCGCCCGGGCGCGCCGCCGTACCCCGACCGTGGCTCGGCGCGCACGTCGACCCCGCCGGACGCGGCCCCACCGTGGCCGGCGCGCGACGACCGTGACGGAGCCCCGCCGACGCGGCGTCCCGTCGACCAGCCCACGACCGGCCGGCAGGGCACGGTGGGCCGGTCGCCGTCGGAGTACCGGACGGAGCACCCGTCCGGGCCGTTGGACATCACACCCCGCCGGTCCGGGCGCAGCCGGGCGTTCCTGGCGGTGCTGTTCGTCCTGCTCACCCTCGCGGCCGTGGCGATCGCCGTGCTCATCCTGCGGGGCGTCTCGCTCAGTGGTCTGATGACGATCTCGGTGACCGGTACGACCGGTACCGTGTACGGGTGGGAGGGCGACCTCGCGGGTCAGGCGGACGGCGGGCGGCCATTCGTGGCGACAGGCCCCGGACCACCAGTGGAGTTGGTCCGATGAACCCACGCAGCGGCCCCTCCGGCGCAGACGATCGCGCCCATCCTGATGGTCCGCGCCTCGACCGGCATGATGAGTACGCCTCCAACCCCGGGAACCTGAGCTGATGACGACACCCCGACTGCTGTCCGAGCGGTACGAGCTGGGCGACACGCTCGGCTATGGCGGCATGTCCGAGGTGCACTACGGCATGGACACCCGGCTCTCCCGGGACGTGGCCGTGAAGGTCCTCCGCGCCGACCTCGCACGTGACCCGCAGTTCCAGCTCCGGTTCCGCCGCGAGGCGCAGAACTCGGCGTCGCTGAACCACCCGGCCATCGTCGCGGTCTACGACACCGGCGAGATCGAGAGCGAGTTCGGCCCGCTCCCGTACATCGTCATGGAGTTCGTCGACGGGCAGACGCTCCGCGAGATCGTCAAGACGACCGGTCCGCTGTCCCAGCAGCGCGTCGTCGAGGTGATGGCCGACGTCTGCGCCGCGCTCGACTTCTCGCACAAGCACGGCATCATCCACCGCGACGTCAAGCCGGCCAACGTCATGATCAACACCGCCGGCGCGGTCAAGGTGATGGACTTCGGCATCGCCCGCGCGCTGGGCGAGGGCCAGAACGTCACCCAGACCGCGGCCGTCATCGGGACCGCGCAGTACCTCTCCCCGGAGCAGGCACGCGGCGAGGCGGTGGACGCCCGGTCGGACGTCTACGCCGCAGGCTGCGTGCTGTTCGAGCTGCTCACCGGCGACCCGCCGTTCACCGGGGACACCCCGGTCGCGGTCGCCTACCAGCACGTCCGGGAGGACCCGCGCGCCCCGTCGGAGCTGAACCCGTCGGTCCCGCCCGCGCTGGACGCGATCGTGCTCAAGGCGCTGTCGAAGAACCCGGCGAACCGCTACCAGTCCTCCGGCGAGATGCGTGCCGACCTGGTGCGGGTGCGCAACGGGGAGCCGGTGCTGGCTCCGATGGTGATGAGCGAGGACGAGCGGACCAGCCTGATGGCCGCCGAGGAGACGGCCGCGGTGCCGACCCGGCGGGTCTACGCCGGGCAGCGGCCCGCAGACCGGACGGCACATGATGCCGCCCGACCACCCGGACTACGGCGACGAGTCACGCGGCGGGCGCGGCAAGAAGATCGGTATCTGGGTGGCGGTACTCGCCCTGCTCGGACTGATCGGGTTCGTCGGCTACCAGATGTTCGGCACCGCAGGCGCCTCGACGGTGACCGTGCCGGACGTGCTCGGCCAGACCCCGGACCAGGCGCGCGCCGCCATCACCGGGGCGAAGCTGCTCGTGGACCTCCGCCAGGAGCCGTCCGACGTCGGCCAGGTCGGGAAGGTGACCCGCACCGATCCGGGCGGCGGGAACGCCGTCGCGGAGAACAGCCGGGTCACGCTGTACGTCGGGACCGGTCCGGCTCAGGCCACCGTGCCCGCGCTGACCGGCAAGACCGTGCCGGAGGCCCAGGGCCTGCTCCAAGGTGCCGGGCTGCGGCTCGGCGCGCAGACCGAGCGGGAGACCACCGACGCCAGTCAGGTCGGGAAGATCCTCTCCTCCGATCCCGGTCCGGGGGTGAACGTCGGCGGCAACACCGAGGTCGCCGTCGTCGTCGGCAAGGAGCAGACGTCGGTCGCCGTTCCGGACGTGTCCGGGCAGTCCGCCGACCAGGCGCAGTCCACGCTGCGCGGCGCCGGGTTCACGAACATCAACACGAGCACGGTCGACGGCGGGGGCCAGCCCGGATCGGTCGTCGGTACGGACCCGTCCGCCGGCTCGCGGGTCGCCAAGACGGCCTCGATCACGCTGCAGGTCAGCCGCGGGAACCAGAAGTCGGTCCCGAACGTGGTCGGGCAGGACTACCGCAGCGCGGTCGGCCAGCTGAGCTCGGCCGGGCTGTCCTACCGGCTGCAGGCCCAGCAGGTCTCCGACGGGTCGCAGGTCAACAAGGTGATCTCGCAGACGCCGTCCGGCGGCAGCAAGGCCGACGACAACACCGAGGTCGTGCTCGTCGTCGGCGCGGGCGGCGGCGGACGGCGGCGGCGGAAACAACGGCAACGGCGACGGTGGGAACAGCGGCAACGGCGGCGGCCAGAGCAGCTTCGGGCCCGGGTTCCCGTTCGACAACTAGCCGGGAGATCACCGTGCGGGTACTGGTCGTCGACAACTACGACAGCTTCGTCTACAACCTCGTCCAGTACCTGGCCCAGCTCGGGGTCGAGACCGAGGTCCTGCGCAACGACGAGGTCGACCCGGCCGACGTCGACGAGTTCGGCGCGGTGCTGGTCAGCCCTGGCCCGGGGACGCCGGAGCGGGCCGGGCGCAGCATCGACGTGGTGCACGCCGCCGCACGCAGCGGGCGTCCGCTGCTCGGCGTGTGCCTCGGCCACCAGGCGCTGGCGACGGCGTGGGGCGGGGTCGTCGAGCGGGCGCCCGAGCTGCTGCACGGGAAGACGTCGCTGGTCCACCACGAGGGCGTGGGCGTCCTGCGCGGCCTGCCCTCGCCGTTCGTGGCCACCCGGTACCACTCGCTGACGATCCGGCCGGAGTCGCTCCCACCCGAGCTGCAGGTCACCGGCCGCACCGAGTCCGGCTTGATCATGGCCGTCCGGCACCGTGACCTGCCGATCGAGGGTGTGCAGTTCCACCCCGAGTCGGTGCTGACCCAGCACGGTCACCGGTTGCTGGCGAACTGGCTGCGCGGCGCCGGGCACGACGTCCCGGAGGCCACGGTCGCCGCGCTCGGAGCCGAGGTCGAGCAACTGGTCTCCGGGGTCTGACTGACCGGTCCGCCGGCGAGCGTTCCACGCTACGGTGGAACCCGAGCTCCCCGGCGGAACGATCCGGGGGTCCGCACGGCACAGCAGCGTTCGTTCGATGGGGTCTCATGCCGAAGTCCAAGGTCCGCAAGAAGAACGACTACACGCCGCCACCGAGCCGGACCCCGGTGAAGGTGGCCGGGCCGACGCACCCGGTCTACATCGGCGTGATGATCGCGATGTGGGTGATCGGTCTGGCCTGGCTGGTCGTCAGCTACCTGGCCGGGCCGGGATCGAGCGGCGCCCAGGTCCCGTTCATGGTCCCGCTCGGGAACTACAACTTCCTCATCGGGTTCTCACTCATCGTGATCGGCCTGCTGATGACGATGAAGTGGCGCTGAACTGCGGAAATACACGCTCGTAAGTCCATCCCCAGTGTGGATGGACGCTGTGGACAAGGTTCGGTGTCACGATGAGTGATCAACAGGACTGGTCCACCCCGGCCGGGCTGGTCGTCATGGCGTGGGTACTCGCCGTCGCGGCGACCGCGTGGTTCGTGCTGCTGCGTATCACGGGTTCGGACGCTCCCGGGCAGCTGCTGGCCGGCGTCGCGGCCGTCGGGCTGACGGTCGCGGCGGCGTCCGCGACGCGCGCCAGGCCGCGCCTGAGCGCCGCACCGGACGGCCTGACCGTCCGGCGGCTCACCTGGACGCTGCACGTGCCCTGGTCCCGGGTCGATCAGGTGCGGGTGCTGCGCACCCGGCGGCTGGGCCGCGAGACGTCGCTGCTGGAGCTCGACCTGCGCTCGGCGACCGGCGAGGACGAGCGTCTGGTCGTCCTCGGGCGCCTGGAGCTCGGCGAGGACCCCGAGGACGTCGCCGACGCGCTGGCGGTCTACCGGCCGTCGAGCTGACCGGCTACGCGGACCCGGAGGCTCACTGAATCGTCGCGCCGACGGCCAGCCCGGCGAGCACGAGCACGACGATCCCGGCGATCGCGACGATCTGCCGGGACGAACCGTTCCGGGCCGGGAGGTACACCAGCGCCGCGGTCGTGGCGGCGCCGATGACGAGACCGCCGACGTGGGCCGCCAGCGAGATGCCGGCGACCGCGAAGCTCAGCGCGATGTTCAGGCCGATCAGCAGGAATGCCTGCGTCATCGGCAGGCGCAGCCGGCGGAGAAGGACCACCAGGGCGCCCATCAGGCCGAACACCGCTCCGGACGCACCCGCGGCCTGGCCGACGTCGGGCGAGAACAGCATCACGGCGGCCGATCCGCCCAGCAGCGAGACCGCGTAGACGGCGAGCAGACGCCCGCGCCCGAGCACCGTCTCGACCTCGCGCCCGATGAACCAGAGCGCGACCGCGTTGAACAGCAGGTGCAACGGCCCGAAGTGCAGGAACCCGGACGTCACGACGCGCCACCACTCGCCGTCGGCCACCAGGGGCGGCACCAGCGCGCCCGCGCGGAACAGCGCGGCCGAGTAGTTGGCGTTCAGGCTGCCGGCCTGCGCCACGGTGAGGGCGAAGATCGCGACGTTGATCCCGATCAGCCACGGCACGACGACGGGAGCGCGGCCGGCCCGGCTCGCGCCGGCGACGTTGCGCCAGCGGGGCGTGCTGCGGACCGACTCCTGCACGCAGTCGACGCACTGGTACCCGACCGACGCCTCACGCAGGCAGTCCGGGCAGGCGGGACGCCCGCACCGCGTGCACCCCAGCCGGGTCGGGCGGTCCGGGTGGCGGGCGCACACGGGCGACACGTCGCCCGGAGCGTCCGGTGGTGGGCCGGCCGGGCCGGTCACGGCCCGCCCACCGGACGGATCCCGGGGGTCCGCATCGAGGCGCGGCTCCCGGTCCGCGTCACGCTCAGTTCTGCTCGATCTCGGCGCGCTGGATGACCACGTCGGTCAGCGGACGGTCCGCCTGCCCGGTGGTGGTCTGCCCGATCGCGTCCACGACGGCACGGGACTCCGCGTCCGCGACCTCGCCGAAGATCGTGTGCCGGCGGTTGAGGTGCGGCGTCGGCCCGAGCGTGATGAAGAACTGCGAGCCGTTCGTCCCGGGCCCCGCGTTCGCCATCGCCAGCAGGTACGGCCGGTCGAACTTGAGGTCCGGGTGGAACTCGTCGCCGAACTCGTAGCCCGGGCCGCCGCGACCGGTACCGGTCGGGTCGCCGCCCTGGATCATGAATCCGCTGATCACACGGTGGAAGATGGAGCCGTCGTAGAACGGCCCGCTGTCCCCGCCGCTGGCGTTCGGCCGGCTGTACTCCTGGGACCCGTCCGCGAGGCCGACGAAGTTCGCAACCGTCTTGGGGGCGTGGTCCGGGAACAGGACGATCCGGATGTCCCCTTCGGAGGTCCGCAGCGTCGCGGTCGTCTTCGCGTTTCCTGGTTCGGTCACGACTACCATCGTGCCAGCACAGAGATACCACCGCGGGAAGCAGGTCGAGGAATGAACGCCAGCCGGAACTGGACACGAGCCCGATCGGACGCGGCGAGTGCCGCCGAGGCCCTCGGTGACGCCGTGTCGATCGTCGGTTCGGAGCTCGCCTCGCGGGCCTCGGACGGTCTGGAGGAGGCCCGGGAGTCACTCGCCCACGCGATCGACCCGCACCCGAAGCCGACGCGGCGGCTGCCGTGGCTGCTCGCGCTGATCGGCCTGACCGCACTGTCGGTGTGGGGCTGGCGGCTGGCGCTGCGCCGTCCGGAGCCGACCGACCCGGGCACGCCGGTGTCCACGGTCGCGCCGAGCGAGGGCGAGCTGTTCGGCAAGCCGGTCGGCAACAGCCCGGACCGCACCGAGGCCTGAGCTCCTCGACTCTCAGCGGCCGAGCACGTCGCGCAGGAACCCGGTCACGGCCCGCTCGTAGCGGGCGGGGTCCGCGTTCCAGCTGGCCGTGTGCTCGACGCCGGCGACCTCCAGATAGCGCAGCGGCCAGCCCAGCCGTCCGGCCGCCTCGGCGAGCGCCCGGCTGTCCGAGACCGGCACGGCGGTGTCCTCGTCCGAGTGCACGACGAGGGTCGGCGGCCGGACGGCGGGCGGGTTCCGGACCAGGTCGAAGCGGTCGGCGTCGAAGCCGATCCGCAGGTGGGTGAGCGCGAGCGCCGGACCGACCAGCGGGGTCGGCAGGTGCCGGTTCGACGCCTGCAGGCGCAGCGTCGAGCGCCAGTCGAGCAGGGGCGCGTCCCAGACGACGGCGGACACCCGCCGGGCCAGCCGGGAGCGCCCGAGGAACGCACCGCCGATCGCCGCGCCCATCGACCAGCCCAGCAGCACCACCCGCCGGGCGCCGCGGGCCAGCGCGTACGCGACGGCCGCCTCCAGGTCCTGCCACTCGGTGTCGCCGAGGTGGTACCGACCGTCCGGCGCGGCCGGCGCCCCGACGTCGTTGCGGTAGCTGATCACCAGCTGGTGCATCCCCGCGCGGTGCAGGGCGGGCAGGATCCGCAACGCCTCCCGTCGCGAGCTGCCCCGCCCGTGCACGGCGATCACCCAGTCCGCACCGATCCCGGCGTCGCGTCCCGGCCCGGAGGGCACCTCCCAGGCCGGGGCCGGGCCGAGCGGGGTGCGGATGTCGATGTCGGTGAACGCCAGCCCCCGGGCGGACGGATCGGGGTCGAACGGCCCGGCGTCGACGACGGCGGGCCCGGCGACCGGCTGCGGTCCCGCCCGCAGCTCGCGCACCAGATAGTCGCGGCCGCCGTCGAGGACGGCCCCCAGGACGGACAGCCGCTCCGGGCCGCCCTCCGGCCCGGCCGGCTGGCGCAGCCCCCAGACCCCGGGCTGGGCCGTCGCACGGCTGCGCCCCAGCACGACCGTCCCGTCGGACACGCTGCGGACCTGCTCGCAGAACACGAACCGCGGGCGCGGGCTGATCAGGACCGTCGAGTAGTGCCAGCTCAGAGCCGTCGCCGCGGCCGTTCCCCCGGCCAGGGTCCCGGCGAGACCCGACCACACCGCTCGCACTGCTCCATCCTCCCCGTAGGTCGGAGCCGATGACCACCTGTGGTCGCCCGGGTCGGATGGTCGTTACCGCATCCGGTACCCGTTCATCACGCCAACGGGTGACGCCGCGTCAGTCCGTTCGCACGTAGCGCGAACCCCGACGCCGTCGGTCTCGTTGTTCTGTGAGGGGTCCGCCCCTGACGCTCCCCGACGTCGCATCCGAAGGACACACACCGCATGGACAGGTTCGCCCGGATCGCGCTCCGGCTGTCGCTCGCCGGCGCCGGTATCGCCGTGGTCGGAGCCGGCTTCGCCGGCCAGGCCTCGGCCGCCGAGGTCCCGGACGACGACCAGGGATCCCGCTTCACGGACTCCGTCGAGCCCGCCGAGCACGCCAGTGACTCCGCGGACCTGACCGACGCGAGCGAGTCGGCCTCCCCGTTCGGCGAGTTCCCCGGCGGGGGGACCCTGCTGCCCGCGCAGACCATCTCGGAACCGCAGGAGGCCCTCGACTCCGACCGCCTGGTGGCGTCCCTCGCCCCGGACGCGCCGAAGGCGCAGGCGTCCGACAGTTGACTCCACCGGCCGCCGGATCACTCTCCGGTGGTCACCCGACACGGCGCGGCCCGGTGACAACGCAGTCACTTGGAGCAGTATCGTCACGCCGCTGCGTGATGATCGTGAATCGAACGGATTCGCTTCGAAACCGTTGATCGGCCATCTCGTTGCTCCCTCAGGGGTTCGCCCCCGACGCTCCCCGACGTCATACCTGAAAGGCTCATTCATGGACTCGTTCGCGAGAAACGCGCTCCGGCTGTCGATGGCGGGCGCCGGCATCGCCGTACTCGGCGCCGGCTTCGTCGGCCAGGCCTCGGCCGCCGAGGCGCCGGCCGACGCGCTGAACCCGTCGGCTCCCGACACGTCGAACGTCGAGCAGGAGCTGACCGGTGCGCTGCCGTCGAGCGGCGACAACAACGTGAACGTCGCGGGTACGGACCTCAGCTCCCTCGGGTCCACCACGGCCGTCCCCACCGCGACGACGCCGTCCTCGGACGCGCTGCCGTCGCTGGCGGACACCCAGGCGTTCCAGGTTCCGGACGTGGCGAACCTCCAGGCCCCCGGCCTGTCCTGACGTTCGCTTCCCCTCGGCCGTCCGCGCAGCGTCGCGCGGGCGGCCGTTGTCGTGTCCGGGGCCTGCCGCGAGCTCAGTGCGGGACGCGCACGAACAGCTCGTACCGGTCGAAGTCGTCCTCGTCGACGCTGACGTGCATGACGAAGCGGAAGCCGGACCGCTGCGCGACCCGCGCGGAGACGACGTTCGCCGGGTCGACGTCGATCAGCACGCGGTCGACGTCGCCGCGCTCGCCCAGGTAGCGGCAGACCAGCCGCACCGCCCGGGTCGCCAGGCCCTGGCCCCGGAACTGCGGGTACAGCCCGTAGGACAGGCCCGCCTGCCTCGACGCCGGGGCCGGATCCAGGTCCGCGTCGATCGTCCCGCACAGCGTCGCGCCCCGGTCCACGCGGATCCCGAACGAGAGCTTCGGCCCGTCCGCGGCCCAGCGCTCGATCGAGCGGCGGACGTGCGCGTGCACCGTCGCCGGTGAGCCCGGCCCGCCGTTCAGCCAGCGGACGAGCTCCTCGTCCTCGCCGGCCAGGTGCGGCGTGACGTCGGCCCACTGCAACGGACTGATCACGATCACGCCGTCGGTCAGCGTGTTCGCGGGCAACGGCACGATCCCCATCCTTGCAGGATGCGCTCAGGCCCCGGGCCCGCGGGACACCCCGTACCGCACGAGCAGCGTGTCCGCCCCGGCGACGACCGAGAGCAGCTCCAGGTGCGCCGGGTCCATCCCGGCGCCGCGGGCGATCCGGCCGGCGTCCCCGGAGACGAGGAACGGCGCGACGGTCAGGCGCAGCTCGTCCACCAGACCAGCCTTCGCCAGGCTCCCGAACAGCGCCGGTCCGCCCATGCAGTTGATCCGGTTCAGCCCGCGTCCGGCCAGCTCGCGGACCACCTCCGCGAGGTCGACGTCGTCGACCCCGGTGCGGACGACGTCGGCGCCGGCCGCGCTCCAGCTCTCGCGCAACTCCGCGGGCACGGCGTCGCACGTGAACACGACCGTCGGGACGAGCGTGTCGGTCAGCACCGGCGAGTCCGGGGCCAGCGACCGCCCGGAGGCCGTGACGACGGCGGTGACCGGGACGTCGCGCAGCCCGTGCCGGGCCCGGCGCTCCCGTGCCCGTGCGCCGGGCCGGACTCCGGTGAACCCCTCGGCGGTCGCCGTGCCGGCCGCGACCAGCACGACGTCGGCCAGGTCGGTCCCCAGGTCGAGCACCTCCCGGTCCGGCGGCGTGCTCAGCCCGCGCGAGCTCCCCTCGAGTGTGACCGCACCGTCCGCACTGGAGACGAAGTTGACGACGAGCCGTGGCCGGTCAGCGCACTCGTCGGGATAGCGGTAGAGCTCCTCGAGCCCGCCGGAGTCGAGCGGGCCTGCCCGGTCCGGGGGCCAGATCAGATGGTTCACGCGAGCAGCCGCACCGACCGTGCGGGCCTGCGCTCGCCGCGCACCGTCGCGACCATCTCGCACGTCTCACGCGTCGCCCGCACCTGGTGGGCGCGCACCATCGCGACGCCCCGGTCCGCGGCGAGCGCGGTCGCCGCCAGCGTCCCGGTGAGCCGCTCGCCGAGCGGCACGTCCAGCGACTCCCCGACCACGGTCTTGTTCGACATCGCGAGCAGCACCGGCCACCCGGTCGCGACCATCCGGTCGATCTGGCGGAGCACGTCGAGGCTGTGCAGCGTGTTCTTCGAGAAGTCGATCGCCGGGTCGATCAGGACGCCCTCGGCCGGGACCCCCTCGGCGACGGCGCGCTCGGCCAGCGCGGTCGTCTGCTCCACCACGGACGCGACGACGTCGGCGTAGCGCGGGCGGTGCGGTTCGGTCCGGGGCGCGACGTGGTCGGTGTGCGCGCTGACGTATCCGGCGCCGTGCCGCGCCGTGACCTCGAGGATCGCCGGGTCGGCGGCTGCCCAGTTGTCGTTGACGAGATCGGCCCCGGCCTTGCACACGGCGTCCGCCGGCCCGGCCCGGAACGTGTCCACGCTGATCACGACGTCCGGGAACTGCGCGCGGACCCACTCCACGGTGGGCACCACGCGGTCGATCTCCTCCTGCTCGCCGACCTCGGCCCCGGGGCTGGCCGGCACTCCCCCGATGTCGATCACGTCGGCGCCCTCGCGGACGGCCGCGGTGACGGCGTCCCGGGCGGCCTGCTCGGCGAACGTCGCGCCGTGGTCGTAGAACGAGTCCGGCGTGCGGTTCACGATGGCCATCACCATCGCGCGGTCGCGGGTCCAGGTCCGGCCCCGGAACGTCAGGCTCGGCACGTCGGGCTCCT
Organism: uncultured Actinomycetota bacterium; assembly: GCA_963822335.1. Taxonomy (GTDB): domain Bacteria; phylum Actinomycetota; class Actinomycetes; order Mycobacteriales; family Pseudonocardiaceae; genus Pseudonocardia. The sequence continues at coordinate 320,569 of CAWGHE010000002.1, read as the reverse complement.
CCTCGCAGCGCGGTGCCGGGGCGCTGTGATCACCCCCGCCGCTCCATCTTCACCCGGCACGGTCGTCGCGCGCCCGTCCGGTCGTCACCGAAATCCGTTGACTCAGTCAATAGAATTGCTGACGCCAGCAAGGGAAGGAATCATGTCATGTCGACGGAAACCGCCGCCGTGCAGCAGGTTCGCGCGTTCAACCGCTTCTACACGCGGGTCATCGGGGTCCTCGACGCCGGGCTCGCCGGCACGTCGCACACGCTGACCGAGGCGCGGGTGCTGTTCGAGCTGGCCGCCCGGGACGGCGCCGAGGCCGGCGAGCTGCGGCGGGAACTCGGCCTCGACGCCGGCTACCTCAGCCGGATCCTCGGCCGGTTCGCCGAGCGTGGCCTCGTCGAGCGCGAGCGCGCCTCCGGTGACGGCCGCAAGCAGGTCGTCCGCCTCACGACGGCCGGCCGATCGACTTTTCGGACTCTCGACGAGAATCAGACCGGCGCCGTGCGCGACCTGCTCGCCCCGCTCGACGACGGAGCCCGGAACCGGCTGGTCACGGCGATGGAGGACGTGCGCCGCGAGCTCGGCGGGCGGGACGCGCCGCCGTCCGTCGTCCTGCGTGGGCCGGAGCCCGGCGACCTCGGCTGGGTCGTGTCCCGGCACGGCGCGGTCTACGCCGCCGAGTACGGCTGGGACGCGAGGTTCGAGACGCTGGTCGCGGGGATCGTGGCCGGCTTCGCCTCGGGACCCCGATCGACGGCGTGGATCGCGGAGGTCGACGGCGAACGGGCCGGGTCCGTGTTCTGCGTCCCGTCCGCGGACGCCGATACGGCCGTGCTGCGGTTGCTGCTGGTCGAGCCCGGATTCCGCGGCCTGCGGATCGGTTCTCGTCTTGTTGACGAGTGCATGCGGTTCGCGCGGCGCGCGGGCTACCGGCGGATCACGCTGTGGACGGTCGACCTGCTGACCTCCGCCCGGCACGTCTACGAGCGCGCCGGTTTTCACCTCGATGACGAGAACGAGCACCCCGGCTTCGGCGCCGAGCTGGTCGGGCAGAACTGGTCGCGTGACCTCTGAGCCACGGCCCCATGACCTCGCGGGTCATCGCGCCGGCCACCGGGTGCAGGCGAGGATGATCGGCACCACTCGGAGGAGGACCCCGTGACCGACGCCCCGCCGACGCCCGACCCGGACGCCCTCGTGGCGGCGATGCCGTTCGCCCGACTGCTGGGGATGACCGTCGAGGAGGCCTCGGCCGACCGCGTCGTGGCCCGGCTCGAGCACCGCCCGGAGCTGTGCACCACCGGCGGGTTGATGCACGGCGGAGCGCTGATGACACTGGCCGACTCGACCGGCGCGCTGTGCGCGTTCCTCGGACTGCCCGACGGCGCGGGCACCGCGACGACGAGCTCGCACACGTCGCTGTTCCGGGCCGCGCGTTCCGGCACCCTGACCGCCACCGCGCGGGTGCTGCACCGGGGCCGGACGTCCGTCGTCGTGCAGACCGACGTCGTCGACGACGGCGGGCGCCCGGTCAGCCAGACCACCCAGACCCAGGCGGTGCTCGCGGGCTGAGTCAGCGCACAGGCAGCTGCTGCAGCGCCCAGGTGTTGCCGTCCGGATCTCCGAAGTGGACGAACGAGCCCCACGGCAGCACCTCGACGTCGGTGACCTCGACGCCGCGCCCGCTCAGCTCCCCGTGCGCCTGCTCGGCGTCGGCGACCACCATCTGCAGCCCGCGCTGCGATCCCGGCGCCATGTCCGTCAGCCCGACGCCGATCGCGATCGAGCACCCCGACCCGGGCGGGGTGAGCTGCACGAACCGCAGGTTCTCGTGCACCGTGCGGTCCTGGTCGAGGACGAACCCGACCATCTCGTAGAACGCGATGGACCGGTCCACGTCGGAGACCGGGACGGGGACGAGCTCCAGCTTCATGTCCATGACTGAACGGTAGAAACGAACCCGGACAGGTCCGGTCCTGGATGCCCTACGGTGACCTCCGTGCTGGACCACGTGTCGATCACGGTGGACGACCTGGACGCCGCGGTCCGTTTCTACGACGCCGTGCTGGGCGAGCTGGGCCACGAGCGCGTTTCCCGGACCGACACCGCCGCCGGGTACGGCACGCGCAACACCGCGACCGACGACGGCCACTGCTACCTGACGATCGTGCTCGGCGACGGCCCCGTCCCCGACGACCGGCACTGGGCGTTCCGCGCCGGCTCCCGGGCCGACGTCGTCCGGTTCCACGCGCTCGCGATGGTCCACGGTGGATCCGACGACGGCGGCGTCGACGAGCGGCCGGAGTACCACTCGGGCTACTTCTCGGCGTTCGTGCGCGACCCGAGCGGCAACCGCCTGGAGGCGGTCCGGCATCGGGGCTGAGCATCCGGCCCTCGACGAGGATCCCGAGCCGCCGGCACCACGTCTGTACCGGCGACTCACCCAGCCCCCGGGTCGCGGCCGTGACGCGTGAGTGGGCAGGCGATCCAGGTCGTACTCATCGATGGCCGCCCGATCAGACGGCCGCGGGCTGCGCGGCGTCATGGATCGGACACCGGCTGCCGAGGCGGTCGGCGAGAATTCAACTGGCGAGGCGGCATTTGACCGGATCAGTAGGCCGCTATCCGGCGCGCACGTCTGCGGATCTTGTCGTGGCGGGGCTGGCAGGCTCATCCCCGACGCCGATCGCCGAGCTGTCCTCCCACTGATGATCAAGATGCCTCCCAGCGGTCGGGCACGGCGTGGTCAGGGGCAGTCGTGCGGGAATGGTCCGGCCAGCTGGGCCCAGCACGCACGCGTGGGCCGTCGGAGTCACCGACGCCGCTCCCGGAGCGCACGGGCGACCTCGCGCCCGGCCAGTAGCGCAAGTGGCGGGCACTCGTCGGTGACGACGCTCTGCCGCGCGGACTCATGAGGGGCCTGCGTGAGGCCCGGGAGAACCGACCTCCGGCCGGTCGCCGATCCTGAGTCGGCTCGGCCACAGCCGGTCGGAAGTTACCGGGTTAGACGGCCTTCCAACTGCGACGATCGCTAGATATCGAACACATGTTCGAGTATGATGGAGTCATGTCCGGTCGGGTCCGCGTCGCGCGCGACCGCCTCCTGGAGGCGGCCGAGGAACTGCGCGCGGCCACAGCCGGAGCCGACGACGATGCGCTGCTCGAGACTCTGCAGGCGTGCACGGCCGCGACCCGCCGGCTCGACCACATCGGTGTCGAGACGACCGCGACCGTGCAGCGGCGCGGCGTGTTCACCGAACGCGGCTACCGCTCCACCGCGACCGCGCTGGCAGACCTGCTGCGCTGCGACCGGCGCCACGCTCGCCGCCAGGCCGTGGTGGCCGCGGAGGTGTGCACCCGGACCGGGCTCGACGGCGCGACGCTGCCACCACGGCTACAGGCCACCGCGACCGTGTTCGCCAGCGGCGAGATCGGTATCGACCACGCCGAGGTCGTCGCCGACCTGCTCGGCTCGCGCCCCGCCGAACGGCTCGACCCCGACACGTGGGCCGCCGCCGAAGTCCAGCTCGCCGAGCAGGCCACCACCTGCACCCCGTCCGAGCTGCGCACCTGGGGCACCCAACTGGTCGAGATGCTCGACCAGGACGGCCCCGAACCCGACGAGCGCCCGGACCCAGAGATCAACGAGTTGCGCATCGTGCGGCACCGCAACCGCCCCGGCGGCACCATTCGCGCCCGGTTCGACGACGCCGAACGCTTCGACGCCATCGCCACCGCCATCGACGCCCACGCCGCCCCCCGTAGCGCCGACGAACAGCGCACCCCACCCGAACGCCAGGCCGACGCACTCGCCGAGATCTGCGAGCACGCACTGGAGCACGCCCCGACGTCGCTGCTGCCCCATACCGGCGGGCGACGCCCGGTCGTCAGCGTGCTGATCAGGCTCGACGACCTGCAGGGCCGGGTCCGCGCCGCCACCCTCGACTTCGGCGGGCCACTCACCCCGGCGTCGCTGCGGATGCTGGCCTGCGACGCCGGCATCGTCCCGATCGTCCTCAACGGCGCCGGCCAACCCCTTGACGTCGGACGGCTGACCCGCACCGTCCCCGACGGGCTTCGGCGCGCCGTCACCGCTCGCGACCGCGGCTGCGCCCACCCCGGCTGCGGCCGGCCACCGTCCTGGTGCGAGATCCACCACGTGATCCCATGGGAGCACGGCGGGCCGACCGAGCTCGGCAATCTCGTGATGCTCTGCCGGATCCACCACCGCCTGATCCACCACTCCGGGTGGACCGTGCGGTTCCGCGACGGCCTACCGGAGTTCGTCCCTCCGAAGTGGATCGACCCACGGCAACGGCCACGAGCGAAGCCCACCCCCGGCACAGCCCCCACAGCGCCCCGGCCGTCGGAGGACGACCTGCCGTACTCGGAGCGGCAGTTCCCGATCGCGGACCTGAGCGCGCTCGGCGTCTGAGACTGAACCCACCGACGCGTCGGCCCGGCTCTCACTCAGCCGCCACACCGTCCGCAACGGTGACGAGCCTCCGGGCGGCGGCCGTCGCGCCGTCGGTCCGGACCGACCGCGCGGCCTCCGCCGCGCGTTGGACGACGTCGGCCTGCCGGACCCGCCGCAACGCCGAGGTGAGTACGTCACGATCGAGTTCGTCCACGACGGCGGCGGCCCCGATGCCGAGCCACTCCACCCGGTCGGCGAACCAGAACTGGTCGTACATCCGCGGGACGACGACCTGCGGGACGCCGGCCGCGGCGGCCGTCGTGGTCGTCCCCGCCCCGCCGTGATGCACGACGGCGGCGCATCGTCCGAACAGCGAACCGTGGTCGACCTCGCCGACCGCGAGGCAGTCGTCGCCGTCATCGACCGGCGCGAGCCCGGCCCAGCCGCCGGAGACGAGCACCCGCAGACCGGCGGCGCGCGCCGCACCGATCGCCGTCGCCGCCGCATCCCGCGGAGCCCGCATGCTGCCGAAGCCGACGTACACCGGCGGCGCACCGGCGGCGAGGAACGCCTCGACCTCGGCGGGGAGCGGTCGCCGGTCGCGGCGCATCCACGCGCCCACCGGGATGACACGGTCATCGGCCGCGTCCGGCCACGGGGCCAGGAACGGGTCGGCCGCCAGCCACGGACGATCGGTGAACAGGTGGCTGCGCACGTCGGTGACCGGAGGCAGCCCGGCCGCCTGCCGGTGCGCGTTCAGGGCCGCGCCCCACCTCTCGTTCCAGCGGCGGGCGTCCTCGGCCCAGAGCGCGATCCGGTCGGCGTCCGGCGGTGGCGCGCTCTCGCCGAGTGATCCGTACAACGGCGGCGCGTGGTGCGGCGACGGGAGGGTGACCGGGCAGAAGGCCGCGTAGATCGACGGGATCCCCTGCTGCTCGGCGACCGACCGGGCGGCGATGGCGAGCGCGCCGCAGGCCACCACGACGTCGCACCCGTCGACGGCCGCCCCCACCGCGGCGAACTGCGCGGCAACCGTCCCCTCGATCGCCTGCTGCCGCTGCTCGGGCGTCGGGACGGTCGCCGTCGCCGGACGCGCCGTGCCGCGCACCGACGGTCCCACCGGCGCGAACGGGATCCCGGCGGAGCCGACCAGGTCCGCGAAGTCCGGCGGCCCGCAGATCACCGCCTCGTCGCCCTGCTCCTGCAACGCCGAGGCCAGAGCGACCATCGGCTCGACCTCGCCCCGCGACCCGACCGTCGACAACAACGCCCGCATACCGCTCCCCCTGCCCCGCCGCCCGAAGGGCAGGATTCTGCGCCGCCGACCGGGTCTTGCCGCAAGGCCGCCAGTCGGCTATACGGTGAGGTGGGACGCGGAGTCCCCTCTCGCTGCCGGCTGCCGCCGATCCTGGGTCGACGACATGCCACCGGCTTCGGTTCGGCGGCCCGCCCCCCGGGTGTGGGTCAGGCAGGCCCGGTCGGCACGACCCGCGGGCGACGTCGATGGTCCGCCGGTCGGCCACCTCGGGGCAGTCCGGACCGCCACAACGTGCCAACCGATCCAGGCTGCTGATCGGCGGCACGTTCCTGCTGCCCGGACCGCCACACGTGCCAACCGACCCCGAGCAGCCGATCGGGCGGCACGTTCGCGCTGCCCACACCGCCAGAACGCGCCAACCGATCCGCGCCGATGGTCAGGTGGCGTTCGAGCGCCTCAGGCGAGATGCCGGCCCGAGATCGCGCGGGCGATGACGAGCTGCTGGATCTGTTCGGTGCCCTCGAAGATGTCGTAGATCTTCGAGTCCCGGTGCATCCGCTCCACCGGGTGCTCGCGCGAGTAGCCCGCGCCGCCGAGGATCTGGATCGCCCGCTCCGTCGACCACACCGCGACGCGCCCGGCCTTCAGCTTGGACATCGACCCCTCGCCGGCGGTGAACGGCACGTTGTTGCGCCCCATCCACGCCGCGCGCCAGACCAGGAGGCGGGCGGCGTCGATCTCGGTCTTCATGTCCGCCAGCGTGAACGAGATCGACTGGTTGTCGATGATCGGCCGGCCGAACGCGACCCGGTCCTTCGCGTACTCCAGCGCGTACTCGTAGGCGGCGCGGGCGATGCCGATCGCCTGCGAGCCGACGGTCGGGCGGGACAGCTCGAACGTCTGCATCGCCGCCGAGCCCTTGGAGCGCTCCCCGGAACGGGCGCGGGCGAGCCGCTCGTCGAGCTTCTCCTTGCCGCCGAGCAGGCAGCTGCCGGGAACGACGACGTCGTCGAGGAACACGTCGGCCGTGTGCGACGCCCGCAGGCCCATCTTCTTGATCTTGCGTGTGGACTCGAGGCCGGCAGTCCCCGGCGGCACCACGAACGCCGCCTGGCCCTTCGTTCCCAGTGCCGGGTCGACGACGGCCTGGACGACGTGGATGTTCGCGATGCCGCCGTTGGTGGCCCAGGCCTTCTGGCCGGTCAGCGTCCACTGGTCGCGCGCGGAGTCGTACACCGCGCGGGTGCGCATCGCGCCGACGTCGGAGCCGGACTCCGGCTCGGACGAGCAGAACGCGCCGACCTTCGGCTCCGCCGCGTCGCCGTAGCACTGCGGGATGAACTCGACCATCTGGTCCGGGGTGCCGGAGGCGAAGATGCCGGCCACGGCGAGCGTCGTGCCGAAGATCGCCATGCCGATGCCGCCGTCGCCCCAGAAGAGCTCCTCGTTGACCAGCGGCATGGACAGACCGGTCTCGTCACCCCAGAAGGACGCGAGCGTCTCGAAGTTGTAGAGCTCGATCTTCGCGGCCTCCTGCAGGATCGGCCACGGGGTCTCCTCCCGCTCGTCCCACTCGGCGGCCGCGGGCCGGATCACGTCGGCGGCGAAGCCGTGCACCCACTCGCGCAGGTCGCGGTGCTCCTCGGACAGTTCGAAGGAGAACATCTCGGAGTCGCTTCCTCACGCAGACGGGATCGTGAACATCGTCGAGAGGACGGTCGCGAAGCCGACGTCTCCCTCTACTTTGAGCTTGCGCGTCATGAAGAGGGTGACCGGGTTCGCGTTGTTCGTGACGATCTTGAGGAACTCCGTGCCGGGCATGGTCAGCGCCGTGCGGTACTCCCCGTCGGCGCCGTCGGAGACCGTGCAGGTCCCGCCCTCCATCACCGTCGCGAAGGAGTCGACGGTGTCGCCGTCCTTGATGTGCCAGTGCACGACCTGCGTGTTCCCGCTCGCCCCCTTCGACGAGTAGAACTCGCTCATCCGCCCGAAGATCGCGTCCAGGACGGGCCGGCGCACCGGCGAGGACATCACGGTCGCGAGCTGGCTCTTGGACGCGCTCTTCACCAGCCGCGCGAACAGCGACGGGTCGACGTCCTGCGGGTCACCGTCGCGCAGCGCGACGGTCAGCGTCTCGATCAGCTGCTCGTCGGACAGGGACTTCGGGTCGACGCTGCGACCCAGCTCGTTGACGTCGACCGTCTCGGCCATCGCGCATCCACCTCGCCGTGGGGTATCCGGTACCGGCGGTACCGCTCGACGGGGCGTTACTTTACGGGCCAGTAGGTCCAGCGCACAACGGGGTCATCCCCGGGATGGCTAGCATGCGGCTGTGCCCGCCCCACGCCGTCGCCTGCCTCCCGAGCAGCGCGAACGGCAGGTCCTCGACGCGGCGGCGCGGGTGTTCTCCCGACACGGCTTCCACGACGCGTCGATGGACACCGTCGCCGACGAGGCCGGCGTCTCCAAGCCGATGGTCTACACGCACGGGGGCGGCTCGAAGGAGGAGCTGTTCGCCCGGTGCATCCGGCGCGAGGCGGACCGGCTGCTCGTGTCGGTCTCCGAATCCGGAACGCCCACCGGCGGCGACGACCCCGAGCTGCGGCTCCACCGCGGGCTGCGGGCGTTCTTCGCGACCGTCACGACCCACCGGGACGGCTGGCTCGTGCTCTACCGGCAGGCCCGGACGGGCACGTTCGCCGACGAGGTGCACCAGGCCCGGCACCGGATCGTCACCCGCGTCGCCGAGCTGCTGGCCGACGAGTCGGTCGACCCCGCGTCCGCGCTGCCGGTCGCCTCGACCCTGGTCGGCGCCGCGGAGGGGCTGGCCGACTGGTGGTTCGACGGCGGCTCGGACACCGGAGCGGGCCCGGACGAGCTGGCCGCCCACCTGATGAGCGTGCTCTGGCCTGGCCTGGCCGCGCTGCGCTCCGGCCGGGTGTGGTCGCCGCCGGTCGCTCAGTAGCTGAACGTCGTCGCGCCGTCGCCGATCCACCGCCACAGCGGGACGGTCCCGCCGATCTCCGCACCCTTGATCAGCCGGGTCTCGTCCAGCTTCCGGGAGTTGAAGCAGATCGGGCAGACCAGGAACCGGCCGCCGGCGGACAGGTAGCGCTCGATCAGGTCCGGGAGCGCCGGACAGCCCTCGCAGGCGCTCCCGACCGCGACACCCTCGGTCGCGAGCCGCACCGCCTCCTTCGTCAGGAACATCAGCGCCGGGCGGCCCTCCTCGGCCGCACCGACCGCGACCAGGAAGGCGACGGTGACCTTCTCCGGGTCCTCCATGCCGGTGGTCAGGCTGACGACTGCCTTGCCGGTTGTCTCGCTCATGATCGTCTCTCCTCGTGGATCGGTGATGTCCGACGAGGAACGACGTTAGGAACTCCGGAGCCCCGGCGAATCGGTGCCGACCGCCGTCTCCGGCGGCGCGGGGCGGCCGCCGGTGGCGGCTGACACCCAGCTCAGCTCGGCGTGAGCAGCCGCGCGACGGCGGCCGCACGCGCGGACCGCCCGCTCAGGCCGAGCTTCGTGTAGATGCCGGTCAGGTGCCGCTCGACGGTGCGGACGCTGAGCGCCAGCTCGCGCGCCACCTCGGCGTTGTCCCGGCCCTGCCCGACCAGCCGCAGGACGTCGAGCTCGCGGTCGGTCAACGACCGCAGGTCGGGCCCGGGCACCGCCGCGACGAAACGGTCCGGCGCGAGGAACGCGGCGAGCTCGTCGACGAACACGGGCCAGGCCGGCTCGTCGGACAGCGTGATGTGGTTGTCGCTGTCCAGCGGTACGAGCCGGGCGCCGGGGATCCGCGCGGCGCACTCGCGTCCCCACTCGAAGTCGATCATCCGGTCCCGGCGCGCGTGCATCACGAGCGTCGGTGCCGACACGTCCGCCAGCAGATCTCGGACGTCGTCCGACCACCGCCCGCGCCGGGCCAGGACGGCGTTCTCCGCGGAAGTGGCGTGCCGCTGGAGCGCGTCCAGCCAGCCGGCCTGCTCCTCGGTCGCCCCGGGGATCATCAGGCTGGTGAACACGCGACGGAACGTGCTGTCCGGCCGCGCCCAGCCCACCTTGATCATCTGCAGGAACGCGCTCTCCATCTCCGGATCGGCGGCGCGGGCGGCGAACGTCCCGTAGAGCACGAGCCGGGTCACGCGATCGGGGTTGCGGGCGGCAAACGTGATCGCGGCCGGCCCGCCCTGCGACATCCCGAACAACGCGAACCGGTCCAGGCCGGCTGCGTCGGCGACCGCCTGCAGGTCCGCGACGCGCGCCTCGAACCCGAAGTCGGACACGTCCCGGTCGGACATCCCGTAGCCGCGCTCGTCGTAGCGCACGACGGTCGCGATCCGCCCCAGCGCCAGGAGGAAGTCCCGCCAGACCGGGCTCTCCCAGTCGTACTCGAGGTGGCTCAGCCAGCAGACGTCGATCAGGAGCGGCGGCCCGGACCCGTGCACGGCGTACGCCAGTCGCGTGCCGTCCGCGCTGCGGCAGAACCGGAGGTCCTGCGGGGGCGCCGTCCCGGGCCGCACCATGGCCGGACGGTAGCGCCATCCGGGGGTGCGAGATAGAGCCGTTCGGAGAAACCGGGTGCGCCGGATCGCTCCCGGCGGCTAGAGTCGCGGACGACATGAGGCACTGACTGCGTCCCGACCGCCCCGCGGCCCCGAGCCCGGGCGGTCCGACCTCCGCGCACGGAGACCTCACGCCGTCATGTCCTCCTCCCTGCTTCCCGACTTCGCCGCCGACCAGGAACCGCTGGTCGCCACCGGCCTCGTCCGCACCCACCCCGGCCGCACCCGCCCGGTCCTCGACGGCGTCGACGTCGTCGCGTCGCCCGGTACCCGGGTCGGCCTGATCGGCGAGAACGGGTCCGGCAAGTCGACGCTGCTGCGGCTGCTGGCCGGGATCGACCGCCCGGACACCGGTGAGCTGCGGCTGCCGGCCGACCGCGTGTTCCTGCCGCAGGAGCCCGAGCTGGGCACGGACGGAACGGTCGGCGACCTGCTCGACCGGGCGCTGCAGCCGCTGCACGACGCCGTCGCCGAACTCGAGCGGCTGGCCGCGGCGATCGCGGACGGGTCCGGGGCGGACCGCTACGACCGCGTGCTCGCGTGGGCCGTGCAGCACGACGCGTGGGACGCCGACCGGCGCGCGGACGTCACCGCGGCCGCGCTCGGGGTGTCCGAACTGGACCGGGACCGGCCGGTCACGACGCTGTCCGGGGGTCAGCGGACCCGGCTCGCGCTGGCCGCCGCGCTGGTCCGGCGCCCGTCCTGCCTGCTGCTCGACGAACCGACGAACCACCTCGACGACACCGCGCTCGACCTGCTGGAGCGCAGCCTCGTCGAGCTCCCGGGCGTGGTGGTCGCGGCCAGTCACGACCGGACGTTCCTGGACCGGGTGTGCACCGAGCTGCTGGATCTCGACGCCGGCGCGCTCGGCACCGACGGGCACGGTGGGCGCCGGTTCACCGGCCGGTTCACCGAGTACCTGGAGCACCGCACGGCCGCGCGCCGCCGCTGGGCGGAGCGATTCGCCGCCGAGCAGGACGAGATCGACCGGCTGCGCGAGAAGGCCCGGACCGGGACCGACGCGGTCGCGCACAACCGGGGACCGCGGGACAACGACAAGTTCATCTACGCGTTCAAGGGCGCGAACGTGGAGCGGACCCGCGCACGGCGCGTCCGCGACGCCGGGCAGCGCCTCGAACGGGCCGAGCGCGACGCGGTCCGCAAACCGCCGGCGCCGCTGCGGTTCTCCGGCCGGCTGACCGGTGCCGGCACCGGCGGGCTGGCCGTGTCGATCCGGGGCCTGCGGGTCGAGGGCCGGGTGGCCGTCGACGTCCTCGATCTGGCCACGGACGGCACGCTGCTGGTCACCGGCCCGAACGGGTCCGGGAAGTCGACGCTGCTGTCGGTGCTCGCGGGCCTGCTCCCGCCGGACCACGGCGAGGTGCAGGTGCGCGCCCGCCGCGTCGGGCTGCTCGCCCAGGATCCCGACCTCGGGCCGGCGGAGCGCACCGCCGAGCGCACGTACGCCGACGTCGTCGGGGTCGAGCGGGCCGAGCGCGTGCCGCTGCGCACGCTCGGGCTGCTGCCGCCTGCCGAGCACGCCACCGCCGTCGGGGCGCTCAGCCTCGGTCAGCGACGACGGCTGGCGCTCGCGATCGCCGTGGCGGACACCCCGGACCTGCTCCTGCTCGACGAGCCGACGAACCACATCTCGCTCGCGCTCGCCGGTGAGCTGGAGGAGGCGCTGCACGCGGCGCCGGGTGCGGTCGTCGTCACCTCGCACGACCGGTGGCTGCGGGAACGCTGGGACGGTCCCGTGCACGCGCTCTGACCGGGCGGGACGGGTGGCCGCCGGAAAGATCGTGTCGCATCCGCGGACGTGGTGCTTCACTTGATCGCGTGTCGCCCCATCGCCTGCGCCTGGCCGAGCCGCGGCACGGCTCGCTGCCGGTTCTTCTCCTGGTCCTGACCGCCTCGACCGGCATGATGGACGCGGTCAGCATCCTGACCCTGGACCGGGTGTTCGTGGCCAACATGACCGGCAACGTCGTGTTCGCCGGGTTGGCACTGGCCGGCGTCGAGGAGTTCTCGCTGGTCACGCTCATCGTCGTGATCGCCGCGTTCCTCGTGGGCGCCGCAGGCGGAGGGGTGTTGATCCGCCGGGTCGGGGCGCGGCGCGGGGTGCTGCTGCGGGCCGCGGTCCTGGGGGAGGTCGCCCTCCTCCTGGTCTGCCTGGTCGTGATGGTCACGGTGGCGCCGGAGCCCCGCAGTGTCGCCGCGACCGTGGTCGCCGTGACGGCGGCCGTGGCGATGGGCCTGCAGAACGCAGCGGCCCGCGGGATCGGGGTTCCGGACCTCAACACGAACGTCATCACGACGACGATGACCGGGCTGGTCGCGGACCACCGGCGCGCCGGAGCGGCGGCGGTGGCGCGCCGGACGACCGCGGTGCTCTCCCTGTTCGTCGGCGCCGCGGTCGAGGTGCTCGTTCTCAAGTCGCTCGGCGCGGGCGCCGCGTTCGGTCTGATCGTGCTGGTGCTCGGCGGCGTCGCGCTCGCCGCGCACGCCCTGATCCGGCGGGGCCCGGACTGGGAGAACTGACCCGCGACTCACGTCCCGCCGCGACGCCGCAGCCGCAGCGTCATCACGTGCCACCGGCACGCGGCCGCCAGCGGATCGGCGGCGATCCTGCCACGGAGCCCCTGGTAGAAGGCCTCGATCACAGCCGCGCGCTCGGCGTCGGAGCGGTCGGTGTCGAGCCGGCGGAAGAACGGGTGCTCGGTGATCGCACGCACGAACGGCAGGTAGCGGGTGGCGAACGACTCTCCGTCGGACCGCGCCGCGACGTCGTAGGTCTGGGCGTCGTCCGTGGCGGACAGCTCGCCGGCGAGCAGGTCGAACCCGGTCTCGTCGACCTGGTCGCGCCACTCGTCGGGCGTGCGGTTCCAGGTCGGGTAGAAGATCCGGCCGGCCTCGCTCCGGCGCAGCGTCCCGGCGTCCACCATGTCCGCGAGCTGGGCCTCGATCATCGTGAACAGCCCCTCGGCGCCGGACGTGCCGTCCGGTTCGGACGCCCCTCCGGTGACGACGAGCTCGCCGCCGGGCACGAGCTCGCGCGCCCGTTCGGAGAGGAACAGCCGCCAGTCCGACGCCGACCGCGCGGCCAGTGCGTCCCGCGCGGGACCGTCGTCGAGCAGGTTCGCGTAGACCCGTCCGGGCTCCACCGGCGGCACCTCGCTCAGCCAGTGCAGGGTGATCGAACTCCACCCCAGCCGCAGCCGGCCGTCCGGGAACAGCGGCCCGTACAGGGTGCGCCCCACCACGTACGGATACACGCCGGTGCGCCCGGCCGGATAGCCGTCCGGACCGCCCAGCAACGCGAAGAGCGGGCCGAAGTCGTTCTCCGGCAGGTCGGTGTGCGCCACCTCGATCGGCACGACCGGGTCGCGCCCCCGCAGCGTGTCGACGGCCGCCGCGAGCGGGGCCATCTCGTTCGCGCCGCCCGCGCACCCGAAGTCGCCGATCAACAACGGCTGCCGGCTCGGCGGCAGCGGCACCGCCCCCGCCGCGTCCACCAGATGCCGGTCCGCGACCCGGGCCGCCGCCCGCTGGGGCTGCGAGTGCCGGCTGTAGAAGCCGTGACCCACCATCACGCTCTCGGTGCCGGATGTGACATGAGTCATACTGACGACGATAGCGGCTCGGCTCACACGTCTGGAAGTGACGGAATGGTCGACATCGGCTCCACACCGAACAGGTCCACTGTGGGCACGGCTGTGTTCGTCCTCGACTCCAACCTCGGCCTTGCGGTCCACGAACCGCACTGGGCCGACGTCCTGCGCCGCCTCCGGATCGAGGCGCGCGCGTCGACGGACCTGGTCGACATCGATCGCACCCTCGCCGAGCACCGGGCCGACCTCGCGTTCGTCCCCGCCGCCGACTACCACGCGTTCGCGACCGACCCGCACTACCGCGGGCTGGCCGTCGCCACGTCGCGCCGTACCGGCCGGCCCGACCAGGACGCGGTTCTCGTGGTGGCCCGCGACGACCCGGCCCGATCCGTCGACGACCTGGTCGGAGCGACGCTCGGGTACGTCAACACCTCGTGCTCGTCGAGCTACTTCGCACCGGCGCTGCTCACCCACCGCGACGGGCGGCGCCTGCGCGACACGTTCGACCTCGTTCTCGTCCCGGCGTGGCAGCCTCAGATCGACGCCGTGGTCTCCGGCCGGGTCCGCGCGACGATGGTGCTCGACGACGTCTGGTCGGCACTGCCCGCCAACGACGATCGGACCCGCGTCATCGGCCGGGTCGAGGGCCTGGTGCCACCGGTGGTGATCGCCCGCAGCGATCTCGACCCACGCACCGTCGACGCCCTAGTGGCCGAACTACTCGCGTGGGTGCCGCCCGCCGGCGCGACCTACGGCCCGTTCGTCGCGTTCGAGCCCTCCTACTTCGAGCGCTTCTTCGGCATGCTCACGGGGCTGGCCGGCGACCCGTGACGGTCTCCGGGCGCCTGTGGGAGATCCGGTGGGCGAAGCCCGGGTGACAGGATCGGCGTCATGAGCCGCCCCCTCGTCCAGGTGATCGTCGCCAGCACCCGTCCCGGCCGCGTCGGCGAGCCGACGGCCGCCTGGATCGCCGAGCGGGCCGGCAAGCACGGTGCGTTCGACGTCGAGGTCGTCGATCTCGCCGAGGTCGACCTGCCGATGTTCGCCGAGCCGAAGCACCCCCGCCTCGGCGAGTACACGATGCAGTCCACGAAGGACTTCAGCGCCCTGATCGGCCGCGCGGACGGCTTCGTGTTCGTCTTCCCCGAGTACAACCACAGCTACAACGCGGCGTTGAAGAACGCCCTCGACCACCTCAACCAGGAGTGGGCGGACAAGCCCGTCGGCCTGGTCAGCTACGGCGGGGTCGCCGCGGGCGCCCGCGCGGCGGTGGCGCTCGAGCCGGTCCTGATCACGCTGCGGATGCGCATCATCGGGTCGGTCCCGATCCCGTTCATCACCCAGTTCATCCACGACGACGACGGCGGCCGCACGTTCCGGCCCAACGACCAGGTCGAGGCCGGCACCGACGGGATGCTCGACGCCCTGGCCGCCGCGCTGGAGGCTCGCTAACACCGTCGTCCGCCCGACGAGTATTCGGACAGCATCCGACGACGCTCCGACCGGGGACACGACCCAGTCGCAGGCGCTGCGGGACCTCCTCTGACAACGCTGTGCCGCGACTCGGTCGCTCAGTCGAAGGTGATGCCGTGCGAGCGGGAGCGCTTCAGCTCGTAGAACGCGGGGAAGCGGGCCAGCCGGACGGCGCCGTCGAACATCTCGAGCGCGTCCTGCCCGCGCGGCACGGCCCCGAGCACCGGCCCGAAGAACGCGACGTCGCCGACGTGCAGCACCGGGGTGCCGACCTCGTTCCCGACCGGGTCCATGCCCTGGTGGTGCACGCGGCGCACGGTCTCGTCGCGCTCGTCGGAGTCGGCGGCGGCGTGGAGGTCCTCGGCTCCCATCCCGGCCAGCACGGCGCGCAGCACCTCGTCGCGGCCGCGCTCCCCGCGGTCGTGGAACCGGGTGCCGAACGCGCGGACGAACTCGCGCACCACCGCGTCGCCACGCCGCTCGGCCAGCGCGTGCCCGACCCGGACCGGCCGCCACGCGCTGTCGGTGCCCTTGTCCGCCTCCGGCGTATGGCCGTCGCGGCCCTCGTTCAGCACGGCCAGGCTCATCAGGCGGACCCGCAGGTCCAGGTCCCGGACCGGTTCGACCTCGTCGATCAGCCAGCGGAACGCGAGCCAGGCGAACGGGCAGACCGGATCGACGTAGAGATCCACGCGGGTGGCGGCCACGAAGATCAGCGTCGCTCAGGCGTCGTCGGGCAGCAACCCGTCGACGACGACGCGCAGGATCCGGGCGAGCCGCTCGTCGTCGGTCTCGGTGCGTGCCGGTGGGTCCGCGAAGATCTCCGCGATGTGCGGGTGCCTCCCGTCGGAGGCGGCGGCGACGAAGACGGACATCTGGGCCGCCACGAAGTCGTCGTCGAGCACACCGCCGCCCGGACGCTCGTGCACGGCCGTGGTCTGCACCATGCCGAGCAGCACGCCGATCGTCTCCATCTTCGCCGACCCGGGTGCCGGGCACGGTGCGAGCAGGGTCAGCGTCGCCTCCAGCACCCGTAGCGTCGCCGGCCCGATCGGCGGGCGCGCCACGATCCCGTCGACCACCCAGGGTCTGCGGCGCAGATAGGCCAGACGCGACATGCACTCGGCGACCAGGTCGGCCCGCCAGTCGCCGGAGGGCTGGAGCAGCTCCATCTCCTCGAACGCCCGGTCGACCATCAGGTCGATCAGGTCGTCCCGGGTCTGCACGTGCCGGTACAGGGACGCGGCGCCGGTTCCCAGGTCGGTCGCGACCCGGCGCATCGTCACCGCGGCGAGGCCCTCCGCGTCGGCCAGCGCGACGGCCGCCGTCGTGATCTGGTCGCGGCTCCACTCCGCCGGGCGGCCGGTCGTCGACTCCACGACCGGGCGCAGCCAGATCGGCGGACGCGCCATGGGCTCCTCCGTGCTCGGGTCGGTTCCCCAGCCAACTACACGGCGGCCCATCCTTGCCGACCCGGCTGTTTGCGAACAGTGTGCGCGAACGGCTACGCTCGTATGCGTACGCTGTTCGCGAACTGATTCGGCCGGGGGTCGCCGTGATCACCGTTCTCGCCGCCGAGGGCGACCTCACTCCGGGACAACACTGGAGCGTCGAGCTGGCCGGCATGACGTTCAACCTGGACACGATCCTGGCGACGCTGATCGCCGGCGGGATCGTCGTCGGGGTCGGGCTCTACGTGGCGCGCACCGCGTCGGTGACCGCGCCGGGAAAGCCGCAGCTGGCCTACGAGGCGCTGGTCGGCTGGGTGCGCCGCCAGGTGCGCGACGGGATGGGCCTCGACGCACCGGCCGGCCTGGTCGGGTTCTGCGTGACCACGTTCGCGTTCATCCTGATCTGCAACTGGCTGGCCGCCCTGCCCACCGAGCACGTGCTGCCCCCGCCCACGGCCGACGTCAACCTCGTCTACGCGATGACGCTGGTCGTGTTCGCCTGGCTGAACGTCTGGGCGCTGCGGTTCTCCCCGCGCGGCTACGTCCGGCACCTCACCGAGCCGTACAAGGTGATGGCCGGGTTCGAGTTCATCATCACCTACTTCTCCCGCCCGGCCTCGCTGGCGCTGCGGCTGTTCGGCAACCTGCTCGCCGGCGGGATCATGGTCTCGGTGATCGGGCTGCTGCCGGCGTACGTGCTGTGGCTGCCGAACGCCGGGTGGAAGCTGTTCGACATGTTCATCGGCGCCATCCAGGCGCTGATCTTCACCCAGCTGACGATCATCTACTTCAGCGACTACGTGCACGCCGCGCCGCCGGAGGACCGTGCCGGCACGATCAGCGACGCGACGCCCTGACCTCGAGCCAGTGCGGGTTCGTCATGATCCCGAGGACGTTGCCGAACGGGTCGACGACCGAGGCCGTGGCGAACCCGGCCTCACGCCGGGTGAGTGGCTCGTACTCGGCGGCGCCCAGCGCGAGCAGGCGCTCCAGCGTGGAGTCCAGGTCGTCGACGTGCCAGAACACGACGGCTCCGCCGGGCGGGTTCGCCGCACCGGGCGGCGCCCAGCGCCGGTCGATGATGCCGATCTCGTCGGCGTCGTCGCCGATCCGGAACTCGACGTAGGCGGGCGTCTCCGGCGGGTGCGGGTAGGCGTAGTAGGCCTCGACGCCGAAGAGCTCGGCGTACCAGTCGCGGGCCGCGGCCAGGTCGTCGGCGAACAGGCTGATGGTGGCGATTCCTCGGAACATGTGCTCATCGTGCGGGGTGAAGTGCTCACGAAGTGAGCACTTTCTCTGGGAGAGTTCACGACGTGCGCGCGGACCGGCTGGTGGCCCTCCTGCTGCTGATGCAGGCACGGGGCCGGGTGAGGGCTGCGGAGGTCGCCGCCGAGCTCGAGGTCTCGGTGGCGACCGCGCGCCGCGACCTGGAGGCGCTGGCCGCGTCCGGCGTGCCGGTGTACCCGCAACCGGGCCGGGGCGGCGGGTGGTCGCTGGTCGGCGGCGCGCGCACCGACCTGACCGGGCTGACGTCGACCGAGGCACGGGCGCTGTTCCTGCTCGCCGGACCGGCCGCGTCCGCGGACCCGGCGGTCCGCTCGGCGCTGCGCAAGCTCGTCCGGGCCCTCCCGGAGACGTTCCGCGGCGGGGCCGAGGCGGCGGCGGACGCCGTCGTCGTCGATCCGGCGTCGTGGGGCGGGCACGGTCCGGACCGTCCCGAGCTGGTCGCGACTCTGCAGGACGCGGTCGTCACCCGGCGGAAGGTCACCGTGACGTACGCGGACCGGCGCGGGAACGCGAGCGAGCGGCTGGTCGATCCGTGGGCGCTCGTGGACAAGGACGGCGTCTGGTACCTGATGGCCGGCACCGCCGACGGCCGGCGGACGTTCCGGCTGGACCGGATCACCGCAGCCGGTGCGACGGACCTGGCCGTCGAGCGGCCGGACGGCCTGGACCCGGCCCGGGAGTGGGAGCAGGTGGTCGAGGACGTCGAGCGGCGCCGATCGCCGGTCACCGCGACCGTGCGGATCGCGGCACGCTTCCTGCCCGTGCTGCGCGAGCAGTTCGGGCGTCACTGCACCGTTCTCGGCGCGGACGACGACCGGGTGCGGGTCCTGGTCGGGGCACCGTCGGTGCTGACGATCGCGGAGCAGCTCGCGGGGTGGGGTGGGCGCGTCACGGTGGAGGAACCGGAGGCCGTGCGCGCGGAGCTGGCCCGCCTCGGCGCCGAGCTGGTCGCGTCGTATGCGGCGCCGCGGTGACCGGCCTGCTAGGGATGACTCAGACCCCCGGCCGCCACGAGGAGAGTGCGAACCGATGATCAGCCCGTCCGAGCGCGTGACCGACTACCGCACGCGGTTCGCGGCGTTCCTGCAGAACGAGGTCGCACCGCTGGAGCGGGACCTCGCCGCCCGGAACGTCGGCACGCCGTGGCAGCCGGCCCTGGACGACGCGGGCCGGATGCATCCCGAGGTGTGGGAGGCCCGCCGCGAGGTGCAGCGCCGCTCGGCGGCGGCCGGGCTGTTCAACCCGCACATCTCCGCCGACGTCGGCGGGGGCGGGTTCTCCCGGGTCGAGATGCAGCACGTCGAGGAGTTCGTCTATCGCAACGCCGGTCTCGGGCTGGGGCTCGCGGCGCTGGCCTGGACGGAGAACGCCAGCCCGGCGATCGAGCGCTGCTCGCCGGCCGCCCGGGAGCGGTTCCTGCAGCCGCTGCTCGACGGCACGATCACCGGCGCGTTCTGCAACACCGAGCCGTCGGTCGGCACCGACGTCCTCGCGATGGACACGCACGCCCGCCGTGACGGTGCTGGAGTCGACGCAGACTGGCTGGTCTCCGGCACGAAAGCTTGGATCACGAACTCGCACTTCGCGGACGTCCTTCAGGTCACCGCCGTCACCGAGCCGGGCGCGGGCACGAAGTCGCTGTCGATGTTCCTGATCGACGCGAACGATCCGGGGGTGAAGCGCGGCCGGGACATCCCGACCATGCTCGGCGACGGGCTGACCGGCGAACTGCACTTCGACGACGTCCGGGTGCCGGCCGAGCACGTCGGTCGGCGAGCCGGGCGACGGGTTCGCACTGGCCATGTCGTGGATCAACTGGCGGCGGATGTGCCGCGGCGGCATGTGCGCCGGATGGGGCTCGTGGCTGCGCGACCGCGCCGTCGACCGGGCACGCACGCGCCAGTCCGGCGGGCGGCCGATCGCCGACCTGCAGGCCGTGCAGCACCTGCTGGCCGACATCGACACCGACGTCTACACGGCGCGGGCGATGTCGCTGCAGGCACAGTCCGAACTGGACATGCTCGGCCCGTTCGCGATGCCGCTGCACCCGGACGCGCCCCGCCTGATCAGCATGATCAAGGTGGTGAACGACGAGGCGTTCTTCCGGGTCGCGGACAAGGCGCTGCAGGTGCACGGCGGGACCGGGCTGCTGCAGGGCAGCCCGGAGGAGAAGCTGTTCCGGCTGGCCCGCAACCTGAAGATCCCGGCCGGGACGGTGGAGATCCAGCGCAACGCGATCGCGCGCGGCATGATGCGCCGGGCATGAGCACGCTGGCCTGCGTGACCGGGCGCTTCCAGCCCGTGCACCACCAGCACCTCGAGCTGTTCGAGATCGCGCTGCGCGAGGCCGACCACCTCGTCGTCGCCGTGACCAACCCGGACACCGGCGCGCGGCGCGAGGAGTCCACGTCGGACCATCGGCACCTCGACGAGGCGAACCCGTTCACCTACTTCCAGCGGGCACGGATGCTGAACGCGGTGCTCGATGCGCGGGCGACGGTCGTCCCGTTCGACCTGACGCGTCCCGAGTTCTGGCCGGAGTACGTGCCGCGGCAGGCCACGCAGCTCGTGCGGGCGTACTCGGACTGGGAGCGGCACAAGGCGGAGATGCTGCGCGGGGGCGGGTACCCGGTGCGGCTGATCGAGGGCGACCCGGACGGGCGGATCTCGGGGTCGGAGATCCGCTCCCGGATCGCCGGCGGCGGCGAGTGGCGCGCGCTCGTGCCGGATGCGGTCGCCGGGCTGATGGCGGAGTTCTCGCCGTGAGGCCACCCGGGTACGGCGAGACCCAGCCCCGGCTCGACGACGACCGGCTGCCGGTCGTGCTCGTCGTGCTCGACGGTCTCGGCGACCGGCCGGTGCCGGAGCTCGACGGGCGCACCCCGGCCGAGGCGGCCCGCACCCCGCACCTGGACGCGCTGGCCCGCGCCGGGTGCAGCGGCTGGCACCTGCCGTTCGGCTGGGGCCCGGCGCCGGCCTCGGAGCTCGCGCACTGGGCGATGTTCGGCTACGACGGCGTGCCGTTCCCCGGCCGCGCGGTCCTGGAGGCGCTCGGCGCGGGCCGCGACGTGCCGGAGGACATCGCGGTCTCGCACGCCGCCCTGCGGACGTCGGAACCGGACGGGGACCGCCTGTGGATCACCGGTCGCGTCGGCCGCGACGACGAGGAGGACGCCGCCGCGCTGCTGGACGAGATCGCGCCGGTGCTCATCGGCGCCGTGCTGGACCCCCTCGGTGTCCGCGGCGAGGCGCTGCTGACCGGACCGGGGTGCTGGAGCGGTGCGGTCACCGACTCCGACCCGTTCTTCGAGACGTTCCACCCGTGGCTGCGCCCGGTCCCCACCGCGCCGGAGGGCGAGGCGTTCGCGACGCTGCTCGCCCGGATACTGCCCACGGCGCGGGCGGCGCTGCTGGCCTCGCCGGTCAACCACCGCCGCCGCGAACGCGGCCAGCCCGCGCTGGACGTGCTGACCACGAAATGGTCCGGCACCCGCGCCGCGGTCCCGGCGTTCGACGAGCGCAACGGCGTCGCCGGGGCGGCCGTGACCAGCACCCGCCTCTACCGGGGCATCGCGGGCCTGCTCGGCATGGCGTCGGTCCACCTGCCCCCGGACGGCGACCTCGCCGCGGATCTCACCGCACGGCTGGACGCGGCGGAGCAGCTGATCTCCGACGGCGCGCGGTTCGTCCACGTGCACACGAAGGCGACCGACGACGCCGGGCACACCAAGGAGCCGTTCGCCAAGCGGGACGTGCTCGAGCAGCTCGACCCCGGACTGGCCGGGCTCGGCGAGCTCGCGCGGCGGGCCGTCGTCGCGGTCACCGGGGACCACGCGACCCCGTCCACGCACGGCGTGATGCACGCCGGCGAGCCGACGCCGCTGGTCGTCGCCGGGCCGAACGTCCGGGCCGACGACGTGGACGCGTTCGGCGAACGCCCGGCAGCGGCCGGCTGGTACGGACGGGTGCGGGCCGCCGAGCTGTTGCCGCTGCTGTTCGGGCACGCGAACCGCGCCGCGTTCCTCGGCCACCGCATCACCCGGCGTCCGGTCCCGGCGCTGGCCGACGACCCGGAGCCGATGCCGCCGGGCTGACCTACGGCGGCTCCGAGCCGGACCCGTCCTCCCGGTCGCCCTCGACGTCCTGGTCGAAGGCCGGCGACTCGTCGGTCGTCTCGTCGCGGAGCTGGTCCTCGCGCTCGCCGAGGACCTTCTCCTCCAGCGCGTCGAGCTGGCGGTCGAGGCCGTCGTCCGGCTCCCGTGAGCGCGTCGGCTCGGTCAAATCGGGGCTCCCCTGCGTCGTGCGTGCGTCACCGACGGTACGCCCGGGCCGCGCCGCGGGGTCAGCCGACGCCCGAGGTGGCGCAGGTCGCCGCGGCCGTCGCCGCCGGACCGGCCGGATCGGCACCGTAGAGCGTCCGCGCATCCGGCAACCCGGACGACGCGCGGCGGGCCGACTCGTTCAGCCAGGCGTAGCCGGAACCCCCGTAGACCCAGACCGGGTCGGTGGCCGTCACATCGCCCTCGCCGTCGCCGACCGGGGCGGACAGGTAGCTCAGGCCGTCCTCCTCGACGATGAACTGACGCGACCCGAACTCGGCGCTGCGACTGGCGAGATGCGCGGACAGCCCGGAGAACAGCGTGGGCTGCGCGGGCCGGCAGCCGGCGGTCGTCCCGCCCTCGCTCCGGGCGACCGACCGACCGGGATCCTGATCATCACCGGCGAGCCTGTCCCACGCGAAGACGCCCAGTCCGACCACGGCCACCGCGACGACGGTGACCAATCCGGACAGAATGCCCCTGACCCAGGGACCGGCGGCCATACTTTGAGATTAGCCACCCCCGGACGAAACCGCAGCGCACCGGGTTACGGTTAGATCAACTCGGTGTCCACCAGATGGGTGTTCGGGCGCCGGGCAAGTGGAGCCAACTCGGGCATCTCGACGACCGTCACCCCGGCGTCCTGCAGGATCTCCGCGCCGCGGCCCTCGACGAACGTCGACGGCTCCCGCCACGCCGTCACCACCCGCCGGATCCCGGCGTCGACGATGTGCTGCGCACACGTGACCGGCCGCGACGCCCGGGCCCCGCAGGGCTCCAGCGAGCTGTAGATGGTGGCCGTGGCCAGGCGGGGATCGGCGCGGTCCAACCCGGACAGCGCCACCTCCTCCGCGTGGTCGGACGGCGAGCCGGCCCGCGAGTACCCGGTCGCCAGCACCTCGCCGTCCCCGCCGACGACGACGGCACCGACCGAGAACGAGGTCTCCGACGGCGCGCACAGCTCGGCGAGGTCACAGGCCTCGGTCAGCCGGCGCCGGTCGGCGTCCCCGATCCGGTAGCGCAGCAGCACGAGGTCGCCCATCGGTCGTGCCTCGGCCAGCGTCATCGGGCGGTCCGGCCCCTGCGGGAACGACGCGGACCCCACGAAGCGCGGGGCGCCGTCGTCGCCGACGAGGAACGGGGCGACGACGAGCTGGATCTCGTCGACCAGCCCGGCGGACAGGAACGCGGTGTGCACCCCTCCGCCGCCCTCGACCATCAGCCGGACCACCCCGCGCGACGCGAGATCGGCCAGCAGCGCGGGCACGTCGTCGGCCGCGGCGACCTCGGCGACCGCGCCGAGCCGGTCCCGGACCGCCGCGAGGGCGGCCGTCGGCGCGTAGACCAGCGTGTCCGCGCCGGGGGTGGTGAACAGGGCGGCCCCTGGATCGAGGTCACCGCCGGACGTGATCGTCACCCGCAGCGGGCTCGGCGCCCGGCCCTGCCGCTCGCGCGCGGCCCGCCGCTCGGCGGATCGGACCAGCAGCCTCGGGTCGTCGGCGCGGACCGTCCCGGCGCCGACCATGATCGCGTCGACGCCGGCGCGGACGCCGTCGACCCGGTCGAGGTCGTCGGCGTCGGAGAGCACCAGGCGCGACGACGACGCGTCGTCGAGCCGCCCGTCCAGCGACATCGCGGCGGAGAGCAGCACGTGCGGACGCGGGGGCGTGGGCATGCTCGGTGGTCCTCCGATCGGCGCGTCCACCCTAACGATCTCCGGCCGCCCTCAGAGCGACGCCAGGATGTCGTAGTCCGTGCCGTCCGCCGTGGCCATGTAGATCTGTTGCCGCGTCACCGGGCCGTCGATCCGCACGTGCCCGCGCGGGCCGTGGTACTCCGATCGGCGGGCGATCTCGGTGACCACGGCGGCGTCCGCGGAGCCGGCCGCGGCCACCAGGCCCGCCAGGAGGCGGACACCCTCGTAGCAGGACTCGCCCGGTGCGCCCAGTGCCGGCGCGCCGGGCCCGAACCGGCGCACGTAGCGCGCACCGAAGCTCAGGTTGTCCGCGGTCGGCAGCGCCTCGAAGTACCCGGACGCGGTGAAGATGTCGCTCGAGGACCCGGGACCCAGCTCCCGCAGCATGCCCTCGTCCATCAGCGGGGAGAACCGGGCGCAGCGGTCCTCCAGGCCGCGCCGGGAGAACTCCCGGTGGAACCGCACGGCGTCGCGGCCGACGAGGAACACGAGGACGCCGTCGCTCCCGCCGGCGCCGACCCGGTCCAGCACGGGGCCGAAGTTCCGGGTCCCCAGGTGCACGAAGGTGGCCTCGTCGATCTGCGGGCCGGCGGGGTCGTCCAGCAGCGCGCGCACCGCGTCCGTCGAGCGCCGCGGCCACACGTAGTCGTTGCCGATCACGAACCAGCGCCGGATCCCGATCTCCTCGGCCATCCAGCGCAGCCCCGGACCGAGCTGGATCTCCGGGGTCTCGCCGATCGAGATCACGCCCGGTGCGGGCCGGCCGCCCTCGCAGAGCGCGGTGAAGATGTAGGGCACCCGGCCGTGCAGCCGGGGCGCGATGCGGTCGCGGACGGCGGAGAGGTGCCAGCCGACCACGGCGTCGATCTCGCCGCGGGCGACGAGCGTGTCGACCTCGCGGGCCACGCGCTCGGGACCGCAGCCCGCCGTCGACGATCCGCAGGCGGACCGGGCGCGCGAGGATCCCGGCCCGGGCGTTGATCTCGTCGACGGCCAGGCGGGCACACAGCACGCAGGAGGGCCCGTACATCCCGTCCGAACCGGCGAGCGGCACGACCAGACCCACGGTGAACTCCGTGGAGTGCTCCCGCATCGGTTTTGCCCCACAGGTGTCGGCGGTCCGAACTCGACCGTTGCAACGCCGGGTCCCGACGTCGTTGTTCCCCGGCGCCCCCCGTCGTCGTAACCTCATCCAGGCACGTGCATCCGTTGCCGCACCGAGGAGTCGTGCCGTGTCCGAACCAACGCGCGAACCGTCCTGTTCCTGTGGTCCCGACTGTTCTTGCGGCTGCCAGCAGGGCGGCCCCTGCCGCTGCGGCAGCGGCTCCTCGGACGACTGAGAGTCCCGACGCCGTGGAGTGGTCGACCGGGTCGGTCGCCGAGTCGGACGCGTTCGACTACTGGCGGGACATGATCTGCGACGCGTTCGTGCAGCTCTCCGCCCGGCCCCGCTCCGACGAGCCGTTCAGCGGGCGCATCGACCACCGTGACCTCGACGACGTGCAGCTCTCGACGGTCACCGCCGGGCCGCAGCAGGTCGACCGCACGAGGTCGCTGATCGCCCGCAGCCAGGAGGAGTTCGTCCTCGCGAGCATCCAGCTCGACGGCCGGGGGCGGGTCCACCAGGACGGCCGGGACGCCGTGCTGGCCGCCGGGTCGATGGCGTTCTACGACAGCACCCGGCCGTACACGCTCACGTTCGACGACTCGTTCCGCCAGCTCGTCGTGCAGGTCCCGCGCGGCGTCCTGAGCCGTCGCCGGCTCGCCGCCGGAACCGCGGTCACGCTGTCCCGCCAGGGTCCCGCCCGGCTCGTCTCGGACTTCTTCGTCGGGCTCGCGCGCGAGTGCGGGACCGAGTCCGACGCCCGCCCCCTGGTTCCGCACGCGGTCGGACTGCTCGACTTCGCGCTGGGCCTGGCGACCGACGACGCGCAGGAGAACCAGGCGGTGCTGGCCGGCCGCGTCCGGGACGCGATCACCCGGGCGGCCGCGGATCCGGACACCGACGTCGACCGGGTCGCCGCCGCCTGCCGGATGTCGCGCCGGACCGTGTTCCGGGTGCTCGCCGAGGACGGCACGACGTTCACCGCGCAGCTGCGGGCCGAGCGCGTCCGGCGCGCCTCGGTGCTGCTGCGCACCCGGCCGGACCTGCCGGTCGCCGCCGTCGCCGACCGCAGCGGGTTCGGCGGCGACGCGCAGCTGCACCGCGCGTTCCGCCGGGAGCTGGGGACGACCCCGGCCCGGTACCGCGCGCAGCTGTAGCCCTGCCACAGCGCGGCGGCACGAATCGTCGGTCGCGACGGCACGCATCGTCGCCCCGCTCCCCTCCGCGGTCGGCACGCTCGGCCCACGCCGGAGGCGCCGACCCACGGCACCGGTGACGGCTTTGACGAGGAGGACCCATGGGACACGTGGTGCGCGCGGCCGCCGTCCAGGCCGAGCCGCGGTGGCTGGACCTGGACGCCGGGGTGGCGCAGGTGACGGAGATCATCGCGGACGCGGCGGCACGCGGTGTGCAGCTCGTGGCGTTCCCGGAGACGTTCCTGCCCGGCTACCCCTGGTGGATCTGGCTGGACGCGCCCGCGGCCGGGATGGCGTTCGTGCCGCGGTACGCGGAGAACTCGATGACCCGCGACGGCGAGCACATGCAGCGGATCGCGCGGGCGGCCGGCGAACACGGCGTGCACGTCGTGCTCGGGTTCAGCGAGCGCGCCGCGGGCAGCCTGTACATGTCCCAGGCCTTCATCTCCGACGCCGGACACATCGTCGCCGTGCGGCGCAAGCTCAAGCCCACCCACGTCGAGCGTTCGGTGTTCGGCGAGGGCGACGGTAGCGACCTCCAGGTCCACGACACCGCGCTCGGGAGGGTCGGCGCGCTGAACTGCTGGGAGCACCTGCAGCCGCTCACGAAGTACGCGATGTACAGCATGAACGAGCAGATCCACGTCGGCTCCTGGCCCAGCTTCTCGGTCTACCGCGGCGCCGCGCAGGCCCTCGGCCCGGAGGTCAACAACGCGGCGAGCCTGCTCTACGCCGTGGAGGGGCAGACGTTCGTCGTCGCCCCGTGCGCCACCGTCGGCCAGGCCGCGCACGACCTGTACTGCGACACCGACCTGAAGAAGCAGCTCCTCCTGCAGGGCGGCGGATTCGCCCGGATCTACGGCCCGGAGGGCAGCCCGCTCGGCGAGAACCTCGCCGAGGACAAGGAGGGCCTGGTGATCGCCGACCTGGACTTCTCGATGATCGCCATCGCCAAGTCCGCGGCCGACCCGGTCGGGCACTACTCGCGCCCGGACGTCCTGCGGCTGCTCATCAACCGCGCGCCGAACCCCGTCGTCGTCGAGCGGGAGGTGCCGGCGCCGGCGTTCGTCGACGCCGACGCGTGACCGGGGACTCGCCCGGCCGGGCGGTGTAGGCCACCATCGGACCCGGCGGCGGGCGCCGAGGAACGGAGGCCGGGACGTGGCCGGGTCGAGCTCCGGGGAGTCGGTGCTCGAACGCGTCGTGCGGATCCTCGCCGTGTTCGAGCCCGGCCGCCCGCAGGTGGCCGTCACCGCCATCGCCCGGCTGACCGGGTTGCACGTCGCGACGGTGTCCCGGCTGGTCGCCCAGCTCGTCGAGCACGGTCTGCTGGAACGCACCGAGACCGGGCAGGTCCGGGTCGGCATCCGGCTGTGGGAGCTCGGGCAGCGGGCGTCACCGACGCTGTCGCTGCGGGACGCGGCCATGCCGTTCCTCGAGGACCTGCACGCGGTCGTCGGGCACCACGTCCAGCTCGGCGTGCTCGACGGCGGGCAGGTCCTGTTCCTGGAGCGGCTCTCGGCGCCGCACGCGGTCATCAACTACACCCGCATCGCCGGTCGGCTGCCGCTGCACGCGTCGTCGTCCGGGCTGGTGCTGCTGGCCCACGCACCGCCCGCGCTGCAGGAGGAGGTCCTCGCGGGCCCGCTCGACCGCCTGACCGCGAACACCGTCACCGACCCCCGAGAGCTCCGCCGGATGCTGGCCCGGATCCGGCGGGAGGGCGTCGTGATCACCGAGGGCTTCATCCACCTCGACGCGACGGGCGTCGCGGTGCCCGTGCGCGACGGTGCGGGCGCGGTCGTCGCCGCGCTCTCGACGATCCAGCCCAGCGACGGCCCGGCCCGCACGCTCGTGCCGGCGCTGCACGCCGCGGCCCACGGCGTCACCCGGACGCTGGCCGGCCCGTCCCCGGCCGTGTCTCGCTGAACGAGAATCGCCTTCTGCGCGGGCCCGGGTGTCCCCATCCTCGGGGCATGAGCGAGAGCACGTCCGCAGCCACCGTGCTGGTCGACGCACGCCGCGACGAGGCGAGCGGGGTGGTGTCGCTGGAGCTCGTCGCGCCGGACGGCGGGCGGCTCCCGGACTGGGAGCCGGGCGCGCACGTCGACCTCGTGCTGCCGGACGGCTCGACGCGGCAGTACTCGCTGTGCGGCGACCGGTGGGACGCCCACCGCTACCGCATCGGCGTGCTGCGCGAGCCGGACGGGCGCGGCGGTTCCGCCTACGTCCACGACCGTCTCGCGGCCGGTGACGCCGTCGGGCTCGGCGGGCCGCGCAACAACTTCCCGCTGATCCCGGCGCCGCGCTACCTGTTCGTGGCCGGCGGGATCGGCATCACCCCGATCCTGCCGATGATCCACCAGGCGGATCTGATCGGCGCCGACTGGCAGCTGCTCTACGGCGGGCGCACCCATGGCTCGATGGCGTTCCGCGAGGAGCTCGAGCGCCACGGCGACC
Source organism: uncultured Actinomycetota bacterium (assembly GCA_963822335.1). Taxonomy (GTDB): domain Bacteria; phylum Actinomycetota; class Actinomycetes; order Mycobacteriales; family Pseudonocardiaceae; genus Pseudonocardia. The sequence continues at coordinate 291,740 of CAWGHE010000002.1, read as the reverse complement.
GGGTCCGGATCGTGCCCCAGGACGAGCACGGCCTCCTCGACCTCGCCGGGTTCCTCGGCGACCCGCGGGCGGACACCCGCGTCTACGCGTGCGGGCCGCCCCCGTTGCTGGCGGCGCTGGCGGACGTGACCGCCGGCTGGCCCGCGTACGCGGTGCGGACCGAGCGCTTCACGGCCCGTGACGATCTCGTGCCCGTCCGCGACACACCGTTCGAGGTCGAGCTCGCGCAGCGCGGCACCACGGTCACCGTCACCCCGGACCGCACCGTCCTGCAGGCCGTCGCCGAGGCCGGGGTGGACGTGCTGTCGTCCTGCCGGCAGGGCATCTGCGGCACGTGCGAGACGGCGATCCTCGCCGGGGAACCGGACCACCGCGACTCGATCCTCGACGACGACGAGCGCGACGCGGCCGACTGCATGTTCATCTGCGTGTCCCGCGCCCGCGGCGACCGCCTCGTGCTCGATCTCTGATCCGGGAGGAACCGCTGTGACGATCGCCGAGGACATCGCCGTCCCGACCACCGACGCCGACCCGTTCGGGCCCGAGATCCTCGCCGACCCGGTCCCGTTCCACGAGTGGATGCGCGAGGCCGGCCCGGTGGTCCACCTGAGCCGCTACGACGTGTTCGCCCTGAACCGCCACGAGCACGTGCACGCCGCGCTGGTCGACTGGCAGACGTTCCGGTCCGGCGCCGGCGTCGGCCTGTCGAACTTCCGCACCGAGAAGCCGTGGCGGCCGCCGTCGTTGCTGCTGGAGACGGACCCGCCCGGCCACGACGCACCCCGCCGGGTCCTGTCGAAGATCCTCGGACCGCGGGCGCTGCGGACGCTGCAGGCCGGCTGGGCCGCCGACGCGCGGGCGCTCGTCGACGACGTGCTGGCCTCCGGCCCGGAGTTCGACGCCGTCACCGCGATCGGGGAGGCGTTCCCGCTGCGCGTGTTCCCGGACGCGGTCGGCCTGCCCGCCGACGGGCGGGAGAACCTGCTCCCCTACGGCGACATGCTGTTCAACGCGTTCGGGCCGCACAACGAGCTCGTGGAGCGGGTGCTGCCGCGGATGGGCGAGCTGTCGGCCTGGGTGAGCTCGCGCTGCGCCCGCGACGCGCTCGCCCCGCAGGGGTTCGGCGCCGACATCTGGGCGGCCGCCGACCGGGGCGACCTCACGTACGACCAGGCCCCGCTGGTCGTGCGCTCGCTGCTGTCCGCCGGCGTCGACACGACGGTGACCGGCCTGTCCGCGGTGCTCTACGCGTTCGCCACGCACCCCGAGCAGTGGGCGCGCCTGCGGGAGCGGCCGGAGCTGGCCCGGGTCGCCTTCGACGAGGCCGTGCGCTGGGAGTCGCCGGTGCAGACGTTCTTCCGCACCACGACCCGGGAGGTCGAGATCGCCGGCACCCGCATCCCGGACGGCCAGAAGGTCCTGATGTTCCTGGGGTCGGCCAACCGGGACCCGCACCGGTGGGGCGAGGACGCCGACCGGTTCGACCTCGGCCGGGACCCGTCCGGCCACGTCGGGTTCGGGATGGGCATGCACCAGTGCGTCGGGCAGCACGTCGCCCGGCTGGAGGCCGAGTCGGTCCTGCATGCCCTCGCCGCCCGGGTGGAGACGATCGAGCTCGCCGGGCCGACGCGCCGCCGTCCGAACAACACGATGCGGGCGTGGGAGTCGATGCCGGTGCGGGTGCGGGTGCGGTCGGCGTAGATCACGGGAATGCTGGGCCCGTGAACGGGGCCCAGGCATTGATCACCAGCCTCGTCGACGCGGGCGTCGACGTGTGCTTCATGAACCCCGGCACGTCGGAGATGCATTTCGTCCAGGCCCTCGACGCGGTGCCGGACATGCGCGGCGTGCTCGCCCTGTTCGAGGGTGTCGCCACCGGCGCGGCCGACGGCTACGCGCGGATCACCGGGCGACCGGCCGCGGTCCTGCTGCACCTCGGCCCGGGCCTGGGCAACGGGCTGGCGAACCTGCACAACGCGCGCCGGGCCCACTCGCCGGTGCTGTGCGTCGTCGGCGCGCACGCGACCGGGCACGTCCGGTTCGACGCACCACTGCAGTCCGACATCCCGTCGATCGCCGGATCGGTATCCGGGTGGGTGCACACCAGCGGCACGACCCGCGCCCTCGCCGCGGACGCCATGCGGGCGCTGGAGGCGACCGGCCGGGACGGCGGGCAGGTCGCGACGCTCGTGCTGCCCGCGGACGTGTCCTGGTCGGACGGCGGACGCCCGGCACCGGCGCGCCCGGCCGCCGGCCGGTCCACCGTCGACGGCGCCCTGCTCGACGACGCCGGTGCCGCGCTGGAGGCGGGCGAGCCGACCGTGCTGCAGCTCGGCGGCGCCGCACTGTCCGAGCGCGGGCTGCGGGCGGCGAGCCGGATCTCCCGCGCGACCGGCGCCCGGCTCGTGGCGGAACGGTTCGCGGCGCGGATGGAGTCCGGCGCCGGCGTCCCGGCCGTGACCCGCCTGGCCTACCTCGCCGAACAGGTCCGGCCCCAGCTGGCCGGTGCGACCACGATCGTGCTGGCCGGGGCACCGGCGCCGGTGGCGTTCTTCGGCTACCCGGGCGTCGAGAGCGACCTGGTGCCCGACGGCTGCGCGGTGCTCGAGCTCGCCGACGCGGGGCAGGACGTCGTCGCGGCGCTGGAGGAGCTGGCGGACCGCCTCGCCGATGGCGTCGAGCCGGAGCTCGCGCCACTGTCCCCGCCGTCGCCCGAGCCGGGAGCGCTCACCGTGCGCTCGCTCGGGGCGGCGGTGGCGGCGACCCTGCCCGAGGGGGCGATCGTCGTCGACGAGTCGATCACCTCCGGCGGCGGGCTGAAGGCGCTGGCCACGGCCCCGCGGCACTCGCTGCTGACGCTGACCGGCGGCGCGATCGGGCAGGGCCTGCCGGTGGCGACCGGGGCCGCGGTGGCGGCCCCGGACCGGCCGGTGGTGGCGATCGAGGCGGACGGCAGCGCGCTCTACACGATCCAGGCACTGTGGACCCAGGCGCGCGAGCAGCTCGACGTGACCACGGTGCTGATCAACAATGCCGCCTACGCGATCCTGCGCGGGGAGCTGGCCCGCACCGGCGCCGGGGCCACCGCCGACCGCGCCGAACGGATGCTCGACCTGACCGACCCGACGACCGACTTCACCGCGATCAGCCGCGGCCTCGGCGTCCCGGCCGAGCGGGTGCACACCACCGAGGACCTCGTCGCCGCGCTGCGGAAGGCGCACGCGGAGCCGGGCCCGCACCTGATCGAGGCGATCGTGCCGCCGGTCGCGTAAGCCCCGCCGGCAGTCCCGGTGAGTGGGACACGCGCTCGCCGCCCGCACCCGCGGCTCGCGGGCGGCGGAGAACGCCACGACGTCGGAGCGGCCGTGGATGCTCGCGACCCGGATGGCCGCGGCGGCCGCCTCGCGCGCCTACTCCCGCTGGAAGGAGAAACTCCCCTCGTGGGATCCGACGACGGCTACCTGCTCGACAACCGGCAGACGCAGGCCGGCACCCGCTTCACGGCGCTGGCCGAACTGTTCGACCCGTCCACGTTCCGCCATCTCGACGCCTGCGGTGTCGGACCCGGGTGGCGGTGCTGGGAGGTCGGGGCCGGTGGCCGCGGCGTGCCGGACGGGCTGGCCGCGCGGGTCGGGGCGACCGGGCTCGTGCTGGCGACCGACATCGACACGTCCTGGCTCGGTAGCCCGGACGGCCCGCTGCAGGTGCTGCGGCACGACGTCGGCACCGAGCCGGCTCCGGCCCACGACCTCGACCTCGTGCACGCCCGCCTCGTGCTCACCCACGTCCCGCGACGCGACGAGGCTCTGACGACGATGGTCGCTGCGCTGCGCCCGGGCGGGTGGCTCGTGGTCGAGGAGGCCGATCCCGGCCTGCAACCACTCCTCTGCCCGGACGAGCACGGCCCCGAGCAGCAGCTCGCGAACCGGCTGCGCCACGGCTTCCGCACCCTGATGGCCGGCCGGGACGCCGATCTGGCGTACGGGCGCACGCTGCCCCGCCGGCTGCGCGAGCACGGCCTGCGCGACGTCGGAGCCGACGCGTACTTCCCGATCACCGCCGACGCGTGCACCGCGCTGGAGGTCGCCACGGTCGAGCAGATCCGCGACCGTCTCGTCACGGGCGGGGTCGCCACCGCCGCCGAGATCGACGAGCACCTGGCCAACGTCGCCGCCGGTCGCGTGCCCGACCTGGCCACCTCCCCGATGGTCACCTCCTGGGGCCGGCGGGCCTGACCCTCCGGACGACCGGCTCCCGCGCATGGTGTGCGACCCCTGATCGGACGCCGACTGCCCGTCGCACTCCCGAAGCCGCGCGCGGCGAGGGTGCGGAACCTCGGTCCTGAGCCCCGGTCCTTGGCACACTCCGCGTATGGAGCGCCGAACGGGACACGACCGCCGGGTCCGTCGCAGCCGGCGCTACTGGGACGGCGTGAGCCGCTGGGCCCCGCTCCTGGAGGGCGCCGCGTCCGGGCTGGACCGGGCCGGCCTCGACCGGCTGGGGCTCCGGCCCGGGGACCGGGTCCTCGACGTGGGCTGCGGCGGCGGTGCCGCGTTCGAGGCGTTGTGGGACGCGGTGGGCCCGTCCGGAACGATCGTCGGTGTCGACCACAGCCCGCGGATGCTCGAGCGCGCGCGGGAACGGGTCACCGAGCACCGGTGGACGAACGTGGAGCTGCGCAGCGCGGACGTCACGACGGACGCCGGTCCGGACCCGGAGTTCGACGCCGCGGTCGCGGTGTTCTCGCTGAGCGCGATGGCCGACGTCGAGGCCGCGCTGTCCTGGGTGCACCGGGCACTCGTCCCGTCCGGACGCCTCCTCGTCGTGGACATGCAGCTGGTCCCCCGGGGCCCGGCGACGCCGGTGCTGTGGGTCATGCGCTCGGCCTACGAGGCCCGGACCGGCTGGGACGGCGTGGACCCGCTCGACGCGGCCCGGCGCGTCTTCGCCGAGGTGGAGGAGATCCGATCCGAGCGCTCGACGGTGACCGTGTTCGTGGCGACGGCCGGGACATGATCACCCCGACGGTGCCCGGCTGAGATCGACGACGCAGAACACGTTCCCGTCCGGATCGGCGAGCACGACGAAGTCGGGCCGAGCCGGGTAGGTCCACTCCGGACGCGTGGCCCCGAGACCGACGAGCCGGCGGACCTCGGTGTCCTGCTCGTCCGTCGTGTCGACCAGCAGGTCCAGGTGGAGCCGCGGGCGGGGCTCCGGCGGCGACGCGCTGACCATCAGGCCCAGCACCCGCTGCCCCGCCGGATCGGTCAGCGTGCGCCAGGACGCGCTCGCCCACTCCGGCGAGACGCTCAGGTCCAATGCCGCGCACCAGAACGACGCCGCACGGTCGAGGTCGGTGACGCCGATGACGGGGAACCCGAGCCGCAGCATCCGCCGAGCCTCGCGCGTCGCGGACCCGGGTGCTCGTCCACGTCAGCCGCCGGGCTCGCCTCGCTCCGTGCAGGCGGCGGTCCGCGCACACCCGGCTCAGGGTGCCGAGCCGGTCGTCCTGAAGCGGCGCTGGTACTTCAGCGGTGATATCCCGAGGTGGCCGTTGAAGGCGCGGCGCAGCGCCTCCGGCGTCCCGAAGCCGGACAGCTCCGCCGCCAGCGTCACGCTGTGTCCGGCGTCGAGCTGCGCCTTGGCGAGATCGAACCGGATCAGCTCCACGTACTTCGCGGGCGTCGTACCCAGCTCCTCGCGGAAGACACGGGTCAGGTGCCGTGGGCTCACCGCGGCCATCTCGGCCAGGAGAGTCACGCCGTACGGTCGCGTCGGATCCGCTTTGACCTGATCGACCAGGCGGCGCAGGAGCGGGGTGCGCGGTCCCGGACCCCGCAACGTCGCGGAGAACTGGGACTGGCCACCGGCCCGCTGCATGTAGACCACGAGGGACTGGGCGACGGTGCGGGTCACGTCCTGACCGCGATCCTCCTCGAGCAGGGCCAGCGCGAGGTCGATACCCGCAGTCACACCGGCCGAGGTGTACGTCGTGTGGTCCTTGACGAAGATGGCGTCGGGTTCGACGACAGCGGACGCGTGCCTGCGGGCGAGCTCGGCCGTGTGCTTCCAGTGCGTCGTGGCGCGCTTCCCGTCCAGCAGTCCTGCCGCACCCAGGACGAACGCGCCGGTGCAGATCGAGGCGATCCGCCCGGTGCGCTCGGCGAGGTGGCCGGCAGCGTCCCGCAGCTCGTCGCGGACCGGGGTCGACGGGAACACCTCGCCCCCGACGACCAGCACCGTGTCGTAGCGCGCGTCGGAGAACGCCGAGGCGTCCACCGGTAGGCGGAGGCCGATCGAGGTGTCCACGTCCTTCCCGTCGGCGGACAGCATCGAGATCCGGTAGTCGGCATCGGAGAGGCTCGCCTCGGCGAACACCTCGGACGGGCCCGCGATGTCGAGCATCTTGGCGCCGTCGAAGACGAGGATCCCTATCCGGTGCGGGGCGGTCGCGGACACGGTCGCTCCTCTCGGTCTGTCGGGACCACGACGGCCACAGCGGGGCACCGGGCGCCGGCCTGGTTCATGTCCGGATCCGTACGAAGTACGGCCGCCCGGGAGGGGCACGGGCTCGGCCGTCCGGACATTGTCGACTCAGGAAACCACGACGGAAGGTGGGAACGTTCATGAGTGAGACGGTCGCCGGGATCGCCATCCCGGACACGGTGCTGGCGCGGGAGGCCACCGACCTGGTCCGCGAGACCAGCACCCCGCTGCTGTTCGACCACTCGCGGCGGGTCTATCTGTTCGCCGAGCTGAAGGGCCGGCACCGCAAGCTCGAGGTGGACCCGGAGCTGCTCTACGTCGGAGCGATGTTCCACGACCTCGGGCTGACCGAGCGCTTCCGCCGCACCGACCAGCGCTTCGAGGTCGACGGCGCCGACCTGGCCCGGGACTTCCTGCTCGACCACGGCCGCACTCCGGCCGAGGCGCAGGCCGTGTGGCTCGGGATCGCCCTGCACACGACCCCCGGCATCCCGGTGCATCTCGACCCGGAGACCGCGCTGGTCAGCGCCGGTGTCGAGACCGACGTACTCGGCTTCGACCTCGACGAGGTCAGCGCCGAGGACCTCGCGGCCGTGGTGTCGGCGCACCCCCGCCCGAACTTCAAGCGGGACATCCTGCGTGCGTTCACCGACGGGATGAAGGACCGACCCGACACCACCTTCGGCACGATGAACGACGACGTACTCGCACATTTCGTGCCCGGTTTCGTCCGCGAGGACTTCGTCGAGGTGATCAACCGGTCGGCGTGGCCCGACTAGGCCGACGGCCTCGACGTCAGCCGCCGGCCTCGCCGGACGGTGGAACCAGGTCGGACAGCTCCAGGTCGGGTCGCAGGCCGTGCCAGGAGGGGTGGCGGAACGAGCCGTCGCGCGTGAACTGGCGGTGGGCGATGTCGCCGACGAGACCGGGCTCGGCCCAGTGCACCGCGCCCGGCGGGCCGGCCGCCCGCCACCGGGTCGAGCGGCCGTGCGGCATCGGCACCGGTGCGTCGGATCGCGCACGGGCCTCCAGCAGCTCCCGGAGCCGGGTGCGGGTCGCCTCGGTGAACCCGGTGCCGACGTCCCCGGCGTAGGTCAGCCGGCCGTCCGCGTCGGGGACGGCGAGTTGCAGCGACGACAGGTGCCGGCGGCTGTTGGCGCTGGACGTCCACCCGACGACGGCGACCGAGCAGGTGTGCCGGATCGGCGTCTTGATCCACGCCTTGCTGCGCCGCCCTGGCTCGTAGCGCGAGTCGAGGCGCTTGGCGACGAGGCCCTCCAGGCCCTGTGCGTCGACCGCGGCCAGCATCTGCTCCCCGGAGATCCCGGTGAACGCCGGCGGCACGTGCACCCCGGCGTGCTCGTGCAGGCCGAGCTCCAGCAGCGCCTCGCGCCGACGGCCGTAGGGGACCCGGGTCAGGTCCTCGCCCCGGTGGTGGAGCAGGTCGAACACGACCAGCGTCACCGGCACCCGCGCCACCTCCTCCGCGCTCGGGTGGGTGTGGTGCATGCGTTGCTGGAGCAGCTCGAAGTCCGCGCGCCCGGACTCGTCGAGCGCGACGATCTCGGTGTCGAGGAGCGTCCCCGCCCCGAGGTCCAGGCCGGCGAGCTCGGGGTAGCCCGCGGTCAGGTCCTTCTCGTTGCGCGACCGCAGCCGCAGCCCGTCCGCGCGGGTGGCGGCGACGGCGCGGATCCCGTCGAACTTGATCTCGTACGCCCACCGGTCCCCCGCCGGCACCGGACCGGGCGTGGCCAGCATCGGCGCGATCCACCCCGGCCCGGACTCCATCACCGCATCCTGGCCCACCGCCGCCGTCGCCGGTAGCGAGGCGTGCGCGTCAGGCGGGCGCGGCGTCGCGCAGCCGGCGCTTGAGGACCTTCCCCTGCGGGTCGACCGGGAGCTCGTCGACCAGGTGGACGGCCTTCGGGACCTTGTACACAGCGAGCCGGCTCCGGCAGAGGGCGACGATCTCGTCCGGCGTCACGTCGTGGCCGGGACGGGGCACGACGAACGCGGTGACCGCCTCGGACCAGTACGGGTCGGGCATCCCGACGATCGCGGCGCGCAGCACCCCGGGGTGGTCGTGGACGACGCGTTCGACCTCCTGGGAGGACACGTTCATCCCGCCGGACTTGATCATGTCCTTGACCCGGTCGTGGAAGAACAGGTTCCCGTCGTCGTCGATGCGGACCATGTCGCCGGTGCGGACCCAGCCGCCCCGGAACGCCTCGGCGGTCCGCTCGGGATCGTCGAGGTAGCCGAGCATGGCCGACGGCGTGCGGCAGATCAGCTCGCCGAGGTCCGCGTCGTTGTCCTCGGCGTCGACGACGCGGATCTCCAGGTGGGTGACCGGCTTCCCGATCCAGGACGGGTCGCCGTCGCCGGGGACGTCGTCGAGCGTGCGGAAGAAGCCGACGGTGCCGAGCTGGGACAGCTCGGACTGGCCCCAGTACGTGCCCCACATCACGTCCGGCGCGGCGGCCGACCAGGCCTCGATGACGTGCGGCGGGATCTGGCCGCCGTAGGTCATGCAGCGGCGGACCTGCCCGACCGTGTCCGGCCCGAACGCCTCCTGGGCGGCGAGTCCGATGTAGAACGTCGGGGTCTGGGCGATGACGGTGACCCGCTCCCGCCCGATGACGGTCACCGCGGTCGCGGGGTCGGCCGTCGCCGGCAGGACGAGCGTGGCGCCCATCAGCGTCAGGCTGGTCATCGAGCCGAGGCCGGCGATCGTGTGGAACGGCATCACGAACAGCCACGTGTCCGACGGGCCGGTCTGCAGGCCCCAGCCCCACGCCGGGGCGGTGGAGGCGAGGTAGTTGCGGTGCGGGATGAGCACGCCCTTCGGCGCGGCCTCGGTCCCGGACGTGTAGACGATCAGCGCGACGTCGTTCTCGTCGAGGTCGACGAGCGGCTCGTCGGCGGGCTGCTGCGCGAGCAGCGCGTCGAGCTCGGGCCCGTAGCCGAGCCGGCTGACCCCGTCCGGGAGCACCCCGGCGACCAGGTCGGCGAAGGGTTCGTCGGTCAGGACGAGCCCGGCCCGGCTGTGCCCGAGCTGGTGGGCGATCTCCGGCGCGCGGTAGAGCGGGTTGATCCCGGTGAACGCCGCCCCGACCTTCAGCGCGCCGTAGTAGGCCGCCACGACCTCGACGCTGTTGCGCGCCATCGACGCGATCCGGCCGCCGCGGCCGATCCCGCGTGCGGTGAACAGCTGCGCGTACCGGTTCGCCCGCTCGTCGAGCTCGGCGTAGGTGGTCTCGGTACGGGTGCCGTCGGCGGCGTAGGCGATGAACGCGGTCTTGCGCGGCTGGGTGCGGGCATGGCGGCGGAGCTGGTCGCCGATGGTCGCGCGACCCAGCAGGGTGCGGTGGTGCGGGGCGAGATCGGCCACGACGGTCCTCAGACGGCCGCGGAGGCGAAGTAGGGGCGGCCGTAGGTCTCGGCGGAGACGATGTCCTCGACCGGCGACCGGGTGAGCTTGCGCGGGAACCCGTGGGCCGGGTACCCGATCGCGACGTGCGCCGCGGTCAGTACGCCCTGCGGGATCTCCAGCAGCTCCCGCACCTTCTCCTCGTGGTGGCACAGCAGCGTGGTGACCGCGGAGCCGACGCCCTGGTCACGCAGCGCGAGGCAGAAGTTCTGCACGGTCGGGTAGATCGACGCCCCGCCGACGACCGAGGCGCGGTCCAGCTCGAGGTCGGTCGGGTGCAGCCCGTCGATCTCGGCGCACACGACGACGATCGCCGGCACCTCGGCCAGGTGCTCGGCGAAGTGGTCCGCGTCCTGCACGGTCTTCGGCAGGGCGCCGACGTTGACCGTCCCCTCCCCGATGGCGCCGAGGTAGGCCTTCCACATCGGCAGGTAGAGGTCGGTCAGGGCCTGCTTGCGGGCCGGGTCCCGCACGACCACCCAGCGCACCGGCTGCCGGTTGCCGCCCTGCGGACCGAACCGGGCCGCGTCGAAAGCCTGGTGCAGCACCGCGTCCGGGACCGGGTCGGCCGTGAAGTACCGGCAGGTCCCCACGCTGCGCATCGCGTCGGTCAGCTCCATCGCCCACCCCTACCTATCAGCAGTTAGGTTCGTCGGCGCTGATGCTGCTGTGATCCCGTGCACATGTCAACCCATGTCACGTGGCGGCAGCGCTGGACGGCACGAGTTCTCGGTCTATAACCTAACTGCGGATAGGCGTTACGACATCCAGGGGGAGCCCATGCCCGGAACTGCGGCCACGAGCGCCGACAGCCGCACGGAGCTGGCCCGGGCGCTCGGGCACGCGAACCTGCCCGCACTCGTGCCGGTGCTGTTCCAGCTGACCGGCGACCGGCGCTGGCTGCGTGACCCCTACCGGCCCACCCGCAGCCGCGGCATGGACAACAACGACTCCGGCGGCTTCCCCGCCGACGTCGCCGAGGAGATCACCGACGCCGTGCTCGACGCGGTCCTCGCCCACGAGGCCGGAGCTCCGATCGCGGTCCCGGCCCCGACCGGCGAGCAGCTGCGGGAGCTGCTGTCGCTGGCCAACGGCGAGCCGGCACCGCCCGAGTACGCCGAGATGCTCGCCGAGGACCTCGGCTTCTCCCCTGCGCCGACGTCGGCCGCGACCACCGACATCGACACCGAGCGGAGCGCAGGCGGAGCGAGCATCGACGCCGTGATCGTCGGAGCCGGGGTGTCCGGGATGCTCGCCGCGATCAGGCTGCGCGAAGCCGGGATCGACCACGTGGTCCTGGAGAAGAACACCGAGGTCGGCGGCGGCTGGTGGGAGAACACCTACCCGGGCGCCGGCGTCGACACGCCCAGCCACCTCTACTCCTACTCGTTCGCCCCGCGGGACTGGAGCACCCACTTCGGCAAGCGCGACGAGGTCGAGCAGTACCTGCGCGATGTCGCCGACGCCTACGACCTGCGCCGCGTCATCCGCTTCGGCACCGAGGTCGCCGCCGCCGAGTACGACGAGCGGTCCGCCACGTGGACCGTGCGCACCGCCGGTGGGGAGGTTCTCACCGCACGGGTACTGATCAGCGCGACCGGAGCGCTCAACCGCCCCAAGGTCCCGGCCATCCCCGGCCTGGACACGTTCACCGGGCGGATCTTCCACACCGCCGAGTGGCCGGACGACCTCGACCTGACCGGCCGGCGCGTCGCCGTCGTCGGGGCCGGGGCCAGCGCCATGCAGGTCGTGCCCGCCGTCGTCGACGACGTCGGGCAGCTGACCGTGTTCCAGCGCTCTCCACAGTGGATCGCGCCGAACGACGTCTACTTCGAGCGGATCGACTCCGACGTCCACCTGCTGATGAACCGGGTGCCGTTCTACCGGGCCTGGTACCGGGCGCGGCTCGCCTGGAACTTCAACGACCGCGTGCACGCCAGCCTGCAGGTCGACCCGCAGTGGGAGCACCCGGACCGGTCCGTGAACGCCGCCAACGACGCGCACCGGCGTGTGTTCACCCGCTACATCGAGTCCGAACTCGACGGACGCCCGGACCTGATCGCCAAGTCGCTGCCGGACTACCCGCCCTTCGGCAAGCGCATGCTGCTCGACAACGGCTGGTACCGGGCTGTGCGCCATGACAACGTCGACCTCGTGACCGAGGCCGTCGCCGAGATCACGCCCACCGGGCTGCGCGGCGACGGCGGCACCGAGGTCGAGGCCGACGTCATCGTCCTGGCCACCGGCTTCCACACCCACCGGTTCCTGTGGCCGATCGACATCCGCGGCCGGTCCGGCACCAGTCTCGCCGACGCGTGGGGCCCCGAGGACGCGCACGCCTACCTCGGGATCACCGTGCCGGACTTCCCGAACCTGTTCGTCACCTGCGGTCCCGGCACCGCGCTCGGCCACGGCGGCAGCTTCATCACCATCGCCGAGTGCCAGGTTCGCTACATCGTCGACCTGCTCACCACGATGGCCGAGCAGGGGATCCGGTCGGCGGAGGTCCGCGCGGACGTCGAGGCCGACTACACCCGCCGCCACGACGACGCCCACGCGCGCATGCTCTGGACCCACCCCGGCATGACCAACTGGTACCGCAACGCCGACGGCCGGGTCGTGTCCACCATGCCCTGGCGCATCGTCGACTACTGGCGGATGACCCGGCACGCCGATCTCGACGACTACCGCGTCGAGCAGCGCGCGGCCCGGTGACCGGCCCGCCACCGCAACGCCGCGGCACGCCGGGAACACTCAGCGGCGTGCAGGAGCCGGCCGCGCGCAGGAAACGGACCGCGGAACGGCGGACCGAGATCGTGACCGCGGCCGCCCGCATCTTCGCCGACCAGGGCTACGCGGCCGTCGGCATGCGCGACGTCGCCGAGGCGATCGGCATCCGCGGCGCCAGCCTGTACCACCACTTCACGTCCAAGGAGGAGATCCTCTACGCGATCTGCCTGACCGTCACCAGGGAGCCCGTCGAGCAGAACCTGCCCCTGCTCGACGCCGCCGGCACACCGTCCGAGCGGCTCGCCGCCCTGGTCCGGGCGCACATCCGGCACCTGCTCCACCGCCGCGTCGAGTACCTCGTCGGCCAGCACGAGCGGCCCGCGCTCATCCCGGAGCACCGCGCCGAGATCGACGGGTACCTGCACTACTACAACCGCCGTGTCCGGGACGTCCTCGTCGCCGGGATGCGCGGCGGCGAGTTCCGCGAGCTCAACCCCGCCCTCGCCGCGCTCGGGATCCTCGACATGCTCAACGGCGTCAGCAGCTGGATCCGCGGCAGCACCGACGACGACACCGACGAGGTCGTGGCCACCTACACCACACTGCTCTTCCACGGCCTCCGTCCCTGACCGGCGCGCGCGGCCGGCGTGACCAGCGCCCCGACGACGCCGAGCACGAGCCCGCCGAGGAACGCGAAGCCGTGGGCGTCGCCGAGCGTCAGCAGCCCGACGCCGACGACGGCGGCCAGCGCGGCGGCCGCCACCGTCCACCACGCCCGGTGCCACACGGCCACCGCCGCGAGCGTGCTCGCGGCGAGCGCGTACATCGCGCCCGAGTTGCCGGCCCCGAACTGCGGGAACACGTACGTCGCCATCAGGTTGAACCCGAGCACACTCAGCGCGAACAGCACTCCCGCGCGGACGCCGCCCCAGACCGGCACCGCCGCGCACACGACCAGGTACAGCAGGAGCAGGTTCGACACGGTGCCGGCCACGCCGCCGTCCTGGACGACGACGGAGGTCAGCAGCCGCCACACCTGCCCCTCGGCGATCAGCTCGGGGCGCCGCGACAGCGCGTCGAGCAGGGCCGGGAACGGGATCTGCAGGATCGACGGCACCGCGACCACGGCCCAGATCACCAGAGCCGCCGGCGACGGCCGGACCAGCAGGCGGCCCGGGCTACCGCCGCTCACGCGCCCGGCGACGACGAGCGTCGCCACGACGACGAGCAGGTACCCGATCGCGTTCAGCGCGGTCCCGCCCGATGTGCTCACGGCGACCTCCCTCCGACCGTTGTCCTGTGCAACGTAGCCCGGTCGTGAGCGATGGCAATGTCTTTTCGACGGGTGGCGTCAGGCGTGCAGCACGGCGAGCGCCAGCGCGGCCGTCCGCGCCGTGTGGCCCGGCTCGTCGCGCAGGTGATAGATCCGGGAGAGGCTGTTCACCAGCGTGAGCGCGGCACGGACGAGCACGCCCACGTCGTCGGCGTCGAGGTCGGGGCGGACGCGCCGGAGCAACGTCGTCCACTCCGCGACGTAGGCCCGCTGCGCGCGGGTGAACGGCGCGCGCTGCTCGCGTCCCAGGTGGATGATCTCCGAGATCAGGATGCTGACCAGCTCCGGATCGGCGGCCGCGAACCCGGCGTAGTCGGCGACCAGACGGGCGAGCCCGTCGGCCGGGTCGGTCGCGCCGGACAGCGCGCGGTGCAGGCCGAGCCAGAGCGCCTCGTTACCGCGGGTGAGCGCGGCGGACAGGACGTCGACCTTGCTGTCGAAGTGGTTGTAGACGCTCGGCCCGGCGATCCCGGCCGCGGCACCGATGTCGTCGAGCCCGACCGAGGGGTAGCCGCGCTCGGCGAACAGCGTGACCGCGACGCCGAGCAGCGCCTCCCGCCGGGACGCGGGCGCGAGCCCCGGACCGGACGGGCGCCCGGGCTCGTGGCCGACCGGCAGGGGCACCGTCGCGACGGCGCGGGCGGCGGCGGTGAGCAGGGGGCGGAACCGTTCCGCGTCGAAGTGGCTGCGGTGGTGCGACGGGCTGTCCAGCACCGAGAGCAGGGCCCAGGCCCGCGCGTTCGCGTGCTCGTCGTCGCCGGTGATCGAGCCGGTCCGGGCGGCGAGATCACGCAACCGGTGGCGCAGCGCGCGGCGGGTGCCGTCCGGGAGGTGGCCGGCCTCGCGCTCCCACAGGACACCGAACTCGCGGTGGTCGAGCGTGTAGGCGGCGAGATCGTCGAGCAGGTCGCCGTCCGGGCGGGCGGCGATCTCCTCCAGCGCGTCCAGGTACTGGTCCAGCACGGCGAGCAGCAGTTCCTGCTTGCCCCGGAAGTGCCGGTAGAGCGCGCTCGCGCCGATGCCCACCTCGGCGGCGATCTCGGCCATCGAGACCCGGTGGTAGCCCACCGACCAGAACCGATCGGCCGCCGCGGCCAGGATGCGTTGCTTGCGGTCCCGCGGACGGCGTCGCGTCTCCGGCGCGCGGGCGCCGGCCGTCACGTCCGCGTCCCGGCACGGGATGCCGGCCGTCGCACGGTCCACGCCGCCACCTCCGCTGTTCGTGCGTCGCTTCCGGCGACGCGGCCGCACACCCGGTCCGGCCCGTCGGCGCGGTCGATGCTAGCCGCGGTTCACAACGGTCAGTGGACCTGGCGGTCGGCGTCGCCCCAGTACGGCCTCCTCAGCTCGCGCTTGAGGACCTTGCCCGCGCCGGAGAGCGGCAGCGCGTCCACGAACTCGACGGAGCGCGGGGCCTTGTAGCCGGCGATCCGGGTCTTGGCGTGCTCGCGCAGCTCCTCGGCCGTGACGGCCTGCCCCGACGCCGTGACGACGACGGCGTGCACCCGCTCGCCCCACTCGTCGTCCGGGACACCGATCACGGCGCAGGACGCGACGGCGGGGTGCGTGGCCAGCGCGTTCTCCACCTCGGCCGAGTACACGTTCTCGCCGCCGGTGACGATCATGTCCTTGATCCGGTCGACCACGAACACGTAGCCGGAGGAGTCCATGTAGCCGCCGTCGCCGGTGTGCATCCAGCCGCCGCGCAGTGCGGCCGCACTCTCCTCGGGCTGGTTCCAGTAGCCGAGCATCACGTGCCCGCCCCGGGAGACGATCTCGCCGACGGTGCCGCGCGCGACCTCCACGTCGTCCGGGTCGACGATCCGGACCTCGGCGTGCGGGGCCGCGCGCCCGGCCGCGCGCAGCAGCTCGGTCCGACGGTGGTCGTCCGGACTCAGCAGGGTGGCGACGGGCGAGAGCTCGGTCATGCCGTAGGCCTGGGTGAACGAGGCGTTCGGGAACGCCTTCATGGCCCGCTCGAGCACGGCCTGCGGGATCGCCGACGCCCCGTAGACGATGGAGCGCAGGCTCGTCAGGTCGTGCGCACCGATCTCCGGGTGGTCCACCAGCATCTGGATCATGGTGGGGACCAGCAGGGCGTCGGTGACCTCGTGCTCGGCGATCGCCCGCATCACCGCGACCGGCTCGAACGCGGGGATCATCACGTGCAACCCACCGCCAGCGGTGACGGCGTTCCAGGAGGCCAGGTCGGCGAGGTGGAACATCGGTGCGGCGTGCAGGTAGCGCGCGCCGAGGCCGAACAGGTACCCGGTCGACATCACCCCGAGCGCCGACGTCATCAGGTTCGCGTGCGAGAGCATCACGCCCTTGGGATGGCCGGTGGTGCCGCCGGTATAGAACACCCCGGCCAGCTCGTCGCCTCCGCGTCGGGCGTCCTCGACCGGCTCCGACCCGGCGATCAGGTCCTCGAAGGACAGCGCACCGTCCGGGGCCGGCCCGTCGCCGGCGTGCACCACCGTCGTCAGGTCCGGGTGCTCGGCGCGCAGCGCGGGGACCGCCGGCGCGAACGTGTCGTCGACGAATAGCACCCGGGTGTCCGAGTCGCGCAGCGAGTACGCGATCTCGGCCGGGCTCCACCGCACGTTCACCGGGTTGAGCACGGCGTCCGCCCACGGCACGGCGAGCAGGTACTCGTGGAAGCGGTCCGAGTTCAGCGCCAGCATCGACACCCGGTCGCCCGGGCCGACGCCGAGCCCGCGCAGCGCACCCGCCAGCCGCGCCACCCGCTCGGCCACCTCGGCGAACGTGCGGCGTCGCTCGCCACAGATCGTCGCGACACGGTCCGGATCCTGCTGGACGGAACGGTGCAGACCCTGGGTCAGGTACATGCCGACTCCCACTAGTGAACGGTTGGAAGCGTGCTCCAGGACACAGTGGGGACCAAACCTTCCGTAGTCAAGGGTCTGGTGGTACTAAGTGAATATTCGCTAGCGAGAGGAGCAGGCCGATGGGGCAGACGGCCGTGGTCGCGGGGGTCGGCATGGTGCCGTTCGCCACGCCGAGCAGGAGCGCCACGTACGACGTGCTCGCCGAGGGTGCGGTCACCGCGGCCCTCGCCGACGCCGGCGTCGACCTGACACAGGTGCAGCAGGCCTACGCCGGGTACGTCTACGGCGACTCGACCAGCGGGCAGAACGCGCTCTACCGGGTCGGGATGACCGGCATCCCGGTCGTGAACGTGAACAACAACTGCTCCACCGGGTCCTCGGCGCTCTACCTGGCGCGCCAGGCCGTCGCGTCCGGCGCGGCGGACTGCGTGCTCGCGTTCGGTTTCGAGCAGATGCAGCGCGGGGCGTTGGCCTCTCAGTGGAGCGACCGGCCGAGCGCGTTCGCGCGGTTCGACGAGGTGCTGACGGCGTCCGACGCCGGCGGCAAGGACGTGCCGATGGCACCGCGCTACTTCGGCGGGGCCGGTGCGGCCTACTGCGACCGGCACGGCATGGACCCGGCCGTGTTCGCCCTGATCTCGGTGAAGGCCCGCAAGCACGCGGCGCACAACCCGTACGCGGTGTTCCGCGACCCGGTCACGGTCGAGGAGGTCCTCGCCTCGCCGCACATCGTCGGCCCGCTGACCCGGCTGCAGTGCTGCCCGCCCACCTGCGGGGCGGCCGCCGCCGTGCTGGTCAGCGAGGAGTTCGCGCGCCGGCACGGCCTCCGCTCGGACGTCGTGATCCGGGCGCAGGCGATGACGACCGACACCCCGTCCAGCTTCGACGGCGACCTGATCCGGCTCGTCGGCTACGACATGACCCGTGCCGCCGCCCGGCAGGCCTACGAGGAGGCGGGCGTGTCACCGGAGGACGTGCGGGTCGTGGAGCTGCACGACTGCTTCACGACGAACGAGCTGCTCACCTACGAGGCGCTCGGGCTGACCCCGGAGGGCACGGCCGAGAAGTTCGTGCGCGACGGCGACAACACCTACGGCGGTCGCGTGGTGACCAACCCGTCCGGCGGGCTGCTGTCCAAGGGCCACCCGCTCGGTGCCACCGGGCTCGCGCAGTGCGCGGAGCTGGTGTGGCAGCTGCGCGGCGAGGCCGGCGCCCGCCAGGTCGACGACGTGACGATCGCCCTGCAGCACAACATCGGCCTCGGCGGCGCCGCCGTCGTGACGCTGTACGAGAAAGCGGCCTGAGCGGTGGCACTCGATCTCGAGGCGGCGACGGCCACCGCCATCGACCCGGTCACGGTCACCATCGAACGCGGCAGGCTCGTGTTCTTCGCGAAGGCGACCGGCCAGGCCGACCCGGTCTACTCCGATGTCGACGCGGCACGCGCGGCCGGGCACCCGGACCTGCCGGTGCCGCCGACGTTCTTCTTCGGCATGGAGCTGGAGTCGCCGGACCCGTTCCGCTACCTCTCCGCGCTGGGCGTCGACCTGCGCCGCGTGCTGCACGGCGAGCAGGCGTTCACCTACCGCGCACTGGTGCACGCCGGGCAGACCGTGACGCTGTACCCGCGGATCGTCGACGCCTACACGAAGAAGGGCGGTGCGCTCGAGTTCCTCGTGAAGCGCACCGACGTCGTGCGGGACGGGGTGGGCGTCGCCGAGGCCGTGGCGACGATCGTCGTGCAGAACCCGGAGGCCGCCCGATGACCGCGCTGCGGCCCGGTGACGAGCTGCCGCCGCTGGTCGTCGAGCCGATCACCCGGACCACGCTCGCGCTGTTCGCCGGCGCGTCCGGCGACCACAACCCGATCCACATCGACCTCGACGTCGCCCGCTCGGCCGGCCTCGACGACGTGTTCGCCCACGGGATGCTGTCCATGGCCTACCTCGCGCGGCTGCTCACGAACTGGGTGCCGCAGGAGCGGATCCGCTCCTACCGGGTCCGCTTCGCCGCGATCACCCCGGTGCACGGCGAACCGACGTGCACCGGGCGCGTCACGGCCGTCGACCGCGGGCTGGCCACGGTCGAGCTCACCGTCACCCTCGCCGACGGCACCACCACCCTCACCGGCGACGCGACCGTCGCCCTCGATCGATAAGGACACACGCGACATGGGAAAGCTCGACGGGAAGGTCGCGATCGTGACCGGCTCGGGCCGGGGCATCGGCGCCGAGATCGCCCGCAAGCTCGCGGGTGACGGTGCCGCCGTCGTCGTCAACGATCTCGACGAGGGTCCGGCGAAGGAGACCGTCGCCGCGATCGAGACCGATGGTGGGCGTGCGGTCGCGTGCACCGGCAGCGTCACCTCCGACGGGTTCGCCGAGCGGTTCGTGCAGACCGCCGTGGACACGTTCGGCGGGCTGGACGTGATCGTCAACAACGCCGGCTACACGTGGGACTCGGTCGTGCAGAAGATGACCGACGAGCAGTGGGACGCGATCCTCGACGTCCACCTCAAGGCGCCGTTCCGGATCCTGCGCGCCGCCCAGCCGGTGGTGTCCGGCCTGGTCAAGCAGGCGCAGAGGGCGGGCGAGCCGGTGCCGTGCCGCAAGGTCGTGAACATCTCGTCGCTCGCCGGGCTCGGCGGCAACGCCGGCCAGGTGAACTACTCGGCCGCCAAGGCCGGCGTCACCGGGCTCACCCGCGCGCTGGCGAAGGAGTGGGGCCGCTACAACGTCACCGTCAACACCGTCGCGTTCGGACTCATCACGACCCGGCTGACGGCGACCCCGGCCGGCGGCGACGGCACGATCGACGTGCAGGGCCGGGAGATCAAGGTCGGGGTCAACCCCGAGCTGCTGTCCACGATGGAGCAGATGGTTCCGCTCGGCCGGGCCGGCACCCCGGCCGAGGCGGCGGGCGCGGTCTACCTCCTCTGCCTGCCGGAGTCCGACTACGTCAGCGCGCAGACACTGGTCTGCGGCGGCGGCCTGATGATCTGACGCCGGCTCGCCTCACCGGCCGGGTGGACCGGACACCATGTGGGGGGCTCAGCTGCGCCAGCGGACCTCGTAGCGGGCCTGGGCGGCCGCCCGGTTGTCCTCGTCGGCCGCTGCCCGGACGGCGGCGGCGTGCCCCACCGGGTAGCCCGCCTTCATGACGCGATGCTCGGCCGACTCGTACAGGTAGGCCATCGAGTAGAAGTAGCCGAGCAACGCGCCGGCGAGCACGGCGCAGCCGCGGACCCAGACCGGGCCCGGGATCAGCACGAACAGCGCGACGCCGATCGGGAGCAACTGCACCGTCGCCCGGGCGAGGTGGCGCACCTGCCACGTCGACGTCGTGACGTCGTGCACCACCCACGTCCGGTGCCGGGCCGGCAGACCTGCGCCGTAGGCGTAGAGCAGCCAGCGCAACGGGTTCGGCCGGATCCGCTCGTCCATTGTTACTCCCCTAACTGTTGGTGCACCAACAATGTACGATGCGGCCATGACGAGCGCACCCGAACGTGACGTGGATCTACTGCAGCTGGACCGGCAGGTGTGCTTCGGGCTCGCCGTCGCGGCCCGCAACGTGATCGCGCTCTACCGGCCGCTACTGGAGCCGATGGGCCTCACGCACCCGCAGTACCTGGTCATGCTCGCGCTGTGGGAGCGGTCCCCGCGCTCGGTCGGCGAGCTGGCGTCCACGCTGGCCCTGGACCCGGGGACGCTGTCGCCGCTGCTCAAACGCCTGGAAGCCGGCGGGCTGGTGACCCGGCGCCGGGTTCCCGGCAACGAGCGCAGCGTCGCCGTCGCCCTCACCGACGACGGGCTGGCGCTACGGGCCCGCGCCGAGCAGATCCCGCCGGCGATCGTCGAGCAGCTCGGGATGGAGCTCTCCGAGCTGGAGGACCTCCGCGCCGTGCTGGACCGCGTGATCGACGCGGCCCGCCGCTGAGGACCCGGTCGAGGGGCTCACCCACGCAGTGCCTGGTTGATCCGCGCGGCCTGCCGGGTCAGGTGGTGACGCTCGGCGAGGTTGGGGGCGGACGCGGCGGCATCGGCGTACAGCCGTGCCGCGGCCGGCAGGTCGCCCGCCTTCTCGTGGAGGTACGCCGAGGCGGCGCTGTGGCGGGGCAGGCCGGGGTCCACGCCGGCCAACGCCGCGAGGCCGGCCCCGGGACCGTCGGCCTCGCCGACCGCGACCGCCCGGTTGAGCTCCACGACCGGGCTCCCGGTGAGCCGGAGCAGCTCGTCGTACCACTCGACGATCTGCACCCAGTCGGTCTCCTCGGCGCGCGGGGCGTCGGCGTGCAGGGCGGCGATGGCGGCCTGGGCCTGGAACTCGCCGAGCCGGTCGCGAGCCAGCGCCGCCTGCAGGACGGCGACGCCCTCGGCGATCAGCGACGTGTCCCAGCGGGAGCGGTCCTGCTCGGGCAGCGGGACCAGGCTGCCGTCCTCACGGGTCCGCGCCGGCCGCCGGGCGTGGTGCAGCAGCATCAACGCCAGCAGCCCCGCGGTCTCCTCGTCGTCGGTGATCGACGCCAGCTGACGGGTGAGCCGGATCGCCTCGGCGGCCAGGTCGACGTCGCCCGTGTAGCCCTCGTTGAAGACCAGGTACAGGACCCGTCGCACGGTCGTCAGATCGCCGGGCTCGGAGAACCGGACGTCGTTGACCGTGCGTTTGGCCCGGCTGATCCGCTGCGCCATCGTCGCCTCCGGCACGAGGTAGGCCTCGGCGATCTGCCGGGTGGTCAGGCCGCCGACGGCGCGCAGCGTGAGGGCGACCGCCGACGCCGGGGTCAGCGACGGATGGGCGCACAGGAAGAACAGCTGCAGCGTGTCGTCCGCGGACTCGGTCGGACCGGGCGGCGGCTCCTCCTCGACCCGCTGCTCCCGGTCGCGACGCGAGACCTCGGAGCGGCGGGCGTCGAGGAACTTGCGCCAGGCGACCGTGACCAGCCAGCCCTTCGGGTCGGCGGGCCGGCGGTCCGGCCAGGACTGCGTGGCCTGGATGAGTGCCTCCTGCACGGCGTCCTCGGCCGTCGCGAAGTCGACCCCCCGATGCACGAGGGCGCCGATGACGGCGGGCGTCAGCTCCCGCAGCAGCAGTTCGTCCATCACCTGCTCCGCCACCTGATCCGGCCCGACCGGTC
Organism: uncultured Actinomycetota bacterium; assembly: GCA_963822335.1. Lineage (GTDB taxonomy): Bacteria > Actinomycetota > Actinomycetes > Mycobacteriales > Pseudonocardiaceae > Pseudonocardia. Next base: position 269,775 of record CAWGHE010000002.1, on the reverse strand, counting down.
CGGTCACTCGGAGACCGTCAGATGCGCGCCCATGAACGGGCGCACCTCGAGCCACTCGTGGATGGGCTCGCCCCCGGCGCCCGGGGCGGCGGACAGCTCGCCGGCCAGCGCGAGCGCGCGCTCGTAGCTGTCGACGTCGATGATCATCCAGCCGGCGATCAGGTCCTTGGTCTCCGCGAAGGGCCCGTCGGTGACCGGCGGCCTGCCCTCGCCGTCGTACCGGACGAACGTGCCCTCCGACGAGAGCGCCTGGCTGTCGACGAACTCGCCGGTGCCCACCAGCCGGGTGGCGAAGTCGTTCATGTACTGCACGTGGTCCTCGATCTCCTTCGGGGTCCACTGGTCCATCGGGACGTCGTTGACCGCCTCGGGGGCGCCGCGGTAGTGCTTGAGAAGCAGGTACTTGGCCATCGGGATCTCCTCGGTCCGGTGCGGCCACGGTGGCCGCATCTACTCCTGGGACGGAGCCGCCGGGCCGGTCTCGACATCGTCGGCCACATTTTCTTCGAGATCCTCCGACACGGTGCGGAGCGGGTCCGTGGGGGTTGCCCTTTCTCTCCGGGGCGCCCGATCATGTGCGTCGATCCACTGCGCTCGCGCGGGTCTCACCACCACCGGAGGGAGGAGGGGCCGTGTTCCGCCGTCTTTGAGTCGTCCCCGTCAGCCGTCCGGTCGGGCGGTGCCCTCACGGTCGCGACGGCGTACCTGGATCGAGCTGAGCTCTCCGCTCCGTCGTGACCGCCCCGCGGTTCATCGAGGAGCTTGCGTTGTCCACTGCTGTGTCCCCATCCCCATCCGCCCTGGCCGACGTCGTCGACCAGACGATCGCGCCGTCGGCCGCCGAGGTCGACCGGACCGGCGCGTTCCCCCGCGCCGACATCGACGCCCTGGCCGGCGCCGGAGTCCTGGGCCTGCTCAGTGCCCCCGAGGTCGGCGGTTCCGGTGGCTCACTCGCCGACGTCGCCGCCACGCTGGAGCGGATCGCCCGCGCGGACGCCTCGATCGCGATGGTCGTGCTGATGCACTACTCCGCCGTGGCCGTGATCGAGGCCCACGGACCGGACGACGTCCGGCGGGCCGTTGCCGCCGGAGAGCACCTGAGCACGTTGGCGTTCTCCGAGCGTGGCTCGCGGAGCCACTTCTGGGCGCCGGTGAGCACGGCGACCGCGACGGACGGCGGGATCCGCCTCGACGCCGCGAAGAGCTGGGTGACCTCCGCCGGTGAGGCCGACAGCTACGTCTGGTCGAGCCGCCCGGTCTCGGCCGACGGCCCGATGACGCTGTGGCTGGTGCCCGCGGGGACGGCGGGCATCGGCGTCGCGGGTGAGTTCGACGGGTTCGGGCTCCGCGGCAACGCCTCGCGCCCGATGGCCGGCGACGGCGCGCTCGTCGACAGCTCGGCGCGGCTCGGCGACGACGGCGCCGGGCTGGACATCGCGCTGGGGACGGCGCTGCCGACGTTCCTGGTGGGCAACGCCGCGGTCTCGCTGGGCTGATGGAGGCCCTCGTCGAGGAGGCGGCCGCGCACCTGACGACCGCCCGGCTCGAGCACCTCGGCCAGAGCCTGGCCGAGCAGCCCACCAGCCGCCTCGCGTTCGCGGCCCTGCGTACCCGGGTCGACGTGACCCGCGCGTTCCTGACCGACACGCTCGCCGCCCTGGGCAGCGGCCGGGAGGACGCGACGCTGCGGGTCCTGCAGGTCAAGGCCGTCGCCGCGGAGGCGGCGGCCGAGGTCGCCGACGGGGTGATGCGGCTGTGCGGCGGCGCCGCGTTCCGCAAGGAGCTGGGCATCGAGCGCCGCTACCGCGACGCCCTCGCCGCGCGGGTGATGGCACCGACCACCGAGGCGCTGCACGACTTCGTCGGTCGCGCCACCCTCGGGCTGCCGCTGTTCGGGGATGCGTGATGACGCTGATCATGGGCGGGGTCTCCTACGACCCCAAGGTCGTCACCATCTGGGACGGGTTCCGGCAGTGGCTGCGCGGGCAGGGCCTGGACTTCGACTACGTCCTGTACTCGCACTACGAGCGGCAGGTCGACGAGCTCGCCGAGGGCCGGATCCACGCCGCGTGGAACTCGCCGCTGGCGTGGCTGCGCTCCGAGCGGCTCGCCGCCACGAAGGGACGCACGGTCCGCTCGGCGGTCATGCGCGACACCGACCAGGACCTCACCTCGGTCGTCGTCGTCCGCGCCGACTCCCCCGCGACCTCGATCGCGGACCTCGCGGGCCGCACGGTCGGCGTGGGTGCGGTCGACTCGCCGCAGTCGACGCTGATCCCGCTGTCGTTCCTGCGCGGCGCCGGTGTCGGCGACCTGCGCGTCCGCCGCTTCGACGTCGGGGTGGGCCTGCACGGCGACCACATCGGCGGGGAGCGCGACGCCGCCCGCGCGCTCGTCGGCGGCGAGGTCGACGCCGCCTGCATGATCGACGGCAACCACCTGCTGTTCGGCCAGGAGGGCACGCTCCCGGCCGGCTCGACCCGCATCCTCGGCCAGACCGGCGTCTACGACCACTGCACGATGGCGATCGTCGACACCGCTCCCGCCGCCGAGGCCGAGGAGTTCGTGCGCCTGCTGGAGTCGATGTCCTACGCCGACCCGGAGGTCCGTCCGCTGCTCGACCTCGAAGGGCTCAAGCAGTGGGTGCCGGGGCGGACGAGCGGCTTCGGCCCGCTCACCCGGGCCGTCGACGAGACCGGGTTCTACGACGCCAGCGGCACGGTCACCGCGCAGGAGTACGACCCGTGACAGACGGGCACCACCCGGGCGCCCCGCTCGACCTCGGCTTCCTGGGGTTCGAGCGGGGCGCCCACCTGCTCGTCAAGCGATCGCTGCACGCGGTGCCGGTCGGCGGCCGGGTCACCGTCACCGGCGGCGATCCCGCCCTCGGTCCTCACCTGCGTGCCTGGGCCCGCCACGAGGGCCACGGTTTCGCCGTCGTCCCCGACCGCACGGCCACCTGGGAGCTCGTGCGCGGCTCCGCCGACACCGACCGGTGGGCCGGTGCGGAGCGCGCCGGTGGTCCCGGACCCGATGGGATCGTCGCCCACCCGCCGGCGCACTGGGGCCTCGCCGCCCGCGGCGCACTCGTCGAAGCCGGCGGACCCGCGGGACGGTTCGACCTCGACGACCGCGACGTCGTCTGGGCCGACCTCGCGCCGCGGCTGTACGCGCACGCCGCCGCCGCGCAGTGGGACCCGGCCACCGCGGTCGACTGGGACGCGAGCGCCGACGTCCCCGCCGACGTGGAGGCGGCCGTCGTGCAGGTCATGACCTATCTCGTGGAGAACGAGCAGGCCGCACTCGTCGTCCCGGCCGGCCTGCTCGCCCGCGTGCACCCGCACTTCCGGGAGGTCCAGCAACTGCTCGCCGTGCAGGCCGCCGACGAGGCCCGCCACATGGAGGTCTTCACCCGCCGCGCGCTGCTGCACGGCGGGCAGATGGGCACGTCCTCGGCCGGCGGACGCTCGTCGCTGGCGACGTTGCTCGCCGAACCGGACTTCTCCCTGGCGACGTTCCTGCTCTCGGTTCTCGGGGAGGGCAGCTTCCTCGCGCTGCTCGCCTTCCTCGAACGCCACGCACCCGACCCGGTCACCGCCCGGGTCACCCACCTGGCCCGGATCGACGAGGCACGCCACGTCGCGTTCGGCGTCGCCCACCTCGAACACCAGGGCAGCATCGACCCGTCACTGCGCGGCAGGCTGCGTGCGGCGATCGAGCGCCGGCACGACGCACTGGCCGACACACGCCGGGCTCAACGCCGACGTGTTCGACGCGCTCGTCGTGCTCGCCGCCGGTGCCTGGACCCCGGCCGCCGTCGCCCGTGGCCACGACGCGGTGCAGGAGCTCCACCACGCCATGGACGACGGCCGCCGACAGCGCCTTGTCCGGCTCGGCTTCCCACCCGACGAGGCCGCCGAGCTCTCCGCGCTCCACACCCGCAACTTCATGTGACCCACCGGCCGTGTCGAGCGTGTGACGAGCTTGTTGCACCCGGGGCCCCGCTCGTCGCGAGCTGGGACGATCATCGTCGCCCTCGGAAGGAGCACCCCGTGACGGAGGACCCGGCACCGGCGACGCCGCAGAACGGCCGGATCTCGGCCACCGACCTGGAGATCACGACGCTCGGCCCGGCCCGGATCACGTCGCCGCTGGCGCCGTTGCTCGACGCCCGCCGCACCACCGAGCACTACGTGGACACCGACGACCGGGTGCTGCTCGACGACACCGCCGCCGGCCTGGAGGCGCGTGGCCTGCCGCCGGACCGGCTGCCCGGCCTGGAGCCCTGCGGGCCGCGCCGGGAGATCTACTTCGACCCGTCGAAGACCCGGGCCGGGATCGTCACCTGCGGCGGTCTGTGCCCCGGGCTCAACGACGTGATCTCCGGCCTGGTCCGCACGCTGACCTACCACTACGGCGTCCGCCGGGTGGTCGGCTTCCGCAACGGCTACCAGGGCTTCATCTCCTCCTACGGCCACGACGTCGTCGAGCTGACCCCGGAGTCGGTGCGCGACATCCCGGTCGACGGGGGCACCGTGCTGGGCACCTCGCGCGGCCCGCAGGACCCCGAGGAGATCGTCGACTGCCTCGAGCAGACCCACCTCAACGTGCTGTTCGTGATCGGCGGCGACGGCACGCTGCGCGGGGCGATGGAGATCGAGCGGGTGATCAGGGAGCGGAACCTGCGGATCGCCGTCGTCGGGATCCCGAAGACGATCGACAACGACATCCCCTACATCGACCAGAGCTTCGGCTTCCAGACCGCGTTCTCCCGGGCGTCGGAGTCGATCCGGGCGGTGACGGTGGAGGCCAAGTCCACGCCGGGCGGGGTCGGGCTCGTCAAGCTGATGGGCCGGCACTCCGGCTTCATCGCCTGCTACGCCTCGCTGGTGCGCAGCGACGCCGACGCGGTGCTGATCCCCGAGGTCCCGTTCGAGCTCGACGGGGAGGACGGTCTGCTCGCCCACCTGCACCGGCGGGTCGACCAGCGCGGGCACGCCGTCGTCGTGGTCGCCGAGGGCGCGGGACAGGAGCTGTTCGACGGCGGGGGCTCGACCGACGCCTCCGGCAACGCCAAGCTCACCGACGTCGGCCCGTACCTGAAGGAGCGGATCGCCGAGTCGTTCGCCGAGACCGGGCGGGAGACGTCGCTTCGCTACATCGACCCCAGCTACGCGATCCGCAGCGTCCCGGCCAACCCCTACGACAGCGTCTACACGGTCCGGCTCTCCCAGGCGGCGGTGCACGCCGCGATGTCCGGGCGGACCGCGATGGTGGTCGGACGGGTACGGCGCCGGTTCGTGCACATCCCGATGGCCGTCGCGGTCAGCCGGCGCAACCAGGTCGATCCGCACGGAGACCTGTGGATGGCGGTGCTGGAGTCGACCGGGCAGCCGTGGCGCTTCGGTGCGAAGGACTGAATGCCGGACCGTCGCGACCGGCACGGCCGCGCCGAAACCCGGGCGCCCTTCGGCGCAGCGACCGGCCCCGGGGATTGCCAACGCCCGACGGGCTGAGTAACCATGTTCGTGGGAAAACCGACCGGCCAAGACCGACCCGGAGGAGAAGGATCGGCCTCCCGATCGGCGATCCCGGACTCGACTTCCAGGTACCCACGCGGAGCATGCCGCGATAAGGCCGGGGGCCTGCGGGTCTGCGTCAGCCCACGACAACCGTGGCCTGACGCCGAGACGCAACCACGCCGTGGCCCCACCTGCACGCCTGGTAACCCGGTCGTCGAGGCCGGTCCGAGTGTCGCCCCACATCCGTGTGGGGCGACACTCATGAACGGACCCTTCCGGCCGCCGGCCCGCGGTAGAGCCGGCACGTCACCGGTCGCCGGGCAGCACGGTCTCCGACGTCCGGAGCACCCGGTGCAGCACGGGTGACCGGTCGTCCCGGCGCCACACCAGGTAGACGTCGATCGCCGGATCGATGTCGACGAGCTCGCGGATCCGCATGCCGTCCAGCGGCAGGTGCTCCACGGCGCTCGCCGTGGTGAAGTGCAGCCCGACACCGGCCGACACCAGCGCCATGCATGTCCACGAGTCGGGTGCCGTCTGGACGAACCGCGGCGCGAACCCCACGGCTCGGCACTGCTCGACGAGCGTCCCGCGCACGGCCGAGCCGGACGACTCCGGGAACGCCACGAACGGCTCGTCCCGGCAGTCGACGATCCGTGGCTCCGCCAGGTCGGCGAGCCGGTGCCCGACGGGGACCGCGACGACGCACCGGTCACGCGCGACGCTGCGGCTGGCCACACCCGTGGGCGGACTCGCGAACCGGGCCAGCGCCAGGTCGGACTCGCCCCGCAGCAGCTCCGCGACGGCGGTCGTCCCGTAGCGGCCGGGCAGGAACTCGAGGTCGACCAGCGGGTGCTGCTCCCGCACCGCTCGCGCGAGCTGACCGACGACGACGTGGGCGGACGGCCCGGCGAACGAGATGCGGACGCGCCCGCTGCGACCCTCGCGCGCCGCGGTGACCGCCGCGCGCGCCTCGTCGACACGGGCAAGCAGCGCTTCGGCGTGCGCGTACAGCGCCGTCCCGGCCTGGGTCAGCTCGACCGTGCGGGTGGTCCGGCGGAACAGCGGCGCGTCGAGCTCGCTCTCCAGCGCGCGGACGGTCCGGCTCAGGTACGGCTGCGCCAGGTGCAGCCGCTGCGCCGCCCGTCCGAAGTGCAGCTCCTCGGCCACCGCGACGAAGACCCGCAGCTGCTGGGTGTCCATGCGGAGCCTTCCGGTCATTGATGCGAGACCGGCAACAATAGACCGGATACTGGTCTTGGACCTCGTAAGGATCCGGGTCCACCATCGGAGGCATGACTCAGACAGCGCCGTCGACGTCCGACGTCTCGGCCGAGGACTTCGCGTTCATCCGGCAGCAGGTCCACGACTTCATCCGGTCCGACGTCGTCCCGCGCGAGAACGAGATCATGCGCACCGACCGGATCCCGGACGACCTCCGCGCGGCCGCGACCGAGATGGGCCTGTTCGGCTACGCGATCCCGTCCGAGTGGGGCGGGATCGGGCTCGACCTCACTCAGGACGTCGAGCTCGCGATGGAGTTCGGCTACACGACGCTTGCGCTGCGCTCGATGTTCGGTACGAACAACGGCATCGCCGGCCAGGTCCTCGTCGGGTTCGGCACCGACGCGCAGAAGAAGCAGTGGCTGGAGCGGATCGCCTCCGGCGACGTCGTCGCCTCGTTCGCGCTGACCGAGCCCGGCGCCGGGTCGAACCCCGCCGGCCTGCGCACCCGCGCCCGCCGCGACGGGTCCTCCGACAGCGCGGACTGGGTGATCGACGGCCAGAAGCAGTACATCACCAACGCCCCGCTCGCGGACCTGTTCGTCGTCTTCGCCCGAACGGCCGAGCCGCAGCCCGGCAACCCGGGGATCGCGGTCTTCCTCGTCCCGGCGGACGCTCCCGGCATCACCGTCGGCCCGAAGGACGCCAAGATGGGCCAGGAGGGCTCGTCCACCTCCGACGTGCACTTCGACGGCGTGCGGGTGCCCGCCGAGGCCCTGGTCGGCGGGGAGGAAGCGGCCGGCTACAAGGCTGCGATGACCTCGCTCGCGCGCGGGCGGGTGCACATCGCGGCGCTGTCGGTCGGCACCGCCCAGCGGGCGCTCGACGAGTCGGTCACCTATGCCGCCCAGAACACCCAGGGCGGGCAGCGGATCGGCGACTTCCAGCTGGTCCAGGCCATGCTGGCGGACATCCAGACCGGTGTGCTAGCCGGCCGGGCGATGGTCCGCGAGACCGCCCGCGCCTACGTCGACGGCACCGACCGACGGATCGCTCCGTCGGCGGCGAAGCTGTTCTGCACCGAGATGGTCGGCAAGGTGGCCGACCTGGCCGTGCAGGTGCACGGGGGCGCCGGCTACATGCGCGAGATCCCGGTCGAGCGGATCTACCGCGACGTCCGCCTCTTGCGCCTCTACGAGGGCACGAGCGAGATCCAGCGCCTGATCGTCGGCGGCGGGCTCGTCCGAGAGGCGGTGGCCAGGTCGTGACCTGACCCCGCCGCCTGCGGATCACACTCGGGGCGACCTCGCCGGGGGCCACTCGGCGCGCCGGGTGTGGACCCGGATCGGGCCCTGTCGGCGTCCTCCGGCGATGGCGCTGACGGACAGGCAGAACTGGGTCCACATGTGGAGCTGGATCTCCTTCCCGATCAGCAGCCGGTCGATCACGACGGCGGCCGGACGGTCGCCCGGCCGCGACCACACCTCGATGGTGAACTCCAGCCGGCCGCCGGTGTCCCGGGCGCTGAACTCGATCTGCCCCGCCTCCAGGTGCTCGGCCAGGGTCGCGAGACGGAACGAGCTGGGCTCCCGGCGGACGACCCGGACCGGGCCGTCCCACGGAGCGGGCATGCGGACCCGGTACTCGTCGCCGACCCGCAGCTCCCCCAGCCGGCCCCGCTTCTTGCGGAACGAGGTCACCTCCGACGGCGCCGCGCGGTCGAGGTCGGCGGTGATCGTGTCCATCACCTCGACGGCGCCCCGCACGTTGTCCCGCACCAGGACCCGGAATGTGCGGTGCAGCAGTGGTCCCGATCCCTCCTCGAGGGTCTTGAGATGCTCGTCGACGAGGTCGGTGGGCAGGGCGGGTGGGAGGTCCGAGGAGTCGCCGACGTCCTCGGTGCGCTCGACGTCGCCGGACGTCCGCAGGTACCGGGCAGTGCTCCCGGCCAGGCCCATCGGGTAGCGCAGGAGAGCGACGGCGCGCCGGGCGGGCCCGGGCTGCGGGGCGGGATCGGCCCGCCGGAATGTGGTCATGCGGTTGTCCGCGGCATGCTGCTCGACGGCGCGTGCCAGCGACTCCGGGTCGTCCACGGTGACGGTCAGCCCGGGGTGGCGCAGCAGACCGAGCGGCTCGATCCCGGGTACCGGGCGGTGGAACCGGATGCACACCCCGCGCTCGGTCGACGTTCCGAACGTGATCCCGCGGTCGGCCAGCGACAGGTGGGGCCCGAGAACCTTCGGCGCGCTGAACGGGCCCGCGACCTGCGCGCCGGCCAGGTTGCGCACCGGGGTCGACACCGACCAGTGCCCGAATCTCACGTTCAGACGGTCATCGTCCAGCTCGACGAACGCGTCCTCGACGGTGCGGATCCCGCAGGCGACGAACAGCCCGCGAAAGCGCGGATCGAACGCGAAGTTCGAGCGGACCGGGTGCGTCACCGCGGGCGCACTGTCGTGTGGACGGTTCATCGGCAGGGGTACCCCCTCCCACGACGGCCACGCCCGACGCGGCCGTGCCCGTGGTCACCGACGTCGGAACAGGAAGATCCCGTACCGCCAGTGCGGGTCCGTCCACTCGGCCTCGGGCTCCATGCCATGTGCCGCGACGCCGGCGACGAAGCGGTCCCGGTCGAACTTCGCCGAGAAGCCGACGTTGATGCCGTCGCCGCGGCGCAGCTCACGGGTGACCCCGAGCCCGGGGACCGACAGCGGTCCGTCGCGCACGGCCCACAGGTGCCCCTCCACGACGCCGGTGCCGGCGTCGAACCGGGCGTGCGGCACGAACGCGGAGAGATCGGCATCGCCGCCGAAGCGCCGGGCGAGATGCGCCAGGTGGTTGAGCCTGAACTCGGCGAACGCGGTGTGCCCGGGCGGGTCGTTGTAGCAGGTCTCGAACACCTCGGCCGGCTTGAGCAGGTCCGCCGAGACGAGGAACGCGTCGCCGGGGCGCAGCGTCGCGGCGATCCGGGACAGCAGCGACTCGCGCTCGTCCGGGGTGGTGTTGCCCAGGTTGCCGCCCAGGAACATCACCGCCAGCGGATCGCCTCCGACCTCGCTCAGGTGATCGAGGCCCGCTTCGTAGCGGCCCCACAGACCGGTCACGCCGAGCGCGGGGATGTCGTCGCGCAGCGCGCGGGCGCTGAACTCGAGCATCTCCCGGCTGACGTCGACGGGCAGATAGGTGGTGGGCCGCCGCGACGCACACTCGCCGAGCAGCAGCCGGGTCTTCTTCGCGCTGCCGCTGCCCAGCTCGGCGACCCGCCCGCAGCCCAGCCGCTCGGCGATCTCGGCTCCGTGGCGGCGCAGCAGGTCCCACTCGGCGCGGGTCAGGTAGTACGTGGGCAGCTCGGTGATCGCCTCGAACAGCTCCGAGCCGCGCTCGTCGTAGCCGAACCACGGCGGGATCCGGGGCACCGGTTCGGTGAGGCAGGCCCGCAGGGTGTCAGTGTCCTCCCAGAACGCGGCCTGGTCCTCGACCGCGACGACGGCCGCGCTCATCGGGCGTCCGCCAGTGGCCGGCGCAGGCTGGACCGGCCGGCGCCCCAGCACTCCAGCAGCTGCTCGCCGAGCCGGTCACCGAGGAACCCGGCGGCCCGGATGCCGAACACCACGTCCGCGGCCAGCGCGGGCTCGCCGGCGAGCAGCGGCGCCAGCACGCCGCGGCGGATGATCTGCTCGTGCACGGCGTCGGCCTCGACGTGCTCGTCGTAGAACCGGATCGCCGCAGGCCCGCAGCCGAGCCGGCGCATCGCGCGCACCAGCCGCTCCGAGCCGGGCGACGACGTCAGCTCGACGAGGGCGAACTGTCCGACGAGCGCACCCCGCAGGCTGCGGTGCAACCCGCACAGCGACATGAAGTTGACCTCGGCGAGCGTCGCGCCCGGCACCGCGTCCACGTACGCGCCGTAGGCCGGCGACAGGTCCAGCTCGCACATCATGTCCGCGAACAGCCGGGCGTGCATGCGGTCGGGGTCCCCGCCGCCGTACTCGTCGTGCTCGACGGTGACCAGGCCGGCCTTGGCCGCTCCCGGCAGCCGGGGGATCACCCAGGCCTGCGGGTCGGCCTCCTTGAGGTGGTAGATCGAGCGGTGCGCGACGTACTCGCGCAGCTGCCACAGCTCGCCGTCGCGGTGCAGCCGGTGCGAGACACCGGTCTCGGCCGCCGGGCCGACGGGCTCGACCAGCAGGTCGTCCACGGCCGCCCGCACGTCGTCGGAAGGCTCGACGTCCGCGCGCAGCGCATCCAGGAACACGCGTTCCAGCTCGCGGCGCAGCCCGAGGACGCGCGGGTCCCATTCGAGATCGTCGTCGACGCCGTCGAAGCCGCGGTAGTGCAGCTCGTAGCAGCAGTGCAGGGCAAGCTGCAGGTCGTCGCCGTACGGGTCGGCACCGGCCGGATCGACCGGCTCCGGCTCGCCGCCGCGCAGCAGCGTGCGCACCGCATCGGACAGCGGCCCACGGGCCTGCGGCAGCGAGGCGCCCGCGGCGTCCCGGGCGGGGGCGGCGGTGATCACGGTGACTCCTCCGGGTCGCGCTCCGGGCGGCGCCGGGTGCGATGGCTGGTGTCGCAGAACGGGTAGCGGCGGCTGCGCCGGCACGCGCACAGCGCGGTCACCGGGCGCTCGGAGCGCACCCGGCTCCCGTCCGGCAGCTCGACCTCCACCGGCCCGTCGACCAGAATCGGGCCCTCTCCGGTGAGCACCACCCGGTGCGGTTCAACCGACACCACGACCTCCCACCACGACCAGCTCCTCGTCGACCGCGCCCGGCTCGACCAGCCCGCGCGCCTCGTGCAGCGCGGTCCGAGCCCGCATCACCGGCCCCAGCGGGATCCGCACACGGTCCAGCACCTCGGCCACGACGCCGGCAGCGGCGAGCCGCTCGACCGTAGCGTCGGCCCGGCACGCCGCGGAGTGCACGAGCAGCAGCGCGCCGCCCGGGACCAGATGGCCGGCCGCGGCGTCGCAGATCCGGTCGAGCACGGCCCGTCCGTCCGGGCCGGCGTCCCAGCACCGGGCGATGCCGTGCCGCGGCAGGACGTCCGTCGCCGCCGGGACGTAGGGCGGGTTCGCCGTGACGAGGCCGAACCGGCGGTCGCCCACCGGCGCGAACAGATCACCCCGGCGGACCGTCATCCGGCGCCGGTGCAACCGGGCGTTCAGCCGGGCGGCGGCCACCGAGCGCCGGGACAGGTCGACGGCGGTCACGGACCGGGCACCGGAGCCTGCGGCAGCGAGGGCCACCGCTCCGGTGCCGGTCCCGAGATCCAGCACGTCGCGGCCGCGGGCGTACCCGGTCCGTTCCAGCGCGCGGATCAACACGTCGGTGTCGGACTGCGGCCGGTACACCCCCGGCGGACTGAGCAGGAACGGCGTCATGTCAGGAGACGGCCGACCGGGCCACCTCGGCGTGCCGCGACCGGGTCGCGGTCAGCACGCCGGAGCGGTTCTTGTGTCCCTCTTCGTAGCGCTGCACGGCCTGCAGCTGCTCGGGCGAGTCGGGACCACGCACTGTTGTCCATCAGGTAGTACCTCTTCGTCTCGGTGTCGACGGGATGGGACGTGCTCGCGGCCGGGATCAGAGGGCGGCTCGTGCGGGGATCGGGAACCCGCCGAGAGGCATCTCCGGGACGCGTCACCGGCGGCGTTGCCCGTGTCGTCCGGCCCGTATCGATGAATTCCGACCGGACCGGCGTGCACTACGATTACCCGCGCTCCGCGACCCAAACCGCGTCCGGGCGACGGCCTGGGTCACTCCCGCCGGCCTCGCGGCGCTCAGTGCTGTCTGGCCCTCCGCGAGCCGGACGGCCCCGGGCGCGCCGAACGCGCGGCATCCGAGGTGAGCCGCCGGGCGACGTCGACGAGCTTGACGTTGGCGTCCTGTGAGGACTTCACGAGCATCCGGAAGGCGTGGTCGTCGTCGACGCCGAACCGCTCCATCAGGATGCCCTTCGCCTGTCCGATCGCGTCCCGGTTCCCCAGCGCCTGGCCCATCTGGGCGGCGTGGCCTGCGCCGTAGATCAACAAGGCGGCCTGCACGCCGAACAGTCCGGCGATGGTGCGCGCGCCGTCGTCGAACGCCCCGGCCGCGTGCGAGTAGAGGTTCAACGCCGCCCGGGTCCCGCGGCTGGTGGAGAGGTGGGTCGACAGCAGTGACCGGTAGCCGTGCTCGACGGCCTGCGGGGCGAAACGCGGCCACCGGTCGAGGTCCGGCCTCGCCGCGAGGTCGTCGGCGAACACGACCCCGTCCTCCGGCGGCTGCTCGGCGGCGGTGATGCAGGGCCCTTCGTGGAGCTCCACCTGGAGCCGTTCGAGCTTGGCGATGTCCTCGCTGGTGGGGGCACGGGACGTGATGTGTCCGCGCTCGGTCATCGAGATCCCACCGGCGTCAGCGCCCGGCACCGTGTCGACGGCAGCGGCCACGATCTGGGCCAGCGTCTGCTCGAGGTCGCTGATGCTGTGGTGGGCGACCAGGTCGTTCGCGGCCTTGCGTAGAGCAACCACGAGCACGTCGGACTGTTCGGGATGCATCTGCGGGTACCGCCTCTTGCCGGGTGGCCACGAGGCACAAGCAAGCACGACATCGCGCTGGTGCGGCAGAGCCGAAGCGGCATGCACTCGCTCTACCCCCGCCGGACGGCCGGGGACGCACACGAAACAACGGGAGCTACCGGAACGCAGCACCCGAGTGGGCCCGCGCCCCGTGTCCGTCCTGCGGTCGAATCCTCGACCGCCACCACCGACTGTACGCGGACGGACCTGCCACGTCCTGGTCACGGGCCTGGGCGACTGGAGATGTCTCAATGTCACGCGGCACAACCGGGTTCGCAGCATTCTGACCGACTGGCCCGTTACGGCGGGGCGGTGCGAGTGGTTACGTCCTCGGTGTGACGATTGCAGCTCTGCACCGCTATCCGGTCAAATCCATGCTCGGGGAGTCCCTGACGCGCGCCGTGTTCGACGAGCGCGGCGTCGTGGGCGACCGGGCCTACGCGGTGCTCGACGTCGAGTCCGGCATCATCGCCAGCGCCAAGGTGCCCAAGCGCTGGGCGAGGCTGCTGGAGTTCTCGGCGGCGTTCACCGCGGAGCCGGTGCTCGGCGAGGCGGCTCCGCCGGTCGTGATCACCTTCCCGGACGGGTCGACCCGCCGCAGCGACGACCCCGACATCGACCGGGCGCTCTCCGACGAGTTCGGGCGCGAGGTCAAGCTGATCACGACGCCACCGGACGGCGCGGGGTTCGAGGAGCTGTGGGTGACCCTCGACGGCCTGGACCGCTCCAGCCTGGGGCCCGAGGAGATCATCGAGGCCACCACCGCCCGCCAGGAGGACACCGGCGAGGCGATCAGTCGCTTCGACGTCGCCGCCTTCGCCCCGCCCGGCCGGTTCTACGACCTCGCCGCGCTGCACGTCGTCACCGAGTCGACGCTGGGTCGCCTGCGCGAGCTCGCGCCGGAGAGCGACTTCGACGTCCGCCGCTACCGGCCCAATGTCGTCCTCGCCGACACCGAGCCCGGCTTCGTCGAGAACGACTGGCCGGGGCGCGAGATGACCCTCGGCGACGACGTCCGGCTCTCGTTCACCTTCCAGACCATGCGTTGCGTGATGACCACGATGGCCCAGCCGGACCTCCCCGAGGACCGCAACACCTTGCGCACGGTCGCGAAGAACAACCGCGTGGAGATCACCAAGCCGGAGGTCGCGGGCAAGTGGGCCTGTGCCGGGGTGTATGCCGACGTCAGCGCAGGCGGCGAGGTGACCGTCGGCGACGCCCACGCCTGACGTTCCGGAGCACCCGTCGAGTCGACGGGGTCGGATCCTCGACCCAACATATCAACGGATATTAGATTGTCGTCGTGGGAACCGAGGACGTCTGCGAGCTGCTCTGTCTGGACCTGCCGCACGCCGAGCGGATCCGGGCCACCCTGCCCGGCACCGACAGGCTGGAACCGGCGGCGGGCACGGCGCGGTCCCTCGGGGATCCGACCCGGTTGCGGGTCGCCGCGGCGCTGCTGGCCGGGGACGAACTGTGTGTGTGCGACATGGCGTGGGTGGTCGGCGCGTCGCAGGGGCTGGTCTCGCACCACCTGCGCCAGCTGCGCACGGCCGGCGTCGTGACCTCCCGCAAGGACGGCCGGATGGTGATGTACCGGCTGTCCGCCCGTGGACGCGCGGTCCTGCCCGTCGTACTCGGCGTCGACATCGCCGGCGTGACGGAAGGGGCGGGCCGTGTCTGACGCCTGCTGCGGTCCCGAACCGGTCCCCGGCGACGGGAAGATCGGCGCCGACGAGGGCCCCGCACGCATCTGGCAGGTTCGCGAGCTGCGGTTCGCCGCGGCGGCGACGGTGCTGCTGGGCGCCGCCCGGCTGATCGACGTGTCCACCGGCGCCCCCGGGCTGCTGATCACCGGGATCGAGCTGGTCGCCGCCGTGACCGGGGCGTCGACGTTCGTTCCCGGCGCCGTGCGCAACCTGCGCCACGCGCCGCATCGGCGTCGGCACCCTGATGACCATCGCCGCGATCGGGGCCGTCGCACTCGGCCAGGTCGCCGAGGCCGCGCTGCTCGGGATCCTGTTCTCCATCGCCGAGGGACTCGAGCACTACGCCGTCACCCGCACCCGCCGCGGTCTGCGCGCCCTGCTCGGCCTCGTCCCGCCGACCGCGACGGTGCTGCGCGCCGGCCGCGAGGTCACCGTCTCCCCCGACGACCTCGCCGTCGGCGACGTGGTGATCGTGCGTCCCGGCGAGCGGGCCGCCACCGACGGCCGCATCCGCGCCGGCCGCACCAGCCTCGACACGTCCGCCATCACCGGCGAGTCGGTGCCGCTCGAGGCCGGCCCCGGCGACGACGTGTTCGCCGGCACGATCAACGGCGGCGGCGCGATCGAGGTCGAGGTCACCGCCCCGGCCTCGGACAGCTCGCTGGCCCGGATCGTGCACATCGTCGAACAGGCCCAGGAACGCAAGGGCGCCGGCCAGCGCCTCGCCGACCGGATCGCCCGCCCGCTCGTGCCGGCGATCATGATCCTGGCCGTTCTGGTCGCCGGCATCGGCGCGCTGCTCGGCGACCCGATGCTCTGGCTCGAACGCGCACTGGTCGTGCTCGTCGCCGCCTCCCCGTGCGCGCTCGCGATCTCCGTCCCGCTCACCGTCGTCGCCGCGATCGGCGCAGCCAGCCGGCACGGCGCCCTGGTCAAGGGCGGCGCCGCACTCGAGGAGCTCGGCCGCGTCCGGGCCGTCGCGCTCGACAAGACCGGCACCCTGACCCGCAACCGGCCCGAGGTCGTCGACGTGCTCGCCGCACCCGGCCACGACCGCGCCGACGTCCTCACCACCGCGGCCGCGCTGGAGGCCCGTAGCGAGCACCCCCTCGCCCGGGCCGTCCTCGCCGCCGCCGACACCCCGCAGTGGTCCGTCCCCGTCACGCCGGCCGACGACGTCACCGCCGTGGCCGGTCACGGCCTGACCGGGACCCGCGACGGCGTCGAGCTCCGGTTGGGCAAGCCCGGCTGGATCGAGGCCGGGCCGCTGGCCGGCGACGTCGACCGCCTGCAGGGCGAGGGCGCGACCGTCGTGCTGATCGAGCGCGAGGGCCGGTTGATCGGCGCCGTGGCCGTCCGCGACGAGCTCCGGGCCGAGGCCGCCGAGGCGGTCCGCCGCCTGCACGACCTCGGTATCGAGGTCGCCATGCTCACCGGCGACAACCGGCGCACCGCCGCCACCCTCGCCGCGCAGGCCGGCATCGACACCGTGCACGCCGAGCTCCGCCCGGAGGACAAGGCCGACCTGCTGCCCGCGATCGCCCGCGGCCGCCGCGTCGCCATGGTCGGCGACGGGGTCAACGACGCCCCCGCCCTGGCCACCGCCGACGTCGGCATCGCCATGGGCGCGATGGGCACCGACGTCGCGATCGAGACCGCCGACGTCGCGCTGATGGGCGAGGACCTGCGCCATCTCCCGCAGACCCTCGCGCACGCCCGCCGGGCCCGCACGATCATGCTCCAGAACGTCGGGTTCTCGCTGCTGATCATCGGCGCACTCGTCCCGCTCGCCGCGACCGGCGTGCTCGGGCTGGCCACCGTCGTCGTGATCCACGAAGCGGCCGAGGTCCTGGTCATCCTCAACGCCGTGCGCGCCGCCCGCTCGACGACCCTGCCCGGCCTGACCACCGCTCCGGCCGCCGCAGGACACCACCACGTGTCCGTCGGGGCCGCTCCGGAACCGGACGACCCGTGCTGCGCACCCCGACCGGCGGCCGGAGAGCAGCTCGGCCGGTGATGCGCTCGGCAGGCGTCGGCGGGCCGGGACCGGGCATCAGGTCGCAGGGGGCCTGCCCGGTCCCCGGGGCGGCGGCGAGCCGGCCGTGCCACCACGCTCGTTCCGTTCGAGCTGGTCGACCAGGCGCGTCAGGGTGGTCAGCACCGCGTCCGGCAGGGAACCCGAGAGTCGATGCCGCTGCGGTGCAGTGCGTCGCCCAGGAGAACCGCGGCGCGCTCAGAACAGTCCTCGGCGGAATCGGCCTCGGCGCGCAGGCTCACCTGTCACCGACGAGTCGCAGACGTGCCGGTCCGGGCACGGTTGCCCGGCCGGGGACGTCGTCACCGAGCGGGTGCGTCCGTGCCAGGCCGACGACGAACTCGGCGACGTCGATCGCCGACGGGAGCGGGCTGGGATCGACGATGCGGCACGACGAGTCGACGGCGTCGGCATGCAGCCCGACCACCCAGCCGTGGTCCTCGTCCCAGGCCAGGATCACCGGAACGGGCTCGCCCACGCCCGACCTCACCGCGGTGCAGTCGACGGCGATGGAGCCGACCATGTGGGTCAGGGAATCGCTCCGCTGTGGCGGGCCGGCGACGACCCCGCGGGCCTCGAGCTCGGCGACGACGGCGGCGAAGTAGGTGTCCAGGTGCCGGTCCACACCGGCGGACGGGTGCCGGTCGCGCGCCTCGGCGTCGGCGGCCCCGTCCGGAACGGCGACGAGATGCCGCGGGCGGTCGGGCCGCTCGACGATGGGAGTGTCCGCCGATGGTCGCCCCTGTTCGGCAGCGGCAGGCAGCGGCAGCGCGGTGGATCGTTCGCCACCGCTGGATCGATCGACGGGATCCGACATCAGGCCCCACTCTCACCGAGGGAGCCGCGACCGACGCGAGTCTCTGGGGTGAACGGTTGATCGTGCAGGCCGTCGGGGTCCGGAACGGAGGTCTACCTGCAGTATGAACCAACTCGTCACCGGTGGTGCGTCTGGTCGCCCACCGGTCGGACGCTTCCGTGGCGCAAGGCTCGCGTGCCCTGGGCACGACACCGGCCGGCCGGGACGATGTCGCGATGATCGCGATCCGGATCCTCGAAGTCACCGCGACAGCCGCCCCGTCGGTCAGGCTGTGAGAAGCCCGCCGTTCGCGTCGACCACGGCCCCGGTGATGTAGCTGGCGCCCGCCGAGGTCAGGAACACCGCCAGCGTCGCGATCTCATCCGGACGACCGAATCGCCCCAACGGCACCGCGTCCGCGGTGTACCCGCGGCCCTGCAGCATCGGGGTGTCGATCGGACCGGGAGCGATCGCGTTGGCCAGGACGGCGTTCTTCGCCTCGGCCTTGGCCAGCCAACGGACGAACGCGTGGATCCCGCCTTTGCTCGCTCCGTAGTGCGGGCCCGACAGGACCCCGCCGTTGCGGCCGGCGATCGATCCCACGCACACCACCCGCCCTCCTCCACGACGCAGCGCCGGCAATGCGGCCTGCACCGACCAGATGGTGCCGGCGAGGTTGACGCCGAGGACCGCGTCCAGATCGGCCTGCTCCAGCTCGTCCAGGGTCGTGACCGCGCCGTAGATCCCGGCGCAGGTGACCAGCACGTCCAACCCACCGGCCCGGTCGGCGGCCGCACCGATCACCTCGTGTACCGCCGCGCGGTCGCGCACGTCGACGCGGTCGGCCCAGGCGGTCCCCCCGGCGTCGGTGATCCTGGCAGCGGTGGGGGCCGCGTCGAGGGTGTCCAGTGCGGTGACGGCATGGCCGGCGTCGGCGAGGGCGAGCGCGGTCGCGGCCCCGATCCCTTGCGCGGCGCCGGTCACGATCGCGTGCGACTGCGTGTCCTGTTGAGTCATTGCCGGCCGCTCCCTTTTCGTGAGTCCTGTGGTTCTGCCTAGCGGGCTAGCGCCCGGGAGCCGCACCGTTACAGGCCATCACCAGGACCGGGGCGCGGCGAGGCTCGAGAGGAACCCGAGATGACCGACACCGAACCGTCCCGGCGGCATGGCGCGGCCCCGGCGGAGGAACAGGACCGGAACCAGAAGATGATCGCCGAGTTCCGGCAGAACCACGGTCGGCTCTCCGTCCCGTTCGACGGAGCTCCGGTCCTGCTCCTGCACCACCTTGGCGCGAAGAGCGGCGCGGAGCGGGTCAACCCGATGATGTACCAGCAGGTGGGCGACGACTACGCCGTGTTCGCCTCGGCGGCCGGACGTGACCGTCACCCGGCCTGGTACCACAACGTGCGTGCCCACCCGGACACCGAGATCGAGATCGCCGACGGGGACTCCGGTACGTCGACGGTGCCGGTGCGCGCTCGCGTGGCCGATCCGGATGAGCGCGAGCCGATCTGGGAGACGCAGAAGCAGCGTTATCCGGGGTTCGCCGACTACGAGTCCCGGACCGAGCGCACCATCCCGGTGGTCCTGCTCGAACCCCGCGCACCGGACCGACCCTGAGCCTGGCGCGGGGGTTGGAGCTTGTCGTGGCTCTCGCTCCCCGGAGCGGCGGTGTAGACGAACAGGCAGTGCGACTGACCCTGACCTCCTGACCGCTGACGGAGGCGGCGACGAGGTCGTCGGGAACGCGGAAGCCGGACGCCTCGTCGATCACCTGAGCGAGCGGGGTGCGCGGGTCGGAACGGGACCGCAGATGCCCGTCGGGCAGGCAGCGCTGAGCGACGCAGGCGCCCGGACCACACTCGCCCTCACCTTCCACGGCCTCCCGGTGGTGACCTGAGACGACCGGTTCGGGGGTGACGTGCGCGCCGCTCTGCCCGAGCCGGCCGCCCGTGTGCTCGCCGACCAGATCCTCAAAGACGTGATCGACGACCCGGTCCTCCTGGAGTCGCTGCACACCTACCTCAGCCACCTGGGTCACTGGCAGCCCGCGGCGGACGCCCTCGGCATCCACCGCAACACCTTGCGCTCCCGGACGGACCGTGTCGCCGCGATGACGGGACGGTCGCTCGACAGCGCGGCCGCCCGGGCCGATCTCTGGATCGCCGTCACCGCCGCTCGGGAGGAACGCTCAACGCAGACCGGGTGAGATCGGGTGACTCCTCATCCTGCGGATCCGCCCACGACGCGACGGTCGTGCAGGCCGGCGATCTCGGTGTCGCCGAGGCCGAGCACGTCGGCGAGCACGGCGTCGGTGTCCGCTCCGAGATCCGGGGCGCCCCCCACGTCGCCGTGCTCGCCGTCCCAGCGGATGGGTGTGCGCGCGGTGATCCCGGTGGCGCCGCCGGGTAGCGGTAGGTCGGCGAGCAGTGGGTGGCCGCCCGCCCGGTGTGCGGCGACGACGTCGGTCATGCCCTGATAGCGCCCCCACAGGACTCGGGCGGCGTTGAGCTCAGCCTCCACGGTCGCGGAGTCCCGCGCCTCGAACCATGGCCGCAACACCGCGGCGAGGGTGTCGCGGAGCCGATAGCGCTCCGTCTCGTCGGCGAGATCGGCGTCGAGGGCCTGCTGCAGGGCGTCGAACACGGCTTCGGTCCCGGTCACCGTGATCAGGGCGGTCCACTGCGCCGGGGTGAGCGCAACCACCATCACGCGTTCGCCGTCGGAGCAGGCGAAGTCGACACCGAAGCTGCCGTAGACGTGGTTGCCGTGTCGGGGTCGTTCCCGGCCGCGCTCGGCGGCCTCGGAGAACCACCCCAGGTTGGCCACCCCGGCCAGTGCGACGTCGGAGAGCGCGATCTCGGAGTAGACCCCGCATCCGGTGCGGGCGCGCTCGTAGAGGGCGGCGAGTACGGCGGTGGAGACGCTCAGGCCGGTGACCAGGTCCCAGGCCGGCAGAACGTGGTTGACCGGGGCCGCGCCCTCCTCGCTGCCGGTGATCTGCGGGATGCCGACCTCGGCGTTGACCGTGTAGTCGACCGCAGGGCGTCCGTCGGGGTAGCCCTGGACGCGGACGTGGATCAGGTCGGGGCGCCGGGCAACGAGGACGTCGTTGGCCATCCACCGTCGACCGACGACGTTGTCGATGAGGACGCCGCGGTCGTCCCCGGAGGCGGTGGCCAAGGCCAGGATGAGCTCGCGGCCCTCCTCGGAACGCATGTCGACGGTGATGGACCGCTTGCCCTTGTTCAGTGATGCCCAGTAGTACGACTCTCCGGTGCCCTCGTTCACGGCCGGCCAGCGTCCGTGGTCGGGGCTGCCGCCGATCGGGTCGATCCGGGTGACCGTGGCGCCGAGTTGGGCAAGGGTCATGCCGCCGGTGGGGCCGGCGACGAAGCTGGCGCACTCGACGACGTGCAGGCCTTCCAAGGGGCGACGCATCAGACCTTCTCGAAGATCGCTGCGAGGCCCTGGCCGCCGCCGATGCACATCGTCTCCAGGCCGTAGCGGGCGTCGCGGCGGACCATCTCGCGGCTCAGTGTCGCCAGGATCCGGCCACCGGTCGCGCCGACCGGGTGCCCCAGCGAGATACCGGAGCCGTTGACGTTGAGCCGCTCGTGGTCGGCGTCGGTGAACTTCCACTCCCGCAGGCACGCCAGCACCTGCGCGGCGAACGCCTCGTTCAGCTCGATCAGGTCGATGTCGGCCAGTGCGAGCCCGGCCGCGGACAGGGCCTGCGCGGTGGCCGGGACCGGCCCGATCCCCATCGTCTTCGGCGCCACCCCGCCCAGGCCCCAGGACACCAGCCGCACCAGCGGCCGCAGCCCCAGCTCCTCGGCCTTCTCCGGGCTGGTCACGACGCAGACCGCGGCGCCGTCGTTCTGCCCGGAGGCGTTGCCCGCGGTGACCGTGGCCTCGTCGTCGCTGCGGCCGAGCACCGGGCGCAGCGTGGACAGCTTCTCCACCGTCGAGTCCGGCCGGATGTGCTCGTCGGCGTCCACGACGGTCTCGGACTTCCGGGACCTCACGGTGACCGGGACGATCTCGTCGGTGAACCGGCCGGCCTGCTGCGCCGCGGCGGCGCGCTGGTGGGAACGGACCGCGAACTCGTCCTGCTCGGCGCGACCGATCCCGTAGTCGCGGCGCAGGTTCTCCGCGGTCTCCAACATCCCCCCGGGCACCGGGAAGTTCTTCCCGCCCGCGGTGACCCGCCCCCGGGCCAGCGCATCCTCGAGCATCACGCCGCCGCCCTTGACCCCCCAGCGCATCGACGTGGAGTAGAACGCGGCCCCGGACATCGACTCCGCACCGCCGGCCAGCACCACCTCCGAGGCGCCGGTCTGGACCTGCATCGCCGCGTAGAGCACGGCCTGCAGCCCCGAGCCGCAGCGGCGGTCGATCTGCAGCCCGGACGCGGTCACCGGCAACCCGGCATCCAGCGCCGCGACCCGCCCGATCGCCGGGGCGTCCATCGTCGGGTAACAGTGCCCGAGCAGCACATCGTCGACCGCATCGCCGGGCAACCCGGAGCGCTCGAGCAGCGCGGTGATCACCGTCGCGGCCAGCTCGTGGGCCGGCACGGAGCTCAGAACACCCCCGAACCCGCCGACCGGCGTCCGTACCGGCTCACAGATCACCGCGTCCCGCATCGGGCTGCTCCTCTCCACCGCGGCGCACGAACGCCGCATCCGTTCCGGTCATGCGCACGGATGTCACATCCGTGCGGCCTCGCTGGGCCGCCCGCGGCGGTGGGCGACGGCGCTCCAGACGTACCGTCGCACGCCGCCGCACCGCAGCGCCCGCGTCACGGATGTGACATCCGTACCGCTGATGCGCACGAACGCGACATCCGTCCGGGGCGTGCGTGCCGAAGGCGCATGACCCGGAAGCTAGCCGAACGTGAACACGTAGGCGCGGGCCCCGGCGCCTGCGAAGGTGATCTCCACGGTTCGCTCACGGATCGGAGCGTTCTGGCGGATCAGCTGGTGGAGTCGCTCGTCGGTGAGGACGCCGTCTCCTCGCTCATCGACGTCGAGCCCGTGGTCACCGCGCGGTGGTTTCCCGTCGACCAGCACCCGGTAGCCCACGGGTGGGGCGCCGGGCGCGCAGCCCATCACGAGGTTGACGTCGCGCCCCCGGAAGCGACAGATGATCCGGCCGCCGGGCTCGTCGAGGGTCGTGCTCTGCTCACCGGCCGTCCAGCTCCCGTCGAGGGCCCATCGGTTGAGCTCGAGACGCGGCGGCCCGACGTAGGACCGGTTGCGGTCGGGCACGAGGCCACCCGGTGACGCGAATGCGGTGGCGCGCGCGTAGCCGACGCTAGCTCCTGCGAACCGCTCGGGCCTACCGCTGACCAGCCCAGACCGGGGCCGTGGGCCGCCGTACGATCCGGACCGTGATCCGGACGGGTGAGCGGGGGGCGCGGTGAGCGGTACCAGGGTGTTGGTGGCGGGGGCGAGCATCGCGGGGCCCGCGCTGGCGCACTGGCTGCGCCGGCGGGGGGCCGAGGTGACCGTGGTGGAGCGGGCGCCCGGGCTGCGTCCCGGTGGGCAGGCGGTGGACGCGCGCGGGGTGGCCAAGGAGGCCATCCGGCGGATGGGGCTGGACGCGGCGGTGCGCGCGGCCTGCACCGACACCGCCGGCGCGTACACCGTGGACGTGGACGGGAACGTGCTGGAGACCTACCGCGCGGACGACGACGGCGGCGACGGGTACATCGCGGACATCGAGATCCTGCGCGGGGACCTGTCCCAGCTGCTCTACGACGACACCCGCGACGGTGTCGAGTACGTCTTCGGCGACCGGATCGCCGAGCTCACCCAGGACGCGGACGGCGTCGACGTGGTCTTCGCGGGTGGTGACCGGCGGCGCTTCGACCTGGTGATCGGGGCCGACGGGCTGCACTCGGCGCTGCGGGCGATGGTCTTCGGGCCGCACGAGCGGTTCGTCCGCCACCTCGGGCTCGTGCTGGCCTTCTACAGCGTGCCCAACGAGTTCGAGCTGGACCGCTGGCTGCTCGACTACCAGCACCGGGAGTCCGGCCGCTCCGCACTCCTGCGGCCCATCCAGGACGCCACCAGGGCGATGGCCATGTTCTCCTTCCCCGCGGCGACGTTCGACGTCGACCACCGCGACGTCGCCGCCCAGAAGACCCTGCTGTGCGAGCGGATGGCCGATATGGGCTGGTTGGCCCCACGCATCCTCGCGCACCTGGACGACACCCCGGACTTCTACCTCGACCAGGTCGCGCAGGTCGTGATGGACCGCTGGTCGAACGGTCGCGTGGGGCTGTTCGGCGACGCGGCGTTCAGCTCGTCGCCGATGTCCGGAGGGGGCACCGGGCTGGCCCTGGTCGGCGCGTACCTGCTGGCCGGGGAGCTGGCCGCCGCCGACTGGGACCCGGAGGCCGGGTTCGCGGCCTACGAGGAGCGGATGCGCCCGTTCGTCGAGGCCAACCAGGAGATCGGCCGGATGCACGTGCAGAGCCTCAGCGCTCCCGAGCCGGCCGACGGGCCTGCCCCGGAGCCGGACATGGACGCGCTCATGGAGCTGGTCGATCGCGCGATCAACGGCGCCGAGCTGCCCGACTACGCCGGACTGCCGGACTCCGCGGCCCCGGCCTGACCGCCGAGCACTCCGCAGGCCGACCCGTCAACGGCTGCGGCGCCCGCCATCCGGCTGCTGGTCGGCCAACCACTGCAGCATGGCCGGGATGGTCTCGCGGTGTGCCTTCCGGCCGAGGAGGAGTCCGGCGTGCCCCGCATCCAGCACCAGCCGCTCGAGGTCGGCGCCGGGCAGCGCCAGCGGGTCGCTCGACGCGGCCGGCACCAGCTTGTCTCGCGCACCCGTGACAGCCAGGACCGGAATCCGGATGTCGGCGAGGTCCACGGTCCGGCGACCCAGCGGCACCTTCCCCTCGACGAGAAGCTCGCGGTGGATGAACAGGTCGTCGATCTGCCGGAAGGCGCCGCCGGCGAAGGGGATGTGACCGCTGGACCACCGGATCAGCGCGTCATGGGCGGCCAGCCGCTCCGGGTCCGACAGGCTGTTCCACAGGCTGAGCAGCGTGCTGATCTCGCCCGCGGGCTCCACGAGGTGGAACGACTCCTTGATCCGTGCCGGCGGTACGTTGCCGGTCCAGTCCACGAGGTCGTCGGGCCGGATCCGGTCGGCCTTGAGCATCGCCGTGAGCGGCCCGAGCTCGTCCATCCGGATCGGGGTGGCGAGGAGGATCATCGCCGTCACCGGCATAGCTGGATGTCCGGCGGCGCTGAGGAGCGCGAGCACCGCACCGAGGCAGTAGCCGAGGACCGTGACCGTCTCCTGGCCCGTCTCCCGCAGCGTGGCCGCGACCGCACGGGGCAGGTACTCGTCGCAGTAGGTCTCCAGCGTGTTGGCGGAGTCCACGGCGTCCGGCACGCCCCAGTCGATCAGGAACACGTCGTAGCCGTCGTCGAGGAAGCGGCGGACGAGGCTGTTGCCCTCCTGGAGGTCGAAGACCAACGAGGTCGTCACGAGGCTCATCACGAACAGCACCGGCGGTGCGTCCCGGCGGGTGACGCCCTCGGGCGTCCGGTACCGGTAGAGGCGGACCTTGTCGCGCGCCCACACCTCCAGCCGCGGGGTCGGTGTCGGGGGCGGTGCGGAGTCCGTGACCAGCGCATGCCGGGCGCCGCGGCCGAGCCGCTCCAGGTTGCGGGTGGCGCGGCGGGTGGCGTCCTCGAGGCCGCGCAGCAGCTGTGTCGAGGGACGGGGATCCGGTCACAGGTACGGCTCCGTCGGTCTCGTCGTGGACGTCCTCGAGGCGCTTGCGCAGCTCACGCACCTCCCGCTCGAGCGAGGCGATGCGGACCAGCAGCCGGTTGATGTCGCTGCCGGCGGGCAGATTGACCAGGTGGAGCAGCCGTCGGCTCGGAGCCTCCCCGGCCTGCACGACACCGGACCGCAGCGCCTGGAGGAGCCCCAGGGCGGCGGAGACGTCCTCGCGGTCGAGAGCGGCACGAAGCACGGGGTTGATCCGCTGCTGGATGCCGACGACGGCCTGTTGCCAGTTCAGGTAGTCGGTCATCGCTCCGCTCCTCCGGTCGCCCGGGTCTCCCCCAGCACGACGTTCTCCCTGATGAGGCTGGTCAGCAGGACGGGGGCGTCGTACATCGGCACGTGGCCTGCGCCGGGCAGCGAGACCTCCGTCGCCCCGGGCAGCAGCCGGACCAGCGGCCGTCCGTGGCGGCGGTACGGAATGACCCGGTCACGGCGCCCCCACACCACGCGTGTCGGGCAGGGTACGCGGTCGATCTCGGTGAACCTGTCCCGCCGCCCGGCCCGGAGCAGGCCCGGGACCACCGTGCAGTCGCGGGCGTCGAGCAGCACCTCGCGGGCCTCTGCTGCAGGGACGCGGTCGCCCCGTTCCATGAGCTGACGCAGGACGAGCCGACGTCCGTGCGGTACCGGGAGCAGCGGAGCCAGGGACAACGCCGTCCACCGGAAGCCGTTCAGTGCGTCGGCGGTGCGCAGCAGTGCCTGCAGCCGTAGCTGGTCCCCGATGTGGCGCGAGGCGCCCGCCGGGGAGATGGCGGTGACGCTGCGGGCCCGTCCACGTCGTGCCAGTTCGAGAGCGAGCCACCCACCGAGCGAGTTGCCGACGACGTGGGGGCGCTCCCAGCCGCGGTCGTCCAGCAGCCGTTCCAGATGGTCGGCCAGCGTGGCGACCCGGACCGGAACGGGGGCCGCGGGACCGCCACGGTGCCCGGGCAGCGTGGGGGCGAGCACCGCGTGGTCGACCCCGAGCGGGCCCAGCACCGGCCTCCAGGCCCGCCAGGACATGCCGAGGCCGTGCACCAGCAGCAGCGGGGGTCCGTCACCACGCCCTCCCTCGTAGGACGGGGTCGCCTCGCGAACGGTCACAGGCCGAACGACTTGCCGATGACGTCGCGCTGGATCTCGCTGGTACCGCCGTAGACCGTCGAGACCACCGACTGACGCAGCAGGCGCTCCATGCCGTACTCGGTCGCGTAGCCGTAACCGCCGAGCATCTGCATCCCCTCCAGCGAGAGGTGCTTGGCCAGCTCGGTCGCCTTCAGCTTCCATCGAGCCTCGCGGGGGAACAGCGTCGTTGGCTCGCGTCGATGGTGTGGGCGTGTCGTGCACGAGCAGTCTCGTCGCGGCCAGCTCGGTCGCGTTGTCCGCGATGCGGTGCCGCATCGCCTGGAACATCCGATCGCCCTGCCGAACTGCTCGCGCTCCCTGACGTAGGCGAGCGTGTCGTCGAACGCGCGACGCCCCAGACCCAGCATCAGACCCGCGAGGATCATCCGCTCCAGGTTGAGCCCGGTCATCAGCTGGCGCCAGCCCTGCCCCTCGACCCCCACCACGGCGTCGCGGCAGCAGGCAGTCGGTGAAGTACAGGTCGTTGACCTCCTTGCCGCCCATCGTCTCGATGCCGCGGATCTGCAGCCGGGTACGTCGGTGGGCACCATGAACATGGTCAGGCCCTCGTGCTTGTCGCCGCCGGTCGAGGTGCGGGCCACGAGCAGGATGTGCGTGGAGATGTGCGCGTTGGAACACCACGTCTTCTGGCCGTTGACCAGCCAGCCGTCCTCGGTCTTGGTGGCCTTGCACGTGAGGCCGCCGACGTCGGAGCCGGCGCCGGGCTCGGACATCGAGATCGCCAGCGGTCACCCCGGCAGACCCCTCCGAGCAGCTCGGCCTTCTGGGTCTCGGAGCCGAACTTCTCGATCGCGGCGGCGTGATGATCGTGGTCGCGAAGGCGCCGATCGGCAGCTGGTGGTAGCTGGTCTCCTCGAGCAGGACCAACAGATCGGTCATGCTGCCGTCCGAGCCGCCGTAGGCCTCGGGGAGCGAGACGCCGAGCCAGCCCAGGTCGGCCATCTTCGTGTAGAGCTCGGCGCTGTGCGACTCGGACCCGCCCTCCGTCAGTCGGTTGCGCGTCGCCCTGTCGGGCACCTCGCGACGGGCGAACTCCCCGATCGCCGAGCGAGCGCGGTCTGCTCCTCGGTGAGGGTGGGAGCCATCGGGCGTCTCCTCCGGGTCGGGTCGGTCGGTCGGATCCGACGCCGGCCGGTGTGTCCCAGCGGCCGATCGCGTCGAGGTGGGCGAGCAGCAGGTCGCACCCGTCGACGACGTGGGCGCCCATCGCCGCGCGCGCGCCCTCGCCGTCGTTCGCGGTGAGGGCGTCGAGCAGGGCCCGGTGCGAGTGGCCGGCCGCGGTCCGCCAGGCCTCGCTGCGGATGTAGAACGTGCGGGGCACGTAGTTGGCGGTGCGCCCGGCCAGCCAGGCGAGCTTGCGGGCGCCGGCGAGCCGGTTCACCCCCACGTGGAACGCGTGCTCGGCCGCGATGAGCTCGCCGGAGGCGGTCTCGTCCCGATCCCGCTTGCCGGCGGGTGGGCGACGAGACGGATGTTCTCGTCGACCCGGTCCGCGAGCTCCCGCAGGACGTCGAGATCCGCCGACGTGGCGCGGGTCGCCGCCCGGGCGGCGAGCTCGCCGGTGAGCTCGGCCTCCACGGTGAACAGGTCGGCGAGGTCCGCGCGGCGCAACGGCGAGACGACGAACCCCCGGCGGGGCAATGCCTGCACCATGTCGTCGGCTCGCAGCGCCTGCAGCGCCTCCCGGACCGGTGTCGGGCTGACGCCGAGTTCCTCGCTGATCCAGTCCGGCCGCAGGAAGTCGCCCTCGCGCAGCGCCCCGGACAGGACGCGTTCGCGCAGTTCGACCGCGATCTGGTCGGGCAGCTGCGCCGACGACGGAGCGAGACGCCGACGCGCGACCTGCAGCGCTTCCTCGTCGCGCTCGGCGAGCGTCTTCCGAGCCATATCCACTATCATATAGCATTTGTCCCCGGCAGCAGAAACTCGACGAGGAGGCCCTTTGCCGTTCCGCCTGAGCGACGTCGTTCACCGCACCGCAGGCGGCGACGGCGACCTGCCGGCACTGACCCATGACGGGCAGACGAGCTACCTACGCCGAGCTCGACGATCGCTCGGCACGCGTGGCCGCCGGGCTCGCAGCCCGGGGCCTCGGTCCGGGCTCGCGTGTGGCCTGGATCGGGAAGAACCGCACGGAGCTGTTCGACCTCCTGCTCGGTGCTCCCCGCATCCGCGCGGTGACCGTGCCGCTCAACAACCGTCTGACCGTGGCCGAGCTGCTCGACATCGTCGCCGACGCCGGCGCCGCCCTGGTCGTGCTCGGACCCGACTTCGCACACCTGCGGTCCGACGTGGCCGAGCGGACGGGCGTTCTGGTCATCGGGGAGGACTACGAGGAGCTGCTCGACCCGTCGGTGCCGCCGCTGCCCCACGAGGGAGCCCACCCGGAGGCCCGCGACGACGACACGGTCCTGCAGCTCTACACGTCCGGGACGACCGGGGCGGCCAAGGGGGTCCTCGTGTCCCACCGGCAGCTCGGCGCCCTGCTCGAGGCCGGTGAACACTGGGCGTTGGACCACGAGTCGGTCGCCCTCGTGGCGCTGCCGCTGTTCCACATCGGCGGGATCGGGTATGCGGTCATCTGTCTGGCGTTCGGCGCCCGCGTCGTGCTCGTCGCGGACATCGTGCCCGACCAGCTCGCTCGACACCATCGAGCACGAGGGAGTCACCAACACGTTCCTCGTGCCCGCCGTGCTGCAGTCGCTGGTCGCGATCCCCGGCGCCGCCGAGCGGGACTGGTCGAGGCTGCGGGCCATCGCCTACGGCGCGTCGCCGATCACCAGCACCGCGCTGCGCAGCGTGCTCGACACGTTCGGTGCCCCGCTGTTCCAGGTCTACGGCTCCACCGAGACCGCCGGCGCCATCACCCAGCTCGAACCGGAGGACCACGACCCCCACGGGCCCCGCGCGCACCTGATGCGCTCGGCCGGCCGTCCCTACCCCTGGGTCGAGCTCCGGATCGCCGACCCGGAGAGCGGGGAGGATCTCGGCGTCGACCGGGTCGGCGAGATCTGGATCCGGTCCCCCCAGGTCACCGCCGGCTACTGGGACCGCCCCGACGACACCGCGGCCGCGCTCACCGGAGACGGCTGGTTCCGCTCCGGCGACGGGGGTTACGTCGACGACGAGGGCTACCTGTTCCTGACCGACCGGATCAAGGACATGATCGTCACCGGGGCGGAGAACGTCTATCCCGCCGAGGTGGAGAACGTGATCGCCGCCCACCCGGACGTCGCCGAGGTCGCCGTCATCGGCGTCCCCGATACGAGGTGGGGCGAGGCGGTCAAGGCCGTCGTCGCCCCGGCCCCGGGGACGACGATCGATCCGGACGAACTGCTGGCCTGGACCAAGGAGCGCATCGCCGGGTTCAAGCGCCCGCGTTCGGTCGACCTCGTCGACGCCCTCCCGCGCAACCCGTCCGGGAAGGTGCTCAAGAAGGACCTGCGCGCCCCCTACTGGAGCGACTCCGAGGACGGCAGGCGGATCGGCTGAGGCGGAATACGCTCCCGGGGGTCGTGGGCCGCTTCCACTCAGCGAGCTGGGCGTGGTTGCTCCCGTCGAGCTGGTCTCCGAGGAGGAACCGTGAGCGTCACCGTCGTCCGCCAGCACGATCTGGACCCCGCCTGGACCGCGCCCGGTGCGAAGGAGCCCGGCACCGTCCGCTGGCTGACCACCAGCGTCGGCGGCCCGCCCGGGACGATCAACACCAATCCTGAGCGGGCCGCGCACAGCGACCTCACCGTCGTCGGGTTCATGGGGCTGCCCGCGGCCCAGGCCCAGCGGATCCACGCGCACACGATCACCGAGACGTACGTCGTGCTCTCCGGGCAGCTGGTCGGCTACGACGGCAACGGCAACCGGGAGACCGCCGGCCCGTTGGACTGCGTGTCCATGCCGCCGGGCTGCTATCACGCGACCCGGGCGCTGGTCGCGTCCGACGTCGAGCTGCTCTGGGTGCACGACCGGCAGGAGCCCCTCGGTGCCGCTCACTACCCGGACACCGACGACGTGCCGTGCCCGCCGATGCGCCCGGTGCCGTTCGTCCCCCTCGTCCCGACCTGGGATGCGCCGCAGGCGAAGGAGGCAGGCTTCCTGCGCTGGCACGCGACCTGGATCCACGCCGGGGACACCGACGACGCCCGGCCGGACGGTTCGCTGACCAGCCCGAACCTCTCGCTGGGTATCACCGGCATCCTGCCGGCCAACCAGCAGCCGACGGCCGCCCGCGACGCCCCGGCGGTCTACTTCGTCGCCCGCGGGCGGGTCGTGGTCACGTCCGACGAGGGCGACCCCACGGTGCTCGAACCACGGGACTGCCTGCACGTGCCGGCCGGGACGCGGCACGCGCTGCGCAACGTCGGCGACGACACCGCCATGGTCGTCCGTGTCGACGAGCTCGGGACGGTGACGTCATGACCCGGTTGCTCCCTGGGCGGCCGGGTACGGCGGTGCCAGGATCCGGGGCATGACGAGCCGATTCGAGATCACCCGCACCATCCCCGCCGACCCCTCCACGATCTTCGAGGTCCTCTGCGACCCGCAGGGCCACGTCGCCATCGACAGCTCCGGGATGCTCATGAGCGCCTCAGGGTCGCCGGTCACGGCGGTCGGCGACGGCTTCGACGTCCAGATGTCCCGCGACGCACTCAACGACCTGCCGCTGGGTCGCTACGAGGTCACCGTGCGGATCACCGAGTTCGAGCCGGACGCCGCGATCGGCTGGACGATCGAGTCGCCGATCGTCGACGTGCCGACCAACCACTTCTTCGGCTACGGACTGCGCCCCGTCGAGGGCGGAACCGAGGTGACGGCCTGGTACGACTGGACCGAGGTGAACCCGGTCTGGGTCGACCGCCAGATCGACGGTGTCGGCACGGTGCGCTGGCCGGTCATCCCCGAGGCCTCCATCCGCGCGACGCTGGGCATCCTGGAGCGCACGGTCGTCAACAAGACATGAGCGACGGCCGACGAGAGCCCCGCCCTCCCCGCGCCAGAGACGCTCGCAGCATGACCGGCGGTGCGAGGATCACGGGATCGTTCCTGCACGCGTCGACGATCAGACGGGCCACCCGGTAACGCTATCCCGGGCGATGACGAGTCGGGAGGCGTTCCCGGCCCGGGGCCTGTGGTCGAAGCGGAGGTCAAGATGGCGATCGGCGTGGTCCGGCGAGACGGCACTTCGACGATGCTCGACGCCGCGGACGTCGATGGCCTGCAGTCCGCAGTTCGCGGGTCGGTGCAGTCCGGATCGGGCTCGCAGTCAACTCGTCCGATGTGGAACGCCCTGGTCCGGGACTGTCCCGCGCTGGTCGTGCGCTGCACCGGCACCGCCGACGTCGCTGCTGCCGTCCGGTTCGCGGCCGAGCGGGATCTGCGGATCGCCGTCCGTGGCGGCGGCCACTCGGTGGCCGGTCTCTCGACCGTGGACGGTGGCCTGGTGGTCGACCTCGGCGGGATGCGCGGCGTGCAGGTCGACCCGGAGCGGCGGCTGGCCCGGGTGCAGGGCGGTGCGCTGCTCGGCGACGTCGACGCCGAGACCCAGGTCTTCGGTCTCGCCACCCCGCTCGGCCGGGTCTCGGAGACGGGGGTGGCGGGGCTGACCCTGGGCGGCGGGTACGGGAACCTCGGTTCGGCGTTCGGCCTGGCCTGCGACAACCTGGTCGACGTGCAGCTCGTCGGCGCGGACGGGGTCGCCCGCACCGTCTCCGCCGACCGCGAGCCGGACGTGTTCTGGGCGCTGCGGGGCGGGGGCGGCGGCCTCGGTGTGGCGACCGGGTTCACGTTCCGGCTGCACCCGGTCGGGCCGCTGGTCGGCTTCGCGGCGACGCTCTACCCGCTCGACGAGCTCGCCGACGTGCAGCGACGGTGGCGCGACCTCGTCCGCACCGTGCCGGACGCGATCACGTCCTGCGTGGTCACGATGACGTTCCCGGCGGCTCCGGGGCTCCCGGAGGCCGTGCACGACCGGCCGGTGGCGATCGTCGCGGCCGTGCACGCGGGCGACGTCGACATGGACGCGCTCGCCCCGTTCCGCTCGCTCGGCACGGTCCTGCACGACATGTCCGGCCCGACGCCCTACACCGCCGTTCAGACGTCGTTCGACCCGTTCTTCCCGCGCGGAGCCCTGCGCGCCTACTGGCGCTCGCTCTACCTGGACGAGATGGGCGACGCCGCCGTCGACGCGGTGGCGCGGCTCGCGGCGGACCGCCCCGCACCGTTGACGCTCGTCAACACCTACCACCTGGGCGGCGCGATCCACGCCCTCGACGCCGACGCGACTGCCTTCGCCGAGCGATCCGCGCCGTTCATGGTCTCCGTGGACACCATGTGGTCCGACCCGGCCGACGACGCCCGGATGCTCGGCTGGGCCGACGACGCCTGGGCGGCGTTGTCCCCGTTCGGGACCGGCACGACCTACGCGAACTTCGCCGGTCGTGGCGTGGTCCCCGAGGGCGGCCGGCACGCCGAGCGGCTCGCCGGGATTCGCGCCGGGCTGGACCCGGCCGGACTGTTCGCCGGGTGAGG
Organism: uncultured Actinomycetota bacterium; assembly: GCA_963822335.1. Classification (GTDB taxonomy): domain Bacteria; phylum Actinomycetota; class Actinomycetes; order Mycobacteriales; family Pseudonocardiaceae; genus Pseudonocardia. The sequence goes on along the minus strand of CAWGHE010000002.1, from coordinate 236,465 downwards.
CCCGTTCATGCCAGGCCGAGCATCCCGACGTGGTGCCGCTCGGTGACCGCGCGACCGTCCCGCCAGCGGGTCGTCACCAGGTCCCACAGCTCCAGACGCTTGCCGTCGCGATCCCCGCCGGCGCCGGTCCCGCGCCAGGCCACCCGGGTCAGCGTGGTCTGCCCGCGGATCTCCACGCCCAGCACCTCGACCATGACGTCCGGATAGGCCGCGCGCAGCGCCCGCCACTCGTCGAGCAGGTGATCGACACCCACCACGCGGCGGCCGCTCGCCGTCTCCTCATAGGCGAAGCCGGGGGCGGTGAGCTCTCGATACGCCGGCCCGTCGCTGCGGCTCCAGGCGCCCATCGCGGAGCGGGCGAGCTCGTCGAGCGGCGTCATCGCGCGCCTCCGGTGAGGTGAGCGAGCACCTCGGCGAGGCCGGTGCTCGGCGAGAAGTCGACGTAGGAGCTGTCCTCGACGGCGACCGGGGCGTGTCCCGGCGGCCAGTAGAACGCCTCGCCGCCGCGGTAGGTCTCCGATCCGTCGGCCGTCCGGACGTCGATCCGTCCGGAGAGCAGGTAGCCCCAGTGCGGGCAGGGGCACAGGTCGTCGGGCAGGCCGACCAGGGCCGGTCCGAGGTCGGTGCCGGCGGGCAACCGGACGAAGCAGACGGTGAGGTCACCGCCGATCTCGCGGGTGCGGACCTGCACCCCGTCGGCGTCGATCAGTACCGGTGTGGACTCGCTGGTCGTCGCCACCATGGCCGGCTCCTCCTGTGATCGGGGAGCCGAGCATCACAGCGGGTGGTCGCGGCGCGGTCGCGTCCGGCGTTGACCACGTCACCGGACGTCAGACCGGGATCCGCGTGGCCCGGTCCCGCCATCCGGTCATTCCGAGGCGGTCGAAGCCCGCCAGGGCGCTGCGGTGCCATCCGGCACCGAGCCCGTCCGGGTCGCCCGCGCGGAACTCGGCCTGCGCGGCGTCGAGGTCGGCGATCGCGCGCAGCGGCGCGGCGCGCTGCTCGTCGAGGACCTCGCGGGCGAGGGAGAACCACCGCCGGGCCTCGGCGAGCCGGCCGTCCAGCGCGGCGAGCCGGGCCAGCGCGAGCCGTACGTCCATGCACGGGAACCGGAAGTCGGCGGGCAGCACGGTGTCGCGGGCGACGCGCTCCAGGTCGGCCAGCCACGGTGAGCCGTCGCCGAGCAACCACAGCGCCTCCACGCTGTCGCACAGCGTCCGCAGGTGGTTCATCGCCCACACCGGCGCCCGGCACAGCGCGGGTACCGCGTCCGCGACCAGCGCCGACGCACGGTCCGCGGCGCCGATCCGCGCCTGCGCCTTCGCCTCGCAGGCGGCCGCCGACGCGCCGAGGCGGCGACCCGCGGCGTTCCCCGGGAACGCCTCCTGCAGCTGTGTGATCACCTCCGGCCAGCCGGTGTCGGTGACGTGGGCCAGCGCGTCGGTCGTGCCGATCGCGTGGATCCGCTGCCAGCCCCAGGGCTCGCCCGCCATCCGCGCAGCGATACCGGCCTCGTCCGCGATACCCGCCCGACCGGCCTGCACGTCACCGAGCGCGATCCGGCACCGGGCGGCGGCGCCGCGGTAGTAGCCCTCGAGCGCAAGACGGCCCCGGCGGCGGGCCACCTCGGCACGCTCCTCGCACAGCGGCAGCGCGCCCGTCGCGTCGCCGAGCAGGAACAGCCGGACCGTCGGGTCGTCGGCCGCCGCCGCGGCCGGGATCCGGTCGCGGCGGCCGTGCCGCGCGGCCAGCGCGAACCGGGCCAGATCGACCCGGTCGCGGTCGGCGCCCGCGTCGAGAAGGATCTCCAGCGCCTCCCGGCGCCGCGGCACGTCCTGGATCAGGCCGGGGAAGTCCGGGTCGGCCGCCTCGGCTCGGTCCAGGTCGTGCAGGGTCAGCTCGGCCCACACCGCGTCCCGGCGGTCGCCGGCCAGGCGCAGGCCGTGCTCGGCGAGCTGCCACGCGTGCCGCGCGCTGTCCGCGCCGGCGAGCGCCGCGGCGACCTCGGCCAGGTAGGCGGCACCGGCCGCCGGGCCGGCAACGGCGACGGTCCGGTCCGCGGCGTCGTGCGCCGCGGCCACCGCCTCGTCGAATCGTAGGGCCCACGCCGAGACCAGGCCGCGACGGCGATGCAGCGCCGGGAGACGCGGGTCGTCCGCTGCGGCCAGCGCGCACGCCGTGCCCAGCAGGTCGGCGGCATCGGTGTGGGCCGCGGCGTCCTCGGCCAGGTCCGCCGCTGCCAGCGCGGGCGCGACGCCGCGGTCGGCGCCCGGCAGCACAGCGCTCGCCGCGTAGTGCGCGACCACCTCCGCGGGCGCGACCCGGGCGCCGGAGTCCAGCGCGTCGTGCAGCGCCTCGGCCAGCACGCGGTGCAGGCGCAGGCGTCGCGACGGGTTCAGCTCACCGTGAACCGCGTGCCGGATCAGGGCGTGCCCGAACTGGTAGCGCTCCGGCACGGGATCGGGCTCGACGAGCCCGGCCGCGATCACCTCGTCGAGCGCGGCCAGGGCGGACGCATCGTCCAGGCCGGACGCGACCCCGACCGGGGCGAACGGGAACGGCCCCTCGAACCCGGACGCGTGGTCGAGGAACCGGTTGGCCGCATCGGACAGGCGGGACCGGCGACGGGCCAGCACCTGGCGCACGCCGTCCGGCACCGCACCGGGCAGCGCGTCGGTCTCCAATAGCCCGGCCGGTCCGGTGCGCAGCGCCCCGGACTCGACGAGATGCCGTACGACCTCACGGACCAGGAACGGGTTGCCACCGGTCTCCCCGACGAGCACGGACACCGCCGCCGGGGACAGCCGCCCCTCGGCCACCGCGCCGGCCAGCTCGGCCACCGCCTCCGCATGCAGACCGGACAGGCGGACGGTCGAGACCTCGGTCAAGGTGCGCAGCGCGCCCAGCGCGACCACGAGATCGCCGCCCGCCTCCTCCGGGCGGTAGGCGGCGACCACCGCCAGCCGGTGCCCGGACGCCCGCTGCGCGAGGTGGCGCAGCAGAGTGAGGCTGGCTGCGTCGACCCAGTGCAGGTCGTCGAGCATCAGCACCACCGGCCGCTCCCGGCTGCGCGCGACGAGAAACCCGGCGACCACGTCGAGCAGCCGCAGCCGCTCCTCCTCGGGGGCCAGCCGGTCCCGACCAGGGTCGGCCAGCTCCTGCAGACCCGCCCCGAGCTGCGCCATCGTCGCCGCGTCAGCGCCCAGCTCGTCACGAAACCGGTCGATGCCGACCGCCGCCGCGTAACCGGACATCGCCTCCGCGAACGGCTGATGGGCCGGATGCCAGTCGCCCTCCAGGCACCGTCCGAAAAGGACGAGCGCATCGGTTCCGGCGGCGAGCTCGCGGAGCAGGCAGGACTTGCCGATGCCCGGTTCCCCGACGACGGTCACCAGCCCACCCGGACCGTCCGCTGCCGCGGTCACGCGGTGGCGGAGCAGCCCCAGCTCGCGGTCGCGTCCGAGCAGCCCGGAACGCAGCGCCGGCCGACCGAGGACGAGCGCGGGGTCGTGACCGAGCATCCGTGCGTGCAGGTCCCGTAGTTCGGGACCGGGATCCGCGCCCAGCTCGTCGCCCAGCGTGCGCCGCAGCTCGTCGTAGGCGGTGAGCGCCTCGCCGGCCCGGCCGGCCCGGTACAGCGCGAGCATCCGCTGGCCCCGGCGCCGCTCGGACAGCGGGCGTGCGGCGAGCATCGGTTCCAGCTCCTGCAGAGCGGCGTGGACCCGGCCGCATGCCAGCTCGGCGTCCACGAGGTCCTCCCGCGCGGACTCGAAGAGCTCGTCGAGGCGGCTCGCCTCGGCGCGGGCGAACTCGCGGTCGGCGAACTCGGCCAGCGGAGGACCCCGCCACAGCGCGAGGGCAGCGCGCAGGGTCGCCGCCGCCACGACCGCGTCGCCCGCCGCCCGCGCGGCGCGACCCTCAGCGATCCGGCGTTCCGCGAGCCCGGCGTCGACGGAGTCCGGCTCCGCGACGAGCCGGTATCCGCCGGGCACGGTCTCGATCCGGACGCCGTCGACCCGGCCCAGCGTCGCGCGCAGCCGCAGCACGTAGTTCTGCAGGGCCTTCGTCGCCGAGCGCGGCGCGTCGCCCTCCCAGAGCGCCTCCACCAGCCGGTCCCGGTGCACCGGAGCGCCGCCCGCCACGGCGAGCGCGGCCAGCACGCACCGCTCCTTGGCCGCCCCGAGCGGCAGCGGCCCGGACGGCACGGCCAGCTCGACCGTGCCGAGGATCCGCACTCCGACCGCGTCCGGCACCGGATCAGTGTCCTCCGATATCAACCGGACGGAACGACTTCCACCATGCTCGGTAGCGGATGCCTCCTGTGGCCACGGCGGCACACTGTTCATTGCCATCGTCAGCGCTATGCGAGCCACAGTGGACTGATCCCGACGGCGTGTGCCGACTCCGGCACGCCCGCATCAGGGACTGCCCCCAGGAAACAGGTCCGTTCAGTCGAACATCCCGTCCAGCTCCCGCCGGGTGCCGATGCCGAGCTTGCGATAGCAGGCCGAGAGGTGCACCTCCACGGTCTTGGCCGTGACGAACAGCGCCTGGGCGATGTCCCGGTTGGTCATGCCTTCCGCAGCCAGCCGGGCGACCCGCCGCTCGCTCGCCGAGAGCGACTCCACGCCGGTGCGCAGCGGGGTGCGCGGGCGCGCTCCGGCCGCGGCGAGCTCCTCGGTGGCCCGGTCGACCAGCAGGGCAGCCGCGCACCGGTGGGCCAACTCCAACCCTGTTCGCAGCGGCTCCCTGGCCTCGGCCCGCCGGTTCGCCCGGCGCAGCGCCGCACCCAGCTCCACGTACGCCCCCGCCTGCTCCAGCCGGGCCGGGGTGCCAGCCAGTACGTCGACCGCCTCGCGCAACACGTCGATGTCGGCCCGGAGTAGACCGGTGACGAGCAGCGCCCGGCCGAGGGGGACTGCCGCGGCGAACCGCTGGGCCTCGGCCAACGCCCGGTCCGCCAGCTCGCCTGCCTGTCGCGCCCGGCCGAGCCGGTGACAGGCCAGCGCGGCGTCGGTGCGCCACGGCAGCAGACCCGGATGCCGCCAGTCCCTCTTGGCCAGCCGTGCCCCACAGGCCAGCAGCGCCTCCAGCGCCTCCTCCGGCCGGCCCTGCGCGGTGCGTAGCCGGCCCAGCCCGGCCAGCACGGCGACCTGCCGGTGATCGACCTGCAGGGTGGTCACCTCGCGGTCGGCCTCGGCCAGTCGCCCCATGGCTACCAGGGCTGGGAGCAGGTACCCGGCAAGCAGCCGGGCCGGGTAGGGCATCTGCTCGGCATCCAGCACGTCGTGCGCCATCCTCAGGTCGGCCTCGGCATCGAGCAGGGCGCCGCGCCGGGCGGCGGCATCGCCGCGCACCCCGAGCGCCGCGCCCATCTCCAACGGGGCCCCACGGGCGCGGGCCCGGACCGCGATCCGGTCGGCGGCCGCGGCCGCCGCGGTCAGCTCGCCGGCCGCGATCAGCACCGGGCCGGCCAGGTACAGCACCCCGACGTCGGACGGCCCGCCGCCCAGACCGCCCAGACCGTCGAGCGCGGCGTGAGCGTGGTCGACCGCATCGGCCGCCGTCTCCGGTTCCTGGATCAGCTCCACGGCCAGGTTTGCCATCAACGTGCACCCGGCCACGCTGTCCGGACGGGCCGCCGGACGCAGGCGGTCCAGCCGCTCGCGGGCCCTCGGCCGCAGTGCCGGCACGGCCCGGGCCAGCCCGATCAGCTCGGCCTCGACGATCAACGCGACCGCGGAGTCACCCGCGCCTCTGGCATCGATCTCGCCGGCCGCCCGGTCCAGCACGGCCAGCGCTCTGGGCAGCTCCCAGGCGATCTCCAGGTGGCGGGCCAGGGACAGCGCGATCCGGTCCCGCCGCCGCGGGTCGCCGGCCAGGTCGAGCGCCTGCTGCAACCGGTCGAACCCGGCCGCCGAGCCGGCCTGGCAGAGCGCCTCCCCCAGCTCGGTCAGCACGTCGACGCGCTCGTCCGCATCCGGCGGCTCGGCCAGCGCCCGGTCCAGATAGCGGGCCGCCGCCTGCGGGGCACCGGCGGCAAGCCCGTCGGCGGCCGCCTCCCGCAGCCGGGCCACGACCCAGGGGTCGCGCAGCGGTTCGAGCTGCAGAAGGTGCGCCGCCACCGACTCGGCCGGGGCACCGTCCGCGGCCAGCTCCCGCGCCGCCCGCTGGTGGCCGGCAAGCCGCTCGGCACTCGGCATGCGATCCAGCACGGCCTGACCCAGCAGCGGATGGACGAAGTCCACCGGGTCGCCGGTGACCAGCTCGGCGCCGGCCAGCTGGTCCAGCGCGCTCGCGGCGTCGGTCGCGGCCAGTCCGGCCACCGATGCCAGGCTGCGCAGCGCAGCGCCCGGCCCGAGTACGGCCAGTGCCCTGGCCACCGCCACCGCCGGGCGCGGCAGGTGGCGCAGCCGGGGGAGCACGAACGCGCTGACGATGCCCGGTGCCCGCTCCCGCACCGCCCGAACACCGTCCGGCCCCGGTGCGACTCCTGCCTGGCGCAGCGAACCGACCAGCGCCCCGAGCAGCAGCGGGTTGCCGCCCGCCGCTTCGTGGCACGCGGCGTCGAAGCGCGGATCCACCTGGTCTCCGAGCACCCGGCGGAGCACAGCTGCGGTGGCCGCACCGGACAGCGGCGCCGGCCGCAGGACAGTGGTCGCCGGCACGGCACGTATCGCGTCGAGCAGCTCGACGTCGGCTCCCGGCTCGGTCGGCCGGGTGGCCAGCACGATCAGGACGGGCACGTCGTCCACCCGGCGCGCGAGGTGGTGCAGAGCGCGGAGCGACGCGCCGTCGGCCCAGTGCCCGTCGTCCACCGCGAGCAGCAACGGGCCGGCGTCGGCCAACCCCACCACCAGCCAGTGAACTCCGTGCAGCACGGCGAACGTCGGAGTGGCACCGGCGCCTCCGGGATCGAGCACGGGGGCGGCCAGCCCGGCCGCGCCCGACCGCTCCGTCCCGGCCCCGCGGGCGGTCGGCTCCAGCAGCCCACGGACGACGCCGAAGGCGAACTCCCGCTCCAGCGGGCTGGCACGGGCGGTCAGCACCCGGAACCCGCGCCCGCCGGCTTCCGCTGCGGCCCTGTCGAGCAGCCGGGTCTTGCCGATCCCCGCAGGCCCCTCGATGACGAGGGTGCCACCACGCCCGGCCGTGGCCCGGTCCAGCGCGTCGTCGATCGCCGCCAGCTCCGCCTGCCGCTCCAGCAGCGGCGTATCGGGCAGATCGGTGCGGGTCACGCTCCGGAACATTAGGGACGTACCCGAAGGCGGGACAGTCCTCGGTGAGCTGTGCTGACGGTCCACCGACGAGTACCCGACCCCGGAGACCACCATGCCGCCGATCACCGGCCCGCTGTTCACCGTCGACGTCCCGGCCGTCGACCTACCGACCTTCCTGCTCGAACACAGCGCTGCACTCGGCGACAAGCCCGCGTTCGTCGACGGACCGACCGGGCGCACCGTGACGTTCGGTGCGTTGGGCCCGATGGCCCGCCGGTTCGCCGCCGGTCTGGCGGCACGCGGGTTCGGCCGCGGCGACGTGCTGGCCGTCCTGGCCCCGAACCTGCCCGAGTGGCCGGTCGCCATGCTCGGCACCCAGCTGGCAGGGGGCGCCGTCACCCCCGTCAATCCGCTGTGGACGGTCGACGAGGTCGCCCGGCAGCTGCGCGACTCCGCCGCCCGCGCCGTGGTCACGGTCGGCCCGTTCGTCGCCACCGCACTCGCGGCGGCCGGAGACGGCGGACCCGAGGTGATCGTCATCGGTGACGCCCCAGCGGGCTGCACGCCGTTCGCGGCGCTGATGGCCGGAGACGCCGACGTCCCCGACGTGCGTATCGACCCGGCCACCGACGTCGCGATGCTGCCGTACTCCTCCGGGACCACCGGGCAGGCCAAGGGGGTCAGGCTGACCCACGCCAATCTCGTGGCCAACGTCTGCCAGACCTGGCCGGTACTGGCCCCGACCGCCGACGACGTGATGCTCGGCACGCTGCCGTTCTTCCACGCCGCCGGGTTCTGCTCGTCGATCTGCCTGACCGTGCGGGCCGGGGCCACTGTGGTCAGCGTGCCGCGGTTCGAGCTGGAACCGTGCCTGGCCCTGATCGAGCAGTTCCGGGCCACCGTGCTCCCGGCGGCCCCGCCGATCGTGCTCGGCCTGGCCCGCCACCCCGCGGTGGACCGCTACGACCTGACATCGCTGGACTTCGTGATCTGCGGATCGGCGCCGCTGTCCGCCGAGCTGGAGGCAGAGTGCGCCGCCCGGCTGGGGCGGCCGGTGGTGCAGGTCTACGGGCTCACCGAGACCAGCCCGATCGTGTCGATCTCGGCCCGGGACGGCTCCGGCCACAGTCCGGGCGGCGTGGGCACCCTGGTCCCGGGCACCGAGGCCCGGCTGGTCGACCCGGCGACCGGGGCCGAGGTGCCCGCCGGTGACACGGGCGAGATCTGGGTGCGCGGACCGCAGGTGATGGCCGGATACCTGAACGACCCGGAGGCCACCGCGGCCACCGTCGACCCCGACGGCTGGCTGCGGACCGGTGACCTGGGCACGGTCACCACCACCGGTGAGGTGTTCGTCGTCGACCGGATCAAGGAACTGATCAAGGTCAGCGGCTTCCAGGTGCCGCCCGCCGAGCTGGAGGCACTCCTGACGACGCACCCGGCTGTGGCCGACGCGGCCGTGTTCGGCCGGCCCGACCCCCACTCCGGGGAGCGCCCGGTGGCCCACGTCGTGGCCCGGGGCGCGCTCGAGCCCGACGAGCTGATCGCCTGGGCGGGCGAGCGCACCGCCGGCTACAAGCGGCTGGCCGAGGTGGTCCTCGTGGACTCCGTCCCCCGATCACCGGCGGGAAAGATACTCCGCCGGCTGCTGCGCGAGGGTGTCTCTGCCTGAGCCGAGCGGTCCCAGGCCACGGAGCCTTCCACAGTGGACGAACCCGGCGTCCGGCCGCGCAGACGCAGTCGTCCGACCCGAAGCCGCGGGACGCTACAGTTCGACGGGTCGGGCTATGGTCGAGAGGGCGTCATGACGGACGAAGCCGGTCGGCTTCTGCACCAACAGCTCGCCGACCACGAACAGGACGTGCTCCGCCACTGGATCTTGGCGGCACAGCAGCGACTGGCGGGGCGGGTCGCGGAGGCGGAACTGCAGCGCAGCTTCGGCGACCTGCTCCCGGCTCTGCGCGAAGCGGTCGAACTGGCCGGCCTCGACGTGACGGCAGAGCCGTACCGGACGCCCCGAGCGCTGCTCGGGGAGCTGTCCCGGGAGTGGGCCCGTCGGGGTTTCACCCCGTCGGAGACGGCGACGGGAGTGTACGAGCTCAAGGACGCCCTGTTCGGTGAGCTGAAGGACCGGCCGGACGCACTCGCGATGACGCTCGCCGTGTCGCGTTGGGTCGACGCACTCGGCATGATCACTTTCGAGAGCTACGCCCACGCCCGCGAGCAGGTCATCAAGGAACAGAACGTGCAGTTGCTGGAGCTCACCACTCCGGTGGTCAAGCTCTGGGAAGGCGTGCTCGCCGTCCCATTGATCGGCACTCTGGACTCCGCCCGCGCACAGATCGTCATGGAGAAGCTGCTGCAGACCCTGGTCGAGACCGGCGCCGACCACGCCATCATCGACATCACCGGCGTCCCCGCCGTGGACACCGAGGTCGCACAGCATCTGCTCAAGACCGTCGTCGCGGCACGCCTGATGGGCGCCGGGTGCACGATCTCCGGCATCCGCCCGCAGATCGCGCAGACGATCGTCGCGCTGGGCATCGAGTTCGGCGACATCCCGACGAAGGCGAGCCTCGCCGACGCACTGCTGCACGCCCTGCGCGGCACCGGATACGAGGTTGTGCGTCGGGACCGGTCGCGGACGACATGACGAACCGCGTTCCCATCCTGTCCCTCGGCGCCGCGCTGGTCGTCTCGATCCAGGTGGACCTGCACGACGACACGATGGTGCAACTGCGGGAGGACCTCGCCGAGCGCATCGTCGCGGGCGGCGCGACCGGGGTGGCGATCGACATCTCCGCCTTGGAGTACGTCGACTCGTTCGTCGGACGGATGTTCGCCTCGATCGCCGCGCTCTCGCGTGTGCTGGACGCCGAGACGGTTGTCGTCGGGATGCGGCCTGCGGTCGCCATCACGCTCGTCGAGCTGGGGTTGTCCCTCGACGGGGTGCGGACCGCGCTGAACCTGGAAAAGGGCCTGGCCGTTCTGGACCAGCTCACCGCGCATCGCCGCCTGGTGGACGCCGACGTCGGAGACGTGGCGGTCGATCCACACCGGTCGGGATTGCCCGGGCCATGACGTCGTCGACGCCCGCCGAGACCGTCGACATATCCACCGGGAACGATGTGGTCCGGGTACGGCAAGTCGTGCGGGCGCTGGCGCAACAGGTACACCTGTCCCTGGTCGACCAGACCAAGCTGGTCACCGCTGCGAGCGAGCTGGCCCGCAACGTCCTCGTTCACGGCGGATCCGGGTCGGCAACGGCCGAGATCGTCGTCGCGGCGCCGCGCAGCGGAGTCCGTGTCCGCTTCGCCGATTCGGGCCCCGGGATCGCCGACCTCGCACTGGCGATGACCGACGGCTACTCCAGCGGAGTGGGGCTCGGGCTGGGGCTGGGCGGCTCCAAGCGCCTGGTCGACGACTTCGACGTCGTCAGCGCTCCGGGTGAGGGGACCGTGGTCACGGTGGTCAAATGGACGAGGTGAGCGGCTGGCCCTCGGTCGAGGACGTGGCCTGGATCGACATCGACGACCCGAGCGCGGCCTCCGCCGTGCGTCGAGCTGCCGAGGCACTGGCCGAACGGCTGGGGATGGCGGCCGGCCGGGTCGCCGACGTCGGTCTCGCCGTCACCGAGATCGCCACGAACGTCCGGCTGCACGCCGGAGGGGGAGCCGTGCTGCTGCGCGCGTTGCGCCCGCCGCTCGGACAGGCATCGCTCGAGGTGGTGGCGGTGGACGCGGGACCGGGCATTGCCGACCTGCCGACTGCCCGGCAGGACGGGCGCTCGACCTCGGGCACGCTCGGGATCGGCCTCGGGGCGATCCACCGACTGGCCGATTCGCTGGACATCGCCAGTGAGCACGGGCGGGGCACCGTCGTGCTCGCGCGGTTCAGCCAGGATCGGCACGCGTCCCCGCCCGTCTCCCCTCCCGGGACCGACGCCGACGGCATCACGCGGGCGCTGGCCGGCGAGGACACGTGCGGCGACGCCTATGCCGTCCGGCGGCACGGCGCCGTCGTCTCGCTGATGCTCTGCGACGGGTCCGGACACGGCCCGATGGCCGCGGCGGCCGCGCAGGAGGCCGTTCGGGTCTTCATCGACCCGGCGCACGCGGTCGCGCCTCCCGACGCCGTCGTGCGGCGCGTGCACGCCGCCCTTCTCGGCACCCGGGGTGGGGCGGTCGCGGTAGCCGAACTCGACACCGAACACGCGACGCTGACGTACGCCGGCGTCGGCAACATCAGCGGATCGATCGTCGACGACGGCCAGCGCCGCCGGATGGTGTCGATCGGTGGTGTGGCCGGGTACCTCGATCCGACCATCCGGTCGTTCACCTACCCGCTGCCTCCCACGGCCGTCGTCGTCCTTCACTCCGACGGCGTCCGTCCCCGCTGGGACGTCCCGACCAGCCGGTTGATGCGGGAGAGTAGGCCATTGCTGATCGCGGCCGGCCTGCTGCGCGACGCGGGCGTGCCGCACGACGACGCCTGCGTGCTCGTCGCGCGGGCCGGGGCCCGATGACCACGCCGAACGGGACGGCCGGGGAGCTACTGCATCTCAGGATCACCGACGACCAGGACGTGTTCGACGCCCGCCGCCGCGGGCGGGACATCGCGGTCGCTGCCGGGCTGGAGTACCTGGATCAGATCCGCACGGTCACCGCGCTCAGCGAGATCAGCCGGGAGCTCGTGGCACTCGATGGACATGCCGTCGTCGGGCTGTCTCTGGTGGCCGTACCGGTGCCGGCGCTCGTCGTCACCGCGCACTGGCAGGGCGCGCTCGGTGGCGCGGTCCACGAGGAGGCGCTGGCGCAGGTCGAGGGCGTCGCGGCGGCCGCCCGCCTGATGGACACATGCACGCTGTCCGTCACCGATGGGGAGGGCTCGGCCGGTTTCCGCAAGTGGCTCCCCCCGACCGCGGAGGCGGTGACACCCGACCGGATCGAGCAACTGCGGACGCTGCACGCGGAGCGGCCGGACGATCCGCTCGACGTCCTGCGCGATCAGAACAGTGACCTGGTCGAGGCCATGGACGAGCTCGCGCGACGCCAGGAGGACCTGGCCCGCGCCAACGCCGAGCTGGAGGAGACCAATCGCGGTGTGGTGGCCCTCTACGCCGAGCTGAACCAGGTCACGACGGAGTTGCGGGACGCCAGCGAGAGCAAGACGCGGTTCTGGGCCAACGTCAGTCATGAGCTGCGCTCCCCGTTGAACTCGGTGATCGGGCTGTCGCGGCTGCTGCTCGATGACGAGTCGGAGCCGCTCACCGCCGACCAGCGCAACCAGATCGAGCTCATCCGGGACTCCGGAGGCCTGCTGCTCACCCTCGTCGGGGAGTTGCTCGACGTCGCGAAGGCCGAGTCGGGACGGTTGACCGCTCGACCGGAGCTCGTCGACCTGCGCCACGTGTTCGAGCAGGTCCATGCGGCGATGCGCCCGGTGTCGGTGCTGCCGGAGGTGGACCTGGTCGTCGAGGAACCGTCCGACCCCGCGTCGCTGGTCACCGATCCGGCCCTGCTCGGCCATGTCCTGCGGAACCTCATGAGCAACGCCGTGAAGTTCACCGAGCGGGGAGAGATCCGGCTCTCGGCGCGGCCCTGTCCGGCCCGGGACAACGTCCTGATCAGCGTCGTCGACACCGGGATCGGCATCCCGGCGGAGCTCCAGCAACGCGTGTTCGAGGAGTTCTTCCAGGTGGCCGGGCCACTGCAGGTCCGATCAGCGGGCACGGGACTCGGCCTGGCCCATTGCCGGCGCCTGGCCGACCTCCTGGGCGGCACGCTGGAGCTGACGAGCGAGCCGGGTGTGGGAACGACCGTCACACTGGCGCTCCCCCTCGGTCCGCAGCGAGGACGACCGGCCCGCTTCGGTCGCGTGCTGGTCGTCGACGACGACCCGGCGTTCCGTGCGGTCGTGGTCCGTGTCCTCGACGGACAGGCCGACGACGTCCGCACGGCACCCGACGGGGCGAGCGCTCTGGACATCATGTCCGTCGTGCGGCCCGATCTCGTGCTGCTCGACCTCGACATCCCGGCCCCCGACGGCCAGGCCGTCCTCGCCGCGATGCGCCGCAACCCCCGGCTGCAGACGGTCCCCGTCGTGATGATCTCCGCGTCGGTCCTCGACGACGGCCGCCGGGCCGAGCTCGCGACGACCGCAGCTTGGCTGGACAAGGCACAGTTCTCGCACGGCCTCCTGCTCGCCGCGGCAGAGGTCGCGTCGCGGGTCGTGGGAGGAGACCGGTGACGGACACCGAGCTCCCGCCCCGCGAGGAGGAGCCCGCACTGGTGCTGGTCGTCGACGACAACGACGCCAGCAGGTACGTCACGTGCAGCTGGCTGCGCCGCCACGGTCACCACGTCGTCGAAGCGGCGACCGGCACCGACAGCCTGGCCGCGCTGGCCCGCTGGCCGCAGATCGACCTCGTCCTGCTCGACGTGAACCTGCCCGACATGAGCGGGTTCGACGTGTGCGAGCGGATCAAGAGCGATCCCGCACTCGGGCACCCGGTCGTCCACCTGTCGGCCACCTCGGTCCGCGGGTCCGACCGGGCGGCGGGCCTGACCCGCGGGGCGGACGCCTACCTGGTCGAGCCGGTCGAGCCCGAGGAGCTCGTGGCCACCATCGGGTCCGTGCTGCGCTACTACCGTGCCCGACAGGCCGCCGAGGACCTGGCCGACAGGCTGTCCGGGCTCAGCCGCGCGTCGCTGGCGATGAACGCCGCAGCCGACGTCGCGGGCCTGATCGGGACCGTCGCAACGGGAGCGGCGGAGATGCTCGCCGTGCCGGCCGCGGTGGTCGGCGTCGGGCTCGACGGCGAGCGGGTCGTCGCGCTCGCCGACCCGCGGCGCACCGGCGAGCCCCAGCTGCGGGTCGTGGACCCGGGTTCGTTCGCCGAGCTGTTCACCGCCCCGAGCGCGCCGGGCATCGCCGTCGAGGTTCCGTGGCAGCTGTTCGACCCGACATCCGATCCCCGGCCCGCCGATGTGCTGCTGTTCCGCTCCCGGAGCAGCCCGCCGATGGCCCTCGCGGTGCAGGTCACCACGCTGCACCGGGCGCAGGCCGATCTCCTGGCTCAGCTCGGGCAGGCAGCGGTGTCGTCACTGGACGCCCTGCGGCTGCACCGCGCGCAACGCGACCTCGTCCTGACCTTGCAGCGCAGCTTCCTGCCGTCGATGCCTGCGCTGCGAGCCGGGTTGCAGATCGCCGCGCGGTATCAGCCGGCGAGCCAGATCGCAGAGATCGGCGGTGACTTCTACGAGCTGATCGAACTCGACGCCGACCGGCTCCTGGTCGCGATCGGCGACGTGGCCGGACACTCCACCCACGCCGCGACGGTCATGGTGGAGCTGCGGCACGCCCTGCGGGCCTATGCCTCCGAGGGACACTCCGCCGAGGTCATCCTGACCCGGCTCGAGCACATGATGGCGATCTACCACGCCGACGAGTACGCCACGCTCTGCCTGACGGTGCTCGATCTGTCTCGCGGCACCATCACCGTCGCCAATGCGGGTCACCTGCCGCCGCTGCTCGTGGACTCGCGACGGGGCGGACTACCTCGACGTGTACGGCCCCATGCTCGGCCTCCGCCGGACGCACGCCCCGGCCACGGTCGCGCCGCTGCCGAAACCGGCCACCATGGTGCTGATCACCGACGGCCTCGTCGAGACGCCCGGGGAGTCGATCGACACCGGGATGGAGGCCGTTCGAGCGAGCGTGGGTCTGGACGGTGAGGCCGACGACGTCTGCACCGACCTCCTCGACCGGTTCGGACGGGCACGAGGCGACGACATCGCCCTGCTGGTACTGCGCTGGACCGGATGAACCACGGCCCTCATCCCTCGACGGACCACCGCATCCGCACCGTCGTCCCGTCCTCGGCCCCATCCACCGTCGCCTCGTGCGCCGCAGCTCTGATCATGATCAGTCCACGCCCACGGAACCCGGGGTCGGACGGCGGGACCCATCGCCCCTGGTCCTGCACCACCACGACGAGAGTCCCGGGAGATCGGGTGGCGTCGACGTCGAAGTGGCCGGGCGCCGACGCGTAGGCGTGCTCCGCCGCGTTCGCCATCGCCTCGTAGACCGCCAGGACCACGTCGTCGGCGAGGTCACCGACGACGCCGACCGTGGCGAGCCAGGCGACGAACTGCCGCCGGACGTCCGTGAGCCGGTGGGCATGTCCCTCGACGTGGGTGAGGGCGAACGACTCCTGCGCAGGGCCGGGGGCACCAAGCCGGGGAGGGTCTCGTCGAGAGCTGCCGCCGCGTCCGGGCGCAGTCGTCATGGGGGCGCCGGGCGCGACCCGTCCCGACCGGCCAGAGCGTCCGGGACGCTCGTGAAGACGGCTATCTCGTCCGCCAGGCCCGTGATGCTCAACGGCCGCAGCACGATCCCTCGGTTCGCGACCAACCTGATCTCGCTCCCTGTCCGACGCGCGGCGCGCTGGGCCAACGCCAGGGTCGTGAGGGCGGTCGAGGAGAAGAACGTGGTGCCGTCCAGATCGACCACCAGGACAGCGGGGCGGTTGACCAGCTCTCCCTGAAGCAGGGTACTCAGCCGGTCGGCAGTGGCGAGATCGATCTCGCCGTCGACCCGGACACACGTCCCGCGGGCCGTGCGTTCAACGGTGATATCCAGCGCACCGTCATCGAGGTCGGACACCGCGGCAAGGGGACCGACCGGCGACTCCCCCGTGCCTTCGTCGATCATCGGTTTCTCCGGTCCGTCGCTGCGTGCCTCACCGTACTCAGATCACGGCCTTCGTGCCGAGCGTCCGCTCTGAGCGGTGCGGAGCGTGGATGGTCAGCCGTCCATCGTGCTCCACGGGTCGTAGTCGGGATCGGCGAGCAGCGCCTGGAGCCGGCGTCGGCGGAACCCGATGTTGCCGCCGCTGAACAGCGGATAGGCGAGGGCGTCCTGGACGAGGCCGGCGAGCGGAAGGTGGTGGCCGTAGGAGTCGACGCCGACGACCCGCATGAGGTCGACGAGCGTCTGCACCGCCGTCTCGGACCCGAAGATCTTGGCGTGCACGGACAGCTCCTCGGCGCCCGGCGACCCGTTGTCCAGCGCCGCGCAGGCCCGCTGCGTCAGGGCACGGACGGCCTCGATCCGGGTCTTCACGTCGGCGAGCAGGAACCCGACGCCCTGGTGCTCGACGACCGGCACCCGCCCGCCGCGGCGGTCGGTACGGGCGAACCGCAGCGCGACGTCGAAGGCCGACCGCATGACCCCTGCCGCGCAGGCGCCGATCAGCGCGCCGCCGAACACCGCTCTGGCGATGGCGAGGCCGTCGCCGACCTCACCGAGCAGGTTCGCCTCCGGCACCCGGACGTCGGTCAGGGTGAACCGTGGGAGCAGGTGCGCGCGGTGGCCGAGCGGGTCGAACAGCTCGGTGATCGTCAGGCCCCGGATCGGTCCCGCGACGAGCAGCACGGCCAGCGAGTTGTGCGGGTCCGGGTCGTGGCCGGCGCGGCAGACCACGCTCATCAGGTCGGGCCCGGTGCCCTCCCATCCGGTCGCGTGCGACACCCACTGCTTCTCCCCGTCGACGACCCAGTCGCCGTCGCGCCGCCGGGCCGTGGTCCGCAGGCCGACGCTCTCGCCGGTGCCGGGATCGGGTTCGTCGAAGTTCGCCGTGCCGCCGGGCTCGGTCAGGGCCAGCGAGGCGAGCGGTGTCCCGGTCGTCGCGAGGAACGGCGGGAGGAACCGAGCGTGTTGCGCGGGATTGCCTGCTCGCAGCAGCGGGGTGAGCCCGAGGCCGGTGGAGAACAGGTTCAGCGCGACGCCCGGGTCGCCCACGACCAGCTCCTCGGCCAGCGCGGCCGTCGTCGACGCACCGGTGCCGTCGCCGCCCAACGCCTGCGGGACGAGCCGGCGCAGGAACCCGGCTTCGACCATCTGCCGGTAGAAGGGGCGGGTGGCCCGGTACCGCTCCGTCGCGGTCGGCAGCGGATCGGTCACCTCGCGGACACGGGCCAGCACGTCGCCCGCGAACTCGCGGGCCTGTGCGCGCACGGTCCGCTGCTCCGACTGGAGCGCCTCGGCCACCGACATCAGTGCCCCGCGCCCTGGCCGCCGTCGACGTGCAGGGTCTCGCCCGTGACGAACGCGGCGGTCTCGAGGTAGAGCACCGCCTGCACGATCTCGTCGATCTCGCCCATGCGCCCCATCGGGTGCAGACCGGCGTAGGCGTCGTAGGCCTCGACCGGGTGCATCGGGGTCTTGATGATCCCGGGCGATACCGCGTTCACCCGTACGCCCGTGCCGGCGCACTCGATGGCGAGCGAGCGTGTCGCGGCGTCGAGGCCGCCCTTGGTCAGTGAGGTGAGGACCGACGGCACCGCGCTCAGCGGATGGTCGACCAACGACGTCGTGATCGTGACGACGTGCCCCGAGCCCTGCTCGAGCATCGTCGCGACCGTGCGCCGGGTGATGCCGAAGAAGCCGGCGAGGTTCAGCCCGACCATCGCCGCGAAGTCCTCGTCGGTGTAGAGGGTGAACGGCTTGGCGAGGAACATCCCCGCGTTGTTGACCAGCGCGTCGATCCGGCCGAAGCGCTCCAGGGCGGCGTCGACCACACGTCCCGCGGTCTGCGGGTCGGCGAGGTCCCCCGCGACGGCGTGCACCTGCGGGTCGTCGGGGGCCGTGATGGAGCGCGACGTGACGACGACGGAATAGCCCAGCTTGCGGTAGCCCTCGACGACGCCGGCCCCGATCCCGCGCGACGCACCGGTGACGATCGCGACCTTCTGCGCGCTCGTGGTCATGGGAACTCCTTGTCAGTACACAGTGGACATTGAAGGGACGGTCGTGTCGACCGGTGTCTGCCGGTGACGTCCGGTCAGCCCGTAGCCGGGCGGCGCAGTGGCTCGGTCCCGGTGAGGCGCGGCCGCTCCGGCAGCGGGCGGGGCCCGCCACGTTCCCAGCGGCCCGACCGGCGGATCTCGCTCGCGGTCATGCCGAACTCGGCCTTCAGGGCGCGGCTCAGATGTCCGGTGTCGGGCATCCCCCAGCGTGCGGCGATCGCGCCCGCGGTGCGCCCGCGCAGTGACTCGTCGGCGAGGTCGCGGCCGATCCGTTCCAGCCGCTGCCGGCGGATCCAGGCCGACAACGTCATCCCGGTCGGGGCGAGGACCTTGTGCAGGTACCGCACCGACACCCCGAGCGCCCGCCCGACGGACTCGACGGTGAGCCCCGGATCGGGCAGGTGCGCCAGGCAGTGGGCGAGCACGCGGTCGGCGAGGTCGTCGCCTGCGCCCTGCGGGACGATGTCGACCAGCTCGGCGATGACCAGCGAGACGATCGCGTCCGCGAGGTACTCCTTGCTGCTGCTCGCGTCACCCGGGGTGCAGTCGTCGATCTTCGCGGCGAGGGCATCGAGGAGCGTTCCGACGACGTCGCGGGGGCCGCGATCCGTC
Source organism: uncultured Actinomycetota bacterium (assembly GCA_963822335.1). Lineage (GTDB taxonomy): Bacteria > Actinomycetota > Actinomycetes > Mycobacteriales > Pseudonocardiaceae > Pseudonocardia. The sequence goes on along the minus strand of CAWGHE010000002.1, from coordinate 217,822 downwards.
CCGACCGCGATCGCGGTCCGCCCCGCGAGGGTGTCGGTGTGCGACCCGAGCGCCGCCAGCGGCACCGTCACGACGACGACCTCGTACGGCTCCCAGAACGTCACCTCGTACGGCCGGGAGGTGACGTAGTTGACCAGGTCGCCGGGACCGAGCATGCAGTGCCGGCCATCCTGCGCGACCGCGGCCCTACCGACCCGCTGCAGCGAAACGGTGAGGAACCCGGGATCCGTCTGTCCGATGAGCTCGGGGCCGCGTGTGACCACGCACGGGCTGCCGCTCAGCACCGAGACCCGAACGTCGCCGGCCACCGCACTGCGCAGGGAACTGTGGAAGGTCCCGTCGGCCAGCGGCCGCACCCGGACCGCCGAGAACGTCGGCGCGAGGAGCGTGGCGAACCGGTCGCGATCCCCGGTCGCGGCCGCTGCGACGAGGTGCCGCGCCGGTCGCCCGGACGACGGCGGACGGTGCTGGGTCATCCGCCACCTCCCGGTTCCCTTCAGGCCGCGGCTCGGCCTCGTGCGACGACTGTAAGCCGCGACACACCGACCCGGCCGCCACTCTGTGCACCGGCAGCCGCCAGATCGTGCACATGAACGACTGCCTGAGCCGGCCGGATCCGTTGCAGAGCCCATCCAAGGAGCGGATCACCGCCCACGCCGACGCCGGCGCGATCCCGTACGAGAAGGCGGTCAGCCGGCGTACTGGGCTTCGCCGGCGCCGAAGGACCAGTTCTCCTTGGGGACCTCGACGAGGTTGATGAACACGTCCTCGGTGCGGAGTCCGATTGCTGCGTGGATTCCGTCGGCGATCGCCCGGTAGAGGGCCTTCTTGACCTCGACGGATCGTCCTGCGTTGAAGGTGATCTGAATGATCAGGGCTCGGTCGGTGCGCTCGACGAGGTAGGTCGGGTGCATCTCGAGGGCGGCCGGGTCGTGGGCGGAGATGATGACGAACTTGTCATCGACGGGGGCGCCGGCGACATTGACCAGGGCGTCATAGACGACCTTGCTGATCGCTTCGCGCTCCAGGCCAGGGGTGGACCGGGGAACATCGATTCGTACGAGCGGCATGACGAGAGTGTCCTTTCGGTGGGTTTGCAAGCGGGCAGCATGGCCGGGTCGGCGAGTGCCACCGGGTCCGGCACTGTGACCAGCGAATCGGCAGGAAGCACGGCACGTTCGGCGTAGAACCCTGGGGCGCCGATGACGCCCCAGGCCTGGACCCGATCACCGACGGCCAGACCCTCGACGCCATCACGCAGGGCGACCACCCGTCCGGCGCCCTCCACCTCGGGGATCGCGGGCGACGCCGGGACCGGGCTCGGGGTCCAGGACCTCGATCCACTCCAGTGGCCCCTCCGGGGACCCGAACGTCGTCACCTGCACGGGCGCACGCGCCACTTCCTCTGTGACCGGTTGAACTGGTGTCAGTTTGTCACTGGTTGAACTGGTGTCAAGGGGTAGGGTGCGGTTCGTGTCCGACGACGAATTCCCGCGGTCCGGTGGGCGCTGGTGCCTCGACCTCGTCGCGACCTTCGGGCGCCGACATCGGCCCGATCCGGTCGAACGCCTGCCCGACCCACCAGCACTGGTGTGCTGGCTGGCCGGAGCCGGCCTGCCGGCGCCCGCCCGGATCGAAGAGCCCGAACTGGTCGAGGTACGCGAGCTGCGCGAGGCGCTGCACTGGTTGGTGCGTGCCCGCATGGCCGCCCTCGCCCCCGACCGGGTCGACGTCGAGGTCGTCAACCGCGCGGCCGCGCGGCCCGATCTCGTGCCGTTCCTCGATGTCGAGGGCAGCGTGCGCCGCGACGGCGAGAACGAGGTGACCGTCGCAGCGGTGATGAGCACGCTGGCCCGTGACGGGATCGACATGATCGCCACTGCCCCAGCGGAGCGGATCCGCGAGTGCGAGCACCCGGACTGCTCGCTGCTGTTCTACGACCACACCCAGGGCAACCGGCGGCGCTGGTGCTCGATGCAGCGCTGCGGCAACCAGACCAAGGTCGCGGGCTACCGCGAACGTCGCCGCGGCACCGTCGGTCCGGCCCCGGCCAGCACACCCATCGAAGACCGGTGAACGCCGGAACGGAGTGAGCGCCGGCAATAGCCGGCTCTGAGGTACCTACCCCTCGGCGGCGACACACGGCATGGCGTTCCTGCATTGTGGTCGGCTACCGACCGAACCGGGCGGTGTCAGCCGGTCGGCCGCACGGGCATCGCGGCGAGCTCCTCGATCGTCCCCGCCGCGGCCCGCGTGTAGCGGTCGAGCGCGACCTGGTTGACCTGGTCGATCCGGTCGCATGCGGCGTGGTAGCAGGGGTCGAAAGGCGCCCCAGCCTGTCCTCCCCAGGCCGTGGCCTGCTGTGGGCTCTTGCGGCCGTCGGTGCCGTTGACCAGACCGCCGGTCGGAATGCCCGCCTCGGTGAACGCGGCGTCGTCGTCGCCGGTGAACGGGACGGTCTCTGCCGCTACCCCGGTGCGGGCGAGCTGGTCGACGAGCACCCGGCCGACCGTCGCGGACCCTGGCGGGCCGGACCCGGCAGGGTCGTTGCCGGGGGCTCCGCCTTGCACCAAGTAGCCCGCGTTCGGCGAGGAGATCATGTCCAGGTTCAGGTACGCGAGGATCGCGGCCCGATCGGCGCCGGACAGGCCGCCGACGTAGCTGCGGGAGCCTTGCAGGCTCTCCTCCTCGGAGCCGAAGAAGGCGACCCGGACGGTGTGCGGCACAGGCGGGGACGCGCCGAGGTGCTCGGCGATCACCAGCAGGGCCGCGACCCCGGAGCCATCGTCGGTGATGCCTGGGCCCTCCCGGACCGAGTCCAGATGAGCCCCGGCCATCACCACGGAACCGGAGGTCCCCGAGCCGGTCTGCGCGACGACCTGCCGCACCTGGGTGCTCCCGGCGGCTTCCTCGTCATTGTCGTTCCCGCCCGCGTCATAGGGCGGGGTGGACACCTGCCACCCGGCGGCCCGCAGCACCCCAGCGACGTAGTCGACGCTCGCGTCGTAGCCGGGGCCGGGGGACGCGCGGTTCCCGCCATTGTCGTCGGCGATGCGCTGCAGCGCCTGCAGGTGGACCATCGCCGCAGACCCGCGGATCTCGCCCGGCCCGGCCTCGCTGACCGGCGGGCCCACCACGGATGGCGCGGACGGCGGATTGATGCCGAGTCCGCATCCCGCGACCAGCGCCACGGCGGCAACGGTCACGCCGAGGCGAGCGCACCTCCCCGCGGTCACCGGGCGAGGTGTGCGCAGACGCCGCAGGATCCGGCGGGCCTCTGCCTCGTCGGTCGTCGAGTCGGTCAGGTGGAAGCTCTTGCTCGCGACCGGATCCAGCCCGGCGTCGACCGACACCTGGAACGACCGACCGCGGCGGCGAATTGCCCCCTGCTGACGGCGAATGTCGGGCTTCTCGGCCACGGACCAAGAATACTCGCCGTCATCGCCGCACTCAGACGATCAAGAGAGACCATCACGAGCGCTAACACTGCTGGTCAGATTGTGGAGACGAGGGGAATCGAACGCCTAACCCCCGCCTTGCAAAGGAACGGGCTCGTGTGAGCTGCGTTGCATTGCGCTGGTCATAGCCGCCTCGGCTCCGCACACGGTGTCTGGACTTGCCCTGATCGACGCCAGTTCATTTGCCATCGTCCGTGCACAAGATCCACTGTGGATGATCAAGCTGCAGATGAGTCAGGCGAACCAGAGGTCGTGGAGTTCTCCGTGTGGCCGGATGTCGGCGAATCGTCCGGTGACGAACCCGAGCGGGGTGCCGTCGTTGCAGCAGATCGTCTCGACCCGTCCGATGACGACGACGTGGTCTCCGGCGGAGAGTGTGGTGTCGACGCTGCAGTCGGCGTGCAGGAGGGCGCCCGGGACGACCGGCACCGTGTGCACAGAGGTGCCGGCGGGGTCGCTGTCGAGGCCGGCGAAGTGTTCCTCGCCGCGTCGGGCGAAGCGCAGTGCAATCTGTTCCTGGCGTGCGGCGAGCACGTTGACGACGAACCGGCCACGGCTGATCACGGCGTCGGTAGTGCGTGCTCCGGTGGTCAGGCAGACCAGCAGCAGCGGCGGGTCGAGCGAGACCGAGGTCAGCGAGTTGACCGTCATGCCGTGCGGCTCGCCGTCGTGGCTGGTGGTGACGACGGCGACGCCGGTGGCGAAGCGGCCCATGGCCTGCCGCATCGCCACCGCGTCGAGGGCGGACTCGGTCGACTCGGCGGGCTCGGTGCAGGCGCCTGTCATGGTCAGGCTCCGGTGTCGGTGCGATAGCGGACCTCGAACGTGGTGCAGCCCTCGTCGCTGCGCCACGGACCGTGGCGCATGCCGGGTGGCCGGCACGCGTACATGCCGGCGGTGAAGGTCTGGTCGAGTTCGAGGTCGGTGAACGACCCGGAGACGATGTAGACCTCCTCCCAGAAGTCGTGAACCTGGACGCCGTTGGGTGTGGTGTCGGTGCCGGGTTCGAAGCGCAGGACCCGGGTGGCGGTTCCTGCGGTCTCGTCGGCGGCGAGGATGCGTTCGGTCAGGGTGGGGACGTCACCGACGCAGGTGGTGAAGGGCACCTTCTCGACGTCGAAGAACTCGTACTCGGGTTTGGCCACGGGGGCCTCCTTCCTGGCTGGTGGGTCAGGAGTTCTCGTCGTAGGAGGACAGGAACCCGTTGACGGCGTCGAGGGCGGGTTCGAAGTCGTAGTTGCGGTAGGCGTAGCCCTTCACCACGAACGGTGCTCCGGCGTAGAACATCTCGTACTGGTGGTGGCGCCCGGCGAACTCGCTGCCGACGGCGTCCCACACGAGCTTGAACAGCTTGATCCGTTCGGCGGCGTCGACGCCGGGTGACTGGACGTAGCGGTCGATGTCCGCGCGGGTGGCGGGGTTGCGCAGGTCGGCGACGCTGGAGGGGACCTGCAGCACGCCGCCGCCGGCGAGGTCGCGCAGGATCGCGAGCACGCGCGGGTAGAGCTCGGCCTGCAGGCCCATCGCGCCGTAGAGCGGTCGTCGGCCAGGTCGGTACAGGCCGGCACCGTCGGGTTCAGCGGTGTGTTCGGCGGCCAGGACCCCGGACTCGACGGTGGCGGCCAGGCTGGCGAGCTCGCCGAGCTTCTCGACGACGCCGGGGAACTTGTCGACTCCGTTGACCGCGGCGATCTTGCGGCCGAGCCCGGCCAGGAACTCGATCTTGACCGAGAAGCGGATCTGGGCCTGCCAGTTGCCCAGCTGGTGGGCGCCGGTGTCGAAGAACTGGCCCCGTAGCCCGGCGACGTCGCGGTCGACGAACACGCGGTCCCACGGCACGAGGACGTCGTCGAGCACGACCAGGGCGTCGGTCTCGTCGTAGCGGGTGGACAGCGGGTAGTCGTAGCCGCTGCTGGCGGCGCTGGCGTAGGGGCGGCGGCAGTAGAGCTTGAGCCCGGCAGTGGCGACCGGCACGACGACGCTGATCGCGAAGTCGCGGTCGTCGTCGGTGAGGGGCTTGATGCAGGAGATCATCAGCTCGTCGGCAACAGCGGCGCCGGTGGCGAGCATTTGCGCGCCGCGCAGCACGAGTCCCTCCGGGCGTTCGTCGACGACGCCGGCCTGGATGAACTCGCCCTCCCAGGCGTGCGCGGTGTCCGCCCGGGACACCTGAGGCGGGATGATCGCGTAGGAGACGTAGAGCTGCTCGGCGACCAGCTTGCGGTGGTAGGCGGTGACGTTGGCGGCGAAGTCGTGCCCGCGTGTGCCGTCGGTGGCGAAGGTCTCGGGGTGCGAGGCGAACGCGGACAGGAACGCGGCCACGTGGTCGGGTGTGCGGCCCATCCAGCCGTGGGTGTGCTCGGCCCAGGTCTGCACAGCACGGCGGAACGCGGTCAGGTCCTCGGGGCTGCGTGGCGGGAGGTAGATCCGGTTCGTCTGCGCCCCGGTCTGCGGGTCGAGCGTGCACATCCCCGACCCGGGGTCGGCGGCGAGGTCGTAGAGCTCGGCGATCGTCCGGGCGGCGGGGCTGAACGCCGGGTGGGTGGTGACGTCGTCGACGCGGGTGCCGTCGAGGTAGATCTCGCGGTCGTCGCGCAGCGCGGCGAGGTAGCTCGCGCCGACGCGCATCCCGCCCGCGGCGGCGGTCGTGGAAGTCGTGGCGGTCTCGTTGATGGTCATCGCAGGCTCCCCTCGATGGTCGCGGTCGCCGCGACCGACCGCGGGTTCGGTGGTCGTGAGCTGGGCGTCGTAGGTGTGGCGCAACTCTGCGCCGTCTGGCAGGAGCAGCTCCAGCTCCCACCCTCGGCCCGGCACGAACGTGCCTTCGAGGAGCGGTGTGGTGCCACCGAACAGGGCGAAGTCGGTGTCGGAGTCGAGCGGATGACTGGGCAGCGCGGTGCGCATCCGGCCCAGCACGTCGCCGGGGCGCATCAGCGTCGACAGCGATGCGTCCTGGTAGGCGGTGCCGTCGACCCTGCTACGGGCCCGCACCTGGTCGAGGTCGATGTTCCCGGGATCGTCGGGCAGCCGCACCACGTGTGCGCCGATCGGTTTCGGGCACGCCGCCTTCGACGCGGCGATGTCGTCGCGTTCGCGGTCGCGGTCGGTGTGGTCGGAGCCGACGGCCAGGTACCACCGGCCGCCGGCACGCAGCAGCACCGGCTCCACCTCCCCAGAGGTGTTCGCGCCCTCGACGGTGACGGTGGAGTCGGTAGTCAGCAGCGACGGGTGCGAGGTCGTAGAACGCGGGCACACTCGCCGGTGCCGGGACGCCGATCTCGGCGAGCTCGGCGATGTGCGCGGCCACCGCGTCCTGATCACGGCCCGTGTAGCCGGCCACGACGAGCCGGGCGGGTTCGAACGGCACCACTTCGCCGCTGCCGAGGACGGACAACTGCAGGATCATTCGGGGTCACCTCGTGGATCGGGCTCGCGGCCGGCGCGTGCGCCGTCGGGCCGGACGTGGCGGCGGTCCCACGACCGGCCCGCGGCCACCGTCGGACCGTCGGCCAACGACTCGGCCCGCTGCGGGTAGTCCTCGAACGCGAAGTAGCCCTCCGACCACAACTCCGGCAGCACCACCAGGTCCGCGCCCCGCACCTGGCCGAGCCGGTCGATCCGCTCTTCGACCGGCTCGTGCGACGGGGCCGGCCACCTGCACCAGCGAGATCCTCACAACGCCTCCCGACGACTCAGCTGGGACCACGGTACGAGACAATCTAGTATACAAGTACCTCAGATGCAGTATGTGAGGTGTAACGTCCCCGTCATGGCGAAGTTCAGCGGTCTGTCTGCCGTCGAGCGACCGGACACCCTGGCCCGCAGCGCGTACCTACGCCTGCAGGAAGCCATCCGCGACGGCACCGTCCGCCACGGACCGCTCTACTCCGAGAACGAGCTCGCCGAGACCCTCGGCATGTCCCGCACCCCGGTGCGCGAGGCCGTCATCGCGCTCACCCGCGAAGGACTCCTCGAGGTATCGGCTCAGCGTGGATTCTGCGTGCGCGACCTCAGCCCCGCCGAACAGACCGAGGTCTTCGATCTCCGCACCCTGCTGGAGACCTACGTTGTGCGCCGGCTCGCCGAGGCCGACCCCCGAACGCACGTCGTCGATCGGATCGACGAGGTCCTCGACCGCCAACAGCAGGCCATCACGAGTGGCGGGCGCAGCCAGTTCCTCATCATCGACGAGGAGTTCCACCTGCTGATGGCCTCACTGGCCGGACTCGACCGCACCCGCGAAACCCTCGGACGCCTTCGCGGAGCGATGTGGCTACTCGGACAGGAAGCACTCACCCGCCCCGAGCGCGACAAGGCCGTCATGACTGAACACCGCGCCATCGTCGCCGCCATCGCGGCCGGCGACCCCGACGCGGCAGCCGCCGCCATCACCACCCACATCACCAACACCGCGACCGCGACCTTCGACGATATTGATCTCGGCTGAGCGGAAACCGTCGAGACGGCCTCCCTCTCGGTCATGCGGCCCTGCTGGGCTGCCAGGCCGTTGGGCGGGGCGGGGCCGAGCCCACCGACGCAGCGGATCCTTTTCGCGTCGGGGTAGCGGCGTGAGCAGGGCGCCGGGCAGCGCCAGCAGGGCCGGACCGGCCGCCGTGTCCGGAAGTTCGCCGTCCCGTCGCCGCCGCAACAGCGCGGGCGAGCCGGACATCTGCCGGTACCCGGTGACGCCTGAGGTCCGGGCTGGACTCGATCGAGATCCTGCGCGGCTTGGCCCTCTCCGCGATCGGGATCCGCACTGTGAGCACCCCGGAGTCGTAGGAGGCGCCGATGTTCTCGGTGTCGAGCGAGTCACCGAGGAACAGCTTCCGCGAGTAGACCCCGAAGGCGCATTCGGACGCGACCGTCTCGGTGCCTCCTCTGTGTGCGGGGCGGCGGGTCATCGACTATCGCGATGCGACCACTGCCGCAGCATGCCGCGCTCGTTAGAGGGCGGCGGCCGCCGCCTCGGCGACTGCCTGGTCCTGCTCGCCGGTGCCGCCGCTGACGCCGACCGCTCCGACGACAACGTCCTCCGACAGCAGGGGCACCCCACCAGCGAAGATCATGACACGGCCGTGGTTGGAGTCCTGGATGCCGTAGAACTGGCCGCCGGGCTGGGCGTTCTCGCCGAGGGCTTCGGTCGAGACGTCGAATGCGCGCGCACTGAAGGCTTTGTTAATGGCCACGTCGACGCTGCCGATCCATGCCCCGTCCTGGCGGATGTGGGCGACGAGGACACCGCCGCCGTCGACAACGGCAATGTTCATCGGTTGGCCCTGCGATGCGGCCTTCTCCTCGCCGGCGGCGATGATCCGACGGGCGTCCTCCAGGTCGACGCTCTTGATGTTGCGCATAACGGTTCCTTCCGCGTGAAGATCAGTCCGTGCATGCCCGGTGTTCGGTCAGCCGCGGGCTACGCTGCCAGGCAGCGCGGGGCGGGCGATCGTGCTGAACTCGCGGCAATTGCCCGCCCGCAGCGCCCCGCACCAACAAACCGACCGCGCGCGCGACCCCTTCGGGCCCCAGGGACCTGCCTCGGGCCTACGGGTGCGCGTCCGAACAACGGTACGAGCCGAGCGCCCCATGCAGAACCGCCGAAAATCCACCGGAGCATCCCGCGGCCAGGCCCCGACCTTCCCCGCTTGGCCCCCGCACGGCCCGACCGGGGCCGCCCCGGCCGGTCTCGGTGTGCCCAATCTCGTCCGGTATCAGCGGCGCACATCACCTGGGGCCCGCATGCTCAGTGCGGCGGTACCCTGGCTCCAGCGCGAGCGCAGCGGTCGGCGAGCGGTGCGCCGGAAGGGCGGCCTGCCGCTCGTCCACGGTGAGCCCGCCCCACATACCATCGGCCGGCTCGATCCGCCGCACCCATGCGAGGCACTCCAGCCGCACACGGCAGCGGTCGCACACCGCTCGCGCGGCGGCCGCCTGTTCGTCGGTGAACTCACCGGAGCCCACGGGGAAGAACATCTCCGGATCTACGTCCTGGCACGCCGCGCGATCCATCCAACCGGTCATCTACCGATAGTCGAACAGCCCACCCACCGTGGGCCTCGACCCACGCGGCCCAACGCGGACCGGCTCTATCGTGCTGGTGCGACCAGGAAGGCTAGGGCAGGAGTCGCTTGCCCAGCGCACCGTGAAGTCCGCGCCGACGGCCGCCAACAAGACGTACTGGCAAGCGACACCTCCTCCAGCGTGGGAAACGACGTCCCAGGGCGGCAACGTTCACAGATCTTCGTCCTGCGGGCTGCCGGTCGATGCCGCAGTTCGAGGTCGGCGAGCCGGCGGCCTGGCCGCAGAGAGGACCTTGCGCCTGACCGTCCACCCACCGCGACGGTCAGCGCGAGGTCCAGCACCACCTTGCCCGGCTCATGGACCGCCAGCGGCCTGCGCAACGGTCCGAGCGCGGTCGATGGGCGTACAAGCTCGGCCCTCCTAGCCTCCGCCATCCATGGGCTCGGCACTCTGGCTCCGGCAGCGTCCCGCGGAGCACAACCGCCCCGGGAGGCATGACAATGAGTGTTGCGCCAACTGCCCAGCAGAACGAACGCGATCGCATCACGCGGTGTATCGGCAAGGCATACGACGTGCTCGATCTTGTACCGGAGTTGAGCCAAACGGACCGATCCTGGTCTGGTTGGCGGAGCAGTTCCGGCAGCTCGGCCAGCCGAGAGACTAGGTGGCTTGCCCTCAGCGATCGACCGCTAGATCGCCCCGTGGTCGGCGGTGGCTCCCCCGCGCCCCACGTGAAGGGTGGCCCGGGACTGCCGCTCGCGGTCGGTCGAGCCGCGGTCAGTCGCTGTGACGCGGCCGTCGGCGGGTGCCGAGCACGAGCGCCGCGCCGATCGCGGCGAGCCAGGCATCCTTTGCCAAGGCGAGCCCGGCCGGGGTGGGGAAGGGCGAGCCCTCCCGGTGCATACCTGGTGTCCGGGCGTACAGGCCGAGCAACCCGGCACCAAAGCCCAGAAGCCCCATCCCCGCCACGGCGCCCGGCACCAGCGGGGTCAGAACGACCGCTCCGAGCAGGACCTCGCCGGCAGCGAGCGACCGGGTGAACACGGTCGGGTCGATCTTGGCCAGGAAGGGATAGGCCGCGCTGGCGAGCCCGTGCAGGTGCTGTGCCGTGGCCTCGTCGGCGTTCCGCTTACCGAGCCCCGAATCCAGGACGAAGCCGCCGGACGCCAACCGGAGGGGTAGCTGCCAGGCGCGGTCTCTGATCTGCATCATGTATCGTCCTTCTCCCGTGGTGACGGCAGCTACGCGAACTGCTCGACGATGGCCGCACAGAACGTCCGCAGGTCCGCCGGGGAACGGCTGGTGGTGAGCTGGCCGTCGATGGCGACCTCCTCCTCCACCCACTGGGCTCCGGTGCATCGCGGCTCGGTCCGCAGGGCCAGGCGTTCGTGGCTGGCCATGGTCGTCTCCCCTCGGTGGCGGCTATCACCCTGTTCCACATCTACGGCGTGGACGAGGATCTGCCGGGACGAACGTTCTGGCGAATCCTCGGCCTGCGGGGGCAGTCCGCTCGTCCGCCAGATGTCAGCGGGCCGGCGCCATCAGGCGGCGAGATCGGTCTCCAGGATCTCCACCGGGAACCTCTCGCCGCTGCTCCGCTCGGAGCGGATGCGCTGGGAGGAGTGCCACGTCGGCCGTAGGAGTCGCGAGATAGCCGCTTGATGCGCCCCTCGTGGACCGTGTGGCGCCGCAGTGCGGCGGGGTAGCGTCCCGGCCCCGACCGCCGGCAGCCGATGTAGCCGGTGAGGGCGCCGCGCCGCGTCGGCCGTGACGGTCCACCGAACTGCTGATCGTTTCGATCTCAGGGTCGAGCGCTTCGTCGGCTGCCACCGACCAACGGCCGGATCCCGAGGGTTTCGGTGGGCCTGCCGGGCCCGGTCTCAGCTGTCGGCTGCCTCCTCGTCGATTGCGCAGCCAATAGGGGTTCTCCACGATCACCCCGTTCATCCACACCCTTCGGGTGAGCCCGCATGACGAGTCGGTCATGAGCGCCAGGACGGCGGGCAGTGCGAGCCCGCGCTGGTGTCCGGCTGGCGGCCACGGCGCGAGGCAATGCTGCGATTCGTATGGTGATCGGGTGGCAGTGGGACCTGCAGGTCCTTCGCGCGCAAGTTGCTGGGATCGCCATCGCTCGTCATCGCCTGCGGCGCGTAGCTCGGTACGGACGCGTTGATGCGCGTCCGCGCCCACGAGCGGTTCATGTCGCCACCCGCGCCTGGCAGGTACAGCGCGGCTCGTCCTGACGGTGTCGCCCGGCCTCCGAGGCCGAATTTGCGCGTTGACCTTGCTTAATGTGGCGGCGACGAGAGGACAACTGATGGCCCAGACCCCTGCCGAGGTTGGTGGCATAGCGGTCCAACCCTTCGACCACATCTGCGCGCTGTACCGCGGCCGCGCCGAGCGCGACCGGCTCATGCTCCCCTTCCTGAAGGACGGCCTGGAAGCCGGCGACGCCTGCCTGTGCCTGGCCACCGACGGCGAGAGCGCCGACCTGGCGTCGATGCTCGGTCGCGAGCACGACGTCAGCCGGCTGATCGTCACCGAGCCGCGCCACGCGCACTTACGGACCGGAGTGTTCGATCCCGAGTCGATGCTGGAGTTTCTCTACGACTGGTCCCGGACCTGCTTCGAGACCGACGGTCGGGACTTCGCCCGGCTCGTCGCCGACATGAGCTGGGCCCTACCCCTGGTCTCCCAGCCGTTCCTCGAGGACCTCTCGGACTACGAGGCCCGCGCCACCGTCTGGGCCCGCTCCTACCCGCAGAGCTGCGTCTGCATGTACGACCTGGACCACTTCGGCGGCAACGTGATCTTCGCTGTCATGCCGGTGCACCCGAAGGTGTGGATGAGCGGGGTGATCGTGGAGAACCCCTACTACCTGCGCCTCGGCGAGAAGGGAGCCGTCAGCTGAGACCCGGCATAGCTAAGGTCTGCTGCATCCACGCCTCAACGTCACGGTGTTGCTGTGGACGTTCCAGGTCCAGGTGGGATCAGCGCGAATCGCGGCCCAGCAGGCGCTGCAGGAGGCCTGGCTTGCGCTTCTCGCTGCTGGTCTCCTCCGATGTCTGCGCGTCCGGGTAGGTTTGCCCGTAGTGCTCGTACAGCTGGCGCTCTTGCTCGCCCGAGAGGTCGTCACCGTCCTGGGTGCTGGGCGCGTCGCGGACCGTTTCGCCGCTGACGGAGGCCTGCAGGCTCTGGCCGTCCTCGGCGCGGCGTGCGTCGCGCATCGGGACGTACGAGCGTGTCTTGGGGTCCGCCTCGTTAACGACGACGGCCCAGGCGGGCGGGCCGTCGTTGGTCTCGACGAAGAACTCCTCGATGCTGCCGATGATGTTCCCGTCCTTGTCATAGAGGGGCGCGCCCCGGTAGGCGACCCACTCCATTGCCTGTGTCATGCGACTCTCCATGTGATCGACTTCCGCCGGCCCTGCGCTCGGCGGCCCGGGCGAAGCGGCAGCGGCAGCCCTCGGCCTTCGCCTCAGCAGGTCGCCGGCGCCTTGGTGGCATCGATCGGTCCGGGACCGGACGAACCCGGCCACTGCGTGTTGCCGATCATCCTTCTTCGCCTCGCCGACGACCCTCGCAGCCGGCGGGGGGCCGCGGCGTCGATCCGATAGGCCGAAAACGTCGCCTTCCCCTCGTGCCGCAAGGGCGATCCGAGCTCCCTGGTGATTGCGACACGGAGTGTTCCCGAACCGGGGGCCCGCGATTGTCAACGACAGCTGAATCTGGCTCCCTTGCTAGTGGAGGCCGCCGTGTCGGCCAGTCGGGCTCCTGGGCCGCTGCGTGCGTTCTATCAGCGGATTAAGGCTCGGCGCGGTTCCCGACCGCGATCGTGGCCACTGCCCGGAAGATGACCGTGCTGGCCTGGCACTTGGTGACCAAGGATCAGGACTACGCCTTCGCCTGGCCCGGGCTGGTCGCGCACAAGATGCGCAAGCTCGAACTCACAGCCGGCGCGCCGTCTCGCCTCGCGAACGACCGCAGGCCCGGCGCCGCCTACAACGACAAGCGGCGCCGCCGCGCCGAGACCGCGGTGGTCGAGCAGGCCGAACGCGCCTACGAGGTCTTCGTCGCGCACTGGCAGCCCCACTCGCCCCGCCGCGGTCACAGCGTGACCGAGTCCTCACCGGCGTCAAGACCAAGCCCTGCGGGCGGCCTGACGGCCGGTCTGGACCCCGTCCATCAGCTCGGACGGGGAGCAGGAGGCCTTGACGATTTCATCCGTGCTGCAGACGACGCGGCGGATCTTGACGTCGTAGTCCACGAAGGGCACGAACTCGCTCCAGGCCGCTCGCCAGAGCGCGATGATCGCTGGGTACTGCCCGCCCAACCGGTCGGCGAACTCGCCGAACCGTGCGCTGGCAGCGGCCTCGGTCGGCGCGGTGTAGATCGGCCGGAGATCCTTGGCCATGGTCTCCCAGTACTTGCGGCTGGCGTAGCGGAAGGTGTTGCGGATCAGGTGCAGCACGCAGGCCTGCACCAGGGCCTGGGGCCACACGGTGGTGATCGACTCCGGTAGACCCTTCAGTCCGTCGCAGACCACGATGCAGGCACCCGCGACACCACGGTTCTTGATCTCGGTCAGGACCCCGATGACCATGTAGAACGGCCGGTTGGTGACCTGCCCGTCGCGGACCTTGAGGTGGATCGCGTCGACGAACAACACCGGATACACGGCGCGGTCGAGCGGCCGGTCCTGCCACTCGGTCATCTCCTCGGGCACCTTGTCGGTGATCCGCGAGATGGTGTCCCGGCTGACCTTCGCGCCGTAGACCTCATCGAAGTGCGCGGCCACCTCCCCGGTCGTGAGCCCCCGCGGTCAACGACAAGACGATCTCGTCGATCCCATCTAAGCGGCAAGGGCGCACCGCATTGGCCATGACCAGGAAAGGTAGGCCAACTCGTGCCACGACTGAGGAGCTTCTCAGTTCGGAGCAACGTACTTGCTGGTCACAGCGGTGGAGACGAAGGGAATCGAACCCTCAACCCCCGCCTTGCAAAGGAACGGGCTCGTGTGAGCTGCGTTGCATTATGCCGGTCAGAGTGATCTGAAGCGTGTCGTGACTGTCTCTGGTGGATGGGGTCGATCGCCTCTCATTGCCATCGGCAGTGCCACCGCATCCTCAGTGGACCGCGACCAGCCCCCCCGGATCGGCGAACTCGATTGCGGCAGCAGGCGCTGCTCCCCGACACCGGCTGACGGGCCGAGCGTCGAACGAGGCGATCGGCTACCGGCCCTTGACCAGGTGCCCGTGGGGTCCGGTCGGCGGCAAGGGAGCCGAGCAGACGCAGGCTCTCGGCCGTCGGGGAGCCGGGTTCGGCGGCGTAGATGACCATGACGGTTCCCGGTTCGGCGGAGACGACCAGCTGCTCGTAGGCAAGCTCGAGAACGGCCTGACCCGCGACGAGCTCGTCAGGCCATCACCCACCTCGCCTTCTACTCCGGCTGGCCCACTGCCGTAACGGCCCTGACTCGCCTGCAGGACTTCCTCGACACCACCGACGAGCCGAGCCTGGCACTGGCTTTCGACGTGTCCGACATCTCTA
Source organism: uncultured Actinomycetota bacterium (assembly GCA_963822335.1). Classification (GTDB taxonomy): domain Bacteria; phylum Actinomycetota; class Actinomycetes; order Mycobacteriales; family Pseudonocardiaceae; genus Pseudonocardia. The sequence goes on along the minus strand of CAWGHE010000002.1, from coordinate 202,796 downwards.
CCCGGCCGATCCCGGGCCCGGCCCAGCTCACCCTCATGGCGATCGGAACCTTCTTCGCGGCCGGGTCGTCCGGCCCCACTGCGGCCATGGTCGCGGGCCTGACGCACGGCTCCGTCCGGGCTTCGGCGATGGGCACGCTGACGGTCGGGAACAACGTCCTCGGACTGGCACTCGGCCCGTTCGTCGTCGGGGTGCTCGCCGACCGCCTCGGGCTGCAGGGTGCCCTGCAGCTCGCCCCGCTCGCCTATGTCGGTGCCATCGCCGCGCTGGTGCTCGGCCGCCGGCTGCATCCCCGGCCGCAGGTCGCGACCGCCTGAACGTCATCGCTGCGGGCGACGCGAGCAGCTCAACGTGATTCCCGTTCGGAGCGCTCTCCCGCAGCGTTCGGTGCAGCGACGGGCACGCCGCGGCCGCCAACGTCCGCAATTCGGTGTCGGGACTCCCTGACACGAGCTGCTCACCTGTTTCCTTCCTCCCGGGTGGGGCATCATCGGGATCTCCGGCGGGTGGTGGACGTCGTCCTCGAGCAGGTGCAGGAGGGTGCTGACCGTGCTCGATGTCCGGCTGTTGGGGGATCAGCGGTTGACGGCCGGGGAGGTCGACGGAGATCGCCCGATCTCACCGCGCTCGCTGGCTATGCTCGCGCACCTCGTCCTGAACGCGGACGTCCCGCAATCCCGACGTCATCTCGCGGTGCTCTTCTGGCCCGATTCCGCCGAGGCACAGGCGCGCACGAATCTGCGGCGCGAGTTGCACGACCTGCGCGGGGTACTGGGTGACGACGCGTCGCTGGTGGTGCAGAAGACGACGCTCCTGTGGCGGGACACCCCCTCGTGCCGGGTCGATGTCCGCGTGTTCTCCCGGGAGCGGGACGCCGCGTTGTCCGCCCGCGCGGACCGGGACGCAGCTGCCGTGCGGCGACACTGCGAGGCGGCGCTGCTCGAGTACCGGGGCGAGCTCCTCCCCGGGATGCCCGGTGACTGGGTGATCGACGAGCGCGAGCGGTTGCGACGGGAGTGCGTGGAGCTGTGCGACCTGGCCGTCGCCGTCGAGCGGGAGGCCGGGGACCGGCGCGCAGCGGTGCGGGTGGCCCGTCGCCGGATCCGGCTCGAACCGCTGGAGGAGGTCGGCCATCGCACGCTGATGGAGCTGCTCCTCGAGTCGGGGGACGTCGCCGCGGCGGTCGGTGCCTACCACCACTGCGCCACCGTCCTCGAGCAGGAGCTCGGCGTCAGGCCGGCGGCACCGACCACAGCGCTGGTCGAGCGGCTGCTCGGTCGAGGTCCGCAGCCACCCGCTGCTGCTCGGGGTCCTGTGCGGGTCGGCGCCTCCGGAGCAGGCTTCGTCGGCCGGAGCCGCGAGCTGGCGTTCCTCATGCGGCGGTGGGAGCAGGCCGGCGGCGGGGCCGCGGGGCTCGTCGCGGTCTCTGGGGAGCCAGGTGTCGGGAAGAGCAGGCTGGTCGCCGAGCTGGGCGCCGTACTCCGAGGTCGCGGCGCGCTCGTGACCTCGGCGCGCTGCTTCGGGACGTCGGGACGGTTGCCGCTGGCGCCGGTGGCGGACTGGTTGCGCAGCGGCGACCTGCGGGGCGCGGTCGCGCGCCTCGACCCGGTGTGGCAGGCCGAGGTCGAGCGGCTCGTACCTCGCCGGCGTCGCGCCGCGCGGGCACCGGACCCGACCACCCCGCGCCCGGCGGCCGGTCCTCGGGCGGTCGCGGACGCGTGGCAGCGGCACAGGTTCTTCGAAGGCCTGGGCCGGGCCGTGCTGTCGGCAGGCCGTCCCACGCTCCTCGTCCTCGACGACGTGCACTGGTGCGACCCGGAGACGATCGCCTGGGTGGCCTTCTTGCTCGGCTTCGCGGAGCATGCTCCGCTGCTGGTCGCCGTCACGCTGCGCCCGGAGGAGATGCAGCGCAACGAGGACGCGTCGACGACCCTGTCCTCGCTGCGCTCGGCCGGCCGGGCCGGCTATCTCCGGCTGGCGCCACTCGACGCCTGCGGGCACCGCGGAGCTCGCCGCCTCCGTCCGGGGTGGTCCGGTCGCGCCCGCGGATCGGGCCCTGCTGCACGCCACCACCGGGGGCTACCCGTTGTTCGTCGTCGAGGCCTCGCGCACCCTGCCGGACGACGCGGCGGGAGACGGGCGGGTACCGCGGACCGCGGACCTCGGTGGCGTCCTGCGTCGCCGCCTCGAGCAGGCCTCACCTGCTGCTCGGCAGGTGGCGGGCCTCGCGGCGGCGCTCGGGCGGAACTTCGGCCTCGACCTGCTCAGCGAGGCGAGCGATCTCGACCCCGAGGATCTGGTCCGGGCGGTCGACGAGCTGTGGCGCTGTCGCATCCTGCGGGAGCAGGGCGGCGACTACGACTTCTCCCACGACCTGTTGCGGGAGACCGCGTACGCCTCGATCAGCCCGGCCCGGCGCTGGCTGCTGCACCGACGACTGGCTGAGGGACTGGAACTGCTGCACGCCGGGGACCTCGACGCCGTCGCCGCACAGCTCGCGGAGCAGTACGACCGCTGCGGACGCCATGACCGAGCGCTCGGGTACTCCTCGCGTGCGGCCGAGGCGGCCGCGACGGTCTTCGCGCACGGCGAGGCGATCCGGCACTACCGCCACTGCCTGGACCTGCTCGGTCGCCGCCCTGCCGGGCGTGACCGTGACCTGCGCGAGCTCGACGTCGTGCAGGCGATGTCGGCCCCGCTCGCTGCGCTGCGCGGGTTCTCCTCCGCCGAGCTGCAGGAGACACTGGAACGCTGCGTCGGGCTGGCCGACCAGCTCGGTCGGTCGGACACGCTGCTGCGTGGTCTGATCGGTCTGTACGGGGTCCGGTTCGTGCAGGGACACGTCGTCGAGGCGCACGGGTTGGCGGCGCGCGCGCTCGAGCTCGCCGAGGCCGACCCGGTGCTGGTGGGTCAGGCGCACTACGTGTTCGCGGGGTCGGCCGCCAGCCTGGGCATGCCCGCGACCGCGGTCGAGCACTTCGACCTGGCTCGGAACCTGCTGGACGACGCGGTCTCGCTCCTGGTCGGCCTGCGTCCCGACCTGCACGCCCAGGCGTGGTCCGCGCACTCGCACTGGCTGCTCGGCGACGACGAGCAGGCCGCCTTCCGCTGCGCGGACGCGGTCGAGCACGCGCGGTCGGCGCGCCACCCCTTCAGCCTCGCCGTGAGTCTGGCCTACGCCGGTCTTACCCATCAGCTGCGCGCCGACCGGGCGGCGCTCGCGGCCGTCCTGCCCGAGCTGGACGAGCTGTGCCGGCGCTACGGGTTCGCCTACTACCTGCAGTGGGCCACGATGCTCGACGGTTGGGCGACGGGTGGCGAGACCGGGGCGGCCCGCATCGAGGAGGGGATCCGCGGGTTGCGTTCCCTGGGGGCGCACATCCGCATGCCGTACTGGTTGTCCCTGCTCGCGCAGGTGCTCGTCGGCAGCGGGCGACCCGATGACGCACGAGCCGTTCTCGACTCCGCGCGCTCGAGCGCCGAGCAGCGCGACGACCTGTGGTGGCTCCCGGAGGTGCTCCGGCTGAGGGCGGCGCTGGAGACGGGCCCGCCCGCCGTCGACCTGCTCCGTCGTGCGGCGGACCTCGCCGCCGGGCAGCAGAGCCGAACGCTGCACGCGCGGTGCTGCACCGACCTGGCCGGTCTGGGCGCTTCGCCCGTCCACCGGTGACGGCGGTGGGGCGACGTCGCCCGAACGCTGGGCGAACGCTCCACGCCTAGCGTCACCGTACTGGCAAGCCGCGGTGGAGCCCGTGGAGAAGGAGTGGACCGCCATGACCGCGACGATCACGGAGGGCCGGGCGCGGCCTCCGTACGACGAGCTCGCCGGCGCGCTGCGAGGGCCGATGATCCGACCCGGGGATCCGGGGTACGAGCAGGCTCGTGCGGTGTACAACGCCATGATCGACAGGCGGCCGGCGGCGATCGCGCGGTGCGTCGACGTGGCCGACGTCATCGCGTGCGTGCGGTTCGCCGCCGAGCTGGGGATCGACCTCGCGGTGCGGGGCGGCGGGCACAACGCCGGAGGGTTGGCCGTCTGGGACGACGCGCTGGTCGTCGACCTGTCGTCGATGCGCAGCACGACGGTGGACCCGGTATCGCGGACCGTGCGGGTCGATGGCGGGTGCACGTGGGGCGACGTCGACCACGCGACGACGGCGTTCGGGATGGCGACACCGTCCGGGATCGTGGGTACGACCGGGGTCGGCGGCCTCGCGCTGGGGGGCGGCATCGGCTACCTCGCCCGGCGCCACGGACTCACCGTCGACAACCTGCTCTCCGCGGACGTCGTGCTGGCCGACGGCACGCTGGTGACCGCCAGCACGGAGTCCCATCCCGACCTGTACTGGGCGGTGCGCGGTGGTGGTGGCAACTTCGGCATCGTCACGTCGTTCCGGTTCGCCTGTCACGACGTCGGCGAGAACGGGGTCGTCGTCGGCGGACCGATGCTGTACGGCATCGCCGACACCGCGGCCGTCATGCGCTGGTACCAGCAGCTGCTGCCCGCGCTCCCGGAGGAGCTCAACGGCTGGTTCGGGGTGTTCACCATCCCTCCCGCCGCGCCCTTCCCGGAGGGGCTGTGGGGCCGCAAGGCGTGCGGGATCATGTGGTGCTACACCGGGCCCCACGACCGGTCGGCGCAGGTACTCGCGCCGGTCCGCGAGTTCGGCTCGCCGCTGCTCGACGGGCTCCAGACGCTGCCGTACGCGACGCTGCAGAGCGCCTTCGACCAGCTCTACCCGCCGGGCCTGCACTGGTACTGGCGGGCCGACTTCTTCACCTACATCTCCGATGCCGCCATCGACGTCCACCGCAGGTTCGGCGAGCAGGCGCCGAGCAGCCTCTCCTGCATGCACCTCTACCCCATCGACGGGGCGACCGCGCGGGTGGGCGCCCACGCGACCCCCTTCGCCTACCGCGACGGGGGGTGGGCCGGGGTGATCGTCGGGGTCGACCCGGACCCCGCCAACACGGACGCGATCACCGACTGGGCCAAGCGGTACTGGGAGGAACTCCACCCGTCCTCGGCCGGTGGCGCGTACGTCAACTTCATGATGGACGAGGGCCCGCAGCGGGTCCGCGCGTCGTACCGGGCCAACTACGACCGCCTGGCAGAGGTGAAGGCGCGGTACGACCCGCAGAACCTCTTCCACGTCAACCAGAACGTTCCTCCGCAGCTACCGTGAAGGAGAGAGAAGTGACGATCCAGCTCTTCCCGGGGGCACCGCCGATCGCCGGTGACGCACCCCTGCTCGGGTTCCCCCAGCGGGCGCGCTGCCGGGAAGCTGCCCACCGCGCCCGGAATGCCTATCCGGGGCCCTTGGGCGAGCTGGTGGCGCGGGAGCTGACGAGCTACGCCGAGTTCGGGTACCGGTTCGGCGACGGGCTGATCCCGCGGCTGGTGGCAGCAGTACTGGCCGAACCACCTGCAGACGACACACATGATCACGAGGTGTGAGATCAGGTCGCACGAGGCCCGGCCTGCGTAGTCCGTCGATGCGGTGCTCGACGAACGGCCGGCCATCGCATCGTGACGAGCACCGGCGGAGCTCGGCGTAGAACCGCTCCAGAGTGTGTGCGGTGACCTTCCCGATCGGAACCTGACCGATGGCCGGATAGATGTGCTTCGTCGCGTACCCGACGTACGTCGCCCGAGTCGACGCCTCCAGCTCTTGGGTCTCCAGCCACGCCTCGATCGTCGTCGTGAGCGAGGCCCTGGTCTTCATGTGCCGCTGCTCGGCCACCTCGACCTGGAAATTACGGAGCATCCGCTTGGCCTCGGCCTCGTCGGTGCTGGAGCCACGCAGGTAGAGCGGTCGCCCGGTCACCGGGTCGATACCGGCGTAGACGATCGCCTGGAACGAGTTCTTGCGGTGCCGGATCATCCCCTCGGCGCGCTGCTTCGACGGGGTTCCGCGAGGCCAGTGCCATCACGTCGATCTACGAACGCAGTATATTCGCAGGTCAGCGGTGGTGGAGACGAGGGGAATCGAACCCCTAACCCCCGCCTTGCAAAGGCGGTGCTCTGCCAATTGAGCTACGTCCCCGAGCGCTCGGGACGCTACCCGAGCGGGAGGTTCAGCGGGTGGTGGCCTCGTGCCACAGGTCGTCGGAGCCGACGCCGCGGAACTTCGAGTAGGCGAAGAGTGCGGCACCCGCCGCGACGACGAGAACAAGGAGCTTCTTCATCGTGAACATCCTCTGCGGCTGCCGGTGGGAAGGTGTGGGCCTAGGTGGACTTGAACCACCGACCTCATCGTTATCAGCGATGCGCTCTAACCGTCTGAGCTATAGGCCCGTGCAGCGGTGACCACGGTACAACACGCCCCGGGGCCACCCGCAGCCGGTATTAGTCGCGCTCGGAGAGCGTGACCTCGATGCCGCCGACCAGGTCAGCGGCCACGTTGTAGACGAACGCGCCGATCGTCAACGCGACGGCGAACAGCAGGCTGTTGATCGCTCCGACGACGGCTGCGAGCAGGAACACGCGCCCGGCGCTGATCAGCGATCCGGAGTTCTGCGCCTGGCCGGTGACGAGGTCGGCGTAGGTGCCGTTGAGGCGGTCCCAGACGCCCATGCCGCCGAGGACGCCGTAGAGCACGCCTGCCGCGACCATCCACACCAGGAACAGCACGACGGCCAACGCCAGCGCCATCTTCAGCACCGACCACGGGTCGAGCCGCTTGAGCTGCAGCAGCGCCTGGCGAGGCGGGCGGTTTCGGGCGGACGGCCGCACCCCGGTCGCCGCCGCCCGGCCGTTCGTGTCGGCGGGCTCCTCGGTGACCGTCGCGGTCGTGCCCGGCGCTGCAGCGGCGGCCGATCCTTCCGAGTTCGCCCGCGGGCCGGCGAGGAACGCCGTCGGCGCCTCGCTGAGCAACGAGTCGGCGACCGTCGGACGCTGGTCCGGCTCCTCCTCCGGACCAGCCGGCTGCTCACCGGGGACCCGGCGCCACGGCGGCGGGCCCTCGGCCTGGGGTGACGAGCTCGCCGCGGACGTGGCGGCCGCCGGCGAGGGAGCCGCGGCCGGCGCGGACTCCGCGGCTGCCGCACCGTTCGTCGACGATGTCGCGGCCTCCGGGCTGCCGGCGTCCGCGTCGTCCGCCGACGCCTGCCAGCGCGAGCCCGCACCGGGGCTCGCGGAACGCGGCACCGGCGAAGGACGTCCGTTCCCGTCCTCCGGTGCGGCGCCGCCCTCGACATCCGGCACCGGTGGCGACGACTGCTCGACGCGCTCTGCGTCGGTCGCCACGGTCCGCCCGTCGTCCTCGGGCCGGGTGCTGTCGTTGCTGCTCACGAGCTGGCGCTCTCCTCGATCGTCGGCTCCCGGTCACGGACCCGCCCGTCACCGCGGCCGGCACGCACGTGCCGGCCGCGGCCGGGTCAGGCCTGCTGCCCGGGGTCCTCGGCAGTCTCCTCGGCATTGCGGGCCACAGCCAGCAGCGTCGAGCTCTCGCCCAGGTTCATCAGGCGGACCCCCTTCGTCTGCCGACCGGCCTTGCGCACCTCCCGCGCCGTGGTCCGGATGACCCCGCCGGTGGAGGTGATGGCGTACAGCTCGTCGTCGATCCCGACGATGAGTGCGCCGACCAGCGTGCCACGCCTGCGGTCGTACTGGAGCGTCAACACTCCCTTCCCGCCGCGGCCCTGCACCGGGTAGTCCTCGATCGGCGTGCGCTTCGCGTAGCCACCCGTCGTCGCGACCAGCAGGTAGGTGTCCGGACGGATGACCGACAGCGCGAGCAGCTGGTCACCGGAGTTGAACCGCATGCCCAGCACGCCGGACGTCGCCCGGCCCATCGGGCGCAACGCCTCGTCGGTGGCGGTGAAGCGGATCGACTGCCCCTCGGCCGAGACGAGCAGCAGGTCGTCGTCGGCGGAGCAGAGCACGGCGCCGACCAGCTCGTCGTCGTCACGCAGGTTGATGCCGATCAGGCCGCCGGTCCGGTTGGAGTCGAAGTCGGTGAGCCGGGACTTCTTCACCAGACCGGTTTTCGTCGCCAGGACGAGATACGGTCGGACCTGGTAGTCCTTGATCTGCATGACCTGGGCGATCTCCTCCTCCGGCTGCAACGCCAGGAGGTTCGCCAGGTGCTGTCCGCGCGCCGTCCGGTTGGCCTCCGGCAGCTCGTAGGCCTTGAGCCGGTAGACCCGCCCCTTGTTCGTGAAGAACAGCATCCAGTCGTGCGTGGAGCAGACGAAGAAGTGCGACACGATGTCGTCCTGCTTCAGCTGCGCGCCCTGCACGCCCTTGCCGCCGCGCTTCTGCGCCCGGTACAGGTCGGTCTTCGTGCGCTTCGCATAACCGGTCTGCGTGATCGTGACGACCACGTCCTCGACGGCGATGAGGTCCTCGTCGGCGACCTCGCCGTCGTCGCCGATCAGCCGGGTGCGGCGATCGTCGCCGTGCTTCTCGACGATCTCGGTGAGCTCGTCGCGGACGATCTGCCGCTGCCGCTCCGGGCGGGACAGGATGTCGTTCAGGTCGGCGATGTAGGTCTCGAGCTCGGCCAGCTCGTCGACGATCTTCTGGCGTTCCAGCGCGGCGAGCCGGCGCAGCTGCATGTCCAGGATCGCCTGGGCCTGGATCTCGTCGACGTCCAGCAGGTCGATCAGGCCGGCCCGGGCGACGTCCACGGTCTCCGAGCGCCGGATCAGCGCGATGACCTCGTCCAGCGCATCCAGCGCCTTGACCAGACCACGCAGGATGTGGGCCCGTTCCTCGGCCTTGCGCAGCCGGTACCGGGTCCGCCGGACGATGACGTCGATCTGGTGCCGGACGTAGTGCCGGATCATCTGGTCGAGCCGCAGCGTGCGCGGTACGCCGTCGACGATGGACAGCATGTTGACGCCGAACGAGTGCTGCAGCTGGGTGTGCTTGTAGAGGTTGTTCAGCACGACCTTGGCGACCGCATCCCGCTTCAGCGTGACCACGATCCGCATCCCGATCCGGTCCGAGGACTCGTCCACGATCTCGGCGATGCCGGCGATCTTGCCGTCGCGCACCATCAGCGCGATCGACTCGATCAGGTTGTCCGGGTTGACCATGTACGGCAGCTCGGTGACGACGAGGGTGGTACGCCCCTTGGCGTCCTCCTCGACCTCCACCACCGACCGCATCCGCACCGACCCGCGCCCGGTCCGGTAGGCCGACTCGATGCCGTCCCGGCCGACGATCAGGCCGTAGGTCGGGAAGTCCGGGCCCTTGATCCGGGCCATCATCGCCTCGAGCATCTCCTCGTCGGAGGCCTCGGGGTTGTCCAGTGCCCAGACGACGCCGTCGCCGACCTCGCGCAGGTTGTGCGGCGGGACGTTGGTCGCCATCCCGACCGCGATGCCGGCGCTGCCGTTGATCAGCAGGTTCGGCACCCGCGACGGCAGGACCGCCGGCTCGGTGGTCTTCCCGTCGTAGTTCTCGACGAGATCGACGGTGTCCTCGTCGATGTCCTGCAGCATGGCCATGGCCAGCGGCGAGAGCCGGCACTCGGTGTACCGCATCGCGGCCGCCGGGTCGTTGCCGCGGGAGCCGAAGTTGCCCTGCCCGTCGATCAGCGGGTAGCGCATCGACCACGGCTGGGCGAGCCGCACGAGGGCGTCGTAGATCGCCGAGTCGCCATGCGGGTGGTAGTTGCCCATCACGTCGCCGACGACGCGGGCGCACTTGACGTAGGAGCGCTCCGGCCGGAAGCCGTTCTCCCCCATCGAGTGCAGGACGCGCCGGTGCACCGGCTTGAGCCCGTCCTCCACCAGCGGCAGCGCGCGGCCCACGATCACGCTCATCGCGTAGTCGATGTAGGAGCGCTGCATCTCCTGCTGGATGTCGACCGGCTCGACCCGGCCGCCGCCCTCCCCGCCGTCGCCGGTCGCCGGCGCAGTCGGGTCCAAAGTGTCTGTCACGTGTTCCCCTCGCGGGAGTTCATACGTCCGTCTGGATCAGATGTGTGGATCAGACGTCCAGGAAGCGCACGTCCTTGGCGTTGCGGGTGATGAACGACCGGCGCGACTCCACGTCCTCGCCCATCAGGATCGAGAACAGCTCGTCCGCGGTGGCCGCGTCGTCCAGGCTGACCTGCCAGAGCAGGCGGTTCGCCGGGTCCATCGTGGTCTCCCACAGCTCCTTGGGGTTCATCTCCCCCAGGCCCTTGTAGCGCTGCACGGCCTCTTCCTTGGGCAGCCTCTTGCCCGCCTCGCGGCCGGCGGCGATCAGGCCGTCGCGCTCCCGGTCGGAGTAGGCGTACTCGGGCTCCGAGCTCCGTCCGCCCCACTTGATCTTGTAGAGCGGCGGGGCGGCGAGGTACACGTGCCCGCGCTCGACGAGCGGGCGCATGAACCGGAACAGCAGGGTCAGCAGCAGGGTGCGGATGTGCTGGCCGTCGACGTCGGCGTCGGCCATCAGCACGAGCTTGTGGTAGCGCAGCTTGGAGACGTCGAAATCGTCGTGGATACCGGTGCCCAGCGCGGTGATGATCGACTGGACCTCGTTGTTCTTGAGGACCCGGTCGATCCGCGCCTTCTCCACGTTGATGATCTTGCCGCGGATCGGCAGGATCGCCTGGTACATCGAGTCCCGGCCGGACTTCGCCGAGCCGCCCGCGGAGTCGCCCTCCACGATGTAGAGCTCGGTCTTCTCGGGGTCGGTGGAGCGGCAGTCCGACAGCTTGCCGGGCAGGCCGCCGATGTCGCCGGCGCTCTTGCGCCGGACCAGCTCACGAGCGCGCCGCGCGGCCAGCCGGGCCTGCGCCGAGGACACGGCCTTGTTCACGATCGTCTTGGCCTCGTTGGGGTTGCGCTCGAACCAGTCCGCCAGCCACTCGTTGCTGATCCGCTGGACGAACGACTTCACCTCGGTGTTGCCGAGCTTCGTCTTGGTCTGGCCCTCGAACTGGGGCTCGGCCACCTTCACCGAGACGATCGCGGCCAGACCCTCGCGGATGTCGTCGCCGGACAGCGCCGCGTCCTTCTCCTTGATCAGCTTCTTGTCCCGCGCGTACTTGTTGACCGTCGCGGTCAGCGCGTGGCGGAAGCCCTCCTCGTGGGTGCCGCCCTCGTGCGTGTTGATCGTGTTCGCGAACGTGTAGACCGACTCGTTGTAGCCGGAGTTCCACTGCATCGCGACCTCGACCTGGTGCCCGGGGCCCTCGCCGGTGTAGCCGACGATCTTCTTGTGGATCGGGTCCTTCGACTTGTTCAGGTGCGCGACGAAGTCCTCGAGCCCACCCGGGTAGCAGAAGACGTACTCAGTCACCTTGGCGACGTAGCCCTCGGCGTCCGGCTCGGTGTCCATGTCGGGAGCCGGGAGCGCCTCGTCGACGGCCTCGTCCAGCTCACCGGGACCCGCGCCCTCGGGCTTCTCCGGGCGGCGCTCGTCGCGCAGCACGATGGTCAGCCCCTTGTTCAGGAACGCCATCTCCTGCAGCCGGCGACGGATCGTCTCCAATGTGTACGTCGTCGACTCGAAGATCTTCGGGTCGGCCCAGTACGTGATCGTGGTGCCGGTCTTCTTCGTCGTGCCGGCCTCGATCAGCTCACCGGGCTTGGCGTGCTCGTAGCGCTGGCGCCAGATCTTGCCGTCGCGGTGCACCTCGACCTCGAGCACGGTGGACAGCGCGTTCACCACGGAGACACCGACGCCGTGCAGGCCGCCGGAGACCGCGTAGGACTTGTCGTCGAACTTGCCGCCGGCGTGCAGGCTGGTGAGGACGACCTCGAGCGTCGGCTTCTTCTCCACCGGGTGCATCTCGACGGGGATGCCGCGACCGTCGTCCACGCACCGGATCCCGCCGTCGGCCTGCAGCGTGACCTCGACCCTGCTCGCATGCCCGGCCATCGCCTCGTCGACGGAGTTGTCCACGACCTCCCAGATCAGGTGGTGCAGACCGCGCTCGCCGGTGGAGCCGATGTACATGCCGGGCCGCTTGCGGACGGCCTCCAGACCCTTCAGAACGGTGATCGACGACGCGCCGTATGCATTCGAGCTCTGCGCAGCAGCCACGAGTCTCCGGTTCTCCTCGCCTTGCAAGCCGGTGGTGCGACGCACGTTCCCATCCGTCCACCGGCAACGACCCGGGTGCAGGACAAGCCCCGGGGACACGTCTCCATACTACCTGTCGCCTCTGACAGAAACGCGGCAAGGACCCGCCCAGGAGCGTCACAGACGAGCGAACGTGAACGCGATCGGGTCGCTTCGCCCGGGACGGGTTCCGCCGGGCGCTCCGGCGTCGTCATCTCGCCCTGACGTGACCTGTACGCCCTCACGCCCGATTCTTCCGGCTACCGACCACCCCCGACCGCTCGTGGGGCGCGACGGACCGTCAGCCGTACGTGTCGCGTGGGCCGCGGCCCCGGACGTGCCGCGGACCGTGCCGCCAGCTCGGCCCGCTCGGGGCGACCACCCGGATCCTGCGCACGACGTCCGGGCCCACCGCGGCGGCCAGCCGGGTCAACAGTTGCCGCTGCAGCGTCCGCAGCTGCGTCGCCCACGCGGTCGACTCGGCCTGCAGCGTCAGCTCGCCGTCGCGCAACGACACCGGGGTGCAGTGGTCGGAGACGTCCGGGCCGACGAGCTGGGGCCACCGGCCCAGCACGGTCGCGTCGGTGAGCCGGGGCGACCAGCCGCGGTCCATCGACACCCGGGAGACCACCCGCCCGAACGGCTGCGGGTCCCGGTCGTCCGGACCGGAGGCCGACCAGCGGCGCCGGCTGCCCCTCCCGGACACCACCCGCAGCTTCGGCGCGCGTTCGGTCGCGCGTTCGTCGGCGCGGGCCGCGGCCGACTCCCGCGCGGCCCGCAGAGCATCGCGGGCCAGATCCGGGCCGCGCAGTCCCGACCGCTCGCCGGGGGTCGGGGCGTCCCCTGTCCGGACGCCGTCGCGGTCACCGGAACGGCCGTGCGCCGTGTCCTCCCCGTGACCTCCGGCCGCCCCGCGTCCGTCCCCAGGGGTGGGGACCGTCGAGCCGGATCCGCCGTCGTCCGCGGGCCGCTCACCGGCGGCTCGACCGACAGGAGGCCTTCCGGAACGAGAATCGCCACCGCGCGGGCGGCGTCGATCACCAGCTGAACCGGAGTTGTCCACACTATCCACAGCTCTGTCCCCAGGTCGGTGTTGCTTCGTCGTGACCTTTGCACTGGTCCGTCCGCGCTGTCCCGCACACGGCCGGATGCCCGCACTCACGGTGTCGACCCGGCCTCGTCGTCCGCTCCTGAGGACGTGCCGGAAGGAGCCGGATGGACCGCAGCGCGGTGTACATCGCCGTCCCCCACGTGGAACCGGACCCCGTCCAGCTCGGGCGGCACGTCCTCGGCCACCGCGGCTGTGACGAGCACCTGCTCGGCGTCGCGGACGAGGCCGGCCAGCGCTCGCCGCCGGGTCGCGTCGAGCTCGGCGAACACATCGTCGAGTACCAGCACCGGCTCGACGTCGTCAGCGAGCAGCAGCTGGTACGACGCGAGGCGCAGCGCCAGGGCGAGGGCCCAGGACTCCCCGTGGCTGGCGTAGCCCTTGGCCGGGCCCTCCCCCAGCGCGAGCTCCAGCTCGTCACGGTGCGGGCCGACCAGGCAGACCCCGCGCTCGACCTCCTGACGCCGGACCTCGGCGAGTCGGCTCAGCAGCAGCTCCTCCAGCTCCGCGACGTCCGACGGCATCTCCGCGACCCCGGAGGACCCGATGCTGCTGCGGTAGTCCAGCCCGATCTCGTCCGACGACGGGGCGATCCCGGCGAACGCCTCCCGGGCGTACGGCGCCAGCGCCACCACCAGCTCACGCCTCCCGGCGAGCAGCGCGGCGCCGTGCCGGGCGAGGTGGCCGTCCCAGACCTCGAGCGTGGCGACGTCGTCCGGCTCGTCCGACGTGGACGCGGCCGAGCGGCGGGACGGGCCGCCGCGCAGGCCACGGGCGGACTTGAGCAGGGCCGAGCGCTGCTTGAGCACACGGTCGTAGTCCGCCCGCACGCCCGCATAGCGCGGATGGCGTGCGACGAGCAGCTCGTCGAGGAAGCCGCGACGCTCGCTCGGGTCGCCGCGCACCAGCGCCAGGTCCTCGGGCGCGAACAGGACGCTGCGCAGGATCCCCAGTACGTCGCGGGGCCGCGGGACCGGCGACCGGTTCACCCGGGCTCGGTTGGCCCGTCCGGAGTTGATCTCCAGCTCGACGCCGAGCTGCCGGCCGTGGTGGATCACCTCGGCGCGCAGGATCGCCTGCTCGGTGCCCCGGCGGACGAGCGGCGCGTCCGCCGCCACCCGGTGCGAGCCGAGCGTCGCCAGGTAGCCGACGCCCTCGACGAGGTTCGTCTTACCCGCGCCGTTCGCCCCGACCAGGACGGTCACGCCGGGGTCGAGTTCGAGCTCGGCCTCCGGCCACGACCGGAAGTCGGTCACCGAGAAGCGCCGCAGGTGCACGCCGACGGTCAGCTCTGCGTCGAACCGGCACCCGACGTGGGTCCCGCTTTGTCCCCGGGTGCTCCGGCCGGACCGGACGACTTGACCGCGTGCCCGCCGAACTGGTGCCGCAGCGCGGCGACGGCCTTCATCGCCGGCGACTCGTCCTGGCGGGACGCGAACCGCGCGAACAGTGCCGCGGAGATGACCGGCAGCGGCACCGCGTGGTCGATGGCCTCCTCGATCGTCCACCGGCCCTCGCCGGAGTCGTCCACATAGCCCTCCAGCTCGGAGAGGTCGGGGTCCGCGCGCAGTGCGTTCACCAACAGGTCCAGCAGCCAGGACCGCACGACCGTCCCGCGGGACCAGGCCTGGATCACGCCGGGCACGTCGGTGATCAGCTTGCTGGCCTGCATGAGCTCGAAGCCCTCGGCGTAGGCCTGCATCAGCCCGTACTCGACGCCGTTGTGGACCATCTTCGCGAAGTGCCCCGCGCCGACCGGCCCGGCGTGCGCGAAGCCCTCCTCGCGCGGGCCCTCCGGGCGGAGCGCGTCGAAGATCGGCATCGCCAGGGCGATGTGCTCGTCCGACCCGCCGGCCATCAGGCCGTAGCCGTTGTCCTTTCCCCAGATCCCGCCGGAGACGCCGCAGTCGACGTAACCGATCCCCTTCGCGGCGAGCAGCTCGGCGTTCGGCCCGTCGTCGGTGTAGCGGGAGTTGCCGCCGTCGATGACCAGGTCGCCCGACGACAGCGTCTCGGACAGCGTGCGCACGGTGCTCCGCGTCGGATCACCGGACGGGACCATCACCCACACCACGCGGGGCCCGGACAGTGCGCCGGCCAAGTCCGCGAGCGACCCGACGT
This sequence comes from uncultured Actinomycetota bacterium, assembly GCA_963822335.1. GTDB lineage: Bacteria > Actinomycetota > Actinomycetes > Mycobacteriales > Pseudonocardiaceae > Pseudonocardia. The sequence continues at coordinate 187,560 of CAWGHE010000002.1, read as the reverse complement.
CGCTCACCTCAGGGCGCGGGTCGTAGCCGACGACCTCGTGGCCGGCTGCCCGCAGCCGGTCACGCATGTTGCCGCCCATCCGACCGAGACCGATCAGGCCGATCTGCACGTCGAGCTCCTTCCGCACGATCACCTACGACACCGGCGGCCGCGCCGCCGGACCCCGCGCGACAGTCTCGTCGTCCGCCGGACGGCGCGCGCGCCCGGTTGCCGTGGCCCGCCGCGCGCGGACCGGATGCTGGCTCAGCCGGGCAGGCGCACCGGCATGAGCAGGTGCAGGTACCCGGACTTCTCCGGGGTGTCGGCGGTGTCGCCGTCGGTGGACTGCGGCGGCACCGGCCGGACCAGGGCGGGGCGGTTCGGCGTGGTGAACGTCAGCTGGACGCGCTCGGTGTGCAGCGCGCCCAGCGCGTCGAGCAGGTAGCCGGGGTTGAACGCGATCGTCAGCGGGTTGCCGTCGAGCGCGCAGGGCAGCTCCTCCTCGGCGCTGCCCACGTCGTCCCCCCCGGCGGCCAGGCGCAGGCCGTCCTCGCCGAACTCGAGCCGGATCTGGGCGACCCGGTCGGCCACGAGCGACACGCGCTTGATCGCCTCGACGAGCGCGGCGACCTCGAGCTCGGCCGCCGTCGTCTGCTCGGACGGGATGAGCTGGCGGAACCGGGGGAACTCGGCGTCGAGCAGGCGGCTGGTGGATCGACGGCCGCCACCGGTCAGGCCGAGCATGCCGTCGCCCGCGGAGAGCGCGATCTCGACGGTGCCGGCACCGGCGAGCGTCTTCGCCACCTCGGCGAGCGTCTTCGCCGGGATGAGCACCGCCGTCGAGATCTCCGGGTCTTCCGGGACCCACTGCAACTCGCGAACGGCGAGACGGAAGCGGTCGGTGGCGGCCAGCGTCAGCTGCGAGCCCTCGATCTCCAGCCGGATACCGGTGAGCATCGGCAGCGTGTCGTCCCGGCCGGCCGCGACCGCGACCTGGGCCACCGCGCCGGCGAGCGCGTCGGCGGCGACCGAGCCGGCCCGCTGCGGCATCTCGGGCAGCTGCGGGTAGTCCTCGACCGGCATCGTCGGGAGGCTGAACCGGCTGTTCCCGCAGTTGATCGTCGCGCGGGAGCCGTCGACCACCAGGTCGACCGGCTTCGACGGCAGCGCCCGGGTGATGTCGGCCAGCAGCCGCCCCGAGACCAGCATCCGGCCGGGCTCGCCGACCGTCGCGTCGAGCTCGACGCGCGCCGAGGTCTCGTAGTCGAACCCGGACACCGTCAGCCGCTCACCGGAGTCCCCGGCGGGGCCGGAGCCGGACTGGATCAACACACCGCCCAGCACGGGGACCGGCGGCCGCGCGGGAAGGCTGCGCGCCACCCAGGCAGCGGCATCCGCCAGGACGTCGCGTTCTACCCGGAACTTCATCCCCGCCTGATCCTTCCGCGTAGGTGTGCCGGACCGGATCGCACGAGCCGGCTGGGACAGCCGGGCCACGGACACGGTCGGACGGACCGGAACCGACCTCCCGGAATGCCGCGGCGCGGACCCGGTTCGTCGGAGGCCTCACGGTAGAGGCTCAGGCCGACAGTTTCCACGCCGCCCCGGAGCGTTCTTCGGCTGACGGTGCGTGCTCGATCGGGACGCCGTCGGGTCCCCCATCCACGTGCCTGAACTTCTTGTAGAGAGAGATAGAGGGAAGAACAGTAGTAGTACTAGGTCGTGTGCACGGTGTGGATACATGACATCGGTGCTGGTCAGCAGGCCGCGTCGACTGGGGACGTGGGCATGGGACGGCGGGTGGGCAACCGCTCCGGGACGTGGACGGAGGCACCGGACCCCGATCCGTCCCGGTTCCGTCCCGGGCTCGCAACCAAGTTGTCCACCGATTCGGGGCCGTTCGTCCACGGGCCCCGCCACGACCATCCACAGAGTTGTCCCCAGATGTGGGTGGAAGCGTGGCCGAGCGTCCACCCTGGGTGATGAGCGGGTCACCGGGATCCGGGTCGCGGGGGCCGGATCGAACTCACAATGGCCTCACCCGTCACATGCGCTCTCACCGAGCGTGACGAGCAGCCGTCGTCGTCGATCATGACGAGGACCGACCTTGCGCCGAGCGTCCATTACCGCACGCCGAACGGAAGGTGTCGCAGCGACACGCGTGCAATTCCGATCTCTGCCCGATAGGGATCCGTGATCACGCGCCGGACGCTGCCGGAACGTCCGCTCCGGCCCTGGGTGCCGGTCCGGACGCGGGCCGCGGGGGCCGTCGGAGCCCGGTCGTCGTGATGCACCAGTGGGTGCAGCGGCGGGTGCCGGATCGCGCGCGGTGACCGCCTCGGAGGGCTCGGATCGTCGCCGTGACCTGTGGATGTCTGCGGCACGGCGGTGGATGGACGCCGTGGAGAGACCCCGGCGGACCGTGCGGAGCGGACTCGGAGCGGGTCAGTGACGGGCGCGGAGCTTGATCCGCGCGGTCAGCTCCTGCACCTGCTCGAACGTCTTGCGACGGAGCGAGATCTCGTTGCGGATCTTCTTGTCGGCGTGCATGACGGTCGTGTGGTCACGGCCGCCGAACGTCTGGCCGATCCGGGGCAGCGAGAGGTCGGTCAGCTCGCGGCACAGGTACATGGCGATCTGGCGGGCCTGCGCGAGCGCCTTCGTCTTCCCGGGCCCGGACAGGTCGTCCATCGTGACGCCGAAGAACTCGGCCGTGACAGCCATGATCGTCGGGGCGGTGATCTCGGATGCGGCCGAGTCCGGGATGAGGTCGCGCAGCACGATCTCGGCGAGCTGGGTGTCGACCGACTGCCGGTTCAGCGAGGCGAACGCGGTGACCCGGATCAGGGCCCCCTCGAGCTCGCGGATGTTGCGCTCGATCCGCTCGGCGATGAACTCCAGGACCTCGCCGGGCACGGCGAGCCGCTCCTGGGCCGCCTTCTTGCGGAGGATCGCGATCCGGGTCTCCAGCTCGGGCGGCTGGATGTCGGTGATCAGGCCCCACTCGAACCGCGTCCGCATCCGGTCCTCGAGCGTCTCCAGGCGCTTCGGCGGCCGGTCCGAGGACACGACGATCTGCTTGTTCGCGTTGTGCAGCGTGTTGAAGGTGTGGAAGAACTCCTCCTGGGTTCCTTCCTTGCCCTCCAGGAACTGGATGTCGTCGACCAGCAGGACGTCGACGTCGCGGTACCGGCGCTGGAACGCGACCTTGCGGTCGTCGCGCAGAGAGTTGATGAAGTCGTTCGTGAACTCCTCGGTACTGACGTACCGGACCCGCATGCCGGGGAACAGCCGTTGCGCGTAGTGCCCGACGGCGTGCAGCAGGTGCGTCTTGCCGAGTCCGGACTCGCCCCAGATGAACAGCGGGTTGTACGCCCGCGCCGGCGCCTCGGAGACGGCGACCGCGGCGGCGTGGCTGAACCGGTTCGACGCACCGATGACGAACGTGTCGAACGTGTAGCGCTCGTTGAGCCGGGTCTGCGACCGCGGTGCGACCGGGTCTCCGGCCTGCGGGGCGGTGTAGGCGGGCCACGCGGTGGCCGCGCGGCCGGTGTCCTCGCCCGGGTCCGCGTCCATGGTGCCGGGTGCGGAGGCCGGAGCCGGCTGCGCGGGTTCGGTGGCGGTCCGCTCCCCGCCGTCGGAGTCCGCCAGCGACATGGCCGACGCCGATGCGTCGCCGGTGGCCGCGGGCCCGTCCGTCGCGCTCACGGAGATCGACCCGACGGGGATCGACGTGCCCGGCGTGGCCGGCGGTCCCGACGGAACGCTCGCGCGCACCGTGCCGAAGCCGGGCGGGTCCGGGACCTCGGTCCCGCCGGACGCGGCGGAGGCGTCCACGACGACCGCCAGGTTGACCGACACCCCGAGATGCCGGCCGAGCGCGTCGCTGATCGGCCGACGCAGGATGCGCTCGATCGCGTCCTTGGCGAACTCGCTCGGGGCGGCCAGCAACGCGGTGCCGTCCAGCAGGCCGAGCGGGCGGGTGAGACGGAGGAACGCGCGCTGTTGCGGGGACAGTGCGGGGGAACCGGATTCGGCGGAGGCTCCGGACAGATCGGCGATGACCCGGTTCCACACCGCGCCGAGATCGCCCGGCTGGTCGGTCATCCGCGGTCCCCCTCCCGGCTCGACATCGTCGGTGACGAGTTCGTCTCCTCCGGCCACGGCGCCCTCCGGCCGAGGGGCCGGGCGAGCGCATCCCCAGAGTTGTCCACAGTTGTGCGTAGAAAGGTACGCACGACCGCGCACCCGCCTCACAGGGGGGCGGGCGAGGTCGTTCGAGCGGGGTCGTCGGCGGAGGTCCACCAGCGCACTCGGAACGCTAGCAGTCCGTGTTACCTGCTGGTCCGTGCGGGTTTGCCGATGCCTGGACGGACCAGCGTGCCGGTCGCGGTGCGTCGCGGGGACCTGGTTTGACCCCCTCAGAACGGGCTGCGTACCCTGGTGAGAACTGCTGGACAGGGGTCGGCTCACGCTGGCCTGCCGTGGATCGCCAGGTGCTCGACATCGCGTCCGCGAACTGCCGGCGAGACCGTGAAACCAGTTGAGCAACGGCGGTACCGGGCCTGCGCCCGCCGACCGCCTCTCGGGAGAGCCGACCGTGAGCAAGGGCAAGCGCACCTTCCAGCCGAACAACCGCCGCCGTTCCCGCACGCACGGGTTCAGGCTGCGCATGCGCACCCGCGCCGGCCGCGCCATCGTCGGCGCGCGTCGTCGCAAGGGGCGCGAGAAGCTCTCGGCCTGACCGGCCGAGACCGACGAACAGGCCAGCGCATGTTGCCGGCCTCGTTCCGGCTCACCCACCGGACCGAGTTCGCCTCGACGATCCGCCGGGGGCGCCGGGCGGGCCGCTCCCGGTTGGTCGTACACCTGCGTCTCGCCGACACCGACCCGCCCGCCGGGCTTCCGCCGCGGGCGGGTTTCGTCGTGAGCAAGGCCGTCGGCAACGCGGTCGTGCGGCACCGGGTGTCCCGGCGGTTGCGCCATCTCGTCGCGGACCGTCTCGACGGGCTCGCCCCGGGCACGTCGCTCGTCGTGCGCGCACTCCCGCCGGCGGCCGAGGCCTCCTCGGCGGAGCTGGCGCGCGACCTCGACTCCGCGCTCGCGACGGCCTCCCGCCCCCGGGCGGCGCGATGAAACCGTCGCCCGCCGCACGCGTCGTGCTCGCCCTGCTCGGCTTCTACCGGAAGTGGATCTCCCCCGGTCTGCCGCCCACCTGTCGGTTCTATCCGTCCTGCAGCGCCTACGCCGTGGAGGCCGTGACGACGCACGGGGTCCTGCGCGGGTGCTGGCTCGCCACGCTGCGCTTGCTGCGCTGCCACCCGTGGCACCCTGGTGGTGTGGACCCGGTACCGCCGCGCCGTGACACGTCGTCCCGTTCTCCAGGCCCATCGGCCGAGGACCGCACCACGGGCGAGGCCCGAGACCGCGAGGAGCAAGCGCCGTGCTGAACTTCATCTACTACCCGGTCAGCGCCATCATGTGGTTCTGGCACGAGGTGTTCGGCTTCGTGCTGGGTGAGTCGAACGGGTTCGCCTGGGCGCTGTCGATCGTGTTCCTCGTCTTCACGCTGCGCGCAGTCCTGTTTAAGCCGTTCGTCGGCCAGATCCGGTCGATGCGCAAGATGCAGGAGATGCAGCCGGAGATGCAGAAGCTCCGGAAGAAGTACGCGAACGACAAGCAGAAGCTCGCCAGCGAGATGCAGAAGCTCCAGAAGTCGAACGGGGCCAACCCGCTCGGCGGCTGCCTGCCGATCCTGGTCCAGGTCCCGGTGTTCATCGGCCTGTTCCACGTGCTGCGCGAGTTCAAGCCCGGCAAGCTCGAGAACTACGTCTTCAACGCGCAGGAGGTCCAGTCGTTCGTCGACTCGAACCTTCTCGGGGCCAAGCTCGGCGCGGCGATCTTCCCGCTCTCCAGCTTCGGCGGCCAGGGCATCGCGAGCGTGCAGGAGCTGGGCGGCAACCTGGTCTACCAGTGGATCGTGATGATCCCGCTGATGATCGCGGCCGGCGTGTTCACGCACATCACGGCGCGGCACTCGGTGGCCCGCCAGCAGGCGCAGCAGGGTGCGATGGACAACACCCAGGCGGCGGTCATGCAGAAGCTGATGCTGTACGTGTTCCCGATCGGCGTCGTCGTCGGTGCCCCGTTCCTGCCCCTGGCGATCCTCTTCTACTGGGTCTCGAACAACCTGTGGACGCTGGGCCAGCAGTACATCGTCTACAAGAAGATCGACTCCGAGGAAGCCGAGAAGCGGGACAAGGCCACCGAGGCCGCCCGCACGCTCGCTCCACGGCCCGGGCAGAAGCCGGTGCGCCCGGAGGACCGGAAGTCCTCCGACGACGGTGAGGTCCTCGCGGAGAACGGCGAGGCCACCGACGACGCCGTGGCGGCCTCGGGGTCGTCGACGAACGGCAACGGGTCGAACGGCGACGGGCCGCACTCGTCCGCGAACGGCGCCTCCGGCAACGGCTCGGGCAACGGCTCGGGGAACGGCTCCGGCGGCGGGCAGACGCCGAAGAAGAAGCCCGGCGCGAAGCCGGTGGGCCCGGCCGGTTCCTCCGGCAAGCGGCCCGCCCAGGGCGGCGCGAAGTCCGGCTCCCGCCCGTCCGGTGGCAAGAAGAACAAGCGCCGCTAGCCCGGCACGTCACGGCCCCGGCGGGTGCGACCCGCCGCGCGGGCCGGCGTGCCCCCTGCGTAACTGAGGAAGAGGAGACAGACGTGCCGAAGACCGCTCAGGACGGCGATGTGGAGACCCCGAAGGACCGGCCCTCGGGTGAGGACGTCCTCATCCAGGAGGGCGACATCGCCGGTGACTACCTCGAGAAGCTGCTCGACATCCTCGACTTCGACGGCGACATCGACCTCGACGTCGAGGGCGGCCGGGCGATCGTCTCGATCGACGGCGGCGACGACCTGAACAAGCTCGTCGGCGACAAGGGCTCGGTGCTGGAGAGCCTGCAGGAGCTGACCCGCCTGGCCGTGCAGCAGTCGTCGGGCAACCGCAGCCGGCTGATGCTCGATATCGCGGGCTGGCGCAAGCGCCGCCGCGACGAGCTCACCGAGCTCGGCCTGCGCACGGCGCAGGAGGTCAAGGACTCCGGCGAGTCGGCCCGCCTCCGCCCGATGACGCCGTTCGAGCGCAAGGTCGTGCACGACGCCGTCGCCACGGTCCGCGGTGTGGACAGTGAGAGTGAGGGCGAGGAGCCCAACCGCCAGGTGGTCGTCCACCGGAACCGCTGAGTAGGACCTGTATGGCGAGTAGCGAGACCGCGGTGGAGCCGCTCCCCGAGCCACCTCCGGGTGCCCGGGACGTGTTCGGGGACCGGTTGCCCGCCGCCGTTCGCTTCGTCGAGCACCTGGCGACGTCCGGCGTCGAGCGCGGCCTGATCGGCCCCCGGGAGCACGGACGGCTGTGGGACCGGCATGTGCTCAACTGCGCCGTCCTCGGTGAGCTGGTTCCGGACGGGGCGCGGGTGGTGGACATCGGATCCGGTGCCGGACTTCCCGGCATCCCGTTGGCGCTGGCCCGTCCCGACCTGCAGATCGTGCTGGTGGAGCCGCTCGCGCGCCGCGTGGACTGGCTCGACGAGGTCATCTCCGACCTCGGGCTCACCGTCGCCGTCGAACGGGGGCGCGCGGAGGAGAAGGCCGTGGTGCGACGCTGGGAGGGCGCCGACGTGGTGACCGCCCGTGCGGTCGGTCCCCTGGCTCGGCTGACGCGGTTGTGCCTGCCGCTCGTCCGCCATGGCGGGTCGATGCTCGTCCTGAAGGGCGAGTCGGCCGCGGACGAGATCGAGCGTGACGGGGACATCGTGCGGTCACTCGGGGGAACGAACCCGCGTGTCCTGCGGTGCGGCGCCGACGTCGTCGAACCGCCGACTACCGTGGTGGCCATCGACCGGGCGGCGGCTCCCCGCCGTTCCGGTAGCCGGAGGAAGGGGCAGCGACCATGAGTGCCGGTACGACTGTTCCACGTGAAACAGCGACTGCAGCGTCTCCAGCGGCGAACTCGGAGAGAAGGTCTCGCGTGAGCCTCGGATGGACCCCGATCGCGGACGAGGCGGCGCGTGCCGCGCGCGTCCTGCATCCGGACGACCACCGGATGCCCCGGCCGACGACCCGCCGCGTGCTGACCGTCGCGAACCAGAAGGGCGGCGTCGGGAAGACGACCAGCACCGTGAACGTCGCCGCCGCGCTGGCGATGCACGGCATCCGGGTCCTCGTCATCGACCTCGACCCGCAGGGCAACGCGAGCACGGCGCTGGGCGTCGAGCACCGGACCGGGACGCCCTCGGTGTACGAGGTGATGCTCGGTGAGATCCCGCTGTCCGAGGCGGCCGTGGCCAGCACGGCGTCGCCGGATCTGATGTGCGTGCCGGCGACGATCGACCTCGCCGGCGCCGAGATCGAGCTGGTGAGCATGGTCGCCCGCGAGCGGCGGCTCTCGCAGGCTCTGACCGACGAGGCGCTGGCCGAGCTGGACGTGGACTACGTCCTGATCGACTGCCCGCCCTCGCTCGGACTGCTGACGGTGAATGCCCTGGTGGCGGCCGCCGAGGTGCTGATCCCGATCCAGTGCGAGTACTACGCGTTGGAGGGCCTGGGACAGCTGCTCAGCAACATCGACCTCGTGCGCTCGCACCTGAACACGGCGCTGCACGTGTCCACGATCATGCTGACGATGTACGACGGCCGGACGAAGCTCGCCGACCAGGTCACGTCCGAGGTCCGCCAGCACTTCGGGCCCACGGTGCTGCGCACCGTGATCCCCCGCAGCGTGAAGGTGTCCGAGGCACCCGGTTACAGCCAGACCGTGCTGGCCTACGACCCTGGGTCCCGCGGTGCGATGAGCTACGTCGACGCCGCCCGCGAGATCGCGGAGTACGGCGCCGCCCAGGAGCCGGCACAGCAGTCCTCGAACGGAAGCTGAGTCGATGGCGGAGCGCAAGGGCGGCCTCGGGCGTGGTCTCGCCGCGCTGATCCCGACCGGTCCCCCGGAGCCGGGCCCCGGAGGAAGCGTCGCGACGAGTCCGGGTCTGCCGGCCACGGCTCCCCTGCCCACACCCGGTTCGTCCAGTGTGGACGCTCCGCCGGACGTTGTGGACGGTGGCGCGGAGTACCGGGAGATCCCGGTGGCGCGCATCGTTCCGAACCCGCAGCAGCCGCGGACGCAGTTCGACGAGGAGCAGCTCGCCGAGCTGGAGCACTCGATCCGCGAGTTCGGCCTCCTGCAGCCGATCGTCGTGCGCGCCAACGGGTTCGACTACGAACTGATCATGGGCGAGCGTCGCTGGCGCGCGGCTCAACGCGCCGGCCTCGACGTGCTGCCGGCGATCGTCCGGCACACCGGCGACGACGCGATGCTGCGCGACGCCCTGCTGGAAAACATCCACCGGGTCCAGCTGAATCCGCTCGAGGAGGCCGCCGCCTACGAGCAGCTGCTCGTCGAGTTCGGCGTGACCCACACCGAGCTGGCCGACCGGATCGGCCGCAGTCGTCCGGTAGTCACGAACATGATCCGCCTCCTCCGCCTCCCGGTGGCCGTCCAGCGTCGCGTCGCGGCCGGCGTCCTGAGCGCCGGACATGCCCGGGCGCTGCTCGGCCTGGAGGACCCGGGCCGCCAGGAGGACCTGGCCGGCCGGATCGTGGCGGAGGGCCTGTCGGTCCGCGCCACCGAGGAGGCCGTCGTCCTCGCCCGGCAGGACGGCCCGCCGAAGGAGCGTGCGAGCCGGAACCGGACCGAGGCGCCCGCGGAGCTGACCGACATGGCCGACCGGCTGTCGGACCAGTTCGACACCCGGGTCAAGGTGGAGCTCGGGAAGCGTAAGGGCCGGATCGTCGTCGAGTTCGGCTCGGTGGAGGACCTCGAGCGGATCACGGCGATGATGGGGCTGCCGGGACACGAGCGTCCCTGACGGTTCGTCCTCGTCGTGGTTTCACGTGAAACCACGGGTCGGGTCGCTGTGATGTCCACGGCGTGGCTCCGGCGCGAGGTGCTGTTCCTGATGCGCTGACGATCGGGTCGGCGCCGGCTCCGGGTCGGGTCCTCCCAGTGTCGCTTCGGACTGGCGTCGGCCATGCCGGAGCCAGCGAGGGACAGCGGCGGCGGAACCGGGGCGCCGTCGGTCCCCCGCCTCAGAGCCGCCTCCGAGCGCGTCGAGACGTCCGTGACGGTCGATCAACGGATTGCGGGCTCGGATGGTCATGTTGACCGCCTCCCCGAGGGCGGCGAACCGCACGGTGATGCTCCCCCACTCGCCGCGGACCGGTCGTCGCGTCGAGCTTTCGTGACTCCGGCCGGACCTGCTCGGACGAGCGAACCGACCTGGCGCGCACAGGGTGTGGATGCTGCCGACCGCCGTGGCACCTGGTCGCGTGTGGCGCCGAGCCGAGAACGGCCTGCGGCTTACCCGGGGGTGAGCGAGCAGCTGGTGGTCCTGGCCCCTGCTCCGCGACTCGATCTCGGAGCGCCTGACCGCCCAGTACCGAGCGCGCCCGCTCGTCCACCAGCGCGTCGACCGGGAACCGCGCCGCTCGGTGCGCGCTGCGGCGGATCACCGAACGTCGCACCGGGCGATCTGCGCGACGGGATCTTGACGCCGGCTCAGCGCCGCGTCGATTGGTTGAACGACTCGGCTGGACCGCGGGCGCGAGACGGAACGCGCGGTCGACGCACCCGTGGGTGGACCGCCGGGAGGAAGGCAAGCTCGGCGATCCCTGCGACGGGTGATCACCACTCCGGCGGCGGAACGCGACAGAACTGGCGCGGATCACTGCCGAGAACCTGATCACCGCGATGCGAGGCGAAGGGCTGAGACCCGGCCTGGTGTCAGGTTGCCGAGATCCAGCCGCCCAGCGGGGGCGCCTCGTGGACCTCGTCGCCGTGCCGCGGTGTCGTCGCCGACCGGATGCGGTTGAGGACAGTGCCGGACGTCGGCCGGATGGCGATGTTTCACGTGAAACGGGCACACGTTCGTCGCGCCGGTTTCACGTGAAACACGACCGGAGTGGCTCAGGCGCGCTGGCGCGCTCGCTCCACGAGCGATCGGTACACCGTGCCCAGGTCCTCCCCCGCGGCGACGATCGACGTCGGCAACAGGGAGGTGTCGGTGAGACCGGGCGAGACGTTCACCTCGAGGATCTGCACGACGCCGTCGTCCTGCACGATCGCGTCCAGACGTGACACGTCGCGCAGCCCGAGCAGTTCGTGCGCCTGCAGGGCGACCGACTGCAGCGCGTCCCGGGCCGGCTCCGGCAGGCGCGCCGGGCAGTGGAAGGACGCGGCGCCCGGCGTGTAGCGCGACGTGTAGTCGTAGAAGCCGGACGGCACCTCGACCTCGACCGGAGGGAGTGCGCGCGGCTCGTCGCCGTCGTGCACCACCGCGACCGACACCTCGGTCCCCTGGACGAACCGCTCGGCCAGCACGGTGTCGGCGTACGCGAGGCAGCTGACCATCGCGGCCGGAAGGTCGGCGGCGTGGTGCACGACCTGCACGCCGAGTGCGGAGCCACCCTGGTCCGGCTTCAGCACCAGCGGGAGTCCGAGCTCGCGCACGATCGCGTCCAGAACGCCCTGCGCGCCGAGCTCGCGGAACGTCGAGTGCGGCAGCGCCACCCACTCCGGGGTCGACAGGCCGGCACGCGCCAGCTCGGCCTTCGCGCTCGGCTTGTCCCAGGCGCGGCGGCAGGCACGGGAGGGGGTCCCGACGAACGGCACACCGTGCAGCTCGAGCACCGCCTGCACGGCGCCGTTCTCGCCCTCTCCCCCGTGCAGAGCGACGGCCACGGCGTCGGGCCGCTCCTTCTGGAGACGGTCCAGCAACGAGCCGTCGACGTCCCACTCACGCACCTCGACACCGACGGCACGCAGCGCGCCGGCGAGGCGTCGCCCGGACCGCAGCGACACCTCACGCTCGTGGGACAGGCCTCCGGCCAGGACGGCGACGGTTCGATCGGTCACGGCGCCATTCTCGCGGATGCCCGCCGAGACGTGTCGGCGGGCATCCGCGAGGGATCAGTTGGTGTCCGGGGACGGGCTCTGCGGCCCGCGGCCGAGCTCGGTCCGCGCCGACGTCCCGAACGTACGGACGACGTCCAGCTCGGCCTCCAGGACGGCCGCCAGCCGTCGCACGCCCTCGGTGATGCGCTCGGGCGTCGGGTAGCAGAACGAGAGCCGCAGTTGCCGGCTGCCGAACCCGTCGGCGTAGAAGCCGGTCCCGGACGCGTACGCGACCCGTGCGGTGACCGCCCGCGGCAGCATCGCCTTGGTGTCCACGCCCTCCGGCACGGTCAGCCATACGAAGAACCCGCCGTCCGGCACGTTCCAGCTGCAGCCGTCGGGCAGGTACGTCTCGAGCGCGGCCAGCATCGCGTCGCGGCGCTCGCGGTAGTTCTCGGTGAACGTCTTCACCTGGCTGCGCCAGTCGTGGCGGGCCAGGTACCGGGACACGAGCGCCTGCGTGAAGCTCGGCGGGCAGAGCGTCGCCGACTCCGCGGCGAGCACGAGCCGGTCCCGGACCAGCGGCGGGACCAGCGCCCACCCCACACGCAGGCCGGACGCGAACGTCTTGGAGAACGACCCGAGGTAGATCACCTCGGGGTCGATCGACCGCAGCGCCGGGTACACCTCGCCACTGAACCCGAGCAGTCCGTAGGGGTTGTCCTCGACGACCATCACGCCGAACTCGTGGCAGATCTCCAGGATCCGCGGCCGGCGCTCGACGGCCAGCGTGACGCCGGCCGGGTTGTGGAAGTTCGGGATCGTGTACAGGAACTTCGGCGTGATGCCCTGCGCGGCGAGCGTGCGCAGCGCCTCGGTCAGCCGTTCCGGGACCAGCCCGTGCTCGTCCATCGCGACGTGCACGACCCGGCCCTGGTACGCGGCGAAACTCCCGAGCGCGCCCACATAGGACGGACCCTCGGCGAGCACGACGTCGCCGGGATCGACGAAGATCCGGGTGAGCAGGTCGAGGGCCATCTGCGACCCGACCGTCACGACGACGTCGTTCGGGTCCCCCTCGACCCCCTCGTCGCGCATCACGTCGCAGATCTGCTCGCGCAGAACCGGGACGCCCTGCGCGGAGCCGTACTGCAGCGCGGTCAAGCCGTCCTGCGCGACCAGGTCCGCGACCTCGCCGGACAGCGACTGCAACGGCAGGGCCGCGAGGTTCGGCATCCCGCCGGCCAGCGAGACGACCTCGGGCCGGCTGGCGACGGCGAACAGGGCGCGGATCTCGGACGCGGTCATGCCGGCGGTACGGGTCGCGAATCGCTCGGTCGGACGCTGCGCCGCCGCTGCCGCTGCGGTCACCGGGAGGTCGGTGGACTGCTGCGGGCGATCGGGCGACGTCATGACGCGCTCCTGCGAAGATCTGGTGGGTCGGACCCGCCGAGTGTAACCGGGTCAGGTGATCTCCCTGCCCTTCGTCGTGGTCCACACACCGGTGGCAGCAAGCGGGGTGTCGCGAGGCTCTGTATCGAACTACGCTGCGGACGGTCGCCGGGGGCCGACCATGGTGCCGGACGATCCGACGTCCCACTGCTGAGGGCTCCGGACGGACTCCAGCGCGATTCGACGGCCCGGGAGGTGCTACCCACGTGTCCTGGCATGTCGCCGCGCTCAATCTGGACAATCTGGGCGATCTGCCCAAACGTTGCCGCAACTGCGTGTACTGGGAGCTGTCCTCCCGGTCCGCTGAGCAGGCCGAGGGGTACGGCACGGCCGACCTGGAGAAGGAGGCGTGGCTCTCCGAGGTCCTGCTGGAGTGGGGCTCCTGCGGCCGGGTCGTCTACGTGGGGGGCGCGCCGGCCGGGTACGTCGTCTACGCCCCGCCCGCGTCGGTGCCGCGGGCGTCGGAGATGCCGACCGGACCGGTCAGCGCGGACGCGGTGCTGCTGACCACCATGCAGGTGATGCCCGAGTTCTCCGGCGAGGGCGTCGGCCGGATGCTCGCCCAGACCGTCGTGAAAGATCTCACTCGTCGCGGTGTGCGGGCCGTCGAGGTGTTCGGTGACGCCAGCCCGGGCACCGAGGCCGACTGCGTCGTCCCGGCCGAGTTCCTCCGCGGCGTCGGGTTCAAGACCGTCCGCCCGCACCACCGGTGGCCGAGGCTCCGGATGGAGCTGCGGTCCGGTCTGGAGTGGAAGGAAGACGTCGAGGCGGCGCTCGAACAGCTGTTCAACACCGTCACGATCCCGCTGCAGGCGGCCGCCCCGGTTCAGCAGCGGACCCCGGTCAAGGTCGGCCGCGCGCTGAGCGGCGATCTCAGGGCGCCCTGTAAAGGCCGCTGACCAGCTATTCCGGGGTTCCGTGGCCGAGGGGCCCGAGATCTCCGAACACCACCTAGATGGCGCTGATCTGGTCCCTGCCGAACTCGCGGGCGAGCACGTCGGAGAACGTGAACGTGCCGGTCGGCTGGTCGTCCTGGCCGAGGAGGTAGAGCCGCTTCACGGCCACCAGCACACCCTCGGCGACGACGTCGCGGAACTCGGGGTCGAGCAGCTTGCGCCGGTCCCCGAGGTGGGTCAGGTAGCCGACCTCCAGCCGGACCGCCGGCATGCGGGTGCGGCGGACCAGCTCCCAGGTGCACGGCTGCGGGCGGCAGTCGAGCATCGCGGTGCGGGTGAGCAGCTCGCGCTGGATCAGCCCGGCGAGCGCTTCGCCCACTGTGGACGTGGCGCCGGATCCGCTGCCGAAGTGGTAGGTGGCCATGCCCTGCGCGTGCATGCTGTGGTTCGCGTCCGTGTGGAGCGACACCACGAGGTCGGCCCCGATGTCGTTGGCGAACTGGGCGCGCTCGGCGTCCGGGGGGCAGGTGTTCTCCCGGCGGGAGAGCACGGCCTCCATCCCGGTCGCGGACATCCGGCCGACGAGCCGCCGGGCCAGGTCCCACATCAGATCGGCCTCGTTGACGCCGGCGACCTCGACACCGCGGTCCGGGCCGCCGTGGCCCGGGTCGATCACGATCCGCTTGCCGCGCATCCGCGGGCCGGCGCGGCGGAGGAGCTCCTCCTCGCGCAGCAGCCCCGGCCGGCCACCGGTCACCTTGCGGCCGAGCTGGCGCAGCGCGCGCAGCGTCTGCGGCCCGCACACACCGTCCGGGGTCAGGCCGTAGTCCCGCTGGAACCGGCACAGCGCCTGTTCGGTCTGCTGGTCGAACACGCCGTTCGGGCGCCCGACGTTGTACCCGAGCTCCAGCAGCCGCTCCTGGAGCGTGGCGACGTCGTCACCGGAGGTCGGGGTGGAGACGGTGAAGGAGAGCAGCCGGTCGCCGAGCGACCAGCCGGCCTCGCGCAGCGCCCGCGCCGTGTCCGGCCCGACGATCCCGTCGGTGATCAGGCCGCGGCCCTGCTGGAAGACACGGACCGCGTGGTCGATGTCGGCGTCGAAGTAGCCCGCTGCCCGCGCGTCCTGAGGCGAGTCGGCAAGGATGCCGAGCCGCCGCAGCTTCGCTCGCACGTCTTCCACGGCGGGACCGGAGTCCCCGCGCCGGAGCAGCTGCATGCACCCCTCGCTCGATGTCGATGACGCCCCGCAGGGCGCTGTCGGTCGCTGCCGGAGGACCGATCGCGCGACCGCCGACGGGAACCATTGTGCCCTGCGGTGCCCCGATCGAGGCACAGCGGGGCGAACACGCGCGTGTCCCGGCCGTGACCGGCCGGAACACGCAGCGTTATCTTCGGCTCAGATGTGGTCGGCCAGATCGTCGAGCAGGGCGGCCTTCGGCTTCGCCCCGACGATCTGCTTCACCGGCTGCCCGCCGGAGAAGAGGATCATCGTCGGCACCGACATCACCTGGTAGTCACGCGCCACCTCGGGGTTGGCGTCGATGTCCAGCTTGGCGACGGTCAGCTTCTCGGCGTTCTCGCCCGCGATCTCGTCGAGCACCGGCGCGACCATCTTGCAGGGGCCGCACCAGGTGGCCCAGAAGTCCACCAGGACCGCCTTGTCGCTGTTCAGGACGTCGTCGCTGAATGAGCTGGTGGTCACGTTGATCGTGTTCGCCATCGGGTTCTCCTTCTCCTGCGGAACGGGCTGTGAGGTCTGTGGTGTGGCCGGGACCGATCAGTGCGCCGCTTCGGCCACCTTCTCAGACGGGGCGGCGCCGTAGCCGCCTCCGGCCATCTCCGGCTCGACCGTGCCGGCCGCGAGCCAGCGCTCGGCGTCGATCGCGGCCGAGCATCCGGAGCCGGCGGCCGTGACGGCCTGACGGTAGGTGTGGTCGACGAGGTCACCGCAGGCGAACACGCCGTCGACGTCGGTGTACGTGCTCGGGGCCTGGGTCAGCACATACCCCGCGTCGTCCATCGCGACCTGACCGCGGATCAGCTCGCTGCGCGGGTCGTGCCCGATCGCGACGAACATGCCGGTCACGTCGAGCGAGTCGGTCTCGCCGGTTCTGGTGTCCCGCAGCTGCAGCGACTTCACGGCACCCTCGCCGGTCACCTCGGTGACCTCGGCGTTCGTGCGCCAGCGCATCTTCGGGTCGTTCCGCGCGCGCTCGAGCATGATCTTCGACGCCCGGAACTCGTCACGCCGGTGGACGATCGTGACGGTCTCGGCGAAACGGGTGAGGAACGTCGCCTCCTCCATCGCCGAGTCGCCGCCGCCGATCACGGCGATGTTGTGGTCCCGGAAGAAGAAGCCGTCGCAGGTGGCGCAGGAGCTCACACCCCGGCCGAGCAGCTCCTGCTCGCCCGGTACGTGCAGATACCGCGGAGCGGCACCCATCGCCAGGATGACGGCCCGTGCCCGGAACGTCTCCTTGCCGACGACGACCTCCTTGACCGGGCCGTCGAGCTTCACCGAGTCGACGTCCTGGGAGCGCAGGTCGGCTCCGAACCGCTTGGCCTGGCCGCGCATCTGCTCCATCAGGTCCGGGCCCATGATCCCGTCCGTGAAGCCGGGGTAGTTCTCGACCTCGGTCGTGGTCATCAGGGCGCCGCCGAACTGGCTGCCCTCGAACACGAGCGGGGAGAGCTGCGCCCGCGCGGCGTAGACCGCAGCCGTGTATCCGGCCGGTCCCGAGCCGATGATGATCAGATTGTGCACCGTGTCGGTGGTCACCGCTGAGATTCCCTCCTGGCGGCTCCGGCGCGCCCGTATGGCCGCGCTGTTCGCCGGTCGTCACGACGCTCCGGCCGTCGCTCGTGTCAACGTGATCCTAGGCAGCGGCATTCCGTGCCCTCGGGTGGCGCGCTCCGGGCGCCCCGATCAGTGTCCGACGACCGCCTCGGCCAGAACCCGGCCCCCCGTCGGACCGCATCCGGCGTCGACGACCACGAGCCGGTACCGGCCGGTCACGGCGGTACCGAGCACGAGCAGCGTGCCCGGCGTCCCGTCGACGGCGTACGGGCGGCCGCCCAGCAGGGCCGCGCCCGGTTCCGGCACACCGGTGGCGGCCAGACAGTCCCGCCGCCGGACCGGATCGGCCAGCGCGCCGGCCCCCTCCTGCCCGAACGTCACGGCGCCGGCCGAGCGCAGCTCGTCCTCGGATCCGGCCGGCGTCGGGTCCGTCGACCCGGCGCCCGGCAGCGCGACGATCGCGGCGATCAGGCTCGCTGCCGCGCAGGCCACGACGGCGGCGCGGGTGGCGACCCGGCTCCGGCGTGGGATGCGGGCAGGTGATGCGTCAGCGGATGCTCCGGTACCGCCGAGAGTCCGCGCGATCCGGTCGGCGACGTCCGGCGGCATCGGGGCCTCCGGCAGCGCGGCGAGCTCCGCCCGCACGCGGTCGACGGCCGCCGCGGTGCGTGGGTCCAGCGGGGCGGGGGTGCTCACGGTTCCTCCCGGAGGTCGCCGAGCAGCTCGACCAGGCGCAGCCGTCCGCGGGCGCAGCGGCTCTTGACCGTGCCCTCCGGCACCTCGAGGACCCGGGCGGCCTCGGCCACCGGCCAGCCCTGGACATCGACCAGGACGACGGCCGCCCGTTGCTCGGGCGGCAGCATCGCCAGTGCCTCACCGACCACCAGCCGGGTGGCCACACCGCCGGACGGATCGGTGACCGCCCCCGACCGTGGGTCCGGATCGGGTCCCGGACGAGCGCGCATGCGGTCGATGCACTTGTTCATCAGGATCCGGTGCAACCACGTCCCGACCTCGGCCTCGCCGCGGAAGCCGCCGGAGCGCAGGGCCGCCGCGAACGTCTCCTGCACCGCGTCCTCGGCGTCCGCCGGGTTCCCCAGTGTCCGGACGGCGACCGACCACAACCGGTCGCGGTACCGGCGGAACAGCTCGTCGAACGCACCCGGTCCGGCGGACGAGAGGAGCTCCCGATCCGGGCCGGTCCACGCGGTCACCGGAGCACGGTAGGCAGGCCCGCCCGGCTCCCGGACCGGATCGGCTCGCGCCGGTCACGACCGTGAACGGACCGTCAGGACGACGCGCGGTCCATCGTGACCTCGCCGATCTCGGAGGCGTACGTCGACCCGCCACCGCCGAGCTTGGTGATCCACAGCAGCAGGTGCTGGGTCGGCTGGCTGCTGGCCAGCGGGACCGTCGTCCGGCCCTGCTGCAACGTGACCGTCGTGATCGGGACCGTGTCCGCGAGCGCCGCGTCTGCCGTCGGCGCACTGCGCACCTCGACGACGGTCCCGGGGCTCGGCGAGTCGATGGTCAGGTCGGCGAGCTGTTCGGTGGACACGAACGAGGCCATGAGCCCGACGCCGGGCTTCAGCGCGGGCAGCTGCTGCCGGTACTCCTGGGTCTTCCAGACGCTCGCCGGGTCGCCGTCGGTCACCCGGTTGACGGTGTTTCCGTTGTCGCCGTCGCCGGTCGGGTCGAACACCGAGAACGACACGTTGGTCACCGGAGCGCGACCGCCCGGCTCGACCGGTGCCGCCGCGGCCGGCGCCTGCGGACCGACGACCACGGGCGGTGAGCCGCCGCTCTCGCCGAACAGCGAGCCGAGTTGCACGCCGAGGTAGCCCAGGACGATCAGCACGCCGACACCGAGCACGGCCAGGCCGATCATCAGGTTCCGCCGGCGCGCCGGGTCCCGGCGCCCGTCCGGGATGCGGTCCTCGTCCTGCCAGACGTCGTCCGGCTCGGACGGCGCACCGTCGCGCAGCGGCGGGAACAGGGCGGCCTCGTCCTCCTCGGCGAGGATCTCGGACAGCATCCGGTCCACGGCCGCGGCGGTGTGCACGCGGCTGGACCCGTCGCCGTGCCCGAGGGCGCCGACGCAGAGCGTGTCCAGCTCCAGCGGGACGCCCGGACGCAGCGACGACGGCGTCCGCAGTCCACCCGAGGGCGTCCGTTCCGCGGCGACCAGCTCGGCCCGTGCCGCGTCCGCGACCGACAGCGGCCACCGGCGGGTCAGCATCGTGTAGAGGATCGCGCCGAGACCGCGGACGTCGTCGCTCGGGGACACCGACGGGCGCGGCAGCAGGAATGCCAGCTGTGCGCGGCCGTCCGGGGTGATCCGGATCCGCTGCGGGTGGTCGCAACCGAGGACCAGGCCCTGCTGGTGGGCCTCGGTCGCGGCTGCGGCCAGCGGCTCGACCATGCGGGCGGCGCGCAGCGCGCGCATCGGACCGCCGGACACGACCTCGGTCAGGCTGCGGCCCGGCACCCACTCGGCGACGGCGGCGCCCAGGACGTCCTCCGGCAGTCCGGCGCTGCCCGGAGCCAGGACGTCCAGGAGCCGGGCACTGCCGGAGTGCTCGAAGCAGCCCGAGCGCAGCGCACGGACCACCATCTCACCGGCGCGGGCGGCACCCTCCGGGTCGTCCGACCGGTCGTCGGCGGGCAGCCGGCGCAGCACCGTGATCGCGACAGGGCGGCGCAGGACGGTGTCCTCGGCCCGCCAGAACTCGGCGCCGGCGCCCTGGTCGGACCCCACGCGCTGGCGCAGCACGTACCGGTCGGTCAGCGCCGAGCCGGCGGCCGTTCCGACGACGTCCCGCGCGAGCGGCATCCGGTCGGTCGGCCGGGCCTGGGCCGGGACACGCGGCGCGGGGCTGGGGGTGAAGCGGGTCCGTTCCCCATCGGCGGGGCCGGACCCGGACGCGCTGGTCGGCGCTTCCGTCGGTACGTCCGGGCGTGCCACGGCAGGGGCCTCCGTCTCATCATTCGAGAGCTCGTCGGTCCGGTCGGTGCCGGCGCGGGCAGCGCGCTGTTCCGTCTGCCCGCTCAACGGCCTCGACCTCCCACGACGTTCGGAGCCCTGCCAACCGCCCAAGACTACTTCACCACCACCCGTCCGGACGACCCGGTGAGACCGACCCGGTACCCATTCCGGGCGGTGTTCTCGGCCACGCCCGGTTTGCAATGGCCGTTGCCGAGCGGTCGCCGGTGTCACATGTGGACGCGCCGACCGGTTCGTGGACAACGGCGAGCGGATCGGTGAGCGGCATCACGGCCGCCCGCGCGTCGGACCGGTCTCGCCGCTCGGGGACGGCGCGGTTCGCCCGTCCGGACGCGGGGCGGCCGGCGCCTCCGCCGGACGGGGCGGTACCGGACGGGTCCGACCGGGTGGCGGCGGACCGGGCTGTGCCGGGCCGGGTCGTGCGGGACGGGGCGCGTCGGCCACCCGGGTGGGGACGGTCGGCGACCACGGGTCGGCCCGCCCCGCGGCCGTCGGGTCCCGGGGCGGGACGGCGCCGGGACCGGCGCGGTCCGGTCGGGTGGTCCGGCGGACACGGGCGGGTCGCCGCCGGGCCGGAGCCGGCGCAGGATGCGGCGCACCACGAGCACGACCAGGACGGCACCGGCCACGGCGGTCAGCCAGACCGTCACCGTCCCGTACACCGTCGACCGCACCCGCAGCCGCGTGTCCGGCCCGAGCATCGCCCCCTCCGGCGTGCGCAGGCCGGCGTCCACGCTGAACTGCCCGGCCCGCGTCACCTTGGCGCTGACCCGGACCTGGATCCGCCCGAGCGGCGGCACGGTCTGCTCCGGGATCGGTGCGATCCGCAGGCCGGACGTGGTCGACAGCACGACCCGCACGTTCATCGTGACCGGCAGCCCGTTCGCGACCGTGATCAGCAGCGGGGCGTCGCTCGTCCCGAGCGAGTAGGGGCTCGGCGGTTCCAGCACGCGCACGGTCGCCCGCAGGCGGGCGATGCGGTCGGCGACCAGGGCCGCGTTGCGGTCGGCCTCGGCCGGGTTCCCGCGCCATGCCCCGGAGACCGCACGCAGCAGTCCCATCCGCAACGAGCCGAACACCTCCTCCGGCCGCGCACCGACGCCGGTCCGGGCCTCCGCGGCGCTCTGCAGCTCCGCGATCGCGCGCATCTGGTCCGCCACGACGGCCACCGCCGATGCGGGCACCTCCGCGCCGCCGGCCTGCACCGGGTAGTAGAGCCGTCCGCCGGACGGGCCGTCGCTCACCGGCCCGGTGGTCGTGATGGCCGGCAGGCCGGTCGGGGCGAGACGCCCGTCCCCGATCAGCGCCGCCACCGCCGACAACATGCCGGCCGCGGACGCGCCGTCGGCCGTCCACCGGTGGGGCGGTGCGACGACGACCGGACCCTCCCCCGGGGCGTCGGCCACCCGGTAGGCGATCGTCCCGACGAGGTCCTGGGTGGACATCGGACCGGCGGCGCCGCTCAGCATCTCGGGCGTCGACGGCGGCGTGGCGCCCAGGTCGGGCGGGCCACCCGCCGCCTGGGTCAGCAGCGGGTCGGTCACCACGGCCCGGACCGGGCCCCGCGGGCCGTTCACCGGGACGACGCCCGAGGTGCGGGCGGTGTCGGTCCCGCTGAGCCCCTCGGCCGAGAGCAGCAGCGAGGACGCCCCCGGCAGGGCGTCGAGCGTCGGCTCGTCGAGCACGCCGCCCGACGGCCAGACGGTGCCGCTCAGGACGGGGACCCCGAGGTCGCGGGCCAGGCTCTCCCGTCCCTGGTCGACGGCGGCCCGGGCGAGATCGGCCTGCCCCCCGCGGACCAGCGACACCAGATCCGCGTCCGACGACGGCAGGGCCAGCACGCAGCTGCCGCGGGCGGTCGCGGACAGCGCGGTGAGCCACTGGTCGGCGGCCTCCGCACCCCGGCCCGGCGTCAGCGGGCCGCCGGGCGCCGCGACCTGGTAACCGCCGCGCATCGCGGCCGCCGTCGCGACGAGCTCGGGGTCGATCGCGAGGCACACGCTGGTGCGGACCGGGCTGCCGGTCGGCGCCTGCTGGGCCAGCGCGTCCACCAGGCCACGCAGCCGTCCGCCCGGTGCGAACGACGTCGCCAGCTCGTCGTCGGTGAGCACCGGCTCCTCACCCGGCACCGGCGGGATCCGCCGGGGGGCGTCGGTGATCGGGTAGAGCAGGCTGAACGGCGAGGCGACCGGGGGGTCGGCCGGGGGTGTGCCGGGCAGGCCCGACACCGGTAACAACATCCGTACCGAAGTCAGGCGGGAGCGCTCGCCGCCGGCCGACCCGTTGACGTTGACCAGCAGGGGGTAGGTGCCCGGCCCTTCGAGGCCCAGCGTCTGCCCCGGGTCGCCGGTGAGGGGGACCGAGTAGCGGAACGGCAGCGTCTGGCCCGGCGCGAGCGTGCCGAGATCGGCGAACCCCGGGGTGACGGCGTCCACCGCGGCGTCGCCCTCCAGGGCGGACCGCATCTCCGCCTCACTGGCCAGCGGCGCACCACGCTGCGCCCGCACGCCGAGGTTGTCGACCGGGGCCGTACCGGTGTTCGTGATCGATCCGGTGAGCACGAGCTCGGGCGGACCGGCTCCGGTGACGACTCGCGGCGTCATCGTGGACAGGTCGAGGCGCACCGGGGCGGGTGCCGGCTGGTCGCGGGCCGGGACGGCGGGCGCCGCAGCCGCTTCCGCCGTACCGGGTGTCCCGGCGACGGCGACCCCCTCGATCGCGAGCACAGCGAGGAGCAGGATCGCGACCAGGGCCGCGACACGCCTCACGCCGTCTCCTCCAGCAGATTGGTCGCGTGCCGGATCAGCCGTCGCTCGTCGGCGTAGGCGAGCCGCCCCTCCAACTCGTCCAGCGGCACCCACGCGACCTCGGCGACCTCGATGTCGGCGTCGCTGAGCTCGCCGCCGAGCGCGCGCATGAGGTAGTGGTGCACGGTCTTGTGCACACGTCGGTCCTCGGCGACGAACCAGAAGTCGATGGTGCCCAGTGGTGCCAGCACCCGACCGATGATGCCGGTCTCCTCCTCGACCTCTCGCACCGCCGCCTGCTCGGCCGTCTCACCGGCCTCGATGTGCCCTTTCGGGAGCGACCAGAGCAGCCGCCCCCGCCGGTCCAGACGGCCGATCAGCGCGGCCACACCACGGTTGCGGTCCACCACGAGGCCACCGGCGGACGTCTCGTCGACCGTGCGCAGGCGGCGACGCCGGTCCGCGGACCGTCCCGCGCGGCGCCCCCCGGAGCGGCCGCGGGAGGTGGACATGTGGCGATGGTAACGAGAGCGGACCACCCGGAGCGGCGAACGACGCGGTGCCCGACACGACCGGGGTGGGTCCCATCACGCCGTGTGAGGCCGAGCCGGGAACACGTTCGGCCCCCGCGGACGACGGTGCCTACACTGGCCCGTCGTGTCATCGCCGCTCACGATCTCCGCACGCGCCACGACCGAGGCGTCCGCCTCGCCGTCCCCTGCCGGTCCCCGCCCCGCGGGTCCGGGCGAGGACGACCCGACGAGCGCCGAGCTGCACCGTGCTCAGGAGAACGCCTTGGTCGAGATGCTCGCCGTACCCACCGTCGCCGACGAGTTGGCTGCCCGGTTCTCCGAGCGCGGGCACCTGCTGTACCTGGTCGGCGGCAGCGTGCGGGACGCGCTGCTGCACCGCGAGTCCGGCGACCTGGACTTCACCACCGACGCGCGCCCGGAGGCGATCCTGGAGATCGTCACCGGATGGGCCGACGCGATCTGGGACACGGGCATCGCGTTCGGCACCGTCGGGGCGCGGCGCGGCGACCACCTGCTGGAGATCACCACCTTCCGCGCCGACACCTACGACGGGGCCTCGCGCAACCCGGAGGTCCGCTTCGGCGACGACGTGCTGGGCGACCTCGTCCGGCGCGACTTCACGGTGAACGCGATGGCCGTGGAGCTGGCTGTCCCGGAGCAGCGAGAGGAGCGCCGGCGGAACGAGCACCGGTACCGCTTCGTGGACCCGCACGGCGGCCTCGCCGCGCTGGCCCAGGGCGAGCTGGACACCCCGGACGCCCCGGAGCGGTCGTTCTCCGACGACCCGCTGCGGATGCTGCGTGCCGCGCGGTTCGTGTCCCAGCTCGGGCTCACGCCGTCGGACCGGGTGGTCACGGCGATGACCGCGATGGCCGGCGAGCTGGAGCGCATCACCGCCGAGCGGGTGCAGGCGGAGTTCTCCAAGCTGATGATCGGCGACCACCCGCGCCGGGCGCTCGAGCTGATGGTCTCCACCGGCGTCGCCGAGCACGTCGTGCCCGAGGTGCCGGCGATGCGCCTCGAGGTCGACGAGCACATGCAGCACAAGGACGTCTACACGCACTCGCTGGTCGTGATGGAGCAGGCGATCGAGCGCGAGACCGACGGGCCCGACCTGGTGCTGCGGCTCGCCGCGCTGCTGCACGACATCGGCAAGCCGGCGACCCGGCGCAAGGAGCCGGACGGCCGCGTCAGCTTCCACCACCACGAGGTGGTCGGCGCCAAGATGACGCGCAAGCGGTTGCGCGCGCTGAAGTACCCGAAGTCGGTGATCGAGGACGTCAGCCAGCTCGTCTACCTGCACCTGCGCTTCCACGGCTACGGCAAGGGCGAGTGGACGGATTCGGCCGTGCGCCGCTACGTCACCGACGCGGGACGCCTGCTGGACCGCCTGCACAAGCTCGTGCGGTCGGACTGCACGACGCGCAACCGCCGTCGTGCGGCGGCGCTGCAGCGCAGCTACGACGGCCTGGAGGACCGGATCGCGGAGCTGCGCCGCAAGGAGGAGCTGGACGCGATCCGGCCCGATCTCGACGGCAACCAGATCATGGAGCTGCTCGGGATCGGCCCGGGCCCTGTGGTCGGCAGGGCGTACAAGCACCTGCTCGCGCTGCGGATGGAGGACGGGCCGCTGGGGCGGGAGCGGGCCGAGGCCGAGCTCCGGGCGTGGGCGGCCGAGAACGCCTGAGGGCCGACGGTGCGGCGATCTACACGTTCGTCTGAGACGTACGTGTGCGACTCCGGCCGTAGGCGACGTGGGCTGCGAGACCGGCCAGGTAGATCCCGCCGGCGACGGCGAGCAGGGCCGGTGAGTACCCGTCGGCCGGGGCCGCCACGGCGGCAACGGCAACGGCGAGGACGTAACAGACGTTGAACACGGCGTCGTACAGGGCGAAGATCCGCCCCCGCACGACGTCCTCGGCGCCGGCCTGCACGCCGGCGTCCGCGCACAGCTTCACGACCTGGCCGCACACCCCGAGCGTGAACGCGGTCACCAGGACGACCGGCAGGACCAGGGCGAGCGCGACGGCCAGCTGTGCTGCTGCCGCACCGCCGAGCGCGAGCCGGACCGTCGTCCCGACGCCGAGGTGCCGGACCAGCCACGGGGTCAGCAGCGCGGCCACGCCGAGCCCCGCCGCGGTGAGCACGACGACCTGGGCGACGCCGAGCAGTCCGCCCGCTCCGGGAACGTGCTCCGCGCTGAACACCGAGCGGAACAGCATGAGCATCAGCAGCGTGTTGATGCCGAACGCCAGCCGGTGGGCGACCAGCCCGAGGAACGGCGCCGCGACGGCCGGTGTGCGCACCGTCGCGCGGGCACCGGTCACGAGCCCGCCGGCGACGTCGTGCAGCACGCCGATGCGCGGTCCGGGGACCGTGTCCGGCCCCAGCCCGCGCCGCACGAACGACAGCGCGATCCCGGCCGCGACGAGCGAGCCGGCGGTCGCCGTGAGGGTGGTCAGCGCCGATCCCGCGTCACCGGACCCGAACACCGCCCGCAGCGCGACCGCGCTCGCCGCACCCAGCGCCGCGACCGCCGCGCCCGCGGTCACCGAGAGGGTGTTCGCGGTGACCAGCCGGTCCCGGTCGGAGACGACGTGCGGCAGCGCAGCGGACAGCCCGGTGAGCACGAACCGGTTCACCCCGGTGACGGCCAGCGCGGCCATGAACAGGCCGGGACCGTCCAGCCCGGCGACGAGCGCACCGGCGACACAGACGACGAGCAGGGCCCGCAGCAGGCTCGCCCAGGCCAGCACGCGGCGCCGGTCCCAGCGGTCGAGCAGCGCGCCGGCGAACGGCCCGAGCAGCGAGTAGGGCAGCAGCATCACGGCCAGACCGGACGCCACGAGCAGTGGGTCGGCCTCACGTTCGGGGTTGAACAGCACGGCTCCGCCGAGCGCCGCCTGGAACAGTCCGTCGGCCCATTGGGCCGACAGGCGCACAGCCAGAAGCCGCCCGAACCTGCTGTCACGCAGCAGATGGAGCAGTGGACTGGCCTGTCGGGCGAACCCGGTGGCGTCGGCCGTCCCGGCCGGCGAAATGCGCACGGGTGGTGAGCGTACTTCGCCCGGGCGAGTGCAACGATGTGAACGTGCGCGATCACCGGGCCGGAATCGGCGTCCCTCCTCCGGCGTCGCCGGGCAGCCTCCTCGTCGCCGCCCCCAGCCTGACCGATCCGAACTTCGCACGGACGGTCGTCTACGTCATCGAGCACCGGCCGCAGGGCAGCCTCGGCGTCGTGCTCAACCGGCCCGGTCCGGCCGAGGTGCGCGACGTGCTGCCGGCGTGGGCCCGGCTCGCCTCGGAGCCGCGCTCGCTGTTCGTCGGTGGCCCGGTGGAGAGCGGCACCGCGCTCTGTCTCGCCGCCCTGCGCACCGGGCAGTCGAACACCGGGCTGAACGGGGTGATGCCCGTCCGGGATCCGGTCCAGCTCGTCGACCTGGACACCGACCCCGCCCCGCTCGCCCCGCGGCTGCGCGGGCTGCGGGTGTTCGCCGGGTACTCCGGCTGGGACGCGGGTCAGCTGGCCGGCGAGATCTCCCGCGGGGACTGGTTCGTGGTCCCCGCCCTGCCGGACGACGTGCTGGCCGGCTCGCACGAGCAGCTCTGGGAGCGTGTACTGCGACGGCAGGGCGTCCCGCTGGCCCTGCTGGCCACGTTCCCGCTCAATCCCGCGCACAACTGATCGAACAAGGCTTGAACCTGACGTCGTGTCATGGGCAATGCTCGGTGTCATGACCGAACAGGGCCGCCGGTGGAGGGTCGGACAGCTCGCCGCGTCGAGCGGGCTCAGCGGGCGGACGTTGCGGTACTGGGACTCGATCGGGCTGCTGTCCCCCTCGGTACGGACCGACGGCGGACACCGTGAGTACGACTCCGCCGACCTGCTCCGCCTCTACCAGGTACTGGGCCTGCGCAGCCTCGGTCTGCCCCTCGACAGCATCGGCACCTGCCTCGACGGCGGCGCCGAACCACAGCGGATCGTCACCGACCAGCTCGTCGAGATCGACCGTCGCCTCGCCGAGCTGAGCACTCTGCGCGATCGACTGGCCCGGGTCGAACAGAGCCTGGTCGAGCACGCCTCGGTCACACCCGAGGTCCTCCTCGCCGCGGTGCGCGCCCTGCACAGCCCGGACACCACGGTCCTGGGCGAGTACCTCGACCCCGATCAGGTCGAGGCCGTCGGCGCGGCGACCCGAGCGGCCGGGCCGGCCGTGCACTACCTGCTCGAGATCGAGTGGCCGCAGCTCTACCGGCAGGCGGACACGTTGCTGGCCGCGGGCGCCCGGCCCGACGATCCGGCCGTGCAGCGGGTGGTCGACCGCCTCGACCGGCTCAGCACCCGGTTCTCCGGTGGCGATCCCGAGATCAGCCACCGCATCGGCGACGCCTACCGCAACGATCCCGCCGCGGTCTCGGGCGTCCCGGACCCGCCGGCCGACCGATGGCGAGCGGTGGCGGACTTCCTGGACCAGGCCCGCGCCGCACGGACGACCGGAACCGCATCGACCTCGAACCCGACCGGGGAGCATCCGTGAACCTCACCCAGCAACGAAGCATTGCTCTGTCCGCCGCCCTCGGCCTCGGAGCCGTGGCGCTCCTCGTCGTCCTCGTACTCGGCGCGGCCGGTGCCCTCGACATCGGGACGGTCATCGCGCTCCTGGTCGCGGTCGTCGTGTACGGAGTACTCGTGCTCGGGCGCCTGCGGCACCGGCCAGGTGATCCGCGGGCGTAGCGTCGATGTCGACGACCACGGGGAACAGGCAGGTCACGCGTATGTTCGATCGACGTCCGAACCCCGATCGGCCCGGTCCGGGCCAGGAGTCGGTCTGGGACTACCCACGCCCGCCGCGTGCCGAGCGGATGGACCGGCGTGCCGTGCTCCGCCACAGCGGCGCCGTCGTCGCCGAGTCCGACGACCTGGTCCGCGTGCTCGAGACCAGCCACCCGCCGACCTACTACCTGCCGCGGACGGCGTTCGCCGACGGGATGCTGATCCCGGTGGAGCGGCAGACGTTCTGCGAGTGGAAGGGCGTCGCGAACTACGTCGACGTGACGGTGCCGGGCGCGGAGCCCCTACGCGCGGTCGGCTGGTGGTACCCGGAGCCGGACCGGCGCTACCCGGAGCTGACCGACCGGGTCGCGGTCTACGTGGCGCCGTTCGACGAGATCACGCTGGACGGCGAGCTCGTCCGCCCGCAGCCGGGCGGGTTCTACGGCGGCTGGGTCACCGACGAGGTCGTCGGCCCGTTCAAGGGCGGTCCGGGCTCGCGGGGCTGGTAGCAGCAGCGTCGGTGCGGGTCCGGCAGCCCGCCACCAGGTCGCACCCCGCGCACGCCCCGCCGCACGTCACGGCGGGGGGCGTCTCGGCGACGAGCGCGGCGGCGGCCCGGTCGCCCAGCACACCCCCGAGCCCGGCGAGCAGCGCCGTCCCGACGACCGAGACGACGATCAGCACCCATGCCGGCGACGGCCGGGGCGCGGCGGCCAGCGCCGCACCGCCGACGAGCGCGACCGCCCCGGCCGCGCCCAGAAGCGGCGCCGCGACCTTGTTCGCGGCGACGAAGGCCGGCCCGCTGTGCAGGCTCGCCCGGGTCCGGACGCCGGCGAACCGGTTCCGCGGCAGCCGCGCCCGCGCTCCGAGGGCGGCGACCGTCACCAGCGCGAGTCCGGTCAGCACGAGGACGGCAGCGAGCACCAGGCGCAGGGTCACGGGCACGTCACCAGGGTAGGCACGGTGCCGCGCGGCCGGTGCGGCCACCCGAGCCCGGCCGGTGACGCCACTCGATGCGCCTGCCGGATCGACGTGGCTCGTGGCAGCGGACCCGCCGCCGAAGCGTGCCACTGGAAGCGTCCGGCAGATCGACGGGCACGTTCTGGTGGCTCGGGCCGCTGGAGGGTGCCGCTGAATGCGCCTGCCAGGTCGGCGGGGACGTTGTGGTGGTCCGGGCCGCTGGAACGTGCCGCTGGATGCGCCTGCCAGGTCGGCGGGGACGTTGTGGTGGTCCGGGCCGCCGAAGCGTGCCGCTCGATGCGCCCACCAGTCCGGTTCGACGCCGTGTGTGCCCCGATCCCGAACCCGACGGCCGATCAGCGGCCGGTGGAGCCGTCGATCCGTTCGCGCAGGATGTCCATGTGACCGGCGTGCCGGCCGGTCTCCTCGACCATGTGCGCCAGCACCCACCGCATCGCGGGTGCCCCGCCCCGGCGCGGCCAGCGCGGTGCGGGTGCGGCGAGGTCCCCGCAGTCGGCGATCACCCGGTTCGCCTCGGCGACGGCGTCGCGGTACGCCGCGATCGCGGTGTCGGCGGTCAGGTCAGCGGGCGGGCGGAACGTCGCCGCCCAGTCCGCCACGTCCTCCCCCAGGAAGTAGAACCGCTCGACCGCGGTCAGGTGCGTGACGAGCCCGAGCAGGCTGGTGCCGGACGGCACGCCCGCGGCGCGGACGTCCGGTTCCGGAACGCCGCCTGCCTTGCCTTCGACCGCGTCCCGGAGGTGGTCCAGGAAGCCGAGCAGGACTGCCTTCTCGTCGTTCGCGGTGCGCGGCGGCTTGCGGTCCCGGGTGCGGGCCCGGGTGCTCACGCGCCGGCCCGGCGGATCATCAGGACGCCGTCGGTCACCGTCGCGGTCGTCCCGTCCGGGCCGGTGGCCTCCCGCTGCGGCCGGTCCGCCCGGACCACCGTCCACTGCGCCGGGTCGAGGGCCAGCGCGTCGGCGACCTCCTGCGGCGTGGCGAAGCGGTGCCCCTCGTCGACCGACATCCAGGGCGCGACGTCGCCGTGGTCGACCAGCAGCAGGTGCCCGCCCGGACGCAGCGCCTCCGCCGCCGCGCGCAGCACCGGCGTCCGGTCGAACTCGAACGGCGTGTGGAAGTAGAACGCGGAGACCAGGTCGAACTCCCCGGACGGGAACGTCTCGGTCAGGTCGTGGCGCTCGGCCCGGACCCGGTCGCCGAGTCCGCGCTCGCGGGCCCGCTCGCCCAGCCGCTGGGTCGCCGTCGCGGAGAGGTCGACGGCGGTGACATGCCAGCCGCGGCCGGCGAGCCAGAGGGTGTCCCCTCCGGGACCGCAGGCCAGGTCCAGGACCGTGCCGGGCCGCCAGTCGCCGACGATCTCGGCGAGCCGGACGTTCGGCCGGTCCGCGCCGGGTCCGCCGCCGTCGCGGTAGCGCTCCTCCCAGAACGCGGCGGGATCGTGGGTGGTGTCGGTCATGGTCGTAGTCCTCTCCGGTGCTGCCTGGGGTGCGGACGCGACTCTGCCCCGGCCCGTCGGCGGCGTGCATGCTTCCTTGCCGGTCCGGCAAGCGCCCCCAACCCGATCGAGGGGACCCGGACACGCGGGCTAAGCTGGACACATGTGCACGGCGCGCCGGACGTCCCGACTTCCCGGCGCCGCGCCGAGTTGAGCCCGGCTCCCGGCGCGGCGACGACCCCTCCTGCCCAGGCGGCGGAGGGGTCGCCTGTGTTCCGGCCCGGTGAACGTGCGGGCCGTCACGAGACTTCTTCCGAGGTGAAGCGGACATGACCACCGACACCAGCGCCACCGACCGGGCCGTCGCCCCGGCCGACCGGCCGCCCTACCGCTACGACGCCGCGATGGCCGCCCGGATCGAGGGCGAGTGGCAGGACGCCTGGGAGCGGGAGAAGACGTTCCACGCGCCGAACCCCGGCGAGCCCGGCTCGGAGAAGCCGAAGTTCTACCTGATGGACATGTTCCCGTACCCGTCCGGATCGGGCCTGCACGTCGGGCACCCGCTGGGCTTCATCGGGACCGACGTGCTGGGCCGCTACCTGCGGATGACCGGGCACAACGTGCTGCACCCGATGGGCTTCGACGCGTTCGGCCTGCCGGCCGAGCAGTACGCCGTGCAGACCGGCACCCACCCCCGCGCGACGACCGAGGCCAACATCGAGCGCTACCGGGCCCAGCTGCGTCAGCTGGGGCTGGCGCACGACCCGCGACGGTCCATCGCGACGACCGACATCCCGTTCTACCGCTGGACGCAGTGGATCTTCCGGGAGATCTTCGAGGCCTGGTACGACACCGACGCCGGCCGCGCCCGCCCGATCGAGGAGCTGAAGGCCGAGTTCTCCTCCGGTGCCCGGGCCACCCCGGACGGACGTCCCTACGCCGGGCTGGACGAGCCCGAGCGCCGGACGCTGATCGACTCCTACCGGCTGGCTTACATCTCCGAGGCGCCGGTGAACTGGTGCCCGGGCCTGGGCACGGTGCTGGCGAACGAGGAGGTCACCGCGGACGGCCGCTCCGAGCGCGGCAACTATCCGGTGTTCCGCCGGAACCTGAAGCAGTGGATGATGCGGATCACCGCCTACGCCGACCGGCTGGCCGACGACCTGGACCGGGTCGACTGGCCGGACTCGGTCAAGGCGATGCAGCGGAACTGGATCGGCCGCTCGGAGGGCGCGCAGGTGCGGTTCCCGGTCTCCGGCTCCGGGGATCCGATCGACGTCTTCACGACCCGCCCGGACACGCTGTTCGGCGCGACCTACATGGTGCTGGCCCCGGAGCACCCGCTGGTCGACGTGATCGTCCCCGGCTCATGGCCGGAGGGCACCGACGAGCGGTGGACCGGCGGCGCCGCCACCCCGGCCGAGGCCGTCTCCGCGTACCGCGCAGAGGCCGCGCGCAAGACCGACCTGGACCGGCAGGAGAACCGCGAGAAGACCGGCGTGTTCGTCGGCGCGTACGCGACGAACCCGGTGAACGGCCAGGACATCCCGGTGTTCGTCGCCGACTACGTGCTGATGGGCTACGGCACCGGCGCGATCATGGCCGTGCCCGGCCAGGACCAGCGGGACTGGGACTTCGCGACCGTGTTCGGCCTGCCGATCGTGCGCACCGTGCAGCCGTCCGAGGGCTTCGACGGCGACGCCTACCTCGGCGACGGCCCGGCGATCAACTCCGCGAACGACGAGATCAGCCTGAACGGGCTGGGTGTCGTCGAGGCCAAGCGGGCGATCATCGACTGGCTGGCCGCGAAGGGCGCCGGCGAGGGCGTCGTCGTCTACAAGCTGCGCGACTGGCTGTTCTCCCGGCAGCGCTACTGGGGCGAGCCGTTCCCGATCGTCTGGGACGACCACGGCCCGATCGCCCTGCCCGAGGACCAGCTGCCGGTCGTGCTGCCCGACGTCGACGACTACGCCCCGCGCGCGTACGACCCGGCCGACGCGCACACCGAGCCGGAGCCGCCGCTGGGACGGGCGACCGACTGGGTGACCGTCGAGCTCGACCTGGGCGACGGGCCGAAGACCTACCGGCGCGAGACGAACACGATGCCGCAGTGGGCCGGCTCCTGCTGGTACTACCTGCGCTACCTGGACCCGGAGAACGCCGACCGCTTCGTCTCCAAGGAGGCCGAGCAGTACTGGCTGGGCCCCGACCAGGCGAAGGCGCGGCCCGGCACCGTGGATCCGGGCGGGGTCGACCTGTACGTCGGCGGCGTCGAGCACGCCGTGCTGCACCTGCTGTACTCCCGCTTCTGGCACAAGGTCCTGTTCGACCTGGGCCACGTGACCAGCGAGGAGCCGTTCCGGAAGCTGTTCAACCAGGGCTACATCCAGGCCTGGGCCTACACCGACGCCCGCGGGCTGTACGTGCCGGCCGAGGAGGTCGTGGAGAACGCCGACGGCGGTTTCACGTGGAACGGCACGCCCGTCACCCGGGAGTACGGGAAGATGGGCAAGTCGCTGAAGAACGTCGTGACCCCGGACGAGATGTGCGACCGGTACGGCGCGGACACGTTCCGGCTGTACGAGATGTACACCGGTCCGATGGAGGCGTCGCGACCGTGGTCCACGCGTGACGTCGTCGGTCCGCAGCGGTTCCTGCAGCGGGTGTGGCGCAACCTGGTCGACGAGCAGACCGGCGAGCCCATCGTCGTCGACGACGAGCCGGACACGGACACGCTGCGCGCGCTGCACAAGGCGATCGCCGGCGTCCGGGCCGACTACACGGCGCTGCACTACAACACGGCCGCGGCGAAGCTGATCGAGCTGAACAACCACCTGACCAAGCGCGGCGCCGCCGTGCCGCGGTCGGTGGCCGAGCCGCTGGTGCTGATGCTGTCGCCGCTGACCCCGCACCTGTGCGAGGAGCTGTGGCGGAAGCTGGGCCACGACTCGACGCTGGCCTACGAGCCGTTCCCGGTGGCCGACGAGCGCTACCTGGCCGCGGACACCGTCGAGTACCCGATCCAGCTGAACGGGAAGGTCCGGTCGCGGGTGACCGTGCCGGCGGACGCCGGGCAGGACGAGGTCACCGCGGCTGCGCTCGCCGACGAGAAGATCGCCGCCGCGCTGGAGGGTGCCGAGCCGCGCAAGGTGATCGTGGTTCCCGGACGTCTGGTGAACGTCGTCCGGTAGGTACGGGAACGTACGGTCCCTCCGGTCCGTTGGCCGGGCAGGAGGGATACACATGGCCGGGACTCTGCTGACCCTGATCGTTCTCGTGGCGGTGATCGCCGGTGTGGTGTGGCTGGCGCGCCGGTACTCCGCGGAGAAGGCGAACGAACTCGAGGACGCGAAAGCCGAAGCACGCCGCTGGGTGGAGCGCCTCGGCGGGCAGGTGCTCGCACTGGACGGGACCGACGAGCCGTCGAAGCAGGCGCTGGCCGACGCGGCCGAGCGCTACACCGCGGCCGGCTCGCAGATGGAGCAGGCCCGCACGGTCGCGCAGACCCGCCAGGTGACCGAGACCGCGTACGAGGGCCTCTACTACGTCCGCGCGGCCCGCACCGCGATGGGACTGGACCCGGGGCCGGAGCTCCCGGCGCTGCCCGGTCAGGCCCGCGCCGGTGAGGTCAGCGAGGATCGCGAGGTCGAGGTCGAGGGCCGTTCCTACGGAGCCTCGCCGGTGCCGTCGGACCGGAACAACCACTACTACCCCGGCGGCACCGTCGCCGGCCGTCCGGTCCCGCGCGGCTGGTACTCCGAGCCGTGGTGGAAGCCCGCGCTCGTGGCCGGTGCGTGGGGCGTCGGGTCGGCGCTGCTGTTCACGTCGCTGTTCAGCGGCATGTCCGGCGTCGGGTACGCCGACGGGTTCTCCGACGGGATGGCGGCCGACGGCGCGGGCGACCCCGGCATGGACGCCGGCGGCGACCCGAGCGGCGACTGGGGCGGCGACTTCGGGGGCAACGACTGGGGCGGCGGCGGCGACTTCGGCGGCTTCTTCTAGCCGGCCCTCAGTGCCCGTTGCGACGGCGGCGGGGCTTGGCCGGCAACCGGGTCGCGCCGTTGCCGGCCACGGGCGGGCTGCTCAGCGCGGGCTCGGCCAGCCAGCCCAGCACCGCGTCGACGACGAACGCCGCGTCCGCCAGTGCCGCGACCGCCTCGCTCGGCGGGGTCTCGACATAGGTGCGATCGGCCAGCCAGAACCGGTTGAACAGCGACCGGAGCATCCGTCCGGCCCGCGGGTCGAGGCTGCGCTCACGGACCACCCGCCGGACGAACGCGGACACGACGTCCGAGTGCTGCGCCCGGGTCTCGCCGAGCACCAGCAGCGCCGTCTCCGCGGCGAAGAACGCCGCGTGGAACGCGCGGGACACCGCTGCGTCCGCGTGGCCCTGCTCGGCCAGGAGCTCGGCGGCCGCCAGCTCGGAACGGGCCCGGGCCATCCCCGGACGGTGCGTCACCCGGCTCACCGCAGCCGCACCGCCTCGGCGCGGGCGCGGATGACCGCCGGGTCCGACGGCCGGGACATCTGCGACTGTCCGACCGGCAACGCCGTGATCGTGATGCCGGAGCGTTCGGTGTGCCGCCACAGCAGGTCGTCCATGCGGCGGAGCTCGTCCCACGGGGACACGACCGAGCCGCGGTCGTCGAGCACGACGAGCAGGTCCAGGTCCGACTCCACCGACCCCTCACCGCTGGCCCAGGAGCCGAACAGCAGCACCTGACGGAGCTGGTCGCCGTAGAGCACGCCGAGGTCCTCGGCCACCGACGCCGGGACGTCCTCGTTGGTCGGGGCCGGGTCGGGATAGCGGGCCCGTTCCCGTTCCGCGGCCTCCTTCGTGATCAGCTCGGTGTCCACCAGCCAGTCCAGCGCGCGACGCCGGGAGCGAGCGTCGCGGAACCGGAACCACTGGTCACGGACCTCGGGGAACTCGAACAGTGCGTTCTTGAACCGGCGGAACGCGCCCCGGCCGTCGATCGCGCGGTCGAGCAACTCGGCGGCGCGGCGGTGCTGGACGGCCGCGGTGAAGTCGGACATGTCCCGGTAGCTGTCCCGGCTGGCCGTCGAGTCGATCGCGACCCAGCCATCCGGGGGTTCGTCCTCGTCCGCGCACGCGACGATCCCGCCGCCGACCGGGTCGATGAACCACTGGGTGCCGGGCGTCCGGTCGTCCAGCGCGTGGGCCAGGGCGCCGAGATCGACCTGCCCCGGATCCAGCATGGGCCGATGCTATGCCGCCTGGGCCCGGCGGCGGTAACGCCTGGACGGCGAAGAGATCTGCGCCGCAGGTAACGCCGACCGGTGCAACCGCGAGTCCGTCCGCGTCCGCGTGCGCGGACGCTCTCCGAGACGAGATCTGTGAGGCACCGAAAATGCAGTGGTACCTGAAGGTGCTGCGCCAGTACGCGGACTTCTCCGGCCGCGCCCGCCGCACCGAGTTCTGGATGTTCGTCCTGTTCAACGCGATCGCCCTGATCATCCTGGGGATCCTCGACAACCTGCTCGGCTTCTCCACCACCACGATGGGCACTGGTTCGATCGCCGTCAGCGGCGGGATCCTGACTGCGATCTACCAGCTGGCCGTGCTCATCCCGTCGCTGGCCGTCGGGGCCCGCCGGCTGCACGACACCGGCAAGTCGGGCTGGTGGCAGCTGCTCGCCCTGATCCCGCTGGTCGGCGCGATCATCCTGATCGTGTTCTGGGCGACCGCCGGTGACCCGTCCCCGAACCAGCACGGCGTGAACCCGAAGCAGGCCAGCGGCACGCCGTACCAGCCCGGGCAGCCGTACGTCGCCTGAGTGAGCGCGGTGCCCCCGGCGGCCTCGGCCGCGCGGGGGCCCTCACTCGTCGTACGACGCTCGTTCAGCCGCCGGGCCGCAGCACGACCTCGGTCATGTGCGCGTCCCGGCTCGCGGTGACCGCCGCCAGCACGGCGGCGGCCACCGACTCCGGGCGCAGGAACTTCGACCCGTCGTACTCGCCGCCCTCGTGCTTGACGACGCCCCGCTGCATCGCCGTGTCCACGCGGCCCGGGTGCACCGACGTCACCCGCACGCCGTGGCCGGACTCCTCGGCGCGCAGGGCGTCGCCGAACGCGCGCAGGGCGAACTTGCTGGCCGCATAGGAGCCCCAGCCCGCACGGGCGGCGAGCCCCGAGCCGGAGTTGAGCAGCACGACGTCGCTCTCGCGGGCCGCCCGCAGCGCGGGCAGCAGCAGCCGGGTCAGCTCCGCGACGGCGACGACGTTCACGTCGAACTGCTCCCGCCAGGTCGACGCCGGGGTCTCGGCCACGGTGCCGAGCATCCCGACGCCCGCGGAGTGCACGAGCACGTCGAGCCGGTCGATCCCCTCGACGGCCCGCGCGAGCGCGTCGGCGTCGGTGAGATCGACCGGCCACGCGCGCACCTCGCCGGGCCCGGTCGCGACCTCCTCGGTCACGGCGCGGAGCCGTTCCGCGTCCCGCCCGCCCAGCAACAGGTCGTAGCGGGGCGCGAGCAGCCTCGCGGTGGCGGCGCCGATGCCCTGCGAGGCGCCGGTGACGAGGGCGAGCGGCCGACGTTCGGTGATCACACCGACGACACTACGGCCGTCGCGGCCCTCAGATCCGCCGGGCGGAGTTGAACGGCATCGAGCCCATGTCGGACACCTTCACCGGGCTGCCGCTGGTGCTCGCGTGCACCACCTGGCCGTTGCCGACGTAGATCCCGACGTGGCTGACCGGCCGGTAGAACAGCACCAGGTCACCCGGGCGCATCTCGGAACGCGACACGGGCGCACCGGCCGAGGCCATGGCCCGGCTCGTCCGCGGCACCGAGACGCCCTCCTGCCGGAACGCCCAGCTCACGAGCCCGGAGCAGTCGAACGCGGACGGGCCGGAGGCACCCCAGCGGTACGGGGAGCCGACCTTGCCCAGCGCGTTCTGCAGGGCGGAGGAACGGGCGGCGGCTCCCGGTGCCGCCGCGGGGGCGGTGGGCACGGCGTGCGCTGTCAGGGCGACGGCCGGCGCGGGGGGAGCGGGTGTGGCGGATGCGGGGAGGACGGCGAGGCTCGCGGCCGTCGCGAGCGTGGACGCCAGGATGGCGGCCCGGATCGCGGTGGTGGGGAGACGGTGTGACACGGAGTCGTACCTCGGGGGGTGTCGCACCACCCCGGCGCGTCATGCGGTCGCATGACCGGCACCGGGCTGGCGGCCCGGCGTCCGCGGCTCCGGTCGAGCCGCGGTCCTACGGGGCGACTCCGCACATTACGAACAGATATCAGACAAGCGAATGACCCAGATCTCAATCTTGCATACTTAATTCGTGACAGCGCTCACCGAGATCGAATCCCGAATATTTCCGGAATTCGCACCTTTCCGGAACGGGCCCGGACCCGGCCGCCGACGGCCGGGTCCCGGCCGGTCAGGAGTCGGACTCGCCCTGGATGAAGGCCTCGACCTTGTCGTAGGCCACGGAGTCCCGGTACTGCTCCGGCGGGGACTTCATGAAGTAGCTGGACGCGGACAGAATCGGCCCGCCGATTCCGCGGTCCTTGGCGATCTTTGCGGCGCGCACCGCGTCGATGATGATTCCCGCCGAGTTCGGGGAGTCCCAGACCTCGAGCTTGTACTCCAGGCTCAGCGGGACGTCGCCGAACGCGCGGCCCTCCAGCCGGACGTAGGCCCACTTGCGATCGTCCAGCCAGGCGACGTAGTCGGACGGTCCGATGTGCACGTTGCTCTTGCCGAGATCGCGGTCCACCTGGGACGTCACGGACTGGGTCTTGGACGTCTTCTTCGACTCCAGGCGCTCGAGCTCCTTCATGTTCAGGAAGTCCATGTTCCCGCCCACGTTGAGCTGCATCGTGCGGTCCAGCTGCACGCCGCGGTCCTCGAACAGCCGGGCCAGCACCCGGTGCGTGATCGTGGCACCGACCTGCGACTTGATGTCGTCACCGACGATCGGGACGCCGGCCGCGCGGAACTTCTCCGCCCACTCCGGGTCGGAGGCGATGAACACCGGGAGCGCGTTCACGAACCCGACGCCGGCGTCGATCGCGCACTGCGCGTAGAAGCGGTCGGCGTCCTCGCTGCCCACCGGCAGGTAGGACACCAGCACGTCGGCGCCCGACTCACGCAGCGCCGCGACGACGTCGACCGGCTCGTCGTCGGACTCGGTGATCGTCTCCCGGTAGAACCGGCCGAGACCGTCGAGAGTGTGCCCGCGTTGGACGGTCACGCCGAGCGGCGGGACGTCGGCGATCTTGATGGTGTTGTTCTCGCTGGCCGAGATGGCGTCCGAGAGGTCCTGCCCGACCTTCTTGGCGTCCACGTCGAACGCGGCCACGAACGTGATGTCCCCGACGTGGTAACCGCCGAAGTCCACGTGCATCAGGCCGGGGACCTGTGTGGCCGGGTCCGCGTCCGCGTAGTAGTGGACGCCCTGGACCAGCGACGCCGCGCAGTTGCCCACGCCGACGACCGCGACACGAACCTGGCTCATGTCAGGTTCCTCCTAGTTCTTCGTCGTGTTCCGGTGCCCGGAGGGGACCTCCGGTGTCGTTCCCGGCGGCATCGCCGGAGGGGATCTGGGTGGGAGCTGCGTCGTCCCCGGACTGCTCCGCCCGCTCGGTCGCGATCAGCTCGTTCAACCAGCGGACCTCGCGCTCGGTCGAGTCGAGGCCCAGGCGGTGCAGCTCGCGGGTGTAGCGGTCGATCTGTTCGCCGGTGCGTGCCAGCGTGGCGCGCAGGCCTTCCCGCCGCTCCTCGACGGTGCGCCTGCGGCCCTCGAGGATCCGCATCCGTGTCTCTGCCGGCGTCCGCGAGAAGAACGCCAGGTGCACGCCGAAGCTTCCGTCGTCCCACGCCTGGGGCCCGGCGTCGGCGAGGATGTCGGCGAAGCGTTCCTTGCCCTCGGCGGTGATCCGGTAGACCTTGCGTTCTCGACGTCCGCGCCGCGGCCAGCCGGACGTGGCGGTCGCGCCGGCGTCCGGTCGTCCGGAACCGGTCGTGCCGCCGGTGGTCTCGGCGATCAGGCCGGCACGGGTGAGGCGGCGCAGAGCCGGGTACAGCGACCCGTAGGACACGGCACGGTGTCCCCCCAGCCGGAGGCCGAGCTGCTTGCGCAGCTCGTATCCGTGCAGGGGGTCGTCCTGGAGAAGTCCGAGGATCGCGAACTCGAGCACCTCTGGTTCCGCGCCTCCTCGTCCGAGCCGGTGCCCGCCGGCGGTGCCCGGGATCGCCGGTGTGCACCCGCCGCCGGGTCCGTCGGCCCCGGTCGTGTCCGGGACCGTGCGTCACTATATCGAGTCGATACATCGAGCGCCGGGTGAGAGATCGCGATCACAGTGCGCTCCGCCGGTGGTCGGCGGGCGGACCGTCGCGGGTTCCCCCCGCGCGTACGCTGGTCCGGTGCTCAGCCCGCGACAGGTGGTGGACTACGCCCTGCAGCGCCGTGCGCTGCTGGCCGACGTGCACGCCGGTCGCACCCCTGTCTCCGGCGTCTGCGACGCGGGCGACTACCTGCAGCGTGCCGCGCGGTTCCACGGGGAATCGGTCGACCGGTCGTGCCCGGTCTGCCGCAAGGAACGGCTGACGAACGTGTCCTGGGTGTTCGGCGAAGGCTTGCGCCAGATGTCCGGTTCTGCCCGCACCCCCGACGAGCTCGAGCAACTCGCCGCCCTTCATCGTGAGTTCACGGTGCACGTGGTCGAGGTGTGCCGGACGTGCGGATGGAATCATCTGGTCCGGTCCTTCGTGCTCGGCACCGGGCGGACTGCCCGGCGCAGGACCGCCGTCGAGTGAGAGCACAGCAGACATCGGCCGCACCGACCGCTCCCCGTCCCGCGGCCGGCGGACAAGCGAGCAGACCATCGGAGCCGCCAGGTGAGTGACCAGCGCGACCCCCGACGCATGCCGCCCGGCCCTCCCCCGGGGCCGCCGCCCGGTCGTCCGGCACACCCGCCGCGCGCACCCCGTCCGGGCCCTCCGCCCGGACCGCGCCCGCCGGCCGGACCGCCCCCGAACGGCGGTCGGCCCCCGGCGCCGCCGCCGCGCCGCGCTCCGGCGCCGAACGGGCGCCCGCCGTTCCGGCCCGATCGTCCCGGCCCGCCGCCGCTGCTGACCCACGAGGACTCGGGCGTCGGCCAGGTGGAGTCGGTCCGCGCTCCGGCCGACAACGGCCCTCGCACGGCCGTCGCCGCCCCGCCCGCCCGGACCGGTGCTGGCGGCGGTGGTGGCCGTCCGCCGAGAGGACCCGGAGGGCGGGGGGCCGCAGCCGGCCCTCCGCCGCCGAAAGGCATCCGCCGCTGGTTGCCCGACTGGAGCAGGCGCCGGTGGATCCTGACGGCGCTCGCCGTGTTCGTGCTCGGCCCGATCCTCGCGATCGCGATCGGGTGGCTCGTGTTCCCGGTCCCGAACGCCGACGACATCCGCGTGACGCAGGTGTCCACGTTCAACTACGCGAACAACGACCCGCTCGCCGTCGTGCGGCCGGACAACGTCAACCGCGTCAGCG
Source organism: uncultured Actinomycetota bacterium (assembly GCA_963822335.1). Taxonomy (GTDB): domain Bacteria; phylum Actinomycetota; class Actinomycetes; order Mycobacteriales; family Pseudonocardiaceae; genus Pseudonocardia. The sequence continues at coordinate 146,528 of CAWGHE010000002.1, read as the reverse complement.
TCCCGCTCGACCAGGTTCCGCTGCACGTGCAGCAGGCCGTGCTGGCCGCCGAGGACCGGTCGTTCTACTCCAACCCGGGCTTCGACGTCGGGGGCATCGGCCGCGCCGTGTGGAACCAGCTCACCGGCGGGTCGGGCGGCGGCTCGACGATCACCCAGCAGTACATCAAGGTGACCACCGGCCAGGACCAGTTCTCCCTGTTCCGCAAGTACCGGGAGGTCATCCTCGCGGCGAAGATCTCCAAGGAGTACACGAAGGAACAGATCCTGGAGAACTACCTCAACGCGATCTACCTCGGTCGCGGTGCGTACGGCATCCAGGCGGCCAGCCAGGCGTACTTCGGCAAGAACGTCCAGGACCTGACCCCGTCGGAGTCGGCCGTGATCGCCGGGCTGATCCAGTCGCCGTCGCGGTGGGACCCGGCGAAGAACCTGGAGAAGTCGCAGCAGCGGTGGAACTTCGTGCTCGACGGCATGGTCGCCCAGGGCTGGATGAACCCGGCCGACCGCTCGCGGCAGGTGTACCCGACCGCGATCCCGCCGTCGAAGGTCGAGGGCGGGATCCCCGGCGACGACAAGGGCCACATCTACAACGCCGCCCGCGCCGAGCTGGAACGGATGGGGATCAGCGAGCAGGAGATCGACACCCAGGGCCTGACCGTCACGACGACGATCGACCCCAAGGCGCAGGAGCAGGCCGGCCAGGCCGTGCAGAAGGTCATGGAGGGGCAGCCGGACAACCTGCGGTCGTCGCTGGTGTCGGTGGACCCGAAGACCGGCGCGGTGCTCGCCTACTACGGCGGCAAGGACGGCGTCGGGCTGGACTACGCGAGCGTGCTCAAGCAGCCGGGCTCGTCGTTCAAGCCGTTCGTGCTGGCCGCGGCGCTGCAGGCGCCGGATCCGATCGGTCTCGGCAAGACCTACGACGGCTCGTCCCCGCAGACCCTCGCCGGCGCGACCGTGACGAACTCCGAGGGCGAGAGCTGCGCGCAGTGCTCGGTGAAGCAGGCCATGACGAAGTCGATCAACACGGTCTTCTTCCGGATGGGCCTCGACGTCGGACCGCAGAAGGTGGCGGACGCCGCGCACCAGGCCGGGATCCCGGCCGACCTGCTGCCGAACCCCACCGGCGGCATCTCGCTGGGTGACCGGGAGGTGCACCCGGAGGACATGGCGTCGGCGTACGCGACGTTCGCCGCCGAGGGGATGTACCGCCCGCCGTACATGGTGTCGAAGGTGACGGCCAGCGACGGCCGGGTGATCTTCGACCGCGGTACGGGGGACTCCGGCAAGCAGGTGATGCCGGAGGAGGTCGCCCGCAACGTGACCGAGTCGATGACCGACGTCGCGAGCTCGTCGAACATCGGGCTGTCCGGTGGCCGTCAGGTCGCGGCGAAGACCGGGACCGTGCAGAGCAGCATCCAGGGCCAGAACAACGACGCGTGGACGGTCGGCTTCACGCCGTCGGTCTCGACCGCGGTCTGGGTGGGCTCCGACGACAACACCCCGATCAAGAACTCGTCCGGACGCCCGATCTTCGGCCGGATGCTGCCGGGGTCGATCTGGCAGGCGTTCATGAACGACATCCTGTCCGGCACCGACCCCGAGCGGTTCTCGGGTTTCCAGCCCATCGGTCAGGCACCGACGCAGGACGAGACGACGGCCCCACAGCCGTCCAGCACGAGCACGCCGACGCCCACGACCGGGAACAACAGCGGCGACACCGGGCAGAACGACGGCGGTGACGGCGGCGACCAGGGCCAGAACAACGGCGACAACAGCGGCGGCGGCAACGGCCAGGACGGTGTCAATCCGTTCGGCTTCGGTGGCGGTGGCGGTGGCAACGACCAGAACAACCCGGACGAGGGCAGGGGTCAGGGCAGCGAAGAGGATCCGAACCAATAGTGGCAGGGCCCGGTGACACCGGAACGTCGTCCCGTTCACCGCGCGCACGCCCGGCCGGGCCCGGCCGCCCCACCCGTACTCGGCTGATCCCGACCTGGGAGGAGCCACTGGCCACGTCGGCGAGCCGGGTGGTCGGCGGCCCGCTCGGCCGGCACGCGTTGGTCGGGCGCAGCCCCTACTGGACCCCGCTGCGGGTCGTGCTGCTGATGGCCGTCGTCGTGCTGTCGCTGGCCTGGCTGGGCAAGGCCCCGTGCCTGCAGCAGTATCGCGCCGACGACGGGGCACTGGCGCTGGACTGGAAGAACGACCGCCAGTACGTCGCGATGTGCTACTCGGACACGGTTCCGCTCTACGGCGTCGAGGGCCTCGCCGACGGAGCGGTGCCGTACCGGGACGCGTGGTTCGACACCCGCGCCGACGGGTCGCGCGTCGAGCGCTACATGGAGTATCCGGTGCTCACCGGGTTCTACCAGTGGGCGAACGCGCGGTTCACCGACGGCTGGCAAGGGCTGGCCGGTGTGCTGCCTCTGCCCACCGCGCTCGACGTCGTCGTCTACTTCGACATCTCGGCACTGGGCCTGGCTCTGGCCTGGCTGGTCGTCGTCTGGGGTGTGCTGCGGCTGCGTCCGGAGCGGCCGTGGGACGCCGCGCTGGTCGCGCTGTCCCCGCTCGTGCTCGTCCACGCGTTCACGAACTTCGACACGCTCGCCGTGGCCGCGGCGGTCGGGTCGATGGTGGCACTGCGCGGTCGACGACCCGTGCTCGCCGGGCTGTTGCTCGGCATCGGCGGCGCGTTGAAGCTCTACCCGCTGCTGCTCCTGCTGCCGGTCCTGCTGGTCGGGCTCCGACGGAGCCGACTCTCGTTCCGGCAAGGCTCCTCTCGCCGCGACTCGGACGGCATCCGGACGGCGGTGCTGGTCATCTCGTCCGGGGTGGTCACGTGGGTGCTGGTCAACCTGCCGGTGGCACTGGCCTGGTTCCGGGGCTGGATCGAGTTCTTCGACCTGAACCGGACGCGACCGGCCGATCCGGACTCGATCTGGTACGTGATCATGTACTTCACCGGCTGGCAGGGCTTCGACGGCCGGCTCGCCGACGGCCAGGTCCCGATCCTGCTGGACACGGTCATCGCGGTGCTGATGGTCGCCGCGTTCGCCGGGCTGGCCGTGCTGGCGCTGCGCGCACCGCAGCCCCCGCACGTCGCCGAGCTGGCGTTCCTCACCGTCGCGGCGTTCCTGCTGCTGAACAAGGTGTGGAGCCCGCAGTACTCGCTGTGGCTGGTGCCGCTCGCCGTGCTGGCGCTCCCCCGCTGGCGGCTGCTGCTCGCCTGGATGACGGTGGACGCGCTGGTCTGGGTGCCGCGGATGTACCAGTACATCGGGCCGGATTCGAAGGGACTGACGCCCGGCCCGTTCCTGGTGACGGTCCTGGTCCGGGACGCGATCGTGGTGGGTCTGTGCGTGCTGGTGGTCCGGGCGATCCTGCGCCGCCGCGACGGTGCGGCCGACCCCGACCCGATCTGGCCCGCGGCGGCAGGCCCGGTCCGGCGATGGGGCCCGCAGCGCGACCGCGTGGCGGGGGGAACGCCGTGAACGAGCCGAGCGTGGGCGAGACGCTGCGTGGCCGGGTGGTCGACGCGCTCGCCGGGTTCGACCGCAGGGCGGCGGACCCGTCGTCGGTGGCCGGACGGCGGGCGGCCGCGGTGACCATGACGCTGCTCCCGGCGCCGGACGCGACAGGCGACGGCGCCCTCGCCGACGACCTGACGTTCCTGCTGACCCGGCGGACCTCCTCGCTGCGCAGCCACTCCGGCCAGTGGGCGCTGCCCGGCGGGCGGATCGACGCGGGTGAGTCGGTCACCGAGGCGGCCCGCCGGGAGGTGGCCGAGGAGGTGGGGCTGGACCTCGGAGCGGATCGCGTGCTCGGCGTGCTGGACGACTACCCGACCCGGTCCGGCTACGTGATCACGCCCGTCGTGCTGTGGGGCGGGGACGCGGGTGAGCCGGCCGCGAACCCGGACGAGGTCGCCGAGCTGCACCGGGTCCCGCTGGCCGAGATCGACCACGAGCCGCGGTTCCTGACGATCCCGGAGTCGGACTTCCCGGTGATCCAGGTCCCGCTGTTCGACCGTTTCGTGCACGCCCCGACCGGCGCAGTGCTCTACCAGTTCCGCGAGCTGGTCCTGCACGGGCGGCCGACCCGCGTCGCGCACCTGGAACAGCCGGTGTTCGCCTGGAAGTAGGGCCTCAGGCGATGCTCTCGCGCAGGAACGCGATGTCCCGCGCCTGACCTTCGGTCGGCGTCTCCACGATCACCGGTGCGCCGGCCGCGGCCACGACGGCCGCCAGCACCTCCGGCTCGATCGTCCCGGACTCGATGTTGGCGTGCCGGTCGCGCGCCGAGTCGAACTCGTCGCGCGAGTTGTTCAGATGCACCAGATCGATCCGGCCGGTGATCGCCTTCGCCCGCTCGACGACGTCGCTCAGCTCCTCGCCGCCGCAGAACGCATGGCAGGTGTCCAGGCAGAACCCGACGTCGAACTCGCCGATCGCGTCCCAGAGCCGGCCCAGCACGTCGAACCGGCGGGCCATCGCGTTGTCCCCGCCGGCCGTGTTCTCCAGCAGGATCGGCACGTCGAACCCGCCCTCGCCGGCCTGACGCTCGACGAACTTGCGCCAGTTGTCGATGCCGACCGCCGGGTCCTCGTCCCGCGTGACGTGACCGCCGTGCACGACGAGCCCGAACGCGCCCACCGCCTTCGCCCCCGCCGCGTGCTGTTGCACGATCTTGCGCGACGGGATGCGGATCTTGTTGTTGGCCGAGGCGACGTTGGCCAGGTACGGCGCGTGCACAACGACCGCGACGTCGGACGCCGCCAGCTCCGCCGCTCGCGGGTGCGGTGGCGGCTTCTTCCAGCCCTGCGGGTCCGACAGGAAGATCTGCACCGCGTCGGCGCCGACGTCGGCCGCCTCGGCGAGCGGATCCTCGGCGTCGCGCACGTGCGCCCCGATCTGCATGCCGGACACGGTAGCGAGCACCCCCGACAGTCCCGCCCGGGACCACTCCCCCGGCCGGGGACGGGCGACGACGCGTCAGCCGGCGTGCGAGGCGTCGGCGCCGGTCAGAAGGCTGCGCCACTCCTTGCCCGACGGCCGGTCCCCGCGTCGCGCAGGGACGAGGCGGCCGAGAACAGGTCGCCACCGGTCCCGGCCAACCCGGTGTCCGGGTCGGGCGCGTCCGGGATCATGGCGGTGAACGGCCGACGGGAACTCGGCGCGGGCCGGCCGGTCCGTTACACGCACCGCGCCGCAGGTCGGCGTGTCGCCGCTGGTAACCTTGCCCGGTCATCCCGACGCCGCCGTTCACGTCGGCGCGTTTCTGTCGGGGTGACCTGAGAACCTCCTGCCACGGCCAACCGGGTCGTGGCCGTTTCGAGTCCATAGGAGGTGAGTGGTTCTCATGCGTCATTACGAAGTCATGGTCATCCTCGACGGGAGCCTGGACGAGCGCACCGTGCAGCCGTCCCTGGAGCAGTTCCTGACCGTCGTCCGCACCGACGGCGGCTCGGTCGAGAAGATCGAGGTCTGGGGCAAGCGCCGTCTCGCCTACGAGATCAACAAGCAGGCCGAGGCCATCTACGCGGTCGTCGAGATCACCGCGGAGCCGGCCACGGTCACCGAGCTCGACCGGCAGCTCGGCCTGAACGAGTCCGTGCTGCGCACCAAGGTGCTGCGCAAGGACGTCACCCGCACGCCGGCGCCCGTCGCAGGCTGAGGGGGAGGCGATCATGGCCGGCGAGACTGTGATCACCGTGGTCGGCAACCTGACGGCCGACCCGGAGCTGCGGTTCACCCCGTCCGGCGCCGCGGTCGCGAACTTCACCGTCGCCTCCACTCCGCGCACCTTCGACCGCCAGTCCGGCGAGTGGAAGGACGGGGACGCGCTGTTCCTGCGGTGCAACGTCTGGCGCCAGGCGGCGGAGAACGTCGCCGAGACGCTCACCCGGGGCGCCCGGGTGGTGGTGCAGGGCCGCCTGCGGCAGCGATCCTTCGAGACCCGTGAGGGCGAGAAGCGCACGGTCGTCGAGATGGAGGTCGACGAGGTCGGCCCCTCGCTGCGTTACGCCACGGCGAAGGTGAACAAGGTCAGTCGCGGCGGCGGCAGCGGCGGCTTCGGCGGCGGCGGTGGCGGCTACGACGGCGGCGGAGGCGGTGGCTACCAGGGCGGAAGCTCGGGTGGCGGCGGCCAAGGCGGCCAAGGCGGCCAGGGCGGCGGCTACGACGACCCGTGGGGGTCGGCACCGCCCGCCGGTAGCGGCCCGACGGCCGACGACGAGCCCCCCTTCTAGGAAAACCCCGGCCACCCGCCAGCGCGGGCGGCCCACGACCCACTCCAGGAGCACCACACCATGGCCAAGGCCATCGTGCGCAAGCCGAAGAAGAAGGTCTGCGCGTTCTGCAAGGACAAGGCTCAGCCGATCGACTACAAGGACACCGGTCTGCTGCGCAAGTTCATCTCCGACCGGGGCAAGATCCGTGCCCGCCGGGTCACCGGCAACTGCCGTCAGCACCAGCGGGACGTGGCCGTCGCGGTCAAGAACTCCCGCGAGGTCGCGCTGCTGCCCTACACCTCGACCGCGCGCTAAGGGGGCGGATCCAAGTGAAGCTCATCCTCAACGCGGACGTCCCGAACCTCGGTGGTCCGGGCGACATCGTCGACGTCAAGGACGGCTACGGGCGCAACTACCTGCTCCCGCGCAAGCTTGCGGTCGTCGCCACCCGTGGCGCCGAGAAGCAGGTCGAGCAGATCCGCAAGGCACAGCGCTCGCGTGCCATCCGTGACCTCGGGCACGCCCAGGAGGTCGCCGGTCAGCTCGCCGAGCTGAACGTGGTCGTCGAGGCGAAGGCGGCCAGCGACGCGGGCCGGCTGTTCGGCTCGGTCACGCCGTCCGACGTCGTGGACGCCGTCCGTACGGCCGGCGGGCCGACGCTCGACAAGCGATCGATCGACGTGCCGCGCCAGATCAAGTCGACCGGGAAGCACGCGGTCACGGTGCGCCTGCACCCCGAGGTGACCTCCGAGCTCCAGCTGGCGGTCGTCGCCCGCTGAACCGGACGGGCGGCGAGTCCGCTCACTGCACGTGACCAGGGCGGTGCCCGGGGCGAGAAGCCCCGGGCACCGCCTTCGTCGTATCCGGGCACGTCCGGGCCGATGTGGCCGCCGCGACCCGGCGGAGTGACACACACCCACTCCGGGCAGTGGTGACGACACGCCGTCAGGTTCCGTGGCGCTCGTCCGGCGGACCTGTGGACGCGCTCGCCGGTGAACGGTTTCGCGAGCGCCTCGACACGCCGATCGAGCCCCGTGCGGCGACACGCCACACAGGTTTGTCCACAGCTGTCCCCGTGCCTCTGAGCTGGCAAGACGGGTGGATCTAGGTCGCTGTCCCCAGGTTGTCCACACGACGGTCCCGCGCCGGGCGGTGGTCGTGCACAGGTCATCCCCAGATCGCTGCACAGCGGCATTCGCCCCGCCCGTCGGCGCGATCTAACCTCGCGGCGGCCGGTCCTCAGGAGGGCGCCCCGATCGCCCCGCCGGCCCCCGGACGATCCGAGTCCGGTCCGGCACGTCTGCGGGCGTGTCGAACCCATGTTCGATATGATTCACGGGTGCTTCCCCGGGGGTGACGTTCCGTATGGCTGTGACCGACGACCGACCGACCGGCCGACCGCGTGCCGTGCGCGACGGCGAGCAGCCGCAGGGAACGGACAGCACGTTCGACCGGCAGCCGCCGCAGGACCTCACGGCCGAGCAGTCCGTGCTCGGCGGGATGCTGCTGAGCAAGGACGCGATCGCGGACGTCGTGGAGGTTCTGCGGCCGGAGGACTTCTACCGGCCCGCGCACCAGACCGTCTACGAGACGATCCTGGACCTCTACGGCCGCGGCGAGCCCGCGGACGCGGTCACGGTCTCCGCGGAGCTGCAGCGGCGCGGTGAGCTCGTGCGCCTCGGTGGCGCGCCGTACCTGCACACGCTGATCGCGACCGTGCCGACGGCGGCGAACGCCGCCTACTACGCCGAGATCGTCGGCGAGAAGGCGATCCTGCGCCGGCTGGTCGAGGCGGGCACCCGGATCGTGCAGCTCGGCTACCACGGTTCGGAGAGCGGCGAGGTCGAGGACGTCGTCGACCGCGCCCAGGCGGCCATCTACGAGGTCACCGAGCGCACCACGAGCGAGGACTACGTCCCGCTCGAGGAGCTCCTGCAGCCCACGATGGACGAGATCGACGCGATTGCCTCCCGCGGCGGCGTCGCGCTCGGTGTGCCGACCGGGTTCGCGGACCTGGACGCGTGCACGAACGGGCTGCACCCCGGCCAGATGATCGTCGTCGCGGCCCGTCCCGGTCTGGGCAAGTCGACGCTGGGGCTGGACTTCGCGCGTTCCTGCTCGGTCAAGCACGGGATGACCAGCGCGGTGTTCTCGCTGGAGATGAGCCGCTCGGAGATCGTCATGCGTCTGCTCTCGGCGGAGGCGCGGATCCGGCTGGCGGACATGCGGGCGGGGAGGATGAGCGACGACGACTGGACCCGGATGGCGCGCCGGATGAGCGAGATCTCCGAGGCGCCGATCTACATCGACGACTCCCCGAACCTGACGCTGATGGAGATCCGGGCGAAGGCGCGCCGGATGAAGCAGCGCAACGACCTGAAGCTGATCATCCTCGACTACCTGCAGCTGATGACGTCCGGACGCAAGGTCGAGTCACGTCAGCAGGAGGTCTCCGAGTTCTCCCGGCAGATCAAGCTGCTCGCCAAGGAGCTCGAGGTGCCGGTGGTGGCGATCAGCCAGCTGAACCGTGGTCCGGAGCAGCGCACCGACAAGCGGCCGATGCTGTCGGACCTGCGTGAGTCCGGCTCGATCGAGCAGGACGCGGACATGGTGCTGCTGCTGCACCGTCCGGATGCGTTCGAGCGTGACGACCCGCGGGCCGGCGAGGCGGACCTGATCCTGGCCAAGCACCGGAACGGGCCCACGAACACGATCACCGTGGCGCACCAGCTGCACTACAGCCGGTTCTCCGACCTGGCCCACGGCTGAGTGGGCCGGGAGGTCAGGCGAAGCCGGGGCCCAGCCGCGGCGGGCTGGTCGCCGCGACGCCGAGCGTGAGCAGGGCGACGACCACGCCGGCCACGGCCACCGTGACCGCTCCGGCCGCAGCGCCGACGAGCATGAGCAGCATCGCGACGGCGAGCATCACGCACGGGACCGCGCCCGCGCCGTGCATCGAGCGGTGTGACGACCGCGGACGGTTGCGCGGGCGTCGCGGCCGCGCCCTCCCCAGCGAGTGGAAGCGGGCCACGAGTCGCGGGTCGCTGTGGCGCAGCTGGGCCTCGATCGAGGCCAGGCATTGTCGTTCGCGGTCACTCAGCACGAAATGGAACTCCTCGGTCACACCGGACGGATCGGGAGAGCCGGCGCCAGGGCGTCGTCGATCCGGGCTGGCCGGACCTGATGCTACGTGACCGGATCGTGACCTTCCTGTCGGGGGTTGTTTCCCGAGGTCACCAGCCGACGGCGCACGCCGGTTCGGGCGTCGGAACCCCGAGGCGCACGCAGAGATCGCTCCAGCTGGCGGCCGCGCGGTCGCGGGGGCTCATCGTCCCGATCGGGAGCGGCCACCGGACGGCCAGGTCCGGGTCGTCGAAGCGGACGGCGACGTCCTCGGCGGGGTCGTGCGGCGTGTCGATCCGGTAGCAGGTGTCCACGACCTCGGTGAGGGCCTGGAAGCCGTGCAGGCACCCGGCGGGGATGAACAGCTGGCGCATGTCGGTGTCGTCGAGCAGGAAGCTTGCGACCCGGCCGAACGTCGGTGACGCGGGACGGGCGTCGACGACGATGTCGTGCATCGCCCCGTGCGCGCAGCGGACCAGCTTCGACTCGCCGGCGCCGAGACGCCCGTGCAGCCCGCGCACGACCCCGAGCCGCGACCGGGACTGCGAGTCCTGGATGAACCGCGACGGGTCGACGCCGTGCCGATGCGCGACGGCCGCGTCGAACGTCGCGATGGCGAAGCCGTGGGTGTCGGAGCCGGGCGTCGGGACGAACTGGAGCACCCCGTCGATGACCGTCCGGTGTACCTGCATGTCCGACCTCCCCACGCGCCGGACCCCGTCGATGACCACGTCCGTGACTTCCCCCGCTGCGATGCATAACGAACGGCGGATCCGCTAGTCACGTCCGGCAACCGCGCTAGTCCGCACGGGTTATGGACACACGGTCCGACGAGGTCCTGGAGCCGGCCCGATGGCGGCATCCGACCGGGTGCAATCCCTATTGCGGTCCCGTCTACGCTTTCCGCCCGGGGAGGCGTACATGCGAGGTCGGCTCGGAGAGCTCGAGGCCACCGTGATGAACGTGCTGTGGCGCGCACCGGAGCCGTACCGCGTCCGGGAGGTCCGCGCCGAGCTCGCCCCGGGGCGGCCGCTGGCCTACACGACCGTGATGACCGTGCTGGACAACCTGCACCGCAAGGGCTGGGTCCAGCGCGAGCTCGAGGGCCGGGCCTACCTCTACCGCCCGAGCGCCACCCGCGAGGAGGCGACCGCGCAGGCCCTGCGCGACGTCCTGGACTCATCGGAGGACCGCGAGTCCGTGCTGCTGCAGTTCGTCCGGTCCGTCTCGCCCCGGGAGTCGGAGGTGCTGCGCGACGCCCTGGCCGCGGCCGGGGACGACCGGCCGGAGCCACCCACCGCCGAGGCCCCGGAATGACGGTCGCGGTCACGCTGCGGCCTGTCCGCGGCTGTCGCGGTGCCTGACCCGGCCGCTCAGGCGGCCCTGCGCCGCGACGGCCGGTGGCGGCCCGTCGTCGGGCCGGTCTCCCGCTCCGCGGTCCGGGTGATGTTGCGGACCATGCCGCCGAACACGATCCCGTGGAACGGGGCCACCGACCACCAGTACAGGTAGCCGGGCAGGCCGTGCGGGACGAACACCGCGCGCTGGTGGTACGTCGACCCGCCCGGACGGGGCCGGACCGCCATCTCCAGCCACGCCCGTCCGGGCACCTTCATCTCCGCCCGCAGCCGCAGCAGGCCCTCGCCCTCGGCGACGTCGTCGGTGCCGTCCGCGGAGGTCCGGGATCCGTGCGGCTCGACCAGACGCTCCACCCGCCACCAGTCCAGCGCGTCGCCGGTGTGCAGCTCGTCCGGGTCCCGGCGGCCACGGTTGAGCCCGACGCCGCCGACCGCCCGGTCCATCCACCCGCGCACCGACCAGGCCAGCGGGAACGAGTACCAGCCGCGCTCGCCGCCGATCCCGGTGATCACCGACCAGAGCGCGTCCGGGTCCGCGGCACTGATCTGCTCGCGCTCGTCGAGGTAGACGCTGCCGCCGGACCACTGCGGGTCGCTGGGCAGCGGGTCCGACGGGACGCCCTCGACCGTCGCGCCGGACCAGCGGGTCTCGACGTCGCCGTCGGTGACCCGGGCGAGGGCGAGCCGGACGGCGTCGTCGTAGCCGATCCGTCCGTCCGGCGGGTCCGGGACCCAGGACAGGATGTCCTGCTCGGCACAGACGACCTCGTGCACCAGCGACTCGATCAGCGGGGCGGCGATCGACTTCGGGACCGGCGTCACGATGTTGATCCAGTGCGCGGACAGGCGCGGGCTCAGCAGCGGGACCGGGACGACGCGCCGCCGGGACAACCCGGCGACGGCCGCGTAGCGCTGCATCATCTCCAGGTACGTCAGGACGTCCGGGCCGCCGATGTCGAACGTGCGGTTCACCTCGGGCGGAATCTCGGCGGCCGCCACGAGGTAGCGCAGGACGTCCCGGACCGCGATCGGCTGGATCCGGTTGTGCACCCAGCTCGGGGTGACCATCAGCGGGAGCCGCTCGGTGAGGTGGCGCAGCATCTCGAAGCTCGCCGAGCCGGACCCGATGATCACCGCGGCCTGCAGGACCACGGTCGGCACGCCGCTGCGCAGCAGCGTCTCGCCCACCTCCACCCGGGAGGCCAGGTGCGCCGAGAGATCGGTGTGCGCGACGTCCGGGTGCAGGCCACCCAGGTAGACGATGCGCCGGACGCCGGCGTCGCGGGCGGCCTCACCGAGGATGAGCGCGGCACGGCGGTCGGTCGCGGTGAAGTCGCGGTCGGACAGCGAGTGCACCAGGAAGTACACGACGTCGACGCCCTCGCAGGCCCGGCGCACGCTGTCCGGGTCGAGCAGGTCGCCCTGCACGATCTCGGCCTGCCCGGCCCACGGCACGTCGCGCAGCTTCTCCGGGTCCCGGACCAGGCAGCGGACCTCGACGCCCTCCGGCGCCGACGGGACGGAGCCCCCGGCCCGGTTCGGATCGTGCCCGAGCAACCTCGGGGCGAGTCGCCCGCCGATGTACCCGGTGGCGCCGGTGATCAGGAATCGCACGCCGCGATTGTCTCCCGCCCACGAGTCCTGTGCGCGTTCGTCGGCCGGGGCGGGCGGCGCCTCCGCGGCGGCCCCGGGCGGAGCAGCGGACGTCCGGCTTCGTCACGGTGCGTCGAATGACACCCGTGTGATCGACACTCGACGGTTCGGCGGGCCGCTCGGACGGGTGGTGGACCGGCCCGGCTGTGGTGCCACGGGTCCGTCTACCTGCTGAACGCCGCGCGCGCCGTGTCGCGGCCACCGGGCGCGTCGCGATACGGGCCCGGTGACTGCTCCATTCAGGGTCACACTGCGTACTGTCCGCGCACTCTCCCGATCATCGTCGGGGGGTCGGACCACTCGGACGAGGGGACATCGCGGGATCGCTGTAACGGCCGTACCGCCGCCGTTTCCACTCGTCAGTGTCACCCGTTGACGGGTGTGAGTGGGCCGAACGGCGGTAGATCTGGTGCGACATGCAGGTCAGCGCCCAACGGAGCACGGAGCCGGATAGCGACGTTGTAGGAGGTTGGGCCGGGTGTACGAGCACGACGAGGGTCTGTCCGCCGCGATCGGCCGGCGGCGCGCCGCCGAGGCCGGGGTGTGGCCGTTCCCGGGACGTCACGAGTCGCACCAGGAACTCGAGGAGGAGACCCCGATCTTCCACGCACTGACCGTCGGCGGATGGCGGTCCCGCCAGCACGGATCCGGACATGCCGTCCGCGCGGTCCACCGGCCCACCGTCCGGCGCACGCGGTCGTCGGGCACGGGAGGTGCGGCGGTTCCGGTGCGCCGGGAGTCGTCGGGGACGGCGCCGGGCAGCGTCGGCGACGCGCTGGCCGCCTTCCACGCGGCGACGTCGGTCCCGGAGCAGTACGCGACGCGACGCGACGCCGAGCGGGCCGCGGACCGGGCCGCGATCGCCCACCTGCTGGGCGGTGCCGGCCGGCACCGGCTCGGCACCCCCGCCTGACCGGCGGGACACGGACTCCGGTCGTGGGGACGACCGGTGCAGGACGTCACGCGGGCTGCTTCGGGCCGCGGGATGAGATGACGGCCGGCTGGGGAGCAGGGTCGTCACCGCGTAGTGCGAGGGCCGGTACCTGGGGTCGGATGGGACCGACCGCAGGCACCGGCCCCTGCGTGTGTCCGGCACCGGCGGGCGGTGCCGGAGTGCCTCCGAACCGTGGGGAGCGCGGTTCGGGGACCGGTACGGCATGACGAATGATCGCCACGGAGCGTGACCGTATCGTTGGTCCTCGGCGCGCCACAAGGCCGGTCGGCCGGATCTTGCGCCGACCGCCCGGCGGTCGTCCCCCGTTCGGACTCGGGGTCGTCCTAAGCTGCCTCCGATGAGCACCAAGCCGACCGACGGCCCCCGCCGGACCGACCGTCCGCTGGACGAGGCCGGGGTCGTCACGGCGGTGCGCCGGGCCGCGGAACGGGGCGCGCGGATCCGTCCGACCGGCGCCGCGGGACGCCCCGCCGGGCCGCTGGCCCGCACCGAGGACCAGGTCGTCGACGCGTCCGCGCTCACCGGCGTCGCCGCCGTCACCGACGACCGGGTCGTGGTCCGTGCCGGGGAGACGCTCGCCGACCTCTGCGCCGTGCTGGCCTCGAGCGGGCACGCGCTCGCGGTCGTGCCGGACGCCGCCCGGGCCACCGTCGCCGGCGCCGTCGGGCTGGGGATGTACGGCGGGGCCCCGGACGAGGGGTCGCTGTCGGCCCAGGTCGTCTCCGCACGGATGGTCGACGGCCGCGGCGCGGTCCGTCAGGTCCGCGGGCCCGAGCTGGACGCCGTCCGGTGCGGTCTCGGTGCTCTCGGGGTGATCACCGCGCTGGAGCTGCGGACCGTGCCGCTGACCCGGCTGGAGGTGCACGAGCAGGCGACCCGGCTCGAGGAGGTGCTGGCCGGGGACCTCCTCACCGCGCACCCGTGGACCGAGATGGACGTCCTCGTGCCGAGTGGCCAGGTCGTGGCGCGGTGGGCCGACCCGGTCGACCCGGACCGCGCACCCGCGCCGGTCGCCCCGGTCACGATGCGCGCGGCCGGCCGGGCCGAGGCGTGGGGGCGCGCCGTGACCCGGCTCGCCTCGACGGCGTGGTCGTCCTGGCCGCCGCCGGCGCGGTGGGCGCCCGGGACGGAGGGCCCCCCGCACGAGGTGCTGCCGGACCCGCAGCCCTGGGACCCGGACACCGCGGAGTGGGCGATCCCCCGCGACGCGCTGGCCGGCGCCCTGCGCGAGCTCGGCGCCGCGGCGACGGCCCGGGGCTGGGAGATGCGCCCGGTCCGCGTCCGCCTGGGCGCGGCCGAGTCCGGATGGGTGCACCCCGCCCACGGCCGGGACACGGCGTGGCTGCGGATCCGTACCCGGGGCGCGGCACAGGAGCCGCTGCGACGGCTGGCCGGTGCGGTGCTGGAGGACGCCTCCGGACGTCCGCACTGGACCGCCCGCCACGACTGGCGCCCGGACGAGCTGGCCGTCGCCTACCGCCACTGGCCGGACTTCCAGGGCGTGCGCGACGTCTACGACCCGGACCGCCGCTTCACCGACCCGAACCTCGAACGCATCCTGGGCCCGTAGCCCGGCCGCCCGGTCCGGCATTCAAGCGCCACGAGTACCGCAGGATGCAACGGACGACGCCTGAGTCCGTAGGCCGGTCCGGCCCGCTGAGTGCCCAGCTGGACGGGCCGCCGGCGGGTCAGGCCAGCGCGGCGCGCAGGCGGGCGGAGACCGACCGCACGCCGTCCAGTGCGGCACGGCGGTCGGCGCGGGTCGGCTCGCCGTTCTCCACGACCTGCTCCCCCGCCACCCACACGTCGGCGACCAGGCGGGAACCGCCGGCCCAGACGAGGTTGGAGACCAGCTGGGCGTCGTCGTCCGGTGCGACGAACGCGGAGTCGTCGGTGTCCACGTGCACCATGTCCGCCCAGCGGCCCGGCTCGAGCACACCGAGATCGTCCCGGCCGATCGACGCCGCGGCGTCGGCGGTCGCCATCAGCAGGACGTCGGCCGCGGTGAGCGCGGCGGCGTCGTCCGCGCCGACGCGGGCGAGTAGCCCGGCCAGCCGGGCCTGGTTCCACATGTCCATGTCGTCGCAGGACGCCGGGCCGTCGGTGCCGAGCCCGACCCGGACGCCGGAGCGGCGCAGGTCCAGCAGCCGGGCCGTGCCGGCCGCGAGCTTCGAGTTCGACCCGGGGCAGTGCGCGACCGCCACGCCGCGGCGGGTGAACAGGTCGATGTCGGTGTCCGACAGGTGCACCGAGTGCGCGGCCAGCACCCGTCCTCCGAGCGCGCCGACATCGTCGAGCAGCTTCGGTACCGAGCCGTGCGACGAACGCTGCGCCTCGTCCTCGGGCAGCGACTCGGCGACGTGGGTGTGCAGCAGGGCCCCGCGCTCGCGGGCGTGCTCGCCGACCGACGCCAGCGCCTCGGCGGGGAGCGTGTACGCCGAGTGCGGGCCGTAGCCCAGTTCGATCCGCTCGTCGTCGCCGAGCCGCAGGCCGTGCCGGTCGATCCGGGCCGACACGTCGTCGCGCATCTGTTCCCAGGTGCCCAGCCGGTCCCATCCGGGCGCCGCGATGATGCCGGGCGTGAGGACCGCGCGGGAGCCGGCTGCGCGGACGGCGTCGACCAGGGCGTCGGTGAAGAAGTACATCTCGACGCTCGTGGTGCAGCCGGTGCGCAGCAGATCCAGGCAGCCGGCCAGCATGCCGGCGTGCGCGTCGTCCTCGGTGAGCAGCGCCTCGGCCGGCCACATCACACCGGTCAGCCACGGCATCAGCGGCAGGTCGCCGCCCATCCCGCGCAGCACCGACATCGGGGTGTGGCAGTGCGTGTTCACCAGGCCGGGCATCAGCAGGCCGGGCAGCGGGCGCACGACTGCGGACGGCGCGGCAGGTGCCAGCGAGGCCGCGCCGAACCACGCGATCCGGCCGGTGTCGTCCACGTCGAGCACGGCGTCGCGCACGACCGGGAACCCGGGCGCGCAGCTCAGCGCGACCGGTGCGGTCAGGCGTTGCAGAGTGGTCAACGCCGGTCCAGCAGCGAGCGCAGCGTCCGGAACGGCGGCAGCCAGGCGCCCTCGTCGGGCAGCGCGTCCAGCGAGACTCGGGGCAGCGGCTCGCGGAACACCCCGTCGATGTCCTCCAGGTCGAGGAACGAGATCACCTCGGAGGTCAGCGCGAACCCGGCGTACTCCCGGAAGCCGATCACCGAGACGTCGGTGCCGCGACGGACGAGCTCCTCCAGCGGCTCCCGGAACGCGCGCCCGTCCCCGGAGGCCACGACGGCGTGCCGCAGCCGTCCCTCCTCGGCGCGCAGCTCGATGTGCCGGAGCATGTCCTCGTCGACGTCGGAGTCCTCGTGGGTCTTCGGCTTGGCGAACACCGCGAACCCGACGTTGCGCAGCGCCTCCACCCACGGCCGGACGGTCTCCACACTGCCCGGCGCGACGTTGGTGAACACGCACGCCTCGGCCTCGGCGTCCGGTCCGGCCAGATCCAGCAGCCAGCGGCCGACGGCGTCGAAGCGCGGGCGGTAGGCCGACGTGGGACGGGCACCGAGCAGGGACCCCAGGCTCATGTCCATGTTGGGGGCGTCCCAGACCAGCAGCACACGCAGTGGCGGGCCCGGTGTGGTCGGCACCGCCGCGGACTCCGTGGCGACAGTCGCCCCACTGCTCGTCATACCCCGACCCTAGTCCCCGGCAGCTTCGGTCAGACTGATCAGGTGAGCACCGACGACCGACCCGATCCCCAGCGGGTCGCCGAATCCTCGGCCGCCGCGATGGTCGCCGCGGACCACGCCTCCCGCTCGGCGGGCGTACGGCTGGTCGAGGTCGCGCCCGGCCGTGCGACGGCGGCGCTGACCGTCGCCGAGCAGCACGTCAACGGGCACGGCCTCTGCCACGGCGGCTACCTGTTCCTGCTGGCCGACACGGCGATGGCGTACGCGTGCAACAGCTACGGCGTGTCCGCAGTGGCCTCGGGGGCGGACATCGCGTTCCTGCGTCCGGCGGCACTCGGCGACGAGCTCGTCGCCGACGCCGTCGAGCGGGCCCGGCCCGGGCGCTCCGGCCTCTACGACGTGACGGTCCGGGCGCGCGGCCGCGACGGCGAGGCGGACGCCGTCGTCGCGGAGCTCCGTGGGCGAACCAGGCAGCTGCCGAGCATGGTGGGCCCGCCCGCGGTCGAGCCCTGACCCGTCAGGGGGTCACAGGCGGCGTCAGGAACGCGGGCCGGGCCGCCAGGTCCGGTTCGTCGTAGTAGCGGTGGAACACCGGGGTCAGTCCGCCCGACATCGGCGGGACGATCCAGCTCCAGTCCGTCGGGCAGCGGCGCCCGGCCGCCTTCTCCCGGGCGACGTGGGTCAGGAACCGCTCCGACTCGGTGTGGTGGTCGGCCATCGTGACGCCTGCGGCGTCGTAGGAGTGCGTGACCGCCCGCACGAGCTCGACGAGAGCCCGGTCCCGCCACATCGTGCGCACGGTCGAGGTGTCCAGGCCCAGCCGCTTCGCGATCTCGGGGAGCAGGTTGTAGCGGTCGGTGTCGGCCAGGTTCCGCGCGCCGATCTCGGTGTCGAGGTACCAGCCGTTGAACGGCGCCGCGGGGTAGCGCACGCCGCCGATCTCCAGCGGCATGTTGCTGATCGCGGGCACCGAGTACCAGCGCAGCCCGAGTGCCGCGAACCACTCGAGCTCGGGGTGGCTGATCCGGACCTCGTGCACGGCGTCCGGCGGCACGTCGAACAGCCGCGACCGGCCGTCGCCGCCGGTCACCAGGAGCGGGAGGACGTCGAAGCGGCCCCGCGGCGTCGGGCGCGGCCAGCCGAGGGAGACGACGTGGTCGGTGAACGCGACCTGCATCGGGTCGCCGGTGACCGTCCCGTCCGGGTTCCGGTGCCCCGCGTAGCGGACGAGCTGGTCGTTGTGGATCCGGGGACCCGGGCGTCCCGGGCCGTCCGGGGCGAAGATCGTGATGGTGGAACGGACCCGGCCACCCCGGCCCGCGGCGCGCAGATGGCCGACGCTCTCCTGCGCGACGTCCGCCGGGTCGTGCAGGTGCCGCAGGTCGCGCACCTGCAACGACTGCCAGTAGAGCCGGCCGATGCAGCGTGCCGAGTTCCGCCAGGCCACCCGCGCGCCGAACGTGAGCTCGTGCGTCGTGTGGCTGTACAGGCCGGTGCGGTCGATCTCCGTCCGGACCTGGCGGAGCCGGTCGGCCAGCGGGAGCGGCGGCGTCGTCTCGGCGTAGACCTGGCGCATGAAGTCCTCGGCCTGCGCCGGGTCGACCGCCCCGGTGTCCGCCGGCGGGGGTGATCCGCCCGACTCCACGGGGAACGCGGTCGTTGGCGGCTCGGCGGGCGAGGCGGCGACGGACCGCGTCGCGGACCCGACGGGTGTGGCCTTCGTCGTCTGCTCGGCCGGGCGCTGCAGCGGCGTCGCCCGGGTCAGTTGTTCGGACCCGGCGGCCGGCACCACGGCCATGACCTGCCGGCGGGGAGCCGGGCTCGGCCGGGCCTGGTCCACGACCGGGCAGCGGCTGGGGCGGCCGGACAGCGTCACGGTCACGGTCTCGGCGTCGGGGGGATCGACCGTCGTCACTGGCGTCCTTCGCGGTCACTCGAGAGATCGTCGGGGGAGGGAGCCGTCGTAGTGTCGGGCGGGACATCGGTCACTCTACGTGATCCACCGATATCAGATCCGTGCACGACCGAGTAGAGGAGGTCCCGAACCGGTCGACGGTCGGTCACAGCCCTGCGCTCGAACTTCGTCAACGGACGCCAAGCGGGCCGGACCGGCCAGCCGTCCGTTCCCAGAGCGCCGAGCGGTCGCAACGAGGGTTCGGCGGCACACACGGAGCGCATCTGGTCGGCATAGTCCGGCCAATCGGTCGCAAGGTGGATCCGGCCGCCCTCACGGACCCGGGACGCGGCGAGCCGCACGAAGTCTGGCTGGACGAGCCGACGCTTGTGGTGCCGGCGTTTGGGCCACGGATCCGGGAAGAAGATCCGGATCTCGTCCAGCGACGCGGGCGCGATCGCCTCGGTCAGCAACGTGACGCCGTCGCCGCGCAGCAGCCGCTGGTTCGTCAGCCCGGCCGCGGCGATGCGCATCAGCAGCTGCGCGAGCCCGGGCTCGTACACCTCGACGGCCAGGTGGTCGACGTCCGGTTCGGCCGCGGCGAGCGCGGCGGTCGTCTCACCCATCCCGGACCCGATCTCCAGTCGGACCGGTGCGGTCCGCCCGAACCAGGCGTGCGGGTCCCACGGCGGCTCCCCCGGCCCGGGCAGTACGTCGGAGACGTCGCACCCGAGCTCCTGCCACCAGCGCTCCCAGGCGTTCTGCTGTCCCTCGGTGAGGCGGGTGCGGTGGTGGACGAAGCTGGGGATACGGGTCCCGCCGGGGTGCTCCGCCGCCTCAGGCACCGGTCCGCGGGCCGAACGGCGACCCGGGTGCGGAGGCCGGCGCGGATCCGTCGGCGGCGGGGAGGCGGACGTCCCCGGTGGCGCCGGGCAGCCTGCCGCGCAGGTAGCCCGCGGCCGTCACGCCGAAGCAGGCCACGATCGCGGCGGCAGAGGCGGCGTTGCGCTCGCGGATCTCGCGCACGACCCCGGCCGGAAGGATCTTCAGCGTGTAGCTGCTCTCCGCGGACAGCGAGTCGCCGGTCCCGACCGTGCGCGACACGGCCGCCTTCGACAGGCCCTCGGCCCACCCCCGGCGCAGCAGGTAGCGCCACTGGACGCGGTCGTCGCTGACTCGGTGGTCGACGACGGCCAGCGGCTCGAAGATGATCTTCGTGTCGCGGCCGTCGCGGGCGTAGGCCTGACGGGCGCGGATGCAGAGCTCGGTCTCCTCGCAGCCCAGCGGGTTCTTGCCGATCCGGCCCATGTCCTCGGCGAACCCGCCGACCTTCTTGAACACCTCGGCGCGCAGGGACATGTTGCAACCCATGAGGTTGCGCATCTCGGCCTGCTCGGTGGGCTGGCCGGTGTAGGTGCAGCCGACCACCCAGTCCAGCTCGCCGGTGGCGTCCGGGTCGTCCGGCGCGGAGCCGGGCAGCGTCCGCGGGCGCCCGTCCGGCCACTTCGGGTGCGCGATGCCGCCGACCCCGATCACCGACGGGTCGTCGTACGGGGCGAGCAGGGCGCGCAGCCACCCGGGGCGGGCGGACGCGTCGTCGTCGAGGAACACGACGACCTCACCGGTCGCCTCGGCCACGGCCGTGTTCCGCGCGCCGGACAGGCCACGGGTGTGCCGGTTCGGCAGCACCCGGACGCCGTCCGGACCGAACTCCCGGCCGGCCCGGGCGAGCAGGGCGTCGTTGTGGTCGACGACGACGATCGTCTCGACCGGCCGGACGTCCTGGGCGGCCACGGACCGTACGGCGGCGACGATGTCGAACCACCGCTTCTCGGTGTACACGCACACGACGACGGTCGCGGTGACGGTCGTATCGGTGTGTCCTGCGGGGGCGGCAGAACTCACTGAGTTTCACTCCTCGCTGGTCGGCTGGACCGCGCGGTTGCCGCGGCCGGCACCGAGGTTCGCTTCACAAGCTCCGCTCAGCGGGCGTAGCCGGAGGTCTTCCGTCGACCTTCGGCGCGCCGGTGCTCGGCCATGAGCGTACGCAGCACCCGGGTGCCGTCGGCAAAGGTGCGCAGGTTCGTCTCGCCGAACATCCGCTCCCGCTCGACGGACGGCACCTCGGTGATCTTCAGCTTGGCCGCGGCGACCCGGCAGTTGAGCACGGTCTCGATCTCGAAACCGTCGCCCCAGAGCATCGAGCCGTCCTCCGGCTGCGGCGAGGCCGGGTCCGGGAGCTCCAGGCGCGGCAGCAGGTCGGCCCAGAACGCGTTGTAGCCGTAGCAGAGGTCGGTGTAGCTGGTGCCGAACAGCCGGTTCGCGACGCCGTTGAGGCCCGCGTTGCCCGACTTGCGCAGCAGCGTGATGTCGTCGCTGCCGCCGCCCTTGCGGAACCGGCTGCCCTTGGCGAAGTCCGCGCCGTCGACCAGCGCGGAGACGAACGCCGGGATCTCGCCCGGGTCGGCCGAGCCGTCGGCGTCGAACATCACCAGAACGTCACCGGTGGCGGCGGTGAACCCGCAGGCCATCGCGTTGCCCTTGCCCTTGCGGGTCTGGGTGATCACACGCGCCCACGGCAGCGTGCGGCGCGCGGCCGCGACCGTGTTGTCGGTGGAGTTGCCGTCGACGACGATCACCTCGTGCACCGCGGGGCGCACGGCGGCGATGGCCGGCAGGACGATCTCCAGGTTCCGCGCCTCGTTGCGAGTCGGGACGATCACCGACACGGCCGGGTTGGACGACCGTCGGGGCGCCGGACGCGGGCGCGGGCGACGGAATCCTTCGGGCCCTTCCGGCTGCGGTGCAGGGTTCCGGGAGGTCGTGCCAGGGGTCCCCGGGAAGGGCGTCTGGCTCGCACCGGAGCCGGTCTGCTGTCCGGGACGCGCAGGCGCGTTCGATCCGGGCACGACGGCCGGGCGGGCGGGCGTTACGGCGCTCACACTTCCTCCATACGGGTCCGCTCTACCCCGTCCAACGACGGCGTCAAGGTCTGGTTGCGGTCTACTTCGTCTCGCGGCTGATTCGGCGAACCCATCTAGAAGGACGTCCGCGACGCCGGAGGGTTGCGCCGGGGCACGAAACTTCCTCCCGGACCGGCGCGCGCCCGTAGTCCTACGCATCCCGTTCGCCCCGGGTGCACAGCACAATTCCGGTCATGACCACCGCAGGCCCTCCCACCGACCTGGACGACCGCTTCGCGCGGCTCGACGCCCGGATCGGGGCGGTCGAAGCCGAGCTCGCGCGCTGGCGCGCCACCGTTCCGCCGCCCCCGGGCGCCTACCCGCCTCCCGGGCAGTGGTTCCCGCCACCCGGCTACGCCGGCCCGGTGGCACCACAGCCCGGACCGCCGGCACCGCCGGCTCCGCGCCGCCCCGCCGACTGGTCGCGGCTGCCGGTGTGGGCCGGTGCGGCGGTCACGTTCATCGGTGTCGTGCTGCTGCTCGTGCTCGCGGCGTCCGCGGACTGGTTCGGCCCGACCGCCCGGGTGCTGACCGGGGCGGGGCTCGGCGTCGTCCTGATCGCGATCGCCGGATGGCTCGTCCGCCGTGGCGGGAGCGGCGCGGGGCCGGCCGCACTGGCCGGGACCGGCACCACTGCCCTGCTGGGCAGCGTGATCGCGGCGACGACGCTCTACGAGCTCGTACCGGCACCGGTCGGACTCGTGCTGTGCCTGGTCGTGGCCGCGGCCGGGATCGCGCTGGCCGACCGGTGGGAGAGCACGGGCTTCGCGCTGGCCGTGCTGGTCGGAGCGGAGATCGCGCTGATCGTCGTCGCCGGTGACCTCGACCCGCTCAGCCTCGGCATGGCCGTGGTGGTGCAGCTCGGCGTCGCCCCCACGGCGCTGCGCCGCGCGCCCTCGCTGGCCCCGGTCGCCGCGGGCGGGACGGCGCTGCACGGACTGTTCGCCGGTCCGCTCCTCGCCTTCGAGCCCGAGGACGTCACTGCTCCCGTCCTCCTGCTGGCGGTCGCGGTGCTCGCGCTGGTGCTCGGTGTGGCGGTCGCGGTGCTCGGCGCCCTGCGCGGGGCGCAGGTCCCGGCCGTGATCGGCATCGCGGCGGCGCCCGTCCCACTGCTCGCGACGCTGACGGCCGTCGGAACCGTGCCGGCCGTCGTCACGACGCTGGCGGCCGCCGCGGCGACGGTCGCCGCCGCCTACCCCCGTGCGGTGGGACGCAACGTCCGGGCCGCCGCGGTGTCGGTGGCCGCGCTGCTCGTCGCCGCGGCGACCGCGCGCTGGCTGGACGGCGTGACGCTGGCCGGTGTGCTCCTCGCCGAGTCGCTGGTCCTGCTCGGCCCGGCCGCATGGCTGCGCTCGCGCCCGGCGCAGCTCGCCGGTGCCTGGCTCGCCGTGCTCGGCGGGATCACCGCGCTCGGCACCGCGCTCGACCCGGCCTCGATCGTGGAACCGCTGCGCGATCCCGCCGCGGACCTGCCGGCCGGGGCGCTGGCCGTCGCGGCCCTGCTCGCTGCCGTCGCGGTGGCCGCGCTGGCCGCGGCGCTGCGGACCGGCACACCGACGACGGCGAGCTGGGCCTCCTGGGCCTGGCTGCCGGTCGTGGCCGGCTTGTACGGCGCGAGCTGGCTGGTGGTCGCCGGTGCCCAGCTCCTGGTGCCGGGCGAGAACGGGTTCCTGTCCGGGCACGTGCTGGTCACGCTCGGTATCACCGGGCTCGGGGTGGTGCTGCTGGTGCGCGGGCTGGCGCGCCCGGCCACCGGACGGACCGGGTTCGCGCTGATCGTCGCTGCGCTCGTCAAGCTCGTGCTGTTCGACCTGACGACCCTGGACGGGCTGGCCCGGGTGGCCGCGTTCATCGGTGCCGGGCTAGTGCTGCTGGCCGTCGGGACCTGGTACGCGCGCCGTGCCGCCCCCGCCGCGCAGGCCGCTCCGGCCGGTACCGGGGAGGCCGGATCCGGCGGCCCGGCCGCGACGGCCGGGGACGGACGATGACCGCCGCGACGGCGCGGCGCGACGACGCCGGACGGGCACGACGGGCCGAGCTGCTCGGGCGGCGGAGGCTGCTTGCGGCCGGGCACCGCGCGGACGTCGCGAGCGCGCTCGGTCTGGCCCGGCTGGCCTGTGTGGAGGAGCTGAGCGCCGACCTCGGGCGGCTCCGGGACCGGGTGCTCACGCAGGTCGACCACGCCCGGCCCGGCGAGCTCGCCGATCTGGCCCGGTCGTGGGAGGCGGAGCTGACCCGGGCGGGCGAACGGCTGGACCGCACGTTCGCCGACCGCACCGGCCCGGACCTGCGACGCCTGGCGGCTCGGCTGTGCCCGGGCGCTCCGGTGCTACCGGTCCCGGAGCCGGAGCGCTCCGGAGCGGACGCCCTGCGTGCCGCGCCCGGCCCGTTCCGTCCCGGTCGGACGTTGTTCGCCGACCCGCGCCTGGTCGGCGTACTGGCCGGGCTCCCGGCGCTGGCCGTGCACGGCATCGGGGTGCCGGCCGCGCTGGTCGCGGCCGGGCTGGTGCTGCTGGCCGGCTGCCTCGCGCGGGCCCGCGTGGTCGCCACCGAGCGGGACCGGCTGCGCGAGCACGTGTCCCGGGCGGTGGCCGCGGCCGCGGTGGCCGGCGAACGCGAGCTGGCGCGGCGGCTGATCCGCACGGAGGCGGCCGTCGTCGCCGCGCTGGACCGCGCCGTCCGCGACCGCCGGGACCGGGTCGACGCGGAGCTGGCCGCGATCTCGCCGGCCGGTGCCGGAACGGGGATCTGAGGTGCGGCTCGCCCAGTGGGACGGGTCGCCGGACATGCCGGACGGATGGCCCGGAATGGTCCCGGTCGTGCCGGGCGACCCGGACGGCGACGGCGACGGGGTGCCGGACACCGTCGTCGTCGCTCGGGCCGCGGGCGGGGTCTGGGTGTTCACCGACACCGACTGCGACGGCTTCGCCGACCGGGTCCTGGATGTGCAGCCAGGGCTCCCGGAGGATCCCGAACCCGTCGGTGTCCTGGACGCGCTCGTGCGGCTGGTGACCGGCCGCGAGCCCTAGTCCGGGGCCTGCCCCTCCGGCTCCCGCGGCGTCTCGGCGCGCCGGACGCGTCCCGGCGCGCGGCCCTGCCGTTGCTCGGCGAGCTTCTCGCCGATCTGGGCGGACATCGCGGCCTGGCGCCTGCGCTCACGGATCCGGAGCAGGACGAGCATCGAGATGCCGTAGGCGATGCCGACGATCAGCAGCACCACGCCGATCTTGAACACGATGGCCTGCACGACACCGGTGTCCGTGGGGATGTCGCTGATCGAGATCATCGCCAGCACGGCGAGCGTGAGCAGGTGGAACAGCACGGACAGCAGTCGGTTCAGCGACCGCGCGGTGTCCTTGTTCTGGAAGACCTCCTCCAGGAACGGCTCCCCGCTGCGGTAGAGGATCTGCCCGACGCCGACCGTGATCAGCACGCCGATGATCACGAGTGCGATGTAGCCCCCGGTTCCGATCACCGCGGTCCCTCCCCTGCTCGGTCGGTAACGCCCGAGCCTAGCGGGTTGATCACGCTCCGCGCCCGGTGGAACACGCGGTCGGATTCCGTTCTCAGGCCTCGTCGTCCACCAGGCCGCGCAGGCGCTCCCGCAGATCCTCGACGGACATGTCCCCGGTCAGCGGCGCGCCGGTCAGTGTGCGCAGGTAGAGACCGTCACCGACGAGCTGGACAAGCCAGGCGAGCACCGGATCGCGGATCTCCGATCGGAGCGCGGCTAGGCCCTCGGCGTCGACCGCGGCCAGCGCCTCCCGGGCGGCCGCGCCGGTGCTGCTGCCGTCGGCGATCCGCAGCGCGGCCAGGTACGTGCGGGTCAGCCCGGCCGGGGAGTCGCTCCCGGGCACCGACGTGCGCAGGTAGTAGCTGACCGTGCCGTCCGGGTCGGCGCGCATCAGCTCGCCGTCGCGGGCGCTGCGCTCCCGCAGCCGCTCCAGCAGGCCGCCGGCCAGCGCCTCCTTGGACGCGAAGTGGTAGAGCAGCCCGCCCTTGGACACCTCGGCGGCCGCGGCCACGGCCTCCAGCGTGGCGCTCGCCGGGCCGTGGTCGAGCAGCAGCGACTCGTAGGCGTCCAGGACGCGGTCGCGGGCGCTCGGCATCCGCGCAGTCTAGGAGCGCGCCGGTCAGAGGTGTCACACCCGGAATGACTGTACCGTCCGGACGGTTCATCTATGTACCGTCCAGACGGTACAGTCCCGTCCTCCCCGACCGCGAAGAGAACGCCCGATGCACTCCCCGAACGCCGCCGTCGTGACACCCGTACGTGCCTGGCTCGCACTGGCCGTACTGACCCTGCCCACGCTCCTGGTCTCGATCGACAACACCGTGCTCGGCGTCGCCCTCCCGGCGATCAGCTCGGCGCTGCGGCCGGACGCGACCACCCTGCTGTGGGTCGTCGACGTCTATCCCCTGGTGCTCGCCGGGCTCCTGGTGACGATGGGGACGTTCGGCGACCGGATCGGGCGCCGGCGGATGCTGCTGATCGGCGTGGCCGGCTTCGGCCTGGTCTCGCTCGCCGCCGCGTACGCGACGGACGGGGTCCAGCTCGTCGCCGCCCGGGCGGCGCTCGGGGTGTTCGGCGCGATGCTGATGCCCTCGACGCTGGCGTTGCTGCGCACCGTGTTCACCGACCGCGCCCGCCGCCGTACCGCGCTGGCCGTCTGGGCCACCGGATTCGCGGCCGGCGCCGCGCTCGGGCCGATCGTCGGCGGCGTGCTGCTGGAGCACTTCTGGTGGGGCTCGGTGTTCGCGGTGAACGTCCCGGTGACCGTGCTGCTCGTGGTCGCCGGACTCGCCCTGCTCCCGGAGAGCCGGATGCCCGACCCGGAGCGCACCGACCTGGTCGGTGCCGCACTGACGTTGCTGACGATGGCGCCGCTGGTGCTCGCGGTGACGCTCGCCGGATCGGGCGGGCCGATCCCGGCCGTACTCCTCGCGATGCTTGTCGGGACCTCCGCCGGGTACGCGTTCGTCGTGCGCAGCAGGCGGCTCGTCCGGGCCGGGCGCCGCCCGCTGATCGACCTGGGGCTGTTCGCCTCGCCGGTGCTGCGCCACTCCGCGCTCGCGAACGCGACGACGATGTTCGGGCTGACCGGGCTGCTGTTCTTCTCCGCGCAGTACCTGCAGCTCGTCCTCGGCGCCTCGCCGATGCAGGCCGGGCTCCTGCTGCTGCCCGGGTTCCTGGCGACGGTCCTGGCCGGGCTGGCGACCGCCCGGCTGGCCCGCCGGGTGCCTCTTCACGTGCTCGTCCCGGCCGGGCTCGGGCTGGTGCTGGCCGGGTTCCTGCTCTGCCTGGCGCTGGACGTGCACACCGCCGCGCTGGTCCCGGTGCTGGCGGCCGTGCTGATCGGCAGCGGCATCGGCCTGTCCGAGACGGCGACGAACGACGCGATCCTGGCCGCCGTACCCCCGGAACGCGCCGGGGCCGCGTCCGCGGTGTCGGAGACGGCCTACGAGACGGGTGCCGTGCTCGGCACGGCAGTGCTCGGGGGCCTGGTCAGTGCCGTGTACCGGGCGACCGTCGTCCTGCCCGGCGGCACGCCGGCCGCGGCCGGGGAGACGCTCGGGGCCGCCGTCGACGCGGCGCGCGGGCTGCCGCCGGTCCTGGCGACCGGGCTGCTCGACTCGGCGCGGGCGGCGTTCACCCACGGCGTCGACGTCGCTGCCGGTGCCGGGGCGGTGATCGTGGCTGCGGTGCTCGTGACCACCGCCGTCGGCCTCCGCCGGGCATGGCGCACGACGACGGGCCGGAACGAGGACCGGAACCGTCCTCAATCGGCCCTACCGTCCAGGACATGACGACGTTCGTGATGGTTCCGGGGTTCTGGCTGGGTGCGTGGGCGTGGGACGAGGTGGCGGCCGAGCTGCGCGGGCGCGGGCACACGGTGCACCCGCTCACGCCGCTCGGGGTCGGCGAGAGGGCGGGCCACAGCGGGGTGACGATCGAGGACCGGGTCGACGACGTCGTCGCGCGGCTGAACGAGCAGGACGAGCCGGTCGTGCTCGTCGGCCACAGCGGGGGTGGCCCGGTGATCGCCGCGGCCGCGGAGCGGGCCCGCGACCGGGTGTCCGCGCTGGTCTTCGTCGACACCGGGCCGTTGCCCGGCAACGTGTCGCACCTGGACTTCGTCGGGCCGGAGCAGGCGCGACGCGTCCGGCACACGGTCGCCGAGCAGGCCGGCTGGTACCCGATGCCGTCCGCCGACGAGCTCGGAGGATCGACGGCGGGGATGGACGCGACGACGGTCGAGGCGGTCCGGGCGCGCAGTGCCCCCGAGCCCGAGGGCATCCTGGGGACGACGGCGCGGCGGGCCGACCGGCCCGACCCGACGGTGCCGAAGGTCGTCGTGGCCTGCATGTTCACCGCCGCCGACGTGCGGGCGCTCGCCGACGCGGGCGCTCCGGCGATGGCCGAGATGACCGGTCCGGAATGGTCGGTCGTGGAGCTGCCGACCGGGCACTGGCCGATGTTCTCCGAGCCCGCGGCGCTCGCCGGGCTGCTGGTGGAGGCCGGCGTGGAGGGCGTGGCCGGAGCCGGTCGCTCGTGACCGACCGCTGACCGCGGAGGGTGATCAGATCAGTGCTCCCCGTCACAGCCGGGGCACCGCCCGTCGTCCTCCCGGTGTGCACCCGGCGACGGGGCGGCGCGGCGTGACCGCAATCCCCTCGTCCGGGCCGGGCGTGCGGTTGACTGGAGGCACACGACCGGATCGGTCACCGACGCGCCGTGGAGGATCAGCCGTGCCGTACGAGGTGGTCAGCGCCTACACGCTGGTCGTCGGCGAGTACCCGGACGACCCGGTGGTCAGCGTGCACAGCACGGCCGAGGAGGCCTGGAAGGCGCTCGACCGTGAGGTCCGGTCCCGTTGCAGGATGCGGCTGCGGCCGCGGCGGCTCGCCGGCCACGACGGCGCGTCCCGGCTGGCCGACGCCTGGCGTGCCTCGGACCCGGAGACGCGCTACTGGCAGGTGACGGCGCACCGGCTCCCGATCCTGGTGCCCGAGCTCGGCCGTCGCCGTTCCGCGGCAGCGTCCTGACTTCCGCCTTCGCAAAAGGTAATCGCGGCTCTGCAGAACGCAATTCGCGTCGCCCTTCTGCTGCGGCCGGAGCCCAGGGTGACCACCGTCTCCGCCGCCACGTTTCCGGCGGGGCCGCGGCTCGTTGCGCTCGTGTTTCGTCCAGTGCGACACCATGTCCACCGCGCCGTCTCCTCGCGTTCTGAATCGATTTACATGATCGGTGCTGTGAGTGAATTGACAAGGCAGCCGGTGGGAAGGCGCGAAGGCCGCCGGTAGCCTCGGTTTTCACCTTTCCCGCCACGACCCGCACCCAGGTGCGGGTCGACTGACATTCCCGGGGGCGGGCCGGGGCCGGCGAGGAGACAGGACGACATGACTGCAGCGACCGTTCCGGGGACCGACCACGCACCGACCACCAACCAGGGCGTCGTGTCCTGGGTTCAGGAGATCGCCGAGCTGGCCGGGCCGGAGCGCGTCGTGTGGTGCGACGGGTCCGACGAGGAGTGGACCCGCCTCACCGACCAGCTCGTCGAGGCCGGGACGATCACGCGGCTGAACCCGGAGAAGAAGCCCAACTCGTTCTACGCCGCGTCCGACCCGGGTGACGTCGCCCGCGTCGAGGAGCGGACGTTCATCTGCACCGAGACCGAGCGCGGGGCCGGTCCGACGAACAACTGGGTCGCGCCGGCCGAGATGAAGTCGACCATGACGGAGCTGTACCGCGGCAGCATGCGCGGTCGCACGATGTACGTCGTCCCGTTCTGCATGGGCCCGACCGACGCCGAGGACCCGATGCTGGGCGTCGAGATCACCGACTCCGAGTACGTCGTGATCTCGATGAAGGTCATGACCCGGATGGGTACCTCGGTGCTCCCGCTGCTGGACAAGGCCGGCGACCGCTGGGTCAAGGCGCTGCACTCGATCGGCGCCCCGCTGGAGCCGGGCCAGGCCGACGTGCCGTGGCCGCACAACGAGAACAAGTACATCAGCCACTTCCCGGAGACCCGCGAGATCTGGAGCTACGGCTCGGGCTACGGCGGCAACGCGCTGCTCGGCAAGAAGTGCTACGCACTGCGCATCGCGTCGGCCATCGCCCACGACGAGGGCTGGCTCGCCGAGCACATGCTGATCCTCAAGCTGATCAGCCCGGAGGAGAAGGCGTACTACGTCGCCGCGGCGTTCCCGTCGGCCTGCGGCAAGACGAACCTCGCCATGCTGCAGCCGACGATCCCCGGCTGGCGTGCCGAGACCGTCGGTGACGACATCGCGTGGATGCGCTTCGGCTCCGACGGCCGGCTGTACGCCGTCAACCCGGAGGCCGGCTTCTTCGGCGTCGCGCCCGGGACGAACTGGAAGACGAACCCGAACGCGATGCGCACGATCGAGCAGGGCAACAGCCTGTTCACCAACGTCGCGCTGACCGACGACGGCGACGTCTGGTGGGAAGGCCTCGAGGGCGACCCCCAGCACCTGATCGACTGGAAGGGACGCGACTGGACGCCGGACTCCGACGAGCCGGCCGCGCACCCGAACTCCCGCTACACGGTGCCGATCGCGCAGTGCCCGGTCGTCGCGCCGGAGTGGGAGGACCCGAACGGCGTGCCGATCTCGGCGATCCTGTTCGGCGGTCGCCGCAAGACCACGATCCCGCTGGTCACCGAGGCCCGCGACTGGCAGCACGGCACGTTCATGGGCGCGACCATGTCGTCGGAGAAGACCGCGGCCGCGACCGGCGGGCTCGGCCAGGTCCGCCGCGACCCGATGGCCATGCTCCCGTTCTGCGGCTACAACGTCGGCGACTACTTCGCGCACTGGGTGAACGTCGGCAAGAACGCGAACGCGGACAAGCTGCCCAAGATCTTCTACGTGAACTGGTTCCGCAAGGGCGAGAACGGCCAGATGCTCTGGCCGGGCTTCGGTGAGAACAGCCGCGTCCTGAAGTGGTGCATCGAGCGGATGGAGGGCAAGGCCGCCGCGGCCGAGACCCCCATCGGCTACGTGCCCACGCCGGACCAGATGGACCTCGAGGGCCTGGACGCCGACCCGGCCGACATCGCGGCGTCGCTGGCCGTGGACGTCGACGAGTGGCGCCAGGAGATCCCGCTGATCGAGGAGTGGTTCGCCAAGATCGGGGACAATCTGCCGTCGTCGATCCGGGACGAGTTCGAGGCCCTGAAGCAGCGCCTCGGCGTCTGACCGACTCCGCACCGGCCCGCCGCGACGCGTTCGCGGCGGGCCGGTTCGCATTCGGAGGATCTGCGCCGCCCGAAGGCATGCGGCACACACGAACCGGTGACATCGGCGGTGCCCCGACCTACGCTCCCAGCCAGAACCGGCGCCAAGGGCGGCGCCGGGTGTGCACGATGGGGGTCGGGCCGTGGTCACCACCGAGAAGCCGAGTGAACCCGAGGGATCGGCGCCGGGCCGCCGCCGTCCGGACCCGAAACAGATCGCGATCTGGACGGCGGTCGCGATCGTCGGGGCCGTCGCCTGGGCGATCGTCGCGCTGTCCCGCGGCGAGGATGTCTCCGCGGCGTGGCTGGTCTTCGCCGCCGTCGCGTCGTACGCGATCGCGTACCGCTTCTACTCGCGGTTCATCGCGTACCGCGCACTGCGCGTCGACGACACGCGGGCCACCCCGGCCGAGCGCGTCGACGACGGGCAGGACTACCAGCCGACCGACCGCCGGGTGCTGTTCGGGCACCACTTCGCGGCGATCGCCGGGGCCGGTCCGCTGGTCGGCCCCGTGCTCGCGGCGCAGCTCGGCTACCTGCCCGGCACGTTGTGGATCATCATCGGCGTGATCTTCGCCGGCGCCGTGCAGGACATGGTCACGCTGTTCTTCTCGACCCGCCGCGGCGGGCGCAGCCTCGGTCAGATGGCACGCGAGGAGATCGGGCCGGTCGGCGGGATCGCGGCGATGATCGCCGTGTTGGCCATCATGATCATCCTGCTGGCCGTGCTCGCGCTGGTCGTGGTGCAGGCGCTGGCGAACTCGCCGTGGGGCACGTTCTCCCTGGCCATGACGATCCCGATCGCCCTGTTCATGGGCTTTTACCTGCGCTACATGCGTCCGGGCAAGATCCTCGAGATCTCGGCGATCGGCGTGGCGCTGCTGCTGCTCTCGATCGTCGCCGGCGGCT
Organism: uncultured Actinomycetota bacterium; assembly: GCA_963822335.1. Classification (GTDB taxonomy): domain Bacteria; phylum Actinomycetota; class Actinomycetes; order Mycobacteriales; family Pseudonocardiaceae; genus Pseudonocardia. The sequence continues at coordinate 114,500 of CAWGHE010000002.1, read as the reverse complement.
GGGTGCAGGAGTCCGGGCTCGCCGACGCGTTCACGCTGTCCGGCAACGAGCTGACGCTGGCCCTGGTCGTCTACGGGTTCATCGCGTCGGTGCTGCCGGTGTGGATGCTGCTCGCGCCGCGGGACTACCTGTCCAGCTTCATGAAGATCGGCGTCGTCGTGCTGCTCGCCGTGTCGATCCTGCTGGCCTGGCCGTCGATGCAGCTGCCGGCGTTCACCGAGTTCGCGTTCAACGGCGCCGGTCCGGTCCAGGCCGGGTCGCTGTTCCCGTTCGTGTTCATCACGATCGCCTGCGGGGCGCTGTCCGGATTCCACTCGCTGGTCGCGTCCGGCACGACGCCGAAGCTGATCCAGAAGGAGTCCCAGGTCCGGGTCATCGGCTACGGAGCGATGCTGACCGAGTCGTTCGTGGCGGTGATGGCGCTGATCGCGGCGTGCATCATCGATCCCGGCCTGTACTTCGCGATGAACGTCCCGGCCACGGCGCTCGGCCCGACGCTGGAGTCCGCGTCGGACTACGTGACCAACCTCGGCTTCGCGATCAGCCCGGCCGAGCTCGCCGCTGCCGCGCAGGCCGTCGAGGAGCAGACGCTCATCGGGCGAACGGGCGGCGCGCCGACGCTCGCGATCGGCCTGTCGAACATCCTCTCCGACGTCTTCGGCGGGGAAGCGCTGCGCGCGTTCTGGTACCACTTCGCGATCATGTTCGAGGCGTTGTTCATCCTGACCACGGTGGACGCCGGTACCCGGGTCGGGCGGTTCATGCTGCAGGACACGGTCGGGCTGGTCTGGCCGCGCTACCGGGACACGAGCTGGCGCCCGGCCGCCTGGAGCGCCAGCGCGATCATCGTCGGCGCCTGGGGCTACCTGCTGTTCGCCGGCGTGAACGACCCGCTGGGTGGGATCAACCAGCTGTTCCCGCTGTTCGGCATCGCGAACCAGCTGCTCGCCGCCGTCGCGCTGGCGGTCTGCACCACGCTGCTCATCAAGACCGGGCGGGCGAAGTACGCCTGGATCACGCTGGTGCCCCTGGTGTGGGACGCCGTCGTGACGCTGACCGCGAGCTTCCAGAAGATCTTCTCCGGCAACCCGAAGCTGGGGTTCTGGGCGCAGGCCCAGCAGTACCAGGCGGCCCTGGACGCCGGGAAGACGAGTCTGGGCTCGGCGAAGTCCGTGCCGGCGATGGAGCAGGTGGTGTTCAACTCCACCGTGAACATGTTCCTGACCGCGCTGTTCGCGATCCTGATCGTCATCGTCCTGGCGGACTCGGTCCGCGTGTGGATCGCCGCGCTCGGCGGGCGCACGCTCTCCGGCGGCAGCGAGGACCCGTACGTCCGGTCGGAGCTCTGGGCGCCGTCCGGGCTGATCCCGACGCGGGAGGAGCGGGCGCACGAACGGGAGCTCGCCGCGGCGGGGACGGGGGCCGACCGCAGCGGGGGCGAGGGCACGTGAACGGCGTGACCGGCCGGCTCCGCTCGGCGTGGCAGCTCGTCCGGGAGATGGCCGGTGAGCGGGACTACGAGAACTATCTCGCTCACCGGGGCCGGCACCATCCCGGCGAGCCGGTGCTGGGCGAGCACGAGTTCTGGCGGGATCGGGCGGACCGGCAGGAGCGGAACGCCGCACATCGCTGCTGCTGAGAGCTCCACGCGCGTTCATCCGGACGGCGGCAGCCGATCGCACACGGTGAGGGCCACCTGTCGTAGCCGCCGCCGCCCGGGTGACGCGGTCCCCGGATATTCGCAGATGACGACGTACCCTTGGTGTCGACGGTACCGTCGTTGGGGGACACGTCTTCCGGTCCGAGGGACCGGGATGGCCTCGTTCGGGTTCGTCCGGTTGCTCCGATCGGACGTTGTACTCGTCGTGTCGCGTGGCGGACAGTGGCCCGGCGCCGGGTTCTGCACCGCCCGGACCCCGACGCCGGACGGACCACCCGAAACCTCGCGGTGGGCGCCGTCCCGGCAAGACGGTGCAGCGGAGGTGTTGGCGGCAGTGCTCGATGTCCGGGTGTCCGACGGGCTGGACCAGGAGTCTCTCGTCGCGTTCGTGGACCGGCTCGCCGCCGCCGGCGACGGCGGCAAGGCCGTCGACGCGGCGCGCGCGCAGATCACCGGCGAGGTCCGGTCCGGCGAGCCCCCCGCAGGCGTGCGCCGGCTCGCGCTGTCCCTGCACACGCCGGTTCCCCCACGCCCGCGCCGGGACTCCGACGAGCCGGAGACGGTCGTCTCGCTGGTGCCGGACGAAGCGCTGGTCGTGCTGTCCGGAGCCACCGCCGACGAGCTGGTCGAGACGATCTCCGGGCTGGTCCGCCGTGGTCTGCGGACGGTCGTGACCGCGACCGGCCCCGACGCGCCGGAGGCGGTGCGCCGGATGCTTCCGGACGCGATGTCGGCGCGGATCGTCGACCGGCTGAAGCCGGTCCCGGCGTCCGAGCTGCGGCGGTTGCGCCGGCTGTTGGCCACGTCCACCCCGGAGCGCAGGGCGCGCGGGCGTCAGGACCTGCCGCCCGCGGAGAAGCTTCCCCACCCGGACGAGATCGCCGGATGCTGCGAGCGCGCCGCGCGCGTCGTCGAGGGCACCGAGGACTCCGAGGGCTACCGGGTGGCGGAGCTGCTGCGCGACCTCGACGCGGAGCGACGCGCGGCGGTGACCCAGGTCGGCCGCTGCGTGGGACGCACCGTCGGGGCGCTGAACTCGTCCCCGCACGTGGCCTGGCTGCGGCCGCTGGCCTCGCGGCTGGTGCACAACCACCATCGGGCCGAGTTCGACGGCCTCCAGGTGCTCGCCGCCCGGCAGCGCGAAGCGGCCGAGCACCTGAACGCGGGACCTCCCGTCACCGAGGCGGCCACGCCGCCGGCGAACGCCGCCACGGTCCTGCAGGACTACCTCGAGTTCCTGGAGTCCGGCGGCCGCGCCCGGTCCTACTTCCGGTCGCTCGCCCAGCGCGAGGCCCAACCGGTGCTGCGGGCCTTCCGGGTCGACGGCGCGGTGCCACGGTCGGCGGCCGAGGTCGCCGCCGTCGTGCGCTACCTCGACGTGCGGGACCGGCAGGCCGAGATCGAGCAGGCGTGCGGGCTGCTCGGTGTACCGGTCCCGGAGCAGCCCTCCCACCTCGACGAGCTGACCGACGCGCTCGGGGTGGCCGCCGCCGCGGCCCGGTCGGTCGGGGGCCTGCGGCACGACGTCCTGTTCCTGCAGAACGACTCACCGGTCGCGGTACCGGACCTGCCGACCGCGGAACGGGTGGCCGCCGCGATCGTCGACTACGACGAGCACGGTGACCCGGCCGAGGCCGCCGACGAGCTGGAGCGGCTGGCCCGCGAGCTGGAGTCGCTACCGTCCGCCGCGGAGCGGACGCCCCCGGAGCTGGACCGGGCGATCGAGGCGCTGCGGAAGCACGACGCGGACGGCTACGCCACAGCGCTCGACGAGCTCGGCGCGGCCCGCCGGGAGAGCGAGGACCAGACGGCGTGCGAGGAGCTGCTGGGCGGGCTCGCGGCGGAGGCCCCGGAGCTGGCCAGAGCCTGGTCGGACGGCGGCGAGGACGGGTACGGCCTGCTCTGCTTCGCCTCGGTCGACTCGCTGCTCACCGCGCTGCCGGAGCCGGACAGCGCCGACGTCGTCGTCGTGCTCGGGGCGGGCGCGCTGCAGGCCGATGCGCTGCTGCTCACCGCCGTCGCGCCGCGCCTGGTCGGCGTCGTCGGGGACGAGGCCCGCGCGCCGTCGTCCGGGACGACGCTGCTGGAGGTGCTGAACCAGGCGTCGGCCCGGTTCCTGCGCGGCCGCGCGGCCGGGCGGGCGGACGTCCCGGCCGGGCCGCAGGCGGCGATCCCGGTGCAGAACGGCGCGGCCGAGGCCTGAGCAGCACACCCTCAGCGGGGCGGACCGATCGAGCGGATCGCACCCTCGATCCGTTCGAGCAGGACGAACGGGTCGTCCGCCGACGGCTCCTGCGCCTGCCAGCGACCCTCCGCGCCGTCGCCGGGGAGGTAGAGCGTCCAGCGTCCGGGCTTCGGCGTGTCCGCCCGCAGCTGCGCCAGCGCGGTCGACGACCACGCCGCGCCCAGCTCCGGGAACGTCGGCGGGCGGCGGTCGAGCACCGTGACGTTGTTGCCGGCCGTCGTGTACCCGATCCGTCGCCGGTCCTGCTCGTCAGCCGGAATCAGCCCAGCGCACCAGCCGGCGAGCCGCTCTCGCACATCCTCCGGAACCGCCATGCGCAACATCGTCCACGATCGGGCCGGGACCCGGAAGGAGCGGACTCGACTACGGTCGTCCGGTATGGGTGAGCAGCACGAAGTCAGTCGTTTCGGACACGTCGACGCGAACGACCTCCCGCCCGATCTCGCCGAGCGGATCCAGGCGATCGCCGAGAAGTCCGGGTTCGTGCCGAACGTGTTCCGCGCACTCGGTCGCCGTCCGCGCGAGCTGCGGGCGTTCCTGGATTACCACGACGCGCTGATGGACTCGAACGACGGACTGTCGAAGGCCGAGCGCGAGCTCGTCGTCGTCGCGACGTCCGGGGCGAACAGCTGCACGTACTGCGTCGTCGCGCACGGCGCGATCCTGCGGGTCCGGACGAAGGACCCGGAGATCGCGGACAAGGTGGCGACGAACCCGTGGGGTGTCGAGCTGTCGCCACGTGAACGCGCGATCGTCGACCTGGCCCTGCTCGTCGCGACCGACTCCTCCCAGCTCACCGAAGCCGAGCTGGACGACGCCCGGTTGGCCGGCCTGTCCGAGGACGAGATCTGGGACGTCGGGGCGATCACCGCGCTGTTCGCGATGTCGAACCGGCTGGCGCACCTGACGGCGCTGCGCCCGAACCCGGAGTTCTACCTGATGGGCCGCATGCCGCGCTGACGCCGGACGTCAGCCCCAGAAGATGCAGGTCGGGTCCCGGTCGATCTCGGCCAGCAGGTTCTGGACGCTGGCCGTCGGTCGGGCGAGGCCGTAGCGGTGGAACGACGAGTTGCGGTCCGCCCAGTAGAGCGACCACTCGCCACGGGAGCGCGTGTAGCGCAGCCGGGCGACCGGCGTGCGGGTCCATTCCGGTTCGGCCTCGGCCTGCCACGGCGGCCTGCACTCGACGATCGTGACCGCCCGGTCCGTGACGTCGTAGTCGACGTGGAGCTTGTCCCGGACGTGGTCCGGGACCCGTGCTTCGCACCAGCGTCGGATCCGCGCGAGGTCGAGCTCGGGAAGGCGGGAACCTGCACCTGCCATGCGCCCAGTATCGCCTGCTCGGGTCGCCGGATCCCGTCACGTCACGCGATCGTGTGCCGCGCGGGTCCGGGAGCCCGATCGCCCTGAACCAGGACCGGAGCTGTCCGGGATGTAGGGAAGGCTGGCGCCATGACCGATTCCGGTAGGAGGAGCTGAGATGGCCCGCGACATCCAGATCACGATCGACTGCGCTGACCCGGCCGGGTTGACGACGTTCTGGTCCGAGGCCCTCGGGTACCGGCTGCAGGACCCACCCGGCGACTTCGAGTCGTGGGACCAGGCGCTGGACGCGTTCGGCGTGCCGCCCGAGCGGCGCAACGACGCCTCGGCGGCGATCGACCCCGAGGGTGCCGGTCCCCGGCTGTTCTTCCAGCGGGTGCCGGAGGGCAAGCAGGTCAAGAACCGCGTGCATCTCGACGTGCGCGCCGCTCCGGGTCTCCAGGGCGACGCGCGGATGGCGGCCCTGGAGGCGGAGTGCGAGCGGCTGATCGCTCACGGGGCCACCCGGCTGGAGCGCCACGAGCCCGCTCCCCCGCTCGGCGCCGGCCACATCGTGATGGCCGATCCCGAGGGCAACGAGTTCTGCCTCGACTGACCGCGGCGGTCAGAGCACCTTGGACAGGAACCGGTCTCCCGGTAGCCGATCAGCTCCCCGTCCACGTACAGCCGGCCGGGATGTCTCCCAGAGCGAGTCACCGTTCGTTACACGACGGTCGCATCCGGGGGTACGCGCGGTGTCCGACGGGGGAACCCTCCGACGGTCTTCGGGCGTTGTCCTAGGGTCGGCACCCGGTATTCGACCGCGGTCGCCCGGACCGTGCCGACGACTGGTGACAACTCGGAGGACGACGATGGCCCTGTTCCGCAAGCTGACCGCACTGGCCGGCGCCGCCGAGGCCGCGCGCCGCTACGCCAAGAGCCACCCCGACCAGGCCGGCCGCTACCTCGACCAGGCCGCCCAGTTCGTGGACAAGCAGACCAAGGGCAAGTACACGAACCACATCGCCGGCGCGGCCCGCAAGGCCAAGGGCGCCGCCGGGATCAACCAGCCCGGCCACGGCTACGGCTCGCCGGGCACGACCCCGCCCGCACCGGGCCGCCCGGCCGCCGGGAACCCGCCGGCCAGCGGCAACGGATCCGGCACGTACGGCACCACCGAGGGCTACCCGCCGCCGACGCAGCCCGGGCAGCCGGAGCAGCCCCCGCGCTACTGAGCGGCCCCGACCGGGCCGGGCCGGCACGACGCGTGCCGCCCGGCCCGTTCGCGTCTGCGCATCCTGCTGGGCCGGGAATCCTCGAGGGACCGACCGGTCCGGGCAGGTGCCTGCCGTGAGCGCTCCGCGCGTGCCAGGATCGAGTCGACGGCACCCGCCGTCCCGGGCCTCCGACCACCCGTGCGGGGACCCGCCGGACGACCCGACGAGCGCTACCCGCGCCGGGCGGGCCGACGTGACGAGGAGAGCGCCGTGGACGAACCGCAGGCGTGGATGCCGACCGACCCCCGGGCCCGGCCGACCCGCCACCAGGTGATCAGTGGGCTCAAGGGCACCGACGAGGGCGGCGAGGAGCTGGTCCAGCTGCTCAGCCCGGAGGGTGAGCGCGGCGGGGACCCGAGATTCGACGCGTACGCCGCCGACGTCGGGCGTGGAGGAGCTGAAGAGCCTCTACCGCGACATGGTGCTGGTCCGCCGGGCCGACCGTGAGGGCAACGCGCTGCAGCGCCAGGGCCAGCTCGGGATCTGGGTCCCGCTGCTCGGCCAGGAGGCCGCGCAGATCGGGAGCGGGCGGGCCCTGCGCCCGGAGGACATGGCGTTCCCCAGCTACCGCGAGCACGGTGTCGCGTGGTGCCGTGGCGTCGACCCCACGGAGCTGCTCGGGATCTTCCGCGGCACCGACAACGGGAGCTGGGACTCGGTCGAGCGCCGGTTCCACCCGTACACGATCGTCATCGGCAACCAGTGCCTGAACGCCACCGGCTACGCGATGGGCCAGCGGTTCGAGTCCAAAGTGGGCGATCCGGAGACGGGCGAGGCCACGATCTGCTACTTCGGCGACGGCGCCACCAGCCAGGGTGACGTCCACGAAGGATTCGTCTGGGCCGCCGCGTACGACGCGCCGCTGGTCTTCTTCTGCCAGAACAACCAGTGGGCGATCTCGGTCCCGCTCTCGCGGCAGACCCGGGTGCCGCTCTACCAGCGCGCCCGCGGCTACGGCTTCCCCGGCGTGCGGGTGGACGGCAACGACGTGCTCGCCTGCCTCGCCGTGACCCGCTGGGCGCTCGAGGAGTGCCGCACCGGCAACGGCCCGGTCCTGATCGAGGCGTTCACCTACCGGATGGACGCGCACACCACCTCCGACGACGCCACCCGCTACCGGCTCGCGGACGAGGTGGAGCTCTGGAAGCTCAAGGACCCGATCGAACGCGTCCGCGTGCACCTGGTCCGCTCGCTGGGCGTCGAGCAGGAGTTCTTCGACGCCTTGGACGCCGAGGCCGACGAGCTGGCGGTGCGGCTGCGCGACTTCTGCCGTGCGATGCCCAACCCCGGCCCGCAGCGGATGTTCTCCGAGGTCTACGCGCAGGCGTCGCCCCAGGTGGACGCCCAGCGCGACGAGTACCTCGCGTACCACGCGTCGTTCGTCGCGGACGGGGAGCACTGATGACAACGCTGACCCTGGCCAAGGCCCTCAACGACGGCCTGCGCGCGGCGATGGAGCGTGACCCGAAGGTCATCGTGATGGGCGAGGACGTCGGCCGGCTCGGCGGCGTCTTCCGGATCACCGACGGGCTGCAGAAGGACTTCGGCGAGGACCGCGTGCTGGACACGCCGCTGTCCGAGTCCGGGATCATCGGCGCAGCCGTCGGGCTCGCCGTGCGCGGGTTCCGGCCGGTCTGCGAGATCCAGTTCGACGGGTTCGTGTTCCCCGGCTACGACCAGATCGTCTCCCAGCTGGCCAAGCTGCGCTTCCGCACGCAGGGACGGGTGCCGATGCCGGTCGTCGTGCGGATCCCGTTCGGCGGCGGGATCGGCGCCGTCGAGCACCACTCGGAGTCCCCGGAGGCGCTGTTCGCGCACGTCGCGGGCCTGAAGGTGGTGGCGTGCTCGAACCCGGCCGACGCCCACTGGATGATCCAGCAGGCGATCGACTCGGACGACCCGGTGATCTTCTTCGAGCCGAAGCGACGGTACTGGGAGAAGGGCGAGGTCGACACCGATCTCGCGGCCGCCCCTCCGCTGCACTCCGCGCGGGTCGCCCGGCCGGGGTCCTCGGTCACCGTCGCGACCTACGGACCTCTCGTGCGGACCTGCCTGGACGCCGCCACCGCCGCCGTCGACGACGGCCAGGACATCGAGGTGATCGACCTGCGCACGCTGTCGCCGCTGGACCTCGGCCCGGTGGCCGACTCGGTGCGCCGCACCGGACGGCTGGTCGTCGTGTCCGAGGCGCCGCGCGAGTCGTCGGTGAGCGCCGAGGTCGCGGCGCGGGTGCAGGAGGAGTGCTTCTTCTCGCTGGAGGCGCCGGTGCTGCGGGTGACGGGGTTCGACACCCCGTATCCGCCGTCCCGGCTGGAGGAGGAGTACCTGCCGGACCTGGACCGGGTACTGGACGCCGTCGACCGCGTGATGGCCTGGTGATCGGCGATGCGTGAGGTGTTCCAGCTGCCCGACGTCGGCGAGGGCCTGACCGAGGCAGAGATCACGGACTGGAAGGTCGCCCCCGGCGACGAGGTGAGCGTCAACCAGATCCTCGTCGAGATCGAGACGGCGAAGGCGGCGGTGGAGCTGCCGTCGCCGTACGCCGGGACGGTCGGCGAGCTGCTCGTCGAGGCCGGGGCGACCGTGCAGGTCGGCGCGCCGATCATCGCGATCGAGACGGCGGGTGCTCCGGCGCCGTCCGCGGCTGCGAGCGGCAGTGCCGCGGGCGCGTCGGAGAACGGCGCGAAGATCGGCGAGGCCGGCGCGGACGGGCGCATCGCGACGCTCGTCGGATACGGCCCCCGCCAGGGGACGGCGAGCCGCCGCCCGCGGCGCCCGGCCGCGGGCGACGCGCCCACGCCGCCCGCTCCCGAGGCCCCGCCCACCACTCCGACCCCGCCCGCTACCGCGGTCCCGCCCGCGGCTCCGCCGCCGGTCCCCGGCTCGGACGCGCCACGCCCGGCGGCCGGGCCGTCCGGCGGCACGGTGCCGCTCGCCCCGCCTCCGGTGCGCAAGCTGGCCCGCGACCTGGGCGTCGACCTGTACACGGTCACCGGGTCGGGCCCGCACGGGCGGATCACCCGCGCCGACGTCGAGGCCGCCGCGTCCCCGGCGGGACCGTCGGCTCCCGCTGCGTCCGCCGGCGTGCCGACGGCCGGCGGCGCGGCCGCGATCGCCGGTGGCGCCGCCGTCGCAGGCGCGGCGGTAGCGCGGCCCACCCCGCGCGCGGCGTCGGCCGGCGACCGGCGTGAGCCGATCCGCGGCGTCCGTCGGGCGACCGCCGAGGCGATGGTGTCGAGCGCGTTCACCGCGCCGCACGTCACCGAGTTCCTCGCCGTCGACGTCACCGAGACGATGCAGCTGCGCGAGCGGCTGCGCGCCTCCCGGCCGTTCGAGGGCGTGAAGCTCACCCCGCTGGCGTTCGTGGCGAAGGCGCTCTGCCTCGCGGCGTCCCGCACACCCGAGGTCAACGCGCGCTGGGACGGCGACGCCGGCGAGATCGTCTACCACGAGCGCATCCAGTTGGGGATCGCCGCCGCGACGCCGCGCGGCCTGATGGTGCCCAAGATCCGGGACGCGGACCTGCTCGGCCTGCGGGACATGGCCGTCGCCCTGGACGCGCTGACCACGACGGCCCGGGACGGCAAGACACCGCCCTCCGACCTGGTCGGCGGCACGATCACGATCACCAACGTCGGCGTGTTCGGCGTGGACACCGGGACGCCGATCCTCAACCCGGGCGAGGCGGCCATCCTGGCGGTCGGCTCGATCAAGCCGGCGCCGTGGGTGGTGGACGGCGAGCTCGCCGTGCGGACCGTGTGCCAGCTCGCGCTGTCGTTCGATCACCGGCTCGTCGACGGCGAGCAGGGGTCGCGGTTCCTGGCCGACGTCGGCGCGCTGCTGGCCGACCCCGGGATCGCCTTCACCTGGTAGACCGCGAGCGGGACGAGCATGGTCATCGGGAGCGAATCCGCATGCCCGTGCGTTATAGGGGCATGCGGATCGTCCTGCTCTACGTCCTCGTCGAGGTGCTCGCCATCGTCGGGCTCGCCTCCTGGATCGGAGTGGGCTACACCTTGCTGGTCCTTCTGGCCGGCGCGGTGCTGGGCCTGCTCCTCGCCCGCCGGGAGGGGGTGCGGGCCGCGCGGGCGCTGACCGTCGCGATGCAGAACGGGCGGCTGGCGCATTCCGAGGCCACCGACGGGCTGCTCGTCGCGCTCGCAGGCGTGCTGCTGTTCGTGCCCGGCCTGGTCACCGACGTCCTGGCGTTGGCACTGCTGTTCCCGCCGGTCCGCGCGATGGCGCGCCGCCGGCTGGTCGACGCGGCGGAGCGGCGGGCCCCCGACCTGCGGACGGCGCGGATCCGGCAGGGCGTGACGATCGTCGAGGGCGAGTCGGTCGGCCCGGAGCCGGCCGGACGCCCGGACCGCGGCGGCATGCCGGTGATCGAGGGCGAGATCGTCGATCCCGACGGACGCCGCTGACGTCCTGCCCTGCGGTCGCGCTTCGCGCTAGTACGCGGCGCGCGGAATCCGGAGCAGCGCGCGGAGTCCGTCGAGGCGACGGCGGCGGCGCGGGGTCGCCCGCATCCGCAACGTCGAATGGTGGCTGGATCGGGACACACGGTGACGTCCCCGTTGATGGGTCATGACGTCCTCCTCTTCGGTAGTCCCTTGGCGGCCACTGCTCTAAAAGTGTGTCCCGCTCTGCGAGATGAGAGAAGTGGTGGGCGGCATCGCCATCAGATCGTGATGACACGGGTGTGGTTATAGGCCGATCGAGTTACATCCCGTCGACTCCACAGGATGAACGGGGACACCCGAAACCGACCTCAAGGTCGTCGAATGACAGCGGAGAGTGATTGATCGGGCCGTTGAGCGGTCCTCGGCCACGGCTGGGCCGGTCGGGTGGATCACGCGGACACGCCGAGCGCTCTATCGCGACGTCTACGGAATCGGCGAGAACGCTCGATACCGTCCGCGACCATGGATCCGGTCCGTAACCCGTTCGCCCCCGGTGCCGGCCAGCGACCGCCCGAGCTCGCCGGGCGGGACCGGGAGGTCGACGCGTTCGAGATCGTCCTGGAGCGCGTGGCCCGGGGACGCCCGGAGCGGAGCCTGGTGCTGACCGGCCTGCGCGGCGTCGGCAAGACCGTGCTGCTCGGCGAGCTGCGGTCGATGGCGATGCACGCCGGGTGGGGCGCCGGCAAGGTCGAGGCCCGTCCGGAGGCGGACCTGCGCCGCCCGCTGTCCGCCGCACTGCACCGGGCGATCCGGGATCTCGCGCTGCGCCATCGTGCGCCGGAGCGGGTCGACGAGGTGCTGGGCGTGCTCAAGGCGTTCGCGCTGCGCTCGGCGCCGGACGGCGCCAAGCTGCGCGAGCGCTGGCAACCCGGCATCGACGTCCCCGTCAAGAACGGCCGTGCCGACTCCGGCGACATCGAGATCGACCTGGTGGAGCTGTTCACCGAGGTCGCGGAGCTGGCTCAGGACGTCGGCTCCGGGATCGCGCTGCTGATCGACGAGATGCAGGACCTGCGCCCGGACGACGTGTCCGCGCTCTGCGCCGCCTGCCACGAGCTGTCCCAGTCCCGGGCCCCGCTGGTCGTCGTCGGAGCCGGCCTGCCGCACCTGCCCGCCGTGCTGTCGGCGTCGAAGTCGTACTCCGAGCGGCTGTTCACCTACTCCCGGATCGACCGGCTCGACCGCAAGGACGCCGACTTCGCCCTGCTGGCCCCTGCTGAGCGGGAGGAGGCCACGTTCGACCAGGACGCGCTCGACGAGCTGTACGAGCGCTCCGGCGGCTACCCCTACTTCGTCCAGGCGTACGGAAAGGCGGCCTGGGACGCCGCCCCGACCAGCCCGATCGGTGCGAAGGACGTCGCGATGGCCGCCCCCGAGGCGGAGACCGAGCTGGCGGTCGGGTTCTTCGGCTCCCGGTTCGAGCGGGCCACGCCCGCCGAGCGGGAGTACCTGCGGGCGATGGCCGAGCTGACCGACGGTCGCGACGACGCGGTCGTCACGGCCCGGATCGCCGACCACCTGGAACGGAAGGCGTCGTCGCTGTCCCCGTCGCGGGACAGCCTCCTGAAGAAGGGGCTCGTGTACTCGGCGCAGCGCGGGCAGATCGCGTTCACCGTGCCGCACTTCGGTCGGTACCTGCTGGCCCAGGCCTGATGCCGGGTCACCCGAACGGGTGGACGTCGGGGATCCGACGCACGGACGTAACACCGGCCCGGTCTCCCACGACAGGCATGGTGAGCCCCGCGGCGTGTCCGGACCCCCGACCTGGACGCGCTGCGGGGCTGTCCACGTTTTCGGGTGATTCCGGGCGCTGCTCCCGGTGACTCCGGGCGCTGCTGGGGCCGGGCAGGCCGGGTCGTAGCATCAGCGAAGTGCCGGACCCCAAACTCGAGATCCAGATGCTGCACGACCGCGTCATGATCAAGGTGCTTGAGGGGTCCGGCGAGCGGCGGAGCTCGGCGGGAATTGTGATCCCGGCAACCGCGCAGGTCGCCAAACGTCTGATGTGGGGGGAGGTCGCCGGTGTCGGTCAGCACGTTCGGACGGTCAAGGTCGGCGACCGTGTCCTGCTCGCACCCGACGATCAGTACGAGGTCGAGGTGCAAGGGTCGGCGTACCTGGTGATGCGCGAGCGGGATCTGCACGCGGTCGCGACGGAACGCACCGAGCACGGAACAGGCCTCTACCTGTAGGACGCCCCCCGGGCCATGGGCGCGGCGGCGATGTTGACGGCTGTGCGAAAGGAAAAGCGACGTCATGCCCGAGCGGCCGCACGCGCCCGGAGAGACCGACGAGCACGCGACGACGTCGCACGAGCCGGCGGATGGTTCCGAGACGGGGTCCCGTACGAACGGTCCGTCCCCGCGCCCGGTGATGCCCTCGCCGAAGTCGAGGCAGTCCGGTCCGACCAACGGGTCCCCGCCGTCCCCGACGGCGGAGACGATGGCGGTCGGGGCGGTCACACCGCGGTCCGAGTCGCGTCCCGACCCGGCCGACCCGGCCGAGGAGCCGGGCGCCGCCGATCCCACCGTCCGGTCCGAAGCAGCCGCGACCGAGGAGCCGCCCACCGTGGCCGGGAACCCGGCTGCTGCGGCTGCCGGTACGTCCGGTGACGGGCGTCCGACGGATCAGCCGGAGTCCGCTGCGGGAGCGTCGACGACGGGTGCGCCGAAGCCGTCCCCGTCGCCGGCCCCCTCGTCCGGTCAGCGTCCGAGCCCGTCGCCCGCCGCGCAGTCCGGCCAGTCCGGGTCGAGCCTGTTCGACTCCGGTCCGTCGGCGTCCGGTCAGGGCCAGCCGGGACGGCCCGGTTCGGGCCAGCAGACGTCGGGCCAGCCCGAGCCGGGCCGGTCCGCGCCCGGTCAGGTTGCTGCGGGTCAGTCCGGGCCGGCTGAGACCGCGTCCGGCCGGCCGTCGCCCGGCCAGTCCGGTCAGGGACAGCCGACGTCGGGTCAGTCCGGTCAGGGACAGCCGGTGTCGGGTCAGGGCGGGCAGGGTCAGCCCGAATCGAGCCAGCCCGAGCCGGGTCGCTCCGCTTCCGGTCAGCCCACGCCGGGTCCGTCCGCGCCCGAGCAGTCCGTGGCCGCTGGAGTGTCGGCGGCTCAGTCCGCTCCCCGTCCGTCCCCGAACGGCTCCGGTCAGTCCGGGTCGAGCCTGTTCGACTCGAGCAGGCCGGGTCAGCCGGTCATCGTCGGCCGGCGTCAATCGTCGGCGGGCCAGTCCTCGGCAGGTCAGCCGGTGTCGGGTCAGTCCGGCTCGGGTCAGTCCGGCTCGGCTCAGTCCGGCTCGACGCAGCCCTCGTCGGACCAGCCGGCCTCCGGCCAGCCCGGCTCGGGCCAGTCCTCGTCCAGCGGGCCGGCGGCCGGTCAGGCCGCGTCCGGTGCGGCCGCGGCGGCATCGGCGGCATCGGCCCGGCCGGACACCGCGCCGTCGCCGCAGTCGCGCCCCTCCCCGGCGCCCGCCGCGCAGTCGTCGACCCCGCCGTCGCCGCAGGCTCCGACGCAGCAGACCCCGTCCCAGCCGCAGCCCGCCCAGGGGGCGTCGAGGCCGGATCAGGTCGCGCCCCGGTCCGCACAGGCCGACGCCGCGCCGACCTCGTCGGACCCGCAGGCGCCCCGGTCGGGCACCGCCGCGGCCGCGAGCGGCGCCACCGCCGCGTCGCCCACCCGCCCGGCCCCGTCGCCCGGCGCTCGTCCGGACACCGGCGAGCGCCCCACCGCCCCGCAGGCGAGTGCCGCGGCCGCCGCCGGCACGGCAGGCACGGCCGCGGAGACGGCCCGGGTGCAGGCCGTTGCGCCGTCGCAGGCCCGGCCCTCGCAGGACCCGTCGGCCGGAGCCACCGATGCGCCGTCGGCGCGTCCCGGCGCGGCCGAGCAGGACCGGACCGTCGCCACGCCGGCGCGTCCCCCGTCGTCGGCCGCCGCCGCTCCGACGGCGCCGATCGCGCCCCGGCCGTCGTCCACCGAGGCGTCGGGCGGCACCGGCGCCGACGAGAACACCCAGGTCCTTCCGCGGATCCACGGCGCGGACGTCGCCACCGCCCAGTTCCCCGACCCGCAGGCCGGCGCTGCCGGCAACGGTCCGACGGCGGAAGGCCCCAGCGGGTCCGGCCCGACCGGCGGCTCGGGTGACGGCGAGGACGGTGGCCGTCCCCGGCGTCGCGGCCTGTTGATCGTCGGCGCCCTGGTCGCTCTGCTCGTGCTGGCCTACCTCGGCGACCTGCTGTTCAGCTCCGGCAGCGTCCCCCGCGGCGTGGTCGTCGCCGGTCAGCAGATCGGAGGTCTGTCCCGGGCCACCGCGATCGAGAAGCTGCAGGGGGCCATCGAACCCCGGTCGTCGCAGCCGGTCCAGGTGACCGCGGGCGAGGTGCGCAGCGAGGTCGACCCGAAGGTGGCCGGGCTCGTCGTGGACTACCAGGGAACGCTGGACCGCGCCGGTGCGCAGCCGCTGAACCCGATCACCCGCGTCACGTCGTTCTTCGGCACGCGCGACGTGCCGGTCGTGAACTCGGCCGACGAGCGGTCGGTGCGGACCGCGATGGAGCAGCTCGCCCCGGTCGTCGACCGCGCCCCCAAGGACGGCAACGTCCGCTTCGACGGCGTGAACCCGCTGCCGGTCGCCCCGGAGCCCGGCCAGCACCTCGATGTCGAGTCCGCCATCGGCACGCTCGAGCAGCAGTGGGCCACCGGCGCCCCGGTCGCCCTGCCTCTGTTGATCGAACAGCCGGCGACGACGCCGCAGGACGTGCAGCAGGCGATCGACCAGGTCGCCCGCCCCGCCGTCTCCGGCCCGCTCACGGTCACCGGTGAGGGCGCGACCGGCACGGTCAAGCCGGAGGAGATCGCCGAGGCGCTGACGTTCAAGGCGGACCCGGCGGCCGCCACGAAGCTGGTCCCGCAGATCAACGTCGCGTCGCTGACCGACGTCGTGAAGCCGCAGCTGGCATCCACCGAGAAGCCCGCCGTGGACGCCACGCTCGACCTGGCGGTCACGCCGGCGCGGGTCGTCCCGTCCGTGGACGGACGCGGCATCGACTACAAGTCCACGTTCGGGAACCTCGTGCCGGTGCTGACCGGCACCGGCCCGCGCACGGTCCCCGCGATCTACGCCCCGAAGCCGGCCGAGATCACGACCCAGGCGATCCAGTCCCTCGGCGCGGCGAGCGAGATCAGCTCGTTCACCACCGGCGGGTTCGCGAAGGACTCCGGTGTGAACATCCGGCGGGCCGCCGAGGCGATCGACGGGAAGATCGTCGCCCCGGGCGAGACGTTCAGCCTGAACGGCGCGACCGACCCCCGCGACGCCTCCACCGGCTACGTCGACGCCGGGATCATCGAGGACGGGCACCCGAGCCGCGGTGTCGGCGGTGGCGTGTCCCAGCTGGCCACGACGTTGTACAACGCGTCGTACTTCGCCGGGATGGTCGACGTCGAGCACAAGGAGCACAGCTTCTACATCAGCCGCTACCCGGTCGCCCGGGAGGCGACGGTGTTCGAGAACCTGATCGACGTGAAGTTCCGCAACGACGGACCGACGCCGGTGCTGATCCGGACGGTCTGGACGCCGAGCAACGTCACCGTCAAGTTCCTCGGCCAGAAGCAGTGGGACGTCACCTCGCAGACCGGCCCGAAGTCCAACCCGACGCCGCCGCAGCTCGTCAACATCCCGCCCGGTCAGCCGTGCAGCCCGAGCAAGGGTTCGCCCGGCTTCACCGCGACCGACACGCGCACGATGCGCAACGTGCAGACGGGCGAGACGACCAGCAAGACCCGGACGGTGCGGTACAACCCGCAGCCGATCGTGAAATGCGGCTGAGCGAGCCTTTCGGGGGCTGACGAGACAGAGGTCACATTCGTACCCTGGGTCCTCGGACACAACGAGGATCGGGGCTCGAATGCGGATCGCGGACGTGTTGCGGGGTAAGGGGACCGGGGTCATCACGGTGACGTCGGGGGCGGAGATCCCCGAGGTGCTCAGGCTGTTCGCCGAGCACAACCTGGGCGCACTCCCGGTCGTCGACGACGACAGCCTGGTCGGGATCGTGTCGGAGCGCGACGTCGTACGCCGCCTGCACGAGCACGGTGCCGACCTCCTGGGCCGCACGGTCGCCGAGATCATGACGGCCGACGTGGTCACCTGCACGCCCAACGACGCCGCGGCCGACCTGGCCCGCGTGATGACCGAGCGCCGGGTCCGCCACCTCCCGGTGGTCGTGAACGGCGCGCTCGCCGGCATCGTCTCGATCGGCGACCTGGTCAAGGTCCGGATGGACATGCTGGAGAAGGAGCGCGAGCAGCTCGAGTCCTACATCTCCCAGTAGCCCGGCCTATACCCCGGCGACGCGACGCGGCCGGGTGGGAGCCCCACCCGACCGCGTGCGTGACGACGGATCAGAAGCTCGCTTCGTCCAGCTCCATCAGCGCGTTGTCCGCGTTCTCGATGATCGCCTTCTCCGAGGTCAGGCGCGGCAGCACGGTCTTCGCGAAGAACGACGCGACGCCGACCTTGCCCTCGTAGAACCGGCGGTCCTTCTCGGACACGTCGGCGCCGAGCGCCTCCAGTGCCACCGTCGCCTGGCGCAGCAGCAGCCAGCCGATGAGCAGGTCGCCGACCGCCATCAGCAGCCGCACGGTGTGCTGGCCGACCTTGTAGAGGCTCGTCGGGTCCTGGGCGGAGGCGTAGAGGAAGCCGGTCAGCGTGCCGAGCATCCCCTGGACGTCGTTCAGGGCCGTCGTCAGGAGCGCGCGCTCCTCCTTGAGCCGACCGTTGCCGGCGTCGGAGTCGGCGAACGCGGCCACCTCGCCGGCCACGTGCGCGAGCGCCTGGCCGTTGTCCCGGACGATCTTGCGGAACAGGAAGTCCTGGGACTGGATCGCGGTCGTGCCCTCGTACAGCGAGTCGATCTTCGCGTCCCGGATGTACTGCTCGATCGCGTAGTCCTGCAGGTAGCCGGATCCGCCCAGCGTCTGCAACGACTGCACGAGCTGCTCGGTCGCCCGCTCCGAGCCGACGCCCTTGACGATCGGCAGCAGCAGGTCGTTCACCTTGACCGCCAGCGCGGCGTCCTCGCCGGTGAACTCGGCCAGCCGGATCTTGTCCTGGTAGGTCGCCGTGTAGGTGTAGACCGCGCGCAGGCCCTCGGCGTACGCCTTCTGCAACATCAGGCTGCGGCGCACGTCCGGGTGGTGCGTGATGGTGACCCGCGGGGCGCTCTTGTCGGCCATCTGCGTCAGGTCGGCGCCCTGGACACGCTCCTTGGCGTAGTCCAGCGCGGTCAGGTAGCCGGCCGACGCGGTGCCGATCGCCTTGGTGCCGACCAGCATCCGCGCGTACTCGATGACCTGGAACATCTGCGCGATGCCGTCGTGCACCTCGCCGAGCAGCCAGCCCTTCGCCGGGACGCCGTGCGCACCGAACGTCAGCTCGCACGTCGTCGACGCCTTCAGGCCCATCTTGTGCTCGACGTTCGTGACGAAGGCGCCGTTGCGCTCGCCCGGCTCACCGGTCTCGCCAGTCGAAGTGGAACTTCGGCACCAGGAACAGCGACAGGCCCTTGGTGCCCTGCTTCGCACCCTCGGGGCGGGCCAGCACCAGGTGCATGATGTTCTCGGTCAGGTCCTGCTCGGCCGAGGTGATGAACCGCTTCACGCCCTCGATGTGCCAGGACCCGTCGTCCTGCTGCACCGCCTTCGTGCGCCCGGCCCCGACGTCCGATCCGGCGTCCGGCTCGGTCAGCACCATCGTCGCGCCCCAGGCGCGGTCGATCATCAGCTGCGCCCAGTGCTTCTGCTCGTCGGTGCCGTTGGCGTGCACGACGCCGGCGAAGTTCGGCCCGGCCATGTACATGAAGATCGCCGGGTTGGCGCCGAGCATCATCTCCGCGGCCGCCCACTGGACCGACGGCGGGATGCCGTAGCCACCCAGCTCGACCGGCAGGCCGAGCCGGTACCACTCGCCGTCCCAGAGGATCTTGTACGCGTCCTTGAGCGCCTGCGACGTGGTGACCGAGAACGTCTTCGGGTCGTAGACCGGCGGGTTGCGGTCGACGTCGGCGTAGGACTCGGCGAGTGGGCCGGTGCAGACCGCGGACAGCTCGGAGAGCACGCCCCTGGCGGTGTCCTGGTCGACGCCCTCGAACGGACCGCTGCCGAGCGTGTCCTGGATGCGGAAGACCTCGAACAGGTTGAACTCGAGATCGCGCAGATTGCTTCTGTAGTGGCCCATGCCCTCACCGCCTCATCCGCTCGACGTCGCCGGCCGGGCGCGGTTACCGGTCGGTAGCTTTCGTTCAGCATATTACTGCTCGGTAACCACGACAAGGTCGAGTTCATCTGGGATGTCGATCGGCGTGGTGACGCCGTTCCGTGGCCTCTGTGACGGACGATGTCCACCGGGACACGTGGGGTGGGCGGGGAGGTCGGCGATGCACGGTGCGCGGATGAGCAGGCGCGGGCTACTCCTCGCGGCGGGTGCGGGCCTGGCCTCGGGGCTGGTGCTACCCGCCGGCCGGGCGCAGGCGGGGACCCTGGCCCCCGCCGCCGCGCCGGCGCCGTTCATCGAGAACTGCCCGGCCTGGGGTGCCCGGCGGCCGAGCAGCCCGGTACGGATCTGGGACCGCCGCCCGATCCGGATCCTCGTGCACCACACGGCCAGCCCCAACCAGCGGAACGTGAGCCGCGAGGCGGGTCGCCGGCTCGCGCGGGGCATCCAGAACTACCACATGGACCACAACGGCTGGCTGGACTCGGGCCAGCACTTCACGATCAGCCGGGGCGGCTTCGTGCTGGAGGGGCGGTCGCTGTCACTGGGCGAGCTCAACATCGGACGCCGCCAGGTCGAGGGCGCGCACTGCACCGGGCAGAACGTCGTCGCGATCGGGATCGAGAACGAGGGCACCTACATCGGGCAGGGCCCGCCGCCCGCGCTGTGGGATTCGCTGCGCGCGCTGTGCGCCTACGTCTGCTTCCGCTACGCCATCCCCCCGACCGAGCTCTACGGCCACCGCGACTACAAGAACACGATCTGCCCCGGGGACCGGCTGTACTCGATGCTCCCCCGCCTGCGGGCCGAGGTCGGCGCGGTGCTCGGCCGGCGGGTGTCGCGGACCGAGGCGAGACGGGCGAGCTGGCCGTTGCTGCGGACCGGTGTCACCGGCCCCGAGGTCGTCGCGGCCCAGCTCCTCCTGCGCGACGCCGGGGCCACCCGGGCGTCCGCGACCGGCCGGTTCGATCGGGCCACGGCCGACGCCGTACGCGAGTTCCAGTCCTCGACCGGTGCCGAGGACGTCAACGGCATCCTCGGCGGCGAGTCGTGGCCGGTACTGGCCCGCACGGTGCAGCGCACGCCGGCGTTCCGCGGCTCCGGGCGCTCGCAGGGCGACGCCGGACGGGCCGTGGACACGCTGGCCGCCCACCGCCGGACGGAGAGCGTGCCGGACACCGTCGACGCGGCGACCTGGCAGCGCCTGCTCGGTACCGGCGGGACCCCGGTGCGGGCGGCCGTCGATCCGCCGGGTGTCGCGAACCGCTGACCGGCGGAGATCGTAGGCTCGCTCGGTGCTGACTTCGTGCCCGTCCTGCGACGCCCGGGCCGCGGACCCGTTCTTCGAGGTGGCCGGTCTCCCGGTGCACGGGACGGCGGTCCTGCCGGACCCGGATCAGGCGCGCGCCGTCCCGGTCGGTGATCAGTCCCTCGTGCTGTGCGAGCGCTGCGGCATGGTCTTCAACCGCGTCTTCGACGCCTCCCTGCTGGACTACACCGGCGCGCACGAGGAGTCCCAGCACCACTCGCCGCGCTTCGCGGCCTACGCCGCCGAGATCACCGCGGACTGGGTGTCCCGGTTCGGGCTGTCCGGGGAGCACGTCGTCGAGGTCGGGTGCGGCTCGGGCGACTTCGCCGCGGAGCTGATCGGCGCCGGCGTCGGCCGGGTCACCGGGATCGACCCGCACTTCTCCCCGGACCGGATCCGGCCCCGGCTGGCCGGCCGCCTGTCCGCAGTGCCCGAGGCGTTCGCCGCCGAGCAGGTCGAGCCGGGAACGGCGGCGCTGGTCTGCCGGCACACGCTCGAGCACATCCCGGCGCTCGCCGGTTTCGGCGCCGAGCTGGTGACCGGGATGCGCCGCGGTGGCACGCGCACGCTGCTGGCCGAGGTCCCCGACCTGGGCCGGATCCTCGCCGAGGGTGCGTTCTGGGACCTGGAGTACGAGCACTGCGGCTACTTCACGCCGGCCACGATGCGCGGGTTCCTCACCGGTCTCGGCTTCACCGAGGTCGCCGTGCGCACCACCTACGCCGACCAGTACGTGGTCGCCGAGGCGACCCTCGGCGACGGCGCGGGGCACCGGCCGGAGCTCGCCCCGGCCGAGGTCGACGCGCTGCGGACGGCGTGCCGGGACTTCGCGGGCCGGGTCGCGGCGCAGGTGAGCCACTGGCGGGAGTGGCTCGCGGCCCGCTCCGGGGCCGGCGACGACGTCGTCGTCTGGGGCGGCGGGGCCAAGGGCCTGACGTTCCTCAACGTCGTCGAGGGCCGGGCGGGCACGGCGCGGTCCGGGCCGTCATCGACATCAACCCCGGCCTGCAGGGCCACTACATGGGCGGGCTGGGCCTGCCGATCCGTGCCCCCGAGGAGCTGGTGACGGCCCCGCCCCGCAGCGTCGTGCTGATGAACCCGGTCTACACCGGCGAGGTCCGCTCCACGCTGGACGACCTCGGCCTGACCTCCACCGAGCTGCTCACGATGTGAGCCGACCGAGGGACGGGCCTGTCACCAGCGCGGGCCGTCGTCCGGCCAGACCTTCCACGGGGCGTCGCCGGAGGACCAGCGGTCGTTGAGCTGCTGGTAGTCCTTGTAGGTGTCCATCGCGGCCCAGAAGCCCTCGTGCCGGTTCACCGTGAGCTCGCCGTCCCGGGCCAGCCGCCCGAGCGGCTCGTGCTCGAGGAACAGGTCCTCGCGGTCGTCGAGGTAGTCGTCGAGGAACGACCGCTCGAACATGAAGTACCCGCCGCTGACGAAGCCCTGGACCTGGGTCGGCTTCTCGTTGAACTCCGAGACGCGGTCGGCGTCGACCTGCATCTCGCCGAACTTCGACGTCGGGTGCACGCCGGTGACGGTGCCGATCCGGCCGCCGTTCTCGTGCGTCTTGACCAGCTGGTCGATCGCGACGTCGGACACGCCGTCGCCGTAGGTCATCATGAACTGCGGGGTGTCGATGTAGTGGCGGATACGCCGCATCCGCGCGCCGGTGCCGGCGTCCAGGCCGGTCTCCGCGAACGTGATCTCCCAGTTCTCATCGGCCGCGTCGTTGTGGAACCGGGGGCTGTGCTCGCCCTCGGCCAGCGAGAGCGTGAAGTCCGACAGGTGGGCGCGGTAGTCCAGGAAGAACTGCTTGATCTCCCAGCCCTTGTAGCCCAGGCACAGGATGAAGCGGCGGAAGCCGAAGTGGCTGTACAGCTTCATGATGTGCCACAGCACGGGCCGTCCGCCGATGTCCACCATGCCCTTGGGCAGGCGCTCGCTCACCTCGCGGATTCGCGTTCCCTGACCACCGCAGAGGATGACGACAGGGGTGTTCTGGTCGATGATGCTCACGGGGCCTCCGGGGTGCGGGGAGCGCGCTCGGACGCTGCCATAGCGACCGTTTCTGCCGATAGATGCGATCTGTCCGTATTGGTCACGTCAGCTGCCGTGCCGGACCCGTTCCGTGCTGCCGGAGTGTCTTCTGGCAGCCGGTCGGGTGCAAAGTCGGGCGGGGTCAGCCGCTCCATCACGGCGAGGTCAGCCGCGGTTGCCACGTGCAGGTTCGCCGGATCGCCCGGCACGGCTACGACCCGGTACCCGCGGTCGACGAGCAGGCCGGAGTTCTCCACCGGTCGAGGCCGGTCGGCGTGCGCGTCGCGCAGCGCATGCGCACGGAACGCGTGCGGCGCCTGCGTGATGACCGCGTCCTCCTTCGGGAGTGTCTCCACCACCCGGCCGTCGACGACGCGCTGCACCACCTCGAGCAGCGGCAGGACGGGGACGGCCCCATCCGCGCCGGCGCGGACCGCGGCGATCACGTCGAGGTAGATGCGGTCGGGCGCGAGCGGGTGGGCCGGGTCGGTCGCCACGATGACGGCGGCGTCCGCGGGCACGACGGCCAGCGCTGCGCGCATCGACTCCGACTGGTGGTCACCGCCGAGGGCCAGTGCGTCCACCTCCGGGCCGTCCCATTCGACACCCGGCGGGAGCACCAGCGCCACGCGGTCGCAGGTACGCCGGGACGTGGCCACGGTCCGGTCGATCAGCCGCACTCCACCCAGCGGCTCGAACTGCTTGAGCCGCCCGAACCGGGTACCCCGGCCACCGGCGAGCACGACGGCCCAGACGGGGCCGTCCGCAGTTGTCATGGACTCGTTCCCCTCGGCGGCGGTGTGCTGCCTTCGTGTCGGCGTTCATCACGGACCCGTTACGCTCGGCCACTCTAGCGAGGGGTTCAGGAGACACGTGACGGTGCCGACGACTCACGACGTCCCGGTGGCGGACGTCCTCGCCGGAGCGCCTGCGGCCGTTGAGCTGGTACGCGAGGTTCACCGCGAGCCGGAGGCCGCCCGGCTGGTCGGGATCGTCGGCCCGGCGGGAAGCGGCAAGTCGGTCACCGTGCGCGAGATCACGTCCGCCTGGCGGGCGCACGGGGTGGACGTGCACGTCGGCAGCCCGCCCGACGACGCGGGCCTCGCGGACGACGTCGCGCTCGTCGTGGACGACGCCCACCTGCTCGACGACGCGGCCGTCGAACGCGTCCGGCGCCGCGCCGCGGAGCCCGGTGCCCGGGTCGTCGTGACGCGCCGTCCGTGGCCGCGGGGCGCCGCCGTCGCCCGGCTGGGTTCCGTGCTGTCGACGAACCGGGCCCCGCTCGTGCTCGGCGCGCTCGACCCGGCGGGAGTGGCCGCCCGTGCTGCGCGGGCGATCGGCCGCCGTCCGGCGGGCTGGTTCGCGCGCCGGGTGCACGAGCGCACGCTCGGATCGCCGTGGCTGACCGATCGGCTTGTCCGCGCGCTGCTCGACGCGGCGGGCCCGGACCGCGCGCGGTTCGCGCACGACGGAGGCGGCGAGGATCCGGGGCCGTCCGGGTGGCTGTCCGAACCGCTGGCCGAGGAGATCACCGACGTCGTCGACGCCGAGGACCGCCGGGTGGCCGAGCTGATGCTGGCCGTCGCGCTGGGCGCGCCGATGGACGCGGAGGTGCTCGTCCCGCTGCTCGGGCTCGTCGACGCGGCCGGGAGCGGCATCGACGAGCTCGACGAGCTGGTCGCCCGCGCCGCCGCGGCCGGGCTGAGCGGGCCGGACGGGACGCCGCTTCCGCTGGTCGCGGACGCGTTGCGGCGGCGCACCGCGCCGGCCCGTCGCACCGAGGTCCGGCGGCAGCTCGCCGAGATCGAGCTCGACCGTGGCGGCAGCGTGCTGGCCGTGGCCCGGTCGATGGTCGACTCCGGGGCGACCGGCGACCGTGCGGCCGCCGTGTTCACGGCGGCCGCCGACGAGGCCGCGCGCGAGGAGCAGGACGACACCCCGGCGCTCTACGCCGAGGCGGTGCGGGCCGGTGCACCCGCCCTGTCGCTGGCCGCCCGCCGGGCCGAGGCCCACCTGCGCACCGGCGACCTGGTCGGCGCACTCGGACACTCGGACGCCGTGCTCGGGGCGCTGGAGTCGGTCGAGCCGGCGGACGCGCTGCGGGCAGGCGGGGTCGCCGCGGCCGTCCTGGCCCGCCGCGGGCTGCTGGCCCGCAGCGCCGAGCTCTACCGCTGGATGGCCGCGGCGTCCGGCGGGGCCGCGCCGACCTCGGCGGTCCCGGTCCTGATCGGTACGGGTGCACTCGTCGAGGCCCGCGCGGCGATCGGCGGCGCCGCCGTGCCCGTGGGCAGCGCCGCCGCGCTGCTCGGGGAACGTCCGGGGCTCACCGGACCGTCCGGGCTCGGTGCGCCGACCCTGATCGCCGGCGCCGAGGAGCTGATCGCCCGCGGGGTGCTGGACTCGGTGGAGGGATCGCCGACGGCAGCCCTGTCCGGCCTGGCCCGGGCGTCCGGGTTGCTGGAGTCCGCCCACCGGGCCGCGCTGCTGCCGGACACCCCGGCCGCCCTGGCCGCGCTCGTCGCCGTGCACACCGGGGAGTTCGACGTCGCGGGCTCGGTCCTGGAGCGGGCGCTCGCGGTCGGCCTCGGCGGACGGCGCGCGCAGACCCGGCACCGGCTGCTGCTCGGCTGGATCGCGCTGCTGCGCGGCGCCACCGGTGCGGCCGGTGCCCAGCTCGCGGCCGTCGACGGGACCGGCGAGGAGATGGAGGCCCGCGACGAGTTCCTGGCCGCGTCGCTGCAGGTCGCGCTCGCCCGCCGGGCCGGTGACCTCGGCACCCTGATGGGCTCCTGGACGCGGGCGCGGGAGGCGATCGTCCGGCACCCGGTCGACCTGTTCGTGCTGCAGCCGCTCGGCGAGCTCGTGACGGCGGCGACCCGGCTGCGTGAGCAGAGCTGGGTCCGCCCGCACCTCGACGAGGCGGACGCCCTGCTCGACGCGCTCGGCCGCCCGGCACTCTGGTCGGCGCCGCTGCACTGGGCGCAGCTGCAGGCGGCCGTGCTGGTCGCGGACACCGACGCCGCGGCCCGCCACACGGCCGCGCTGGCCGGCGCCGCCGACGGCAGCCGGTTCGCCGCGGCGATGGCGGCCGCCGCGCCGCACTGGGTCGCGCTGCTGCACAACCGGGTCGACGCCGACGCCGTCGAGTCCGCCGCCCGCGGCCTGCACGCCGTCGGGCTGTCCTGGGACGGCGGCAAGCTGGCCGGCCAGGCCGCGATCCGGACCGAGGACCGCCGCGCGATGACGGCGCTGCTCGGCTGCGCCCGCGCGTTGCAGGCCGAGGTGGGCCGCACCGGCGAGGACCCGCCCGCCGCCCCGGCGCCCGCGCCGCCGATCGCTCCGCCGGCTCCGACCGCGCCGTCCTCGATGCTCTCCGAGCGCGAGCGGGAGGTGGCCGAGCTGGTGGTCCAGGGCCGGACCTACAAGGAGATCGGCGAGACGCTGTTCATCTCCGCGAAGACGGTGGAGCACCACGTCGCCCGGATGCGCCAGCGGCTCGGCGTCACCGGCCGCGGCGAGCTGCACGCGCAGCTGCGCCGGATCCTGGCCGGCTGAGCCCGCCGCGGCCTCTGATCGACGCGTCCCCCACCGCTCGACGTCACTCACGTCCATCTCGGGCCGTGCCGGCCGCCGCCGCCGGTTCAGTGGTGGGCGGCGAGAATGCCTTCGCAACTGCGCACGACGACGCGGGCCGCGTCGGCGGCGGCGCGGCCGGTCAGCGGGCTCTCCGCCCGTCGCTTCCAGCGGTGGAGCGCGTCGCGGGCGGCGGCGTGCAGATCCTCCGGGGCTGACCCGGCCTCGAGCCCCAGCCGCGCGGCCGCGGATCCGCCGTCGCCGCCGAGCAGGCGCTCCGCGTCCTCGGCGGCCTCCGCGGGGAACGTCACCCCGCCTCCGCGCAGCGTGGTCAGCATCCGCAGCTCGACGAACTCGTGCGCGCCGGCCAGGATCCGCTCCACCTCGGCACGCAGCGCCGCGGTCGCCGGGCGCGGCTCGCGGGTGAGTACGAGATCGATCGCCAGCAGCGCGGAGCGCGACTTGAGCAGGTCGCGCCGCTCCGCGAACTGGTTGGTGAGCACGGTGCGCAGCTCGTCGAGCCCGGACCGGCGGATCAGCTCGGCCGACAGCGTGGACGGGTCGGTGACGCCCTGGCGGATCAGCGTCGTCGCCAGCCGCACGCCGAACAGCCCGAACCGCTCCAGCAGCGCGATCCGGGTGTCGGAGTCGGGGCGGTCCAGCTCGGCGCGGCCGAACCGGTCCGCGGACAGCAGCATCGCCTCGACGTCGGCACGGCCGAGCGCGGCCAGCTCGGTGAGCGCGACGTACTCGTCCTGGCGCATGGTGCGGGCGGTCTCGGCGAGCAGCCCGGCCACCGCGACGACCGTCTGGCACAGCCCGCGGAGCTTCTCGTCGCCGCGGTAGCGGCGCGCGATCCGCCGGGCGGAGACGAGCGCGTCGAGTCGGCCGACACCGATCTCGTCGGCGCGCGACAGCACGGCGATCGTGTTCACCGGCGTCGCCCGGGCGACACCCCGGTCGTGGAACGACTCCAGGAACCGGACGTCGCCGGCGTGCAGGTGGCGCATCAGGTACACCACGGCGTCCGCAGGCGACGGCGCGTCGTCGGGGACCAGGAACGCACCCGCCCGCGCCGAGGTGTCCAGCGACAGCGATGCGATGCCGGGGGTGTCGATCAGGTTCGTCGACCGCAGGCTCTGCGACGGCCAGTCGACCAGCAGGCGGTCCACCTGCTCCACCGGCACGCCCTGCAGGTCGAACGCGAGCGCGCCGCGGTGGCGCGAGATCGTCAGCGACCGAGGGGGCCCCTGGCGCGGGAACATCTGCACCTTCGGCGAGGGCGCGTCCTGGTACCAGGTGACGACGCGGGTGCACTCGCCCGCGTCGGTCGGCGCGATCTGCTCGCCGACCAGCGCGTTCAGCAGCGTCGACTTGCCAGCCTTCACCTTGCCGGCGATCGCCACCCGCAGCGGCTCGGAGAACCGGTCCTCGTGGCGGCGCAGCCAGCTCGCGGCCTGCGGGGAGTCGGCGTAGGCGTCGATGGTGCGGCGCAGCAGGTCGCGCACGGACGCGGTGAGATCCGGTGCGGGGTCGTGGTGCGGAACCGTCCGGGCGGGTCCGGTCACGTGGCCGCCACCTGCGCGGTGAGCGCCCGGCCGCGTTCGGCCAGCGCCTCCACCCGCTCCAGCTCGGCGCGCAGGTCCTCGATCCGCTGGCGACGGTCGGCGTCGGAGCGCAGCGCCGTCTGGGCGGCGCCGACGGACTCGGCCAGCGACGAGGACAGCTCCTCGGCCAGCGACGTGAAGTGGTCGCGCAGCTCGCGCTGGATCTGGCGCAGGTTGTCCCGCGAGTCCTTGCCGATCTGGAACGTCGCCTCGTCGATGTGCTTGCGCACGGCTGACTTGGCCTCGGCCTGCCGGCGCTGCACGAGCCGCTTGCGCTCGTCGCGCACGGTCTTCGCGCCGAACAGCAGGCCGGCGCCGATGGAGAGGGGGTTGAGCAGCGCGAAGCCGGCGACCGTGCTGGCCAGGCCGATCATGAGCATGCCGCCGTAGCCCCCGCGCATGCCGACGAACAGCTTCTGCCCGGCTCCGAACGACTCCCCGATCGGCAGGTCCAGCGGGTCCACCCGCCCGGCGACGACGCCGCCGGCCAGGCGCAGCTCGGGCAGCTGGACGTCGATGTCCTCGGCGAAGTGCTCGGCCACCTGTTCGGCCAGCCAGCGCGCCCGTTCGGTGGTCCACACGAAGTTCTGCGCCACCGCCTGGGAGACCTGCCGGTGGAACCACTCGGCGAACTGCTCCCAGATGTCGGCCGGGTCGGCGTCCTCGAGAAGCTGCTCACCCTCGCGGGAGACCGTGCGCAGCCGGTCCCGCAGGTCGTACTCGATGTCCGCGATCAGGTCGGCGATGCCGTCGTTGAGCGTGGTCTGCCAGCGCGCGGAGCGCTGCTTGAGCGAGTCCACCCGCGCCTTCGCCCGCTCCAGCTCGTCGGTCAGGTTCTGGGCGCGGACCGGGTCCTCCTGGCTCAGCAGCTCGGCGCGCATCGTCGCCGACAGCGATCCGCAGACGGCGAGCACGTCCTGGCTGACCGAGGCCCGGTCCAGGTCGTCGGCCCGGGCGACGACCTTGCGCAGCAGGAACCCGACCAGGTCCTGGAAGCCGGACTCGGCGACCAGGTCCATGTCCTGGGTGCGCGCCGCGTGGAGCCGCAGCGCGGAGGAGACCGGGTAGATCGTGGCGTCGATCCCGGCCGTGGCGAGGTGGCCGCCGTCGAGCTCCACGATCCGCCGCCAGTGCGGGTACAGGTCGGTCTTGGTGACCACGCAGCCGACGTTCGGGCACAGCTTCATCGCCGCCGCCATGAACTCCAGCTCCGGAGCCGTGTACTCCTGCGAGGCGTCCGAGACGAGCACGACGGCGTCCGCGCTCGGCAGGGCGGACATCGTCGCGGCGCCGTGTGCCGAGCCGAGCCCGCCGACCCCGGGCGTGTCCACCAGGACCAGACCGGTCGCGAGCAGCTTGCGCGGCAGCGTCACCTCGGCCCGGGTGAGCCGGGCCTTGTTGCCCGGGTTGCCGGCCTCGGAGACGTAGTCGGCGAGGCGCTCGACCGGCACCGTCGAGCGCTCCGTCTGTTCGCCCTCGCGCCCGGTCTCGCGCACGAGCGTCACGGTCGTCTCCGGGCCGTGCTTCACCAGCGTCGGGACTGCGGTCGCGATGTCGTCGTCGACCGGGCAGACCGTGGCGTTGACCAGCGCGTTCACCAGCTGGCTCTTGCCCTGCTTGAACTCGCCGACGATCAGCACCCGCACGTTCGGGTCGGCCAGGCGGGCGCGGGTGGCGTGCAGACGCTGGGCCAGATCGGGCCGTTCGTAGGCGGTGGTCGCCTTCAGAGCGAGATCGACGAGCTCGACCGCCTCCGGTACCGCCACGACTCGACGCCTCCCCCTTCTTTCCCGCTCGCGGTACAGACTGCCGGACCCCGGGCGCAGGCTCGTTGTTACACGAGAAAGACCGGCCCCCTTCACCCCGGGTGGGTGAAGGGGGCCGGTGGAACGGTAAGCGTTACGTCGTCCGGGCGAAGTGGATCGTCCGGTCAGAGTACCGGCAGGTGTGCATCCACCGACACGTCGTTGTGCGACAGGAAGTCGTTGTGGCTGTGGTCGTCGACGTGCGACTCGGACGAGTTGTCGGTGTGCGAGTTGTACGAGTCGTGGATCTTGGTGGTGTCGTTGTCCTCGGTGTGCGTCTTGTTGTACGAGTCGTTCGTCGAGGAGTTGCCGGACGCGTCGCCGTTCACCGAGAAGCCGCTGCCGTCCTTGACGCTGACGTCGCGGACCGCGCTGCCCTCGCCGAACGCGGTGGTGTTGTCGTTGCCGTTGACGACCTTGTTGCCGTCTCCGACGACGTTGCCGTGGCCCGTGGTGATCGTCGAGTCCTCGATGTCGCCGCCGGCCGCCACGGCGCCGTCACCGGTCGCGTTCACCGAGTGGTTGTCGATCTTCTGCTCGAAGTCGCCGCCGCCGGTGTCGATGTTCTGGTTCACGGACTGGTCGATGATCGTGTCGCGGTCGTCGATGTTGTTCGTGACGTAGTTGTTGGTGATGTACTTGTCCAGGTACTTCACGCCGGCGTCGTGGTCGCCGTGGTGGGCGGGCGGCGGGGGCGGCGGGACGTGCGAGCCGCCCACGTGGTTGCCGCCGGTGTGGTACTCGCGGTCGAAGCTGACGTCGTCGTTGTCCTGGGCCAGGACGAGCGCGTCGTGCACGTCCTCCGGGCTGACGTTCGCCAGGCCGCAGGCGCTCAGGGCGCCCTTCGGGTCGTCCTTGAACTCGGCCAGCTTCTCCGGGTCGCGCAGCAGGTCGAGGATGAACTGGATCAGGGACTTCTCGGACATCGTGGGCGTCCTTCCGGGACGGTGCGAGCCGCGGCGGGCTCAGGCTGTGGGGCGGGGCTGTGCTGCGAGTGCGTGCTGCGGGGTGGAGCGGGCGCCGGGCCGGGTCGGGGGTCCGGCCCGGCGCCCGGTTCGGTGGTCGGCCGGTGCTGGCCGACGGCCGGGGATCAGCCGAAGTGCAGGTCGACGTCGTTGTGCGAGCCGATGTCGGTGTGGCTGTGGTCGTCGACGTGCGACTCGGACGAGTCGTCCGTGGTCTGGTTGTACGAGTCGTCGATCGACGTGTGCGAATTCGACTCGGTCAGGGTCTTGTTGTACGAGTCGTTCGTCGACGCGTCCCCGGAGGCGTCGCCGTTCACGGAGAACGCGCTGCCGTGGTCGACCGAGACGCCCTTGACGGCGCTGCCGCTGCCGAACGCGGTGGTGTTGCCGTCGCCGGAGACGACCTGGTTGCCGTTGCCGACGACGTTGTCGTGGCCGGTGGTGATCGTCGAGTCCTTGATGTCGTCGCCGGCGGCCACGGCGCCGTCGCCGGTCGCGTTCACCGAGTGGTTGTCGATGCGCTGGTCGAAGTCGCCGCCGTGCGTCTCGACGTGCTGGTTCACCGACTGGTCGATGATCGTGTCGCGGTCGTCGACGTTGTTGGTCACGTGGTTGTTCGTGACGTGCTCGCGGAGGTGCTCGGGGCCGGCGGCGTGGTGCGCGGCCGGGGCGAGCCCGCCCTTGCCCCAGGTCCAGTCGATGCTGTTTGAACCGGTGTTGTAGTCGCGGTCGAAGCTGACGGTGTCGTTGTCCTGCACGAGGACCATCGCGTCGTGCACGTCCTCGGCGGTGAGGTGGCCGAGGCCGTAGTGCTCGAGAGCGGCCTGCGGGTCCTTCTGGAACCAGTCGCGCAGCTGGATGCTCTCGCTGTCCCAGCCGAGCAGCTCCCTGATGAACTCGATCAGCGTCAGGCTGTGCGTGGGATCGCTCATCGGTGATCGTCTCCGGATCGGTGCGGGTCCCGTCCGTGGATGACGGCCGGTGTTGATGACGAAAGCTAGGAGCCGGGGGCCCGGGGGCCATCGGGGATCGCTCCGGGTTCGGCCGGGGCCCCTAGGGGGATCGGCCCGGGGAATCGGCGCGGTCACAGGGGGCAGGGCTAACGACTGCGCCCCGCAGACCGATGGGCCGGGCGAGAGCTCCGCCGCCCGCTCCCCGGGCGTGAGCCCACATGAGGGGAACCACGACATGTCGTACCTGCTCGGGATCGACCTGGGCACGACCTACACGGCCGCTGCCGTGCAGCGCCTGCGCGGCGGGGACGCCGCGGGCGAACCGGAGATGGTCGCGCTCGGCGCCCACGGATCCGAGATGCCGTCCGTCGTGCTCGACGGACAGGACGGGTCGCTGTTGGTCGGCGACGCCGCCGAGCGGCGGGCCATGGCCGAGCCGGACCGGGTGGCGCGCGAGTTCAAGCGCCGGATCGGGGACCCCACGCCGGTCTCGCTCGGTGTCGGCGCGCTGCCGGCGCAGGACCTGGCCGCCGTGCTCGTGCGGCACGTGGTCGAGACCGCCGCGGCCCGCGAGGGCGGGCTGCCGGAGCGGATCGCCCTCACCCACCCCGCCTCCTGGGGCACGCACAAGCTGGATCTGCTGCGGTCGGCCATGGACGCGGCCCTGGCCCCGGTCGGTGCCCCGGCGGTGGAGCTCCTGGCCGAGCCGCAGGCCGCCGCCGTCTGCTACGCCGCGGCCGAACGCGTCGAACCCGGATCCACGATCGCCGTCTACGACCTCGGCGGCGGCACGTTCGACGCCGCCGTCGTCCGCAAGGAACCCGCCGGCGCGTTCACCCTGCTCGGACGCCCCGAAGGAATCGAATACCTCGGCGGCGTCGACTTCGACGAGGTCGTGTTCGACCACGTCCGCGCCGGCGCCGCCGACGCGTTCGCCGGACTCGACGAAACCGACCCCGCCGTCTGGGCCGCGGTCGCCCGCCTGCGCCGCGAATGCCGCGAGGCCAAGGAAGGCCTCTCCGCCGACACCGAGGTGTCGGTGCCGGTGTGGCTCGGCGGCGCCCAGACCGTCGTGCGGCTGCACCGCGGCGAGTTCGAGGAGCTGATCGGCCCCCGGATCGAGGACTCGGTCGAGGCCCTGCGCCGCGCCGTGGACTCGGCCGGGCTCGACCCCTCCGAACTGTCCTCGGTACTGCTGGTCGGCGGCTCGTCACGGATCCCGCTGGTCGCCCAGACCGTCTCCGAGCGGCTCGGGCGTCCCGTGTCCGTGGACGCGGACCCCAAGAACGCGATCGCGAAGGGCGCCGCGCTCGCGATGCTGCCCCGCAACGCGGCGTCGTGGCCCGCGGTGGATCTGCCGGTCCAGCGCGCGGTGCCGGAGGAGTCCGACGCGGAACGGACCGGCCCGATCGCGGCCGTCCCGATGTTCGTCGACGACGCCCCGACCCAGCGGTTCGCCGCCGTCGCACTGCTCGAGCCCGCGACGCGGATCGCACCGGCCCGCCCGGGAGCGGGCGACACGTCGTACGTGACGCAGGAGGCAGGGTCGTCGCGCGGGGTGGACAACCGTGCCTGGTGGCTGATCGGGGCGGGCGGGCTCGTCGGGGCAGTGGCGCTCGTCGCCGCGGTGCTGCTCTGGCCGTCGTCCGCGGTGACGCTGGACGGGGCGAGCGCGCGGTCGATCGTGCCGGACTCAGCGGCTCCGACGACCGCCCCCGCGGCCCCGGCGCCCCTCTCGCCGGCCCCGGCGGCGGGACTCGAGCAGGGGACGACGACCGACCCGGTGACCGGGGAGACGAGGCGGACCTCGGCGCCGGCTCCGGGCGCGGCACCGCCGGTCGTCGTGCGCCTCCGGTGTTGCGGCCCGCTCCGGCCCCGGCCGCGTCCGCTCCGGTCGTCAAGGAACCGGTCAGGCAGCAGGACCCGCCGAAGGTGGTGGACCCGCCCAAGGAGGTGGACCAGCCGCCCAAGGAGGTGGACCCGACGAAGGACGACCCGTGCACCGTGACGCCGACGAACCCGACTCCGCCGGCGAGCTGCACTCCGGGGCCATGATCCCCCACGTCCGGATCCCGACAATCCGGACGGCATGATGGCGAGCCGCCGGGTCGGTGCGGAACGGGAGCCCCTGCACCGGCCCGGCCCTTCGCGCGCCCGTCGTCAGGGCGGGGCCACTGTGACCCATAACGGGTGACAACCACGTATTTCCGCACCACATACGTGGTAAACCGGTGTCACAGGCTCGAGCGAGAAGGAGGAACCCGCGGTGGCGCGGTGGGCAGGGACGGTCGTAGGAATGGCAGCGCTGGCGCTGGGGGTCGCGTACCTCGCGTTCGGGTTGCCGGTACTGGTCGTCGGGGGGCCGTTGTTCATCGGCGTGGTGACGGCCCTGGCCGTCCTGCTCGTGACCGAACGCCCGCGCCGGGCGCTGGTCGACCGGCGTGACGGGCGCACCGCGGACACCCCGTGGCGGACCGCCGCCGAGCGTGGCGAGGCGACGTCGGCCGGCCTGATGAGCGGCTTCTTCGAGATCAGCCCGCAGGTCCAGGTCCCGCCGATCGGCGAGTACCGCATCCCGTCCCAGGCCACCGGCCCGGAGAACTCCGAGGCCGCGGAGGCGTCGGACGCGGCGGAACCCGCGGCCGTCGGCGGCCGGGGACCCGAGCGGTGGCTGCGTCGCGCCGGTCTGTCGCGAGCGGCCCGCCCGGCGCGAGTCTGATTACATCGGTGACAATCACCGTGTGCTGAGGCGACCGACGTCCCGGCCCCGAGCTGGGGAGAACGTCCCGTGCTGATCGGCATGGCCTTCGCAGTGTTCGCGAT
The DNA here is from genome assembly GCA_963822335.1 of uncultured Actinomycetota bacterium. Lineage (GTDB taxonomy): Bacteria > Actinomycetota > Actinomycetes > Mycobacteriales > Pseudonocardiaceae > Pseudonocardia. The sequence goes on along the minus strand of CAWGHE010000002.1, from coordinate 80,222 downwards.
GGTCCTCAACTGTGTCGCGGCCCTTCTCCAGTCCGATGCGGCCGGCAAGGTCCGCCGCACGACCGCGGTGCTCACCAAGCCCCGGTTCGTGCTCGGGCTGGGCGTGGATCTCCTCGCCTGGAGCTCCGTGGTCGTCGCGCTGCGGTTCCTGCCGGTGTTCGCCGTGCAGGCCACGGTGGCCGGTGCCATCGCCCTGACCGCGCTCTACGCGCGGTTCTTCAAGGGCGAGGTGCTGCGGCCGAAGCACCGGATCGCGATCGGCGCGAGCATGCTCGGTCTGGTGCTCGTGGCCGTCAGCGCCGGGACCGACCGGACGCCGGGGAAGTCCGAGACCACGGCCACCGTCGTCCTGGCCATCGCCGCGGTGGTGCTCGCGCTCCTCACCGTCGCGACGCGAGGGATGACCCGCCCGTGGCCGTCCGGGATCATGGCCGGGCTGGGGCTCGGCGGCGGTTCGCTCTGCGTGCGGGCGATGCACCTCGACCCGGGCAACATCGTGGTGGCCGTACTCACCGAGCCGTTGGTGTACGTGCTGGTCGCGCTGTGGGCGATCGGCCTCTACAACTGGGCCCGCGCGCTGCGTCTCGGTGAGGTCGCCACGGTCACCGCGCTGTTCCTGACCACCCAGGTGCTCGTGCCCGGCGTGGTCGGGATCGTGCTGCTCGGCGACACCGTCCGCGAGGGCTGGGAGCCGGTGGCCGTGCTCGGGCTGCTGCTGGCCGTCTACGGCGTGCTGGTGCTGGCCCGCCGCAAGTCCGAGCGGCGTGCGCCCGCACGGGTAGCCTGACGCCCCGTGCCGCAGTTCGAACGCCCCGGAGTCTCCCTCTACTACGAGGACCACCTGCCGTCAGATGGTCGCGAGCCGGTGTCCGACGTGCCGATCCTGCTGATCTCGCCCGGCGGGATGCGGTCGACGGTCGAGTTCTGGCAGAACGCGCCGTGGAACCCGGTCGAGTACCTCGCCGACCGCTACCGCGTGATCGCGATGGACCAGCGCAACGCCGGCCGGTCGGTCGCGGACGTGCACGGAACCCACGGTTGGTCGAGCTGGACGGCCGACCATCTCGCCCTGCTCGACCACCTCGGTGTCGAGGAGTTCGCCGTGCTCGGCATGTGCATCGGCGGCTCCTACATCGCGAGCCTGCTGGCCACCGCGCCGCAACGTGTGCGGGCGGCGGTGACGCTGCAGCCGATCGGCCGGGACGGCAACCAGGAGCGCTTCGACGGCATGTTCGACGACTGGGCCGCCGAGATCTCCGGTGACCACCCGGAGGCCACGGACGCCGACTGGGCCGGGATGAAGGCGAACCTCTTCGGCGGCGGCGGGGTCCTGTTCAGCGTCCCGGACGAGGCGCTGGCCCGGTTCACGACGCCGTGGCTGGTGCTGATGGGCGGAGACGAGGCCCACCCGGAGTCGGCGTCCCGCCGCGTCGCCGAGCTCGCACCGGGCGTCACGCTGGTCGAGCGGTGGAAGGCGCCGGAGCACATCGAGGCCGGGAAGAAGGCGGTCGACGAGTTCCTCGCGTCGCAGCTGTAGACAGCTCCGTTTCGTCCACGACACCCGCGACGGCGGCGGGCCAGGATGGGTCCATGCCGACATGGGACGACGTGGTCCGGATCGCGACCGCGCTGCCGGAGGTCGAGGAGACGACGTCGTACCGCACGCCGTCGTTGAAGGTCCGCAAGAAGGGGTTCGCCCGGCTGCGGACCGAGGCCGAGGGCGGGCTGATGCTCAAGTGCCCGATCGAGGAGAAGGAGGCGCTGCTCGCCTCCGGCGACCCGGCGTTCTACACGACGCCGCACTACGACGGGTACGGGTCGATCCTCGTCGACCTGGACCGGGTCGATCCCGGCCAGCTCGCCGAGTTGATCGAGGACGCCTGGCGCGGCAGCGCTCCGGTGACGCTCCTCCGACGGTATGACGAGTCGCGCCCCGGCTGACAGGCTGGCCGTGTGCGCTACGTGGTGATCGGTGCGGGGGCCATCGGCGGAACGATCGGGGTGCGGCTGCACGAGGCCGGGAACGACGTCGTTCTCGTCGCCCGCGGCAGGCATCTGGAGGCGATCCGGGAGCACGGCCTGCGGCTCGACGACCCGGAACGATCCCGGACGGTGCCGGTACCGGTCGTCGGGGACATCAGCGACGCAGAGCCGGGCCGGGGCGACGTCGTCGTCCTGGCGGTGAAGAGCCAGGACACACCCGCGGTGCTGGACGAGCTCGGCGCGCACGCCCGCGGGATCCCGGTGGCCTGCGCGCAGAACGGCGTCGCCAACGAGCGCCTCGCCGCCCAGCGGGGACACCCGACGCAGGCGCTGCAGGTGATCCTGCCCGCCGAGCACTACGAGCCGGGCGTCGTGATCGCGTCGTCGGCGCCGGTCCCGGGCGTGCTGGACGTCGGCACGTTTCCGACGGGCACCGACGGGCTCAGCGAGGCGATCTCGGCCGACCTGTCCGCTGCCGGGTTCTCCTCCCGGGTCGACCCGGCGGTGATGGAGGCGAAGTACGGCAAGCTGCTGACGAACCTGGCGAACGCCGCCGATGCGATCTGCGGAGCGGAGGACCCGTCGTTCGCCGAGCTGGTCGCCGCGGCCCGGGCCGAGGGCGAGGCGTGCCTGGCCGAGGCCGGGATCACGGTGCGACCGGACGAGGACGACCGGGTGCGGCGCGAGGGTCTGATCACCGAGCGGCCGGTCGGCGGCCGGACGCGCCGGGGCGGCTCGACCTGGCAGAGCCTGCAGCGCGGCGCCGGGCGGATCGAGGCGCAGTACCTGAACGGCGAGATCGTCGCGCTCGGCGCGGTGCACGGGATCCCGACTCCGGTGAACAGCGAGCTGTTGCGGGTGGTGACCGAGATGGCCGAGGCCGGCGAACCGCCCGCCTCCCGCCGCGGGGCCGCTCTGCTCGTCGCGGCCGAAGTATGAACGGCCCTGTCGTCAACCCTGATGAACTGGGCTGTTCGGCCCACGATCCCCGATAACGAGTGCCTGCCCGGCCCGATGGACGGGTAGGTGGCCGGAGACCCGGTCGCACGTCGTCGGGGAGTGGTCGGGATGGGCGAACGGTGCCGGTGCGGGGCGGAGCTGCGTCCCGGACTGCACTTCTGCATGGGATGCGGCGCCGACCGGGCGCCCGAGCCCGCAGGGAGTCGTTCCCCCGGTCCGGACCCGACGCCGGTGTACCGGCCGACCGCACCGGCGAGCTGGTCCGCGCCGGCACCCGGGAGGGCCTCCTCGCCCGTCCCCGCCTCCGCGTCGATGCCCTCGACCCCGATCGGACCGGCTGCGGTGCCGGCACCGGTCGCTCCGGTCGCGCCCTGGTCGCCGGGACCGGTGCTGGTCATCGTGTCCGTGGTCCTCGTGGTCGTGTTGTCCGCCGCCGCGGTCGTGTTCACGCTGCGGCCCGAGCTGCTGCTCGGGCAGCCCGCCGCCACCGTCGCTCCCGCTGCCGCTCCGGCCGCGCAGCCGTTCATGCCCGCCGTCGCCCCGTCGGCCACCGACGAGCTCAACGATCAGGTGGACAGCGACCGTGCCCGGGTCGAGTCGGTGACCGGCTGGTGGGTCCCGCAACTGTCGTCGAAGCGTCCCGGCACCGTCGACGGCGGCATCCGCTACGACGACACGGCGATCCTGAGCCACTACCGCGGGCTGGCCGCGCAGTACCCGGGCAGCGCGCTGCTGTGGTCCGGCGAGTGGCCGGTGTACAAGAACGACGACTACTGGGTCGTGATCGTCGCGCAGCCGTTCTCCACTCCCGCCCAGGCCAACGCCTGGTGCGACGCGCAGGGCTTCGGCGCGGGCGACTGCCTGGCCAAGAACCTCTCGCACACGGGTGGCCCGGCCGGCACGACCGTCAACCGGTGACCGCCCCGGCGGGCGCCGGCCGCCGGTCCCGGGTCGTGATGGGTGGTAGATCGCACGCGACGCGGGCGGCTCGGCGGCCTACCGTCGGTGTGTGGACACCGACACCGAGATCCGGACCGTCGCCGAGCTGGAGGCCCTGACCGGGCCGCCGATGCAGCCGGCACTGGCCAAGGAACGGGACCGGCTCCTGGACGTCCATCGCGAGTGGCTCGCCGCCTCCCCGTTCTGCCTGCTCGCCACGAGCGGCACGGACGGCACCTGCGACGTCTCTCCGAAGGGTGACCCGGCCGGCTTCGCCCTCGCCGTCGACGAGCACACGCTGGCGGTGCCGGAGCGTCCCGGCAACGGCCGCGTCGACGGCTGGCGCAACGTGCTGGAGAACCCGCACGTCGGGCTGATCTTCCTGGTCCCCGGCCGGAACGACACGCTGCGGGTGAACGGGCGCGCCCGGCTGGTGCGCGACGCGGAGTACTTCGGCGCGATGGCGGTGAAGAACAAGCGGCCGATCCTGGCCATGGAGGTCGCCGTCGACCAGGTGTTCTTCCACTGCCCGAAGGCGTTCCTGCGTTCCGGGCTGTGGCAGCACGAGCGCTGGCCGGAGGACACGCTGCCGTCGGTCGCCCGGATCGCCAAGCAGCTGGCGCGCCCGGACGAGCCGCTGGAGCAGATCGAGGCGTACTACGAGGGGCCGGCGTACCTCGAGAAGCTGTACTGACCTCCGGAACGCAGGGGTTGACGGGAGCCGCCGGCCCGGGATCGTAAGGGGACACCTCGACGCGGAGGTCGCCCGTGCCCGGTCTGACGATGAGCACCCGTGACCCGGACGAGGCGGCCGCGGCCGGTGGGGACGTCTACTTCCCGCACCGGTTGGACGTCCGCCACGCCCGGCCGCGGTTCCGCATGTCGCTGCAGGCCGCGACGCTCGGACCGGTGTCGGCCGGCGTGCTCGGCTATTCGGGCGAGGTCGTGCTGCAGACCGGCGAGCTGGAGACCGGGTACCAGGTCAACGTGCCGTTGAGCGGGTACCTGCGCACCTGGATCGGCTCCGAGGAGGTGTGCGCGACGCCGTCGCGGGCCGCGCTCTATCCGCCGGACCGGCCCGCGCGGCTGCACGGCTGGTCGGACGGCGGCGGGCTGCTCGGCATGAAGATCGAACGCGCGGCTCTGGAGGGTCGGCTGCGCGAGCTCACCGACGGCCGCGCGACCGGTGCGGTGCGCCTCGGCGGGTCCCTGGATCTCGCCGACGGTCCCGGGCGCCAGTGGTGGGCGCTGGCCCGCTCGCTCGTCGACCTCACGGCCGACCCGGACGGTCCGCTGGCCCAGCCGATCGTCGCCCGCCCGTTGGCCGACGCGCTCGTGAGCGCGCTGTTGTACGTCGCGGACCACCCGTTCCGTGACCTCGTGCACGCCCGCCCGCCGGTGCCGCGGCCGTCGACGATCCAGGCGGCGGTCGACCTGATCGAGGCCGAGCCGGACCGGGCGTGGACCGTGCCGGAGATCGCCGGGCGGGTGGGGCTGTCCGTGCGCGGCCTGCAGCATGGCTTCGCCCGGCACGTCGGCCGGTCGCCGGCCGCGCAGCTGCGGCACGTCCGGCTCTGCCGGGCGCACGACGAGCTGTGCGCCGCCGACCCGGTCCGTGTCACCGTCGCCGCCGTGGCCGCGCGGTGGGGGTTCGTGCACCTCGGCCGGTTCGCCGCCGAGTACCGGCGCCGCTACGACCGCGCCCCTTCCGAGGACCTGCGCGCTCCCTGAGCACTGCGCATCACGGACAGCGGACGGGCGCATCGCGGATCGACCGTGACCGCGGTCACTCCTAGCGTCGGTCGCACCCCGTGACGCACCGCCGCACCCACCGCAGGGAGTCCCGATGACCGCGACCGATCCGGTGACCGCCGAGTTCGACTTCAACCCGCTCGTCTCCCCGCACCGTGAGAACCCGCACCTGTTCTACCGGGCCGCCCGGTCCCGGCCGCTGCAGGTGAGTCCGACGCTGGGCGCGTACATGGTGACCCGCTACGACGACCTCGTCGCGGTCATCGACGACCCGGACACGTTCTCGTCCGCCGTGGCCGTGCCGAAGATCTACTCGAACGCACCCGAGGTCGTCGAGATCCTGCGCCGCGGGGGCGTCCCGGAGACGAACGCCGTCGTCAACGACGACGAGCCGGAGCACACGCCGAACCGCCGCGTCTTCGACGCCGGGTTCACCGGTGCCCGGGTGCGGGCGATGCTCCCGACGATGCACGCGACGGCGGACGAGCTGATCGACGCGTTCGAGCCCGGGCGCGCCGACCTCGTCGCGGACTACGCGATCCCGTTCGTGCAGCGCGTGATCAGCGCGATCATCGGCTTCCCGCCGGAGGACACGCAGCAGATCCAGCAGTGGACCGACGACCAGAACACGCTCTGGAACCCGCTCGCCCCGCTGCCGGAGCAGCAGGCCGCCGCGGAGCGGTTCGTCGAGTACACGGCGTACATGCAGGCCCTGATCGACGACCGGCGCGCGAACCCGCGCGACGACCTGATCTCGGACATGGTGCACGGCGCGAACGGCTATCCCGGCGTGCCGGACGAGTACACCCACACCGCCGTGCGCGGCGCGGCGCGGGTGGCCGGCTTCGACACCACCCGCGACGCGATCACCTCGACCGTGCTGGCGGTGCTGCAGAACCCGGGGATCCGGGAGCGGGTTCTGGCCGACCCGGTGAAGATGATCCCGCGGGCGACCGAGGAGGTGCTGCGCCGCGACGCCCCGCACCGGGGCCTGTTCCGGATCGCCACGACGGACACCGAGCTGGGCGGCACTCCCCTGAAGCAGGGAAGCATGTTGCTGCTGCTGTTCGGGTCCGGCAACCGCGACGAGAACGTGTTCGGTGACCCGGACGCGGTCGACCTGGACCGGCCGAACGTGCGCGACCACCTCGCGTTCGGTCGTGGGATCCACGTCTGCCCGGGCAAGCCGATGGCGCTGGCCGAGATCCGGGTGGCGCTCGAGCATCTGTTCAAGCGGCTGCCGGACATGAGCCTCGCCGACGGCTACGAACCGCTCTACATCGCCAGCTACTTCTTCCGCGGCCTGGAGCGCCTCGACGTCAGGTGGTGACCGGTTCGGCGACCGCCCGCCGGGCCGCGGCGGCCAGGGCGGCCAGGCCCAGCGCGATCGGTCGCTGGGCCCCGCTGCCCCGCCGGATGCAGGTCAGCAGGCGCCGGCGCGGCGCGGCCGGGTCGGCCAGCGGGACCCGGACGGCGTCCAGCCCCTCCGGGATCCGCACGAGCCGCGGCACCAGCGCGACGCCGAGCCCGTGCCCGACCAGCGCCGCGACCGCCGCCCACTCCTTGACCTCGTGCGCGACGGTCGGGCGGAACCCGGCCTGGGTGCAGGCCACGAGCGCGAGCTCGTGCTGGTCGCAGCTGTCCGGCGCGGGCAGGATCCACGGCTCGTGCGCCGCGCGGTCCAGGGTCACCTCGCCCGCGCCGGCGAGCGGGTGACCGGCCGGGACGAGCAGATCCTGCGGCACGTCGAGCAGCGGCTCCTGGACGAAGCGCGGGTCGTCGGTCGGGGGGCTGTCCCGGTTGGGCACGAACACGGCGACGTCGAGCTCACCGGAGAGCACCCGCTCGAACGCATCGGCCGTCTCCACTTCGCTGACCCGGACCGGCATCCGCGGCTCGGTGCGTGCCAGCTCGGCCACCGCCGGCCCGACCACCATGTCCAGGCTGGACGGGATGCCGCCGAGGGCGAGCGGACCCGGCGGCTGGTCGTCGGCGTCGAGCAGCTCGGCCCGGGCGGTCTCCCAGCGGACGGCGATGTCGTCGGCGTGGCGCAGCAGGGCGTGCGCGGCCGGGCTGAGCCGCACCCGGCGGCCGTCCGGGACCAACAGCTCGACGCCGACGTCGCGGGCGAGCTGGCGCAGCTGCTGCGAGACCGCCGACGGGGTGAGGTGCAGCGAGCGCGCCGCCGCCGTGACGGTGCCCACCTGGTCGACGACGCGCAGCACCTGCACACGACGTAGATCGATCATGCAGATATTCTGCACGGTCGAGTCGAGAAACGTGCGATGGACCTCCACGGTCCGCCGTCGGATGCTGGTGACATGACATCGACTCGTCTTCTCGTTGCGGCCCTCACGACGCCGGCCGTCGTCCTGATCGGCCTGGTGCGCCCGGCCGCACTGATCGTCCTGGTCCTGCTCGGCGCGTTCGTCGCCGCCGTCGCTCGGGTGGGCCTCTGGTTGCTCGACGACCTCGTCGAGGGCAGTCCGGACGGGCACGCCCTGCGCGCCGGCGCCGGTGCGTTCGTCGCCGCGGTCGCGGTGGCGACCGGCCTGCTGGTGCTCGGGCCGGCGAGTGTCCCGGTGCTCGCGGTGGCGTCCGTGGTCGTGACGGTCCTGCTGGTCCGGCCCGTCCGCTCGGCCCGCTGGTTACGGCCGGACGGGTGCCGATGACGTCCCGGATCGGGGCGGCCCATCAGGGTGTTGATCTGCACTGACCGCTCGGCGCGACGGGCAGTTGGCGGGTCATCATTCTTATCGATGCCGCTCATCGTGTCGCTGAACGGGCGAGCGGTCGCCGACGGCGGACGATGATCCACTCCGAGTGGCCCTCCCCTATCGGACGGGGCCGGGACGGAACAAGCGTCCCTACTCGCAACAATGGCCCAGCTCCGGTGTGGACACCGTCTGACCTGGGCCGATGTTGTGGAGCGGATGACGGGAATCGAACCCGCGTTCTCAGCTTGGGAAGCTGATGTTCTACCATTGAACTACATCCGCAGCGCGTGTCGAGACTGTAGCACCCGTGTTCCGGACGGTCGCCGGAACCGGGACCGGACGCCGCATTCCGTGTCCATCCGGCGAGAACGGCTCGACGTGCGCTGGCGCGCCGGGCCACACTCGCGGTCGTCGGCAGCTCCCCGGCCGGAAGGACATCCGATGACTGTGTTCGACCCCCTGTTGGGCGGTGCGTTGGATCACGAGCACGACATCCTGCTGATCGCCGGGAGCCGTCCCGAGGTAGCGCGCCTCGCACCGGTCGCGACCGCCGTCGCGGCAGCCGACCGGTTCCGCGCCATCACGGTGGCCACCGGCGCCGACCCGATGTCGGTGCACGAGGCGTTCGACGCGTTCGGCGTGCCGACCGACATCACGCTCCTGCTGCCGGGCGAGACGGGGCACGGCATCGCGGACGTCGCGGCGGCGCTGCTCACGCGCCTGGACCAGCTGATGGTCGACCAGGACCCGTCGGCGATCCTCGTGCACGGCGGCGGGGTGGCGGCGTCGATCGCCGCGACGGTCGCGTTCTGGCGTCGCATTCCGGTCGTGCACATGCAGGCCGGGATGGGCACCGACGACCTGCTGTGCCCGTTCCCGCAGGAAGCGCACCGGCGTGTGATCGGACAGCTCGCGTCGCTGTTCCTGACGACGAGTGGGTCGGCGCTGGGCAGCCCGCTCGGGCCGAACGTGCTGACGATCGGCGACACCGTGAACTCGCTGCCGGTCCCGGCCGACGTCCGCTGCGCCGACGTGCTGACCCGTATCCAGGACGAGCACCGGCGGCTCGTGCTGGTCGACCTCGCCCGCTCGTCGTCGCACGAGGCCATGGCCGGTCTCGCCGGCCTGCTGGAGCGGTTCGAGGACATCGAGGTCGTCATCGTCGGCGACCTGGCGTCCGAGCAGCTCGCGCTCGACCTCGGGCGCCATCCCCGCGTCGTGGTCTCCCCGACCCCGGAGCTCGCCGACCTGCTGGTCGTGCTCGGGGCAGCGTCCGTGCTGATCTCCGACGACCCCGACCTGGTCGGTGACGCGCCCGGTCTCGGTACCGCGGCCGTGCTGGTGGACGGGCCGAACGTGCCCCAGCCGGGCGACTCGATCCGGTCCGTCGGCGGTGCCTCGGTGCTCGCCGATGTCACGCAGATTCTGGAGGGCGACCACGGGCGGCGCCCCGCTCCCTCCGACGGAGCGGAGGCCGCGCGGGCCGAGCGGGCCGTGGCCTGGATGTTCGGGCTGTGCAAGTCGCCGCACCTCGACGACGCCGAGGGCGCCGCGGACACCGCTGACATGGCGGCCCGCCGGGCCGACACCGAGTCGACGGACGCCTGAGCGCAGCTCGCCGCTAGGGTGGGGCGGTGCTGCTGTCCGACGGCGACCTGCGCAAGGAGATCGACTCCGGGCGGCTCGTGCTCGAGCCGTGGGACCCGGAGATGATCCAGCCCTCGAGCATCGACGTCCGTCTGGACCGGTTCTTCCGGGTCTTCATGAACTCCCGCTACACCCACATCGACCCGGCGCAGCAGCAGGACGAGCTGACGACCGCCGTCGAGCCGCAGGACGACGAGCCGTTCGTGCTGCATCCCGGCGAGTTCGTGCTGGGGTCGACCTACGAGTCGGTGACGTTGCCGGACGATCTCGCCGGTCGCCTCGAGGGCAAGTCGAGTCTGGGGCGGCTGGGCCTGCTCACGCACTCGACCGCGGGCTTCATCGACCCCGGGTTCGGCGGGCACATCACGCTGGAGCTGTCGAACGTGGCGAACCTGCCGATCACTCTCTGGCCCGGGATGAAGATCGGGCAGCTGTGCCTGTTCCGGCTGTCCAGCCCGGCCGAGAAGCCGTACGGGAGTGAGGGCGTCGGGTCCCGCTACCAGGGCCAGCGGGGTCCGACCCCGTCCCGCGCGTTCCGCAACTTCCACCGGGTCGACACCCGGCGTCGCTGAGCGGCGACCCGGCCCGAACACGGCCGTCGCCGACCTCGGCCGCAGTACGCTGCTCGACGATGGATCCGCAGAACCGTCCCGACCCGTCGTCGAACGTTCCGGCGGTGCCGACGCGTGGGCCCGAGACCGACTCGGCCGGCCCGCCGTCGAACCTCCCGGCGGTGCCGACGCGCGATCCCGAACCCGGCTCGGACGACCGGCCCGACCCGGACCCGTGGGCGTCGGGCCGGCGCCGCGGGTCCACCGGAACGACGACCGCGCCGGCGTGGCTGCACCGGCTGCGTCCCCGCTCGGTACGGCTGGCCGTGGGCCTCGGGCTCGCCGGGGCGGCGCTGCTGCTCCTCCCGTTCCTCGACGACCCCGGCCGGTGGTGGATCCCCGTCGGTCTCGGCTTCGGGACGCTCGTGCTGCTGTACCTGCTGCGGCTCGACCGCGTGCTGTTCGGCTGGGCGCCGCACGTGGCCGGTCTCGTGCTCGTCGCGGCCCTGGTCTGGGCGACGAGTGCGAACCCGTTCGCGTGGGGACTGGCCGCCGGGGTCGGGGTGGTGCTGGCGGGCCTGCTGCTCCTGCCACGGTGGCAGGTGCTCGCGGTGGGGGTGGCGCTGCTCGTGGTGGCGGGGGTCGGGTACCAGTTCCGGTCGGCCGAGCTCACCGAGCAGCAGGCGCAGATGGACGCCCAGGCCGGGGAGCAGATGCGGACCGTTCTCGGGGTGACCCGTCCTCAGCTCGCGCTCGTCGTACTCGATTCGGCGTTCGCGACAACAACCCGCGCCGGGTCTGCCGGATCCTCCAGGACCCGGCCGCGGAGCAGGTCCGCGCTGCGGCGACGGTCCGGTGAACTGCACCGATGCGATCACGCGGTCGCCTGCTGCACGGGCGCGCGCAGCCGGGATCCGCCGTCCGCCGACGCGAGCCCGACCGGAAGCGCGGACCCGGCCGTGGCCCCGGGCGCCACGACCGTCGCAATGCCTGCTCGACGACGTGGGGCAGCGCCGCCGGTCCGAGCCTCGGGCCGCGTCCAGCTGACTCCGCACCGACGCTCCGCAGCACCGACCTACCAGTACCGGCTTCGCGGCCCTGCTGATCCGGCCGGTCACTCGGCCCGACTGACGAACGGGGCCGGCCCGCCGACGGCGGACCGGCCCCGTGAGCACGACGCTCAGCTGGACGACTCGGAGCGTTCCTCGCTCTCGGAGGACCCGCCCGATCCGTTCGCCGACGTCCCGTTCGCCGGTGCCCCGTTGGACGCTGCCCCGTTCGAGGTCGCCTCGGACTTCTGCGGTTCCGTCTCCGGCTCGTCGGACTTCTCGGCCGGTGCGCCCGCACCGTTCGAGGAGACGTTCGACGCCGGGTCGCCCCGCTTGACCGCGGCCAGCAGCATCTGCGAGACGTCCTGGACCTGGACGTTCTCGCCGACGCCCTCGCTCTGCTTCTCGGTCAGGCCGTCGGAGATCATCGTCCGGCAGAACGGGCAGCCGACGGCGATCGTCCCGCCCGCGGCCGAGCCGTCGCCGCCCTTGGCGGAGGAGCCGACCCCGTCCAGGGTCTCGACGGCCTCGGTCGTGCGGTTCACGTTCACGCGCTGCCCGATCCGCTCCTCCATCCACATCTGCGCGCCGCCGGCGCCACAGCACATGGAGCGGTCGGCGTGCCGCGGCATCTCGGTGAGCGTCGCGCCGGCGGCGCCGACGAGCTCGCGCGGCTCGACGTAGACCTCGTTGTGCCGGCCCAGGTAGCAGGGGTCGTGGTAGGTGACCGGAGCCGCCTTCTCCTCGGCCGGAGCGGCGACCGGGACGAGCTTGCCGTCGCGGACCAGCTTGTTCAGCAGCTGCGTGTGGTGCACGACCTCGTAGTGGCCGTCCAGCTGCGGGTACTCGCGGCCGAGCGTGTTCATGCAGTGCGGGCAGGTGGTGACGATCTTGCGCTTGCCCGCTTCGCGACCCTCGAACACCGCGTTGAGGACCTCGACGTTCTGCTGGGCCAGCATCTGGAACACGAACTCGTTGCCGGAACGCCGCGCCGGGTCACCGGTGCAGGTCTCCTCCTGGCCGAGCACGACGTACTTCACGCCGGCGCGGTGCATCAGCTCGGCGGTGGCCCGCACGGTCTTCTTCTGGCCGTCGTCGAACGCGCCGGCGCAGCCGACCCAGAACAGGTACTCGGTGTCCTCGGAGAGCTCGCCGTCGAAGACCGGGACCTCGAAGTCGAGGGCCTTCGTCCAGTCCAGGCGCTCCTTGGCGTTCTGGCCCCACGGGTTGCCCTTGTTCTCGAGGTTCTTGAACAGCGAGTTCAGCTCGTTCGGGAACTCGGACTCGATCAGGACCTGATGCCGGCGCATGTCGACGATGTGGTCGACGTGCTCGATGTCCACCGGGCACTGCTCGACGCAGGCGCCGCACGTGGTGCAGGACCACAGCACGTCCGGGTCGATCACGCCGCCCATCTCGGCGGTGCCCACCAGCGGGCGCGCGGCCTGCTCCGGGCCGGACCCGCGGACCCGCTCGAAGCCGGACTCCGGGACGCCGTGCCCGTTCGCGGAGTGGACGTTGTCGTCGGTCAGCCCCGCGGAGAAGTCGATCGCGCCCTCCTCCGGCATCGCCTTGCCGCCGATGATGTACGGCGCCTTGGCCATCAGGTGGTCCCGCAGGTCCATGATGACGAGCTTCGGCGAGAGCGGCTTGCCGGTGTTCCAGGCCGGGCACTGGCTCTGGCAGCGACCGCACTCGGTGCAGGTCGCGAAGTCGAGCATGCCCTTCCACGTGAAGTCCTCGATCTTGCCGCGGCCGAACGTGTCGTCCTCGCCGGGGTCCTCGAAGTCGATCTTCACGCCGTTCGACTCCATGGCCGGCAGCGGGCCGAGGGCCTTCGGGTAGCGCTTGGCCGACACGTTGATCGGCGCCGTGAAGATGTGGAGGTGCTTCGAGTAGGCCACCACCACGAGGAACACCAGCATCACGCCGATGTGCAGCAGCAGGCCGACGCTCTCGACCACGTCGAGCACCGGCGTGCTCATGCCGCTGAACAGGTTGCCCAGCCCGATCGAGGCGAACGCGCCGGACTCGTAGGGGAACGTGCCCAGGGCCGAGGACGCGGCACGGAAGAAGAACAGCGTCCACAGCACGTTGAAGATCATGAAGAGGATCAGCCACGCGCCGCCGGTATGCGAGCCGTAGAACCGTGAGTCGCGCTGCTCGCGCTCCGGGGAGTTGCGCACCCGGATCACGGCGAACACGCCCAGCGAGAGCAGGCAGAGCACGGCGATCAGATCCTGCAGGAACCCGAGGACCGGCCAGGTGCCGATCAGCGGGATGTGGAACTCGGGGTCGAACAGCGCGCCGTAGGCCTCGATGTAGACCGTCAGCAGCAGCACGAACGCCCAGAACGTGAAGAAGTGGGCCAGACCCGGAACCGACCACTTGAGCAGCCGCTTCTGGCCGAACACCTCGACCAGCTGGGTGCGCAGACGCTTCCCCAGATCCTGACTGCGGTCGTGCGCCGGTTGCCCGGACGCGATCAGCTTGTAGATCTCGAAGGCACGCCGTCCCGCGATCGCCAGAGCGATCACGGTCAGGGCCAGACCGACCACCAGCCTCCACACCATGCGTGCCTCCTTGAACTTTCGCTCCGCGCGGTGGTGGGCACGCGGAGGCAATCCGCCAGAAGGGTAGTGCGCCGCGCCCAGGGACGCGCTCCTCCCGGGTCTGGACTTGTTACCGAAGAGTAGCCAGGGCGACTCTGACATCCTGCGGTCCGGCCCGGAAGCCGGAGACGCCGCGTGGGGCGAGGGTCACGTCCGGTTCCGACGTTCGCGGTCGTGAACGATCGGTGACCGGTCCGCCACCGCCCGGCAGCGACCGCGGTGCGCACGGTACCGGGCGGCGGGGGCGCCCGAGTGGTGTCCGAGAGCACCGTCACCTGGGAGAAGGGCGCCGTGTCCGAAAACCTCGGAAGGCTCGTGACGCCACCCGGGGGCGTTCCGGTTAGCCCGGACGGCCGTGCCGCGCTCGCTCTGCGGTCACGGCCGTAGCCCGGCCGATCGACGCGCACTGCTTCGACTACTCTCCGCCTGGTTCGGCGTGGTCTACTCGACTCCTTGACCGATGCCGAGGATGATCAATGCGGTCGTTCGCGCCGTGTCGCGACGGTCGGCAGGACCAGCAGACGGATGGGCGGAACCGACCGTCCGTCGAGGAGGAGGAGCCGTGAAGACCACTCCTGAGGCGGTCGGGTTGTGGCTCGCGCAAGGGCTCAGCACCAACAACCTCCAGAGCTGGATCACCAACAACATCGTCCCGCTGATCCTGCTGGCGATCGCCGTCATCCTGCTGTGGATCGGTGGTCGCGGGGACAACGCGGGCGTCGCGCGGCGCAGTGTCGGCCTGATCGTCGGGCTCATCGCCCTGGGCATCGCGGTGACCGGGCAGGGTCCTGCCGTCGGGCGAGCGATGGCCGAGCTGCTGACCGGGTGAGCCGTGCTCGTTCGCACCGATGACGAGGTGTATCGGATCGACGCGGTCTGGCTCGGTCCGCCCCGTGCGACGTTCCCCTGGCGTGCCCGCTATGTGAGCTACGGCGTCGGGCTGCTGGTGATGATGCTGATCATGTTCGTGCAGCGACGCCTGGGCGTTCCGCTGGACTTCTTCTCGGTCGCGTGGTCGCTGCTCGGCACGGTGGCGATCACGAAGCTGCTCGGCAAGAAGATCACCTACGAACGGCCGTTCGGCCAGGTCGTCACCCACTTCTGGTCGGAGGTGGCCGGACCCCGGAGGCGGACCAGGGTCGGTGGCGGTCCGGTCCGGGCCGGGCACGTGCGCATCCGCCCGACCCGGAGCAGGCCGCCCGCCCCGCGTCGCAAGGACCGCCGCACGCCGACCGGTGCGTCGCCCGCGACGGCGGCGCCCGCGACACGGTCCCGGCAGGAGCCGGTCGGCCGCGAGGTCCGGGCGATGCCGGTCCGGACGTCGCCGGAGACCCAGGCGTGGGCGTCGCGCCGGTCGCGGCCGGCCGATGCGACGACGAAGACGACGTCGTCGTCGGCGCGGCGCGCGGGACGGAAGAAGAAGGAGGCCCGGCGTGGCCGCGCGTGACCGCTCCGAGCGAAAGCGGGGGCGGGCTCTCGCGGGCGAGGGCGGCTCGTCGTACTCCCCGTCGATCGCGTTGCGTTCGATCGACGGGCACCTGACCCGCACCGGCGGCCAGGTGATGGCCTGGTACCGGCTGGCCGCCCAGGCCTGGAGCTTCCGCAGCGACTCGCAGCGCGAGGTGCTGATCCGCCAGATCGCCGCGCAGCTCGGTGAGCTGCAGGGCCGCTGGGTGCACCTGCGCGTGACCACCCGCCCCTACCCCGTGCACATGTGGGCGGAGTCGTTCGACCAGAACGCGCTCGGCCGGATGCCCGACGTCCCGGGCGCGCTCGGCTGGGACGGGTTCCTGGAGGGCGAGCAGCGCCACCTGATGGGCCTGTCCATGTCGGACAAGGAGGTGTTCCTCGGCATCGAGGTGTCCGGCCGGGGCATGCTGGACCGCTGGGTGGACAAGGCCGCACCGGTGCTCGACCGGCTCGTCCCGTCGGCCGTGCGGGCCGAGCTCGCCGCGCTGGAGTCCGAGGTCAACCACCTGGACGTGCTGGTCGCCGGCTCCGGCCTGGACGCGGTCCCGGCCAGCGCCGAGGACATGGCGTGGCTGATGCACCGGTCGGTGGCACTCGGCCTGCCCGCACCGCGTGGGCTCTCGTCCGTGCCGCGCGGCGTGACCCGCTGGGAGACCGAGGACCTGGCCGCGTTCACCGACGGCGTGGACATCTTCCAGGACCCGTACTCGCCGACCGTGCAGGTGACCGGCCGGATCCGGAACCAGGCGGTCACCCGGCACGTCGCGGTGCTGTCGGTCGGGCTGATGGAGGGTCTGCGCATCCCCGAGGTCGACGACCCCTGGATGCAGCACTCGGACCGGCTGCCGTTCCCGGTGGAGTGGTCGGCGCGGATCTACATCCGCCGCCCGGAGGACGTGACCGGCGAGCTGCAGCGCCAGATGGGCAAGGTGCGCAGCCAGATCCGGCACTACACGCACGACCACGACCTGGACCCGCCGATGTCGCTGGCCCGCCAGGCGGACCGGGTGCTCGAGGTCGAGGACGAGCTGACCAGCGGGCTGACCCAGCTGGACACCCGGCTCTACGGCTGGTGGCGGATCGCGGTCAGCGGGCGCGACGAGGAGGAGGCCACCACCCGCGCCCAGCAGGTCGTCGAGCTCTACCGGCCGAAGGTGCAGATCGAGCACCCGGAGGCGCAGTACCGCTACGCGCGCGAGTTCGTCCCAGGCGAGCCGCTGGCGTCCACGGCCTACCGGCGTCGCGCGTCCGTGACGTGGGCCGCGGCCGGTGTGCCCGCGGCGACGGCGAGTGTCGGCGACCGCCGCGGGATCATGCTCGGTGAGACGTGCACGGCCACCCGCCGTCCGGTGGCCTGGGATCCCTGGCTCGCCCAGGAGGTGCGGCGCGCGTCCGGTCTGACCGCGATCGTCGGTGGCCTGGGGTCCGGCAAGTCGTTCCTCACCGGGCTGGTCGTCTACAAGACCCTGCGCAGCGGGGCCCGGTGGACCGTCCTCGACCCGTCCGGTCCGCTGGCCGAGCTCACCCGGCTGCCCGAGCTCGCACCGTTCTCCCGGCACATCAACCTGCTGCGGGCCGACCCGGGCATCCTCAACCCGTACCGGGTGGTCGCCGAGCCGCGCCCGGACCACTTCGCCGACGACGAGGACCCCGAGCGCGCGTGGCGCCGGGAACGCTCGCTGGCCGCGGCGACCCGCCGCCGTCTCGTCCTCGACGTGCTGTCCGGCCTGCTGCCCTACGAGATCTCGCGGCAGCCGCATACCCGGATCGTGCTGCTGCGTGCCGTGCGCGAGGTCGGCGGCTCACCGGACCGGCACCCCGGCATGGTGATCGACGCGCTGCGCCGGCACGGCCGGGAGGGCGAGGAGCACGCCGGCGTCGTCGCCGACTTCCTCGACGAGCGCCGCGAGCTGCCGCAGGCCGCGCTGCTGTTCCCGGACGAGGACCGGCACGACCCGTGGCAGGCCGACCGGGACTACCGGTTGACCGTGCTCACCATGCAGGGCCTGTCGCTGCCGCGGCCGGGCAGCCCGCGCGAGGAGTGGACCGACAACGAGGCGCTCGGCGTCGAGCTGCTGAACCTCGCCTCGTGGCTGACCCAGCGCACGATCTACGACGCGGACCGCAACCTGCGCAAGGGCGTCGCGCTGGACGAGACGCACTTCCTGTCCCAGGTGCCCACCGGCAAGGTGCTGATCGACCGGCTGGCCCGCGACTCCCGCAAGTTCAACGTCCGCGCGCTGTTCGCCTCCCAGCTGGCCGGCGACCTGCTGCGGGTGTCCGGGTTCGCGTCGCTGGTCAACGCCGTGTTCGTCGGCCGCACCGACGACGAGGAGGCGCAGGCCGAGGCACTGCGGCTGCTGCGGGTGCCCACCGACGTCGGCTACGAACAGATGCTCGGCACGCTCTCGCCGCGGCCGCGGCACGACGACCGCCCGGACGACACGCCGCGCCAGTTCATCTTCGCCGACGGGCACGGCGGTGTGGAGAAGATCCGGATCGACCTGGAGGCCCCGCACGTCGAGCACGTGCGCGAGGCGCTGGACACGAACCCGGACGCGAGCCGGGTGCAGGTCAGCGGCGCTCCGTCGTACGAGATCCAGGCGCCGGACGAGCCGAGCCCGCTGCCGCCCGCCCCGCCGCCGATGCCGGCGCAGCCGATGAACGGGGCCGCACCCACCGAGCTGGACGGGGACGACGTGTCCCTGCGGATCGGGCCCGGTGGCGGGGACCAGGTGCTGACCGGGTCCGGACAGCTGCGCGCCGGGGGCGTGCCGGTCGTGCCGGGCGAGGCACAGCTGCTCGACGACGAGCAGCTCGACCTGCTCGACGAGCTCGACGAGGGGTGGCACGAGGACCTCGACGACCCGGCAGCCGACAGCCGCACCGGGACGAACGGTGCCGCGATCGACGGCGCCGCGACCGATGGTGCCGGGACGAACGGCGCCGGGCCGGACGACGTCGGTCCGGACGGTGCCGGTGCGGATTCCGCGGGGGTGGACGACGAGCACCCGGCCGGCGGGTCCGACGCCGGCGACACCGGAGTGCGCGCCGGCGAGGCCGGGCGGTGATCGCGAACGACCCGACCGGTGGCGCCGGGTTCTGGCCGGTGCTGCTGATCGTCGCGGCGGCCGTGGTCGTGGCCGTCCGCCGTTCCCGCCGCGAGCGGTCCGACCGTAAGGCGCCGCCCCGCCGTCGCCGCTCGGCCCTGCTCATCGTCACGGCGCTGGTCGCGGGCAGCGTCCTGCTCGGCTCGCCCGCGATGGCCCAGTCGCTGGACTGCAAGCAGGCGCCGGAGCCGGACCGGCCCGGGACGGGTCTGGTCGGCTCGCTGGATCCGCCCCGGCCCGACGGCGGCGAGGCGGGAAGCGTCTACCGCGAGGTCGGCTACGCGGGCCTGACCTGGCACAACTACGACCTGGGCTGTGCCGCATCGGGCGTGTTCAACCCGTCCGTCACGACGGACACCTGGCTCGGCAACCAGACGTTCAACCTCGCCAAGCTCACCGTGGGCGGCGTGAACTGGGCCCACTATCTGATCGCCGACGGCGGGGAGCTGTTCGCCCCGCTGGACCAGGTGATCACGAGTGCGACCCGGGCGATGTACGAGACCGTGTTCACCACGTGGATCGGGCTCGCGCTGCTCGCGTTCGCGATCGTGATGCTCGTACTGGCGTTCCGGGGTGAGCTCGCCCGCCAGGCCCAACGCACCGGCCTCGCCGTCGTTGCGCTGATGATCGGCTCCGCCGTCTATCTGGCCCCGGTGGACTGGTCGAAGGCCGCCGACGGGCTGCTGCTCGACGGCGTCACGCAGATGCAGGAGGGCTTCCTGGGCCAGATCGGGCTGGGGAACCGGGACACGCTGCCGACGGTGCTGGTGGAACAGGTCGCCTACCGCAACTGGCAGCGCGGGACGTTCGGTTCCCCCGATGTGCCGCAGGCCCAGGAGATGGGCCGCGACCTGCTGCGTGCCCAGACGTTCACCATCGATGAGGTCGACCAGCGCCAGGACAACAAGCAGCTGGCCGACAAGAAGAAGGCGGACTACGCCGCGCTGGCCGACCGGATGGGCGACCGCTACCCGTACTTCACGGGTGCGTCCGGCAGCCGGATCGGCGCCGGCGCGCTGGCCGCGATCATGGCTGCCTGCATCGCGCTGTTCCAACTCCTGTCCAAGGTCCTGGTGCTGGTCGCGTTGCTGGTCATCCGCCTGATGGTGATCACCGCGCCGGCGATCGCGGTGGTGGCGCTGCTCAAACCCGAGGTGATCCCGGCCCTGCTGCGGGTGGCCGGCTCGGCGATCGTGAACACGCTGATCGTGGGCGCGCTGGCCGGGCTGCACGCGCTGCTCGTCGTGTCCCTGTTCCGCCCCGGCGCGAACATCGACCTGTGGCTGGCGCTGCTCGTCACCGGCGTCGTGACCGTGGTGCTCTGGGCCGTTGCCCGCCCGTTCCGCCGCCTCGTCTCGATGGTGTCGCTGACCAGGGAACAGTTCGGCGGGATCGTGCCCGGGGTGGGTGAGGGCCCGATGTCCCGGGCCTGGCAGCGGGTCCGCGGCGCGCCGCCGGAGGACCGGCAGTCGCGGTGGTGGACCGAGCGCCAGACCGGCGCCGGGAGCACGCGCGACGGCGACAGCGTGCGCCCGGAGGCGGAGTCGGTGCCCGCGCACCCGGTCGGGCCGGGCGCCCGCCCGTGGCGACGCCGGGAACGGGCGGAGCAGACCACCACCCGCCCAGGCGCGGGGTCGCCGTCGATCGCCGAGCCGCGCCGCGGCGCGCTGCCCGTCGGGGCGTCCGGCCGTCCGGCCGGGGCGACCGGATTCCCCGGGCGCACCGATCCGGGTGAGGTCGACGACCGCTCGATCTACCGGCGTCCGGACGCGATGCCTCGCCGGGGTGGCGACCCGGTCCCGGTCCAGCCGGAGCTGGTCGACGGGGTGCCCGTCTACAAGATCTACCGCCCGAGGGCCGCCCGCGCGGCGGACGGTTCGACCTGGAGCCGGCGTGCCGATTAGGTCGTCGCGCGGCCGGGCCGGGGCCTACCGGTCAGTGTGGCAGTGGCCGCTGCGTTCACCGTTGCGACTGGTCGTCGTCGCGGTCGTCGTGCTCGGGCTGGCCGCAGGCGCGGTGTACCTCGGCAACAAGGTGGGTGGCTCCGCGCGCAGCGGCGGACTGCTGGCCGAGGGCGCGCCGTCGACGACCGCTGCGCCGCCGTCCGGGACGGACCAGGCCGCGATCCCGACGCCGACCGCGCTCCCGCCGGTCGCCCCGCTCACACCGGAGACGCTGCCCCTGTCGGCGGCGCCGCCCGAGGCGCTGCAGACGGCGCGCAGCTGGACGGCCGCCTGGGTCAACCACCCCGACGGCATGACGAACGAGCAGTGGGTCGCCGGTATGCGCGCCTACACCACCGACGAGTACCTCGGCGTGCTCTCGGCCGTCGACCCGGCGAACGTGCCGGCCTCGGCCGTCACCGGCTCGCCGCGCGCGACCCGCGTGTCGCCCCGCAGCGTCCAGGTCGAGGTCCCCACGAACACGGTGCGACTGTCGGTCCTGGTGGTCGACACCGGCACCGGCTGGCGCGTCTCCGGCTACGACCGGGCATGAGCTCGCCGGTCACGCGGGCACTGCGGCCCCTGCGCCTGCTGCTCCCGTTCGTGGTCATCGGGCTCGTGCTGGTGCTGTTCCTGACCGTCGGCTTCCTCGCGTTCAGCCCGAACCTCGGCAACCGGGACCGCGGCGGCGCCACGTGCGACGCCGGCATCGGACCGGTCGGCGAGGGCGGCGGCGGTGGGGCGACGATCGAGACGCTCACGCCCGAGCAACGGCAGAACGCGTCCGCGATCATCGGCGTGGCCAAGGAGATGGGAGCTCCGCCGCGTGCGTGGCTGGTCGCGCTCGCGACCGCCATGCAGGAGTCGACCCTGCGCAACATCAACTACGGGGACCGGGACTCGCTGGGGCTGTTCCAGCAGCGGCCGTCCCAGGGCTGGGGCAGCCCGGCCGAGGTCACCGACCCGCGCTACAGCACGCAGATCTTCCTGGACCGGTTGCTCGCGCTGCCGGGCTGGGACCGGATGCCGATCACCGTGGCCGCCCAGACCGTCCAGCGCTCCGCGTTCCCGGACGCCTACGCGAAGTGGGAGGGGCTCGCGGCGGACCTCGTCGGGCAGGTCGGCGACATCGCCGACCCGACCGGCTGCGGTGGCGCCCCGACCGGTGCCCTGCCGCCCGGCGCGGCCGGGACGGCGATCTCGTTCGCGCTCCGCGAGGTCGGCAAGCCGTACGTGTGGGGCGCCACCGGCCCGGACGCCTACGACTGCTCCGGCCTGATGCTGCGGGCGTTCCAGGCGGCCGGGATCACGCTGCCCCGGGTGTCGCGCGACCAGTACAACGCGGGCGGTCACGTGCCCGTGCGCCAGGCGCAGGCCGGTGACCTGCTGTTCTACGCGACCGATCCGTCGGATCCGTCGACGATCCACCACGTCACGATGTACATGGGCAACAACCAGATGGTCGAGGCGCCGAACCGCAACGTCCCGGTCCGCGTGCAGCCCGTGCCGTGGGAGTACGACGAGCTCGTGCCGCTGGCGACCCGCCCGGCCACCACACCGAACCCGGCCTGAGCCGCTCCGCGGGCCGCGACATGATGGGCGCATGCCCGACCCGACCGGACGCGCCTCGACGACCCCACTGCGCGACTACCTGGACCGTCCGGCCCCGGGTGCGGCCGGGCCCGACCATCTCGTGGTGCCGCGGTCACTCGCCCAGTCGATGCCGTTGCGCTGGCAGCAGGTGTTCGCCGGCATGCTCGCCGACCTGCACGACGCCTACGCGCACCTGCCGTGGCCGGAGTACCGGGTCACGGCGGTCCGCCAGGAGGCAGTCTCCGACCTCGACGACGACCAGCTCGCCGCGCTCGGCTACCTGGCCGATCTCGGGCCGGACGGGACCCTCGACTACCGCGGGCCGGACGGGCGCCGGGTCGCGGACCCGGAACACCACCACGTGCCGGCCCCGGTCCCGGACCCGATCCCGCCGGTGTCGGCCGGGCGCGTGGAGCCGCGCCCGGCGCCGCGACGCTGATCGGGCTGGTTCGCGGCCGCTCGGACGAGGGCGTCGACCTCCCGGACCAGCCGGTCCGACGTCGCCGGAGCCGTGACCAGCGAGTCCGGTGGGCCGGGCAACAGGATCTGGCAGTGGTGCCCGGCCGCGTTGTGCTGGACGGTGATCCGGTACGGCCCCGGTCGCGGACCGTCTGCTCCGCGCAGCGCGACGCCGATCCGGAACACGGCGTCGACGTCCTGGTTCGCGGCGACCAGTACCCGCGCGCCCGAGCCGCTCATGCCGCGCCGCATCAGCTCCACGCCGAGCCCGTCCGCATCGTCGCCCGCTGCCGCGACCGCGTCGGTGAGCACGGTGACGGGGATCCGGACCGGTCGTCCGGACGCCGGTCGCAGCGGGGCCATCGGCTCCAGCACAGCGCCCACCGCCTGGTCCGGGGCCACCCGCCGCAGCACGACCGTGTCCCGGTGCCGGACGGCGAGGACGGCGTGCCCGGCGTGGACGGCCACCACCGCGGAGAGCGGGTCGGGACGGTGCCGGTGCAGCTCCACGGTCAGCGGTGCCCGGGCCAGCCGCCGCAGCGCGGCCGCGACCGGCGCCGCGGGTTCCGATCCGTGCAGCAGGCCCCGCCCGGCCAGCCCCGCCCGGACGTCCGACGTCGCCGGTCCGCGACGACGTGGTCCGGCATCGAGGGCGTCCGGGGGCTCGAGACACAGCACCTCGCCCAGCAGGTCGAGCTCGGCGGCACTGAGCGCGAGGGTTCCCGACGGCGGGTTCACCGCGCGACGGTCCGGGCGACGAGCTCGTCGAGCTCGCGGGCGAGCGCCGTGGCGTCCACCGGCCCCGCCTCCACGACGGTCTCGTCGTCCGGGTGGGGAACGCGACGCTGCCGGTAGAAGCCCTGCGCCGTGACGTGCAGGAACAGCGGATACGGCGCCCGCTGCGCATGACGGCTCGCCCCGAGCTGTCCCGCGCCGGTCAGCTCTCCCATCCGCGCCACGGCGGCCGCGTCCGGGCCGTCGACGCCCCGGCGCATCAACTCGGTCGTGAACCGTTGCCGGTCCCCGTCGCTCGCCGCCACGGCGTCCTGCAGCACCCGGGCCGGGATCCGGATCGTCGGACCGGGGCCGGGGCGCACCGGGCCGACGAGCCCGACGAGCTCGGCCGCGGCGCGCCCGGGCGGGATCCGGCTCAGGGCCACCCGCTCGTCCAGGCGGACCGCGATCACGCAGGACGTCTCGCCGGTCGCGGCGAGGGCCGCGAACCGGACGGGCGCGGTGACGACGAGGTCGCGGACCGTCCCGGCCCTGGCCAGCGTCGTGAGGTCCGCTGCGAGCGCCGGGACCGGGGCGGAACCACGGACCAGCGCGCGGTCGCGGAGCGCGCCCACCGCATCCCCGACGATCCGGTCCCGCTCCTCGTAGGTCCGGCCGGAACGCTGCAGTTCGAGAACGGCCGGGGTGTCGCCGAGGTCGAGCAGCTCCCAGGCCACGTCGAACTCGTCGACCGACAGGACGACGGCCCGAGCCCAGTCGATCGGCATCTCAGCCGTCCTCCTCGGGGGCCAGCACCGGCGGGGAGCACGGCACGTCGACGTCGAACGCCTCGCTGCTGGGCAGCAGGTAGCGGTTGTGGTGGCCCTCCCCGTTCGACCGCATACCGCCGGCGCCGCCCATCATCGGCGCGTACCCGGGCCCGGATCCCGCGCCGGACCGCCCCGCCACGGCCGGTTCGCCGGCGACCGGACGTGCCGGTGGGCCTTCCCCTGCCATCCCGGGCGTCCGGGACCACGTCCTCGTCCCGGTCTCGCCCGGCAGCCGGGGCGTCGGCTCCCCGGATCCGCCGCGCCAGCCGCCGACGCCGCCGCCGGTGCGGGAACCCGCCTCCCCCGCGAGCGGGCTGCGGCCGCCCGGGCCCCACCCGCTCCCGAGCCGTCCCGCGCCGCCCGGATCACCCGTCGCGGGACGGCCGCCGGAACCGAACCACCCGCCGCCCGGTCCGGTGCCGGTCGTACCGGCGCCCGGCGCGGAGCGGGCGGACGGGTTGCCCGCGGCGATGTCCCGGCCGAACTGCTCGCCGAGCCGGGCCCGCTCCTGCGCCGGGTTCGCGATCCCGGCCGGACCGGTCGCGCCGGTACCTCCGGCTCCCGCCCGTCCGGCTCCCCCGCCGCCGACGGTTCCGCCGTTCACCCCGGCGGCCGCGGGCGCTGCCTTCCGTGCACCGCCTGCCGCGCCGGAGCCGTTCGGCCCGGCCCCGCCCGGCCCGGCCGGCAGGGGCGCCATCCCGGGGCCTGCCGGAGCGGGCCCGGCGACCGGCGGTGCCGATGCCGCCGGTGCCGGCGCGGGTGTGCCCACGGCCGGCGGAGCCGCGGACGCCGCGGCGACGGGCCCAGGCGCGGACGACACCGGGACGCCTCCACCTCCCGTCCCGCCCGCGGATCCCGACCCACCGGCCGCGCCGCCGGGCGGTGGCTGCGGGTCCGACCCGGCCGTCACGAACCCGTCGTCGGCCTGCCGGGCGTTCGCCTCGTGCCAGCGGAGCGCGTCGTTCGCCGCGGTGTCGTGCCGCTGGTTGCGGGCGAGGATCGAGACGTGGTCCTCGGCATCGGCCCAGGGCCGCATGTCCCAGGTGACCTTGGCCGCCTCCGCGGCCTGCTCGGTCCAGCTGAGCTTGCTGGGGTCCTCGAACGCGATGCGCTTGCGCATCTCGTCGAACGAGTGCCCGTAGTCGAGGATCCGGTCGGCGCCGTTGTCGGCGAGCGTCGCCGTCCGCGAGGCCTTGTCCACGATCTGCTTCGACGAGCGCTGCGCCGCGTCCGACGCCGGTCCGGTCCAGGACACGCCCAGATCCCGCATGGTGCTCCCGGCCGCGTCCGTGATCGCGTTCAGCCTCCGGCCCATCGTCCGGACGCTCTCCGCGGCGGCTTCGACGGCCTTGAGGCCGGGCTGACCGTCCACCCAGGCGTACTTCACCGCCAGGGGGGTGCCTTCGTAGTACTGAGGCACGATCGCCGACATGACGGTCCCCCTCCGGTTCCGGCCGGACGGAAGACTAGGGAGCGGGGCGCCTCGCCGGGCCGGTTCGCACGCGGACGTTCACACCTGCGATCGGAGAGAAAGTTGAGTCGGGTGGGAACAACTCTGCATGGAGGCCCGTTGGACCGGGTACGACCAGGTTGAGCAGACCGGGCTCAAGGAGTGTCCGAGCCGTCTGCTACAACGTGAGCCGACCCAGCTCATACCTGAACTACAGACAACACGGAGGCAGTCACCATGGCTCGTACGGTCGGTATCGACCTCGGGACCACCAACTCCGTCGTCGCCGTCCTCGAGGGTGGCGAGCCGACGGTGATCGCGAACTCGGAGGGCTCCCGCACCACGCCTTCCGTCGTCGCGTTCGCCCGCAACGGTGAGGTTCTCGTCGGCCAGTCGGCCAAGAACCAGGCCGTCACCAACTCCGACCGCACGTTCCGCTCCGTGAAGCGGCACATCGGCACGGACTGGAACACCTCGGACATCGACGGCAAGACCTACGGTCCGCAGGAGATCAGCGCCCGCGTCCTGCAGAAGCTCAAGCGCGACGCCGAGTCCTACCTGGGCGACGAGGTCACCGACGCGGTGATCACCGTCCCGGCGTACTTCGAGGACGCGCAGCGCCAGGCCACCAAGGAGGCCGGCCAGATCGCCGGTCTGAACGTGCTGCGGATCGTGAACGAGCCGACCGCGGCGGCGCTGGCCTACGGCCTGGACAAGGGCGACAACGAGCAGACGATCCTCGTCTTCGACCTCGGCGGCGGCACGTTCGACGTGTCCCTGCTGGAGATCGCCGAGGGCGTCGTCGAGGTCAAGGCGACCAACGGCGACAACCACCTCGGCGGCGACGACTGGGACGAGCGGATCGTCACCTGGCTGGTGGACAAGTTCAAGTCCGCCCAGGGCATCGACCTGACCAAGGACAAGATGGCGATGCAGCGGCTGCGTGAGGCCGCGGAGAAGGCGAAGATCGAGCTGTCCAGCTCGTCGAGCGCCGGCATCAACCTGCCCTACATCACGGTCGACTCGGACAAGAACCCGCTGTTCCTGGACGAGACGCTCTCCCGCGCCGAGTTCCAGAAGATCACGTCGGACCTGCTCGAGCGCACGCGCAACCCGTTCAACCAGGTGATCAAGGACGCCGGCATCTCGGTCGCCTCGATCGACCACGTGGTGCTCGTCGGCGGTTCGACCCGCATGCCCGCGGTGACCGAGCTCGTCAAGGAGCTCACCGGCGGCAAGGAGCCCAACAAGGGCGTCAACCCGGACGAGGTCGTCGCCGCCGGCGCCGCTCTGCAGGCCGGTGTGCTCCGCGGTGAGGTCAAGGACGTCCTGCTGCTCGACGTCACCCCGCTGTCCCTCGGTATCGAGACCAAGGGCGGCGTGATGACCAAGCTGATCGAGAAGAACACCACGATCCCGACCAAGCGCTCGGAGATCTTCACGACGGCCGACGACAACCAGCCGTCCGTGCAGATCCAGGTGTTCCAGGGCGAGCGGGAGATCGCGGCCTACAACAAGAAGCTCGGCATGTTCGAGCTGACCGGTCTGCCGCCCGCCCCGCGTGGCGTGCCGCAGATCGAGGTCTCCTTCGACATCGACGCCAACGGCATCGTCAACGTGTCCGCGAAGGACATGGGCACCGGCAAGAGCCAGGAGATGCAGATCACCGGCGGCTCCGGCCTGAGCAAGGACGAGATCGACCGGATGGTCCAGGAGGCCGAGGCGCACGCCGAGGAGGACGCCAAGCGTCGCGAGGAGGTCGAGACCCGCAACCAGGCCGAGACCCTCGTCTTCCAGACGGAGAAGTTCGTCAAGGAGAACGACGAGAAGCTCCCGTCCGACGTGAAGGACTCGGTCAACGCCGCGCTCGGCGAGGTCCAGGAGGCGCTCAAGGGCACCGACACGGACGCGCTGAAGTCCTCGATGGAGAAGCTGGCCACCGAGTCGCAGAAGATGGGCTCGGCGATGTACGCCCAGCAGGACGGCGCCGCCGCGGGTGCCGCGGGTGCCGAGGGCGCGACCGGTCAGCAGGCGGGCGACGGTCAGGACGACGTCGTCGACGCCGAGGTCGTGGACGACGAGAAGGACAAGGACCAGAAGTGAGCACCGGCGACCGGATCGAAGGCGAGCCCGGCGGGACGGTCGGCGGGCACTCGGACGGTCGGGACGGCAAGCAGGACGAGCCGGTGACGATCCGGGACCGGCGCAAGGTGGTCCCGGAGAACGGTGAGGTGCCGGCCCACGAGGCCGGTACCGACGCCGGCGCCGCGGCCGGGGACGGCGAGTCCGTTCCCGGCCCGGCCGCCGGGCCCGCCGACGGTGTCGACCCGGAGGTCGAGAAGCTCACGGCCGAGGTCGCCGAGCGCACCGCGGACCTGCAGCGGGTCTCCGCCGAGTACGCCAACTACCGCCGCCGCACCGACCGGGAGCGCGAGAGCGTGCTGATCGGTGCGAAGGCGTCGTTCGTGTCGGACCTGCTCACCGTGCTCGACGACTTCGAGCGCGCCGAGCAGCACGGCGACCTGACCGGCGCCTTCAAGTCCGCGGCCGACAAGGTCGTGGGCGTGGTGACGAAGCTCGGGCTGGAGCCGTTCGGCGCGGACGGCGAGCTGTTCGACCCGTCCCTGCACGAGGCGGTCCAGCACGAGCCGGCCGACGCGAGCGGCCCGACCGTGACGGTCCTGTCCGCGGTGCTCCGCCGCGGGTACCGAATCTCCGACCGGGTCCTGCGCCCGGCGATGGTCACGGTGCAGGACCGGCCGGAGGCCGAGGTCGCCCCCGAGGTGAAGGCCGAGGCTGCCGAAGGCGGTGCGGAGCCGTCGTCGAGCGACGGTGAGCCCGGCGGCGGCGAGCCGCAGAACCCGGCCTGACCGCGGGCAGAACAGATCGTGGACGCCAGGTCCCGGTCGGGCGCGTGATGCGCCGGGCCGGGACCGGATCCGGAAAGGAGGCGGGGTGACCCAGCGCGACTGGATCGAGAAGGACTACTACCGCGACCTGGGCGTCTCCTCGACGGCGTCCCAGGACGAGATCAAGAAGGCGTACCGGAAGCTGGCGCGGGAGAACCACCCCGATGCCAACCCGGGCAACGCCGAAGCGGAGGCCAAATTCAAGGCGGTCTCCGAGGCGAACGGCGTGCTCGGCGACAAGGACAAGCGCAAGGAGTACGACGAGACGCGCGCCCTGTTCGCCGGTGGCCGTGCCGGAGGCTTCGGCGGCGGCGGGTTCCCCGGGGGCGGCACCGAGAACATCGACCTCGGTGACCTCTTCGGCCGCTCCGGTGGAGGTGGCGCCGGCGGTGCCACCGATCTGAACGACCTCCTCGGTGGCCTGTTCGGCCAGGGCGGCGGCGCCGGATCCGGTGGATTCGGCGGTGGTGGCGGCAGCCGCGCCCGTCGCGGAGCCGACGTGGAGACCGAGGCACGGATCTCGTTCGACGAGGCCGTCCGCGGCTCGACCCTGCCGCTGCGGCTCACCACTCCGGGACGCTGCGAGCGGTGCGGTGGCACCGGCTCGAAGCCCGGCACGACCCCGCGCCAGTGCCCGACCTGTAACGGCGTTGGGCTCGTCAGCCGCAGCCAGGGGGCGTTCGCGTTCTCCGAGCCGTGTCGCGACTGCCGCGGTACCGGCCGGATCATCGACGACCCGTGCCCCGAGTGCCGTGGCGACGGCGTCAGTAGCCGGACCCGCACGCTGACCGTGCGGATCCCGGCCGGCGTCGAGGACGGGCAGAAGGTGCGGATCGCCGGCCAGGGCGAGCCGGGCCGCGGCGGAGCGCAGGCCGGGGACCTGTACGTGCTGGTGCACGTCAATCCTCACCGGGTGCTCGGCCGGTCGAGCAAGAACGGCGACGACTTGACGATCACCGTTCCGGTGACCTTCCCCGAGCTCGCGATGGGTGCGACCCTGACCGTGCCGACGCTGGACGGGACGGTGTCGCTGAAGGTGCCGGCGGGGACCACGAGCGGCCGCACCCTGCGGGTGCGCGGTCGTGGTGTCGAGCGCAAGAACGGCAAGAAGGGCGACCTGCTCGTGACGGTCGAGGTGGCGGTCCCGCAGAAGCTGGACGACGCCGCGACCGAGGCGTTGCAGGCCTACGCCGAGGCGACGAAGTCGTTCGAGCCCCGGGCCGACCTGCTCGGGAACGCAGGGAGGTGACGGTCGTGCCGTCACGGCGGACCGGCCGGAGCGCCGGTGACGATCCGGACGTCGGCCTGCCGACCGGCGCGGGCCAGGACAGCCCGGTGTTCGTCATCTCCGTGGCGGCCCAGCTCTCCGGGCTGCACGCCCAGACGCTGCGCAGCTACGACCGGCTGGGGCTGGTGAGCCCCGGCCGGTCGTCCGGCGGCGGGCGCCGGTACTCGGCCCGGGACATCGCCCTGCTCCGCGAGGTGCAGCGACTCTCCCAGGACGACGGTGTCAACCTCGCCGGGGTCAAGCGCATCATCGAGCTCGAGCAGCTCGTCGGAGAGTTGCAGGAGAAGGTCGAGGAGCTGACCGCCGAGCTGGCGAACGCGCACGTCGCGGCACAGCAGGCGACCGCGGCCGTGCACCAGTCCTACCGCCGTGACCTGGTTCCGATGGACCGGCGGCAGGCACTCGTCGTCTGGCACCCGGACCGGAAGGACTGACGCCCGGCGAAACCGTCGGGTCGGGTGCGCGTGTACGCACCGTGTCTGGCGGGCCAGGTCGAGCAGGCCTACCGCAACGTCGCGACGGCGCTGGCCGGTGTCGGCGGGTCGTTCGCGGACGTGGCGAAGCTGACGGTCTACGTCGTCGACTGGACCCCGGACCGGATGGCCGGAATCGGCGAGGGCATCGCCCGCGCCGCCGCCGCGATCGGGGCGGACCTCGTCAAGCCGGTCACGCTGATCGGCGTGGCGGCCCTGGCCGAGCCCGACCTGCTGGTCGAGGTCGAGGCGGTCGCCGTCCTGCCGTGAGGCGGGCGTTCAGGCCGGCACTAGTCCATCGTGAACGGGTCGTAGGTGATCCGGTCCAGCGGCGTCCCGGCGACGAGCATCCGGGAGACGGTGGAGCGGATCATCGCCGGCGACCCGCAGACGAGGACGTCGTGGTCGGCCCACGCGCCGTACCGCGTCACCACGTCCGCCAGGGTGCCCGTCTCGGCCCCGGACGCCTCGTTCTCGGTCTCGACGACCGGGATCACGTCCAGCCACGGCTCGCTGTAGGACAGCTTGCGCAGGGCCCCGAAGTCGTAGAGGTCCTCCCACGTCCGGCCTCCGACGAACACCTGCGTGCGCGGCGGGCGCTGACGCTGCCGGACCTCGTCGAGCAGCGCCTTCATCGGCGCGACGCCGGTGCCGCCCGCGACCATGAGCAGCTCGCGGTTCGAGTTGGCGGGCACGGCCATCCGGCCCATCGGCGGGCCGATCCGCCAGGTCTCGCCGATCTGCGAGTGCGCCACGATGGCGCGGCTGACCCAGCCGTTCTCCACGGCGCGCACGTGGAACTCGATCGTGCCGTCCTGGCGCGGGGCGTTGGCCGGGGACAGGTAGCGCCACAGCCGCGGACGGTGCGGCGTCTCCACGCTGACGTACTGGCCGGCCTGGTACGGGACGGGATGGCTCGTGGCGACCGTGACGACGGCCAGATCCCAGCCGATCCGGCGGTGATCCACGACGCGGCCCATCCAGGACGCGGGTCCGCGCTCGGCGGCGGCGGCCTCCTGCATCGCGTTCGCGACCGTGCCGTAGGCGCTGACCCAGGCCTTCTCGACCTCGGGGGTCCACACCTCACCGGCGGCGGACGAGATCGCGGAGAGCAGCGCGTCGCCGACGGCGTCGTAGTGGTGCGTCAGCACGCCGAACTTCCGGTGGTCGCGGCCGAGCTGCTGCAGGAACGGCACCAGGTCGTCCGGCTGGTCGACCATCTGCACGACGTGCACCAGCGCCCGGAGCAGGCGGCTGCGCTGCACCTCCATGTTCACCGGGAACAGGTCCCGGGTCTCCGGCGCGCGGCTGAACAGCGTCGCGTAGAAGGTCTTGCCCAGCTCCTCGGCCTGCGGTTCGACGGCGGCGTAGGAGGAGCGGATCAGCTCGACCGTCCGCTCGGCTGCGTTCGTGGGGCGCCGCGGCGGGGTGACGTCACTGGCGATCAGCTGATCAGCGGACATGCCTGGCCGACACTCTCCTCGGTCGTGCTCCGTCGGTCATCCGTACCGGTCGGCACCCGGGGACTCCCGCCGGGTACCGTACGCGAGTTCCACCGTTCGTCGGTACGACGAACAGCGAACGGGTGCAGCTCCGATGTACCGTCGTCGACGACGGCGGCTTCGGTAGCGGGCGTGCAGTCACGGATCATCCGTTCGGGGACGGCAGTTCAACTCGACGGCGTGGGTGCGCCGAGCCCAGAATAGCGCCCAGGTGACGGATCGGCGTCATGCGGTCTCCATATGCCCGGTGTCGTCTTTTGGCCGGGCAAGATGGCACGGTAAGAGCGTGCCGCTGCGAAGCCCCATGTCCCCGGTCGTGCCGCGTCGGCGTTCGGACGTGGTGACGGTCCCGCGCCCCGTCTTCCCCGAACCCCGGACCCTCCCGGAACCGGATGTCCCGTCCGCACCCCCCGGGTCGGACGGCGAGCACGCGCTGCAGGAGGAGTTCGGCAGCGCGACGCGCGCCGACCGGTTCTACGACGACCAGGTCCGCGACCGTCTCCTGCCGCGGATGGTCGAGTTCATCGGCCGGATGGAGATGGCGTTCGTCGCCACCTCGGACAGGCACGGCGAGTGCGACAACTCGCTGCGAGCCGGCCCGCCCGGTTTCCTGCGGGTGATCGACGACTACACGCTGGCCTACCCGGAGTACCGCGGCAACGGCGTGTTCGCCAGCCTCGGCAACATCTCCGAGAACGGGCACATCGGCATCCTGATGGTCGACTTCGTCGAGTCGCTGATCGGCCTGCACGTCAACGGCCGCGCCCGAGTCGTCGACGACGACACGTTCCGGTCCCGCTTCCCCGGGCACGCGGGCGACCACGTGCCCGGCCGCAACGCCGAGCGCTGGGTGGTGGTGGACGTCGAGGAGGCCTACATCCACTGCCGCAAGCACATCCCGCGGATGGAGCGGGTGACGCGGAAGCGGGACTGGGGAACCGACGACCCGGCCCGCAAGGGCGGCGACTTCTTCGGCGCCAAGGGCACTCCGCAGCGGTCGTCGCGGCCCCGCAGGCGGTTCCCGAGCACCACTCACCTGCACGGCGGCGCCTCGCGAACGCTGCGGCGACGCTGACCCGATCGTCCGAGCGGGCCTGGTCCCTGCGAGCGTCGGCCCTGGTCCGGGCGGCCGAAGATGTCACGGGCCGTCCTACACCATGTCACTCGGCGCACTCCCAAGGAATCTTCGAATCGAAGCCGTTACCTAGCGCTGACCCCCTCGTTGTCGGCTGTAGGCATGCGGAACCCGTGTGCCAGCATCACGGCTGCGAAGGAGATGGGATGCTCTCGAAGAAGGTTGGTCTGATCACGATCGGTGCGGCGGCAACGCTGGCCGCCGTGGCGCCGATGGCGTCGGCCACCGAGGGCCACGACAAGGGCCACGACAAGGGCCACGGGCACCACGATGGCGGCGGCAAGGCGTGCGCGTTCGACGGCGGCGACGCCGGCGCCGCGTCGGACATCAGCGGTGGCGCGCTCGCCAACGTCGTTGCGCAGGCCCCGATCGCGGGCAACAACATCGCGAACATCGCGAACTGCAGCGACTTCCTGAACCACAACCTGAACGACAACCTCAGCGGCAACAACATCGCCATTCTCTGAGGTCGTTCGGGCCGACCACTCGGGCTCCCACCCTGAGGACCCACCGGTCCTCGGTCGACGATCGACTTCACTCCCAAGGAGAAGCAATGCTGGGCAGGATCAGCAAGGTCACGGTCGGCGTGACCGTTGGTCTGGTCGCGGCCGCGCCGCTGGCGTGGGCCGGCGGCACCGGGTACGACGACACAGACGTCAAGGGCGACAAGGCCGGCGACAGCAAGCACGACGACGGCAAGAAGGACAAGCACCACCACGCGGACAAGCTCTGCTCCTTCGACGGCGGCGACGCCGGTGCCGAGTCGGGCATCAGCGGCGACGCGCTGCTGGCCAACGTCGTTGCGCAGGCCCCGATCGCGGGTAACAACATCGCGAACCTGGCGAACTGCAGCGACTTCCTGAACGACAACCTGAACGGCAACCTGAGCGGTAACCAGGTCGTCGTCGGGCACAACCTCCCGAAGCTCCCGATCTGAGCGTGAGGTAGCCCGGGGCGGGCCCGTGAACGGGTCCGCCCCGGGGTCAGCGGCGCGGTCGCCGTCGGATACCGACGGCGACCGCGAGTACGGCAAGTCCGATCAGGACGATCCATGCGCCGGCGGCGAGCACGGCCACGCCGGTGATCACGACCGTGGCGTAGAGCGCCACGCACAGCGCCAGCGCGATCCAGGTCCCGGCGAGCGGCCCGTCCGCCGCCAGTGCGGCGCGCACCACCGGCCACGTCCCCGACGGCAGGCCACGGGTGGTCCACCAGGCGAGCGCCGCCCCCACCGCGAGCGTTGCCGCGGCGGCGATCCGCGCCCGGTCGGTGGTGAGGTCTCCCGCCCGGTCGCCCCCCGCCACGAGCACGACGACCGTCGCCAGCATCAGCAGGATGCGCAGACGCCAGGACAGCTGCCACAGCACGGCGCCGACGTTGCCCAGCACTCCCGTCGCGGTCGGGTCCATCCGCCCGGCGTCGATCAGACCGCGCAGCGCGCGCCCCGGGCGGTGCGCCCGCGAGTCCAGGACGGCCAGGTCGTGCCGCGCGCCGGCGTGTGCCGGGTCGAGACGCAGCGCCTCCAGGTAGGCGGCGCGGGCCGTCGCCCGGTCGCCCAGGTCGCTGCTCACGTCCGCGAGCAGGAAGTGCGAGCCCGCGTCGTGCGGGGCCAGCTCGACCACCCGGCGGGCCACCTGCTGCGCGTCGGCCAGCCGTCCGGCCCGTTGCAGCACCCGGGCGTAGCCGGTGGCCGCGAACGGATCGACCGGGGAGATCTGGACCGCGCGGTGGCCGGCCTCGACCGCCTCGGAGTGCCGGTCCAGCATCGACAGGTGCAGCGCGCGCAGCCGGTGCGGGTGCTCCCGGTCCGGCTGCAGCGCGCAGGCCGCCTCGGCCGCGGCCAGCCCCTCCTCGTGCCGGCCGCCACCGGCGCCCAGCAGTACGACCGACAGCGCCCGCAACAGCGCCGGGTCGTCCGGGTGCTCGGTCAGCCCGGCGCGCGCGGCCCGTTCCGCCTCGTCCAGGCGTCCCACCGCGCGCAGATGCTCGGCCCGGGCGACGGCCGCGTTCGCCTCACTCACGGCGTGCGGCGCTTCTTGAGGTAGGCGGCCAGCTCGTCGTAGCTGCCGTCGGTGTTGCCGAACAGCGCGACGTTGCGCGCCGTCGAGAACCACGGACCGGTGCTCGGCGTGACCTCCCGCGCGGCGGTGAGCAGGTCCTTCGTCGTGAGGTTGCGGACCGATCCGGTGCGCACCGAGTCGGCCAGCGCCCGCTCGGTGGCGGTGTCGCACAGGTGCGCCAGATCCGCGCCGGAGTAGTGCTCGGTGGCCCGGACGATCCGGTCCAGGTCGAGCCCGTCGGCCGGCCGGTCGCGCAGGTGGTGGCGCAGGATCGCGGTGCGGGCGGGCGGATCCGGCGGCAGGACGAGCAGCATCCGGTCGAACCGGCCCGGCCGTCGCAGCGCCGGGTCCATGTCCCACGGGTGGTTCGTCGCGCCCAGGACGAACACGCCGTCGTTCTCCCCGGACAGCGAGTCCATCTCGGACAGCAGCTGGTTGACCGTGTTGCGCAGCCCACCGCTGTGGATCAGGTGCGAGCGCTTCTGGCCGAGCGCGTCCACCTCGTCGAGGAACAGCACGCACGGCGCGTTGCGCCGGGCCGCCCGGAAGATCTCCGCGAGGTTGCGCTCGCTGCGCCCGATCCACATGTCCAGCACGTCGGCGATGCCGATCTCGGAGAAGCGCGCGCCGAGCTCGCCGGCGACGGCACGGGCCAGGAACGTCTTGCCGCAGCCGGGCGGGCCGTAGAGCAGCAGCCCGCCGCCCGGCCGTTTGCCGAACGCGCGGGCCATCTCCGGGTTGCGCATCGGGCCGAGGAACGACAGGTCGAGCCGCTGCTTGACGTGCTCCATCCCGCCGACGTCGGCGAGCTTCACGGTCGGCCGCTGGGCGCGGTCGACGTCCTCCACCGGCGCCCCGCCGATCTGATGGGACTCCAGCGGCTCGGCGATGTCGGCGACCTGTTCCTCGGCCCGCGCCCAGTCGAACCCCGTCGGCCCGCCCGGTGCGGCGTCGCCGTCGGTGTCCACCGAGTCGACCCGGTTCACGGGGTCCACCGGGGAATCCGCTGGCTCCGTCCCGGCGTTCCCGCTGGTAGGTGGCGGTGCCGTCGCGCCGCCGGTCAGCCGCGCGGTGAGCTGCTGCAGCATTTCGAGTGCGTCCGCGTTGCCGGAGTCGGTGGCCAGCGCCGTCGTCACGTGCTGCAGGGCTTCGGTGACCCGCCCCGCGGTGGCCAGCTGTCGGGCCACGTGCAGCCGCAGCGGGACGTCCCCGGGCGCGGCGTCGACGGCCGCGAGCAGGCTGGTCAGCAGCGGGTCCTCGCTCATCAGGGCCAGTATCGCGGTTCCCGCGAGAAACAGTCAGTTGAGCGGAACAGACTCAACTTTCCTGACGTTGACCCTGTCGACGGGCACACTGGTGCCACAGAGAGACTCGATGCAGGAGGACGCGGGGCGGATGGACTCGTTCAACCCCACCACCAAGACCCAGCAGGCGATATCGGCGGCCGTGCAGGCCGCCACGCTGGCGGGCAACCCGGACGTCGGTCCCACCCACCTGTTGGGCGCGCTGCTCGCGCAGGGGGACGGGATCGCCGCGCCGCTGCTCGCCGCCGTCGGTGCGGACGCCGAGAAGGTCCGGACCGACCTGACCCAGCTCGGCAACCGGCTGCCGTCCGCGGCCGGTTCGTCGGTCAGCGCGCCGCAGCTCTCCCGGGACGCCCTCGCGGCGATCACCGCGGCCCAGCAGTTGGCCACCGAGATGGGCGACGAGTACGTCTCGACCGAGCACCTGCTCGTCGGCCTCGCGCAGTCCGGCGGGCAGGTCGCCGACCTGCTGGCCCGGTACGGCGCCACGCCGGACGCGCTGCGCGAGGCGTTCGCGAAGGTGCGCGGCTCGGCCCGGGTGACGAGCCCGGACCCGGAGGGCAGCTACCAGGCGCTGGAGAAGTACGGCCAGGACCTCACCGCCCGTGCCCGCGAGGGCAACCTCGACCCGGTGATCGGCCGGGACACCGAGATCCGGCGCGTGGTGCAGGTGCTGTCGCGCCGTACCAAGAACAACCCCGTGCTGATCGGCGAGCCGGGCGTCGGCAAGACGGCGATCGTCGAGGGGCTGGCCCAGCGCATCGTCGCCGGCGACGTGCCGGAGTCGTTGCGCAACAAGCGCGTCGTCGCGCTCGACCTGGGCTCGATGGTGGCCGGCGCGAAGTACCGGGGTGAGTTCGAGGAGCGACTCAAGGCCGTCCTCAAGGAGATCACCGACTCGGCGGGCGAGATCATCACGTTCATCGACGAGCTGCACACGATCGTCGGTGCCGGGGCCTCCGGCGAGGGCGCGATGGACGCCGGCAACATGATCAAGCCGATGCTCGCCCGCGGCGAGCTGCGGATGGTCGGTGCCACCACGCTCGACGAGTACCGCCAGCACATCGAGAAGGACGCGGCGCTGGAGCGCCGCTTCCAGCAGGTGCTGGTCGGCGAGCCGTCCCCGGAGGACACGGTCGGCATCCTGCGCGGGCTCAAGGAGCGCTACGAGGTGCACCACGGCGTCCGGATCACCGACGCCGCCCTGGTCGCCGCGGCGACGCTCTCGGACCGGTACATCCCGGCCAGGTTCCTGCCTGATAAGGCAATTGACCTTGTCGACGAGGCCGCCTCCCGACTCCGGATGGAGATCGACTCGCGCCCGGTGGAGATCGACACCGTGGAGCGGGCCGTCCGCCGGCTGGAGATCGAGGAGATGGCACTGGACAAGGAGTCCGACGCCGCCTCCAAGGACCGCCTGGTCGCGCTGCGCGCCGAGCTGGCCGAGAAGCGCGAGGCGCTCTCCGCCCTGACCGCGCGCTGGCAGAACGAGAAGAGCGCCATCGACGTCACCCGGGACCTCAAGGAGCAGCTCGAGCAGCTGCGCGGCGAGTCCGACCGGGCCGAGCGCGACGGCGACCTGGGCAAGGCCGCGGAGCTGCGCTACGGGCGCATTCCGGCGCTGGAGAAGGAGCTCGCCGAGAAGGCGGCTGCGGTCGAGAACAGCGCCGAGCAGGTCATGCTCAAGGAGGAGGTCGGGCCGGACGACGTCGCCGACGTCGTGAGTGCCTGGACCGGCATCCCCGCCGGCCGGATGCTCGAGGGCGAGACGGCGAAGCTGCTGCGGATGGAGGACGAGCTCGGAGCGCGCGTCGTCGGTCAGGCCGAGGCCGTGCGTTCGGTGTCCGACGCCGTCCGCCGTGCCCGCGCGGGCATCGCGGACGAGAACCGGCCGACCGGCTCGTTCCTGTTCCTGGGCCCGACCGGTGTCGGCAAGACCGAGCTGGCCAAGGCACTGGCCGAGTTCCTGTTCGACGACGAGCGGGCGATGGTCCGCATCGACATGAGCGAGTACTCCGAGAAGCACTCGGTGGCCCGCCTGGTCGGTGCGCCTCCCGGCTACGTCGGCTACGACCAGGGCGGCCAGCTCACCGAGGCCGTGCGGCGCCGTCCGTACACGGTGGTGCTGTTCGACGAGGTCGAGAAGGCGCACCCGGATGTGTTCGACACGCTGCTGCAGGTGCTTGACGACGGGCGTCTCACCGACGGCCAGGGCCGCACGGTGGACTTCCGCAACACGATCCTCGTGCTGACGTCGAACCTCGGCAGCCAGGCCATCGCCGACCAGTCCCTGGACGACGCCGGCCGGCGCGACGCGGTCATGGACGTGGTGCGGCGGCAGTTCAAGCCGGAGTTCCTGAACCGGCTCGACGACGTCGTGGTGTTCCACGCGCTGTCCACCGACGAGCTCACGCACATCGTGGACATCCAGGTCGACGTGCTGCGCAACCGCCTGGCGAAGCGGCGGCTGTCGCTGGAGGTCACCGACGCGGCCCGCGAGTGGCTGGCCATGAACGGGTTCGACCCGGTCTACGGCGCGCGGCCGCTGCGCAGGCTGGTGCAGTCCGCGATCGGTGACCAGCTCGCCCGCGAGCTGCTCTCCGGTGCCGTCCGCGAGGGCGACACGGTGCGGGTCGACCTCGACTCCTCGGCGTCCGGCGGCACCGGCGGCCTGATCGTCGGCAAGGGGTTCGCGGAGGACCCGGTCGCGCTCGGGAGCTGATCTCCCACCCTCGAGCCCGCCGTCCCGGAGGATCTCCGGGGCGGCGGGCTCGTCGTGTGTTCGGGCGAGCGGCGCCGGTGGCGATCGTGAACGTTCTCCGGGAGGCGGCCCGGCGGGCCGGCCGCGGGCCTACCGTCCCCGGGCATGGAGCGACGACGGCCCCACCTGGTGGCGGCCCCGGCGGACGGCGACGTCCGGCCGGACGCCCGGCGGTGGGCCGGCGGCTCGGGGTACCGGAGCCGGATGGACGACGTGCTCGACCGTGCCGAGCAGGTGCGGGCCGAGCTCGCGGCCGTCCGGGAGACGGCCGGGACGCCGGACGGCGCGGTCGTCGCGACCGTGGACGGGTCCGGCGTGCTGACCGGCCTCCGTTTCGGGCCCCGCGCGGCAGCTCTCTCGCGGGAGCGGCTGGCCGAGCTCGTGCTCGCCGCGGCGGACGACGCGGCGTCCGTGGCGGCCCGCCGGGTAGCCCGGCTGGTGGACGGGCTCGGCGGCGGATGACGGATCCACAGCGGTTGACCTCGTTCCGGATCGTGGCGCTACCACGCTGAACGCCTTGGCGGGACTAGGCTCCGCCGCATGTCGGTCTGGTTGGTCATCGCCGTCGTCGCGATCCTGGTCGGGGTCGGCCTGCTGCTGTTCGACCGGTTCCGCGGGGGCGCCACGCGGGACCGCAGGCGCTGGGCCTCGATGCGCGAGTGGGAGTTCCTGGAGAGCGACCCGGTGCTGCCCAGCCGCTGGCGCTACGGGACGGTCCACCAGGGTGGGCCCGGCGTGGCGCGCAACCTGGTGAGCGGCGACGTACCGACCCCGGACGGGCCGCGCCAGGCCTACGCGTTCGACCACGAGCAGGCCGGCCGGATCAGCTCGGTGTTGTGCGCCGTCCAGGTGCAGAAGGCGCTGCCGGCCGCGGTGGAGCTGCGGCTGCCGTCCGCGCCGCTGCCCGACGACGCCGGCCTGGACCTGCTGGAGCCGGTGGGTGAGCGGTACGCGTTCGTCAGCGACGCGGACGCCGTCCGCCCGCTGCTCACCCCCCGCCTGGCCGACGCCAGCGACGCGGTCGGCGAGGACGTCGAGCTGCTCTGGGCGGAGGAGTCGTGGGTGCTCGCGGCGGCCCCGGTCGGGATCTCGTCGGACCGCATGCAGGACCTGCTGGCCGACCTCGCGGAGGTCGCGACGGCTCTGGAAGAGGGCCTGACGGCGGAGCAGAAGCCGGCCACGTCCTGATCGTCCGATTTGGGCCTTGATGCGTTCGGTGACCACCCGATTGCGCTACGTGGAGCAGTGCTGGATACCCTTATCGGGTGTCTCTCGCTCTGATCACCGGCGGTAGTGCCGGGCTGGGTGCCGCCTTCGCCGATCGCCTCGCGGCCCGCGGTCACGACCTGTTGCTCGTCGCGCGCGGTGCGGAGCGGCTCGCCGCCACCGCGCGCGAGATCTCGACCCGGCACGGCGTCCGGGTCGACGTCCTCGCCACCGACCTCGGGTCGCGGCACGGCCTGTTCCGGCTGGAGGCCCTGCTCTCCGGTCCGGAGGGCCTCGCGGTCGACGTCCTGGTGAACAACGCCGCCGTCGAGAGCGGGACCGCGTTCCCGCACGCCGACCGCAGCGACGTCCAGTCCGAGATCGACCTCAACGTCACCGCGACGATGCGGCTCACGCACGCCGTGCTCCCCGCCATGCTGCAGCGCGGCCACGGCACGGTCGTGAACGTGGGCAGTGTCGCCGGGTACCTGCCCTCGGCCGGATCGAGCTACGGCCCGACGAAGGCCTGGGTGGCGGCGTTCACCGACTCGCTCGTGCCGGTCCTGCGCGGGACCGGGGTCCGGGCGCTCGCTCTGTGCCCCGGCTTCGTGCGGACCGGGTGGAACGGCCGGACGGAGCCGACGGGGCCGCTGTCGGCGCTGATGTGGTCCGATCCGGAGCACGTGGTCGACGTCTGCCTGGCCGACCTCGACCGCGGACGCACGGTGAGCGTGCCCGGCCCGATCGACCGCCCGGTCGTCGGCCTGCTGGAGCTGCCGCGCCGGACGCTGCGTCGCTTCGCCCGCGTCGTGGGCGCGTCCCGGGAGGCCCGCTGGGCCCGCGTCGCGCACGAGCCGGTACCGATGGCCGAGCCGGTCGCGCCGGCGTCGCGCCCGCGGCTGCCGGACCTGCCCGCGCGGCCCGCACTGCGGTCCGGCGTCACGCCCGCGCGCCCGAACGCGGGACGGTCGCCGCACTTCGTGCACACCGGCCGGCTGACCGGCGAGGCGCGGGCGCGGGCCGAACGGGCCCGCACGCTGCCGAGCGCCTGACCGGGTTCAGCCGACGGCCGCGGCGTCCAGCGGGCGCCCGGCCCCGCGGCGCCCGTGCACGGTGCGGAACGCCGACCTGCGGAACCGCCGCGTCCGGAGCTGGTACTCGGCGGTGTTCCCTGGCCACATGACGACGTTGATCCCGTTGTCGTTCTGGTAGTAGCTGGCGCAGCCGCCGACCTCCCACACGGTGCGCGCGGAGCGCCGGCGGACCTGCCGCGTCCAGCGCCGCTCCACGTCCGGGCGGACGTCGACGGTCTCGATCCCCTTCCGGGCCATCGTCACCACGGCGTCCGCGACGTAGCGGCCCTGCGCCTCGGCGAACAGCAGCGTCGAGCTGACGCCGCTCGTCGCGTTCGGGCCCTGCATGAGGAAGAA
Organism: uncultured Actinomycetota bacterium; assembly: GCA_963822335.1. Lineage (GTDB taxonomy): Bacteria > Actinomycetota > Actinomycetes > Mycobacteriales > Pseudonocardiaceae > Pseudonocardia. The sequence goes on along the minus strand of CAWGHE010000002.1, from coordinate 38,375 downwards.
GTTCGGGAACCCCGGGTAGGACATCCCCAGGTAGGCGTGCGGCAGCGCGCCCCAGTGCGCGGTCAGCGACCGGCCACGGGCGTCCCGGATCCGCCGCGCGATCGGCGACGTCGCGCCGACCTCGAAGCCGGTGCTCAGCACGATCACGTCGACGTCGGCCGACGTGCCGTCCCCCGCGACGACCGTGCGGCCGTCCACCTCGACCAGCCCGCCGGTGTGCAACGTCGTGTTCGGCGCGTCCACCGCGGGCAGGTAGTCGTTCGACACCAGTGGTCGCTTGCACAGGTACTCGAAGTCCGGGGTCAGGCGGTCGCGTAGATCCGGATCGGAGACCTGGACGGCCAGGTGCCGCCGTCCGATGCGCATCAGCCCGGACCGCAGCACCCGCACCCGCCGGGCCGCGGCGAGGATCTCGGCCCCGACGTAGGTCAGGTCGAACTGCATCCGGGTCAGGATCGGGTTGGCGGCCAGCCGGCGGCGGGTGCTCTCCGGGACCGGCCGGTCCGGCTTCGGCATCACCCAGGCCGGGGTGCGCTGCACCAGGTGCAGCTCCGACACCACCGGCTGGATCTCCGGCACGATCTGCACCGTCGACGCCCCCGTCCCGACGACGGCGACGCGCTTGCCGGTCAGGTCGACGTCGTGCTCCCAGCGCGACGAGTGGAACGCCGGGCCCGGGAAGTCCGCCAGCCCGGGCACGTCCGGCAGCTTCGGGTCGGAGACCAGCCCGGCCGCGCTGACCAGGACGTCCGCGGTGATCTCGGTGCGCTCCCGGTCGATCGTGCCCGCTGCGTCGTCGCGCGTGTGCTCGGTCCTGATCCGCCAGCACCGGGAGTACGGGTCCCACCGGGCGTCGAGCACGCGGTGGCCGAACCGCACCCGCTCCAGCAGGCCGTCGGTCCGTGCGATCCGGCGCGAGTAGTCGAGCACCTCCTGGCCCGCTGGGTAGAGGTCCGACCAGTACGGGTTGGTCATCGTGCGGAGCTGGTAGAGCGGCGACGGCGTGTCCACCCCGACGCCCGGGTAGGTGTTGTCCCGCCACACTCCGCCGACGTCGTGCGCCCGCTCGAGCAGCACCATGTCGTCGACCCCCCGGCGCAGGAGCGCCAGGCCGACCGTCAGCCCGGTGAACCCGGCCCCGATCACGACCACGCGGTGGTGCCCGCCGGCCCCGGGGTCCCCGGTCCCGGTCACCGGAGCGGGCAGCAGTTCGGACGTCATGCCCTGACCGTAAAGCGCGAGTAAGCCGCGCGTGGTGTGAACCGTGCCGCGCCCGCGCTGCGCGGACGGGCGCCGACGGCGGCTACGCTGCCCGAGTGCCCTCCGTCATGATCACCGGCGCGTCCGCGGGGATCGGTGCGGCGTTCGCCGACCGGCTGGCCGCGGACGGCCGCGACCTGGTGTTGGTCGCCCGCGACGCCGAGCGCCTGGAGTCCGCGGCCGCCCGGTACCGGGGGCTGGGCGTCTCGGTCGAGGTGCTGCCGGCGGACCTGGCGAACGCCGAGGCCCGGGAGCGGGTAGTGCGCCGTCTCACTGATCCGGACGTCGCGCCGGTCGAGCTGCTCGTGAACAATGCCGGCCTGTCGTTGGGCACCGGGTTCCTGCGGGCCGAGCAGGCGGACCTCACCCGCCAGCTCGAGGTGAACGTGGCCACGGTGCTCGCGCTGACCCGCGCGGCCCTGCCCGGCATGGTCGACCGGGGCCGGGGCGCGGTCGTCAACGTCGCGAGCGTGGCGGGATTCGTGCCCGGTCGCGGCTCGACCTACCCGGCGGACAAGGCCTGGGTCATCGCCTTCACCGAAGGCGTCTCCGGGTCGCTGCAGGGCACCGGGGTCAGGGCGATGGCACTGTGCCCCGGCTTCGTGCGCACCGAGTTCCACGAGCGTGCCGGCATCGACACCGGGTCGCGGCGCGGGCCGTTCTGGCTGGAGCCGACGCGGGTCGTCGACGAGGCGCTCGCCGACCTGGAACGCGGCCGCGTGCTGAGCGTGCCCTCGCCGCAGTACAAGGCGATCGTCGGGCTCGTGGGCGCGCTGCCGCGCGGCGTGGTCCGGCGGATCACCGCGTCCTTCAGCCGGGACCGCACGTGAGTACGCACGCCGACCGTGCCCGGCTGGCCGCACTGGTCCGCGAGCACGGCGTCGTCCACGGGCGGGTGACGCTGTCCTCCGGCGCCGAGGCGGACTACTACGTCGACATGCGCCGGGTCACGCTGCACCACGAGGCGTCGCCGCTGGTCGGCCGGCTGCTCCGGGCGCTGACGCAGGACTGGGACTACTCCTCGGTCGGTGGCCTGACGCTCGGTGCCGACCCGGTCGCGACCGCGATCCTGCACGCCGCGGCCGCCGATCGCGACGCGCCGCCGGTGGACGCGTTCGTCGTGCGCAAGGAGACCAAGCAGCACGGGATGCAGCGGCTCATCGAGGGCCCGGACATCGCCGGTCGCGCGGTGCTGGTCGTCGAGGACACGTCCACGACGGGTGGCTCGCCGCTGACCGCCGTGCGAGCCGCCCGCGACGCCGGGGCGACGGTGCTCGGGGTGGCGACGGTCGTCGACCGCTCCAGCGGGGCGCGCGAGGCGATCGAGGCCGAGGGCGTGCCCTACCGGTCGCTGCTCGGGCTGGCCGACCTGCAGCTCGGGTGACCGACGAGCCGGACGACACGGTCGGCCCCAGCGAATGGACGGCGCCGGGGGCGACGGTCGGCGTCGGGCCGTGGCCGGGCGAGTTGCCGACGGGTGATCACTGGGACCCGGAGCTCCTCGAACAGGGCGACCGGCGCAACGTCGTCGACGCCTACCGGTACTGGCGCCGCGACGCGGTCGCCGCCGACCTCGCGCGGCGGGCCCACCCGTTCCACGTGGCGATCGAGAACCTCGGGCACGACCACAACATCGGCACGGTCGTCCGGACCGCGAACGCGTTCGGCGCGGCCGGCGTGCACATCGTCGGGCGGCGGCGCTGGAACCGGCGCGGTGCGATGGTCACCGACCGGTACCTGCAGCTGCACCACCACGCCGACGTCGCCGGCCTGGCCGAGTTCGTGGCCGAGCACCGCCTCGTCGTCGTCGCGGTGGACAACACGCCGGGATCGGTCCGCCTCGAGACGGCCGACCTGCCACGCGACTGCGTGCTGCTGTTCGGCCAGGAGGGGCCGGGATTGAGCGACCCGGCCCGGGAGCTGGCGTCGATGTCGGTGTCGATCGCGCAGTTCGGCTCGACGCGCTCGATCAACGCCGGGGTCGCGGCGGGGGTGGCGATGCACGCCTGGATCCGCCGGCACGCGGACCTCGACGCGGCCTGGTAGCCGTCAGGGCTGGTCGGGGCGGCGCCGCTCCTGCGGCTGCCCCATCACCGGGTCGCCCGGACGAGCGGGTCTCGACCGGGCCGCGCTCCAGCCCGTCCGCCCGGTGGCCGTTCGGCGGCTGCGGCACGACGGGCGCCATCCGGGTCGTCGCCTCCGTGTCGTCGACGTCCTGGGCGTGCCGGGGACGTCCGGGGGCCGGGGCGTCCGGGCCGTCCCAGGCGGTGCCACGGGGAGTGTCACCCGGGACCGGCGAGATCGGCTGCGTGAGGTCGGACGGCCCGGCGGCGGCCGGGGCCGGACCGCTCTTCTTGCCGCCGAGCTTCGCCCGCGCCACCTCGATGATGATCGGCAGGATGGACACGAACACGACCAGGACCAGGATCAGGTCGATGTTGTTCCGGACGAACGCGAACTGCCCGAGGAAGTAGCCGAGCACGGTGACGCCCGCGGCCCAGGCGACGCCGCCGATCAGCGAGTAGGTCAGGTAGCGGCGCGGCTCCATCCGGGCGACGCCGGCGCTGACCGTGATGAACGTGCGCACGATCGGCACGAACCGGCCGAGCACGATGGCCCGGTTGCCGTACTTGTCGAAGAACTCCTGCGTCTTCGCCACGTGCTTCGGGTTGAACAGCTTCGACTTCGGCTTGTCGAAGATCGCCGGGCCCGCCTTGTACCCGATCGCGTAGCCGACGGCGTTGCCGAGCAGTGCCGCCACGACCAGGACCAGGCAGGTCACCCATAGCGGGGCGATCTGGCCCGACGCCACGAACAGGCCGGCGGTGAACAGCAACGAGTCCCCGGGCAGGAAGAACCCGAGCAGCAGGCCGCACTCCGCGAAGATGATCGCGGCGACCCCGACCAGGGCCCACGGCCCGAGCCAGTTGATGATGACGTCCGGGTCGAGCCATTCCGGGCCGAGTGCGAGGGCTTGCGTGGCGAGGGGCGTCACGGGACACGACGGTACCGGTCCCGGATGTGCGGCCGATGGGCCGCCGGTGTGCGGCCGCCCCGCGGCGGCTCACCCGCCGGGGTGACGATGCCGGAACGCCTGCTCAGCCGATCGCGGGCAGGACGCCGGGCAGCAGGACCGACAGCAGCGCGAGCCCGCCACCGAGGATCGCACCGACGAGCAGCGTGACGACCAGCGCCCAGACGATCTGGCGGCTGTCCGACCGGGTGGCCGTCGCGCTGCGCGCCACGGGGGCCGACGGCGCCGACTGGCTGGGCGGCGGGGCCTGCGGCGGGACCGGTCGCGGCGCGGGGGGCGGCATCCGCCCGGGCACACGCGGTGGGGCCTGCGGCGCCGCGCGCGGCGGGCGGACCCGGTCGGCCGGCGGCACCGGGCCCTGCGATGCCTGCGCGTGCAGGGCCTCGCTCAGCCGCCGTCCGGCGTCGTCCGGGTGGGTCACCGATGCTCCATCCTTCCGGCGCCGGACCGTTCGTCCATGATCCGGGCGACCGCGTCGATCGCCCGGCTCGCCGTCGACTTGACGGTACCCCGGCTCATGCCGGCCGCCTCGGCGATCTCGGACTCGGAGAGCCCGCCGTAGTAGCGCAGCACCAGGACCTCGCGCTGGCGGGGCGGGAGCGCGGACAGCGCCTCGACCACCGACTGGTGTTCGGCGGACAGCATGGCCAGCGACTCCGCGGAGCGGGCGTTCGCCGAGTGCGGCGGGACGTACTCCCGGGCGGTGCGACGCCGGCGCAGCACCGAGCGCGACCCGTTGACCACGGCCGCGCGCAGGTAGGCCAGTGCGGCCGCCTCGTCGCGCAGCCCGGACCAGTGCCGGTGCAGCCCGGCGAACGCCTCCTGCACGACGTCCTCGGCCGTGGCCGGGATGTCCACCAGCAGCATCGCCAGCCGCATCAGCCGGGTCCGGTGGTCGCGGTAGAGGTCGGCCAGCGTGAGCGGCTGCGCCGGGGTGAGCGATCCGGTGTCGGCGACGTCGGCAGGGGGAGCCACCGGGCTCGGACTGCTGTCGATGCGCCGGAGCCGGCTCAGCGTCCTGTCGACGGCGCTCTCCGCCCCTGCCTCCTCCACACCGCACAGGGTAACGGGGTGGGCCAGATCATTTTCCGGGGTCCGCTCACACCGGTGATCCGTGGCACCGCCCGGCATGTCCGGAGTACGCAATACTTCGCCCAGACTGCGCACCCAGCAGGCCCCGCCGACGTCGAGGAGGTCCACCGTGCCGATCGCCACGCCCGAGATCTACAACCAGATGCTGGACAACGCCAAGAGCGGCGAGTTCGCCTACCCCGCGATCAACGTGACCAGCACGGAGTCGCTCAACGCGGCCCTGCGCGGCTTCGCCGACGCGGGCTCGGACGGCATCGTGCAGGTCTCCACCGGCGGCGCCGAGTTCCTGTCCGGGACCCGGGTCAAGGACATGGTGACGGGGTCGGTCGGGCTCGCCGAGTTCGCCCACGTCGTCGCGGCCAAGTACCCCGTCAATGTGGCGCTTCACACGGACCACTGCCCGAAGGACAAGCTCGACACGTTCGTCCGCCCGCTGATCGCGATCTCGCAGGAGCGGGTGAGCCAGGGGCAGAACCCGCTGTTCCAGTCGCACATGTGGGACGGGTCCGCGACCGAGCTCGAGGAGAACCTCAAGATCGCCGCCGAGCTGCTCGAGCAGGCGGCCAAGGCGAAGATCATCCTCGAGGTGGAGATCGGCGTCGTCGGCGGCGAGGAGGACGGCATCGCGAACGACATCAACGAGAAGCTCTACACCGCCCCGGGCGACTACGAGCGCACGGTCGAGATGCTCGGCGCCGGCGAGAAGGGCCGCTACCTGCTGGCCGCGACGTTCGGCAACGTGCACGGCGTCTACAAGCCGGGCAACGTCAAGCTCCGCCCGGAGATCCTCAAGCAGGGCCAGGAGGTGGCCCGGGAGAAGCTGGGCGCCGGGTCCGGCGACAAGCCGTTCGACCTCGTCTTCCACGGCGGGTCCGGTTCGGCGATCGAGGAGATCCACGAGGCGCTGGGCTACGGCGTGGTGAAGATGAACGTGGACACCGACACCCAGTACGCGTTCACCCGCCCGATCGTCACGCACATGTTCAAGAACTACGACGGCGTACTGAAGATCGACGGCGAGGTCGGCAACAAGAAGGTCTACGACCCGCGCTCCTATCTCAAGGCCGCCGAAGCCGGGATGGGCGACCGGGTCGTCGAGGCCTGCGAGTCGCTGAAGTCCGCGGGCAAGGCGCTGTCCTGACCTCCTGATTCCGAACGAACGGCACCTTCGGGCAATGACATTGCCCGAAGGTGCCCCTCCTTCACCGGGTGCGGCGCCGGGGGCGAGGATGGGCGCATGAGTCTGCACGGCAACCTGCTCGAGCCGGACGACACGCGCCTGCCGGTCGACCCGGCCGCCGACGAGCTGGACGGCGGTACGGACCCGGCGGCCGTCGCGGCCGGGCACCCGACGTCGAGCATCGCCTGGGCCACGCTGGCCGAGCGTGCCCTGGACGCGGGCGACGCGGTGTCCGCCTACGCGTTCGCCCGCACCGGCTACCACCGGGGCCTGGACCAGCTGCGGCGCAACGGCTGGAAGGGCTTCGGCCCGGTGCCGTGGTCGCACGAGCCGAACCGTGGCTTCCTGCGCTCCTGCGGCGCCCTGCTGCGGGCCGCGACCCAGTTCGGCGAGACCGACGAGATCGAGCGGCTCCGCACGCTGATCTCCGAGTCGGACCGGGCGGCGCTACCCGCACTCGGACTCTCCTGAGCGGGACCGCCGCCCGCCTCGCGGGGCGGGTCCAGGACCGCATGGTCCTGGGCGGACGCCGGCTGCGCGCGTCCGCGCTGCCGATCCTGCAGTGCGCGTTCGCCGGCGGTCTTGCGCTGTACGTGGCCGGCGACCTCGTCGGGCACCCCCGTCCGTTCTTCGCCCCGATCGCCGCGGTGATCAGCCTCGGGGTGTCGCTGAACTCCCGGCTGCGACGGGCGACGGAGTTGGTCGTCGGCGTCAGCCTCGGTGTGCTGGTGGGCGACCTGCTGATCGCCCAGATCGGTAGCGGCGTCTGGCAGCTGATCCTCGTCGTCGCGCTCGCGATGGCGATCGCCGTGTTCACCGACGGCGGCACGCTGATCGTCGCGCAGGCCGGCGCGTCCGCGGTGCTCGTCACGACGTTGCTGCCGCCCGGTGAGTCGGGCGGGATCGACCGCTGCGTGGACGCCCTGATCGGCGGGGTGGCGGGGCTCCTGGTCGCGGCGCTGATCCCGGTGAACCCGGTCCGGATCGTGCGCCGGGAGGCCCGACGGCTGCTCGACGAGCTGTGCGCCGTGCTGCTGGAGGTCGCGACAGCGCTGCGGGAGCGGGACGCCGAGCGCGCCGCCCAGGCCCTGCAGCGGGCCCGGGACACGCAGCCGCTGATCGACGCGCTGCGCGAGGCCGTGTCGTCGGCCGGCGAGGTCGCGTCCGTCTCCCCGCTCCGCCGCCCGCGGCGCCGGATGCTGCAGCGCTACCGCGAGCTGGCCGAACGAGCCGACTACGCGATGCGCAACACCCGCGTGCTCACCCGGCGCGCGCTGACCCTGCTGGAGGACGGCGAGCCGGTCCCCGACGGTCTGGCGGACGCCGTGGCCGGGCTCGCGACGGCCGTCGGCGCCCTGACCAGGGAGCTCGGGGTGGAGGGAGACCGGGAACGGGCCCGGCGCCCGATCCTCGACGTCGTGTACCGGGCGCCCGTGCTCGCTGAGGACCCGGACCGGCCGCGGACCGCGACGAGCGCGGTACTCGTCGCGCAGTTGCGGTCGATCGCGGTGGACCTGCTGCAGGCGACCGGGCTGGACCGCGAGGAGGCGCAGCGGATTCTGCGCGACCAACTGTGAACCGGTCGCACGGGGTGATGCGGCCTGCATCCATCGGGGATTCCGGGACGAAGGGGATTCCCTGTCCGGTCGGATAGGTGCAGAATCCTGGCTACCGATCCGGCGCAGGGACCGTCCGTCCCACCCACGACGTGGTGGTGGCAGTCGCCGACCCGCCCGAGACGAGAGGCACGAGTTCCCTGTGCAGCTGTTGATCAAGTACGTGCTCGCCCCGTTGGTACGACTGATCTGGCGCCCCCGCGTGCGCCGCGCGGACCTCGTTCCGCCGACCGGCCCCGTCATCCTCGCCGCCAACCACCGCGCGGCCGTGGACACGGCGTTCATCCCGCTGGTCACCCCCCGTCCGGTCGCGTTCCTCGGCAAGGCCGAGTACTTCACCGGCCGCAGCCTCAAGGGCCGCCTGGTCGCCTCCTTCCTGGGGGCGCTCGGCTATGTCCCGGTGGACCGGGGCAACGCGAAGGCCGGGCTGGCCGCGCTGGACGCCGGACGGAAGGTCCTGCGCCGCGGTGGCGTGTTCGGCATCTACCCGGAGGGCACGCGCTCGCTGGACGGCCGCCTGCACCGCGGGCACACCGGCGTCGCGTCGCTCGCGCTGTCCACCGGAGCCGTCGTCGTGCCGGTCGCGCTGGTCGGCACCGAGCGGGTGCAGCCGGTGGGTCGCCGGTTCCCGCGGGTGCGACGCGTCGAGGTCCGCTTCGGACGTCCGCTGGAGTTCAGCCGGTACGAGGGGCTGGAGGGCGCCGCCGCGATCCGCCGGGCCGTCACCGACGAGATCATGAGTGCGATCGCGGACCTGTCCGGCCAGGTTTACGTGGACAGCTACCACCGCCGGCCGGACGACGAGCGCGCCGCCGCCTGAGCGGAGCCGTTCCCTCATCGTTCTGCTCGGTGTCGCGCTGTGGCGACGGCTGTCCTGAGCCCGCCCGCTCAGGGACGCACGAGCAGCCACGGCTCGGTGTGCCGGTACCAGGCCCAGCGGGTGACCTCGCGCGGATGCTCGACGCCGTCGTGCACGATCCGGGCTCCGGTCGTCCCGATCTGGACGGCGCGGCCCGTGGCCGCCCGGACCCCGCGGTCGGCGAGCACCGACACCCCGTCCGGGCCCGCGTCGATCCGCAGCCGGCGCACCGAGCCGCGCAGCACGCGGGTCGCGTCGCAGTAGGCCTCGCCGTACAGGTCCCGGATCTCGCCGCGACCGGCGAGCACGCCACCGGCATCGTCGCGGACGAGGGGGACGGGCATCGCGCGCCCGCGCAGCGCGAGCTCGGCGGCGTCGGCCGGCCGGCCCGGCAGCCCCCACGCGGCCGCCGCCGCTGAGCGGCGCCCGGACGGCACGTACCCGACCTCGACGGTCGCCAGCAGCTCCTTGCGCAGCAGCCGCACCAGGACGGCGGCGAGATCGGCGTCGGTGCCGTGTACGACCAGCCGGGACGGGGCGTCGGCGAGGACCGGGTCGAGCTCGTCGCGGCCCGGACGGGGACCGAGAGTGACGGACGGCACCGCCCCCAGTCGGGCGTCCAGACGTGCCCGGGACGCCGCCCGGCCGATACCGTGGACCCGGAGACGGCTCTGTGGTTGCCCGCCCGCCCTGGCCGCGCAGGTCAGGACCACCGCTTCAGGATCGGTCGCGCCCACAGATCGGTTACCCTCCCCGCCGCGGTGTCCCGTGAGGGATCCCGCGGGTCGTGTCGTGCCTGTAGAACTGGAGTCTCACATGCCCGCAATCGTCTTGATCGGCGCCCAGTGGGGCGACGAGGGCAAGGGCAAGGCGACCGATCTGCTCGGCGGCGAGTTCGGCTGGGTCGTGCGCTACCAGGGCGGCAACAACGCCGGTCACACCGTGGTCACCCCCGACGGCCGGGACTTCGCGCTCAAGCTGATCCCGTCCGGGATCCTCTCCCCCGGCGTGAAGAACGTCATCGGCAACGGCGTCGTGGTCAACCCCGAGGCGCTGATCGAGGAGAAGGCGGGGCTGGAGCGCCGCGGCGTCGACACGTCCGGCCTGCTGATCTCGGCGGACGCGCACCTGATCATGCCGTACCACGTGGCGATCGACCGGGTCACCGAGCGCTACCTCGGCAAGGCCAAGATCGGCACCACCGGCCGCGGCATCGGCCCGGCCTACCAGGACAAGGTCGCGCGCGTCGGGGTCCGTGCCGCGGACCTCCTCGACGAGAAGATCCTGCACCAGAAGGTCGAGGCGGCCCTGGAGCTGAAGAACCAGATCCTGGTGAAGGTCTACAACCGGCGCGCGCTGGACCTGGACGAGGTCGTGGACACCGTCCTGGAGCAGTCCAAGGAGTTCGCGGACAAGATCGTCGACACCCGGCTGCTGCTGAACCAGGCCCTCGAGCGGGGCGAGACGATCCTGCTGGAGGGATCGCAGGGCACGCTGCTCGACGTCGACCACGGCACCTATCCGTTCGTGACGTCGTCGAACCCGACGGCGGGCGGCGCGGCCGTCGGCTCCGGCATCGGCCCGACCCGGATCGACCGGGTGATCGGGATCCTGAAGGCGTACACGACGCGCGTCGGCTCCGGTCCGTTCCCGACCGAGCTGCACGACGAGATGGGCGAGCGGCTGCGCAAGGTCGGCGGCGAGATCGGCGTGAACACCGGGCGCCAGCGGCGCTGCGGCTGGTTCGACGCCGTGATCGGCCGTTACGCCGCGCGCGTCAACGGGATCACCGACTTCTTCCTGACCAAGCTCGACGTGCTCTCCGGCCTGGAGACGGTGCCGATCTGCGTCGCCTACGAGGTCGACGGCCGCCGGGTCGACGAGATGCCGATGACGCAGACCGACCTGCACCACGCCGTCCCGGTCTACGAGGAGATGCCCGGCTGGTTCGAGGACCTGTCCGGCTGCCGCGCGTTCGACGACCTGCCGGCCGCGGCCCGCGACTACGTCCACCGCCTGGAGGAGCTGACCGGGGCCCCGATGTCCGCGATCGGCGTCGGTCCCGGCCGGGACCAGACGATCACCCGCGAGGTCGGGTAGCGCCCGTGATCGGGACCTACGCGCCCGGCGAGTAGGTCCCGAACTCGGGACTCCCCGTCGACTCGTAGGTGTGCACGACGACGCCGGCCGGGGTCGTGTCGGTCCGGACCAGCCGCAGGCCCGCCGGGGCCCCGCCGTCGGGGAACAGCCGTCGCCCGCTCCCGACGACCACGGGCGCGATCGCCAGGCGGACGACGTCGATCAGTCCCGCCTCCAGCAGCGACCGGGCCAGGCGGGCGCTGCCGTGGATCTGCAGCTCACGGCCGGGCTCCTGCTTCAGCTTCGCGACCTCGTCCGCGGCGTCCCCCGCGAGGATCGTGGTCGGAGTCCAGTCGTCGGCCCGCGTGATGCTGCGCGACACCACGTACTTGGGCAGGCTGTTCATCGTCGGAGCGATCGGGTCGTCCGGGTCGGTCATCTGCGGCCAGTCCCGCGCGAAGTTCGTGTACGTGCGGCTGCCGAACAGCAGACCGTCGGCCTCACCCAGCCACGAGACGGCGAGCGCCACGAACGCCTCGTCGAGGTGCGGCACGAACCATCCGCCCCGCGTGAACCCGTCGGACGGGTCCTCGTCCGGAGACCCGGGCCCCTGCGACACGCCGTCGACCGTGACGAACTCCGTCAGCGTCAGCTTCACCGTCGGTCCTCCTGACCCACGCGGCGCACGTCCGGCCCCGCGTGTGAACCATGACCGCCGGCGGCCCCGGATCTCATCGGAGTCACCAGCGCGGGGTGGGCTCCTGGCGGACCGGAGTGAGGGCGACGGCGGCGAGTGGGGCGAGCGCGGCCAGGAGGAAGCCCGTCGTGTAGCCGGAGGCGCCGATCACGGCACCGAGCGCGACCGGTACGAACGACGCGACCAGGTTCTGGCCGGTGTTCTGCACCCCCAGCGCGCGCCCGGACCAGGCCGAGCCGGCGATCTCGGCGGTGGCGGTGAACGCGAGGCCGTTCGGTGCGACCGTCACGATCGCTCCCAGCGCGAGGGCCAGCACGGCCAGCCAGCCGGCGACGGCGTCGCCGAGCGCGAACAGCAGCAGGACCACCGTCGCGGCCGCCGCCACCTGCCGCATCGGCCGCAGCCGGGACCCGGCGCGGTCCGACCACACCCCGGTCCCGATCCGGCCGAGCGCACCGAGCACGCCGATCCCGGCCATGAACGCGCCCGCCGTCGCGGCCGCCCAGTCCTGCTCGCGCACCAGGTACTCGGTGCCGAACGCGGCGACCGCGAACTGCGGGACGACGAGCATCGCGCTCGCCGCGTGCACCCGCCAGAGCACCGGGGTCCGGTACGGCGACCGCGGGCGTTCGCCGCCCGCCGCAGGTACACGCGGCGGATCCGGTGCCAGCGCGGCCACCAGCACGGCGGAGAGCAGGCACAACCCGGCCGGGAGCGCGAGCGCGGTGAACGGCCCGACCACCGCGGCCAGTCCGGGCAGTGACACCCCCGCCACCGCGACGCCGAGCGGTTGCGAGGTCTGCCGGATCCCCATCGCGAGGCCGCGCTCGGTCCGGGAGAACCAGCCCATCACCAGCCGGCCGCTGGCCGCCGAGACCGACGCCGAGAACGCGCCGCCGAGGGCCAGCAGCGCCAGCGTCGGGCCGGTCCCCGGATGCGGCAGCAACGCCACGGCCCCGACGACGGTGCCGGTCATGGCGAGCCCGACGGTCATCACGATCCGCTCGCCCCACCGGTCGGCCGCCGCACCCCAGGCGACGAGCGAGACCAGCAGGCCGACGGTCGGCGCGGCCACGTACGTGCCGGCCTCGGCCAGCGACAGCCGGTAGGTGTCGCGCAGCAGCGGGACCAGGAACGGCATCCCGTAGGCGAACGCGAACGCCGAGGTCTGCGCGAACACGCCGACACCGAGCACGAGCCAGCGACGTCCGGACCGGGTGACGTCGACCGGGCGGGTGTCGGGGGTCGGCACGGCAGCGCTCCTCGGGAGGGGGTACTCCCGGCACGCTACGGCGGGATCCCACTCCTTGACAGGATGATTCCATCATGTGAGAGATGGATGGATACCTACCCGGCACCGATCGCTGGACTCGCCCGGCGGCCACGTCCGGGTGCAGGAGGCCTGGACCGTGGGTGCCGCCACGGCCGAGCTACCCGGTCCGTGACCGGCGTCACCAAGCGCGGCCGTCACATTCGGCCACCCGGCGCCGTCCCCTTGTTGACGCACGACGTCGAGGAGGGACCAGACATGACGCTCGGCACGGTGTTTCCGACCCGGTGGTCGCGGGTGTTCGGCGTGGCCACGGTGTCCAGCCTCGGGGTGCTCGTCCTCTCCGGCGTGTACCTGGCGCTGTTCTTCGACCCGTCGCAGGCCCCGGTGAGTTACGCCGGGCCGGTCCGGGCGCTCCAGGGCGTCCCGGTGTCGCGCGCCTACGCGAGTGCGCTGGAGATCTCGTTCGAGGTCCGGGGCGGGCTGTTCGTGCGGCAGCTCCACAACTGGGCCGCGTCGCTGTTCGTCGCGTCGTTGCTCGCCGGCCTGCTCAACCGGTTCTTCACCGGCACGTTCCGGGGCCCGCGCCGGGCGGTGTGGCTGGTCGGCGTGCTGCTGCTCGTCGCCGGGATCGTCGCCGCGTTCACCGGCGTGCTGGTGCTCGACGACCTGCTCTCCGGCACCAGCCTGCGCGTCATCTCCGGTTACACGCTGGCGCTCCCGGTGATCGGGACGTGGCTGCACGGGGTGGTGTTCGGCGGCGAGTTCCCGGGCACCGGGATCGTCTCGCGGCTCTATCTGGTGCACCTGGCCGTGTCCGCGATCGTCGTCGGGGCGGTCGTGCTGTGGGTCGTGCTCGCCGTACGGCGGAAGTCGCGCCCGGCCGGCCGGCGGCCGACCGGGCGGAGTGGCCCGGGCGCTCCGTCCTCGCGCGCCCGCGCGGCACGGGCGATCGCCTTCGCCGCTGTCACGGTCGGCGTGCTGGGCGTGCTGGCCGGTGCCTTTCAGGTCAACCCGGTCTGGAACTACGGCCCGGCGGACCCGGCGCACGTCTCGTCGTGGTCGACGCCGCCGTGGTACTTCGGCTGGGTGGATGGCGCGGTGCGGCTATGGCCGGCGTGGGAGATCCCCGTCGGTGACCACGTGATCGCGCCATGGTTCTGGCCGTCGGTCGTGTTCCTGTCCCTGAGCTTCGCCGCGCTCGCCCTGTACCCGTGGGTGGAGCGGCGCATCGCCCGCGACGACGCGCCGTACGACCGGCCGCAACGAGCCCGCGAGGCTGCGGTGCGCACCGCCCTCGGTGCTGCGGTGCTCGCCCTCTACGGCAGCCTGCAGCTCGCCGCCGCGATCGACGTCCTCGCGTTCGGGTTCCACCTCTCCGCCGACGCGCTGTTCTGGGCGGCCCGGGTCGCCGTGCTCGTCCTGCCGACCCTGGCCTACACGCTCACCTACCGGATCTGTCTGGGGCTGCAGGGCTCGGACCGGGACGTGCTCGAACACGGCGTCGACACCGGCGTGATCCGCCGGACGGCACAGGGAGGATTCCTCGCAGTGCACCGTCCGCCGGACGGCAGCGACGAGCGACCGCCCGCGCTGGAGCGTCACCGCGTGACCTCGGCCGCGGGCAGTGAACTAGGCCGCGCAGTCCCCCGTCTCGGCCTCCCGGGTCGAGCCGCCGGCTGCGGCGTTGAGTGCCCCCGCCACCTGCTCGCCGGTCAGGACGAACCCGGTCTCCGAGTCGTCGAGCGCGGCGCCGAACACGACGCCCAGCACCCGGCCGTCCGGCGCGATCATCGGCCCGCCGGAGTTCCCGGACCGGACGACGGCGCGCACGGTGTAGACGTCGCGGGTCACGCTGCCCTGGTCGTAGATGTCGGGCCCGCGCAGGCGGATCCGTTCGCGGATCTTGCCCGGCGTGATCGTGTACGGGCCGTCCAGCGGGTAGCCGAGGATGATCGCGTCGTCCCCGGCGCCGGCCGGATCGGGGCTGAACTGCAGCGGGTCGGCGTCCAGGTCCGGCACGTCGAGCACCGCGACGTCGATCTCCGGGTCGTAGCTGATCACGGTCGCCTCGAGCTGGCGGGTCGCCCCGGACCGCCGCGTGACCTCGACGCTCGTGGACGACGTACCGGCCACGACGTGCGCGTTCGTCATCACCCGCTGCGGCGCGACGACGAACCCGGTGCCCTCCAGTGCCTTGCTGCACGACGGCGCCCGTCCGCGCACCTTCAGCACGCTCGGCCGGACGTCGCGCACCACCTGCGAATCGGCGAGCGCGGAGTCCGGCGGGCCGACCGGGCCGACCGGCGTGCGGGAGAACGGGCTGACCACGTCCGGGAACCCGGAGCTGTCCAAAATCTGGCGCAGCTCGGCGGGAAGCTGGCGCGCAGCGGCCGGCATCACGCTGTCCACCCCGGCGAGCACCTGCGACCCGCGCACCCCCTGGGTCAGCCCGGTGAAGCTCGTCGAGGCCAGCGGCAATGCGATCAGCCAGGCCGCGATCACGACGGCGACCGCCTGCACGCCGGCGCCGAGCGCGGAGTCGACCTTCAGCGTGCCCTCGCCGCGGATCCGGTCCCGGATCCGCCGTCCGAAGTAGACGCCGGTCGCCTCGCCGAGCGCGACGAGCAGGACGACGGCGGCGAGGCTGAGCAGGATCTTCGCCTGCTGGGACTCCACGCCCCCGGCCAGCAACGGTGCGAGGCGCAGGCCGAGGATCGCGCCGGCCAGCACCCCGACGAACGACAGCAGCGCCACCGCCACGCCGTGCCGCCACCCCGACACCGCGGCCAGCAGGGCGAGCACGACCACGACGAGGTCGACCCAACTCACGACGAAAACTCCCGGCCGTCGGCGTACTCGGCCCGCGCCCGTGCCCAGGCCCGGTCCACGTCCTCCGGCCGGGTCGCGTCCCATGGACGCTCCCATCCGGAGCGGTGCAGCAGTGCGGACAATAGGCCAGCGGTGAATCCCCAGATCACCAGCCCCGCGGTCCGGAACGCCGGACCGACGTACCCGCGCGGGCCGCGCACCGCCAGCCGGTTCGACGGGTCGCACAGCACGTCGACCGGGACCCGCAGCACACGCGCCGTCTCGGCGGGGTCGACGACCCGCACCGGCGCCGGCCGGGCCCAGTGCGCGAGCACCGGTGTGACCACGAACCCGGTCGGCGGGATCAACAGCTCGGGCAGGACCGCGAGCGGGGCGACGCCGGCCGGGTCCAGCCCGGTCTCCTCCTCGGCCTCGCGCAGCGCGGCCGCGACCGGACCGTCGTCGCCCGGGTCGATCGCGCCGCCCGGGAACGAGACCTGGCCCGCGTGTGCGCGCAGCGTGCTGGCCCGCTCGGTGAGCAGGACGTCCGGCGAGCCGCCGTCGTCGGCGAACAGCATGAGCACCGCCGCCCGGCGGCCGTCCGAGGAACCCGGCATCCGGCGGCTGCCGAACGACGTCGGGTCCAGGCCGTCGGCGGCCTCGACCAGTGGCCGCAGCGACGCCGGCGCCGAGGACGGATCGACGGTCACGACAGCCGCTCCACGGTCGCCGCCACGTCGTCCGCGGACCGGAACGGCGTCGGCGGGTCGACGCGGGTGACGGACCCGTCGGCGCGCACGACGTAGCTGGCCGGCAGCGCGGGCGGCACGTCCAGAGCGGTGCGCAGCGCCCCGTCCGGGTCGGTCACCGCCGGGAGCCCGACCCGCAGCTCACGCAGCAGTCCCAGCGCCGCGACCGGGTCGTCGCGGACGTCCACGGTCAGCACCGGCACGGAGCCCGGCCGGGCGGCGTAGGCGGCGAGCGCCGGCAGCTCCGCGCGGCACGGGGCGCACCAGGACGCCCACACGTTGACCAGTGCCGGACGCCCGGCGAGCGCCGCCCCGACGTCGGTCCGGCCGTCGGTGCCCAGGCAGGGGACCTGGAGCCCGGCCAGCGGTCCGGCGGGCGGTCGCCCGGTGGGTGCGGGGCACGGGACCGGCCCGGCGGCGGCCCGCGCCGCGGCCAGTGCGGCCGGGTCGGCGGAGGCGGGATCGTTGTCCGGCTCGGCCGCGCTCGTCGCGGGATCGCCTGCCGGGGCTCCGGAACCGGACGGGCCGGACGGCCACAGCGCGACGACCGCGATCACGGCCAGCACGACGACGGCGACCGTCGCCCCGATCTCGGTACGGGTCGCGGTGACGCGTCCCCGCGTCACCGCCCGTCCCCGGCCAGGTCGCCGAGGCCGGCCAGCTCCAGCAGGTGCGGCCGCTCCAGCCCCTTGACCAGCTTCGCCGCCTCGACCGGGTCGGTCGGCCCGGTGCCGAAGGCGGGGCAGTCCGACGCCAGCGTGCAGGCCCCGCACGCCGGTTTGCGCGCGTGGCAGACGCGCCGTCCGTGGAAGATCACGTAGTGCGAGACGATCGTCCAGTCCCGCTTCGGCACGAGCTCGCCGATCTCGTGCTCGACGGCGACCGGGTCCTCCTCGGTGGTCCACCCCCACCGGCGGACCAGCCGTCCGAAGTGGGTGTCGACGGTGATGCCGGGGATGCCGAACGCGTTGCCGAGGATCACGTTCGCCGTCTTGCGGCCGATCCCCGGCAGCTTGACGAGATCCTCGAGCCTGCCGGGCAGTTCGCCGCCGTGCCGCTCCACGACGGCCGCGCCGAGACCGATCAGCGAGGTGGTCTTGTTCCGGTAGAACCCGGTGGAGCGGATGCGCTCCTCGAGCTCCGTGCGGTCCGCGCCCGCGTAGTCGGCCGCGGTCGGGTACGCGGCGAACAGACCGGGCGTGACCTGGTTGACGCGCTCGTCCGTGCACTGGGCGGACAGGATCGTCGCCACCGCGAGGTCGAGCGGGGTTCGGAAGTCGAGCTCGCAGTGCGCGTCGGGATAGGCCACGGCGAGAGCCCGCAGGATCCGTCCGACCCGGCGGGCCCGACCGAGCGGGTTCTCCCCCGCGGCGACGCGCGCGGCGAGCCCGGCGGCTGCCTTGGGCGAGGGGCGCCGGACGGAGGTGCTCACCCGTATGAGCCTACGGGGACCCCCCGACAGTGAGTGTGGTCCCGGGTCCGGTCGGTAACACTGCGGGTCGAGATGCCGATGACGTCACGAATGGGTATCGAGCTCTCCGACACCGGCCCCCGGGCGACGGAGCCCCTGCCCGATGCGGGAGGATCACCGGTGCCATGACTGCTTGGTTGTCCGTCCTCGTGCCGCTACTGGTGATGTTCTTCGCGCTCGGTATGGAGCGCGTCGAGTCCCGGTTGCGGGAGTCCACCGTGCGTCAGGACGAGCTCGACGAGCTGCTCGAGCAGCCACGTCCGGACGAGCTGCGCGCGTTGTTCCGGCAAGGGACGGGGCGGGCTCTCGAGCTGTTCCGGCTACGGAACCGGAGTCGGCGGCGAGGTGCCCGGCGCAGCCGGATCCCGTCCGCCTGACACCATTTCGCACCACCGGACGGATCAGCCGATTCGACCGGGTTCGGGCCCTTTCGGGTTGTCGCTGGGCACGTGCCCGCCATGGGGCTCTACACTGGCCCGCCGACGACCGCTGCGCGCCCGTGCGGCCGGTGAACGAGGAGCATTTCAGTGGACGAGGTTCTCATCAGGGCCGGGATCTTCCAGGGAGTGGAACCCCAGGCTGCAGAGGCGCTGGCCGAGGCGTTGGAGCCGGCCGACTTCTCGCGCGGCCAGGTGATCTTCTCCGAGGGTGAGCCGGGCGACCGCCTCTACATCGTCTCGGGCGGCAAGGTGAAGCTCGGCCGCAAGTCCCCGGACGGCCGGGAGAACCTGCTGATGGTCGCCGGCCCGTCGGACATGTTCGGCGAGCTCTCGATCTTCGACCCCGGCCCGCGCACGTCCACCGCGACGGCGGTCACCGAGGTCCGCACGTACACGATGGACCGCACCGCGCTGCGCGAGTGGATCGGCAAGCGGCCGGAGATCGCCGAGCAGCTGCTGCGCGTGCTCGCGCGCAGGCTGCGCCGGACGAACAACATGCTCGCGGACCTGATCTTCACCGACGTGCCCGGCCGCGTGGCGAAGTCGCTGCTGCAGCTGGCCCGCCAGTTCGGGTCGCAGGAGTCCGGCCTGCTGCGGGTCACACACGACCTCACGCAGGAGGAGATCGCCCAGCTGGTCGGCGCCTCCCGGGAGACCGTGAACAAGGCGCTGGCCGACTTCGCCCACCGCGGCTGGCTGCGGCTGGAGGGCAAGAGCGTGCTGATCCTCGAGCCGGAGCGGCTGGCCCGCCGGGCGCGCTAGTTCGTCGGCCCGGTTCGTCGCGGACCGCGAGCCCACGCCGATCGCTCAGGCGCGCAGGTAGTCCAGCTGGGCCCGGACCGACCACTCCGCGGCGTCCCAGAGCTTCTCGTCGACGTCGGCGTACACCACCTCGACGACCTGGCGCGGTGTCGCGTCCGGCCCCAGCTTCTCCAGCGCCGCGCGGACCTGGTCCAGGCGCTGCTCGCGGTGCGCCAGGTACTCCCGGGCGGTCCCGGCCGCGTCCGGCAGCTCCGGGCCGTGGCCGGGCAGCACCGGCGTCCCGGCCGGAATCAGGTCGGCGAACGTGCGCAACGACTCCAGGTACGGCCCGAGCGCGCCGTCCGGGTGCGCGAGGACCGTCGTGCCGCGGCCGAGGATCGTGTCCCCGGTCAGCACCGCGGGGTCGTTGCCGCCGACCAGGAAGGACAGCGAGTCGGCCGTGTGCCCGGGGGTGGCGATCACCCGCAGGTTCACGCCCGCCACGAACAGCGTCTCGCCGTCGCGCAGCGGCTCCGCCCCGCGGCACAGCTCCGGCTTCAGTGCGCGCACCGGCGCGCCGGTCAGCTCGGCGAAGCGGTCGATGCCGCCCGCGTGGTCGTGGTGGTGGTGGGTGAGCAGCACGAGCGCGACGGGCGGACCGTCGGCCAGGCGCTCCAGGTGCTCGCCGTCGTCCTCACCGGGGTCGACGACGATCCGGTCGGGGGCACCGAGGTCGGAGAGCACCCACGAGTTCGTGCCGTCGAGCGTCATGTGGTTCGGGTTGTTCTGCAGCAGTACCGACGCGGCCGGGCGGACCGTCCGCAGCACGCCGTACGCGGGATGGGACGTCATGACGGCGGTCCTTCCGGGGTGAGGTGGTCCGCGGCGGTCTCCCAGTCCGGGTCGCCGGGCAGCACGACGGTCACCGAGCGCCCCTCGCGCCGCACCCGCGGGATGACCGGCGTGATCGGCCGTCCGGACGCGGCGGCGAGAGCGGCGTCCGCGGTCTGGTGCTCGGCGAGCTCCTGCAGCGTGCGCATGGTCGGCGCCATCAGCTCGATCTCCAGCGCGTCGAACGCGCGCAGCGCCGACGCCGGGGACCACCAGCGGGCCTCGACGGCCTCGGTGGTCCGGTCGTCGGCGCGCTGGCCGTCCGGCACGCGGGCGATCAGGAACGCCGTGTCGTAGCGGCGCGGGTTGCTCGGCGGGGTGATCCAGCGCGCCCAGCCCTGCAGCAGGTCCGTGCGCAGTACGAGATCGTTCTCGCCCAGCAGGTCGGCGAGGCGTGCGACGGCCCCCGGCGAGGTCGTCGCGCCAGCGGGCCGCTTCCACGACGGCGGTGGGCGGCCCGTCCGCGGGCCCGGCCAGCAGGACCCCGCACTCCTCGAACGTCTCCCGGATCGCCGCCTGCACGAACGAGCCGCCCAGCTCCGGCGTGCAGTCCAGCCGCCGGCCCCATTCGGCCGGGTCGGGCCCCCGCCAGCGCGCCGGATCGGGCACGTCCTCCGCGGAGACACCGCCCCCGGGGAACACGGTCATGCCGCCGGCGAACTGCATGCCGGTCACCCGGCGCTGGAGGAACACCTGGAGGCCGTCGTCGGGGGCGTCGCGCACCAGCAGGACGGTCGCCGCCGGTCGTGGGACCACCGGTTCGCCGTCGCTGCCCGCCATGTACCGGACCCTAGGTCATCGGCGGACGGGGGCGTCACGTGATGATGACCGCCATGACGAGCGAGCCGTTGCGGATCGGGCTGGTGGGCGCCGGGCCGTGGGCGTGGCGGGTGCACGCCCCGGCCGTGACGCAGCACCCGTGGTACCGGTTCCAGGGAGTGTGGACGCGGCGTCCGGAGGCGGCCGAGGAGCTCTGCACGGAGTTCGGCGGCAGGCCGTACCGCGCGCTCGACGAACTGGTCGACGCCACGGACGTGGTCGCGTTCGCCGTGCCACCCGCCGTGCAGGCGGAGCTCGCGCCGGCGGTGGCCGCGGCCGGGAGGCACCTCGTGCTGGAGAAGCCGCTCGCCGAGGATCTGGCGGGCGCCCGGACCGTCGCGGACGCGGTCGCCGCAGCCGGGGTCCGCTCGGTGACCGTCCTCGTCCTGCGCTTCGACGACGCCGTCCTGGCGTGGCTGGACGCCCTCCCTCCGGGACCGGCCGGTCCGGACACGATCGGTGTCGCCCGGTGGCTGTCCGGCTCGTTGCTCGGCGGTCCCTACCACCGGTCGGCGTGGCGGGCCGAGCACGGCGCGCTGCTGGACATCGGGCCGCACGTGATCGACCTGCTGGACGCCGCGCTCGGTCCGGTGACCGGCGTCGACCTGGCCGCCCGGCACGAACCGGACGTGTGGCGCCTCGGCCTCGCCCACGCCGGCGGCGCACGCAGCACCGTGACGCTCTCGCTGCGCCTGCCGGTGGATCCGACGGAGATGGAGTTCGCCGTGTTCGGGCCGGCCGGGCGGCACGTGCTCGACCGGCGCTCGGACAGCGGCGTGACCTGCTACTCCCGGCTGCTGGACGAGCTGGCCTTCGCCGTCGAGTTCGGCCGGACCGGCCTCCCGGTGGACGCCGCGCGGGCGCTGCGCCTGCAGGAGATCGTCGACGACGTCCTGCGGGCGGTCGGCTGACGCCGTCAGTCCTGCTCGGGCGGGTGCGGGATGCCGTTGCGCGGCGACGACTGCGATTCGGCCGATCCGCGCTCGCGGGCGGCCAGCTCCTGCTGCAGCCGGCGCAGCAGCTCCTGCTCGTTGGGCGTGAGCCGGCTGTCCAGGACGTCCTCGGACCCGGCCGGTTCCGTGGTTCCGGACGGGCTCGCGTCGAGCCCGTCGAGGCGGTGGCGCCTCCGCGGTGCCGGCCCCGCCTGGCGCGCGTCCGGCTCCGGCTCGAACGGCGATCCGCCGTCGCCGGCCGTCCCCGCCGTCGGCGTCGGGGGCACGCGGCTGAGCGGCGGGGTGGTCGGGGTCGGTGACGTCGCGGGCTCGATGTCGGGGTCCCGACCGGCGGGCGGGGCCGCCGGCATCGACCAACTGCCGTTGCTCCACTGGCGGGCCCACTCCTGCTCGCCCGCCCGCTGGCCGTCCGCGGCGTGCCCGTTGACCGGCGGCTCGGCCGGGTCGGGAGCCGCCGGGGTGCCGGGACCCTGCTCACTGTGCGGCGATGCGTCCCGGGCCGGCCCCGGACGGGGTGTGCGGCGGGGTGCCGGGCGCGGCGAGGGGTGGCCGTTCGCCCCGTTCTGCGGTCCCTGCCCGGCGGCCGGGCCGGGGCGGCCGTCCGGCCGCGCCTGGTCGGGCTGCCGTACCGGGCCGGTGCTCGGACGGTCCCTGCGGTACCGGGGGCGGGGTCGACGGCCCGGGTCGCGGAGCCGGGGCCGGAGGACCGGTCTGCTCGTCCACGCGATCGGGCCCGACGGCCGGGCGGGCCGTCACGCCGGGACCACCGTGGACGTTCCGGTCGACGGCGTTGCGGGCCGGGTCGAACCGCGCCGGGTCGGGGCCGCCCGGGCTGATCGGTGACCCCTCGGTTCCGATCGGCGCGACGCCGCCCGCCTGCGTGCCGTCCGCCCCGGGGCCGGACCCCGCGCGCTCCGTGGCCTGCCGGGCCGTCCGTGCGGTGTCCTCGACGTCGTGCCCGTTCGTTCCGGGCCTGCCCGCCGGGGCGCTCAGGCCGTCCTGCGTCCCGGACGCGGGCTCCTCCGTCCACCCCGGACCGTCCGGATCCGTGGTTCCGAGCAGGTCCTTCGCGCGGTCCTCGGGCTGCCCGGCGTCGTCGGCGGACTCGGCGCCGTGGAACGGGTCGTCGGACCCGGCTTCGGCCCGGTGGGAGCCGTCCACGGCCGGTCCGGACGTGACAGCTCCGTTGCCGGACAAGGGATCGTCGTCCGACTCGTCGGCGGCCGGCCCGGTCGCGGGTTCGGCGCTGTCGTCCGGGGCGCCGTGCGTGCCGCCGTCGCCGTCGTGCTCGAGGAGGCTCTCGTACGGGCCGCTGACGGTGGCCACCGTGGGCGCCGCGGTCACCGTCGCGTCGGAGTCCTCCGTGTACTCCCGCGCCCACGACTCGTCCGGTCCGGCGAACGAGAGCCCGGCCCGGGTGAGATCGGCGGACCGGCCGGCCGGCCGGGAGGCCGCGAGCGCGGCGCGCTGGTACGGGGGAAGCGCGCTGCCCTCCACGACCGCCTCGACCGACGCCGGGACGCCGGAGCGGGCCAGCGCCGCGCCGACCTGGTACGCGAGGACCTCGGCCGGTCCGGCCTCGTCCAGCACGAGGAGGACGACCGGGTGCGGCAGCGGCCCGGGCGCGGCTCCGGCCGGGGTGGTCCGCCAGGTCAGCGCCGCGCGGGCCCCGCTGCGGGCGACGACCGTCAGCCCGTCGAGGATCTCGCCGATCTGCTCGGCCGTGTCCGCGGCGCCGGCGTCCGGCGCGAAGGCGTGCGCGGTGCGGTCCGGCAACGGGGCGCCCGGTGGCAGCAGGCGCGCGAGGTCGGCGCCGATCCGCCGTTCGACCGCGTCGCCGAGCCCGGCGCGCACCGGGTGCGGCAGCACCGTCCGCGCCGCGGCCAGCGACGCGACCAGCAGTTCCAGCGCGCCGGCCTCCTCGCCGACGGCGACGAGCTCGCGTCCGATCGCGAGCAGGTCGTCGTCCACCCATCCGGCCAGCCCGAGCAGGAGCTCGTGCCCGGAGGTCGGGGCCGCGGCCACGGCGTCGGACATGGAGGCCTCCATCGCTCGGTGACCGGTCAGGTACCGGTCAGCGCACCCGGCGCGAACGCGCCTGCGGAGCCGGGTGACGGGGGTGCGGCGCCGCCACCGTCGGCCGGCGCCGGGGCGGGTGGGCAGGCCCACAGCACGGAGGAGCCGACGACCGCCGCCTGATGGTAGGCGGGCACCTCCATCTGAAGCGGCAGCACCTCGACGCACGGCGTGCGGTCGCCGTGCACGCGGAGCAGCCGCTGCAGGGTGCCGGTGAGGTCCCACGGACGTTCGGCGCCGAGCGCGACGAGCACGCGCTGCTCACCGCGTTGCCCGCGCCAGGTCTGGCGCAGTTCCTCGACGCCCGGGTGGCCCGCGGCGACCGACGTCGCCGACATCGCCGCGAGGTCGTGCGCCGCGGTCCCGGCGGAGAACGCGACGCCCGGGTCGTCCAGCTCGTGCAGTGGCAGGATCGTGTCCACCATCCGCCGCGACGGCGACCGGTCGTCCACGCAGCGCCACAGCAGATCGCGCTCGTCGTCCGTGACACCGAGGCGGTGCCGCAGCAGGGCGCGCGGAAGGACCGTGCCGACGGAGTCGACCGCGCCCGCGGCCAGCCAGTCGCGCAGGCGCCACAACACGTCGTCGGGCAGCCGTCCGGCCAGCCGGACCAGCAGCTCGTGCCCGGCCACCATGACGGGACCGGTCTCGACGACGCCCGTCACGGTCAGCCGACCTCCACGGTCAGCTCGACCTCGACCGGGGCGTTCAGCGGCAGCTCCGCCACCCCGACGGCCGAGCGCGCGTGCGCGCCCGCCTCGCCGAACACCTCACCGAGCAGGTCCGACGCGCCGTTGATCACCGACGGCTGCCCGCCGAAGTCCGGGGAGGAGGCGACGAAGCCGACGACCTTCACCACACCGGTGACCGCGTCCAGCCCGACCAGGGAGTCCACTGCGGCCAGCGCGTTCAGAGCGCACACACGTGCAAGCTCGTAACCCTTGTCGGCCGAGACGTCGCCGCCGATCTTGCCGGTGGCGGGGAGCTTGCCGTCCACGAGCGGGACCTGGCCCGCGGTGAACACGAGGTTCCCGGACCGCCGCGCCGGGATGTACGCCCCGGCCGGGGTCGCCACCGCAGGCAGCGTGAGTCCCAGCTCGCGCAGCTTCGCGGTCGGACTCATGCCTGGACCGGGCGCTTGAAGAACGCGATCAGCTGTTCGGGGTTGGCGCCGGTGGTGATGGTCACCAGCTCCCACCCGTCCTGTCCGAAGTTGTCCAGGATCGCCTTCGTGTTGTGGATCAGCACCGGGGCGCTGAGGTATTCCCACTTGGTCACGGCGGGGGAGCTCATGTGAGAAACTTTAACGGCCCTCGTGATGATCATCGCCACGGCCTGGGTGGACGGCGATGTTCGTCACCGGGCCGGGGGCCGTGCGCCTCCGTAGGCTGAGCCGCGTGACGACGCCTGTCCGGCCCGACCCCTGGCCTGATCCACTGCGGTCCGCGCGGCTGCACGTGGTGTCCGGCAAGGGTGGCACCGGCAAGACGACGGTCGCGGCCGCGCTGGCGATCGCACTGGCCTCCGGCGGACGCCGGACGCTGCTGGTCGAGGTCGAGGGGCGCCAGGGCATCGCCCAGGCCTTCGACACCGCGCCGCTGCCCTACGAGGAGCGCCGGATCGCGGTCGCGCCGGGCGGTGGCGAGGTCCGCGCGCTGGCGGTCGACGCCGAGGCCGCGCTGCTCGAGTACTTCGAGTTGTTCTACCGGCTCGGCATGGCCGGTCACGCGCTGCGCCGCATGGGTGCGGTCGAGTTCGCGACGACGCTCGCCCCCGGCCTGCGCGACGTGCTGCTCACCGGCAAGGCCAAGGAGTGCGTCTCGCGCACCGACTCCGACGGCCGCCCGGTGTACGACGCCGTCGTGCTGGACGCGCCGCCGACCGGCCGGCTGGTCACGTTCCTCGACGTCACCCGTGCGATGGCGGACCTGGCCCGGACCGGCCCGATCCACGGCCAGGCCAAGGGCGTGGAGCAGTTGCTGCACTCCCCGCGCACGGCCGTGCACCTGGTGACGCTGCTCGCCGACCTGCCGGTCACCGAGACGTTGGAGACGGTCGACGAGCTGGAGCGGGCCGGGCTCCCGGTCGGCACCGTGTTCGTGAACCGGATGCGCGAGCAGTGGCTGCCGGACCGTTCGCTGACGGCCGCGGCGCACGGGCGGGTGGACGCCTCCCGGGTGCGCGCCGGCCTGGTCGGCGCCGGCCTGGAGCTCGCACCCGAGGAGATCGACGGGCTGGTCGCTGAGACCGTCGAGCACGCGGTGCAGGTGGCCGGCGAGTCCGCGGCGCTGCGCCGCCTCGACGCCGAGCCCGACCCGCCGTTGCCCCGCGTCACGCTGCCGCAGGTGCTGGGCGGTGTGGACCTGGGCTCGCTCTACGAGCTGGCCGAGTCGATGACCGAGCAGGGTGTGCACCTGGAGGACGGCTCGTGACCCGCAGGATCCCGCACCTCGACGTGGACGCCGTGCTCGACGACCCGGACACCCGCATCGTCGTCTGCTGCGGATCCGGTGGCGTCGGCAAGACGACGACGTCGGCCGCTCTCGCGCTGCGCGCCGCCGAGCGCGGACGGCGGGTGGTCGTGCTGACCATCGACCCCGCCCGCCGGCTCGCCCAGGCACTCGGGCTGGAGGCGCTGGACAACGAGCCGCACGCCGTCGCCGGAGTCGGGGCCCCGGACCGGGGCTCGCTGAGCGCGATGATGCTGGACATGCGCCGCACGTTCGACGAGATGGTGCAGAGCCACGCCCCGCCCGACCGCGCCCAGAAGATCATCGACAACCCCTTCTACCAGACCATCTCCTCGTCGTTCTCCGGAACGCAGGAGTACATGGCGATGGAGAAGCTGGGCCAGCTCGTCGCGACCGGGAACTGGGACCTGGTCGTCGTGGACACCCCGCCGTCGCGTTCCGCGCTGGACTTCCTGGACGCCCCGCAGCGGATGTCCAAGTTCCTCGACGGCCGGATGATCCGGCTGCTCGCGTCCCCGGCCCGGGCGGGCGGACGGGGGATCCGCAAGATCGTCGGCGCGGGGTTCGGGCTGTTCGCGAAGGCCGTCGGGACGATTCTCGGCGGGCAGATGCTGGCCGACGCGTCGGCGTTCGTGCAGGCGTTCGACACGATGTTCGGCGGGTTCCAGGAACGCGCGCAGAAGACCTACGCGCTGCTGCGCTCGCCGGGCACGGCGTTCCTCGTCGTGGCCGCACCGGAGCCGGACGCGCTGCGCGAGGCGGCCTACTTCACCGACCGGCTCGCCGGTGAGGCCATGCCGCTGGCGGGACTGGTGCTGAACCGGACCCACCCGGTGCTGGCTCCGGTCTCGGCGGCCCGTGCCCGGACCGCGGCGGAGAACGTCGGCGGAGCCGGGTCGCAGATCGCGGCGGCCGTGCTGCGCCTGCACGCCGACCGCGTCGAGCTCTCGGAACGCGAGGAGCACCTGCTCACCCGCTTCTCCGGCGCGCACCCGTCGGTGCCGGTCGTGCGGGTCCCGTCGATCGCCGGGGACATCGCCGACATGGACGGCCTGCGTCGGGTCGGCGAGCTCCTGGCCGGCCACGAGCCGTTCGGCGGCGCTGCCGTCGCGTCCGGCGGCTGACCCTCCTGCCGTTCTTACTCCCCGAGCCGCGGTGAAAGCGTCACGCGGCCCGGGGGTGGTAGGTGTCGCCAGCGGAGAGCACGGTGTCCAGGAAGGTGTCCAGACGCTCGTCCCGTCCGCGGTGGCGGTCCGCGAGCACGTCCAGCGCAGCCACCAGCGACGGGGCGAGTACCTGCCGCCGCCGCATCTCGTCGACGACGAGCCGGGTGAGCCGCAGCCCATCGGCCTCGGTACGCGGGGTCTCGCACCGCCAGCGACCGATCTCCTGCACCAGCAGCATGCTCATCGTGACCACCCGCCTCGCTCGTCGTGGCCGGCTCTCCGGCCTGGTCACAAGGGTGGAGCGGGGGCGCGCCCGGCACATGAGTACTGCGGTACTCCGACTTCGCGGCGCGGCTACTCCCCACCGGTCCGCGACACTCAGGGCACGCGAACGTCCCCGCCCGGAGTCCGGGCGGGGACGTTGTGAACGTCGGTCAGGCTCCCCGGGCCCCGGCGTTCGCGGCGCCGGCGTAGTGCTCGGTGCGGGCCCGCCCGAGCAGTGCGGCCCAGCTCCGCACGTCCGGCCGGCGGCGCAGTACGGCCCGCCGCTCCCGCTCGGTCATCCCGCCCCACACGCCGAACTCGACCTGCTGGTCCAGCGCGTGCGCCAGGCACTCGGTGCGCACCGGGCAGGTGACGCAGAACTCGCGCGCCTCCCGCTGGCTGGCCCCGGTGACGAACAGGTCCTCGGAGTTCTCGGTGCGGCAGCGGGCCGCGACACGCCAGTTCCAGACCGGGCCGTCGGGGCGCCGTCCGGCCGCCCGGAGACGGGGACGGGCCGGCCGGGCCGGGTGCCGGTTCGCGCCGGCGGACAGAGGGGTGACGGAAGCCGGGGACTGTACGGACATGGACGCGTTCCACCTCGGTGACGAGGGCGGGCTCGGGGGCTCGCCGCTGA
Source organism: uncultured Actinomycetota bacterium (assembly GCA_963822335.1). GTDB lineage: Bacteria > Actinomycetota > Actinomycetes > Mycobacteriales > Pseudonocardiaceae > Pseudonocardia. The sequence continues at coordinate 9,802 of CAWGHE010000002.1, read as the reverse complement.
CTTTTCAGGAGGCGGGCCCGCGCCCGCCGCACGATCGATTCTGCGGCGGCGGCCCTGTAACCGGGAGCACGCAAAACTACGCAACCCGGCCGGGCCGGACCTGACGGGCACATGACGCACCGGCCGTTACCCTCCCGCTGTGAGGTTCCCCCGCCACCTTCTGCGGCCGATCGGCGTGCTCGCCGGCCTGTGCGTGCTGGCCGGCGTCGTGACGGCCGGGATGGCGTTCCCGGCGGCGGCCGGGCTCGGCGTGCTCTCCAACGAGGCGGGCGACAGCGTCAGCTCCAGCTCCGCCGACCTGGTCGGCACCGCGCCCCCGCTGACCACGACGATGACCGACTCGGCGGGCCAGCCGATCGCCTACCTGTTCGACCAGAACCGTACGAACGTCACCAACGAGCAGATCTCGCCGGCGATGAAGGCGGCCATCCTGGCGATCGAGGACCGCCGGTTCTACGAGCACCAGGGCGTGGACTGGCAGGGCACGATCCGCGCCGTCATCGCGAACTCCGCGTCCGGGGACGTCGTGCAGGGCGCGTCGACGCTCACCCAGCAGTACGTCAAGAACTACATGCTCTACGTCGAGGCGCAGACCGAGGCGGAGCGCCTGAAGGCCACCGAGCAGACGCCCGCGCGCAAGCTCAAGGAGGCGCGGATCGCCCTGCAGCTGGAGCGCCAGCTGTCCAAGGACGAGATCCTCAACCGCTACCTGAACATCGTGTTCATGGGCAACGGCTCGTACGGCGTCGCCGCGGCCGCGCGCACCTACTTCAACACCACGCCGGACAAGCTGACCGTCCCGCAGGCGGCGCTGCTGGCCGGGATGGTGCGCAGCACGACCCAGTTCGACCCGATCCAGAACCCGGACACCGCGCTGCAGCGGCGCACTGTCGTGATCGACCAGATGCGCCAGCAGGGCATGATCAACGACCAGCAGGCCAAGCAGGCCACCTCCTCGCCGCTGGGCGTGTCGAACCCGCTGGTCCAGGTGCCCAACGGCTGCATCGGAGCCGGGGACACGGGCTTCTTCTGCAAGTACGTCGTGCAGTACCTGACCGAGGCGGGCTTCTCGACCGAGCAGATCAACCGCGGCGGCTACACGATCAAGACGACGCTCGACCGCAACGCGATGCGCGAGGTCAAGGCGTCGCTCGACCGCGAGGTCCCGCCGGGCACGCCGAACGTGGCGAACACGATGTCGCTCGTGCAGCCCGGGCAGGACAAGCACCGGGTGCTCGCGATGGGCTCCAGCCGCACGTTCGGCCTGAACGCCGACGAGGAGCAGACCAGCTTCGGGTTGCCCTACCAGCCGGTGAACCTCGGCGCGGGCTCCGTCTACAAGATCTTCACCGCGGCCACCGCGCTGGAGAAGGGCCTGGGCATCAACTACCAGATGGACGTGCCGCCGTCCGGCTACGCGTCGCCGATCTACCTCGACGGCGGCGCCCGGCCGATCCCGGTCGCGAACGCCGGCAACTACCCGCCGGTGCTGTCCATGACGGACGCGCTGGCGACGTCGCCGAACACCGCTTTCATCAAGCTCGAGGAGTACACCGGCGTCCCGGACGTCGTGGACATGGCGGTGCGGCTCGGGATGCGGGACCTCGCCAAGACCCCGTTCACGGACCCGAACACCGGCCAGCGGACCGGCAAGTCGATCGCCCAGGTGACCAAGGAGCAGAAGCTCGCCTCGTTCACCCTCGGCGTCACCCCGACGTCCGTGCTGGAGTTGGCCAACGTCGGCGCGACGCTGAACTCCGGCGGCAGGTGGTGCCCGCCGACACCGATCGACTCGATCACCGACGCGTCCGGCAAGTCGGTGCCGATCACCGAGGAGGCCTGCGAGCAGGCCGTCGACCCGGGACTGGCGAACACGCTGGTCACCGGTCTGTCCAAGGACGACACCAGCGGCACCTCGGCCGGCGCGGCGCGCCAGGTCGGCTGGAGCCGCCCGATGCTCGGCAAGACCGGTACGACCCAGCAGCACAAGTCCGCGGCGTTCGTCGGTGCGGTGCCGCAGATGTCCGGCGCCGTGATCACGTTCGACAACTCGAACTCCCCCCGCCCGCTGTGCGACGGCGCGGGCGCCCCGTTCCCGTGCGGCAGCGGCAACATCTTCGGCGGCAAGACACCGGCCGAGACCTGGTACGGCGCGGTCAACCCGCTGATGGCGGGACAACCGGTGCTCCCGCTGCCGCCGACCGCGTCGCGCTACCTGGAGGGCGGTTCCGAGTCGCGGATCCCGGACGTCGTCGGGGAGCAGATCGACGACGCCCGCTCGGAGCTCGAAGGCGGCGGCTGGACGGTGACCACCCGCGAGGTGGACAACCGGGCGCCGGAGGGCACGGTGATCGGCCAGACGCCGCGCGGTGCCGCGCTGCCCGGTCAGCGGGTGACGCTGCAGACCAGTACCGGGACCGTGCCGGCGCCGCCGCCCGTACCGACCCAACCCGGCGTGCCGCCGACCGCGGCACCGCCACCGGCGCCGGGCGGAGGCTGATCCCGGGCAACGGCGTACCCGCTGATCACCCGTCCGGGCGCAGATCCGCCTCCGGTCGCGTGTGGACGTCGCCGGATCGGTGACGCACGCCTAGCATGCCTACATGTCGCGTTCCGGGCCGCGGGTGACGCCGGCGTCCGGAGGGATGACCGGCGGTCCGCAGGGGAGCGAGACGGCCGAACCGGCCGGTGGCCGCGTGATGCCGGCCGTCCGGTGGTGGCCCCGGTCGTTCCGCGCCCGTACGCAGCCTGGACCCGGATCCGGGGACGGGCGCTGGGGTGTCGCGCGGCTGGTCGCCGAGCGCGAGGCCCAGCGGCGGGCGTCCGATCTGGAGGCCCCTGACGACCCTGACGCCGACGACGGGGCGCCGGTCGACGTCGTCGAGGATCGGGACGTCGAGACGCCCGAGGCCGAGGACCAGGTCGCGGAGGCCACTCAGGACGCTGAGGGTCAGGTCGTCGAGGTCCAGGACGCTGAGACCGCCCAGGAAACCGAGGACCGGGTAGCCAAGGACCAGGTAGCGGAGAGCACCCAGGACGCCCCGGACCTGGATGCTGCCGGGCCCGATCCGCGCGACCCGCCGTCACCACCCGCCCCACGCGAGCCCGAGCGGGTGATCCCCCCGTCGCCCCGGACGCCGTTGCGGCCCCGTCCCCTCGTGCCGCGGCCGCCGCTGCCGGCGCCCCGCCGCCCGCACTCCGCCGAACCGCGCGGGCCGGTGGTTCCGAACGCGACGGACAGCCGCGCCGCCCGGCCGCGGGTCGACCCGGACCCGGCGCTGTTCGGTTTCGCCCGGCACACCCGCGGGCGGCTCGGCGGTCGGCTGTTCACGCTGTTCTTCCTGCTGGTGTTCGCGCTGATCGCGGTGCAGACGATCGCGTCGATCGTCTAGACGGCCGCGGCCGGCACGACACGACGTTCCCCCTGGCGACGGCCCTCGCGCCGTCGTGTCGGGGATGACCATTACCCTGGCCTCACAGCCGGCCTCCCGCCGGGCTCGTCGATCACCGTTACGGTGTCCGGCCCACAGGCGGGTCCGACCAGGAGGAGGTGAGCCGCGATCGGTTCCCCGGCGAGCCCTCAGGTCTCCGCGCCGACGTCGCACCGGGTCTCCTCCGTACTGGCCATCCCCGCGTTCCGGCGCCTGTGGACGGTCACGGCGATCACGTCGACCGGTGAGTGGCTGTCCGTTCTGGCGATGACGTCGCTAGCCACGCACCTCGCGGCCGGTGCCGGCTACACGGCGCAGAGCTTCGCGCTCGGCGGCACGGTCGCGGCGAAGCTGCTGCCCTCGCTGCTGTTCGGGCCGCTGGCCGGTGCACTGGCCGACCGGTTCGACCGGCGCAAGCTGATGGCGACCTGCGACATGCTCAAGTTCGGGTTGCTGATCTCGATCCCGATCGTCGGCTCGCTGTGGTGGCTGATCGCCGCCACGTTCCTGATCGAGCTCTGCGCGATGTTCTGGATCCCGGCCAAGGACGCGGCGGTGCCGAACCTGCTGCGCCGCCCGGACCAGATGGAGACGGCGGCCCAGCTCGGCCTCGTCGTCACCTACGGGGTCGCGGTGGCCGGAGGCGCCGGCCTGTTCGCGCTGGTCACCAAGTTCGGCCCGCTGGTCGACGCGAACTCCCCGACGACCGCGGTCTACCTGGCGCTGTTCGTGAACTCGTTCGCGTTCCTGTTCTCCGCGCTGATGATCTGGTTCCGGATCCCGGAGCTGTCCGGGAAGACGGCACCGTCCGAGCGGGCGTCCGCGCCGCCGTCGCTGATGTTCATGCTGCGCGACGGCTTCACGTTCGTCGCCACGACGCCGCTGATCCGCGGCCTGGTGATCGGCATCATCGGGGCGTTCACCGCGGGCGGTGCCGTGATCGCGACCGCGAAGCTCTACTCGTCCAGCCTGGGCGGCGGCGACGCGGCGTACTCGATCCTGTTCGTCAGCGTGTTCGGCGGGCTCGCACTCGGTATGGCGGTCGGCCCGCGGCTGGCCCTGCGGCTGCCGCACAACCGCCTGTTCGGCACCGCGATCGTCGGCGCCGGCCTCTCGTTGGCCGTTGTCGCCGTCGCGGTCCACCTGTTCATGGCGATCATCGCGGTCATGTTCGTCGGCGGCTTCGCCGGCGTCGCGTTCCTGACCGGCCTGACGATCATCGGCACGCAGGTCGCGGACGAGGTCCGCGGCCGGGTCAACGCGTTCGTGCAGTCGCTCGTCCGCGTCGTGCTGCTCGGCGCGATGTCGCTGGTCCCGATCGTCGTCGGCGTCGTCGCGACCCGCACGATCACCATCGACGGCACCCCGTACCTGGTCGACGGCACCCGGTTCGTGCTGGCCGGCGCCGGGATCGTGGCCGCGGTCGTCGGCACGATCGCCTACCGGCAGATGGACGACCGTCGGCTGGAGCCGTTGCTCAAGGACCTGGTCGGCGCGCTGCGGCACGGCGAGCTGCGCACCGGGAACGGCGTCCTGATCGCCGTCGAGGGCGCCACCGCGGCCGAGACCGCCCGGCAGGCCGAGCGGCTGGCGGCCGCGCTGCGCGAACGCGGCCACCGCGTCGTCGAGCCGGACGACGGCGAACGGGACGCCGCGCGCTGGACCGCGGCGACCCGCGAGGCGAACCTCTCCGGCGCCCGGGCCAAGGCATTGGCCGCCGCGGCCGTGCGGGCCGACCTCGTGGAGCGGGTGATCCGCCCGGCGCTCGCCGAGGGCGCCGTCGTCGTGATGGACCGGTTCCTGTCCAGCCCGCTGGCCCAGTTCGGCGTGGCCGCCGAGCAGATGGGCGCGGCGCCGGACGGCGGCGAGCTGGAGTACCTGGGCCGCTGGGCGTCCGGAAGGCTCCAACCGGACATGTCGGTGCTGCTCGACCGCGCCCCGGACGCCGCGGGCGGTGCCGTCCGGGTGGCCGGCGAGGAGCACGCGCGGGTGCAGCGGCTGCTGGCCCGGATGGTCGCCGTCGAGCCGCAGCGGCACCTGGTGATCGACGCCGACGGCACCGAGGACGAGGTCGCCGACCGCGTCCGGGACGGGGTGTTCGCGCTGGTCCCGGCCCCGGCGCCGAGCGAGGCCCCGGCCGAGACGGCGGTCGAGCCGGTCCGCGGCGGCCCGGGCCCGGAGCCGTCGACCTGAGATGACGGTCTGGGACGACGTCGTCGGCCAGCCCGCCGTGGTCGCCGAGCTCGCCGCGGCCGCCGCCGATCCCGCCGCGATGACCCACGCCTGGCTGTTCACCGGCCCGCCCGGTTCCGGGCGCTCGAACGCGGCGCGGGCGTTCGCCGCCGCGCTGCAGTGCCGCGACGGGGGCTGCGGCGAGTGCCAGGCCTGCCGCACGATCCTGGCCGGAACGCACGCCGACGTCCGCGAGATCGTCCCCGAGGGACTGTCCATCTCGGTCGCCGAGATGCGGGCCCTGGTCCAGCTCGCCGCACGCAAGCCGTCCACCGCCCCCTGGCAGATCGTGATCATCGGCGATGCCGACCGGCTCACCGAGGGTGCGTCGAACGCGCTGCTCAAGGCCGTGGAGGAGCCGGCGCCGGAGACGGTGTTCCTGCTCTGCGCACCGTCCGACCACCCGGACGACGTGCCGGTGACCATCCGGTCCCGCTGCCGTCCGATCTCGCTGCGCAGCCCGTCCGCCGAGGCCGTCGCCGGCGTCCTGCGCGCGCGCGATGGCATCGACCCGGACCAGGCCGCCTGGGCGGCGTCGGTGGCCGGCGGGCACGTCGGGCGCGCCCGGCGCCTGGCCCGCGATCCGGCGGCCCGTGCACGCCGGGAGTCGATCCTCGCCGTGCCGGTGTCGCTGCGCCGGCTCGGTGACGCGTTCGCGCACGCCGACGCGCTGATCGGCTCGGCCGAGGCGGAGGCGAACGAGTTGCGCGAGCAGCGCGACGAGACCGAACGCGAGGAGCTGGCCGTCGCCATGGGCGCGGGCGGCACCGGCAAGGGTGTCGCCGGCGCGGCCCGCGCGGCGAAGGCGGCCGAGCGGGACCTGGAGAAGCGGCAGAAGTCCCGGGCGACCCGTACCCAGCGCGACGCCCTGGACCGGGCCCTGGTCGACCTGGCCGGCTTCTACCGGGACACCCTCGTCGCCGGGTCCGGCGCACCGGTCCCGCTGACCAACCCGGACCGCGAACGGCAGATCCGCGCGGCTGCCGCGGAGTGGTCGCCGGAGTCCACGCTGCGCCGCCTGGAGGCGGTCCTCGCCTGCCGCGAGGCGCTGGAGCAGAACGTGAAACCGCGGATCGCGGTCGAGGCGATGATGACCGCGCTGCACGTTGGCTGATCACCGGCCAGTGATCCTCACTGCGCTGCTCGAGGAATCGGCGCAGATCTGGTTGGACGACCTGCGGCGCCGCCACTTCCCGCCGGAGCGCAACCACCTGGCCGCGCACCTGACGCTGTTCCACCACCTGCCCGGCGATCGGGAGCCCGCGATCGCCGACGAGGTGGCGCGGGCTGCCGACCGGCCGCCGATGACCGCGCGGGTGACCGGCCCGCGGCTGCTCGGCCGGGGCGTCGCGTTCCGGATCGACTGCGCCGAGCTCGCCGAGTTGCGGGCCGGCCTGGCGCGGACCTGGTCGCCGTGGCTGACCCGCCAGGACGCCGGCAAGTCCGACCTGCACGTCACGGTGCAGAACAAGGTCACGCCGGACGAGGCCCGGGCGCTGCACGCGTCGCTGGCCGCCGGCTTCGCGCCGTGCGACGTCCCGGTCGTCGGCCTCGCGCTCTGGCACTACGACGGTGGCCCGTGGGAGCCCGGCCCGCGGTTCGCGTTCCGGCCCTCCCAGCCATGATCGGCGGTGTGGATCCGTCTGCCGACCACCCTGGTCCGCGAGGGTGGGGGTGTCGTCCGTTTCAGCCAGGGATTCGTCGCGTCACGACGACCTGATCGCTGGTGCGGTTCGCCTCCCCGCGCAGCTCCGGCGGGCGGGGCACGAAGCCCGGGACGGAGCCGAGGCCGTCGGAGACGTCGGAGACCAGCACACCGACCGGCCCCGGCTCGGCGGGCGTCAGCGTGACGCGCACCCCCGCGGCCGGTACCGCGCCGAGACGGACCTGCTCGCCGTTCGGGGACCCGGTGGCAGCCGGACGGCCGGGGTAGACGACGGTCACCGACTCCAGTGGCCGGTCGGCGCGCAGTTGCATCGTGGGGGCACCGCGGGGGCTGGCGAGCTGCAGAACGAGCCGCCCGGGCGTCCGCTCGACGACCGTGGCGGCGGGTCCGGGAACCGCGAGGGCGCGCGCCGGGCCGGTGCGGACCGCCTCCTGGCCGGTCCAGGCAGGCAGCTCGACCGGTGGCGAGCTCACGTAGCGCGCGGTCCACTCGGCGGGTGCGGTGTCGGCGCTGACCCAGTTCGCGACGCCGGTGTCCGCGTCCTGCAGGAACGCGAGGCTGGTGGCCTGCGGATGCTCGGGTGTGGGCCGGTCCACCAGCAGCCCCGCCGCGGCCAGCGCGACCACGAGCACGAGGGCTCCCGCGGGGGCCGCCCACGCCCGGCGCGTCCGCTCCGGCCCCGGCACCAGCACGGTGGTCAGCGCCGCTCCGACCAGGACGAGCGCGAATACCGGGAGCCCGTCCGACACACCGTTCAACGCGAACGACGCCCACCCGAACGGCACGAGCAGCCAGACGACCGGGAACGCGGCCACTGTCGCCGCCGCCGTTGCCGCGGCGGGCCGGTCACGCAGCAGCACCATGGCGCCGAGCCCGAGGGCCAGGCCCAGCGCGGGCCAGGCGAACAGGAACGACAACCCCGGCAACAAGAACGCCGTGACCAGCCCGAACACCGTGAGCACCAGGCACGCGCCGGCCGCCGCGGCGTACCGGCCGGGCCGCCGTCGCAGCAGGAGAAGCCAGACCGCCACCACGACGGCGACGAGCGCGACGTCGGCGAGCTGGAACAGCAGCGGCCGGCCGAGGAACGGCCCGGTGTCGGCGTACGACGGGCGCAGCGCCACGATCGCCTGCCACAGCCCGATCGCGACGGCGAGGCCGACGCCGGCCGCCACCAGCGTCGCTCCGGCGGCGCCGAGCGTGCCCCGGATCGACATCAGCCGTCGGGCCCGCCCCAACAGGACGGCTCCGACCAGTACCAGCGCGGCGAGGACGGCCAGCGGCACCGCGAGCCCGCTCGGGTAGGTGAGCATCCCGCCCGGGACCCGGAAGTACGTCTGGTCCCCCGGCGAGGCGGCGCCGGAGACGGCGGGGTCGAGCGGCGCGAGATCGCGGTCCCCCAGCGCCCGGGCGAGCCCGAGCGCGGCATCGCCGTGGCCCTGGACGCTCCCGGAGTCGAGGTTCGCCGGGGAGTCGCCGGTCGTGTGGTACTCGACCGGCTGGTCGATGAACGCGAAGTTCATCCCCGGCCGGCCGGCGGCCAGCACGTTCGTCAGGTCGGTGTCGTTCGGCAGCAGTCGGTAGAACTCGACCAGCGACGAGTCGCCGGTCGGATGCGGCACGGCATCGGCGAACGCGCGCACCAGCTCCGCGTTGCCGGGCGAGGTCTGGAACATCAGCGACGGGCCCGCTACCCCGCGGGCCTCGAAGTTCAGCGTGATCGTCGGGCGCCGGTCCCCCGCGAGCTCGTCACGCACCCAGGCCTGCGCCCCGAGCAGGCCGGACTCCTCGCCGTCGGTGACCAGGACGACCAGGTCGTTGCGCAGCGGCGGCCCGGTGCGCAGCGCCCGCACCGCCTCCAGGATCGCCGCCACCGACGACATGTCGTCGGCCGCGCCCGGACCGCGCGCGACGGAGTCGTAGTGCGCCGCGAGCACGACGGTCCCGGTGGGTGCCGTCCCCGGCAGCGTCGCGACGACGTTCTCCACGGCGCCGGCGCTCATCGACCCACCTCGGGAGAACGCGCCGGAGCTCGCCTGCACGCGGGTGTCCAACCCGGCGGCGTCGAGGCGGCGCACGAGCTCGTCGCGCGTGCGGTCGGACGCCGGACTGCCCAGCGGGCGGGGCTCACGGGCGAGCTCGGCCACCGTCCGGGCCGCGCGCTCCGCGCTGAACTCAGCTGCCGGTACGTCCGCGGGGCGCGGCGTCGGCGGGCCGCTGTCGTAGAACGCGAACGCGCCCACCAGCACGAGCACCAGTACCGCCGTCAGCCGCGTCGCCATGACCCCCACGGGGGCATGCTGCCAGCGACGACGGCGTTCGCCGTCCGACATCCGGATGATCTCGTGGGGGGTCGGCGGACGGGCTCGAGTGCTCGCTACACTTGGCCCGCACCACGCCGCCTTAGCTCAGTCGGTTAGAGCGACGCACTCGTAATGCGTAGGTCTGGGGTTCGACTCCCCAAGGCGGCTCC
>CAWGHE010000001.1:0-356301 GCA_963822335.1 uncultured Actinomycetota bacterium | reverse complement strand
ACGAATCCCCTGGTAGTTCAACTGCCGGGGGATCTTCTTTTACTCGAACCCACCTCCTCCGACGCAGTGTGTGTCCGTTGTGATGTTGGGAGTGCTCGGGCGACGTCCAGCGTGCGGCCCGGACGATCATCGCGGCGACGCGGTTCCCGGACGGCCTCGGCGGGAGGCGCGCACGACCAGCCCGAGCGCTGGTCCGCTGTTGACCATTAGACCGGGCCTGTGTGACGAGCTGGCCTTGATGGAAAGAACAGTCGCAACAACAGATCAATCCACACCATGAATGGATCTCGGCAACACCGACTCGTAGCGCCCGTCATCTGGAGGTCAGACGAGACCGAGCCGCACGCCATTGCGAGACGGTGTTGTCATCGGGGCTCCGCCCGCCCCAGCAGGAACTGGACAACTTCACAACCCACGAACTCCTAGACAACACGCGATGCTCGGCGCGTGCGACCTGTCACGGGAGCGTGTGCGTTGGAAGTTCTGGCCGTTGGCGTGATCGTCGCCCTGAGCCTCGGAGTCGTGCTCGTCAAGCACTTGGACACGACGCTTGAGATCAACCTGAAGTGCTGGTTGTTGCGTCGGCAGGGTCTGCCCGACAACGAGATCCGCAAGATCGCGCTGGCCGCTGCGAAGCGGGAGCGCCGGGCCACTGTGCTCCAGGTGATGGACAAGCTCAGCGAGATCATGAAGTCGACAAAGCCGTGACCCAGATCAGCGCTGCGATCATCGCCGCCTCGGTCGCGCTCGTAGTGGCCTTCTTGACGCCGACGGTGACGTCGCTGCGGGCTCGTCGGCAGGCGGTCCACGACAAGTTCGACGCCGCGCTCTCGGCCTTGCTCCTGGTCCAGGCCTCCCGCCACACCCCGACCGGCATGGCCCAAACGCCGACGGGATGGACGCCCGAGGAACATCGAGCGCTGAACCTGCGGATGAACGAGAAAGGCATCGAGTTCTTCGTCGAGTCCACGGCTGACGCCAAGGTCGCCCTGTCCGCCATCGCGCCCTACGTGCCCGAGGTGCGTGACTACATCACGAGCAAGTGGGAGCTGCTGGAGAACGAAGAACCGGACCGGCGGGCCAAGATCGAAGCTCGCCGTGAGGCGGCGGTCAGCACCGAACGGCTGCTGCTGCCGCGTCGTCCCCTGCCGTCCCAGGCCGTCTGACGTTTCGCGCCCATATCGTCACCCCGGCGACAACGCGCAGTCGTGCATATGGACGTGCTGGGCCGTCGTGCGGGGGTGTGGATCACGTCGCGTTGCGCGCGGGGCATCATGCGTCGGGTCGCCTCTGCGGCGGCAGTGGCCACCTCGGGGTAGACGCTGGTGTACGTGTTCGCGGTGAGAGCGATGTTGCTGTGGCCCAACGTCTCCTGAACGGTCTTCATGTCCACACCCGCCGCGAGCATGAGCGAAGCCGCGCCGTGCCGAAGATCGTGCAGCCGGATCGGAGGCAAGCCCGGAGCTGGAGGCTCAGGTGCCGATCACTTGGGGTGCAGCGCATCTCGTCGTTGAACATCGAGGGCACCTTCTGGGACCGGACCAAGGCCGCGGCGTGTACGGCGCCCCGCAGGATGCGGCACCAGCTGCGCCGTGACGGCGTCCCCGGCGCAGACGGAGGTCGGGTCGCGCGGTGCACTCTCTTGGAAGGCTGATGCGCCAGCTCGGCATGCGCGGTGCCCCCGTGAGGACGGCGCCGGGGGCGGATTTCTGCCCGGGAAGCCGTCCTGACGTCGCGCACCGGACGACCCGGCGGCGGGGTGGGTCTACGCTGGATTTGTCGAGGAGTCTTCGGACGTGCTCCCGGCCTGCCTGTTGCCGTTCGCCCGGTTGCGCAGCATCGCGGTGAGGAATAGCGCGTAGCGCCGGGCCAGTGCGGTGTAGGCGCCGACGGTCCCGGCCGCGAGGTCGCGGCGGCGGATCGCCGGGCCGGCGTCACGGATCAGGGCGGCGGTGAAGTCGCGCTGGATGGCGAACTGCTTGCGCGTCGCGGCCGCCGACTCCGAGTGCGGGTGCACACGGAACGCGCCTGCGGTGCGCCGGTCGCCGTGCAGGCGTCCGTGCTCGAGCAGCCGGACCCACATGTCCAGGTCCATCGTGAACAGCAGCGTGCCGTCGAACCCTCCGACGGCGTCGAAGTCACGGCGGCGGAACGTGACCGAGACCGCCGGGCCGATCGGGTTGCCCCCGTGCCGGACGACGGTGCGCAGCACCTCGGCGCGGCTGTGCGTGCCGACCAGGCTCCGGCCGATGTGCCGGTTGGCGAACAGCACCCGCTCCCTGGTGTCGATCATGTCGACGCGGCCCGCGGACACCGCAATCGACGGGTCGGCCTGCAGCGTCCGCACCTGGGCACCGAGCGCGTCCGGGCGGAGCACGTCGTCCGCGCAGACGACCTTGACCAGCGGCGCCCGCGACAGCGCCACGGTGCGGTTCCAGTTCTCCGGCATCGGCACCGTCGACTCGGTACGTTTGAGCCGGATCCGCGGGTCGTCGAACGACCCGACGATCTCCGCTGTTCGGTCGGTGCTGCCGTTGTCGCGTACGACGAGCTCGAACGACTCGTAGCTCTGGGCCAGCACGCTCTCGATCGCACGGCCGATGAACTCGGCACCCTGATATACCGGCACGCAGACCGAGACCTGCGGCTCAACCATTCCGTGGTCCTCCCTGGCGGATACGGCACCGGCGCGACCGCTGTGTTCGATCGTGGGCCGTCATGCTGGCAGGTCCGGCGGCCCGGATGACGCTCGGGTCGGCAGGACACCCCGATCGGAAGATCGGCAGCGGATCGTCGCTGCTCAGAAATTTGCGATCGGACGTACGGAGCAGAGCGAACCTCCTCGATGCAATGGCCGTTGCTAACACCCGGCCCACCGCCGTCGAAGCACCGGGCGTGAGCACTCCTTCCTTCACTCGTTCGAATGCGGCGCAGGACCGGCTGCACGATCTCGTCCCCGGGGGAGCGCACACGTTCGCCAGGGGAGCCGACCAGTACCCGGAGCGGATGGCCCCGGTGCTGGTGCGCGGCGAGGGAGCGCGGGTCTGGGACCTCGACGGGAACCAGTTCGTCGAGTATGGGATGGGCATGCGGGCGGTGACGCTCGGACACGGGTACCGGCCGGTCGTGGACGCCGTGCGCGCCGCGCTGGCCGACGGCGTGTCGTTCAGCCGTCCGACGAGCCTCGAGCTCGAGGCGGCCGAGGACTTCCTGTCCCTGGTCCCCGGCGCGGACATGGTGAAGTTCACCAAGAACGCCTCGGACGCGACGGCGGCCGCGGTGCGGCTGGCCCGGGCCGCGACCGGGCGGGAGCTGGTGGCGTACTGCTCGGACCAGCCGTACTTCGGCTCGCAGGACTGGTTCGTCGGGACGCTGCCCCTCGACGCCGGCGTCCCGGCGGTGGTCCGGTCACTGGGACGGCCGTTCGGCTACGACGACCTGGTCGGGCTGCGGGCAGTGCTCCAAGCGGACCGCGGCCGGATCGCCTGCGTGATCATGGAGGCCGCGACCGGGATGCGCGAACCCACCCCGGGATACCTGGAGGGCGTGCGCCGGCTGTGCGACGAGCACGACACGGTCCTGATCTTCGACGAGACGATCACCGGCTTCCGGTGGTCCGAGCACGGCGCGCAAGGTGTCTACGGGGTGACCCCGGACCTCTCGACCTGGGGCAAGGCGATCGGCAACGGGTTCCCGATCTCGGCGCTCGCCGGGCGCCGAGACCTGATGGAGCTCGGCGGGCTGCGCACCGACCGGGCGCGCGTGTTCCTGCTGTCCAGCACGAACGGCGCAGAGACCATGTCGCTGGCGGCGTTCCGGGCGGTCGTGCGGGCCTACGCCGACACCGACCCGATCGCGACGATGGAGCGCCGCGGCCGCGAACTGGCCGCGGGTGTGAACGAGGCCGCCGAGCAGGCGGGCGTCGGCGAGTTCCTGTCCGTCGCGGGGCGCCCGTCCTGCCTGGTGTTCCGGACGCTGGACGGCGACGGCCTGCCGTCGCAGGAGATGCGCACGCTGTTCCTGCAGGAGCTGCTGACCCGCGGCGTGCTGGGCCAGTCGTTCGTGATCTCCGCCGCGCACACGACGGCGGACGTCGAGCAGACCGTCGCGGCGGCCGCGGCGGCGATGCCCGCCTACCGCAAGGCGCTGGAGACCGGGAGACCGGGAGACCTTGTCGACGGCGCCCCGGTGGCGCCTGCGCACCGCCGGTTCGCCGCCCCGCGCCGCCTGCCGGACCACCCGGTCGCGTGAGGCTACGCGGGCGAGGCGGCGGACTGCTGCACCTGCACGAGCGTGGAGACGCGCTGCCTGCTCACCCCGAACATCTTGCTGATCTCGGTGATACTCACGTTCTCGCGCGCGAGCGCGAGCGCCTCCTCGCGGCGGAACCGGCTGCCTGCCACGCCGAGGTCGTCGAGCGCCTGGCTGAGCCTCTCGATGATCAGCGGCCGCTCCTCGGTCTGCACGATCTCCAGCCAGGACCGGCCGGAGTTGCGGAGCTCGACGAGCTGGTGCGCGCGTTCCACGGCCTGCCCCAGCTCCGCACGCGTGCGGTCGAGCTGCTCGACGAGCGCGGTCAGGGCCTCGACGGCGGCGTCGTCGTCGGGCGGCGGGGCCACGGGACCTCCAACACGGGCCGGGGGACTCCAAGTCTGGCACGGGCCGCGCGGCGGCCCGATCCACCTGGGCGTGGCTGCGCCGCTGCCGTCGGTCATGGAGATCAGTGTTTCGCTCTGTTGGTTGGGCGAGCGTCGGTCCTGCCCGGCTGCACGCGGGCCGGAGGTGGAGTGCGCGAGCCTAGCGGGGCCGGTGAGCCCGACGCCGCGCCGCCGGAGGCGGTGCGCTTGATCTCTGATGAATGCGGATTCGGCCCCTCCTGATCTTCGCGTGGCCTCCTTCGCGGCCTCCAATGTAGTCCTAGGGTGGTCGCAGCTGTGCACTTTGATCACCAGAATGTGCACCGATGTGCTGGGTGAGCACGTCGCTATCGATGAGCGAAGCACTCGTAGTGCGTAGGTCTGGGGTTCGACTCCCCAAGGCGGCTCCGTCTTCGCAGGTTAGGTCCATCTTCTGGGTGTCCCGCTCGATCGTACTCGGCGTCGTGGCACGGATCGTCCAGGTTTACGCAGGTCAGCCCCGGTTACTCGTGGCACGGGTCGGTATGCGTAGCTCATGGGTCGTGAGGCGAATCGCACGAGGGAGCCCACACGACCGAGCAGGCGTACCGACCGCTTGCTTCAAGCTACTGGGCCTCCTGCAGCAAGTGGGACCTCGGATCGCGGATCACTTCGGATTCCTAGGCCCGGTACTCCGAGGCTGACCCGAAGTTCAGGGTCGCGACGGAGTTGGTCGGCATCAGAGTTCAGGCGTGGAAGGCGATGAGCTCGAGCTGCACGCCGTCCGGGTCGCGGAACGTCACCAGCGAGAGCGGGAAGCCCGGCATGGGGTAGACGCCTGAGTTCGGCACGCCCTGGCTCTGCAGGTGCGTCACCCAGGTGTCGAGCGCGTCGACCGATTCGACCTGGAAGGACAGGTGGTCCAGTCCGGTTCGTGTCGGGTCGAAACCGTCTCCCGCATTCGGCGGGTGGTGATCGACTCCCAGGCTGAACGACACGTCGGGCGGGCCGAGCACGATCGTGTAGCCGTTCGCCTCGCTGCGGTAATGGCCTACGTGGAAGAGACGGCCGAGCCCGACCACGCGCTCGTACCAAGCCGCGCTCGCCTCGACGTCGGTGACGGTGATGCCGATGTGATGGATCGCGGTGACGGTCGGGCGCACCGTGGCCTCGGCAGCCGGCGCCGTTTCGGTGGTGGTCATGTTCTCCTCCTATGCACGATCAGGGTTGGGGTGGGGCGGCCGCGCCGAGCGCCGCGAAGATCGCTGTGAAGGCCGCCCGGTCCGGCGGAACGAACGGTGGGGCGCTCGGAACGGAGGCGATCACCTCGACGAAGCGCCCGACCGTCCGTCCCGACGCAGCCGGAAGGTGTGAGCTGAAGATCGTCGTCGGTTGCAGCCGGGCGACCTCGCGGAGGGCCGCCCGGAAGCGGTCGTGGTCGACGAGCTGCGTCCACGGCGAGTCGAACGCCGCCCAGCCCGCCATTCCCTCAATGAGGTCCGCTTCGGGAACCTCGTCACAGTTCTCGGGGATGCTGGGCAGGAGCGCACCGAACGCGTCGACGGTGTACATCGCGCCTGTCCGCTCGTCGAGCAGGCCGGTCGACATCGGGTTGTCGAACAGGGGTGGTCGCACACCACGCAGGTAGCGGTCCCCCACGTCGATCCGGTCCCCGGGGCGCAGTGCGGTGACCCGGTCAAGAGGAATTGGCCACCAGGTGGACATGCGCAACGCGCCCAGGCCGTGTGTCAGCAGGCGGGCCGTCGGCGCTAGCGACATGACCCGCTCGAGGTTGCCGGTGTGGTCTGCGTCGTCATGGGTCAGCCAGATCCACCGGATGTCCGCCGGGTCGAGAATCGAGCACAGAGCGTGCTCGAACGCCTCGCCGTCCATCGCGAGGCCCGTGTCCACCAGGACCGGTTCCCTGCCCAGGATGAGGTACGCATTCACAACGAGGGTGCCGACCCCCGGGATGGGCAGGCTGCTCGGCAGGACGTAGACGTCATCGCCGACGCGGTATACGGGATCCATTTCCCATCGCCTTCTTTCGTACGCGTCATCGACCTATCGAGCGGTAGTCCTCGTGTCCTGTTCGTCCTCGTCGGAGGAAGCGATCGCGCCGGCCGCCTTGCGCAGCAGCGACTCCACATGCCGCTGCTCGACCTGGGTGAGACCGGCCCACGAGCGCACATGGGCCGCCATCAGGGGCTCGTCCATCTCGACGACTAGTCGGCGTCCTCGCTCGGTGAGCTCGACGCGTACCGCCCGACGGTCGTCGCGGTCGGGCGATCGGCGCGAGCAGCCGCCCGTCCTGCTCGGCCGCCATGCTGGCCGCCGGGTCGGCGTGCCATCGGGTGTGGACGTAGTCCCGGTCGCCGAACAACGACCTCACGCCGGTGAACGAGTCGAACGCCGAGCGCAAGATCGTGTCGGCGAGGGGGAGATCGCTCTCCCGTAGCTCCCGCACGACGACATCGGCCCGCTTAGTTGCCCGGAGGGAAAGAGTCTCGGCCATGAGGTGCTCCGTGATGCAGAGGATGCAGCCATGATCGAGACAGCGCTGCCCTGCAGCATCGGGCAGACCCCCACCTTTAGCTCATCCGGCCCCCAGAAGATGGCGGGCGGCGAAGGAAACCAGCTCCGAGCGGCCTCCGACGCCGACCTTGGTGGCCAGGTTGGCGATGTGGCGCTCCACGGTCTTGGGAGACACGTAGAGGCGGGCAGCAATGTCCCTGGTGGAGCGCCCTTCGGCCAGCTGTCGCAGCACCTCGGCCTCCCGTGGCGTCACCCCCGCCGCGGTCAACGCGCCGGGCAGCTCCGGTGCTGACCGGCGGCGGCGGGGTACCGGGGCGCCGGCCTGCCGGAGGAGGGATCGGCAGGCGGACGCCACCGCCGGTGGGCCGGCGGCGTCGAAGAACGCGAGCGCTTCGGCCAGCCAACGCTTCGGGTCTCCCCACCGGTCGCGAATGGCCGCCTCGGCCACCAATCGGCGGGCATGGTGGCGATACCAGTCGCAGGGGGTGAGCTCGGTGTCGGCCTCGGCGAAGGCCTGCTCGGCCTCCGCCGTGTGGCCCCGTCGACCCAACTCGACGGCGCGGGCATGGCCCACCCAACCCCGAATCAGCCAGTACACGGTCAGACCCGAGGCCTCCACCTCGGCCACCGCGGCCGGCCCATCACCGCAGTCGAGGGCATGCAGGAGCGCCCACAGCCCCCGGCTCGGGGCCGTGACCGGGGTGTCTCGCAACAGCTCCATGCCGGCGTCCAGCTCGACGAGTGCCCGGCGACGGTCCTCGCGGACCAGCCACAGCAGCGCCCGGGCCATGATCGCGGCGCCCCCACGGACCTCGCGATGGCCGGCGGAGACGGTGACGGCCTTGTCGATGGCCGCCTCCATCTCTGCGCGCTGATCCAAAAGAGCGTGACCCACCGCCTGCAGGACGTAGCCCACCCCGGCCACGAGATGCAGCCGCAGCCGGCTTGCCTCCGCAGCGCAGCACCGACCCGCCGCAAGCGCGCCCTCGGGATCGGCATGGTTGCCGGACCAGGCGGCCATCTGCAGGCTGACCGTGGCGGCGGTCGCCAACGCTCCGGCATCTAGCGCGGCTTGGCGGGCCTGCGCGAGCCGGTCGAGCGGACCGCCGCCGATGAGATCGATCGTGCCCAGCTCGTGGAGGGCCCGGATGCGCCACAGGGGAAGACCGTGCTGATCGGCCAGAACCAGAGCGGCGGTGAAGGCCTCTTCGGCCGCAGCGAGGTCGCGCTGGCGCTCACGTTGCCCGAGTACCTCCAGTGCCTCACAGGCCAGCTCGTAACGGCCGTGCGTCTGTGCGGTGGTCAATGCCGTGCGGGCCAGCGTCGCGGCGTCGTCAAGCCGGCCTTCCCCGAGGGCCACCCGGGCGGCGAGCACCTCGGTAACGCCGGCAACGCCTCCGGATGGGGACAGCTTCTCGGCGAGGTGGAGCTGATCGCGGGCCCGAGGCCAATCGGCCGAGACGATCGCGGCTCGAACCAGGAGTAGATGCGCCCGCGCCCGGCGTGCCGGTGGTGCGGCTATTGCACCCAGACTGGACAGCAACCGCTGACCGACCTCGCTCACCCGTTGCGCGCTACCGGTCGCGACGAGTACCTCGCACAGCACCTCGTCGATCTCGGCGGCACGTCGAGCATCGTCACCGACCAGGCCTCTGGCCCGCTCGAGCGTGGCCTCGGCGCTGGTCAGAGCGCCCCGAGCGAAAGCGCGTCGTGCCGACTCGAGGTGTAGTTCGGCTGCCCGGGCCGGCTGGTCCGCTGCTTCGGCGAGCTCGGCCGCGAGTTCGCACCATTCCCCGGGCAACCCAGGATGTGTCTGCTGGACCGCTCCCAGACCACTCAAGGCGAGGAGAACCCGCTCCGGGGGAAGGAGTTCCGCCAGAATCGCCTCGCGGGTCAGGGCATGGCGGAAACGGAACCCCCGGTCACCGGACTCAACCGAGAGCAGCTGGGCCTCGGCGGCCCGGCGAAGGTGCGTGACCACCCCGGCCGCGTCCGCACCTTTGATCATGTCGGGCAGCAGGCGCCAGTCGAAACTCCGGCCGAGCAACGCCGCCGCTCCCAACACTTCCCGGGTGCCCGGCGCCGCCCCGATCCGTCGGCGAACGGTCTCGGCGAACGTCACGGGAACAGCGGCACCGAGGGTTGCGTCCAGCATCCAGCCCTCGGCCGTGGTTCGTAGCTCACCGGCCTGCGCCATCGCCGCGAGCAACTCTTCGACCAAGAAGGGCAGACCGTCGGCCCGTGAAACCAGGACCTTGGCCAATGCGGCAGGAACGGGCCAACCGCCCAGACAGCCCGCGGCGACCGCCGAGACCTCGTCCTCGGCCAGTCGTCCAAGCTGCAGAAGCGAGGCCGAGCGCCGAGCGGCCAGGCCGTGGATACGTGACAAGGCGAGACTGGGTCCCTCGTCGCGAAGCGAGATCAGGCACAGGATCGGTTGGTCGGCCACGTTGTCGGCCAGATACTCGACGACCTCGACCGTGTCCGCGTCCGCCCAGTGCAGATCCTCCAGCACCAGCACACAGCCGACGCCTTCGTTCACCGCGGCGAGCACCCTGAGCACGGCCTCGCCCAGCACCACGAGCGATACCTCCCCGGGCGGCTCGCCGGGGAGGCGCCACTCCGGAATCAGTCGGCCCAGAATCGGCCGGAACGCAGCCAACCCGGGGGCCCGCGGCGGTCCCGACCGGCGCAGGTGGGAGAACAGCGCCTCGGCAAGTGGCCGAAGAGCATTCGGGCTGTCGCGCTCAACAGCGCGGCCAACAAGCACGGGCACTCCTCGGCCACCGGCAACCGCGGCAGCCTCGCGAACCAGGCGAGACTTGCCGACACCCGCCTCGCCGAGGACCACCAGCGTCGTGCCGCGACCCGTGGCCACACGATCGAGGGCCGATCGCAGCACCCCCAACTCCGGGTCGCGACCCACCAGTACCGGGCACAACAACTCCGGCATGCATCAAGCATGCCACCAGCGCAACCGGGCCGTTCCAAGAAACCACCGCGTCGGCGGCACCGCCGGCTCCCCCGGAGGATCGGCCATCCGCACCAGGCGGTACGCGCCGGCCAGCTGATTCGCTCCACCAGGAACCTGCATCCGTCTTCGGCCGGGTCCCGTTCCATCTCCCGAGGCTGGGAGCCCGTGCCTTCGTACCGCCCGTGGCGAATACGGCATTGATGATCTTTGTCGTGGCACGGTTCGTGGCACGAGATGCCGTCCTATCGTGCTCGCCGATGAGCACGGTGACCGCCTCGACGTGCACGGATGCGCTCGGTGTGCACGGTGCCATCGGTGAGCGACTTTCTCGTAATGCGTAGGTCTGGGGTTCGACTCCCCAAGGCGGCTCCATCTCCACTGCCGCAGCGGCAGATCCATCTGCCGTCCTACAACGGCCCCAGTCCAGAGCCCGGCCGGGGTCGCCGAGCGGGCGCGGACGCATCGGGGCGTCAGACGCTGACCGGCCCAGCGGCCGCGGTGAGCTGAAGCTCGTGTGTCCAGCACGACCGATCCTGCCGGTGCAGGTAGTGGAATGCGTCGGCGATGCCGGCGGGGTCGATCAACAGGTCCGGACGCTCCTGCAGTGCGGGGAGTGCCCGCGTTCCGGGCGAGTCGATGAAGCCGTCCACGACGACGTTGGCGACGTGGATGCCGTGCACGGAGTACTCCTCCGTGAGGGCTTGGGCGAGGGCCCGCATCATGGTTCGCGGGTAGTAGAGCGACTGGCCGGTCGACCGCTTGCGTCCGCGCAGCGAGTACTGGTTGTTGGAGAACAGGATCGAGCCCCGGCCCCGCTGTCGCATCGCGGGCAGGACCTCCTTCGCCACCAGGAAGGGACCGCGGCACGCGGTTGCGATGGCGACGTCGAAGAGGTCGTTCGGGAAGTGCTCCAGCAACTCCTGGTCCTCGGGCAGCTCACGGCCCGCCATGTAACCGGCGTTGTAGATCAGCACTTCCGGGGCGCCCGCCTGCGTGCGGATGGAGGCGAAGGCGTCGGCGACCGACTCCGTCGACCCCACGTCCAGTTCGACGATCGAGCAGGAACCCCCACCGCAGTCGATCGTCGCGGCGAGCGCCTCCGCATTGTCGCGTCGGCGCGTTGTCAGTACGACATGGTGGCCCTCACGTGCGAACCGTTGGGCCAGCGCCCCGCCCAATCCCCATCTGCGCTCGGTCGGGAGGTCCTGCCCGACGTTCTTGCCGTGCACGAATCTCGTGTTCGGCCCATCGGGCTGCCATTTCGAGGTCGCGCCGACGATGACGGTGACGGGCAGGGCAAGAGGGTTGTCCGGCGGCGAGTCCACTCGATCTCCTGTCATCGGGACGGTGCGCTGTGCTGGCTAACGCAGCAGTTTCGCCGCACGCTCGGCTACGAGGATCGTGGTCGGGTTGGTCGGCACCCGGGGGATCGTCGGCATCACCGAGGCGTCGACCACGGCGAGTCGGTCTATCCCGTGCACCCGGCAGTCGCTGCCGACCACGGCCTCCGGATCGGACGTCGGACCCATCCGTGCGGTCCCACAGGCGTGGTTGTAGTGCGACGGCGCGCGGCGCACCGCATCAGCGAGGTCGTCGTCGCCGACGTCCGGGCCGGGCGCGCGCTCACCGACGAGCAGCTCGGACAGCGGCGAGGTCGCGGCGAGGCGGCGCGCGATCCGGACCGCCTCCGCGACCCGCGGCGCGTCGTCCGGGTGCGTGTAGAGACCCAGATCGATGATCGGCGCGTCGGCCGGGTTCGCCGAGCCCAGCCGCACGGTCCCGCGCGAGCGTGGCTGCACGCACGCCACGAAGAAGATCATGTCCCAGCCGGTCGGGTGCTCGCTGACCGGTGGGACGAACGCCTCCGGCAGCGCCGCGGTCGGTACCGCGGCAGTGGGCAGCACGTGCAGGTCGTAGTCCGGTTCGGCCGGGTCGTGTCGGACGCTGAGCGCCGTCTGGAACATCGGCGCCGCCGCTGCTTCCGGCGGGCGCGCGGCGTGGATGTTCCACATCACGGGGTGCTCGGTGAGGTTCTGCCCGACGCCGGGCAGGTCGCGAACCAGGTCGATGCCGAGCTCGGCCAGGTGGCCCGCCGGTCCGATCCCGGACCGCAACAAGATCGCCGGGGTGTTGTAGGTCCCCGCCGCGAGGATCACGGTGGCGGCCGCGATCTCCTCGCCGGACACGAGCCGCACACCGACCGCGCGGCCGCTGTCGACCAGGACCCTTTCAACCTCCTCGCCGCCGCGGACCTGCAGGTTCTCCCGGCCGCGGACGGGGTTGAGGTAGGCCAGCGCCGTGCTCTGGCGGATGCCGTCCACGGCGCTGAGCGGAGCCAGGCTGAACCCGGGCGGGCCGGGCGCGTTGACGTCGTCCACGTCCGCATAGCCGAGCGTGGCCGCGGCCTTCGCGCTCGCGGCCGCGGTGGGGGCGAGATTCTCCCAGCTGTCGCGGGTGATCTGGTAGGGGCCGGTGCGGCCGTGGAACTCCTCGGCTCCGTGGGCGAAGCTCTCCATCGCGCGGTAGTCCGGCAGGACGTCGTCGTAGCCCCAGCCGGGGTTCCCGCGTTCGACCCAGGCCGCGTGGTCGGCCGGGCGGGCCCGCATGGCGAAGCAGTAGTTCGTCGACGACGAGCCGCCGATCACTTTGCCGCGGGGCACGGCGACCGCGTTGCCGAACCCGTCTGGCTCGGCGGTGTAGCCCCAGTCGTGAGTCTGCGGAGCGTAGGCAGCGCCCGCGATGTCGTCGGGTAACTCCGCCTGCGAGTGGTAGTCCGGCCCGGCCTCGATCATCAGCACCGACCGGTCCCGGTCGGCGCTGAGCCGGTTCGCCAGAACGCAGCCGGCCGAGCCACCACCGACGACCACGATGTCGTACGTCTTCATCTCCGGCCTCCCGCCCACTGCGGTCAGTCACTCGCGACGATAGACACCGATCACCTGTGGTCCAAACGGATCCCGGGTGCGGGAGTGTCCGATCGTTGATCGACGTCGAGGATCCGGACTCACTGTTCGGGGAGATGGTCGACATCCTCGTCGCCACCGAGTACCGCCTCGGCGACGAGCAGGGCGTCTCCTTCCGCGACGGCGATGGCCGGCCGATCGTCAATTCTTGGACTGTCCTTCAGTCGGAGAGCTGTCCGGTTGTCCAGTCTGTGGTGCCGCCACGGTGCGGCGATCTCGCACAGCTCAGTGACCCGAGCCTGTCACGATCTTCTTTCGCTCCGATGCGTGCGCTGCCCCTTTCCTCTCGAGAGTTGCGCAGGCATCCGCAATGTCTCGTACGAGCGTGTTTACATGCTCACGGCTGAATGTCTGCTTGACGAGCGCGCGCATGATGGTCACGTCCTGGGCGTCAGGCGGTAGGGTGTATGCCGGGACCATCCAGCCACGTTCCGCCGATAGCTGCCACGCGACATCGAACTCGTCGTACGTATTTTCCCCGGCAAGTTGGAAGGCAACGAGGGGAAGCTGCTCATCACCGGCACCGATCAGCTCGAACCTGCCGATGGCCTGCAACTGCTCGGCGAGCATCCGGGCATTCTCCTGCATGTTCCTCATGATGTATGTGTAGCCCGCTCGACCGTATCGCACGAGGTTGTAGTACTGAGCGAGAACCATTGCTGAGCCCGTGGAGAAGTTCAGGGTGAATGTCGGGTCGGCCTTGCCCAGGTAGTTCTCCTCGAACACCAGGTCCTGGGCCAGGTCTTCCCTCCGACGGAAGATCAGCCAGCCAATCCCCGGGTAGACGAGCCCGAACTTGTGGCCCGATACGTTGATGGACCGCACTTGTTCGAGGCGAAAATCCCATTCGGAGTCGGGATAGAGGAAGGGCCACACAAATCCGCCGCTTGCCGCGTCCACGTGCAGCGGGACGTCTATGCCACGATTGCTCTTGATCTCCAGCAGCAGGTTGTTGATCCCGACGATGTCGTCCTTGTGTCCGGTGAAAGTGGTTCCGAGGACGGCGGCTACCCCGATCGTGTTCTCGTCGACGTACGACCTGACGTCGTCGGGCCCGATCGTGTACTTGCCCCTCTGCAGCGGCACGATGCGTGGCTCGACGTCGAAGTAGCGGCAGAACTTGTCCCAGACCACATGGACGTCGCCCCCGAAGACAAGGTTCGGGTTCGTGGCGGGCTGCCCCGCCGCATGACGGTGCTTGCGCCAGTTCCACTTGAGGGAGAGGGCACCGAGCATGATCGCTTCGGACGAGCCTTGGGTGCGTGCACCGGTTGTCTCCGCAGGTGCGTGAAAGAGGTCGGCGAGCATCCGGATGCAGCGCTGCTCGATCTCGGCTGTGCGGGGATACTCGGCATGGTCGATGAAGTTGCGGTGCAGATTGCCGGAAATGATCCGTTGGGCTTCTGGTTCCATCCAAGTCGTCACGAACGTTGCGAGGTTGCGAATCGGGTCGCCCTCCAAGGCGAGATCCAGGGCCACCAACCGCATCGCATCCGTCGCGGTCATCCCCGTATCGGGGAAACTTCGGGTTGGTACTTCTTGGGTGACAAAGCGATTGCCAAATAGTGCGGCTGCGTCGCTCTCATCATTCGTATCCACTCGCTGCTCCTTCGTGCCGTGGCCTATCCGCTCAAGGTGACCACGTCGGATTCGTCTCGAACTCGACATTTTGTCCGGTCCAAATGCGCCTCTATACTCCGTCGTGGATGAGCCATTGCCTGTGTCGCATGTCGGATCCTCTCCTCGACGGCTTGGTCAAACATCCCCCGCAAGGGGTGACTCCTGGGACCGCCCCGACCATGCCCGCCACCATGAGAGGGCCGTCGACCTACGGCATAGGTGTAGGCGAGCGACAGATTGAGATCGTTGCCCGACGGTTCGCTCGGACGTCGATGGACTTGACTGGACACCTGAGCTGGGCGGATCTGCTACTCAGTGCTCGCGAAGCCCACTCCTCGCCTGAACCTGAGGGTCGAGGTCGCTGTTCAAACCCTGCTGTCCCGGAACGCGGGCCCGTGCGGACGGTGACGATGGGTGAACACGTTGGTGTGCGGTTGGCGGCGGGCACGAAGGTTCGCCCAGGCGGAACCCCAACTGGACGGCGCCGATCGTGGTGCGTCGGGGCGTGCAGGACGCCGAGGACCGGGTTCGGGCGGCGTTGCCTGCCGGAGATGGCCGCAGGGCGGGGGAGTCGGACACGCCGTGCCGCCGACCGCGATGCGCGGCGAGCTGTTGCGGCGCCGTCGTGCATGCGTTGGCGTACGTCGCTGCGCCGGGGTCCGTCGACGGTCCATGCCTCGACAGCCGCCTCGGCGACGGCGGGGTGGTGGGAGCCGGCCCAGCGGGCAAGGGTGTTGTTTGCCGAATGCGCGCCAGTCGGTCTCCGGGGAGTACTCGCGGGCGTACCGGCGGGGTGGGCGAAGTGGGCGCGTCGCCGGCCGCCGAGTCGGCCGCGGGCGACCTGCGGGATTCGAAGCAGTGCGCGCAGACAACGGTCTGGTGTAGAACTCGGGCCGATCCCTCGCCCGACTGCGTCGCGTCCGCCACGGCTCCGGGTGGCGGGCGAAGGACAGCTGCTAGAGGGAGTTGATCATGCAATCGTCTACCTCTCACGGGACCGACCCCGACGTGGTGGTCATCGGTGCAGGCCCGTCGGGTCTGTTCGCCGCGGCCGAGTTGGCGCGCCATGGTGTGGCGGCCCGAGTTCTGGAGCGCCTGCCGGTACCGCATCACCAGACCCGCGCCACCGCGGTTCAGCCGGGAACACTCGAGCTCCTCGCCCGCTCCGGGTGCGTCGACGAGGTGCTGGCCGCGTCGGTCCACGTGAAATCCGCCAGGGTGGTCGACGCGGACCTGAAAACACTCAGCGAGATGCCGTACGCCGACATCGGCTGTCCCTGGCCCTTCCAGTGCAGTCTGCCTCAGTGGCGCACGGAGCAGATTCTCGCCGAGCGGCTCGCCGAGCTCGGTGGTGTGGTCGAGCGCGGCGTCGTGGTCTCGTCCATGGAGGAGCGCGACGACGGTGTGCTGATCCGGCTGGAGCGGGCCGACGGGACGTCGACCGCGGTCGAGGCGGCATGGGTCATCGGCGCCGGCGGTGCCCACAGCGTCATGCGGGAATCGATGGCCGAGGTCTTGGAGGGCTTCACCTACCCGGGAACGGTGCTGGCGGCCGACGTTGGCGTGCGCTGCGACCTGGCCCGCGATGCCTCGAACCTGGTTGCCACTCCCGACGGCTTCGTCCTGCTCGTGCCGCTACCGGACGAGCGCTGGCTCACGTTCGTCGGCGACCTCGACGATGGCGAGTTGGCACATCTGGCGCGCGCGGAGCCGGCCGAGGTCGTCGCGGCCGGGATCGGTCGGCGCATCACCGCCGACGCCGAGGTGGAGGACGTCGGATGGGCGGCGTCGTTCCACATGCACCAGCGCGTGGTCCCGCGTCTGGCCGAGGGTCGTCGGTTCCTTCTCGGCGATGCCGGGCACCTGTCGAGCCCGTTCGGCGGTGAGGGCCTGAACGCCGGTCTGCACGATGCCCAGGACATCGCGTGGAAGCTTGCGCTCACGGTGGGCGGGCACGCGCGCCCCGTCCTGCTGGACAGTTTCGCGATCGAGCGCCTCGCCGCCGACCACCACGTGCTCGACGTTTCCAGCCGGATCGACGGGATGGCCCGGGCGGCGGTGGAGGCCGCACGCACCGGCGTTCGGGCGAGCCCGGCGACCCCCGCGCAACGAGCTGCGCTGGCTCGGTCGCGTTGCCTGCTCGACGTCACCTACGCCGGCAGCCCCGTTGTCGGGGAGTACATCGGCCCGGGAGTGGCGCCGCCTGCTCCGCCGGGCCCGGGTGACCGCTTCCCCGGTCGCACGACACTCACCGGCACGGCGCATCACCTCCTGATCTCTGACTCCGCGGACGCCGCCGGTGTCGAGCGCCTGCGCCGCCGCTGGCGTGGGCTCGTCGACATCGTCCACGGCACGGGCGGTCTCTCTGTCTCGTCGGGTGCGCTGCTGGTGCGGCCGGACGGACACGTCGGCTTTCGCGCCACGCCCGCTGACGCAGCCGGGCTTGCCGCGCTCGACGCCTTCCTCGACTCCTACCTCGTCCCGGCGCCTATCTGATCAAGCCCCGGCGCCCCGCTCCTGCGTGCATGCAAACCGGGAGCGCCCCAGGCGGTTCACGGGTGCGACACGCCCCGCGGGACGACCAGGGCGTCGGAGGCACCTGCTCCACGACCTGGGTACACCGGCACCCGGATCCAGTTCACCGCCGGGCGCGCGGTGGCGGCGGACCGGGAGTGCTCCAGGCCTGCGGCCACGACCACCGCGGGGACGCTCGTCTTGGGTGGTCGTGCGGGTGCGCGCCAAGTTCCTGCTCGGCACCACCGAGGGCCGCGAAGCAGGGGAGATCGCAGAGGGGTTCGGACCGGCGCAGTCGTCCAGGGGCGCACTGAGACCGGCGCCGGTTCGCCCGAGCACCGGACCGACAATGCCCACGTATGCGACGAGCGCTCCCGTCCGCACGAATGCCGCCCGCCTGGCCGCCGGAACGATCCGGCAGCCGACAAGCGCGGCGGCTGGCGCGCGGTCGCCGACCAGTGGCTGCAGCTTCGGGCGCTTGTCCAGAAGGGCCTGTGCATCACCTTCGGACCTGCTGTACTCCTCAGCGCTGCGGCGGCGTGTCGGTGAGCTCGCGGGGCTCGGCGATCACATCGACCTTGGCGCCGTTGCGCACGACCGTGATGGGGAGGCGGACGCCGATGGCCTCGGCGAACAGCAGTCGCTGCAGGCCCTGGGCGTCCCGGACGTCGGTGTCCGCCACGGAGACGAGCAGGTCCCCGGCCCGTAGTCCGGCCCGGGCGCCGGGGCTGCCGGGAACGACCTCGGCGATGCGTAGGGCGCTGGGCCGCCCGACCAGGCGTTGCTGGGCCGGGCCCAGCGGGGCGGGAGCGGTGACCAGGCCGAGGTAGGCGCGCCGGACGCGCCCGTCCCGCAGCAGGGTCCCGATGATCCGCCGGGTCGTCGCGTTGATCGGTACGGCCAGCCCGACACCATGCCCGGCCACGGCCGTGTTGATGCCGATAACCTCGGCGGCGGCGTTGGCCAGCGCGCCCCCGCTGTTGCCCGGGTTGAGCGCGGCGTCGGTCTGGATCACGTCCTCGATCACCCGGGCGGCCACGCCGCTGCGGACCGGCAGTGACCGGCCCAGTGCGCTGACCACCCCGGCGGTCACCGACCCGGCCAGGCCGAGCGGGTTGCCGACGGCGACTACGAGCTCGCCGACCACAAGGTCGTCGGCCTGTCCCAGGGCGGCCGCGGCCGGGGTGGCGCCGCGGCCGCGCAGGACCGCCAGGTCGGAGAGCGGGTCGACGCCGACGACGTCGACCGGCGTTTCGGTGCCGTCGGCGAACGCGACGACTCCGTCCGGGCCGCCGGCGACCACGTGGGCATTGGTCAGCAGCAGACCGTCGTTGGTGAACACCACCGCTGAGCCGGTCCCGCCACCGCGGGTGGTGCGCACCCGGACCGCCCCGACGTGCGGGGTCAGCTCGGCGGCGACCCCGGACACGACCGCGGAGTAGGCGTCGAGTGGTCGGCGCCGATCGGGGTCGGGGAATTCGGGCGCGGGGCTCTCCGAGGTCATGGCGCTCCTCAACAATTACACCGTTGCAAGGATAGCTCGCGGGACGGTGTTCGGCATCGACGTCGGCGGTCGTTCGCCGAGGGCGATCGCCGGCGTCGGTGTTGTGGTCGGCCGCGCCGCCCGCGGGACGGCCGCACCGTCTCCTCACCTCGTGCGGCCGGTAGGTCGCTCCCGGGCGGGGCGGGCCTCGGCATCGGGTCGGTGCGAGCGGCCGGACGGTCAGGGGCAAGGCCGGTAGGCGGTGAGCAGGAATCCGTGCCCGAGTTGGCGAGGCCCTCGAGCACGCCCCCGCCCGACACGAGCTCTCGATACCGGGACTACCTGCGCACGGCCAATGACGCGGTCGTGGTGGTCGTGCTCCTCGAGCACCCCGACGCGATCAACCGCATCGAGGAGATCGTCGCCACCGACGGCGTGGACGCAGCAATCATCGGCACCCACGACCTGGGCTCAACGCGAGAGCACCGCTGCGCACATCGCCTCGCCGATCCAGGCCTGGTAGTCGTCACCGCCCCAGCCGAGTGTGCCGGTGAGCAGGTGCCACACCTCGGCGCTGTTGAGCGTCCAGATCCGGTCTCGCGCGCCCTCAATGGACCGCTGCGCCGACAGCCCGCCGAGCTCGGCCACCCGCCGCGCGACCATCGTTGTGCCGACGAGCCGTTCGCGGTCGGTGACGGCCCGGCGCTCGATGAGGTCCGGGTCCCCCGCCGCGGCCCCGGCCGCAATCTGGAGCATCAGCGGCCCGACTCGGTCGAGGACGCGCCGGCCGAGTGCGGCGTAGCCGAGCAGGAATGTCGTCGGGTCGGTCTCGGCGTACAGGGCGCGAACGTCCGCGCGCTCGGCGAGTGGTACGGGCTCCGTGTCCCCGACGAGCGTGACGTCGTAGGCCGCTTTGAGCAGCGCGGCCTTGGTGCCGAACGTGTTGTAGACGGTCTGCGCCGAGACGTCGGCATGCCGGGCGACCGCGCTGACGCTGGTGGGCCCGTACCCGTGACGGACGAACAGCTCTGCGGCGGCCGTCGCCACGCGATCGCGGGTCTGCGCGGCCTGCTGCTCCCGCACGGGGCTGTGGTATCTCGACTTCTTCGCTTGACTCATACTCAAATGAGTTTAGCATGACTACATCCACACGAGGAGCCATCCCCATGACCCAGTCCGTCGTCCTGACCACCCGCCCCACCACATGGCGCTGGGCGAACCTGGTGGCCGTCACCGCCCTCACCGTCTACTCCGCCGCGATCGGCTGGCAGGCCCAGCTCGTGTCCTACCCGCTCTACCGCGCCGTGGGCGCCGCGGACTTCGCCGCCTATCACCTGCAGTACAACGACTCCATCCCGGTCGTGACCATCGCGCCGGGCTTCCTCAGCTTCCTCGCCTGCATCGCGTTCTGGTGGACGCGACCCGCCGACGTCCCGCGGCCGGTCGCCGGGCTCGTCGCCCTCTGCGGGCTCACCGCGCTCCTGTCGACCGTGCTGTGGGCGATCCCGCGCCACGACCTGCTCGACGAGATCGGGCAGTCCGCCGCGGTCATCGACAGCCTGCTCAACGCCAACCTGCTGCGCTCGCTGGCCCTGACCGCCGGCGCGCTGGCTCTGCTGGGCTGCATCGCGCGGCGGGCCAGGACCTGAGGACGGCCAGCGAGGCCGCGTTCGATCGGTGCCCGCGCCCGCCCCGGGCAGCACCTGCGCTGCACCCGGCGCCGGCCGGGACGATCGGCCACGGCAACTGGCTCACCTCGTCTCCGGGCACCGACGCCATGGTCACCGCACCTGAGCGATGGCCGCCGACCTGATCCATATCGACGCCGGGAGCACACCATGGGCGACGAACAGCAGACCACGATCCCGCCGGAGCTCGCGACCACTCTCGACCCCGTCACCGACGCGCCGGTCGCGATGGGGCGCGGCGAACGTCCCGTCTGCCGCGCTGGGGCTGGACTCCCCGGACGCCACCCTGTTCGGGGCGTGGGCTCGGATCGCGCGCGGCCACGCCGGAGGAGGCCCGTGGATGGCTGAGCAGCAGGTGGCCGGGCGTGACCGGGCTGTGGGCTCCGGGCCGGCACGAAGGGACACACCGATGGCGGCGCCCGATCATGCGCCCGAGGATGCGGTCGGGCGCCTGGCCCGGTTGACGGATGGCTACCTGGTCAGCCAGATGCTGTGCGTGGTGGCCGAGCTGCGGATCCCCGACCTGCTCGGCGCGGCGCCGCGGGCCGTCGACGACCTCGCCGACGCGGCCGGCGCCGATCCGGACGTGCTGGGCCGGGTGCTGCGCGGGCTGGCCGCCGAGGGGGTGCTCGACGAGCTCGGCGACGGCCGCTTCGCCCTGACAGCGATCGGTGACCGGTTGCGCGAGGGCGTCCCTGGCTCGCTGCGTGGGGCCGTGCTGGCCCGTGGCCGGCTCTACTACGCGGCCGCCGCGGGCCTGCTGGAGGCCACCCGGCATGGCGGCACGCCGTTCGAGATCGTGCACGGCACCACGTTCTTCGGTCATCTGGACGCCCATCCGGCGGAGTCGGCGTCCTTCCAGGCCTCGATGGCCGACCGGGCGGCCCGGGAGGCTGCGGCGGTGGTCTCGGCCTACGACTTCGGCCGGTTCGCCGACCTGGTCGATGTCGGCGGCGGGACCGGGGTGTTGCTCGCGGCCATCCGGGAGGCGGCGCCCGGGCTGGACGCGGTGTTGTTCGACCGCCCGGAGGTCGTCGCCGGCAGTGCGCTGCCGGCGGTGGGCGGCGACTTCTTCATCGAGGTCCCCGCGGGCGCGCAGGCCTACCTGCTGTCCCGGGTGATCCACGACTGGTCCGACCGGGACGCCGTGGCGATCCTCACGACGTGCCGGCGGGCCATGTCGCCGGACGGGGTGCTCCTGCTCGTCGAGGCGGTGCTGCCGGAGCGGGCGGCCGCCGACCCGGCCGCCATCCGGATGGACCTGCACATGCTGACCCTGCTGGGCGGCCGCGAGCGCACCGTCGCCGACTTCGAGGGCTTGCTCGACGCCGCGGGGCTGCACCTGACCGCGGTGATCTCGGCCGACCCCGCGAGCGGCGTGCACGTGCTGGAGGCGCGCCACCGGGGTGCGCGTTGACCGCGGAGGTCAGCCGGTGACCACGACCTAGACCTGAACAGCCCGGCGCTGAGGCGGCCGCACGGTCTCGGCGACGAGCTGCGGGCCGTTGCGCCGGGTTCGGGCGGACCCCGGCCCCCGGAGGCAAGATCTGTGGAATGCATCGCGTGACTGCCCGATCCCGACGGCGCGTAGCGTCCGCGGGGTGAGGATGAAGGTTGACACCCGTCCTTTGAGTCCGAGCCCAGAAGACTTGGGAGACCTCGCGGTTCTCTTCGACGCTCAGCGCAACGCCAGGCACTGTTGGTGCACGGCCTTCTGCATAAGCGGCAGGCAGTTTGCCGCTGGCTGGTTTGCTGGGGGCAACCGTCAGCGCTTCGAGCGCATGGCCGCGGCGAGCACGACGCCGATGGGTGTGCTCGCGTCGGTAGACGGCTCGCCGGTTGGGTGGTGCGCCTGCGGTCCGCGGTCCCGGTACACCGCCGCGATCGACGGACGCAGCCGACTCCTGCGGGGCCGCTTCCGCGAGGAGGATCACAGCGTGTGGCTAGTCGCATGCCTGTTCGTCGCGGCTGCGCACCGCAATCGTGGGATCACCCACACGCTGGTGCGCGCGGCGGTCGATCTGGCCCGCCATGGGGGCGCGCTCGCGATCGAAGGCTGGCCGCTGGCGGCGTCGGCTCCCCGCTCCGCAGATGCGTTCCTCGGCCGCGAGGAGGTCTTCCGGGCCGCGGGGTTCGACCGCGTCGATCAGCCGGCCCCGCAGCGGGCGGTGATGCGTCTCGACCTCCGCAGCCCGCTACGTGCATCAGGTCCCGGCGCTGCCGACGGTGCGGTCTGAGAATGACCCCGGCAGGCCGCGAGCCGGTCGGGTCGGTCCAGCCGCCGATGGCGGGCTCCTGCTCGCGCACACGCTTGACCGTCAGCCAGTCGTCGGAGCGCCGGCCCGGCCGGTAGAGCGCGTCGGCGCGTTTCGCGATCAGCCCTTCCCAGCCGCGGGCGCAGGCCTCGGCCAGGTAGGCCTCGCCGTTGGTGCTGCGGTGGCTGGAGAAGCGGATCGGGTCGTCGAAGCGGACCGCATCGCGCAGCAGCGTCTTGCGGGTGCGCAACGGGACGAGCTGGCCGAGTACCGCAGGAAGCGGGACACCCGACGCGGCGCTCGAGAGCCTTGTCGTCCGGCGGCGGCCGACAAAGCCCTGATCAGGTTTGATCAGAAGGGGATGGGGGGTTGCGGAGTCACCCTGAGCATCGACACCATCAGGGCCTGCGCTGGGAATCGGGTGGGTTCGTCCCGGCCAGGCACGGGGCACAGGCCGGTCAGTCGCGGCCCGGCGGCATGGCTGGATGAGCACACCACCGAGCCCGCGGGAGTCGTCGCATGTTGATCACACCGACGGAACCGGTCGGGGTCGCCGATGTACAGCGACTCGGGCTGCTGGTCCTGGGCTGGGGCCGCACCGGCTCCCGCCTGGTCTGTCTGCCCGCTGACCCGGGTGAGTGCTGCGGAGCCCACATCGCGCGGGTGTCGGCGTGTGGGCCGTCGGGAGGTACACGATGACCGCCACTGAGCCACGGTCGGCTCCGGAACCGATCACGTCGCGTCCGTATCCGGCGCGGCGGACGGGCAAGGGGTCCACCTTCCTCAAGATGCTCCACACGACGGACCCCAAGGACATCGCGATCCTGTACCTGGTCACGTCGTTCGGCTTCTTCCTGGCCGGCGGGGCGATGGCGCTGCTGATGCGCGCCGAGCTGGCCCGCCCGGAGCTGCAGTTCCTCTCGACCGAGCAGTTCAACCAGCTGTTCACCATGCACGGCACGATCATGCTGCTGCTCTACGCGACGCCGATCCTGTTCGGCTTCGCGAACTACATCGTGCCGCTGCAGATCGGCGCCCCGGACGTCGCGTTCCCGCGGCTGAACGCGTTCAGCTACTGGCTGTTCCTGTTCGGCGGGCTGACCGTGCTCTCCGGGTTCCTGACCCCGGGTGGAGCCGCCGACGCGGGGTGGTTCGCCTACACGCCGCTGTCCAGCGTGATCCACTCGCCGGGCCCGGGCGCGGACCTGTGGGCGGTCGGGTTGATCGTGTCCGGTCTGGGCACGATCCTCGGCGCGGTCAACTTCGTGACGACGATGGTGTGCATGCGCGCGCCGGGTATGACGATGTTCCGGATGCCGATCTTCTGCTGGGGGATCCTGGTCACCGGGCTGCTGATCCTGGTCGCGTTCCCGATCCTGACCTCGGCGCTGTTCGGACTGCTGGCCGATCGGCACCTCGACGCGCACGTGTTCGACCCGGCCAACGGCGGGGTCATCCTCTGGCAGCACCTGTTCTGGTTCTTCGGCCACCCCGAGGTCTACATCGTCGCGCTGCCGTTCTTCGGCATCATGTCCGAGGTCTTCCCGGTGTTCAGCCGCAAGCCGGTCTTCGGCTACAAGGGGTTGATCTTCGCCAACATCGCGATCGCGGCGCTGTCGGTCGTGGTGTGGGCGCACCACATGTTCGCCACGGGCGCCGTTCTGCTCGCGTTCTTCGCGTTCACGACGTTCCTGATCGCGATCCCGACCGGGATCAAGTTCGTGAACTGGATCGGTACGATGTGGCGCGGCAAGCTCACGTTCGAGACGCCGATGCTGTTCGCGGTCGGCTTCCTGGTGACGTTCCTGTTCGGCGGTCTGACCGGCATTCTGCTCGCGATGCCGCCGGTGGACTTCCACGTCTCGGACACGTACTTCGTGGTCGCGCACTTCCACTACGTGCTGTTCGGCACGATCGTGTTCGCCACCTACGCCGGCATCTACTTCTGGTTCCCGAAGATGACCGGCCGGATGATGGACGAGACCCTCGGCAAGTTCCACTTCTGGACCACGTTCCTCGGCTTCCACCTGACGTTCCTGGTGCAGCACTGGGTCGGCAACGAGGGCATGCCCCGGCGCTACCCGGACTACCTGGCCTCCGATGGCTTCACGACGTTGAACACGATCTCCTCGATCGGTGCGTTCGTGCTCGGTGCCTCGACGCTGCCGTTCGTCTACAACGTGTTCAAGAGCTACCGCTTCGGCCGGGTGGTCACCACCGACGACCCGTGGGGCTACGGGAACTCGTTGGAGTGGGCGACGTCGTGCCCGCCGCCGCGGCACAACTTCACCGAGCTGCCGCGGATCCGTTCCGAGCGTCCGGCGTTCGAGCTGCACTACCCGCACCTGGTGGAACGGGCACGGGCCGAGGCGCACGTCGGCAGCCACAAGCCGCAGATGGCCGAGGTCGTGACACAGGGCGTCGGCAAGGAGCACCAGCCCGACGACGACCCGCGGTCGGTGTGACGGCGGGTCGAAGGGAAACACGAGACGGTCGTCGACCGTGCTCTTTGCAAGGTCCCGTCGCCGGCGCGATCCCGACGTAAGTCCTGCGAGTTCCGGGAGTTCGTGCTCGCTGAAGGAGTTCAGAGCGAACCCCACGTCTTCCGGAGTGAGCCGGCAGCGTCTGGCGAGGCTCACGTGCCCAGGACCGACCGATCTCCGCCGGACCGGGCAGGTCGACCAGGCGACGACCGACACCGGCGATGATCACGCTCCGTAATGCGTGAGGCAACTCGCACAGCCATACTCCCCCGCGTTGCCCTTCACGATGACCGCAACGCGTCGGACAGAGGAGTATTTTGTGACGCAGAGTGACCAACTGGCGCCTGGAGCCATGCGGCGCGTCGCGCTCGCCAGCATGGTCGGTACCACGATCGAGTTCTACGACTTCTTCATCTACGGCACCGCCGCGGCGCTGGTGTTCAGCAAGGTGTTCTTCCCGGCCATGGGCCCGGCCGCCGGAACCGCGCTGGCGCTGGCCACGTTCGGTGTCGCGTTCGTCGCCCGCCCGTTCGGCTCGATCCTGTTCGGGCACTACGGGGACCGGCTCGGCCGCAAGGGCACGCTGGTCGTGACGCTGCTGATGATGGGCATCTCGACGCTGGTCGTCGGCCTGCTGCCCTCCGCGGTCACGATCGGCGTGGCGGCCCCGATCATCCTCGTGCTGCTGCGCATCCTGCAGGGCCTCGCGGTCGGCGGCGAATGGGCGGGCGCGGTGCTGCTCACCGCGGAGAACGCGCCCACCCGGTCGCGCGGGAAGTTCGCGCTCTGGCCGCAGCTCGGCCCGTCGATCGCGTTCGCGCTGGCCAGCGCGACGTTCCTGATCACGACGCTGACCATGAGCTCCGAGTCGTTCCTGGCCTGGGGCTGGCGGGTCCCGTTCATCGCCAGCGTCGTGCTGGTCGGCGTCGGCCTCTACGTCCGGCTCAAGCTCACCGAGACCGCCGCGTTCACCTCGATCGAGCACACCAAGACCCGGCTGCCGATCGCCGAGGCGCTCACCTCGCGGCCGCGGTCGGTGCTGCTCGGTGCCCTGGCGACCACGACGACGTTCACCTTCTTCTACATCGGTGTCACCTACCTGACCACCTACGGCACCGCCGAGCTCAAGCTGACCCGCCCGACCGTGCTGGGCCTCGGCATAGCCGGCGGCGCGGCGATGTTGGTCACCACCATCATCTCGGCGAACCTCGCCGACCGGATCGGACGGCGCCGGATCCTGACGATCGGGTGCGCCGCCGCCGTGGTGGCGGGCATCATCGCCTTCCCGATCATCGACATCGGTGCCGCCTGGGCGTTCGGCGTGGGCCTGTGCCTGATTATGGGCGTGGCCGGCCTCACCTACGGCGTGCTGGGCTCCCTGCTGCCGGAGCTGTTCCCGACCCGCTACCGCTACACCGGCGCCGGGATCTCCTACAACCTGGCCGGCGTGCTCGGCGGCGGTGTGGTGCCCCTGGTCGCGGCGGCGCTGGTGCCCGCCTACGGCAGCCTGGCGCTCGGGATCATCCTGACCGTGGTGGCGGCGGTCGGCCTGGTCTGCACCCTGGCCCTGCCGCACACGAACGCGGAGTCCTTCGCCGAGCAGGACGCGCTGGCCGCCGCCTCCCGCTGAACACCCTCCTACCGATCCGGAGCCGGGCCCGCGCGATCGGGCCCGGCTCCAGGCTCGCAATG
Organism: uncultured Actinomycetota bacterium; assembly: GCA_963822335.1. Taxonomy (GTDB): domain Bacteria; phylum Actinomycetota; class Actinomycetes; order Mycobacteriales; family Pseudonocardiaceae; genus Pseudonocardia. The sequence continues at coordinate 329,478 of CAWGHE010000001.1, read as the reverse complement.
CCCGACCGTTCGCACCCGCCAAACGAAGATCACCTTGTCGACCACAAGATCGCGGGCCCCGGCGAGCGCCTCACTCTGGAGCGCGCCCGAGGCGGCTCCCGTCATCGTGGACCTTCGCACCCGGCGACTCTCGCGGATATGGCTGGTGCCCTCGGCAGGGAAGTTTGCTGGCCGCCGACTCCTCTGGCGCTCGTGGCGTATGATATACCACCTCTGCCGCCGGGGATCGGAGTTCGATGAAACCTGCCGTCTTCGAGTACCACCGCGCGTTCGACCTGCGCGGGGCCGTCGAACTCCTGGCCGAGCTCGGGGACGACGCCAAGCTCCTGGCCGGGGGACTGAGCCTGGTGGCGATGATGAACTTCCGGCTCGCCCGGCCCACAGCGCTCATCGACCTGACGCGTATCGAGGACCTGAGCTACCTGCGCCGCGACGACGACGGCGCCCTGCGCATCGGCGCGCTCACCACGCACCACACGGTCGAGACCGGGCACGCCGTGCTCGGCGACGAGTTCGGCGTCCTTCCCCGCGCGGCTAGGTACATGGGGCACTACCCGATCCGCACCCGCGGCACGTTCGGCGGCAGCATCGCCCACTGCGACGCCACCGCCGAGTGGTGCCTGCTCGCGTTGTTGCTCGACGCCCGGGTGGTGGTCACCTCCCGAGATCGGGGCACCCGCGAGATCGCCGCCGGCGAGTTCCTGCTGGGCTATTTCAGCACCGCGCTCGAGCCGGACGAGGCCGTGGTCGAGGTGATCTTCCCCCGCCCTGCCACGCACGCGGCGCTGACCGAGTTCGCCCAGCGCAAAGGCGACTTCGCGATCGTCGCCGCCGCGGTCGACCTCGATCTGGCCGACGGGCGGTGTCGCGGCGGGCGGGTCGCGCTCGGTGGCGTCGACGCGACGGTGGTCCGGGTTCCGGAGGCAGAGGCCCTGATGGCCGACGCGGACGCCGGGGAGGACCTCTGGCTCGAGGTGGCGGACGCGGCGGCCGGCGCGATCGAGCCCGGCTCGGACTCGCACGCCAGTGCCGATCACCGCCGGCACCTCACCCGCACGCTGCTGGTGCGCGCACTCCGCGAGGCGTCCGGGGCAGATCGGTGAGTGCCCCCGACACCGCCCAGGGGCCTGCGACGGAGCAGGTCGCCGACGGCGAGCCGCGGGCCACCGCGAGCGGTACCTGGGTGGGTGCACGGGTACCGCGTCGGGAGGACCCCCGTCTGCTCACCGGGCGCGGCCGGTTCGTCGCAGACCTCTCTCGACCCGGTCTGCGGCACGCCGCGTTCGTGCGCAGCCCGATGGCCGCCGCCCGGATCAGCCGCCTCGACTCCTCCGAGGTCCCGGACGGCGTTCAGGCGTTCGACGCGGCCGAACTGGACGCAGGCGACCTCGTCGCCGTCCTCGACCGACCCGAGTTCGTCCCGACCGCGATGCCGGTGCTGGCGCGCGACCGGGTGCGTTACGTGGGGGAGCCGGTCGCCGTGGTGCTCGCCGCGGACGCCTACGCCGCCGAAGACGCGGCGGAGGCCGTGGTCGTGGACTACGACCCCGACGAGCCGGTGGCCGACATGGACGCCGCACTGGCCGCGGAGGCCCCGCTGGTGCACGCAGGGACCCCCGGGAACACCGTGCTCGACGTGCGGCCGTTCGACGATCCCGCGTTCGGCACCGGCTCCACCGATGACGCCTTCGCCGGCGCTGCGCACGTGGTGTCGGTGAGTACCCGCAGCGCACGGGTCAGCGCGGTGCCGCTGGAGGGACGGGCCTGCCTCGCCGAGTGGGATGCCACCGACGACCAGCTCGTCGTGCACGTCTCCACCCAGGTGCCGCACCAGGTGCGCACCGCGGTCGCGCGGGCCCTGCAGCTGCCGGAACGCCAGGTCCGGGTCGTCGTGCCGGACGTCGGGGGCGGGTTCGGCCTCAAGTGCGTGGTCGGGCGGGAGGAGGTCGCGGTGGCCGCCGCCGCGCTGCGCAGCGGACGCCCGGTGGCCTGGGCCGAGGACCGCCAGGAGAACCTCACGGCGAGTTTCCACGGCCACGAGCAGGCCTACGACGTCCGCGCGGCGGTGGCTGCCGACGGCACGCTGCTCGGCCTGGACGCCGACATCCGCTGCGACACCGGGGCCTACTCGGCGTTCCCGTTCACCCACGGGGTCGAGCCGTTGATGGCCGCGCACGAGCTGCCCGGGGTGTACCGCGTGCCGCGCTACCGGGTGCGGAGCCGCGCCGTGGCGACGCACAAGCCGCCGACCGCGCCCTACCGCGGGGTCAGCCGCCCGCAGATCGTCCTGGTCATGGAACGGCTGATGGAACGCATCGCCCGCACGACGGGGATCGACGCGCTCGAGGTGCGCCGGCGCAACCTGATCACCGAGTTCCCCTGGACCGGGGTCAACGCGATCACCTACGACGCCGGCTCCTACCGGGCGTCGCTGGACCGGTGCGCGGCCGTGCTGCGCGCCGAGGGCTGGTACGCGCGCCGGGACCGGGCGCCCGCCGAGGGCCGGTGCGTCGGCGTCGGCCTCGCCTGCTTCAACGAGCGCACCGGCTACGGCACCGAGGCGTTCGCGGCCCGCCGGATGGACATGGTGCCCGGCTACGACATCTCCGACGTCCGGATGGACGCCTCCGGGACCGTCCTGGTCACCAGCGGCACCTGCGGGCACGGGCAGGGACACGAGACGACGCTGGCCCAGATCGCCGCGGACCAGCTCGGACTGCACCCGGACCGGATCCGGGTCCGCCAGGGGGACACCGACCTCGTGCCGTACGGGTGGGGGACGTTCGCCAGCCGCTCGGCGGTCGTCGGCGGGGCCGCCGTGCAGGTGGCCACGGGGAGGCTGGCCGAGAAGCTGCGCCGGATCGCCGCGCACCTGCTCGAGGCGGCCCCGGACGACGTCGAACTCGCCGACGACCGGGCGGTCGTGCGGGGTACCGGGGCCGGGATGCCGATCGCCGAGGTGGCCCGGGTGGCACTGCTGCAGGCGCACCGCCTGCCCGCCGGCACCGAACCGGGCCTGTCGGCGCAGGGCAGCTTCGACGTGGCCGGCTCCGGCACGTTCTCCAACGCCACCCACGGCGTGGTCTGCGAGCTCGACACCGGCACCGGGGCGGTGCGCCTGCTGCGCTACCTCGTCGTCGAGGACTGCGGGGTGGTGATCAACCCGCAGGTGGTGGACGGTCAGGTCCGCGGCGGGGCGGCGCAGGGCATCGCCGCGGCCCTCTACGAGGCGCTGCACTACGACGACGCCGGCATGCCGACCAGCGCCACCCTGATGGACTACCTGGTCCCCACCGCGAACGAGGTTCCGGTGATCGACGTGGAGCACCTCGAGACGCCGTGCGCGTTCAGCCGCACCGGCGCCAAGGGCATGGGCGAGGGTGGAACCATCGGCGCCCCCGCGGCCGTGCTGGGCGCGGTCAACGACGCGCTGCGCGACACCGGCGTCGAGCTCGACGCCGTCCCGGTCCGCCCCCAGGACGTACTCGCCGCCCTGCACCGGCAACAGGAGAGCACCCGATGAAGGACGTGCACTTGATCTCGCTGGCCGTCAACGGCACCGAGCACGAGGTGCTGGTGGAGTCCCGGCGCACGCTCGCCGACGTGCTGCGCCACGACCTCGGCTATACCGGCACCCACCTCGGTTGCGAGCACGGGATCTGCGGGGCCTGCACGGTGCTGGTCGACGACTCGCCGGTCCGGGCCTGCCTGGTGTTCGGGGTGCAGGCCGACGGCCGGTCCGTCCGCACCGTGGAGGGCCTCGCCGGGCCCGGCGGCGAGCTCTCCGACCTGCAGCAGGCGTTCTCCCGCTGCCACGGGCTGCAGTGCGGATTCTGCACGCCGGGGTTCCTGATGTTGGCCGAGGCGTTCCTGGCCGAGTACCCGGATCCGGACGAGGAGGAGGTCCGCGACGTCGTCGCGGCGAACCTGTGCCGGTGCACCGGATACCAGGGGATCGTCGAGGCGATCAAGGAGACCGCGGACGGGCGGCACGGCCGGGAGCGCGGATGAGCGTCGGCGCCCGCGCCCGCCGGCACGAGGACGACCGGCTGCTGCGCGGGCTCGGCCGGTTCGCCGACGACGTCGACCGCGTTCGCCAGGCCCACGTCCGGATCGTGCGGGCCACCGCGGCGCACGCCCGGATCCTGCGGGTCGACGTCGAGGAGGCCCGCTGCCTCCCCGGGGTTCTGGCCGTGGTGACCGGGCAGGACCTGGCACTGGAGCACGGCGGTGAACCCCCGCTGATCCCGATGCGGATGCCGCGCGGCGACGAGCCCGACGGGTGCCTGCAGCCGGTGCTTCCGGTCGACGAGATCCGCTACGTCGGGCAGCCGGTGGCCGCGGTCGTCGCCGAGGACCCCTACGTCGCCGAGGACGCCGCGGAGGCGGTCCTGGTCGAGCTGGACGAGCTGCCGGTGGTGCTGGACGCCTCCGCGGTCGAACCCGTGATGTCGGTGCACGCCGAGTACCCGGGCGACGAGCACGGCGATGTCGACGCCGCGTTCGCCGCGGCCGCGCAGGTCGTCGAGCTCACGCTCGGTGTTCAGCGCCACGCCGCCGTCCCGCTGGAGCCCCGCACGCTGCTCGCCGCACTGGACCCGGCATCCGAGACGCTGGAGATCTGGGGCTCGACCAAGGTGCCGGTGTTCAACCGGGACGTGCTGGCCGGGATGCTCGGGATGCCGGCGCACCGCATCCACGCGCACGCGATCGACGTGGGCGGCGGCTTCGGCGCGCGCGGCGAGTTCTACCCCGAGGACCTGCTCGTGCCGTGGCTGGCCGTGCGCCTTCACCGGCCGGTGAAGTGGACCGAGGACCGGGCCGAGGCCCTGGTGGCGCTGAACCACTCCCGGGACCAGACGCACCACATCGGTGCCGCGTTCACCGCGGACGGGCGGTTGCTCGGGCTGCGCGACCGGATCGTCCACGACAACGGGGCCTACCTGCGCACCCACGGCGTGATGGTCCCGGAGCTGTCGGTGTCGATGCTGCCCGGTCCGTACCGGGTGCCGGCGTTCGGCGCGCGCGCCGACGTGGTGCTCACGCACAAGACCCCGTGCGGCACCTACCGCGCGCCCGGACGCTACGAGGGTACGTTCGCCCGTGAGCACCTGATGGACGTGGCCGCGGACCGGCTCGGGATCGACCGGGTGGAGCTGCGGCGGCGCAACCTGCTCCGTCCCGACGAGCTGCCGCACCGCCGCCCGATCAGCGCGCTGAACACCGACATGGTGCTCGACGCCGGTGACTACCCGGGCCTGCTGGAGACCGCGCTCGCACGCACGGTGGGCTGGCGGGAGGAGGCCGCGGCGCGGCGCCGGGACGGACGCCGGGTCGGCTTCGGGCTGGCCATGTTCCTGGAGAAGAGCGGGCTCGGCCCGCATGAGACCGCGGACGTCATCGTGCACCAGGACGGCACGGTGGCGGTGCATTCCGGGGGAACCTCGCTGGGCCAGGGCATCGAGACCGCGCTGGCCCAGATCACGGCGTCCGTGCTGACGGTGCCGGACGAGCGGGTGCGCGTGGTCAACGGCGACACCGCGCTACAGCCCTTCGGGACGGGGTCCTGGGCCAGCCGCTCGACGGTGGTGGCCGGCGGAGCCGTGCACGAGGCGAGCCGCGCCGTGGCCGAGCGTGCGCGCGAGGTGGCCTCGCGGGTGCTCGAGGCGGACCCGGACGACGTCGAGCTGCGCGCCGGGGCGTTCGGCGTGGCCGGGACGCCGGGCCCCACGATCACCATCGGCGACGTCGCGGCGGCCTGCCGGCCGGGCAGCCCGCACCTGCGCCCCGGCGAGGAGCCGGGGCTGGCGATGCGCCGGCGGTTCGAGGTCGGGCACATGACCTACCCCTACGGCGTGCACGTGGCGCTGGTCGAGGTCGACCCGGGTACCGGGCGGGTCGAGGTGCTGCGCTACCTGGTGGCCTACGAGGTGGGCCGGGCGATCAACCCGACGCTCGTGGAGGGCCAGCTGATCGGAGGGGTGGCCCAGGGTCTGGGCGGGGCCCTCGGCGAGGAGTTCACCTACGACGAGCTCGGCCAGCCCCAGTCGACCACGTTCATGGACTACCTGATTCCCACCGCGGCCGAGGTACCGGCCCGGGTGCAGACCGTGATCACCGAGGACGCGCCGTCCCCGGACAACCCGCTGGGCACCAAGGGAGCCGGCGAGGGCGGGATCACCGCCGTCGCGGGGGCGGTGGCCAACGCGGTCCGCGACGCGCTGGAACTCAGCGGCTCCGTGGCACGGCTGCCGCTGAACCCGGACCGGGTCGCCGGGCTGGCCCGCTGACCACGGTCGGCGCAGACCTCCTCCGGGGATGCGTCGCCCGGACTCACCGGGCCAGCGCCGACGCCTCCTCGTCGGTCGGCGTCGTCACGAGCGCGGCCTGGATGTGGTCCCGGGTCAAGGAGGCGGCCCGGGCTGCATCGCGGCGCCGGATCGCCTCCACGATCGCCGCGTGCTGGTCCGCGGAGTCGGCGTGGCTGCGCGCGGGCGCCGGCTGATGGGGCAACGACTGCCAGAGCATGCGGATCAGGGACACCAGCACCGGGGAGCCGCTGGCCTGATAGATGGCGAAGTGGAAGCGGGCGTTGTGCTCGCGGTAGGCCGGGTCGCCCTCGGGGATCCCGCGGATCACGTCGTTGATCTCGTTGAGGTCGGCGAGGGCGTCGGCGTCGATCCGCTCGGTGGCCATTTCGGTGGCCAGCGGCTCCAGCGCCGAGCGGATGCGGTAGTTGTCGGCCATCGCGCCGACGTCCGGCCGGGCGACGGTGGCACCGCGATGCGGGTCGCCCACGACCAGGCCCTCGGCTTCGAGCCGGCGCAGCGCTTCCCGGATCGGGGTCGCGCTGACGTCGAACTGGGCGGCGAGGTCGCGCTGGCGCAGCGGGGCGCCCGGTGCCAGCTGCCCGGCCACGATCATCTCGCGCAGCATGGCGGCGACCATGTCCGTCTTGCTCGTGTAGAGGTTCACGCCGACTCCCCGTCGTGTGCCGTGCGCATGAAGTTACATCATGTACGACATACCATCGCCGTCGACGAGCGAGGCCGCAGCGATCACCCGGTCCGTGCGCTCGGCCACCACCTGCACACCGACCGGCAGCTCGCCGGGACGGCCCGGGGCCGGGACGCAGGCCGCAGGCAACCCGGTGCAGGACGCCCACGCGGTGAGTGCGGCGTGCGCGGTCGCCACCGGCACCGTGCGCCCGGCGTAGTGCACGGTCTCCTGCCCGGCCCGGGCGGCCGGCACCGGACACGCCGGCAGCACGACCGCGTCCAGCCCGTTCAGCGCCCGTGCGGTCGCGCCGCGCAGCGACGCCCGGACCCGAGCCAGCAGCGCGCGGTCGTCGTCGGTGACATGGGTGCCCAACGCGAGGGAGCGCCGGACGTCCTCGCCCAGGTTGTCCGGCCCGACCCGGGGCCACCAGATCCGCGCGCTCTGTCCCAGCATCGTCACGTAGGACAACGCGGGCGCGACCGCGGCGTCCGGCACGTGGGCGTCGACGACCTCGATGCCGGCCGCTCGCAGCCGGTCCAGCGCCGCCGCGAGGCCGGCGGCGACCGGCCCGGCGACCCGCTCGGCCCACCGGTCCCGGATCACGCCCACCCGCCGGACCGGGTCTTCGTGTCCCGGTTCCCCCATGCTCCGGTCCGCCGTCCGCGGTCGGGACGCCGAGCGCCGCGAGCGCGAGGCCGGCGTCGGTGACCGAGGCGGCCAGGACCCCGAGGCAGTCCTGGTCGGGGGCGAGCGGGGCCACCCCGTCCATCGGCAGCGCGCCGTGCGCGGCCTTCACCCCGACCACCCCGCACAGCGCCGCGGGGTTGCGCACGGAGCCGCCGGTGTCCGTGCCCAGCGCCACCGGCACGATGCCCGCGGCGACCGCAGCCGCCGACCCGCCGGACGAGCCGCCGGTGATCCGGTCCGGCGCGCGCGGGTTGCGGCAGGCCGGGGTGACCATCCCCCAGGCCAGTTCGTGCGTGCGGGCTGTGCCCAGCACCACCGCCCCGGCGGAGCGCCACCGGGCCACCACGGTCGCGTCCCGGTCCGGCCGGTGGTGGCCGAGGCCGGGTGTCCCGAGCCCGATCGCGACGCCGGCAACGTCGATCACGTCCTTGACCACGACCGGGATGCCGTGCAGCGGGCCGCGGTCGTGACCTGCAACGAGCTCGCGGTCCCGCTCCCGGGCCTCGTCCGCCGCCGACGGGCACCAGCCGGCGAGGGCGTCGATCGTCGTGCCGGTGCTCTCGGCCACGGCCGCGGCACGCGCGAGCAGAGCGGCGCTGGTGGTCTCCCCGCGGCGCAGCGCCCGGCCCATGGCCGCGATCGTGCTCACCGGGATCCGGCCCCGGGGCCCGGTCCGGGATCGGCGCGCCGCAACCGCTCCCGCGCCCGGTCCAGCTCGGCGGTGTCCACGCCGGCCGCCGGCCGGACCGGGTCGTCGGCCGCCGGATCCGGTGGGCGCAGCCGGCCGCGCTGCACCTTGCCCATCCCGTTGCGGGGTAGCTCGTCGACCACGTACGCGCGCTTGGGCCGCTTGTAGGGGGCGAGCCGGTGGGCGGCATGCGCCAGCAGCTCCTCCTCGTCCGGGCGGGCCCCGGGCGCGGGCACGACCCAGGCGGTGACCTCCTCGCCCCAGCGGGTCGACTCGACGCCCGCCACCGCGACCTCGGCCACCTCGACGTGGTCCTCCAGCGCCAGCTCGACCTCGCGCGGGGAGACGTTCATCCCCCCGGAGATGATCAGCTCCTTGAGCCGGCCGGTCAGCCGCAGGTAGCCGGTGTCGGGCTCGCGGCGTCCGAGGTCGCCGGTGCGGAACCAGCCGTCGACGAACGCCTCCGCCGTGGCCTCCGGGTCGTTCCAGTAGCCGCCGAAGACCTGCGGCCCGCGCAGCAGCACCTCGCCGGCGTCGGAGAGACGCAACCGCACCCCCGGCAGCGGCAGCCCGACGGTCCCCGGCCCGCCGGGCCCCTCCAGCGGGAGCGACACGTCCAGCCCGGCCTCGGTGCTGCCGTAGCGCTCCAGCGGGGCGTTCCCGAGCACCTCGCTCACCCGGGAGGCGAGGTCCGCGCCGAGGGGGGCGGACCCGCACACGGCCAGCCGCAGGCTCCGGCCCAGCCGGGCGAGGTTCGCGCGGTCCGCGCAGAGCCGCTCGTACATCGCGGGCACGGCGAACAGCACGCTGGCGCGGTGCCGCTCGGCGGCGGCGGCCAGCCCGTCCGGCGTGAACCGGGAGAGCACGACGGCGCGGGAGCCGGCGAGCAGCGTGGCGTGCACGCCGCCGAGCCCGTGCTGGTGGCTCAGCGGCAGGGCGTGCACCAGCACGTCGGACGGGCTCCACCGCCAGGCCAGCATCGCCGCGCGGATCGAGGAGAGCAGGTTCGCGTGCGTCAGCGGCACGCCCTTCGGTGCGCCGGTGGTCCCCGAGGTGTAGGCGAGCAGGGCCACCGCGTCGGGGCCCGGGGCCGCCGCGGGCGGTTCGGGAGTGCCGTCCGCGACGGCCGGGAGCGCGTCCAGGCGGATGACGTCGACCAGCCCCGCGAGCCGCTCGCCCGGCTCCGGGTCGGTCAGTGCGAGGCGGGCGCCGCTGTCGTCGACCAGGTGCTCCAGCTCGGCGCCGGTGTAGGCCGGGTTGGCCAGTACCACCACCGCGCCGGCCCGCAGCAGGCCCAGATAGCCGGTGACCAGCTCGATCGAGCTCGAGCCGCACAGCAGCACCCGCTCGCCCGGCGCCACGCCCCTCGCCGCGAGCACGGCGTGCGCCCGGGCCGCCCGGTGGGCGAGCTCGCCGTGGGTCAGCCACGGCCCGTCCACGGCGAGGGCGGGCTCGTCCGGAACCCGGGCGGCGGTGCGCGCGAACGCGGTCGGCAGGTCCCCCACGACCAGCCCGTCGAGCAGGGCGCGCACGTCGGCCGGAACCACCGGCTCCGGTGCCCCGTCGTCCTCGCGGCGATCCGGACCGTTTCCGTCGAGGCCGGGCGGATCGCCCCCCAGGTGCCGGGCCCATGCCCGCAGGTCCTCCGGCGTCGGCCGGTCCGGGTCCGGGGCGGAACCGCTGTCCATCCGACCTCCTCCCCGCCGTCGCTTGCCTAACGGTATACCATATGTCACCGTGTCGGCCTCGACGTTCGGAGGTGGCGCGATGCTCCGCGGGGATCAGGTCGTCCAGGAGTTGCCCTGGCGCTGGAACGTCCAGGGCAAGATCTTCGTGATCGGCGGGCTCGGCTTCGCGTTCGACGCCTGGGACGTCGCGCTGACCGGCGTGATGCTCCCGCTGCTGACTCGCGACTTCGGCCTGGGCGGCCTGGAGCAGGGGTTGTTCGCCGCCTCCAGCCTGGCCGGTATGGCGATCGGGGCCTTCTGCTGGGGCACCATCGCCGACGTGCTGGGCCGCAAACGGGCCTTCACCGTCACGCTGCTGATCTTCGCGCTGCTCTCGCTGCTCGGCGCGGCCTCGCCGAACTTCTGGTTCCTGCTGGCCACCCGCTTCCTCGCCGGTGTCGGGCTGGGCGGATGCGTCCCGGTGGACTACGCGATCGTCGCCGAGTTCACGCCACGCAAGATCCGCGGCCGGGTGCTCGCCGGCCTCGACGTGTGGTGGCCGATCGGCGCCACCGCCTGCGGCCTGACCGCGATCGCGGTGGCGCCGCTGCAGAGCTGGCGGGTGATGTTGCTGGCGATGGTGCTGCCGGCGCTGCTGACGTTCTGGGTCCGCCGCTCGGTGCCCGAGTCGCCGCTGTACCTGGCCAGCCAGGGGCGCAACGACGAGGCCCGCACGGTGATCGCGGACCTCGTCGCCCGCACCGGGGCCCAGGTGGAGCCGTGGGACGTGACCCGCCCGCCGCGCACCCGGCGCGAGACCCCGGCCGTGCTGGCTCGCAAGTTCCGCGAGATCTGGCGCTACGACTGGCGGGTCACGTCCGCGTCCTGGGGGATCGCCGTGACGGTCCTCGTGCTGTACTACGCCGCCTTGGTATGGCTGCCGACGATCCTGCGGCGCCAGGGGCTCGGCGACGTCGCGGCGTTCGCGGTCTCCACGGGGTTCACCGCGATCGGGATCGTCGGCGTGGTGATCTCCGCCTGGCTGGTCGACGCCGTGGGCCGGAAGTGGACGATCATCGTGAGCGCGGTGGTCGCCGCCGGGGCGATGGTCGCGTTCGCGGCCATGATCGGCATCTCGGGCGCCCGGCTGTTCTGGATCCTCGCGTTCGGCCTGGTGATCGAGGTGACGATTCCCGCGGTGTACTGCTACATCCCCGAGTGCTATCCGACCAGGTTGCGCGCCAGCGGGTTCGGCTGGGCGAACACGGCGAGCCGCGTGGCCTGCGCGCTGGTGCCGGTGCTGTTCGGCGCCGTGCTCTGGCCGGTGCTCGGACTGACCTGGACGTTCGTCGCCGTCGGGATCGCGGTGGTCGTGTCGATGGTCTGGCTGGGGGTTGCCGGGCCGGAGACCCGGGGCGTGGAGCTCGACGAGGACGAGATCGGCGAGGGCGAGGGTGACGGCACTGCCGAAACGGCACCCAAGGCCGGCGGCCGCTCGGCGGGAGAGGCATGAGGATCGCCAACGAGGTCCCGGTGGACGCCTCGCCGGTGGCCCTGTTCGGCGTGCTCACCGACGCGCAGCGGGTCGTCCGCTGCCTCCCCGGCGCGTCCCTGCAGGGCCGCGAGGGTGACGTGTACTCGGGTGCGGTCCGCGTCGAGGTCGGGCCGGTGACGGCGGTCTACCGCGGAACCGTGCGCCAGCTGTCGGTCGACGGGTCCGCCCGCCGGGTGGTAGTGGACGCGCGAGGCCGCGACGAGAACGGCAGCGGTGACGCCGAGGCCCGGGTCGAGGTGCGGGTCGATCCGGACCCGCAGGGCACGGGCTCCCGGCTGCACCTGGACGCGGACCTGGTGGTGCGGGGCCGTGTCGCGCGGATCGGCCGCGGGGTGCTCGGTGAGGTCTCGCAGGGACTGACCGTGCAGTTCGCGCGCAACGTCGACGAATTGCTGACCGCCGAGCCGGTGACGGACCGGGCCATGGCCGGCGCTGGTGGCGCCGCGGCACCCGACGACGGCGGCCTCCCCGGCTCCCGGGGACCGGGACAGGACGTGCGCCCGCTGCTCGCCGGGGTGGCGGCCGCCGTGCTGGTCGGCGCGGCCCTCGGCGCCGCCGGTGCTCGGCTGCGGGCGCCGGTGCGGCGCATGGTCCGGAGGCGGCGATGAGCCTGCTCGTCGAGCGCCCGCTCGCCGGGGTCCACGTGCTCCTGCTCGCCCGGCCGGACCGGCGCAACGCGGTGGACGCGGCCACCCTCGACGAGCTGGACCAGGCGATCGGCGCCGTCGCCGCCGACCCCGACGCCCGGGCGGTCGTGCTCGGGTCGAGCACACCCGGAATGTTCTGCTCCGGCGCCGACCTCCGGGTCGACGACCGCGAGCGGGCCCGGGTCTCGGACCGGCTGTACGGGCTCTACGCCGCGCTGCTCGCGCTGCCGGTCCCGGTCGTCGCCGCGGTGGATGGGCCCGCGGTCGGCGGCGGCGCCCAGCTGATCCTCGCCGCCGATGTCCGGCTGGGCTCCCCGCGGGCCACCGTGCGATTCGCCGGTCCCGGTCACGGCCTCGCGGTCGGGTCGTGGGCGCTGCCGTCGGCCGTCGGGCGCGGCGCGGCGATGGAGCTCGTGCTGTCCGGGCGGGCGGTGGCCGCCGAGGAGGCCCACCGTCTCGGCCTGTTCGAGCGCATCGTCGACGACCCGCTCGATGCGGCGACCGATCTGGCCCGCGACGTGGGCGAGCTCGATCCCGCGGCGGTGACCCGGGCCAAGTCCGCCGTCCTGGACGGCGAGCGCCTGCCCGAACGGCTGACCGCCGAACGGGTCGCGAACGGGGCCGTGTTCACCGGAGCGGTTCCCGCCCGAGCGAGGAGGTCCGGCCCGTGCCCACCGCGCTGACCGATGACGGCGTCCGGCTGCACTACGAGGAGGCCGGCGCCGGCACGCCTCTGGTGTTCGTCCACGAGTTCGGCGGCGACCATCGCTCCTGGGAACCGCAGCTGCGGCACTTCGCTCGCCGCTACCGCTGCGTCACGTTCGCCGCCCGCGGCTTCCCGCCCTCGGACGTGCCGCACGACCCCGCGCGCTACGGCCAGCACCGGGCGGCCGCAGACGTCGCCGCCGTCATCGACGCGGTGGGCGCCGGGCCGGCGCACGTGGTGGGGAACTCGATGGGCGGATTCGCCACGCTGCATCTGGGCCTGCGTCATCCGGACCGCGCCCGCTCGCTGGTCGTCGCCGGCTGCGGCTACGGCGCGCATCCGGACCGCGCGGCCGGGTTCCGGACCGAGTCGGAGAAGATCGCCGAGGCGTTCGAGCGCGAGGGCTCGGAAGCGGTCGCCCAGTGGTACGGGGTGGGGCCGGCCCGGGTGCAGTACGAGGCCAAGGACCCGCGCGGGCACGGTGAGCACGTCCGCGTGCTGGCCGAGCACGACGCGCGCGGTGCGGCCCTGACCATGCGCGGAGTACAGGCGGCCCGCCCGTCGCTCTACGACCTGCGCGAACAGCTCGCCGCGCTCGACCTGCCGGTGCTCGTCGTCGCCGGCGACGAGGACGACGGCGTGCTCGAGACCGACCTCATGCTCAAACGCACCATCCCCCGGGCCGGCCTGGCCGTCCTGCCCCGCAGCGGGCACCTGACCAACCTCGAGGAGCCGGCGTCGTTCAACGCGCTCGTCGAGGACTTCCTCGCGCGTGTCGACGCCGGTCGGTGGGGACCGCGCGACCCGCGCTCGCTCAGCACGTCCACGACCGGCGCGACGACCTGAAGGAGAACCCGTGGATCTCGACCTGACCGGCAAGACGGCTCTGATCACCGGCGGAAGCAAGGGCATCGGGCGGGCCACCGCCGAGCAGCTCGCCGACGAGGGCTGTGACCTGGTGATCGTGTCGCGCACCGAAGCCGACATCACCGCGGCCGCTGCGCAGATCGCCGAGCGGACCGGGCGCAAGGTGGTCGGAGTGACCGCGGACATGAGCGACCCGGCGCAGGTCCGACGGGCCGTCGACGACACGATCGGCGCCCTCGGGCACATCGACGTGCTCGTCACCTGCGCCGGTTCCTCGCCCGGCGGCCTGCTCGAGGAGCTCACCGAGGAACAGTGGCAGTCCAGCATGCAGCTGAAGTTCCTCGGGTACGTGCGCACCGTGCAGGCCGTTGTCGGGCACATGCGCGAGCGGGGCAGTGGATCGATCGTGTTGGTGGTCGGCAACGACGGGCTCAAGCCCTCGTACTGGGAGATGACCGCCGGCGCCGCCAACGCCGCCGACCTCAACTTCGCCTCCTCGGTCTCCGAGCAGTACGGGCCGCTGGGCGTCCGGTGCAACACGGTCAACCCCGGTCCGGTGGCCACCGATCGATGGGACGGGTTGGAGAAGGCCTTCGCCCGGGACAAGAAGATCTCCCAGGACGAGGCGCACGATCTGACCCTCCGCTCGCTCCCCCTGGGCCGGATCTGCTCGGCCGAGGAGGTGGCCAACCTCGTGGTCTTCCTCGCCTCCCCGCGTGCCAGCTACATCAACGGCGCGCACGTGCCGATCGACGGGGCGCAGCGCAAGGCGATCATGGACACGTGAGCTCGTTCCCCACCGGTCGGGGCTGCAACCCCTCGGGGTCAACGGGTAACCCCGGCCGAGGTCCACACGTTGCCGACCACGCAGGCGATCCTGCAGGTCGTCTCGGCAGTCCGGAGCGCGGGGCCCGTGGCCCGCTGATCCGCAGCTCCATCGCACCCATCTGGCAAGCGGGGCACTCATCGAAGCTCGATCGGCAGCGCCTCCAGGCCTCGGAGCGTGTTGCTGGTCCCCCATCGGGGATCGGCTGTGAGGGAGATGCCTTCGACCCGACAGATCAGCTCCGTCAACAGGACCTCGGCCTCCAGCCGAGCAATCGTCTGGCCGACGCAGGCATGGATCCCGTGACCGAATGCGAGATGACCCACCGACCTGCGCCGGACGTCGAACTCTGTGGGTCGCTCCCAGCGGCGGGGGTCGCGGTTCGCCGACGCGGGGACGACGAGAACCTTCGTGGCGGCCGGGATCACGGTGCCGGCGAGCTCGACGTCGCGGGTGGTCGTGCGGAAGAACTGCTGGAATGGTGCCTCCAGCCGGAGAGCCTCCTCGAACGCCCATCGCACCAACGATGGGTCGTCCCGCAGCGCGGCGTACTGATCGGGGTCGTTCGCAAGGCAGTACAGGGTGCTCGCGATGCCGTGGACTGTGGTGTCGACCCCCGCTGAGAGGAAGGAACGGACGACGAGTGCGCCTTCGTCCTCGGTGAGTTGCCCGGCGTCGACGGTGGCGAAGACCTGTGCGCCGAGTCCGTTCGGGCTCAGCGCTTCGCGTTGGCACTGGGCGCTGATCCAGGCGATGGTCTCCCCGGCGTTGGCCATCACGGATCGGTAGATGTCGTTCTCCGGCCCCATCGCGTCGAAGACCATCCGCCCGTAGTCGAGCAGCAGCTCCCGGCGGTCCTCGGTGAGCCCGACGGCGTCGGGAAATGCGTGCAGTGGGAACACGCGCGCCAAATCCACCACTCCGTCTATTTCGGAGCGCTCGAGAGCGTTCTCGATCAGCGGCACTGCGCGAGAGGTGAAGTGGTCCCGGAGGGTACGGATGTTGCGGGGCGTGAGCACCGAGGCGAGAGCCGACCGGACCCGCGTATGGCTGGGCGGTGCGTTCTCCAGCAGGATGCTGGGGGTGCGCCAGTGTCCTCCCACCGAGATGTCAGCGATGCCGGTCCCCGCAGCCGAGGTGTAGGCCTCGGGGTCGGCGAGGACGGCTCGGATCTCATCGTAGCGCGCGCACGCATACGCTCCGTACCGATCGAGGTGGATCACCGGTCCGAGCTCCCGGAGCTCCTCGTGGAATCGGTATGGATCGGCAAGGTACTCGGAGCCGAACGGGTCGATCTCGGTGCTGGCGTGCTCGACGAGGGCAGTCATGGTGCCACCTCCTCGTGGCGTCGTTGCCGCAGGATGCGGAGTCGAGGCTGTCCGTCGAGCTCGGACAGCGTCAGCACATCGGCCGGTGGGCGCGTCCTCGATCAGTGCTGCCTGTGACCGGCGGAGCACAGGGGCCGATGGAACGGCAGTCCATTCTCGGACCGTAGGAGGAATCCTGGTCCAGGTCAACGCGCCGCAGCTCTTGACATCGCAGGACAGGGCCCAGTCTTCTTGGAGATATGGAACAGCGGTCCACCAATGACGGCGGGTCGGCGCAGCTCGCCCGAGCGCTCGACATCCTGGAGTTGCTGGCGCGATCGGGTACCCCCGTGCCCCTTACCGAGATATCGACGAAGGTCGGAGGCGCCAAGGCCACTGTCCACCGGTTGCTGGGCACGCTCCAGGCGCGCGGCTATGTGTCGCAGGACTCACGCAGCGCGGGGTACTCCGCCGGGGTCCGCTGTTTCGAGCTAGGCAGCCTCTGGGCTCACAATCTCGATCTACGCGCCACTGCTGCCCCCCATCTCAGACAGCTGAACCAGGCTACCGGCGAAACCGCGCATCTCGCCGTCTACGATCACGGCGACGTCGTGTACGTGGAGAAGCTGGAGTGCCGGTACCCGGTCGTTGCGCTGTCGCCTTTGGGCCGTCGGTGTACGAGCACCTGCGTGGCCACCGGGCGGGTCCTGTTGGCCTTTCAGCCCACCGCTGAGATCAGAGACGTGCTCGCCAAGCCACTGCCGCGCTTCACCGAGCGCACGGTGACCGATCCCGCGGAGATCACCGAGATCCTCGCCGAGGTTCGCCGCCGCGGCTACGGGGTGAACCGGGAGAGCCTCCGCGAGGGCGTCTGCGGTTTGGCGGCACCGATCCGGGATCACACCGGTGCGGTGATCGCCGCGGTGGGGGTCTGCCTGCCGGTCCAGCGGTTCGGCGAAGACCGGTTCGAGATGCTCCGGGACGAGACGACGCGGGCCGCGACCGAGATCTCGGCCGCCCTCGGCAGCATGGCGGCGGCACCAGACGGCGGATGACCGGCTCCGCCGCTCAGGTGTCCTCACGGACAGGTCGGGGGACGGCGAGCCAGCCGAGGGCGACATCGCAGTTGCGAGGCGGTGGGCCGTGCGGCTCCAGCCACTCCAGGAGGTTCGATGATGTACGAACTCGCAGCGCGCGTCGTCGTCGCCGCCGGAACCGGCGCGGGGCTTCTCGTCCGGTCCCCCGTTTGCGCGTCCACACGGCTCGTTCGACGTCGTCTCGGCGTCGCCCGCTGCGGCACAGAGGTCCGGCGATGAGCGGAGCGGTCCCTGTCATGCTCGTCACCGGCGGAGCCGCCGGGATCGGTGCGGCCATCTGTCGTCGGCTCGCCGCCGACGGCGCCGAGGTGGTCTCGGCCGACCTCGCGCCGCCCGCCGAGGCGAGCGCCAACGCCGTCCATCTGACGGCCGACGTCACGGACCCGGCGTCGGTGGTCCGACTTGTCGAGGACATCGTCGTCCGGTTCGGCAGGCTCGACGTGCTAGTCAACAACGCCGGCCTCTACAGCACCCTCGCTCCCACCCCTTTCACCGAGCTCACGCCGGAGGACTGGCGTCGGGTACTCGAGGTGAACGTGGTCGGGGTGGCCAACTGCTGCAGCGCAGCCGTCCCTGTGATGGCCGAGGGCGGCCGGATCATCAACATCGCGTCCACGGTCCCGATGCGGGGTGTGCCCGCTTTCCTGCACTACGTCGCCAGCAAGGGCGCCGTTCTGGGGATGACCCGCGCGCTGGCCCGGGAGCTCGCCGACCGACGGATCCGGGTGAACGCCGTGGCACCCGGGTTCACCTTGAGCGACGCCGTCCTCGCCAACCCCAGCCTCATGGGCGAGGTGGCGGACAACGCCATGGCGGCGCGCCTGATCGGGCGGCCGCAAACGCCCGACGACGTCGCCGGCGTCGTCGCATTCCTCGCGGGACCCGACGCGGACTTCCTGACCGGGCAGACCGTCGTCGTCGACGGTGGCTCGGTCATGCACTGAGCGCCTTCTTCGACGAGGTCGGTGCCTCGGCGGCGGGGTGTTCCCGGTTGCACAGCGACGGCCGGCTGTCGACTGGCCGTGTCCGTGGGTCGATTCCCTTCGATCAGGGAGCCGAGACCGGGGCTGTCACGAGTACGCCTCGATCGTGTCGAGCACCGGGCCGAGGTAGGTCATGAACCCGACGTGGTCCTCGCTCATCGGGAAGTGCCCCAGGCCCTCCATGATCTGCACCTGGATACCGGGGATCTGCGCGGCCACCGCGAGTGTGTCCTCCGCGGTCGACGAGTAGTCGTACTCGCCGGTGAGCAGGCATAGCGGGGAGCGGGCGAGGTCGATCGTCGCCAGCTCCTCGCGGCTGATCGACTCGTCCTTGTAGAAGTGCAGGTCGCCCTTGAAGATGCCGGGCCCGCCCTGGGCGTAGTGCCACAGCGTCTCCGCCCGGTCCTCCGGCGGCGCCGAGGGGCCGACGAGGCCGGACATCAGCGCGGCGCACAGCTCACCGCCGTGCACGTCCGGGCGGTGCAGGTAGTCGCGGTCGTAGTAGGACTTCACCGCTGCGCCGGACTGCAGCCCGATCAGGGCGCGGAAGCGGTCCGGGTGGTCGACGGCCAGCCGCAGCACCATGCGCCCGCCGATCGAGCAGCCCATCACCACCGGGCGCTCCAGCCCGAGGGCGTCGCAGACGCCCAGGACGATGGCGGTGTAGTCCTCCGAGGTCAGCCGGTACTCGACGTCCCGCCAGTCGGCGGGGACCGACGAGCGTCCGTGCCACGGCATGTCGAAGGTGAGGACCCGGAACCGGGAGGTGACCTGCGGGTCGTTGAGCAGGTGGCGGTATTGGCGGCTGTCCGAGCCCGCCGTGTGCAGGCAGAGCAGCGGGATGCCCGCGCCTGCCTCCTCTGTGTAGATGCGGAACCGGCCGTGCGGGAGGTCCATGTGGACGTAGCGCCCGACGACTGGCTCGACGTAGGCGGTCATGCCGCGCTCCCCTCGGTGGCGGCGCGTCGCGGCTTCTCCAGCACATCCTTGACGTACCGCAGCTGCGACATGAACAGGTGGATGTCGCCGGAGACGGTGAGCACCTGACGGCGCATCAGCGCCATGAGGTCGTGGTGCAGCGGGCGGGGGCGGGGCTCCCAGAACGCCTCCCACTCCTCGCGGGAGGCGGTCAGCCGCAGCCGCGGCGTGTCGTCGGCGACGGGCTCGGTGGACACGATTCGGCCCTGCTCGATGTGCAGGAACCAGGGGTCCGGGCCGACGTCGAGCCGCAGCACGGCGTGCACGAGCCTGCCGCGTCGCACCAGCGCCTCGTCGGCGTTCACCAGCCTGCCGAGCTCGGCAGGCGTCGTCGTCGAGGGCGTCATCGCTCCTCCTCGTCCTGGTTCTCGTTCTGGCGCACTTGGACCACGGCGTCGACCGCGCTCGCGCCTTCGCCGGGTGGTCCCACAAGGACCGGGTTGATCTCCGCCCCCACGACGTCCGGTACCTCGGCAAGGTGTGAGAACCGCACGACTAGTTCGGCGAGCGCGTCGAGGTCCCCGGAGGGCGCGCCGCGGAACCCACGCAACGCCTCCAGCGCCGTGACCTCCTGCAGCATCGCGTGGGCGGTCGGTAGGTCGACCGGTGCCATCCGCAGCGACCGGTCCCGGTGCAGCTCGGCGAGCACGCCGCCGGCGGCGACGAGCACGACCGGCCCCACCTCGACGTCGATCCGGTAGCCGACCAGCACTTCGCCGAGGGCCGGCCGCATCTGCTGGACCAGCACCTCGGTCACGTCGACCCCGGCCTCGGCCACCGCGCCGCGGATGCGCCGCGCGGCGTCCCGCAGCCCGTCGTCGTCCCGAACCCCGAGCACGACGCCGCCGACGTCCGACTTGTGCGGCAACGGTCCCGACAGCGCCTTCACTACCACGGGGTAGTCGAGCCCGGCGGGGGCCGGATCGTCGACCGGGCGGATCCGGTGCGCCGCCACCGGCACGCCCAGCGGCTCCAGCCTGCGGTAGGAGGTCGCCTCGTCGAGCCCGACCGACGGCGCCTGCCGCGGCGTCGGGGCGCGAGGTGTGGGGGCCTGCCGGGCGAGTGCCGCCGCGACGACGTCGGCGCATGACTCCGGGGTGCGGAACGCGGGCACCCCCGCCGCGGCGAGCATCGCGAGCGCGTCGGGTGCCTCGGGCACCACGAAGACCGCGAGCGGGCAGTCCCGCTGCGCGCGCTCGACGATCGGCGCGACGGCGAGCTCCGGCTGCGCGCGGGCCGAGTTGCCGACGACCGCGACGAGCAGGTCGATCTCCGGGGCGGAGCTGAGGACGTCGAGCGCGGCGCCCACCAACTCGGGCCGGGTCCCGGCGAGAGTGAGGTCGACGACCGGGCCGGCTTCGGCCTCGACACCCGCCGCGGTGAGCCGGTCCCGCGTGTCCTCGGAAGGTCCCACCAGGGGGACGTCCCGGATGCCGAGCTGGTCGACGACCATCGCGGCGCCGCCGCCGGTCGTCGTGACCACACCGACCCGACGCGGGGGAGCGGACGATGCGCGGGGGCGCACGGCGCCGAGCAGTGGGAGCGCTTCGAGTAGCCCGTCCAGAGTGGAGACACGGGCGATGCCGCAGTCAGCGAGGAAGGCCTCGGCGACGTCGTCTTCACCGGCGAGTGCCCCGGTGTGGGACTGGGCGAGGTCCGCCGCGACTCGTGACCGGCCGAGCTTGTAGGCGACCACGGGCTTGCCCGCGGCGCCTGCCGCGGCGGCGAACTCCCGCAGCCGGTCCGCGTTTCGCAGCGACTCGAGAAAGAGCACGTAGCCGGTGACCTCGTCGTCGTCGACCGTGGAGGCGCAGATCTCGCCGAGGGACAGGTCCGCCTCACCGCCGACCGACACCATGCGGGCGAAACCCGTGCGAGAACGGCCCCGGGAGAGCAGGGCGCCGAGCAGGCTGCCGGACTGCGAGGCGACCATGACGCCCCCCGCCGGCATGCCGGGCTCGCCGAACGCGGCGCCCACGGTGAGTGTGAGACGCAGGTGCGGGTTGACCACGCCGAGGCTGTTGGGGCCCAGCAGTCGCATCCCGTCTGCGGCAGCGGCCTCGCGCAGCGCGATCTCGCGCTCGAGCCCCTCCGGTCCGGACTCGGCGAACCCGCCGCTGAGCACCGTCGCGATCCGCACGCCCGCACGACCGCACTGCGCCACGGCGTCGACCGTGGCTGCGGTCGGGGTCAGCAGGAACGCGTGGTCCGGCACCTCGGGCAGCTCGTCGATGGAGGTGTAGACAGGCTCGCCGTCGAGCGTGCCGCCCCTGCGGTTGACCGGGTAGACCGCACCGGCGAAGCCGGCCTGGCGCAGGTAGCCCAGTGGCCGCGAGGACGCCTTCGCCGGATCGGAGCTGACCCCTACGAGGGCCACGCTGCGCGGCGCGAAGAGGGCATGGCCGAGCTCCGGCCCGGAGAGGGGGGTGGTAGCGAAGCCGGTCACGTCGGGGCCCGCTGGCTGAACCGGCGGCCCAGCACCGACTCGGCGATCCGGTTCTTGAGGATCTCGGTAGACCCGCCCGCGATCATCCAGCCGCGGGTGCGACGCAGGCAGTACTCGACGATGCTCTCCTTGCTGTAGCCCATCGCGCCCATCATCTGGACCGCCTCGTTCGCGGCCTTGAACCCGGCCTCGTTGGCGGCGTACTTCGCGACGGCGGTGTCGTAAGCGTCCGGCAGACTCCCCTCCGCGGGCCGTGCGGCGCGGTTGAGCAGCAGCTGCGCGGAGTCCAGCGCGACGGCCACCTCGGCGACCTTCCACTGCAGGCCCTGGAACTCGGCCAGGGGACGGCCGAACTGCTCCCGCTCGAGGATGTGTGCCTTGGCGGTGTCGAACGCCAGCCGCCCCACGGCGAGCGAACGCGCCGCGTTGCCGAGCCGCTCGACGTTGAAGCCGCTGATCTGCCGCTTGAAGCCGCCCTCACCGAGCAACACGTTCTCCTCAGGGATGCGGCAGTCGTCGAAGTAGAGCTGAGCCCAGTGCTCGCCGCTCATGTACTCCGAGGGCTCGCCGTGGGTCAGACCCGGCGTGCCGCGCTCGACGAGCACCGAGCCGATCCCGCCGACACCCGGGCCGAACCGGACGTAGACCAGGAAGAGATCGGCCTCGACGCTGTGGGTCGACCAGATCTTGGTCCCGTTGACCACGAACTCGTCCCCGTCCGCCACCGCGGTGGTAGCGAGGTCGGTGACGGCGGAGCCTGCCTCGGGCTCGCTCATGCCCAGCGCGATCAGCTTCCTGCCCGCCAGCAGGTCCGGCAGCCAGCGCTGCTTCTGCTCGGCAGTCGCGTACTCGGCGAAGGTTCGCAGTGGCCCGAAGTTGCCCGCCTGGACGATGTCCCCGCTCTTCGGGCAGACCGCGCCGACCTCCTGGATGGCGATCACAGCGTCGAGTAAGGACGCACCCTGACCGCCGTCCTCCTCCGGGAGCGCGAGGCCGAGCAGCCCCTGGCGCGCCAGCAAATGGGCGACGTCCCAGGGGAACTCGTGCTCGTGGGCGCGCTTGAGCGCACCGTCGGCGAGGTGTCGGCGGGCGAAAGCTCGCACCGACTCCGCGAAGTCCCGCTGCGCCTCATTGAGCTCGGTCAGCACGGATCGTCTCTCCACACCGTTGTGGGGTATGCCATGGTCCTGTATACCGCTCGTACCATCACAGGTTCAACACGCCGAGGGGCAACGTATGCCCGCGACTCCGGACACCGTCTACGCCGAGCGTCGAGAGGAGGTCACCGGCCACCGCGGCGGCCCGGGCACAGCCCGGCAGCCGCTAGAGTCCCGGAGGGCGGAGGTGCGATGACAGTGACCGGACCGGGCGGGAAGCCAGCCCTCCACCGGCAGATCTGCGATGACCTGCTGGCGGGCAGACTGACCGCCGACGACCGGTTGTCCGAAGCAGCCCTCAGCGAGCGGTACGGCGTCAGCCGTACCCCCGTCCGGGAGGCGCTGGTCCGCCTCGAGCAGGACGGTTTGATCGTCCGGAACGGGTCCACGGCACGGCTGCGGGTACGCACTGCCGAAGAGATGAACGACATCTACCGAGCTCGGGCATGGCTCGAGCAGGCGATCGCGGAGGACGCCGCCGAACGGCGTGGCGAACTCGACCTCCTACGCCTCCAGCACGCCCTGGAGGCGGGTGAGGGACTCGACCCGGCGACGGCATCCTCCTCGGACATGAGGGCCGCCAACCGCGCATTCCACGACGCCCTCGCTCTGGCGGCGCACAATGCCGCCCTGCTCGACCTCCAGAACCGGCTAACGATGCTGGTGGCCAGGCTGGCCGAGACGACGTTGAGCGCGCCGGGTCGGTGGGAGGAGGCCCACCGTCAGCACACCGAGATCGTCGACCACGTGCGGGCCGGTCGGGTCGAGGACGCGGGGCGGGTCGCCCGTCGACACATGGACCAGGCCCGCGACATCCGACTTGCGCTGGCGCTGCGCGGCGCCTGACCCGGTCCCGCACGCGACCTCGGGTGGCCGTGGTAGTCGAGATTCACCGTATCGACGGGTGGACGATGCTCATCGCGATGTAGGCGGCAATCAGGAGAATCATGAGCGACAGATCCAGCCCGACGCCGCCGATTCGGACCGTCGGGATCAGTCTGCGCAGCAGTTTCACAGGCGGGTCGGTGGCCACGTAGATCACTTCGACGACAGCCGCGCGTGCTTTCGTAGGGCTCCAGCCATGGGCGAAGGAGCGCACGATCTCCAGTACCAGCCGCGCGGCCAGCAGCAGGTAGTACACGAACAGCAGGTAGTAGAAGACGAACTGCAGAGCGAGCGGCATGGCCCTCCTGTCCTGACGCGCGCCGCCGCGACCTCACAACTCTCGTCGCCGGTCGACCCCGGTTGGATGACGAGGCCCCTGCTCGACGGAGCCGAGGGGCAGGCGGCGCGCGACAGAAATAGCCCACCACCGCTTCGACGCCGGGGCAAGCATGTAGATGGCAACGACGACAAGAACGGTGCAGCGGTAGACGAGGAGGATGGCGCCTTGACGGGCAGGCGCCGCGCACGCCCACGAGCCCGCCGGCAGACAAGGCGAATCCGCGATGACCCGCGGGTGGTGGCGAGCGCTCCGTCCGCGCGGCGTGTCCACGTCAGTCGGTGACGCCGGACATGGCCCGGTGAACGGTGGGGATCACCTCGTCGCGGAACAGCTGCAGTGACCGCACGGATGCCTCCGTGTTCAGCGAGCCCCAGGCGAAGGAGCCCGCAAGGTAGTTCACCTCGCCCGCGGTGACCGCCTCGGCGACCAGCTCGGCGACCGTGTGTGGTGAGCCGACGTAGAGCTTGCCGTCGGCGAGCAGCTCGTCGAAGTCGACCGGCTGGGAGAACCGCTCACTGCCGGCCTTGCGCCACAGGTGAGTGAAGCTCTCATAGTGGTCGGCGAACGCCGGCCGGGCCAGCGCCCGTGCCTCCTCGTCGGTGGGCGCGACCACCACGTGCCGCATCAACCCGAATCGTGGGGTGACCCCCGGTAGGGCGCAGCGGGCGGTGCCGCGCTCGGCCGAGGCTCGGAAGCGCTCGAAGAAGATCTTGCTCTGCTCGCGGACCACGTCCCGCGGTGGGGAGACGAAGCCGAAGCCGAACAGCACGTTGTAGCCCTGCTCTCCCAGCCGCGGGATCGAGCTGGGGTTGGACGAGGGGTACCACAGCGGCGGGTGCGGGCGCTGGTGGACCGGCACGTGCAGCACGACCGGCTCCCCGGCGGCACCGTCGGCGCCGGGTCGGCGGAACACCCCGGTCTCCAGCGCGTCCAGAATCACCGGCATCAGCTGCTCCAGCCGCTCGGCGGTCTCCTCCGGGTGGCCCAGCCCGAACATCGCGGCCTCGTACGGCGAGGACCCCTTGCCCACCCCGATCTCCAGTCGACCGTGGCTGAGCTGGTCGAGCATGGCGATCTCCTGCGTCAGGCGCAGCGGGTCGTAGAGCGGGACGACGAACGTGGTCGGCGCCAGCCGGATCCGCGTCGTCTCTCGGGCCGCGGCGGCGAGGAACACGCTTGGGGAGGGAGCCAGACCCAGGGGGGTGCCGTGGTGCTCGGCCAGGTGGTAGACGGCGAAGCCGCCCTTGTCGGCCTCTGCGAGCAGACGCAGCCGGCCGTCGTACTTCTCGGCCGGCGAGGCCCCCGGGGCCGAATCGATCCAGTCGAAGAGGCCGAACTCGAGGTCGCGCGGGCCACCGTGGTCTGTCGGATGATCGGACATGCGGCGGGACCTTTCGGATGCGGGCGGCGGCCATGCCCACGCCTCGACCAGGGGACTCAACCGGTAGGGCCTGTACCCGCGGTGTGTCACGGGGACGCGCTCGGACCTGTGGGCGCCTGCCTACCCGTGGGCGGCAAGGGTGTAAACCGGTTGGACGAGGGAAGGTGAGAGGCGGTACCCGGCGCCGGCGAACTGGCCGGCGAGGTTCGCCCCGACGGAGGCCTTCCCGACGCCGCCCTTGTCGTTGACGACGCCGATCACTCTCGACAACGCGTGCTCGGAGCGGCGTTGACGGCCGATGGAGACGCCCGGCAGGGTCGCCGCGTGGGGTCGAGGACGACCGCGGCCGCGGGTCCGTCGTGAGCGCGGGCCGGTGCGGCGAGGGCACGGCGTTCGACCTGTCCGGCCGGGTGGCGCTCGTCGCCGGGGCCGGCTCGGTCGGTGAGGGCGTCGGGATCGGGCGCGCCTGTGCGGTGCTGCTGGCCCGGTACGGCGCAGCGGTCGGCGTCATGGACGTGAACCGGTCCGCGGCGGAACGGACCCTCGACCTGGTCCGCGCCGAGGACGGGCGGGGTGTCGTGCTGGTCGCCGACGTGTCGGACGCCGCGGCTGTCGACGCCGCGGTCGGGGAGTGCGAGCGCACGCTCGGCGGCGTCGACGTGCTGGTGTCGAACGTGGGCGTGGTCGGGCCGCCCGGCACGGCCGCCGACGTCGACCTCGACGCCTGGGACGCGGCCGCCCGGGTCAACGTCACCGCGATGGTCGGTCTCGCGCGCCGGGTGCTGCCCGGCATGCGCGCCCGCGGCGGCGGGTCGATCGTCCACATGGGGTCGGTGGCCGGGCTCGGCGGCGGCTACCCGGGCCTGAGCTACGCCACCAGCAAGGGCGCCGTGGTCAACCTGACCCGGGCGATGGCCGCGCACCACGGCCCCGACGGCGTCCGGGTCAACGCCGTTGCGCCCGGCCAGATGCTCACCCCGCGGATCACCGCCCGCGACCCGGCGCCGGAGATGCTGGCCGCCCGCCGCGAGGTGGCGCCGCTGCGCACCGACGGCGACGCCTGGGACGCCGCGCATGCCGTGCTCTACCTCGCCGGGGACGCGGCCCGGTGGGTCACCGGCGCGGTCCTCCCGGTGGACGCCGGGCTCAGCGCGGTGCTCCCGTTGTCCTCGCCGCCCGCGGGTGGCGGCACGTGATCACCGCCGGCACGGCGCCGTGCCGAACAGCGGAAGGAGTGGCACATGACGAACTCGCTGCGGAACAGCGTCGTCGTCGTCACCGGGGCGGGCGGCGGGCTCGGCCGAGCGGTCGCGCTGGAGATGGCGGCAGAGGGCGCGAAGGTCGTGGTCAACGACGTCGGCGCCGCCCTGGACGGCTCCGGCGGGGACACCGGGCCGGCGCAGGACGTGGTCGCCGAGATCGAGGCGGCCGGCGGCACGGCGGTGGCCAGCACCGCCAGCGTCGCCGGGTGGGACTCCGCCCGGGCGATCGTCGCGACCGCGGTGGACACCTACGGCCGGATCGACGCCGTGGTCAACAACGCCGGCATCGTGCGCGACCGGATGTTCTTCACGATGACCGAGCAGGAGTGGCGCTCGGTGATCGACGTGCACCTGCACGGCTCGTTCTTCGTCTCCCGCGCCGCGGCCGAACACTTCAAGGCCCAGCGCTCCGGTGCCTACCTGCACATGACCTCGACGTCCGGGCTGATCGGCAACATCGGCCAGGCCAACTACGCAGCGGCCAAGCTCGGCATCGTGGGCCTGTCCCGGATCATCGCCGGCGACATGGCCCGCTACGGGGTGCGCTCGAACTGCATCGCGCCGTTCGCGTGGAGCCGGATGACGGCCTCGATCCCGACCGACACCCCGGAGCAGAAGGAGCGGGTGGAGAAGCTCAAGCGGATGGAACCGGAGAAGGTGGCGCCGCTGGCTGCCTACCTGGTCTCGCCGGTCTCCGACGTGACCGGCCAGATCTTCTCGGTGCGGGCCAACGAGGTGTACCTGATGAGCCAGCACCGGCCGGTGCGCACGATGCACCGCGACGGCGGCTGGTCGGTCGACGCGATCGCCGACGACCTGATCCCGGCGCTGCGGCCGAGCTTCACCCCGCTGCAGGTCACCACGGACGTCCTGTCCTGGGACCCGGTGTGAGCGGCGGCGGGCCCGAGCACCGGTCGGGCACCTCATGCGCGGCATCGCCGCGTGAGGACGGGCACATCCGCGCGGGACCGATGGAGGACCTATGACACTGCTCGTGGCCAACCGGGGTGAGATCGCCGTCAGGGTGGTCAGGGCGGCCCGGGGGCTGGGCCTGAGCACGGTCGCCGCCTACGCCCCCGAGGATGCCGCTACCCCTCACGTGGCCCTCGCCGACGAGGCACATGAGCTCCCCGGGCACGGCGTCGGCGGCTACCTCGACCAGGAGGCGCTGCTCGCGGTCGCCGAGAAGGCGGGCGCCCGACTCGTGCACCCGGGCTACGGCTTCCTGAGCGAGAACGCCGATTTCGCCCGGCGGTGCGCCACGCGCGGGCTCGGGTTCGTGGGGCCGCGACCGGAGCTGCTCGAGCTCTTCGGGGACAAGGTCCGGGCGCGGGGTGCCGCGCGCGACGCGGGGGTGGCAGCGCTTCCCGGGACTGTCGGTCCGACGAGCCTGGAGGAGGCGGCCGCCTTCCTGGGCGAGCACGGCGCCGTGATGCTCAAGGCGCTCGCGGGCGGCGGTGGCCGGGGAATGCGAGCGGTCACGGACCGCGCAGAGATCGCCGACGCATTCGCGCGCTGCCGGTCCGAGGCGGAGCAGGCGTTCGGCTCGGGCGACATCTACGTCGAGAAGCTGCTGCGGTCCGCGCGGCACATCGAGGTCCAGATCGTCGGGGACGGCGCGGGCGGCGTGCGGCACCTGTGGGAACGGGACTGTTCTATCCAGCGGCGGAACCAGAAGCTGATCGAGATCGCCCCGGCCCCGTTCCTGAACCCGGAGGTTCGGGACGCCCTGCTCGCCGCCGCGGTCCGGATCGGCGAGCACGTGCGCTACGACAACCTCGGCACCGTCGAGTTCCTGGTCTCGGGGGACGAGGTGTGGTTCCTCGAGCTCAACCCGCGGCTGCAGGTCGAACACACCGTGACCGAGGAGGTCACGGGGATCGACCTGGTCCAGGCGCAGATCCGGCTCGCCGACGGGGCCTCTCCCGCCGACGTGGGGCTGAGCGGAACTCCGCCGACGCACGGGTTCGCCCTCCAGGCCCGGGTCAACGCCGAGGAACTGGACGCAGACGGCACACCCCGACCGCGGGCAGGCCTGCTCTCCGCCTTCGCCCCACCCGCGGGTCCACACGTCCGCGTGGACACCTACGGCTACGCCGGGCTGCGGACCAGCCCCCGATTCGACTCACTGCTCGCGAAGGTGATCGCGCGGGGCGCGACGTTCTCCGAGACCGCGGCCAGGACCGACGCCGCGCTCGCGGAGTTCCGGGTCGACGGCGTGGCGACCACCATCCCCTTCCTGCGCGCGGTGCTCACCCATCCGGACTTCACCGACGGGCCGTCGGACACCGGATTCCTCGCGGACCGCCTCGAGGAGCTCCGCCGGACTGCCGCCGAGCGGCCCGGGCGGTACCCCGCGCCGGCTGAGGATGACCCGGCACCCACCGACCGTCGAGTCCCGATACCGGACGCCGGCTCGCCGGTGCCGGCGCCGATGGACGGCACTGTGGTCGAGTGCGCCGTGACCGCCGGCGACGAGGTCCGCCGCGGCGGGCGCCTGATGGTCTTCGAGGCGATGAAGATGGAGTTCACGGTCCGGGCGGAGACGGGTGGGGTGGTCACCCGGGTCCTGGCCTCGGCCGGCGACGTCGTCGAGGAGGGATCACCCCTGCTCCTGCTGGAGCCGGCCGCCTCGGACGACGGGACCGAGGCGCACGGGTCCTCCGGCCGCGGCCCGGCTTGGGAGGGCTGGGCCACCGAGGTCGACGAGGTCCATCGCCGCCGCGCGCTCGCGCGGGAGATGGGCGGGCCGGAGAAGATCGCCCGGCAGCGCACCACGGGCCGGCTCACCGTGCGGGAGCGCATCGATCGCCTCGTGGACCCGGGGAGCTTCTCCGAGATCGCCCCCCTCACCGGCTTCGCCACCTACTCGACCGGCAACGAGCTGACCGCGCTGCAACCCGCCAACTTCGTCGCGGGCACGGCGCGCATCGACGGGCGCCGAGCCGTGGTGGGCGCGGACGACTTCACCGTGCGGGGCAGCTCGGGGGAGGCGGGGATCTCGGCCAAGCAGATCTTCACCGAGGAGTACGCGGGGTCGATGCGGCTGCCGATAGTGCGCCTCCTCGACGGGGCGAGCGGGGGCGGCAGCGTGAAGACGGCGCAGGAGACCGGGTTCCACTACCTGCCGGTCAATCCCGGCTGGGACGCGGTCGTCGAGAACCTGTCGCTGGTGCCGGTTGTCGCCGCCTGTCTCGGGCCCACGGTCGGGCTCGGCGCCGCGCGCCTGGTCATGTCGCACCTCGCGGTCATGGTGGAGGGGATCGGCCAGGTGTTCACGGCCGGACCCCCGGTGGTGAAGGGCAGCTCGGGCGAGGACCTCACGAAGGAGCAGCTCGGCGGCGCGGCGGTGCACCGCACCAACGGGATGATCGAGCGGTTCGTCCGCACCGAGGACGAGGCGTTCACCGTCGTCCGGGACTTCCTGTCCTACCTGCCGCAGAGCGTGTTCGAGGTGCCGCCGGTCGCGGCGTGCGACGACCCGGTCGACCGGCGGGAGGAGGGTCTGCTGCGGGCGGTGCCCCGCAACCCGCGGGAGCCCTACGCCGTCGGCGAGCTCCTCGACGCGGTCTTCGACCGGGGATCGGTCTTCCGCTACGCCGAGTACGGCGGCGCGACGGTCACGGCCGTCGCCCGGCTGGCCGGGCACCCCGTCGGCGTCATCGCCACCGACCCGTTCCGGGGCGTGACCATCTCCGCGGAGGGCGCGCAGGCGATCACCCGGCTCGTCGACCTGTGCGAGACCTTCCACCTTCCCCTGGTCAGCCTGACCGACCAGGGCGGTACCTCGATCGGCGCGGGGGCGGAGCGCCGGGGCACGATCCGCTACGGCGCCCGGGCGATCGCGGCGGTCTACCAGGCCCGCGTGCCGCAAGCCGAGCTGGTCGTCCGGCGGGTGTTCGGGGTGGGCGGTGCGGGCATCGTGAACCGGCACCGGCCGAATCGCAGCTGGGCGTGGCCGTCCGCCAGCTGGGGGTCGCTGCCGCCCCAGGGCGGCATCGAGGCGGCGTTCCGGGCGCAGCTGGACACCGTCGAGGACCGGGAGGCCGAGATCGCGCGGCTCGGCCGGGAGCTGGAGGCCCTCGCCTCACCCTTCCGCACCGCGGAGCGGTTCGGCGTCCAGGACCTGATCGATCCGCGCGAGAGCAGGCAGCTGCTGTGCGAATGGGTGCACGACGCCTACCGGCTACTCCCCGAGCAGCTCGGGCGCCCCAGGTTCGGCACCCGCCCCTAGCGTCGAGGAGGACGCATGTCCGAACAGGAACTCTCCACCCTGCTCCGGGCGGACGGCGAGATGATCATCGACCGGCTCCGGCACTGGTCGGCGGCGACGGGCGACCGGACCTTCCTCTACTACGGCGAGGACGACGTCTCGTTCACCTACGCTGAGTTCGACCGCCGCACGGACGCGATCGCGGGCAACCTCGCCGCCCGGGGCGTGACCAAGGGCGACCGGGTGTCCGTCTTCAGTCTGAACCCGATGGTCGCCGCGCTGGTGATGGTCGGCAGTTGGAAGGCGGGCGCGGTCTACAGCCCGGTCAACTTCTCCTACACCGGACGCCTGCTGTCCTACCAGCTCGACGACACCCGACCCACCCTCGTGGTAACCGATCCCGCCCTGCTACCTGCGCTGAACGCGGTCGCGGGCGACCTGGAGTGCCCGCCGGCCGTCGTCGTGTACGAGGCCCCCGCCTCAGCCCACGACCACGTCCCGGACCCGCCCGCCCCACATGAGGCCCTGCCGCCGCTCGCCTGGTCCGAGCTCGTGGCGGACGCGGCGGCACCGCCGGTGACGGTCGCGTTCGACGATCCCGCCAACATCTTCTACACCTCCGGCACGACCGGGCCCTCCAAGGGCGTGCTGCAGCCGTACCGCTGGATGGCGCAGTACACCTGGTGGCTGCGGATGCTGCTGACCGAGGACGACGTCGTCTACAACGACCTGCCGCTCTATCACGTCGGCGGCGCGCTTGCGAACTTCGGGCGCGCGCTGTGGCAGGGAAGCGAGATCGCGCTCTGGAACCGGTTCAGCCCCGACCGGTTCTGGGAGCGCATCGCCTCGCGCGGCGCTACCGCGGCGATCCTGCTCGACGTGATGATCCCCTGGCTGTCGAACGCCCCGGTGTCGGCCGAGGACCGCCGCAACACCCTCAACAAGGCCCACATGCAGCCGTTGCCCCTGCACCACGCAACCGTCGCGCGCCGGTTCGGGATCGACCACGTCACCGCCGGGTTCGGACAGACCGAGGCGGGCGGGCCGCTCTGCGTGATGATCGAGGAGACCGCTGCCGGGGACGGAACACCGCCGGACCTCTACCGCGGCCGGTCGCACGAGGAGATGGCCGCGGTGGCCGCCGAGCGCCGGGTCCCGCTCGTCACCGCCGAGCAGGCTGATCGTAAGGGCCTGATGGGGAGACCGAGCCTCTTCTTCGACGTGACGGTCCGGGACGAGCGAGACCAGGAGTGCCTGCCCGAGACACCTGGTCATCTCGCCGTCCGGCCCCGGCTGCCCGCCACGCTGCTGGAGTGCTACCTGAACAAGCCCGAAGCCACGCTCGCCGCGACTCGCAACCTCTGGTTCCACACCGGCGACGCCGCCCTGCTGGGCGAGGACGGGATGTTCTACTTCGTGGACCGGCTCGGGGACCGGATCCGCGTGCGAGGAGAAAACCTGTCCTCGTTCCAAGTCGAGGACATGCTCAACCAGCACCCGGCAATTCAGATGAGCGCGGCGTTCCCGATCCCCGGCACCGAGGGCAACGAGGACGACATCGTGGCCTACGTGGTCCCGACCGAAGGCGCCGCCCTGACCAGCGACGAGGTGGACGCCTTCGCCCGGGAGACGATGCCGAAATACATGCGGCCGCGGCACGTCCGGGTCGTCGACGACCTCCCTCGCACACCGACCAACAAAGTTGAGAAGTACCGGCTCCGGCAGCGAATCCTGGCGGAGCTGCGGGAGGAGGCTCCCGCTGCCCGGTCGAGATGACGGCAGGCCGAGCTGGCAGCAACCGGGTCAGCGACCAACGCCGACCGGTCGGACTCAGTCGCCGCGCTGCCGCCCGGCTCCCTTCTCGTCCCCCTGGGTCTCTTTCTCCTTGCCGGAGTCGTTGTCGTCTTCCTCGTCGTCCTCGACGACGACGGAGCGTGTCTCGGCGCTGGTCGCGGCCGGGATGCGGCCGGAGCCGCCGCCGACGGCGCTCCCGCGCCGTGGCGGGGAGGCGTCGGCTGTGACCGGCCCCGCCACGGACGAGCCCGTCCTCGGGGCCCGGGAAGTCCCCGGGGCCGTGCTGCGGGCCGGCGCCTCCGGGACGACGCCCGCGAAGGGGAGAGCGGAGCTGGTCGGCGGCGCCGCGATCGGAGGGCGAGCCGTCCGGGCGTCGTCCCGGTCGGGCGCGCCCTCGTCGGCCAGCCACCACGTGCCGGCGACGGCGGTCCCAGCGGCGACGAGGAGCGCCGCCGCGGCGGACGCCCGCCGGGTCGGCGTCGGCGGCGGCGCATCGGCCGCGACCGCTGCGACCGATGCGTCCGGCGCGACCGTGGCGGGCGCGGTTGTTGGGGACGACACGCGAGGCGCGGGAATGGGCAGCGTCGGCGCCGCGGGGCCCAACGCCGACGCGACCTCGGCCGCCGGGCGTGCGCAGGGCCGGTCGGCGGTCATGGCCCCGAGCATCCGGGTCAACGGCTCGGGAGCGTCGGCGGGCACCTCGGGCTGGGGGGTGAGCCGGGCGAGTACCGCCTGCCGCCGCTTACCGGTGAACCCCGGCCGCCCGGTCACGGCCTCGGGGAGCACCACTGCCGGACGATGCCGGTGGCGACCTAGTGGTCGAGCAGTGGTTCGGCTGACCGCGCGGGGCAGACGCACGAGGGGCGGAGCCGCCGGCGACCACCAGCCCAGCGCGCCCGAGTGGAGGGTGTGCGCGACCGGACCATTGCGGTGCCGGCCCGCGGGCGGGGGCAGGAAAGAACGGGCCATCGACGAGCCTCCCCGGGGAGCTGGGGCGTGACACGAGCCGTGTCACGGGAGTCATCGGCGTCCGTGCGTGACCCGTTACCCATTCACGGCCAGCCCTGGCCCGACCCGCCGGATGACGGGCCATACAGGCCTGTGAGGACGGTGGCCATCGCCCAGCTCAACGGGCGTCCGGAGCGCCGATGGGGGCTCACGAGGGACATTCCGGTCAGCGGGGTGACCGCGACCCGTGCCGAACGGCTCCCCGGGCTGCCATCGGCCGGCCACCACCGCCCGGTCGGTCCCGAGCGGTCTAGTCCGTCGGGGTGGCGGGCGCTGTCGACCGCCCGGCGGCGGCCCCGGCGGCGCGGCCGAACACCGCACCGGCGGTGAGGCCGCTCCCGCCCGGGTAGTTCCCGGAGAACAGCCCTCCGACGAGCTCGCCGGCCGCGTAGAGGCCCGGCATCCGCCCGCCGTGCGCGTCGAGCACCTGCGCGTCGTCGACGGCGACGTGCAGGCCGCCGAACGTGAACGTGATGCCGCAGCTGACCGCGTAGCCGTAGAACGGCGGCTCGGCCAGGGCCACCGCCCAGTTCGACTTCGGCGGGTCGACGTGCGCGGCCCGGCCGTCCTTCACAGCGGGATCGAACGGCCGGTCCTCGACGGACGCGTTGAACCCGTCCACCGTGCGGGCCAGTCCCGCGGGGTCGATGCCGAGCTTCGCGGCGAGATCGTCGAGGGTGTCCGCCTCCGCCATCGTGATCGGGGTGCTGTCGTACTCCTCGGTCCGCAGCAGTGGCCGGGTGGTGGCGTCGAACAGCTGGAACGCGATGCCGTCGGGCTGGCGGAGGATCTCGCGCCCGTACTTCGCGTACGTGTAGTTCCGGAAGTCGGCCCCCTCGTCCACGAACCGCCTGCCCTCGGCGTTGACGACGATCCCGATCGGGTAGCTCTGCCGGGTCAGCTGGTTGGTCAGGTCCCGGTTGCCGCCGTGCGGGGGCGCCCCGGCGTCCCACGCCACGCTGTGGCAGGACGCCCAGTCGCCGAAGCGGCCGGCACCCGCGGCGAGGGCGGCGTCGAGCACCTCACCGGTGTTGGCCGGGTTGCCCCGCACCAGCGCCCGCTCCCAGCCCTCGCCCAGGTGGCGCCTGCGCCGCTCGGGATCGGCCTCGAAGCCACCGGCCGCGAGTACCACGGCACCGGCGTGCACGGTCAGCTCGGCGCCGTCGGCGTCCCGGCCGACCACGCCCACGACCGCCCCCGCGTCGTCCCGGACCAGGCCCGTGACGGCCGTCCCATAGCGGATCTCGACGCCGGAGGCGAGGGCGTGCGCGGTGTGCTGGGCGATCAGGCCCTTGCCGCCGTCGACGGTGCCGACGGCCAGACCGCCGAAGAACACGTCCTTGCCGTCGCGCGCGTACGCCTGGCGCTCGTACATCAGCCGCCACCGGATCCCGTGCGCGGCCAGCCACGGAACGACGTCGGCGCTGTCGGAGACCAGCCTCGCGGTCATCGCGTCGTCGTTGCGGCCCTCGGTGAGCCGCTGCATGTCGAACGTGAACGCCTCCGCGGTGTACGGGCCGAGATCGGTGGAGTCCAGGCGGGCGACCGTCGGCTCGTCGAGGTGGGGGCGGAGCGCCTCGGCGCCGTCGTGCACGACGCGGAAGGCCCCGGCCGTGTAGAAGGAGTTACCCCCGGCCTCGCCCGCCGGCGTCTTCTCGAGCATCAGCACGCTCGCGCCGCGCTCCCGCGCGGCGTGCGCGGCGCAGAAGCCCGCGTTCCCCGCCCCGATGACCAGCACGTCGGCGGCGCGGTCCCTCCGGGATCTCTCGGTCATTGGCATCTCCTCACCACGGACCCGGGCTCGGCGACCCGGGCCACATAGGGATCCGTCTCGGTGGACGGGGTCGGCGTGACCGGTGCGGGCCCACTAGGCCGGCACCAGCGGCGCGACCCGCTCCATCAGCTCCAGCGCGGTGTCCAGGCACCGTGCGGGATCGGCGTCGACGGTCGCGAAGCTCTCGTCGAGGTTGAGGTCGAGGAACAGCTCGTCGTAGCCCGCATCGGCGTAGGCGTGCACGTCCTCGACGATCTGGGCGGGGGAGCCGGTGAGCGGCCTGCGCCCGCCCGTGTCGTCGAAGGCCGGCGCCAGCTTGGTGGACCCGCGGCCGATCAACCTCAGCTCCGACGGGTCGCGCTGCTCGGCCTCGGCCAGCGCACCGAGCCGGTCCAGCAGCGGCGCGACGGCGTCCAGGGCGAGGTTGCCGGTGACGTAGCCCTGCCCGATGCGGACGGCGCGCCGCAGCGCGGCGTCCGAGTGCCCGCCGACGAGGATCGGCGGATGCGGCCGCTGCACCGGCCGGGGCGCCATCGTGCAGCGCGGGACCTCGAAGTACGTGCCGCGGTGCTCGAACTCGTCGCGGGTCCAGGCGGCGACCACGCAGTCCAGGAACTCGTCGAACCGCGCGCCGCGCCGCGCCCAGGCCGCCCCGGTGGCGGTGTACTCATCGCGCGACCACCCGAGCCCGACGCCGACGTCGAGCCGGCCACGGGAGACGACGTCGAGGCTCGCCGTCTGCTTGGCGAACAGGACCGGGTTGGTGAACGGGGCGTTGAACACGGCGCAGCCCAGGCGGATGCGTTCGGTCGCCGAGGCGACGAACGCCAGGCTGACCACCGGGTCCGTGACGCTGCGGAACGGGGCGGGCCACTCCGGGCCGGGGTTCCCGTAGTACTCGTCACGCGGCGCGTGCGCGTAGAGCAGACGCTGGATCGTCCACAGCGCGTGGAACCCCAGCGTCTCCGCGCGCCGGGCCACCGCGAGCTGGATGTCGGGCACCGCCCACGCCCCGCAGACGGGAAGGCCGAATCCGAGCTTCATCGCCGATGTCCTCTCTCGGGCCGGGTTTGCGCTGCGCACGACGACCGCTCACGGGTTGAGCGTGACGAGCCGTTCCTCGGTGACCTCCCGGATCGCGTAGGCCGGGCCCTCGTGCCCGTGCCCGCTCTCCTTCACGCCGCCGAAGGGCATCGAGTCCGCCCGCGAGCTCGACGTCTCGTTGATGTGGACCGCACCGAACCGCAGGGTCCGCGCGGCGGTCAGCGCCGCATCGACGTCGCGGGTGAAGATCCCGGCGGCGAGGCCGAACGGGGTGTCGTTCGCACCCTCGATGGCCTCGTCGAGGTCGTCGAACGGGAGGATCGACAGGACCGGGCCGAAGACCTCCTGGTCGACCACCCGCATCCCGCCGCGCGCGCCGACGAGCACGGTCGGCTCGACCACCGAGCGCTCCCGGCGGCCACCGCAGACCACCCGCGCGCCGCCCTGGCGGGCGTCGCCGACCCAGTCCGACACCCGCGTGGCCGCGGCCTCGGAGATCATCGGCCCGACCCGGGTGTCCGGGTCCCGCGGATCGCCCGCGGGCATGCCCGCCGCAGCGGCCGCCAGCCGGTCGGCGACGTCGTCGACCGCCGGCCGCTCGACGTAGAGCCGCTGCACCGACGTGCACACCTGCCCCGCCTTGCGGAAGGCCGCGTTGGCGATGCGCGGCACCGCCCGGTCCAGGTCGGCGTCGGCGCAGACGATCGTGCTCGCGATCGAGCCCAGCTCGAGCTGGGTGCGCCGCAGGCCGGCCCCGCGCTGGATCTCGCGGCCGACCCGCGTCGAGCCGGTGAACGCGTAGAACGCGATGTCCTGCTCGGCGAGCAGCAGCTCCCCCACCCCAGCGTCCGGGCCGTGGACCAGGGCGAGCAGCGCCGGCGGCAGACCCGCGTCCAGCAGCGTCGAGCACACCAGCGCCGCGGTCAGCGGCGTCTGCCCGGACGGCTTGAGCACGACGGCGTTGCCCCCGGCGAGTGCCGGGCCCACCTTGTGCAGGACGGTGTTCAGCGGCGAGTTGAACGGCGTGATGGCGCACACCACGCCGAGAGGCACCCGGATCGTGAAGCCCCATCGCCGGTGCTGACCCGGGGTCGCGGAGAAGCTCGCGGTGTCCCCGGTCAGCCGGGTGGCCTCCTCAGCGCACAGCCCCAGCGTGACGACGGCGCGGTCGATCTCGCCGTGGACGTCGGCACCGGTGAAGCCGACCTCGTCGATCATCAAGGATGCGAAGGCGTCGCGGCGTTCCTCGAGCAACCCGGCCGCGCGGCGCAGCACCGCTGCGCGCTCCACGGGGGTGAGCAGGTCGGCGGCTGCACCGCCGACCAGGACCCGGACCGCCTCGGAGACGACCTCGGGCGGTGCCTCCGGCAGCCGGGCGATGAGCTCGCCGGTGTACTTGTTCCGCACGTCGAACGGCTCCCCGTCCGATCGCCACTCGCCGTCGACCAGAGTGCCCACCGGGGGCACCCGCATGCCGGAGACGACACCCACCGTCGCACTCATCGGACCCCTTCGGAGAACGTGACGACCTCGCGCACGGCCTCGCCCTCGCGCAGCCGGTCGAACCCTTCGTTGATCTCGTCGAGCGCGATCGTGCGCGACCGCAGGCGCTCGATCGGCAGCCGACCTGCTCGGTGCAGCCCAACGAGCATCGGGATGTCCCGGGCCGGCACGCAGCTGCCCATGTAGCACCCCCGGACCACCCGTTCGTCCGAGGCATGTGCTGCGAGGGGCACCGCGAAGGTGGCCCCGGGATCGGGCAGCGCCGCGACGACCACCTCGCCGCCGCGCCGGGTCGCGGCGTAGCAGGTCTGGATCGACGAGCTCACGCCCGCCATCTCGAACGCGTGGTGCACCCCTCCGCCGCTCGCCTCCCGGACAGCGTCGACCGCGCCGGGCTCGCGCGCGTCGACGGCGTGGGTGGCGCCCAGCTCGAGCGCGAGCCGCAGCTTCGACGGCGTCACGTCGAGGGCGACGATCGTCGAGGCCCCGGCGAGCACGGCGCCGAGCACCGCGCTCAGCCCGACGCCGCCGAGCCCGGACACCGCGACGGTCTCTCCGGCCGCGACGTCCGCGGTGTGCAGGACCGCCCCCACGCCGGTGACCACCGCGCACCCCAGCACCGCGGCGTCGACCAGGGGGACGTCCTCGCCGATCGCCACCAGCGACGTCTCCGAGGTGACCGCGTACTCGGCGAACGCGGAGATCCCGCTGTGATGGTGCAGCGGGATGCCGTCCTGGCTGAGCCTGCGCGCACCGCTGGGCAACGTCCCCTTCGCGCGCGCCTCCCAGGACGACTCGCAGAGGTTCGGACGGCCCGCCACGCAGTACCCGCAGTGCCCGCAACTGGCCACGAACACCATCACGACGTGGTCGCCCGGCCGGAAGCGGACCACGCCGGGGCCGACCTCCTCGACGACGCCGGCGGCCTCGTGACCGGCGACGACCGGGACCACACGCGCCCGCGTGCCTGCGATGGCGGACAGGTCGGAGTGGCACAGGCCGGCCGCGGCGATCCGGACGAGCACCTCGCCGGGGCCGGGGCCGTCGAGGTCGACCTCGGTCACGTCCAACGGCCGGGTCTCGGAGTAGGGCAATGCTCGTCCCTGCTCGCGCAGCACGGCGGCTCGCATCCGGCGGGCGCTCATCGCCGTGGCTCCCCATCGCCGTCCGCGAGCAGGCGGCCGGTCCACTGCTCCCACAGGCCCGCGACGGCGGCGTAGTCCAGCCGGGCACGTCCGTCAGCGATCGCGATCTCGTAGACCGTGTGGGCCGCCTGGGTGACGAACAGCGGGACCCCGGTCTCCTGGGCGAGCGCCAGGGCCAGGGTCGAGTCCTTTCGCGCCGCGTCGGTCGGCATGCCGCCCTCGTACCCGTCGCAGAGCACGCGCTCGGCGAACCGGTGGGTGAGCGGTCGCAGCAGCCCGGCGTCAGGCTTCGACAGCAGCTCCACCAGGCTCGCCCGCGGGACGTCGCTCCCGGCCGCGAGGGCCCCGGCCTCCGCGAGTACGACCATGACGGCGTGTGCGACCGCGTTGTTGATCACCTTGAGCGCCATCCCCGCCCCCAGCGGGCCGCACCGCATGGTCGAGGAGGCCACCAGGTCCAGCAGCGGCCCGACCTCGTCCAGGTCGGCGTCCTCGCCGCCGAGCAGCAGGGTCGCGGTGCCCTCCACGGTCTGCGCGACACCGGAGAGGATCGCCGCGTCGACCGTCCGGACGCCGGCGGTGTGCAGCACGTCCGCCGTCCGCGCCACGTCGGACCGGTTGACCGTGCTCGTCTCGACCACGAGCGCCCCCGGCTTGAGCGTCCCGGCCAGCTCGTGGGCCACGGTCACCGACACCGACGGCGACGGGAGCGAGAGGATCACGACCCGGGCGTCGGCCATCGCGGACGGCCCGTCGACGGGGACCACGCCCCAGTCGGCGACGGCCGCCTCGCGCCGCGACCGGTCGGGGTCGGCGCCCAGCACACGGTGGTGCCGGGCGAGCCGGCCGGCCAGCGCGTGGCCCATGTTGCCCAGGCCGCAGAGTCCGACGGTCGAGCCCGGCGTGACCCCCGGGCCGGAACCTGACGTCACGTCGCCTCCTCGCCGGGGTCTCGGCTCATCTGTGCGATCCGTCGCGGTATGGACGGGATGCTAATGCATACAACAGCATGCACCAACCGTCCGCGGCCGGACGTGACTGCTCAGGTGCGCAGAGCGAAGGGGTCCGGGGTCCGGCCGGAGAGGTCGACCATGACGTTCTTCGTGCGCAGGTACTCGTGGAGGGCCTCCTCGCCGCGTTCGCGGCCGTAACCGGACCGGCGCGTGCCGCCGAACGGCGCCTGCGCGGCGGCGGACCGGTAGGTGTTGACCCACACCGTGCCCGCCACGAGCCGCGCGGCCACGGTGTGCGCCGTGGTCAGGTCGTTGGTCCACACGCCGGCGGCCAGCCCGTACTCGCTGTCGTTCGCGATCGAGACCGCGTGCTCGGCGTCGGTGAACGGGATGACCGAGAGCACCGGCCCGAAGATCTCCTCGCGGGCGAGCGGGGACCGGTTGTCGACGTCGGCGAACACGGTCGGCGCCACGAACAGGCCCCTGCCGGGCAGCGAGCCGGGGGGCCGGTCGCCGGCGACCCGCCGGGCCCCGGACGCCAGACCGGCGTCGACCGCGGAGCGGATCCGCTCGTACTGCGGCCGGTTCGCGACCGGGCCCATCTGGGTCGCCGCGTCCCGCGGGTCGCCGAGCCGGATCGCCTCCGCGCGGGCCGCGACCGTCTCCACCATCCGGTCGTATACACCCTGCTGGACGAGCAGGCGGCTGCCGGCGATGCAGGTCTGGCCACCGGCGGCGAAGATCCCCGCCACCGCGCCGGTGGCCGCCCGATCGAGGTCGGCGTCGTCGAAGACGATGTTGGGCGACTTCCCGCCCAGCTCCAAGGTGACCGGCACGAGGTTGCGGGCGGCGGCCTCGGCGATCGCGCGCCCGGTCGGGACGCTGCCGGTGAAGCTGATCCGGTCGAGACCGGGGTGGGAGACCAGCGCCGCCCCTGCGGCGGGACCACCGGTGACCACGTTGACCACGCCCGGCGGAAAGCCCGCCTCCCGCGCGAGCTCCCCGAGCCGCAGCGTGGTCAACGACGCGTGCTCCGACGGCTTGACGACGACGGCGCAGCCCGCGGCCAGCGCCGGCGCGAGCTTGTTGGCCAACAGCTGCATCGGCGAGTTCCACGCCGTCACGAGCGCGGCGACGCCTGCCGGCTCGGTACGCGTGTAGTCCAGCACGTCGGGCGAGTCCAGCGGGATCGTTCGGCCGTAGAGCTTGTCGGCGTAGCCGGCGAACCAGCGGTAGTTGCGGGCCGCGAAACGGACCTGGCCGGTGGTCTCGCGTAGGAGCTTGCCGTTGTCGCGGGACTCGAGGAGGCCCAGCTCGTCGGCGTGCTCGTCCAGCAGCGCCGCGAATCGGTGCATCAGCCGGGCGCGTTCGACGCCCGGGGTGGACGACCACGTCGTGGTGAACGCCGCCCGGGCGGCGACGACGGCGGCGTCCACGTCCTCGGCGTCCGCGTCCGGGATCCGGGCGATCTCCGCACCGGTGTACGGGTCAACCGCCGGGAGCTCCCGCCCGCCCGTCGCTGCGGTGAACCGGTCCCCCACCAGCATCCGGTACGTGGTCGCCGCCGGTGCGCTCACGCACTCGCCTCCTTGCTCTCGATGACGTCCACGGCGTCGAGCAGGTGCCCGACGAAGGCCGCGGGGTTCTCGGCGTGCGGGAAGTGACCGAGCTGCGGCAGCGTCCGGAACACGGCGCCGGGGATGCGCTCGGCGGTACGCCGGGACATCTGCGGTGTGCAGGAGTAGTCGTACTCCCCGGTCATCATGACCACCGGGCACCGGGCGGTGTCGATCCGCGCGACGTGGTCCCGCGCGTCGAAGTCGCCGCTGTAGAAGCGGATGTCACCGAAGAACGTCCCGAACCCGCCCTGCGAGTAGGTCCACCAGATCTCCTGGCGGTGCTCGGGCGCGGTGTGCGGCGCCATCAGCCCGTCGACCCATTCCGGTACGAACACGGCCTGGTCGACCTCGGGGTGCCGCGCCCAGCGGACCTGCCGGCCGGGGACGACGTCGCTCGCCTCGCAGGCGACCACGC
Source organism: uncultured Actinomycetota bacterium (assembly GCA_963822335.1). Taxonomy (GTDB): domain Bacteria; phylum Actinomycetota; class Actinomycetes; order Mycobacteriales; family Pseudonocardiaceae; genus Pseudonocardia. Next base: position 287,532 of record CAWGHE010000001.1, on the reverse strand, counting down.
CACCGAACAAGTCGGGTCGCCGGTAGGCGAGCTCCAGGCCGATCAGCCCGGCCATCGAGCTCCCGACCACGACCGGCCCCCTCAGGCCGAGCGCATCGACCAGGCCGACGACCGAGTCGACGTAGTCGTCGGTGGTCAGCGCGTAGTCACCGATCGCGGTCCCGGGCGGCGGGAAGGACCGCCCGTGCCACGGCAGGTCGGGGGCGACCATGCGGAACCGGGAGCGCAGCCGCTCGTCGGCGAGCAGGTGGTGGAACTGGCGGGCGTCGGCGCCGGCGGTGTGCAGCATGATCATGTCGCGCCCGGCGCCTGCCTCCTCGTAGAAGACCCGGTTCGGACGGCCGGCCACCGGGACCGTGAGGTAGCCCGACGCGATCGACGCGGGGTCCGTCCCGAAGGGGTCCGTCGACGGGACGCGGGTCTGCGGCACACCGCTGCGGACCTGCCGGCCGAGCTCGAGCACCCGGCGGACGAGGTGGCAGTACTGGGCGAACCGCAGTTCCGACCCGCGGACCTCGGTGCCCTCGACCCGCATCAGCATCGCGAACACGCTGTGGAACGTCGGGCGGGGCAGCGCTGCGAGGAACTCCGCCCACGCGCTCGCGGGCGCCACGACCTCGAACTCCGCGCCGTCCGCCGCGCCGGCGTCGTCCAGTGACCCGGCGCCCGCGAATCGGCCGTCGGCGAACGTGAACAGCACGCCCTCGGCGGGCTCGGCGGTCCGGATCGTGAACGCGACGCGCGCCTCGACGGCCAGCGCGGCCAGCTCGTCGTCCTCGGCGCAGGCTCTGGCCCATTCCGGCACCGGGACCAGGGCACCGGTCCGGCCCGACGCCACGGCCCCGGTCACGACGCCCCTCCGGCGTCCGAGTCGCTCAGCGCCTTCGGCTCGGTGTCCAGGCGCACGATCAGCTCGTCCCCGTCGACGGACGGGTACCGGTGCGCGACCGCGGGATCGTGACCGGGCACGACGTGGTCCGGGGTCGCCGCCAGCCGGTCGACGGTGGCCGAGGCCGCGCAGTAGTCGTCGACGTGCACGACCACGGAGAACGGCGCCCCGCCCGCGTCCCCGCCGGCGTCGTTGTGCAGGAAGTGGCGCGCGTCGGAGGCGAGGACGACGGTGCCCCGCTCCGTCGGGATCCGCACGATCTGGGTCCCCGGGGTGTGCCCGCCGAGCGGGTGCACGGTCACGCCGGGCGCGATCTCCGCGACACCGTCGGTGAAGGCCACCCGGCCGTCGTGCACCAGCGAGACGACGTCCTGGAGCTGGCGGACGTCGTACGGCCGCCGGAGATAGCGGTGCGCCATGGCCGGGCCCGTCGCGTACCGCAGCTCGTCCGGGTGCAGGTGGACGCGGGCGTTCGGGAACGAGGCCAGGTTGCCCGCGTGGTCCCAGTGCAGGTGGGTGAGGACGACGTCGTCGACGTCGAGGGGGTCGATGCCGAGCGCGCGCAACGAGTCCAGAGGTGACCGTTCGTAGGTGACGCCCCGGGCGCGCGCGGTCTCCTCGTCGCAACCGGCGTCGACGAGGACCGTGCGCTCGTCCGACACGGCCACCCACGCGTAGCAGAACAGGCGATGGTCACCGGCCGGGGGCTCGAACCCGCTCGTGGGGATGTAGGTCCTCGCGGTCGTATAGCCCTCGCCGATGCCGTACCGGAGGGCGAACAGCGCGTAGGTCCCGGCGGTCGGTGCGGCATCGGACATCTCGACAGGCCTCCTCGCCCGGTCCGCCGACCAGAGCTGAGCGACCGGTCCGGTTCGGGATCCTAGTGCATACACACGCATGCAACAACGGTCCGCGGGACCGGCCGGACCGGCGGTGGCGTGCCCGTCACGGCCCGCCCGCGGTCCTCATCCGGGCTCGTCGGACGCCATCCGCAGGCGGATCTCCCGAGCGGCCGCCATGTGCTCCTCAGCGACGGACCCGGCCTTGGCCGTGTCCCGCTGCTCGATCGCCTCGATCAGGTGGGCGTGCTCGGCGAGGACGGCGGCCCAGCGCCCTTCCCAGGTCAGGGTGGTCTCCGGATAGCGGGTGAGGTGGGCGCTGAGGTGCCGAAGCAGGTCGATCAGGGCACCGTTGTGGCTGGCCATCCAGAGCGTCTCGTGGAAGCGGCGGTTCGACTCGGCCATCCGTGCCCCGTCGGTGGCGTCGACCTGCTGCATGCGCTCGTGCGCACGCCGCAGGCGGGCGAGATCCAGCTCGGTCCGGCGGTCCGCGGCCCACCGGGCGGCCGTCGCCTCGAGGGACACCCGGACGTCGTAGATCTCGAGGATCTCCTCCTGGCTGCGCACACGGACCCGCATGCCTCGGTCGGCGCGCTCGACGAGGCCGTCCTGTTCGAGCCGGCGAAGCGACTCCCGGATCGGGGTCCGGGACGTCCCGTAGCGGTCGGCCATCGCGAGCTCCGCCAGCGCGGCCCCGGGCGCCAGATCCCCGGACAGGATGTCCTCGCGGATCCGGTCGTAGACCTTCGACGACATGGACGTGCCTCTCCCGCTCGCTGCGTCAGAGCGTAAGCGTTGCATGCCGTTGTCGACGATCGAGCTCGCTCGTGCGGCACCGGCTTGCGGATGTGGTCCTGCCGTCGTCGCGGCGGTGGACGATACGCATGGTGGGCTGGTGGACCTGGCGTGGCCTGCCCTGGGGATCTCTGACGCACGATGCCGAGCCGGTCAGGGCGGTGTCGTCCGATCGCTGGGTGGTTCGTCGGCGCTGAGTGCCTGGTCGACGGTGCGGTACACGCCGTGCCGGAACGCCTCGGGGACGGCGGTGCGCATCACGTCGCGGACCTGGCCGATGTCCCGGGCGATGCGGAGCTCGACCCCCTCCCGGCTCAAGGAGGCCGCCAGCTCGGCGAGCATCTGCGCCGCGGTGATGTCGACGAACGGGCTGGTCTCCGCGTCGAGGACGACGATCCGGGTCTCGGGCGTGCACAGTCGTTCGATCGCGGCGCGGACGTGGTCGCTGTTGGCGAAGAACAGTCCGGCCTCGACCCGGACGACCACGCTGTGCGGGTCCGGGTGGTGCCCGCCGTGACGGTCCACGTCGACCCACACGTCCCCCGACCTCGCCAGCCGCGCGACGTGTGGACGGGCCACCCGGTAGAGCAGCAGCACCATCGACACCGCGATGCCGATGAACAGCCCGGGCAGGGTGTCGAACACCAGGACGCCGAGCATCGTGGCGATCGCGGCAGCGAAGTCGGCCCGGGCGGCGAACCCGTAGATGCTGCCGAGTCGCGTCGTCCACACCCGATACAGCCGCCGGAGCGAGGCGACGTCGACGAGCTCGACCACCGCGGCGATGACGACGGCGGACAGCGTGGCCTCGGGCAGCCGCTCGAACAGCCCGGTCAGGAACAGCAGCGTGACCACCGTCAGCACGGCCACCACCAGCCCGCTGATCTGGGTCCTCGCGCCCGCGGCGCCGTTGACCGCGGTCTTGGACAGGCTGCCGTTGACGACCATCCCGGAGCACAGCCCGGAACCCAGGTTGGCCGCGCCCAGACCGGCGAGCTCGCGGTTGGCCGACACGTCGTAGCCCGCCTTCGCCGCGTACGTCTTCGCCGCGCCCAGACCCTCGGCGAACCCGATCAGCAGGACGCCCACCGCCGGCCCGACGAGACCCAGGTAGTCGTTCACCCCGACCCCGGTGGGCAGCCCGAGCGCGGGCAGGCCCGGGTCGATCGGGCCCACGATCTCAAGGCCCTGCGCATCGAGGTGGAACGTCGCGGTGACGGCGATCGCCAGCAACACCACGACCAGCGAGCCCGGCACCACCGGCAGCCACCGCCGGACCACCAGGACCAGCGCCAGGCTCACTCCGCCGACCAGCACGGTCAGCCCGTCGACGTCCCCGAGGTGGGAGAGTGTGCCCCACACCTGCTCGAAGAAGTCACCTCCGGCCTTCGGCACGCCCAGCAGCGTCGGGACCTGTCCGATGATGATCGTCAGCGCCAGCCCGACGATGAACCCCTTCAGCACCGGCTCGGAGATCAGCGACGCGATGAACCCCAGCCGGACGATTCCGGCCAGTACCCCGAGGAGCCCGACGACGAGGCCCAGCGCGGCGGTGAGCGCCACCATCCGGATCGGGTCGCCCGCGGCGAACGGCGCGACGGTCGCCGCGGACAGCGCCGCGGTGGCCGACATCGGTCCGACCACGAGGTGGCGTGAGCTGCCGAGCGCCGCGTACAGGACGAGCGCCGGGACCGCCGCGTACAGGCCCACCACCGGCGGCACGCCGGCGATCGTCGCGTACGCGAGCGCCTCCGGGACCAGGACGGCCCAGACCGTCAGCCCCGCCAGCACGTCCGGCCGGAGCCACGTCTTCCGGTAGCCCTTCAAGGACCCGAACACCGGCCGGGAGCCGGCGTCAGAGGCCGCTGACACCCTTGCCCACGAGCATCACTCCGATCACCAGGATCAGGACGGCCATCACGGTCGCGTTGTTGTCCTGCAACCACTTCCGGAGCGATTCCAGAGGTCCGCGCATCCGCTGGGCCGCGACCAGGTAGGCGATCACCGGGACCGCCACGGTCGACGATGCGATCACGGTGAACACGGCGATCGCGGCCACGTCGCCGCCGATCCCGACGGCGCCCGAGCCGATGGTCACCCCTGCGCCCGCGGCCATGATCAGGTTCTTCGGGTTCACGGCGGAGAGGAGGAAGCCGAGGCCGAGCGCCTTCGGGAACGTGAAGTCGTCGATGGCGGCCATCCACTTCGGAGTGTCGTGCTGCCCGCCCCGGCCGCGCCACTGCCGGATCCCGACCAGCAGCAGCGCCGCGCCGAGGCCGATCTTGACCCACGACGCGGCGGCCGAGGGCTCGCCCCCGGTCTGCAGCGTGCCGGCCAGGGCCGTGAACACGGCCGTCGCGACCACTATCCCGACCACCCAGCCGATCAGGAAACCCGTGCTGGTGCTCGCCGCCCGCGCCGAGAACAGCATCAGGATCGCCGCGATGATCGGGATCGGGGACACCGCGACCCCGAGTGCCAGCGGCAGGATCTCGCCGATCACCGCGCCCATCGTCGGCCCCGGTCCCTCAGGGCGTCACGATCGCGAAGGCCGGGTCGGGATCGTCGGTGAAGCCGGCGATCATGGTGAACGTCTTCGGGTCGCCCTCGAACTGCACGCCGTCCGGGCCCGCGCCGGCGAGCATCGCCAATAGTTGGGCCTTGGTCAGGGTGACGACGAGGTCGGCCGGCGGCGTCCTCGTCGTCGGATGGTGGGTGAGCACTCCGTTGGACAGATCCATCCGGTAGGTCTCGCCGGTGTCGGTGAAGTGCCAGCGGATCGACGCGGTGGCGTCCCAGGCCCGCTTCCCGTCGATGCGGATGGCCAAGCTGTCGAACAGCTGAGTGATCGTCAGCGCCGAGGCCATGCCGGCCGAGCTGACCATCGCCGTGACGAGCTGGCCGCCGAGCTCCAGCGCGCCGGTCAGGAAGTTGTTGCGCCATGTGCCGCACTCGGACCCGTGGCCGAGGCGGGTGAACACGTCGGCGAGCAGGGTCTTCGCGCCTCCGTGGGAGGGGTCGGCGAACACCGCGTGGCTCGCCAGCTCGGCGGCGAAACGCAGGTCCCCGGCGTCGGCGAACTCCTGTGCACGGGCGACGGTGGCGTCCACGCCGCCGATGATCCGGACGTAGCGGCTGGCGGCGGCCTCCGGCGGGTGCTGCCAGAGGTGGGCCGGGTTGCCGTCGTACCAGCCGAGGTAGCGCTGGTAGATCGCCTTGACGTTGTGGCTGACCGAGCCGTAGTACCCGTGGGTGTGCCAGACGGCCTCCAGGGCCGGGGGCACCTCGATCACCTCCGCGATCTCGCTGCCGACGTAGCCCTGGTTCATCAGGCGCAGGGTCTGGTCGTGCAGGAACGCGTAGAGGTCGCGCTGCTCGGTCATCAGCTTCACGACGGCGTCCGAGCCCCAGGTCGGCCAGTGGTGGGAGGCGAACGCGACGTCGGTCCCGTCGGCGAACAGGTCGATCGCCTCGTTGATGTAGCGCGACCAGCTGCGCGCGTCGCGGACCTCCGCGCCGCGCAGCGTCAGGATGTTGTGCAGGTTGTGCGTGACGTTCTCGGCCAGGCAGAGCGTGCGCTTGTCGGGGAAGTGGAAGTTCATCTCCGACGGGGCCTCGGTGCCGGGGGTGATCTGGAAGTCGATCCGGACCCCGTCGAGCGTCTCCTGCTGACCGGTGTGGGTGATGTCCAGCGTGGGCGCGATCAGGCCGACCGCCCCGGTCGACGTGCCCGGGCCCAGCCCGACTCCGATGGTCCCGGTCGCACTGACCGGCAGGCCCATCCCGGTGTGGTACATACCGCGGCGCAGCATCGCGTTGCCCGCGTAGACGTTCTCCGAGACGGCGTGCTCCAGGAAGCCGGCCGGCGCGACGATCGGGACGTCGGTATCGGCGTCGACGACGCCGAGCACGCCGCCGAAGTGGTCGATGTGGGAGTGGGTGTAGATCACCGCCGTCACCGGCCGGTCGCCGCGGTGGGCGCGGTACAGCGCCAGCCCGGCGGCCGCGACCTCGGCCGACACCGCGGGGTCGATCACGACCACCCCGGTGTCGCCCTCGACCAGGGTCATGTTCGACAGCTCGATGCCCCGGATCTGGTAGATGCCGTCGGTCACCTCGAACAGTCCCTGGATGGCGGTGAGCTGGCTCTGCCGCCACAGGCTCGGATGCACGGTGCCGGGGCAGTCCCCGTCCATCGTCCGGGTGTAGGCGTCGGCGTCGTAGACGACGCGGCCGTCCGCGGCCTTCACCACCCCCGGATCCAGGCGCGCGATCAGCCCGCGGTTCGCGTTCTCGAAATCTGTCCGGTCTGTCAGATCTGCAGGCACCCTGCACCCTCCACGTCATACGAACCCGGTACCAACGGACCGTCGCAAAGCCCTTCGACGGACGGCCTCCCCCGGCGCGGGTGAACAGCGCCCGGACGACGGCCAGGCCGGGTTGTTGACAGGTCTTGCTGGTTGGTCGATCTAGGGCCCGACGATGTCGAAGTTGACCTCGAAGTCGTCCATCACCTCGGCAAGTGTGGTCAGAGCGCCGGAGTCGCCATCGAGGGTGATCGTTCCTGCGGTGGCCATCCCCTCGGCAGTCATGGGCTTCAGGACGACACCGATCAGAGCGGCCTTCGGCCCGGAGACGGTGAGTTGGGCGTTCTTGGATGCGTTTCGGCGGGCGTTGAGGACGCCGTGTTGGATCCACACGGTCCAGGTCTGGTCCTCGTCGGTGAAGGTGAAGTCGACGTTGAGCGTGGCTTCTGCTGCCTGCTCACCGTCGATGTGGATCGCGGCGAAGTCGAACAGGATGTCCAGCGGCATCGACAGGATGGTGTCCTGGCTGACGGTCGAGAACACCTGTGGGACGACGCCTTCGCGGAGCTCGCGCGCCGCGGTGAGGTAGATGTTGCGCCACTGTGGGCCTTCGACCTGGTAGCCCATCTGTTCGTAGGCGTCGGCCTGCAAGTTGCGGGCGGCCTGGTTGTCGGGTTGGGCGAAGACCAGGTTGTGCAGGATCTGCGTGGCCCACCGGTAGTCGCCGGCGGCGATGGCTCGCCGTCCTTCGGCGAGGACGTTCTCGGCCCCGATGAGTTCGACGTAGCGTTGCGCTGTCGGTTCCGGCGGGTGCGGGTGCAACGAGACCGGGTCGCCGTCCCACATGCCGAGTTCCTTGGTGAAGACCGCACGTACGTCGTGGTGCAGCGTGCCGTGGTAGCCGCGGTTGAACCACTTGCGGCGGAGCTCTTCGGGCAGCTCGATCGCTTCCGCCGCCTCGAGCGGGGTGAAGCCCTTGTTCGCCAGTCGGAGGGCCTGGTCGTGGATGTACTTGTAGGTGTCGCGCTGCGACTCGATGAACGGCACGACCTGCTCGTTGCCCCATACCGGCCAGGTGTGCGGGCCGTAGTGGACCTCCGCTTCGTCGCCCCACCGCTCCAGTGTCTCGTCGAGATAGCGGGCGAAGTTGCGGGCGTCACGTGTCCGCGCGCCGCGCAGGGTCTGAATGTTGTGCAACGAGTGGTTCGCGTTCTCCGCGCACGTGAGCGCCTTGAGCTGCGGGATCCAGATGTGCATCTCTTCGGGCGCTTCGGTGTCCGGGGCGTAGAGGAACTCGAACTCCAGGCCCGCCAGCTCCCGCCGGATACCGGTCTCGGTGATGGCGTCGGTTGGGGACAGGTAGGTGGTGGTCATCGGCCCGATCACCCCACCGACCCCGATCCCGCAGGAGACGAACTGATCCGGCGAGAAGTCCAACAGGGCGCCGAACGCATACCCGGCGCGGCGGGACATCGCGTTGCCCGCGACGACGTTCTCGCCGATGGCGAACTTGTCGAAGGAAGCGATCGTGCCAGGCGCGATGATCGGCACCTTGCCGCGGGCAACGTCGTCCGGGGCGACCACGCCCTTGATGCCGCCGTAGTGGTCGATGTGGGTGTGGGTGTAGATCACCGCGACCACGGGCTTGTCACTGACGTGCTCGCGGAACAACGCCAGGCTTTGGGCGGCGGGCTCGATCGCGGTCTGGCAGTCGATGATCACCAGGCCGTCCGGGCCCTCGACGATCGTCAGGTTCCCGGTGTCGTTGTTGCGGACCTGGTACAGCCCGTCGACGACCTTGTACAAGCCGCTCTTCGTGATCAGCTGCGCCTGCCGCCACAGGCTCGGGTTCACCGTGTCCGGCGCCGCGTCCTGCTCGTGGAGGAAACCGAACCGGCCCGGATCGAAGGTCGCGGTCCCGTCATCGTTGACGACAGGACCTGGCAACGGAGCGATCCACCCACGGTCGGCATCGCCGAAGTCCTGCCGGTCGGTCATGTCGTACAGCTCGACGGCCGTTCGGTTGGCCGCCACGGTCTCCGGCGAGGCCGGCTTCGGTGAGTACGACACATCTACCTCCACGATGGCGACGGCGATGGTCGGATCCTCCGCGAGGACCGAACCCTCTCGCGTCATCCGCTACGGGTGAGGCCAACGATGGGACTGCCCAGACTGGGACCCTTTCTGAGGGGTGCCGTCGAGCTGGCAGGAAAGCGGCTGTGACCTGCACCGAAGGGCTACCAAGGTTCGGCTCGGCGTCAACTTCAGCACGCACTCGGCATAGACAGCCCACGCCGCTCGGCGATCTCCGACCACACGTCGTCCGACTCGCATGTCAGGCACCGGGTGATCGCAACCGACCGACTCCGCACCGCAGGCCGGGCCGTCCGCCGGGAAGATCCGGTCCGGGCGGCGTGGGGAGCGTCCACCGCCCGGACCGGGGCCCGCGCTGCGCGAGTGCCGGTGACGTTAGGTTCAGCCGAAGGTCAACGGGTGCCGGCGGCTCCGCCCGGCGGTGTACGGCCTGTCGGGGTCGCTTATCGGGGCAGCCCCGATTTCACGCCGTGGCTCTACACCGCTGAGGTGACGGGAGGCTCCGTTCATGCACCTATGGCGGAAGTGACGCTAACGCTCGATGGTCGTCCGCCGAGGCTGCTCGCTCGCCGTCACGGCTGCCGTGGGCTCCGCCGGGTGACGTCCCCGCTGGTGGTGTAAGTCCGGGCCCTGTCCGGCGTGGCGTTCCACGTGGGAGGGCCGTCGCGTGAATCTCTGTGTCACTCGGAAGGAGCCCGTTCAGGACATGCCGGAGGCCGCAAGTGGGTCGTATCCGGGTGCGGTGAACAGGGATTGCATCTGACGGCGCCGGACGCCGATGTTGGAGCCCTCGATCACGGGATAGGCCAGCGCCTCGTCGAGGTAGCGCTTGAGCGGGAAGTCGGTGTCGTAGGCCGAGACGCCGACGACCTGGATCAGGTCGTTGATCACCGAGACGGCGGTGTCCGAGCCGAGCACTTTGGCGTGCAGCGCCCACTCCAGTCCCTGTGGGTCGCCGGACAGCGCTGCGTCGAGCCCTCGCCAGGACAGCAGCCGGGAGGCCTCGATGCGCGCCTTGGCGTTGGCGAGCACGTCGGACACGGCCTGGTGCTCGATGATCGGAACGGCGCCTCCGCGACGCTCGGTCGTCGCGAACCGGTAGGCGACGTCGAAAGCCTGGCGCATGGCCGCTACCGCGAACGTGCCGATCGAGGCGCCGCTGCCGACGAACGCGTTGCGGGTGAGCTCGACGCCCTGGCCTTCGGCGCCGACGAGGTTCGCCTTCGGCACCCGGATGTCGCGCAGACGGATCCGCGCGGTGAGGCAACCGCGTAGCCCGGGCAGGTCGTAGAGGTGCTCGACCTCGATGCGCCCGGCGAGGTGCTCACGCTCGGCGACGATCAGCGAGACTCCACCGGGCGCGCGACACACGATCGTCATGACATCGGGGCCGTCGCCGTCCCAACCGGGCAAGTGCGACGCCCAGGCCTTCCGGCCGTTGATCACATAGTGGTCGCCGTCGGGCTGGGCTGTGGTGCGGACGCCCTCGGCGGGTGCCGGCGCGTCGAAGTTCGCGCTTCCGCCGGGCTCGGAGTACGCCATCGCGGCGACGGGTGCACCACCGTCGGCGAGGAACGGGGCGACGAACCGTTCGATCTGCTCGGGTGTCCCGGCCTGGTAGACGGGCACCAGGGCGATCAGCGGGCCGGCCATGGAGATCACGAAGTCCGGGCTGTACGACGCCCATTCCTCGATCAGGATCGCAGCGTCCACGCCGCTACCCCCGGCACCGCCGAACGGGACGGGGATCAGTCCCTTGAGGAACCCTGCCTCGACGGCCCTCTCGAACACCGGCCTGGCGAGGTCGGCCCGCCGGGCCGGATCGGGTTCGGCCCGGACAGCCTCGGCCAGGTCGCGGAGGTGCGCCTCGGCGAACTGACGGGCGAACTTCTTGAGCTGCTCCTGCTCGGGGGAGAGCGTGAACGAGACCGTCACCGGAACCTCCGTCGTCGATCCTGACGTCGTCACAGGTCAGGATGTCGGTGGCGGGTCCGGACGTCTGTTCATTCCGTGCGTGGAAGCCGTGCAGTTCGTGCAGGCACCCGACCGGAACGCCGTACCTCACTCGGGGTGCGGCCGAACTCTCGTCGGAACGCACGGCTGAACGAGGCCGGCCCGTCGAAGCCGACCGATGCGGCGATCTCGGTGACGGTCGCTCGGTTGCGGTCGTCGGTGAGCATCGCCGCCGCCCGCTCGAGACGTCGACGCCGGACCAGCGCGGCGAAGGTGCCACCGCCGGCCGCGACGGCGGCGTGCAACGTGCGGGGAGAGATGCCGAGGCTGCGGCTCGCGCTCTGCACGCTCAACGAGCTGTCCGGTAGCCACTGCTCGATCCGGCGCAGCACCTCCGCCCGAAGTGCCGCGTGCCGGTCGACGGGCGGCGCGTCGTGCTCGGTCAATGCCGCGGACACGACGGCGGACAGTGCCTGTTCGACGTCGGCTGCCGGGCGCCCCTGTCGCGTCGAGGTCCCACATCGACGACATCACTGCCGCGACCACGGCTCCGGTGCCACTGGCGTCCCAGCACCCGCCGGCGAGGCGGCGCGCCGTCTCCAGCCGCCCACCCAGCAGCGCGTGCGGCACCCGGAAGGACACCATCCCCCACGGCTCGTCGAACTCGAAATGATACGGCGACGCGGTGTCGACCACGGTGAACTGACCGGCCCGCACCAGCGAGCGCCGCCCGCCCTGCTCGACCGCACACGTCCCGGCGGTCTGCAGGTTGACGAAGACGTACTCGCCATCGGTGCGTGCGACCTCGGCGGCACCGTGCGACGTCCGCTGGGGCTGCGACGCGATCCGGGCCCGCATCACCCGGGCCAGGGGGCGGGTCTCCACCCGGCTGGAGAAGCCGTCGGTGTCCCGGCGAGGCGCCGGGCTCAGCGGCACGAACGCCTCGCAGATCACCTCGCGCCAGTATCCGAACTGCTCGCCGGCCGGGCGGGCCGCGACGTCCCACACCGTCATGCCGCGCCTCCCGTCACCGGAGCACCCATCGTCAGCCGGGCATGTCACGGCAGCTTTCTCCGCCCACTACGAGCAGGTCAACACCGCGGCGGAGACCTGCGAGCCCGCAGGGCTCCTAGTCCGGGAGCATCCTGTGACGGTCGCGTTCTTGGGCACGGCGTACTGGTGTGGTGCTCGTGCCGGGTGTCCGGGTCGGGCTCGGCATGCAGTTCATCGGCGACTCGCATGATCAGCTCGCTGCCCAGGTGCAGACCGAAGACCATCCAGGACAGCAGCTCCTGGCGGAGTAGTTCACCGATCGCACCGGGATGTAGCTGCGTCGCGAGATCCGCCGCGGCGAGAAGGTGTTGACGGGTGCCGGAGTCCATCCGATCGGAGACGACGCACAGATCCCGTGAGACCTGTTCAAGCACCGTCTCCTCCGCGAGATCGTGGGCGCCGGTGACTGGGCACTCGACGAGCGTGACCTGTCGATCGGTTTCCCGGACGCGTGACATGCAGGATGCAACCCTGCCGCTGCGGCCACGGTTGCGCTGCCCCGCATAACGCGGCCACGCCCGGATGCCAGTCGGTCGGCGAGCAATCGGGACGCAACCTGGTTCGCGTTCGCCTGCAACCGACTGGGCTCGTCGAGGGTTCAGCGTCGTGCAGGGCCGCGTGGCAGGGACATCAGGGCGACGAACACCCCGCGAGTCCTCGTTCGCCGACACACCGGTGCGGCGTGTCTGCATCCCCTGCGGCTTCACGACCGAGCGGCCGTCCAGGCCGAAGAGAGGACCCACCATGTCCACTGAGGACGGTAACAAGCAGATCGTCGGGCGCTGGTTCGACGAGTTCTGGGGCAAGGACTTCAACCCCGCGGTTATCGAGGAGCTGGCCGCCCCGGACATCCGCTTCGAGTACTCCATGCACGCCCCCTGCCGCGGCCGGCACGAGGTGCGTGCCTTCGCCGAGGAGTTCCGGGCGGCGTTCCCTGATCTGAATTTCTGGGGCACCGCGGACCTGATCGCCGAGGGCGACTACGTCGTCGGGCAGTGGGAGGGAGGCGGCACCCACACCGGCACCGCCTTCGACGACATGCCGCTCGGCGGACTGCCCTTCGCCATGACAGGTCGAACGATGCGTTTCACCGGCCTCTCCGTCCTGAAGGTCGAGAACGGCCTGATCACCGAGGAAGTCGGGCTCGACGACGGGCTCACGGCGTTGCAGCAGCTCGGCCTGATCCGCTCGACGTAGTTCGAACCGCTGCGAGTCGCCTGCGTTGTGTCGGGGCCCGGTCGGGCCCCGGCACAGCACACCCACCCGCAATGGCGGCTCATCTGTGGATCTTTGAGGCGTCGCGATCCGCGGCCCAGCCGTCGCTGTGGGGATCGCGATCCATCATCGGATCGCCGGTCCGTGAACGGGCTCCACCGCCGACTCGTCAAGCGGCTGCTGGTCGAGGATGGCGTCGACGAGGCGCCGGAGCAGGGTGCCCCGCGCGAACCGAAACCCGAAACTGGCCGCCGCCTCCAGTTCTCGGGCGATCAACTCACCCACCGGGCCCGGATAGCTCTCGAGGGCGCGTTTACCGGCCTCGCACAGCTGTTCGGCGTCCACGTGACCGGCGCAGTCAGGAGCGATCGGCAGCGCGGGCGCGACGGTAGCGGGGTTGAATGACCGTGAGGGTCCGATCTCCCGGTTCAACCGCTCGACGAACCGCAGGATCGCTGGCCGGCCGAAACCATCTGGGCTCGTGGGATCCGAAGGCTGAGGCATCGCGCAGAAGTTCCTTCTCTCGAGGCGAGATCGCTGGCGAGCACGCGAGAGCGGTGAGCGGGGGCTGTCGGACGTCGTGGACGCCAATCGGGCAGCGCTCCACCCGCGTACGACGATCAGAACCCCGGCGAACTCGCCGGGTTGCACGCCGCGTCATGCAGTAACAATTCGCTCGCCACTCACCATCTCACTACTAGTTACCTGATGGCGATGTCACCGCTCGTGACAACGTAATAGGCCGATGGCGGCAGGACATCGAAGTGGTCGAGCGGGAAGTTGGTCGCGCACGTCGCTGCAGCGTCCAAGCTTGTTCCCGCCGCGTCGAATGCATCACCCGCACCGTTCGGTCCGCCGTCCTGGAACCACAGGACCAAGGCCTGCGTCCCGAAAACCTGACCGTCGACTGGCCCGGGCCGCGGCGGCGGTGGACGCCCCAGCTACCCCAAATGCCAGGATCATTGCGCAGCTTGTCGTAATGACAGCGAGCTTACGGCCCCATGATTGCCTCCGTGGAAATCGGGCGGTAGTTGGATATGACAGACTCGGATTGATCTCTTATCTCGTTACCGCGGCCGCGCAACTGTCGTCTCGGTGTCAACTCGAAAACGGCCGACCGTGACGGTCCGAACTGACTCCGCCCTGTGGCTGGGCTTGGGTCTCCGCGGGGATAGAAGCCAGTACGCTCACTTGCCTGAAAGGTGCTCCTGCTCGCAGCGGATATGGGCCTTCGACAAGGCACATCCTCGCTGCTCAGGAGCACTTTTCAGCCGTTCAACACACCGGGCGCACCCACGACCCGCGAAAGCACCGGGCTAGGCGAGCACGGTGTCCTGCGAGATCCCTTGTGGTCGTGGATTGTGCGATCACCGCGCCGGTCAGGCTTGTTGCCGCAGGACGACCAGCGGGATCTCGCGCTCGATCCCGTCTTGGTGGTCGGCGAAGAACGGGTACGCGGCGACCAGGTCGGTCCAGAGCCGTTCACGGTCAGCGGCAGTGGCGGGGATCGCCTCCGCTTCGTAGCGGCGGTCGCCGATCTCGACGGTGACCCGCGGGTCGGCCACCAGGTTGAGGTACCAGTCCGGATGCCTCGGAGCGCCGTTGTTGGAGGCGATCACGAGGAGCCGGTCGCCGTCGCGGTGGAACATCATCGGAGTGGTGCGCGGGGTTCCGCTGCGCCGTCCGGTGGTGGTGAGCAGCAGCAACCGGTCGCGATTCATCCCGGGTACCGGCCCGCCGGCCCGGAAGTGCTCGACCACAGTGCGGTTGATCTCGGCGATGTCCATCAGGGGTTCTCCTCCGGGGTGGTGGCGGTGCGCGCGCTGACCTCGCGGCCGATCGGGCAGCGGTCGTCGTAGCGGCCGCAGGCCGCGGTGTCACACATCCGGCAGATCCAGCGGGTGGCCTCCGGGCCTCGCATCATCGCGACCAGGAGCCGACCGGCCAGGCGGTCGAGCTCGGCGACCTCGCGGTCGTCGAGCTCGGCGAGTGCGGGGCCGACCGCGGCGTGCCGGGCCCGGCTGACCTCGAGAGCGGCGCGGTGGCCTGCGTCGGTGAGGGTGACCGTCGTCGTCCGTCGGTCTGGTCCGGGGCCGTGCGTCACCATGCCGGCGGCCACGAGTCGGTCGACCAGGCGCACGGTGCCCGAGTGGGTCAGGCCGAGGACGCGGCGCAGCTGTTCGACCGACGGTGTGGGCACGACGTGATGCAGGGCGCTGAGCGCGATGGAATCGCTCGCCGGGAGGTCCAGCGCGTCCTTGATCGTGCTGCCGGCCCGGTCGGTCACCGCGAGCGCCAGCGCTGCCAGCACATTCGCCGTGTGCGCCACGGCCGGTGGTCCCTCCACATCCTGAAGTATGCGCGAATCATATGTTGAGTGGAAGCCCCGCCGACTCCTCCGCTCCCTCCGGAACGACTCTCCGGTCCGTATGGTGGTCGGGTGATCGGTCGACGAGCGGCGCCGGGTGACGCGGGGATCGCCGGGTGACGACGTGGCTGGGGCAGGCCCCGTTCCCCCTCCTCGCGTTCCTGATCTTTCTCGCGCTGTACCTGGTCGTGGCCCTCGTCCTCGGGGTCCTGGTTCTGGCGCGCAGGTACGGGCACCTGTCCTCGTTCGGCCCGCTCAGCCCGGGTCTGCTCTCCCCGATGGGGCTGATCTTCGGCCTGCTCGTGGGCTTCCTCGTCGCCGACGTGTTGGACAACCACGGCCAGGCGGTGGACGCCGTGAGCCAGGAGGCGAGCGCCCTGCGTGACGCCGATCTGCTGATTGCCGCGTTCCCCGCGCAGCAGGGCGAGGTACGAACGCTGCTGCGGGACCAGATCGACCATTACGTGGCCGACGAGTGGCCGCTCATGTCCCGGGGGGAGGCGACGCTCGCCGTCGCTCCTCCGGGCCTGATCCGGGTGCAGACCATCGCGCTGGGCGTGCCCGTGCGGACGGATGGTCAGCGGGTGGCGCAGGACCAACTCGTCGCCGCGGTCGAGCGGGCGCTGGAGTCCCGCCGTTCCCGCCTCGCCCTGAGCGGATCGGCGATCGACCCGCTACGGCTGACGGCGTTGTTCCTGGTGGCCGCGGTGACCATCGCCGCCACGGGCCTCAACCAGAACGAGAAGCTGCGCCTGGCGACTCTGTCCATGGCGCTGCTCGCCACAGCGATGGCCCTCGCCCTGACGTTGCTGTGCGCCCAGGCGGCGCCGTTCGCGGGCTACTTCGCCATCCCGCCCGACCTGCTACTGCAAGTGCGGCCGGTGCCGTGATGACTCGAGCCGCGCGCTCCGCGTGCCACGGCGGCTGAGACTCCGGCCGCGACATCCCCGAGATCCACTCCACGCTCCGCCCGTGAGGGAGGATCGGTTCCGCCGGCTGACCGGCACGCGCGGGCGGACCGGCCGTCAGCCCTGCGTCACCCGCACCGGGAGGCGCTTGATCCCGCGGAACCAGTTCGACAGCAGCCGGTCCGGCTCCCCCAGCACCTCGATCCGGACACCACGGGCGATCATCTGCTCGTAGAACACCCGGGTCTCCATGCGGGCCAGGTGCGCACCCAGGCAGAAGTGCGGCCCGGCCCCGAACCCCAGGTGCTTGTTGGGCGCGCGGTCGAGCCGGAACTCGTCGGGAGCGTCGAACACCCGCTCGTCGCGGTTGGCCGAGGCGAACCAGAGCACGACCTTGTCCCCCGCACGCACCGTCCGCCCGTGCATCTCCAGGTCGACGGCCGCGGTGCGGCGCATGTGCACCACCGGCGACACCCAGCGGACCATCTCCTCGATCCCGCTGCGCAGCAGACCCGGCTCGGACCGCAGACGCGGCCAGAGCCCGCGCGCGGACAGCTCGTGCACCGAGCCGGACAACAGGTTCCGGGTCGTCTCGTTCCCGGCCACGGTGAGCACCAGGTAGTACGGCAGCAGCCGGTCCAGCTCCAGACGCTCGCCGTCCATCTCGGCGGCCACCAGGGTGGAGACGATGTCGTCGAGCGGCTCCGCGCGGCGCTTCTCGGTCAGGTCCGCGTAGTAGGCGAACAGCTCCGCCCGGGCCTTCTCCATCGTTCCCGGCGCCGCGGCGTACTCCGGGTCCTCACTGGAGATCTCGTTCGTCCAGCGAAGCAGCAGGTCCGCGTCCTCGGTCGGCACACCGAGCATCGGCGCGAACACCAGCAGGGGCAGGCGCGATGCGATCACCTTCACGAAGTCGAACTCACCGAGCTCGAGCGCCTCGTCGAGCAGCTGGGCGGTGACCTGCTCGACCCGGTCGCCGAGCGTCTCCACGTGTCGTGGCATGAACGTCTTCGTGAGGATCCGGCGCATCGGAGCGTGCTCCGGGGCGTCCATGTTGTGGATCTGGCGTGGGCCGTCGCCCTCGGCGCGGCGGCTGGGGATCTGGGTGCCGTCCGCGTTGCGGAAGCGGTCCGGGTCCTTGGCCAGTGCCTCCACATCGGCGTAGCGAGTGACCGACCAGAACCCGGGGGCGTCGCCCGGTTCGTCGTTCCAGAACAGCGGGGCGTCGTCGCGAAGCGTGCGGAACGACGCGCCGTCGCGCACGTCGGCGAACACCTGCGCGTCGAGCAGGTCGATGTCGGCGGGAACCGGGGACATCTGCGACGTCGGCATGGCGCACGCCCTCCTCGTGGGTCGCTAACTTTGCGAACGTCACTATACATTCTGCGGGCCGGAATGGGAGAGTGCAGACGGACGGTTCCGCACGTCGGGAGGAGGCATCGCGATGGCGTCGCGCTGGGTGGTGACAGGGGCGTCGTCGGGAATCGGCGCCGCGCTGGCCGGCTCGCTGGCCGCGGACGGGGACGAGGTGATCGGCCTGGACCGGAGCGCGGACTTCCCACCGGGGGTGATTCCGGTGCACTGCGATCTGACCGACCCGGCATCGATCGCCACGGCGGTGACCCGTGTCCGCGCCGCGGGTCCCCTCGACGGTCTGGCGTGTGTCGCCGGGGTCCCGGGCACGGCACCCCCGGCGACGGTACTGGCGGTCAACGTCGTCGGGACCCGTTCGCTGACCGAGGCACTGCTCGACCAGATCCGTGACGGCGGATCGATCGTGCTGCTCGCGTCGCTGGCCGGCTACCGCTCACCGGTCCCCGACGACCACGTCGCCCACCTGGCCGCGGCACCCGATGCGGAGGTACTGGCCGCCGCCGGCGCGGACGGTCCCGAGGCGTACCAGCTGTCGAAGAAGATCGTGCACCGGTACGCGGCCGAACTGGCCGTGCGCCTGCTGCCGCGTCGCGTGCGCTGCTCCAGCGTGAGCCCGGGGCCGGTGGCCACCCCGATCCTGGAGGACTTCCGGGCCACCATGGCCTCGGTCGACGGGGCCGCCGAGATCGTCGGGCGGCACGGCGACGCCGGCGAGGTCGCGGCCGCGGTCGCGTTCCTGCTCTCCCCGGCCGCCTCCTGGGTGAACGGGATCGACCTCCGGGTCGACGGCGGGCTGCTGGCCACCCGCACGGTCGCCGCCACGACGGGCGGCACGGCGTCCGGATCGGCGGGCCGACCGCTACAGTGACGGTTCCATCGCATCGTGTACCGGTTGACGAGGAGGATCCGTGGCGGACCAGCAGGCGACCGCGGACGCGGATCCACCGCCGGAGGCGCCCGCCCGGCAGGTGCGCGGCAAGAACGCCCGGGGACTGCGCACCCGCAAGCAGCTCGTCGACGCGGCCGCCGCCTGCTTCTCGGAGTACGGCTACACCAGCACCCGGATCTCCGACATCGTCTACCGGGCCGGGGTGTCCCAGGGCAACTTCTACCGGCACTTCACCAGCAAGGACGAGATCTTCCTGGAGGCCCTGAAACCTGGCCTCGACGCCCTGGTCGGGGCCAGCCGCCGCTCGACCGGCGAGGACCCGCTGGCGTTGTCCGCGATGGTCGACCTGACGTCGGCGTACCTGGTCTCCTACACCCGAAACCGGCACCTGCTGCGCGTGATGCGCGAGGCCGCGGCGATCCGCTCCGACGAGGGCTTCACCGAGCTGTGGCTCAAGCAGCGCGCCGTGTTCATCGACCGCACGGCGCGGTGGCTGGAACGCCTGCACTCCGAGGGGCGGATCGAGGCCACGAACTTCACGCTGCTCGCCGAGGTGCTCGGCTCGGCCGTGGAACAGATGGCCTACGTGCACATCGGCCTCGCCGAGCGCGCACCGCGGCCGGAGGAGCTCCAGGAACTGGCGCTCGCCGTGGCGCAGGTCTGGCACCGCTCGATCCCGGTCCGCGCGCCGTCCGACTGACGCCGGCTCGATGCGACCGTGAGTCGCATCTCTCTCGCTGTACCTCACGCATGTTGTGGTGACCGGCCATATGCGGCTATCGTCGCGCCATCTAATGTGAATGACGTTCGCATCATGGAGCGGAGGAGCCGTGTACCCCGCCACGTTCGCGTCGACGGTCCCCGAGCGCCCTGCGCTGGTGATGGCCGGCAGCGGCGCGCGCGTCACCTACCGCGAGCTCGACGAGCGCAGCGCGCGCCTGGCCACCCTGCTGCGTGCCCGTGGGCTCCGACCCGGCGACACCGTCCTGATCGCGCTGGAGAACGACGTGCGTTGGGCCGAGGTCGTGTGGGCCTGTCTGCGCTCCGGGCTCGTGCTGGCCGCCGTCGACCGCCACCTGACCGGGGCCGAGCTCACGCCGATGGTCGTCGACTCCGTGCCCCGCGCGATCGTCGTCTCGGTCGGCACGCGGCCCGCGGTGGAGGAGGCCGTCGCCGCAGCCGGGCTCGCGACCGCCCCGCTGCGACTGGTCGTCGGGCTCGGCACGGACAGCCGGGACGACCCGGTCGTGCTGGACCACGACTCCGCCGTCGACGCGACACCTCGGGACCCACAGTTGGCCGAGTCGATGGGCGGCCGGCTGCTGTTCAGCTCCGGCACCACCGGCCGGCCCAAGCCGTTCCGGGTTCCTCCGGTCGACACGCACCCGGCCGACGTCCCGGTCCGCTCGGCCGCGCTGATGGAGAGCCTGGGCTTCCGTGCGCCCTCGACGTCGCCGGACCAGCCGTACGACGTGCTCCTGGCGACCGGCCCGGCTCATCACGCCGGCCCGCTCGGCTTCTTCCAGTCGATGCACCAGCTCGGCGGCACCGTGGTGATGCTGGAACGTTTCGACGCCGAGGCCGCGCTCGCCGCGATCGAACGCCACGGCGTCACGCACAGCCAGTGGGTACCGACGATGTTCGTCCGGCTGCTGCGCCTGCCCGCCGAGGTCCGGGACCGCTACGACCTCTCGACGCACCGCGTGGCCTGCCACGGCGCCGCACCGTGCCCACCCGAGGTGAAGCACGCGATGATCGACTGGTGGGGCCCGGTGGTGTACGAGTACTACGGGGCCTCCGAGGGCTACGGCCGGACCTCGATCGGCCCGCACGAGTGGCTCGCCCACCCCGGGTCGGTCGGCCGGGCGACCGGGAGCACCGTGCACGTCGCGGACCCTGACGGTTGCCTCCTGCCCGCGGGCGAGGTCGGCGACGTCTGGTTCGCGAAACCCGATGCAGGCGAGCCGGTCCGGGCCGCGGACGGCTCGGCCGACCTCGCCGCCACCCCGGGTTGGGGCACCGCAGGCGACGTCGGGTATCTCGACGAGGACGGCTATCTCTTCCTGTCCGGGCGGTCCGGGCACACGATCATCAGCGGGGGCGTGAACGTCTACCCGCAGGAGGTCGAGAACGTCCTCACCCTGCATCCCGACGTCGAGGACGTGGCCGTGCTCGGCGTTCCCGAGCTCGAGTTCGGAGAGCAGGTCACGGCCGTCGTCGTCGCGGCATCCGGCACCTCCCCGGGGCCGGAGCTGGCCCGGCGGCTGATCGGCTACTGCCGCGAGCGACTGACGCACTTCAAGTGCCCGCGTGCGGTGCACTTCGTCGAGACGCTCCCGCGCAGCGACGCCGGCAAGATCCGGGTCGGCGAGCTGCGCGACCGGTTCGCTCTGCAGCAGGTCGGTGGCGGTGGGTCGTGGACCTGATGCTCATCCGCCACGCCCGGCCGGAGACCGTCGAGACCGACTCCGGGACCGCAGGCGGCGCCGATCCCGGTCTGACCGGCGAGGGACACGAGCAAGCGGACCGGCTGGCGCGCTACCTCGCCGCCGATACGGACGCGGCGCCGGACGTCGTCGTCGCCAGCCCGATGCGCCGTGCCCGGGAGACCGCCCGCGCGCTCGAGACGCGCCTGGGACTGCTGTCCCATGTCGACCCGCGACTGGCCGAGTTCGATCTCGGCGCCCCCGCCTACGTTCCGGTCGAGTCGCGGACGCACGATCGGGCCGCGCTGTGGCGTGCGCTCGAGACCGGCGTGTGGGGCCGTCACCGGTTCGACCCGGACGTGTTCGAGCAGCGCGTGGTGGCCGCCTTCGAGGAGATCATCGCGACGCACGCGGGCGCCACGGTGGCCGTCGTCTGCCACAACGGCGTGATCAACTCGTTCCTGTCGGTCGTGCTCGGACGGCCGCGCGGGATGTTCGTGCAGCCCGACTACACCTCGTTCAGCCGGCTCGTGGCCGCCCGCTCCGGCGAGCGCCAGCTACGCAGCATCAACGAGACCCCCCATCTGCAGCTCACGCGCTCGTCGCAGCGGGCCCGGCCCGCCTGATCCTCGCGCCTCCCGACACCGACGTCCCCGAGGAACGGAGACCGCCATGACCGGCGAGACCACCCGGCAGGAGATCGATCCCACCCTGCTCGTCCTGCACACCCTGCGACTGGCCGGCTTCGTGACTGCGGACAAGGTCGCCGACCGGACCGGCCTGGACGACGCCACGGTGACCGCGGAGCTCGGACGCTCCGCGGAGGCCGGTCTGGCCAAGGAGCGCACCGGCCGGATCTCCGGCTGGATGCTCACCCCGGACGGTCGCCGGGAGCACGCCCGCCTGCTCGCCGCCGAGCTCGACCACAGCGACGCACGCGCGCAGGTGGAGCGTGCCGAGGAGACGTTCCTCGAGCTGAACAAGCCGTTCAAGGAGATCTGCACGCGCTGGCAGTTGCTCCCCGACGGGTCGGCGAACGATCACACCGACGCCGCCCACGACGAGTCCGTGATCGCCGAGCTGGGCGCGCTGCACCCCCGTGCCGTCGCGCTCACCGACGATCTGGCCGACGCGTTGCCCCGCTTCGGCCGCTACGGCCGCGATCTGACCGCGGCCCTGGAGCGGCTGCGCGCCGGCGAGCGGACCGCGTTCGCCGCGCCGCTGTCGGCGAGTTATCACGACGTCTGGATGGAAATGCACCAGGACCTGATGAGCACGCTCGCCCGGGAACGCTCCGCGGCCGACGGCCACTGAGGACGAGGCCGTGACCACCACGCGTACCGGGACCGGCGATCCGGTCTTCGACTTCGACCACCCGCACGACAGGCCCGCCCGTGAGCTCGCCGACCTGCTCGGAGGCAAGGGAGCCGGACTCGCCGAGATGACGTCGGCACTCGGACTACCCGTCCCGCCCGGATTCACGGTGGCACTGCCGCTGTGTCGCGCCTACCGCGCCGGCGGGTGGCCGGACGGGCTCGACGCACTGCTCGAGACCCACCGCCGCACGTTGGAGGACCGAATCGGGCGCCGCTTCGGCGACCGGGCGGACCCGCTGTTGCTCGCCGTGCGCAGCGGCGCTCCGCGATCGATGCCCGGGATGCTCGACACCGTCCTCAACCTGGGCCTGAACCCGGACACCGTCGAAGGCCTCGCCGCCGCGACCGGCGATCCCGCCTTCGCCTGGGAGAGCTACCGCCGCTTCCTGGCGATGTACGCCACCACCGTCCTGGGCGCGCCGGCCGGACTCGTGCACCCGTCGGGCGCCGACCGGCGCGACGCCGACGCGCTGCGCACCGAGGTCGCCACGCTCCGCAGGGCCCTCGACGACGCCGGGCACACCGTCCCGGACGATCCGGCCCGCCAGCTGCGCGACGCCGTCGAAGCCGTGTTCCGCAGCTGGGACAGCCCGCGCGCACGGTCCTACCGGGCGCACGAGGGCATCGACGAGGACCTGGGCACCGCGGTGAACGTGCAGGCCATGGTGTTCGGCCACCTCGACGACTCGTCCGGCACCGGGGTGGTGTTCACCCGCGACCCCTCCACGGGGCGACCCACCCCCTATGGCGACTTCCTGCCGCGCGCCCAGGGCGAGGACGTCGTCGCCGGGACCGCGCACACCATGCCCATCGCGTCGATGGCCGACGCCCTTCCCGACGCCTACGCCGAGCTGCGCGGGCACCTGGACCGCCTCGAACGCCACTACCGCGACATCTGCGACGTCGAGTTCACGGTCGAGCGGGGCCGGCTCTGGATCCTGCAGACCCGGGTCGGCAAGCGCGGGGCGGTCGCCGCGGTCCGCGCGGCCGTGCAGATGGTCGACGACCCGTCGATCGCACTGCGCCCCGACGAGGCGGTCGCGCGGGTCCCGGCCGAGATCCGGGAACGGGCCCGCCGCGAGGTGCTCGCGGACGGTCACCGCGCCGCCGGGGCACCCCCGGTGCTCGCCACCGGGCTGGGCGCCTCACCGGGCCGGGCGACCGGTGCGGCCGTGCTCAGCGCGGACGCGGCGGCGGACAGCGACGGTGACGTCATCCTGGTCCGGCCCGAGACCAGCCCGGAGGACGTGCACGGCATGTCCGTCGCGGTCGGCATCCTCACCTGCACCGGCGGCCTGGTCAGCCACGCCGCCGTGGTGGCTCGCGGGTGGGGCCTCCCGGCTGTCGTCGGCGCCGACACGCTGACCGTCGGCCCGGACGACGTCCGCGACGCCTCCGGGACCCGGCTCTTCGGCGCCGGGGACGTGATCACGATCGACGGGGCCACCGGAGCGGTGTGGCCGGGCGACGTCGGTGGCACTGCCGACGGCACCGAGAGCGACGACGACGTGCTCGCCCGGCTGCTCCCGGAACTCGCCGTTCTCCGGAACTGGGCGGACCGGTCCGCGTGACCGGCGACGAGCCGCGTCACCAGGCGAAAGACGCTCCCGGCGTCCTTGACAGGTGGCCTGGACCACAGCATTATGTGACTGATGCGTCGCACATTCCGGGGATCGCTCCGGGACGACGCCCGCACCATCCGATCTTCGAAGGACCGCCCGCCGCGCGGACGGACTCAGCGACGAGGAGCTTCTCCGTGACCGACTGGCCGATCTTCGATGGCGCTTCGAAGACCTTCCCGCTGTACTCGCGGGCGAACGTGGGCGAGATCTTCCCGGACCCGATCTCCCCGCTGAACGCCTCCACCGGATTCCAGGCCAACCTCGAGCCCGGCTGGGAGGACGCGTTCGTCGCCTGCGGCGTCTGGGACCACGACCTCTACGACAAGTCGGTGCAGAACAACGTTCTGCCGGCGTTCGGTAGCTACCTCTACATCAACATGTCGCTGATGCGGCTGTTCGGCGTGCGGGTGCCGGGGATGGGCGCCGAGGCCGTCGACCTGCAGTACTTCGGCGACATGCCGGGAATTCCGTCCTACGAGAGCGAGAAGCGCGACTTCGACGACGACCCGGAGTTCTCGGCCAAGGCCGGGGCATGGCTGATGAACGAGGTCCTGCTCGCGCAGGGCCTGCCGGCCTACGACGCGGACCGCGAGACCGTGCGCGCGATCCGCGCCGGCCGCCCGGACATCGCCTCGCTGACCGACGTGCAACTCGTCGAGCGCCTCACGTCCTTCAACGACGTCCTGCGCGGCCTGTTCCAGCACCACATCGAGTCGAGCCTCAAGTCCGGCGTCGGCCTCGGGGCCGTCGCGCAGGTTGCGGCCGCGGTCGGCAAGCCGGAGCTGTCGCTGACGCTGGTCGGCGGCATCGGTGACGTCGACTCGACCGGCCCCTCGACCGGAATGTGGAGTCTCAGTCGCAAGGCGCGCAGCGGTGCGGTCGCCGACCTGTTCGACCACGGCGTCGACGGCCTCTACGACCGGATCGCCGCCTCCGACGACGCCGACGTCGCCGCGTTCCGCGCCGAGCTGGCCGCGTTCCTGTCCGACTGGGACTTCCGCGGGCCGGCCGAGTGGGAGCTGCGTGCGCTGACCTGGAGCCTCCGGCCGGAGCTCGCGTTGCACACCGTCGACCGGATGCGGGGTGTCTCCGACGACGAGGCGCCCGAGGTGAAGAACGCCGAGCGGGTCCGTCAGCGGGAGGAGGCCACCGCGACGATGCGGGAGCTTCTCGCCGGCAACGAGGAGGCCGCCGGCCAGTTCGAGGCCGCCCTGCACGCCGCCGCGTTGTGGCTCCGCGGTCGGGAGCGTTCCCGCACGACGGCGGCGATGATGATCCACGAGCTGCGCCTGCCGGCGTTGGAGCTGGGCCGTCGCGGTGTCGAGGCCGGGCACCTGGACAGTGCGGCGCAGATCTTCATGCTCTTCGCCGAGGAGCTTCCGGCCTACCTGAACGAGCCCGGCTCGTTCACGCGGACGGTCCGGGATCGGGAGAAGGTCTACCTGGACCTGTTCGACCTGGAGCCGCCGTTCGTCGTCGTCGGCGATGCGCCACCGATCACCGAGTGGATCCGCCGCTCGGGCAAGTCGCACACCGCGGCTTTGACCGGGGAGACGATCCAGGGTGTCTCCGGCTGCACCGGAGTCGTCCGGGGAAGGGCGCGGGTACTGCTCGACTCGAACGACCCGTCGGCGCTGGAGCCGGACGAGATCCTGGTCGCGCCGATCACCGACCCTTCCTGGACGCCGCTGTTCGTCGCGGCCGCCGGCGTCGTGGTCGACGTCGGAGCCCCGTTCTCGCACGCGGCGATCGTCAGCCGCGAGCTCGGCATCCCGTGCGTGGTCTCCGCGACCGACGCCACCGGACGCATCCCGAACGGCGCCCTCATCGAGGTCGACGGAACCGCCGCCACGGTCACGATCATCGACGCCTGAGAGGCCCGGCAGGAACCGACTACACCGCCTGGAGCGCGTTGTCGGTCGGAGACCGCCGCCACGGCTCTGCGCTCGACGCCGCGGCCACGCCAGGGCCGGACTGCCGGCGGCACGTCACGTCGACCGCCAGATGATGTGCTGGGCGACGCCGACGAGCTCGCCGTTCTGGTTGTGGGCCTCGACCTTCGAGTACACCTTGGTTCCGTCGTCGGACTCGGACTCCTTGGCGTAGGAGACGGTGACGGTGTCGCCGAAGCGCACGGGCCGGATGAAGCGGACCCTGTCGTAGCCGTAGGACAGGCCGTCGATCGACTCCTTGAGCATCCAGCGTGCGGATGCGGTCGACATCAGTCCCATGAGCAGCACGCCGTGCGCGACCCGCTCCCCGACGGGCTGCCTGGCGGCGTATTCGGCGTCGATGTGCACCGGGTAGAAGTCGCCGGTGATCCCGGCGAAGCCGTAGACATCCGACTCGGAGATGGTCTTCGAGAAGATCACTGCACCGGGGCGGTCGCGAACGGGTGTCTCGGGGGCGGTGCCGGCTGCGCTGCTCATGTCGGTCTCCTGCTGCTCGATCGCTTCTCGACGACGTACGTTGCGCTGAACCGACGGCGACAGTTGACGCCGGTCAGTAAAACGATCACCGCAGACTCGCTCGGCGGATCGAGGCTCAGTCGCCGTTGTCATAAGACTGAGCGATCCCCCAGAAGTCGATCGCGTCGATGGTGTCGCGGATGATGCTGAGTGCGTCCTCGGGAAATGAAGTCGGGCCGACGAACTGGTTCTCGTCGAGGGTCCACCCCGCTGGGAGGTTGTAGTTCACCGCCTCGCGCACCTCGGCGCACAGACCTTCTTGATCGAAATCTGCGCCCTCTGCTGCGCCCCAGCGCGAACTCAGCCGCCCATCCACCCAATCCTCGACCGTGCCCCAACCGGTGGCGGTGGCCCATGTCGGTCCCAGTGACATCACGGAATCAGGATTGCAGTCGCGGGGCCCGACGCACGAGTGTCCAACCATGGGCGCGGCCCCGCACCGTCCTCGTCGATCAGGACGACGCGGTCGCTCCATCGGGTGGTGTAGCCCTGGTCAGCACGGAGCCTGCCGGCAAGTCTTCGGCGCAGTGTTGAGCTGCCGCTGCGGCCGCCGGGGGATGCCTGGCGGCGCCGCTGGGCCAGAGGACGGCAAGCGGCAGTCCGAGTCGGCGCGCGGCGGCCACCACGTCTGCGGTGCTGCCGTGGCGACGGGCGGGCTGGCCGTCCCAGACCGCGACCATTTCGTCGACGGCGTGGAGCAGAGCGGTACTGGCGGCCATGTAGGCCGCGCGGCTGGAGCGCTCGAAGCTCAACACCGTGACCGCGGTCGCGGCGGCGAGCAGCCGGTCGAACTCGGCGATCTCGCCGGGCTCGACCTTCCGTGCCCGATAGTCGCTCGCCGGAAGGATCACCTCCAGCCCGCCACCGAGCTCCAGCACGAGATGAGCGAAGAGCTGATCGGCTCCGCGAGCCAGGCAACTCACCCCTACCCACGGCCTGTCGGCGCGGGCCGAGAGCCAGGTGCGGAGCGCGGCCGAGACCAGGGGCAGGCTGGGGCCGGTCAGGTCACTGTGCCCGGTGATTCCGATGCGCGCCGGCGCGCCGGCGCCATGGTGGGGCGCGGCGCCCGGCCCGTGCACAGTCACACCTCTGAGAACGCCGTGTCTAGGGAACATGATCGCCACACCCGACATCGGCCGCTGCGAGCACCACGCCGGCCTCGACCGTGGCGTGGCGCAACTCGTCCGAGGTGTGGATTCCCGCTCGACTGCAGGCGTCGATCTCGGCGAGCACCCGGCGCAGGGCCTGTTCGGTGGCCGGTGAACCGAGCTTGGCGACCACAGCGCCGGCGTGCCCGACCGCGCCCAGCACCGCGATCAGTTCGCCACCCTCGCGGAGTGCCTGGAGGGCAGCGCCGACCGCGGCCAGCGCACGAGAATCGCCGTTCATCGCTGCCTCGGCTCTCCCACCGGCAGCGGCGTTCAGGACATCGGACATGTCCGTCATCTCCACGGGCACGCGGGGTCTGGGCCTGCCCACAACCCGCCTACTGCGGGTCATTGCTCAGTGTGCACCTCGCACGACCGGAGTGGGGCGTGGGCCAGCCGGTCACGCCCGGGCGGTCCGCGGGAGGCGTGTGTATCTTCGCCGCGCGCGAGGACGGTCGAGCAACCGGCTCAGTCCGCCGGGAGGCCGAGATCGAGCCCGACCGGGTGCGTTCTGTGGGGGATCAGCTCGATGGCAATCGGCTCTGATGTCGACTCCGGTACGCAGCACGACAGGTCGGCGCGGCACTCGGGTGGGGCGGTTGAGTTCTGCAGGGCGCTGTGCATCTGGTCCAGCTGGGCGGCGAACTGCTCGAGCTCGACGATCCGGTCGGCGATCTCGGAGCGCTTCTCGCTGATCAGCCGGCTCACCCCCTCGCGGGCCGCGCGGCAGTTGGTGCCATCCCAGATCGGCAGCAAGGCGCTGATCTGGTCGCAGCTCAAGCCCATCCGCCGCGCCCGGGCGACGAAGAGCAGACGGAGGGCGTCGTGCTCGTCGTAGTCCCGATACCCCGACCCGGAACGGGCGGGGAGGGCCAGCAGGCCCACCCGCTCGTAGTACCGCACGGTCGAGGTCGGCACCCCGACCCGATCGGCGAGTTCGGAGATCCGCACGTCAGAACCATAAACCCTGCACCCGGCTGCGGGGTCAAGGCTTGACCTTGCATTCGGGTTCAAGGCCTACCTTCACCCGCATGGACCGAGCAGCGGTCCCCCGAGCAGGGAGCAACGACATGGGAACCTTCACCCGCGAGAACACCGACCTCGCCATCGACCTCGACGGCGTCGGCCAGCAGCACCGCGCTGAGGCCGGCGGGATGGTCATCGCTCTGGAGCGGTGGCATGCCGGGCTGGACACGGCCGAGATGTTCGCCGGCCTCCCCGGCGGTGCCTGCCAGGAGGACCACTGGGGCTACACCCTCAGGGGCAGCGTCACGATCCGCTACACCGACGGGCAGACCGAGGCGCTCTCCGCCGGGCAGGCCTACCACATCCGTCCCGGACACAACGTGCACATCGACGACGATGCCGAGTTCGTCGAGTTCACCCGCGCCGACCAGACCCCCGGCATCAACACCCTCCAGCCGTAGTCTCGGTACCGAGGGACTGGGTCCGCCTCGGCTGCGAGTACACCCTGACCCACGCGGACGGGTCCGGCGGCGGTCGAGGGCAGACACCGGATCGCTAGCGTGCTCGGGACGGGGGACGCCTGTCTAACGTTGCGGCGTCCCTCCGGCCCGGCCGTCGGTCGCCGCCGCGGCGTCGAGGTCGATCCCGCGGCGCAGCAGTGGGAGCGTGTAGATGTTCTCGCGGGAGATCAGCCGGCTCACCCCGGTCGCCAGCAGGACCGTGACCAGGAGCGGGAGCGCGATCGCGTACTGCCCGGTCAGCTCGAACGCGGCCACGAGGGCGACGATCGGCGTGTGGCTCGCCGCGGCGAGCACGCCGGCCATGCCCACGATCCCGAACACCTCGGGCGACAATCCGAGCCCTGGGAACGCCGGCTGCGCGACGGTGCCGAAGGCCGTCCCCAGCATGCCGCCGATGAACAGCGACGGCGCGACGACCCCGCCGGAGCCGCCGATCCCGATCGTCACGCTCGTCGCCAGGATCTTCCCGACGAGCAGCGCGAGCAGGAACGCGAGCGTGTAGCCCCCGACGATGCCCTGCTGCAGCGCCCCGAACCCGAGCCCGTACAGCGGCGGGAGCGCGAGCAGCAGCACGCCCAACGCCACACCGCCGGCCGCGGGGCGCAGCCAGTCGGGGCCACGCCACATGCGGTCGCAGACGTCCTGGGTCCGGTAGAGCGTCCGGACGAACACCCAGCCCACCGCACCGGCGCACACTCCGAGGACCCCGTACAGCGGCAGCTCGACGGCCGATCCAGGGCCGACCACCGGAACGGGCAGGAAGGGTCCGCTCCCCAGGAAGGGCCGGGCCACGACGGTCGCGGTCACCGATGCGATCGCCGTCAATCCGAACGCCCCCACGCTGAACCGGCGCAGGATCACCTCCAGACCGAAGATCACCCCGGCTACCGGCGCGTCGAACAACGCGGAGATCCCGCCCGCCGCCCCGGCGGTCACGAGCATGCGCATCCGGTGGTCGGACATCCGCAGGGATCGGGCGATCGCGGACCCGAGTGCGGACCCGATCTGCACGACCGGTCCCCACTGACCGACCGATCCGCCGGTGCCGATGCACACTCCGGACGCGACGGCCTTCACGACGGCGACCCGCCCGCGGATCCGCCCGCTGTCGCGTGCCACGGCCGCCATCACCTCCGAAACACCGGTTCCCCGGGTCTCGGGGGCGAGGCGGTACACCAGCGGCCCGTAGAGCAGCCCGCCGGCGATCGGCGCCAGGACCAGGAACCACGGGCCGAGCGCCGGGAGGTGGGTGCTGGCCGTCCGGCCGGCCACCCCGTACGTCGTCGTGCCGGTGACGGCGAAGGTGACGCCCAGGATCAGATACCGGAACGCGACCGCGGCGAGGCCTGTGGCCGCCCCGATGATCACTGCCGCTCCGGACGAGCCGGACCAGCGGCCGAGCATCCGGAGGCAGCCCTGCGCAGACACGCCCGCAGTAGATCGCGACGGTGGCTCCGGCACCGTCCTCAGCCGATCGACGAGGCGCCGGCGGCCATCGCCGTCAGGACAGGTTGACGATGTTTCCGGCGTCATCGATGTCGATCTCGTGCGCCGCCGGGTGCGAGCCGAGACCCGGCATCGTGCGCATCTCACCGCACAGCGGGTAGATGAACCCGGCCCCGACCGACGCCCGCACCTCGCGGACCGGCATCCGCCAACCTGTCGGCGCACCGGTCAGCGACGGATCCGACGACAGCGACAGATGGGTCTTCGCGATGCACACGGGCAGGTGGCCGAACCCGTTGCGCTCGAACGTGTCCAGTGACGCGGCGGCGGCAGGTGCGATGTCCGTCCCGTCGGCGCCGTACACGCGGCGGGCCACGATGTCGATCTTCTCGCGCAACGTGGCGTCGTCGGGATAGAGCATCCGGAACTCGGAGGGCTCCTCGGCCGCGTCGGCGACCGCCTCCGCCAGCTCGGTCGCGCCCTTGCCGCCCTTCTCGAAGTGGGTGCACAGCGCTGACCGGGCACCGGCCGATGCGGCGACCTCGGCGATCGCCGCATGCTCGGAGGGATGGTCGCCCGGGAACGCGTTGATCGCGACGACCGCCGGGACCCCGTGCAGACGGATGTTCTCGATCTGCTTGCGCAGGTTCGACCCACCCTCGTGAACCTCGTCGGGGTTCTCGGCCAGCAGTGCCTCGGGCAGAGGTCGGCCGGCCACGATCCGGTGCCTGCCGGAGTGCGCCTTCAGCGCACGGACGGTCGTCACCACGACGGCCGCGTCCGGCACCAGCCCCGATGCCCGGCACTTGATGTTGAAGAACCGTTCGGCGCCCATGTCGGCGCCGAAGCCCGCTTCGGTGACCAGGTAGTCGCCGCTCCGGATCCCGATCAGGTCCGCCACCACCGACGAGTTCCCGTGCGCGATGTTGCCGAACGGTCCGGCGTGCACGAGGACCGGAGTGTTCTCCAGCGTCTGCATCAGGTTCGGCTTCAGTGCGTTGACCATGATCGCGGCCATGGCGCCGGCGCCCTTGATCTCCTCCGCGGTCACCGCCGAGCCGTCCCCGCGGTATCCGACCACGACGCGGCCGAAGCGCTCACGCATCTCCGGCACCGACCGGGCGAGCGCCAGGATCGCCATCACCTCCGAGGCGGCGGTGATGTCGAAACCGGTCTGGCGCGGCATGCCGTCGAGACGACCGCCCAGTCCGACGATGATGTTCCGCAGGGCCCGGTCGTTGGCGTCGATCACGCGCCGCCAGGTGATCCGATGGGGGTCCAGTGCGGACTCGTTGCCCTGGAACAGATGGTTGTCCAACACGGCCGAGAGCATGTTGTGGGCGGCCGTGACGGCGTGGAAGTCCCCGGTCAGGTGCATGTTGAGGAGGTCCATCGGCACGACCTGCGAGTACCCGCCGCCCGCGGCACCGCCCTTGATCCCGAACGTCGGGCCCATCGACGGCTGGCGGATCGCGACCGTCGCCCGCTTGCCGATGTGCGAGAACGCCTGGCCGAGGCCGACCGTCGTGGTCGTCTTGCCCTCACCGAGCGGGGTCGGGGTGACCGCGGAGACGACGATGTAGCGGGCCCTCGGCCGGTCCGCCATCTCCTCGATCGCACTGAGCTTGATCTTCGCGACGTCGTCGCCGTGCGGCTCCAGCAGATGAGGCGGCAGGTGCATCGACTCGGCCACGGTGCCCAACGGCTTCAGCGTGGCGCAGCGGGCGATCTCGAGGTCGGCGGGGAAGCCCATATGACGTCCTTTCGTCGGACAACAGGTGCAGCGCCCGGATGAACCGGGAGGGACCGGGGTCGCTGCTCAGTCCACGTCGGTCACGAGGCGACCGTCGCCGGAGACGTCGAACCGCCCGTCGGCGATCGCGGTGGCCCATTCGATGGTCGGGACGACCGCGCCGAACGGGAAGAAGTGGATACCCCTGATCAGGCTGTCCGGGTCGTCGGCCATGGCCCGTGCCACGCCGGCGACGGTGTCGGCCGGCCGGTACACCTGGGTGGCCAGGCGGAGGACGTTGCCGGTCTGCTTGCGCAGCACCGTCAACGACGGTCCGACCCCGCACGACAGGCCGTACCTGAGCAGCGTGGCCGGCGAGGTCAGCCCGGGGAGCCCGACGCGCACCGGGAGCGCGTTGCCGGCCTCCCGCATCCGGCGTTCCCAGCCGACGATCGGGTCGGCGGAGAAGCAGAACTGGGTGACGAGGTGCAGCGGGAGGTCGAACTCGGCGGCGATCTTGCCCTTCCGGGCGACGGCGTCGTCGACCGTGCCCGGCCCGACACCGGGGTTGCCCTCCGGGTGCCCGGCGACGCCGATGCTCGCGAACGCCCTGCGCTGCAGGATGCCCGACTCCAGGACCTGGATCGTGTTGTCGATCGACCCGGCCGGCTCGGAGATCGACCCGGCGATCAGGAGGAGGTCCGCGACCCCGTGGTCGACGAGCCGGCCGAGCAACCGGTCCATGGCCCCGAGCTCCGCGACGGCCCGCACCGCCAGGTGGACGACCGGGCGCAACCCCAGCGTGTACACCTGGTGGGCGACCGTGAGCATCCGCTCCACCGGGACGTTGACGAGGTGGGTGATGTAGACGGACGTTCCCGGCGCGAGCACGGCGGCCGCGTCCGCCAGCCTGCCCGCCTCGCGGGGGGTCACCTCGACGCTGAAGTCACCCATCAGCCTGCGCGCGGTGGCCCGTACGTCGTCGGCGCCGACCTCACCAAGGTCCATCGGATCCTCCTGCCGCCGGCCGCCTCGCGAGGGGCTCGTGGAACGACGCGAGCTGACGGCGCGCCATGGAGAACTGCCTCGAAATGCATCGGATGGTCCGTGGCGATCGATCCGGACATGGCTGTCGTCGTCGATGTCACGGCGCCTCCCGTCCTGTGCGGTGTGCCGCGCAGAATTCTTCAGGAAAGAGGGAGCGTCTCTCTTCGGGCGCCGAAACAATGGTTCGGCCGACGACCTGTGCACTCGTCACAGTCCTTACCGGCATCGATGGTCCGGACCCGGTTCCGAAGGGGCACTCCGCGAGTTTCCCCTCGTACCACGCGCGCGGCCGATCCGACGTGCCATCATGTCCGCGTCCACGCCCGTCGCATTGTGGCGTGGAAACAACAGTGTGCCGACTTTGTTGGTCTGCTCCCCGATGACCGCGAAACCGGAACGGTGCATGCTCCTCCACTCAGACGACATTCGTGGAGACCCGTGATCCGACCGCCCGGGGCGAAGGCTCTCGGCCGGTGGACGACTCCACGGTCCGTCCGGCCCGACCGGGGAGGCGCCGCATGCTCGTGGACTTCCGCCCGCACAGCCGGCTACGGAGCAGCACGAACCCGGTCACCATCAGCGGCTCGCTCGCGCCGGTGATGGACGCGCTGAGCGAGAGCTCCGCCGACCTCGGCCGGGTCCGGGTCGTCTGCGACTGGGTGCAGTACAAGCACAACTTCCGTGGTGTCGTCGACGTCCGGCCGATCCTCTCCGGCCCCGCCGTACCCGGGGCGCCACCGGGCCCGGTCCCCGAGGGGGTGCGCGACGACGACCTGGAGATCGCGGTCGACGTGCGACGCGGCTCCGAGACGGCGTTGCGGGAGCTGGCCCTGCACGCGCTGCAGGGCCAGGCCGACGGGGTGGATCCCGGTCACGTCGTGCTGGAGTCCTGGGGCCCGGCCTGCAGGAGCTGCATCTGGGACTTCAACGCCCTCTACTGGTCGGCGCTGGACCTGTGGGAGAAGGCCACCGGCCAGGCCTACGAGCAGGCTCTACCCGGCGGGGAGAGCGACGCGCGCAACGCCGACGCCGCGCGGTCGGTCATCGAAAGCCTGTTCTCGGTGTGGGACGGGCTGGCCGACAGCGGTGCCCTGCCGGCCGAGCTCTACGTCGTCGAGCTCGGTGTGGGTAACGGCAACCAGGCCCGCGTGTTCCTCGATGAGCTCCGCACGCTCGATGCCGAGCACGGGCGCGGGTACTACCGGCGACTGCACTACCTGATGTGCGACTACTCCGCGCACGTGCTCAACCTGGCCCGCGAGACGGTCGCCGACCACGCCGAGCACGTCAGCTCGTTCGTCCTCGACGCCACCCGGCCGCAGTCGACGCTGGGGTTCCTGCAGTTCAAGGCATTCCTGATCTACATCTCGAACGTCTACGACAACCTGCCCACCGACGAGGTCGCCCAGCTCGGCGGGCGCACCTACCTCGTCGAGTCCCGCGCCTACATTCCGGCCGCCGACGCTCCTGCGCTCGCCGAGCTGGTGCGCGCCCGGCCGGACCAGCTCGCCGGACTGGTCCACAAGCTGCTCCGGCTGGGACCGGCGTTGCTCGCCGAGGCACAGTCCGAGACGTTCGACGACACCGACGCGGCCGTCGAGTTCTGGCGCCGGGCCTGGTCGGCGGTACGGCTCGAGGAGCGCTACGTCCCGCTGCCGGGCCTCGACCTCTACGACCTGTCGCCGTCGGTGAACGGCGAGGCCCTGCGTCCGCTGCTGGAGTCCGGAGCGGACATACGGATGCACGTCAGCAACGGCGCCGTGGCCAGCTTCACCGGGAGCCTGCCGCTGCTGCACCCGTTCGGGAAGCTGATCTGCCACGACATCTTCGCGACCGACGTCGGGGCCTACCGCACCGGCTTCAAGGGCCCCGGGAAGTACGACGGCTCCGTCGTGAACTGGGTCAACGGCCAGCTGCTCGCCCACATCGGCCGACGTCGCGGCTTCGACGTCACCTACACGCCGTTCGGGCACCGCACCGGGACCAACATCGTCACGATGACCGCACAGGTGAGGGACTGACGTGCCGACCCACCTGTTGCCCACCACCGTCGTGGGGTCCTGGCCGGTACCGGAGTGGCTCGAGCGCCTCAAGACCGAGTACTACCGGGGCCGGATGAGCCGTTCCCAGCTCGAGGAGATCCACGACTGCGCCGTGACGGCGGCGATCAAGGAACAGGAGCTCGCCGGGATCGACATCGTGTCCGACGGCGAGCTGCGCCGCGACAATGACGTCGACTACCTGCTGACCCGCATACCGGGGATCGAGATCCCGGTGACCAGCAAGGACTTCTACTACGACTACTACGACGCCCGGACCCGCTCCCGGCTCGGCCGCTCGCCGGCCGGCCTCGGCCTCGAGTCGGACTTCGCGTTCACCCGGGCCCACACCGATCGGCCGGTGAAGTTCTCGTTCACCGGCCCGTTCTCCCTGTCGCGACGGATCACCGACCGGGCCCACGACGACCCGGCCGACCTGGTACGGGCGATCGCCCACGTCCTCGCCGACGCCGCACACGCCCTCGCCGACGCCGGGGCCGAGCTCCTCCAGATCGACGAGCCGTTCCTCGCCGGGTACCCCGACCAGGTGGGGCTCGCCGTGGAGGCGATCAACATCGTCACCCGGGGCGTGGACGTGAGCTGGGCACTGCACGTCTGCTACGGCAACCGCTACGCCCGCCCGCTGTGGGAGGGCCACTACGACTTCCTGTTCCCCACGGTGCTCGACGCGCAGGTGGACCAGCTCGTCCTGGAGTTCGCCCGCAAGGGGTACGAGGACCTCCCGGTCATCGAGCGTTGCGGGTGGGACCGCTCGATCGGCCTCGGGGTGATCGACGTCAAGTCGCGTGAGGTGGAGACCCCGGACCTGGTGGCCGGCAGGATCCGGCGGGCACTGGAGCTGGTTCCCGCCGATCGCCTGGTGATCAACCCGGACTGCGGGTTGCGCAACCTGCCGGCGGCGGTGGCCACGGCCAAGCTGCGGGCGATGGTCGAGGGCGCCACCCGTGTACGGAACGGTCTGGCCGCACCCGTCGAGGTGGGACCGCTGATGCTCGCCGGGCACGAACACGCCCTCCCGTGACGACCCGCGCCCGGCCGATCGCGGGTGCGGTGCGGCGTCGTCCGTGATGACGGACGGGGCGACCTACACTCGGTGAGGTGGACGCCGAGTAGCGGGAGGGTGGGACCGATGGCAGCCGACGACGGCACTCCGCGGCGCAACGCTCTCTCCGGCGCCGATCGGATCCGTGCGGCGGCGTACGAGTTGTTCACCCGGCACGGCGTCCGCGAGGTCGGGGTCGACGCCGTCGTCGCCCGGGCGGGGACGGCGAAGATGACGCTGTACCGGAACTTCCCGACGAAGAACGCCCTCGTCCTCGACTTCCTGTCGCGGCGCGAACGGTTGTGGACCGAGCAGTGGCTGATCCACGAGAGCTCGCATCGCGGCGACCGTCCGGAGGAGCGGCTCCTCGCGATCTTCGACCTGTTCGACGAGTGGTTCGCCCGGGAGGACTTCGAGGGATGCGTCTTCCTGACCACGATGATGGAGACCAACAACCCTGACGACGAGGTCTTCCGCGCCGCGGTCGAGTACCTCGCCCACATCCGGAGCTATCTCCGGGAGCTGGCCGAGAAGGCGGGTGTCGCCGATCCGTCGACGTTCGCCCGGCAGTGGCACGTCCTCATGAAGGGTTCGATCATGGCCGCGCACGAGGGCGACACGGGCGCGGCGAGGGCCGCCCGCGAGCTCGGCGTCCTCCTCCTGCGTGCGCACGGACTCTCGCCCGGACCCGCAGGCGACTGACCGCGGCGTCGACGCCGGTCGTGAACCGGAGAGGCCCGGGCGAGTGGCTCGCCCGGGCCTCTCCGTCCGGCGTCCGATCCGCAGCGACGCTGTCAGACGGCCAGCTTCTCGGCGGCCGCCCGCACGCCCTCGACCCGGTTGTGGATCTTCTGGAAGGCGATGTCACGGGCGAAGTCCGGAGACCCGTGGTTCGGCTTCTCGTCGATCGAGAACGGCGAGAACCCGCAGTCGTCGGTGGCGCCGAGCTGTTCTCGCGGAATGAAGTTCGACGCACGGACGAGCGCGTCCCGCACCTCCTCCGGGCGCTCCACCCGCGGGTTCAGCGGGTTGATCACGCCGATGAACGCGGTCTGCGCGACCCCGTTCGCGTCGGTCCGGATGTTCTCCCCGATCGACTGGTAGACCGGGTCCTTGTCACGCTCGCTGGCGAGCTGGATGAGGAAGTAGCCCGCGTTCATCTGGAACATCTTCGGCAGCAGGTTGTTGTAGGGCACGTCCGCCGAGTGCACGGAGTCCCGGTCGCCGCCGGGGCAGGTGTGCACGCCGATGTTCTGGCGCTCCTCCGGTGTGAAGCGGTCGAGGACCCAGTTGTTGATCTCGATGAAGCGGTCCAGGAGGCCGGCGCCGGTCCACGGGTTGCGGGGGTCGTTGCGGGTCGCCAGACGGCCCTCGGTGAAGTCGATCGAGACCCGGACGGCCCCGGCCGCGAAGGCCTTGCGGATGTCGCGCTCGCACTCGTCGGCCAGGTCGTGCTCGAACTGCTCCTTCGAATAGCCGGGCACCTCGTCGTTGAGCGGGTAGAGCAGGTAGAGCATCGACGGCGCGATGACCGCCTGCTTCATCGGCTTCGTCGCGTATCCGGCCGACTTCGCCAGCGTGTCGGCGGCGTAGGTCTTGTAGCGGAACGGCCCGCCGGTCAGCCGGGGCAGCTGGCGCCCGTGCCCGTCGGCGAAGATGGCGAAGAACTGGCCGCCGTCGCCGGCGAGGTTGTCGGCGAGCCCGGTGCCGGCCAGCGTGTCCGTGATCGGGTACGTGGCGAAGCTGGACCACCGCTGCTCGCCGTCGGAGACGATCGGCGATCCGGCCTCCTCCTGGCCCTTGATCGAGTCCTTGACGGCCTCGTCCTGGGCGGACTCGAGCTGCTCCTTGCCGATCTCGCTGCGGTCGTAGGCGGCGTAGGCGTCCTGCAGCTTCTGCGGCCGGGGCAGCGAACCGACCTGTTCGGTCGGGATGCCCGTCGCCTGCCTCGGGTCGTATCCGCTCACGGTGTGTCCCCTCACTGTCGGCGATCGGATCGGCTTCGCGCGCGACCGAGCGACCGCGACGTCGTCCATGGCGTCACGCGCAGACGATGGAGACAGACCGGTCTCTCTCGGTAGGTGAACCCTAGGAGCGTGACCTGGCTCACGTCAACCGTGTCCGATCGGCTCCCGGCCGGTCGGTCCCGTGGAGACGGCACCCCGGATCGCCGAGCTCAGCTCCTCGGCGAAACCGACGTCCGACGCCTCGGCGCCGCAGAGGACGAGACCCTGCGCGCGTTCGGCGATGCCGCAGGCCAGTTCCAGCGCGAGCCGCCGCCCGACCTCGCGGTCCTGCGACCCGGACCTGGCGAGCTCGCGGACGGTGACGTCCGGGACCCGGACGTCGGGTACCTCGTGGCGGAGGTACTCCGCTTCGTCGAGGGTCGTGAGCGGACGCAGGGACACGATCACCGGCGTCCGGGCGGAGTCGATCTCCTGCAGCAGGTGGTCGAGGGACTCGAGCTCGTAGACCGGATCGGTGAGCAGGAACCCGGCCCCGGCGTCGATCTCGGTCCGTGCCTGCCGGACGGCGACGTCCAGGTCGTCGCGGCTCAGATCCACGCGGGCGCCGATCTCGAACGTCGTCGCGGCGCCCAACCCGATGCCGTTGTGGTCGCGACCCTCGTTGAGCGCCCTCAGCAGGGCGATCAGCCGGACCGTGTCCACCTCATGGACGTCCTCGACACCCGGGTAGTCGCCCAACGGGGGCGGGGAGCCCGTCTCGCACACGATCCGCCGCACGCCCAGCGCGTGGGCCCCCAGCAAGTCCGCCTGCAGTGCAGTGATCGTCCGGCCCCACGTCGGGAGGCACACGATCGCCTCGATGCCCGCCCGGTCGCCGAGCTGCATCGCCAGGTTCACCGTGTTCACCCGGCCGCGCGGGGCGAGGGAGGCCGGTACGACGACCGTGTCCACGCCCCGGTCGTTGAGCGCGCGGGCGGTGCGCACCAGGCCGTCGATCCCGTCCGGAGGCGGGGGCGCCAGCTCGGCGGCGAGTAGGAAGGGTCGGTGCCCGGGGTCCGCGTCGCGGACGGCGATGTCGCCGGCCGGGGGTTGTGCGGGCGACTTCCGGTGCTCGCGCACGATCTCGACCACCGCACCGATCTGCGCCGGGGTCGTGCCGCAGCATCCTCCGACGATCGCCACGCCGGCCTCGACGAGGTGACCCACGTAGCGCACGAGGTAGTCGGAGTCGATCGCGTACTCGAACCGGGACGGACCGACGCGGCGGGGGAGGCCGGCGTTCGGCTGGGCGGTCAGGGGCACCGAGGTGTGCCTGCCGAGTTCGCGGACGACGGCCAGGCAGCCCTGCGGACCGAGCGTGCAGTTCGTCCCCAGAGCCGTGACCGCCTGCGGGGATATCGCTCGGGCGAGGTCGGCCACCGTGTGTCCGCTCAGCATCCGCTCGTCCTCCGCGAACGTGGCCTGGGCGATCACCGGTACGCCGAGATCGGACGCCACCTCAACGGCCTCCGCCAGCTCGTCCAGGTACCCGAACGTCTCCAGCACCAGCAGGTCGACACCGGCTCCGACGAGCAGTTCCATCTGCTCGCGCAGAGCCTCGGGGCGTTCGCCCGGGCGGATCCGTCCACGTTGGTGGACGCTGACCGCCGGGGAGACCGAGCCCGCGACCAGGATGTGTCGCTCGACGGCGTCGACGGCCTCGCGCGCGATCCGGACGCCCGCCCGGTTGATCTCCTCGGTGCGCCCGTCCAGGCCGGCCTCGCGCAGGCGCAACCGGCCGGCGCCGAACGTGTTCGTCTGGACCATGTCCACACCGGAGTGCAGATAGCTGTCGTGCACCACCCGCACGACGTCCGGGTCGGCCTCGTTGAGATACGGGAGCATCTGGTCGAGCGGGTGCCCCGCGGCATGCAGAACCGTGCCCGTGGCGCCGTCGCAGACCAACACTCCGGACCGCTCGGCCAACAGCGACTCGATCACATCTCCCCCGAGGGGGACAGGATCTCGACGGCGACCTGGGCCAGCAGCCGGTCCCGATAGTCGTTCAGCGAGAGCCCCGTGAGCTCCTCGAGCCGCCGGATGCGGTAGCTGACCGTGTTCGGATGGAGGTGCAGCTCGGTCGCGGCCCCGCGTGGGCTGCAGTTCGCCCGGAAGTAGGCGACCAACGTGCGGAGGTGCTCCGTACCACCCGTCGAGTCCTGCGCGAGGGCCGCGCCGAGCACCTCGTGGGCGAACGACCGGAGATCCCCGACGTCCGGTACCTGCAACAACAGGCGTTGGATGCCGAGTTCGGCGAACGCGACCACCCCGCCCCGCAGCGCCTGCCGTCGAGTCGTCTCCAGCGAGCGTCGTGCCTGGCTGTAGGACTCGGCGATCTCGGTCGCCCGCACACACGGCCCGCCGATGCCGATGCCGACGACGACCCCGGGGTAGTGGCTCTCCGTCGCCGACCGG
The DNA here is from genome assembly GCA_963822335.1 of uncultured Actinomycetota bacterium. Lineage (GTDB taxonomy): Bacteria > Actinomycetota > Actinomycetes > Mycobacteriales > Pseudonocardiaceae > Pseudonocardia. Next base: position 246,573 of record CAWGHE010000001.1, on the reverse strand, counting down.
CACCGGGACGCGAGATCCTTCACGGTTGCCAGCGCTGCCTCCGGAGGTCCCGGGACGATCCCGACCACCTCGTCCTCGCGAGCGGCGACGATCGCATCCGGCGCGTGGTGGTTGAGGAACGACTCGATCGTCGCGTGCGCGGCCTGGATCGGGCCGCGGCCCGATCCGTCGGTCTCCGCCGTCCGGCGGCGGGCACTCGCCGCGATCACGTGATGGTCGCGCCCCTCACCGAACCCGAGGTGGCCGGCCCATCGCAAGACCTCCCCCTCGACCCGGTTGTGACCGTTCAGGACGCCCTCGATCAGGTCCTGCCGCGCCCGTCCGGCCGCCGCTGCGACGACCCGCTCCCGTCCGAGGACGACGCCGCACATCGTGGCCGCGTGCTCGGTCAGCATCAGCGCCGCGTCGTCGCCGATCCCGCCCGGGCCGCCGGTGAACGAGACCAGGTAGGCGACGAGATCCTCGCCCGCCGTGACCGGTGCGACCACGGCCGAGGAGACGGGGTCGGTGGAGCCGGGAAGCGTCAGCACGCGGCGTGCGCCGGCGGCAGCCGTCAGTACCGGTGCCAGCCCGCGCCGACCGGTGTGCGAGCGCAGCCGCTCGATCACGTCGGGCCGGGCATCCGCCGTCCCGGCGGAGGCCATCACCGCGAGGGTCGGGCTGAGGACGGCGGCGTCCGATCCCACCGCGTCGGCGAGCAACCGTGTGACGTCCGCGAGGTCCGCGCCCCCCACGGCGAGCGCGGAGAGCCTGCCGTACGCGGTCACGATCGACCGGAGTGTTGCGGTCTCGCCGGCCCCGTTGGGCGGCGCGTGCCGGTGGGCGAGCGGAGCCGGCGAATCGGGCGACTCGATCCCCGTGCCGGCCATCGCCCACCCCGGTGCCTGCCGGGCTCGCCCCGGACCGCCATTGGTCTTCGGTCACAACGTGGTGCCACTTCCGGTGTGACCCAGCTCTCGCACAGCGTGCGAGCTTCCCGCCACGGACGCAAGCCCGATCGTCGTCGCAGCGCAAAAGCCGAGCGTGTCGGGCATCGACCTCGCCCGTTGGCGTCTCCGCGCCGGCAGGGATCGGGCCGGGGGCGCGGTCGGCGGCCACTGTGCGTCGTCACAACGGCGACCGTGGATTTGTTGGTCCCTTCCACGATGACCGTGACCGCGTCGCAGAGCATGCTCGTCGATGCCCGCCCACCTGCCGCGACCTACCCGCCGTCCAGGAGGAGGCCTCATGCGGTTCGATCCACGCGCCGTGACCGGGATCCCGACCGAGCCGGTCGGGTCCCTTCCCCGCCCGCAGGCGTTGCTGGACGCCTACGCCGACTTCGACGCCGGGCGCATCGACGATGCGACGCTGGACGCAGCCCAGGACACCGCCGTCCGCGAGACCATCCGGCAGTTCGAGGCGACCGGGTCACCGATCGTCTCCGACGGCGAGCAGCGGCGCGGCTCGTTCGCGACCTATCCGGTCACGGAGACACCGGCCGCCGACGCCGGCCGGTCGCCCGTGCCGGACGCGGACGGGCGGTACCTCGCGGTCTTCGCTGACGGGCACGGCCGGCTGCTCTCCCCGCCGGCGGGCGGGCCGTTCCGCTACAAGACCTACGCCGCCGACACACTCTCCCGCTCGACCGGGTACGCGACGAGGCCGCTGAAGCAGGCCGTCGTCTCGCCGTCGATGCTGGCGCTCCTCTACCCGGAACACGAGGTGCCCGGTTACCCGAGGGAGCAGTTCGAAAGCGACCTGGTCGACGAGTGCGAGCGCGACATCCGCTCCGCGTTCACCGCCGGCGCCGCACGGGTGTCCGTGGACTTCGCCGACGGGCGCCTGGCGTCGCGGAACGACCCCCGCACCCCCCGGACCGGCACCGACGTGGTCACGCACTTCGCCGAGCTGATCAACGGGGTGCTGGACCGGTTCAACTCGCGGGAGCGCGGAAACATCGGCATCCACACGTGCATCGGTGCCGACCGCGGCCCCGCCCACACGGCCGACGTCCCGTACGCCGAGCTGCTTCCCGACGTCCTCCAGATCGACGCCGGGTACTTCCTGTTCCGGCTCGCGGCCGAGTCCGATCCCGACACCGTCTGCGCCGCGATCGGCAAGCATCTGCGCGCGGACGCGGGCGGCGTCACGCCGATGGCGTACGTCGGTGTGATCGACCCCGCCAGCCCGCACGTCGAGAGCACGCGCGAGGTCGCCGACCTCCTCGTCCGGGCCGCCACCCACATCCCGGCCGAGCAGCTCGGATCGACCGACGACTGCGGCTTCTCCCCGTTCTCGGCCGACCCCACGCCCCTGCGTGGGCTACCGGACCTCGCCCGCGGCATCGCGTTCCGCAAGATCAGAAGCCGGGTGGAGGGCACCTACATGGCCGCCGAGAAGATCGGCATCGCCTGACGGCGGACGAGCTCACCAGCACGCACGAGCGGAGGAACGGAGAACGCACATGGGCACGTCGACGGCAGTCCTGACCACCGAACCGACAGTGTCGCAGCGGGCGACACCCTTCTTCCTCGACGAGGGACACGACGACGCCGCGGCTCGGTTGCCGGCACTTCGTGTCGTCCTCCGGCGTGACGAAGTGCCCGAGGAATCACTGCGGCAGCTGACACAGCTGCTCGGCCGCGGGTCCGTCGGGATCCCGTTGTTCGACGGCTGGATCGCCCGGTTCCAGAACCGGGGGTGCACGGTCTCGGTCGTTGCGCGCGACCAGACGCTGGTGGTCTGCTCGGTGACACCTCCACCGCTCGGCTGGCGTCGTTCGGTCGCTGGTGGCGGAGTCGTGTGCGTGGCCTTCGACGTCCGGTCGAGGTCACATCCCCCTCGACGGGGACAGGGTCCCGAGTCCACGGAACGGACCGTTCTGACGGCACGGCTGCCGGTCCGCTTGGACTGATCCCCGCGTGGCGCCGGGCGTGGTGCGAACCGCGATCGCGTGGTGCCCGAGAAGTTCATGTCCGGGAACGCCATGCGAGTCATCCGGCGCGGGTGAGGTACCGGGGCCGGTAGCGGCGCAGTATCCGTCCCGACCACGACGTCATCGGTCGGTGAAGGGAACTCGATGTTGAAGCAGCTGCCCGACATGCCTGCGGGCACGCTCGGTTTCGAGGCGATCGGGAAGGTCGAGGACGACGACTTCGAGGACACGGTCGAACCCAGGTTGCGCGAGGAGGTCCGGCAGGGGAGGAAGATCCGCTTGCTGTACTTCCTCGGCCCCGCCCTTCGGGAGTACGAGGGTGACGCGGTCCTCGAGGACATGAAGTTCGCCGCGCGCAACCCGACCGCCTACGAGCGCGTGGCGATCGTCAGCGACGAGCAGTGGCTCCGCCCGGCGCTGCGTGTGATCTCGGCTCTCGTCCCCGGCCAGTTCCGTGGGTTCCCGGTCGCCGAGCTGCAGGCTGCGAAGTCATGGGTCGCCGACGGCCAGGACGACGGGCCTGCTGCGACGCCGTAGCCGGCCTCAGTTCCAGAGCGTCAGCTTCTCGGGATTGAGGACCAGCCGGACGGCCGTCACCCGGCCCCGGGCGACGTCCATCGTCACGACGCCGGTCACCCGGCCCTCGGTCCACAGGGCGAAGCCGAGACCGTCCGGCGTCTCCTGGTCGCGGACCTCGGCCCTGGGTCTCGTGATCAGCGCGCCGAGGAGGAACCGGGCCACCTTGTCGGCGCCGTGGACCGGGTGCCGGGCCGCGCCCACGACTCCACCGCCGTCCGACCGCAGGACGACGTCCGGGTCCAGCACCGCGACGAGCGCGGCCAGGTCACCGGCGCGCGCGGCTGTGGCGAACGCGCGCACCGTCGCGTCGTGCGCCGCCCGCGGGACCTGCGCGTCCCGGGCGCCGTGCACCCGCCGCCGCGCCGAGCTGGCGAGCTGACGACACGCAGCCGGGGTGCGTCCCACGATCTCGGCGATCTCGCCGAACGGCATCGCGAACACGTCGTGCAGCACGAACGCGACCCGCTCGGCCGGGGTCATCGCCTCCAGCACGACGAGCAGGGCGGTGCTGACCGAGTCGTCCAGGGTGACCCGGTCCGCCGGATCGTCCACCGCCGGATCGGTGAAGGCGAGAGTGGGCACCGGCTCGGGCAGCCACGGGCCGACGTAGCGCTCCCTGCGCCTCGGGGCCGAGCCCAGCAGGTCGAGGCATATCCGGCTCGCGACCCGGGTCAGCCACGCCCGCGGAACGTCGACGGCGTCGCGCTGGGCCTGGCTCATCCGGTACCAGCGGATGTAGGTCTCCTGGACGGTGTCCTCCGCCTCGGCCACCGTGCCGAGCATGCGGAACGCCAGCGACAGCAGGTGCCGCCGCTCGCCGATCACCTCGGTGTCGATCTCCTGGTCGGACATGACGCTCACCCCTCTCGCACCAGGACGAAACAGGGAGCCGGAACGTCTGGCGCCTCACGTTCCCGAGGGCTACGTCGTCCAGACGAGCATGCGAATTCTCCTTGCCGGTGCCATCGGTAGCCGGTTGTCCCCACGCTCGACATGCCGCGCCATCGAGACGGAGGATCGGGATGTCTGACGTCCTGGTTATCGGCGGCGGGTTCGCCGGTGTCTGGGCCGCGGCGGGTGCGGTCCGCGCGCGGCAGGAGGCAGGAGCCGACGAGCAGGCGCTGCGGGTGACCCTGATCGCCGCCGGCGACGACCTGGTGGTCCGGCCGCGCCTCTACGAGGGAAACCCGGAAGGCATGCGCGTCGCGCTCGACCGGGTTCTCGGGCCGATCGGCGTGCGCCGGGTCGCCGCGACGGTCACCGGCATCGACACCGACGCCCGCACGGTCACGGCACTCGGCCGGGACGGCGCGGAGCTGGAGCTGTCCTACGACCGCCTCGTCCTCGCCGCCGGCAGCCGGGTGCTGACCCCGCCCGTCGACGGGAAGCAGCACCTGTTCGACGTCGACACCATGCCGGCCGCCGCCGCCCTCGAGTCGCACATCGGCCGCCTGGCGGGCCGGCGGGGAGGCGACGAGCGGTTCACCGTGGTCGTCGTCGGTGCCGGATTCACCGGCATCGAGACCGCTACCGAGCTGCCCGCCCGGCTGCGCAGGATCGCCGGCGGGGATCCCGTGCGGGTCGTGCTCGTCGAGCGCGCCGACGTCGTCGGCCCGGAGCTCGGACCGGGCCCGCGGCCGGAGATCCTCGCCGCCCTGGAGCACGCCGGCGTCGAGGTCCGGCTCAACGTCTCGCTGGAATCGCTCGACCGCGAGCAGGCCGTTCTCTCCGACGGGACCGTGATCCCGACCCGCACGGTGGTCTGGACCGCGGGCATGCGCGCCAGCACCCTCACCGAGCAGATCCCCGGCTCGCGGGACGGTATCGGCCGGCTCGACGTCGACCAGCATTTCCGGGTGGTCGGGGTCGACGGCGTCTACGCCGCCGGTGACACCGCCGCCGCGGTCGCCGAGAACGGCCACGTCGTGATGCAGAGCTGCCAGCACGCCGTGCCCCAGGGCAAGTTCGCCGGCGCGAACGTGGGGGCCGACGTCCTGGGCCTGCCCCCGGTCCCGTTCGCCCCCAACCCGTACGTGACCTGCCTCGACCTGGGGCCGTACGGCGCCGTTCTCACGATGGGCTGGGACCGGGAGGTCGCCCAGACGGGGGCCGAGGCGAAGCAGCTCAAGCAGTCGATCAACACGGAGTGGATCTATCCGCCCGTCGACGACGCCCCGGCGATCCTCAAGCTGGCCGACCACCGCATCACCTGGCCGACCGAGGCCGTCTCCTGACCCCTGCAGTGCCCGACGAACGTGGAAGGCAGGAACCACAACACATGATCGACATCAACGGGACCGAGGTCGACGTGCTGGACCAGCACCCGATGTCGGAGCTGCCCGCGGAGGGTCACCTGATGACCGTGACCGTCTCGATCCCGCCGAACAACCCGGGAACTCCGGCTCACCGGCACTCCGGGCCGGTCTACGGGTACGTGGTGGAAGGCGAGATGATCTTCGAGTTGGAAGGCGACGCCCCGGTTCTCATGCGGCCCGGCGACGCGATCTGGGAGCCCGGTGGCGACCGGATCCACTACCAGGCCGCGAACCCCGGTGACACCTGGACCAAGTTCGTGGTCGTCATGGCCTGCAAGGCCGGCGAGGAGATGCTGACCTTCGTCGAGCCCGAGGAGCTGGAGGCGCGCAAGCACCTCCGTCACGCCGGCCCGGTGGTCGACCCGCGCGCAGCGCAGGCGTAGGACCCGCGCACGTTCACGACGTTCCACCGCGGCCGGTCACGCCTACAGGAACCGGATGCGGTCGTGGAAGATCACCGCGACCGCGCGGACCTGCTCGTCGGCGCTGCTGGTCGAGTGCAGGAGCACGGTGTGCTGATCGGTGACCTCGACGACGGCCGGTTCGTCGTCGAGGGCACCGGTGTAGTGCCCGGCCGGCGGGAGGGCCGTGTCGGCGGCGACGGTGACCACGCCGCAGTGCAGGCGGCCGTCGACGCGGTGCGGGCGCCCGAGTGCACGGGTGGTCTCGCGTAGATCTCCGTCTCGCAGGCACCGGCGCGTGTACGTCGACGAGCAGACGCTCGCCCCGGAGGCCGTGGCGTCGTCGGAGGCCGCGAGCAGCCCGACGCCGTGCACGCTGAACCCGTACTGCTCGCCGAGCGCGACGAGGGTGTCGAGGGTCCCGGCACCGCGGGCGCCGAACGTGAAGTTCGCGCCGACGACGACGGCACGGGCGTGCAGGGTGTCGGCCAGGACGTGTGCGGCGAACCGGGCGGGAGTGAGCGCTGCGAGATCGCGGGTGAACCGCAGGACGCAGACGGCGTCGACGCCGAGTCCGGCCACGAGTTCGGCGCGGTGTTCGACGGTGCTCAGGGCGGCCGTGTCGCGGTCGATGCCCAGGACGCGGGCGGGGTGCGGGTCGAACGTGACCAGGACGGTCGGCAGCCCGCGCTCGCGGCCCTCGCGCACGGCGCGGTCGATGAGGTGGCGGTGGCCCCGGTGCACGCCGTCGAACACGCCGATCGTGACCACGCTCGGCCCCCAGCCGGCGGGTATCTCGCCGAGGTCGTGCCAGAGCCGCACGCGCCGGGAGTCCCTCGAGGACACGGTGGTCGGTACCGAGGTGATGGTCACGACGGGATCTCCAGATCTGACGGGTCGGGTCCGGTCCGCGCGGGGGCCGCGCGGACCGGACCCGGGCGTTCTCCGAGCTCAGTGCCTGCCGTTGCCGTTGAACAGCCCGACGACCTGGCTGTCGCCCGGGTTGATCAGGTCCGGCACGGTCCAGCCGTTCAGGTCGTACTCGGACATGCACGTCTCGGCGAAGCCCTTCATCGCCGCGGCGGTGCCGGACTGCTCGGCGGCGAAGAGCAGCTCGGCGCGCACGCCCTCGTGGTTGCCGGAGTAGTTGCGCTCGTAGAGCTCGTGGCGACCGCCGAACTCGGAGCCGATCGAGTCCCAGATCAGCTTCATCAGCTTGACCCGGTCGACGGCGTCGTAGCCGTTGGAGCCCCGCACGTACTTGTCCAGATAGGGCCGTACCTCGGGGGACAGGAAGTCGGCGCTGTGGCTGGGCAGGTAGATCAGCGAGGCGCCGAGGTCCTGCATGATGATCTCCCGCACGCGCGGGTAGCCGATCGTCATGAACCAGCGGTAGGCCAGCCCGTAGTCGAGCTTGGGCAGCTTCGCGCCGCCCACCCACTCGTCGGGGTTGGCGCACATCGCGTCGGACAGCGCCCAGAACATGTTGCGCCAGGCGATGACCTCGCCGACGCGGGTCTGCACGCCGCGGAAGTCCTTCGTGCCGGTGACCTCGAGGCCCTTCATCAGCAGGCCGGCGATGAAGTCGAGCTTGACCGCGAGGCGGGTGACGCCGTGGAACGTGAAGCGGTGCAGGAACCCGGAGCCCGGGAAGAACGTCGAGGCCTTCTCGGCGTCGCCGTAGATGAACACGTTCTCCCACGGGATCAGGACCTTGTCCAGCACGAAGATCGTGTCGTTCTCGTCCATCCGCGACGAGAGCGGGTAGTCGAACGGGCTGCCCATCGTGTTCGCCTGCTGGGCGTAGGAGGGGCGGCAGATCAGCTTCATGCCGGGCGCGCCCATCGGCACGGTGCAGACCAGCGAGTACTCGCGCTTCTTGATCGGCAGCCCGTAGTGGGCGAGGAAGTTGTAGTGGGTGATCGCCGAGCCGGTCGCGACGACCTTCGCACCCGAGACGACGACGCCGTTGTCGTTCTCCTCCTCGACGTGCATGAACACGTCGGCGACCTCGTCGGGGTCACGGTGGCGGTCCACCGGCGGGTTGATGATCGCGTGGTTCCAGTAGAGGACCTTCTCCTGCGACTCCTGGTACCAGCGCCGCGCGTTGCCGGCGAACGGGTCGTAGAACTCGGAGTTGGCGCCCAGCGTGCCGAGGAACGCGGCCTTGTAGTCGGGGCTGCGGCCCATGAACCCGTAGGTCATCCGCGCCCACTCGGCGATCGCGTCCCGGTCGGACTTCAGGTCCTCGACCGAGTGCGGGGTCCGGAAGAACGGGTGCGTGACGCCGGTGCTGCCGGTGTCGGTGGGCGTGGTGAGCACGTCGGCCTTGGCCGGGTCGTGCAGCGAGTCGTAGAGCCGGGCGGTCATCCGCACCGCGTTGCGGAACGCGGGGTGGGTGGTGACGTCGCCGACCTTCTCGCCGTAGAGGAACACCTCCCGCCCGTCGCGCAGGCTCTCGATGTACTCGTCGCCGGTCATCGGCCGCGTCGCCCGGCCGTCCTCGGCGAGCGGGGTGGGGACGGAATCCTGCTGCAGTGTCATCGCTGGCTCCTTCGTCGTGGTGCGGTACTGCGTCGGAAAAGTTCGGGTTGCGGGACTACCTGGCCGATCGCGGCGTTGGAGAACCAGGCCATGCCACCCGGCCCGTCGGCCGAGTCGTCCCAGAGCAGCGGGTCGTGGTCGCCGCCCAGGTGGTGGAACTTGCCGGTGTGGAACAGCAGCGGGTTGCCCTGATGGATCCGGAACTCCTGGACCTCGCCCAGGTAGAGCACGTGATCGCCGCCGTCGTAGTGCTGCCAGGGCGTGCACGAGACGTGTGCCAGCGCCCCGGCCAGGCGGGGCGCGCCGCAGTCGCTGTCGGCGTCCCAGACCACGTCCTGGTTGGGCTTGCCGGCGAAGTGCATCGCCAGGTCCTTCTGCGCGGCCTCGAGCACGTTGACCGTGAACGGGCGGGAGTCGATCAACGAGCACACCTTCGACCGCCGGTCCAGCGACACCAGCACCAGCGGCGGATCCAGCGACACCGCGGTGAACGCGTTCACCGTCGCTCCGTGCGGTGCCTCGTCGCCGCCGCGGCAGGTGATCACCGTGACCCCCGTCGCGAAGTGCCCCAGGCACTGCCGCAGCTCGCGTGGATCGATCGCCATCGACCGTCACCTCCTGCGTTGTACGCTCTGCGTACGCGATGACCGCTATTCGGTCATGGCATGACGGTCGCGCGTGCCACGCCCGGCGTACAGGCGCCGATCCCGCATAGAGGGAAACGCCCGAGACCGAATGCGGCCCGTTTATGGAGGTCCAGCGTCACAATGAGCGCGATGATCACGCCGGGGAACGACCGGGACCGCCTGCGGAGCCTCGAACGAGGCCTGGCGGTACTGCGCGCGTTCGACGCCGACCGGCCGAGCGGAACCGTCGCCGAACTCGCGGCGGCCACCGGCCTCGCCCGCCCGACGGTGCGGCGGATCCTGTTGACGCTGCAGGGCGTGGGCTACGTCGAGAACAGCGGCAGCCGGTGGCGGCTCACGCCGCGGGTGCTCAGCATCGGCGAGCACTACTCGGCCTCGAACACGGTCATCGAGGTCGCCCAGCCGCACCTGCTGCGCCTGGCCGAGCAGACCGGTGAGTCGGCCTCGCTGGCCGCGTTGGACGGCACCGAGGTCGTCTACATCGCCCGCGTCCCGGTCCGGCGCATCATGAGCATCAACATCGCGGTCGGCACCCGGGTGCCCGCCCATGCCACGTCCATGGGCCGGGCGTTGCTCGCCTGGGCGCCCCCGGAGACGATCCGACGGGTGATCGAGGCCGGTCTACCGTCGTTGACCCCGCACACCGTCACCGATCCCGCGGCGTTGCGCTCCGACCTCCGGACGGTGCGCGAGCGCGGCTGGTCCGTCGTGGCCGAGGAACTCGAAGCCGGCCTCATCTCGGTCTCCGCCCCGGTACGCGATCGGAGCGGCACCGTGATCGCCGCTCTGGCCTCGTCGAGCTCCACCGGTCGATCCACCCGCGACTCGCTCGAAGCCGACGTCGTCCCCCGTCTGGTCGCCACCGCCGACCAGATCAGCGCCGACCTCGGCCACCACGAGCAGGCCCGCACGCGCAGCTGACGTCGAACTGCTCAGCCGGCTGGCGGCAAGACCTTGCGGTCGATCAGGTCGCGCAGCCAGTGGCAGAAGCTCTCCTCGGTGTCCATCACGTCGGTGAACCCGGCCTGCTTGATCTTGACCGTGCTCACGAACGCCCGCGGGCCCGCGTCGTCCACCCCGTGCGCGAAGCAGAAGTCGGCGTAGTGGTGCGACTCGCCGAGCAGCTGGTCCATCGAGACCGGGCGCAGACCGTTCTCGCGCACGATCCGGTCCCACACGTCGGCCTTCGCGGGGAGGAACTCGGCCATGCTCAGCGGCTCGTCGGGTCCCGGTTCCACGCCGAGGGTGTCGGCCATGGCCGGCCAGAGCGTGCGCCACTCGAACACCTCGCCGTTGGTGACGTTGAACGTCTCCCCGGCCGCGGCCGGAGCGGTCGCGGCCCAGGACAGCGCGCCGGCGACGATCCGGGTGTCGACCGCCTCCCAGACGAACGAGACCCCGCCGGGAAAGCCGAACGAGCGGCCCTCGGCCCGGCAGATCGCCGCGAACGCACCGATCACCGGGGGCAGGTTCATCACGACGCCGTGGTTCGGCCCGACGACCAGCTGCGGGCGCAGGATCGTGAACGTGAACCCGGCCCGCCCGGCGGCGTCGCGCAGGTAGTCCTCCTGCAGCCAGTAGAAGTTCTCGTGCTGGTCGCGCGGGGCGCGTTCGCGGGCCGGGATCGGCATCGGGTGCAGGTGGATCCCGTAGGCCTTGGTGCCCTGCAGCAGGCTGACGTGACGGAGCCCGTCGGCGGACGCGACGAGCGGCTCCAGCAGGTTGCGCAGCATCGACTCGTTCGTCTGCATCTGGTCCTGCTCGGTCCAGCCGGCGATCAGGCCGGGCTTCTCGAACACGGCCGCGTAGACGACGTGCGTGATCTCGGGCAGCGCGAACGCCGCCCGGCAGGCATCGGCGTCGCGGAGGTCGACGGCCAGATGCCGGAACGGCCGGCTCGAGCGGATCTCGGGAGCCCGGCGGGACACGGCGACCACGTCCCAGCCGGAGTCCAGGAAACGCTCCACAGCAGCTGCGCCGACCAGGCCGCTGGCACCGGTGATCAAGACGGTGTTCGTCATCGAACGCTCCTCAGCTCCGGTGCGGAAGGCCCGGCCCAGAGTCGGTGACGCCACCGGCGGCTGTCAAAGGCCGTCAGGTGCCGGTGGCGAACACCGGCCAGCCGATCTCGGTGCGCCATGCGGCCGGGTCGTCGGTGTCCCGGGGGCCGACCAGGTACGTCTCCAGCACCGGGCCGTCGACCACGAGAGCGTGCTCGGCGAGGTGGGTGCCGAGTGCGCCGTACGTCAGATCGATGTCGTCGTGGGGTCCGCGGTGGACGGTCAGCGCGATCTCGCGGGCCGGCAGATCGACGGGCCGGACCCGGGCGGCGCGGACCTCGCGGTCGGTCGGGACGAACACCGTGGCGTGCCCGGTGCCGTCGGTGAACAGGGAGTTGTCGTAGTGGCCGCCGGGCGGCCCGGTGCGCCGGGCGCCGGCGGTGCCCACGGCGTCGTCGATCTCGGACATCGCCTCGGCGTACCAGCCGAGCGCGTCGTCGAGCTCGATCCGACCGTGGACGGCGGTCACCCGACGAGCGGGTTCGCGGCGGTGCACGACCTCGAGGCGGGGTGGATCGGGAGCGAGCAGGCGTTGAAGGGCCCGTACCGCCTCGCCGGTCGTGGCCAGACGCTGCTCCAGGCGACGCAGGTGCTCGGCGATCAGGCTGGAGCGGTCCGCCGCGTCGCTCGTGGCGATCAGCCGCGCGACCTCGCGTACGGGCATGTCGAGATCGCGGAACCGCCGGATGATCTGCGCGGTGGGCACCTGGTGGGTCGCGTAGTACCGGTAGCCGGAGTGCGGGTCGACCAGCTCGGGCTCCAGCAGGCCCGCATCGTGGTAGTGCCGCAGGGTCTTCACGCTCAGGTGGGTCATCGTGGAGAACTCGCCGATGCTCAGCAACGCGCTCACAGCCACCGATCCTGCACCCTCCCCGTGCCGGAGGGTCCAGATCGATGGTGCGCTTGACCCTCCCCCTGCCGGAGGTCCGAGCGTGGCGGCATGACTGAGCACACCTCGACCACCGAGCACCACCTCGCCGAGCGCTACTTCGCCCTCGCCGCCGGGTCCGACACGGATGCCTACGTCGCCCTGTTCGACGACGACGCCGTCGTCGAGGACGACGGCCACCGGTATCGCGGCACCGGCGCCATCCGCGACTGGCGCACCTCGGTCCCGGCGGTGACCTATCGGGTCCGGGCGGTCCGCCCGCGGGGCGACGGCGTCCGGGCGGTCACGGAGATCGCCGGAGACTTCCCGGGCAGTCCGGTCACCCTCGCCTTCGAGTTCGCCACCGCCGGCGGACGGATCCGGGCGCTGACCATCCGCCCGGCCAGCGGGTGAGGACCAGGACGCACCGGTGGGGTGACCGAGCACGACGTAGTCCACAGGTCTGTCCACAACGTGGATCACCGTGGACGGACGGCCGGTAGCGGGCTGACCCGGCGTCCTGACCGCCGTAGGCTCGCCCGGTGTCGAACGGGCTGGTCGGCCGTGGCCGGGATCAGGCGTGGCTGCGCCGCACGGCCGAGCCCGTGCCGGGGGCCCGTCCGCGGCTGGTCGTCGTCGAGGGCGAGGCCGGCATCGGCAAGACCAGCCTGGTGCAGGCGCTCGCCGACACGGTCCGGGTGCCGGTGCACTGGGCGCAGGGCACCGAGGAGGGCGCGCCGCCGTTCTGGTTGTGGCGGCAGCTGACGCCCGAGGTCCGGCCGGACGCCGCGGCCGACCGGTTCGCGCTGTTCGGTGCGCTGCGTGAGCAGCTCGGCGCCAGGAACGGGCGGCTCCTCGTCGTCGACGACGTGCAGTGGGCCGACGAGCCGTCGTTGCTGCTGCTGCGGATGCTGCTGCGCGATCCCGGCTGCCGCGGCCTGGTCTGCTGCGTGACGCGACGGACCGGCGAGACCGGTCCGGGCTGGGAGCGGGTCGGTCCCGACCTGCTCGGCGGGGGCGACGTCGAGCGACTCGAGCTCGACGGCCTCGACGACGGCGCCGCCGTCGAGCTCCTGACCGCGGCTGCGGGACGCGAGCCGACGCCGGAGGAGGCGCAGCGGGCGACCCGCGGCGCCGGCGGGAACCCGCTGTTCCTGCGCGAGCTCGGGCGGCTGCTCGCGGCCGGGGGCCGGGCGTCCGGCGGCGGCATCGCCGACGTCATCGCTGCGCGTGTCCGCCGGCTCGACCCGCCCGCGCAGCGGCTGCTGCGCGCCGCGGCGTTGCTCGCCGAGGAGTTCGAGCTCGCCGTCGCCGCACGGCTGGTGGACACGCCGACCGCCGCGTGCCTGCCGGCCGTGAGCCAGGCGCTGTCCGCGGGCCTGCTCGGCGAGAGCGGGACCGGCCGCTTCCGGTTCGAGCACGGACTGGTCCGGACCGTTCTGGCCGAGCAGACCCCGCTGCAGGAATCGGTCGTCCTGCACCTGCGGGCCGCGGACGCCCTGGAGGACCTGCACCGCCACGACCTGACCCCGGTCTCGGCCGACATCGCCCGCCACCGCATCGCGGCCGCCGTCGCCGGGGACCGCCGTCCGGCCGTCGACTGGGCGCGCCGCGCCGGTGACGACGCGGCTCGCGCGCTCGCCCACGAGGAGGCCACCCGCCTGTACGACGCGGCGCTGACCTGCGGCGGGCCGACGCTCGCGGCCGGGGAGCGGGCCGAGATCCTGCTGGCGCGTGCGGGCGCCGAGATCGCAGCGGGGCGGTTCGCGGAGGCGTTCGACGACTGCCGGCGGGCGGTGGAGCTGGCGGACGACGCCGGACGCGGCGACCTGGTCGCGTCGGCCGCGCTGACCCTGGACGCGGTCGGCTCCCAGGTCTGGGACCGGACGCTGCAGGAGTGGTGCGAGCGGGCGCTCGAGACCGTCCCCGACGGTCCGCGGCATGCCCGGCTCCTGGCCCGGCTGGCGGAGGCCCGCTACTACGGCGGGGACGTCGCCGGTGCCGGACCTCCCGCGGCGCGGGCACTGGAGACGGCCGGGGACGACGGGGACGCCCTCGTCGCCGCGCTGCGCGCCCGCCAGCTCATCTGCACCGGGCCGGACCACAGCGACGAGCGGGCCGACCTCGCCGAGCGGATGACCGCACTCGGCGTGCGGCTCCGGCGCCCCGCGGTCCAGATGTGGGGCCGGCTGTGGGCGATCGACGTCCGGTGGGAGCACGGCGACCTCGCCGGCATCGAGACCGAGCTGACCCTGCTGCGCGGGTGCGTCGAGCAGGTACGCAGCCCGATGGCCGGCTGGCACCTGCTGGTCGGCCGCGCGGCACTGGCCCAGGCCCGGGGCGAGCTGTCCGCGGCGATCGACCTCGGTGAGGAGGCGTTCCGGCTGGTCGCGGGCACGGGTCATCCCGCGGCGGTCGGCGCGCGCATGGCGCTGCGCGGGGCGATCGGGCACCACATCGGGCCGCCGCCGGACATGCTCGGCGCACCCGGCACGGGGGTCGACGTCGGTGAGGTCCGCGAGTCGCTGTTCGCCCGGCTCGGTCCTGCCTCCACGCTCGTCGACGCCGGCCGGCTCGAGGAGGCGGCCCATCTGTACCGCCTCACCGGACCACCCGACGGCTGGGAGATCCCGCCGTACTTCGAGCTCCCGGCGCTCGCCGTCGGGGCGCGTGTCGCGGTCGCCCTGGGCCGTCGCGACGACGTGGCGTGGTTCCGGTCGGCGTTGGACGGACGACGGTCCGGTCATGTCGTCGGCGGCGGCGGGGTGGCGAACTACTCGGGTCCGGTCGAGCTCGTCCTCGGCACGTGCGCGGCCGCCCTGGACGACCTCGACGGCGCCGTCGACCTGCTGACCTCGGCGACGACGACGTGCGAGCGGATCGGCGCCCCCGGCTTCGCCGTCGAGGCCGCGGTCGAGCTGGCCGCCGTGCGGCTGCGGCGCCGCGAGACCGACGAGGCTCGGGTGCTGCTGAGCCGCGCGCGTCCGACCGCCGAGCGGATCGGGATGACCCCGTGGGTGGCGCGGATCGACGCCCTGCTCGGTGGCGAGGCGGGCCCGCTGACCGCCCGGGAGCGCGAGGTCGCCGACCTCGTGGCGCTCGGCCGCTCGAACCGGGAGATCGCCGAGCAGCTCGTGCTGTCCGAGCGGACGATCGGCAACCACGTCCAGCACATCCTGAACAAGCTCGGCGTCGCCCGGCGCGGGCAGATCGCGGCCTGGGTCACCGCCCGCGGTCGAGTACTCGATTGAGTACTTCGCCCGACGTCGTACGCCGGATCCGTCCCTAGCGTTCCGGGCCTCACCTGCGAGAACGAGGAGGCCCGATGAGTTACGTGCACATCAGCCGCACGCCGGGGATCGACCTGGCCGACTATGCACGCGTCCGGCGCGAGCTCGGGCCCGGGACGCCGGCCGGTCAGACCGCCCACCACGCGGGCGTCGTCGACGGCGTCCTGGTCGTCGTCGACGTGTGGCGCTCCCGCGCCGACGCGGACCGGTTCGCCGCGGAGTGCCTGTTCCCGGCGTTCGAGCGGGCCGGCGTCGCGCCGGACGCCTCGGCCGGCATCACCGCGTTCGAGGCGAGCGAGAACGGGGTCCCGGCATGAGCGCCCGCACCGTGGCGTGGGTCGCGGCCGTGATCACCGCCCTCGCGACCGTGTACATCGTCGCCCTGCTGCTGGGGTTGCCGGACCCGGACGCCGCCGCGTACGGGCGGACCGTGATGCACCTCGGGGAGCTGGCCGTCGTCGTCGCGCTGGCCCTGTCCGGCGCCGCCGGGACCGGATGGCTCGGGCGCATCGGCCTCACGCTCGCCGGGCTCGGGTCGCTGGTGATGGCCGTCGGGGAGCCGCTCGGGTCGAGCCCGGTGGGTGACACGCTGTTCATGATCGGCCCGAACCTGGTCGGGCTCGGCCTGATCCTGGCCGGGGTCGCCGTGGTCCGTAGCGGGCTGTGGACCGGATGGCAGCGCTGGGTCACGCTCGTGCTCGGGATCTACGTCTTCGTCCCGATGACCCCGATGATCATCGCGTCGGGCGGGCCGCCCGCGCCCCTCGCGCTCGTCGGGCTCGTGGGGTGGGAGATCCTCTGGCTCCTGATCGCGACCGCGGTGCTGACGGCGTCGACGGCCGACCTGCGCCGCCCGGCCGGCGTGGCGGGCTGACCTCGCGGGCACCGGCGTACGGCTCTGGCCGGCGCCGGTGCCCGCTACGCGGGCGGCCGGGACGTCTGCGTCGCCCGGAACCGCGACGGCGTGATCCCGTAGCGCGCGACGAAGGCCTGCCGCAGCGACTCGGCGGACGCGAGCCCGCAGCGGTGCGCGATCGCCGACAGCGGCAGGTCGGTGGTCCGCAGCAGCTGGCCCGCGGCCTCGAGCCGGATGCGGCGGACCACGGAGGCCGGCGGATCACCGAGCTCGGCGACGAACAGGCGGGTGAGCTGGCGCGTGCTCACGCCCGCCCGGCGGGCCATCGCCTCGGTCCCGAGGTCGTCGTCCGGATGCGCCGCCGCGTGTTCGACGACGGCGCGCACGGTCGCGTCGTCGGCCCGCCGGGCCGTCGTGAACAGCGTCATCTGGGCCTGGTTGCCGGGGCGCTGCATGTAGGTGACCAGGCCGAGCGCCACCCGGCGGGCCAGGTCGGCGCCGTGGTCCTCCTCGACGAACGCGAGCGTGAGGTCCAGCGCCGCGGTGACCCCTCCGGACGTGGCGACCCGACCGTCCCGGATGAAGATCGGGTCCGCGTCCACGGCCACCCGTGGGTAGTCGCGGGCGAGTGACCGCGCGTACCGCCAGTGCGTCGTCGCCCGCCGCCCGTCCAGTAGGCCGGCAGCGGCGAGCAGCGTCGCGCCGGTGCACACGGACGCGACCCGCCGGGCCGGCCCGGCCAGGCGGCGCAGGTGGGCCAGCATGTGCGGGTCGGTGGCGGCCGTCTCGTGCCCGTTCCCGCCGGAGACGACGACGGTGTCCACCGGCCCGGCGACGTCGGCCATGGCGCACTGCGCGACGAGCTGGAGGCCCGAGTCGGACCGGACGACCCCGCCGCCCGGCGCCGCCACCGTGACGTCGTAGCGCGGGTCGGCGCCCACGGTGTTCGCCAGGTTCAGCGCGCTCGTCACGCAGGAGACGTCGAGGAGCTCGATCCCGTCGTAGGCCAGCACCACGACGCGACGACCCCCGGATTCGGGCCCGGAGCGTCGCTCCCCGCCGCCCTCCGCCTGATACCCCATAGGGGTATTCAACCAGAGGCGGGCCACCGTGACCCCATCCACCAGCCGCTCACGGGCCGGATCGGCATCGGCGTCGCCGGCCGCGACGAGCGCCTACTGCGGATCCTGGTACGCGGGAGTGGCCGCGGGCTGCGCGCACGGCGACGTCGGCCGGCGCGGGATGGAGCACGCGATCGTGAACACGGCGAGCAGCGAGAACAGCAGAACGGACACCCAGAGCCCCCGCGGGGTGGCGAGCTCGTGCACCCGGTTCAGCAAGATCACTATGGCCAGGTAGGTCGGGACGGGCAGGATTGCGACCACCCCGGCCGCCCGACGGGCCCGCCGGGAACCCTGTCCGGCAAGCACCCAGCCGCCCGCCATCGCGGGCAGCACGATGGTGAGCGCGCCGGGCTCGATGGCGAGGATCAGCCTCGGTCGTGGCGATCCCCTGATTCCGGACCGGTATCCCGCGATTCCGGCCGGGAACGCCGCTGTCGGCTGCCTCGCCCGCCCCCGTTTGATACCCCATAGGGGTATTCGAGCCGGACCGTCGCCGAGGAGGGCGCCATGACCGCCACCGACCACCCCCGCACGAGCAGCCTGGGCACCCGGGTCACGCGTCGCTGGCCGGCCGTCGCCGGCCTCGCCGTTGCCGCCCTGAGCGGGTACGGCATCGCGAGCGGCGGCGACGTCGCGGCCATCGTCGCCGCGTCCGGGTTCGTCTACATCGCGGCGGCCGCCCTCCGCACGCAGGCGGCCGCGTGGCCGGCGTTCGGCGTCTCGTTCGTGCTGATCGCGCTGGGCAATTTCGTACCGGCGATCGACCCGATCGCCTCGATGCTCGGGATCGCCGCCGTGCTCGCCGTCGTCGGTGCGGTCCGCGGGGGGCTGCACCCACGCTTCGGCCTGCCGCTGCAGGCGGCCGCGATGCTCGTGCTCGGGGCCGTCGCGCTGGTGGCGGCGCAGGCGCAGCCGGTCCTCGCGGGCGTGCTGGTCGCGGGCGCACTGCTGGCCCACGCGGCCTGGGACGTCCACCACCACCGGTCCGGCCGCGTCGTCGTGCGGTCGATGGCCGAGTTCTGCGCCGTGCTCGACACCGCGCTCGCCGCGCTCGTCCTCGTGGCGACGTTCGCCTGACCGGGTTCGACCGGTACGAGATCGGAGAACGCAATGCACAGCACCGAGCAGGACGTCGGACACCGCCCCGGTTGGGGCCGGTTCGTCCGGCACTACCTGGAGATGGTCGTGGCCATGCTGGTCGGCATGGTCGTCCTCGGCGGGGCGCTGCGGGCCGTCCTCGCCGCGGCCGGCGTCGAGTACTCGATGCAGCGCTACCCCGAACTGACCATCGTGGAGATGGCGCTGACCATGATCCTGGGCATGACCGCGTGGATGCGGTTCCGCGGCCACGGCTGGGCCGGGACGCTCGAGATGAGCGTGGCGATGCTCGTCCCCGCCGTGGCCGTGCTGGTGCCCGTGTGGCTCGGCGTGCTCGCCGCGGGCCCGGCGATGGTCGTGGAGCACGTGGCGATGTTCGTGCTCATGCTGGCGGTGATGCTGCGCCGCCGCGACGAGTACATGGCCGGGCACGACCACCGTCCGGCCCGGCGCCGGCCGCGGGGCGACCGGTGACACGCGCTCTGCGGCTGCTCGGCCGGGCTCTGGTGCTCGTGCTCGCCTTCCTGCTGCTCCCCGCCGCGGTGTACCTCGTGGGGTCCACCTCCTACGAGCGGAGCCGGTACGCCCCGCCGGAGCCGACGCCGTCGACCGCGCAGGCCACCGCGACGGCCCTCGCCGCCCCTGTTCCGGCGCACGATCCGGGCAAGCCCACCGCCGTGGTCGTCGTCGGCAACCGGGGGGCCAACGTCTCCGACGCGCTCGCCCCCTACGACCTCCTCGCCACGACCGGCGCGTTCAACGTCTACGTCGTGGCGCCCGAACGCCGTCCGCTGCCCCTTCTCGGCGGGCTGGACCTGGTTCCCGACCTCAGCTTCGCCCAGCTCGGCGAACGGCTGGGCGGGGCCGCCCCGGACGTCACCGTCGTCCCGGAGATGCCGGAGTCCGACGGCGACGCCGCCGTGACGACGTGGCTGCGGGAGACCGCCAGCGACGGTCTGGTGCTCGGCGTGTGCACCGGCGCCCGGCTGCTCGCCGACGCCGGGTTGATCGACGGCCGCGGCGCCACCAGCCACTGGTACCGGCTCGCGGGGCTCGAGCAGCGCCGTCCGGAGGTGCACTGGCAGCGCGGGACGCGGTACGTCGACGACGGCGACGTGATCACCACCGGCGGCCTGCTGTCCTCGGTGGACGGGACGCTGCGGGTGATCGAACGGTTCCTGGGGCCCGCGGCGGCGTCGCGTGCCGCCGACGCGGTCGGCTGGCACACCTACTCGCCCGGGAGGCCCGCCCCGCTGCCCGGCTCCCGCCTGGCGCCCACCGACGCCGTCGTGCACCTGCTCAACATCGGGTTCCGCGCGGACACCACCACGGTCGGTGTGGTCCTCACCGACGGCGTCGGGGAGCTGGAGGTCTCGTCCGCGTTCGCCCCGTACGGCGAGGTCAAGTCGGCGCGCACGCTGGCCCTGACGGCCGGCGGCGAGGGCGTCCGCTCCCGCCACGGTCTGAGGTTCGTCCCCCGCGCCGACCTGGGGGCGGCCGACGGTCGGGTCGACCGCGTCGTCGTGCCGGGACGGGACGCCGCCGCGCGAGCCACGACGGCCGTGGCGGGCGTACCCGTGGAGTACCTGCACACCCGCCCGGGCTTCGCGTTCGACCCGGCCCTGCGGGACATGGCCGCCTCGATGGACGTCCCCACGGCGCGATGGACGGGCAAGATCCTGGAGTACCCCGTCACCGATGCCGGGCTCGAGGGTCCTGCGTGGCCGTGGGCGCCGGTGCTGCGCGTCCTGCTGCTCGGCGCGGCCGGCGTCGCCGTCGCGCTGGGTGCCGGATGGCTGGTACGTCGGTGGCGCGCCCGCCGGTCCTGAGGGCCGCTCCGGTGGCACGCTGGCGTCGTGGACGACCAGACCGGCACGCGTCCCCTGGAGGACGGCATCGTCCGGGACTTCCGGAGCAACCTGTCCTACGGCGGCTACCTGCACCTCGACGAGCTGCTGTCGGCGCAGGTGCCGCTGTCCCGGCCCGAGCATCACGACGAGATGCTGTTCATCGTCCAGCACCAGACGTCGGAGCTGTGGCTGAAGCTGGTGCTGCACGAGCTGCGCACGGCGTGCGCCGACCTGGCCCGGGACGACCTCCCGTCGGCGCTGAAGCGGCTGGCCCGGGTCAAGCACATCCAGCGGACGATGATCGAGCAGTGGTCCGTGCTCGCCACGCTCACGCCGTCGGAGTACGTGCAGTTCCGCGGGTTCCTGGGCACGTCGTCGGGCTTCCAGTCCTACCAGTACCGGGCCGTCGAGTTCGTGCTCGGCAACAAGAACGCCGAGATGCTGGACGTCTTCGCGGACGATCCGCGGGCCACCGTGCTGCTCGCCGAGGTGCTCGACGCACCGAGCCTCTACGACGAGTTCCTCCGCCTGCTGCACCGCCGCGGTCACCCGGTGCCCGACGAGCTGCTGCACCGCGACGTCCGCCTCGCGCACGTGCACAACGACGGACTGGTCCCGGTGCTGGCCGCGATCTACGCCGACGTCGAGCACCACTGGGACGCCTACGAGGCCTGCGAGGAGCTCATCGACATCGAGGAGAACTTCCAGCTCTGGCGGTTCCGTCACCTCAAGACCGTGGAACGCATGATCGGGTCCCAGGGCGGCACCGGCGGGTCCTCCGGGTCGGCGTTCCTGCGGCGGGCGCTGGATCTGACGTTCTTCCCGGAGCTGTACTCGGTCCGCGCGCAGATGTAGCGCCCGGGCGGACCCGTCTCAGGTCCGTGCGGCACAGTCGGTGGCGTGACCCTGCTCGACGTGCTGGTCGTGGTGATCCTGCTCGGTGCCGCGATCACCGGCTTCCGCCGCCTCGGCGGCAGCGGCCGGGCCGGCGCGCTGCTGGGGTTGCTGGTCGGAGCCGGGCTGTGCGCCGGGCTCGGGATCCGGCTGGCCGGGCTGGGGACGGACCTGGAGAACCGCCGGGTTCTGTTCTGGGTGGGAGTGGTGGCCGGACTGGTGCTCGGCTCGCTGATCGGCGGGTGGATCGGGGCGCTGCTCTCGCGGCTGCTGGCGGCCGGGCGGCTGACGATCGTCGACCGCGCGCTGGGCGCGCTCGCGGGTGTGGCCGGTGCACTGCTCGTGATGTGGCTGCTGGTCACGGTCGTGCCGGTGCTGCTGGGGCCGGGACCGCTGGAACCGATCACCGCCGTGCTCACCCCGCTCGGAGGGCACAGCACGTTCCTGGACGCGTTCGGCAACTCGCTGCCGACCACCGCGAACGACGTGCGCACGCTCCTCGCCGGTACGGCCTGAGCTAACGCCGGGCTCCGCCGATGCGAGCCCGTTCCCGGGGCGGAGGGCCGCCGGCCCCGGACCGGGACTGATCGGGGTGTCACGTGTACTCGACGCGGTGGTGCCGATGATCACGCGGGCCGGTGTCGTCCTCCCGGCGACGGTCGTCCCGGTACTGCGACGCGCCGTGCGGGTGTCGGTGGCCGGGCTCGCCGGCTTCTATCTGTGCCTGTACGGCCTCGACGACCCGGTCGCCGCGACGTACGCGATGTTCACCGTCGTCGCGCTGGGTGTGTTCTCCGCCGAGGTCCAGGGCACGCCGCAGCAGCGGTTGCGCACCTACGCCGGCGCCTCGGCCGCGGGCGCCGTCCTGGTCAGCCTCGGCACGCTGCTCGCGGTCAGCACCTGGGCGGCCGTGGCGGGCATGCTCGTCGTCGGGTTCGTCGTGGTCTACGCCGGTGTCGGGGGGCCGCGACTGGTCGGCGTCGCGAACGGGCTGCAGCTGCTCTACGTGCTCCCGTGCTTCCCGCCGTTCCAACCCGAGACGCTGGACCAGCGGCTGGCCGGGCTCGTGCTGGGCGCCGTCCTGCTGATCGTCGCCGACCAGTTCCTCCTGCCGCCGACGCCGCCCGAGCCGATCGCGGACCGGATCGCGCACCTGGCCGACGAGGTGGCCGGCTTCGCGTCGGCCCTGTGCCAGGTCCTGCGCACGCCCGGCCCGGCGGCCGGCCCGCAGGCCGAGCAACGACGTGCCGTGACCGACGCGGCGACCCGGCTGCGGCTGACCCAGATGGCCCGGACCGACCGGCCGCTCGGGCCGGACGTCCGGGATCGGAGCCTGCTCGCCACCGTCTCGGCGGTCCGGGCCGCGTCGGACCGGGTACTGGCCGTCGCGGACCTGCTGGCCGGCCCGACGCCGCACCCGCGCACGGCCGACCTGATCGAGGAGACCGCGCGCGTCCTGACGGCGCTGGCCCGTGCGCTCCGGGCCCCCGAGCGCTCCCTCGCGGTGGACGTCACGGCGCTCGACGCCGCCCTGGACGCGCACGCCGCGGCGCGCAACCCCGGTCCGGCGGTCACGCTGCGGGCGGGGCTCGCCGCCGTCGCTCTCGCCGAGGACGTCCGGCTCGCCGCGCTCGCCGTCTCCGGATACACGGGAGCGCCCCGGCCGTCGCCCGACGCGGCCCCGACGTTGCTCTGGTTCCTGCAGGCGAGCCCGGCCCGGCTCTGGTGGGTCCGGCTGCGCGGACACCTCACGACCCGCTCGGTGTTCCTGCAGAACGCCGTGCGCCTGGCGCTCGGGCTCTCCGTGGCCCGGCTGGTGGCCGGGGTGTTCGATCTCTCGCACGGATTCTGGGTGCTGCTGGCCACGCTGAGCCTGATGCGGACGTCGACCCTGGCCGACCGGCCGGTGCTGCTGCGGGCGTTCGCCGGCACGCTCGCCGGCGCGCTGATCGCCGCCGGTCTCCTCCTCCTGGTCGGCGACGACGTGCGGGTGTACGCGTGGCTGCTGCCGATCGTGATGATCGTGGCGTTCACGATCGGCCCGCTGCTCGGCGTGGCCGCCGCCCAGGGCGGGTTCACCGTCGTCGTCGCCGTGTTGTTCGCCCAGCTCGCCCCGTCGACCTGGCAGCTCGCGGAGGTCCGGATGGTCGACGTCGTGATCGGCGGCATGACCGGGGCGGTGATCGGCGCCGCCGTGTGGCCCCGGGGCGGGGGCGGCGAGATCCGGCGGGTCACCGCCGACGCGCTGCGTGCCGTGGCCGACGAGGTGGACGCCCTGGCCGCGCACCTGACGGGCGTGGGCGAGCCGTCCACAGCGTCGGCGGCGCGTCTGCACCACCTCGCCATCATGGTGGGCAGCGCCTACGACCAGTACCGGACCGAACCGGTGGGCCGGGGACCGGCGCCGGACTGGCTGACCGTCGTGCTCGTCGTGCACCGCCAGGACACCTACGGTGACGCGCTGCGCGAGCGCCACCCGGTGACCCCGGCCGTCTCCCGGCCCGCCGACGAAGACCTGCACTCCGGCGCGGGCCACGTGGCTGCGGTCTACCGCGAAGCCGCGGACGCCGTGGCCGACGATCGTGTGCCGGTCGCCGGAGCGTCCGAGGAGTGCCGCGGCCGGTTCCCGTCGATCCCGCGCGGCCCGACGCCCGAGGACACGTCACGGCTCCTGGACGGCTGGGGATGGCTGCACGGGCTCTGCGACGACCTCGTCCGGGTCGAGCGGGCGCTGTCCGACACGTCCGCCCCCGACGGTGCCGACGCCGGACGGTCGTCCCGGACCACCGGTCGCGGCTGACCAGCCCGGGCGGGCGCCGCACCGCCGGTCGCCGTGGAGCACCCTGGAACCCGTGTCCCCCGCCTCGCGTCTCGGTCTCGGCCTGGCTGCCGTCGCCCGTCCCGCCTACATCACCTCCGGCCGGGACCGCCTCGGTGACACCCGGTCCGTCGACGACCTGCGTGCCCGGACCCGCGAGCTGCTCGACGCCGCCTACGCCGCCGGGATCCGCTACCTCGACGTCGCCCGCTCCTACGGCCGCGCCGAGGAGTTCCTGGCCGGCTGGCTGGCCGACCACCCGGAGATCGACGACGTCGAGATCGGGTCCAAGTGGGGCTACCGCTACGTCGGCGGCTGGCGCCTCGACGCCGACGTGCACGAGGTGAAGGACCACTCGCTCACCGCGTTCACCGTCCAGGCGAGGACAAGTCTGCAGTGGCTGGACGGGCGGCTCGGCGTCTACCACGTGCACTCCGCGACCCTGGAGACCGGCGTTCTCGACGACGACGCGGTGCACCGCGCGATGGCGAACCTGCGCGAGCGCGGAGTCCGGGTCGGGATCTCCACGTCCGGGCCTGCGCAGGCGGACGCGATCCGTCGCGCGCTGGAGGTGCGGGTGGACGGCGAGCCGCTGTTCACGTCGTTCCAGTCCACGTGGAACCTGCTCGAGCCCTCGGCAGGCCCGGCGCTCGCCGAGGCCGCCGGCGCGGGTCACCGGGTGATCGTCAAGGAGGTGTTCGCGAACGGCAGGCTTGCGCCCGGTCCGGACGCCGTACCCGCCGCGTCCGCGCTCGCCGCCCGGGCCGGCGTCCCGCTCGACCGGCTCGCCGTCGCCGCGGCGCTGGCGAACCCGTGGGCGTGGCGGGTGCTGCTCGGACCGGTGGACACCGGTCAGCTGACCAGCAACGTGGCGGGCGCCGGCGACGCGCTCCCGGACGACGGCCTCGACGGTCTGCGCGAGCCCGCCGACGAGTACTGGGCCACCCGCTCGGCCCGGCCCTGGGCCTGACCCCGGCGGGGCTCGGTCAGGGGCCCCGGTCGACGCGGCAGCTCCGCAGGCTGGGACACCACCGGCAGCACCGGACCCGCCGGCGGCGTCGCATCGCTGACCGGGCGCGAGCTGGAGATCATGCGGATGGTGACCGACCGCCGGACGAACACCGAGATCGCCGACGAGCTGTACCTCAGCCGCAAGACGGTCGAGACGCACATCCGCAACGTGTTCCACAAGCTCGGCGTCGCGTCCGGACCCGGGCTCGTCCTGTCGGCTGCGGTCAGGACGACCGCGCCGCCCGGCTGATCTCGGCGACGACCGTCGGCCACGCGTCCGACCAGGGGTCGACGACGGCGAAGTGCTCGGCCCCCGGGACGGTGACCAGCCGCGGGCCCGGGCACCGGCGGACGTACGAGGCGGAGATCTCCACCGGCACCCGGTCGTCGCGGTCGCCGTGCACGATCGTCACCGGCGTCGACGGTGCCGGGAGCCGTGCGGGGTCCAGGTGCCGGAACCGGTCGGCGGGCCCGCCGAGGTGGGCCCGCACCGCGCCGTCGCCCAGATCCAGCTGCTCCGCGAGCGCGAGGTCGGCGACCGGCGCCAGGGCGACCACACCGACGGCGACCGATCCCGTCAGCAGGACGAGATGCCCGCCGGACGAGTGCCCGACGGCGACGACCCCCGCGTCCCCGGCCTGCGCCACCGCCGCGCGCAGGCCCTCCGCGACGTCGGTCGCGGTGGTGTCCGGCTCACCGGGCAGTCGCCGGTACTCCAGCGACGCGACGGGCCAGCCCGTCGCGTGCAGCGCCGCGGCCATCGGCCGGGTGTGCACACGGTCGAACGACGGCCGCCAGAACCCGCCGTGCACGAGCGCGATCAGCGGGCGTCCCGGCGCTCCGCCCGGCCACAGGTCGAGCACCTGGTCCGGGTCCGGCCCGTAGGAGATCGTCCGGTCCGGACCCGGGGCGGGCCGGCTGAGCACCGAGCGGGGATCCACACCCGACGGTCTAGCACGTCAGCAGGCGGGACCGCCGCGGAGCGGGCGACCGGTGACGGCGCGGTGCTCGTTGTCCCGGAAGCGCGGTTCGTAGTGCGCGAAGAAGACCTTCCCGGCGAGCTCACGGCGGCTCCGCACACCGGTCTTCTCGAAGATCGACTTCAGGTGCTGCTGGACGGTGTGCGGGGACACCACGAGGTCGCCGGCGATCTGCGTCGTCGACGAGCCCTGGAGGACCAGACGGGTGACGTCGCGTTCCCGCTCGGTGAGCCCGAACGCGGCCATGAGCAGGCCGAGGATCCGGGCCGGGTGCGCCGGTTCGACGATCACCGCGACGCGGGGGTCCCCGGTGCCCTCCAGCCGGGCACCGTGCAGCACCATCCACGTGCCGCCGCGGGAGAGCACCCGGGCCATCGCGACCTCGGCCGCCCCGCCCGTCGGACGCGCCGCACGCGCGGCGACGGACCGTACGGCGCTCGGCAGCCGCCCGGCGTCCAGGTCGGCGTCGGGCAGGTCGGCGAGCAGGCGGTCCACGCCGGGGCTGCGCGACTCGATCTCACCCGTACCGTCCACGACGACCAGGCCCGGCGCGTCCTGTCCCTCCGGGTCGGTCGCCTCACCGACCAGCAACGCCCGGCGCACACCCTGTGCGAGCTGCGGCGCGACGGCCCGGAGGAACCGCTTCTCCCCGTCGTCGAACATCGGCCGGCCCGGCTCGCGGTAGACGCCGAGCGCGCCCCACACCTCGCCGGACCGGGCGCGCAGCGCCAGGATCAGCTCCTGGTCGCCGCCCATCTCCATGTTCGCCTTCCACCGCGGGCTCCCGCTCGGGTCGCCGCCGGTGGCCTCGTGCAGCGTCGAGATCCCCGCCTGCGAGCGGGCGACGTCGGCGAGCAGGTTGACGTCGTCGGCGTGGTACTCGGCGGACAGCCACTCGGCCGGGAACTCGGTCACCTGCGGGTGGAAGTGACTCGTCATCAGCAGCGAGGCCGGGTCGAGCGTGTACGAGCAGGGCGCCGTGTGGTGCGGCACGGCCGTGGCCAGGACGTCGTTGACGCCCTGCCACAGCGTGACCAGGTCGCTCGCGCGATCGGCGAGGTCGCCGATCCGCTCGGCCGCCCGGTCCAGGTTCGCGCCCACGCCGTCGACGGTAGGGCCGGGACGGCCGGCGCCGACATACCAGAATTGTGGAATCGCGCGACGGCCCCGGCCCGGCCCACCCTTGCGGTACCAGCCCGACGAGGAGGCCCGATGTCCGAGACCCTGACCCCCACCCCGCGGGTGATCGCCGCCGGTTCCGGCGAGATCAGCCCGGACACCGGCGGCGTGCGGGACCGCTTCGTGATCGACGGCAACGAGACCGGCGGCCGGCTCGCGCTCGTCGAGCACCTGTTCCCGCCGCGCGCCCTCGCCGCGCCGATGCACCGCCACCACGACGAGGACGAGTTCACCTACGTCACGCGCGGCCGGATCGGGGCGGTGCTCGGCGACGTCGAGGTCGTCGCCGGGCCGGGCGACCTGATGGTCAAGCCGCGCGGGCAGTGGCACACGTTCTGGAACGCCGGTGACGAACCGGCCGCCTGCCTGGAGATCATCTCGCCGGGTGGCCTGGAGCAGGCGTTCCGCGAGATGGACGGGCTCGGCACGTCGCTCGACGACGAGATGCTCGCCGAGATCGCCGGCCGGCACGGCTGCGACATCGACATGGACGCGACCGGGCCGGTGATCGCCCGGCACGATCTCGTGTTCTGACCGTGGACGCGCACGCGCGCTCGCCCGAGGAGCTCGAGACGTTGCTGGAGGACGCCGTGCTGCTCGACGACGGGCCGGCGGTCGCCGCGCTGTTCGAGACCACCGGGGTGCTGCACACCGGGGCCGGGCTGTGCGGGCGTGCCGCGATCGCCGCCGCGACCCCGGCGTCGTGGGGCGGCGGGTTCGTCGCGGATCCCCGTCAGGTCGTCTGCGGAGCCGACCTCGCACTCGTCGTCGGACCGGCCGGGACGAACGTGGCCCGCCGGGATCCGTCCGGCACCTGGCGTTACGTGATCTCGGTACCGGCCGGCACCGCCTGAGCCCCGCCCCACGCCCGGACGACCTTCACGATCTCGATCCACGACACGGCGAGGATCGGGACCAGCACGACGACGAGCCACTGCGTCGTGTCGATCGGGGTGAGCCGCAGCGTGTCCCGGATCGCCGGCACGAGCATGACCAGCGCGATCGACGCCGCCGTGACGACCGTCCACCCCGGCAGGAAGCGGTTCGACCACAGACCCACCCGCGCCAGCGGCGTGCGCTCCGAGCGCATCACCCAGGCCAGCGCCAGGTAGCCGACCATCCACGCCAGGAACGCCATCGTCTGCGCCGTCTCGGCCGGGACGCCGTTGAACGACGCGACCAGGTAGATGCCCCCGACCGCAGCGAACAGCGACGCGCCGCCGGCGATCAGCGACCGGATGAGCGGCCGGTCCAGGAAGCGCTGCCGCGGGTCGCGGGGCGGGCGGCTCATCGTGTCGCGCTCCCCCGGCTCCGCCGCGAACGTCGCGCTGCCGGCGATGTCCATGAACATCTCCAGCACGACGATCTGGATCGGGGCGAACGGGATCGGCAGCCCGACGACGACGCCGACCGCCGTCGTCGCGATCAGGCCCGCCTTGCAGGCGAGGTAGTAGCGCACGCCCTTGCGCAGGTTGTCGTAGAGCGTGCGGCCCTCGTCGAGCGACCGGGTCACCGTGGCGATGTTGTCGTCGGCGAGCACCAGGTCGGCCGAGTCCCGGGCGACGTCGGTGCCCGACTTGCCCATCGCGACGCCGACGTCGGCGGACGAGAGCGCCGGCGCGTCGTTGATCCCGTCGCCGGTCATCGCGACGACCTCGCCGCGGGCCTGCAGCGCACCCACCAGCCGGAGCTTGTGCTCGGGGGTGACGCGGGCGAACAGCGACGTCCGCCCGACGGCGTCGGCCAGCGCCTCGTCGTCGAGGCGGTCCAGGTCGCGGCCGGTGAGCAGGGGGGCCGAGGTGTCGAGGCCGACCTCCTCGGCGATCGCCCGGGCGCACGCCGGGTGGTCCCCGGTGACCATCAGCATCCGGATCCCGGCTCCGCGGATGGTGCTGACGGTCTCCGCCACCTCCGGGCGCGGCGGGTCGGCGAGCCCGGCCAGGCCGGCGAACGTCAGGTCGTCACGGTCCGGGACGGACGGCAGCTTGTCCGGAGAGGCGGTGGCGACCGCGATCACCCGCAGACCGGCCGCGGCCATCCGCTCGACCCGCGCGGTGAGCTCGGCCCGGTCGTCGTCGGTCAGCACGCAGTGCGCCAGCACGGCCTCCGGCGCGCCCTTCGTGATCAGCAGCAGATGCCCGCCGACGAGCCGGTGGACGATCGACATCGACTCCCGGTGGACGTCGAACGGGAACCGCGCGGCCACCTGCCCACCGATCCCGTCCGGTTGGCCCGGCAGCAGCCCGCGCTCGCGTGCCGCCTCCAGGAACGCGACGTCGGTCGGGTCGCCGGTGAACCGCAGCTCGCCGTCCTGCTCGTCGAACGACGTGTCGTGGCAGGCCGCGGCGAGGGCGAGCAGCTTCCGTCGTGCGGGGTCGTCGTCGCCGGCGAGCGGGGCCGGCTCGCCACCTGCCGTCAGCTGCGCGACCGTCATCCGGTTCTCGGTGAGCGTGCCGGTCTTGTCGGTGGCGATCACGGTGACGGCACCCAGCGTCTCGGCCGCCCGCAACCGGCGGATCACGCCGTGCCGGCGGGAGAGCCGGTAGGCGCCCAATCCGAGCACCAGGCTGATGATGATCGGAAGCTCTTCCGGGATCGTGGCGAACGCCATCGTCAGCCCGGTCAGGACCATCTCCCGCCACGGCTGGCCACCCAGGATGCCGATCAACGGCACCACGATGCTGAACGCGATCGCGAGGTACGCGAGCCCCTTGGACAGGTCGCGCATCGCCTGCTGCAGCGCCGTGCGCGGTTGCTTGGCCTCGACGATCAGCCCGGTGATCCGGCCGAGCTCGGTCGCCATCCCGGTACCGACGACGACGGCGCGGCCCCGCCCGGCGGCCACCGTCGTGCCGGCGAAGGCCAGGTTGGACCGCTCGGCGAGCGGCGTGTCGTCCGGCAGTACCGCGTCCGCGTCCTTGTCCACCGGCACCGACTCGCCGGTCAGTGCGGACTCGTCGACACGCAGCCCGTAGGCCTCCAGCAGCCGCGCGTCGGCCGGCACCCGGGACCCGGCCCGCAGCGGGATGACGTCGCCGGGCACGAGGTCCTCGGTGGGGACCTGCTCGATCCGGCCGTCGCGCAGCACCGGGGCCGTCGGTGCGGACAGCTCCCCGAGTGACGCGATCACCCGCTTCGCCCGGTACTCGGCGAACACCTCGACGAACACGACCGCGGAGATGATCACCACGATGGCGATCGTGTCCTCGATCTCCCCCCAGATGCTGTAGAGCACGGCCACCGCGACCAGCAGCAGCATCATCGGCTCGGTGATCTCGTCGACCAGGACGTTGCGGAACGTCACCCGCCGCGGGAGCACGAACCGGTTCGGGCCCACCTCGGCGAGCCGTGCGGTCGCGTCGTCGGCGGAGAGCCCGCGACGGCGGTCGGTGCCCTGCGCGAGCAGGGTCTGCGGGCCGGTCGCGGTGTGGGCCGCCGCGGAGGGGGTCTCGACGCTGGCGCTGTCAGTACTCACGAGGCGGCCGGGTCCTCCGGCGCGACGCCCTCCGAGCGGTAGACCTCGCCGGTGAACGTCTCCAGAGCGGCCCGGCAGCGCTCCAGGAGCGCGGCGGCGTCCTTGGCCTGCTCGTCCGGGAAGAAGTCCCGGACCACGATCTTCTCCAGCCAGCCGGCGAGCCGGTCGAGATCCTGCTCGTTCTCCTCCAGCTCGGCGAACGTGAAGTTCGAGCGCTCGGTCTCCTTCGCCAGCTCCGCGAGCAGCTCCTCGCCGCGTTCGGTGAGCTCGGCGTACTCCTTGGCCCGGTCCGAGCGGAAGCGGGCGACGATCTCGTCGTCCTCGCCGCCGGTCGCGGACGTCGTCCGCAGGGCGAACGCGCTGCCACCGTGCTCGCGCACGTAGGTCGCGAGCCCGGTGAAGAACCGCACGTGATCCGGGCCGTCGGGCAGCACCCACGCCCCGTTCTGCACTCCGATCGCGCCGGCGGAGCGGGCCCGTCGCCAGACGGTCACCCGGGGACTGGACGGGGAGGCGGGCAGCTGCGCCAGCAGCAGAACCCAGCCGTGGGCGACATCGCCGTGATCGGACACGCCGGGAACGCTACGGAGCCCGCGCAACCTGGGGCAACACATGTTTCAGATCAAATGACTGGATCGAGTCAGAGACCGGTCCGGGTCCGATCGGCCCTGTGGGCGGACCGGTCCTTGACCCACACTGAGGTGAATGCGCCGGGAACGGCGCGGTCATTTCACGCTGACCGAGAACCTCCCGGAGGATTCGCGATGCCGCGGTTCGTGTACGACTTCGCCGAAGGCGACAAGGACCAGAAGGACCTGCTCGGGGGCAAGGGCGCGAACCTTGCCGAGATGACCAACCTCGGGCTCCCCGTGCCTCCCGGTTTCGTCATCACCACCGAGGCCTGCCGGGCCTACCTGGCGAACGGCGCCGAGCCGGACGGGATGCCCGGCGAGGTCACCGAGCACCTGGCCACGCTGGAGAAGGCGATGGGCCGCAGGCTCGGCGACCCGGACGACCCGCTGCTCGTGTCGGTCCGCTCCGGCGCCAAGTTCTCCATGCCCGGGATGATGGAGACCGTCCTCAACGTCGGGCTGAACGACGCGTCGGTGCACGCGCTGGCCGAGCGGGCCGGCGACGACCGGTTCGCGTGGGACTCCTACCGGCGCCTCGTGCAGATGTTCGGTGCGACGGTCCTGGACATCGACTCCGAGCACTTCTCGCAGGCCGTCGACGACGCGAAGAAGGCCAAAGGCACGCGCAACGACCTCGACCTGGACGCCGGCGACTTCGAGTCGTTGGTCGAGAGGTTCAAGGGGATCGTCCGCGAGCACGCCGGCCGGGACTTCCCGCAGGACCCGCGCGAACAGCTCGACCTCGCCGTGCGCGCGGTGTTCGACTCGTGGAACTCGCCGCGGGCGAACCTCTACCGCCGCCAGGAGCGGATCCCGACCGACCTCGGCACCGCGGTCAGCGTGGTGTCGATGGTGTTCGGCAACCTCGGCATGGACTCCGGCACCGGCGTCGCGTTCACCCGCGACCCGGCCTCCGGCGCCCGCGGCGTCTACGGCGACTACCTGCAGAACGCGCAGGGCGAGGACGTCGTCGCCGGGATCCGGAACACGCTCCCGCTGACCGATCTGGAGCAGCTCGACAAGACGTCCTACGACCAGCTGATGGACATCATGTCCACGCTGGAGAACCACTACCGCGATCTGTGCGACATCGAGTTCACGATCGAGCGCGGCAAGCTGTGGATGCTGCAGACCCGGGTCGGCAAGCGCACCGCGGCGGCCGCGTTCACGATCGCCACCCAGCTCGTCGACGAGGGCATGATCGACCTCGACGAGGCGCTGCGGCGGGTGACCGGCGCGCAGCTGGCGAACCTGATGTTCCCCCGGTTCGATCGGGATGCGGAGAAGAAGCTGCTCGCGACCGGCATGAACGCCTCGCCGGGCGCTGCGGTCGGCGCGGCCGTGTTCGACTCGGCGACGGCCGTGGCGCGCGCGAAGGCCGGTGACAAGGTCGTGCTGGTCCGGCGGGAGACGAACCCGGACGACCTGAACGGCATGATCGCCGCCGAGGGCATCCTGACCAGCCGCGGCGGGCGGACCTCGCACGCCGCCGTCGTCGCGCGCGGGATGGGGAAGACGGCCGTCTGCGGGGCCGACGACCTGGAGGTCGACGTCGCCGAGAAGCGGTTCACCACCGCGGACGGGGTCGAGGTCGGCGAGGGCGAGACGATCTCGATCGACGGCACGAACGGCGAGGTCTACCTCGGTGAGGTGCCGGTGGTCGCGAGCCCGGTCGTGTCCTGGTTCGAGGGGACGCTGTCCGCCCGTGCAGGTGACGAGCTGGTGGACGCGGTTTCACGGATCATGCGCCACGCCGACTCCCGGCGGCGGCTGGACGTTCGGGTGAACGCCGACACCGCCGAGGACTCCGGCCGGGCCCGCCGGTTCGGTGCGGAGGGGATCGGGCTCTGCCGCACCGAGCACATGTTCCTCGGCGAGAGGCGTGAGCTCGTCGAGCACCTGGTGCTGGCCGAGACCCGCGACGACCGGGAGAAGTCGCTCGCGGCGCTGCTGCCGATGCAGATCGAGGACTTCACCGCGATCTTCCGCGAGATGGAGGGGCTGCCGGTCACGATCCGGCTGCTGGACCCGCCGCTGCACGAGTTCCTGCCGGACCTGACGGAGCTGACGGTCGAGAGCGCGCTGGCGCACGAGCGTGGGGACACGGACCAGGTGCGCGAGGAGCTGCTCGTCGCCGTCCGCCGGCTGCACGAGCAGAACCCGATGCTCGGGCTGCGCGGCGTCCGCCTCGGCATCGCCGTCCCCGGCCTGTTCGCCATGCAGGTCCGCGCGATCACCCGCGCCGCGGCCGCGCTGGTCGCCCAGGGTGTGTCCGTGCACCCGGAGATCATGGTCCCGCTCGTCGGCACCGTGCAGGAGCTGCAGGCGGTCGCCGCGGAGATCGCCGAGGTGGTCGCCGAGCCGGAGTCGCACGTGAACGGGGCGCCGGTACCGCACCAGGTGGGCACGATGATCGAGCTGCCGCGGGCGGCGATCGTCGCCGCGCAGATCGCCGAGTCGGCCGAGTTCTTCTCGTTCGGCACGAACGACCTCACGCAGACGACCTGGGGCTTCTCCCGCGACGACGTGGAGAGCTCGTTCTTCTCCGACTACCTGGAGCAGGGGATCTTCGGGGTGTCGCCGTTCGAGTCGCTCGACGTCGAGGGCGTGGGGCATCTGGTCGAGCTCGGTGCCCGGGAGGGCCGCCGGACCCGGCCGGACCTCAAGCTCGGGATCTGCGGCGAGCACGGCGGCGATCCGGACTCGGTGCACTTCTTCCACCGGATCGGGCTGGACTACGTGTCCTGCTCGCCGTTCCGCGTCCCGGTCGCCCGTCTGGAGGCGGGGAGGGCCGCCGTCTCCTGACCCAGGGTCCGCCGTGTTCGGCCCGGCGTCGACGGACCGTCCCCGGGCGTTCAGCGGACGGGGCGAGGATGCCGGGCGTGGACGATCTGCTGAGCGGGACGGAACTGGCCGATCGGGCGGCGCTGGCGCTGGGCCTGCCGCTGGCCGCGGCGCTGGACGTCCGGCTGATCGACGAGGCGGACCCGACCGCGGGGGTGTGGTTCGACGTGGCACCCGGGATCGCCGACAACGGCGCGGGCGGGGTGCACGCGTCGGTACTCGGGGCGGTGCTGGAGCTGAGTGCCTATCTCGCGCTGCTGCCCCAGCTCCGACGCGACGAGCACGCCGTCACGAACACCGTCTCCACCCAGCTGCTCGGCCCGGCCCGGCACGGCGAGCGGATCGAGGCGCGGGGCGCCGCGGACGCGCGGACCGGCAGGCTCGGGTTCGTCGGTGCCGCCGCATCCGGTCCCACCGGTCCCGTCGCCCGGACGCAGGTCACGAAGTCGATCGTCCGTCTCGGCCGGTAAGAGATCATCCGGGTTGATGAAGTGGCTGGTCGTCCGGTTCGCACCCGGACATCCTGATCGGCATCCCCGCGGCACGTGCGGGCTCGGTCAAGGGAGATCGACGGAATGAACGCGTATGTCCGGGGCGCTCGCACGCTCGTGCTCGTCGCGCTGTCCGGTGCCGCGCTGTCCGGCATCGCCGGCTGCAGCAGCTCCGTGCCCGCCGACCAGGTGAGCTCGACGATCGTCACGCAGCTCAAGGGCCAGGGCGTCGCCGTCGACGGCGACCAGGTGGCCTGCCCGGGGGAACTCCCGGCCGAAGTGGGCCAGACCGTTCGCTGCACGTTCACCGCGGGCGGCCAGCCCGTCGACGCGGTGGCCAAGGTGAGCTCGGTGGACGGCAGCACGGTGAACTTCGACATCTCCACCGAGGCGAAGCCGGTGCCGAAGGCGATCCTGGAGAAGACGGTGACCGAGCAGATCGCCAAGGCAGGCGTCCCGGCCGAGAAGACCGCGTGTGCCGGTGATCTGCAGCCGCAGGTCGGTCAGAAGCAGACCTGCACGACCTCCGGTGGTGGGCAGGACATCCTGCTGACCACGACGGTGACCGAGGTGCGCGGCGGCCTGGTCAACTTCTCGATCGCGGACGGCTGACGCGACGCCGGGACGCCCGGCTCAGCTCGGGGACGAGCAGCCGCTCCACCCGGCGCAGGAGGCGGTCGGTGATGCCGACCGGCTCCGGTGCGCAGCCCTGCGTGTACGCGGTGAACCGCGACGGCTCGAGGGTGCCGGCCTCCGGCATCTGGTCGACCGAATCCGACGGGGCGGCGGGCTGCGCGAGCGTCACGTCGGGTACGTCGTCGCCAGGGTGGTGTCCCGTTACCGTCCGCGTTCACACGATCGTGGACGGTCGACGAACGGAGGTTCGGTCAGCCCGGGGGCAGACCGATCGTCCAGGCCGTCACGTCGCGGATCGCGACCTGCCAGCACGCCGGATCGGGGTAACTGCCGGTTGCGTTGTGTGCCGGGGCGACGAGCGCGTCGGTGAAGTAGATCCACCGGATGTCCTTCATCGGGATGTCCGGCCCGGGGTTCTCGTCGGTGCGCTCCTCGGCCATCTGTTCGAACATCTGTGCCATGGCCTCGGCCGGTTCGTTCGGCTCGTTCGCGTTGAGGTCGCGTAGCTGGTCACCCAGGCGTCGGAGCCAGGCGGACGGGTGCACGGCGTTGCCGAAGACGAGGCCGCCGGGCGTCACCACGGTCAGGGGCACGCTGTTGCCCTCGTCCCGGTAGGTGATCGACAGGACCGACTGGAGATAGGTCGGGGCACTGAGCTCGGGGATGGTGACGATCCGTTGCGCATCGTGCATGTCCCTGGCGCCATCTGCATTGACCGTCATCCGGCGAACGTACGGACGTTATCCATTGCACGACACCACCATCCAGCGGCGGTGCGGAGGCCGTCCGGCCGATGATCGGCTACGTTGTGTGACCTCGCCTCCTCGGCCATCGCGGGCATGGGGGGCCCATTCGTGTCGGAATCCGGCTAATGCGCGATAGTCTCTCTCGACGTCCGGCCGGGAGGACCATGACGACGCTGACGGGTGACCGTTCGGACGGGAAGGCCTTCTCGTGGGCCGGCCCGGCCGCGCTGGTCGTCGCCACGGGCCCGGTCGTCCTGTGTCTCGGACTCGCCGTGGCCTGGGCCCACACCGGTGGCACCGGGCCGGCCGCCTGGTGGCCGGCCGCGGCGCCGGCGGTCGCCGCGGTGGCGCTCGCCGCGGCCGGTGCCACCCTGCGGCGGCCCGCGCCGCGGCCGCTGCTGCTGCTCGGTGTCCTGGTCGGCGTGGGACTGGGGAGCCTGCTGTCCCGGCTGTTCGCCGGGCGGGATCCCGGGCTCGCCGTCGGCTGGGCGCTGGCCGACGTCGCGAACGCCGCGGTGACCGGTCTGGTGCTCGCCGCCGGGGCCGGGCTGGCCCTGCGTTCGGTCGAGGACCTGGTGCGGCTGGCCTGCGGAGCCGTCGGCGGCGCTGTCGTGGCAGGCGGTATCGCCGTACTGGTCGGCGCGCCGCGGCTGACCGAGGTTCCCCTGTCGCTGTTCTGGGAGGTCGCCGTCTCGCGGACGTCCGCGGTGCTGCTGCTCCTGCCCCTGGTGATGCGGCTGCCCGAACGTCCCACCTCGACGTTCCGGACCGAGACCGTCCTGCTGTGGGTACTGGTGCTGGCGGCGACCGCCGTCGTCCTGTGCCCGGTGGGCGGGCTGCCGGTGGCGTTCCTGCCGGCGGCCGTGCTCGTCGGGGCGGCGATGCGGCAGTCCCCCCGGACGACCGTCGTCCAGCTGGCGGTCGTCGGAGTGCTGATCGCCGGAGCGTCCTCGGCCGGAGTCGGCCCGTTCGGTGGGCCCGACCGGGAGTCCACGGGCGTGCTCGTGCTGACGTTCCTGACCGTCGGCGTCGGGATGGTGCTGATGGTGATGCTCGTCGTGACGGTCCGGGACGCCGCCCTGCGCACGCTGGCCGACCTCCGCCGGTTCGACCACGCCATGCTGGAGAGCGTGGCCGCGGGCGTGCTCGCCGGCGACGCCGACGGCCGGGTCGTCCTGCGCAACGCGGCGTACCGGCGGGCAGCGGTCCTGAGCGGGCGTGGCCCGGCGGACGGCGGGCCCGAGGTACTCCTGCCGTACGAGCAGGACCTGATGCGGCGGGCCCTGGCCGGCGAGGAGCTCCGGGGGATCCACTCCCGGGCCGGGACCGACGACGATCCCCGCGACCTCGTCGCGGATGCGCGCCCGATCCGTGCGCCGGACGGGCGGCTGCTCGGCGCGGTCGCCACGTTCACCGACGTGACCGACGAGCGCGTGGTGCAGGAACAGCTGCGCGAGGCGATCACGTTCCACGACGCCGTGCTGGCCGCGAGCCCGGACGTCATCTTCATCACCGACGTCGCCACCCACCAGGTCGTGTGGGCGTCCGGGACCGTCGAGCCGACGCTCGGCTACACGCCCACCGAGGTGGTGGAGCTGGACCGCGCGTCCCGGCTGAACCTCGTGCACCCCGACGACGTCGCCGCCCTTCACGACACGGACGACGCGGCGGCCGGACTGGCCGACGGCGAGGTGCGGACCGTGCGCGTCCGGATGAGCAACGACCGGGGTGAACTGCGCTGGATGTCGCGCCGGGTCACCCCGTTCGCCCGGGACGCGACGGGCCGGGTCGTCGAGCTGCTGGGTGTCGCGCGCGACGTCACGGACATGGTCGAGGTCGAGCAGCGGCTGACCGACGCGGCGAACCGGGACCCTCTGACCGGCCTGCTCAACCGGCGCGCCCTGCTCGACCGGCTCGACCGGCTCGTGGCCCGCGCCGCCGACGCCGGGGCGCCGCCGACCCCGGTGCTGTTCTGCGATCTCGACGGGTTCAAGGCGGTCAACGACTCGCTCGGACATGCTGCGGGCGACCAGCTGCTGACGACGGTGGCCCAGCGCATCGTCTCGTCCCTGCGCGAGGCGGACACCCCGGCCAGGGCCGGCGGGGACGAGTTCGTGCTGCTGCTCGAGCCACACACCGCTCGTCCCGCCGAGACCCGGGCCGACGTGCTCGGCCGCGCACGGACGGTCGCCCGCCGGATCCTGGACGCCGTGTCCCGCCCGGTGGACGTCCAGGGCACCCGGATGGCCGTGACGATCTCGATCGGCATCGCGCTGGTCCGCCCCGGAATCGGGCCGGGAGAGGTGCTCCGCGACGCGGACGCCGCGATGTACCGGGCGAAGTCGACCGGCAAGAACCGGCTGCACGTGTTCGAGGTCGCCCCGGAGCGGAGCAGCCCGGATCGGACCTGATCCGCCCGGAGGATCAGGCGTGGGTTGCGGAGTTCTGCTGGGGCTGCGGCGCACCCGGCGGCGGGCCCGCAGCGGCGGTGGTCGTGACTCTCGCTCAGCCGGGCAGGCCGCGCGCCTGCATCTCCTCGTGCGAGGACACGACCTGCACCTGGTCGCCGTTCTGCAGGTAGTCGAACCAGGCGCGGGCGTCCCCGTCGGAGAGGTGGATGCACCCCGCCGAGGACCGATCCGGGGAACCACTGTGGAACGCGATGCCGCCGTCGCCGAAGAACGTCGACCACGGCATCGGGGCCGGGTCACCGTTCGGCATCCGGGACTCCTCGCTGAGGTGCTGGGCGTCCTTGCGGTAGACCCGCAGGGAGTGCCCGATCGGCGTCTCCTGGCCGTTGCCGCCGGAGGAGATGTCGACCGGGCCGGTCATGATCTGCCCGTCCTTGATCAGCCAGGACCGCTGGGAGTCCAGGTCCACGCAGGCCTTCGCCGTCGCGCTGCACGGCGTGTACGGAACGAGCGGCTGCCGGCGGGCCTCGTCGGCCGCGGGTGAGTCCGCTGCCGCCGACCCGGCGAACGCGACGCCGGCCACTGTCACCAGACCGAGTACGCCGGCGACCGCCCGCCGCATGGTGCGCCTCGCCTGCTGCCTACTGCTCATTCGTTCGAGCTCCTCGCCAGTCGTGCACGTCCCCGGCCGGGTCCACATTGCAGCGCGCGCAGACGTCGCTGCGACCGATCGGCCCAACCCGGGCGGTCGTCCGGGCGACAGTGTGCCTGTTGGCGATACCCCTCCCGAACCCGGGGCCCGGCGTGTCGGCGGGCGGCCGGGGCTCCTGCTCGTCGCGGCCGCGACAAACGGAACTCCGTTGCACAGGTCGGGCACATGATCCACACAGAGCCGGGACAGCGCGTCCCGGAATGGTCGGATTCATCACGGCGAACCCCGCGCCGACCGATCACGGAGGGACACATGACCTCGTCACCGCAGCAGCCCGTCGTCGACCACCCGGAGGTACCGACCGCCGCCCACACCCCGCAGACCGGCCCGGTTCCGCCCGCCCGGCCGCGGCGGACGTTCTCGGCCCGCGGCACGGCCGCGATCGGCGCGGGCGCGCTTGTCGTCGGTGCCGCGCTGGGCATGCTGACCGGCGGCCTCGTCGGCCCCGGCGGGCCGGGCGGCGGACCCGGCGGAGCCCCGCCCGGGATGAGCCAGGACGGCACCGGCACCGCCCCCGGCGGAACGGCGCCGGACGGCACGGCGACCCAGGGGTCGACGCAGGGCGCGACCACCGGCACCTGATCCCGGACGCGACGAGGGCGGCAGCCGAAACGGCTGCCGCCCTCGTGTGCGCGTGGCGAGATCTAGTGCGGGGTGACCTCGCCCATCTCGACCCAGACGTCCTTCCCGTCCTCGCTCTGGAAGTTGATGAGCGGCTTCTCCGGCACGACCGAGCCCATGAAGTCGAAGAACTTCTGGGCGTGGTCGGTCTTGACGTGCGCCGCGCCGGCGGCGTCGTCCTTGAAGACCTCCACGATCACGAACTCGTTCTGCTTCTCGAAGTTCTCGTGGTAGTCGAACGAGATGTTGCCCGGCTCGGAGTTCACGTTCTTCTTGTACTCGGAGATCCCGGACAGCCACTCGTCGCGCTTGTCCGGTCGGATCTGGGCCTTGAGGACGATGAGGATCAACCTGACCTCCGGTTCACGGTCGTCGGGAACGTCGCCGCGAGTCTTCCACGCGCGACGACGCCCCCGGCGTCTCAATCGGCGACGCTGTTCGGCGTTCTTCGGGAGAACGTAGCGGTGTCGATCACGAACCGGAACCGGACGACTCCGCATCTGCGGCGTGGCGCACGTCCGCCGGTGCGTGCCGGACGCCCGCGCCGGGCGCCTACCCTGGGCCGATGCGACCCGGACTGCCCGAGTGGACGGTGCTGGCGGTCACCTGCGAACGGCCCGTGCACGGCTTCGCCGTGGCCGCGCTGACCGCACCGGACGGCGAGCTCGGGCGCGTCTGGCAGGTGCCGCGGCCCCTCGTCTACCGGGCGATCGGCCGGCTGCAGGAGAGCGATCTGATCTCGGCGGGCGCGGTGGAGGCCGCCGGCGGCCCGCCGCGCACTCTCTACGCGGCCACCGAGCTGGGGCGGCAGCAGGTCCGGGCCTGGCTGGACGCGCCGGTCCCGCACGTCCGGGATCTGCGGTCGGAGTTCCTGCTGAAGCTGGCGATCCACCACCGGCAGGGCACCGACCCCGCCGATCTGATCGGCGCCCAGCGCCGGACACTCGTCCCGATCGTCGCCGCGTTGGACGAGGAACAGGCCGGTGCGGACGACTTCGATCGGGTGCTGATCGCATGGCGGAGGGCGTCGGCGCAGGCGGCGGTGGCGTTCCTCGACGAGCTGTGACTCCGCAGATGCGGGCGGTCCGGAGGCGCGGAACACTCGGGGCATGACGACGACCTGGTTCATCACCGGTGCCTCGCGGGGCTTCGGGCGCGAGTGGACCCTCGGCGCGCTGGACCGCGGCGACAACGTCGCGGCGACGCTCGACGACCTGTCCGAGTCCTACGGCGAGCGGGTCCTGTCGATCGATCTCGACGCCCACGGCAAGGGCGACCGACCCCGCCCGTGATCGACGATCTGTCCGGGCCGCTCGACCCGTACGACCCGGAGCCGGGTGTGCGGTGGCTGTCCGTGCCGGAGATGGTCCCGGGGTCCTGGGTCGAGATCCCGATCGACGACGACGGCCCGCTGCGCTGGCTGCAGGTGGTCGCGACGAAGCCGCCGTCGTGGACGGGCGAGTACCGGTGGGCGCTCGTCGTCCGGGTCGGCCCGGACGACTGGTGGATCAAGGCGTCGCCGGCGCTGGTGTTCCGCACCGTGGACACCGACCCGACGGGCTGACGGCCCGGGTCAGCCGTTGACGATCGGGCGCAGGTCCGGGTAGTTCGAGATCTCCCACCCGCCGTCGACGACGAGGCTGGTGCCGTTGACGTAGCTCGCGTCGTCGCTGGCCAGGTACAGGCACGGTGCTGCGATCTCGGACGGCTGGGCGGCGCGGGCCTGCGGGATCCGGTCCATGTAGTCCTTCTCCACCTGGGGGACACCGAGGAGCGGCGCGGTCAGCGGGGTGGTGGTCAGGCCGGGCAGCACGGCGTTCACCCGGATCCCGTACGGCGCGAGCTCGAGCGCCGCGCTCTTCGCGAAGTTCTCGCTGCCGGCCTTGCCCGCCGCGTACGAGCTGCCTCCGTAGAGCGGCACGTGCGCGTTCAGCGAGGAGACGATCACCATCGCGCCCCCGTGCCCGCCGTCGCGCATGGCCCGGGCCGCGTACTTCACGGTCAGGAACGTGCCGTGCAGGACGAGGTCGACGGTCCAGCGCCAGTCGCCGTCGTCGATGTCGGTGATCGTGCCGAACCGGGCCGAGCCGGCGACCGGGAACGCGAGGTCGAGCCGGCCGAACCGCTGCACGGTCTCGGCGACGGCGGCCTCGACCCCGGCGCCGTCGGTGACGTCGGCGGTGATCGCGAGCGTGTCGTCGCGGTCCCCGGCGACCCGGGCCAGGCCGGCGGAGTCCACGTCGACGAGCGCGACCCGCGCCCCCTCGTCGCGCAACCGGGTCCCGATCGCCTCGCCGATGCCGGATGCCCCGCCCGTCACCAGGGCCACCTTCCCGTCGAACCGCGTCATTGCGGCCTCCCCTCGATCTCGGAGAAACCGACCCTACGGATTGCGGACGGCCGGCGGGGGTACTCGTCGATCCATGGATCGAACCTGGTTTCCCCGCCTGCTCGGAGTCGCGACGGCCGGCTACAGCGTCGCGATCATTGCGAAGCCCGAGCTGTTCCTGCGCCCGACCGGCCTGCTCGGTGAGTCGGCGTCCCCGAGCGACGAGCAGAAGGTACTGACCCGCGCGATCGGTGGGCGGGATCTCGCGTCCGGGATCGCGATGGCGCTCGCCCCGGCCGGGAACCCACTGCGCACGGCCATCGGTGTGCGCGTCGGCGCGGACGTCGCCGACCTCGCCGTGCTGGGCAGCGGTCTCCCGGACCAGAACAGCCGGGAGAAGGCGACGATGGTCGCGGCCGGGTGGGGTGCGCTGTGCGCGCTATCGCTCCTCGCCGCGGGCCCGAGGAAGAAGGCGCATCTGTTCCGAAAGTGACCTGTAAATATTGACATGTCGACCGCGACCGGAGCACACTCTCCCCACAGACGGAGGAGCGGGGGTCGGGATGTCGGTCGAACAGCAGTCACAGCAGCGGATCGGTGACGCCGAGCGTGAGCGGGCGGTCGCCCGCCTGGGCGAGCACGTCGGTGCCGGGCGTCTCGATCTCGCCGAGTTCGAGAGCCGCAGCGCTCTCGTCTACGGCGCGCGGACGCGCGCCGACCTGGATGCGGTCCTCGCCGACCTGCCCGCGGCCCGGCCGGTGGCTGCCGACCCGCGGCTCGTGCACCGGATCGTGACGACGTCGGTGTGGGGGTCGTGGCTGGTCAGCACGGTGGTGTGCCTGGTGATCTG
Source organism: uncultured Actinomycetota bacterium (assembly GCA_963822335.1). Classification (GTDB taxonomy): domain Bacteria; phylum Actinomycetota; class Actinomycetes; order Mycobacteriales; family Pseudonocardiaceae; genus Pseudonocardia. The sequence continues at coordinate 203,395 of CAWGHE010000001.1, read as the reverse complement.
GGCGATGGTCGCGGTGGCGCAGGGCTCGCCGGGCTACTTCTGGCCGATGTGGGTGATCGGCCCGTGGGGTGCCGTGCTGGCGATCGGCACGCTCACCGGCGGTCAGGTGTGCGGGGCCCGGCACGCGCGACGGCCGGCCTGATCCCGATCCCCGTCCGGACGCTCGCCGAGCCATGATGTCGCGATGGCCACGAGCACCGGGGGCAACCCTCATCTGGAACGCGCCTACTCGCTGAACGGCCCGGACGACGTCCGTGAGCTCTACGACGAGTGGGCAGGCACCTACGACGACGAGCTGACCGGCGAGGAGCAGGGCTACGTCGCACCGGGATTCGCCGCGGACACGGTGGCCGCGGCCGCCGGGGTGGACGGCGAGATCCTCGACGCCGGCTGCGGCACCGGTCTGACCGGCGTCGAGCTGGTCCGGCGTGGTGCGAGCCGCGTCGACGGCATGGACCTGTCCGAGGGGATGCTGGAGCGCGCCCGTGCCACCGGCGCGTACCGCGACCTGTCGACAGTCGACCTGACCCAGCCCATCCCGGTCGACGACGACCGCTACGACGCGATCGTCTGCGTCGGCACGCTGACCCACGCGCACGTCGGGCCCGAGGTGTTCGCCGAGTTCGCCCGCATCACGCGCCCGGCCGGTTTCGTCGTCGCCACCGTGCTGGCCGACGTCTGGGAGTCCGGCGGCTACCGCGCCGAGGTGGACCGCCTGGCCGCCGGCGAGGTCGTGGAGGCCGTGTCGGCCGACGTCACCCCGTACCGTGCCGGTCAGGGCGTGGACTGCCGGATGGTCGTGCTGCGGGTGCGCTAGGCGCGCCCGCGCCGGTCCAGGAGCCGCTGGAGCTTCCCGACCGACCGCTCCAGCGTGTCCGGATCGACGACGTCGCAGCTCACGCTCACCCCGACGGTCTCCTTCACGGCCGTGATCAGCTCCCGGCCGGCCGCCTCCCGGCGGTCGGCCGGGGTGTCGTCGCGGGCCTCGACACGGACCGTCAGGGCGTCCATCCGGCCCTCGGTGGTCAGCTCCAGCTGGAAGTGCGGGGAGAAGCCGGGCGTGCGCAGCACGATCTCCTCGATCTGCGTCGGGAACAGGTTCACCCCGCGCAGGATGATCATGTCGTCGCTGCGGCCGGTGATCTTCTGGATCCGCCGCATCGACGGCCGCGCCGTGCCGGGCTGCAGCCGGGTCAGGTCCCGGGTGCGGTACCGGATGATCGGCAGCGCCTCCTTGGTGAGGCTCGTGAACACGAGCTCGCCCTCCTCGCCGTCGGCCAGCACCGTGCCCTCGACCGGGTCGATCACCTCGGGCAGGAAGTGGTCCTCCCAGACGTGCAGCCCGTCCTTGGTCTCCACGCACTCCTGCGCGACGCCCGGACCCATCACCTCGGACAGGCCGTAGATGTCCACGGCGTGCATGTCCATCCGCTCCTCGATCTCGGAGCGCATCTGCTCGGTCCACGGCTCCGCGCCGAAGATCCCGACCTGCAGCGACGTGGAAGCCGCCTCGATGCCCTGGCGGGCGAACTCGTCGAGCAGCGTGAGCATGTAGCTCGGCGTCAGCATGATGACCTCGGGCTCGAAGTCCTGGATCAGCTGCACCTGCCGCGGTGTCATGCCGCCGGAGACCGGGATCGCCGTCGCGCCCAGCTTCTCGATGCCGTAGTGGGCGCCGAGCCCGCCGGTGAACAGGCCGTAGCCGTAGGCGTTGTGCACCCGGTGGCCGGGCCGGCCGCCGGCCGCCCGGATCGAGCGGGCCACGACCGTCGCCCACGTGTCGATGTCGTTCTCGGTGTAGCCGACGACGGTCGGCTTGCCGGTCGTCCCGGACGACGCGTGCACCCGCCGGACCTGCTCGCGCGGCACCGCGAACAGGCCGAACGGGTAGTTGTCGCGCAGGTCGGCCTTGGTCGTGGTGGGGAACTTCGCGAGGTCGGAGAGCTCGCGGCAGTCGTCCGGGTGGACGCCGTGGGCGTCGAACTTCGCGCGGTAGTGCGGGACGTTCTCGTACGCGTGCCGCAGGGACCACTGCAGACGCTCGAGCTGCAGGGTGCGCAGCTCGTCGACCGACAGGCGTTCTGCTCTGTCCAGCAGCTCCGCCGGCGGCGCGTCCCCGAGCCGCCTCTGTGTGGTGGTCATGATTCCTTCTTCGCGACGAGGGTGAGCACGTCGTAGCGGGCGACCGACTCGCCGTCCTGACGCGTGACGTCGGCGTCCCAGCGGACCTCGCCGTAGCCGGCGGACTCGCGCGGGGTGAGCTGCTTGCAGGTCAGCGTCACGGTGAGGGCATCACCGAACTTGACCGGGGTGAGGAAGCGCAGGTTGTCCACGCCGAAGTTGGCCAGCACCGGGCCAGGGTCCGGGTCGACGAACAGGCCCGCGGCCAGCGAGACGATCAGGTATCCGTGCGCGACGCGCTCGCCGAACAGCGGATTCGCGGCGGCGGCCTCGGCGTCCATGTGCGCGTAGAACGTGTCGCCGGTGAACTCGGCGAAGTGCTCCACGTCCTCCTGGGACACCGTGCGCGGACCGGCGACGAGCGTGTCCCCCGGCCGGAGCTCCTCGAGGTGCTTGCGGAACGGGTGCACGTCGGACTCGCGGCGCTCGGCGCCGGCGACCCAGCGGCCGGTGACCGCCGCGATCGTGTCCGGGTCGCCCTGCACGGCCGTGCGCTGCATGTGGTGCAGGATCCCGCGCACGCCGCCCATCTCCTCGCCGCCGCCCGCGCGGCCCGGTCCACCGTGGACGAGCTGCGGCATCGGCGAGCCGTGGCCGGTGGACTCCTTCGCGTCCCGGTCGTTGAGCACCAGGAGCCGGCCGTGGAACGGCGCCGTGCCGAGCACGACGTCGCGGGCGAACGCGGTGTCGCCGGTGACGATCGAGCCGGCCAGGCTGCCCTGCCCGCGGGCGGCGAAGTCGATCAGCTGTGCCGTGTCCCGGTACGGCAGGATCGTCGAGACCGGACCGAACGCCTCCACCTCGTGCGGCTCGGCGCGCTCCGGGTCCCCGACCAGCAGCAACGGCGAGACGAACGCGCCGCGGTCGGCGTCGGCGCCGGTCACCTCCACGCGGTCCGGGTCCCCGAACACGATCCGGCCGGCGTCGCGCAATGCCTTGACGCTGCGCCGGACCTCCTCGCGCTGGTCCAGGCTCGCGAGCGCGCCCATCCGCACGCCCTCGGCGTCGGGCGCTCCGACGGCGACCTTCGCGAGCCGTTCCTTCGCGGCCTCGACGACGGCGTCGACGTGCTGCGCCGGCACGAACGCGCGGCGGATCGCGGTGCACTTCTGCCCGGCCTTCACCGTCATCTCGGTGACCAGGCCCTTGACGAACAGGTCGAACTCCGGGGTGCCGGGCGCGGCGTCCGGGCCGAGCGCGGAGAAGTTCAGCGAGTCCGCCTCGGCGGAGAACCGCACCGAGTTCCGGACGATCGCCGGGTGCGTCCGCAGGGTCTGCGCGGTCGACGCGGAGCCGGTGAAGCTCACCAGGTCCTGCCCGGTGAGGTGGTCGAACGCGTCGCCGAGACTCCCGGCGACGAACTGCAGCGACCCGTCCGGCAACAGTCCCGAGTCGACGATCAGCTCGACCAGCTTCGCGGTGAGGAACGCGGTCGGGCTGGCCGGCTTCACCAGCGTCGGCACGCCCGCCAGGAACGCCGGGGCCAGCTTCTCCAGCGGGCCCCACACCGGGAAGTTGAACGCGTTGACCTGCACCGCGACGCCGTGCAACGGGGTGCAGACGTGCTGGCCGAGGAACGTGCCGGCCTTCCCCAGCGGCGTCACGTCGCCGTCCACGTAGACGGTGTCGTTCGGCAGTTCCCGCTTGGCCAGCGATGCGTAGGCCAGCAGGACGCCGATACCGCCGTCGACGTCGAACTTCGAGTCGCCGAGCGTGGCGCCGGTGCGGGCCGAGACCGCGTACAGCTCCTCGCGGTGCTCGCGCAGGTGCTGGCCGAGCGCCTTGAGCAGCGCCCGCCCGCTGATGGAACGTCAGCTCGCGCAGCGCCGGCCCGCCGACCGTCCGGCCGTACTGCAGCGCGCCCCCGGCGTCGAGCCCGTCGGTGGACAGGCGGGCGACCTCGTCGCCGGTCACCGCGTCGTACAACGGCCGGCCCTCGCCGGTCCCGGTGTGCCAGACGCCCTGGACATGGCTGCGGAGCAGGGTCACGCGCGACTCCTCCCTGAGTGAACCGACCGTTCGTTCGGGAGAGAAGCTAGCACCGGAACCGCGCGGGAACCAGACGTCTATCCGACGTCGAACTCGCCGTCCCGGACACCGAGCACGAACGCGTCCCACTCGCCCTTGGTGAAGTACAGGACCGAGCCCTCGGCGCCGTCGGCCGCGTTGCGCATCGCGTACCCGCCGTCGGGCAGCGGCGCGATCTCCACGGCGTCGCCGTCCTCGCCCGGGTCGCCGCCGGGGCGCTCCCACGCGAGGTCGGCCGGGTCGAGATTCGACACCGGCTTCGCCGGTCCGGAGGCGTCTGCGCTGGTCATACCCGGTCCTCCTCGCCGCTGAGCCGTCGCGCGGAGGATATCAACATCGTGGCTGACCGATCGTTCGGTCGGAGGCTACGATGCGCGGATGGCCGACACCGCCCCCGCCGTCCTGGTCACCCGCGACGAGACCGACAAGGCCGTCGCCGTCCTCACCCTGAACCGCCCGGACCGGTACAACGCGCTCACCGTGGAGCTCAAGGAGGCCCTGCTCCCGGCCGTCACCGAGGTCGCCGACGACGACTCCGTGCGCGCCGTCGTGCTGACCGGCGCCGGCAAGGCGTTCTGCGTCGGGCAGGACCTGGGCGAGCACGCGACGGCGTTGGAGAAGGACGCGACGGGCGCTTTCGACACCGTCGCCGAGCACTACAACCCGCTGGTCCTCGCGCTGACCGGGATGGCCAAACCGGTGATCGCCGCGGTGAACGGGCCGTGCGTCGGAGCCGGCCTGGGCCTCGCGCTGGCCGCGGACCTGCGGGTGGCCGCGGCCGGGCTGAAGTTCGCGACCGCGTTCACCGGGATCGGGCTGACCGCGGACACCGGTCTGTCGGCGAGCCTCGCGCACGCCGTCGGGGTCTCCCGGGCGACCGAGCTGCTGCTGCTCGGCGACCAGTTCACCGCCGAGGACGCGCAGGCGTGGGGCCTGGTGCGCTCGGTGGTGCCGCGCGAGGAGGTCCTCGACGCGGCCTTGGACCTGGCCCGGACGCTGGCCGCCGGACCGACCGCCGCGTACGGGGAGGTCAAGGCCGCGGTCCGGTTCGGCGCGGTGAACGAGCTGCCCGCCGTTCTGGACTACGAGGGCGCCGCGCAGAAACGGCTCGCGACCACGCGTGATCACCAGGCGGCCGTCGCCGACTTCCTGGCGAAGCGCAAGCCCACGTTCGAGGGCCGATGAGCGAGGCTCCGCCCCGCCGGGCCCGGCGGCCCAGCGGGGGTGCCGGGTCGCTGCTGGAGATCGCCGTCGGCGAGTTCAACACCCGGGGCTACGACGCCACCTCGATGGAGGACCTGTCGCGGGCGGCGGGGATCACGAAGTCGTCGTTCTACCACCACTTCTCCGGCAAGGAGGCGCTGCTGCGCGCCGCCCTGGAGCGGGCGGTGGACGGGCTGTTCGGCGCGCTCGACGAGCCGGACGCGAGCGCCGGTTCGCCGGCCGAGCGGCTGCGCGCGATCCTCCGCGCCCAGGTCCGGGTGCTCATGTCCGAGCTGCCGTACGTGACGCTGCTCCTGCGGGTGCGCGGCAACACCGAGACCGAGCGCTGGGCGCTCGAACGCCGCCGCGCCTACGACGCCGTGATCGCCGGGCTGGTCCAGGACGCCGTCGACGCGGGCGAGGTCCGGGCCGACATCGACCCCGCCCTCGCCGCCCGCCTGCTGTCCGGCATCGTCAACTCGATCGTCGAGTGGTACCGCCCGGGCCGGCCCGGCACCGCCACCCTCCCCGAGGACGTCGCCGCCGCCGCGTTCACCGGCATCCTCCCGGCGCGATGAGCCGCTCGACGCGGATCGTCGAGGTCGAGCGTCACCTCAGTGCTCCGGTTACGACACTCGTGTGACTCCCGACGGTCGGTGGAACCGCCGAGTGGGCCGGTGACGTCCCAGAGGAATGCTCATGGGGCGGACCGTTCATCGGGTCGGTGGAGATCGCGGCGGGCAGGCTGTCGCCGCGGGGACGTTGCGCGGGCCGGGGCTTCCGGCAGGCTGTTCCAGGACGTCCACGTGGACGCCGACGCCCCGGTCACGTACCTGCTGCTGTGCGAGGCGGCGCGTCGTCTGGCGGTCCGGGCCGACGAGCGACACCGCCGGGCGAGGTGGGCCCGTCCGGGCGTGCGGCTCTCGCCGGCTGGGCGGCGGCCGAGATGCTCGGGGGCGGCCTGCGCTCCGGACCGGGTGCCGGCGGAGGTGCTGATCCCCGGTGGCGAGTCGACGCGGGCAGCCCGGCCTCCTCGTGCACCGCGGCCGGGCGTCGGCCGGGTGAGGTCGTCGCCGGGGTGCGGATCCCCGACCCGGTCCGGCGCGGCCGATTCATCCCCGGCCGCACGGTGACCTCGACGTCGGCGCTGCGCACGGCGTTCGACCTGGCCCGCCGGGTGGACCGGATCGAGGCGGTGATCGCGGTGGACGCGCTGTCCCGGGTCGGTGGGTTCGCGCCCGGCCCGCGTGCTGGACGTGGCCGCGCACCACTCCCGGAGTCCGCGGGTCGACGCGGCTGCCGGCCCTCGTGGCGCTGGCGAACTCCGCTCGCGGAGTCCCCGATGGAGACCCGGATCCGGCTGGCCCTGCACGACGGCGGGCTTCCTCCGCCGGTCCTCCAGCATCCGGTCGGCCCGGTACCGGATCGACCTCGCCTACCCGGACCTGCTGCTCGGAATCGAGTTCGACGGTGCGCACCACCGCACCGCGGAGCAGGCGCGCCGGGACCTGGAACGCCAGGCCCACCTCGCCGCCCGGGGGTGGCGGATCCTGCGCCCCGCTGCCCGTGACGTCCTGCGACGACCCACGTGACCGTCGCCGACCGGGTACGCCATCTCCTGGTCGAGCGTCACGCGAGTGTCGGCCGATCGAGCACTGACGTGACTCCCGACTACCCCGCGCGCCGGCCTTGCGCACCAGCCGCCGCGTCAGCCATGCTTAGCCGAACGAACATTCGGTACGAGGAGGTGCCCCGGTGCCCGACGACGCGGAGTTCCAGACCGGTTTCCAGGCGACGATCGACGCCGACCAGCGGATCGAGCCCCGGGACTGGATGCCGGAGGCCTACCGGAAGTCCCTGGTCCGCCAGATCGCCCAGCACGCGCATTCCGAGATCATCGGGATGCAGCCGGAGGGCAACTGGTTGCTGCGCGCGCCGTCGTTGCGCCGCAAGGCGATCCTGTTGGCGAAGGTGCAGGACGAGGCCGGGCACGGGATGTACCTCTACGCCGCCGCGGAGACGCTCGGGGTGGACCGCGAGGAGCTCACCGAGAAGCTGATCGACGCGAAGCAGAAGTACTCCTCGATCTTCAACTACCCGACGCTGTCCTGGGCGGACATCGGCGTGATCGGCTGGCTGGTGGACGGCGCCGCGATCTGCAACCAGGTGCCGCTGTGCCGGTGCAGCTACGGGCCGTACGCCCGGGCGATGATCCGCGTCTGCAAGGAGGAGTCGTTCCACCAGCGGCAGGGCTTCGAGCTCCTGCTGGCGCTGGTCAACGGCACCGACGCGCAGCGCGAGATGGTCCAGGAGGCGACGAACCGCTGGTGGTGGCCGTCGCTGATGATGTTCGGCCCGGCCGACGGGGAGTCGCCGAACACGCAGCAGTCGATGGCGTGGGGCATCAAGCGGCACACGAACGACGAGCTGCGCCAGCGCTTCGTCGACATGACCGTGCCGCAGGCCGCCGCGCTCGGCGTCACGCTGCCGGACCCGGAGCTGCGCTGGAACGAGGAGAAGCGGGTCCACGAGTTCGGCGAACCGGACTGGACGGAGTTCCAGGCCGTGATCTCCGGCTCCGGTCCGGCGAACGCGCAGCGGCTGGCCCACCGGCGTCGGGCACACGAGGACGGCGCCTGGGTGCGCGAGGCCGCGCAGGCCTACGCGGACAAGCAGGCGGCCGCGAACGAAGAAGGAGGCGGCGGCATGAGCGTGTCGGCCGGAGGGCAGTACACGGCCGAAGGCGGCCACGGCGCGGTCCCGCAGACCGGCGTCGAGTCCGGTGTGGACGAGAAGCCGACGCGGCGGCCCTGGCCGCTGTGGGAGGTCTTCGTGCGCGGCAAGCGCGGGCTGAACCACGTGCACGTCGGCTCGCTGCACGCCGCGGACGCCGAGATGGCGCTGCACAACGCACGCGACGTCTACACGCGTCGCAACGAGGGCGTGAGCATCTGGGTCGTCAAGGCCGAGGACGTCACCGCGTCGAGTCCGGCCGAGAAGGACCCGTTCTTCTCCCCGGCCGCGGACAAGGTCTACCGGCACCCGACGTTCTACTCCATCCCGGAGGAGGTGCCGCACCTGTGAGCCCGCACGCGCACGAAGAGGACCCGACCAACGCCTATCAGTCGTTGTCGGACACGACCGAGCACGACGACCCGCGCTGGGCGTTCGGCACCGGCATGGACGGCGAGCTGGAGGCGGAGATCACGGCCGCGGTGCCGGACGGCGCCGACCCGGCCGACCTCGCGTCGTACTGCCTGATGCTCGGCGACGACGCGCTGGTCGCCAGCCACCGTCTCTCCGAGTGGGTGTCGAACGCGCCCGAGCTGGAGGAGGAGGTCGCGCTCGCGAACACCGCGCTCGACCTGCTCGGGCAGGCGCGCATCCTGCTCTCCCGCGCCGGACACGTCGAGGGTTCGGACCGCGACGAGGACGCGCTGGCCTACTTCCGTCCGGAGACGGACTTCCGCAACGTCGCGCTCGCCGAGCTCGGCGACGAGCGGGACTTCGCGCACGCGATCGCCCGCCTGCTGGTGTTCTCGACCTGGCGGCTCGCCCTGCTCTACCGCCTGCAGATCTCGGCCGACCCGGTGATCGCCGCCGTCGCCGCCAAGGGCGTCCGCGAGCTGGCCTACCACCGCGACTACGCCGCACGCTGGACGCTGCGTCTCGGCGACGGCACCGACGAGTCGCACCGGCGGATGCAGGCGGCGCTGGAAGCCGTGTGGCCGTACGTGGACGAGCTGTTCCGTACGTCCGATGTGGAGCGTCGCCTGATCGGCGTCGGCGTGGCGGTCGACCCGGCCGACCTGCGGGACGAGGTCGACGCCGTGCTCGACGAGGTGCTCGCCCGGGCCACGCTGACCCGCCCGCAACGCCCCGGTGCCGGGACGATCGGCGGCCGCGGCGGCCGTCACGGCGTGCACACCGAGCAGCTCGGCAACATGCTGACGACGATGCAGGCCCTGGCCCGCGCCCACCCGGGAGCGTCCTGGTGACCCCCGCCGTGTGGCGCGACGTCGCGCCCGTGCACGACCCGGACACCGGCCACAGCGCGACCGGCCCCGCGCCGCGGTCCACCGAAGCCGGATCGGCATGGGACGTCGTCGCCCGGGTGACGGATCCGGAGATGCCGATGCTGACGCTCGCCGACCTCGGCGTCGTCCGCTCCGTGCACGCGAACGGCGACGCCGTCACGGTGACGCTCACGCCGACGTACTCCGGCTGCCCGGCCGTCGAGGCGATGCGTGACGACCTGGAGGCCCAGCTGACCGCCGCCGGCTACGGGCCGGTGGACGTGCGGGTCGTGTTCTCCCCGCCGTGGAGCTCCGACCTGATCACCGACGAGGGCAGGCGCAAGCTCGCCGAGGCGGGCGTCGCGCCGCCGCACCGCACCGGGCCCCGGCCCGCCGGACCGGTGCCGCTGACGCTGGAGGCGCCGACGTCGTCGGTGCGCTGCCCGCGCTGCGGTGCCGCCGGCACCGAGGAGATCTCCCGCTTCGGCCCCACCGCGTGCACGGCGCTGCACCGGTGCCGGCGCTGCCGGGAGCCGTTCGAGCACATGAAGGAGATCTGACCGTGACTGACCGGCGTCGAGCCGCGGCGTGGCAGGCCCGCGGGAACCAGGCGATGGGACGGACGTCGCGGGTGTCGGTCTCCGACGAGATCGACGCGCTGCTCGCCGACCCGGACTTCGCCCCGGAGACCCCCGCGGCGCTGCCCGAGGGTTTCCACCGGCTCACCGTCGCCTCCGTCGAGCGCCTCTGCGGCGACGCCGTGGCCGTCACGTTCGACGTGCCGGACGAGCTGGGCGAGCACTACGCGTTCCGCCCCGGCCAGTACCTGACGCTGCGCCGCACCGACGACGTCGGCGAGCACCGGCGGTCCTACTCGATCTGCGCCCCGGCCGGGGAACGGCCGCGGGTCGGCGTGCGGCGGGTGGACACCGGGATGTTCTCCGAGTGGCTGGTGGACCGGCTCGAGGCCGGCGACGAGATCGAGGTCGGGCCGCCGTCCGGCTCGTTCACCCCGGACCTGGAGCCCGACACCCACCACGGGCTCGTCGCGGCCGGCTCCGGGATCACGCCGGTGCTCTCGATCGCCGCGTCCGTGCTGGGCGCGCACGACGACACCCGGGTCACGCTGCTCTACGGCAACCGCCGCACGGACACGGTGATGTTCACCGAAGAGCTGGCCGACCTGAAGAACACCTACGGCCCGCGGCTGCACCTGGTGCACGTGCTGTCCCAGGAGCCCACCGAAGCCGAGATCGTCAACGGACGCCTGGACGCGGACCGGCTGCGCACGCTGCTGTCCGTGCTGGTCGACGCGGACGACGTCGACCACTGGTGGCTGTGCGGGCCGCTCGGCATGACCGAGGACGCCCGCGCGGTGCTGGGCGAGCGCGACGTCGACCGCTCCCGCATCCACCGGGAACTGTTCTATGTCGACGAACCGCCGCCCGAGGTCCACCGGGCCGAGGACGACGTCGTCGACGACGGCGAGGGCAGCGACGTCACGGTGGTCCTGAACGGCCGCACCACCCAGCTCGTGTTGCCGCGCAACCAGCCCGTGCTCGACGCCGCGCAGAAGGTCCGCGCGGACCTGCCGTTCGCCTGCAAGGGCGGGGTGTGCGGCACCTGCCGGGCACGCGTGACGTCCGGCGAGGTCACCATGCGGCGCAACTTCGCGCTGGAGGACGACGAGGTCGACGCCGGCTTCGTGCTGACCTGCCAGGCGCTGCCGGTCAGCGAGAAGATCACGGTCGACTACGACGCCTGATCGCCCGAGGCGTCCCCCGACGGGGGAGCCTCGCCGAGCTTGCGATAGCCGGGGTGCACCCCCGGCGTGAGCCCGTGCGCGCCGGCGAGCTTGCCGAGCAGCTCGCGCAGCCGCGCGCGCTCGTCGTCGTCCAGCGGCTCGAGCATCGCGTCCTCGTGCTCGCGGGCGACGTCCCGGATCTCGCCCATCAGCCTCTCGCCCTCCGGTCCGAGGTGGACCGCGTGCAGCCGCCGGTCCTGCGGGTTCCGCCGACGCTCCAGCAGGCCGCGTTCCTCCAGGCCGTCGACGAGCGCGACCAGGCGGGTCGGTGGCGTGCCCAGCTGCTGGGCCAGTGCCTGCTGGCTGCGCCCGGGATCGATCGCGACGACGCGCAGCAGCCCGGTCTGCGGCGGCGTCAGGTCGAGCCGGGCGATGCGCTCGGCGAACGCGGACGCGGCGTGCGTCCCCAGCTGGGTCAGCAGGAACGCGCTCCCGGCCGGGGGCACGGGCCGGTTCTCGGACGAACTCACGGCCAGAACCATACCTCTTGACACATCGTACGTCATCCGTAACTCTTACAAACTGTAACGATTTGCTGAGCGAACGAGGTGTGCCGATGTCCGCCCCTGCCGTACCGCCGGTCACCGCAGCCGGGACCCGGGTCACCGGAGGCCCACCGCTGTGGGCTCCGATCGCGGCCTACGCCGTCATCGCCGTCGCAGGCGCCGTCCTCTACCCGGGTCCCGGACCGTCGGCCGACCCGGCCGGAGCGCTCGCCGTCCTGCGCGACGCGCCGCTGCGCGCCGACGTCTCGGCCGTCCTGCTCGTCCTGTCCGCCGCGCCGTTCGCGGTCTGGACGGCCGCTGTCGCGCACCGGCTCTGGGCGCTCGGCGCCCGCGTCGCCGGTCCGGTGATCGGTCTGGCCGGAGGCCTCCTGGCCTCCTTCGCGCTCGTCACGAGCGGGCTGGCCGCGTGGACGGCGGCGTCGGCCGCGGTGTGGGGCGACGGGACCGTCGTCTGGACCGCGAGCACGCTGTCGTTCGCGTTCGGAGGGCCCGGCTTCGCGCTCGGGTCGGCGCTGCTCCTGGCCGGGGTCGCGGTCCCGGCGGGGATACTGCGGCTGGTGCCGCGCCCGTTCGCGGTGACCGGCGTCGTGCTGGCCGTGCTCGGTGCGCTGGCTCCGCTGGGCCTGCTGACGTCGGTGCTGTTCCCGCTGCTGCCGATCGTCCGCTTCGGTGGCCTGCTGTGGTTCGTCGCGGCGGCGCTGCTCCTGCCGCGGCCCGTCCGCACGGGCTCGTGATCCGCGTGCAACCGCCGGGCCGGGCCCGGGGTTGTGGACGGCATGAGCATCACGGTGCACGAGACGTCGTTCGGACCTCTGACCCTGGCCGCGTCGCCGGCCGGACTCACACGCGTCCGGTTCGGGGCGCAGGCGGTGGACCCCGGCCCGGCGGGACGGATTCTCGACCGGGCACGCCAGGAGATCGACGAGTACCTGGCCGGCGAGCGCAGGGACTTCACGGTGCCGGTGGACCTGGACCGCGTGCGCGGCGAGCACCGCACGATCCTGGAGGCGCTGTCCGGCGTCGGCTTCGGTATGACGACCACCTACGGCGCGCTGGCCGCCCGCCTCGGCCTGGAGGGGGACGGGCCGCGCCGGATCGGGGCCGCGATGGCGCGCAACCCGGTCCTGATCGTGGTGCCGTGTCACCGCGTGCTGGGAGCCGATGGCCGGCTCGTCGGCTACGCGGGCGGGACCGCGGTCAAGCAGGCGTTGCTCGACCTGGAGGCGCGCGACCGGGCCGGTCAGACGGTGCTCTGCTGAGCCTCCGCGGCGTCGAACTGCTCGGTTGCCCACTGCGCCCACTCGACCTGCATCCGGTAGTAGCGCAGGCCGAACTCCGCAGCCAGCTGGCCGAACCCGAGGGTGGAGCCCTCGCCGCCGCGGATCCCGGCGAGGACCTCGGCCTTCTCCCGCCCCTCGGCGGCGAACCGCGCCAGGACGGTGCGGGCGTCGTCGGGCGGGAGCGCGGTCAGCAGGAACATGCGCAGCACGCCCTCGTTCCGTACGCCCGTCGACTCGGACGGGCCGAGCAGCCAGCGCTGGAGCTCGGCCCGACCGTCGTCGGTCAGGTCGTAGGTCCGCCGGTTGCGCGACCCGCTGCCGACGACGGTCACCAGGCCCTCCCCGGCGAGCTTGTTCAGCTCGGGGTAGATCTGGCTGTGCCCGGCGTGCCAGGCGTGCTGCTGCAGGCTCGCCTCGAACGTCCGGGTCAGCTCGTAACCGCTGGCCGGGTGATCGGCGAGCAGTCCGAGCAGGGCGTGCCGCAGTGACATCCGGCAACGTTATCAATCGACAGGTCGGGATCGACATGTCGCGCACCGAACGCGCCTGCTACCTCGTGGCCGCGGTGCTCGTGCTGAGCGGGCTGGTCCACCTCGGCATCCTGGTCGGCACCGGCGACGACTGGACCGGGCCGGTGTCCTGGCGCAAGCCGGCGACGTTCGGACTCTCGTTCGGGCTGACGCTGGCCACGGTCACCTGGGTGAGCGGCTTCGTGCCCCTGTCCGCCCGGGCGCGACGACGGCTGCTCGTCGCGTTCGCCGCGGCCTGCGTCGGCGAGGTGCTCATGATCACCCTGCAGCGCTGGCGCGGGCTGCCGTCGCACTTCATCCCGGCCGGGTCCCCGGGAGCGGTGCTCAACGGGGTCGTGGGCGCGGGGGCGGCCGCGGGCGCCGTGGTGCTCGTCATCGTGTCGGTCGTCCTGACCGTCGCGGCCTTCCGGCCGGACCCGGACCGGCCGGCCCACCTCCGGCTCGCGGTGCGGGCGGGCCTGCTGTCGTTCCTGCTCGCACTCGCCGTCGGTGTGGTGATGCTCGCCCGCGGGTTGGTGCTGACGCGTGCGGGCGATGTCACGGCAGCGTTCGCGTTCTCCGGCGGCCTCAAGCCCGGGCACGCTGCCACGATGCACGGGATCCTCGTGCTGCCGCTGCTCGCCCGCGTCCTGGACCTGGGCGGGCGCGACGAGCGGTTCCGGATGGCCGTCGTGCGCGTCGGCGTGCGCCGGGTACCTGATGTTCGCCGGCGTCGTGGTGCTCGAGTGCGCCGCCGGGATCGACCCGTGGGCGCCCGGCACGGCCGTCGTGCCGTTGCTCACCACCGGTCTCGCGCTCGCCGGGGCGCTCACCCTCGGCGGCGCCGGGCTGGTGGCGCTCGCCGGGCTCCTCCGCACGCCCGCTGCGCCCTGAGTCGCAGCCGGTCGGTCCTCGCCCTGCGCCGCCGGACGGACCTGCGCTCGGCGATCGGTCGGACCAATCCGATACAGCCGTGCACGTCGGGCGTAGCCGGGGCCGTCGCGGCACAGGTGGCTGAAATAGGTCCGGAATGAAAGCTCCGACCCGCCTTCAAGATCGCTCAAGTGCGGTCTGAGCTGCGCATACGGGTCCTCCGTAATCTCCGTGTTATTCGTCACCGCGCCCGTGCTTGACCGGTCGGCCCGCCATTCGCCTACCTTCGTTGAGTCCGATCCCGACGGGGCCGGACGAACCGGAATGCCGGAACCGCCGCGTCAACGGACACACCCCGTCCCGCGGTTCCCGGACAGTCGACCTGCTTAAGGCGGGACGGGGTACGGGCCGCGGGCGGTGTTGCCCCCGGAACACGTCGCTCCCCATGCGTCGTGCGGTCGCCCGTCGGACGCGCGTCTGGACACTGGGACAGCAATGAGCAGCAGTAGCATGACCACTCGTGGGCGAATTGTCGGCTTCATGGTCGCTGGTCTGGTCGCCGTAGGCGGCCCCCTGGCGATGGCCGGCACCGCGAATGCCGCCTCCGGCAGCACGTGGGACCGCCTCGCACAGTGCGAGAGTGGCGGCAACTGGTCGACCAACACCGGCAACGGCTTCTCCGGCGGCCTGCAGTTCACGCCGTCCACCTGGAAGGCGTTCGGTGGCAAGGGCAGCCCGACGAACGCGAGCCGCGCCGAGCAGATCGCCGTCGCGGAGCGCGTGCTCGACGAGCAGGGCTGGAGCGCCTGGCCGGCCTGCTCCAAGAAGCTCGGCCTGCGCTGAGTCGACGCCGCCGGTATGTCCCGGCGGCCGCACGGCAGGACCCCGCACGGCCGGCGACCACAGGTCGCCGGCCGTGTGCCCTGTCCGGAGTACGTCAGCCGTCCACACGCGGTCCACAGGCGACCACGACGACGTCGGGCCGCCCACGCGCGACCGGAACCTCGATGCTGTGGACGGTGGCGAAGTAGCCGGTGAGCCGCGACTCGAGCTCCGGGTACCGGAGCCGCGCTCCAGATCGTCAGGACGCCGCCGGGCGACAGCACGCGGGCGGCGCCCGCCAGCCCGGACTCGCGGTAGAGCTCCTCGTTGGAGGGTGTGACCGTCCAGTCGGGACCGTTGTCGACGTCCAGGCAGAGCGCGTCGAACGCGGCCGGAGCCGCGTCGGTCAGCCAGTCGGCGAGATCCGCCCGGTGCACCCGCACGCGGTCGTCGTCCAGCGCTCCCTCGTTCACCGACGCGAGCGGGCCCCTGTTCCACCGCAGCACGGCCTCCTCCCGCTCGATGACGTGCACCTCGTGCACGCCGGGCTGAGCGAGCGCCTCCGCCAGCGAGAAGCCGACCCCGAGGCCGCCGATCGCCATCCGCCCGCGGGGCGGCATCGCGTCGGCCGCGGCGCGGACGAGCAGCCGTTCGGATGCCCCGTCGCGGGTGTCCATCAGGAACACGCCGTTCTCGACGATCTCGAACACGCCGTCGCGGTGGCGGAGGACGATCTCGCCACCCCGTCCGCGGGTCCGCTCGACGATCCCGTCGTCCATGCCGGCGCCGTCAGTACGAGCGGGGCAGACCGAGGACGTGCTCGGCCACGTAGTTGAGCACCATCTCCTGCGGCAGCGGCGCGAGCTTCATCAGGCGGGACTCGGTGAAGTAGCGGGTGACGTCGTACTCCGCCGCGTAGCCGAAGCCACCGAGCGTCTGCATCGCCCGGTCCGCCGCGAAGTGCCCGGCGTCGGCGGCCAGGAACTTGGCCGTGTTGGCGTGCTCGCCGCAGGGCAGGCCGGCGTCGTAGCGCTCGGCGGCCTCGCGCACGACCAGGCTCGCGGCGTGCAGACGCATGTGCGCCTCGGCCAGCGGGAACGAGATCCCCTGGTTCTGCCCGATCGACCGTCCGAACACGACCCGTTCCTTCGCGTACGTCGTCGCCGCCGCGAGCGCTGCGTGGCCGATGCCGAGTGCCTCCGCCGCGATCAGGATCCGCTCCGGGTTCAGACCGTCCAGGATGGACCGGAAGCCCTTGCCCTCCTCGCCGACCAGGTCGGCCGCGTCGACCGGGAGGTCGTCGTAGACCACCTCGCAGGACACGACGGCGTTGCGGCCCAGTTTCTCGATCGGCGTGATCGTCACCTCGGGGCGCTGGAGGTCGGCGAGCAGCAGCGACAGCCCGTCGGTGCGCTTCACGCACTCCTCGATCGGTGTGGTGCGGACGAGCAGCAGGACCTTGTCGCAGTAGGGCGCCTTCGACGTCCACACCTTCCGCCCGCGCACCAGGTACCGGTCGCCGTCGCGGCGCGCGGCCGTGCGGATGGCGGTCGTGTCCAGTCCGGCGTCCGGCTCGGTCACCCCGAACGCGACGTGCAGGCTCCCGTCCGCGACCCGGGGCAGGTAGTTCCGCCGCATCTGCTCGCTGCCGAACTTGACGACCGGGTTCATCCCGAACACCGACAGGTGGATCGCGCTGGCGCCGTTCATCGCTGCGCCGGACGCGGCGACCTCCTCCATGACGACGGCCGCCTCGCCGATCCCGGCGCCGCCGCCCCCGTACTCCTCGGGGATGGCGATGCCGATCCAGCCGCCGTCGGCCATCGCCCGGTAGAACTCCCACGGGAACTCGTGGTCGCGGTCGTGGGCCCGCCAGTACTCGCCGTCGAACTGACGGCAGACGTCCCGGACGCCCTCGCGGATCTCCTTGTACGGGTCGTCGTGCACGTCCACGGCGGTCCTCCTCAGGCGGCGCGCAGCCTCGTCACCGTGTCCAGCACCAGCGCGGGGTCGGCCTCGTAGGGCGTGTAGAGCGAGATCCGGTCGACCAGGCCGCGGTAGCGGTCGACCATCCCCGCGGCCACCTCGTCCGGCGTGCCGGCGACGGCGAACGCGTCCAGCACCTCGTCGTCGATCAGGCCGGTCATCTCGTCCCACGCCTGCTGGCGCGAGAGCTTGTTCAGCCGCTCGCCGAGCTCGCCCCAGCCGTGGTGCTCGAGCACCGGGCGGTACGGGGGTGTGGAGCCGTAGAACGCGATCTGGCGGCGCACGCCCTGCTCCGCCGCGGCGCGGGCGTCGGCATCCGGGCCGAGGACGGCGAACACCGGCAGGCACACGTCGAAGCCGTCGAGGTCGCCGCGCCCGCGGCCGCGCTTGAGCGCGGGCACGGTCACCTCGGACATGTACGACGGTGTGGTGAGCGAGTGCGCGAGGATCCCGTCGGTGACCCGGCCGGCGACCTCGGTCATCCGCTCCCCGACGGCGGCCAGCATGATCGGCGGGTTGCCGTGCGGGTTCGGGCCGGGCGAGAAGAACTCGGTCATCAGCGTGTGCGAGTAGAACTCGCCCTCGTAGTGCAACCGGTCGCCGGTCGCCCAGGACGCCCAGATCGCCCGCACCGCCAGGACGAAGTCCTCCATCCGCGCGGCCGGACTGCTCCACGGCATGCCGAACCGGCGCTGGATGTGCCCCTTGACCTGCGACCCGATGCCCAGGTCGAACCGGCCGCCGGAGAGCAGCGCGACGTCGTTGGCCTGGTAGGCCAGCGTCATCGGGTTGCGGGCGAACGCGACCGCGATCCCTGACTGCAGCCGGATCCGGGAGGTGGCGCGAGCGGCCAGGCCGAGCGCGACGAACGCGTCGTGCGCGGTCTCGGGTACCGACACCCCGTCGTAGCCCTCCTTCTCGGCCTCGAGGGCCACCCGCTCGACCTCCAGCGGGTCGGCGGTGAAGCTGCTGGTGGTGTCGACGTGCACGCTCGTCAGTTCCTCTCGGGGACGACCCGGTCCAGCCAGGCCAGCAGGTCCGCGACGATCTCGTCGCGGTTGGACTCGTTGAACACCTCGTGGCGCGCCTGCGGCCAGACCGTCAGCGTGACGTCGCTGAGCCCGGCGGCGCGGTAGCGCTCGACCATCGGGTTCACCAGCGCGAGTCCGGCGTTCACCGGGTCCGCGTCGCCGACCGTGATGTAGAGCGGCAGGTCGTCCCGGATCCCGGCCAGCGTGTCCGGCTCGGCGAGCGTCCGGGCGGCGGTGAACATCGCGACGGTCCCGGGGGTGTCCAGCCCGAATCCGCAGTTCTCGTCGGCCACGTACAGGTCGACCTGGGCCGGGTCGCGGGAGAGCCACTCGTAGCCGGTCCGGTCCTCGAACGGCGCGTTGAACGACGACAGGTCCAGCGGAGCGGACAGGTCCAGCGCGGGTTCCAGCAGGTCCAGCAGCCCGGTCCCGGACAGCACGGCCGCGTCGATCCGGTCCGAGTGCGCCGGGAGGTACTGCTGGACGGCGAACGACCCCATGCTGTGCCCGAGCAGCACGAGCGGCACGCCGGGGAACGTGTCCCGGCCGATACCGACCAGCACGTCGATGTCGCCCACCAGACCGTCCCAGCCGGTCTCGCCGAGCACGCCGAGCGCGTCCGGCGACCCGGCGGTGGCGCCGTGCCCGCGGTGGTCCTGGCCCTGCACGGCGAACCCGCGCCCGGTCAGCGTGGTGGCGAGCGGTGCGTAGCGCAGCATGTGCTCGCCCATGCCGTGGGTGAGCTGGACGACGCCGCGCGGGGGACCGTCCGGGAGCCACCGGTACGCGGCGACGTTGGTGCCGTCCGCACCGGCGAACGTGAACGTCTCGTGTGTGCGGACCGAGTTCGTCATGCGGCTGTCCCGCCGTTCGTGAGCTGTCCGAGTCGATCTCGGACCGACTTCCGATCGTGCTGCACCGCAGTCCCCGTGGTCAATCGTGTCGGCTCTCGCGCGGAGTGCTCGCCCAGACGGCGTACAGCGGATCCCCGCCGGGTGGAGTCGCGCACCGCCCGGCCTCCGGTGTCTCGAACCCTCCGGACCGCCGGAAGTACTCCCCGACGATCCGGACGTGTGTCTCGTCGTCGGTGGCCAGCCAGCCGCGGATGGCCTTCGTCGGGAAGCAGCGGTTGGAGAACGTGCACGCGAACGTGCCGCCGGGCACGAGCACGCGGGCGACCTCCGCGAACACCGCGACCGGGCGGGTCAGGTAGTCCACCGACACGGTGCACAGGCAGAGGTCGAACGTGGCGTCGCCGAACGGCAGGGCGGCGTCGGCGTTGAGGTCGTGCCGCACCCGCTCGTGGGCCATCGGGTTCTGCGCGAGCTCCTCGTCGTTCATGCCGAGCACGGTCAGGTGCTCGGGCCGCTCGGTCAGGTGCGACACCCAGGACGACATCAGGTCCAGAACCCGCCCGGTGGCCCCGATCCCGGCGTAGAACTCGCCGGCCGCGGCGATCGCGCCGTCGTCGATGTGGTGGACCAGCCGCGGCGGGACGTAGAACGCGCGGTCGTCGGCCTCGTCGGCCCGGGTGAAGAAGCCCTCGGGGAAGTCCCCCGGCCCGGCAGTGCTCATCGCGCGCCCTCGCTCCGCTCGGTTCCCTCGCTTCGCTCGGTCGACGGGCAGCTCATCGCGCGCCCTCGCTCCGCTCGGTTCCCTCGCTCTCTGACGGGCAGCTCATCGCCGCCAGTCTTCCCCGGCCCACCTCTCCCGGCAGGGTGGTGCTCTGCGGCACGATCACCTCCATGACCACGTTCGTGCTCGTGCACGGCGCCTGGGGCGGCGCGCACGGGTTCCACCTCCTCCGTCCACTGCTGCGCGCCCGCGACCACGAGGTGGTCACCCCCGCGCTGACCGGGATCGGCGAACGCTCGCACCTGACCGGACCGCACGTCGGGCTCGGGCTGCACGTGCGCGACCTGGTCAACGTGGTCCTCTACGAGGATCTCGACGACATCGTGCTGCTCGGCTTCTCCTACGGCGGCATGGTCGTCACCGGGGCGCTCGACGAGATCGGTGCCCGGGTGCGCGAGCTGGTCTACCTCGACGCGTTCGTCCCCGCCGACGGGCAGAGCGCCGCCGACCTCGCACCGGCGATGGACGCGGCGATCCGCGCAGCCGCCGGGGACGGCGGCCTCGGCGCCCCGTGGCTGATCCCGGCGCCGCAGCGCGAGTACGAGGACCCGGCCGAGGGCGCGTGGTCGGCACCGCGGCGCAGTCCCCAGCCGATCGCGACGTTCACCGAGCCGGTGCGCTGTGCCGTACCGGTCGACGACCGCGGGCTCGGGCGCACCTACATCCGGGCGACCGGTGGACCGGACGTCACCGGCGGCGCGTTCGAGACCGCCGCCGCGCACGCCCGGTCATCGGACGCCTGGCGCTACCACGAGATCGAGACGACGCACATGGTTCCGCAGAACCGCCCGGACGAGCTGGCGGCGATCCTGCTCGACCTCGCGACGTAACCGGGCGCCGATCAGCCCGTCCACGTCCCCGTCCGCCGGGCGAGCGCGTACACCTCGTCGACCGACCGGGCGTCGAGCACCGGCGTGAGCCCGCGCAACGCCGCGACCAGCGCGCCCTCGGTCGCCACGATCACGTCGTCCGGCCACCGCCGGACGTGCATCGCCGCGCCGACGAGAGCGATCACCGGCCGGACCGGCACGTGGCGCAGCGACGGCGGCAGCCGTGGCACGAGCAGCGACCGGGCCCGCGCGGCCTCCCGCCGGGCGTCGGGGACGGCGGTGGTGCGGAACCCGTCGACGACGAGCGCGTCGTCGTCCAGCAGCACCCGGCCGCCCCGGTGGTGGCGGGTGTTGATCGTGCACACCCCCGGCGGCCCGACGAGCAGGTGGTCGATGTCCGCCCCGCCGTCCAGCGGGACCGAGTGCAACACCCGCCAGGACGGCGGCCGGTGCAGCAACCGGTCCCTCCGGCGGCGCCCGGTCAGCGACTCCAGCAGCGCCGCCGCACGCTGCTCGCCGTCCGCCCCGACGCGCCAGTTCCGGTCCGCCCCCGGGCCGTGGAGGGCCCGGCGCCGGGCCGCCTCGTGCCCGACCTGGCGGCCCGGGTAGCTGCGGGTCAGGTCGTCGGGAGCGTGCAGTGTTCCGTGGTCCATGCGCGCAGTGTGTCGTGGACCACCGACAGAAACGGCTAGCCTGGAACCGGGAGGGAGAGCCGATGTACCGACCCGATCCTCGGTTCGAGTCCCCGGTCGAGAAGCAGATCCGGGAGGCCACCGAGCGCGGCGACTTCGACAACCTTCCGGGCAAGGGCAAACCGCTCCCCGGAGCCGGGTCCCGCAAGCCGATCGACGAGGACTGGTGGGTACGGGGCTACCTGCGCCGTGAGGGCCTGGACACCGACGCGCTGCTGCCGACGTCGTTGCAGCTGCGCAAGCAGATCGACAAGCTCCCCGAGACCCTGCGCCCGCTCGGCGACGAGCGGTGGGTGCGCGACCGGGTCGCCGAGCTGAACCGCCAGATCGTCGAGCACATGCGCCTCCCGTCCGGTCCGCGGATCCCCGTCCGCAAGCTGGACCCGGACGAGGTCGTCGCCCGGTGGCGGGCGGACCGCCAGGCCCGCGAGGTCAGGGCCGCGGCGCCCCGGCCGGAGCCGGAGCCCGCGCATGCCCGCCGCTCGTGGTGGTCGCGCCTGCTCCGTCGTCGCTGAGCTCAGACCGACGCCGCGGGCCTGCGCGGCGCCAGGTGGCCCGGGCTGGGCAGCGGCTCGCCGGACTCCAGCAGGGTCTTCAGGGCGGACAGGATCGCCGGCCAGCCCCCGCCGACGTCGCGCAGGTCCTGCTCGCCCTGCTCGTCCGCGGTGAACCCGGTGTGCTGCACGGTCAGCTTGACGACCTCGTCGCCGAACGGGGCGATCTCGAACTCGACGACGGTCGCCGGACGGCCCGCCTCCTGCTCGGCCTTCCCGGTGAACGTGTAGGACAGCCGGTTCGGGGGCTCGACGGCGAGGATCTCGCCGATGAAGTCCTCACGGTCCGGGTGGTAGGCCTCGAGCGGGCTGCCGACCTGCCAGTCCGAGCGGAGCTCCGCCCCGCCCCAGTACTGCATCGTGAACTCCGGCGTGGTCAGCGCGTCGAACACGCGCTGCGGTGTCGT
The DNA here is from genome assembly GCA_963822335.1 of uncultured Actinomycetota bacterium. Lineage (GTDB taxonomy): Bacteria > Actinomycetota > Actinomycetes > Mycobacteriales > Pseudonocardiaceae > Pseudonocardia. The sequence continues at coordinate 181,038 of CAWGHE010000001.1, read as the reverse complement.
GCGGATGTAGGTCGTGTAGACGTACGTCTGATCACTGATCTCGGTCATCGGGTTCCTCCAGCGCTGCGCGCAGGCTGGTGATCGCCTGCACCCGCGCTCGCTCGTACTTGCCGATCCACCGGTCGTGGATCTCCTGGATGGGGACCGGATCGAGGTGGTGGAGCTTCTCCCGGCCACGGCGGAGCGTCGAGACCAGCCCGGCGGACTCCAGCTGCGCCAGGTGCTTGGAGACGGCCTGCCGGCTCATCTCCAGCCCCGTGCACAGCTCGCCGAGCGTCTGCCCGCCCCGCTCGTGCAACCGGTCGAGGACCTCCCGCCGCGTCGGGTCGGCCAGCGCCCGGAACACGGCGTCCACGTCGGTCACGCGGACAATTATGCAACCAAATGGTTCCCTGTCAATCTCCTCGGGCCGGACTGTCGAGTCGGGGCCGCGCCGTTCGTCCTCGGGGTGTCGTGACGGACCGTCCGTCACGATCGGACCGAGCAGAACGAGGAGTACGCCGTGGACACCACCCAGAGCCCGCCGGCCACGAAGTACGTGCTGACCTACCGCGCGGTGGACGACTTCCTCCCGCTCGTGGCCGAGCACGGGCCGGGGCATGCCGCCCGCCTGCAGGAGTTCCGCGGGCGCGGGCTGGTCGTGATGGCCGGTCCGTTGCTGGAGCCGTTCGACGGCACCGCGATGGCCGTGTTCACCAGCCGCGAGGCGGCCGAGGAGTTCGTCGGCGGCGACCCGTTCGTGCTCGGCGGTCTGGTGGCCGACTGGACCGTCCGGCCGTGGTCGGAACTGCTGTCCTGAGCGAGAGGGGAACCCCGATGGACTACATGCTGCTGATCTACGGGTGCGAGCGGAAGGAGCCGGACAGCGCCGCGTTCCGGGCCAAGCTCGCGGCCGTGAACGCGTTCACCGACGAGTGCCGCGCCCGCGGCGTCTACCGCGGGTCGGACCCGCTGCAGGACACCGGGACCGCGACCACGATCAGAGTCCGCGACGGCGAGGTCCTGATGACCGACGGCCCGTTCGCCGAGACGCGCGAGCAGCTCGCCGGGTACTACCTGCTGGACTGCCGTGACCTCGACGAGGCCCTGGAGCTGGCCGCGCGCTGCCCGCTGGCCGCGGAGGGCTCGGTCGAGGTCCGGCCGGTGCGGCGGGTGCCCGGCCTGACCGGACGTCCGGCCGACGAGCTGCACCGCCTGCTCGCCGAGTGATCTCCGCCGGGTGCCGCGCTCGCGGACGTCTACGCCCACGAGCGCACCCGCGTCCTGGCCGGCCTGGTCCGGGTGCTCGGCGACGTCGAGCTGGCCGAGGACGCGCTGCAGGAGGCGGCCGCCCGCGCCGCGACGAGCTGGGCCGCGGGCGTCGTCCCGGACGACCCGGCCGCCTGGCTGCTCACAGTGGGGCGCCGGTGCGCGCTGGACCGGTTGCGCCGCGAGGCCGTGGGCCGCGAGAAGTACCGCACGCTCGCCGCCACCGACACCGGGGAGGTTCCGGGGGTGTCCGCCTGGGACGGGTCGCTGGAACGGCTGGGCGACGACCGGCTCAGCCTGCTGTTCACCTGCTGCCATCCGGCGCTCGCGATGCCGGCCCGGGTCGCCCTCACCCTGCAGCTGGTCGGCGGGCTCACCGCGGCCCAGATCGCCCGCGGGTTCCTGACCACCGAGGCGACGACCGCGCAGCGGCTCGTGCGGGCCAAGCGCAAGATCCGCGACGCCGGGATCCGGATCGCCGTGCCGACCGACGCGATGCTGCCGGACCGCCTCGACGGCGTCCTGACCGTCCTCTACCTGATCTTCACCGAGGGATACGCGGCACACGCTGCGGACCTGGGCGCCGAGGCGCTGCGGCTGTCCCGGCTGCTCGCCGTCCTCATGCCCGACGAGCCGGAGGTACTCGGCCTCTGCGCGCTGATCGCGTTGCAGCACTCCCGGGCGCATACCCGTGTCGACGCGGGCGGCGGGCTGGTCCTGCTCGCCGACCAGGATCGCTCCCGCTGGGACCGCGACCTGATCGCCGAGGGCACCGGCCTGGTCGAACGCGCGCTGCGCCGCGGCCGTCCCGGCCCGTACCAGGTCCAGGCCGCGATCGCGGCCGTGCACGCGGCGGCGGACCGGGCCGAGGACACCGACTGGGAACAGATCGTCGCCCTCTACGGCGAGCTGCAGCGGCGCGCCCCAGGCCCGGTCGTGGCACTGAACCGGGCGGTCGCGGTGGCGATGGCACGCGGCCCGGCCGCCGGGCTGGCGCTCGTCGACGCGATCGAGGGCCTGGAGCGCTACCACCTGCTGCACGCCGCCCGGGCCGATCTGCTCGACCGGCTCGGACGGTCCGCGGAGGCCGCCGAGGCCTACCGCCGGGCCCTGGTGACCGTCGAGGACCCGGCCGAGCGCCGGTTCCTGGAGGACCGCCTGGCCGACCGGTGAGCCGGTCATGCCCGGCGGCGCATCCGCCCGCCCGGCTTCTCCACCGACAGCACGGTCGAGGCCAGCAGCGCGACCTGGTGGGTGACCGACACCCCGGCCAGCCACCACAGCAGCGACGCGTCCTGCCCGGCCACGGCCTGCGCCGCGTCCAGTAGCCGGGTGCTCACCGCCACCGAGCTGACGATCACGGCCAGTGCCAGCACCGTCTTCGCGACGACCCACCGGTACCGGAACACACCCCACGGAGTTCCGAGCCCGGCCACCACGCCGCTCAGCACGGTCCCGACCGCGAAGAACGGGATGAGCCCGTTGCCGACCACGCTCATCACGTCCAGCACGAACACGCTGTGCGCCCCGGAGCCGCCGATCAGCAGCGCGACCGGCAGGGCCAGCATCACCAGCGCCAATCCTGTCCAGCCGATCCCCAGCACGACGTGCGCCGTGCGCAGCGCCGCGCGTGCCGGACGGGCCCACGTGAACCGGGCGGCCCGGGCCGGCGTCGCCCGGGCCCGGACCGCCGCTGTCATCGCAGGTTCTCCGGGATCAGCTCGTCGGGCGCCGGCTCGCGCTCGGCGCGGCGGCTGTGCACGAACAGCGCCAGCGCCAGCCAGAACGACGGGAAGATCGGGAAGAAGAACGGCGCCGCGCTGAACGCCCACGCCGTCACCAGCAGCACGACGACGACGGCGGTCACCGCCGCGTGCACGGTGAAGATCCGCCGTGCCCGGGGGGTCATCGGGCCGCGCCGCGGGCGGGACGGAGCGCGGGTGCCGGGGAGGTCCGCGACCAGCGGGGTCAGCTCGTCGCGGGTCCGGGCCGCGTAGGCCATCGCCTGGCGCTCGTCGGACTCGGCCAGCGTCAGCCGTCCCTCGGTCGCCGCGTCGCGCAGCCGCAGGGTCACCCGCTCCCGCTCCGCGTCGGAGGCCAGGACGGCGGAGCCGCCGGGCGCCACGCTGCGGTGCTCGCCGGGTGTCGGGATGCCCGTCATGTCGGTACTCATGGTCGTCGCCCTCTCGTCGGATGGTGTCGAGCTCGACACCAAGACTCCGCGGCCCGGCCCCCTCGCGCGTCCACCCGGCGACGACGATCCCGCTGCCGCCCACGGGCGATGCCCGGAGTGATCGGTACGCCCGTGGGGGTAGGCCGTGGACCTCCGCCGGGAGGAGGCGGGCCGCGGGCGTCCTGCCCTACCGTGACCGGATGCCCACCGCGACCCGTCCGAGCTGGTGGGGCGGGGTGCTGCCGACCCTCGTCCTGCCGGCCGTGGTCGCGTTCCTGACGCTCGGCAGCACGGCGTTCGCGGCGCTGCGCCAGCCGGCCGCGCGCCCGCTGGACGTGCTGGCCGTCGTGCTGTTGGTGATCGGGCCGGCGGCGCTCGTCGTGCGCCGGGCCCGGCCCCGGGAGGTGCTCGCCGTCGCGGCCGCGGCCGTCGTCGTCTACATCGGACTCGGTTATCCGGGCAGCCCGATGCCGGCGGCCGCGGTGATCGCGCTGTTCTCGTGCGTGGTGGCGGGCTACCACCACGTCGGGGTGACGGTCGCCGCGACGGCGTTCGCCACGCTCGTCGGGTGGACCCTGCTGGCCGGCCGGACGCTCTCCTGGCCCGGTGTGCTGATCGTGCTGGCATGGCTGACGGTGGTGGTCGCGGCGGGCGTGCTGTGGCGCTTCCGGCGGGAGCGGCGCGAGCAGGCCCGGGTCGCACTGGCCGAGGAGCAGCGGCGACGGGCGGGCGAGGAGCGGCTGCGGATCGCGCAGGAGCTGCACGACGTGCTCGGCCACCACGTCTCGCTGATCAACGTGCAGGCCGGCGTCGCCCTGTTCCTGCTCGACGACGACCCGGAGCAGGCGCGCACCGCGCTGGCCGAGATCAAGCGCTCCAGCCGGGAGCTGCTGCGCGAGATGCGCTCCACGCTCGGCGTGCTGCGCGGGGTCGACGCCGAGGCGCCGCACCAGCCGACCCCCGGTCTGGACCGGCTGGATGCGCTGCTCGACGAGGTCCGCGCGGCCGGCCTGCCGGTGACGCTGCGCACCGCGGGCGAGCGGCGGCCGCTGCCCACCGGCGTCGACCTGGCCGCGTACCGGATCGTGCAGGAGTCGCTGACGAACACCCGCCGGCACGCCGCCGCGCAGAGCGCCACCGTGCTGCTCGGCTACCGGGACCGGGAGCTCGAACTGCGGATCGACGACGACGGCGCCGGTCCCCCGGCGTCCGAGCGTTCCGGCGGCAACGGGCTGCTGGGGATGACCGAGCGCGCGCACGCGCTCGGCGGGACGCTGGAGACCGGGCCCGGGCCGGAGCGCGGGTTCCGCGTGCGGGCACGGCTGCCGCTGCCGGCCGTCGAGTCCGCCGAGTCCGCCGACCTGGTGGACGGCACGGACGGAGGTACGGTCCGCCGATGATCCGGGTCCTGCTGGCCGACGACCAGGCACTGGTCCGCTCCGGCTTCCGCGCGCTGCTCGGGTCGCAGTCGGATCTGGACGTCGTGGCCGAGGCGGCGGACGGCGCCGAGGCGCTGGAGCGCGTGCGTGAGCTGGTCCCGGACGTCGTGCTGATGGACATCCGGATGCCGGGCATCGACGGTCTCGCCGCGACCCGGGAGATCACGGCCGACCCGGCGTGCGAGAGCGTGCGGGTGATCGTCCTGACCACGTTCACCGAGGACTCGTACGTGTTCGACGCGATCCGCCACGGCGCCAGCGGGTTCCTCGTGAAGGACTCCGAGCCGGAGGACCTGATCAAGGCGATCCGCGTCGTGCACGGCGGGGAGGCGCTGCTCGCCCCGGCCGTCACGCGGACCCTGATCGCCGAGTTCGCCGCCCGATCCCGTCCCGGGCCGGGGACGGCGCGGGCGCTGGAGGGGCTCACCGAGCGCGAACGCGAGGTCGTCGTGCAGGTCGCGGCCGGGCTGACCAACGAGGAGATCGCCGGCACGCTGTACATGAGCCCGACGACCGCGAAGACGCACGTCAGCCGCGCGATGACGAAGCTGGGCGCGCGTGACCGGGCACAGTTGGTCGTTCTCGCCTACGAGAGCGGGCTGGTCCGCCCGGGCTGGGCCACCTGAGGCAGGATCTGGTCCCGTGACGACCGTGTTCGTGTTCAACGGCCCGAACCTGAACCTGCTCGGCGTCCGGCGGCCGGACGTCTACGGGACAACCGTGCTCGCCGACGTCGAGGTGCTCTGCCGGGACGAGTGCGCCCGCCACGGGCTGGACCTGGACTTCCGGCAGACCAACCACGAGGGGACGCTCGTGGACTGGGTCCAGGAGGCGGGCGCCGCCGTGAAGAGCGGCACGGCGCTCGGCGCCGTGCTCAACGCCGCCGCGTACACCCACACGTCGGTCGCGCTGCACGACGCGATCGAGGGGGCCGAGCTGCCCACGATCGAGGTGCACGTCTCGAACGTGCACGGCCGGGAGACGTTCCGGCACCACTCCTACGTCTCCCCGGTCGCCGCCGGCATCGTCGTCGGCTTCGGCGTGACCGGGTACGCGCTGGCGATCGACGGCCTGGTGCGGCTGCGCCGGCCGACCCGCAGCGTCTGACCCGGGTCAGCCGGGGGAGATCACCGGGGCGGTGCCGCGGCGGATCACGTCGGTCACGTGCCGGTACGACGGGTCGCCGGGTCGGCTCCGGACCAGGGCGAACCCGGTCCCGCCCGGGCGGATCGTCGTCGGGACCGCCTCGGCCCTGCTCACCGCGAACCGGCCGCCCGGCGCGCGGGCGAACGTGAACCGGGCGATCACGGAGTCCCGTGTGCGGTCCGCGGTGTCCTGCTCGGCGACGTGGTTGCCGAGCCCGTAGGCGGCCCACTTCGACCCGCGCCGCTCGAACGGCTGCACCACGTGCGCGTGGTGCCCGAGCACGAGGTCGACGTCCGGTGAGTCGAGCAGCCGGGCCACGACGGCCCGCTGGACGGCAGTGGGCTCGTCGACGTACTCCGTGCAGCAGTGCACCGACGCCACGACGACGTCGGCCCCGGCCTTCCGGGCGGCCGCGGCGTCGGCCAGCACCCCGCGCACGTCCGGGCCGCCGCGGGCGGACGGGTCGAACGTGTCCACCAGCCACGGCCGGCCCGCGGGCAGGCGATACCCGTTGAGGTCGAACGTCGTGGAGACGTGTCCGATGCGGACGCCGCCCACGTCGAGCACGGTCGGCGTCGCGGCCTCGGCAGCGCTGCGGGCGGTGCCGGCGTGGCGGAGGCGGCGGGTGTCGAGCGCGTCCAGCGTGCGGACCACGCCGGCCGGGCCGCCGTCGAGGGAGTGGTTCGACGCCGTCGAGCACATGTCGTAGCCGGCCCCGGCCAGCGCGTCGAGGATCTGCGGCTGGGCCGAGAACGACGGGTACCCGGAGAACGGTCCGCCCGGCGGGGCGACCGGAGCCTCCAGGTGGCACATGGCGAGGTCGGCGCCGCGGATCGTCGGGGCGACGTCGGCGAACACCGGGGAGAAGTCGAACCGGGCGCCGCGGGCCCGGCCCGCGGCCGACGCGGTGGCCTCCAGCGACCCGCCCTGGTGGATCAGCACGTCACCGGTCGCGACGAGCGTGAACGACGACGGGCCCACCGGGCCGGGACCGGCCGGCGCCTCCGGTGCGGGCGGTGCGGACGGTGCGGTGCACGCGGCGAGAACGGCGAGCCAGACCACGGCGAGGACCGTGCGATACCCACGCGCGAACACGGCCCGAAGCTATCGCGATCGGGTGGGACAGCGCACGCGAACGGCCCGCCCCCGGGATCTTCCGGGAGCGGGCCGTGGAGCGGGTGCGTCAGCCGGCGGTAACGGCGTCCGCGTCGTCGGGCACGTCGGCCCCGGTGTCCGGGGTGTCCAGCGCGGCCGCCTCGTGCGACGTGTCGGTCTCGGCCGGCTCGGACGTGGCCGCCTCGGTCGACGCGGGCTCGTCCGGGAGGGACGTGTCGTCGTCGTCCGTGCTCGCGTCCGTGGACGACCCGGCGGTCCCCGACGCCGGCTCGGTGTGCGCGAACGGGTCCTCGTCGGAGCGCTGCTCCGGGACCGTGGTCTTCCCGGTCGTGCCGGGCTCGCCGGTCGCCTCCTTCGTCTCCCCGGTCGTCGGGTCGGTCGGGTCGGTCGTCTCGACCGGCTTCTCCGCCTGGCCGAACACGTCACCGGGCTCGCCCAGGCCGTCCGGCGTGGTCGGGTCGGTGTCCTCCAGCTCGTTGGTGTCCTCCGAAAGGAACGGGACCGGGTCGAGCTGCTCGCCGTCACCCGGCCCGTCGACCTCGGCCACGAACGGGATCGTGTCCTCGTCCGAGGTGACGTTCGGCTGGAAGATCACGTCCTCGTCGTCGAGGATCCACGGGTTCGTCGTGCCCTCGACGACCTCGCCGTTCTCGTCGAGCGGGTCGCCGGTCTTCGGGTCGTAGCTCGAGACGCCCTCCTGCGGCGGCAGGTACACCGGCGGCTGTGGGACCTGGTAGCCGTTCGAGTCGTACTGGACCGGACGCCCGCTCGACGCGTCGTAGTTCGGGCGCTGGTACGGGTTCTCGGCGCCCTCGACGGGGTTGCCCTCGTGGTCGAGCGGCTCGCCGGTCTTCTCGTCGTAGCTCTCCACGCCGTGCGGCTTCTCGGTGTCGACGCGGAAGACGGAGGGCGTGCCGTGGCTGTCGTAGTAGATCGGCAGGCCGGACTCCTCGTCGTACATCGGGCGCTGCTCGATCACGTGCCCGGCCGGGTCGACGCCGTCGCGGTCCTCGAGGCGGGTCGTGAACGTGTAGTCCCCGTGCGGGTTGTCGGCGCCCTCGACCGGGTTGCCGTGCTCGTCCACCGGGACGCCGGTGTCGGGGTCGTAGCCGGCGACGCCCTCCGGGAGCTGCGTGTAGCCGGGATCGATGTCCACGATGGGGGAGTACGGGTTGCCGTGCTCGTCGTACTCCACCGGGTAGCCGGTGTGCGGGTCGAAGTTCGGCAGGGTCTCGTGCTCCGGCTCGGGACGGTCCTCCGGGCGCAGGTTCGGGTTCACCGCATCCTCGACCGGCTCGCCGTACTCGTCGAGCGGCTGGCCGGTGATCGGGTCGTAGCTGTCCACGCCGGGAGGGTTGGTCACGTGGACGTTGGGGACGAGCGGGTTGCCGTTCTCGTCGTACGAGATCGGCAGACCGGTCTCGGTGTCGTACTCCGGGAGGCGGAACGGGTTCGTGACGCCGGGGACGACGTCGCCGTTCTCGTCGACCGGCTCACCGGTGTGCGGGTCGAAGCCGCTGACCCCGGGCGGCAGGACGACGTCGATCAGGTTGACCATCGGGGTGCCGTGCTCGTCGTAGTGGATCGGCAGCCCGGTGTGCTCGTCGTAGAGCGGGCGCTGGGCGATCACGTGCCCGGCCGGGTCCACGCCGCCGCGGTGCTCGAGGTCGGTCGTGAACGTGTGCTGCCCGAACGGGTTGTGCTCGCCGTGCACCGGGTGACCGTGCTCGTCGAGCGGCTTGCCGGTGTACGGGTCGTAGCTCGACACGCCCTCCGGCAGCTCCGGGGCCGTGATGAACACGATCGGCGAGTACGGAGCTCCGTGCTCGTCGTACTCGATCGGGAGGCCGGTGTGCGGGTCGAAGTTGAACGGCTTCTGCGGAGGAAAGCATCCCCCGGGGAGGAAGGTGGCGGGCTCGGTGGTCGGCATGTCGGTCATCGGGGGGCCTCGGCTCGGCTCGGTGGGTTCCTGCTGTTGGAGATGAGGATCCGAGCCGCGCGCCGCCGGGACATGAGTAAAGCGGTACTCAACTACCTGCCATGGGTTACCCGGTCGCAGGAGCCCGGCCGGTTCTGCGACCGGCCGGGCGCACCCCGCGACGCCGGATGGCTCAGCCCTGGACGGCCGACGGGTCCATCCAGACGAACTCCCAGCGGTGACCGTCCGGGTCGTCGATGCTGCGGCCGTACATGAAGCCGTGGTCCTGGGTGTCCCCGCCGACCGTGCCACCGGCGCCGAGGGCCGCGTCGGCGAGCCGGTCGACCTCGTCGCGGCTCTCCACGCCGAGCGCGGTGATCACCTCGGTGGTCGTGTGGGCGTCCGCGATCTCCTTCTTGGTGAAGTCCGCGAACCGGGCCTTGGTCATCAGCATGATCACGATGGCGTCGCTGACCACCATCGACACGGTGTTCTCGTCGGAGAACTGCTCGTTGGGGGTGAAGCCGAGCGCGCTGTAGAACTCGCGGGCGCGCTGCACGTCGCTGACCGGCAGGTTCGGGAAGATCATGTTCGGCATGGCGGGCTCCTTCGGGCGGGGCGGGGGCCGCATCTGTTGCGGTCGAACGGATGGACCGGGGAGGTGCGGGGAACTCATCTCTCGTCGCCGATGATTTTTCCGCCGTTACCGCGTCCGGCAGGATCGCGCCCATGACCGTGCGGTGGGGTGTGATCGGACCAGGACGGATCGCCGACAAGCTGGTGCGCGACTTCGTGCACGTCCCGGACGCGGAGCTGGTCGCGGTCGCGTCGCGCTCGCGACAGCGGGCGGCGGACTTCGCGTCGCGGCACTCGATCCCGACCGTGCACGAGGGCTACCGCGCGATCATCGACGACCCGGGCGTCGACGTCGTCTACGTCGCGACCCCGCACCCGCAGCACCGCGCGATCGCCCTGGCCGCGCTCAACGCCGGCACGGCCGTCCTGGTCGAGAAGGCGTTCACGGTGAGCTCCGCGGCGACCCGGGAGGTCGCGGCCGCCGCGCGGGCGACCGGGGTGTTCGCGATGGAGGCGATGTGGACCCGGTTCTTCCCGGCCGTCGTGCGCATGCGGGAGCTGATCGACGACGGCGCGATCGGCGAGGTCCGCTGCGTGCAGGCCGACCTCGGCGTGCGTAACCGCAACGACGCCGACGACCGCTTCTGGTCCGCCGAGCTCGGCGGCGGGGCACTGTTCGACCTCGGCGTCTACGTCGTGTCGTTCGCGCAGATGGTGCTCGGCGCCCCGGCGTCGGTGGCGGCCGCCGGGGCGCTGGCCCCGACCGGCGTCGACGTCGAGGAGTCGATCGTGTTCGGCTTCGACGACGGGCGCAGCGCCGCGCTGCAGGTCTCGCTGCGGTGCGCGATGCCCGGCGGCGCCCGGGTGGTCGGCACCGAGGGCTGGATCGAGGTGCCGCCCCGCTTCCACCACCCGGACCGGATCATCCTGCACCGCAACGGCTCCGACCCGGAGGAGTTCGTCGCGCCGGCCGTCGGCGCCGGGTACGCGCACGAGCTGATCGAGGTCACGCAGCGGATCGCGGCCGGGGAACCGGAGAGCGCGGTGATGCCGTTGTCGGACACGATCGCGGTCCAGGACGCGATGGCCGCGATCGCCGCACAGCTGGGGATGCACCCGATCGAGGGTCCCGCCGAGCTCTGAGCCTCGGCCAGGCCAGGCGAACACGCGTTCGATCTGTCCCCATGCTCATCCACAGGTGTGGACAACCCCGGTCTCAGGTGCCGGGGGTGATCGTGTGGACGGTCCGGCCGGCCACGGCCCGGAGCTTGTCGGGGTTCGCGACGTTGTGCACGGCGACGATCAGCCCGTCGTCGTCGAGGTCGAGGGTCAGCGTGGCGATGACGCGGCCGGCGCCGGAGAACACGATGCCGGGGCCTCCGTTGAGCTCGATCACCTCGACGACCATGTCGGCGGGCTCGACGCCCTGGTACGGGCGTGCGGCGACGCCGGCGAACCAGGCCGCGACCCGCTGCGCTCCGATGACCGGGCGCATGGCCTGCCGCACCTTGCCCCCGCCGTCGGTCCACAGCGCGACGTCGGGTGCGAGCAGCTGCATGAGCGTGTTGACGTCGCCACCGGCCGCGGCGGCGAGGAAGCGCTCGGTGACCTCCCGCTGCCGGGCGTGGTCGGGATGGAAGCGCGGCCGCCGGGCCTGCACGTGTCCGCGGGCGCGGTGTGCGGCCTGGCGCACGGTGTCCTCGGAGCGGTCCACGGCGTCGGCGATCTCGGCGTGGCTGAAGCCGAAGACCTCCCGCAGGACGAACACCGCCCGCTCGAGCGGGCTCAGCGTCTCCAGCACCACGAGCAGCGCCATCGACACCGACTCCCCGGCGGCGACGTCCTCGGCGGTGTCGGTGCTGGTGAGGATCGGCTCGGGAAGCCACGGTCCGACGTAGGTCTCCCGCCGGCTCCGGACCGAACGCAGGCGGTCCAACGCCACGTTCGACACGATCCGGGCCAGGTAGGCCTTCGGATCGGCGACCCCGGAGCGGTCGGCCGCCGACCACTTCAGCCAGGCGTCCTGCACGGCGTCCTCGGCGTCGGCCGCGGTGCCCAGGATGCGGTAGGCGACCGAGAACAGCAGGTTGCGGTGGTCGGCGAACACCCCGGCCGCACCCGGGTCGGGATCGGTCACCGCGTGTACCGGCCGCCGCGGCGCCAGGCGAACGTCCCCACCGCCGGGAACGCGAGCATCCGGCGGAACGACGGCCACGGTGCCGAACTCACCGTCTCCTTGTACCAGACGGCTCGGCGACCGGTCAGGTACAGCGGGCGGGGACTGTCGTCGGGCCGGGTGAACTGGATGACCGCGTCGCCGCGGCCCAGGCTCAGCGGGACGTGCAGGTAGCCGAAGCGGAACGGGCCGGGCTCGCGGCCCCGCAGCTCCCGGGCGATCGAGGCCGCGGCGTGGACCCCGGTCGGCATGCCGCTCTGGCAGGTTCCGTGCATGGTCCCGTAGCCCTGCCGGATCGCCGCCGCGTCACCGACGGCGTAGACGTTCGGGTGGGTCACCGACCGCAGCGCCGCGTCGGTGACGATGCGGCCACGCTCGTCGGTCTCCAGACCTGCCCGGGCCGCCAGCGGCGACACCCGCACCCCACTGGTCCACAGCACCGCGTCGGCGGGAATCCCGTCGCCGTCGGAGAGCTCGACCGAACCCGGTGTCACCTTGGCGATCTCGGCGACACGCACACGGACGCCGAGCCGTTCCAGGGAGGCCTGCAGGTACGCCCGGGCCTTCGTCCCGAGCGCGGTCCCGGGCTCCTGGCGCCCGACCAGGAGGACCTCCAGCCGCGGGTACTGTTCGGCGATCTCGGCGGCGGCCTCGACGCCGGTCAGTCCGCTTCCGCAGACGACGACGGTGCCGTCGCGCAGCTCGCCCAGCCGCCGGGCCAGCCGGCCGGCCTCGTCGGCGCTGTCGAACGTGTAGGCGTGCTCGTCGGCACCGGGAACGGCGGACGTGTCGGTCGCGGCGCCCAGCGCGTACACCAGCGTGTCGTACTCCAGCGCCTGCCCGCCGTCGATGCGGACGGTGCGCAGGTCGGCGTCGACGTCGGTGACCCGGCCCCGCACGAACTCGATGCCGGAGCCCTCCAACAGCTCCGGGATCTGCAGGTCGGCGACTCGCTCGCCGGACGCCGTCTGGTGCAGCCGCAACCGTTCGGTGAACCGTGCCGTGGCGTTGACCAGGGTGATCCGCACGCCCGCCTGCCCACGGGTGCGCCCGGCCAGGCTCACCGCCGCGGTCATCCCCGCGTATCCGGCACCGAGAATCGCGATCCTCTTCATGGCCCCATCCCTTCTCGCGTCCGTGATGACCGGTGGACGGAGGTGGGGGATCCCGCCGTGACGCCGCGTGACGCGTGCCACAGTCGCCGCTAGCTCCGGCGCCGCGTCCGGCGCACGGACGGGCGGTCCATCCGGTCGCCGACCAGCTCACGGCACACCCGCACGAGGTGCGTGCGGAACTCCGGGTCCTGGTCGGCGATCCGGATGGCGAACATCTCCAGCGCCGACGCCAGCGCGAACGCGTGCTCGGGGCGGTCCAGTCCGGCGTAGTTGCGCTGGACGGCGGCGTGGCGCAACCAGGCCGCGGCGGCCAGGACGGCCTCGCGGTCGGCGCGGAGCGCCCGGCGGTACTTCTGCGGATCCATGCTCCCCCGGGGTGGACTGGCCGGGCCCGGGGGAGCGGGCAGACGTCCAGCGTCCCCGCTCTCCCGGCCGGAATCCATCCCCCACCCGGGAGACCTCGGGCACTCAGGTCGCCCGCAGCGCGAGCGTCAGCAGCACCGCGGCGACGAGCGAGGTCAGCGCCCGCACGTGGTTGGCCGGCACCCACTGCGCCAGGAACTGCGTCCACACCGGCACCCCGTCCCGGTCCAGCCGGTTGTTCAGCGGGATGTTCACGGCGAACGTCGAGACGAACCCGAGCAGCCCGACCAGGCCGCCGGCGACCCGCCATCCGCTGCCGTCGCCCGCGATGACGAGCGGGGACCCGGCCGTCAGCACGCAGGCCAGCGCCGTGCCGGCGAACAGGAGCCCGAACACCGGGTTGAGGATCACCCGGTTCACCTCCTGCATCAGCGCCGCCGACTCTCCCGGCGGGCGCCGCGCCAGTGCCGGCATCACCGCCACCGAGAACGCGAGGTAGACGCCGCCGAGCAGGCCGGAGCCGATCGTCGCGACCCACAGGACGCCCCGGGTGATCCACAGGCCGGTCATCGCGCGGCCGCCGGCAGCGTCGCGGCCCAGTCCTCGACCGTCGTCGGCGTGGTGTTCGCCGGGCCGCGTCCGGCGAGCGAGGCAACCCGGCCCTCGTTGAACGCGCGGTTCATCGCGACGTGCAGCCGGGCGCCGTCGGCGGGCATGCCGAACTCCCGCAGCGCGGCCTCCATCTCGTCGTCCGGGACCCGGACGTAGGGCAGGTCCGGCAGGCCCAGCACGGGCCCGAGCGCGGCGACGACGTCCGGGACGGTCCGGTCCGCCGCGCCCAGCACCTCCCGCACGGCCACTCCCGGCCGCCCCGGCCGGCGCAGCTCGTCCGCCGCGATGTCGCCGACGTCGCGGGTGGCCACCATCGGCAGCGTCACCTGCGGGTCGATCGAGTCCGCGTGCACGCCCGACGCGCGGATGGCGTCCACGCCGAACAGGAACGACTCGAGGAACATCCCCGGCCGCAGCAGCGTGACGGCGGCGTCCAGCCTGCCGAGTCGCTGCTCCTGGTCGTGCAGCGTGCCCAGGTAGCCGGTCGCGGCCAAGTCCGGGCCGCCGGGCACCTCCGCGCCCAGCGAGCTCAGCGCGACGACCCGCGGAACGCCGGTCGCGGCCAGCGCGTCCGCGATCGCGGTGCCGACGGCGGCCTGCTGGCTCGCGTAGTCCGCAGCCGTGATGTCCATCGGCATCAGCACGTAGGCGGCGTCGGCGCCGCCGAACGCGGTGCGCAGGAACGCGGGGTCGGTCGCGTCGCCGACCTGCGGCTCGGCGCCACGGGCGACCGCGCCGGCCAGCCGCCCGGCGTCGCGCCCGACCGCTCGCACCTGCTCCCCCGCTGCGCTCAGCACCTCGACGACCCGGCTTCCGGTGTTCCCGGTGGCTCCCAGAACGGTGATCATGTCCACTCCCCTGCTCGTTGGTGGATCCAGCATCGGGCGATCGGAGCGGACGGAGAATCCCCGTGAGTCCGGCATCCTTGCTCGATCGTCCGATCCGATGGACGGAGCGCCGGTTCGAGAGGACTCTCGACCGCATGGACACCACGCCGCCCTTCGCCGCCGTCGACCCGGTCGGCGAGGCCCTGCACGTGCTGCGGATGAGCGGGACGTTCTACTGCCGTTCCGAGCTGTCCGGGCCGTGGGGCATGTCGCTGCCGCCGACGCCGGGCTGCCTGTGGTTCCACGTCGTCACGTCCGGCGAGTGCCTCCTCGAGGTCGACGTCGACGGCGGCGCCGAGGCTCCGATGCGCCCGGGCGAGCTGGTGCTCGTCCCCCGTGGCGAGGGACACCGGCTGCGCAGCGCCCCCGGCGTCGCGACGCCGGACATCCGCTCGATCCCGCACCCCATGCTCGACGACCGGTACGCACTGCTGAGCCACGGCGGCGGAGGCGAGGTGACCCGGATGGTCTGCGGAGCCGTCCGGTTCGAGCACCCGGCGGCGCAGAGCCTGGTCGACCTGCTGCCCGGGACGATCCGGGTCGAGCCGTCGGCCCTGTCCGGGCGGCTGCAGGACACGCTCCGGCTGCTCGCCGCCGAGGTGGAGGACCTGCGCCCGGGCGGCGAGGCGGTGATCACCCGCCTGGCCGACGTGCTGGTCATCCAGGCCATCCGGACCTGGCTCACCCACGACCCGGCGGCGCGCACGGGATGGCTCGGCGCGCTGGCCGACGACCGGATCGGCCGGGTGCTGGCGCACGTGCACCGCGAGCCCGAGCGGGAGTGGACGGTCGGCACGCTCGCGTCGACGGCGGCGATGTCGCGTTCCGCGTTCGCCGCGCGGTTCACCGAGATAGTCGGCGAGTCGGCGATGAGCTACGTGACTCGCTGGCGGATGCACGCCGCCGTGGATGCGCTGAGCAGCGGCGACGTGACGGTGGCCGACCTGGCCGGCCGGATGGGGTACCGGTCGGAGGCCGCGTTCAGCCGAGCGTTCAGCCGGGTCGTCGGCGAGTCGCCGGGCTCCGTCCGCCGCCGCGATCGGGCCGTATCCGCCTCTCTCGTGCACGCGCTAGACGGCTGAATACCCCGCGATTCCCGGGTCTCTAGCGCGCGTCCGATACGGGGAGATACCGCGCGATGCGGCGTGGTCGATCGGGTCGTCTGCGGTCGTATCGGATCGACACTAGACACGTTGAGATTCCGCGATCGATGAGTCCGGAGCCGCTGACGGGTCTGCACAGTCGACGACCCATCCGGACGGAGGACTCACGGTGATCGACCTCAAGCCCGCGTGCGCCACGACGGCGGCACTGGTCGCCGACGTCGGCGACGACCGGCTGGACGACCCGACGCCCTGCGCCGACTACGCGGTACGGGACCTGATCGCCCACCTCGACCAGATCGCGCGCGGCGCCGACGCGCCGGCGCCGCTCGAACCGGGCTGGCGGTCGGCGGTCCCCGCGCGTCTGGACGCGCTCGCCGTCGGGTGGGCCGATCCGGCCGCGTGGGACGGCGTCGGGGCGCTGGACCTGCCGAACGCGGTGTGGGGCCGGATCGTGCTCACCGAGATGGTCGTGCACGGCTGGGACCTCGCCCGCGCCACCGGCCGGTCGTTCGAGCTCGACGACGAGCAGGCACTGCGGGCGTGTCTCGATCACGTCGCCGAGTTCGTACCGAACGCGCCGGTGCCGCAGCTGTGGGGGCCACCCGCCGTCGTGCCGGAGGACGCCCCGCTGATCGACCGGATCGTCGCGATCACCGGCCGGACGCCGTAGCGCGCCGGACCACGGTCCCCCGGCGGCCGGACGCGACCCGCGCCCGGTCGCCGGTGTCCAGGCCGTCCCCCGGATCATCGCGCCGTATCGAGCGGTATCGGACGATCCCGATACGGCCGGATAGACCGCGATCGGGCTCGCCGCCGACGACGGCCCGGTGCGAGAGTGCGGTCATGAGCGGCGGCGTGGCGGTGGTGACCGGGGCGGGCTCGGGGATCGGGGAGGTGATCTCCCGGGCGCTGCTCGGCGCGGGCTGGCGGGTCGCGCTGGCCGGCCGCCGGACGGAGAAGCTCGAGGCGGCGGCCGAGGGGCATCCGGAGGCGCTCACCGTCACCACCGACGTCACCGACGAGTCGTCGGTCGCCGCGCTGTTCACCGCCGTCCGGGAGCGCTGGGGCCGGGTCGACCTGCTGGTCAACAACGCCGGGACGTTCGGCCCGGCCGGCACCGTGGACGAGATCGATGTCGCCGGCTGGCACGCGGCCGTGGCCACGAACCTCACCGGCTCGTTCCTGTGCGCCCGCGAGGCGTTCGCCGCGATGCGCGCCCAGGACCCGCAGGGCGGGCGGATCGTGAACAACGGCTCGATCTCGGCGCACGTCCCGCGCCCGGGCAGCGCCGCGTACACCGCCACCAAGCACGCGATCACCGGCCTGACCCGTTCGTTGTCGCTGGACGGGCGACCGTTCGACATCGCCTGCGGCCAGATCGACATCGGCAACGCCGCCACCGACATGACGGCCGGGATCGCCACCGGCGCGAAGCAGGCCGACGGGTCGGTGCGCCCGGAACCGACGTTCGACGCGCGGCACGTCGCGGACGCGATCCTCTACATGGCCTCGCTACCGCTCGACGCAAACGTCCAGTTCCTGACGGTCACGGCCACCGCGATGCCCTTCATCGGCCGCGGATGAGGCACGCTCGGCCTGTGACGGGCGTCTCGCGATGAGACGATCCCGGGCCGGTGGTCCGGCAAGAATGAGGGATCAGCGTCAATGGCTCTGTTGTGCGGAGGCGGCGTGAGCACCAAGTCCATGCATGTCCTGCGGTTGATCGTGCATGCCCGTTCCCGGCAGCCGGTCCTCCTGCTCGGCGAGATCGAGGGCACCCGCTGTGTCCCGATCTTCCTGCGACCGGCCCAGGCCGAGGTGATCGCGGTCGGGCCCCGGGACGGTGACTCCACCTCACTCACCCAGGACGTGCTGCTCCCGGTCGTCGAGGCGCTCGGGCACAGCCTCGAGCGGGTCGAGATCACCGACCTCACCGACGGCGTCTACACCGCCGAGCTGGTGTTCGACACCGGCGAGCGGGTCGAGGTCAAGCCGAGCGACGCGCTGTCGATCGCCGTGCGTGACCGGCTCCCGATCGGGATCGCCGAGCACGTGCTGGACGAGGTCGGGCAGAACGTCGAGGACGTCATCCCGCCGGACTCCGAGGACCCGTCCGGCCAGGGCGCGCAGACGCGCGCGGCGACCGGCTCCGACGACGGACCCCCCGCCGCTCCGGAGGAGCAGCTGCGCGAGTTCAAGGAGTTCATCGACGAGGTGTCCCCGGACGACTTCCGCAGCGCCGGGGACTGAGCGGGGCTCGCTCCGTCGTCGACGATCTCCCGTCAGGCGGCGGCCGGCTCCACGGCCGGGTCCGCGAACTGCGTGCGGTGCAGCTCCGCGTAGCGGCCGTCGCGGGCCATCAGCGCGGTGTGCGTGCCCCGCTCGGCGACGCGGCCGGACTCGAGGACCAGGATCTCGTCGGCCTGGCGGATGGTGGACAGCCGGTGGGCGATGACGATCGCGGTGCGGTCGGTCAGCGCCTCGGCCAGCGCCGCCTGCACCGCGACCTCCGACGTCGAGTCCAGGCTGGCCGTCGCCTCGTCCAGCACGACGACCCGCGGCTGGGACAGCAGGATACGGGCGATCGTCATCCGCTGGCGCTCCCCGCCGGACAGCCGGTACCCGCGCTCTCCGACGACGGTCTCCAGACCGTCCGCCAGCGACGCCACGAGCTCGCCGAGGCGGGCCCGCTCGAGTGCCTGCCACAGGTCGGCGTCGGTCGCGTCCGGCGCGCCGATCCGCAGGTTCGCCGCGATCGTGTCGTGCAGCAGGTGCCCGTCCTGGGTGACGAAGCCGATCGTGCGGTGGATCGACTCCGCGGTCAGATCCCGGACGTCCTCGCCTCCGAGCCGGACCGCACCGGCGTCGACGTCGTAGAGCCGGGCGAGCAGCTGCGCGACCGTCGACTTGCCCGCGCCGGACGACCCGACCAGCGCCAGCATCCGCCCGGGCGACACGGAGAACGTGACGTCGTGCAGGACCTCCTCACCGCCGCGGGTGTCCAGCACCGCGACCTCCTCCAGCGACGCGAGCGACACCTTGTCCGCCGTCGGGTAGGAGAAGCGCACGTGGTCGAACTCGACCGAGACACCGCCGTCGGGAACCGGCCGGGCACCGGGCTTGTCGGCGATCATCGGCTCCAGGTCCAGCACCTCGAACACCCGCTCGAAGCTCACCAGCGCGCTCATGATCTCGATACGGGCGCCGGCCAGCGCGGTCAGCGGGGCGTACAGCCGGGTCAGCAGCATCGCCAGCGAGACGACGTCGCCGGCGTCCAGGGCGCCGCCCAGCGCGAAGTACCCGCCGAGGCCGTACACCAGGGCCAGGGCCAGCGACGACGCGAGCGTCAGCGCCGTCACGAACACCCACTGCACCATCGCGGACCGCACGCCGATGTCGCGCACGTGCTCGGCCCGGTCGGCGAACTCGGCCGACTCGCGCTCCGGCCGTCCGAACAGCTTGATCAGGGTGGCGCCCGGCGCGGAGAACCGCTCGGTCATCCGGGTGCTCATCGCCGCGTTGTGGTCGGCCGCCTCCCGCTGCAGTGCGGCCAGCCGACGTCCCATCAGGCGGGCCGGGAACACGAACACCGGGAACAGGATCAGGGTCAGCAGCGTGACCGGGCCGGAGATGGCCAGCATCACGGCGAGCGTCAGTGCCAGCGTCACCAGGTTGCTGACCACCCCGGAGAGTGTGTCGCTGAACGCGCGCTGCGCGCCCAGCACGTCGTTGTTCAGGCGGCTGACCAGCGCCCCGGTGCGGGTCCGGGTGAAGAACGCGACCGGCATCTTCTGCACGTGGTCGAACACCGCGGTGCGCAGCTGCCAGATCAGCCCCTCGCCGAGGCCCGCCGACAGCCACCGGGTGAACAGGCTCGCACCGGCCTCCACCAGGGCGATCACGGCGATCAGTACCGCGATCCCGGCCAGGACGCCGACCGGCTCCCGGCCGGTGATCGCGTCCGTCGCGCGCCCGGCCAGCAGCGGGGTGGCCACGGTGAGCACCGCGCCCACGACGCTGGCCAGCAGGAACCAGGCGATCCGTCGCCGGTGTGGCCGGGCGAATCCCATGATCCGCCGGACCACCTCACCGGTCGGCCGCTGGTGCCGGCCCGGCTGCGCGCTCACGTTGCGCAGGGCCATCCACGCGTTCATCTCCGCCGTCATGCCGACGACGCTACGAGTTGAAGCTGACTCTAAGTCAAGAGATGCGTGCTGCTACGCCGCCGTGGCGGGCACGACCTCCGGGTCCTCGACGCCGTCGGGGTCCGCGTCGCCGCTGCCGAGGTCGGGCAGCTGCCACGGCCGGACGACCGTGACCAGCGCGATCGCGCCCAGGGCGGTCGCCGCGAACATCGACGTGGCCATGGCCCGCGCGTCGTTGCCGAGCAGGCCGACGATCGGAGAGGTCACCGCGCCGATCCCGAACTGCAGCGCGCCCAGCAGAGCGGCCGCCGTCCCCGCCGACTCGCCGTGGCGGGCCAGGGCGAGCGCCGGTGCGTTCGGCAGCACGAAGCCGCTGGCCAGCAGCAGCGCCCACACGCCGGCGAGTACCGCGGGGAGCCCGCCGGTGTCGGTCGTGGTCAGGGTGAACAGCACGGCCCCGACGACGACGGCGGCCAGCACGGCGACGCTCATGATCCGCCGCGGCTCGTAGCGGCGCAGCAGCACCGGGTTGAGCTGGGTGCCGATGACCAGCCACACCGCGCCCGCGCCGAACAGCAGCCCGAACGTCTGCTGGTCCAGCCCGAACTGCTCCTGGTAGACGTACGCGGCACCGGAGACGTAGCTGAACAGACCGGCCATCGCGAGCCCGGCGACGAGGACCAGCCCGACGAACGGGCGGTCGGTCAACAGCGTCCCGTACGTGCGCAGGGTCGGGCCGATCCGGGCACTGCGGCGCCGCGAGCGCGGCAGCGTCTCCGGGAGCCCCCGGGTGACCACGACGAGCATGATCAGCCCGTAGACGGCGAGGAACAGGAACACGCCGCGCCAGGACGTCCACCGCAGCAGGAACCCGCCCAGCGTCGGCGCGATCACCGGGGCCGCGCCCATCACCAGGATGAGCCGGGACAGCATCGTGGCGCCCTGGCGGCCGGAGTAGAGGTCACGCACGATGGCGAGTCCGACGACCGCGCCCGCCGCCGCGCCGATGCCCTGCAGCACCCGCAGCCCGGCCAGCACCTCGATCGTCGGGGCCACCGCCACGGCGGCCGAGGACAGCACGTGCAGCGCCGTCCCGGCGAGCAGCGGCAGCCGCCGCCCCCAGGCGTCGGACAGCGGGCCGATCAGCATCTGGCCGAGGGCCAGGCCGAGCAGCGTGCCGGTGAGCGTGAGCTGCACGGTCGTCTCGGCGGCGGCGAGGTCCGCGCCGACGCGCGGCAGCGCGGGCAGGTAGGTGTCGATCGTCAGCGGGCCCAGGGCGATCAGCGCACCCAGGATCAGGGCGACCCGGAGGCGTCCGGGTACGCCGGACGGACCGGTCGCGACGGCGCGCAGGGCGGCAGAGCTCACGAGATGGTTCCCCCTCTGTGCCCGCTGGGAGGCGTCGCGGTCACCTCCGGTGACAACCGTCCGGCGGCCCGGAGTCATTCCCCGATCTGTGTGACGACGGCCGCAGGGGCGGTGAGCGCGTCCAGGTCGTAGACGAGTCGGTCGGGTGTGCGGAGGAACGCGACGGTGCCGATCACCCCGAGCGCGAGCGCGATCAGGCCGAGCGTCGCGCCGGTCACGGCCGTGCCGCTGTTCGTCGCCACCCGGGACCGGGAGCGCGACCAGCCGGCGATCCCGAACGCGAGCGCGAGGACACCCAGCCCGGCCGCGAGGAACCCGGTGACCGGGACCAGACCGAACGGCAGCCCGAGTGCCCCGAGGCACAGCGCGGCGACGCCGAGTCCGTTGCGGGGGTGGTGCACCCGCCCGTCCACCCGGTGCCCCGTCCCGATGCCGCTGCCGACCGCGGGCCGGGGCGGGTAGGAGGCACCGGCGGACCGCTGCTGCGGCACGACGATCGGGAGCCGCTCGGTGACGTCCGGGTCGGCGGCGGCGTGCCGCGGGGCGGGCCGGGGGGCCGGCGGCTGGACGGTCGCGGTGGGCCGTCTCGGGCCGCGGCCCTCGCGTTCGCGGCGGGACGGCCACGGTTGTGCGGTCCGCCCGGTCGTCGTGGTGGTCATGTCGTCCTCCGTGGCTCCAGCCGGGTCCCCGACGACCCGTCTCACCTGGGACCACGTCGTTGGGCCGAATGCCGTTAACGAGGCACCCGTGCAGCTCATCAGGAGTGATGAGCCGATCCAGCTGGACGTAGGGCAGCGATTACGCTCTGAGGTCGTGGCGCGGTGGCGGAACTGGACCGGCGACCAGATGTGCCGGCCGGCGGACCGCATCGCCCCGTTCGATGTGGACGGCGTCGTGGACGCGGTGCATCGGGCCGGGAATCGAGGGCACACGGTGCGGGTGGCCGGGAGCGGTCACTCGTTCTCCGACGTCGTGCCGACCGACGGCATGCTGCTGGACCTGGCCTGGCTGCGCGGGATCCGCTCGGTCGAGCGCACCGGGTCCGGCGCCGTCGTCACGGTCGGAGCCGGGACCCCGCTCTACGAGCTCAACCGCGAGCTCGACGGGCTCTGTCTGGCCATGCCGAACCTGGGTGACATCGACCGGCAGACGGTCGCCGGTGCGATCGCGACGGCCACCCACGGAACCGGTGCCCGGCACGGGCATCTGGCCACGCGCGTGGTGAGCCTGGAGATGGTCACCGCGGACGGGACCGTCCGGACGGTCGACCGCTCCGACCCGGAGACGCTCGCCGCGGCGCGGGTCTCGCTGGGCGCGCTGGGCGTCGTGACGGCCGTCGGGCTGGACGTGGTCCCGGCGTTCCGGCTGTGGGCGCGGGACCGGCCGATGCCGCTGGCCGAGGTGCTGTCCCGGCTCGACGAGTTCGCCGACCGGCACGACCACTTCGAGTTCCACCTGTTCCCGCACACGGCCACGGCCCTGACCCGGACGAACGACCGGACCGGGGAACCGGCTCGCCCGCAGGGGCGCTGGTCGCGCTACGTGGACGAGACGCTGCTGCAGAACCGTGCGCTGGACAGCGCGTGCCGCCTCGGTCGCACCGCTCCGGCGACGATCCCGCTGCTCAACCGCGCCGCCGCCGCGGCTCTGCGCCCGGCCGAGCGCGTCGACGTCGGGCACCGGGTGTTCTGCTCGCGCCGGACCGTGCGGTTCACCGAGACGGAGTGGGCGATGCCGCGGGCGGCCGCGGCGGACGCGGTGCGGGCGATCCACCTGGCCGGCGGCCGCTACGACGTCAACCTGCCGATCGAGGTGCGGTTCGCGGCCCGTGACACCGACGCGTTCCTGTCCCCGTGCTGGGACCGCGATACGGTGCACGTCGCCGCGCACACCTACCGCGGGATGCCGTGGGAGCCGTACTTCCGCGCCGTCCAGGACATCGCCCGGTCGTTCGACGGCCGCCCGCACTGGGGCAAGCGGCACCTGCTCCGCGCGGACGGGCTGGCGCCGCTCTACCCGGCGTGGAACCGTTTCGCGACCGTCCGCGACCGGCTGGACCCGCAGCGGCGGTTCACCAACGCGCACGTCGCCCGGGTGCTGGGCTGAGCCCGGCTCACGCTCCGGACGACATGCGCCGCCGGTACCGGTCGGCCGCCACCAGCAGCGCCGGGTCCCCGGTGCGGGCGTGCTCGCGCCGGGCCGCCTCGCTCAACTTGATCACGTGCTCGTCGCCGTGGTCGACGGCCGGACCGATCAGGTCCTCCGGCGACGGCGGCTCCTCGTCCGGCTCCCGGGCCTCCGCCTCGATCCGCGGGCCGGCGTACGCCGCGACGATCGCCCCGATCACCTGCCAGCTCGTACGGACACTCGGGCGGTGCAGCGACGCCGGCAGCGCGGGCAGGACGAGCCGGACGGCAGCGGGCGCGGTCACCGCATGGCAGAACGCGATCGGCGAGTCCGCCCGGGCCGCCAGCACCCGAGCCGCGGCGCCGATCAGGTCGTCCAGGGCGACGTCCGGGTCGGACGGTGCGTGCCAGGCGTCGAGTCCGGCGGAGAACCCGAGGAGCCGGCCCAGCGGGAGCAGCCCGCCGATGATGCCCGGCCCCTCGGCGGGAACGTCCGGATCGAGGCGCGGGAGCCCGGCCAGCGCGGAGACGGCGTCGTGCGGGCCGCTGAGGCCGGGTGCGCCGGGCACCTCCTGGTACCGGGCCGCCCAGTAGGCGAGGCCCTGGGCGAGCTCGTCGACCAGCAGCGGGTCGGGCGTCTCGCCGGCCTCGCGCAGGGCCCGGACCGCGTGCCCGGTCCGGATCACGCCGTGCGTGGCGCTCGCCGCCATCCCGGGCAGCAACCGCTTCCACCACCGGGCCAGCAGCTCCGGCCACGGCCGGTCGGCCGCCTCGCGGCGCAGCAGCGCGGTCCAGTCGCCGATCAGGCGCTCGTCGCCGAGTGCCTGCCGCCAGCCGTCGGCGTCGAGGCCGCGTACGACCTGCGGCGCGTCGTCCAGCCGGGTGCGGTACCGGTCGACCCACCGCGGCACCTCGCCGTCGGCGCCGAGCCGGACCAGGGCCTCGGCGCCCATCGGGCCGTGGTTGGCCAGGAAGCCGCCGAACTCCGGGCCCGTGCCGCGCAGCCGGTCGAGCGCGTCGAGAAGGGCGTCGGTCATGGCGCAAGACTGCGCCTCCCGGTCCGGTCCGGGTCAAGCCCCGACAGTCGCCTTCCGGCGGCTGCCGGCGATCTGACGGGTCGCGACGCTGAGCCGGTTCCAGGCGTTGATCGTCGCGATCGTGGTCAGCAGCGTCGCCAGCGCCCGCTCGTCGAACTGTGCGACGGCGGCGTCCCAGACGTCGTCCGGCACCGCGTCCTCGCGGTCGGCGAGACGGGTCACGGCCTCGGTCAGGGCGAGCGCGGCGCGCTCGGCGTCCGAGTACCACGGCGCCTCCCGCCAGGCGGCCACCGAGAACAGGCGCTCGTCGGTCTCGCCGTGCGCCCGCGCGTCGTGGGAGTGCATGTCCACACAGAAACCGCAGCCGTTGATCTGGCTGGCGCGCAGGCGCACCAGCTCCTGGATCGGGCGCGGCAGCACCGAGTCGTCCCGTGTGGACGCATCCAGGGCGCTCAGCGCCCGGTAGGACTCGGGCACGTGCGAGTACGGGTTGGTCATCCGCGGTTCCATCGTCTACCTCCGTGATCAGGCGAGGGCGGTACGGACGCGCTGCGGCGCGTCCGGGCTCGTGCGCTCGACGTCACGGCGGACGTCGGCGACGGTGCGTGCGGCCAGTTCGCGCCGCCAGGCCAGCTCGGCGCGGCGCATGCTGAGTGAGATCGCGCAGTGGTCCCGGTAGTCGACCGCCGGGTCCCCGCCCGGGCCCTTGCCCAGGATCGAGGTGCACCGGAACGCGTCCTCCGGCCCCTCCAGCGCCACGACGACGTCGAGCAGCGAGATCTCCGACGGATCCCGTTCCAGCCGGAACCCGCCCCGGGGGCCCGGGACCGACGCCAGGATCCCGGCGCGGACGAGGGCCTGCAGCTGCTTGTTCAGGTACGCGGCGGGCAGGTCGTAGATTCCGGCCAATCGGGCGGCCGGGACCGGCCCGCCGACCCAGGCCAGGTTCACGCACGAGTGCAGTGCCCACTCGACGCCCTCGCTCATCCGCACGTCCAGGACTCTACATATCCAGGATATTCAGTGTCCAGGATTGTCGAAGGGCGTGCGCCACACCCGGAGGACGGATGCGGCGCAGGACCTATCGCCGTGACGGGACGACGATCTCGTCCGCGACCCACCGGGCGACCCCGGCGGGATACGGCGACCCCAACCCCAGAACCACGTGCCCGAATCCGGCGTCGACGGCCTTCTTGACCGTGTCCCGTGTGGTGCCGGGATCGTCGTAGGAGACCGACAGGTGGACCGACCGCGTGATCGACGCCGGGTCGCGCCCGATCTCGGCGCAGTAGCGGTCCAGCAGACGGCTCCGGCCGACCAGGTCGTCGATGTCGCCCCCGCCCGGGATGTTCCACAGGTCGGCGTGCTCGGCGACCACGCGCAGCGTCGACGACGCGCGCCCGCCGATCATGATCGGCGGATGGGGCCGCTGGACCGGCTTCGGGTTGCCGAACGCTCCGGTGAGCGTGACGTGCGTGCCGTCGAAGTCGAACGGCTCGTCCTCGGTCCACAGTCGCCGGATCACCGTGCACGCCTCGGCGAGGCTCTCCACGGCCTGCGCGGCGTCGAGATAGGGCAGGCCGTGCATGTCGTACTCGCGCCGGGCGATCGGCATGCTCGGCCGGGAGCCGGCGCCGATCCCGAAGTCGAGCCGGCCGCCGGACACGGCGTCGACCGTCGCGGCGATCTTGGCCAGCATCGCGGGTGGCCGGATGCGGTTGCTGGTCACGAGCAGGCCCAGACGCAGACGCCGGGTCCGTGCGGCGAGCGCCGAGAGCAGCGTCCAGCCCTCGAAGATCGGGCCGTCCGGGTCACCCCAGATCGGCATCAGGTGGTCGAACAGCCACGCGTGCTCGATCTCGGGGATCTCGTCGGCTTCCTCCCAGACCCGCAGGACGTCGTCGTAGCCGACCTGCATCGGCGCGGTCATGATCCCGAAACTGGGTGTGTCCGGCATGGTCAGCGCCTCCGCAGCGACGGGTCGCCCAGGGCGGGCGGGGTGACGTTCTTCTCGTCCGGGGCCAGGTCGACCCCGGGCGCGACGACGGCGTCGATCGCGTCGAGCACGTCGGCCGGCAGCACCGTGTCCGCGGCGGCGAGCTGCGAGTTCAGGTGGTCGAGCGTCCGGGGCCCGATGATCGCGCTGGTCACGCCGGGATGGGCGGTGACGAACCCGAGCGCGAGCTGGATCATCGTCAGCCCGGCCTCGTCCGCGATGCCGGCCAGCTGCTCGACGGCGTCCATCTTCGCCTGGTTGGCCGGGCGTGCGGGGTCGAAGTAGTGCGGCACGACCGACGACCGGCTCGTCGTGATCTCGCGGCCCTTCCGGACCGCGCCCGACAGCCAGCCCGACGCCAGCGGGCTCCAGACCAGGACGCCGAGCCCGTACTGCTCGGTCACCGGCAGCACGTCGGTCTCGATCGCGCGCTGCAGGATCGAGTAGCCGGGCTGCTCGGTGACGTAGCGGCCCAGGTTCCGCTCGCGGGCCGTCCACTGGCCCTCGACGATCCGGTACGCCGGGAACGTCGACGATCCGAAGTGGAGGATCTTCCCGGCCCGCTGCAGGTCGGTCAGCGCCGAGAGGGTCTCCTCGTCGCTGGTGGCCGGGTCCCAGCGGTGGATCTGGTAGAGGTCGACGTGGTCGACCCCGAGACGGCGCAGGCTGGCCTCCAGCTCGGTGATCAGCCAGCGGCGCGAGCTGCCGCGGTGGTTGCGGTCGTCGTCGATCGGCAGGCCGGCCTTGGTCGCCAGCACGACGTCGTCGCGGCGGCCGGCGATGGCCTTGCCGACCATCTCCTCGGACTCACCGGTCGAGTAGAAGTCGGCGGTGTCGATGAGGTTGATCCCCGCCTCGAGCGCGGCGTCGACGATGGCGGTGGCGTCGTCCTGGCTCGTGCGCCCGATCGCGCCGAAGTTCATCGCGCCGAGCACGAGCGTGCTGACCTGCACTCCGGTGCGGCCCAACGTGCGGTACTGCATCAGCGCATCTCCTGTCATGATGGCTAGACGGAACCTTGTTCCGCTTACGATACGGAACGAGGTTCCGTTTAGCTAGCCCATGATGGAGGCGGCAGAGTGTCGGGCATGGCCGGGGACACCACGCGC
This sequence comes from uncultured Actinomycetota bacterium, assembly GCA_963822335.1. Classification (GTDB taxonomy): domain Bacteria; phylum Actinomycetota; class Actinomycetes; order Mycobacteriales; family Pseudonocardiaceae; genus Pseudonocardia. The sequence goes on along the minus strand of CAWGHE010000001.1, from coordinate 153,382 downwards.
AGGCGAGCGGACGCGCGACGCAACGAGAGCGCGGTGCTCGACGCGGCGGCGGCGGCGTTCGTCGCGTCCGGCGTCGAGGCGCCGGTGCGCGACATCGCGGCGCGGGCCGGCGTCGGGGTCGGCACGGTCTACCGCCACTTCCCGACCCGGGCGGACCTGGTCGTCGCCGTGTACCGGCACCAGGTCGACGCGTGCGCCGAGGCCGGCCCGGTCTGTCTCGCCGAGGAGGCCACGCCGTACGCCGCACTGGTCCGCTGGATCGACCTGTTCGTCGACTTCCTGGCGACCAAGCACGGGCTGGCCGCCGCGCTGCAGTCGGACAGCGGCGAGTTCGACGCGTTGCACACCTACTTCCTGGACCGGCTCGTCCCCGCGTGCGCGCAGATCCTCGACGCGGCGGTCAAGGCGGGCGAGATCCGCGCCGACGTCGAGCCTCTCGAGCTCATGCGCGGCGTCGGCAACCTCTGCATCGGCGCGGGCGACCCCCGCTACGACGCCCGCCGCATGGTCGGCTACCTCGTCGCGGGCCTGCGCGTCCCGGACCCGTGACACCTGCCGACGGTCGAGCGGCACGTGCGTCCTCGACGTGGCGGGAAGCCGCCGCGGCGACGGGCATGGGCGGCACGGACCGGTCGCGGCCGGGGTGGCGCTCGCCCCGCCCGCGGTTCTGGCGTGCGGCTCGGTGCCGCGCCTTTGCAATGCGCACATCTGCGCGTCCGGCCCGCGGTGCGTGGAGGTGTGCATTGCAAAGCGGCGCTCGGAGGGCTCGGCATGGCGTGCGGCTCGGCGGTGCCCAGCCTTTGCAATGCGCACACCTGCGCCTCCAGCCCGCGATGCGTGGGGGTGTGCATTGCAAAGCGCGCTCGGAGGGCTCGGTTCGTGCAGCCCGACGAACCGGGGCGACGGGTCGGTCGGAACGTCCGTCGAGCCCGCAGCGGTGACCTCGAGGCCGGGGTCTCTCGACAGTGTCTGCACAAGTGGCACACCCGCTGGCAGGCCGAGGGCGAGGCCGGGCTGGTCGAGAGGCCGTCACGTCCGCACCGCTCGCCCCGGCGCACCCGCCCAGAACTCCAGGCGCGGATCACGCGGCTGCGCCGGGACCGCAAACTCGGTCCAGCCCGGATCGCCTACGCACTGGCCCGCGAGGACGGCACCCGCATCTCGTCCTCGGGGGTGCACAACGTGCTGGTCCGGCTGTGGATCTCTCGGCTGCGTGATCTCGACGGGCCCACCGGTGAACGACTCCGCCACGCCGATCCGGCCACGACGGTGCACGGTCCGAACCGGTGGCGCCGCTACGAACGCGCCCGACCCGGCGAGCTCGTCCACATCGACGTCAAGAAACTCGGCCACATCCGCGACGGTGGCGGCTGGCGAGCCTACGGGCGCGACTCTGCCCAGTCCCGTGCATCCCGGACCGGGCCAATTAGCGGTGACCTCGGCGGTCTTCCGGGCCGGCGGGGCCGCCGGAACGTGCTCACCGATCGGAGTGGGCGATCGAGCGGCACGTTCGCGTGGGCGGGGCCGCCTGAACGTGCCGGCCGATTCGCTCCGACGGTCGAGCGGCACGTTCGCGCGGTCGAACCCGCCGGAACGTGCCGGCCGATCCAAGTGGGCGATCGAGCGGAACGCCTCGCGTCGGAGCCGATTCGACGTGACAGCCGATCCCGACCGCGACGGCAGCGCGGCCCGCTCGGTCAGCCCGCGGCGGCGACCTCGGCGGTCTCCTGGGCGGCCGGCAGCGGGGCCGGGCCGTCGAGCATGGGGCAGGCGAGCCACGCCTCCGGGATGCCGAACGCGTCCACCAGCAGGCGGGCGTGCGGACGCAGCTCGGTGCACAGCTCGTTGACCAGCGGCCGGATTCGGCGCGACTCGGCCGCGGTCAGCCGTCCGGTCTCGAGGTACCACGCCCGCTCGCGGTCGATCACCGACAGCACGTGCAGGTCGTAGACCCGCCACAGCAACGCGGCGACGTCCGGGTCGGAGGAGGCGCACCGCTCGATCGCCTGCCGGAACGACTCCTCGACCAGCGCGTCCACGTGCGCACGGGCGGCGACCAGCAGCAGGTCCTGCGCGGAGTTGAACACGGTGAACTCGTCGTTGGCCTTGCGCAGGGCCGGGGCGAGGTTGCGGATCGCGGTGGCCAGCGTGTCGTCGCGGCGCGTCTCGATCAGCGCCCGACGGCGGCGCCGGTCGGTCAGGTCCAGCGAGATGCCCGGCACCCGGCGGGCCAGTGAAGCGAGGCCGGTGTGTTCGGCCGCGACGCTCGCGAGCTGGCGCCCGACCAGCGGGGCGATCTTCAGCGGGTTCCCGACCTTGATCGTCCGGCCGTAGTCGGAGAGCAGCTCCTTGGCCAGCAGCTGCAGCAGCACGGTGTTGTCGCCCTCGAACGTGGTGAACACGTCGGTGTCCGCCTTGAGCGCCGGCAGCTGGTTCTCCTCCAGGTAGCCGGCGCCGCCGCAGGCCTCGCGGCACGTCTGGATCGTGTGCGTGGCGTGCCAGGTGGCGATCGCCTTGATCCCGGCCGCGGACTGCTCGAGCAGGCGCTGCTCGCGCGCGCCCACAGTGCGCATGCTCGTTCCGCTGGCGCTCCTCTCGGAAGCCTTCCCGGGCGCCTGGATCTCGTGCATCCGGGCCACCAGGTCGTCCTGCGTGAACTGCAGCGCGTAGCTGGTGGCCAGCGCCGGGAGCAGCTTCTGCTGGTGCGCAAGATAGTCGAGCACGGCGATCTCCTCGCCGCTCTTCGGATCGGAGAACTGGCGGCGCTGCTCGCCGTAGCGGATCGCGAGCGTCAGGGCCTTCTGCGCGGCCGCACCGGCGCCGCCGGCCACGCTGATCCGTCCCCGGACGAGCGTGCCGAGCATCGTGAAGAACCGCGCCGTCTCGTTCTCGATCGAGCTGGAGTACGTGCCGTCCGGCTCGACGTCGGCGAAGTGGTTGAGCAGGTTCTCGCGCGGGATCCGGACGCCGGAGAACGCCAGGCGGCCGTTGTCCACGCCGTTCAGGCCGGCCTTGCGGCCGTCGTCGACGACCTCGACGCCGGGCAGCACGGTGCCCGCCTCGTCCCGGATCGGGACCAGGAACGCGTGCACGCCAGGGGACTCGTCGCCGGTGTGCAGCTGCGCGAACACGACGGCCATCCGGCCGTCACGCGCAGCGTTGCCGATGTAGTCCTTGCGCGCCCCGGGGTGCGGGGTGTCGATCACGAACTCCTGGCTGTCCCGGTCGTAGGTGGCCGTGGTGTGCAGGTGCTGCACGTCCGAGCCGTGCCCGGTCTCGGTCATCGCGAAGCAGCCGAGCAGCTCGCCGTCGATGATCTTCCGAAGATACTTGTCATGATGACGCGAAGTGCCCAGTACCTGCACGGCGCCGCCGAACAGTCCCCACTGGACGCCGGCCTTGACCAGCAGCGACAGGTCCCCGTAGGCGAGCATGGCGAACGAGGTGACGACGCCGCCGACGTCGCCCTCGCCGCCGACCGACGGGTCGAACCCGGTGTTCGGGCGCCCGGACGCGGTCAGGACCTTGAGCGCGTCGAGCACCCAGGCCCGGTACTGCTCGGAGGTGAAGTCCGGGTCGGCGGAGAGCCCGTGCTGGCCCATCTGCTCGCGGGTGTCCTCGCGGACGTGCGCCCAGCGCCCGTCCAGCACGTGACGCAGATCGTCAACGGCCGGGGTGCGGTTCATGAGTCGTCCTCCTGCAACTGCGGTGCCAGGCCGGAGAGTCCGGACCAGGCCAGGTCGGTGAGGTGTGTGGTGAGGCGGTCGCGGGTCATCCCGCCGGGGCGGACCAGCCAGTCGTCGGCGGCACCGCGCACCAGCCCGACGATGGCGTGCCCCCAGGGGCGGGCGGCGTCGCCCGGCTCGGTGCCGGTGCCGCGCAGCCGCTGCGCGATCACGTCGGCGATCTCGTCGCCGATGACGGTGACCAGGTCGTTCACCGGATCAGGTGTCTGGGCGTGCGCGTCGGTCCGGGATCCGTTGGGCTGCACCCACAACGGCCGGTGCACCACGAAGCGGTACAGCTCGGGATCGGACTCGATCAGGCGCAGGTAGGCGTCGATCCCGGCGGACACCGCGGCGCGGGGCCCGGCCTGCAGGGCCTCGTTCGTCGCGCTGCGGACCTGGTCCAGCAGCACGGCCGCGACCTGCTCGCACACTGCGGTGTACAGGCCGGTCCGGTCGCCGAAGTGCCGGTAGACGACGGTCTTGCTGGTGTTCGCGGCAGCGGCGACGTCGTCCATTCCGACGCCGGCGCCGTGCCTGCGGATCGCCCCGATCGTCGCGGCGACGAGCTCGGCGCGCCGCTGCTCCCGGTGGGCGTCCCACCGGCTGTCGCGTCGATCCCGTGCCATCTTCACGGGACTTATAGTACCGTGTACCTTGAGTACCGGCTACCCCGTGGTACCGAGTATCACCGCATCCGCTCAGGAGGACGTCCCATGCCAGCCAGTCCCCGGCGCGCCGCCGTCATCGGCGGCAACCGGATCCCGTTCGCCCGTGCGAACGGTGCCTACGCCCGCGCGTCCAACCTCGACATGCTCACCACCACGCTGGACGGTCTGGTGGCCCGGTTCGGCCTGGCCGGCGAGCGGCTCGGCGAGGTCGTGGCGGGTGCCGTCCTCAAGCACTCGCGCGACTTCAACCTCACCCGCGAGGCCGTACTCGGCAGCCGCCTGGACCCGTCGACGGCCGCCTACGACGTGCAGCAGGCCTGCGGCACCGGCCTGCAGGCCACGATCGCGGTCGCCAACAAGATCGCGCTCGGCCAGATCGAGAGCGGCGTCGCGGGCGGTGTGGACACCGCCTCGGACGCGCCGATCGCGCTGAACGACGACCTGCGCCGCGTCCTGGTCCGGCTCAACGCGGCGAAGACTCCCCTCGACCGACTCAAGCTCGTCGGCCAACTGCGACCGGGCCAGATCGTCCCGGAGATCCCCGAGAACCGTGAGCCGCGCACCGGCCTGTCCATGGGCGAGCACGCCGCGCGCACGGCGAAGGAGTGGGGCATCGGGCGCGAGGAGCAGGACGAGCTCACCGCGCGCAGCCACCACAACCTCGCCGCCGCCTGGGACCGCGGCTTCTTCGACGACCTGGTCACGCCGTACCTGAAGTTGGCACGCGACAACAACCTGCGCGCCGACTCCTCGGTCGAGAAGCTCGCGAAGCTCAAGCCGGTGTTCGGCAAGGGCCCGGAACGCGACGATGACGGCCGGCAACTCGACGCCGCTCACCGACGGTTCCGCGCTCGTGCTGCTCGGCTCCGACGAGTGGGCCGCGGAGCACAAGCTGCCGGTGCTCGCGCACGTCGTGGACGCCGAGACCGCGGCCGTCGACTACGTGCACGGCCCGGACGGCCTGCTCACCGCGCCCGTGTTCGCGGTGCCGCGGCTGCTCGCCCGCAACGGCCTGTCGTTGCAGGACTTCGACCTGTACGAGATCCACGAGGCGTTCGCGTCGGTCGTGCTCACCACGCGCAAGGCGTGGGAGGACCCGCGGTTCACCAAGGAGCGTCTCGGCCTGGACGCTCCGCTCGGCGCGATCGACGACGCGAAGCTCAACGTCGCCGGCTCGTCGCTGGCGGCCGGACACCCGTTCGCCGCGACCGGCGGGCGGATCGTCGCCACGCTGGCGAAGCTGCTGCGCGAGAAGGCGACGGCTGAGAAGTCCGACCAGCGCGGCCTGATCTCGATCTGCGCCGCGGGCGGCCAGGGCGTCGTCGCGATCCTGGAGGCGAAGGCATGAGTTCTGACGACCTACTGACCACGCTGTCCCGCTCGCCGGTCGCGAAGCAGCTGGGGCTCCCGCAGGTTCCGAAGCTGCGCCGGCACAAGCCCGGCGACCCGCTGCTGGCCGGCCCGGTGCTCGTGACGTCCGTCGGCGACGGACGGTTCGCCAAGCCGATCTCCGCGTTCGTCGAGGAGCAGGGCCAGAAGGCCCTGACCGAGCCGGGCGAGGAGAAGCTGCACGGCGTCGTCGTCGATCTCTCCGGCGCTACGACGCTCGCCGATCTGGCTGCCGCGCAGCAGATCCTGTCCCCCGCGGTGAAGAAACTCGGACCGTCGGGACGGCTGCTGCTGCTCGGTGCGGAGCCCTCCGAGGCGTCGACCGCCGAGGCGGCCGCCGTCGCACAGGGTCTGGACGGGCTGGTCCGGTCGATCGCCAAGGAGCTGCGCTTCGGCGCGACGGCGAACCTGCTCGTCGTCACGGCCGACGCGGCACCGTCGGCCGTGGACTCGTCCGTGCGGTTCTTCCTGTCCGCCCGCTCGGCCTATGTGGACGGTCAGGTCGTGCACGTGACGACGCCGGTCGGCCCGACGCTGGATCCGGCCGAGGTCGACGACCCGCGTGACGAGGAGCGCCCGCTGTCCGGGCGCGTCGCCGTCGTCACCGGGGCGGCGCGCGGGATCGGCGCCGCGATCGCGGACACGCTGGCCCGCGACGGCGCGTCGGTCGTCGCCGTGGACGTGCCGGCCGCGGGCGAGGGGCTCGCCAGGACCGCGAACCGGATCGGCGGCACGGCGCTGCAGCTGGACATCACGGCCGACGACGCGCCCCAGCGGCTGCTGAGCCACCTCGCCGACCGCCACGACGGTGTCGACCTGGTGGTGCACAACGCCGGCATCACCCGGGACAAGCTGCTCGCGAACATGACCGAGGACCGCTGGAACTCCGTGCTCGCGGTGAACCTCGGTGCGCAGCTGACGATCAACGAGGCACTGCTCGCGAAGGGCTCCCCGCTGCACGACGCCGGTCGCGTCGTCTGCGTGTCCTCGCAGTCGGGCATCGCCGGCAACCGCGGCCAGACGAACTACGCGTCGTCGAAGGCGGGTGTGATCGGCATGGTCCGCGCGATGGCCCCGCGCTTCGCCGAGCGCGGCGCGACGATCAATGGTGTCGCGCCCGGGTTCATCGAGACCGAGATGACCGGCAAGATGCCGATCGGCACCCGCGAGGCCGGTCGCCGGATCAACTCGCTCATGCAGGGCGGGCTGCCGGTGGACGTCGCGGAGACGATCGGCTGGCTCGGCCGCGCGGAGAGCGGCGGACTGAACGGCCAGGTCGTACGCGTGTGCGGCCAGTCGATGCTGGGGGCCTGATGAGCACGGTGACCGAACTGGACGGGCCCCCGTCGCTGGGGCCGCTCTACGCTCGCGCGGCCGCCGGGACGGTGCTCCCGGGCGGCGGCGGGACCGATCTTCCGGACCGGGAGATCGTGCGCCGCGGCGTGACCGTCGAGCAGGACCACCTCGCCGACTACGCCCATGCGTGCGGGTTCGGGATCGGCAGCACGCTGCCGCCGACCTACCCGCACGTGATGGCGTTCGGCCTGCAGGTCGTGCTGATGGCCGACCCGGCGTTCCCGGTACCCCTTCCCGGGCTCGTGCACGTGGCGAACCGGATCACCGTGCACCGCGGGATCGCACCGTCGGAGACGCTGGACCTGCGGGTGCGCGCCGAGCGCTTCGTCGCGCACCGCAAGGGCGCCCAGGTCGACCTCGTGGCAGAGGTGGACGCCGGCGACGAGCGGGTCTGGGAGGGCCGCAGCACGTACCTGGCTCGCGGGGCGAAGGCGCCGCGGGACACCGCGGCCGGAGCCGACATCCCCGAGCCGGAGGTGCCGACCGGCCCGGCGTCGGCGACGTGGAAGGTCGCCGACGACACCGGACGCCGGTACGCCGCGGCCAGCGGCGACGTGAACCCGATCCACCTGTACGGGCTCACCGCGAAGGCGATGGGCTTCCCGCGGGCGATCGCGCACGGCATGTGGACGGCGGCGCGCGCGGTCGCGGCGCTGCAGGGGCGGATCCCGGACGCCCTGACCTACGACGTCGCGTTCCGCAAGCCGCTGCTGCTGCCCTCGCGCGTCGAGTTGGTCACCGAGCAGCGCGACAGCGGTTGGTCGCTGGCAGTGCGCTCGGCGAAAGACGCGGAGAAGGTCCACCTCGCCGGCCGGGTCGCCTCCTGAGGGCTGCGGGGTGCTGCGCTGCAAGCGGCGCCGCCGCCGCCCTGGTCGAGGTCGCTCTACGCGGTCGTGACCGGGGCGGCTGGGCGGCGAACGAGCACGTTTCCGGTCTTGTCGGGTGACAGTTCCGTCACGAACGGTGAACACCTCGGCGATCGATACCTGCCCGGCCTGGCTTTCCGGGCGGGCGGCGGCTAAGAACGTCGTGGGCGTGGGCAGCGTTGCCCACGCCGTCTCCGGCATCTTGATCGGTTCACAGACCGGAACAGGTCGCGGTGTGGGGTGACTGCGGTTCCCGTGGAGTTCACCATTCAGGTCTTGACGCGAGCCTGACGTTCACGTGATCCCACGTCCCCGCCGGGCATCTTGGTCAACCGACGCGGACGGACTCGTCCACGCGGACCCGGAGGAGGAGAGATGCCCGTTTCGGAGAGCACCCTGACCCGCCCCGTCGACGAGGTGGGCAGCCCGGACTCCCCGGTCGTCATCGACGTGATCGACGTCTCGACGTCGACGACGAGTCGAACATCGTCCGCGGCCTCGACTGAGGAGTCCGGTTCAGCACCCGGCGTCGGCCGGTGTGCAGAGCCTCGTCCGCCGATCGTCGCGATCACCGCAGAATCCGCTCCCGTTCTCGGGAGCGGATTCTTCGTATCTGCCCGGACGCACGGCGCGATGTCGGAATCGTCACCGATAGCCACATCGCTGCAGGTGAGCGGGCCGTCCTGGGATGCCGGAACGGGTCGGGAATCCGATTTCGTCCGTGCCGACCGGACACTCCCCGGCCGACACGCCGGTCCGCTGAATTCGACGCAACCCCGGGCCTCCGCTCGCGTCGACCATTCGGGAGCCGGGCCACCGCCCGCGCTCCGGAGCGCGACCGCGAGGAGTTCGATGATCGACATCCGGCGTTTCCGAGGCCGCCGCCGCCTGACCGTCGTGGGGCTGGTCGCCGCGGCCGGAGTGCTGCTGGCCGGCACCGCGCTCGCCGAGTCACCGGCCGCCGCAGCCGCCCATCGGGAGGCACTGGTCCCCGGTACGCCGTGCACGGTCAGCGCGAAGTCGTGCGTCGACCTCGACTCGCAGCGCGCGTGGCTGTTCCAGGACGGGAAGGTCCTGCGCGGGCCGGTCCCGGTCGCCACCGGCGGTAACGGGAAGCCGACCCCGGTCGGGCACTCGCTGCGCGTCTACCGCAAGGACGCGGACCACAAGAGTCAGGAGTCGCGCCTGCCGAACGGCGCGCCCGCGCCGATGCCCCTGTCGGTGTTCTTCAACGACGGCGGGATCGCGTTCCACAGCGGCAGCCCGGACCGCTCGTCGGCGGGGTGCGTGCACCTGGACCCGGATGACGCGAAGGCGTGGTTCGACTACCTGCAGGTCGGCGACAAGGTGCAGGTCGTCTCCGCGAAGGCGGAGACGGCGGCGCGCGCCCACGGGTAGCGGAGCGGGCGCGGATAGGGTCGGGCCATGCTGGTCGAGCGCATGCGCCCGTTCACGTCGACGATCTTCACCGAGATCTCGCGGCTGGCCGTCGAGACCGGGGCGATCAACCTCGGCCAGGGGTTCCCGGACACCGACGGCCCGGAGTCGCTGCTCGGTGACGCGGCCGCCAACATCACCGGCCACGGCCTGAACCAGTACGCGCCGGGCCCCGGCGTCCCGGCGCTGCGGGAGGCGGTCGCGGCGCACCAGCACCGGTTCTACGGCCTGGACGTGGACCCGGCCGACGTGCTGGTGACGTTCGGCGCCACCGAGGCGATCGCGTCCACGTTGCTGGGTCTCTGCGAACCCGGGGACGAGGTCGTCACGTTCGAGCCCTACTACGACTCCTACGCCGCATCGATCGCGCTGTCCGGGGCGACCCGGCGCACCATCCCCCTGCGCGCCCCGGACTTCACGTTCGACCCCGACGAGCTGCGTGCCGCGTTCTCGTCGCGCACGAAGGTCGTGCTGCTGAACACGCCGCACAACCCGACCGGTGCGGTGTTCGACATCGAGCAGCTGACGCTCATCGGAGCGCTCGCGGCCGAGTTCGACGCCGTCGTCGTCACCGACGAGGTCTACGAGCACATGACGTTCGACGGGACGCCGCACGTCCCGATGGCCACGCTGCCCGGGATGGCCGAGCGCACCCTGACGATCTCCTCGGCCGGAAAGACGTTCTCCGTGACCGGATGGAAGGTCGGCTGGGTGCACGGACCGTCCGAGCTGGTCGCCGCCGCGCGGGCGGTGAAACAGTTCCTCACGTTCCACGGCGGGACGCCGCTGCAGCCGGCCGTCGCGAACGCGCTCGCGCTCGACGACGCGTTCTTCACCGGCATCTCCGCCGAGCTGGGCCGCAAGCGCGACCTGCTCTCCGACGGCCTGCGCGCCGCCGGGTTCGACGTGCTCACCCCTCGGGGCACGTACTTCGTGGTCGCCGACGCGTCCCCGCTCGGCGTCGACGACGGCGTCGACCTGGCGTGGAAGCTCCCCGGACTGTGCGGGGTCGCCGCCGTGCCGGTGTCGGTGTTCTGCTCGTCGGACGAGGGCGTGGCCGCGACCCGGCCACTGGTGCGCTTCGCGTTCTGCAAGCGCGACGAGGTCCTGAGCGAGGCGGCCGGACGGCTGGCCGGACTGCGCTCGCAACTCTGAGTCCGATCCGTTCACGACGGCCGTCCCGGAGCCGGTCAGGATGGCACTCATGACGCGCGAGTCCCGCCACCTGTCCACTGTCGTCGCCGCCGACCCGAAGCGCGTGTACGCGTTCGCCGGCGACCCGCGGAACCTGATCCGCTGGGCCGCCGGCCTGGGTGGAGCGGTCGAGGGGGCCGACGGTCGCCTGGTCGTCGACGGCCCGCTGGGCCGGGTGACCGTGCGCTTCGCCCCGCCGAACGACTTCGGCGTCCTCGACCACGACGTCGAGCTGCCGTCGGGTGTGACGGTGCACAACCCGCTGCGCGTGCTCGCTCACCCGGCGGGGGCCGAGGTCGTGTTCACGCTGAGGTGGCTCGACGGCGTGTCGAAGGAGGACTTCGAGAGCGACGCGTCGACGGTCGCGGCGGACCTGGAGCGGCTCCGCGAGCTGGTCGAGACCGAGGCCTGACCGCTTCGAACGGCCCGCACCACGGCCCGGCGCAGGAGCACGACCAGACCGGCCCACACGACGAACGACTGCACCTGCAGCACCGGCAGCGCGACGTCGACCGGCAGTACCTGCGCCGCGACCAGCCGCAGCCCGGCCTCGGCGAACAGCACGACGGCGCCGACCGCCGTCGCCCGGCGCAGGACCTGCCGGAAGCGCGGGTTGTCCGACCAGCTGCGGGCCATCCGCTCGCGCAGGTCGGGCTGGTAGGTCTCGCCGAACGCGCGGACGACGAAGAACACGAGCGGACGTCCGCCGAGCAGCAGCGACGCGTCCAGCGCGAGCGCCATCACCACGTTCGGCACGGCGTCGCGGGCCACGGCCAGCTGCGGGCTCCCGGCCAGCAGCGCCATCGCGACGCCGACCGCGATCGACGACAGGACGATCACCCCGATGCCGTTCAGCCGCCGGGAGCGCCACGCCTGCCACCCCACGCTCAGCGCCGGCGGCAGCGCCGACCAGGCGAGCGCGACGACGTCGGACATGCCGGCGCTGTGCAGGACCATGTAGACGACGTAGGGCAGGGCGACCTCGACGGCCAGTACCGGAAGGACGTGGCGGACAAGCATCCACAGGCCGGGTCGGGTCGCCGGGGTGTCGTGGTTCGTCATGGCATCGAGCCTGCGCGCCGCAGGGGGTGGAGCGGATCAACCCGTCGTCGGACCCCGGGTGGAGATTCCGTGCTCCTCCGTTCGGCCTAGAATCGCAGGTCATGGCGGACCAACACGGCCAGAGCGCGGGGCGTTCGGCGCTGGGCGGACCGGTACGCCTGGTGCTGGCCGCGGCGGTCATCGGAGCGAACGTCGCCGGCACCGCGATCGTCGCGATCGTGGCCGCGTTCGTGCTGCCGGGCGGCAGCGGCGTGCCGGACGACCCGGCCCTGCGGACGCTGAACCTGCAGGTCCTGGCCGGGTACGTGCTGGTGGTCGTCCCGGTCGGGTTGATCTGCGGGCGCCTGTGGTTCCGGGTCGGCCGCCGCGTCGCGGACCCGGCCGCGAGGGCACGGCGGATCGTCGCGAACGGTCCGCGGCGGGTCGTCTACGTGCTGATCGTGGCGTGGGTGGTGGCCGCGGCGCTGTTCGGGCTGCTCAACCTGGAGCACTCCTCGCGGCTGGCCCTGTCGGTCGCCCTCACGACGCTGTTCGGCGCGTTCGCCACCTGCGGGTTCTGCTACCTGCTCACCGAACGGATCCTGCGTCGCACCGCGGTCCGGGTGCTGGGCGGGGTCCCCGTCCGCCGTCGGCGGCTGGTCTCCGGGGTCCTCGTGCGAGGCGTCGCGTTCTGGGCGCTGGGGACCGCGCTCCCGGTCGTCGGCCTGATGCTCGCGGGCCTGTTCGCGCTGCTCTACCGGGACGCGTCGTCGACGCAGCTGGCCACGACCATCCTGGTGGTCGGCGGGATCGCGGTCGGCGGCGGGCTGCTCACCACGGTCGGGGCCGCCCGGGCGACGGCGGACCCGGTCGTGGCGGTGCGCCGCGCGCTGCTGCGGGTGCGCGAGGGCGACCTCGACACTGCCGTGCCGGTCTACGACAACACCGAGCTCGGTCAGCTGCAGTACGGCGTCAACGAGATGGTCGCCGGACTGCGGGAGCGCGAGCGGCTGCGGGACCGGTTCGGGCGGCAGGTCGGGCGGGAGGTCGCCGCGGCCGCGACGGCCGAGCCCGACGAGATCCGGCTCGGCGGCCAGGCCTGCGACGTGGCCGTGCTGTTCGTCGACATGGCCGGTTCGACGGCGTTGGCGCTGCGCCGCTCCCCGACCGACGTCGTGGAGCTGCTCAACCGGTTCTTCCACGTCGTCGTCGAGACCGTGGAGCAGGCCGGCGGGTGGATCAACAAGTTCGAGGGCGACGCGGCGCTGGCCGTGTTCGGTGCGCCGGCCCCGCTGGACGAGCCGCGCGCGGCCGCGCTGGCCGCCGCGCGACGCCTGTCCGCCCGGCTCGCCGCCGAGGTGCCGGAGGTCTCGTTCGGGGTCGGTGTCTCGGCCGGCGAGGCGGTCGCCGGGTACGTCGGCGACGTCCGCCGCTTCGAGTACACGGTGATCGGTGACCCGGTGAACGAGGCCGCCCGGCTGACCGAGATGGCCAAGACGGCGCCCGGCGGCGTGCAGGTGGCGAGCCGTACGGTCGACGGGGCGGGCGAGGCCGAGGCCCGGCACTGGACGGCCGCCGCGGACGTGACGCTGCGCGGTCGCGACGTGCCGTCCGGAACCGCCGTACTGGCCGACGCCTGACGTTCAGCTGCGCCGCGTCAGGCGCCGCATGCGGCGCTCACGCCAGGCCCAGCTCGTCGTCGGTGAGGAAGGACCCGTGGAAGCCCGCGGGCACGCCGCGGGGCAGGTCGACGGTGGCGACCGGCGCGCCGGCCACGTCCGTCGCGTCCAGCACGAGCAGCTGCGACGCGCTGCCGTCCCGGCGCGTGGTGATCGTGAGCAGCCAGCCGTCGTCCTCGGCCCGGTCCGGCGACCCGGACGGCACGAACACCGCCTCCCCGGCGACGGTCTCCGCACCGAGGTCGTGCAGCGTCGACGTGCCGGTCGCGGTGTCGAGCTTCGCGACGCCGGTGGCGCCGAGCGTGTCCGCGACGGCGTAGCGGTACCGGGCGGCGCGGCCGACACGGTCGTCGTCGACCGTCGGGAACTCGATGCCGCGCTCGTCGAGCACGGACTCGGAGACCGCGCCCGTGGCCGGGTCGAGCACCCAGCGGTGCAGCCGCGCCTGCCCGGTGCCGGCGGCGTCGGTGGCCACCTCGGACGGATCCGTGCCGAGCATGTCCCACGCCCGCTGGATCGCCGCACCGGAGTAGCGGGCCCCGTCGAGCACGACCCGGCCGGCCTCGTCGGCGAACGCGTTGCCGACGTGGAAGACGTAGCCGGGCTCGATGTCGAACCATCGGACGGTGCCCGGCGTCGCGAGCGGCATGACGCCGATCCGGGCGCCGTAGCCCTCGTCCCATCCGAACGGGATCCCTTCGCCGCGCATCGCGCGCTCGAGCGAGAACGTCATCGGCAGGTCCAGGAACACGGCGTGCTCGGCGGTGATCGCGAAGTCGTGCATCATCGTGGAGCCGGGGACGTCGATCACGGCGCTGGTCACGAGCTCGCCGTCGGCCGAGAGCCGGTGGTAGGTCAGGTAGGGCGGCAGGACGCCGTAGCCGAAGAAATGCATCTCGCCGGTGACCGGGTCGGTCTTCGGGTGCGCGGTCATCGCGGTGGTCAGGCGGCCGTCGAAGTCGCAGGTCCCGACGGTGTCGAGGTCCGGCGTGAGCAGGTGCGGGAACGAGGACTCGACCAGCGCCATCAGCCGGCCGGCGTGCGCGAGCACGTGCGTGTTCGCCACGCCGACGCGATGGTCGATCGTGCCGTCCGGGCCGATCATGGCCTCGCCGTCCAGCGCGCGGGTCCGGACCCAGCGGTTGCGGTACCACTCGGCGCGCCCGTCCCGGAGCCGGATCCCGTGCACCATGCCGTGCCCGGTGAACCAGTGCGGCGTGGTCTCGCCGGGGCGGGGATTCGGCCCGTTGCGCAGGTAGCGGCCGTGCAGCTCGGGCGGCAGCGATCCGTGCACGGTCAGGTCACGGGCGTCGATCTCGTCCGGCACCGGGGCGAGGTAGCCCTGGAGTCGGACGGAGTGCTCTGCGGCGGTCATGGGACGGCTCCCGACATGAGGTGGTGCGGACAGCGTCCGCCCCTCACCACCACATGTCAATATTCACATGTCAGTATCGCCAGCGAAGTCCGGCCAACACGTCGTCGAGCGGAACGTCGCGAGCGGCCGCGGCGTCCGAACGCCGGACGGCCTGGAACGCCCCGAGCAGCTCGGGTCCGAGCACGTCGCCGATCCGCGGCGTCGCGGCCAGCGCGGCTTCCTGCTCCTCCGGTGTGGCGGGCAGCGTGGCGACGCCCCGGGCCGCGCGCTCCGACGCGTCCCAGGTGCCGGGGTCGGTGCCGTAGGCCTCCGGCGGGGTCAGTCCCTCCGCGACCCCGGCCGCCCCGGACGCCAGCACGACGGCCAGCGCCAGGTAGGGGTTCGCCGACGCGTCGCTCGTCTTCAGCTCGAGGTTCGCGTGGTCCTGTCCGAGGAAGTCGGTCCCGGGCACGTAGCGCAGCGGGGCCTCCCGGTTCTCCACGCCCCAGAACGCGTACGCCCCGGCGAAGAAGCCGGGCCGCAGCCGGGCCAGCGAGCCGAGGCTCGGCGCGGTGATCGCGGCGACGCCCGGCAGGTCACGCAGCAGGCCGGCCACATAGGACGCGCCCTCACCGGTCGGGCCGTCCGGGCCCCCGGTGAGCAGGTTCTCCCCGCCCCGCCACAACGACGTGTGCATGTGCCACCCGTTGCCGGCGTGCGACTGCGACGGAAGCGGCGCGAAGCTGATCGTCAGTCCGTGCGTCCGGGCGGCGGCGCGCAGCGTCTGGCGGGCCAGCAGCTGCTGGTCGGCCGCGCTGACCGGGTCGGTCGCGTCCAGCGAGAGCTCGACCTGGGCCGGGCCGTACTCGGCGTGGATCTGGCTGATCCGCAGGCCGTTCGCGGCGAAGTCGTGCAGCACCGCGGCCAGGAACTCGTCGATCTCGGTCAGGGCGGCCGGGCCGTAGGCGGGGCCGTGGTGCGCGGGCTCGCCGTCGCGTTCGACGGTGAACTCCAGCTCCCAGCCGGCCAGCGCGGTCAGGCCGACGCCGGCCAGCTCGGCCACCTGGCGTTGCAGTACGCCGCGCTGGTCGTAAGGCCACGGCTCGCCGTCGGCGGAGACGAGGTTGCCCGGCGCCCAGGCGAGTGCGTGCTGTCCGGCGAGGTGCACGACCCGGGACAGGTCCGCGACCAGCCGGACGTCACCGGACGGCGTGGACAGTCCCGGGTGCGCGAACGTGATCGCGTCGGAGCTGTCGAACACGGCGAACAGCGACGTGACGCCGATCCCGGTGTCGCCCGCCACGTGCAGGCCCTTGATGGGCACGGTGCGCGAGCGCGGTATGCCGTTGTTGTCCGCCCAGGAGACGGTCAACCCGGTCACGCCGGAGTCGATCATTTCACGGAGGACGGCGTCGGTGCTCATGCGGCGGCTCCTGCGGGACGTACGGCGGTGCGGACAGCATGCCCGGTCCGGACGGAAAATGGGGTCCGCGCTCACCGCGACGATGTGATCAGGCCCGACGACCGTCACGCGACATTTCTGTCTGCGGCCGGTTCCGCCGATCACCGGACGGTCAGGCGGCCGGCCGGGGCCGGACTGCCGGCGTCGCGGGCTCCGTGGCGGACACGAGTGCGTCCAGGGACAGGTCCAGGGTCGAGGCGAGCGCGGCGACGGTGAACAGCGCCGGCGTCGGGATCCGGCCGGTCTCGATCTTGCGCAGCGTCTCCGCGGAGATCTCGGCGGCGGCCGCGACGTCCGCGATGCTGCGCTCGCCGCGGGCCTCCCGCAGCGCGCGGCCGAGCCGCTCGCCGCGTTCGCGCTCGGCAGGGGTGAGAGGGACGCGCACCATGGCACCGATACTAATACCGGTATAGTTATCCGGGTGATAGAGCTGAAGACATCGAGGGAGATCGAGGCCGTCGCCGCTGCCGGGCGGATCGTGGGACGGGTGCTGGCCGCGGTCCGCGACGCCGCCCGTCCCGGGGTGCGACCGGTCGAGCTGGACGCGCTCGCCGCGGGCCTGATCGCCGACGAGGGCGCGCGCCCGAGCTTCCCCGGCTACCGGCCGTCGTGGGCGCCGCGACCGTTCCCCGGCCCGCTGTGTGTGAGCGTGAACGACGCGATCGTGCACGGCATCCCGACCTCGACGCCGCTGGTCGACGGCGACCTGCTGTCCGTGGACCTGGCCGTCCACCTCGACGGCTGGTGTGCCGACGCGGCGTTCACCGCGCCCGTCGGTTCCGCGACCGCCGACGACCGCGCGCTGGTCGACACGGCCTGGCGCTCGCTGGAGGCGGGCATCGCGACGCTCGTGCCCGGGACGCGGATGGGCGACGTCGGGCACGCGATCGCCGCCGTCGCCCGCGGCGCCGGGTACGGGCTGATGGCCGACCACGGCGGGCACGGGGTGGGTCGGGCGATGCACGAGGACCCGCACGTCCCGAACGACGCCCGCCCCGGCCGCGGCCTGGAGCTGCGACCGGGTCTGGTGCTGGCGCTGGAGCCGATGTTGATCGCCGGCGGCGGTGACGCGTACCGCCGCGACCCGGACGGCTGGACCCTGCGGACCGCCGACGGCTCGCGCGCCGCGCACGTCGAGCACACGGTCGCGGTCACCGAGGACGGACCGCGGGTCCTCACCCGCACCGCTGGAGACCGCACACCGGCGGCAACCTGACGGCACGGCTCGCGCCCCACGGCGCCCTCGCCTGCTCATGATGCGAGAGCAACTGCGGACCCTGGCAGACCTCGCCGAGTGCTGAGCGAGGCGCGCATATCAGGCATGATCCGGCCATGTCCGACGATGCGTTCGCCTTCAGCGCCGAGACCGAACAGGCGATCGGCCGTGCCCGTCAGCAGTCCCTCGGAACCATGCTGCACCGCACCGCCCGCCGCTACCCCGACAAGTTGGCCGTCGTCGCCGGCGAACGGCGGGTGACGTTCAGCGAGTTCGACGCGGCGGTGAACCGGTGCGCCCGGGCGCTGTCCGACGCCGGACTCGCCCGGGGTGAGCGGCTGGCGCTGGTCTGCCACAACAGCTGGCAGTTCGGGGTACTGAACTTCGCCACGGCGCGGCTCGGCGTCGTGCTGGTGCCGATCAACTTCATGCTGGGCGCCGAGGAGATCGCGTTCATCCTGGAGCACTCCGGCTCCCGGGCCGTGGTCACCGAGGACTCGCTGTCCGGCACCGTGCAGAAGGCGCTGGAGATCGCGCACGTCGACGCGCCGATCCGGGGCTGGGTGAACCTCGGCGGGACGCCCGCCGGGGACGGCTGGACCGACGTCGACACCTGGATCGACGGCGAGGGGAATCCGGGTGCACCGGATGTCGTCGTCGGCGACGACGAGCCCGTACGCCTGATGTACACCTCCGGCACCGAGTCGAAGCCCAAGGGTGTGCTGCTGCCGTCGCGCTCGCTGATGTCGCAGTACCTGTCCTGCATCGTCGACGGGCAGATGGAGCACGACGACGTCGAGGTCCACTCGCTGCCGATGTACCACTGCGCGCAGCTGGACTGCTTCTTCTCCGTCGACGTCTATCTCGGCGCGACCAGCATCATCCTGCCCGGCGCGGACGCCGGCACGCTGCTGGCGACGATCGAGCGGGAGAAGGTCACCAAGCTGTTCTGCCCGCCGACCGTGTGGATCTCGTTGCTGCGCCACCCGGAGTTCGACAACACGGATCTGTCCAGCCTGCGCAAGGGCTACTACGGCGCCGCGGCGATGCCCGTCGAGATCCTGCACGAGCTCGGGCGTCGGCTGCCGGACGTGCGGTTCTGGAACTTCTACGGCCAGACCGAGATGTCGCCGTTGGCCACGATCCTGCGCCCGCACGAACAGGTCGAGCACGCCGGGTCGGCAGGCCGGGCGTCCCTGAACGTCGAGACGAGGATCGTCGACGACGAGAACAACGAGCTCCCGGTCGGCGAGGTGGGCGAGATCGTGCACCGCAGCCCGCACGCGATGCTCGGCTACTACCGCGACGAGGAGAAGACCGCGGCGGTGTTCGCCGACGGCTGGTTCCACTCCGGCGACCTCGGCGTGATCGACGAGAACGGCTACCTCGCCGTCGTCGACCGGAAGAAGGACATGATCAAGACCGGTGGCGAGAACGTGGCCAGCCGGGAGGTCGAGGAGTCGCTCTACCTGCTCGACGGCGTCGCCGAGGTCGCCGTGTTCGGGATCAGGCACCCG
This sequence comes from uncultured Actinomycetota bacterium, assembly GCA_963822335.1. Classification (GTDB taxonomy): domain Bacteria; phylum Actinomycetota; class Actinomycetes; order Mycobacteriales; family Pseudonocardiaceae; genus Pseudonocardia. Next base: position 134,475 of record CAWGHE010000001.1, on the reverse strand, counting down.
CACTGGATCGAGGCGGTGACCGCCGTCGTCGTACCGAAGGACGGTGTCACGCTCACCGAGGACGACGTCAACGCGCACGCCAAGTCCAAGCTGGCGGGCTACAAGCGGCCGAAGTACGTCGTGTTCGCCGAGAAGCTGCCGAAGAACCCGAGCGGCAAGATCCTCAAGCGCGAGCTGCGCGACCAGCACGCCGACCTCGCGGCCGGCGAGTAGGCGGTCGTCACGACGCCAGGTGGTCCGGAGTGTCGGTGATCAGCATGTGGCCCGGCTCGTGCGCGATCACCAGCGGCAGCCGGGACTCGACGACGGCGGCCTGCGGCGTCACGCCGCACGCCCAGAACACCGGGACCTCGCCGGCGGCGACCGGGACCGGGTCGCCGTAGTCCGGCTCGTCCAGGTCGGCGATCCCGAGCGCGCCGGGGTCGCCGACCTGCACCGGCGCGCCGTGCATCCCCGGGTACCGGCCGCTGACCTCGATCGCGGTCTGCACCAGCGCGGACGGGATCGGACGCATCGACACGACGAGCGGGCCGCCGAGACCGCCGGCCGGACGGCACTGCTGCGACGTCCGGTACATCGGAACGTTGCAGCCCCGGGCCAGGTGCCGCACCGGGACCCCGGCGGCCAGCAGCGCCCGCTCGAACGTGAAGCTGCACCCGATCAGGAACGTGACGAGGTCGTCGCGCCAGTGCTCGCGCACGTCCGGCACCTGGGCGACCAGCTCGCCGTCCCGGTACACCCGGTAGGCGGGCAGGTCGGTCCGCACGTCGCCGTCCGGTCCGCCGAGCAGCGGCCCCGAGACCGAGCCGCCCTCCATCACGTCGAGCACCGGGCAGGACTTCGGGTTGCGCTGGGCGAACAGCAGCACGTCCCAGGCGTTCACGGCCGGAACGGTGATCAGGTTCGCCTGGACCCAGCCGTCGCACCAGCCGGTGGTGGGGGTGACCAGGCCGTCCCGGAACCGTGCCCGCGCGTCGGCCGGGTGGAGGGTCGGGGGCGCGGTCACAGCTTGCCCACGAACTCGACGATCGTCTGGTAGCCCAGGAACAGGCAGATCAGCCACGCGAGAACGCCGATGACGAGCAGCCACACCGGATAGCGATATCCGCCGAGCAGGTCGCGGCGGCGCCACGCCACCCACAGCACGATCGTGAACCCGATCGGCAGGATCAAGCCGTTGAACGCCCCGGCGAACACGAGCAGGGTGACCGGCGTCGTGCCGGCGACGAGGAAGACCGCGGCACTGAGCACGATGAACGCGACCGTGATGAGCGTCTTCCGACGGGCGGGCGTCGCCTCCGAGGTCATGAACGTGACCGACGTGTAGGCGGCGCCGATCACCGAGGTGATCGCCGCGGCCCAGAGGATCACGCCGAACATCCGCAGACCGACCTGGCCGGCCGCCGTCTCGAACACGGTCGCGGTCGGGTTCGCGGTGGACAGCGACACCCCGGCCGCGACGACGCCGAGCACGGCCAGGAACAGCAGCGCCCGCATCAGCGCGGTGATGAGGATGCCGAGCACGGAGCTGCGGCTGACCTCGTGGGCGTACTGCGGCCCGGTCATGCCGGAGTCGACGAGGCGGTGCGCGCCGGCGTAGGTGATGTATCCGCCGACCGTGCCGCCGATCAGCGTCGTGATCACGGTGAAGTCGACCTGGTCCGGCAGCACCGTGTTGCGCAGCGCGTCCCCGACCGGTGGCCCGGACACGATGGCCACGTACGCGGTCAGCAGGATCATCACGAACCCGAGCACCACGACGACCCGGTCCAGCGTCGCGCCGGCCCGTTTGATGCAGAACAGCACCACGGCGAGTGCGGCCGAGATCGCGCCGCCGATCCGGGCGTCCATCCCGAACATGGCGTTCATCCCGAGGCCCGCGCCGGCGACGTTGGCGATGTTGAAGATGAACCCGCCGACCACGACGAGCACCGTCAGCACCCAGCCGGCGCCCGGCGCGACCCGGTTGCCGAGTTCGTGCGCGCGCAGCCGGGACACCCCGATCACGCGCCAGACGTTGAGCTGCACCGCGGCGTCCACCAGCGTGGACACCAGGATCGCGAACGCGAACGCGGCCCCCAGCCGGGCGGTGAACGTGGTGGTCTGCGTGATGAAGCCGGGCCCGATGGCGCTCGTGGCCATCAGGAACATCGCTCCGAGCACCATGGCTCGGGCGTTCACCGGGCGCGTGTCCTGGGACATGACGTCCTCCAGCCGGTTTGCGGTTGGTGGTGCACGTCACGAGGACGATAGAGGATTGTAGAACGATCCGGCAATCCGACATGTTGACGATCTGCGTACAGTCGGGTTTCGTGAGCATCGACGCGGCTGTGGCCGAGGCGCTGGCCTCCCTCGCGGCGAGTCGTCCTGCCGTCGTGCCCGCGTCCGAGCGGGTGGCCGACCAGATCCGCGCGCAGGTGGCGGCCGCGCAGCTGCCCGTCGGGGCACGGTTGCCCGAGGAGGGTCTCGGCAAGGCGCTGCAGGTCTCCCGCAACACCGTGCGCGAGGCGCTGTCCCAGCTGATCGCCGAGCGGGTGCTGACGCGGGTGCCGAACCGCGGCGTGTTCGTCGTGCGCCCCGAGGTCGACGACGTCCGCGACGTCTACCGCTCGCGCCTCGTCATCGAGCCGGGCGCGTTGCGGCACGGCGAGCTCGTCGACGACCCGGTCGCCGTGGCTCGCGTCCGGGACGCCGTGGAGGGCGGACGGGCCGCGGCCGGGCGGGGTGACTGGACGGGAGTCGCGGACGCGAACCAGTACTTCCACCGGGCGGTCGTCGAGCTCGCGGGCAGTCCCCGCCTGGACCGGGAGATGGGCCGACTGTCCGCCGAGATGCGTCTCGTGTTCCAGCGGATGCCGGAGGTGCGGGGCTTCCACGAGCCGTACCTGGCCCGCAACATCGCCATCACCGACCTGATCGAGCAGCGGGAACCGGAGCGGGCCGCCGACGAGCTGGCCGCCTACCTGGTCGTCGCGCGGGACCAGCTGGTGGAGGCGTACGCCGAGCTCTGATCCGTTCGCGATCGGGAACGGTGGTCCGGCGAACGGCCATGCCGGCCGGGCCGCGCGGGTGACGCTGCCGGATCGTGACGACGCTTCCGACCGCCGCGCCCGGGCACTCCGGGTTCTCGGTATCGGTGGCCGACGTGGCGTCGACCGCGGCGGCGTTCGGGCGGGTCCACGCCACGGCGTCCGGCGCCGCGGGGACGGCGTCGGGTGCGCTGTCCGGCTCGTCCGGGATGGCGGGCGACGACGCGGTGATCGCCGCCTGGCGGTCCCGCTACGACGCGGTCGCCCGCGCAGCGTGGGCCGCCTGCGGCGCGGCCGTCGTGACGTTGCACGACGTCGCGGCGAAGCTGGTCGACACGGGCAACGCCTACCTGGCGGCCGACCACGCGTCGACGCCGGACAGCGGCGGAACCCCGCAGACACTCGCGCCGGTGCGTCCTGCGGCGCCGGTTCCGGGCGGGCCACCGTCCGCGACGGGACCGTCCGGTGGGTCGGCGCCGCCGCAGCTCGCGGAGTTCTGGCCGGGCGGTGACCCCGCGCGGCTGCGGCAGGCCGCAGGGGCATGGTCGGCGCTCGCCGATGCGCTCGACGACGCCGCTCTCGACGCCGACCGGGCGTTCCGGACGCTGACCGCCCACAACACCGGCGCAGGGTTCTCGGCGATGGCGGCGTTCTGGGCGTCGCGCTACACGCTCTGCGCCGGGGATCCGCTGTTCAACGTCGCCCCGATCGGCGCCCGCACGCTCGGTCAGGGGTGCACGGGCCTCGCCGCGTTGATCGAGCACACGCGGACGACGGTGGCCACCGCGCCGATGGACGCGGCCGAGGGGGCCGTTCCGGTCCAGCTCCTCGGCCTGGTGCCGGGCCCTCCCGGTCGCGTCGGGGCGCTTCTCGGGCGCGCCGCGGGGCCGATCCTGGACTCCGGGTTCGTGCAGATCGCGCGGAATCAGTACCTGGAGCAGCTCGATGAGCTGACCCGGCAGCTGTCGCCGGAGCTGGAGGGCCGGCTGGACCGCGCGGCCCGGTTCCCGCTACCGACGGACGAGCCGGGAGTGACGGTCGCCGACGTCGGCGAGGTGGCGGGGCTGGGGTTGCGTGGGTCGGGCTGGGACCAGCTCGCCGGCGACCGGCCGACGCCCGACTGCGGTGCGATCACAACGCGGAGCGTCGTACGCATATCCTCGACGGCGACGGGCCGGACAAGCAGGCGGGGGCCACCGGTACGGAACCGGCAAGCCTGCGCAAGACCGAGTTCCGCGCCGACGTGGAGCGACGACCGCATCATGAGTTCGGTCACTGAGTGTCGCGCGGGATCCGATCCCGACCTCGGACGCGAACTGCAGCGCAACGGCAGCGTGGAAGGTTCGAGGGGTCCGGGACGGCGTGCTCATCGAGGTGATCCTCGAGACCGAACGGCGATCTGGTCACGGCGTACCCGATCTCCGGCCCCGGTGTGCATCGAAATCCGCCGAAGTAGGTGGAGGAGGGCGTGTGGACCACAGCGAGCTGACGACGACCATCAGGATCGTTGGTCGAACTCCTGTCGCGGCGCCGATCCGGATTCAGAACTGGTCAAGCGTGACGCACCTTCTCGACTCACGGCCAGGAAGACGAAGCGATGGACGTGCTCATCGCAACGCGTCGTGCAGCTTCAACGTGCCGATCACGCCTGGCGCAGCGAGACACGCTGCGGAAGCTCATGGGTGAGTTCGAGTTCTCCGACGAGATCGGCAGTACTACCGGTACCTCGCCGATCCCGAGATGCTCGACCGCATGACCGTCGTCGACGAGCCGTCGGCGTGAGCTACGGCGGCGGGCACCTCGCCGGGGTCGGGCGGCGCGGGGCGACCGAGTTCCCGCCGGACTGGTCGCGGGAGCGGATCACCGAGCTGATCGTGGACGTCGCGCGGTACCCGGACGAGGTGCCGCTGCGACTGCCGGACGGGAGTTGGCGTACGGCCGGCGTGCGGGGCGGCGTGCGGGTGGTCGCGCTGCTCGACCCGGAGGGACCGGTGCGGGCGGCCTACCCGGTCGAGGGGCCGGGCGTCGTGCACAACCCGGACCGGTCGGCGATCCCCGCCCGCCCGACCGTCGAGGACCTCGCGGACGGGCGGGTCGGCCACGCGGCGACCGAGCTGCTCGCGCGCCTCGACGGCCGGATGGCGCCGGCGCTGTTGGACCTCGGCCGGGAGCTGTACGCGGTCGGTGAGTGGGACGAGCTGGGCCGCCTCCTCCGCGCCGCGGCCCCGGACCTGAGCCCCGACGAGCGGTCGCTGCTCGACGATCTGACCTGACGTCGCAGAGATTCTCCGGACGTCGCAGACCCTGCACGGCCTGCGCGGACGGGAGAAGGCCTGCGAGGTCGGTCAGGTGAACGCGGTGAGGCGGACCCCGGCGTCGCGGAGCCCGTCGCGGACGGCCTGCGCCATCGCGACGGCACCGGGTGAGTCGCCGTGCACGCAGGCGGACTCGGCCCGGACTGCGACGTCGGTGCCGTCCACGGCTCGGACCACGCCCTCGTCGAGCATCCGGACCAGGCGCCGGGTGGCCTCGGCGGGGTCGTCGAGCAGCGCTCCCGGGTCGCTGCGGGGTACCAGGGCTCCCTCGGGGGTGTAGCCGCGGTCGACGAAGAACTCCGGCACGGCGCGCAGGCCGGCGGACTCGGCCGCGGCCAGCAGCGCCGAGCCGGGCAGGCCGAGCACCGGCAGCGACGGGTCGTACGCGCGGACGGCCTCGGCCACGGCGGCGGCCTGCGCCTCGTGCGTGCGGGTCGCGTTGTAGAGCGCGCCGTGCGGTTTCACGTAGCGCACGCGGATGCCCGCGACCCGACACATCGCCTCGAGCGCGCCGAGCTGGTAGAGCACGTCGTCGGTCAGGGCGGCCGGCTCGACGTCGACGAACCGCCGTCCGAACCCGCGCAGGTCCGGGTAGGACACCTGCGCCCCGACGGCGACGCCGGACCGTGCCGCCCCCGCCGCGGCGCGCCGCAGCGTGGACGGGTCGCCGGCGTGGAACCCGCAGGCCACGTTCGCGGACGTGACCAGCGCGAGCATCGCGTCGTCGTCGCCGAGTACCCACTGGCCGAAGGACTCGCCGAGGTCGGCGTTGAGGTCGAGGACGCGCTCGGTGGCCATGGTCCGGATCGTCCCGGCCGGGAGCGATTCATGCGAGGCGGATGGTGCCGCGAGATCGCCGATGGTCCGGGCCGAGGGACCCGCCGGAGGACCGTTCGCCGAGCGAACGGGTTCGGGCGGACGTTGGCGGACGGGGCCGGCTTGGGTACGGGACGTTGTGGAAGTAGTTCGGTGAGCGAACGGGTTCGCGCGAACGTTGCTGGATGGGCCGGCTTCGAGGACGGGACGTCGTGGAGACGGTTCGGTGGTGAACGGGTTCCGGGAACGTTGCCGGTCGGGCGGTTCTCCGGGTTCGGAGCCGGACATCGCCGGGAAACCGTTCGGTGAGCGAATCAATTTTGTGAGGTGTCCGGACGAGGGCGGGAGCGGCCGGCGGCGGACGCCGGGCTCTCAGGCCGTCGCGCCGACGTCACCGGCTCGGACCAGGGCAGCGGCCCGGTGGCCGACCCGGAATCGCTCCACCGAACCGGTCACCGCCGGCAGGGTGATCTTGCGGCCTCGGCCGGCCACCGCGATCACGGCGTCCGGGGCGAGCATCGGAGCCAGGGCCGAGACCAGCTCGGTGGCCACGTGCTCGCCTCCCGACCACTGCGTCTGGACCCCGTGCGGCAGATCCGCGATCACTATCTGCGGTCGGTGCCGCTCGACCACCGGACGGGTCGCGGCGGGGTCGGTCGCATCGGTCGTGGCCACCTCGTAGGGCACCACCGGGGCGGCCATCCGGCGGGCGGCCGCGGCGGCATCGGCGTAGCCCGGCTTGCCGTGCCGGACGGCCAGCGCGTCGAGGTCGGAGGCACGGGCGTCGAGGCCGCCGGGATCCAGCAGCGCGAGGTTCCGCCGGGCGAGCTCCAGCGGCGCGGGGTCCACGTCCGTCGCGATCAGCCCGGACAGGTCCCCGCCGCGGCACAGCCCGAGCACGGCCAGCGTCGTCCCCGCACCGCAGCACGGGTCCCACACCGTCACCGGCCCCGGGCCCACGTGCGCGAGAGCGCGGCCGAACAGCTCCAGCGTCAGGCGCACCGGCAGCGTCGGGCGCCCGGGCGCGGACACCAGAACGGCGTCCAGGTCGCCGTGGTCGGCGGCCGGGGCGTGGCGGTACTGCACCGTGCCAGTCTGCCGGGGCGCGCCGTCCGCCGTGGCGCGGTGGCCGAGAGCTGAGGGTCAGCGGCTGTCCGGCAAGCAGGCGGTCAGCATGGCCGGCGTCACGTCGGGACCTCGACCCAGCTCCCGGACTCCGACGACCGGATCGCGGCGTCGGTCAGGACGGCCGCGCGCAGGCCGTCGTCGAACGTCGGCAGGCCGTCCGGAGCCGCACCGCCGACGGCCGCGTACGTGTCCGCGACGAACGCGTTGAAGCAGTCCTGGTAGCCCTGCGGATGCCCGGGCGGCACGAGGGAGTAGCGCGCCGCCGCGTCGGAGAACGACGGCGCCCCGCGCGGGACGGCGACGTCGCCGCCGGCCTGGCCGACGCGCAGCGTGTCCGCGTCCTCCTGGTCGAACCGGTATCCGGCCGCGTCGCCGTCCAGCGAGATCCGCAGCGCGTTGCTGCGACCGAACACGCTCTGGCTGACCACGGCCGAGCCGGCCACGCCCGCGTCGGTCGTGAACTGGAGCGTGGTCGTCGTCCCGTCGGCGACGGTGACGGCGTGCAGACGGGTGATCCGCTGCCCGGACGTGAACTCGATCAGGTCGCACCAGTGCACGCCGATGTCGGCGAACGTCCGGTACGCGCCGCCCTCCGCCGGGTCCCCGCGCCAGCCGGCCGGCGCACCACCGGCCTGCCAGTCCTGCAGGTAGACGCCGTGCAGCAGCTGCAGACGCCCGGCCGATCCGGCCGCGACCCGGGCCCTGATCTCCCGCACGACCGGGTAGAACCGGTAGGCGAACGGCACGGTGGCCACGCGACCACGCGCGAGAGTCGGCCAGGTCCCGCGCGTCGTCGAGTGTGGTGGCCAGCGGCTTCTCGCAGACGACCGCCTTGCCCGCGGCCAGCGCTCGCCGGGCCAGCGGCACGTGCAGCGAGTTCGGGGTGCAGACGTGCACGACGTCGACGTCCGCGGACTCGATCAGCTCCTCGGGACCGGACGCGGCCTGCGCGCCGAGCCGCGAGGCGGCCGCCGCGGAACGGTCCGGTGTCGACGCGGCGACCCGGGCGACGACGCCACCCGCCGCCCGGACCGCGTTCGCGTGCACGGACCCGATGAACCCGGTGCCGAGGATTCCCGCTCGAAGACCCACGGCCCGACCGTAGTGGCCGGCGCTACTTCTCCTCCTGCTGCTGGGCGAACAGCCCGGAGTAGCCGCCCGACCAGTCCGGCGGGATCAGGCACGGCCGAGGGTCGTGCCGTGCCCAGCGGGCCGGCTTGCCGCGGACGACGTCGCCCGCGTGGCTGCTGCCGAGCGGGTTGAACGTGTACGGCATCGCGTCGGCCGCGCTGTAGACGTTGAGCAGCAGCGGCCGTCCGATGTCCGAGTCGTTCGCCGCCGAGTGGTGCAGCATCCGGCAGTTGTGGATCGTGATCGACCCGGCCGGCCCGGGCAGGTACTCGGTCCGCTCCGCCGGCACGCCCGCGGCATCCGCCTCGGACAGCGCGCCCCGCCAGTTCCCCTGGTCGTCGTAGAGGTTGTAGAGCTCCTCGTCGTGGCTGCCCGGCATGACCCCGAGCGGGCCCTGCTCCATGCCGCAGTCGTAGAGGTACGTCCCGATCGTGAGCGGGCTGTAGTTCGTGTGCGGCCAGAACTGGATGTCCTGGTGCCACTTGACCTCCGCGCCGCCCTTCGCCCACTTGAAGTTGAGCTTCGAGTGGTGGAACTTCACGTCGTCCCCGACCAGGTCGGCCGCCACGTCGGCGATCACCGACTCGGCGGCGAACGCCCAATAGTCCGGGTGCTGGTCGACCGGGCTGGTCACCCGCCGCAGACGCGGGTCGTCGGCGGTGTGCGTCGGTTCCAGATCGAAAATACTGTCCGACGCGGTGAGCGGTCGGCTGCGGTCGACCATCTCGTCGGTGGCGGCGCGCAGGCGCATCAGCCACTCGTCCGGCACGATGCGTTCCAGCATCAGATAGCCGTTGCGGTCGTAGAAGTCCCGCTGTTCCTCGGTGATCACCTTTGGTCGAGTCCGTTGGTCGGCGAGCGTCATTGCTCCTCCTCGTGTTCGGCTGCCCCTCCATGCAATCTCGGCCTGTCCATGAACGCACGTCGTGGGCCGGAGTGCATCGGTGGAGGGCTCCCGGCCTGACCCGGGTCAGCCGGTGTTCTTCATCCCGGCCGCGATGCCGTTGATCGTGAGCAGCAGGGCACGTTCCAGGTCGGGATCCGGATCGTCGGTACGGCGGCGCTGTTCGAGCAGCTCGACCTGCAGATGGTGCAGCGGCTCCAGGTACGAGTTGCGCACCGCGAGGGTGTTGCGCAGCACCGGATGACGGGCCAGCAGCGCGCGGTCACCGGTGAGGCGCAGCAGCTCGCGCAGCGTCAGCTCGTGCTCCTCGCGGATCAGCTCGAACAGCTTCTGCTGCGCCGGTTCGACGAGTGCGCTCACGTAGGTGGAGGCGATCCGCAGGTCCGTCTTGGCCAGCGTCATCTCCACGTTGCCGATCAGGTTCGCGAAGAACGCCCACTGCCGCATGTCCTGCAGGTCGTCGTCGTAGCCGGCCTCGCGGGCCGCCCGCAGGCCGCTGCCCAGGCCGAACCAGCCGGGCACCACCATCCGGGTCTGGGTCCAGCCGAACACCCACGGGATCGCGCGCAGGTCGTCGAGCGACGGGTCCTGCCCGGGCCGCTTCGACGGCCGCGACCCGACGTTGAGCCGCGCCAGCTCCTCCACCGGCGTCGCGGCGGTGAAGAACTCCGGCAGGTCCGGGTCGCCGACGAGCCGGCGGTAGGACTCGGTGGACGCCGTCGAGACGCACGTCATCACCTCGTCCCAGCGCGCCAGCTTCTCCTCCGGCCACCGCGACGCCTGGTGCAGCAACGAGGCGTCCAGCATCGACGCCAGCAGGATCTCGAGGTTGTCGTGGGCGAGGCTGGGCAGCGAGTACTTGTCCGAGATGACCTCGCCCTGCTCGGTGAGCTTCATCGTCGCGTCCACCGAGCCGTAGGGCGCGGACGCGATCGCCTCGCCGGCGGGACCGCCGCCGCGCCCGACCGACCCGCCGCGGCCGTGGAACAGGCGTAGCTTCACGCCGTGCTGCGCGCCGACGTCGCGCAGCTGGCGCTGCGCCCGGTGGATCTCCCACTGCGAGCTGGTGATCCCGGCGCCCTTGTTCGAGTCCGAGTACCCCAGCATGACCTCCTGCAGGTCGCCGCGGTTGCGGACCTGCTGGCGGTAGCCCGGGTCCTTCAGCAGCCCGTCCAGCAGCTCGCCGGCCTTCGACAGCTCCTCGACCGTCTCGAACAACGGCACCAGGTCCACCGACGACCGGGGATCGTCGTTGATCTCGACCATGTACGACTCGCGGGCCAGGACGGCGACGGCCAGCAGGTCGTCGACGTCGCGGGCCATCGACACGATGTAGGTGCGCGCCACGTCCGGCCCGAACTCGTGCTGGACCGCGTGCAGCGTGTCGAACGTGTCGATCACCTGCGCCGCGGCGTCCGGGACGCCGTAGTGGCGGCGGACCAGGGGACGCCGTCCGCGCAGCTCCGCGGACAGCAGCTCGCGGCGCTCCTCGCGGGTCAGCTCCGCGTACGGGCGATCCAGCTCGCCGAGCGCGTCGTAGATCGCTCCGAGGGCTGCGTGGTGCTTCTCCGAGTGCTCCCGGACGTCGAGCTCCATCAGGTGTAGCCCGAGCGCACGGCCGGAGCGGATCGCCCGGGCGAGCGTGCCCTCGGCGATCCGGGTGCCCAGGTGCCCGCGCAGCGAGCGGTCCAGCACGCCGAGGTCGTCGAGGTAGCCCTGGACTCCCAGGTAGTCCTCCTGCTCCACGTGCGGGGCGTGCTCGGCGATCCGGCGGCGGGTGCGCTCCAGACGTTCCTGCACGTAGGAGAGCTTGAGCCGGTACGGCTCGTGCGCGTTGAGCCGGATGAACCGGTCGTAGACGCCGGGCAGCGCGCGCCGGTCGCGTGCCAGCGAGCCGCGCAGCTCCTCGGACACGCCCATCACGCGGGTGGACACGGACAGCTCGGTGATCAGCTGCTCGACCAGGCGGCCGTGGATCCGCAGGGCGCGGTCCGCGTAGAGCTCCAGCACCTCGCGGGTGACGGCGGGCGTGACGTTCGGGTTGCCGTCCCGGTCGCCGCCCACCCAGGAGCCGAGCGCGAGCGGGCGGGTGTGCTCGGGCACGGTCAGACCGGCGTCGGCGGCCTCGGCGGCGAACTCGTCGAGCAGGTCGGGCACCGTGCGTTCGCCGAGACGCTCGGCGAACCAGGCGATGTTCCGGGCCTCGTCCGCGACGGTGGGGCGGCCCGGCCGGATCTCGTCGGTCTGCCACAGCAGGTCGACGAGCGCGCCCAGCTGCCGGTCCGTCGCGCCGGTGTCGAGCGCGTCGACGACCCGTCGCAGGATCGCGAGCACCGACTGCCGCGACGACTCGGTGGGGTGCGCGGTGAACACCGGCCGCAACTGCGCGCGGGACAGCACGTCGGCGACCTCGTCCTGGTCGGCCTCCTCGGCGAGGCGCCGCATGACGGTGCGCAACGGCCGCGCGTCGGCCGGGCGCAGTGCGCGCAGCTCGCGGGAGCGGTGCAGCTGCTCGGCGACGTTCGCGAGCTGGAAGTACTGCAGGAACGCGCGGGCCAGTACGACGGCGCTGCCGGCGTCCACGCCGTGCAGCAGCGCCGCGACCGCGCCCGGCTCCACCTCGCCGTCGGTCACCTCGCGGGCCCGGTGCCGGACGTCCTCGACGAGCTCGAGCAGCTCGGGCCCGGCCTGCTCGGCCAGGGTCTCGCCGAGCATCGTCGAGAGCCGCCGGATGTTCGCGCGCAACGCCTCGTGCTCGCGCTCCGAGACGACGCCCGAATGCGCGGAGACCGAGTCCGGCGCCAGCTCCGTGTGGGACGGCTCGGACGGGACGGCGGCGGGCGTGGTGTTGTCCGGCACTGGCTGCTCCGTTCCCCGCGCGGGCGGGGTCGTCGGGCCGCTCGCGCCGATGGGAGCGGGTCGTCCCGGCATCGTCCCCCGTCGACGGGCGGGCCTGCCAACTCCGGGCGGCACCCGTAACCCGCGGGAAACACGCCCTGGACATCGTTATCCGTCACTCGAACGGGTCGCCTCCGTCCGCTGGGCGTGCCGCATCGCGCGTTCGGCGGGTCCTGGCAGGTCACGATGCGGATGCGACCGCTGATCGCAAGGTTCCGTGGGTCCGACGTTCGGGGGTCGCCCCAGGTTGCCATGCACGACCCGGGGTAATTGAGTCGTCGCCATCCGTCGAACGCGCGTCCGAAACGGGCGCCACCGCAGGGAGCGACGATGCCGACCAGTCAGGACACCAGCCCGGGAGACGAGGGCCCACTGGCGCACGCCGCCCGCGTCGCGTCCGAGCGGTCGTACCTGGACGAGCTCGCCGGCGCCCGGGTCAGCGCGTTCGAGCGGGCCTCCGGCGCGCGGCCGCAGCGCACGCCGAAGCGGCTGCTGGTGTCGCTGTCGCACAGCATCGAGAAGGCGGTCCTGGCCGGGCCGATCGAGTACCCGACCATCGTCGTCGCGCTGTTCCAGGAGATGCGGTTCTTCGACCGCGAGCGCGAGGTCTACGAGCGGATGGCCGCGGCCGGGGTGGTCGTGGTCGTCGGGTTCGTCGAGGACGCCGGGCACACGCCGCCGCGCGGCGTGCACGTCGTGGCCCTGCGCCAGGGCGAGTCCCTCGCCGACGAGTGGAGCGTCGTCGCCGTCGGCCCGCGGGCGGGGGCGTTCCTGGTCGCCACCGACCAGCACGCGTTCGACCCGTCCGAGCGCGACCACGAGGCGAGCAGGGAGTTCGTCGGCCGCTGGGGCTACTCGCGCGCCCAGGCGGGCACCGAGCTGGCCCGGCTGCGGTTCTCCCTCGGCGACCGGCTCGACGTGGTGCTCCGCGCCACGATCGACGACCTGCTCGCCGAGCACATGCCGGCCGGCGGCGACCCGGCCGCCTCTGCGGGGACGCCGGGCGAGACGTGGGCGACGACGTCGCTGGGCCACGTGATGGACGGGATGCAGACGGCCCGGGCCGGCACGCGGGAGCTGCGCGAGCAGCTCCTGGACGCCCAGCGGGCCGCCGCGGCCCGCGCCGCGTCCACGACCGACCCGCACAGCGGGGTCAGCAACCCGGACTTCCTCAACCGGTGGTCGCACTCGACCGGTGCGAACCCACTGCCGATCGGGCTCGCGCTGTTCGACGTCGCCGAGCTCGACGGCCCGGCGATGCGCGCCGACGACCGGGCGTCCTACTTCGCCGCGCACCAGGTCGCCGCCGCGCTGACCCAGCCATTGGGGCCGGTGGACGCCGTCGTCCGGATGTCCGCGCGCGAGTTCCTGGTGGTCGTCCCCGGCGCGTCGGACCGCCACCTGGCCGGTCTCTGCGACCGGATCGGCGAGCAGCTGGAGCTGGCGTCGCACGGCTACCCGGGCATCTCGCTGCGGGCCCGGGTCGCGTCGGTCGTCACCCGCAACCGCCCGTTGCCGGTCGGGGAGCTGCACGGCTCGCTCGTGCGTCTCGAGGACGGGTCCGGTCCGGTGGACGGCGGCGAGATCACGGGCGGCGACCGGATCGTCGTGTCCTCGACCGCGCTGCACGCCGCCCCCGACGACCGGCCGCGGCCGGACGAGGACCGGGCGTCGGAACACCCGTCGTCGGACCCCGAATCGACCGACGACGTATCGACCGAGGACACATCGGCGCGCGAAGTACCGGCCGACGACGCACCCGCGGACCACGAACCGGTGGAACCCGCGTCGAACGGCCACACCCTGCAGGAGCCCGGCCCGACGCCGGCGGACGCGGAGCGGTCCGACGGCCACGAGACGAATGGCGCCGCGGCGGCAGCCGCACCGCCGAGCCCGCAGCCGGAGGTCTCGCCGTTCGGCCACACGGCGTCCCGCGACGCCGACCCGCCGGACCGCTCGCGCGGATCGGAGGGTTTCCCGGGTTCCGCATACCGGCTCCGCGAGCTCGCCCCCGCGGATCGTCCGTCCCCCTCGCCCGGTCCCGTCACGCCGCCGCCGCCGTCGGCACGGCCCGGTGGACACCGTGCGCGACCGGATCCCGAGCCCGACGACCGCGCGGACACCGGACCGGACGCGTGGCCGCCCGGGTCTCCCGGGACCGAGATGCACCCGGAGCTGCCCCAGCGCACCGCGCAGGAGGCACTGCACCGGCTCGTCTTCGGCGAGGAGTCCACGCCCGCCGGCGATCCGCGCGCCCGGATGGACGTGTTCGCGGACCTCTCCGACCCGCCGAACGGGCACGGCTACAACCGCTGAGGGCGCCTCAGCGGGGGAACGCGGCCAGCAGCGCGTCGTGGACGCGGGCGTTGGTGGCGACCACGTCGGTGACCTGGTCGGTGTCGACGTCGGTGCCGTCCAGGTCGGTGATCCGCCCGCCGGCCTCGGTGAGGATCAGCTGCCCCGCGGTGATGTCCCACGGCGGCATCTCCCGCTCCACGTAGGCGGTGAGGTGCCCGGCCGCGATGTGCGAGAGCAGCAGGGCGGGCGCGCCGAGGAACCGGACGCCGCCGCAGACCAGCATCAGCGACTCGAGCTCGCGGGTGAAGCGCCGGATCCGTTCCGGGTCGGACGTCTGGACCTGGGTCGCGACGATGGCGCGGCGGATCTCGTCGGTTCCCGCGCACCGCAGCGGGCGACCGTTGCAGGAGGCGCCGAGCCCGCGGGCGGCGGCGAACAGCTCGTCGTGCACCGGGTCGTGCACCGCCCCGGCGGCCGCGACGCCGTCGATGCGCAGCCCGACAGACACGCAGTACCAGGGCAGGCCTGCGGCGAAGTTGCTCGTGCCGTCCAGCCCGTCGACGTACCAGACGTGCCGGGGGTCGGATCCCGGGACGGTTCCCTCCTCGCCGACGACCGTGTGCTCGCCGAACGCCGCCCGGATCGCCGCGACCGCCGCGTCCTGCGCGGCGGCGTCCGCGGACGTCGTCAGGTCGACGCGCTCGTCCTTGAACCGGACGTCGATCGCGGTCCGGTCGGTCGCGGCCAGCACGGCGCCGCCGGCCCTGGCCGCGGCCTCGGCGACGTCCCGTGCGTGCGCGAGGTCCACGTCGGTCACCTGACGATCATGTCAGGCCGTAGAGGCGCCGCGGGTTGTCGACCAGCACCCGGCGGCGCAGCTCCGGGTCGGGCAGCCAGGCGTCGAGGACGCCGCGGTGGTCGTCCGGTGTCGGGACCGGGCCGGGGCAGGCGACGTAGGGCCAGTCCGACCCCCACACGACCCGGTCCGGGGCCGCGTCCAGCACCGCCTCGACGCGCGCGGTGAGGTGGTGTGCCGCCTCGGCCTCCGGTACGCCCGGCACGAGCCGGTAGGCGCCGGACAGCGTCACCCAGCAGTCGCCTGCGCCGAGCAGCGTGCGCAGCACCGGGATCGCCGGGTCGGACCGGCCTGGCGGCGGGGCCGGGATCGCGCCGAGATGGTCGAGCAGCACCCGGCCGGTGGCCAGCCCGGCGGCCAGGACGTCGAGGTGGTCCCGGGGATCGGCCCAGACCTCGACGTGCCACGGTCGCTCGCCGGCCGACGCCCCTCGTTGCAGCAGGCCGGGCAGCGCGGTGAGCGGGGCGCCGCCGGCGAACCGGTCCTGCACCCGCACCGCCCGCACACCGGCTCGGTCCAGCTCCGCGAGGTCGTGCTCGTCGTCGACGACGGCAACGCCGCGCAACCGCTCCGGGGCCGTGGCCAGCGCGTCGACGAGCACGGAGTTGTCCGCACCGTAGGCGCTCGGGGTGACCAGCACGCCCGCCGCCAGACCGAGTCCGTCCAGATGGGCCAGGTAGTCGGTCACCGGAGCCTCGAACGGCGCGTAGGCCGCGCCGTCGACACCCGTGCCCGGGCCGGTCATCACGTGGGCGTGGACGTCCACGGCCCCTTCCGGCATCCCGTTCACGGCCCCACCGTCACACATCGGCCCGCCCGTGCGGCGAGGTGCCCCGAGCGGGCCGGGCGCCTACCGTCGCAGCGACCGGTGATCGGATCGCCGGGTTGGGGAGGTCGGTGTGGTCGCGAAGGACGGGCAGCGGGCTGCCCTGGTCACGGGCGGGGCGAGCGGCATCGGGCGGGCGACCGTCGCGCTGCTGCGCGAGCGCGGATGGTCGGTCCTGGTGGCCGACCTGAACGCCGAGACCGGGGCGGCGGCCGCGGACGAGCTCGGCGCGTCGTTCGCCGCCGTCGACGTGGCGGCCGAGGACGACGTCGCCGGTGCCGTCGCCCGATGCGTGGAGGAGTTCGGGCGGGTCGACGCGGTTGTGAACAACGCAGGCGTCGGCGGCGCGTTCGGCCCGCTCACCGAGATCGATGTCGACGAGTGGGACTGGACGTTCGCCGTGCTCGTGCGCAGCGTGTTCCTCGGGATCAAGCACGGCGCCCGTGCGATGCGCGCGGCCGGACACGGTGGAGCGATCGTGAACACCGCGTCGGTGGCCGCGCTCAGCGGAGGGGCCGGCCCGCAGGCGTACTCGTCGGCCAAGGCCGCCGTACTGAACCTGACCCGCTGCGCGGCCGAGGAACTGGCCGCCGACCGGATCCGGGTGAACGCCGTGTGCCCGGGCCTGATCGTCACGCCGCTCGCGATGGACGGCGCCGGTGGCGAGGACCGCGCCGCCGCCATGATGGCCGAGCGTCAGCCGTGGCCGGATCTGGGCCGGCCGGAGGACATCGCCGAGGCGATCGCGTTCCTGGTCTCGGACGGTGCCCGGTTCGTCACCGGCGAGGCGATCACCGTCGACGGCGGGCTGACCGCCGCCGGCCCGCGGATGCACGAGGCCTACGGCGGCCGTCCCGGCGAGCGGGGGCTGACCGGCGTCAACCGGGGCAGCACCGGCCTGCCGCCGACGATCCGCCGGTTCTGACCGCGCGTATCAGGCCGGTGCCGTGCGGCTCGTCCGCTCCCACAAGGCCGCCGAACCGGGGATCGCCAGGGCGACGACGAACACCGTGAACACGGCGGCGAGCACGATGTTCTGGACGGTGTAGAGCGACGGCGGGGTGACGCCCGCGACGATCGCGACGACTCGGCCCACGATTCCGATCAGGGCGCTGAGGCCGAGGCCCGCGGCCGCCGCCGCGAGCAACTGCAGGCACCGCCGGGCCGGTCCGATCGGCCGGGACCGCGCGACCGTGAGGGCCACGCGGACGAACATCGCGGAGAACGCGGCCTGGAAGACGTCCATGACGACGAAGTGCGCGGCGATCGCCGGCGACCGGATCACCGCCTCCGGCACCCAGTTCGAGTCCGCGGGGATGGCGTAGACGGGCCCGAGAAACCAGGTCGCGACGAGAGCGACGATCACCACCGCGGCGACCGTCCACGCCGGACGGGCCGGCAGGCCGGAGCCGTCCCGGGCCAGCCGCAGCAGGATCAGGGTCGCCGCGATGACGCCCAGAACGTGCTGGAGCACCACGTCGAGATAGACCCCGCCGGTGGCCAGGTTGAACGGGTCGGCGACGAGGCCCGTCTTCAGCGTCACGATCACCGCGACACACGCCGTCGCCCACCAGAGCGGGCCGCCCGGCCCCGCGCGCACCGCCCGCCAGACCACGGCGATCCACAGCGCGAGCGCGATCAGTCCGAACACGACGTTGCCGAGCACCATGCCGTCCCCTCCCGACGCCTGGTCGCCCGAGGCTATCCGTCCTGTCGAGCATGATCGCGACACGATCAGGGGACCCGGACCAGCCTCGACGAGGTCAGCGACACCCCGCCGCCGGGGCGGTGGGCGACCCGCTCAGCTGTTCAGGAAGCCGAGCAGGGCGTTGTTGAACTGCTCGGCGTGCGTCGCGTTCAGCCCGTGCGGGCCGCCCTCGATCAGCTCGAGGCGGCTGTTCGCGATGATCTCGTGCGAGCGCTTGCCGCTCACCTCGAACGGGACGATCGCGTCGGCGTCGCCGTGGATGACCAGCGTCGGCACATCGATCGTGGACAGGTCGCCACGGAAGTCGGTGCGGCCGAACGCGGCGATGCAGTCCAGCGTGCCCTTCGGTGACGCGAACTCCGCGATCGAGCGGTGGTAGAGCCGGTTCGGCTCGCTCACCAGCACCTCGTCGCCGGCGGCGAAGAAGCCCTTCGTGAACTCCTCCAGGAACGCGATCCGGTCGCCGCGCACGCCGCCCTCGAACTGGGCGATCGTGGCGTCGTCGAGACCGCCGTCCGGGTTGTCGTCGGACTTGTAGAGGTACGGCGGCACGGCCGCGGCGAGCACCGCCTGGGACACCCGCCCGGACCCGTGCCGGTTCAGGTAGCGGACGACCTCGCCGCCGCCCATGGAGAACCCGACGAGCGTGACGTCGCTCAGGTCCAGCTCGGTGAGCAGCCGGTTCAGGTCCTCGGCGAACGTGTCGTAGTCGTAGCCGGTCCACGGCTGCGTCGACTCGCCGAAACCGCGGCGGTCGTAGGTGATCACGCGGTAGCCGGCGTCGACGAGGGCGGGGACCTGCTGCTCCCAGGAGCGGCCGGAGAGCGGCCAGCCGTGGATCAGGACGACCGGGCGTCCGGTGCCGTGATCCTCGTAGTGCAGCTCGACGGGCTTGCTGTTCTCGTTGCCCACGGTGATCCGGGCCATGGGTGACTCCCTCCGGAGACGGTCGTCGGTCACCAGGGGCATGCCCGTTCCACGGCGGGATTCACACATGACCAGATCGATCCCACGGTCGGGGACAGCAAGTGGGTTGTTCCGAGATGGCGGCAGTTTGTCGGATCTGTCCTAGTGTCACGTCGGTGACCGCACTCGTGACCGGTGCCAGCTCCGGGATCGGAGCTGCCTTCGTCGCGCGGTTGGCCGCCGAGGGGCACGACGTCGTCGTGGTCGCTCGGGGTCAGCGTGCGTTGGAGGAGCAGGCCGCGACGGTCCGGCGACGGTACGGCGTCGCGGTCGAGACCCTCGTGGCCGACCTGTCGACCAGGGCCGGCCAGGGCGCCGTCGTCGGTCGCCTCACCGGACCGGAACGGCCGATCGACTTCCTCGTCAACAATGCGGGAAGTGCCGCGGCGTCGGACTTCGCCGACACCGATCCGTCCGCACTGCGGGGGCTGCTGGAACTGAACGTGGCTTCGGTGCATGACCTGATGCGTGCCGCACTCCCCGGCATGATCGCCCGCGGCCGTGGGGTCGTAGCTGAACGTGTCCAGCATGAACGCCTACCTGACGCTGCCCGGCGGCGCTGCGGCCTACGGCGCCGCCAAGGCGTTCGTGGCGGAGCTGACCAAGGGCGTCGCGTTGTCCCTGCCCGCAACCGGGGTGCAGGCCATGGTGCTGTGCGCTGGTCCGACGAGAACCGCCTTCCACCAGCGGACCGGTGCCGACAGCGGCACCGCCCCGATGTGGATGACCCGTTCACCGGAATGGGTCGTCGATCGGGCGCTGGCCGACCTGCGCCGGGGTCGGATCGTGTCGTTGCCCGGCCTGCCCACCAAGGCGGTCGCGGCGGTCGGTCATCTCGTACCGGCGAGCGCGGTGGCCCTGGCGGTTCGCCACGTGCGCGCTCGTCGGGGGTGACCGGGGAGGCGCTGTCCTCAGCCGACGCCGAGCGCGGCCAGAGCCATCCGGCGCAGGACGTCGACGCCGAGCGCGCCCGGGCCGCCCGATCCGGCCGAGTACGGCGTGGAGTTGAGCAGACCGAACACCCCGTGCGCGGCGATCCGGGCGGCTTCGGTGGACATCGACGGGTGCACCTCGCGCAGCGTGTCCACCCAGATCTCGACGTAGGTCCGCTGCAGGAGCCGGACCCGCCGTCGCGCCGACTCCGGGAGGTTCGCCAGGTCCCGTTCGTGCACGACGATCAGCTCCGGCTCGCGGAACGCGAAGTCGACGTGGAAGTCCACGAGCGCCGCGAGCGTGGCGTGCGGCTCGCCGCCGGCCCGCTCGCGGCCGCCCGCGAGCAGCCGTTCGCTGATCCCGACCAGGATCTCCTCGAGCAGTGCCTCCTTGCCCGGGAAGTGCCGGTAGAGCGCCGGTCCGCTGACCCCCACGGCCGCGCCGAGGTCGGCGATGCTGACGCCGTGGAAGCCGTGCCGGGCGAACAACCCCGCCGCGACCTGCAGGATCTGCTCGCGGCGGCTGGGCGCGGTGCTCTCCTGCGGGGTCGCGCGCGGGCCGGCCATCGGACGAGAATAGCGCGCGAAGTTAACGGTCGTTTACATGGTCGCTCCGCTGAGCCGCCTCACAGATACAGGGCGATACCCTGACGGCGTGAACCGTGCCCTGCGCTGGCTGCGCGCCCGGATGGGCGTGCGGGTGGTGTCCGCGCTCGCGGCCGCGGGCGCGGTGGCCGTGGTGCTGGTGGTGGCCGGTGTCTCGCTGGTGCTGCTGCTGAACCAGTCGCTGCGCTCGACCGTCGAGGACGCGGGCCAGCAGCAGGCGGACGTCCTCGGCCAGCGCATCCAGGCGAACTTCTCCAGCACGGGCGACGCGAAGCGGAACGCGCTGGAGGCCACCGGTAAGCGCAGCGACCTGGTGCAGGTCGTCACCGACTACAGCATCGACACCGACGACAACGGCGGCCCCGACGAGCTGATCAAGGTGCGGGCGGACCCCGACATCCAGGTCATCGGCTCGTCGGACACGCTCGACCAGCAGCCCCGGATGGCCGACGTCGTCCTCGACCCGGGCCAGTCGGCGACCGTGCCGAGCACGATGGTCACTCTCGCCGACGGCACCTCGGAAGAGGTACTCGTCGTCGCGAAGGGGTACATGGCGCAGGGCCGGCCGATCACCGTGCTGGTCGGGCAGAAGCTGCTGCCGGTGCACCAGGCGGTGGACACGGTCAAGCTGATGGCGACCATCGGCGTCCCGATCCTGGTCCTGGTGGCGGGCTTCTTCACCTACCTGTTCTCCAGCCGTGCGCTGCGGCCGGTCGAGGCGATCCGGCGCCGGGTCGCCGACCTGACCGACCGCGACCTCTCCCGGCGGGTTCCGGAGCCGGACACGCAGGACGAGGTGGGCCGGCTCGCCCGCACGATGAACCGGATGCTCTCCCGGCTCGAGGAGTCCCAGGCCGCGCAGCGACGGTTCGTCGCGGACGCCAGCCACGAGCTGCGCAGCCCGCTGGCCACCGTCTCCACCGGGCTGGAGCTGCTCGGCGCCGGGATGGGCAGGGACTCCGCCGACCTCGCGACCGTGCAGACGCTGCGCAGCGAGACCACCCGCCTGAACGCGCTGGTGGAGAACCTGCTGTTCCTGGCGCGCGCGGACGAGCGCGGTCTCACCCCGCGCCGCGAGGAGGTCGATCTCGACGAGATCGCGGAGGCCGAGCGGGTGCGCCCGAGCGCCGACGACCGGGTCGCGGTCACGGTCAGCACCGAGCCGATCCGGGTGCACGGGGACCGCGGACAGCTGGTCCGGGTGCTGCGCAACCTCGTGGACAACGCTCGGCGCTACGCCGACCGCGCCGTGCTGGTCACCGTGTGCGGCGAGGACGAGATGGCCGTCATCGACGTCGAGGACGACGGTTCCGGCGTCCCCGAGTCCGACCGCGGCCGGGTGTTCGAGCGGTTCGTCCGGCTCGACGAGGCGCGTGCCCGCGGCGACGGCGGCTCCGGACTCGGGCTGGCGATCGTCGCCGAACTGGTTGCCGCGCATGGCGGCACGGTCGCCGTGGAACGCTCCGATACGCTCGGCGGCGCACGCTTCCGGGTTCGGGTGCCGCTGGCAGCGGTCTCGTCCGATCCGATCGGCCCGGAGGACGACGAGCAGTCGCCGGAATCGGGGTCCGGCCTGGTCGACGGCGCTGTCGGCGCCGACGGCACGGCACGCCCCGGCCCGGCCGACGGGCGTCCCGGTGAGGCCGGCGCCGGAGCAGTAGAGGACGAGCGGATGCCCGTGTCGCCGAGTCCCGCCGGTCGTGAGCCCATGGGCGGCCGACGACGTTCCGTCCCGGCCCCCGATCGGCCCGCCCCTTCGGCCCCGGCCCGGAACGGCTCCGCCCCGGCACCCTCGCCGACGCCGCACCCCGTGTCGCCGCACCCCGTGTCCCGGTCCGTCGACCCGCCGACCGGACCGCTGCCGATCCGCCCGAACACGGTGGGCAGCCCGGCCGACCAGAACGCCACCCGCCCGCTGCCGATCGTGCCGTCGTCGCCGACGATCACGGCCGTCGCGGAGGTGCCGGGCGGGTCGCGCCGCCCGTCCCGGTCCCGGACGCCGTGGCCGCGCCGCTCCGGCGGGCCGGACGGCTCCTGAGCGTCCGCCCGATCAGGCGGGGCCGGGCTGCTGCGGCCCGCCCGGTGCCGGCGGCTCGACCATCCGGTATCCGACGCCGCGCAGCGTCTCGATGCTGGCGGTCCCGAACGGCGCGTCGATCTTGCGCCGCAGGTACCCCACATAGACCTCGACGACGTTGACCTCGCCGTCGTAGTGCGCGTCCCACACCGAGCGGAGGATGTCGATCTTCGTGACGACCTGGCCGGTGTACTGCATCAGGTGTTCCAGGACGCCGAACTCGCGCGGGGTCAGGGAGATCTCCACGTCCCCGCGGTGCACCCGGTGGGTGGACGGGTCCAGCGTGAGGTCGCCGACCCGCAGCACGGTCGGCGCCGCCTCACCGGCCCGGCGCAGCAGCGCGCGCAGCCGCGCCTGCAGCACGACGAACGAGAACGGCTTGGTCAGGTAGTCGTCCGCACCGAGGTCGAACGCGTCCGCCTCGTCGTACTCGCCGTCCTTCGCCGTGAGCATCAGCACCGGGGTCCAGACGCCGGCCCCGCGCAGGCTCTGCAGGACCCGGTAGCCGGACATGCCCGGCAGCATGATGTCCAGCACGACGACGTCGTGCCGCCCGGACAGCGCCGCCTGCAGGCCGCTGTTGCCGTCGTGGGTCACCTCGACCGAGTGCCCCTCGGAGCTCAGCCCGCGCCGCACCAGATCCGCGAGCGGTTTCTCGTCCTCGACCAGGAGTACCCGCACGGATCAACCGTAGTTGCCGGGTCGGAGTCGCCCGCTCATCGGCCGACCAACCGGCGGCGGATACGGTCCACGACGCTCACTCGGACCTCCGGTGCTCGTCGGGTTCCGCGCGGCGGCGGATGGTGACCGATCATCCGGTACCGACGCTGTGAGCACGCTGAAAGCCGATCAGGCCGCCGGGGTGGACCGCGCGGTTAATGACCGCTAACATGTTAACGAGTATTAACCACCTCCGGGAGGACGGCATGACAGCCACGCTCGGCAACGACGCTGCACCCCGCCTGGAGTCGTCGGCCGACCCGTCGGGTGACGGCTTCGCCCGGAACGCCGCCGCGCACCGCGACCTCGTGGCGGACCTGAGCGGCCACCTGGCGACCAGCCGCCTCGGCGGACCGGAACGGGCGCGGGCCCGGCACGTGGAGCGGGGCAAGCTGCTCCCGCGGGACCGCGTGGACGACCTCGTCGACCCGTCGTCGCCGTTCCTCGAGCTGTCCCCGATGGCCGCGCACGGCATGTACGACGACCAGGCGCCGGGCGCCGGGATCATCACCGGCGTCGGACGGGTGTCCGGGCGCGAGTGCGTGATCGTCGCCAACGACGCCACGGTCAAGGGCGGCACGTACTACCCGATGACGGTGAAGAAGCACCTGCGGGCGCAGGAGGTGGCCCTGCACAACCGGCTGCCCTGCATCTACCTCGTCGACTCCGGCGGCGCCTACCTCCCGGAGCAGGACCAGGTGTTCCCGGACCGGGAGCACTTCGGCCGGATCTTCTACAACCAGGCCACGATGTCCGGCCTGGGCATCCCGCAGATCGCCGCGGTCCTCGGGTCGTGCACCGCGGGCGGGGCCTACGTCCCGGCGATGAGCGACGAGGCAGTGATCGTCCGCAACCAGGGGACGATCTTCCTCGGCGGCCCGCCGCTGGTGAAGGCCGCGACCGGTGAGGTCGTGACGGCCGAGGAGCTGGGCGGCGGGGACCTGCACTCGCGCACGTCCGGGGTCACCGACCATCTCGCCGACGACGACGCGCACGCGTTGCAGATCGTCCGCTCGATCGTCGGGACGCTGGGCCCGCGCACACCGCGGCCGTGGGACGTGACGCCGACCGAGGAGCCGGCCGTCGACCCGTCGGAGCTGTACGGCGTCGTGCCGACCGACTCCCGGACCCCGTACGACGTGCACGAGGTGATCGCCCGCGTCGTCGACGGGTCG
Source organism: uncultured Actinomycetota bacterium (assembly GCA_963822335.1). Lineage (GTDB taxonomy): Bacteria > Actinomycetota > Actinomycetes > Mycobacteriales > Pseudonocardiaceae > Pseudonocardia. The sequence goes on along the minus strand of CAWGHE010000001.1, from coordinate 110,090 downwards.
CGGTTCCACGAGTTCAAGTCCGAGTACGGGACGACGCTGGTGACCGGGTTCGCCCGGATCCACGGGCACCCGGTCGGGATCGTGGCGAACAACGGGATCCTGTTCTCCGAGTCGGCGGTCAAGGGCGCGCACTTCGTGGAGCTGTGCGACCAGCGCGGCATCCCGCTGGTGTTCCTGCAGAACATCTCGGGGTTCATGGTCGGTCGCGACTACGAGGCCGGCGGGATCGCGAAGAACGGCGCGAAGATGGTCACCGCGGTGGCCTCGACCCGGGTGCCGAAGCTGACCGTCGTGATCGGCGGCTCGTTCGGCGCCGGGAACTACGCCATGTGCGGGCGGGCGTACTCGCCCCGGTTCCTGTTCATGTGGCCGAACGCGCGCATCTCGGTGATGGGCGGTGAGCAGGCGGCCACCGTGCTGGGCACGGTCGGCAACGCCGACCCGGACGCGATCCGGTCGCAGTACGAGGCCCAGGGCCACCCCTACTACTCCACCGCCCGGATCTGGGACGACGGCGTCATCGACCCCGCCGACACCCGCACGGTCCTGGGCCTGGCCCTGTCCACCGCCGCCAACGCGCCCGTGGCCGATCCGGCCTTCGGCGTCTTCCGGATGTGAGTACCAGCGGGGGCTCCGCCCCTGTTCGCCCCCGAACGATCCGCCGTGCCCGACCTGGGAAGGATCCGATGTTCTCGACCGTTCTCGTGGCCAACCGCGGGGAGATCGCGGTCCGGGTGATCCGCACGCTTCGCGCGTTGGGGATCCGCTCGGTCGCCGTGTACTCCGACCCGGACGCCGACGCCCCGCACACCCGCGCCGCCGACGAAGCAGTCCGGCTCGGACCGGCCGCGGCGTCGGAGTCGTATCTGTCCGTGGACGCGGTGATCGCCGCGGCGAAGGCGACCGGAGCGGAGGCCATCCACCCCGGGTACGGGTTCCTGTCCGAGAACACCGCGTTCGCCGCGGCCTGCGAGGACGCGGGGATCGCGTTCGTCGGGCCGCCGTCGTCGGCGATCGACGCGATGGGCGACAAGATCCGCGCCAAGCAGACCGTGGCCAAGGCCGGTGTCCCGGTCGTCCCGGGCTCGGACGGCGCCGGGCTCTCCGACGACGATCTCGCGGCCGCCGTCGCGGACATCGGCTACCCGGTGCTGCTCAAGCCGTCCGCCGGGGGCGGCGGCAAGGGCATGCGCGAGGTGCACCGCTCCGACGAGCTGGCCGACGCCATCGCCGGCGCCCGCCGCGAGGCGCGCGGTTCCTTCGGCGATGACACGCTGCTCGTCGAGCGCCTGGTCACCACGCCGCGGCACATCGAGATCCAGGTCATGGCCGACGCCCACGGGAACGTCGTGCACCTCGGCGAGCGGGAGTGCTCGCTGCAACGGCGGCACCAGAAGATCGTCGAGGAGGCGCCGTCCGCGCTGCTCACGCCCGAGCAGCGGGCCGCGATGGGTGCCTCCGCATGCGAGGCGGCGCGATCGGTCGGCTACACCGGCGCCGGGACCGTCGAGTTCATCGTGAGCTCCGACCGGCCGGACGACTTCTTCTTCATGGAGATGAACACCCGCCTGCAGGTGGAGCACCCGGTCACCGAGATGGTCACCGGACTCGACCTCGTCGAGCTGCAGCTGCGCGTCGCGGCCGGGGAGCCGCTGCCGATCACCCAGGACGACGTCCGGCTCGACGGGCACGCGATCGAGGCCCGCGTCTACGCGGAGACCGTCGCCGACGGCATGTTCCTCCCGTCCGGCGGCACGGTCCTGGCGCTGCACGAGCCGTCCGGCCCCGGCGTGCGGGTGGACTCCGGCATCGCCGACGGCGCGGTCGTCGGCTCGGACTACGACCCGATGCTGTCCAAGGTCATCGCGCACGGTGTGGACCGCGCCGAGGCGCTGCGCCGCCTGGACGCCGCCCTCGGGGCGACGACCGTGCTCGGCCTGGACACGAACATCGGGTTCCTGCGCGCGCTGCTGGCCGATGACGACGTCCGCGCCGGGAAGCTGGACACCGGACTGGTCGGGCGGCGGCTCGCCGACCTCGCGACGACGGAGCTGCCGCCGGATGTACTCACCGCGGTGATCGGCCAGGCGCTGCTGCGCCTGGAACCCGGAACCGGCGTGGTCGACCCGTTCGACGTGCCCGGCGGCTGGCGCGTCGGGGAGCCCGCGTGGACGACGCGGCGTCTCGTCGTGGCCGGGCACGACGCCGTCGAGGTGCGGGCGTGCGGCCGGGCACGGGACGCCGAGATCGTCGTCGGGGACGCGGAGCCGGTGCGCACGAGCACGTCCGCGCTACCGGGCGGCATCTCGCACAGCCGGGACGGCCGCACCCGCCGCTACGCGCTGGCGACCGCACCGGACGGTGTCGTCTGGATCGCCCGCGACGGCTCGGCCTGGGGCGTGCGCGAGCAGGAACCGCTGGAGGCGGCACGCACCGCCGCGGACGACGGCGGCGGGCCGGTCGTCTCACCGATGCCCGGCACGGTGACCGTCGTCGAGGTCACCGACGGGCAGCAGGTCACGGCCGGTCAGACGCTGGTCGTGGTCGAGGCCATGAAGATGGAACACGTGCTCACCGCCCCGGTCGACGGGACGGTCAGCGAACTGAGGGCCCGGGCCGGAGGCACCGTCGCGCGCGGCGACGTGCTGGTCGTGGTCGAGCCCACCGAGAGCAGCGAACGCGGAACGAGCATCGGCACGGCCCAGGAGGGATCGGAATGAGCACCACGTCCGCCGAGGAGTACGACGCCCTGCGCGAGACCGTCGAGGAGTTCGCCCGCAAGGACGTCGCCCCGGTCATCGGGGACCTCTACATCCGCGAGGAGTTCCCGTACGACATCGTCAGGAAGATGGGCGAGATGGGCCTGTTCGGCCTGCCCATCTCCGAGGAGTACGGCGGCATGGGCGGCGACTACTACGCGCTCTGCCTGGTCCTGGAGGAGCTGGCCCGGGTCGACTCCTCGGTGGCGATCACCGTGGAGGCCGGGACGTCGCTCGGCGCGATGCCGATCTACCGCTTCGGCACCGACGAGCAGAAGGCCCGCTGGCTGCCGGACCTCGCGGCCGGCCGGGCGCTCGGCGCGTTCGGGCTCACCGAGGCCGGCGGCGGCTCGGACGCCGGCGCGACCCGCACCACCGCCCGCCTGGACGGCGACGAGTGGGTGATCAACGGGTCGAAGTGCTTCATCACGAACTCCGGCACCGACATCACGTCCGTGGTCACCGTGACGGCCGTGACCGGCGAGAAGCCCGACGGCGGCAAGGAGATCTCGGCGATCCTCGTGCCGGCCGGGACACCCGGGTTCACCACCGGCGGCAAGTACTCGAAGGTCGGCTGGAACGCCTCCGACACCCGCGAGCTGTTCTTCGACGACGTCCGCGTCCCGAAGGAGAACCTGCTCGGCGAGCAGGGCCGCGGCTACGCCCAGTTCCTGTCCATCCTGGACGAGGGCCGGGTGGCGATCGCGGCGCTGTCGGTCGGCCTCGCGCAGGGCTGCATCGACGAGTCGGTGCGCTACGCCCATGAGCGGGAGGCGTTCGGCCACCCGATCGGCGAGTACCAGGCCATCCAGTTCAAGATCGCCGACATGGAGGCGCGGGCGCACACGGCCCGGCTCGCGTGGCGGCACGCCGCTGAGAAGCTGGTGGCCGGCGAGCCGTTCAAGAAGGAGGCGGCGATCGCGAAGCTCGTCGCGTCGAACGCGGCGATGGACAACTCGCGCGACGCCACCCAGATCTTCGGCGGGTACGGGTTCATGAACGAGTACCCGGTCGGGCGGTTCTACCGGGACGCCAAGATCCTGGAGATCGGCGAGGGCACCTCCGAGGTGCAGAAGATGCTCATCGCCCGCCAGCTCGGGCTGGGGTAGGGCCGTCGCACGACAGGGCCGCGTGCGGCGTCAACCCTGCGCGGACAGGTGCGAGCACGCGGCCAGGTAGCCGGCGAGGTAGGCGTGGGCGGCGTCGGCGACGCGGTCGTCGGAGGGCAGGAAGCGCGCGTCGTGCAACATCGGCGGACGCTCGCCCTCGCCCGCCCCCAGGAAGATCATCACGCTCGGCGCGAGCGTCGAGTAGCAGGCGAAGTCGTCCGAGCCGCAGGACCGGAACGGCTGCGCGAGCGTGAACCCGGCGCCGTCGAGCCAGGTCCGGACCTCGGCGGTCAGGCCCGGGTCGTTGTCCAGCGTCGGCTCGACCGCCGAGTACGTCACCTCGGCGGTGAGGCCGTGCGCGGCCGCGTACCCGGTGGCGAGCCGCCGCAGGCCGTCGAACAGCAGCTCGCGGTCCCGTGGCCGGTAGGTGCGGATCGTGCCGTGCGTGAACGCGGTCTCGGCGAGGACGTTCGGCGCGGTGCCCGCGCGCAGGATCCCCAGCGTGACCACCGACGGGTGCATCGGGTCGACGACGTCGCGGACGACGTCCGGGATCGCGGCGACGATCCGGCACAGCACCGGGATCGGATCCTCGGCCAGGTGCGGGTACGCGCCGTGGCCGCCCGCACCGGTGACCGTGATCTCGATCTCGTCGCAGGCCGCGTTGACCACGCCCGGGTCGGCCGCGACGGAGCCGAGGGGCACCTGCGGCTGCAGGTGCACGCCGACGATGGCGCCCACCTGCTCGGCGGGCAGCCGGCCGGACTCGGCCACGTCGTGGCCGCCGGACGGGTTCTTCTCCTCCCGCGGCTGCAGGATCGCGAGCACCGGCAGCGGTCCGCCGACCCGGCGCAGGGTCCGGACGGCGGCGACCAGGGCCGCGAGGTGGACGTCGTGCCCGCACGCGTGCATCGCGTCGTTCGTCGACGCGAACGGCGCACCGGTCTCCTCGCGCAGCGCCAGCGCGTCGAGCTCGGCGCGCAGCGCGACGCACCGTCCGTCGCCGCCGACGCGCACGAGCCGTCCGGTGCCGGCGACGACCGGCGCGTCCGGCTCGTCCAGCGCGGCCGCGACCCGCTCGGCCGTCCATTCCTCGGCGCCGGAGACCTCCGGGTTCCGGTGCAGCTCGTGCCGCAGCTCGACGGCGGCCGGTAGCTCCTCGGCCAGCGCCGCGGCCAGTCGGGCCGGTAGCGCGTACGGCCGGTCGGTCCGTATCCCGCTCACAGGCCGTAGACCCGTTCGGCGTTGCCCGCTGCGATCATGGTCACGATGCGCTCGGCGTCCGCGGTGTGCCACTCCTCGGACCGGACGCGGGCGTCCAGCAGGCCGCCCAGCGCGCGGCGGAACGCGAGCGCGCCCAGGTGGTAGAACTCGGCCAGCCCGAACGCGTCCGAGGAGAACAGCACCTTGCCGAACGGCGCGAGCTCCAGCGCCTCGGCCAGCACCTGCTCCGCGCGCACCGGTCCGACGAACGTGAGCGCCAGCCCGAGGTCGAGGTAGGCGTTGGGGTGCACGGCGGCGAGGTAGCCGGCGCTGCGGTGGTACGGGTAGCAGTGCAGCAGCAGCACCGGTGTCCGCGGTGCGGCCAGCAGGAAGTCGGTCAGCAGGGCGGGGTCGGTGCGGTGCAGCCGGATGTCCCGGTCGCCGAGCGCGACGTGGAACTGGATCGGCAGGCCGAGCTCGACGCCGGTCCAGAGCAGCAGCCGGGTCAGCGTGCGATCGGCCAGCCGCGGCGCGGCGTCGTCCCTACCGGCTCCGAGCCAGGCGGCCGCGGCGTCGGTCACCTCGGCGGGCGAGGGCGGGGACGGGTCGAAGTCGAAGCCGACCCGGTACGCCGCGATCGACTTCAGCCCCGCCGCGCCGCTCGCGCGCACGGTCTCCTCGAGCCGCCGCGCGAACGTCGAGGCGAACGCGTCCGGCTCGACGCCCTCCGCCGCGACGGTCTCGGCAACGGTCTCCAGCCGGACGATCTCCCGCTGGCCCGCACCGGTGTAGGCCGCCAGCTCGGCCGGTGTCGTGATCTCGTCGCCGCGGTACCCGGTGTCGACCAGGTAGCGGCCGATCCCGGTCGCGCCGAGCAGCCGGGAGACGGCCTCGTCGCCGAGGTCGGCCCGCCGTTGCAGGTAGTCCTCGGGCGCGACGTGCGGCTCGAGGTCGAGCAGCGGCGCGCAGTGCCGCCGGACCGCGAGCCCGACCGGGGTGTCGAAGTTCGAGACGCCGGGAAGCGGCGGGCCGCCCTCGCTGAGCAGCGCCTCGAACGCGGGCCGGTCGAGGACCCCGGGGACGACTCCGTGGCAGTGGTGGTCGACGAGCGCCGGCGCGTACGCCGGGTCCGGTCCGTCGGTCACCGATCCTCCTCCGTGGGCCGACCACAGCGTGCCGGGTCGGGATCAGAAGATCCACCGGTAGGCGGCGACGATCTCGTCCGGTGTGGCGTCGGCGAACCGGTCGATCTCACCCCGGCGGACGACCTCGACCGCGGCGGTCAGCCGTTCGCCCAGTGCCGAACGCAGCACGTCCGACTCCCGGAACCGCGCCAGCGCGTCGTCCAAGGAGGTCGGGAGCCGGTGCACTCCGCGCGCGGCCAGCTCGGTCTCGCCGTAGGACGCCGGGTCCCCGACGATGTCGGCCGGCAGGCCGGCCCCGGTCTCGATCCCGTGCCGCGCGGCGGCCACGAGCGAGCCGACGAGGAGGTAGGGGTTGGCCGCGAGATCGACGCACTTCACCTCCAGGTTGGCGCGACGCGCCTGTTCCCCGCGGCTGCCGGTGACCAGCCGCAACGCCGTCTCGCGCGTCTCGTGACCCCACGCGGCGTACACGCCTGCCCAGTGCGACGGCAGCAGCCGCAGGTAGCTCGCCGGCGTCGGCGCGCCAATGGCCAGCAACGCCGGCAGCTCGCCCAGCACGCCGGCGACGACGGCCGCGCCCTCGTCGGTCATGCCGTACGGCCCGGTGCCGCCGCTGAGCACGTTGACGCCGTCGCGCCAGACGGACAGGTGCACGTGCCCGCCGTTGCCGACGTGGGTGTGGACGATGGACGGGGAGAACGACACCCGCAGGCCGTGCCGCGCCGACACGGCACGGATCGTGTTCCGGACGAGCACGCTGTGGTCGGCCGCGGTGACCGGGTCGGTCGCCGCGACCGACACCTCGTACTGCCCGTCGGAGTACTCCGGATGGATCTGCTCGACGTCGAGGCCCTGGCGCTGCAGCGCGACCAGCAGGTCGCGCAGGTAGTCGCTCCGCTCGAGCAGCCGGACCATTCCGTACGCGGGGCCGGTGCAGGCCGCCCGGAACTCGTCGCCCTCGCCGAGGCTGATCGCCCACTCGACCTCGATGCCCATCCGGAAGCGCAGACCGGCGTCGGCCGCGGCCTCGACCTGGCGGCGGGCGAAACCCCGGGCACAGCCGGGATGGACCTCCCCGTCCTGGGTGCGGCGGTCGACCGGTGCCCAGGCCCACCCCGGCTGGGCGTCCAGGACGACGAGCCGATCGAGGTCCGGGACGTGCCGCAGGTCGCCGTCGGGGCTGCCGAGCGTGCCCGGGCCGGGCAGCGGGACGTCGTCGGATCCGAACGTGTCGTAGACCGGAGACATGCCGATTCCCCATCCCGCGGCGCTCTCCAGCCGCTCGAGCGGGACGGCCTTGATCCGGTCGATTCCGGCGGTGTCCACGAACGACAGCACGACGCCCTCGACTCCCCGGCTGCGTAGCTGGGGAATCAGCGTCCGGGCGCGTGCGGCGAGGGCGTCCCGGTCCGGCCCGGTCACGAGGTGCTCGACGGGGTCCGCGTCCCGTCCTGGGCGGCGAGGCCGTCCTCCGCGGTCAGCCGCTCGCCCACGTGGCGCGACATCCCCGGCCGGACCAGGACGTAGCCGACGGCGAGCAGGATCCACACGGCGGTGACGACCGGGAACCAGGCGCCCGCGCCCTCCTGGACCGGCCACACGTTGCGGTAGAGCGTGTAGCCGAGCACGACCAGGCCGAGGATCGGGATGACGATCTCCCACCGGCGCACCCTCGGCCCACCGCCGGCGCCGGTGAAGAACAGCAGCCGGATCGCGCCGACCGTCGCGAGGACGTAGACGACGAGCAGGATCAGCGTCCCGATCGAACCGCTCCACAGGAACGAGTCCTGCGGCTCGGCACCGAACACGGTGACGTAGACAGCCAAGATCAGGTACATCCCCCCGACGACCGTCAGCGAGGCGCCGAACGGCGTGCCGCTGCGCGCCGAGACGCGGCCCAGCGCCGCGGGACCGACGCCGTCGCGCCCGAGCGCGTAGAGCAGGCGCGAGCCGCCGACGCCGCAGGCGAGCGCGCAGGCGAAGGCACTGACGGCGGCGCCGAGCGTGATCACGTCACCCACCCAGGCGGCGACGTACTCGGTGCCGAGCTCGCCCATCAGCGACTCCGACGCGACGAACGCCTCGACGCCATGGGCGTCCGCGCCGAAGCCCATCACCTCGACGGCCGTGACGAACACGAAGTAGACGCCGCCGAAGATCGCGGTGCCGAGGATCGCGCGCGGGATGTTCCGGCGCGGGTTCTTCGCCTCCTCGCCGAGCGTCGCGGCGGCCTCGAAGCCGGCGAAGGACAGGAAGCCGAACACGACGCCGAGGAAGACCACGGAGGCGTCCGTGCCCGGTGCCACCGTGAACACGCTCAAGGTGAACGTGTGGCCACCGGGTGCGGTCCCGGCGATGAGCCGGACCAGCACGACGACGGCGACCACGAGGATCAGCGCGACGGTGACGCCCTCGACGCTCAGCAGGGTCCGGGTCGCCGCGCGGACCGGCGTGACCGTCATCGCGAACACACCGAGCAGGACGATCGCCGTGACGACGAACGGCGCCCACGTCGGCTGGTCGGTCCAGATCCCGAGCGAGTCGAGGAAGGACGCGAGGAAGATCCCGCACGCCGACGACGTCACGACCCCGTAGAACGTGTACGTGCCGATCAGCGACCAGCCGGCCACGACGCCGGTACGGGGGCCGAGCGTCACGCCGACGAAGCCGTACACCGAGCCGGCGTGGTTGAACCGCTGGCACAGCCGCACGAACGTGTAGGCGATCAGCAGCACGCCCAGGGTCGCCAGGAAGAAGGCCAGCGGGACGGCGCGGCCGACGGAGCCGGCCGTGCCCTGCGGGTTGATGTTCGCTGCCATCGACGGCGCCATCAGCGCCACCGAGATGCCGATGGCCTCCCAGAGACTGAGTTCGCGCCGCAGCCGGCGGGTCCCTCCCGGCTGCGCTGACTGGTCCTCGGTCCGCACGGTCCCCGTCCCCCTCGTCGCCGTCCCGGTGGACGTCGCGGCGACCGGCGAGGCGGGGCCACGGCGTAGGACGACCCAACAGCGTCGATCCACCGTGCGTCAACGTTCACCTCAGCAGCGCTCGGTGGCCACCCGCGCCGCCCGCGGACAGTCGTCGAAACGGAGTTGCACGAGCGGCACCTCCGGCGTACCGTAATGGTTCACAGTCCAACTTACCCCTTACAGCTCGCGGGGGTCACATGCCTTTTCTCGTCGTCCTCGCTTCCGTGCTGATCGTGCTGACCGCGGTCGGTGTCCTGGTCGCGATCCGCATCGGCGATCGCGATCTGCGGCGGCATCACGCCGAACCCGGCGTCGATGGCGCGGCGGAGCCCACCGGAGGGCCGTACCTGCACTGGATCCCGGACCGGTCCGGTGGCTGGCGGCTGGGCGGGGAGTTCGTCCCCGAGCAGGCCCCACCCCAGTCAGCTGCCCCGCGGCGGGGTACGGGGCGGGCGCCGCCGCCCTCGCTGAACGGCCGGTGATCAACGACCGCCTACAGCGCGAGCATCGCCGCGGCGACCTCGTCGGCGGCCGCGTCGGGGATCGTGGTCGAGGCCTGTTCGAGCACGAGCAGCCGCGCGCCGGGAATCTCGCGCGCGAGCGCCTCGCCGTTGCCGACCGGGAAGAACGGGTCGCGGCGACCGTGCACGACGAGCGCCGGGATCGCGAGCCCGGGCAGGCGCTCGCGCCAGCGCGGCGTGCAGTCGAGCCTGGAGAAGACCAGGCCCATCTGGTTGGCCATCTGGACCGCAGGCTCCGTGCCCGGCGTGCGGTCGAAGATGCGCTCGGCGGTCGCGCGCGCCGCGGCGGGGTCGTTGCCGAGGATCTCCGCTCCTCCGGCGGCGAACTCCGCCACCGCGGCGCGGTCGGACCAGTCGGGCATCGAGTGCGAGAACAGGCGGCCCATCGTCGCCCCGTCGTGGTCGGGCAGGTCGTCGTCGGCCGGGCCCGGTGCGACGGGCCGCGTCCCGGCGAGGGTCAGCGCCGAGAACGCGTCCGGATGGTCGAGCGCGGCGACCTGGGCGACCATCCCGCCGACGCCGATGCCCGCCAGGTGTGCCGGCCGGTCGCCGAGTCCGCGGGCGAGGGCGGCGGCGTCGGCTGCGAGGTCGCGCAGCGTGTACGCCGGCGCCTCGGGGTCGACGGTCGTCGACGCGCCGGCGTCGCGCAGGTCATAGCGCACGACGTGACGTCCGCCGCGAGCGAGCGCCTCGCACAGCGCGTCGGGCCACGAGAGCATGGTCGTACCGCCCGCGAGCAGCACGAGGGGCGCTGCCGCATCGCCGAAGTGCTCGACCCCGAGAACTACCCCGTCGGGCGTGCGGAACGAGTGGACCGTCGAAAGCATCGTCTCTCCTCGATTCGGTGGGACGGCGCCCTGCGCCGCGCCGGCTATGAGAGGTAGACGCGAGGAAGCGGGCCGGCTCATCGCTGCTCGCTCAACGGGCCCGGCCGGTGTCACGCCCGAATCGTCCCGCCGGCCCGCGCGCGGTAGACAGGTCGGATGAACTCCGACGTCGTCAACCACCAGGTCCGGCTGGCCCAGCGGCCCGTCGGCACGCCAGGGCCCGAAGCGTGGCAGCACACCGAGGAGCCGGTGCCGGATCCCGCCGACGGCCGGTTCGTCGTGCGGGTCAGCCACATCTCGCTGGACCCGGCCATGCGCGGCTGGATGAACGCCGGGAAGAGCTACGTCCCGCCGGTGGAGGTCGGCGACGTGATGCGGGCGCTGGCCGCCGGCGAGGTGGTCGCCTCCGCGCACCCGGGGTTCTCCGTCGGCGACGTGGTGTCCGGCACGTTCGGCGTGCAGGAGTACGCCGAGTCCGACGGCCGCGGCGTCCAGAAGATCACCCCCACCGCCGAGGTCCCGATCGAGACGTACCTGGCGCTGCTCGGCATGACCGGCATGACCGCCTACTTCGGACTGCTCGACGTGGGCGCGCTGCGCGAGGGCGAGACGGTGCTGGTCTCCGGCGCCGCGGGTGCGGTCGGCAGCGTCGTCGGGCAGCTGGCCAAGATCAAGGGCTGCCGGGTGGTCGGCATCGCGGGCGGACCGGAGAAGTGCGCCTGGATCGTCGACGAGCTCGGCTTCGACGCCGCGATCGACTACCGCGCCGAGGACGTCCGGAAGGCCCTGCGCGCGGCGGCACCCGAGGGCGTCGACGTCTACTTCGACAACGTCGGCGGCGAGATCCTGGACCTCGCGCTGGCCCGCCTGCGTCTCGGCGCGCGCGTCGTGCTCTGCGGGTCGATCAGCAACTACAACGCCACCGAGCCGCCGCCCGGCCCGAAGAACTACATGAGCCTGCTGGTCAACAGGGCCCGCATGGAGGGCTTCGTCATCTTCGACTTCGCCGACCGCTACGCCGAGGCCGGGACGGCACTGGCCGGCTGGCTGGGCGAGGGCAAGCTGCGCAGCCGCGAGGACGTCGTCGACGGATCCGTGGCCGACTTCGGCGACGTGTTGCTGCGCCTGTTCCGCGGGGAGAACACGGGCAAGCTCGTGCTGCGGATCGCCGGGTAGCGAGGGCGTTCGCCGGTGACGCGTCCGTACCCACCGACGACCGCCTCCCGTCGACCAACTCATCACGTCCCCGGACGGCTGAGCGCTGCGTGGTGGCGGTAGCGTCGGTGGTGCGGAGCGCAGCTCGCGTAACGACCATCGGCGCGGCCGACCGGAGGGGAATCGACGTGGCGACCTGGGACGATCTGCTGTCCTACGTGCGGGTGCGGTACGAGATCATGCGCCAGGCCGACGGGGAGCTGTGGTTCAACCTCCCCACGAAGGGCGAGCGCACGCAGCTCGTGGTCGTGCGGCGGGTGCACGAGAAGCACGCCGCGGCGACCGAGGGTGCCGCGACCGTCGCGTCCGGGGACACCGAGTGGGCGCAGATCAACTCGCCGATCGCGCGGACCGCGGACATCGACCTGACGAAGCTGCTGGAGCTGGCCGGCGTCTCCCCGGTCGGCGGGGTGGTGTCGCAGGACGGCGTCGCGGTGATCCGGCACTCGATCTCGCTGCGCGACTCCGGCCTCGACGGGTTCGAGTTCCCGTTCCGCCAGGTCGTGCACCTGGCCGACGAGCTCGAGCACGAGCTCACCGGCCGCGACGAGCACTGAGCGCCGGCCGGATCCGGTGTCCGGCTCAGCCGGGCATCGGGGTGAGGTCGATCGCCTGATCGATCACGGTGCGCAACCGGGCGAGCAGCTCGTCGGCTTCACCCCAGGTGAGGGCACCGGTGGCGACACCCTGTCGGAGTTCGTCGGCCATCGTTCGGGCGAAGCCGGTGGACCATGTGTGACGAGGATCAGCACTCCGCATGGGCCCGAATGATGCACCGAGCGTCCGGCGCGTGTTCACGCGGGGTAGGCATGAGTCGCATGTGGTTCATGAGGTGTTCAGCGGTCAGACGAACGAGCCGATCGGTCGGGACGCGAGCGGGGCGAGCTCGCTCAGCGTGGGGTGACCCAGGCTCAGCAGGGTGACGTCGTCGTTCGGGCCGTGCCCGCCGAAGTCCTCGCTCACCGTCACCCGCAGGCCGGCCGGTCGGGGCCCCTCGGCGGAGCGGTAGTTCATCCGGGCCTGCACGGCACCGGCCGGGGCCAGCTCCGCCTCGCGCAGCGGGCCCAGCTCCGCGGCCGGACGGTTCGGGACGTTCATCGACCACACCGTCCCGGCGGGACGCGACCGCAGCCCGTCCAGCACGTCCGGGAGGAGGCTCAGCGGCGCGTCCCAGCAGGCCGAGTCCGGGATCGACGTACCGGAGTCGAGCGATACCGCGAGCCCGGACCAGCCGTTCATCGTGCCGGCCACCACCGCGCAGACGGTGCCGGAGTGCAGCACGCTGCGCCCGAGGTTCGCCCCGTAGTTGATCCCGGAGAGCACCAGGTCCGGCGTGCGCTCCAGCCAGCCCTGGCCTGCGGCGAGCACGATGAACGCCGGCTGCGCGGCGACCGCGAACGCGGTCACCTCCGGCAGGTCCGGCAGCTCCTGCTCGACGGACGGCCACGTGGCCGTCGTCGTCGACGACGGCCTGCACGGAGCCGCCCGCACCGCTGGCGTCCACCGAGGGGGCGGCGACGAGCACGTCGAAGCCGGCGTCGAGGGCGCCGCGCGCGAGCGCGTGCAACCCGGGTGAGTCGATCCCGTCGTCGTTGGTCAGCAGGGCGAGAGGGCGGGTCGGCACGCTCCCAGCCTAGGCGGTCAGTTGAGGTGGGCCCGCTGTCGTCGAGCCTCCAGGCGGATCTCGTCGAGCACGTCGTGGCCGACCCGCGCGCCCCGGCCGGGGCCGTCCGCCCACGTGTCCAGCAGCCGGGACGCCTCGTCCCACCGCGCCTGCGCGGCGAGCACCTCGGCGAGCTCGCGGACCAGCGCCGGACCGTCGTGCCGGAGGCCGAGCCGCATCCGGAGCACCCACTCGAGGTTGGCGTGGTCCTTGCGCTCGCGGTAGATCCCGCGCAGGTTCTCCAGGATCCGGGCCAGCAGCTGCCGGGTCGACACGCGGGAGAGCAGGTGCTCCCCGAACCGGGTCTCCGGACCGACGCCGGTGACCTGCCGGAACAGGTCCTCGCACCCGGCCCGGTCGATCCGGCGGCCGCGGTCGAACACGTCCAGGTAGCTCTGGGTGCCCGGTGTACGGACCAGGAAGTGGCCGGGCATGCCGACACCCTCCAGCGGCACGTCCACCCGCCGCCCGACCTCCATCGTCACCACGGCCAGCGTGATCGGGATTCCGGTCCGCCGGTCGAGCACCTCGGGCAGCAGCGAGTTGCGCGGGTCGTAGTAGTCGTCGGCGTTGCCGGTGAAGCCCTCCTCGACGAACAGGCGGTTCACCAGCGAGTCCACGTCGGTGACCCCATGGGCGAGCCGGTCCAGCTCGGCGAGCGCCCCGGCCCGGTCGAGGTCCGGGTCGGCCCCGGCCGCGACGGCCAGCGCGGCCTCGTCCAGTGCCGGCTCGGGGCCGGCCACCAGGTTGAGGAACCGAGCGACGGCGTCCATGTCCCCATCCTGGCCGTCCGGCCGCCGCGGGGCGAGCGGACACCGCCGGAAGCTAGGGCGGTGTCATCCGGACGCGCACGACCATCCCGGCCGCGCAGCCCGGGTCGTCGTCGGCCGTCCAGACCTGCAGCACGTCGGTGAGCTCGCTGGCCAGCCAGAGCCCGCGGCCCCGGGTGCCCGCGGCCGGCGGGGCGATCATCCCGGGGAACGGCAGCGGGGTGCTCACCGCGTCGCGGACCTCGCCGACCAGATCGCTGCCGGCCCGCCAGACGCGCAGGCGCGGCAGGCCGGAACCGTGTTCGACGCCGTTGGAGACGATCTCGTTGATCGCGAGTACCAGGTCGGACGCGCGGAACGGTCCCAGACCGGAGAGCACCGCCTCGTCGCGCACCAGCCGGCGCATCCGGGCGAGCCCGGCGAGGTCGACGTCCGTCTCGAGCAGCGGAGGTCCGAGGTCGACGGGCAACGGCTGCGGGTGGTCGTCGAGCAGCTCCCGGTCGTCGCGGCGGGTGGCGCTGGGGACCTCCCGCCCGTCGACGAGCAGGGTGTCGTGCATCTCGCCCGCCTCGTCGCGCCCGCCCTCGGTGTCGTCGAAGCAGCACAGCATCGTGACCGGCAGCCCGCAGAGCACCCGGCCCAGCGCGACGTCGAGACGGACCCAGTACCCGGGGTCGGTGCCCGGCAGACCATCGATCCGCTGGCCGACCGTCACCAGTCGCGCGCCGTCGCCTGCGCGTGCCGCGGCCCGGGCACTGCGGGCCCAGCGCGTGGCGACGGTGAACGGGGGTGCGGTGTACATCTGCTCCGGTTCCCGGAACTCGATCCCCGCGTCCGGTCCGAGCCGGTGGTCGAGCTCGGCGCGGCACCGGGCGTCGACGACGGCGAGCGTGTGATCGCCCCGCTCCAGTGCCGTGGCCAGCGGTGCACACAGCGACTCGGCCTGGTGCTCCGGTCCACTGCAGGCCACCGCCCGGTGCACGGTCCCGGCCGGAGCGCCCACGCCGGACACCTCGTCCGCGTGGCGGGCGGAGGGGTTCGACGACGGCCGGGGCGCGGGATTCGCGGGTGTCATCGCCTCGAGTCCAGACCTTTCGCGGAACCGGGGTCGTCGGCCGGTACGGCCGGGACGATAGTCCGGCGACGCGCGATCCGCCGTCTGCAGCATCCGTCCGCAGCATCGTCGGCCCGCTGGGCGCAGAGCCGTGTGGCAGGGTGAGGTCGACGAGAACGACGAGCGGAAAGGGCGTACGGAATGCGCGTCTTCAACGGGGTCGACGAGCTGCGATCGGCGAAGGGCGAGGAGCTGGAGCCGACCGACTGGCTGACGATCGACCAGGACCGGGTGAACCAGTTCGCGGACGCGACCGACGACCACCAGTGGATCCACGTCGACATCGAGAAGGCGAAGTCCGGGCCGTTCGGCACGACGATCGCGCACGGGTTCCTGACGCTGTCCCTGCTGCCGGACCTGCTCAGCCGGGTCTACAAGGTCGAGGGCGTCCAGATGGGCATCAACTACGGGCTGAACAAGGTCCGGTTCATCAACCCGCTGCCGGTCGGCAGCCGGGTCCGCGGCAAGGCCGAGATCACCGACATCACGGACGTCACCGGCGGCGTCCAGGTCTCGACGACGATGACCGTCGAGATCGAGGGCGCCGAGAAGCCGGCGCTGGTCGCCGAGTGGCTGACCCGCCAGTTCGTCTGATCTGACCCGGGGTGGGGCCGCCGGAGATCACACCGGCGCCCCTCCCCGGACGGGCGGGTCAGTGCGACTCGCCGGCGTCCTTCGCCCGCTGGTAGGAGATGTTGATCTCCTTCTCCGCGTCCGCGCGTCCGACCCACGTCGCGCCCTCGACGCTCTTGCCCGGCTCCAGCGTCTTGTAGATCTCGAAGAAGTGCTGGATCTCGGCCCGGTCGAACTCGGCCAGGTGGTGGATGTCGCGCAGGTGCTCCTGGCGCGGGTCGTCGACCGGGACGCACAGGACCTTGTCGTCGCCGCCCTTCTCGTCCTTCATCCGGAACATCCCGATCGCGCGGGACAGGATCATGCAGCCGGGGAACGTCGGCTCCTGCACCAGGACGAGTGCGTCCAGCGGGTCCCCGTCCTCGCCGAGCGTGTGCTCGATGAACCCGTAGTCGGCGGGGTACTGGGTAGCGGTGAACAGTGTCCTGTCCAGCCGGATCCGGCCGCTCTCGTGATCGAGTTCGTACTTGTTGCGGCCGCCCTTGGGAATCTCGATGAAAACGTCGAAGTCCACGGTTCGTTGCTCCTGTCAGGAGGGTGACGGTCGGTCGTCGCCCGACCCGCCACGGTCGAGCGGTCGGCGACGGTGCTACCCCTAGTGTGAGGGACCCGACGCCCGCCGGTGCAATGACCTCGACCGTGCACCAACGCCCGGACGGGCGCCGACAGAGTGGAGCCGCTGTGGGACGCAGGCATCGCCGGCGTGAGCGCAGTACGCGACGGCTGGCCGTGATCGCGGTCGTGGTCGCCGTGCTGGCCGGTCTGTTCGGTGCCGTCGCGCTGGCCGGCCCGGCCACCCGGGACAAGCTCGGGCTCGGAATCGGGGAGGCCTCGGCGTACCCACCGGTGCCGATCCCGGCGCTCGGCCCGCTCCCGCAGGGCGCACCGACCCCGAACCCGGCCGGCCTGGTCCGGACGCTGAACGCCCCGTCGGCCGACCCCGCACTCGGGAACCTGAGCGGCGTGGTGATCGACGCGTCCGCGCCGCGCGGGGCGCCGCCGCTGTGGCAGCGCGACCCGAACGAGGGCATGGTCCCCGGCTCGGTGACCAAGCTGCTCACCGCCGCGGCCGCGCTCCTGACGCTGAACCCGACGGACCGGCTCGCGACCAGGGTGGTGCCCGGCCCGGAGCCGGACTCGGTCGTGCTCGTCGGCGGCGGCGACCCGACGCTGACCGCGTTGCCGGTCGGCCGCGACTCCGTCTACCCGGAGCCGGCGCGGATCGACCAGCTGGCCGCCGACACGCGCAAGGCCGTCGGGCGCCCGATCACCAAGGTCTACACGGACACCAGCCTGTGGACCGGCCCCGAGCTCGCGACCAGCTGGGGCCCGGGCGACGTGCAGTCCGGGGACGTCACGCCGATGACGGCGCTGATGCTCGACGGCGGACGGCCCGACCCCACCGTGCAGGACGGGCAGCCGCGCTCGACCGATCCGGCGCAGGACGCCGGGAAGGCGTTCGCGAAGGCCGTCGGCGCCCGCGAGGTCGAGCCCGGGAAGGCGGCGCCCGGCGTCCGGCCGCTGGCCAGCGTCTCCTCGCCGCCGGTCGCCACGCTGGTCGAGAACATGCTCACCGCGTCGGACAACGTGACCGCGGAGGCGATGGCCCGCCAGGTGGCGATCGAGCGCAAGGTCGACCCGTCGTTCGACGGGGGCGCCCGCGCCGTGACCGATGCGCTCTCCCAGGCCGGGTACGACACGAACGGCCTGGTCCTCAACGACGGCAGCGGGCTGTCCCCGAACAACCGGATCTCGACGACGTTGCTCGGCTCCGTGCTGGCCTCGGCCGCCGCCGTGTCGAAGAACCCGACCGACGTGCAGTACCTGCGCCCGATCCTGACCGGCCTGCCGGTCGCCGGCGGCGGCGGGACGCTCGCCGACCGGTTCGCCGACGGCCGCTCGGTCGCCGGGCGCGGCGTGGTCCGGGCCAAGACCGGGACGCTGACCGGCGCATCCAGCCTGGCCGGCGTCGTCAGCGACGTGGACGGGCGGCTGCTGGTGTTCGCGTTCATCTCGAACGGGACCTCGCCGGCCGACGCCCGCCCGAGGCTCGACGCGCTCGCCGCGACCCTGAGCAGGTGCGGCTGCCGGGCCTGACCGCCCGGCGCCGGCGATGGGTAGCGTGGGTTCGGTGGACGCCGACCAGACCAGCTCGCCCGTGGCCGCCCGGCCCGGCGACGCCGACCGGGAGCGCGATCTCGGCCTCCCGGTGAACTGGGCACTGGCCCACCGGACCGCGGCCAGCCTGATGCCGCCCGGTCCTCCCGTGGCCCCGCAGGTCGCCGCGGACCTCGTGGAGCGGCTGCGTGTCGACTCCGCGACGGCCGAGGGGCACGTCCGGGAGACGACCGGGCTCGGCGCAGGCCTCCCGCTGCTGCCCGCCGACGTGCTGGACCGCCAGGCGTGGGCGCACGCCGCGCTCGACGGCATGCGGGCGCTCACCGCCGGTGCCGACCTGCCGTACGCGCCGAAGCTGGCCCGTGCCGTGACCGGTACGGCGGCCGGCGTCCAGGTCGGGGCGCTGCTGTCCTACCTCGGGGCGCGGGTGCTCGGGCAGTACGACCCGTTCGGCGGCCCGGACGGCGCCGGCCGGCTGATCCTCGTCGCCCCGAACGTGTACGCCGCGCAGCAGGCGCTCGACGTCGCCCACGACGACTTCGCGCTGTGGGTGTGCCTGCACGAGGCGACGCACCGGCTGCAGTTCACCGCGGTGCCGTGGCTGCGCGACTACTTCTCCGACCAGGTCTCGCAGCTGCTGTCGATCCGGGAGCCGGACGCGGACCGGCTGCGCAGGCTGCCGGACGCGATCCGGTCGTTGCGCGGCACCGGGGGCGACCCGCTCGCTCTCGTCGAACTGCTGCAGGGGCCGGAGCAGCGGGCCGTGCTGGACAAGCTGCTGGCGCTGACCACCCTGCTGGAGGGCCACGCCGACCACGTGATGGACGCGGTCGGGCCGAAGGTCGTCCCGAGCGTCGCGACGATCCGTGAGCGGTTCACCGCGCGTCGCCGGGGCGGCAGCTGGATCGACCGTCTCCTGCGGACGCTGCTCGGGGTGGAGGCGAAGATGCGCCAGTACGCCGTCGGCGCGGCGTTCGTGCGGCACGTCGAGGCGGAGGTCGGGATGGCCGGGCTGAACCGGGTGTGGGAGTCGCCGGAGACGCTGCCCTCCCGGGCCGAGCTGGACCGGCCGGCCGACTGGCTGCGCCGGGTCTGCTAAACCGAGCATCGCCGTGACCGCGCCTCGCGCCGGACCGGCGTCCCGGCGGGTGCGCACGGCCGTGCGCGCGGCGCTGGACGGGCTGCCCGGTCCGGTCCGCGCCGCTCCGGTACTGGTCGCCTGCTCCGGCGGCGCGGACTCGGGCGCGCTGCTCGACGCCGTCCGCGCGCTGCGGCCGGGCGAGGTGCACGCCGCCGTCGTCGACCACGGTCTGCAGCCCGGCTCCGCCGAGCGATCCGCCGCGCTGGCCGAGCGCCTGTGCGCGCTCGGCGTCGAGGCGGTGGTGCACCCGGTGCACGTCGGCACCCGGGGCGGGACGGAGGCCGCCGCCCGGGACGCCCGCTACGCGGCGCTGGACGGGGCACGTCCGCACCCGGACTCGCCGGTCCTGCTCGGACACACACTCGACGACCAGGCCGAGACCGTCCTGCTCGGACTCGGCCGCGGGTCCGGCGCGCGCTCGCTGGCCGGGATGCGCCCGTGGTCGCCGCCGTGGCTGCGCCCGCTGCTCGGCCTCCGCCGCGCCCTCACGGTGGCGGCCTGCGTCGAGTCCGGCACGCCGGTCTGGGACGACCCGCACAACGCCGACCCGCGGTTCACCCGCTCGCGGCTGCGCCACGAGGTGCTGCCGCTGCTCGACGACGTGCTCGGCGGCGGCGTCCCGGAGGCGCTGGCGCGCACCGCCGCACAGCTGCGCGACGACGACGCGGCACTGTCCGAATGGGCCGCCGCGGCCCTCGGGCCGGGTGATCCCGATGACAGTGCGGAACCGTCCGGCGGCCCCGGAGATGATCATCCGGACGGCGCGAGGGCCGTCCTCCCGGTGTCCGCGCTGAGCGGGCTCCCGGCCGCCGTACGACGCCGGGTACTGCGGGAATGGTTGCGCGAGAACGGTGCCCGCTCGCTCACCGACGAACGCCTGCGCGCCGCCGACGATCTCGTCGGACGGTGGAGGGGGCAGGGCGGGCCCGCGCTGGGCGGCGGCTTGGACCTGATCCGGTCACGTGGCAGGCTCGTGCTGCGCTGCCAGCGGCGGCCGTGACGCGAGGAGGACCACACGTCGTGTACGACGGTGACATATCGGCGGTCCTGGTCACCGAGGAACAGGTCCGCGAGAAGATCGCCGAGATCGGCGAGCAGGTCGCCGCGGACTACCGCGACGTGTGCGGCGACGGTGGACCGCAGACCGACCTGCTGCTGATCGGCGTGCTCAAGGGCGCGGTCATGTTCATGACCGACTTCGCCCGCGCGATCCCGGTGCCGACCCAGCTCGAGTTCATGGCGGTCAGCTCCTACGGGTCCTCGACGTCGTCGTCCGGGGTCGTGCGGATCCTCAAGGACCTCGACCGGGACATCGCGGGCCGGCACGTGCTGGTCGTCGAGGACATCATCGACTCGGGCCTGACGCTGAGCTGGCTGATGAACAACCTGAACGCCCGCTCGCCGGCGTCGCTGCAGGTCGTGACGCTGCTGCGCAAGCCGGACGCGGTGAAGGTCGATGTACCGGTGCGCTACGTCGGCTTCGACATCCCGAACGAGTTCGTCGTCGGGTACGGCCTGGACTACGCCGAGCGCTACCGCGACCTGCCCTACATCGGCACGCTCTCCCCGACCGTCTACGCCTGACCCGTCCCGCGGCCTCAGCCCCGCGGAGGCGAGAACGGCACGGTGCCGGGAACGAGCGCGAGGTCGGCCGGTGCGCCGTGGGTGCGGGCGTAGCCGACCGCGCGCGACAGGTCCGTGAACTCGAGGCTGTGGTCCCCGCCCACCTGCATCCCGGACAGCACCCCGAGGGCCATCCCCCGGTCGTCGACGAGCGGGCTGCCGGACTCGCCCGCCGTGCCCGGGATCGCGGTCCGGACGGTGTGCAGCCACCCGCCGCCCTGGTCCGGGCCCGCCTCGCCGGGACGGTGGACCGGCGACGGGGGACCGGCGAGCCCGTGCAGGACCGAACCCGGCTGCGGTGCGGTGTCCCGGATCCCGGCCGGACCGCCGAGCACCGGCAGCGACGACCCCGTCCGCGCGTCCGGCGGGAGCTCCACCAGCGCGAAGTCGTTGTAGGCGCAGACGTCGGGGTCGCTCTCGCCGCTGCCCTGCATCGCCGCCCACGAGCTGTAGCGCAGCGTGCCCGTGACCGGGCCGTCCGCGCCGCGGACGATCACCGGGGCGCCCGGTCGCAGCGTCGACGACGTGCATCCGTCGGTCTCGGTGTCCGGGCCCGTCCCGGCACAGTGCGCGGCCTGGCCGAGCAGCGTGCGGCCGCCCCCGCTGAACACGAAACCGGCCGTGCAGATGCCGGCGCCCGGCGTCTCGGTGACCGTGCCCGGCCCGATCGACGGCGCCGGGACCGGGGCGACGGCCGGCACCGACGGCCCGGGGGACGCGACGGCCGCCGCCTGCGCCACCGCCGCGGCGATCGTCGGACTCTCGTGCATCGCCGCCGCCGTGCCGGCCAGTGCCAGCCCCACCGCGAGCAGCGCTGCGAGACCGGCCCGCCGCAGCGGCCCGTCCGGTTTCCGTGCCACGCGCGCTCCACCCGCCGAGAGGGTCGGGTGCCGTGCCACCCGGGGGCCTGTTTCTCCCACACCGCCGCCCGCCGGTGTGCGCCGGGACACCCTCACGACCCCGAGCGCGGGGAACGACGCCGGTCGGTCGCACGTTGGTCCGGAGGAACCCCGCCACGGGTGCGGACGATCGGTCCCGGGCGGCGCGGGTTCCGGCCAGGGCGGCTATCCTGGCGGGTCAGAGCCGTCCGGTGGGCGCCTTCGCGCGGCCTACCGGCACCGGTGAACCACTCTCGGGAAGGTGAAGGCCACCTCGGCCGACGTTGCATGGACCGCAAGCGCCTCCTCCGCAATCCGCTGATCTGGATCGCCCTGCTGCTGGTGCTCTACTTCGGCTTCAGCACGCTGTTCGACGACACCCGCGGATACACGCAGGTCCCGACGTCGACGGCGCTGGCCCAGGTCGCCGACGGCAACGTCCAGAGCGCCGTCGTGGAGGACAAGGAGCAGCGGCTCCGGCTCACCCTCAAACAGCCGGTCAACGGCGAGAACCAGATCATCACGCAGTACCCGGCACAGTCCGCCGGACAGATCTTCGGCTCGCTGCAGCAGGCCCGCGGCATCGGTGACTACAACACGATCGTCCGGCAGGACTCGTTCCTGTCCACGCTGCTGATCACGATGATCCCGCTGGCGCTGGTGCTCATCGTCCTGTTCTGGATGATGAACAACGCCCAGGGCGGCGGCAACCGGGTGATGAGCTTCGGCAAGTCCAAGGCCAAGCAGCTGAACAAGGACATGCCCAAGACCACGTTCGGCGACGTGGCCGGCGCCGACGAGGCGGTCGAGGAGCTCTACGAGATCAAGGACTTCCTGCAGAACCCGAGCCGCTACCAGGCGCTCGGCGCGAAGATCCCGAAGGGCGTGCTGCTCTACGGTCCACCGGGCACCGGCAAGACGCTGCTCGCCCGTGCCGTGGCCGGTGAGGCGGCCGTGCCGTTCTACACGATCTCCGGGTCGGACTTCGTGGAGATGTTCGTCGGCGTCGGCGCCTCCCGTGTGCGCGACCTGTTCGAGCAGGCCAAGCAGAACAGCCCCTGCATCATCTTCGTCGACGAGATCGACGCGGTCGGCCGCCAGCGCGGCGCCGGCCTCGGCGGCGGGCACGACGAGCGCGAGCAGACGCTGAACCAGCTGCTGGTCGAGATGGACGGCTTCGACGCCCGCGGCGGGATCATCCTGATCGCGGCCACGAACCGTCCGGACATCCTGGACCCGGCGCTGCTGCGCCCGGGCCGGTTCGACCGCCAGATCCCGGTCGCCGCGCCCGACATGGCCGGCCGCAAGGCGATTCTGGGTGTGCACTCCAAGGGCAAGCCGTTCGACAAGGACGTGGACTTCGACGGCCTCGCCAAGCGCACCGTCGGGATGTCCGGGGCCGACCTCGCGAACGTGATCAACGAGGCGGCGCTGCTCACCGCACGGGAGAACGGCAACCTGATCAACGGGGCCGCGCTCGAGGAGTCGGTGGACCGCGTCGTCGGCGGGCCCCGGCGCAAGGGCAAGATCATCTCCGAGCAGGAGAAGAAGATCACCGCCTACCACGAGGGCGGGCACGCGCTGGCCGCGTGGGCGATGCCGGACCTGGAGCCGGTCTACAAGCTCACGATCCTGCCGCGCGGGCGCACCGGCGGGCACGCGCTCGTCGTCCCGGAGGACGACAAGGGCCTGATGACCCGCTCCGAGATGATCGGCCGGCTGGTGTTCGCGATGGGCGGGCGTTCGGCCGAGGAGCTCGTCTTCCACGAGCCGACGACCGGCGCGTCCAGCGACATCGACCAGGCGACCAAGATCGCCCGCGCGATGGTCACCGAGTACGGCATGAGCGCCAAGCTCGGCGCCGTGAAGTACGGCCGGGAGCAGGGCGACCCGTTCCTCGGTCGCTCGATGGGCAACCAGGCCGACTACTCGCTCGAGGTCGCCCACGAGATCGACGAGGAGGTGCGCAAGCTGATCGAGGCGGCGCACACCGAGGCGTGGGAGATCCTGAACACCTACCGCGACGTGCTCGACGAGCTGGTCTACGAGCTGCTCCAGAAGGAGACGCTGGCCCGCCGGGACCTCGAGCGGATCTTCGACCAGGTGGAGAAGCGTCCGCGGATCACCGCGTTCAACGACTTCGGGCAGCGCACCCCGTCGGACAAGCCGCCGATCCAGACGCCGGCCGAGCTCGCCCACGAGCGCGGCGAGCCGTGGCCGCCGAACACCGGTCCGGAGCGCGAGCCCGCGCCGGTCGGCTCCTACCCGGGTGGCGCGAACGGTGCCGAGACGCCCGCTCCGAACGGCGGCGGGGTACCGGCCCCGACGCCGGGCGCCCCGGGTGGATCGCCGTTCCCGACGCCCGGGCCGAACGGCTCGAACGGGTCCGGCGGGGCCTACCAGGGCAACCAGCCGCCGCCGAACGCCGTCGCGCCGAACTACGGGGCACCTCCGAACTGGAGGCCCGCGACGACGCCGGCCGGCCAGAGCTGGCCCCCGCCCAACTGGGCCGACCGGCCGGGTCAGCAGCAGCCGCAGGGCGGTCAGCAGCCGGCTCCGGCTCAGCCGGGCCACGACGGTGGCGCGCACCAGGGCCCGGTCCAGAACGGACCGTGGAGCACACAGCCGTGGGACGGTCACCGGCGATCCGGTCCCGCGAACGGGCCCGGTGAGGGCGAGCAGGCCGACGGCACCCCGCGAGCCGACGGGACGCCGCCCCCGCGCGACCGCGGGCCGGACCCGGAGGCAGGACGCTGAGTACTCCGGCGACCGACACCCCGCCGCCCTTCCGGTCGGACATCGTCGCCGCCGGGGTCAGCCAGGCCGTCCCGGAGGGCGTCGACCTGGACCGGGCCGAGGCCGCGGTGCGCGAGCTGTTGATCGCGTGCGGTGAGGACCCCGACCGGCAAGGCCTGAAGGAGACCCCGGCACGCGTCGCGCGCGCCTACGGCGAGATCTTCGCGGGCCTGTTCGTCAACCCGGACTCGGTCCTGGAGAAGACGTTCGACGAGGGCCACGGCGAGCTCGTTCTGGTGCGAGACATCCCGATGTTCTCCACCTGCGAGCACCACCTCGTGCCGTTCCACGGCGTGGCCCACGTCGGCTACATCCCCGCCGTCGACGGCCAGGTCACCGGCCTGTCCAAGATCGCCCGCGTGGTGGACCTGTACGCGAAGCGCCCGCAGGTGCAGGAGCGGCTGACCGGGCAGGTCGCGGACGCGCTGGTGCGCAAGCTGAACCCGCGCGCGGTGATCGTCGTGATGGACGCCGAACACCTGTGCATGGCCATGCGCGGCATCCGCAAGCCCGGGTCGCGGACCACGACGTCGGCCGTGCGCGGTCTGTTCAAGGACTCCGCGTCATCGCGCGCGGAGGCTCTGTCGCTGATCAGGCAGGGCTGAGGTGCCCGCGGCGCGTACGGCGCTCTTCTCCCTGGGCCGCTGCGCGGTGCTGGGGATCCTGAACGTCACGCCGGACTCGTTCTCCGACGGCGGTCGCTACCTCGACCACGACCACGCCGTCGCGCACGGGATAGCGATGCGCGACGCCGGTGCCGACCTGATCGATGTCGGCGGCGAGTCCACCCGCCCCGGCGCGGGACGGGTCGACCCGTCGACCGAGCGGGACCGGGTACTGCCGGTCGTCCGTGACCTCGTCGCCGCCGGTGTCCGGGTGAGCGTGGACACCACCCGGTCCCAGGTCGCCTCCGCGGCCGTCGCGGCCGGGGCGTCCGTGGTCAACGACGTGTCCGGCGGGCTCGAGGACCCGCGGATGGCCGCCGTCGTCGCCGAGGCGCGGGTGCCGTGGATCCTCATGCACTGGCGCGGCCCCAGCGACCGGATGCAGCAGCTGGCCGAGTACGAGGACGTGATCGGCGAGGTCCGCCAGGAGCTCGTCGCGCGGGCCGACAACGCCGTGATGGCCGGCGTGGACCCCGACCTGATCGTGCTCGACCCCGGCCTCGGCTTCGCGAAGACCGCGTCGCACAACTGGGCCCTGCTGCGACGGCTGGACGTGCTCGTCGCGCTCGGGTTCCCGGTGCTGGTCGGGGCGAGTCGCAAGCGGTTCCTGGGCGACCTGCTGGCCGACGGTGACGGCACGCCCCGCCCGCCGTCCGGCCGGGACGGCGCGACCGCCGCGGTCAGCGCGCTGGCCGCACTCGCCGGGGCGTGGGGCGTCCGGGTGCACGACGTCGAGTCCACGATGGACGCGGTCGCGGTGAGCACGGCGTGCCGGCTCGGTGCGTCCCGGGCCCGGACCGGCCCCTGGCTCGGGGACCCGCCGTGACACCCGCGACCGGCGACCGGATCGAGCTGACCGGCCTGCGGGTGCGCGGGTACCACGGCGTGTTCGACCACGAGCGCCGCGACGGTCAGGAGTTCGTCGTCGACCTCGTCGTCGGGATGGATCTCGCCCCGGCCGCCGCGTCCGACGACCTGGCCGAGACGCTCGACTACGGCGCACTGGCGCAGCGGGCCGCGGCGATCGTCGGCGGGCCCGCGCACGACCTGATCGAGACCGTGGCCGGGCGGATCGCCGACGACGTCCTCACCGACCCGCGGGTGCGCGAGGTCGAGGTGACGCTGCACAAGCCGACCGCGCCGATCCCGCTGACGTTCGCCGACGTCGCGGTCGTGGTGCACCGCTCGCGGGAGGTGGCCCGGTGACCCGCGCCGTGCTCTCGCTCGGCTCCAACCTGGGCGACCGGATCGCCCACCTGCGCTCGGTCGTCGCCGACCTCGGGCCCGCGCTGGTCGCGGCGTCGCCGGTGTACGAGACCGCCCCGTGGGGCGTCACCGACCAGCCGGACTTCCTGAACGCCGTCGTCGTCGCCGAGGACCCGGAGCTCGACGCGTGGGGCTGGCTGCGCCGCGGGCAGGCGCTGGAGACGGCGGCCGAGCGGGTGCGCGAGCAGCGCTGGGGGCCGCGGACCCTGGACGTCGACGTCGTGTGCGTGCGGTCCGCGGACGGTGAGGTACGCAGCACCGATCCGGAGCTGGTGCTGCCGCACCCCGGCACCGCGTCCCGGGCGACGGTGCTGGTGCCGTGGCACGACGCCGACCCGGACGCCGTGCTGGACGGGCACGGTCCGGTGGCGGGGCTGCTGGACGGGCTCGACCCGGACGAGCGCGCGTCGATGCGCCTGCGCGACGACCTCCCGCTGGTGGCGCCGTGACGTCGCGGACCCCGATGGCGCCGACCCGCCCGCGTGACCTCCTCGCGGTCGCGCTGCTCGCGGTCATCGTCGGGAACCTGCTGACCCGGCTGTTCTACTCGTACATCCCGGGGCTGCCGATCGCGGCGGCGCTCACGCTCGGCCTGCTCGGCATCGCCGAGTTCGTCGGTGGTTACCTGCTGCGCGGGCGGATCGAACGCCGCCGCGGCGCGCCGCCGGTCGATCCGCTGCTGGCGGCGCGTGCGCTGCTGGTCGCGCGCGCGTCCGCGTTCGCCGGCGCCGCCGTCGCCGGCCTGTGGGCGGGGCTGCTGGTGCACACGCTCCCCGACGCCGGCACGGTCACGGCGGCCGCGACCGACAGTGTGACCGGCGGGATCGGGCTCGTGTGCGCGTTGCTGCTGGTCGGCGCCGGTCTGTGGCTGGAATGGTGCTGCCGGGCCCCGGACGACCGGGACGACCCGAACGACGACGCCGAACGGGGAACGGACCCCGACCGTCGCCCGGAATGATCCGATCGAGCAGTGCGAGCGGTTGTCGCCTGCTGTCCCTCACGGGTCACCCGTAGGCTCCCCGCCATGGTGGTTCCCCCGGCGCCGACGACCCCGGCCCCGTCCGCCAAGCGGCGCGGCGTCCTGCTCCCGGTCGCCGGGCTGGTGGCGCTGTCGCTCTGCGCGCTGATCACGATCGGCATCGTGGAGCAGTCGATCGGACCGGTCGGCGTCCTCGTCGGCACGCTCTGCGCGATGCTCCCGGTCGTCCCCGTGGTCGCGACGTTCCTGTGGGTGGACCGCTGGGAACCCGAGCCACCGCGACTGCTGCTGGCGGCGTTCGCGTGGGGCGCCGGCCTCTCCGCGCTGGTCGCGTTGCTGATCAACTCCAGCGCCTCGGCGGTCCTGGACGCGGCGGCCGGGCGGGGTGCCGGCGACCTGATCGCCCCGGTGGTCGTCGCCCCGATCGTCGAGGAGGGCGTGAAGGGGCTGTTCATCGTCGGCCTGCTGGTGTTCCGCCGGAAGGAGTTCGACGGTGTGGTGGACGGGATCGTCTACGCCGGCGTCGTCGCCGCCGGGTTCGCGTTCACCGAGAACATCCTCTATCTGGGCCGCACGGTGGCCCAGCCGGAGACGGCCGGTGTCCTGGCCACCCTGTTCATGCGCGGTGTCGCCTCACCGTTCGCGCACCCGCTGTTCACCTGCATGATCGGGATCGGGGCCGGGCTCGCGGTGGCCAGCCGCAGCGTCGCGACCCGGGCGGTCGCCGTGCTGGTCGGCTTCGTGGTCGCGGTCGTGCTGCACGCGCTGTGGAACGCCGCCTCCGTGCTGTCCGCGAGCCCGGCGACGTTCTTCCAGATCTACGCGTTCGTCATGCTCCCGATGTTCGCCGCGCTGATCGTGCTGGTGATATTCGCCCGCCGACGGGAGGCCGCCATCGTCACGGCGGAGCTGCCCGGGTTCGCCGCCGCCGGGTGGATCGCGCCGAGCGAGGTGCCGTTGCTGGCAGACCTGTCCCGCCGGCGCGGCTGGCGCGCGCTCGTGCAGCGCCGCTCCGGGCGGGCCGCGGCCCGCGCCGTCGCCGAGTACCAGGCGGCGGTCACCGAACTGGCCTTCATGCGGGCCCGGATCGCGCGCGGGACGGTCCGCGACAGCGCCGCCGCCGAGCACGAGGAGCGCCTCCGCGCGGTCCTGCAGGCCCGCGCGAAGGCGGTCGGGATGCCGGACGCCCTGACGTCGGCCTGGCGCCTCCCCCCGCCGCCCGGCTGGCAACCGCCCCCTCCGCCCGAATCGGACGGCTCGTACACCCAGCCGGTCCGCGCCCCGCAGGGCCCGACCCGCCCCGGCCTACGCGCAGCCGCCGGGACCACCGCCGGGCTACGCCGGCCCGGGCGTCCCCACACCGCCCCGGCCCGCCCCGGCGCACCCCGGCCCGGCGCATCCCGGCCCGGGCCATCCCGGTGCAGGCCATCCAGGACCGGGCCAACCGGTGCCGGGGCATTACGGGCCGGGCCGCGAGGCCCCACCCGGCCCGCCTCCGCCGCACGGACCGATGCCGCCGCAGGCCCCGGGTCGCCACCACCGCCGCTGACCAGGTGGACGAACGCTCCGCTCGTGCTCCCGACCGGCACGAGTGTTCCGTTCGTCCAGCGTGGACGGGTCGGGTCCCCCCGCGCGCGTTGTACGAGAGCTCCGTTCGTAGCGCCAGCCGGTGCGAGAGCTCCGTTCGTCCGGGGGCCGCGGTGGTACGAGCGTGGCCGGCGCGGAGTTGCGACCGGGCCGTCGTCCCGATGCCCACCCGCAGGTGTACGAGAGCTCCGTTCGTACCGCTGCGCAGCTCGGGAGCTCCGTTCGTACATGCCGCGGGAACGGCGCACCGCGCGGCGAGAGGCCAGTGGGTGGACTCCCCGGATGTGCGAGCGTGCCGCGGACTCCGTGAGCGGCACTCGACACGTTCGGGCGGGCGGCACGACCGAAACGTGGCGCTCGATGTCGCCGGTTCGGCCGAGTGGAACATTTGCGTGGTTTCGGGCGCCGGAACGTGCCGTTCGATGTCGCGGAGTCGGTGAGTGGCACGTTCACGCGGTCCCTGCAGCGGAACACGCCGCCCGACCGCGGGGAACGCACGGGTGCCTCGAGACCGTCGGTGCGAGATTCAGCACGGTGCCGGGCCGGGGTGAGGACGGTCACCGCGGCCGCTTCAGGAAGCCCGCAGGCGTCTAACCTGGGCCGCGCACGCGACACCGTCAGTCGCCGAGCCTCGTCCGGTACCCCTGGTGGACCGGAACGAGAAGGAGTGAACGATGAACGCTGGCCGCCCCGCGCGGCTCGCCGTCGGAGTCGTGTCCGCCGGTCGGGTCGGGGCCGTTCTCGGCGCCGCGCTCGCGGCCGCCGGTCACCACGTCGTCGCCACGAGCGGGGTCTCCCGCGCGTCCGTCCGGCGCGCCGCCGAGCTGCTGCCGGACGTCCCCCTCCTGCCGCCGGACGAGGTCGTGTCCCAGGCGAACCTGGTGGTGCTCGCCGTCCCCGACGACGTGCTGCCCGGCCTGGTCCGCGGGCTCGCCGCCGCCGGGTGCTTCCACCCCGGTCAGATCGTGGTGCACACGGCCGGGTCACGGGGGACCGGCGTGCTCGAGCCGGCCGTCGAGGAGGGCGTGCTCGCGCTGGCCCTGCATCCGGTCATGACGTTCACCGGTCGTACGGAGGACGTGCAGCGGCTGGCGTCGTGCTGTGTCGGGGTGACCGCCGCCGAGCAGGACGAGGTGGCCTGGAGCGTCGGCGAGGCACTGGTCGTCGAGATGGGCGCGGAGCCGGTCCGGGTCCCGGAGGCGGTCCGCCCGCTCTACCACGCCGCACTCGCACACGGCGCGAACCACCTGATGACGCTCGTCCGGGACTGCGTGGACCTGCTCGAACGGGCCGGCGTGCATCCCGCCGAGCGGATGGTCGCGCCCCTGTTGTCGGCCGCGCTGGACAACGCGCTGCGCCACGGCGACCGTGCGCTGACCGGCCCGGTCGCCCGCGGGGACACCGGCACGCTGCGCACCCACCTCGCCGAGATCACCAACGCGGACCCCGATCTGGCCCCGGCCTACCGCGCTCTCGCCGCCCGCACCGCGGGCCGGGCGAACGCCGCCGGGCTGATCGACGGGTCCGCGCTGGACGACGTCCGAACCACGCTGGAGGAACACCGGTGACCGCAACGGCGAGTACCCGCGACGGTTACGTCGCCGGGCAGCTGACCGTCCACTCCGACCCGGCGAAGCTCGCCCCGGTGACCCGGGCGCTGCGCGGCGCGGGCCGGAGGATCGCGCTGATCCCGACGATGGGGGCGTTGCACGAGGGGCACCGGGAGCTGATCCGGCACGCCAAGCGGGTGCCCGGCGCCGTCGTCCCGGTGGTCTCGATCTTCGTCAACCCGCTGCAGTTCGGGCCGAACGAGGACCTGTCGCGCTACCCCCGCCCGCTGGAGGACGATCTCGCGGCCTGCCGGGAGGAGGGCGTCGAGCTCGTCTTCACCCCGCAGGCCGAGCACATGTACCCGCCGGGATCGGACACCGTCGTCCACCCCGGGCCGATCGGCGACGAGCTGGAGGGCGCGGCCCGTCCCGGCCACTTCGCCGGCGTCCTCACGGTCTGCTCGAAGCTGTTCCACGTCGTCGGCCCGGACGTGGCGATGTTCGGCGAGAAGGACTTCCAGCAGCTCGTGCTCGTGAAGCGGATGGTGCGCGACCTGCACTTCCCGCTGTCGGTCGTCGGCGTGCCGACCGTGCGGGAGCCCGACGGGCTGGCGCTCTCGTCGCGCAACGTCTACCTCTCCTCCGAGGACCGGGGACGGGCGAGGGTGCTCTCCCGGGCGCTGGGCGAGGGCGCGGCCGTCTCGGCCCGCGGCCCGGACGCCGTGCTGGAGCGCGCCCGCGAGGTGCTGGCCGCTGAGCCCGAGGTGGACGTGGACTACCTGGACCTGCGGGGCCCCGATCTCGGACCGATCTCCGACGACGGCGACGCGCGCCTGCTCGTCGCCGCCCGGGTCGGCGCCACCCGCCTGATCGACAACATCGCCGTCGCCCTCTAGGAGCTGCTGCCGTGTACCGCACGATGATGAAGTCCAAGATCCACCGGGCGACCGTCACCCAGGCCGACCTGAACTACGTCGGCTCCGTGACGATCGACGCGGACCTGATGGCTGCCGCCGACCTCCTCGAGGGCGAGCAGGTCACGATCGTCGACATCACGAACGGCGCCCGCCTGGAGACCTACGCGATCACCGGCGAGCCGGGGTCCGGCGTGATCGGGATCAACGGCGCCGCCGCGCACCTGGTGCACCCGGGCGACCTGGTGATCCTGATCTCCTACGGCCAGTACGACGAGGCCGAGCTGGTCACCTACCGCCCGCGCGTCGTGTTCGTCGACGACCGCAACCGCGTCGCCGATCTCGGCACCGACCCCGGCCGGGCGCCGGAGGGCTCCGGCCTGTTGTCGGGCTCGGTCTGAGGTGCACCTCTGCATCGACATCGGCAACACCCAGATCGCGCTCGGTCTCTACGACGAGCCCGCGGACGACGGCGTGCTCGGCCCGGAACCGGCGCACGGCTGGCGGATGCGCACCGAGCCACGGATGACCGCCGACGAGCTCGAGGTCGCCGTGCGCGCCATGCTCGGCGACCTGGCTCCGGCGGTGAGCGGGATCGCGGCGCTGTCCACCGAGCCGTCGCTGGCCCGGGAGCTGCGGGTGATGCTGGACCGCCGCGCCCCGCGGATCCCGACCCTGATCATCGGGCCCGGGGTGCGCACCGGCGTCCCGCTGCTGGTGGACCATCCACGCGAGGTCGGGGCGGACCGCGTCGTGAACACGCTTGCGGCACATCACCTTTACGGCACGACGTGCGTCTGCGTCGACTTCGGGACGTCGACGAACATCGACGTCGTCTCCGCTCGCGGCGAGTTCCTCGGCGGCGCGCTCGCCCCCGGCATCGAGATCTCGATGGAGGCAC
This sequence comes from uncultured Actinomycetota bacterium, assembly GCA_963822335.1. Taxonomy (GTDB): domain Bacteria; phylum Actinomycetota; class Actinomycetes; order Mycobacteriales; family Pseudonocardiaceae; genus Pseudonocardia. Next base: position 77,744 of record CAWGHE010000001.1, on the reverse strand, counting down.
TGGCCACCCGGGCCGCCGCACTGCGCTCGGTGGAACTGATCGCGCCGCGTTCGGTGATCGGCAAGAACACGGTCGAGTGCCTGCAGGCCGGCGTGATCTACGGCTTCGCCGGGCAGGTGGACGGCCTGGTCAAGCGCATCGTCGCCGAGCTCGGCCCGTCCGCCGAGCCGGTCACGGTGCTGGCCACCGGCGGGCTGGCGCCGCTGATGGACGGCTGCTCGGAGACGATCGAGCACTACGTGCCGGACCTGACCCTGTTCGGGCTGCGGCTGACCCACCTGCGCAACCAGCGCCGGCCCGCGCCCGTCGCCGATCGCGTGGGCTGACCGGTCACGGGCGGACCGCGGGGCGGTCGCTAGCCTTCCCGGCGTGAGTAGCCCCGCGCCGACCCCCGACGACCTCCCCGAGCAGATGCGGGTCCGCCGGGACAAGCGTGCGGACATGCTGAAGTCCGGGTACGAGCCCTATCCGGTCGAGGTCCCCCGCACGCACACCCTGCGGCAGGTCCGCGACGCCCATCCCGATCTCCCGGCGGACACCGCGACCGGGGACGAGGTCGCCGTCGCCGGCCGCGTCTTCTTCCTGCGCAACACGGGCAAGCTCTGCTTCGCGACCCTGCGCGAGGGCGACGGCACCGAGCTGCAGGCGATGCTGAGCCTCGACCGGGTCGGGGCGGACGAGCTGGCCCGGTGGAAGGCCTCGGTCGACCTCGGCGACTTCGTGCTCGTGCGCGGCGAGGTGATCACCTCCCGGCGTGGCGAGCTGTCGGTCCAGACGTCCGAGTGGTCGATGGTGTCGAAGGCGGTGCGTCCGCTGCCGGTCGCACACCGCGAGCTCTCCGAGGAGAACCGCGTCCGTCAGCGCTACGCCGACCTGATGGTCCGGCCGCAGGCGCGCGAGGTCGTGCGGATGCGCTCGGCGATGCTGCGCCACGTCCGGGAGACGCTGCACGCCCGCGATTTCGTCGAGGTCGAGACCCCGATGCTGCAGTTGCTGCACGGCGGGGCGACCGCGCGACCGTTCGTCACCCACGCGAACTCGCTGGACACGGATTTGTACCTGCGTATCGCTCCGGAGCTTTTTCTGAAGCGGTGCGTGGTCGGCGGCGTGGAACGCGTCTTCGAGATGAACCGGGTGTTCCGGAACGAGGGGATCGATTCCACGCACTCGCCGGAGTTCGCGATGCTGGAGGTGTACCAGGCATACGCGACTTACGACGACATGGCGGAGCTCACCCGGGAGCTGATTCAGGAAACGGCCCGCGCCCTGTTCGGATCCACGGTCGTCCGTCACACCGACGGATCCGAGCATGATCTGGGCGGCACGTGGCGATCGATCACGTTGCACGGTGCGGTGTCCGATGTAGTCGGCAGCGATGTGACGCCGGACACGGAGATCGACGAGCTGCGCGGGATCGCGGATCGGTTCGAGGTTCCGCTCGGTGATTCGCTCACGGCGGGCGAGATCGTCCTCGAGCTGTTCGAGAAGCTCGTCGAGCACACGCTCGTGGAACCGACGTTCGTCCGCGACTATCCGGTCGAGGTCCGCCCTCTCACCCGTGCCCATCGGGATGATCCACGTCTCACCGAGGCGTGGGATCTGATGGTCTTCGGAACCGAGGTGGCGACCGCGTATTCCGAGCTCGTCGATCCCGTGGAGCAGCGGGAGCGCCTGTCCGCCCAGTCGTTGCGGGCCGCCGCGGGTGATCCCGAGGCGATGCAGCTCGACGAGGACTTCCTGCGCGCCATGGAGTACGGGATGCCACCCACCGGCGGCCTCGGAATGGGTGTGGATCGGCTGATGATGACGCTGACCGGCCTCGGTATCCGCGAGACGATCCTCTTCCCACTGGTTCGCGGCGAATCCTGAGCGACCGGAACCCGATCGGGTCGGGTCCGTCTGCGTGCTCGCGTCAACTCGACAATGGTGTCGGAATACGGTTATCTTGTTTTCGACGGCGTCGGTGCGGAGTCCGCCAGGTCGCAGTCGCTTCAGTTTTTGGATGGATCAGGGTTAAGGGAGGTTTGCGACCATGGCACAGATTCGTGAGGTCCGACTCGTCGACGATCTCAGTGGCGACGTCGCCGACGAGACGATCGAGTTCGCTCTCGACGGCAAGAACTACGAGATCGACCTGACGACGGCCAATGCGAAGAAGCTTCGTGACGTGCTGTCCGACTACGTGTCGGCGTCCCGGCGCGCGGCCTCGGGTCGTCGCCGCGGAAGTTCGTCGAACGCAGCGGCGCGCAGGCCCGCGGTGGACCGCGAGCAGAACCAGGCCATTCGCGAGTGGGCCCGTAAGCGCGGCATGAAGGTGTCCGATCGCGGCCGGATTCCGGCCGACGTGCTGGAGGCGTACCACCAGGAGAACTGATCTCCCGCGTTCGAGACCGCCACTCGCGCGGTCCGAATTGCGCAGCGGCACGGGTCCGTCGACGTCGTCGACGGGCCCGTTCGCGTTTCGGGGTTAGGCTGGCCTCAGCAGTGGGTCCGACGTGCCGCCGTGCCGCCGTCCCGCGTCACCGAGCGCCTGAGGAGGCCGTCGCATGTCCCGACGCCGGGTCACCGAGCTGGAGGTCCTGCGCACCGAGCGCGTGACCCCACACATGATCCGGATCGTGGCCGGAGGGCCGGGAGTGGCCGACTTCCCCGACACCCCGTACACGGACCGGTACGTCAAGATCGTCTTTCCGCTTCCCGGGGTCGAGTACCCCGAGCCGTTCGACATCGACGCCGTCCACGAACGGCTGCCGCGCGACCAGTGGCCCGCCCAGCGGACCTACACCGTCCGGTCGCTGGACCACGCCGCGGGCGAACTGGTGATCGACTTCGTGTACCACGGCGACACCGGGCTCGCCGGGCCGTGGGCGGCGTCGGTGCAGCCCGGTGACCGCTTCCGCATCCTCGGGCCGGGCGGCGTCTACGTGCCCGGGCCGGAGGCCGACTGGCACCTGCTCGTCGGCGACGAGGCGGCGCTGCCCGCGATCGGCGCCGCGCTGGAGCGGCTCCCCGCGGGCGCCCGGGCCGTCACGGTGGTCCAGGTGGACTCCGCCGGCGACGAGTACCCGCTCCCCGACGCCGGTGACATCGAGGTGCGGTGGCTGCACCGCGACGCCGCGGGCGGCGACCCGGACGCGTCGCAGCTCGTCGACGCCGTGCGCGGGCTCGACTTCCGGCCGGGTCGCGTTCAGGCGTTCGTGCACGGCGAAGCGGTGGCGATCCGCGAGGTGCGCCGCCACCTGCTGCGCGAGCGCGGGATCTCCCGCGACGACCTGTCCGTCTCCGGCTACTGGCGCCGCGGGCACGCCGACGAGGAGTTCCGCGAGCTCAAGGCCGCCGAGCGGGCGCGCGAGGAGGCCGACGAGCAGGCGGCCCGCACCGGCTGACCGGCGGGCGCCGTCACACCGGCGGCCCCGCAGGCTGTCGACAACGCCGGGAACAGCGGGAACACCGGCGGATGTAGCCGACGTTACTGCTGGTGGGACAGCACATGCCTGTCAGGTGGAGGCGCCGGACCCCCGGCGACCGATACAGTGGTATGCGGACGTCTGCAGACAGGGGCGTCCGGCGCGGTGTCACGCGAGGGCGCAGTGTCGGTTCCGGGAAGCCGGGGCCGGGCGGAGATGCTGGTCGCGCCGTACGTGAGGCGCAGCAGGCAAGGAGTGCGAATTGTTCGAGAGGTTCACCGACCGAGCGCGGCGTGTTGTCGTCCTGGCCCAAGAAGAGGCCCGGATGCTCAACCACAACTACATCGGGACCGAGCACATCCTCCTTGGCCTGATCCACGAGGGTGAAGGGGTCGCCGCCAAGGCGCTCGAATCACTCGGGATCGCCCTGGAGGGCGTGCGCCAGCAGGTCGAGGAGATCATCGGCCAGGGCCAGCAGGCACCGTCGGGGCACATCCCCTTCACGCCGCGGGCCAAGAAGGTGCTGGAGCTGTCGTTGCGCGAGGCGCTGCAGCTCGGCCACAACTACATCGGCACCGAGCACATCCTGCTCGGCCTGATCCGGGAGGGTGAGGGCGTCGCCGCCCAGGTCCTCGTGAAGCTGGGTGCCGACCTGAACCGGGTGCGCCAGCAGGTGCTGCAGCTGCTCTCCGGGTACCAGGGCAAGGAGCCCCAGGAGTCCGGCACGGGCGGGCGCGGCGAGGGCACGCCGTCGTCGTCGCTGGTGCTCGACCAGTTCGGTCGCAACCTCACCCAGCAGGCCCGCGAGGGCAAGCTGGACCCGGTCGTCGGCCGGGAGAAGGAGATCGAGCGGATCATGCAGGTCCTCTCCCGGAGGACCAAGAACAACCCGGTCCTGATCGGTGAGGCCGGCGTCGGCAAGACCGCCGCCGTCGAGGGCCTGGCGCAGGGCATCGTCAAGGGCGAGGTCCCGGAGACGCTCAAGGACAAGCAGCTCTACACGCTGGACCTGGGCTCACTGGTCGCCGGTTCCCGCTACCGCGGTGACTTCGAGGAGCGCCTGAAGAAGGTGCTCAAGGAGATCCGCACCCGCGGCGACATCATCCTGTTCATCGACGAGATCCACACCCTGGTGGGTGCGGGTGCCGCCGAGGGCGCGATCGACGCGGCGTCGATCCTGAAGCCGATGCTCGCCCGCGGTGAGCTGCAGACGATCGGCGCGACCACGCTCGACGAGTACCGCAAGTACGTCGAGAAGGACCCGGCCCTGGAGCGCCGCTTCCAGCCGATCCAGGTCGCCGAGCCGACCGTCACGCACACGATCGAGATCCTCAAGGGTCTGCGTGACCGGTACGAGGCGCACCACCGCGTCACGATCACCGACGGCGCGCTGGTGGCCGCGGCCACGCTGGCCGACCGGTACATCAACGACCGCTACCTCCCGGACAAGGCGATCGACCTGATCGACGAGGCCGGGGCCCGGATGCGGATCCGCCGGATGACCGCGCCGCCGGACCTGCGCGAGTTCGACGAGAAGATCGCGAACGTGCGCCGGGACAAGGAGTCGGCGATCGACGCGCAGGACTTCGAGCGGGCCGCGCACCTGCGCGACTCGGAGAAGACCCTGCTCGGCGAGAAGGCGGAGCGCGAGAAGCAGTGGAAGTCCGGTGACCTGGACGTCGTGGCCGAGGTCGACGACGAGCAGATCGCCGAGGTCCTGGGCAACTGGACCGGCATCCCGGTCTTCAAGCTCACCGAGGAGGAGACCACCCGCCTGCTCCGCATGGAGGAGGAGGTGCACAAGCGGATCATCGGCCAGGAGGACGCGGTCAAGGCCGTCTCCCAGGCGATCCGCCGCACCCGGGCCGGTCTGAAGGACCCGAAGCGCCCGTCCGGCTCGTTCATCTTCGCCGGCCCGTCCGGTGTCGGTAAGACCGAGCTGTCCAAGGCGCTGGCGAACTTCCTGTTCGGCGACGACGACGCGCTCATCCAGATCGACATGGGCGAGTTCCACGACCGCTACACGGCCTCCCGGCTGTTCGGTGCCCCTCCCGGGTACGTCGGCTACGAGGAGGGCGGCCAGCTCACCGAGAAGGTGCGGCGCAAGCCGTTCTCGGTCGTGCTGTTCGACGAGATCGAGAAGGCGCACCAGGAGATCTACAACACGCTCCTGCAGGTGCTCGAGGACGGCCGCCTGACCGACGGCCAGGGTCGCGTCGTGGACTTCAAGAACACGGTGCTGATCTTCACCTCGAACCTGGGTACCCAGGACATCTCGAAGGCGGTCGGGCTCGGGTTCTCCGCGAGCAACGACGAGGCGTCGAACTACGAGCGGATGAAGACGAAGGTCAACGACGAGCTGAAGAAGCACTTCCGCCCGGAGTTCCTCAACCGCATCGACGACATCATCGTCTTCCACCAGCTCACCGAGCAGCAGATCATCGAGATGGTCGATCTGATGATCACGCGGGTGGAGGCTGCGCTGGCCAACAAGGACATGGCCATCGAGCTCACCGACGCCGCCAAGGGCCTGCTGGCACGCCGCGGGTTCGACCCGGTGCTGGGTGCCCGGCCGCTGCGCCGGACGATCCAGCGCGAGATCGAGGACCAGCTGTCCGAGAAGATCCTGTTCGGCGAGATCGAGGCCGGCCAGATCGTGCTGGTCGACGTCGAGGGCATCGACGAGGATGCGCCCGAGGGGTCGAAGGCCCACGACGACAAGGCGCACTTCACGTTCCGGGGCGAGCTCAAGCCGTCCGCCCCGGTGCCGGACTCGCCGCCGACCTCGCTGGCCGGTACCGGCGAGGAGTGACCCGGTAACAGCACGAACGAATCGGCCCGCCCGGACATCGCGTCCGGGCGGGCCGTTCGCGTTTGCGGCTATGTTCGCTGTCGTGAGCTCCGTGCGGGCGGTCCCGGAGACCGGGCTGATGACCGGCGAGGAGCTGTCCGCCGACGACGCGTGGCACACCGTCCGCCGCTACGGCCTGCGGCACCTGCTCTCGGCCGGGTTCGTGCGGTTCCGCTTCGGCGACGGGTTCTCCCACGCCCGGGCGTTCGCGTTGCAGCTCGCGCTGGCGACGGTCCCGCTGGTGATCGCCGGCGCCGGGCTGGCCACGGCGATCGGGGTCGAGTCGTTCTCCGAGGTCGTGGCGCGGACCGTCGTCGCGATCACCCCGGTCAGCAGCGACGAGCTGGTCCAGCAGTCGGTGGAGGGGACCGCCGCCCCGGTCGGGCCGGGTGAGGATGACGACGACCCGGCGGACGAGGGCAGCAAGCGCAGCGAGATCGTCGTCGTGCTCGGGCTGCTCACCGCGTTCGCGGCCGCGACGTCGGCGTTCGCCCAGCTGGAGCGCGGCGCGAACCGGATCTACGGCACCGAGCGGGACCGGCCGGCGGTGCGGAAGTACGCGCGGGCCGCGCTACTGACGGCCACCGCGGGTTCGGCGATGGCGGCCGGGCTGCTGCTGATCGTGGCCGGCGAGCCGTTCGGCGAGGCGATGGAGCAGGTCTACCGCTGGGGCGATGCTGCGGAAGAGGTCTGGGACGTGCTGCGCTGGCCGGTCGGGCTCGTCGCGCTCGTCGTCGCCGTGACCGCCCTGCTGCGCTTCGCCCCGCGCCGCCGCCAGCCCGGCCTGAGCTGGCTCGCCGTCGGTGCGACGGTCACGGTTCTGCTCTGGCTCGCCGGCTCCGGGCTGCTCGGGCTCTACGTGGTGCTGGCGCCGGCGTTCGGCGACACCTACGGCCCGCTGACGGCCGTGATGGCGCTACTGCTCTGGGCGAACATCACGGGCATCGCGCTGCTGACCGGCGTCGCGCTGGCCGCGCAGCTGGAGGCCGTCCGGGTCGGCCAGGACGATCCGCGCCTGCCGGACTCCGACGCCGACGGCATCCCGGACCACGTCGACGCCCACCCGGACTCCGGTTCCCGCTGAGGCATGGCCGGGAGCCGACGGCCGTGCGCCGAGGCGCTCACGCCTCCGAGGCCCGTCGGCCGCGTCCCGGATCCGGCCCGACCGCAGTGTCCGGACCTCACCGGCATCAGGGCACCGGGGGCAGGAGGTAGAGCGCAGCGGGGCCCAGTTCGGTGCTGAATCGGCCCAGCAGGCGTCCGTCGTTCGGCACGTCGGCCGCGGTCAGGACGAGAACCGGCCCGACCGGCGGATTCGCGACGCGGTCACTGCCCACGAGGTCGGCCAGCGACGGGTCGACGAGCACCCGGTGCCCCCGGCCGGTCAGCTCGTCGACGAGACCGGCGGCGACCGGCCAGTGGTCGTGGGTCGACAGCCGGAGGGTGAGAACGGGTCGCTCGCCCACCGCCCGGTCGGCCAGCGCCACCGCGGCGTGCACGCCGGGTGAGTCGGGGAGCGCGGTCAACCCGCTCACCAGCGAGAGGGACGCCCCGACGGTCAGCGCTACGGCCGACACCACCGCTGTCGCTAGTGCGCCGCGACGCAGGTTAGGGGCTGGCCGGCGCCGGGCGACCAGCGCGACGGCCAGCGCGGCATACCCGAGGGCGGTGCACAGCGGCAGCACGGCGACCCAGACGATCAGATACCAGTACAACGGGCCGGTCGCGGAGTAGGCAGCGAGTACGCCCGCGGCCAGCGCCACCAGCACCAGCGCCCCGACGGCGGCCGGCCGGTCCAGTCCGCACCACCGGCCGGTCACGACCAGCCCGGCCGCGGCGGCGACCTGCAGGAGCAGGACCGTCAGCGCCGTCCCGGGCGAGGTCGCGTGCTGGACCTCCCACGGGCCCGGACCCCGACCGAGCGGCGCCATCGCCAGCAGCCGGGCAACCGCCGCCACCGAGCCGGCCAGCCCGTTCGCGGCGACCTCACCCGTGGGATGCAGGAAGAAGGACGCGATTCGACTCAGGTTGCCCTGGCCGGTTGCCCCGGCGAGTTGCTGCGCGGCCGGCGGTACCCAGACCAGCACGAGCACGGTGACCGGCAGCGCGAGGTGCCGGCGGGGAGCGCGATGCCGGGGGTCTCGTCGCGAGCGATAGCCGGCGGCGGCTGCGGTGACGACGAGGACCAACCCCACCATCGGCAACGTCCCGACGTGGGTCTCGACCAGGAAGCTGCCGACGACCGCGGTCCACAACAACAGAGCCGCCCTGCCGCCGGCCACCGCCGCGGCCCCAAGGACCAGCAGCAGCGCGGTCGGGAGCAGCAACGCGAAAGGGTTCCACGGCACGACGAGGAACTCGGCGGGCAGCCGGAGCACCAGGCCGAGCACGAGCGCCGCCGCCACCCAGGCCAGCACAGTGGAGCGCTGGGCGACGACCAGAACCAACGCCGCCGCGAACAGAGCGTTCACCACGGCGAATGCTGCGACGAGCGCCGCACCGTCCCCGCCGAGCTGCTGCACCGGCGCGAGCAGGTAGAACCAGATCGGCCCGGGGTGGGCCCAGCCGTACCGTGAGTAGGGCCCGACGAGCTGTTCGAGCCGTGCCGCGTCGTGCACGTCCAGCCCGATGAGGGCCTGGTCACCGGCGAACATCAGCTGGCCCGGGACAGTGAACACTCGCCCGGCCGCCACGGCGAACGGCGCAACCACCAGCAGCGCCGGCGCCAGCCGCAGCAGCGATTCCCAGCAACCGGCACCTGCTCGCCGTGCCCGTTCGGCCGCCGGCCGTTCTGAGGAGATCGTCTGCACCCGAGCCTCGCTCAACCGGCATCGGCGAGTCGGCGGCGCCGTGCCGCCGCGACGCGGCGCCCCAGCTTGATCGCCGGCTGCTCCACCAGGTGGTAGGTGAGCATCGAGATCGCCAGTGTGCTCGCCAGCATCACCACGAATCCGGCCCAGCGCGGGCCAGGTATCGGGGGAAAGGTGAGCAGCACCAACGCATGCACCAGATAGATCGAATAGCTGATCGTCCCCAGGTAGGTGAGCGCGCTCGGCCAGCGGTGACGGCGCAGGAGCAGACCCACACCGAACACGAGCATCGCCGCCAGGAACGTGCCGGCCTCGGTCCACCACTGGGGGGTCTGCCCGCTGATCGGCTCGGTGTAGCCGTGGTGCCAGGTGCGCTGGGTGATCAGGATGACGATCGCTGCGACCCCGTACACCGTGGCCGCCACCCGGCCGCTGGTCTGGCCCGCCGTCCACCGGTACAGCACGGTGCCGACGAACATGCAGGCCAGCACGAGCAGGTCGAAGTACGCCGGATGCGGCCGGTTGGTCAGCGCAGCGATCACCACGAGGGACATGCCGATCGCGGCGGCCCGAGCCGGCCAGCTGCCCAGCCGCGTGGCAGCCAATGCCACGAGGATCAGTGCGGCCACGGGCTGGCTCCACCAGTACTCGGGCCGCAGCTGCAACATGTAGGTCGTCGTCAGCCCGCCGAGGCCGAGCGCAGCGACGAGCAGCACGCTCGCCGTGACGGAGCTGCGCCGGTGCACGCCGAACAAGAACAACACCGACACGGCGAGATAGAAGAGCAGTTCATAACCCAGCGTCCAGGATGCGCCGATCACCAGCGGTCGGGTGGTGAAGACCTGCAGCATCGTCAGGTTGACCAGACCGTCCTCGACCGGCCGGAACCCCGTCGGCGGGCCGAGCCGCGCCGAAACGGCCCAGCTCGACAGGGCGAGCCCCACCACCAGCAGGTAGAGCGGCCACAGCCGGAACACCCGGCCGATCCAGAAGTCGACGAGGTCGTTCCGCCGCTCCAGCGACGCCGGGATGATGAAGCCGCTGCAGAGGAAGAAGAGCAGCACGCCGAACTCGCCGACCCGGAACCAGTACGAGGAGAAGCTGAGCATCCCCACCCAGTGCTGCTCGCCGATGTGCTGCACCGCCACCACGAACGCCGCGATTCCGCGCAGCGCGTCGAGGAACTCCAGGCGCCCGCGCCGGTCCGCAACGACGGCGGGTGATGCCCCCGAGCGGATTGCGGCCGGTATCGCGGCGTCGACCGGCACGCCCGGGACCGACCGCCGGACCTGCGGTTCGACCATTCCGCACCTGCTCCCAACCATGGTTCGCGGTTCATACTCGCGGGGGCCGATTCCGATCTGCCCCCGCATCGGTCGGCTAGCCTTCGTCCCATGCGGGTGGGGCTCGACGGCACGCCGTTGATCGGCGAGCTCACCGGGATCGGGTGGTACACCTACCTGCTGGCCGAGGCCCTCGCGCGGCGGCCGGAGGTGCGCGGGGTCGACCTGCTACCGATCACCTGGCGGCGGGCCCCCGTCGCGACCCCGCCGGGCGACGGGGTGCGCGTGGTGCGGCGGCCACTGCCAGCCCGTCCGATGTGGTGGTCCTGGCGCCTCACCGGCCTGCCGCCGCTGGATGCGTTGCTCCGAGCCGACGTGTTCCACGGCACCAACTTCGCCGCACCGCCGTCGTGGCGGACCCCGGTCGTGGTGACCGTGCATGACCTGTGGTTCCGCCGCCATCCCGACCGCGTCGACGCCGCGCAGCGCGCGCTGGCGCACGTGCTGCCCACCCTGCTGCGCCGGGCCTCTGCGGTGCTCACGGTCTCCCAGCACACCCGGACCGAGCTGCTGGACTGGCTGCCCGAGCTGGACCACCGCACAACCGTCGTCCCGATCGCGCCGCGGCCGCGCCCCGGCGCGGCGAACGTCCCGGCCCGACTTGGCGACCTCGCGACCCCGTTCCTGCTGATGCTGGGAACGGTGAACCGGCGCCGGAACCTCCCGGCGGCGCTCGACGTCCTTGTGCAGGTTCGACGAGAGGTGGGCCCGGTCCGGCTGGTCCTGGCTGGGAGGGTCGAGCCGGGCGTGGACGTCGACGGGCTGTGTCGGGCCCGCGGCCTCGACGCGCCGGACGTACTCACCCTCGGCTACGTCCCGGACGGCGAGGTGCGCTGGTTGTTGGAGCACGCCGAGCTGCTCCTTTCCTCCTCGGTGCACGAGGGCTTCGGGATGCCCCTGGTGGAGGCGATGGCGGCAGGGCTGCCGGTGGCCGCGGTCGCGGGTGGCGCGATCCGCGAGGTGGCGGGCGACGCAGGCGCGCTGGTCGACTCCCCGGAGGAGCTCGGTGGGGCGGCCACGCGCCTGTTGGCCGACCCGTCCGCGCGGGCGGAGATGGTGCGGCGGGGCAGGAAGCGGGCCCGGGAGTTCAGCTGGGACGCCACGGCAGAAGCGACGCTGGCGGTCTACAGCAGGGTTCTCGGGTAGCGGCGCGCTTGTAGACCGCGAGGTGCGCCTGCGCGCAGGCCCGCCAGGAGAAGACCGACGCCCGCTCACGGGCCGCCACGCCCAGCCGCGTCCGCTGGGCCGGGTCGCCGAGCAGCCCACGGAGCGCCGCGGCGATCTCGCCGGACCCGGTGCCGCAGTACGTCACGGCGTCGCCACCGACCTCGGGCATGGCGAGCCGCTTCGTGGTGAGCACCGCGGCGCCGCACGCCATCGCCTCCAGCACCGGCAGCCCGAATCCCTCACCCAGGCTGGGGTAGACGAAGAACGCGGCGCCACCGAGCAGCCCGCGCAGCTCGTCGACCGGCAGGTAGCCGGTGCGGACGAGCCGGAGGTGCGACGGGACGGCGGCGACCGCCGCGTCGACCTCGCGGTCCCACCCCGGAGCCCCGGCCAGCACGAGGGCCGGCGGGTCAGCGAGCCCGGAACACGCCTCGACCCACCCCAGGATCAGCGCCGAAATGTTCTTGCGCGGCTCGATGGTGCCGAGGAAGGCGAGGTAGTTGCCCGGGCTCACCCCGATCCGGGCGGCCACGGCGGCCTGCTCCTCTGTGCTCGGGGCGCGGAACACGGTCTGGTCGACGCCGTGCGGCACCACCTCCACCTCTGCCCGAGCGGGTCCGGCGAGGCGCAGGATTTCGTCCCGGGTGGCCGCGGACGGTACGACGCACCCGACCGCCCTGCGCAGTGCGGTTCGGCTCGCCATCCGGAAGAACCGGGCCTTCACAGGAAGGTGCACCCCGGGGAGGGAGAAGAAGGTCGCGTCGTGCAGCGTCACCACCACCGGCGGGCCGGGCGCCAGCGGCAACGTGTAGTGCGGGCAGTGCAGCACCTCGGCCCGCACGGCGCGGGCGAGCGCCGCCAGCCAGGTCTGCTCCCAGGCCAGCCGCACCGGACGGCGCTCGGCGACTGTCGGCAGCGGCTTCGGCTCCGCGCCCATCGCGCCGAACAGTGCGACGTCGCGCCGCTGGCACGCCACGATGACGTCGGCGCCCTCCGCGACGAGCGCCGAGACGAGGTTGTCGACGTACCGACCGACTCCGCCGCGGTCGGCCGGCAGGGCACTGGCATCGAGCAGTAGCCGCATCAGGAGAAGGTACGAGATGGGGTGTCCCGACCTTGGGAATTAGCTGGTCGTGTCGCGAAGATTGCGATCGTGGTTCTCAGTTGACGGTGCGTCCGAAGACCGATATCGGTCCCGACTCGGTCGGAACGGTCCCGAAGTACCGCTCGTGCGGCCGGGGCGCCGCCCCTGGCGGGACGAGCCGGAGCTCGACGTCCTCGCGGCCGGTCGCTCGGTACCGGTCTCCGAAGACGAACAGGTACTGCTGGTCGACGTGAACGGTCCAGCCGTGACTTTCCAGGTGCCGGACCAGTCCGGCCGGCTCGAGCCAGGCGACGCCGATCTCCACGAGCACCGTCTGGGGCCCGGTGGCGGGAACTCGACCCTCGACGAGGTCGTCGAGAGCACGGACTCCGGGTGAGTTCTCGACTCGGGACACGCTCCCGGCGACGACGACGGTCGCGGCGAGCGAAGCGGCGACGGCGGCCAGAAGGACGGGCCAGCTGCGGGCGGGACCGCTCGTCGTCGTTCGTGGTCGGCGCCGTCCACGTTGGAGAACCGTCGCGAGGAGGTCGGAGTAGCCGATCGTCAGGGCCAGCGGCAGCACGGTTACCCAGATCACGACGAACCACATCGCCGGCCCCACGAGCTGCTCGACGGAGACGACCGCGGCGATGGCACCGACCAGTCCGAGGACCCCGAGCCAGCAGGCAAGGCCCGCCCGCGCCCGCCGCGCCACGGCGACGAGGACGGCGCAGGTCAACGTGTACAGACCTAGGGTGCCGAGCGTGGCCGTACCGAGGTGCGTATCGAGCGTGAACGGTCCGTACTCCCTGTGCAGCAACGGAATCCCGAGCAGTCGTCCGACTGCGGCAACCGCCACGCCGAGGGGATGGCCATCCTCCTGCCCATGGCCTCCATGCCGGAAGAAGCCGAGCAGGGTTCCGAGGTTGCCGTGCCCTGGAGCAGCGCTGAACTGCTGGAGCAGGGGCGGCGTCCACATCGCGAGCGTGGCGACGGCCGCGACGGCCGTAACGACGACGCCGGCTCGTCCTCCGGATCGCAGCAGCGGCGTGTGCGACCGTCGGGAGGACCATCGCACGAGCAGCCCGATCATGACTGCCGCGCCGACCGCCGCGACCAACAGCGCGGTGCCGACATGGACCTGGACGAGATAGCCGCCGACGGCGGCGAACGCCGCCACCGCCGGGAGCAGACCGGTGGCCGCCCGGGCCGCGAGCAGGAACGCGAGCGCGGTCGGTAGTAGCAGCGCGTACGGATTCCAGACCTGGACGAAGGTGAGCACCGGCATTACGACGACGAATCCGAGCACCGCGATCGCGCAGAACGGCGCGCGCATCGGCAGCCGAGGCGAGTACGCGGCAGCCACGACCAGCGAAGCCATGACTGCGTGAACGGTGAGGGATGCGACGACCAGGCCCGTGCCTGAGAACCGCATGGCCGCGAACGGTCCGGCCATGAGGTAGAACCAGGCCGGCCCCGGGTGTGTCCAGCCGTACCGCGAGTAGACGCCGACCATCTGCGTCAGGTGTGCCGCGTTCTCGGTGCGCATTGCGATGAGGGCCTGGTCGCCCCGGTGGCCGAGCGAGGGGTTCAGGGCCGCTATGCGCACTGCGGCCAGGACGAACGGCAAGGCTGCGAGCAGGCACGGGAGACCAAGGGCCACGACGCGTCTGGTCCACCTCGCTCGCGCTGCGGGGCGGCCATATGACTGAGGTGCAGCCATGGTCGACTCGACCCGACCGAGCAGCATCGACCTCTCCGTTCAGGTTGCCGATGGCGCGAGGAGCGACAGGACGCCGGCAGGTCGACCGTGGTGAGTTCGGTCGGTCACGTTGATCGGACTCCGCCCGGTCGGCATCCCGTTCGACCCGTGCGGAGTGCCCTTCCGTCCAGTCCGAGGGGCGCTGCGGCGATCCCGTCCAGCAGCCGCATCAGGAGAAGGTACGAGATACGGTCTTCAGTCGTGCGGAACGCGCTGGTCGTGTCGTGAAGATTGCGATGGTGGTGGAGCAGGCGTGGCATCCGGTCCCGGGTGGCACCGCCCGGGCGATCCTGGAGACCCTCTCTGCGCTGCGAACCCGCGGCGACGTCGAGGTGGTCCCGGTGGCGGCCCGGCATGCACGGCCGGCACCGGACCCGTGGGCCGTCCCGCCGCCGGTCGCGCACCTCGCGCTGCCGCGGCTCGCGCTCTACCGCACCTGGGAGCGGGTCCGGCGGCCCGCGGTGCAGCGGGTGACCGGGCCCGTCGACGTGGTGCATGCCACCTCGCTCGCGGTGCCGCCGGCGGGCGATGCGGCGCTGGTCGTCACCGTGCACGACCTGGCGTTCCGGTCCAACCCCGAGGCCGTGACCGCACGCGGCCTTCGGTTCTTCGAGCGCGGGCTGCGGATCGTGCGAACCGCAGCCGACCTGGTGCTGTGCCCCTCGCGGATCGCCGCCGACGAGTGTGTCGGGGCCGGGATCCCGCGCGACCGGCTGCGGGTGGTGCCGCACGGTGTCCGGGTGCCCGCGCCGGTGTCGACCGAGCGGATCCGCGCGTTCCGCGAGCGGCACGGCCTGCGCCGCGACTACGTCCTGTGGTGCGGCACGGTGGAACCGCGCAAGAACGTGCCGGCGTTGCTCGCGGCATTCGGCCGGCTCGTCGGGCAGGGCACGGACCTCGACCTGGTGCTGGCCGGCCCGACCGGATGGGGAGCGGTGCCGACCGAGCTGTCAGGCCCTGCCGCGTCCCGGGTCCACCGGGTCGGCTTCCTCGACCAGGACGGGCTGGACACGGCCTACGCAGGCGCCCGGGCGTTCTGCTATCCCTCGCTGGCCGAGGGGTTCGGACTGCCGCTGCTGGAAGCGATGGCCCAGGGCGTCCCCGTGGTGACCTCCCGCGGGACGGCCACCGAGGAGGCCGCCGACGGCGCCGCATTGTTGGTGGATCCCGGCGACGTCGACGAGCTGGCCGACGCGATCGCCGCCGCGGCCGGCTATCGGCACGACGAGCTCGCCGCAGCCGGGACCGCGCGGGCCGCTCGGGCGAGCTGGGAGCACGCCGCCGAGCTCACCGTCGCCGCGTATGCGGAGGCCGTGCGTCGCCGGCGGGCTCGGTGAGCGGTGGGCGGTCGGAGTCCTCCGGCGCCGGTGGGGGCTCCCGCTCGAGCTGCGATACCGCGACCGAGAGGCGTTCCACGGCGTCGAGGGTGGCGGCGCGAAGCGCGTTGACCTGATGGGCCACCGGCTCGACCTGCCAGGCGGTGGCCCGGCGTATCGCCCGCTTCACCGCCAGCCGCGGGCGCCGCGACACGGGAACCGGTGGGACCGCGGCGGCTGCCACTCGGCGCAGCGCCGTGCTCGCCCAGGAGCGCTCCGCCCACGCCGCGACCTCGGGGTTCGGCACGTCCGGGTCCGGTCCACCCGGCCCGACCATGGCCTGCCCGTGCTGGGCGGAGCCGCGCCGGGTGACCTCGGCCTGGACCGCCGCGCGCAGGTCCGAGGCCTCCTCGGGCCACGGGGTGCGGTCGACGCTCGCCGTGCGGCCGACCGCCGCCCACATCGCCGCTCGCAGCTCGACGTCGTCAGACACGAGCGTCACGCCTTCTCGGCCGCCGGCCTGGTGGGCGAGCCCGCCCACCTGTGTGGCGATCACCGCGCGGCCGTACAGCGCGGCCCGCTCGAACACCCCCGACGACCAGATCTCGCGGTACGGCAGTACCAGGACGTCGGCCGCGACGATCCATCGGTCGAAGAGCTCGTCGCTGAGGAAACCCTGGTGCAGGCGTGTGCCCGGGGTGCGCTCGACCAGCCGTTCCAGCTCGTCGACGTGCGCGACGACGGCGGGATCGCTTGACCCGCAGCGACCCCACGACGTCCAGGCGGGCGCCGGAGCCGAGCCCGGCGAACGCCCGCACGGCGCGGTCGAAGCCCTTGTGCGGCTGGATGAAGCCGATCGAGAGGAACGCGGTGACGTCGGGCGAGATGCCCAGCGAGCGTCGGGCGGCCTCCTGGTCGAACCGGGTGCGCCGGCGGAACGTCGCGCCGTGCCGTGCTCACGGCCACCCGGACCGGGTCGACACCGAAGGCCTGTGCGAAGTCGGTGCGCTCCCGCTCGGTGTGCACCACGACCCGGTCCACCCGGTTCCACAGCAGCCGGGCGGCCAGCGCATCGGGGGTGCGGCCGCGGCCGTGCGCGTAGTCGATCTCGTGCACGACGACCTCGACGTTCGCCGCCCGGGCGAACGCGACCGCGTACGCGAGGCTGACCTGCGCGCGTCCCAGCCGCGACATGCCGATCGGATAGAAGAAGTCGGGATGGAACTGTACGACCACCCGGTCGTAGCCCGCGCATCCGCTTGGCCAGCGCGAGCCCACCGCGGAGCCCTGCGAGGTCGAGATGATGGTGCGCGGCCGACGGCCCGGGCGAGAGAACCTCGACATCGTGACCGGCTCGCCCGGAGGGCGGCCACGGCCTGCACGGCGTAGCTGGCGATGCCGTCCCGCATCGGCGGGTACGGCGTGATCATCAGGATGCGCACCACGTCAGTTCTTCCCGGTCGTCCACTCGTCGAGCGCCGCCTCGACCTGGTCGAGCACCCCGTCCCACTGGTAGTGGGCGAGCACGTAGTCGCGGCCACCGGCGGCCAGCCGGGCGGCGACCCGCGGGGCGTCGGCGAGGAACAGCAGGCACTGCTCGAACTCGTGCTGGTCGGCGTAGAGCAGCCCGGCGCCGGACCGCCGACAGTGCCAGGCCACCACGTCGCTTCCGGCGTTGGCGATCACCGGAGTGCCGGCCAGCCACGCCTCCATGATGGTGCGGGAGAACGCCTCGTATCGGCTGGGCTGGACGTAGGCGTCGGCGGCGGCGAACGCGTCGTCGCGCTCGGCGTCCGGCAGGAAGCCCAGGTCGATCACCCGGTCGGCGATCTCGGCCGGCGCACGGACCTCGCCACCGCCCATCGTCACCAGCGA
Source organism: uncultured Actinomycetota bacterium (assembly GCA_963822335.1). Classification (GTDB taxonomy): domain Bacteria; phylum Actinomycetota; class Actinomycetes; order Mycobacteriales; family Pseudonocardiaceae; genus Pseudonocardia. The sequence continues at coordinate 60,129 of CAWGHE010000001.1, read as the reverse complement.
CAGCGGCAGGTCGTGAGCCGCGCACCGCGGCAGCGAACCCGGCGAGCAGCTCGTCCCAGCCCTTCGCCCCCTCGCGGCGGCCGGCGTAGAGCAGGAACCGGCCGCGGATCCCGTGCCGCGCCCGGAACGAGTCCGGGTCGTAGCGCTCGGGAACCTCGACCCCGCAGCCCACCTCGGCGTGCGGCGCCAGGTTGGGCACCAGCCGGTGGGCCAGCTCGTGCTCCGGTCGCTCTGGAAGAACAGCCCGCTGACCCCGCTGAACACCGGCTGGAACAGCTCGAGGTGCGCGTAGGGCTCGTCGTGAAGACAGGTCCACAGCAAGCTCCGCTCAGGAGCGACCTGCGAGCAGGCGAACGCGACCCAGAACAGGTAGGGGGTGAACACGAGCGCCCGATAGTCCTCGGCTGTGTCGAGCAGGTGATGGAACAGCTCGGGCACCCGCATCCCGGAGTTCATCCAGCGCTGCTGCTCGGCGAGGCTGAGCGGCTCCGGCCCCAGAATTCGGCGCTCCAGGTCGGCCCGCTCCGGGATGGGGTCGCCGACCACCGGGAACCGGCGCACCCGCAGGCCCCCTTCCAGCGAGGTCCCGGGCGGGAGGACGTTGTCCCAGGTGTGATGGTCGGTGGCGCAGGTGGTGAGGATCTCCACGTCCCAGCCGCGGTCCTGCAGCCGCTCGGCCATCTTGCGCAGCACGATCTCCGCTCCACCCGTCAGCTGCGGACCGAAGCGGGCCGGGCAGAACGCGATCCGGCCGCTCCGATCGATCACGGATCCACCACTTCGAACTTCGGCTCCACGTGCAGCACACCCTCCTCGCCGCCCTCGCTGTTGACCCGGAATGTCGCCGTCCGGTCGAGGCGGTGCCACTCCGGGCCGACCGGGGGATGCACGGCCGTGGTCACGTAGTACTGCCCGTCCACCAGGGGGAGCGACGGCAGCACGAACCGCGCAGTGCGCCGGCCGGACAGCGGCGGCAGCTGGTGCCCCAGCAGGCGAGTGTTCGTGCCGTAGACGAGCAGGTCCATGTGGTTCTGCAGGGCGATGCCGACGACCCACTCGGTGCAGCGCTCCCGGGCCTCGACATCGATCTCCAGGACGAGGCCGGCGCCGGAGTCGATCGCGCGCAGCACCGTGCCCTCGGAGTTGAGCACCCGCACCCCGGTGATGCTCACCGGGGGGGTGCCACCTGTGGTGGCCTCGGCGAGCTCCTCCTGCTCGGCGTACCGGTCGCGCAGTGTCCGCACCGCCTGCACCGGCGTCCCGTCGATCACCATCCGGCCGTGGTCGAGCACGATCGCCCGATCGCAGAGCTGGTTGACCTGGTCCAGGCCGTGGGTGACGAGCACGATCGTGCGGCCCTCCTGCTGGAACCGCTTGATCCGCTCGAGGCACTTGCGCTGGAACGGCTCGTCGCCCACCGCGAGGACCTCGTCCACCAGCATGATCTCCGGGTCGACGTGCACCGCCACCGCGAAGGCCAGCCGTACGTACATGCCGCTGACGAGTAGAACTTGACCTGGGTGTCGATGAACTCCTCGATGCCCGAGAAGTCGACGATCTCATCGAAGTACCGGTCGGTCTGCGCGCGGCTGATCCCGAGGATCGAGGCGTTGAGGTAGACGTTCTCCCGGCCGGTCAGGTCGCCGTGGAAGCCGGCGCCGAGCTCCAGCAGGGCGGCGAGCCGGCCGCGCCGCTCCACGGTACCCGTCGTCGGGGCGATGATCCCGCCGATCATCTTCAGGAGCGTGGACTTGCCCGACCCGTTGTGCCCGATCAGTGCCAGCGTGGTTGCCGGCTCCAGCTCGAAGCTCGACATCACGCAGCGCCCAGAAGGTCTCCGCGTGCTGCGCCGAGCGACGGAAGTTGACCAGCCGCTCCTTGAGGGACTTGTCCTTGCGGATGGTGAACCGCTTGGACACGTTCTCGACGCGGACCACGGGATGCGCCACGTCGCTCACAACTCCTGCGCGAAGTTGCCCTGGGCGCGGGCGAAGATCCGCTGCGCACACCAGAGCAGCGCGAGACAGATGGCCAGGAGCACGCCCAGGCGCAGGTAGAGGTCGCCGTCGTAGACGAACGGTGCGCCCTGCTCGGTCTGCCCGCCCGGCCACAACGCCTTCTGGAACGCGAGCACGACGTTCGCCATCGGATTGGCCAGGTAGATCTGGAACAGCGAGTCCAGGCCGTGGTCGAGCATGTTCGTCTTGACCTTCGTCCAGTCGTAGACGATCGGAGTCATCCAGAACCAGAGCAGCAAGCCGATCTCGACGAGGTACTGCACGTCGCGCAGGTAGACGTTCGCCGCGGCGAGCATCAGCCCGATCGCGGTCGCGAACACCACCAGCACGGCCAGGGCGAGCGGCACCAACAGCAGGTCGGCCGGGCGCGGCCAGGCGCCGGTCACGACGTACGCGGCCACGAGCACGACCAGTTGCAGGACGAAGTTCACCGCGGCCGCGCCCACCACGGACAGCGGAAACATCTCGCGGGGGAAGTACACCTTGTTGATGAGCCCGGCGTTCCCGACGATCGAACTGGTGCAGCCGCCCACGATGTCGGTGAACAGGGTCCATGCCACCAGACCGGTGAACAGGTACACCCCGAAGTCCGGGATGGTCTTGCCTGCACCGAGGAAGATGCCGATCGCGACCGCGTAGACGAACAGCTGCAGCAGCGGGCGGACCAGGGTCCACATGAACCCCAGCACGGAGTCCTTGTAGCGGACCTTCAGCTCCTTGCGCACGAGGTTCCTGAGCAGCTCGCGATAGCTCCAGATGTCGGCGACGTCGCCGGCGAAGCCGCGCAGGAACGACCGGGGCGTGTGCACCATGGTCAGCGGGGCGTCGGCCGCGCCCGCGAGGTGGCCCGGCTCCCTCTGATGCCGCGTCGCGGCCCGGGAGCCGACCGCCGACCGGTCGAAGTGCATGCCGCCACCTTCGAGTCTGGGGTCTCCGTCGCCGTCGCCGTCCGCCGGAGGTCGTCGCAGGCCGCCGATGGTAGGTGGTCGGTGAGCCGCGGCGAGCAAGGCTCGCCCGGCTGACGCAGTCTCAGTAGCCTTCGATCATGGTGGCCCTAGCACGTCGGCTGCGCGAGATCGCGGCGGTCCTCCCGCCGATCGCGAGTCTGCGCCGTCAGCGGGATCAGTTCGCCACGCGGGCGCGCGATCTGGAGACCGAGTTGAACGTCGCGCGCGAGGAGCTCGACAGCCTCGCTCGGGCCGAGGCGGCACGACGAGCCGCCGACGATCCGTACCGGCTCTTCCCGCCAGGTCACTTCTACTCGCCCCAGCCTGATCTCGATCACGTTCGGAGCGCCACACCGCGGCTGTTCGACAGGTCGCGGGAGGTCACCGGGGTCGACCTCCGCCTCGCCGCGCAGGCCGACCTGCTCGACGAGATCGCCCCGCTGATCGCAACCTGGCCCTATGCAGCGCCCGACGCGGACCCCGCGTTGAGGTTCCGGCCGGACAACGACTACTTCGGGTGGACGGACAGCCAGATCTGGTACGGCCTGCTCCAGCTGTGGAACCCGGGGCGCGTCGTCGAGATCGGCTGCGGCTGGAGTTCGGCGATGTTGCTCGACACCGTCGAGCGGTTCGACCTGCAGACGGAGATCGTGCTCGTCGAACCGTTCCCGGAACGGCTGAGCTCCGTTCTGCGCGACGGGGACCGCTGACCGCGTCGAGATTGTCGAACGGCCGGTCCAGGACGTCGCACTCGACCTCCTGACCGGCGCCGAGGCGGGCGATGTGCTGTTCATCGACTCGACCCACGTCTCCAAGGTGGGAAGCGATGTGAACTTCCTCTTCTTCGAGGTCCTGCCCCGGCTGCGCCCGGGCGTGCACGTGCACGTGCACGACATCGCCTACCCGTTCGAGTACCCCCGGGAGTGGGTCCTCGAGGGCCGCGCCTGGAACGAGGCCTATCTGCTTCGCGCGTTCCTGACCGGGAACCCGCACTGGCAGATCGACCTCTGGCCGTCCGTGCTGCAGCTGAGACACCCGGAGGTGATGGCGGCGACGCTGCACGCCCGGACTCCGGTGGACGGCGGGAGCCTGTGGCTCCACAGCTGCTGAGGTCCGGTCCCGCGCTCTTGGTAGGGTCCGGCCCGGCGTGAGCCCGCCAGCCGCGAGGAGTTGCACGAGTGGATGTCGTCGTCTGCGGGGCCCAGGTCCCGTTCGCCAGCGGTGGCGCCGAACTCCACATGCAGAACCTGGTGTCGGCGTTGCAGGCCGCCGGACACCGCTCGGAGCTGGTCCGCCTGCCGGTCGCGTGGGAGAAGGGCCGGCTGTTCGACAGCGCGCTGGCCTGGCGGATGGTCCCGTTGGACGCCGATCTCGTCGTCGCGACCAACTTTCCCTCCTACTTCGTCCGGCACCCTCGCAAGATCGTCTGGCTGTTCCACCAGCATCGGGGTGGTTACGACGCCGTCGATGCGGGCTGGTCGGACCTCGGGCTCGACGACCCGTCGCTGGAGGTGCAGCGGCAGCTCACCGAGTGGGACGCGCGGGTGCTCGGCGAGGCGCAGCGCGTGTACACGACCTCCGCGGTCGTCGCCGACCGGCTGAGTCGGTTCAACGGGCTGTACGGCGAGCCGCTCTACCACCCTCCGCCGTTGCACGACCGCCTGCACGCCGGCCCGTTCGGCGACTACGTGTTCGCCCCGACCAGGCTCGAGGCGAACAAGCGTCCGGAGCTGATGGTCGACGCCGTGGCCGCAGCCCGTAGCGGTGCCCGGACGGTGATCGCCGGGCGCGGAAGCATGCGCGACGAGCTGGTGGAGCGGGCGGCCGCCGCGGGGGTGTCCGAACGTGTCGAGCTGCCGGGGTTCGTCTCTGACGACCAGCTCGTCGAGCTGTACTCGGGCGCGCTGGCCGTGCTGTACCCCCCGTACGACGAGGACTACGGCTACGTCACCCTGCAGGCGTACCACGCCGGGAAGCCGGTGATCACCACGCGCGACTCCGGTGGAGTACTGGAATGGGTCGAGGACGGGGTCACCGGTATCGTCACCGACGGCTCGCCCGGCGAGCTCGGCGCGGCGGTGGACCGGCTCGCGCACGATCCGGCGCTGGCCCAGCGGATGGGCGCCGCCGGCCGGGAGCGGGTGGCCGACCTCAGCTGGGACCGGGTGGTCACCACCCTCCTGGCCCGGTGACCGACATGGCGCGCCCGCACATGGCGACGCTGCTCAGCGGGCCGGTCGACCCGTCGCTGCAGGCCGCCCTGGACCGGCTCGTCCGGGTCTTCGACCTCACCGCCGCCGCCGACGCGGCCGGTCCCTGGGACGCGGTGCTCTGGCACCACGGCGCGCCGCCGCCTCCGGGCATCCCGACGGCGGTATGGACGACAGAGGTGGACCTGGCCGCCGAGCCTGCCCGCTCGGCGGCAGCGTTGCTCGCCCCGGCATCGATGACCGACGAGCGGTGCGTGGTGCTGGGGCCCTACCCGGAGTATCCCGGGGCCCGGCCCGTGCTGCCGTTCAGCCGTCGCCGGATCCGGCGGGCCCGGCGGCTGGCAGGGCCGGCGGTGGCCGAGTTCGACAGCGGTCGCTGGTGGTGGGACGGGGTCGAGGTCGCGGACGGCGCCGGGGCCGCGGCCGCCGGTCTGGCCGCCGCCGTCGTCGCGACCGAACCGGCCTCGGTGCTGCACGCACTGGCATGGGCGGCCCCGACGGTCACCGACCCGGCGACGGCCGAGGCCATCGGCGCGGTCGCCGATACCCACCTGATCGTCGCGGACGCACCGGCCGCCCGGTGCTTGCTCGCCACCGAACTCGCAGCTGACGACCGGCGCGCGGCCGCCGTCTCGTGGGCGGGCCGGCGGCTCTACGAGCGCCGGTGGAGCGCCGAGGGCGTCCTCGAGAGGCTCCGTGGCGTCTCGGTCGACGCCGTCTCGGCCGACCCGGTCGGGCGGCTCACCGACGCGATCGATGAGCTGCGCGCTCCGCCGGACGCCACCGTCCGGTCCCGCTCCCTGGACGCGACCCTCATCCTGCGAGGTCGACGATGAGCCTTCCCCCCGAGCTGCGCGACGAGGTCGCGGGCCGGCTCCCGGGCCGCGAGGTCGAGGAGATCCCAGCACGATCGCGGGATAGTGGCATGCGGGCCACCGCCCGGGCGGCACTCGCCCACACCCCGCGACTCCGTGCGGTGCTCGCCCGGGTGCCGCGGTCCCGGCCGGATGCGGTCCGGCTCGGCAGGCGGGCCGCCGCGCGGGCCGCGCTCGCGGTGTACCGCCGCTCGGCCGCGGAGGACGGTCGACTCGACGAGCTGGGTCACCGGCTCGACACCCTCGTCGCGCGGCAGATGCAGAACGTCGTCGCGGCGTCCTGGACCGAGGCCAATCGGGTCAACCTCGAGCTGCTCAAGGCCGAGGTCCGCGCGTTGGAGGCGTCGCTGCAGGAGCTCGGCATGGCCTTCGCGCCGGCGACCGGGCTGGCCGGTGCCGGCAAGCGGTTCGCCGAGCAGCGCGAGCAGATGAACGCGGTCGAACGCCGGGTGCGGCTGCTCGACCGAACCGTTCAGCAGCTGCGGGAAGGCGGTCCGGCCGCCGAGGAGCCGCCCGCGGCCGACGCCACGCCGCCGGCCCGCTCGGGCCCGGCGTCCGCGTCGTTCAACTACGTGGGCTTCGAGCGCCGGTTCCGTGGCGACCCCGATGAGGTGCGGCGTACGCAGACCGAACGCTACGCCGACCTGCTGCTCGACCGGTTGCCCGCCGGCCTGCCCGTGGTCGACATCGGCTGCGGGCGCGGCGAGCTCCTGCAGGAGCTGCAGCGCCGCGGCGCCACGGTGCTCGGTGTGGACACCGATCCGGGAATGGTCGCGGAGGCCGGTGAGCGCGGAGTCCCGGTGCGGCAGAGGGACGCGGTGGGCTTCCTCCGCGAGGTCGAGCCCGGCTCGCTCGGCGCGATCTTCTCCGCGCATGTGGCGGAGCACCTGCTCCTCGACGACCTGCTGGAGCTCATTTCGCTGTCGGTGTCGCGGCTGCGTCCCGGCGGGGTGTTCGTGGCCGAGACGCCGAACCCTGAGTCGCTGATCGTGCTGGGCAACAGCTATGTGCTGGATCCCACCCACGTCCGGCCGCTGCACCCGTCGCTGTTCACGTTCCTCTGCGAGTCGGCGGGCTTCCGTGAGGTCTGGTTGCGGCACTACAGCCCGGCCGAGGGCTATCACCTGCCGCTGGTACCCGACGGCGACGCGGGTCCGGCGACGGCCGTGGTGAACGAGGCCTTCGGCAAGCTCAACCACGTGCTGTTCGGGCCGCAGGAGTACGCGGTTGTGGCCCGGACGGCGGACGACGGGGAGCCGCCGGCGTAAATGCCGCGGCGCCTTGTCAGTGGCGGGCGGCCAGCTCGGCGTGGCGCGGGTCGGTCGGCGGCAGGGCGCGGAGCAGGCGGTCGATCAGCTCGGCGTCGTCGCGGCCCTCGTCGGTGCGGGCGAGCGCCCACATCGCGTCGGGGTCGCCGCAGCGGACCACGGCGGCCCGGATGTTCGCCTCCAGCTGCTCGCGCTCGGCCCGCACCGCCGGCGCCTCCGACGTCGGCAGCAGCGGACCGCGGGCGGCCTCCTCGGCCGCGTCCCGGATCCGGCCGGACCGCAGTGCGTCCCGGATCTCCAGGAAGTCGGCGTCCACCGAGGCGTGCAGGCGGTACGGCTGGGTCCGGATGACGCCCTCGTCGAGGTGGCAGCGCAGCCGGTGCATCTCCGCGCGGACCGTCACCGGGTTCCCGGCGTCGCCGTACAGGCCGGTGGCGAGCTCGTCCGCGTTCAGCCCCTCGGGATGCAGGGCCAGCAACGTCAGGAGCTCGGCGTGGCGCAGGCTCAGGCGCACCGAGCGCCCGTCCAGGTGCGCGACGGGCCGCTTCGCGCCGAGGAACGGCAGCGACAGCGACGCCCACTTCCGTCCGCCGGGCCGCAGGATCCGCAGCAGGTAGCCCTCGGCGAGCGGTTCCAGCACGCCCTCGGTGTCCTCGCCGAGCAGGACCCGGTCGCCCTCCTCCGGCAGCACGATCCGATCGCTGAGCCAGCCCAGCGGCTGGGTGGCCAGGACCCGCCCGCGGGCGGTCAGCAGCGCACCGGGGGCGCCGCCGAGGCCGGCCAGGTGCGGCAGGTTGCGGGCGCGCAGCACCTCGTCGCGCAGTGCCATCCGGCTGGTCAGGTGGTTCTCCGCGAGCCGGGCCGCGGCCGTGACCAGCGACATCGTCGTCGGGTGGAACGTCTCCAGCGGGCCGGTCACGTCGACCACGCCGATCGTGGTGCCGGTGTCCGGGTCGTGGATCGGGGCGGCCGCGCACGTCCACTGGTGGTACGTGCGCACGAGGTGCTCCGCGGAGTGGATCTGGACGGGCGCGTCGGCGGCCAGCGCGGTGCCCATCGCGTTCGTCCCGATCGACTCCTCGCTCCACCGGGTGCCCTCGATGAGCTCGACGCGTTCGGCCCGGCGCAGCACGTCGCGGGCGCCCTCGCGCCATAGGATGTGCCCCTGGGCGTCGGTCACGATCATCATGTGCCGTGCCTGGTCGGCCACCGAGACCAAGGTGTCCCGCAGCAGCGGCATCACCGGCAGGAGCGGGTGCCCCTCGCGCAGGTGGTCGACCTCCGTGGGCTCGTAGGCGTGCCACGGACGGGACCGCTCCGGGTCGACCCGGGCGGCGAGTGACCGTTCCCAGGACTCGGACACGACCGGGCGGGTCGATGAGTCCGGCTCGCCGGCCAGTGCCTCTTCCCGCTCCCGCGCCAGCGCCCGCGCATGTCCGCGGGGATCCGGCGGGCGCGCCTTCACACCCGTCCCGTCGTCGTCGACGTCATGTATACGTCCGCCCCTCGGGCTCGACACATGGTTCGCGGTCCCGGTGGCCGGCGGCACCCAGGGGTTCGCCGGACACACGACCCCCTCCCCGTGTCCGTCCATCGTGCCCTCGATCATGAGTGTAGGCAATCCTGACTTCGGTCCGACGATGCGGGCCTACCCAAAGGGGTAGATGACGCATCTGCGTGCAACGCCGTTGCAACCCCCCTGTTCCTAGTGTCCGGCATCACGTGCATCTCGCCGATGTACCCGACGTACGAAAGGATCAACGATGGCCAAGTACGCGGCACCGGGACAGCCGGACAGCGTCGTCACTTTCAAGCCTCGCTACGACCACTTCATCGGTGGCGAGTACGTCGCGCCGGCCAAGGGCCAGTACTTCGAGAACCCGACGCCGATCACGGGCGAGACCTTCACCGAGGTCGCCCGCGGCACCGAGGACGACATCGAGAAGGCCCTGGACGCCGCCCACGCGGCAGCGCCGGCCTGGGGCAAGACCTCGGTCGGCGAGCGCGCCGGCATCCTGAACAAGATGGCCGACCGCATCGAGGCGAACCTCGAGCAGATCGCCATCGCCGAGTCCTGGGAGAACGGCAAGGCCTGCCGGGAGACGCTCGTCGCGGACATTCCGCTCGCGATCGACCACCTGCGGTACTTCGCCGGCGCGATCCGGGCCCAGGAGGGCCACCTCTCCCAGATCGACGAGGACACGATCGCCTACCACTTCCACGAGCCGCTGGGCGTGGTCGGCCAGATCATCCCGTGGAACTTCCCGATCCTGATGGCGATCTGGAAGCTGGCCCCGGCGATCGCCGCCGGCAACGCGGTCGTGCTGAAGCCCGCCGAGCAGACCCCGGCGTCGATCCACGTGCTGCTGGAGCTGGTCGCGGACCTGATCCCGGCCGGCGTGCTGAACGTCGTCAACGGGTTCGGTGTCGAGGCGGGCAAGCCGCTGGCCTCGAACAAGCGGATCAAGAAGATCGCGTTCACCGGTGAGACCACCACCGGGCGTCTGATCATGCAGTACGCCTCGGAGAACCTGATCCCGGTCACGCTCGAGCTGGGCGGCAAGAGCCCGAACGTCTTCTTCGACGACGTCGCCTCGCAGAACGACGCGTTCTACGACAAGGCGCTCGAGGGCTTCGCGATGTTCGCGCTGAACCAGGGCGAGGTCTGCACCTGCCCGTCCCGCGCGCTCATCCAGGGCGGTATCTACCAGGACTTCCTGGAGCAGGCCGTCAAGCGCACCGAGCAGATCAAGCAGGGTCACCCGCTCGACACCGACACCCAGATCGGTGCGCAGGCGTCGAACGACCAGTTCGAGAAGATCCTCTCCTACATCGACATCGGTCGGCAGGAGGGCGCCAAGGTCCTCACCGGTGGCGAGAAGGCGGACCTGGGCGGCGAGCTCTCCGGCGGCTACTACATCAAGCCGACGATCTTCGAGGGCAACAACTCGCAGCGGATCTTCCAGGAGGAGATCTTCGGCCCGGTCCTCTCGGTCACGAAGTTCAACGACTACGACGACGCCATCAAGATCGCCAACGACACGCTGTACGGCCTCGGTGCCGGCGTGTGGAGCCGCGACACCAACACCGCGTACCGCGCGGGTCGCGACATCCAGGCCGGCCGGGTGTGGGTGAACAACTACCACGCCTACCCGGCGCACGCCGCGTTCGGTGGTTACAAGCAGTCCGGCATCGGTCGTGAGAACCACAAGATGATGCTCGACCACTACCAGCAGACGAAGAACATCCTGCAGAGCTACTCGAACAACGCTCTGGGCTTCTTCTGATGGGTCAGCCGGACAGCGCCGCCGCCGAGGCGCCCGTCGACCATGGGGCGCAGGAAATCCCCGGGTCGGGCACCGAGCGTGTGGCGCTGACTCCGGCGGCTGCCGAGCTCTTGGTCACGCTGACCGAGATGCACGGGCCGCTGATGTTCCACCAGTCCGGTGGGTGCTGCGACGGCAGCTCCCCGATGTGTTACCCGGACGGGGACTTCAAGCTCGGCAACTCGGACGTCCACCTCGGTGATCTGAACGTGGACGGGCTGGACAAGCCGATCGGCTTCTACATGTCGGAGTCGCAGTTCGGGTACTGGAAACACACCCACCTGACCGTCGACGTGGTGAAGGGTCGCGGCAGCGGATTCTCGGTCGAGGCGCCGGAAGGCGTCCGGTTCATGATCCGCTCCCGGTTGTTCACCGACGACGAGTACAGGGCGATGAAGGACTGAAGCAGCAATACTGGGTTCGACGAGACGGGCCCGGGGCGACTCGCCCCGGGCCCGTCTCGCATTCGTCGACGCATCGAAGGAGATGACGTGTCCGACCTGCACACACTTCGCGGCCTGCTGGGACTGCCGGCTTCGCCGCAGCCGCTGTCCGATTCCGCGCTGATCATGATCGACCTCCAGAACACGTACACCGAGGGGATCATGAAGCTGGAGAACGTCGAGCCTGCCCTCGAGGAGGCGGCCACGCTGCTGGACCGGGCCCGCTCGGCCGGCGCGAAGATCATCCACATCCAGCACGACGCCGGCGAGGGTTCCCCCTACGACGTGCGTGACCGGATCGGCGCCATCCACGACTCGGTCGCACCACGCGACGGCGAGATCGTGATCCACAAGAACTTCCCGAGCGCGTTCGTCCAGACCGACCTGCAGCAGCAGCTCGGGGACACCCGGAACCTGGTGCTCGCCGGGTTCATGACGCACATGTGCGTCAACTCGACGACCCGTTCCGCGTTCAGCCTCGGCTTCGCGCCGACCGTCGTCGCCGCGGCGACGGCCACCCGGGCGCTGCCGAACGGCAACGAGGACGTCCCGGCGTCGCACGTCCAGGCCGCCAGCCTGGCCGCGCTGAGCGACCTGCCGGGCATCGTCGTCCCGGACAACAAGTCCGTCCCGGACTGATCCCGCTCACCCGCACGAACGTGACGCCCGTTGCGCCGATGCGCACGGGCGTCACGCCCGTTCCGGGCGTTCGCCTGTGCATCCCGCTCTCGAGGTGCACGGATGTGGCGTTCGTTGCGTTCGTTCGTACGGGTGCCACATCCGTTGGCGCGGCGGCCCCGTTGTGCGGCCGGCGGAGCACCGGCCGGTCAGGAACCCGGCCGGCCGAGGGACTCGTCGATCGCGGCGAGCGTGGCCGCGGCCGGGGCGGCGAGACCGACGCCGTGCCCGTGCCGGACCTCGGGCTCCCGGACGTTGATCCGGACCAGGGCACCGGACGCCGCCGCGGCCAGCTCGGACTGCCGGCGCACGGTCGGCACCGCCGTCCCCGCCCCGAGCTCGACGACGGCGAGGCGGCCGCCGTCGCGGCGCAGCCCGCGCAGCCACTCGACGTGCCGCTCGAGCCGCGGCCCGACCTCCCGGTCGTCCCACGCCAGGTCGCCGAACATCAGGATGTTCGGGCGCGCGAGCGACCCGCAGCTCGGGCAGCTCGGGAGCGGATCCGACGCCCGCATGGTCCGTTCGTCGACCTCCACGCGGACGTCCTCGGCCGACCACACCGGCTGGCCGCACTCGGCCAGGCACTGCAGGTGGTGGATCGTCCCGTGCACCTCGGCGACGTCCGTGGCCGGGAACCCGGCGCGCTGGAACTGTCCGTCCACGTTGGACGTGAACACGCGGGTCGGCCAGTGCCGGGACCAGCGCAGCAGCACGGCGAAGCCGTCGTGCGGCACCGTCGTCCGGTACAGCGACATCCGGTGCCCGTAGAAGCCCCACGCCAGCGGCGGGTCGTTGACGAAATGCACCGGACCGGCCAGGTCCTGGAAGCCCAGGCCGAGCCCCCGGTAGGCCGGGTAGGCGCGCCAGAACCCCTCGTGCCCGCGGAAGTCCGGCAGCCCGGAGTCCACGCCCATCCCGGCCCCGGCACAGATCAGCAGTGCGTCCGCGGAGCGCAGCAGCTCCGCCGCCGCGTCGACCTCCGGCGGTGCCTCGGCGGTGATCAGGACTCCGAAGTGTTCTCAGAGGCGATCGCCGCCAGGTCCACGACCTCGAACTCCAGCACGGACGACCCGGAACCGACCGGACGGGCACGCTCGCCCGCGTGCGCCGCGACGCCGTCGCCGGCCATCCACTTCCGGAAGTCGTCGTCGGACTCCCAGTGCGTCACGACGAAGTACCGGGCCTCCCCGGAGACCGGTCGGAGCAGCTCGAACCCGAGGAAGCCGGGGGCGTTGTCGACGGCGCCCATCCGGTTCGCGAACCGCCGCTCGAGCTCGGGGCCCTGCCCGTCCGGGACCTCGATCGCATTGATCTTCACGACTGCCATGCCCCCACGTTAGCGGCTGTGCCGGTGCGCGTTCCGCCGGCGCTTCTCCGGGGGGACCTGCTCCACACGCATCCGCCAGGCGTCCTCGACGAGCTCGGCGAGACGTCGCGGACCCACCTGCTCGAGGCGCACCATCACCAGCGGCCGGCCGTCGTAGCCGGGCGCGGTGAAGAACAGGTCGGGCTCGCCGAGCAGCAGGGCCTGCTTCTCCGCCTCGTCGCCGACGAAGAGCACCGCGACGTCGGTCCGGATCACCCGTCCGCGCCCCGCGGCCCGCTCCGGGTAGGACCACACGAAGCCCTGCCCGTGCACCCGGAAGTCGAAGCCGTCGCTGTCGATCTCCTCGACGCCGTCCAGTGCGAGCGCGAGGCGGCGAACGTCGTCGGCGTCGGCCACGGCGCCAAATCTATCGTGACCCCGGTGAGGTGGACGCTGGGCAGCTCGGACGGGGTCGACCTGGAGGTCGTCGAGTTCGGCGGCGCCGGGCGCCCGGTCGTGCTGCTGCACGGCCTGATGGGCCGGGCGACGACGTGGTGGCCGATCGCCCGCGAGCTGCAACGGCACGGGCGGGTGCTGGGACCGGACGCGCGCGGGCACGGACGTTCCGGTCGCCCGGATGCATCGGCCTGGGATCCGGAGCGGATGGCGCTCGACGTCGTCGAACTGCTCCTGGAGCTCGACGCCGGGCCCGCGGCGCTCGTCGGGCACTCGATGGGTGGCCTGTCGGCGCTGCTCGCGGCGGCCCGGCGGCCGGACCTCGTGTCCGCGGTCGTCGTCGAGGACATGGCCGTCGACCTCACCGGCCTGCCGCCGCACACGATCACCGACATGCATGCCTGGTTCTCCGCGATCGAGCAGCCGTTCTGTTCCGTCGCCGCGGTGCGGGAGGCGTTCGACGGGGTCGGCGACTACATGGCCGAGTGCGTCGAGGAGCGCGCCGACGGGTACCACCTGCTCGCCGCCGTCGACGACGCGACGGCGATCGCCGAGCATTGGACGCGCGTCCCGCACTGGGAGGCGCTGGACGCCGTGCGGGCGCCGACCCTGGTGATCGAGGCGGCGGAGTCGATCATCCCGCCCGGGCAGGCCGAGGCGATGGCCCGCCGGCTCCCGGACGCCCGGCACGTGCGCATCCCGGACACGGGACACCTGGTGCACGGCGCGGAACCGGGGCCCTGGCTCGACGCCGTGCACGGGCTGCTGGAGGGGCGGTAGATCAGCCCTCGGCGGCCTGCAGACCCTCCAGGAACGTCTGGATGTGCTGCTCGGCCTCGCCCTGCCCGACGCCCAGCCCGGTGAGCAGGCCGGAGCCGTCCTCCACCTCGAGCAGGGCCAGCAGGATGTGCTCGGTCCCGACGTAGTTGTGCCCGAGACGCAGCGCGTGCCGGAACGTCAGCTCGAGGACCTTGCGGGCGGCCGCGTCGAACGGGATCAGCGCCGGCATGTTGTCGACCCGCTCCGGCAGCGTCGCCACGACCGTGCGGCGCAGCGTGTCCGGCGAGACGCCGAGCGCGACGATCGTCCGGGCGGCCAGGCCCTCCGGCTCGCTCATCAGGCCCAGCGTGATGTGCGCCGGGGAGATCTCGTTGTTCCCCGCCCCGTGGGCCTCCTCCTGGGCGGCCACCACGACCTTGCGCGCCCGCGGGGTGAACCGGTTGAAGCCCTGGTTGGGGTCGAGGGCCTCCGCGGCGTCGGTCGCCTTCGGCACGAACCGCTTCTGGGCGGCCTGCTTGGTGACGCCCATGCTCTTGCCGATGTCGGTCCAGGACGCGCCCGAGCGCCGGGCGCGGTCCACGAAGTGGCCGATCAGGTGGTCGGCGAGGTCGCCGAGGTGTTCGCCGACGAGCACGGCGTTCGACAGCTGGTCGAGCTCGTCCGAGTGGACCTTGGTGATCCCCGCGATCAGGTCGTCGAGCCGCATCGGGGGTGGGGGCGGCGTGGGCGTCTCCGTCATGCGTCCACTCTAGGTTGACGTTCCGACGAATCGTCAACCAGAGGTTGTCGATCTCAGGACGTCCGACGAGTCGGAGCGGGTGTCGTGCAGCTCGACGGCCGTGATCCGGGCCCGGACGGGCGTCACCGGGTGGACGGCGGCGAACGCCGCGGCCGGGTCGGACCGGGCGAGCACACAGTGCGGCAGCCACGACCCCGGCAGGTGGGCGGCGTGCGGGCCGCGCACCCGCCCGGCCAGCACGTCGTGCACGGCGGAGTGCACGGCGAGCACCTCGGGGTCGGTCACCGCGGCGAGCACGAGCCGGTCGTCGTCACCGGGCAGCGACGCGAGACAGGCCAGCCACAGGGCGGGCAGCGCGAGCAGCCGGAGCTCGGCGGCCAGCGCGTCGCGGGCCGGGCGCGGCACGGTGGCGGCCGCCGCGACCGTCACGTACGGACGGTCCGCCTCGGTCTGGGAGCCGGCTGCTCGCACGCGTGCCCGCAGCCGCCCCAGCGCGTCCACGGCGCCGTCGTCGAGCCGGAGGCGGACGACGTGCGGCACGTCGTCAGGCCGGCCCGGCGGGCAGCGCGAACCGCCCGTCGCCGGTCTGCTCGGCGAGCCCGTCGACGAGCAGGGAGTCCAGGCACCGGTCCCGCTGCCCGGCGTCCGACCAGACGGCGTCCAGGGCGGACCGCGGCACCGGGTCCGGGCTGGCCCGCAGCACGTCCAGGAGCTTGCCGCGGACCTGCCGGTCGGTGCCGGCGAAGCCCTGCACCGGCTTGCGCGGCCCGGTGTACTCGGGCCGCCCGGCCGCGACCCACGCACAGTGCGCGGTCACCGGGCAGAGCCCGCAGCGCGGCGTGCGGGCCGTGCACACCACCGCACCGAGCTCCATCAGCCCCGCGGACGCGACGGCGGCCCCGGCGTCGTCGTGCGGGAGCAGGGCGTCGACGTCGGCCAGGTCGGCCCGGGTGCGGGCGGGTCCGGCGTCCCCGGCGCCGTGCACCGCACGGGCGACGACCCGGCGCACGTTCGTGTCCACGACCGGCGCCCGCAGCCCGTGCCCGAACGCGGCGACCGCGCGGGCGGTGTAGGAGCCGATCCCGGGCAGCGCCTCCAGCGTCTCGACGTCGGCCGGGACCTCGTCGCCGTGCTGTTCGGCGATCGCGGCCGCGGCGTCGTGCAGGCGGATCGCCCGGCGCGGGTAGCCCAGCTTCCCCCAGGCCCGCAGCACGTCCGCGCGACGCGCCGCGGCCATCGCCGACGGCGTCGGCCAGCGGGCCATCCAGGCCTCCCACACCGGTTCGACGCGCGCGACCGGCGTCTGCTGCAGCATGAACTCGCTGACCAGCACGCCCCACGGGGTGGTCCCCCGACGTCGCCACGGCAGATCGCGCGCCTCGGCGCGGAACCACGCCGAGATCTCCTCGGCCAGCACGGACGGCACACGACGATTGTCGTCGCCCGTCCGGTGCGCCGATCGAGGGGGCATCCCGGTGCGCGCGGCGGCGCTCGGACCTACCGCCGGTGACGGATCGCGGGCATGCGCACCCGTCCGGTGAGACACGGGCGACGGCCGGCGGGGCGGAGACGATCACCTGCGGTTGTGCTCGGACCCCGGGTGCCCGGTTCGTGGGTCGCGAGGTAGATCGGACGTGTAGACCTGCGACGATGCGCCGGAGTCCGGTATGTCGAGACGACGATCCGTAGTCGTCGATCTACTCTCGGTCACATGATGGACCCGGTGGGACCCCTACCGGCGCCGGTGTACTGGCGCCGGAGGCTCCTCGCCGTGGTCGCGGCACTGCTCGGCATCTTCGGGCTGCTCTGGTTCCTGACCTCGGCGCTGCTGCCGCCGGGCGTCGACTCCGACGACTCCACCACCGGACGTGCCGCGCACGTCGACGCCTCTCCCGCATCCCCGGCCCAGGGTGCGGGACTGGCGGCGACCGTCGCGCCGCCGTCCGCCCCCGGCGTGCCCGGTTCTCCCGCCGGCGCTCCCCCCGCCGGGCCGTCCACCGGACCCGCGGCCCCGAACGCGGGTCCGGTGGACGAGACCGTCCGGCCGGACGCGACAGGGCGACTGCCGGTGCTGGTCCCGCCGGCCGGCCCCCTGCCGGCGACCGGCCCGCCCCCGTGCCGCGACGACATGATCAAGGTCTCCGCGGAGAGCGGGGCACCGGAGTACAAGGTGGGCGCCCGGCCGCTGCTGCGCCTGGTCGTGGCGAACGTCAGCGGCGGTCCGTGCGTGCGTGACCTGAACGGGGCCGAGCAGGAGATCGTCGTGTGGAGCGGCGACGGGGCGAAGCGCCTCTGGTCGAGCAACGACTGCGTCAACCCGGCCTCGGACGACCTGCGCACGCTGGTGCCCGGCCAGCCGATCGCGTTCGCCGTGAACTGGAGCGGCCTCGGCTCGGTGCCCGGCTGCACGTCCGAGCGCGACCAGATGGGGCCGGGCGCCTACCGCGTGCTCACCCGGCTCGGCCCGGTGATCAGCGCACCGGCTCCGCTGCTGCTGAGCCCCTGAGGATCAGCGGACCTGCTTGAGCACCTGGGCCAGGTTCCGGACCTCGGTGATCTTCATGCCGGAGTTGCGAATGTCACTGTCCGGCGGCACCAGGGCCCGGGTGAACCCGAGCCGGGCGGCCTCGGCCAGCCGGCGCCCGACCCCGTTCACCCGGCGCAGCTCGCCGGCCAGACCGAGCTCGCCGAGCACGACGAGGTCCGGCGGCAGTGAGACGTCCCGCTGGGCGGACGCGACGGCCAGCGCGACGGCCAGGTCCGCGGCGGGCTCGACGATCCGCATCCCGCCCACGGTCGCCGTGTAGACCTCGGCGTCGTGCAGCTTGAGCCCGCCCCGGCGCTCCAGCACGGCGAGCAGCATCGCCACCCGCGCCGAGTCCAATCCGGACACGGCACGCCGCGGGCTCGGGATGTTCGCGCCCGCGACGAGTGCCTGCACCTCGGCCAGCAGCGGTCGCCTGCCGTCCATCACGACCGTCACGGCGGTGCCGGACACGGCCGCGTCGCCGGACGTCCCGAAGCGCGCCAGGAACAGGCCCGACGGGTCCGGCAGCCCGACGATGCCCTCGTCGCGCAGCTCGAAGCAGCCCACCTCGTCGGCCGGCCCGAACCGGTTCTTCACACCGCGCACCATCCGCAGCGTCGACTGCTTGTCGCCCTCGAACGAGAGCACGACGTCGACGAGATGCTCCATCACGCGCGGGCCCGCGATGCCGCCGTCCTTCGTCACGTGGCCGACCAGCAACACGGACAACCCGCGCTGCTTGGCCAGCGCGGTCAGCCCGACGGTGACCGCCCGGGTCTGGGTGACCCCGCCCGGCGAGCCCTCGACCGTCGCGGTGGACATGGTCTGGATCGAGTCGATCACCAGCAGCGCCGGGGCCAGGTCGTCGACGTGGCCGAGCACGGACTCGAGGTCGGACTCGGAGGCCAGGTACAGGTCGTCGTGCACGGAGCCGGTCCGCTCGGCGCGCAGGCGGACCTGCCCCGCCGACTCCTCACCGGACACGTAGAGCACGCGGGACCGGGCCGCGGCCTTCGCCGCGACCTCCAGCAGCAGCGTCGACTTGCCGACCCCGGGCTCGCCCGCGAGCAGCACGACCGCCCCGGGGATCAGCCCGCCGCCGAGGACGCGGTCCAGCTCGTCGACGCCGGTCGGTCGGCTGCGCGTCGTGTCCAGTTCGACGTCGGCGATCCGGCGTGCCGGCGCGCTCGGGGCGCCGGCGACGATCTGCTGCCGCCCCGCCCCACGCGTCGGGGCCTCGATCTCCTCCAGGGAGCCCCAGGCCTGGCAGCCCGGGCAGCGACCGACCCACTGCGCGGACCGCTGGTCGCACTCGACGCAGCGGTACCCGCCGCCGCGGACGGCGCGGGAGCGCGTGTTCAGCGGCCGCCCTCGGGCGCCGGCGCCGCCGGAGCCTCGGGGGCACCGGGCTGCGCGCCTGCCGGGGCCTCTGCCGGGGCGGCCTGCTCGGCACCCTGGGCGGCCTCGCTGTCCTCGCGCTCGGGCTCGCTGGCCGAGCCGCCCTCGGGCGGGGTGCCGACCGGGGTCAGGAGGGTGACCGTGCCGGCGCGCTCGAACGTGAACGTGATCGGCACGTTCGCGCCGGCACGGACCGGGGCAGTGAGCCCGGTCAGCGCGATCGTGACCGGCCGGACGCCCGCCGGAGCGGTGCCGCTCTCGCCGCCGCCGACGAGCAGGATCTCCTGCGGGAGCGACATGTCGCCGGAGAGCGTGACGGTGGAGGCGATCGGGCTGGAGACGCGCACCAGGCGGTCGGCGGTCGTGGCCTCGTTGACGATCCCGAACCGCAGCGGCGCGGCGCCGCCACTCGGGTAGGGCGCCTCCGGCGACGTGGGCTTCTGCGGGTAGACGATCTGCAGGTCGCGGATGAAGACGTCGCCCTGCTGGGCGCCGATCCCGTTCACCGCCGCGCCCTCCTCGGCGGTCTGGGCCAGCTGACCGGTTCCGCAGCCGGACAACGCCAGCGTGCCTGCCAGGGCGAGGGCCCCGACGGTCCCGGCGAGTGCCCGCGACGGGCGGAGGCGACGGTTGCGGCTCACGGTCGGCTGTCCTTCCTTCGTGCCGGGGTGTACGTCGCCCGGCGCGGTGCGGCGCTCGTGACGACGCGGGTCGCATGCCCGCGCCGTTCGCCGCGCAGCCTAGTCATCGACGACGACGGTGCGCGCGCTCGGTCGTGTGACGTGTGTGGCGACGGTTGCCATAGGCACGACTCGCCCGACTTGTCAACCCCCTGACCTGCAACGACGGTCCGGTCCGCTCTCGGCCACCTGCGGCGGACGTGTTAACCTGAGAGCAGCGAAAGGGGCCAGAGGACACATGGTTTTCAAGGTCGGAGAGACCGTCGTCTACCCGCACCACGGTGCCGCGCTCATCGAGGCGATCGAGACTCGGACGATCAAAGGCGAGGATGTGCAGTACCTCGTCCTGAAAGTCGCGCAGGGAGATCTGACGGTACGTATTCCCGCAGACAACGTCGAGGTCGTCGGCGTTCGCGATGTGGTTGGTCAGGAAGGCCTGGATCGGGTCTTCGAGGTGTTGCGAGCACCGCACACCGAGGAGCCCACGAACTGGTCCCGCCGATACAAGGCGAACTGGGAGAAGCTCACCTCCGGTGACGTGAACAAGGTCGCCGAGGTAGTGCGCGACCTGTGGCGCCGGGAGAAGGACCGAGGCCTGTCAGCCGGCGAGAAGCGCATGCTGGCCAAGGCTCGGCAGATCCTGGTCAGCGAGCTCGCGCTGGCTGAGGGCACCGACGAGGAGAGGGCCGAGGTCCTGCTCGACGAGGTGCTCGCAACCGCGAACGCGTGACCCCGGTCCCGCCGGTGCGGGGATGAGCGTCGTCGCCGTGGTTCCGGCCGCGGGGTCAGGTGCTCGTCTCGGCGCCGCGGTGCCGAAGGCGTTCGTCGAGCTCGCCGGTGTCCCGATGGTGCGCCGCGCGGTGGACGGCCTGCTGGATTCAGCGACCGTCGACCGCGTGGTCGTCGTCGTGCCCGCCGACCTGGTGGACTCCTCGGCGGCCGTGTTCGTCGGTCTCCCGGTGACGGTCGTGCCGGGCGGTGCCGACCGGCAGGCGTCGGTCTCGGCCGGGCTGGCCGAGGCGGGTCCCGGCGTGCACACCGTGCTCGTCCACGACGCCGCCCGCCCGCTGACCCCTCCCGCTGTCGTCCGTCGCGTCGTCGACGCCGTCGCGGCCGGGTGTGACGCCGTGGTGCCGGTGATCCCGGTGGCGGACACCGTGAAACGGGTCGACGCCGACGGCGTCGTCGTGTCCACCGTGGACCGTTCCGCGCTGCGTGCGGTGCAGACCCCGCAGGGCTTCCGTGCCGCGGAGCTGACGCGCGCGCACGAGCACGCCTCCGATCCGCACACCGACGACGCCGGCCTCGTCGAGGCCGTCGGCGGACGGGTGCACACCGTGGAGGGCGATTCCTTGGCGTTCAAGATCACGACGGCCTGGGACCTGCGGATGGCCGAGCTGCTCCTGGCCGGTGCGGCGGTCGGGCCGTGAGGGTCGGGATCGGCACCGACGTCCACCCGGTCGAGCCCGGGCGTGCCTGCTGGGTGGCCGGGCTGCTGTGGCCGGACGTCGACGGCTGCGCCGGTCACTCCGACGGCGACGTCGCCGCGCACGCCCTCTGCGACGCCCTGCTCTCCGCCGCCGGGCTCGGCGACCTCGGAGCGGTGTTCGGCACGGGCCGTCCGGAGTGGGCCGGCGCGAGCGGGATCGACCTGCTCGGCGAGGTCCGCCGGCTGCTCTCCGACGCCGGCTGGACGCTCGGCAACGCGGCCGTCCAGGTGATCGGGAACGACCCCAAGATCGGCAAGCGACGGGCCGAGGCCGAGGGCGTGCTCGGTGAGGCCGCAGGCGGCCCGGTGGCCGTGTCCGGCACGACGACCGACGGCCTGGGGCTGACCGGCCGGGGCGAGGGCCGCGCCGCGGTGGCGACCGCGCTGCTGCTGGTTTCCTAGTGTCGTGAGTCGGAAATTGCCGGTCAGTCGCTAGGGTGCGGCTATGCCGTCACCGCATCCGCAGGCGATCGCACTGTCCGATGATGAGCGGGCCCAGCTGGAGTCGTGGGCCCGGCGGCGGACCAGCGCGGCCGGGTTGGCGCTGCGGAGCCGGATTGTGCTGGCCGCGGCCGATGGCGGGACGAATGTGGCCCTCGCCGAGCGGCTGGGGGTGTCCCGGTCGACGGTGCAGTTGTGGCGCAACCGCTTCGCCGAACGGCGGCTGGACGGGCTGGTCGACGAACCCCGGCCGGGCCGGCCCCGCACCGTGTCCGACGCCGACGTCGAACGGCTGATCACCGAAACCCTGGAGTCCACACCGTCCGGTGCCACGCACTGGTCGACCCGCTCGATGGCCGCGCACCTGGGGATGTCCCAGTCGACGGTCTCGCGGGTCTGGCGGGCGTTCGGGCTGGCCCCACACAAGGTCGAGAGCTGGAAACTGTCCAAGGACCCGCTGTTCGTGGACAAGGTCCGCGACCCCGATTGATCAGGTCGGTCTCTACCTCGACCCACCCGAGCGGGCGCTGGTGCTGTGTGTGGACGAGAAGACCCAGATCCAGGCCCTGGATCGGACCCAGCCGGTGTTCCCGATGCTGCCCGGCACGCCTGCGCGGGCCAGCCACGACTACGTCCGCCACGGCACGTCCAGCCTGTATGCCGCGCTGGACGTGGCGACCGGCAGGGTGATCGGGTCGCTGCATTCGCGGCACCGGGCGGTCGAGTTCGGCAAGTTCCTGCGCAAGATCGACGACGTGGTGCCGCCGGGGTTGGACGTGCACCTGGTGCTCGACAACGCCTCGACACACAAGACACCGGCGATCAAGCGGTGGCTGGCCGCGCACCCGCGGTTCCATGTGCACTTCACCCCGACCAGCGCGTCCTGGCTCAACCTCGTTGAGCGCTGGTTCGCCGAACTGACCACCAAGAAGCTGCAGCGCTCGGCGCACCGCTCAGTGAAATCGTTGAACACCGACATCCGGGCCTGGATCCAGACCTGGAACGACGACCCTAAGCCCTACGTGTGGATCAAGACCGCCGACGAGATCCTCGCCAGCATCGGCAACTACTGCCAGCGAATTAAAGACTCAGGACACTAGCCGAAGCTGGCAGTGCTGGACCAGCGAGCCGCCGCACAGCGGCTGCGCGAGGTCGGCCACCCGTCGGTGACCGAGTCGCAGATCCGGCTGGTGCGCGAGTACCCGCCCGGTAGTGCGGTGTGGTTCGCACAGAGAGACTCGAGCGGGCCGATCTACGCATTACGAGTGCTTCGCTCACCTATAGCGCAGTGCTCACCCAGCACATCCGTGCACATTCTGGTGGTCACCGTGCACAGCGAGAAGCACCGTAGGGCTGCAGTGGAGGCCACGAAGGAGGCCACGCGGAGATCAACGGCTAGCGAATCCGCCACTTCGATAGATCAAGCACCGCCCGGTGTGGAGGCGGGCACTCCGGATCTCCACCGGGACGCGCCGGACCTCCGGGACGACTCGGTGACCGGCTCGGCGGGCCCGTCGCTTCGCGGTAATCGCGGTGCCGGGTGCCTGGTCCGGTCACCGACCTGCGGGCGACCGCATTCCTCGGCGCCGGCCTGGAGGTCTTCATCCGCGGCGGTAGGTTATGGCTGCGGATCCTGACCCCGATACCCGCCCTCGCCAGAGGGCTGGAGCTGCGTCCGGATGACGAAACCGACCCGTACGCCTTCCAGCTCGACTTCGGACAGTTCGGCATGGGCGGCATCCGGGTGGTGTTCAGCCGCGACCCGGACGGGCGGACCCGGGGGCTGCATCTGGAGATGCAGCCGGTGTCGGCGTGGCGGCAGCCGGCGGCGACGAACCCGCGCCGCTGGGTGGGTGGGGCCCTCGCGGTCACCGGCACGGCGCTCCTGGTCCGCCGGCTCGGGACGCGAAGGCGCCATAACGCCTCGTGAACCTCGGGAACCAGAACGACAGCGCCATGACCAGGCTGTGGGTGGACTCTTCAGCCAATTGCGAAGGGGAACCCGCAATAGCACCGTGCATCAGCGCGGCGGGGTAGCCGCGCCCGAGGGCCTCGCCGCCTCGGCGAACGTCTCGGAATCGGCATGGGGCGTCATGGACCGACCTTCTTCGGCGTGGACGGTGGACGGCTCGACACACCGAGCTTGTGCAGCTCTTCCCGCGCGCGGGGTCGTGGCCCGGCCCCGGCGCCCGCACCCGGACGGGTCCTGGCACCCGATCCCCCGGGCGGCAGTGATCGGACCGACGCCGACCAGACCGATCACCGGCGAACCGACGACACCCCCGGCACTGGGAGCCGGGAACCGAGGAGAACCCTCATGAGCACACCGATGCCCGCCGTTTCGGTGACGGCGGCCGGTGAGGCGAGCGCGATGACCAGACCGACGAGCCGGAACTCGAACGATCTCGCGTAGATTCAGCGGCTACCCGGGTAAGGCGACTTCGAGGCGCGCCGGTCCGGTCCTGGTCGACCTGGCTCTGCAGCTGGTGAGAGTCCGGAGAACGGTGGACCGCGCGATCGGTCAGGGTGTCGGCCAGCCGCACGAACGCCGCGAACTAGGGCCTGTTCGCGTTGCGGGAGAGGTCGGCCAAGAAGTCCTCCGTGAAGCGCTGCACGCCGTCCCACTCGGTATAGACGTAGTCGCGCGAGGTGTCGGTACCCAAGCCACCTGGCTTTCCTCCGGCGATCCTCTTCATCAAGTTGCGCTTCAGGAACCCGTACTCGGTGTAGGGAAGTGCACCACCGAAGAGAGCGATCCTGGCGGGGTGCCAGCCCGTCACCTGCTCGAACTGCCGGACGTAGCCCTCCGCCTCCTCGGCGTCGCCGTGAGCGGCCAGGCTCACCGAGAAGAACGCCGACGGGAGTCGTTCAAGGACGTCGCGGCCTTTCTGTACGAACTCCACGACGTGTTTATCGTGCTTGCCCATGTGGATCGACGCACCGACGATCACGCCGTCGTAACCCGAGACCCGGTCCCAGGCGCGCCTGATGTCCGCTGGCTCCGCTTCATGGTCATGATGGCGGATCACGTCGGCGATAAACTCAGCGATCTTCGCGGTTTGCCCCTCGGTCGTCCCGTACGGGATGTAGATCTTGGCCATGACCTCGTCCTTTCTCATCCCATGTCGAGTCGACAGTCCCATGCTCGTCCGATCCACCGAAGAGTCGAAGGTCCCTGACCACGACCTGACCCGTCCGGCGTCTCGCCGAGCCCACGCGTGTGCGGGACCTTCGGCCCTGTGGATGCGCCGACTCGGCGGCGATGCGCTCCCCGGGATCGAGATCGGCACCGGGTGTGCTCGGGTTGGCGAAGTCGACGGGTGTCGGCGCATGCGCAGCGTCTCCGGGTTCACCCCGGCCTGGCCGGCTAGCTCGCTGGTGCGCATGCACCCGTCGTCAAGCCCGTACCCAGCTACGGAGTCGAGACCGGGTCCCTCCGCGGTCTGGGCGTCGGCGGTGTCGGCAGGTTGGGCAAGAGGGTCAGGTGCTGCTGGCCGGGTTCATGGCTCGAAGCCAGGCGTGCACAAGCTCGTCGAGGACCTGCTGCGGCGGTGCCTGGGTGCCGATCGTGGCCTCGGCGAGTGGCCGGGTGAGTAGGTGAACGACGATCGGGCCGGCGAGCAGTTGGAACGCCAGGACCGGGTCCATTGGCCGGATCCGGCCGGCCTGCATCTGGCTGTCTAGGTAGCTGATCAGCTCGGGTAGTCCGCGCGCCATGCTGTGGCGCATGCCTTCCGTGGTGTCCGGGTCGCCCTGGATCAGCTCGAACACAATGCGGATCAGCAGGCCGACGCGGGCGAATCGACGGGTGGGGCGTTGGTCCCCGACGGCTTCCCGGAGCCCCTGCGCCGGTTCGTCCCCGACGAGTGGTCGTGGTCGGTGCAGCGCACGAGCGACTCGTTTCCCGAGGGACTGCCGCCCCGGGCTGTGCGCTACTACCAACTCGGTGCCTGGATGAGAGCCCGGACGCGGTGGGCTGCCGAGCGCTACGGCTGGGACACCCGCACTGCGTCGAGCTGGGCCGGGCGGGGCCCTGCGGCCGAGGAGGCGCGGAAACTCACGTTCCATCACTGACGTGTGGCCACGCGTGTACCGAGACCGTTCTCCGGCGACGCGGCGGGCACGGTGGCGTCGCTGGGCCGGCGGGTTGCCGGGCTACGGCCACTCTTGGGCTGGGCCCCTTCCCGATCCAGGCCGTCCCGGGTGGTCGCTCACCCCGGCGGCCCGCTACGCCAGCCCGATGGCGGAGGTGGCGGCGGCGAACGCCCCAGCGCGATGCAGCTCGGCATCGCGGTCGCGCGGGGGACGTCCGCGGCCGTCCTCGTGTGGCTTGCCCTACGGACGCCTGCGATCACTTGCGGTGGGCAGTATTCGAGCCTTTCCCGGCAGAGTGACTCAGGTCACACTGAGAAGCATCCGCATCGGCTGAGGAGGATCAGATGGGACAGGTCTATATGGTTCGGTTCGCCTACCGCGACGGTTGCCCCAAGGCGACGATCGACGAGGCGTGGACCGAGGGCTTCAAGGCCCTCGCCCGGAATGGGAACTGGGGTGACGTCGAGAAGGGCGTCACCCACAAGGGCACCTACGGCACCTCCTGGGGCGGGTACGTCCTGATCGAGGCTGACGACCCCGAGGCGTTCGGCCGCTACCAGGCATTTCACCTGCAGAACTACGGCCACGTCGTGACCATCACCATCGAGCCCCTATGGGACATGGACAGCGCGTTCGCGCCGATGGTCGACAACTTCCGGTGATCCGTTAAGGACCACGCGTCGGGCCCGTAGTCGGTGGGCCGCCAGCCGCGGCCCCTAAACCGACCGACTGACCAACTAGCCGCCGGGTCTCGAGGAGCGGTCGTCTACACCGCCCTCGGGGCCCGGGGTCAAACGATCCCCCGGTCCTGCGGGTGCGACAGCCCGCCGCGCGTGCTCGGTAGAGATCATCTTCATAGGACGGTCCGCACGAAGTCCGCAGCAGGGTCGCAAGAGACCAAGCGCAGCCAACGCATGCCAACGTCTTTTCGCAGGTCAGCTAGTGGGTGGTGGGCGTCGTAGCACGTCACAGACGTACGCCGAACGTTCCGCTTCAACGTGTAGATCGGTGGGTTTTCGCAGTTCAGGACGTTGCTAGTGTCCCGAGTCGGAAGTTCCCAGTCAGTGGCTAGGGTGCGGTATGCCGTCACCGCGCCCGCAGGCGATCGAGCTCTCCGAGGACGAACGGGCCCAGTTGGTGTCGTGGTCGCGACGGCGCACGAGTGCGGCGGGGTTGGCGTTGCGGAGCAAGATCGTGCTGGCCGCCGCCGCGGGTGAGGCGAACTCGCAGATCGCGGCCCGGCTCGGGGTGGCCGCTCGACGGTGACGACCTGGCGGAACAGGTTCGGCGAGTACCGCCTGGACGGGCTGGTCGACGAGCCCCGCCCCGGCCGGCCGCGCACCGTGTCCGACGCCGATGTCGAACGGTTGATCACCGAGACCCTGGAGGCGTCGCCGCGCGATGCGACGCACTGGTCGACCCGGTCGATGGCCGCGCACCTCGGGATGTCGCAGTCGACGGTGTCGCGGGTATGGCGGGCGTTCGGGCTGGCCCCGCACAAGGTCGACACCTGGAAGCTGTCCAAGGACCCGCTGTTCGTGGACAAGGTCCGCGACCCCGAGTGAGATCGTCGGGCTCTACCTGGACCCGCCGGAGCGGGCGCTGGTGCTGTGTGTGGACGAGAAGACCCAGATCCAGGCCCTGGATCGGACCCAGCCGGTATTCCCGATGCTGCCCGGCACCCCGGCCCGGGCCAGTCACGACTACGTCCGCCACGGCACCTCGAGCCTGTACGCCGCGCTGGACGTGGCGACCGGGAAGGTGATCGGGTCGCTGCACTCGCGGCACCGCGCGGTCGAGTTCGGCAAGTTCCTGCGCAAGATCGACGACGTGGTGCCGCCCGGGTTGGACATACACCTGGTGCTCGACAACCTCCACCCACAAGACACCCGCGATCAAGCGGTGGCTGGCACGCGCATCCGCGGTTCCACGTGCACTTCACCCCGACCAGCGCGTCCTGGCTCAACCTCGTCGAACGCTGGTTCGCCGAACTGACCACCAAGAAACTGCAGCGCTCGGCACACCGCACAGTGAAATCCCTCAACACCGACATCCGGGCCTGGATCCAGACCTGGAACGACGACCCCAAGCCCTACGTATGGATCAAGACCGCCGACGAGATCCTCGCCAGCATCGGCAACTACTGCCAGCGAATTAAAGACTCAGGACACTAGTACATTGCCTCGGTGCGCTGCTGGACCTGCTCCGGGGTGAGGTCCTCGGTGCGGGCCGCGATCATCCAGGCGTGCCCGAACGGGTCGGCCAGCCGGCCGCCGCGGTCGCCGTACGGGTGGTCTCTGACCTCGAAGATGACCGTCCCGCCGCGGTCCACCATCAGCTCCGCGACGGCGTCCGGGTCGTCGACGTAGAGCGCGAGAATCACCGGGAGCCCGCCGGCGCCGGGTGCGGGGTCGTAGCCGTCGGCGTCCTTGACCGCCCAGGTCGCGGGGCCCGCGCGAAGCAGCGCGTGCACGACCTTCCCGTCCGGGTCGGTGAAGCGCTCGACGAGCTCGGCGCCGAAGACGGCCGTGTAGAACGCGATCGCGTCGTCGGCGCCGTCGACCACCAGGCGCGGGTACATCTGCTGGATCCGTGTCATGGGTCGATCGTCCCGCGCGCGGGACGAAGGGTCTTGGACGAACCGGAACCGCTGGTCCGTACCCTGGTGACGTGGGACTCAGACTTCTCGACTCAGCGACCAGGGAGCAGCGCGACTTCGTGCCGCTGCGGACCGGAGCCGTGTCGATGTACGTCTGTGGTGCCACGGTGCAGGGGCCGCCGCACATCGGTCATGTCCGCAGCGGGCTCAACTACGACGTGTTGCGCCGCTGGCTCACGCACACCGGCTACGACGTCACGTTGGTACGCAACATCACCGACATCGACGACAAGATCCTGCACAAGGCCGCCGACGCGGGCCGTCCGTGGTGGGAGTGGGCCGCGACGTACGAGCGCGCGTTCTCCGCCGCGTACACGGCCCTGGGCTGCCTGCCGCCGTCGCTGGAACCGCGGGCGACCGGGCACGTCACGCAGATGGTCGAGCTGATCGAGCGGCTGATCTCCGGTGGGCACGCCTACGCGGCGAACGGCGACGTCTACTTCGCGGTCCGGACGTTCCCGGACTACGGCACGCTGTCCGGCCAGAAGGTCGACGACGTGCACCAGGGCGAGGGCGAGGCCGGCGGCAAGCGCGACCAGCTCGACTTCACGCTCTGGAAGGCGGCCAAGCCGGGCGAGCCGAGCTGGCCGACGCCGTGGGGCCGCGGGCGACCGGGCTGGCACCTGGAGTGCTCGGCGATGGCGACCGCCTACCTCGGCCCCGAGTTCGACATCCACGGCGGCGGGCTGGACCTGGTGTTCCCGCACCACGAGAACGAGCGCGCCCAGTCGCACGCCGCCGGTGACCCGTTCGCGCGGTACTGGCTGCACAACGCGTGGGTGACCATGGGCGGCGAGAAGATGTCCAAGTCGCTCGGCAACACGCTGCGGATCGAGGCGCTGCTGGACCGGGTGCGGCCGCTGGAGCTGCGCTACTACCTCGTCGGGCCGCACTACCGGTCGTCGATCGAGTACTCCGACACGGCGCTGGACGAGGCCGTGTCGGCCTACCGGCGGGTCGAGTCGTTCGTGCAGCGCGTCCGCGAGCGTCACGGCGTCCCGGAGCCGTCGGCGGACGTGCCGGCCGAGTTCGCCGCGGCCCTCGACGACGATCTCGGCACGCCCGGAGCGCTCGCCGTCGTGCACGGCCTGGTGCGCGAGGGCAACACCGCGCTCGACGCCGGTGACGCCGCCGCCGCGAGCCGGGCCGCGTCCTGCGTCCGGGCCACGACCGGCGTGCTCGGCCTCGACCCGATGGCCACCGACACGGCCGGTCCCGCTGGAGGCGACGGCGCCCGGCAGGCGCTCGGCACGCTCGTCGAGACGATGCTGGAGCGCCGCCAGCAGGCGCGGGGCGAGCGTGACTTCGCCACCGCCGACCTGCTCCGCGACGAACTGCTCGCCGCCGGCGTCACCGTCGAGGACGGCCCGGACGGCTCCACCTGGTCACTGAAGGACGCGTGATGGCGGGTAACTCGAAGCGTCGCGGTGCCGTCCGCAAGGAGGGCACGAAGAAGGGGATGGTCGCCGGCTCCGGCGGGCAGGCCCGTCGCGGGCTGCGCGGCAAGGGACCGACCCCGCCGGGCGAGCTGCGCCCCGGGCACCCCAAGCAACGCCGTGCGGCTGCGGCGGACCGGCGGAGCCAGTCGTCGCGGACGGCGGGGCGTCGGCACGGTGACAACGACGGCCCCGAGACGGTGCTCGGCCGCAACCCCGTCGTGGAGTGCCTGCGAGCCGGCGTGCCGGCCACCGCGCTGCACGTCGCGACCGGGATGGCCACCGACGAGCGGGTCGCCGAGGCGGTCGCCATCGCCGCGGAGGCCGGGATCTCCGTGCTGGAGGTCCCGCGCAACGACCTGGACCGGATCTCTGGCGGCGCCCTGCACCAGGGCGTCGCGCTACAGGTTCCGCCCTACGAGTACGCGCACCCGGACGAGCTGCTGGAACGGGCGGCGGACAGCCGGTCCCCGGCACTGATCGTCGCGCTCGACGGGGTGACCGACCCGCGCAACCTCGGCGCCGTCGTCCGGTCCGCCAGCGCGTTCGGCGGGCACGGCGTCGTCGTCCCGCAACGGCGGACGGCGAGCATGACCGCCGTCGCCTGGCGCGCGTCGGCCGGGACCGCGGCCCGCCTGCCGGTCGCGCGCGCGACGAACCTGACCCGGACGCTGGGCGAGTACGCCCAGGCCGGGCTGATGGTGGCCGGCCTCGCCGCGGACGGCGACGTGTCGCTCGACGAGTTCGACCTGTCCACCGGCCCGCTGGTACTGGTCACCGGCTCGGAGGGCAAGGGGCTGTCCCGGCTCGTGCGGGAGAACTGCGACGTCACCGTCTCGATCCCGCTCGCCGGCAAGGTCGAGTCCCTGAACGCGTCCGTCGCGACCGGCGTCGTGCTGGCCGAGGTCGCGCGCCGGCGCCGGATCGGCTGACCTTCCCGCGGTCGCGGGCTGGTCAGACCGTCTGGTCGGCCCCGAATCGGCCGCGGGCCTCGACCGGGATGCTCGTCGAGCGCGGCCCGCGCGGCCGCCGCGCACGGCGCTACGTGGTGTCCGGCGCGGCTGGTGTCGGCGGTCGGCGGAGGACGCCGTCGGGCGGAACGTGGTCCGGCAAATTGGTTCGCTCACCGAACGGTTTCCCGAGCGTCGACCCTGGTCGGTGGCGGATCTGGCCGGCGCAAGGTGGATGCCCGGCGCGGCCGGCGCCCGGATCTACGCCCGGATCGGCGTGCGGCCCCGCAGGCGTGCCGTGGCGCGGCAGCCGAGGTAGGCCACGAACCCGATCGCCGCGACGAAGCCGGAGATCGGCAGGTCCGTCACCAGCGACAGGACCGTTCCGCCGAGCAGCGACACCTCCGCGATCACCACGGCCACGACCATGGCCCGCACCGGGTTGGCCGTGACCCGGTTCGCCGCGGCCCCGGGAACGATCATCACCGCGAGCACCAGGATCGCCCCGACGATCGGCACGGCCAGAGCCGTGGTCAGCCCGATCAGCACCGCGAACGCGAGCGACACGGCACGCACCGGCACGCCGCGGGCGAGCGCCACGTCCGGGTCGGTGCTGGCGAACAGCAGCGGCCGGAACACCACGGCCAGCACCGCCAGTGCCACGGCCGCGACGGTTCCGAGCACCCACAGGCTCGTCCCGTCCACCGAGACGATCGAGCCGGTGAGCAGACCGAACTTGTTCGACGCCCGGCCGTCGTAGAGCGAGAGCATCAGCACGCCCATGCCCAGCCCGAATGCCAGCACGACGCCGATCACCGAGTCCCGCTCCCGCCGTCGCAGGCCGAGCAGGCCGAACACCAGGCCGGCCACGACGGCCCCGACGACCGACCCGATCCCGACCGGGATCGTGAGCAGCAGCGCTGCGGCGGCGCCGGTGAACGCGAGCTCCGACGTCCCGTGCACGGCGAACGACATCCCGCGGGACACGATCAGCGGGGTGAGCAGCCCGGCCAGCAGACCGAGCACCGCGCAGGCGATCAGGGCGTTCTGCACGAACGACTCGCCGAGCAGCTCGCCGAAGTCTGCGAGTCCGGACGACTGAGCGGCGATCACGACGTCGTCCCGTGGCCGGGGTGCACGTCGGCGTGCTCGTCCTCGGCGCCGACGACGATCAGCCGGTCGCGGACCCGCACGACGTCGACGTCGGTCCGGTACAGCTCGGAGAGCACCTCGGACGTCATGACCTCGGACGTCGGTCCGATCCGGAACCGCCCGTTCACCAGGTAGAGCACCCGGTCCACCAGCGGCAGCACGGGGTTGATCTCGTGCGTGACGAACAGCACGGCGGTGTCGGAGTTCCGGCGGCGCTCGTCGATCAGGCGCGTCACCGTGCGCTGGTGGGCGATGTCCAGCGACAGCAGCGGCTCGTCGCACAGCAGCACGGCCGGGTCCCCGACCAGGGCCTGCGCCACCCGCAGCCGCTGCTGCTCACCTCCGGACAGCCGCCCGACCGGTGAGTCGGCGTAGCCGGACCCGTCCACCTCGTCGAGCGCGCGGGCGACCCGTTGCCGCCGCTCGCGACGGCCGGACAGGCCGAGCCCGAACCGGTGCCCGTCCAGCCCGAGCCCGACGAGATCGCGCCCGCGCAGCGGCAGGTCCGGGTCGACGGGCTGCTGCTGTGGGACGTAGCCGATCCCGGAGCTGCCCCGGCTCGGGACGCGCCCGGCCACGTGGACCTCGCCCTCGGACAGCGGCAGCAGCCCGAGCAGGACACGCAGCAGGGTCGTCTTGCCGGAACCGTTCGGGCCGAGCACGGCCACGAACTCACCGGGCGCGACGTCGAGGTCGAGCCCGCTCCACAGCGTGCGGTCACCGAACGAGAGCCCCGCACCGCGCAGGGACAGCGCGGCCGGTCGCCCCGCGCCGGGGGCGTCGCGGCCGGTCGTCCGCTCGGTTTCGGTGCTCACGTGCCCCAGCATCTCAGCGCCGGTCCAAGGCGGTGGACAGCGCGTCGATCTGGGCGCCCATCCACGCCGTGTAGTCGCTCTGTCCCTCGGGCAGCGTCTCGGTCATCTCGACGACCGGGACCCCGGCCTGCGTCGCGGCCTGCTCGACCTGGTCGGTCGTCGGGGACTGGGTCTGCGCGTTCAGCACCAGCGCGCCGACCGGCGGCTGCGCGCCGAAGACGGCCAGCGTCTGCTGCACGACCCCGGCCGGCGGGTCGTTGCCCTCCTCGACGGCCTCGCTGAACTCCGGGGGCGTCACGTCACGCAGCTTCGCGGTCTCGATCAGGTAGTCGGGCACCGGCTCGGTCACCGCCACGGTCCCCCCGGGGTGCGTGGCGCCGATGGCCGCGGCGCGAGTGGCCAGCTGCGTCACGCCGGCGTCGAAGCGCTGGGCGTTCGCCGTGTAGGAGGCCGCTCCGGCCGGGTCGGCCTTGCCGAGCTCGGCGGCCACCGACCGGGCGACCTTCTGCACGGTCGGCAGGCTGTACCAGACGTGCTCGTTGAACTCGGCCTCTCCGCCCGCCGGTTCCAGCCCGGAGACGGAGACGGCGTCCACGACCGGGGCCTTGTTCCCGGACGCGTCCACCAGTCCGGTCATGAACTCGTCGTAGCCGCCGCCGTTGCGCACGATCAGCTGCGCCTTCCCGACGGCCGTGGCGTCGGTCGGGGTGGACTCGTACTCGTGCGGGTCCTTGTCCGGGCTGTCGATGATCGGGGTGACGTCGACGCGGTCGCCGCCGACGGCCTGCACCACCGACCCCCAGACGTCCGTCGAGGCCACGACCTGGACCTTCCCGGCCGCGGCCGGGTCCGCGGCGTCGCCGCCCGGTTCGGGTTCGGACGACCCGCACGCGGCGAGACCGAGGGTGAGCACGGCGGTCCCGGCGAGCAGACCGGCCGTGCGGGAGGTGGATCGTGCCATGGCGGGAGCGCTCCGTATCAACACGTGCACATGCTTTTATTGGTAACCGTTGTCAATTCACTCTACAGCGTCCACCCGGCACGGCGACCGATCGACTTCCTCACAACCGGTGCCACGGTTACCGTTCCGGGAATGACGGGGTCCCCACACCTGCGACGACCGGCCACGCTGGCCTCACTGGCGGCGGAGCTGGGCGTCTCGCGGACCACGGTCTCGAACGCCTACAACCGGCCCGACCAGTTGTCCGCGCCGCTGCGCGAGCGCGTGCTGGAGGCGGCCCGGCGGCTGGGGTATCCCGGACCCGACCCGGTCGCCCGCTCCCTGCGCACCCGCCGGGCCGGGGCGGTCGGCCTGCTGCTGACCGAGGCGCTGAGCTACGCGTTCCGCGACCCGGGCGCGACCGGCTTCCTGGAGGGACTCGCGCTGGCCTGCGAGAAGGCGGGCACCGGCCTGCTGCTGGTGCCGGTCAGCCCGGAGCACTCCGAGGTCGACGCCGTGTACCAGGCCGGCGTGGACGGGTTCGTCGTCTACTCGGTCAGTGAGGACGACCCGCACTTCCAGGCCGTCCTGCAGCGGCCGCTGCCGACCGTCGTCTGCGACCAGCCGACCGGCATCGAGAACGTCGACCGGGTCGGCGTGGACGACCGCGCGGGCACGCTGGCGCTCGGCCGGCATCTCGTCGAGCTCGGGCACCGCCGGGTCGGCGTGCTCTGCATGCGCCTCGGCGGGCAGCGTCAGGACGGCCCGGCCGACGAGCTGCGTCAGAAGAACAGCACCTACAGCGTGCAGCGCGAGCGGCTGGCCGGTCTGCGCGACGCGTTCGGCGAGGCCGGCGTGGAGTGGTCCGACATCCCCGTGTTCGAGCGGTTCGAGCACACGCTGGACGCGGGCGCGGCGGGCGCGGCCCAGCTCCTGGACGCGCACCCGGGTCTCACCGCGCTCGTCTGCACCTCGGACATCCTGGCGTTCGGGGCGCTGCGCGAGGCGCGCGAGCGCGGGCTGCGCGTCCCCGAGGACCTCAGCGTCGCCGGGTTCGACGGTATCCCGGAGGCCGACCGGCTCGGCCTGACCACCGTCCGCCAGCCCTTCCGGGAGAAGGGCAAGCAAGCCGGGCGCCTGCTGCTCGAGCGCGGCGACCGCAACACGTCCGAGCAGGTCACGCTGCCGACCGAGCTGGTGCGCGGCACGACCTGCCGGGAGCTGCGCCAGTCCGGGGAGTTCTTCTCCGGATGGTGACCCCCGCGGCGCTGCGTGAATCCAGCGTCACGACGACCGGATCCCTGACCGCCATCCACCGCTACCCGGTGAAGTCGTGCCGCGGTCACGCCATCGACCGGGTGCGGGTGGAGCGGGCCGGGCTCGACGGCGACCGGCGGTGGATGCTCGCCCACCCGGACGGGTCGATGGCGACGGCGCGCACGCTGCCCCGGCTGGTCCTGGTCGCCCCCTCGGCACATTCGGACGGACTGCGTCTGACAGCGCCGGGCATGGGTCCGCTGCAGGTCGCCGTCCCCGGCCCGGGCGCCGAGCTCATGGACGTGCGCGTGCACGCCTGGGAGACGGCCGGGGTGCGCGCCGGACCGGAGGCCGACGACTGGTTCTCCCGCCTGACCGGCACCCCGCTGCGTCTGCTGCACCTCGACGACCCGGGGCGCCGTCGTCCGAACCCGGAGTTCAGCGAGCCCGACGACCGGGTGTCGTTCGCCGACGGGTTCCCGCTGCTGCTGACCTCGCAGGAGTCGCTCGCCGCGCTCAACGAGCTGGTCGCGGCCGGTCCGAACGCGCACGAGGGTCCGCTGCCGATGACCCGGTTCCGGCCGAACGTCGTCGTGTCCGGGTTCGGGGCGTGGGCCGAGGACGGCTGGCGACGGGTGCGGATCGGCGACGCGGCGTTCCGCGTGGCCCGCGGCTGCGCCCGCTGCGTGCTGACCACCGTGCACCCGGACACGGCCCAGACCGGCCGCGAGCCGCTGGCCACGCTGGCCCGGCACCGTCGCGTCGACCAGAAGGTGTGGTTCGGTCAGAACCTGATCCCCGACGACCCGGGCGTGACGATCGGCGTCGGGGACCCGGTCGAGGTCATCGGCTAGCGGCGAGCCACGTCAGCACGCTCGCCATCTCGGCGGGCGACGCGACGCGGTACTGCGCCTTGGTGTCGCCCTCGCCCACCTTGATCCCGACGTCGTCGCCGTTCAGCACGGCGAACGCCGTCTCGTCGGTGACATCGTCGCCGGCGAACAGCACCGCGCCCGCACCGAAGTGACGGCGCAGGGCGTCCACCGCCGAGCCCTTGGACGTCTGGAGCACGGCCAGGTCGATGACGTCCTTGCCCTCGGTCGCGTCGACGCCGTCGCGGCGCGCCGGCCCCTCCCGAACGCGGTCCAGGAGCGCCGACGCGACACGGGAGTCGACGCCGCGCACGTGCACCGCCACGCCGCCGGGCTTGAGCTCGAGACGGCTGCCGGGAGCGTCGTCGACCATCGCCTGCAGTTCGTCGATGAGGTCGCGACGGCGGCCGGCCTGCTCGGCCGTGAGCAGGTCGCCGATCCCGAGCGCGGCGCCGAGCTCCGGGTCGTACTCCCCGCCGTGGCTGCCGACCAGCCGGATCGGCGGCCCGAAGCCGGACACTGCGGCCAGGTCGTCGCGGCCCCGCCCGGACAGCATCACGACCTCGACGCCGGGTAAGGCGGCCAGCGTGCGCACCGCGCGGTCCGACTCCGGCAGCGGCCGCGCGGCCGAGGGCTCGTCGACGAGCGGGGCCAGCACGCCGTCGAAGTCGAGGGCGATGAGCAGTCGGGGAAGGCCGGCGAGACGGTCCAAGGCGGGGACGAGACCGTCACCCATCGGTCGGCACCGGGACGCCGAGGGTCTCCAGGAACGAGCGGGCCCAGCGGTCCACGTCGTGGTCGAGGACCTGTCGGCGCAGGGTGCGCATGCGCTTGCCGCGCTCCTCGTCGTTCATGGTCAGCGCCGCGTACAGCGCCTCCTTGACGCCGTCGGTGTCGTGCGGGTTGACCAGCAGCGCGCTGGTCAGCTCGATCGCCGCGCCGGTGAACTCGGACAGCACGAGGACGCCGCCCTCGTCGTGCCGGCAGGCGACGTACTCCTTGGCCACCAGGTTCATCCCGTCCCGCAGCGGGGTGACGAGCATGACGTCGGCGCAGAGGTAGAACGCGGCCAGCTCCTCACGGGGCAGCGACTGGTGCAGGTAGTGCACGGCCGGGTGCCCGACCCGCGCGAACTCGCCGTTGATCCGTCCGACGGACAGCTCGATGTCGTCGCGCATCTGCCGGTAGTGCTCGACGCGTTCCCGGCTGGGCGTCGCGAGCTGGATCATCACGGCGTCGTCGACCGTGATCCGCTCCTCCTCGAGGAGCTCCTGGTAGGCGCGCAACCGGACGTCGATGCCCTTGGTGTAGTCGAGCCGGTCCACTCCGAGCACGATCCGGCGGGGGCTGCCGAGCTCCTCGCGGATCTCGGCGGCGCGCTTGACGGTCGTGTCCGCGCGGGCCAGCGCGTCCAGCTTCGCCGAGTCGATGGAGATCGGGAACGCGCCGAGACGGACCCGCCGGTTCCCGACCCGGACCAACTCGGGGTCGCGGTCGGGCGTCGCCCCGGCCAGCTCGGTGGCCAGCCACTGGAAGTTCCGCACGCCGCCGTCGGTGTGGAAGCCGACCACGTCGGCGCCCAGGAGCCCCTCCATCACCCGGGTCCGCCAGGGGAGCTGGCGGAACAGCTCGACCGGCGGGAACGGGATGTGCAGGAAGAAGCCGATCTTGAGGTCCGGCCGCAGCTCGCGCAGCATCCCGGGCACGAGTTGCAGCTGGTAGTCCTGCACCCACACCGTGCCGCCCTGCGCCACGACCCCGGCGACCGCCTCGGCGAAGCGCTGGTTCACCCGCGTGTAGGCCCGCCACCAGTGCCGGTGGAACGCCGGGGTGGCGACGACGTCGTGGTAGAGCGGCCAGAGCGTCCCGTTGGAGAAGCCCTCGTAGTAGTCGGCGATCTCGTCGGCCGACAGTCGCACCGGGTGCAGGCTCAGACCGTCCTCGACGAACGGTTCGACGTCGACGTCCGGCACCCCCGGCCAGCCCACCCACGCGCCCTGGCGGGCCCGCAGCATCGGTTCCAGTGCCGTGACCAGCCCGCCCGGGCTGCGCTTCCACTGGGAGCTTCCGTCCGGGAGCTGCTCCAGGTCGATCGGGAGACGGTTGGCGACCACCACCAGGTCGGCCTCGGTGGTCGCGGACTCGCTGGTCACGTGCCCTCCTGGTGGGGTCGGCGGCAGGTCGCCGTCGAGCCTACGTCGGCTCCGTGATCTCGGCCTGTGGATCGGGGTTCGTCTCGGACGGCGTCTCCGCGTCGGAGCGGCGCGGACGCGTCACGAACTCGCCGAGCGCGACGCCCGCGGCCAGCGCGAGCCCGGTCGCCACCGCGAGCGTGACCGTCACCAGTCCTTCGGCGACGCCCTCGACGGCCAGCTGATAGAAGCCGCGGTAGGCGGCCAGACCCGGCAGCAGCGGCGTGACGCCGGCCAGGGTGATGACCATCGGGGGCGTCCGCCCCCCGCGTCGCAGCAGGCCCGCCGCGAGACCGATGACGATGGCGGCGATCCCGGTCGACGTGATCGGCCCGAAGTCGGTGAACAGGGTGAGCGTCCCGTAGACGAACCAGCTCGTCGCGCCGACCGCGCCGGCGACCGGGAGCGAGCGCAACGGCGTGTAGCCGGCGAGCGCGTAGAACGCCGAGGACATCGCGCCCGCCAGGACGGACAGGGTGAACTGCCCCGCGCTGTTCGGAAGGTCCCCGGAGACCTCGATCGAGATGCCGACCGCGAACCCGAACTTCAGGCCGAGCACGACGCCCGTCAGCAGCCCCGCGGACAGCAGCGCGATCTCCACGATCCGGGCCGCGGACGTCAGGTAGTAGCTGCTGAGCGCGTCCTGCACGGTGCTGACCACGGACAGTCCGGACAGCAGCACGGTGATGCCGGCGGCCACGATGAACGAGGGCCGGGTGCCCACCGGGAACAGCCCGATCGCGATCAGTCCGATCGTGCTGACCGTGACCAGCAGCCCGCCGAGCGTCTGCTGGAAGAACGACGCCACCCGGTACCGGCTCAGCAGCCGCCCGATCCGGTCGATGGCGGCGGTCGTCACGAACGCGGCCGCCGCCGTGATCGCCCCGCCGCCGAGCAGCAGGGCGATGGACGCGGCCAGCCCGGCCCAGCCGACCGTCGCGACCCAACGCGGGTACGGGTGCCGCTGCTTCATCACCTCGGAGACCCGGGTGGCGGCCTTCCGGACGTCGATCTTGCCGGCCTCCAGGTCGGCGACGACCTGGTCCGTCTCGGCCAGACGCGACAGGTCGAGCGTGCGGTAGCGGACCAGACGCATCGACGTGACCGGCTGCGCCGCGTTCCCGCGGTGGCAGCACATGGTGATGCTCGTGAACGTGATGTCGACGTCGACGGCCGGCAGCCCCGCCGCGTTGGCCAGGCGCAGCATCGTCGCCGTCACCTCGTCGACGCTCTCGCCGGACGACAGCAGGATCTCGCCGACCCGCATGCAGACGTCGAGCACCTGCTGGACCTGCGCGTCGTCCGGGACCTGCGGGCCCAGCACGAGCATCGGCACCGTCGACGGGCCCGGGGTGAGCAGCCGCTTCGCATCCCGGCGCAGCGCGCCCCGCAGCCGCCGGGTGAACCGGTCCGCCGGGTGCGCGGTCTCGTCCGCCATCTCACCTCCCGCTCATCTGCGCGGGGCCCACGTTACGGCCCGATCACGACGACCACGTCAGGACCGGGGTGGTCGTCGATGCGCCCGGAAAGCGCTGGTGAGCGGCGATGTACGGTCGGTCCGTGGCGAACGCTCAGCAGAACGACAAGGCCCGTCGCGCCCGGTCGTTGCGTATCACCGGGGTCATCGGCCTGCTCGCGGCCGTGCTGTTCCTCTTCGCCGCGGGGTGGGTCCCCGCGGCCTTCCTCGTGGTGCTCAGCGCGGGGAACCTGCTGTCCGCAGGCCCCGTCGCCGCGACGGGTGTGGCGCCGAACTGGGCCCGGGCGCTGATCATCGTGGGTGGGGTCGGGTTCGTGGTGGCGATCATCGTC
Source organism: uncultured Actinomycetota bacterium (assembly GCA_963822335.1). Classification (GTDB taxonomy): domain Bacteria; phylum Actinomycetota; class Actinomycetes; order Mycobacteriales; family Pseudonocardiaceae; genus Pseudonocardia. Next base: position 20,371 of record CAWGHE010000001.1, on the reverse strand, counting down.
ACGACGATCTCGCTGATGAACCTGAGCGGGTGAAGGTCGATACCCCGTGCCGGGTCTCGTGGGGGAGCACTACCCTGTGCGTCGCGGTGTAGGCCGCCACGCCGGTGTAGCTCAGTGGTAGAGCAACCGCCTTGTAAGCGGTAGGTCGTCGGTTCGATCCCGACCTCCGGCTCCACGGTTGACCAGCGGAAACGCTGCGCTGATCGGGCGCGTGACACGTCGCGTGGGATCATTCGTGGTGCGAATCGCTTATGATCCTCGGGTGGCCAGCACCACGAAGCGCGACCAAGGGCAGCATCGAGCAGCTGCCCAGTGGTGCGCTGCGGATCAGCGTCTACGCCGGGATCGACCCGGTCACCGGTCGGCGGCACTACCTGAAGGAGACGGTCGAGCCGGGGCCCCGCGCGGAGCGCGACGCTGAGGCCGCGCGCAGGCGCCTGGTGAGCGAGGTCGCCGAGCGGCGCAGCCCGCGCACCGCCGCGACGGTCGACCAGCTGCTCGACCGCTACCTCGACCAGCTCGACCGCGCGCCGAACACCCTGCGGCTCTACCGCGGGTACGTGCGCAACCACATCTCGCCGTTCCTCGGCCACCTGAAGGTCGGCCAGCTCGACGCCGAGGTGCTCGACTCGTTCTACGCCGAGCTGCGGCGCTGCCGCGCGCACTGCTCGGGCCGCCGGCAGGTCGACCACCGGACGTCCGGACCGCACGAGTGCGACCACCGGTGCGGACCGCACAAGTGCCGGCCGCTCGGCCCGACCACGGTGCGGCACATGCACTTCATCCTGTCCGGGGCGTTCCAAGCGCGCGGTGCGCTGGCGGTGGGTGTCGGTCAGCCCGATCGGCCAGGCCGAGCCGCCCGCGTCGCCGACGCCGAACCCGGAGCCACCGACGCCGGCGGAGGCCGCGCGGATCGTCCGCGAGGCGTGGCAGGACCCGGCGTGGGGCGCGCTGCTGTGGGTGGCGATGACCACCGGAGCCCGGCGCGGCGAACTCTGCGCGATCCGCTGGTCGTCGGTCGGACTCGACCCGGATCGGCCGGTCGATCTGGCTGCGCAAGGCGATCCGGAAAGGCGACGACGGCGGCCTCGTCGAGGCTGACCTGAAGACCCACCAGCAACGGCGGATCGCCCTCGACCCAGAAACGGTCGAGGTTCTGCGCGAGCACCGCGCCCGATGCGAGCAGGACGCCGCCGCGCTCGGCCTCGAGCTGCCGCCCGAGGCCTTCGTGTTCTCGCCGTCGCCGGACGGCGCCGACGTTCCCGAAGCCGGACTCGGTGACGCAGCGGTACGAGCGGCTCGCGGCCCGGTTGGGTATCCACACGACGATCCACAAGCTCCGGCACTACTCGGCGACGGAGCTGATCTCCGGCGGAGTGGACGTCCGGACGGTGGCCGGCCGGCTCGGCCACGGAGGCGGCGGCGTGACCACACTCCGCACCTACTCGGCGTGGGTGTCGGAGGCCGACCAGCGTGCAGCCGCCGGCCTCGGTGCTGGGATGCCGGCGCGGCCGAACCCCGCCGACGCCGCGGCGCGGTCCCGGATCGAGCCGCGCCACCCGTATGAACAGCATCGCGGCGATGCTCGCCGGGCGGATCGACCGGGCCGAACTCGCCCCTGGTGAGCCGCTACCCACCGCGGCCGATCTGGCCGCCGACCAGGCGGTCTCCCTCTCGACAACCCGCCGAGCGATCACGCTGCTGAAGTCCTGGGGCCTTGCCGTAGATGGGGTGTCCCGTCCGCTGGTCGCCGCCCGCACCGAGCCTGCGCCTGAACAGGCAGCGGAGGCTGTGAAGGCGACGACCGACTGCACGGGCAGCGGCTGCTATCGAGCGCTGGACCGCGATCTTGCGCGGTCCCGACGGGCACCGCTACCCGCCCCGGGTCGTGGCGGGCAGCCTCGCGAACCCGGACGGCTTCCGGACGCACCTTCTCGGCATCGCGCGAATCGAGGACCCGGATCGCACTGATGACGGGGACGACTGGGTCGACCAGTACGAGCTCGAGCTCGCCCCGCTGGACCCGGCGTCGGCTCGATCCCCGATCACACTGCGCTGGTAGGCGGCGATGTCGGCGATCGAGCCGAATGTGACTAGCGTCGGTTGGTGCAGCCGCCCGCTCCCTGCCTACGCTCGACCGAGTGTCGATCGGCTCCGCCGAGCAAACAGCCCGTCGCTATCTGCACGTCCCTTCCGCAGCGCTGGGCCCACGTCCAGCGGGTAGCCGCCCGCGCCGAGCGGATGGCCGTCGCCCTCGGCAAAGGCGACGGCAGGCTGCTTTGCGCGGCCGCATAGCTCCACGATGTGGGATACGCGCCGGAGCTGGTCGCCACGACGTTCCACCCGTAAACGGCGCACAGGTTCTGTGGCGGATCGACTCGGCCCGTACGCGAGGGCGGCACAGCCGACTCCCGGCCGGACGGCACGCCGACCCAGCCTGGCGCGCGGTGCGCCACCGACGCGGCGTCGTGAACCTCCAGCTGCAGGCCGGTCCTGTTGGCAAATCGAGGCGCACACCCGCCGCGTCGCTCCCGACCCGAACGAAGCGGGCGTCGACCGAGGTGGCTCGCGGCGGGGCGGCAGCTGGGAAGGTGTCGCACGCATGGGTGGAAGTTTCGCCCGCGCAGTGCACAACGCGTCGACCATCTCCGGCGAGGAGATCACGATGACTAGGAAGCTCGATAAGGCTTTCGTGGACAAGGGGCCGGGCGCTACGACGTGGACGTCGACCGCCGTGTCCTCGACGGCATCCAGCAGTGCGTGATCGTGGCTACTTCACTGTCGCTGAGGCGGAGGCCGTGATCGTGTGGAAGTCGAACCGCACGATCACCACGTTCAGGCGCAACAGCGAGGCCGAAGTCGAAGACATCACGAGAATGGCGCTGGCAGGGCCAGAGCGGCTCGCGCACCGGGTTCCCCGATTGCTGCACGGCGTTCGTAACGCGGTCGCCAGTGCCTTTCTGACGGTCGCCGACCCGAGGACGTTCACGGTCATCGACGTGCGTGCTCTACGAACGCTGCAACGGCTCGGTGAGCAGATCGACAACGATCCGCCCTACCGTGAGTACGTAGACTTGTGCGCGACCGTCGCCAAGGGGCCACCAGCTGCCCGAAGTGCTGCGTCGCTCCCACCACGAAGCGACAAGTAAGCCCAACCAATGTGGTTGGTCGATCAAGCTCTGCTCTTCGCAGTCAACCGCGCGGGGGCTAACCTTCTAGCCGAGGCCCAGCTTGGGACGCAGCCAGGCGGCCACATCTGCGATTGCGGTTGTCGCTTCTGGTGCGCGACCGGCCATCAGCTGGTACACGTGCTGCATCCCGGGAGCTACTTCTAGCCTCACATCGACGCCCGCTGCGGTCGCCTTCTTCGCCAGCCGCACGGCATCGTCTAGCAGGGTCTCCTGGTCGCCCGCCGTGAGGAACATCGGTGGGAGTCCCGCGAGGTCGGCGTGCAATGGGTTGGCCAGAGGGTCAGACGGCGATCCGTCCTCACCGAGGAACATCCGGGCCATCTGTTCCAGGCCTAGGCGTTGCACCAACACGTCGGTGGCGGCGTTGGTGGCGAGGGTAGCGCCGCTGTTCTCCATGTCGTACCACGGGGAGAAGGCCGCGACCGCGGCCGGCAACGGGTCGCCGTCATCGCGCAGCTTGAGGATGACGCTGGTCGATAGATTGCCTCCCGCGGAGTCGCCAGCGGTGGCGATGTGCTCGGCCGGTAGGCCCTGGGCGAGCAGCCAGCGGTAAGCCGAGACAGCGTCCTCGAGCTGAGCCGGGAATGGGTGTCTCTGGCGCCAGCCGGTAGTTGAGGACCAGCGCGCGCCCCCCTGCCGCCTTCGCGAGATGTGCAGCGAGCTTGCGGTGGCTGTGCATGGAGTTGGTCACGAAACCGCCGCCGTGTAGGTAGAGCAGGACGCGGTCATCGGCCGCGCCGACCGGCAGGCACCATAGAGCTGGCACGCCGCCTGCGTCGACCTCGGCGTAGGAGACTCCTTCCGGTTCAGCTGTCTCGAGGTGGAGCCCCTCCTGCATGTCCCGCATGGTTAGCAGGTCCATCGTCGGGTCGGCGGCCGCCCGGGCGGTCATCATCTCGAATCGTGCCCGTAGCGAGTCGGACTGGACACTGGCCATGTTGTTTCCTCACCGTAGGATTGGCATTTGTGGATGCTGGGCGAAACGGTCGACCGGGCCGCTCGTTCCGAGGCGTCGCTCGATGACCTCGGCGGCGTCCAGACAAACGTCCTCGCGGTAGCGGCCGCCGCTTACCTGCACTGCGGTGGGCAGACCGGCACTGACGCCGGTCGGTACGACCACCGCGGGCAGACCGAGCGTGCTGAGAGCAACGACGAAGCGCAGGCTCGACTGGATCTCGCGAAGGGAATCGACGGAGACGAGGTCGTCCCCGACCGCGAAGGGCGGACGGGTCATTGCCGGCCCCAGGATGAGTGGGTGTTCTTCCTGGAACTGCGACCAGGCGCGGGCCGCGGCATGTCGCCGGACATAACCCTGCGCCACCGCCTCGGGGGTGATCTCGTCGAGTTCGGACACCAGAGACAGGACCCGACGGCTCGCGTCGGATAGCAGCGGGGCGAGCGCAGCCAGCTTGGCGGCGGCCCCCTCGGCGCGCGCGAGGATCGGCCAGACAGCGCTCGCCTCGGCCAACTCAGGAGGCTCGGCCTCGACCATGTCGTAGCCGGCGTCAGCCAGGGCATCGGCTGCAGCGCGCACACCAGCAGCGATGGCGGCGTCCACCCCCAGACCTTCGGGGTCTGTCACTACCGCCACCCGGACCGGCGAGGGCAACGGGGCGCCCTGCGTTGGGGCGGGCACCGAGTACGGATCCCGAGGGTCGGTGCCGGCCATCACCTCGTAGGCGACGCGCAGATCGCGGACGTGTCGCGCCATCGGGCCCTGCACCAGCATGAGCTGTGCCGCGAGGACGGGGTCAAGCGGTTCGATGCTCGACGCGTGCGCGATCCGGCCGGTCGTGGGCTTGAGGGCGGCGATCCCGCAGCAGTGTGCGGGGATCCGGAGGGAGCCGCCGAGGTCGTTGCCTAGGCCGAGAGGCGTCATGCCGCTAGCTATCGCCGCCGCTTCTCCCCCACTGGATCCGCCCGGGGTGCGGTCGGGATGCCAAGGGTTGCGGGTGGCCCCGTGCAGCGCGTTGTCGGTGTGCCAGCGGGCCCCGAATTCGGGCATGTTCGTCCGGCCTATCGGGATCGCGCCGACGGCTTTGAGCCGAGCAGGAGCCGGGGCGTCGAGCCTAGGCATCGCGCCGGCGAACGCGCGGACCCCGTGCGTTGTCGCCGTCCCGTAGAGGTCGATGTTCTCCTTCACCGTGAACGGCACACCGTGCAGCGGACCGAGGGGCTCTCCCTCGTCGACCGCCCGGTCGGCGGCGGCGGCTGCGCCGCGTGCGTCCGCGGCAAGCACGGCGGTGACCGCGTTGACAGCCGGGTTCGCCGCCTCGATGCGCCCGAGGAACGCCTCGATGACCTCGCGGACACTCAGCTGCCGGTTGGCGATCGCTGCGGCCAGGTCGGTCGCGCTCTGTGTCCAAATAGCGCCGCTCACGTGCGTCCGCTCAGCGCCGTGGAACACCAGCGCCTCCCGTCGCGCCGTGTGCCAGCAACGCGGTACGTGGCGACTTCTTGTTCGTCTCCGCCGCTCACTCCACCACTTCGCGGTGCAGGTCCACGCGAATCAGGTGGTCCGAGCAAACCTGTGCCCTTCACTGTCGGCCGTCATGGCGGGTGACCGGCGTCGCGACATGGCACCGAGGCGTGCCTGCGCTGGCCTGAATGGACTTCGACGAGCTCTTCTCGGAGCTCCGTCGGCACGGCTTCGGCGGCGCGACACGCATCGGAACAAACAGTTGCCAGGTCATCTCATCCTCTACTGATGCTGTGGAGCAGGCACGGGAGGAGGCGTCCCTCCATGCGTGCAACACCCGGTGAGCGATCGTCGGCGACACCGTCTCGCCACGTGCGGCGGGCACGTCCCGTCCTGGAGGAGCGGTCCGTCACGATGTAGCCGACGACCAATCGTCGTGACGACGAACCGTATTGGATCCAAAGAGTAGACAGATGGGACTCCACCTGTACAGCCCAAGCACCGGTGGGGCGCTAACGCCGACTTCGGATCGCGGCAGGCAGTCGGGCGGGCCGGTGGACCGAAGCCCCGTCGCGCAGGCGATCAGGCCATCTCGCTGCATGGGGAACTGCGATCACCACCTCCTCGAGCCCCACGGACGAGGCCCAGTTGCGAGCCATAGCCGAAGGGATCATTCAGTCGCAGACTTCGTTCCACTCTCGGGCTGCGCCGCTCGCCGGTCGGCGCCGTCCTCACGCCACTACCAGGTTTCGGGGCGGCATCCGCGAGTCTCCTGCCGGGCGACTCGCCCAGCAGGTCAACGAGGCCGTACTGACGGCAGGGCGGTCCACGGTCGTGCCCCGACGCACGGAGGCCGGCACGCAGGCCCCCGACCCTCCCCCGCCGGAGCACAAGATCTTGGATCCAATATTGACCCGTCTCGGATCCGCACCGTACTGTCGGCGCAGCCCGATCTGGTCGCCGCCTATTCGGCAGCGGATCGGGGCACGACCTTCCGAGGCGGCGGTGCAACCGCGGCCTGACGTCGAGTACGCCGGAGAGAAGCTGACGATGAGTGCCCACTCGCCGTACCTCAGCGCTGCCGCCATGCGGGAGCTCGTCGAGGCAGGATCTGTGTCAGCACTGGAGCTCGTTGGCCAAGCGCTCGACAGAATTGCTGCTTGTGACGGCGACACGAACGCCGTCGTCGCGGTCCGAGCAGATGCGGCACTTGCCGAGGCCAAGGCGGCAGATGCACTGGCCCCCGAAGAACGGGGTGTCCTGCACGGCATCCCAGTGCTGGTCAAGGATCTGACCGAGACGACCGATCTGCCGACGACCTACGGCAGCAAGGCATTACAGGACAACTACGCCTCCGACGAGGCGCTAGTCGTGAGCCGTCTGCGTGATGCAGGCGCGATCGTGGTCGGCAAGACGAACACGCCGGAGACCGGGCTGCGTCCGACCACCGAGAACCTGTCCTTCGGGGTGACCCGGAACCCCTGTAACCCGGAGTTCTCGCCGGGTGGGTCGTCCGGCGGGGCAGCAGCCGCCCTGGCGATGGGCATGGTGCCCCTGGCGCAGGCAACCGACGCCGCGGGCTCCGGTCGCATCCCCGCCTCGTGCTGCGGGGTGGTCGGGCTCAAGCCCACGCGTGGCCTGATACCGCTCGGGCCGGCCGCGTACGAGCTGATGGCGGGGATGGGCACCATCTCCCCGATGGCGCGGACCGTCGAGGACACCGCCGCACTGCTTGATGTCCTAAGCGGATCGGTTCCCGGTGACCCGTATGCCGTCGCCCGCCAAGCCTCCTACCACGTCGCAACATCGGGGGGACGTCCACCACGGCTGCGCCTCGGAGTCTGCACGACGCCCGGACACGGGACTGTCTCCGACGATGTCCGTGGGGTCGTGGATGCGGCAGTTCGGGGGTTCACCGATCTCGACCACACCCTGGTCGACGCGGCTATCGACTTCTCGGGCCTGTTCGATGCGGTGTTCACCATCTGCGCGGCCACGGCCGCCGCGATCGTCGACGCAGCGGTCCCCGACGAGCGGCTCGGACTGCTGGAGGGCAGCACCATCGCGTTGGCCCGAAGGGGCTGGCTTAAGACTGCTGCTGATTATGCAGCAGCGGTGTCGACGATGCGATCCGAGTCGGCCCGACTCCTTTCTGAGATGGCGGCTTACGACTACGTCATCACGCCGACCCTCACTCAGCCACCGCCCCGCATTGATTCGTTCCCGTCGGCCGAAGATGTCGACACCCGTTGGAAGGAATATCTCGACTGGATGGCCTTCGTTTACCCGCTGAACTGCACCGGCCAGCCGGGGATCAGCGTGCCGGCAGGACTGACCGCGACCGGGTTACCAGTCGGGCTGCAGATCATCGGCCAGCCGGGAGATGACAGCGGCGTCCTTGCGCTCGCTGCCGGTTTCGCCCAGGCACGTCCGTGGCCGAACCAGTGCGCTAGCCAGGCGCATCCGACAGACAACTAAGGCAGAAGATGAGCACGCCAACTCTCCACAATGTCCGCGTCGGTTTGCCCGTTCCCACGCGCCCCAACGTCGCACATCTGCTCCTGGCCGATGCGCTCGGCTTCACCGCCGAGGAGGGACTATCACTAAGCTTTGACTCCGTCGACGGCCCCGATACGGCGATCGAGGGGCTCGTCGACGGTCGGTTCGACGTCGCAGTCGGCAATGCCGTCTTTGCGTTCCGCATGAGGCAACGGGGCTTGCCGGTTCGTGCGTTCTACAGCACGTGCCGTGCGGCCTACCGTTCGTTCGCGGTGCTGACCGAGAGTCCGATCTCGGACATCGCACAGCTACGTGGCCGACGCATCGGAACCGACTTTCCGGATCTGCTTGATCTCGCGTTTCCGACGTTGCGCGACGAAGGGCTCGACCCCGAGGGCGACGTGACCTTCCAGCCCCGGACGATCCCAATCCCGGGGGTTGCCTCGACGCCGACCGAGCTGAACGCGATCGCGAGTGGCCAGCTCGATGCTATCTGGGTCCTGGGTTGCGCCTACGAGATGTTGATCGCTGACGGGGTGTCGCTGCGCAAGCTGCCGACGCGCACGCTGGACAGGCTGACGCCCTCCGAGCTTCTGTATGCCAACGAGAAGATGCTGCACGACAACCCGGGCGTGTTGGCCGGATTCGGTCGCGCAGTGGCGAAGGCATCGGTGTTCTGCGGCACCAACCCAGAGGCTGCAGTCCGGCTGGTGTGGGAGCGATTCCCTGACGCCCGACCGGTCCCGGGGGACGAGGAAAAGGCCCTTCGCCGCGACGTAGCCGGCCTACAAGGTCGCACGGAACGAGGGCTGCCCCGACACGGCCGTGTGCCGGCATGGGGCTCCATCACGCTGGAGGAGGTGCAGGACTGGGAGGACTTCCTCCTGGCGAACGGAGGGATCGAACGCCGCCACGCCCTGGACGAGTACGTCGAACCGGGGCTGGTCGATGCGTTCAACGACTTCGACAGCGACGCGATCGAGACGCAGGCGCGACGATGGTCGGCACGGTCGAGGGAATGCACCTGACGACCGGCGCCCCCTAGGCGGGATGGCGCGGGAACGAGAGGAGCCGTCATCAACAACAGCGTGCAGGCACTGCCCACCGACGAGGGCGACGAAGGCCCGGCAGGTCTTGTCGACGAGACCGCGGAACGCATCCAGCGAAAGATCATCGCTGGGGAGTTCCCGGTCGGAGCGTGGCTGCGTCAAGATCGACTCGCGGTCGATCTCGGCGTGAGCCGGACACCGGTCCGTGAGGCGCTGCGCAAACTGCAGGCTGTCGGATTGGTCGAGGTGATCCCTCGACGAGGCGCCGTCGTGCGCCACCTGGATGCCCGAGTGTTCAGGGAGGCGTTCGTGGTGCGGGCCGAGCTGGAGGGATTGGCCGCCCAGCTCGCCGCCGAGCTCGCCGACGACGAGCAGCTGGCCGAGCTCGCAGACGCCGCCGCGGCCTTCGACGCCGGTGTTGAGGAACTGCAGTCGCGCGACGCACAGCCATGGGAGCAGTCGCTCTGGAAGGCGAATGCCCTGTTCCACGACGCCGTACTGGGCGCAGCAGACAACCTCTGTCTCGCCGGCGCGCTCCAGGACCTGCAGCTGCGAGTGTCGAACAATGCGGCGTGGGAGGCAGCCCTGGCCCGGCGTACCCACCTGCTACGCAGAAACATGCAAGAACACCACGACATCCTCGAAGCCATTACCCAGCACGACGGGGAGCGGGCGCGAGAAGCTATGCGAAATCACATCCTGCGCACAGGAGAGTTCGTCTCCAAGGTCTTGCCCTCCTAAGTCGATCCTGTCCGACCCCCGTTCGGGCAGGCCGCGTTTGTATGCAGCTCTTTGCGTATGAACCTGTAGTTATGTACGCGCGTCGAATGAGGGTAGAAAAGCTCCACCTATGTGAGAGGCAGTCATGTCAGAACAACTGACCCCGTCAATGGGCATCGGTGCCAGGCGCCGCCGTATCGAAGATCCGCGTCTGCTCGCCGGAAATGCTAGGTATCTCGACGATGTGCGTCTACCGGGCATGTTGGAGGCGGCGGTTCTCCGAAGCCCGGTCGCGCACGCGCGGATCCTGCGAATCGACGTGGCCGCCGCCCGTGAGCTGCCGGGGGTCTTCGATGTGCTGACCGGGGCCGACCTGCCCGATCTGGTCGACCCGCAGCCGGTAATCTGGCAGCAGATCCCGGGCCAGCGTATGCCGAACTCCTACGCCCTGCCCATTGACCGGGTGCGCTACGTGGGCGAAGCCGTGGCGATTGTCGCCGCCGTGGACCGCTACGTAGCCGAGGATGCGCTCGAACTGATCGACGTCGAGTACGAGCCGCTCCCAGTCGCCATGACGCTCGAGGACGCGCTGGCCGAAGACGCCCCCCGCCTCTATGACGAGTACCCGGACAACAAGATGGGTGAGCAGACGTTCACCAAGGGCGACGTCGAGAAGGCCTTCGCCGAGGCAGACGTGGTGCTGCGGGAGAGCTTCTACTACGGCCGACAGATGGGCCTCCCGCTCGAGACACGAGGAACTGTCGCTTCCTGGGACGTCCACAGCGGGCAACTCGAGCTCTGGCTGTCCACGCAGGGAGCCCATGTCAACAGGGATCTGATGGGGCAAGCGCTGCGCAAGCCCGTACATGAGATCCGGGTGCGTGTGCCAGACGTCGGCGGGGGGTTCGGCAACAAGCTCGACTTCTATGTCGAGGAGGTCCTCGCGTCGCTGCTTTCGCGCCGGACAGGGCGACCTGTGAAGGTCATCGAGGACCGCGTCGAGAGCTTCGTGGCCAACGCCCACTCCCGCGAGCAACGGATGGATGTCGAGCTGGCGGCGACGTCTGATGGCACGATCACCGGCTTGCGCGGAACCGTCTGGGCAGTGCTCGGGGGCCGACTCGGCGGCGCGGCATGCGGGCCGCCCTGGCTGAGCGCCGCGGTCATGACTGGGCCGTACAAGATTCCCAACGTCGAAAGCTCGGTGGTGGGTGTGTTCACCAACCGTGCGCCGATCGGTTCGTACCGCGGCTGGGGGCAGCCGGAGGCCACCTTCGTTCACGAACGGCTGGTCGAACTTCTCGCCCGAAAGGTCGGGGTCGACCGGAACGAACTCCGGCGGAAGAACTTTCCGGATCCGTCAGAGTTCCCCTACACGAGCACCGTGTTCACCCACGACACCGGTCGCTACGCCGAGTGCCTCGACCTCTGCCTTGCCGGGGTCGAAAAGCACGGCTGGACCGAGCAACAGACCAGGGCCAAGGCAGAAGGACGATCGCTGGGAATTGGGTTCGGCTTCCACGTCGAGGTCACAGCGTTCGGCCCGAGCCGGATCCTGAGTGCGGTCGGCGTGCAGCACTCCGGTTTCGGCCAGTCCGTCGTCCGGATCGACTCGACCGGCCGGGTCACCGTCTACACCGGCGAGGTGCCGATGGGGCAGGGCATTCAGACTGCCCTCGCCCAGGTCTGCGCGCAGTCGCTGGGAGTCAAGATCGAGGACGTCGTCGTTGTCGCCGGCGACACCGACAGCTGCCCCTACATGGGCTACGGCACGGGGGGAAGCCGGGCCGCGGCCCTCGGTGGCGGTGCTGTGATTACCGCCGCGGAGAAGCTCAAGGACCAGATCCGCGAGATTGCGGCGCATCTGCTGGAGGCCAACCCGAACGACCTCGAGATCGCGGACAGCCACGTGTCGGTTGTAGGCGCTCCCTCCCAGTCGGTGTCGCTGGCCCAGGTAGGCCATGCCGCGTATCGGAATATTGGCCAGCTTCCCCCCGGACAGACGCCAACACTGGAGGAGCGCGAGGTCCTGGACCCGGAGAATCTGGCCGTCGCCAACGGCTGCACGGCGATCCTCGTCGAGGTCGACCGGGATACAGGCATGGTGAAGCTCCTCGACCACCTCATTGCGCACGACTGCGGCACGGTGATCAACCCGATGATCGTCGAGGGTCAGGTCCACGGCGGGGTGGCCCAATCCGTGGGCGGTGCACTCCTCGAAGAGCTCGTGTATGGCGAGGACGGTCAGATCCAGACGACAACGTTCATGGACTACCTCGTTCCCACGTCCACAGACATGCCACCGATGGATGTGATGCATATGGAGACCCCGGCTCTGCACATCCCCGGAGGAATCAAGGGTGTCGGCGAAGCGGGGACGATCCCGACACCCGCGGCCATCGCGAATGCAATCGACGACGCGCTGAGCGATCTCGGCATCGCCACGACAGCGCTTCCGATCACCCCACCACGCCTGCTGGCATCGATCCGAGAAGCTCAGGAGCAGTCATGAAACCCGCCGTTCTCGACTATCATAAAGCCACATCCGTCGCCGACGCGACGCGAGCGCTTGCCGAGGCCGCCGATGATGACGGCAAGGTGCTGGCCGGCGGTCAAAGCCTGGTTCCGATGCTCAACATGCGCCTCGCCCGGCCGTCCGTACTCGTCGACATCAACGGCCTGTCCGAGCTCGACTATGTACGTCAGGACGGCGACGCCCTTGCCATCGGCGCAATCACCCGCAACCGGTGCGTGGAAACCTCCGCCGAGGTGAAGGCGTGGGCACCGCTACTGAGCGAGGCGATGACCTTCGTCGGACACGCGACAATCCGCAATCGCGGAACGATCGGCGGAAGCGTCGCCCACGGCGACCCGGCGGCAGAAATCCCCGCCGTGCTCTGCGCTCTCGACGCCGACCTGGTCGTCACCGGGCGCGGCGGAAGTCGGACCGTCGCCGCTCACGACTTCTTCCACGGATTCCTCACCACTGCTGTCGAGACCGACGAGCTGCTGACGGAGGTGCGGATCCCCCGCCTGCCCGAGCGGACCGGCTGTGCGGTGGAGGAACTCGCCCGCAGACACGGCGACTTCGCGATCGCGGCGGTGTTTGCGGCCGTCACCCTGGATCGCGAGGGCCGGTGCACAGATGCCCGACTCGCCCTCGCCGGCACAAACCCCGTTCCCGTCCGGGCCCGGAACGCGGAGACCGAACTCCGGGGCCACACCATGACCGACGAACTCATCGAGCATGCCGCGCAGGCCGCCGCGACGGCGACCAACAGCGCCAGCGACATCCACGCCCCAGCCGCGTACCGGCGAGACATGGCGTCGGTCCTCACCCGACGAGCTCTCCACCGGGCCGTCTCGGCAACGAATGGGATGAACTGACATGGCGACGAAGATGTCCATCACCGCAACGATCAACGGTCGCACAGTGACGGGCGACTGCGAGCCCCGCATGACGTTGGCCGACTACATCCGACAGACCGTCGGATTAACCGACGTCCATCTGGGCTGCGAGCATGGTGTGTGCGGCGCATGCACCATTGTGTTCAACGGCGCAACCGCACGGTCTTGTTGCATGCTCGCCGTTCAGGCTGACGGCGCCGAGATCAGGACCGTCCAGAGCTTGGCCGAGGGCGAAACGCTTCATCCAATGCAGGAAGCCTTCTGGGATAACCACGGACTCCAGTGCGGATTCTGCACGCCTGGGATGCTGCTCCGGGCATGTGAGCTCGTCGATGAGAATCCCGCGCCGACCGACGAGCAGATCCGCGAAGGCATCGCTGGAAATATTTGCCGATGCACCGGCTACCAATTCATCGTCGATTCCATCCGCGACGGAGCGCGCCGAATGGCGAGTTCGAAAGGTGTCGAATGAGGCTAGAGAACACCTTCACGCTCGACATACCGATCGGCCAGGCATGGGCCGCCCTGAATGATCCGGAGACAGTGGCGCCCTGCTTTCCTGGCGCGAAGCTAACGTCCTACGAGGCCGAGGCGTTCGAGGGAACCGTCAAGGTGAAGCTCGGGCCAATCTCTCTTACGTACCAAGGCACCGGAAAGTATGTCGCCCGCGACACGACGGCACGCCGGGTCATTATCGAGGCCAAGGGACGCGACTCCAAGGGTGGCGGCACGGCCTCCGCCACGGTGACCGGGTCCATGACGGCGTTGGGCGACAACTCGACACAGGTCACGATGGTCACCGACATGAACATCACCGGAAGACCTGCTCAGTTCGGGCGCGGAGTGATCTCGGATGTGAGCGAGAAGTTGATCAACCAGTTCGCTGACTGCCTCGGTGAGCATTTGGTCGCCAAGGGCGACCATTCGGGCTTGGTGACCGTCTCGGCGGCGCCCCGAGCTGAGGAGGAGGCGGCGGGCGCGATCGACTTGCTACGGCTCGGCGGTCCTACTGTCGCTCGACTCGCACCGATTGCCGGCGTGCTAGCAACCGTAGCCTTCATGCTCGTCATTCGAAGGATGGCTCGGTGACCGGCTGGCCCGGTGCTCGGCTGCTCGTCGGGCCTTGGCCGCGAGCACGCTGTACGGGTCGGGGCGCCGGGCGATCCTCTCGGAGCGCCCGGCGCAACCCCACTGGGTGGCAGCGCGGCCTGGGCCCCGGCGACCCAGCGGAAACCGTCCTCCAGTCGGGCCGTCAAGGCGCTTCGACGTGACCAGAACGGCTGGGTAGGCGGGCCCGTCCCGCGTCCTCGGACATCATGTTCGAAGAATCCGGGATGGTCGGGCCGGGCAGGTTGATCCGGTGGACGCGACCCAAGCGAGGGGTAACAGACCGCCGGCCGGACGCCGTGCGCCCCAGGCGCCGTCTTGATACGGGATGGAGAGTTTAGACACTGCACACCTTCTTGACGGCTGATGATCATCAGATCACCCGTCGAACGGTCAGGCGGCGAGAGGTGCGCGGGTCTCGGTTGTCCAGCCATAGAGCCCAGTTCGCGGAGGCGAGGCGCCGCTCCTGACGGACGAGCGCGCACGTGCCGATCTGGACAACGGCGGGCTCCGCGCAACGGCGCCGAGCGCCTGCCGGTCGTCCGACAGGTATCGGTTCGCGCCCTCGCGAACACGCGTCCTAAGGTCGCGGCGGTGCACACCCGCTCCGCCGAGGACGCCGCTCGCCGTATCTTGCAGGACTCGCTACCTCGTCGGTGGCGCCATGTCCGGCGAGTCGCCGCACGAGCGGATGGCGGCTGCGCTCGACGAGGACGACGCCGAGCTGCTGTGCGCCGCCGCGTGGCTGCACGACGTGGGCTACGCGCCTCAGCTGGAGGACGTCGACCAGGCGCGGGCGCGCTGGTACGCATCGCACCTCCGACGACACCCACCGGCGGCACACTTCGGGAGAGGCCGAGGCGACGACGGTGAGGTGCGACAGGCCGATCACCTCGATCCTAGACGACCCCGACCATCCCGACGCAACGAGCATCGTCATCGCGGGCGGGCCGACGCCGCAGTCGATGTCGACGGGCGGGAGATGGTCGAGACCGATATCGCCGACATCCGCGACACCAGGGAGCCGAACCCGGACGAGCGAGCCGTGCCTGCTCCCCGAGGGGCCCACCCGACGGTCGACGAGACCGCCAATGATGTCGCACGGGCGCAACTGGCTCTACAGGAGATCGAGAATCGGCGACGCTACGAACAGGCCGCCGAAGCCGTCCAGAGCGACGAACTCACCCAGTGGGACGCCGACGACCGGGCCGACACCGACGGCTCGACCGACGCGGACCAGTCGACCGACGAGGCAGTGCTGGAACGCTGATCGGGCGATGTGAGACACCGCCATAGCGCGGTGCCTGCCCAAGCGTCAGGATTCGACCATGCGTTCGAGGCGAGAGCGGTCGGGGGGCCCGAACGCTCTCGGTCCTAAGGCGCAGGCAGTGTGGGTCGACCTACGGGCCGCGTACCCGCAGGCTGGTCCGGCCGACGCGCTGGCGTCCGGTCTCGACCTCGACCGCGAGGTGCCCGGCGGGCTCTGGGAATGGATCCGCGCCAGCGACGGCCAATGGCTCGGCGTCGTCACCCTGCACCTGCCGTACCGCGACGGGCGCTCGGATCGGTATATCGGCGACCGGCAGATCATTCCGGCCCGAGCGCTCCGACCGCGGTGACCAGCCACCTCGTAACCCCTCGAAACTGTCAGGGGTCGGTGCGATCCTCGACAGCTGAGGCGACGAGGGGAGGACGACTATGAGCCAGTCGTCCCAGACCGACACCCGCACGGCGCGAGCAGGGCGGACCTGGCTGGACGTCCCGTACGCCGAGAAAGACGCCGCCAAGGCCCAGGGCGCCCGATGGGACCCGCAGGCCCGCCGCTGGTACGACCCGCGCCCTACCACCCCGGAGCTGCAGCAGTGGGCCGCGCTGCCCGAGCTCCCCGACCTGCTCCCGGGGGAGGACCGGACCTTCGGCACCGGCCTGTTCGTCGATCTCATACCCACGACGTGCTGGTTCACCAACGTCCGCAGCTGCGTCGCGCCACGAGACTGGGAACGCCTACGCCGGATGGTCACCCGCCGCGCCGGTTACGCCTGTGAGGCGTGCGGAGCAACCGAGAACCGCGACGAGCGCCGATGGCTCGAAGCACACGAACGCTGGAAGTATCACAGCCGCACCAGCGTGCAGGCGCTGCGCCGGCTCGTCTGCCTCTGCACCGACTGCCACCGAGTCACCCACTACGGGCTCGCCGAGGCGCAAGGAACCGCTGACGAGGCCCTCCATCACCTGATGTCGGTGAACGAGCTCGACCTGCCCAACGCCAAGCGCCACATCTCCTTCGCAGTCGAGCTGTGGCGTGCACGCAGCCGCCGAACCTGGACCCTCGACCTGAGCCCACTCACCGAGCAAGGGATCGAGCTCATCACCCCCGGCCGCTGACGAGCAAGGTAACGAGGCTCCGAGGAGTGCGCTCAAGGCCGCACCGGCTGCGACCTCGGTGGTCAGTCTTCGGCGGGTCTGTCCCCGTGGTCAGAACACGGGCAAGGTGAGGTCCTGGCCAGCGAGGATGGCGCCGGCGGTGGTCAGCGTGTCCGGTTTGACCGCGAAATGCTGGGTCACGGCGTGTACGTCGCGCAGCCGCCGTTGCAGCGGGTTGTCGGCGTAGATCGAGCTGCCGCCGCCGGCCCGGTATGCGGTGTCCACGACCGCGGCCGACCGGGTGGTGACCCACACTGCGGTGGCGCGGATCCGGGCGCGCTGTTCCAGAGTGAACTCGCCCCCGGATGTGGCGGTGGCCCATGTCGACTCGGCGGATTCGTAGAGCAGGGCGCGTGCGGCGCGCAGTTCGGTGTCGGCGGTGGCGAGCTCGTACTGGAAGTGTGGGTTGGCGGCCAGCGGCGCTCCGGCCAGCAGCGGCACCTTGCCGGCGGCGAGGGAGTGGATGTCGTCCAACGCGCCCTGGGCCAGTCCGAGCGGCACGCTGGCGGTGATCAGGGAGATCAGCGCCAGCGGTGGGATGTGCACGATTGGCTCGTCGACACAGGGTGGGTCGACGAAGGGCCGCCAGGTCCGGTCGGGAGGGACGAGGATGCTGTCGGCTCGGAAGTGGTGGCTGCCCGTGCCGCGCAGGCCGGATACCGTCCAGGTGTCCTCGATCACGACCTGCTCGGGGGCGAGGACCGCCATCCGCATCTGCGGGACGCCGTCGACGACGCTCTCGATGCTGTTGCCGAACAGCCAGTCGGCGTGCTCGCATCCGCTGGCGAAGCTCCAGCGTCCGGTGACGTGGTAGCCACCGGGCGCGAGGGCGATCGACCCGGTCGGGTTGAACACGCCGGCCGTGATGACCTCGGGTGCGGAGAACAGGGCATCGAAGGTGGCCCGGGGCAGGCCGGCCGCGTCGATCCACGTGGCGGCGCCGATCATCACCGTCCAGGCCACCGACGCGTCGGCGCGGGCGAGGGACTCGATGATCCGCATCGCGTCCGGGAGGTCGGCGCCCAGCCCGCCGTGGGTACGGGGACGCAGCACCCGGAAACAACCGGCTGTGAGCAGTTCGTCGAGCAGGTCGCGCGGCAGGCGGCGGGCTGCCTCGATCTCGCCGGCTCGGGCGGCGATCGTCGGCGCCAGCTGATGGGTCGCCTCGAGCACGTCCGCGGCGGTCCCGGTCTGCTGCTCTGTAGTGATCATGCTGGTTCCTCCTCGGGTTAGGGCCGCAGCGTCGGTGCTTCGGCCGTGTGGCGGGCGGGCAGCTCCTCATTCCAGCCACCGTTGCGGAGGTGTCCTGCCGTGTTCTTGTGGTGGTCGATGGGCGAAGCGGGTCGGCGGCCTTGACTTGTATGACGGCGCGGTGCGGAGAAGGACGCACGCGGTTCCGGCCGAATGTTGCAGGCGGCGGTGTCCTGCGCGGCGGCAAGCGCATGCTTCGGACCGCTCGTGCGTGTCCGGTGGTCACCGACGTTCATTCCACGGGGCTGACTTCGTAGAGGTTCATGGTGTGTCCGCGTAGCCGGTAGAGCAGCCAGCTCCAGAACAGGGGCCCGGTCGGCCGCAGCAGCCGGCGGGCGCGCATCGCCGCGGCACCGTTGAGCAGTCGGGCCCGCCCGTCCACGGCCTCGCCGAGCGGGGTCCCGCCCACGGTGATGCCTTTGACGGCCGCCCCGCGGCGGGGTCGCGCGTGCCGTCCTGCTGCGTCTTCTCGACCCGCGGTCCGTCAGTACCAGCGCAGCAACTCGAAGCCCGAACCGAGAGGTCACCGATCATGACCAGTACTCGGATCCAGCTCGCGCTCAACGTCGACGACATCGCGGAGGCGACCACCTTCTACACCAGGCTGTTCGGCGTGGCGCCGCACAAGGTGCGCTACGGCTACGCCAATTTCGCTGTCACCGACCCCCCGCTCAAGCTCGTGCTGATCGAGAACCCGGGCGCGGCCGAGCGGCTCAACCACCTCGGCGTCGAGGCACCCACCCCGGACGGGGTGGCCGCCGCGCTGGCCCGGTTCCAGGCCGCCGGCCTGACCACGACGGTCGCCGAGCAGGACCTGTGCTGCCACGCGGTGCAGGACAAGGTGTTCGTCGCCGCCCCGGACGTGCCCCACGGGTGGTGGGAGTACTACAGCGTCACCGAGGACAACCCGGCGAACCCGCACGGCCAGACCACGTCGGTGTGCGAGGCGAACTGCGCAGCCCAGGACACCACCGAGAGCACCTGCTGCGGCTGATCAACAGCTCGGGGCGGTGGCCGGCTCGGCCGGTCACCCGTCGCCGGCGCAGTCGCAGCGTCGCGGGCCGGTGTAGTCCATCGGAACGCCGCGGGCGTCGAGGGTCAGCGCACAACACTGCCCGAGCAGGCTCGCCAGCCGGCGTCGCCCGCGCTGGACGCGGGACTTCATCCCCGACAGCGAGACGCCCTCGCTGCGCGCCGCGCGGGACTGCGGCCACCCGTCGAGATCGATCAGCTCCACGGCCCGGCGCTGGTCGGGCGGCAACCCGCCGAGCAGCGGGCGCAGGCACTGCGCGAGCTCCCTGCACCGCACCGGCCGGGTCTCGTCGCCCGGGCATCGGATCCTCGGTGGGCGATTCGGTCGGCGTCGCCATCAGCCGTTCGCGGTCCCGAGCGGCGCGGCGGTACTCGTCGATGACCGCGTTGCGGGCGACCCGGAAGACCCAGTTCGCCAGGCGCTCCCGGTCGTCGACCGAGTGCAGGTTCTTCTGGATGCGCAGCAGGATCTCTCCGACCAGGTCGTCCGCCCGATCCGGGTCCGCGATCCGGCGGCGGACGAACGCCCGAAGCTGCGCGATCACCTCGCGCCACACCTGTTCGTCCGGCATCGTCGTCTCGGGCGATCGAGCGACGTTGGTGGCGTCCGTGTCCATGTCCCGCTCCCTTGCCGGGCGCCCACCACGGGCGTCTCGCCCGTCCTGACGACGGTACTGCGGAAAGGACGCATCCCAGTCGGCGAAGGGAGCCGGCCTCGAGATGCAGCGGGTGGGTCGCGTCTCCGGGGACTCGTCAGTCCTGCTCCGGTTGGTACTCGGCCGGGGTGAGCCGGCGGCGGGCCAGCCGTGCGTAGCTCGCCACGCAGACCCACGCGAGCGCGGCGACGACCAGGAAGGACTGGTAGACGCCGTCGTATCCGATCTGGGTCGCGAGGGATGCCGCAGCGACCGGGGCGAATAGTCCAGCCATGCCTCAGCCCGTGAAGACTGCCTGCGCCGGGAGCAGGCGTCGGACTGGCCGGGATGCCGTCGGTGACCTCGACGTTGCTGCCCGCCCAGCCGGGGCAGGCGTTGCCGACGTTGCTGCGGACCCAGGTCGGGCCGGTGACGTGGGAGCTCGCCGACCCCGCCGGGTACACGTCGCTGTTGAATGCGTGGCGTAGCGCGGCGGATCTGTTGGCGGTGCACGCGGGCGAGGACGCCTGACCCGGGGGTGTGGATAACTCGGCCCGGCCGCTGGCGCGGCCGGGCCGTCTCTTGAGGCGACCAGCGCCCCGGCAAGCGTCCGAACGCGCTCAGGCTGCTTGGTGT